>NZ_CP127114.1:0-525000 GCF_030263955.1 Pseudomonas sp. M2(2023)
TCGGCTTCGACCTGTAGCGGACGGATCCAGGTGTTGAATTGCTGGGCAGGCAGTTCATCGCGCAGAAGCTCCACGCACTGCTGCCAAAGTTCCACTGACACGGATATCCCCTGAGTTTGAAAGCCGGATGAGGCAAAAACAAACCGCCATTGTACCGGTCGAGCGTTCAGTTATCCACATGTGGACACGTTAGGAACCATGACAAAACAGCCATTTATCGACCAAAAAGGCTTCGCCGCACTGTGAATAAGCCCTGTGGATAAGCACCCATGAGCGCTATGCACAACCCTGATGTCAGGTCTGTTGATAACTCTACTGTGGATAAGCCACGATTTAATCCACAGCTTTTGATCACGAAGAAAACAAGCGCAGCACCGGTTGAGAACACAGTTGTAAAACTCTGTACAGCCCGTATTTTCTGGCCTCAAGCAGGTTATCCACAGAAGGTTATCCACTTAAGATTTATAGATTCTTCAGAAAAGCTTTTTATATGTCTCTTCTTTTTTTCATGTTGTCCCCAATTCGTGTGTCCGATCAAGCACCCTTGGGGGATGGACAAGCACGCACCGTCCATCACGTGCTCTATATGGAAAGACTGGTTGGAAATTGACCTACGGGCTTGCTTTCTCTAGAATCGCCGGTCTCTTAAAAAGGGGGCCATCCCGGCCCGTCGTCGACAAACCAGGTAACACGCCATGAAACGTACTTTCCAACCAAGCACCATCAAGCGCGCGCGCACCCACGGCTTCCGTGCCCGTATGGCTACCAAGAACGGCCGCGCTGTTCTGTCGCGTCGTCGTGCCAAAGGCCGTAAGCGTCTGGCCATTTGATTTTTCGGCACAGGTGGTGAGTCAGGACTTCAGTCGGGAAAAGCGACTGCTTACACCCCGACATTTCAAAGCGGTCTTCGACTCCCCAACCGGCAAGGTTCCAGGGAAAAACCTGCTGATCCTTGCTCGTGAGAACGGCCTCGATCACCCACGCCTCGGCCTGGTGATCGGCAAGAAGAGCGTCAAGCTCGCCGTTCAACGCAACCGCCTCAAGCGCTTGATGCGCGATTCCTTTCGTCTGAACCAGCAATTGCTTGCCGGGTTGGATATTGTGATCGTCGCGCGCAAGGGATTGGGTGAGATAGAAAACCCGGAATTGCACCAACACTTTGGCAAACTCTGGAAACGCCTGGCACGCAGCCGGCCCACTCCAGCAGCGACCGCCAATTCCGCAGGGGTAGACAGCCAAGATGCGTAAACTGGCGCTCGTTCCGATCCAGTTTTACCGTTACGCCATTAGTCCTCTGATGGCCAACCACTGTCGTTTCTTCCCCAGTTGCTCCTGTTACGCTTATGAAGCCATCGAAAACCACGGCTTCTGGCGTGGTGGGTGGCTAGCCGTTCGTCGCCTGGGGCGTTGTCATCCGTGGAACGACGGCGGTTTCGATCCCGTTCCTCCCGCTCCTTCCTCCCGAACTTCTTCGATAGCCGAGTAATCATGGATATTAAACGCACGATCCTGATCGTCGCCCTGGCAATCGTGTCCTACGTCATGGTCCTCAAGTGGAACCAGGACTACGGCCAGGCTGCCCTGCCGACTCAGAATACTGCTGCCAGCACCGTTGCCCCGGGTTTGCCGGATGGCGTACCGGCCGGTAATGCCGGCGCCAGCGCCGATGTGCCAAGCGCCAACGCCGAAACCAGCGCTGCCGAACTGGCGCCGGTTGCGGTCAGCAAGGACCTGATCCGGGTCAAGACCGATGTCCTGGAACTGGCTATCGATCCGGTCGGTGGTGACATCGTCCAGTTGAACCTGCCGCAGTACCCACGTCGTCAGGACCACCCGGACATTCCGTTCCAACTGTTCGACAACGGTGGCGAGCGTGTCTACCTGGCACAAAGCGGCCTGACCGGCGTCAACGGTCCGGATGCACGTCCTGCCGGTCGCCCTCTGTACGCTAGTGACAAGAAGGGTTACCAGCTGGCCGATGGTCAGGAACAACTGGTGGTCGACCTGAAGTTTAGCGACAACGGCGTCAACTACATCAAGCGCTTCAGCTTCAAGCGTGGCGAGTATGACCTGACCGTCAGCTACCTTATCGACAACCAGAGCGGCCAGGCCTGGAGCGGCAACATGTTTGCCCAGCTCAAGCGTGATGCCAGCTCCGATCCGTCGTCGAGCACTGCCACCGGCACCGCTACTTACCTGGGCGCTGCCCTGTGGACCCCTTCCGAGCCTTACAAAAAGGTCTCGATGAAGGATATCGACAAAGGCAATTTGAAAGAAAATGTGTCCGGCGGCTGGGTTGCCTGGCTGCAGCACTACTTCGTTACCGCCTGGATTCCGGCCAAGTCGGACAACAACGTTGTCCAGACCCGCAAGGACAGCCAGGGCAACTACATCATCGGCTACACCGGCCCGGCAATCAGCGTGCCTGCTGGCGGCAAGGTCGAAACCAGCGCCATGCTGTATGCCGGCCCGAAAATCCAGTCCAAGCTGAAAGAGTTGTCCCCAGGTCTGGAACTGACTGTCGACTACGGTTTCCTGTGGTTCATCGCCCAGCCGATCTTCTGGCTGCTGCAACATATCCACAGCCTGCTGGGTAACTGGGGCTGGTCGATCATCGTGCTGACCATGCTGATCAAAGGCCTGTTCTTCCCGCTGTCGGCTGCCAGCTACCGTTCGATGGCGCGCATGCGTGCCGTCGCGCCAAAGCTCGCTGCATTGAAAGAACGCTTCGGTGACGATCGCCAGAAGATGTCCCAGGCGATGATGGAGCTGTACAAGAAAGAGAAGATCAACCCGCTGGGCGGCTGCCTGCCGATCCTGGTGCAGATGCCAGTGTTCCTGGCCCTGTACTGGGTACTGCTGGAAAGCGTGGAAATGCGCCAGGCCCCATGGATGCTGTGGATTACCGACCTGTCGATCAAGGATCCGTTCTTCATCCTGCCGATCATCATGGGCGCCACCATGTTCATCCAGCAGCGCCTGAACCCGACGCCGCCGGATCCGATGCAGGCCAAGGTGATGAAAATGATGCCGATCATCTTCACCTTCTTCTTCCTGTGGTTCCCGGCTGGTCTGGTGCTGTACTGGGTTGTGAACAACTGCCTGTCGATCACACAGCAGTGGTACATCACTCGCAGCATCGAAGCAGCCAGCAAAAAAGCTGCTGCTTGACAGGCTACTGCGCTAGCCTGTGAATAAAAAACGCCCCCTAGTGGGGCGTTTTTGCTATCTGTCGTTTTTGTCGTAGAGGCTTTCGAGCATGAACACTGTGCGTGAAACCATCGCCGCCATCGCCACCGCCCAGGGCCGCGGCGGTGTGGGTATTGTCAGGTTGTCCGGCCCTCTGGCCGCCAAGGCCGGCCAGTTGATCACCGGCCGTACGCTTACCCCGCGCCACGCCCATTACGGCCCGTTCCGCGACGAGGAAGGCCTGGTACTGGATGAAGGGATCGCGCTGTTTTTCCCCGGGCCGAATTCGTTCACCGGCGAGGACGTGCTGGAACTGCAGGGCCATGGTGGCCCGGTGGTACTGGATATGCTGCTGCAGCGCTGTGTACAGGTTGGTTGCCGGCTGGCTCGCCCGGGTGAGTTCAGCGAACGTGCATTCCTCAACGACAAGCTCGACCTGGCCCAGGCCGAAGCCATTGCCGATCTGATCGAAGCCAGTTCCAGCCAAGCTGCGCGCAATGCCCTGCGTTCGCTACAGGGGGAGTTCTCCAAGCGCGTGCACTTCCTGACCGAGGCGTTGATTGCGCTGCGCATCTACGTCGAGGCGGCGATCGACTTCCCTGAAGAGGAAATCGACTTCCTCGCCGACGGCCATGTGCTGGCGATGCTCGATACGGTGCGGGGCGAGTTGTCCAAAGTACAGCGTGAAGCCGGGCAGGGGGCTTTGCTGCGTGACGGCATGACTGTGGTCATCGCCGGTAGGCCGAATGCCGGCAAGTCGAGCCTGCTGAATCAGCTGGCCGGTCGGGAAGCGGCCATCGTGACTGATATTGCCGGCACCACGCGAGACATCCTGCGCGAACATATCCACATCGACGGCATGCCGCTGCACGTGGTCGATACTGCCGGTTTGCGCGACACCGATGACCATGTGGAAAAGATTGGCGTGGAACGTGCGCTGAAGGCCATTGGCGAGGCAGATCGGGTGTTGTTGGTGGTGGATTCCACCGCGCCCGAGGCCAGCGACCCGTTCGCCCTGTGGCCAGAATTTCTCGACCAGCGGCCAGACCCGGCCAAGGTGACGCTGATTCGGAACAAGGCCGACCTTAGTGGTGAGCGGGTAGCGCTGGAACAGTGCGATGACGGCCATGTAACGATCACCCTCAGTGCCAAAGGGGACGATGCAGGGCTGCAGTTGCTGCGTGACCACCTGAAGGCCTGCATGGGTTATGAACAGACGGCGGAGAGTGGTTTCAGCGCTCGCCGGCGCCATCTGGATGCCCTGCGCCAGGCCAGTGAGCACCTGGAACATGGCCGTGCACAACTGACCCTGGCTGGTGCGGGTGAGCTGTTGGCGGAAGACCTGCGGCAGGCGCAGCAGGCCCTGGGGGAGATTACCGGGGCATTCAGCTCTGATGACCTGCTGGGGCGGATTTTCTCCAGCTTTTGCATCGGCAAGTAATTCACAGCCAGGCAAAACCAAGAGCCGCTCCTTCGGGAGCGGCTTTTTTTTGCCTCAAATTTCGCAGCTCCTACGGAAAACGCGCCGCACCTGCAGGCTGTGCAGACCCCTGTGGGAGCGGGTTCACCCGCTAAGAGGCCGGTGCAGGTTCACATTTTTTTCATTCACCTACCCCAATCTGCTCTCAGGAGCCCTGTGGAAAACTCGCCTTCAGCTCCGTTGATAAGCAGGCTTTTTTTCTGAGGACAAACCCGCTTGTGGGTAAACAGCCATTTAATCCACAGGCTAAATCGTGTTATCCATAACCCTCATGGTACTCCAGCCACAGGGTTTAATTTTGCTCTACACAGCATGGATAAAGGCCTGCATAAGCTTATCCACAGAAAGGCTTGTGCATAAGAATAAACATAAAAACAAAGCTTTTTTAAATTTTTCCTCTTTGATTTCTGTTGGTAGCCACTCATCCACAGACTGGTCAAAATTTGCTCAGACGGTTTCTTTAAAGGGGGTGAAGTCCCTATACTTGTCCGCTTACCTTCTCTATTCGCAAAAACAGGCACGAGGTGCGTGGTGGATTTCCCTTCCCGTTTTGAAGTGATCGTCATCGGCGGCGGCCATGCCGGTACCGAGGCTGCGCTTGCGTCTGCACGCATGGGTGTGAAAACCCTGCTGTTGACCCATAACGTGGAAACCCTCGGTCACATGAGCTGCAACCCCGCTATTGGCGGTATTGGCAAAAGCCATCTGGTCAAAGAGATCGATGCCCTCGGCGGCGCCATGGCGCTGGCCACCGACAAGAGCGGCATCCAGTTCCGCGTTCTGAACAACCGCAAGGGCCCGGCTGTACGCGCTACCCGTGCACAGGCCGACCGCGCCATCTACAAGGCAGTGGTGCGTGAAATCCTGGAAAACCAGCCGAACCTGTGGATATTCCAGCAGTCCTGCGACGACCTGATCGTCGAGCAGGACCAGGTCAAAGGCGTGGTGACCCAGATGGGCCTGCGTTTCTTCGCCGAATCGGTGGTACTGACCACCGGTACTTTCCTCGGTGGGCTTATCCACATTGGTTTGCAAAACCATTCCGGTGGTCGCGCCGGCGATCCGCCTTCGATCGCCTTGGCCCACCGCATGCGTGAACTGCCGCTGCGCGTTGGCCGCCTGAAAACCGGTACCCCGCCGCGTATCGACGGCCGTTCGGTGGACTTCTCGGTGATGACCGAGCAACCAGGCGATACGCCGATCCCGGTGATGTCGTTCATGGGCAACGCCCAGATGCACCCGCGTCAGGTGAGCTGCTGGATTACCCACACCAATGCGCGCACCCACGAGATCATCGCCTCGAACCTCGACCGTTCGCCGATGTACTCGGGTGTAATCGAAGGTGTCGGCCCGCGCTACTGCCCGTCGATCGAAGACAAGATCCATCGCTTCGCCGACAAGGAAAGCCACCAGGTGTTCATCGAGCCGGAAGGCCTGACCACCCATGAGCTTTACCCCAACGGTATTTCCACTTCGCTGCCGTTCGATGTGCAACTGGAGCTGGTGCGATCCATCCGCGGCATGGAGAACGCACACATCGTGCGCCCGGGCTACGCCATCGAATACGACTACTTCGACCCGCGCGACCTCAAGTACAGCCTCGAGACCAAGGTCATCGGCGGTCTGTTCTTCGCCGGCCAGATCAACGGCACCACCGGTTATGAAGAAGCCGGCGCACAAGGCTTGCTGGCCGGGACCAATGCCGCCCTGCGTGCGCAGGGCCGAGACAGCTGGTGCCCGCGCCGCGACGAGGCATACATCGGCGTACTGGTCGACGACCTGATTACCCTGGGTACCCAGGAGCCGTACCGCATGTTCACTTCGCGTGCCGAGTACCGCCTGATCCTGCGCGAAGACAACGCCGACCTGCGCTTGACCGAAAAGGGCCGCGAACTCGGCCTGATCGACGATCAGCGTTGGGCCGCCTTCTGCGCCAAGCGCGACGGCATCGAGCGCGAGGAGCAGCGTCTGAAGTCGACCTGGGTCCGCCCGAACACCGAGCAAGGCCAGGCCATTGTGGATAAGTTCGGTACTCCGCTCAGCCACGAGTACAGTCTGCTCAACCTGCTGGCGCGCCCGGAAATCGACTACGCCGGGCTGATTGAGGCAACCGGTGGTGAAGCGATTGATCCACAGGTCGCCGAGCAGGTCGAAATCCGCACCAAGTACGCTGGTTACATTGATCGCCAGCAGGATGAAATCGCACGTCTGCGTGCCAGCGAAGACACCCGCCTGCCTGTGGATATCGATTACTCGACGATTTCCGGCCTGTCCAAGGAAATCCAGGGCAAGCTGGGCCAGACCCGTCCGGAAACCCTGGGTCAGGCTTCGCGTATCCCGGGCGTGACCCCGGCGGCGATTTCCCTGTTGCTGATTCACTTGAAAAAACGCGGCGCTGGCCGCGAATTGGAGCAAAGCGCTTGAGTTCCCTGGTCACCCCGCAACACGCTGAAGAGTTGTCCACAGGTGCGCGCCAGCTCGGTGTCGAGCTGAGCGCCGAGCATCACGAGAAGCTGCTCGGCTACCTCGCCCTGTTGATCAAATGGAACAAAGCCTACAACCTCACCGCCGTGCGCGACCCCGACGAGATGGTGTCGCGTCACCTGCTCGACAGCCTCAGTGTCATGCCGTTTATCCACAGCGAGCGTGACAACTGGCTGGATGTTGGCAGTGGCGGTGGCATGCCCGGCATCCCATTGGCTATCCTGCATCCGCACAAGCGCGTGACGGTGCTGGACGCCAACGGCAAGAAGACCCGCTTCCTGACCCAGGTGAAAATGGAGCTCAAGTTGGACAACCTCACGGTTATCCACAGTCGGGTCGAAGCCTTCCAGCCGACACAACCGTTCAGCGGAATCATCTCCCGCGCCTTCAGCAGCATGGAGAACTTCACCAACTGGACCCGCCACCTGGGCGACACCGGGACGCAATGGCTTGCAATGAAGGGGCTGCATCCTGCCGATGAACTGGTAGCATTGCCCGCAGACTTCACAGTGGAAAGCGAGCAGGCCCTGACCGTTCCAGGTTGCCAGGGCCAGCGCCATCTGCTGATACTGCGCCGCAAGGCATGACTGGGAACACACGCAACAATGGCTAAGGTATTCGCAATCGCGAACCAGAAAGGTGGTGTGGGCAAGACCACCACCTGTATCAATCTCGCCGCCTCGCTGGCCGCGACCAAGCGTCGTGTGCTGCTGATCGACCTCGATCCGCAGGGCAACGCCACCATGGGCAGCGGTGTGGACAAGCACGAGCTCGAGCACTCGGTCTACGACCTGTTGATCGGGGAATGCGACCTGGCCCAGGCCATGCATTACTCCGAGCACGGTGGTTTCCAGTTGCTACCGGCCAACCGTGACCTGACCGCTGCCGAAGTGGTGCTGCTGGAAATGCAGGTCAAGGAGAGCCGCCTGCGCAACGCCCTGGCGCCGATCCGCGAGAACTACGACTACATCCTCATCGACTGCCCTCCGTCGCTGTCGATGCTCACGCTCAACGCCCTGGTCGCCTCCGATGGCGTGATCATCCCGATGCAGTGCGAGTACTACGCACTGGAAGGTCTCAGCGACCTTGTGGATAACATCAAGCGCATCGCCGCCCGGCTGAACCCGGAGCTGAAGATCGAGGGCCTGCTGCGGACCATGTACGATCCGCGCCTGAGCCTGAACAACGATGTTTCGGCGCAGTTGAAGGAGCACTTTGGCCCGCAGCTGTACGACACGGTCATTCCGCGCAACATTCGCCTGGCCGAGGCCCCGAGCTTCGGCATGCCGGCCCTGGCCTACGACAAGCAATCGCGAGGCGCGCTGGCTTATCTGGCCCTGGCCGGGGAACTGGTACGCCGTCAACGCCGTCAATCACGCACTGCACAAACAACTTAAGGAATCCGTATGGCCGTCAAGAAACGGGGTCTCGGACGTGGGTTGGATGCACTGCTCAGTGGTCCTTCCGTCAGCGCGCTCGAAGAGCAGGCTGTGAAGATCGACCAGAAAGAACTGCAACACCTGCCGGTCGAGCTGATCCAGCGTGGCAAGTACCAGCCGCGCCGGGACATGGACCCGGAGGCGCTGGAAGAGCTCGCACACTCGATTCGCAACCATGGCGTGATGCAACCGATCGTGGTGCGCCCGATCGATGGCAACCGCTACGAGATCATCGCCGGTGAGCGCCGCTGGCGCGCCACCCAGCAGGCTGGCCTGGACAAGATCCCGGCGATGGTCCGCGAAGTGCCCGACGAAGCCGCCATCGCCATGGCGCTGATCGAGAACATCCAGCGTGAAGACCTCAACCCGCTGGAAGAGGCGCTGGCCCTGCAGCGCCTGCAGCAGGAGTTCGAGCTCACCCAGCAACAGGTGGCCGATGCCGTGGGCAAGTCGCGGGTGACCGTGGCCAACCTGCTGCGCCTGATCACCCTGCCTGACGCGATCAAGACCATGCTCGCCCATGGCGACCTGGAGATGGGCCACGCCCGTGCATTGCTCGGCCTGGAAGAACACCGCCAGGAAGAGGGGGCGCGTCATGTTGTCGCACGTGGCCTCACCGTGCGCCAAACCGAGGCACTGGTTCGTCAGTGGCTCAGCGACAAACCTGATCCGGTTGAACCGAGCAAACCTGATCCGGATATCGCACGCCTTGAACAGCGGCTCGCAGAGCGCCTGGGCTCGGCCGTGCAGATACGCCATGGCAACAAGGGCAAAGGGCAATTGGTTATTCGCTACAACTCGCTTGACGAGTTGCAAGGCGTGCTTGCTCACATCCGCTGAAACAATTCCCGTTGTAGCGCGCAGTCGGAAATCACTACCGAATAGTTGAATAGGGGTTAATCCACCCCTATACTCTGCGCGCATTTTGTCGGCACAAATTATGCCAAGTCATTACTGACTTGCTGGTCGACTTCCGAGGAGCAGTTGTGATGGAAATCCGCACGCCAAACCGCCTGCCTTTCCATCGCTGGGCGGTTTTCCCGGTACTGCTGGCTCAATTCGTCGTACTGCTGCTGGCAACGTTGGTGTTGTGGCAGTGGAAAGGGGCGGTCAGTGGATATTCAGGCCTTTGCGGAGGTTTGATTGCCTGGCTACCCAATGTGTATTTCGCCTGGAAGGCTTTTCGCTTCAGCGGGGCCCGGGCGGCACAAGCCATCGTCAAGTCGTTCTACGCTGGCGAGGCAGGCAAGATGATTTTGACGGCAGTGCTTTTTGCACTGACCTTCGCAGGAGTGAAGCCACTGGCGCCGTTAGCAGTATTCGGCGTCTTCGTGTTGACCCTTTTGGTCAGCTGGTTCGCGCCCCTGCTGATGAATAAAAGACTTTCGAGACCTTAGGGCGTTTGAGGCAACCATGGCAGCAGAAACCGCTTCGGGCTATATCCAGCACCACTTGCAGAACCTGACCTACGGTCAACTACCAGACGGCAGCTGGGGCTTCGCCCATTCGGCTGCAGAAGCCAAGGCAATGGGCTTCTGGGCGTTCCACCTGGACACCCTGGGTTGGTCCGTCGCGCTGGGTCTGATCTTCCTGTTCATCTTCCGCATGGCGGCCAAGAAGGCGACTTCCGGCCAACCTGGCGGCCTGCAGAACTTCGTAGAAGTGATGGTGGACTTCGTCAACGGCAGCGTGAAGGACTCCTTCCACGGCCGTAGCCCGGTAATCGCTCCGCTGGCGCTGACCATTTTCGTCTGGGTATTCCTGATGAACGCCGTCGACCTGGTACCGGTCGACTGGATTCCTCAGCTGGCCATCCTGATCTCCGGTGACCCGCACATTCCGTTCCGCGCCGTGTCGACCACCGACCCGAACGCGACCCTGGCCATGGCCTTCTGCGTGTTCGCCCTGATCATCTTCTACAGCATCAAGGTCAAGGGCCTGGGCGGCTTCATCGGTGAGCTGACCCTGCACCCGTTCGGCAGCAAGAACATCTTCGTTCAGATCCTGCTGATTCCGGTCAACTTCCTGCTGGAATTCGTGACCCTGATCGCCAAGCCGATCTCGCTGGCACTGCGTCTGTTCGGCAACATGTATGCCGGCGAACTGGTGTTCATCCTGATCGCTGTAATGTTCGGCTCCGGCCTGCTGTGGCTCAGCGGCCTGGGTGTGGTGCTGCAATGGGCGTGGGCTGTGTTCCACATCCTGATCATCACCCTGCAAGCTTTCATCTTCATGATGCTGACCATCGTCTACCTGTCGATGGCTCACGAAGATAACCATTAAGACCGCCTGGCGTGTCTGATAGCCTTCCCCGCCTGTTCGGGGGGAGGGCTTAAAAAGTCCGCAAGGGCATGCTGTACCAAACGATTTGTTTTACCGCTTCAAACTAAAAACCTAACCAATACGACGTAAAAGTCGGGAGGAAAGATGGAAACTGTAGTTGGTCTGACCGCTATCGCTGTTGCTCTGCTGATCGGCCTGGGTGCTCTGGGTACCGCCATTGGTTTCGGCCTGCTGGGCGGCAAGTTCCTGGAAGGCGCTGCTCGTCAACCAGAAATGGTTCCGATGCTGCAGGTTAAAATGTTCATCGTTGCCGGTCTGCTCGACGCCGTAACCATGATCGGTGTTGGTATCGCTCTGTTCTTCACCTTCGCGAATCCGTTCGTTGGTCAGATCGCCGGCTAATCACTCGTCACCACGAGTTGATGGCTGTATGAATTAAGACCGAGCGAGGTGTTGGCGTGAACATTAATGCAACCCTGATTGGCCAATCCGTTGCTTTTCTGATTTTTGTACTCTTCTGCATGAAGTATGTGTGGCCTCCGGTCATCACTGCCCTGCAAGAGCGCCAAAAGAAGATTGCCGACGGCTTGGACGCTGCCAACCGCGCAGCTCGCGACCTGGAGCTGGCCCAAGAGAAAGCGGGTCAGCAACTGCGTGAAGCTAAAGCACAGGCAGCCGAAATCATCGAGCAAAGCAAGAAACGCGCTGCTCAGCTTGTCGAGGAAGCCCGTGATCAGGCCCGCGTCGAAGCTGACCGTGTGAAGGCTCAGGCTCTGGCCGAGATCGAACAGGAACTGAACAGCGCTAAAGACGCCCTGCGCGCCCAAGTGGGTGCCCTGGCCGTTGGTGGTGCTGAAAAGATCCTTGGCGCCACAATCGATCAAAACGCGCATGCGGAGCTGGTTAACAAACTGGCCGCTGAAATTTAAGCGAGGGCGATCATGGCAGAACTGACCACGTTGGCCCGACCTTACGCTAAGGCTGCCTTTGAGCATGCCCAGGCCCATCAGCAACTGGCCAATTGGTCAGCCATGCTCGGCCTGGCTGCTGCGGTGTCGCAAGACGACACCATGCAGCGCCTGCTCAAGGCCCCGCGACTGACGAGCGCAGAAAAGGCCGCCACGTTCATTGACGTGTGCGGTGACAAGTTCAATGCACAGGCACGGAATTTCATTCATGTTGCCGCGGAAAACGACCGTCTCCTGCTTCTGCCGGAGATTGCCGCCCTGTTCGACCTGTACAAGGCCGAGCAAGAGAAATCCGTGGACGTGGAAGTCACCAGTGCCTTCGCGTTGAACCAAGAACAGCAAGACAAACTCGCCAAGGTTCTCAGTGCACGGTTAGGCCAGGAAGTGCGCCTGCACGCGTCGGAGGATGCCAGCCTGATTGGCGGCGTCGTCATCCGCGCTGGTGACCTGGTAATCGATGGCTCTGTTCGCGGCAAAATCGCGAAACTGGCCGAAGCATTGAAATCTTGAGTTTGAAGGGGCAGCAGAGCAATGCAGCAACTCAATCCTTCCGAAATTAGTGAAATCATCAAGGGCCGCATCGACAACCTCGATGTGAGCTCCCAAGCCCGTAACGAAGGTACCGTTGTTTCGGTATCCGACGGTATCGTGCGGATCCACGGTCTGGCCGACGTCATGTACGGCGAAATGATCGAGTTCCCTGGCAGCGTATTCGGCATGGCCCTGAACCTGGAGCAAGACTCCGTAGGTGCAGTGATCCTGGGTGCCTATGACACCCTCGCCGAAGGCATGAGCGCCAAGTGCACCGGTCGCATCCTGGAAGTTCCGGTCGGCAAAGGCCTGCTGGGCCGCGTTGTCGACGCTCTGGGTAACCCGATCGATGGCAAAGGTCCTCTGACCACCACCGAAACCGACGCGGTCGAAAAGGTCGCTCCAGGCGTGATCTGGCGTAAGTCGGTAGACCAGCCTGTACAGACTGGCTACAAGTCCGTCGACGCCATGATCCCTGTCGGCCGTGGCCAGCGTGAGCTGATCATCGGTGACCGTCAGATCGGCAAGACCGCCATGGCCATCGACGCCATCATCAACCAGAAAGACTCCGGTATTTTCTGTGTTTATGTTGCTGTCGGCCAGAAGCGTTCCACCGTTGCCAACATCGTTCGCAAGCTGGAAGAAGCCGGCGCCCTGGCCAACACCATCGTGGTCGTTGCCAGTGCTTCGGAATCCGCCGCACTGCAGTTCCTGGCGCCATACGCCGGCTGCACCATGGGCGAGTTCTTCCGTGACCGCGGTGAAGACGCCCTGATCGTTTACGATGACCTGTCCAAGCAGGCCGTTGCCTACCGTCAGATCTCCCTGCTGCTGCGTCGTCCACCAGGACGTGAAGCGTACCCAGGCGACGTGTTCTATCTCCACTCCCGTCTGCTGGAGCGTGCATCGCGCGTTTCGGAAGAGTATGTCGAGAAGTTCACCAACGGCGCAGTCACTGGCAAGACCGGTTCCCTGACCGCCCTGCCGATCATCGAAACCCAGGCTGGCGACGTTTCCGCGTTCGTTCCGACCAACGTGATTTCCATCACCGACGGTCAGATCTTCCTGGAATCGGCCATGTTCAACTCGGGCATCCGCCCAGCAGTGAACGCCGGTGTTTCGGTATCCCGCGTAGGTGGTGCCGCTCAGACCAAGATCATCAAGAAACTGTCCGGTGGTATCCGTACCGCTCTGGCTCAGTACCGTGAACTGGCTGCATTCGCCCAGTTTGCTTCCGATCTGGACGAAGCGACCCGCAAGCAGCTGGAGCATGGTCAGCGCGTTACCGAGCTGATGAAGCAGAAGCAGTACGCGCCGATGTCCATCGCGGACATGGCCCTGTCGCTGTACGCCGCTGAGCGTGGCTTCCTGACTGACGTAGAAGTCTCCAAGATCGGTAGCTTCGAGCAAGCACTGATCGCCTTCTTCAACCGTGATCACGCTGAACTGATGGCGAAGATCAACGTGAAGGGTGACTTCAACGACGAAATCGACGCAGGCCTGAAAGCCGGTATCGAGAAGTTCAAGGCCACCCAGACCTGGTAAGCCGCAGCGGGGGCTCAGGCCCCCGCTTGCTAACCTGATAGGTGATACATGGCAGGCGCAAAAGAGATTCGCAGTAAGATTGCGAGCATCAAAAGCACGCAAAAAATTACCAGCGCCATGGAGAAAGTGGCGGTCAGCAAGATGCGCAAGGCACAAATGCGCATGGCTGCTAGCCGTCCTTACGCGGAGCGTATCCGCCAGGTGATCGGTCATCTGGCCAACGCCAACCCGGAATACCGCCACCCGTTCATGATTGAGCGCCCTGTAAAGCGCGCCGGTTATATCGTGGTGAGCAGTGACCGTGGTCTGTGCGGTGGCTTGAACACCAACCTGTTCAAGGCCCTGGTCAAGGACATGAACGAAAACCGCGAACAGGGCGTGGAAATCGACCTGTGCGTGATCGGCAGCAAGGGTGCGACTTTCTTCCGCATCTTTGGCGGCAACGTCGTAGCCGCGATCAGCCACTTGGGCGAAGAGCCATCGATCAACGATCTGATCGGCTCCGTCAAAGTGATGCTGGACGCCTACCTGGACGGCCGTATCGATCGCCTCTCGGTGGTTTCGAACAAGTTCATCAACACCATGACCCAGAAGCCAACGGTCGAGCAATTGGTACCGTTGGTGGCAACCCCGGATCAGGATCTCAAGCATCACTGGGACTACCTGTACGAACCCGACGCAAAAGAGCTGCTGGACGGCTTGATGGTGCGTTACGTGGAGTCGCAGGTGTACCAGGCGGTGGTCGAGAACAACGCTGCTGAACAAGCGGCCCGGATGATCGCCATGAAGAACGCCACAGACAACGCCGGTGATTTGATCAAAGAGCTTCAGTTGATCTACAACAAGGCGCGTCAGGCTGCGATCACCCAGGAGATCTCGGAAATCGTCGGCGGCGCTGCCGCGGTTTAACGGTTCAAATATTCAGAGGATCCAGCTATGAGTAGCGGACGTATCGTTCAAATCATCGGCGCCGTCATCGACGTGGAATTCCCACGTGACGTCGTGCCGAGTGTTTACAACGCGCTGAAAGTACAAGGCGCGGAAACCACCCTGGAAGTTCAGCAGCAGCTGGGCGACGGCGTGGTTCGTACCATTGCGATGGGCTCGACCGAAGGCCTGAAGCGCGGTCTGGAAGTCGTTGACTCCGGCGCTGCCATTTCCGTTCCTGTTGGTAAGGCCACCCTGGGCCGTATCATGGACGTACTGGGCAACCCGATCGACGAGGCCGGCCCGATCGGCGAAGAAGAGCGTCGCGGTATCCACCAGCCAGCGCCTTCGTTCGCTGACCAGGCAGGCGGCAACGACCTGCTGGAAACCGGCATCAAGGTTATCGACCTGGTTTGCCCGTTCGCCAAGGGTGGTAAGGTTGGTCTGTTCGGTGGTGCCGGTGTCGGCAAGACCGTAAACATGATGGAACTGATCCGTAACATCGCCATGGAACACAGCGGTTACTCCGTGTTCGCTGGTGTGGGTGAGCGTACTCGTGAGGGTAACGACTTCTACCACGAGATGAAGGACTCCAACGTTCTCGACAAGGTAGCGCTGGTCTACGGCCAGATGAACGAGCCACCAGGAAACCGTCTGCGCGTAGCGCTGACCGGCCTGACCATGGCTGAGAAGTTCCGTGACGAAGGCAACGACGTTCTGCTGTTCGTCGACAACATCTATCGTTACACCCTGGCCGGTACCGAAGTATCCGCACTGCTGGGCCGTATGCCTTCGGCAGTAGGTTACCAGCCGACCCTGGCTGAAGAGATGGGCGTTCTGCAAGAGCGTATCACCTCCACCAAGGAAGGTTCGATCACCTCCGTTCAGGCCGTATACGTACCTGCGGACGACTTGACCGACCCGTCGCCAGCGACCACCTTCGCCCACTTGGACGCCACCGTCGTTCTGTCCCGTGACATCGCCTCCCTGGGTATCTACCCAGCGGTCGACCCACTGGACTCGACTTCGCGCCAGCTGGACCCGAACGTGATCGGCAACGAGCACTACGAGACCGCTCGTGGCGTTCAGTATGTTCTGCAGCGCTACAAAGAGCTGAAAGACATCATCGCGATCCTGGGTATGGACGAACTGTCCGAAGCGGACAAGCAACTGGTAGCCCGCGCTCGTAAGATCCAGCGCTTCCTGTCGCAGCCGTTCTTCGTGGCCGAAGTCTTCACCGGTTCGCCAGGCAAGTACGTTTCCCTGAAAGACACCATCGCTGGCTTCAGCGGCATCCTCAAAGGTGACTACGACCACCTGCCAGAACAAGCGTTCTACATGGTCGGCAGCATCGACGAAGCGATCGAGAAAGCCAAGAAACTGTAATTCCTGCGCCCCGCAAGGGGCGCTATCAGGTTGAGGCAAGCAGATGGCTATGACAGTCCATTGCGATATCGTCAGCGCGGAAGGAGAGATCTTCTCCGGCCTGGTCGAGATGGTAGTTGCGCACGGTAACCTAGGTGATCTTGGTATCGCTCCGGGTCACGCGCCGCTGATCACCAATCTCAAGCCTGGTCCGATCACGCTGACCAAGCAGGGTGGCGCCCAAGAGGTGTTCTACATCTCTGGTGGTTTCCTCGAGGTTCAGCCGAACATGGTCAAGGTGCTTGCCGATACCGTGCAACGTGCTGCAGACCTGGATGAAGCTCAGGCTCAGGAAGCCCTCAAGGCTGCCGAGAACGCCCTGAATCTGAAAGGCGCGGACTTCGACTACGGCGCCGCCGCCGCACGTCTGGCCGAGGCCGCAGCTCAGCTGCGTACCGTCCAGCAAATGCGCAGAGGCAAGTAATCGGCCCTCGGCTGATAACTTCTGTTGCGATTGAGTAAAAGGGTAGCCTCGGCTACCCTTTTTCTTTTCTGATTTCTCCCCCCCGGTCATTTCACTGACCACCCAGGATTGGTAGCCAGTAATGTCACTCGATATCGTTATTCTCGCCGCCGGCCAAGGCACCCGCATGCGCTCGGCGCTGCCCAAGGTGCTGCACCCGGTTGCCGGCAACTCCATGCTCGGCCATGTTATCCACAGCGCGCGCCAGCTGCAGCCGCAAGGTATTCATGTGGTCATTGGCCATGGTGCCGAGCTGGTTCGCGAGCGCCTGGCCGCCGACGACCTGAACTTCGTCATGCAGGACAAGCAGCTGGGTACCGGCCATGCGGTTGCCCAGGCATTGCCGGCCTTGACCGCCGAAACCGTGCTGGTGCTGTACGGTGATGTGCCGTTGATTGAAGTGGAAACCCTGCAGCGTCTGCTGGCGAAGGCCAACGAGCAGCAGCTGGGCCTGCTCACGGTGACCCTCGACGACCCGACCGGCTATGGCCGCATCGTGCGTGACGAGCAGGGCAAGGTGACCGCCATCGTTGAGCACAAGGACGCCAACGATGAGCAGAAAGCAATCAAGGAAGGCAACACCGGTATTCTGGCCCTGCCAGCCGCGCGCCTGGCCGACTGGATGGGCCGCCTGTCGAACAACAACGCTCAGGGCGAGTATTACCTGACCGACGTCATCGCCATGGCTGTGGCCGATGGCCTGATGGTGGCTACTGAACAGCCGCACGACCCGATGGAAGTGCAGGGCGCCAACGACCGTCGCCAGCTGTCCGAACTGGAGCGCCACTACCAGTTGCGCGAAGGTCGTCGCCTGATGGCCCAGGGTGTGACCCTGCGCGACCCGGCGCGCTTCGATGTCCGCGGTGAAGTGACCGTTGGCCGTGACGTGCTGATCGATATCAACGTGATTCTCGAAGGCAAGGTGGTCATCGAGGACGATGTGCAGATCGGCCCGAACTGTGTGATCAAGAACACCACCCTGCGCAAAGGTGCAGTGGTCAAGGCCAACAGCCACCTCGAAGGTACCGTGATGGGCGAGGGCAGCGATGCCGGCCCGTTCGCCCGCCTGCGCCCGGGTAGCGTGCTGGACGCCAAGGCCCATGTGGGTAACTTCGTCGAACTGAAAAACGCCCACCTCGGGGAAGGCGCCAAGGCAGGTCACCTGACCTACCTGGGCGATGCCGAAATCGGTGCACGCACCAACATCGGCGCCGGCACCATCACTTGCAACTACGATGGCGCCAACAAGTTCAAGACCGTAATGGGCGAGGACGTGTTCATCGGCTCGAACAACTCGTTGGTAGCGCCTGTAGAAATCAAGGCTGGTGCGACCACTGCTGCCGGCTCGACCATCACCCAGACCGTGGAGGCAGGCGACCTGGCGGTGGCTCGTGCACGTCAGCGCAACATCTCGGGTTGGAAGCGTCCGGAGAAGATCAAGAAGAGCTGAGTTATACACAGCTGTTTCGATCGAAAGCCGACTTATGTGAATAAGTCGGCTTTTTTCTTGGTCGTTTGGTGTTACTTGTGGGAGCGGCCTTGTGTCGCGAAAGGGCTGCGAAGCAGGCCCGGCAATATTCGCGTTACCTTTGAAATCATTGGGACCGCTTTGCGGCCCTTTCGCGACACAAGGCCGCTCCCACAAGGGCATGGCGAGTGCCGGGAGAATCTATCCACAGGGCAGTGACGACTTGACGAATCGCTCATCTTAGGTTTTGATTGCCATCATTATCTTTCGAATCGAAACTTAAGCGCTCATGTCGAAACGAAATACCCCGCAGCGGCGGCACAACATCCTGGCGTTGCTCAGCGAGCAGGGCGAGGTGAGTGTGGACGCGTTGGCCAAGCGTTTCGCTACCTCGGAGGTCACCATCCGCAAGGACCTCGCTGCCCTGGAAACCAATGGCCTGTTGCTACGACGTTATGGTGGCGCGGTCCCGGTGCCTCAAGAGCTGCTCGGTGAACCTGCCCAGCCGGTGTCTTCCTATAAAAAGGCCATCGCCCGCGCTGCTGTGGCGCGTATCCGCGAACATGCGCGGATCATTATCGACAGCGGCAGCACCACGGCAGCCATGATCCCTGAACTGGGCCGCCATCCTGGCCTGGTGGTGATGACCAATTCGATGAACGTGGCCCGCGCCATCTGCGACCTTGAACACGAGCCGGTGCTGCTGATGACCGGTGGCACCTGGGACCCGCATTCCGAGTCGTTCCAGGGCCAGGTGGCTGAGCAGGTGCTGCGCTCCTACGATTTCGACCAACTGTTCATAGGCGCCGACGGTATCGACCTCGGCCGCGGCACCACCACCTTCAACGAACTTCTCGGCCTAAGCCGGGTCATGGCCGAAGTCGCCCGTGAAGTGATCGTGATGGTCGAATCGGACAAGGTAGGGCGCAAGATCCCAAACCTCGAGCTGCCCTGGGGCAGCGTGCACACCCTTATTACTGACGAACGCCTGCCCGCAGCGGCACGCGAACAAATTCAAGCCCGCGGCATCAACCTGATCTGCGCCGCGATCAGCCAGGAGCAATAAACCATGTGTGGAATCGTTGGTGCCGTCGCCGAGCGCAACATCACAGCCATCCTGATCGAAGGCCTCAAGCGTCTTGAGTACCGCGGGTACGACAGCGCCGGCCTGGCCGTCCTCACCCAGAACGGTGAACTGCAGCGCCGTCGCCGTATCGGCAAGGTCAGTGAACTGGAAGCCGCTGTTGCTGCCGAGCCACTGGCCGGCCAGCTGGGTATCGCCCACACTCGCTGGGCCACCCACGGTGCGCCGACCGAGGGCAACGCCCACCCGCACTTCTCGGGCAATGAAGTGGCCGTGGTGCACAACGGCATCATCGAGAACCACGAAGAACTGCGCGAAGAGCTGAAGGGCCTTGGCTATGTCTTCACTTCGCAGACCGATACCGAAGTCATCGTCCACCTGATCCACCACACCTTGAAGAGCATTCCGGACCTGACCGATGCCTTGAAGGCTGCGGTGAAGCGCCTGCATGGCGCTTATGGCCTGGCGCTGATCAGCGCCAAGCAGCCTGACCGCCTGGTAGCCGCACGTAGTGGCAGCCCGCTGGTCATCGGCCTGGGCCTGGGCGAGAACTTCCTGGCGTCCGACCAGCTGGCCCTGCGCCAGGTCACCGACCGCTTCATGTACCTGGAAGAAGGCGACATCGCCGAAATCCGCCGTGACCAGGTCTCCATCTGGGACCAGGATGGCCACAAGGTTCAGCGCGAAACCGTGCAGTACCACGAAGGTGCCGAAGCTGCCGACAAAGGTACCTACCGCCACTTCATGCTCAAGGAAATTCACGAGCAGCCAAGCGTGGTGCAGCGCACCCTGGAAGGCCGCCTGGGCAAAGACAATGTGATGGTCCAGGCCTTCGGTCCGCAGGCTGCGGAACTGTTCGCCAAGGTGCGCAACGTGCAGATCGTTGCCTGTGGTACCAGCTACCACGCCGGCATGGTCGCCCGTTACTGGCTGGAAAGTCTGGCCGGGATCCCGTGCCAGGTCGAAGTAGCCAGCGAGTTCCGTTACCGCAAGGTGGTGGTGCAGCCGGACACTCTGTTCGTCTCCATCTCGCAGTCTGGCGAAACCGCCGACACCCTGGCCGCACTGCGCAACGCCAAGGAGCTGGGCTTCCTCGGCAGCCTGGCGATCTGCAACGTCGGTATCAGCTCGCTGGTGCGTGAGTCGGACCTGACCCTGTTGACCCTGGCCGGCCCGGAAATCGGCGTGGCCTCGACCAAAGCCTTCACCACCCAACTGGTTTCGCTGATGCTGCTGACCCTGGCCCTGGGCCAGGTGCGCGGTACCCTGGAAGCCGGCGTTGAAGCCGAGCTGGTCGAAGAACTGCGCCGCCTGCCGGCCCGCCTGGGCGAAGCCCTGGCCATGGACGCCACCGTCGAGAAGATCGCCGAGCTGTTCGCCGACAAGCACCACACCCTGTTCCTCGGCCGTGGTGCGCAGTACCCGGTGGCGATGGAAGGTGCGCTCAAGCTCAAGGAAATCTCCTACATCCACGCCGAAGCCTACCCGGCAGGCGAGCTGAAGCACGGCCCGCTGGCGCTGGTGGACAACGACATGCCAGTGGTAACCGTTGCGCCGAACAACGAACTGCTGGAGAAGCTGAAGTCCAACCTGCAGGAAGTACGCGCCCGTGGTGGCGAGCTGGTAGTGTTTGCTGACGAGCAGGCTGGCATGACCAATGGCGAAGGTACCCACGTGATCAAGGTGCCGCACATCGCCGACGCCCTGGCGCCGATCCTGTATACCATCCCGCTGCAGCTGCTGTCTTACTACGTGGCCGTGCTCAAGGGCACCGACGTGGACCAGCCGCGTAACCTGGCCAAGTCGGTTACGGTCGAGTAAGCCAGAAGCCAGGGGCGCTTTGCGCTGGCTGCGCGGATTAAAGATTGACACAAAAGGTTAAAGTTTGACACAAGCTATTAAAGTTTGACACAAAGCCCAAACCCCCGTATTTACGGGGGTTTGCCGTTTCTGGGCAAAGCCGTTGGTCCGGATTCACCGCTTCGCTTGGCTGCGAGAGTAGTCTGGAAATCCCTTCGACGATGCCGCCGAATGGAGCATATTTTCCTATGACTATTTTTTGAGTATCAGGTGAAGCACTCCGGTTGGACTGAGGAGGTAGGGGTTGCGCGGTCGTAGGTTTGCTTCAAAGCAGGATATTGAACGGCACATTGCCAACGGATTTGGATCCGGCGCCGGAGTCGGTTACGTGCCTTGGTTGCGTGTCCAGGATGTTCCTTCCATGGGGCGCTCCCACAAAATTCCAGGCGTTAAAGTCGAGCGCATACATCATCTTTTGTCCGATCTCGAACGAGCCTACCTCCTGGTCTGCGAGTTTTCAGAAGACGTAGTGGACATCCGGGAGCAATACCCGTTGCTGCCTGAGGAGAGCACTCAAGCCATCGCAAAGGCGATTGGTGTCCGTTATCCCAGATACAAATCTACTGCCCTGCCGCTGGTAATGACGACAGACTTCTTACTGACCGTTAGGCAGCCAAACGGAGACTTTAAGTCCGTAGCTAGGACAATTAAGTATCAGCAAGACCTCAATTCGCTTCGGACACTGGAAAAGTTAGAAATCGAGAGACGATTCTGGATGAGCCAGGGAGTGGACTGGGCCATTGTTACTGAGGAAATGTTTACGCCAGACCTGATTAAAAATCTCGGACTTCTCAGGCGGTATGCGCAACTTCCCCGTGCGCTGACGAGTTCGGCACTTCATGCTGAATTCCTTGAGCTTCTAGAAGCTAGCAAAGCTTACCCTTGGGCCACGTCTGAATGCCTAAGAAGAATTGCTACACGGTTAGGAATAGCGTACGGCGATGCTAGGGATATTTTCTTCAATCTGATCTGGCGTAAAGTAATTCTGATTGATTTAAGTAATGCCCCGTTGCATCTCAAGTCTCCGCTGCCAGAGTTCAAGGTTATTTACTCTTCAGCCCTGAGCGCATTGAATGAGAGATCGTTATGAATATTTCAGTCAATGACATATTCGAGCCCGTCACAGAATTCTCGGCTTTCACTACCTTAACCAGAGTCCTTCATCTTGATGATGAGCATGACGCAGCGATCGTGATAGATCTGGTCGAGCCGCCAAGAAAGCCCTACGCCGTAGGAATTGAGGAACTCAGGCTCTCGCTAGAGACCGGCGACACCAAATCTGTCGTCACGGGAGTTCCCGAGTTCCTGCTGGTCTTGGAAGATGATCTTGATGAAAGCTCGAAGCGTGACAGGGATGAAAAATGGGCGGTGATTGCGCCGCTTCTGGATCAGGCCTATCCAGGACAGATCTTCGTTCGTGGCGAGATGGGGCGCCTTGTTGGAAACCGGGCCGCTGAGCTTGGCATTCATCGAAAGACTATTTATCGTCTCTTGTATAGATATTGGTTCTATGGCCAAGTTAGAAACGCGCTTCTCAAAAATTATTCAGCGGTGGGTGTTGCCAACAGGAATTACACGCAGGATAAACGACCCGGCCCTAAGCCTAAGTTTCAGGGAGACCTGGTCACGCCCTCCAAGTTGCTCACTGTTGTCGATAAACGGTGTATTCGGGTAGGTTATGCACTATATGTTAACGATAAAGCACCCTCGATACGCATTGCTTATGACAAGATGCTTAAAAGATTCTACTCTGTAAAAGATTTTTCTAAAAATGCAGAGAATCGAATTCGCTTACTTCCAGATGCCGAAATACCGAATTACAATCAGTTCGATTATTGGGGCAAGATATTCTTTGACGAGATCCAAACTGATCGCGGGCGTAAGGGTTTGACGAAGTGGCTCAAGGACTGCCGTCCACTGTCCGGCACCGTTCGCGATTGGCTTCGGGGCCCTTGTCACCAATTCGAGATTGACGCAACGATTGCAGACATCTACTTGGTCAACAGTTATTCCCGGCGGATGCTGATTGGCAGGCCTGTGGTCTACATCGTGGTGGACAGCTACTCGGGGATGATTGTTGGGCTGTATGTTGGTCTAGAGGGGCCGAGCTGGAATGGTGCGCGGCAGGCATTGTTCAACGCATTCACCTCCAAGGTGGATTTTTGCGCGCAGAACGGCGTCGATATCACTTCCGAGGATTGGGACTGTCATCATCTGCCCCAGAACATCTACGCCGATCGAGGCGAGATGTTGTCTCTGGCAGCGGAAGGGTTGGCAACTGGCTTGGGCATTGAGATGGGCACGGCACCTCCCTACCGCCCAGATTGGAAGCCCATGGTCGAAAGCCGGTTCGGGATCCTCAATGATCTAACCGGTATCAGGTGGTTACCGGGTGGTGTGGCCGCTCGGGATAAGGAACGGGGGGAGCGAGATTATCGGCTCGACGCCACTCTGAACCTGAAGGAATTTACCCAGATCCTTATCGCATGCGTCTTGCACTACAACCGCTATCATCGACAGCCTGAACGTCTTACCCAATCTATGATGCACGATGGCGTCGAGCCTACTCCGATGGGCATATGGTCCTGGGCCTCGGAGAATGACCTGATCCAGCCTAACAACCGGCCGGACGATTTAATCTATCTCCACTTGTTGCCTCGTGAACGAGCCACTGTGCAGAAGGGCGGCGTGATGTTCCGCGGGATGCACTATGTATGTGAGTTTGCGATCCAAGAAAACTGGTTTGCTAAAGCTCGCCGCAATGGCGTGTGGTCGATCGATTGCCGGTTCGATCCGAACTCTGCCGCTCATATCTGGATCCAGGGTGTGAACAAGCAGTTTTTGCGCTGCGATCTTCGACATTCGGATGCGAAGTACGCCGGTTATCGATCGGACGAGATCTACGATCTGCTGGAAGCGTATCGGCAAACACCACCCGCTCATAAACGCGCGGAGCTGGAAAGCCGTGTGGGCTTGGTCGACACCGTGGAGCAGATCATCAGCACCGCTAGGGCCGAACGCAAGCTTGAGCCTCCTGCGAGTAGCAAGTCAGAAGCGGTGGCCAATATCCGCGAAAATCGTTCTGAGGAACGTCAGCGGGAGCGTGAAAACGCCACTGTCCCAGTGGGTCTCCGGGCAGAGCCCGAACCCGCAGTGGAATCCCCCACCATTGCACACGACTCGTATGCGGGCCCCCGCAGCGCGCAGGTCATCGATCTGCTCAGAAGACTTCGTCCGGGACAGAGCAAATGAAAGGCGCACGGATTTTCGCGAGCTACACCAAGCAGGCCATATCTGAATATGGGGGAAACCCGTTGATCGAGGCCTTGCCGCCAATCCTTCCGGAAGCGGCGGCCATCGAGTTGATATCGAATTTCCCCCAGCCAGTAACACCTGAAGAGCTTGAGCTCGACGGAGCGACACGCATTCACTGTATTGAGCGACTGAGGACCGTCGTGCAGCCGTTCCTGCTGCATTTGGAGCTGGAGTCCATGTTCTCCCTATTGGTCCGCCGCGGATACGTTGGGCGCAATCCAACCTCACCCGACACGGTCAGGCACCTGCATTCGTTGTCGGGGGCCCAGCGCTATCATGACTCTTTCAAATCGACGGCTGATTCCTTCAGCGTTGTAGGGCTGAGTGGTATTGGGAAGTCCACAGCGCTCCACGCCATTCTGAGCCTCTACCCGCAGACGATTCGACATGAGCGTTATGAGGGCAACCAATTTGTCCACACCCAGATCACCTGGCTCAAATTGGATTGCCCGCGCGATGGATCGCTGGCTGGATTCTGCCAGCAGTTTTTCCACGCCGTCGGTCAAGCGCTCGGCGACCAGGATTATCACAAGCGGCACCGGCACCGGAACATCAACGATGCGCTGCAGCAGATGGAGCAGGTAGCCAGTACGTTCTTCATTGGCGCCTTACTTGTTGATGAGCTGCAAAACCTCCACCTGGCGAAAACGGGAGGTAAGGAAAGCATGCTGAACTTCTTCCTCCACCTTGTGAACAACATAGGCATTCCCGTCGTGTTCATCGGCACGAATTCGATGATCAGCTTGTTCTCGGACGTCATGCGTGTTGCCCGACGCAGTGGCAGTACAGTCGAGTTCAAACGGTTCGAAAAGGATGATGAGGAGTGGCAGTTCCTGGTTGAAAACCTCTGGAGTTATCAGTGGTGTAAGCAGACGACTGAACTGACCCCCGAGATCTTTGACGTGTTGTACGAGCACACCCAAGGCGTAACAGACTTCTTGGTGAAGCTACTCGTGCTCTGCCAGCGCTATGCCATTCAAAGTGGCTCCGAATGCCTGACTGCGGAGACGATCGGCAAGGTGAGCAATGCCAAGATGCAAATCCTCAAGCCAGCGCTTTCAGCTCTGCGCAGCCGGGATCCTGCTCGTATGCGGCAGTTCGATGACCTACTTCCCATTGAGGAGCAGTTAATCGACATGATGTCGTTTGATGGGCTTCCACGAGCAGATCGGCTTGCGTTGCTCCGTGGTGTGAAGTCGCATAATAAGCCAGTGGCCCCACCTTCAGCAGTAGTTTCGAGTAAACCAGTAGCTCCCGCTACACCTGCAGTTGTCGCAGTGGAGGCATCGCAAGCAAAGGCACTGAGTGAGCAGCCTGACACCATAGCAGCGCTCAAGTCAGCGGATTGGATAACCGCGGATCTCTTTGAGTTTTCGCCGGCTTACCGCAAATCATAATTCGAAGGTGGCGAAATGGAGCTGAAATTCCATTTCTTCCCAACGGCTTTTCCCGACGAGACACTTCACAGTGTCCTTTCTCGCTATGCGCGGCTTTGCGGTGGAGGCAGCTGCAAAGCAGCGTTCGCTGGGGAGAGAGCTGCTGCCTCGTTCACCCAGAACGTAGCGTTTCCAAGTCGATTGGGTGATTTGGTCGAGGCACTTCCTTGTGGCGCCTGCTTCTCGGTGCCTCAAATCATCGCGCGTCATACTCTGCTGCCTTACTACGCACCATTCCTCACCAGCAATCAGTTGCAGTTTGCACAAGCCTCAATGGCTGGGGATAGCAAAAGACTGATGGTCAAGTTAGGCATCAATGCCAGCCGAATCGAGTGGGCTTCGAGAGCCCGGTTCTGTTCTGAGTGCCTTGAAGAAGACATCCGCCGAGTTGGTGTAGCCTACTGGCACCGAGCTCACCAGCTTCCTGGTGTGTTGGTATGTCCCAACCATGGCATTCTTCTCAAGGTTGTGGACCCTAGTTGGAGCAGCCGAAATTCACGTCAGCTCAATCTTCCTGACGATGACGGCGTGCAGGCCCATGCGATCCTGCTCGATGCAGCCGAGGAGACCCTACCAGGGCTGCGGCAGATCGCATTGTGTTCACAGCGGCTGCTGGGCCTGCAGCCTTGTTCTCTTCAAGCCGATGTAGTGCGCGCTAACCTTCTGCAAGGCGCTGCACACCTGGATCTGACCACTGGTACAGCGCATCGGTTGGACTTGCGCCGCTTGGGTACGCACATGGTTAGCTTTTTCGAAGCGCTCCCGATCGCCTGGGAGTACTCGATTCTTCGTGAGTGCTCAGCAGCTTTTCCTGCAACATGGGTCACCAAGCTGCTTCGTCGACCAAGAGGCAGCCACCATCCACTCAAGTACGTCGTTCTGGCCAGCGCTTTAGAGGTAGACCTGACGCGCACCATCTGCATCGACAAGCCATCAGAGCCTGCTCGTGAGCGACCCTCACCATTTGTTGCCTGGTCTTCACAAAAGATGCGATCTCAGCCCGTAGCCGAGGGATTGGATGGCTTACCGGCTAAGATTTGGAAGTTGGCTCTTGCGGGGAGCGAAGCACGGCAGATCGCCGATGCAGTGGGTGTATCTCAGGTTTATGTGTACCGGGTCATTCGCGCAGTAAACCTTGGCCCCAACGCATGGAGAGAAGCGAGATTGCGGAGGCAACATCTGCAGCGCCGGAAAACCTTTGAGGAAGAGTATCGGCACCTGCCGGCACACCAATGCCGGGACTATGCGTGGCTGTATCGATGCGACCGGGCCTGGCTTTCGGACTGCATAGCGAAGAACGAAAATCTTCATGCAAGCCGGCCGGACAGTGCAGGCAGATTTACTGCAATTGACGCGAAACTCGCCGAGCAGGTCTGGTGTTGTGCACAACGGCTTCGTGCTTTACCAGGAAAGCCTGTCTGGATCTCGCGGACAAGAGTTGGGCGAGATCTGCATGTCCAGGCTCGCTTCGAGAAACAGCTCTCAAAGCTGCCCCTTTGCCGGATTGCGTTGGACCAAGCTTGTGAGTCCGTCGAGCAATTTCGCGCTCGGCGCCTGTTATGGGCCGAGGCGAAGCTGTTGGATGAGCAGAGAAACGTTACCCGATCGGCGTTGTACCGTACTGCTTGCATCAGGCCAGAGATGATTCGTGAGGGGGTCTGATTGTTGGAAGCACCCTAATGTCAGATCAGGGTCGAAGAGCGCATCCTACCCCGAACACACAGGCGGGGTGTTTATCCTCGGTACTGCACGCGAGCTGCCTCTAGCCTAGCCTGTTGCTGTTCCCTCACCACAGCCTGCTCAGCTAACAACGCCTGCATCTGGGTATAGAGTTGAGCATGCTCATTGTCCCTATCGGCCACGGTGACCACCAGCGAGTATGCTTCTTTCTCTGCTGCTGATGGGTTCCAGTCACGATCCTGGCGCACTACGACCACAAACCACTTTTCCCCAGGCGTGCACTGTTTAACAGTCCAGCGGGATGACTGCACCGTGCCGTGGTTTCTCAACTGCGCGGTGATATCACGGTTGGTGGACCGCGCCTCCTTGAGTACTTCAGTCTTGGCCTTCAGCTCTTGGTTGAAGTGTTTCTGGACTTCATCTAGAGAAGTCCCCGTCACCAAACGGTAGTTGATCTGGGTGGCCAGGTATTCGATCCGTGTAGTGCGGACGACTGGAGAATAGGCCAGCGTGATGGATAGCTCCCGGGTTCCTCTGGAGGAGCGAAGGAAATTCTCTGGCAGTGGGAGCTCGAAGAACTGGCAACCATCGTTCTCGATAGTCTCCTCCGACATCAACACCACGCAGTGGTCGGAGGATCTGAACAAATCAGCCTCATTCACAGCGCCATAGCCTGCCACATCCCTTGCAACGTCGCGATTGAGCGTGGCCTTGGCCTCCTTGTAGCTCTTTCTGAAATCCTCGGAGAATGAGGTCGTTATCTCCTTTGGAAGATAGGCTTGGTTCACCAGCATGGCGCGAAGCATGTTCGCAGAGGCCGTTGGATAGTGGTTCAACAAACGCCCGGCCAGGTGAGTGATGTACGGCGCCGCTAAGCTCGTTCCGCTGACCTCCTTGAAGACGGTCGCACCGACCACTTGGTGGTTGAGCGTCAGCACACCCAGTCCCCTCATATGGGGCGCCCACTGCGCATTCGTCTGTCGCATGGGGCTGGCAAAATTACCTCCTGCAGCGACTAGCTCCGGCTTGAGCGCTCCCTTCACCGATGGCCCGTGGCGAGTAAAGGGCGAAGGCTGGTTCTCCGATGCCGGCGAGAGCTGATAGATCTCTGGGAAGCGCTGGCTGTCGAAAGTGGCGTTGTGCCGGGAAATGCTCCCCACAGTTAGCACCGTCATGGCCGGGGCAGGGTCGATGATCGCACTCTGCGCAGAGACCAGGTACTCGGGATATTCATCACGCCAGCTGTTGATGGGTACAGGTGGGTTATCGGAACCGCAGAAGTTACCTGTCGAAACCACGAATAGGATGTTGTGGCGCCTGGATAGGACATCCAGGATGTAGGCAAGGCCTCTGACATGAGATCCGTCGTAGGGCGCATTGTTGTTGCCCAGCGAGAGATTGAAGATCCTGCAGCCCAGCTCGACAAAGTGCGCAACAGCCTTCGTCAGTGAAGCCTCGAGTGAAAGTTCGTCATAGACGGCATTGCCGGTATGAGGGCACTTCTTCATCACCTTGCCGTTGAAAATCCAGAGCTCAGGCCGCCAAAAATTCGAGTTGTTGCAGGCCTCTACGTCGCCGTACAAGGCTATACCGGCCACCGCAGTACCGTGACCCGCTTCGTCGGCGTCACCCTCTTCATCCACAAAGGACGCGCTTTCGCCCATCGCCGGTCGAAGCAGCGGGTGGTTAGAGTTGATGCCACTGTCGAGAATGCATATGCGTGCGGCATCTGCAGGTGGCGAGGGAATATCTCTGGGAAGCTCGTTGATGTCCCGGTTTAGTTGCTGAATGCTGATACCGGTGGAGGGGATGAGGTCCACCAGGCGTACATCGCGGTGGTTCAGCAGCAGTTGTGCCTGTTCAACAGTTACCTCCACACGGTACATGAGCAGGCTGTCCAGGTTGATTTTGTCGAGCTGATGGATGCGCTCCGCAGCCAACCAGGCCTCGAACGCATTCGTGAGCAGGATACGGGCAGGATGGTTCGCAACGTAGACGGGCCACAGCTCAACGTCGAGCTTGAACGTCGGTGTATTCGGAAACCCAATGTTGTTGAGCGCCCAGCTCATCCGATCTTCGGGTGACCACGCCTCAACCCCGGCGATGGCTTCCAGGATCTGTCGGTAGGTTAGTGCGGCGTCCATCACGCCCAGCTTTCTGAGGTGATCGGCAAATTGGGCCAGCCCCGCTTCTGTCGCGAATACCACACAGAGCTGCTTACCCTCTTGGCTGACGAATTCCAACCCGTGGGTTGAGAGGTGAGCAAAGGTGAGTGCACCGTCGTATTGCAGCTTGAGGACATAGGGGGAATTTGCGGAAGAGCCGATCTGCTTTCTGGCTTGCCCTTCAGCAGTAGCAAAATATCCGTTTAGCTTCTGGCCATGCCCGCGACGATCTTCACGTGTTACGAAGTGGGGCGGGTTCTTGGTCCGGCGAGGATTGTCGAGAACTGCCCGCGCAATGCTCAGATGCTTGTAGGTAGCCACTGCTTCTTCCTTGAGAGCCCATTTTTATGTCTTCCTAAGGTCCTCCCGTGCAAGGGCGCTTTTCAGCTCCTTGATGGTCAGAAATTCCTGCCCCCTTAGGATCATTCGTTTCGCAGCGCGGCGTATGACTCGCTCGATATCCGCTCCGCTCTTACCTTTAAATTCCTTCAATACCTCCTTGTCGTCAATCTCAAATTGACGTCGGATGCCTCTCAATTTCAGCGACAAAATGTCCTTCAGTTGCTTCTCGTCCGGAAGCGGAAACTCAATGGATTCATCGAATCGCCGCCAAATGGCAGAGTCAAGGATCGTCTCATGGTTCGTAGCAGCCAAAATCAAACTACGACCTTCGTAGGAGTCCATCATCTGCAGCACTGCGTTCACGACGCGGCGAAGCTCACCATGGTCGCCGCTATCGCCACGCTCTTTACCTATGGCATCGAATTCATCAAAGAGAACCACGAATGGGTGTTGGGCAATGAAATCGAAGACCTTTCGAAGGTTGGCAGCTGTCTCCCCTAGGAAGGACGAGACCAGTGCGTCGAGGCGGACAATAGCCAAGGGCCTATCCAGCTCAAACGCCACAACCTCAGCAGCCAACGTCTTTCCGCAGCCAGGTGGGCCGAAGAAAATCACCTTGCCCGCAGGCTTCATGCCGTAACTGCGCAGGACATCATCACGGCGATTTTCCTCAAGAATCTCCTCCAGCGCTGCGGAACTACTCGGAGGGAGAATTACCTCATCGAGCGAGCGCTTAGGCGTTCTTATATCAAGCAGTGGTAAGCCACGCTCTTTATCGACAGGAATATCATAGTGAACGCGGGGCGCGCTGCTGGACGCTCGCAGATTCAAATCGCTGCCGTAAAGAATCTGCTCTAGGTCATTAGCCAGAAGGTGGTGTTGTTTCTGCCGCTCTTCTTCGATCACCGCTTTGGAGGCAAGGCGAAACGCATCGGCATCGCCCGATGTACCTGCTCGGAACAGCTGACGGAGAATCTTTCCATTGGCCATAATCACCACCCTCTGAATTATTGCGCACTGCTGTTTTTGATAGACATCGACAAACCTGTCGTGACTACAAGGCTTGCAATAACTCGTGTCGCATTTTGATTTGCATAGTCAAGGACTCCGTTCCCATCGATTATGTGTACACCTTGGAGCTAACACTGTGAAGCAGGGCAGCTGGCATGGCGGCGTAGCCTAGTCCACTTTCAGGCAGCCTTAAACGGCTATCTTAGAAAATCAGCCGAGCTGCAGACGATCAAACCACCTCACGACCGATCGCTACCGCCATCCACGAGGGAAGGAGCGATCGGGCCGAACTCAAAGCTTGCCAGTCGGGCGGCGTCAGTTGCTTTCGCAGTTTCTCCATCGCCACGCTTACCTGAGCCTCTCCCAGCCAAGCCAAGGCTCGAACCACAGCGCCGGCTGTCGTATCACCCAGGGATAGCATCCAACGGGGTGCATGTCTGATCTCGGCCTGAACATCCCCCACATTAAGATTCCGAGCTCGCCCACTAGTGAGAAAAACGTATCCATTAGGGATTTGATTGGTCAGACCCAACATTTTTGCGGAGCCGGCGCCATCAAGGGCGATCATTTCTTGAGTCTTCGAGGCCAGCCCGCCGACAACCCTCGCCATCGAGGGCACACCCTGCCGATCAATTGTTGGAGCCACGTAGAGCCCACGAGCCGCTCGGATGATTTTTCCTGCCTTCGCCAACCGCGAAAACGCCTGATCCACGGCCGCGCGACTACCCAGGTGCAGAAACTCCTTGGGGGTGAGCATTCCCCCCTCAGGTAGCTGCCTGCTGTGCTCCAGGATCGATTCGGGAAGGGTCTTCATATGCATCGACCAATATTTGCCTTTGTGTCAGAAACTGTATCTATTATCTGACATTCGTCAAGCTATCATCGACCGCCAGTCGGCTCGAGTCCATGAATGCGACACAGTCGCAACGCACAATAGGGCATGAGCTTCAATTTCAGAGAGTGCAACTCGACCAGCAAGTGGGTCCCTTCCATAGGTAGGTAAACACCATGGAACGCTTAGCACAGGTTATCGAATCAGTAATCACTGCCGGTCGCATCCTCGCCGCTGAGTGGCAACGGCCGGATGGCCCTCGCGGCGCTGGCGACAAAGCGGATGTCGATATCGAAATTGAGCAGGTCCTACGCGCTGACCTTCTTGGTCTACTCGATTGCGATTTTTGGGGGGAGGAAACCGAAAGCAGGCTGGCTGGGGCGAAATATTGCTGGGTGGTAGATCCAAACGATGGGACCGCTGACTTCCTAAGGGGGTACCGCGGCTCAGCTCTTGCCGTCGGCCTGCTGCGTGATAGCAAGCCCATACTCGGAGTCGTATACGCCCCTGTGACGGATACCATGGGGTCTGACTGCATTGCATGGGAGGCCGGGATGCCTGGCATTTTCAGAAACGGTCAACAGATCCAGCCCTGCTTACTCCATCAGGTACTTACCTCTAGCTCACAGGTCTTGGTGAGCACTGCCGCCAGAAATAAGCCCGAGCTGAATGCCGAGCTGTGCTCTCCCGCGAGGTTCACTCCCATGCCAAGCATTGCTTACCGACTAGCCCTGGCCGCGGCCGGCGATGCCATCGCCGGCATTTCACTTGTACCTGTCGGCGCTCACGATGTTGTCGCAGGACATGCTCTGCTGCTGGGCGCCCATGGCGTTCTGCTGGATCAAGATGGGCATCCGATGAACTACAGCTTGCAAAAGGACTTTTCCAAAGTTTCCATCCGTTGCTTCGGCGGCGCACCTCAGGCGTGCAATGAACTCTCAAAGCGGGCCTGGAACGAGCTTTTCACCTGAGTACGACTTATCAATGCGCCCACGGGGGCTGCTGGCATCGACCTAGTCATCGAGCCTCATGGTTTGGAAACTCATCGCGTCCCAAGATGGGCAATTGCACTTCTTTACCACCTGGATGCATTTGGCTTAACCAAGCTGAATAGCCCCGGCTTTTGTAGATACTCGATCACCGCTCCTGGGCGATGTGACACCAAATGATCTCACTCAGCATCAAGGTATCATACTCGCTATCATCCGCATGACCCTGTGGAGAATTGGCCGCTGGCCCAAAGGGGGACAGCAGAGGAAGATTTGCATAGAAGGCCCATGGACATTCAACAGGGCGTCGGCAGTGGTTGAGGCAGCTATCGCCGGCTGCGGTCTTTTTTGACTCAGCAGGCGGCCGGCCCTCAACTGGGCTCCAACCTAACTTTTAGCCGCCTCGACGCCGCGCTCAAATGAACTATAAAATTTTCGCGAAGGCCCCGGAATCCGGAGGCTGTGAAGGTAAATTGAGTTTGCCTTCATCTAGATAAAGCGTCGCTGGTTCTTCACTGTTGAGGCCTGATTAGTTCTCGGAGCTTGCAAAGGTGAAAAGCCTCATTAGTTTTTTGGAGAAGGCTCTCTCTTCCAATCCAGTTAACCTTGCGTTGTGTTGCGTAATGCTCAGCCTTTCGCTGGCGTTCTTCGTCGTCTGGCTTGCATGGGGTAAGGTGTGATGGTGGCTAAGAGTGAATGGGCCAAGATGCCGATCCGGTGGGTTCACGAAGAGGGACTTGTAGCCTTCCGAGGGCGGTCGACGAAGCTAATCACTGACTCATTTCTGCCGGTATGGCCGCCAGAAGCAGATGACCCGCAGTTGCGTAACGAGAGCCTGGCGGCACTCAAGCTCTATATGGTGTTGTGCTGCCGCGCGGACTTCTCGACCGGAATGGCAAAGGTCACCTACACAGAGCTGTGTAAGCTCGGTGTGATGTCTAGGGCGGTGGTAGCGCGGTCTCTTCAGCGCTTAGAAGTGGCTGGTTTGATCAAGCGTGAAACGGGCGCCCTAAAGAGCGGATCGCTGATTCGTATTGAGAACTGGAACGATGCCTATGGATGGGGAAAAATTCCGAAGTTATGGCTCTACGACGGTAACCACGGACGCATGCTGCTGCTGAGCGAGTTCAACTTTACTCAGCTCTCGTTCCACGCCATCAAGATCTTCATCGCCATCCTGGCGACCAGGGATCGCCGAGGCATCGCAACCATCAGCTACGATCGCCTATCGGCTTGCACGGGTGTACCCAGGCACCATATCGCCGATGCGGTCACGCGACTCTATGACATGCGGCTGATTTCGTTCCGTCCGGGAGAATTCCATAGCGAACATGAGTTCGATCGCACCAACCGATATCTGGTACGCGGCTTTGGTACACGTTGGTCAGCATTGGAGGAAGAAAAACCAGCCCCCCGAAGTGGTTCCGCACGCAAGCGGCCATCGCCAGTCGACGTGGCCAGCACCCTCGCATTCATCAAACCAGCTGAAAATTGAGCTTGATGCATTCGGGAATTATTGTACGTTTCTACAGACGTAATTTTGTGAAGAGGTGTGGGGGCAGCTTGGGTGGTGGATTTTCGTGTACCCCCCCCGTGGTTACTGACGTATACGTGATTTGTATCGGATAGATACTGCCGGGATATAGCCTGCAAATGTGCCAAAGTGCCAGGGATAATTGACGTCGTGCTATGTGTAAATTTTCAAAAGTCCTGACCCCGATACATGATTTCGTGTGTTACAAGTATGCCGATCACTGGATGTGCGTCCTTTTCGAGCCCTACCTTGTAAGTCGGTAACTGATGACTGATCTACTATTTTTTCCTATGTCGATGCCGGACGAGATGCTGCACTCTCGTATCACGCGCTACCACTTCCTTTCAGGTAACAGAACCGTAGGGGAGACTTTCCGCGATCTGTTTGGCTCGAATCCCTTCAACGTCGGTATGCTCCCGAAGAAGATTGAGGTGCTTGCTGCCAGGCTTCCAGGTGTCACAGCAAGCAATCTTGACGAGCTGATCTGCACTAACACTACCTTTCCCGCTTACCGACCATTTCTGGGGATAAGTGAAGGGGCGGAAGGGCCTTTGACAGGTTTCAGCTTCACTGGAGTAGCGCGAATTCCCCGCAGGGAGGGGACGGTCCACTGCAAGGCAAAACTCTGTCCAACCTGCGTTCAGCAGGACCTTCTCGAATTGGGTTATGCGTACTGGCATCGCTCGCATCACTTGCCTGGTGTGTCCGTCTGTTGGCGTCACGGTGACCTGTTGATGCAAGCATGCCCGAGATGCTCTCACCCATTCTTCAGAAAGAATCGGATGCTACCGAGCCTTTCTGAGCCGTGTGTATGCGGTTGGAGCACGCTCACCCCTGCGCCGGTGAGTCAGGGTACTCAGGTTGAAAAGAAATTTGCCCAATTCGCACACGAGCTGCTGCAGCGCAATTTACCGCCGATGAGTAGTGATGCTTTGTGCTCCAGCTATTTACGACAATGCAAAAAACGGGGCTTCATACACGGAAGGTTTGCTGGAACAGCAAAACTGTTCGGCAGCATTCGTGATACATATGGCGATCAAGCCTTGTCGCAGATGTGCAGCGCCTACGCGGCGGGAAAGCATGAGCAATGGATAAGGTTTACTTCCCATAATGGGCAGATGGACATGCCCCTTGCACGGCATATGATTATCGCGCTGCACTTGTTCGGCAGTGTTGATGCTTTTGAAAGTGCCTTGAAGAAAGAAAGCATACTTCAAAGTATTGCAGGTGCTAGGCTGCGCGGGCTGCAGGGTAAACCACTCGTGGGCAAAGAAGCCCAGTTCCGTCAGAAAATTGAAACTCTCCTGGCGGTGCGGGCGGACGTCAGCTTGGAGTATCTCTGGCTGAATGCCTATAAAGCGACACGGTGGCTTTACGAGAACGACAAATCGTGGCTGATGGCGAAGCTCAGCCAGCCAAAGCCGACGCCTGTTGAGGATGAAAGCGCCACTGACCCTCGTGACAAAGAGTTTGCTGCCATCTTGATTAAGGGGGCTGAGGAGATGTATCGGATTGCGAGAGGGCAGAAGCGAGTCAACATTACCAATTTACAGAATCTACTCCCGATCAATCTGCCGAGGCATTGCCCAACCCGTAAGCACAATTTTCCCCTAGCTCTAGAGCAGCTTGATCTTCTCTTGGAGTCGGTCTGGCACTTCCGATTGAGGAGGTTGATTTGTGCTGTTGACGATATGATTAGACTTCACCTTCCGATTAACACTGGCAGCCTTCATGTGGTTTCCAGCGTTGCAAACCCGGTATTTCACGCCTTAGTCAGCTACTTCGAATGGGATTTGGTGGGCTTCGCAAAAAATGGCGTAGAACCGGAAGCTCTACTCAGATCAACCGGCGTACCACGAGATTGGCAGGGACCTCCCGGCTTCAATATCGTTCTTGGTGGGAATGCTTACTACCGCAATAGACCAGCGAGCGGATTTTTAGAGAACGCCAATGATTAGGAGTGATCGAGTCCGGTACAAGGACGGCGGCGGCTTTGATCACCCGCTTACTCAGCGGTAAGCTCATTAAAAAGCGTAGGAGTTGAAATCATGATCAACAGACAGCGCCTCAACGGTGAGCAGTGTTCGGTCGGCTTGAAGCTCGCGCTTCGAATCATCAATGCCTGGCGAGCAACACCGGCGCAGGCTTGCAGCATCCTACGGATCTCTCAATCGACCTATCGCCGCGCTGCGCGGGGTCAGGAATGTGGACAAAGACTGGATTTGGATCAGCAGCAGCGGATTGGCATGGTGATAGGTATCCACGGATTCTTGAGAGCTGCATTCAGCAACCAGGATAATGTGAAGGGCTTTCCAGGGTTCAAGAATGCCAATCCATTCTTTGAGGGGCGCACGCCTCTGGAGGTCATGGCCCAAGGAGACCTGATCTCTCTGTACGAGACTTATCGGCGTATTGAGCAGATTGCACCGGTCGCAGTGCTTGATCAGGCACGGACCGGCCTCGCCACGATCACGCTGTCGACTAATTCGATGTAAACCACTTTTTAACCTGTAAACTGAATCGCCCCTGGTTTCGTAGACACTAGTCTCTTTCATAAGATCATTGCGTACGATAAACCCTGCTTGGCATACCAGCCGATCCTATAGCCTCTGCGGCTTATCAGATGCCCGTCATCGTCTGTAGCTAGTTTTAAGACATATTGTGAAAGTTATTTGATCTCAACAGTGTAATTGAATCTATCAGCAGGAATGTACGAAAGCCTCCATTCAACTGGCGTGCCTACGTGATCGTGCATGAGACGTTCAATTTGAATGGCCATCGTTTTAGCCGGAAGGTTGAACAATTCTGCATCCTCATCGCTCAGTGCCTGTGCAGTAAGATTATCGATCGCGCGGGAGACCAGAACGTCGCACTCGGTCTCATAGACGGGATACAAAAGGGGGGGCGAGTTAGCTTCCAAGTATGGCAGGAGGTTATCGAACCTAGGCAGCGGCAGCCAGATATGCTCAACCAAGACAATTTCATTGTCGAACGAGCGGCAGCGATGTAAATAGAGCGCCTGCTCATCTGATTGCAGCGAGAGCTGCAATGCCGCCCGCTCCGGCGGCAGTGCTTTTTTGATGCTCAGTATCCTCGCGCTAGGCAAGCCTTCGCCGCTCGCGCCTCTGAAGCGAACGAAGCGCAGCATCGATGACCTTTCAAATGACCGGGAAACAAACGTTCCCAGCCCTCGCACTCGTTCGACCAAGCCGTCCTGCACGAGGTTATCCAACACCTTCCGCATCGTACTCACCGATACCGCGTACTCCGCAGCGAGCTTGTCCTCCGAGGGGAGGGCCACCCCTGTAGCCCACGTCCTTTCATTGATTCTGCGAGCCAAATCGTCCCGGATCTGCACGTACCGAGGCAGGCGGCTATCCATTTTCTGATAAGAAAAATCTTTCGAAACCATCACACAAATCCTTGGGTGTGCAGCGTTGTGCTACCAGAGCGCCACGTTACCAAACGTTGACAGCGCTCTCAACGTATCTATACTTCTGTACAGAACTACCGAGGGTCGCAAAATGTCTCAAGTCGCAAGCCAATGTTCAACGGCCGATCTCTGTGATTTGTATTGGGAATCCGCCGATCCAGCCCTTCAGCAAGCTCATCCTGGGCTGATTCCATTCGGGGCTCAGCGTTCGTGCGGAGGCCCCGCCGCCACGGTGTCGTGTGTGGACGACAATGTGCTGATCCGTGAGCTGGTCAGTTCACCTGGCCTGGGTCGGATCCTTGTAATCGACGGCGCTGCCTCCGCCAACCGAGCTCTGTTGGGGGACATCCAGGCAGCTAAAGCTATGAAAAACGGATGGGCGGGCCTTGTCATCAATGGCTATGTTCGCGACCGCGACTCCCTGGCTCACCTGCCGTTCGCCGTCTTCGCGCTGGGCACCGTTCCGCTGCGCCCTCTGAAGACCGGTGCAGGGGCAGTTGGTAACCCGGTCAGCTTCCTCAACGTAACCATCGCTGATGGCGACTGGGTGTACGTCGATGCAGACGGGCTTTTGGTTTCCAAGCACTCGCTGCAGCAGCCTACAGAGGCGCTTACAGAGGACTGACGGTCCTTAGCCTCTCCGCATCTCTAGGAAAAAGGTCCGACCGTGAACGCACTATCTCAACCCCCTGCCGCCCTCAGTTTCTGTATGTCCGAAGACGGCTGCAAAATTGCCGTTCGCCGGCTGAAAGTGTCAGCACCAAGCGCCCCAGTCATCATTTTGATCCACGCCTTGGCGATGGATCATCAAATGTGGAGCGATGTGGCTGTTGCCTTAGCTGTCGAGGCCAATGTTTATGCCGTCGACTGCCGAGGGCATGGCCGTTCGGACAAGCCCGCAGGGCCTTATGACGTTGAGCTCTTCAATCGGGACCTACTGAGTGTGTTGGAACACCTGAGTGTGCCGCGCGCTGTGTTTGTGGGTTGCTCAATGGGCGGCACGGTAGCCATAGGAATGGCAGGCCGCTTCCCGGAACGGGTAGCTGGATTGATCGCTATCGATACCACTGCTTGGTATGGAGACGATGCTCATACCCGGTGGGCGGAGCGAGGTCAGAAAGCTTTGATCGACGGTATGGCAGTGCTCGCAGATTTTCAGTCGGATCGATGGTTCAGTCCCGAATTTCGGGCGAGTAATCCGGAGGCGCTGCAGCGCGCGCTGGATGTCTTCCTAATCAATGATACGAATGCTTACAACGAATCCTGCCTGCTTCTGGGAGCCGCAGACGAGCGCCATTTGCTCAGCCGCTACCAAGGCCCAGTACACGTGATCGTTGGTGAAAACGACTATGCGACGCCGGTGGCGATGGCTATGGAAATCACAAAAATTCTGCCTCAGGCGCAACTTCAAATCGTCCCAATGGCACGACATTACACCCCCATCGAAACGCCTGAGATTGTCGCAGCGAACATCGATCAGCTCGTCTCCTCCCTCTGATTTCAAAGGGTTTCCTCGTGAAAATAAAAAGAAGAAGCTTCCTAATCGGCACTGCCGTCGCGCTTGCAAGTATCCCCCTGCGCAGTGTCCTAGCCGGCGATATCACGTCTGGCGAACCCATATTTGATGCGCACTTCCATTTGTTCGACCCTACTTTTCCTATCGACGCCAACCGTGGCTTTACTCCGTCCTTCTTCACGAAGGCCGACTATATGAAGCAGGCCGTGCCGCTTGGTGTCCGGTCTGGCGTGTTGGTAGGTAGCTCGTTTCAAGGGTATCGCCAGGATTGGCTGTGCGATGGTCTTGCTGCACTCGGGCCGGAATGGGTGGGGATCACCCAGCTGCCAACCAATGTTTCAGACGAAGAGATCCTTAGACTCGACAGCCGAGGAGTTCGCGGCATTCGTTTCAACCTTTATCGTGGTGATGAAATCCCAGTTAGTGAGCTAGTCGCATTGGCTCAGCGCGCTCGTGATCTCGCGGGATGGCATCCCGAGGTTTACTTGGATGCTTCGCTGATGAAGAAGCATGTTCCGGAGCTGTCAAAGCTCCCAGAGCTGGTTATTGACCATCTGGGCATGACAGAGGCGGGGCTTCCGGTACTGCTGGATCTGGTCGATGCTGGTGCAAAGGTCAAGGCCAGCGGGTTTGGACGGGTGAAGCTGGATGTGCCCCGCGCGCTCGAAAAGATTGCCCAGCGAAGTTCGGACGCCCTGATGTTTGGCTCAGATTTACCCTCTACACGGGCACAGCGCCCGTTCCATCCCGACGACATAGGACTGATCAAATCCATTCTAGGTCCTGAATTGGCGCGCAAAGCGCTATGGAGCAATGGCAGGAGTCTTTACCGCCTACCTCTTCAGGCCCAAGCCTCAAATACAATTCAAATAGGCGGTGCTCGATGAACGCTTCAATCGAAAAACGTACCATCAAGAAAGTGGGATGGAGACTGATCCCGCTCATGCTCGTGTGCTACCTGGTCAATTACTTGGACAGGATCAATGTAGGATTCGCTGCGTTGCACATGAATGAGGACGTAGGCATCACTGCCACGGTTTTCGGTTGGGGGGCTGGCCTCTTCTTCATCAGCTACTTCCTTTGTGAAGTGCCTAGCAACCTCGCGCTGCATCGGGTAGGCGCTCGCCGTTGGATCGCCCGAATCATGGTCAGTTGGGGGATCGTTTCTACATGCTTTGCGTTCGTCCAAGGCCCTACCTCCTTCCTAATTTTGCGATTCTTACTGGGCGTCGCTGAGGCTGGTTTTTTCCCAGGCATGGTGTTGTACATCAGCTATTGGTTCCCCCGGGAATACCGCGGCCGGCTGACCGCTTTGTTCATGACCGCGATTCCGCTCTCCGCTCTTATTGGAGCGCCACTATCGGGGTGGCTGCTGGAAACGGCGAACTTTTGGGATGTTGCTAGCTGGAAATGGATGTTCATCATCGAGGGCGTGCCGGCAATTTTCCTCGGGATAATCGTGCTGGTGTATCTCACCGATAAGCCGTCGCAGGCAAAATGGCTGACCGATGAGGAGAAGCAGTGGCTGATCTCGAAGCTTGCTGTGGAGCAAACCCCTAGTCATCTGTCGAGCCTGGGAGACGCTCTTAAAAGTTTGAACGTCATGTTAATGGCCATCGTGCACCTTGGGTTTGCCGTTGGTTCATACGCGATCGCCATCTGGCTGCCGCAGATGCTCAAAGGCCATGGGCTGCAAACCGTTGAGATTGGCCTTCTGTCGATGATCCCATACGCAGTAGCGATTGCCGGCATGATTGTGTGGGGAGCAGTTTCAGATAGGAGTGCCAACAGATCTTTGCATGTGGCTGCTAGCTGCCTGCTCGGTGCTGTGGGGCTAATTATCACTGCCGCCGTTCCATCCCTCACTGGGGCAATTGTGGGCATCTCTATCAGCACCCTGGGAGTGATCGCCGCACGCCCCATTTTCTGGACGCTACCTGGAAGTTTCCTGACAGGCACAGCGGCAGCCGGCGGCATCGCATTCATCAATGCCTTCGGGAATCTGGGAGGATTTGTAGGCCCGTATGTCATTGGTGTACTCAAGGATCAAACGGGTTCGTTCACGACGGGCATCATTGCGACGTCATTGCCGCTTCTGCTCAGCGTTGTAGCCGCACTGATCTTGGCGAAGCGCCTTGCACCGGCCAAGGCTGTCTGTGCGCCTGAAGTGAACAAGCCGGTGCAGCAGCACTGATCAGATTTAGACGTACCACCCATGTTTCCGAAGTCTAGGAGTTAGCCATGCACGAATCTTCGAATCCCCCAGCTGGCCGGCATAATCTCAGCTGCCGGTTCAATCACGGTGTTTTGGAGATTCCCGTGCACTACATGAGGGGAGGCACTTCGACAGGGGTAGTTATCTGGGAGCCTCTGGTTCCCAGTGATGAACAGCTTCGTGCTGAGCTGCTCCGGCATCTGATGGGGGTGCCTCAATCCGGCCAAGCGTCTGGGAACCGTCAGGTTTCGGGATTGGGGCGCGGCCCTGCGACCAGCAATAAAGTGTTTCTGGCTAAAGTCGAAGCGACTCCTTCTGGCCAACGTCTCGTCAGCACGCTTGCTCAGCTTGCTAGCAGTCATGGCGAAATCGATTGGAGTGTGAACTGCGGGAATATGTCGTCGTCACTGCCACTGTGGGCAATTGATAGCGGCATGCTCGATACCCCAACCTCCGGGGTCTGCGAGATTGAGATCAAGAACACGAATACTGGAGTCGTCACCATCAGCCGTATGCAGCGAGACAATGACGGGCGCTTCACCCTAGCTGAGATTCCTGGCGTCCTTGGCGCATTTCCACAGGTGGATCTGTTCCTTCAATCTCCGGTTGGCAATAAAACGGGATCCTTGTTGCCAACAGGCTCGGTTGTAGACGTCATTCAAGGCATTGAGGTCTCCTGCGTGGATGTCGCTGTGCCAATGGTGATTGCGGCTGCCGAGAGCTTTGGCAAGACGGGTCACGAGGCTATGGCCGACCTTGAAAGCGATGCAGCATTCAACGCGCTGCTTCGATCCGTTTGGGTGGAGGCTGGCTTAAAAATGAAGCTCCGCCGGCGTGACGGTGAGTTGATGAGCCGGGAGGAGATAGAGCGAAGCGAGACCATTCCCAAGGTGTGCATAGTTGGAGCTCCTCGAAATGGCGGTAATATTTCGGTGCGCTACTTCACCCCGCAGACAGGTCACTCCTCTATGGCTGTATCAGGTGGTTGCTGCTTGGCTGCAGCTTGTCTTCTGCCTGGCAGCACGGCCAATAAAGTGGCGGTTGGCGTCAATGAGATAGGGGAAGCATTCGCGGACATTGAAGTCAGCATTGAAAACCCTGCTGGTAAGCTGGATGCGACTGTTACCGCCAAGCGCTCACTTGGACAAATCGATATTTCGGCGGCCGCATATCGCCGGAGCGCACAAGTGTTGATGCGTGGTGATGTGCCTCTCTATGGAGCCTCCGCCGAGCTGGTACAAGCACTGTTAAAACCATTAGAGGACTGATGGCCCAGCTGGTAGGGGGATGTTCTCCTGATACGGCTAATTACCACTACCTGCGCTCTTTGGATTCCCAGAGAGCAGCGGCGGGTAAATTTTTGTGCGTACCGCCTGCATAACTCTTTAGAACCAAGAACAAAAAGTCAACCGCTCAGGTTGGCAATACTCTAAACGAGAGTTTTTCGCCATGTCGCTTATCAAGATCAGCGTTACGCTGGGCGCTGCCCTATACTCCTGTATCGCACTTTCTGCTCAGGCTGAAAGTGATGGGATAATAGAAGGTGGTAGCGCCCGATTACTTTTAAGAAACTATTATTTCAATCGTGACTTTCGCGACACTCCTTCCGATAAACAGAGTTACCGAGAAGAGTGGGCGCAAGGTGTGATGGCTTTTTACAGCTCTGGGTACACGCCAGGTCCTGTGGGGCTTGGATTCGATGTCTACGCCTTGCTAGGTCTGAAGCTGGACAGCGGTCGCGGAACCTCAGGCACCGGATTGCTACCGCTAGGTGAGCGAGGAAGGGCTGAAGACAACTATTCCAGTACCGGCGCGGCGCTCAAGGTGCAGATATCTTCGACGCAACTTCGCTTCGGTCGACAACAAGTCGACGCACCTGTCTTCTCAACCGCCGATTCTCGATTATTGCCTGAGACTGCGACTGGATTGCTGGTTAGTAGTCAGGAATGGGATAGCTTGCGATTGGAGTTAGGGCATTTCACCGCAGAGAAGAAACGCAATTCCACCAATAGCGATGATGAGTTGATTATTAACTATGGCTCGGGTCAGCCTGGTGGCAGCATTGACTTTGTCGGGGGTGCTTACACTTTCAGTAAACACCTGAGTGCAACCTTCTATACGTCTCGATTGGAAAACACTTGGCGTCAGCACTATGCAAACGTTAACTGGGTGCTGCCACTGTCAGCAAAGCAATCAGTCTCGTTCGACATGAATGTTTATCACACGTCTGAGATGGGGAAAGCACTGCAGGGGCAGATCAATAACACGACCTACAGTCTTGCTGGGACCTATCAGCGGGGGCCGCACAGAGTCATGCTGGCTTTCCAAAATGTCGATGGCGACACGCCTTTTGACTATGTAGGCGGTGATTCAATCTTCCTTGCCAACTCGATCACATACTCCGACTTTAACGGGGCGGAGGAGCGCTCCTACCAGCTCCGCTATGACATCGATCTCAGCGCTGTTGCTACTCCAGGATTATCGCTGATGGGTCGTTATGTTTACGGTGATCACATTGACGGAAGCAACGCAGATGCGGGTGGGGGGTATGTCGGCCTCCAAAGCTCCGGAGGTAGGCATTGGGAGCGCAATTTTGAGGTCCGATATGTAGTTCAGGAAGGGCCCGCGAAAGATTTATCGGTTCGGCTCCGTCAGGCTACGCATCGAGCAAATGCTGCTCAAGGTGAGGGCGATATTGATGAAGTGAAAGTTATATTCGAGTACCCGCTGCAGATCCTGTGACACTTTCGAAGACACTATCCACGCGAAGTTGCGTGTCGACCGTATTCGGTGGACACGCAACGCTTGGTGCGTTCGTTAAAACCGCTTCGCCAATCAGCCACTATGGTCTCAAGCCTATTACGGCAGCGAAGACGAATGCGCTCAGCGTGAGGGGGCGGTACGAAATCAGCCCAAAGCCTCTAGTTGGAGGATCTATTCGCTTTGAAAAAAGCTCACCACATTCTGGAATGCGTCACCGAAGTACAGTTCGTATCCTTCTTTTTCAACATAGCCGAGGTGTGGAGTGCACAGCACACGCGGATGTTGTAGAAGTGGGTGCGATGCGTCTAGCACCGGCTCATCCTCGAATACGTCGACCGCAGCGAAACCTGGTCGCCCAACATGAAGGGCGTCAAGCAACGCTCCGGGCGCAATCAACTCAGCGCGGCTGGTATTGACCAGAAGAGCTGAGGATTTCATCAATGACAGATCCTCTCGGGTCACCAGATGCCGCGTGCTTTCCACGAGTCTGAGGTTTAGGGTTAACACATCTGACCGCTCAAAGAATTCCGCCCTTGAGGCCGCAGCTGTATGGCCCGCTGCGACCGCTGCGCTTCTTGAAGTATCGCTTCCCCAGACCAAGACATCCATGTCGAACGCTTCAGCGTAACGCGCGAGCCGCTGGCCGATCTTTCCGTACCCCCAAATACCAAGAGTTTGTCCAGCCAGGCGAGCTCCCATGTTGGTCTGCCATTTTCCTGCGTACATTCCCGCAATGGCTGGAATCAGCTGACGGCGTGCATTCAAGATCAGGGCCCACGTTAGCTCGGCCGGCGCTATCGGTGAGCCACGACCTTCAAGAACGGTCACGCCATGACGTGCGCAAGCGGCCAAATCGATATGGCTTGAAACTTTTCCGGTCTGGCTGATCAGCTTCAGTTTGGGAAGTCGCGAAAGCAAAGCCTCATCGATCTTCGTACGCTCTCTCGTAAGGACGATCGCATCGGCATCCGCGAATCGTTCAGCTAACACCATGGTGTCGTCCTCAGCATCGTGGAAAACGCTGACCTGATGTTCCCTGAGCGCTTTGAAGCAATCCAGTTTGCGAATGACATTTTGATAGTCATCCGGAATGACGATATGCATACGTCCTCCACGTGTTGGCGCGGTCATTAACCGAGCCAGTACGAATAGATTTGGGTTGACAGCCGATATCAGAGCTTCTTTTTGAAACCGGTATGACTCGGCACGAATCCCAAAGACTCATAGAAGCGGTGTGCATCGGGGCGAGCCCGATCGCACGTGAGCTGGACCATGACACACCCGCGTTCGCGAGCTTGATCGAAAGCCCATTGGAAGAGATCCCGCCCCAGGCCGCTTCTACGCATATCTTCGTGAACCCTCACAGCTTCAATCTGTGCCCGCCATGCTCCCATGTGAGAGATGTTCGGTAGGTAGGTGAGCTGTAGAGTCCCTACGACTTTTTGATCAGAAGCTGCTACGACCAGGAACTGGTTCGGGTCTGTATCGATGGCGTTGAACGCATCGACGTAACTGCTTTGTAGCGGAAGTGAGGCGTCTTCCCTCGTCGAGCCCAACGCATCGTTTGCCAGAAGCGAAACGATGGCTGGAAGATCGTCCAGGTTTGCACGTCGCATTATCACATTGGTCACAATATTCCCCCTTGGAGCCGGCAGCGGATTGACGAATCGATGCGGGAAATAGGAATCCCAGAATCCTGAATTCTACCACTCGACACGCTGAGTAGGATCCATGGGTCGAGACAACTTACTGATCCACGGAAAAATAGCTGATCATGCGCCAGTACTCGGGGGTGACCCTGACTAGACCGGGTTGCAGCGGGCAGACAGTTGGTATCCGGGATACTGTTTTCGGTGGTAGTATAATGATTTCGTCGCTTCAGCGATGTACCGTGATCAGCCGATAATTCAGGAGCCTCCGATGAGTGAAGGCATCATTTCTCCTCTGCCGAAACAGCACATGTTCGACAGAGTTTATGACCACATGCTAGAGCTCATTACCAAGGGCGAAATCAAGCCTGGAGAGAGGATCAAGGACAGCGAGTGGGCGACCAAGCTTGGGGTGAGCCGGACCCCGGTACGTGAGGCTATTCGAAAGCTCAGCCAAGAAGGCCTGTTGGTAGAACTGCGTACCGGTGGCTATGAGTTGCGTCGATTTACCCCTCGCGATCTCCGTCACCTGTATCGATGCCGCGCTGCCCTTGAAGCAGCGGCCGTGCGTGAAGTGGTGCAGGCGGGTTCGCAAGCTGTGGTCAGAGCGGTCGAGCAGGTGGTCAATGACACCGACGAAGCGATTGCCAAAGCAGATCTCAAGCGTGGCTTTGAGCTCAACACCAGGTTCCATCACACTATCGTCGACGCCTGCGATAACCCGTTCATCAAAGAGATGCTGTCCTCTCTGCAGCGCATGATCAAATTTTACCGTGGCAACGCGCTGAATAAGGCTCAGGAGTCGACTGAGGAAGCTGAGATTTATCTGGAGCGCCTCAAGATCAAGCAGGCACACCACCGCGCGATCTTTAACGCGCTGGCCGCTGGTAAAGAGGAATTGGTCGTCAAACTGATGAACGACCACGTCGCAGCAACGGTTGATGATTTGACGGGCGTCCTTGAGCAGGAAGAGGCGGTTAGCTGAAATGAAAAAGGGCAGTGAGTTCTCCACTCACTGCCCTTCTGGTAGGTAAACGTCGCTTACCGGACTTTGCCTGAAAAGACGTTTTGCAACCCGAAGTACTTTTCCACTACCAGCATGACTGCTACCGCCACGAAGATCAGCACCGCCGATGCGGAGGCAGCCAGGGGATCGGTCGTTTCGTTGATGTGGTTCAGCAGTTTCACCGGGATCGTCATGGTGCCCGGCGATGCTACAAAGACGGTCACCGTCACTTCATCGAAACTGGTAACGAACGCAATCACCGCTCCGCTGATGACGCCGGGTAGCACCAAAGGAAGAGTGACCTTCCTAAAGACCGTAAAGCCTGAAGCCCCAAGTGATGTTGCAGCCAGCTCGGCATTTCTGTTGATGCCGCCCACTGCTGCCATGGTCAAGCGCAGCACATAGGGTGTAACCACCACACAGTGGCAGAGCACTAGGCCGAGCATGGTGCTAGAGAGCCCGATCGTGGAAAGGTACTTCAAAAATGCGATACCCAGCACGACCGCCGGCACCATCATGGGTGACAGCAGGAATGATTTAATCCCTGCGCTTCCTGGGAAGCGTTGCCTGGCTATCGCGATTGCGGCCGGGACCGCAATGGTCACGCTCAGCAAGCTTGAAATAGCTGCGAAGATGGCGCTGTTGCGCATTGCTCCCATGAATTCGCTATTGGCAATCAGCGACGAATACCACCGGGTCGAGAAATCATGCAGGGGGACTTCCATGTATGACGTGGGCGTGAAAGACACCAGGACTACCATGAGCAGCGGAGCAACCAAGAACACCATGATCAGTAGGTGGATCAAGTTCTGAATGAGCTTGCTCATGCGAATACCCCCTTGAATTTACGCTCGACCCACTTGTTAAGGAAGAAGGCGGTAAAGATATTCAAGGCAAGCAAAATGATCGCAATCGATGCGCCTAAATTCCAGTTGAAGGTGCTCAGGAACTCATCATATACCGCGGTGGCGACGACCTTCGTAGTCCGCCCTCCTAGCAGCGCTGGTGTCGCGAATGCGCTCATCGAGAGCGCGAACACCGTCAGTGCGCCTGACAACACGCCCGGCATGATTTGCGGGAGAACAATTTTAAAGAACACCGTCCCGGAACCTGCTCCCAGCGAACGAGCGGCCTTTTCGGTCTTGTCGTCGTAGCTCATCAAGGCGGTCCAGATGTTGAGGATCATGTATGGCAGGACCATGTGCAGCAGTCCAATGAAGATCGCGAGCTCGCCATACAGCAGGTCTGCCGGCCCCTTAGCAAGACCAATCGCCTGGAGAAAATATGAAATGGGACCATTGTTCCCCAGTATGATTTGCCAGCCCAGAGTTCGAACAACCACAGACACGAACAGAGGACCTAGGATGGCCATCAGTACCAGCATCCTGATGCGTCCACTCAGGCCGTTGAGGTAGTAGCCCTCAAAGACCCCGATAGCCACCGCAACGATCATTACCAGTGCCGCCAGCTTGAACGTCCGCGCAAAAATCTCCTGGTAGTATTCATCCCCAGCAATAGCGAAGAAGTTATCTAGGGAAAAGGCTCCGTCCTCAGTGGAAACCCCCAGCTTGAAGATCAGTACCATCGGTACTGCAAAGACGATCAGGAAGGTGATCACCGCCGGGAGGCAGGTGGCAAGCAAGCGCATCGAATCAACGGAATTTCTGCTAGTCGACATGAACAAGCCTCATATCGTTAAGGTTCCATCCGACCACGATGCTCTGGCCACGGTCTGGGGTAGGGGCACCGTGGTGCGGGATATTGATGTTGACGCTCCCGAGCTCCGTCTCAGTGCCAATATCCCAAGAGTTCCCGTTGTAGTTCTTCGATGTTACGGTCGCCCCAAGCAAAACTTCGCAATCGGTAGGTTGGGGTTGGATCCGCACTCTTTCAGGGCGGATCGAGATGCAGCACCGTTCCGGGGAAAGTCTTTGATCGTTTAGAACCTGCAGACTCTTTCCGTTGGCGCTGAAGCTCACGTGTGACCCGACATCTCGCAAATCTGCCTGAAGAATGTTGATGTTGCCGAGGAAGTTTCCGACATAGCGCGATGCGGGATGGTCATAGGTTGCCTGAGGAGTATCCACCTGCAGTGCCACGCCTTTGTGCATGATGGCTAATCTGTCGCTCAACGCCATCGCCTCGGCCTGGTCATGGGTGACCAGGATTGTGGTGATACCCGTCTCGATCTGGAGCCGTTTCACTTCGTTTTGCATGTCGGCACGAAGACGTGCGTCGAGGTTGGAGAATGGCTCATCGAGTAGTAGTACGTTTGGCTTTATCGCAAGTGCACGGGCGATCGCCACACGTTGTTGTTGACCACCGGAAAGTTCGCGAGGGTATCGAGCCTCCAGCCCAACCAGGTGGACCAGATCCAACAATTCGCTTAGACGTTTACGCTGCGCGGCCTTGTCTACCTTGCGCAACACAAGCCCGAACAGAATGTTCTCCTCAACAGTCATGTGAGGGAACAGTGCGTAGTTTTGAAAGACGATACCAATCTCGCGCTTGCTCGGAGGAACGTCAGTGATGTCCTTTCCATTTAGCCAGATTCGACCACTTGTAGGCTTTTCGAAGCCGGCGATCATTTGCAACGTCGTCGTTTTCCCACAACCTGAGGCGCCGAGGAGTGATACGAACTCACCCTGCTTGATGTCCAGATCCAAGCCATTAACAACGGGCGTAGCTCCGAATTCCTTGCGGAGATTTTCGATGCGCAGAAATACGTCACTCATCATGGCTTACCTTTTCCGTTCTACTTCACGGGCCCAGCGGCGAGCCAGGTTGTTCCTGTCTTTATTGAGCTGATCCCAATTAGGCAGCACCAAGGCAGCCATCGCCTGCTCACCGGTGGGAATCACCTTGGCGATGTCCGGGGCAAGGGTTGTGGATTTGTTGACAGGCGACATACCTTCATTTTCAGCCATGATCTTCTGGATTTCCGGCGTGAGCAGGAACTTCACAAATTCCACGGCATAGGGGCTGACTTTGGGCTTTTCGACAACGCAGGCACCAATGATGGTCGCTACCGCTCCCTCTTTGGGATAAACGAATGCCACCGGGAAACCGGTGTTGGCTAGGGCAAGAGACCGGCCATTTGAGTTGACTGCGATAGAAATTTCACCTGATTGGAAAGCACTGGAAAGGTTGCCCGTGCTTTCCACAAACGCTTGCGCATTGGGCACCACTTTCTCGGAAAGCGCTTTGAAACCAGCATCGTATTCGGGAGCGCTTCCACCATTGGCCGCAGACATCATCATCAGCGTATGCAGCCCGTAGGTGTTGGAGATCGAAATCAGGCCCAATTGCCCTTTGTATTTTGGATCCTCCAGGTCATTCCAGGAGGTAGGCGCTGCCCAGCCATTTTTCGCGAATGTCGCAGTGTTGTACTCAATACCGGTCGCTACTACCCCAATGCCAACAGCATTGGCGCTATCCATATTGGCGAGTGCGTACAGCTCGTCGGTGTGCTTCGGAGTGCTAGCAGAGCACAGACCATCGGCGCCGGCCTGATAGATCGGCCCGTCGTCCATGATGGCGATATCGATGTCTTGGTTGGTGCGTTGCGCTTTGAGACGAGCCAGCAATTTGGTGGAAACCGTGGCCACGTAGCTGATTTTAACGGGGTGGAGCTTCTCGAACTCGGGAATGATCTTTTCCCTCATAAGCTGCTCGCGCGAACCACCTTGCCAGGCAAGGAATAGCTCGTCCTTGGCAAAAGCTGGAGATGAGCCAAAGGACGCAAGAGCGACAGTCAAGGCCACACCTTTCAATCGATATCCGACCATCTTATTGTTCTCCGTATGGGATTCTGGATTCGGGATACGCAATCTCAGCCTACAACGAGCCCTTCACCTGCGCAAGCAATTTGCGAAGCTCAAAAATACCCTTCGTCGCATCTCTAAAGCTGCGTGATTTCGGGGGCCTAGCGGGTAGATTAGCTATCTAGGATCGCGTCTGCCGGTTAAGCGGCGATCAACTGATATTGACAGTCATGTGAATGCGATAGGATCATGGAATCCTGAATCCAGAATCCCAAGTGCTTGCTTGGCCCTATCGAGTTGATACCTCCATGATCCACATCACCGACGAGCAGATCGAAAAAAGCCTTTCTCCCGCTGAGGTTCAGGGGGCATTGCTGGCTGCATTCAGCAGTCTCGGCAGAGATGGCGCTGCTCTTCAAGAACGGATTCGCACCGAAGCGGAGGGGGTGAAACTGTCCACCCTGGGCGCGGTGCTTCCGCATCAGGGTTATGTAGGGGCCAAGGTCTATACAACGATCAAGGGACAGTTTCAGTTCGTGATTCTGCTGTTCTCCGCCAAAGACGGAGCCCCCTTGGCTACCTTCGATGCCGGTGCAATCACACGCCTGCGCACTGCCGCAACATCAGTGCTGGCGGCGCAAAAAATGGCGTCGAAGGAGTCTCGTGTCCTTGCCCTGTTTGGAGCCGGTCAGCAGGGGGCAGAGCATGCTCGCCAGTTGGCGGCGGCATTTGATCTTGAACAGATTCTTCTCGTGGACCGCCAGGACGCTGATGAGAAAGCTGCTTTCTTGGCTGAGCAATGTGGGCTTCCCGTCATGGCTACTGATGCAGTAACTGCAGTGAAGTCGGCGCAGATGATCGTCACGGCCTCTCGCTCGACCACTCCGCTTTTTGACGGAAATCTCATCCAGCCTGGCACGTTCATCGCAGCCATCGGTTCGAGCCTTCCTTACACCCGTGAACTCGATGACACCGCTTTGATTCGTTCCAGCCGAATCGTGGTCGATTGGCACCAACAGGCAATTCAAGAAGCTGGTGACTTGGTAATGGCTGACCCTGCCTGTTTGTCTCCGGCCAAGCTCCAGGAGCTATCTGCGGTCCTCATTGATCCGCATTACTCGGTCCGCCCCGACGAAATCTCGATCTACAAGTCGGTGGGCATAGGTCTGCAAGACATCGCGATCGCTGGTCTTGCTTACTCGAAGATCGCCTGATCTGTGGCTATCAGAACTTGTCCAGAGGCTAGTTAAGCCAGCCCCATAGGTGAGAGATGAACATGAGCGCCAACCAAGTTGCCCTCCCAGCAGTCTATGTCCGCGGCGGTACCAGCCGTGCCGTGATCTTCAAAAAATCAGACCTTCCCGAAGACCGCTCCGCGTGGAATCACATTTTCCAAGTAGTCCTCGGCAGCCCGGATCCTGAGTCCAGCCAATTGGATGGTTTGGGGGGCGGTACCACTTCTTTGTCCAAGGTGGCTGTCTTGAGTCCTTCGGATCGGGATGGGGTGGACGTCGACTATCTGTTTGTCCAAGTCGAGCCCAAGACCGGCGATCTATTGTTCGACGCCAATTGTGGAAACGTGTCTTCTGCGATCGGCCCCTTCGCTGTCGACGAGGGATGGGTAGAACCAGACTCCATGGGTCATGCGCGGGTCAGGATTTATAACGAAAACTCGCGCAAGATCATTGAGTCGAGCTTCAGTGTCAGTCCGAAGCCACACGATCTGATTGAAATTTCTGGGGTCGCCGGCCGAGCAGCTCCGATCCTCCTCCGCTTTGAAAGGCCAGAAGGTTCGATGGGGCCGACGGCATTCCCTACCGGCGCGAAGATAGATCAATTGAAGTTGGCCAATGGCGAAGTCATCGAGGCGACGCTGTTCGACGCCAATGTACCGTGCGCCATCGTGTCAGCTGCGGTTGTCGGAATCACAGGTAATGAATCCACTGCTCAGTTGCAGACCAACGCTGCCTATCTGGATTTGGTAGCCGAAATTCGTGTGGCGGCTGCGTTGAAGATGAAGCTATGCACCACAGAATATGAAGCGCGTGAGATCGTGAAGAACGTCCCTGACGTTGTCGTGGTATCTCCACCCTCCGATGCATCTGCTGCGATTACCGCTCGCTTCGTCTCATGCGACCGTCCGCATCGAGCCGCGCCGGTGACCTCATCCATGGCATTGGCTGCCGCCTGCAAAATTCCGGGGACAATCCCCTCCCACTTCGTTCCGGAACAAACCGGCGAGATGGTCAAGATCGAACACCCGACCGGTTCCGTCGACGTCATCGTCGACCTAACTGAGGACGGGCACGTTTCCGCGACATCTACCTATCGGACCGCTCGCCGCATCATGCAGGGCCACGTCCTAGTTCCCGAGACTCAGTTGTAAGCCTCCATTTACCCAACATGCACCAGGCTGTGCACAGAAAAATTCGCCATGCCTTGGCAGGAGACGAAATGAACGCAAACACCGCGACTTCAACCAGCAAACCTGTAAACACCCCTTTCTACGTAACCGGAGAGTGGGGCTTCATTTCCGGCCTTACAGGGCGATATGGCGACACGCTTGTGCCAGGCGGTTTTGAGGCTGAATTCACCTGCGTTCTTGATCGGCTGCAAAAGATGCTCGCCGAGCGTTCCTTGACCATCAAAGACATCGCCAAGATCAATCTCTATCTCTCCGACATGCGCAACCGTGAGCGTATGAACGAGATGTATTTGGACGTCTTCGGCGACCACCTGCCGGCCCGCACCGTTGTAGGTGTAACTGAGATCGCACGTAAGGGGGCGGTGGAGCTAGAAGCCATGGTGCACCTGAAGTCGAAGTAGGTTCGAAATACCGCAAGCAGGGTCTGGCCGTATGTGGCCGAGATCCTAGTCGTCTGCGTGCCAGGGAAGATGCACGTTAACGGCGCCGTTATCACTGAGCAGGACAAGGCGCTACCCGATGGGAAAACGTACCAACGATTCATCCAAACGCCCTGAAGCTTGAGCACTGCACGCAGACCGTGAGCCAAGCGCGGATTTTCAAGCCATCTAAAAATAATGAGGAATGGCCATGCGCACCCAATCAAATGCTCCAAATGACATTGAGAAACAAACGATCCGGAAAATTGCCCTGAGGCTCATGCCGTTTCTCATGTTCTGTTACCTCATCGCTTACATTGACCGTGTAAACGTGGGCTTCGCTGCCCTCACTATGAACGATGACATCGGCCTCACAGCCAGTATGTTTGGCTTCGGTGCCACACTGTTTTTCGTGGCCTATGTGTTGTTTGAAATGCCCAGTAACGTCGCTATGGAAAAGTTCGGAGCTCGCCGCTGGATCGCTCGCATCATGATTACCTGGGGTATGGTCGGTTTCGCCACCGCGTTCATCACCGGGCCGATTTCATACGGTGTGTCGCGATTCTTGCTTGGCGCTGCAGAAGCCGGGTTTTTTCCAGGCGTGATTCTGTACCTCACCACCTGGTTCCCCAAGGCCTACATGGCTCGAATTATCGCGGTCTTCATGGTTGCCGTTCCGTTGTCGAACTTCATCGGTTCCCCTCTCGCAGCTATGTTGCTCAAGATGGATGGCATCTGGGGCTTCCGTGGCTGGCAATGGCTGCTCATGCTTGAGGCCCTCCCAGCCGTACTCCTCGGTATCGCGGTACTGCTCTGGCTGCCCAGCAAGCCTAGTGCAGCGAAATGGCTGACCGAAGAGCAGAAGACCTGGCTAGCGAAGCGACTGGCAGATGAGCGCGCCGAGCGAGAGGCCAAGGGACAACAAACTGCCAAGCACGGGTGGGCCAAAATGTGGCAGGCCCTCACCAACAAGTATGTGCTGATCTTGGCAGTGGTTTACATGGGTATCTCCGCGACCAGCAACAGCCTGTCACTGTGGATGCCTCAAATCCTGAAGTCGTTCCAACTCACGGATACTCAGACCGGCTTCCTCAACATGATTCCGTTCGGGCTTGGCGCGGTCTTCATGATTCTGTGGAGCATCCGGGCTGACAAATCAGGGGACCAGGCATCGAGTACGGCACTGCCACTGTTCATAAGCGCAGTTGGTTTTGCGGGCACCTTGTTTACTGATTCGCTGCCAATCACCTTGGCCTTACTGTCGCTGGTATTGATCAGTAACTTCGCTCTCAAAGGGCCATTTTGGGCGCTTGCCGGCGAAACACTCCCTCCACCGGTTCTCGCCGTTGGTGTCGCAGCAGTCAACAGCGTCGCCCACATAGGTACCGGCAGCCTGAACTACCTGATCGGTGTCATCCGCACAGAGACTGGAAGTTTCCCTATGGCGCTGACGCCTCTGGCTGGGACGTGTTTCGTGGGCGTTCTGCTGGTTCTTTACATCGGTAATCGCAACTCCAAAAACGGAAAAACCGTGCCGGTGGCAGCCTGATGCCTGCCAGGCACCAATGACCAATAACCTCCTGCAGGTGTGCTGAGCAATCCAACCTGTAGGAGGCTGTTCCACCTGCAATTACTTCAATACCCAGTAGCGTGAATCGAGAGGGCAGCATGCAAAAGGAAAAAGCGTATTCCGACTTCATCCATCAGGATGGTTGGATCTACTTTTCTGGCAAGACGGGGGCAGCGGCAGACGGTTCTGTCCCGGACGACTTCGCGGAGCAAGCTGAGCAGGCTATCCACAACCTGAAGGCTGTGATGGCTTCGGCCGACTGCAACGTAGATAACCTGGTGAAGGTCACCATCTTCCTGACCAGCATGGACGACTACGTTGCGTTCAATGAGATCTACATCCGTCACTTCCCTGGCCGTCGCCCAGCTCGATCATGCGTGGCGGTTTCCGGACTACCGAGAAATGCCAAGGTTGAGGTTGAAGCCGTGGCGTACATCAGTAAGCAGAGCTGACCGGCTCTGCAATCACCGCTCCCCCCCTAATCACCAGTGTTGGTTTTAAGGCTTGAGATGCGACCGGCTCTTCCCGGATTGACGTCTCAAGCCTTCTTTTTGAGGTTACAAGCGAAATGGCTAAGGCCGCCGATGTCGTTGTGCAATGCCTGGAAAACGAAGGTGTCGAGTATGTGTTCGGCATCCCTGGTGAGGAAAACCTCGACCTGCTGGAATCCCTGCGCAAGTCGAAGATCAAGCTGGTACTGACCCGCCACGAGCAGTCCGCGGGGTTCATGGCCGCCACCTATGGCCGCCTGACCGGCAAGACCGGCGTCAGCCTGTCGACCCTCGGTCCAGGTGCAACCAACCTGGTCACCGCCAGCGCCTACGCCTACCTGGGCGGCATGCCGATGATGATGATCACCGGCCAGAAGCCGATCAAGAAGTCCAAGCAGGGCCGCTTCCAGATCATCGATGTGTGCGGCATGATGGACCCCATCACCAAGTACACCCACCAGTTTGCCTCGGCCGACAACATCCCGGCCCGTATGCGCGAAGCGTTCCGTCTGGCGGAAGAAGAGAAGCCGGGCGCGGTACACCTGGAGCTGCCGGAGGACATCGCTGCCGAGCAGACCGATGCGCTTCCAATTCCACGCAGCCTGCACCGCCGTCCGCTCGCCGAGCACAGGTCGATTGAAGCCGCCGTTGAAAAGCTGCAGAGCGCACGCAGCCCGATCCTGGTGATCGGCGCCGGCGCCAACCGCAAGATGACTGCCAAGGTCCTCAAGCAACTGATCGACAAGACCGGTATCCCGTTCATCACCACCCAGATGGGTAAAGGTGTGGTCGACGAACGCCACCCGCGCTTCCTCGGCAATGCCGCGCTGTCCTCCGGTGACTTTGTCCACCGCGCCATCGAAGCGGCCGACCTGATCATCAACATCGGCCACGACGTGATCGAGAAGCCGCCGTTCTTCATGGTCCGAGGCGGCACCGAAGTCATCCACATCAGCTTCCGTTCCGCCGAAGTCGACGCCGTTTACTTCCCACAAGTGGAGGTGATCGGTGACATCGCCAACTCTGTATGGCAGATCAGCGAAGCGCTGACCGACACCGCGCACTGGGACTTCAACCGCCTGATGGCCATCCGTGAGGCCAACGAAGCGCAAATCGCCGAAGGTGCCGACGACGATCGCTTCCCGGTCTACCCTCAGCGTCTGGTCGCCGATATCCGTCGCGTGCTGCCATCCGAAGGCATCGTCGCCCTGGATAACGGCATCTATAAAATCTGGTTCGCCCGCAACTACAAGGCACACAAGCCGAACACCGTGCTGCTCGACAACGCCTTGGCGACCATGGGCGCTGGCTTGCCATCGGCCATGGCCGCGCACCTGGTGTACCCGGATCGCCCGGTGATCTCGGTATGTGGTGACGGCGGCTTCATGATGAACAGCCAGGAATTGGAAACCGCAGTGCGCTTGAACATGCACATTACCGTGGTAATCCTGCGTGACGACGGCTACGGCATGATTCGCTGGAAACAGGCCAACATGGGCTTCACCGATTTCGGCCTGGACTACGGCAACCCGGACTTCGTCAAGTACGCCGAAGCCTACGGTGCCAACGGCCACCGCGTGGAAAGCGCCGAAGGCCTGCTGCCGCTGCTCGAGCACTGCATCAAGACCCCGGGCGTGCACGTGATCGACTGCCCGGTCGATTACAGCGAGAACGATCGCATCCTCAACAGCGATTTGCGCGTGCGAGCTCACGCCATCTGAGGCAGGCCGCCAGTTTGTCTGGCGGCACCCCCTGCGTCTTACAACCGGCAGCCAAACGAACCTGGCGGCCTGTGTTCGTCTGCAGCCTGAGAACCGTCATGAAAATTAGAAGAATCGGAATCGGAGTACGAGCAACCCTCGGCTTCGCCTGCATCGCTCTGCTCAGCCTGTATGTTTTCACTGCAGAAAATTAATGAGGTTCAGTTTGAGGCTGTAGACTGGTCGATGTTGTGTCAAACTTTAATCTGAAAAGCGAGTGGGCTTTTTCGCTAGTGTGATTGGCTGTGTCAAACTATGTTTCGTTTGCGTGCAGTACCCCCGGGGCTGAAACCCCCGGATTCTGCGGCCCTCTGTGTCAAACTATGTTCCGAGCACCCATGCGCCCCGTCGCGACACAAGGCCGCTCCTACAGGAAATTGCGTTCTCCTGTAGGAGCGGCCTTGTGTCGCGATGGGCTGCAAAGCAGCCCCCGGCTATCTCGCATCAGATCTGCATCGCCATCCCGTCCACATTCATCGCTGCCTGGCGCAAGGCCTCGGAGCGGGTCGGGTGGGGGTGGCAGGTGAGGGCGATGTCTTCTGCCGAGGCCGAAAACTCCATGGCCACGCAGAACTCACCGATCATCTCGCTGACACTTGGGCCTACCAGGTGCACACCCAGCACTTCGTCGGTCTCGGCATCGGCGATGACCTTGGCGAAGCCTTCGGTCTCGTGGTTGATCTTGGCCCGGCTGTTGGCCGTGAACGGGAACTTGCCTACTTTATAGGCACGCCCTTCGGCCTTGAGCTGCTCTTCGGTCTTGCCCACGGTGGCCAGCTCCGGGCGAGTGTAGATCACGCCAGGGATAAGGTTGTAGTTGACCTCGTGGGGCTTGCCGGCGATGCGTTCAATGCAGGCCACCGCTTCGTCTTCGGCTTTGTGCGCCAGCATCGGGCCGGAGGTGACGTCGCCAATCACCCAGATACCCGGCACGGAAGTGCGGTGGTGGTCATTGCCGAGCATGCCGCGCTTGTCGGTTTCCAGGCCCACGCTTTCCAGGTTCAGCCCTTTGGTATAGGCGCGTCGGCCGATGGCGACCAGTACATAGTCAGCCTGCAGCGTTTCTGCGGTGCCGCCAGCTGCTGGCTCCAGGGTCAGGTTCACGCCATCGGCGCTGGCGTTCGCCTGGGTCACCTTGCTACCCAGCTTGAACACCATGCCTTGTTTGGCCAAGGCCTTCTGCAGGGTCTTGGCGGTTTCTTCGTCGGTGCCCGGACAGATGCGGTCGAGGTATTCGATGACCGTGACCTGGCTGCCCAGGCGGCGCCATACCGAACCCAGCTCGAGGCCGATCACGCCAGCTCCGATGACGACCAAATGCTTGGGCACCTGTGGCAGCGACAGCGCGCCGGTGGAGTCGATGATGCGCTGGTTGTCGATGGTCACGCCCGGCAGGGGCGTAGGCTCGGAGCCGGTGGCAATGACGATGTCTTTGGCCTGCAGTGCGGTTTCGCTGCCATCCTCAGCCTTGACCACGACCTTGCCGACGCCATCCAGGCGACCCCAGCCCTTGATCCAGTCGACCTTGTTCTTGCGGAACAAGTACTCGATGCCCTTGGTCAGGCCGGTCACGCTCTCGTCCTTCTGTTTCATCATCTGGGCGAGGTTGAGGGTAGGTTTGACTTCGATACCGAGGTGGGCGAACTCGTCACCACTGGCGGCTTCGTACAGCTCGGAAGCATGCAACAGTGCCTTGGAGGGCATGCAGCCCACGTTCAGGCAGGTGCCGCCCAAGGTCGAGCGGCCTTCCACGCAGGCTACGCTCAGGCCTAGTTGGCCGGCGCGAATGGCTGCGTTGTAGCCGCCAGGGCCACCGCCGATGATCACCACGTCATAGGATTTCATGGGTTCAACTCCAGGATGAAGAAGCGCAAGAGGGGCACAAGGTTAAGCTGAGATGCAAGAATTGTATACAATCCGCGATGTGCATAAGATTAGTTGGTTCTAGACCATGGTCTCGTTTAGAGGAAACATCCCACGAATGAACTACTCTGATCCGGCGACGTTCGAAATATCAGGCGTCGTGGCCAAATACGGACAGGAGGGTCGTTCATGCTTGCGCAACTTCCACCGGCACTGCAGAGCCTGCATCTGCCGCTGCGGCTGAAACTGTGGGACGGTAACCAGTTCGATCTGGGGCCTAGCCCGCAGGTCACTATCCTGGTCAAGGAGCCACAGCTGATCAGCCAGTTGAGCCACCCGAGCATGGACCAACTGGGCACGGCATTCGTCGAAGGCAAGCTGGAGCTGGAGGGCGATATTGGTGAAGCCATCCGCGTATGCGATGAGCTGAGCGAAGCGCTACTGACCGACGAAGACGACACCCCACCGCAGCGTCAGGCCCACGACAAGAGCACCGACGCCGAAGCGATTTCCTACCATTACGATGTTTCAAACGCGTTCTACCAGCTATGGCTGGATCAGGACATGGCCTACTCGTGCGCCTACTTCCGTGAGCCGGACAACACGCTGGATCAGGCACAGCAGGACAAATTCGATCATCTGTGCCGCAAGCTACGCCTGGAAGCAGGTGATTACCTGCTCGACGTTGGCTGCGGCTGGGGTGGGCTGGCGCGTTTCGCTGCTCGCGAATATGGCGCCAAGGTGTTTGGTATCACCTTGAGCAAGGAGCAGCTCAAGCTCGGTCGCGAGCGGGTGAAGGCAGAGGGTTTGGCCGACAAGGTCGACCTGCAGATTCTCGACTACCGCGACCTGCCTCAGGACGGCCGCTTCGACAAGGTTGTCAGCGTTGGCATGTTCGAGCATGTCGGGCATGCCAACCTGGCGCTGTATAGCCAGAAGCTGTTCGGTGCCGTGAGGGAAGGGGGGCTGGTGATGAATCACGGTATCACCGCCAAGCATGTGGATGGTCGCCCGGTCGGGCGTGGCGCTGGCGAGTTCATCGATCGCTACGTCTTCCCCCATGGCGAGCTGCCGCACCTGTCGATGATCAGTGCCAGCATCTGTGAAGCGGGGCTGGAAGTGGTAGACGTGGAAAGCCTGCGTTTGCACTACGCCAAGACCTTGCACCACTGGAGCGAGAACTTGGAGAACCAGCTGCACAAGGCGGCGGCGCTGGTGCCCGAGAAGACCTTGCGCATCTGGCGGCTGTACCTGGCCGGGTGTGCTTATGCCTTCCAGAAAGGCTGGATCAACCTGCATCAGATTCTGGCAGTTAAACCCTACCCCGATGGGCACCATGATCTGCCCTGGACGCGTGAAGACCTATATCGTTGAATTGCTAAAAAGTACGCAAGCGCGACACCATACTCTGTGGGAGCGGGTTTACCCGCGAATGCGTCGGTACAGCCACTGACGTCTTCGCGGGTAAACCCGCTCCCACAAGGTGTGCGATACCCAGAGAGGGGCGCTTACGCTTCAGAGAATCGGCGAAATCAGCCGAGCAATCCGCATCCCCAGTTGCTGCAGCCGATGAGTATCGCGGCTGTCCTCCGCAGTAATTTCCCGTGCCTGTTCAAAGTCATTGCTCAGCATTTTCTCGACCTGGTCAGCGAAGCCGCGGTCGACCGTGAGCAGGGTGATTTCGAAGTTCAGGCGGAACGAGCGGTTGTCCAGGTTGGCACTGCCGATCGCGCTGACATCGTCATCCACCAGCACCACCTTCTGATGCAGGAAGCCCGGTTGGTAGCGGAACATGCGTACACCCGCACGTACCGCTTCGAAGGCGAAAAGGCTGGAGGCGGCATAGACGATGCGATGGTCTGGGCGTGACGGAATCAGCACTCGCACATCGACCCCACGCAGTACTGCCAAACGCAACGCGGCGAACACCGCCTCGTCGGGGATGAAGTACGGGCTGGTGATCCACACGCGCCGGGTGGCTGAATGGATCGCCTCAAGGAAGAACAGCGAGCAGGTTTCCTGTGGATCGGCCGGGCCGCTGGCCAAGGCTTGGCACAGCACGCCGTTGTCAGGGTAGGCGTCCGGCAGAATCAGCGGCGGTAGCTGGCGCGTGGCCCAGTACCAGTCCTCGGCGAACGACTCCTGCAGGCAGGCCAGCACCGGCCCGCTGATCTGCACGTGGGTGTCGCGCCAAGGTGAAAGCTGCGGGTGGCCACCGAGGTACTCATCGCCCACGTTGTGCCCGCCGATAAAACCGAGCAAGCCATCCACCACCACGATTTTGCGGTGGTTACGGAAGTTAACCTGGAAGCGGTTGAACCAGCCCCGACGGGTTGCAAAGGCATGAATCTGTACACCACCGTCGCGCATCAACTGGCTGTAGCTTGCCGGCAAGGCATGGCTGCCGACACGGTCATACAGCACGAACACCCGCACCCCCTCGGCGGCCTTGCGCAGCAGCAGTTGCTGCAACGCTTTGCCAAGATTGTCGTCATGGATGATGAAGAACTGCACCAACACCACGTCGCGGGCTTTTTCGATGGCGGCAAATATTGCATCGAATGTTGCTTTGCCATCGATCAGCAGCTTCACCTCGTTATTGGCAAGGCAAGGCATGCGCCCGAGCTTGGGCATGGCGCGCAACGCCGCATAGCTTTCCGACTCGCGGGCCGTGAGGGCTTCTTCTACCCAAGGCCGCCAGTTGAGGTTGGCCATGGCCACATGCATTTCCTGGTTGGCCTGGCGCCGGGCCTTGATGTAGGCATAGAACGAGCGCGCACCAAAAATCAGGTAAGGGATCAGGGTGAGGTAAGGGATGAAGAACAACGGCATGGCCCAGGCGATTGCGCCTTGGGCAGTGCGCACGGTGAACAGTGCGTGCAGTGCGGCGACGATACCCAGCAGGTGAACCAGGCCGAGTAGGTAACCGAAGAAGTAGGGGCTGTGGTAGTCCATATGCATCCTGCTTGCCGAGTACACTTGAGTAACAGAACACGTTCCCGGTCCGCCTTGCAACCTGCAGGTGGATTTGGCGTCTAAGGCTCAGCCCGGCCCACTTGGCCGGCTTTTTCCAGGAGCGTTCGTCCATGAAGATTCGTCTGCCACTGTTGGCGTTGGCCCTAGGTGTGAGCAGCCCGCTGGTGCATGCTCAGATGCTACAGCCAGGTTTGTGGGAGCTGACCACTAGCAACATGCAGGTCGATGGCAAGCCGTTACCCGATATGGAGTTCATGCTCGGCCAGTTGAAGAACCTGCCGCCAGAGCAGCGCGCGATGATGGAAGGGGTGCTGGCCAAGCAGGGAGTGACTGTTGGGGGTAAGGGGGTGCGCTCGTGCCTGACGCCAGAACAGGTGGCAACCAACGATATCCCTCTGCAGGACCCGAAGTCAGGTTGTACCCAAAAGATAACCGACCGCACCGGCAATGTATGGAAGTTCCAGTTCAGCTGCCCCAAAGCGCAGGGCAGTGGCCAGGCGACTTTCCTCAGTGACCGGGAATTCACCACCCAGGTCAACGGTACATTCAACGCCTCGGGTGTACAGCAGCAAGGCAGCATGAACACCCGTGCCGTGTGGTTGGGCAATGACTGCGGCTCGGTCAAGCCGCGCAGCTGACATCCCATTGCCACTGGCTGGTTGCGACAGCGTCGTGGGCATGCAGGCTTTCTGCATGTTCCACGCGCAGCTTGAAGGCCGTGCTCCATTCTATTTGCCTTAGCGCCTTGTGCAGGCGTCGTGCGGCGTCTTCGCAGAACATCAGGTTCTGGCCGTTGGCCAAGGCAAAGGCTTGTTCGTCTGCGCGCTTAACTGCGGTCTGCACCGCTGTCCCCAGGCTTGCTTCTATGCAGTCGATCAACTCGGTGATTGGCAGAACCTGCTGATTGCTGCGCAGCCTTACCTGGATTAGCGCGCTGCTACGTTGGCTATGGGGCGTCGCTACGATGCCTTCGGCGCTGCCAAGCCACTGCAGCACTGCAGATTTGTCGACCTGCTCTGTACTGAAATGCGCCTGGAACTGCTGCTGAATCAGTTGCCGTGCAAGTGCAGCCGAGCATGGGCAGGTCGAGGAGTAAGGGACAGAAACGGATAGTTCCACGTGGAACATTTCATTTTCGATCCTTGCATCGACTGTGACCGCATAGCTTTTCCAACCCTCCAACGGGCTGATCAACGCAGGCCTTTTCAGTAGATGCTCGAAGCGCAAACGCAGATAGGCGGCGGAAGAAAGGCCTTCGTGGCTGCTGAGGAAGTTACCCAGCAGCTGGCGGATGGTGAGCGGCGTCAGAGGCTGATGTTCCAACGACTCTAGGGCGAGATAAAGCCGCGACATATGGATACCGCGTGAGCTGCCGTCTACCAGGCTAACGCCGGCATCGACCGTGGCAGCTGCTGTGCGCCCCTCGAACTGTACAGGTTGGGCGATCCCGCACATACCCACCCAGTTCAAAGGTAAGGCGTATTCATGGGTTTGTGCGGCAATGTCGGGGAGCTTGAGCTGAGTCATCTGGTATTCCAAACAAAAGGGAGATCAGCGGCCATCACCGATCAAGCTGCAATGCCAGGAGGGCACCCTGGCACGTGGCGGGTTCACTTTTCCTCCCGGTGGGCATTCGTTCGTCACGAACGGCTTGGCGAAATTGTATTGTTACTTTATAACATTGTGCAATGCATCGTTTCGAATGCGCTCGCCTGAAGAGGTTTCGCCATGTCCAACCGTCTCCCTGTCACCGTGCTATCCGGCTTCCTTGGCGCCGGCAAGAGCACCTTGCTCAACCATGTGCTGCGTAACCGCGACAACCTGCGAGTCGCGGTCATCGTCAATGACATGAGCGAAATCAACATCGATGCGAGCGAGGTGCAGCGCAACGTAAGCCTCAACCGTGCCGAGGAGAAGCTGGTGGAGATGAGCAATGGCTGCATCTGCTGCACGCTGCGTGAAGACCTGCTCGAGGAAGTGGCGCGGCTGGCTGAAGAAGGGCGTTTCGATTATTTGCTGATCGAGTCCACGGGGATCTCGGAGCCACTGCCTGTGGCCGAGACCTTCACCTTCCGCGACGAACAGGGCCGTAGCCTGTCCGACATGGCGCGCCTGGACACCATGGTCACTGTGGTCGATGGCCTGAACTTCCTGCGTGATTACCAGGCAGCAGACAGCCTGGCCAGCCGTGGCGAAACCCTGGGTGAGGAGGACGAGCGCTCAATCAGTGACTTGCTGATCGAGCAGGTCGAGTTCGCCGATGTACTGTTGCTGAGCAAGATCGACCTGATCAGCCAGCACGAGCGCGAAGAGCTCATGGCCATTCTGCGCAGCCTCAATGCCCGGGCGCGGATCGTGCCCATGGTCATGGGCCAGGTACCGCTGGACCGCATCCTCGACACCGGCCTGTTCGACTTCGACCAGGCCGCCCAGGCACCGGGCTGGCTGCAAGAGTTGCGCGGCGAGCATGTGCCGGAAACCGAAGAGTATGGCATTGCCGCCACCACCTGGCAGGCCCGGCGCCCCTTTCATCCACAGCGCTTTTTCGACTTTATCCACAAGCCATGGAGCAATGGGCGCCTGCTGCGTTCGAAAGGTTTTTTCTGGCTGGCCAGCAAATACCAGGAAGCCGGAAGCTGGTCGCAGGCAGGCGGCATGATGCGCCATGGCTTGGCGGGCCGCTGGTGGCGTTTCGTGCCGCGCGAGCAGTGGCCACAGGATGTGGATAACACAATCGCGATCTTGAAGAACTGGGTTGCCGAGAGCGGTGACTGCCGCCAGGAACTGGTGTTCATCGGGCAGAATATTGACTTCGAAGAATTATCCACAGCACTCGATGCATGCCTTTTGACCGATCAAGAAATGGAATTGGGGCACATGGGCTGGTTGCGCCTGCCCGATCCGTTCGGTCCATGGCATGAGGAGGCCGCAGCATGAACCCTGCATCCAAGCCTGTGGATATTTTCCAGGTATTTGGCGAGACACCGCAGGTGCTGACCGATGTGCTGCAGGATGGCGTAAACCTGGCAGTATGGCGGCGACGTTTGCCACCACAACTGGAGGACTTTGCCGCGCTGGTGGTCAGCCTCGGCCAGCCCTTGGCAGACCAGCGCGTCATCGATGTGGATGAGCAGCACATGCCGGTTTTCACCGAACTCTTGCGCGAAGCGGCCGACTTGCACGGCTATGAGGCATTCGTGGCGGATGTGGCCTGGCTGGTGGCGGCCTATACCTGCCTGGTGGGTGCGCAGCGGGTAGGTTTGCGCCTGCGGGTACTGACAGGCCCGATGTGCCCGCGCTTCCATGTGGATAACGTTCCGCTGCGTCTGCTCACTACCTACGCAGGCCCAGGTAGCGAGTGGTTGAAAGAGGACGCGAGCCCTCGTGGCAACTTACACACAGCAATACTTCCTGTGGATAACGTTCAGTACTTGCAAGCTGGCGATGTGGCGGTGCTCAAAGGTGAAAAGTGGCAGGGCAACGAAGGTGCGGGCCTGGTGCATCGGTCGCCATCGGGGCAGCAGGGGCGCCTGCTGCTCAGTCTTGACTGGCTGGCCTGACGGCGCATAGTGAGGCATCGCCATCGCCCGAAGCCGCCCATGCTGCAGAACATTCCCACCCACGTGATTGCCGGCCCGCTGGGGGCCGGCAAGACTACCCTGATCCGTCACCTGTTGGCCCAACGCCCGGCCAATGAGCGCTGGGCAGTATTGATCAACGAATTCGGCCTGGTAGGCCTGGATGCGGCCTTGCTCAGCCGTGACGAAGACGGCATCGCCATCGGCGAAGTCGCAGGTGGCTGCCTGTGCTGCGTCAATGGCATGCCGTTCCAGGTGGGCCTGGGCCGACTGCTGCGCAAATCCCGCCCTGACAGGCTGTTCATCGAGCCGTCCGGGCTGGGTCATCCCTTGCAGTTACTCGCTCAGTTGCAAAAAGCCCCTTGGGCTGGAGTGCTGACAATACAGCCATTGCTGATGGTCGTGGACGCGCAGTCGATGGTCCGGAACGAGCAGCTTCAGGAGGATCAACAGCAGGCGTTCGATGCTGCTGAAAGCGTTGTCTTGAACAAATCAGAGGCTGTGGATGAAAGCGCTAAATTGTTGATAACTAATAAATTTTATAAAAAGAAAATATTCTGGACCGTCCAAGGTGGGCTGCCCTTGTCGGACCTTCCGGCTGTACCCCATGGCATTGTCGACAGCTCGCTTGTGGATAACAGGATTGTCGACAATCTTGTAAATCCACCGACAGCGCTATGGGCAGACCCCGGGCAGCCGATCTGTCTTGCCCAGCAGGGAGAGGGAGGTTGGAGCATCGGCTGGCGCTGGCACCCTGGGCAGCAGTTTTATCCACAGCGGTTGCAGGCGTTCTTGCGGGCTTGGCCGTGGCGGCGTGCCAAAGGGGTTATCCACAGCGTGGAGGGCTGGCAATCATTCAATGGCCTGAATGGGGACATGCCCGCCTGGCAGCCCAGCGACTGGCGCAGGGATACGCGTATCGAGCTGATTTTCGACCAGCCGCAATCGCAATCCGCGCTGCAGGCCGGGTTGAGCGAATGTCGTGTCAGCTGATCAGTTGCGCCAGCGGTTGTGCTCCTGGCGCCACTGCTGCATCTCGATGACGTTGTCGGCGCGCGGCGGGGTCTTGATCTCGAACGGGTAGGGCGCTAGTTCGATCTGCACGCTGTGGGCGCCGAACTGGGTCACGGTACCGGGGTGGCGCTGTTCGCCCGTGACGGTGAATTCGAAGGCGTAGACGCGCGCCAGGCGCTTGCGGCCGTTGGCGTCACGGACAAAGGCGATGCGCTTGAGTGCGACCGCGTCGTCGAGCAGTTCGAGGTCGAGCTTGGCGCAATGCTGTTTGACCCGTTCCAGGGCTTTCTCGCGCAACCCGTGGTTGTGCCACAACCAGGCGCCTGCCGTGGCGACCAGCATCAGGACGAAGAGGTTTTCCAGGGTCAACATTTGCGTATGCTCCAAACAGGTCGATCCAGCTTAACTGCGTCCCTGGCCTGTCGTACAGGTGGCAATCGAGTTCATACTGCGTTGCGCACAATCCCTGAAACAGCTTTGGAAACCTCCCGCATGAAACGTACCCCGCACCTGCTCGCCATCCAGTCTCACGTGGTGTTCGGCCACGCCGGCAACAGCGCCGCGGTGTTTCCCATGCAGCGTATCGGGGTCAATGTGTGGCCGCTCAATACCGTGCAGTTCTCCAATCACACACAGTATGGCCAGTGGGCGGGTGAAGTGCTTGCCCCCGCGCAAATTCCTGCGTTGGTGGAAGGCATTTCCAACATCGGCGAGCTGGGCCATTGCGATGCGGTGTTGTCCGGTTACCTGGGCAGTGCCGAACAAGGTCGGGCGATTCTGGCTGGCGTCGAGCGGATCAAGGCAGTCAACCCAAAGGCTTTGTACCTTTGCGACCCGGTCATGGGGCATCCTGAGAAGGGCTGTATCGTGCCAGCGGAAGTGAGCGAGTTCCTGCTCGATGAGGCGGCTACCAGGGCCGATATCCTGTGCCCCAACCAGCTGGAGCTGGACAGCTTCTATGGCCGCCGAGCGCAGTCGCTGGAGGACTGCGTGAACATGGCGCGCAGCCTGTTGCAGCGCGGGCCGCAGGTGGTGCTGGTCAAGCACCTTGCTTACCCCGGGCGCGCCGAGGACCAGTTCGAGATGCTGCTGGTGACCGCCGAGCAGAGCTGGCATCTGCGCCGCCCGCTGCTGGCGTTCCCGCGGCAGCCGGTAGGGGTGGGTGACCTGACCTCAGGCCTGTTCCTGGCCCGCGTCCTGCTCGGCGACAGCTGGGTGCAGGCGTTCGAATTCACCGCTGCGGCCGTACACGAAGTGCTGCTGGAAACCCAGGCCTGCTCCAGCTATGAACTGCAGCTGGTGCGGGCCCAGGACCGCATTGCGCACCCAAGGGTGCGCTTCGAGGCACAGCTGCTGGCGCTTTAAATCGCGTCGGTTTTCAGGTCCTGGTAGCGCTTTTCCAGCTCCTGGCGGATCTGACGGCGCTGCTGGCCCTGCAGGAAGCGGCGCTTTTCTTCACTGCTTTGCGGCTGGCGCGGCGGCACCTGCACCGGGCGACGGTTGTCGTCGACCGCTACCATGGTGAAGAAGCAGCTGTTGGAATGGCGCACCGAGCGCTCGCGGATGTTCTCGGTCACCACCTTGATGCCCACCTCCATCGAGGTGTTGCCGGTGTAGTTGACCGACGCCAGGAAGGTCACAAGTTCACCCACGTGCACCGGCTCACGGAAGATCACCTGGTCGACCGACAGGGTGACTACATAGCTGCCGGCATAGCGGCTGGCGCACGCATAGGCCACTTCGTCGAGGTACTTGAGCAGGGTGCCGCCATGTACGTTGCCAGAAAAGTTGGCCATGTCCGGGGTCATCAGGACGGTCATGCTCAGCTGGGCGTTTCCAGGTTCCATAGTGTGCTCACGGTGAGGTTGCGCGGAATCGGGCGAATGGGGGGCATTATCTGTAGACACTTCTGTTCCCCTCTTTTGAATTTGCCTTCCTGGTACGGGACGTTGGCTGACGCTCCATCGTCACGCCGATCATGCCATCAGCGGCGCTTTTCCAGCCGATCTGTTTCTGCATATTGCACCGCCTTTTTGCGGCGGGGTGCGATGTTAACCTGACTACACCCATGCAACATGGGCTTTTCCTGCATTCAAAACAGTATGTACTTGCTGCTCGCTCAGGGTTGCCTTGGCAGAGGAGCGGTCTGCCCAGGCATCCAGCAACGGACGAGAAAAGGAGTATCACGCCATGCATGCCATCAGCTTCATCCAGGACCTGGCAGTCATCATGCTGGTTGCTGGCGTGGTCACCATTCTCTTTCACCGCCTCAAGCAGCCCGTGGTGCTGGGCTACATCGTCGCTGGCTTCATCATCGGCCCGCACACCCCACCGTTCGGCCTGATCCACGATGAAGGCACCATCAAGACCCTCGCCGAGCTGGGGGTGATCTTCCTGATGTTCTGCCTGGGTCTTGAATTCAGCCTGCGCAAGCTGTTCAAGGTAGGCGCCACGGCGTTTATCGCGGCGTTCCTGGAAATCGTGTTGATGATCTGGATCGGCTTCGAGATCGGCCGCTGGTTCGGCTGGAGCACTATGGACTCGCTGTTCCTCGGCGCCATCCTGGCGATTTCCTCGACCACCATCATCGTCAAGGCGCTCAACGACCTGAAGATGAAGAACGAGCGTTTCGCCCAGCTGATATTCGGCGTGCTGATCGTCGAGGACATCCTCGGTATCGGCATCATCGCCCTGCTGTCGGGCATCGCCGTCAGCGGTACGGTCAGCTCGGGCGAGGTGTTCTCCACGGTCGGCAAGCTGTCGCTGTTCATGATCGTCGCGCTGGTCATCGGTATCTTGCTGGTGCCGCGCCTGCTGGCCTACGTGGCCAAGTTCGAAAGCAACGAGATGCTGCTGATAACCGTATTGGGCTTGTGCTTCGGCTTCTGCCTGCTGGTGGTGAAGCTCGAGTACAGCATGGTGCTTGGCGCCTTCCTGATTGGCGCGATCATGGCCGAATCGCGCCAGTTGCTGAAGATCGAGAGCCTGATCGAACCGGTACGCGACCTGTTCAGCGCCATCTTCTTCGTCGCCATCGGCCTGATGATCGACCCCCAGGTGCTGATCGACTACGCCTGGCCAATCGTGGTCATTACCCTGGCGGTGGTGTTGGGCAAGATGTTGTCGTGTGGCATGGGCGCGTTCATTGCCGGAAATGACGGGCGTACATCGCTGCGGGTGGGCATGGGGCTTTCGCAGATTGGCGAGTTTTCCTTCATCATCGCCGCGCTGGGCATGACTCTGCAGGTGACCAGCGACTTCCTCTACCCGGTGGCTGTGGCGGTATCGGCAATCACGACGCTGCTGACACCCTACCTGATCCGTGCCGCCGACCCGCTGTCGCTCAAGCTGGGCAAGGTGGTGCCCAGCCGCCTGGCGCGGGTGTTGTCGTTGTATGGCGAATGGTTGCGGAGCATCCAGCCGCAAGGCGAGAGCGCCATGCTCGCGGCGATGATCCGGCGCATCCTGTTGCAGGTTGGGGTGAACCTGGCGCTGGTGATCGCCATCTTCTTCAGTGGGGGCTATTTCGCCGAGCGGATCGGCAACTGGCTCAGCGAGTGGGTCAGCGATACCAGCCAACAGAAAGCGCTGATCTGGGGCGCAGCGCTATTGCTGTCGCTGCCATTCCTGATTGCCGCCTATCGAAAGCTCAAGGCGCTGTCGATGCTGCTGGCAGAGATGGGCGTCAAACCGGAAACGGCCGGACGGCATACTCAGCGCGTGCGCCGAGTTATTGCCGAGGTGATCCCGTTGTTGTCGCTGCTGGTGATTTTCCTGCTGCTGTCGGCGCTGTCGGCGAGCATTCTGCCCACCAGCGAACTGCTGTTGGTGATTGCCGTGGTGGCTGCGGTGGTGGTGGCCTTGCTGTGGCGCTGGTTTATCCGCGTGCATACGCGCATGCAGATTGCCTTGCTGGAGACGCTGGAGAACAGCCGCGAGAATACGCACTGAAGAGGGCAATGCTCCCTGCGCAAGATTTCACCGTCGTCCGAGGGGATGGAGCGGTAGCGATGTCGCCAGGCGCAGAAAGCCTGGCGATTTTAACTATGCCGGTGGCACTAGGCCATAAATTTCCCATTTCTGGGCCGGCCTCTTCGCGGGTAAACCCGCTCCCACAGGTACTGCACAATGATCAGCACCTGTGCAATACCTGTGGGAGCGGGTTTACCCGCGAAGAGGCCGGCACAAGCAGCACCAGATCAGAGATCGAAATCAGCTCTCCAGCCAGACATCCCGCGCCCAGTGCCACACCGATTCCCAGCTGTCTTCACCGACGATTTCCTCTTCGGCATCCCACAGCACCACGGTGCCATCCTCTTCGACGCAGTAGTAGTTGTCGCCGTCTTGGCACAGTGGAATCAGGTCACGCGGTACGCCGGCATCCCAGGCGTTGGCGGCGACGTCGGGCAGGTAGGTATGTGACTGTGGGTCGGTAACGGTCACCGGCTCCAGTGAGCCATACACCACGTCACTGACGGTCAGCAGGAACTCTTTGAACACGAACGGAATGTTGATGAACAGCTCTTCTTCGATTTCGACCAGCAGGTCCTCGTCGGGAAGCTCAAGGGGCACCGGCACTGGCTCGTTGGCTTCACGGAGTTGTTCGATCACTTCTTCCACGGTTCACTTCCTCTGACCTAGATGACAACGCTGCGCGTTATACCCTAGTAGGCCACTCTGGCAAAAGCAAAAACCCCGGGACAGGCCCGGGGGTTTTTTGTGCAGCACGCAGCGGTTAGCCGTTTTGACGGATACCGGCCACCAGCCAAGGCTGGTTTTCGCCCTGGGCGCGAACCATGTGCCAGCTTTCGCTGAACACTTCGCCCTGGTCGAAGCGCGAGTTTTTCGACACGCCACGGAAGGTCAGGGTGGCGTCGGTACGGTCGGCGCGGTCGTCGACACCGTCCAGCTGCACCTCGAGGTTGTCGATGTAGGTGGACTGGAAGCCATCACCCAGTTCGGCGCGCTCGCGCTTGAGGAACTCGAGCATCTGCGGGGTGACGAACTCGGCGATCTTGTCCATCTCGTTGGCGTCCCAGTGCTGCTGCAGCGCCTGGAAGTGGTTACGGGCAGCAGCCAGGAAGTTCTGCTCGTTGAACCAGGCCGGGGCGTTGATCACCGGGGCGGCTGCGGCAGCAGGTGCGGCCGAACCACCGAAGATCGACGGCTGGGCAGGCTGCGCGTGAGCTTCACGCTGCATCGGCGCATGGCCCGGCATGGCCATTTGCGGCTGCTGCTGGCGACGGCGCGCGGCGATGAAACGGAACACCAGGAAGGCGATGAGCGCCACGATCAGGAAGTCCATGATCTGGAAGCCTTCGAAACCGTCGCCCATGAACATGGAAGCCAGCAGGCCACCGGCGGCGAGGCCGGCCAGAGGGCCCAGCCAGCGCGAAGCACCGCTGGCGGCCGGAGCGGCACGGCCAGGTGCGGTCGGCGCGGCGGCAGGCGTGGTTGGCGTGGCCTGGCGGGTCTGGTGAATAGGCGCGGAGCCCGAGCTCTTGCCGCCGCCAAAACGCTTGGCGTTGGCGTCCAGGCTCAGCGTCAGGCCGACGCAGAGCGCCAGAGCGATGCTAAGAAAACGTTGCATAAGTGGGATATCCCCTGTTGTGGATTGCACGCGCGTCATGGTGCACAGGTTCCCGGGCACATGACCAGCGACATAATGTTTCGAGCTTTTGCCTGAATGTTACAAACCCAACACGACCTGCCCTCGGAATGCTGGCGCAATACTTGTGGGAGCGGCCTTGTGTCGCGATAGGGCTGCGAAGCAGCCCCGAGATATCAGCGTCAAAGCCACAATCGTGGGGCCGCTTTGCGGCCCTTTCGCGACACAAGGCCGCTCCCACAAAGGCTGCTCCTACAAGGGACCGCGCAGGCTTTCAGATGGCCTCGAGCTTGGCATACCCCAGCATCAGCCACTTGCTGCCTTCGGCAAAATTTACCTGCACCCGCGCCTGGGCGCCGGAGCCTTCGAAGTTGAGGATCACACCCTCGCCAAACACCGCATGCTGAACACGCTGGCCCAGATTGAACGAGGTCTGCGGAATGCTGGCATTGGCGAACAGGTTGCTGTTCGTGGCCGTCTTGGCCCCGCCGAACGGGCGGCTGACGCTGTTGGAAAGGCGCACTTCCTGAACCAGGCCTGCCGGAATTTCTCGTACGAAACGTGACACCTTGTTGTAGGTCTCGCTGCCATACAGGCGACGCGTTTCGGCGTAGGTCATGACCAGCTGGCGCATGGCGCGGGTGATGCCCACATAAGCCAGGCGGCGTTCCTCTTCCAGGCGGCCAGGCTCTTCCAGGCTCATCTTGTGCGGGAACAGGCCTTCTTCCATGCCCACCAGGAACACATACGGGAACTCCAGGCCCTTGGCACTGTGCAAGGTCATCAGCTGGACGCTGTCTTCATGCTCGTCGGCCTGTGTATCGCCTGCTTCGAGCGAGGCGTGGCCAAGGAATGCCGAGAGAGGCGAGAGGTCGGCGTCTTCGTCGGTAGACTCGAAGTTGCGCGCTGCGCTGACCAGTTCCTCAAGGTTTTCTACCCGTGCCTGGCCCTTCTCACCCTTTTCTTCCTGGTGGTAGATGATCAGCCCGGACTGCTCGATGGTGGTTTGGGTCATGGTATGCAGCGGCATGTCCACGACCTTGGCAGCCAACCCCTCGATCAGCTCGATGAATGCACCCAGGGCACTGGCAGCGCGGCCTTTCAGGGCTTTGGCGGCAAGCAGCTGGCACATTGCTTCCCACATCGACAGCTGGCTGTGGCGGGCGTGCTCGCGTATGGCTTCGACAGTTTTTTCGCCAATGCCACGTGGCGGCACGTTGATCACCCGTTCCAGGGCAGCATCGTTACCGCGGCCTTCGATCAGCCGCAGGTAAGCCATGGCGTTCTTGATTTCGGCGCGCTCGAAGAAGCGCTGACCGCCATAGATGCGGTAGGGGATGCGTTCGCGCAGCAGGGCTTCTTCCAGCACCCGCGACTGGGCGTTGGAACGGTACAGTATGGCGATCTCGTTGCGCGCATTGCCCTTCTTGACCAGGCTCTCGATGGTTTCCACCACGTAGCGCGCTTCGTCGTGCTCGTTGTAGGCCGCATACAGGGTCAGCGGTTCGCCTTCACCCATGTCGGTCCACAGCTCTTTGCCCAGGCGCCCGCTGTTGTTGGCGATCAGCGCGTTCGCCGCCTTGAGGATGCCACCGGTGGAGCGGTAGTTCTGCTCCAGGCGGATCATCTCGGCGTCGGGGAAGTCGGCAGTGTACTGGTGAATGTTCTCGATCTTGGCACCGCGCCAGCCGTAGATCGACTGGTCGTCATCGCCCACCGCCATCAGGCTGTCACCGCCGCGCGCCAGCAGGCGCAGCCAGGCGTACTGCACGGCGTTGGTATCCTGGAACTCGTCCACCAGCACGTGGCGGAAGCGCCGCTGGTAGTGCTCCAGCAGGCCCGGGTGGTCGCGCCACAAGTCCAGGGCGCGCAGCAGCAGCTCGGAGAAGTCGATGACCCCGGCGCGCTCGCAGGCCTGCTCATAGGCGGTATAGACGTCGCGCATGGTCGACAGGAACAGGTCGCCCCCGGCCTGGATATGCTGTGGACGCAGGCCTTCGTCCTTTTGCCCGTTGATGAACCACTGGGCCTGGCGTGCCGGCCATTTCTGCTCGTCCAGGCCCAACTCGCGCATCACCCGCTTGATCAGGCGCTGCTGGTCGTCGCTGTCGAGGATCTGGAAGTTCTGCACCAGCCTCGCTTCCTGCCAATGGGCCCGCAGCAGGCGATGGGCCAGGCCGTGGAAGGTGCCGACCCACATGCCCGCCGGGTTGATACCCAGCAGTTGCTCGATACGCTGGCGCATTTCTGCCGCGGCCTTGTTGGTGAAGGTCACCGACAGGATCGAGTGCGGCGATGCCTGCTCCACCTGGATCAGCCAGGCAATGCGGTGCACCAGCACGCGGGTTTTACCGGAACCGGCGCCAGCAAGCACCAGTTGACGCCCTAGCGTGGCCGCTACGGCCTGGCGTTGGGCATCGTTGAGGGAATTCAGCAGGAGGGAGAGGTCGTCTGTGCGCATCGGGCCATTCTAGGGCGCGGCAGGAAATGGGGCAAACCTCTACTGTATAAATATTCACCTGCAACATGCCCGTTCATCGAGCCGATGGAAGGTGCCAGGCCACCGCTCGGGCGACCTGGCCGGCAGCGGCTCAGTCAATCGCCTCGATGGTACGAATTTCGCAGCGCTGCGAACCGTCTGCATGAATGATCTCCACGGTTTTCCAGCCAGTGCCGCCTGCACGCTCGAAAGCCACGGTTTTTTCCGTCAGCACCTGCGGAGTGATTGCGCCGCTATCCAGAAGTTGAAGCTCAAGTACTTCCCAACCACCCCTGTGGCGCAGCTTGGGTTCGACCAGCACCGGTTCGATGGCCGGGGAGGCGACCGTAACGGTGCCGTGAACCCTGAAAACCTGCTTGCCGTGAGCGATGTCGTTGATTGCAACGAGGTTGGTGATAATGGCCATTGTCTGCTCCTGTTTCGGGTTGAAAGTAGCGCCAGTGCGCTGGGCTACTTTCTGCCCTTTCGCCTGCCACGGGAGCAGGGCAGTGCTTCAGCTATGCCATTGCCTGCCGTGCCTGGCGAGCAGGCTGTTGGCTTGCTCTGGCCCGTTACAGCCTGCCGGGTACGGTCGCGGCGCCTGGAAGTGCTCTTCACAGCCCTTGATGATCGGGTCGATCCAGGCCCAGGCCGCTTCCACCTCATCGCGGCGCATGAACAGCGTCGAGTCGCCCTCCAGCACATCCAGCAGCAGGCGCTCGTAGGCGTCCCAGCGGCGGGTCTGGCTGAACACCTGGGCCAGGTTCAGGTCCAGGTCCACAGGCTCCAGGCGCATGCCCTTCCCCGGGCTCTTGGTCATCATGCGCAGGCTGATGCGTTCGTCCGGTTGCAACTGGATCAGCAGCTGGTTGACCTGGCCACCATTGAAAAGCTCGTGGGGCACCGGCTTGAACTGGATGACGATCTGCGATGAGCGCCGTGCCATGCGCTTGCCGGTACGCAGGTAGAAGGGCACGCCCGCCCAGCGCCAATTGTCGATGTGCGTCTCGATGGCGATGAAGGTTTCGGTGTCGCTGTCGTTGTCGACGTCCTTTTCGAAGTAATAGGCCGGCACTTCCTGGCCGCCGATGCGCCCGGCGCCATACTGGCCGCGTACGGTCTTGTCCTGCACGTCCTGGCCAGTGATGGGCTTGAGGGCCCGCAGGATCTTCACTTTCTCGTCACGCACCGCTTCGGCCTCGAACTGCGCGGGGGGCTCCATGGCCACCAGGCATAGCAGCTGAAGCAGGTGGTTCTGCAACATGTCGCGGGTCGCCCCGGCGCGGTCGTAGTAAGCACCACGGTTCTCTACACCCAGGGTCTCGCAAACGCTGATCTGCACGTGATCAACCTGGTTGTTGCGCCACACCGGCTCCAGCAGGGCGTTGGCAAAACGCAGGGCCATGAGGTTCTGCACGGTTTCCTTGCCCAGGTAGTGGTCGATGCGAAATACCTGGTTTTCCTCCAGCACTGCGCCAATCGCTTCGTTGATGGCGGTAGCCGATTCCAGCGAGTGGCCGATCGGCTTTTCCAGCACGATGCGCGCCTCAGTGTCTGCCAGGCCGGCGTTATGCAGGTGCTTGGCAATCGGCACGAACAGATTGGGGGCGGTGGCCAGGTAGAAGATGCGCGTCAAGCCGCCGGGCTCGCCCAGGTAGCGCGCCAGGCGACCGAAGTCGGCGCTTTGCGAAGCATCCATGGCGAAATAGTCGACCCGTGCGGAAAACCGCTGCCAGACCTCTTCGTCGAAGTCGTTGCGGGCAATCTGTGCCCGGCAATGGCGTTCGGCGAGCTTGAGATAATCGTTACGTGGCAAGTTGCGTCGTGCCAGCGCGATGATCCGCACGGCGTTGTTCAGACGGGCCTCGCGAAACAGGTGGTAGAGCGCCGGAAGCAATTTGTGCAGGGCCAGATCGCCGGTGCCGCCGAAGACCAGAATGTCGCAAGGAATAGTCAAACCACCACTCTCCACGTTCGTTTAACTGGGCGGGTTGGCGTCCATGTAGTATAACTACAAGAAAGCTACAACCCGGCCAGCCGATCATAACCGAGTCCAGCCTGTGAATCTGTTGCAACATATCGCCCAATCGCGCCACCTGCTGCGCAAATCGGAACTCAAGGTAGCCGACCACGTGCTACTCGACCCGGCTGCCGTCATGCACAGCTCCATGGCCGATCTGGCGCACAGCGTGGGTATCAGCGAACCGACCATCGTGCGTTTCTGCCGCGCGATCGGTTGCTCGGGCTTCCAGGACCTGAAGCTGAAGCTGGCGCAGAGCCTGGCTGCGGGGGCGAGTTTCGGCCAGTTCGCCATCCATGAAGACGACTCGGTCGCTGACTACAGCCTGAAGATCTTCGACACCACGCTGCACACCCTGATGGAAGTGCGCGAGCACCTCGACCCACAAGCGCTGCAGCAGGCGGTGACTGCCATGGCCCAGGCGCAGCGTGTGGAGTTCTATGGCTTTGGTGCTTCCGGTGCAGTGGCGGCCGATGCTCAGCACAAATTCTTCCGTCTGTTGCTCAGCGCGGCAGCCTATTCCGACCCGCACATGCAGGCGATGTCGGCGGTGACCCTGAAGCCGGGTGATGTGGCGGTATGCATTTCCCAGTCGGGCCGCTCCAAGGACCTGCTGATTACCGCCAACCTGGTCCGTGAGAGCGGCGCCAACCTGATTACCCTGTGCCCAAGCCAGACACCGCTGGCGGAGCTATCGACGGTAAACCTGGCGATCGATGTGCATGAGGACACCGAAATCTACACCCCGCTGACCTCTCGTATCGCCCACCTGGTGGTGATCGACGTGCTGGCCATGGGCGTAGCCATGGCGCGCGGGCCGAGCCTGGTCAACCACCTGAAGAGCGTGAAGCGCAGCTTGCGCAGCCTGCGCTTGTCGCCCAAGTCGATCAAGGCTACCGACGACTGATTGTCGTTGCTTGTGCCGGCCCTTTCGCGGGTAAACCCGCTCCCACAGGTACTGCACCGTCCTTGAGGCTGGTGAGCACCTGTGGGAGCGGGTTTACCCGCGAAGAGGCCGACACAGGCGCTATAAATTTCACTGTTTTGTCACCATTCCACAGCCAAACCGTAAACCACTCAAGCCAGTATGAAACTCCCGCATCCTATCTGGGAGACAGGCAATGGCTCGTGACTTCGACGGTACGTACCAACCCAGCGCCAAGGCTCGCAAGCAGCAGGAAAAGGATCAGCGCCGCATGGAATACCGCCGCGCGATCGAGAGCTATTGCGACCAACGTCAACTGCTCCGCGAACTAGTGGACTACCCCGAGCTGCAAGAGCTCACGGTCTGGCAGGCGTCGGCAGCAGCTTCCCCGAAAAACGCTCAACCAGCGCGCTGATCAGCGCACGTTCGCTGCGGATGAATGCCAGAAAGGCCAAGGCCACCGGCGACTGCCGTTTGGCCTTGGACTGCACCACGCACCAACTGCGGTACAGCGGCAGTTCTTCCACCGGCAGCTCCCTCAATACACCGGTAGCCAGCTCCAGGTTGACCGCATGGCGGGTAAGCATGGCAATCCCCAGCCCGGCAATTACGCACTCGCGCTGGGCGTCGGCCGAGGCCACCTCCAGGGTCTGGGTGAAATGCACGCGCTTGTCCTTGAAGTATTCCTCGCAAGCCTTGCGCGTGCCCGAACCCTGTTCGCGGACCAGCAGGGTATGAGGCTCCAGGTCCTGCAGGCGCAGTTGCTCCAGCTTGCACAGCGGGTGCTCGGGCGGCGCCACCGCGATGATCGGGTTGTTGAGGAACGGCAGAAACTCCAGCCCCATGTCCTGCGGCACCATGGACATGATGATCAGGTCGTCGCGGTTGTCCGACAGGCGGCGGATGGCCTGGGCGCGATTGACCACTGTCAGGGTCAGGTTGACCTCCGGGTGACGCTGCTTGAAGGCCGCGAACAGGTGTGGCACGAAGTACTTGGCACTGGACTCGATCGCCAGTTTCAACTGCCCCTGCAATGAGCCCTGCATGTCCGAAAGTTGCATGTCCAGGCTCTCCAGGCGCCCGAAGATATCGCGGCTGGCGCGTTGCAGGGCCTCGGCAGCTTCGGTCAGGTAGAGTTTCTTGCCCACGTACTCGAACAGCGGCTGACCGATCAGCTCTTCGAGCTGACGGATCTGTAGACTAACGGCGGGTTGCGTAAGCGCCATCTCTTCCGCCGCACGGCTGTATGAACGCAAATCGCAGACCTCGTTGAAGATCTGCAGTTGACGCAAAGTCATACGCATCAAGGACTTACGCATTTTTATCCGCCCTTCGGCAACACCTTGTTACCGCACTATAAGCTTTTGCTAATACAGCCCCTAACAAATATTGATTTTTGTTTATTAACCTACAGCGCTAGGGTGAATGTGCGACTGGCCAGCAACGTCTGGTCACGCGCCGACCGGGAGAACCGGCTCGACTGTTCCTACGGCTTTGGGAAGACTCCAGTGATAAAAAAAATCCTGATCGCCAACCGAGGTGAAATTGCAGTTCGGATCGTGCGTGCCTGCGCCGAGATGGGCATTCGCTCGGTGGCGATCTATTCCGACGCCGACCGCCATGCGTTGCACGTCAAGCGCGCCGACGAAGCCCACAGCATTGGTGCCGAGCCGCTGGCCGGTTACCTGAACCCGCGCAAGCTGGTGAACCTGGCTGTGGAAACCGGCTGTGATGCCCTGCACCCAGGTTATGGTTTCCTGTCGGAAAATGCTGAACTGGCAGAGATTTGCGCCGAGCGCGGGATCAAGTTCATCGGCCCTGCCGCCGAGGTCATCCGCCGCATGGGCGACAAGACCGAAGCGCGTCGCACCATGATCGCCGCTGGTGTGCCGGTAACCCCGGGTACAGAAGGCAACGTTGCCGATATTCACGAAGCCCTGAGCGAAGGTGACCGCATCGGTTACCCGGTCATGCTCAAGGCCACCTCTGGTGGTGGCGGCCGTGGTATTCGCCGTTGCAACAGCCGTGAAGAACTGGAACAGAACTTCCCCCGCGTCATCTCCGAGGCTACCAAGGCCTTTGGTTCTGCGGAAGTGTTCCTGGAAAAGTGCATCGTCAACCCCAAGCACATCGAGGCGCAGATCCTCGGTGACAGCTTTGGCAACGTCGTGCACCTGTTCGAGCGCGACTGCTCGATCCAGCGCCGCAACCAGAAACTCATCGAAATCGCCCCGAGCCCACAGCTCACCCCCGAACAGCGCGCCTACATCGGCGACCTGGCGGTGCGTGCGGCCAAGGCAGTGAACTACGAGAACGCCGGTACCGTGGAGTTCCTGCTCGCCGATGGCGAGGTGTACTTCATGGAAATGAACACCCGGGTGCAGGTGGAACACACCATCACCGAGGAAATCACCGGTATCGACATCGTCCGTGAGCAGATCCGCATTGCCTCGGGCCTGCCGCTGTCGGTCAAGCAGGAAGACATCCAGCACCGCGGTTACGCGCTGCAGTTCCGCATCAACGCCGAAGATCCGAAGAACAACTTCCTGCCCAGCTTCGGCAAGATCACCCGTTACTACGCACCCGGCGGCCCGGGCGTGCGTACCGACACGGCGATCTACACCGGCTACACCATCCCGCCGTTCTACGACTCCATGTGCCTGAAACTGGTGGTGTGGGCGTTGACCTGGGAAGAAGCCATGGACCGCGGCCTGCGGGCCCTGGACGACATGCGCGTGCAAGGGGTGAAGACCACCGCCGCGTACTACCAGGAAATCCTGCGCAATCCGGAATTCCGTAGCGGCCAGTTCAACACCAGCTTCGTCGAAAGCCACCCGGAACTGACCAATTACTCGATCAAGCGCAAACCCGAAGAGCTGGCCCTGGCCATCGCCGCCGCCATCGCCGCCCACGCAGGCCTGTGAGGAACCCCATAATGTCCAAGAAAATTCACGTAACCGACACGATCCTGCGCGACGCCCACCAGTCCCTGCTGGCCACCCGCATGCGTACCGAAGACATGCTGCCGATCTGCGACAAGCTCGACAAGGTCGGCTACTGGTCGCTGGAAGTCTGGGGTGGCGCCACCTTCGACGCCTGCGTGCGCTTCCTCAAGGAAGACCCGTGGGAGCGCCTGCGCAAGCTGCGCGCCGCGCTGCCCAACACCCGCCTGCAAATGCTGCTGCGCGGCCAGAACCTGCTGGGCTACCGCCACTACAGCGACGACGTGGTCAAGGCGTTCGTCGCCAAGGCCGCAGTCAACGGTATCGACGTGTTCCGTATCTTCGATGCCATGAACGACGTGCGTAACCTGCGCGTGGCCATTGAAGCGGTCAAGGCTGCCGGCAAACACGCTCAGGGTACCATCGCCTACACCACCAGCCCGGTGCACACCATCGAAGCCTTCGTGAACCAGGCCAAGCAGATGGAAGCCATGGGTTGCGACTCGATCGCGATCAAGGACATGGCCGGCCTGCTGACCCCGTTCGCCACCGGCGAACTGGTCAAGGCGCTGAAAGCCGAGCAGTCGCTGCCGGTGTTCATCCACTCCCACGACACTGCCGGCCTGGCCGCAATGTGCCAGCTGAAGGCTGTGGAAAACGGCGCCGATCACATCGACACCGCCATCTCCAGCTTCGCTTGGGGCACCAGCCACCCGGGTACCGAGTCGATGGTTGCCGCGCTCAAAGGCAGCGAATTCGATACTGGCCTGGACTTGGAACTGCTGCAGGAAATCGGCCTGTACTTCTATGCCGTGCGCAAGAAGTACCACCAGTTCGAAAGCGAGTTCACCGCCGTGGACACCCGCGTGCAGGTCAACCAGGTACCGGGCGGCATGATTTCCAACCTGGCCAACCAGCTCAAGGAGCAGGGCGCCCTCAACCGCATGAATGAAGTGCTGGCTGAGATCCCGCGCGTGCGTGAAGACCTTGGCTTCCCACCGCTGGTGACCCCGACCTCGCAGATCGTCGGTACCCAGGCGTTCTTCAACGTGCTGGCCGGCGAGCGCTACAAGACCATCACCAACGAGGTGAAGCTGTACCTGCAAGGCGGTTACGGCAAGGCTCCGGGCGTGGTCAACGAGCAGCTGCGCCGTCAGGCGATCGGCAGTGAAGAAGTGATCGACGTGCGCCCGGCCGACCTGCTGAAGCCGGAAATGGCCAAGCTGCGTGCCGATATCGGCGCCCTGGCCCGTTGCGAAGAAGACGTGCTGACTTTCGCCATGTTCCCTGACATTGGCCGCAAGTTCCTCGAAGAACGCGAAGCCGGCACCCTGACTCCCGAAGTCCTGCTGCCAATTCCTGAAGCGGGCGCAGTGGCGTCCCATAGCGGTGAAGGCGTACCGACCGAGTTCGTCATCGACGTGCACGGCGAAACCTACCGTGTCGACATCACCGGTGTGGGCGTGAAGGCCGAAGGCAAGCGCCACTTCTACCTGTCGATCGACGGCATGCCGGAAGAAGTGGTGTTCGAGCCGCTCAACGAATTCGTCGGCGGCGGCAGCAGCAAGCGCAAGCAGGCCAGTGCCCCGGGCCACGTCAGCACCACCATGCCAGGCAACATCGTCGATGTGCTGGTCAAGGAAGGCGACATGGTCAAGACCGGCCAGGCCGTGCTGATCACCGAAGCCATGAAGATGGAGACCGAAGTGCAGGCGGGTATCGCTGGCAAGGTGGTGGCCATCCACGTGGCCAAGGGCGACCGTGTGACTCCGGGCGAGATCCTGATCGAGATCGAGGGCTGAGATAAGCCCTCATCTACAAGCGGTTAACCTCTGGGGAGCGGATGCTCCCCTTTTTTTCGCGTTGAATCTGCCGGCCTCTTCGCAGCACAAGGCTGCTCCTACAGGCCCCCGCAAGCCTGAGGTCAGTACCTGTGGGAGCGGGTTTACCCGCGAAGAGGCCGGCTGATCTAACACAACTCTCAACCTTTACGGCATGCCTCAAGTGTTTCTACCTGACCTCCAGGTTGTTGGTTGGTATCGCTCAACCACCGCTCGAACCCAGCAGCCACCGCTGGCCACTCATCATCGGTAATCGAATACCACGCCGTATCCCGATTGTGGTCCTTCACCACCAGGTGCTTGCGGAACACTCCTTCATAGACAAAGCCAAACCGCTCCGCCGCGCGCTTGGAGCGGGCGTTGGCGTTGTTGCACTTCCACTCCAGCCGGCGGTTGCCCAGCTCGAAGCCCAGCTTGCCCAGCAGGTACACTGCCTCGGTGCCCTTGGGTGTACGCTGCATGGCGGCGCCGAAGGCGATGTGGCCAATTTCGATGCGACCGTGGTCGGGCACGATCGACATCAGGCTGAGGATGCCCTGGGCCTGGCCGCTGGTGCGGTCGATGACGGTGTAGAACAGCGGGTCGCGGCCGGCGGCGTTGCCTTCCAGCCAACGGTCGAAGGCGGCACGCTCGGCAAATGGGCCATAGGGCAAGTAGTCCCACAGTGCCGGATCGGCAGCCGGGCCTTGCAACACCTCCCAGAGGTCGTCGCCATGTCGCGCCGGGTCAAGCTTTTCGAGGCGGATGAAACGGCCGTCGATAGGCTCGGCCTGTGGGACTGCGGCGGGTTTCCAGTTCAATGCGTCGGTCATGTTCGGCCTTAGAACTCTTTGCGGAATTGGATGAAGCCCGAGCGCTCGGCAACCTGTTGGTACAGGCTGATGGCGGTGGCGTTGGTCTCATGGGTCACCCAGTACACCTTGATGCAGTTGTCGGTCTTGGCTTGGGCGTAGACGTGCTCGATCAGCTGGCGGCCGATGCCCAGGCCGCGCTGCCCGCTGTCCACGTACAGGTCCTGCAGGTAGCAGGCGTTGCCAATGCTCCAGTTGGAACGATGGTAGATGAAGTTGACCATGCCCACCGCCTTGCCATCGACCCAGGCCAAGGCTGAATGGGTCGGTTCGTTTGGGTCGAGCAGGCGTTGCCAGGTGCTGAGGCTGACCTCTTCGGCCAATTCGGATTCATAGAAGTGCAAGTAGGCCTGCCACAGGGCAAGCCAGGCAGCATGGTCTTGGGTGGTGACAGGACGCAGGGTGACGCTGGACATGGGCTATTCCTTCAGAGTTGGCGCATATGCGCCGCGAGTTGGTTATCCAGGTAATCGGGGCTGGCGCTAAGGCCTTCACGCACGCCGGCAATGTCTTGCTCAGAGCGGTTCTGGCTTAGCTTGCGCGCGCCTTGCAGGCGGGTGATGGGCAAGCGAACACCGACGATGGCGCGGAGCATGCCATCGAGGTAATCACGCGGGGCGTCGGTGACTTTCCACGGTTCGCCGCGGCCTTGTTCGTGGCGCTCGGTCAGTCGGCTGACAATGGCCAGCAAGGGTTCGGCTTCGTGGATCACTTCGGCTGGGCCATAGGCGTGCACGGCCAAGTAGTTCCAGGTTGGCACCACCTTGGGGTTGTCGGCCTTGCTCGGGTAGTAACCGGGGCTGACATAGGCATCGGCGCCGGGGAACACCAGCAGGGCTTCGCCACCTTGCCTCAGGTCGTGCCATTGGGGGTTGGCCCGCGCCAGGTGGGCATAGACGGTGCCGAATTCGCCTTCGGCAATATCGACCAGCACTGGCAGGTGCGTGGCCAGCAGGCCTTGTTCGCCCTGGCTGACCAGGATGGCCAGACGGGTGTCGAGCATGTGCTGGTGCAGGCGCCCGAGGTCGTGTTCCTGATGGGGTTTGCTGTTGTACATGCTCGGTTTCCTTGTGCGATGGCTCCATCCTAGGCAGGCTATTGGTTCATAGTAAGAGCCATTAACAGCTGTTTTTATAGGTCCAATGCCATGAACGAGCGCCCCCTCGTGTTGCCTTTCGACCCTGCCGGGATCGACCTCGATCGCCGCCGCGGGCTCAGCCAGCAGCTGTACCAGGCGCTACGTGCGCGGGTGCTGGACGGGCGCCTGAGCAGTGGCACACGGCTACCGGCCACTCGTGATCTGGCCGCCATGCTGGCGCTGTCACGCAACAGTGTGGTGCGGGCCTATGACCAGCTATATGCCGAGGGCTACATCGAAAGCCGGGTAGGCGACGGCACCTATGTCAGCCAGTTACCGAAGCTCTCCAGTGCAAAACTATCCACACAAGTATCCACAGGGTTATCCCGTGGGTTATCAACAGACTTATCCACATCTCCCTCAGAAAATACTGAGGATTTATCCAGCAAGCGTCGTTCCAGCGAGCCTTTGCAGCGCCTGAAAAGTAACCATCTGCCGCCCCCAAGAAGCGGTGCACCGCGTGCTTTTCGCGTCGGTATTCCGGCGTTCGACCTGTTCCCCTTCGACGTCTGGGCCAAGCTGCAGGCGGGTTTCTGGCGCAACCCGGCTCCGGCGCAGTTGGGTTATGGTGACCCGGCAGGCGAGCCGCTGCTGCGCGAACTGATCGCGGCCTACCTGCGTCGCTCGCGTGGACTGAGTTGTACCGCTGAACAAATTGTGATCACCAGTGGTGCGCAGCAGGCAATCAGCCTTTGTGCACAGTTGCTGTTGCAGCCGGGCGACGGTGTGGCTGTGGAAAACCCGGGTTACCGCGCAGCCGGGCATGCCTTTGCGCTGGCCGGTGGCAGGTTGTGTGGCGTGCCGGTGGACGAGGATGGCATGGACTGTCGCCGGCTCGGGCAACTGACGGATTGCCGGCTGGCCTACGTCACGCCAGCCCACCAGTACCCGACCGGGGTGACCATGAGCCTGGCGCGACGCCTGGAACTGCTGGCATGGGCCGAGCGCAGCGAAGGCTGGATCATCGAAGACGACTACGACGGCGAGTACCGGTACAGCGGTGCGCCCTTGGCCCCGCTAGCGGCGCTCGACCGGCACGGGCGGGTGCTGTACGTCGGTACCTTCGGCAAGATCGCCTTTCCGGCGTTGCGCCTGGGCTATCTGGTACTGCCACCACAACTGGCGCAGCCGTTCAGCCAGGGCAGGGCGCTGGCGGTGCGGCATTCAGAGGTCAGTAGCCAGTGCGTGATGGCCGAGTTCATGGCCCGGGGGCACTTCCAGCGGCATATTCGGCGCATGCGCAAGGCGGCGTTGAGCCGGCGCAATGTGCTGAAGGCTGGCTGGCCCGTGGATATTCCGGGTTTGAGCGGCATGCCGGAGGTGGCGGCCGGGCTGCATGTGAAGGTCGATGTGGATAACTTTGCGCGGGAGCAGGAGTTGGTGGCCAAGGCTGAAGCGGTGGGGGTTGAGGTGACGCCGCTTAGCAATTTCTGGCTGGCTGACAGCGAGGTGCCTGTGGATAAAAGGGCAGGGCTGGTGCTGGGGTTTGCAGCGGTGCCGGAGGGGGAGATTGCCGAGGCGTTGATGCGCTTGCGCAAGGCCTGGAGAAAGTGAATGGGGCCGCCTAGCGGCCCCGGCTCTAAATCAGGTACCAGACTTGATCCGTGTCCAGGCCCTGGTCCGAGCTCGCTCGACATCCCGCGCCAAGGGCTTGAGGGTATACAGCTTGGCCATCGCCTCCGCTGTCGGATACAGGTTGGGGTTGTTGCGAATCGCCGGGTCGACCTTGTCGGTCGCATCCTTGTTCGGGTTCGGGTACCCGACAAAGTCGCTGATAGGCGCAATCACCTCAGGCCGCAGTAAGTAGTTGATGAACGCGTGGGCATCTTCCGGGTTGGTCGCATTCTTCGGAATCGCCAGCATGTCGAACCAGATCGGTGCACCTTCCTTGGGCAGGCGCATGTCCACCACCACGCCATTCTTCGCCTCGCGGGCGCGGTTGGCTGCCTGAGAGAAGCTACCGCTGTAGCCCACTGCAACGCAGATATCGCCGTTGGCGATGTCAGCCATGTACTTCGAGGAATGGAAGTAGGTGATGTGCGGGCGAATCTTCAGCATCAGCGCTTCGGCTTTCTTGTAATCAGCCGGTTTGTCGCTGTTCGGTGGCAGGCCCAGGTACTGCAGGGCCAGCGGCATGATCTCCGACGGCGAGTCGAGCAGGGCCACGCCGCATTGCTTGAGCTTAGCGATGTTCTCTTCCTTGAAGATCAGGTCCCAACTGTCCACCGGGGCGTTGTCGCCGAGCGCAGCCTTGACCTTGGCCGGGTTGAAGCCGATCAACACTGTGCCGTACATGTAGGGTACGGCAAATTTGTTGCCGGGGTCGTTGGCTTCGATCAGCTTCATCAGCGCCGGGTCCAGGTGCTGCCAGTTCGGCAGCTTGCTGCGGTCCAGCGGCTGGAACACACCCGCTTCGATCTGCTTGGCGAGGAACACGTTGGATGGCACTACCACGTCATATCCGGAGTTGCCGGTCAGCAGTTTCGCTTCCAGCGCCTCGTTGGTGTCGAAGATGTCGTAGACCAGCTTCACTCCGCTGTCTTTCTGGAACTCGGTGAGAGTTTGCGGAGTGATGTAGTCGAACCAGTTGAACACCCGCAGGGTGCGCTGTTCGGCCTGGGCCTGCAGGGCACCAGTGAACAGGGTAGCGGCGATGAACGGGGCGAGCAGACGCTTGAGTCGAACCATTATCGGGCTCCTGGCTGGGCCTGCTGGAAGCCTTCCAGCACATTGACCGCGTTGATACCGATTTCTTCCACAGCGTAGCCGCCTTCCATCACGAAAAGGGTCGGCTTGCCGAGCTGGGCGATGCGCTTGCCCATTTCCAGGTAGTCCGGGCTGTCCAGCTTGAACTGCGAGATCGGGTCGTCTTTGAAGGTATCCACACCCAGCGAGATCACCAGCACTTCAGCGTCATAGGCGGCGATGCGCTGGCAGGCGTCCTCCAGGGCGGCGTTCCAGGCGGCCCAGTCGCTGCCAGCCGGCAGTGGGTAGTTGATGTTGCAGCCTTCGCCGGCACCCTCGCCGGTTTCATCGGCATAGCCGAGGAAGAACGGGAACTCGTCGCGCGGGTCGCCATGGATCGAGGCGAAGAACACATCGTTGCGGCTGTAGAAGATGTCTTGGGTGCCGTTGCCGTGGTGATAGTCGACATCGAGAATTGCGACCTTGCGCCGGCCCTGGTCAAGGAAGGCCTGGGCGGCGATGGCGGCGTTGTTCAGGTAGCAATAGCCGCCCATGACTTCGCCAGCCGCATGGTGCCCTGGCGGGCGGCACAGGGCGAAGGCGGAATGGGCGCCTTGCTGGATCGCCGCCTGGGCGGTGAGGGCGACCTGGGCGGCGCTGTAGGCAGCCTGCCAGGTCCCGGCGGTGATCGGTGCGCCGGCGTCGAAGCTGTAGTAGCCCAGCTCACCGTGCAGGCCGGTGGGTTTTATCTGGCGCAGGGAGCGTGCGGGCCAGGTGAATGGCAGCAGGTCGCCTTCCTGGCCCAGTGCGGCCCAGCGCGCCCAGGCACCTTCGAAGAAATCCAGGTAGTCGGCACTGTGGATGCGCAGCAACGGTGCACGGCCATAGTCGGTGGGGCCCTGGATGTCGCCAAGGTTGCGCTTTTTCACCTGGTCGAGCACATGGTCGGCGCGTGACGGCATTTCGAAACAGGGCATCAGCTTGCCGTCGATCAGCTCGCAGCGGCCATGGTGCAGGCGGTGGTCATCGGAATAGATCGTCAGCATTGTTGTTCTCCATTGGATACTGGCGTGGGCCCATTTTCATGGGCGAGCCAGTGGGGGAGAACGACGCATACGGCCAAAAGGGGATCGATGTGGCCAAGCTTCATTGGCAGAATTTGTTGGTGGCCTGTACTGGCCCTTTCGCGGGTGAACCCGCTCCCACAGGTACAGTGTTGCACCTGAGTGGGTGCAATCCCTGTGGGAGCGGGTTCACCCGCGAAAGGGCCGGTACAGTTCAACCGCGAAAATGGCTTGGCGCTACACCACTCCAGCGCTGGAAGGCATGCCGAAAACTGGCGGTCTCGCTGAACCCCAGGGACTCGGCAATCCGGTAGATCGGCATCTGCGCATCAGCCAGCAACTGTTTGGCCCGCTCGAACCTCAGTTCATCCAGCAGCTGTTGATAACTGCTGCCCAACGCCTGCAAATGCCGGCGCAGGGTGCGCGATGAGCAGTTCATCTGCCGTGCCAGCCCTTCCAGCCCGGGCGCTGCATCCAGTTGCTGCGCCAGCAGTTGGCGAATCCGCCCCAGCCAGGCCTGGCGGCCGGTGAATTCCAGGTTCAGGCGCCGGCAGCGTTCGCTCATTGCCTTGTGGGTAATCGGGTCGGCCAGCGGCAGTGGCGTGTCCAGCCAGCGCCGTTCGAAGGCAAAGGCATTGTCCTCGGCGTCGAAACCGACCGGGCACTGGAATGCCCCGGTATAGAGAGCATGGTAACCGGGCCGTGGGTGTTCAAAACGAGCACCCAGCAGGGGCAGCGGGCGGCCGAGCAGGTCGTCGCAGATGACCTTCAGCGACACCAGGCAGAACTCTGCATTGAAGGCGGTCAGCGCCGGGCTGTCGTGGTAATCGCTGGCGCTGAACCAGACACGCTGACCGTCATCGAGCAAACGCAGCTTGAAGATTGTTCCCAGCAGTGCCGGATACTGCAGTGCCAAGCGCAAGGCGTCACCCAAAGTGGCACTGGAGAGCAGGGCGTAACCAAGCATGCCGTAGCACGACACATGCATGCGCTGGCCCAGCTCCAGGCCTATATCTTCGCGTCGGGCAACGGCGTTGGCGCACACCTGCAGTTCCTGCTGGGTGGTGATACGCGCATCGGCATGGCCCAGGTCTGCCGGGCCGATGCCGCTGCCGGCCAGCAGCGCCGACGCCTCGCAACCGTCTGCCTGGAAGACGTTGAGGATCAGCGAAACCGCGTTGAGGGTGGTCAGGTGGCTGTGCAGCATGCTGGGTAATCCCGTTGGCCTGGGACGCATTATGGAGCAAGTTGTGTGCCGATGTTCGGGGGGCCGAAAAGCAGCCCCAAAATCCTTCAGGCAAAAAAAAGGCCCGAAGCATAGGCTCGGGCCTTTGAAAGGTTGAGAGGTGTCTAGTCCCTCGACCTGGTGAGACTGTTTACAGCAGCCTGGTTACGCCTTCAGCGGAACCAGACGGGGAGCGATCATGTTTTCCGGACGCAGGATGTCGTCGAGCATCGCGTCGTCCAGCAGCTTCTCTTCGCGCACCAGTTCCAGTACGCCGCGGCCGGTTTCCAGGGCAACGCGGGCGATACGGGTGGCGTTTTCGTAGCCGATGTACGGGTTCAGGGCGGTGACCAGGCCGATCGAGTGCTCGACCAGTTCACGGCAGCGCTGTTCGTTGGCGGTGATGCCGACGATGCAGTGCTCGCGCAGCATGTCCATGGCACGTTGCAGCAGGCGGATCGAGTCGAAGATCTTGTAGGCGATCAGCGGCTCCATCACGTTCAGCTGCAGCTGGCCACCTTCGGCGGCGACGGTCAGGGCCAGGTCGTTGCCCATGATGGCGAAGGCCACCTGGTTGACGGCTTCCGGGATAACCGGGTTGACCTTGCCTGGCATGATCGAGCTGCCTGGCTGACGCGCTGGCAGGTTGATCTCGTTGATGCCGGTGCGTGGGCCGCTGGACAGCAGGCGCAGGTCGTTGCAAATCTTCGACAGCTTGACTGCAGTACGCTTGAGCATGCCGGAGAACAGTACGAAGGCGCCCATGTCGGAGGTGGCTTCGATCAGGTCGGCAGCCGGTACCAGCGGTTGGCCGCTGATGGCAGCCAGGCGCTGTACGGCCAGGGCCTGGTAGCCAGGGTCGGCGTTGATGCCGGTACCGATGGCGGTACCGCCCAGGTTGATTTCGGTCAGCAGTTCCGGGGCCAGCGAGCGCAGGCGCTGCAGGTCCTCGGTCATGGTGGTGGCGAAGGCACGGAATTCCTGGCCCAGGGTCATCGGTACCGCGTCCTGCAGCTGGGTACGGCCCATCTTCAGTACGTGGTCGAACTCTTTACCCTTGGCAGCGAAGGCCTGGATCAGGCTGTCGAGGCTGGCCAGCAGCGCGTCGTGGCCCAGCAGCAGGCCCAGGCGGATAGCCGTCGGGTAGGCGTCGTTGGTCGACTGCGCCATGTTCACGTCGTTGTTCGGGTGCAGGTACTGGTACTCACCCTTCTGGTGGCCCATGGCCTCCAGCGCAACGTTGGCGATCACTTCGTTGGCGTTCATGTTGGTAGAAGTACCAGCACCGCCCTGGATCATGTCCACCACGAACTGGTCGTGGTAATCGCCTTTGATCAGGCGGGCGCAGGCTGCGGTGATGGCAGCGTGCTTGGCATCGCTCAGGTGGCCCAGCTCACGGTTGGCGTCAGCAGCAGCCTGCTTGACCATGGCCAGGGCCACGACCAGCTTCGGGTAGTGCGACAGCGGAACACCGGAGAGGTGGAAGTTGTTGGCAGCGCGCAGGGTCTGGATGCCGTAGTAGGCATCTGCAGGAACTTCAAGGGTACCCAACAAATCTTTTTCGACGCGGAACGATGCAGCGGAGGACATGATGTATATCATCTCGATTTTGACCCGGCACATGCCGGAATGGCGCCAATCCTAGGCCTGAAGGTGATTTTGCGGCCAATGCTGTTGCACGCTAACCTATGCACAAACGGCATAGTGTTTCATGTGACGCCAATTGATATTCGAGCGTGTTCCATTTTGGTGCACGCCAGGAGATGTGCTTCGTGAACCTTGAAAGCAAATGGCTGGAAGACTTCAGCGCGCTGGCTGCGACCCGCAGTTTTTCCCAGGCGGCAGAGCGGCGTTTCGTTACCCAACCTGCCTTCAGCCGGCGTATACGCAGTCTGGAAGCAGCTTTGGGCCTGCAATTGGTGAATCGTTCCCGCACGCCGATCGAACTGACCGAGGCCGGGCAGCTGTTTCTCGTCACCGCGCGTACTGTTGTCGACCAATTGAGCGAAATTCTCCGCCATTTGCATCACCTGGAGGGCGGGCAGGGTGAAGTGGTACAGGTGGCCGCTGCACACTCGCTGGCGTCGGGCTTTTTCCCGCGTTGGGTGGCCCAGTTGCGCAACGATGGTTTGAACATCGCCACCCGCCTGGTTGCGACCAACGTCGGAGATGCCGTACATGCATTGCGTGAAGGTGGTTGCGACCTGATGCTGGCCTTCTATGACCCGGATGCCGCCTTGCAGATGGATGCCGAAATCTTCCCGTCGCTGCACATGGGCACCACTGAAATGTTGCCGGTGTGCGCCGTGGATGCCGACGGCAAGCCGTTGTTCGACCTGGAAGGCGAGGGCAGTGTGCCGCTGCTGGCGTATACCGCCGGCGCTTTCCTCGGTCGGTCGGTCAATTTGCTGCTGCGCCAGCGAAACCTGCGCTATACCACCGTCTACGAAACCGCCATGGCCGACAGCCTCAAGAGCATGGCGTTGGAGGGCATGGGCATCGCCTGGGTGCCGCGCCTGTCGATGCGTGGCGAACTGGAGCGTGGCGAACTGGCTATCTGCGGCGGCAGCCAGTGGCATGTGCCACTGGAAATTCGTCTGTACCGCTGCGCACTGGTGCGCAAGGCCAACGTCCGCTTGTTGTGGCGCAAGCTTGAGTCGTCAGGCGCACAAGGTGAGGCTTCAGTTTGAGTTGTATTTCAAGTAGTCCGCGATATTCGCGCGATTCTTGTCGCTATAGCGGTAGCAATTGGATCGGGCCGGTACACGGGGGTGGGTGTACGTTTCACACACCCAGCCATTGAATTTCAGCTCCGCATCTTCGTGCGTGGCGCCTAGCAAATGACCGATTTCATGGGCTGGAGCACCGTATGCACCTGCCGACGCAATAGCCGTGTTTTGCTTCTGATAGGCAAGGCCTGCGTTGTAGTTCAGGCCGCTGTGATCATAGCTGTTGCGCGTCAGCAGCAGCTGTTTATCCATAAAGGAAAAGGATGGGTGGCGCTGTTGTTCATGCAGTTGCCGGGCGAAGGCCTCGAGTAGTTGAGCGGACGGCATTCCTGCATAAGCAATATCGGTAATGTGTTCTACCTCGCGTTGAAATATGATCTCGATGGACTGTTGGCTGAAACTGCGCATCTCGTCCAGCCAATGCTGAAAGAAGTCCTTGTTCAATTGCTCATCGCTCATGTCGGCAAGGTCGTCGTGAACATAGACGGTGACGGTAAGCGAGCGGGCAGCAGAAGCAGCTGGCAGTTGCAAGCTGAGTACCAGGCCACACGAAAGCGCGAAGAGGCGTGAAACACTCATATGTACGTACCTGAATTTTCGAGATCGGGGATACAAGCGTCTGGTATTCGTCAACCCAGAGGCGGCAGGAAAAAGTTGTCCTGCGAGACAGCTTGCCCTTTGATCAGACATGTGCTTGCGGGGGTGGGCGCAGGGCCTTGAAATACGCTACAATCCCGCGCCTTCGGCCGACCTGGTCGATTTAGAATCCGTATGACAAGCCACGCCGGCCCACCTGCGTGGCTTGTTGCTTTTAGCGCGCCAGAAGGCGCTTGCAGGAGAGGCTCGACGATGAGTGCACTGGTTGGCGTGATCATGGGCTCCAAGTCCGATTGGTCCACCCTTAGCCACACCGCCGATATGCTGGAAAAACTCGGCATTCCCTACGAGGTGAAGGTGGTTTCCGCCCACCGTACCCCGGATCTGCTGTTCCAGTATGCCGAGGAGGCTGAGGGTCGTGGCATCGAGGTGATCATCGCCGGTGCCGGTGGCGCTGCCCACCTGCCAGGCATGTGCGCCGCCAAGACCCACCTGCCGGTGCTGGGTGTGCCCGTGCAATCGTCGATGCTGTCGGGTGTCGATTCGCTGCTGTCGATCGTGCAGATGCCAGCCGGCGTGCCGGTTGCCACCCTGGCCATCGGTCGTGCCGGTGCGGTCAACGCGGCGCTGCTGTCGGCCAGCATCCTCGGCGCCAAGTACCCGCAGTACCACGCGGCGCTCAAGCAGTTCCGCACGGAACAGACCGACACCGTGCTGGACAACCCAGACCCGCGCCAGGCTTGAGGCTCAACCCATGAAGATCGGTGTAATCGGTGGCGGCCAGCTGGGCCGCATGCTGGCCCTGGCGGGTACCCCGCTGGGCATGAACTTCGCCTTCCTCGACCCGGCGCCGGACGCCTGCGCTGCGCCGCTGGGCGAGCACCTGCGTGCCGACTACGGCGACCAGGACCACCTGCGCCAGCTGGCCGACGAAGTCGACCTGGTCACCTTCGAGTTCGAAAGCGTCCCGGCCGAGACCGTGGCCTTCCTCTCGCAGTTCGTGCCGGTGTACCCCAGCGCCGAAGCGCTGCGCATCGCCCGTGACCGCCTGTTCGAAAAGAGCATGTTCCGTGACCTGGGTATCCCTACCCCGGCCTTCGCCGACATCCTCTCGCAGGCCGACCTGGACGCCGCGGTGGCCAGCATCGGCCTGCCGGCCGTGCTGAAAACCCGCACCCTGGGTTACGACGGCAAGGGTCAGAAGGTGCTGCGCACGCCTGAGGACGTGGTCGGTACCTTTGCCGAGCTGGGCAGCGTACCTTGCCTGCTGGAAGGCTTTGTGCCGTTCACCGGCGAAGTGTCGCTGGTAGCCGTGCGTGCCCGTGATGGTGAAACCCGCTTCTACCCGCTGGTGCACAACACCCACGAAAGCGGCATCCTGCGCCTGTCGGTCGCCAGCCAGGCGCATCCGCTGCAGGCCCTGGCCGAAGACTACGTCGGCCGTGTGCTGCAAAAGCTGGATTACGTAGGCGTCATGGCCTTCGAGTTCTTCGAAGTGGACGGTGGCCTTAAGGCCAACGAAATTGCCCCGCGCGTGCACAACTCAGGGCACTGGACCATCGAAGGCGCCGAATGCAGCCAGTTCGAGAACCACCTGCGCGCCGTCGCCGGCCTGCCGCTGGGCTCGACCGCCAAGGTCGGCGAGAGCGCGATGCTCAACTTCATCGGTGAAGTGCCGGCGGTGGAAAAGGTAGTTGCCATCGGTGACTGCCACCTGCATCACTATGGCAAGGCGTTCAAGGCCGGTCGCAAGGTTGGCCACGCCACCCTGCGCTGCCACGACATGGCCACCCTCGAGCGCAAGATTGCCGAAGTAGAAGCCCTGATCGGCAACTGATCGAACTTCTACCAGCGGCTTGCCCTCTGAAATGGCAACGAGCCAAAGCGCTGTCTAGGCTTTGGCTTGTTCCATCTTCACTGCAGAGGGATTGCCATGGGTATCATTGGAACCATCTTCATCGGCCTCATCGTTGGCCTGCTGGCCCGCTTCATCAAGCCGGGCGACGACAGCATGGGCTGGATCATGACCATCTTGCTGGGGATTGCCGGCTCCCTGCTGGCCACCTACGGCGGCCAGGCACTGGGCATCTATCAGGCCGGGCAGGCTGCGGGATTCCTTGGCGCGCTGGTCGGTGCCGTGATCCTTCTGCTGATTTACGGATTCATCAAGAAGCGCTGATTAGTGGTTAGAATGCCCGGCAATTCATTGGAGTTGCCGAGCATTTTCATGCGTGCCTTTTTCCTCGCCCCACTGTTGCTGGCCAGCGCCCTGGCCCATGCCGAACTGCCTGAAACCGACTGGCTGGAGCTGATGCCCGAGTCTGATCAGCAGGCGCTCGAGCAAATGCCCGAAATCGACCACAATTCGCCGGAAGCCATGGGTACCTTTACCGACAAGGGCGGCCTGAAGCAGAGCAAAGGCCTGCCGGCGGTGATGTACTCGACCAAGACGGTGGCGGCCATGAATGGCAAGGATATTCGCCTTGGGGGCTACCCGGTGCCGCTGGAGAGTGATGCCAAGGGCAACAGCACGCTGTTCTTCCTGGTGCCGTACCCGGGCGCGTGCATCCATGTGCCGCCGCCACCGCCGAACCAGCTGGTGCTGGTGCGCTATCCGAAGGGTCTGAAGATCGATGATATCTACACACCGCTGTGGGTCAGCGGCAAGCTGAAGGTGGAGAAGGTCAGCAATGACCTGGCCGATGCGGCCTATGCGCTGGATGCCGGGAAGGTGAGGGTGGTGGAGGACGCAGACCTCTGATCGCCTGCACTGGCCTCTTCGCGGGCTTGCCCGCTCCCACAGGTACTCCACAATTTTCAAGGCTTGTGGAGTACCTGTGGGAGCGGGCAAGCCCGCGAAGAGGCCCGCATAGGCACTGCAAGACTCAGATCATTTCACAGCCAATCCTGACCACCAGCGAGCTGCTGCCCCCAGGCTTCAATTCCACCAAGTCATCCCACACATTCGCCGTCTCGATGCACAGCATCCGCTGCCACCCATCGTCGGCCATGTCTGGCAGTTCCCTGGCCCGTTCAGTCCAAGGGTTCCAGATCACCGCCGAGCGCGACCCACTGCTGGTCAAGGTAATGCGCCGCTCCCAATGCGGGTCGACGATGCTAAGAGTTTGCGGGGTCGCCAGGTAGATCCGGTCAGTCTCCCCGGCAAACCCTAGTGGCCCCTTCTGCTGGCGCTGCTCCCAGTCAGCCAGGGTCTCGATATAGCTCAGCCCTTCCACCCCTTCGACCCGCGCTTGGCGCACATCACTGACGGCAAAGTAGCTGTGCAGTGCCTGGCTGATGGTGACGGGGGTATTTCCCATGTTCCGGCTGGTCAGGTTCAGCCGCAGGTCCTCGCCCAGCTCCACTACCAGCTTCAGCTCGACGTCATGAGGCCAGCCAGGCAGGTCACCCTGCGCTTCCGGCAGTTCGAATTCGATGCGCAGGCCTTCGCCCGCCTCCTCGATACCCAGCAATTGCCAGTCGCGCGCGCGCGCCAGGCCGTGGGCGGGTGCCTGTTCGCCGTGGTACATGGCCTGCACGGCCTGGGGGTTGCGCTGCAGGTTGCCGAACCACGGCCAGCACACCGGCACACCGGCGCGTACCGACTTGCCCTTACGGAAGATGGCCTGGTCGCTCAGCCACAGCAGCGGTGGCTGGCCAACGCGCTGGTAGCTGAGGATCTGCGCGCCCTGCTGGGCGATCAGTAGTTCGGCGTGGTCACTGCTGATACGCCAGCAGTTGAGTTCGCCATGTTGCTCGGTTACGACCTGGAAGGTAGCCATTGCATTCATCTCATTGATTGCCAGTGGGCCTTGGACCCGGGCACATGCAATGAGTTTACCGCCGGCGTGGCTCAGCGACGAGGTACGGAGCGGGTGCGGCCACTGCCGTCGATAGCGACGAAGACGAAGACTGCTTCGGTGACCTTGCGCCATTCGCTGGACAGCGGGTCGTCGCTCCACACTTCGACCATCATCTGGATCGAGCTGCGGCCGATTTCCAGGGTTTGGGTATAGAACGATAGCTGCGCGCCGACGGCGACCGGGACCAGAAAGGCCATGCGGTCGATGGCCACGGTGGCCACGCGGCCGCCGGCGACACGACTGGCCATGGCGGTGCCGGCCAGGTCCATCTGGGCGACAAGCCAGCCGCCGAAGATGTCGCCAAACCCGTTGGTTTCGCGCGGGAGTGCGGTGATCTGCAAGGCCAGGTCGCCTTGCGGGATTGGATCTTCTTGTTCGAGCTCAATCATGCGATGGGGCCTCTGACCCGTGACGCTTTTCGTTGGTGTGGCGCAAAGGCCGGGTAAACGATTCAGCTTGAAACATACTACGCCGATTTCGTTTCACTGGGCGGCCGTAGGGAAACTCTGCGAAACCGCCTGACAGTAATGACCGGCGTTTTCGCACAACATCCCACGTTAGGAGCAACCTTTTCCTACGAAGTGCCAGTATATAGAGCATAACGGCCAGCGACGACCGCGCATTCATGAATATGTGTAGGGATTTTGTATCGCTTTCGGCGCAGCTCAGCAATTTGCTATCTTCGCCTGTCTCCCAATCCAGAAGCCGCATGCCAAGCGGCCTGCATGCCCACAAAGAGAACAATGAGCGATGACCTCCGTGCCGAGCAGTATCGAGCAGCCTTCGCGGCCGCTGACCCGCAGTGACTACAAGACCCTCTCACTGTCCGCCCTGGGCGGCGCGCTGGAGTTCTACGACTTCATCATTTTCGTGTTCTTCGCCACAGTGGTCGGCAAGCTGTTTTTCCCGGCTGACATGCCCGAATGGCTGCGCCTGATGCAAACCTTTGGCATTTTCGCCGCCGGCTACCTGGCGCGGCCGCTGGGCGGCATCATCATGGCCCACTTCGGTGACCTGCTCGGGCGCAAGAAGATGTTCACCCTGAGCATCTTCATGATGGCCCTGCCAACGCTGATCATGGGCCTGCTGCCGACCTATGCACAGATCGGCATGTGGGCGCCGATCCTGTTGCTGCTGATGCGCGTGATCCAGGGCGCGGCCATCGGTGGCGAGGTACCGGGCGCCTGGGTATTCGTGTCCGAGCACGTGCCAGAGCGCAACACCGGCTACGCCTGCGGCACCCTCACCGCAGGCCTGACCGCGGGCATCCTGCTTGGTTCGCTGGTGGCGACCCTGATCAACAGCGTCTACAGCGCACAGGAAGTGGCCGATTACGCCTGGCGTATCCCGTTCCTGCTTGGCGGTGTATTCGGCCTGTTCTCGGTGTACCTGCGCCGTTGGCTGCACGAAACCCCGGTGTTCGCCGAGATGCAGCAGCGCAAGGCGCTGGCCGAGGAGCTGCCGTTGCGCGCGGTGCTGCGTGACCATCGCGGCGCGATCATCCTGTCGATGCTGCTGACCTGGATGCTGTCAGCCGCCATCGTGGTGCTCATCCTGATGACTCCGGCGCTGCTGCAGAGCATCTACCACATCAGCCCCACCGACTCGCTCAAGGCCAACAGCCTGGCCATCGTGCTGCTCAGCTTCGGCTGCATCGGCGCTGGCAGCCTGGCCGATCGCTTCGGCGCGGGCCGGGTGTTCGTGATCGGCAGCCTGCTGCTGCTGGCGACCTCCTGGACCTTCTACCACAGCCTGCCGACCCGGCCCGAACTGCTGTTCCCACTGTATGCAGTGACCGGCCTGTGCGTGGGCGTGATTGGCGCGGTGCCTTATGTGATGGTCAAGGCGTTCCCGGCGGTGGTGCGCTTCAGCGGGCTGTCGTTCTCGTACAACGTGGCCTACGCGATCTTTGGCGGGCTGACGCCGATGGTGGTGACTGCGCTGTTGAAAGTGAGCCCGATGGCGCCGGCCTACTATGTGGCGGGGCTGTGTGCCGTTGGTCTGGTTGTTGGCCTGTACCTCCTGGCCAACAAGCGTTAAGGCTGCTGGCCTCTTCGCGGCTAAAGCCGCTCCTACAGAAATCGCACCGGCTTCAAGGCAATGCCGCACCTGTGGGAGCGGCTTTAGCCGCGAAGAGGCCAGACCTGCTTTTGATGATGGCCTTTCATCCAATTGTCATATTCAAGTCATATCGTATTCATGCGGCCTGCAGATACTTGGGCCCGTTCCATCCAACACCCCAATATTCCTGCTAGGAGCAAGGCATGAAACTGAAGCGTTTGATGGCGGCCCTCACCTTTGCCGCCGCTGGCGTTGCAACCGCCAACGCGGTAGCCGCTGTCGATCCTGCGATCCCGACCTACACCAAGACCACTGGTGTTTCGGGCAACCTCTCCAGCGTCGGTTCGGACACCCTCGCCAACCTGATGACTCTGTGGGCCGAGGCCTACAAGAAGGAATATCCGAACGTAAACATCCAGATCCAGGCTGCCGGCTCCTCCACCGCGCCACCCGCGCTGACCGAAGGCACCGCCAACCTCGGCCCGATGAGCCGCAAGATGAAGGACGTCGAGCTGCAGGCCTTCGAGCAGAAGTACGGCTACAAACCGACCGCCATCCCGGTCGCCGTAGACGCCCTGGCTGTGTTCGTGCACAAGGACAACCCGATCAAAGGCCTGACCATGGCCCAGGTCGACGCCATCTTCTCTTCCACCCGCCTGTGCGGTGGCAAAGCCGACGTCAAGACCTGGGGTGACCTGGGCGTGACCGGCGACCTGGCCAACAAGCCAGTACAGCTGTTCGGCCGTAACTCGGTATCGGGCACCTACGGCTACTTCAAGGAAGAAGCCCTGTGCAAAGGCGACTTCAAGCCTAACGTCAACGAACAGCCTGGCTCGGCTTCGGTCGTGCAGTCGATCAGCTCCTCGCTGAACGGCATCGGCTACTCGGGCATCGGCTACAAGACCGCCAGCGTCAAGACTGTGGCCCTGGCCAAGAAGGAAGGCGGCGAGTTCGTTGAAGACAACGAAGCCAACGCTCTGAACGGCACCTACCCGCTGTCGCGCTTCCTGTACGTCTACGTCAACAAGGCTCCGAACAAGCCTCTGGCTCCGCTGGAAGCCGAGTTCGTCAAGCTGGTGCTGTCGCAAGCCGGCCAGCAGGTCGTGGTGAAGGATGGCTACATCCCGCTGCCGGCCAAAGTCGTCGACAAGACCTTGGCTGACCTGGGCCTGTCCCACGCAGGTAACGTCGCAAAGAAGTAAGTAACTGAGGGGAAGGCCGGCGCTGATGCCCGGCCTCTTCCACGAAATTTCAGTCCGAAGCCAGGTTTCCTGTGCGGCGGGCTTTCGTGCGTCACCAATTTGTAATGTTTTTGTCACACGGGACCGCTAGGGTGTGCGCATGAATGATCTGGCCAATTCCAACATGACCCAAAACTCCCAGCCCGTGCGGATTGATTTCAATACGCCGGAGTTGCAACGCAAGCGCCGCATGCGCGCGCTAAAGGACCGCCTGACCCGCTGGTATGTACTGGTGGGCGGGCTTGCCGTATTGGCGGCTATCACCCTGATCTTCTTTTATCTGGCCTATGTGGTGCTGCCGCTGTTCCAGGGCGCCGAGCTGACCAGCAAGAAAGCCCTGGAGCCGAGCTGGCTGCAACAGGATGCCGGCAAGCCGCTGATGATCGCGCTTGAAGAGCAGAACCTGGTGGGCATGCGTGTTTCGGACAAGGGCCAGGCACTGTTCTTCGATACCAAGACCGGTAACGAGCTCAAGCGTGTCGACCTGCCACTGCCGGCAGGCACCCAGGTCACTTCGATCAGTGCCGACCAGCCGGGTAGCCCGCTGGTGGTGCTGGGCTTGTCCAATGGCCAGGCACTGGTGTTTCACCACACCTACAAGATCACCTACCCGGACAACAAGAAAACCATCGCCCCCGGCATCGACTACCCGTACGGCGAGCAGCCGTTCGTGCTCGACGAGCAGGGGCGTGCGCTGGATCATGTCAGCGTAAACGTCAATGGCGACACCCTGCTGCTGGCTGGTTCCACCGGCGCGCACCTGCAGGTGGTCGAGTTGACCCGCACCGAAAACATGATGACCGAAGAGGTCACGACCGAGCAGAACCGCATCGAACTGCCGCAGATGACCGAAACGGTGAAGAACATCTTCATCGACCCGCGTCAGCAGTGGCTGTACGTGATCAACGGCCGTGCCACCGCGGACGTGTTCAACCTGCGCGACAAGAGCCTCAACGGCCGCTACAAACTGTCTGAAAGCGCCGACACCGAAATTACCGCCACCGCCCAGCTGGTCGGCGGCATCTCGCTGATCATTGGTGATTCCAAGGGCGGCCTGGCCCAGTGGTTCATGGCCCGTGACCCGGATGGCGAATCGCGCTTCAAGCTGATCCGCACCTTCCAGATGGGCAAGGCCGCGGTCGTACAGATCGACGCCGAAGAGCGCCGCAAGGGCTTCGTCGCCCTCGACGCCGCAGGCGAGCTGGGCGTGTTCCACAGCACCGCGCACCGTACCCTGCTGGTCGAGCCGGCCGCCGAAGGCCCTGGCATTCTGGCCCTGTCGCCACGTGCCAACCGCATCATCATCGAAGAAGGCGGCAAGCTGCTGCCACTTAGCCTGCGCAACCCGCATCCGGAAATTTCCTTCAGCGCGCTGTGGGGCAAAGTTTGGTACGAGAACTACGACGAGCCGAAATACGTCTGGCAATCGACCGCTTCGAACACCGACTTCGAGCCCAAACTGAGCCTGTCGCCGCTGACCTTCGGTACCCTCAAGGCTGCGTTCTACGCCATGATCCTGGCGGCCCCGCTGGCGATCGCCGCGGCCATCTACACCGCCTACTTCATGGCCCCGGGCATGCGCCGCAAGGTCAAGCCGGTGATCGAACTGATGGAAGCGATGCCGACGGTGATCCTCGGCTTCTTCGCCGGCCTGTTCCTGGCCCCGTATCTGGAAGGCCACCTGCCGGGCGTGTTCAGCCTGTTCCTGCTGATGCCGCTCGGTATCCTGCTGGCCGGCTTCGCCTGGACCCGCCTGCCCGAGTCGATTCGCCTGCGTATCCCGGATGGCTGGGAAGCGGCGATCCTGATCCCGGTCATCCTGTTCACCGGGTGGTTCGCCCTGACCATGAGCCCGCACCTCGAGAACTGGTTCTTTGGCGGTGACATGCGCCTGTGGATCACCAACGACCTGGGGATAACCTACGACCAGCGCAATGCCCTGGTCGTGGGTATCGCCATGGGCTTCGCGGTCATCCCGAACATCTACTCCATCGCCGAAGACGCCGTGTTCAGCGTGCCGCGCAGCCTGACCCTGGGCTCCCTGGCCCTGGGAGCGACGCCATGGCAGACCCTGACTCGCGTGGTCATCCTCACCGCCAGCCCAGGTATCTTCTCGGCGCTGATGATCGGCATGGGCCGTGCGGTGGGCGAGACCATGATCGTGCTGATGGCCACCGGCAACACCCCGGTGATGGAGCTGAACCTGTTCGAGGGCATGCGCACCCTGGCCGCCAACGTGGCGGTGGAAATGCCGGAATCGGAAGTCGGCGGCAGCCACTACCGCGTGCTGTTCCTGGCCGCGCTGGTGCTGCTGATGTTCACCTTCATCATGAACACCTTGGCCGAGCTGATTCGCCAGCGTCTGCGCAAGAAATACTCGTCGCTTTGATAGAAAGGTAGCGATCCGTGAAAAAGGATTCCCTCAAAGGCTGGTTCAAGAGCGGCGCCCCAGGCGTCTGGATGAGCGGCGGCGCGGTGGCCATGGCAGTGATCATGACCGTTGGCCTGCTGGCGGTGATTGCCGTGCGCGGCCTGGGCCACTTCTGGCCGGCCGATCTTGTCCAGGCTACCTACAAGGTGCCGGGCCAGGCCGACCATGTCGTCATTGGCGAAGTGGTGCAAAAGGAAGAAGTACCCCGTGCCCGTCTGAAGGGCGCCGGCCTGCCAGTGCCTGACCAAGGCCCGGAGTTCATGACCCGTGAGCTGATCAAGGTGGGCAACCGCGACCTCAACGGCAGCGACTTCACCTGGGTGGTCGGCGACTGGCTGGTCGACGAAAGGCACCCGACCGACCTGGTCGCCCTGGAGCGCCGCGAGTGGGGCAACTTCTACGGCTACCTGGTCAGCATCAAGGAAGAAGGCCGCGTGGTCGCCGAAGGTGCTGCGGCCTGGGTCGAACTGCAGGCCCGCCTCAAGCGCGCCAACCAGCTCAACAGCGAACTGCAAAGCCTCGAAAAGAAAGACATCGGTGCCATCAACCATGGCCTCGAGCGCCTGCGTCTGCAGGCGCGCAAGCTGGAGCTGGACGGCAAGCTGGACGCCGCCGCCCAGGCTGACATGGACGCCGAGCGCGCCGGGCTGAACAGCCGATACAAGGCCATCGAAGACCGCCTGACTGGCCTGCACCAGGCCTTCGCTCGCGACAGCCTGGTGGCCCGCGATGGCAACGGCCGTGAAGTGGAAATCAACCTCAGCAAGGTGGTACACGCCATCCAGCCTAACGCCATGTCGGGGTTCACCAAGCTGGGCACCTACTTCACCAAGGTCTGGGAGTTCCTCAGCGACGACCCGCGTGAAGCCAACACCGAGGGCGGTATCTTCCCGGCCATCTTCGGTACCGTGATGATGACCCTGATCATGGCCGTGATCGTCACCCCGTTCGGTGTGCTGGCTGCCGTGTACCTGCGCGAATACGCCAGACAGGGCCCGGTGACCCGCTTGATCCGCATCGCGGTGAACAACCTGGCTGGTGTGCCCGCGATCGTTTACGGCGTGTTCGGCCTGGGCTTCTTCGTCTACGTGCTGGGCGGCTCGATCGACCGCCTTTTCTTCCCCGAAGCACTGCCGGCGCCAACCCTGGGTACCCCAGGCCTGTTGTGGGCATCGCTGACCCTGGCGCTGCTGGCCGTGCCGGTGGTGATCGTGGCCACCGAGGAAGGCCTGGCGCGTATCCCGCGCACCGTGCGCGAAGGCTCGCTGGCCCTGGGCGCTACCAAGGCCGAGACCCTGTGGAAGATCGTCCTGCCGATGGCCAGCCCGGCGATGATGACCGGCATGATCCTCGCCGTGGCCCGCGCCGCCGGTGAAGTGGCGCCGCTGATGCTGGTGGGTGTGGTAAAGCTGGCTCCATCCCTGCCGGTGGACGGGAACTACCCGTACCTGCACCTGGACCAGAAGATCATGCACCTGGGCTTCCATATCTATGACGTCGGCTTCCAGAGCCCCAACGTAGAAGCCGCGCGGCCGCTGGTATACGCCACGGCGTTGCTGCTGGTGCTGGTGATCGCGGCCCTCAACCTCTCGGCCGTGTGGATCCGTAACCACCTGCGCGAGAAGTACAAGGCCCTCGACAGCTGATCCTGATTGCAAGCGTGCCGCCCGTGAAACGGGCGGCCCTTAGAAACGAATTGTTAGCGTATGGAGTTGACCATGCAGCAAGAATCCCATACCCACGGCATCGACATGTCTGCCCTGGGCCGCGACAAGCAGAGCCTGCGCCTGGCCGAAGAAACCGTAGCCATCGAAGTGCCGGGCCTGAGCCTGTTCTACGGTGACAAACAAGCGCTGTTCGATGTGCAGATGAACATTCCCAAGCAGCGCGTGACCGCCTTTATCGGCCCGTCCGGCTGCGGCAAGTCGACCCTGCTGCGCACCTTCAACCGCATGAACGATCTGGTTGATGGTTGCCGCGTGGAAGGCGCCATCAACCTGTATGGCAATAACATCTACCGCAAGGGCGAAGACGTGGCCGAGCTGCGCCGTCGTGTGGGCATGGTGTTCCAGAAGCCCAACCCGTTCCCAAAGACCATCTACGAAAACGTGGTCTACGGCCTGCGGATCCAGGGCATCAACAAGAAGCGCGTGCTGGACGAAGCGGTCGAATGGGCGCTGAAGGGCGCGGCACTGTGGGACGAGGTCAAGGACCGCCTGCACGATTCGGCACTGGGCCTGTCCGGTGGCCAGCAGCAGCGTCTGGTCATCGCCCGTACCATCGCCGTGGAGCCGGAAGTGCTGCTGCTCGACGAACCGTGCTCGGCACTGGACCCGATCTCGACCCTGAAGGTCGAGGAACTGATCTACGAATTGAAATCCAAGTACACCATCGTCATCGTGACCCACAACATGCAGCAGGCGGCCCGTGTTTCGGACTACACCGCGTTCATGTACATGGGCAAACTGGTCGAATTCGGGGATACCGACACCCTGTTCACCAACCCGGCGAAGAAACAGACCGAAGACTACATCACCGGTCGCTACGGCTAATCGCCGCTCCGGATAGGTGCCTGGCCGCTGTGGGAGCGGGTTTACCCGCGAAGCAGGCGCCGCGGTGTCTGGCACCGGCTTCGCCGGTGTTCGCGGGTAAACCCGCTCCTACAGGCCAGGGAACGAGACGAACAAATTGAAGCTTGCAGCTTCTTCGCGGAGCGAACGATGATCAACAAAGAAAGCCTTACGCATCACATTTCCCAGCAGTTCAACGCCGAGCTCGAAGAGGTGCGTAGTCACCTGCTGGCCATGGGTGGCCTGGTCGAAAAGCAGGTCAACGATGCAGTCACTGCGCTGATCGAAGCCGACTCGGGCCTGGCCCAGCAAGTGCGCGAAGTCGACGAGCAGATCAACCAGATGGAGCGCAACATCGACGAGGAGTGCCTGCGCATCCTCGCCCGTCGTCAGCCGGCGGCCTCCGACCTGCGTCTGATCATCAGCATCTCCAAGTCGGTGATTGACCTGGAGCGCATCGGTGACGAGTCGACCAAGATCGCCCGCCGCGCCATCCAGCTGTGCGAGGAAGGCGAGTCACCGCGCGGCTATGTCGAGGTGCGCCACATCGGCGACCAGGTACGCAACATGGTCCGCGACGCGCTGGATGCCTTTGCCCGCTTCGACGCCGACCTGGCGCTGTCGGTGGCCCAGTACGACAAGACCATCGACCGCGAATACAAGACCGCCCTGCGTGAGCTGGTGACCTACATGATGGAAGACCCGCGCTCGATCTCGCGGGTACTGAGCGTTATCTGGGTCCTGCGTTCGCTGGAGCGTATCGGCGACCATGCGCGCAATATCTCCGAGCTGGTGATCTATCTGGTGCGCGGCACCGACGTGCGTCACATGGGCCTCAAGCGCATGACGGCAGAAGTGCAAGGCACTGCTGTTTCCGACGGCGAAAACGCTAATGTTCCGGCCGAACCTGACGATAAGTAAGGTTGCTCCCGAGCATCGACGCCCGGCCTTGGCCGGGCGTTTTCGTTTGCGGTCGAGGAGCCGGCAGGCACCCGCGAACGATGTGAAGAAGTCCCGGCGTGACCAGGTTGTAGCAAGTGGCCATTATTCGGCGGTAGGCTAGTCGGGATTCAGAAGGAGTATCGATGAGTAAAGTGAATGTGCTGGTCGTGGATGACGCCCCGTTTATCCGTGATCTGGTCCGCAAATGCCTGCGCAATGCCTTCCCGGGCATGACCATCGACGACGCCGTCAACGGTCGCAAGGCAATGGCCATGCTGGGCAAGGAAGCGTTCGACCTGGTTCTGTGCGACTGGGAAATGCCGGAAATGTCCGGCCTGGAACTGCTCACCTGGTGCCGCCAGCAGCCTGAGTTGAAGAACCTGCAATTCATCATGGTGACCAGCCGTGGCGACAAGGAAAACGTCATCCAGGCGATTCAGGCGGGCGTTTCCGATTTTGTCGGCAAGCCATTCACCAACGAGCAATTGCTGACCAAGGTGAAAAAGGCCCTGACCAAGATCGGCAAGCTCGACAGCCTGATGTCCAGCGGCCCGGCACGGGCCAACTCGGCGTTCGCCAATGACTCGCTGAATGCGCTGACAGCCGGCAAGCCTGAAGCGGTGAAGGTCGCGGCGCCAGCTCCGGCACCTGCAACCGCACCCGCCAGGCCAGTGGCCAATGCCCCCCGGCCCGCCACTCCCGCGCCGACCGGTCGTGGCCAGGGCCAGTTGCGCCTGGCCGGCGGCATGCAGCCGTGCGTGATCAAGGCGCTGAGCCTGAAAGAGGCGCTGCTGGTGGTGCGCCGTGGCGAAGCGCTTCCCCAAGTACTGGAAGGCGCAGTGTTGGACCTGGAACAGGGCGAGAACGCCGAAGTTGCGCGCCTGAACGGCTACCTGCATGCCGTCGCGGCACTGGAACCCAAGCCTGACAGTGACTGGTTGCAACTGACCTTCAAGTTCGTCGATCAGGATGCCCAGAAGCTCGACTACCTGTCGCGGCTGATTGCCCGCGGGACGGCGCAGAAGCATTTCACCCCGGGCGCCTGAGTAATGACTACTGGCTCCATTGCGGGCAAGCCAGCTCCCACAGGTACAGCGTCAACTTCTGGCCTTGTGCATTTCCTGTAGGAGCTGGCTTGCCGGCAATGGGGCCAGTCCTGTTGACGCCATCCGACCAACTGTCATACCCGTCACAAAACCCCCTGCTAGGCTTCGACAGATCGCAACTGTCAAAAAGCCACTATCATGCCCGCCCGCCTGCTGCTGTTCTGTGCATTGCTCATGGCCTCGGCGTCGAGCCTGGGCATGACCATTTACGAGATCACCGATGATGGCCGTGTGACCTCCTATTCCGACCGGCCCGGCCCCGGTGCCAAAACCTTTGTGCGGCGCGTACCTATGGTCGAGGTGCCCGAAGGCCAGGTTCTGCTGAACGCGATAACCTTCAACGGCGGCGTGAGCTTTTCGGCCCGCAACCAGCTACACGTGCCAGTGGAGGTGGAGTTGCGCCTGGACAACCTGGTGAATGCACAAGGTGGCAATGCCCCGCGTACCGTGCGCCGGGTACTGCCGCCGCGCACCACGCAAATGCTAAGCGTGCTCAGGGGGCGCCCCGGGATGCTGCTGAACTACCGCTCGACCCTGCTACAGGCCATGGGCGACCCGGGCAAGCGGCCCCAGGGCTTCCGCTATGCATTCCCCTGGATTGGCGGGCCGTTCCGCGTGACCCAGGGCCCCAATGGCCGGGTCAGTCATTTTGGGCCCAAGGGGCGTTACGCCATGGACATCGCCATGCCCGAAGGCACCACCATCATCGCGGCGCGGGAAGGGGTGGTGGTGAAGACGGAGAACAGCCAGAGCGGGCGCGGCCCCAACCCCTCGGGCAATTTCGTCAGGATCCTGCACCCGGACGGTACCATGGGCGTCTACCTGCACCTGATGCGCGGGTCGGTGGTAGTGGCGGAGGGGCAACGAGTGCGGCAGGGGCAGATGCTGGCCAAGTCGGGCAATACCGGCAACAGTACCGGGCCCCACCTGCATTTCGTGGTGCAGCGCAATGTGGGGTTGGCGCTGGAGTCGATACCTTATCGGTTCGACAGGCCGATTGGTGGGTTGCCTGACTTTACCGCGGGTAACCCCTGAGATTTTTGGGGCCGCTTTGCGGCCCTATCGCGACACAAGGCCGCTCCTACAGGGATACGCGAACCCCTGTGGGAGCGGCCTTGCGTCGCGATGGGCTGCAAAGCAGCCCCCTGGCCCTCAATCCAGCTTGAGTACCTTGGCCAGCACGATCTTCGGCCCTTTCATCTTCTTGATGATGATGCGCAGCCCTTCGACCTCCAGCACTTCCTCTTCTTCAGGCACGCGCTTGAGCGTCTCGTAGACCAGACCGGCGAGGGTTTCCGCCTCGATATGGTCAAGGTCGACGCCCAGCAGGCGCTCGACCTTGAACAGCGGCGTGTCGCCACGCACCAGCAGCTTGCCCGGCTGGTAGGCGAGGATGCCGCGCTCTGTCTTGCGGTGCTCGTCCTGGATATCGCCCACCAGCACTTCCAGCACATCTTCCATGGTCAGGTAGCCAATCACCTTGCCATCGGCTTCCTCCACCAGCACGAAGTGCGCGCCGCCCTTGCGGAACTGCTCCAGCAACTGCGCCAGCGGCATGTGCCGCGACACACGCTCCAGCGGCCTGGCCAGGTCGTCGAGGTCGATGGTTTCGGGCAAGTGCTCGAGTTCGGCCAGTTCCAGCAGCAGGTCCTTGATATGCAGCAGGCCGGTGAACTCCTCACGCTCGGCGTCGTACACCGGGTAGCGGCTGAACTTGTGGCGGCGCACCAAGGCAAGTATCTGCTTCAACGGCGCATGGGCGTCGATGCTGACCATGTCCTCGCGCGAGTTGGCCCAGTCGACCACCTCCAGCTCGCCCATTTCCACGGCAGAGGCCAGCACGCGCATGCCCTGGTCGCTCGGGTCCTGGCCACGGCTGGAGTGCAGGATCAGCTTGAGTTCTTCACGGCTGTAGTGGTGCTCGTGATGCGGGCCGGGCTCGCCCTGGCCAGCAATGCGCAGGATGGTGTTGGCGCTGGCATTGAGCAGGTAGATGGCCGGGTACATCACCCAGTAGAACAGGTACAGCGGCACGGCGGTCCAAAGCGACAGCAGTTCTGGCTTGCGGATGGCCCAGGACTTGGGCGCCAGCTCACCGACCACGATGTGCAGGTACGAAATGACGAAGAAGGCGACGAAGAACGAGATCGCCTTGATCAGCTCGGGCGTGTCCACGCCAAGGTATGCCAGCAGCGGCTCGAGCAGATGGGCGAACGCCGGTTCACCGACCCAGCCAAGGCCCAGCGAGGCGAGGGTGATGCCCAGCTGGCAGGCCGACAGATAGGCGTCGAGCTGGTTGTGCACCTTGCGCAGGATGCTGCCACGCCAGCCATGCAACTCGGCGATGGACTCGACGCGGGTAGCGCGCAGCTTGACCATCGCGAACTCGGCGGCAACGAAGAAGCCGTTGAGCAGCACCAGGAGCAAGGCAAAGATGATCATGCCGAAATCGGCGAATAACGAGGTGAGGCTGATACCAGGGGAAGGGTCCATGATGGAGTTTTTACGGGGTCCGTCTTCGAGATAGAGAGAAAAAAAGTGCCAGCTCTTGCTGGCACAGGGGGTCCAATGTAGCGGCTGGTGCGGTAAAAGCAAAGGGTGGCGGACTTATTGCGGTCCCTGTGGGAGCGGGCGTGCCCGCGAAGGGCTGCGCAGCAGCCCCGATCTCAAGCCTTGCCGTTGGCCAATTGTGCTGGTGCGAAGTGACAGGTAAACGTACTGCCATGCCCTGGCACGCTGCTGATCTCCAGCTTGCCGCGGTGGCGCATCAGCACATGCTTGACGATCGCCAGCCCCAGCCCGGTGCCCCCGGTATTCGACGCACGGCTGGAGTCGACCCGGTAGAAGCGCTCGGTCAGACGTGGCAGGTGCTTGGCATCGATGCCCACCCCCGAGTCCTGCACCGACAGGTGTGCGCCCTGGGCATCGGCCCACCAGCGAATCCGGATGCTGCCTTCGTCCTGGGTGTACTTGACCGCGTTGAACACCAGGTTGGAAAAGGCACTGCGCAGCTCGGACTCGCTGCCCTTCAACTGCACACCGGGCGCGGCTTCAAGGGTGATGCGCTGTTTGCGGGGCCCGGACAGAGCCTGGGCGTCGTTCTTGATCGCGCAGAGCAAGGCATCGACCGCCACCGGGTGGTTGTCCGACGGATAGTCGGTGGCCTCAAGCTTGGCCAGCAGCAACAGGTCGTTGAGCAGTGTCTGCATGCGTGAGCCTTGCTGGCTCATCTGTTGCAGGGCTCGGCTCCAGCGCGGGTTCACGTCCTCGACGTTGTCCAGCAGGGTTTCCAGGTAGCCGGTGATGACCGTCAGCGGCGTGCGCAGCTCGTGGGACACGTTGGCGACGAAGTCCTTGCGCATCTGCTCCAGCTGGTGGATGCGGGTAACGTCGCGCACCAGCATCAGGTGCTCGTTGTTGCCGTAGCGGGTGATGTGCAACTGCACGCGCATGCGGTCGTTGATCGGCGAAGGGATTTCCAGCGGCTCGAGGTAGTTTCCTGCCTCGAAGTACTCCTTGAAGCGCGGGTGGCGCACCAGGTTGGTCACCTGCTGGCCGCCGTCCTGTGGGGTCTTGAAGCCCAGCAGGGTCTCGGCGGCGCGGTTCCACCATTCCAGGTTGCCATCGCTGTCGAGCATGATCACTGCGTCTCGCAGTGCGGCAGTAGACTCCTGCACCCTGTCGATCACCGCCTGCAGGCGGCCGCGTACACGCTGGTCGCGGCGTTGCAGGTGGTAGATGCTGTCGAACACCTCGCCCCACAGCCCGTAGCCATCGGGCGGTGCTTCGTCGGGTTGGTGGTTGCGCAGCCAGTCATGCAGGCGCAGCAGTTGCTTGAGGGTCCAGCCCAGGTAGAGCGCCAGGCCGATGGCCAGGCTCCAGCCATAGTAGCCACTGACCAGTCCACCGATCAGGCAGACGGTAATCAGCAGCAGCAGGTGGCGAATCAGGGTCGCGTGCCAGTTCTGGTTCAATTGACGGTCCTTGTACAACGACGTGCAGCTTGGCGCCTTTCAGCTCGATCAGCTCTTGGTCGAGAAGCGGTAGCCGGTGCCCCGGACGGTTTGTACCAGATTTTCGTAGGCTTCACCCAGCGCCTTGCGCAGGCGGCGGATGTGTACGTCGACGGTGCGTTCCTCGACATAGACGTTACCGCCCCATACCTGGTCCAGCAGTTGGCCACGGGTGTAGGCGCGCTCCTGGTGGGTCATGAAGAACTGCAGCAGACGGTATTCGGTAGGGCCCATCTCGGCTGGCTTGCCGTCGATGGTCACGCGGTGGCTGATCGGGTCGAGCAGCAGGCCACCGACTTCGATCGGTGCCTCGCTATCGCTCGGGCCGGTGCGGCGCAGCACGGCTTTCAGGCGGGCGACCAGCTCGCGTGGTGAGAAAGGCTTGGTGATGTAGTCGTCGGCACCCACTTCCAGGCCTTGGATCTTGTTGTCCTCTTCACCCTTGGCGGTGAGCATGATGATCGGGATGTCGCCGGTCAGCTCGTCGCGCTTGAGGCGGCGGGCCAACTCGATGCCGGAGGTGCCTGGCAGCATCCAGTCGAGCAGGATCAGGTCCGGTTTGCGGTCGACGATGATCGCGTGGGCCTGTTGGGAGTTTTCCGCTTCCAGGCAGTCATAGCCGGCCATTTCCAGGGCAACGGCGATCATCTCGCGAATTGGTGCTTCGTCGTCGACGATCAGAATGTTCCTGCCAACCATGCTCAAAACCTCTCCTGGATACGGTGTCTTGGCCCGCATTAGATAACGGAATTATTGCAGCTGTGTGACAGGGTGTTGGCCGTTCTGGCGACATTCCGTGACTGAACTAGGCTTGAAAGGGCCGTGGTTGTGGCAACTTGAACCCAATCCCCCCGAAACAATGGTGAATCCAATGACACGACAAACGCTGAGCTGGATGGCCCTTTTCACTGCGCTGGCGCTCCCGGGGGTGGCCTTGGCCGACCATGCGATGGAGAAGGGCGGCATGTGGGTCGATCATGCCGGCATGACCCTGTACACCTTCGACAAGGATGCGGGCGGCAAGTCGATGTGCAATGGCGAATGCGCCAAAAACTGGCCGCCGCTGATGGTCCAGGCCAATGACGAACCGGCCAAGGACAAGTGGACAGTAGTGATGCGCGATGATGGCAGCAAGCAGTGGGCCTATGACGGCAAGCCGCTGTACACCTTCATCAAGGACAAAAAGGCCGGCGACATGACCGGTGACGGCATGAAGGACGTCTGGCACGTTGCCAAGCCTTGAGATTGCCGGGGCCGCTTTGCGGTCCATCGCCGGCAAGCCAGCTCCCACAGGTTATGCGCAAGCTGTGAAGGCAGCGCTGCACCTGTGGGAGCTGGCTTGCCGGCGATAGGGCCCTCAGCTTCAACGCAGTGCGTAATCCAATACTACCCCGATAAACACCAGCATCCCCGCCCAGTGATTGTGCAGAAACGCCTTGAAGCACGACTCCCGGTCCAGCTTGCGCGTCGACCAGTACTCCCAGGCAAAGCACGCCGCCGCGCCCAGCAGCCCCAGGTGGAACCAGCCACCCAGCTCGAAGCGGCTGCCGGCCAGCAACAGGCAGCCCAGCGACAGCAGCTGCAAGGTGAGGATGATGGTGCGGTCGGCATCGCCGAACAGGATGGCGGTCGACTTCACGCCAATCTTCAGGTCGTCATCACGGTCGACCATGGCGTAGTAGGTGTCGTAGCCCACCGTCCACAGCAGGTTGGCGATGTACAGCAGCCAGGCGCTGGCCGGCAGCTCGCCACCCGCTGCGGTGAAGGCCATGGGAATGCCCCAGGAATACGCCGCCCCCAGCACCACCTGCGGGTAATAGGTGTAGCGCTTCATGAACGGGTAGCAGAACGCCAGAGCTACCGCACCGAACGACAGCCACACCGTGCGGCTGTTGGTGCACAGCACCAGCAGGAAGCTCACTCCGACCAGGATGGCGAACAGCGCCAGTGCTTCGCGCGGGCGGACCCGGCCGCTGGCCAGGGGGCGGTCGGCGGTGCGTTTGACGTGGCCGTCCACCTTGCGGTCGGCAAAGTCGTTGATGCAGCAACCTGCGGCGCGCATCAGCACCACACCGAGGCCAAAGATCAGCACGTTGGCCAGGGTTGGTGAACCGTTGCCAGCAATCCACACCGCCGACAAGGTCGGCCACAGCAGCAGGTAGATACCAATTGGCCGGTCCATGCGGCTGAGCTGGACAAAGTCCCAGGCCCGCGGGTGCAGGCGGTTGAGCGACTTCAGCAGTTGCATGTACATCAGCGGTTTTCCTCCTTGGCCGCTTGCCACAATGCCGGCAGGAACACCTCTGCCACCAGTAGGTCCAGGCCGCCACGTTCGAAGCGCGACCGGCGGCCCCACAGCGCAGTATGGGCGGCTTCGCTCGGCAGCCAGGCCTGTGGATAACTGCACACCTCGATCGGGTGGCGGATGAATGCCTGATCGCAGAACAGCAACTCGCCCAGCGAACGGCTGCCCAAGGTTTCCAGGTCCAGCCCGCCGCGCTCCAGGGCACTGCGGCTGGCGACGCTGCGGGCGAACACCCAGGGTTGGCCATGGCCGCGCAGGTACACCTCGCGCACCCAGCCTTCGGCACCGGCGGAGATACCCAGTGCCTGGCATTCGTCATCGCGCAGCGGTTGCCAGCCCTCGAATAGCGGCGTGACGGAGAAGTGATCGTTGGACAGGCGGGTCAGGCGACGGGTCAGCGAGCCCTCGTCGAACAGCCAGTCAAGGGTGGGCTGGTCGATGTCGGTCGCCAGCCGTGAATACGGCAGCCACGCGACAGCGGCTGCTTGCGGGGATTCGTACGACACGTCGGTCTGCTTGTTACAACCAGAGAGGCGGCGAGCTTAGCATGATTGCCCGGACTGCTTGCATACTGCTGACAGGGCCGCTACAAAGCCCCACGAATTGCCCGCAGGCTTCGTCGCGGGTAAACCCGTTCCCACAGGCTACGCAGTCGCTGTAGGAGCGGGTTCACCCGCGAAGAGGCCATCAGCAGCAACACAAAGCTCCAGCTTGAACCGAGGAAAAAGACCTGATGAAGAAGTGGCAATGTATTGTCTGTGGCCTGATCTACGACGAAGCCGAAGGCTGGCCCGACGACGGCATCGCCCCCGGCACACGCTGGGAAGACGTGCCTGAAGACTGGCTGTGCCCCGACTGCGGCGTGGGCAAGAGCGACTTTGAAATGATCTCCATCGGCTAATCGAGGAAAGCACGACATGACGTCCCCTGTGGTAATCATCGGTACCGGCCTTGCGGGCTACAACCTGGCCCGTGAATTTCGCAAGCTCGATGCGCAGACGCCGCTGCTGCTGATCACCGCCGATGACGGTCGTTCCTACTCCAAGCCCATGCTGTCCACCGGCTTTGCCAAGCAGAAGGACGCCGACGGCCTGTGCATGGCCGAGCCGGGCGCCATGGCCGAGCAACTGAATGCCGAGATTCGCACCCATACCCGCATCAGCGGCATCGACCCGGGCCACAAGCGCTTGTGGATAGGTGAAGAGGCAGTGGAATACCGCGATCTGGTGCTGGCCTGGGGTGCGCAGACGGTGCAGGTGCCGATCGAAGGTGATGGCGGCGATCGGGTGTTCCCGATCAATGATCTGGAAGATTACGCGCGCTTCCGTGCTGCTGCCGTCGGCAAACAGCGCGTGCTGATCCTCGGTGCCGGCCTGATCGGCTGCGAATTCGCCAACGACATGAGCCTGGGCGGCTTCCAGGTCGATGTGGTGGCGCCGTGCGAGCAAGTCATGCCGACCCTGCTGCACCCGGCCGCTGCCACTGCCGTGCAGGCCGGGCTGGAAGGCCTGGGCGTGCGCTTTCACCTCGGCCCGGTACTGACCCGCCTGCAGCAGGTAGCCCAGGGCCTGGAGGCGCACCTGTCCGACGGCAGCGTGATCGCCTGCGACCTGGTGGTTTCGGCCATCGGCCTGCGCCCGCGCACCGACCTGGCTGCCGCCGCTGGCCTACAGACCAACCGCGGCGTTTGCGTGGACCGCCAGTTGCGCACGTCCCACGCCAACATCTTTGCCCTTGGCGACTGTGCCGAAGTCGATGGCATCAACCTGCTCTATGTGATGCCGCTGATGAGCTGTGCCCGGGCCCTGGCGCAAACCCTGGCCGGCAAGCCGACAACGGTCGCCTACGGGCCGATGCCGATCACCGTGAAAACCCCGGCCTGTCCGCTGGTGGTCTCGCCGCCGCCCCAAGGCCACGAAGGCACCTGGCAGGTAGAGGGGCAGGGCAGTGACCTCAAGGTGCTCTGCCTTGATGCAGAGGGCACGCTGCTGGGCTACGCCCTCACCGGGGCGGCCGTGATGGAAAAGCTGGCCCTGAATCGCCAGCTGCCGGCCGTTATGGCGTAAATAGCTGGCGTTCTGTCGGATTTATCCTGTTGTTGCTTGCACAATGGCCGCCCAGATACTGGCGCGGCCCCTGTGCACGTGCCATCCTCACTTCCGTCTGCCGCAGATTAGAGCCTGCGGTGCCTTGAGCGCTGCTCCCAGGGCAGCACGGCATAACAACAAGAATTCCGTCAAAGAGGCTTCACTATGCGCAAACCAGAACTCGCCGCCGTCATCGCCGAAAAGGCCGATCTGACCAAGGAAAAGGCCAATCAGGTTTTGAACGCGATTCTCGACAGCATCACGGGTGCCCTGGACAAGGACACCGTGACCCTGGTCGGTTTCGGCACCTTCGAAAAACGTCATCGCGGTGCGCGTACCGGCAAGAACCCGCAAACCGGTGAACCGGTCAAGATCAAGGCCAGCAATACCGTGGCTTTCAAGCCAGGCAAGAATTTGCGCGACAGCGTCAACGCCCCCGTCAAGCCGGCCAAGAAAGGCAAGTGATCGCTCCCTGACAACCCCAGTGTCAGCCAAGCGGGCGCCTCAGGGCGCCCGTTGTGCTTTCTGCAGGCAAAATGTTTCGAACTTGCATAAATAGTTCTGGAAAAGGATAGACTGCGCGCCTTAGTCACTTTTAATTCGAGGCGCGTTGATGAAGTTCCGCTTTCTTCTCTGGGCCATGGGGCTGTTGATGGCCAGGGCCAGCCGCAACAACCCGGCTTTCCAGCAGCAGCTCAAGGGCAAGGACCTGGTGTTCCAGATGCAGACCCTGGACGGCAAGGTCGCCCGGCACTTCATAGTCAACAACGAACGCATCAGCAGCAAGGGCGGTGCGCACCCGCAGCCAGCGTTCGCCATCGCCTTCAAGGACGCTGCCTATGGTTTCACCACCATGCAGGCAGGTAACAAGCAACTGGCGTTCATGCAGGGGATTCAGGACAAGCACATCCAGATCAAGGGCAACCCGGCGCTGGTGATGTGGTTCCAGGGGTTGATGAAGTACCTGAAGCCGAAGAAGAAGGGCTGAAACTCAATAGGCCTGCTGACTCATACCCTGTGGGAGCGGGTTTACCCGCGAACACCGGCAACGCCGGTGCCATGCACCGCGTCGCGATCTTCGCGGGTAAACCCGCTCCCACAGGGGCCAATCATGTCAGTGAGGTGCGTGGAACTGCGAAGCCAGCTCACGCAGCAGGCTCTCTGCTTCGAGCACCTTGTTCACCACATCCTCGGCCTTGTCCCGGGTAATCCCCAGCCGTTCCAGCAATTCGTCTGGAATCTCCTGCTGTGGCCCCGAGCCAATCCCCCGCGAGCGTAGCAATCGTGTAGCCAGGCACACCAGGTTGGGGAACGCCGAAAACTCGCCGTCATAGGCCGGGTCGTGCTGGAAGCGCAGTGCGGCGGACAGTTCTTCCGGCATGTCCCACAGCTTCATCAACCATGCACCGATCTGCTCGCGGCTGATGCCCAGCAGGTGTTGTTCCACATAGGTGTGGCACAGGTGCGGGTTGACCTCCAGGTGGCGGCAGATCAGTGAGAAGTGCGGCGGGAACACGTGCGCCAACAGCAAATAGCCAAAGTTGTGCAGCAGCCCGGCCAGGTAGGTCAGGCCGGCCTCGGGGCGCTCGGCCCGTGGCATGGCGCGGGTCAGGCCTTCGATGATCGCGGCGGTGTAGATCGACTGCTGCCAGTACGGCGTGGCTTGCTGCGGGTGGTCTTTCGGCAGGCTCAGGGTCTTGCCCAGCGCCAGGCCCAGGGCCAGGTTGATCACCAGGTCGAAGCCCAGCACACGCACGATGGCGTCTTCCACCGAGCGGATCTTGCCAGGTGAGGCGTAGTAGGGCGATGCCGCCCAACTCACCACCTGTGCCGCCAGCGCCGGGTCGGTTTCGACCACGCCGGTGATATCGTCGATGCTGGCGTTGGGGTCTACCCGTAGCTTGATGATCTTTTGCGCGGTGTCGGCCAGCGGCGGGATTTCGATGGTTTCTTCCAGGCGCTTCTGGATGCGCCGGGCAGTGAAGGCCTGGACGGCGTTGGTGATTTCCCGGGTGTCATCATCGGGGCGGTCGAGGTTGGGGCTGATTGCCTCGACTTCCTGGCCGAAGCTGCTGGCGCTGGCCTTGACCAGCATGCGCTTGAAGTGCGCGCGTTCGATTTCCAGCAGCAGGCCGGCTTCGCCAGACTGGATAAACACGGTTTCGGCGTCGAGCAGGCTCTTTTCGTACTGGCACGGCGAGCTGGTCAGCGCCGGAATGCCTGGCAGGGCCTTGAGCTGGTGCTTGTCCAGCATCTGCTTCAGGCGCGGCACCGACACCGCAGTGAGCTTGCGACCGGTCAGTTCGGCCAGGCGGTTGAGGTCCAGCAGCTGGCTCTGCGGGAACAGCACCATCAGGGCGCCGACCTCGTCGTCGAGCAGCACGGCCTGTACCCGCGACGCTGCCGGCAGGTGCGGATGTTCGACCACCTCGCGGTAGGCCACGCCGAGTTTGTCGAGCAGCAGCCGGATGACCGAGGGAGCGTGTGGGGTTGCGGTGTCCAGGGCAACTTCAGTCATGGTCCGTATCCACTGATTCCTTTAAACGCGAAGTATAACCAGCCTCTGGGCAAATCTGGATCCATTATGGGACCAGCGTCACACTTGGCCATATTGCTGGCCATGACGCAGCCAGCGATCGAGCAGCGGGCTGACGTGCTCCGGCCAGCGTGCGATCAGGGCCTGGGCGGCGTCGCGCACGGCCGGCAGCAGGTCGGCGTCACGCATCAGGTCGGCGACCTTGAACTGCAAAAGGCCTGTCTGGCGGGTGCCGAGCATCTCGCCCGGGCCACGCAGCTCCAGGTCCTTTTCGGCGATGATGAAGCCGTCGTTGGTTTCCCGCATGATCCCTAGCCGCTCGCGGCCGATCTGCGACAGTGGTGGGTGGTACAGCAGCACGCAATGGCTGACGGCGCTGCCCCGGCCAACCCGGCCACGCAACTGGTGCAGCTGTGCCAGGCCCAGGCGCTCTGGGTTCTCGATGATCATCAGGCTGGCGTTGGGCACGTCCACGCCCACCTCGATGACCGTGGTGGCGACCAGCAACTGCAGGTTGCCGGCCTTGAACTCGGCCATGATCTCGGCCTTTTCCGCCGGCTTCATGCGCCCGTGGATCAGCCCCACCCGTAGCTCGCCCAGGGCACTGCCCAGCTCCTCGTAGGTGCTTTCGGCGGCCTGGCAGGTAAGCTCTTCGGATTCTTCGATCAGTGTGCACACCCAGTAGGCCTGGCGCCCTTCGGCGCAGGCGGCGCGCACCCGCTCGACCACTTCGAAGCGGCGGCTATCGGCCACCAGCACGGTGTTCACCGGGGTGCGTCCGGGTGGCAGTTCGTCGAGCACCGAGGTGTCCAGATCGGCATAGGCGCTCATGGCCAGGGTGCGCGGAATGGGCGTGGCGGTCATGATCAGCTGGTGCGGGCACAATTCCCCGGCCACGCCCTTCTTGCGCAGGGCCAGGCGTTGCTGCACGCCAAAACGGTGTTGTTCATCGATGATCGCCAGGGCCAGGTGCTTGAACTTCACCTCTTCCTGGAACAGCGCATGGGTGCCGACCACCATTGGCGCGCCATTGGCGATCTGCTCCAGGGCGGCTGCCCGGGCTTTGCCCTTTAGCTTGCCGGCCAGCCACGCGACTTCGATGCCCAGCGGTTCGAGCCAGCGCTTGAAGGTGATGAAGTGCTGTTCGGCGAGGATCTCGGTGGGCGCCATCAGGGCCACCTGGTAGCCGGCTTCCAGGGCCTGCAGCGCGGCCAGGGCGGCGACCACGGTCTTGCCGGCACCCACATCGCCCTGCACCAGGCGCATCATTGGCTCATGCTGGCTGAGGTCGTAAGCAATTTCGTTGGCCACTCGCTGCTGTGCGCCGGTCGGCTGGAAACCCAGGTTGGCCAGGTACTGTGCCTGCAGGCGCTGGGCCTTGGGCAGCACTGGCGCGCGCAGGCTACGCAGGCTTTCACGCAGGCGTTGCTGCGACAACTGGTGGGTCAGCAGCTCTTCGAAGGCCAGGCGGTGCTGGGCCCAGTGCTGACCTTCGGCAAGCTCGTCGAGGTCGGCGTCGGCCGGCGGGTTGTGCAGGTAGCGGATGGCATCGTCCAGCGGCGCCAGCTGGTAGTCCCGGGCCAGTTCGTCGGGCAGCCAGTCCGGCAGGCTGCGCGGGCCCAGCAGGCCCAGGCTCTGCTGACAAAGCAGCCGCAGGCGTTGCTGGGTAAGGCCTTCGGTGGACGGATAGATCGGCGTCAGGGTCTGCTCGACCGGTGGCGGCGGTTCGTCGCCGTTCAGCGCCCGGTATTCCGGGTGGTAGATTTCCAGGCCCGAAGCGCCGGGGCGTGCTTCGCCGTAGCAGCGCAGGTGGGTGCCACGCTTGAGGCCTTCCTTCTGCGCGTTGCTGAAGTGGTAGAAGCGCAGGCTCAGCACACCGCTGCCGTCACCCAGGCGCACCACCAGGCTGCGGCGCTTGCCCATGGTCACGTCGGCGCCGCTGACCACGCCCTCAATCACCGCGTCCTGGCCAGGGCGCAGTTGACCGATCGGCACCACGCGGGTGCGGTCCTGGTAGCGCAGGGGGAGGTGGAACAGCACGTCCTGCAGGTTCTCCAGGCCGACCTTGGCGAGCTTCTCCGCCATGGCCTCGCCAACCCCCTTGAGTACCGTCACCGGGACCTTCGACAGCTCACTCATGACTCAGGCCGGTTGTTCCGCAGGGGCTTTGGCGACCGAGCACAGGCGGATCGAGTCGGCGAGGATCTCGATGGCTTTCGGCCGCGGGAAGCTGGCGCGCCAGGCGATGGCTACGGTGCGGAATGGTGCCGGTGCGGTCAGTGGGCGAACCTCGATGACACCGGGGGCGTAGTGGTGGCTGTGCACCGCCGACAGCGGCAGGATCGACACGCCAAGGCCCGAGGCCACCATGTGACGGATGGTTTCCAGCGAGCTGGACTCCACCGTGGTGTGCTTGGAGCCTTCACCGCCCTTGTTCAGCGTTGGACAGGCCTCCAGTACCTGGTCGCGGAAGCAGTGGCCTTCACCGAGCAGCAACAGGCTCTTGTCGTTGAGCATTGCGGTGTCGATGGTCTTTTTCGCTGTCCACGGGTGGTCAGCCGGCATCAGGGCGCAGAACGGCTCATCGTACAGCGGCAGGGTCAGCACGTCGGCTTCGTTGAACGGCAGGGCGATGATCACCGCGTCCAGTTCGCCGTTGCGCAGCTTTTCGCGCAGTACGTGGGTGAAGTTCTCTTCGATGTAGAGCGGCATCTGCGGTGCCACGCGGTGCAGCTGCGGAATCAGGTGCGGGAACAGGTACGGGCCGACGGTATAGATGGCACCGACCTTGAGCGGGGCGGTCAGCTGGTTCTTGCCGGCCTGGGCCAGCTCGCGAATGCCTTGGGCCTGCTCCAGTACCTTCTGCGCCTGGGCGACGATGCTTTCGCCGACTGGGGTCAGGCGGACCGCGCTCTTGCTGCGCTCGAAGATCAACACGCCAAGCTCATCCTCGAGCTTCTTCACACCGACCGACAGGGTCGGCTGGCTCACGTGGCAGCGTTCGGCGGCATGCCCGAAATGCTGTTCCTGGGCGAGTGTGACGATGTAGCGTAATTCTGTGAGGGTCATAACGTGCGTCCATGAAGTTGCGAGCCCAGCATAGCGGCTGCAATCGATAGACGCACGTTATCAGACTTGCCGATTTGTGACAGAAACAAAAGTCTCAGCGGCGGTCCAGCGAGTAGACGAACGGGGCCACGACTTCGATCGTGCCATTGTTCAGCAACTCGGGTGGCGGCTTGGGTACCGTGCCGGCCCGACGGATCATTTCCAGGGTCGCCCGGTCCAGAGCGGCACTACCCGAACCTCCGGCCATGGAGTACGACACCACCTTGCCTTCGGCGTCGACCACGAAACGTAAGCGGTTTATGCCCTGCAGCCCGCGACGGCGCGCGTCTTCCGGGTAACGCTTGTACTTGGCCAGGTGACGCAGCAGGTCGCTCTGCCAGGTCGGCAGGGCTTTGCTGTTGGACGCAATGCTCGGTGCCGGTGCCGCGGACTTCTGCGGTGGCGTGTTGCTGGGCGGTGCGTCTACCGTTTGTTCGGTCGGCGGTGCTTCCTTCGGCGGCTCAGGCTTTTTCTCGGGCTTGGGCGGCTGTGGCTTGGCCTTTGGCTTGGGCGGCTTGGGAATGGCGATCTTGGGCTTGGGTGCTTCGGCGAGCTTTGGCAGTGGCGGTTCCTCGACCGGTGCCGGTGGCTGCGGCGCCGCTTTCGGGGGCGGTGGTGGCGCAGGCTCCGGCAACGGCGCCAGCTCGACCATCATGGCTGCCGGTGGCAGTTCGATGGCCTGGGGCACCGACCAGTTGAGCGTCAGCAGCACGGCGACCACGTGCACGCCCAGCACGATCGCCAGGCTGCCACCGTAGCGCGCCATGTTCGAGCGCGTTCTTGTCATTTCTTGGCTGCCGTCTCTAGACCTACCAGACCGACTTTCAGGTAGCCGGCCGCGCGCATGTTGTTCATCACTTCCATCAGGTCACCGTAATCCACGCCTTTGTCAGCCTGGAAGAAGATGGTGGTTTCCTTGTCGCCCTTGGTCTTGGCATCGAGCATCGGGCCAAACTGGTCGGGGGCAGGGACCTGATCGTCACCGACGTACAGCTTCTGGTCGGCCTTGACGCTGACGAACACCGGTTTCTCGGGCCTCGGCGCCGGCTTGGCGGTCGAGGCCGGCAGGTCGACCTTGATGTCGACCGTGGCCAAGGGGGCTGCGACCATGAAAATGATCAGCAGCACCAGCATCACGTCGATGAACGGCGTAACGTTGATTTCGTGGTTCTCGGCGAGGTCGTCGCCACCTTCGTTGAGATGCAGGCCCATGGCTTACCCCACTTTCACCATGTGCGGGGCAACACGCTCGCTGCCCTGGTGGTCCAGATCACGGCTGACCAGCAGCAGCACCTGGGCGGAGGCGTCGGACACCTGGGCCTTGTAGCCGGCGATGGAGCGGGCGAAGACGTTGTAGATGACCACGGCCGGAATTGCGGCGACCAGACCCAGGGCGGTGGCCAACAGGGCTTCGGCGATACCTGGGGCAACCACGGCCAGGTTGGTGGTCTGGGTCTTGGCGATGCCGATGAAGCTGTTCATGATGCCCCATACGGTACCGAACAGGCCGACGAATGGCGCAGTGGAGCCGATGGTGGCGAGTACGCCGGTGCCGCTGCTCATGGTGCGACCGCTGGCGTGTACCAGGCGCTCCAGGCGGAAGCTGACGCGCTCCTTGATGCCCTCTTTTTCGCGGGCGTTGGCCGATAGGCGCATCTCTTCGAGTGCGTCGTGGACCAGGGTGTGGGCCAGGGTGCCTTCCTTGTTGGAAACGTCGCTGGCTTCCTTGAGGCTGGCGGATTTCTTCAGCAGGGCGATTTCACCACGCAGGCGACGCTTGGCGCCCATCAGCTCGAAGCCTTTGGCAATCCAGATGGTCCAGGTGATGATGGAGGCGATGGCCAGGCCGATCATCACCGCCTTCACCACCACGTCGGCGTTCTTGTACATGCCCCAAGGGGACAGGTCGTGGGCCATGCCCAGCGAGGTGTCTTCAACCAGAGCCTCGACGCTCGGGTCTGCAGCGACCGGGGCATCAACCGGGGTGGCGGCAACTGCACCGCCAGCCGGTGCTGCGGCTGGAGCAACTGCCGGAGCAGCCGGTGCGGTAGCGGCAGCAGGCGCGGCAGCATTGGCGGTTGGCTCATCGGCCATGGCCACCGGGGCCAGCACCAGGCTGAGTGTCAGCGCGGCGATGGCGCGCCAGGCGCGCGACGGGGTTGGCGAAGCGGAAGGTTGAGTACGTGTCATGCTGGCCGGACCTGATGAAGAATGAAGTTAACGTTCTCCAAGGCCTCGAGGTAGGCCGAGAACAATTTGGCGGCCATTATTGCAAGTAATTCTTGTTAACAAAAGTAATCTTGTTGCTTTTTTCGCCTATGGTCTAGCCATCCATCGTGTAGCGTGGTCGGGCTGATCAATTGGTCTAGGGAGTTTAGAGATGTCAGACCTTTCCGTGATGGTGGTGGGATGTGGTGATGTAGGCGGGCGTCTTGCCCGGCAGATGCTTGCGCGCGGCTGGCAGGTGAGCGGCCTGCGTCGCTCGGTCGGGCAGTTGCCTGCGGGGGTCGTGCCGGTGGCAGCGGACTTGTCCGAGCCATCGATTCCCGACACCTGGCCGCAGCGCGCGCCGGACTACCTGGTGTATTGCGTGGCGGCCAGCCAGCACGACGAAGCGGGTTACCAGGCAGCCTATGTCGACGGTTTGCGCCATGTGCTGGGTTGGCTGGCCGAGCGCGGGCAATGCCCACGACGGCTGCTGTTCGTGTCCAGCAGCAGCGTGTATGCACAGAAGGACGGCGAATGGATCGAAGAAGGCGCGGCCACCGAGCCTGAAGGTTATTCCGGGCGGTTGATGCTGGAGGCTGAGCGGCTGGCGCTGGCCAGCGGCATCCCGGCCAGCGTGGTGCGCCTGACCGGCATCTATGGCCCCGGCCGCGAGTGGCTGCTCAGTCAGGTGCGCCAGGGCTATCGCGTGGCCGAGGAGCCACCGCTGTATGGCAACCGCATCCATGCTGAGGATGCTGCCAGCCTGTTGGCGTTCCTGTTGCAGGCCGATGCCGACGGCAAGGTGCTCGACGACTGCTACATCGGCGTCGACGACGACCCGGCGCCGCTGGCCGATGTGGTGGCCTGGCTGCGGGCGTACATGGGGGTAACCGAGTGGTCGGATGAGCAGCGGGTGCGGCGTACCGGCAGCAAGCGCTGCAGTAATGCCCGGGCGCGGGCATTGGGCTGGGCGCCGGTGTATCCGAGTTACAGGGAAGGCTATGCCGCAATCCTGAAAGGCGTGCGCTGAGTCTACCGGCCTCTTCGCGGGTAAACCCGCTCCCACAGGTGCTCCGCTGGATTCAAGCCTGGCGGTGTGCCTGTGGGAGCGGGTTTACCCGCGAAGAGGCCGGTGAGTTCGACCACGATTTCAGCAGGCTTCAGTCCAGTTCCAGCACCCACTGGCGCTTGCCGGCCGCCAACACTGGCATTTCATCCGGCTGCGCACGGTTCACCGCCTGGAAGATCTCCAGCTTGTCGCCATCGCGCTTGAGGATGAACGGCGCGCCACGCTGGTTGCGCTCCAGCCACAGGCTGTCATTGCTGCCACCCATGGTCGCGCAATCACCCGCCAGGCACAGGGCGAAACGGTCTGGCCCTGGCAGGCCGGTGACATTGCCGGTGTCGCCGAAGCGCACGCTGGCACCTTTGCCCTGGCCTTCGACGATCTTCCAGTTGCCGCCCAGGTAGGCCTGGTAAAGCGCCTTCTCGAAGCTGCCGCCTAGCGGTGCATTTGCTACAGGTGGTGATTTGACGCGCACGAAAGTCTGTTCACCCAAGGTTGGGTTTGCCACTTTCAATTCGTCGCCACGCAGCGTCAATCGGGCAGGTTCTGCACCGTCGGTACTAATCTGCCATTGGTCTTCATTGATGATCAGTTGACCATCCGCGCCTTCGAAGCCGTTACTGAAGCTCGCTTTCTGGCTTGCAACGTCCAGCTTCCATTCGAGCTCAATGCCGTGTTTGTTCAGGGTTTGAGTAACGCGGCCGCTTTCGACCACCTCATCGATGGCTTTCTGGTTGATCCAGGTGCCGTTCAGGTCTTCAGGTTTGTGGCTGGCGCAGCCGCCCAGAAGCAGGGCTGCCAGCGCGAGGGGCAGTGCTTGACGCATGACGGGGTAACCTTGCAGAGAAGGGAAGGTGACGGGCAGGGCGCCCGTCACCGGGGCATCATTCGATGACCAGAATGGCGTCCATTTCGACCTGGGCGCCTTTCGGCAGCGCGGCAACACCGATGGCGGCGCGGGCCGGGTAAGGCTGCTCGAAGTAGCGGCCCATCACCTCGTTGACCTTGGCGAAGTGGCTCAGGTCGGTGAGGAAGATGTTCAGCTTGACGATGTCCTTGAACGAACCGCCAGCGGCTTCAGCCACGGCCTTGAGGTTCTCGAACACCTGTACGGTCTGGGCTTCGAAGCCTTCGACCAGCTCCATGGTCTTCGGGTCCAGCGGGATCTGGCCCGACATGTACACGGTGTTGCCGGCCTTGATCGCCTGCGAGTAGGTGCCGATGGCGGCAGGGGCCTTGTCGCTGTTGATGACGGTCTTGCTCATGATGACTCCTTGCGGTTGGCGGACTACGTACGCATGCGGGTGATGCGGACCACACCGGTCAGGGTACGCAGCTTCTTGATCACACGCGCCAGGTGCACGCGGTCGTGCACGCTGACCACCAGTTGGACCACGCTGATACGGCCGTCGCGTTCGTCCATGCTGATCTTCTCGATGTTGCCGTCGGCGGCGTTGACACTGCTGGCCAGCAGGGCAATCAGGCCGCGCTGGTGCTCCAGTTCGACACGCAACTCGACATTGAACTCACCGGTGATGTCCTTGGCCCAGGAGAGTTGTACGCACTTTTCCGGGTTGTGGCGGATTTCACTGATGTTGCGGCAGTTTTCCAGGTGTACGACCATGCCCTTGCCGGCTGACAGGTGGCCGACGATCGGATCGCCCGGGATCGGTGTGCAGCACTTGGCGTAGCTCAGCACCAGCCCTTCGGTACCACGAATCGCCAGCGGACCTTCCGGTGCCGGCAGCTGCTCGCCTTCGGCCGACAGCAGGCGGCGCGCGACCACGTAGGCCATGCGGTTGCCCAGGCCGATGTCTTCGAGCAGGTCTTCGATCAGCTCCAGGCGGTACTCGGCGAGAATGGCCTGGATGCGCTCCTGGGGGATCATTTCCAGGCTGCTGTCGAAGCCGGTGAGCACCTTGTTCAGCAGGCGTTCGCCCAGGCTGATGGACTCGGAGCGACGCTGCTGCTTGAGCGCGTGGCGGATGTGCGTGCGCGCCTTGCCGGTAACCACGAAGTTGAGCCAGGCCGGGTTCGGCCGCGCGCCCGGGGCGCTGACGATTTCCACTGTCGAGCCGCTTTGCAGCGGTTCGGACAGCGGCGCCAGGCGGCGGTTGATGCGGCAGGCGATGCAGCTGTTGCCGACGTCGGTGTGCACCGCGTAGGCGAAGTCGACGGCCGTGGAGCCTTTGGGCAGTTCCATGATGCGGCCTTTGGGCGTGAACACGTAGACCTCGTCCGGGAACAGGTCGATCTTCACGCTCTCGATGAATTCCAGCGAGTTGCCGGCACGTTGCTGCAGCTCGAGGATGCCCTTGACCCACTGGCGGGCGCGGGCGTGGCTGCCCTTGGGTTGCTCGTCGTCGTTGGACTTGTACAGCCAGTGCGCGGCAATGCCGTTGTTGGCCATCTCTTCCATCTCGCGGGTGCGGATCTGGATTTCGATGGGCACGCCGTGCATGCCGAACAGCGTGGTGTGCAACGACTGGTAGCCGTTGGCCTTGGGGATCGCGATGTAATCCTTGAAGCGACCGGGCAGCGGCTTGTAGAGGTTGTGCACCGCACCGAGTACGCGGTAGCAGGTATCGACCTTGTCCACGACGATGCGGAAGGCGTACACGTCCATGATCTCGTTGAAGGCGCGGCGCTTGCCGCGCATCTTCTTGTAGATGCCATAGAGGTGTTTCTGCCGGCCACTGACTTCGCCCTCGATGCCGTCGGCGGCCAGGCAGTTGGCCAGCGAATGTTCGATCTTGGCGACGATCTCCTTGCGGTTGCCGCGTGCGCTTTTCACCGCGCGGTGGATCAGCGACGAACGCATCGGGTGCATGGCCTTGAAGCCGAGGTCCTCGAACTCAACGCGCACGGTGTGCATGCCCAGGCGGTTGGCAATGGGGGCGTAGATCTCGAGGGTTTCCTTGGCGATGCGCCGGCGTTTTTCGCCGGACAGCACTTCCAGGGTGCGCATGTTGTGCAGGCGGTCGGCCAGCTTGACCAGGATCACGCGGATATCGCGGGCCATGGCCATGGCCATCTTCTGGAAGTTTTCGGCTTGCGCCTCGGCCTTGGTCTCGAAGTTCATCTGGGTCAGCTTGCTGACCCCATCGACCAGTTCGGCCACGGTCTCGCCAAACTGCTGGCTGAGGGCTTCCTTGGCGATGCCGGTATCTTCGATCACGTCGTGCAGCATGGCCGCCATCAGGCTCTGATGGTCCATGTGCATGTCGGCGAGGATGCTGGCCACGGCCAGCGGGTGGGTCACGTAGGGCTCGCCACTGCGGCGGCGCTGCCCATCGTGGGCCTGTTCGGCGTAGAAATAGGCGCGCCGGACCAGGTTGACCTGTTCGGGGCCAAGGTAGGTCGACAGCCGTTCGGCCAAGGCTTCTATACCCGGCATGGGTTCACCTCCTGCCGAGGAAGGGGGCCTTGCGCCGTGCGACGTCGACCTGGCATCAATCAGACAGCCTCGTTGTTCTCGTCCTCGAACGCGGCGAACACCGGATCCTCGGTGACGATCTCTTCAGCGGCGATGAACTCGTTGGTGACGATGCCTTCGGCGATTTCACGCAGGGCAACAACGGTCGGCTTGTCGTTTTCCCACGCAACGCGTGGCTCTTTGCCGCCGGTCGCCAGCTGGCGAGCGCGCTTGGTCGAGAGCATGACCAGCTCAAAGCGGTTATCCACGTGTTCCAGGCAGTCTTCAACAGTTACGCGGGCCATGGTCTTCCTCAGTAGCAATTGCGGTGGGCGTGCAGCCCGATAATGGGCAGGCGGACTCGATAGTTTAAAAAATCACCAGCCAATAGGGAAGCGCTGTTTTGTCGGGTGGTTACCTTCAAGCCCTGTGTTGCCTTCTTCGCGGCTGAAGCCGCTCCCACAGGGACCGCATTGTCCTCAGGTTCATCACCGCACCCTGTGGGAGCGGCTTCAGCCGCGAAAGGGCCGGAACAGACACCCTATCGCTTGAACCTGACGATAACCTCAGAGCATCGCGTCACGCAACCGCGGGGTCAGTTCCTCGAACAAGGTCTGCACCGAGCGCAACGCCCGGCAGTCCGGCCGGGTCAGCAGCCACAGCTGGGTGTCGCAACCCGGCAGCGGCCCGCTCAGCGCATCCACCCCGGGCAGAGCATGCACCATGTAGTCCGGCAGCGCTGCCACGCCGAGCCCGGCCGTGACCAGTTGAGCGATGGTCGACATGCCGCTGCACTGGTAGCGCGGGCTCAACCCCGGGTGCTGCTGGTTGCGCCAGACCACCGTGGGGTGGTCCTGCATCGAGTCGTCGGGGGCGATCCACGGCACGCTGGCAGGTGACTCGGCCAGGCGCTCGCGCCACTGCGGCTGGCCGCAAACCACGTAGGAGGTGGACCCCAGGTTGCGGCCCACCAGGTGCTCCGGTGGCGTGTTAGTCAGGCGCAGGGCAATGTCGGCATCGCGCCGGCTGAGGTTGGCGAATGTGTTGGAAGTGCCCATCTCCAGCGACAAGGCCGGGTAGTTGGGCATGAATTCGGCCAGCGCCGGCAGCAGCAGGCTGTGCATCACCGCTTCGGTACAGGTCAGTCGTACCGTGCCGCTTACAACCTGCTCGCCACTGGTCATGGCGATGCGCGCCGCCTCCAGCGCCTGCTCGGCGCGTTCGGCCTGCTCGGCCAGGGCCTGGGCGGTGTCGGTCGGCAGGTAGCCTTTGCGGCTCTTGACGAACAAGGCGGTGCCCAGCGCCGACTCCAGCCGGCGGATCGAGCGGAACACCGTCGAAACATCGACCTTGAGCAACTCGGCAGCCTTGGCCAGCGAGCGGCCACGTTCCAGGGCCAGGACCAGGGAGAGGTCGGCATGGGTAATCTGATATTGCATTGGTGCACGCTCTGCTTGCCGAATTGCCAATGTCTGTTGCGTTTTGGCCATTTTATAGTGAAACGGCCCCCGGGAATCAATGCGCCCGGTCGGGTAACCAATCCCCACGATGGGAAAGTGAAAAGAACAACAGCTGCAACCATCGTCGCCCGTGAGGCGCCAGCCGTATCCCCCACATCGCCGCAGCAAATCAAAGGATGTACAGCCATGACGTCGGTAACCCCGTGCGCCAGTTCTTCCAGCGAGATGAATGACTTCCTCCAGGCCCATCCGGACACGCAGTACGTCGACCTGCTGATCTCCGACATGAACGGCGTGGTACGTGGCAAGCGCATCGAGCGGGCCAGCCTGCACAAGGTGTACGAGAAGGGCATCAACCTGCCGGCATCGTTGTTCGCCCTGGACATCAACGGGTCCACCGTCGAGAGCACCGGCCTTGGCCTGGACATCGGCGATGCCGACCGCATCTGCTTCCCGATCCCCGGCACGCTGTCGGACGAGCCGTGGCAGAAGCGGCCCACCGCCCAGCTGCTGATGACCATGCACGAACTGGATGGCCAGCCGTTCTTCGCCGACCCGCGCGAAGTACTGCGCCAGGTGGTGAGCAAGTTCGATGACCTGGGCCTGGATATCTGCGCCGCGTTCGAGCTGGAGTTCTACCTGATCGACCAGGATAACCTCAACGGTCGCCCGCAGCCGCCGCGCTCGCCGATTTCCGGCAAACGCCCGCAGTCGACCCAGGTGTACCTGATCGACGACCTCGATGAATATGCCGACTGCCTGCAGGACATGCTCGAAGCGGCCAAGGAGCAAGGCCTGCCCGCCGACGCCATCGTCAAGGAAAGCGCCCCGGCACAGTTCGAGGTCAACCTGCACCACGTGGCTGACCCGCTGAAGGCCTGCGACTACGCGATCCTGCTCAAGCGCCTGATCAAGAACGTTGCCTATGACCATGAGATGGACACCACCTTCATGGCCAAGCCCTACCCGGGCCAGGCAGGCAATGGCCTGCACGTGCACATTTCGTTGCTGGACAAGAAAACCGGCAAGAACATCTTCGCCAGTGACGACCCGCTGCAAAGCGACGCGCTGCGCCATGCCATCGGTGGTGTGCTGGAGACCATGCCGGCGTCGATGGCCTTCCTCTGCCCGAACATCAACTCCTACCGCCGCTTCGGCGCGCAGTTCTACGTGCCCAATGCGCCAAGCTGGGGCCTGGACAACCGCACCGTGGCCGTGCGCGTGCCCACCGATAGCAGCGATAACGTGCGCCTCGAGCACCGCGTGGCCGGTGCCGACGCCAACCCCTACCTGATGCTCGCGGCGATCCTCGCCGGTGTTCACCACGGCCTGACCAACCAGGTCGAGCCGCAGGCACCGATCGAAGGCAATTCCTACGAACAGCTGGAGCAGAGCCTGCCGAACAACCTGCGCGATGCCCTGCGCGCGCTGGACGACAGCGAAGTCCTCAACCAATACATCAGCCCGGATTACATCGATATCTTCGTGGCCTGCAAGGAAAGCGAACTGGCCGAGTTCGAAGTGTCGATTTCCGATCTCGAGTACAACTGGTACCTGCACACGGTGTAAGCCCATGAGCGCAAATGCGGTCCCCTTGATCGGTGTCAGCGCCTGCCGCCAGCAGGTGGGGAAGAACTCGTCGCATACGGTAGGCGACAAGTATGTCGAGGCGGCCGGCTTTGCCGGCTTGCCATTGATCTTGCCGGCCCGTGACGGGGGCAGCGACACGCAGGCGCTGCTGGCCCGTCTGCACGGCATTGTTTTTACCGGCTCACCTTCAAATATCGAACCGCATCATTACAATGGCGCCCCCAGCGCGGCGGGTACCCGGCACGATCTGGCACGCGATCGCCTGACCCTGCCACTGTTGCAGGCGGCCATTGCCGCCGGTGTGCCGGTGTTCTGTATTTGCCGTGGCTACCAGGAATTGAACGTGGCCCTGGGCGGCAGCCTGCACCAGCGCGTGCAGGAACTGCCCGGCTACCTGGACCACCGTGAACCAGAGGACGCACCTCTGGAGGTGCAATACGGCCCTCGTCACCTTGTCGGCATCGAGCCTGGCGGGTTGTTCGAGCGCCTGGGCCTGGCGGCGCAGTTCGAGGTCAACTCGCTGCACAGCCAGGGCATCGACCGTCTGGCCCCAGGCCTGCGCGTCGAGGCACGGGCCCCGGATGGCCTGATCGAAGCGGTGTCCATGCCTGCCGCGCCGGGCTTTGTGCTCGGCGTGCAGTGGCACCCGGAGTGGCGATTTACCGAAAACCCGGTCTCGTTGCGCCTGTTCCAGGCGTTTCGCGAGGCCTGTTTTGCTTATGCAAGACGGGAGGGCGCACGGCAGGAGGCACTCTGACGTCACCCGAAGGTCTCGGATGACTTGTTCCCGGCAGCAAGCTTTCAATGAGTGAAAGCGGGCCTTGTACGCAAGGCCTGTGAAAACAATTCCAAAATTTACGGCAAATACTCATGAGCAATTACACAGAAGCCGGCCGCCCACCCGACGTGGCGGCCGACGCGGGCAACACCCAGCGCAGCAAGGGCCTGGCCACCGGCCGGCTGGGCTTGCTGGCCAGCGTGGTGCTAGGCATTTCCACCATCGCCCCGGTCTACACACTGACCGGCGCCCTTGGGCCGACCGTGCGTGAAGTGGGCGCGCACCTGCCAGCGGTATTCATCGTCGGCTTCCTGCCGATGCTGTTGGTAGCCTTGGGCTACCGCGAACTGAACTCGGCGGAGCCGGACAGTGGTACTTCGTTTACCTGGTCGGCGCGTGCCTTCGGTCCGATGATCGGCTGGATCGGTGGCTGGGGCCTGGTGGTCGCCACCACCATCGTGTTGTCGAACCTGGCAGGGGTGGCGGTCGACTTCTTCTATCTGTTCCTTGGTCAGATTACCGGCAAGCATGAACTGGCGGCATTGGCCGACAACCTGCTCATCAACATAACCACCTGTTGCGTGTTCATCGCCCTGGCGGTGTGGATCTGCTGCCGTGGCATGACCACCACCATGACGGTGCAATATGGCTTGGTGGCCCTGCAGTTGCTGGTGCTGATCGGCTTTGCCTTTGCCGCTTTCGGCGAAACCACAGCGCCGCCACCGCTGGAATTCGATTTCGCCTGGTTCAACCCGTTCGGCGTCGAATCTTTCTCGGCCTTTGCCGCCGGGCTGTCTCTGTCGATCTTCATCTTCTGGGGCTGGGACGTGTGCCTGACTGTCAGCGAGGAATCGGTCGGCAGTGACGAGGTGCCGGGCAAGGCGGCCACCTGGACCGTGCTGCTGATCCTCGGCCTGTACCTGTTCACCGCCATTGCCACCCTGCAGTTTGCTGGTATCAGCGAACAGGGCCTGGGCCTGAACAACCCGCGCATCCAGGAAAACGTCTTCGCTCACCTGGCCGGCCCGGTCATGGGGCCGCTGGCGATCCTGATGTCCATCGCCGTGCTGGCCAGTACCGCGGCGTCGCTGCAGTCGACCTTCGTGTCGCCGGCGCGCACACTGTTGGCCATGGGTTACTACGGCGCGGTGCCGCAGAAGTTCGCCAGCGTCTGCCCACGTTCGCAGACCCCGCGTTACGCCACCATCTGCGCCGGCGTGGCCGCGGGCCTGTTCTACGTGACCATGCGCACCCTGAGCGAGAACGTGTTGGCGGATACCATCACTGCACTGGGCATGATGATCTGCTTCTACTATTCGCTGACGGCCTTCGCCTGTGTCTGGTACTTCCGCCACAGCCTGTTCGACAGCCTGCGCCACTTCCTGATGCGCGGCTTGTGCCCGCTGGTGGGTGGGGTGATCTTGTCGGTTATCTTCGTGCGTACCGCCATCGACAGCGCCTCGCCGGACTTCGGCAGCGGCTCGCATGTGGGCGGGCTGGGGCTGGTGTTCGTGATCGCCGCGATCATCTCGGTGCTGGGGATCGTGCTGATGATGCTGTCGCGGCTGCGCGCGCCGGCGTACTTCCTGGGGGCTACCCTGCGTCAGCAGGCTACCTTGCCATTGCAGGAATAAATGATTGGGGCTGCAAAGCAGCCCCATGGGTCTTTCAGGAGAGCAGTTCTTTCAGAAGCCCGCTGTTGCGCTGTTGCTGCTTCTTCAGCAGCAGGCGGTTCGAGCGGAACACTGCCTTCAAGTCCTCCAGCGCCTCGTCGAAGTCATCGTTGATGATCACGTAGTCATACTCGTCGTAGTGCACCATCTCGCTGACCGCTTCCTTCATGCGCCCGGCGATGATTTCTTCGCTGTCCTGCCCGCGGCCGTCCAGGCGCTCGCGCAGTGCCTGCTGGCTTGGTGGCAGGATGAACACCGACAAAGCCTGCGGCATCAGCTTGCGTACCTGCTGGGCGCCTTGCCAGTCGATTTCCAGGATCAGGTCGTAACCCTGGTTCAGGGTCTGCTGCATGGCGCTGCGCGAGGTGCCGTAGAAGTTGCCGAACACCTCGGCATGCTCCAGGAAGTCGCCTTGGTCGATCAGAGCCTTGAATTCCTCGTGGACGACGAAGTGGTAGTTCACCCCGTGCTGCTCACCCGGGCGCATGGCGCGGGTGGTGTGCGAGACCGAGACGCGGATTTGCGAGTCGTCCTGGGTCAGGGCAGTGACCAGGCTGGTCTTGCCGGCGCCCGAAGGGGCCGAAACGATGTAGAGAGTGCCGCTGCTGTGCTTCATGGTCGGGGTGGCCTTACTCGATGTTCTGTACTTGTTCACGCATCTGTTCGATCAATACCTTCAGGTTGACCGCCGCTTGCGTGCTGCGTGGGTCAAAGGCTTTGGAGCCGAGGGTGTTGGCCTCGCGGTTGAGTTCCTGCATCAGGAAGTCGAGGCGCCGCCCGGCAGCACCGCCACCCTTGAGCACGCGGCGCACTTCGGTGACGTGGGTGCTGAGGCGGTCGAGCTCCTCGGCCACGTCGCTCTTCTGGGCCAGTAGCACCATCTCCTGCTCCAGACGTTGCGGGTCGAGTTCGGCCTGCATATCGCCGAAGCGGTCGAGGATCTTCTGCCGCTGTGCTGCCAGCATCTGCGGCACCAGGGCGCGCAGGGTGGTGACTTCGCTGGCCATGTTGTCCAGGCGTTCGTTGATCAGCCGGGCCAGTTCCAGGCCTTCACGCTGACGCCCGGCCTTGAGCTCGGCCAGCGCCTCATCGAACAACGCCATGGCTTCGGTATTCAATGCCTGCGGATCGTTGGCGTCGGCCACCAACACGCCTGGCCAGGACAGCACCTCCAGCGGGTTCAGTGGTGCCGGCTGCTTGATCAGGCCGGCCACTTCCTCGGCGGCGGCAACCAGCTGCGCGGCGCGCTCGCGGTCCACCTTCAGCAGTTTGCCGTTGCTGTCTTCGTTGAGGCGCAAGGTGCATTCTACCTTGCCCCGCGACAGGCCTTGGCGCAGCCCTTCACGCACGGCGCCTTCGAGGTCGCGCAGGGCCTCGGGCAGGCGCAGGTGCGGCTCCAGGTAACGGTGGTTGACCGAACGCAGCTCCCAGACCAGGGTGCCTTGGCTGCCGGCGCGCTCGACACGAGCAAAAGCGGTCATGCTGTGCACCATGGGGAGTACCTCGCGTATATGAATGAACGGTGGGAGCCTCTCGGCTGCAAGGCGCAGGATTGTAGCGCAGTGGGGCCTTGGCGCCCAATCCACCCATGTTACCGACGGGTGGCCTGGCCGGCAGGAAAAGGCGACGGGCTGTGTCGGGCGCGACAATAGGCATGTCTTCCCCGGGCCGTGGGCTCTATAATGCTCGGCAGATTCAAAGTCCCAGTACAGGTATCCCAGATGAAACGTCCAAGTGGTCGCGCCGCCGATCAGCTCCGCTCGATCCGCATCACCCGCAACTACACCAAGCACGCCGAAGGGTCGGTACTGGTCGAGTTCGGTGACACCAAGGTCATCTGCACGGTCAGCGTGGAAAACGGTGTGCCGCGCTTCCTCAAAGGCCAGGGCCAAGGCTGGCTGACTGCCGAGTACGGCATGCTGCCGCGTTCCACCGGCGAGCGTAACCAGCGTGAAGCCAGCCGTGGCAAGCAGGGTGGGCGCACCCTGGAAATCCAGCGTCTTATCGGCCGTTCGCTGCGCGCCGCGCTGGACATGAGCAAGCTCGGTGATATCACCCTGTACGTCGACTGCGACGTGATCCAGGCCGATGGTGGCACCCGTACCGCGTCCATCACCGGTGCCATGGTCGCTCTGTGCGATGCCCTGGCGGTGATCAAGAAGCGCGGTGGCCTGAAAGCCGGCAACCCGCTCAAGCACATGATCGCCGCAGTGTCGGTGGGCATGTATCAGGGCGAAGCGGTGCTCGACCTGGACTACCTGGAAGACTCCGCCGCCGAAACCGACCTGAACGTGGTCATGACCAGCGCCGGTGGTTTCATCGAAGTGCAGGGTACTGCTGAAGGTGCGCCGTTCCAGCCTGAAGACTTCAACGCCATGCTCGCCCTGGCGCAGATGGGCATGAGCGAGATCTTCGAACTGCAGCAGGCGGCACTGGCCGACTGAACCCAGCCAGGGAGGTGCGGGGCATGAGCGAATCGAACCTGTCGATCACCCCGCCCAATGCCGAAATCCGGCAGTGGGCGATGTTCTGCCACCTTTCCGCGCTGCTGGGCCTGGTGGTGCCGCTCGGGCACTTGCTGGGCCCGCTGGTGCTTTGGCACCTCAAGCGCGAGCAAGACCCTTTCATCGACGCCCAAGGCAAAGAGGCGCTGAATTTTCAGATCAGCGTAACCATTGCCGGGTTCATCTGCTTCCTGCTGATGTTCGTGTTCATCGGGCTGGTGCTGTTCGCCATGCTAATGGTCGCGGTGATGATCCTGATCATCATTGCGGCTGTGCGGGCGAATGAGGGCAAGCCGTATCGCTACCCGATGATCTGGCGGCCGATCAAATAGCAGTTAGGGCCGCTCTGCGGCCCTTCGCGGGCGCGCCCGCTCCCACAAGTACAACACAAACCTCAAGGCAGTGATTAACCTGTGGGAGCGGGCGTGCCCGCGAAGGGCTGCAAAGCAGCCCCAATCGCATTCAGATGGTCAACGTCCAGTCATAGTCGACGATCAGCGGCGCATGCTGGGAGAAGCGCGGCTGACGCGGCAGGCGGGCATTGCGCACGAAGCGGCGCAGGCCCGGGGTGAGGATCTGGTAGTCGAACCGGTAGCCCAGGTTGAGCATCTCGGCCTGCTCGTTGTCCGGCCACCAGCTGTACTGGTCGCCTTCACGGCTGACTTCGCGCAGGGCGTCGACGTAACCCATCTCGCCGGTGATCGCATCCATCCAGGCACGCTCCGGCGCCAGGAAACCCGGCGACTGCTGGCTGTCACGCCAGTTCTTGATATCGAGCTTCTGCTGCGCCACGTAGAACGAGCCGCAGTAGATGTATTCGCGACGCTTGCGACGCTGTTTGTCCAGGTACTTGGCGAAGTCGTCCATCAACTTGAACTTCTGGTTCAAGTCTTCGTCGCCGTTCATACCCGAAGGCAGCAGCAGGCTGGCAATACTGACTTTGTCGAAATCTGCTTGCAGGTAACGCCCGTAGCGGTCGGCTGTCTCGAAGCCCAGGCCGGTGATGACTGCCTTGGGCTGCATGCGCGAATACAGGGCCACACCACCTTGGGCAGGCACCTCCGCGTCGCAGGCATAAAGGAAATAGCCATCGAGCTGGAAAGCTGGGTCATCGAGTTCAAAGGCCGAGGCGCGGGTATCCTGAAGGCAGATGACGTCGGCATTCTGGGCTTGCAGCCAGCTGAGCAAACCACGCTCGGCCGCAGCCTGAATGCCATTTACGTTCACACTGATGATCCGCATAAATGGCCCCAAAAATCTCGTGCGTGTATGATACCCGAGCTCAACCCATTTAGCTAAATCCGTGGTGTCCGGGACTATCCATGCAGCCGTATCAGCGCGACTTCATCCGTTTTGCCATCGATCGCGGGGTACTGCGTTTCGGTGAATTCACCCTGAAATCGGGGCGTACCAGCCCGTATTTCTTCAATGCCGGCCTGTTCAACACCGGTTCCGCCCTGGCCGAACTGGGCCGTTGCTATGCCGCAGCCATCGTCGACAGCAAGATCCCGTTCGATGTGCTGTTCGGCCCGGCCTACAAGGGTATCCCGCTTGCAGCGACAACTGCCGTGGCCCTTGCCGATCAGCATCAGCTCGATGTGCCATGGTGCTTCAACCGCAAGGAAGCCAAGGACCACGGTGAAGGTGGCAGCCTGGTCGGTGCACCGCTGGCCGGTGACGTACTGATCATCGACGACGTGATCACCGCCGGTACCGCCATTCGTGAGGTCATGCAAATCATCAATGCCCAGCAGGCCAAGGCCGCTGGCGTGCTGATCGCGCTGAACCGCGAAGAGCGTGGCAATGGCGAGCTGTCGGCGATCCAGGAAGTGGAGCGTGACTTCGGTATCCCTGTGGTCAGCATCGTTTCGCTGACCCAGGTGCTGGAGTTCCTGGCCGATGACCCACAGCTGAAGCAGCATCTGCCGGCGGTCGAGGCTTACCGGGCGCAGTACGGTATCTGATTCGGGCCTGGAAATGAAAAAGGCGACCTTCTTGTGAAGGTCGCCTTTTTTTGTGTCGCCTGTTCCGGCCTCTTCGCGGGTAAACCCGCTCCCACAGGATCTCCACAGCCCTCAAAGGCGGTGCTGTACCTGTGGGAGCGGGTTTACCCGCGAATAGGCCGGGACAGGTTAACGATCAGCGCTGCTTGCGGTTGGTAATCAGGGTACCCACGCCGCTGTCGGTGAAGATCTCCAGCAGCACCGCATTCGGCACGCGGCCGTCGATGATGTGGGAGCTATTCACACCGCCCTGCACGGCATCCAGCGCGCACTTGATCTTCGGCAGCATGCCGCCGTAGATGGTGCCGTCGGCGATCAGTTCATTGACCTGCTCGGTGGTCAGGCCGGTCAGTACCTCGCCCTGCTTGTCCATCAGGCCGGCGATGTTGGTCAGCAGCATCAGCTTCTCGGCCTTCAGCGCCTCGGCTACCTTGCCCGCCACCAGGTCGGCGTTGATGTTGTACGACTCACCGTTGGCACCCACGCCGATCGGCGCGATCACCGGGATGAAGTCGCCCTTCACCAGCATGTTCAGCAGGTCGGTGTTCACACTCACCACTTCGCCCACGTGGCCGATGTCGATGATTTCCGGGGTGGTCATCTCGGGCGTCTGGCGGCTGACGGTCAGCTTGCGGGCGCGGATCAGCTCCGCGTCCTTGCCGGTCAGGCCGATGGCGCTGCCGCCGTGGCGGTTGATCAGGTTGACGATGTCCTTGTTGACCTGGCCACCCAGCACCATCTCCACCACGTCCATGGTCGCCGAGTCGGTGACGCGCATGCCGTCGATGAAGTGGCTTTCGATCGACAGGCGCTTGAGCAGGTCGCCGATCTGCGGGCCACCACCGTGGACCACCACCGGGTTGATGCCCACAGCCTTCATCAGCACGATGTCACGGGCGAAGCCGGTCTTGAGCTCCTCGCTCTCCATCGCGTTGCCGCCGTACTTGATCACCAGGGTCTTGCCGACAAAGCGGCGGATGTAAGGCAGTGCTTCGGACAAAACCTCGGCTACATGGGAAGCGGCATCGCGATCGAGGGTCATGCAGGGCTCCTGTAAGGAACAGATAGTCGGTCAGAACGGCAGTTGCAGCTCAGGCTCAACCCGCAGCAACTGGGTACGGAAAACATCCTTGATACGTTGCAATTCGGCGTTGCTGTCAGCCTCGAAGCGCAGCACCAGCACCGGGGTGGTGTTGGAGGCGCGAACCAGGCCCCAGCCGTGGGCGTAGTCCACCCGCACACCGTCGATGGTGGTCAGGTTGGCTTCGCCCCAGTCGGCGTCGCGTTGCAGTGCATCAATGATGCTGAATTTACCCTCGTCGGTCACATCAATATTGATTTCCGGCGTGGAAATATCGTTCGGGAACGCGGCGAACAGGTTTTCGGCACTCTTCCCGGCCTTGCTGAGGATCTCCAGCAGGCGCGCGGCGCTGTAGATGCCGTCGTCGAAACCGTACCAGCGTTCCTTGATGAAGATGTGACCGCTCATCTCGCCGGCCAGCAGCGAGCCGGTCTGCTTCATTTTCTTCTTGATCAGCGAGTGGCCGGTCTTCCACATCAGTGCGCGGCCGCCGTGCTGCTCGATCAGCGGGGTCAGGCGACGGGTGCATTTCACGTCGAAAATGATCTCGGCACCCGGGTTGCGCGACAGTACGTCCTGGGCAAACAGCATCAGCAGGCGATCGGGGTAGACGATGCTGCCGGTGTTGGTCACCACGCCGACGCGGTCGCCGTCACCGTCGAAGGCCAGGCCGATGTCGGCACCGGTTTCCTTGACCTTGGCGATCAGGTCTTCGAGGTTTTCCGGCTTGCCCGGGTCCGGGTGGTGGTTGGGGAAGTTGCCGTCGACTTCGCAGAACAGCGGGATCACTTCGCAGCCCAGGGCTTCGATCAGTTGCGGCGCGACCACGCCGGCGGCACCGTTGCCGCAGTCCACGACCACCTTGAGCTTCTTGGCCAGCTTCACGTCCTCGACGATCTGCTGGAAGTAGCGGTCAAGGATCTCGACCTTTTCCACGCGGCCTTCGGCGAGGGTCAGGTCGTTGGTTTTCAATCGGGTCAGCAGGGCCTGGATCTGTTCGTTGGCCAGGGTATCGCCAGCGATGACGATCTTGAAGCCGTTGTAGTCAGACGGGTTGTGGCTACCGGTCAGCATCACGCCGGACTTGCCGGCCAGCACGTTGGCTGCGTAATACAGGGCGGGGGTGGGCACCAGACCGACGTCGCTGACCTGGCAGCCGGCATCGACCAAGCCCTTGATCAGCTGTTCGACCAGCATCGGGCCGGACAGGCGGCCATCGCGGCCGACCGAAACCTGCGGTTCGCCCTGGGCCAGGCTCTGCGCGCCGATGGCGCGGCCGATCCAGTAGGCGGTTTCGGCGTGAAGGGTTTTGCCGACCACGCCGCGAATGTCATACGCGCGGAAAATGCTGTCTGGCAGTGCGGCGGGGACCAGGTGGGCCATGTCGTTCATCTCTGGAAGCTCCATTAGTCAAAGGCTTTCTGGGCAGGCGCAAACTGAACGCTTGGACGGTGGTTTCGCCAGAGAGTTCGCCATCCTTGGCCTGAACGGTCATTTCTCGGCTCAGTGGCTGCCGGAATGGCCGAAGCCGCCAGCGCCGCGCTGGCTTTCATCGAACGCTTCGACGATGTCGAAATGGGCCTGTACCACCGGTACCAGCACCAGCTGGGCAATGCGCTCGCCAACGGCGATGGTGAACGGTGTGTCGCCGCGGTTCCAGCACGACACCATCAACTCGCCCTGGTAGTCCGAGTCGATCAGCCCGACCAGGTTGCCCAGCACGATGCCGTGCTTATGGCCCAGGCCCGAGCGCGGCAAGATCACCGCCGCCAGGCCAGGGTCGCCGATGTAGATCGACAGGCCGGTGGGGATCAGCAGGGTCTGGCCTGGCTCGAGGATGGTGTCTTCCTTGAGCAGGGCGCGCAGGTCCAGGCCGGCGGAGCCGGGGGTGGCATACTGCGGCAGGGGGAATTCGGTGCCCAGGCGTGGGTCGAGGATCTTGGCTTGAAGAGCGTGCATGTAACTTATTGAACCTGATTGAGTCGTTCGGCGATGAAGGCGACCAGTTGCCGGGCAATCTTGCCCTTGCTGGTCTGCGCGAAGAGGGTCTGGTGCTGCTGGCGGTCGATCACGGTCAAGGCGTTTTCCTCGCTGTTGAAGCCGATGCTGGGGTTGGCCACATCATTGGCGACGATCAGGTCGAGGTTCTTGTCCTTGAGCTTGCGCGTGGCGTAATCGAGCAAGTGCTCGGTCTCGGCGGCGAAACCGACGCTGAACGGGCGGTCGGCGCGGCCAGCGATGGTGGCAAGGATATCGGGATTGCGCACCATCTGCAGCAGCATGCCGTCGCCGGTCGTAGGATCTTTCTTCAGTTTTTGCGTGGCAACGACTTCCGGGCGGTAGTCCGCAACCGCCGCAGAGGCGATGAACAGGTCGCACGGCATGGCCGCTTCACAGGCCGCGAGCATGTCCCGCGCGCTGACCACGTCGATACGGCTGACCCGGTCGGGGGTCGGCAGGTGCACCGGGCCAGTGACGAGGGTGACCCGAGCCCCGGCTTCGGCGGCCGCTTCAGCCAAGGCGAAGCCCATCTTGCCGGAGCTATGATTGGTGATGTAGCGCACCGGGTCGATGTTTTCCTGGGTCGGGCCGGCAGTGATCAGCACGTGCTTGCCGGTCAGGGCCTGGCGCTTGAAGCTTTCCGCGGCACACCAGGCCAGGTCGGTGGCTTCGAGCATGCGGCCCAGGCCGACGTCGCCACAGGCCTGGCTGCCGGACGCTGGGCCGAACACCTGGATGCCCCGGCTCTTGAGCAGTTCGAGGTTGGCCTGGGTGGCCGGGTCGCGCCACATGGCCTGGTTCATGGCCGGGGCCACGGCGACAGTGGCATCGGTAGCCAGTACCAAGGTGGTCAGCAGGTCGTCGGCCATGCCTTGGGCCATGCGCGCCATGAGGTCGGCGGTGGCCGGGGCGATCAGCACCAGGTCAGCCCACTTGGCCAGTTCGATGTGGCCCATGGCCGCTTCGGCGGCAGGGTCGAGCAGGTCCATGTGCACCGGGTGGCCTGACAGCGCTTGCAGGGTTAGCGGGGTGATGAACTCTGCACCACCACGGGTCATGACGACGCGCACCTGCGCGCCGTGCTCCAGGAGTCGGCGAATCAGTTCGGCGCTTTTGTAGGCGGCAATGCCGCCACCCACGCCGAGAACGATGCGCTTGCGATACAGCCGCTGCATAGGCTTGCCTTTTTCCAGTGAGAGCGGGCGACGACGTTTGAAAATGCCTGCGGCGGAACGTCGCATGTACGAGGCGAAATAGATTAACACAGGGCCGAAATGGGCCGCAGCAAGGGCAGAGGAGCGGGATGAATATCAGGGAGTGGCCGGCTGCAGAGCGGCCGAGGGAGAAGTTGCTGCAGCGCGGGGCCGGAAGCCTGACGGACGCGGAATTGCTGGCTGTATTTCTCGGTTCAGGTGTGCGAGGGCGCAATGTCGTGGAGCTGGCGCGAGGTCTGCTCGTGAAGTTCGGGGGGTTGCGCCAGTTGCTGGAGGCCGACCGAGAGGCCTTCGTCGGCGAGCTTGGGTTGGGCCCGGTGAGGTACAGCCAGCTGCAGGCGCTGCTGGAGATCGGGCGCAGGCACCTTGCAACTTCGATTGAGCGTGAATCCGCGATGGACAGCCCGGCAACGGTGAGGCGCTATTTGAAAGCGATGCTGCGACATGAAGTCAGCGAGGTGTTCGGGTGCCTCTTTCTCGATACCAAGCACAGGCCGTTGGCGTTTGAAATCCTCTTCCGAGGCACGATAGATCGGGCCAGCGTCTACCCGCGGGAAGTGGTGCGGCGGGCATTGCTGCATAACGCAGCGGCCTTGATCCTGTGCCACAACCACCCCTCGGGCAACAGTGAGCCCAGCCAGGACGATGTGCATTTGACCCTGTCGTTGAAGCGGGGGCTGGCGTTGATCGATGTGCGGGTGCTGGATCACATCATCATCGGTGACGGGGAGCCGCTGTCGATGGTCGAGCATGGGTGGATTGTGGCCTGATGGAAAACTGGAGCTTTGTGCTGCCAGTACCGGCCCTTTCGCGGGTAAACCCGCTCCCACAGGGATAGCGCCATGTTGAAAGTTGGCGCGGTCCCTGTGGGAGCGGGTTTACCCGCGAAGAGGCCGGTGCAGGCTTACTTGTTCACAGACACCTTGCTGAAATCCAACCGCCCGAACGGGCTCACCTGATACCCCTCGACCCCCTGGCGCAGCAGGGCCGCCGCCGTCGGGTGCGCCAGCGGCACCCACAGCGCCTGTTGCTGAATCAAGGTTTGCGCCTGCTGGTAAAGCCGGCTGCGCACACTCTGGTCGTTGGTGGTGCGCCCGGCGCTGATCAACTGGTCCAGGCGGCTGTCGCAGAAGCGTGCGAAGTTGGTCCCCGACTTCACCGCGGCGCAGGAAAACTGCGGGCTGAGGAAGTTGTCCGGGTCGCCGTTGTCGCCCGCCCAGCCCATGAACAGCAGGTCATGCTCGCCCGCCTTGGCGCGACGGATCAGCTCGCCCCACTCGATCACGCGGATCTCGGCCTTGATGCCGATCTTGGCCAGGTCGGCCTGCAGCATCTGCGCACCGAGGCTGGGGTTGGGATTGAGCAGGCTGCCCGACGGGCGGGTCCAGATCGTGGTGCTGAAGCCCTCGGCCAGGCCGGCCTTGGTCAGCAGGGCCTTGGCTTTCTTCAGGTCCAGCGGGTAGCCGGGCAGGTCCTTGGCGTAGCTCCAGGTATTGGGCGGGTAGGGGCCGTTGGCGGCCACCGCGGAGTCTTCGAACACGGCCTTGAGGTAGGCCTGCTTGTCGAAGGCCAGGTTGATGGCCTGGCGCACCTCCGGCTTGTCCAGCGGCGGGTGCTGGCTGTTGATGGCGACGAAGGCGGTCATGAACGCCGGGGTGGTGGCCACCTTGAGGTTGCCGTCCTTGCCAGCTTCGGCAATGTCCAGCGGCTTGGGCGACAACGCGACCTGGCACTCGCCGCGCTTGAGCTTCTGCAGGCGCACGTTGGCATCGGTGGTGATGGCGAAGATCAGCGGGTCGACCGCCGGCTTGCCGGCGAAGTAGTCAGGGTTGGCGCGATAGCGTACTACGGCGTCCTTCTGGAAGCGCTGGAAGATGAACGGCCCGGTGCCGATCGGCTGGCTGTTGAGCTTCTCCGGCGTGCCGGCCTTGAGAAGTTTGTCCGCGTACTCTGCGGAGTAGATCGATGCGAAGCCCATGCTCAACGTGGCCAGGAACGTGGCGTCCGGGTGGTTGAGGGTGAAGCGCACGGTGTTTGGCGCGGGTGCCTCGATCGCCTTGATCAGGCTCCCTAGTTGCAGCGACTGGGCATGCGGGTAGCCGCCCGGCGCGGTCTTGTGCCAGGCATGGGCGGGGTAGAGCATGCGCTGGAAGCTGAACAGCACATCGTCGGCGTTAAGTGGGCGGCTTGGCTTGAAGTAGGCGGTGGTGTGGAAGTTCACATCGCGCAGGGTGAAGTCGTAGATCAGGCCGTCGGCCGATACCGTCCAGCTGGTCGCCAGGCTCGGCACCACCTTGCCTTGCGCCGCGTCGAACTCCACCAGGCGGTTCATCAGCACATCGGCTGTGGCGTTGGTGGTGGTCAGTGAGTTGTACTGCACCACGTCGAAGCCTTCGGGGCTGGCCTCGCTGCAGACGCTCAGCGGGGCGGCCTGGGCAACGCTGGCGGCGATCAGGGCGCCTGCGGCGAACAAGGAGTTGAACAATAAGGAAAGGGCGGCGGCACGCATAGTGGCTCCTTGGCTGTCAGTGGCCCATCTGCCAGTGCAGTCTGGAAAAGGCCTACCCTAGTGTGCCCGTCGGGAAATGACCACACCCTTTTTTACAAAATTGGCGACGAGCGGTCGACGGCTGGCGGGGCCTGCCGCTATGCTGGCCCGGCGCGTCGGGGCTCGTGTCAATATTCATCTAATGTTGTTGCGGCCGAGTCTTTCTGGTATAAAGCAGCGCTCTTTTCTAGGGGCTCGGCCTGTCGCATCAGCGAATGCGGCCGATAAGACCTCCAGAATCACGGCGCCCAGGCGCCAAAGACTGAGAGATTAAGCGGCCAACCCATGCCGGGTTGGGCATGTGGTTTTAGAGGGCTGAGTCATGTCGAGAGTCTGTCAAGTTACTGGTAAGGGTCCAGTAACCGGGAACAACATTTCCCACGCAAACAACAAAACCCGTCGTCGTTTCCTGCCGAACCTGCAGCACCACCGTTTCTGGGTTGAATCCGAGAAGCGTTTCGTGCGTCTGCGCGTATCTGCCAAAGGCATGCGCGTTATTGACAAGCGTGGTATCGACGTAGTGCTGGCCGAGCTGCGCGCTCGCGGCGAAAAGTTCTAAGGAGAACGTCATGCGTGAATTGATCCGTCTGGTTTCGAGTGCTGGCACTGGCCACTTCTACACCACCGACAAGAACAAGCGCACCACTCCGGACAAAATCGAGATCAAGAAATACGATCCGGTTGTTCGCAAGCACGTGGTGTACAAGGAAGCCAAGATCAAGTAATTGATCGGCGACCTGAAAAAACCCGCCTCCGAAAGGATGCGGGTTTTTTTATGCCTGCAAGAAAGCCTGGGCTGCAAAGCAGCCCCAGAGGCTTACTTCTGCTCGAACATCACATAGATCTTGCGGCAAGGCTCCAGCACCTCCCAGGTGCCCTTGAAGCCGGCCGGGATGACAAACCGGTCACCGGCACGCAGGGTCTTGGCTCCGCCGTCCTGGTCACGCAGCACCGAAACGCCCTGGACGATCTCGCAGTACTCATGCTCCGTGTAGTTCACCGTCCACTGCCCGACCTCGCCTTCCCACACGCCCGCGGCAAACTGCCCGCACGGGCTGGAATAATGATTGTAGACCGCCTGGTCTGGCTCGCCCTTGAGGATTTTTTCCGCCGCCGGGCGGTAGCGTTCGGCCTCGGTAATGACCTGCGCGAAGTCGATTATGCTGTCGATACTCATGGTTCGGCTCCTGTTGTTGTTTAATAAAATGCACATGAGTAGGCTTTTGAGCCTTTCGTGTCAAATATATTGATAGTTTACACCGGCTGGTTTAGGGTGTCGGTAGCCAAAATGCCCTCGACGCTGGGGCAGAATTCTGACAACGCCTGTGAGTCCTCAGTGCGGCGTTGCACCTAAACAAGAGGAGGAGTTTCGTATGACCACCCTGACTCGTGCGGACTGGGAACAACGTGCCCAGCAACTGAAGATCGAAGGCCGTGCCTTCATCAACGGCGAATACACCGATGCCGCATCTGGTGAAACCTTCGAGTGCCTGAGCCCGGTCGACGGACGCTTCCTGGCCAAGGTTGCCAGCTGCGACCTGGCTGATGCCAACCGCGCTGTGGAAAACGCCCGTGCCACCTTCAACTCCGGCGTGTGGTCGCAGCTGGCCCCGGCCAAGCGCAAGGCCAAGCTGATCCGCTTCGCCGACCTGCTGCGCAAGAACGTCGAAGAGCTGGCGCTGCTGGAAACCCTGGACATGGGCAAGCCGATCGGCGACTCCTCCAGTATCGACGTACCTGGCGCGGCCAATGCCATCCACTGGACTGCCGAAGCCATCGACAAGGTCTACGACGAAGTCGCCCCGACCCCGCATGACCAGCTCGGCCTCGTCACCCGCGAAGCGGTGGGTGTGGTCGGTGCCATCGTACCGTGGAACTTCCCGCTGCTGATGGCCTGCTGGAAGCTCGGCCCGGCCTTGGCCACCGGTAACTCGGTAGTGCTCAAGCCGTCCGAAAAGTCGCCGCTGACGGCCATTCGCATCGCCCAGCTGGCCATCGAAGCTGGTATCCCGGCTGGCGTGCTGAACGTGCTGCCAGGCTACGGCCACACCGTGGGCAAGGCCCTGGCCCTGCACATGGACGTCGACACCCTGGTATTCACCGGTTCGACCAAGATCGCCAAGCAGCTGATGGTTTACGCGGGCGAATCGAACATGAAGCGCATCTGGCTGGAAGCCGGCGGCAAGAGCCCGAACATCGTCTTCGCTGACGCTCCGGACCTGCAAGCTGCCGCCGAAGCTGCCGCCAGCGCCATCGCCTTCAACCAAGGCGAAGTGTGCACCGCCGGCTCGCGCCTGCTGGTCGAGCGTTCGATCAAGGACAAGTTCCTGCCGATGGTGGTCGAGGCCTTGAAAGGCTGGAAGCCAGGCAACCCGCTGGACCCACAGACCACTGTCGGTGCCCTGGTCGACACCCAGCAGATGAACACCGTGCTGTCGTACATCGAGGCTGGCCACAAGGACGGCGCCAAGCTGCTGGCCGGCGGCAAGCGCACCCTGGAAGAAACCGGTGGCACTTATGTCGAGCCGACCATCTTCGACGGCGTGACCAACGCCATGAAGATCGCCCAGGAAGAAATCTTCGGCCCGGTGCTGTCGGTGATCGCCTTCGATACCGCCGAAGAAGCCGTCGCCATTGCCAATGACACGCCGTATGGCCTGGCCGCTGGCATCTGGACTTCGGACATCTCCAAGGCCCACAAGACCGCCCGCGCCGTGCGTGCTGGCAGCGTCTGGGTCAACCAGTACGACGGTGGCGACATGACCGCGCCGTTCGGTGGCTTCAAGCAGTCGGGCAACGGCCGTGACAAGTCGCTGCATGCACTGGAGAAGTACACCGAGCTGAAGGCGACCTGGATCAAGCTGTAATCCAGGGGGCCGCCTAGCTGCCCATTCGCGGGTAAACCCGCTCCCACAGGTACTGCACCGCTCTCAAGGGCGGTGGTGTACCTGTGGGAGCGGGTTTACCCGCGAATGGGCCATGGAAAATTCTTGGCCTGGGAGGCTGCAATGCGTTGGGGTACCTACTTCGCCGTACTGGCATCGGTGCTAAGCGTCGGGCTGGCACTCGGCGTGAGCATGCCGCTGGTATCCCTGCGCCTGGAGGCCTGGGGCTACGGCAGCTTCGCCATCGGTGTGATGGCCGCGATGCCGGCGCTGGGCGTGCTGGTAGGTGCCAGTCTGGCCAGTCGCCTGGCCGGCTGGGTCGGTGTGCCCTCGGCCATGCGCCTGTGCCTGTGGGGCGGGGCGCTGTCGATCGGCCTGGTCGCACTGTTGCCCAGCTACCCGTTGTGGCTACTGCTGCGGTTGCTGATCGGTATGTCGCTGACCGTGGTGTTCATACTCGGCGAAAGCTGGATCAATCAGCTGGTAGTCGAGCAATGGCGTGGCCGCCTGGTGGCGTTGTACGGCAGCAGCTATGCCCTCAGCCAGCTCGCCGGGCCGCTGCTGCTGGGCTTTCTCGGCTCGGATGACGACTTCGGCTTCTGGGCCGCTACCGGCCTGCTGCTGGTGGCGCCGCTGATTCTCCTGGGCCGTGGCGGGGCACCCAGCACAGAGGCCTGCAGCGTCACCTTCGGCGACCTGTTCGCCTTCTGCCGGCGCTTGCCGGTGATCGCCTGGGCCATTGCCCTGTTTGCCTCGTTCGAGGCAATGATCCTGACCTTGCTGCCGGTGTATTGCCTGCAACAGGGCTTCAGCACCGAAATCGCCCTGTTCATGGTCAGTACCGTGGTGGTGGGCGATGCAGTGCTGCAACTGCCCATCGGTGCGCTGGCCGACCATATGTCGCGGCGCGCCCTGTTCACCGGTTGTGCGGTGACCCTGCTGGTGTCCAGCCTGGCGATTCCGTTGCTGCTGCATTCACCGGCGATCTGGCCGCTGTGGGTGCTGTTCGGGGCCAGTGCAGGGGGCTTGTTCACCTTGTCGCTGGTGCTCATTGGTGAGCGCTACCGGGATGATGCGCTGGTGCGGGCCAACGCCCATGTGGCGCAGCTGTGGGGTATTGGCTGCCTGCTCGGGCCGCTGCTGGCCGGGGCCGGCAGCCAGTGGATCAGCGGGCATGCGTTGCCGTTGCTGATGGCTGCGGGGGCTGCGGGGTTGGTGGTGTTGACCCGGCGGCGCGGGGCGTTTGAGCCGGCTTCTGCCTGATGGATTTTGGGGCTGCAAAGCAGCCCCAAAATCGCCGCTACAACATCTTCTCCAGGCCAACCGCCTTGCTGATCCAGGCATTGAACCGCCGCCACATCCCGCCCGGTTCGGACGTGAGCATGCGTCGCCTGCCATTTTCCTCGGTCACCCACACCATCTGGTTACCCACCAGCGTCGGCTGGTAGCTCAAGGCCGGGGCCATGCCCTGTACCGCCAGCGCGCGGGTGTACTCGGCCAGCTCCGGGCTGTCCACCAGTACCCCGACCTCGGTATTCCACAACACTGAACGCGGGTCGAAATTGAACGAACCGATGAAGGTCTTGCGCCGGTCGAACACGATCGCCTTGCTGTGCAGGCTCGAGTCCGAACTGCCATGGAAGCTCAAGCTGTGTCGGGCGCTGGGGTCACCGGGTTGGCGGCGCAGCTCATACAGTTGTACGCCATGCTCCAGCAGTGCCCGCCGGTATGGTGCATAGCCGCCATGCACTGCCGGCACGTCGGTGGCCTCCAGCGAGTTGGTCAGCAGCTTGACCGAGATACCCGCGTCGGCGCTGTGGGTGAGGTACAGCAGGCCGGACTCGCCGGGCACGAAGTACGCCGATACCAGGATCAGCTCGCGTTGCACCTTGCTCAAGTCAGGAGCCAGTTGCTGGGTCAGCAGTAGTTGCGGGTCCGGTTCGTCATCGGCCAGCACCTTGCTCGGCGCATCCCACAGCGCCTGGGCATGGGCCCATATCAGTTCGTTGCGCCACACATCCAGGCGCGGCTGCGACTGGTAGGCCATCAAGCGGTCATACAGGGCTTTGCGTTGGGTCCTGGCTTCGGCCAGTGAAATTTCCAGGCGGTGGCGGCTGGCGCGCAGGTCGCTGGCATCTGGGTCGCGCCAGAGAAAGTCGGTAATCGGCCGGCTCAGGGCGCTGTTCCAGTATTGGTCGAAACTGTGGCCGAGCTGTTCGGCCACCGGGCCGACACCCAGCAAGTCGATGTCGGTGAAGTTGAGGTTGGGTTCGGCATCGAAATACTCATCGCCCAGGTTGCGCCCGCCGACGATGGCCATGCTGTTGTCCACCAAGAACAGTTTGTTGTGCATGCGCCGATGCTGGCGCGACAGGTTGAACAGGCGGCCCACCGCGCGCGTCACGCCGGTGCTGCGGCCCAGGTGTAGCGGGTTGAACACCCGTATCTGGATGTTCGGGTGGGCATCGAGGGTGCCCATGATGACGTCCAGGCCATCGCTGGTGGTGTCGTCGAGCAGGATGCGCACACGTACGCCACGGTCGGCGGCGCGCAGCAGTTCATGCACCAGGGCGCGGGTGCTGAGGCCATCGTGGACGATGTAGTACTGCAGGTCGATGCTCGCCTGGGCGTTGCGGATCAGTTCGGCACGGGCGCGGAACGCCTCGTTGCTGTTGGGCAGCAGGCGAAAGCCCGAGCGGCCGTCGTACGGCGCGGCCTGGCGCAGTACCGAGCGGCCGAAGGCCGAGTCGTTGGCGGGTAACGCCTGGCTGGTTTCGCGGGGCGTGCCGACGCTGGCACAGCCGGCAAGACCAAGCAGTAGCACCAGCAGCAGAGGCAGGGCTCGCTGGAGTCTCAAGGGTGGATCGTCCTGTGCAGCAAAGGCTTAAATGGTTGGACCGTGGCGGGCGGCGCAAAGTTACGCGCCGGCGCTTTCTTCTTCCAGTAGACGAAGGGCGGTTTCACCAACCCTGCGCACGGCAGCTTCGATCTGCGGCGTGGGCCGTGCGGCGAAGTTCATGCGCAGGCAGTGGCGGAACTTGCCCGAGGCCGAGAAAATACTGCCCACGGCAACCTGCACGTCCTGCTCCAGTAAAGCCCGGTTCAGGCGCAGCGTATCGAAATGTTCGGGTAATTCCACCCACAGCATGAAGCCACCTTGCGGTCGACTGACCCGGGTGCCCGCCGGGAAGTAGCGGGTCACCCAGTCGCTCATCAGGTCGCGGCCACGCTGGTACTGGCTGCGCATGCGCCGTACGTGGGGCTGGTAGTGCCCGCCGGCGATGAAGTCGGCAATGGCCAACTGCGGCTGGCTGGCCGTGCTTCCGGTGCTGATGTATTTCATGTGCAGCACCCGCTCCAGGTAACGACCGGGCGCTACCCAACCAACCCGCAGGCCGGGGGCGAGGGTCTTTGAGAAAGAGCTGCAGAGCAACACGCGGCCGTCGTCGTCAAACGACTTGACGGTGCGTGGGCGCGGGTAGGTGTAGGCCAGGTCGCCGTATACATCATCTTCCAGGATGGCCACATCGTAGCGCTGGGCCAGGCTCAGCAGTGCCTTCTTGCGAGCCTCGGGCATGATGTAGCCGAGAGGGTTGTTGCAGCTGGGGGTGATCTGGATGAGCTTGATCGGCCACTGCTCCAATGCCAGCTCCAGCGCCTCCAGGCTGATGCCGGTAACCGGGTCTGTGGGGATTTCCAGGGCTTTCATGCCCAGGCCCTTGAGGGTTTGCATGGCGCCGTGGAAGCTGGGGGAGTCGACCGCGACGATATCGCCCGGCTCGCATACCGCTCGAATGCTGCAGGACAGCGCCTCATGGCAGCCAGTGGTAATCACCAGGTCAGCCGGGCCAAGGCGGCAGCCGGAGTCGAGCATCAGCCGGGCCACCTGTTCGCGCAGGGCCATGTTGCCGTGGATGTTGTCGTAGTACAGCCCGGGCATGTCCTGCCGCCGGCTCAGTTGGGCAAGGCTGCGCAGCAGTGGCTTGAGGGTGGGGCTGTCGATGTCGGGCATGCCGCGACCGAGTTGAATCACGCCCTGGCGTGGGGTACTGCGCACCAGCTCGAGCACCTGCTCCCATTGCGAGATGTCCACCGGGCGCTGGGCCGGGCGGCTGACGGCGGGCAGGGCCGGCAGGTGGCGGTGGTCGTTGACGAAGTAGCCGGACTTGGGCCGGGGCGAGACCATGCCGCTGTCTTCCAGCATGCGGTAGGCCTGCTGCACGGTGCTCAGGCTGACCCCGTGCTCCACACTCAGGGCGCGCACTGACGGCAGGCGCTGGCCGGGGCGGTAGAGGCCCTGTTCGATACGGGCACCGAGCAGTTCGGCGAGGTTCAGGTAAAGGGTCACGGCATACTCCTGCGCTGCAATAGCGTGGCGACCGGTACAGTTGCGCTGAAAATACAGCATTCAGTCGGCCTGCGGCCAATTCTGTATGGGAATAATAAGGCTGTATTGGATCTGTATTGCCGGTGCTGTCGACGCGCATGCTTTCTCCACAGTATCAACTGAACGAGAGGATGCGGTGATGGGTGGCATGAGCGATGTGCGCTTGCAACTGTTGGCCAAGGAACTGGAAGCCGGGCAGCAAGCAAAGGTGTTCAACGCGCCGAAAGGGTTGGGGCGTTGGGGGCTGATGCTGCATCGCTGGCACACCCGCAGGGCGCTGCTGCAGTTGACCGATGACGAGTTGCGCGATGTCGGGCTGAGCTGGGAGCAGGCCCGGGCCGAAGGGCGTAAGCCCTTCTGGAAGGACTGATGCGATCGTTGTGGGAGCGGCCTTGTGTCGCGAAAGGGCCGCACAGCGGCCCCAGGATATTTGCATCACTGCATGAATTGCCGGGGCTGCTTCGCAGCCCTTTCGCGACACAAGGCCGCTCCCACAAGGGGCAGTGCGCAGCTTTCAGATCAGCTCTTTCAGGCGATACCACAGCATCCCCAACGCCAGCAGCGGCGAGCGCAGGTGCTGGCCGCCGGGGAAGGTGATGTGCGGCACCTTGGCAAACAGGTCGAAACGCCCGCTTTCCTGGCCGCTGATGGCCTCGCCGAGCAGGCGTGCAGCCAGGTGGGTGGCGTTGAGCCCATGGCCGGAGTAGGCCTGGGCGTAATACACGTTCGGCTGGCTTGCCAGGCGGCCAACCTGCGGCAGGCGGTTGGCGCCGATGCCGATCATGCCGCCCCACTGGTAGTCGATGCGCACGTCGGTCAGTTGCGGGAACACCTTGAGCATCTTCGGCCGCATATAGGCGGCGATGTCCTTCGGGTCGCGGCCCGAATAGTGGCAGGCACCGCCGAACAACAGGCGCTGGTCGGCGGACAGGCGGTAGTAGTCCAGTGCCACGCGCTGGTCACATACCGCCATGTTCTGCGGTAGCAGCGAACGGGCACGTTCTTCGCCCAGTGGCTCGGTGGCGATGATGTAGCTGCCGGCTGGCAGCACCTTGCCGCCCAACTCGCGGTTGAGGTCGTTATGGTAGGCGTTGCAGCACAGCACCAGGGTTTTGGCGCGTACCCGGCCTTGGGCGGTGTGCACCTGTACTTCCGGGCCGTAGTCGATGCGTGTGACCTCGGACTGCTCGAACAGCTTCACGCCCAGGCGGCTGGCCACGGCAGCCTCACCCAGGGCCAGGTTGAGCGGGTGCAGGTGCCCGGAACCCATGTCGACCAGCCCGCCGACATAACAGTCGGCACCGACCACGCTGTGGATATCGTCCTTGCCGACCAGGCGCAGTTCATGTGCGTAGCCAAGGCTGCGCAGTTCTTCAGCATCCTCGGCAAAGCCCAGCAGCTCGGCGGGTTTGTTGGCCAGGTCGCAGTAACCCCAGGTCAGGTCGCAGGCGATGGCATGCCTTTCGACGCGCTCGCGGACGATCTGCACCGCTTCCAGGCCCATCAGTTTCAGGCTGCGCACGCCTTCCTCGCCGATGATCGGGAGGAATTGCTCCAGGCCGTGGCCGACGCCACGGATCAGTTGCCCACCATTGCGCCCGCTGGCGCCCCAACCGAGCTTGCGCGCCTCCAGCAGGATGACCGAAAAGCCGCGCTCGGCCAGTTCGATGGCGGTGTTCAGGCCCGAGTAGCCGCCGCCAACGATACACACATCGGCGCTGTGCTCGCCCTGCAGGAAGGAGTGGTCGGGGTGTGGCGCGCTGCTGGCGGCGTAGTAGGAGGCGGCGTGCTGCGCGCTGTGGATCATTGGGCAGGTCCTGAGGCTGGTGGGCTGAGGGGAGGAGGATAAGCCGGGGTAGGGTGGTGGGCAACAAGGCGAGGGCTGCGCCCGCGAATGGGCCTATAATCTGGCCAATTTACTAGTTTTGAACCCAGCCATGTCCTGCAACCGCCACAAGATCCACTTCCTGCGCGAACTCATCCCTTCCTTCGAGTGCGAGCCCGGCTGCCACGACTGCTGCGGCCCGGTCACCACTTCGGCGGAAGAAATGGCCCGCCTGCCGCGCAAGTCCCAGGCCGAGCAGGACGCCGCCCTGGAGCGCCTGGACTGTGTGCACCTGGGCCCCAACGGCTGCACGGTGTATGAAGAGCGCCCGATGATCTGCCGCCTGTTCGGCACCACCCCGCGCCTGGCCTGCCCGCGTGGCCGTGGCCCTGAACAGATGATCGAGCCCGCTGCCGAGCAGCTGGTCCACCAGTTCATTGCCACCACCCGCCAAGTGCTGGTCTGACTTCAGTCCGGGATCGGCAGGCAAAGGCTCTCCTTCACCTCTTCCATCACGATGTAGCTCTTCGATTCGCGCACGTGCGGCAGCTTCAGCAGGATGTCGCCGAGCAGTTTGCGGTACGAGGCCATCTCGGAAATACGCGCCTTCACCAGGTAGTCGAAGTCGCCTGAAACCAGGTGGCATTCCAGCACGTGGGGCAGTTTCAGCACCGCGCGGCGGAACTCCTCGAAGGTGTCGCCCGATTTGTAGTCCAGGCTGATTTCCACGAACACCAGCAGGCTGCCCTTGAGGTGCTGCGGGTTAAGGCGGGCGTTGTAGCCCATGATGATGCCCTCGCGCTCCAGGCGGCGGACCCGCTCGGTGCAAGGGGTGGTGGAAAGCCCAACTTTCTCGCCCAGTTCGGTGAAGGAAATACGCCCGTCATTCTGCAGGATACGCAGGATGTTACGGTCGATCTTGTCCAGTTCACGCTTGCTCTGGTGCTGGGTTCTCATAGGGGATGCCCCTCCGTGAAAGGCGATTTTGCCGAGAATTCTCGCCAATAATAGGCTTTTATATAGTGAATTGCACTGCCTTCAAATTCCTATACTGCGCGCATTCATGCCATTTCAATAAAAGTCTGCGGCGCGCCGCGTGCGAGGGATAAAACGATGCGAGTTCTGGTACTTGGTAGCGGTGTGATCGGAACCGCCAGTGCCTACTATCTGGCCCGGCAAGGTTTCGAAGTAACGGTGGTCGATCGCCAGCCGGCGGTGGCCATGGAAACCAGCTTTGCCAACGCCGGCCAGATCTCGCCCGGCTATGCCTCGCCCTGGGCCGCCCCAGGCGTGCCGCTGAAGGCCATCAAATGGCTGCTGGAGCGCCACGCGCCCCTGGCCATCAAGCTCACCGGCGACGTCGACCAGTACCTGTGGATGGCACAGATGCTGCGCAACTGCACCGCCAGCCGTTACGCGGTGAACAAGGAGCGCATGGTGCGCCTGTCCGAGTACAGCCGTGACTGCCTCGACGAACTGCGCGCCGAAACCGGCATCGCCTACGAAAACCGCAGCCTGGGCACCACCCAGCTGTTCCGTACCCAGGCCCAGGTGGATGCCGCGGCCAAGGACATTGCCGTTCTGGAGCAGTCCGGCGTGCCTTACGAGCTGCTTGACCGCGACGGCATTGCCCGCGTCGAACCGGCCCTGGCTGGCGTCAAGGACATCCTGGCCGGCGCCCTGCGCCTGCCAAACGACCAGACTGGCGACTGCCAGCTGTTCACCACCAAGCTTGCCGAAATGGCCGTGAAGCTGGGCGTGGAGTTCCGCTTCGGCCAGGACATCCAGCGCCTGGACTTCGCGGGTGACCGCATCAATGGCGTATGGATCGACGGCAAGCTGGAAACCGCCGACCGCTACGTGCTGGCGCTGGGCAGCTACTCGCCGCAGATGCTCAAGCCGCTGGGCATCAAGGCCCCGGTGTACCCGCTGAAGGGCTACTCGCTGACCGTGCCGATCACCAACGCCGACATGGCCCCGACCTCGACCATTCTCGACGAGACCTACAAGGTTGCCATTACCCGTTTCGACAACCGTATCCGCGTCGGCGGCATGGCTGAGATCGCCGGTTTTGACCTGTCGTTGAACCCGCGTCGGCGCGAAACGCTGGAGATGATCGTCAACGACCTTTATCCTCGCGGCGGTGATCTGAGCCAGGCTAGCTTCTGGACCGGCCTGCGCCCGGCGACCCCGGACGGCACGCCGATCGTTGGTGCCACGGCGTTCCGCAACCTGTTCCTGAACACCGGTCACGGTACTTTGGGCTGGACCATGGCGTGCGGCTCCGGTCGCCTGCTGGCCGACCTGATTGCGCGCAAGAAGCCGCAGATCAGTGCCGAAGGCCTGGACATTTCCCGTTATGGCAACAGCCCGGAAGTGGCCAAGCACGGGCAGACTGCGCCGGCTCACCAGCAGTAATAGCCTGCACCGGCCTCTTCGCGGCTAAAGCCGCTCCCACAGGGATCGCATGTGCTTGGGCATTGTGCGGTCCCCTGTGGGAGCGGCTTTAGCCGCGAAGAACCCAACACCGTTTTCAACCTGTGAACCACCATAAGGCAGCCGCCATGCGTCCCGCCCGCGCCCTGATCGACCTCCAGGCCCTGCGCCACAACTACCGTCTGGCCCGTGAACTGACCGGTGCCAAAGCCCTCGCCGTGATCAAGGCCGACGCCTACGGCCACGGCGCCGTGCGCTGTGCCCTGGCCCTGGAGGCCGAAGCCGACGGCTTTGCCGTGGCCTGCATCGAAGAAGCGCTGGAGCTGCGCGCCGCCGGTATCAAAGCCCCGGTGCTACTGCTGGAAGGTTTCTTCGAAGCCAGCGAACTGGCCCTGATCGCCGAGCACGACCTGTGGTGCGTAGTGCACTCGCTGTGGCAACTGGAAGCGATCGAAAAGACCCAGCTGCACAAGCCGCTCACCGTCTGGCTCAAGCTCGACAGCGGCATGCACCGCGTCGGCCTGCACCCCAAGGACTACCACGAGGCCTACCAGCGCCTGCTGGCCAGCGGCAAGGTCGCGCGCATCGTGCTGATGAGCCACTTCGCTCGCGCCGACGAACTGGATGCCGACGCTACCGCCCAACAGATCGCCGTGTTCGAGGCCGCCCGCCAGGGCCTGGCCGCCGAGTGCAGCCTGCGCAACTCCCCCGGTGTGCTGGGCTGGCCGCAGGCCCCCAGCGACTGGGTGCGCCCGGGCCTGATGCTGTACGGTGCCACACCGTTCGAAGTGGCCCAGGCCGAGGCCGAGCGCCTGCAACCGGTGATGACCCTGCAATCGCGGGTGATCAGCGTGCGCGAACTGCCTGCCGGCGAGCCGGTGGGCTATGGCGCCAAGTTCGTCAGCCCACGGCCAACCCGCGTTGGTGTGGTTGCCATGGGCTATGCCGATGGCTACCCGCGCCAGGCGCCCAACGGTACCCCGGTGCTGGTCGCTGGCAAGCGCACACAACTGATCGGCCGAGTATCGATGGATATGCTCAGCATCGACCTGACCGACGTGCCGGAAGCCACCGTCGGCAGCCCCGTCGAACTGTGGGGCAAGCATGTGCTGGCCAGTGAGGTGGCTGCGCACGCGGGTACCATTCCGTACCAGATTTTCTGCAACCTGAAGCGAGTACCGCGGGACTACATCGGCGAATGACACGCTGAAGCGGACAGGTTGAAGGGCGGTGTGTTGTAAATACTGAACGGCATTGCCATGATATCGTTCACATCCACCCCCCTTTCCACCGTTTCAGGAGGCTCCAGCTTTGGACGTCGGCGAACGACTGCAAGCCATCCGCAAGCTCAAGGGCCTGTCCCAGCGTGAACTCGCCAAGCGTGCCGGCGTGACCAACAGCACCATCTCGATGATCGAGAAGAACAGCGTGAGCCCGTCGATCAGCTCGCTGCGCAAGGTGCTGAGCGGCATTCCCATGTCGATGGTCGAGTTCTTCTCGGTCGAACTGGAACCTGAAAGCCCCACGCAGATCGTCTACAAGGCTCATGAGCTGATCGATATCTCCGACGGTGCGGTGACCATGAAGCTGGTCGGCAAGTCGCACCCCAACCGTGCCATCGCCTTTCTCACCGAGGTGTATCCACCGGGTGCCGACACGGGCGCCGAAATGCTTACCCATGACGGTGAAGAAACCGGCATCCTGCTCGAAGGCCGCCTGGAGTTGGTGGTCGGCAACGAGATCTTCATCCTTGAAGAGGGCGACAGCTACTACTTCGAAAGCACCCGCCCGCACCGCTTTCGCAACCCGTTCGACCGGCCGGCGCGGCTGATCAGTGCGGCGACGCCTTCAAACTTTTGATCCAGCGCAGTGCATTGATTCGGCAATACCCCTTTCCCGTGTGGGGTCGTTTCACGGCATCTGGGTTCCCGCTATACTTTTCAACGCTCGCCGATCCGTGGCCGCGAGCGTGATTAGCCACCATGAGGGTGTTCGCGTGAACCAAATCAAGAAGATGCTGGCCGTACCAGCAGCCGTATTCGCCCTCTGGGCAATGAGCGCAACCGCTGCGACCAACGATGACATCGCCAAGCGCCTGGAGCCGGTTGGCCAGGTGTGCGTCCAGGGCCAGGAGTGCAAGGGCATGGAAGTGGCCGCCGCCGCAGGTGGCGGTGGTGCCAAGACGCCGGACGAGATCATCGCCAAGCACTGTAATGCCTGCCATGGCTCCGGCCTGCTCGGCGCACCGAAGATTGGCGATACCGCGGCGTGGAAGGAACGCGCCGACCACCAGGGTGGCCTGGACGGCATCCTGGCCAAGGCCATTACCGGCATCAACGCCATGCCACCGAAAGGCACCTGCGCAGACTGCTCGGATGACGACCTGAAAGGGGCGATCAAGAAAATGTCCGGGCTGTGAGAAACAGCTGAATTGCATGAGGCCCGCCATTGATGGCGGGCTTTGTTTTTGTGGTGCCTGTGCCGGCCCTTTCGCGGCTAAAGCCGCTCCCACAGGTACAGTGCAGGCTTCAAGGATTGTGGGGCCCCTGTGGGTACTCACAGGTGCAGCACAGGACTCAAGGGCAGTGAGGTCTCTGTAGGAGCGGCTTTAGCCGTGAAAGGGCCGGCACAGGCAACCAACCCACCAAAGCCCATGTCCAACCCCTGAACCCATGGATGTCTCAGGAGGCCCCGATGCACCTCTGCTCCATCGACCAGGCCGTCGAGCAAGTCCTGTCGCGCCTGCCAGCCCACATCCACATGGGCCTGCCGCTGGGCCTGGGCAAGCCCAACGCCTTCGTCAATGCGCTTTACGCCCGCATCCGCGAGCTGCCCGAACGGCGCCTTACTATCTACACCGCCCTGTCCCTCGGCCGCCCGCCACTGGGCGATGGCCTGCAGCGGCGCTTTCTCGAGCCCTTCGTCGAGCGCGTCTTCGCCGACTATGAAGAACTTACCTACCTCGCCGACCTGCGCAACGACAGCCTGCCGCCGAACATCCAGGTGGAACAATTCTTCATGCAGCCCGGCAGCCTGCTGCACAGCGATTCGGCCCAGCAAAGCTACATCAGCAGCAACTACAGCCACGCAGCACGTGACATCAACGCCAAGGGCCTGAACCTGATCGCGCAGTTGGTGGCCGCCACGCCCGAGAGACCGGTGCACCTGAGCCTGGCCTGCAACCCCGACATCACCCTCGACCTGCTGCCGATGATCGCCAAGCGCCGCGCTGCCGGCGAGACCATCCTCATGCTCGGCCAGGTGCATGCCGAGCTGCCTTACATGCCGGGTGACGCCGAGCTACCCATCGATACGTTCGACCTGCTGATCGATACAGCCGAGCAACGCCGCCTGTTCTCCACGCCGAACATGCCGGTCAACACCCAGGACCACTGCATCGGCCTGCACGCCAGCAGCCTGGTTCGCGACGGCGGCACGCTACAGATCGGCATTGGTGCCATGGGCGATGCGGTAGCTGCCGCATTGCTGGCGCGCCAGGGTGACAACGCCGGTTATCGTGCTGTGCTCGACGCGCTGGGTGTTGGCTCGTGGCAAGCGTTGATCGAACGGAAAGGGGGCCTGGATACCTTCGCCCAAGGCCTGTACGGCTGCAGCGAGATGTTCGTCAACGGCTTGCTGGCGCTGGCCGAAGCGGGCCTGTTGCGGCGCCCGGCGGACGAGCAGGTGGCGGCAGTGCTGCATGGCGGTTTCTTCCTCGGCCCCCAGGCGTTCTACCAGCGCTTGCGCGACATGCCGCTGGAACAGCGCGCACGGTTTGCCATGACGCGTATCAGCTTCATCAACGAGCTGTACGGGCAGGAGGAGCTCAAGCGCCGCCAACGCCGTGATGCGCGCTTCATCAACAGCGTATTCGGCATGACCCTGCTCGGCGCTGGGGTGGCTGACCAGCTGGAGGATGGCCGAGTACTCAGTGGCGTGGGCGGGCAGTACAACTTCGTCGCCCAGGGCCATGCGCTGGAGGGCGGGCGTTCGATCCTGCTGCTGCGCAGCTGGCGTGAGGCGGGCGGGGAGGTGACCTCGAACCTGTTCTGGAACTATGGCCATTGCACCATCCCCCGGCACCTGCGCGATATCGTGGTGACCGAGTACGGCATTGCCGACCTGCGTGGGCAGACCGACAGCGAGGTGATTGCGCGGTTGCTGGCGGTATGTGATTCGCGGTTCCAGCAGGGGCTGATCGAGCAGGCAAAGGATGCCGGCAAGCTGGCCAAGGATTTTCAACTGGAGGTGTGCTTTACCGACAATACGCCGCAGCGGCTGGAGGCGATCAGGGCGCGGCATTCGCGGTTGTTTCCGGAGTATCCGCTGGGCACGGACTTTACGGCTGAAGAGCGGGATTTGCTGCGGGCGCTGAACTGGTTGAAGAGCAAGTTCAAGCTGAGCGAGGTGCTGGAGCTGGGCAAGGCAGCGCTGGATGCGCCGGGGCCCGAGGGCTACGCGAGGCATCTTGTGCGGATGCAGCTGGATCAGCCGCAGGGGCTGAAGGAAGAGCTTTACCAGCGGTTGCTGCTGGCGGGTTTACAGGCTGCAAAATAAACACTCGGACATACTGTCCCCTGTGGGAGCGGGTTTACCCGCGAATGCGATGGCGCATCCCAAATCGCATTCGCGGGTAAACCCGCTCCCACAGAGATCGCGTAGCGGCCTTATTCGATGAAGGACACCACACCACCTTCCAGCGACTTCACCCGGGCCAGCGACTCGACGCGATAGCCCTGGCTGTCCAGCTCGGCACGGCCGCCCTGGAACGACTTCTCGATCACGATACCCAGGCCGGCCACGGTGGCGCCGGCCTGCTTGATGATCGAGATCAGGGCCTGCGACGCCTTGCCATTGGCCAGGAAGTCGTCGATCACCAGCACGCGGTCGCTGCTGTTCAGGTGACGCGGCGAGATGGCCACGGTGTTCTCGGTCTGCTTGGTGAAGGAATACACCGAGGCGGTCAGCAGGTTCTCGGTCAGGGTCAGCGACTGGTGCTTGCGGGCGAAAATCACCGGCACGCCCAGCTTCAGGCCAGTCATCACCGCCGGGGCAATGCCCGAGGCTTCGATGGTGACGATCTTGGTCACGCCCGCGTCGGCGAACAGGCGGGCGAACTCGTCACCGATCAGCTGCATCAGCGCCGGATCGATCTGGTGGTTGAGAAACGCGTCGACTTTGAGAACCTGATCGGAAAGCACGATGCCTTCTTCGCGAATCTTCTGATGCAGTGCTTCCACTTTGTTTTCCTCGATGTAGCAAAGGTGGCCGCAAATAGCGGCAAAGTTAAAGAGTAATGGTTGATCAGCGTTTGAGCATTGCCCGGATATCGGCCAAGGCGTTGTTGCCCCGTGCAGCCTTTACCTCGACCGGCGCATCGTCCAGGCCTTCCCAGGCCAGGTCGTCCGGTGGCAGTTCGTCGAGGAACCGGCTGGGCGTGCAGTCGATGATTTCACCGTACTGCTTGCGCTTGGCGGCGAAGGTGAAGGCCAGGGTCTGGCGCGCGCGGGTGATGCCCACGTAGGCCAGGCGGCGTTCCTCTTCGATGGTGTCGGCCTCGATGCTGGAGCGGTGCGGGAGGATTTCCTCTTCCATGCCCATGATGAACACGTATGGGAATTCCAGGCCCTTGGAGGCATGCAGGGTCATCATCTGCACACCTTCGGCGTTCTCTTCCTCTTCCTGCTGGCGCTCGAGCATGTCGCGCAGCACCAGCTTGCCGATGGCGTCCTCGATGGTCATGTCACCCTCTTCGTCCTTCTCGAGGGTGTTCTTCAGCGCTTCGACCAGGAACCAGACGTTGCTGATGCGGAACTCGGCCGCCTTGTCGCTGGCGGTCTGCTGGCGGATCCAGTTCTCGTAGTCGATATCGCGGATCATCTCGTGCAGCGCGGCAATCGGGTCTTCCAGGGCAACCTTGTGGCGCACCCCGTCCAGCCAATGCTTGAAGCGCTGCAAGCGCTCGGTATAGCGGGCGTCCAGATGCTCGCCCAGGCCAAGCTCCTCGCTGGCGGCGTACATCGAAATACCGCGTTCGGTGGCGTAGTTGCCGAGCTTTTCCAGGGTGGTGGAACCGATCTCGCGGCGCGGTACGTTGATCACCCGCAGGTAGGCGTTGTCATCGTCCGGGTTCACCAGCAGGCGCAGGTAGGCCATCAGGTCCTTGACCTCCTGGCGGCCGAAGAAGCTGTTGCCGCCCGACAGGCGATATGGCACCTGGTGGTGCTGCAGCTTCAGTTCGATCAGCTTGGCCTGGTAGTTGCCGCGGTAGAGGATGGCAAAGTCGCTGTACGGGCGGTTGGTGCGCAGGTGCAGGGTGAGGATTTCCATGGCCACGCGTTCGGCCTCGGCTTCCTCGTTCTTGCAGCGGATGACGCGGATCTCGTCGCCCACGCCCATCTCGCTCCACAGCTGCTTCTCGAACGCGTGCGGGTTGTTGGCAATCAGCACGTTGGCGCAGCGCAGGATGCGGCTGGTGGAGCGGTAGTTCTGCTCCAGCATCACCACCTTCAGGGAGGGGTAGTCCTCCTTGAGCAGCATCAGGTTTTCCGGCCGGGCGCCACGCCAGGCGTAGATCGACTGGTCGTCGTCGCCTACCACGGTGAACTGGTTGCGCATGCCGATCAGCATCTTCACCAGCAGGTACTGGCTGGCGTTGGTGTCCTGGTATTCGTCCACCAGCAGGTAGCGCACGCGGTTCTGCCAGCGCTCCAGCACATCGGGGTGCTCCTGGAACAGCTTGACCGGCAGCAGGATCAGGTCGTCGAAGTCCACCGCGTTGAACGCCTTGAGCGTGCGCTGGTAGTGGGTGTAGACGATGGCGGCAGTCTGCTCGCGCGGGTTGCGCGCCTTCTCCAGGGCCTCGGCGGGCAGGATCAGGTCGTTCTTCCAGGCACCGATCATGTTCTTGATCTCGTCGATGCCGTCGTCGCCGGAGTATTCCTTCTGCATGATGTCCGACAGCAACGCCTTGATGTCGGACTCGTCGAAGATCGAGAAACCCGGCTTGTAGCCCAGGCGCTCGTGCTCCCTGCGGATGATGTTCAGGCCCAGGTTGTGGAATGTGCACACAGTCAGGCCGCGGCCTTCCCCCGGGCGCAGCAGGGTGGCGACCCGTTCCTTCATCTCGCGGGCGGCCTTGTTGGTGAAGGTCATCGCCACGATGTACTGGGCACGGATGCCGCAGTTCTGGATGAGGTGGGCAATCTTGCGCGTGATCACGCTGGTCTTGCCCGAGCCTGCACCGGCGAGCACCAAAAGAGGGCCGCCGACATAGTCACGGGCTTCCTGCTGCCGGGGATTGAGTCGGGACATGCTAGAAACCGGGGGTCGCCAGAAAATAGCCGCGCATTCTAACAGGCATGGGGCGTTTGTGGCGCGACCGTCTGACGTCTGAGTCAAATATGTAAACGGGATTTGCCGGCTGGCGCAGTTTCGCGCAGGATGCACGACAAAATACGTCGGGATGCTACACCCGTAAAAACATGTATTAAATTGAAAATCATTTTCATTAATGCAGTAGCATACCTGGCAGTTTCCGTTGCACCGTGAAGCCTAAGGAGCCCGCTTGTCCACGCCTGTCGAACCATTGCGTTTGCTGCTGTTGGCCGATGAGCCGGAATGGGGCGCGCTGCTACGCGATTGCATGCCTGCCCAGGGTGGCAGCGCCGTGCTGCTGACGGCGCCGAACTGGGACTCGGTCGACAGCCTGTTCAACCAGGACCGCCAGGCTGTCGTGCTGGCAACCCCGGCCCTGCAGCCCGCGCCTGGACGCTGCGAGCTGCCGACCATCCTGCTGCTCGACCGCGAGCCTCAGTTAGCGCCCAGCGCCGTCAGTGACTGGCTGGTGCGTGACCAGCTCAATGCCGACACCTTGCGTCGCTCGCTGCGCCATGTGCGCGAGCGCGGCGTGCTGGTGGCCACCTTGCAGCGCCTGGCCGAGCAGGACCCGCTGACCGGCATCGCCAACCGCCAGGGCTTCCAGGCCTTGCTGACCGCGCGCCTGGCCGAGAACGACGGCCGTGGCCTTGCCCTCGGCCACCTGGACCTGGACAACTTCCGCCACGTCAACGACGCCCTTGGCCACCAGAGCGGCGACCGCCTGATCCTGCAGGTGGTGGCGCGGCTGAAACAGCAACTGGAGGCGGGCGACCAACTGGCGCGCCTGGGCAGCGACGAGTTCGCCCTGCTGATCGACACCCGACGCGACCCCAACCGTGCCGAGTGGATTGCCGAGCGGATTGTCGAGGCGTTGGCCGAACCCTACTGGATTGACGGCGAAAGCCTGCTGCTGGGCTGCAGCCTGGGCCTGGCCCATGCCTGCGCCCAGGGTGGTGCCGACCCGCTGATGTGGCATGCGCACATCGCCATGCGCCAGGCCAAGGGCAGCCAGGGTTGCACCTTCCATGTGTTCAACGAGCGTATCAATCGCAACGCCCGTAGCCTTGCCGATCTGGAAAGCGAATTGCGCCGCGCCCTGCGCCGGGACGAGCTGGAGCTGCATTACCAGCCGCGGTTGAACCTGGCCGACGGGCGCATCGTCGGCCTCGAGGCGCTGGTGCGCTGGCGGCATGCCGAGCGCGGCCTGTTGCCGCCCAGCGAGTTCGTGCCGCTGGCCGAGCAGAGCGGCCTGATCGTGCCGCTGGGCTACTGGGTGATTTCCCGAGCCCTGCGCGACATGCAGGCGCTGTGCGAGCGCGGCCTGGAGCCGCTGCACATGGCGGTCAACCTGAGCTTCCGCCAGTTTCAGGACAGCCAGTTGCTGGCGACCTTGAGCCGCCTGATTCTCGAACATGGCGTGGATGCCCGCTGGCTCGAATTCGAGCTCACCGAAACGGCGGTGATGCGCCGCAACGAGCTGGTACGCCAGACCATGGACGCCCTGGGGCGCCTGGGCGTGCGCTTCTCGCTCGATGATTTTGGTACCGGGTTCTCTTCGTTCGTGCACCTAAACAGCCTGCCGATCACCTTGCTCAAGGTGGACCGGAGCTTTGTCGCGGAGATGGAAATGCGCGAGGAGAACCGCAAGCTGGTGCACGCCATGATCAACCTGGCGCACAACCTCAACCTGGAGGTGGTGGCCGAAGGGGTGGAGAGCGAAGAGCAGATGGCGTTGCTGCGCGGGTTTGGCTGTGACCAGGTGCAGGGCTTCCTGGTCAGCAAGCCGCTGCCGGTGGCGGAGTTGATGGAGTTCTTGCTGCAGGCGACCGGCTGCCAGTTGGGCACAGCCCTTTAGGGCCCTTTCGCGGGTGAACCCGCTCCCACAGGCTTTGCACAGGATTCAGACCCTGCGCAGTCCCTGTGGGAGCGGGTTTACCCGCGAAGAGGCCCGCAAGTCAGGCCGAAGCCGTCGCCGCTCCACCAATCCCGGCCTTGCCCAAAAGCCGCTTCATCCGCCACTCAAAGCCAAAGGTCAGTGCCACCGCCGCACACGCCAGCCCCAACGCCAGCCCCCACCACACCCCGACCGCGCCACCGCCCAGGGTAAAGGTGAACAGCCAGGCGCTCGGCGCCCCCACCAGCCAGTAGCACACCAGCCCGATCAGGAAGGTCGTCTTGGCATCCTTCAGCCCACGGATCGAGCCCATCGCGATCGTCTGCATGCCATCGAACAGCTCGAACCACGCAGCCACCATCAGCAACTGCACCGCCAGCTGGAAGATCGCCGCAAATGCCGGGTCGTCACGGTCGATGAACAGCCCCACCAGCGCATCGGGCAGCAGCCAGAACAGCGCGGCGAAGGCAAACATGATCATCGCCCCGAAGCCTATGCCCACCCGCCCGGCACTGCGCGCCGCCAGCAGGTTGCCGGCGCCGTAGTACAGCCCCACGCGCATGGTCACCGCATACGACAACCCGGTCGGCACCATGAACGCCGTGGAGACGATCTGCAGGGCGATCTGGTGCGCCGCCAGCTCGGTACTGCCCAGCACGCCCATGCACAGCGCGGCAAAGGCGAACAGGCCGACTTCCACCATGTAGGTGCCGCCAATCGGCAGGCCCAGCCGCCACAGCTCGCGCAGGGCCGGCAGCGAAGGGCGCGACAGGCCCTTGCGCAGTGGGTAGGGGGCATAGGCCGGGTGCCAGCGGATATACAGCGCCAAGGCAATGGCCATGCCCATCGACACCACCGCGGTGACCAGGCCGATGCCCATCAGGCCCAGCTTGGGCAGGCCGAACATGCCTTCGATCAATGCCACGTTGAACAGGTAGTTGAGTACCGTGCCGACCAGGCTGATGACCATCACCGGGGTTGAGCGGCCCAGCGCGCTGGTGAAGCCGCGCAAGGCCATGAAGGTCAGGTAGCCGGGCAGCGCCAGTGGCAGCAGGGTGAGGAATTCGGCGGCCGAGGCAACGTTCTCGGGCTTTTGCCCGAACTGCAGCAGTACCGGTTCAAGGTTCCACAGCACCAGCGCAGCGAACAGCGCCAGGCCCCAGGCCAGCCACAGGCCACCCTGCGCCAGGCGGGTGGCGCCTTCGATGTCGTTGGCGCCCTTGCGAATGGCCACCAGGGTGCCGACCGCAGCGATCACGCCAAGGCAGAAGATCGACACGAACGAGTAGCTCGCCGCGCCCAGGCCGCCACCAGCCAGGGCTTGCGGGCTGATGCGGGCCATCATCAGGGTATCGGTCAGCACCATCAGCATGTGCGCCAACTGCGAGGCGATCAGCGGCCCGGCCAGGCGCAGCAAAGCCTTGAGTTCTGTGGTGGGCGCGACATGCATGGGGGCAGTCCTTTTCCTGGGGTGATCAACGAAGGGCGATTCTGAGGCTTTGGTCAACTTTGCACAAAAGGATAAAAGCGATCATTGGCATGAGTCTGACTCATGTATATATGCTTCCCGGTGATTCATTTCTCAGCCCCGTATGGCAGGTGCCTCATGTCCCGTCAGCTCCCCCCGCTGTATGCCCTGCGCGCATTCGAAGCCGCCGCGCGGCTAAGCTCCTTCACCCGTGCCGGCGAAGAGCTGTCGATTACCCAGAGCGCGGTCAGCCGGCATATCCGCACGCTGGAGGAGCATTTTGCCTGCCGCCTGTTCGTGCGCAGTGGCCGCAGCCTGCAACTGACCGAAGCGGCGCGGGTGCTGCTGCCCGGTGTGCGTGAAGGCTTTGCCGCGCTGGAACGGGCTTGCGATACCTTGCGCGGTGAGGATGACATCCTGCGCATGAAGGCTCCCTCGACCCTGACCATGCGCTGGTTGCTGGCGCGCCTTAGCCGCTTTCGCCACTTGCAGCCTGGCAACGAAGTGCAGCTGACCAGCGCCTGGATGGATGTCGACCATGTGGACTTCAACCAGGAGCCGTTCGATTGCGCGGTGTTGCTCAGCGACGGGGTGTTCCCGCCGGAATGGGAAGTGCGCAGGTTGTTCCCGGAGCTGCTGATCCCCGTGGGTGCGCCGGACCTGCTCGACGAAGAACCCTGGGACGAGCGTCGGCTGGCCTGCATCGAGCTGCTGCACCCCACGGTGGACAAGCGCGACTGGCGGGAATGGTTGGAGCGCATGGGGTTGAGTGACAAGGTTTCGCTCAAGGGCGGGCAGGTATTCGACACTCTGGAGCTGGGCATGATTGCCGCGGCGCGTGGCTATGGCATTTCCATGGGTGATTTGCTGATGGTGGCCGAGGATGTCGCGCAAGGACGCCTTAGCCTGCCTTGGCCGACGGCGGTGCCCAGCGGGATGGATTATTACCTGGTGTGGCCGCGCACTCGGCCAGGGGGCGAGCGGTTGCGACGTTTGAGCGCGTTTCTGGAAGAGGAGGTGGCGGCGATGGATTTGCCGGATGTGCAGATCCTGCCGGCCCTTTGATCGCCTGTACCGGCCTCTTCGCGGGTAAACCCGCTCCCACAGGCTCGGTGCAGGCCTTGAGGCCAGTACTGTACCGGTGGGAGCGGGTTTACCCGCGAAGAGGCCGCAATGCCTTACATCGAGCCCAGGTTCAACGCCTGTGCACACGCCTGCAGCGACCGACGCTCGCTCTGCGCATACAGCGCCAGCTCATCCTGCACCTGCAGCCCCAGCGCCGCTTCGAACGCATCGCGGTTGGCGTTGCTGCCGTACTCGGCCTGCGCATCGTCACCCAGGTTGGACTGGAAGATCCCCGCCGCGCTCACCGGCAGGAAGTCCTCGTACACCAACGCCTCGAAGTGCACATGGCCAGCCTCGATCAGCCCTTCCAGTGTGGTCGGGCGGTCATCCTGGTCACGCGCAGCCAGGCCTTTCTCGGTGGCGAAGTAGCGGAAGTAGGCCAGCCCTTGTTCACGCATCTGTGCCAGGTCATCCGGGAACTCGGCAAAGGTGTCCTTCAACAACGCCATGTAGCGTTCGGCATTGGCCTCGGCCGGGGCGCCACCCAGGGCGGCGCGGGTGGCGTCGAGCAGCTTGTCGTACAGCTGGCGGCCTTTCGGCGTCAGCGCCGCGCCGCGTTGCTCGATTTCGCCAAAGCGCGCGGTGTGGCTGCCTTCGCTGCCCTGCTGGTCGCTGAACGCGACCTTTTCCTGCAGGGCTTTGAAGCTGGTCTGGCGCAGCAGGATCGGGTGGCGGCGGGTGGGCGGGCCTTCGACCACGGCCTTTGGCGGGATGCCCTTGGCCGGCATGCCGAGCTGGATTGCATCGATGTCAAGGGTGCGCGGGGTCAGATGGTTGATGTGCGGGCCCTTGAAGGCCACCACATCGGCGATCAGGCGGTGCTGGTCGTGCAACTGCTGGTACTGCTCGGCAGTGACGGTGGCGTCATGGTGCCAGCGGAAGGTGTGCAGCGCTTCTTGCACGAACACCTCGGCATCGGCGGCATTCAGGCCACCATCGCGCTCGCATTGGTCGATCAGCTCTAGGGCGCGGGCGCTGAAGATCTGGCGCTTGGCCAGGATGCTCTCTGCCAGCTCGCGCAGCTGCGGGTTGTCGATCAGTTCCAGGCGCAGCAGCGAGGTGAACACGCGGAACGGGCTGACGTGCAGCGACTGCTCGTGCACCGCGCGGAAGGCGGTGGAATGCACCGGCACACCGGCGGAACTGAGGTCGTAGTAGCCGACTGGCTGCATGCCCATGACCGCGAACAACCGGGCGATGGTGGCCAGCTCTGCGGCGGTGCCGACACGGATGGCACCGTGGCGCTCCTGATCCAGGCGCTCGATTTCGCCGGTCCAGCGCAGGGCCTCGGCAACCTCGGGTTGCTGGGCCATGACCTGCTGGTTGATTTCGCTCACCAGCTCCAGCAGCGTGCCGTACAGGGGCACTTCCTGTTTGTACATGAGCGACATGGCGGCAGAGAACTGCGCGCGGATGCTGTCGGGGCTGACGAAATCGTGGGCGGGCATCGCTAGCTTCCTGGTTGGGTTCGGACGCTTACATGAAAGCTGGGAATGCACTTTGCTCACAAGCGAAAAAAAGTGAGTGTGTCATTCCTTTTTTGATCGACCTCAAGGGCCCTTTCGCGGGTAAACCCGCTCCCACAGGGTACCTCACAGGGTTCAGGCCTTGCGTGATACCTGTGGGAGCGGGTTTACCCGCGAAGAGACCCTCAGGTCGATAGCTGCTCACGAATCCATTCCACCAACGCCCTTACCTTGGGCACCTCCGCCGCATGCTCGGCATACGCCAGGTAATGCGCCCCGGCACTGCGCATCGCATGGTTCCACGGCACCACCAAACTCCCCTCGGCCAGCTCCTTCGCCGCCAGGTAGCGCGGCACCAACGCCACCCCGCACCCGGCCTGCGCCGCGCTCAAGGCCATGTAGAAGGTATCGAAGCGCGGCCCGTGGTAGGCACTGACGCTCTGCAAACCCAACTCCAGGAACCACTCGTGCCAGGCCTCTGGCCGCGAGGTGCTCTGCAGCAACACCAGTTCGGCCAGCTCTCCGGCATCGTTCAGTTCACGCCCGGCCAGCAACTCCGGCGCACATACCGGCACCACCTCTTCACCGAACAGCTCCATGCAGGTGGCCCCCGGCCAAGTGCCCTGGCCATAGAAGAACACCACGTCCGCCGAGCCCTGCAGCAGGGCGAAAGGCTCCATCTCGTTGCGGATGTCCAGGTGGATGTTGTTGTGGCGCTTGCCAAAACCCTTGAGGTGCGGGATCAACCAGCGCACGCCAAAACTCGGCTGAGTGGCTACCTTCAATATCTCGGTCTGCTCGCCGTAGGTGAGCACGTAGCGGCTGGACATATCCACCTGAGTGAGGATCTTGTTGACCTCGGCCAGGTACAGGCTGCCCGCCGGCGTCAGCTGCAGGCGGCGACGGATACGCAGGAACAGGTGGTGGCGCAGCATGTCTTCAAGCTGCGCCACCTGCTTGCTGACCGCGCTCTGGGTCAGGTGCAGCTCTTCGGCGGCACGGGTAAAGCTCAAATGGCGGGCTGCAGCTTCGAAGCACTGCAGGGCGGTCATGGAGGGCACCAGGCGTTTGGACATAGCGGTCTCTGCGGCTCAAATCATTACCTGACGGAATGATATGCGGAATAAAGGTCGTTTGTTGCACCGGTGTGATCGGATTAATACTGATCCACATCATTTTTCCACCCCATCACCCGATGTAGGAGATGCACAAATGGTTGCTGGACTGCTCGAGCGCCTTGGCGTTGCTGCCGAGGCTTACACCCAGGGCGACTACCCTGTTCACACGCCGATCGACGGCAGCCAGATCGCCTCGGTGAAACTGCTCGGCAAGGCCGAGACCATCGCCCGCATCGATCAGGCCCAGAGCGCCTTCGAAGCCTGGCGCAGCGTGCCGGCCCCGCGCCGTGGCGAGCTGGTGCGCCTGTTCGGCGAAGTGCTGCGTGAGCACAAGGCCGACCTCGGCGAGCTGGTTTCGATCGAAGCCGGCAAAATCACCCAGGAAGGCCTGGGCGAAGTGCAGGAAATGATCGACATCTGCGACTTCGCCGTTGGCCTGTCGCGCCAGCTGTACGGCCTGACCATCGCTTCCGAGCGCCCTGGCCACCACATGCGTGAAACCTGGCACCCGCTGGGCGTGGTCGGCGTGATCAGCGCCTTCAACTTCCCGGTCGCAGTCTGGGCCTGGAACACTGCCCTGGCCCTGGTCGCCGGTAACTCGGTGGTATGGAAACCGTCCGAGAAGACCCCGCTGACCGCCCTGGCCTGCCAGGCGCTGTTCGAAAAAGCCCTGAAAGCCTTCGGTGATGCCCCGGCTGGCCTGGCACAACTGGTGATCGGCGGCCGTGAAGCCGGCGAAGCCATGGTCGACGACCCGCGCGTACCGCTGGTCAGCGCCACCGGCAGCACCCGCATGGGGCGCGAAGTCGGCCCACGTGTGGCTGCCCGCTTCGGCCGCAGCATCCTCGAGCTGGGTGGCAACAACGCCATGATCCTGGCCCCGAGCGCCGACCTCGACCTGGCCGTGCGTGGCATCCTGTTCTCCGCAGTCGGCACCGCCGGCCAGCGTTGCACCACCCTGCGCCGCCTGATCGTGCACCGTTCGATCAAGGACGAAGTGGTTGACCGCGTCAAAGCCGCCTACGGCAAGGTGCGCATCGGTGACCCACGCAAGGACAACCTGGTGGGCCCGCTGATCGACAAGCAGTCGTTCGACGCCATGCAGGGCGCGCTGGCCAAGGCCCGTGACGAAGGTGGCCAGGTATTTGGTGGCGAGCGTCAGCTGGCCGACCAGTACCCGAACGCCTACTACGTATCGCCTGCCATCGCCGAAATGCCGGCGCAGAGCGACGTGGTGCGCCACGAAACCTTCGCCCCGATCCTGTACGTGCTGGCCTACGACGACTTCGAAGAGGCCCTGCGCCTGAACAACGAAGTGCCACAAGGCCTGTCGTCGTGCATCTTCACCACCGACATCCGTGAGGCAGAACGCTTCCAGAGCGCTTCGGGCAGCGACTGCGGCATCGCCAACGTCAACATCGGTACCAGCGGCGCCGAGATCGGCGGTGCGTTCGGTGGCGAGAAGGAGACTGGTGGTGGCCGTGAGTCCGGTTCGGACGCCTGGAAAGGCTACATGCGTCGCCAGACCAACACCGTGAACTACTCGCGCGAACTGCCGCTGGCGCAGGGTATCGTGTTCGACTGATCGGCTGATGCTGCATGGCCGGGGGCCTGGCCCCCGGTTCGCGGGTAAACCCGCTCCCACAGGTACAACACAGTTCTTGAAACCTGTGATGCACCTGTGGGAGCGGGTTTACCCGCGAATGGGCCGCACAACGGCCCCAAACAAGAACAAATTGCTGGAGCCGGGCCATGTCCGAACTGCGTCAAGAATGCTTGTGGGAATTCGTCAGCAAACCGACCGTCGCCGCCCAAGCCCTGGCCGGTGAGCACAAGGCCGATGTCTGTGTGATCGGCGGCGGCATTACCGGCCTGTCGGCGGCCATCCACCTGCTCGAACAGGGCAAGTCGGTGATCCTGCTGGAGGCCTGGAAGATCGGTCACGGTGGCTCCGGGCGCAACGTCGGCCTGGTCAACGCCGGCACCTGGATCCGCCCCGACGATGTCGAGGCCACCCTCGGCCTGCAGCAGGGCAGCCGCCTGAACAAGGTGCTCGGCGAAGCCCCGGCCGAAGTGTTCGCCATGATCGAACGCCTTGGCATCGACTGCCAGGCCCAGCACAAAGGCACGCTGCACATGGCGCACAACGCCACCGGTATCGCCGACCTGGAGGCCCGCCACGAACAATGGCGCCGCCGTGGTGCCGACGTGGAGCTGCTGACCGGCGCCCAGTGCCAGGAATACTGCGGTACCGACAAGATTTCCGCCGCGCTGCTCGACCGCCGCGCCGGCACCATCAACCCCATGGGCTACACCCAGGGCCTGGCCGCAGCGGTGGCACGCCTGGGTGGCAAGCTGTTCCAGCAGTCTTCGGTCGAAGGCCTGGAGCGTGACGGCGATGCCTGGCGGGTGAAGACCGCACGTGGTTCGGTGCGCGCCGACAAGGTGGTGATTTCCACCGGCGCCTACACCGAAGGCGACTGGAGCAACCTGCAGAAGCAGTTCTTCCGTGGCTACTACTACCAGGTGGCATCCAAGCCGTTGCAGGGTGCTGCAGCCGACAAGGTGCTGCCACATGGCCAAGGCTCATGGGACACCCGCACCGTGCTCAGCAGCATCCGTCGCGACGACCAGGGCCGCCTGCTGCTCGGCAGCCTGGGCCGGGTCGACAACAAGCCGGCGTGGTTCGTGCGCAGCTGGGCTGACCGCATCCAGAGCCACTATTACCCGGAGCTGGGCAAGGTCGAGTGGGAAATGCACTGGACCGGTTGCATCGACTTCACCCCAGACCACCTGATGCGCCTGTTCGAACCGGCGCCGGGGCTGGTGGCGGTGACCGGGTACAACGGGCGCGGCAATACCACCGGGACCGTGATCGGCCGGGCGTTCGCCGAGTTCCTGCTGAAGGGGGAGGCGGGCAGCCTGCCGATTCCGTTCTCGCCGATGAAGGGCGTGAGTGCGCCCTCGTTGCGGACTGCGTTCTACGAGTCCGGGTTCTCGCTGTACCACGCGGGGCAATGCCTAAGGGTTGTGTTGTAAATACTGGCCTCTTCGCGGGTAAACCCGCTCCCACAGGTACTGCGCAGCGTTCAGATTTTGCGCGCTCTCTGTGGGAGCGGGTTTACCCGCGAAGAGGCCGGCACAGGCTTACTTGTGCAACCAGCTGAGAAAACCGCCCTTCTTGATCGAAACCGGCTTCTGCAGCAACAACGACTCCCGGCTCTGCCGCCGAAACCGCTGCAACTTGCTCAACGCCGTCTGCACATCGCCGCGTTGCACCAGGCAGCTCTTCACCTGCTCCTTGTCGATCCGGTACAGCACGCAACCGGTCAATGTGCGGAATTCGGCAAACGACTGCTCATCGTCGATGATCCCCTCGATCCCGAGCACCTCGCCCGGCCCCATGCGCCCGGCCTCGACCAGCTTGTCGCCATCGCGAATCGACGCCGAAACCACCCCGCTGCCAATCACCAGCAAATGATCGGAATGCTCGCCCACGCCCAGGATTACCTGGTCGGCCAGGTATTCCACCGCCGTCATACGCTGGCTCAACGCATCGCGCTCTTCAGCGCTCAGCGAGCGGAACACCCGCACCTCGTCCAGCACCTCGCGCTGGCGGCTGCGTGGTGGCATGGCCAGGTCGGTGTTCCACATTACCCCGCTGGCCTCCAGGTGCCGGTGGGCCAGGTCGAACAGTTGGTTGCGCGCGGCGCCCTTGGCGCCCGCGTCGGCCACGAAGCCGCTGGCTTCGTACTCCACTGATTCCAGCGTCGAGGCTTTCACCGTCACCTTTGGTCTTGGTGTAGCCAGGATGGCACTGACGCCTTGCAAGGCTTTTTCCAGAGCATCGAACACCCGTTTGGGCCGCACCTTGGCCGGTACCACCACGCTGACCGACACCCCGTGCACATCGGCCGGGCGGCTGTGGTTGAGCAGCCGGGCCTTGGCCGCCACCGAGTTGGGGATCACCGCCAGGCTGCCGGTGCTGGTGAGCAGGCGGGTGGCACGCCAGTCGATTTCCAGCACCTTGCCTTCGGTGTTATCGATGGAGATCGAGTCGCCAATCTGATACGGCCGCGTGGTGTTCAGGATGATGCCACTGAACACGTCGGCCAATGTGCTCTGCAGCGCCAGGCCGATGACGATGGCCATTACCCCCGATGTAGCCAGCAGGCCCTTCACCGGCAACTGCAACACATAACCTGCGGCGGCGACCACCGCAGCCAGGAAGATCAGCGCCCCCAGCACATCCTGCAGCAAACGCCCGCCATGGCTGCCACGGGCACCCAGCAACAGGCCGAACACCACCGTCACCGTGCGTGCGCCGAACAGCCACCAGCCGATCGCCAGTACCGTGGCGATCAGGTTGCGCGAGACATCATCGGGCCAGGGGGGTGGTTGCATCGGGCTCATGCCGGCAGCCACCAGTACCGAGCTGAACAGCAGGAACAGCACCAACCGCGTGCCGATACGCCAGGCGCGTTGCTGGAGAGGAATCAGTTGCCAGAGCACGAGGTCGAGCAGGACCAGGGCGGTGCCGAGCAACAACGGGTATGACTGGATGAACGCCAGCATGGTGGTCTCGGGTGAGGGGAGGGTTGTGGGTAGTAATAGAGCAGGTTGGCCGGGCAGGCAATGGGGCCTGTGCCGGCCTCTTCGCGGCTAAAGCCGCTCCCACAGGGATTGCGCTGGATCTGAATCGTGCGCAGTACCTGTAGGAGCGGCTTTAGCCGCGAAAGGGCCGGTCGAGCCCATACAAAACCATCGTTCATAAAACAGAACGCTAGAGCCAAAAATCGCTATCTACCGCCCAAAAGGTCATGGTTTTAATCTTCTCCCATCAACGCGAAACACCCAACTTACTGAAAAGATCAAAACCCTTAGGAGCAACGACCATGACCAACTTCAAATACAACCGCCTGAACAAAGACGACGCTGCTGTCCTGCTGGTCGACCACCAGGCTGGCCTGCTGTCCCTGGTCCGCGACATCGAGCCGGACGCGTTCAAGAACAACGTATTGGCCCTGGCCGACCTGGCCAAGTTCTTCAACCTGCCGACCATCCTCACCACCAGCTTCGAACAAGGCCCCAACGGCCCGCTGGTACCAGAGCTGAAAGCCCTGTTCCCGGACGCCCCCTACATCGCCCGCCCAGGCCAGATCAACGCCTGGGACAACGAGGACTTCGTCAAGGCGGTGAAGGCCACCGGCAAGAAGCAACTGATCATCGCCGGCGTGGTGACTGAAGTGTGCGTAGCCTTCCCGGCGCTGTCGGCCCTGGAGGAAGAGTTCGAAGTGTTCGTGGTCACTGATGCCTCCGGCACCTTCAACGCGATGACCCGCGACGCCGCCCACGACCGTATGAGCCAGGCCGGCGCACAACTGATGACCTGGTTCGGCGTGGCCTGTGAGCTGCACCGCGACTGGCGCAACGACATCGAAGGGCTGGCCGCGCTGTGCTCCAACCACATCCCGGACTACCGCAACCTGATCACCAGCTACAACGCTTTCAACGCCAGCAAGTAAGCCAGATGTGCGGGCACCGCCAGCCGGTGCCCGCCAAGGCAGCACACCTGTCCAATCCAGCGCCCGTCCGCCGTTGCACAGTGGATGCGGGCAAGCTCATCCCAAGGAACGCCGATGAACACCGCACCCCAAGACAACCACGACGTAGTGACCGTATGCCTGCAACACAAGGTAATCGCCAGTTCGAAGGGCGCTACGCCGGCACAACCGCCGCGCTGGAAGCAGGCCCTGCTGACCTACCTGGTGATCTGCCCGATGACCATGATCATTCCACAACTGCTGGCGCCGCTGTTCGCACGCTTCCCGCAGCTGGGGGGCGCGATCATCGGCAACCTGATCGTCAACCTGTTCGTCATCCTGCCCGTGGTGTTCTACATCATGCCTTGGGTAACCCGCCGCTGCGCCAACTGGCTGCGTGGCTGAGCCAGGCCTTTACTTCGACATTTTCAAGGAGATACCGACATGAGCACGTTCGTTACCCGCGATGGTACTTCGATCTACTTCAAGGACTGGGGCAGCGGCAAGCCTGTGCTGTTCAGCCACGGCTGGCCACTGGATGCCGACATGTGGGATTCGCAGATGGAATACCTGGCCAGCCGCGGCTACCGCGCCATCGCTTTCGACCGCCGTGGTTTCGGCCGTTCGAGCCAGCCGTGGAGCGGCTACGACTACGACACCTTCGCCGATGACATCGCCCAGCTGATCGAACACCTCGACCTGCGCGATGTGACCTTGGTGGGCTTCTCGATGGGTGGCGGTGACGTCAGCCGCTACATCGCCCGCCACGGCAGCGAGCGTGTGGCCGGGCTGGTGCTGCTTGGCGCGGTGACGCCGGTGTTCGGCAAGCGTGACGACAACCCTGAAGGGGTCGACCTATCGGTGTTCGAGGGTATCTGCACCGGCCTGCGTGCCGACCGGGCGCAGTTCATCGCCGATTTCGCCACGCCGTTCTATGGCATCAACCATGGGCAGCAGGTGTCCCAGGGTGTGCAGACCCAGACCTTGAACATTGCGCTGATGGCATCGATCAAGGGCACCTTGGATTGCGTGACCGCGTTCTCCGAAACCGACTTCCGCCCGGATATGGCCAAGATCGATGTGCCAACCCTGGTGATCCACGGTGACGACGACCAGATCGTGCCGTTCGAGAGCACCGGCAAGCGGGCGGCGGAGCTGATTCGTGGGGCTGAGCTGAAGGTGTACGCGGGGGCGCCGCACGGGTTTGCGGTGACTCATGCACAGCAACTCAATCAAGACTTGCTGGCGTTCCTTCAGAAGTAACTGTGCTGGGGCATTCGCGGGTAAACCCGCTGCCACAAGGGACACCACAGTCTTCAAGGCCGGTGATGTCCCTGTGGGAGCGGGTTCACCCGCGAAGAGGCCAGCCCAGGCAGCGCAAATGCTGAACAAGGCTAACCTTCAACAACCCACCGCACATCCATCCAAGCCTTGTCCCTACACCAACCGGCATGCTCCGCAGTTGCGCCTGCCCGCTGCCGCACCAGACGGAGAACCCCATGTCCCAGGACCGCAACGACAAGACCCGTCGCCAGTTCCTCGCCACCAGTACCGTGCTCGGTGCCGCTGGCGCGCTCTGGTCCGCATTGCCTTTTACCGGTTCCGCCGGTTCCGCTCACGCATCCACCCAAGGAGGTTCCATGACCGCCGATCTGATTCTGTTCAACGGCAAACTGCACACCGTTGATCGTGAAAAGCCCACCGCGACCGCCGTCGCCATCAAGGATGGCCGTTTCATCGCCGTGGGCAACGACGCCGAAGCCATGGCCCACAAGGGCGCCACCACGCAGATCATCGACCTCAAGCAGCGCACGGTCATCCCTGGCCTGAACGACTCGCACCTGCACCTGATCCGTGGTGGCCTGAACTACAACCTGGAGCTGCGCTGGGAAGGCGTGCCTTCGGTGGCCGATGCCCTGCGCATGCTCAAGGACCAGGCCGCGCGCACGCCCACCCCGCAGTGGGTGCGCGTGGTCGGTGGCTGGAACGAGTTCCAGTTCGCCGAAAAACGCATGCCCACCCTGGAGGAAATCAACCAGGCCGCACCTGACACCCCGGTATTCCTGCTGCACCTGTATGACCGCGCACTGCTCAACCGCGCCGCGCTCAAGGCAGTCGGCTACACCAAGGACACGCCCAACCCGCCGGGCGGCGAGATCCAGCGTGACAAGTTCGGCAACCCGACCGGCATGCTCATCGCCCGCCCCAACGCGATGATCCTCTACGCCACCTTGGCCAAGGGGCCGAAGCTGCCGCTGGAATACCAGGTCAACTCCACCCGCCAGTTCATGCGCGAGCTCAACCGCCTGGGCCTGACCAGTGCCATCGATGCCGGTGGTGGCTACCAGAACTACCCGGACGACTATCAGGTGATCCAGGAGCTGGCCGACAACAACCAGCTGACCGTGCGCATTGCCTACAACCTGTTCACCCAGAAGCCCAAGGAAGAGCTGGACGACTTCCGCAAGTGGACCTCCAGCGTGAAGCTGCACAGCGGTACCGACTTCCTGCGCCACAATGGCGCCGGCGAAATGCTGGTGTTCTCCGCCGCCGACTTCGAGGACTTCCTCGAACCGCGCCCGGACCTGCCGCAAACCATGGAACAAGAGCTGGAGCCGGTGGTGCGCCACCTGGTCGAGCAGCGCTGGCCGTTCCGCCTGCATGCCACCTACAACGAATCGATCACGCGCATGCTCGACGTGTTCGAGAAGGTCAACCGCGACATCCCGTTCAATGGCCTGCCATGGTTCTTCGACCACGCCGAAACCATCACCCCGCAGAACATCGAGCGTGTGCGTGCGCTGGGCGGCGGTATCGCGATCCAGGACCGCATGGCCTTCCAGGGTGAGTATTTCGTTGACCGCTACGGCGCCAAGGCTGCCGAGCAGACCCCGCCGATCAAGCGCATGCTCGACATGGGCGTGCCGGTGGGCGCCGGTACCGACGCCACCCGCGTGTCCAGCTACAACCCGTGGACCTCGCTGTACTGGCTGGTCAGCGGCAAGACCGTCGGTGGCATGGAGCTGTACCCGGAAGGCCTCAGCCGTGACACCGCGCTGCAGCTGTTCACCCAGGGCAGCGCCTGGTTCTCCAGCGAGCAGGGCAAGAAAGGCCAGATCAAGGTGGGCCAGCTGGCTGACCTGGCGGCGCTGTCGCTGGACTTCTTCAGTGTCGATGAAGAGGCGATCAAAGGCATCGAGTCGGTGCTGACCGTGGTCGATGGCAAGGTGGTGTATGGCGCGGCGGAATTCGACAAGCTCGGCCCGCCCCAGGTGCCGGTGCTGCCGGAGTGGTCGCCGGTGACCAAGGTGCCGGGCCACTGGCGCGTGGGCACGCCGTCGCTGGCAGCGGTGGCGCACCAGTGTGTCGGGCCTTGCGGGGTGCATGCGCACAGCCATGAGAAGGCACGGCATTCGAATGTGCCGGTGAATGACTTCCAGGGCTTCTGGGGGGCGCTGGGTTGTTCGTGCTTTGCTTTCTAAGCTGAGCTGATGTGAAAAAGGGGGCCAGTTATTGGCCCCCTTTTTTGTTCCTTCAGTGCTGGCCTCTTCGCGGGTAAACCCGCTCCCACAGGTACGGCAGCGCCCTTCAGGCCTGTGTTGTCCCTGTGGGAGCGGGTTTACCCGCGAAGAGGCCACAGCAGACATCAATGGTGAGTCTTGTGCTCAGCTCCAGCCAACAGATGCCGAATCTTCACTTCCACACCATCGGTCTGCAGCATCCGCACCCTGGCCTCGATCTTCAGCTCACCCCGGGTTACCCGGTGGTGATGCCTCAAATGCTCCAGCCACGATTCCTCGAAGAAGAACTCCAGCCACAACGCCGGGTCCGCACTGTCGCGCATCAACCCCCACGACAACGCGCCATTGCGCTTGCGCATCGCCTCCAGCTCCCGCGCTGCCTGCTGGAACGCCTCGGCCTTGGCCGGGTCGATGTGGTATTCCACGGTAACCATCACCGGCCCGCTTTCCTTGTCCATGTCGTCGCTCAGCAGCGGCAACGGCCAATGCAGTGACGGCGTCAGCTCCTCGGCTGCGGTTTCCGGCAGCGTCACCTTGCAGGTCAGCAGCGTGCCCAGTGCCAGGCCAGCTGCGGCCAGCAGCAGGCTCAAGGTGATGGTTGCATGGCTGGCCAGCGTGCCCCACAGCAACCCGCCACTGGCCATGGCACCAAAGAAGATCAGGATGTACACCGACAGCGCCCGCGCCCGTACCCAGGCCGGTACCGAGGTCTGCGCCGCCACCTGCAGGTTGGACAGCACGGCAATCCACGCCGCGCCGCTGAGCAGCATTGCCGGCAGCAGCACATAGAAGTTGCGCACCAGCGCCAGGGCTAGCAGGAACAGGGCATACAGCAGGCTGGCCAGCAGCACCAGGCGGTCGCGGCTGATGCGTTCGCGCAGGCGTGGCAGCAAGGTGGCGCCGGCCACCGCGCCGATGCCGATGGCCGCCAGCAGCAGGCCGAAATCGGCGGCGGTACCTTGCATCTCGCCACGCACGATCAACGGCAGCAGCGAGGTGCCGGCGCTGGCGCAGAAAAAGAATGCCAAGGCGCGCAATATCACCGCCTGCAAGGGCTTGGCACTGCGCGCGAAACGCAGCCCGGTGCGCATGGCGCCGACGAAGCGCTCGGCCGGCAGCAGCGGCTCCTTCACCTCGCGCTTCCACAGGAACAGCACCAGGATCACCCCGGCGAACGAGATGGCATTCAGGGCGAAGGTCAGCCACGGGCCGACCATGCTCACCACCACGCCCGCCAAAGCCGGGCCGATGGCGCGCGACACATTGATACCGACACTGGAAAGCGCCACCGCGTTGGCCAGGTCGTCCTTGCCTACCAGCTCCGGTGTCAGCGCACTCCAGGCCGGCATCATCAGTGCCGTGCCGATGCCCAACGCCAGGGTAAGCACCAGCAGCAGGGTGACGTTCATCACCCCGAGCAGGGTCAGGGCCGCCAGCACCACGGCCACCGAAGACATCCACAGTTGCACCAGCAACAGGTATCGGCGCTTGTCGACGATATCAGCCGCCGCGCCGGCCGGCAGGGCAAGGAAGAACATTGGTAGCGAGCCGGCTACCTGGATCAGGGCCACGTGCAACGGGCTGGCCGACAGCGTGGTCATCAGCCAGCCGGCGCCCACCTCATGCATCCAGGTGCCGATGTTGGAAGCGATGGTGGCGATCCACAGCATGCGGAAGGTGGCGTTGCGCAATGGGCTCCAGGCGCCTGAAGGGGACGTGCTCATGTCAGAAGCTGCCTTTGAGTGGGTATTCGATGATCAGGTAGATCCGGTCGATGTCATCGCCAGCCTGGGCCTGGTTGGCGCGGTGGCTGACGTGGGAAAACGACAGGCTCAGGTCCTTGGCGGCGCCCGACTGCACCACGTATTTCAGGTCGATGTCGCGCTCCCAGTGCTTGCCGCCGTCGCCGTACTGGCCCGCATAGGCGCCGCCTGCCGGGGCATGGCTACCGTCGATGCCACGGCCGCTGACGTAGCGGCCCATCAGGCTCAGGCCGGGGGCGCCGAGGGTGGCGAAGTTGAGGTCGTAGCGCAGTTGCCATGAGCGCTCGCCGGGGCCGTTGAAGTCGGCGTACTTGATCGAGTTGGCCAGGTAGATGGAGTCGCCGCCGACGAAGTCGAACGGGGTATCGCCCTCGACCTTCTGGTAGGCCAGGCTCAGCGCCTGGGCGCCGAAGCTGTACCTGGCCAGCAGGCTGTAGGCGAGGGTGTCGATTGCCCCGGCACTGGCATTGCCGGTGTCGCGGGTCTTGTACAGGTTGCCGTCCAGGCGCCAGTTACCCTCGGCCAGGTTCAGGTTGAGGTAGGCCTGGCGCCAGGTGTCCTCCAACTGGCCTGCGTACAGTGCGCCGCCGAATGGCCCGTCGGGTGCGAACGCGGCACCGGCCAGGCTGATGGCACGGTTGTCGGTGGTGGCGCCGTAGCCGCTGAAGTCATCATGGCTGGAGCTGTTGCCCTGGTTGTTGAAGGCGGTGAAGTGCCCGGCCTGCAGGCGCCAGTCGGGCAGGTCGGTGTTGTCCAGGAACCAGCCGGTGGCGTACTCCGGGTGCAGGCGTTTGTCGCTGGTGTCGAACACCGGGGTTTCCACGGTCATTTCGCCGTAGTGCAGTTGGGTGTTGCCCAGGCGCAGCTTGAGCGCGGCGCCGGCGCTGGAGTAGTCGGACTCGGCGCGGCCATCGCTGTCGCGCGGCAGCAGGCCGGTGCCGGCATGGCCGCGGCCGCCGTCCAGCTTGAGGCCGAGAAAGCCATGGGCATCGATACCGACGCCGAGCGTGCCCTCGGTGAAGCCGGAGCGGATTTCGCCAATGAAGCCCTGGGCCCATTCCTGGCGGTAGTTCTGGCCACTGCCGGAGGGCGAGCGGAAGTCGCTGTGCAGGAAGTAGTTGCGGCTGAGCAGCGACCAGCCGGGCTCTTCGGCCTGGCTGAGCACCGGGCACAGGGCGAGGGTGGCGAGCAGGGCGCAGCCTGGTCCGTGGGTGGCGCGGATCATGGGGGCTCCGGGAGGTATGATCCGGGACTGTGGAGGAAGGATAGGCCAGGGGTCTTGTATGTGTGTGCTCTGGCTGTTCTTGCCTGTGCCGGCCTCTTCGCGGGTGAACCCGCTCCTACAGATACTGCACAAACCTTGAGGCTAGTGGTGACCCTGTGGGAGCGGGTTTACCCGCGAAGAGGCCGGCACAGGCGGCAACCGGCTCAAGCCATGTCGCTGATGGCGAATTCTTCGGCCAGATGATCGATCAGCGCCCGCACCGATGGCAGCAACCCCCGCCGCGACGGGAAGATCGCATGCACGATGCCGCAACGCGGGTGCCAGTCCGGCAACAACTCCACCAGCCGCCCCGCCGCCAGGTCTTCGCGCACCGCCACCCGCGGCAGGTGAGCGATACCCACCCCGGCCACCACGAAATGGCGCAGGGCGAACAGGTCGTCCGTCACCATGCGCGGTGTGTGCGGGATGACGATGCTGCGGCTGCTGTCCTCACCCAGGAACAGCTCCCACTGGTACTCACGCTGGGCGCTGCCCCAATGCAGGCTCGGCAGCGTGCCGAGCAACTGCGGGTCGAAGCCCTTGGGCAACTGCTCCAGGTACTGCGGCTGGCCGACCAGGCACTGGGTGCTGTTGCTCAGTACCTTCATCACCATGTCGGTGTTCTCCAGCGGCGGAAAGCGCACCCGCAGGGCGATGTCGAAACCCTCGTGCAGCAGGTCGACGCGGCGGTTGGTGCTCTCGATGAACAGCTCCACCTGCGGGTACTTGAGCATGTAGCGGGTAAGCATCGGCCCGACCCAGGAATTGAGCAGGGTGGTCGGGCAACTGATACGCACCAGGCCGCGCGGTTCGCTGCGGTTGCGCTCGATGATCTCCGCCGCGCCCTCGGCCTCCACGCGCATGGCCAGGCAGCGGTTGTAGTAGGCCTGGCCGATCTCGGTGAGCGAACAATGGCGGCTGGTGCGGTGCAGCAGACGCACGCCCAGGCGGTCTTCGAGATCGGCGATGCGTCGGCTTAGCTTCGACTTGGGCATGTCCAGCGCCCGGCCAGCCGGGGCGAAGCCGCCGTGCTCGACTACCTGGGTGAAGTAGTAGAGGGAGTTGAGGTCTTCCAATGATCGGTCTCCGGGTGTTTGGTTGCCTGTGCCGGCCCTTTCGCGGGTAAACCCGCTCCTACAGGTAATGCACAGGGCTCAAGCCCTGCGCTATCCCTGTGGGAGCGGTTTTACCCGCGAAGAGGCCGGCACAGCCCCTACAAATCCATCGTTCATAAAACGGAACGCTAAAGCCAAATTCTGCTATCTACCGCCACAAAGGTGATGATTTTAATCTGTGCCCATCAACGCGAAACACCCCCGAATGCTGAAAAATTCATAACCCTCAGGAGCACAGACCATGAGTAAATTCACCTACAACCGCCTGAACAAAGACGACGCTGCTGTCCTGCTGGTCGACCACCAGGCTGGCCTGCTGTCCCTGGTCCGTGACATCGAGCCGGACAAGTTCAAGAACAATGTGCTGGCCCTGGCCGACCTGGCCAAGTTCTTCAACCTGCCGACCATCCTCACCACCAGCTTCGAGCAAGGCCCCAACGGCCCGCTGGTACCAGAGCTGAAAGCCCTGTTCCCGGACGCCCCGTACATCGCCCGCCCAGGCCAGATCAACGCCTGGGACAACGAAGACTTCGTCAAGGCGGTGAAGGCCACTGGCAAGAAACAGCTGATCATTGCCGGCGTGGTGACTGAGGTCTGTGTAGCGTTCCCGGCGCTGTCGGCCCTGGAAGAGGAGTTCGAAGTGTTCGTGGTGACCGATGCTTCCGGCACCTTCAACGAAATGACCCGCGATGCTGCCCATGACCGCATGAGCCGCGCCGGCGCGCAAATGATGACCTGGTTCGGCGTGGCCTGTGAGCTGCACCGCGACTGGCGCAACGACATCGAAGGGCTGGCGGCGCTGTGCTCCAACCACATTCCGGATTATCGCAACCTGATTACCAGCTACAACGCGTTGACTGCGGGTAAGTAACAGCCCGTTAGTTGAATGCAAAAAGGCCGGCTCCCTCTGTAGGGAGCTGGCCTTTTTTGTTTGCTGCGCTGGCCCTTTCGCGGGTAAACCCGCTCCCACAGGGACTGCACAGTTTCAGCGCCTGTGGTGATCCTTGTGGGAGCGGGTTCACCCGCGAAGACGCCAGCAAGGACAACATCAATTCATGGGTTGCGACTCAATCCCATCCAGCAATGCCTCAACTAATCCTTCCGCCATTTCGAGCGCATTCAGGTTGCTCCAGAACAGGCTCTTGCCGGTTTCATCCAGGTGTTCCAGGGCTTTGTAGCCACAGTCGTAGGCGCCGCGCAGGTACTGGGCGACATGCACCAGAGCGTCGTGGGCAGAGACGCCCGGGTTTACTGTGAACAAAGGTGGATGGCCGGCATCGCAGCGGCTGAAAGCGCGTTGTGTGGTGCTGGGGAGGGGTGGATTGGGGACGATTCTTTTCATGGCAATTCCTTCTCTCGGGTTGAACTGCAACCACCCGTTTCCACGCAGAAGGCGGCAGTTGTGCGCGGGGTGGAAAACCGGTGAGAAGGCAAGCCGGTAGGCCAAAAGGCCTCACGCGCACAACTGCCATAACGGCAGCCCTTCATCAGATCCGGGTTTCCACACCCGATCGCTGAACCGACAGCGACCCGGCAAGCCTAGAGAGCAGGCTTTCCCCGGACAATCAGACGGGCTTCGACACGGTGCGTAGGATAAATCTTCAGACGGTGTGCCTGAGTAGGAAATGACTCGCAGGTAAGTAGGAGGCTGCTGAAACGTCTGCGTTTTAATTCCGCGCGCTGCTAATCGTGGGCAAGCCTTCTCTTCCAAGATTGCACCAGACCGACTTGTAGTGATGGCACGCGAGGGGCCATGTGGGCGATTTGCTTCTGACGGGCATCTTTTTTGGGAAATTTCTTACGCGCAGATCGGAGCGTCAGACGGCGCCAAAGCGAGTGGTCAGGAACAAACTGGGCAACCCGGAAATCATTCAGGAGTATGTCTATGTACGTTCCCAATGCTAACTTGAAAAGTGTAAGGCTTGACCTTACACTTGATCTCCAATGATACGGAGCTTCAGGCACAAAGGCCTGAGGCTACTTCATCAGCAAGGCGACTCATCAGGAGTGCGGGCAGATCATGTTGCCCGTTTGCGGCGCTTACTCGCTTCACTTGAAGTAGCGCAGATGCCTTCAAATATGAATCGCCCTGGTAACCGGCTTCATCCCCTGCATGGAAAGCTGGATGGCTTTTGGGCAGTGAATGTCTCGGGCAATTGGCGTCTGGTGTTCCGCTTCGTTGGTACAGACGTGGAGCTTGTCGATTATCTGGATTACCACTAGGAAGCTGAAATCATGGCTATGTTCGATCCGCCCCACCCTGGCGAGTCCCTCCGTGAAGACGTGTTACCTGCGATTGGCATGAGCGTATCGGGGCTGGCTCGACACCTCGGCTACTCGCGAGGGCAGTTGTCCACCGTTCTTAACGGGCGCGCCGGCATATCAGCAGACCTTGCTTATCGCCTTGAGTTGGCGGGCCTCGGTGATGCCCGCCAGTATCTTGCGGAGCAGGCTGCTTATGATCTCTGGCAGGCCGCGCACCGTGAGCACCCGCAAATAGTACGGCTAGTGTTTGCCTGATAGCTCAATCCGCATCCGAATCAAACAACCGCTCCAACTCCGCCCGGGCCTCCTTGGCCGTCTGCATCACCTTGGCCCGGTCATCACGCACCTGCCCCTGGGCCACCAGCACCTCTTCGTCATGCTGGGTAAACCGCGCAATCCGGTCCGCCGCCTGCGCCTCGCTCAACCCCAACCCCACCAATGCCCGGCGGGTCATCTCCAGGCTGGAGTAGAACGTCTCGCGAATCGGCTCGGCGCCGACATCCGCCAACTTGTGCACATGCTGGCGGTTACGCGCGCGGGCCAGCACTTTCAGGTGCGGGTACAGGCGTTTCACCCGTTCCGCCGTGTGAATGGCAGCTTCCGGGTCATCGATGGTGATGATGAAGTATTCCGCCTCGCCCACCTTGGCGGCATGCAGCACCTCGGGGCGCAGCGGGTCGCCGTAGAACACGGGTATCTGTTCGAACATACGGGTCATCTCGATGGTGTCCACCGAGGTTTCCAGGGCAATGAACGGAACTTTCTGTGCCCGCAGGATGCGCGCGACGATCTGGCCCATGCGGCCCATGCCGACGATCACCACCCGTGGCGTGTCAGCCTGGATCTGCTTGTAATGCTCCGGCACCTCACGCGCCGGTTGCGGGCGCTTGAGGGCGTGGGCGCAGCCAATCATCAGCAGCGGGGTAATGGCCATCGACAGGGTGATGGTCATCAGCAGCAGGTCGTAGGTCTGGGTGTCGAACAAGCCTTGGTCCTTGCCCAGCTTGAACACCACGAAGGCAAATTCGCCACCGGCAGCCAGCACCATGCCCAGGCGCAGGGCGCTGGCGCTGTTCAGACCACCGGCCAGGCGCCCGACGCCGATCAGCAGTACCAGCTTAACGGCCACCAGCAGCAGGGTCAGGCCCAGCACCACCAAAGGCATTTCCAGCAGCAGGCGCAGGTTGGCGCCCATGCCGACGCTGATGAAGAACAGCCCCAGCAGCAGGCCCTTGAACGGTTCGATCTGCGATTCCAGTTCGTGGCGGTATTCCGAGTCGGCCAGCAGCAGGCCGGCGAGGAAGGCACCCAGGGCCATGGAAATGCCGGCTTCTTCCATCAGCCAGGCAGTGCCGATCACAACCAGCAGCGCGGTGGCGGTGGACACTTCCGGCAGGCCGGTGCGGGCCACGGTGCGGAATACCGGGCGCAGCAGGTAGCGGCCACCGACGATGACCACGGCGATGCTGGCGAACACCTTCAGGCCATGCTCCAGGCTGTCGCCGTGGCTGGTGTCCGGGCCACTGGCGGCCAGCAGCGGAACCAATGCGATCAGTGGGATGGCGGCGATGTCCTGGAACAGCAGGATGGCGAACGCCAGGCGGCCGTGCGGGGCGTTGAGCTGCTTGCTTTCGGCCAGGCTCTGCAGGCCAAGGGCGGTGGACGACAGCGCCAGGCCCAGACCGAGCACGATGGCCGCCGGTAGCGTCTGGCTGAAGCCGAACAGGGCGATGGCGCCGATCAGAGCACCGGTCAGCAGCACCTGGGCGGTGCCGACGCCGAATACGGACTTGCGCATCAGCCACAGGCGCTTGGGCGACAGCTCGAGGCCGATGATGAACAGCAGCAGGACCACGCCCAGCTCGGAAATGTGCGCCACGCTTTCGGTATCGCGGATCAGGCCCAGCGCCTGCGGGCCGATGATCACGCCGGCAAGCAGGTAGCCGAGCACGGCCCCCAGTTTCAGTCGCTTGGCCAGCGGGACGGCGAGAACAGCGGCAAGCAGAAAGATCACCGCGGTTTGCAGAAGGCTGCCTTCGTGTGGCATTGGCTCGTACTCCATGAGCTGCCGGGGCAGCGTTAGATCAGTTTGGCGGACAATTCTGGGGGAATGTGAGAGTGCCAGACAATCTGCTGAGAGGAAGACACATTGTCCTGAATCAGGTGACAGTCGTGCCGGCCTCTTCGCGGGTGAACCCGCTCCCACAGGTACAGCGGTGTCTTCAAGCCTGCGCAACACCTGTGGGAGCGGGTTCACCCGCGAAGAGGCCGGCACAGGAAATCTGCATACTCAACTGCCACCAAACTGCGCCCGATACTGCGCCGGCGTCATGCCAATCCGCTCGCAGAAAACCTTGCGCAAATGCCGGTCACTGCCAAACCCGCACTGCGCAGCCACTACCTTCAACGGCAGGTCGCTGCTTTCCAGCAGCTTGCGCGCGCGGTCGATGCGTGCGTTCTGCAAGTATTGCAGCGGCGTGATTCCCACCTCGCGTTGAAAGGTGCGGGCGAAGTTGCGCCCACTCATGGCTACCAGGTCGGCCATTTTCTGCACGGTGAAGGCTTGCTCGATATGGTCGACGATATACGCCTGCACCCGTGCAATCGGCGAATCATCCCGCGGTACAGCCGCCAGCAGTGGTCCGTAGGGTGTCTGCCCACCCTGGCGATGGCGGGCGACCAGCAGCACCTTGGCCACTTCCAGGGCCAGCGCTTTGCCGTGGTCCTCGGCCACCACTGCCAGTGCCAGGTCGATGCCTGCGGTGATGCCGCCCGAGGTAATCAGGCAACGGTCGATCACGTAGATCTGCTCGGTCTCGACCTTCGCCTCGGGGAACGCTTGTGCCAGGCGCTCCACGTAGTTCCAGTGGGTGGTGCAGCGATAGCCGTCCAGCAGCCCGGCCCGGCCCAGCAGGAATACCCCGGTGCATATTGCACCAAAGCGTTTGGCCCGGCGCACGGCCTGGGGCAGCCAGCGCTCGATGCCTGGCAGGGCGATGTCATAGGCGCCCGGGCCGCCTGGCACCAGCAACAGGTCGACGGATTCCGGCAAATCCTCCAGACGCAGGTCGGCTACCACTTTCAACCCGCAGGAGCCGCGCACCGCTGCCTGCCCTTCGGCCAGGGTCAGCAGCCGGTACTTCCGCTCGGCAGGAAGGAAGCGGTTAGCAATGGCAAACGCGTCCATGGGCCCGGTCACGTCCAGCAACAGCACATCATTGAACAACACCATGGCCACGGTGCGGTGGGCGGGTTTTTCCTGCATCGCTCTTATGCCTTGAATGCCGGCCGCCACCAGCGGCCCGAAGCTGAATACGAAACGCATCTTAAGGTATCGGCAAAACCGTCAGGGCCAGCAGCGCGCAATTAACAACAATTCAGGTTTGGCTCAGGACTTTGTCATGTGCCGGAGGCGAGACTTTCTGCATTGAACAGGAGAGCCGCCATGCACCCCGGGACGCCCCAAGCGCCGCTGCAAACCCCCGGCGCACTGACGCCGGCGCGCTTGCGCCGGGCCAAGGAACTGATGTTGCACAGCCCGTTGTCGATCATCGAAATCGCCGGGTTATGCAATCTCACCCGCAGCCACTTCTCGCGCGCGTTCAAGGTCAACACCGGCCTCTCGCCCCAGGCGTGGCGCCTGCTGGCACGCATGGAAAAGGCCAAGCGCCTGCTCGCCACCGAGGCGCCGATCACCCACGTGAGCCTGGAATGCGGCTTCTGCGACCAGGCCCATTTCACCCGCGCCTTCAGCCGCCTGGTCGGCCAGCCGCCCAAGGCCTGGCGCCAGGCGCAGGCCCATCCTTAAGCCGAACCTATCCGCCGGTATAGCCCCTTGTGGACAGTGCCGGCCCGTTTTCCCAACCCAAGGAGTCACCCCGATGAGCCAACCCGATTACAAGCGCCTGAACAAAGACGACGCCGTGGTGCTGCTGGTCGACCACCAGACCGGCCTGATTTCGTTGGTGCAGGACTTCTCGCCCAACGAGTTCAAGAACAACGTGCTGGCCCTGGGCGACCTGGCCAAGTTCTTCGGCCTGCCGACCATCCTCACCACCAGCTTCGAGCAAGGCCCGAACGGCCCGCTGGTGCCCGAGCTGAAAGAGATGTTCCCGGATGCGCCGTACATTGCCCGCCCTGGCCAGATCAACGCCTGGGACAACGAAGACTTCGTCAAGGCGATCAAGGCCACTGGTCGCAAGCAGCTGATCATCGCAGGCGTGGTGACCGATGTGTGCGTGGCGTTCCCGACCCTGTCGGCGCTGGCGGAAGGTTTTGAAGTGTTCGTGGTGACCGATGCTTCGGGCACCTTCAACGAAACCGTGCAGCAGGCGGCCTGGGTGCGCATGACCCAGGCGGGTGCACAGATGATGAACTGGTTCTCGGTGGCCTGTGAGCTGCACCGCGACTGGCGCAATGACATCGAAGGGCTGGGTAACCTGCTGTCGCAGCGCATTCCCAACTACCGCAACCTGATGAACAGCTATGCGGCCCTGAGTGCCCGTTGATGTAAGCCTGTACCGGCCCTTTCGCGGGTGAACCCGCTCCCACAGGAACCGTACAGTTCTCAGGCTGTGCACTATCCCTGTGGGAGCGGGTTCACCCGCGAAAGGGCCGGTACAGGCTCAAGAAGGATTCACAGGCAGCGTAAAGCGAATCCGACACCCCCCCAGCTCCGACACCTGCGCCTGCAACTGCCCTCCATGGGCCTGCACCACCGAGTTGCAGATCGCCAAGCCCATCCCCATGCCGCCGATCTTGGTGGTATGAAACGCATCGAACACTCGCTCGCGCTCATCCGCTGCAATCCCCGGCCCGTTGTCGTCCACGCAGATTTCCACCTCATTCCCGACCACCACCGACGCAATCCGCAGCACCCCGTCGCTGCGATACCCCGCCAGCGCCTCCAGGCCATTGGTAATCAGGTTGAACACCAACTGCTGCAACTGCACCGGGTCGGCCATCACGCTCACCCCCGCCTGCAAGCGCATCTGCACGTCCACCGGGCCCTTGGCGGCATCGGCCGATGTAAGGCGCACCACTTCGCGGATCAACTCGTCCAGCTTCACCACCTTGAGTTGCATCGGCGACTGTTTGGCCAGCGAGCGTAGCGCACGCACGATGTTGGCGGCCCGTTCGCTGTCGTTGCGGATGTCTTCCAGGCCGGCAATCGCCTCTTCCAGGTCGGGCTTGGCGCGCTTCAGCCAGCGCAGGCTGGCAGCGGCGTTGGAGGCTATGCCCAGCAGCGGCTGGCTGATCTCATGGGCGATGGACGCGGACAGCTCGTTCATCACCTGCAAGTGCGACGTGCGGGCCAATTCCGCGCGGGAGCGGCGCAACTCGGTCTCCATCTGGGCGCGGGTCTGGTTGTCTTCGGCCAGGCGTGTGTAGAACTTGGCGGTTTGCAGCGACACCGCCGCCTGTGAGGCGAGTATTTCCAGCATGGCCAGGCGCTGGCCGCCGAACAGGTTCGGCACCAGGCGGTTTTCCAGGTACACCAGGCCGATCAGCACGCCCTGGATCACCAGCGGCAGGCACAGCACCGAACGGGCCTTGCGCGCCTGCAACTGCTGGCGGAAGGCCTCGGGGCAATCGCTCTGGGCATCGTTGAACACCAGGGGCTTCTTGGTGCGCATGGTGGCGTTGATGATCGACAGCGGTGCCTGGGTCATGAACTTCTGGCAGTCGTCCATGCTCACGTGCAGCCCGGCATCGTCGATGTAGGCGAGGGCAGCCATCTGGAATTCGGCACCGCTGACGATCAGCAGCGCACCGTGGTCGGCCCCGGAATGCTGGGTCAGGTGGCCCATCAGGGTTTCGATAAGGCCTTCGAGCAGCACTTCCTCGGACAGCGCCCGTGCTGCCTCGATGCCGGCTTCCAGGTCGAGCTTGGCCTGGTGGGTTGCGCGTTGGCTTTCCTGGATTGGCTGGGTGCGCAGGAACGGGTGCAACGCCTCCAGCTGGTGCACCTTGCCGGTCGCGCCCCAGATATGGAAACAGTCGCGGGCGATGCGCAGGTGCAGGTTGGCGCCGGAGATCAGGCCGCTGGGGATGCATACCTCGGCCAGCTGTTCGTGGGCCAGCGCCTGCTCGTGGATGAAACCGGCGGCGGTGGCGGCGATCTGTGCCTGGTCGAAGCAGCGGATGGCGGCCAGGCCGTCGCCTTCGAGCTTGGCGATCACGCCTTCGATCAGCAACAGCTTGTTGCGGAAGGTGGCCGGGTTGAAGCCGGCCCAGCGGCCGAAGCGCTCGCGCAGGGCGTGTAGTTCGCGCAGCTTGTCGGCAAGGCTGCCAATGGCCTCGGGGCTGCCCAGGGCCAGGCCGCGGAACAGGTGATAGTCGGCCAGGTTGATGTGCGCTGGTACCGCCCAGGTGTTGTCCCCGGCCAGTGCCAGGTTGCGCATGGCCTGCGGGATGTTACCCAGGTAGAAGTCGCCCATGCCGGCCATGAGGTATTGGAAGAACCGCGTGGTGGGCGATTTCGAGGCTGTGGCCGAGGCCGGGCAGGGCGTGCAGCTCAATTTGGCGACGAACGCTTGCTGGGCCTGCAGGATCTGCTCGATGTCGCGGTAACCGTAGTGACGCACGGTGGCCAGGCCTTGCGCCAGTTCCTCCACCACGTCCGGCAGGTAGCGGCCCATGAACAGCGAATCGGAAACCAGGTGGTTGCAGGCATAGCAGCTCATCGCCAGGTCGCCGCTCAGGCGCCCCGAGTCGACCGCATCCAGTGCGGTACGGCGGGCGAACTCCATGGGCGAGGTCCAGGCGCTGACCTGGTCCAGGGCCAGCAGCGCGCTGGTCAAGTCAGCGTCGAAACCGTGCCGCTCTATCAGCTTGAGCGCAGCCAGGCAGCAAGCGTGGCCATCATGGTAGGCACCGAAGCGCTCGGCAATCATCACCCCGTACCAGGCCATGCCGTAGGTGCTGCCCGGGGCGACGCCGTGCAGCAGTGACAGCTCCATGAGCTTGGCCAGGTGCAGGAAGCAGATGTCGTCCTTTACGAAAAACGATGACGACAGGGTGGCCAGCAGGCTGATGGCAACTGTCACTTCCTCCGAATCGGTGCGCTGCAGCGATTCCAGGCAGTGTCGGCCTTTCTGTTCGACCAAGGTCTGTACATGGGCATGACTGGCTTCGACCTGTTGCCAGTCGACACCTCGCACCGGGCTCATACCCAGCAAGTCCAGGCCGGAAATGGCGCTGTCGATGGCCGCCTGATAGTCGCCGCGCAAGGTGTACAGCAGCGCCTGCAGGCGGCATACCCGCGCCTGGTCCAACGCCGAGCGCGCGCGCAGGCGGCATTCAGTGATGCGGGCCTCGGCCGCGACCATTCGCGACAGTTGCATGTCGCACTCGGTGGCCATGCAGGCGATGGCAAAGCCATGCGTGGCGCGGCTTTCCAGCGTTGCGCCGCGTTGCAGCAACTGCTCGGCCGTGTGCAGGTAGCCAGCCGATTGTTCGAACGCGCCGCCATCGCGTGCGCGTGCTGCTGCCTCGCGTAAAAGCTGCAGAAAAGCTTCGCAGTCATCCGCTGCAAACCCGCATGGGCTGGCGCGTTGCAGCTGGTTGGCAAGCTCGAACAGTACCTCGTGCAGGCGCCCCGGCCAGGCCTGGCGCATGGCCTGGGCAATACGTGCATGCAGTTGGGCACGTGCGCGCGCTGGCGTGAGAGCGTACGCAGCTTCCATCACCCGTTCATGGGCGAAACCCAGGCCGTTCTGGCCCGGTTGCAGGAAACCCGCGCCAATCAAGGCTTTCAACGGCTCGCCGGGCGCTTGAGAGAGTACCTGGTGAAGCAGGCGTTCATCACAGCGGCTGCCAGCCGCACTGACCACCCGCAGCAGGTCGCGCTGCGGCTCGGGCAGGCGCACCAGGCGGTGGATCATCAGGTCGGCGACATTGTCGGAATAGCGGTGGCGGGCCACGGCCTGCAGGCACCATGACCAGCGCATGGTCTGGGTATCGAAGGTGAACAGCTGGTCCTCGACCATGGCCCGGAGGATCTGATTGATGAAGAACGGATTGCCCGCAGTCTTGTCGTGTACCAGTTCGGCCACCTGCAATGCGTCCTCGGGGCCGACGTGGTAGCGCTCGCCGATCAACTCGGTCACCGCGCTCACCGCCAGGGGCCGCAGGTTCAGCGTGGTGCTGCGCACCGCTGCGGGCAGGGCAAGGGGTGTACTACTGGCTGGCGCATCACTGCGCCGGGCGAAGATCAGCAACAGGTTGCCGGGCGCGTGAGCCAGAAGTTGCGCCAGCAGTTGCTGGCTGGAGTCGTCGACCCAATGCATGTCATCGAAGAACAGCACCAGCGGCTGGTCGGGGCGGATGAATACCTGCAGGAATTCGACGATCGCCCGCAACTCCTTCTGCAGCGCCAGACGCGTGGGCTTGGCCGGCAACTCGGGCAAGGGGCCGAGGATCAGTTGCAGGTCTGGTGCCAGCTTGCCGAGCAGCCGGCCGTGGCCTTTGATACGGCGCAGAATCTCGCAGCGCAAGGCGACGAGGTCCTGGCTGTTCTTGGCCAGCAACTGGGTGGTCAGCGCGCCGAGAATTTCGACCCAGGGCGCGTAGGGCAAGGCCTGTGCAACGCCGTTGCACTTGCCGATGGCCCAGTAACCCTGGGCGTTGGCCCTGAGCGCTGCCTCGACCAGGCTCGACTTGCCCATGCCCGTAGCCCCGTTGATGAACAGGGCTTGTGGCTTGCTGTCACGGCGCTGTGCCTTGAGCAGCAGGGCGATGGCCATCTGTTCGGCACTGCGGCCATACAGGCGTGCGCGGTCGGGCGTCATCGGGTCGGCACAGCCTGGTTCGAAGGCCTCCATGGACTTGCTGGCGGCCCACTGTCGCTGGCAATAGGCCAAGTCCACCGCCAGGGCGCGAGCACTCTGGTAGCGGGCGTCCGGCTCTTTGGCCAAGGCCTTGGCCAGGATCCGGCTGAGAGGTTGCGGCACATTGCTGTCCACTTCGCAGGCCGCTCGTGGCTGCACGCCGGCATGCAGCTGGCGCCAGTGCTGGGTGTCGCGCCCGGCCAGAGGCAATTCGCCCAGCAGTAGCTGGTAAAGGATCGCGCCCAGGGCATAGATGTCGGTGCGTCGGTCGCTGCTGCTGCCGTGCGGGCAGACCTGTTCAGGCGCCAAGTAAGCCCAGTTGCCGAGCGGGGTGCCTTGTTCACTGATCAGTTCCGCCGGGTCGGCGCGAAAGCAGCCCAGTCGCACTCGCTGGTCCGCGCGCAGGCACACATGTTCGGGCTGCAGCGCGCCGTGCAGCACATTGCGTTCGTGTGCCTGGGCCAAGGCAGTGGCTGCATTCACCGCAATCTCGAGAAACGGCGCCAGGGCGGCAGGGCCCTCTGCGATAAGGTCGGCGATGGAGCGGCCGGCCGGGTACACCAGCAGGGGGCCTTCGGCCGAGCGCACGAACGCCGAGGGGATCACCGCCCATTGCGGGTCGAGTTGCAGGCGGTAGTCGCGTTCCAGGCGCTGGCAGGCGGCGGGGACCTCGCGCGGGGCGCGCACGGCGATCCATGCCTGGTCGGTGGCTGGATCGCGAAGCCGGAAGTAACTGAGTTCACCTTCCTGGCCCAGCGCGTTGATGTCGCACCGGTTCAGCCAACCCTCGTCGACGGACTGGTCGTAATCGATGGGCCTGTGGGCAAGGCGTTCATCGAGCATAAGGCACCCCTGCTAGCGACATCCTGACGCACGAGTATACGCAGCGGACCCAGCAGGGATGCGGGCTGCAGGCTGCTTGGCAGGAAAGGGTACGCTGTTGTCCGTTATCGTCCCCTGGGGGCTGGCGGGCTTTTGTATAGTCCTCAGGCCAACCTATCCCTCGGGATAATTGTCTGAAGGCGTACCCTGGCCTAGGCTGCCCTGGGCTGGGAAACGCCCGTGCCCGCGCGAGGAAGCCATGATCCGAATAGGTAATGCCCAGGTGTCGCTGGAGCGGCGCGAAGCCTTTGTTGACGGTAAGCCTGTCCTGTTGGGGGGGCGGGCATTCGAAGTGCTGGCGACGCTGATCAAGGCCAAGGGGCGGGTGGTCGACAAGGACGAGCTGTTCAGCCAGGTGTGGGCCGGCACGGTAGTCGAGGACAACAACCTGCAGGTGCAGGTGTCCTTGCTGCGCAAGGCCTTCGGCGACCGGGGCCTGATCCAGACCGTGCCACGCCGGGGCTACCGCCTGGCCGCCGAGATCAGCCTCGAGTTGCCTGGCAAGGCGGCGGGCAAATCGCCGCTGTGCGCCGCGGCCGAACCTGTCGAGTTGTTCGATGAGCACTTGAACGTGCCGGTGCTGGTGGTGGATGACGACCCGTCGGTGCGCACGGCGTTGGGCCGCCTGCTGCGCTCGCAGGACATTCCGCATCATTTGTTCGCCAGTGCCGAGGCGTTGTTCGAGGCCCGCCTGGAAACCCCCTATGCCTGCCTGTTGCTGGACATGCACCTGCCCGATACCAGCGGCCTGGAAGTCCAAGATGCGCTGCGCCGACTTGCGCTGCCCTGGCCGATCGTGTTCATGACCGGCTTCGGCACCATCCCGATGACCGTCCAGGCCATGCGTGCCGGGGCCGTGGAGTTCCTGACCAAACCGTTCGACGAAGACCAGTTGCTGACACTGCTGCAGGCGGTGCGCACGCGTGCCGTGGCCGAAGGGCGCAAGTGGCACCATGCGCGGCAGGTCGAGGAAAAGTACCAGCGCCTGACCCAGCGCGAGCGCCAGGTGTTCTCGCTGGTGGTCGGTGGCCTGTCGCACAAGCAGATCGCCAGGCAGATCGGCACCAGCGAGGTGACGACCAAGGTGCACAAGAAGAACATCATGAACAAGATGCAGTCACGCTCGCTGCTTGAACTGGTGGCCATGCACAGCGTTATCGGGGCGCAGCCTGAGGGCCTGGGCGGCGCATGAGCAGCACGGTGTGCATCGTTGACGACGATGCTTCGGTGCGCAAAAGCCTGGCCAACCTGCTACGTTCGGCAGGTTTCGAGACCTTGTCTTTTGCTGCCGGGGACCTGTTCCTGGCCTCGGCACTGGCGCGGCAAGCGGGGTGTGTGCTGCTCGACCTGAGGATGCCCGGAATGAGCGGGCTGGCGGTGCAGCGCGAGCTGGCCAGGCTGGGGTGGCGGTTGCCGGTGATCTGCATGTCGGCGCACTGGGATGAAGGGGCGGTGCGGGCTGCGATGGCACTTGGGGCACTGGTCTGCCTGGGCAAGCCATTCTCTGAAGAGGTGCTGCTGAAGGTGGTTGAAGATGCTTTGCTGGGCAGCCAGTGAGGTATTCCTGCCCCGGCCCCTTCGCGGGCTTGCCCGCTCCTACAGGGACTGCGCATGGTTTGAGGCCGATGCGGTCGGGGTGGGAGCTGGCTTGCCTGCGATGGGCTGCAAAGCAGCCCCGGCAATCTAACTGCTCCCCGGCCGGTACTGCAGGGCCTCGGCCAGATGCGCCCGGCCAATTGCCTGGTTACCTTCCAGATCCGCCAGCGTCCGCGCCACCTTCAGTAACCGGTGAGCCGCACGTAACGACAGGGTCAGCCGCTCACAGGCCCCCTCCAACCAGGCCTGGTCCGCCGCCGCCAACCCACAATGGCAGCGCAACCCCTCAAGGTCGAGAAATGCATTCGCACACCCTTGCCGCCGCTGTTGCAGTTCACGTGCCTCGGCTACCTTGGCCGCCACATCGGCACTGGTCTCGCCGCAGGGCTGGTTGTTCAGCGTGGTGCTCTCCCGGGCCACGGTCAGGTGCAGGTCGATACGGTCCAGCAATGGCCCGGACAGCTTGTTGCGATACCGCGCGATCTGCTCGGTGCTACAGCGGCAGCGGCCAGTGGGGTCGCCCAGGTAGCCGCAGGGGCAGGGGTTCATTGCTGCCACCAGCTGGAAACGTGCGGGGAAGCGCACCTTGTCGCGGGCCCGGGCAATCACGATCTCGCCCGACTCCAGCGGTTCGCGCAACACTTCCAGCACGCGACGCTCGAACTCAGGTAGTTCATCCAGAAACAGCACGCCATGGTGGGCGAGGGTGATTTCGCCCGGTTGCGGCCGGCTGCTGCCGCCGACCAGTGCCGGGCCGGAGGCGGAGTGATGCGGATGGCGGAAGGGCCGCTGCGGCCAGCTGCTCAGTGGCGTATGGCCGCTGACCGACTGTATCGCCGCCACTTCCAGTGCTTCGTGCTCGTCCAGTGGTGGCAGCAGCCCCGGCAAGCGGCTGGCAAGCAAGGTCTTGCCGGTACCGGGAGGCCCGGTGAACAAAAGGTTGTGCGCCCCGGCCGCCGCTAGCAGCAGCGCACGCTTGGCCGCCAGTTGGCCCTGCACTTCGCTCAGGTCCGGGTACGGACGTTGCTGCAGGATCAGGCCGTTGGCGGCATACGGTGGCAATGGCACCTGGCCGTTCAGGTGGGCGACCAGTTCCAGCAGGTGCCCCACCGCATACACCACCAGCCCGCCTGCCAGGCTGGCTTCCTCGGCATTCTCCCGCGGCACCACCAGCGCCCGGCCTGCTTCGCGTGCCGCCAGTGCTGCGGGCAACACGCCCTGCACCGGGCGCAACTTGCCAGACAGCGCCAGTTCGCCCAGGCATTCGACCTCGGCAAGGGTGGCCGTTGGTACCTGGCCATCGGCGGCGAGGATACCCAGGGCAATTGCCAGGTCATAGCGCCCGCCATCCTTGGGCAGGTCGGCGGGGGCGAGGTTCTGGGTGATGCGCCGCTGCGGGTAGTTCAAACCGGAGTTGACGATGGCGCTGCGTACCCGGTCCTTGCTCTCTTTGACCGTGGTTTCCGGCAGACCGACCAGCGTGAGATGGGGCAAGCCGTTGGCCAGGTGGGTTTCGACGCTGACCGCCGGTGCCTGCACGCCCACCTGGGCGCGGCTGTGGACGAGGGCTAGGGACATGGACGCTCCGTTGTCGCTGAAGAGGGCCGCTTCCTGCGGCTTTGCAAGAATAGCGAGCACGGCCCGGGCCGGCGAAAGAAGTGTGCGTCCTGGTTTTTCAGGCAGGGGTTTCCCCTGCATTGTCACCCCGTCGGGTTCGTGCCTGCTGTGCGCCGGAAGGGCTCAGGCGCGTACATAAACCCAGGCGGTCAGGCCCGATGCGAGCGTTACGGCCACGCGCTTGTAGTCAGCGACTTCATAGCGATCCGCCGCTGCCAGCTCTTCTTCGCTGATCTGGAAGACCATGCCGGCCACGCTGTCGTCTGCCTGGCTGCTGGGAGCGACGATAGGGTGATGGGACTTGCCGCTGGCTGCCAGCACGGCCGGATCGGTGATCTCGACCCAGTCCTGGCGGTAGCCCAGCATGCGGTCGGCTTGGCCGCTCAGTTCGCGGCCGAAGTTGGCGAGCTGCACGGCCTTGTCCTGCAAGGTGCCGTAGGAAAACAACAGTACCGGGTATGCGCTGGAGGGTTGCATTTACTCATCCTGTGGGGTCGGGTTCAGCCGGGCTTCCAGCTCGGCCACTTGTTTTTCCAAAGCCTCCAGGCGTGCGCGGGTGCGCGCCAGTACGACCATCTGGCTGTCGAATTCTTCGCGGCTGACCAAGTCCAGCTTGCTGAAGGCACCTTGCATCAGCACCTTGAACTGACTTTCCAGTTCGGCGCGGGGCTGGGCGGTATCGCTGCTGAACAGGCGCGATGCCTGGTCGCTCAGGGCATCGAGAAGGGCTTTGGGCGCGAGCATGGGGCTGTCCACTGATACTGGGAAATGGCCGGCAGTGTAGCACGCATGCATGAGCATCCGGCCTCGTCGCTGGCTCCTACAGAAAGCAGCGCTCATCTGAAACTGCACATTTTTCGAGCGATGCGGCAGGTCGAAGTGCACCGAAATTGTGCATGTTTCCCATGCTGGCGACTGGCCAATCCCGACTGATTCACATAACTCCCTGTTTTCCCGAGCTTTGACGGAACTGGCAAGGTTTCTGCAAAGACCAGTGCGAGCCATGCACTGATGCAGTTCTTTGTGACCAGGCAGTGCGCACGCGGAGCCGGATGCCGACGACGCGTTACAAAGCCAACCGCTGCGCTTAGACTTGAGACGGGTTTGTTTTCCTGGGGCAAGTCCACCAAATCGGGAGAGAGTTTCATGAAGCTAGTCACAGCCATCATCAAGCCGTTCAAGCTGGACGACGTGCGCGAGTCGCTGTCGGAAATCGGCGTGCAGGGCATCACCGTCACCGAAGTCAAAGGTTTCGGTCGGCAGAAGGGCCACACCGAGCTGTATCGCGGTGCTGAATATGTGGTCGATTTCCTGCCCAAGGTGAAGATCGATGTCGCCATCGATGACAAGGACCTTGATCGGGTAATCGAAGCCATCACCAAGGCAGCCAACACCGGCAAGATCGGTGACGGCAAGATTTTCGTGGTGAATCTGGAGCAGGCAATCCGTATCCGTACCGGCGAAACCGATACCGACGCGATCTAAGCAGCAACAAAGCCTCACCAAACCCAACGCCCCAGGAGAAAACAACATGACTCTGCGTAAGATCGCAGGGCTAGGAGCCCTATTGTCCCTCGTAATGCCCGGGCTTGCCTTGGCAGAGGAAGCTGCCCCAGCGCTGAATTCCGGCGACACCGCCTGGATGCTGACCGCAACGGCGCTGGTGCTGTTCATGACCATTCCGGGCCTGGCCCTGTTCTATGGCGGCATGGTGCGTTCCAAGAACGTGCTGTCGGTAATGATGCAGTGCTTTGCAATTACTGGCCTTATGAGCATTCTCTGGGTCGTCTATGGCTACAGCATGGCCTTCGATACCACCGGTATGGAAAAGGGCGTGCTCAACTTCAATTCCTTCGTCGGTGGCTTCTCCAAGGCGTTCCTCAGCGGCGTCACGCCCTCAAACCTGACCTCGGCTGCCGCGCTGTTCCCTGAAGCGGTATTCATCACCTTCCAGATGACCTTCGCCATCATCACCCCGGCGCTGATCGTTGGTGCGTTCGCCGAGCGCATGAAGTTCTCCGCGATGCTGGTGTTCATGGGCATCTGGTTCACCCTGGTCTACGCGCCTATCGCGCACATGGTCTGGAGCGGTGACGGCGCACTGATGTGGGACTGGGGCGTGCTTGACTTCGCCGGCGGCACCGTGGTGCACATCAACGCCGGTATCGCTGGCCTGGTCTGCTGCCTGGTGCTGGGCAAGCGCAAGGGCTACCCGACCACCCCGATGGCTCCGCACAACCTGGGCTATACCCTGATGGGCGCGGCCATGCTGTGGGTCGGCTGGTTCGGCTTCAACGCAGGCTCTGCCGCGGCTGCCAACGGCACCGCCGGCATGGCCATGCTGGTGACCCAGATCGCCACCGCCGCCGCGGCCCTGGGCTGGATGTTCGCCGAGTGGATCGGTCACGGTAAACCGAGCGCCCTGGGCATTGCTTCGGGTGTGGTCGCCGGCCTGGTCGCCATCACCCCGGCTGCCGGTACCGTAGGCCCTATGGGTGCCCTGGTGATCGGCCTGGTCTCGGGTGTGGTCTGCTACTTCTGCGCCACCAGCCTCAAGCGCAAGCTGGGCTATGACGACTCGCTGGACGCCTTCGGCGTGCACGGCATCGGCGGTATCGTCGGCGCCATCCTCACCGGTGTGTTCGCAGCTCCGGCGCTGGGCGGCTTCGGTGCCGTCACCGACATCGGCATGCAGGTCTGGATCCAGGCCAAGGGCGTGATCTTCACCGTGGTCTACACCGCCATCGTCACCTACGTGATTCTCAAGGTGCTTGATGTGGTGATGGGCCTGCGGGCAAGCGAAGAAGAAGAGTCGGTCGGCCTCGACCTGGCTCAGCACAACGAGCGCGGCTACAACCTGTAACCGCGACGCGGTAAAAACTTGCCCGGCTTGCCGGGCATTTTTTTTGCCAGATTTTTAGCATTTCCCGCACGGCAAACGGTTTATCCGACACGTTCGCGACGTAGGCGGAAATCTTACAAAACGCAGAGCATTCATGGTGCTTTGCTTTTTCTGCTGGCGCGCTAGAATGCGCGCCGAAGGGTGTTTGACGAGGAGTCCACACGCTTCGCCAGCCTTTGCTAGGCTTGCCAATAGCGTGTGGCCAGCAGGGGCTAAAGGATTTGTCAGGTCCTGCCAGGAGCAGGGTCTGCTGGGTGCCGCCTCCCATCAGGAGCGCCGACCCTAGGGCAGTGGCCTAACCCACGGCCAGTTGAATTTTCACTGGTGGCTGCCGGTCTACGGCTGCACTGGTCTATAACTAACCTGCTTTTCGCAAGTCATGAGGTAGAACATGAGCGACGACGATCTGGAAAATGATGACCTCGAAGTAGGCGACGAAGACGAGGGCGATGAAGGCCTCGAAGCGGCAGCTGATGATGGTGCCGAAGACGCTGGCGATGACGACAGCAGCCCGGCACCCGCTGCCAAGGGCAAATCCAAGGCCGCGGTCTCGGTAGACGAGATGCCGAGCATGGAAGCCAAGCAGAAGGAGCGTGACGCCCTGGCCAAGGCCATGGAAGAGTTCCTCGCCCGCGGCGGAAAGGTTCAGGAAGTCGAGGCCAACGTGGTCGCCGATCCGCCCAAGAAGCCGGACAACAAGTACGGCAGCCGCCCTATCTGAGTGGCTGATCGAAAAAAAGCCCGCCGTCGCTGCGGGCTTTTTTGTGCCTGCGGGTTATGGGTTGCCTGTGCCGGCCTCTTCGCGGGTAAACCCGCTCCCACAAGGACGGCGCAGGACCTGAAAGCAGTGGTGAACCTGTGGGAGCGGGTTTACCCGCGAATGGGCCGGCCCCCTGTCAGCGCCAGCGCGCGAGGATGTCGGGTAACTGCGACAGGCGCTGGATCTCGGCGTCCGGCGCCTGTTCGCCTGCCCACGCCTTGCCCTGGGGGTTGAACCACACCGCCCGCAGCCCGGCGCGCTGGGCGCCGGCAATGTCATCGCCCGGGTGGTCACCGATGTGCACCGCTGCGCTGGCCTCCACGTCACCGCGGCGCAGGGCTTCGAGGAACGGCGCCGGGTCCGGCTTGCCGATGCCGAGGTCCTCGGCACACAGGGCAAAGCGGAAATAGTCCGCCAGCCCGAGACGGCTTACGTCGGCATTGCCGTTGGTGACCACACCCAAGGTGTAGTGATGGCGCAGGATCTCCAGCACCGGCTGCACCTCTGGGAAAATCTCCACCTGGTGGCGGGCATGCAGGAATACTTCGAAACCTTCGTTGGCCAGCTCCTGCGCATGTTTTTCGCTGTAGCCGACTTCTTCCAGGGCATGAAACAGCACCCGTCGACGCAGGGCGCTGATACGGTGCTTCAGGCCGGGTTCAGCTTGTACCAGGCGCTCGCGAATGGCGAACAGGTGCTCCACCGGTACGCCGCCAAGGATCGGGGCGTTGGCTTCGAGCCAGTCGCGCAGCACGACTTCCGCGCTGGCAATCACCGGCGCGGTATCCCACAGGGTGTCGTCGAGGTCGAAGGTGATCAGCTTGATGCTCATGAGTCTGTGCCTTTGCTGCGTTTGGCCCGAGGGTGGGCGCTGTCGTACACCGCGGCCAGGTGCTGGAAGTCCAGGTGGGTGTAGATCTGCGTGGTGCCGATGTCGGCGTGGCCGAGCATCTCCTGCACTGCGCGCAGGTCCTGGGACGATTCCAGCACGTGGCTGGCGAAGGAATGGCGAAGCATGTGTGGGTGCAGGTGCTGGCCCAGCTCGCGCTCACCGGCCGCCTTCACCCGTTGCTGAACGGCCCGTGGGCTGATGCGGTTGCCTTGGCGGGTGATGAAAACCGCGCGGTCGCGCGGGTTGCCGATGCCGCGCAGGCGGTACCAGGCCTGCAAGGCTTCGCGGGCCTTGCGGCCGACCGGCAGCACGCGGGCCTTGCCGCCCTTGCCCAGCACCTGCACCAGGCCGGCGGCGAGGTCCAGGTGATCGAGGTCAAGGTTGGTCAGCTCGGACAGGCGCAGGCCCGACGAATAGAACAGTTCGAGGATGGCCTGGTCGCGACGGGCGATGAAGTCATCGTCGACACCGCCATCAAGCAGTTGCAGGGCGCGGTCGGTGTCCAGCACCTTGGGCAGCCGGCGTTCGCCCTTGGGCGCGCTCAGGCCGCTGGCCGGGTCGTGCTGGCACAGGCCTTCGCGGTTGAGATAGCGGTACAGGCCACGCACCGCCGACAGCAGCCGGGCCAGGCTGCGCGAGGACTGGCCGTGGTGGTGCTGGCGGGCGATCAGCTGGCGCAGCTGCTGGATCTGCAGCGCCTGCCAATCGGCAATGCCGTGCTCCTTGCAGTAGGCGACCACCTTGTCCAGGTCGCGACGGTAGCCCAGCAGGGTGTGCTCGGACACCTGGCGCTCGTTGCGCAGGTGTGCGCAATAAGCCTCCAGCTGGCGTTCCATCAGCGTACCGGGCGCAGGGTCTGGGTAACGCGTGGCACAACGCGGCCAAGCACCTCGGCAATGTAGCCAAGGAACAAGGTGCCGACGCTGCTCTTGTAGTGTTGCGGGTCGCGGCTGCCGATCGCCAGCACCCCGTGCAGGCCCTGGTATTCCAGGGCAGCCACGGCGCTGGAGCCCACTTCCCGGCGCTGTTCTTCACCGAACAGGAAGGCCAGCTCGTGCTCGCGCAGGTTGCCGCTGACCGTCTTGCCGCCGCCCAGCAGGGCACCGATGGCCTGCTGCGCTTCGGCGTTGCTCACCCAGCGCCCGACCGGCGCGACGTTTTCGCCGAACAGGATCAGGCTGACGAAGGGCACCTGGAATTCCTGGCGCAGGCTGTCTTCGACTGCCATCACCACTTCCTCCAGGCTGCCGGCGTCGAGCAGGTCGAGGATCAGCCGGCGGGTCTTGTCGAAAAGCCGATCGTTGTCGCGGGCCACGTCCATCAGTTGCGACAGGCGGTGGCGCATCTCGATGTTGCGGTCGCGCAGCAACTTGAGCTGGCGCTCCACCAGCGACACGCTGTCGCCACGCTGGTGAGGGATGCGCTGTTCGATCAGCAACTCGTCGTGCTCGGCGAAGAAGGTGGGGTGGGCGCGCAGGTAGGCGACCACCGCTTCGGCATCGAGCTCGGCGGACTGCTGGGGTACAACCTGGGGCTGATCGGTCATGGCGGTTACTCGCTTAGAGACGAACCTGTCCTTCGTAGACGCGTACGGCTGGGCCAGTCATCAGCACGGGCTTGCCGGGGCCGGCCCATTCGATGTGCAGGCGGCCACCGGGCAGGTCGAGGGATACCGGGGAGTCCATCCAGCCCTGGCTGATCGCCGCCACGGCGGCGGCGCAGGCGCCGGTGCCGCAGGCCTGGGTTTCGCCCGCACCACGTTCCCACACCCGCAGGTTGGCGCGGTGGCGGTCGATGACCTGGAGGAAGCCGGCATTTACCCGCTGCGGGAAGCGTGGGTGGTTTTCGATCTTCGGGCCCAGCTCATGCACAGGGGCGGTACGCACGTCGTCGACACGCAGCACGGCATGCGGGTTACCCATGGACACGGCGGCAATCGAATGCACCTGGCCGTCGACTTCCAGTGGGTAGTTCAGCGCCTGCTCATCGGCGACGAAGGGGATTTCGGCAGGGATGAAGCGCGGTGGGCCCATGTCGACACTGATCTGGCCGTCGTTCTGCACGTCCAGTTCGATGATGCCGCTCTTGGTTTCCACTCGGATACGCTTTTTAGCGGTCAGGCGCTTGTCCAGCACGAAGCGGGCGAAGCAGCGCGCACCGTTGCCGCACTGCTCGACCTCGGAGCCGTCGGCATTGAAGATGCGGTAGCGGAAGTCCACTTCCGGGTTGTTCGGCGCCTCGACGATCAGCAACTGGTCGAAGCCGATGCCGGTGTGGCGGTCACCCCATTGCTTGGCGTGCTTGGGCTGGATGTGCGCGTGCTGGCTGACCAGGTCGAGGACCATGAAGTCGTTGCCCAGCCCATGCATCTTGGTAAAACGCAGCAGCATGGGCTTACTCCGGCAGCAGGCTTTCGCCAGCGTACAATTCGGCGATGGTCTCGCGGCGGCGTACTTCGAAGGCCTGGTCGCCGTCGACCAGGATTTCAGCGCAACGGCCACGGGTGTTGTAGTTGGAGCTCATGACAAAACCATAGGCGCCCGCGGACTGTACGGCCAGCAGGTCACCTTCGGCCAGGTTCAGCACGCGGTCCTTGCCGAGGAAGTCGCCAGTCTCGCAGATCGGGCCGACCAGGTCGTAGGCACGGCCTTCGCCTGCGCGTGGCTTGACCGCGCTGACACCCATCCAGGCCTGGTACAGGGCCGGGCGGATCAGGTCGTTCATCGCCGCATCGATGATGGCGAAGTCCTTGTGTTCGGTGTGCTTGAGGTATTCCACGCGGGTCAGCAGGACGCCGGCGTTGGCCACGATGTAGCGGCCCGGCTCGAACACCAGGGCCAGGTCGCGGTCGCCGACGCGCTCGCGGATCGCCTTGATGTAGTCGGCCACCAGCGGCGGCTCCTCATCGCGGTAACGCACGCCGACGCCGCCACCCAGGTCCAGGTGGCGCAGATGGATGCCGCACTCGGCCAGGCGGTCTACCAGCACCAGCAGGCGGTCAAGGGCATCGAGGAAAGGCTCGACGGTGGTCAGCTGCGAACCGATGTGGCAGTCGACGCCGACCACTTCCAGGTTCGGCAACTGCGCGGCCCGCACGTAGATGGCCTCGGCGTCGGCGATGGCGATGCCGAACTTGTTCTCTTTCAGGCCGGTGGAGATGTACGGGTGGGTGCCGGCGTCGACGTCCGGGTTGACCCGCAGCGAGACCGGGGCAACCTTGCCCATCTCGGCGGCCACCACTTGCAGGCGCTCCAGTTCGTCGGTGGATTCGACGTTGAAGCAGTGCACCCCGACTTCCAGGGCACGGCGCATGTCCTCGCGGGTCTTGCCGACACCGGAGAACACCACGCGGTCGGCACGGCCGCCAGCGGCCAGCACGCGCTCCAGCTCACCGCCGGAGACGATGTCGAAGCCTGCGCCCAGGCGCGCCAGCACGTTGAGCACGCCAAGGTTGGAGTTGGCCTTGACCGCGAAGCACACCAGGTGCTCGGTGCCTTGCAGTGCATCGGCGTAGCTACGGTACTGGGCCTCGATGTGGGCGCGCGAATACACGTAGGTCGGGGTGCCGTAGCGTTCGGCGATGGCCGACAGGCCCACGCCTTCCGCGAACAGCTCGCCGTCGCGGTAGTTGAAAGCGTTCATCTGGTTTCCTTACTGCGCTGGCGACTGCTCGGGCTCGGACTGCAGCTCGGGTTGCTGCTCCTGCGTCGGGGCCGGCTTGGCTTTTGGCTGGTGCTGGTGCGACTTGTGGCTGGCCTTGCCGTCCTTGCCGTCTTCAGGCAGGTACAGCGGGCCTTTCTGGCCGCAGGCCGAAACGAGGCAGGCAACAGCGACCAGCGCCGCGAGGGAGGAAATCAGGCGCTTCATGGGTGAAATCCTTAGAAATATGCAGTATTGCGCCCGAGTATACCGAGCGACCGACGGCTTGCCTATGCAAGGGCCGGCCCGCCGGGCGGGCTATTCTTACCGCCTGCAAGGGCCCTTTCGCGGCTGAAGCCGCTCCCACCTCGACCGCATTGGCCTCACGCCATGTGCAGTACTGTAGGAGCGGCTTTAGCCGCGAAGGGGCAAGTGAAGGTAGCGGCTAAACCTTTGCATTCGGCGGCAAGCGCCCGTATCTTGCCGGGCTTGCCTGTAACGCAGCCAATTTCGAGGTTCCTGCAATGAGTTTGAGTGAAGCGCGTTTCCATGATCTGGTCGACGCGACCCAACAGGCCCTGGAAGACCTGTTCGACGAGAGCGGCCTGGACCTGGACATGGAGAACTCCGCTGGTGTCCTGACCATCAAGTTCGACAATGGCAGCACGCTGATCTTCAGCCGCCAGGAGCCGCTGCGCCAGCTGTGGCTGGCCGACCGTTCCGGCGGTTTCCACTTCGACTACGACGAAGAAAGCGGCAAGTGGGTGTGCGAGAAGAGCGAGGAGCTGCTGGGCGAAATGCTCGAGCGCATCGTCTGGGAGCGGGCCGGTGAGAAGCTGGACTTCGACGAGATCTGACATGAGCAGTACCCAGGCCCGGCCGCCCAAACCGCTCTACAGCAACGTCAGCCCCGCCGTGCCGTCGCCGTGCATCAGCGTTTGCCGGCTGGACGAACAGCGGGTGTGCACAGGTTGCCACCGGCATGTCGAGCATATCCGTGAATGGCGTTCGGCCGATGACGAACGGCGCCGGCAGATTTGCCGCGAGGCCCAGGCCCTGCGCGACCAGGCTAAGGCACACTGATCGCAGGGGCTTGAGTATTTACCCGGCTGTGGTAACGTCGGGTTCTGCGTCGGTGACGCCAAAGCCTTCACAAACCCCGCCCTTGGGCGGGGTTTTGCTTTATCTGCACGATGAAAACCGCCTGTTCAAAGGAGTCTGACTGGATCATGAGCACCAAGCCTTCCCTCATCCTCACCCGATTGGACGTACAACGTCTGGAGCGTCTGATCGACAGCCTCGACGAGAGTACGCCGGGTGTGCTCGCCCTGCAGGGCGAGCTGGACCGCGCCGAGCAGGTGGTCGGTCACGAGGAAGTCCCGGCTGGTGTGGTGACCATGAACTCGCGCGTGCACTGCCGTGAGGAAGCCAGCGGCAAGGACTACCACCTGACCCTGGTGTACCCGAAGGATGCCGGGCCGGAAGGCAAGGTCTCGATCCTGGCGCCGATCGGTTGCGCCTTGCTGGGGTTGTCGGTGGGCGAACAGATCGACTGGCCGGCCCCGGGGGGCAAGACCCTCAAGCTGAAGCTGCTGGAAGTGGAATACCAGCCGGAAGCGGCGGGGGATTTCGACTTGTAAGGGCCAGGGGGGCCGCTGTGGGAGCGGGTTTACCCGCGAAGAAGGCGACGCGGTGTATGGCACCGGCTTCGCCGGTGTTCGCGGGTGAACCCGCTCCCACATGTGTCCCCCGGCAACTCAGGATCCTTCTGCCAAAACCTGCTCCAACCCCTCGTTCAAAGCCTGCTCCAGCTCCCGCTTGTAGCGCAGGTACAGCTGCGTCGACCCCAGCTGGTCATCCAGCAACTCGGACAAATCCAGGTCCGTGATGTAGCAGCGGTACTGCCCTGCACCACGTCGCTGCCCGATGATCTGCCGGGCCACCACCGCATACAACTGCTCACCATGCTCCAGTTCGGAAAACTCCTGCTGGTCGCAATACAGCGTCACGTGCGCCGCGCCTGCCACCCCGGCCTGGATGATCGCCTGCACCTCATAGTAAGGCTGGTCGCTACCCTCGACCGGCGCCTGGCGCGGCTCGATGCTGCGCGCCTTGCCTGGCCCGGAAGGCAACAGTTGCGCGTAGTGGATGTCCAGTGAAGCCGCGCGCTGGGTGTCCAGCGGTAGCCGGGCATCACGGCGCATCACCACCGAGCGCAGAAAACGCTGCAGCGGCAACAGCAAGTGAGCTTCGTCGTGCAGCGGCAGGCGTTGCTGCCACAGGGCATTGTATTCATCCAGCACATACAACTCGGCCCAGCCACCCTGCAGGCGGTAGAACACCTGGATGCAGGACGGCCGGCCTTGCTCCAGCACCAGGGGCAGGTCGTGGTCCTGCAGGGCGTTGGCGTCCAGGTACAGTGGGCTGTAGGCGCTGCGTTCTTCGCCCAGATGGTTCAGCAGTGCCTCATGCTCGGCCAAGGTGGTGAGGCCGACATGCCCGGCCATCAGCTCCAGCACATGGGTGTGCTGGGCCACCTGTAGCAGGTAGCGGTGGTTCAGGCCCTGGTCCAGCAGCAGTTGTACGGTGTCGAATATTTCCTCCACGCGTTGGCCGATGGCCTGGGCGCGGCTCTGGCAGAAGCAACGCACCCGCACCTTCGGCCGGTGTCCGCGCGGCACGGGGCTGTTGAAGAAGTCGCGGAGGCAGCGCACCAGTGCGTGCTCGCCGTCATAGCGCTGGACCAGTACTTCGTTCCAGCTGTTGAGGATGACCTGGTCCAGGGTCAGGACCAGGTTTTCGCGCACGCCTGCGTAGCTCAAAGAGTCGGTGCGCTCGGTGGTCATCAGGATGTTCAGGTCGCGGTGGTGGCGCAGCGGGTCGATGGCGACGTTGACCAGCAACAGCACCTCGTCGGCAACGCTCGGCTGCAACAAGCGCACCTCGCTGACGGTCGGCAAGGGCAGGGGAATGCTCTGCTGCAGGCAGCCGATCAGGTTGAATAGCTCGAATTCGCTGAGGTCGCTGACACCTGGGTGCAGCGCCAGGCGCGTGCTGCTGTCGATCACTCCATTGCGATAAGCCCAGGTCAGCAACTCGAGCACCTCGCGGCAGCGTTTGAGCGGGCTGAAGTGGTCCACCTCATGGGGGCTCAGGTTGCCGGTGTACAGCTCCCAGTGATGGCTGCCGGGCTCCTTGCGATTAGGCGCTTGTACCAGGGTCAGGGTGCCTTCGGCCAGGTCCGGGGCGATACCGGGGTTGATGACTTCGACCTTGCCGGCGCGGCGCTCGAAGGCGGCGTAAAGGCGCCGGCCCAGCACATTGAGATCGCGTTGGTCGGCGCGGCTGCTGGCGTTCTGGGTGCGAGCGAACTGGCTGAGAAATCGGTAGCTATGGTTCAGTTCGGCCACCAGTTCACGGCGCTCGATGGCAACCTGCTGCACCTTCCATTGATTGCGACTGTCCAGCAGGGCCAGCTGGCGCTCGTCCCAACCCCATTCGTCGGCCAGGCGCTGCAACAGCCGGCGTTGCCAGCCATTGGCCCGGGTCGGGTCGCTGAGCTTCTTGTTAACCTTCAGGTACAGGCTGCGCCGCACCAGCTCCAGGCGCGCGTGTTCGCCACGCTGCAGCAAGTAGCGCTCGATGCGCCGGTACACCATCACGTAGGGGTCCAGCTCGTCGAGGTCTAGCTGGTTGGCGAACACTGCCTGCTTGTAGTCCAGGCTCAGGCAGCGAACGGTGGGGTGCTCGCTGGCATAGGCCTCGGTCAGCAGCAGCTTGAGCAGCGACTTGTAGGGCGAGTCGATGCCTTTGAACAGCTGCCACAAGCCGGCGCCGACGAACTCGCCGGGCGGGATGTGCGCCAGGTTGCCGAGATCGAGGGCGTCCTGGCTGCGGATGAAACGCTTGGACAGCAGGGTCTGGGTATAGGTGTGGTAATCGTGTTCCTGGTAGACCGGCACCAGCCACCACAGTGGCGTGCGCCCGGCCAGCCAGATAGTGGTGCGGTAGAACTCGTCCAGCAGCAGATAGTGCTGGGTGGTGCCGCAATCGTCGGAGCCGAGCTGGCCTTCGCGCTGGCCTTGGGCGAAACCTTGCGTGTCGATCAGGAAAAAGTGCGCCTCGGCACCCAGGCTTTCCGCCCATGCCTCAAGCAGCTGGCATTTGCGGCGCAGTTCGTCCAGCAGCTCATCGGCCAGGCCCGGGGCGTGGCAAACCCACAGGTCCATGTCGCTTTGCTCGGCTTGGGCCAGTGAGCCCAGGCTGCCCATCAGGAACAGGCCGTGGATCGGCCGCGGCGGATTGCCATGACGGGCCTTGTAGGTGAACGAGCGGGCAAGACGCTGTGCCTCGACTACAAGATCGGCGCCTGGCTCGTAGCCCGATACGCCGGCAGGGGTGCTGCCGGAGACATAGCCCGGCAGCAACGGGTGGTTCACATGAAACAGCAGCGGCAGCAGTGTCAGCACCTGTTGCTGGCGCGTCGACAGGCCCTCCAGGGCCCGCTGCAGCCGGCCTTGGTTGAGCCGCAGGAAGCGCGCACGCAATGTCGCCAGGACCTTGCGGTCGATGCCTTCGTCCAGGTCGGGGCGGATTTCGTGGGGGTGGTTCATTGCGCACTCGGGCAGGCCAGCGGGGCTGTGGCGAGTGTAGCCTGAGTGGCGAGGTCGGATAAGCGGCAATTGAAATATTGGCGCCATTTTTCCAGCGCCCATGGGTGACTGCTGCAGCTTTCGTTGCGCTTGAGGCATGATGGGGGCCTCAAGCTGATTGCGAGGTTTTCCGATGCGTGTGTGGATCGATGCCGACGCCTGCCCCAAGGCAGCCAAGGATCTGATCGTCAAGTTCGCCCTCAAGCGCAAGTTCGAGGTAGTGATGGTGGCGGGCCAGGCTGTGGCCAAGCCGGCGTTCGCTATCGTGCGCCTGATCGTGGTACCCAGCGGCATGGACGCAGCCGACGATTACCTGGTGGAGCACGCCGTGCCTGGTGAGTTGGTGATCTGCAGTGACGTGCCGCTGGCCGACCGCCTGGTGAAAAAGGGCGTGGCGGCGCTGGACCCCGCGGGCGCGAGTTCGACGAACGCAACATGGGTGACCGGCTGGCGGCGCGCAACTTGTTTACCGAGTTGCGCGAGCAGGGCCAGGTGGGGGGAGGGCAGGCGCCTTATGGCGAGCGCGAGAAGCAGGCGTTTGCCAATGCGCTGGACCGGATCATCGCCCGGTTGTCCAAACCCTGAAGCGACCCGGCTGGCAGGATGGACACGACGTGTGGGAGCGGCCTTGTGTCGCGAAAGGGCCGCGAAGCGGCCCCAGGATTTTCAGCTTCGCCGCATAAATTGCCGGGGCCGCGCTGCGGCCCTTTCGCGACACAAGGCCGCTCCCACAGGGACCGCGTCAGATTCTGAATCTTGCACCAGTTACTCGTGCGTCAGCTCCAGCACCCGATCCACCAGCTTGTAGATCCCGCCAGCCGCTTCACTGATCGACTTGGCCTCCATGTACGCCGGGGTGGTCACCAGCTTGCGCTGGGTGTCCTCGACAATATCGTGCACATCGCATTCTTCATGAGTGCCACCCATCTTCTGCACGGCCGCCGCAGTGCCAGCGTCGGTACCGATGGTGCAGACCACGCCTGGCCCGTAGATCTTCGCCGCCAGCGCCGGCGAGATGCAGATCAGGCCAACCGGCTTGCAGGCACCGGCAAAGGCTTCGGCCAGGGCCAGCACATCTGGGTGGACGCTGCAGTTGGCGCCTTCCATGGCAAAGTTGGACAGGTTCTTCGCCGCCCCGAAACCGCCCGGCACGATCAGCGCATCGAAGTCTTCGGCCTTGGCCTCGCGGATGTCCTTGACCTCGCCGCGGGCAATGCGTGCCGACTCCACCAGCACATTGCGCGATTCGGGCATTTCCTCGCCGGTCAGGTGGTTGATCACATGCATCTGCGCAATGTTCGGCGCGAAGCACTGCACCTGCGCACCACGCTGGTCGAGGCGCAGCATGGTGATCACGCTTTCGTGGATTTCGGCGCCGTCATAAACGCCACAGCCGGAAAGAATCACCGCTACTTTTTTTGTCATGCTTTTTACTCCACTGTCGAGGCGCTAAATGTCCTCTAGTTTGGCAGATGTAGCCATAGGGATTCCTGCAAGCGCGGCCTAATCTTGGCGGATAACACCTGAGGTCGTACCCATGGACCTGATCCTGCTGGCCGTGCCGTTCTTCTTCGTGCTTATCGCCGTCGAACTGCTGGCCGACCGTGTGCGCGGCCAGCGCAACTTCACCCTGGCCGACTCGATCAACAGCCTCAGCACCGGTGCGCTGTCGACCAGTACCGGTTTGCTGACCAAAGGGGTGGGGCTGGTGACCTATGCCCTGGCGTTCGAGCACATGGCGTTGCTGCGCCTGCCGCCGCAGGCCTGGTGGGTGTGGCTGCTGGCCTTTGTCCTGTACGACTTCTGCTACTACTGGCTGCATCGTCTTGGCCACGAGCGCAACGTGCTGTGGGCTGCGCACTCGGTGCATCACCAGAGCGAGGAATACAACCTCACCACGGCGCTGCGCCAGACCAGCAGCGGGTTCATCTTCTCGTGGCTGTTCTACCTGCCGCTGGCGTTGCTCGGTGTGCCGCCGCTGGTGTTCATCACGGTGGCGTCGCTCAACCTGCTGTACCAGTTCTGGGTGCATACCCGGCACATTCCCAAGCTGGGCTGGCTTGAGTGGGTGTTGATCACGCCATCCAACCATCGCGTCCACCATGCGCAAAATCCTGCTTACTTGGATCGCAATTACGGCGGCGTGTTCATTCTCTGGGATCGTCTGTTCGGCACCTTCAAAGAGGAGGACCCAGCCGAGCCGGTGGTGTTCGGGGTGACCACGCCGCTGGCCAGCTGGAACCCGCTGTGGGCCAACCTGCAGTTCTATGCCCAGCTCTGGCACGACGCCCGGCGCGCCGACAGCCTGTGGGACAAGCTGCGCATCTGGTTCATGCCCACCGGCTGGCGCCCGGCCGATGTGGCCGCACGCTACCCGCAGGCCAAGCAGGAGCTGGCGTTATTTCGCAAGTTCGAGGTTGCCTTGGGCCGTGCGCAGCAGGCCTATGTGGCGGCGCAATTCGTGAGTTACGTGGCGCTAGGCAGCTATCTGATGGAGGTGGCCGAGCGCGTGCCAACCGCCGCCCTGGTACTTGGCTGGGCGCTGATGGCGTTTGGCTTGTTCGTACTTGGTGCGCTGCTGGAGAACCGACCATGGGCCATGCGCCTGGAGTTGGTACGGTTGCTGGCGAATGCGCCGGCGCTGTACCTGGCAGGCGCACTGGGCCTAGCGGTGGTCGTGCCGCCGACCTGGTTGTTCCTCGTGGCTTACAGCTTGCTCAGCCTCTGGGGCCTGGGCTTTGCCCGCCGCCTTGCGCTCCGCGCGCAACGTGCGGAAGCGCCGGCGCAGCCACAACAGGCCGCCCAGCGCCAACAGGCCACCGAGCACCCATAGCTCGTAGCGCTTCACGTTGCCCAGCAGGCCTTCAAGGATGGCGCCGAAGTGATACGCGGCCGCGCCCAGGGCCACTGCCCAGATGGCCGCGCCGATACCGTTCAGCAGCAGATAGCGGCGTGGCGGGTAGCCGGACAGGCCAATGGCCACCGGCATGACCGTGCGCAAGCCATAGACGAAGCGGAAACTCAGTACCCAGATGTCGGGGTGGCGACGGATGTGGTCCAGCGCCCGGTCACCCATCGCCTGCCAGCGTGGCTTGCGCGCCAGGATCCTGCGCCCGTGGCGGCGGCCCATGAAGTACCACAGCTGGTCGCCGGCATAGCTGCCGAAAAATGCCACCAGACACACCAGGTTGATGTCCATGTAACCGCGGAACGCAAGGAATCCTGCAAGCACCAGGATGGTCTCGCCTTCGAAGAAGGTGCCTAGAAAAAGGGCGAAGTAGCCGAAATCCTGCAGGAATTGTTGAAGCATTTTCTGAGGTGCTGGCGAAATGAACGCGAAGCCTACCCCTTCGCGCGCGTTCGTGAAAGTGTCCAGATGTGTCTCGACATGAACAATTCCTGCTTGGAGAATGCCAGAAGCCACGCGCCACGGCTTGCCCTGGCGTGTAACACAGGCGTCATAATGGGCGCTTATCTTGCCGCTCAATAGATGATAGGGCGTTAACGTCCTCAGGAACGCCAGATGAATAATGAAGTGCTAACCCCTGTCGCAATCAAGGATGCTCAGGAACTCCCCGAAGAGATGGTGCAGACCCCGCCAGACCTGCCGCCAGCGCCCCTGCCTGCCGAGCCGGTGGCAGAGACTGCGGCCCCGGCCCCTGCGCCGGCCCCGGCGATCGTCATCCCAGGCCTGGACGACAGCAGCCTGTACATTCATCGCGAACTCTCGCAGCTGCAGTTCAATATCCGTGTGCTGGAGCAGGCGCTGGACGAGAACTATCCGCTGCTCGAACGCCTCAAGTTCCTGTTGATCTTCTCCAGCAACCTCGACGAATTCTTCGAGATCCGCGTCGCCGGCCTGAAGAAGCAGATCAACTTTGCCCGTGAACAGGCCGGTGCCGACGGCCTGCAGCCGCACCAGGCGCTGGCGCGCATCAGCGACCTGGTGCACAGCGAAGTGGAGCGCCAGTACGCGATCCTCAACGACGTACTGCTGCCAGAGCTGGAAAAGCACCATATCCGCTTCATCCGCCGGCGTTACTGGACACCCAAGCTCAAGACCTGGGTGCGTCGCTACTTCCGCGACGAAATCGCCCCAATCATCACTCCGATTGGGCTGGACCCGACCCACCCGTTCCCGCTGTTGGTGAACAAGAGTCTCAACTTCATCGTCGAGCTCGAGGGTGTCGATGCCTTCGGCCGCGATTCGGGCCTGGCGATCATCCCGGCCCCGCGCCTGCTGCCGCGGGTCATCCGGGTGCCGGAAGATGTGGGTGGCCCGGGCGCCAACTATGTGTTCCTGTCGTCGATGATCCACGCGCACGCCGACGACTTGTTCCAGGGCATGAAGGTGAAGGGCTGCTACCAGTTCCGCCTGACCCGTAACGCCGACCTGGCGCTGGACTCCGAAGAGGTCGATGACTTGGCCCGCGCCCTGCGCGGCGAGCTTTTCTCGCGCCGCTACGGTGACGCCGTTCGCCTGGAGGTGGCCGACACCTGCCCGAAACACCTGTCGGACTACCTGCTCAAGCAGTTCAGCCTCAGCGAAAGCGAGCTGTACCAGGTCAACGGCCCGGTCAACCTTACCCGCCTGTTCAGCATCACCGGCCTGGACAGCCACCCCGAGCTGCAGTACACGCCGTTCACCCCGGCGATCCCCAAGCTGCTGCAGAACGCCGACAACATCTTCAGCGTGATCGGCAAGCAGGACATCCTGCTGATGCACCCGTTCGAGTCCTTTACCCCGGTGATCGACCTACTGCGCCAGGCCGCCAAGGACCCGCACGTGCTTGCCGTGCGCCAGACTCTGTACCGTTCCGGGGCCAACTCGGAAATCGTCGACGCACTGGTGGACGCGGCGCGTAACGGCAAGGAGGTCACTGCGGTGATCGAGTTGCGGGCGCGCTTCGACGAAGAGTCCAACCTGCAGATGGCCAGCCGCCTGCAAGCGGCCGGTGCGGTGGTGATCTACGGCGTGGTCGGCTTCAAGACCCACGCCAAGATGATGCTGATTCTGCGCCGAGAGCACGGCGAGATCGTGCGTTATGCGCACCTGGGCACCGGTAACTACCACGCCGGCAACGCCCGCCTGTATACCGACTACAGCCTGCTGACCTCCGACGACGCCCTCACCGAGGACGTCGGCAAGCTGTTCAGCCAGCTGATCGGCATGGGCAAGACCCTGCGCATGAAAAAACTGCTGCACGCGCCGTTCACCCTGAAAAAGGGCATGCTCGACATGATCGCGCGGGAAACCCAGTTCGCCCTCGAAGGCAAGCCGGCGCATATCATTGCCAAGTTCAACTCGCTGACCGACGCCAAGGTCATCAAGGCGCTGTACAAGGCCAGCCAGTCGGGCGTGAAGATCGATCTGGTGGTGCGTGGCATGTGCTGCCTGCGCCCAGGCATTCCGGGGGTTTCGCACAACATTCAGGTGCGCTCGATCATCGGCCGCTTCCTCGAGCACACGCGGGTGTTCTACTTCCTCAATGGCGGCGAAGAGCAGATCTACCTGTCCAGTGCCGACTGGATGGAGCGCAACCTCGACAAGCGCGTCGAGACCTGCTTCCCGGTGGAAGGCAAGAAGCTGTTGCTGCGGGTGAAGAAGGAGCTGGAAGGCTACCTGACCGATAACACCCATGCCTGGACCCTGCAGCCGGACGGGCGCTATGTGCGCAGCACGCCGACCGGCAACCAGAACCCGCGCAGTGCCCAGGCGACCCTGCTGGAGCGCCTGAGCAACCCGGTCCTCAACGTACGCTGAGGACGAAGCCGACCCGGGCCAGCCACTCCGCCTCGTTGGCGAAGTCGGCCTGGGTCAGCTGGTTCTGTTCCAGCCAGCCCTCAGGGAAGGCCACATCGAGGCTGCTGTCGGCAGCCTTGAGCTCGACCTTCGGCATCTGCTGATTGCCACGGATGTGGTGGAACAGGATGGCGAAGCGCAGCAGCACGCACAGGCGCAGCAGCTTGACGCCTTCCTCGCCCAGTTCGGCGATCTTGTCCTTTGGGATGTTGCGGCGATGGCCGCGTACCAGCAAGGCCATCATCTGCTGGTCCTCGCGGGAGAAGCCCGACAGGTCGGAGTGCTCGATCAGGTAGGCGCCGTGCTTGTGGTAATGGTAGTGGGCGATATCCAGGCCGATTTCGTGCACTTTCGCCGCCCAGCCCAGCAGATCGCGCCAGTTCCCGTCTTTGAGGTCCCACGCGTCGGCCACCTGGTCGAAGGCGTGCAATGCCTTGCGCTCGACGCGTGCAGCCTGGCCCTGATCCACGTGGTAGCGCTCCATCAGCGAGTTCAGGGTGCGTTCCCGCACATCTTCGTGGTGGTGGCGGCCCAGCAGGTCGAACAGTACGCCTTCGCGCAGGGCGCCGTCGCAGTGGTCCATGCGCTGCAGTTCCAGGGCATCGAAGATCGCTTCGAGAATCGCCAGGCCCGCCGGGAAGATGGTGCGGCGGTCCGGCTTGACGCCTTCGAAGTCGATCTTGTCGACCTCTCCCAGCTTGAACAGCTTGCGCTTGACCCAGGCCAGCCCTTCGGCGTTGACCTCGCCATTGCCCAGGCCGCCTGCCTTGATGGCGGCGCCGATGGCACGAATGGTACCGGACGAGCCGATGGCCTCGTCCCAGGTCAGGCGGTGCAGGGCATTCTCGATGCTCATCAGCTCCAGGCGCGCGGCGGTGTAGGCCTGGGCGTAGCGGGCCGGGGTTATCTTGCCGTCGCGGAAGTAGCGCTGGGTGAAGCTTACACAGCCCATCTGAAGGCTTTCGCGCAGCAGCGGCTCGAAGCGCTGGCCGATGATGAACTCGGTACTGCCGCCACCGATATCGGCCACCAGGCGCTTGCCGGGGGTATCGGCCAGGGTGTGCGACACGCCCAGGTAGATCAGGCGCGCTTCTTCACGGCCGGAGATCACCTCGACCGGGTGGCCAAGGATGGCTTCGGCGCGCTGGATGAATTCGTTGCGGTTGCGCGCTTCGCGCAAGGCGTTGGTACCGACGATGCGCACGGAGCCTGCCGGCATGCCGTTGATCAGTTGGGAAAAGCGCTTGAGGCAATCCAGGCCTCGTTCCATTGCCTCTTCACTGAGCATGCGTTCTTCGTCGATGCCAGCGGCCAGCTGAACCTTCTCGCCGAGCCGCTCGAGAATGCGGATTTCGGTATGGTGGGCCTTGGCCACGACCATGTGGAAGCTGTTGGAGCCAAGGTCGATGGCGGCAATCAGGGACAGGTTCTTCGCGATGGTATGCGGCATGATCTGGTTTTTCTCGGTCGTTAACCCGGCAATCGTGCCACGATAGCAGGCTGTCGCCAACGCGTGGTACACAGCCATTGAGCTGGCCTTGATGCAAGGCAATGTGCCATTCGATGCTATGACGTTTGTATGACAGTTTCGATTCGTGGCGTCTTGCACAACTATAGTTACACTCAATCGTCCGTGGCTTCCTGTCGGGCGTGGGTACGGCTATCATGGGCCACGTTTTTTTGCTTACGACCCTGGAGATATCCATGAGCAGCGATCTGATCAAACATGTCACCGACGCCTCCTTCGAAGCCGATGTCCTTAAGGCCGAAGGCGCCGTACTGGTCGACTACTGGGCTGAATGGTGCGGTCCATGCAAGATGATCGCTCCGGTACTGGACGACATCGCCTCCACCTACGAGGGCAAACTGACCGTCGCCAAGCTGAACATCGACGAGAACCAGGAAACCCCGGCCAAGCACGGCGTGCGTGGTATCCCGACGCTGATGCTGTTCAAGAACGGCAACGTCGAAGCCACCAAGGTCGGCGCCCTGTCCAAATCGCAGCTGGCCGCGTTCCTCGACGCCCACCTGTGATGTGAAAAAGCCCCGCAGATGCGGGGCTTTTCTTTGCCCGAAGGGCCTGTGGGAGCGGGTTTACCCGCGAATTCGATGCCGAACCCGCTGCCGCCTTCGCGGGTAAACCCGCTCCCACATGGCACGATTTACCCGGTCAAAACCACTAGACGTCGAAAAAAGCAAGTGTTACATTCGGCCTCGCACTGCTTCTCCAGTGCCCTCTACACGCCGTCGCCGAAGCATCCCTAATTCGAATCAGTACGCGATCTTGTCGCCATCTAGCGGCGCGGCCTCATTAAGCCAGAAGCTTAATTCTCCCTTCTTACATGATTACGTCATTCCCCTTATGAACCTGACTGAACTCAAGCAAAAGCCGATTACCGATCTTTTGGAAATGGCCGAACAGATGGGCATCGAAAACATGGCCCGTTCGCGCAAACAGGACGTGATTTTCGCCCTGCTGAAGAAGCACGCGAAAAGCGGCGAAGAGATCTCGGGTGACGGCGTGCTGGAGATTCTCCAGGATGGTTTCGGTTTCCTGCGTTCGGCTGATGCGTCCTACCTGGCCGGCCCTGACGATATCTACGTCTCGCCCAGCCAGATCCGCCGCTTCAACCTGCGTACCGGCGACACCATCGTCGGCAAGATCCGCCCGCCGAAGGAAGGGGAGCGTTACTTCGCCTTGCTGAAGGTCGACACCATCAACTTCGACCGCCCGGAAAACGCGAAGAACAAGATCCTGTTCGAAAACCTGACGCCGCTGTTCCCGAACAAGCGCCTGAAGATGGAAGCCGGTAACGGCTCCACCGAAGACCTGACCGGCCGCGTCATCGACCTGTGCGCCCCGATCGGCAAAGGCCAGCGTGGCCTGATCGTTGCTCCGCCGAAAGCGGGCAAGACGATCATGCTGCAGAACATCGCGGCCAACATCACCCGTAACAACCCCGAGTGCCACTTGATCGTCCTGCTGATCGACGAGCGCCCGGAAGAAGTGACCGAAATGCAGCGCACCGTGCGCGGCGAAGTGGTTGCCTCCACCTTCGACGAGCCGCCAACCCGCCACGTGCAGGTTGCCGAAATGGTAATCGAGAAGGCCAAGCGCCTGGTCGAGCACAAGAAGGACGTGGTCATCCTGCTGGACTCGATCACCCGTCTGGCGCGTGCCTACAACACCGTGATCCCGAGCTCCGGCAAGGTACTGACCGGTGGTGTCGACGCCCACGCCCTGGAGAAGCCGAAGCGCTTCTTCGGCGCCGCGCGTAACATCGAGGAAGGCGGTTCGCTGACCATCATCGCTACCGCGCTGGTCGAAACCGGCTCGAAGATGGACGAAGTGATCTACGAAGAGTTCAAGGGCACCGGCAACATGGAGCTGCCTCTGGACCGCCGCATCGCCGAGAAGCGCGTGTTCCCGGCCATCAACATCAACCGCTCCGGTACCCGCCGCGAAGAGCTGCTGACTGCCGACGACGAGCTGCAGCGCATGTGGATCCTGCGCAAGTTGCTGCACCCGATGGACGAAATCGCCGCCATCGAGTTCCTGGTCGACAAGCTCAAGCAGACCAAGACCAACGACGAGTTCTTCCTGTCGATGAAGCGCAAGTAAGCGTTTCAGGCCGGAATTTATGGGGCCGCTTCGCGCCCCATCGCGACACAAGGCCGCTCCTACAGGATTACGCATTCCCTGTAGGAGCGGCCTTGTGTCGCGATGGGGCGCGAAGCGGCCCCAAGTCATTTTTGGCTATTAAGCACTGAACGGCGCTACACTCTGCACCCCCGACCGATACGGCCAACATGAGGCTTCTGCATGCAGTATCGCGACTTGCGCGACTTCATCCGTGGCCTGGAACAGCGCGGCGAGCTCAAGCGCATCCAGGTTCCGATCTCCCCCGTCCTGGAAATGACCGAGGTCTGCGACCGCACCTTGCGTGCCAAGGGCCCTGCATTGCTGTTCGAAAAGCCCACTGGCTTCGACATCCCGGTGCTGGGCAACCTGTTCGGCACCCCGGAACGTGTGGCCATGGGCATGGGTGCCGAGTCGGTCGATGAACTGCGGGAAATCGGCAAGCTGCTGGCCTTCCTCAAGGAGCCCGAGCCTCCGAAGGGTCTGAAGGATGCCTGGTCCAAGCTTCCGATCTTCAAGAAAGTCGTGTCGATGGCGCCGAAAGTGGTCAAGGACGCGGTGTGTCAGGAAGTGGTCATCGAGGGCGATGACGTCGACCTCGGCGCCCTGCCAATCCAGCACTGCTGGCCGGGCGACGTGGCACCGCTGATCACCTGGGGCCTTACCGTCACCCGCGGCCCGAACAAGGACCGTCAGAACCTGGGCATCTACCGCCAGCAGGTTATCGGCCGCAACAAGGTCATCATGCGCTGGCTCAGCCACCGTGGCGGCGCCCTGGACTACCGCGAATGGTGTGAGAAGAACCCTGGCCAGCCGTTCCCGGTCGCCGTGGCCCTGGGCGCCGACCCGGCCACCATCCTCGGCGCCGTGACCCCGGTGCCGGACACCCTCTCCGAGTACGCCTTCGCCGGCCTGCTGCGTGGCAACCGCACCGAACTGGTCAAGTGCCGGGGCAGCAACCTGCAGGTACCGGCCACCGCCGAAATCATCCTGGAAGGCGTGATCCACCCGGGCGAAATGGCCCCGGAAGGCCCGTATGGCGACCACACCGGCTACTACAACGAAGTGGACAGCTTCCCGGTGTTTACCGTCGAGCGCATCACCCATCGGCAGAAACCGATCTACCACAGCACCTACACCGGCCGCCCGCCAGATGAGCCGGCGATCCTCGGCGTGGCGCTGAACGAAGTGTTTGTGCCGATCCTGCAGAAGCAGTTCCCGGAAATCGTCGATTTCTATCTGCCACCGGAAGGCTGCTCGTATCGCATGGCGGTGGTGACCATGAAGAAGCAGTACCCGGGCCACGCCAAGCGCGTGATGCTGGGTGTGTGGTCGTTCCTGCGACAGTTCATGTACACCAAGTTCGTTATTGTCACCGATGACGATATCAATGCCCGTGACTGGAATGACGTGATCTGGGCCATCACCACACGCATGGACCCCAAGCGTGATACGGTGATGATCGACAACACCCCGATCGACTACCTGGACTTCGCGTCACCGGTATCCGGGCTGGGGTCGAAGATGGGCCTGGATGCCACGCACAAGTGGCCGGGCGAGACTACACGCGAATGGGGACGGGTCATCGTCAAGGACGAAGCCGTCACCCGCCGTATCGATGAGCTGTGGGATCAGTTGGGAATAGATTGATGCAGGTAACGTTGCAGCCGTCCGGGGCGGTGCTGGCGCTCGAACCCGGGGAACGGATCCTGGATGGAGCGCGGCGGCTGGGCTATGACTGCCCGAACAGCTGCCGAAATGGCAATTGCCATGTCTGCGCCGCGTTGTTGGTCGAAGGCCGGGTACGCCAGGACGGTGAAGTCCGCGACCATGGCGAGCTGTTCACCTGCATTGCCGAACCGCTGGAGGACTGCGTGTTGCTCTGGGATGGTGTGCTCGCCCTTGGCGAGCTGCCGGTGCGCAAACTGGCGTGCAGTGTCAGTGAGTGCGTCGAGGTCGGTGGCGACGTCTGGCGCGTGCGGTTGCGCGCGCCGGCTGGTAGGCCGCCGCGCTATCACGCGGGGCAGTACCTGATGATCGAGCGCGAAGGCGGCAAGCAGGCGGCGTTTTCGCTGGCTTCCGCACCCCATGCCGGGCGCGAGCTGGAGCTGCATGTGCTGGCGCGCGAGCCGAGTGCGCTGCAACTTATCGAGCAGCTCAAGCGCGACGGCCTGGCGCGCATTGAAATGCCGTTCGGTGACACTCACCTGGCCGAGTTGCCCGATGGGCCGCTGGTGCTGATCGCTGCTGGCACCGGCATGGGTCAGATGCACAGCCTGGTCGAGCATTGCCGGGCACAGGGTTTCAAGCACCCGGTGCACCTGTACTGGGGCGTGCGTCGGCCCGAGGACTTCTACCAGATCGAGCACTGGGACGAATGGCAGCGCCTGCCCAACCTGTTCCTGCACCAGGTGGTCAGCGACCTGTGCGGTTGGGAAGGCCGTTGCGGCATGCTGCATGAGGCGGTCTGCGAAGACATCGCCGATCTCAACAGCGTGCATGTATATGCCAGCGGCTCGCCGAATATGATCTATGCCACGCTCGACGCCTTGGTCGAAGCCGGCATGGATGCGCATCGCATGCGTGCCGATGTGTTTGCCTACGCACCGCGCGGCTAATAACTGGAGTTTGAAAGTATTGGTATAAGGCGGTAATTGTTACCGCCTTGGCTAATAACTTTCACAGTTGCTGAAACAGTACTTTCCAGTCGTCGGGAGCGAGGATGAAACTCTGGCGGGAGGGCTTGAGTATTTCTGCACTTCTGTCCTATGGTTACTGCAAGCGCCCCTGGTACAGAGGCTTGGGGTCGCATCTTAATCGAATCTCGCTACATCCGTAGTTCACAGGGATAATGGCGGCAGCTTATGTCGGCACTTGAAAGTATGTCCTGGGAAGTTTCATATCCACCGACACTCGACTTCGGTCAGCAACATACTCGCGAACAGTTGTTCAACTCCATGAAGACAACCATGTCTCGCCATCAGGGTGGGCCGGTGTGGCTGTTCGCCTATGGTTCGTTGATCTGGCGGCCGGAGTGCAACTCGGTGGAACGCCAACGCGCGCGGGTACATGGTTACCACCGTGGCTTGTACCTGTGGTCGCATGAGCACCGTGGCACCCCGGAAACCCCTGGCCTGGTGTTCGGCCTGGACCGTGGTGGCTCCTGCAGCGGTTTTGCCTACCGGCTGGATGACAGCAGCCTGGACGATTCGCTGATGGCCTTGTGGCAGCGCGAGATGCCGTACCCGGCGTACCGGCCGCACTGGCTCAGCTGCCGGTTGGATGATGGCAGCAAGGTGCAGGCCCTGGGCTTCGTGCTGGAGCGGCATTTGCCGTGCTATGCCGGGAACCTGCCGGACACCCTGCTAAGCCAGATCCTGGCCAGTGCCAAGGGGCGCTATGGCACCACGCGTGATTATGTCGAGCAGACCCTGAATGCCCTGCGCAGCCACCAGATGCCCGATCGCAACCTGGAGGCGCGTTTCAGGCGCTGCCATAACCTGCGGGAGATTTGATCACCTGTGCCGGTCTTTTCGCGGGTGAACCCGCTCCCACAGGTACTGCACATTCCTTGAGGGCGGTGCGGTCCTTGTGGGAGCGGGTTCACCCGCGAAAAGGCCGGAACTGTCTTACCTGGCCAGCACCACCAACTTACCCACAGCCTGACGCTGCCCCAACTTTTCAATGGCAGCCCCTGCCTCAGCCAGTGGATAAGTCTGCGACACCAGCGGCTTCAACTTGCCTTCGGCATGCCATGCAAACAGCTGCCGGAAGTTGGCCGCATTGTCTTCCGGCTGACGCTGGGCAAACGCCCCCCAGAACACCCCGAGCACCGCCGCACCCTTGAGCAACACCAGGTTGGCCGCCAGCTGCGGGATGTTCCCGCTGGCAAAGCCCACCACCAGCAACCGGCCATTCCAGGCCAGCCCGCGTACGGCCTGCTCGAACAACTCGCCACCCACCGGGTCGTAGATAACGTCTACGCCCTGGCCGCCAGTCAGGCGCTTGATCTCGTCACGCAGGCTGGCCTGGCTGTAGTCGATCAGTTCATCCGCGCCGGCTGCCTTGGCCACGGCCAGTTTTTCCGCACTGCTGGCGGCCGCGATCACCCGCGCGCCCATGGCCTTGCCGATCTCCACCGCCGCCAGGCCGACCCCGCCGGACGCACCCAGCACCAACAGGGTCTCGCACGCCTGCAACTGGCCGCGCTGGCGCAGGGCGTGCATGGAGGTGCCGTAGGTCATGCCGAATGCCGCGGCAGTGGTGAAGTCCATGCTCGCCGGGATCGGCAACACATTGTAGAACGGTACCGCCACCTGCTCGGCGAATGCACCCCAGCCGGTCAGCGCCATGACCCGGTCACCGACCTTGAACGCGCCGGCCTTTTCCCCGACTGCGGCCACCACGCCCGCTGCCTCGCCGCCGGGGGAGAACGGCAACGGTGGCTGGAACTGGTACTTGCCTTCAATGATCAGGGTGTCGGGGAAGTTGACCCCTGCGGCCTGCACATCCAGCAGGATCTCGTTTTTCTTCGGCACCGGGCTGGCCACCTCTTCCAGCACCAGGTCGCGCGCCGGGCCCAGGGTTTTGCACAACACAGCTTTCATCGGGGCTATTCCTTTGCGGGTCGTGGCCGATAAGTGTAGGAGGGCCGCCTGCCCGGTCAACGAGCATGGGGCGCCCTGATGTGCAGGCATAAGCGGCGGCACAAGCACGGGCTTGGGTTTGAGCGGCATGCTGGGTAAGCTGGCACCAACTGTATTGAGGAGCGAATTCTTGAAAGCGTGGATCTTGATGGTGCTGGCGCTGCTGCTGCCGGCTGCGGCCATGGGCGAGGAAGCCAAGGAAGGGGCGCCGAAAGTCGCCTACATCAGCCTGAGCCCGCCCTTTGTGGGCAACTACGCCCTCGACGGTAGCCCGCGGCTGCGCGTGTACAAGGCCGACGTGGCCCTGCGCGTGACCGGCGACGAAGCCGCCAAGGCGGTGAAGCACCACGAGCCGCTGATCCGCAACCAGCTGGTGGCGCTGTTCACCCAACAGTCGGTGGACAGCATGAGCAATGTCGAGGCCAAGGAGCATCTTCGCCAGGAAGCGCTGAAACAGGTGCAGCAGGTGATGGAAGCCGAAGAGGGCAAACCGATCGTTGAAGACTTGTTGTTCAACAACCTGATCGTGCAGTGACCGGCAAGCCGGCTCTCTCAGGAACAGCGCAATCCGCACTGTGGCGCGATCCCTGTGGGAGCGGCTTTAGCCGCGAAGAATCCAACGCGGTGCATGGCACCGGCTGCGCCGGTGTTCGCGGGTAAACCCGCTCCCACAGGAATCGCGCAATCTTTCAGATTTTGAGCCGGGTATGGGGGGATCAGGACGCCAGGCTTCGGCGAAACCGCGCCAGCGCCACGCCGAAGAACACCAGTCCGATCACGGCCAGTGCCAGGATGTCCGGCCACACCACCGTCCAACCGGCATCACGAAACAGAATTGCGGCACCAAGGCTGACAAAGTGCGTCGACGGCGACCCCTGCATCACCCACTGCAGCCACTGCGGCATGCTGTCCAGCGGTGTGCTGCCGCCGGACAGCAACAGCATCGGGATGATTACCGGGATCGCCAGCAGGCCGAATTGTGGCGTCGAGCGCGCCAGGGTGGCGAGGAAGATGCCCAGTGCGGTACTGGCGAACAGGTAGAGCGCCGTCACGGCCAGAAACAGGCCCATCGAACCGGACAGCGGCACGCCAAGCGCGCCCTTGACCACCACCACCAGCGAAATCCAGGTACAGATCACAACTACCAGCGCGTTGCTGGCAATCTTCGCCAGCATGATTTCCAGCGCGGTCAGCGGTAGCACCAGCAGGTGGTCGAGGGTGCCGTGCTCGCGCTCGCGCAGCAACGCGGTGCCGGTGAGGATGATCGCCAGGATGGTGATGTTGTTGACGATCTGGATCACCGCAAGGAACCAGCCGCCCTCTAGGTTGGGGTTGAACAGAGCCTTGGCGTTTATTACCACCGGGCTCTGTGTGTTGCTGCGCTGGCTGTAGTCGAGCAACTCGCGTTCGAAGATGCGGCCGATGTAGCCGGCACCCATGAACGCCTGGCTCATGGCCGTGGCGTCGACATAGATCTGCAGTTCCGGCGAGCGCCCGGCCAGCAGGTCGCTCTGGAAGTTCACCGGCACGTTGATCACGAAGGTGTACTGGCCGCTGTCCATGGCCTGGTCCAGACGCTGTGGGGGCAGTGGCACGGCGGGCTGGAACTCGGGTGGTTGCAGGGCTTCACCAAGCTTGCGCGATAGCAGGCTGTGGTCTTCGTCCACCATCGCGACGCTGGCGTTGTGCACGCCGATCACCGAGCCGGCTGCCGGCATGTAAATGGCCACGCTGAAGGCATACAGCAGGAACAGCAGTAGCACGCTGTCATGGCGCAGGCTGGTCAGCTCTTTCAGGCCAAGACGCAGAGTGTGGTTCAGGCGTGACATATCAGGCCTCCTGCTTCTTCAGCATGGCCAGGCTCAGGCCGGTGAACACGGCAAAGAAGCTGAGCAGGATCAGGCACTGCGGCCACAGCTCGCGCAGTCCCAGCGCTTTGGTGAATGTGCCGACCGCGATATCGAGGAAGTAGCCCGCCGGGAACAGTTGGCCCATCACCGCCGCCGCGCCGTCCAGCGACGAGCGTGGCACGATCAGCCCGGAGAACTGGATGGTCGGCAGGCTGGTGATGATCATGGTGCCCAGGATGGCGGCGATCTGGGTGCGGGTGAAGGCCGAGATCAGCAGGCCCAGGCTGGTGGTAGCCAGCAGGTAGGCGACGCCGCCACAGGCCAGGGCGAGCACGCTGCCCTTTAGCGGCACGGCGAACAGCCAGCGGTTCATCGCCACCAGCAGTGCCAGGTTGACCAGGCTCACGGCCAGGTAGGGCATCTGCTTGCCGAGGAGGAACTCCAGGCGGGTGAGGGGTGTGGCGTAGAAGTTGGTGATGGAGCCGAGCTCTTTCTCGCGGACGATACCCAGCGCGGTGAGCATGGCCGGGATGAAGGCCAGGATCAGCGCCATTACCCCAGGGCCGATGGCGTTCACGCTGACCACATCCTGGTTGTAGCGAAAACGGGTTTCCAGGCGCACCAGGTCCTGGCGCGGCTGCGGCTGTGGGCTGGCTTTGGCCAGTTGCTCGAGGTTGGCCTGGTGCACGGCTTCCACGTAATTGCGGCTGGTTTCGGCGCGGAACGGCATGCCGCCATCGAGCCAGGCGGCCACCACCGGTTGACGCCCGGCGTAGAGGTCGCGGCCGAAGCCGGGTGGAATTTCCAGTGCCAGTTTGATTTCCGAGCGCTGCAGGCGCTGGTGCATTTCGCGGGTGTCGCGGATGGGCGCCTGTTCGGCGAAATAGCGTGAACCACGGAAGGCTTCGAGGTAGGCCCGGCTTTGCGGGCTCTGGTCCTGGTCGTGTACGGCGAAGGCGAGGTTTTCCACATCCAGTGAAATGCCATAGCCGAAGATCACCATCATGAACATCGCCCCCAGCAGGGCGAAGGCCAGGCGCACCTTGTCGCGCAGCAGCTCCTTGCCCTCACGGCTGGCCACCGCCAGCAGGCGACGCAGGCTGAAGCCCTGGCGCAGCGTCGGCGCAGGCGTGGCGGTCTGCTCCAGCACGGTGTTGTCGGTGGCTTGCGGCGCCAGTTCCTGAGCCTGTTCCAGGCAGCGCACGAACGCGTCTTCCAGAGTGTTGCCCTGGTAGTGGCGTTGCAGGGCATCCGGCGTGTCGCAGGCCAGTACCCGGCCTGCATGCATCAGCGAGATACGGTCGCAGCGCTGGGCTTCGTTCATGAAGTGGGTAGAAAGGAAAATGGTCACGCCCTGCTCGCGTGAAAGCTCCACCAGCAGGCGCCAGAAGTCGTCACGGGCAGCCGGGTCGACGCCGGAGGTGGGTTCGTCGAGGATCAGCACTTCCGGGCGGTGCAGCACCGCTACCGCCAGTGACAGGCGCTGACGCAGGCCGAGGGGCAGGGCGCCGGATGGCTGGTCGGCGATGGCAACCAGGTCGAAGCGCTCGATCAGCTCGTCGATGCGCTGGGCGCTCTCGGCCTTGGGCAGGTCGAACAGGCGTGCATGCAGAGTGAGGTTCTGCCGGGTGCTCAGCTCGCCATACAACGAAAAACTCTGCGACATGAAACCGACCCGTTTGCGCGTGGCCAGGTCACTGGCATCCACCGGGCGGCCGAGCAGGCTGGCGCTGCCTTCGCTGGCCGGCATCAGGCCGGTGAGCACTTTCATGGTGGTGGTCTTGCCGCAGCCGTTGGAGCCCAGGAAGCCGAAAATCTCCCCGCGGCCAATGGCGAAGCTGACCTTGTTCACGGCAGTGAAATCGCCAAAGCGCAGGGTCAGGTCGTGGGCCTCGATGGCGACCGGGCTGTCAGCGGCCGGGCGCGGCGGGATGATGAGCGGAGAGTGTTGTGCCTTGCCCGCGCCCTGGTAGTGGGTGAAGGCGTCGTCCAGCTTGCCGCTGGGGGTGACCGCGGCCAGCTCATGGCTGGGGCCGGCGGCCAGCAGGCGGCCGCCATCGAGCATCAGGCAATGCTCGAACTGTTCGGCCTCCTCCATGTAGGCGGTGGCCACCAGCAGGGTCAGTTGCGGGCGCTGTGCACGCACCTGTTCGACCAGCTCCCAGAAGCGCCGCCGTGACAGCGGGTCGACGCCGGTGGTCGGCTCGTCGAGGATCAGCAGGTCCGGCTCGTGGATCAGCGCGCAGCACAGGCCAAGCTTCTGCTTCATGCCGCCCGACAGTTTGCCCGCCGGGCGCTGGGCAAAGCGCTGCAGGTCGGTGGCCTGTAGCAGGTTGGCCATGCGCTGTTCGCATTCGCGACGGCCGAGGCCGAACAGGGTGGCGAAAAAGCGAATGTTCTCGCTGATCGACAGCTCCGGATACAGGTTGTTGCCCAGCCCCTGCGGCATGAACGCCACTTTCGGGTATAGCGCCCCGCGATGGCGCCGCTGGCGGATCGAACCACCCAGCACCTGCAGTTCGCCCTGTTGCAGGCGCTTGACGCCGGCGATCAGCCCCAGCAGGGTCGATTTGCCAGCCCCGTCAGGGCCGATCAGCGCGCAACGGGTGCCCGCCGGCAGGCTGAACCCGAGGGGGTGCAAGGCGACCAGGTCGCCGTAGCGATGGCTGATACCCTCGGCCAGCAGTGCCGGGGCGTTCATTGCAGGTTGGCCGGCCAGTCCACCTCAGCCGTGCGTACATAGCCGGCGCCTGGCATGCCCGGCTTGGCCTGCGGCACGGCACCCGGGTCGGTCAGGCGCAGCTTGACCCGGAACACCAGCTTCTGCCGCTCGTCGCGGGTTTCCACCTGCTTGGGGGTGAACTGGGCCTTGGCCGCGACAAAGGCCACCTTCGCCGACAGCGCCCGCTCGGGCAGGGCGTCGAGCACGATCCGTGCCTGGTCGCCGACGGTCAGCCGGCCGCTGGTGGAGGCGGGCAGGTAAAGGTTCATGTACTGGTCGCTGGGGTCGATCAACATCAGCACGCGGCCGCCGGCACCCAGCACTTCACCGGGCTCGGCCAGGCGCAGCTGGATGATGCCGTTGATCGGTGCGCGCAGACTGCTGTCGTCGATTTCGCTGGTGAGCTGCGCTACCTGGGCCTCGGCGGCACCGATGGCGGCCTTGATCGCCGCCAGTTGGGCGCGGGCGGCGACCACGGCCGCGTTGGCTGTGTCGAAGCGCGCCTGCTGTTGGTCGAGCAATTGCTGGCTAGCGTATTTGCGTTGGAAGATCTCACGCACGCGCTTGAGCTCCTGGCTGGCAAGCAGCAGTTCACTTTGGCGCAGCTGCACGCTGGCCTGGGCGGCGGCGTAGTTTTCCCGGGCGCGCAGCACTTCGGCTTCGGCCTGGCTGCGCTGGGCTTCCATGGTACGGGTGTCGATGCGTGCCAGCAGTTGGCCGCGAGACACCTTGTCACCTTCGTCGACCAGCACCTCGGCCAGGCGGCCAGGGATTTTGCTAGCGATCTGCACTTCGGTGGCTTCCAGGCGGCCGTTGCCCATGCTCAGGCCTTCGGGCAACTGGTCGTGGATCGACTTCCAGTACCCCAGCCCACCGGCTGCTGCGAGTAGGGCGATCAGCGCGGTGGCGAAGATCCTGGGGGCGTATCGGTTCATCGGTCTGCATCCTTGCGGTCATGCACACTGCATCATGGCCTGCGGCCATGAGCGATGTGTTGATGCCGGTCAAAGTCCTTATGCGGTGCCTGTGGGAGTGGCCTTGTGTCGCGAAAGGGCCGCAACGCGGCCCCAGGATTTTCGCGCCCCAGCACAAATCTATGGGGCTGCTTCGCAGCTCTTTCGCGACGCAAGGCCGCTCCTACATTACCGAGTAACTGCGCAAAGACTGACCTTAGCCGCAGTTTCAACCCAAAGCCACAATCACCGCCCATTGCTCTGGCGTCACCGGCATCACCGACAGGCGGCTGCCCTTCTGCACCAGCGGCAGTTCGGCCAGGCCTGTCTGCTGTTTCAGCCAGCCCAGCTCCAGCACCCGTGGCAGGGTTTGCACATGGGCAACATCGACCGCGCTCCAAGGGTTATTGTCGGCCGTGGCCTTGGCATCGTAGTAGGGGCTTTGCGGGTCCAGCGCGGTTGGGTCCGGGTAGGCTGCGCGGGTGATCCTGGCAATGCCGGCGATGCCCGGCTGCGGACAGCTGGAGTGGTAGAAGAAGAACTCGTCGCCAACGCTCATGGCCCGCAGGAAATTGCGTGCCTGATAGTTGCGCACGCCGTCCCAGCGCGCTTCGCCGAGCCGGCTGAGGGCTTCGATGGAGAGCTCGTCGGGCTCGGATTTCATCAGCCAGTAGGCCATGGGAACTGCTCCTGAAAAGGTTTGAAATAACCTGTTGGACGAAACCGACAGCCGGTTGGCGTCAAGGTTTGCGTGCAGACGCAGGTTGTCGGAAAATGCGCCCCGTTTAAAGCGCGATGCTTCGGCAATACCCAGAAAATTGCCGAGCCTGAACAGTTTGCCTGGGGGGCAATCTTCGATGAATCAACGTAACAAGCCGGATCTGCTGTGGATCCTGGTGTTCATTTTTGGCCTGGGTGTGGTCACTACCGGTTATGCGCAAGGGATCTGGGAGCGCAAGCTGGACAACGCCTATCAGATGCCGGTCGACGCCAGCCAGCCGCAACGTTGATGCCCCCGCTGGCGCCGCTCAACGCGGCGCCAGGTACCAGCCACGGTCCGAGACCGTCCCCTGTAGCGGTACGTCCCAACTGGCCTGAGCCAGCCGCTCGACCTTCTGGCATTCATGTGCCAGCCCCAACAGCAATGGTTTTTTCCAGGTCTGGCGACGTGCCTGGTAGGCCAGGCTGCGATCATAGAAACCACCGCCCATTCCCAGGCGACCGCCCACTTCGTCGAAACCGACCAACGGTAGCAGGATCAGGTCCAGCGACCAGATCGGGCGCTGGCGCTTGCGCTCGGTGACCGGCTCGGGAATGCGAAAGCGGTTGGGCTTGAGCTTCTCGCCTTGCTCGAAGCGCTGGAACACCATGCGCGTGCGCGGCCAGGCGTGCAGCACCGGCAGGTAGGTGCGCTTGCCGCGGCGCTGGGCTTCGCGCAGCAGCAGGTAAGGGTCGATCTCGCCGTCGTTGGGCAGGTACAGGGCAATGTGCCGGGCGCGTCGGAACAGCGGGTGCTGCGCCAGCTGGCGATACAGGCCAAGGGCGGCCTGGCGTTGCTGGGCAGGGGTAAGGGCGCGGCGGGCATTGCGGAGCAGGCGACGGAGCTGGGGGCGGGTGAGCTGCGCGGTGTCGGTCATGGCACGGGCGATCCCAGGTGCTGGCCGACGTGGTCGGCCAATACGAATTGCCCGCCGGAAGGGGCGGGCAAGAGAATTCAGGCTCCCCGATAAGACCGCTATCGGTGTAGCCCTTGAACCCGAAAGTTCAAGGTGGAGATTGCAGGGGGCGTTAAGGCTTTCCGTCGGGCGGACATGCACACCGGCCCCAGCGTGCAACCCCCGTGGTTGTGCGTATCGGCTCAGGGACATAACCGACTGGCGCATCCCCCAGGGAGTGGCGCCAGTATACCAATCTCAGCCGATTTTGGTATCCGCGTCGTCGGACAGTGCCTGGTCGACCCGTTCCAGCAGGTCGCGCACCTGTTCGCGGGTGGTGCCGCCTGCCGGGGCATCGTTGCGGTCTTCCTGGCGGTGCAGCATTTCGTGGGTGATGTTCAACGCTGCCATGACCGCGATGCGGTCGGCGCCGATCACCTTGCCGCTGCTGCGGATTTCGCGCATCTTGCCGTCCAGGTAGCGCGCGGCACTGACCAGGTTGTTGCGCTCTTCCGGCGGGCAGATGATCGAATATTCCTTGTCGAGGATCTGCACGGTGACGCTATTGCTTGAACTCATGAGTCTTGCTCCAGAGCCTTGAGGCGTAAAATCATCGACTCGACCTTGCGCTTGGCGATCTCGTTCTTTTCGATGAGGTGGGCACGCTCTTCGCGCCAGGACTTTTCCTGAGCTACTAGGAGTGCATTTTGCCGTTTTAGTTGCTCGACACGTTCGATCAGCAACTCGAATCGGCTCATCAGTGCCTGCAGGTCGTTCTCTTGCGTGGGTTGCACTCGATTCGCTCCGTCGTTGAGTCACCTGGCGATGATGCCTCTCCCTGGGCGGCGACGGCCAGTGCCGATGGTCTTGGCGCGCCTGCCGGTGCTAGGATACAAGGTCTCCATTCTAGTCATTGCGCCGTCTGGCGCCTAGCTGCCCATGCCCAATACCCAATCGCCCTACATCGCCTTCGCCATGCTGCTGTCCAGCAATGGCCATCCTGTAACCCCGGCCGAACTGCACGGCCTGCTGATCGGCCGCAGCTGCGCCGGTGCCGGCTTCGACGCCGACGGCTGGCTGGCCGATGCCGCCCAGCTGCTGGAAACCGAGCCCGGTGACACCGTACGCAACGCCCTGGTCGGCCTGCAGGAAATGGTCAAGGGCGAACTGACCAGCGACGAAATGGCGATCGTCCTGCTGCTGCCTTCCGACGACGCCGCCCTGAGCGATCGCGCCACCGCGCTGGGCCAGTGGTGCCAGGGCTTCATCACCGGTTTCGGCCTGAATGCCGGTGGCAAGGACTTGTCCGACGAGGCCAAGGAAGTGCTGCAGGACCTGGTGGCCATTTCCCAGGTCCAGGAAGCCCTCGAGGAGTCCGAGGATGGCGAGAGCGATTACATGGAAGTCATGGAATACCTGCGTGTGGCGCCGTTGCTGCTGTTCTCCGAGCTGGCCAAGCCGGCCGCCCCTGCACCCAAGCCATCGCTGCACTGATCAACCAGGGGTAGTCTGCCCATGAGCCACATTCCCAAGGCCGAGTATGCCCGTCGGCGCAAGGCGCTGATGGCGCAGATGGTCCCCAACAGCATCGCCATCCTGCCCGCCGCCGCGGTTGCCATCCGTAACCGCGACGTCGAGCACGTTTACCGCCAGGACAGCGACTTCCAGTACCTCAGTGGTTTCCCCGAGCCGGAAGCGGTGATTGCGCTGATTCCCGGTCGCGAGCATGGCGAATACGTGCTGTTCTGCCGTGAACGCAACCCCGAGCGCGAGCTGTGGGATGGTCTGCGGGCCGGCCAGGAAGGTGCGGTGCGCGATTTTGGCGCAGACGATGCCTTCCCCATCACCGACATCGACGAGATCCTGCCGGGCCTGATCGAAGGCCGTGAGCGGGTATACAGCGCCATGGGCAGCAACCCCGAGTTCGACCGCCGGCTGATGGACTGGATCAACGTGATCCGCTCCAAGGCCCGCCTGGGTGCCCAGCCGCCGAACGAGTTCGTTGCGCTGGATCATCTGCTGCACGACATGCGTCTGTATAAATCGGCAGCGGAAGTGAAGGTGATGCGCGCTGCCGCAGACATCTCGGCGCGGGCCCACGTGCGAGCCATGCAGGCCTGCCGGGCCGGGTTGCACGAATACAGCCTGGAAGCCGAGCTGGACTACGAATTCCGCAAGGGCGGGGCGAAGATGCCGGCCTACGGCTCGATCGTCGCGGCCGGGCGCAATGGCTGCATCCTGCACTATCAGCAGAACGACGCCCCGCTCAAGGATGGTGACCTGGTGTTGATCGATGCCGGCTGCGAGATCGACTGCTACGCCAGCGACATCACCCGTACCTTCCCGGTCAGCGGGCGTTTTTCGCCCGAGCAGAGGGCCATCTACGAGCTGGTGCTCAAGGCCCAGGCAGCGGCGTTTGCCGAAATCGCCCCTGGCAAGCACTGGAACCACGCCCATGAGGCGACCGTGCGGGTCATTACCGAGGGCCTGGTGGAACTGGGCCTGCTGACGGGCGAGGTACAGGCGCTGATCGACAGCGAGGCCTATCGTGCCTTCTACATGCACCGCGCCGGGCACTGGCTGGGCATGGATGTGCACGATGTGGGCGAGTACAAGGTGGGCGGCGAGTGGCGGGTGCTCGAACCCGGCATGGCGCTGACCGTCGAGCCGGGCATCTACATAGGCGCCGACAATCAGGCCGTGGCCAAGAAATGGCGCGGCATTGGTGTAAGGATCGAGGACGACGTGGTAGTGACCAGGCAAGGCTGTGAAATCCTGACTTCGGGCGTGCCGCGCACGGTCGCCGAGATCGAGGCGCTGATGCAGGCCGCCCGCAAGGACGCGGCATGAATCGGGTAAACCTGGCGATCATCGGTGGCGGCCTGGTGGGCGCGAGCCTGGCCCTGGCCCTGCAGGCGGGGGCCAAGGCGCGAGGCTGGAAGATCCTGCTGATCGAGCCGTTCGCCCCCGGTAACAGCTTCCAGCCCAGCTACGACGCGCGTTCGTCGGCACTGTCGTTCGGTACCCAGCAGATCTACCAGCAGCTGGGCCTGTGGCAGGCCATCGGCCATCGCGCCGAGCCAATCTTGCAGATTCACGTGTCCGACCGCGGCCGTTTCGGTGCCACCCGCCTGGATGCCCGGGAAGAGGGTGTGCCGGCGCTTGGCTACGTGGTGGAAAACGCCTGGCTGGGCCAGTGCCTTTGGCAAGGGGTGGACAGCGAGGTGGTGAGCTGGCGCTGCCCGGCGGAAGTGACTGCGATGCAGGCCATCGAAGGTGGTTACCGCCTGCAGCTGAACGATGACACCCAGTTGGAGTGCGACCTGGCTGTACTGGCCGACGGTGGCCGTTCCGGCCTGCGCGAACAACTGGGTATCCACGTGCGCCACACGCCCTACCAACAGAGCGCGCTGATCGCCAACATAACCCCGGGCGAGGCCCACGGCGGCCAGGCCTTCGAACGTTTCACCGAAGAAGGCCCCATGGCCCTGCTGCCGCTGCCGGATAACCGCTGCGCGCTGGTCTGGACCCGCCAGGGCATGGACGCGCGGCGTCTGGCCGACATCGACGAGCGCAATTTCCTGCGTGAACTGCAGGGCGTGTTCGGCTATCGCCTGGGCGCCTTGCGCCAGGTCGGCGCGCGGCACCTCTACCCACTGTCGCTGATCGAGGCCCAGGAGCAGGTGCGGCCGCATCTGGTGGTGCTGGGTAACGCCGCGCACAGCCTGCACCCTATTGCCGGCCAAGGCTTCAATCTGTCGCTGCGTGACGTGCAGGCGCTTGCCGAGGCGCTGCTGGCCGGCCCGCAGCAGCCTGGCGACCTGACAACATTGCAGGCCTACCACCAGCGCCAGCGCGTGGACCAGGCCATGACCATCGGCTTTTCCGACCAGGTCACCCGTCTGTTCGGTAGCAGCCAGCCATTGCTGGCCGCCGGCCGCAACCTTGGCCTGCTCGGGCTCGACCTGCTGCCACCGGCCAAAAGCTGGTTCGCCCGCCAGGCCATGGGCCTGGGCACCCGCCCCGATCCGCGAGGTCAGGCATGAGTGACAACACGCGCAGGCTGGCGCGCCGGGCGTGCCTGTTGCGCTGGCGGCTGAACCTGTTCCCGCCGCACCTCGGCGCTGGTATCCGCGTACAGCACATCAGCCCGGACCTGCGCAGCGTCAAGGTGGCGATGAAGCTGACCCGCTGGAACCGCAACTACGTCGGCACCCAGTGCGGCGGCAGCCTGTACGGCATGGTCGACCCGTTCTACATGCTGCTGTTGATCGAGCATCTGGGGCGTGACTACATCGTCTGGGACAAGGCCGCCAGCATCGATTTCATTTCGCCGGGCAAAGGCCCGGTGTATGCCGAACTCCACGTCGATGACGCGCTGCTGGACGAAATCCGCCAGCAGACTGCCACCGGCAAGAAGTGCCTGCCGCGTTTGCAGGTCGATATCCGCGACGGCGCCGGCGAGCTGGTGGCGCGGGTCGATAAAACCCTATATGTGCGGCTCAAGCCGCAAGCGAGGCTGGCGTAAGGCATGGAAATGCGCGCAGATCTGTTGATTGTCGGTGCCGGTATGGTCGGCAGCGCACTGGCCCTGGCGTTGCGCCACAGTGGCTTGCAAATCCTCTTGCTCGACGGCGGCCCGCTGACGGTCAAGCCGTTCGATGCCCAGGCCCCGTTCGAGCCGCGTGTCAGCGCGCTGTCGGCAGCCAGCCAGCGCATCCTCGAGCGCCTTGGCGCTTGGGATGGCATCGCCCGCCGGCGTGCCACGCCATACTCGGACATGCATGTATGGGATGGCAGCGGCACCGGGCAGATTCACTTCTCGGCTGCCAGCGTGCATGCTCAAGTGCTCGGTCACATCGTCGAGAACCGGGTGGTGCAGGATGGGCTGCTGGAGCGCCTGCATGACAGCGATATCGGCCTGCTGCCCAATGCGCGGCTCGAACAGCTGCGACGCTCCGGCGACGAGTGGCTGCTGACCCTCGCCGATGGCCGCCAGCTGCGTGCGCCGCTGGTGATCGCGGCCGACGGTGCCAACTCGGCAGTGCGGCGCCTGGCCGGCTGCGCAACCCGCGAGTGGGATTACCTGCACCACGCCATTGTCACCAGCGTGCGTTGCAGCGCCGGGCACCAGGCCACGGCCTGGCAGCGCTTTACCGACGAAGGACCATTGGCGTTCCTGCCGCTGACCCGCGACGGCCAGCAGGACTGGTGCTCGATCGTGTGGTCGACCACGCCGGAGCATGCCGAGCAGTTGATGGCGCTGGATGAAGCTGCGTTCCTGAAGGCCCTTGAGCGGGCTTTCGAGGGGCGCCTGGGTGATGTACTGCAAGCCGACCCTCGGGTGTGCGTGCCGCTGCGCCAGCGCCACGCCAAGCGCTATGTGGATGAAGGCCTGGCATTGATCGGCGATGCCGCGCACACCATTCATCCGCTGGCCGGGCAGGGCGTCAACCTGGGCTTCCTCGATGCTGCAGTGCTGGCCGAGGTGCTGGTCAACGCCTGCGAGCGTGGCGAGCGGCTGGCGGATGTGAAGGTGCTAAGCCGTTACGAGCGGCGGCGCATGCCGCACAACCTGGCGCTGATGGCGGCGATGGAAGGGTTCGAGCGGTTGTTCCAGGCCAACCCGTTGCCGTTGCGCTGGTTGCGTAACAGCGGGTTGAAGCTGGTGGAGCAGATGCCGGAGGCCAAGGCGATATTTGTGCGACAGGCGCTGGGTTTGAGCGGTGATCTGCCGGATCTCGCCAAGGCTTGAGATTGTAGGGGCTGCGCAGCAGCCCCTCTGCAACATCCAGTAACGCCTATGTAGATGAGTCGGAAAATGGGATTCACTACCATTTGCGCCTCTCATACGATCCGAGGAGTGCTTTCCATGTTGCCACGCAAGCCCCTACTGGCCGCCCTGGCCCTGACCCTGTTCGGCGGCACCGCCCAGGCAGCGGACGAAGTGGTGGTGTACTCCTCGCGCATCGACGAGCTGATCAAGCCGGTGTTCGATGCCTATACCGCCAAGACTGGGGTCAAGATCAAGTTCATCACCGACAAGGAAGCCCCGCTGATGCAGCGCATCAAGGCCGAGGGCGAAAACGGCGTGGCCGACCTGCTGCTGACCGTCGATGCCGGCAACCTGTGGCAGGCTGAGCAGATGGGCATCCTGCAGCCGATCAAGTCCGACATCATCGACCAGAACATCCCGTCGCAGTACCGCGCCTCGTCCCACGACTGGACCGGCCTGAGCCTGCGCGCGCGCACCATCATCTACTCCACCGAGCGGGTCAAGCCGCAAGAGCTGAGCACCTACGAAGCCCTGGCCGACAAGCAGTGGGAAGGCCGCCTGTGCCTGCGCACGGCGAAGAAGGTGTACAACCAGTCGCTCACCGCCACCCTGATCGAGACCCACGGCGAGGCGAAGACCGAGCAGATCGTCAAAGGCTGGGTCAACAACCTGTCCACCGACGTGTTCTCCGACGACAACGCAGTGATCCAGGCCATCGAGGCCGGCCAGTGCGATGTGGGCGTGGTCAACACCTACTACTACGGTCGCCTGCACAACCAGAACCCGAAACTGCCGGTGAAGATCTTCTGGCCCAACCAGGGTGACCGTGGCGTGCACGTGAACCTGTCGGGCATCGGCCTGACCAAGCATGCACCACACCCGGAGGCGGCGAAGAAGCTGGTTGAATGGATGACTGGTGAAGAGGCGCAGAAGCTGTTCGCCGACATCAACCAGGAGTTCCCGGCCAACCCGAAGGTCAAGCCATCGGAAGAAGTGGCAGCGTGGGGCAGCTTCAAGGCTGACAGCATTCCGGTTGAAATCGCTGGCAAGCGCCAGGCTGAAGCGATTCGCTTGATGGATCGGGCTGGCTGGAACTAAGCGCCAGGCTTTATCCTTCCGGGGCCTGCAAGGGCCCATTCGCGGCGGTTCGGCGTTCCGATAAACCCGCTCCCACAGGGACCGCACAACCCTCAAAGGCAGTGCAGATCCTGTGGGAGCGGGTTTACCCGCGAACGACCGCGCAGCGGTCGCCATCGCAATCGAGAATCAAACCTTGCCCCACTCCCCCCAACGCCGCTGGTACCTCCCGGTCACCCTGGTCGCCGCCCTGGTGCTCCTGCCCCTGAGCGTCCTGCTGTTGTCCTGGCAGTCGATCGACCTGCAGATCTGGTCGCACCTGCTCGACACCCAGATGACTCGCCTGCTGGGCAATACCCTGACGCTGGTGGTGGGTGTGGGCATCGGCGTCACCGTGCTGGGCGTCAGCCTGGCCTGGCTGACCAGCCTCTGCGAGTTCCCTGGCCGGCGCTGGCTGGACTGGGCGCTGATGCTACCGTTCGCCATCCCGGCCTATGTACTGGCGTTCGTCTTCGTCGGCCTGCTGGACTTCGCCGGCCCGGTGCAGAGCGCCCTGCGCGAGGTGTTCGGGCCGATGCGCCTGCCGCGGGTGCGCTCCACCGGCGGGGTGATCGTCGTTCTGGTGCTGGTGTTCTACCCCTATGTCTACCTGCTGGCGCGCAGCGCATTCCTGGCCCAGGGCAAGGGCCTGATGGAAGCCGCGCGGGTGCTGGGGCTGTCCCCGCTGCAAGCGTTCTGGCGTCTGGCCCTGCCCATGGCACGGCCGGCGATCGGCGCCGGTATTGCCCTGGCCCTGATGGAAACCCTGGCCGACTTCGGCGCGGTGGCAGTGTTCAATTTCGACACCTTCACCACGGCCATCTACAAGACCTGGTACGGCTTCTTCAGCCTCTCCAGCGCGGCCCAGCTGGCCAGCCTGTTGCTGCTGGCGGTGATGCTGGTGCTGTATGGCGAGCGCCGTGCCAGGGGTGCCAGCCGCAGCGGCAACGAGCGGCCGCGCGGGCAGGCGCTGTACCACCTGCACGGGGTCAAGGCGTTGCTGGCCAGCGGTTGGTGCTTGCTGGTGTTCGCCTGCGCCTTCGTCATCCCGCTGCTGCAACTGCTGGCGTGGTTCTGGCAGCGTGGCCGGCATGACCTGGACGAGCGCTATGTCGGCCTGGTGTTGCACACCCTGTACCTGGGCGGCATGGCGGCGCTGGTCACGGTGTGCGTGGCGTTGCTGCTGGCCTTTGCCCGGCGCCAGGCGCCGACGAGTGGTATTCGCGCCGGGGTGGGCCTGGCCAACCTGGGCTATGCCTTGCCCGGCTCGGTGCTGGCGGTTTCGATCATGCTGGCGTTCAGTTACCTCGACAACCACCTGGTCATCCCGCTGTCCAACTGGCTGGGTGGTGCCGGCAAGCCGCTGCTGCTGGGCAGCCTGGCCGCGTTGCTGCTGGCCTATCTGGTGCGCTTCATCGCGGTGGCCTACGGGCCGCTGGAGAGCAGCCTGGAGCGTATCCGCCCGTCACTGCCCGAGGCGTCCCGTAGCCTCGGCGTCGGTGGCGCGGGGTTGTTCTTCAAGGTGTATCTGCCGCTGCTGGTGCCTGGCGCGCTCAGCGCCGCCCTGCTGGTGTTCGTCGACGTGCTCAAGGAAATGCCGGCCACCTTGCTGATGCGCCCGTTCGGCTGGGATACCTTGGCGGTACGGGTGTTCGAGATGACCAGCGAGGGTGAGTGGGCGCGTGCATCGCTGCCGGCAATGACCCTGGTGCTGGTGGGCCTGCTGCCGGTCATCGGCCTGATCCGCCGTTCGGCACGTCGACCTGGTCACAGTCACTGAGGGTGCCAGCCCGCGCCCTTGCGGCTACAATGCGCGGCATTCGCGCGGCGGGTCCTACACAAGAAGAGCTGACGACCCGACGTCATCGACCGCCGCCGCTTCGCCACGCCCGGAAGGAGAAACCCATGGGACAGCGCACGCTTTTGTATGACCTGCACCTGGCGCTTGGCGCCAAGACGGTCGATTTCGGTGGCTGGGACATGCCCCTGCACTATGGCTCGCAGGTCGAGGAGCACCATCAGGTGCGCAGCGATTGCGGGGTGTTCGATGTTTCCCACATGACCGTGATCGATGTCGATGGTAGCGACGCCACCGCCTGGTTGCAGCGTCTGCTGGCCAACGACGTGGCCCGCCTCGACGACACCGGCAAGGCGCTGTACAGCCCGCTGTTGCAGGAACAGGGCAGGGTGATCGACGACCTGATCGTCTACCGCACACAACATGGCTATCGCCTGGTCACCAACGCCGCCACCCGTGCCAAGGTACTCGACTGGCTGCAGCAGCAGCGTGACGGTTTTGCCGTGGACTTCCAGGTCCGCCCAGACCTGGCCATCCTTGCCATCCAGGGCCCGCATGCTCGAGAAAAGGTTGCAGCCCTGCTCAGCCCCTCGCGTGCGGCGCTGATCCGCGAACTGCGTCCTTTCGAAGGCTTTGCCGAAGGCGACTGGTTCATTGCCCGCACCGGTTATACCGGTGAAGACGGCCTGGAGATCATACTCCCCGGCGAGCAGGCCGTGGCCTTCTTCAACGACCTGGTCGGTGCCGGCATCGCCCCCAGCGGCCTTGGTGCCCGCGATACCCTGCGCCTGGAAGCCGGCATGAACCTGTACGGCCAGGACATCGACGAAAACCACACACCGCTCACCTCCAACCTCGGCTGGAGCATCGCCTGGGAGCCGGCCGAGCGCGACTTCATCGGGCGCGCTGGGCTGCTGGCGGAAATCGAGCACGGCGTGCAGGAAAAACTGGTCGGCCTGGTGCTGGAAGAGCGTGGCGTGCTGCGTGCCCACCAGGTGGTGCGTGTAGCCGGGATTGGCGAAGGGGAGATCACCAGTGGTAGTTTCTCGCCTACGCTGAGCAAGTCCATTGCCCTTGCACGCGTGCCCATGGCCACTGGCGACCGGGCCGAGGTGGAAATTCGCAGCAAGTGGTACCCGGTGCGGGTGGTCAAACCGACCTTCGTGCGCCACGGCAAGATCCTGATCTGAACAATTTTTAACCGGCGGGCGTACCGCTGAGCCAATCGAGGAATTCAAGACATGAGCAATATCCCCGCCGAACTGCGTTTTGCCGAAAGCCACGAGTGGGCTCGCCTGGAAGCCGACGGCACCGTGACCGTGGGTATCAGCGACCACGCCCAGCAAGCCCTGGGTGACGTGGTGTTCGTCGAGTTGGCCGAAGTCGGCAAGGTATTCGCCGCTGGCGATGCGGCCGGTGTGGTCGAGTCGGTCAAGGCCGCTTCGGACATCTACGCCCCGGTCGGTGGCGAAGTGATTGCGGTCAACGAAGAGCTGGCTGACAGCCCTGAGCTGCTCAACGAAGAACCTTACGATTCGTGGATTTTCAAGCTGAAGCCAAGCAACCCGGCCGAGCTGGACAAGCTGCTGGATGCTGCGGGCTACAAGGCCGCGATCGGCGAGTAAGACCGCGTCGCCTTCTTCGCGGCTAAAGCCGCTCCCACAGGTACTGCACAGCGTCTGATACGTGTGCGGTCCCTGTGGGAGCGGCTTTAGCCGCGAAGAGGCCGGGCCTGCGAGCAACTTTCCCCGCAGAATCGGCAATCCCTTCCTAGACTTGTAAGTCTCCATGAGAGCTGTTCCAGGAAGAGAGCGTCGTCATGTCCCAGTCGCCATCCCTGCATCAACTGCAAGAGCTCAACCCATTCCTGCGTCGCCACCTTGGCCCGGATGCCGCGGAGCAGCAGACCATGCTCAACGCGCTGGGTGTCGCCAGCCGCAGTGAGCTGATCGAGCAGACCGTACCGCCAGACATCCGCCTCAACCGCCCCCTCGACCTGCCGCCTGCACTGGACGAACAGGCCGCCCTGGCCAAGCTCGCCGGTTACGCCAGGCAGAACCAGGTCTGGACCAGCCTGATCGGCATGGGCTACCACGGCACCATCACCCCCACGGTCATCCTGCGCAACGTGCTGGAGAACCCGGGATGGTACACCGCCTACACGCCTTATCAGCCCGAGATTGCCCAAGGCCGGCTGGAGGCGCTGCTGAACTTCCAGCAGATGGTCATCGACCTCACCGGGCTGGCCCTGGCCAATGCCTCGCTGCTCGACGAAGCCACCGCCGCCGCCGAGGCAATGGCCCTGGCCAAGCGGGTGGCGCGCAACAAGAGCAATGCCTTCTTCGCCGATGAGCACTGTCACCCGCAAACCCTGTCGGTACTCAAGACCCGTGCCGAGGGCTTCGGCTTCGAGCTGATCGTCGACTCTGTGGATAACCTTGGCAAACACGCGGTTTTCGGGGCCTTGCTGCAGTACCCGGATACCCACGGCGAGGTGCGCGACCTGCGCCCGCTGATCGACCATTTGCACAGCCAGCATGCCCTGGCCTGCGTAGCCGCCGACCTGCTCAGCCTGGTGGTGCTGGCACCGCCCGGGGAGCTGGGAGCCGATGTGGTGCTGGGTTCAACCCAACGCTTTGGCGTACCGATGGGCTATGGCGGCCCCCACGCGGCCTATTTCGCCTGCCGCGATGACTACAAGCGAGCCATGCCGGGGCGCATCATCGGCGTGTCGCGCGATGCCCGTGGCAACACCGCGTTGCGCATGGCCCTGCAGACCCGCGAGCAGCATATCCGCCGCGAGAAGGCCAACTCCAACATCTGCACGGCCCAGGTGCTGCTGGCCAACATTGCCGGCTTCTATGCGGTATACCATGGCCCCGAAGGGCTGCAGCGCATTGCCCAGCGCGTGCACCGGCTGACCTTCATCCTGGCCGCCGGCCTTGAGGCCAAGGGCATCAAGCGCCTCAACCAGCACTTCTTCGACACCCTTACCCTGGACGTCGGCGGTGCCCAGGCGGCCATCATCGAAAGCGCCGAGGCCGCCCAGATCAACTTGCGAATCCTCGGCCGCGGGCACCTGGGCGTGAGCCTGGACGAGACGTGCTCGGAGCAGACGGTGCTGCGCCTGTTCGATATCTTCCTGGGGGTGGATCACGGCCTGGATATAGCCGCACTCGACCAGTTGGCGCTGCCCGAAGGCATCCCTGCCAGCCTGGTGCGGCGCACACCGTTTCTCGCCCACCCGGTGTTCAACCTGCACCACAGCGAAACCGAGATGCTGCGCTACCTCAAGCAACTCGAGAACAAGGACCTGGCGCTGAACCAGTCGATGATCCCGCTGGGCTCGTGCACCATGAAGCTCAACGCTACCAGCGAGATGATCCCCATCACCTGGCCCGGCTTTGCCCAGCTGCACCCGTTTGCCCCGGCGGCCCAGGCCTCCGGCTACAAGGCGATGATCGACGAACTGGAAAGCTGGCTGTGCGCCATTACCGGCTTTGATGCCATCTGCATGCAGCCCAACTCCGGCGCCCAGGGCGAGTATGCCGGCCTGATGGCCATTACCCGCTATCATCGCAGCCGCCACCAGCCGCAACGCACGCTGTGCCTGATCCCGTCGTCGGCCCACGGCACCAATCCGGCATCGGCGCAAATGGCCGGCATGGAGGTGGTGATCGTCGATTGCGACGACGATGGCAACGTCGACCTGGCCGACCTCAAGGCCAAGGCCCACTCGGCCGGGGATCGGTTGTCGTGCCTGATGATCACTTACCCATCGACCCACGGCGTGTACGAGGAGGGGATTCGCGAAATCTGCGAAGTGGTCCACCAGCATGGTGGTCAGGTGTACATGGATGGCGCCAACCTCAATGCCCAGGTGGGCCTGGCGCGTCCGGCGGATATCGGCGCCGACGTTTCACACATGAACCTGCACAAGACCTTCTGCATCCCCCACGGTGGTGGCGGCCCGGGCATGGGCCCGATCGGCATTCGCGCGCACCTCAAGCCGTTCGTTGCCAGCCATCCGGTGGTGCCGGTACCCGGCCTGGACCCGAACAACAGCGCGGTCAGTGCAGCGCCCTGGGGCAGTGCGAGCATCTTGCCGATCAGCTGGATGTACATAGCCATGATGGGCCCGCAGCTGGCCGATGCCAGCGAGGTGGCGATCCTCTCGGCCAATTACCTGGCCAGCCAGCTGGGTGGTGCCTTCCCAGTGCTCTACCGCGGGCGCAACCAGCGGGTGGCGCATGAGTGCATCCTCGACCTGCGGCCGCTGAAGGCGCTGACCGGCATCAGTGAAGAGGACGTGGCCAAGCGCCTGATGGACTATGGCTTCCATGCGCCGACCATGTCGTTCCCGGTGCCGGGCACGCTGATGGTCGAGCCGACCGAGAGTGAATCGAAGGCTGAACTGGACCGATTCGTCGAGGCGATGCTGGCGATTAGGGCGGAAATTGGCGAAGTTCAGGAGGGCAACTGGCCTGCGGAGAACAACCCGCTCAAGCATGCGCCGCATACCCTGGCCGATGTGCTGACGGTGTGGGACAGGCCTTACAGCCTGGAGCAGGCGGTGGCGCCCAGTGCTCACGTGCGCCAGCACAAGTACTGGCCAGCGGTGAACCGGGTCGACAACGTTTATGGGGACAGGAATCTGTTCTGTGCTTGTGTGCCGGTGGAGGCGTATCGCTAATTGTGGTTTGCCTGTGCCGGCCCCTTCGCGGGTAAACCCGCTCCTACAGGACTTGTACAAGTTTCGAATACTGTGCAGTACCTGTGGGAGCGGGTTCACCCGCTAAGCAGGCGACGCGGTTACTCGGCTACCGCATTCTTGGCCAGGATGGCATTGGCCAGTTCCATGTCGGAAGCCTGCATCCCCGGGTTCTCCGCGCGAGCCTGGCGAATTGCCGCTTCGAGGAACGGCCCACGGATCGCGCCTTCGCTGGCCACGAAGCTGCCGGCGTCATCCTGCGCCGCCATCACCAGCTTGTGATCCCCGGAAGTCAGGTAGCTCGATGCCGTGGTAGCACCGGTAGTCATCACGTTACGCCAGAAGGTATCGGCCATGGCCGAGCCGATAGGCAGCGAAAGCAAGGCAGCGGCAGCGATGGCGGTTTTGAAACGCATGTTGAAACACCTCGAAGGGTGAGGGTTGAAGATGCGCGGTTTGATCCTGCCACAGGGGTGCAAGTTCCTTGAATACAAAGGATTTTTGCTCAGGAACAGGCCCTTAGCACTTCCTCTAGGCGGGTCTGCCCACAGGCTACCTTGGCTTCGCCGCAGCGGCGCAGATCGAGCAAGCCATCGGCCACGGCCTGGCGCCGCAAACTGGCCAGATCGCTGTCCGGGCCTATCAGGGCGCGCAGGCTGTCGCTGGGTATCAGCAGCTCGAACAACCCTGTGCGACCATGGAACCCCGTGCCACGACAGGTACGGCATGGCTGCCCTTCGCGCAGCGCTGTATCACCCCGGCAATCCGCGCACAGTGTGCGCACCAGCCGCTGGGCCATGACCCCCACCAGCGTCGCCTTGATCAGGTAGTCGGCCACACCCAGTTCCTGCAGGCGGGTGATCGCGCCACAGGCGTCGTTGGTATGCAGGGTCGACAGCACCAGGTGCCCGGTCAGGGCTGCCTGCACCGCCACCAGGGCGGTCTCGCGATCACGGATTTCGCCGATCATGATGATGTCCGGGTCCTGGCGCAGCATGGCCCGCACACCATTGGCGAATCCCAGGTCCAGGGCGGGTTGCACCTGCAACTGGTTGAAGGCGGGTTCCAGGCGCTCGATCGGGTCTTCGATGGTGCACAGGTTGACCTGCGGCGTGGCCAGCAGCTTGAGGCTGGCGTAAAGCGTGCTGGTCTTGCCGGACCCGGTCGGGCCGGTAACCAGAATGATGCCCTGACGATGACGCAGCAGGCCTTGCCACTGGTCCAGTTGCGCCCCGTCCAGGCCGAGCCGGTCGAAGCCTTCTTGCAACTGTTGCGGGTCGAACAGGCGCAGCACCAGTTTCTCGCCGAACGGAGTCGGCAAGGTCGACAGCCGCAGTTCCACCTCGCCGCCGCCAGGCAGGCGGCTTTGCAACCGGCCATCCTGCGGCCGGCGCTTTTCCGCGACGTCCATGCGCCCCAGGTGTTTCAGGCGGCTGACCAGCGCCAAGGTCACGCCGGCAGGGAAGGCATAGACGTTGTGCAGCAGGCCGTCGATGCGGTAGCGCAGCTGGCCCTGTTCGCGGCGTGGTTCCAGGTGGATATCGCTGGCGCGTTGCTCGATGGCGTACTGCAGCAGCCAGTCGACGATATGCACGATGTGCGCGTCGTCCGCACTGGCCTCGGCCTGGCGCTTGCCCAGCTCCAGCAGCTGTTCGAGTTCGCCCAGGCTGGCTGACTGCTGGTGTTGCGCGCCCTTTACCGATTGGGCCAGGCGGTGGAACGACTGCCCTGCCTGGCGGACCTGCTGCGGGCTGGCCAGCACGCGCCGGATCGGCCGGCCCAGGCTGCGGGTGAGGTCGGCCAGCCAGTCGTCCTGGTAGGGCTGGGCGCTGGCGACGGTGACGCTGGAGGCGTCGGCGGCGACGATAAGGATGCCGTGGCGCTGGGCGAAGGCCGGGGATATCAGGCCGGTGACCTGGGGCAGGTCCAGTTGCAGCGGGTCGATGCGCAGGTAGGGCTGGCCGACCTTGTTGGCCAGCCATTGGCAGAGGCGATCCAGGTCCAGGGGCTTGCCAGGGTGTCGGCGGTCTTCCAGGGCGCAGGCGGCGATCTGTTCCAGCGGGTGGGCGGTGGGGTGATTGGCGGCGTGCTCGAGTACCTGCAGGGTGTCGTTGGCGTGCAGGTGCTGGTCGGCGAGCAGGCCCTGGAGCACGCGCTTGAGGTCGAGTGCCGGGTTGTCGGGGGTGTGCATGATTGGCGTCCGTGCCTGATAGGGGAGTGCTGATCAAGGCTAGCCGGGCGAGGGAGGGTTACCGAGGGTGAAAGGTTTCGAAATTTTGCTTTGCTTGTGCCGGCCTCTTCGCGGGTAAACCCGCTCCCACATGACCGCACAAACTTGAATGTTGTGCAGTACCTGTAGGAGCGGGTTTACCCGCGAAGAGGCCGGCACAAGCACCGAGCATGGCTCAGACCACCGCCAGCTCCACCCGCTGCAGGTTGCTCAGGCTCACTTCACCCACACACACCAGGTTGCGCAGTTTCTGCGCAATCACCTCGGCCCGGTGCCAGCTGAGGCCGCCGATGCCGACCTCGATATCCAGCCAGTCGTCCTGCTGACTGACCTGCACGCTGTGCGGGGTCAGGAACTGCAGGGCAAACAGGTTGAGCACCCGGCACAGGCTGTCAGGCTCGGCCTCGGCCTGCAGGCGATAGTGCACGGTGCTGTGGGCGCTGCTGGCGGCCCAGGCGTCGGTACGGGGCTGTGCGTTCATGCTGGTCTCCGCAAATGTTGGAGAAATTCTTGCACGTTGGTTGCGGTATTTTTTCGCTATGATTTGATCATTTCGCTGTATTGGTGAATTGATCTATTCATAAAGTTATTCGATGGAGAATTTTCTATGCACAGCGAGCTGGATGCCTACGACCGCCGTATCCTCGAACTGCTGCAGGAGGACGCTTCGCTGTCCAGCGCGCAGATCGCCGAACGCGTGGGGCTGTCGCAATCGCCGTGCTGGCGGCGTATCCAACGGTTGAAGGAGGAGGGAGTGATTCGTGGGCAGGTGACCTTGCTGGACCGCAAGAAGGTCGGCCTGAACACGCAGATTTTCGCCGAGGTGAAACTGAACGCCCACGGGCGCTCCAACTTCACAGAGTTCACCGACGCGATCCGCGGGTTTCCGGAGGTGCTGGAGTGTTATGTGCTGATGGGGTCGGTGGACTTTCTGTTGCGCATCGTCACCCCGGATATCGAGGCTTATGAACGGTTCTTCTTCGAAAAACTGTCGAACGTGCCGGGGATTCAGGAGGTGAACTCGATCGTGGCGCTGTCGGAGATCAAGTCCACCACCAGCCTGCCACTGTCGCGCTGAGGCATTCGCGGGTAAACCCGCTCCCACAGGGTTATCAGTGAGCCAGAGAGCAGCGCGACCCCTGTGGGAGCGGGTTTACCCGCGAAGAATGCGACGCGGTATCACGCCTTGAGCAAGTGCTTCCAGCCGCGGCTCTGATCCACTGCACGAGCCTGTTCGATACGCGCTTCCAGCACTTCATCGCTGATCGGCTGCTCAGCCAGCTCATGCAGCTTCTTCAGGTCGCCATACAGGCGGTCCATCTGCGGCGCTTCCAGCACCTGACGAGCGTGGTGCAGCCAGGCCAGCAGTTGCTCGATACGCGGCAGTTGCTCGGCCAGATCTTCCGGACGCTGCGTGTACAGCGGCAGCTTCAACGCTCGGCCTTCTTCGCCCAGCAGGTGCGCCAGCCAGCTTGCCAGCTGCGCCTTGCCCTGGCGCTCGCCACGGCCTTTGCGCTCCACGGTCCAGGCACGGGCCAGCAGCCAGCGCGAGGTTTCCAGCGAGAACTGGCCCCAGCGCACGTCCTCCAGCTCTTCGGCGAACTGCTCTGGGGCGGCGCGGCGGATATCTTCGTCTTCGTTACCGGCCTGCACCAGCGGACGCCAGTCTTCAAGCAAGGCGTCCAGGCTGCTGCGCAGGTCGCGGGTGGTGGCGCGTGGCGCGGCCTGGCCCAGGCTAGCGGTAATGGCGCGCAGCTCGCTCAGGCACTCGACCCAATCCTGCAGCAGGCGCCAGTGGCCGTTGTGGCGGTATTGCTCGGCCAGACGCTGGCTGCTACCCAGCAGTTGCCAGGCCAGTGCGGCGTAGGCGTCGTCCACGGCCATTTCGGCTTCCAGCTCGGTGTGCGGCAGTCCCAGCTCGTAGCTGTCCGGCTCCAGCAGACGGTAGCCACGCTCGGCCTTGCTGATGTCGCATGGCATCAGCGGCAGGCTGGCGGCCAGCTCGGCGGCCAGTTCCAGCAGTGCCTGCGGCTCACCTTCACGCAGTTCCAGTTCCAGCTCGCAGATTTCTTCCTTGCGCTTGCCGGCGATCACGAAACCCTGGTCCAGCGCGGCCTCGATCACCACCTTGCTCTTGCCACGGCCCCAGGCGATTTCGGCGTATTCACGGCTGAAGTCGGTGGTGAACAACGGCTTGATGGTCTTTTTGTCCAGGTTGGCCAGTTGCGCGGGCCAGCAGCTGTCGTCGAGCTTCTTCAGGTCGAGCTTGACCTTGTCCAGCTGCCATTCATGCTCGTTGCGCTCGGACAGGCCGGCCACGCTGGTGCCGCGGCACTTGAGGGTCTGGATGATGGCCTCGCCATCGCGGCGCAGGCGCAGGGCGACACGGGCGGCGGAGAGCTCGCGCTCGGGGGTGTCGAAGTACTGGTTGAGCAGTTCGCGGGTCTGCCAGCCGGACTTGTTGCGCTTTTTCAGCAGAGGGTGCTCGCGCAGGGCGGCAAGGGTCTCGCGGCTGGCGCGGAGCTTGAGTTCGGTTTCTTTGTGCATCACAGGCTCGAAGGAGGGGCGTGGTTGCCCAGCAGTCTACAGGAGTCGGCTCTCGTCTGTTGGATCGTGGTGGCCTTCTTCGCGGGTGAACCCGCTCCCACAGGTCCTGTGCTGCCCTCAGGTGCGGCGCTTTCCCTGTGTGAGCGGGTTTACCCGCGAAGAAGCCCACACGATTGGACGGCATTGTTATGATGGGCAACGCTTCCGAGGAGTACGCGCATGCCGTTGCCGACGCTGAAAGACCAGTTCGCCGCCCTGATCGCCGCGCCCTCGGTCAGTTGCACCCAGCCTGCGCTGGACCAGTCCAATCGCCAGGTCATCGACCTGCTGGCCGGCTGGCTGGGCGACCTGGGTTTCAAGTGCGACATCCAGCAGGTCAGCCCCGGCAAGTTCAACCTGCTGGCCAGCCGTGGCACCGGCCCGGGTGGCCTGGTGCTGGCGGGGCACAGCGACACGGTGCCCTACGACGAACAGCTGTGGGCCAGCGACCCGCTGAAACTGACCGAAACCGACGGCCGCTGGGTCGGCCTGGGCAGCTGTGACATGAAGGGCTTCTTCGCCCTGGTCATCGAAGCGGTCATCCCATTGCTGGAGCACGATTTCAAGCAGCCGCTGCTGATCCTCGCCACCTGTGACGAAGAAAGCTCCATGTCCGGGGCCCGTGCCCTGGCCGAGGCTGGCCAGCCGCTCGGCCGTGCGGCGGTGATCGGCGAGCCCACCGGGCTGCGGCCGATCCGCATGCACAAAGGCATCCTCATGGACCGCATCGACATCCTCGGGCGCAGCGGCCACTCCTCGGACCCAAGCCTGGGCCGCAGCGCCATGGAGGCCATGCACGTAGTGATGGGCGAGCTGATGGGGTTGCGCCAGCAATGGCAGCAGACCTACCGCAACCCGCAGTTCACCGTACCGACCCCGACCATGAACTTCGGCTGCATCCACGGCGGCGACAACCCCAACCGAATCTGCGGCCAATGTGCCCTGGAGTTCGACCTGCGCCCGCTGCCAGGCATGGATGTGGAGCAACTGCGCGCGGCCATTCGCGCCAAGCTGATGCCGGTGGCAGAGCGCTTTGAGGTGCGCATCGACTATGCGCCGTTGTTCCCGGAGGTGCCGCCTTTCGAGCAGGCAGCCGACGCCGAGTTGGTGCAAGTGGCGGAGCGCCTGACCGGCCATCGTGCCGAAGCGGTGGCGTTCGGCACCGAAGCGCCTTATCTTCAGCAACTGGGTTGCCAGACCATCGTGCTGGGCCCCGGCGACATCGCTTGTGCTCACCAGCCCAGCGAATACCTTGAAATGTCACGAATCGAGCCTACCGTGCGTCTATTGCGTGACCTGATCCGGCACTATTGCCTGGACTAAACGTCAACCGAACTGTTTCGTTCCTGCCTAGAGGAGACCGCGCGTGACCGCAAGCCTGTTCCGACGATGATCCTGAACGCCCCCTGTATCGCCGTTCTCCGTCCACTTATCCACAGGCCCTGTCATGCCCGACTACGTCAACTGGCTGCGTCATGCCTCCCCGTATATCAATGCCCATCGCGACTGCACCTTCGTGGTCATGCTCCCTGGCGATGGGGTGGAACACCCTAATTTCGGCAACATCGTCCACGACCTGGTGCTGCTGCACAGCCTGGGCGTGCGCCTGGTGCTGGTGCATGGCTCGCGCCCGCAGATCGAAAGCCGCCTGGCTGATCGCGGCCTGACCCCGCACTACCACCGTGGCCTGCGCATCACCGATGCCGCCACCCTGGATTGCGTGATCGATGCCGTCGGCGCCTTGCGCCTGGCCATCGAGGCACGCCTGTCGATGGACATCGCCGCTTCGCCGATGCAGGGCTCGCGCCTGCGTGTGGCGTCCGGCAACCTGGTCACGGCGCGGCCGATCGGTGTGCTCGAAGGCGTGGACTACCACCACACCGGCGAAGTGCGTCGAGTTGACCGCAAGGGCATCAGCCGCCTGCTCGACGAGCGCTCCATCGTGCTGTTGTCACCGCTGGGCTACTCGCCCACGGGTGAAATCTTCAACCTGGCCTGCGAAGACGTGGCCACCCGCGCCGCCATCGAACTGGGTGCCGACAAGTTGCTGCTGTTCGGTGCCGAGCCGGGCCTGCTGGATGCCGATGGCAAGCTGGTGCGTGAGCTGCGCCCGCAGCAGGTTGCCCCGCATCTGCAGCGTCTGGGCAGCGATTACCAGGGCGAATTGCTGGATGCCGCGGCCGAAGCCTGCAAAGGCGGCGTGGCGCGCAGCCATATTGTCAGCTATGCCGAGGACGGCGCCTTGCTGACCGAGCTGTTCACCCGTGGTGGTGGCGGCACGCTGGTGTCGCAGGAGCAGTTCGAAGTGGTACGCGAGGCGACCATCGAGGACGTGGGCGGTTTGCTGGAGCTGATCAGCCCGCTGGAAGAGCAGGGCATCCTGGTACGCCGTTCGCGTGAGGTGCTGGAGCGGGAGATCGAGCAGTTCAGCGTGGTCGAGCGCGAAGGCATGATCATCGCTTGTGCGGCGTTGTACCCGATTGCCGACTCCGACGCCGGCGAGCTGGCGTGCCTGGCGGTGAACCCCGAGTACCGCCATGGCGGGCGTGGCGACGAGCTGCTGGAGCGCATCGAAAGCCGGGCGCGACAGCTGGGGCTGAACACCCTGTTCGTGCTGACGACGCGTACCGCGCACTGGTTCCGCGAACGCGGGTTTGCGCCGAGTGGGGTCGAGCGACTGCCAGCGGCGCGGGCTTCGCTGTACAACTACCAGCGTAATTCGAAGATTTTCGAGAAGCCCTTGTAAACCTGTACTGGCCTCTTCGCGGGTGAACCCGCTCCCACAGGATCTTCACCGGACTGAGGCCGGCGCGGTCCCTGTGGGAGCGGGTTTACCCGCGAAGCAGGCGACACCGATCTCGAACAAAAACGCCGCCCTTGTGGGCGGCGTTTTTGTTTACACGGTATGCAGGTACCAGTTGTACTCGAGGTCGGAGATCGAGTGCTCGAACTCCTCCAGCTCGCTCTCCTTGCACGCGACGAAGATGTCGATGTACTTCGGATCGATGTACTTGTTCAGGATCTCGCTGTCGTCCAGCTCGCGCAGGGCATCGCGCAGGTTGTTCGGCAGGCTCTGCTCCAGCTGCTCGTACGAGTTGCCTTCGATCGGCTCACCCGGTTCTACCTTGTTGGTCAGGCCATGGTGCACGCCGGCCAGTACGGCGGCCATCATCAGGTACGGGTTGGCGTCGGCACCAGCCACGCGGTGCTCGATGCGTACGGCGTCCGGCGAGCCGGTCGGCACGCGCAGGGCCACGGTGCGGTTGTCCAGGCCCCAGCTTGGCGCGTTCGGTACATAGAACTGCGCGCCGAAGCGGCGGTACGAGTTGACGTTCGGGCAAAGGAACGCCATGGACGCGGGCAGGGTCTCGAGCACACCGCCGACAGCGTGACGTAGCGCGGCGTTCTGCTCGGGATCCTCGCTGGTGAAGATGTTGTTGCCATCTTTGTCCAGCACGGAAATGTGTACATGCAGGCCGTTGCCTGCCTGGCCCGGGTAGGGCTTGGCCATGAAGGTGGTGTCCATTTCATGGTCGTAGGCGATGTTCTTGATCAACCGCTTGAGCAGTACTGCGTAGTCGCAGGCCTTGAGCGGGTCGGCCACGTGGTGCAGGTTGACTTCGAACTGCGCCGGGGCGCTTTCCTTGACGATGGCGTCGGCCGGGATGCCTTGCTCCTTCGCGCCTTCCAGGATGTCCTGCAGGCAGTCGGCATATTCATCGAGGTCGTCGATCAGGTACACCTGCGTCGACTGCGGGCGCTTGCCCGAAATTGGCGAGCGCGGTGGCTGCGGGCGACCGTTCACGTTCTCCTGGTCGATCAGGTAGAACTCCAGCTCGAACGCGGCACAGATGGTCAGGCCCAGTTCGTCGAACTTGCTCACCACCTGACGCAGCACTTCACGCGGGTCGGCGAAGAACGGCTCGCCTTCGAGCTCGTGCATGGTCATCAGCAGCTGAGCGGTTGGGCGCTTTTGCCACGGCTCGTTACAGAGGGTGTCAGGGATTGGATAGCAGATGCGGTCAGCATCGCCGATGTCCAGGCCCAGCCCGGTGCTTTCAACGGTGGAACCGTTGATGTCCAGGGCGAAGAGGGAGGCAGGCAGGTTGATGCCTTTCTCGTAAACCTTGTGGAGGCTGGTGCGCTCTATGCGCTTGCCACGCACCACACCATTCATATCTGCAATCAGAAGGTCAACGTAGAGAACCTCAGGATGTTCCTTAAGGAACGCGTTCGCTTCGTTAAGCTGAACGGCACGCGGGGGTACCGACATGATGCAACACCTTTGTTGTTAAAAATATCAATCAAGGGGGGCTTGCAAGACCAGTCAATCGAAAAGACAAACTGATGTCAAGCCAACCCCATGATGCCCTGAAATGGCACATCGACGGCAGATTTGCTGCATATCGGGGCAAGCCATTATCCGCTATTTCCCTCGCAAAGGGCTATCTCCGACCAACCGTGTTTTATTTTTTACGGAGGTGTTGTGTAAAAAAATGAACAAGGCTAAGCTCGGTCTCAACCCAGAACACAATAATACGAGGGTCACATGGTCCGCTTGCCGAGACCTGAAAGTACTGCCTGCGCAGTGCCATCGGGTACATCCGTCATTTTTGCAAGCTTCGTCAATGGCGTGGCCGCCCTGGCCGCAATAATTGACGTTTGGCGCTCCCGGACCTGCCCTCGTAGCGGCTTGCCGCCCTTCGTTTCGTCTTCCTGCCTTTCGAACTCATTACGGACACACTTGTTTTCAGTGTATCCACTGCGGCTCTGCGCGGGGGTTTTTGCTTTAGCAATGTACTCCATCCAGAATCAGTGCGCGGACCACCTTACCTCCTGAGGTATTTATGAGTAACAACCTCGACCAGCTCACCGATTGGTTGAAAGAGCACAAGATCACCGAAGTCGAATGCATGATCAGTGACCTGACCGGCATCACGCGCGGCAAGATTTCGCCTACCAACAAATTCATCGCCGAAAAAGGCATGCGCCTGCCCGAGAGCGTGCTGCTGCAGACCGTGACCGGCGACTACGTCGACGACGACATCTATTACGAACTGCTGGACCCGGCGGACATCGACATGATCTGCCGCCCCGACGAGAACGCCGTGTTCCTGGTGCCATGGGCCATCGAGCCGACCGCCCAGGTGATCCACGATACCTACGACAAGAAGGGCAACCCGGTCGAACTGTCGCCGCGCAACGTGCTGAAGAAAGTCCTCAAGCTCTACGCCGACAAGGGCTGGCAGCCGATCGTCGCGCCGGAGATGGAGTTCTACCTGACCAAGCGCAGCGAAGACCCGGACTTTCCGCTGCAGCCCCCGGTAGGCCGTTCGGGCCGCCCGGAAACCGGCCGTCAGTCGTTCTCGATCGAAGCCGCCAACGAATTCGACCCGCTGTTCGAAGACGTCTACGACTGGTGCGAACTGCAGCAGTTGGATCTCGACACGCTGATCCATGAGGACGGCACGGCGCAGATGGAGATCAACTTCCGTCATGGCAACGCCCTGCACCTGGCCGACCAGATCCTGGTGTTCAAGCGCACCATGCGCGAGGCCGCGCTCAAGCACAATGTGGCCGCCACCTTCATGGCCAAGCCCATGACCGGTGAGCCAGGCAGTGCCATGCACCTGCACCAGAGCGTGGTCGACGTGGCCACCGGCAAGAACATCTTCAGCAACGACGACGGCAGCATGAGCGAACTGTTCCTGCACCACATCGGTGGCCTGCAGAAGTTCATCCCCGAGGCGTTGCCGCTGTTCGCCCCCAACGTCAACTCGTTCCGTCGCTTCCTGCCCGACACCTCGGCGCCGGTGAACGTGGAGTGGGGCGAGGAAAACCGTACCGTCGGCCTGCGCGTGCCGGACGCCGGCCCGCAAAGCCGCCGGGTCGAGAACCGCCTGCCAGGCGCCGACGCCAACCCATACCTGGCCATCGCTGCCAGCCTGCTGTGTGGCTACATCGGCATGGTCGAAGGCATCGACGCCAGCGCGCCGGTGCAGGGCCGTGGCTACGAACGCCGCAACCTGCGCCTGCCACTGACCATCGAAGATGCCCTGGAACGCATGGAAAACAGCCGTGCACTGGTGCAGTACCTGGGCAAGAAGTTCATCACCGGCTACGTCGCTACCAAGCGCGCCGAGCACGAGAACTTCAAGCGAGTCATCAGTTCCTGGGAGCGTGAGTTCCTGCTGTTTGCTGTCTGATCAACTTGGTGCCGCAGGACGCGGCTGTCGAACAACGGAGAAGCACATGAGCGTCAACAACCCGCAAACCCGTGAATGGCAAACCCTGAGCGGGGAGCATCACCTCGCGCCCTTCAGCGACTACAAGCAGCTGAAGGAGAAGGGGCCGCGCATCATCACCAAGGCCCAGGGTGTGCATTTGTGGGATAGCGAGGGGCACAAGATCCTCGACGGCATGGCTGGCCTGTGGTGCGTGGCTGTGGGCTATGGCCGTGAAGAACTGGTGCAGGCGGCAGAAAAGCAGATGCGCGAGCTGCCGTACTACAACCTGTTCTTCCAGACTGCCCACCCGCCTGCGCTGGAACTGGCCAAGGCAATCTCCGACGTGGCGCCGCAAGGCATGACCCATGTGTTCTTCACCGGCTCCGGCTCCGAAGGCAACGACACCGTGCTGCGCATGGTCCGCCATTACTGGGCGCTGAAAGGCAAGCCACAGAAGCAGACCATCATCGGCCGCATCAACGGCTACCACGGCTCCACCGTGGCTGGCGCCAGCCTGGGCGGCATGAGCGGCATGCACGAGCAGGGCGGCCTGCCGATTCCTGGCATCGTGCATATCCCGCAGCCTTACTGGTTCGGCGAAGGCGGCGACATGACCCCGGACGAGTTCGGGGTGTGGGCGGCCGATCAGCTGGAGCAGAAAATCCTCGAAGTCGGCGAAGACAACGTCGCCGCCTTTATCGCCGAGCCGATCCAGGGCGCCGGCGGCGTGATCATCCCGCCGGAAACCTACTGGCCGAAGGTGAAGGAGATCCTCGCCAAGTACGACATCCTGTTCGTCGCCGACGAAGTGATCTGCGGTTTCGGTCGTACCGGCGAGTGGTTCGGCTCCGACTACTACGACCTCAAGCCCGACCTGATGACCATCGCCAAGGGCCTGACTTCCGGTTACATCCCCATGGGCGGTGTGATCGTGCGTGACACCGTGGCCCAGGTACTCAGCGAAGGCGGCGACTTCAACCACGGCTTCACCTACTCCGGCCACCCGGTAGCGGCGGCGGTGGGCCTGGAAAACCTGCGCATCCTGCGCGACGAGAAAATCGTCGAGAAGGCGCGCACCGAAGCGGCACCTTATTTGCAAAAGCGTTTGCGTGAGCTGCAGGACCACCCTCTGGTGGGCGAGGTACGCGGCCTGGGCCTGCTCGGCGCGATCGAGCTGGTCAAGGACAAGGCCACCCGCAGCCGTTACGAAGGCAAGGGCGTAGGCATGATCTGCCGCACCTTCTGCTTCGAAAACGGCCTGATCATGCGTGCGGTGGGTGACACCATGATCATTGCGCCGCCGCTGGTGATCAGCCATGCAGAGATCGACGAACTGGTGGAAAAGGCACGCAAATGCCTGGACCTGACGCTCGAAGCGATTCGTTGACAGTTTGCTAGGCTAGCGATGTGACATTAAGTCGTTACAAGGCCCTGCTTTCCTTGATACAGAGCCTTGTAACTTGCCAGACTAGCGACTGTTTCAGTCGCCGCGCGCTCTGCACCGTAGGTCCTGGCTGCTGAACAGATGGCTAAATAAAAAATTCTGGAGCATTACGCATGAATAAATTGGGCAAGACGTTGCTGGCCACCGCCCTGATGGGTGCCATGGCTACCGCTGTTCAGGCTGAAGACAAGGTGTTGAACGTCTACAACTGGTCGGACTACATCGCTCCGGACACTATCGCCAAGTTCGAGAAACAGTCGGGCATCAAGGTCAAGTACGACGTCTTCGACAGCAACGAAACCCTCGAAGCCAAGCTGCTGGCAGGCAAGTCGGGCTATGACATCGTCGTGCCTTCGAACAACTTCCTGGCCAAGCAGATCAAGGCTGGCGTGTACGAGGAACTGGACCGCTCCAAGCTGCCGAACTGGAAGAACCTCGACCCTGACCTGCTCAAGGCCGTTGGCGATGCCAGCGACAAGGACAACAAGCACGCCTTCCCGTACATGTGGGGCTCGATCGGTATCGGCTACAACCCGGAGAAGGTCAAGGCCGCGCTGGGCGTGGACAAGATCGACTCGTGGGACGTGGTGTTCAAGCCTGAGAACATCGCCAAGCTCAAGAGCTGCGGCGTGAGCTTCCTCGATGCCCCGACCGAAATGCTCCCGGCTGCGCTGCACTACCTGGGCCTGCCGAGCAACAGCACCAAGAAGGAAGACCTGAAGGCCGCCGAGGACCTGTTCCTCAAGATCCGTCCTTCGATCACCTACTTCCATTCGTCCAAGTACATCGGCGACATGGCCAACGGCAACATCTGCGTAGCTGTCGGTTACTCGGGTGACCTGGAGCAGTCCAAGGCCCGTGCCCACGAAGCTGGCGACAAGGTCAAGGTGGACTACGTCATTCCGAAGGAAGGTGCCGGTACCTTCTACGACATGGTCGCCATCCCCAAGGATGCCGAGCATAAAGACGCTGCCTACCAGTTCATGAACTTCCTGATGCAGCCGGAAATCATGGCCGAGATCACCAACGCCGTGCGCTTCCCGAACGGCAACGCTGCCGCCACCCAGTTCGTGGACAAGGAAATCACCAGCGATCCGAGCATCTATCCGCCAGCTGAAGTGAAGAAGCAGCTGTACGCGATCGCTGCGCCTGAAGCTTCTGCCCAGCGTGTGATCACCCGCAGCTGGACCAAGATCAAGTCGGGCAAATAAGCCCGATGCGGTACCTCTGGGCCGGGGAATCCCGGCCCAGAGCCAGTGAAAGGCAATTGATGATTGCGGCATCGAAGCTGCGAAGGTAAGTTGCGCGCCGGTTTTGCGTGTGCGGCAGCATTGTCGCTACCCAGGCACTGATTGTGAGGACCACCCACTTGTCCATTTCTGTATTCCGCAAGGCCTTGATGGCTGGAGCGGGCCTGACGCTGGCATGCAGCGTCCAAGCGGCGCCTACGGTGCACTTCTACAACTGGTCCGACTACATCGGCCCGACCACACTCGCGGACTTCGAGAAAGCCACGGGCATCAAGCCCGTGCAAGATGTGTTCGATTCCAACGAAACCCTGGAAGGCAAGCTGCTGGCCGGCAATACCGGCTATGACGTGGTAGTGCCGTCCAACCATTTCCTCGGCAAGCAGATCAAGGCGGGCGCGTTCCAGAAGCTCGACAAGAACCTGCTGCCCAATTATTCCAACCTGGACCCGGCGCTGATGAAGCGCCTGGAAAGGAACGACCCGGGCAACCAGTACGCCGTGCCTTACCTGTGGGGCACCAACGGCATCGGTTACAACGTCGACAAGGTGAAGGCCGCGCTGGGCGTGGACACCATCGACTCCTGGGCAGTGCTGTTCGAGCCCGAGAACATGAAGAAGCTCGCCAAGTGCGGCGTGGCCTTCCTCGATTCGGCGGACGAAATGCTGCCGGCGGTGCTCAACTACATGGGGCTGGACCCCAACAGCACCAATGCCAAGGACTACCAGGCCGCCGAGAAGAAACTGCTGGCGGTACGCCCGTACGTGACCTACTTCCACTCGTCCAAGTACATCACCGACCTGGCCAACGGCGACATCTGCGTCGCGGCAGGTTTCTCAGGTGATGTGTTCCAGGCAAAGACCCGCGCCGAAGAAGCGAAGAAGGGCGTGAACCTGGCCTACGCCATTCCCAAGGAAGGCGGCAACCTCTGGTTCGACGTGCTGGCGATTCCCAAGGACGCCAAGAACGTCAAAGAGGCGCATGCCTTCATCAACTATTTGCTGAAGCCTGAGGTTATCGCCCAGGTCAGTGATTACGTCGGTTACGCCAACCCGAACCCCAAGGCTGGCGACCTGATGGACCAGGCCGTGAGGACTGACGCCGCGGTTTACCCACCGCAGGAAGTGCTGAACAAGATGTTCGTGAATTCAGAGTTGCCACCCAAGGTGCAACGGCTGATGACCCGTAGCTGGACCAAGGTCAAGTCGGGCAAGTAAAAATCCAGGCCCGTGGCGGCACCTTTAGAACAGGGCTCGCGGGCACAAAAATCTTGTTGGGAGTTTCACTCATGGCAGTTGCCTCCGGTGCCTATAAAAAAGCCCTCGAGGGTGGCCAGCAACCCAAGCAGGTGCTGGTCAAGATCGACCGGGTCACGAAAAAGTTCGACGAAACGGTAGCCGTGGACGATGTGTCCCTGGAAATCCGCAAGGGCGAGATCTTCGCTCTGCTGGGGGGCTCCGGTTCCGGCAAGTCCACCTTGCTGCGCATGCTGGCCGGCTTCGAGCGCCCGACCGAAGGGCGGATCTTCCTCGATGGCGTCGACATTACCGACATGCCGCCCTACGAGCGGCCGATCAACATGATGTTCCAGTCCTACGCGCTGTTCCCGCACATGACCGTGGCGCAGAACATCGCCTTCGGCCTGCAGCAGGACAAGATGCCCAAGGCCGAGATCGACGCCCGCGTGGCCGAGATGCTCAAGCTGGTGCACATGACCCAGTACGCCAAGCGCAAGCCGCACCAGCTGTCCGGCGGCCAGCGCCAGCGCGTGGCACTGGCCCGCTCGCTGGCCAAGCGCCCCAAGCTGCTGCTGCTCGACGAGCCGATGGGTGCACTGGACAAGAAACTGCGTTCGCAGATGCAACTGGAACTGGTGGAGATCATCGAGCGCGTTGGCGTGACCTGCGTGATGGTGACCCACGACCAGGAAGAGGCCATGACCATGGCCCAGCGCATCGCCATCATGCACCTGGGCTGGATCGCCCAGATCGGCTCGCCGGTGGACATCTACGAGACGCCTACCAGCCGCCTGGTGTGCGAGTTCATCGGCAACGTCAACCTGTTCGAAGGTGAAGTGGTCGACGACGCCGAAGGCCACGCGATCATTGCCAGCCCGGAGCTGGAGCGCAAGATCTATGTCGGCCACGGCATCACCACGTCGGTGGAAGACAAGCACATCACCTACGCCCTGCGCCCGGAAAAGATGCTGGTCACCACCCAGCAACCGACCTGCGAGCACAACTGGTCGCGCGGCAAGGTTCACGACATTGCCTACCTGGGTGGCCACTCGGTGTTCTACGTCGAGTTACCGAGTGGCAAGGTCGTCCAGTCGTTCGTCGCCAACGCCGAGCGCCAGGGCACCCGCCCGACCTGGGGCGATGAAGTGTACGTGTGGTGGGAAGACGACAGCGGCGTGGTACTGCGGTCATGAAACTGCGCAAGCTCAAGCGAGCCTTCCAGCGTATTACCCCGGAGGGGCGGCACCTGGTGATCGGCGTGCCGTTCATCTGGCTGTTCCTGTTCTTCATGCTGCCGTTCTTCATCGTGCTGAAGATCAGCTTCGCCGAAGCCGACGTGGCGATCCCGCCGTATACCGAGATCTACAGCTACGTCGAAGACAAGCTGCAGCTGGTGCTCAACCTGGCCAACTATGGCCTGTTGACCGAGGATGAGCTGTATATCTCGGCCTACCTGGGCTCGCTGAAGATGGCCTTCTTCAGCACCCTGCTGTGCCTGCTGATCGGCTACCCGATGGCCTATGCCATTGCCAACGCCAAGAAGGAGACCCAGACGGTCCTGCTGTTGCTGATCATGATGCCGACCTGGACCGCGATCCTGATCCGCGTCTATGCCTGGATGGGCATTCTCAGCAACAACGGCCTGCTCAACGGCTTCCTGCTGTGGACCGGGTTGATCGACCAGCCGCTGCAGATCCTCAACACCAACCTGGCGGTGTACATCGGCGTGGTCTATTCGTACCTGCCGTTCATGATCCTGCCGCTGTTCGCCAACCTGGTGAAGCACGACCCGAGCCTGCTCGAGGCCGCTTCGGACCTGGGTTCGAGCACCTTCAACAGCTTCTGGAAGATCACCGTACCACTGTCGAAGAACGGCATCATCGCCGGCTGCATGCTGGTGTTCATCCCGGTGGTGGGCGAGTTCGTGATTCCTGAACTGCTTGGCGGCCCGGAAACCCTGATGATCGGCAAGGTGCTGTGGCAAGAGTTCTTCAACAACCGTGACTGGCCGGTGGCCTCTGCGCTGGCGGTGGTCATGCTGGCGATCCTGATCGTGCCGATCCTGCTGTTCAACCGCAGCCAGGCCAAAGAAATGGAGGGCAGGGCATGAAGCGCTTCAGTTTCTCCAAGCTGATGCTGGTGCTCGGCTTGCTGTTCATCTACCTGCCGATGCTGATCCTGGTGATCTACTCGTTCAACGCCTCCAAGCTGGTGACGGTGTGGGGTGGCTGGTCGGTGAAGTGGTACGTCGGCCTGCTCGACAACAGCCAGTTGATGGGTTCGGTGATGCGTTCGCTGGAAATCGCCTGCTACACGGCGGTGGCGGCGGTGGCGCTGGGTACCTTGGCGGCGTTCGTGCTGACCCGGGTTACCCGCTTCAAGGGCCGCACGCTGTTCGGTGGCCTGGTTACCGCGCCGCTGGTAATGCCTGAGGTGATCACCGGCCTGTCGCTGTTGCTGCTGTTCGTGGCCATGGCGCAGATGATTGGCTGGCCGCAGGAGCGCGGCATCGTCACCATCTGGATCGCCCATACCACGTTCTGTGCCGCGTATGTAGCGGTGGTGGTGTCGGCACGCCTGCGGGAGCTGGACCTGTCGATCGAGGAAGCGGCGATGGACCTGGGTGCCAAGCCGTGGAAGGTGTTCTTCCTGATCACCATCCCGATGATCGCGCCGTCGCTGGCTGCGGGCGGCATGATGTCGTTCGCCCTGTCGCTGGATGACCTGGTACTGGCGAGCTTCGTCTCCGGCCCTGGTTCGACCACCTTGCCGATGGAAGTGTTCTCGGCGGTGCGCCTGGGCGTGAAGCCGGAGATCAACGCCGTGGCAAGCTTGATCCTGCTGTCGGTATCGCTGGTGACCTTCTTCGTCTGGTACTTCAGCCGCCAGGCCGAAGAGCGCCGTCGCAAGGCGATACAGCAGGCGATCGAAGAGGGCGCTGCAGCGAATGCTTCGCAGCCACAGGTGAAGCGCCCGGCGCAGGTTGCGGCGTCTGCCTGATCTGGCCTCTTCGCGGGTGAACCCGCTCCCACAGGAATATCACTGCCTCGAGCCTGTGTTAATCCCTGTGGGAGCGGGTTTACCCGCGAAGGCCCCAGCACAGATTCAAAGCCAGACTGCATCCCAATGTGGATAGTCCCTGACACTTCTGACCAGGCCTGCCCGCAAGGGGTTGGCAACAATGTACCTGGCGACATGCACCATGCTTTCTTCCCTTCTTAATGCCCGGTCCTGATACCCAGACTGCCATACCGGATCATGCTCAACCCCCGCCTGATGCAAAACCAGACTGGACCTGGACTTGAACCTTCGCATCAAGGTGCCCAACGTCGTACCTTTCAACTCAATCAGCCAATGCAGATGGTCCGGCATCAGCACCCAGGCCAATGATCGGCAGGCATGTTCCTGGTCTGATTGTCGCAGTTGGTGAATGACCAGCCGGGCATGGTGGAAATCATGGAACAGCGGCTTGCGCTGGTGGGTGACGGTGGTCAGCAGATAGAGCCGGCCAAGTTCTGAATAGCGACCACGGCGAAGCAGGTGAGACTGGGCTCGCGACATTGGCTTCTTCCTTGAAAAGCAGGTGACTTTTCAAAGGTAGTGGCTGAGATACAGGTGCTGCGTAGATCATGGTTTCTGAATATGGCAGAAGCTTGCGGATGGCAGTACCGGCCCTTTCGCGGGTGAACCCGCTCCCACAGGTATTGCGCAGGTCCTGAAGGCTGCACATAACCCTGTGGGAGCGGGTTCACCCGCGAAGAGGCCCTGAAGGTGTACGACTTTTCATCAACTCAAACCAAAGGCTTCAGTTGGATCGGCTTGGGAATTATCCTACGAGCCGTGTGGAAGCTGCTCTGTTGTAGGGGAAATGCCCCAGGGATAACGTCGTCGAGTCGCCAATCAAGGTGACCGGGTGTGAGAAACCCGCTCGATGTTGAACAGGCTTCCTGTCATGGCGGCCTTGCGTGGGCAGGCCTCGGCCTGGCCGGGTTCAATGTCCTCGGTTTTCTCACCCCGCGTACGGCTGCCACCCCTTATCCGTGAGAAAGATGAGCTGGCGGTTCTATAAACGACATTGGATTCCGACCATGACAACGCACGTTCCAGATCACCCAAAAAACAGCAGCACCGTCGGTAAAGAAACCTGCATGGACCTTTTCCGCGTCCAGGCCAATATCCCTTTCAACCATGCCTTCTCCGAACTCTCCGTCATGCTCGGGTGCATCAATCACCTGACGACCGAAGCCGAGATGGAAAATGACCGGCTGGCCGGTAGTGCCGCGAGAATTCTGAGCGGTTTTGCCAAAGCACTGATCGATGACATCGAACTGGGACTGAACAAGGCTTCAGTTCAGCTCTGACCTGTACCGGCCCTTTCGCGGGCACGCCCGGTCCCACAGGTACAGCGCAGGCTTGAGGCTGGCGACCATCCTGTGGGAGCGGGCGTGCCCGCGAAGAGGCCCGCGCAGGCGCTGGAAATGCCTAATAAATTCCCGTCAGTTCTTTAAATTACGAATCTTTTTCACGCCAGCAGGGAGCTCTGTCGTTGGTGCGCCCGGTGTTGGATGTCTATTCGCTGGTGTGCTTCCAAAATTCGCTGGTGTGCTCGAACCTACACTAGGCTGGATCCTTGCTCGAGGGATAATGTACGTTCGTGGAGCCATGTAAAGCCCATTGAGTTCGAAACTCTCGTTGTTGCTCTCGGGCGGAACGGAATTTAGCTTCTCGCGGCACTTCGGTGATTATTGTTTTGGGGAATCCCGGGCGGTTGAGCAGTATTCCCTCTGCCCACGGGGGCACCCCGCGATGGTCGTAGAGGGATGCGCTTACCCAGGTTATAGGCACCCGCCGCAAGCGCGACGGCTGTAAGTAACCCAGATACGCCCTGTAGAACATCTCGGGCTTTAGGATCTTTTACAATAAAACTTGCAGTGAGTGTTCCAAGGCTGGCTAATTCTGTCGTAGCCATAAAAAGTAATGAGAAAGAAAAGTGCCCGGTGGGGTCAACGTTGTTCACCGGGTCCCCTACACAATACGCGTAGGGGTTCAACCCACCTTCCTCAAACGGGCTTTCATCATCGGGGCTGCACAACCTCTGCAGCACGGGACTATACTGACGATAGCCATTACCCAGCGAGTAACAGTCTGTTACTTCGTCCAGCTGCTCGCCATTGAATCCCAAAGGCATATTAGAATCGGCAGAGGCCGGGCGTTGGCCGTACGGGGTATAACGGTACTGCGTTCTACCAGCCTGTTCGAACGCACTCATCACTGTGTTGCTGCTGTTCACTGCGAAGAGTAAAAGCGGTGTATCTGCACCTGCCGTGCGTTGTGCCAAGAGGTTCCCCTCATGGTGAAAATACGAGCGTGTTACAGACCCGCAGATTTCGGTGGTACATCTGTTGTTCTGGTAAAAACGGAGTGAAGTTTCGCGCGCGTCCATATGGCTTCTCAGTTTCAGACTTTGACAGAAATTGCCCAGGCGTAGCTGAGTTTGTCGGTTCGACCAAGGTCATCTCACTATGTAACGGTCGCATGCTTCCAGCTACTGGCATAAATGCTAGGTTTTTGGTGGACCGTCTGACCTGTGCGGCCGATTCGCAGACCCGCCCGCCCGACAGGCGCTGAAAATGCTGAACTGATCCCCGTCAGTGATGTTTATCGAACCCTGATCTACGCTAACAGTCGCATCCCACGAATCATTTGCGCGCAAGCAAGGAGCCTGCATGACGTTGATACGTCCGCTGTTGGTCGTCTGCCTGGGGCTTGTGTCCCTGCTGTCGGGCTGTAGTAAGGAAGAAACCACCGAAACATTGCCACGCGTAGGCGTGCAACAGGTATCCCCCACCGATTTCGCTGCCAGGGTCACCCTGACTGGCGATGTGCAGGCGCGGGTGCAGACCGACCTGTCGTTCCGGGTGGGCGGCAAGATCATTTCGCGCAGCGTCGATGTCGGCGACCACGTAAAGGCCAGCCAGGTGTTGGCGCGGCTGGACCCGAAAGACCTGCAGAACAATGTCGACTCGGCCAAGGCCGAGGTGTTCGCCGCGCAGGCGCGGGTCACCCAGGCCAGCGCTGCCTTCGTGCGCCAGCAAAAGCTGTTGCCCAAGGGCTATACAAGCCAGAGCGAATACGATTCCGCCGAAGCCGCGCTGCGTAGCAACCAGAGCGCGCTCAAGGCCGCACAGGCGCAATTGGCCAATGCCAACGAACAACTGAGCTATACCGCGCTGGTCTCCGAGGCCGATGGGGTCATCACCGAGCGCCAGGCCGAGGTCGGCCAGGTGGTGCAGGCGACCATGCCAATCTTCAGCCTTGCCACCGATGGCGATCGTGATGCTGTGTTCAATGTCTATGAGTCACTGCTGGTGGCTCCGCCCAGCGATGCCGGCGTGATCGTCAGCCTACTGGACGACCCGAAGGTCCAGGCCCGTGGCTTCGTGCGCGAAATCACTCCCACGGTGTCCGCGCAAAGTGGCACGGTACAGGTAAAGGTCGGGTTGAAAGATGTGCCGCCGGCGATGCAGCTGGGCGCACCGGTGAAAGCCACCACCAATGCCCAAGGCCGGCCAAGTATCGAGCTGCCATGGTCAGCCTTGACCAAGGCGCTGCACGAACCAGCGGTGTGGGTGGTGGGCGAGGGTGACAAGGTAGAACTGCGCAAGGTCGAAGTCAGCCGTTATCTCACCGGCAGGATCGTGGTCGCCAGTGGCTTGAAGGGCGGCGAGACAGTGGTGGTCAATGGCGGGCAGTTGCTGCACCCCGGCATGCAGGTACTGAAGATCGATGCCAAGGCCAAAGGGGGTGAGCTATGAAGCGCCTGCTGCTGATGCTGTCGGCCGGCGTGCTGTTGGCCGGCTGCAGTAGCGAGGATGAAGTGCCGGAGCCGATTCGGCCGGTGCTGTCGGTCAAGGTCGAACCCCAGGTGCAGTCGCAGCTCGGCCGCTTCGCCGGCAGTATCCAGGCACGTTTCGAAAGCACCTTGGGCTTCCGGGTTTCCGGGCGTATTGCCCGGCGCTGGCTGGATGTGGGCGCCCAGGTGAAACCGGGCGATACCCTGGCCACCCTCGACCCGACCGACCAGCAGAACCAGTTGCGTGCCGCCGAAGGCGACCTGGCCAAGGTGCAGGCGCAGTGGATCAACGCCCAGGCCGATGCCCGCCGGCAGCAACAGCTATATGACCGTGGCGTAGGCGCCCAGGCCCAGCTGGATATCGCCCAGACCAACCTGAAAACCACCAGCGCGGCGTTGGAGCAGGCGCGCTCTGCACTCAGCCAGGCGCGTGACCAGCTCGACTACAGCACCCTGCGCACCGACCACGCCGCGGTAATCACTGCCTGGCAGGCCGAAGCCGGGCAAACCGTCACCGCCGGCCAGGCCGTGGTAACCCTGGCCAGGCCGGATGTGAAGGAAGCGGTGATCGATCTGCCGATCGGCCTGGCCGAGCAGTTGAGCAAAGGCCTGACCTTCACCGTTGCTTCGCAGCTGGACCCGACCATCAACACCACCGCCAGCCTGCGGGAACTGGAACCCCAGGCCGACGCCACCACGCGCACCCGCCGCGCGCGCCTGACCCTGGCGAGCACCCCGGCGGCCTTCCACCTGGGCACCGCCATCAGCGTGACCCTGAGTTCGGAGGTGTCGCCGCGCAGCGAACTGCCCTTGAGTGCCTTGCTCGAGCGCGACGGCAAGACCCAGGTATGGGTGATCGATACGCAGCAGAAGACCGTGGCCACCCGTGATGTGGCCCTGATCGGTCGAACCGCCGACAGCATCGTCCTGACCTCGGGCGTACAGCCCGGCGAGCGGGTGGTGACTGCGGGCGTGAACAGCCTCAAGCCTGGCCAGAAGGTCACCTTCGACGAGGATGCGCAATGAAAGGAAGCTTCAACCTGTCCGACTGGGCACTCAAGCATCAATCGTTCGTCTGGTACCTGATGTTCGTCGGCCTGCTGATGGGGATCTTTTCCTACTTCAACCTGGGCCGTGAGGAAGACCCGTCGTTCACCATCAAGACCATGGTCATCCAGACCCGCTGGCCCGGCGCGACCCAGGACGAAACCCTGTACCAGGTCACCGACCGTATCGAGAAGAAGCTCGAGGAACTCGACTCCCTCGACTACACCAAAAGCTACACCCGCCCCGGCGAATCCACGGTCTACGTGTACCTGCGCGACACCACCAAGGCCAAGGACATCCCGGAAATCTGGTACCAGGTGCGCAAGAAGATCCAGGACATTCGCGGTGAGTTCCCTGCAGGCATCCAGGGGCCCGGGTTCAACGATGAATTCGGCGATGTGTTCGGTTCTATCTATGCCTTCACCGCCGACGGCCTGACCCTGCGCCAGCTGCGCGACTACGTGGAACAGGCGCGGGCCGAAGTGCGCGATGTGCCCAACATCGGCAAGATCGAGCTGATCGGCACCCAGGACGAAGTGCTGTACCTAAACTTCTCTACCCGCAAGCTGGCAGCCCTGGGCATCGATCAGCGCCAGGTCATGCAGGCCCTGCAATCGCAAAACGCCGTGACCCCTGCCGGCGTGATCGAGGCCGGGCCGGAACGTATCTCGGTGCGTACCTCCGGGCAGTTCACCTCGGAAAAAGACCTGGAAACCGTCAACCTGAAGATCAACGACCGCTTCTTCCGCCTGGCCGACATCGCCGATATCGAGCGTGGTTACGTCGACCCCCCTTCGCCAATGTTCCGCTACAACGGCCAGACGGCGTTGGGCCTGGCCATCGGCATGAAGGCCGGCGGCAATATCCAGGTGTTCGGCGCGGCGCTGAAAAAACGCATGGACCAGGTGGTCGAAGACCTGCCGGTGGGCGTCGGGGTGCACACTGTTTCCGACCAGGCCGTGGTGGTCAAGCAAGCGGTCGGCGGCTTTACCAGTGCGCTGTTCGAGGCGGTGGTGATCGTGCTGGCGGTGAGCTTCGTCAGCCTCGGCGTGCGTGCCGGGCTGGTGGTGGCCTGCTCGATCCCGCTGGTGCTGGCCATGGTGTTCGTGTTCATGGAGTACAGCGGTATCACCATGCAGCGGATTTCGCTGGGGGCGCTGATCATCGCCCTGGGCCTGCTGGTGGATGATGCGATGATCACTGTGGAAGTGATGGTCACACGGCTGGAAATGGGCGAAAGCAAGGAGCAGGCGGCGACTTTTGCCTATACCTCCACAGCCTTCCCCATGCTCACCGGCACCCTGGTGACTGTGGCCGGCTTCGTGCCGATCGGCCTCAACGCCAGTTCGGCCGGTGAATACACCTACACGCTGTTTGCGGTAATTGCCGTGGCACTGATGGTGTCGTGGGTGGTGGCGGTATTCTTCGCCCCGGTGTTAGGCGTGCACATCCTCAGCAGTGCCAAGCTCAAGCACCATGAAGCCGAGCCGGGGCGCGTCGGCCGGGCCTTCGAGCATGGTTTGTTGTGGTGCATGCGCAACCGCTGGCTGACCATCATCGGCACCGTGGTGTTGTTCGCCCTGGCGATCTTCTGCGAACGCTTCGTGCAGAACCAGTTCTTCCCGTCCTCTGACCGCCCGGAAATCCTCGTCGACCTCAACCTGCCGCAGAACGCCTCGATCGAGGAGACGCGCAAGGTGGTCGACCGTTTCGAGGCGCGGATCAAGGACGACCCGGACCTGGTGCACTGGAGTACCTATATCGGCCAGGGCGCGATCCGCTTCTACCTGCCCCTCGACCAGCAGTTGCAGAACCCGTACTACGCGCAGTTGGTGATCGTCAGCAAGGGCTTCGAAGAACGCCAGGCCATGATGGAGCGCCTGCAGAAGATCCTGCATGAAGAATTCGTTGGCGTCGGCACCAACGTGCAATCGCTGGAAATGGGCCCACCGGTGGGCCGACCGATCCAGTATCGGGTAAGCGGTGCCAATATCGACGAGGTTCGCAAGCACGCCATCGAGCTGGCCACCTTGCTCGACCAGAACGAACACATCGGCGAGATGATCTACGACTGGAACGAGCCGGGTAAGGTGCTGCGCGTGGAAATCGCCCAGGACAAGGCGCGCCAGCTGGGCCTGTCGTCGGAGGACGTGGCCAATGTGATGAACAGCATCGTCAGCGGCGTGCAGATCACCCAGGTCAACGACAACATCTACCTGGTCGACGTGGTCGCCCGTGCCGAGGACAGCGAGCGTGGCTCGCCGGATACCCTGCAGAACCTGCAGATCCTGACACCCAACGGCACTTCGATCCCGCTGCTGGCGTTCGCCACCGTGCGCTACGAGCTGGAGCAGCCGCTGGTGTGGCGTCGCGACCGCAAGCCGACCATCACCATCAAGGCTTCGGTCAACGGCGACATCCAGCCCACCGACCTGGTGGCCCAGCTGAAGCCGAAGATCGACGAGTTCGCCAGCAAGTTGCCGGTGGGCTTCGAAGTGGCCACCGGCGGTACGGTGGAGGAGAGCGCCAAGGCGCAGGGGCCGATCCGCAAGGTCATCCCGCTGATGCTGTTCCTGATGGCGACGTTCCTGATGATCCAGCTGCACAGCGTGCAGAAGTTGTTCCTGGTGGTCAGCGTGGCGCCGCTGGGGTTGATTGGCGTGATCATTGCGCTGGTGCCCACAGGTACGCCCATGGGCTTCGTGGCGATTCTCGGCATTCTCGCGCTGGCGGGCATCATCATTCGTAACTCGGTGATCCTGGTGACGCAGATCGACGAGTTCGAAGCCCAGGGCTTGTCGCCGTGGGATGCGGTGGTGGAGGCAACCAACCACCGGCGCCGGCCGATTCTGCTGACCGCGGCGGCGGCGAGCCTGGGCATGATCCCGATTGCCCGCGAGGTGTTCTGGGGGCCGATGGCCTACGCCATGATTGGCGGGATCATCGTGGCGACCCTGCTGACGCTGCTGTTCCTGCCGGCCTTGTATGTGGCTTGGTACAAGATCCGCGAGCCACAGAAACACAACTGAAGCCCTGCACGGGCTCTGTGGGAGCGGGTTCACCCGCGAATGCGATGGTGGAACCACCGCCGCATTCGCGGGTGAACCCGCTCCCACAGGGTCTTCCGTCGCTTTCAAAATTGTATTTTGTTTTGGTTATATAAACATTCTCAAACAGTATTTTTAAGAATAACCCCGCCTCACTACTATTGCCCTCAAGCCAGGCGCAAATCCCCTTCAAACCTCAGCCCGGCACCCTCACTCCAAGGAGAACGAGCATGAGTGCATCTGTGCGTAGCATCGACGGTCAGGACGAAGCCACCATTCTGCGGGAAATCCAGAGCGCTCTGCGCGACCTGCGATTCGGTGCGGTGGAGATCACCGTGCACAACGCTCAGGTCGTACAGATCGAGCGCAAGGAGAAGTTCCGCCTGCAGCAGCCCGGCAACAAGACCGGCTGATCGCACCACACATTCAAAAACTAGAAAAATGCCAATCGGGAGCTTCACCATGTCCATCCGCCGTTATGCGCTTGCCGCCTTGGCCAGTGCTGTTTTTGCCGGTTCCGCCATCGCCAAGGACTACGAACTGCTGAACGTGTCCTACGACCCGACCCGCGAGCTGTACCAGCAGTACAACGCCGAGTTCATCAAGCACTGGCAGCAGGCCCACCCGGGCGACAAGGTGAAGATCCAGCAATCCCACGGTGGTTCGGGCAAGCAGGCCCGTGCAGTGATTGACGGCCTGCGTGCCGACGTGGTGACCCTGGCCCTGGCCGGCGACATCGATGAAGTCGCCAAGCTCGGCAAGACCCTGCCAGACAACTGGCAGACCCGCCTGCCGGATGCCAGCACCCCGTACACCTCGACCATCGTGTTCCTGGTGCGCAAGGGCAACCCGAAAGGCATCAAGGACTGGGGCGACCTGATCAAGAAGGATGTGTCGGTCATCACCCCCAACCCGAAAACCTCCGGCGGCGCCCGCTGGAACTTCCTGGCGGCCTGGGCCTATGGCCTGAAGGCCGGCGGTAGCGAAGAAAAGGCCAAGGAGTACGTGCAGGAGCTGTTCAAGCACGTCCCGGTGCTGGATACCGGCGCCCGTGGCTCGACCATCACCTTCGTCAATAACGGCCAGGGCGATGTGCTGCTGGCCTGGGAAAACGAAGCCTTCCTGGCGCTGAAGGAAGACGGAGGTGCCGACAAGTTCGAGATCATCGTGCCTTCGCTGTCGATCCTCGCCGAACCGCCGGTGGCGGTGGTGGACAAGAACGCCGAGAAGAAGGGCAATAGCGAGATTGCCACCGAATACCTCAAGCACCTGTACAGCCCGGCCGGGCAGAAGATCGCAGCCGAGAACTTCTACCGCCCGCGTGACGAGAAGGTCGCTGCCGAGTTCGGCAAGCAGTTCCCGAAACTGGACCTGGTAACCATCGACGAGGACTTTGGTGGCTGGAAGACTGCACAACCTAAATTTTTCAATGATGGCGGTGTGTTCGACCAGATCTATCAGGCACAGTAAGGGCCAAGGAAAAGCGGGGCCGCCATGCGGCCCATTCGCGACGCAAGGCCGCTCCCACAAGGAACCGCAATCTCCTGTGGGAGCGGCCTTGCGTCGCGATTGGGCTGCAAAGCAGCCCCAGGATTCAGAAGCTTGCACCGGCCCGGGATCTGTCTCGGGTTTCGTGCGTTCAACCAGGGATATTTATGTCACGCCGCATTTCCCCCGTCATACCCGGCTTCGGGCTGACGCTGGGTTACACCTTGGTGTACCTCAGCCTGATAGTGCTGATACCGCTGGCCGCCATGTTCGTGCACGCCGCGCAGCTTACCTGGGAGCAGTTCTGGAACATCATCAGTGCACCGCGGGTGATCGCCGCGCTCAAGCTGAGTTTCGGCACCGCCCTGTTCGCCGCCATCATCAACGGTGTGATCGGTACCCTGCTGGCCTGGGTGCTGGTGCGCTACACCTTCCCTGGGCGCAAGATCATCGATGCAATGATCGACCTGCCGTTCGCCCTGCCCACGGCCGTGGCCGGTATTGCCCTGACCGCCCTGTACGCACCCTCGGGCTGGGTCGGCCAGTTCGCCACCGACCTGGGCTTCAAGATCGCCTACACCCCACTGGGCATCACCCTGGCGCTGACCTTCGTCACCCTGCCGTTCGTGGTGCGTACGGTGCAGCCGGTGCTGGCCGACATTCCGCGTGAAGTGGAGGAGGCCGCTGCCTGCCTGGGCGCCAAGCCGCTGCAGGTGTTCCGCCATGTGCTGGCGCCAGCGCTGCTGCCTGCCTGGCTGACAGGTTTTGCCCTGGCCTTCGCCCGCGGCGTGGGCGAGTATGGTTCGGTGATTTTCATTGCCGGCAACATGCCGATGAAGACCGAGATCCTGCCGCTGCTGATCATGGTCAAGCTCGACCAATACGACTACACCGGCGCGACCGCCATCGGCGTGCTGATGTTGGTGGTTTCCTTCATCCTGCTGCTGCTGATCAACCTGCTGCAGCGCCGCATCGAAACCCCTTGAAGGAGGCCGGCATGTCCAGTTCATCCCTGAATGCAACCGCCGCCGCCAACGCTGCCCGCCGGGGCAGCGCCACTTCGCGGCGTATCCTGATCGGCCTTGGCTGGCTGGTGTTCGCGCTGTTCCTGCTGCTGCCACTGGTGATCGTGGTGTCGCAGGCGCTGAAGAACGGCTTTGGCACCTTCTTCGAGGCGATCTTCGAGCCTGACGCATTGTCGGCGCTGAAGCTGACCCTGCTCGCCGTGGCCATTTCGGTGCCGCTGAACCTGGTGTTCGGTGTCAGCGCCGCCTGGTGCGTGAGCAAGTACACCTTCCGTGGCAAGAGTATCCTGGTCACCCTGATCGATCTGCCGTTCTCGGTGTCGCCGGTGATCGCCGGCCTGGTCTACGTGCTGATGTTCGGCGCTCAAGGCCTGTTCGGGCCATGGCTGCAGGACCACGATATCCAGATCGTGTTCGCCCTGCCGGGCATCGTCCTGGCCACCATCTTCGTCACCGTACCGTTCGTGGCCCGTGAGCTGATCCCGCTGATGCAGGAGCAGGGCACGCAGGAAGAGGAGGCCGCGCGCCTGCTCGGTGCCAATGGCTGGCAGATGTTCTGGCACGTGACCCTGCCGAACATCAAATGGGGCCTGATCTACGGGGTGGTGCTGTGCACCGCGCGGGCCATGGGCGAGTTTGGCGCGGTGTCGGTGGTGTCCGGCCACATTCGCGGCGTGACCAACACCTTGCCGCTGCACGTGGAGATCCTCTACAACGAGTACAACCATGTCGCGGCCTTCAGCGTGGCCAGCCTGTTGCTGATCCTGGCGCTCTTCATCCTGCTGCTCAAGCAGTGGAGCGAGAACCGTATTAACCGCCTGCGCCACAGCGCCGCGGAGGAATGATTCATGTCGATCGAAGTTCGTAACGTCAGCAAGCGCTTCAACAGCTTCCAGGCCCTGGACAACATCAACCTGGACATCAACAGCGGCGAGCTGGTGGCGCTGCTTGGCCCTTCCGGCTGCGGCAAGACCACGTTGCTGCGCATCATCGCCGGCCTGGAAACCCCCGACCAGGGCAATATCGTGTTCCATGGCGAGGACGTGTCCGGCCATGACGTGCGCGACCGCAACGTCGGTTTCGTGTTCCAGCACTACGCGTTGTTCCGCCACATGAGTGTGTTCGACAACGTCGCCTTCGGCCTGCGCATGAAGCCCAAGGGCGAGCGCCCGAGCGAGAGCAAGATTGCCGAGAAGGTGCATGAACTGCTGAACATGGTGCAGCTGGACTGGCTGTCCGACCGCTACCCCGAGCAGTTGTCCGGTGGCCAGCGCCAGCGTATCGCCCTGGCCCGTGCGCTGGCGGTGGAACCCAAGGTGCTGTTGCTGGACGAGCCTTTCGGTGCGCTGGATGCCAAGGTGCGCAAGGAGCTGCGCCGCTGGCTGGCGCGCCTGCACGAGGACATCAACCTGACGTCGGTGTTCGTCACCCACGACCAGGAAGAAGCCATGGAGGTGGCTGACCGCATCGTGGTGATGAACAAGGGCGTGATCGAGCAGATCGGCTCGCCGGGCGAGGTGTACGAGCACCCGGCCAACGATTTTGTCTACCACTTCCTTGGTGACTCCAACCGCCTGGCCCTGAGCGAAGGGCATCATGTGCTGTTCCGCCCCCACGAAGTGTCGCTGTCGCGGCACGAGACCGAAGGGCACCATGCGGCCGAGGTGCGCGACATCCGGCCGTTGGGCGCGACCACGCGGGTGACATTGAAGGTGGAAGGGCAGAGCGAGCTGATCGAGGCCGAAGTGGTCAAGGACCATGACAGCCTGACCGGGTTGGCGCGGGGGGAGACATTGTTCTTCCGGCCGAAGGTTTGGCAGAAGGTGGCGGATATCTGAGTCGCCTTTGATAATGAAAAAGCCCGGGGTTGGTCCCGGGTTTTTTTATGCCTGATGGATCGAGGGCGCAGCCCTCGCGGCAATCTCATGCCTTACGCGAACATTTCGCATGCCGGCAATGCATGATTGAAAGCCCGCCCGGCTACAGCCCGCGAATTCCGCAGCTTTGCCACAATTCTTCAAAAATATATTCAGTAAAGTTCTAACCATAATTCTAAAAATTACTTTAAGAGATAAGCCCCTGACACCGATGATTCAGCCACACACCTGAATCGAGTCCCAGGAGCTTGATCAATGGGTAATGTCCAGCGCGGGCCATGGCGGCTATCGAACGTGCGGGGATCAGCAAGCTGGCGGTGATTACCGCGCGCTGAACCCGTGAACTTTCTTCAGGCAAGTGCTTAGGGGCCATATCTCTTGGCAGGGGATGGCCCCTTTTTTTTTGCGTGATCCCTGTGGGAGCGGGCGTGCCCGCGAACACGGGCGAAGCCCGTGCCATCCACCGCGGTGCTTGCTTCGCGGGCATGCCAGCTCCCACAGGGGGGCGCACAATATTGATATTTTGGTTATTAATAAATATCTTCTTATTCCTTTACTGATATAACTCCCTCCCTATACTTGTCTCCAAGCACGCAAACTCACTGGAGGCGTCCCCATGCGCAATGAGTCAATTCGTTACCTGATTGTGCCGGGCTGGCAAGGATCGCCAGACAACCATTGGCAAAGTCACTGGCAGCGCACCTTGCCCAACAGTGCCCGGGTCGAGCAGCACGACTGGCTGACCCCGCAACGCCAGGACTGGGTGCAGGCACTGGAGCAGGCGATTGCCGCCGAGCGCTCGCCGGTGATTCTGATTGCCCATAGCCTGGGCTGCATAACCGTCGCTCATTGGGCCGCGCAGGCCAGCCCGGCCCTGCTGCGGCGGGTACGTGGCGCGCTGCTGGTGGCACCCGCTGACGTAGAGCGGCCAACCTGCGCGCCGGCTCTGCGCAACTTCGCGCCGATCCCGACCGAAGCACTGCCATTCCCCAGCCAGGTGGTCAGCTCGGACAACGACCCGGCCGTGAGCGTGCCAAGGGCGTTGTATCTGGCCCAGGTCTGGGGCGCCGAAGCAGGGCTGCTGACCAACGCCGGGCACATCAACGTCAAGTCCGGCCATGAGCGCTGGGAACAAGGTTTCGCCTACTTGTATCGCTTGCAGAGCCGGGTCGAGCAGCGCGCACTGCGCCGCGCCTGATCGCCCTTACTGTTTACCGTTTGCCTGACGCCCGGCCATTGAAGGTCTGGGGCGGGAGTTCGTCATGACTTTTCAAAACCCTTTTGGCCAGCCGTTGCTGACCTTCCCTGAACTGGACAAGAGCCCGCTGAGCATCCGCGCCAAGGCGCTGGTGTTCATCGACCCACGTTCGCAGCAGCTGCGCGAGGAGCTCGAGCACCTGGCGCCACAACCCTTGCCAGTGCTGATCCGTGGCGAAACCGGTACCGGCAAGGAACTGCTGGCTCGGCAGATCCACCGTGCCAGTGACCGCAGTGGGTTGTTCGTGTCGGTCAACTGCGCTGCCATCAGCCCCACCTACGCCGATGCCGAGCTGTTCGGCTACAGTGCCGGCAGCCAAGGCGGCACAGCCAGCAGCCGTGCCGGCTGGTTCGGCTCGGCCAACGGCGGCACGTTGTACCTGGACGAGATCGCCGACTTGCCGCTGGCCATCCAGGGCAAGCTGCTGGCCGCCCTTGAAAACCGTGAGGTTACCCGGGTGGGCGCGCAGCAGCCGCAACCGGTGGACGTGCGCCTGGTAGCCGCCACCAGTATCGACCTGGCGCGGGTGGTGCGCGCGGGGCGTTTCAACGAGCGCCTGTACCAGTACCTGCGCGAGGGCACGCTGGAGCTGCCGCCACTGCGCGAGCGGCCGGGCGATATTCTGCCGTTGGCCGAGTACTTCGTGGGCATCTACAGCGTGCGCCTGCAGCGGCCTGTGCCGCTGGTTAGCGAGGCGGCACAGCAGGCGCTGGAGGCACACCCCTGGCCCGGCAACACCCGTGAACTGGAGAATGTCATCCACTTTGCCTTGCTGCTGAATGATGGCGAGGAGATCCTGGCAGAGGACCTGGACCTGCCCGACCCTGCGCGCTAGGCACTGCTCAAAAGCAAAATGGCTGATAGCATTTTGTTTTTGGAATAAGCAGCTAAATAAAAGATATTTTTACGGAATAAAAAATCTGGGTATTGTCCGCCTCACGCCCGCTGGTGAACCGGTTGGGCACCCGATTCGCCATCGTCGATGGCCCAGAACCAGAACAAGGATCACCATGAAGAAGACCCTGCTGACCACTGCCCTGGCCGCTGCCCTGTCGTTTGCCGGCCTGGCTACCGCCGCCGAGAAACTGGTTGTCGCCGCCACCCCGGTACCGCACGCCGAAATCCTCGAGCTGATCAAGCCGACCCTGGCCAAGGAAGGTGTGGACCTGCAGATCAAGGTTTTCACCGACTACGTGCAGCCGAACGTGCAGGTTGACCAGAAGCGCCTGGACGCCAACTACTTCCAGACCCTGCCTTATCTGCAGAACTTCAACGAAGGCAAGGGCACCCACCTGGAAACCGTGATCGGCGTGCATGTCGAACCCTTTGGTGGTTACTCGAAGAAGGTCAAGAGCCTGAGCGAACTGAAAGAAGGCGCTACCGTTGCCATCCCTAACGAGGGCAGCAACAGCGGCCGCGCCCTGCTACTGCTGCAGAAGGCTGGCCTGATCACCCTGAAGGATCCGAAGAACGCCCTGGCCACCCCCAAGGACATTGCCGAGAACCCGAAGAAGCTGAAGTTCCGCGAGCTTGAGTCGGCCATGCTGCCGCGCGTGCTGGACCAGGTCGACCTGGACATGATCAACACCAACTACGCCCTGGAAGCCGGCCTGAACCCGGCCAAGGACGCGCTGGTGATCGAAGGCAGCGACTCGCCGTACGTGAACTTCCTGGTTGCCCGCCCGGACAACAAGGACAGCGAAGCCATCCAGAAACTGGCCAAGGCCCTGACCAGCCCGCAAGTGAAGGAATTCATCGCCAAGAAGTACCAGGGTGCGGTGCTGCCGGCGTTCTGATGCGCTTGCATTACCTTGCATGACCCAACGCCGACACCCTTGTGTCGGCGTTTTCATTTGTGGCGCAGAACCCTGTGGGACGTCTCGGTGATATGTTTATTCTATAAAGGTATTTATCAAAAAGTTTTTAGATCATTAGAGTCTATCTATCGTGCCCACGCGCACCCTGCACACCTGCGTTACCCATGACCCTCGACACCGCATTCATCCTCAGCACGCTGCCCGCCTTCCTCAAGGCCGTGGGCGTGACCTTGCAGGTCGGCCTGATCGCCATCGCCACCTCGCTGCTGGTCGCGCTGGTCAACGCCACACTGCTGGTGTTGCGCACCCCGTACCTGTGGCGCCTGGTAAAAGCCTACGTGGAGCTGGCGCGCAACACGCCGCTGCTGATCCAGCTGTTCTTCGTCTACTTCGCCTTGCCCAGTCTGGGCCTGAAGATTTCCGGCTTTGCCGCGGCAATCATCACCATGACCTTCATGGGCGGTGCCTACCTCACCGAGGTGTTGCGTGCCGGCGTCGAGGCCGTGCCCCGTGCCCAGCTGGAGTCCGGGCGCTCCATCGGCCTGTCCGAAGGCCAGCTGCTGCGCCACGTGGTGCTGCCCCAGGCCGGCATTCTCAGCCTGCCGGCACTGTTCGCCAACTTCATCTTCCTGCTCAAGGAAACCACCGTGGTGTCGGCGGTGGCCGTGCCGGAAATTCTCTACACCACCAAGAACTACATCGCGCTGTACTACAAGACCTATGAAATGCTCAGCGTGCTGACCCTGCTCTGCGTGCTGCTGTTCCTGCCGCTGTCGTTGCTGCTGCGCCATGTCGAAAGGAGGCTGCAACATGCCCAGTTCGGCTTCTGAACTGCTGTTGCAGGCGTTGCCGCAGCTGGCTGGCGGTGCGGCGCAGACCCTGGCCATCTCCGCGCTGGGCATCCTCTTCGCGACGCTGGGCGGTGTGCTCTATGGGGTGCTGGCAACCTTGGGCAACCGGGCCCTGAACATCGCCTTGCAGGTGTACCTGGAGCTGTTCCGTGCCATCCCGGTGCTGGTCTGGCTGTACCTGGTGTTCTTCGGCCTGCCGATCTTCTTTGCCCTGAGTATCCCCAGCTTCTGGTGCGCGGTGCTGGTGCTGGGCCTGTGGGGCGCCAGCGAGGTGGGCGAGGTGGTGCGAGGCGCGCTGCGTTCGCTGCCGCGCGGCCAGCGCGAGGCGGGGCTGTCGATCGGCCTGGCCGGCTGGCAGCTGTATGGCTACGTGCTGTTGCCACAGGCGCTCAAACGCATGACCCCGCCGACCATCAACATCTACACGCGGATTATCAAGACCAGCTCGCTGGCGGTGCTGATCGGCGTGGTCGAGGTGGTCAAGGCCGGCCAGCAGATCATCGAACGCACCTACGAGTCGGTGCTGATCTACGGCGCCTTGTTCCTGTTCTTCTTCATCGTCTGCTATCCGCTGTCCGCCGCTTCACGCGTGCTGGAACGCCGCTGGGCCCACTCATGAGCGCATTGATCGAATTCCAGGGTTTCAACAAGTTCTTTGGCGAGCAGCAGGTGCTCAAGGACGTCGACCTCCAGGTGGCGGCTGGCGAGGTGGTAGTCATCCTCGGCCCCAGCGGCTGTGGCAAAAGCACGCTGCTGCGCTGCCTCAACGGCCTGGAGCAGGCCCACGGCGGCCACCTGCGCCTGGCCGGGCAGGAGCTGCTCGACCCACGCACCGATTGGCGCGAGATCCGCCAGCGGGTCGGCATGGTGTTCCAGAGCTATCACCTGTTCGGCCACATGAGCGTGATCGACAACCTGCTGCTTGGCCCGCTCAAGGTGCAAAAGCGCGAGCGCGCCGAAGCGCAGGCCCAGGCCGAGGCGCTGCTGGCGCGGGTCGGCCTGCTGGACAAGCGTGACGCCTTTCCCCGGCAGTTGTCCGGGGGCCAGCAACAGCGCATCGCCATCGTGCGTTCGCTGTGCATGAACCCCGAGGTGATGCTGTTCGACGAGGTTACCGCGGCCCTCGACCCGGAAATGGTCAAGGAAGTGCTGCAGGTGATCCAGGGCCTGGCCCGCGACGGCATGACCTTGCTCATCGTTACCCACGAAATGGCCTTCGCTCGTGCGGTGGCCGACCGCATCGTGTTCATGGAGGCCGGCAGGGTCCTTGAGCAGGGTGACCCCGAGAGCTTCTTCACCCGACCGCGGACCGCACGCGCGCAGCAGTTCCTGGAGAAATTCTCCTTCGTAGAAAGCCTGCCGAAGACACTGCACAAGGAACTGTCATGAAAACTGCCAACCTCACCAAACTGCTGGCGCCGCTGTTCGGCCTGGCCCTGCTGGCCGGCTGCAACAAGGCTGAAGAACCACCCAAGCCCGCGGCGGCCTCGCCGGCCACCAGCTACCTGGAAACCATCAAGGCTCGCGACAAGCTGATTGTCGGGGTGTTCACCGACAAGCCACCGTTCGGTTTCGTCGATGAGCAGGGCCGCTACGTGGGCTTTGATACCGACATCGGCCGGCGCCTGGCCAAGGACCTGCTGGGTGATGAAAACAAGGTCGAGTTCGTTGCCGTGGAGCCGGCCAGCCGTATCCCGTTCCTGCAGAGCGACAAGGTCGACCTGATCCTCGCCAACATGACCGTGACCCCGGAGCGCAAGGAAGCGGTGGACTTCACCAACCCCAACCTGCGCGTTGCCGTGCAGGCCATCGTCGCGGATGGCAGCCCGGTGCAGAAGCTCGACGACCTGGCCGACAAGACCATCATTGTCACCACCGGCACTACCGCTGATATTTGGCTGACCAAGAACCATCCGGACTGGAAACTGCTCAAGTTCGAGAAAAACAGCGAGTCGCTGCAAGCGCTGGCCACCGGCCGTGGCGATGCCTATGCACAGGACAACCTGATTCTGTTCAGCTGGGCCAAGCAGAACCCGGGCTACCGCGTGCTGCCTGAGCTGCTGGGTGAAGAAGCCCCGATTGCACCGGCGGTGAAGAAGGGCAACACCGAGCTGCGTGACTGGGTGAATGCCGAGCTGGCCAAGCTGGGGGAAGAGAAGTTTCTGCTGAAGCTGTATGACCAGTATGTGCGCAAGGAACTGAGCGATGACACCAAGCCGGAAAGCGTGATTGTGGAAGGGGGCAAGTGGCAGGGGTGACGGTGCCATCGGGGCCGCTTTGCGGCCCTTCGCGGGCTCGCCCGCTCCCACATCGATCGGCGTATGCAGGACCCTGTGGGAGCGGGCAAGCCCGCGAAGGGCTGCAAAGCAGCCCCGATTACTTCAACGATTACGCGGCAGCCAGTTCAACAGGAACTCATTCACCACCCGCGGGTTCTCCAGGCTGGAGATATGCCCCGCAAACGGAATCTGCGCCGCCAGGCAGCCAATGATCCGCGCCATTTCATTGGACTCTTCCGGCGGCCGCGGAATGTCCTGGTCGCCGCACATCAGGATGGTTCTCTCGCTCGGCAGCTGCTCGAGTTGCGCCAGCAGGTCGTGTCGTCCAAAGATTATCCGCCCCATGGGATCGAGGCTCTCGCGAATGATTTGTGCACTGCTTGCCTTCAGCTGAGCACGAAACCGCTCACGGATTTCAGGCACGGTCTGGCCGCCTGCGTGGAAAAAAATAGGCACGATGATGTCGAGCAACGGGTCGCTGAATTCGCCGGCTGCGCTGGCGGTATCCAGCAAGGCGAAATACTTGAGCCGAGTTTCCTCCGGCTCGGCGCCCAGGTAAGTGTCCATGAGCACCAGGCGATCAATTCGTTCAGGGTGGGTAGCAGCCAGCGGTGCCCCCCACATACCGCCTACCGACAGCCCGACCAGGTGGCACTTGGTAATTTCCAGTTTGTCCAGCAACGTCAGGTGCTGGTGGACCAAGCTGTTCATGTCGATGGTCGTGGCAGGCGGAGCATCGGAGCCGCCGTGGCCCCACAGCTCGGGGACGATGACGCGGAAGTGTGCTGACAAGGCTTCGATTTGTGGCTGCCACATCTCGGCGGACCACAGGTAGCTGTGGCCGAGCAGGACCGGGAAACCCTGGCCCTGGTCGATGTAGCTCATGCGGGCGCCGTCGATTTCGATGAAGTGTCTTTGCATGGAATGGGTCTCGGCTGGGAGTGCTGTAGGGTATTCGAAATTGTCGGGGCCGCTTTGCAGCCCCTTTACTGAGCTGGCACCAGACGCAAGGTACTCTGCGCCGGAATCACCCCCATCTGCGCCTTCTGGTACTGCCCCTGCACATACCCTTCGGCCTGATCCGCAAAATGCCTGTCGAACGGCACGCCACTCTGCCCGACCGGGTTGGTGGTCAGCGCCTGCCCGGCATCGGAAAAGTCGACCAGCCGCCGCGTCGACGGCCCATAGGTCACCGGCCATGGCGCCGGGCCGATCTTCGCCGAGAGGTTGTTCGGCACTTCATGGGTGCCCGGTGCGGCGAACGGGCCGACGTTGAACAGCAGGTTCAGCGGCTTTTTGACCCCCAGCGGGTGGTTGTGGGTCAGGGTATGGGCCTTGCCCCACTGCCAACTGGCCGGGTCGTTGCCCAGGGTTTCCCGCAGGTGCTTCAAGGTGTTCTGCCACGCCATGCGCACCACGGCGTTACGGTCGGTGCGCTGGTTGGCTCCGCGGGTGTTCCACCACGGCGAATCGGCATCCGCCGCCAGGCGCGGCAGGGCGGCGTCGATGGCGCGGGTGCTGATAAGTACCGGGAACCAGGTGTCGCCCAGCTCGTCATGCAGGGCCGCGAATGCCAGCTCGTAGAGGAACTGGTTGAACAGCGTGGCACTGGTCGAGTCGAGCGGGTAGTCGCCGCTCCAGGCTGCCAGTTGCTCGACCAGCTCCTTCTCTTCGTCCCCTTCGGCCACTGCGCGTAGCGTTGCCAGCAGTGGTGCAAGGGTGCGCGGGCCATAGTCGCTTGCAGTGTCCAACTGCAGCGCCTGGCTATTCTGGGTATCCCACTTCACATCGGGGTTGGCCAAGTGGCGATCGAGCTGGCGGCCTCGGTCCGGCAGGTTGTAGTAACCGGGTATCGGCACTGCCGCCGGAGGCTGGTAGTTGGCCGAGACAATGTAGCCGCGTGCCGGGTTCTCCTGCTGCGGGTTGACGCTGAAGGGGTAGAAGCCGAGCTTGTCCGCCTGCGCACTGGCACCATCGAGGATGAACACGGGGTCGACGCCGTCGGGGCGGATCGGCAACTGCGCCGCCGCCCACCAGCCGATATCGCCACGGGCATTGGCCCAGACCAGGTTCAGCCCTGGCGCATGCACCTTGGCCGCAGCCTCGCGCATCTTGCCCAGGGTATCCGCGCGGTTGAGCTGGTAGAAACCGTCGAGGAGCGGGTTTTCGGTTTCCAGGAACGCCCACCACATGGCGATTGGCGTGGGCCCGGCAGTGGCACCCAGCACGTCGTTGACGATTGGGCCATGGGGCGACCGGCGGAGGCTGAGGGTGACCGGTGCTTCGCCTTTGACGGCAATCTGCTGCTCGGTCTTTTCCAGCGCCTGCCATTTGCCGTCGACCATCACCTGGTTGGCGTCGACAGGGTTGGTGCGCTCGGCGATCAGGTCGACGTCGTCATTCTGGAACATGGTCAGGCTCCAGCCGAAGTCGCGGTTGTGGCCGAGCAGGGCGAATGGGTTGAGCGCCTGGAAGTAGCCATACAGGTTGAAGCCCGGCGCCGACAGCTCGGCCTCGTACCACACCGCCGGCACCGCAAAACCGATGTGCGGGTCGCCGGCCAGCAGCGGCCTGCCGCTGCGGGTGCGGCTGCCGGCCACGGCCCAGGCGTTGCTGCCCTCGAATTGAGGGATGCCCGCATCGCCCAGCGCGTCATGGCTGAGGCGGGCGAGGGCCTCCAGGCTTTGCCAGTCGGCAGCGGCCAGCGGTGTACCCAAGGCACCCTCGGGCTGCCAGGCGAGATCGAAGATGTTCAGGTACTCAGGGCCCAGCTGGTCGCGGATATAGGTGAGCGCGGGCTCGGTGCGAAACGCGGCGGCAAAGCTGTAGGCCAGGTAGCCGGCGATGCTCAGAGTGTCTTCGGCGCTGAATGGGCGCGGGGTGATGCCGAGCAGGTCGAACTCCACGGGTTTTGGGTGGCTGGCCTGCCAGCTGTTCACCCCGTCGAGGTAGGCCTGCAGGGCTTGCCAGGCGGGTGACTGGCGGTCCTGACGCTTGGCCATCAGTGCTGCCTGTTCGCGAATGCGCAGGCTGCGGAACAGGGTGTCGGTGGGCAGCAGCTTGTCGCCCAGCACCTCGGCCAGCTCACCCCGGGCCAGGCGCCGCAGGATCTCCATCTGGAACAGCCGGTCCTGGGCATGCACGTAACCGAGAGCACGATACAGGTCCGGCTCGCTCTGCGCCTGCAGGTGCGGCACGCCGCGGGCATCGTAGCGCACGCTGACTGGCGCCTGCAGGCCGGCAATGGCCACCTCGCCCTCGCGTTGCGGCAGCTTGCCCTGCACGTACCAGTATCCGGCGCCGGCGGCCACGGCAACCACCACGGCCAACAGGGTCAAGCTGCGCTTCATGCAGGCTCCTTGTGCGTTCAAGCGAAAAATGTGGTCCGATGATCGGCGGATTCGCGACCAGAGCATAGCCCCAGGAAGGAGTTTCCATGTCCCTCAGCGAAAAACAGAAAATGCTTACAGGCCAGCTCTATCACGCTGGCTGCCCCGAGCTGCAGGCCGAGCAGATCGCAAACAAGCACTGGATGCACCGCTACAACAGCAGTGTCGAATTGCTCAACGACGCACGCCATGGGCTCCTGGTAGAGCACTTTGGCCAGGTCGGCGAAGGCGCGGTGATCCGCCCGCCGTTTTATTGCGACTATGGCTACAACATCAGCGTCGGCCGCAACACCTTCATGAATTTCAACTGCGTGATCCTCGATGTGCTGCCGGTGCATATCGGTGATGATTGCCAGATCGGCCCCAACGTGCAGATCTATACCGCCGACCACCCGCTCGACCCCGAGGTGCGCCGCACAGGGCTGGAGAGTGGCCGGCCGGTGACCATCGGCAACAACGTGTGGATCGGCGGCGCGGCGATCATCCTGCCGGGGGTGACCATTGGTGATAACGCCGTGGTGGGTGCCGGTAGTGTGGTGACTCGGGATGTGCCGGCGGGGGTGACGGTTGTAGGTAGCCCGGCGCGGGTGCGTGGTTGATATGAAAAAGCCCTGCGGTGTTGGCCGCAGGGCTTAGGGTCAGGCGGCTTTGAAGCCGGGTTTGCCGTTGGCGGCGCGCCATTCTTTAATACGGTTGACGACGCCTTGCGGGCTGACATCTGCCCCATCTGGGGGGTAATAAATCACGTCTGACCCGTCAGGGTGCTCGGTCAACTTCTCGAAAAGAAGAACAATATCAATCCGGTGCTTTTCCAGCTCAGCACCCTTGAGGCCCGTCCGATCCGCATATAGATCCGACACCAATGCGAGAAACTCAGGCTCTGTGTACTCCGTCAAACTCTGTTTCAACGTCATTGATTGTTTCCTCTGTGATGGTTTATGTGGACTTGGGGAGTCATGAACACGAGATTATCGAAGTCGTACACTGCGCCACCCTTTGCAATTTCGTGCTTGTGGTGAATCTCTAACTTGACTCGCTTTCCTACTCGCTGGTCGCGCTTGGCGAATGGCGCTAGCCCTCTACGCATGTCGTCGAGGATTGCGGGCATGATGTGGCGACTGAATACCTCATCTGTCGCAATCTCCATCCAGATTGCCTCCTTTAGCCTATCGAATCTGGCAAACCTCCGCCCCCTGAGCCTTTCCGCAATCTTTGCTGGAATCGGCGCGCCCGCCGCAGTAGTGGCTGCATCCAGAACCCTGTCTGGTGTGATAACGCCGTTGCCGCTTGCAACCCCTGGTAAATTCCGTGGGTTGCGCAACATCACATAAATCGGCGCCAGCCCCGAGTCTGCCGGGAAGATGATGACGTAGTCGTCGATCTGCAGTTCGGGCAGTTCAGGGAGCGTACGGATATCCGGATCCGGCGGGACGATGATAGGGCCCGGAAGGTGCTTCTGCAGATCCTCGACGATAGGGGAGCCAGGGATGACCGTACCGTTCTCGCCGGTGGCAGACAGCGTCGAGGGCGGCGTCGCCGGGTGCCAAAATAGCGTTGCGCCACCTGGGCCTTCGGCGGTAAATCTGTACGCGCCTTGGGCTGCGTCCCACTGTGCCTGGCGTACGCGCACATCGCGCAGAAGGGCGCTGCCATCCGTGGCTGCCAAGTACACCTCCGTCTGCTTGCCCTGAGGGACAGCGTCCATCCGCAAGGGCAGCTCAAGCGTCTGACCAGCTTTGCGGTTTGCTTCGAGGGTAAGGTCCGCGCCGGGACTCATCAGGGCGAGCGGGACGGTCACCCCCATGCGCTCACCATCGCCCAGACGAGCTGAATACAGCATCAGAGGAACATACCTGGCGACCGCCAGGAGCCCACCGGTGAGCAGACGTTGGGCGGCTTTGCCGAGTGCTTCGCCAAAGTCGAGCCAGATCGGTTCGAAATGGGCTATGCCACCGCGTGAGGTCGCCAGGATCAGCGGGTGGTGGATACTGGCTACCCAGGCGTTGAACGTTACAGGTGTATTGCCAGGAGTACGGCCAGACAAGACGGCCAGCGAAGTCTGCTCGTCGAAAACGGTGGCGACGGTGTTGTCTGTTTGTGCCAGTAACCGCATCACCTCCGTACTTTCAGCGGGCGATGTCTGGGTATGGGCGGCAATTTGGGCTTGTAGCTGTGCCTGCACGTTTAGCAATGCCGCTTTGCGGTCTGCGGAACCTTCTGGCGCGTGGTACTGGAGCGCGGAATCGATCCAGGTAGCTTGCGACGCCAAGTGGCCTTGACTCAGGTTCATGCTGGAGTAGGTTGAGGCAAGCTGCTCGCGCGCCTTGAGCAGGTCGGACGTTTCCCGTTCTAGCTCGCGGCTATGCTCGAGTGCTGCTTGCGGGGCAACGCTTTCTTGCTGATGGCGCTCGAAGGCCGTCAGCATCGCTTTCAACGCGCTGCTGGCTTGCAGGAACGCCTGGCTGGCTGTGCCCAGTTGAGCAAGGGCCTGATGGTACTGTTGGAGCGTCCGGTCAATATCCTGATCATGACTTTCCCTCATCCTGAGAGTGGACAAGGTGCTCTGCAGCTGTTGTTGGCGTTGGGCCAACTCGCCGCTTACCTGCTCCAGGTACTTCACGTCGAACGCCGCTCGGTAAGAGTCGAGCCACGCTTGCTGAGGGTCTGCTGGAGCGTTTGGTTTTCGGGCTACAGCCAGGAATTCATGAAGGTTGCGATTTACCGGGTCACCGCCGAAGAAGCTGTAAGCCTGATCACGCGTTGCTTGCAGGCGTGTAGCGAACAATGCCTGAAGCTCATTGATGGCAGCGATGGTGCGTTCTGTCGCCTGGATTTCGCCAAGACCATTCAGCGAGCCCGCTTGATCACGTAAGGCCTGGTCGAGGTCTTGCTGTAACGTGGCGAGGCGCTGTTCATGCGCCTTTTGAACGCCTAACTTGCCGTTTTCGGTCTGTACGATCAGGTCGATATCCAGGCGCCCAGGCTCGAAAACGGATACCAGTTGAAACGATGCACCGGGGTGGGTGCCCCAAAGTTGAGGGCCGACGGGAAGACGGGTGCTGTCTACATAGCTGTTGGGAAGCTCGGTGGAACCTTGTGACATACAGTTTCTCCATTGATCTGTATGTCGCTACGGTAAAAATCCTCCCTCGGGCTGAAGCTGTAGATATCTATCGGGTAGCCACTAACTACCAGGGGCAGTAACACCCTATGGCCAATGTATTGCTGGCCTGCACCGGCCGGTCTTCAAGCAAGGCCTTGATGATGGGTTCCACAAAGCTGTTGCTGGCATTGCACACGGCGCCTTCGCTGTAGGGGCCGAAGTAGGCCAGGTGGCCTTGCCGGTCCCAGATGGCCACGGCCGGGGAGGCGGGCAGGTGTTCGCTGCCGGGCAGGCTGGCGAGTGGCTTGAGGGCGGTGAGGTTGGCGGGCAGCTGGCCGTGGCTGTCGGGCTTTTGCAGCACGTGGAAGGTCACACCCTGGCTGGCGAACTGGCTGACCAGGTCGCCCAGGTGCTGCTGGTTGCCGACGTTGCACGGGCAGGCCGGGTCCCAGAAATGCACTACCCTGATCGGGCCGGGGCCGGCCAGCTCGGGGGGCAACTGCAGCTGGCTGCCGTCGAACAGCGTGGCTTGATTGTCGAACGGGCGCAGGTAGCGGGCCTGGAACGTGGTGTAGGCCTGCCAGAGGATGGTCAGGCCGACCAGAAGGGCGATTGCCATGCACAGCGGTTTGATGATCCGAGTCTTCATGAAGTTTCCGCGGCCCCCTGAGCGGCCTTGTGTCGCGATGGGCTGCGCAGCAGCCCCAAAATCTCAGCCCTTACCCTTGGTCCGAGTCTGATTAGGCCCACCATTCTTCTCCAGATGCTCGATGATCATGGCGGCCACGTTCTTGCCGGTGGTCACTTCGATGCCTTCCAGCCCCGGCGATGAGTTCACTTCCATCACCAGCGGCCCGTGGTTGGAGCGCAGGATATCCACACCCGCCACACTCAAGCCCATTACCTTGGCCGCGCGAATGGCGGTCATGCGTTCTTCCGGGGTGATCTTGATCAGGCTGGCCACTCCACCGCGGTGCAGGTTGGAGCGGAATTCGCCTGGCTTGGCCTGGCGCTTCATCGACGCAATGACCTTGTCGCCGACCACGAAGCAGCGGATATCCGCGCCACCCGCTTCCTTGATGTATTCCTGCACCATGATGTTCTGCTTCAACCCCATGAACGCCTCGATCACCGATTCGGCGGCCTTGGTGGTTTCGCACAGCACCACGCCGATGCCCTGTGTACCTTCCAGTACCTTGATCACCAGCGGGGCGCCGTTGACCATCTGGATCAGGTCGGGGATGTCGTCCGGCGAGTGGGCGAAACCGGTAATCGGCAGGCCGATGCCGCGCCGCGACAGCAATTGCAGTGAACGCAGCTTGTCGCGGGAGCGGGCTATCGCTACCGACTCGTTGAGCGGATACACACCCATCATCTCGAACTGGCGCAGCACTGCGCAGCCATAGAAGGTCACCGATGCACCGATGCGCGGGATCACCGCGTCGAAGCCTTCCAGCGGCTTGCCGCGGTAGTGGATCTGCGGTTTGTGGCTGGCAATGTTCATGTAGGCCCGCAGGGTGTCGATCACCACCATTTCGTGGCCCCGCTGGGTACCGGCTTCGACCAGGCGGCGGGTGGAATACAGACGCGGATTGCGCGACAGCACAGCGATCTTCATGCAGCACCTGTGGCAGTAGAAAGGGTGGCCGGGAATGCCGGTTTGTCTTGTACGTATTTGAGGCCAGGGTTGACCACCAGTTGACCATGGATCAGGGCCTTGGAACCCAGCAACAGGCGATAACGCATGTTCTTGCGGCAGGCCAGGGTGAACTCCACTTCCCACACACCATCGCCCAGGGCCAGTGACGTGCGGATGACATAGCGGGTCTGGGCCTGGCCGTTGGAGCTCTTGATGGTTTTCATGGTCACCAGCGGTGCCTCGCAGCGGCGGTGGCGCAACTGCACCACCGAGCCAAGATGTGCGGTAAAGCGGACCCAGGGCTGGCCGTCGCGCTCGAACGGTTCCACCTCGGTGGCGTGCAGGCTGGAGGTGCTGGCACCAGTGTCGATCTTGGCGCGCAGCCCGGCCACGCCGAGGTCGGGCAGGGCGACCCACTCGCGCAGGCCGATCACAGTCAAATGGTCAAATGTCTTCACGAAACGCACCCTGCGGATGAGGTGGTGAACTGTAAGCACGGCGGGGATTTTTTGCATCCGATCGTTACGGTAGTACAGTTCGATGAAACACAGCGTTCGAGGTAACGGGATGGCACAAAAAGCCGAAGACGACGACAAGGTCCGCCTGGACAAATGGCTGTGGGCGGCACGCTTCTACAAGACTCGCGCGCTGGCCAAGGCGGCGATCGAGAGCGGCAAGGTGCATTGCCGGGGTGAGCGCTGCAAGCCGGGCAAGGAGCCGCGGGTGGGTGACGAGTTCGTGCTGCGCACCGGGTTCGACGAGCGCACCGTGGTGGTGAAGGCTCTGTCGGTGGTGCGGCGTGGGGCGCCAGAGGCGCAGACGTTGTACGAAGAGACCGAGGACAGCGTGCGCCGGCGTGAACAGGCGGCGGAACTGCGCAAGGCCGGGGCGATGGGCGTGACCACCGATGGGCGGCCGACCAAGAAGCAGCGGCGGCAGATTCATCAGTTGCATGGGAGCTTCGAATAGCCGGGGCCGCTTTGCGGCCCTTTCGCGACACAAGGCCGCTCCCACAAGCAGGGCGTTGCCTGAATGCCTTGTGCGGTACTTGTGGGAGCGGCCTTGTGTCGCGATGGGCTACGCAGTAGCCCCAAGGATCTAGCGGGTCACCGCCAAGCGCCCGACCAGCGGTAACTTGGCCGTGATCGCGAACACTGGCGCCGTCCAGCGCATCAGCACCGCACTTCCCTTGGCCGCCAGCGGCGTGTAGCAGCTCCAGCCCAACGCCAGCACCGCCATCAGCAGCCCGCCGATGTAGTCATCCTGCCCCCAGTGGGCACCGGCCACCAGGCGCGGCAACATGAACAAAACCGCCAACCCCCAGACCACCAGGTACTGCACCAGGCGGCGGCTGAACACGCTCATGAACAGCGCCCAGACCAGCAGCACCGAGGCATGATCGCCCGGGAAACTCTTGCTGGAACGGTCCTTGAGCTCCCAGACCGCCTCCAGGTTCGGATAGTAGTCGCTGAGGTGCACCACCTCGTCGAACATCATCGAAGGGCTCTTGTGCTGCCAGCCGGCTGCATCCACCCACTTGGAAAACAGCGCGCGAATCACCACTAAGAGGATTAGCGTGACCAGGAAGCCGAAAAAGGCCTGGCGCACCTGGGTTGCCTTGAACACCCAGTCGCCACGGATAAGCACTGCCAGAAGGATCAGGCCGACGACGATGTCGAATGGGCGCAGGCTACCGACGGTCCAGATGTAGCGCCAGGTGGTGTTGTCGGCCAGCGGCGCATTCAGGCTGTGGAATAGCCACTCGTCGAAAGTCAGGCACAAGATCTGGCCAATGGGCCATAACCAGAAACACAGTAGAGCGATAGGAAGCAGCGTACAGGCTGCCAATGGCCCCCAGGACCACCTTGCTTGGAACAGTGGTCGATTGTCCATAAAATACCTCTATTGCAAACAGGAATCGGAGCGCCTTGTGAGCGCTCTGTCACGGGTTCTCGCATGTTTTCCGACAACCCTTGTAACCATTTTGTCATCATTTTTCAGATAGCCAAAACCTATGAGCGACTTGCCTGATACCGATTTCACCCAACGTTTCATCTTCGACGAGCGCGATGTGCGCGGCGAGTGGGTGTCTCTCGATGACAGCTACGCCGCGGTGCTGGCGCGTCATGAGTACCCACAGCCGGTGCAGGCACTGCTGGGCGAGCTGATGGCCGCCACCGCCTTGCTGGTGGGGGCGCTGAAGTTCGACGGCCTGCTGATTCTGCAGGCGCGTTCCGCAGGGCCGATCCCGCTGTTGATGGTCGAATGTTCGGGTGACCGGGACATCCGTGGCATGGCCCGCTACGAAGCGGACCAGATCCCGGCGAATGCGACCCTGTCGCAGCTGATGCCTGACGGCCACCTGACCCTGACCATTGATCCAGTCAAGGGCCAGCGCTACCAGGGCACTGTCGACCTCGACGGCGCCACCCTGTCGGAGTGCTTCACCAACTACTTCGTCCAGTCGCAACAGCTCAACACGCGCTTCTGGCTCAACGCCGAAGGCGGCAAGGCCCGTGGCCTGCTGCTGCAGCAACTGCCGCGCGATCGCCAGCCGGACGATGAAGAGCGTGAAGAAAGCTGGCAGCATGTTGTGGCATTGGCCACCACGCTCAAGGCCGATGAGTGGGCGCTGGACAACGAAACCCTGTTGCACCGCCTGTACCACGAAGATGCCGTGCGCTTGTTCGATATCCAGCCGCTGCGCTTCAACTGCAGCTGCTCTCGCGAACGTTCCGGCAATGCGCTGGTCAGTTTGGGCGAGCACGATGCCAAGGCACTGGTGGAAGAGTGTGGCGGCCAGGTTGAGATCGATTGCCAGTTCTGCAACGAGCGCTATTTCTTCGACGCCAGCGATGTGGCGCAACTGTTTGCTGGTGGCGGCACTGACGTAGCCTCAGAAACTCGTCACTGAAACGTTTAACTACAGGATAATCTCCTGTCGAATTGCGCAAAAGCGCAGTTCTGACAGGAGGGGCCTACTTTTTTTGGGCGTTTCTGGCATAATCCGGCCACTTTTTTCGCTGTAGTAGTTTTTTCAAGACAACTACAAAACGTTTGGAGCACTCGGCCTCGGGCCGGATGGGGTATCTCATGACGCAAGCCAAAAACACCGTGTACACCGACCTGAGCGTCGATGAGCTGGTAAAAGAAGCGCTGCAACGCGGTGAAGGCGTACTAGCCGATACTGGCGCACTGGTCGTGGAGACTGGTCACCGTACAGGCCGTTCGCCGGCTGACCGTTTCATCGTCGAAGAACCTTCCACCCAGGATGCCATTGCCTGGGGCCCGATCAACCGCAAGTTCCCGGCCGACAAGTTCGATGCCCTGTGGGACCGCGTCGAGGCGTTCAACAACGCCCAGGATCACTTCGTTTCCTACGTTCACGTAGGGGCGGCCGCCGAGCACTACCTGCCGGTGAAGATGACCACCCAGACTGCCTGGCAGAACCTGTTCGGTCGTTGCCTGTTCATCAACCCGGAGCAGTACAACCCGGCTGGTCGTGGCGAGTGGCAGGTCCTCAACGTCGCCAACTTCGTGTGCGAGCCTGAGCGTGACGGCACCAACTCCGATGGTTGCGTGATCATCAACTTCGCTCAGAAGAAGGTTCTGATCGCTGGCATGCGCTACGCCGGCGAAATGAAGAAAGCCATGTTCTCGGTACAGAACTTCCTGCTGCCGGCTGCCGACGTACTGCCGATGCACTGCGCCGCCAACATCGGCGAAGCAGGCGATGTAACCCTGTTCTTCGGCCTGTCCGGCACCGGCAAGACCACCCTGTCGGCCGACGAAAGCCGTTACCTGATCGGTGACGACGAGCACGGCTGGGGCGAGGGCGTGGTCTTCAACATCGAAGGCGGCTGCTACGCCAAGTGCATCGACTTGTCCGAGAAGAACGAGCCGGTCATCTGGAAAGCCATCAAGCATGGCGCCGTGCTGGAAAACGTCGTTCTCGACGCCAACAAGCACGCCGACTACACCGATGTCAGCCTGACCCAGAACAGCCGTGCGGCCTACCCGCTGGAGCACGTTGCCAAGCGTTCCGAAGCGAACCTGGGCGGCGAGCCGAACGCAGTCATCTTCCTGACCTGCGACCTGACTGGTGTACTGCCGCCGGTTTCGATCCTGAACAACGAGCAGGCGGCCTACCACTTCCTGTCCGGCTACACCGCGCTGGTCGGTTCCACCGAAATGGGTTCGGGCAGCGGCATCAAGTCGACCTTCTCCACCTGCTTCGGCGCCCCGTTCTTCCCGCGCCCGGCTGGCGAATACGCCGAGCTGCTGATCAAGCGTATCAAGGGCTTCGACTCGAAGGTCTACCTGGTCAACACCGGCTGGACCGGCGGTGGCTACGGCGTTGGCAAGCGCTTCAGCATCCCGACCACCCGTGCCGTGATCGCTGCGATCCAGAGCGGCGCGCTGATCGGTGCCGAAACCGAGCACCTGGACATCATCAACCTGGACGTGCCTAAGGCCGTTCCAGGCGTTGATACCGTGCTGCTCAACCCGCGCACCAACTGGGCTGACAAGGCTGCCTACGACGAGGCTGCCAAAGGCCTGGCCAAGCTGTTCATCGAAAACTTCAAGAAGTTCGAAGTTTCCGACGCCATCAAGGCCGCTGGCCCGCAGCTGTAAGCTGAGCTTGCCGGTAACGAAAAGGCCGCCCCAACGGGCGGCCTTTTCGTTTTCTACTGCCTGTACCGGCCTCTTCGCGGCTAAAGCCGCTCCTACAGGTACTGCACTGCATTCAACGTTGGTGGTGTACCTGTGGGAGCGGCTTTAGCCGCGAAGAGGCCGGCACAAGCAGCGGGAAACCGGTTTTTCTGTTTCACTGTCAGCATTCATTGCGAAGACAAGAGCCAGCCAGATGACCGAATCCCCTCAGCGCACTGCCTTCTCCCACTTCCACCCCATCCTCACTCGCCCCCAGGACAATGACCTGAATGGCCACATCGCCGGTGCCACCGTGCATGGCTTTTTCGAAACCGCCATCCAAGCGTTCCTCGTCGAACAGGCCGAACTGGACCTGCGTGACGGCGAGCTGGCGGCCTTCGTGGTCAGTTCGGCGGCGGATTTCTACGCACTGCCCGGCTTCCCGGATGTGCTGGAAGTGGGGCTGGGGGTGATGCGCCTGGCGGGCAGCACGGTGGAGTACCGCCTGGCCCTGTTCCGCCCAGGGGAGCCGGAGGCGTGTGCGGCAGGCACGGTGGTGCAGGTGTTCATCGAACGCGCCAGTGGCCGGCCGGTGGCATTGCCAGAGACGCTGCAGGTGATCCTGTCTGGTGTACTGCTGGAACAGCAGGCATAAAAAAGCCCCGCTGGCAGGGGCGGGGCTTTTGTTGCCGGGGCAGGGCCCTCAGGCGTTAGTCGCGCCAGTGGCGCTTGTGCTTGCGATGGCCGTAATGATGGCCACGGTCCCAGTGGCGGCGGTCGTCGTCATAGCCACGACGGTAGCGGCGGCCTTCGTGGTAATCGTCTCTGTCGGCCTCCTTACCCATGTAGTTACCCAGTGCGCCACCGGCACCACCGCCGGCTGCCGCGCCAATGTAGCTACCGGTAGTGCCGCCCACGGAGCGGCCGACCACGTTACCGCCTGCTGCGCCCAGCGCGCCGCCGATTGCGGCTTCCCCACGCTGATGCTTGTCGGCACCCAAGGCACCGCCAGCCGCGCCGCCCAGGCCGGCACCAATGGCGCCGCCGGTGCTACCACCGATGGAGTTGCCCACCACGGAGCCCAGTACCCCACCCAATGCGCCGCCAATGCCGGCCTCGGTGGTGCCGCCTGCCATGGCAACGCCGCTGAGCAAGCTGAAAGACAACAACAGTATCGAGGAGTACTTCTTCATCAAGAGAGCCTCATTAGGATGACGGGGCGATTTTTGAGCCTTACAGGCGCGGCTGGCAACGGAAATCCGACGAGTAACACGAGTTGTACACAATTCTCTAACTTACTGTATTTACTGTGAAACTTTATCGTTTTTTCGCTGTCAGAGACCTTTATGACGAAGCCCTGAACCTTGATGGAACAGGGCTTTTTTCGTTTTTGGCGGCATGGCTGCCGGCCTCTTCGCGGGTGAACCCGCTCCTACAGGGATACCACCGCTCTCAGACCTTGAGTTACCTCTGTAGGAGCGGGTTTACCCGCGAAAAGGCCAACACCATTCCTACAGGATGCGCCCGTCATCCCGCGCCCGCTCCAGTTTGATGGCAATGAACTTCGACGTCGGCGTATGGCTGCCATCGCCAATGCTTTCCAGCGGCACCAGCGGGTTCACCTCCGGGTAGTACGCCGCCGCCTGCCCGGCCGGGATGTCGAAGGCCAGCAGGGTGAAGCCATGCACGCGGCGTACATGCTCATCCCCCCACAACGACACGATGTCGACCTGCTGCCCAGGCTGGAAGCCCAGGCGGATGATGTCGGCTTCGTTGGCGAACAGCACCTCGCGCTGGCCACGCACGCCACGGTAGCGGTCGTCCAGGCCGTAGATGGTGGTGTTGTACTGATCGTGCGAGCGCATCGACTGCATGATCAGGTCTGGCACCTGGCCGCTGGCGCGTACACGCTCGTCGAGCAGCGTGTCGGGCAGCAGGTTGGCCTTGAAGTTCGCGCGGCCGGTGCTGGTATTCCATTCGCGGCTGGCGGCGCTGTTGCCCAGATAGAAACCGCCCGGCTCGCGCAGGCGCTGGTTGAAGCCGCTGAAGCCGGCGATGGTGTCGCCGATCAGCTCGCGGATACGGTCGTAGTCAGCCACCAGCCAGTGCCAGTCCACGGGCTTCTTGCCCAGGGTGGCGGCGGCGATACCGGCGATGACCGCCGGCTCCGAGCGCATCTGCGTCGACAGCGGCTTCAGCTGGCCATTGGAGGCGTGGACCATGCTGAACGAGTCCTCTACCGTTACCGCCTGTGGCCCTTCTGCCTGCAGGTCGATGTCGGTGCGCCCCAGGCACGGCAGGATCAGTGCCTGCTTGCCGTGCACCAGGTGGCTGCGGTTGAGCTTGGTGCTGATGTGCACGGTCAGCTCGCAGTTGCGCAGTGCCTGGGCGGTGCGCTCGGTGTCTGGCGTTGCCTGGGCGAAGTTGCCGCCCAGGCCGATAAATACCTTGGCCCGGCCGTCGAGCATGGCGTGGATCGCCTCGACGGTGTTGTGGCCATTGTGCCGGGGCACGGGGAAGCCGAAGCGCTGCTCGATGGCGTCCAGCAGGGCCACCGGCGGGCGCTCGTTGATGCCCATGGTGCGGTCACCCTGCACGTTGCTGTGGCCACGCACCGGGCACAGGCCTGCGCCTGGCACGCCGATATTGCCGCGCAGCATCTGCAGGTTGACGATTTCCTGGATGGTCGGCACCGAGTGGCGGTGCTGGGTAATGCCCATCGCCCAGCACATGATCACCCGCTTGCCACGGCAGTACATGCGCGCGGCCAGTTCGATATCGGCCAGCGCCAGGCCGGACTGGGCCTGGATGTGCTCCCACGGGGTGGCATCCACTACCGCCAGGTAGTCATCGACGCCATGGCCATGTTCGGCGATGAAGGCGTGGTCGAAGACTGCCGGTTCGCCGTTGGCCTGGGCTTCGCGTTCCCATTGCAGGACGAACTTGGCCATGCCGCGCAGCAGCGCCATGTCGCCGCCCAAGGCCGGGCGGAAGAATGCGGTGTTGGTCGGCCGGTCGCTGTTGGTCAGCATTTCCAACGGGTTCTGCGGGTGCTGGAAGCGCTCCAGGCCACGTTCCTTGAGCGGGTTGATGCACACCACTTGGGCGCCGCGTTTTACCGCATCGCGCAGCGGGTCAAGCATGCGCGGGTGGTTGGTACCGGGGTTCTGGCCCCAGACGAAAATCGCATCGGCGTGTTCGAAGTCATCGAAGGTGACGGTGCCCTTGCCGACCCCGACGCTTTGCCCCAAGGCCACGCCGCTGGCCTCGTGGCACATGTTCGAGCAGTCGGGGAAGTTGTTGGTGCCGTAGGCCCGCACGAACAGCTGGTACAGGTACGCTGCTTCGTTGCTGGCGCGCCCCGAAGTGTAGAACTCGGCCTGGTCAGGGCTGGCCAGCTTGTTCAGCTCGCGAGCGATCAGGGTGAACGCGGCGTCCCAGCTGATCGGCTGGTAGCGGTCGCTGGACGCGTCATAGACCATCGGCTCGGTCAGGCGCCCCTGGTACTCCAGCCAGTAGTCGCTCTGCTGCAGCAGCGAAGTGACGCTGTAGCGGGCGAAAAAGGCGGCATCGACGCGGCGCTTGGTCGCCTCCCAGTTCACTGCCTTGGCACCGTTCTCGCAGAACTTGACCATGCCGCTTTCCGGCGAGTCGCCCCAGGCGCAGCCGGGGCAATCGAAGCCGCCGTTCTGGTTGGTCTTGAGCAGCGCGCGAATGTTCTTCAGCGCGTTATCGCTGCCAACCCAGGCCTTGGCCACGCTGCGCAGCGCGCCCCAACCACCGGCGGGGCCGTGGTAGGGCTTGTAACGAGGTGGAGAGGCTGGGGCGTTGTCCGGGAGGTGTTGGTACGAGGTCACGACTGTTACGACTCCGCCGCTGGGCTGTAGACCCGCGGTGCGCTGTGCTTGGGCAGATGGATAAGGTTGAGGTTGTGCTTGCGCGCCCATTGCAGGGCAAGGCCGGTGGGCGCCGACAGGCTGACCAGGGTCTGGATACCGGCCCGCAGCACCTTCTGGATCAGCTCCAGGCTGCAGCGGCTGGTGACGATGGCCAGGCCACCCTGGCTGTCGATGTCTTGGCGAAGCAAGGCGCCGATCAGCTTGTCGAGGGCGTTGTGTCGGCCGATGTCTTCACGGCCTAGCAGCAGCTCGCCATGGCGGTCCATGAACAGCGCCGCATGCACCGCGCCGCAGTGTTGGCCGAGGGGCTGGAAGGCATCGATGCGCTCACGCAGGCCGACCAACCATTGCGCGGGTGGCAAAGGTGCGCCAGGCAGCTTGGCCAGCTCTGGCAGTGCCTGCTCCAGCGCTTCGACCCCGCACAGGCCGCAACCACTGGTGCCGGCCATTTGGCGGCGCTGGTTTTTCAGGTTCCAGAACGCACGGCTGGAAATCTCCAGGTCGGCGTACATTGCCGAGCCGCTGCCGGAGAGTTTCAGGTCGTAGATTTCCGTTGTGCCTTCGACTATGCCGCTGCCGACACTGAAGCCGACGGCGAAGTCTTCCAGGTCGGTGGGGCTGACCAGCATCACCGCCTGGTTCAGGCCGTTGTAGGCAATGGCCAGGGCCACTTCTTCGGCCAGGGGCGTGCTGTCGCGTCTGGCATCGTTGAGCTGGACGTAATCGTAGGTGTTGCTGGCGGCGGGCATGGTCAAGGGCGATGAGGCCGCGCAGACCGGAGGCTTGCTGTTCATCGGGGCTGACTGTTCATCGGGCTATCGGCAACTTTCAGATAGCACAAGCCTAGGCGTGCGGGCCGGCGGCGTCTAATCGCTAGGGTCTATGCCTTGATAGACCGCGTCGATTGGTCGCATGGGGCGCCAGGAGAAAAGCTGGCCTAGACTGCTGTGTCCGAGGTTTCGCCAACAAGGAGAGCGCTATGAGCTTGTTCAGTTTCGTCAAGGAAGCGGGCGAGAAGTTGATCGACCTGCTGACCCCCGGCAATGCCAATGCCGAAGAGCAACTGAAGAAACACGTGGAAAGTGTCGGCCTGGGCAACCCGAATATCACGGCCACTGTAGAGGGAGACACGATCATCCTCAAGGGTGAGGTGGCCAGCCAGGAGGAGAAGGAGAAGATCATCCTGGCGGCGGGTAACGTCGCAGGCGTTGCCAGTGTCGACGACCAGATCACCGTGACCGGGCCGGTGGCCCAGGCCGCGCGGTTCGTGACGGTGGAGAAGGGGGATACGTTGAGCGCGATTTCGAAGAAGGTGTATGGCGACCCCAACAAGTACCAGAAGATCTTCGAGGCCAACAAACCGATGCTCAAGCACCCGGACAAGATCTATCCGGGGCAGGTGCTGCGTATTCCTGACTGATCTCTGCAGCCTGTACCGGCCTCTTCGCGGGTAAACCCGCTCCCACAGGGATCGCACACAGTTCAGACCTGTGGTGATCCTGTGGGAGCGGGTTTACCCGCGAAAGGGCCTTCACAAGCCTACCAATAATTCCCGGTAATCCTCGACCGCCGCAAACTCTTCGGTATCGCGCGGCCCTGCCTGGCTATCCGGCTGGCGCACCGCCAGCAGATGCCCCACGCCAAACCGTCGCGCACTGCGCAGAATCGCCAAGGTGTCATCAATGAACAGGCTGCGCTCCGGTTCAAAGCCTATGTCCGCCTGCAATGCATCCCAGAACTGCGGGCTTTCCTTCGGGTAGCCGTAGTCGTGCGAGCTGATCAGCCGTTCGAAGTAAGGCGCCAGTTCCACCCGCTCCAGCTTCAGTGACAGCGAATCACGGTGCGCATTGGTGATCATCACCACGCGCTTGCCCGCGTCGCGGATCGCGGCAAGGAAAGTGTCGGCATCCGGGCGCAGGGCGATCAGGTCGGCGATTTCCTGTTTCAGTTCACGGATCGGCAGCCGCAGTTCGCGGCTCCAGAAGTCCAGGCAATACCAGTTAAGCGTGCCGGCATTGCGTTCGAACAGCGGCTGCAGCTCCATTTCCGCCATGGCCCGGCTCACCCCGTGCAGCTCGGCATAGCGCTGGGGCAGGTGGTCCAGCCAGAAGCGGTTGTCGTAATGCAGGTCGAGCAGGGTGCCATCCATGTCCAGCAGGACGGTATCGATGGCGGACCAGGGAAGAACAGGCATGGGAAACTCTCGATCAGTCGGCAAGCCACGGTATAGTAACCCGTTCACGCCAAGGAGCCGCCCCATGCGCCAGAAACCCACCGTCCTCAGCCGCGAAATCGTCGCCAGCAGCCGCCTGTTTCGCGTCGAAGCCGTGCAATTGCGCTTCAGCAATGGCAACGAGCGTACCTACGAGCGCCTGGTGGGCCGGGGTAATGGTTACGGCGCGGTGATGATCGTGGCCATGCTCGATGCCGAGCACGCGGTGCTGGTGGAGGAATACTGCGGCGGCACCGACGAATACGAGCTGTCGTTGCCCAAAGGCCTGATCGAGCCGGGCGAGGACGTGCTGGCGGCAGCCGACCGGGAGCTCAAGGAAGAAGCCGGCTATGGCGCTCGCCAGCTGGAGCACCTTACCGAGCTGTCGCTGTCGCCGGGCTACATGAGCCAGAAGATCCAGGTGGTGCTGGCCAGCGACCTGTACGAAGAGCGCCTGGAGGGCGATGAGCCGGAGCCGATGCGGGTCGACAAGGTTAACCTGCGCGAGCTCTCGGCCCTGGCCATGCACCCACAGTTCACCGAGGGGCGTGCCTTGGCGGCGCTGTACCTGGCGCGTGACCTGCTGATTCAGCGGGGGCTGCTGGAAGCATGAACGACCTGCAACTGATGCACGAAGTGGTCAAGCTGGCCCTGTTGGCGGGCGAGGCGATCTTGCCGTTCTGGCGCGCCGATGTGGCCGTGACCAACAAGGCCGACGATTCGCCGGTCACCGCCGCCGACCTGGCGGCGCACCGGGTGATTGCCGATGGCCTGCTGGCGCTGGCGCCGCAGATCCCGGTGCTGTCCGAAGAGGACTGCAACATTCCGCTGGCCGAGCGTCAGGGCTGGAGCCGCTGGTGGCTGGTCGACCCGCTGGATGGCACCAAGGAATTCATCGCCGGCAGCGAGGAGTTCACGGTCAACATCGCCCTGGTCGAAAACGGCGAGGTGGTGTTCGGCGTGGTATCCATGCCGACCAACGGGCGCTGCTACTTCGGTGGGCGTGGGTTGGGCGCCTGGCGTGCGGAAGCGGGTGAGGCTCCGCAGCCGATCCAGGTTCGCGACGAGCCGCCGGCAGGTGGGCGTTTCACCGTGGTTGCCAGCCGTCGCCATTCCAGCCCGGAACAGGAAGCGCTGTTGGCCGGGTTGGGGGCTGCGTTGGGGGAACTGGAGCTGGCCAATATCGGCAGTTCGCTGAAGTTCTGCCTGTTGGCCGAGGGCAGCGCTGATTGCTATCCCCGCCTGGCACCGACCTCGCAGTGGGATACCGCGGCGGCGCAGGGGGTGGTGGAAGGGGCTGGTGGGGAGGTAATCGGGCTGGATGGCTTGCCGTTCCGGTACCCGGCGCGGGAGTCGTTGCTCAACCCGCATTTCCTGGCGTTGCCGGCAAATGCTGCTTGGCGCGAAGCCTTCCTGAGCCTGATCTGATCGCCGCTTCGGCACGATCTTGTGGGAGCGGCCTTGTGTCGCGAAAGGGCCGCAGCGCGGCCCCAGTGTTCATAGTTCGCCGCCTATTTTTCTGGGGCCGCTTTGCGGCCCTTTCGCGACACAAGGCCGCTCCCACAGAGATCGTGCCAGCCTGTTACCAAGTGGTCCGTGTCAGCGGTGCAGCACGTACTGGCCGCTGAATTTCACCGCAGGCTCGTCACTACCGGCATTGCTCACCGTGGTCTCCAGCGTCAACCGTGCCCGCCCGCGCCGCTGGTACATGGTCAGGAACCGCTCCCAGGTCTTCTCATCCGGCGGCGCACAGCGCGCCACCGCCGCCCCGGTAACCGGCAGCGGATAACTGATCTGCCCTTCCTGGATGACGATATGCCCGTCATCGATACCCGACTCGCGCAGGCGCAGGTGCAGCCAGCCCCAGCCCACCAGCACTGCGGCGCAGTACAGGCTACCGCCGAACATGGTGCTCTTGTGGTTGACGTTGGCCGCCAGCGGCAATTGCAGGCGCAGGGTGTGCTGCTGCCAATCGAGCACTTCCAGGCCCATTTCGCGGGTCAGGGGGATGTCGCCGTGCAGGACGGTCTGCAGGTACTGGCTATCGGTGTTCATTAACGGTTGTCCTCTTGATCGTCATGCCCGCCGCTACCGCCATCGAAGCTCAAGCCATGCTTGCGCAGCTTGTCGTGCAAGGTTTTGCGGGGGATACCCAGCGCCTCGGCCAGGCTGCGCATGGAGCTGTGTGGCTGGGCCAGTTCGGCAGCGATCAGCGAGCGTTCGAACTGCTCGACCTGTTCGCTGAGGTTGCCGCTCGGCATCGGTGCCGAAGGCATTGCCGCCGGCGGCGCCTGGCCGTCCAGAGCCAGTTCCAGGCCAAGGGCGAAACGCTCGGCGGCGTTCTGCAGCTCGCGTACGTTACCGGGCCAGTCGTGACGCAGCAGCATGGCGCGCTGGGCCGGCTGCAGGGAGTGTGGCGGCAGACCATGGCGCTCGCTGGCGGCGTCGGCGAAGTGCTGGAAAAGCACCAGGATGTCATCGCCGCGTTCGCGCAGCGGTGGAATACGCAGCGGCGCCACGTTCAGGCGGTAATACAAATCGGCGCGGAACCGCCCTTGGTCAGCGGACTGGCGCAGGTCCTCCTTGGTCGCGGCGATGATGCGGATGTCCAGCGGGATCAGCTGGTTGCCACCCAAGCGCTCGACCACCCGTTCCTGAAGCATGCGCAGCAGTTTCACCTGCACATCCAGGCTCATGCTCTCGATTTCGTCGAGGAACAGCGTGCCGCCGTTGGCGAACTCGAACTTGCCGATGCGGCGTTTCTGCGCGCCGGTGAACGCCCCGGGCTCATGGCCGAACAGCTCGCTTTCGACCACCGACTCGGCCAGTGCGCCGGCGTTGATCGCCACGAACGGCCCGTCGCGGCGGCTGGACAGGTCGTGCAGGGCGCGGGCCACCACCTCTTTGCCGGCACCGGTCTCACCCAGGATCAGCACGTCGGCGCGAGTGCCGGCCAAGGCGCCGATCTGCTCGCGCAAGCGCTGCATGGACGGCGACTGGCCCACCAGTCGGGTGGCCAGTTGCTGGCGGTCGCTCAGGGCCAGGCGCAAGCTGCGGTTGTCCAGCACCAGGCAACGCAGGGCCAGGGCGCGGCGCACGCTGTCCAGCAGGGCGTCGCTGGCAAAGGGTTTTTCCAGGAAGTCATAAGCCCCGGCGCGCATTGCCTGCACCGCCAGCGGCACATCACCGTGGCCGGTGATCAGCAATACCGGCAGCTCGTTGTCACGGCCGTGCAGTTGTTCCAGCAGCTGCAGGCCATCGATACCCGGCATGCGGATGTCGCTGACCACCACGCCGGGCCAGTCGGCCTCGATGCGTTCGGCCAGGCCCTGGGCGTCGGCCAGGGCGACCACCTTGAGCCCGGCCAGGTCCAGGGTCTGGCTCAGGGCCTGGCGAAGGTGCGGGTCATCATCGACCAGGATGACCTGGGCTCGGCTGTCGATCAGTGTCTCGGTGGTCATGCCGAGGGGTCCTCCGAATTGGGCAAAGTAGCGCCAGGCGCGGCCACACGCAGCTGCAGGGTCAGCAGTGCGCCACCCTCCGGGTGGTTGGCCAGCAGCAGTTCACCGCCCAGGGCGCGCATCAGGCTTTCGCAGATGGCCAGGCCCAGGCCCAGGCCCTGGGTGCGGGTCTTGGTGGTGAAGAACGGCTCCTTGGCGTGCTCCAGGGCCTGGCGGCTGAAACCGGGGCCGTTGTCGCGAATGTACAGGTAGACGCAGTCATCGCGCTGTTCGGCACTTAGCCACAGGCGGCGCGGGTTGGCTTTTTCGGTCAGGGCGTCGAGGGCATTGGCCAGCAGGTTGCCGAGCACCTGGCGCAGGCGGGTCTCGCCGGCCTGTACCCACAAGGTGGCCTCCGGCAGGTCGCGGATCAGCTCCACGGCCATTGCCCGGCGGCGCTTGGCCAGCAGCGCCAGGGCGTCGTCCAGGGCCGGCTGCAAGGCCACGCTCTCCGGGGCATGGCGGTCACGGCGGGCGAAGGCGCGCAGGTGGGCGATGATCGAGGCCATGCGCCCGGTCAGCTCGCCAATCAGCTTGAGGTTGCCGCGGGCTTCTTCGGTTCGCTGGTGGTCGAGCAGGATCTCGGCGTTTTCCGCGTAGCTGCGGATGGCGGCCAGCGGCTGGTTGAGTTCGTGACTGATGCTGGCCGACATGGTGCCGAGCACCGACAGCTTGCCGGCCTGTACCAGTTCGTCCTGGGCGCGCACCGCCTCCTGTTGGGCGTTCTCACGCTCCAGTACGGCACTCTTGAGCCGGGTGTTCAGGCCTTCAAGGTCGGCGGTGCGCTCGGCCACGCGTTTTTCCAGTTCCTGGCGGCCGCGTGCCTCGAAGTCGATGCGGTCGATGTAGTGACGGCGCCGCTGCATCACCAGGCCGGCCAGCAGTATCAGCACCAGCAGGGTGCCCGCGCCGATGGCCATGACGGTTTGCACCGAACGGTCGACCAGCATGCGCGGGGCGAGGATGCTGACCTGCCAGCCGGTTTCCTTGATGTCGCGGGTCTGGCTGATCCAGGCGTCCGGGTTGAGCACCAGCGGCTGCGGGGCTTGGGTCGGGTAGGGCTGGATGGCGATGATCGCCTGACGCTCGGCCTCGGTCAGCGCGCGGGTCGCGCGGAAGCGCCAGTCGGGCCGCGAGGTCAGGATGACCACGCCATTGTGGTCGGTCAGCAACAGCTGCTCGGGAGTGCGGCCCCACAAGGTTTCGGTGTGGTCGAGGTCGACCTTGACCACCAGTACGCCAACGATGCGTTCACGGTCTCGCACGGCGGCGGCGAAGAAGTAACCGCGCTTGGCCGATGTGGTGCCCTGGCCAAAGAAGCGCCCCAGGCGGCCGGCCATGGCTTCGTTGAAGTAGGGGCGGAAGGCGAAGTTGCGGCCGACGAAGCTGTCGCGCTTGTCCCAGTTGGAGGCAGCCAGGGTATTGCCGCTGACGTCCATCAGGTACATCACCTCGGCGCCGGTCTGCTGGACGATGTCCTTGAGCAGGCGGTTGGCATTGGTCACTGCCTCCAGGCGGAGCGGGTCGGCCAGCACACCGCGCAGCGCCGGCAGGTCGCCGAGTATCTGCGGCAAGGTTTCGTAGCGGTGCAGGGTACCGAGCAGGTTGGCGACGTACAGGTCGAGGGTCTGTCGGTTCTGCGAGGCCAGTTCTTCCTGATAGTAACGTTCGGCCAGGTGATGCAGGGGCCACAACAACGGAACCAGGCACACGGCCAACAGGGCCAGGCTGCGCCAGCGGGGACGGCGTGGGGGCGTGGGTTTTGCAATCATCAGGTAAATGCGCCAGAAAGGTCTGCCGCAATTATGCGCTAGTTAAGGCAGCAGTTCCGCCTCTGCCAGCGGCAGGCCGAGCTTGTCCTTGTCCGAGAGCACGGGTGGCTGCTGCAACCCCCAGTCTATGGCCAGCGTCGGGTCATCCCAGCGGATGCAGCGGTCGGCGCCCGGGTTGTAGTAGTCGGTGGTCTTGTAGAGGAACTCGGCCGACTCGCTCATCACCGCAAAGCCATGGGCGAAGCCGGGGGGAATCCATAACTGGCGATGATTGTCGGCCGACAGCTGCACCGCGACCCATTGGCCGAAGGTTGGCGAGCTCTTGCGCACGTCCACGGCAATATCACGGATTTCCCCCTGCACCACGCGCACCAGCTTGCCTTGGGTGTTTTCCACCTGGTAGTGCAGGCCACGCAGCACACCCTTGATGGAGCGCGAGTGGTTGTCCTGGACGAACTGGACATTCACGCCGGTTTGCCGGGCGAACTCACGGGCGTTGAATGCCTCGAAGAAAAAACCACGGCTATCACCGAAAACCTTCGGCTCGATGATCAGTACTTCAGGGATCGCGGTAGGGATGATGTTCATGGCGGTTCGCTGGCCCGTTCTGCTCATGTATTGACCCTAGCCGGTCTGGCCGTTTTTTCCGCCTCGGGCTTCAACGGCGTTCACAAGGGCTGGCTATGGTAGATGTCGTGCCGTTTTGCTTCTCGGTCAAGGTTGGGGGTTTATCGATTGTTATCGATTTAATTCCCTTGCATTCTCATGATTTTCCCGATTATCGGGCTTCAAATATCGATATATATCGGTTATAAATTGACAAACGCCCCAGCACAGTCCGGCTCAGGGCCATCACAGAGGTCAATCATGAAAACCCTCAACTCCACTCCCCGTGCCGATGGTTTCCACATGCCCGCCGAGTGGGCCCCGCAAACCCAGGTGTGGATGGTCTGGCCGGAGCGCCCGGACAACTGGCGCCTTGGCGGCAAGCCGGCGCAGGCTGCCCATGTGACCCTGGCCAAGGCCATTGCCCGCTTCGAGCCGGTAACCGTCGCGGTTTCCGCTGGCCAGTACGAAAATGCCCGCCGCCAGCTCGACCAGCCGAACATTCGCGTGGTCGAGATCAGCAATGACGATGCCTGGGTGCGTGACACCGGCCCGACCTTCGTCATCAACGACCAGGGTGAAGTGCGTGGTGTGGACTGGGGCTTCAATGCCTGGGGCGGCTTCGACGGCGGCCTTTACGCACCGTGGAACCGTGACGAGGAGCTGGCGGCCAAGGTCCTGGAAATGGAGCGCTGCCAGCGCTACCACACCGAAAGCTTCGTGTTCGAGGGCGGCTCGATCCACGTGGACGGCGAAGGCACGGTGATTACTACCGAAGAATGCCTGCTCAATCGCAACCGCAACCCGCACCTGAACCGCGAGCAGATCGAAGCGGTGCTGCGCGATCATCTGGCGGTGGACACCGTGGTCTGGTTGCCGGATGGCCTGTACAACGACGAGACCGATGGCCATGTCGACAACTTCTGCTGTTACGTGCGCCCGGGCGAAGTGTTACTGGCCTGGACCGATGATTCCAACGACCCCAACTATGCACGCTGCCATGCCGCCATGGAGGTGCTGAAGAACACCCGCGATGCCAAGGGCCGCGAGTTCATCGTGCACAAAATGCCGATCCCGGGCCCGCTGTTCGCTACTGCCGAAGAGTGTGCCGGGGTCGATCAGGTGGCAGGCAGCCAGGAGCGTGACCCATCGGTGCGCCTGGCAGGCTCGTACGTGAACTTCCTGATCGTCAACGGCGGCATCATCGCGCCTAGCTTCGACGACCCGGCAGATGCCGAGGCCAGAGCGATCCTGGCGAAGATTTTCCCCGACCACGAGGTGGTGATGATCCCTGGTCGTGAGCTGCTGTTGGGTGGTGGCAACATCCACTGCCTGACCCAGCAGCAACCGGCACCGGTAAAGCGTTGAGCGCACGGTGAATCAAGAGGCCCGTCATGACGGGCCTTTTTTATTCGCGAGGGCCGTCCGCAGGCTGGTGCTGGCATAAGTTTTGTATTGTTTTCAGTGAGATAGCTCGGCCATGCCGCGCTCTCGGACCTGTAACAATCCTTACGTAGATTAGCCGCTCACGGGCCAGGGAGTACGTGTAGAAATGAACGCAGCAAGTGAGTCGGCTTTGCGCCCATCGGCAGTGAATCACCAATCGCTCAGGCTTGTGGCGAAGTGGTTGAAACACCATGGAAGCATCAGGGTCAGGACGACCGACCCACGACGTCTGCTTGCCGGACGATACCCCCAAGGGCTGATCAGCGAAGCAGAAATGCAGGCGCTGATGGCGGTGTGGCACTGATCGATTGCTTAAACCTTTGCTGGCCCCTTCGCGGCTAAAGCCGCTCCCACAGGTACCCCACTGGGCTCGATACATGTTGGGTACCTGTGGGAGCGGCTTTAGCCGCGAAGAGGCCGGCACAGGCAATAAAGATCAGAAGCTGTAGCTACCAGTCACCACCAGGCTACGCGGCTCACCCACCTCGATCTGCGCCGCACTGGTCGCCGAGCTGTAGTAGGTCTTGTCGGCGATATTGCTCAGCGCCGCCCGCACATCCCAGTCATGCGTGCGGTACCCCGCCAATGCATCCCAGCGGCCATACCCCGGCAGCACCGTGGTGTTCTGGTTGTCCGCATAACGCTCGCCTACCAACGTCAGGCCGGTTTCGGCGTACCAGCCCAGTTCCGGTTTCCAGGTCACGAACAGGCTGCCGTTGCGCTTGGCCACGTCATTGATGCGGTTGCCTTCCTGGCCGTTGTTGTCCTTGACGATGGTCGCGTCCTGCAGGCCGATGCCACCGCGCACGTACCAGTTGCCAACGATGTTGCCGGTGGCGGTCAGCTCGATACCGCGCGAACGCTGCATGCCGCTGAGCAAGATGTTTTCCGGGACAAGCGGGTCGCGGGTGCGGCGGTTGTACAGCTCCAGCTCGTAGATGGCCAGGGTGGTGGTCAGGCGCTGGTCGAGCCAGTCGCTCTTCACGCCGATTTCCTTCTGACGGGTTTCTTCCGGCTTGGCGTCGTTACCGTTGCCTTTTGCGCCTGGGGTGATGCCGATCAGCCCGCCGCCAACCGGCGAGAAGGTCTTGCTCCACGAGGCGTAGAACGAATGGTCGCGCCACGGTGTATAGACCACACCCAAGCGTGGGCTGGTGCTGTTGCTGTCCTGTGTTTCGCGCACGCCATCCTTGTTGGTGGTCTGCACGTCGAACTGGTCGAAGCGTACACCGGCAAGAACCTGCCACTGATCGTTCAGGCGGATCTGGTCTTGCAGATAAAGGCCGCGGCTATCGACCACGGTATGGTTGTCACTAAACAACGTCATTGGGCCATTGAGCTGCTGGTTGCGGCCGGGCTTGCCCAGGCCCTGCAATTTCTGGTCGACCGCTTTGTACAGCACCGGGTCGCGCTTCTGGTTGCCGAACTCCAGGCCCAGCAACAGCTTGTGCTCCAGGCCCAAGGTGTCGAAGTCGCCCTCGGCCTCCAGGGTGTTGAACAGGTTTCTGGTGTTCAGGTCCTGCTGCCAGCGCTGGCGGGTCAAGGTGTCGGTGCTGGCGTCGTAGCCCGTGACGTAGGTGTTGTCGAACTCACTGTCGAGCTTGAACAGGCCCAGGGTATGGCGCAACTGCCAGGTTTCGTTCAACTGGTAGTTAAGGCGCGAGCGCAGCGACTGGGCGCGGTCGTCGATGTAGTCGCGCTGGGTGTCGCCATAGGTGGTGCTGCGGCCGACATCGGCCGGGCGGCCGTTGACCCCGGGGATGCCTCGGTCCGGGGTGCGGTTGTAGCGGCTGTATTCGTATTGCACCAGCCAGTTCAGGTCGGGGGTGACCTGCCAACTGATCGACGGGGCGAACAGCTGGCGGCTGCCGTCGATGCCGTCGCGGAAGCTGTTGTTGTCCTGGTTGCCCATGTTCAGGCGCAGGCTGACGGTGTCGCTGGGGTCGGCACTGAGGTCGGCATACAGGCTGCGCAGGTCTTCGCTGCCGGCCTGCGCCTCGATGCTCGAACGGCGGCCGTGCTCCGGCGCCTTGCTCACCCGGTTGACGATACCGCCCTGGCTGCCACGGCCATAAAGCACCGCTGCCGGCCCCTTGAGCACTTCGACCCGCTCGATGTTATGCAGGTCGCGGATGTACTGGCTGTCGTCGCGAATGCCGTCCAGGTAGAAGTCGTTGCTGGCTTCGAAGCCGCGGATGCGCACGCTGTCGAAGCGGGTGTCGGCACCGCTGCTGACGTTGGGGATGCCTTCCAGCGCCTTGCCCAGGGTGTTGCTGCCGTAATCCAGCACGTTGACGGTCTTCACCGTGTCGATGGCCTGCGGCACATAGCGTACTGGCGTCGAGGTGCGGGTCGCGGTGCTTACCTCCTTGACCCGCGGGTTGTCCTCTTCGCGTTCACTGTCGGCGGTTACCGACAGTTCCGGCAGGGTGGTGGTGGCGGCACTGGCCAGGCCGGCGCCGAACAGCAGCGACAGGCCAAGCGTCAGGGGTGAAAGACGGCAGGGTACAAGCATGGGCACATCCGGAGCGAGCAGGTGAAAAAGAGGTGCGGATGTTAATGCTTGTTATTTGCTATTGCTTGAGTATTTGTAAAGGCTTGTCATTACATCTGTGTCAGTTTGTTACGGTCTCTGCCGCCCCGCGTTTCCGTGTAGGAGCAGCCTTGCGCTGCGAAGGCGCCCTGACAGGAAAATTGTCCGTTCGATCAAAAGGCTATTTCCCACACAAGATAAATTGTCCGCTGATAGCGCAAACCTGCATGGAAATGCACCAGACCCATAGGCAATTTTGGTTATATCAACCTGCATTTCACGACTTTTTGACATTTGTAATCGCACACGGCTAGGATTCGGCCAACGCCTGCTGGCCATGATCTTGGCCATGCTGCTGCCAGAGGCCGCCGTGTGATTACCGGCAGGCCTTCCAGTCTGGATCCGCATAGCGTCGAACCTACGAAGGGGCGTTGGTTCCTGGCGTCATATTGCAGAGCGTTTTTGATTAAGAAATAAGGAAAACAACATGTTGAAAACCAGGATCAGCCTGGTCGCCCTGGCGATGATCGCCGCGACCCAGGCACAGGCCAATGATCAGGCCGACAGCAAAGGCTTCATCGAGGACAGCCACGCCAACGTCCTGCTGCGCAACGCCTACATCAATCGTGACAAGAAGCACGGCACCGACGACCAGATCGAATGGGGCCAGGGCGTCATCGCCAACTTCTCCTCCGGCTTCACCCAGGGCACCGTCGGTGTCGGCGTCGATGCATTCGGCCTGTACGCCGTGCGTCTGGACGGCGGCAAGGGCCACAACGGTGGCGCCGGTGTCGACTTCTTCAAGCCTTCGGACTTCAAGGACGAGAACGGCAACGCCAACTCGCCGCACAACCTGGCCCGTGGTGGCGCTGCAGTGAAGTTCCGCATCTCCAACACCGTGCTCAAGTACGGTGACCAGATGCCGGCACTGCCAGTGCTGCAGTACGACGACGCCCGTCTGCTGCCAGAAAGCTTCACCGGTACCCTGATCACCTCCAAAGAGATTCAGGGCCTGGAACTGAACGCCGGCCGCTTCACCCAGGAAGCGCGCAAGAGCGCCGAGCGCCGTGACGGTGGTGGCCTGAAGTCGATCAACGTCCTTGGTGGTAGCTACAAGTTCACCGACAACTTCACCGCTTCGCTGTACACCGCCGACAACGAAGACGTGATGAAGAAGCACTACCTGGGCCTGAACTACGTCTTCCCGATTGCCAACGACCAGTCCCTGACCCTGGACTTCAACGGCTACAAGTCGGACATCGACAACAAGTTCGTGAAATCCGCTGGGCTGAACGGCGACTCCAACACTATCTGGAGCCTGGCAGCCACCTACGCCTACGGTGCCCACTCGTTCACCATCGCCCACCAGCGCAGCACCGGCAGCACCGGCTACAACTACGGCTGGTACCAGAACGAGGGTGGCGTGGGTGACGGTGGTTCGACCATCTACCTGGCCAACTCGTACTGGTCCGACTTCAACGCCGAAGACGAGCGCTCCTGGCAGCTGGGCTACGGCCTGGACTTCGGTGCCTACGGCATCCCGGGCCTGACCTACAAGCTGGCCTACGTGGTGGGTGACAACATCAACACCCGCAACGTCGACAACCCGCAGGGCTTCGGTGAAGGTAAAGAGCGCGAGATCTTCAACCAGATCCGTTACGTGGTGCAGGACGGCCCGGCCAAGGACCTGTCGATCAAGCTGCGTAGCTCGTTCGTGCGTACCAACAACGCCGTGCAGCAGAACGGTTACAACGACGACGGCAACGAAGTCCGCGTATTCGTCGAGTACCCGATCAGCATCTTCTGATCCTGATCTGATGGCCTAGGGGCTGCTTTGCAGCCCATCGCGACACAAGGCCGCTCCCACACGATTCTGTAGGAGCGGCCTTGTGTCGCGAAAGGGCCGCAAAGCGGCCCCCGGCTTTCACGCCGTCTCCACCACTTCCCTGCGCCGCACCCCAGCAACCTTCACCTCTCCCTCCCCAGTCTCCGGCGCAAAGCTGTCACTACGCGCCATCCGCCACATCCGCGCATAAAACTCGCTTTCAATCGAGCCACTGAGCAATTCGCCCGGCTTGAGGAACGTGTGCAGGTCCGAGAACAGCCCGATTTCGCTAGGGCTGATACGCCGCGCCAGGTGCTTGGGCTTGAGCTCCGAAGGGTGTTCCAGGCCCGCGGCAGCCAACATTTCGGCCAACGTATGCAGCGTGTTGCGGTGGAAGCTGGCCACCCGCTCGGCCTTGTCCGGCACCACCAGGGCGCGCTGGCGCAGCGGGTCTTGCGTGGCCACCCCGGTCGGGCATTTGTTGGTATGGCAGCTTTGCGACTGGATGCAGCCAATGGCGAACATGAAGCCGCGCGCGGAGTTGACCCAGTCCGCCCCGATGGCCAGCACGCTGGCGATGTCGAAGGCGCTGACGATCTTGCCCGCCGCGCCAATGCGGATGCCGGCGCGCAGGTTCAGGCCGACCAGGGTGTTGTGCACGAACATCAGGCCCTCGCGCATCGGCACGCCCATGTTGTCGCTGAACTCGCGTGGCGCCGCACCGGTGCCGCCCTCCTTGCCATCGACGACGATGAAGTCTGGAGTGATGCCAGTGGCCAGCATGGCCTTGGCAATGCCCATGAACTCCCAAGGGTGGCCCAGGCAGAATTTGAACCCCACCGGCTTGCCGCCCGACAGCTCGCGCAGGCTGGCCACGAACTGCAGCAACTCGACTGGCGTGCGGAAGGCACTGTGCGCCGCTGGCGAGATGCAATCTTCGCCCACGCGCACGCCACGGGTTGCGGCAATTTCGGGGCTGACCTTGTGCCCCAGCAGGATGCCACCGTGGCCCGGCTTGGCGCCCTGGCTGAGCTTGATCTCGATCATCTTCACCTGCGGCGAGCGCGCCTGCTCGGCGAATCGCTGCGGGTCGAAGCGGCCGTCCTCGGTGCGGCAGCCGAAGTAGCCACTGCCGATTTCCCAGATCAGGTCACCGCCATGTTCGCGGTGGTACGGGCTGATGCTGCCTTCGCCGGTGTCATGGGCAAAACGGCCCATGCGTGCACCGCGGTTCAGGGCAGCGATGGCGTTGGCGCTGAGGGCGCCGAAGCTCATGGCCGAGATGTTGAAGATAGATGCCGAATAGGGCAGGCGGCATTGCGGCCCGCCAATGGCGATGCGGAACGATGCCGGGTCTGGCGTGGCCACTGGCAGCATGGAATGGCTGATGAACTCGAAGCCGGGCTTGTAGGCATCGTTGAGGGTGCCGAAGGCCTTCTCGGCGCTTTCGTTCTTGGCCCGGGCGTAGACCAGCGAACGCTGCGAGCGGGAGAACGGCAGCTTGTCGTCGTCGCCCTCGATCAGGTACTGGCGGATTTCCGGGCGGATGGTTTCGATCAGGTAGCGGATGTTGCCCAGGATCGGGTAGTTGCGGCGCACGGCGTGGTGGCTTTGCCGCAGGTCGTTCAGGCCGACCAGGCTGAGCAGCGTGGTAATCAGTGTCAACGGCCACAACCAGGCATGCTGGGGTAGCAGCGGCAGGCTGGCGAAGGTGAACAGCAGGCAGAGGGCGAGGCAGGCGTAGCGGCTGGGTAGAGAGTGTTTCATGGGTCCATCGCAGGCAGGATGACCGGGCATAGGATAGGCAAAGGCGGGGAGGGGAAAACCTGGGTAATCGGTAAAAGACTGTTACCTGATCGCGTATTTCCAGGCTCATGCGCTCCTACAGGGGGGCGCGTAAAGGCTGATTGGGTAGCAACACGCTGACCCGCAACCCACCCCCCTCGCGGTTCGCCAACAGCAACTCGCCCCCATGGCTGGCAGCAATCCGCTGGGCGATGCTCAACCCCAGCCCATACCCCCCGGACGCCTGATTGCGCGACCCGTCACCGCGCACGAACGGGTCGATGATGGTCGCCAGCAGGCCCGGCGCAATCCCCGGGCCGCGGTCATCGATATGGATGAACACCCCCGTGGTCGCCTGCTCCAGCGTGACCGAAACCTCCTTGGCATAACGCAACGCATTGACCAGCAGGTTCTGCAGGCAGCGCTGCAACAGCAGGGCATCGGCCTGCAGGCTGCCCGCCTGGCCATGCACCGGCAGTGGCTCTTCGGCAGTGGCCAGCTCCGCGCACTGGCGCACCACCAGCCGGTCCAGGTCTACCTGTTGCAAGTTCTGCTGCTCCCCCGCGCGCAGGTAATCGAGCACCTGGCCGATCATGTTGTCCATCTGCGCGATGTTCTGCCGCAGGCGTTGCCGGTTTTCGTCGTCCGGCAAGCGCTCCAGGCGCAGGCGCATGCGCGTCAGCGGGGTGCGCAGGTCGTGGGACACGGCGGCCAGAAAGTAGGCCTTGTCGTTGACCATCGCGATCAGCCGCTGCTGCATGGCGTTGAAGGCTTGGGCCGCCTGGCGCACTTCCTCCGGGCCATCCAGCGCCAAGGGCGGCTGCTCGAGGTTGCTACCCAGGCCGCGCGCGGCATCGGCCAGGCGCCGAAGCGGGCGCAGGCACAGGCGCACGGCTATCAGGCACACCAGCAATACCGCGACGATGCGCAGCGCGTACACCCGCAACAGGTAATCGCTGATCAGCACCCAGGCCGACTCGCCGCTCCAGCCTTGCAGTTCCTGGCCCTCGATGGTCAGCCAGTGCCCATCGGCCAACGGCACCGCAAACTGCAGATGCGCCTGGGCCGTGCGCAGGCCGAACAGGCTGCGCCAGACGATCGGCTGGCCCTGTTCGTCGGTCAACTGCACCTTCATCAGGCGCACGTCCTGGGCATGCCCCAACTCGTACTCGAGGGCCTGGTGCAGCAACAGCTCGACACGCCTGCGCCCGCGGCGCTCGTCCTGCACCGGCGTGGGCAGGGCTTCGCTGCACCGCAGTTGGTAATGCGCTGGCGCCTGCAGTGCACCGGCACGGCAGTCGGCCTGGGCGATCAACGGAGCGCTGCGTGCGGCAATCAGCCGGACAGGGGCCTCGAGAACCTGGGCAAAACGCACATCGAACCAGATGCTGCTGGACATCAACTGGATCAGCACGGTGCCGCTGACCATTATCAGCAGCAACTGGCCGAACAACGTGCGTGGCCACAGCCGGCGCAGCCAGCGCATGTCAGGCATCGGCCCCGTTGGCGGCGATGCTCAGCAAATAGCCTTCGTTGCGGATGGTGAGAATTTGCGCGGCACCCGCCGGCGCGTGGCGCAGGTGCTGGCGCAGGCGGCTGACGCACATGTCCACCGAACGGTCGTCGGGCAGGTGGTCGCGGCCGAACGCACTGCGCGTCAGCTGGTCGCGGGACACCACGCGGTTGTTGGCTTCCAGCAGCTCGCGTAGTACGCGGTAGTCGGAGCGGGGCAGGGTCAGGGTCTCGCCATCGGGGCGGGTGAGCAGGCGTTTCACGTGTTCCAGGCGGAAGCCGGCGAACAGCTGGGCATCTTCTACCGGCTCTACGGCGGGCGCATCCAGGCGTTGCGGACGACGCAGCACGGCCTTGATCCGGGCGATCAGCTCGCGTGGCTCGAAGGGCTTGGCCAGGTAGTCATCGGCACCCACCTCCAGACCGATGATGCGGTCCAGCGTGCTGCCCTTGGCCGACAGCATGATCACCGCCAGCCCCGGCGTGGCTTGCAGCTGGCGGCACAGGCTCAGGCCATCTTCGCCCGGCAGCATCAGGTCCAGCACCACCAGCTCAACCTTGTGCCGGGCCAGATGCTCGCGCATCTGCTCGCCGTCAGCCGCTGCCAGCACGTTATAGCCGGCATCTGTCAGGTAATCACATAGAAGTTCGCGGATCTCGTCGTCATCGTCGACAACAAGCAAAGTTGTGCTCATGCAGAAAAACACCTGTTCGGTTAGGGCTGGTAGCGCTCGTTACGTTCGATTACATCCCCGTACAAGCCGGGTCTGGAGCCCGGGGGGCCGATCCCTAGAATCCTAACAAAAAATCATCTGCAAATACGAAGCCTTCCCAAATGAACTCCGAGAGCACCCCGAACGCCTTCCCCTCCATCAGCCGAGGCGGCACGCGCCTCAAACCGCTGGCCCTGTTCATTGCCGTGGCCGTCAGCGGTGGCGCGATGGCTGCCGACAGCAAGCCCCTGGAACTGGAGGCCACGCAGATCGAAGACAGCGCCCTGCTGCCTGCCGACGAAGCTGGTCAGCTGGGTTACACCGTCGAAAGCACCCGCAGCTCCACCGGCCTGGCCCTGACGCCGCGCCAGACGCCGCAGTCGGTCACCACCATTACCCGCCAGCAAATGGATGACCGCGACATCCACACCATCGAGCAAGCGCTGGAAACCACCCCAGGCGTGACCGCGAGCAAGTCCGAAGTGGGCGGGCGTACCGACTACCGTGCCCGTGGTTACTCGATCAGCAACTGGAAGGTCGATGGCCTGCAGTTCCAGGGCGGGTCCGATTTCAGTGGCGGCGGCAACGCACTGAACATGGACCTGTACGAGCGCATCGACATCGTGCGCGGCGCCAACGGCCTGCTGGGCGGTACCGGCGACCCGTCGGCCACCGTCAACCTGATCCGCAAGGCACCGACCAGGACGTTCGGCGGTAGCGCCTATGCCACCTACGGCAGCTGGGACAAGCGCCGCCTGGGCGCCGACCTTAACCTGCCGCTGTCCGAAGACGGTCGCCTGCGTTCGCGCTTCGTGATGACCCAGCAGGACGCCAACTCATTCCGCGACAACCAGTCCGAGCGCTCCCGCGCAGCGCTGGCCAACTTCGAGTTCGACCTGGACGACGCCACCACTCTCGGTGCCGGCTACCAGTACGAGTACAACAAGATTGTCGGCGGTGGCTGGGGTGCGAACATCCCGATCTGGTACAGCGATGGCAGCAAGACCGACCTGCCGCGCAGCACCAACGTGGTACCCAGCTGGAGCTTTGGCGAGTACACCACCCGCACCGCGTTCGGCTCGCTGGAACACCGCTTCGACAACGACTGGACGCTGGACCTGAAAGCCACCCAGAGCACCGCCGAAACCCTAAACCACCGCGGCCTGGCCAAGGTCAACTCGGCGGGCCGTGGCAGCTACGGTGGCTACTGGGACCAGGATGGCAGCGGTGCCGTGCTCAACGGCCTGCACAGCTCCACCGACACCACCCAACAGTCGGCGCAGATCGACCTGTCCGGCCCGTTCCAGCTGTTCGGCCGTACCCACCAGGCGATGGTTGGCTACAACGACAGCCGCACCGTGGCCTGGTCGCCGGAATACACCTGCACCATGGTTGGCGACGGCATGGCCAGTGCGCCTGCGCTGGGTTGCCAGTTCCGCGCCAACAACGGCTTCCCGCTGACCGACTGGCGCAATGGTGTGGATGACGACTACAACATCATCGCCTCGCGCACCGGCCGCCACAGCAAGACCACCACCCGCCTGCAGGGCATGTACGCGGCAACCCGCCTGAGCATCACCGACCCACTGTCGGTCATCCTCGGTGTGCGCACCAGCAACTACTCGGCCACCACCCGCAGCGTGGCTGGCGCACGTACCAGCCAGGAAGAGAACGGCATCGTCACCCCGTACCTGGGCGCCGTGTACGACCTCAACGACAACTACTCGCTGTACGCCAGCTACACCGACATCTTCACCCCGCAAACCGCCGAAACCAGCAGCGGCAGCAAGGTTGAGCCGATTCGCGGGCAAAGCTACGAGACGGGTATCAAGGGAGAGTGGTTCGATGGCCGCCTGAACGCCTCGGCGGCGTACTTCCGCACCAAGCAGGAAAACAAGGCAGTGCTCGACGGCGACCTGACCACCCCGACCGGTGGCGACGCCTACAAGGCCGGTTCCGGCCAGGAAACCGACGGTATCGACCTGGAAATCGCCGGCGCCCTGACCCCCAGCTGGAACGTGTACGCCGGCTACACCTACCTGCACTTCCGCCGCCTCGACAGCGACGGCCGCAGCGACCCATCGCACCTTTTCAAGGCTTCGACCACCTACCGCCTTTCCGGCCCGCTCGACCGCCTGACCCTGGGTGCCGGGGTTACTGCGCAGAGCAACATCCGCGCAATCTCCAGCCCGGCGGGCCAGCCGAGCAATGGTGTGAGCACCGGTGCCACTGACGTGAATTGGTCCGGTTATGCCATCTGGAATGCCATGGCCAAGTACCAGCTGACCGACGACACCAGCGTCAGCCTTAACGCCAATAACCTGTTCGACAAGCACTACTACACCCGCTACGGGTTCTATGCCGGGGCGATTTATGGTGACCCACGCAACCTGTCGCTGACGGTCAGCACAGCGTTCTGATCAACCGCACCTGGGGCTGCTGCGCAGCCCATCGCCGGCAAGCCGGGCTCCCACAGGTACAGCGCACACCTTGAGCCCGGCGCTCCCCATTGGTAGCAACTGCCTTGCTCAATTTCTAACAGGTGGCGCGATCCTTGTGGGAGCGGGCGTGCCCGCGAACACGGGCGAAGCCCGTGCCATCCACCGCAGCACCTCATTCGCTGGGTCGGCGCCAGGCTCAAACCATGCGCTGTACCTGTGGTAGATGGCCCAGCCCTTTGGGCTGCGCTGTCGTGAAGATAACTGAAATTGCAAGCAATCCGCGTACCCTGTGGGAGCGGCTTTAGCCGCGAAGAATCCAACGCGGTGCATGGCACCGGCTGCGCCGGTGTTCGCGGCTAAAGCCGCTCCCACAGGGCCCCCGCTAATTCAATGAGTTATGTGCAGTTCTATGAGAGCCTGGCTTGCCGGCTATGGGCCGCAAAGCTGCCCTATTTCACCTAGGGCCAGTCTCTTGCTGGCAATCAACCGGCTTCTCCAGCCGGTCCTCGAAACTGTCCCAGTCCTCGCCAAACAGTTCCACCGGGTGCATGGTCCGACTCGACCCATTGCCACAGGCCAATGCCTTGGCCGGGCAGTACAGGTCGCAGCCCCAGCAGATGCGCTCCGGGTGGCTGGGGGTTTTGGGGAATTTCTTGGCCATGGTTTCCTTCCCTCAAGGGCTGACTGATCTCAGGCTAAGCTGCGTGCCGGCGTCAGGCTTGATTGAGATCAATCTTGGAGGAAGGGGTCATGCAGAGCGTGCTGGAAACAAAAAAGGCCCACCTTTCGGTGAGCCTTTTTTGATACTGCGTATGGTGCCGGCACCAGGAATCGAACCCGGGACCTACTGATTACAAGTCAGTTGCTCTACCATCTGAGCTATACCGGCAATGGGGCGTCATTATAACGATCGGTTGGCGCCTGTAAACCACTTCGTTGCGAATGTTCGCAAATGACCTAAGTCACCGACCTGAAAGAAGAATTTTCCTACCAGCCGCGATGGATGGTGGTGACGCTCGGCTCGGTTTTGCCCGGGTTGAAGAACAGCTTGTCGTTGTCGCAGCCGCGCTTGCGGCAGGGGCTTTCGGTGCGCAGGGGCAGGCCGTTGTCGCCGCCGAGCTGCATGCCGGGGTGGTTCCAGCCCAGGCTGCTGGTGGGGTGGGGAGCGGTGCCGCTGGCGCAGGCGGTCAGGGCCAGGGTGAGGGTCAGCAGGGCGAGGGGCTTGGCTTGGGTCACGATGGTCGGGTCCGTTAGTCCATTGTCGGCTCTGGCGCAACGCCAGAAGGTCGCGGGGCTGGCGGGCAGCGCGCGACGTCACTTTTTAATCATTTGGGGGGCGGATGATACACCGTTGGGCGGGATCAGCGGTGAGGCTTTAGCTTTTTGTTGCCTGTTCTGGCCTCTTCGCGGGTGAACCCGCTCCCACAGAGATATCACTGTTCTCAAGCCTTGTGAGATTCCTGTGGGAGCGGGTTTACCCGCGAAAGGGCCATCAGCCGTACGAAAATTCTGAACTAGGGGCTAACAGCTTCAGGGTTTGGTGGCTTCGGAACTATCCTACGCGCGCCGCCGAAGTATCGCTGTTGTCGGGGAAATGGCTCACGGATACCGTTCTCGGGTCGCTCTGGCGACCGGGTGTGAGAACCCGATTTTGAACGTATCGGCTGCGTAATGGCGACCGTGCGCGGGCAGACCTTGGTCTGGCCGAGCTTCCTATGTTCACTCGGTTTCTCACCTCGTGCACGGTTGCCGCCTTTGTTCCGTGAGAAAGAATGAACACGGCAACTCCTTTGAACTAGGAGTTTGAAAATTGAAAACGATTGATACTGATCCCCGCAGCCCAAAGCCAATCACCACCGCAGGCGTGGAAACCTTCCTCGCAGCCGGTAACCCATCCCTCAATCTGCTACGCGTCGAGCCTGGCGTCCCCGTCGATGCTGCCTATGAGCATGTCTCGATCCTGATGGGCTACATCAAGCATCTGGTGCGCGAGGGGGATATGGAGGATGACCATAAATTCCTGGGCGCTGCCGATTATCTGTGCGACATGGCCAAGGCGCTGATGAACGATATCGAGATTGCCAAGAACAAGGCGCATTGAGCCCTGATGCGGTCAGTGTGGGAGCGCGTAAATCAGGCCATTCTGGGTAAGGCTTTAGACGCAGTCGCCAACCACAAGAAATGTTTATACACAAGTGGCATCGGCGACTTGCGCGAAAGGCATGCCGGATCGATACACCGCCGGTCTTTGCGCAAACGCCTGTTTTTACTGGCCTTGACGCGCAAGCCGGAATAAGCCAAACGCTTGAAATAGCGCTTGGATCCAACAGGTAATCACAAGCTTGTTCACAGAGTTATCCACAGGTTGTGCTGCGGCTAACGGTCGCGTTCGGCAAGGATTAGCAGGTTGCGCGGGGTGAGTGGGTAGTCGCAGAACAAGCCAAGGCGCACGTTGTAGCCTTGTTCTTCGAGGAACAGGGCCCGATCGAGAACCAGCCACAGCTCCAGCGGCCGGCGGAACAGGTTGCGCACGCGCTCCAGGTTGCGGACCTCGGCCAGGCGTTGCCAGCCGGCGGCTTCCAAGGCTGCCCAGTCCGGGTTGCCAGTCAGCTGCAATTGCTTGAGTTCGGCCAGGTCGCGGCAGTACTGCTCGAAGGGCTTCTCCAGCCAGGCCACGGGTAGCGACGGTGTCGGCAGGTACTCGTCGGTCTGGCGCTGCTGGCGTTGCAGCAGGTCGAAGCCCAGGCGCCGGGCCATCGAGGTGTCGCGCTGGCGCCGCACGCGGGTGCCGGCGGTAACGGTTTCGCTTAATGGCAGGCCCAGGTCGTCCAGTGACAGCCGCAGGCTGGAGGCTTGGGCGGCTGTGGATAACGCCTGGTATTGCTGCGCCGCGATGCGGTTGTAGCAGCAGGGGGCCACGGCCAGTTGCCGGCAACCTTGCTGGCTGGCCAGTTGCATCAGGCGCACATGCAGGTCGCCACAGGCGTGCAGGGCAACCACGCTTTTGTCGCCAGCCAGGTGGCGGGCGCTGTCGTTGGCCATCACATCCTGGTGCACATGCTGCGCCGGCAAGTGGTGGTGCGTGCTCAGGGCCTGGCCGGCGGCGACCAGTTCGGCATCGTATTCCAGGCAGGTCAGGTGTTGGCCGGGTTGCAGCAGGCGGCGGCCCAGGTGGCCTTTGCCGGAGCACCAGTCCAGCCAGTGACGGGGCTGTTCGCGGAAGGCCAGGTGGCTGGCGAAGGCTTCGATCTGCTGCCATTTGCGGCCGGGGACGGCTACGTCGAGGCGATGCGCGGCGGGGGGCAGGTCGGTTGCCGGGAGGTTGCCGAGTGCCGAAAGCTGTCGGGCTTGCTGGGCCAGTTGCGGGAACGGGGCGGGCAACCGGGCAGCGGTGGTGTCGGTTTCGGCGTCTTCCAGGGAGCATTGGCGCAGATGGGCGGCAAGCTCGGGGTGGGCGGTTTCCCAAGCCAGCTTCAGGCTGGTGAAGGGGCGGGGTTTCCACAGTTGCTGGTGCTCGATCAGGAACTGGTCGAGGGCCTGGAAGCGGGTGCTTAGGTGGGGGCTGTGGAGGTGGTTGGGCATGGGATGTGTGTTGGTTTTGAGGGCCTCTTCGCGGGTGAACCCGCTCCCACAGGTATAGCGCCACATCCAAGGTTGGCGCTACACCTGTAGGAGCGGGCGTGCCCGCGAAGCAGTCAGTGAGGTCTCAGCGGCCCTGGCAGGCATCCACGCGCAACCAGCGCTCCAGCAGCTTGAAGCCCTGCACCAGCACGAACGAGATCACCAGGTAGAACACCCCGGCGGCAAAGAAGATCTCTACCGGCAGGTAGGTGCGGGCGATGATGGTACGGGCCATACCAGTCAGTTCCAGCAGGGTCACGGTACTGGCCAGGGCGCTGGCCTTGAGCATCAGGATCACTTCGTTGCTGTACGCCGGCAGGCCGATGCGCGCGGCGCGTGGCAGCATGATGTAGAACAGCGTCTTGCCTCGCGACATGCCCAGCGCCCGCGCCGCCTCGATCTCACCCTTGGGGATCGACTGCAGCGCGCCGCGCAGGATCTCGGCGATGTAGGCAGCAGTGTGCAGGGTCATGGTCAGCACGGTGCACCAGAACGGGTCGCGCAGGTACGGCCATAGCGAACTCGAACGCACCATGTCGAACTGCGCCAGGCCGTAGTAGACCAGGAACAGCTGCACCAGCAGCGGCGTGCCTCGGAAGAAGAAGATGTAGCCGAACGGCACCGCGCGCACATACCAATGGCGCGAGGAGCGGGCGATGCCCAGCGGGATGGCCAGGATCAACCCGGCAACCACCGCGATGGCTACCAGCTCCAGGGTCAGGGTCGCACCCTGGGCCAGGCGTGGCAGCCATTTGATGATGACTTCCCAATTCATTATTCGGCCCTCGCAAAGCCGCGAGCGGCGCGTTTTTCCATGAAGTGCATACCGGTCATGGCAATGATGGTCAGGCTCAGGTAGATGCAGGCCGCGACCATGTAGAAGGTGAACGGCTCTTTGGTCACGGTCACGCCGATTTGTGCGTGGCGCATGATTTCTTCCAGGCCGATCACCGATACCAGTGCGGTGTCCTTCATCAGGATCATGAACAGGTTGCCAAGGCCGGGCAGGGCGATGCGCCACATCTGCGGCAGGATGATCCGCGACAGGATGCGGCCTTTGGACAGGCCAAGCGCCAGGCCGGCTTCACGGTGGCCCTTGGGGATTGCCAGGATGGCGCCACGGAACACTTCGGTGGCGTAGGCGCCGAAGCACAGGCCCAGGGCGATCACGCCCGCAGCGAAGGCGCTGAGCTCCAGGCCTGGCATGTTCAGGGCTTCACCGAGGGCGTTCATCAAGCCGACGGTGCCGAAATAGATAAGCAGTACCCACAGCAGTTCGGGCACGCCGCGAACCAGGGTCGAATAGAAGCCACCAAGCCATTGCAGCGGCTTGATTGCGGAAGTCTTGGCCAGGGCGCCGAGCAGGCCCAGGACCAGGCCCAGCAGCAAGGCGCAAAGCGCCAGTTTTACGGTCATCAGGGTGCCGGCCATCATGGCCGGACCGAATCCGTGCAGGTCGATATTCATGGGCAGGTCATTCTAGGGACTGGCGCGCCGCAAGGGCGCGCCGGTCGGGGCGGATCATTCGATGCTGAACGGGAAGTACTTGTCGTTGATCTTCTTGTACGTGCCGTCGGCCTTGATTTCTGCCAGGGCCTTGTTCAGGTCGTCGCGCAGCTTGGTGTCACCCTTGCGCACGGCAATGCCGATCTTGTCGCTGTCCATCACTGGCTCGCCCTTGAACTCGAAGTTCGAGCCGTCTTTGCTCTTCAGCCACTCGTACTGCACGTACTTGTCGGCCAGGATGCCGTCGATGCGGCCGGAAACCAGGTCGAGGTAGGCGTTTTCCTGGGTGTCGTAGAGTTTGATCTCGACATCCGGGTAGTTGTCTTCAAGGTAGGTGCCAGCCAAGGTTGCGCGCTGGGTGCCAATGACCTTGCCCTTCAGCGAAGGTTTGTCAGTCTTGAAGTCGACGTTTTTCGGCGCGATGAACTGCAGCTTGTTGGAGTAGTACGGCTCGGTGAAGTCCACGGCCTGCTTGCGCTCGTCGGTGATCGACAGCGACGACACCAGGAAGTCGAACTTCTTGGCGTTCAGGGCCGGGATGATGCCGTCCCAGTCGGAGGTGACGACCGAGCACTCGACTTTCATCTTGGCGCACAGGGCGTCGCCGATGTCTTTGTCGAAGCCGACCACGTTACCGCTGGCATCCTTGTTGTTGAACGGTGGGTAGGCGGCTTCGATACCCATGCGCAGTTTTTCTGCGGCCAGGGCGTTGGCCGACATCACCAGCGTGGCAGCAGCTGCCAGGAGGAACTTCTTGTAAGTGTGCATGTATTGCTCCGTTAGCGGTGGCTGGACATGAATTGCTTGCAACGCGCCGAGGTCGGGTTCTCGAAGACCTGCTGCGGCGATCCCTGCTCTTCGACCAGGCCCTGGTGCAGGAAGACGACTTCACTGGACACATGGCGGGCAAAGCTCATCTCGTGCGTCACCAGCAGCATGGTACGGCCTTCTTCGGCCAATGCGCGGATAACGTTTAGCACTTCCTGGACCATTTCCGGATCGAGCGCCGAAGTTGGCTCGTCGAACAGGATGACCTTGGGCTTCATGGCCAGGGTACGGGCAATGGCGGCGCGCTGCTGCTGGCCACCGGAAAGCTGGGCGGGGTAGCTGTGACGCTTGTCGTAGATGCCCACCTTGTTCAACAGGGCTTCGGCGGCTTCGATGGCCTCGGCCTTGCTCTGGCCGAGCACGCGGCGTGGCGCCTCGATGATGTTGTCGAGGATCGACATGTGCGGCCACAGGTTGAAGTTCTGGAAGACGAAACCGATCTCGCTGCGCAGGCGGTTGATCTGGCGGTTGTCGGCGGCGACCAGGTCGCCGTTCTTGGCGGCCTTGAGCTTGAGGGCTTCACCGGCAACCAGGATTTCGCCCTGGTGCGGGTTTTCGAGCAGGTTGATGCAGCGCAGCAGGGTGGACTTGCCGGAGCCGGACGACCCCAGGATGGAGATCACGTCACCGTCGCGTGCGGTCAGCGAAATGCCCTTGAGAATTTCCTGCTCGCCGTAGCGTTTGTGCAGATTGCGGATTTCCAGCGCGGGCGTGGCCTGAGCCATGTGCGGTCCTCATGTGTACGGGTGCGTTCCCAGCTGTTGGCGGCCTTCCTGGCGTGCGCCACGCTAGCATAGCGGCATTATCACGGCCAACAGGGTCGCTGGGGACTCGGGGCGCTGGTGGGGCAGTTTGTCGCATCGTTGCAGCGCAACGTCGCGCGGATGTCCGCGAAGGTGTCGCCCAGCACCAGAGCCTTGATGAAAAAAGGCGCGATGGTGCCAGCTTTGGCCCGCTCATGGAAGCGGTTTTAGACCTTTCGCGGGCACGCCCGCTCCCACAGGTTCTTTAAAAGGGCTCAAATGGTTGCACCTGACCTGTGGGAGCGGGCATGCCCGCGAACGGGGGCGGCCAGGTCTTCAGGTTGTACCTCTAGGTTGCACTTTTTTGCATTGCAGCGGTGCACAGGTGTTACCGGGGAGCACCTTTGGTGCGTTTGTAAGTGGGTATTTCAGTAATCCGATGATTTGATGGTCTTTCGGTCAGCCGTTGGCCGAAAGCCCTCCAAACCGCATGCTAAAAGGGATACCGACTTTTCTGACGAATGTATTCAGCACATGGCGCGCTTATTGCCAGTAGGAAACCGCCGATTGCAGCGACGCCCAGGTCAACCCCAGGCGCGCTCCGTAACCGCAGTCGGAGTGGTCCACTCCTTACAAAGGTAGTTTCAATGAGCGGTAACAATTCCAATGACCTCGCTCAGGGGCTCAAACAACGGCATGTGACCATGCTGTCCATCGCTGGCGTCATCGGTGCCGGCCTTTTCGTTGGCTCCGGCCACGCCATTGCTGCTGCCGGCCCTGCCGTGCTGCTGGCTTACGCTGCCGCCGGTACGCTGGTCGTGCTGGTCATGCGCATGCTGGGTGAAATGGCTGTCGCCTCGCCTGACACCGGTTCGTTCTCTACCTATGCCGACCGCGCCATCGGGCGCTGGGCCGGTTTCACCATTGGCTGGCTGTACTGGTGGTTCTGGGTACTGGTAATTCCGCTGGAGGCCAACGCCGCCGCGGCCATCCTGCATGCCTGGTTCCCTGCGGTCGACCTGTGGGCGTTCTCCCTGGTCATCACCTTGGCGCTGACCCTGACCAACCTGTGCAGCGTGAAGAACTACGGCGAGTTCGAGTTCTGGTTCGCTCTGCTGAAGGTGCTGGCGATCATCGGCTTCATCGCTGTGGGTTGTGCTGCCTTGTTCGGCTTTGTGCCGAGCAGCCAGGTAAGCGGTGCCAGCCACCTGTTCGACACCCAGGGCTTCATGCCTAACGGCCTGGGCGCGGTGCTGGCAGCCATGCTGACCACCATGTTCTCGTTCATGGGTACCGAAATCGTTACCATCGCCGCTGCCGAGTCGAAGGACCCGGGCAAGCAGATCAGCCGCGCCACCAACTCGGTGATCTGGCGTATCTGCCTGTTCTACCTGGTGTCGATCTTCCTGGTCGTGGCCCTGGTGCCGTGGAACGACCCGGCCCTGGCCGAGACCGGTTCCTACCAGACCGTGCTGAGCCGCATCGGCGTGCCGAATGCCAAGCTGATCGTCGACATCGTCGTGCTGATCGCCGTGACCAGCTGCCTGAACTCGGCGCTGTACACCTCGTCGCGCATGCTGTTCTCGCTGAGCAAGCGTGGTGACGCTCCGGCCATTGCCCAGCGCACCACCAAGTCGGCTACCCCGCATGTGGCGGTTCTGCTGTCCACTGCAGCGGCGTTCCTCTGTGTGTTCGCCAACTTCGTGGCCCCGGCCCAGGTGTTCGAGTTCCTGCTGGCCAGCTCTGGTGCCATTGCGCTGCTGGTGTACCTGGTGATTGCCGTATCGCAGCTGCGCATGCGCGCCCAGCGTGAGGCCCGCGGCGAGAAGATCACCTTCAAGATGTGGCTGTTCCCGGGCCTTACCTGGGCGACCATTGCCTTCATCATTGCCATTCTGGTGGTAATGGCGCTGCGTGAGGACCACCGCGCCGAAATCATCGCGACCGCGCTGCTGAGCATTGGTGTGGTGGCGGCTGGCTTGCTGGTGCACCGCAAGCGTGAAGCTGCCGGGCGGGTGGCGCTGGATAACTGATCCGCGCTGGCTGAAATGAAAAGGCCGCGCCCTGTGAAGGGCGCGGCCTTTTTTGTTGCCTGTTCCGGCCCTTTCGCGGGCTTGCCCGCTCCCACAGGGACGGCATTGCCTTTGGGCCTGGGGTGTACCTGTAAGGAGGCGGCTTGCCGGCGATAGGGCCCGGTCAGGCTACACAGCCCTGTCAGCCAAATTGCTTCTGCTGCTGTTGCTGCTTGGCAACCAGCTCCGAAGCCGCCACGTAGGCGGCCTGGAACTCATCGCTCTCCAGCCAGGCCATGGTGGCTTCTTCGTCGGCCCCATCCAGCCATTTGCGGTAGGCGTTGAACACCAGCACGATGTAATCGGTGGCGTGTTCTTCCTTGTGTCCCTTGAGCACAAGGGCCAGCAGCGGATCTACCAGGAACACCGAAATCATCGGTACCAGGCCGCCTTCCTGGGCTTCCTTCATCTTCTTGAATAGCGGGTCGTAGCTGCCCGACTCCATGGCCTTGTTGTACACCTGCTCGATGCTGGCGCTGTCGCCAGCACTGGCCTTGACCGCCTGGCCGCTGCGTACCATGCGGTTCTGCTTGGCCTTGCTGGCGGCGCGCTTGGCGCGTTTCTGTTGCTTGGTTGGGGTGGCCATGGTGAATCCTTGGTGGGGCGGAAATTGCGCGTATTGAAGCGCAGCAGGCACGCCGATTCAACAGGCCTGCGGCTCTGCCTCATCTTCCTCGAAGCCGCGGGACGCTCGCCCGACCAGTAGCGCATCCGGCGCATGCGCCACGCTGCGGTCCTTGCCCGGGTAGTCCAGCGAATGCAGGAAGTGCCGGATGCAATTGATCCGCGCACGCTTCTTGTCATCGGACTTGATCACCGTCCAAGGTGCATCGGCCGTGTCGGTATGGAAGAACATCGCCTCCTTGGCTGCGGTGTAGTCCTCCCACTTGTCCAGCGACTTGATGTCGATGGGGGACAGCTTCCAGTGTTTGAGCGGGTCGTCCCGGCGCGAGATGAAGCGGCGCAGCTGCTCTTCGCGGTTCACCGAGAACCAGTACTTGAACAACAGGATGCCGCTGTTGCACAGCATGCGCTCCAGCTCCGGCGCCTGGCGCATGAACTCCAGGTACTGCAGTGGCGAGCAGAAATCCATCACCTTCTCGACGCCGGCGCGGTTGTACCAGGAGCGGTCGAAGAACACCATTTCACCTGCCGTGGGCAGATGCTGGATGTAGCGCTGGAAGTACCACTGTCCTTTTTCCTGCTCGGAAGGCTTTTCCAGGGCCACGATGCGCGCGCCGCGTGGGTTGAGGTGCTCCATGAACCGCTTGATGGTGCCGCCCTTGCCTGCGGCATCGCGCCCTTCGAACAGGATCACCACGCGCTGGCCGGTTTCCTTCACCCAGCTCTGTACCTTCAGCAACTCGATCTGCAGCGCATGCTTGGCCTTCTCGTAGTCCTGGCGACGCATGCGGGTGCGGTACGGGTAGCTGGTGGGCAAGCGGGCCGAAGTGCTGTCTTCGTTGCTGCCCTTGGGGGCGGTGGCGACTTCCAGTGCAGCAGGTTGCTGGCTGATGCTGGTGATCGTCGGCTCCGGCTTGCGCTGGCGTGGGCGACGCGTGCGGGCTGGGGTGATGGCGGGCTCGCTGGGGGCGGGGAGCAGGAGGGGGGATTCTTCGCTCATGGAGGTCCTTGCGGGTCGAGTCGGATGTCCGTCTTCGATTGTGAAGGTGAGCGAGTGATAGCTATTTGATGTCTATCAATGAGACGTGAGGGGATTTGAGGATTGAAGCTGTTGGATTATGAAAATTCACAGACAACAAAAAACCCGCACTAGGCGGGTTTCTTGTTGTCGCTTCGGGTAACTTTGCAACCACCAGAAGCTTGAAGGTGGTGCCCAGAGACGGAGTCGAACCGCCGACACGAGGATTTTCAATCCTCTGCTCTACCGACTGAGCTATCTGGGCGACGAGGTGAATTAAATAGACTTTCAGACCGCTCGTCAACGACTTTTTGAAAAAATTTTAAATTAATTCCGTCGCTTACGTTCCGTGGGGTCATTCCGAGGGTGGAACGTAGCCTTCCGCCTGGGCGTATTCTTCGCCGGCGAAAAACTTGTCCATCTCGCCCTGGAGGAATTTGCGGTCCTCGGCGTTCATCATGTTCAGGCGCTTTTCGTTGATCAGCATGGTCTGGTGCTTCTGCCAGTCAGCCCAGGCTTTCTGCGAGATGTGTTCGAAGATGTCCTGGCCCTTGGCGCCGGGGTAGGGCGGGCGCTCCAGGCCTGGCAGTTCTTCTTTGTACTTGCGGCACATCACGGTGCGGGTCATCGGGCGTCTCCTGCAATCAGTTCGTCGGCCGCGCGTTTGAGCAGCTTTTTCACCGGGGCGGCGAGGCCCAGGCGCGGCGGGGTGGCGAGGTTATACCAGAGCCAGTCGGCCTCGGCCACGTGCTGGCCGACCGGGTCGACGCGCACCAGCCAGGGCTCGATCGCCAGCTGGAAGTGGCTGAAGGTATGGGTCAGGCCGTCCATGGCGCGGCTGTCAGCCAGGCGCAGGCCGTGCTGGTAGGCCAGGTCGTCGAGTTGGGCAATGTCGTCCAGTTCCGGCAGGCTCCACAAACCACCCCATAGGCCGCTGGACGGACGGCGGTAAAGCAGGATGGCGCCTTCGTGGTTGGCCAGCAGCGGCATCAGCGTGCGGCGCTGCGGCAGTGCCTTGCGCGGCTTGGGCTCGGGGTAGCGGGTTTCTTCACCGTGCAGGTGCGCTTCGCAGCCGCGCTGCAGCGGGCAGATCAGGCAGCTGGGCTTGCTGCGGGTGCACAGCGTGGCACCCATGTCCATCATCGCCTGGGTGTAGTGGTTGGCGCGCTGCTGTGGGGTAAAGCGTTCGGCCGTGGCCCACAGCTGGTTGGCCACCTTGGGTTCGCCGGGGTAGCCGGCCTGGGCGGTGTAGCGGGCCAGCACGCGCTTGACGTTGCCGTCGAGGATCGGTGCGCGGATGCCCATGCTGATACTGGCGATGGCGCCGGCGGTGGAGCGGCCGATGCCAGGCAGCTCGGTGAGCTGCTCGACACTGCGCGGGAATTCGCCGCCATGCTGTTCGACCACGATCTTCGCGGCCTTTTGCAGGTTGCGTGCCCGGGTATAGTAGCCCAGGCCCGTCCACAGGTGCAGCACCTCGTCCTCCGGCGCTTCGGCCAGGGCCTGCACGGTCGGCAGGGCCTGCATGAAGCGGTCGAAGTAGTTGAGCACGGTGCTGACCTGGGTCTGCTGCAACATGATTTCCGACACCCACACCCGGTACGGGTTGATGCCCTGTTGCCAGGGCAGGTCGTGCCGACCGTGTTCGTCATACCAATCCAGCACAGCGCTGGAGAACTGCTCGGGGCTCATCGCTTGAACAGCCCCTTGAGCGCGTCTTTCAATTCTGGGCTCACTTTGTCTCCGAGTTTTTCATCGATCTTGTCTTGCAGACGGTTGCCGGCCACCTTGGCGGCAACCTTGCCCAGGCCGTCCTGGTCCAGGCGGCAGGCTTTGGCGCCCAGCTCCAGCGGGCCGCGGCAACGCAGCGGTATTTCGACACCGACATACCGTTCGTTGACCTGGCAGGCCGGGTCCGGCATGGCGCGCTGGTCGCCTTCGACGACCACGCCAACGTTGTAGTCCATGCCCAGTACACGCAGGTCGAGGTCACCATGGCCATTGACGGTAAGGCCCGGAATTCGTGCCTTGAGGTCCGGGTTGCTGGCAACGCCATTGCGTACTACCAGGCTGCCACGCAGTTCCTGGAACGGGGTGTCCTTGCCACGCGGCTCGCCGCTGAGCGACTTGCGGTTCAGCGTGGCGATGGCCTTGCACAGTTGCTGTTCCAAGTTGGCATTGACCAGCACGCCATCGTTGATGACGAAGTTGGCGTTGCCGTTGAGGGTGTCGACCAGGGTCTTCTGGCTGTTGCCGGTGGCGGTCAGGTCGCTGGTCAGGGTTAGCAGGCCTTTGACCGGTGGCGTCTGTTCCTTGCCCTCGGTCTTGATGAAGTGTTCGACCGGCACCCGCTGGATGCTGGTGTTGACGCCCAGTTGCGGCACGGCAGGGCGCACGTCGACGGTGCCCTTGGCCTCGAAGGTGCCGTTGTACAGTTCACCGCGCAGGGTTTGCAGGGTCAGCAGGCCGCCCTGGCCGATGGCCTTGAGCTGGGCGTCTTCGATCGGCAGTTTGTCCAGGGTCAGCGAGCCGAAGGCCAGGTCGGCCTGTAGGTCGAGGGCGCGCAGGCGATCGACCGGCAGCAGCTTGTCGTCGCTCCAGGCGACCTGGGTCGGGGCATTGGGGAGCGGCGTGGTGCCAGGGCCGGCGACCGCAGTGGTTTCCTGTTGCTTGACCTCGGCCTGACGCGCGGCGGTGGCGCCCTTGGCCTCTTCACTCTTGGCCGGCAGGTAGCGGTCGGCGTTGAAGGTGTCGCCCTTGAGCTGCAGGCGCAGGGCCTGTTTGGCGAAGTCTTCGACGGCCACGCGGCCAGTGAAGGTGCTGTCGTCCAGCTTCACCGCCAGGTCTTCCAGGGCCAGGCTGTTCGGCGTGCCCTGCAGGCGGGTGACCAGTTCCAGCTTGGCGAAGGCCGCCGGGTCGTTGGTGGCCGGCAGCGGGCGGCCGATGCTGTCGAGGAAGGTGCGCAGGTCGAACTGGGCGATGGACAGGCCGCCGCTCAGCTGCGGTGCCTTGTCCAGGTCTCGCAGGTTCAGCTCGCCCAGGGCGCGCAGCTGGTTGGCCGAGACTTTCAGGCCGTTCCACGAGGCGACATTGGCGGCCAGGTCGACCAGCAATTGGCCTTGGGCGGCGAAGGTCACGGTCTTGCCGCCGGTGGGCTCACCCGAGGTTTCGCCCGACAGGCGCATGTCTTCGAAGTTGTAGCGCTTGAGCTTGCGGTCGAAGCGCAGCTCGCCGGCCAGTTCGGTGCGGGCCTTGATGTTCGGCTGGCTGGCGCTGAGGAAGGCGCTGGCCTTGAGCGGAATGTTCGCCCCTTCGTGGACTGGGCCGGTGCTCAGCTGGATGCTTTCGGCGCTGTAGCTCTGGCCGGTCTTGGCATCGGTGTACTGTACGCGGGCGTTGTTCACGGTCAGGCTGTCGATGTCAAGCTTGACGGCGCGTTCGTTGCTGGCGACCGGTGCCGACGCCTGTTCGGCCGGTGCCTGGGCTGGAGCACTGGCCTGCCCATCGGCACTGGCGCCGTTCTGCGCGGGCAGCGGTTTACCGATGTCTTCCCAGTTGCCATGGCCCTGTTCGTCACGGGCCAGGGTCAGGTTCAGGCCCTCGACGCGCACGTCGCTCATCTGCACTTCGCGGCGCAGCAGTGGCAGCACACGTACAGAAAGCCCCAGCATCTGCAGGTCGGCGAACGGCTCCTTGGGTTTGTTCAAGGTGGCGATGCTCGCATCGTGCAACTCCAGGCCCAGCCACGGGAACAGGCTCCAGCCAATGTCACCGTTGAGGGTCAGCTCGACGTGAGCCTTGTCACGTGCCAGCTGGCGAATCTCGTCTTTGTAGTCGTTGGGATCGAAGAGGTGGGTCAGGGCGAAGCCCAGCGCCACGATGATCAGCAGCAACCCGAGAAGCCCAAGTCCCAGGATTTTGCCGAACGCTTTCATGGGCGAGTCCTTGTAGTCCGTTTTTGAAATTCAAGCGCCAGAGTATAGCGCCGCAGTGGTTACCCCTGCGTATTCGACTAGAGATACGGGGCATTTCCTACGCGTACAGCAGATGGTACGGCTTTCGACAGCCATGATTTTGTCAGTTCCGAATGTGTGGCCTGTACTGGCCCTATCGCCGGTATAGGCAACATGACCGTTTCAGCCGAGCAAAAATTAACGATATCAGATTGCTTTCACGCTACTTGATGCTGCTACCCTTGCGCCGCTTTGCCTGCACCCTCCCTATAAGAAGGATCTGATCCATGAGCAGTACCGTCGCGGCGGGGACCTTGGCCAGTGCGCCAAGCTTCCTGTCGAAGGAGCGCATCATCGCCCGTCCGGGCTTCAACCGCTGGCTGGTCCCACCGGCCGCCCTTGCCATCCATCTGTGCATCGGCATGGCCTATGGCTTCTCGGTGTTCTGGCTGCCGCTGTCGCAAGCCCTAGGCATCACCGCCCCGGTCGCCTGCGCGGCGGACATGGGCTTCATGGCCCGCATGTTCAGCGCCGAATGCGATTGGCCGATTTCCATGCTGAGCTGGATCTACACCCTCTTCTTCGTCTTCCTCGGTTGCTCGGCGGCCGTGCTGGGTGGTTGGCTGGAACACGCCGGCCCGCGCAAGGCCGGCCTGGTGTCGGCGCTGTGCTGGTGCGGTGGCATGCTGATTTCGGCGATTGGCGTGAAAACCCATCAGTTGTGGCTGATGTGGCTGGGTTCCGGCGTAATTGGGGGTATCGGCCTGGGCCTGGGCTACATCTCGCCGGTGTCGACCCTGATCAAGTGGTTCCCGGACAAGCGCGGCATGGCCACCGGCATGGCGATCATGGGCTTCGGTGGCGGGGCCATGGTCGGTGCTCCGCTGGCCACCGCGCTGATGGGCCATTTCGGCAATGCGCAGGAAGTGGGCGTGTGGCAGAGCTTCGTCGTCATGGCGGCGATCTACTTCGTGTTCATGACCGCTGGTGCCCTGGCGTATCGCGTACCGCCAACCGGCTGGAAGCCCGAAGGCTGGAGCGCCCCAGTGAAGAAAGCTGGCAACACCATGGTCACCGACCGCCACGTTCACGTCAGCGTGGCCTGGAAGACCCCGCAGTTCGCGCTGATCTGGCTGGTGCTGTGCCTGAACGTGTCGGCGGGTATCGGCATCCTCGGCATGGCTTCGCCGTTGCTGCAGGAAGTGTTCGCCGGCAAGCTGCTGGGCAACGGGCTGAGCTTCAGCGAGCTGAACAGCGCCCAGTTGGCGCAGATTGCCGCGATCGCCGCCGGCTTCACCGGCCTGCTGAGCCTGTTCAACATCGGCGGGCGGTTCTTCTGGGCGTCGTTCTCGGACTACATTGGCCGCAAGAACACCTATTTCGCCTTCTTTGCCTTGGGCGTGGGCTTGTACAGCCTGGTGCCGAACATGGGGCACCTGGGTAACGTGGCGCTGTTCGTGGCGGCGTTCTGCATCATCCTGTCGATGTACGGTGGTGGTTTTGCCACGGTACCGGCCTACCTGGCCGACCTCTTCGGTACGCAGATGGTCGGCGCAATTCATGGCTGCCTGCTGACTGCCTGGGCGGCGGCGGGGGTGCTGGGGCCGGTGCTTATCACCTACCTGCGCGAGTACCAATTGGCGGCCGGGGTGGAGCGTGCGGCTGCTTATGACATGACCCTGTACATCCTCGCCGGCCTGCTGGTGCTGGGCTTTGTCTGCAACATGCTGGTACGACCGGTGGCCGACAAGCACTTCATGAGCGATGCCGAACTGGCTGCCGAGCGGGCTTTGAGCCATGACAAGGGCGCCGACGGGGCGCGCTCGCTGGAGTGGAAGGCGGCGCCGGGTAGCCTGCCGCTGGTACTGCTGGCCTGGGCTGTGGTGGTCGTGCCGTTGGCCTGGGGTGTTTGGATTACCTTGCAGAAGACGGCTGTGCTGTTCCATTGATTGGGGGCGCTTTGCGCCCCATCGCGACACAAGGCCGCTCCTACAGGCGACCCCTGTAGGAGCGGCCTTGTGTCGCGATGGGCTGCAAAGCAGCCCCAAGCCATGCGGTTGTATAGACCTGTAACGGTATCCAGCCTGCGTAATTCCTCGTTTTGCCATATGTCATCCGCGTTTCAAGCCGGCGCGTTCTAGGCCTATAATGAAGCCCTTTTCGCCTAATGATTTTGCGGAGCTGGTGATGGTCGAACGTAAGGCTTCCGTCGAGCGCAATACCCTGGAAACCCAGGTCAAGTGCTCGATCAACCTCGATGGCAGTGGCAAGGCCCGATTCGATATCGGTGTGCCTTTCCTTGAACACATGCTGGACCAGATTGCCCGCCATGGGCTGATCGATCTGGATATCGAGTGCAAGGGTGACACGCATATCGACGATCACCATACCGTCGAAGACGTCGGCATCACCTTGGGCATGGCATTTGCCCAGGCCATCGGTGACAAGAAGGGCATCTTCCGCTACGGCCACGCCTATGTGCCGCTGGACGAAGCGCTGTCGCGCGTGGTCATCGACTTCTCCGGTCGCCCGGGCCTGCAGATGCATGTGCCGTACACCCGCGCCAGCGTCGGTGGCTTCGATGTCGACCTGTTCCAGGAGTTCTTCCAGGGCTTCGTCAACCACGCCTTGGTGACCCTGCACATCGACAACCTGCGTGGCCACAACACCCACCACCAGATCGAGACCGTGTTCAAGGCTTTCGGCCGCGCCCTGCGCATGGCCATTACCCTCGACGAGCGCATGGCCGGGCAGATGCCTTCCACCAAAGGGTGCCTGTAAATGCAGACGGTAGCCGTAATCGACTATGGCATGGGCAACCTGCATTCGGTGGCCAAGGCGCTCGAGCATGTAGGTGCCGGCAAGGTGCTGGTCACCAGTGATGCCACGGTCATCCGCGAAGCCGACCGCGTGGTATTCCCGGGCGTGGGCGCGATTCGCGACTGTATGGCAGAAATCCGCCGCCTGGGCTTCGACAGCCTGGTGCGTGAAGTCAGCCAGGACCGCCCGTTCCTCGGCATCTGCGTGGGTATGCAGGCACTGCTCGACCACAGCGAAGAAAACGACGGTGTCGACTGTATCGGCCTGTTCCCCGGCCAGGTTCGCTTCTTCGGCAAAGACCTGCAGGAAGACGGCGAGCACCTGAAGGTGCCGCACATGGGCTGGAACGAAGTCGGCCAGACCAACGACCACCCGCTGTGGCACGACATCCCCGACCGTGCGCGGTTCTACTTCGTGCATAGCTATTACATCAATGCAGGCAAGCCGGCCCAGGTGGTCGGTCGCGGCCATTACGGTGTCGATTTCGCCGCTGCACTGGCCGATGGCTCGCGCTTTGCCGTGCAGTTCCACCCGGAGAAGAGCCATACCCATGGCCTGCAGCTGCTGCAGAACTTCGTCGCCTGGGACGGGCGCTGGTAAATGAGCAGGTCGAAGACCAAGGCCCCGGTCATCACCCTGGCCCCCGAGCAGGAGCGCGAAGCGCTGCACACGCTCAAGCGCTTCCTCGAAGACCGTTTCGAGCTGGAGCTGGGGTCGTTCGAAGTGGCCGAAGTCCTCGAACTGTTCAGCAAAGAAATTGCACCCCTTTACTACAACAGGGCGATTGCCGATGTTCAGCTGCACCTCAAGGAGCGGTTCGAGAGCATCGAAAGCGATCTGTGGGCGCTCGAGAAGCCCTGAAACCCCAAGAACAGACAGGTTCCCAAGATGCTGATTATCCCCGCTATCGATCTGAAGGACGGTGCCTGCGTGCGCCTGCGCCAGGGCCGCATGGAAGACTCCACGGTATTTTCCGACGACCCTGTGAGCATGGCCGCCAAGTGGGTCGAGGGTGGCTGCCGCCGCCTGCACCTGGTCGACCTCAACGGCGCCTTCGAAGGCCAGCCGGTCAACGGTGAAGTGGTCACCGCCATTGCCAAGCGCTACCCGACCCTGCCGATCCAGATCGGTGGTGGCATCCGCTCGCTGGAAACCATCGAGCACTACGTCAAGGCTGGCGTCAGCTACGTGATCATCGGCACCAAGGCGGTCAAGCAGCCGGAGTTCGTCGCCGAAGCGTGCAAGGCCTTCCCGGGCAAGGTCATCGTTGGCCTGGACGCCAAGGACGGCTTCGTCGCCACCGACGGCTGGGCTGAAGTGAGCTCGGTGCAGGTCATCGACCTGGCCAAGCGTTTCGAGGCCGATGGCGTCTCGGCGATCGTCTACACCGACATCGCCAAGGACGGCATGATGCAGGGCTGCAACGTGCCGTTCACCAAGGCGCTGGCAGAAGCTACCTCGATCCCGGTGATCGCCTCGGGCGGCATCCACAATCTGGGCGACATCAAGGCCCTGCTGGACGCCAAGGCCCCGGGCATCATCGGCGCCATCACCGGCCGTGCCATCTACGAAGGCACCCTCGATGTCGCCGAGGCCCAGGCCTTCTGCGACAACTACCAAGGCTGAGGACTGAACCATGGCACTGGCCAAGCGCATCATCCCTTGCCTGGACGTGGACAACGGCCGGGTGGTCAAGGGCGTCAAGTTCGAGAACATCCGTGATGCCGGCGACCCGGTGGAAATCGCCCGTCGCTACGACGAGCAAGGTGCCGACGAAATCACCTTCCTCGACATCACTGCCAGCGTCGACGGCCGCGACACTACCCTGCATACCGTCGAGCGCATGGCCAGCCAGGTGTTCATCCCGCTGACCGTGGGCGGTGGCGTGCGCACCGTGCAGGACATCCGCAACCTGCTCAATGCCGGTGCCGACAAGGTCTCGATCAACACGGCCGCGGTGTTCAACCCAGAGTTCGTCGGCGAGGCAGCGGACCGTTTCGGTTCGCAGTGCATCGTTGTCGCCATTGATGCCAAGAAGGTGTCCGGGCCGGGCGAAGAACCACGCTGGGAAATCTTCACCCACGGCGGGCGCAAGCCGACCGGGCTGGATGCCGTTGAATGGGCGAAGAAGATGGAAGGCCTGGGTGCTGGCGAGATCCTGCTGACCAGCATGGATCAGGACGGCATGAAGAACGGCTTCGACCTGGGTGTTACCCGTGCGATCAGTGATGCGCTGGGTATTCCGGTGATTGCCTCGGGCGGTGTGGGTAACCTGCAGCACTTGGCTGACGGCATTCTGGAAGGGCATGCCAGTGCGGTGCTGGCTGCCAGTATCTTCCACTTTGGTGAGTACACGGTGCCGGAAGCCAAGGCCTACATGGCTTCGCGCGGGATCGTCGTTCGCTGACCCATTGTTGGGAGGGCTTTGCCCTCCTTTCGCGACACAAGGCCGCTCCTACAGGGATATGCGTTCCCCTGTAGGAGCGGCCTTGTGTCGCGAAAGGGCCGCAAAGCGGCCCCAATGGCATCAGCCGTGGTTCTTGCCGAGCAATGCGTGATAAAGCTCGGTATCCCCAAGTATCCCCACCACCTTGTCGTTATCCTGCAACACCAGCTTGTTGCCGGTCTGATAACGAATCTGCAGCGCCTCGCGCATGCCGATATCGGCATTTACCAACGTTGGGCGGCGGCCCAGCAGCTCCACATCCTGCCCTGGTGCCCAGTTTTGCAGGTCAAGCCCGTTCTGCCCCTGGCGTGCGCGCTTGATCGAGCCGCCTTCGCCAAGGTCCAGCCACGAGTCGATGCCGGGGTCTAGGCACACCGAACCGTTCACCCGCTTGCAGTTGTCCAGGCTGCGCATCAGGCTGCGCCCGCACAGCACGTTCAGTGGGTTGGTATGGGCAACAAAGGTACGCACATACTCGTCGGCCGGGTTGAGCACGATCTCTTCCGGCTTGCTGTACTGAATGATCCGCCCGTCCTTCATGATGGCGATGCGGCTACCCAGTTTCAGTGCCTCGTCCAGGTCGTGGCTGACGAACACGATGGTCTTGCTCAGCTTGGCCTGCAGGCCAAGCAACTCGTCCTGCAGCCCTTGGCGGATCAGCGGGTCCAGTGCCGAGAACGGTTCGTCCATCAGCAGGATGTCGGCATCCATCGCCAGCGCCCGGGCCAGGCCCACACGCTGCTGCATGCCGCCAGACAGTTCGTCCGGCTTCTTGTTGCGCCACTGGGTCAGGCCCACCAGTTCGAGCTTCTCGTCTACCAGCTTGCGCCGTTCCTTCTCGGGGCGGCCCTGCATTTCCAGGCCAAAGCTGATGTTCTCGCGCACCGTCAGCCAGGGCATCAGGGCGAATTTCTGGAACACCATGGCAATGCGCTTGGTGCGCATCATCTTCAGTTCGGCCGGGGTGCAGTGGGCAATATCGATGTGCTTGCCTTCGTGCTCGACGAACAGCTTGCCGCGGCTGACGGTGTTGAGGCCGTTGATGCAGCGCAGCAAACTCGACTTGCCCGAGCCGGACAGGCCCATCAGCACGCAGATCTCGCCCTTCTGGATATCCAGGTTGGCCTTCTCGACACCCACCACCAGGCCGGTCTGCTTGAGAATCTGCTCGCGGGTCTGGCCTTGGTCGAGCAGCGCCAGCGCTTCGCGCGGCTTGTTGGAGAAGATGACGTCGACGTCTTCGAAACGAATGATGCTCATGCTTCACCCCTTACCGGCAGGTCCGGTTGCTTGCAGATACGGTCGAGCATGATCGCCAGCAGCACGATCGCCAGGCCCGCTTCGAAGCCCAGGGAAATATCGGCGGTGTTCAGTGCGTTGACCACAGGTTTGCCCAGGCCGTCAGCGCCGACCAGGGCGGCGATCACCACCATCGATAGCGACAGCATGATGCACTGGGTAACGCCGGCGGCGATGCTTGGCATCGCGTGCGGCAGTTCGATACGGGTGAGCAGCTGGCGCCGTGAGCAGCCAAATGCCTTGCCGGCATCCATCAGCTCCTGCGGGACGTCGCAGATGCCCAGATACGTGAGACGGATCGGCGCGGCGATGGCAAACACCACTGTCGAGATCAGCCCCGGCACCACACCCAGGCCGAACAGGGTCAGGGTGGGGATCAGGTAGACGAAGGTAGGTACCGTCTGCATCAGGTCGAGTACCGGGCGCATGGCGGTATAGAACATCGGTTTGTGCGCGGCGACGATGCCCAGTGGCACGCCGATGGCCACGCAAACCACCGTGGCGAAGGTGACCTGCGCCAGGGTTTCCATGGTTTCCTGCCAGTAACCCAGGTTGAGGATCAGCAGGAACGACAGGGCGACGAATGCGGTCAGCGCCCACTTGCGCTGGATGAAATGCGCCAGGGCGGCGAACAGAGCGATGAGCACGAACGGATTGAAGAAAGTCAGGGCACTGGTTACGCCATGGATCATGAACTCCAGGCCTTGCGCGATGGCGTCGAAGTAATTCGCGCCGTTCTGGGTCAGCCACTCGACGAACGACGCGATGTACTGGCCCAGGGGTATTTTCTGATCGATAAGCATGATAGCGAGCTTCCACCTGCATAGATTGAACTCAACCCGGGGCAGGCACGGTCCTGCCCCGAGGTAGCGCTATTGCGTATTTCGTTATTGCGTCAGCTTGGCCTTGGCCGCCTCAAGGCCGGGTTTGCCATCCACGGTGGTTACGCCGGCCAGCCAGGCATCCAGTTTGCCAGGGTTGTCCTTGAGCCACTTCTTGGCAGCCGCCTCGGGTTTCATCTTGTCGTCCAGGACATAGCCCATCATGGTGCTTTCATCCTTGAGCTCGAACGACAGGTTCTTCAACAGCTGGCCAACGTTGCTGCATTCCTGCACATAGCCCTTGCGGGTGTTGGTCAATACGGTCGCCTTGCCGAAGTCGGGGCCGAAGAATTCGTCTCCGCCGGTCAGGTACTGCATCTTGAAGCGGGTGTTCATCGGGTGCGGTTCCCAGCCGAGGAACACGATGGCCTCGCCGCGTTTCTGCGCGCGGTCGACCTGCGACAGCATGCCGGCCTCGCTGGACTGAACGATCTTGAATCCGGCGTCCTTCAGGCCGAAGGCGTTCTTGTCGATCATGCTCTGGATGGTGCGGTTGCCATCGTTGCCGGGCTCGATGCCGTAGATCTTGCCGTCCAGTTCCTGCTTGAACTTGGGAATGTCGCTGAAATCCTTCAGGCCCTTGTCATACAGCGCCTGGGGCACGGCCAGGGTGTACTTGGCGTTTTCCAGGTTGGCGCGCACGGTTTCCACGGTGCCGGCGTCGCGATACTGCTTGATGTCGTTCTCCATGGTCGGCATCCAGTTGCCGAGAAACACGTCCAGGTCCTTGCCGGTGGCCAGCGACTTGTAGGTCACCGGTACCGAGATCATGGTGGTGTGGGTCTTGTAACCCAGTGCTTCGAGCACAACGCTGGTGGTCGCGGTAGTGACCGTGATGTCGGTCCAGCCGACATCCGAGAACCGTACCGTCTGGCATTGCTCGGGTTCGGCGGCCTGGGCCAGCAAAGGCGCGGACAGCAACGCAACCAGCAACAGCGAGGGTGAACCTTTCATGGATGGACTCCTGTGATTTTGTCTTCGGGTTCGCGTGGGTCGCCGGGCTTTCTCAGGGTCCGGTCGACCAGGCCTGCAGAGGGCAGGATGCGTGGCCGTGCTTTACGAGTCGCTTTCGATAATCCTCCAGCGCCGGGCAATCGCCTACTGGTGGGGTCGTAACCAGTACGGAACGGGTCGTATCCAGTATGGGCGATGTCGTTTATGGATTTTTCCACCCCCTCAGCCGCATTTTTACGTCACCAGGCCGCCGTAAAGCGGCGTGGCAAGGGCAGCTCCCCGGTTGAAAACAGCGCGGCGCTGCTGGACAAAAGTACGTCGGTTGCAGACGGCGAGGGGGTTGGTAAAAGCCCGATGATGCGTGCATTCAAGGCGGCCCGCTGCTTCAGCCTAGCAGTTGCCCCGCCCTGCGCATGGCGCGCAGAGACAAGCCCAGCAAGAGGTGATTCGACAATGGCCATCAGCGTGTTCGACCTGTTCAAGATCGGTGTCGGGCCCTCCAGCTCCCACACCGTAGGCCCCATGCGTGCTGGCGCCCTGTTCGTCCAGGGCCTGCGCGAACGCGGCGAGCTGGAACGTGTGAAGCGGATCGAAGTGCGCCTGTATGGCTCGCTGTCGGCCACAGGTGTGGGGCACGGCACCGACAATGCCACCATCATGGGCTTGATGGGTGAATGGCCTGACGCCATCGACCCGACCCAGATCGTGCCGCGTATAGCCGACCTGCGCGAAACCAACACCCTGCAGCTGGACAGCCGCCTGCCCATCGAATTCGTCTGGGCCCGCGACATGCTGTTGCTGGACGAGAATTTGCCGTACCACCCCAACGCCATGACCCTGGTTGCCGAAGGCGAACAGGGCGAGCTGCACCGCGACACCTACTACTCGGTGGGTGGCGGCTTCGTGGTCGATGCCGCCCAGGCCGCCAGCGGCGTGCTGGATGCTGACCAGACGGTGCTGCCTTACGATTTCAATAGCGCTGCCGAACTGCTGCGCCTGTGCAAGCAAAACGACCTCAGCGTGTCGCAATTGATGATGGCCAACGAGAAGGTCTGGCGCAGCGAGGAAGAGATCCGCGCCGGCCTGCACAAGCTCTGGGAAGTCATGCAGGAATGCGTCAACAACGGCCTCAAGTACGAAGGCACGCTGCCCGGCGGATTGAACGTGCGCCGCCGCGCCGCCAAGCTGCACCGCAGCCTGCAGGAAATCGGCAAACCCAACGTGATCGGCTCGACCATGAGCGCCATGGAGTGGGTCAACCTGTTCGCCTTGGCGGTCAATGAAGAAAACGCTGCCGGCGGGCGTATGGTTACCGCACCGACCAACGGTGCGGCGGGCATCATCCCGGCGGTGTTGCACTACTACATGCGCTTCAGCGATGCGGTGGACGAGTCCAGCGTGGTCGACTTCTTCCTCGGTGCTGCCGCGGTGGGCATCCTGTGCAAGAAGAACGCCTCGATCTCTGGTGCCGAAGTGGGTTGCCAAGGGGAAGTCGGTTCGGCTTGCGCCATGGCAGCGGCGGGGCTTGCCGAAGTGCTGGGCGCGACCCCGCCACAGGTGGAGAACGCTGCCGAGATCGCCCTGGAGCACAACCTGGGCCTGACCTGCGACCCGGTCGGTGGGTTGGTGCAGGTTCCGTGCATCGAGCGCAACGCGATTGCCGCGGTCAAGGCCATCAACGCTGTGCAGATGGCCCTGCGTGGTGACGGCGAGCACTTCATTTCCCTCGACCAGGTGATCCGCACCATGCGCGATACCGGGGCCGACATGCACGACAAGTATAAAGAGACTTCGCGCGGTGGTTTGGCGGTCAGCGCGATCGAGTGCTGATAGCTTGACCGGACCTCAACGGCCTCTTCGCGGGTGAAACCGTGAAGAGGCCCTTGAGTTTGACGCAGGTGCAGCACAGCCCCCCAATGCATCCTTATGGTGCAGTGCGACGCATACCAATCGTCGGGTGTCGTAATCAGTGCGGGCATTGTCGGTGACACTCAAGAGTGTCGTTTCTGGGCATCCTACACTGCGCGTGTCACCAAATTGCTCAGCCATTCCACGCACACCGCCTAGCACGCCCGTTCTACGATGATTGACCAACTCGATCAAAGCACCTGATTTGCCTAACAAAGGCGTCGTTTTCAGGTTTTTTTGGATGGCCGTTCAACTTCAGGCACGGCGTTTGCGTAGAGATTGGTACCAAGGCCCCCACACATGAAACCGGGGCCATACATAACAAGAAATCAGTGCTCGCCTGAGGCACCCCCTGCATTTGTGTGAGGAGAAATCGCGATGACGTCGTACACCTCCGGGAACCCAACCCAGAACCGCACAGCCCCCCAGTCCATCGGGTTTCTCCTATTGGACAATTTCACCCTGATTTCCCTGGCGTCGGCCGTCGAGCCGCTGCGCATGGCCAACCAGCTGTCCGGCCGCGAGCTGTACCGCTGGCACACCCTCACCGCCGATGGTGGACAGGTGTGGGCCAGCGATGGCTTGCAGATAACCCCTGACGCCGCGATGCACAGTGCGCCTCCCATCGATACCGTGATTGTTTGCGGCGGCGTGGGCATCCAGCGCAGTGTCACCCGCGAGCATGTCACCTGGTTGCAAACCCAGGCCCGCCAGTCGCGCCGCCTGGGCGCGGTATGCACCGGCAGCTGGGCCTTGGCCTGTGCCGGGTTGCTGGATGGTTTCGATTGCAGTGTGCACTGGGAGTGCCTGGCTGCGATGCAAGAGGCTTTCCCGCGCGTCAACATGAGCACCCGGCTGTTCACCCTCGACCGTAACCGCTTCACCAGCTCCGGCGGTACTGCGCCGCTGGACATGATGCTGCACCTGATCAGCCGCGACCACGGCCGTGAACTGTCGGCGGCGATCTCCGAAATGTTCGTCTACGAGCGCATCCGCAACGAGCAGGATCACCAGCGCGTGCCGCTCAAGCACATGCTTGGCACCAACCAGCCGAAGCTGCAGGAAATCGTTGCGCTGATGGAGGCCAACCTCGAAGAGCCGATCGACCTGGACGAACTGGCGGTATACGTGTCGGTATCGCGCCGGCAGCTCGAGCGCCTGTTCCAGAAGTACCTGCACTGTTCACCGTCGCGTTACTACCTGAAGCTGCGCCTGATCCGCGCCCGGCAGCTGCTGAAGCAGACGCCGATGTCGATCATCGAAGTGGCGTCGGTGTGCGGCTTCGTGTCTACCCCGCACTTCTCCAAATGCTACCGCGAGTATTTCGGCATTCCGCCGCGTGACGAGCGCGTGGGCTCCAACACCGCGCAGCAGGTGGCGATGATGCCGATCCCGCAGGCCATGACCCTGTCGCCGCACAGCGGGCCGATGGCGGCCCTGAGCCAGGCGCGCAACGAGTCGACCTTTGCCAGTGTAAGGCTCTGAAACAGCACTGGCCTCTTCGCGGGTAAACCCGCTCCCACAGGTACTGCACTGCTTTTGAATTCAGTGCAGTACCTGTGGGAGCGGGTTTACCCGCGAAGAGGCCAGTACAGGAAAACGAATCAGCCGCGCTTGTTGAACTGCGCCAACGCCGGCAACAGCTGTTTGTCGATGGCCTGGCGCACCGCCGGCAGGATCGTCGCACTACCAGTATACATCTGCTCCACCATCCCCTTCAGCGCCCGTGCATTGGGCTCGGTCAACCCACGCACCACCGCTTCGCACGCCTGCTCGGCAGTAGCGCCGGCCGGAATCTCGAACCCGCGCGCGCGCAGGTGGCCTGCCAGATCGTCCTGGTCAATCAAATCCGCATGCATCATGGCTGTTGTCCCTTTTATCGCTAAGAGAGTGCTGCTGTGATTTACGACCGATTCTGTGACGCCGGCGACATGCCCGCAACAACAGAATGGCGCCATGGCTGCTTTGGCTAAGAACAGGTCGTTTACGGCTAAATCCAGTGTTCGGGAAGTGCGCAAACTCAAGCCATCTGCCGCAACGGAGGGTTTGGTCACCCTCGTTCGTGTACAGTGGATGTTGCTCGCTCTTGGCCCCGGATGCTCACGGCTTTCCGGGGTTATTTTTTTGCCCGGAGCAACACCGCCACCGCTGTTGGCTCACTGTCTTGCTCAATACTTGCAGGCATGCATGCCTCTGTGGGAGCGGGTTCACCCGCGAATGCGTCGGTAGCTTCACCATCGCATTCGCGGGTGAACCCGCTCTCACAGGGTACGCAGTTTTGTTCAGGATCGGGTGTTCAAACCCATCACCCGTCCGACGAACTCAGCCGGGGGCACATCCTGCTGCTCATCCACCAACCCTTGCAGCAACTCGACACTACGCTCACTGAACGGTGCCGACCTCGGCCCCGCCAGGTCCACATGCAGCAGCATCTGCTCACTGGTCGCCAGCGCTTCGGCGAACCCTGCCCGGTGCAGGCTGTGGTAGACATGCAGGCGCTTGCGATCAAAGCCGATGATCTGCGTCTGCACCCATACCTCGGTGCCCAGCTTTACTTCGTGCAGGTAGTTGATGTGCGCCTCCAGGGTGAACAGCGAGTTACCGCTCTGGCCGCGGCTGTCGGCATCCAGGCCGATGCGCTCCATCAGCGCGTCGGTGGCGTAGCTGAAGATCAGCAGGTAGTAGGCATCGCGCAGGTGCCCGTTGTAGTCGACCCAGTCCTCCTGGACCGGGGTGCGGTAGGTGATCAGTGCGGGCATCGCGGTCTCCTCAGTCGCCGAAAGCCATACCGTGGCTGGCCTTGCTGGTCTTTACCGCTTCCAGCACTGCCAACAGGGTGTCATCACGATAGCGCTCCAGCGCGGCGATGCTGCGATCCGCCAGTTGCACGGATGTCCCTTCGACCACATCGTCGATCAACTTGTCGGTGAGTTCCGGCGCCGGCAGGTAGGTCCAGGGCAGTTTCAACGCCGGGCCGAACTGGGCCATGAAGTGACGCATGCCCGCATCACCACCGGCCAGGGTGTAGGTGAGGAACGTGCCCATGAACGACCAGCGCAAGCCGGCACCGAAACGGATGGCATCGTCGATCTCGCCGGTACTGGCCACGCCGTCGTTGACCAAGTGCAGTGCTTCGCGCCACAGCGCTTCGAGCAGGCGGTCGGCGATGAACCCGGGCACTTCCTTGCGTACGTGTAGCGGGCGCATGCCCAGGGCGGTGTAGATGGTCCGGGCCGCTTCGATGGCTTCGGGGGCGGTGCGGTTGCCACCGACGATTTCCACCAGCGGCAGCAGGTACACAGGATTGAACGGGTGGCCGACCACGCAGCGCTCGGGGTGGGTGGCCGACTCGTAGAACTCGCTGGGCAGCAGGCCCGAGGTGCTGGAACCGATGATCGCGTCGGGTTTGGCGGCGGCGCTGATCTTTGCGTGCAGGTCGAGCTTCAGGTCCAGGCGCTCAGGGGCGCTTTCCTGGATGAAATCGGCGTCGCGGACACATTCCTCGATGGTGGCGACGAACTTCAGGCGGTCTTGTGATGCTCCTGGTGCCAGGCCTTGTTTTTCCAATGCCGGCCAGGCGTTGGCGATGCGCTTGCGCAAGGCCTGCTCGGCGCCTGGCGCCGGGTCCCAGGCGACCACGTCCAGGCCGTGGGCCAGGGCGCGCGCGACCCAGCCGCTGCCGATCACGCCACTACCCAGCGCGGCGAAGGTCTTGATCTCGGTGATGAAGGTCATGTTGAGCTCCTGAAGGTGTCAGCGGCGTTTGAGGTTCATCTTTTCCCGGCCTTCGGCCGGGGTCAGCACACGGGCGCCAAGGCGCGAAATGATTTCCACCGCGCGCTCGACCAACTGGCCGTTGCTGGCCAGCACGCCACGGTCCAGGTAAAGGTTGTCCTCCAGGCCCACCCGCACGTTGCCGCCCAGCAGCACCGCCTGTGCGGCCATCGGCATCTGCATGCGACCGATACCGAACCCGGCCCAGGTGACGTTTGGCGGCAAGTTGTCGACCATCGCCTTCATGGTGGTGGTATCGGCCGGAGCGCCCCACGGGATACCCAGGCACAGCTGGAACAGCGGGTCTTCGAGCAGGCCTTCCTTCATCATCTGCTTGGCGAACCACAGGTGGCCGGTGTCGAAGATTTCCAGCTCGGCTTTTACCCCCAGCTCGGTAATGCGCTTGGCGCCGGCGCGCAGTTGTGCCGGCGTGGAGACGTAGATCGAGTTGCCGTCGCCGAAGTTGAGGGTGCCGCAGTCGAGGGTGCAGATTTCCGGCAGCAGCGCTTCGACATGGGCCAGACGCTCCAGTGGGCCGATCAGGTCGGTACCCTGGCCGAACTCCAGTGGTGTTTCACCCGGGCCGATTTCCAGATCGCCACCCATGCCCGCGGTAAGGTTGACGATGATGTCCACGTCGGCTTCGCGGATGCGCTCCATGACTTCTCGATACAGCGCCACGTCACGGCTGAAGCGGCCGGTTTGCGGGTCGCGCACGTGGCAGTGGACCACGGTGGCGCCGGCTTTGGCGGCCTCTACGGCAGACTCGGCGATCTGCTTGGGGGTGACTGGAACAAGGTGGCTTTTCGAGGCGGTGTCGCCGGCGCCGGTGAGGGCGCAGGTGATGATGACGTCGTGGTTCATGTCGGGGTTCCTTGAGAGAGCTGTGGTGGCCTTTTCGCGGGCATGCCCGCTCCCACAGGGGACGATGTTGCCCCTGGCATGTGCATGACTTGTGGGAGCGGGTTTACCCGCGAATGGGCCGGATCAGTTGGCAGTGAGGTTTAGGTTGTCGGCAGCCGGCTTGCCATCGAAGGTGGTCACACCCTCCAGCCAGCGGGCCTTGTCCTCGGGGTGGTCCTTGAGCCACTGGCGGGCCGACTCCAGCGCATCCTTGTGGTCGAGCAGCGGCTGCATCATGCGGCTCTCGTCTTCGGCACTGAAATTCAGGTTGGCCAGCAGGCGGTGGGCGTTGGGGCAGCGTTCGGCGTAGTCCGGCGCGGTCACCGTCCACACTGTCGCGCGGCCTTCGTCCGGGCCCAGTGCGTCCTGGCTGTCGCCCAGGTAGACCATGTCGATATTCACGTTCATCGGGTGCGGTGCCCAGCCGAAGAACACCACAGCCTCGTTGCGCCGCACCGCGCGGTCGACGGCGGCGAGCATGCCGGCCTCGCTGGACTCGACCAGCTGGAACTTGCCCAGGCCGAACTGGTTCTTGGCGATCATCGCCTTGATCTGGGTATTGGCGCCGGAGCCTGGTTCGATGCCGTAGATTTTCCCACCCAGTTCCTTCTCGAACTTGTGGATGTCGGCGAAGGTCTTCAGGCCCTTGTCGGCCAGGTACTTGGGCACCGCCAGGGTGGCGCGGGCGTCTTCCAGGCTCGGCTTGTCGAGCACCTTGACCTGTTTGGCGTCGACGAACGGTGTGATGGTCTGGGTCATGATTGGGTTCCAGTAACCCAAGAACATGTCCAGGCGCTTGTCGCGGATGCCGGCGAAGATGATCTGCTGTGAAGCGCTGGTCTGCTTGGTCTGGTAGCCAAGGCCATCGAGCAGCACCTGCGCCATGGCGCTGGTGGCGATGACGTCGGTCCAGTTGACCACGCCCAGACGGACGTTCTTGCAAGCCGCGGGCTCGGCGGCGAATAGTGGGGAAGTGGCGATGCTGCTCAGGGCAAGGGTCAACAGGCTGCGGCGGATCAAGCTGTGCATGGTGGCTCTCCATCGGCAGTGCATATTGTTATTGGGGTTCGACCTCTCTGGGTCGTATGAAGAAGCTACGCTGCTGTCAGGGTGGGAAATCGCACCCTGGCGACCAACATTTGCACGGAGGCGACCACCTTTGCCGTGGAGCATGCAATGCCGCAAATCATTCACTTCCTGTTGTTGCCCGGGTTCTCGGCCATGGGTTTCATCAGTGCCCTGGAACCACTGCGGGTGGCCAACCGCTTCAAGGGCCCGTTGTATCGCTGGCAGGTGTTGAGCCTGGACGGCGGGGCGGTGCTGGCCAGCAATGGCATGTCGGTGAACGCCGATGCAGCGCTGGCGGCGGGCGAGCCTGGTGGCATCCTGCTGATCGTCGCCGGTTTCGAGCCATTGGCCTGTTATGGGCCGGCGCTGCAGCAGGCGCTACGCCGCCTGGACCATGAGGGGGTGGTTCTGGGTGGCATCGATACCGGCGCGGTGGTGCTGGCCGAGGCCGGCCTGCTCGACGGCCACCGCGCCACCGTGCACTGGGAGGCGCTGGAGGCGTTCAAGGAGCGCTATCCACGCTTGCAGGTGACCCAGGAGCTGTTCGAGATCGATCGGCGTCGCATCACCTGCGCAGGCGGTACCGCGTCAATCGACCTGATGCTTGACCTGATCGGCCAGGCCCATGGCAGCGAGCTGGCGGTGCAGGTGTCCGAGCAGTTCGTGCTCGGGCGTATTCGCCAGCGCCAGGACCACCAGCGCATGCAGATCGCCAGCCGTTACGGCATCAGCAACAAGAAGCTCGTAAAGGTGATCGGCGAGATGGAGCGAAATATCGAGCAGCCGCTCAATACCCAGGTGCTGGCCGATGCAGTGCAGGTGACCCGGCGGCAACTGGAGCGCCTGTTCCGCTTGCATCTGGACGACACGCCCAGTGGCTTCTATCTGCGATTGCGACTGGACAAGGCTCGGCAGCTATTGCGCCAGACCGACATGAGTGTGCTGGAGGTGGCAGTGGCGTGCGGGTTCGAGTCGGCGTCGTATTTCACACGCAGCTACCGGGCACGGTTCGAGCGGTGTCCGCGGGAGGATCGGTTGGCCCGGGTGGTGTGACTGGTCCTCGTGAGCCATTGAGGTTCAACTCTCGCCTCCTTGGAAAACTTGTTTGGTTAGACGAGGTGGGAGCCCCGATCAGTTTTTTGATCGGGGGACACATATTAAGGTTGAGCAAACCCTGGTTTGCCGTTTGCAGCACGCCAAGCCTTCACCTCGGCCACAATTTGCTCAGGACTATCTTTCCCTTCCTCTGGGTAAAAAAGAAGATCTGATCCAGCGGGGTGCTCTGACAGTTTCTCAAACTTTTCCACAGCGCTACGGTGCGCTTCGTCGCTAGGGTAGTCAACTACCTAAATTTTGTTCACAAACTCCAAAAATTCTATTTCTTTAATATTGTTAATCGAATCATTCATCTTTTATCACCTTGGTGAATTTGGATGTGGAGGCCGGCAGTGCATGGCGCAATCGGTAGGAGGTATCGAGCGAATCGGCCAAGTTGTCTACCGAGCAGAAGCCAAACAGGGTGAAAAAGTAACTGAAATCCTTTACGCGGCCCATGCTCTGGGCCATGCGTTCTGGCGACTAACCTTTGCACGGTGGCGACCACCCTCAGCCGTGGAGCGTGCAATGCCGCCTGGTTAGAACTGATCGAGGTCAGAAAGCGCCTGGAGGCGGTTTTCGACCTGTACTCGTCGCGCCTCGAAAGCCCGGGCGTCGAGTTTCGCGCCCATGTGGTCCAGTTGCAGGGCAAGGCGCGTACGTGGGGCATCCGGGTCGGTCGAACAGCACAGGTTGAAGACGATCGCCAGCGGGCTGCCGCTGTCATCCAGGTCAAATTCGATGCGCAGGTGCGAGCTGGCCGAAGTGCTGCGCAGCAGGGCGAGGTCTGGCTGTTTCAAGCCATTAAGTATTCCGTTGGCAACCCGCTCGAACTTGAGGTTGCGACGCTGGGGCGCTGGAATCCAGCCGTTGAAGACGTCTTGAAACACAGCATCCGTGGGTACGCAGTTGATGCTTTTCGTCGTCCGTTCGATCAGTTCGACACCGCTGTTCTCCAGGCCCTGCAGAAAACGGCTGAACCAGCGCTGGCCATCCTGTTGGCGATCGTGAGCCTGGTTGGCTTCCAGTTGCGCCAGGCGCAGGCAGGCATGAAGGTCTTCCCAGGGTTGGTTGGCGAGTTTGGTGGGCATGCTTGTGGTCCTCGCTGCAGGCGTAGGAAGGGGAGCCTGGCGCCGCTGGGCGGCGCCAGGTGCAGGTCAGAGTTCCAGCGCCAGGATGTCGAACGCCTGGCTGGCCAACTTCATCCTGACGGCTTCGCGCATGGCGTCGAAGTGGCGAACACTGAACGAGCCCTGTTGCGAGGCCCGGTATACACGGGTATTCGACTTGTCGATGATGCGGCCAGCGGACCCTGCGGCTTTCTCGGCCTTGTCATAGCTCAGCTGAACGCTGGTCATGTGCATGATCGGCAGGCCTTGCGGTGTCATCTCGCAGGCCGAAATCTGGATGGTGCTGGATTTGCCCGAAACGCTCACGCTGCTTTCTTCGAGCAGTTGCTGCGCCTTGGGTGTTTGCACGATCACTTCGAAGGAGCGTTTTACACAGCGGCTCAGGCGGTGGCTGGCGCCGATCTGGACGGTGACGATCTGCGGCACCAGGGTGGCCAGCGTGTGGGTGTCCTTGTCGATTGCTTCCTCGACATGGGCGGCGCCGGTCAGCGTCCAGCCGAACTTGCCCAGGCCGTCGTTGTAGAAGTTGTACCACTCGCGCTGCTGGGTTTCCTTGTCGAACTTCTTGTTTGCCGACAGGTTCATCAAGCGCATGCCATCGAGCACGTCTTCGGCAACGCTGGCAGGTACATCCGGGGCAAAGATGCAGACGGTGTTGGCAACCATGACGGCGCGTTCTTCGCCTTCTTTCTTCAGGGCGGCAATGGCGCTGTTCATGTCGGTCTTGCTGATAGTAGAGGTCATGTCTTGGTTTCCGATCGAGTTCATCATCGGCACCTCGGGTGAGGCGCCGGGGACGCACTTTGGTTCGGATCGTCAAGACAGATAAGCCGAAAGCCTTTCCTGCCGAGGAACTCCCTTACTGCTGGCCGATGGACTGCAGGTACTCCGAGCGGTCATCGCTGCGTTGTGCCACGCAGGTGTTCCACGCCGCTTCGAACGCCTTGCTGCCCGGTTTCTCGGCATAGGTTTCGACCTTGCAGTCGGCATCGCGCAGTTGCGTCCACAGTTTCTCGGCCGCCTCCATACGCTCGGCCAAGGCGTCTGCCTTGTCGCCTTCGTCGGCGTACTGGTCGCGAATGCGCTGTATCAGGTCGTCATACGCCGACTTAAGTTCACGCTCGGCCGTCTGCTTGTTGAACGCCGCGCAAGCGAATGTCTGCTGGTCGGTCTCGACGTTGTCGCACGGGGTGCTTTCTTCCTCGCCGGCCTGGGCGCCCGATACGACAGCCAGCAATACCAGCCATGCCATTGATTTCATCCGTTTTCTCCTCAACAAGGCTGACGAATCGGCTGGATTCTCGCTCAGCCGCCGACAAGACGATAGCTCCCTGAAGAAATGTTCATGAAACGGTCGGAAATGTCGTTATCGAGACTGTCTCTCATCGCCAGACGGCGCGCCAGAGGGCGCGATGTCGCGCATTGACGCTTTCGGCAAACCCCCTGTCGTTTTTGCATCGGGGCGCCTTTGGGCACAGGCATATGCTGGCCCCAAAGCGCCGGCAATAAGGTTTGGCGCAAACCCATTCAATAAAAGGGGACAGCCTGATGAGCCCAGCCGAACTTCACGCCGACAGCATCGTCATCGACGGCCTGATCATTGCCAAATGGAACCGCGAGCTGTTCGAAGACATGCGCAAAGGCGGGCTGACTGCGGCCAACTGCACGGTGTCGGTCTGGGAAGGCTTCAAGGCTACCGTCGACAACATCGCCGCCAGCCAGAAGCTGATCCGCGATAACAGTGACCTGGTGATGCCGGTACGCACCACCGCCGACATCCGCAAGGCCAAGGAACTGGGCAAGACCGGCATTCTCTTCGGCTTCCAGAACGCCCACGCCTTCGAAGACCAGATCGCCTACGTCGACGTATTCAAGCAGCTGGGCGTGGGCATTGTGCAGATGTGCTACAACACCCAGAACCTGGTCGGTACCGGTTGCTACGAGCGTGACGGCGGCCTGTCGGGCTTCGGTCGCGAGATCGTTGCCGAAATGAACCGCGTCGGCATCATGTGCGACCTGTCCCACGTGGGCTCCAAGACCTCCGAAGAAGTCATCCTCGAGTCGAAAAAGCCGGTTTGCTACTCGCACTGCCTGCCTTCGGGCCTGAAAGAGCACCCGCGCAACAAGTCGGACGAAGAGCTGAAGTTCATCGCCGACCACGGCGGTTTCGTTGGCGTGACCATGTTCGCGCCGTTCCTGGCCAAGGGCATCGACTCGACAATCGACGACTACGCCGAAGCCATCGAGTACACCATGAACATCGTCGGTGAAGACGCCATCGGTATCGGTACCGACTTCACCCAGGGCCACGGCCAGGACTTCTTCGAATACCTGACCCACGACAAGGGTTACGCCCGTCGCCTGACCAACTTCGGCAAGATCATCAACCCACTGGGCATCCGCACTGTGGGCGAATTCCCCAACCTCACCGAAACCTTGCTCAAGCGCGGCCACTCCGAGCGCGTGGTGCGCAAGATCATGGGTGAGAACTGGGTCAACGTCCTCAAGGACGTGTGGGGCGAATAAGCCGCTCTCCAAGCCTGAAAGCCCCTGCCAGCAACGCCGGGGCATCCCGATAAAAAATTTTATGGAGTTGAGTTTCCATGGCCAAGATCGCCCCGCAATTGCCAATCGAAGTAGACAGCGAGACCGGTGTCTGGACCAGCGACGCCTTGCCGATGCTGTATGTGCCGCGCCATTTCTTCGTCAACAACCACATGGGCATCGAAGAAGTCCTGGGCGCCGACAAGTACGCCGAGATCCTCTACAAGGCCGGCTACAAGTCCGCCTGGCACTGGTGTGAAAAAGAGGCCGAGTGCCATGGCCTGGAAGGCGTGGCGGTGTTCGAGCACTACATGAAGCGCCTGAGCCAGCGTGGCTGGGGCCTGTTCGAGATCCAGGACATCGACCTCGACAAAGGCACCTGCAGCGTCAAGCTCAAGCACTCCGCGTTCGTGTACGTCTATGGCAAGTGCGGCCGCAAGGTCGATTACATGTTCACCGGCTGGTTCGCCGGCGCCATGGACCAGATTCTCGCTGCCCGCGGCAGCTCGATCCGCACCGTGGCCGAACAGGTCTATGGCGGGTCGGAAGAAGGCCACGAAGATGGCCTGTTCGTTACAAAGCCGTTGTAAGCCGGAGATAGCGTCATGGCATTCGAAGCAATGTTCCAGCCGATCCAGATCGGCAAACTGACCATCCGCAACCGTGTGCTCAGCACCGCGCACGCTGAGGTCTACGCCACTGACGGCGGCATGACTACCGACCGCTACGTGAAGTACTACGAAGAAAAGGCCAAGGGCGGTATCGGCCTGGCGATCTGCGGCGGCTCGTCGGTGGTGGCCATCGACAGCCCGCAGGAGTGGTGGTCGTCGGTCAACCTGTCGACCGACCGCATCATCCCGCACTTCCAGAACCTGGCCGACGCCATGCACAAGCATGGCGCCAAGATCATGATCCAGATTACCCACATGGGCCGTCGCTCGCGTTGGGACGGCTTCAACTGGCCGACCCTGATGTCGCCGTCGGGTATCCGTGAACCCGTGCACCGCGCCACCTGCAAGACCATCGAGGTGGAGGAGATCTGGCGCGTGATCGGCAACTATGCGCAAGCTGCCCGCCGTGCGAAGGAAGGCGGCCTGGACGGCGTGGAACTGTCGGCCGTGCACCAGCACATGATCGACCAGTTCTGGAGCCCACGGGTCAACAAGCGTACCGACGAATGGGGCGGCACCTTCGAAGGCCGCATGAAGTTCGGCCTGGAAGTACTGAAGGCCGTGCGCGCCGAAGTCGGTGACGACTTCTGCGTGGGCATGCGTATCTGTGGCGACGAATTCCACCCCGATGGCCTCAGCCACGAGGACATGAAGCAGATCGCTGCCTACTATGACGCCACCGGCATGCTCGACTTCATCGGCGTGGTCGGCTCGGGTTGCGACACCCACAACACCCTGGCCAACGTCATCCCGAACATGAGCTACCCGCCGGAGCCGTTCCTGCACCTGGCGGCCGGCATCAAGGAAGTGGTCAAGGTCCCGGTGCTGCACGCGCAGAACATCAAGGACCCGAACCAGGCCACGCGCATCCTCGAAGGCGGCTACGTGGACATGGTCGGCATGACCCGTGCGCACATGGCTGACCCGCACCTGATCGCCAAGATCAAGATGGGCCAGATCGACCAGATCAAGCAGTGCGTCGGTGCCAACTACTGCATCGACCGCCAGTACCAGGGCCTGGATGTACTGTGCATCCAGAACGCCGCGACCTCCCGTGAATACATGGGCGTGCCGCACATCATCGAGAAGACCACCGGCGCCAAGCGCAAGGTGGTGGTGGTTGGCGCCGGCCCGGCCGGCATGGAAGCGGCCCGCGTGGCTGCCGAACGTGGCCACGATGTGACCCTGTTCGAGAAGAAGGAGCAGATCGGCGGGCAAATCACCATCGCCGCCAAGGCCCCGCAGCGTGACCAGATCGCCGGTATCACCCGTTGGTACCAGCTGGAGCTGGCGCGCCTGAAGGTCGACCTGCGCCTGGGCACCGCCGCCGACGTGGCTGCCATCCAGGACCTGCGCCCCGACATCATCGTGCTGGCGGTAGGTGGGCATTCCTTCCTGGAGCAGAACGAGCACTGGGGCGCCGCCGAAGGGCTGGTAGTCAGCAGCTGGGACGTGCTCGACGGCAAGGTTGCGCCGGGCAAGAACGTGCTGGTGTACGACACCATCTGCGAGTTCACTGGCATGTCGGTGGCTGACTTCATCGCCGACAAGGGCAGCCAGGTCGAGATCGTCACCGACGACATCAAGCCGGGTGTGGCCATGGGCGGTACTACCTTCCCGACCTACTACCGCAGCATGTACCCGAAAGAAGTGATCATGACCGGCGACATGATGCTGGAAAAGGTCTACCGCGAAGGCGACAAGCTGGTGGCGGTGCTGGAAAACGAATACACCGGCGCCAAGGAAGAGCGCGTGGTCGACCAGGTGGTGGTGGAGAACGGCGTGCGTCCTGACGAGCAGCTGTACTACGCACTGAAGGAAGGTTCGCGCAACAAAGGCCAGATCGACGTGGAGGCGCTGTTCGCCATCAAGCCACAGCCGATCCTCAGCCAGCCGGGCGAAGGCTACCTGCTGTACCGCATCGGCGACTGCGTGGCCCAGCGCAACGTGCATGCGGCGATCTACGACGCCTTGCGCCTGTGCAAGGACTTCTGATCGAGAAAAATCGTCGCCACCGGGCGCGGTCCCTGTGGGAGCGGCTTCACCCGCGAAAGCGTCAGCACAAGCAACAGAGTTGTCTGATCTGACGCATTCGCGGGTAAACCCGCTCCTACAAGGGGCCAATCCCATCTTCAGAGTGGCGCAAGAATCCAGCTGTTGTGGGAGCCTCCCATGTTGAACACCCTTCTACCAATCCTGCTGTTCGCTGCCCTTGGCCTGGCAGTGCTCGGCGCCCTGCGCCGGGTGCGCATGTGGCGGCGTGGCCGGCCGTCCAAGGTCAACCTGATCGGCGGCCTGCTGGCCATGCCGCGCCGCTACCTGGTGGACCTGCACCATGTGGTCGAGCGCGACAAGTACATGTCCAAGACCCACGTGGCCACCGCTGGCGGCTTCGTGCTGTCGGCCGTGCTGGCGATCCTGGTGCACGGCTTCGGCCTGCAGAGCAAGATCCTCGGCTACGCGTTGCTGGTGGCCACGGTGATCATGTTCAGCGGCGCCATCTTCGTCTTCAAGCGCCGCCTCAACCCGCCTTCGCGCCTGTCCAAGGGCCCGTGGATGCGCCTGCCGAAGAGCTTGCTGGCGTTTGCCGTTAGCTTCTTCATCGCCACCTTGCCGGTTGCCGGCATCCTGCCGGCCAACACCGGTGGCTGGGTGATGGTAGGCATTCTCGGCCTGGGCGTGCTGTGGGGCGTGTCGGAGCTGTTCTTCGGCATGACCTGGGGCGGCCCGATGAAACACGCCTTCGCCGGTGCCCTGCACCTGGCCTGGCACCGCCGCGCCGAACGCTTCGGCGGCGGCCGTTCCACCGGCCTCAAGCCGCTGGACCTGGAAGACCCGAACGCGCCGCTGGGCGTGGAAAAGCCGGTGGACTTCACCTGGAACCAGCTGCTGGGCTTCGACGCCTGCGTGCAGTGCGGTAAATGCGAAGCCATGTGCCCGGCCTTTGCCGCCGGCCAGCCGCTGAACCCGAAAAAGCTCATCCAGGACATGGTCATCGGCCTGGCCGGTGGCACCGACGCGCAGTTCGCCGGCAGCCCATACCCGGGCAAACCGATCGGTGAGCATGGCGGCCACCCGCACCAGCCGATCGTCAATGGCCTGGTCGACGCCGAAACGCTGTGGTCGTGCACCACCTGCCGTGCCTGCGTCGAGGAATGTCCGATGATGATCGAGCACGTCGATGCCATCGTCGACATGCGTCGTCACCTCACCCTGGAAAAAGGCGCCACCCCGAACAAGGGCGCCGAAGTGCTGGACAACCTGATCGCTACCGACAACCCGGGCGGCTTCGCCCCTGGCGGGCGCATGAACTGGGCCGCCGACCTCAACCTGCAACTGCTGTCGGAGGTGAAAACCACCGAGGTGCTGTTCTGGGTCGGTGACGGTGCCTTCGACATGCGCAACCAGCGCACCCTGCGCTCGTTCGTCAAAGTGCTCAAGGCGTCGGGCGTGGACTTTGCCGTGCTCGGCCTGGAAGAGCGCGACAGCGGCGACGTGGCGCGCCGTCTGGGCGATGAAGCGACCTTCCAGCAATTGGCCAAACGCAATATCCAGACCCTGGCCAAGTACAAGTTCCAGCGCATCGTCACCTGCGACCCGCACAGCTTCCATGTGCTGAAGAACGAGTACGGCGCCCTGGGCGGCGACTATCAGGTGCAGCACCACAGCACGTACATCGCCGAACTGATCGCGGCCAACAAGCTCAACCTCGGCCAGCACAAGGGCGGCAGCGTCACCTACCACGACCCGTGCTACCTGGGCCGTTACAACGGTGAGTACGAAGCTCCGCGTGCCGTGCTCAAGGCCCTGGGTATCGAAGTGCGCGAGATGCAGCGCTCGGGCTTCCGTTCCCGTTGCTGCGGCGGTGGTGGCGGTGCGCCGATCACCGACATCCCTGGCAAGCAGCGTATCCCGGACATGCGCATGGACGACATCCGCGAGACCGAGGCCGAGCTGGTGGCCGTGGGTTGCCCACAATGCACCGCCATGCTCGAAGGTGTGGTCGAACCGCGCCCGCAGATCAAGGACCTGGCCGAACTGGTGGCCGACGTGCTGATCGAAGAGGACGCGCCCTCTGCCCCAAAGCCGCAAACGGCCAAACGTGAACCTGCGGAGGTGCACTGATGAGCGACATTATCCGCCGCGACCCACGCGCCGAGTGGATCGCCCGTAACCGTCTGCACCCGCTGCATGCAGCGATGCAGACGCAGCAGACCAGCTGGATGGGGCCCAACGGCCTCATCCGCAAGAACCCCCATGCGATTGCCGCAGGCTTCATCGGCCCGGCCGGCATCAAGCGCATCGACCGCAGCGGCGCCCAGCAGGGCACCGCCGTGGGCGGGCGACGCACGGCGGCGGCCGAGGTCAAGCTGCCGCTGCACCAGGTGCCGGCGCCGGCGTTCTACATCGCCGTGGTGCCGGACATGGTCGGTGGCCGCCTGAGCAGCCACGACCGCGACCTGCTCGGCCTGGCCCACAGCCTGGCCGGCAGCGACGGTGCGGTGCTGGCAGTGGTGTTTGGCGAGCACAAGGAAAGCAACTTTTCCACAGCCGGGGTCGACCGCCTGCTGGTCATCGAAGGCGAGGCGTTCGAAGGTTATGCACCGGAGCAACTGGTACAAGGCCTGCGGGCTGTGGATAACCAGTTCACCCCGCGCCACTGGCTGCTGCCCGACAGCCGCACCGGTGGTGGCGAACTGGGCCGGCGCCTGGGCGCGGCACTGGGCGAGCGCCCGGCGACGCGGGTATGGCAGGTCAAGGACGGCCAGTGCATCGGCCGTGCCGGTGCCGGCCAGCAGGACCTGCAGCGCGCCGTACCACGCTTGATCCTGGCGGCGGCCGAGTGCGCCGAGCCGGTCAGCGAAACCCGTCACGAAGCGCTGCCCGTGGAGTTGTCCACAAGCGTGGCGCGCAGCCTGTCGCGCATCGAAGACCTCGGTTCGGTGGCCGTGGACCCGGCCACCATTGCCATGGCCGAAGCCGAGTTCATCATCTCGGGCGGCAACGGGGTCAAGGACTGGGACCTGTATCACAAGGCCACCGCGGCCCTTGGCGCCACCGAAGGCGCCTCGCGGGTGGCGGTGGACGACGGCTTCATGCCGCGCAACCGCCAGGTGGGTGCCACCGGTACCTGGGTTACCGCGCGGGTCTACGTGGCTGTGGGTATCTCGGGCGCGATCCAGCACCTGCAGGGCATCGGCGCCTGCGACAAGGTGGTAGCGATCAACATGGACCCGGGCTGCGACATGATCAAACGGGCGGACTTGTCGGTGATTGGTGACAGTTCGGCGATTCTCCAGGCACTGATCGAGGCTGTGGACAACTACCGCAGCGGCGGCCAGCGCGACGCGGCATAAGGGCACGAGCATGAGTACGAAAGTGATCAGCCTGGTTTCCATCGGTGCCCACCCCAGCTCCGGCCGCGCTCGCCGCGCCGAGCAGGATGCGCGCGCCGTGGAGCTGGGTTTGCAGCTGGCTGGGGATAACTTACAGGTGGTGCATGCCGGCGACCCACGGGAAGAGGCGCTGCGCGCCTACCTGGGGATGGGCCTGGACCACCTGGATGTGCTGGAGCAGCCGGCCGGCGCCGACGTGCTGGGCGTGCTCGGGGATTACCTGCGCGATGCCGGGGCACAGCTGGTGCTGACCGGCAGCCAGGCCGAGACTGGCGAAGGGTCGGGCATGTTGCCGTTCCTGCTGGCCGAAAAGCTCGGCTGGCCGCTGATTGTGGGGTTGGCTGAAGTGGAGTCGATCGAAAACGGCACCGCCCAGGTATTGCAGGCGCTGCCGCGCGGTCAGCGGCGTCGGCTGAAGGTGCGCCTGCCGTTGCTGGCGACTGTGGATAACGCCGCGCCCAAGCCGCGCCAGAGTGCTTTCGGGCCGGCGCGTCGGGGTGTGTTGGCGGCACGCAACGTGGCTATCGTCGAAGACGAACTGCTGGCCGAAGCCGAACTGCAACCAGCCCGCCCACGGCCCAAGCGGCTGAAGGTGATCAAGGCCAAGAGCGGTGCCGACCGGATGAAGGCGGCGACGGCCAAGGCCAGTGGCGGCGGTGGCAAGGTGTTGAAGGACGTTTCTCCACAGGAAGGCGCCGAGGCCATCCTCAAGCTGCTGGTGGAAGAGGGCGTGCTGCGCTAGAGCCTCACGCGGTCCCGGTGTGGGAGCGGCCTTGTGTCGCGATGGGCTGCGCAGCAGCCCCGGCAATCTTGACTCATAGTCGAGATCCTGAGGCCGCACTGCGGCCCATCGCGACACAAGGCCGCTCCTACATTCCATACACAGCCTCGATCGAGCGCTTTTGCCCACCGAATCTGTTCGCCAAGGTGTGGATAAAGTGTTGGCGCATGGCCGCAGCCCTTGTGTGACGGCGCCTCCAAGATTATGGTCAAAAAACAACCAGTATTATCCCTGCCTTCGCATGCAACGCGCGGCAGTACCCTCCGGATTTTGTCCACAATCACTGTTAGCCGGTCTGTGGATAATCTGTTCGGTAGCACCTGTAAGCCACATAGTTAAAGGCTTTGACAGGTTTGTTCAGAAAGTGATCAATCTCGCCATAATCCTGCTCGATCCTTGATAATCATGGTCGTGAGTGGCTTATCCACAATCCGATTGCACAAACTGCATCAGTTGCTCACAAACTCTGTTGGTGTTTCTGTGGACAAGGTGTAAGAAGTCCGCTGTAGCCCAATATCCACGCCATCCTGGCCGGTTTGATCAAACAATGATCAGGGGTTTGTCTGATATTTTTGCCAGTACGCAAACCTGGCGTCCGTCGTTACCCTGTCCACATGCGATCAGTGTGAGTCAACCATGGCGACATCCCTGTTGAATATCGATCGGCAGCACTCTGTACTGGGCGCGCTTTCCTTGGGTCCGCGCGCTTACTCACCCTATGGCTTCCTTAGCGGTTCCCTGGGTTCAGGGCTGGCTTTTTGTGGCCAATACCAAGATCCGTTGACGCATAATTATCTGTTGGGCAGTGGCCATCGCTCCTACAGCCCGGGCCTGATGCGGTTCATCACGCCGGATTCGCTTAGCCCATTCTCCAAGGGCGGAATCAATGGATACGCCTATTGTGAGGGGGACCCGATTAACAGGCACGATTCAACGGGCCGCGTTTGGCAGTGGATACCTCCACTGGCTCAGGCCGCCTCTAGTGTTTCAACAGGACTCGGCGCGGTTAACCGCAGGTCGCTTGCTGTGGTTAGACAGCGGATTCAGAGGATGAACGGGGAGTTACCCGACCAGGAACTTGTGCGCGCAGAGCTTGCAGACTCGCTCCAGTTTTATTCCTCTATCCCTATGGGGGCTGGTGCCAATCTCGCCCGAAATATCCTCAATGCACCTGTGTCGCCGGCAGATCCACTGGTCAGTCAGCTTGTCTGGACCGGAGCTGGGGGAAGTTCTGGCGTTGCCATAGGCACCAATTTAAACGGCTATTCGGTGTATCAAACATGGACGCAACTCGCAGATCAACATGGCATCAACCGGTGGAGCGTGGTGGCCGAGGCCATAGGGCAAGTCTTGCTCCCACCTTTCGTCAGGAGGGGGAGTTTGCAGGCGGGGCAATGGGCAGCGGAAGCGCTCGGTAGCGGAATAGCCGGGGCCTACCGTGTGCCGGGGAGGGTGATGGCCAAGGTACATAGCGATGATGGAGGAGAAGTTCTGAGAGCTGTCCTTGTCGTTAGAGGGAGTTGATGCTATTAGCGCCCCTTACTGAAACGCAGGTGTGTCGTGCCTCGTCATACCGGACGAGGCACGGCATCATCGTTTACTGTGCCTGAACTTCCTTCAGATACGCCGCCGGCTCCGCCCCCAGGTTGTTCAGCAAGCGCTGGCTGTACCAGTCAATGAAGTTGACCACGCCAAACTCGTAGGTTTTCGAGTATGGCCCAGGCTGGTAAGCGGTGGAGTTGATACCACGCTGGTTTTCCTCGGCCAGGCGACGGTCCTGGTCGTTGGTGGCGTCCCACACCTTGCGCATGTTCTCGGGGTTGTAGTCCACACCCTCCACGGCATCCTTGTGCACCAGCCACTTGGTGGTGACCATGGTTTCCTGGGCGCTGATCGGCCACACGGTGAACACGATCATGTGGTCGCCCATGCAGTGGTTCCAGGAGTGCGGCAGGTGCAGGATGCGCATCGAGCCCAAGTCCGGGTTCTGGATACGACCCATCAGCTTCTGGCAGGCCTGTTTGCCGTCCATGGTCATCGACACGGTGCCCTTGAGCAGCGGCATGCGCACGATACGGTTACGCAGGCCATGGCTTTTGTGCAGGTACGGGATCTTCTCGGCTTCCCAGGCGGCGGCGGAGGCAGCCACGTGGTCCTTGAATTCCTGGCTGGCGCGCGGGTCGTTGGTGTCGTCCCATTCCAGCAGGGTTTGCAGCAGCTCCGGGTGCGAACCGTTGCAGTGGTAGCACTCGCGGTTGTTTTCCAGCACCAGCTTCCAGTTGGCCTTTTCCATCAAGGTGGTCTGTACCGCCACCTTGGTGTTTTCCATGTCGTACGGTTCCATGTAGTGGTCCAGGGTGGCCAGGAACTCGTCGATGGCAGGCGGGTTTTCCGCCAGGCTGATGAAGATGTAGCCGCCGGCGACCTTCACGTTCACAGGCTTCAGGCCATACTGGTTCATGTCGAAGTCGGCACCCATTTCGGTACCGGCGAACAGCAGGCGGCCGTCCAGCTCGTAGGTCCACTGGTGGTACGGGCAGACCAGCTTGGCCACCTTGCCCTTGTCGCTGACGCACAGGCGCGAACCGCGGTGGCGGCAGACGTTGTGGAAGGCGTGCACCTTACCTTCGGCGCCACGCACCACGATGATCGGGTTCTTGCCGATCTGCAGGGTGATGTAGTTGCCCTTGGCCGGGATCTCGCAGGTCATGCCGGCGATCAGCCACTCCTTGTGGAAGATCTCCTGCATGTCGATCTGGAACAGACGCTCGTCGGTGTAGAAAGGCTGGGGCAGCGAGTAGGTGCGCTCGCGGGTCTGCAGCATCTCGGCGGTGGCCTTGCGTGCAGGTTCCAGTGGATCGCCCAGGCTCAGGGTTGCGGTGACGTCCATCGTGTATTCCTCGGGGCCGTGTGCGGCCGGCAAAAGGTGGCTAATCGTTGTTGTGGTGCCGCAAGGCTGCTCATCAGAAACAGCTAGTTGTTTTGCCGTGGAGTGTGCGTCCGAAGGCGTCATGAACCGTATCCATGGGCGACATGGCCGATTTGAATTACGACGCGCCAGCCCTTGCAGTGCGGGGCTGGTCGCGATAAGCACGCCGATGTCGCTGGCAGGAATGTACGTCGTCTTCAGCTTGCGCATTATCCAAGCCATAAAACGGCCAATAGTCGGCTGCTGGAGATGAACATGTCCGATACCTTCCTCAATCCGGTCACTACCCAGACCTGGGCCAACGGCCGCCACATCGTGCGCTGCGTCAAGGTCATCCAGGAGACCTGGGACGTGCGCACCTTCTGCTTCATGGCCGATCAACCGATCATGTTCTTCTTCAAGCCGGGGCAGTTCGTCACCCTGGAGCTGGAGATCGAAGGCAAGCCGGTGATGCGTTCCTACACCATCTCCAGTTCACCGTCGGTGCCCTACAGCTTCTCGATCACCGTCAAGCGTGTACCGGGCGGCCTGGTGTCCAACTTCCTCCACGACACCATGCACGAAGGCGCCGAGCTGCCGGTGCACGGCCCGGTGGGGCTGTTCAACGCCATCGATTTCCCGGCGCAGAAGGTGCTGTACCTCTCGGGCGGTGTCGGGATCACCCCGGTCATGTCGATGGCGCGCTGGTTCTACGACACCAACGGCAATGTCGACATGGTGTTCGTGCACAGCGCCCGTTCGCCGAAGGACATCATCTACCATCGTGAACTGGAGCAGATGGCCTCGCGCATCCCCAATTTCAGCTTGCACATCATTTGTGAAAAGCATGGCCTGGGTGAGCCGTGGGCGGGTTATCGCGGTTACCTCAACCAGCGCCTGATGGAGCTGATCGCGCCGGACTACATGGACCGTGTGGTGTTCTGCTGCGGCCCGACGCCATACATGACTGCGGTCAAGCGTATGCTCGAAGCGGTCGGCTTCGACATGAAGAACTATCACGAGGAATCGTTCGGTGCGACGCCGCCCGAGGCCAAGGCCGATGCGGTGGAGCATGCCGAGCAGGCTGCCGACGCGCCGGAACTGGATGCGGCCGACCTCAACCTGGTGGAGTTCATCGGCAGCGAGAAGAGCATCCGCATCGCCCCGGGCGAGACCGTGCACGCGGCGGCGGCCAAGGTTGGCCTGATGATCCCGAAAGCCTGCGGTATGGGCATTTGCGGCACCTGCAAGGTGCTCAAGCTGGGCGGCGAAGTGGAGATGGAACACAACGGCGGCATTACTGAAGAGGACGAAGCCGAGGGCTACATTCTGTCGTGCTGCAGCGTGCCGAAAGGGGATGTGCGGATCGATTACTGATCCGAGAATGCAGGGGGCTGCTATGCAGCCCATCGCCGGCAAGCCAGCTCCCACAGGTTTTGCACAAGGCAGAAATCCCCAGCAAGCCAGCTCCTAAAGATGCTGCACAAGGCAGAAGAGGTGCGCGGTCGGTGTAGGAGCTGGCTTGCCTACGATGGGCCGCAAAGTGGCCCCGGCTTTATAAAAGAACTAGTAAAACTATCAGTTCCAGAGTATCCGGCGGTGAAGTAGCTTTTCTTCAAAACCTCTGGAGGCTTTGTATGATTCAACCCATTTCAGCTTCTGTGAGCCTATGCCGTTCAGTACGGTACGACCCTTACGGCATTCAGCCTGGTCGATCTGCCTCCTTACTCGCATTCAATGGAGAGTGCCAGGATCGTCTAACTGGCAGTTACCTGCTCGGCAACGGTAGAAGAGCATACAGTCCAGCGCTAAGGCGATTTCTCAGCGCAGATCGGCTAAGCCCTTTCTCGCAGGGAGGCATCAATGGATACGCATACTGCCTAGGGGATCCCGTCAATCGTATGGACCCGAGCGGCGAATTCAGCGTCCTGGGCGCGCTCAAAGCGTTTAAACAAGTGCTTTGGGTTGCCGCGCGAATAAAAAATTTTGGCTTGAGAAATAGCACGCTGAAGACCGTGAGTGAGCTTGCCAAATATGGGGACAAGGTAGGTGCCGCAATGATCGGTGCTGGCATACCCGGTGGCCAAGAAGTGCTCACCGTCTCGCTTGGCGTAACTGTTGCTGTCAAGACAATCAAGTTTCTCCCGACAATCACGCCGCCGACATCGATGCTTCGTGCAGTTGGCAGGATGCCCAATCAAATGTGAGCATGAATGCTTGCCGATAAATTGAGTTATTAATGATTTTTTGCTGGGGTCGCATTGCGACCCCGATCTCGCATAATTAGGTACGGAAGCGTGCTACCAGACCATTCAAGTCAACCGCCAACCGCGACAACTCCGCACTCGCCGCACTGGTCTGATGCGCCCCGGTAGCACTCTGCACCGACAGGTCATTGATGTTCACCAGGTTGCGGTCCACTTCACGCGCCACCTGCGCCTGCTCTTCCGCCGCGCTGGCAATCACCAGGTTACGCTCATTGATCTGCGCCACCGCCCCGGCGATGGTGTCCAGCGCCATGCCTGCGCCACGGGCAATGTTCAGGGTTGATTCGGCACGCTCGGTGCTGGTGCGCATCGATTCCACCGCCTCTTCCGTACCGCCCTGAATACTGCCGATCATCCGCTCGATCTCGCTGGTCGACTGCTGGGTACGATGAGCCAGCGCCCGCACCTCATCCGCGACCACGGCAAAGCCACGGCCCGCCTCACCGGCACGTGCCGCCTCGATCGCGGCGTTCAGCGCCAGCAGGTTGGTCTGGTCGGCCAGGCCACGGATCACGTCCAGCACCTTGCCGATATCGCGCGACTGTTCGGCCAGGTGGGTGACCAGTTTGGCGGTGGCCTGCACATCGCCACTCATGCGCTCGATGGCACCCACGGTTTCCATGACCAGGTCGCGGCCGTCGCCCGCCGAACGGCTGGCTTCGCTGGAGGCTTCCGAGGTGCTGACTGCATTGCGCGCTACTTCTTCGACGGCGCTGGTCATCTCGGTCACCGCCGTGGCGGCCTGTTCGATTTCGTTGTTCTGCTGCTGCAGGCCGCGGGCGCTTTCGTCAGTGACGGCGTTCAGCTCTTCGGCAGCCGAGGCCAGCTGTGTCGCCGACCCGGCGATCAGCTGCAAGGTGTCGCGCAGTTTGTCTTGCATGCGGGCCATGGCGCGCAGCAGGCGGGCAGCTTCGTCGGTACCCTCGGCATGGATGACATGGGTCAGGTCGCCGTCGGCAATCTGTTCGGCACATCTAAGCGCCTCGTCGATCGGCTTGACGATGCTGCGGGTCAACAGCAGGGCACAGACAAAAGTCAGCACGGTGGCGGCGACCAGCAGGCCGATCACCAGAGAGAAGGCCGCGTCATACTGGCTGGCGGCTTTCGCGTTGGTGTCACGGGTCTGCTCGGTATTGATGCCCACCAGGGTCTCCATGATCTTGTTGATCTGCTCGGAGTTGGCCTGCAAGTCACGGTTGAGAACATCTCTCAGCTCGTCGAGGCGGCCGGCCTGGTTGAGGCTGCGCATTTGCGCCTCCAGCTGGCGATACTGGTTGAGCAACTGAACGTACTGGTCGTACGCAGCCTGTTCGTCGGCGGCAGTGATCAGCGGCACGTAGGCCTCGCGCGCGCGGTCGATCTGCTGGTTGCGCTGGTCCATCAGGTTGAGGATTTCCTGCTGGTTTTGCGGGTCGCGGTTCACCAGCAGGCGGTAGGAGAGGCTGCGCAGGCGCAGGTTCAGCGCGCTGATCTCATCCAGTGTCTTGATGGCGGGGACGCTGATTTGCTCGATGACCAGGCCGGCCTGGCGGATGTTGCCCATCTGGATCAGAGAGAAGATACCGAGGCCGAGCATCAGCAGGCCGATGAGCGCAAAGCCCAGCAATGCGCGTGGGGCAATATTGATGTTGCGTAATGACATGGTGGGCAGATCCAGGCAAGTGAAGGAGACGCATCCAGTGCGACAGAATGTGTCTCTCTGAGTATCGGTCGTGACCCGTCAGCCTTGAGTGCGCGCCTGGCAAAACTCCGAGTTGGCCCGGTTGTTCCTGACCGGCGGTTGACCCAGGTCGGAACAAGGGGCCGGTTACCCTGTCAATCTGCGGGTTAGACACTTTGTGAATCCGATATTTAATGGCGATGGGCCGCACTTTTCTTTATCGTGTGCGCCCCTCGCAACAACCTGAGATAGACCCATGCTGGAAGCTTCCCTGAATCAAATCGAGCAACTGGTCAGCGACCTGATGCAGAAGAACGCTCAACTCACCGAGCAGAACGCCGCCCTCGGTCAGGAACTGGCCCAGGCCAAGGAAGAGAACGAAACCCTGCAGCTGTCGCTGATGGAGCAGGAAGAGAAGAACGGCAGCACCGCCGCACGCCTGCAGGCCCTGCTCGAGCGCGCCAACGCCGGCGTCGTAGGCGCATGACACTGCGAGCGCAGCCGATCAATGTCGTGTCGATCCTCGGCAACGACTATTCGATCAAGGCGCCTGCAGGCCAGGAAGCGACCCTGGCCCAGGCGGTGCAGATGCTCAACACCGCCCTGGCCCAGACCAAGCGTCAGTACCCGACCCTGATCGGCGACAAGTTGCTGGTGCTGGCCGCGCTGAACCTGTGTTCGCGGCAGATCGAGCTGCAGGATGAGCACCGCAAGACGCTGGAGCGTACCCAGGCGCAGATCGATGCCACGGTGGACGCCATCGTGCGGACCATAGCCGAACAATAAGGCCTTGCATCGACCTCTGTGGGAGCGGATTCACCCGCGAATGCGTCAGTGCATTCAGCATCGCATTCGCGGGTAAACCCGCTCCCACAGGGTATCTGATTGCTTCAGGTCACTGGATTAACTGCATACGCAAGTGTATACACTTTCCGCAAAACAATAATTATGCGGGGAGTAGGGCATGCGTATCTGGCGTAAAAGCATCCAGTGGCAGTTGATCACCAGCATGGGCGCCGCCCTGCTGGCGAGCATCCTGGTGGTGGTCATCATTTTCACGGTGGCGCTAAACCGCCTCACCGAACGCTACCTGGTCGATACCGCGCTGCCCGCCAGCATCGAGGCCATCCGCAACGACATCGAGCGCATGCTCGGCCAGCCGCTGGTGGCGGCGGCGGATATTGCCGGCAACACCCTGCTGCGCGACTGGCTTGCCGCCGGTGAAGACCCCGCCCATGCCGCTCCATTCATCGAATACCTGACCGCCGCCAAGCAGCGCAACCAGGCCTTCACCACTTTGTTCGTTTCGACCGAAACCGGCCACTACTACAACGAGAATGGCCTGGACCGTACTCTCAGCCGCAGCAACCCCAAGGACAAATGGTTCTACGGCTACATCGACAGCGGTGCCGAACGCCTGATCAACATCGACATCGACGGTGCCACCGGCGAGCTCGCGCTGTTCATCGACTATCGCGTGGAAAAGAATGGCCAACTGGTCGGTGTGGCTGGCATGGGCCTGCGCATGACCGAACTGTCGAAGCTGATTCATGACTTCAAATTTGGCGAGCACGGCAGGGTGTTCCTGGTGCGTAACGATGGCCTGATCCAGGTTCATCCGGACGCTGCCTTCAGCGGCAAACGCCAGCTCACCGAACAGCTCGGCGCGGATGCCGCCAAGGCGCTGATGACCGGCGACGAGGGCCTGCGCAGCAGCCGCTTCAGCCGTGACGGCGAAAGCTACCTGGCGCTCGGCCTGCCCTTGCGCGACCTCAACTGGACCCTGGTGGCCGAGGTGCCGGAGGAGGAAATCTACGCGCCAATGCACCAGGCGGTATGGCTGACCAGCCTGATCGGTGGTGCCGTGGCCCTGGTATCGCTGCTGCTGGTGGTGCTGCTGGCGCGTGGCCTGGTGCGGCCGATCCGCCGCGTGACAGCGGCGCTGGTGCAGATTGGCAGTGGCGCGGGCGACCTCAGCCACCGGCTGGACGATTCACGCCAGGACGAACTGGGCGACCTGGCGCGTGGCTTCAACCGCTTCCTCGACAGCCAGCGCCGGTTGATCGGCGAGATATTGCACACTTCCGAGCGGCTGCACCTGGCGGTCGAGCAGGTGACACAGGTGGTGGACAACACCGCCGAGCGTTCCGGGCGCCAGCAGGAAATGACCGAAATGGTCGCTACCGCCGTGCACGAAATGGGTTTGACCGTGCAGGACATTGCCCGCAATGCCGGTGATGCGGCCCAGGCCTCGCAGTCGGCGAGGGACGAAGCCTTGCAGGCGCGTGAAGTGGTGCAACGCTCGATCCGTGGTATCGAAGGGATGTCGGGTGATATCGGCAAGGCTGCCGATGCAGTCAGCCAGCTGGCCGAGGAAGTAGCTTCGATCGACGAAGTTCTGGCGGTGATCCGTAGTATTTCCGAGCAAACCAACCTGCTGGCGCTGAATGCCGCCATCGAGGCGGCCAGGGCAGGGGAGATGGGCCGTGGGTTTGCCGTGGTGGCCGATGAGGTGCGTACCTTGGCCCGGCGCACGCAGCTGTCCACCGACGAAGTGCAGCAGATGATCCAGCGCTTGAAGCAGGGCGCGGGTTCGGCTGTGAGTTCGATGCAGGCTGGGCAGCAGGCGACGGGTAGCGGGGTGGAGTCGAGCCAGCGCACCGGAGCGTCATTGGGGGCGATCACTGACCAGGTCGAGCACATCAGCGACATGAACCATCAGGTAGCTACTGCGACCGAAGAGCAGTCGGCGGTGACCGAGGAGATCAATCGTACGGTGCAGGGGATTTCCGACCTGGCGCGGGAGACCGCGGCGGAGGTGCAGGGCTGTCGTGAAGAGTGCCAGGCGCTGCGTGGCTTGGCGGATGACCTGGCGCGGCAGATGGGTGGGTTCAGGCTTTAGATCAGTGTTGGCTTCTTCGCGGGTAAACCCGCTCCCACAGGTTCATCATTGCTCTTGAGGGCAGAGCTGTACCTGTAGCTCCCACAGGCTCACCTCAGGCCTTGAAACCTGCGCGATCCCTGTAGGAGCGGGTTTACCCGCGAATGCGGCCTGTCAGGCGCCGATGATGGCGCGGATATCCGCCGCCAGCTCGCGCACCCGCTCTTCCTCGGTATCCCACGAGCACATGAACCGCGCCCCGCCGCTACCAATGAAGGTATAGAACCGCCATCCCCTGCTGCGCAGTGCCTCGATCGCATGCTCCGGCATCTGCAGGAACACCCCGTTGGCCTCAACCGGGAACATCAGATCCACTCCCGGCAAATCACTCACCAGCGAGGCGAGCAACTGCGCGCAATGGTTGGCATGCGCGCCATGGCGCAACCAGGCGCCATCTTCCAGCAGGCCCACCCAAGGCGCCGACAGGAAGCGCATCTTCGATGCCAGTTGCCCGGCCTGCTTGCAGCGGTAGTCGAAGTCCTCGGCCAGTTGGCGGTTGAAGAACAGGATCGCCTCGCCCACCGCCATGCCGTTCTTGGTGCCGCCAAAGCACAGTACATCGACACCGGCCTTCCAGGTCAGCTCTGCCGGGCTGCAGCCCAGGAACGAGCAGGCATTGCTGAAGCGTGCGCCGTCCATGTGCAGGTTCAGCCCCAGCTCTTTGCAGGTGGCGCTGATCGCCTTCAGCTCGTCGGGGCGATAGACGGTGCCCACCTCGGTGGCCTGGGTAATGGTCACCACCCGTGGCTTGGGGTAGTGGATGTCCTGACGCTTCAGCGCCACTTCGCGGATCGACTGTGGTGTCAGCTTGCCGTTGACGCTGGGCGCGGTCAGCAGCTTGGAGCCGTTGGAGAAGAACTCCGGCGCACCGCACTCGTCGGTTTCGACGTGGGCGGTCTCGGAGCAGATCACGCTGTGGTAGCTCTGGCACAGCGAGGCCAGCGCCAGGGAGTTGGCGGCGGTGCCGTTGAAGGCGAAGAACACCTCGCAGTCGGTTTCGAACAGCTTGCGGAAGTATTCCGCGGCGCGTTCGGTCCACTGGTCGTCGCCGTAGGCGCGGTCGTGGCCATGGTTGGCCTTTTCCATCGCTGCCCAGGCTTCGGGGCAGATGCCGGAATAGTTGTCGCTGGCGAATTGTTGGCTCTTATCTGTCATGACACTGTCCTGTGAACGACGCAGAACAGCACTCTAAACCATCGATTCAGCAGTTGCCTATACAAGCGGTGCAGCGTTTGATTTCGGCATTGCCTGTACTGGCCTATTCGCGGCTAAAGCCGCTCCCACTGGGAGATTGCAAGCATTGAGGCAGCGCCGTACCTGTGGGAGCGGGTTCACCCGCGAAAGGGCCGGCACGGTCAACACAAAAGCGAATGTCGTAAACGCGCCATTGCAAGGCGTGCGCAGGCATCTGACCCGCCCCGGCCAGTCATAACATCGCCACAAAGGGCCACAGTGCCCCACGACAAAAAACGATCGCTGCCGGGAGATACACGATGTTCAGCAAGCAAGACCAGATTCAGGGTTACGACGATGCACTGCTGGCGGCGATGAATGCCGAAGAGCAGCGCCAGGAAGACCACATCGAGCTGATCGCCTCGGAAAACTACACCTCCAAGCGCGTGATGCAGGCCCAAGGCAGCGGCCTGACCAACAAGTACGCCGAAGGCTACCCGGGCAAGCGCTACTACGGTGGCTGCGAGCACGTGGACAAGGTCGAGGCCCTGGCCATCGAGCGCGCCAAGCAGCTGTTCGGTGCCGACTACGCCAACGTCCAGCCGCACTCCGGCTCCTCGGCCAACGCTGCGGTTTACCTGGCCCTGCTGCAGGCTGGTGACACCATCCTCGGCATGAGCCTGGCCCACGGCGGCCACCTGACCCACGGCGCCAAGGTGTCGTCCTCGGGCAAGCTGTACAACGCTGTGCAATACGGCATCGACACTAACACCGGCCTGATCGACTACGACGAAGTCGAGCGCCTGGCTGTCGAGCACAAGCCAAAAATGATCGTTGCCGGCTTCTCGGCCTACTCCAAGACCCTCGACTTCCCACGCTTCCGCGCCATCGCCGACAAGGTCGGTGCGCTGCTGTTCGTCGACATGGCCCACGTAGCCGGCCTGGTTGCCGCTGGCCTGTACCCGAACCCGATCCCGTTCGCCGATGTGGTTACCACCACCACTCACAAGACCCTGCGCGGCCCACGTGGCGGCCTGATCCTTGCCAAGTCGAACGAAGAGATCGAGAAGAAGCTGAACGCCGCGGTGTTCCCAGGCGCCCAGGGCGGCCCGCTGATGCACGTGATCGCCGCCAAGGCCGTTTGCTTCAAGGAAGCGCTGGAGCCTGAATTCAAGGCCTACCAGCAACAAGTGATCGAAAACGCCCAGGCCATGGCCCAGGTGTTCATCGACCGCGGCTACGACGTGGTTTCCGGCGGCACCGACAACCACCTGTTCCTGGTCAGCCTGATCCGCCAGGGCCTCACCGGCAAAGATGCCGACGCCGCCCTGGGCCGCGCGCACATCACCGTCAACAAGAACGCCGTGCCGAATGACCCGCAGTCGCCATTCGTCACCTCGGGCCTGCGCATCGGTACCCCGGCCGTTACCACCCGCGGCTTCAAGGTCGCTCAGTGCGTGGCCCTGGCCGGCTGGATCTGCGACATCCTCGACAACCTCGGTGACGCAGACGTCGAAGCCGATGTGGCGAAGAACGTCGCGGCCCTGTGCGCAGATTTCCCTGTTTACCGCTGAGTGGAGTCACACACCATGCAACGTTACTCGGGCTTCGGCCTTTTCAAGCACTCCCTCAGCCACCACGAGAACTGGCAGCGCATGTGGCGCACGCCAACCCCTAAAAAGGTCTACGACGTGGTTATCGTCGGCGGTGGCGGCCATGGCCTTGCCACGGCCTACTACCTGGCCAAGGAACACGGCATTACCAACGTTGCCGTGATCGAGAAGGGCTACCTGGGCGGCGGCAACACCGCCCGTAACACCACCATCGTGCGTTCCAACTACCTGTGGGACGAGTCGGCGCACCTGTACGAGCACGCCATGAAACTGTGGGAGGGCCTGTCCCAGGACCTCAACTACAACGTGATGTTCTCCCAGCGCGGCGTGTACAACCTGTGCCACACCCTGCAGGACATGCGCGACTCCGAGCGCCGGGTCAGCGCCAACCGCCTGAACGGCGTGGACGGCGAGTTGCTCAACACCGCCCAGGTCGCGGCCGAGATCCCGTACCTGGACTGCTCGAAGAACACCCGCTACCCGATCCTCGGTGCCACCGTGCAGCGCCGTGGCGGCGTGGCGCGTCACGACGCCGTGGCCTGGGGCTTTGCCCGTGCCGCCGACGCCCTGGGCGTGGACCTGATCCAGCAGACCGAAGTGATCGGCTTCCGCAAGGAAAACGGCGCGGTCATCGGTGTGGAAACCAACAAAGGCTTCATCGGCGCCAAGCGCGTCGGCGTGGTCACCGCCGGTAACTCCGGGCACATGGCCAAGCTGGCCGGCTTCCGCCTGCCGCTGGAATCTCACCCGCTGCAAGCACTGGTATCCGAGCCGATCAAGCCGATCATCGACAGCGTGATCATGTCCAACGCCGTGCACGGCTACATCAGCCAGTCCGACAAGGGTGACCTGGTGATCGGTGCCGGTATCGACGGCTGGGTCGGCTACGGCCAGCGCGGTTCGTACCCGGTGATCGAGCACACCCTGCAGGCCATCGTCGAGATGTTCCCCAACCTCTCGCGCGTGCGCATGAATCGCCAGTGGGGCGGCATCGTCGATACCTCGCCGGACGCTTGCCCGATCATCACCAAGACCCCGGTCAAGAACATGTTCTTCAACTGCGGTTGGGGTACTGGCGGCTTCAAGGCGACCCCGGGTTCGGGCAACGTCTTCGCCGCGAGCCTGGCCAAGGGCGAAATGCACCCACTGGCCGCGCCGTTCTCCATGGACCGTTTCTACAACGGCGCACTGATCGACGAACACGGCGCCGCCGCCGTCGCCCACTAACCGGAGACACCGTCATGTTGCATATTTTCTGTCCCCACTGCGGCGAGCTGCGCTCCGAAGAAGAGTTCCACGCCTCTGGCCAGGCGCACATCGCCCGCCCGCTGGACCCTAACGCCTGCTCCGACGAGGAGTGGGGTACCTACATGTTCTACCGTGACAACCCACGCGGTATTCACCACGAACTGTGGGACCACGTTGCCGGCTGCCGCCAGTATTTCAACGTCACCCGTGACACCGTGACCTACGAGATTCTGGAAACCTACAAGATTGGCGAGAAGCCGCAAGTGACCGCCAGCGGCAAGCAGAACAGCGCCGCGTCGACCGTCAAAGGCCAAGGGGAAAAAGTATGAGCCAGACCTATCGCCTCGCCAGCGGCGGCCGTATCGACCGCAGCAAGGTCCTTAACTTCAGCTTCAACGGCAAGACCTACCAGGGTTATGCCGGTGACAGCCTGGCCGCCGCGTTGCTGGCCAACGGCGTCGACATCGTCGGCCGCAGCTTCAAGTATTCGCGTCCACGCGGCATCATCGCCGCCGGTACCGAAGAGCCGAACGCCATCCTGCAGATCGGCTCCAGCGAAGCCACCCAGATCCCCAACGTGCGTGCCACCCAGCAGGCGCTGTACGCAGGTCTTGTAGCTACCAGCACCAACGGCTGGCCGAACGTCAACAACGACGTCATGGGCATCCTGGGCAAGGTTGGCGGCAGCATGATGCCGCCGGGCTTCTACTACAAAACCTTCATGTACCCGAAATCGTTCTGGATGACTTACGAGAAGTACATCCGCAAAGCCGCAGGCCTTGGCCGCGCGCCGCTGCAGAACGACCCGGACAGCTACGACTACATGAACCAGCACTGCGACGTGCTGATCGTCGGCGCCGGCCCTGCCGGCCTGGCCGCTGCCCTGGCCGCTGGCCGCAGCGGTGCCCGCGTGATCCTGGCTGACGAGCAGGAAGAGTTCGGCGGCAGCCTGCTCGACACCCGCGAAACCCTCGACGGCAAGCCTGCTGCCGATTGGGTCAGCGCTGTGGTCAAAGAGCTGGAAAGCCTGCCGGAAGTGACCCTGCTGCCACGTGCCACGGTCAACGGCTACCACGACCATAACTTCCTGACCATCCACGAGCGCCTCACCGACCACCTCGGCGATCGCGCCCCTATCGGCCAGGTACGCCACCGCGTGCACCGCGTCCGCGCCAAGCGCGTGGTGCTGGCTGCCGGCGCCCACGAGCGCCCGCTGGTGTACGGCAACAACGACCTGCCGGGCAACATGCTGGCCGGTGCCGTGTCCACCTACGTACGCCGCTACGGCGTGGCCCCGGGCCGCAAGCTGGTGCTGTCGACCAACAACGACCACGCCTACCGCGCCGCGCTGGACTGGCACGACGCCGGCCTGCAAGTGGTCGCCATTGCCGACGCCCGCCACAACCCACGTGGCTCGCTGGTTGAAGAAGCACGTGCCAAAGGCATCCGCATCCTTACCTCCAGCGCCGTGATCGAGGCGAAGGGCAGCAAGCACGTCAGCGGCGCCCGTGTGGCCGCCATCGATGTGCAGGCACACAAGGTCACCAGCCCTGGCGAAACTCTCGAGTGCGACCTGATCGCCACCTCCGGCGGCTACAGCCCGATCGTGCACCTGGCTTCGCACCTGGGCGGTCGCCCGGTATGGCGTGAAGATATCCTCGGCTTCGTGCCGGGCGATGCTCCGCAGAAACGCGAATGCGTGGGTGGCATCAACGGCGTCTACGCCCTGGGCGACGTGATCGCCGATGGCTTCGAAGGCGGCGTTCGCGCAGCCACCGAAGCGGGCTTCAAGGCCACCGTCGGCAGCCTGCCGAAAACCGTTGCGCGCAAGGAAGAGGCCACCGTGGCACTGTTCCAGGTGCCGCACGACAAGGGCACTGCCCGCGCACCCAAGCAGTTCGTCGACCAGCAGAACGACGTCACCGCGGCCGCAATCGAACTGGCCACCCGCGAAGGCTTCGAGTCGGTCGAGCACGTAAAACGCTACACCGCGCTGGGCTTTGGTACCGACCAGGGCAAACTGGGCAACATCAACGGCCTAGCCATCGCCGCCCGTTCGATCGGCATTACCATCCCTGAAATGGGCACCACCATGTTCCGCCCCAACTACACGCCGGTTACCTTCGGTGCAGTAGCGGGCCGTCACTGTGGTCACCTGTTCGAGCCCGTACGCTTCACCGCCCTGCATGCCTGGCACGTGAAGAACGGCGCCGAGTTCGAAGACGTCGGCCAGTGGAAACGCCCGTGGTACTTCCCGAAAGCCGGTGAAGACATCCACGCCGCCGTGACCCGTGAATGCAAGGCCGTGCGCGACAGCGTGGGCCTGCTGGACGCCTCGACCCTGGGCAAGATCGACATTCAGGGCCCGGATGCGCGTGAGTTCCTCAACCGCATCTACACCAACGCCTGGACCAAGCTCGACGTGGGCAAGGCCCGCTATGGCCTGATGTGCAAGGAAGACGGCATGGTCTTCGACGACGGCGTAACCGCCTGCGTCGGCGACAACCACTTCATCATGACCACCACCACTGGCGGCGCCGCCCGCGTGCTGCAGTGGATGGAGCTGTACCACCAGACCGAATGGCCGGAACTGAAGGTGTACTTCACCTCGGTCACCGACCACTGGGCCACCATGACCCTGTCCGGCCCCAACAGCCGCAAGCTGCTGAGCGAGCTGACCGACATCGACATGGACAAGGAAGCCTTCCCGTTCATGACCTGGAAGGAAGGCAACGTCGGCGGCGTACCGGCCCGGGTGTTCCGTATCTCGTTCACCGGCGAGCTGTCGTACGAAGTCAACGTGCAGGCCAACTACGCCATGGGCGTGCTGGAACAGATCATCGAGGCAGGCAAGAAGTACAACCTGACCCCGTACGGTACCGAGACCATGCACGTACTGCGTGCCGAGAAGGGCTTCATCATTGTTGGCCAGGATACCGACGGCTCGATGACCCCGGACGACCTGAACATGAGCTGGTGCGTAGGCCGCAACAAGCCGTACTCGTGGATCGGCCTGCGTGGCATGAACCGCGAAGACTGCGTGCGCGAGAACCGCAAGCAACTGGTAGGCCTGAAGCCGGTCGACCCGAACCAGTGGCTGCCGGAAGGCGCCCAGCTGGTATTCGACCCGAAACAGCCGATCCCGATGGATATGGTTGGCCACGTCACCTCCAGCTATGCGTCCAACTCCCTGGGCTACTCGTTCGCCATGGGTGTGGTCAAAGGCGGCCTCAAGCGCATGGGCGAGCGCGTCTACTCGCCGCAGGCGGATGGCAGCGTGATCGAGGCGGAGATCGTGTCTTCGGTGTTCTTCGATCCGAAGGGTGAGCGGCAGAACGTTTGAGGCTTCACCGGTAGCTCTGATTGGAATGCGGCCTCTGTGGGAGCGGGTTCACCCGCGAATGCGATGGTGGATTCACCGCCCTCTTCGCGGGTAAACCCGCTCCCACAATGGGTCTCCTCAGTCTGTGACTACAGGTTCTACCTCAGGTCTTCGCGATCAACAGAATTCAAGGCAGGTAAGAAATGAGCGCTATCAACGTCTTCCAGCAAAACCCCGGTGCCGAGGCCAAGGCCCAGTCGCCACTGCACCACGCCGACCTGGCCAGCCTGGTTGGCAAAGGCCGCAAGAACGCAGGCGTAACCCTGCGTGAACGCAAGTTCCTCGGCCACCTGACCATTCGTGGCGATGGCCACGACCCGGAGTTCGCTGCCGGCGTGCACAAGGCCCTGGGCCTGGAGCTGCCGGTGGCACTGACCGTGGTCGCCAACAACGAAATGTCGCTGCAATGGATGGGCCCCGACGAGTGGTTGCTGATCGTCCCGGGTGGCCAGGAGTTTGCCGTTGAGCAAAAGCTGCGCGCAGCCCTCGAAGGCCAGCACATCCAGGTGGTCAATGTCAGCGGCGGGCAGAGCCTGCTGGAACTGCGCGGCCCGAACGTGCGCGAAGTGCTGATGAAATCCACCAGCTATGATGTTCACCCGAACAACTTCCCGGTGGGCAAGGCAGTCGGCACCGTGTTCGCCAAGTCGCAACTGGTGATCCGCCGCACCGCCGAAGATACCTGGGAGCTGGTGATTCGCCGCAGCTTCGCCGACTACTGGTGGCTGTGGCTGCAGGACGCTTCGGCCGAGTACGGCCTGAGCATCGAGGCTTAAGGAGAACAGAACATGAGTCGGGCACCGGATACCTGGATTCTCACCGCCGACTGCCCGAGCATGCTCGGCACCGTCGACGTGGTGACGCGTTACCTCTTCGAGCAGCGCTGCTACGTGACGGAGCACCACTCCTTCGATGACCGGCTGTCGGGGCGTTTCTTCATTCGCGTGGAGTTCCGCCAGCCGGATGATTTCGATGAAGCCGGCTTCCGGGCCGGCCTTGCCGAGCGCAGCGAGGCGTTCGGCATGACCTTCGAGCTGACCGCACCTAACCATCGCCCCAAGGTGGTGATCATGGTGTCCAAGGCCGACCACTGCCTTAACGACCTGCTGTATCGCCAGCGTATCGGTCAGCTGGCCATGGACGTGGTCGCGGTGGTATCCAACCACCCTGATCTCGAACCACTGGCACACTGGCACAAGATTCCTTACTACCACTTTGCCCTCGACCCCAAGGACAAGCCCGGGCAAGAGCGCAAGGTACTTCAGGTGATCGAGGAAACCGGCGCCGAACTGGTGATTCTTGCGCGCTACATGCAGGTGCTGTCACCGGAGCTGTGCCGGCGTCTGGATGGCTGGGCGATCAATATTCACCACTCGTTGCTGCCAGGGTTCAAGGGTGCCAAGCCTTATCACCAGGCGTACAACAAGGGCGTGAAGATGGTTGGCGCTACGGCACACTACATCAACAACGACCTGGACGAAGGCCCGATCATCGCCCAGGGCGTGGAGGTGGTCGACCACAGCCATTACCCCGAAGACCTGATTGCCAAAGGGCGCGACATCGAGTGCCTGACCCTGGCGCGAGCGGTGGGGTATCACATCGAGCGACGAGTGTTCCTCAATGCGAACAGGACTGTGGTGCTCTGACCGCGTCTAGCTTTTATCGCGGGCATGGGCTTTCAGGGTTTCGCGGATGGCTGTAACGAACCTCTGGCGCATGTCCGCACCCAGTTTGTTGCCTGGGATTGGATCGCCGTCGCGGTCCACCCAGCCTGCTTTGAACTCGTGAAGATCCATGTCTTCGGCTTCTTCGTCGAAGTCGTAGCCGGGACCATAAGCCGCGTAATAGAAGATCTTATCGGCGTCCAGAAAGTACCGCTGTTTGCCGAACAATGCTGCTTCGATGTCTGGGTCGAAGCCCTGCTGCCTGGCAGCCTCGACCCAGTAGGGCCAGAAGGCGTCCTCGGGGCGCTCAGTATCCGTCATGGTGGTTCTCCAGTTTGATAGACGATGGGTTACTGCATCCCTATCGAAACACTCGGTCGCCGACGTATTGCGGTAGATATTCATCGTCCCGGGCATGCGCGCGACCACCACCTGGCCGATTGCCGTTCAGAGGCATTTGCCTGTCGTTTCCAGTCAGCGCATCCGTCCCCATCAGGCCCACAATTCCCTGCATTCCAGTAACACATGCCGCCCACGGATGGCGGCGCGTTCAACCACCGCTGCATAAATATAAATCAAGCGAGGTAAGAGCATGTCTGGCAATCGTGGAGTGGTATATCTCGGCGCCGGCAAGGTCGAGGTGCAGAAGATCGACTACCCGAAAATGCAGGACCCACGCGGCAAGAAGATCGAGCACGGCGTGATCCTGAAGGTGGTCTCCACCAACATCTGCGGCTCCGACCAGCACATGGTCCGCGGCCGCACCACTGCCCAGGTCGGCCTGGTCCTGGGCCACGAAATCACCGGTGAGATCGTCGAGAAGGGCCGTGACGTCGAGCGCATGCAGATTGGCGACCTGGTCTCGGTGCCATTCAACGTCGCCTGTGGCCGCTGCCGCTCCTGCAAGGAAATGCATACCGGTGTCTGCCTCACTGTCAACCCTGCCCGCGCTGGCGGTGCCTATGGTTACGTCGACATGGGCGACTGGACCGGCGGCCAGGCCGAGTACGTGCTGGTGCCGTACGCTGACTTCAACCTGCTGAAACTGCCCGAGCGCGACAAGGCCATGGAGAAGATCCGTGACCTGACCTGCCTATCTGACATCCTGCCTACTGGTTACCACGGTGCCGTGACTGCCGGTGTAGGCCCAGGCAGCACCGTCTACGTTGCTGGCGCCGGCCCGGTCGGTCTGGCTGCCGCTGCCTCGGCGCGCCTGCTGGGTGCTGCTTGCGTCATCGTCGGCGACCTCAACCAGGCCCGTCTGGCTCACGCCAAGTCCCAGGGCTTCGAAGTGGTCGACCTGTCCAAGGATACCCCGCTGCACGAGCAGATCGTCGATATCCTCGGTGAGCCGGAAGTGGACTGCGCCGTCGACGCCGTCGGCTTCGAAGCCCGCGGCCATGGCCATGAAGGTGCCAAGCATGAAGCCCCGGCCACCGTGCTGAACTCGCTGATGCAGGTTACCCGCGTTGCCGGCAACATCGGTATCCCGGGCCTGTACGTGACCGAAGACCCGGGTGCGGTGGATGCTGCCGCCAAGATCGGCGCGCTGAGCATTCGCTTTGGCCTGGGCTGGGCCAAGTCGCACAGCTTCCACACCGGCCAGACCCCGACCATGAAGTACAACCGCCAGCTGATGCAGGCAATCATGTGGGATCGAATCAACATCGCTGAAGTGGTTGGTGTGCAGGTGATCAACCTGGATCAGGCGCCGGAAGGTTATGGCGAGTTCGATGCAGGTGTACCGAAGAAGTTCGTGATCGACCCGCACAAGATGTGGGGTGCGGCGTGATGCCATGATGTAACGAGAAGCCCCTCATACTGAGGGGCTTTTTGCATGGGTGCGCCAGCGCATTAAGCTTGTCTGTAGCGGCCGTGCTGGTGATTTGGTGGTGGCGAGACGTGATGCAATACTTAATTTCTTCGAGCATTGCTCATTATTGCCCAAACAGCCAGCCCGACAATTATCCCGCCAAAAAGAACCCCGAATATCCCTCCAAGCATATTGGAGCTGCGTCTGTCTCCAATGATACGGTTAACTCTGACTTCGCTAGGTTGAGTCGGTTTTCTGACCGCAGGGGTGTGGATCTTATCAATATTCGAAAAAACGGGTTCAACGGGTTTTTCTGGGGCGATTGTCAAAGCTTTGGAGCCAGTCGATGTAGATGCTGGAGCAGTACCTGCTAATGTGGAGGGATTTGCAGTTATCGTGGTGGCGTTATTTGCAATGTTATTAAAGCCTGCTTTTTTTCTGCTGGCGCCTTTTCCTACGAATCCGTGACCCCCATTAATAGCAAAATTGACCGATGCTTTCTTGAACGAGTTGAAAGCGCGGAAAAGCAGCAACCGGGAAGATTCACCCGTTGGGTCATCCCGATTGATAGGGTCTCCCACGCAGTAGGCATATGAATTCAGACCGCCTTTTCCGAATGGGCTCGACGGGTCTTCGGTGCACAAGCGCATAAGTCCGGGTGAGTGAAACCGACGCCCCGCACCCAGGGGGTTCCCTTGAGTAACCCGGTCATACCTCTGCCCAGTGAATCCCAGCAACGCTTCCAATCTGTCGGTGGCCAAGTATCCATAGGGTGAATACGCCATTGGCCAAGAACCAATACCGAGGACTGAATTGGCAAGGTCAACTCGAAGCATCTTTGCCGATGGTGCCTGATCCAGTTGGGCTAGCGCCATGTCATTTGCCCATAACAAGCGACGATTGCCCTGCGCGGCTATTTCAGTTGTCAGATTCTCACTCTTGTAGAAGTGCAGGCTACGCTGGGGAGCCAGACCCTGATCGTTCTTGCTTGTGGAAGAGGTAGGCATGATGGTGACCTGAGTGGTGATTGCTGTGTCGATTACTTTGCGGGTCCTGTAAAACCATCACAACTAGCAGTTTTAACAGGTCGTGAGCACTGTGGCGGATTGCAAAGGTGGTCGACAGCCGGGTCGGAACAAACCTGCAAAAAGCCAGTCAGATGTCGCGTTTCCCAGGCCATCCCGGCCCACGAGGTCCCACCCGATGAAAGCATTCACCTTGGCAACCTTGATGACCCTGGCCGCAAGCCCGGTGTTCGCCTTCAACCTCAGCGACGCCGCTAACGCCGTGTCGGCCATGCAGAACCAGAATCAAAGCCAGCAAGGCCAGGTGCAGGCACCCGAGGCGCAGGCAAACCTGCTCAACACCTTGGGTAGCCAATTGAATATCACCCCAGAGCAGGCCGTGGGCGGGGCAGGGGCCATGCTGGGGCTGGCGCGCAACAACCTGAGTTCCGACGACTACGGTCAGCTGACCAAGGCCGTGCCAGGGCTGGACCTGCTTGCCGGGGCCAATGCACTGGGTGGCTTGAGTGGCTTGGGTGAGTTGCTGGGCAAGAACAGCGAGAGCCAGTCGGCGTTGAGCAATGCGCTGGGCAACAATGTGGAAAACCGCAGCGACCTGGACAATGCGTTCAAGGCGCTGGGCATGGATACCGGGATGATCGGGCAGTTTGCGCCGTTGCTGCTGCAGTACCTGGGGCAGCAGGGGATTGCCGGGTCGCTGTTGCAGAACCTGGGGAGTTTGTGGACCACTCCTGCTCCATTGACCCGACCTTCGGTCTGAGGGTTTTGCCAGCATCACAGCCTTGAAGGCTGACGCTGTACCTGTTGTGGGAGCGGCCTAGCGTCGCGAAAGGGGCGCGAAGCGGCCCCAGGGTTTCGGCATAATTGCAGAGATTGCTGGGGCCGCTTTGCGGCCCTTTCGCGACGCAAGGCCGCTCCCACAAAAAGGCAGATTTGCGTCGGGTCAGCAGATCAGGTCGCTTCGGTGAAATCCACCAGCCGCACCGGGCGGCGGAAGCCGGCGGTCAGTACTGCCAAGTACGCAAGACCCAGCGCAAACCAGCACAGGCCAATCACCAAGGTAAGCGCCGACAGGCTGGTCCACAGCCACAGTGTCAGCCCCAACCCCACCATCGGCACCAGGCCATAGCTCAGCAGCCCTTTGAGGCTGCGCTGCGAGCCATCGTCCACCAGGTGGGTCTTAACCACCGCCAGGTTCACTGCCGAAAACGCCACCAGCGCACCAAAGCTGATCAGCGAGGCAAGGGTCGCCAGGTCGATTATCAACGCCAGCAACGAGAACGCCGAAACCAGCAGAATGGCGAACACCGGCGTGCCAAAGCGCGGTGACAGGTAGCCGAACGTTCGCTGCGGCAGCACCTTGTCACGACCCATGGTGAACAGAATGCGCGACACCGCCGCCTGCGAGGCCAGCGCCGAGCCCAGGCTCCCAGCTACATAGGCCGCAGTGAAGAAGTTGGCCAGGAATTGCCCACCCGCCTTGAACATTACCTCGTTGGCCGCCGCATCGGCATTGGCAAAGGTGGTGCCGGGCAGTACCAGTTGGCTGACATAGGCCAGCACGGTGAACAGCACGCCGGCGAACAGGGTGGTGAGGATGATTGCCCGTGGCACATCGCGGCGGGCATCGCGGCATTCTTCGGCCAAGGTCGAGACAGCGTCAAAGCCGAGGAACGAGAGGCACAGCACCGCCGCACCAGCCATCAGCGCGCCGAAGCCCGGCTGCGAGCCGTCGCCCAGCAGTGGCGAAAGCAGGTCGAGCGGTTGGCCGGCCAGGGACTGGCAGGACAGGGCGACGAACACCACGATGAAGACGATCTGTGCACCGACGATCAGGTTGCTGGTCTTGGCCACAGAGTGAATTCCGACCACGTTGAGCACCGTGACCAGGGCGATAGCAGCCAGTGCGATCGACCACGCAGGGATGGCCGGAAAGGCGATGTTCAGGAACAGGCCGATCAGCAGGTAGTTGATCATCGGCAGGAACAGGTAGTCGAGCAGCAGCGACCAGCCGGCCAGGAAGCCCACGTTCGGGCCGAAGGCCATGTTGGTGTAGGAGTACGCCGAGCCCGCGACCGGGAAGCGTTTGACCATGAAGCTGTAGGAGGTGGCGGTGAACAGCATGGCCACCAGGGTGACGATATAGGCGCCGGCCGTGCGGCCACCAGTAAGTTCGGTGACGATGCCGTAAGTGGTGAAGATGGTCAGCGGGACCATGTACACCAGGCCGAAGAATACCAGGGCGGGCAGGCCGAGGACACGGCGGAGCTGGACGGGGGTGGAGCTGGGTGGGTTGGCCATCGTTCGATCCAGAGCTTTTTTGTAGTTGTGCTTTGGTCGATTTTTATCCACTTAGGTGGGGTGTGACAAAGAAGTAATCCTAATGCTGATTATTAGCCAGGTTTTTAATCGGATTCTTGTAATGCCTGTACCGGCCTCTTCGCGGGTAAACCCGCTCCTACAGGGGGCTCACAGGTCTTGAGTACTGCGCAGTACCTGTGGGAGCGGGTTTACCCGCGAAGAGGCCTGGTCAGGCAATGGAAATCTCAGCCCATCTCCACCCGCAGCTGCTCGATCCGCAAGTCCTTCTCAACCCACAACTGGTTCACCCAGGCCTGCACGGTCTGCCTGAACTCAGCATCATTCTCGTAATCCCCCGCCCACAGCATCGGGTCCAGTTCACGTACACGAATGTCGATAATCACCCGGCTGATGCTGCCATTGAGCAAATCCCAGAACCCCGGCGCCTTGTTGCCGGGGTACACGATGGTCACGTCCAGCAAGGCATCCAGCTGCTCGCCCAATGCCGCCAGCACGAACGCCACGCCACCAGCCTTGGGCTTGAGCAGGTAGCGATAGGGCGATTGCTGCTCGCGGTGCTTGGCCTCGGTAAAGCGTGTGCCTTCCAGGTAGTTCACCACGGTCACCGGCTGGCGTTTGAACAGCTCGCAGGCCGCCTTGGTGATCTCTAGATCCTTGCCCTTGAGCTCTGGGTGTTTCTCCAGGAAGGCCTTGCTGTAGCGCTTCATGAACGGGTAATCCAGGCCCCACCAAGCCAGGCCCAGCAACGGCACCCAGATCAGCTCCTTCTTCAGGAAGAACTTGAAGAACGGTGTACGGCGGTTGAGGCTCTCGATCAGCGCCGGGATATCGACCCAGGTCTGGTGGTTGCTGACGGCTAGGTACGAGGTGTCCTTGCGCAGGTTCTCGACGCCGCGGATATCCCACTGGGTAGGAATGCACAGGGCAAAGATGGCCTTGTCGATCTCCGACCAGGTCTCGGCCACCCACATCACCGCCCACGAGGCATAGTCACGCCCACGCCCCGGCAGCACCAGTTTGAGCAGGGCGAAGACCAGCAGCGGGCAGATCAACACCAGGGTGTTGAGCAGCAGCAGGGTGGTAGTGAGGATGCCGGTCAGCAGGCGACGCATAAAGAGACTCTTGTTGTGGGAGATAAACGGTTGGCAATGATAAGCAGGGCAGTGGCCTACGCCAAATTTCCAGTGCCCTGCGGCGAGGACAAATGTTTCACATTATGTTGGATAGGCTTGTGACAGCGAACCTATCCTGCCAGTGCAGTCTAAGCACTGACTCTCCTCAAGGAAGCTTGCCTGTGAAACCTCTGCTTGCCCTGTTGTCGTTGTTGGCGCTGCCGGTCATGGCCGCCGAGCCCACAATCTATGGCCGTTACGAGAACATAGCCCTGCCCGAACTGGGCGAAACCCTGAAAGCCAAGATGGATACCGGTGCCTTCACCGCGTCGCTGTCGGCCAAGGACATCGAGCTGTTCACCCGTGATGGCGACGAGTGGGTGCGCTTCCGTCTGGCCACCAAGGACTCGGACGGCAAGGTGTATGAGCACAAGGTCTCGCGCATCAGCAAGATCAAGGGCCGTGCCGATGAAGAGGAGGAAGGCGATGCGCCGGAAATCTCCAAGCGCCCGGTGGTCGACCTGGAGCTGTGCCTGGGGGACGTGAAGCGCACCGTCGAGGTCAACCTGGTGGACCGCAGCAGCTTCAACTACCCGTTGCTGGTGGGCTCCAAGGCTTTGCGCGAGTTCAAGGCGGCGGTCAACCCGGCCAAGAAGTTCACCGCTGGCAAGCCTGACTGCTGATCGCAAGCCACCTGTGCCGGCCTCTTCGCGGGCTTGCCCGCGAAGAGGCCGGTAAGTTAAAAGTCCAGTCTGCCCCCAGTTAGGCCGGACGCCATGCCCCACATCCTCATCGTCGAAGACGAAGCCGCCATCGCCGACACCTTGGTCTATGCCCTGCAGGCCGACGGCCATAGCACCGAATGGGTAACCCTGGGCAGCGCCGCCCTCGACCAGCAGCGCCAGCGCCCGGCCGACCTGGTCATCCTCGATATCGGCTTGCCCGATATCAGTGGCTTCGAAACCTGCCGTCAGCTGCGCCGCTTCAGCGAAGTACCGGTAATGTTCCTCAGCGCCCGCGACAGCGAAATCGACCGGGTGGTGGGACTGGAAATCGGCGCAGACGACTATGTGGTCAAACCCTTCAGCCCGCGTGAAGTGGCGGCGCGAGTACGGGCGATCCTCAAGCGCATGGGCCCCAGGGTCGAGCCAGCTGTCGAGACCACGCTGTTCCAGCTCGATACCTTACGCATGCAGATCACCTACCGCAGCCAGCCTCTTCCCCTTACCCGCCACGAATTCCGCCTGCTGCAATGCCTGCTCGAGCAACCGCACCGGGTATTCAGCCGCGAACAGTTGCTCGACGCTGTGGGCGTGGCCTCTGACGTGGGGTACGAGCGCACCATCGACAGCCATATCAAGAGCCTGCGCGCCAAGCTGCGCCAGGTGGCCAGCGACGCCGAACCGATCCAGACCCACCGCGGCCTCGGCTACAGCTACAGCCCGGACCATGCCTGATGCGCCTGGGTATCCGGATCTTCCTGGTGTACTTCCTGTTCGTCGGGCTGGCGGGCTACTTTCTGCTCAACACGGTGCGTGAACAGATCCGTCCGGTAGTGCGACAGTCCTCGGAAGAAACGCTGGTGGACACCGCCAACCTGCTGGCCGAGATCCTGCACGATGACGTCAAGGCCGGCACCCTGAACCAGAGCCGCTTGCCCGAAGTGCTCAAGGCCTACGGCTCGCGCAGCCCGGGTGCGCAGATCTGGGGCCTGGCCAAGAACCAGGTCAGCCACCGCATCTATGTCACCGACGCCAAGGGCACCGTGCTGCTGGACTCCAGCGGCGAGGACCTGGGCAAGGACTACTCGAAGTGGAATGACGTGTACCTGACCTTGCGGGGCCAGTACGGCGCCCGCTCCACCCGCAGCGACCCCGACGATGAAAGCACGTCGGTGATGCACGTGGGCGCACCGATCATCGACGAGGGCAAGATCATTGGCGTGGTCACAGTGGCCAAGCCCAACAGCTCGCTGCAACCGTACATCGACCGTTCCGAACGGCGCTTGCTGACCCTGGGCCTGGGGTTGATCGGCCTGGGCCTGCTGATCGGTGCCGCGTTGTCATGGTGGCTGGCGCGCTCGCTGCGCCGGCTGGCCCACTACGCTCAGGCGGTCAGCGAGGGCGAGCGCGCCGCTCTGCCGCATTACAAGGGTGGTGAACTGGCGCACCTGGCCCAGGCGGTCGAGCGCATGCGCACCCAACTGGAAGGCAAGGCTTATGTCGAGCGGTATGTGCATACCCTGACACACGAGCTGAAAAGCCCGCTGGCGGCCATTCGTGGCGCTTCCGAGCTGTTGCAGGGCGATGACATGCCGGCTGACCAGCGGGCGCGCTTTGCCGGCAACATCGAGCGCGAGAGCGAGCGTTTGCAGCAGATGATCGACCGCCTGCTCAACCTGGCCCGGGTCGAGCAGATGCAGGCGCTGGAGGATGAGCAGCAGGTGGCGCTGGCGGCATTGGTGGACGAGTTGCTGTTGGCCCATGCGGCGCGTATCGAAGGTGCCGATTTGCAGGTGCGCCAGCGGGTGCCGGCTGGTTTGCGCTTGTTGTGTGACCCATTCCTGATGCGCCAGGCGCTGGCCAACCTCCTCGACAACGCGTTGGACTTCACCCCGGAGGGCGGCGCGCTGCTGTTCGACCTGGAGCGCGATGGCGAGCGGGTGGCGCTGAGTGTGTTCAACCAGGGGCAGGCGATACCTGCCTACGCCATTGGGCGGGTGAGCGAGCGGTTCTACTCGCTGCCGCGGCCGGGGAGTGGGCGCAAGAGCACCGGGTTGGGGCTTAATTTTGTGGCCGAGGTGATGCAGCTGCATGGCGGGGCGTTGGCTGTGGATAACGTCGATGGAGGGGTGCGGGTGAGGTTGTGGCTGCCGGTGCGGCGTATCAGCTGACATTGCCGGGGCTGCTGCGCAGCCCCAAAAACACACAATCTCCACACCATCTCCCCGAGGCCTCCACGCAAGGCGCAGACACTGCGCCCACTGCCACAGGAGGCCCCATGAACAAGACCCTCGGTTTCAAACTCGGCATGATCGCCGTATTGATGTTGCTGCTGCTCGTCCCGCTACTGCTGATCAGCGGCCTGATCGGTGAACGCCAGGCCCTGCGCGACAGTGTGCTGCGCGATATCGCCCAGAGCGCCAGCTTCGACCAGCAACTCAGCGGCCCGCTGCTGGTGGTGCCCTACCGCAAGTACCAGCGCCGCTGGATCGAAAAGGACGGCGAGCGCACCCAGGAAACCAGCACCATTGCCGGCCACCTGTACTTCCTGCCGGAAACCTTCGCCGCCGACCTTGGCGTGGACACCGAACTGCGCGCCCGTGGCATCTACCAGGCCCGGCTGTTCCACGCCAAGGGCCGTATCAGTGGCCGCTTCAAGCTCCCGGAACGCTGGGGCATCGACAAGGATTTCGACGACTACCGCTTCGACAAGCCGTTCCTGGTGGTGGGTATCAGCGATATCCGCTGCATCGAGAACGGCCTTGAGCTGAGCATCGGCGAGCAGAAAGTACCGTTCGAAGCCGGTACCCGGCTCGACTGGATGCGCGGCGGCGTGCACGCCAGCCTGCCGGGGCTGGACGGCCTGCAGGCGCGTGAATTCAGCTATGGTTTCGATCTCGCACTGCAAGGCACCGGCCAGCTGCATGTAGTGCCGGTGGGCCGCACCAGTGCCGTGGACCTGCGTGCCAACTGGCCGCACCCGAGTTTCGTCGGCAACTACCTGCCCAGTCGCCGCGATATCGAGGCCCACGGCTTCAGTGCCCACTGGCAGACCTCGTTCTTTGCCACCAACCTCGAAGACGCCCTGCGCCAGTGCGCCACCGCCGGGCAGTGTGCGGACTTCAGCGAGCGCAGCTTCGGCGTCAGCTTCGTCGACCCGGTGGACCAGTACCTGAAGAGCGAGCGGGCGATCAAGTACGCCTTGCTGTTCATCGCCCTGACCTTCGCCGGCTTCTTCCTGTTCGAAGTGCTGAAGAACCTCAGCGTGCACCCGGTGCAGTACATCCTGGTGGGGGTGGCGCTGGCGTTCTTCTACCTGCTGTTGCTGTCGTTGTCCGAGCACATCGGCTTTGGTTTGGCGTATGGGCTGTCAGCTTCGGCGTGTGTGCTGCTGATCGGCTTCTACCTGAGCCATGTGTTGCGCAGCCTGGGGCGTGGAGTGGGCTTTGCGGTGGGGTTGGCGGCGTTGTATGCGCTGCTCTACGGGCTGCTGAGTGCCGAGGACTATGCGCTGTTGATGGGCTCGTTGCTGTGCTTTGGCCTGCTGGGGGTATTCATGGTGCTGACCCGGCGGCTGGATTGGGCCCGGGTGGGGAGGGTGGCATGAGGGAGGACAGAGAGATCGGGCGGTGGTTGGCTCTCAGAATCGGGCAGCTGTTTCCTTTGATACCGAGGTAAGGCCTTCGCGGGTGAACCCGCTCCCACAGGTACGGCGCACATTTCGAACCTGGCGCTATTCCTGTGGGAGCGGGCATGCCCGCGAAGAGGCCCTTCAGGCCACCGGAGAGGTTGCGACCATCGATGGCCGCTTGACCACCTCGGCATACCACGCAGCCAAGCCAGGCTGGTGCTCACGCCAGCCAAACTCGGGCTGGCGCAAATCCAGATACCCCAGCGCACAGGCCACGCCAATCGCTGCCAGGTCGAACCCGGACATCAACTCGGGCAAATGCTCCTGCTCCAGATTGGCCAGGCTACGGCGGATCTTGTCGCCCTGTGCCTGCAGCCAACCATCCCAGCGCTTGTCTACAGGGCGCAGGAAACTCTCGTAGCGGCTCGACACCGCCGCATCCATGATGGCATCGGCCTGCGACACCAGCGTCATGCGCCGCCAGCGTGCCGAGCCTTCGCGCGGCAGCAGCGGCAGGCCGACGTGCTGCAGGTCGAGGTACTCGCAGATCACCCGGCTGTCATGCAGCACGGTGCCGTCTTCCAGGCGCAGGGCCGGGATCTTGCCGATCGGGTTGTCCTGGTTGAGCTGTGGGTCGCCGCTGACCGGGCTGATGTTCACCGGCTGCAGCTGCACGCGCTCAAGTTGGCCGGTCTCGTGCAACACCACCATGACCTTGCGCACGAAAGGCGACAACGGCGAGTGGAACAGGGTCATCGTGCTCATGCTTCAGTTATCCTGCAGGCTCGGTGGAAGGCACACGCCGGTACCGCCGATACCGCAATAGCCGTCCGGGTTCTTTGCCAGGTACTGCTGGTGGTAGGCCTCGGCGAAGTACACGGTCGGTGCCTGATCGATTTCGGTGGTGATCTCACCGAAGCCGGCCTTGCTCAGTTCGGCCTGGAAGGCGTCGCGGCTGGCCTTGGCCTGTTCCAGCTGTTCAGGGCTGGTGCAGTAGATGGCCGAGCGGTACTGGGTGCCGATGTCGTTGCCCTGGCGCATGCCCTGGGTCGGGTTGTGCAGTTCCCAGAACATCGCCAGCAGCTCGCGGTAGCTGACCTTGTCCTTGTCGAACACCACCAGCACCACTTCGGTGTGGCCGGTCAGGCCCGAGCACACTTCCTCGTAGGTGGGGTGGGGGGTGAAGCCACCTGCGTAGCCGACCACTGTGCTGACTACGCCTTCACGTTGCCAGAAGCGACGCTCGGCGCCCCAGAAGCAACCGAGGCCGAAGATGGCGAAGTCGATGGCGCCTTCGAAGAAAGGGCCGAGCAGCGGCGTGTCTTTGAACACATAGTGGAACTCGGGCAGGCTCATTGGCGTTTCGCGGCCAGGCAGGGCCTGTTCCGCGGTTGGCATGACGTTTTTGTTCACCAGGATTTCCGAACGCAGGACCATGGCCGTTCCTCTGTAGATCTTTGAGATGGGGGCATTCGCGGGTAAACCCGCTCCCACAGGTCCTGCACAGATTTCGAATATTGTGATGTACCTGTGGGAGCGGGTTCACCCGCGAAGGGGCCCGTATGGGCTCTATAGTGCCCGAGGTTTGCGCGGCTGTCAGGCCACTGGGCCACGCGGATAGCGCTTCAGCCGTTCAGCCAGCTCGCGCCCCGGAATCGGCCGGTCGAACAGGTAGCCCTGGCCCACGTCGCAGCGGTGCCGACGCAGGAACGCCAGCTGCTCCGGTGTCTCTATACCCTCGGCCACCACCTTCAGCTTGAGGTTGTGAGCCATGGCTACCACCGCCGAGGTGATTTCCATGTCGTCCTGGTTGTCCGGGATCTCGTTGATGAAGCTGCGGTCGATCTTGAGGATGTCGATCGGAAACTTCTTCAGGTAGCTCAGCGACGAATAACCGGTGCCGAAATCGTCCATGGCCAGGGTCAGGCCCAGGGCCTTCAGTTCATCCAGCTGGCGGTGGGTATCTTCGGTGGCCTCCAGCAGCAGGCCTTCGGTCAGCTCCAGCTCCAGCAGGTGCGGGGGCAAGGCTTCTTCCTCAAGGATCGTGCTGATCGATGCCACCAGGTCCGGGTCGGAGAACTGCTTGGGGGACAGGTTGATGGCCACATGCAGGTTGCCCATGCCGGCTTCGCGCAGTTGCTGGCTCATGCGGCACGACTGGCGCACCACCCATTTGCCGATGGGGATGATCAGGCCGGTTTCTTCCGCCACGCTGATGAACTGGTCCGGGCGGATCATGCCGCGTTCGGGGTGGTTCCAGCGCAGCAGTGCTTCCAGCCCCAGCAGGCGGCCGCTGCGCAGGCACAGCTTGGGCTGGTAGAACACCTCCAGCTCGTTCTGGGTCAGGGCACGACGCAGGTTGTTCTCGACGAACAGCTTGTAGCTGGCTTCGGCATTGAGCACTTCGGTAAACACCTGCACCTGATGCTTGCCGTTGGCCTTGGCCTTGTGCAGCGCCAGGCCGGCGTTCTTCATCAGGCTGGCCGGGTCGGCGCCATGCAGTGGCGCGCAGGCCAAGCCCACCGAGGCGGTGACGTTGATCAGCTGGTTGTCGACGAACATCGGTTTGTCGAGGGTGCGCAGCAATTGCTGGGCGACGCCCTGGCCATCTTCAAGGCTTGTATCGTCGAGCAGTACGGCGAACTCGTTACTGGCAAAGCGCGCCAGGATACCGCCGGAGTGCAAGCTGTTGCGCAGGCGCCGGGCCAGGCTGATCAGCAGCTTGTCGCCGGTCTGGTGGCCGAGGCTGTCGTTGATGCGCTTGAAGTTGTCGATGTCCACCAGCAGCAGGCACATCGAGTATTCGCCATCACGGGCAAAGCGCTCGTCCAGGCTGCGAATGAACGCCGGGCGGTTGCCCAGGTTGGTCAGGTTGTCGGTGTAGGCCAGGCGCTCGATGCGCTGCTGGGCCAGCTTCGTCTGGGTGACGTCTTCGTAGATGCCGATGTAGTGGGTCAGCTCACGGTTGTCGCCATATACCTTGGAAATCGAAAGCTGCCCCCAGTAGGGTTCGAGGTTCTTGCGCCGGCTCTTGAACTCGCCCTGCCAGCTGTTACCCATGGCCAGGCTCGACGGCGAGTCGAACAGCAGCTCGCTCAGGTTCTCCAGCGCTGGCAGCTCAGCCAGGTGGCGGCCTTGCACTTCTTCGGTGCTGTACTGGGTGATGGCAGTAAAACTGGGATTGACGTATTCCACCACACCGTCGCGGTTGACCAGCAGGAAGGCGCTGGCGCTTTGCTCGACTGCGCGCTGGAACAGGTGCAGGGCGCTGGCGGCGGTGCGCCGGTTGTGGTTGGTGATGACCTGGGCGAACTGGTCGGCCAGTTCGCCGGCAAAAGCGATTTCGTCCGACTGCCAGGCCCGTGTCTGGCCGGTCTGCTCCAGGCACAGCACGCCGACAACCTGGCCATCGACACGGATACTGGCATCGAGCATGGCCTTGTTATCCGGGCACAGGCTTTGCGTCAGGGCGCGGGTCCGCGGGTCGTGGCTGGCATTGTGGGCGTCGATGGCGCGGCTGGCGTGCAACGCGTCAAGGTAGTCGGGGAAGCGGCTGGCATCGATGGCTTCGGGCTGGCGGTGTTCTTGCGCGTCCCGGTACCAGGCGATGATCGGCTCCAGGCGCTGGTCTTCAAGGTGCCAGATACTCGCAATATCGACCTTGTAGATTTCGCAGGCGCTCTGGGTAATCAGCTGGGCGGCTTCCCGCAGAGAGTTGCCTGCGCTGTAGCGCTGGCGGGCCAGGCGCAGGATCAGGTCTTGCTGGCCACGTACCCGCTCCAGGTGCTCGAGTTGTTCCTGCTGCGCGCGCTGGTTCAGTTGCAGTGCCAGTTGCAGGCGGTTGTTGCGCGATTCCAGGTCGCTGGCACCGGCCTCGCTGGTATCTTCGGCGAGGTCGTCGAGCACGCTCAGGAAGCCGCGCAACAGATGGCGGTTGTGCTGCTTGTAGGCTTCCCCAGCCTCCAGCAGGCGTAGCGAAGCAGTTGGCGTGTGCAAGGTGTAGCGCACGCGGTAGTAGCCGCGCTGGGCCAGTTGCAGCTGGATCTCGTCGTGCAGCCGGTAGCGGGCCTCGGGTTCCATCAGGCTGGCGTAGGGTGCGTCTACCAGGGCGCAGAGCTCGCCAGCGTGCAGGCCGAACTGGCGCTCGCAGGCCGGGTCGAGGTAGAGCATGGCCCAAGTGGCTTCGTTGAGCCTTTCGAAGCGCAGCATGCCGAGCCGCGAGGGCACGGGTAACTGCGTGACGACCTCGGCCGCCACACGGCTGGCGGCATCGGGTTGGCTTTTCATCGAAGACTCGCTTGAAGAGGAAACGCGGCCTTTGGGGGCGGCAGGTCTGGCAAGGTTGCATCATGTCCCGGGGGCTGGCAAGCAGCCATGCGTGATGCTGTGGACGGGTTATCGGCTGGTGGGCGGGAATCTGTAGTCTGGCTGATATTTCCGGGGCCGCTTTGCGACCCCAATGTGCCTTATGCGAGGCAAAAAAAAGCCCCGCCAATCGACGGGGTTGAGGTACGAGCGTGGCAGCTCGAAAAGCATACTGCCCCTCGCAGGGAGGGGCAGCGGGCTGCCTTACAGCAGCATGGTGCGGATATCGCCCAGCACGTCGCCCAGGCGCTTGGTGAAGCGCGCGGCGGCAGCGCCGTTGATCGCACGGTGATCGTAGGACAGCGACAGCGGCAGCATCAGCTTCGGCTGGAAGGCCTTGCCATCCCAGACTGGCTGCATGGTCGCCTTGGAGACGCCCAGGATCGCCACTTCCGGCGCGTTGACGATCGGCGTGAAGCCGGTGCCGCCAATGTGGCCGAGGCTGGAGATGGTGAAGCAGGCGCCTTGCATCTCGTCGGCCGACAGCTTCTTGGTGCGGGCTTTTTCGGCCAGCGCAGCCGCTTCGGCAGCCAGTTGCAGCAGGCTCTTCTGGTCGACGTTCTTGATCACAGGGACCAGCAGGCCGTCCGGGGTGTCCACGGCAAAGCCGATGTGGACGTACTTCTTGCGGATGATGGCCTTGCCGCTTGGCGCCAGCGAGCTGTTGAAGTCTGGCAGTTCCTTGAGCAGGAAGGCGCAGGCCTTGAGCAGCAGGGGCAGCACGGTCAGCTTAACGCCAGCCTTCTCGGCCACGGCCTTCTGCGCAACGCGGAAGGCTTCCAGCTCGGTGATGTCGGCGGAGTCGAACTGGGTCACGTGCGGCACGTTCAGCCAGCTGCGGTGCAGGTTGGCAGCACCGACCTGCATCAGGCGGGTCAGGGCCACTTCTTCCACTTCACCGAACTTGCTGAAGTCCACGGCAGGGATCGGCGGGATGCCGGCGCCACCGGTTGCGCCGGCGGCTGCCGGTGCTTCCTTGGCCTTCTGCATCATCGCCTTGACGTAGACCTGCACGTCTTCTTTCAGGATGCGGCCGTGCGGACCGGTCGCGGCAACCGCGCCCAGGTCGACGCCGAATTCACGGGCCAGCTGACGAACCGCCGGGCCTGCGTGAACCTTGGCGTTGCTACCGGCAGCCGGTGCGGTAGCAACCGGTGCAGGAGCAGCAGACGGGGCAGCAGCGGCAGGTGCGGCGGCCGGAGCCGCTTCAGCCTTGGCCGGGGCAGCAGCGGCAGGTGCCGGAGCAGCAGCCGGGGCAGCACCCGCGACTTTCAGCTTGAAGATCAGGTCGCCAGTGCCGACTTCGTCTTCCAGCTTGCACAGGACTTCTTCGACCACGCCGGCAGCCGGCGACGGGATTTCCATGGAGGCCTTGTCGGACTCCAGGGTAATCAGCGACTGGTCGGCTTCGACGGTGTCGCCGACCTTGACCAGCACTTCGATGATCTTGGCCTTGCCCGACGAACCGATGTCCGGCACGTGGATGTCCTGCACGCTGGCGGCAGCCGGGGCTGCTGCCGGAGCTGGGGCAGGGGCGGCTTCGGCGGCCGGAGCCGGCGCAGCAGCCTGGGCCGGAGCCTCAGGGGCCGCTGCAGCGGCGCCCTCGGCTTCCAGGACCAGCAGCTCGTCGCCTTCTTTCAGGCGGTCGCCCAGCTTGACCTTCAGTTCCTTGATGACGCCGGCTTTCGGGGCCGGGATCTCCATGGAGGCCTTGTCGGACTCCAGGGTCAGCAGGCTCTGGTCAGCCTCGATACGATCACCGACCTTGACGAACAGCTCGATGATTTCACCTTCACCGCTGCCGATGTCAGGTACGCGAATGAGTTCGCTCACTTAAAAATACTCCTCAGCAGTCCAGTGGGTTGCGCTTGTCCGGGTCGATACCGAACTTGACGATAGCGTCTGCAACAACCTTTGGTTCGATCTCGCCGCGGTCAGCCAGGGCTTCCAGGGCAGCCAGCACCACGAAGTGGCGGTCGACTTCGAAGAAGTGACGCAGCTTCTTGCGGCTGTCGCTGCGACCGTAACCGTCGGTACCCAGGACCTTGAACTCTTTGCTCGGTACCCACTGGCGAATCTGCTCGGCGAACAGCTTCATGTAGTCGGTGGAGGCGATGACCGGGCCCTTGCGACCGTTCAGGCACTGCTCGACGTAAGTCTGCTGTGGCTTCTGGCCAGGTTTCAGGCGGTTGGCGCGTTCCACGGCCAGGCCGTCGCGACGCAGTTCGTTGAAGCTGGTGACGCTCCACACGTCGGCACCAACGTTGAACTCTTCACGCAGGATCTTCGCTGCTTCGCGGACTTCGCGCAGGATGGTGCCGGAGCCCATCAGCTGTACGTGGTGCGCGGCTTCGCGGGTGTCTTCTTCCAGCAGGTACATACCTTTGATGATGCCTTCCTCGACACCGGCCGGCATGGCTGGCTGCTGGTAGGATTCGTTCATCACGGTGATGTAGTAGAAGATGTCCTGTTGCTCTTCGGTCATCTTCTTCATGCCGTCCTGGATGATCACCGCCAGCTCGTAGCCGTAGGTCGGATCATAGGTGCGGCAGTTCGGGATGGTGCCCGCCATCATGTGGCTGTGACCGTCTTCGTGCTGCAGGCCTTCACCGTTCAGGGTGGTACGGCCGGCAGTACCGCCGATCAGGAAGCCACGGGTGCGGCTGTCGCCAGCGGCCCAGGCCAGGTCGCCAATACGCTGGAAGCCGAACATCGAGTAGAAGATGTAGAACGGCAGCATCGGCTGGTTGTGGCAGCTGTACGAGGTACCGGCAGCGATGAACGACGACATGGCGCCGGCTTCGTTGATGCCTTCCTCGAGGATCTGGCCCTTCTTGTCTTCGCGGTAGAACATCACCTGGTCTTTATCGACTGGCTCGTAGAGCTGGCCGACCGACGAGTAGATGCCCAGCTGGCGGAACATGCCTTCCATACCGAAGGTACGGGCTTCGTCCGGGATAATCGGGACGATGCGCTGGCCGATTTCCTTGTCCTTGACCAGCTGCGCCAGAATACGCACGAAGGCCATGGTGGTGGAGATTTCGCGGTCGCCCGAGCCATCCAGGATCGCTTTCAGCGTTTCCAGTGGAGGGGTCGGTACGCTGAAGCTCTTGGCGCGGCGCTGTGGCACGAAACCACCCAGGGCAGCACGGCGCTCGGCCAGGTACTTGGCTTCGGCAGAACCTTCTTCCGGCTTGAAGAACGGCAGGTTCTCCAGGTCGGCATCCTTGACCGGGATGTCGAAGCGGTCACGGAAGTGACGCAGGCTGTCGACGTCGACCTTCTTGGTGTTGTGCGCGGTGTTCTTGGCTTCGCCGGCACCGGTACCGTAACCCTTGATGGTCTTGGCCAGGATGACGGTAGGCTGGTCCTTGTGATTGACCGCCTGGTGGTACGCCGCGTAGACCTTGTACGGGTCGTGGCCGCCACGGTTGAGCTTCCAGATCTCTTCGTCGGACAGGTCTTCGACCATGGCCTTGAGCTCTGGGGTGTTGAAGAAGTTTTCACGAACGTACGCGCCGTCTTTGGCTTTGTAGTTCTGGTACTCGCCGTCGATGACTTCGTCCATGCGGCGCTGCAGGGCACCGTTGGTGTCCTTGGCGAACAGTGGGTCCCAGAAGCGGCCCCACACGACCTTGTTGACGTTCCAGCCACCGCCACGGAACACGCCTTCGAGTTCCTGGATGATCTTGCCGTTGCCGCGAACCGGGCCGTCGAGGCGCTGCAGGTTGCAGTTGATGACGAAGATCAGGTTGTCCAGCTTCTCGCGGCCGGCCAGGGCGATTGCGCCCAGGGATTCCGGCTCGTCGCACTCGCCGTCACCCATGAAGCACCAGACCTTCTGCTTGCCGGCCGGGATGAAGCCGCGGGCTTCCAGGTACTTCATGAAACGTGCCTGGTAGATGGCCTGGATCGGGCCCAGACCCATCGAAACGGTCGGGAACTGCCAGAAGTCAGGCATCAGCCATGGGTGCGGGTACGAAGACAGGCCGTTGCCGTCCACTTCCTGACGGAAGTTGTTCATCTGGTCTTCGCTGATGCGGCCTTCCATGAACGCACGGGCGTAGATGCCTGGCGAAGCATGGCCCTGGAAGAAGATCAGGTCGCCGCCGTGTTCTTCGGTCGGGGCCTGGAAGAAGTAGTTGAAGCCGATGTCGTACAGGGTGGCGCTGGAGGCGAAGCTGGAGATGTGTCCGCCCAGGTCCGAGTCTTTCAGGTTGGTACGCATGACCATGGCCAGGGCGTTCCAACGCACCATCGAGCGAATGCGGCGTTCCATGAACAGGTCGCCAGGCATGCGTGCTTCGTGGGTGACAGGGATGGTGTTGCGGTATGGCGTGGTGATCGCATACGGCAGCTGGGAGCCACTACGGGTGGCCAGCTCGCCCATACGGGTCATCAGGTAATGAGCGCGGTCTTCGCCTTCTTTGTCGAGGACCGACTCCAGGGCATCCAGCCATTCCTGGGTTTCGATTGGATCGAGGTCTTGCATGGCTTGCTCCAGGGCGGAAAGGCAACCAGAATCGATTGCCTGAGATTGCGACTGGCCTTATGGGCAGACGTCGTGAATTCTTGGATTACCGGGGTGTCCTCCGGCGCCGTGTAGTTTTACTACATTTGCTTTCGCATTTCATGCTTTTACACGACACGAGTAGTAGTAAAACTACATTTGTGCGACGTTTCGTCGCATGCTGGCTTGTGAGGAAAAACGTTCATGTTGGTTGGCATTGTGTCGCGAACGGGTAATTCTTGATGTTTGTTGCCATTTTTTCGCTTCTTTCAGCTATTTCCAACTTTTGTACGACAGTCCAACCGTGGTCCGGCTTCCCCTTGGCCGCTTCTTCCCCTCTATTTCACGCCGATCAAGGATAGACCATGCGCCTACCTTTGCCGTCCGATCTGCCCGCTACCCTGCAGCCGCTGGTCGCGCGCAACCAGCAATTCATCAGCGATGCTGTGGCTGCCCACCCGGAACTCGACCTCCAGGCCTGGAGCCCGCTGCACCGGCAACAGTTCGATCAGGTAGCCGCCGCCAGCGACTTCGTGCTCGGCCTGGTCCGGCGCGAGCCGGCCATGCTGTTCGGCCTGCTGGCCAGTGGCGAGCTGGATCGGCGTTACGCCGCGGGTGAACTGCGCGGGCACATCGCTGCAGCCGCCCAGGCGGCGCAGAGCGAGGACGAGCTGGCGCGCAACCTGCGCCGCGAGCGCAACCGCCAACAGCTGCGCATCATCTGGCGCGACATCACCCGCCAGGCCGCGCTGGGCGAAACCTGCCGCGACCTGTCCGACCTGGCCGACGCCGCCATCGACGAAGCCTACCAATGGCTGTACCCGCGCCACTGCCAGCAGTTCGGCACGCCTGTCGGCAACCGCAGCGGCCAGCCGCAGCACATGGTGGTGCTGGGCATGGGCAAGCTGGGTGCAGTGGAGCTGAACCTGTCGTCGGACATCGACCTGATCTTCGCCTTCCCCGAAGGCGGCGAAACCGAAGGGGTGAAGCGCTCGCTGGACAACCAGGAGTTCTTCACCCGCCTGGGCCAGCGCCTGATCAAGGCGCTGGACCCGGTCACCGTCGACGGTTTCGTGTTCCGCGTCGACATGCGCCTGCGCCCGTATGGTTCGGCCGGCGCGCTGGTGCTCAGCTTCAATGCCCTGGAGCAGTACTACCAGGACCAGGGCCGTGACTGGGAACGCTACGCGATGATCAAGGCGCGGGTTGTGGCCGGCGACCAGGCGACCGGGGCACAGTTGCAGGAGATGCTGCGGCCGTTCGTGTACCGCCGCTACCTGGACTTTTCCGCGATCGAAGCGCTGCGCACCATGAAGCAGCTGATCCAGCAGGAAGTGCGGCGCAAGGGCATGGCCGACAACATCAAGCTGGGTGCCGGTGGCATTCGCGAGGTGGAATTCATCGCCCAGGCCTTCCAGCTGATCCACGGCGGGCGCGACCTCAGCCTGCAACAGCGGCCACTGCTGAAAGTGCTGGCCACCCTCGAGGGCCAGGGCTACCTGCCGCCAGCCGTGGTCGCCGAGTTGCGCGAGGGCTATGAGTTCCTGCGCTATACCGAACACGCCATCCAAGCCATCGCCGACCGCCAGACGCAGATGCTGCCGGACAACGAGATCGATCAGGCGCGGGTGGCCTACATGCTTGGCTATGCCGACTGGCAAAGCTTCCATGACCAGCTGACGCACTGGCGTAGCCGTATTGACTGGCACTTCCGCCAAGTGATCGCCGACCCGGATGATGAAGACGGCGAGGGCGAGCTGGTGGTGGGGGGGGAATGGTCACCGCTGTGGGAGCAGGCACAGGATGAAGATGCGGCTGGCCGTCAGCTGCAAGAGGCCGGATTCCGGCAGCCTGCCGAAGCCCTGCGGCGCCTGGCCGCGCTGCGCTCCAGCCCGCAGTTGCGTTCGATGCAGCGGATTGGCCGTGAGCGCCTGGACGCCTTTATCCCACGGTTGCTGGCCCAGGCTGTGGAACATGACAACCCCGACCTGGTGCTCGAGCGCGTGCTGCCGCTGGTCGAGGCCGTGGCACGGCGTTCCGCCTACCTGGTGCTGCTCACCGAAAACCCCGGGGCCTTGCGCCGCTTGCTGACACTGTGCGCCGCCAGCCCGTGGATTGCCGAGCAGATTGCCCGCTACCCGCTGCTGCTCGACGAGCTACTTAACGAAGGCCGCCTGTTCAGCCCGCCACTGGCGCCGGAGCTGGCCAGCGAACTGCGCGAACGCCTGACGCGCATCCCTGAGGACGACCTGGAACAGCAAATGGAGGCGCTGCGCCACTTCAAGCTGGCCCACAGCCTGCGCGTGGCCGCTTCGGAAATCAGCGGCAACCTGCCGCTGATGAAAGTCAGCGACTACCTGACCTGGCTGGCCGAGGCCATCCTCGACCAGGTACTGGCCCTCGCCTGGCGCCAGACCGTGACCCGCCACGGCCAGCCCAAGCGCAGCGACGGCAGCCTGTGCGACCCGGGCTTCATCATCATCGGCTACGGCAAGGTAGGTGGCCTGGAGCTGGGCCACGGCTCGGACCTGGACCTGGTATTCATCCATGACGGCGACCCGCAGGCGGAAACCGACGGCGCCAAGCCGATCGACAGTGCGCAGTTCTTCACGCGCCTCGGCCAGCGCATCATTCACCTGCTGACCACCCAGACCAACTCGGGCCAGCTGTATGACGTGGACATGCGCCTGCGCCCGTCGGGTGCCTCGGGTCTGCTGGTGAGCTCGCTGGGAGCGTTCGAGCGCTATCAGCAGAACGAGGCCTGGACCTGGGAGCACCAGGCCCTTGTGCGGGCCCGGGTGCTGGTGGGCTGCAAGCAGGTGGGCACGGCGTTCGAAGGTGTGCGCGCCAAGGTGTTGGGCCAGGCCCGCGACCTGGAAAAACTGCGCAGCGAAGTGAGCGAAATGCGCGCCAAGATGCGCGACAACCTCGGCACCAAGGCCACCGCTGCCGGTACCGCGGCCAACGCCTTCGAGGCCGGTGTACCGTTCGATATCAAGCAGGATGCCGGCGGTATCGTCGATATCGAATTTATGGTGCAATACGCCGCTTTGGCCTGGTCCCACGACCACCCGGCCATACTCCGATGGACCGATAACATCCGCATTCTGGAAGAGCTGGAGCAGGCGGGTTTGATGCCGGCCAGTGACGCGGTGCTGTTGCGTGAAGTGTACAAGGCGTTCCGCTCGGCCTCGCACCGCCAGGCCCTGCAGAAGCAGGCCGGGGTTATCGATGCGGCGCAGTTTGCCGATGAACGCCGTGAGGTGCGGCGGATCTGGGGTGAATTGGGCCTTACCTGAAGGCCCCGCCAACCCTGTGGGAGCGGGTTCACCCGCGAATAAGGCCACGCGGTGCCTGGCACCGGCTTCGCCGGTGTTCGCGGGTAAACCCGCTCCCACAGGGTCTGCAATCAGCGGCGGATATGCCTGAGTGGTACACTGTCCGCCACATAGCCTGAATATAAAGAGGGGAGGCCAGGCTGTACCGCAGCCTGTAGCCTCCCCGAGCGTTTCTGGACTAAGCATGAGAATACTGATCATTGGCCCCAGCTGGGTCGGCGACATGGTGATGGCGCAGACCCTGTTCCAGTGCCTGAAACAGCAGCACCCCGACTGCGTGATCGATGTGCTGGCCCCCGAGTGGAGCCGGCCGATCCTCGAACGCATGCCCGAGGTCCGTCAGGCCCTGAGCTTCCCGCTCGGCCACGGCGCACTGGAACTGGCCACGCGGCGACGCATCGGCAAGTCCTTGGCCGGCCAGTACGACCAGGCCATCCTGCTGCCCAACTCGCTGAAGTCGGCGCTGGTGCCGTTCTTTGCCGGTATCCCCAAGCGCACCGGCTGGCGCGGCGAAATGCGCTTCGGCCTGCTCAACGACGTGCGCAAGCTGGACAAGGCCCGTTACCCGCTGATGATCGAGCGCTTCATGGCCCTGGCCTACGCACCCGGCGCCGAGCTGCCGCAGCCGTACCCGCGCCCCAGCCTTCAGATCGAAGCGCAAAGCCGCGACGCCGCCCTTGCCAAGTTCGGCCTGGAGCTGGACCGCCCGGTGCTGGCGCTGTGCCCCGGTGCCGAGTTCGGCGAGGCCAAGCGCTGGCCGGCCGAGCACTACGCCACCGTGGCCGATGCGATGATCCGCCAGGGCTGGCAGGTGTGGCTGTTCGGCTCGAAAAACGATCACCCGGTCGGTGAGCAGATTCGCGATCGGCTGATCCCGGGCTTGCGTGAAGAGTCGTCCAACCTGGCCGGCGAAACCTCGCTGGCCGAGGCCATCGACCTGATGTCCTGCGCCCATGCCGTGGTGTCCAACGACTCGGGCCTGATGCACGTGGCCGCCGCGCTGAACCGCCCGCTGGTGGCGGTGTACGGCTCGACCTCGCCGGGCTTCACCCCGCCGCTGGCCGAGCATGTGGAAGTGGTGCGCACCGGCATCGAGTGCAGCCCGTGCTTCGACCGCACCTGCCGCTTCGGCCACTACAACTGCCTGCGCCTGCTGGAACCGGGCAAAGTCATCGCTGCCCTGCACAGCCTGACCGGGCCGGACCTGATCGATACCGTGGCCGAGGTCGACTAAGTGCGGGTACTGATCATCAAGACTTCGTCGCTGGGTGATGTGATCCACACCTTGCCGGCGCTTACCGATGCGGCCCAGGCCATCCCGGGCATCCGCTTCGACTGGGTGGTGGAAGAAGGCTTCGCCGAAATCCCCAGCTGGCACCCGGCGGTCGACCAGGTGATCCCGGTGGCCATTCGCCGCTGGCGCAAGAACCTCTGGCAAACCATCAAGAGCGGTGAGTGGAAGGCATTCAAGCAGCGTGTACGCGAGCGCAAGTACGACCTGGTGATCGACGCCCAGGGCCTGGTCAAGTCGGCCTGGCTGACCCGCTACGTGAAGGCGCCGGTGGCTGGCCTGGACCGCTACTCGGCCCGGGAGGGCTGGGCCAGCCGCTTCTATGACCGGCGCCTGTCGGTTGCCACCGGCCAGCACGCGGTGGAGCGGGTGCGCCAGCTGTTCGCCATGGCCCTGGCCTACGACCTGCCGGAAGGCATCGGCAACTACGGCCTCGACCTCGAGCGCCTGCAACTGCCGCCGGCCGCCCCCTATGTGGTGTTCCTGCACGGTACCACCTGGGCGACCAAGCACTGGCCTGAAGCCTACTGGCGCGAACTGGCCGAGCGCATGGGCCGGCGCAAGCTGGAAGTGCGCCTGCCGTGGGGCAACCCGGCCGAGAAGGCGCGGGCCGAGCGCATCGCCCAGGGCTTGAACAACTGCCAGGTGCTCCCCAAATTGAACCTTGCCGGCGTCGCACGCGTGTTGGCGGCGGCAAAAGCCTGTGTGGCGGTCGATACCGGCCTCGGCCACCTGGCGGCGGCACTTGATGTGCCCACCATTTCGCTGTTCGGCCCGACCAACCCGGGCCTGACCGGCGCCTACGGACGGACCCAGATTCACCAGGCCAGTGACTGGCCCTGCGCGCCCTGCCTGCAGAAGAAGTGCACCTACAAACCGAGCGCCGACGACCTGCGCCGGTTCGATCTGAAACGCGAGTGGCCGCTGTGCTTCACTCGCCTGAATCCCGAGCATGTGGCGAGCCGCTTGAGCGCGTTGCTGCTGGCTGAGGATGTCCGTTGATGCAACTGGCTTTCGTGCTTTACAAATATTTCCCCTTCGGCGGGCTGCAGCGCGACTTCATGCGCATTGCCCTGGAATGCCAGAAGCGGGGCCACCAGATCCGTGTGTACACGCTGATCTGGGAGGGTGACATTCCGCCGGGCTTCGAAGTGCTGGTGGCGCCGGTGAAGGCGATTTTCAATCACCGCCGCAACGAGAAGCTCAGCGCCTGGATGGCCGCCGACCTGGCCAAGCGCCCGGTCGACCGCCTGATCGGCTTCAACAAGATGCCTGGGCTGGATGTGTACTACGCCGCCGACGGCTGCTTCGAGGACAAGGCGCAGACCCTGCGTGGCGGCCTGTACCGCCGCTGGGGCCGCTACCGGCACTTTGCCGAGTACGAACGTGCGGTGTTCGCCAAGGACGCCCATACCGAAGTGCTGATGATTTCCGAAGTGCAGCAGCCGCTGTTCATCAAGCACTACGGCACCCCGGTGGAGCGTTTCCACCTGCTGCCGCCGGGCATTTCCCAGGACCGCCGCGCGCCGGCCAATGCCGGCGAAATCCGCGCCGAGTTCCGCAAGGAATTCAACCTGGGCGATGACGACCTGCTGCTGGTGCAGATTGGCTCAGGCTTCAAGACCAAGGGCGTTGACCGCAGCCTCAAGGCCCTGGCCGCGCTGCCATCGGCCTTGCGCAAACGTACCAGGCTGATGGTGATAGGCCAGGATGACCCCAAGGTGTTCCAGCTGCAAAGCGCTACCTTGGGCCTGGGCGAGCAGGTGCAGTTCCTCAAGGGCCGCAGCGACATCCCGCGCTTTCTGCTTGGCGCCGACCTGCTGATCCACCCGGCGTACAACGAGAACACCGGCACGGTGCTGCTCGAGGCACTGGTGGCCGGCCTGCCGGTGCTGGTCTCCAAAGTATGCGGCTACGCCCACTATATCGCCGAGGCCGACAGTGGCCTGGTGCTGGACGAGCCGTTCGAGCAGGAACAGCTCAATGGCTACCTGCAGCGCATGCTCGAAGACCAGCAGGCCCGCGCCAGCTGGTCGCGCAACGGCCTGGCGTTTGCTGAAACCGCCGATCTGTACAGCATGCCGCAGCATGCCGCCGACGTGATCCTGGGGCAGGAGTCCGCATGAAGCTGATACTGGCCGAACCGTTCAAGCGCCTGTGGGCCGGGCGTGATGCCTTCGATGCCGTGGAGGCGCTGCAAGGCGAGGTCTATCGCGAACTGGAAGGGCGCCGCACGCTGCGCACCGAAGTCGCTGGCGAGGGCTTTTTCGTCAAGATCCACCGCGGCATCGGCTGGGGCGAGATCTTCAAGAACCTGCTTACCGCCAAGCTGCCGGTACTCGGCGCCGGCCAGGAATGGCAGGCCATACAGCGCCTGCACCAGGTTGGCGTGCCGACCATGACAGCCGTCGCCTATGGCGAGCGTGGCAGCAACCCGGCCGCGCAGCACTCGTTCATCATCACCGAAGAGCTGGCGCCGACCATCAGCCTGGAAGACTTCAGCATCGACTGGGTCAGGCAGCCGCCCGAGCCGCGCCTGAAGCGCGCGCTGATCGCCGAAGTGGCGAAGATGACCGGCGGCATGCACCGCGCCGGGGTCAACCACCGCGACTGCTACATCTGCCACTTCCTGCTGCACACCGACCGCCCGGTGACGGCGGAAGACTTCAAACTGTCGGTAATCGACCTGCACCGCGCGCAGACCCGGGCGAAAATCAGCCGCCGCTGGCGCGACAAGGACCTGGCCGCGCTGTACTTCTCGGCGCTGGACATCGGCCTGACCCAACGCGACAAGCTGCGCTTCCTGCGCGGTTACTTCCAGCGCCCGCTGCGGCAGGTCCTTAAGGATGAAGCCGCGCTGCTCGCCTGGCTGGAGCGCAAGGCGCAGAAACTCTATGACCGCAAGCAACGTTATGGGGATGCACTCTGATGGCGGGGTGGACACTGGCGCCAGGCTACCAACACCTGGCGGCGGACTTCGGCAGCCTGGAAGCGGTATTTGCCCTGCAAGGCGAGCGCCTGACCCGCGACCCGCTCAGTGAGGTGGTGCGTATCACGCGTGACGGGGTCAATTATTACGTCAAGCGCTACACCGGGGCCGGCAAGCACATGCGCCGTTACCTGGGCCGGCCGCGGATCAAGGCCGAATGGCAGAACCTCAAGCAGTTCGACAAGTGGGGCATCCCCACTGCCGAAGTGGTGGCCTGGGGCCTGGAGCGCAATGGCCTGGCCTTTGGCCGGGGGGCCATGATCACCCGCGAACTGCCGCATACCGAAGACTTGTCGGCGCTGGCCGAGCGTAACGATGCACGCCTGGCCGATCGCGCCTGGGTCGGGCATGTCAGCAGCCAGCTGGCGCGCCACACCCGGGTCATGCACCAGCACCACTTCGCCCATAACGACCTGAAATGGCGCAACTTGCTGGTCGACGACCAGGGCACGCTATTCTTCATCGACTGCCCCACCGGCGATTTCTGGCGCGGCTTCATGTGGCGGCACCGGATGATCAAGGACCTGGCATGCCTGGACAAAGTGGCCAAATACCACCTGTCGGCGACCCAGCGCCTGCGTTTCTACCTGCAATATCGTGGCCGCGACCGGCTGAATGTGCGTGACAAGAAGCGCATTCGCCAGGTGGTGAGCTTTTTCGAGGGAAGGGAATGACCGATTACCTGGCCAGCGCGGACCTCGCGCTGCTCAAGCGCCATGGCCTGGACGACTTCGAGGCACTGTGGGCGCTGCAACTGGATGCCGTGGACGAACCGAACACCGGCCGCGGTGGCTGGAGCAGCGTGTACCGCCTGGAGCTCGAGGGCAAGGGCTACTACCTCAAGCGCCAGAGCGACTACCTGACCCGTACCCTGCACCGGCCATTCGGCGAGCCGACCTTCGCCCGCGAATTCCGCAACATCAGCCGTTACCAGAAACTGCAGATTCCGGCCTTGCAGGCGGTGTTCTACGGCGAGCGCAAGAAAGGCGGCACGCATCGGGCGATCCTGATGACTCGTGCTCTGGACGAATGGGCCGACCTCGACAGCTTGCTGGCCCGGTGGCCACAACTGAGCGATGCCGAACGCAATGGTGTCCTGCATGCCTGCGGCCAGCTGGCGCGCACCCTGCACAGCGCCGGCCAGGTGCATGGTTGCTTCTACCCCAAGCACATCTTCCTGCGTCAGCGCCGCGAAGGCTGGGACGCGCAACTGATCGACCTGGAGAAGACCCGACCCCTGCTGTTCGGCATGCGTGACCGCCTCAAGGACCTGGAACCGTTGCTGCGCCGCGCACCGGTCTGGGGCGAGCGCGATGTACGTACCTTACTGGCCAGCTACCTGGCGCAGCCTGCCGATGGCACGCTGGTCGATACCTGGCTGCAACGCCTGACGCAACGCCGTCGTGAAAAAGAGGCCCGCTGATGCGTTTGTCTGAATTGAAAGAGGCCGGGCGCAGCCCCTCGTTGCCCCTGAGCATCACCCTGGCCGATGCCGCCGGCACGGCCGACCTGCAATTGCTCAGCCTGCTGCGCGTGCTGCCGGGCCAGCGCTATGTGGGTGCCGGCGTGTGGCGCGGTACCCCGGTGCTGGCCAAGCTGCTGGTCGGTGGTAACGCTGCACGGCATTTCCAGCGCGAACTGCAAGGCGTGAAACTGCTGGCCGAGCAGGGCCTGACCACGCCGAAGCTGCTGGCTGACGGCCTCAAGGAAGGCGAGGGCGGCTGGCTGCTGTTCGAATTCCTCGACGGCGCCGAGAGCCTGGCCGATGCCTGGGCGGCAGTGGAGAGCTTGCCGGTGTTGGCAGACGAGCAGCATCTGGTGCTGGGCGAGGCGCTCACTGCAGTGGCGCACATGCACGCCCGGGGCCTGTGGCAGGAAGACCTGCACCTGGACAACCTGCTGCGCCACGGCGGCAAGCTGTACCTGATCGACGGCGCCGGCATCAAGGCCGAAACGCCTGGCCAGCAGCTGTCACGCCCGCGTGTGCTGGAAAACCTGGGGGTGTTCTTCGCTCAGCTCCCCAAGCGCCTGGAGCCTTTCATCGAAGAATTGCTGGTGCACTATCTGCTGGCCAACGCCGAGCATGCGCTGCCGCTGGAAGCCCTGCAGAAGCAGGTAGACAAGGTGCGCAGCTGGCGCCAGAAGGATTACCTGGAAAAGGCTGGTCGTGAATGCAGCCTGTTCAGTGTCGAGCGCAGCCTTTCGGGCTTGCGGGCAATCCGCCGCGACGAGGTCGAAGCCATGCTGCCGGTACTGGAGCAGGCCGACGCGTTGATCGACCAGGGTCACCTGTACAAGACCGGTGGTGCGGCCAGTGTGGCGCGCATCGAGGTTGGCGGGCGCACGCTGGTGCTCAAGCGCTACAACATCAAGAACACCGCGCACTGGTTCAAGCGCTTCTGGCGCCCGAGCCGGGCGTGGCATTCCTGGATCGAAGGCCATCGCCTGGAATTCCTCGACATTGCCACGCCGCGTCCACTCGCGGTGCTGGAGCAACGGGTGATGGGGCTGCGAAGCCGTGCCTACCTGGTCACCGAGTATATCGATGGCCCAGACCTGGCCGAATGCTTCGCGCCCTATGTGGATAACGGCGATGCGCCCGAGGAGCAGGTGGATGCCCTGGTGCATGTGATGCAGCAGCTGATTCGCGAGCGTATCAGCCATGGTGACTTCAAGGGCCACAACCTGTTCTGGCACAACGGCCAATGGTCGCTGATCGACCTTGACGCCATGTGCCAGCACGCCACCCAGCTCAGCTTCGCCCCGGCCTACGCCCGTGATCGGGCGCGGCTGCTGCGCAACTGGCCGAGTGGCAGTGCCTTGCATCAGCGGCTGGACCGGTTGCTGCCCAAGCTGGCCGAGTAATCCGCCGGCAGTGCCAGCCAGTCGCTGCTGCGGCCTGGCTGGCGCACGCGAATGCGCCATTGGCCGCCCTGTTGGCGCAATACTGCCCAGGCGTGGACTGCGCCCAGTGCCTTCTCGGGCAGCAGCAAATGGTATTGCCCGGCAAGCAGGTGCCGTCGAACCGGCAACTGATGGTTACCCAACTGCAAATAGAGTTGCCCCCCAGCGTCGTGCAGGTCGGCGTCCCCTGCCACCGGTTCGCCCGCTAATGGTTGTTGCAGGCGTACCTCTTCCAACAGGTGGGCTATGTCAGGCAACCCGTCGTGCCAAAGCACGATGGAATCGACCACCCAATTGCCGTTGCGCAGCCGTTTGATCGGCAGTTGCGCGTAGGCATCCGGCTGCCTGGGGTCGAGTACCCGCCAGCGATAGCCGTCGAAGTGGACGTTGTACAACCGCCCCTGGCTGTCCTTGACGAAGTACCGGTCCGGACCTGGCACGCTGTTGATCTGTTCGTACACTTCCTCGCCATGAACGCCGTCGATCCGGTAGCGCAGCTTGCTCACATCCACGGCCGCTTCGTGGGTATTCGGCAGTGGGCGCGGAGGTTGCGGTGGCAGGCCGCGCATCGCCCTGCGCATGAGGGGCGAACCAGCGAAACTGGACAACCCATCGGCGCTGTGGCTCAAAGCGGCCATGGCGTGGTGGAAGGTTGCTGCATAATCCTCTTTTTCCAGGGCTTCGAAGCCGTCCCACAGCGAAATCGACATACGGCCGAAGGCCAGGGCTGACATTGTCGGGGCCGGTAGCACGAGGCTGATCATGTCGAGAACCAGGCGCAGCGTCGACAGCCCGTACTCGCCGAGCAGCTCGCGGTTGCTGCGGCTGTTGGTATCGGCCTCGGCGATCATGGCGTGGACCTGGGCCTTGTAAAGGGCATCGAAGAGGTTGCCGTTGATCATTGGTCTTTGCACATATGGCCCGAGGCGGCCTTTGCGCACCAACTTGTCGAGCCGCTTGCCATCAGCCAGAGGCGCGCGCTGGATCAGGTACTTTCGCAAGGACGGCGTGCTGCGAAGGGTTCTGAGCAGCGCCCGGGTATCGGGGAATTCACGCCATGCGCGCCGGTCGGGAGCGTCCGGCGTATACAGCACCAGCGACGGCTGGTTGTCGCTCTCGGCATTGAGCAGCAGTACCCCTTGCAGCGTGTGCCCGTCGATGATCAGTTGGCGCACCGCGATACGATGCTCGTCGATGGTAGGGCGCCAATTGTTGTCGGGGTGGTCGGTGACGGCTTTGACCCAGCGATAGCCCCGCTCGCGGGTATCGTTCAGAAAGTGCCTGGCATAGCGGGCCTTGGCCGCCTCGGCGCGCATGCGGGCGCGGTTCATGTTGCCGTGGCATTGCATGCGCCATCGCGCACCTGGAGACTCCAGCAGGTGGGTTCGCAGGTAGCGGATGTAGCCACTGCCGGCGTCTAGCTCACGCACCAGGCGCTTTACCCCTTCCGCGGATATTGATTCCAGCGTGGAGCCGTCCTCGTTGTGTATCCGGGCAGTTAGCCAGTAATCGACGTCGAACCAGCCGATGTTCAGCAGGGCCAGCTCGTCCAGGCGGTAGGTGGTGGTTACCAGTTCGATGGTGCCACCGACATGGCGACGGTTGGCAACGGCCACGTAACCCGAAGGTGCCAGCGGGTTGATCAGCGGGCCGGTGCGGTGTGCAAGTGTGACGGTTATGCAGACTTTTTCGGCAGGCAATCCGATGGAGAATTCGCGCCGCAGCGCCTTGCCGAGACGTTCGCGCACCCATGCCAGCAGGTGGTGGCGATTGCCGAACGCCTCAAGGGTCAAAAGGCCGGGTGCAGCGGCCTGGGTGATGGCCCCGGCGAGCTCCTGGACCGTTTGCATGATGTGCGTCAGGCTTTGCGTGGAGCTCTGGCGCAGCCAGGCGGGCAGGTGTTTTTCCAGCAGCAGCGCATAACGGGTGGACAACGCATATTGGCTGCCCATGAGATCGGTCAGTGACTGCTGTTCGGCAAGGGTGCTTTTCAGTGCCGGTAGATTCGGGTTCTGGTCAAGCGCCCAGGCGGCGTGCCAGGCGATGGTGAGCCGTTGATGCTGCGCGTCGATCACGTCAGTGGCCTGTTGCTCGACCAGGTCGCCGGTAAACCACTCGTAGCGCAGCCGGTCGGCACACCGGACCAGTTGCTGGTCCTGCAGGCGAGGTAGCAATTGCAGCATTGGCCGGCTTTGCATGGGGTCGTCCAGGCGCTCGCACAGCTCCCTGTGCAGTTCGGCCAGGTTGGCGAAGCCTTCAACGCCATGAGACACGCTGCACAGCAGTGCCTGGCCTGTGGCTGTTGCGGGCTCGGCAATGGCCCCTTCCGGTGCTTCTGCCACCAGTACCAGCACGCCGGGTAACGGCAACCGGCCATGGGGGCTTGAACGATTGAATACCGGCCGATAAACCTGGGCCCGGTGGGAGTCTGGCAGGTGGTTGCGTTGCCAGGGTAGCGGCAGCTCCAGGGAGGTGCGCAGCAGGCTGATGTGGCTGTAGTCCAGGGTCTGGTCGGCGAGGCGCAGTTCCAGCTCGGCCAGAAGTTGCTCATGACGCAGTTCGCGCAGTTGTCGGGCGCGGCTGTGGCCTGCTTCGACAGGGTCGTTCCAGAACGCTGCCAGGTCACCGAAAAAACGCTGACGCATGGCGGCCGGCTCCGTTTCGCCCGCCAGTTCGGGTTTGCCTTGCTCAAGGGCGATCAGTTGTTGATCGAGCGCTTCGAGGCGCTGCAAAGGTGTCATGGTAAGGCTCCTTGGAAAATGGCAGCCAACCATGTCGCGGCAAAAGAGGGTGCGGGTATTACCCGGCTACTGCCGTGGACGAGGGTAGAAACCTTGCAGGCCAAGAGCCGCCGACAGCCCCAGGCCGAGCCAGGCCAGGCTGTCCCAGACCCCGTCCCCCAGCAAGGCGGCAAATAGCCCCACGGCAGTGAGCAGGGCCACGACCATCGGCCAGATGAAGATGCGCCAGGTCGGCTGTGACTTGTGGCTCATGCCCGCGCCTCCCGCTTCGTGCGTTGTTTGCCCCACCACAGGTACAAGCCGCTGCCGAGGACGATGATGGTCAGCACATCGAGTAGCGCCCACAGGATTTGCATTGGCCGGCCGCCGTAGTCGCCGAAGTGCAGTGGTTGCGACAGGCCCATGGCATCCATGTACCAGGGGCGTTCGCCGACGGCGGTCACTGCCAGTGTTCGCGCATCGATCAGCACGGGCGTGAGCAGGTGCGAGGTCAGGTGCGTGGCGCCCTTCATGAACACCGCATAGTGGTGCTCACTGGAAAAGCGTGTGCCGGGGAAGGCGATGAAGTCCGGGCGCATGCCGGGGGCGGCCTGTTCGGCGATGGTCAGCAGGTGAGTTGCCGGGGCGCGTTCGGTGAGCGGTGGGGCATCACGGTACGGGGCAACCATGGCGGCCAGGCTGTCGTTGCGCCAGGCGGCGATGACCAGGTCCGACAGCGCGCTGATGACACCGGTCACGCCTACCGTCAGTGCCCATGCCAAGGTGACCACACCGATCAGGTTGTGCAGGTCGAGCCAGCGCAGGCGACGGGATTTACCGTGGCGCACCGTGCCGAAGTCCAGGCGGCGCATGAACGGTGCATAGAGCACGGTGCCGGAGATGATCGCCACGACGAACAGCACGCCCATGAAGGCCAGCAGCAGCTTGCCGGGCAGGCCGGCGAACATGTCCACGTGCAGGCGCAGCATGGTCATCATGAAGCCGCCGTTGGCGGCCGGCATGGCCACGGCTTCACCGGTGCGGGCGTCGAGCATGAAGGTGTGCGACGAATTGGGTTCGGTGCCGGCGGTGACGGCGGTTATGGCCACTACGCCGTTGGCTTCGTCCTCGTCGTAGCCGAAGTACTGCATGACCTCGCCGGGGCGGTGCTGCTCGGCCTTGATCACCAACTGCTGCAGGTCCAGATGTGGTGTATCGGCTGGCATTTCACGCAGTTCTGGGGCGTCGCCGAGCAGGTGTTCGAGCTCGTGGTGGAAGATCAGCGGCAGGCCGGTGACTGCCAGCAACAGCAGGAACAGGGTGCAGACCAGGCTGCTCCAGGTGTGGATCACCGACCAGCGGCGGATGGTTGGGCTTTTCATCACGGTACCGATTTTTGCCTGTTGGAAGCTGGGGCCGCAAAGCGGCCCCCGTTCACTCAGAACTTGTAATTGACACTGGCCACCACGTTGCGCTCGTCGCCGTAGTAGCAGTAGTACCCGTCACAGGTAGACAAGTAGTCCTTGTTGAACAGGTTCTTCGCATCCACGGCTACGGTCACCCCCTTGAGGGTGCTGTTCAGGCGGCCCAGGTCGTAGTGCACCGAAGCGTCGTACACGGTGTAGGACCCCACATGCCCCCAATCGGTGTTAGTGGTATTACCGTAGGTGTCGCCCACGTAGCGCACGCCAACGCCGACCCCGAACCCATCCAGTGGTCCGCTGTGCCAGGTGTAGTCAGCCCAGGCAGTAGCCTGGTTGCGCGGCACCTGCGCCATGCGCTTGCCTTTCTCGTCACTGGTGCCTTTGATGATTTCGCTGTCGTTGTAGGTGTACGAGCCCACCAGTTTGAGGTTCTCGGTCACATCCGAGGTAGCCTCCAACTCCAGGCCTTTTACGCGCACTTCGCCTACCTGGCGGGTGACACCACCCTCGGTCACCGACATGTTCTCCTGTGTCAGGTCGAACACAGCAGCGGTGAACAGGCTATTGCTGCCTGGAGGCTGGTACTTGATGCCCAGTTCGTATTGCTTGCCTTCGGTCGGTTCGAAGGCATCGGTGCTGTTGACGGTGGAACCGGTGGCAGCCTGGAACGACTCGGCATAGGAGATGTAAGGCGTCAGGCCGTTATCGAATACATAGCTGAGAGCTGCGTTACCACTGAACTTCTTGTCGCGTTGGGTGTTGGTTGCGTCGCCTTGATTGTGGAAGGTGGTGCCGGTGTGCACCCAGTCCTCACGGCCACCAAGGGTCAGGCGCCAGTTGTCCAACGCCATCTGGTCCTGGATATACAGGCCGGTCTGCTGGGTTTTCTGGTCGTAGTCGTACATGTCGAAGTACTGAACGTTCGAGAAATCCTGACCGTAGATGGGGTTGTGGATATTGCTCGGTGGCACACCCGCCGAGCCCCAGCGCCAGCGGGCATTGCTGTCCGAGCGCTGGTGGTCGAGCCCCAGCAGCAGGGTATGGGCAACCTGCCCGGTCTGGAAGTCGGCCTGGAAGTTGTTGTCCAAGGCGAACTGTGAGATGTCCTCCTCGACGATACCGGCGGTGCGTTGCACGGTGCCATCGGCGCTGACAGCTTCGTCCGGGCCGGCTGGCCAGATCGAACCACCGGCGGTAATGCCCTTGAAGTCCAGTTCGTTACGCGCGTAGCGCAGGTTCTGACGGAACTGCCAGGTATCGTTCAGGCGGGTCTCGAACGCATAGCCCAGGTGGTAGTAGGTGCGGTCGTAGGACTCCCAATCCGGGTCGCCCAGGTTCTTGTGGTGCGAAATCTTGCCTGCGGGGCTATCCAGCTTGGTGCCTTGCAGTGGCAGGAACTGGCCGGTGATGCCGGTGTCATCGCGGGTGTATTGGCTGATGAAAGTCAGCTTGGTGTCGTCGTTGATGTTCCAGGTCAGGCTGGGCGCGATGTTGTAGCGTTTGTCCGGGATGTGGTCTACCGGCGAACCGCTGTCACGCACGGTGCCGCTCACTCGGTACAGGAACTGGCCTGCATCGTCGAGCTTGCCAGTGCTGTCGAAGTTGATCTGCTTGTGGTTGTTGCTGCCAACCTGGGCTTCGACTTCGTGGCTGCTTTCCAATTGCGGCCGACGACTGGTCATGTCCAGCAGGCCGCCTGGTGGAGTCTGGCCGTAGACCGAAGAGGCAGGGCCACGCAGCACGGCGATGCGCTCCAGGTTCCAGGGCTCGATCTTGGGGGTGGCGTAGTTGCCCTTGGGCAATGGCAGGCCATCGAGGAACTGGGTAGGCACAAAACCCCGTACCAGCAACCAGTCACTGCGCGAGTCGGATCCATAGCCGCTGCTCTGCACGCCAGCGGTGTAGCGAAGGGCGTCGTTCAGGCTGAGCACCGGCCGGTCTTCCATCTGCTGGCGGGTGATCACGCTTACCGAGCGGGGAAGCTCGGCGATGGCGGTGTCGGTCTTGGTGCCCGCTGCTGTCCGGGTCGCGGTGTAACCGTCTACCGGCCCCCAGGCGCTTTCATAGCTGGAAGTCGCATTGATCGCAGTCTCCGGCAACGCCAGTGTCCCTTCCGGCGTAGCCACCAGGCTGTAGCTGCCCACGCTGCTTTGCTGCAGTTGCAGGCCGGTGCCGCGCAGGGCGGCCTGCAGGGCACCAAGGCCATCGAACTGCCCGCTCACCGGGGCCGAGGTGCGGCCGCTGACCAGTGCCGGGTCGATGGCCAGGGCGATGCCGGCCTGGCTGGCGATCTGGTTGAGAGTGGTGGCCAGCGGGGCGCTGGGCAGGTCGTAGGCGCGCTGAGCGGATTGCTCGGCGGCGAACAGGGCAGGGCTGGCCAATGGTGCGGTCACGGCGATGGCCAGGGCCATCAGGCTGGGGCGCAGGATACGATCAACAGCACGGGACATGCAGAGGCTCCTCGACGGATAAGTGCTTTCTGCTTCCTTGCCGAGCGAGATTTGAAAAGTGACAGGGCGAATATGAAAAAAATTGAGAATTATTTGAAGTTGGTTTTCGCCTGTACCGCCCCTTTCGCGGGCTTGCCCGCTCCCACAGGGATCGCGGGGGCTTTGAGGCTGGTGCAACCCTGTGGGAGCGGGTTTACCCGCGAAGAGGCCGGTGCAGGTTTATTTGGGAACGACGGTCACCCACCACGGCGTATGCCGCTCGACCTTCACTGGCAGTGCCGGCACCAGCGACGACAGTGCCAGGTCGGTATCGGTCAGCGGGAAGCTGCCGGTCACCCGCAGATCGGCGACCTGGTCGTCTACCCCGAGGTAACCGCTGCGGTACTGGCCAAGCGTGGCCAGCAGGTCAGCCAGGCGCACGTTGTCCACCACTAGCATGCCGCGGGTCCAGGCGTCGGCACCGGCTGGCACCGTGCCGATCCGGCCAAGGCCGTTGGCGTTCATCAGCACCTGCTGGCCTTCGCGCAGCACCTGTTCGTCACCGCTGTTCAGCGGCATGGCGGCGACCGAGGCTTGCAGCACTTCCAGGCGCGTGCCGTCGTCCTCGCGGCGTACCAGGAAGCGCGTGCCCAATGGGCGCAGGCGGCCATCGTCGGTGCGCACCAGCAGCGGGCGCGGGTCCTGATGGCCGGTTTCGACCGAAATCTCGCCTTGGTGCAGCACGATCACCCGTTGCTTGCCGGCGTAGTCGATATCCACGGCCGTGTGGCTGTTCAGGCTCAACAAGGTGCCGTCTTCCAGGCGCAGGGTACGCAGTTCGCCGGTGGCGGTGCGCTGGTCGGCCAGCCAGTAGCTCGGTGCCAGCGATGGTGCGCCGACCCAGGCCAGCAGCGAGCCCAGCAGAAACATGCCGGCCAGCCCGCCGCCGACCTTGCCGATACGTCGGCGCAGCCCGGCGCGCGATTGCAGCAGGGCCTGGCGTGCCGGGCCGGCAGCGGCGCTCACGCGCTGGTCCATGGCACCGAGTTGGCGCCAGGCGCGGGCATGCTCCTCGCTGGCGGCATGCCAGCGCATGAATTCGCTGCGCTCGTCAGGTGTGCCGCTGCCGTTGTCGAGGCTGAGCTTCCAGGCAATGGCGGCTTCCAGCACCCGGGACGAAACCGGTGAACTGCTCACGTCGGCTCCCCGTACAGGGCCACGTAGCACTGGCGCATGCCCTGGGCGATGTACTGGCGCACCCGCGAAACCGAAACCCCCATGTGCTCGGCGATTTCGGCATGGCTCATACCGTCCAGGCGATTGTGCAGGAATGCTGCGCGGGCCTTGCTCGAGAGCTTGCCGAGCAGGCGGTCGATGGCCTTGAGGTCCTCAAGGATCAGGTGTTGCACTTCCGGGGAAGGTTGTTCGACTTCCGGCATCAGGGCCAGTTCGGCCAGGTAGGCCTGTTCCAGCGCGGCGCGGCGGAAGTGGTCGAACATCAGGCCCTTGGCCACGGCGGCCAGGAACGCGCGGGGTTCGCGGGGCGTATCCAGTTGCGCACGGCCGAGCAGGCGCACGAAGGTGTCCTGGCTCAGGTCTTCGGCACGTTGGCGGCAGGCCATGCTGCGTTGCAGCCAGGCGAGCAGCCAGCCGCGATGGTCGCGGTACAGCGCACCGACCAGATCGGCGTGTGGGCTCTGTGCAGAAGACAAGCAGCGTCCCCCCGGAACGAATGCATTAACTAACGATAATTATTCGCGATTGTTGCAGAGGGGAGGGGGTGGGTGCAATGGACGCTTATCGGATGGCCATCATCCAAGTCGTGCAGATGTTATGCCTGTGCTGGCCTCTTCGCGGGTAAACCCGCTCCCACAGGATCTCCAGGGCATCAAAGGCAGTACAGTCCCTGTGGGAGCGGGTTTACCCGCGAAGAGGCCAGCAAGGGCGGTGAAAAGCTACAGGCCGTGGTTGTGCACCTTGCGCCTGCGCCACCCGCGCAAGCGCTGCTCCAGCTGCAGCGGGCTGTCCAGCTGCTGGCGCCGGGCCTGGCTGAACAGGATCAGCGCCAGTTCGGCGGTAACCAGGGCATCGGCGCTGGCATGATGGCGCTCCTCGACTTGCAGGCCAAACCGCGCGACCCAGTCATCCAGCCCGGCCTCGCGCAGCACTGTGTCGGGGTTGAGCATCGGTGCCAGTTCGGCAACATCCAGGAAGGGCGAGTGCAAGCGATAGCCCAGGCTTTCCTTCAGCGCACGGGCCAGCATGCGCTGGTCGAACGGCGCGTGGAATGCCAGCACCGGGCTGTTGCCAATGAAGTCGAGCAGGTCGAGCAAGGCCTCGGCCGGGTCGCAACCGGCAGCCAGGGCACTCGGGCCCAGGCCATGGATCAGCACGCTGGCGTTGGTCTTCTGCAAAGGCCGGTGCAAGGTGCGTTCGAACTGCTGGGCAAAGTCGATGGCGCCGTCTTCGATGGCGACGGCACCAACCGATAGCACCTGGTCACGGTTGGTGTTCAGGCCGCTGGTCTCCAGGTCCAGCACCACCCAGCGTTGCTCGCGCAGGGTACACACCCCCAATGGCGCTGGCTTGGGCAGCCGGGCCAGGCGCTGGCGCGTGGCGTGGTCCAGTTCCGGCGCACTGGGGCGCAGCCAGGCGAACAGGCTCATAGCTGGTACCGCAAGGCCAGGCTGCTTTGCAGGCGCTGGGCCTGGCGCAGGGACTCGCGCAGGATGCGCCGGTCCAGGTGGTTGAGGCTGTCCGGGTCCAGGCGGTTGGAATAGGGCAGGTTGTCGCGGGTCTGGCGCTGGTGCTGCTGCATGCGCGTTTGCTGGATGAAGTGGTAGGCCTCTTCATACGCTGCGCTATCCAGTGCCTCGATCACGCCCTTGGCCACGAGCTGGCGCAGGCGCTCCAAGGTATTGCAGGCACCGATGCCGTTGGCCAGGGCCAGCAGCCGCGCACCATCGACGAAGGGCGTCAGGCCCTGGACCTTGAGGTCGAGGGTGGCGGCCTTGTCGTTGCCCTGGCGGGTCAGCACGAACTCGCGCAGGCGGCCCACCGGCGGGCGCTGGCGCAGGGCGTTGTCAGCCATCATGCGCTGGAAGATGCGGTTGTCGGCCACCTGGTCCAGCAGGCCCTGGCGCAGCTGCTCGCAACCTTGCTCGTCGCCCCACACCACGCGCAGGTCGAAATAGATGCTCGAGCCCAGCAGGTTCTCCGGGCTGGCTTCGCGGACAAAACCGGCAAAACGCCGCGCCCATTCACTGCGCGACAGGCACAGCTCGGGGTTGCCGGCCATGACGTTGCCCTTGCACAGGGTGAAGCCGCACTGGGCCAGGCACTGGTTGATGTATTGCGCCAGCGGCAGCAGGCGTGCGCGGATGGCGTCGGCTTCGGTGCTGTCGGCGGCTTCGAAGAGGATGCCGTTGTCCTGGTCGGTGTGCAGGGTTTGTTCTCGTCGCCCCTCGCTGCCAAAGCACAGCCAACTGAACGGCACGCCCGGGTCACCGCGCTCGGCCAGCGCCAGTTCGATCACCCGGCACACGGTGTGGTCGTTGAGCAGGGTGATGATCTGGGTGATCTGCGTGGAGGACGCGCCATGGGCCAGCATGCGCTCGACCAGCTGGCTGATTTCGCCGCGCAGCGAGACCAGGGTATCCAGGCGTGGCGCATGGCGGATGGTGCGTGCCAGGTGCACCAGGTCGACCCGTTGCAGGGAGAACAGGTCGCGCTCCGAAACCACACCGCACAGGCGTCGGTTTTCCACCAGGCATACGTGGGCGATATGCCGCTCGGTCATGGCCATGGCTGCGTCGAAGGCGCTGGCCTGGGGGCTGAGGTAGAACGGCTGGGCGGTCATGTGCCGCGCGATGGGCGCGCCCAGGTCGGCATCGGCCGCCGCCACCACCTGCCGCAGGTCGCGCAGGGTGAAGATACCGGTGGGGTAGCGCTGCGGGTCGACCACCACGATGCTGCCAACCTGCTGCTCGTGCATCAGCCGCACGGCGTCGCGCAGGGGCGTGTCGGGGCTGCACACCACCGGGTGGCGCATGGCCAGTTCACCCAGTGGCGTGTTCAGCGAATACTGGGTGCCGAGGGTTTCCACCGCGCGCTGGCGTACCTGCTGGTTGACCTGGTCGAGCAGGCTGCTGACCCCGCGCAGGGCAAAATCCCGAAACACTTCCGACATCGAGAACACGCGGATGAACGCGGCCTTGTTCAGCTGCAGGCAGAAGGTGTCCTCGCCGGCCAGATGTTCGGTGCGTGTCGCCCGCTCGCCGAGCAGGGCAGCCAGCGGGAAGCATTCGCCACTGGTGATCTCGAAGGTAGTCTCCACACCAGGTTTGACCAGATGCTGGCGTTCGCCGACCACGCGGCCCTGCTTGACGATGTAGAAGTGCTCGACCGGCCCGTCGGCAGGTTTGACGATGCTTTCGCCGCTGGCATAGAAGCGCAGCTGGCACTGTTCGACCAGGTAGGCCAGGTGGCTGTGTTCCATCTGGTTGAACGGCGGAAAACGCTGCAGGAACTGCAAGGTGCCCTGGATGTTCTGCAGCACTGCCGTCCTGCCCGCCTGGCTGTAGGCGTCCTTTTTGCTCATGAAACTGACCGTATCGCTATGCCGAACTATATATCTATATATATAGGTGCCGGCCATGTTGTTCTCTGCCTCCATGGTCGGCTTGCGGCGGGATGGTGCCCATTGGACGTAAGTCTATGAGAGCCCCTGTCAAAGACCCGACGAAAGGCCAGCCGGGTTACGCAAGTTCTGCGGTCCTAATGCTGAAGCGGAAATTTTTTGACGAGATGAGCATGCCTGAGCAACACGACATCCTGAGCGACGCCGAGCGCGAGGCATTGGCCGTCGTAAGTGCGCCCGTGGCTGCCAAGCCGCTGGTGCTGGTGGTGGATGACAATGCGGTGAATCGTGAGGCGCTGATCCTGTACCTGAAAAGCCGGGGGATTGACTGTGTCGGGGCGGATGGGGCCGAGGAGGCCAGGCTGTACCTGCACTACCAGCAACGGATTGGCTTGATGATTACGGATTTGCGCATGCAACCGGAGGATGGCCTGGACCTGATCCGCAAGGTTCGCGAATCAGAGCGGGCGGCGTTGTCGATCATCGTGGTGTCGGGCGATACCGACGTGAAAGAGGCGGTGGACGTGATGCACCTGGGGGTTGTGGATTTTCTTCTGAAGCCGGTCGATCTGGACAGGCTGCTGGAGCTGGTGAAGAAAGAACTGCAGATCGCTTAGCTGAGGAGCCTGTTCCGGCCTCATCGCCGGCAAGCCAGCTCCCACAGGGACCGCACAGTGTTTGAGGCCTGTGCAGTCCCTGTGGGAGCTGGCTTGCCGGCGATTGGGCCGCAAAGCGGCCCGCTGTCGCAGATGTCGCTTACAGCCCGTTACGCGCCTTGAACTCGCGGCGACGGCGGTGCAGTACCGGCTCGGTATAGCCGTTCGGCTGCTTGCCACCTTCCACCACCAGTTCTACCGCCGCCTGGAACGCGACGTTGTCGTCGAAGTTCGGTGCCATCGGGCGGTACAGAGGGTCGCTGGCGTTCTGCTGGTCCACCACCACGGCCATGCGTTTGAGGCTTTCCAGCACCTGCTCCTGGCTGACCACGCCATGGCGCAGCCAGTTGGCCAGCAGCTGGGCCGAGATGCGCAGGGTGGCGCGGTCTTCCATCAGGCCGACGTTGTTGATGTCTGGCACCTTCGAGCAACCTACGCCCTGGTCGATCCAGCGCACCACGTAGCCGAGGATGCCCTGAGCGTTGTTGTCCAGTTCGTTGCGGATCTCTTCGGCCGACCAGTTGGTGTCGGCGGCCAGCGGGATGGACAGGATGTCGTCCACCGACGCCGGGGTACGCGAAGCCAGTTCACGCTGACGCGCCTGTACGTCCACCTTGTGGTAGTGCAGGGCATGCAGGGTGGCTGCAGTCGGCGACGGCACCCAGGCGGTATTGGCACCGGCCAGGGGGTGGGCAATCTTCTGCTCGAGCATGGCTGCCATCAGGTCGGGCATGGCCCACATGCCTTTGCCGATCTGCGCCCGGCCTTGCAGGCCGGTGGCCAGGCCGACGTCGACGTTGTTGTTCTCGTAGGCACCGATCCACTTCTCGTTCTTCATGGCGCCCTTGCGCACCACGGCGCCGGCTTCCATCGAGGTGTGGATTTCATCGCCGGTGCGGTCGAGGAAGCCGGTGTTGATGAACACCACGCGCTCGGCTGCGGCCTTGATGCACGACTTGAGGTTGACCGTGGTACGGCGCTCCTCGTCCATGATGCCGACCTTGACAGTGTTGCGCTTCATGCCCAGCAGGTCTTCGACCTGGCTGAAGATCTCGGCGGCGAAGGCTACTTCCTCCGGGCCATGCATCTTCGGCTTGACGATGTACACGCTGCCGGTGCGGGTGTTCTTGCGGCTGGTGTTGCCATTGAGGTTGTGCAGGGCGATCAGGTTGGTGAACAGGCCGTCCTGAATGCCTTCGGGGATTTCGTTGCCTTGGGCGTCGAGGATCGCCGGGTTGGTCATCAAGTGGCCAACGTTGCGCACGAACAGCAGCGAACGGCCATGCAGGGTCACGCTACCGCCGTTGGGCGCGGCGTACTCGCGGTCCGGGTTCATGGTGCGGGTGAAGGTCTTGCCACCCTTGCTAACGCTTTCTGCCAGGTCGCCTTTCATCAGGCCCAGCCAGTTGCGGTAGACGATCACCTTGTCGTCGGCGTCGACGGCGGCAACCGAGTCTTCGCAGTCCATGATGGTGGTCAGCGCCGATTCCATCAGGATGTCTTTCACGCCTGCGGCGTCGGTGCTGCCGACCGGGGTGCTGGCGTCGACCTGGATTTCGAAGTGCAGGCCGTTGTGCTTGAGCAGCACCGCAGTCGGCGCGGCGGCATCGCCATGGAAGCCGATCAGCTGGGCGTCGTCACGCAGGCCGCTGTTGCTGCCGCCTTTCAGGGCAACTACCAGCTTGCCGCCTTCGATGCGGTAGCCGGTGGAGTCGACGTGCGAGCCGGCCGCCAGTGGCGCGGCTTCGTCGAGGAAGGCGCGGGCGAAGGCGATGACCTTGTCGCCACGCACCTTGTTGTAGCCCTGGCCTTTCTCGGCGCCGCCTTCATCGCTGATGGCATCGGTGCCATACAGTGCGTCGTACAGCGAACCCCAACGGGCGTTTGCGGCGTTCAGGGCGAAGCGGGCGTTCATCACCGGTACGACCAGCTGCGGGCCGGCCATGTGGGCGATTTCTTCGTCCACGTTCTGGGTGGTTGCCTGGAAATCGTCGGCTTGTGGCAGCAGGTAGCCGATTTCCTGAAGGAATGCTTTGTAGGCTACGGCGTCGTGGGCCTGGCCTTTGCGTGCCTGGTGCCAGGCGTCGATCTTGGCTTGCAGCTCGTCGCGCTTGGCGAGCAGGGCTTTGTTCTTTGGAGCGAGGTCATTGATGATCTTCTCTGCACCGGCCCAGAACTGCTCGGCGACGATGCCGGTCCCTGGGATGGCTTCGTTGTTCACGAAGTCGTACAGGACCTTGGCGACCTGAAGGCCACCGACTTGAACGTATCCAGTCATTGCTTGCCTCACTCTGCTCAGCTATTTCGCTCTTCTGTATTAAGCCTGTAGCGCTTCTCTAAACACGGCACCAGTGCATGCCCCCGAGTAAAGCCCCGAGCGCGGCTGGGTGCGGCCTGCCAGACCGGCTGGCAGACAGTGTGCGTATTTTCACAGGCGCCTTGGCAGACATCCAAACGACGTTTTGTAGTCCGCGCCACGGGATACTACATGAAGCAGTAGGCGGGGCAAAATCAGACTAAAAGCGCCGTTATGCGACCCGTTGGTCGCGTATGGTCACGCTGGGAGTGAGTATGTTCGCAAAAAACAGGTGGATTGTTCCAGATAAATCTTGAAACAGTACACGATTCGTTGTGCGGATTGCCCTGCGGCAGGTTGCCGCGCCTTGCCTATACTGAGTCGATCCCCCGATTTTCTGCCGCACGGCGCGGTCCGACACGAGGAAGGGCTTGTGGATCATCTTGTACTGACTGTGATTGCCCCTGACAAGGCCGGCCAGGTCGAGCGCATTGCCCAGTGCATCGCCGACCACAGTGGCAACTGGCTGGAAAGCCGCATGTCGCGCATGGCCGGGCAGTTTGCCGGCATCCTGCGTGTGGCGGTGCCGGCGGAAAACTACGACGAGCTGGTGGCTTCGCTGCAGGGGTTGGTCCGATATGACATCCGCGTGCTGATCGCCGAGAGCGGCATCGAGCCGTCGTGCACCTGGAAACCGATTGCCATGGAGCTGGTAGGTAATGACCGGCCAGGGATCGTGCGTGATATCACCCGCTTGCTGGCTGAATTGCAGGTGAACGTCGAGCGGTTTTCAACAGAAGTGCGGCCGGCGCCGATGAGCAGCGAGCCGTTGTTTCATGCAGATGCGTTGTTGGCTTTGCCGTTGACTCTACCGCTCGAAGAACTGCAGCAGCGACTGGAGAGCCTGGCGGATGACTTGATGGTGGAGTTGAAGCTGCGGCCGGAGGATTGATCCGAGATTGCCGGGGCCGCTTCGCGGCCCATCGCGACACAAGGCCGCTCCTACAAGGGTTACGCGTTCCCCTGTAGGAGCGGCCTTGTGTCGCGATGGGCTGCAAAGCAGCCCCCTGCGGTTATCCCGATATCACGGGGAAGGCCCTGTGGATAACCTGGGGGTTCCCCTCTCCAGCCCAGGCCGCTCGCGCCTTGCACGGCCGTGATCAAAAAACACCCAAAAATCAGCAGCTTGTGCACAAAGCACGGGGACGAGGGTGTGGATAACCTTTGGAGATGTCTCTGCAGGCCACGAATCACAAGGCCTGCAGAGTTTTGATCATTTTCTGATCAACTACGCTTGCGCAAACTGACCCACGCATCGACGCTGTAAATCGCCAAACCTGCCCAGATGAACATGAACGCCACCAAGTTGCTCGACGACAAGTGCTCATCAAACAGCAGCACCGCCTGCAGCAGCACCAAGGTCGGCGCCAAGTACTGCAGGAAGCCCAGCGTGGTGTACGGCAAGTGCCGCGCGGCAGCGTTGAAGCACACCAGCGGCACCAGTGTCACCGGCCCCGCAGCCATCAGCCACAACGCTTCGCTGCTGGTGTAGAACGCGCCCTGGGCACTTGTCGCCGCCGGATGCAGTAACAGCCAACCAAGGGCCAGCGGCACCAGCATCCAGGTTTCCACCACCAGGCCCGGCAGTGCCGCTACCGGTGCCTGTTTGCGAATCAGCCCATAGAAGCCGAAGCTCAGCGCCAGTACCAGCGACACCCACGGCAGGCTGCCCACCTGCCACACCTGCTGAGCCACACCCACGGCGGCCATGGCCACGGCCAGCCATTGCAGCCGACGCAGGCGCTCGCCAAGAATCAGCATGCCCAGCAGCACATTGATCAGCGGGTTGATGTAGTAACCCAGGCTGGCCTCAAGCATGCGCCCGTTGTTCACCGACCATACGTAGGTCAGCCAGTTGCCGGCGATCAGCGCCCCGCTCAGGGCCAGGATGCCCAGCCGGCGCGGGTTGTCACGCAGTTCACGCCACCAGCCGGGGTGTTTCCACACCAGTAGCAGCAGCGAGCCGAACAGTGCCGACCACAGCACCCGGTGGACAATGATTTCCACCGCCGGAACGCTCTGGATTGCCTTGAAGTACAGGGGGAAAAGACCCCAGATGATGTAGGCGCTGAGGCCCAGTAGGTACCCGCGACGCGGGTTTGCGGCGTGCATGCAGAATCCTTGCTTAGGTAGCTAAATAAAGCGACGCCTATTGTAGACAGAGGCGGGCGTGCTTCTAGAACAATTTCAGCGGCGCTTCATCCAGTGCGGCCATTTGCTCGCGCAGGGCGAGAATCTGGTCTCCCCAGTAGCGTGGCTGGCCGAACCAGGGGAAGCTCGGCGGGAACGCCGGGTCGTCCCAGCGCCGCGCCAGCCAGGCGCTGTAGTGCAGCTGGCGCAGGGCGCGCAAGGGTTCGATCAGGGCCAGTTCGCGCGGGTCGAAATCGTGGAACTCGTTGTAGCCGTCGATCAGTTCGGCCAGTTGGCCTAGGCGCTCCTCGCGGCTGCCGGCCAGCATCATCCACAGGTCCTGCACCGCCGGGCCCATGCGGCAGTCGTCGAGGTCGACCACGTGGTACACCTCGTCGCGGTGCATAAGGTTGCCGGGGTGCAGGTCGCCATGCAGGCGGATGAGCTTGTGCGGGGTGCGGGCATAGATGTCCTCCACTCGCTTGAGCAGGTCGCGGGCCACCGATTCGAACGCCGGCAGCAGTTCGCGAGGGACGAAATCGCCTTCCAGCAGGGTATTCAGCGAGGCGTGGCCGAAGTTGTCCACAGCCAGCGCTTCGCGGTGCTCGAACGGTTTGCTGGCGCCCACGGCATGCAAGCGGCCGAGCAACTGGCCAAGACGGTAGAGCTGGTCGAGGTTACCCGGCTCTGGCGCGTGGCCGCCGCGGCGGGGGAACAGGGTGAAGCGGAAGCCCTGGTGTTCGAACAGGGTGCGGCCGTCGTGCTGCAGCGGGGCGACCACCGGCACTTCGCATTCGGCCAGTTCGGCAGTGAAGCTGTGCTCTTCGAGGATGGCCGCGTCGCTCCAGCGGCCTGGGCGGTAGAACTTGGCGATCAGCGGTTGCGCGCCCTCGATGCCCACCTGGTAGACGCGGTTTTCGTAGCTGTTCAGCGCCAGCACCCGGGCATCGCTGAGAAAGCCCAGGCTTTCCACGGCGTCCAGGACCAGGTCGGGGGTGAGGGTATCGAAGGGGTGGGACATGGTGGCTCCGGGGATAGGCGGCGTGGGGACCATGGTAACGCGTTATGCCTGTACCAGCCTCTTCGCGGGTAAACCCGCTCCCACATGGACGGCGCAGCTGCCGGGGAAACGATGCACCTGTGGGAGCGGGTTTACCCGCGAACCGCGCAAAGCGCGGCCAGGCTATGCAGGAATCCCAAGCAATACATAAGAGGGATGAAATTGAACCCGCACCGAACTGCCTGCTGCTACCCGCTGCCCAGCCAACCAATCCGTCTCGGCAAACGCACACAACGTCTGCCCATTCCCCAACGCCAACCGGACCTCACCAGGCCCATCAGCCTCCGCCAGTACCTCCTCCACCTTCGCCCACAGGCAATTGCTATCCGCTTCGGCCTGTTCCTCGTCGGCCAGCAACCTCACCCACCCCGCCTTGAGCAGCGCCACTACCGTCGTCCCCAGCGTCAGTTCCAGCCGTGCGGTGCTGTCGTGGGTGATCAACGCTTCGATCTCCAACCCTCCGCCCAACGCCAGGCTGACGCGATCATGCCGTCCTTCGCGGCGCAGGCCGCTGACCTGGCCCTGCAACTGGTTGCGCGCGCTGGTACGCAGCATCAGCCGGCCGAGCAGGTCGAGGTCGCTGGACTCCTCGGCCGCTTCGAGGATTTGCGCCTGAAGGGCCTGCAGCCTCTGGTACAGGCGCAGCACCCGCTGGCCTTCCGACGACAGACGGGCACCACCGCCACCACGCCCGCCGGTACTGCGCTCGACAAGGGGCTGGCTGGCCAGGTTGTTGAGTTCGTCGATGGCGTCCCAGGCGGCCTTGTAGCTGATGCCCGCAGCCTTGGCGGCGCGGGTGATCGAACCTTCTTCGGCAATGTGCTGCAGCAGCGCGATGCGCTGGGGGCGGCGGGCGATGTGCTGGGTGAGGTGGGGGGGCAGGGGCATGGGCATTTGGTCATTGTAAGTGGCAGCGAAGTGTAGCTTGTGTGGGAGCGGCCTTGTGTCGCGAAAGGGCTGCTCCCACACGTCATACATACCCGGGCTTGGCCGTACGCGCCAGGCAATACACATCCACCCGCCGCGCACCGGCCTTGCGCAGCACTTGGGCAACCGCCTGCGCGGTAGCACCGGTGGTCAACACATCATCGACAATGGCGACATGCTTGCCCGTCAGCTTGCCCGTGACGGTAAACGCCTGGCGCAAGTTGCGTCGCCTGGCTTTGGCGTCCAGTTGCTGCTGCGCAGGTGTCTCCCGTGTGCGCAGCAGCAACCGCTCGTCGCAACGTACCCCCACGTGCGACGACAGCCAGCGACCGAGCATCCCCGCCTGGTTGAACCCCCGCTCCCGTAGTCGACGTTTGGCCAAGGGTACAGGCAACAACAGGTCGGGGCGCGGCAGCCCTTCGGTAAAGCGGTGCAGCAGCCCATGCGCGAGCAATTCGGCCATCAGGCGCCCCAAGGGCCACTGGCGGTTGTGCTTGAAACGGCTGATCAGCGTGTCCACCGGAAAGCCGAAATGCCACAGTGCAAGCACCTGCTCGAAGGCCGGTGCGCGGCGCTGGCATTGAGCGCAAGTCAGGCCGGCTATCGGCAATGGCAGGGCGCAGCGCAGGCAATGATCGCCCAGCCAGGGCAGTTCCTGCTCGCAGGCGACGCACAGCGGGTAGGCCTGCTCGGCAGGTTCATCGCACAGCAAACACGATTGATTAATAAGTGAGCACTTGTAAACCAGCCTTTTACAGTATGGTTGACAGTTCATAGGCCTTCCATGACTATGCGAGCTATCCGTGATGCGCTGGCGGGCTTTCCTGTCCCGGCGCCTGCTTCAGCCTAAACAAGGAAACGCCAATGAGCGCCAGCACAACTGCAACAACACGTCACGACTGGTCCCTGGCCGAGGTCAAGGCGCTGTTCCAGCAACCGTTCAATGACCTGCTGTTCCAGGCGCAGACCGTGCACCGCGCGCATTTCGACCCGAACCGCGTGCAGGTTTCGACCCTGTTGTCGATCAAGACCGGCGCCTGCCCGGAAGATTGCAAATATTGTCCACAGTCCGGCCACTACAACACCGGGCTGGAAAAACAGAAGCTGATGGAAGTGCAGAAGGTGCTGGAAGAAGCCGCCCGCGCCAAAGCCATCGGTTCTACACGCTTCTGCATGGGCGCGGCGTGGAAGCACCCGTCGGCCAAAGACATGCCCTACGTGCTGGAGATGGTCAAAGGCGTGAAGGCCATGGGCCTGGAAACCTGCATGACCCTCGGCAAGCTCGACCAGGAGCAGACCAAGGCCCTGGCCCAGGCCGGCCTGGACTATTACAACCACAACCTCGACACCTCGCCTGAGTTCTACGGCAGCATCATCACCACCCGCACCTACAGCGAGCGCCTGCAGACCCTGGCCTACGTGCGCGATGCCGGGATGAAGATCTGCTCCGGCGGCATCCTCGGCATGGGCGAGTCGCTGGACGACCGCGCCGGCCTGCTGATCCAGTTGGCCAACCTGCCCGAACACCCGGAGTCGGTACCGATCAACATGCTGGTCAAGGTGGCCGGTACGCCGCTGGCCGAGGAAGAAGACGTCGACCCGTTCGACTTCATCCGCATGCTGGCCGTGGCCCGTATCCTCATGCCCAAGTCGCACGTGCGCCTGTCCGCCGGCCGCGAGCAGATGAACGAGCAGATGCAGGCCCTGGCCTTCATGGCTGGCGCCAACTCGATCTTCTACGGCGAAAAACTGCTGACCACCGCCAACCCGCAGGCCGACAAGGACATGCAGCTGTTCGCACGCCTGGGCATCAAGCCCGAAGCGCGTGAAGAGCACGCCGACGAAGTGCACCAGGCGGCCATCGAGCAGGCGCTGGTCGAGCAGCGCAGCAGCGAGATGTTCTACAACGCCGCGACAGCCTGAAATGGCCTTCGACCTGGCAGCGCGCCTGGCCGAACGGCGCGCCGCAGACCTGTATCGGCAGCGGCCACTGCTGGAAAGCCCGCAGGGGCCGGAAGTGGTGGTCGATGGCCAGCGTTTGTTAGCCTTCTGCAGCAATGACTACCTGGGCCTGGCCAACCACCCCGATGTGATTGCCGCCTGGCAGGCCGGCGCCGAGCACTGGGGTGTCGGTGGCGGTGCCTCGCACCTGGTGATCGGCCACAGTACGCCGCACCACCAGGTGGAAGAGGCCTTGGCCGAACTCACCGGGCGCCCGCGCGCGCTGCTGTTCTCCACCGGCTACATGGCCAACCTGGGCGCCATCACCGCGCTGGTGGGGCAGGGCGACACGGTGCTGCAGGACCGCCTGAACCACGCTTCGCTGCTGGATGGCGGGTTGCTCAGTGGTGCCCGTTTCAACCGCTACCTGCACAACGACCCGGCCAGCCTGGCCAGCCGCCTGGACAAGGCCGTCGGCAATACCCTGGTAGTGACCGATGGCGTGTTCAGCATGGACGGCGACCTGGCTGACTTGCCGGCGCTGGCCGATGTCGCCCGCGCTCGCGGTGCCTGGCTGATGGTTGACGATGCCCATGGCTTGGGCACCCTCGGCACCCAGGGCGGCGGTATCGTCGAGCACTTCGGTCTGGGCGTTGAGGATGTGCCGGTGTTGATCGGTACGCTGGGCAAGGCTTGTGGTACCGCCGGTGCCTTTGTGGCCGGCAGCGAAGAGCTGATCGAGGCGCTGGTGCAGTTCGCCCGCCCGTACATCTATACGACCAGCCAGCCACCGGCGCTGGCCTGCGCCACCCTCAAGAGCCTGGAATTGCTGCGCCGCGAAACCTGGCGCCGCGAGCACCTGGCCGCGCTGATCCGCCAGTTCCGTGAAGGTGCGCAGCAGATCGGCCTGGAGTTGATGGACAGCCCGACGCCGATCCAGCCCATCGTCATCGGCGACAGCGCAAAGGCCCTGCGCCTGTCACACATGCTGCGCGAGCGCGGCTTGCTGGTGACGGCCATCCGCCCGCCCACCGTGCCGGCGGGCAGCGCACGCCTGCGGGTGACATTGAGCGCCGCGCACAGCGAGGCGCAGGTGCAGCTATTGTTGAATGCATTGGCCGAGTGTTATCCACAGTTGGAGAGCGCCGATGCGTAATCGACTTGTTCTGTTGCCTGGCTGGGGCTTGGGCACTGCTTCCCTGGAGCCGCTGGCCGCCAGCCTGCGTGCCCAGGACGCCCGCCTGCAGGTAGAGCTGGTGCCCTTGCCGGAACTGGCCCACAGCGATGTGCAGGCCTGGGTCGACCACCTCGACCGCAAGCTGCCGAGTGATGTCTGGCTGGGTGGCTGGTCGTTAGGCGGCATGCTGGCCAGCGCGCTGGCGCACAAGCGCGGCGACCATTGCTGCGGCCTGCTGACCCTGGCCAGCAACCCCAGTTTCGTGGCTCGCCCCGACTGGCCCCACGGCATGGCCGAAGACACTTTCGGCACCTTCCTCGATGGCTGCCGCAGCCATACCCAGGTCACCCTGAAGCGCTTCCGTACCTTGTGCAGCGACGGTGCCCTGCAACCGCGCACCCTGCTGCGCCAGCTGGGTGTCGGCGTGCCGGACACCGACCCGCTGTACCTGGCCACCGGCCTTGAAGTGCTGGCCAAGCTGGATACCCGCGAAGCACTGCAGGCCTACGGTGGCCCGCAACTGCACCTGTTCGCCGGCAGCGATGCGCTGGTGCCGGCAGAGGCGGCAAAAGCGCTGAGCGAGCTGCTGCCCGATGTGGAAGTGGGCCTGGTCGAAGACAGTTCCCACGCGTTCCTGCTGGAATACCCGCAGGAACTGGCGGCGGGCATCAAGAGTTTCCTGCATGAGAGTGGCGATGACTGACCTTTCCCGTCCGACCCTACCCGGCGCGCTGCCCGACAAGCGCCAGGTAGCGGCCTCGTTCTCCCGCGCCGCAGCTAGCTACGACAGCGTGGCAGCCTTGCAGCGTGCGGTGGGTTCGAGCTTGCTGGAGCAGTTGCCGGAAGGCCTGCAGCCGTCACGCTGGCTGGACCTGGGCAGCGGCACCGGTCATTTCAGCAGGGCGTTGGCCGAGCGGTTCACCCAGGCCAGCGGCGTTGCGGTGGATATCGCCGAGGGCATGTTGTGCCATGCCCGCAACGAACAGGGCGGGGCGCTCTATCACGTGGCCGGTGACGCCGAGCGTTTGCCGCTGCGTGATGCCAGTGTCGACCTGGTGTTCACCAGCCTGGCCGTGCAGTGGTGCGGCCAGTTCGCCAGCGTGCTGGCAGAAGCGCTGCGAGTGCTGCGCCCAGGCGGCGTGCTGGCCTTCAGCAGTTTGTGTGTGGGTACCCTCGATGAACTGCGCGCCAGTTGGCAGGTGGTGGATGGCCTGGTGCATGTGAACCGCTTCCGCCGTTTCGAGGACTATCAGCGCCTGTGCGCAGCCAGCGGCTTCGAGCAGCTTGGGCTGCAGCGCTGCCCGCACGTGTTGCACTACCCGGATGTACGCAGCCTGACCCATGAGCTCAAGGCACTCGGCGCCCACAACCTGAACCCTGGCCGGCCTTCCGGGCTTACCGGCCGGGCCCGCATGCAGGGCCTGCTGCAGGCTTACGAGGCGTTTCGCCAGCCCGAGGGGCTGCCAGCCACCTACCAGGTGGTCTATGGTGTGTTGCGCAAGCCACAGGCTTAAGGGGAGCGAGATGAGCCAGGCCTATTTTATTGCCGGTACCGATACCGATGTTGGCAAGACCACCATCGCTGCCGGGCTGTTGCATGCGGCACGGTCGCAAGGCTTGAGCACGCTGGGGGCCAAGCCGGTGGCCTCCGGTTGCACGATGACGCCCAAAGGCTTGCGCAACAGCGACGCTCAGGCGCTGATTGATGAAAGCACGATCAAGCTGCCCTACGAACAGGTCAACCCGTTTGCCTTCGAGCCTGCGATTGCGCCGCATGTGGCAGCACGTGAGGCAGGGGTGACGCTGGCCGTGTCGGACCTGCTGGCAGCGATGCGGAATGTGCTGCAACAAAATGCCGATTTCACCCTGATCGAGGGAGCCGGAGGCTGGCGCGTGCCGTTGTCGGGGCTGGAAAACCTGTCCGACCTTGCGGTGGCCCTGCGGCTGCCGGTGATTCTGGTGGTCGGGGTGCGGCTGGGCTGTATCAGCCATGCCTTGTTAAGCGCTGAGGCGATCGAGCGTGACGGGCTGCAATTGGCTGGATGGGTGGCGAACATCATCGAGCCGCGTACTTCGCGCCTGGAAGAGAACCTGGCCAGCCTGGCCGAGCGTTTGCCGGCGCCATGCCTGGGGCGGGTGCCCAAGTTGAAGCAGGCCAGTGCCGACATGGTTGCTGAACACCTTCAGCTGGATCTTCTGGATTAGCCGTTTCCAGGCCCGGCTCTTTCGCGGGTAAACCCGCTCCCACAGGTATTGCACAAGTCTCGAAAACTGTGGAGACCCTGTGGGAGCGGGTTTACCCGCGAAGAGGCCCGTGCAGGAATACCCAGGGCCTATCAAATGGCACCAGGCCATTAGGGATTTAAACGGGCCTTTTCACCCCTGGCCTGCTTTAATTGGGCCTGTTCGTCATCCAGCGTCAATGGAGTCCTGACATGGACATCACCGGTAGCTCCGCCTATTACGCGGGCCTGAGCGCAGTCCAGACCGGCCAGAACCGCGTCGATCAGGCTGCCAGCCAGATCGCCAGCACCACCGCCGAACGTAGCGCCACCAGCCAGTCCAGCGATTTTCAGGCCGAACGCCTGCGCGCGGTCGACCGCAGCCAGCAGATGGACCTGGCCACCAGCACCGTGCAGCTGACTCTGGGCAAACTCGAAGTAGAGCTTGGCGCAAAGGTCGCCAAGGCATCCGACGAAATGCTCGGCCGGATCATCGACACCTACGCCTGACCCGGCGGCCCTTCCCGAACATAACGCTATCCCTGTGGGAGCGGGTTTACCCGCGAATGCGTCCGCCCGGAAACCTCTGTTTTCCGGGCTGGCCCATTCGCGGATAAACCCGCTCCCACAGGGGGACTTATCATTGATTGACGCTTTTGCCATTTTTCGTGGCGCAAATGGCACCATAGTCCATCCTTGACATAAGGCGGAGCTAAACGTAAGTTTCAAACAACTGTTTGATCGACGGCCGCCAAGTGCTGGTCACCCCACAGAACTCACCTAGAGGTTCATCGCAATGCCTGATTACAAAGCCCCCTTGCGTGATATCCGCTTCGTTCGCGACGAGCTGCTCGGCTATGAGGCGCACTATCAGAGCCTGCCGGGTTGCCAGGACGCCACGCCCGACATGGTCGACGCGATCCTCGAAGAAGGCGCGAAGTTCTGTGAGCAGGTGCTGTCGCCGCTGAACCGCGTGGGTGACCAGGAAGGCTGCACCTGGAGCGAGGCGGGCGTTAAAACCCCGACCGGCTTCAAAGCGGCCTACGAACAGTTCGTAGAAGGCGGCTGGCCGAGCCTGGCGCATGACGTCGAGCACGGCGGCCAGGGCCTGCCGGAGTCGCTGGGCCTGGCGCTGAGCGAAATGGTCGGCGGTGCGAACTGGTCGTGGGGCATGTACCCGGGCCTGTCCCATGGCGCGATGAACACCATCTCTGCGCACGGCACCCCCGAGCAGCAGCACACCTACCTGACCAAGCTGGTATCCGGCGAGTGGACCGGCACCATGTGCCTGACCGAGCCGCACTGCGGTACCGACCTGGGCATGCTGCGCACCAAGGCCGAGCCACAGGCCGACGGTAGCTACAAGGTGTCGGGTACCAAGATCTTCATTTCGGCCGGTGAGCACGACATGGCCGACAACATCGTCCATATCGTCCTGGCCCGCCTGCCGGACGCACCGGCTGGCACCAAGGGCATCTCGCTGTTCATCGTGCCGAAGTTCCTGCCCAACGCCGAAGGCGGTGTGGGCGAGCGCAACGGCGTGAGCTGCGGCTCGATCGAACACAAGATGGGTATCCACGGCAACGCCACCTGCGTGATGAACTTCGACGGCGCTACCGGCTACCTGATCGGCCCGGCCAACAAAGGCCTGAACTGCATGTTCACCTTCATGAACACCGCTCGCCTGGGTACCGCGCTGCAAGGCCTGGCCCACGCCGAAGTCGCGTTCCAGGGTGGCCTGAAGTACGCCCGTGAGCGCCTGCAGATGCGCTCCCTGACTGGCCCGAAAGCACCGGACAAGGCTGCTGACCCGATCATCGTCCACCCGGACGTGCGTCGCATGCTGCTGACCATGAAGGCCTTCGCCGAAGGTAACCGCGCGATGGTGTATTTCACTGCCAAGCAGGTGGACATCGTCAAGTACAGCCAGGATGAAGAAGAGCGCAAGAAGGCCGATGCCCTGCTGGCGTTCCTGACCCCGATCGCCAAGGCGTTCATGACCGAGGTCGGCTTCGAAGCAGCCAACCATGGCGTGCAGATCTACGGTGGCCACGGCTTCATCGCCGAATGGGGCATGGAGCAGAACGTACGGGACAGCCGCATTTCCATGCTGTACGAAGGCACCACCGGCATCCAGGCCCTGGACCTGCTCGGCCGCAAGGTGCTGATGACTCAGGGCGAAGCGCTGAAGGGCTTCACCAAGATCGTGCACAAGTTCTGCCAGGCGCAGGAGGGCAACGAAGCGGTCAAGGAGTTCGTCGAACCGCTGGCGGCGCTGAACAAGGAATGGGGCGAGCTGACCATGAAAGTGGGTATGGCCGCCATGAAGGACCGCGAAGAAGTGGGTGCGGCCTCGGTCGATTACCTGATGTATTCCGGCTACGCCTGCCTGGCCTACTTCTGGGCCGACATCGCCCGCCTGGCGGCCGAGAAACTGGCTGCCGGCACCAGCGAAGAAGCGTTCTACACCGCCAAGTTGCAGACCGCGCGCTTCTACTTCCAGCGCATCCTGCCGCGTACCCGTACCCATGTGGCGACCATGCTGTCGGGTGCCAACAACCTGATGGCGATGGACGAAGAGCACTTCGGTCTGTCGTACTGATCCTGCCGCTGTAAAGCAAACCCGCCTGCCTTCACCGGCAGGCGGGTTTTTACATTCTGGAAAGCTGAACGCTATCCCCTGTGGGAGCGGCCTTGCGTCGCGAAAGGGTTGCGTAGCAACCCCGGCAATTTCGGCTGTGATACAAAAAGCTGGGGCCGCTTCGCGCCCCTTTCGCGACGCAAGGCCGCTCCCACAATGATCGCGTGCACGCCGGAATTTCCTGTTCATTCAATCCGCATACTCAACTGTTCATGTGCACTGCCGATGAAGTAAGGGCACAATGCCATCATTGATCTGCCGGGTTGGAGATTACCCTTGTTTCGTTTTAACGCTGTTCGCGCGAGCCACTTCCTGCCTTCGCTGATTCTTTTGCTGGCAGGACTCGCCGCGGCCTATGTGAGAGACCTCAGTGTCTTTTTCACATCGCTGTTCAACGTCCTGCCCACCTTGGTCCTGCTGCTGGGTGGCGCCTACTGTGCGGTGTACCGTCGCCAGCGCGAACTGTTCCTGATGCTTACGGTGTACATCGCCTACTACCTGCTCGACACCCAGACCGACTTCTACCGTGACCATGGCCGCGTTCGCGAGGACGCGGCGGTGATCTTCCATCTCGTGTGCCTGCTGCTACCCGCCCTGTTCGGGCTGTATGGTGCCTGGCAGGAGCGCACCCACCTGCTGCAGGACCTGGTCGCCCGTGGCGCCGTGCTGTTCGCCGTCGGTAGCGTGGCGGTGGCCCTGGAGCAAAGCTACCCCCAAGCACTACTGACCTGGTTGGCGGAAATCCGCTGGCCAACCTTGCATGGCCAATGGATGAGTCTGATCCAGATGGTCTATCCGCTGTTCCTCGGCGTGTTCATCCTGCTGGTGGTGCAATACCTGCGTGCGCCACGGCCGCTCCACGCTGCGCAGGTGATGGGCCTGCTGGGTATCTTCTGGATGTTGCCGCAAACCTTCATCCTGCCGTTTACCCTGAACATCATGTGCAGCCAGGTCATGCTGATGATCGCCGCAGCGGTGGCGCACGAGGCCTACCAGATGGCTTTCCGCGACGAACTGACCGGCCTGCCGGGGCGCCGTGCGCTGAACGAGCGCATGCACCGCCTGGGACGCAACTATGTGATCGCCATGACCGATGTCGACCACTTCAAGAAATTCAACGACACCCACGGCCACGACGTCGGCGACCAGGTGCTGCGCCTGGTTGCCAGCCGTCTGTCCAAGGTAACCGGGGGTGGCCGTGCCTACCGCTATGGCGGCGAGGAGTTCGCTCTGGTGTTTGCCGGCAAGACCGCCGAGGAATGCGTGCCCCATGTGGAAGCCGTGCGCGAAATGATCGCCAACTATGTGATGCACCTGCGCGACCAGCACAACCGTCCGCAGGATGATACCGCCGGGCGCCAGCGGCGGGCGGGCAGCAGTGGGGGTACGGTGTCGGTCACCATCAGCATCGGTGTGGCGGAGCGCCATGCCGATCATCGTAACCCCGAAGCGGTGCTGAAATCCGCCGACCAGGCGCTGTACAGCGCCAAGGGCGCAGGGCGTAATTGTGTCATGGTTCATGGGCAACAAGCGCAGCGAGGGGCGGTGCGCACGGCGTGACCGAGCCAGACTATACGGTCTATTGATGACCCTATGTCTCGTAAAAGTTGTTCGGTTACACTGCCTGCAACCCAGTGTCGCGGTTCCCCGAGACCGCCCCGACCCGACTAGCGAGAGGTTGTCATGGCTGAATATAAAGCGCCCCTGCGCGACATGCGCTTCGTACTGAATGAAGTCTTCAACGTGGCCGAGCAGTGGGCGCAGTTGCCCGGGTTGGCCGAGGTTGTCGATGCCGACACAGCCATGGCCGTGCTGGAAGAAGCCGGCAAGGTTACCGCCAAGTCCATCGCACCGCTCAGCCGTGCCGCCGACGAAGAGGGCTGTCACTGGGAAAACGGCGCGGTAAGTACCCCAGCCGGTTTCATCGAGGCGTACAAAACCTACGCCGAAGGCGGTTGGGTGGGTGTGGGTGGCGACCCGCTGTTCGGCGGCATGGGCATGCCCAAGGTCATCTCGGCCCAGGTCGAGGAAATGGTCAACGCCTCCAGCCTGTCCTTCGGCCTGTACCCGATGCTGACTGCTGGCGCCTGTCTGTCGATCAATGCCCACGCCAGTGAAGCGCTGAAGGAAAAGTACCTGCCAAACATGTACGCCGGCGTGTGGGCCGGTTCCATGTGCCTGACCGAGCCGCACGCCGGTACCGACCTGGGCATCATCCGCACCAAGGCCGAGCCCCAGGCCGACGGCAGCTACAAGGTCAGCGGCACCAAGATCTTCATCACCGGCGGCGAGCACGACCTGACCGAGAACATCATCCACCTGGTGCTGGCCAAGCTGCCGGACGCACCGGCGGGGCCGAAAGGCATTTCGCTGTTCCTGGTGCCGAAGTTCCTGGTCAATGAAGATGGCAGCCTGGGGGCGCGCAATCCCGCCACCTGCGGCTCGATCGAGCACAAGATGGGTATCCAGGCCTCGGCCACCTGCGTGATGAACTTCGATGAAGCGGTCGGCTATATCGTCGGTGAGCCGAACAAGGGCCTGGCGGCCATGTTCACCATGATGAACTACGAGCGCCTTGGCGTTGGTATCCAGGGCCTGGCGTCGGCCGAGCGCTCCTACCAGAATGCCGTGGAGTACGCCCGCGACCGCCTGCAGAGCCGCGCCCCGACCGGGCCACAAGCCAAGGACAAGGCCGCTGACCCGATCATCGTCCACCCGGACGTGCGCCGCATGCTGTTGACCATGAAGGCGCTGATCGAGGGTGGCCGTGCCTTCTCCAGCTATGTGGCCATGCAGCTGGACAGTGCCAAGTTCAGCGAAGACACCGCCGTGCGCAAGCGCAGCGAAGAACTGGTGGCACTACTGACGCCGGTTGCCAAGGCCTTCCTCACCGACCTGGGCCTGGAGTGCGCGGTGCACGGCCAGCAGGTGTTCGGCGGGCATGGCTACATTCGCGAATGGGGGCAGGAGCAACTGGTGCGCGATGTGCGCATTACGCAGATCTACGAAGGCACCAACGGCATCCAGGCCCTCGACCTGATGGGGCGCAAGGTGGTGGCCAGTGGTGGGGCATACTACCGGCTGTTCTCCGACGAGATTCGCCAGTTCATTGCCAGCGCAGGTAGCGAGCTGGATGAATTTGCCAAGCCGTTGGGTGCCTGTCTCGATCAGCTCGACGGGCTGACCGAGTGGGTGCTGGAACAGGCCAAGGGCAACCCGAACGAAATCGGGGCGGCTTCGGTCGAGTACCTGCAGGCCTTTGGTTATGTCGCCTACGCCTACATGTGGGCACTGATGGCGCGGGCGGCGAAGGCGGGTGAGGGGGATGAAGCGTTCTATACGGGCAAGCTGGGTACGGCGCGGTTCTACTTTGCGCGGTTGCTGCCGCGGGTGAATTCGCTGGTGGCTTCGGTGAAGGCGGGGAGTGAGTCGTTGTACCTGCTGGATGCCGAACAGTTCTGACAGATATGGGGACTGCGTAGCAGTCCCTGCCGTGTAAGCTTTTTCCTACACAACGTGGTGACTTTTCACCACTGTTCTCAGATTGGATCCACGGTTATTCTTTACCACATGGACGTTGCGCAGGAAGCGCAAAGGACAGATCAAGGACGACGACGAAGGACCACCTGCCAGGATGGCGGGGCGATACGGATGTCACAGGGAAACAGTCTGGAAAACCCCGCTTCGGCGGGGTTTTCTTTGTGCGCGTGTTTTTCAGCCCAGCACATCCAACGGTGATGCACCCAACAGGCGGGCGTCCGTCTCTTCCTCCAGCAACGTGCGCAGCAGCTCCACAGAGGCCTGCTGGCGCTGGGCATCGCGGAACACCAAGCCAACCTTCAGCGGTACCCGTGGCTCGCTCAACGGCTTCCACAGCAGCCCCTGGTCATCCTCGGCGGCCTCCTTGGCCCGCCCCGGCAAGATGGTGGCCAGCGCGGTATGGGCCAGGCTGTCGAGAATCCCCGCCATGTTGTTCATCTCTGCCTGCACCTGCGGCCGACGCCCCTGGCTGGCCAGCTGCGCCTGCCAGATCTGGCGGATCTGGAATTCCTCGCCCAGCATCAGCATGGGCAGCTCGGCGGCCTGGCGAATGGACACCTTCTTGAAGTCCTTCAGCGGGTGGGTGGCGGGGATGACCAGTTGCAGTTCATCTTCATAGAGCAGCAGACCATGCAGCCCCGGCTGGCGTGGCGGCAGGTAACTGATACCGATGTCCAGGCTGCCATTGAGCAAGCGCCGTTCGATCTCCAGCCCTGACAATTCGTAGATCTGCACCACCAGGTGCGGCTGTGCCCTGCGCAGGCGTTCGAGCAGCTGCGGCACCAGGCTCGGCCGCACGGTCTGCAGCACGCCGATGGCCAAGGTACGCAGCGACTGGCCCTTGAAGTTGCGCATGGCCTCGTGGGCGCGCTGCAGGCCATCGAGCAACGGCAGGGCGTGGTTGTACAGAGTGTGGGCGGCCAGAGTCGGCAGCAGGCGCTTGTTGCTGCGTTCGAACAGGCTCAGGTCGAGGCTGTGCTCCAGCTGGCGGATCTGCTGGGAAAGCGCTGGCTGGGACAGCGACAGGCGCTCGGCGGCGCGGCCCACGTGGCCTTCTTCATACACCGCGACGAAATAACGCAGTTGGCGAAAATCCATAAGTGATACTTATCGAAAATGCTGGAAAAACGAAATGGTCGAAAACCCTCGCGAGGCCTAGTCTATCGCCGTATTCCAACGGGTTACAGCGATGAATCGATCGATTGTTACTCCGGATGAAAAACACTTTTGATAGGCAAGGCAAAATATCGAGTGCCGCACCAAGACCGCACCGTGACCGCCCCTGTCGTGATTGGTTGGAGCCCTGATGAACCTGTTCAACCTGCGCCGCCCGGCCCCTGCCGCCGTCGCCGAGCCCAAGCGTGCGCCGGTGATCGTGCCGGAAGCGCCACAGCTGTCGCGTGAGTGCCTCATGCCCAGCACCGAACGCGCAGCGCAGGTATTCGTGCGTGGCCAGGGCTCCTGGTTGTGGGACAACGAAGGGCATGCCTATCTGGACTTCACCCAGGGTGGTGCGGTCAACAGCCTGGGCCACAGCCCCAGTGTGCTGGTGAAGGCGCTGGGCAGCCAGGCCCAGGCGTTGATCAACCCGGGCTCGGGCTTCCACAGCCGTGGCCTGCTGGGGCTGGTCAACCGCCTGTGCCAGAGCACCGGCAGCGACCAGGCCTACCTGCTCAACAGCGGCGCCGAAGCCTGCGAAGGTGCGATCAAGCTGGCGCGCAAGTGGGGCCAGCTGCACCGTAACGGCGCCTATCACATCATCACCGCCACCCAGGCCTGCCATGGCCGCAGCCTGGGCGCGTTGTCGGCGTCCGACCCGCTGCCGTGCAACCGCTGCGAGCCGGGCCTGCCGGGCTTCAGCAAGGTGCCGTTCAACGACTTGGCGGCGCTGCACGCCGAGGTGGACTCGCGCACCGTGGCGATCATGCTCGAGCCGATCCAGGGCGAGGCGGGTGTCATCCCGGCCACGCAGGAATACCTCAAGGGTGTGGAAACGCTGTGCCGCGAACTCGGCATCCTGCTGATCCTCGACGAGGTGCAGACCGGCATCGGCCGCTGTGGCGCGCTGCTGGCTGAGGAAACCTACGGCGTGCGCGCCGACATCATCACCCTGGGCAAGGGCCTGGGCGGTGGCGTGCCGCTGGCGGCCTTGCTGGCCCGGGGTACGGCGTGCTGCGTCGAGCCTGGCGAACTGGAAGGCAGCCACCATGGCAACGCGCTGATGTGCGCCGCCGGCCTGGCCGTGCTGGATACCGTGCTGGAGCCTGGCTTCTTCACCCAGGTGCAGGACAACGGCCGCCACCTGCGTGAAGGCCTGAGCCGGCTGGCCGGGCGTTATGGCCAGGGCGAAGTGCGCGGACAAGGCCTGCTGTGGGCCCTGCAAATGAAAGAAAACCTGGCCCGCGAGCTGGTGGCGGCTGCCTTGGATGAAGGCCTGTTGCTCAATGCACCGCAGGCGGATGTGGTGCGTTTTTCGCCAGCGTTGACCGTGAGCAAGGGCAACATCGACGAAATGCTGCTGCGCCTGGCCCGTGCCTTTGCCCGTCTGCATGCCCAGCAGCAGGCCCGCCGCGAAATGCCAGCCTAGCGGCCTGGTGACATCGAGAATTCTACGAACCGTCTGGCGTTCCTGCGCATCGCCCTTGGCCTGTTTCATTCGGCCCGGGGCGTTTTTTTTTGCCTGTTGAACCTCTGTGGTGGGCGGCTAGTCTCTGATGTAACCCCTTCAGGAGAGACTCGCATGGACTTTATACGCATCATCATCGCCATCATCCTGCCACCGCTGGGCGTGTTTCTGCAGGTGGGGTTTGGCGGGGCGTTCTGGCTGAATATCTTGCTGACCTTGCTGGGGTACATTCCGGGGATCGTGCATGCGGTGTATATCATCGCCAAGCGCTGAAATTGCTGGGGCTGCTCTGCAGCCCTTTCGCGACACAAGGCCGCTCCCACAGGTAAAGTGCAACATTCGGGTTTGCGCGATCGCTTGTGGGAGCGGCCTTGTGTCGCGATGGGCCGCAAAGCGGCCCCAGAGGCTCAGCCCCTCAACACCCGGCAATAGAACTTCCACTCTTCTTCCAAGGCATGCGCCAGGTTCTCCGCCTTGCGGAACCCGTGCCGCTCCCCCGCATAGAAGTGCCCTTCAGCCTCGATCCCGTTAGCCTGCAGTGCCGCCAGCATCGACCGCGTCTGCTCCGGCACCACCACCGCATCCAGTTCGCCCTGGAAGAAAATCACCGGTACCTTGATCTGCCCCGCATGCAGCAGCGGCGTACGCTGGCGATAGCGCTCGGCATCCTGCAGCGGGTCGCCGATCAGCCAGTCCAGGTAGTCCCCTTCGAACTTGTGGGTGGCCCGGCCCAGGGCAACCGGGTCGCTGACCCCGTACAGGCTGGCACCGGCGCGGAACACATCATGGAACGCCAGGGCACATAGGGTGGTGTAGCCGCCCGCACTACCGCCGCGGATGAACGCCTTGCGGCTGTCGATCAGCCCACGTCCGGCCAGGTATTCCACAGCCGCGCAAGCATCGGCCACATCGCTTTCGCCCCAGCGCAGGTGCAAGGCCTGGCGGTATTCACGGCCATAGCCGGTGCTGCCCCGGTAGTTCAGGTCGGCGACGGCGAAGCCGCGTTGGGTCCAGTACTGGATGCGCGGGTCGAGCACGGGATAACAGGCCGAAGTCGGCCCGCCATGGATGAACACCACCAACGGCGCGGCACCTTGCGAGCGGGCTGCCGGGTAGAAGAAGCCATGGGCGCGCTGGCCGTCACTGCCGTAGTGGATCGACTGCGGCAGGCTGATATGCCTTGCCGGCAGCACTTCGGCGCCACCAGCCAATACGCTGACCTCGTGGTTGCTGCGGGCGATGGCGATGACCGCCGGCGGGCTGATCGGCGAGGCGGCAATGGCAAACAGGTGTTCGGCATCCATGGCCAGGCTGCGAAAACGCGTGTAGGCACTGGCGAAACGCTCCAGGCTACCATCGGCAGTACGCAGCCCCAGTTGCCCGAAGCCGTCTTCGAACCAGCTGGCCAGATAGCTTTGCTGTCCCAGTGCCAACCAGGTGCTGGCGCCGAGTTGCCAGGGTGCCGCAGCGTGGTCCGCGGGCTCGGCAGGCAGGGCCTGCCAGCAGCCATCGACCTCGCCCCAAGGTTGCCAGAAGCCATTGCGGTCAGACAGGCAGTAGAGTCGGCCTTCGCTATCGAAGCGCGGCTGCTGCAGCGATTCGTCAGCGCCGGCCACACATTGCGGGGGCCCCCAGTGGCCACTTGCATCACGTGTGCGGCACATCAGCCTGGTGACGGTCCAGGGTTGTGCCGGGCGGTCCCATTCGACCCAAGCCAGGCGCTGGCCGTCGATACTCGCCGTAGGTGAGGCATAGAAGTCGGCCCCCTCAGCGAGCACTTCGCGAGCTTGTTCCCAAAGGGCGACCAAGCGATGCTCGACCCGTTCGCCATGCTGCTCCTCGACCGCCAGCACCAGGCCGTCGTGCCACTGCACATCGCCGTAGCGGCAGCTGGCATCATCAGTCAGGGCGCGCGGTACCGCGCCTTCCAGGGCCTGGGTATAGACCTGCTGGTCCTTTTCATTGACGAACAGCAGCCCATCACCACCCAGGCAAAAACTGCCACCGCCGTATTCGTACACCCGGCTACGTACGCTGAAGCCATCAGGTGTCAGGCAGCGGGCCTGCTGGTGCTGCCAGTGCCAGATGCGACAGGCACCATCGGCCGGGCGAAACTCGTTCCAGAACAGCCCCGCGGCGCTGACCTTGAGTTCGGCGAAGTCGGTGCCGGCGGCAACTGCCTGGGCCGCGCTGAACTCAGCCGCGGACGATGACACGGGAGTTTCGTTCATTGCGGAAGGTCATCTCTTCAATGGTGAGCTGGGCGGTTTCCGCCTCCTCGCGGGCCTTGAGTATGATGCCGTGGTCGGCCGACTTGGCGCACACCGGGTCGGCGTTGCTGGCATCGCCGGTGAGCATGAAGGCCTGGCAGCGGCAGCCGCCGAAGTCCTTTTCCTTCTCGTCGCAGGAACGGCAGGGTTCGGGCATCCACTCATAGCCACGGAAGCGGTTGAAGCCGAACGAGTCGTACCAGATGTGATGCAGGTCGTGGTCGCGCACGTTGGGGAACTGCACCGGCAGCTGGCGCGCGCCGTGGCAGGGCAGGGCGGTGCCGTCCGGGGTGATGGTGAGGAACAGGCTGCCCCAGCCATTCATGCAGGCCTTGGGGCGCTCCTCGTAGTAGTCCGGGGTGACGAAGATCAGCTTGCACGGGTTGCCCTCGGCCTTGAGCTTGTCCCGGTACTCGTTGGTGATGCGTTCGGCCCGTTCCAGCTGCGCGCGGGTTGGCAGCAGGCCCAGCCGGTTGAGGTGGGCCCAGCCGTAGAACTGGCAGGTGGCAAGCTCGACGAAGTCGGCCTCCAGGGCGATGCACAGCTCGATGATGCGGTCGATCTTGTCGATGTTGTGCCGGTGGGTGACGAAGTTGAGCACCATCGGGTAGCCATGGGCCTTCACCGCACGGGCCATTTCCAGCTTTTGCGCAAAGGCCTTCTTCGAGCCGGCCAGTAGGTTGTTGACCTGCTCGTCGCTGGCCTGGAAGCTGATCTGGATATGGTCCAGGCCGGCTTTCTTGAAGTCGGCGATGCGCGCCTCGGTCAGGCCGATGCCCGAGGTGATCAGGTTGGTGTAGTAGCCCAGCCGGCGGGCCTCGCCGATCAGTTCGGCGAGGTCCTGGCGTACCAGCGGTTCTCCGCCGGAAAAACCGATTTGCGCGGCACCCATTTCCCGGGCTTCGGCCATCACCTTGAACCACTGCTCGGTGCTCAGCTCCTGGCCCTGGGCTGCGAAGTCCAGTGGGTTGGAGCAGTACGGGCACTGCAGCGGGCAACGGTAGGTCAGCTCGGCCAGCAGCCACAGCGGCAGGCCGACTGCGGGCGTGGGCGGTAACTCAGGCGAGGACGATCCAGTGTTCGGCACGGGCCACCTCCATGAACTGCTCGATGTCATCGGCCACTTCCGGGACACCGGGGAACTGTTGTTCGAGTTCGCTGATGATCGCGGCAACGTCGCGTTGGCCGTCGATCAGGCCACCAATCAGGGCTGCGCTGTCGTTGAGCTTGATCATGCCCTCTGGGTACAGCAGCACATGGCCCTTTTGCGCCGGCTCGTACTGGAAGCGGTAGCCGGGGCGCCAGGCTGGCACTTGATTACGGTCGAAACTCATAGGGGGATCCCTTTGTGCCACACCCGTTCCTGGGTGACGGAGTGATAGGGCGGGCGGTTCAGCTCGTAGGCCATGCTCATGGCGTCGAGCATGCTCCAGAGAATATCCAGCTTGAACTGCAGTATCTCCAGCATACGCTCCTGGCCCGCGCGGGTGGTGTAGTGCTGCAAGGTAATCGCCAGGCCATGCTCCACGTCACGCCGGGCCTGGCCCAGGCGGGTGCGGAAGTATTCATAGCCGGTCGGGTCGATCCACGGGTAGTGCTGCGGCCAGCTGTCCAGGCGCGACTGGTGGATCTGCGGGGCGAACAGCTCGGTCAGCGAGCTGCTGGCCGCTTCCTGCCAACTGGCCCGGCGGGCGAAGTTGACGTAGGCGTCCACGGCAAAGCGCACACCGGGCAGTACCAGTTCCTGGGAGCGCAGCTGGTCAGGGTCCAGGCCCACGGCCTGGCCCAGGCGCAACCAGGCTTCGATGCCACCGTCCTCGCCGGGCGCGCCATCGTGGTCGAGCAGGCGCTGGATCCACTCGCGGCGTACTTCGCGGTCCGGGCAGTTGGCCAGAATCGCGGCATCCTTCATCGGGATGTTGACTTGGTAGTAGAAGCGGTTGGCTACCCAGCCCTGGATCTGTTCGCGGGTGGCGCGACCCTGGTACATCGCCACGTGGTACGGGTGATGGATGTGGTAGTAGGCGCCCTTGGCGCGCAGGGCCTGCTCGAATTCGGCAGGGGACATTGGCAGTGCGTCGCTCATTCGGCTGGCTCCTGTATAGCTGAGTCTCGGCGCGATCCCTGTGGGAGCGGGTTTACCCGCGAACACCGGCGAAGCCGGTGCCATACACTGTGTGGGATTCTTCGCGGGTGAACCCGCTCCCACAGGGCCTGTGTTGCTTGTGCGATCTGGCTGTTACAACTCGATACTCATGCCATCGAAGGCCACTTCCACACCCCGGCGCAGCACTTCAGCACGCTCGGGCGAGTCTTCGTCGAGAATCGGGTTGGTGTTGTTGATGTGGATAAGTACCTTGCGCTGGCGCGGGAAGCCATCCAGCACCTCCAGCATGCCGCCTGGGCCGTTCTGCGCCAGGTGGCCCATCTCGCGGCCGGTGCGGGTGCCCACGCCACGGCGCTGCATTTCATCATCTTCCCACAGGGTGCCGTCGACCAGCAGGCAGTCGGCGCCGTGCATCATCGTCAGCAGCTTGTCGTCCACCTGGCCCAGGCCCGGGGCGTAGAACAGCTTGCCGCCGGTGCGGGTGTCCTCGACCAGCAGGCCAAGGTTGTCGCCCGGGTGCGGGTCGAAGCGGTGCGGCGAGTAGGGCGGCGCGGCGCTGCGCAGGGGGAACGGGGTGAAGCGCAGGTTGGGGCAGGCGTCGATGACGAAGCTGCCTTCCAGCTCTATACGGTTCCACTGCAGGCCGCCGTTCCAGTGGCTGAGCATGTTGAACAGCGGAAAGCCCGTGGTCAGGTCCTGGTGGACCATGTCGGTGCACCACACCTGGTGCGGGCAGCCTTCGCGCAGGCTGAGCAGGCCGGTGGTGTGGTCGATCTGGCTGTCCAGCAGGATGATGGCGTTGATGCCGGTGTCGCGCAGGGCGCGGGCCGGCTGCATCGGCGCAAAGGCCTGGAGCTGGGCACGAATATCGGGCGAGGCATTGCACAGCACCCAGTGCACGCCGTCGTCGGACAGGGCGATGGACGACTGGGTGCGTGGCGTGGCTCGCAGGGTGCCGTCACGCAAGCCCTTGCAGTTGACGCAGTTGCAGTTCCACTGTGGGAACCCGCCGCCGGCGGCGGAACCGAGAACCTGGATGTACATGGCCACTCTCTCTGCAGAAACCGTAGCGAAAAAACGAAAACGCCCCGGCAGGCCGAGGCGTTGAACCGTAAGCCGGGCTTAGCGGTTGGCGAAGTACATGGTGACTTCGAAGCCGATGCGCAGATCAGTGTATGCAGGTTTGGTCCACATGGAATTACTCCTTCCGGATGAGGGGGTGGGTTTGTCAGCTACTACTTGGGTACCGCCATTGGCTGGAGGTTCCCAAGGTTGGGATTGCGCTATCTTACAAGAAAAATTTGTACCGAAAGGTTAATTATTCGAAAACTCCGTTGCGGTTTTCGTAACAATCATGGGTTTGTACCCAGCCAGGAAGTATCTGGTGCGACTGCGTTGGCAAGGCATAGCCAAGTGGAATCTTTATCGAGCAAGTGGTTCAGCAACTGGTCCAGATCCGTCTGCCGCGTTTTCAGGATAGACCTGCACAGCGCATCCAGCCTGCCGGGTTGTGTGGCCAGGAATGTCTGCCACGCCCATTCGGCGACTTCGGCGTTGCCCATCGCCGGTTCATCGAATTGCCCGGCCAGGGCCTGACGAGCGGCAGGGGCCAGGGTAACGCCCTGGCGCAGCAAGGTGAGCAGGTGGTCGAGGATCTGTACCTGGCTGGCATGAGGCGACTGGACCCCGAACAGCAGGCCGCCGACACCCTCTACCTGACGAAAGGTACTGAATACCGCATAGCCGAGTTGCAGTTCTACCCGTAGCCGTTGGTAAACCGGCCCTTGCAGCAACTGCGCGAGCAGGCGGCCAGCGGCTTCCATGGCCGCTGGCAGTGGGCAGAACAGCAGCAGGGCATGCTCACTGCCGGGTACTTCGGCATGTTGCCAACGGTGGTTGGCTAAGGCGGGCAGAGGGCCAGGCGCTGAGCCTTGCCCAGGGCAGTGCTGCAGCACGGTGCCCAATGCGTTCAGGGCGCCATCGTCGAAGCCGGCAGCCAGGCCGTGCCAGCGTGCTTGCTGCCACAGTTTGTCGAGATGCGTCTGTGCCAGGGTGCAGGCCGCAGCAGGTTCAGGCGTGGCGCCCAGCACGGCGTCGGGCAGCTGCTTGAGCAGGGCCCGGATGGGAATCAGTGCCGGAGGCTGCGTCGAACTGGGCAGCCAGCTGCCTGCCGGGGGCTTGCGCATCAGCGCCAAGGCTTGGTCTACAGTGCGCAGTACCGCTGCCGGCAGCCCGGCGCAGCGAAGTTGCCAGTATTCGCCAGCGGCACTGAACTGCAACTGCACCGATACGCGCTCGCAGCGCTCCTGCAGGGGGTGCAAGGCGCGTTCGAGCAGCGCATGCAGGCGCTGGCGCAACGGCGAAGGGACATGCCAGCGCAGGTACAGCGCCGCGTACTGACGAGCACCAGGCAGCTGGTCGCTGACTTTCAGTGCCGCTGGCAGCGGGTGCGGCCTGGCATCAGGCAAGTCGGCCAGGAGCAAGGGGTCGACTGCGGGCAGTTGCCAATGCCCATGTGCGCGGCCCGGCAGGCCTTCCAGCAGGGCACGGAGCGCCTGCAAGCCTTGTGTGTCCAAACCGCTGAACGGCTGGCCGGCGCTGTCCCGGCGGGCCAGCTCAAGCGCGCTAGCGCTGCGTTCGCGGCTTTGCTGCAGCAGCTCGAATTCGGCACTCAATTGCTCAGGGGCGGCCTGGCGGATGAAGCCGAACCAGCCCTGCAACAGGGCATCGGCTTCCTCTGGGCAGGCGTCCTCGCTCAGCTTCAGGTCAATGTGCCACAGCAACTGCCCGGCGAAGGCATACAGCGCCTCGGCCTTGAAGCTTTGCAGCCAGCCACGCTGGCGAAGTGCATGCAGCCAGGTGCCTGGGCGGCTATCGCCGAGGCAGGCGATGAGCAACTCAAGGGCCTGCTCGGCACCTGCCGGCAGGTTTTCGTGGCTGAACAGCAGGTGCGTATCGGACGTCGATAAAGGCGGTGGCAGAGCTTGTGGCACCCGTTCACCTGTTGCGAACAGCTTGGCATGCTGCCGGCCCAGCAATTCCAGTTCATCCAGCGATTGCGGGCCGCACAGGCTCAGGGTGACCTGGCCGCCTTGGTAGAAGCGCTGGTGAAAGCCACCGAGCGCTTGCTGGAAGGCAGGATCCTGCAAGGCCAGGGTATGCCGGTTACCGGCATGAAAAGCGCTCAATGGATGGCCGGGCGCTGCCGATTGCAGCAAGGCGAACTGCTGCTGGGCCTGAGGGTTGCGCGACCAGGCAATGAACTCGGCGTGGATTACTTCGCGTTCGCGGCGTTGGCGCTCGATGCCCAGGTCTGGTTCGGCCAACATCTGGCACAGGCGCTCCAGCCCCCCGGCCAGGGCGCTGGGCGGGACCTCGAAGAAGAAGTCGGTGGTGCGTTCGCGGGTGCTGGCATTGACCTGGCCGCCGAGGGCCTGCACATAGCGCATCAGGCCGTCGTCGAGAGGGAAGCGCGAGGTGCCGAGGAAGAACAGGTGCTCCAGGAAGTGGGCCAGGCCGGGCCATTTGGTCGGCGTGTCGTGGCTACCCGCGTGCACCCGCAGGGCCGCGGCCGAGCGCTTCAGGCGCGGGGCGTGGCGCAGGGTCAGCTGCAGGCCGTTGGCGAGGGTGAGGTGGCGGGTGGCGTCAGGCATGGAAACTCCGGGGCAGGTGTTCATGCTAACCCATTTGTTTGCAGGGCCGGCCTCTTCGCGGGTAAACCCGCTCCCACAGGCACGGCATAGCTTTCAGGCCTGTGATTTACCCTGTGGGAGCGGGTTTACCCGCGAATGGGCCGCCCAGCGGCCCCTGTCAGCCTTTACGCAGGTGCAGCTCCTGGCGCAGATCGCTCAGGTAAGGAAACGCCGCCCGCCCCTGCACCACCCGCTCATGCTCCAGCTCCGCCAGCAACTGGCACTCGTCCCGCCCGGCCATGGCCAACAGGCTGCCATCCGGGCCGACGATGCTGCTCTGCCCGCAATACTGGATCTCGCCTTCCGAGCCGCAATAGTTGGCATACACCAGATGGCACTGGTTCTCCTGCGCCCGCGCCCTCACGGTCACCTGGCAGATGAAGTCGTACGGCGACATGTTCGCCGTCGGCACCAGGATCAGCTCGGCACCGTCCAGCGCCAGGCGCCGGGCATTCTCCGGGAACTCGATGTCGTAGCAGATCAGCAGGCCGACCTTCCAGCCATCCAGCTCCACCACCGGGAAGTGATCGGCACCTGCGCTGAACATCGAGCGGTCCAGCTCGCCGAACAGGTGGGTCTTGCGATAGTTGCTCAGGCTGCGGCCGTGACCATCGATCAACTGCACGCTGTTGTAGATCGCGCCATCATCGCCACGCTCCGGATACCCGTAGACGATGGCGATGCGGTGCGCCTGGGCGATTTCCACCACCTCCATGGCCGTCGGGCCATCGGCGGCCTCGGCCAGGCGCTCGACCTGGGCCAGGCCGATGTTGTAGCCGGTCAGGAACATCTCCGGGCACACCAGCAAACTGGCGCCGCGTTCGGCCGCCAGTTGCGCCTGGTGGCGCAACCGTTGCAGGTTGCCGGGCACGTCCAGTGGCTTGGGTGCGCCCTGGAACAGAGCGATGCGCATGCTGCCTCCTTGTCTCAGTCCGGCAGGGCGATCGGGCCGATTTCGTCGAACACGTCGCCTGGGCCGGGGTTGTCCGGGTGGGTGCGGCCACCGAAGTGATTCATGATACCCCACACCGCATTCAGCGATGTCTGTACCGCGCCTTCCACCCAGGCCGGCGTCCACGACACGTCGTCACCGGCGATGAACATGCCGCGCTGTTCGGCAGGCATGTCCTGCTGCATGAAGTGCGCGTACATGCGCTGGTTGTAGCGGTAGTGCCCAGGCAGCGCGCCCTTGAAGGCGCCGAGGAAGTGCGGGTCGGCCTCCCAGGAAACGGTAATCGGGTCGCCGATGATGTGCCCGGCGATGTCGGTCTTCGGGTAGATCTTCTTCAGTGCGTCCAGGGCCAGTTGCACGCGTTTTTCCACCGGGTGCGGCAGCATCTTCAGCGCGTCGCTCATCCACGAGTACGACAGGCAGATCACCCCCGGCTTGTCGTCACCGTTGTCGAACAGGTAAGTGCCGCGGGTGAGGCGATCGGTGAGGGTCATGCTCATCAGGTCGCGGCCGGTTTCCGGGTCTTTGTCTTTCCAGAACGGCCGGTCGACCATGACGAAGGTCTTCGACGACTGCATGTAGCGGGTGCGGTCCAGGGCCATCCACATCTTTTGCGAGAACAGCGATTCCTCGCAGTCGATCTGGGTGGTCAGCAGCCAGGTCTGGCAGGTGGCGAGCACGGCACTGTAGTGACGGGTGTCGCCCCAGTTATCGGTGACCGCCAGGCGGCCATCGGCGGCGCGGGCGATGCGCTTGACTCCGGTACGCGGTGCGCCGCCATGCAGCCCGCTCAGGCTGGTGCCTTCCGGCCAATGCACGCAGCGCTCCGGTACATGGCGCCAGATGCCTTGCGGTACCTGCTCTACACCGCCCACTACCAGGTGCTGGTGGTCGTCGCAGTTGGTCATCACCACGCGGAAGATTTCCAGCATCGAGTTGGGGAAGTCCGAGTCCCAGCCGCCGGTGCCGAAGCCGACCTGGCCGAACACTTCGCGGTGCTGGAAGCTCAGCTGGGCGAACGAACGCGAGGTGGCGACGAAGTCGTAGAAGGTGCGGTCATCCCACAGCGGTACCAGCTTGTTCCACAGCTCTTTCAGGCGCGGTACGTCCCGGTCGCGGATGGCCTGCTGGATGTCGGCGAACCGGGCACCGCTTTCCAGCGCGTCGGCCCAGGCATCGGCCACTTCGTGGAACAGCTTGGGCAGGTCGGTGGGTTTTTCGGCGTAGTAGGTCTGGCCTTCCAGGTCGATCACCGTGCTGCCCGAGGCCGGGGTCAGCGGGTTGGGGAACGGTTTGGTCTCCAGACCCAGCTTGTCCACGTAGTGGTAGAAGGCAGTGGACGACACCGGGAAGCGCATGCCGCCCAGTTCGGCGATGATCCCGTCGGTGCCGTTGAAGGTTTGCGAGCGCAGCCGGCCACCCAGCTTGGATGCTTCGTACACCACCGGCTTGAGGCCCAGCTTCATCAGCTCGTAGGCCGCCACCAGGCCGGCAATACCGGCGCCCACGATTGCCACTTCCTCACCATGGCGCTCGGCCGGGATGCTGCCCAGGCCTGCGGGGTGTTCCAGCCAGTCGTCGAAGGCGAAGGGGAAATCCGGGCCGAAGATGGTGACGGGTTTTTTACCATCGGCGGGGTGGCGGTTTTTCTTGTTCATGAAGTGACCTTGCCAGAGAGGCTGCGCAGCGGGCGGAGCCTGAGTATAGGAGATGCCTGGAGGCCATTTTAGGGAGTGGGGTGTTCGTTATTAAGGTGCAGATTGTTGTCTGAATGTAGCTTGTGTCGTCGAAATGAAGGTATTCATAGGTATTATGACGAAAAGCGCGATTGAGTAATCGAGAGTTGAACCGGTCTATGTAGGAGCGGGTTTACCCGCGAATGCTGCAGTCAATCTACCGACGCATTCGCGGGTAAACCCGCTCCCACAGGGGGGCTGTGTTGCCCTTGCCATGCGGTCGATCAGACAGTGCCTACACCCATGCCGGGAAATAACGAATTACCCTACGCCCCCTATCGCCTTGGTCTGGCATCGCGGGAATCGCTTCATCGTTAACTTCACTGGGTCGCCGGAAATTCGGCGATCGGGCGTGAGAACCCGCGGACCGTTCTGGAGGCGCACTGCTATGGCAGCTGTGCGCGGGCAGGCTTTGCCTGGCCGGGACGCGCCTCCAAGTTCGCCGGTTCTCACCTCGTGCATGGCTGCCACCCAATTCCCGTGAGAAGGATGCGATTGGCCGCCGATCACCCTTGTGATTTGGAGGCTATACCATGACCAACCGCTTACCCGACCAACCCGAAAAACTGAAACCCACCGCAGAAAAAACCTTCTGCAACTGCGAATCCAGCCATCCGCCATTATTCGCCATACGCCCCGGCATCGACGCTGCAGACGCCTTGGTCCACGCCTGCCTGCTGGCCCGTGGCCTCAATCAGATCGCCACCGACTACGCCCAGCATCACGCCCCCGAGCGCAGCCGTGACATCGTCTGGTCGATGCAGCATTCCGCCGAAAGCCTTTCGGCGATTCTGGAAGGCCTGCTCGACGGCCAGGAGGCCTGACCGCCAGCCAGGTTCAGAAAGGCTGCCCGCGGTCCACCTTGCTGCTAAGAATGATCGACGTGGTGGTCTTCTCCACCCCGTCGACGCTGCCGATCTGGTCGAGCAACTGGTCCAGTTGCTCGGGCGAATCCGTACGCAGCCAGGCCACATAGTCGAACTCGCCGCTCACTGCGCACAGTTGCTGTACCTGGCCCATGGCACTCAGGCGCCGCACCACCTCCTTGCCCGAGCGCGGCTGCACCTTGATCCCCACATATGCCTGCAGCCCACCACCCATAACCCGCTGGCCCAGGCGCACGCCATAGCCGGAGATGACCTTGTTCTTCTCCAGCCGCTCCAGACGCGAGTTGACGGTAGTACGAGCGATGCCCAGCTGGCGGGCGAGGGTGGCGACGCTTTCGCGGGCGTTTATCTGCAACAGGGCGATCAGCTGGCGATCGATTTCATCCAGCGTGATGGAGCGGGAATCCGACATGGCGAGTCTCTACGGTTGACCCGCTAGCCTAGCCAGCCTGCGGTAAGCAGGGCAAGGGTAGACAGTTGGCCATGTTGATACGCTCCTACAGCTGCCGCGTCGGCCTGGCCCAGGATGTAACATCGGCCGTAGCTTTTTCATCCGGCAGAACCGCCGAAAAGAAAAAGGCCTACGTTCTGCAACGTAGGCCTTTGATTATCTGGTGGGCCCACACGGACTCGAACCGTGGACCAAAGGATTATGAGTTGCTGGGCGACCGTGTATGCCTAGTGAAGTCGTTCTTAGCTGAACGTAGGTTGGCATAGCTGGAGGCCCTGTAGTATATGGCGTTGAGTGTAGTTTAAATTAGTTTACAGAAGCTAGGTACCGTACCGTAGCTGTACCGATTTTCACTGCCGATGATTCTACGATGCTGACGATCTCCCAGCTCTAGAGTGCCAAAAGGTGTCTGCTCTCAAAGCCATACTAGCGGCATTTGTCAGCAGCACCCTGCTGCGAGGAATGTGACCAGCCCCTATCGACAGGTTCTTTCCTAGGGGCTCGTAAACTATCCAAAGTCACTTGGTCCATGAAGGGACCGAGATGTAAGGTAAGGCCTCACCGTCCCGCAAAGTCATATCGGCCTCTAACCAGTCATAAAATGCCGGAGAGCAGAGCAGGTCAAGCTTCTCTACCGATGAAAAAGGCTGTTGGTGTCCATTGTTGAAGAAAGAATTTGCTCGCTCAACAATCGCTTTCCCATCAGCAAAATATTTACTGAAGTTAGCGATGAAGTCGCTGTCGACATCCTTGCTTATGCTTTGCGTGATAAGTTGCCAGAATTTGTTTCGGCTTTTAAGATGTCCAGCCAATCTCTGATTATGAGTATTATTGGCGATATTGGTATGATCGACTTGAACTGCGGCGCAGAGAGTCTGGTCCAAGCTTGCTTCGTCGACAGTTTCAACGATCGGGAGGTATGCCACTAGCTGTAAAGGGACAGGCAGCATTTGAGGTCTAGGCTTGCCTTCAAGCATATTATGAGGATCAATATCTGCGATTACCAATGCCTGATCGATTTCGCTCAGCGGATCATGTTTGCTGTTGTAGTAAATTCCTTTTGACCAGCCATGGTATGGCGTAATGGTATCAATGTAACCGTGAGAGCCTGACCCTGTTTTCCAGCTTTCTCTGCCAATAAAGCAACTGCCACCCTTAAGTCCAGATCCTACGCCATTGATAAATACAGTTGTAGTGCCGGCCGCAAGCAAACCTGCTTGGCCTGCTATCCAATAATCAGCAGTGCGAGTGGTCGCGGCAGGCACGATCAAAATTGATCGTTTAGAGTCGGCTCCACCAGGCTTGGAACAGACCGAAAGCCATTTAGACAGCAGTGTTAAATCCGCCCAAGCTTGAGTTTCTGCAGCGCCGAAGCCAAATCGTGTACACATTGAAACATAATCTCTTGCCATCTCTGGAATGTTGGTGGGGCTCGTGAAAAGGAAAATCTCAGAGCATATAAGTTCCATGAAATTAGCAAGTGGTAACTCTGTGTTTGCTAACAGTTTAACAACGCCATCAGCGTCCAGGTCCCAATTGGCACGTCTCAATTCATCGATTATTTTTCCGGGCATGAATAGGGGGGTGAGAGGATCAGTTCCAGGCCGAATGAACTCATTTAGAGCTACTGATCGGTATTTCTTTGATCTGCCCCATTGCAATACAATGCCCTTGTCAATTTTGTCACTTAAAGATATAGCGTCTTCATTTGTTGTGGGTGCGAGCGGTTTGAGGCATTCTGCGATATCCCGCGGTACAGGCCACAAAAGGTTGAGGCTCGCGCTTTGTTTTAGGAGTGGGGGGCGAGAGTCGAAAGCTAAATATGTTCCTGCTAAAACGGCTACTGTTTTTCCAGGTAAGCACTCATCTTTTAACCACTCAACAGTCTCTGCACGGACTGAGTATTCAGGAAGTATCAGTAAATCCACACCAAATGACTGGCATGCATTTACTGCGTTGAGCAATAATCGCCGTCGACGAAGCTCGCCCCAGCTGGGTAGGGAAACATTTTCGTTAATCCATAGATGGTTTTGGCCGGCAGATTCAGTTGCATTTAAAAGTGCTTGATAGGAAGAGCTATTTATCCCTTTTAGTTCTTTTAATACTGCTGTCTTACACGCAGAACTGAAAGGCCATTTTTGAGGGGTGGTCTCCACCATCGGGTGTGCATAGCTCAGTTCTTGGTCCCACTGCAATATAGCTACACGAACATGAGCAGGGTTCTTGTTAGATTTTCTATCACTCCAAGCATTTAGCTGGCTATTCCGAAATGAGTTCTTTCGGGAGTTGAACGTTGCGTCAGTGAACGGGGGAGGGGCATTGCGCGTTGTACTGCGTCCCGTATCTATTTTATCAACGCTGACGTCAGTGCTAGTTGGTGTTGGTTGTGGGGCAGCGAAAGCAGCCTCCGACTCGGTTCCAGTTCCCGTCCTATTTTCAATCGCGTCAAGATCCGGCGAGATATCTATAGATACGCCTTCAATACCCTGCTGGCTAGGGGCTGACGCAATGTTGTGCTTGTGATCTACATTTTTGGCCTCGCCACAAAGTGATTGCAAGTCCTTGTGTAGCGCAATTGATGCGAACGGTTCACCCAGTACTGAGATAGAAAGCAGACGTTGACTGTTTTTGTCGTAAATCTCGCTCCATACGCGTACGATTCTACCGTCTTGATCAAAACACTCCTCAACGCGGCGGGCACGCAATGGATATTGCGAAATCATCCATGGCTTTATATCCCATGCAAGACCTCTTGAGTCAATGAAGCGTTTGGATTGAGCATTGAAGCCGTATGATTGTTGCGTAACCAAAATTACTTGGAGTCCAAGCGCGGAATCTAAGTTTTTGATTAGGCCGCAGATGCTCTCCAGTAATTCTATATTAAGGGTGTCGAAAGCTTTTTCGCCAATATCAAAGAAAGGCCAGTCGCTTGCATCCACCGTAGTTGAGTCTTTAGTAGTGAGGCCCGCTAGTGCTGTAGCGTGTTTTCTTATCTCGGTGCTGATTTCTTCTGAGATTTGTGGCTTGCCGTCGTCGTCCAACCTCATTCGGTGCCCGAGATGTGATACGAGTACCCGGAGTTGGTCGAGTAGGCTTACATTCTCATCACCAGTTTTATCTATTGCCCCAGATTCGGATAAAACTGCTGCGGCAGGGGGAAGCTCCCATTCCGCTGGGAAATCGAATCCTTCAAAGCGTGCGAACCCTCCGTGACTTCTTAATGAGGCTATAATCCCCCGTAGAGCAACAGTTATACCAATGCATACAACTCCAGCTCGAAAAATTTTCCACGCAAAAATTGGAGAGAGTTTTTCTTCTTCATCCATCGACCATATACTTCTGGCAAGGGTCAAGACTCCACTCAGATCTCTCCTCAGGTCATCGACTGCTTTAGTCGGTGCAGCAATTTCCTCGCCTATGCTCAAGGGTAGTTTCGTTAGAACTCTATCGGCTACCGCACGTAGAAATACCGTAAGCTCTGTTACTTCAATGTTTTTCTCATAGCGGACGCGCATTCCCGCAGTTTCAGTTTCGGTAGCAAGCAAATGCATTAGCTGCATCTTTTCACTATCTGAATCTTCCGGGAAACACTCCAATAATTCAAGTGCACGCTCAACACTTGCCGGAAGAAAACTTGGGGGCATAACGCGTCGCCCGATTTGTGAGTTGGCAAAGGCGCCCCTTAGTTTACGAAGTTGGCTTCGTAGCACGTACTGAGAGGGCGCGGCTAGCGTTGTCTCATCTAAAGGTATTTCGGATTCGGAGGAGCTAAATTTGGCAATGTCGTCGTGCAAGCCTAGGTAGTCGCTGAGTGCAACCCCTGCCCGCCATAATTGGGCTTCGTATATCGGTATCTCAATGGTTCTGAGGGCCCGCCCCCCGTCTCTTACAAATGCGCGGTTTCCTACCTCTCCTTTTGCTACGCCCTCACAAATTAGGTAGCAGCGCCCAGATGTCGTATCTGTGGCAAGGTATGGCCAAGCAGGTATGAGTTCTAAACTATCATTTTGCCTCTCGTATTCAGCCATTATCACCACAAGGGCTCTATATAGCGAGGCTACGTGCTTTAATCCTTGAATTGCGGAAGGAATGCCGGTAGACGGTTTCTCGAATATCTCCAGCACGAGTTTTTTCGGAGCTTTTGATGTTGATCTAAGTATAGCGGATTGAGTTTGGGCATCGGTGTCCCATGTGGGTGTATACACAGCCACGCCCGCAGCATCTGCGCCAAAAAATTCTAAAAGTGTGGTATTGGGTTTGGTTGCATTTATTTCATAACACTCAAACGAGCTGATTTTTTTGATTTTGTTTTCTGCGGAACTATCGATCTGGCAAGCGACTATACGTTGCTGATTGATGCCAGGAAGAGGGGGCATGACTAATAATTTGCTGCCAGCTTCTAGAGGGCAGAGTAAACACGCTCTATTTGAGAGGATCTGTATTATGCTTTCCCGGGGGACCAATGCGACCAAAATCTGAATTGCTAAGCCAGAGTATCGGTTCTCTGTTTTTGAGAAAAACTCAAGATCGCTATCGTTGCCATCGGATGGCAGTAAATACCGGAAGAAGTTATAAGACTCGGCGTGATTAGGTCTGATGCTCTTGGCTATAGATTGGTACTGAGTGACATATGAACTCAATGGGTCGGAACCGCTGGCCTGATCCGCGAGCATGAAATCTTCCACTGCGGCATGGAACCAGTTGAAGGGTTGCCAGGAGCGAATATACATTGATCGCTCAGCGTAGGATTTAGTTCTACGGACCGGTACTCCGCACGATTTCGACGCTTTCCATTCGAGGAGATCTAGTCTTTTATCTATCTGGTGCTTAAGCTTAGAATCGCTTTCAAGAGCATGCAGTTTGAACCGCTCTCCAAGCACGGTTTTAGCTAGAAAAGAGATACGTTTGTGCCGAAGTGAGTTTTCTGAAGCAGTTAAACCTGATTGCAGGCTATTTTTATGATCTATGAGCTTTTCCAGTCCCTCAAGTGCGAAAAGATTTGGTGCTTCCCATCCGAAACTATCCGGGTTTAACTGCCATCCACATTCTTCGGTACATTCCTTCCAATAGCGATCATAAAGTTCCCATGCTAAGTCTGCAGCATCGCTTGGATCAATGTCAGCTAAGAGGAGGTCGGATGCTACAACGTACCAGATGAGCCTTGCTCCTTTTGCAAGCTCGCTAGAACGCAAATCCATCGCCAGAAAAGAAGTTTTTACTGTTTGCAAGATTATTTCTACTGGGCTTTTGTATATCTCCCAGTTTGATAGCAACTGCAGCGCAGATTGTCTATCTGAAGGGGGAGTTCCTGACCAGAACTCCCACCCCGCTTCACCATCGCCCGCCAAGGGTGGTTCCCAGGCCGGACCAGACGCCTCTAAAGCTCGCCCTTGATTTGCATAATCTGCAAACTCATCAGCAGACATTGGCGGAATAGCGTCGGCTTTCGCGACCAACGCCAGGTCTAAGCTCCGAGTTTTCTGATCAACTATCTCTCTCAGCTCCTCAAGAAGTACGGAGCTGCTAGCTAACAAGACTATGTCATCTACATACCTTGCATACCCGAGATGAGTTTCCCCGTCTACATTGTATTTGTTCATCATTTCCAGTGCCGCGAGATCTACTGGAAATAAAGCTACTGAACCTAACCATGCTGAGATTACTGGACCTTGAGGAATACCGCGTAAAGGGTCTGATTTATTAGTTCTCCCATTCTCCGGGCTAAGGTAGGGGTAGCCAAAGAGCATGTCACATAGTTGTTCGACAATTATCGCAGATTTGTCTGCTGCTTGATCTGCAGCGGCTTGTATTTTCATGAGCTCAGCAAAAGCCGGTGCATTATCAGCAACAGTTTCCAAAGCTTGTTGTATAAATGGTTGAATGCTATCTCTTACGACGTGTCTGCGGATGCGGTCGTAATATCGACTGACATCTAAACGGATAACGTGCACATAACTTATTTCTTTGGCTTGATTTTTAAGGGACTGCATGAAATCTCGCCAGCATTCCAGGAACGGACGGAACATTCCCTGATCTGTAGCTGGCTGCCTGCCCTCAATGACCTCCATATCGATTTGATAGGCGAAACTTAACGTCTTTTCAAGTGTGAAAGGTTGGGTTTCATTGGAGGGGTTGGATATTCCTGTTGTAACAGTTTTTCTTTCTTCACGGTAATAGCGGACAGCTGGAATACACTGACTGAAAGCTGTAGTGCCGAGAGCGGAAGCATCCCAGCGTTCTGTAAGTAGCTCATTTAGTATGTACTGATGCGCTATTAAATCCTCAGGTTGAGGCATTACCTTTAATCTCGGCTCCTCTGCACCGAAAGACCTCGGCACCCATACCGCTTCAAACGGGTCGATGGGGCCATGTATTTCGTTAGCCAAGCGTTCAGTGAGTAATAGGTTGAATGCGCTCGCCGCAATGTCCAACCTCTCCCATTTTGATTCCTCGCAGGGCAACTCTCCTCTCCTGGAGCCCATATAGGCGAGCAGTCGAGCGTGGTTTAGTCTAGTGCCTGAGTTGGTAAGGTAGCATTCCGAAGAAGCGGCTTCAGTCGCAATGTCAACACTTAAGAAATCAATCCATTCTGTTTGAGCAGCCGAGTCAAAGTCTGTTCGGTCATTTGCAAATGGCTCATTTAGTCGGGAGTGGGAGTTACCTAAAACCTTCCGAAGTTCAGCGCGGGTTTTTTCAAATGATCTGTACTTCCGAGAGCGGGCGGCGCTGTTCCATTTTGGGTTTTCAAGCAGTTCGTCGGCATGGACACCAAACTGATTTGCTAGTACTGCTACTACGGGACCATAGGTGGAAACTTCGATAAGTGAATTGACCTGCGACGCGGACAGATTTCTCAAATATTCGTCGGGATCTTTTATGCTTGTGTTTGGATGGTCTAAGCTTGTAAGTTGAGAGGTAGTAGGCCATATGAATAGCACATCAAAGTTGGCGCCTAAAAATTTCAGGACAGCCTCGGATGCTCCTCTTAATCCCGCTTCATCTCGATCAAAACAAATACAGATTGTCAAAGAGGCTAGCTTTGAAGGGAGCGTGTCGCTTAGTCTTTTGATAATTTGAATTTGTTCTTTGCTAATAGAGGTTCCCATTACTGCTACTGCAGGAAGTCCCAAGCTTTCCAATCTGAGAGCGTCAAAAAATCCCTCGCAAATATATAAGCGTAGATTTGTTTCGCCTCGCTTTACTAGGGCTTTGAGTGTGGTTGTAGCTTGCTCTATTCTAAAGATGGCCTTGGATTTTGGAAAGTTTTTTGAAAATAGATATTTTGCTGGCTGCTCATCTACCGCACGGGCAGCAATTCCCAGGATTCTTTTTTGATCGTCTCTTATCGGGAATACGATTCGATCGCCTGCAAAGAAGTCTATGTAATTGTTGTCGTGACTTGATTGTAGATTTAGGTGGTAGGTTTGGTAGCCTGAGTTTGGAAGTATTTTGCGTATTAAGTTTGCATCTTCCAATGTTGCTGCTAGCTCACGTCTTGATCCAAAGTCTTTTTTTGAGGAGACATGTTTAGATAGTGAGTTTTTGTGTGCGTATATGAAGCCCGCATCTTCCATGAAAGCTATATCAAATTTGCGATCAGCTACCCATTTAGCTAGTTTTGGCTTATCATTGCTTAATTGGTATAGTTTGTAAGCTTGCGCAAGCCCCGTGCCTTCTGGCAGCTCGGGCTGCATACCTTTGTTTTTTCTTGTCCTGTTTACCGGAACGGTAGTAGAGTTTGGGGAAAGCCACTCTAGTGCTCCTTTGAAATCGATATGAAGGACTCCCTTCACAAGATCTATTGCATCTCCATGTTCACCGCAGGCAAAGCAGTGATAGTGCTGTCCAGAGTTATCTCTGCTCGTATCAATCAGAAGGGAAGGAGTTTTATCGTCATGGAACGGGCACAGCGTAAGCTTGCGCGTAGCGGACTCGCTCCTGAGCGCCATCCCTAATCTTTCTGCCACCTTGTCGATTTCGATCTCAAGCAGCAATTTCTCAACGTTGATACGGGGCATTCCGACTCCTTTCGATGTGGACCTGATGGTGGGCAGAGATGCTGCCAGAGCCATCATATCTTCATATCTGTCGGTCGCCCATGTCACCTTCTATCGCTGACTTCAGCCTGGAGGTCTATTGCTCCTGGTCTTGCCGATCAAGCCAGCGCGGTTTGACCTAGCGGCATACAGAATTCAGTTGCGTTCACCTACATCCCAGGGGGTAGGGTCAAGTGGGCAAAGCGGCTCACAAAGGAGGAGCGCTCAATGAATCATGCTCACCGGGCAGCGACGGCTTATGCGGCTTCAACACCGCGCTTAGCTTGAAAAATCCCAGATTACGAGTTGGAGGAGCTGTGGAAAGCAGATGTCAAAACGTTTGTTCCATGTGGAGCGCATCGGGTCTTCAGGGACGTGATGTTCGTGGAGGCACAGGGAGCAGATTTTATCTTTGGAATCGAGAATGAGGATGGTCGACCATGAGGCGTCCGCGCAGAGGCGAGCGTGCTTGTAATCTCATAGCCAAGGCTCAGCCGCCGCAGGTACTCAGCGACCGTCAGGCTCGCCTTGGATGCGTTTTCTTTAATGGTTAGCTCCTCACTCGGTAATACCGGCACACGTAAATGCTTTCCGTGTTTACGTGTATCTCTCAGCTTCATTGCGGTTCATGGTCTGACCACTCTTTGGTGTTCACAGAGTCGCGGCAGCGACTGCCTCGCAGAGCAAGACAGCATTGAGCGCCGAAGGCGCGAATACGCGAGAGTGAAATTAGATAGCCGACTTGTCGGTTAGCTAACTTCACCTGTCTTGCCCTGAATATTCGTATGGCTGGCATGAGTGTCAGCAGCGACCTCGGGTAAACAATAGGGTTGCTACAGCGTTCAGCTATGACGTGATCGCTGAAACAACGGCAGTGATCGAGTATTGAACGCCTGGGCAACGATTGTTCGGCTCAGCAACGGTGTGCAATAGCTATTGAACGCCGCAGTGTACGGGTAGCAATCTCTTGGCGTAGCGACGAAATGCTTGATAGCCAAAGTCGATAGATCCCTCATCATGCAAGGTCGTCCATATTCCTAACAAAGACCAACCACCTGCAATCGCTTGCAAAATATCCTCGCGTAGCAAGATGAACTGGGCCAAGTTGGTAGCAGGGCTTGAGGGCGGATAGGTTGCGGCTACTCGTTCCGCGATCCGTACAGTAAGTGGCTTCATTTCAACCTCCTGGACGACTATGTCTCAGAGCTAGGCTCTGGCCCCTCAACTGTCAAAATCCGAACTGGTGATAAGCCAGAGCTAGACCTATTTATCTTTAACTTCTTTAAATATTCCTTTCCTACGGTAGACCGACCCTCGTTCTTGACAGTTGAGGGGCTTTCTCTCGGAGTTGCTGTCGGGGTCCTTGGGGGCGCGTTATCGGCGCTAGTTGGCTCCCATGCAGAGGATTGATCCTTGAAGTTGTAACTGCCATCTCGATATCGCTTGATCACTCCGTGGAACCACCTTATCGCTGTGGTTTTGATCGATCCTGCTTTGATGGCAGCTGAGAGCTCGTTCAGCATCCGCTGCTGGTCCACGGGTGCAACCAGCTCCAGCGCCTTGAAAATCTGGCTCCTGGTTTCCGCGGAGACCAATGCCGCCAACCGCAGTGGTGGATCCCCGGCCTCTAGGGCTGAGTCGAGTGACGTAGTAGTTTTTTTATTTTTTGGTTTTATTGTTTGTTTAGTATTTATATGTGCTTGTTTCTCCAGATGCGGCTGATCCGTCTTCGGATTATCCATCTTTGGATTTTCGCAATATGGTGCAGAGTCGGTCCTTTCAGATGGTTCGTCAGAGATATGCCACACCGTTTTTGCGAATCGACCTCGGGAGTCGTGGGTGCGCTCGATGCTCAAATAGCCAGCGGTCTCAAGCTCATGCAGGCCGCTCCTGGTTGCGGCTGCACCAGTGCCATTTTTCTTGGATAGCGATTCCATTGTCAGGTATGAACAGCCTGGGGGTAGGGACAGCAATTTCACCAATAATCCTAACGATTTCCAGCTTAGGTTTTTGTCATTTATTACATCGTTAGGGATAATTGTGAAATGACTGGATACCTTCCTTTTTACAATTAGGGATATAGACATCGTCGTCAGCCCTGCTCGAGAACCTTGGCTACATCTGCGGTTCTAAAGTAAATCCTTCTGCCAATTCTGACCTTGCAAGGAAGAAATTTTCTCGATACCTCATTGTCGCCACTCAGGCTGATTCTCAGGCCGTCCTTGCTTCTATGTAATACCTCTGCAAGCTGCTCAAGGGACAAAAGTGGAGCCCCAGAGAATAAGTCGCGTATGTATTCTTCCGTGGTCATGTTAGGTGTCCTCCGCTTAATTTCGGATATCCTATGACACCTAGCGCGATTTTTAAAAGTATTTTTTCAAACTCCACTTGACGGTGAAAAAGTTTAGCTATAGTGCCTCTTGGTTTTTTAGTTAAACTTTTCCAGGGTTGTGGTTTTTTAGCGGCTAAAATTTATTTTCAGCTTGTGGGTCGCGATAAAAGAGCTAAGGACTTTAGCTAAACTTCCTTTTGGAGTTTAGCTAAACTTTTCTTTCTTTTTGACATGCTATCTAGTCGGGCAACTAGATCCTCGGAGCGTAAGTGCGTATATCTTTTCAACATTTGCATTGATTTGTGGCCGCTGATGCTCGATACCTCCTGGTCGGAGAGACCGCCCTCCACAAGGCGGCTTACCGCCTCATGTCTCAAGTCGTGAAATCTGAAGTCGGATAGCTGTAGTTTCTTGACCAGTAGCCCCCAGATTTTTGTGAACGCATAGGGGCGACGTTTCCCGTCCTTCCCAGGTTCACCAAAAAACACCAGATTGCAATCGCTAGGGCGAGCGGGATTCATCATCGCGGCTTTGAAAAGCGCAGTCGCTCGCTTGCTCAGTGGCACAGTTCGTTGACCATCATTTTTCGTGTCAACGAGTCTTACGATGCGTCGCTCTGTATCCACCTGAGGTCTGCGTAGCGACGCGATTTCACCTGAGCGCATACCAGTTTCCAGAGCGATGCCAACGATCCACCCAAGCATTGGATTGCTATGCCGATTCACCTCTGCGAACAGCCGCCGTTCCTCATCCGGCGAGAGTCTACGATTGCGACCCTCCCCGGGGCTTGGCTTGCGTATATTCAACACGGGGTTAAACGTCAGGCCCAGCCCCCATTCTTGGATCGCGACCGTGAAAACGTGGCTCAGTAGAGCCAGCTCCAGGCGAACGGTGTTGTTGCTGGTCGTGCCTGCGCGGCCTGGCTCGTTAAGGCGCTTGTCGCGATAGTTGGCAATGGTTTCAGCGGAAAGGGCTGCGAGAGAATACTTGCCCAGATGCTCCGTTAGCTTTTTAGCCTTGGAGATCTCACCGCGTTGAGTTGTAGGCTTCTTTGTAGGTGTAATGTCGGTCAGGTAGCGCTTGAGCGCTATTTCAAGCGTCATGCGCTCGGAGCCGCTGCGCTGGATGTACACACCGCGCACCATCTCGTCTTCGGTGCGTCGTGACCAATCCTCAGCGTCGCGTTTAGTGCGGAAGGTTTTGGCATTGGTCGGCCATCCGGTCTTGCGGATAACGGCCTTCCAGGTGCCGGCAGGGGTTTTGACGATTGTAGCCATCTGAAGGACTCCAAAGGCGTGCAAGCGAAGCCGCACTGTACCTAATTTGTACCTTTAGACCATAGGACTGTATCTGAGGTGGTTCCGCCAAAAACACGAAAGCCGCGCAGTGCGCGGCTTTGAGTATGGTGGGCCCACACGGACTCGAACCGTGGACCAAAGGATTATGAGTCCTCTGCTCTAACCGACTGAGCTATAGGCCCTCAGTAAGTGGCCGGATTATAACGAGGGTTTCGCACCTGTGCCATCTGAAAGATCCGATAGTGCTATGCGAAGAAACGTCGCCGCGAACTCGTCCGGGGGTAGGGGCAGGCTGACGATGTAGCCCTGGATCTGCTCACAGCCTTCTGCCGCCAGGAACCGTTGCTGGGCCTGGTTTTCCACGCCCTCGGCAATGATGGTCAGCTGCATGCTGCGGCCCAAGGCGATGATGGCGCGGGCGATGGCGGCGTCATGAGGATCGTCGGGCAGCCCGCGGATGAACGACTTGTCGATCTTGAGAATGTCCAGCGGCAGGCGCTTGAGGTAGCTCAGCGATGAATAACCGGTGCCGAAATCGTCGATGGCCAGTTGCACGCCCAGTTTCTTCAGCTGGTACAGCACGGCCAAGGCTTCCTCTGCCTGGCTCATGATGAAGTTTTCGGTGATTTCCAGCTGCAGGTCACCGGCTGTGAGCTGGTAGTGCTTCAGCAACTGTTCGATGCGCCTGGCAAGATGGGGATGGCGCAGCTGGGCGCCGGCGAGGTTTATCGACAACGGGCCGAAGGGTTCGTAGTGCATCTTCCACGCCTGCATCTGCCGGCAGGCCTGCTCCAGTACCCAGTCACCGATCTGGAGGATGGTGCCGTTCTCTTCCGCCAGGTGAATGAAGTGCTCTGGCGGCACTTCACCAAAGGTCGGGTGGCTCCAGCGTATCAGCGCTTCGGCACCGACCAGGCTCTGTGTCTTGAGGCTGAGCTTGGGCTGGAAGCACAGGCTCAGTTCGTTGCGTTCGATGGCGCGGCGCAGTTCGTGCTCCAGGGCGATGCGTTCGCTGGCCTGGGCGGTGAGGTCGAGGGTGTAGGCTTCGACGCGGTTACGGCCCTTGGCCTTGGAGCGGTACATGGCGGCGTCGGCGTTGCGAATCAGTGTGGCAACGTCGGTGCCGTCCTGTGGATAAAGGCTGATGCCGATGCTGGCGCTTGTGAAGAACTCATGCTCGCCAGCCTGGAACGGCGCGTTGAAGCAGGTCAGCAGCTTGTTGGCGATGGCGCTGGCGTCACTGGGTTTGTGCAGGCCGGGCAGCAGGATGATGAACTCATCGCCACCCAGGCGGGCCACGGTGTCGACATCACGCACCTGCTCCTTCAAGCGTTGGGCGATGCCCTTGAGCAGCAGATCGCCGACTGGGTGGCCGAGGCTGTCGTTGATGTGCTTGAAACGGTCGAGGTCAAGGAACAGCACCGCGCCCTTGCGGTTGGAGACCTGCGCGCAGGTGAGCGCGGCCTGCAGGCGGTTCTCGAACAGGGCACGGTTGGGCAGGCCGGTCAGTGGATCGTGGTGGGCCTGGTAGTCAAGCTTGGCCTGGGCGTGCTTGAGGCTGGAGATGTCGGCGAACACAGCGACGAAGTGGGTAATCTCGCGCTCGCTGTTGCGCACGGCGCTGATGGTCAGCCAGCCGGGGTACAGTTCGCCGTTCTTGCGCTTGTTGTAGATCTCGCCTTGCCAATGGCCTTCATCGGTCAGCTGGTGCCACATGGCGGCATAGAACGCACTGTCGTGCTGGCCGGAGGCGAGCAGGCGTGGGGTCTGGCCGAGGGCTTCGATCTCACTGTAACCGGTGATTTCGCTGAAGGCGCGGTTTACGGCACTAATGTGCTGGTCGATGTCGGTGATCAGCACGCCTTCGGCGGTGTTCTCGAACACGGTGGCGGCCAGCTGCAGCTTTTCCTGCATCAGATGGCGCTCGGTGATGTCGCGGGCGATGGTCAGTATGCAGTCGTCGCCAGCAATCGGCAGCGGCCGTGCAGAGAGTTCGCAGAGGCGAATCTGCCCGTCGCTGCGGCGCAGGTGGCACGTGAAGTCGCGTACGAAGCCGTCGCGGTTTAGCTGTTGGACCAGACGCTTGCGCTCGTTGAGGTCGACCCAGATGCCCAGGTCCAGCGAGGTCTGGTCGATGGTCGGGCTGAGGTCATAGCCGGTCAGGCGGCAGAAGCCTTCGTTCACTTCGAGCAGCAAACCGTCGCTCTGGCGTGACAGCAGCAGGCCATCGGGCGAGGCATGGAAGGCCTTGGCGAATTTCTCTTCCGAGGTTTGTAGCTGCTCCTGGGTTTCCTTGAGCTGGCTGATATCGCGTACCGCCACCACGAACGCGAGGTTGCCGTCGAGTTCAAAGGTTTCGGCCGAGGTCAGGCCGGTGAAGAGTTGGCCGTTGCTGCGGCGGAAGCTCATTTCCAGGTTGCGGATACCGCCTTGGTGCAGGCGTTCGAGCAGCCGCGGGCCGTCGCCTTCGACGCCCCACAGGTTGAGTTCGGTGGCGGTGCGGCCAATTACCTGGTTCGGGGTGAGGCCGATCTGCTCTTCGAAGGCCTCGTTCACCTCCAGCAGGCAGCCGTCGCTGTGGCGGGCGATCAGCAGGATGTCGGGGCACTGCTGGAACACCGAGGCGAACTTCTGTTCGGACAGGCGCAGGGCGTCCTCGGTGCGCTTGGTCTCGCTAATGTCGATCATCAGGCCACGCATCACCGGCTGGTGGCCATGCTCGATCATGCTGACGATGTTGCGTACCCACAGTGGCTGGCCATCGGCTCTGATCACCCGGTAGTCGAGGCTGTGGTCGCGGCCGGCGGCAGTCTCGCTGTCGCAGTAGGCCTGGGCCCAGAGGGCATCCTCCGGGTGCAGGATGCTGCGCCAGAAGCCAGGTTTGAGCCAGTCGGCCAATGGGTAGCCGAGCAAGCCTTCTGCGTGGGGCGAGACGTAGCTGTAGGTGAAGTCGTTGGCGTCGGCCTCCCAGGCTATGGCGGACAGGCTCTCGACCAGGCTGCGATAGTGGTACTCGCTGCTGCGCAGTTCCTGCTCCAGGGCGATGCGCCGTGAAATTTCCGAACTGAGCCGGCGGTTGATGCGGATGACCGCTGCCAGCACGGCCATCAATACCAGCACCGTGGGCAGGCCATACACCAGCAGGTCCGACCAGAACATCCGTTGGTCGACCACATTGCCCACCCAGCGTTGCTGGATCTGGCTGACTTCGCTGCTGCTCATGTCGGCTATCACTTTGTCGAGTATGCCGACCAGTACTTTCTTGTCGCGCGGGGCGGCCATGGCCAGTTGGTAGCGGTAGGGCGTTTCGCCGCTGACGTAGAGGCCGTCGAGCTTGAGCTGGCGCAGGCTCCAGATGCTTGAAGCGAGGTCACCGACCACGGCGTCCACTTCGTCGGTGGCCAGGGCCTGCAGGGTGGAGCTGACGTTAGGTAGAGCCACCAGGTTGAGGTCTGGGTGGTGGGTGCGCAGCAGTTCGTGCGGGGCGTAGTTTTCGACCACGGCGATCTTCAGGCCGTAAAGGTCGTCCAGGTTGCGCGGCTGTGCACCGCCTTTATGGGCGAGGATTACGATGGGGAAGTCGAGGTACGGCCGGGTGAAGGCCAGGTAGCCTTGGCGTTCGGGGGTGGACATGATGCCGGGCAGCAGGTCGATGCGGCTTTCGCGTGCTTGCGCCAGTACCTCGGTCCAGCTGCTGGGTTCGACCGGTTTGAGCGTCACGCCCAGGCGTTGCTGGATCGTGGCGATGTAATCGGCGGCCAATCCCTGGTACCGGCCCTCCTGGTCGCGAAACTCGAACGGTGGCCAAGAGGCGTCTACACCCAGGCTTAGCTGCGGGTGGGCAGCCAACCAGGCTTTCTCCTCGTCTGTCAGGGTCAGGGCGCCGGCCGCTGTGTTCCACAAAATCAGGAGCAGCAACAGGATGGCCGGCATCAGCGGCATAGCGGCCTCACATTCAAGTGGTATGAAGTCGAGTGTAGACGGGCATTGCTGTAGGTGTGCGGTGGAAGGACGGGCTTTGTGTTCTGGCTGTCGGAAGGGGGAGGTAATGAGGAAATGGGGCTGCTGCGCAGCCCATCGTCGGCAAGCCGGCTCCCACAGGGATCGCGCAGGGCCGGAAAAGAAAAACCCCGGCCTAGGCCGGGGTTTTGTCATCACTCGTCGAGGAAGGAGCGCAGATGCTCGCTGCGAGTCGGGTGGCGCAGTTTGCGCAACGCCTTCGCTTCGATCTGACGGATCCGCTCGCGGGTCACGTCGAACTGCTTGCCCACCTCTTCGAGGGTGTGGTCGGTGTTCATGTCGATACCGAAGCGCATACGCAGCACCTTGGCTTCGCGTGCGGTCAGGCCCGAGAGCACGTCACGAGTGGCTTCCTTGAGGCTTTCGACCGTGGCCACGTCAATCGGGGACTGCATGGTCGAGTCCTCGATGAAGTCGCCCAGGTGCGAATCTTCGTCGTCACCGATCGGGGTTTCCATGGAGATCGGCTCTTTGGCGATCTTCAGTACCTTACGGATCTTGTCCTCAGGCATTTCCATGCGCTCGCCCAGCTCTTCCGGGGTCGGTTCGCGACCCATTTCCTGCAGCATCTGGCGGGAAATACGGTTGAGCTTGTTGATCGTCTCGATCATGTGCACCGGAATACGGATGGTGCGCGCCTGGTCGGCGATCGAACGGGTGATCGCCTGGCGGATCCACCAGGTGGCATAGGTCGAGAACTTGTAGCCGCGACGGTATTCGAACTTGTCCACCGCTTTCATCAAGCCGATGTTGCCTTCCTGGATCAGGTCGAGGAATTGCAAGCCACGGTTGGTGTACTTCTTGGCGATGGAGATCACCAGACGCAGGTTCGCCTCGACCATTTCTTTCTTGGCGCGGCGGGCCTTGGCTTCACCGATCGACATGCGACGGTTGATTTCCTTGATCTCGGCAACGGTCAGGCCGGTTTCGGTCTCAAGGTCGATCAGCTTCTGCTGGCAAGCGACGATGGCAGCGTCCTTTTCACCCAGGGCGGCAGCCCATTTGGTGTTGCGCTTGGCCAGGTCACCGCTCCAGGTCTGGTCGGTTTCGTTGCTCGGGAACATGCGCAGGAAGTCGGCACGCGGCATGCGGGCATCACGCACGCACAGCTGCATGATGGCGCGTTCCTGCTGGCGCAGGCGGTTCAGGGCGTCACGAACACGCTCTACCAGTACCTCGAACTGCTTCGGTACCAGCTTGATCGGCATGAACAAATCGGCCAGGGCCTGCAGGGCGTCGATGCTTTCCTGGTGGGTGCGACCATTCTTCTTCAGAACCTTGTTGGTGGCCTGAAGCTGGTCGTTGACCGCGCCGAAACGCTGACGGGCGACTTCCGGGTCCGGGCCGCTCTCGGCCTCTTCCTCGTCGTCACCGCTTTCGGATTCGTCCTCGTCGTCGTCGGACTCTTCCTTCGCAGCGGCGGCCTTGGTGCCCGGGATCGGCACTTCTTCGGTCGGCGCGGCGATATTGTCGTCAGGATCGATGTAACCGCTGAGAACGTCCGACAGACGGCCGCCTTCGCTGGTGACACGGTCATATTCGCTGAGAATGTAGTCGACAGTGCCCGGGAAGTGAGCGATGGCGCCCATGACTTCACGGATGCCTTCCTCGATACGCTTGGCGATTTCGATCTCGCCTTCGCGGGTCAGCAGCTCGACGGTGCCCATTTCGCGCATGTACATGCGCACCGGGTCGGTCGTGCGGCCGATATCGGTTTCAACTGCCGCCAACGCAGCAGCGGCTTCTTCGGCCGCGGCTTCGTCGGTGTCGGCTTCCGCCAACAGAAGGGCATCCGCATCCGGAGCACTCTCGAATACGTTGATCCCCATGTCGTTGATCATGCGGATGATGTCTTCCACCTGTTCCGGATCTGAAATATCCTCAGGCAGGTGGTCGTTGACCTCCGCGTAAGTCAGGTAGCCCTGCTCACGACCGCGGGTGATCAACTCTTTGATACGAGACTGCTGTTGCGCTTTTCCGGACATAACACCCTATCCACTGAAGGTCTTGGCGGGCAAAAAACAAGCCGAGGATTATACCCGAGCATGGGCCTCACGCGCCAGATGAGGTCGGCGTTTGTGCGGGAACATTCCGGCTCAGCAGGGCGAGGAGCTGGGTTTTTTCCTCGCTGGTCAATTCGCTTTGACGTGATTTCCTGAGCAGTTGTTCCAGGCTGCGCTCGCGTTGGCGGGCGGACAAGCTAGTTATAGTGTCGAAAAACTGTTGTTCAAGGTTGTCGGCCACGATCAGCCATTCCTTTTCCGCCAAGGCCCGCAGCAGGCGCCCCTGTTCGGTGCCGTGCCAGCGTGCGATCAACTGCATAGAGCTTAGCCCAGGATTTTTCTGCGCGGCTTCGATCAGTGCCACCAGCAGCTGGCTGTACAAGTGTTCTTCATCGGCGAAGTGGCTGGCATCTTCCACCTTGCCGGCCAGCAGAGGGTGGTGCAGCAAGGTGCGCAGGGCGGCCAGGGTGGGCGGCTCGACCGGGGCCGGTACGCGTGGTGGTGCTTCGTCACGCTGCTGCCATGGCTTGCCACCCTTGCGGTTCTTGTCCCAGGGTTTGTCGCCCCACTGCTTCTTGCCAGCGCCCTTGTTCGGCTTCCACTCCTGTTCCTGATGAACGGGGGCGAAGTCGTGCTGCGGCATGTCGCCGTAATCGGGGGTATAGCTGGCCATGGCGTCATAGTCGTAGCCAGGGTCGTAGTCCGGCACGCTGCTGGTGGCCGGGGCGTGTTGCGCCAGTTGCTCGACCTGCTGCGGGTCGAGGCCGGTGATTTCCTTAAGGCGGTTGCGCATCAGCTGGCGCAGGTTGGCGCCGGGGATCTTTTCGATCAGCGGTGCGGCAAGGGTCGCCATGTGCGCCTTGCCTTCCAGCGAGCGCGGGTCGGCTTCGACGCTTAGCTGCTCGAAGAAGTAATCGGCCAGCGGCTGGGCGTGCTGGTTGATGCGGGCCATGAAGGCGTCGGTGCCTTCGGCGCGCACCAGGCTGTCCGGGTCTTCGCCTTCGGGCAGGAACAGGAAGCGCGCGCGGCGGCCGTCCTGCAGGTTCGACAGGGTCGACTCCAGGGCGCGCCAGGCGGCCTTGCGCCCGGCCTGGTCACCGTCGAAGCAGAACAGCACGCTGGGTACCACGCGGAACAGGCGCTTGAGGTGCTCTTCGCTGGTGGCGGTGCCGAGGGTGGCCACGGCGTTGCGCAGGCCCTGCTGGGCCAGGGCAATGACGTCCATGTAGCCCTCGACGACGATGATTTCGTCGAGGTTGCGGTTGTGCTTGCGTGCCTCGTACAGGCCGTAGAGTTCCTGGCCCTTGTGGAACACCGGGGTTTCCGGGGAGTTCAGATACTTGGGCTTGTCGTCGCCGAGCACTCGGCCACCAAAGGCGATGATGCGTCCGCGGCTGTCGCGGATCGGGAACATCACCCGGTCGCGGAAACGGTCGTAGCGCTTGCCGCTTTCGGCGTTTTCGATCAACAGGCCGGCATCGATCATCACCTTCTGCTGCAGGGTGTCGGCACCCAGGTGCTTGAGCAGGTTATCCCAGCCTGGCGGGGCGAAGCCCAGGCCGAAGTCACGGGCGATTTCCCCGGACAGGCCGCGGCCCTTGAGGTAATCCACCGCTGCCTTGCGGGTCGGGTGGCTGCGCAGGGCCTGGCGGTAGAACTCCGAGGCGGCGTCCAGCAGCGGGTACAGCGGCGAATCGGTTGGCTGGCGCGGCTTGTGGTCGCGGCGACCTTGCTCGCGGGGTACTTCCATGCCGGCGGCGCGGGCCAGCTCCTCGACCGCCTGGGGGAAGTCCAGGTTGTCGTGGTCCATTACGAAGCCCAGGGCGTTGCCGCCGGCGCCGCAGCCGAAGCAGTAGTAGAACTGCTTGTCGGGGCTGACCGTGAAGGAAGGGGTTTTTTCCTTGTGGAACGGGCAGCAGGCGGAATAGTTCTTGCCGGTTTTTTTCAGCTGGACGCGCGAACTCACCACGTCGACGATGTCGAGGCGGTTGATAAGGTCGTCAATGAAACTCTGGGGAATCAGCCCGGCCATGGCAGTCTCGTCATCTGGCAGCTGGCAAGTCTAATCGCTCACGCGCCGAATGGGGCGAGTGCCGCTTGGGAAAGTGCGAGGGAATGTGTGCTCGTCGCCAGCCCCTGAGGGCTCGTCAGTCGGACGTGCACGTCTGGTCATACAACAAGGAGGACCAGCTCTGACGTTTCAGGCAGGTTGCCCATGTGCAGTTCGCATGAAGCTTGTGCAGGGCCTTGAGCTAGCTGCTCAAGTTTGAAGCGACCACTGCCATCGCCCGGCGGTTAGCCGGGCAGGGCAGAAGCTTTGCGTAGAACGTCTGTATTAGTACAGACGAACGGCGCGGCGCTGTTCGCGCTGAACTTTCTTGGCGTGACGCTTAACAGCAGCAGCTGCTTTGCGCTTACGCTCGGCGGTCGGCTTCTCGTAAAACTCGCGGCTACGAACTTCAGCCAGTACACCGGCTTTTTCGCAGGAGCGCTTGAAACGACGCAGAGCTACGTCGAAGGGTTCGTTCTCTTTAACTTTGACGGCTGGCATCCAGGGCTACCTTAATTCATTACCGGGGTAGACGTGCTCCTGGCAAAACAAAGGTGTGCTGGAGAACGTCGGTTTTCAAGGGTTGCGGATGTTAACCCTTAGCAAGCCGGAATGCAAAGCCTCTGATCGAAAACCGCTGGTCGGCATCCGACACGGGGACTATCATGCGCGGCTTCGAATTCAGCCCCTACAAGGGACGAACCCATGCTAGTACTGGGATTGGAAACATCCTGCGACGAAACTGGCGTCGCATTATACGACAGCGAACGCGGTTTGTTGGCCGACGCGCTGTTCAGCCAGATCGACCTGCACCGCGTGTTCGGCGGTGTGGTGCCTGAGCTTGCCTCGCGCGACCACGTCAAGCGCATGCTGCCACTCATCCGCCAGGTGCTGGATGAGGCCGGCTGCGTCGCCACCGAGATCGACGCCATCGCCTACACCGCGGGCCCTGGCCTGGTCGGTGCCCTGCTGGTGGGGGCCTCCTGTGCCCAGGCGCTGGCCTTTGCCTGGGACATCCCGGCGATTGGCGTACACCACATGGAAGGCCACCTGCTGGCACCCATGCTGGAGGAAAACCCACCGGAGTTTCCGTTCGTCGCTTTGTTGGTTTCCGGTGGTCACACCCAGCTGGTGCGGGTCGATGGCATCGGCCAGTACGAGCTGCTGGGCGAGAGCCTGGACGACGCCGCCGGCGAAGCGTTCGACAAGACCGCCAAGCTGATCGGCCTGAACTACCCCGGTGGCCCGGAAATCGCCCGCCTGGCCGAGCGCGGCGTGCCTGGCCGCTTCGTGTTCCCGCGGCCGATGACCGACCGCCCGGGCCTGGAGTTCAGCTTCAGCGGCCTGAAAACCTTTGCCCTGAACACCTGGCAGCAGTGCCGCGATGCCGGTGACGACAGTGAGCAAACCCGTTGCGACCTGTCCCTGGCATTCCAGCAGGCGGTGGTGGAGACTTTGACCATCAAGTGCAAGCGGGCGTTGAAGCAGGCAGGCCTCAAGCGCCTGGTCATTGCTGGTGGCGTCAGCGCCAACAAGGCCTTGCGTGCGTCCCTCGAGGACATGCTCGGCAGCATCAAGGGCAACGTGTACTACGCGCGCCCGCAGTTCTGCACCGACAACGGCGCGATGATCGCCTATGCCGGCTGCCAGCGGTTGTTGGCCGGGCAAAAGCAGGACCTGGCAATCAGCGTGCAGGCACGCTGGCCGATGGAGCAGTTGCCGCCGGTTTAAGCGTTAGAAGTGCCGTTCGCGGCCTGCGAACAGGTCGCGAAGGTTGCTGCGGTGGCGCCATACGATCATCGCCGTCAGCACAGTGATCGGTAGCAGGGCCTCTGGCTCGCGCCAGGCCAGCAACGGCAAGGTCAGCGGTGTGGCGATCAGCGCCGCCAGCGAGCTGGTGCGGGTGAGGTAGAAGGTCAGCAGCCAGGCGCCAATGGCCAGCAGCGCGGCCGGGAAGTACAGGGCCATGAGCATGCCGGCGGCGGTTGCCACGCCCTTGCCGCCCTGGAAGCGGAAGTACAGCGGGAACAGGTGGCCCAGCACTGCGCAAACGCCAATCCAGGCCTGCGCTTGCAGGTCCAGGCCGGCACCGCGGGCGAGCAATACCGGCAACAGGCCCTTGCACAGGTCGCCAAGCAGGGTCAGGATCGCCAGTTTGCGGCCTGCCAGGCGTAGCATATTGGTGGCGCCGGCATTGCCTGAACCGCTGGAACGCGGGTCCGGGCTGCCCGTAAGGCGGCTGAGGACGATGGCGAAGGACAGCGAGCCGAGCAGGTAGGCGAGCAACGCCAGTAACCAAAACATGCTAACTATTCCGGGCGAGGACGCCTTGATTCTAACGGCGCCAGTCGCCCTTGTCGTGCTGTGGAGAGAAGTGCTTGGACAGAGTGTTCATCGAAGGCCTGGAAGTCGATACCGTCATCGGTGCCTATGACTGGGAGCGGGATATTCGCCAGTGCTTGCGCCTGGACCTGAGCTTTGCCTGGGATAACCGCCCGGCTGCGGCGGGTGACGACCTGAACCTGGCGCTGGATTATGCCAGTGTGTCGGCCCGTATCCAGGCGTTTGCCGAACAGGCGCGTTTCGAGTTGGTTGAAACTTTCGCCGAGCGCCTGGTGGCGACGCTGATGGAAGAATTCCACATCCCGTGGGTGCGGTTGAAGCTGACCAAGCCGGGTGCGGTACCGGCGGCCCGTGGCGGTGTTGGCGTGGAGATCGAGCGCGGATGTCTCTGAGCACGGTTTACCTGGGCCTTGGCAGCAACATTGATCGCGAGGTGCATTTGTGCGCCGGGCTCGATGCATTGGCAGGCATCCTGACCGACATGCGCTGCTCGCCGGCGTTCGAAAGCCAGGCGGTGGGGATCAAGAGCGGTCCGTTCATCAACTTCGTGGTGACTGGGCAGACTGCGTTGCCGTTGATCGAACTGGACCGCCGGTTGAAGTTCATCGAGGCCGACAATGGCCGCTATGCCCCGGACCGCAAGGGGCTGCCGCTGGATATCGACGTGCTGATGTATGACGACTTGCACGGCACGTTCGATGGGCTGGTGTTGCCTCGGGCCGAGATCCTGAAGAACGCCTTTGTGCTGTGGCCACTGTCGCTGCTGGCGCCGGAGCTTGTGCATCCGGGGGTAGGCAAGACAATGGCGCAGTTGTGGCAGGAGGCGCGGATTGATCAGGTGCTGGCGCCGGTTGCCTTTGAGTGGCGTGGGTTGCAGCTGACTCCCGCGTAAGCCTGTACCGGCCCTTTCGCGGCTAAAGCCGCTCCCACAGGTTTGGTGCGAGGCTCAGAAAATGCGCGGTTCCTGTGGGAGCGGGCGAGCCCGCGAACACCGGCGTAGCCGGTGCCATCCACTGAGTTGAGTTCTTCGCGGCCATGCTCGCTCAGGCTCACGCAGTCCCTGTGGGAGCGGCTTTAGCCGCGAAGGGGCCGGTATGTTCAACCGAGCTTGTAAGCTTCGAGGGCTTTCAGCCGCTCACTTTTGAGCGCTTCACCCAAGGCCTGGCCAGTCAGCCCTGCCTGCACCAACGGCTTGACATCCACTGCCCGCGCCGCCGCCGCTGCCTCTCGCAGGTAGTCGGCCTGTGGATAACCCGCTTTGCCCTCGCCCAGCGCTGTCATCTCGCAAGCGATCAGGAAGTCTTCGAACCGCTGTGGCCGCCGGTACACATCGAACTTCTGCAACAGCTCCAGCAGTGTCGTGGCAGGCAGCTCCTGCGCCTGGTTGCCCAGCTTCAGGCACTCACCCGTCAGCAGCGCCAGCTCCTGGCACTCCCGCGGCGCCTTCAGGCGCTGGTTGATGGCTTTGATCGCGGCTGATGCCAGCGACTGCAGCAGGCAGGCCCAGCGTACATGCAGGGGCTTTTCATGCATTGCCGCCTGTTCCAGCGCCGCCAGGGCCTGGGGGGCGTCACCAAGCTCTGGCAGCAGCTCCTGCAGGGCCCCACAAGCATGCAGCACCTGGAAGAACACCTGCGGCTGCGCCTCCATCAGCGCCCGCTCGATTTCCTTCCAGCTGCGCTCGGCGGTCAGCGCCTGCAATTCGCCAGAGGCACTGATCTGACGCATCAGCTCAAGCGTCTCATCGGCAACCCGGAAACCCAGCGGTGCATAACGGGCAGCAAAGCGCGCAACTCGCAGCACACGCAATGGATCTTCGGCGAATGCCGGGGAAACATGGCGTAAAAGGCGCTGGTCGATATCGTCCTGGCCATGATAGGGATCGTATACCGTACCCGTCTCGTCCTCGGCCATTGCATTGATGGTCAGGTCACGACGGATCAGGTCTTCTTCCAGGGTCACATCGGGGCTGGCGTGGAAAGTGAAGCCGCCGTAGCCCCGCCCGCTCTTGCGCTCGGTGCGCGCCAGGGCGTATTCCTCGCCGGTTTTCGGGTGCAGGAACACCGGGAAATCAGCGCCAACCGGTCGAAAGCCCTTGGCGTGCATTTCCTCGACCGTGGCGCCGACCACCAGCCAGTCGATATCGCTGACAGGGCGGCCGAGCAGGCGGTCGCGCACGGCGCCGCCGACTTTGTAGATGTGCATGTGCAGCTCTCCATAACTGCCGACAGGATAACCCGTCGGCAGCCTTGAAGTTGCACTAGAGGTGGTGAATGACAGCCAGATCCATGCGGCCATAGTCGGCGCTTTCGCCGTGCTCGCCGCGTGGTGGCATGTGGTGGGTTTTCATCACCTGCTCGCCCTGGACGGTCTCCAGGTGGATGTCGAAGCCCCACAGGCGGTGCAGGTGCTTGAGCACTTCATCGGTAGAATCGCCCAGCGGTTTGCGGTTGTGTTGCTGGTGACGCAAGGTCAGCGAGCGGTCGCCGCGGCGGTCAACGCTCCAGATCTGCACGTTCGGTTCGCGGTTACCCAGGTTGTACTGCGCCGCCAATAGTTCGCGAATGGTCCGGTAGCCGGCCTCGTCGTGGATGGCAGGTACATACAGGTCGTCGCGCTGGTCGTCATCGAGGATGCTGAACAGCTTCAGATCTCGAATGACCTTCGGCGACAGGTACTGCAGGATGAAGCTCTCGTCCTTGAAGCTGCTCATGGCGAACTTGATGGTAGAAAGCCAGTCGCTGCCGGCAATGTCGGGGAACCAGCGCCGATCTTCTTCGGTCGGGTTTTCGCACATGCGGCGGATGTCGGTGTACATCGCAAAGCCCAGTGCGTAGGGGTTGATGCCGTTGTAGTAGGGGCTGTCGAAGCCGGGCTGGAATACCACGCTGGTGTGCGACTGCAGGAACTCCATCATGAAGCCTTCGGTGATCAGCCCCTCGTCGTACAGGTCGTTCATCAGCGTGTAGTGCCAGAATGTCGCCCAGCCTTCGTTCATCACCTGGGTTTGGCGCTGCGGGTAGAAATACTGGGCGATCTTGCGCACGATGCGCACCACTTCACGTTGCCAGGGCTCCAGCAGCGGGGCGTTCTTCTCGATGAAATACAGGATGTTTTCCTGCGGTTCGGCGGGGAAGCGCGCATCATCGCGCTCGTTACCCTTGTCGGCGCTCTTCGGAATGGTCCGCCAAAGGTCATTGATCTGCCGCTGCAGGTGCTCCTCGCGTTCCTTCTGCCGCCGCCGCTCCTCTTCGGCGGAAATCGGATAAGGCCGCTTGTAGCGGTCGACGCCGTAGTTCATCAGGGCGTGGCAAGAGTCGATCAGGTCTTCCACGGCATCGATGCCATGGCGCTCTTCGCACTGGGCGATGTACTGCTTGGCGAACACCAGGTAGTCGATGATCGAGCTAGCGTCGGTCCAGGTGCGGAACAGGTAGTTGCCCTTGAAGAAACTGTTATGGCCGTAGCAGGCATGGGCAATCACCAGTGCCTGCATGCACATGGTGTTTTCTTCCATCAGGTAGGCGATGCACGGGTCGGAGTTGATCACGATCTCGTAGGCCAGGCCCATCTGGCCACGGCTGTAGGACTTCTCCGTGCTGAGGAACTGCTTGCCGTAGGACCAGTGGTGATAACCCAGCGGCATGCCGACCGAGGCGTAGGCGTCCATCATCTGCTCGGCGGTAATGACCTCGATCTGGTTGGGGTAGGTGTCCAGGGCGTAACGCTCGGCCAGGCGGCTGATTTCCCGGTCGTAGGTCTGGATCAGTTCGAACGTCCACTCGGACCCGGTGGAAATAGGTTGGCGTCTCTGTGCTCTGGCGGTCATGTGGCTAACCTGCGCTGGAAGAGTTCACGGAAGACCGGGTAGATATCGCCGGCCGATACCAACTGCTGCTGGGCGAACGTGTCGGGGAAGGCTTCGCCGATGCGCTCGTATTCGTACCACAGCGCCTGGTGTTCACGCGGGGTGATTTCAACGTAAGTGTAGTACTGCACATGCGGCATGATCTGCTTGGCCAGGATGTCACGGCAGATCGGCGAGTCGTCGTTCCAGTTGTCGCCGTCGGAGGCCTGGGCGGCGTAGATGTTCCAGTCGCTGGCCGGGTAGCGTTCGGCCATGACCTCCTGCATCAGCTTCAGCGCGCTGGAAACGATGGTGCCGCCGGTTTCCCGCGAATAGAAGAATTCTTCCTCGTCGACTTCACGTGCGCTGGTGTGGTGGCGGATGAACACCACTTCGATGCGGTCGTAGTTACGCTTGAGGAACAGGTACAGCAAGATGAAGAAGCGCTTGGCGATGTCCTTGGTGGCCTGGGTCATCGAGCCGGACACGTCCATCAGGCAGAACATCACAGCCTTGGAGCTGGGGTTGGGTTGCTTGACCAGCAGGTTGTACTTGAGGTCGAAGGTGTCGAGGAAGGGCAGGCGGTTGATGCGTGCCTTCAGGCGTTCGATCTCGTGCTCGACTTCCTGGATATCGGTGAAGTTGTCCGGTTCCTCGACCTTCAGGCGGGCGAGTTCCTTTTGCGCTTCGCGCAGTAATGCGCGGCTGCTGCCGGTCAGGGCGATACGCCGGGCATGGGCCGAACGCAGTGTGCGCACGATGTTGATGCGTGACGGGTTGCCTTCGTTGGCGATACCGGCGCGCACGGTCTTGAAAGTGTCGGCCCCGGTCAGGTGACGTTTGACCAGGTTGGGTAGCTCGAGGTCCTCGAACATGAACTCGAGGAATTCTTCCTGGGTGATCTGGAAGACGAAGTCGTCCATGCCCTCGCCGGAGTTGCCGGCCTTGCCGCGGCCGCTGCCACCGCCGCCGCCTTGTGGCCTTGGGATGTGTTCACCGGCAGTGAATTCCTTGTTGCCTGGATGCACGATGGTCTGCTTGCCCCCGCGACCATGGTGCAGCACCGGTTCGTCGATGTCGCGCCCCGGAATGCTGATCTGCTCGCCATGTTCCATGTCCATGATGGAACGGCGGCTCACCGCCTCTTCGACGGCTTTCTTGATGTGTTCGCGGTACCGCCGCAGGAAGCGCTGGCGGTTCACCGTGCTCTTGTTCTTGCCGTTCAGGCGTCGATCTATAACGTAGCTCATGGTCCCTCCGGTAGCTGGGAACAGCTGCACGCTTCAAGCTACGAGCTGCTGCACATAAAGGCAGCAAAGCAGCTGCCGCCGCCCAGGGCTGGCATGGCAGCCCTGGGCGCGCGGTGGGTAGCTTGTCGCTTTATTGCGATTTCCTGACCCGCAGGTACCATTCCGACAGCAGACGAACCTGTTTGTCGGTGTAGCCACGCTCCACCATACGCGTGACGAAGTCGTTGTGTTTCTGTTGGTCCTCCTTGCTTGCCTTGGCGTTGAAGCTGATGACCGGCAGCAGGTCTTCGGTGTTGGAGAACATTTTCTTCTCGATCACCACCCTCAGCTTTTCGTAGCTCAGCCAGCTCGGATTCTTGCCGTTGTTGTTGGCGCGGGCGCGCAGCACGAAGTTGACGATTTCGTTGCGGAAATCTTTCGGGTTGCTGATGCCGGCCGGCTTCTCGATCTTCTCCAGTTCTTCGTTGAGGGCGATACGGTTGAGGATTTCGCCGGTTTCCGGGTCGCGGTATTCCTGGTCCTGGATCCAGAAGTCTGCGTACAGAACGTAGCGGTCGAAGATGTTCTGGCCGTATTCGCTGTAGGACTCCAGGTAGGCGGTCTGGATCTCCTTGCCGATGAACTCGATGTAGCGCGGGGCCAGGTATTCCTTCAGGTAGCGCAGGTAGCGTTCGCGCACTTCGGCCGGGAATTGTTCCTGCTCGATCTGCTGCTCCAGCACATAAAGCAGGTGCACCGGGTTGGCGGCCACTTCATGCGGATCGAAGTTGAACACCTTGGACAGGATCTTGAATGCGAAGCGGGTCGATAGGCCGTTCATGCCTTCGTCGACGCCTGCCGCATCGCGGTACTCCTGGATCGACTTGGCCTTCGGATCGGTGTCCTTGAGGTTCTCCCCGTCGTACACCCGCATCTTCGAGTAGATGTTGGAGTTTTCCGGCTCTTTCAGGCGCGACAGCACGGTGAACTGGGCGAGCATTTTCAGCGTGTCTGGCGCGCAGTGCGCCTTGGCCAGCGAGCTGTTGATCAGCAGCTTGTCGTAGATCTTGATTTCGTCGCTGACGCGCAGGCAGTACGGCACTTTGACGATGTAGATCCGGTCGATGAACGCCTCGTTGTTCTTGTTGTTACGGAAGGTGTGCCACTCCGATTCGTTGGAGTGAGCCAGCAGAATCCCGGAGTAGGGGATGGCGCCGAGGCCTTCGGTACTGTTGTAGTTGCCTTCCTGGGTGGCGGTAAGCAACGGGTGCAGGACCTTGATCGGGGCCTTGAACATCTCGACGAATTCCATCAGGCCCTGGTTGGCCCGGCACAGCGCGCCCGAATAGGAATATGCGTCGGCGTCGTTCTGCGGGAATTCCTCGAGCTTGCGGATATCGACCTTGCCGACCAGGGCCGAGATGTCCTGGTTGTTCTCGTCGCCAGGTTCGGTCTTGGCGATGGCGATCTGGTTGAGGATCGACGGGTACAGCTTCACCACCTTGAACTTGCTGATGTCGCCGCCGAACTCCTGCAGGCGCTTGGTGGCCCAAGGCGACATGATGGTGTTCAGGTAGCGCCGCGAGATGCCGTACTCTTCCTCGAGAATGGCCCCGTCTTCGGTGGCATTGAACAGGCCCAATGGCGACTCGAATACCGGCGAGCCCTTGATGGCGTAGAACGGTACCTTTTCCATCAGCTGCTTGAGTTTTTCGGCCAGCGACGACTTACCGCCGCCCACCGGGCCCAGCAGATAGAGGATCTGTTTCTTTTCCTCCAGGCCTTGGGCGGCGTGGCGGAAGTAGGACACGATCTGGTCGATGCACTCTTCCATGCCATGGAAGTCGGCAAAGGCCGGATAGCGGCGGATAACCTTGTTGGAGAAGATTCGCGACAGTCTGGAGTTGGTTGAGGTGTCGATCAGCTCCGGCTCACCGATGGCCAGCAACAGCCGTTCGGCCGCCGATGCGTAGGCACTGCGATCCTCTTTGCACAGCTCGAGGTACTCCTGCAGCGAGAGTTCTTCCTGGCGCGTAGACTCGAAACGTTGTTGGAAGTGGCTAAAAATACTCATGACGTCACCTCGCTCGATACGTGGAGACGACGCCGGATCAGTCAGCTGATGCTGGCATGCAACCGGGGCTGCCGATTGCTGTATACCCCCCAGAACACCCTGTAACGCTACCGATGACCCGCACGCCGGTGTACCGGCTCTCCCCTTTTTCTGGATGGCCTGCGCTTAAGAATAGTTGGTTATCCGCAAGGTCAAGGGCGAGGGGCGGAGAAGTTGCGAACGACCGTTCGTCAGATAAGCCGCAAGCCCGCATGGGGCGCGGGCTGCAGTAAAAATGAAAAAATTATTCGGCAGCGCCCTGGGCGGTTTCGGCCGGGTAGGTGGCGCGCCACAGCTCAAAGCCGCCGTCGACGCTGTATACGTCCGAGAAACCCTGGTTCACCAGATAGGCCGCAGCACTCTGGCTGGAATTGCCGTGGTAGCACACCACCAGGGTTGGGGCGTCGAGGTCGGCATTGCGGATGAACTCGGCGACAGAATGGTTATCCAGATGCTTGGCGCCAGTGATGTGGCCGGCGGCATAGGCCTGCGGGTCGCGAATGTCGACGACTACCGCACCTTGCGCGCGAAGGGCCAGGGCCTGTTCGGGAGGGATGCGCTTGAATTCGCTCATGGGTACGGCTTCCTTCAGGATTGATCGTTCAGTGTAGGCGTTTGGGCGGGGAGGCGTAAGTTGCCGTCGTCGCTGCAGTCACAGCGGTGATATTCGCCGCTGTCGACGTTGTACAGGGTCATGGCACCGCCCCACACGCAACCGGTGTCCAGGGCGATGATGCCGGGCTCGTTGACCTGCCCCTGAAGGGCGGCCCAGTGGCCGAAAATAATCTTCACGTGGCGCGAGCGGCGGCCTTTGTGTGCGTACCAGGGCTTGTAGCCTTTGGGGGCGGTATCCAGGCCTTCCTTGCTCTTGAGGTCGAGCTTGCCCTCGGCGGTGCAGAAGCGCATGCGCGTGAGGCAGTTGGTGATGACCCGCAGGCGTTCGATGCCGGTGAGGCTTTTGCTCCACTTGTTCGGCTCGTTGCCGTACATGCCGTCAAGGTACAGTTTCAGGCGCTCGTCGTCGCGCAGCACTTCCTCGACCTCGGCAGCCAACTCCAGGGCTTTGCCCAAGGTCCATTGCGGTGGAATGCCGGCGTGAACCAGGGCAATGCCGCGGGGTTCGTCGTAATGCAGCAGCTTTTGCCGGCGCAGCCAGTCGAACAGCTGGTCGGCGTCAGGCGCTTCGATGATCTCGCGCAGGGTGTCGCTTTTTTTCAGGCGTTCGACGTTATGCCAGGCGGCCAGCAGGTGCAGGTCATGGTTGCCCAGCACGCACACCAGCGACTGGCGGATCGAATAAAGGAAGCGCAGGGTTTCCAGTGACTCGGGGCCGCGGTTGACCAGGTCGCCGACCAGCCACAGGTGGTCGACGGCGGGGTTGAAGTTGACCCGTCCGAGCAGGCATTTGAGTGGCTGCAGGCAGCCCTGCAGGTCACCGACGGCGTAGGTAGCCATCAGTGCAGTGCCCCGGGCACCGCCAGGCGGAAGGGGGCGATCTCGGCATCGAAGCGTTTGCCGTCTTCGGCGAACATCTGATAGCTGCCCTGCATGGTGCCCACGCGGGTGCTGATGACCGCGCCGCTGCTGTAGGTGTGGCTCTGGCCCGGGTCGATGTTGGGCTGCTGGCCGACCACGCCGGCGCCACGCACTTCCTCGACCTCGCCGTCACCGTTGGTGATCAGCCAGTGGCGCGACAGCAGCTTGGCCTTCAGCGAGCCATTGTTCTGCACGGTGATGGTGTAGGCGAAAGCGAAACGACTGTTTTCGGGGTCGGATTGTTCTTTGAGGTAGCGGGTCACGACGCTGACGTCGATTTTATAGCGAGGGTCGGACATGCAAGGGCCTTGGGCAAACTGACGCAATAATGCAGTCTAGGCCATTGAGAGGGGGAAGGGCCAGCGGTGAGGGGCTTGGGGATTTGTGTGGTCTGTCCCGGCCCTTTCGCGGGTAAACCCGCTCCTACAAGGTGCTACGCAGATTTTGAGGGCTGCAGTACCTGTGGGAGCGGGTTTACCCGCGAAGAGGACGGTACACGCGATATCAGGCTTGCTGATCGGCCAACTGGTCAGCCAGGCGCACGAAGGCGGCCAGATCCAGCTGTTCAGGGCGCAGGCTGCCATCCACGCCGGCAGCTTCGATGGCCGCGCTATCGAGCAGGCCTTTCATGGTGTTGCGCAGGGTCTTGCGACGCTGGTTGAAGGCTTCGCGTACCACTTGCTCCAGCAGCTTTGCATCCTTGGCCGGGTACGGCAGCACTTCGTGCGGCACCAGGCGGACGATGGCCGAGTCCACTTTCGGCGGCGGGTTGAATGCGCCAGGGCCAACGTTGAACAGGTGCTCGACCCGGCAGTGGTACTGCACCATGATCGACAGACGCCCCCAGTCACCACCGCCAGGGCCGGCGGCCATGCGCTCGACCACTTCCTTCTGCAGCATGAAGTGCATGTCGCGGATCAACCCGGCATGGCTGAGCAGGTGGAAGATCAGTGGGGTGGAAATGTTGTAGGGCAGGTTGCCCACTACCTTGAGGCTGCGCGGTGGCACGCCTAGCTGGTTGAAGTCGAACTTCAAGGCGTCGCCCTGGTGCAGGCGGAAATTGCTGCGGTCGGCGAACTTGTGCTGCAGGATCGGCACCAGGTCCTTGTCCAGTTCCACCACGTCCAGTTGTGCCCCGCTGCCCAGCAGGCCTTCGGTCAAGGCGCCCTGGCCTGGGCCGATTTCCAGCAGATGTTCGCCGGCCTTGGCGTTGATGGCACGCAGGATGCGGTCGATGATGCCGGCGTCGTGCAGGAAGTTCTGGCCGAAGCGCTTGCGCGCCCGGTGTTGGTATTGCTCGTTCATGGTCGGTTCTCGGCCATCTGGTAGGCGGTTTCCAGCGCGACGCGCAGGCTGCCGGTGTCGACCTTGCCGGTGCCGGCCAGGTCGAGGGCCGTGCCGTGGTCGACCGACGTGCGGATTATCGGCAGGCCCAGGGTCACGTTGACCGCAGCGCCGAAGCCTTTGTACTTGAGTACGGGCAGGCCCTGGTCGTGGTACATCGCCAGCACCGCATCGCAGTGCTCCAGATATTTGGGGGTAAACAGGGTATCGGCCGGCAGCGGCCCGCGCAGGTCCATGCCTTCGGTGCGCAGGCGGGCCAGGGTCGGCTCGATGATGTCGATTTCTTCGCGGCCCAGATGGCCACCCTCGCCCGCGTGCGGGTTGAGGCCGCACACCAGGATACGCGGGTTGGCAATGCCGAACTTGTCGCGCATGTCGGCATGCAGGATACGGGTTACACGCTCGACGCGCTCGGCAGTTATGGCGTCGGCAATGTCGCGCAGCGGCAGGTGCGTGGTAACCAGGGCCACGCGCAGGCCACGGGTAGCCAGCATCATCACCACTTGCGCGGTGTGGGTCAGCTCGGCAAGGAATTCGGTATGCCCGGAGAAAGCGATACCGCTTTCGTTGATTACGCCCTTGTGTACAGGGGCGGTGATCATCCCGGCGAAATGCCCTTCCAGGCAGCCTTGCCCGGCACGGGTCAGGGTTTCCAGCACAAACGCGGCATTGGCCTTGTCGAGCTGGCCCGGCACTACCGGGGCCGCCAGGGGGGTATCCCAGACGTACAGGCTACCCGCTGGCGCCGGCTGCTCGGGCCATGGGCCCGGCGCTACCGGCAGCAGGTTGACGGCCAGCCCCAGCTGCGTGGCCCGCTCGGCGAGCAGGTCACGGCTGGTGATGGCGATCAGGGGGTGGGGCTGGGCGTCTGCGGCGAGCAGCAGGCACAGGTCAGGGCCTATGCCGGCCGGCTCGCCGGGGGTGACGGCGAAGCGCAGGGGCTTCACTGGGCGGCCTGGTCAGCGCCAGGCAGCTTGATTTCAACGTAGGCCTCGTCGCGGATCTGGCGCAGCCAGGTCTGCAGTTCTTCGTCGTACTTGCGGTTGCGCAGTACGTTCATGGCCTGTTGCTCACGAGCCTGCTCGGTGCTGTCGGTGGCGCGACGGCCCAGCACTTCCAGGACATGCCAGCCGTACTGGGTCTTGAACGGTTTGGTCACGACGCCTTGCTGGGCGTTGGCCATCTGTTCACGGAATTCCGGTACCAGGCTGTTCGGGTCAACCCAGTTGAGGTCGCCGCCGTTGAGCGCCGAACCCGGGTCTTCCGAGAAGCTCTTCGCCAGCTCGCCGAAGTCTTCGCCGCTCTTGATGCGATCGTACAGGCGCTCGGCCAGTTGCTCGGTGGCCGCCTCGCTGCGGATCTCGCTCGGCTTGATCAGGATGTGGCGAACGTGCACTTCGTCACGTAGCACGTTCTCGCTGCCACCGCGCTTCTCCTCGAGCTTGAGGATGATGAAGCCGCTGGGGATGCGGATAGGCTGGGTAATTTCGCCAACCGGCATGCTGCTGAGCATCTTGGCGAAGTCTGGTGGCAGCTGGCCGGCTTTACGCCAGCCCATCTCGCCGCCTTCCAGGGCGTTTTCGCTGGCGGAGCGGGCAATGGCCATCTGGCCGAAGTCCGCGCCCTGCTTGAGTTGCTGGTACACATCGCCAACCTGGCGTGCGGCGGCCTGGATGGCTTCCGAGTTGGCCGCTTCCGGGGTCGGGATCAGGATGTTGGCCAGGCGGTACTCTTCCGACATCTGCATCTTGCCAAGGTCGGAGTTGAGGAAGTTCTTCACTTCCTGCTCGGAGACCTGGATACGCTCGGCCACGCGGCGCTGGCGCACGCGGCTGATGATCATCTCGCGCTTGACCTGCTCACGGGCGTCGTCGAACGACATGCCGTCACGAGCCAGGGCGGCGCGGAACTGGTCCAGCGACATGCCATTGCGCTGGGCAATGGTGCCCATGGCCTGGTTCAGCTCTTCGTCGGTGATGCGGATGCCGGAGCGCTCGCCGATCTGCAACTGCAGGTTCTCGACGATCAGGCGTTCCAGCACCTGCTGATCCAGCGCACCGGCAGGCGGCATGCCGCCGCCACGCTTGGCGATGGTTTGCTGGACCTCGCGGACACGCTGGTCCAGCTGGCTTTGCATCACTACGTCGTTGTCGACGATGGCCACCACGCGATCAAGAGGTTGCACCGCGGCATGCACCGCGCCACTCAGCAATGCAACGCCCAGCAACGCCGGGCGCAGTCGATCAATAAGCTTGGTCTTCACGTTCACGATAACCTTGAATGCCTTGGTCGAGGAAAGATTCGACCTTGTTGCCGACTACACCACCGAGGCCTTTCAGCACGATCTGAAGGAAGATGCCGTGGTCGCCCTTTTCGTTTGTCGGAAGGGCTTGGCTGAAGTCGTCGTAATCGATCCAGTAACGGTTGATCAAACGCAGCTTCCAGCAGCAGTTGTCGTACTCGAAACCGCCCATGGCTTCCAGGGTGCGGTTGCGGTTGTAGTCATGCTGCCAGCGAGCGATGACGCTCCACTGCGGAACGATCGGCCAGATGACCGAGAAGTCATGCTGCTGGATCTTGTAGTAATCCTTGATGTAGTTCGGGTCCCCCGGGTTGCCATAGTCGCCGCCGCCCACTTTCCAGGTACCGGTGGTGGAGTCGTAGGCGATGGTGTCGTTACGGTAGCGATAACCGAGGTTGACCACCTTGTTCGGGTTGTCTTCAGGCTGGTAATGGAACATCGCGCTGCCCGAGCGGGTGCTGCGGCTGTCCGGGTCCCAGTTGAAATCCGAGTTGAAGCGCCAGTCGCGGTTGAAATAGTAGTTGTACAGCAGAGCGTACGGCGACACATCGGATTGCGCGTCTTTGCGGTCGCGGTAGTCGATGCCTGGCAACTGGACCTTGCGGTCTTTGAAGTAGTAGGCCTGGCCGATACTGAAGTTCTGGCGCTCGAAGCCGTTTTCCTCGATCCAGCGGGTGGTCACGCCCAGCGACAGCTTGTTCTCGTCGCCGATGCGGTCGACGCCGCTGAAGCGGTTGTCGCGGAACAGAGAATCGTAGCTAAAGAGCGTCTCCCCAGAGTCAAACAGCGGAATGTCGACCTGGTCCTTGTATGGAACGTAGAGATAGAACAGGCGCGGTTCGAGGGTCTGCTTGTAGTTCGTGCCGAACATGGATGTGTTGCGGTCGAAGTACAGGCCACTGTCGACGCTGAAGATCGGAACGTCACGGTTCTGGTTGCTCTTGAAGTCACCGTAAAGATCGATCCGGCCCGGGTTATCGATCAGGTCTTGTTTGCCCTTGCTGTCCAGATCAAGGTCATAATGTGTGTACATGTACTTCAGCTTTGGCGTGATATAGCCATAGCTGGCTTCCATCGGCAGGCTGATCGACGGTGCGACATTGAAGCGGTTGCCCGTGGAGCGAGCTACGCCGAAGATATTTTCGTCGAGTCGCTTACCCGGCACGCCGCCAACGCTGGTGTCTGGGTTGCCATCTTCGTCGAAGACGAAGTCATCTTTCAGATCGCGATCAAAGCGTACTGCTTCCGTCTCGTAACCGAAGTTCAAGCCGCTAGGATGGAACGGCAGCGTACCGTTGAATGTGATTTGCGGCAGGCGATCGTACGGCGTGATCTGCGAGATAGTCGCCATTTCGTAGGCGTGCACGTTCAGTCGCGCGGTGTAGCTGTCGCCGCGCCAGGTCAGTGCACCCTGTTGATCCAGGATGTCCTTGCTTTCAACACCGATCTGATCAGACTCCAGGTCCTGGAAATAGAACGGGTCGCTGATGTCGGTGTAGTCCACCTCGGTCATCAGGCGCTCGTCCAGCCCGCCCTTGTGCTGCCAGTTGACCATCCAGCGCTGCTCTTTGTAGTCAGTCTGGTCTTTGCGGTCGTCGTTCTTGTCGTTGAGGTACGCGCCACCGAACTGGCCTTCGCTGGAAGGCGTCAGGTAGCGGAACTCGCCTTCCATCAGCAGGCCGCGCTTGGTCATGTAGCGCGGGTACAACGTGGCATCGTAGTTCGGCGCCAGGTTGAAGTAGTACGGCGTGACCAGCATGAAACCGGTATCGCTGGTGCTGCTGAACGATGGCGGCAGGAAGCCGGACTGGCGACGGTCGTCGATCGGGAAGTAGATGTACGGTGTGTAGAACACCGGGAAATCCTTGACCCGCAGCGTAACGTTGGTCGCGGTACCGAAACCGGTGGCCGGGTTCAGGGTGATGTTGTTGCCCTTCAACTGCCAGGCGTTGCTGCCCGGTTCGCAGGTGGTGTACGTACCGTCCTTGAGACGAATGATGGCGTTCTCGCCACGCTTGGCGTACAGGGCACTGCCGCGGATGTGCGACTTGTGCATCACGTATTCGGCGTTGTCGACCTGGGCTTCGCCCGTGTCGAGCTGGATCTGTGCCTCGTCACCGACCACCAGCGAACCGTTGTCACGGATCTTGACGTTGCCCTTGAGCTCGCCACGGTTTTCGGTCTGGTAGAGGTTGGCCTCGTCGGCCTCGGCCTGCATGCTGCCCTGGCGCATCACCACGTCACCGGCGAGGGTAGCGATCTGCTGCTCTTGCTGGTACTTGGATACCTTGGCGTTGATGTAGGTCGGCGACTCGTCCTTCGGCGTGGTGTCGGCCATGCCAGGGCGGGTTGGCTCGATGTAGGCGCCACCGCAGTACGGGCCGGTTTCGGCCAGCTGTGCGGCAGTGAGCTTTTCACGCGGAACCCAGTCCAGGTGGCTGTAGTCTTCGCTACGCGACTTCAGGCCACGGCCCTTGGCCTCGGTGACCAGCATCGGCCGATCCGCGGTTTCGCCTTCGCTCGCGGCTTCGGTGCCGGTGCTGACGGCAGCACCCTCGTGCACCGGGCGCGGCGGCAGGTTGTTGGCTGGGGTCTTGGGCTTGCAGTCCCAACCACCGGAGGCGGACACTTGGCAGTCGAACTGTTCGGCTGCCACCACGTAAGACGTGGCCAGAGGTTGCAGGGCCAGCAGACCGCCGGTTACCAGCAACGGAAACTTTCTACGAAACGCGGGGGATTTCAATGCCATCTTATTAGTCCGGGCTTCCTGCGTGCCATCTGCCCGCGTGTGGGGCCGCACGCCTCTCGATGGTCTGAAAAAGATGCTGGATAATAAAGCATGACCCGCTTGACGGCTAGGGCCGTCGGAGACCCTTGTAATGCCTGAACACGATGTACGCCTGCAACAACTGACGGTCTGGCTCGATGAGCAGCTCAATGATCTTTTCCGGAAAAATGCTTGGGGCGACGTGCCTGCAGGCAGCTTGACCGCGGCCAGCAGCGACGCCAGCTTCCGCCGTTATTTCCGCTGGCAGGGTGCCGGCCACAGCTTCGTGATCATGGATGCACCACCTCCGCAGGAAAACTGCCGACCGTTCGTCGCCATCGATCACCTGCTGGCCAGCGCCGACGTGCACGTGCCGCTGATCCATGCCCAGGACCTGGAACGTGGCTTCCTGCTGCTGGGTGACCTGGGCCACCAGACATACCTTGATATCATTGATGCGGACAACGCCGACGGCCTGTTCGCCGATGCCATCGACGCGCTGCTGGCGTTCCAGCGCCTGCCGATGGACGCGCCGTTGCCCAGCTACGACGATGCGCTGTTGCGCCGTGAAGTCGAGTTGTTCCCGGAGTGGTACGTGGGTCGTGAGCTTGGGCTGGCCTTCAGCGATGCCCAGAAAGCCACTTGGCAACGAATCAGCCAGCTGCTGATCGACAGCGCACTGGCCCAGCCCAAGGTGCTGGTGCACCGCGACTACATGCCGCGCAACCTCATGCAGAGCACGCCCAACCCCGGCGTGCTGGACTTCCAGGATGCCGTGTATGGCCCGGTCACCTACGACATCACCTGCCTGTTCAAGGACGCGTTCCTCAGCTGGCCGCAGGCACGGGTCGAAGGCTGGCTGCGCGACTACTGGCAGAAGGCGCAGGCTGCCGGCATCCCGGTGCAGGCCGATTTCGAGGCGTTCCAGCGTGCCAGCGACCTGATGGGTGTACAGCGCCACCTGAAGGTGATCGGTATTTTCGCCCGTATCTGCCACCGTGACGGCAAACCCCGTTACCTGGGCGACGTACCGCGCTTCTTCGCCTATATAGAAGAAGTGATCAGCCGCCGGCCCGAATTGGCGGAGCTGAGTGAGCTGATTACCGAGTTGCGGGCCGGAGCGCGTGCATGAAGGCAATGATCCTGGCAGCGGGCAAGGGCGAGCGCATGCGCCCGCTTACCCTGCACACCCCCAAACCGCTGGTCCCGGTCGCCGGTCAGCCATTGATCGAGTACCACCTGCGGGCCCTGGCTGCGGCGGGCGTCACCGAGGTGGTGATCAACCATGCCTGGCTCGGCCAGCAGATCGAGGACCACCTGGGTGACGGCAGCCGTTTCGGCCTGAGCATCCGCTATTCGCCCGAAGGAGAGCCGCTGGAAACCGGCGGTGGCATCTTCAAGGCCCTGCCATTGCTGGGTGACGCGCCGTTCCTGTTGGTGAACGGCGATGTCTGGACCGACTACGACTTCGCGCGCCTGCAGGCTCCCCTGCAAGGCCTGGCTCACCTGGTGCTGGTCGATAACCCAGGCCATCACGGCCGCGGCGACTTCCGCCTGGTGGGCGAGCGGGTGGTCGATGGTGACGATGCGCCCGGCACGCTGACCTTCAGTGGCCTGTCGGTGCTGCACCCGGCGCTGTTCGAAGGCTGCCAGCCTGGCGCCTTCAAGCTGGCGCCGTTGCTGCGTCAGGCCATGGCTGCGGGCCAGGTCAGTGGCGAGCACTACCATGGGCACTGGGTTGATGTCGGTACGCTCGAACGCTTGGCCGAGGCCGAGCGCCTGATCGGCGAGCGTGCCTGACATGTGGTGGCCAAGCACGGTGATTGGTGTCGGTGCCGGCTTTGCCGTTGCCAGCATCCCCGGGGCCTTGCTCGGGGCGTTGCTCGGACAGGCCATGGACCGTCGCCTGCGTTTGCAAGGCTGGGAGGACATGCGCGAGCGCCTGGGCGGGCGCCCGGCGTTGCAGGACGACGAATTGCTGTTCGTGATGCTCGGGCGCCTGGCCAAGTGCGATGGCCGGGTGGGCGAGCAGCATATTCAGCAGGCACGCCAGGAGATGGTGCGCCTGGACCTGGCCGAAGCGGCTCGGCTGCGTGCGATTGCTGCGTTCAACCGCGGCAAGGCGGGCAAGGACCGGCTGGGTGGGCACCTGCGGCGCATTCGCCAGCAGCCGCATGCGGCCGAAGGTACCCTGCGTGCCTGTTGGCGCATGGTCTGGGCCGACGGCAAGATGGGCAACAAGGAGCGTGAACTACTGCTGGACTGGGGGCAGAAACTGGGCCTGAGCCGGCGGCAGGTGCAGGCCATGTCGCTGGAGTACGAACCACGCAAGGCGGCGGGGCCGGAAGGGGTCGCCATGACCTATGCGGCGGCGTTGCGCTTGCTGGCGGTCGAGGCGGATACCGATGGCGACAAGGTCAAGCAGGCGTATCGTCGACTGGTCAGTCGGCATCACCCGGACAAGCTGGCGGGTACTGGTGCCAGTGAGTCGCAGGTGCGTGAAGCGACTGAACGGACCCGGGAGCTGCATCAGGCTTATGCCATGATCCGCAAGCGGCGGGGCCTTTAAAAAGCGGGGGCGCTTCGCACCCCTTTCGCGACACAAGGCCGCTCCCACAAGTACTGCGCAGCCCTCGGGTTTTGCGCGGCACCTGTGGGAGCGGCCTTGTGTCGCGAAAGGGCCGCAAAGCGGCCCCAGCATTCCTGGATCAATCCTGTGGGCTCATCCACCCCCGCACCCGGCGGAACAGTTGCTCCTGCTCGGCCGCCTTGTTCCCCGGCATGGCAATCAGCGACAACTGTCGGTACAGGCTGTCCTTCTGCCGCTTGCTGGCCTGCAGGCGCTGTGCGGCTGCATTGCGGTCACTGCTGCGGGTGGCGTAGTAGATGTCGGCAGTCGGCACTTTCAAGGTCGGCGCCAGGCTTTCCAGGTCATGCTCCACCCGCGCCGGTGTCTGCGCGGCAACCATCACCAGTTTCTGCACCTGCGGTGGCTGTTTCTCGCTCAGGTAGCGGGCCGCCCAATATGCGCCGCTGCCATGGCCGATCAGCACGATGCTGCGGGCGTTGTGCTGCTGGGCAAAGGCCACCGCAGCATCCAGGCGGGCGAAAATGCGCTCGGCATCGGCTGGGTCGGTTTGTTCGCTGGCCTGTTTGGCGTCAGTGCTCTCTGCGGTGTCGGCATCGGCTGCGGTAGCCTGGGCGACGTTGGCATTGGCATCGGCTGGTACGTCCTTGGCCGGGGCGCTTTCGCCCTTGTCTGGCTGCGGCTCGGCAGCCGGCTTGGCCTCGACTCGCGCCTGCGGGCTGTCGGCGAGCAGGTCGGGCAGGCTTATGCTGAGGCTGTGCCAGCCGATATCGGGGAACTTCTGCCGCAGCGGGCCGACCGCATTCGGCCAGTCAGCCGTTTCGCCAGCCCCCGGGACGATGATGACCGCGCCCTGTGGATCGCTGTCGTTGGCCGGTTTCCACAAGGCCAGGAAGCTGTCGGCACCGGCCTGAAGGGTCTGCTGTTCGGCCTTGGGCACCAGCCGTTCAAGTGCCTGGGCATCCTCCTGGCTGCGTTCCAGCAGCGGCGGGCGAGGAGCTTGGGCAACGGGTGCCTCGGTGGTGGTGGATGGTTTTTCGGCATCGGCGGCCAGGGCGCCGAGTGGAAGGATCGATGCCAGGCAGCACATTGCCAGCGTCGTGCGATAAAGTGTGGACATGAGTCAACCCGGGGCCAGAATGATACCGGCAGCCTAATGGTATTTGCCCGTGACGGCCATGCTGCATGGCCGCTTTGCCAAGACGAGCGTGTAGATGAAGCGAGTGCGTCGCCTGTTGGTTATCGGCTGCTTGTGGCTGCCCTTGATTGCATTGGCCAGGCCCGAAGCGGTGCCCACGGTTGCCCTGGAACCTGCCCAGCAGCAATGGCTGGATACACATCGGAGCCTGCGTGTCGGCCTGGTGTTGCAGGCGCCCTACGCTCAGTTCGACCGGCGCTTGCAGCAACTGTACGGTGCCAACGTGGAACTGGTGAGCAGCCTGGCGCAGGCGCTGCGGCTGGACCTTACCTGGCGCAACTTCGCCGACCAGGCCAGCCTCGAACATGCCCTCCAAGCCGGCGAAATCGACTTTGCCCCGGGGCTTACCCAGACCCCCGCCAGCTTGCGTCTGTGGCTGTTCAGCGACCCTTACATGCGCGTGCCGCAACTGGTGGTGGGGCCGCGCACCGGGACGATGGCCGTGGAGCTGGAAACGCTCGGAGCCGAGCAGCGGGTGGCGGTGCGCATGCCCAGCCAGCTGGCGGACTACCTGCGCGGTAACTACAGCAACCTCAACCTGCAAGGGGTGCCCAACGAGCGCGAGGCCCTGCAATTGGTGGTGGGCGGCCAGGCCAGTTTCGCCGTGCTGGATGAAGCTCAGCTCAGCCGCCTGTCGCGCGAAAGCGAGTTCGGCGAGCTGGCTGTGGTCGGCGATATCGGCCTGCCGCAACTGTTGCGCATCGGTTCGCGGCGCGACTGGCCGCTGCTGGCCGATGTGTTGGAGCGCGGCCTGCAGGCGCTGCCGGCCAAGGAACTGGAGCAACTGCACCAGCGTTGGCTGCAGCCAAAGTACCCACGCCTGAGCGAGTCGACAGGATTCTGGAAGAACCTGGCACTGCTGTTCGGCTTGCTGCTGTTGTGCGCGCTGGCCACCCTGGTGTGGCAGCGTCGGCAACAGCGCCAGCTGGAGCGCAGCCTGCTGGCCACGCGCGAAAGTCTTGTGGAGCGGCAAGTGCGCGAAGAAGCGTTGCGCCTGAGTCAGTTTGCCATCGACCAGAGCACGGTGGGCATCCTCTGGGTCAACTGGGACAGCCACGTACGCTACGCCAACCATGCCGCCGAGCGCATGCTGGGCTACGGCGAAGGCGCGCTGCTGGAGCGGCCGCTGAGCGACTTTGAACCCAGCCTGACCATGGACCGCTGGCTAGAGCTGTGGAAGGGCGCGCGCACCGGGGCGGGCGGTGTCGGCCAGTTCGAGACGCAGTGTCGCCGGGCTGACCACAGCCTGCTGCCGGTCGAGCTGTCGCTGAGTTTTCTGCGCTTTCGTGACTCCGAGTACCTTGTGGTTTACCTCGCCGATGTTACCGAGCGCCACCGCGCCCTTGCGGCCCTGCGCGAAAGCGAGGCGCGGCTCAAGGGCATTGCCGGCAACGTGCCGGGGTTGGTGTTCCGTCTGGAGCGCGACCCGGCCGAGGGCGACCTGGAATTCCCCTACATCAGCGAGGGCAGCGAGGCCTTGGTGGGCTATTCGCCCAGCGAGATCCAGCACCCGCAGATGGGCCTGCGCAACCTGGTACATCCCGAGGACCGCGCCGATTACCACCGAGTGCAGGACCTGGCCCTGGCCAGCGACCAGGACTGGTCCTGGCAGGGGCGCATCCTCACCCGCCAGGGTGAACAGCGCTGGGCCGACATCAAGGCCAGCACCCGGCGCCTGGGCAACGGCCAGGTGGTGTGGGACGGTGTGGTGTGGGACATCACCCAGGGCAAGCGGGCCGAGTTGGCGCTGGCGAAATCCCAGGAGCAGCTGCGCGAACTGTCGGCCCACCTGGAGAGCGTGCGTGAGGAAGAAAAGGCCCGCATCGCCCGGGAAGTGCACGATGAGCTGGGGCAGATGCTGACCGTGCTCAAGCTCGAGGTGTCGATGTGCGAGCTGGCCTTCGCCGAGCTGGACCCGGGCCTGAACGAGCGCCTGACCAGCATGAAACGCCTGATCGCCCAACTGTTCCAGCTGGTGCGCGATGTGGCCACCGCCTTGCGCCCGCCGATTCTCGATGCCGGCATCGCCTCGGCCATCGAATGGCAGGCGCGGCGTTTTGAAGCACGCACGCAGATCCCCTGCCTGGTGCAAGTGCCGGATAATCTGCCAGCATTGAGCGATGCCAAGGCCATCGGGCTGTTCCGTATCCTCCAGGAGGCGCTGACCAACGTGATGCGCCATGCCCAGGCGCATAGCGTGGAGATCGAACTGGTGCGTGAGCACGGGCAATTGCGCATGACCGTCAGCGATGACGGCCAGGGCTTTTGCCGCGACCAGCCTCGGCCCACCTCGTTCGGCTTGGTAGGGGTACGTGAGCGGGTGCTGATGCTGGGCGGCAGCATGGCGCTGGACAGTGAACCGGGCGAAGGCACCAGCCTAAGCGTGGCCATACCGTTGGAGTAGGAGAGCGATCGTGATTCGAGTGCTGGTGGCCGAAGACCACACCATTGTCCGTGAGGGCATCAAGCAGTTGATTGGCCTGGCCAAGGACATGCAGGTGGCGGGGGAGGCCGGTAACGGCGAGCAGTTGCTGGAAACCTTGCGCCATACCCCGTGCGAGGTGGTACTGCTGGATATCTCGATGCCGGGCGTGAATGGCCTGGAGGCGATTCCGCGAATCCGCGCGTTGCAGGACGCCCCGGCGATCCTGATGCTGTCGATGCACGATGAAGCGCAGATGGCGGCGCGGGCGCTGAAGGCCGGAGCGGCGGGCTATGCCACCAAGGACAGCGACCCAGCGTTGTTGCTGACCGCGATTCGCCGGGTTGCCGCTGGCGGGCGCTATATCGACCCTGCGCTGGCCGACCGTATGGTCTTCGAGGTGGGCCTGACCGAGTCGCGGCCGTTGCACACCCTGCTGTCGGAGCGAGAGTTTTCGGTGTTCGAACGCCTGGCCCAGGGCGCCAACGTCAACGACATCGCCCAGCAACTGGCGCTGTCGAGCAAGACCATCAGCACCCACAAGGCGCGCCTGATGCAGAAGCTGAAAGTGAATTCGCTGGCTGAGCTGGTGAAGTACGCCATGGAGCACAAGCTGGTCTGATTGCGACATGCGCTTCCTGCGTCCTGTAGCGAATCCCTGTGGGAGCGGGTTTACCCGCGAAAGGGCCTGACCTGCCATCTGCGGTGCCTGGGCTGGCCTCTTCGCGGGTGAACCCGCTCCCACAGGGGCGTGCCGGAGGGCTGAGAGAAATATTCCAAACCCGCCATCTTTGTAGGGGAATCCCTACAACAAATCTTCCATCCGGATGATGGCATTCTCTCAGCACCCCCGATTTTCCGGCGCTTGCCGCTTGTCTAGTCTATGCCTACGCAGTCATCCAACAAGAAGGTGCAGGCATGAGCGAGGCGAAGTCGAACGCTGCAACCAGCGAAACGCTGGTCAGCTTCCGTGGTGTGCAGAAGAGCTACGACGGCGAGTCGCTGATCGTCAAAGACCTCAACCTGGATATTCGCAAGGGCGAGTTCCTCACCCTGCTTGGCCCGTCCGGCTCGGGCAAGACCACCAGCCTGATGATGCTGGCCGGCTTCGAAACCCCCACCGCAGGTGAAATCCAGCTGGCCGGGCGTTCGATCAACAACGTGCCGCCGCACAAGCGCGACATCGGCATGGTGTTCCAGAACTACGCGCTGTTCCCGCACATGACCGTGGCCGAGAACCTGGCGTTCCCGCTGACCGTGCGCAACCTGAGCAAGACCGACATCAGCGAGCGGGTAAAGCGGGTGCTGAACATGGTCCAGCTCGATGCCTTCGCCAAGCGTTACCCCGGCCAGCTGTCCGGCGGCCAGCAGCAGCGTGTGGCCCTGGCCCGGGCACTGGTGTTCGAGCCGCAGCTGGTGCTGATGGACGAACCGCTGGGCGCGCTGGACAAGCAGCTGCGCGAGCACATGCAGATGGAGATCAAGCATATCCACCAGCGCCTTGGCGTGACCGTGGTGTATGTGACCCACGACCAGGGCGAGGCGCTGACCATGTCCGACCGGGTGGCCGTGTTCCATCAGGGCGAAATCCAGCAGATTGCCGACCCGCGCACGCTGTACGAAGAACCCTGCAACACCTTCGTCGCCAACTTCATCGGCGAGAACAACCGCATCAACGGCACCTTGCTGGCCAGTGATGGCAAGCGCTGCCAGGTGCAGTTGCCGCGTGGCGAGCGGGTCGAGGCGCTGGCGGTGAATGTCGGCCAGGCCGGCGAGCCGGTGACCCTGTCGATCCGCCCAGAGCGCGTGCGCCTGAACGGCCACAGCGAGAGCTGCGTGAACCGCTTCTCGGGCCGGGTGGCGGAATTCATTTACCTGGGCGACCACGTGCGGGTGCGCCTGGAAGTTTGCGGCAAGGGCGATTTCTTCGTGAAACAGCCGATTGCCGAGCTCGACCCGGCCCTGGCCGTGGGCGATGTGGTACCGCTGGGCTGGGAGGTGGAGCACGCCCGCGCGCTCGATCCGATTGCCGAAGCCCATTGATGGATTGCTTCACCAACCCTGTACTGTGGAGAGAATAATAATGCGCAAGCAGTTGAAACTGACCGCCCTGGCCCTGGGGCTGTTCGCCGCTGGCCAGGCCATGGCCGCAGACCTGACTGTTGTCTCGTTTGGTGGTGCCAACAAGGCGGCCCAGGTGAAGGCGTTCTACGAACCGTGGGAAAAGGCCGGCAAGGGCAAGATCATCGCGGGCGAGTACAACGGCGAGATGGCCAAGGTCAAAGCCATGGTCGACACCAAGAGCGTGTCGTGGAACCTGGTGGAAGTGGAGTCGCCAGAGTTGGCCCGCGGCTGTGACGAGGGCATGTTCGAAGAACTCGACCCGGCCCTGTTCGGTAATGAGGCCGACTATGTGCCGGGTGCCATTCAGCCATGCGGCGTTGGCTTCTTCGTATGGTCCACGGTGCTGGCCTACAACGCCGACAAGTTGAAGACCGCACCGACCAGTTGGGCCGATTTCTGGGACACCAAGAAATTCCCGGGCAAGCGCGGCCTGCGCAAGGGTGCCAAGTACACCCTGGAATTCGCCCTGATGGCCGACGGTGTGGCGCCGAAGGACGTGTACCAGGTGCTGGGCACCAAAGAGGGCGTGGACCGCGCCTTCAAGAAGCTCGACGAACTCAAGCCAAGCATCCAGTGGTGGGAAGCTGGCGCCCAGCCGCCGCAGTACCTGGCCTCGGGTGACGTGGTCATGAGCTCTGCCTACAACGGCCGCATCGCTGCGGTGCAGAAAGAGAGCAACCTGAAGGTGGTGTGGAACGGCGGCATCTACGACTTCGACGCCTGGGCCATCCCGAAAGGCGCCAAGGATGCCGAGGAAGCGAAGAAATTCATCGCCTTCAGCGTGCAGCCCGAGCAGCAGAAGACCTACTCCGAGAACATCGCCTATGGCCCGGCCAATTCCAAGGCCGTGAGCCTGTTGTCGGACGATGTGAAGAAGGACATGCCGACCACGCCTGAAAACATCGCCAACCAGGTGCAGATCGATGTGGCCTTCTGGGCCGACAACAGCGAGCAGCTGGAGCAGCGCTTCAACGCCTGGGCGGCGAAGAAGTAAACGACCAGTGTAGGGGGCCGCTTTGCGGCCCATCGCCGGCAAGCCAGCTCCCACAGGGGGCCGCTGCCCTGGAGCCAGCGCAGTATCTGTAGGAGCTGGCTTGCCTGCGATGGGCTGCGCAGCAGCCCCATTTTCAGTTCGTATCGCGGAGTTCGCCATGGCCATTGCAGTGCCCCTCAAAGAAGGCGCAGGTCCAAGTCTCAAGCAGCGCCTCAAGCATGCCGAGCGGGTCAACCGCTGGAAGGCGCAGGCGTTGATCGCGCCGCTGGCGCTGTTTCTCCTGCTGGTGTTCCTGGTGCCTATTGCGGCGCTGCTGTACAAGAGCGTCGGCAACCCGGAAGTGGTTGGCGGCTTGCCGCGCACCGTTGGCGTCATCACCCAGTGGGATGGCAAGAGCCTGCCGGGCGAGGACGTTTACAAGGCGTTGAGCCAGGATTTGGCCGAATCGCGCAAGAACCAGACCTTGGGCGACCTTTCCAAGCGCCTGAACATGGAGCTTGCCGGTTACCGCAGCCTGTTGGCAAAGACCGCGCGGGCGCTGCCGTTCAAGAGCGAACCCGCTTCGTATAAAGATGCCTTGCAGGCTCTCGACGAGCGTTGGGGCGACCCGGCTTACTGGCAGGCAATCCGCCGCAACACCAGTACGGTCACCTCTTTCTACCTGCTGGCTTCGCTCGACCACCGTATCGATGACCTTGGCGAACTGGCCAAGGCCACCCCGGACCAGGCCATTTACCTGGACATCTTCGCCCGCACCCTGTGGATGGGTGTGGTGATTACCGCAATCTGCCTGGTGCTGGCCTACCCGCTGGCGTACCTGCTGGCCAACCTGCCGACCCGGCAGAGCAACCTGCTGATGATTCTGGTGCTGCTGCCGTTCTGGACCTCGATCCTGGTGCGGGTGGCGGCGTGGATCGTGCTGCTGCAGTCGGGCGGCCTGATCAACAGCGCGCTGATGGCCATGGGCATCATCGACCAGCCGCTGGAACTGGTGTTCAACCGCACCGGCGTGTACATCTCGATGGTGCACATCCTGTTGCCGTTCATGATCCTGCCGCTGTACAGCGTGATGAAGGGCATTTCGCCGAGCTACATGCGTGCGGCGATCTCGCTGGGCTGCCACCCGTTCGCCAGTTTCTGGCGGGTCTACTTCCCGCAGACCTACGCCGGGGTTGGCGCTGGTTGCCTGCTGGTGTTCATCCTGGCCATCGGCTACTACATCACCCCGGCACTGCTGGGCAGCCCGAATGACCAGATGGTCAGCTACTTCGTGGCCTTCTACACCAACACCAGCATCAACTGGGGCATGGCCACCGCGCTTGGCGGGCTGTTGCTGCTGGCGACCGTGCTGTTGTACCTGATCTATAGCTGGCTGGTCGGCGCCAGCCGCCTGCGCCTGAGCTGAGGAGCGTTGTCATGCTGAGCCCTTACATGTCGCCCGTGGAGCGGGTGTGGTTCTACAGCCTGCGCATTCTTTGCGGCTTGATCCTGCTGTTCCTCATTCTGCCGGTCTTGGTGATAGTGCCGCTGTCGTTCAACAGTGGCAGCTTCCTGGTGTACCCGCTGCAGGGCTTCTCGCTGCAGTGGTACCAGGACTTCTTCGGCTCGGCCGAGTGGATGCGGGCCTTGAAGAACAGCATCATCGTCGCCCCGGCAGCCACGGTGCTGGCCATGGTGTTCGGCACCCTGGCGGCCATCGGCCTGACCCGTGGCGACTTCCCGGGCAAGTCGCTGGTGATGGCGCTGGTGATTTCGCCGATGGTGGTGCCGGTGGTGATCATCGGTGTGGCCAGCTACCTGTTCTTTGCCCCGTTGGGCATGGGCAACAGTTTCACCTCGCTGATTCTGGTGCATGCGGTACTCGGCGTGCCGTTCGTGATCATTACCGTGTCGGCGACCTTGCAGGGCTTCAACTACAACCTGGTGCGCGCGGCAGCCAGCCTGGGCGCCTCGCCGCTGCTGACTTTCCGCCGGGTGACCCTGCCGCTGATCGCGCCCGGGGTGATTTCGGGGGCATTGTTCGCCTTTGCCACGTCGTTTGACGAAGTAGTGGTGACCCTGTTCCTGGCCGGGCCGGAGCAGGCGACCCTGCCGCGGCAGATGTTCAGTGGTATTCGCGAGAACCTGAGCCCGACCATTGCCGCGGCGGCGACCTTGCTGATTGCCTTCTCGGTAGTGTTGCTGCTGACCCTGGAGTGGTTGCGTGGGCGTAGCGAGAAGCTGAGGACCCAGCAGCCTGGTTGAAGGTATGTTGCCTGTGCTGGCCTCTTCGCGGCTAAAGCCGGTCCCACAGGATTTGTGCAGCTTTCGATGCCTGCGCGGTCCCTGTGGGAGCGGCTTTAGCCGCGAAGAGGTCGGTACAGGTTGATGCTAATCAGCCTTCATCCGCTTCCCTGGGTTACAATGCGCGCCACCGTGATTCTGCCAACAGGTGCGCCATGCAGCCCTACGCTATTGCCCCCTCCATTCTCTCCGCCGATTTCGCCCGTCTGGGCGAGGACGTCGACAAGGTATTGGCCGCGGGTGCCGACATCGTCCACTTCGATGTGATGGACAACCACTACGTCCCCAACCTGACCATCGGTCCGATGGTCTGCACCGCTCTGCGCAAGTACGGCGTCACCGCCCCGATCGACGTGCACCTTATGGTCAGCCCGGTCGACCGCATCATCGGCGACTTCATCGAAGCTGGCGCCACCTACATCACCTTCCACCCGGAGGCCTCGCAGCACATCGACCGTTCGCTGCAGCTGATCAAGGACGGTGGTTGCAAGGCCGGTCTGGTGTTCAACCCGGCCAGCAGCCTGGATGCCTTGAAGTATGTGATGGACAAGATCGACATGGTGCTGCTGATGAGCGTCAATCCTGGCTTTGGCGGGCAGAAGTTCATCCCTGGCACCCTCGACAAGCTGCGCGAGGCGCGTGCGCTGATCGACGCCAGCGGCCGTGATATCCGCCTGGAAATCGACGGTGGCGTCAACGTCAACAACATCCGCGAGATCGCTGCCGCTGGCGCCGACACTTTCGTGGCCGGCTCGGCGATCTTCAACGCCCCGGACTACCAGGAAGTCATCGCCAGGATGCGCGCCGAACTGGCTCAGGCCCGCCCATGAGCGGCTTCGAGCAGCTGTTCCCCGGGACGCTGCCCAGGCTGGTGATGTTCGATCTGGACGGTACCCTGATCGATTCCGTGCCAGACCTGGCCGCCGCCGTGGACCGCATGCTGCTCGAACTGGGGCGCCCGGCTGTCGGCCTGGAGGCGGTGCGCCACTGGGTGGGCAACGGTGCCCAGGTGCTGGTGCGCCGGGCGCTGGCCGGCGGCATCGACCACGCTGCCGTGGAAGATGCGCTGGCCGACCAGGCGCTGGCGCTGTTCATGGATGCCTATGCCGAAAGCCACGAACTGACCGTGGTCTACCCCGGTGTGCAGGACACCCTGCGCTGGCTGCGCAAGCAGGGCGTGGAGATGGCTCTGATCACCAACAAGCCCGAGCGCTTCGTTGGCCCACTGCTGGACCAGATGAAGATCGGCAACTACTTCCGCTGGATCATCGGTGGTGACACCCTGCCGCAGAAAAAGCCCGACCCTGCGGCGTTGCTGTTCGTCATGCAGATGGCCGGTGTCACCCCGCAGCAGTCGCTGTTTGTCGGCGATTCACGCAGTGACGTGCTGGCGGCCAAGGCGGCTGGCGTGCAGTGCGTCGGCCTGACCTACGGCTACAACCATGGCCGGCCGATCCACGACGAATCCCCCAGCCTGGTGATCGACGACCTGCGTGCATTGCTGCCCGGTTGCGCAGACCCGGCCACTGGGATAACGTTGGCGGACCTTCAAGCCTCACAAGACAGAGAGTCCACCGTGGCGGTTACCGGCAAATTCTGGATGAAAGTCATCAAGGCCCTGGCCCGTTGGCGTTGGCGCGCCTGACTTCAGCCTGCCGGCGCGTGCCGGCCCGTCCGTTTGCCTGACCTATTGCTGCTTGCCACGAGGCTACCCATGACCCGCGAAGAATTCCTGCGCCTGGCCGCTGCCGGCTACAACCGCATTCCCCTGGCCTGCGAAACCCTGGCCGACTTTGACACGCCGCTGTCGATCTACCTGAAACTGGCCGACCAGCCCAACTCGTACCTGCTCGAATCGGTGCAGGGCGGCGAGAAATGGGGCCGTTACTCGATGATCGGCCTGCCGTCGCGCACCGTGATGCGTGTGCACGGTTACCACGTCAGCATCCTGCAGGATGGCGTGGAGGTGGAAAGCCACGATGTCGAAGACCCGCTGGCCTTCGTCGAAACCTTCAAGGACCGTTACAAGGTCGCCGATATCCCTGGCCTGCCGCGCTTCAACGGCGGCCTGGTCGGCTACTTCGGCTACGACTGCGTGCGCTATGTGGAAAAGCGCCTGGGCGCCAGCCCCAACCCGGACCCGCTGGGTGTGCCGGATATCCTGCTGATGGTGTCCGATGCGGTGGTGGTGTTCGACAACCTGGCGGGCAAAATGCACGCGATCGTGCTGGTCGACCCGGCGGAAGAGCAGGCTTTCGAACAGGGCCAGGCACGCCTGCAAGGCCTGCTGGAAACCCTGCGTCAGCCGATCACTCCACGCCGTGGCCTGGACCTGAGTGGCCCGCAGGCTGCCGAGCCGGAATTCCGCTCCAGCTACACCCGCGAGGATTACGAGAACGCCGTCGGCCGCATCAAGGAATACATCCTGGCTGGTGACTGCATGCAGGTGGTACCGTCGCAGCGCATGTCGATCGACTTCAAGGCGGCGCCTATCGACCTGTACCGCGCGCTGCGCTGCTTCAACCCGACGCCGTACATGTACTTCTTCAACTTTGGCGACTTCCATGTGGTCGGCAGCTCGCCCGAGGTGCTGGTACGCGTCGAGGACAACCTGGTCACCGTACGCCCGATTGCCGGCACCCGCCCGCGTGGTGCTACCGAAGAGGCCGACCGCGCGCTGGAAGACGACCTGCTGTCGGACGACAAGGAAATTGCCGAGCACCTGATGCTCATCGACCTGGGCCGTAACGACGTCGGTCGCGTGTCCTCGACCGGCAGCGTGCGCCTGACCGAGAAGATGGTGATCGAGCGTTACTCCAACGTGATGCACATTGTGTCCAACGTCACTGGCCAGCTGCGCGAAGGGCTGACGGCGATGGACGCACTGCGGGCGATCCTGCCGGCCGGTACGCTTTCGGGTGCGCCGAAGATTCGCGCGATGGAGATCATCGACGAGCTGGAGCCGGTCAAACGTGGGGTTTACGGTGGTGCCGTCGGTTACTTCGCGTGGAACGGCAACATGGATACCGCCATTGCCATCCGTACCGCGGTAATCAAGGACGGTGAGCTGCATGTGCAGGCCGGGGGTGGCATCGTTGCCGACTCGGTGCCGGCGCTGGAATGGGAAGAGACCATCAACAAGCGCCGAGCGATGTTCCGCGCGGTGGCGTTGGCTGAGCAGACTTCGGCCAAATAAGTTGATCGGGGCTGGGTTGCAGCCCTTCGCGGGCATGCCCTTTCCCACAGGGAAATCACATGCTGCAAGGCCTGTGCAATACCTGTGGGAGCGGGCGAGCCCGCGAAGGGCCGCAAAGCGGCCCCATCAATTCAAAAGTCGACACTGATGCCCAAGCTCACTCCCTGCTGCGTCAATTCATCACTCTTGCGCCAGTTATAGTTGCCGCGCAAATGCACCCCCGCCACCACTTCATGGCTCACCCCCAGGCTCGCCCGGGTCAGGTCGCTGTGCGGCGTATACCCTGTCAGGGTGAAATCGTTCGCCGGCAGGCTGGTCAGGTGCATCGTCACATCCTGCTGGTCATCCTTGAACTCGTGCTCCTGCGCCACCTCGGCGAACAGCCGAGTACCTCGCAGCACCTGCACGCTACCCAGCAACCCCACGCCCAAACGGCGTGATGTACGTTCCTGGTCATCGAAACCCAGCGCCGTCGAGCGCCCGCTCTTCTCGTCATAGCCATCCACCTTCACCCGCGCATAGTCGGCGCTGATGAACGGTGCCAGCTGCCAGCTGCTGCTCTCGGCTGCCATGTTGTAGCCCAGTCGCCCCGACATCGCCCAGGCCTCGCCGTTGGTGTCGCCCTTTTCGCTGCGGTCGTTCACGCCAAGGGCGAAGGTGCGCTTGAGGTCGCTGTAGTCCAGGTGCCCGGCGGTAAGCGCCGCGTCGGCCCACCAGCGGTCCTGGCGGTATTGGGCGAAAGCGCTGGCAAGGTAGCTGTCCAGCTTGTAGTCCGAGTCCTGTGCGCCGGCTTCCAGCTTCTGCCGGTACACGCCTCCGGCCAGGCCCAGGCGCCATGCATCGTTCAGGCGGTAGCTGCCGCCCAGGGTCAGGTTGTAGCCGCGGCCGTCGCCGCTGGCCGCGCTGCGCTGGCCGTCGAAGTCCAGGTCCTGGGCGCCGGTGGCAACGAAGGCCTGCCACTGGCCAACTGCCTGCCAGGGTGTTTGCCACTGGTTGCGCAGTTCGTCCTGGTGAGCGCGCAGGCTGGCGTGGGCCATTTCCGGAAGCAAGGTCAGTTCCCAGGGGGCGGCGATGATCGAATAGGCGTAGTCGGCAATCAGTTGCTGGCCGGCGATGGTCGGGTGGACCGAGTCGTTGAACAGCAGCTTGGTCGGGTCTGGCGTGGCGCCGTTGATGCCGTACACCGGATTTTCCACACAGCCTTCGCCGCTGTAGCAGGTGCCGACCAGATTCTGGCCGCTGGCCAGGCCGAACTGTTCGGGGCTGGCCAGCGCTTCGCTCAGCAGCACAGGGATGTTCAGCGGAATGATTTCGGCATCGATCTGCCCCAGTTGGCTGAGCAGCGACTGGTTGAACGCGCCGGATAGCAGCGACAGTGGGTTTTGTTGCGGCGTACCGCTGAAGTTCGGTGTTTGCCCGAGGTCGGGCAGCAGCCAGACCATGATGTAGCGGGCGCCGCCTTGCTGCAGAGCCTGGGCGCTGGCGGCCAGGCGGGCGCCGGCGGCCACGGCATCGGCCGGGCTGTTGACCAGGCCTTGCAGGAAGTCATTGCCGCCGCCAGTCAGGTAATACAACGCGTTGGGGTCGGCGCGCAGACCGTTGGCCAGGTAGCCCGGTTTATCACGCAGTACCAGCCCGGCGCCGGGTCGCCCTGGCGGGATGACGGTTTCGGAGGTACTGGTGATCGAATCCAGGATCTGCTGGGTGGTGTAGCCACCGACTGCCCAGTTGTTGCCGTCGGGAAGCCCCAACACCGGATTGACCGGGGAGGTGGAGGGGCCAAGCTCGGTCGGGCTCACACCAAGCCGCCCGCCCAGGATCATCGGTGACACTGGCGCATAATTGCCATTGGCATCGCGGTTGGTGAAGCGCACCCCGCCAAACTGCCCAGCGTCGCTGAGGCTGTCACCAAACACGATCATGCTGGAGTAGGGCGAGGGTGCAGCAAAGGCCTGGCTGCAGGCTAACGCCAATGAGGCGAGGGTAAAGCGCAATAACGGTGCTTTTCGCATCAGGGAACATCCTTTTCTTTGTTTTTATCAGGACAACCCCATCGACCTTAGCAAATCGCAGTGCATCCCTCCCAAGTCCATTCGTTTCCCCGTGTTTACGGGCATATTGCGCCCGCCGCCCCGGTAGGCTACTGTGCCGGAACGTATGAGCGAGACCTATCCTGTGTTGATCGTCAGCAAACTCTTGATGCGCGTTATCAAGGCCCACGCCCGTTGGCGTTGGCGCGCCTGACTTTATCCCCTGCCGGCCCGTCCGGCCCGCCCCCGTTTGCCTTCCTGTCTACCGCCCCTGAATGGCCAAGCTGCGCCTTTGGCAGAAGCAGGAAGGTTCGAATTTTGAAGTCAGTAGATTCAAGAGGTTTAACCCGATGTTACTGATGATCGACAATTACGACTCATTCACTTACAACGTCGTTCAGTACCTTGGCGAGCTGGGTGCCGAGGTAAAGGTCATTCGCAATGACGAAATGACCATCGCCCAGATCGAAGCCCTCAACCCCGAGCGCATCGTCGTATCTCCAGGCCCGTGCACGCCGAGTGAGGCGGGCGTGTCCATCGAGGCCATCCTGCATTTTGCCGGCAAGCTGCCGATTCTCGGTGTATGCCTGGGCCACCAGTCCATCGGCCAGGCTTTTGGTGGTGATGTGGTACGTGCCCGCCAGGTGATGCACGGCAAGACCAGCCCGGTACATCACCGTGACCTGGGCGTGTTCGCCGGCCTCAACAACCCGTTGACCGTTACCCGTTACCACTCGCTGGTGGTAAAGCGCGAAACCTTGCCCGAGTGCCTGGAAGTGACCGCCTGGACCGCCCATGCTGACGGTTCGGTCGACGAGATCATGGGCCTGCGCCACAAGACGCTGAATATCGAAGGGGTGCAGTTCCACCCCGAGTCGATCCTGACCGAACAGGGCCACGAACTGTTCGCCAACTTCCTCAAGCAGACCGGCGGCCGCCGCTAAGGATCGAACATGGATATCAAGAGTGCGTTGAGCCGTATCGTCGGCCAGCTGGACCTTTCAACCGAAGAAATGCGCGACGTCATGCGCCAGATCATGACCGGCCAGTGCAGCGAAGCGCAGATCGGCGCCTTCCTGATGGGCATGCGCATGAAGAGCGAAAGCATCGACGAGATCGTCGGTGCGGTGTCGGTGATGCGCGAGCTGGCCGACAAGGTCGAACTGCAGAGCCTCGATGGCGTGGTCGATATCGTCGGTACCGGCGGTGATGGCGCCAACATCTTCAACGTGTCCACCGCCTCGTCGTTCGTACTGGCGGCGGCAGGTTGCACCGTGGCCAAGCATGGCAACCGCGCGGTATCAGGCAAGAGCGGCAGTGCCGACCTGCTGGAGGCCGCCGGTATCTACCTGAACCTGACGCCCACCCAGGTGGCCCGCTGCATCGATAGCCTGGGCATCGGCTTCATGTTCGCGCAAAGCCATCATTCGGCCATGAAGCACGCTGCCGGCCCGCGTCGCGACCTGGGGCTGCGCACCCTGTTCAACATGCTCGGCCCGCTTACGAATCCGGCCGGGGTGAAGCACCAGGTGGTCGGGGTATTCGCCCAGACCCTGTGCCGCCCGTTGGCTGAAGTGCTGCAGCGCCTGGGCAGCAAGCACGTGCTGGTGGTGCACTCGAAAGACGGCCTGGACGAGTTCAGCCTGGCTGCGCCGACCTTCGTCGCCGAACTGAAAAATGGCGAAATCACCGAATACTGGGTAGAGCCGGAAGACCTCGGCATGAAGAGCCAGAGCCTGCACGGCCTGGCCGTCGAGAACCCGCAGGCGTCGCTGGAGCTGATCCGCGATGCGCTGGGCCGACGCAAGACCGAAAACGGCCAGAAGGCCGCCGAGATGATCGTGCTCAATGCGGGCGCGGCGCTGTATGCCGCTGACCATGCCATGAGCCTGAAAGCCGGTGTGGAACTGGCCCACGACGTTCTGCACACCGGGCTGGCCTGGGAGAAGCTGCAGGAGCTGGGTGCCTTTACTGCAGTATTCAAGGTGGAGAACGAAGCATGAGTGTGCCGACGGTGCTGGAAAGGATCATTGCCCGCAAGTTTCAGGAAGTGGCCGAGCGCAGCGCGCGCGTCAGCCTCGCCGAACTGGAGGCCCTGGCCAAGGCTGCCGACGCCCCGCGTGGCTTTGCCAAGGCCCTGATCGAGCAAGCCGCGCGCAAGCAGCCGGCGGTGATTGCCGAAATCAAGAAGGCCTCGCCGAGCAAGGGCGTGATTCGCGAGAATTTCGTGCCGGCGGAAATCGCCGTCAGCTACGAGAAGGGCGGGGCGACCTGCCTGTCGGTGCTGACCGATGTGGATTACTTCCAGGGCGCCGACGAGTACCTGCAGCAGGCCCGCGCGGCGGTGTCGCTGCCGGTGATCCGCAAGGACTTCATGGTCGATCCGTACCAGATTGTCGAGGCCCGGGCCTTGGGCGCGGACTGTGTGCTGCTGATCGTGTCGGCTCTGGATGACGTGAAGATGGCCGAACTGGCGGCCACGGCCAAGGATGTTGGCCTCGACGTGCTGGTGGAAGTGCACGATGGCGATGAACTGGAGCGCGCGTTGAAAACCCTGGATACACCGCTGGTGGGGGTGAACAACCGCAATCTGCACACCTTCGAGGTCAGCCTGGAAACCACCCTCGACCTGCTGCCGCGTATTCCGCGTGATCGCCTGGCGGTTACCGAGAGCGGCATCTTGAACCGGGCCGATGTGGAGCTGATGGCGATCAATGAGGTCTACTCGTTCCTGGTAGGTGAGGCATTCATGCGCGCCGAGCAGCCAGGGCTTGAATTGCAGCGGTTGTTCTTCCCGGAACAGGTGAAGAAGACTGTTCAGCAACTGGACTGACCGAATGAAGCCGGCGTTATTGCCGGCTTTTTTGTATGTCTGTAATGGCCCCTTCGCGGGCTCGCCCGCTCCCACAGGATGATCACCGGCTTTGGCATCTGTGGAATTCCTGTGGGAGCGGGCGAGCCCGCGAAGAGGCCGGTAAAAAAAACACATAGGTGGATCAATGACCGATCAACCCCTGGCCCTGACCGTAGAACAAGGCCTGCACGCCGAACAGGAATTGCTGGCCGCCGTCTGCCGCGGGGAGTGCGACAGTGGCGTGCTGTTCTGGCGCCCGACCGACCACGCCCTGGTCATGCCCCGGCGCATGAGCCGTCTGGAAAACTTCGAAGCCGCCTGCGCGGAGCTGGCGATTGCCGGCTGGCCGGTGCTGCTGCGCGAAACCGGCGGCGAACCGGTGCCGCAGTCACACTCCACGGTGAACGTAGCCCTGGTCTATGTTGCCCCCCGCAGCGAAGGCGACCACGGCCGTATCGAAAACGCCTACGAGCGCCTCTGCCTGCCGCTGTGTGAGGTGCTGCGCGAGTGGGGCGGGGTGGCGTCGGTGGGCGAAATCGACGGCGCCTTCTGCGATGGCCGCTACAACGTCAACCTCAATGGCCGCAAACTGGTGGGCACCGCCCAGCGCTGGCGCCAGGGGCTGGGTGGAAAGCGCCCGGTGGTGCTGGTGCACGGTGCGCTGCTGCTGGACAACGAGCGTGATTCGATGGTGGCTGCGGTCAACCGCTTCAACGAGTGCTGCGAGCTGGAGCAGCGCTGCCGCGCCGATGCGCACATCGCCCTGCACGAAGTGGCGCCTGCGGCCCCATGGTTCGAGCGGCTGTCGCAGGCCTATGCCAAGGTGCTGGCCGACCTGCCCAGGGACTAGCGGGTACCGTAGACCACCATGGTCTTGCCTTTGACCTGCACCAGGCTGCGTTCTTCAAGGTCCTTGAGGACGCGGCCGACCATTTCCCGCGAGCAACCGACGATGCGGCCGATTTCCTGACGAGTGATCTTGATCTGCATGCCATCGGGGTGGGTCATGGCGTCGGGTTGCTTGCACAGTTCCAGCAGGCAGCGGGCGACACGCCCGGTAACGTCGAAGAACGCCAGGTCGCCGACCTTGCGCGTGGTGTTGCGCAGGCGCTGGGCCATCTGGCTGCCCAAGGCATAAAGGATTTCCGGGTCCTGGCGCGCCAGTTCGCGAAATTTCTCATAACTGATTTCGGCCACTTCGCATTCGGTCTTGGCGCGCACCCAGGCACTGCGCTGCTGTTCACCTTCGACTGGTTCGAACAGGCCCAGCTCGCCGAAGAAGTCGCCATTGTTGAGGTAGGCGATGATCATTTCATGGCCGTCATCGTCCTCGATGAGGATGGTGACCGAACCCTTGATGATGAACGACAGTGTCTCGGCCCGGTCGCCGGCGCAGATGATGTTGCTTTTGGCGGTATAGCGACGGCGCTGGCAGTGCACCAGCAGCTTGTCGATGTTCTTGATCTTGGCGGGTAGGGCGGAAGCAACCATCACGAAATCCTGTTCGACATGACGCATAGGCTTTTTATAAAGGTTGGCTGGCGAAGTGCGCCAGTCATTTGGCGCCAGCTTATCAGACACTACCGGATGTTTCGGTACTAAACCGACATGACTCGTACTTTTCCCACAGCCGTACAAGGTCTAAGCTGACACCCTTTTTCGTAAATCAGGAGTCCGGGTAGATGAAGGCACGTATCCAGTGGGCCGGTGAGGCGATGTTCCTCGGCGAATCGGGGAGCGGCCATGTCGTCGTGATGGACGGCCCGCCCGAGGCCGGTGGCCGTAACCTGGGCGTGCGCCCGATGGAGATGCTGTTGCTGGGCCTGGGTGGCTGCAGCAGCTTTGACGTGGTCAGCATTCTGAAGAAGTCGCGCCAGGCGGTGGAAAGCTGCGAGGCGTTCCTGGAGGCCGAGCGTGCCAGCGAAGACCCGAAGGTGTTTACCAAGATCCACATGAACTTCGTGGTGAAGGGGCGTGGGCTGAAGGAGGCCCAGGTCAAGCGTGCGGTAGAGCTGTCGGCGGAGAAGTATTGCTCGGCTTCGATCATGCTCGAGCGTGCCGGGGTTGAGATTAGCCACGGGTACGAGATTGTAGAGCTGGGTCAAGGCTGACATTTTGGGGCCGCTTTGCGCCCCATCGCGACACAAGGCCGCTCCTACAAGGGATCGCGTACCACCTGTAGGAGCGGCCCTGGCAATTTCAGCTGCGAAGCGCCGGCAGCGCAGCCCGCACCCATCCCGGCAAACAATCGCGCATCACCCGGCTCAACCGCTCCCGCCGCTTCTGGTAAACCAGCCCCAGCCCGATAACCCCCAGCCCGATCAGGGTCACCACCACCGGGAACAGCAGCGAGTCGGCAAACACCTCGTACGACAGGTACCCCAGGTAAGCCGCCACACCCAACGCCCCGAACACCATGAACACCGGCCGGCGCAACAGCACCGCCATTCCCATCAAGGCAATATTGATCAGGCAGTACAGGGCCTTGCCCAGCTCGCTGCCGCTGTCCACCAGCGTCAGCCCGCCCCAGAATGCCGCCAGCCCGGCCAGGTAGCCCCAGTGGGCATAGTCTTCGCGGGTGCGGCCGTCCACACCAACAAAAAGCACCAGCAAGCCCAGACCGAACCACAGCGAAACCTCGCGGCGCTGTTCCCAGCTGAATGGCGAGCCGAAAAACCATTCGCTCAAGTCCATCGACATGAACCACAGGGCGACGGCAATCGGCATGACGATAAACGGGTAGGGGATCAGCCTCAGCATCAACAGCCCGGCAAGTACCGTGGCTGCTTCCATTGCCAGCCAGCCGCCCTGCACGTAGGTGTAGTACTGGTGATAGTTCGCCTGCGCATCATCCATTGGCCACCAGCCGGCCAGCCGTTCGATGGCGAACACCGCCAACGGCACGATGCTGACCGCCACCGCCGCCAGTACCCCGGCCGCGACGGGCTGTACGCGCCGTTGCAGGTTAACGGCGAACAGTGTGAGCAGCAGAATATAGAGGCTGGCGATGAGCAGTAGCGCCCAGTCGCCGATGCGCATCCAGGCTTCGGTGAGCAACCAGCCCATGGCTGCCATGATCAGCATGGCGCCGAAGTAGAACGCGACATGGGCCAGCTGGAAGCTGCCACGCTGTGCTGGTCGCTGGCGCAGGAATGCCAGCAGGGCCTGGTCCTGGCCCGGCTGGAGAATGCCGGCTTGCACGGCGCGCGCCAGGTCCTTGGCGTCGAAACGGTCCGTCATGGTGATGCCTTCAGATACGGTAGGTGCTCTTGGTCATGACTTTGGCCAACAGGCTCATGCCAAAGCGAACCGGAGCAGGGAAGCGATAACCGCCGGCTTCCAGTGCAGACTCGGCGTGCTGTTCCTCGTCGACGCGCATCTGTTCGAGGATGGCCCGGGACTTTTCGTCTTCCTGCGGAATCTGCTCCAGGTGCTCGTCGAGGTGCTTGCACACCTGATGCTCGGTGGCGGCGACAAAGCCCAGGCTGACCTTGTCGCTGACCAGCCCGGCGAGTGCACCGATACCGAACGACATGCCGTAGAACAACGGGTTGAGCACGCTGGGGTGGCTGTTCAGCTGGCGAATGCGCTGTTCGCACCAGGCCAGGTGGTCCACTTCTTCCTCGGCGGCATGTTCCATGGCCTTGCGCACTTCGGGCAGCTTGGCGGTCAGGGCCTGGCCCTGGTACAGCGCCTGGGCGCACACTTCACCGGTGTGGTTGATACGCATCAGCCCGGCAACATGGCGGGCCTGCTGTTCGTCAAGGTCGACGTCCGGCTGGACGATGGCCGGCGATGGGCGGGCGGGTTGGCCGCTGAAGGGCAGCAAGGTGCGCATGGCGGTATCGGCCTGCAGCAACAAGCGGTCGAGCGGCGAGTAGTGACGTTCGGTAGCCATCGGGCACCTCCGCAAGAATGTGCCCGACAGTTTACCGCAATAGTGGCAGGGTCGCTTGCCGTGGATCAGCCCGGTGGCCAGTGCATCTGGCGCTGGCCAAGCACGTGCATGTGGATGTGGTAGACGGTCTGGCCGCCTTGCTCGTTGCAGTTCATGACTACGCGGAAGCCTTCTTCGCAGCCAAGTTCCTTGGCCAGGCGCTGGGCGGTGAACAAGATGTGACCAGCCAGGCCTTTGTCTTCCTCGGTCAAGTCATTGAGAGTGCGGATGTGCTTTTTCGGGATGACCAGAAAATGCACGGGCGCCTGGGGGGCGATATCGTGGAACGCCAGAACCTGGTCGTCCTCGTAGATGATCTTCGCCGGGATTTCCCGGTTGATGATCTTGATGAATAAATCGTCCACAGCACTTGCTCCATGGTGAGGGTCGGGCCGAGTGTACTCAGCCGGGCGCCGCTCGCCCAGTAGCTATTCCATACCAACCGGGCAATAGCGGCGGTGGATGGCACCGGCCAGCTTGCGCACCAGCCAGCGCGGCAGCAGACGCGGGGCGAACGCCAGCCAGCGGTTGCGCCGGCCGGGCATGATCAGCGCGCGGTTCTTGTCCAGCGCGCGTACCGTGTACAGCGCAACTTCCTCAGGGCTGAGGCAGCGTGGCTTGCCATCCAGCCGCGGAATGCGCCGGCGCGAGGAGTGCACCGGGCCTGGGCACAGTACCGAAACCTTGATGCCGGTGCGCTTGAGTTCTTCACGCAAGGCCTGGGAGAAGCTCAGTACATAGGCCTTGCTAGCGGCATAGGCGGCCATCCACGGGCCAGGCGCCACCCCTGCCAGGCCCGCGACATTGAGGATCTGTCCGCCGCCCTGCACGGCCATCAGGTTACCGATGGCGTGGCACAGGCGGCTCAGGGCCAGCACGTTGACTTCCAGCAAGTCCTGCTCGTCCGCCCACTCATGGGCCAGGAATGGCCCGTAGGTGCGCAGGCCGGCACAATTGACCAGCAGGTCTATACGTCGCTCGCCTTCCTCCAGTTCAAGCACGAAGCCTGACAGGCGTAACGGTTGGCTCAGATCGCAGGCGCGGAATAGCACCTCGACACCGAAGCGTTGGGTCAGTTCGATGGCCACCGGCTCCAGCGTTTCACGCTGGCGAGCCACCAGGATCAGGTTGCGCCCGCGCCGCGCCAGGGCTTCCGCCAGGGCGAGGCCCAGGCCGCTGGAAGCACCAGTGATCATGGCGTAACGGGTCATGCAAGGCTCCTGGGGGCTGAAGAGGGCGCCTAGTGTACAGCTTGGCCAGTCAAGGTGTTGCCTTTTGCTACAAGGTACGGTCGCGCAGGGCCTGGCAGCGCTCCAGAGCGTCCCGGTACTCGTCATGCAGCCGTCCGATGAGCGCGCTGGCACTGGGCAGGTCGTCGATACCGCCGACCCCCTGGCCCGCCGACCACACGGTCTTCCAGGCCTTGGCTTCATCGTCGATCGGCTTGAGCTTGCCTTGCTCGTGGCCGCCCTTGAGGTTATCCATGTCGTAGCCAGCTTGCTCCAGGCTCGGGCGCAGGAAGCTGGCAGGGACGCCGGACACCGCTGGGGTGTGGATGATGTCGGCGGCATGGGAATCGAGCAGCATCTGCTTGTAGGCGCCCGGGGCCTGGCTTTCTGCGGTGGCGATGAAGCGGGTGCCCATGTACGCAAGGTCCGCACCCAGCATTTGCGCGGCGAGGATCTCGTGGCCGTGGTTGAGGCAGCCGGCCAGCAGCAGGGTCTTGTCGAAGAACTGGCGAATCTCTGCGGCCAGGGCGAACGGGCTCCAGGTGCCAGCATGGCCGCCTGCGCCCGCAGCGACGGCGATCAGGCCATCGACGCCGGCTTCGGCGGCTTTCTCGGCATGGCGGCGGGTGGTGACATCGTGGAACACCAGGCCGCCGTAGCCATGTACGGCATCGACCACTTCCTTCACCGCGCCGAGGCTGGTGATGACGATCGGTACGCGATGCTCCACGCACAAGGCCAGGTCGGCCTGCAGGCGCGGGTTGGTCGGGTGGACGATCAGGTTGACGGCATAGGGTGCTGGCGCCTGCAACAGTGCCAGGCCTGCCTCGATTTCCTCCAGCCAGGCCTTGAAGCCGGCACTGTCGCGCTGGTTCAGGGCCGGGAAGCTGCCGACCACGCCGTTGGAACAGCAGGCCAGTACCAGCCTGGGGTTGGAGATCAGGAACATCGGTGCGGCAACCACGGGCAGGCGCAGGCGTTGTTCGAGGGAGGCAGGTAGCGACATGGCAAGGCTCCTTGAGCGGGTGGCTATGTCAAAACGGTTTGACCACCACCAGAATTACGATACCCAGCAGGAACAATACGGGTACTTCGTTGAACCAGCGATAGTAGACATGGCTGCGGGTGTTGCTGCCGCTGGCGAAGCGCTTGCGCTGGGCGCCGCACATGTGATGGTAGACGGTCAGCAGGATGACCAGGGTCAGCTTGGCATGCAGCCAGCCCTGGCTGAGCCAGCCGGGCGTGAGATAGAGCATCCACGCGCCGAATACGTAGGTGGCGATCATCGCCGGGTTCATGATGCCGCGAAACAGCTTGCGCTCCATGGTCACGAAGCGTTCCTGGCTGATGCTGTCCTGGCTTTGGGCGTGGTAGACGAACAGCCGCGGCAGGTAGAACAGGCCGGCGAACCAGCAGACCACGCTGACGATATGCAGCGCTTTGATCCATAGGTAAAGCATGGGGGAGTTCCTTCAGGTATTCACGGTCGTCAGATAGTAGTGGTCAAGCGCCCGAAGGGTCACCCGAAGAGTTGTTACAGGCGCCTTGCGCCCCTATTATCGTGCGCTTTCCAGACGGCTCGTTGATAAGGGGCAAGCGTTATGATCAAGGTCGGTATCGTCGGCGGCACGGGTTACACCGGCGTCGAACTGTTGCGTCTGCTGGCACAGCATCCACAGGCCGAAGTGGCGGTCATCACTTCGCGCTCCGAGGCGGGCGTTGCAGTGGCGGACATGTACCCGAACCTGCGCGGCCACTATGACGGTCTGGCGTTCAGCGTGCCGGACAGCAAGACCCTGGCCGCCTGCGACGTGGTGTTTTTCGCCACCCCGCACGGTGTTGCCCACGCCCTGGCTGGCGAACTGCTGGCGGCAGGTACCAAGGTGATCGACCTGTCGGCCGACTTCCGCCTGCAGGACGCCGCCGAGTGGGGCAAGTGGTACGGCCAGCCGCACGGTGCGCCAGAGCTGCTCAAGGACGCGGTATACGGCCTGCCTGAAGTCAACCGCGAGAAGATTCGCCAGGCGCGCCTGATCGCTGTGCCGGGTTGCTACCCGACTGCTACCCAACTGGGCTTCCTGCCGCTGCTGGAAGCTGGCCTGGCCGACCCGTCGCGCCTGATCGCCGACTGCAAGTCGGGTGTCAGCGGCGCTGGCCGCGGTGCGGCGGTGGGCTCGCTGTTCTGCGAAGCCGGCGAAAGCATGAAAGCCTATGCAGTGAAGGGTCATCGCCACCTGCCGGAAATCAGCCAAGGTCTTCGCCTGGCCGCTGGCAAGGATATCGGCCTGACTTTCGTGCCGCACCTGACGCCAATGATCCGTGGCATCCACGCCACCCTGTACGCTACCGTCGCCGACACTTCGGTCGACCTGCAGGCGCTGTTCGAGAAGCGTTACGCCAACGAACCGTTCGTCGACGTGATGCCGGCTGGCAGCCATCCGGAAACCCGCAGTGTGCGCGGTGCCAACGTCTGCCGCATTGCCGTTCATCGCCCGCAAGGTGGTGACCTGGTGGTGGTGCTGTCGGTGATCGACAACCTGGTCAAGGGCGCGTCCGGCCAGGCAGTGCAGAACCTCAACATCCTGTTCGGCCTGGACGAGCGCATGGGCTTGTCACACGCCGGCCTGCTGCCGTAAGCCGCCAGCATTCGAAAAGGCCCGCGTCGTGCGGGCCTTTTTGTAGGTCGCGACTAAAGCCGCACAATTCTTGACCGATTTTCTCGGGAAAGCGGATAATGCGCGTCATCGAGTTTTATGGCGGCTACCACGCCGGGAGAATCAACATGAGCGTCGAAACCTTCACCCCTACCGCTTTGGAATTCACCCACGGCGCTGCGCAAAAGGTGAAGAACCTGGTTTCCGAGGAAGGCAACGATCGTCTGAAGCTGCGCGTGTTCGTCACCGGTGGTGGCTGCTCGGGCTTCCAGTATGGCTTCACCTTCGATGAGGACGTGGCCGAAGACGACACCATCGTCGAGCGCGAAGGTGTTTCCCTTGTGGTCGACCCAATGAGCTTCCAGTACCTCGCCGGCGCCGAAGTGGATTACCAGGAAGGTCTGGAAGGCTCGCGCTTCGTGATCAAGAACCCGAACGCTGCCACCACCTGTGGCTGCGGCTCCTCGTTCTCGATCTGAGGCCTGGCCATACGAAGACGCCGCGCAATTGCGCGGCGTTTTGCTTTCTGGCGTAAGGTTCAGGCCGGGTAGATTGCGCCGAGTACGCGCAGGCCCTTGGCCGCTGTCACGCTAGGGCGATTGGCAGCGATGCCTTCCAGGCAGCAGTGGGCCAGCCAGGCGAAGGCCATGGCTTCGACCCAGTCCGGGTCCACGCCATGGGCGCCGGTGCTGGCGACACGGGCGTCGGGCAGCAACTGGCCAAGGCGTGCCATCAGGGCGCCGTTGCGCGCACCGCCACCGCAGACCAGCAGCGCTTCGGTGCCTTGCTGGGCGTTGCTCAACGAGTCGATGATGCTGCGTGCGGTCAGTTCCAGCAAAGTTGCCTGTACGTCCTCGTCGCGGTAAGCAGGCAGGCGGGCCAGGTGACCTTCCAGCCAGGACAGGTTGAATACTTCGCGTCCGGTGCTCTTCGGGCCGATTCCGGCGAAGAACGGGTCGGCCAGCAGTGCGCTGAGCAAGTCGGCTCGCACCAAGCCCGAGGCAGCCCAAGCCCCATCCGCATCGTAGGCCTGGCCGCGCTTGCGTTCGATCCAGGCATCCAGCAGCACGTTGCCCGGGCCGCAGTCGAAGCCGTGGACTGGCTTGTCGTGTTCGATCAGGCTGAGGTTGCTGAAGCCGCCCACGTTGAGAATTGCCAGGCGCTGGCCCAGGTGGCTGAACAGGGTTTCATGGAAGGCCGGCACCAGTGGCGCACCTTGGCCACCGGCGGCCACATCGCGCCGGCGGAAGTCGGCGACTACGCTGATGCCGGTAAGCTCGGCCAGCAGCGCCGGGTTGCCGATCTGCACGGTAAAGCCGCGTGCAGGTTCGTGTCGGATGGTCTGGCCGTGGCTGCCGATGGCGCGGATGGCTCCGGCCTGCAGCCCTTGCCTGGTCAGCAGCTCGCGGATGCCTTCGCCTGCCAGGCTGGCCCAGCGGTTTTCCGCCAGTGCAGCGCGGGCGATCTCGTCAGGGCCGCTGCTGCAAAGGCCCAGCAGTTCCTGGCGCAGGTCGCCGGGCATGGGCAGGTAGTGGGTGGCGAGCAGTTGGAGCTGCTCGCCTTGTTCGATCAAGGCAATGTCCAGGCCATCGAGGCTGGTGCCGGACATCACCCCCAGGTAGAGCCCCATGGGCTTAGCGCTTGTTCGCTGCGAGCAGGGTGGCCTTTTCCTGATCCATGCGGGCGATCAGGGGTTGGCTCTGCTGCAGGAAACGCTGGCGCTCGTTCCTGGCGATCGGGTCGGCCATCGGCACCTTCTGGCTCAGCGGGTCGACGTGCACGCCATTGACCTGGAACTCGTAGTGCAGGTGCGGACCGGTGGACAGGCCGGTGGTGCCGATGTAGCCGATGATCTGGCCCTGCTTGACCGAGCCGCCGGTCTTGATGCCCTTGGCAAAGCCCTGCATGTGGCCGTACAGCGTCTTGTAGCGGTTGCCGTGCTGGATGATCACGGTGTTGCCGTAACCACCGCGGCGCCCGGCCAGCTCGATGCGGCCGTCACCGGCTGCCTTGATTGGAGTGCCGCGTGGGGCGGCGTAGTCGACGCCTTTGTGGGCACGGATCTTGTTCAGGATCGGGTGCTTGCGGCCGGCGGAGAAGCGCGAGCTGATGCGGGCGAAGTCGACCGGGGTGCGGATGAAGGCCTTGCGCAGGCTGTTGCCATCGGCGGTGTAGTAGCTGGTGTTGCCCTGCTTGTTGGTATAGCGCACCGCGGTGTAGGTCTTGCCGCGGTTGGTGAAGCGCGCGGACAGGATGTTACCGGTGCCGACGACCTTGCCGTCCATTACCTTCTGCTCGTAGACCACGTCGAATTCATCGCCCGGGCGAATGTCCTGGGCGAAATCGATGTCGTAACCCAGCACGCGAGCCATGTCCATGGTCATGCTGTGGGACAGGCCGGCACGTTGGGCCGAGGCCGACAGCGAGCTTTTGATCACGCCGTGGGCGTAGGCGGTACGCACAACCGGCTTGCTGATCTCGCGGTTGAAGGTATAGCCCTTGTCGGTCTTGGTCAGGCGAATGGTTTCGAGGTTGCTGACCTTGCTGTGCAGGCTGGCCAGCTGGCCGTCCTTGTCGAGCTCGAACTGCAGCACCTGGCCGTGCTTGAGCTGGCTGAACTGCTTGGCCTGCTTGTTGCTGGCCAGCAGGTCGTGCACCGCGTTGCTCGGCAGGCCGACCTTGGTGAACAGGGTGGACAGGGTATCGCCCCGGGCCACAGTGACTTCGCGGTGGCTGGGTTGCTTGGCGGCTTCGACGACCGGTTCGGCGGCAGGGGCTTCCTGCTCGGCGTTCTGGGTCTCGGGGGTGGTCTCTTCGATTTGGGCGAATGGCGAGCCTTGCTCACCTTCTGCCTGCACCAGGGGCGCAGCGCGGGATTCGTCCTTCAACTGCTCGGCAGGGCTCTCCAGCTCGAGGTTGAGGGTGGTTTTCTTGGCTTCCACTTCGCTGGAGGGAAACACCAGCAGGGCCAGGCTGAGCAGGGCGGCGATGCCGCTGGCGGCCAACAGATGGCTTTTCGGATAAAGCGGGGGCGCTTTAGGCGGTTCGTTGGTCATGGGCAAGGTGACTTTGAAAAAGGTGAAATGGAAAAGATGAATGACATGATGAAGATGAAATAACTGTATAAAATATAACCAAATCCATTTTCACGCAAGGGCGCGTAGACGCCGCAAGCCTGTGTTCGGGTCACATTCCTTTGCGAAACTTGTAATTGACGGCCGATCTTGTATGGTTGGCTCCCCCTGAATCTGAGCCTTGCGGGTTTGTCTATGAAGTCGGTTGAAGAGCAGCTGGCGCTTATCAAGCGCGGTGCGGAAGAAGTACTGGTCGAGTCGGAACTGGTGGAGAAGCTCAAGCGCGGCCAGCCTCTGCGCATCAAGGCCGGCTTCGACCCGACCGCGCCTGACCTGCACCTTGGGCACACGGTGCTGATCAACAAGCTGCGCCAGTTCCAGGACCTGGGGCACCAGGTCATCTTCCTGATCGGTGACTTCACCGGCATGATCGGTGACCCGAGCGGCAAGAGCGCCACGCGCCCGCCGCTGACCCGCGAGCAGGTGCTGGAAAACGCCGAGACCTACAAGCAGCAGGTGTTCAAGATCCTCGATCCGGCCAAGACCGAGGTCGCGTTCAACTCCACCTGGATGGACAAGCTGACCCCGGCCGACTTCATTCGCCTGGCATCGCAGTACACCGTGGCGCGCATGCTCGAGCGCGATGACTTCGACAAGCGCTACACCACCAACCAGCCTATTGCCATCCATGAGTTCCTGTACCCGCTGGTGCAGGGTTATGACTCGGTGGCGCTGAAGGCAGATGTCGAGCTGGGTGGTACCGACCAGAAGTTCAACCTGCTGATGGGGCGTGAGCTGCAGCGCGCCTATGGCCAGGAGGCGCAGAACATCGTGACCATGCCGCTGCTCGAAGGGCTCGACGGCGTGAAGAAGATGTCCAAGTCGCTGGGTAACTATGTAGGTATCCAGGAAGCGCCGGGGGTGATGTACAGCAAATTGGTTTCGATCCCGGATACCCTGATGTGGCGCTACTTCGAGCTGCTGAGCTTCCGTTCCATGGAAGAGATCGAGCAGTTCCGTACCGACGTCGCCAATGGCGCTAATCCGCGCGACATCAAGATCAAGCTGGCGGAAGAGATCGTTGCACGCTTCCATGGCGAAGAGGCTGCGGCCAATGCTCACCGTGCCGCGGGTAACCGCATGAAGGAAGGCGAGTTGCCGGAAGATCTGCCGGAGGTCGAAGTCGCTGCGGCTGAAAGCCTGCCAATTGCTGCCGTGCTGAACCGGGCTGGCCTGGTGAAGAACTCGGCTCAGGCGCGTGATTTGCTGAGTGGTGGTGCGGTCAAGGTTGATGGCGCGGTGGTCGATCGTGACTTCGTCTTCGCGCTGGGTGCAACCCATGTGTGCCAGGCGGGCAAGAAGTCATTTGCACGGGTTACCCTCAAGGCCGAGTGATTGTCTGCAGGTGTAGCTATATAGAAGCGGGGAGGCCGACAGGCCTCCCCGCTTTGCTTTTCGGCGATA
>NZ_CP127114.1:530000-1925000 GCF_030263955.1 Pseudomonas sp. M2(2023)
TACGAGAGGACCGGAGTGGACGAACCTCTGGTGTTCCGGTTGTCACGCCAGTGGCATTGCCGGGTAGCTATGTTCGGAAGAGATAACCGCTGAAAGCATCTAAGCGGGAAACTTGCCTCAAGATGAGATCTCACTGGGATCTTGAATCCCCTAAAGGGCCGTCGAAGACTACGACGTTGATAGGTTGGGTGTGTAAGCGCTGTGAGGCGTTGAGCTAACCAATACTAATTGCCCGTGAGGCTTGACCATATAACACCCAAGCAATTTGCTAGCGCAGATTGCGGTGGTGAAGACGAAACAACCGAAAGTTCGCAACATCACAAATATCGCATATCCGGATTCGCTGGGCTGTCCATTTGGACATTCTGGCAACAGAATTTCTTGACGACCATAGAGCATTGGAACCACCTGATCCCATCCCGAACTCAGTAGTGAAACGATGCATCGCCGATGGTAGTGTGGGGTTTCCCCATGTGAGAGTAGGTCATCGTCAAGATTCATTTCGCAAAACCCCTATCTGCGCATGCAGGTAGGGGTTTCGTCTTTGTGGTGCAAAAAATCCCAAGCATACGCCGCCCCTGTGGGAGCGGGTTCACCCGCGAACGCCGGCAAGGCCGGTGCCATCCACCGCGTCGCCTGCTTTGCGGCGAAAGCCCATAAGTGCGGCGCGGGTCTTCAGGGTATGCTGCAGGATCCCCATCGCCTTGCCGGCGGGCCCTTTTCCTATGCAAGCCAACGGCCCATAGCTATCATGCCTGCCTTATTCCAAGTCGAGACTGGCATGCTGAAGTTGTTGAATCTCCTCAAGGATGGTCGGTTCCATTCCGGAGAAGCTCTGGGGGCGGCCCTCGGGGTAAGTCGCAGCGCCGTTTGGAAACAGCTGCAGCACCTGGAGAGCGAGCTGAACCTTAGTATTCACAAGGTTCGTGGGCGCGGCTATCAGCTGTCGGCGCCACTGGCTTTGCTCGATGCACATGCGATCTCCGAGTTTGCCGAAGGCGAGCATTGGCCCGTCTTCATCCACGAAACCATCGACTCGACCAATGCCGAAGGCCTGCGGCTAGCCGGGGAAGGGCAGGTCGCTCCATTTCTGGTCCTGGCCGAGCGCCAGAGCGCCGGCCGGGGTCGTCGCGGTCGGCAATGGGTCAGCCCGTTTGCCGAAAACCTGTATTACAGCCTGGTTCTCCGCGTAGATGGTGGCATGCGCCAGCTCGAGGGCTTGAGCCTGGTGGTGGGGTTGGCAGTAATGCGTACCCTGCAGGCTTTTGGGGTAAAGGATGTGGGGCTCAAATGGCCCAACGATGTCCTCGTACGCGGGCAAAAGATCACCGGTATCCTCCTGGAGTTGGTGGGCGACCCTGCAGATGTTTGTCATGTGGTGCTGGGTATCGGCATCAATGTGAACATGCAGACCAACGATCAGGTCGACCAGGTGTGGACCTCGATGCGTCGCGAAGTAGGTGCGGCAATCGATCGTAACCGGCTGGTAGCGTTGCTCAATCAGCAGTTGCAGCACGAATTGGCACGGCATCGTCGCTATGGGTTTGCCGCATTCCAGGAAGAATGGGAACAGGCGCACCTCTGGCAGGGGCGCAGTGTTTCTCTGGTTGCCGGTAGCATGCGTATTGATGGCGTGGTTCTTGGCGTCGACGGGCAGGGCGGCTTGCGCCTTGAGGTGGACGGGGTGGAGAAGAGCTTCAGTGGTGGTGAGCTCAGTTTGAGGTTGCGTGATGATTCTTGAGCTCGATTGCGGTAACAGCTTCATCAAATGGCGAGTAATCCATGTCGCTGATGCAGTGATTGAAAGCGGCGGTATCGTCGACTCCGATCAGGCGCTGGTGGCCGAAGTGGCTGCACTGGCTTCGGTGCGTCTCAGCGGTTGCCGCATTGTCAGTGTGCGCAGTGAGGAAGAAACCGATGCGCTTTGCGCGCTGATTGCCCAGGCGTTTGCCGTGCAGGCACGGGTGGCGCACCCGGCCCGGGAAATGGCGGGTGTGCGCAATGGCTATGACGATTACCAGCGCCTGGGCATGGACCGTTGGTTGGCGGCGCTGGGGGCCTTTCACTTGGCCAGGGGCGCCTGCCTGGTCATTGATCTGGGGACCGCTGCAAAAGCGGATTTCGTTGCGGCGGATGGCGAGCATCTGGGTGGCTACATCTGCCCGGGGATGCCATTGATGCGTAGCCAGTTGCGTACGCACACCCGGCGTATCCGTTATGACGATGCTTCCGCCGAGCGGGCATTGGCCAGCCTGGCGCCGGGACGCTCGACGGTCGAGGCGGTCGAGCGCGGTTGCGTGTTGATGCTTCAGGGTTTTGCGCGTACCCAGCTCGAACAGGCGCGTGCATTGTGGGGGGAGGATTTCACGGTGTTCCTCACAGGTGGCGATGCGCCGCTGGTAAAGGAGGCCGTCCCCCAGGCGCGTGTCGTGCCTGACCTGGTTTTCGTAGGCCTGGCCATGGCCTGCCCATTGGATTGAGGTGCCTATGCGTTGGTTGTTTCTGCTGTTACTGGTGCTTAACGTCTTCTATTACGTGTGGCACCAGCAGGAAGCCCCGCTGAAGGTCAAGGAAGTCGCGCCCTTGTCGCTGTACAAGGGCAATCAGCAAGAAATCCGCCTGTTGCGCGAAACAGGGGTGTCGGCACCGCCCAAGCGGCGGGACGAGTGCCTGGTGGTCGGTGGTGTGATGGGGCAGGGGCAGCTCGATGCGCTGCGTCAGCGTTTGGTGAGCTTGGATATTGCCACGCTGCCGGTGGTGGGGCAGCTGCCAGGGGCGGACGGTCGTTGGCTCAAGGTTGCCCCGGAAAGCGAGCGTTTGCTGGACCAAACCGTCCTTGCGACTCTTTCCAACGATTTCAAAGACTTAAAACACAAAATTATTTTCTGCCAGGGTATTGCAACTGGCGAATAGCTTGATAGAATGGCGCCCGCTTCACAGGGAACACCACTTAGGTGGCAGAACTGGAAGCAGTGTCAAAGCAGCTAAGTTTCAGATTTGATTGAAAAAATTTGAAAAAACGCTTGACACTGGGACGGCAGACAAATAGAATGCCGGCCACATCTGGAGGGATTCCCGAGCGGTCAAAGGGGACGGACTGTAAATCCGTTGCGAGAGCTTCGAAGGTTCGAATCCTTCTCCCTCCACCAGTTTTAGCGAGAGCCGCAAGCTCCGCGGGTATAGTTTAGTGGTAGAACCTCAGCCTTCCAAGCTGATGATGCGGGTTCGATTCCCGCTACCCGCTCCAAGTTTGCTGGATTTTGCGCAAAGTGTTTCGCTCTTGTAGCTCAGTTGGTAGAGCACACCCTTGGTAAGGGTGAGGTCAGCGGTTCAAGTCCGCTCAAGAGCTCCATATAAACAAGGCAGATATGAAAATATCTGCCTTTGTTTTATCAGCGCAAGACTATTTCTTCTGCGGAGGATTGTATCGATGGCTAAGGAAAAGTTTGATCGTTCCCTTCCCCACGTTAACGTCGGCACTATCGGCCACGTTGACCACGGTAAGACCACTCTGACCGCAGCTCTGACTCGCGTCTGCTCCGAAGTTTTCGGTTCGGCAGTCGTTGAGTTCGACAAGATCGACTCGGCTCCGGAAGAAAAAGCGCGCGGTATCACCATCAACACCGCTCACGTCGAGTACAACTCGAACATTCGTCACTACGCTCACGTTGACTGCCCAGGTCACGCTGACTACGTGAAGAACATGATCACCGGTGCTGCCCAGATGGACGGCGCGATCCTGGTTTGCTCGGCCGCCGATGGTCCGATGCCACAAACCCGTGAGCACATCCTGCTGTCCCGTCAGGTAGGCGTACCTTACATCGTGGTCTTCCTGAACAAGGCTGACCTGGTAGACGACGCCGAGCTGCTGGAACTGGTCGAGATGGAAGTTCGCGACCTGCTGTCCACCTACGACTTCCCAGGCGACGACACCCCGATCATCATCGGTTCGGCTCGTATGGCCCTGGAAGGCAAAGACGACAACGAAATGGGTACTACCGCTGTCAAGAAGCTGGTAGAAACTCTGGATGCCTACATCCCTGAGCCGGTTCGTGCCGTTGACCAGCCGTTCCTGATGCCGATCGAAGACGTATTCTCGATCTCGGGTCGTGGTACCGTTGTTACCGGTCGTATCGAGCGTGGTATCGTCCGCGTTCAGGATCCGCTGGAAATCGTTGGTCTGCGTGACACCACCACCACCACCTGCACCGGTGTTGAGATGTTCCGCAAGTTGCTGGACGAAGGCCGTGCTGGCGAGAACTGCGGCGTTCTGCTGCGTGGTACCAAGCGTGACGACGTTGAGCGTGGCCAGGTTCTGGTCAAGCCAGGTTCGGTCAAGCCGCACACCAAGTTCACCGCAGAAGTCTACGTTCTGTCGAAGGAAGAAGGCGGTCGTCACACTCCGTTCTTCAAAGGCTACCGTCCTCAGTTCTACTTCCGTACCACTGACGTGACCGGTAACTGCGAACTGCCGGAAGGCGTTGAAATGGTAATGCCAGGTGACAACATTCAGATGACTGTTACCCTGATCAAGACCATCGCAATGGAAGACGGTCTGCGCTTCGCTATCCGTGAAGGCGGTCGTACCGTCGGCGCCGGCGTCGTAGCAAAAATTATTGAATAAGTAGTTGATTTACTTGATCAGGCCGGTATAATGGCCGGCCTGATACAGCGTTACAGGTCAGTAGCTCAATTGGCAGAGCGACGGTCTCCAAAACCGTAGGTTGGGGGTTCGATTCCCTCCTGACCTGCCATTTCACCTCGGTGTGATGGCTTTCTTCTCACAGGATCCTCCTCGATGACTCCCAAAACTGAAGCCCAAGAATCGCGTTTTGATCTGTTCAAGTGGCTGGCTGTAGTGGCTTTGGTGGTTGTCGGTGTAGTGGGTAACCAGTATTACTCCGCCTCTCCGATCCTGTATCGCGTCCTTGCACTTCTCGTCCTGGCTGCTGTCGCGGGCTTTGTAGCTCTGCAGACTGCGAAGGGTAAGTCGTTCTTTGCGCTGGCGAAGGAAGCTCGTACCGAGATTCGTAAAGTCGTGTGGCCGACCCGCCAGGAAACCACCCAGACCACGCTGATTGTCGTGGCTGTCGTGCTGGTTATGGCACTGCTGCTGTGGGGTCTTGATTCCCTGCTCGGCTGGGCGGTCTCCTTGATCGTTGGCTAAAGGTGTCCCGTGGCTAAGCGTTGGTATGTTGTGCATGCTTACTCGGGTTACGAGAAGCATGTAATGCGCTCCCTGATCGAGCGCGTCAAGCTGGCTGGCATGGAAGACGGTTTCGGCGAGATCCTGGTCCCGACCGAAGAAGTCGTCGAAATGCGCAACGGCCAGAAGCGCAAGAGTGAGCGTAAATTCTTCCCTGGCTATGTACTGGTCCAGATGGAGATGAACGAAGGGACTTGGCACTTGGTCAAGGACACCCCTCGTGTGATGGGCTTTATTGGTGGCACCGCAGACAAGCCTGCGCCGATCACCGATAAAGAAGCAGAGGCTATCCTGCGTCGCGTTGCCGACGGTAGCGACAAGCCGAAGCCGAAGACGCTGTTCGAGCCGGGTGAAGTGGTTCGAGTCATTGACGGCCCGTTCGCTGACTTCAATGGTAGTGTCGAAGAGGTTAACTACGAAAAGAGTCGCCTGCAGGTAGCGGTGCTCATTTTCGGTCGCTCTACTCCGGTAGAGCTCGAGTTCAGCCAGGTCGAAAAGGTCTAGGCGGACGAAGCATCCCATACCCCGCAGCCCTGTGTGCTGCGGGGTTTTTTCGTCACTGGGATAAAACGCAAGTCATCCGGGGAGCCAGCAGGCGTTCGTACCCGATTTTGGAGTAGCTCATGGCTAAGAAAATTCAGGCTTACATCAAGCTGCAAGTTAAGGCCGGCCAGGCCAACCCAAGCCCACCCGTTGGTCCAGCACTGGGTCAACACGGTGTGAACATCATGGAATTCTGCAAGGCCTTCAACGCCCGTACCCAGGGTCAAGAAGCCGGCCTGCCGACTCCTGTTATCATCACTGTCTACAGCGACCGTAGCTTCACCTTCGAGACCAAGAGCACCCCTGCCTCGGTTCTGCTGAAGAAAGCTGCTGGCCTGACCAGTGGTTCGGCTCGCCCGAACACCGTTAAAGTCGGTACCGTTACCCGTGCTCAGCTGGAAGACATCGCCAAGGCTAAACAGGCTGATCTGACTGCCGCTGACCTGGACGCTGCTGTACGCACCATTGCTGGCTCTGCCCGCAGCATGGGCCTGAACGTGGAGGGTGTGTAATGGCTAAGCTGACTAAACGCCAAAAGGCAATCGCCGAGAAAATCGAAGCAGGCAAGGCCTACAACTTCGAAGAAGCGGCCACTCTGCTGGCTTCGCTGCCGGCTGCCAAGTTCGTAGAATCCTACGACATCGCCGTTAACCTCGGTGTTGACCCGCGTAAATCCGACCAGGTCGTACGTAGCGCTACCGTGCTGCCGCACGGCACTGGCAAGACCGTTCGCGTTGCTGTCTTCACCCAGGGTCCAGCTGCTGAAGCCGCTCTGGCTGCCGGCGCTGACCGCGTAGGTATGGACGATCTGGCTGCCGAAATGAAAGGCGGCGACCTGAACTATGACGTCGTTATCGCATCGCCTGATGCCATGCGCGTTGTAGGTCAGCTGGGTCAGGTTCTGGGTCCTCGCGGCCTGATGCCTAACCCGAAAGTTGGTACCGTGACCCCAGACGTAGCCGGCGCCGTCAAGAACGCCAAGGCTGGTCAGGTTCGCTACCGTACCGACAAGAACGGTATCATCCACACCTCCGTTGGCAAGGTCGGCTTCGAAGCCGGCAAGCTGAAGGAAAACGTTGAAGCCCTGATCGCTGATCTGAAGCGTATCAAGCCAGCTTCCTCGAAAGGTATCTACGTCAAGCGCGTTACCCTGAGCACCACCATGGGCCCAGGTCTGGTCATCGATCAGAGCTCGCTGAACGTGTAAGAACATGGTGGCGCGACCTGTCGCGCCACCAGCAAAAATTGGGGTCCCTGCCTGGCGGGGGCTATCCAAGACCGTAGGCGGCGCAAGCCTTAAAACACCAGCCCACGCAGATGGTGCTCCCGATTCGTTACCGAATCAGACACCAAAACGACATCCGGCCTCGGCCAGATGAAACGGTAAAAACCAGGAGTAAACCCGTGGCAATTAAACTCGAAGACAAGAAGGCCATCGTCGCTGAAGTCAACGAGGCTGCCAAAGTCGCTCTGTCCGCTGTCGTGGCTGATGCCCGTGGTGTGACTGTAGGCGCAATGACCGGACTCCGTAAAGAGGCCCGCGAAGCTGGCGTTTACGTACGTGTCGTACGTAACACCCTGCTGAAGCGCGCTGTTGAAGGCACCGAATTCTCGATCCTCAACGACGCGTTCAAAGGCCCGACCCTGATTGCTTTCTCCAACGAACACCCGGGCGCTGCTGCTCGTCTGTTCAAAGAGTTCGCCAAGGGTCAGGACAAGTTCGAGATCAAGGCAGCTGCGTTCGACGGCAAGTTCCTTGCCGCTAACCAGATCGACGTGCTGGCAACCCTGCCAACTCGCGACGAGGCTATCGCACAGCTGATGAGCGTAATCCAAGGTGCAACCAGCAAGCTGGCTCGTACCCTGGCAGCTCTGCGCGACCAGAAAGAAGCTGCTGCTGCCTAAGGCACGCGCAACTCTTTCAAAATCATACGTTTAATTTGATGGCTGCGTAGGCTGTCACCCCAATACAGGATTGAAGTCATGTCTCTGACTAACGAGCAAATCATCGAAGCAATCGGCCAGAAAACTGTTCTGGAAATTGTTGAACTGATCAAAGCGATGGAAGAAACCTTCGGCGTTACCGCTGCTGCCGCTGTTGCCGCTGGCCCAGCTGCTGGCGCTGCTGCCGCTGTTGAAGAGCAGACCGAGTTCAACGTCGTTCTGACCGAAGCTGGCGACAAGAAAGTAAACGTGATCAAGGCCGTTCGTGAACTGACCGGTCTGGGCCTGAAAGAAGCCAAAGAGAAAGTCGACGGCGCTCCTCAGGTTATCGCTGAAGGCGTTTCGAAAGAAGCCGCTGAAGACGCGAAGAAGAAGCTGGAAGAAGCTGGCGCTAAAGTCGAGCTGAAGTAATCTCGACCTTGCGACTCCAGTCCGAGCGTTGAGCGAAGGGCTGATGGCTGGTGGCTTATGCCACCGGCCTTTTTCCGTTATTGGTGGCCGGTCAGGCCGGCCCCGATAACAAGCTGCAAGACACCCATGTGGGTGGCGCAAACCAAGGGGTTTGCACGATTTTCTGGCTGCTCCCGCCGGGAGAAGCCAAACAAGCAGGTGACCAAGCTGGGGAACGCTGATGGCTTACTCATACACTGAGAAAAAACGTATCCGCAAGGACTTTAGCAAGTTGCCGGACGTCATGGATGTGCCTTACCTCCTGGCCATCCAGCTGGATTCGTATCGCGAATTCCTGCAAGCGGGAGCATCCAAGGATCAGTTCCGCGACGTCGGCCTGCACGCGGCCTTCAAATCGGTATTCCCGATCATCAGCTACTCCGGCAATGCTGCCCTGGAGTACGTAGGCTATCGCCTGGGCGAACCCGCCTTCGATGTGAAGGAATGTGTCCTGCGTGGCGTGACCTTCGCGGTCCCACTGCGGGTCAAGGTGCGCCTGATCATCTTCGACAAGGAATCGTCGAACAAAGCGATCAAGGACATCAAAGAGCAAGAAGTCTACATGGGTGAAATCCCCCTGATGACTGAGAACGGTACCTTCGTTATCAACGGTACCGAGCGGGTGATCGTTTCCCAGCTGCACCGTTCGCCTGGTGTGTTCTTCGACCACGACCGTGGCAAGACTCACAGCTCCGGCAAGCTGCTGTACTCCGCTCGCATCATCCCGTACCGCGGCTCCTGGCTGGACTTCGAGTTCGATCCGAAGGACTGCGTGTTCGTACGTATCGACCGTCGCCGCAAACTGCCGGCCTCGGTGCTGCTGCGTGCCCTGGGTTACAGCACTGAAGAAGTGCTGAATACCTTCTACACCACCAACGTGTTCCATATTTCCGGCGAGAAACTCAGCCTGGAACTGGTACCGCAGCGTCTGCGTGGTGAGGTTGCAGTCATGGATATCCATGACGAAACCGGCAAAGTCATCGTCGAGCAGGGCCGCCGTATTACCGCGCGCCACATCAACCAGCTCGAGAAGGCCGGCGTCAAGCAGCTAGACGTTCCTATGGAATACGTCCTGGGCCGCACTACCGCCAAGGCCATCGTGCATCCGGCTACCGGCGAGATCCTGGCCGAATGCAACACCGAGATGACCACCGAACTGCTGATCAAGGTCGCCAAGGCACAGGTCGTCCGTATCGAGACCCTGTACACCAACGACATCGATTGCGGTCCGTTCATCTCCGATACCCTGAAGATCGACACCACCAGCAACCAGCTGGAAGCCCTGGTCGAGATCTACCGCATGATGCGTCCTGGCGAACCGCCGACCAAGGATGCTGCCGAGACCCTGTTCAACAACCTGTTCTTCAGCGCCGAGCGTTACGACCTGTCCGCCGTTGGCCGCATGAAGTTCAACCGTCGTATCGGTCGTACCGAGATCGAAGGTTCGGGCGTGCTGAGCAAGGAAGATATCGTCGAGGTTCTGAAGACCCTGGTCGACATCCGTAACGGCAAAGGCATCGTCGACGACATCGACCACCTGGGTAACCGTCGTGTACGTTGCGTCGGTGAGATGGCCGAGAACCAGTTCCGCGTTGGCCTGGTGCGTGTCGAGCGCGCGGTCAAGGAACGCCTGTCGATGGCGGAAAGCGAAGGCTTGATGCCGCAAGACCTGATCAACGCCAAGCCGGTTGCGGCAGCGGTGAAAGAGTTCTTCGGTTCCAGCCAGCTGTCCCAGTTCATGGACCAGAACAACCCGCTCTCCGAGATCACCCACAAGCGCCGCGTCTCCGCACTCGGCCCAGGCGGTCTGACCCGTGAGCGTGCCGGCTTCGAAGTCCGTGACGTACACCCGACCCACTACGGCCGTGTGTGCCCGATCGAGACCCCAGAAGGTCCGAACATCGGTCTGATCAACTCCCTGGCAGCCTATGCCCGCACCAACCAGTACGGCTTCCTGGAAAGCCCGTATCGCGTGGTGAAGGAAGGCGTGGTCAGCGACGACATCGTGTTCCTGTCGGCCATTGAAGAAGCGGATCACGTCATCGCCCAGGCTTCGGCCGCGATGAACGAGAAGAAGCAACTGATCGATGAGCTGGTAGCTGTTCGTCACCTGAACGAATTCACCGTCAAGGCGCCGGAAGACGTCACCCTGATGGACGTTTCGCCGAAGCAGGTTGTTTCCGTCGCTGCGTCGTTGATTCCGTTCCTCGAGCACGACGACGCCAACCGTGCATTGATGGGTTCCAACATGCAGCGTCAGGCTGTACCGACCCTGCGCGCCGACAAGCCGCTGGTAGGTACCGGCATGGAGCGCAACGTTGCCCGTGACTCCGGTGTCTGCGTGGTTGCTCGCCGCGGTGGTGTGATCGACTCGGTCGACGCCAGCCGTATCGTTGTTCGCGTTGCCGACGACGAAGTGGAAACCGGCGAAGCAGGTGTGGATATCTACAACCTGACCAAGTACACCCGTTCGAACCAGAACACCTGCATCAACCAGCGTCCGCTGGTGAGCAAGGGTGACAAGGTTCAGCGTGGCGACATCATGGCCGACGGCCCGTCCACCGACATGGGTGAACTGGCACTGGGTCAGAACATGCGCATCGCGTTCATGGCGTGGAACGGCTTCAACTTCGAAGACTCCATCTGCCTGTCCGAGCGTGTGGTTCAGGAAGACCGCTTCACCACCATCCACATCCAGGAACTGACCTGTGTGGCGCGTGACACCAAGCTTGGCCCAGAGGAAATCACTGCGGACATCCCGAACGTGGGTGAAGCCGCACTGAACAAGCTGGACGAAGCCGGTATCGTCTACGTGGGTGCCGAAGTCGGCGCTGGCGACATCCTGGTCGGCAAGGTAACGCCAAAAGGCGAAACCCAGCTGACTCCGGAAGAAAAACTGCTGCGCGCAATCTTCGGTGAGAAGGCCAGCGACGTTAAGGACACCTCCCTGCGCGTGCCAACCGGCACCAAGGGTACCGTCATCGACGTACAGGTCTTCACCCGTGATGGCGTCGAGCGCGACAGTCGCGCCCTGGCCATCGAGAAGATGCAGCTGGACGAGATCCGCAAGGACCTCAACGAAGAGTTCCGCATCGTCGAAGGTGCAACCTTCGAGCGTCTGCGTTCTGCTCTGAACGGCCAGGTGGTCGACGGTGGCGCGGGCCTGAAGAAAGGCACCGTGATCACTGACGAAGTGCTGGATGGTCTGGAGCACGGGCAGTGGTTCAAACTGCGCATGGCCGAAGATGCACTGAACGAGCAGCTGGAAAAGGCTCAGCAGTACATCGTCGATCGTCGCCGTCTGCTGGACGACAAGTTCGAAGACAAGAAGCGCAAGCTGCAGCAGGGTGATGACCTGGCACCGGGCGTACTGAAGATCGTCAAGGTTTACCTGGCAATCCGCCGTCGCATCCAGCCGGGTGACAAGATGGCCGGTCGTCACGGTAACAAGGGTGTGGTCTCGGTAATCATGCCGGTCGAAGACATGCCGCACGACGCCAACGGTACTCCGGTCGATGTCGTACTGAACCCGCTGGGTGTACCTTCGCGTATGAACGTCGGTCAGATCCTCGAAACCCACCTGGGCCTGGCGGCCAAGGGTCTGGGCGAGAAGATCGACCGCATGATCGAAGAGCAGCGCAAGGCCGCTGAACTGCGCGTGTTCCTGACCGAGGTCTACAACGAGATCGGCGGTCGTCAGGAAAACCTGGACGAGTTCACCGACGAAGAGATCCTGGCCCTGGCCCACAACCTGAAGAAGGGCGTGCCAATGGCTACCCCGGTCTTCGATGGTGCCAAGGAGCGCGAGATCAAGGCCATGCTTAAGCTGGCCGACCTGCCAGAGAGCGGCCAGATGGTGCTGTTCGATGGCCGTACCGGCAACAAGTTCGAGCGTCCTGTGACCGTTGGTTACATGTACATGCTCAAGCTGAACCACTTGGTGGACGACAAGATGCACGCGCGTTCCACTGGTTCCTACAGCCTGGTTACCCAGCAGCCGCTGGGTGGTAAGGCGCAGTTCGGTGGTCAGCGTTTCGGGGAGATGGAAGTGTGGGCGCTGGAAGCATACGGCGCGGCATACACCCTGCAAGAAATGCTCACAGTGAAGTCGGACGACGTGAACGGCCGTACCAAGATGTACAAGAACATCGTGGATGGCGATCACCGTATGGAGCCGGGCATGCCCGAGTCCTTCAACGTGTTGATCAAAGAGATCCGTTCGCTCGGTATCGATATCGATCTGGAAACCGAATAACACGTGACGCGAAGGGGAGTGGGGCAGGTAATGCCCGCTCCCTGCTCCGCCAGGAGGAAAGGCCTTGAAAGACCTACTGAATTTGCTGAAAAACCAGGGTCAAGTCGAAGAGTTCGACGCCATCCGCATCGGTCTGGCGTCGCCTGAAATGATCCGTTCGTGGTCGTTCGGTGAAGTTAAGAAGCCGGAAACCATCAACTACCGTACGTTCAAACCTGAGCGTGACGGCCTGTTCTGCGCCAAGATCTTTGGCCCAGTCAAGGACTACGAGTGCCTGTGCGGCAAGTACAAGCGCCTCAAGCATCGCGGCGTGATCTGCGAGAAGTGCGGCGTTGAAGTTGCCCTGGCAAAAGTTCGTCGTGAGCGCATGGCGCACATCGAACTGGCCTCGCCGGTTGCCCACATCTGGTTCCTGAAGTCGCTGCCGTCCCGTATCGGCCTGCTGATGGACATGACCCTGCGTGACATCGAGCGCGTGCTCTACTTCGAGAGCTACGTCGTTATCGACCCGGGCATGACGACCCTGGAAAAAGGCCAGCTGCTGAACGACGAGCAGTACTTCGAAGCGCTGGAGGAGTTCGGTGATGACTTCGACGCCCGCATGGGTGCCGAGGCTGTCCGCGAGCTGCTGCACGCTATCGACCTGGAGCACGAGATCGGTCGCCTGCGCGAAGAGATTCCGCAGACCAACTCGGAAACCAAGATCAAGAAGCTGTCCAAGCGCCTGAAGCTGATGGAAGCGTTCCAGGGTTCGGGCAACCTGCCTGAGTGGATGGTCCTGACCGTCCTGCCTGTGCTGCCGCCGGACCTGCGTCCGCTGGTACCGCTGGATGGCGGCCGCTTCGCGACCTCCGACCTGAACGACCTGTATCGTCGGGTGATCAACCGTAACAACCGTCTGAAGCGCCTGCTGGATCTGTCGGCGCCGGACATCATCGTGCGCAACGAAAAGCGCATGCTGCAGGAAGCGGTCGACGCCCTGCTGGACAACGGCCGTCGCGGTCGCGCCATCACTGGCTCGAACAAGCGTCCGCTGAAGTCCCTGGCCGACATGATCAAAGGTAAGCAAGGTCGCTTCCGTCAGAACCTGCTCGGTAAGCGTGTGGACTACTCCGGCCGTTCGGTAATTACCGTAGGCCCGACCCTGCGTCTGCACCAGTGCGGTCTGCCGAAGAAGATGGCCCTCGAGCTGTTCAAGCCGTTCATTTTCGGCAAGCTGGAAATGCGTGGTCTGGCGACCACCATCAAGGCTGCCAAGAAGATGGTCGAGCGTGAGCTGCCAGAGGTGTGGGACGTACTCGCCGAGGTGATCCGCGAACACCCCGTGCTGCTCAACCGTGCACCGACCCTGCACCGTCTGGGTATCCAGGCATTTGAACCGGTTCTGATCGAAGGTAAGGCTATCCAGCTGCACCCGCTGGTCTGTGCCGCGTACAACGCCGACTTCGACGGTGACCAGATGGCTGTTCACGTGCCGCTGACCCTGGAAGCCCAGCTCGAAGCGCGCGCGTTGATGATGTCGACCAACAACATCCTGTCGCCAGCCAACGGTGAGCCAATCATCGTTCCGTCGCAGGACGTGGTACTGGGTCTGTACTACATGACCCGTGAGGCCATCAACGCCAAGGGCGAAGGTCGCGTGTTCGCCGACCTGCAGGAAGTCGACCGCGTATTCCGCGCCGGCGAAGCTGCCCTGCACGCGAAAATCAAGGTTCGTATCAACGAAACCGTGAAAGAGCGTGACGGTTCCGTGGTCAAGAACACCCGCATCGTCGACACCACCGTCGGCCGTGCGCTGCTGTTCCAGGTTGTACCGGCAGGTCTGCCCTACGACGTGGTCAACCAGCCGATGAAGAAGAAGGCGATCTCCAAGCTGATCAACCAGTGCTACCGCGTGGTTGGTCTGAAAGAGACCGTAATCTTTGCTGACCAGCTGATGTACACCGGTTTCGCTTACTCGACCATTTCCGGCGTTTCGATTGGTGTTAACGACTTCGTTATCCCGGACGAGAAAGCTCGCATCATCGGTACCGCTACCGACGAAGTGAAGGAAATCGAGAGCCAGTACGCCTCCGGCCTGGTAACCCAGGGCGAAAAGTACAACAAGGTCATCGACTTGTGGTCGAAGGCGAACGACGAAGTGTCCAAGGCGATGATGGCCAACCTCTCGAAAGAGAAGGTCATCGATCGCGAAGGCAAGGAAGTCGAGCAAGAGTCCTTCAACTCGATGTACATGATGGCTGACTCCGGTGCGCGGGGTTCCGCAGCCCAGATCCGTCAGCTGGCCGGTATGCGTGGCCTGATGGCCAAGCCGGACGGCTCCATTATCGAGACGCCGATCACTGCGAACTTCCGTGAAGGTCTGAGCGTTCTGCAGTACTTCATTTCGACCCACGGTGCTCGTAAGGGTCTGGCGGATACCGCACTGAAGACCGCCAACTCCGGTTACCTGACTCGTCGTCTGGTAGACGTTGCCCAGGATCTGGTTGTTACCGAGATCGACTGCGGCACCGACCAGGGCCTGCTGATGACCCCGCACATCGAAGGTGGTGACGTTGTAGAACCGCTGGGTGAGCGTGTGCTGGGTCGTGTCATCGCCCGTGACGTGTTCAAGCCAGGCACCGAGGACGTCATCGTTCCGGCCGGTACCCTGGTCGACGAGAAGTGGGTCGAATTCATCGAGCTGAACAGCATCGACGAAGTGGTCGTGCGTTCGCCGATCAACTGCGAAACCCGTTACGGCATCTGCGCCAAGTGCTACGGTCGTGACCTGGCTCGCGGTCACCAGGTGAACATCGGTGAAGCTGTCGGCGTTATCGCTGCGCAGTCGATCGGTGAGCCGGGTACCCAGCTGACCATGCGTACGTTCCACATCGGTGGTGCTGCAAGCCGTACCTCGGCTGCCGACAGCGTCCAGGTGAAGAACGGCGGTATGGTGCGTCTGCACAACCTGAAGCAGGTAGAACGTGCCGATGGCAACCTGGTTGCCGTATCGCGTTCGGGCGAGTTGGCCATTGCCGACGAGTTCGGTCGTGAGCGTGAGCGCTACAAGCTGCCTTATGGTGCGGTAATTTCGGTCAAGGAAGGTGAAAAGGTCGAAGCTGGCGCTATCGTCGCCAAGTGGGACCCGCACACCCACCCGATCGTTACCGAACTGAAAGGTACCGTGACCTTCGTTGGCATGGAAGAAGGCATCACCATCAAGCGTCAGACTGACGAATTGACGGGTTTGACCAACATTGAAGTACTGGACGTCAAGGATCGCCCTGCCGCTGGCAAGGAAATCCGTCCTGCTATCAAGATGGTCGACGCTTCTGGCAAGGATCTGTACCTGCCAGGTACCGACGTACCTGCCCAGTACTTCCTGCCGGCCAACGCCCTCGTCGGCGTGGCTGACGGTGCCCAGATCGGTGTTGGTGACGTTATCGCGCGTATCCCGCAAGAAACGTCGAAGACCCGTGACATCACCGGTGGTCTGCCGCGCGTTGCCGACCTGTTCGAAGCGCGCCGTCCGAAAGAGGCCTCGATTCTGGCTGAAGTCAGCGGCACCATCGCGTTCGGCAAGGAGACCAAGGGCAAGCGTCGTCTGGTCATCACCCCGACCGACGGTAGCGATCCGTACGAAGAGCTGATTCCGAAGTGGCGCCACCTGAACGTCTTCGAAGGCGAACAGGTAAACCGCGGCGAAGTTATCTCCGACGGCCCGAGCGATCCGCACGACATTCTGCGTCTGCTGGGTGTGAGCGCGCTGGCGAAGTACATCGTCAACGAGATCCAGGACGTTTACCGTCTGCAAGGCGTTAAGATCAACGACAAGCACATCGAGACCATCCTGCGTCAGATGCTGCGCAAGGTCGAGATCACCGAGTCGGGTGACTCCAGCTTCATCAAGGGCGACCAGATGGAACTGACCCAGGTACTGGTAGAGAACGAGCGTCTCGCCAGCGAGGACAAGTTCATCTCCAAGTTCTCCCGCGTGCTGCTGGGTATCACCAAGGCCTCGCTGTCGACCGAGTCGTTCATCTCCGCGGCTTCCTTCCAGGAAACCACCCGCGTACTGACCGAAGCGGCGGTAACCGGCAAGCGCGACTACCTGCGCGGCCTGAAAGAGAACGTGGTCGTGGGTCGTCTGATTCCGGCCGGTACTGGTCTGGCCTACCACAGCGAGCGTAAGCGTCGCCGTGATGCCGACAAGCCGCTGCGTGTGAGCGCCAGTGAGGTGGAAGCCGCACTGACCGAAGCGCTGAACTCCAGCGGTAACTAAGTACAGGGCAGGGCCCCGGCAAGCCCCGAGCGATCAGCGGCGACATGAAATGTTGCCGATGATCGGACGGGGAGGGCCGGGGCCTCGTCTTGACTGGGTGCAAGATCCTCTTTAGACTTTTGTACCCTTAAATTTGGTGAGGCTCCGTCTCGCCAATTTTTGGCTTTCTTGCAAGACAATAGCGTCGCAAGACAATCAGTGGAGCTAGTAGATGGCAACTATCAACCAGCTGGTACGTCAGCCGCGTAAGCGTACCGTCGAGAAATCCGACGTACCTGCGCTGCAGAACTGCCCGCAGCGTCGTGGCGTGTGCACCCGCGTGTACACCACCACGCCGAAAAAACCAAACTCGGCACTGCGTAAAGTATGCCGTGTGCGTCTGACCAACGGTTTCGAGGTTTCCTCGTACATCGGTGGTGAAGGCCACAACCTGCAAGAGCACAGCGTCGTCCTGATCCGTGGCGGCCGTGTAAAAGACTTGCCAGGTGTTCGTTACCACACCGTTCGCGGCTCTCTGGATACTTCGGGCGTTAAAGGCCGTAACCAGGGTCGTTCGAAGTACGGTACCAAGCGTCCGAAGTAATCGGCCGTTTGCAGACATCCATTTATTTGAGTCGATAAGAGTAAGGTCGGGCAGGGGTCGAAAGACCTGGTCCCGGGCTAACCTGAAGACCGTTTGAGGGCTTATCATGCCAAGACGTCGTGTAGCAGCAAAACGTGAGATCCTTGACGATCCGAAGTACGGATCCCAGATTCTCGCCAAGTTCATGAACCACGTGATGGAAAGCGGCAAGAAGGCCGTAGCCGAGCGCATCGTTTACGGTGCCCTGGATACCGTCAAAGCACGCAAGAACAGCGACCCCCTGGAAATCTTCGAGAAAGCTCTCGACGCCATCGCTCCGCTGGTCGAAGTTAAGTCCCGCCGTGTTGGCGGTGCCACTTACCAGGTTCCGGTTGAAGTTCGTCCGTCCCGTCGTAACGCTCTGGCAATGCGCTGGCTCGTAGACTACGCCCGCAAGCGCGGCGAGAAGTCGATGGCCCTGCGCCTGGCCGGCGAACTGCTGGATGCTGCTGAAGGCAAGGGTGCTGCAGTCAAGAAGCGTGAAGACGTGCACCGTATGGCCGAGGCCAACAAAGCGTTCTCGCACTACCGCTTCTAATTCAAGCATCAATCATTTTGCGAGGGCTTTATGGCTCGTACTACAGCAATTAACCGCTACCGTAACATCGGTATCTGCGCCCACGTTGACGCGGGCAAGACTACCACTACCGAGCGGATCCTGTTCTACACAGGTCTGAGCCACAAGATGGGCGAGGTGCACGACGGCGCCGCGACCACCGACTGGATGGTGCAGGAGCAGGAGCGCGGTATCACCATTACCTCCGCTGCCGTTACCACCTTCTGGAAAGGTTCCCGTGGTCAGTACGACAACTACCGCGTAAACGTCATCGATACCCCCGGCCACGTTGACTTCACCATTGAAGTAGAGCGTTCGCTGCGTGTACTCGACGGCGCGGTCGTTGTGTTCTGCGGTACCTCCGGCGTTGAGCCGCAGTCCGAAACCGTATGGCGTCAGGCCAACAAGTACGGTGTTCCGCGTGTTGTCTACGTGAACAAGATGGACCGTGCTGGTGCCAACTTCCTGCGCGTTGTCGGTCAGATCAAGAACCGCCTGGGTCACACCCCGGTTCCGGTCCAGCTGGCTATCGGTGCAGAAGACGACTTCCAGGGTCAGGTCGACCTGATCAAGATGAAAGCCATCTACTGGAACGAAGACGACAAGGGCACCACGTACCGCGAAGAAGAAATTCCAGCGGACATGGTCGAACTGGCTAACGAATGGCGCAACAACATGGTTGAAGCCGCCGCCGAAGCCAGCGAAGAGCTGATGAACAAGTACCTTGAAGAAGGTGAGCTGACCGTCGAAGAAATCAAGGCAGGTCTGCGTGCGCGCACCCTGGCCAGCGAGATCGTTCCGGCTGTCTGCGGTTCGTCGTTCAAGAACAAGGGTGTTCCCCTGGTTCTCGACGCCGTTATCGACTTCCTGCCTGCTCCGACCGAAATTCCTGCGATCAAGGGTATCCACCCTGATCTGGCCGAAGTGCCGAAGGATGAGATCACCGAAGAGCAGCAGGACGAGCGTCACGCCGACGACAACGAGCCGTTCTCGGCTCTGGCGTTCAAGATCGCTACCGACCCGTTCGTAGGTACCCTGACCTTCGTTCGCGTCTACTCGGGCGTTCTGAGCTCCGGTGACTCGGTCATCAACTCGGTCAAAGGCAAGAAAGAGCGCGTTGGTCGTATGGTGCAGATGCACGCCAACCAGCGTGAAGAGATCAAGGAAGTGCGCGCTGGCGACATCGCGGCCCTGATCGGCATGAAGGACGTTACCACTGGTGAAACCCTGTGCGACGCCGACAAGCCAATCATCCTTGAGCGCATGGACTTCCCGGAGCCAGTGATTTCGCTGTCTGTCGAGCCGAAGACCAAGCAGGACCAGGAAAAGATGGGTATCGCTCTGGGCAAGCTGGCTCAGGAAGACCCGTCGTTCCGCGTCAAGACCGACGAAGAGACTGGTCAGACCATCATCTCCGGTATGGGTGAGCTGCACCTGGACATCATCGTTGACCGCATGAAGCGTGAATTCAACGTTGAGGCCAACATCGGCAAGCCGCAGGTTTCGTACCGCGAGAAGATCACCAAGTCCGGTGTGGAGATCGAAGGCAAGTTCGTTCGCCAGTCGGGTGGTCGTGGTCAGTTCGGTCACTGCTGGATTCGCTTCTCTCAGCCGGATGAAGACGATAAGGGCAATATCACTGAGGGCCTGGTCTTCACCAACGAAGTCGTTGGTGGTGTGGTTCCGAAGGAATACATCCCTGCGATCCAGAAGGGTATCGAAGAGCAGATGAAGAACGGCGTTGTTGCCGGCTATCCGCTGATCGGCCTGAAGGCTACCGTGTTCGACGGTTCGTACCACGACGTCGACTCCAACGAAATGGCGTTCAAGATCGCTGCTTCGATGGCAACCAAGCAACTGGCCCAGAAGGGTGGTGGCGTGGTCCTCGAGCCGATCATGAAGGTCGAAGTTGTAACCCCGGAAGACTACCTGGGTGACGTGATGGGTGACCTGAACCGTCGTCGTGGTCTGGTCCAGGGTATGGATGAATCGGTCTCTGGCCGTGTCGTCCGCGCTGAAGTTCCGCTCGGAGAGATGTTCGGTTACGCAACCGACGTTCGTTCCATGTCTCAGGGTCGCGCAAGCTACTCCATGGAATTCTCCAAATACGCCGAAGCTCCGTCGAACATCGTCGAAGCACTCGTTAAAAAACAAGGCTAATCCCCTTTAGGCAAGAGGTTCACTGTCGTGGCTAAAGAAAAATTTGATCGTTCCCTTCCCCACGTTAACGTCGGCACCATCGGCCACGTTGACCACGGTAAGACCACTCTGACCGCAGCTCTGACTCGCGTCTGCTCCGAAGTTTTCGGTTCGGCAGTCGTTGAGTTCGACAAGATCGACTCGGCTCCGGAAGAAAAAGCGCGCGGTATCACCATCAACACCGCTCACGTCGAGTACAACTCGAACATTCGTCACTACGCTCACGTTGACTGCCCAGGTCACGCTGACTACGTGAAGAACATGATCACCGGTGCTGCCCAGATGGACGGCGCGATCCTGGTTTGCTCGGCCGCCGATGGTCCGATGCCGCAAACCCGTGAGCACATCCTGCTGTCCCGTCAGGTAGGCGTTCCTTACATCGTGGTCTTCCTGAACAAGGCTGACCTGGTAGACGACGCCGAGCTGCTGGAACTGGTCGAGATGGAAGTTCGCGACCTGCTGTCCACCTACGACTTCCCAGGCGACGACACCCCGATCATCATCGGTTCGGCTCGTATGGCCCTGGAAGGCAAAGACGACAACGAAATGGGTACTACCGCTGTCAAGAAGCTGGTAGAAACTCTGGATGCCTACATCCCTGAGCCAGTTCGTGCCGTTGACCAGCCGTTCCTGATGCCGATCGAAGACGTATTCTCGATCTCGGGTCGTGGTACCGTTGTTACCGGTCGTATCGAGCGTGGTATCGTCCGCGTTCAGGATCCGCTGGAAATCGTTGGTCTGCGTGACACTTCGACCACCACCTGCACCGGTGTTGAAATGTTCCGCAAGCTGCTGGACGAAGGCCGTGCTGGCGAGAACTGCGGCGTTCTGCTGCGTGGTACCAAGCGTGATGACGTTGAGCGTGGCCAGGTTCTGGTCAAGCCAGGTTCGGTCAAGCCGCACACCAAGTTCACCGCAGAAGTCTACGTTCTGTCGAAGGAAGAAGGCGGTCGTCACACTCCGTTCTTCAAAGGCTACCGTCCTCAGTTCTACTTCCGTACCACTGACGTGACCGGTAACTGCGAACTGCCGGAAGGCGTTGAAATGGTAATGCCAGGTGACAACATTCAGATGACTGTCACCCTGATCAAGACCATCGCAATGGAAGACGGTCTGCGCTTCGCTATCCGTGAAGGCGGTCGTACCGTCGGCGCCGGCGTCGTAGCAAAAATCATCGAGTAATCACTCGACCGATTGAAAAAACCCCCGCTCAGCGGGGGTTTTTTTTATTGGGTTGACACTAAATGGGGGCGTCTATAGAATCACGCCTCCTTTTAGCGGGCGTAGTGCGTCCGTTGGGAACAGCCTGGAGTCTGAAATCCAATGCAAAATCAGCAAATCCGTATCAGGTTGAAGGCTTTCGACCATCGCCTGATCGACCAATCCACCCAGGAAATCGTGGAAACCGCGAAACGTACTGGTGCACAAGTGCGTGGTCCAATTCCACTGCCTACCCGCAAAGAGCGTTTCACCGTTCTGGTTTCCCCGCACGTCAACAAAGACGCGCGTGACCAGTACGAGATCCGCACTCATAAGCGTGTTCTGGACATCGTCCAGCCAACGGATAAAACCGTTGATGCGCTGATGAAGCTTGATCTGGCGGCAGGTGTGGAAGTACAGATCAGCCTCGGCTAAGACTTCGGTCTGGTCGTGTAACGCTCTGAAATGGGCGGCCATAGCGGGTGAAAGCCCCGTACACTCATGAGGTTTACAACATGACTATTGGTGTAATCGGTCGCAAGTGCGGTATGACCCGCATTTTCACCGAAGAAGGTGTCTCCATTCCGGTCACGGTCATCGAGATCGAGCCGAATCGCGTCACCCAGTTCAAAACTGAAGAAACCGATGGCTACCGTGCAGTGCAAGTCACTGTCGGCGAGCGTCGTGCTTCGCGCGTGACTGCCGCTCAGGCAGGCCACTTCGCCAAGGCCAACGTTGCCGCTGGTCGCGGTGTCTGGGAGTTCCGTCTTGAAGAAGGCGATTTCCAGGCTGGCGATCTGATCAAAGCTGAACTCTTCACTGCAGGCCAGCTGGTAGACGTTACTGGTCAGTCCAAAGGTAAAGGCTTCGCCGGTACCATCAAGCGCTGGAACTTCCGTGGCCAGGACAACACCCACGGTAACTCCGTGTCGCACCGTGTCCCAGGTTCCATCGGCCAGTGCCAGACTCCTGGTCGTGTGTTCAAGGGCAAGAAAATGTCCGGTCACATGGGCGCCGAGCGCGTGACTGTTCAGTCCCTGGAAGTAGTTCGCGTAGACGCTGAACGCAACCTGCTGCTGGTCAAGGGTGCCGTTCCAGGCGCTACTGGCGGCGACGTGGTTGTACGTCCAGCTGTCAAGGCTCGCGGTTAAGGGGAAACTGACATGCAACTCAATGTAAATGACGCTCAGGCGATCGAAGTTTCCGAACTGACTTTCGGTGGCGAATTCAACGAGACGCTGGTACACCAAGCAGTCGTGGCCTACATGGCCGGCGGCCGTCAGGGCACCAAGCAGCAGAAGACCCGTTCCGACGTGGCTGGTGGCGGTAAGCGCCCATGGCGTCAGAAGGGTACTGGCCGTGCTCGTGCTGGTACCACTCGTGGTCCGATCTGGCGTGGCGGTGGTGTAACCTTCGCAGCTCGCCCTCAAGATCACTCGCAGAAGCTCAACAAGAAGATGTACCGCGCAGCCCTGCGCTCCATCCTCGCTGAGCTGGTGCGTAGCGACCGTCTGGTCGTGGTTCAGGACTTCGCTGTTGAAGCACCGAAAACCAAAGATCTGCTGAACAAGCTGAACGGCATGGGTCTGAACGACGTACTGATCGTTTCCGACGCTGTTGATCAGAACCTGTACCTGGCTGCTCGCAACCTGCCGCACGTCGATGTACGTGACGTGCAAGGTTCCGACCCGGTCAGTCTGATCGCATACGAGAAAGTGTTGATCACTGTCTCGGCCGTGAAGAAATTCGAGGAGCTGCTGGGATGAACCAGGAACGCGTATTCAAAGTCCTCCTTGGCCCGCACGTTTCCGAGAAGGCTACCGTTCTGGCTGAGAAAAAAGGCCAGTTCGTATTCAAGGTTGCTACCGATGCAACCAAGCTGGAAATCAAGAAAGCTGTCGAAGGCCTGTTCAACGTAAAAGTTGAAAACGTGTCGACTGTTAACGTTCTGGGTAAAACCAAGCGTACCGCACGTGGTCTGGGCAAGCGTAATGACTGGAAGAAGGCGATCGTCTCCCTTCAGCCAGGCCAAGATCTCGATTTCAGCAGCAGTGCTGAGTAAGGAAGGGGTGCATCATGGCAATCGTTAAATGCAAACCGACTTCCCCTGGCCGCCGTTTCGTGGTCAAGGTGGTCAACCAGGAGCTGCACAAAGGCGCTCCTCACGCACCGCTGATCGAGAAAAAATCGAAGTCTGGTGGTCGTAACAACAATGGCCGCATCACCACTCGTCACGTTGGTGGTGGTCATAAGCAGCATTACCGTCTGGTCGACTTCCGTCGCAACGACAAAGATGGCATTCCAGCCACTGTCGAGCGTATCGAATACGACCCGAACCGTACTGCTCACATCGCCCTGCTGTGCTACGCAGACGGTGAGCGTCGCTACATCATCGCCCCTAAAGGCGTGAGCGCTGGCGACCAGCTGATCGCAGGTGCCCTGGCCCCAATCAAGGCCGGTAACTCCCTGCAGCTGCGCAATATCCCAGTAGGTAGCACCATTCACGGCATCGAACTGAAGCCGGGTAAAGGTGCTCAGATCGCTCGTTCCGCTGGTGCTTCGGCTCAGCTGATCGCTCGTGAAGGCGTCTACGTGACTCTGCGTCTGCGTTCCGGTGAGATGCGTAAAGTACTGGCTGAGTGCCGTGCGACCCTGGGCGAAGTCTCGAACTCCGAGCACAGCCTGCGTTCGCTGGGTAAAGCTGGTGCCAAACGCTGGCGCGGCGTTCGCCCAACCGTTCGTGGTGTTGCCATGAACCCGGTTGACCACCCACATGGTGGTGGTGAAGGTCGTACCTCCGGTGGTCGTCATCCGGTATCGCCATGGGGCTTCCCAACCAAGGGTGCGAAGACCCGTGGTAATAAGCGTACCGACAACATGATCGTCCGTCGTCGCAAGTAACTAGAGGGATACGACAGTGCCACGTTCTCTGAAAAAAGGTCCTTTTATCGATCTTCACCTGCTGAAGAAGGTCGAAGTGGCGGTGGAGAAGAACGATCGCAAGCCAGTTAAAACCTGGTCGCGCCGTTCGATGATCCTGCCACAAATGGTCGGTCTGACCATCGCGGTACACAACGGTCGTCAACATGTCCCAGTTCTGGTGAACGAAGACATGGTCGGCCACAAACTGGGCGAGTTCGCCGGTACCCGCACCTATCGCGGGCACGTGGCTGACAAGAAAGCCAAGCGTTAAGGGGTAAGGAAATGGAAGTAGCCGCTAAGTTGTCGGGCGCTCGCATCTCCGCCCAGAAAGCCCGCTTGGTCGCCGACCAGATCCGCGGGAAGAAGGTGGGCGAAGCGCTCAACCTGTTGGCCTTCAGCAGCAAAAAAGCCGCTGAAATCATGAAGAAAGTCCTCGAGTCGGCCGTTGCCAACGCCGAACACAACGAAGGCGCAGACGTTGATGACCTGAAGGTCTCCACCGTCTTCGTCAACGAAGGGCGTTCGCTGAAGCGCATCATGCCACGTGCCAAAGGCCGTGCTGATCGCATCGTCAAGCGGTCTTGCCATATCACTGTCAAGGTTGCGGACAAGTAACGGAGTCGATCAGATGGGTCAGAAAGTACATCCCACTGGCATTCGCCTGGGAATCGTCAAGGAGCACACCTCCGTCTGGTACGCAGACGGTGCTACTTACGCAGATTACCTGTTGAAGGATCTGAAAACGCGTGAGTACCTCCAGGACAAACTAAAAAGCGCGTCCGTAAGCCGTATCGATATTCATCGTCCGGCTCAAACTGCACGCATCACCATCCACACCGCTCGTCCCGGTATCGTTATCGGTAAGAAAGGTGAAGATGTCGAGAAGCTGCGTCAGGACCTGACCAAGCAGATGGGTGTGCCTGTGCACATCAACATCGAAGAGATCCGCAAGCCGGAACTCGACGCTATGCTGGTTGCGCAGAGCGTAGCTCAGCAGCTGGAACGCCGCGTAATGTTCCGTCGCGCCATGAAGCGCGCCGTACAGAACGCCATGCGTATTGGTGCCAAGGGCATCAAGATCCAGGTGAGCGGTCGTCTCGGCGGTGCTGAGATTGCTCGTACCGAGTGGTATCGCGAAGGTCGTGTGCCTCTGCACACCCTGCGTGCCGATATCGACTACAACACCTACGAAGCTCACACCACTTACGGTGTGATCGGTGTGAAGGTTTGGATCTTCAAAGGCGAAGTTATTGGTGGTCGCCAAGAAGAACTGAAACCACAAGCACCAGCGCCTCGTAAAAAAGCTGCTAAGTAAGGGGTACGCCAAATGTTGCAACCAAAGCGTACAAAATTCCGCAAGCAGATGACTGGCCACAACCGTGGTCTGGCACTGCGCGGTAGCAAAGTCAGCTTCGGCGAATTCGCCCTGAAAGCTGTTGCTCGCGGTCGCCTCACCGCTCGCCAGATCGAGTCCGCACGTCGTGCGCTGACCCGTCACGTAAAACGTGGCGGTAAGATCTGGATCCGTGTGTTCCCGGACAAGCCGATCTCCAAGAAGCCTCTCGAGGTTCGTATGGGTAAAGGTAAGGGTTCCGTGGAATACTGGGTTGCCCAGATTCAGCCAGGCAAAGTCCTGTATGAAATCGAGGGTGTTTCTGAAGAGCTGGCGCGCGAAGCTTTCGCCCTGGCTGCTGCAAAGCTGCCTCTCGCCACCTCCTTTGTTAAGCGGACGGTGATGTGATGAAAGCGAATGAACTTCGTGAAAAATCGGCACAGCAACTGAATGAGCAACTGCTCGGCTTGCTGCGCGACCAGTTCAATCTGCGTATGCAGAAAGCAACTGGCCAGTTGGGGCAGTCGCACCTGCTCTCGCAAGTTAAGCGTGACATCGCTCGCGTGAAAACTGTGCTCAACCAGCAGGCAGGTAAGTGATCATGGCTGAAGCTGAAAAAACCGTCCGTACGCTGACTGGCCGTGTCGTCAGCGACAAAATGGACAAGACCATCACCGTTCTGATCGAGCGTCGCGTAAAGCACCCGATCTACGGTAAATACGTTAAGCGTTCGACTAAGCTGCACGCGCACGACGAAGCCAACCAGTGCAAGATCGGCGACAAGGTTTCCATCCGTGAAACCCGTCCGCTGGCCAAGACCAAGTCCTGGGCACTGGTTGAAGTCCTCGAACGCGCTGTTGAAGTCTAAGGGCTAGGGGTCGGAGAAATTTTATGATTCAGACTCAATCCATGCTCGATGTGGCCGATAACAGCGGCGCTCGTCGCGTCATGTGCATCAAGGTACTCGGCGGTTCGCACCGCCGTTACGCCGGCATCGGTGACATCATCAAAGTAACCGTCAAGGAAGCAATTCCGCGCGGTAAGGTCAAGAAAGGCCAAGTGATGACTGCTGTTGTCGTGCGCACCCGTCACGGTGTTCGTCGCGCTGACGGTTCCATCATTCGTTTCGACGGCAACGCTGCTGTTCTGCTGAACAACAAGCAAGAGCCGATCGGCACTCGCATCTTCGGGCCAGTGACCCGTGAACTTCGTACTGAGAAGTTCATGAAGATCGTCTCGCTCGCCCCTGAAGTGCTGTAAGGAGATCCGACATGCAAAAGATTCGTCGTGACGACGAGATCATCGTGATCGCCGGCAAAGACAAAGGTAAGCGCGGTAAGGTGCTGAAGGTTCTGGCTGACAACCGTCTGGTTGTTGGTGGTGTGAACCTGGTCAAGCGTCATACCAAGCCTAACCCGATGGCGGGCGTACAGGGCGGTATCGTCGAAAAAGAAGCGCCTCTGCACGCTTCCAACGTTGCCATCTTCAACGGCGAAACCAACAAGGCTGACCGCGTTGGTTTCAAAGTAGAAGACGGTAAAAAAATTCGTGTCTTCAAGTCGACCCAAAAAGCGGTTGATGCTTGAACACTGCTAGGTAGAAGACCATGGCACGACTGAAAGAGATTTACCGGAACGAAATCGCTCCTAAGCTTAAGGAAGAACTTAAGCTGTCGAACGTGATGGAAGTTCCGCGCGTTACCAAGATCACCCTGAACATGGGTCTGGGCGAAGCGATCGGCGACAAGAAAGTCATCGAGCACGCTGTTGCCGACCTGGAAAAGATCACCGGTCAAAAGCCGGTAGTGACTTTCGCTCGTAAATCCATCGCGGGCTTCAAAGTCCGTGAAGGCTGGCCGATCGGTGTCAAGGTGACCCTGCGTCGCGACAAGATGTACGAATTCCTGGACCGCCTGCTGGCGATCTCCCTGCCTCGGGTTCGCGACTTCCGCGGCCTGAATGCCAAGTCCTTCGATGGCCGTGGCAACTACAGCATGGGCGTGAAAGAGCAGATCATCTTCCCGGAAATCGACTACGACAAGATCGATGCTCTGCGCGGTTTGGACATCACCCTGACCACCACTGCTCGTTCGGACGACGAAGGCCGCGCTCTGCTGCGTGCTTTCAAGTTCCCGTTCCGCAACTGATTGGAGTAGGAAAATGGCCAAGAAGAGCATGAAAAACCGCGAGCTGAAGCGTCAGCTCACGGTAGCCAAGTACGCCAAGAAGCGTGCCGAGCTGAAAGCGACCATCGTCAACCTGAACGCCTCTCCTGAAGAGCGTTTCGCTGCCGTTGTCGCCCTGCAGAAGCAGCCACGTGATGCCAGCGCTTCGCGTCTGCGCAACCGTTGCCGCCTGACCGGTCGTCCTCACGGTGTATACCGTAAGTTCGGCCTGGGCCGTAACATGCTGCGTCAAGCTGCAATGCGCGGTGACGTACCAGGTCTGGTCAAGGCCTCCTGGTAATCGCTGCAGGCTGGATCCCGGCGGAAGGGGAGCAATCTTCCGACCGCCGGTGACCTCGCCAACAAACAAGCCCCTATATGGGGCTTGTTTCGTTTCTACCTTGTGTCTAGAATGACCGGCTCACCTGAGCCTGGGTTTTTTGCCCTGTCCGCTCGGGTGGTTGTGATAGCCGCAAGGCTAATAATTCTTGTATCAGGAGCATCTAGCCCATGAGTATGCAGGACCCGTTAGCGGACATGCTAACTCGCATCCGTAATGCCCAGATGGCTGAAAAGTCCGTCGTAAGCATGCCTTCCTCCACCCTGAAGGTCGCGGTTGCCAAAGTTCTGAAAGACGAAGGTTACATCGCCGGCTACCAGGTAACTGGTGAGGCCAAGCCTTCCCTGTCGATCGAACTGAAGTACTTCGAAGGCCGTCCGGTCATCGAGGAACTGAAGCGCTCCAGCCGTCCAGGCCTGCGCCAGTACAAGTCCGTCGCAGAACTGCCGAAAGTACGTGGCGGTCTGGGCGTGTCTATCGTCTCCACCAACAAAGGTGTGATGACTGATCGCGCTGCGCGCGCTGCCGGTGTCGGCGGCGAAGTTCTGTGCACAGTGTTCTAAGGGGAGATAGGCATGTCTCGCGTCGCTAAGAACCCCGTTAAGCTGCCAGCAGGCGTCGAAGTCAAATTCGCCGGCCAGCAGCTTTCGGTGAAGGGTGCCAAAGGCACTCTCGAACTGAACGTTCACTCGTCTGTTGAAGTTACCGAAGAGTCTGGCGAGCTGCGTTTCGTCGCTCGTAACGGTGACCAGCAAGCTCGCGCCATGGCCGGTACCACCCGCGCTCTGGTGAACAACATGGTCCAGGGCGTAAGCCAAGGCTTCGAGCGCAAGCTCCAGCTGGTCGGTGTTGGTTACAAGGCACAGGCCAAGGGCACCGTCCTGAACCTGGCCCTGGGCTTCTCGCACCCAGTGGACTACGAACTGCCAGCCGGTATCACCGCTGAAACCCCAAGCCAGACCGACATCCTGATCAAGGGTATCGACAAGCAGCTGGTGGGTCAGGTGGCCGCTGAAATCCGCGACTTCCGTCCGCCAGAGCCTTACAAAGGCAAGGGTGTGCGTTACGCGGACGAAGTAGTCCGTCGTAAAGAAGCCAAGAAGAAGTAGGGCCTAGCAAATGACCGACAAAAAAGTTACTCGACTGCGTCGCGCTCGCAAAGCACGTCTCAAGATGCACGAACTCGAAGTCGTGCGCCTGTGCGTGTTCCGCTCCTCGCAGCACATCTACGCCCAGGTCATTTCGGCCGACGGCAGCAAGGTTCTGGCAAGCGCCTCGACCTTGGACAAAGAACTGCGTGATGGCGCCACTGGCAACATCGACGCGGCCACTAAGGTTGGCAAGCTGGTAGCTGAGCGTGCGAAAGCCGCCGGTGTATCTCAAGTTGCCTTTGACCGTTCCGGCTTCAAGTACCATGGCCGCGTCAAAGCGCTGGCCGATGCTGCTCGTGAAGGCGGGCTGGAGTTCTAAGTTATGGCAAATAACGATCAAAAGCGCGACGAAGGCTACATCGAGAAGCTGGTTCAAGTTAACCGCGTTGCCAAAACCGTAAAAGGCGGCCGTATCTTCACCTTCACCGCGCTGACCGTGGTAGGTGATGGTAAAGGCCGTGTTGGCTTCGGCCGTGGCAAATCGCGCGAAGTACCTGCCGCGATCCAGAAAGCCATGGAAGCTGCTCGCCGCAACATGATCCAGGTTGACCTGAAGGGCACCACCCTGCAGTACGCCACCAAGGCTGCCCACGGCGCCTCGAAGGTTTACATGCAGCCTGCCTCGGAAGGTACCGGTATCATCGCCGGTGGCGCAATGCGTGCTGTCCTGGAAGTTGCTGGTGTTCAGAACGTTCTGGCCAAGTGCTACGGTTCGACCAACCCAGTGAACGTGGTTTACGCCACCTTCAAGGGTCTGAAAGCCATGCAATCTCCTGAATCCATTGCTGCCAAGCGCGGCAAGAGCGTCGAGGAGATCTTCTGATCATGGCAACCGTAAAAGTAACGCTGATCAAGAGCGTCTCGGGCCGTCTGCCTAACCACAAGCTGTGCGTTAAGGGCCTGGGTCTGCGTCGCATCGGTCACACTGTAGAAGTCCAGGATACTCCCGAAAACCGCGGGATGATCAACAAGGCTTACTACATGCTGAAGGTCGAGGGTTAATCGATGAAACTCAATGATCTGAGTCCAGCGCCGGGTTCCCGTCGCGAGAAGCATCGTCCAGGTCGTGGTATCGGTAGCGGTCTGGGTAAGACCGGCGGCCGTGGCCACAAAGGTCAGACTTCCCGTTCGGGTGGTTCGATCGCTCCTGGCTTCGAAGGCGGTCAACAGCCGCTGCACCGTCGTCTGCCGAAGTTCGGCTTCGTTTCCCTGAAAGCCATGGATCGCGCCGAAGTGCGTCTGTCCGAGCTGGCCAAGGTGGAAGGCGACGTGATCTCCGTGCAATCCCTGAAGGATGCCAACGTGATCGGCCAGAACGTACAGCGCGTGAAAATCATGCTGTCTGGCGAAGTCACTCGCGCAGTCACCATCAAGGGTATCGCAGCCACCAAGGGTGCGCGTGCGGCTATCGAAGCAGCTGGCGGCAAGTTCGAGGAATAAATGGCTAAGCAAGGTGCTCTCTCTTCGCTCGGTAAGGGCGGGATGTCGGAACTCTGGGCTCGTCTGCGCTTTCTGTTCATGGCGATCATCGTCTATCGGATAGGTGCGCATATCCCGGTTCCTGGCATCAATCCAGACCGTCTGGCGGATCTGTTTCGGCAGAATGAGGGGACCATTCTTAGCTTGTTCAACATGTTTTCCGGTGGCGCGCTTGAGCGCATGAGCATCTTTGCACTGGGGATCATGCCGTACATCTCGGCATCGATCATCATGCAGCTGATGACGGCGGTCAGCCCGCAACTGGAACAGTTGAAGAAGGAAGGTGAAGCTGGCCGTCGCAAGATCAGCCAGTACACCCGCTACGGCACCGTTATCCTGGCACTGGTTCAAGCCATTGGCATGTCCATTGGCCTGGCCAACCAGGGCGTGGCGTTTTCTGTAGGCCTGGGCTTCCATGTCGTTGCCGTCTCCACCTTCGTGGCAGGCGCGATGTTCATGATGTGGCTGGGCGAGCAGATCACCGAGCGCGGTGTGGGCAACGGTATCTCGATGTTGATCTTCGCGGGTATCGTTGCCGGTCTTCCGAGAGCAATCGGGCAGTCTTTCGAGTCTGCGCGCACAGGCGATATCAACATTTTCGCCCTGGTCGCTATCGGTTTGCTGGCAGTAGCGATTATCGGTTTTGTGGTGTTCATTGAGCGTGGTCAGCGTCGTATCGCCGTTCACTACGCCAAGCGTCAGCAGGGCCGCAAGGTCTTCGCTGCGCAGACCAGCCACTTGCCGCTGAAGGTGAACATGGCGGGGGTTATCCCGGCCATTTTCGCGAGCAGCATTCTGCTGTTCCCGGCTTCGCTGGGTGCCTGGTTCGGTCAGTCCGAAGGTATGGGCTGGCTGCAGGACATCTCGCAGTCGATCGCTCCTGGTCAGCCGTTGAACATTCTGCTGTTTAGTGCAGGGATCATTTTCTTCTGCTTCTTCTACACAGCGCTGATGTTCAACCCGAAAGACGTAGCGGAAAACCTGAAGAAGTCCGGTGCCTTTATTCCGGGTATCCGTCCTGGTGAGCAGTCGGCACGCTACATTGATGGCGTTCTGACCCGTCTGACCATGTTCGGTGCTCTTTACATGATGGCCGTCTGCCTTCTGCCCCAGTTCCTGGTGGTGGCAGCAAATGTGCCGTTCTACCTTGGCGGGACCTCGTTGCTGATTGTGGTAGTGGTTGTGATGGACTTCATGTCCCAAGTACAATCGCACCTCGTTTCGCACCAGTACGAATCCCTGATGAAGAAAGCCAACCTGAAAGGCTACGGTGGCAGCGGTCTGCTGCGCTGATACGCCCCTAAGGTTCGAGGAGTCGGTAATGAAAGTTCGTGCATCGGTGAAAAAGCTGTGCCGTAACTGCAAGATCATCCGTCGCGAAGGCGTCGTACGAGTGATCTGCAGCGCGGAACCGCGTCACAAACAGCGCCAAGGCTGAGTGTGATCTGCGCTTCAAACCCAGCAGCTAGTGTGCTGCTGGGTTGATTATTCGTTTCTACAGCGATATTATCTCGCGCCCTATTTCTTGGCTTCCGGGGCGTAGGTAGCTGTCAATTGGAGTCCCACTGAATGGCCCGTATTGCAGGCGTCAACATTCCAGATAACAAGCATGCTGTTATCTCGCTGACCTACATCTATGGTGTCGGTCGCACTACTGCACAGAAGATCTGTGCAGACGCTGGTGTAAACCCAGCCGCTAAGATCAAGGATCTGAGCGACGAGCAAATCGAAACCCTGCGTGGCGAAGTCGCGAAGTTCACCACCGAAGGTGACCTGCGTCGTGACATCAACATGAAGATCAAGCGCTTGATGGACCTGGGTTGCTATCGCGGCCTGCGTCATCGTAAAGGTCTGCCGGTTCGCGGTCAGCGCACCAAGACCAACGCACGCACCCGTAAGGGCCCGCGTAAGCCGATCCGCAAGTAATCGCCCAGGAATATAGACATGGCAAAACCTGCTGCTCGTCCTCGTAAGAAAGTCAAAAAGACAGTGGTTGATGGCATCGCCCACATCCATGCCTCTTTCAACAACACCATCGTGACCATCACCGACCGTCAGGGCAACGCTTTGTCCTGGGCGACCTCCGGTGGTTCGGGTTTCCGTGGTTCGCGCAAATCCACCCCGTTCGCAGCCCAGATCGCTGCTGAGCGTGCTGGTCAAGCTGCGCTGGAATACGGTCTGAAGAACCTCGACGTAAACGTCAAGGGTCCAGGTCCAGGTCGTGAGTCCGCCGTTCGTGCACTGAACAGCTGCGGCTACAAGATCGCCAGCATCACCGACGTGACGCCAATCCCGCACAACGGGTGCCGTCCGCCGAAGAAGCGTCGCGTGTAATCAGGAGACAGATAAATGGCACGTTACATTGGTCCAAAATGCAAACTGTCTCGTCGTGAAGGCACTGACCTGTTCCTGAAGAGCGGCGTTCGCGCTCTGGAATCGAAGTGCAACATCGAAGCAGCCCCAGGTATCCACGGCCAGCGCCGTGGCCGTCAGTCCGACTACGGTACCCAGCTGCGCGAGAAGCAAAAAGTTCGTCGTATCTACGGTGTTCTGGAGCGTCAGTTCCGCGGTTACTACCAGGCTGCAGCCTCGAAAAAAGGCGCAACCGGTGAGAACCTGCTGCAACTGCTCGAGTGCCGTCTGGATAACGTCGTCTACCGTATGGGCTTCGGCTCGACTCGTTCCGAGTCCCGTCAGCTGGTTTCGCACAAAGCGATCAGCGTCAACGGTAAGACTGTAAACATTCCATCCTACCAAGTTCGTCCGGGTGACGTGGTCGCGGTTCGCGAGAAGTCGCTGAACCAGCTGCGCATTGTTCAAGCCCTTGAACTGTGCGCCCAGCGTGGCCGCGTTGAGTGGGTTGACGTGGATGCTGCTAAAAAGTCGGGCGTTTTCAAGAACGTTCCTGCTCGCAGCGACCTGTCTGCCGACATCAACGAGAACCTGATTGTCGAGCTCTACTCCAAGTAAGGGCTAGAAAATAGGTGCATCCATGCAGATTTCGGTAAATGAGTTCCTGACTCCCCGCCACATTGATGTGCAGGTAGTCAGTCCGACCCGCGCCAAGATTACGCTCGAGCCTCTCGAGCGTGGTTTCGGCCATACCCTGGGCAACGCGCTGCGCCGCATCCTGTTGTCCTCCATGCCTGGCTGTGCAGTAGTCGAGGCCGAGATCGACGGCGTACTCCACGAGTACTCCGCGATCGAAGGTGTTCAGGAAGACGTCATTGAAATCCTGTTGAACCTGAAAGGCCTGGCTATCAAACTGCACGGTCGTGACGAAGTTACGCTGACCTTGTCGAAAAAGGGTTCGGGGGTGGTTACCGCTGCCGATATTCAGCTGGATCACGATGTCGAGATCGTCAACCCCGATCACGTAATCGCGAACCTGGCGTCGAACGGCGCCCTGAACATGAAGCTCACTGTAGCTCGTGGTCGTGGTTACGAGCCGGCCGACTCCCGTCAAACCGACGAAGACGAAAGCCGTAGCATTGGCCGTCTGCAGTTGGACGCTTCGTTCAGCCCGGTGCGTCGTATCGCCTATGTGGTCGAGAACGCCCGTGTTGAACAGCGTACCAACCTGGACAAGCTGGTCATTGATCTGGAAACCAACGGCACCCTGGATCCTGAAGAGGCTATCCGCCGCGCTGCGACCATCCTGCAACAGCAGCTGGCCGCGTTCGTCGACCTCAAAGGTGACAGCGAGCCTGTCGTAGTCGAGCAGGAAGACGAGATCGATCCGATCCTGCTGCGTCCGGTTGACGACCTGGAACTGACTGTACGTTCGGCCAACTGCCTCAAGGCGGAGAACATCTACTACATCGGCGACCTGATTCAGCGTACCGAAGTAGAGCTGTTGAAGACTCCTAACCTGGGCAAGAAGTCCCTGACTGAAATCAAGGACGTCCTGGCCTCTCGTGGTCTGTCTCTCGGCATGCGCCTCGACAACTGGCCGCCTGCAAGTCTTAAGAAAGACGACAAGGCGACCGCCTGATCGTCGTAATCACCGAACGTAGTGTTTGGTAAGGAATGAATCATGCGTCATCGTAAAAGTGGACGTCACCTGAGCCGTACCAGCTCTCACCGCAAGGCTATGTTCCAGAACATGGCAGTGTCGCTGATCGAGCACGAGCTGATCAAAACCACCCTGCCGAAAGCCAAGGAACTGCGCCGCGTTGCCGAGCCGCTGATCACCCTGGCCAAGGAAGACAGCGTAGCTAACCGCCGTCTGGCCTTCGATCGTACCCGTTCGAAGTCCGCTGTTGGCAAGCTGTTCAACGACCTGGGCAAGCGTTACGCCACCCGTCAGGGCGGCTACCTGCGCATCCTGAAGTGCGGTTTCCGCGCTGGCGACAACGCTCCTATGGCGTACGTCGAGCTGGTTGATCGTCCGGTCGGCGGTGCTGTAGAAGCTGCTGAGTAAGACGTTCTGTCTGCTACAAAGAACCGGGCCTAGTGCCCGGTTTTTTGTTTTAAGATGTATTGTTTATTTCTATTGATTCAAGTCATGTAATGCATTTGTTCTTGTAACCTTGCTCGTCAATACTCTCCCAGAGCCGATTAGCCGGCGCTTGAAGACCGATAAGGAGAGCCCATGAGCAAGATTCTCACCACCGCCAGCGGTGCACCTGTAGCAGACAACCAGAATTCCCGTTCCGCCGGCCCGCGCGGCCCGCTGCTGCTCGATGACTTCCACCTGATCGAGAAGCTCGCCCACTTCAACCGCGAGAACATTCCTGAGCGCCGCGTACACGCAAAAGGCTCGGGCGCCTACGGCACCTTTACCGTCACCCGCGATATCACCGATTACACCAGTGCCAAGTTGTTTGAACAGGTTGGCAAGCAGACCGAAACCTTCCTGCGCTTCTCCACCGTTGGTGGTGAGCGTGGCTCCGCTGATACCGAGCGCGATCCCCGTGGTTTTGCCGTCAAGTTCTACACCGAGGAAGGCAATTGGGACATCGTCGGCAACAACACGCCGGTGTTCTTCATCCGCGACCCACTGAAGTTTCCGGACTTTATCCACACCCAGAAGCGTCACCCACAATCCAACCTGAAGAACGCTCAGATGATGTGGGACTTCTGGTCACACTCTCCCGAGGCGCTGCATCAGGTCACCATTCTGTTCTCCGATCGCGGCATTCCGGACGGCTACCGCCACATGCACGGCTTCGGTAGCCATACCTACAGCCTGATCAATGCCAAGGGTGAACGCACCTGGGTCAAATGGCACTTCAAGACCCAGCAAGGCATCAAGAACCTCGCACCGGCAGATGCTGCGCGCCTGGCAGGTACTGACCCAGACTACGCCCAGCGCGACCTGTTCGAAGCCATCGAGCGGGGCGATTACCCACGCTGGACCGTATGCATCCAGGTGATGAGCGAAGCCGAGGCTGCCAGCCGCGACGAAAACCCCTTCGACGTTACCAAGACCTGGTCGCAGAAGGACTACCCGCTGATTGAAGTGGGCGTGCTGGAGCTCAACCGTAACCCGCTCAACTACTTTGCCGAGGTCGAGCAGGCTGCGTTTGGCCCGAGCAACATGGTGCCGGGTGTTGGCCTGTCGCCGGACCGCATGCTGCAAGGGCGGGTATTCGCCTACGCCGACGCGCATCGCTACCGGGTGGGTACCAACCACCAGCAGCTGCCGGTGAACGCACCACGCTGCCCGGTCAACAGCTACCAGCGTGATGGTTCCATGGCCGCTGGCAGTTACGGCAGCGCGCCGAACTATGAGCCCAACAGCTACAGCGATGCACCGAAGCAGTCACCAGGCCACGCCGAGCCTGCACTGGCCCTGAATGGTTCGGCAGATCGCTACGACCACCGCGAGGATACCGACTACTACAGCCACGCCGGCGCGCTGTTCCGCCTGATGAGCGATGAGCAGAAAGCCCTGCTGATAAACAACATAGCCGGCACCATGGCAGGCGTCAGCGAAGACGTGATCCAGCGTCAGCTGCAATACTTCTTCAAGGCCGATCCGGCCTACGGCGAAGGGGTTGCCAAGGCCTTGGGCGTCAATCTCGCCTAAGTCGAAGTGATAAGAAGAACCGCCCTCATTTGGGCGGTTTTTCAATGAATATCACTACTGTTTAACCGATTTTTTGCTTCTAATTGCGCGGTTTTCAGTGACCGCAGGCAAAAGCTGGTTCACACTGTGTGGCATAGACGTTTTCACATGGAGAAACAGGGCGATGCAAGGTCACCCGGACGTAATCAACTACCTCGTTACGCTGCTGAAGGGCGAACTGGCGGCTCGCGACCAGTACTTCATTCACTCGCGTATGTACGAAGACTGGGGCCTGTCCAAGCTCTACGAGCGCATCAACCACGAAATGGAAGAAGAGACGCAGCACGCCGATGCCCTGATGCGTCGCATCCTCATGCTCGAAGGCACCCCTGACATGCGCGCGGACGACCTGGAAGTGGGCAGCACCGTGCCGGAAATGATCGAGGCCGACCTCAAGCTCGAGTACAAGGTACGCGGCGCGCTGTGCAAAGGCATCGAACTGTGCGAATTGCACAAGGACTACATCAGCCGCGACATCCTGCGCGCTCAGTTGGCTGATACCGAAGAAGATCACACCTACTGGCTGGAGAAGCAGCAGGGGCTGATCAAGGCCATTGGCCTCGAGAATTACCTGCAGTCGCAGATGTAAAAGGCTGGGGCTGCTCTGCAGCCCTATCGCGACAAAAGGCCGCTCCCACAGGGAAATGCATTCCTCCTGTGGAGCGGCCTTTTGTCGCGAAAAGGGCAAAAAGCGCCCCCAAGGCCTTACGCCCGATCCCGCTCCAGCAACGGTTTCAGGTAGTGCCCGGTATACGACTGCTTCATCGTACTCAGTTCTTCCGGCGTACCGCAGGCAATGATCTGCCCGCCTTTCGAACCACCCTCCGGCCCCAGATCCACCAGCCAATCCGCGGTCTTGATCACATCCAGGTTGTGCTCGATCACCACCACGGTATTGCCGTGGTCGCGCAGGCGATGCAGGACGTCCAGCAACTGCTGAATATCGGCAAAGTGCAGGCCCGTGGTCGGCTCGTCGAGAATGTACAAGGTCTTGCCGGTATCACGCTTGGACAGCTCGCGCGACAGCTTCACTCGCTGTGCCTCACCGCCCGACAGCGTGGTCGCCGACTGGCCCAGCTTGATGTATGACAGCCCCACATCCATCAACGTCTGCAGCTTGCGCGCCAGCGCCGGCACTGCGTCGAAGAACTCGCGGGCATCCTCGATGGTCATTTCCAGCACCTCGTGGATGTTCTTGCCCTTGTACTTGATCTCCAGGGTTTCGCGGTTGTAGCGCTTGCTCTTGCACACGTCGCACGGCACATAGATATCCGGCAGGAAGTGCATCTCCACCTTGATCAGGCCATCGCCCTGGCAGGCCTCGCAACGGCCTCCCTTGACGTTGAACGAGAAACGCCCCGGACCATAGCCGCGCGAACGCGATTCCGGCACACCGGAGAACAGCTCGCGGATCGGCGTGAAGATGCCGGTGTAGGTCGCCGGGTTCGAGCGAGGGGTGCGGCCGATCGGGCTCTGGTCGATGTCCACTACCTTGTCCAGGTGCTGCAGGCCATCCATGCTGGCATGCGGCGCCGCTTCCAGGCTGCTTGAGCCATTCAGGGCGGTCGCGGCCAGTGGGAATAGGGTGTTGTTGATCAGTGTCGACTTGCCCGAACCGGACACCCCCGTCACGCAGGTCAGCAGGCCGATCGGGATTTCAAGGTCGACGTTTTGCAGGTTGTTGCCACGCGCGCCCTTGAGCTTGAGTTGCAGCTTCTTGTTGCGCGGCGTGCGCTTGGCCGGCACTACGATCTTCTTGCGCCCTGACAGGTACTTGCCGGTCAGCGAGTCGGGGTGCTCCATGACTTCCTGCGGCGACCCCTCGGCGACGATCTGACCGCCGTGCACGCCGGCCCCAGGGCCGATGTCCACCACGTAGTCAGCCAGGCGGATGGCGTCTTCGTCGTGTTCCACCACGATCACCGTGTTGCCCAGGTCGCGCAGGTGGTTGAGGGTGGCCAGCAGGCGGTCATTGTCACGTTGATGAAGGCCGATGGACGGCTCATCGAGGATGTACATCACTCCCACCAGGCCAGCACCGATCTGGCTGGCCAGGCGGATACGCTGCGCTTCGCCACCGGATAGGGTATCAGCGCTGCGGTCCAGGGTGAGATAGTCGAGACCGACGTTCACCAGGAACTGCAGGCGCTCGCAGATTTCCTTGAGGATCTTCGCCGCAATCTCGCCACGGCGTCCGGTCAGAGTCAGCTCGCCGAAGTAGTTGCTGGCTTCACCGATCGGCAGGTTGGTCACTGCCGGTAGCGTTTTTTCGCCCACCCACACATGCCTTGCCTCACGGCGCAGGCGGGTGCCGCGGCAATCGGGGCACGGCTGGGTGCCGAGGAACTTGGCCAGTTCTTCGCGCACGGTGGCCGACTCGGTCTCGCGGTAGCGACGCTCCAGGTTCGGCACGATGCCTTCGAACGGGTGCGAGCGCTTGACGATGTCGCCACGGTCGTTGAGGTACTTGAAGTCGACGCTCTGCTTGCCGCTGCCCTGCAGGATCACCTTCTGGTGCTCGGCCGAAAGCTGGCCGAATGGTTCCTCCAGGCTGAAGCCGTAATGCGCGGCCAGCGAGCCGAGCATCTGGAAGTAGTACACGTTGCGCCGGTCCCAGCCGCGGATCGCGCCTTCGGCCAAGGTGAGCTCGGCATTGACCAGGCGCTTGGTGTCGAAGAACTGCTTCACCCCCAGTCCATCGCAGGTCGGGCAGGCGCCGGCGGGGTTGTTGAAGGAGAACAGTTTCGGCTCCAGCTCGCTGATGGCATGGCCACAGACCGGGCAGGCGAAACGCGCGGAGAAGATCGTCTCCTCGCCTGGCTCGTCATCCATCGGCGCTACCAGGGCTATGCCGTCGGCCAGCTTGAGCGCGGTCTCGAACGACTCGGCCAGGCGCTGTTGCAGGTCGGCGCGGACCTTGAAACGGTCCACCACCACATCGATGCTGTGTTTTTTCTGCTTGTCCAGCTTGGGCAGTTCGTCGAGCTCGTAGAGCTTGCCGTTGACCCGGGCGCGCACAAAGCCCTGGGCCCGTAGCTCGTCGAATACCGCCAGGTGCTCGCCCTTGCGCTCGCGCACCACCGGCGCCAGCAGCATCAGCTTGCTGCCTTCCGGTCGCTCCAGCACCAGGTCGACCATCTGGCTGATCGTTTGCGCTTCCAGCGGGATATCGTGATCCGGGCAGCGTGGGGTACCCACGCGAGCGTACAGCAGGCGCAGATAGTCGTAGATTTCGGTGATGGTGCCGACCGTGGAGCGGGGGTTGTGCGAGGTCGACTTCTGCTCGATGGAAATGGCCGGCGACAGGCCTTCGATGGTGTCGACGTCGGGCTTTTCCATCATCGACAGGAACTGCCGGGCGTAGGCCGACAGCGATTCCACATAGCGGCGCTGGCCTTCGGCGTACAGGGTGTCGAACGCCAGGGACGACTTTCCGGAACCGGACAGGCCGGTGATCACGATCAGCTTGTCCCGGGGCAGGGTCAGGTCGATGTTCTTCAGGTTGTGGGTACGTGCCCCACGAATCAGGATCTTGTCCACTGCGGCCTCGCTCGGCGGGCATAAACAAGGAAGTATACGGCGCGCTGCCAGTACGCGGCAAAGCGTCGCGTAGATGCCGTCAAGCTGTCGGACTGATAGAATCGCCGCCGGTTCACACGAGGTTAATCCATGCACGACACCCACAACGAGCGCATGAGTGGCGGCGAAACCCGCGCCGCTGGCGGCCTGGCCCTGGTCTTTGCCTTTCGTATGCTGGGCATGTTCATGGTCTTGCCGGTGCTGGCTACCTACGGCATGGACCTGGCAGGTGCCACGCCTGCGCTGATCGGCCTGGCCATTGGTGCCTATGGCCTGACGCAGGCCGTATTGCAGATCCCGTTCGGGATGATTTCCGATCGCATCGGCCGCCGGCCGGTGATTTACCTGGGGCTGGTCATCTTTGCCCTGGGCAGTGTATTGGCGGCCCAGGCCGACTCCATCTGGGGAGTGATCGCCGGGCGTATCCTGCAGGGCGCCGGGGCGATTTCCGCTGCGGTCATGGCGCTGCTGTCCGACCTCACCCGCGAGCAGCACCGGACCAAGGCCATGGCCATGATCGGCATGAGCATCGGCCTGTCGTTTGCCGTCGCCATGGTCGTCGGCCCATTGCTGACTCGTGCCTTTGGCTTGTCAGGATTGTTCCTCGCCACGGCAGGACTTGCCCTGGTCGGCATCTTGCTGATCGCCTTTGTGGTGCCCAATACCCACAGCATCCTGCAGCACCGTGAGTCGGGTGTGGCGCGCCAGGCCATCGGCCCGACCCTGCGCCATCCGGACCTTCTGCGCCTGGATGTGGGCATCTTCATCCTCCACGCCATCCTCATGGCCAGCTTCGTCGCATTGCCACTGGCCTTTGTCGAGCGCGGCGGCCTGCCGAAGGAGCAGCACTGGTGGGTATACCTGACCGCGTTGTTCATCTCATTTTTTGCAATGGTCCCGTTCATCATCTATGGCGAAAAAAAGCGCAAGATGAAACGCGTGCTGGCCGGGGCGGTCAGTGTGTTGCTGCTGGTGGAGGTGTTCTTCTGGCAGTGGGCTGACGGTTTGCGCGGACTGGTGATCGGCACCGTGGTATTCTTTACTGCATTCAACCTGCTGGAGGCATCACTGCCTTCGCTGGTGAGCAAGGTGTCGCCTGCAGGTGGCAAGGGGACGGCAATGGGGGTCTACTCCACCAGCCAGTTCCTCGGTGCTGCCCTGGGAGGAATCCTCGGTGGCTGGTTGTTCCAGCACGGCGGGCTGAACATGGTGTTCCTCGGTTGTGCGGTACTGTGTGCCATCTGGTTGGTCGTCGCCTTGCGCATGAACGAGCCGCCCTATGTGACCAGCCTGCGCATGCCGCTGACGCCAGAGGCAGTCCGGGAAGCCGGCCTGACCGAGCGCCTGATGGCTGTACCGGGTGTGACCGACGCCGTCGTGGTGGCGGAAGAAGCCGCCATCTATATCAAACTGGATACGAAAATTTTGGACCGTACGACCCTCGAGCGCCTGGTGAACCCGGCCTCTTCGGCGTGCGAAGCCTAGGAGAACGTTATGGCCCGTGGGGTTAACAAAGTCATTCTGGTCGGCACCTGTGGCCAGGATCCCGAAGTCCGCTACCTGCCCAACGGTAACGCCGTGACCAACCTGAGCCTGGCTACCAGCGAGCAGTGGACCGACAAGCAGTCGGGCCAGAAGGTCGAGCGTACCGAGTGGCACCGTGTGTCGCTGTTCGGCAAGGTTGCCGAAATCGCCGGCGAATATCTGCGCAAAGGTTCGCAGTGCTACATCGAAGGCAAGCTGCAGACCCGCGAGTGGGAAAAAGACGGCATCAAGCGCTACACCACCGAGATCATCGTCGACATCAACGGCACCATGCAGCTGCTCGGCGGTCGTCCGCAGAACCAGCAGCAGGGCGGTGACCCGTACAACCAGGGTGGCGGCAACTACGGTGGCGGCCAGCCGCAGCAGTACAACCAGGCCCCACGCCAGCAGGCCCCGCGCCCGCAACAGGCTCCTCAGCGCCCGGCCCCGCAGCAGCCAGCCCCGCAGCCGGCGGCTGACTTCGACAGCTTCGATGACGATATTCCGTTCTGATCAGAACGGTTAGGCGTCTGGCAAAACCAGAAACCCAGGGCAGTTGCCCTGGGTTTTTTTATGGGCGGTGCCGCATACCTTTTTGTGGGCGGGTTTGCCCGAGAATGAATTGGTACCGACTGCCACTCCAGTAGCGAGCCTGATCAATAGAACAACCGCGGCTCCGGCGAGTCCAGCAAGCTGACCAGCTTGGTCAGGGCAAAGCCCAACTCCTGACGGCTGGGGGCCATCAAGGCGATGCGCACGCCGCAGCTGGCGTGGCTGCGCTCTGGCAGGAACTGGCTGCCACTGACTACAGTGACGCCGTTGCTACGCGCCAGGTTGGCGAATTCGTCGCTGGTCCACGGCTCGGGCAACTCCAGCCAGATGTGGAAGCTGTTGGGCTGGCTGCGGATCTTGTACTTGCCAAGGATCTCCTGGGCCATTTGCTGGCGCGCGGCCGCCTCTTCCTGTTGTTCTCGCACCAACTGGTCGGCCATGCCGCTGTTGATCAGGTTGCTGGCCAGTTGTGCCATCAACGGCGATGGCATCCAGACGCTGCTGCGTACCATCGACGATAGCCGCGAGAGGGTTTGCGGTGGGGCGTACAGGTAACCGATACGCAGCGCCGGCAGCACACTTTTGGACAGGCTGGTGAGATACACCGAACGTTCTGGCGCATACGCCGCCAGTGGCTGGTAATCCGGTGCGGGTTCAAGGAAGCCGTAGATATCGTCATCGACGATGAACAGGTCGAACTCGCGGGCGATCTCTGCGATGGCCTGGCGCCGTGCGTGGGGCATGATCGAGTTGGTGGGATTCTGGTGGGTGGTGACACACACCAACAGGGAAGGGCGATGCTCCAGGCAGGCCGCGCGCAATGCCTCGGGAATAAGGCCATGCTCGTCCATGGCCACGCCACGCAGGCGGCGGCCCATGCTGTGGGCCAGGGAGATGATGCCTGGGTAGCAGAACGATTCGCACAGCACCACATCGTCGCTCTTCGACAGGCTGCTGATGGCCACCAATAGTCCATGCTGCGCGCCAGAGGTCAGTACAACCTGTTGCCAGCGCGCATCAGGCAGCCAGCGCCGAATCCAGTCTGCACCTGCTTGTTTGTGGGAGGTGTGACCACCTTCTGTCACATAGTCGAGTACCTGTCCCAGGTCCGCAGAGGTGGCCAGCTCGCTGATCGCCGTACCCAGCCAACTCATGTGGGCGTCGTTGGGTTTGATGATCGAGAGATCGATCTGGCTGCTTCCGCCAGTAACTGGTGTAGGCACCGACGGGGCGGATAACCGCTGTCGCAACTGCCTGACAAATGTGCCACGGCCTACCTCTCCAACCACCAGGCCGCGCTTGGCGGCTTCGTCGTAGGCTCTTCCAACGGTGCCGGGGGTTACATTCAGTGCCTCGGCAAGGTCTTTGAGGGTGGGCAAACGATCGCCTGCTGCAAGCCGACCACTTTCGATGTCCTGTTCAAGGGCATTAGCGATCATCAGATAAACCGGCTGGGTTTGATCGCCGTATTGAGGGACCCACATGGAAATGGCACCAGATTCTGCAATTGCGCGCAGCCTAACATGAAAGCCAGGATGCGGGTAATGATGGTAATCTTCGCCATTGAGTCGATTTAATTCGATATTGCATCGATTCAATTTTCGTAATTACAATCATCGCGCTGATTGGGACATGCACACTTGCGTTGTGCTTGGCAGGACACTCCACTGGATGGACTTCGCTATGGAAATTCTGGGCGCTTTCTGGGCGGAACACTGGTTGCTGGCGGTGCTCATGCTTGGGGCTATCGCTTTCGTTGCCGGCTTCGTAGACAGCATTGCCGGTGGCGGCGGGTTGTTCCTGGTGCCGGGCTTTCTGCTGGTCGGCATGCCACCGCAGGTTGCCCTCGGCCAGGAAAAACTGGTCAGTACCCTTGGCACACTGGCAGCCATTCGCAACTTCCTGGCCAACAGCAAGATGGTCTGGCAGGTGGCGCTGGTCGGCGTGCCATTCTCGTTGCTCGGTGCCTACCTGGGAGCGCACCTGATCGTCTCGATCTCCCAGGAGGCTGTGGGCAAGATCATCCTGGCGCTGATCCCCTTCGGCATCCTCATCTTCCTCACCCCCAAGGACCGCTTGGTCGAGGAGCGCGAACTGTCATCGCGCATGGTCTTCACCGTGGTGCCGCTGACCTGCCTGGCCATCGGCTTCTACGACGGCTTCTTCGGCCCGGGTACCGGCAGCATGTTCATCATCGCGTTCCACTACCTGCTGCGCATGGACCTGGTCTCCAGCTCGGCCAATTCAAAAACCTTCAACTTCGCATCCAACATCGGCGCTTTGGTGGCCTTCGTCATTGCCGGCAAGGTCGTCTACCTGCTGGCGGTGCCGCTGGTGGCCTGCAACATCCTCGGTAACCACCTTGGCAGTGCACTGGCCCTGCGCAAGGGCAACGAAGTGGTGCGCAAGGCGCTGGTGTTCTCGATGCTCTGCCTGTTCACCAGCCTGGGCGTTAAGTATCTGGCCTGACCCTTCCATAGGAGACAACTGATGAAAACTGCATTCGTAACCGGCGCCTCCTCGGGCTTTGGCCGCGCCATCTGCCGTACCTTGATCGGCAAAGGCTACCGCGTGATCGGTGGCGCCCGGCGCATGGACAAGCTGCAAGCGCTGGCCGCCGAGCTAGGCGTCAATTTCATTCCGCTGGCGCTGGATGTCACCGACCCGGTGTCGCTCGAGAAGGTGGTCGAGCAGATTAGTGATGCGTCACTGCAGGTCGACCTGCTGGTCAATAATGCCGGGCTGGCGCTGGGCGTGGACCGTGCCCAGGCCAGTAGTGCGGAAAACTGGCAGCGGATGATCGACACCAACATCACTGGCCTGGCCATGGTCACCCACAAGATCCTGCCGCAGATGGTGGAAGCTGACAGCGGCATGATCATCAATATCGGCTCGATCGCCGGCACCTATCCCTACCCGGGCGGTAACGTGTATGGCGCCAGCAAGGCCTTCGTTCGCCACTTCAGCCTCAACCTGCGCGCCGATCTGGCGGGCACCCGCGTTCGAGTGAGCAACATCGAGCCTGGGCTGTGCTCGGGGACCGATTTCTCGGTGGTGCGCCTGAACGGCGATCTGGATGCCGTGCAGGCGCTGTATCGGGACGTGGAGGCCATCCTGCCCGAGGACATCGCGGCCACGGTGGCCTGGATTGCCGAGCAGCCGGCGCATGTGAACATCAATACCATCGAGATCATGCCGGTGGCCCAGAGCAGTGCGGCGCTGAACGTGGTGCGCAACCTGCCGGCTTGCTGATCGGCCGGTGGTGGATGGCACCGGTGTTGCCGGTGTTCGCGTGCACGCCCGCTCCCACAGGAATGGCGCCCTGCTTCGGGCATGTGCAGTAACTGTGGGAGCGGGTTCACCCGCGAATCAGGCAACACAGCGCCTTCAGCTGACCCATGTCATCGCACCTTCTCGATTCTTGGCTAGTCTTAACTGTTGGCGGCCATCAATTGGCCGCCACCGTGACTACCAAGAGGCGCCGGCCATGTTCCGTGCGTCCACCACCTGATCAGGAGTGCACGATGGACCTGAACCGTCGGCAGTTCTTCAAGGTCGCCGCCGTCGGCCTTGGAGGCTCGAGCCTTGCGGCGTTGGGCATGGCCCCGACACCAGCATTTGCCGAGCAGGTGCGTCACTTCAAGCTGGCGCATACCAAGGAAACCCGTAACACCTGCCCTTACTGCTCGGTCGGCTGCGGCCTGATCATGTACAGCCAGGGCGATGCGGGCAAGAACGTCAAACAGAACATCATCCATATCGAAGGTGACGCCGACCACCCGGTCAACCGCGGCACCCTCTGCCCGAAAGGCGCTGGCCTGCTGGACTTCATCCACAGCCCGAGCCGCCTGCAGTACCCCGAGGTACGCAAGCCGGGCAGCAAGGAGTGGGTGCGGGTCAGCTGGGACGAGGCGCTCGATCGCGTCGCCGACCTGATGAAGCAGGACCGCGACGCCAACTTCATCGAAAAGAACGCCCAGGGGCAAACGGTCAACCGCTGGCTCACCACCGGTTTTCTTGCTGCTTCCGCCGCCTCCAGCGAGGCCGGCTACCTGACCCACAAGGTCATCCGCGCAACAGGCATGCTGGGGTTCGATAACCAGGCTCGTGTCTGACATGGCCCGACGGTGGCAAGTCTTGCCCCGACGTACGGCCGTGGCGCCATGACCAACCACTGGTCCGATATCGCCAATGCGAATCTGGTCCTGGTGATGGGTGGCAACGCAGCAGAAGCGCATCCGTGCGGCTTCAAGTGGGTGACCGAGGCCAAGGCGCACAACAAGGCGCGGCTGATCGTGGTCGACCCGCGGTTTACCCGTACCGCTTCGGTGGCCGACTACTACGCACCGATTCGTACCGGTACCGACATCGCCTTCATGGGCGGGTTGATCAATTACTTGCTGAGCAATGACAAGATCCAGCACGAGTACGTGCGCAACTACACCGATGTGTCGTTCATCGTCAAAGAGAACTATGGCTTCGAGGATGGCCTGTTCAGCGGGTACGACGAGGCCAAGCGCGTGTATTCCGACAAGTCCGGCTGGGGTTACGAGCTGGGTGCAGACGGCTTTGCCAAGGTTGACCCGACGCTGCAGCACCCGCGCTGCGTGTTCCAGCTGATGAAGCAGCACTACAGCCGCTATACACCGGAACTGGCAAGCATGACCTGTGGCATGCCGCAGGACGCCATGTTGAAGATCTGGGAAGAGATCGCCACCTGCTCGGTACCGGGCAAGACCATGACGATCCTCTACGCGCTGGGCTGGACGCAGCACTCGATCGGTGCGCAGATCATCCGCAGTGCGGCCATGGTGCAGTTGCTGCTGGGTAACGTCGGCATGCCAGGTGGCGGGGTCAACGCCTTGCGCGGGCACTCCAACATCCAGGGCCTGACCGACCTCGGCCTGCTGTCCAACTCGTTGCCGGGTTACTTGACCCTTGCCGGCGATGCCGAGCAGGACTATGCCGCCTATATCGACAAGCGCGCCTCCAAGCCACTGCGTCCTGGCCAACTGTCGTACTGGCAGAACTACGGCAAGTTCCATGTCAGCCTGATGAAGGCGTGGTACGGCGCCAATGCCACGGCGGAGAACAACTGGGGCTACGACTGGCTGCCCAAGCTCGATGTGCCGGCCTACGACGTGCTGCGCATGTTCGAGATGATGGGCCAGGGCAAGGTAAACGGCTACATGTGCCAAGGTTTCAACCCGATTGCCGCGCTGCCGGACAAGAACCGTGTCACTGCCGCCCTGAGCAAACTCAAGTGGCTGGTGATCATGGACCCGCTGGCCACCGAGACCTCGGAGTTCTGGCGCAACGCCGGGCCGTTCAACGATGTCGACACGGCCAACATCCAGACCGAAGTGATCCGCCTGCCCACTACCTGCTTTGCCGAGGAAGACGGCTCGCTGGTCAACAGCAGCCGCTGGCTGCAGTGGCACTGGAAGGGCGCCGACGGCCCGGGCGAGACCCGCACCGACGTTCACATCATGAGCGAGCTGTTCCTGCGCCTGCGCCGACGCTACCAGGCCGAAGGCGGCGCCTATCCTGACGCGCTGATGAACATCAACTGGCCATACAAGGTCCCTGAAGAGCCATCCCCGGAGGAGCTGGCCAAGGAAATGAACGGCTGGGCGGTGACGGACGTCACCGATCCGACTGGCGCAGTGCTCAAGGCCGGCCAGCAACTGGCGGGCTTTGGCCAGCTCAAGGACGACGGCAGCACTGCGTCCGGTTGCTGGATCTTCGCCGGCAGCTGGACCGAGCAGGGTAACCAGATGGCTCGCCGTGACAACAGCGACCCGTACGGCATGCACCAGGTGCAGAACTGGGCCTGGGCCTGGCCGGCCAACCGCCGCATCCTCTACAACCGTGCTTCCAGCGACCCGCAAGGCAAGCCGTGGGACCCGGAGAAGAAGCGCCTGGTGTGGTGGAACGGCAAGGCCTGGACCGGGACCGATGTGCCCGACTTCAAGGTCGACTCGCCGCCCGAGGCGGGGATGAACCCGTTCATCATGAACCCCGAAGGCGTGGCGCGGTTCTTTGCCATCGACAAGATGGCCGAAGGCCCGTTCCCCGAGCACTACGAGCCGTTCGAGACGCCGATTGGCATCAACCCGCTGCACCCGCAGAACAAGAAGGCCACCAGCAACCCGGCCGGGCGGGTGTTCGACTCGGTGTGGGACACCCTCGGCAAGCACGAAGAGTTCCCGTACGCGGCGACCACGTACAGGCTGACCGAGCACTTCCACTTCTGGAGCAAGCATTGCCGGCTCAACGCCATTGCCCAGCCCGAGCAGTTCGTCGAAATCGGCGAGGTGCTGGCCAACGAGAAAGGTATCAAGGCCGGTGACCGGGTGCGGGTATCGAGCAAGCGCGGGCATATCGATGCGGTGGCGGTAGTGACCAAGCGGATTCGCCCGCTCCAGGTCAACAACCAGACCGTGCACCAGATCGGCATCCCGCTGCACTGGGGCTTCACCGGGGCTACGCGGCATGGCTACCTGACCAACACCCTGGTGCCTTTCCTGGGTGACGGCAATACCCAGACGCCAGAGTCCAAGTCGTTCCTCGTCAAAGTGGAGAAACTCTGATGGCCAGCCAAGACATCATCGCCCGCTCGGCCACCACCACCGTACCGCCTTCGGTACGCCAGCAGCAGGAAGTCGCCAAGCTGATCGACACCACCAAATGCATCGGCTGCAAGGCTTGCCAGGTGGCGTGTTCGGAGTGGAACGAACTGCGTGACGAGGTCGGCCACAACCACGGCACCTACGACAACCCCCAGGACCTCACTGCCGAGACCTGGACCCTGATGCGCTTTACCGAGCACGAGCGCGACGACGGCAACCTGGAGTGGCTGATTCGCAAGGATGGCTGCATGCACTGCGCCGAGCCAGGTTGCCTGAAGGCGTGCCCGAGCCCTGGGGCGATCATCAAGCACGCCAACGGCATCGTCGACTTCAACCAGGACCACTGCATCGGTTGTGGGTACTGCATCACCGGTTGCCCGTTCAATATCCCGCGTATTTCGCAGAAGGACCACAAGGCGTACAAGTGCACCCTGTGTTCCGACCGCGTGACCGTGGGCCTGGAGCCGGCCTGCGTGAAAACCTGCCCGACCGGGGCGATCGTGTTCGGCACCAAGGATGAGATGAAGGTGCATGCTGCCGAGCGCATCGTCGACCTGCAGTCGCGGGGCTACGACAAGGCTGGGCTTTACGACCCGGACGGCGTCGGTGGCACCCACGTGATGTATGTGCTGCACCATGCCGACACGCCGAAGCTGTACGCCGGCCTGCCGGACCAGCCGGTGATCAGTCCGCTGGTGGGGCTGTGGAAGGGCATTACCAAGCCGCTGGCGCTGCTGGCCATGGGGGCTGCGGTGCTGGCCGGGTTCTTCCACTATGTGCGGGTAGGGCCACAGCGGGTGGAGGAGGACGAACACCCGACACCCGCGGATGAAAGCGTGCACCAGGTGGACCCGTCGGTCCATGTCTATGATCCGACCAAGCCCGGTGGGCAAGGGGAGCAGCGACCATGAACGACAACAAACCCATCCTGCGCTACAACGCCAACGAGCGCAGTAACCACTGGGTCGTCGCGATCCTGTTCATCCTGGCTGGCCTGTCGGGGCTGGCGCTGTTCCATCCGGCGCTGTTCTGGCTCAGCAACCTGTTCGGCGGTGGCCCGTGGACACGCATCCTGCACCCCTTCCTCGGGGTGGCGATGTTCGTGTTCTTCCTCGGCCTGGTGCTGCGTTTCTGGCGCGCCAATTTCATCACTGCCAATGACCGACTGTGGCTGCGCCGGGTGGACCGGGTGATGCTCAACAAGGAGGAGGGTGTGCCACCGATCGGCAAGTACAACGCCGGGCAGAAGCTGTTGTTCTGGACCCTGCTGGTGTGCATGCTAGTTCTGCTGGTCAGCGGCGTGGTGATCTGGCGCGCATACTTCAGCCATTTGTTCGGCATCGAGGTCATTCGCCTGTCTGCGCTGCTCCACGCCCTGGCGGCGTTCGTGCTGATCCTCAGCATCATCGTGCACATCTACGCCGGTATCTGGATCAAGGGCTCGATCGGCGCCATGCTGCATGGCTGGGTCAGCCGCGCCTGGGCGCGCAAGCACCATGAGTTGTGGTACCGCGAAGTGACTGGTGACAAGACGCCGGGCAATCACGGGCGAAAAGAAGGATGAGCGCTTGAGCACGATACTCGAACCCGGGCAGATCGAAGCGTCGGCAGTGATGCCGCCGTTTCTGCACCTGCCTCCCGCCAACCTGTTCGAACTGCGCGCCGAGCGCCTGGAGCAGCTGGCCGAGGGCAATGCCCTTGGCGAATACCTGAAGCTGGTGGCTTGTTTGTGCCGTATCCAGCAGCAGCTTGTGGATAACCCACCCGCTGGCATGCCGGTGGCAGAGGAGCGTCAGCGCCTGTGCATAAGTCATGGTTTGCCGCCACTGGCGGCGGACAGCCTGGTGCGTGAAGGGCCGTGGCTGGTCTGGTTGCAGGCCTTGCTCAAGCACTTCAATGCGCAGACCAGCGGTCCATTAGGGGAGGCGCTGCAAGTCCTGCGCAGCAGTGATGACTGTCAACGCAAGGGTTGGGGCATCGCCTTGCTCGCCGGCCAGTACGACGCAGTGCCCGCAGCACTGGTGCCGTTCATCGGGGCGGCCTTGCAGGCGGCCTGGTCCAGCTGGTTGCTGGCGCTGCCCGCACCAGAGCTCAAGCCCGCCGACAGCCTGGCCCAGTGCCCGGCCTGCGGTTCGCCGGCGATGGCCGGGGTGGTGCGCAACCGCGGCAAGCACAATGGCCTGCGCTACCTGGCTTGTTCGCTGTGTGCCTGCGAATGGCATGTGGTGCGGGTCAAATGCGTGTACTGCGAGTCGAGCAAGGACCTGCGCTATACCAGCCTTGACGATGACCGCCATGCGCCGGGCAAGGCGCCGCTACGGGCGGAGTGCTGCCCGGAGTGCGAGAGCTACCTGAAGCAGAACTACCTGGAAAACGATGCGGCGGCCGAGCCGCTGGCCGATGACCTGGCCAGCCTGGCACTGGACATTCGCCTGGACGAGGAGGGCTTCCATCGGTTGGCACCGAACCTGATGCTCGCACCCGGGTAATGGAGAGTGTCTACACTGTAAGACCGAGTCGCCGTCTTCGCGGGTAAACCCGCTCCCACAGGGCCCGCGCAGCTTTTGAGGCTTGCGCGGCCCTTGTAGCAGCGGGTTTACCCGCGAAGAGGCCAGTACAGACAACGGATCAGTCCAAGGTAGTACCGCATGTCCTCCAGCCTAGCCAGCGACACCCCACGCCTGCCCTCCATCGACACCCTTTTGCGCCACCCAGCCTGCCTCCCGCTGATCGACCGCCACGGTCGCGACGCGGTCCTGGCCACCCTGCGGCAACTGCTCGACGACCTGCGCGACCCCGCCCGCACCGGCCAGCTCAGCACCGCCGAACTGGCCGCTGAAGTCCTGTTGGGCCGCACTGGCGAACGCTTGGCCACCCAGCAACGCAGCCAGGTCCGCCGAGTGTTCAACCTCACCGGCACCGTGTTGCACACCAACCTCGGCCGCGCCCTGTTGCCAGAGGAGGCCATCGAGGCCATGCAGACCGCCGCCCGCTACCCGCTCAACCTGGAGTTCGACCTGGCCACCGGCAAGCGCGGCGACCGTGACGACCTGATCGAGGGCCTGATCCGCGAGCTGACAGGCGCCGAAGCCGTCACCGTGGTCAACAACAACGCCGCCGCCGTGCTGCTGGCGCTCAACAGCCTGGGTGCGCGCAAGGAGGGGATCATCTCCCGCGGTGAGCTGATCGAGATCGGCGGTGCCTTCCGCATCCCCGACATCATGGCCCGCGCCGGCGTGAAGCTGCACGAAGTCGGCACCACCAACCGCACTCACGCCCGTGACTACGAGGCCGCCATCAGCCCGCGTACGGGCCTGCTGATGCGGGTGCATTGCAGCAACTACAGCATTCAGGGCTTCACTACCCAGGTGCCCACCGCCGAGCTGGCGCGTATCGCCCACCAACATGACTTGCCGTTGCTTGAAGACCTTGGCAGCGGCAGCCTGCTTGACCTTACCCGCTGGGGCCTGCCCGCCGAGCCTACTGTGCGTCAGGCCCTGGCTGACGGCGCCGATATCGTCACCTTCAGCGGCGACAAACTGCTTGGCGGGCCGCAAGCCGGAATCATCGTCGGGCGCAAGGAGCTGATCGCCAGAATCAAGAAGAACCCGCTCAAGCGCGCGCTGCGGGTCGACAAGATCACCCTTGCCGCACTCGAAGCGGTGCTGGCGTTGTACCGAAACCCCGACCGCCTGGCCGAGCGCCTGCCCAGCCTGCGCCTGCTGACCCGCAGCCAGGCAGAAATCCAGGCCCAGGCCGAGCGCCTGGCCCCTGAAATCAAAGCTCGCCTCGGCGAGCAATGGGCGGTCAGTGTGGAGCCGGCGTTGGGCATGATTGGCAGTGGCAGCCAACCGGTGGCCCGCCTGCCAAGCGCGGCATTGTGCCTGCGCCCGCAGGTGTCGAAGAAGTTGCGCGGGCGCAGCCTGCATGTAGTGGAGCGCGCCTTGCGCGGTCTGCCCGTGCCAGTGCTCGGCCGAATCGACGATGACGCCCTGTGGCTGGACCTGCGCCAACTGGATGACGAGGCCCAGTGGCTGGCTCAGTTGCCCGCCCTGCAATTGGGGCCGGTACAGTGATCGTTGGTACCGCCGGCCACATCGACCACGGCAAGACCGCACTGCTCCAGGCCCTGACCGGCCAGGCCGGTGACCAGCGCCAGGAGGAGCGCGCCCGTGGCATGACCATCGACCTTGGCTATCGCTATGCGGCGTTGACCGAGGGCGCAGCGCTGACCGGCTTCATCGACGTGCCCGGTCACGAGCGCTTTATCCACAACATGCTGGCCGGCGCCCATGGCATCGATCTGGTACTGCTGGTAGTGGCGGCCGACGACGGGGTAATGCCTCAAACCCGTGAGCACCTGGCGATCATCGAGTTGCTGGGCATCCCACAAGCCCTGGTGGCGATCAGCAAATGCGACCGTGTAGAGCCGGCCCGCCTGGCCGAAGTGCAGGCACAGGTCAGCGAACTTCTGGCGCCGGGCCCATATGCCGGTGCGCGGCAGTTTCCGTTGTCCAGTGTGACCGGTGAAGGTATCGATGCCTTGCGCCAGGCCTTGCTGGCCGCGCAACAGCGCGTGTGCCAGCGCAGCGTGCGCGGCGGTTTCCGCCTGGCCGTCGACCGCGCCTTTGCCGTTACCGGTGCGGGTGTGGTGGTCACGGGCACGGCGCTGGCCGGGCGGGTCAGTGCCGGTGACACCTTGTTACTGGGCAAGGCCGGCAAACCGGTGCGGGTGCGTGGCCTGCATGCGCAGAACCAGGCCGCACTGGTGGCCGAAGCGGGCCAGCGGGTGGCACTGAACATTGCTGCCGAACGCCTGGCGGTGGAGCAGGTGCGCCGGGGGGACTGGCTGGTGCCCGAGTGGCTGCATGCGCCTAGCGTGCGGGTGGATATCGAGCTGAACCTGTTGCCGGGCGAGACCCGTACCTTCGAGCATTTCAGCGCTGTGCACGTGCACCTGGGCACCCAGGATGTAACGGCCCGGGTAGCCTTGCTCGAGGGTGAAACCTTGGTGGCAGGCCAGCGCATGTTCGCCCAGTTGCTGCTCAACGCGCCGCTGCAGGCGGTGCACGGCGACCGCTTGGTGCTGCGCGATCAGCGTGCCCAGCGCACACTGGGGGGCGGCAAGGTACTCGATCCGTTCGCGCCAAGCCGTCAGCGTCGCAGTGATGAGCGCCTGCGCCAATTGCAGGTGCTGCGTGATGCCGAGGACCTGGAGCAGGCCTTGCCGGCACTGCTTGCCAGCGCACCCGGGGGTATCGACCCGCAACGTCTGGAACGGCAGTTCAATCGCCTGCGCGAAACCTGGCAGTTGCCGGAAGATGTGCTGGTGGTGGCCACGCGGCAGGGCCAACTGCTGTTTGCCAGTGCCCGGTGGCAGTCGCTCAAGCGCCAGGTGCTGGAGCAGCTGGCGCGGTTCCATGAACAGGAGCCCGACCAGCTCGGCCCGGACCGCGACCGCCTGCGCCGCTTTGCTGCCTTGCCGCTGGAGCGGCCCGCTTTTGTCAGCCTGCTGGATGAGTTGCTCGAAGACGGCGCCATTGCCAGCAGCGGGCCTTGGCTGCACCTGCCCGATCACAAGGTGCAGTTGAGCGAAGCCGACAGTGCATTATGGGCGAGTCTGCAACCGAAGTTGCTGGCGGGGCAATACGATCCGCCCTGGGTCCGGACGCTGGCGAGCGAGGAAAATTGTGCCGAAGCCGATGTGCGCCTGTTGCTGCGCAAGCTGGCCCGGTTGGGCCTGGTGCACCAGGTGGTGCGCGACCTGTTCTACCCCGAGGCGACGCTACAGCGCATGGCAGAGCTGCTGCTGGGGCAGGCCAGTGAAACGCCGATAGTGCAGGTTGCCGCGTTTCGCGATATGTTGGGCATCGGTCGCAAGCGCAGTGTGCAGATTCTGGAGTACTTCGACCGCATCGGCCTGACCCGGAGGGTGGCCGATCAGCGTCACATTCGCGCCGACAGCGCCCTGGCCCAGCAGCAGGCCAGGCACTGAGTTCAAGGAAGGCAATCGCGCCCGGTGGCGCGGCCGGGCTTCAAACCCGGTTGGGGACGGCAGCCGTTCCCGGGCAGGTTCGACTCCCGCTGCCTTCCGCCATTTTCTTTTGCCTGTCAGGGCCTATTCGCGGGTGAACCCGCTCCCACAGGTACCGTACAAGTCTCTGGAACTGTGACGCCCCTGTAGGAGCGGGTTTACCCGCGAAGAGGCCAGAGCAGGTAACAGTCAGGCCCGCTCGCCACACAGATCCAGGGCAAACCACCGCTCTGCCGTTTCGACATCCAGCCCGGCCCCCAGCAACGCAACCATCTTGGCCAGCGCCGCCTCCCGGGTCATGCCCCCGCCACTGACCAGCCCGGCCCCGCGCAAGCGGTTACCCGCCGCATAGGTATCGAACACCACCGACCCCTCAGGGCACTGGCTGATAGCTGCCAGCATCACACCCCGCTGGCGTGCCGTGCTCAGCACATCCAGCAACGCCTGGTCATCCGACGGCCCGGTTCCGCTGCCGTAGCATTCCAGCAGCAAACCCTGCACGCCGCTGCCCAGCAGTGCCTGCAAATGCCCGGCCTGCAGGCCCGGGAACACCGGCACTACCGCCAGGTTGACTGGCTGGCGCGGGTGCTTGTAGCCAAGCTCGGCAGGGATCGCCGTTGCGCGCTCACTGTCACGATGACGCGGCAGCGCGGCAAAGGCATCGAACGCCTCGCTGCGCAGCTTCGACGCCCGGCAGCCATGCAGCAGCTGCCCATGGAAGTACAGCTGCACGCCATCTTCCAGCCCTTGTTCGAACTGGCGCAGTGCGCCGCACAAGTTGCCCCAGGCGTCGCTGTCCGCGCTACCTGCCGGCAGCATCGAGCCGGTCAGCAGCACTGGCACCGGCAGGCCCAGCAGCAGGAACGACAACGCCGCGGCGCTGTAGGCCAGGCTGTCGGTACCATGCAGTACGAGCACGCCATCATGGCCAGCCACCTCTACCGCTGCGACGATTGCATCGCGCATCGCCAGCCAGTTGTGCTGTTGCATGTTGGCGCTGTCGAGCAGCGGGTTCAGTTCCTGCAAGGTCCATTGCACCTGGGGGGCGTCGGCCAACTGGGCAAAGTGTTCGCGCATGCGTGCTTCGAAGCCACCGGCGGGCGCCAGGCCTTCGGGGGTTTCGAGCATGCCGATGGTGCCCCCGGTATAGAGCACGAGGAGATTCTTTACTGCTCGCATGGGAAGTATCCGTAGCGGTGAGCGGAAGAAGGTAAGCCGCCCACGGACGGGGCGGCTGGCAGGGGAGAATATCAGCGTTGAGTCTGGACTTCGCCGACTGCTTTGTCAGTGGCTGTTTCCGCCTGCGGATTGGCAGGCCAGGCATTGCGATCCAGGTCCAGGTCGGCAAACTTGGCCGAGTCGAACACCGGTTGGTCGACGCCCGCCTTGCGCTGGTCGTCGTAGTCGCGCATCACCCGCAGGCCGACCTTGAACAGCAGGGCCAGGGCCACCAGGTTGACGAAGGCCAGGCAGGTCATGGTGATATCGGCAAAGGCGAACACAGTCGACAGGTCCTGCAACGAGCCCCATACAACCAGCGCCAGTACCAGGCCACGGAATACCATCAGTACCACACGATTGCGGCTGAGGAATTGCAGGCTGTTCTCGCCCAGGTAGTAGTTGTAGAGGATGCAGGTGAACACGAACAGCGACAGTGCCACGCTGACGAACACGCGGCCCCAGTCACCAACCACGGCGGCCAGCGAGTTCTGGGTCAGGACGATGCCGTCACCTTCGAAGCCCGGGGTGTAGAAACCCGACAACAGGATCAGCAGCGCGGTGCAGGTGCAGATCACGAAGGTGTCGAGGAACACGCTGAATGCCTGGACAACGCCCTGCGCACCCGGGTGTTTCACGGCGGCCACGGCTGCGACGTTTGGCGCACTGCCCAGGCCCGCTTCGTTGGCGAACACACCACGCTTCACGCCCATGACGATGGCGCTGCCGAGCAGGCCGCCGAACGCCGGGTCGAGGCCGAAGGCACTCTTGAAGATGGTTTCCAGCATGGCTGGCACGTGCTCGATCTGGGTGCCGATCACGTACAGGGTCACGCCGATGTACGCCAGGGTCTTGACCGGTACCAGCAGGTCCGACACCGCGGCGATGCGCTTGATGCCGCCGATGAAGGTGATGGCCAGCAGCACGGCGAGGACGATGCCGGTGTGCTTGGGGTCGAAGGCGAAGGCGTTCTGCAGCGAGTGAGTCACGGTGTACGACTGCAGGCCGATGAAGGCGAAGCCGTAAGTGACCAGCAGCAGGACCGAGAACACGATGGCCATGCTTTTCAGCTTCAGGCCGTGCTGGATGTAGTACGCCGGGCCACCACGGTACAGGCCGTCGCCATCGGCGCGCTTGTAGACCTGGGCCAGGGTGCATTCGAAGAAGCTGCTGGACATACCCACCAGTGCGGTGACCCACATCCAGAACACGGCACCTGGGCCACCCAGGGTCACGGCAATGCCGACACCGGCGATGTTACCGGCACCAACGCGGCCAGCCAGGCTCAGCATCAGGGCCTGGAAGGAGCTCAGCTGGCCTGCCTGGCCACGCAGCGATTCCTTGAACACACCGAACATGTGGCCGAAGTGGCGGAACTGGACGAACCGGGAGCGGATAGTGAAGTAGCTACCCAGCCCTACGATCAGCACAATGAGAAGTTTCCCCGAGAGGAAATCGTTGAGTACTTCGAGCATTGGAAAATGACCTCGATTCTTATTGTTCGTGTGGAAGATCAGCGGACGGCAGGCGCACCGCTATTCGTGGGGCGCATGGTTGGCTATGACAAGAGCGGTTACAATTTCGCGGGTTGCTCTGATTTGGTGCAACTTGATGCTACAATTGCGCCATTCGCGTCACCTGAGTCCCGAGTCATGAGCGATCATTTCGCTACCAATCTTAAACTGGCCTGCAGCCACTACCGCTCTATCTCCGAAGTTTGCCGCCAGCTGTCGATCAACCGCGCGCAGTTCAACAAGTACCTGAGTGGGCAAAGCCGCCCGACGACCTACAACCTCAAGCGCATCGGCGATTTCTTCGGGGTCGAAGATTACGAATTGAATTTGCCACCCGAGCAGTTCAGCCGCCTGATCGGTGCCCGCGTGTCGACCCCGGCCGAGCAGCCTGGCGACCCGATCATTGATCTGTTCCGCCCGTTGCACGCCCACGCGGGGAACCTGTCGCGCTATTGCGGTTACTACCTGGAATATTCCAACTGCATGTCGGTTCCGGGTACGGTCCTGGTGTCATTGGTGCACCTGTGGGAGGAGCGCGGGCAGTTCCTTTTCGAACGCCAGGAACGCCAGGAGCGTTCCAGCGCCACCAACCCCCATGCCGAGGTGCGTTGTCGCTATCTGGGAGCGGCGTTCCAGCTGCAGGACCGGATGTTCCTGGTCGATTACGAGTCGCTGACGTTCAACGAGATGAGCCAGACTATCCTCATCCCCAGTTTCAAAAGCCGCATTACCCGGCTCAACGGCCTGAAGGCCGGCGTATCCAGCGGAGACCGGCGAAACCCGGCCTGCACTCGGGTTGTGTGGGACTACCTGGGAGAGGAGATCAATCGCATCAATGTCTACCGGCAGGTAAAACTGTACCAGCCGGATGATCCACGCATAGATGACGATGTGCGTGAGCGCCTCAGCGTGGGGCCGTTGCGTAACAGTCTGTTCGAAATCGAGTGATGCTTTTTTCAGAGAACAAGTTGATGTAACCACTCGCCAACAGGGTTGCCTGGGTCGAGCAGCAACTTGATTGCCATGATGCAGCAAACACAGACCAGCAATGGCTTGATCAGACGGGGGCCAAAGTGTACTGCGCAGCGTGCGCCCAGTTGAGCCCCCACAAAAGCAGCGAATGCCATTGCCAGTGCCAGCGGCCAGATGATCGCCCCGCTCAGTGAAAAGACTGACAACGCGCCCAGGTTACAGGCTGCGTTCAAAAGCTTGCTTGTGCACACGGCTTGTATCAAGTGCTGGCCCAAGAGGATCACGCAGGCCAGCATGAAGAACGAGCCGACGCCAGGGCCGAAGATCCCGTCATAAAAGCCAATGATTGGTGCAACCGTAATGCAGAACAGGCTGGTCGATATCTTTGCCTTGCGCGCTTGTTCATTCGGCTTTGGACTGAAGGCAAAGTAGGCGGCTATCAGGATCAGCAGAGGTGGAACGCACGCCTGCAGAACGCTTTTGGGCACGTAAGTTATCGACAAGGCACCCAACGCCCCTCCGATAAACGACATGACAGCCATTGGACTGCCTTGTCTCCAGTCGATCATGCCTTTGCGGGCGAAGGCGCACGTAGCCGAAACCGTAGCCGAAGCCGCCTGGAACTTGTTGGTGGCAATTGCCGCCAAGGGTTCGATACCGGCAATGAACAACACCGGGAGCGTGATCAGGCCCCCGCCACCGGCGATAGCATCGAAAAAGCCGGCCATCAGTGCCACCAGTGCTAGGGTCAGAACAAGCGTTAAATCTAATTCGATCATTGCGTGTTTTCCTATGATCAGCCACGCACCAGCAGCGGGTCTTCAGCGAGCACCAGCGGTTCGGCGAAGGGGGAATATCCGAATTGACGGATAAGCAGGCGCCGGTTGTCCTGAACCATGTCGCGGCCGTGCAAGGCTCGGCTGTTGTTGATCAGCAGTGCGGTGTCAGGCTGCAGGACAAACGCCAACGGTTGTGTGGTATCCAGTATTTTTTGAAAGGAGTCGAAAGCGCGCGCAGCAGCGCTGCAGGCGCGTTCATTCAGACTGAAGCGATAGCAATTGTAACGAACAGAGAAACCACCATTTGGCTCGAATTGCAGTATTGAAACTGCTTTGCCTGCATTGCCTTGTCCGTGACCGAAGCAGTCACTGCGGGTGAAGTCGAAAGACGCTGAAGTCAGTGCAAGTGTGCCCATGCTACCCAAGCGTTCAATGATTCCCCGGAGCGGGAAGACATGCGTAGGTTCATTGGCGGGGTTCCAGCGCGCAGTCAGAATCAGTGCAGAGGGAGCAGGGGAGTGAGCGTTGCTGGAAATTGTCGAGCAGTTGTAGGGCGCTTCAGTGTGCGGCCCCAAGCGCAAGCCCGCATGCGAGCTGGTTTCAACTTTCAGGCAGGGATCTTCGTCGAGTCGCGGAATGCGGCCACCGCCCTTGAAGTTGCCTACCAGGCGAACCTGCTTACCCTCGTTATCTATATCGAAGGCGAAACTGCGGTGGCGCACGAGCTCCAGCAGTAGTTGATTGCGTGAGGCAAGGTATTGGCAGCGTGGGTTTTGCGCCAGGGCGGAAATGTGGGGCAGATATTCTGGTATTGGCTCGTCGGCACAAGGCATATGCCTGTACATCAAGGCAGATAGCTGGCCTTCACTGAAGCGTTGTAGCAACCCACGCTGTTCCACGCTCAAGGCTTGCTCGAATTGATCGGCAAATATACGAGCCTGAAGTGCTACTCCTTTGGCCTCTGGGCCACCCAGGTCAGCAATTGTCTGGCTTGCAAAGGCTATGGCTTTGCTTTGCTCCGGGCTGAAATCCAGGTATGCAGCTTCCGAGTGAGGCATTGAACGTTCCTTGTACTTGTTTTTGTGAAGCTCCCCGGCTGGCAAGTGGGGGAGTCAACTATTCAATGCGGTTGTGCTGTTGCGCGGAAGTCAGCTCGTTCCTGGTATGTCGTAGGAGATTTCTGCGTGTTGCGGTATTGAACGGTGGAACTTTGAATTCAGTACCGCCTGTGGCATCGAACGGGTCCGGTGTTGGACTTCCCCGCCCGGAAACCGCAAAATGACCCCTTTCCTTCAATCAACCTCTCCGGATCTGCTGACTCTATGCGTATGCGCCTAATGCTGTTGGGTGGTGGCAATGCCCTCGGGCAAGCGCTGATTCGTCTTGGGGCCGAGGAGGACATCGCATTCCTGGCTCCGCGCCCGCCCGAGAACGGCTGGACGCCGGCCAGCCTCACCCAGCTGCTCGACGATCATCGTCCCGATGCACTGGTCAACCTGGCCTATTACTTCGACTGGTTCCAGGCCGAGTCGGTCAGTGAGCAGCGCCTGGCCCAGCAGGAGCGGGCTGTGGAGCGGTTGGCAGAGCTGTGCCAGCACCACCAGATCACCCTGGTTCAGCCATCCAGCTACCGGGTGTTCGATGGTTCTCGGGCCACGGCCTACAGCGAAAAGGACGAGCCGGTACCGCTGGGCCTGCGTGGCCAGGCCCTGTGGCGCATCGAGCAGAGCGTTCGCGCGGCTTGCCCGCAACACGTGCTGTTGCGCTTTGGTTGGCTGCTCGACGAAAGCATCGACGGGGCGTTGGGCCGCTTCCTGACCCGCGCCGAGCAACCCCAGGAGCTGCTGCTGGCCGATGACCGGCGTGGCAACCCTACGCCAGTCGACGACGCCGCCCGGGTGATCCTGTCGGTGCTCAAACAACTCGATTGCAGTGCGCCGCTGTGGGGCACCTACCATTACGCCGGCAACGAGGCGACCACGCCGCTGGCGCTGGGCCAGGCGATCCTCGCCGAGGCAGGCCAGTACCGGCAGCTGGCCGTGCAGGCGCCGACGCCGCAGGCACATGCCGCACGGCCGGATGCCAGCGAAGAGCCGCAGCACGCGGTACTGGCCTGCAAGAAAATCCTTCATACCTTCGGCATCAAGCCGCGCGCCTGGCGCGCCGGCTTGCCGCCTCTACTGGACCGGTTCTACCGCCATGGCTGACGCCCCCATCCTGATCACCGGCGGTGCCGGCTTTATTGGCTCCCACCTGTGCGATGCGTTGTTGGAGAAAGGCTACGCCGTACGCATTCTCGACGATTTCTCCACTGGCCAGCGGGGCAACCTGCAGGTTGACCACCCTCGGCTGGAACTGGTTGAAGGCGATGTCGCCGATGCCGAGCTGGTTACGCAGGTTACGGCTGGCTGCAGTGCCGTGGTGCACCTGGCAGCGGTGGCCTCGGTGCAGGCCTCGGTCGAGGACCCGGTGCGGACCCACCAGAGCAATTTCATCGGTACCCTCAACGTGTGCGAAGCCATGCGCGTGCATGGGCTGCGCCGGGTGCTGTTCGCCTCCAGTGCGGCGGTGTATGGCAACAATGGTGAAGGCGAGTCGATTGCCGAAGACACCCCCAAGGCGCCGCTGACCCCGTATGCCGTGGACAAGCTGGCCAGTGAGCAGTACCTGGACTTCTACCGTCGTCAGCATGGCCTGGAGCCGGTGGTGTTCCGCTTCTTCAATATCTTCGGGCCGCGCCAGGACCCGTCATCGCCGTATTCCGGGGTGATCAGCATCTTCTCCCAACGTGCTGTGCAGGGTTTGCCGATTACCGTGTTCGGTGATGGTGAGCAGACCCGGGACTTCCTTTACGTGGGCGACCTGGTGCAGGTGATGGTGCAGGCGCTGGAGCAGCCGCAGGTCGAGGAGGGCGCGGTGAATATCGGCCTCAACCAGGCCACTTCGCTCAACCAGTTGCTGGCAGCGCTTGAGAAGGTGGTGGGTAGCTTGCCGGCGGTCAGCTATGTGGCGGCACGTTCGGGTGACATTCGCCATTCGCGGGCGGATAACCAGCGCTTGTTGGCGCGGTTCGAGTTTCCGCAGGCGACGCCGATGGTCGAGGGCTTGTCGCGGCTTCTGGGTAAGGGCTGAAATTCTTGGTGGCGCTTTGCGCCCCTATCGCGACACAAGGCCGCTCCTACAGCTACCGCGCAACCTCGGCCTGGCGCGATCGCTGTAGGAGCGGCCTTGTGTCGCGATGGGCTGCGCAGCAGCCCCAGAATCACTCATGCCGCACCACTTTTCGCAGGCAATCCCCTGCCGCCAGCACCCGCCCATCCCGGGCCCGCACCTGCAGTGTTTCCAGCGCCTGCCCCGTATCACTATCCACCAACTCCGAACGCACCTCGCCCGCCTCGAACAGAAACCGCTCCCCCCACTGCCTCAAGCCAACCACCACCGGGAACACCGATCGCCCTTTCTCGGTCAGCACATACTCCTTGTAGGCACTGCCATCCGACGCCGGCTGCAGCGTCAGCAGCCCACTCTCCACCAGCCACTTCAGCCGTGAGGCGAGGATGTTCTTCGCCAGCCCCAGGTTCTTCTGGAATTCACTGAAGCGCCGCAGCCCATCGAATGCGTCGCGCAGGATCATCAGCGCCCAGCGGTCTCCCAGTACCTCCAGCGCCCGGGCTACGGGGCATTGCGCATTGTTTTCATCGAGCATGGACGGGGCCTTTCGTGATCATCTGGTTGCAGATTAAAACCACATTTGCTAAATAGCCAGTATGTGGTTTCAATTCGAAACCAGATTGACGAGACCAGCCCGATGAACCCTGCACTGACACGCTGGATAACCCTGCTGCTGGCCATTACCAGCGCCATGGCTGTGGCGACAGTGTATTTCGCCCAGCCTCTGCTCGAGTCGATGGCCGCTGACCTTGGCGTGGCGCAGCAGCAGATCGGTTGGGTAGTTGGCGCGACCCAGGCGGGCTACGCCCTGGGGTTGTTGCTGATCGTGCCGTTGGGTGACCTGATCGACCGCAAGCGCCTGCTGCTCGGGCAGTTGCTGTTCTCGGCCCTGGCGCTGGTTGGGGTAGGCATGGCGCCCAACTGGGCGCTATTGCTGCTGGCCCTGGCTATCACCGGGCTGATGGCGGTCATGGTGCAAGTGATGGTGGCGCATGCTGCGAGCCTTGCCGCCCCCGGCCAGCAAGGGCAGGCCGTGGGCACCGTCACCAGCGGCATAGTGCTGGGCATTCTGCTGGCGCGGCTGGTCTCGGGCGGGCTTGCCGACCTGGCTGGCTGGCGCAGCGTGTACCTGTTTACCGCAGGGTTGTTGATGCTGCTGGCCCTGGTGCTGTGGCGCAGCCTGCCCGTGGGGCAACCGGTGTCGCTGCGGTCTGGCTACCGGGCGCTGATCGTTGCCCAGTTCAGGCTGTACCGGCACGACCGGCTGCTGCGCCAGCGCGGGTTGTTCGGCGTGTTGATCTTCGCTGCGTTCAGCGTGCTCTGGAGTGCCATGGTCATGCCCCTGAGTGCCGAGCCACTGGAGCTGAGCCATACCGCGATCGGTCTATTCGGCCTGGCGGGTGTTGCCGGCACATTGGCGGCAGCGCGCGCCGGTCGCCTGGCCGACCAGGGGCTGGGTGAGCGCACCACTGGGGTAGCGCTGATTCTGCTGGTGCTGTCATGGCTGCTCACGGCCTTCGTCGGGCATTCACTGATGGCCTTCGGGTTGGGCGTGCTGATGCTGGACTTTGCCGTGCAGGCGGTGCATGTCACCAACCAGAGCCTGCTGCTGGCTGGGCGTGGCGCAATGGCCAGCCGTTTGATCGGCGCCTACATGTGCTGCTATTCGCTTGGCAGTGGAGTGGGGGCAGTGCTGGCGAGCTGGGTGTATGCCCATTGGGGTTGGGCAGCGGTGTGTGGGCTCGGGATGGGCATCAGCGCGGTCGCGCTGGGGTACTGGTTATGGCTGCAACGCGCGAGGGCGGCCGAAGCCGCCCTGCAGTGTTCAGGTCAGAACTTGTAGCCAAGGCCGACCATGTACACCCATGGGTCGACATCGACGTCGACTTTGGTCTTGCTGTAGCCCAGTGCGGACGGGCCGTCGACGCTGGCCTTGGTGTCGATGTCGACGTACCAGACCGCGGCGTTGACCAGCAGGTTGTCGGTGATCATGTAGTCCATGCCCAGCTGGCCGGCGAAACCGACCGAGTCCTGCAGCTTCAGGTTGCTGAAGCCTTGCTGCTTGCGGGCGCTGCTGAGGTCTTCATCGAAGAACAGGGTGTAGTTGATGCCGACACCAGCGTACGGCTGGAACTTGGAGGTCGGTTCCATCGGGTAGTACTGCAGCGACAGGGTCGGTGGCAGCTGCTTGATGTCGGCCAGCTTGCCGTCCAGGCCGCCGCCCAGGCCCTTGACGCCAACGGTATGCTTGAACGGGGTGGCCGCCAGCAGCTCCAGGCCGACATGGTCGGTGAGCATATAGGCGAAGGTCAGGCCCAGCTGGGTGTCGCTGTCCAGGGTTGCCTTGGTGCCCGAGACTTTGTTGCCGTCGAATTTCAGGTCGCCGCTGCTCTCGTTGGGCGCGGTGGTGATCGCGCCGGCACGGACGATGACATCGCCTGCCTGGTGGGCGTTGGCAACAGGGGTAGCGAGCGCCAGGGCCGCGAGGGCGGCGCTGAGCAAGGACTTGTTCATGGAAGCTCCCAGAGGACGTGAGTAATCGAGTAGTCCAATGGTACGGATGCGTCTGAACGGAAAGTTTGACCCAGCTCAACGAAGCATCGCCACAAATTCGAAATAGTTCTCATCTCAGCTCATAAGCGTATATTTTCTCGGCTTCCATCTGGTAGCCGGCATCGGCCAGTTCGCTGCTGGAGGCTCTAACCTGAAGCTTTCCCTCGATCCAGTAGGGCTGGTAGAGGTCTTCAATGCGAACGCCCATTTCACTGAAGATGTGCACAATCTGGTTCGACGGTGGCGGTGGCACGTGGATGCACGCGCCGTAGTAGGGGACCAGCAGGAATTCGGTGGTGCGGCCTTCTTCGCTCACCTCCAGCGGTACGATGTAGCCGGGCAGTTTGATCTGCTGGCCGTCGAGGATTTTTACCACTGGTGCATCGGGGGCCTGCTGGCGCGCCGGCGGGGCGGACTCGGCGGACAGGGCGTTGCTGAGCTGCGACATGTCGTGCAACGGCGCGAGTTGGGGCGGGATGACCGGGGCGCCTTCGGGGATGAGGGCGGGCCAGTCAAGTTCGCGGGGTTCCGAGGCCCAGGTGGGCGATGCCAGCGAAAGCAGCATGACCAGTAGTAGTTGTACTGCCTGTACTGGCCTCTTCGCGGGTGAACCCGCTCCCACAGGTCCTGCATAGGCTTTGAAGCTTGTGGTGGACCTTGTGGGAGCGGGTTCACCCGCGAAGAAGGCAGTGAGGTATTGGATCATTGCACGCCCTCAGAGGTGAATGGACAAGCCGTCGGCCAGCGACTGCCGATAGGCCCGCCACGCCGGTACGCTGCCCATCAACAGCGCAGCTCCCAGGATGATAGCCAGCAACGTCCATTCATGAGCACTCGGCATGGCCAGCGGCAAGTACAAACCATAGTTGGCCTGCACATACCCTTGTGCCAGGGCGATTCCCGCATACAGCAAGCCAAGCCCTGCAGCGATCCCTACCGCCGCCAGCGACAGTGCCTCCAGCACCAGCAGCCCTGCGATATGCCACGGCCTGGCACCAACCGAGCGCAATATCGCCATCTCCCTGCGGCGTTCATTGAGGCTGGTGAGAATCGCCGTAAGCATGCCGATCAGGCCGGTCAGCACCACGAACAGCGACACCACGAACAACGCCTGCTCCGCGGTGCCCATCAGGCTCCACAGCTCCTGCAGGGCTACCCCGGGCAGGATCGCCAGCAACGGCTCGCTGCGGTATTCATTGATCTCCCGCTGCAGGCTGAATGTCGCGATCTTGCTGTTCAGGCCGAGCATGAACGCAGTGATGGCGGCAGGCTGCAGGTCCATGGTCCGTGCCTGCTCGGCGCTGATACGCCCGGCGCCACGGGCCGGCACACCGTTGTGCCAGTCGATGTGGATGGCTTCCATGCCGCCCAGGCTGATATGCAGCGTGCGGTCGACCGGTGTGCCGGTGCGCTTGAGCACTCCGACTACGGTGAACGGCTTGTCGTCGTGCTTGACCAGGCTGATCGCGGCCACGCCGTGGGCAAGCACCAGCTTGTCGCCCAGCTTGTAGTGCAATGCCTCGGCCACTTCGGCACCCAGCACCACCTCGAACGGATCATCGGCAAACGCGCGGCCATGGCTCAATTCCAGGTGCTGGCGGCGGCCGTACTGGTAATGGCTGAAGTAATCACCGGTAGTGCCCATCACTCGATAACCACGGTGCGAGTCGCCCAGCGAGATAGGGATGGCCCATTCCACCCGCGGGTCCTTGGCGTAGTGCTCATAGCTGTCCCAACGGATGTTGTTGGTGGCGTTGCCGATGCGGAACACCGAGTACAACAGCAGGTTCACCGAGCCGGAGCGGGCGCCGACGATCAGGTCGGTACCGCTTATGGTGCTGGCGAAGCTGGCCCGGGCCTCGGTACGGACCCGCTCCACGGCCAGCAGCAGGCACACCGACAGGGCGATGGCGAAGGCGGTGAGTAATGCGGTGAAGCGGCGGTTGGCCAGGCTGGCCAAGGCAAGGCGGAGCAGGTACATCAGGCCTCCCGGGACTTGGCGGCGCGGTTGAGTTCGGCCAGCGACAGGTGGCGGTCGAACAGCGGCGCCAGGCTCTGGTCGTGGCTGACGAACAGCAGGCTGGCACCGGCGGCGCGGCATTCATCGAACAGCAGGCGGATGAACGCTTCGCGGGTGTCGGCATCCAGCGCCGAGGTCGGTTCGTCGGCGATCACCAGTTCGGGTTGGCCGATCAGTGCGCGGGCGGCAGCGACCCGTTGCTGCTGGCCTATCGACAGGCTGTCGGCGCGGCGGGCGAGCAGGGCGGGGTCGTCCAGGCCCAGGTGGGCCAGCAAGGTGCTGGCTGCCTGGTTGACACTGCCATGGCGTTGCTCGGCGCGGGCCTTGCGGCTGCGCGAGAAGCGGCAGGGCAGCTCGACATTTTCGCGTACCGAGAGGAACGGCAGCAGGTTGAACTGCTGGAAGATATAACCGGTGTGGTCGACCCGGAAGCGGTCACGGGCGCCTTGGCCCAGGCGCCCGAGGTCCTGGCCGAGCAACTGGATGCGGCCCTGGCCTGGTACGTTCACCCCGCCCAGCAGGCCCAGCAATGTGGTCTTGCCACTGCCACTGGGGCCCTTGAGAAACAGGGCTTCGCCAGCCTCCAGGCGGAATGCCGGAATATCCAGCAGCGCCGGCTGGCCGGGCCAGGCAAACACCAGGTCATGCAGTTCGATCAACGGCTGGCGCATTCAGAACGCGACCGCAGCCTTGGCTGGCGTGGCTTCCGCGCCTTTCTGGCCATTGGGGCCGATCAGTTGAACGGTGATTTTCTGGGTAGCCGGGAACGCCTTGAACAGCGGAGCGAGGTCCACCTGCGCCAGTTTGTCGGGGTCGGCGCAAGTCAGCTGGTAATGGGCGCCGATGTCGCTGTGCTGGTGGCTGTGCTCGTGGTCGTCACCATCGTCGTCGGCTTTCGGGGCATCACCGAACAGCGGGCTTTCCAGTTCCTGCTGGTCTTCCTTGCAACCGGCAGCGGCGGGCAGGCCGAACAGCTTCAGTGGCTGCTCCAGCTGCTGGCGCACCGCCGCGACCTTGGCCTTGTCGGCGTCGCTGTTGGCGGCGTGTTCGAAGCCGACCAGGTTCATTGCCGGGCTGTCCAGCTCCAGCTCCAGGGTGTTGCCATCGAGCACGGCATTGAGCTTGGCCACGCCATGCTCGTGGGCGCCGAGGGTGCCGTGGTCGTGATCATGGTCATCATCGTGGGCTTGGGCCACGGCCAGGGGCAGCAGGGCGAAGGGCAAGGCGAGCAACAGGCGACGCATGGACGACTCCGGAGCGGGCGGGAAGATCGGGTTATGTTATAACAACTTTTCCGTGTGCTGCCAGCCTGCGTGGCGCAGGTTTCATGTTGGGGTAGGATGGTGGCATTGACTTGGGTTCAGGGAATGCAGCATGAGAATTCGTGGACAGATTGGTGACTGGCCTGTGGATCTGACCATCGAGCTGGCGCCTGAAGAGTGGGCGCAACTGGGGCGGCGGATCGAATTGCCTGCGGTGGCACAGACCGCAACAGCGGAAACCGTGGCGACAACTCGTCAGGATGACGGGCAATGGACTGCGGCACGTGAGGTGTTGCGCCTGGCAGGGCAGATGAGCGGGCCGGAATTGCTGGATCGGCTGGAAGGGCTGGCTGGGAGTACGGCGGCGGGTAAACGGCTGCTGGTGCGCTTGCGGCATAGCCGTGAAGTCAAGGTGGAAAGTGGCGTGGACGCGCCGGTGTATCACTGGGTGGGATAAATCTGTATTGCCTGTGCTGGCCTCGTTCGCGGGCATGCCCGCGAACGAGGGCAAAGCCCTCGCAATAGGCCTAGGGTCAGAACATCGCCGCCGATAACTTGCGACGATACACGCCGACCAGCGGGTGATCACCGCCCAGCAGCTCGAACACCTGCAGCAACGCCTTCTGCGGCAGCCCGTTCTCATAACCACGGTTACGCTGGAACAGCTTCAGCAACCCTTCCAGCGCCGCTTCATATTGCTGGCGCGCCAGCTGCTGCACGCTCAGCTGATAAGCCGCTTCATCATCCTGCGGGTTCTGCGCCAGGCGGCTTTTCAGGTCAGCCACTTCCGGCAGACTGGCGGCCTGGCGCAGGAAGGTCAGTTGTGCCTTGGCGCCGGCCAGTGCAGCTTTGTGCTCGTCAGTCTTGACCGCATCCAGCACCACCTGGGCTTCACCCAGCTCCCCGCGCTCGGCCAGGCAACGGGCATACAGAATCAGTGCCTCGGCATTGCTGTTGTCCTCACCCAGCAGTGCCTGCAACAGTGCTTCGGCCTCGGCAAAACGGCTTTCGGCAAAAAGTCCCTTGGCCTGCTCCAGCGGCGAGGCGGTAGGCGCGGCAGGCAGTTGCACGTGCGGCTCGAGCATCGCGCGGATCGCCGATTCCGGCTGCGCACCGGCAAAACCGTCCACCGGCTGGCCGTCCTTGAACAGCACCACGGTCGGCAGGCTGCGGATGCCGAACTGGGCAACTACCTGTTGCTCCACGTCACAGTTGATCTTGGCCAGCAGCAACTCGCCCTGGTAGCCCTCGGTGATCTTCGCCAGCAGTGGCATCAGTGCCTTGCACGGCGCGCACCACTCGGCCCAGAAATCCACCAGCACCGGTTTGTGGAAGGAGTTCTCGATAACCAGTTGCTGGAAGGTGGCATCGGTAGCGTCGAAAATGTATGGCGTGTCTTGGGTCATCGCGACTCTCGCAAACTCGTGGATAACACCACTATAAAGTGTCGCGGCTGGCGTGGTACAGGCTGACCCGGCGGAATTCGTGCGGCTCGGCCAGGTCTGGCAGGGTGAGCGCTTCCAGCACGCCCAGTTGTTGATACAACGGGTGGCTGAAGTCGCGTACACGCGAGTCGGCCACCAGCGCCTGGCGCCCGCGGCCGAGGAAGGCATCCAGCAGCGGCAGGTTGGCGCGGTCGTACAGCACGTCGGCAACCAGGATCAGATCGAAGCGATCGTCCTCGGCGAAGAAATTGCTGCTGTAACCCAGTTCCACCCCGTTCAGCGCGGCATTTGCGCGGCAGGCATCGAGTGCCAGCGGGTCGAGGTCGCAGGCCACCACTTCCAGCGCACCGGCGCGGGCGGCGGCAATACCGGCGATACCGGAGCCGGCGCCAAAGTCCAGCACGCGCTTGCCGGCTACCCATTCCGGGTGCTCGGCCAGGTAACGGGCCATGGCCAGGCCGCTGGCCCAGCAGAAGCTCCAGTAGGGCGGTTCTTCAAGAATGCGCCGGGTCTCTTCGCTGCTGAAGGCGCGGTCCATGTTCTGGTCGTCGATCAGCCACAGCTTGAGGTCGCAGCCGGGCAGCTCGCTGACGACAAGACGCGCTTCGCCGATCAGGCTGCTGAGGGCCTGTTGCAGGGGCTGTTGTAGGGAGACTGGCGCCACTTACGGCGCCTTCTCGAAACGCAGCGGGCCGATGGCCTGGGTCTGGGCCTGGGTAATGCGCACCGGCGGCAGGTGCATGATCAGCTGGCCAGAGCTGCTGGCGCGGCCGCGCAGCTCGACCCGGGCACCGGCGGGGAAGGCCTCGGGGTTGAAGCGCAGTTGGTAGGGCAGGGCCTGGCCGGTGCCAGTCAGGTTGCTGCTGGCCAGCAAGCGTTGTGGGCGGTCGCGTTCGTCGATGACCAGCAAGGCCAGCTCCACGTCGGCACCGGCGGGGATTTCCAGCAAGGTGCCGCTTAGCTCGCGCTGGTAGGCCGGCAGCGGGCCCAGTACTGCGGCCGGCTTGGCCGTGCGGGCTGGCGTGGGTGCCGGAGGGGTGTCGGGCTTCGGCCTGTCGCTGCCGCAGGCGGCGAGCAGGGCGGCGCAGCACAGCACGACGAGCGCTCGGTAGTGCATGGGGTAGTCCTTCACGGGCAGATTTCCCATGGATGTTAACCCCTTTGGCTTGTCTTGCCAGTGGGATGCGCTACCATGGCCCTCCCTTTTTTTGTTGCCTGCCACCATGCACTGTCCCTTTTGCGGTGCCAACGACACCAAGGTCATCGACTCTCGCCTCGTCGCCGAGGGCGAGCAGGTGCGCCGCCGCCGCGAATGCGTCGCCTGCGGCGAGCGCTTCACCACCTTCGAAACCGCGGAGCTGGTGCTGCCCCGGCTGATCAAGCAGGACGGCACGCGCCAACCCTTCGACGAAGAAAAACTGCGCGCCGGCATGCAACGGGCACTGGAAAAGCGCCCGGTCAGCGTCGAGCGTCTGGAAGCTGCGCTGGCGCATATCAAGAGCCGCCTGCGTGCCACCGGCGAGCGTGAAGTCAAATCGCTGGTGGTGGGTGAAATGGTCATGGCCGAGCTGCGCAAGCTCGACGAAGTGGCCTATATCCGTTTTGCCTCGGTTTACCGGCGCTTCCAGGACCTCGACGAGTTCCGCGAAGAAATCGACCGCCTGGCTCGCGAGCCGGCTAAAGAGTGATCATGCCCAGCCAAGCTGCCATCCTCGACGCCCACTACATGGCCCGCGCGCTGGAGCTGGCGCGCAAGGGCCTGTACACCACCCACCCGAACCCGCGCGTAGGCTGCGTGATCGTGCGCGATGGCGAGGTGGTCGGCGAAGGCTGGCATGTACGCGCCGGCGAGCCGCATGCCGAAGTGCATGCGCTGCGCCAGGCCGGTGAGCGTGCCCGTGGCGCCTGTGCCTATGTCACCCTCGAGCCGTGCAGCCATCACGGCCGCACGCCGCCGTGCGCCGAAGCGCTGGTCAAGGCAGGCGTGGCACGGGTGGTAGCCGCCATGCAGGACCCCAACCCGCAAGTGGCGGGGCAGGGCCTGCGGCGCCTGGCCGAGGCCGGTATCGAAGTGGCCAGCGGCGTGCTCGAGGCCGAGGCCCGCGCACTCAACCCCGGTTTCCTCAAACGCATGGAACATGGCCTGCCGTTCGTTCGCGCCAAGCTGGCCATGAGCCTGGATGGCCGCACCGCCATGGCCAGTGGCGAAAGCCAGTGGATCACCGGCCCGGCCGCCCGTTCGGCGGTGCAGCGCCTGCGCGCCCGCTCCAGCGTGGTACTGACCAGCGCCACCAGCGTGTTGGCCGACAACGCGCGGATGACCGTGCGCGGCGCCGAGCTGGGCCTGGATGCCGAAACCGCCGCCCTGGCACTCAGCCGCACACCGTTGCGCGTGCTGATCGATGGCCGCCTGCGCCTGCCGCTGGATGCACCGTTTTTCCAGGCTGGCCCGGTGCTGGTGGTGACCGCTGTCGCAGATGACCCGCGCTATGCCGCTGCCGGCCACGAACTGCTCAGCTTGCCGGGTGACAATGGCCAGGTAGACCTGTCGGCGTTGCTGCAGGCCCTGGCGGCCCGCAGCATCAACGAAGTCCTGCTGGAAGCCGGTGCCGGCCTGGTCGGCGCCTTCGCCCGGCAAGGCCTGATCGACGAGTACCAACTGTTCGTCGCCGGCACTTTCCTTGGTTCCCAGGCTCGTCCGCTGTTGGACTGGCCACTGGACAAGATGAGCGAAGCGCCGCGGCTGAAAATTACTGAAATGCGCGCAGTGGGCGATGACTGGCGGGTCACGGCCATCCCCCTGCCGGCACCCCGCGTATAATGCCTGGCTTGCCCTGCGCAAAACGTTTTTGAGGAAGACCCCATGTTCACCGGCATCATCGAATCCATCGGCACCATCCGCAGCCTGACCCCCAAGGGTGGCGACGTGCGCGTATACGTCGAAACCGGCAAGCTCGACCTGGGTGACGTCAAGCTCGGCGACAGCATCGCCGTCAACGGCGTGTGCTTGACCGCCGTCGAACTGCCGGGCGACGGCTTCTGGGCCGACGTCAGCGTCGAAACCCTCAAGCGCACCGCCTTCATCGACCTCAAGAGCGGCAGCAAGGTCAACCTGGAAAAAGCCCTGACTCCCACGACCCGGCTGGGCGGGCACCTGGTCAGCGGCCACGTCGACGGGGTCGGCGAAATCATCTCGCGCAGCGATAACGCCCGCGCCATCCAGTTCCGCGTGCGTGCACCGAAGGAGCTGGCCAAGTACATCGCCCACAAGGGTTCGATCACCGTCGACGGCACCAGCCTGACGGTCAACGAGGTCAATGGCGCCGAGTTCGAGCTGACCATTGTCCCGCACACCCTGTCCGAAACCATCATGGCCGACTACCGTGCAGGGCGTCGGGTAAACCTTGAGGTCGACCTGCTGGCCCGTTACCTGGAGCGTCTGCTGCTGGGTGACAAGGCCGCCGAACCGAGCAAGGGCAGTGGCATTACCGAAAGCTTCCTGGCCGCCAACGGCTTCTTGAAATCCTGATTGAGAAGGGGGTGCCGCGTGGCGCTCAACAGCATCGAAGAACTGGTCGAAGACATCCGCCAGGGCAAAATGGTCATCCTCATGGATGACGAAGATCGCGAAAACGAAGGCGACATCATCATGGCAGCCGAGTGCTGCCTGCCCGAGCATATCAATTTCATGGCCAAGCACGCCCGTGGCCTGATCTGTATGCCGATGACCCGCGAGCGTTGCGAAACGCTGAAGCTGCCGCTGATGGCGCCGCGCAACGGCTCGGGCTTCGGCACCAAGTTCACCGTGTCGATCGAAGCCGCCGAAGGTGTCACCACCGGCATCTCCGCCGCTGACCGCGCACGCACCGTGCAGGCGGCGGCCGCCAAGGACGCCAAGGCCGAAGATATCGTCAGCCCTGGCCACATCTTCCCGCTGATGGCCCAGCCTGGCGGTACCCTGGCCCGTGCCGGCCACACCGAGGCCGCGTGCGACCTGGCGCGCATGGCCGGTTTCGAACCGAGCGGCGTGATCTGCGAAGTGATGAACGACGACGGCACCATGTCGCGGCGCGCCGAGCTGGAAGTGTTTGCCGCCGAGCACGGCCTGAAGATCGGCACCATCGCCGACCTGATCCACTACCGCATGATCCACGAGCGCACCGTGCAGCGCGTCTCCGAGCAACCGGTCGAGAGCGAGCTGGGTGAGTTCAACCTGGTCACCTACCGCGACGCGGTGGAAGGCGACGTGCACATGGCCTTGACCCTGGGCAAGATCTGCGCCGAAGAGCCGACCCTGGTCCGCGTACACAACATGGACCCGCTGCGCGACCTGCTGCTGGTCAAGCAACCGGGCCGCTGGAGCCTGCGCGCCGCCATGGCTGCCGTGGCCGAGGCCGGCAGCGGCGTGGTATTGCTGCTGGGGCACCCGCTGGACGGCGACGTGTTGCTGGCGCACATCCGCGAAAGCGCTGGCGATGCACCAGTCAAGGCACCGACCACCTACAGCACCGTGGGTGCAGGTTCGCAGATCCTGCGCGACCTCGGTGTGCGCAAGATGCGCCTGATGAGTTCGCCGATGAAGTTCAACGCGATATCCGGATTCGATCTGGAAGTTGTAGAATACGTGCCCTCCGAGTGACTTGAGGCGGCAGTGACGCCCTCCAGCTCGAGTCCATACCCCTGTCGAGGCCGCCAGCATGCGGCCTCGCTCTTGAAGATGAGAATATCGGAATGACCCTGAAGACCATCGAAGGTACCTTCATCGCCCCCAAAGGTCGCTATGCTTTGGTGGTTGGCCGCTTCAACAGCTTCGTCGTCGAAAGCCTGGTAAGCGGTGCCGTTGATGCCCTGGTACGCCACGGTGTCAGCGAAAGCGACATCACCATCATCCGTGCCCCGGGTGCATTCGAAATCCCGCTGGTGGCACAGAAGGTCGCCCAGCAAGGCGCCTACGACGCGATCATCGCCCTGGGCGCCGTGATCCGTGGTGGTACCCCGCACTTCGAATACGTGGCGGGCGAATGCACCAAGGGCCTGGCCCAGGTGTCCATGGAGTTCGGTGTTCCGGTGGCCTTCGGCGTACTGACCGTCGACTCCATCGAGCAGGCCATCGAGCGTTCCGGCACCAAGGCCGGCAACAAAGGTGCTGAAGCTGCCCTGTCCGCTCTGGAAATGGTCAGCCTGCTGGCGCAGTTGGAGGCCAAGTGATTAGCGACGAAAGCGATCGTTTCAACCCGCGCGATCCAAAACCTGCGGATGCCGGCAAGCCATCGAAGAGTGCCAAGCGCCGCGAAGCCCGCAAGCTCGCGACCCAGGCACTGTACCAGTGGCACATGGCGCAGCATTCGCTGAACGAGATCGAAGCGCAGTTCCGGGTCGATAACGATTTCTCCGATGTCGACGGCGCTTATTTCCGCGAGATCCTGCATGGGGTCCCGGCGATCAAGAGCGAAATCGACAGCGCCCTGAAGCCATGCCTGGACCTGGCGCTGGAAGAGCTCGACCCGGTCGAGCTGGCCGTGCTGCGTCTGTCTACCTGGGAGTTCATCAAACGCGTCGACGTACCGTACCGCGTGGTGATCAACGAAGGTGTCGAGCTGGCCAAGGTCTTCGGTGCCACCGATGGCCACAAGTTCGTCAACGGTGTGCTGGACAAGCTGGCCCCGAACCTGCGCGAAGCAGAAGTCAAGGCGAACAAGCGCTGATCCTGGCGCTTGCGGACCATGGGTGAGTTCGAGCTGATCAGCCATTACTTCGCCGCCGCGCCCTGTGCGCAAGGCGGTGAAGGCGTGGCTCTTGGCATTGGTGACGACTGCGCCTTGCTGGGCCTTCCTGCCGGCGAGCAACTGGCGGTGTCCACCGACACCCTGGTTGCCGGGGTGCATTTTCCGGCTCTGTGCGACCCTTGGTTGCTCGGCCAGCGCTCGCTGGCCGTGGCGGCCAGCGACCTGGCTGCCATGGGCGCCACCCCCATCGGCTTCACCCTTGCCCTGACCTTGCCCGAGGTCAGCGCCGACTGGCTGCAAGCCTACGCCAGCGGCCTCAACCGCATGGCCGGCCACTGCCAGCTAAGCCTTATCGGTGGCGACACCACTCGCGGCCCCCTGAGTATCACCATGACCGTGTTCGGCCGGGTTCCGGTGGGGCAGGCGTTGCGCCGTGATGGCGCTCGCCCGGGCGACCTGCTTTGCGTCGGGGGCGAGTTGGGTAACGCGGCAGGGGCTTTGCCGCTGGTGCTGGGCCAGCGCCAGGCCGATGCCGCGCTGGCGCAACCGTTGCTCGACCATTACTGGTCGCCGTCGCCGCAGTTCGCCCTGGGCCAGTTGCTGCGCGGGCGTGCAACTTCGGCACTGGATATTTCCGACGGCCTGCTGGCCGACTGCGGGCATATCGCCAAGGGCTCCCGCGTGGCGCTCGAAGTGAACCTGGAGCAGGTGCCGGTGTCATCCGCCCTGCAGGGCTTGCTCGGCGCCGAGGCGGCCGTACACGCGGCGCTGACCGGTGGCGATGACTACGTGCTGGCGTTCACCTTGCCGCCAGCCGAGCTTTCATCCCTGCAGGCACAAGGCCTGGCGGCATTCCACGTCATCGGGCGGGTGCTCGAAGGGCAGGGTGTGAGCCTGCGCGACCGGCAGGGCCAGGACATCACCCCGCGGCAACGCGGCTATCAACATTTTAGGGAGACACCGTGACCGATCACCCCAACCAGGTGCCTGCGGAGTTTGTTCCGCCTTCGGTCTGGCGCAACCCGTGGCACTTCATCGCCTTCGGTTTCGGTTCTGGCACCTTGCCAAAGGCGCCGGGCACCTGGGGCTCGCTGGTGGCCATACCGTTCATCCCGCTGTGGCAGATGCTGCCCGACTGGGGCTACTGGCTGTTGCTGGGCGTGAGCATGCTGTTCGGCTTCTGGCTATGCGGTAAGGTCGCCAATGACTTGCGCGTGCACGACCATGAAGGCATTGTCTGGGACGAGATCGTCGGCATGTGGATAACCCTCTGGCTGGTGCCGGAAGGCTGGCAGTGGCTGCTGGCGGGGTTCCTGATGTTCCGCTTCTTCGACATTCTCAAGCCGTGGCCGATCCGCTGGGTCGACCGCCATGTGCATGGGGGTGTTGGCATCATGCTCGACGATATCCTGGCTGGCGTGTTTGCCTGGCTGGGGATGCAGGTTCTGGTTTGGGCGGTTGCCTGATACAGGGAGCGTGTGAATGGCCATGAGGACCGTGCTGCTGGCAATGCTGCTGAGCCTTGCCCCGTGGGCGGCGGCTGCCGAGGGTGTGCCGAAACAGATCCACCTGGTCAGCGAAGAGTGGCTCGACTACACCAACGCCGACGGTACCGGGGTAGCCTGGGACGTGCTCCGCAAGGTGTTCGAGCCGGCCGGGGTCAAGGTAGTGACCCAGAGCGCGCCCTACAGCCGCGCGGTCGGGTTGGTGAAGCGTGGCGAGGCTGACGCCTGGGTAGGCTCGTACAAGGAAGAGAACGACGACAACCTGTACCCGCGCTGGCACTTCGACATGGACCACATCTACGCGCTAGGGTTGGTCAGCAAGCCAGTGCCTACTCGGCAGACCATAGGCCGCTACCGCTTGGCCTGGGTGCGTGGCTACGACTTCGGTAGCTATCTGCCCGATGTGCATGACTTCCGCGAAGTCCAGCGCCGCGAAGGTATCCTGCCGATGCTCGAGCATGACCGCGTGGACTTCTACATCGATGCGCTGACCGAGATCGACTACGTGCTCGGCCAGACCTCTCAGCCCGAGCGCTTCCGCCGCACCCATGTGGCCGAACTGCCGCTGTACCTGGCCTTTGCCCGCAGCGACCAGGCCAGGGCCCTGCGCGATCTGTTCGACAAGCGCATGGCCGAGCTGGTGCGCAGTGGTGAGCTGAAGCCGATCTTCGAGCACTGGCAGCAGCCGTATCCGTTCAGCCCGGATAGCAAACCGCATTGAGACGCAGAGCACCAAGGCCTGTGCGGTCCCTGTGGGAGCGGGTTTACCCGCGAACACCGGCGAAGCCGGTGCCAGGCACCGCGTTACCTTCTTCGCGGGTAAACCCGCTCCCACAGAAGCCCGCGTAGGGGGCAGGGTTGATCGATGGCCTAATAAGCATCGAACTTTTCGATCTTACCCCACGATATTCAGCCAGCCCACATCCCCCAACCTGCTGATACAATCGGCCCACGAGAAATTTAAACTTATTCCAGGAGCACAACGTGCCCGTCGTCTTTGTTGCCGCCTCTAAACTCCCGACTCCCTTCGCGACCTTCACCATGCATGGCTTCCTCGACGAAGCCACTGGCCGTGAGCACGTGGTGCTCAGCCTGGGTGACATCGCGGACGGCCAGCCGGTGCTGGGGCGCCTGCACTCCGAGTGCCTGACCGGCGATGCCCTGTTCAGCCAGCGCTGCGACTGCGGCTCGCAGCTGGAAGCCGCGCTGCAGGCCATCGCCCGTGAAGGCCGTGGCGTGCTGCTGTACCTGCGCCAGGAAGGCCGTGGCATCGGCCTGCTGAACAAGATTCGCGCTTATGAGTTGCAGGACGGTGGCGCCGATACCGTCGAGGCCAACGAGCGCCTGGGCTTCGCCGCCGACCAGCGCGACTACGCCATGTGCCTGCCGATGCTGGAGCACCTGGGCGTGAAGTCGTTGCGCCTGATGACCAACAACCCGCGCAAGGTCAAAGCCCTGACCGACATGAACATCGTCGTCGCCGAGCGCGTACCGCTGCACACCGGGCACAACCCGCACAACCGCTACTACCTGGCAACCAAGGCCGGCAAGCTGGGGCACATGCTGGGTAACGAGCACCAGGGCGAGGTGCCTCAGGCGTGACCCGCGCCGAGGTCAAGCGGCGCCTGGCGCTGGCCTGGTGGCAATACCTGGCGGTGGGCCTGGTGCCGCTGCCAGTGATGGCCTGGGCCTTCGGTGGCGGTGATGCGCTGGCCTCGGTGCTGGCCATGCCACTGTTCATTGCCGGCGCGGCGACCATGTTCCTCAGCCTGCCGCGCTTCGGTGCCTACAAGCGCGCCCTCATCGCCACTTCCAAGGTGCTCGGCACTGGAGAAGAGCCCGCCGCCTGGATCGAGCTGGCGCGGGTGCGGCGCGTGGCCATGCTGTATGCCTGCTTGCCGGCCTGGGTCGCCGCCTTATCGGTGCTGGTCGGCCTCGAGGCAGTGCCGCAGATCCTGCTGGCGTTGTCCACCGCAGTGGTGCTGTACCTCTATCGCATTCCACGCCAGCTCGGCTGATGCGCCTGCTGCCCGGCCTGCTGGTACTGTTCGCCTGTTCCGCACTGGCCGCCGAACCCCTGCGGGTGGTCAGCCTGGCCCCGTCGATGAGCGAGATCATGCTCGAACTGCAGGCCGATGACCTGCTGGTCGGTGTGCTCGACGGTGGCGAACGGCCGGCGGCGCTGCGCGAGTTGCCCTCGGTGGGGCGCCAGGGGCAACTGGACCTCGAACGCCTGCTCAGCCTGCGCCCCGACCTGCTGCTGCTGTGGCCGGGCAGCGTGCCGCCGGCCCAACGCGACCAGCTCAAGCGCCTGGGTATCGCAACGTACAGCGCAGAACCCCATGATATCGACCAGCTGATCGAGCAGATCGAAGCCATCGCCGAACGAATCGGCCGTGCCGAACAGGGCCATCGGTATGCCCAGGCCCTGCGTGACCGACTGCGGCAGCTGCGCCAGCAGTATCGACGGGACGAGCCCTTGCAGGTGTTCTACCAGGTCTGGGACCGACCGCTGTATACGCTCGGTGGCCGGCAGGTGGTCAGCGATGCCCTGGCCGTTTGCGGCGCGCGTAATGTCTTCGCCGATCTCACCCAGGCGGCGCCGCAGGTAAATGTGGAGTCTGTGCTGCTGCGCAACCCGCAGGTCATTCTGGCGGGTGATCAGGCGCAGCTGGCGGGTTGGAAGGCCTGGCCACAACTGCGTGCAGTTGCCGATGATCGTTTACTGGTGGTGCCAGACAAGGGCCTGGAGCGGCCTAGTGGGCAGATGATCGAAGCTACGGCGCGTTTGTGTGCGTTGCTCGAGGCTAACGCGCCGGCGTCCAAGTAAGCTTTTGCGAGGGCTGCGCCCTCGATCGCGACGCAAGGCCGCTCCCACAGGGACTGCGCAAGGCTTGGTGGCTTGCACGACCTTTGTGGGAGCGGCCTTGTGTCGCGAAAGGGCCGCAAAGCGGCCCCCAAGGGATTACAACCCGAGCCTGGCCATCCGAGCCGTCACCGAAGCCTCGATCCCAGCCGCATCCAGCCCGCACTCAGCCAGCATCTGCGCCGGCTTGGCATGCTCGACATAGATGTCCGGCAACCCAAGGTGCAGCAGCGGTTTCACGATCGCCTGGCTGGCCAGGAACTCACCCACAGCCGCACCGGCACCGCCCATGATGGCGTTTTCTTCGATGGTTACCAGCAGCTCATGGCTTGCAGCCAGCTCCAGCACCAGCGCCTCGTCCAGCGGTTTGACGAAACGCATGTCCACAACGGTAGCGTTGATCTGCTCGGCCACCTGCATGGCCTCGGCCAGTTGCACGCCGAACACCAGCAAAGCGACTTTCTCGCCCTGGCGACGGACCACGCCCTTGCCGATTTCCAGCGGCTCCAGGTCACCGCTGATCGGCGCGTTCGGGCCGGTGCCACGCGGGTAGCGCACAGCCGCCGGGCCGTTGTACAGGTGGCCGGTGCTGAGCATCTTGCGCAGTTCGTTTTCGTCGCTTGGGGTCATCACCAGCATGCCCGGGATGCAGCGCAGGTACGACAGGTCGTAGCTGCCCGCGTGGGTCGGGCCGTCTTCGCCGACCAGGCCGGCGCGGTCGATGGCGAACAGCACGTCAAGATTCTGTACCGCCACGTCGTGAATCAGCTGGTCGTAGGCGCGCTGCAGGAAGGTGGAGTAGATCGCCACCACCGGCTTGCTGCCCTCGCAGGCCATGCCGGCCGCCAGGGTCACGGCATGTTGCTCGGCAATCGCCACGTCGAAGTAACGCTCCGGGTAGCGTTCGCTGAACTCGACCAGGTCGGAGCCTTCCTTCATCGCCGGGGTGATGCCCACCAGGCGGTTGTCGGCGGCAGCCATGTCGCACAGCCACTGGCCGAACACCGCGGAGTATTTTGGGCCGCTGGCTTTCTTCGGTGCGGCGGGTTTGTCGGCCGGCTCCAGCTTGGTGATGGCGTGGTAGCCGATAGGGTCGATCTCGGCCGGGGCGAAGCCCTTGCCCTTCTTGGTCACCACGTGCAGGAACTGCGGGCCCTTGAGGTCACGCATATTCCGCAGGGTGGCGATCATGGTCGGCAGGTCGTGGCCGTCGATCGGGCCGATGTAGTTCCAGCCCAGTTCTTCGAACAGCGTGCCCGGCACCAGCATGCCCTTGGCGTACTCCTCGGTGCGGCGGGCGATTTCCCAGGCGCCTGGCAGGCGCGACAGCACTTTCTTGCTGCCTTCGCGCATGCTCGCGTAGGTGCGGCTGGAGAGGATCTTGGCCAGGTAGTTGGACAGGCCGCCGACATTGCGCGAAATCGACATGTCGTTGTCGTTGAGGATCACCAGCATGTCGGCGTTGACTTCCTGGGCGTGGTTCAACGCCTCGAAGGCCATGCCGGCGGTCAGCGCGCCGTCACCGATCACCGCGATCGACTTGCGGTCGCTGTTCTGCAGGCGGGCGGCAATGGCCATGCCCAGTGCGGCGCTGATCGAGGTGCTGGAGTGGCCGACGCCGAAGGTGTCGTACTCGCTCTCGCTGCGGCGCGGGAAGGCGGCGATGCCGCCCTTCTGGCGCAGGCTGAGCATGCGGTTACGGCGCCCGGTGAGGATCTTGTGCGGGTAGGCCTGGTGCCCCACGTCCCACACCAGCCGGTCGTCGGGGGTGTCGAAGACATAGTGCAGGGCGATGGTCAGCTCGATGACGCCCAGGCCGGCACCAAAATGCCCACCGGTCTGACCCACGGTGTAGAGCAGTTCCTGGCGCAGTTCGTCGGCCAGGGTCTCCAGGTCGGCTTCGGCCAGCCGGCGCAGGCCGGCAGGCGTGTCAGCGCGGTCGAGCAACGGCGTGACCGGGCGTTCGCGGGGGATCTCTTGAAACGTCGTGGGCATCAGGCGAGTCGTTATAGGTGTGTGAAGACGCGGCAGTTTACCCCATTGTAGGAAATACTGCCCATTCAGACGGGTGTCGCATGGGGCTGCTGTGCAGCCCTTCGCGGGCAAGCCCGCTCCCACAGGTGCAGCGCTGTCCTGTAGGAGCGGGCTTGCCCGCGAAGGGCCGCACAGCGGCCCCAGTCAAATCAGTTGCGGCGTTCGACGATGTAACGCGCCAACGCCCGCAGCGGTTCGGCCTTTTCGCCAAACCCTTGCAGTGCGACCAGCGCCTGGTCGCGCAGTTCGATCGCATAGGCCTTGGCCGCTTCCAGGCCCAGCAGCGCCGGGTAGGTCGGCTTGTCACGGGCGATATCGGCCCCCTGGCGTTTGCCCAGGGTCGCAGTGTCGCTTTCCACGTCAAGGATGTCGTCCTGCACCTGGAACGCCAGGCCGATCGCCTGTGCATAGGTCTGCAAGGCATCCAGTTGCGCCTGTTCGGCGCGGGCGCTGGCCAGGGCGCCGAGGCGCACGCTGGCTTCGATCAGCGCGCCGGTCTTGTGCCGGTGCATGAACTCCAGCGCCTGCTGGTCCAGCTTCAGGCCAACCGAGCCCAGGTCGATGGCCTGGCCACCGACCATGCCTGCCGGGCCGGCAGCCTTGGCCAGGGCCTGGACCATGGCCAGGCGAATGTTGTCATCCTGCGGGCTCAGACGCGGGTCGAGCAAGGCGCTGAAGGCCAGACTCTGCAAACCGTCGCCGGCGAGGATCGCGCAGGCTTCATCGAAGGCTTTGTGGGTGGTCGGCTGGCCGCGGCGCAGGTCGTCGTCATCCATGGCCGGCAGGTCGTCATGCACCAGCGAGTACGCGTGGATCAGTTCCACCGCACAGGCTGCGCCGTTGGCCTGTTCGGCCGGGGCGCCCAATGCTTCGCAGGCCGCGTAAGCCAGCAGCGGACGAACGCGTTTGCCACCGTTCATCACGCTGTAGCGCATGGCGGCGTAAAGGCGTTCGAGTTCCTTGGTCGGGGCGACGAACAACGGTTCGAGGGCGGCATCGACTCGCGCCTGGCAGCTGGCCTGGTAGGTGCCGATCATGCTTCCGGCTCCGCGTCGAAGGGCTGGGCCGCCAGTTCGCCATCGCGTTCCAGCAGGATCTGCACCTTCTGTTCGGCCTGGGCCAGGGCACCCTGGCAATCGCGGGTCAGGGCGATGCCTTGCTCGAAGGCGGCCAGCGACTCTTCCAGCGACAACTCGCCGTTCTCCAGGCGCTCGACCAGTGCTTGCAGGTCTGCGAGGGATTGCTCGAAATCGAGGGAGGCTTTTTTGCGGGCCATGGCGACTGTCTCGGTGGCATTCAGAACGGCGCGACACTAGCAGAGCGGGGCGGGGGGAGCAAACTTCCGGCAGCCTGAGGTTGCACTTGCCGGCCTCTTCGCGGGTAAACCCGCTCCCACAGGTACTGCACCGGTTCCGAGTCTGCGCGGTCCCTGTGGGAGCGGGTTTACCCGCGAATGGGCCGCAAAGCGGCCCCGTGCGGTGGATCAGGCTGGCTCTGCTTCCAGCTCCAGCATGGCCTCACGGTACCGCGCCAGTTCCTCGATGGTCAGCACCGGCAGATTGTATTGCCGCGCATACACCGCCACCTGCTCGCCACGGGCCATCGTGCCATCGGGGTTCATCAGTTCGCACAGCACTGCCGCCGGGCGCAACCCGGCCAGGCGTGCCAGGTCCACCGAGCCTTCGGTGTGGCCACGGCGGGTCAGCACCCCACCATTGCGGGCGCGCAGCGGGAATACATGCCCCGGGCTGACGATATGGCGCTGGTCCGCAGTAGAGCGCAATGCCGCGCCAATGGTGGTGATGCGGTCCTGGGCGGACACCCCGGTGGTGATGCCTTCCGCCGCCTCGATGGTGACGGTGAAGCCGGTGCCATGGCGTGCCTGGTTGTTCTGCACCATGGGTGCCAGTTGCAGTTCGTCGACGGTGGCCTCGTCCAGGCACAGGCAGACGATGCCGCTGCAATCGCGAATCATCATGGCCATGGTCTGCAGCGAGATGTTCTCGGCGGCGGCGATGATGTCCGCTTCGTCCTCGCGGTCGTCGTCGTCGAGCAGCAGCACAGGGCGCCCGGCCCGGAAGGCGGCGATGGCGGCGCTGACATTGGGGAATTGCGGGTGGTGCTTGGTGGACATGAAACGCTCCTCGTGAATGATCGATGAACGTCTCGGGGCGAACAAAATGCGCGCGCAGGGACGCCCGGATGGCCCCTGCCTGACGCCTTCTTTCATCCGGACTATGACCGTCGGCTCTGGAGTCTCACCAGATCTGCTGACCCCCGACATGGCCGGGGCGCTCGCGGGCTCATCTTTCGATTTACCGCCGGTGGGGACTTTCACCCCGCCCTGAAGACCCGCCAAGCATACAGCACATTGCCATCTCGCTGGCAACCCACGGCTCTACGACCTTTGGCGGTATCATTCGGCTATGCATTCGAGGAACAACCCCATGGACATTCTCCAGGTCGCCGGCGGCAAGCCGGTCAAGTTGTGGACCGACGGCGTACCGGTGGAAGACGACGCCCGCAAGCAACTGCTCAACACGGCCAGGATGCCGTTCATCTTCAAGCACCTGGCTGTGATGCCGGACGTGCATCTGGGCAAAGGCTCGACCATCGGCAGTGTGATCCCCACGGTTGGCGCGATCATTCCCGCCGCGGTGGGTGTGGATATCGGCTGCGGAATGATCGCCGCGCGCACGTCGCTGCACGCCCGTGACTTGCCGGACAACCTGCATGGCCTGCGCAATGCCATCGAGCACGCCGTGCCGCATGGCAAGACCTTCGGCAAACGTGACCAGGGCGCCTGGGCCGATGTGCCGGCCAAGGCGGACAAGGCCTGGGGGCCGTTGGCCGGGCGCTTCAAGGCCATCACCGACAAGTACCCGCGCCTGGAGAAGACCAATAACCGCCATCACCTGGGGACGCTGGGCGGCGGCAACCACTTCATCGAGGTGTGCCTGGACGAGGCCGACCGCGTCTGGTTCATGCTGCACAGCGGCTCCCGGGGCGTGGGCAATGCCATCGGCAACCTGTTCATCGAACTGGCCCAGGCCGACATGCGCCAGCACCTGGCCAATTTGCCGGACAAGGACCTGGCGTATTTCGAGGAAGGCAGCCGCCATTTCGCCGACTACGTTGAAGCGGTGGAGTGGGCGCAGGACTACGCCAGGCAGAACCGCGAGCTGATGATGCTGGCGGTGGTCGGTGCGGCTCGCAAGGCGCTCGGCAAACCGTTCGAGGCCAGCCTGGAAGCGGTGAACTGCCACCATAACTATGTGCAGCGCGAGCAGCATTTTGGCCGAGAGGTGCTGGTGACGCGCAAGGGGGCGGTGTCGGCGCAGAAAGGGCAGTTGGGCATCATTCCCGGCTCGATGGGGGCCAAGAGCTTCATCGTGCGAGGGCTGGGCAACGAGGAATCGTTCTGTTCCTGCAGCCATGGTGCCGGCCGGGTGATGAGCCGGACCAAGGCCAAGAGCCGCTTCACCGTGGAAGACCAGCGGCGGGCCACGGCGCATGTGGAATGCCGCAAGGACAAGGAGGTGATCGACGAGATCCCCATGGCCTACAAGGACATCGATGCGGTGATGCGCGCGCAGCAGGACTTGGTGGAGGTGGTGCACACCTTGCGGCAGGTGGTGTGTGTGAAGGGCTGACGGGTTTACCGAGATATCCCTTCATTCGAGCCGCGGTATGACTTCTGATAATCAGATTTTTTCCGTTGCGCGTAGGCCATTTCTGAAATAGCTTCCTGGCGCCCCAATGGCATGCCATTGCGCGCGCTTGAGGGTGGCTGCGTACGGGAGGTTTTCGAACCTGCCGGTTTCGTTCTCTGCCGGTCTTGCAGACCTGTACGTGGCCGCCACCCATCACACTGCAAGTAATGAGTGGCGGTTCTAGCCAATCAACTGAGAACCTCACCATGCTTAAGATTGTCCCCGATCCACCCCACGATATTCATTCCCTTGAAGACACCCTGATCCGGGCCACGGACTACGCGCTGTGCGCGGCGACCGTTGTGCATCAGGCCATGCTGCTGCCCGCTCAGCCTCGGACTTTGCACTGAGGCTTGAGTGATGTGTTGTCTGGGTCGGCCTTTTCGCGGGTAAACCCGCTCCTACAACGATCGGTGGTCCATGTAGGAGCGGGTTTACCCGCGAAAGGGCCCGTCCAGGCAGTCGAGAATTCTCAGGGGATTCAAAAATGACCACAGAAGACACCCAATTCACTGTCGGCAAGACCACGTTCTACCAAGGCGAACATGGCACCCACCCACTGTTTCGCATCGAGCCCGGCATTCTGTGCAGAGACGCCCGCGAGCAGTCCTCAGAGTTGATGGGCTATGTCCGAGAACTGACCATCACCGGCCTGATGGATGATGCCGAGCTGGGCATGGGACAGTGATGAGCGTTCGCCGTGGCAGTTTCAACGCCTGTCGGTATACACCTGTTGGCCTGCTTGATTAGAGTGGCGCCTGAGGTGATACAGGCCAGTCAAGCCTTTCGACAAGCGAGGTGCAGGTGAGCGTTGATATCGAGTGTGTGGTGGTCGGGGCCGGCGTGGTCGGCCTGGCGGTGGCGCGCGCCTTGGCCCAGGCTGGCCATGAAGTGCTGGTGGTGGAGGCGGGCGAGGGCATTGGCGTCGGGGTCAGCTCGCGCAACTCCGAGGTGATCCACGCCGGCCTGTATTACCCCGACGGCAGCCTGAAGGCGCAGTTGTGTGTCGAGGGCAAGCAACGCCTGTATGCCTATTGCGACAGTCGGGGCGTTGAATACCAACGCCTCGGCAAACTGATCGTCGCCACCGATGCGGCCCAGGTCGAAGGCTTGCAGCGCCTGCTGGAGCAGGGCCGGCGCAATGGTGTCGATGACCTGCAATGGCTCGACGCCGACCAGGCGCGTGAGTTGGAGCCGGCGCTGTCATGTGTCGCCGCGCTGTGGTCGCCGTCCACCGGCATCATCGACTCCCACGGTTTGATGCTCGCCCTGCTGGGTGACGCCGAGGCCGCAGGCGCCACCTTGGTACTGCATACCCCACTGCTTGCCGCGCGGGTGATCGAGGCCGGTTTCAGCCTGGACATGGGCGGTGCCGAGCCGATGAGCCTGACCTGCCAGCGGCTGGTCAACTGCGCCGGGTTATCGGCAGTTGAAGTCGCTGGGCACATCACCGGCCTCGATCCGGCCCATGTGCCCAAGGCCTATCTATGCAAAGGCAGCTATTTCAGCCTGAGCGGTCGCGCGCCATTTCGGCACCTGGTGTACCCCGCACCGGAGCACGCCGGCCTGGGCGTGCACATGACCCTCGACCTGGGCGGCCAGGCGCGCTTCGGCCCGGATGTGGAGTGGGTGGAAAATATCGACTACCCGGTAGACCCCCGACGCGGCGACAGCTTCTACGCTGCAGTACGGCGCTATTGGCCCAACCTGCCAGACGCCAGCCTGCAACCGGCCTACAGCGGCATCCGCCCGAAGATCAGCGGCCCGCAGGACCCGGCGGCAGACTTCGTCATCAGTACGCCCGCCGAGCATGGTGTGCCGGGGTTGGTGAACCTGTTTGGCATCGAGTCACCGGGTTTGACCAGTTGCCTGGCATTGGCGGATCGCGTGCTGCGTACCCTGCGTGGCAACTGAAGGCAGTGCCGAGCTGCCTTCAGTCTTTATGCATGTGCTGCTTGCCATCGCGATGAGTATGGGCCTTTGAATGCCCCTCATCATGCTGGCTTGCGCCCGAGGCCTGCTCACCATGGTGGCCAGGCACGTTGCCGCGGTGCTGGCCTTCATGGTTGTGCATTTCACTTTCGCCACCACCATGCTGGTGGCCGCCACTGGCCGCGACCATCGTTTTGTACTGCTGGGCGTTCAACTGGGGTAGCTGATCCAGGAAGGCGACGATGCCCCAGATGTATTCATCGCCCATGCTCTTGCCCCAGGCCGGCATGCCGGAGGCCTTGATGCCGTGCTTGATGATCCAGAACGCCGCAGCGGGGTCGCTACCGATCCCGCTTATGGTCAGGTTGGGGGGTGATGGATACAGAGCCTGGCTGAGCTCGGTCTTCTCGACGCCAGGGGCAAGGTGGCAACCGATGCACATGGCATTGTAGTTACCGGCGCCGGTACGAATCAGCGCTTCATCTTTCAGGTCTGGCACCTCGATGTCCCTGGCCCGTACTGCGATCGAGCGGTCGCGTGCCATGGCCAGAAAGGCATGCACGGCGGGGAAATGGGGATCATCGGCTCCCACATTGACCAGGCCGGAGTACGCAGCACCCAGCACGGCCACGCTGGCCACTGCGCCTGCTGCAACAAGCGTTGTTATTGTTCTTTTCATGTCTGGTTCTCAAAACCACATGCGGATACCGGCCACGAAACGCGCTTCATCCACATCACCACCGTCGTCGCGGACGAAATCGGCGGTTTTGCCGTAGGAGCGGCTCCAGGTGATGCCGATGTAGGGGGCGAACTGGCGGACAATTTCATAGCGCAGGCGCAGCCCGACTTCGGTATTTGCCAGGCCGGAACCCACACCGCGCCCAGGGTCGTTCTTGCCATAGAAATTGGCTTCAGCGGTCGGCTGCAGGATCAGGCGGTTGGTCAGCAGAATGTCGTAGTCGCCTTCCAGGCGAGCGGCAGTCTGGCCGTTCTCGCCAATGAACGCGGTGGCTTCGGCTTCGAAGTCGTAGAGCGCCATGCCCTGGATACCGAACGCCGCCCAGGTCTGGGGAGATTCAGGCTTGAAGTCCTGGCGCACCCCGGCAACCAAATCCCACCATGGGTTGATCGCGCGGCCGTACAGCAGCTGCAATTCGGCATCCTCGGTGACACCGTTGGTGCGTTCACCTTCGGAGCGGATCCACAGCCGGTTGATATCGCCGCCTACCCAGCCAGAAGCATCCCAGGCCAGCGTGCTGCCTTCATTCGCATCTTGGTACTCGAGCTGATCCAGCAGGAAGAAGCTGTTGATAGCACTGTCGTGCATCTGATGCCCACCCAATGGGGGGAAGGCTGCCTGGCGGTCGGCGTCGGTCAGGACCGGGATCGGGGTACGGCTTGTTGTCGGTGTATCCGCCGAGCCTTGGTTCATTGTCGAATGGTCCATAGCCTCATGATTCATAGCTCCATGATTCATCGCGCCATGGTCCATGCCCTGCATGCTGCCATGATCCATCTCGCCGTGGTCCATCATCGAATGGTCCATTTCTTCAGCGGCGAAGCTGGGCGCAGCGCCCAGCGCCCCCAGCGTAACGGTCAGTGCCAGCAGCGATGGTCGTGCCAGGCTATTGAGCATCTTTCCCTGCCTTGGCTTTGTTACTGCCATGGGATTCCATCATCTTGCCGTGGTCCATGCCCTGCATCGAACCATGGTCCATACCCTTCATGGCGTCATGGTTCATACCTTTCATCGAGCTGTGATCCATCCCTTTCATGGCGCCATGGTCCATGCCCTTCATCGCACCATGGTCCATGCCTTGGGCACTCCTGGCTTCCTTGGCATCGGCAGACTGCTGATCGTTGCCGTCGGACCAGGATGCCGGGGCATAAACTGCAAACAGGCCGGCTATCGCAGCAGAGAGAAAAAACGCGCTTCGTTTCATTGGTTTGCTCATCTCGGATCTCCAGTTCATTCGTCCACGCGGACTTCGCGGAACATGCCCATTTCCATGTGGAACAGCAGGTGACAGTGATAGGCCCAACGCCCCAAGGCATCTGCCGTGACGCGATAGCTTCGTTTTGAGCCAGGCGGCATGTCGATCGTGTGTTTGCGCACCATGAAGTTGCCGTTCTCATCCTCCAGGTCGCTCCACATGCCATGCAGGTGGATGGGGTGAGTCATCATGGTGTCGTTGACCAGGGTGATGCGCAGGCGCTCGCCATACTTGAGGCGCAGTGGCTCGGCATCGGAAAACTTGATGCCGTCGAAGGACCACGCGAACTTTTCCATGTGGCCGGTTAGGTGCAACTCGATTGTGCGACCAGGCGCGCGGCCGTCCGGGTCCGGGAAGGTGCTGCGCAGGTCGGCATAGGTCAGCACACGGCGGCCGTTGTCACGCAGGCCGATGCCCGGATCGCCCAGTTTTGGCGTCGGGGTCATCGTTTGCATGTCGACCAGGGGGTTGTTGGTCTCGGACTCTGGGTGGCTCTGCATGGGCGCGCTGGTGCCAGCCATTTCGCCATGGTCCATGCCGGCCATGCTGCCATGGTCCATGCTGCCGTGGTCCATGCCAGCCATGTCACCGTCGTCCATGCCGGCCATGCTGCCGTGATCCATGCCGCCCATACCGCCATGGTCCATGCCCATATCGCTCATGGAAATGGTCGGCCGTGGATCGACAGCGGGAACAGGGGCCTGCAAGCCCTCGCGAACCGCCAGGGTGCCCCTGGAATACCCGGTACGGTCCATGGATTGGGCGAAAATGGTGTAAGCCTGCTCGCTTTCGGGTTCGACGATGACATCGTAGGTTTCGGCAACGGCAATGCGGAACTCGTCGACCGCAACGGGTTTGACATGCTGCCCATCCGCCGCGACAACCGTCATCTTCAGGCCGGGAATTCGCACATCGAAATACGTCATGGCCGAGCCGTTGATGAAGCGCAGGCGGATTTTCTCGCCCGGCTTGAACACGCCCGTCCAGTTACCGTCGGGGGCCTGGCCGTTCATCAGGTAGGTGTAGGTGTAGCCGCTCACGTCAGCGAGATCGGTGGGGCTCATTTTCATCTCGGCCCACATCTTGCGGTCGGCTACCGCGGCGGACCAGCCCATTTCGCTCACATCGTTGACGAAATCGCCCACCGTGCGCTTGTGGTAGTTGTAGTAGTCGGACTGCTTCTTGAGCTTGGACAGCACCCGTGCAGGGTCTTCATCCGTCCAGTCGCTGAGCATGACCACGTAGTCCCGGTCATAGGTGAACGGCTCAGGCTCTTTCGCGTCGATGACCAGGGCGCCATACACCCCGACCTGCTCCTGGAAACCGGAGTGGCTGTGGTACCAGTAGGTGCCGTTCTGCTGGACCTTGAACTTGTACTCATACATGCCGTCGGGGGCGATGCCATGGAAGCTCAGGCCCGGCACGCCGTCCATGTTCGCCGGCAGGATGATGCCGTGCCAATGGATGGAGGTGTCCTGCTGCAAGCGGTTGCGCACACGCAGCGTGACGGTATCGCCTTCGCGCCAGCGCAGGATGGGCCCGGGAATGGAGCCGTTGATGGCCATCGCTGTGCGCGCAGCGCCGGTAATGTTGACCGGCAGCTCACCGATGTAGAGATCGAAGTCGGTGCCGCTCAGCACACTCGGTTGGCCCGGGCTGGTCACGGCCCAGACCGGCGCGCGCCACATGCCAAGCCCGCCAAGCAGTCCGGTAGCGGCAAGGCCTTTGACGAAGGAGCGTCTGGTGGTTTTGCTTTGCATGCCGTTGCGTCCAGTCAGTCGTGAAGTCGCTGGCATTCAGCGGTTGAATGCCCAGCCCGTGGGACGAGAGGCCCACAATCATCATTCACGCTAGCGGACCTGCGCTGTCATCTGGCTGAGCTTCAGATTACTTTTTTGTCAGCTTCTGACTGGATGTACTGGCGAACCCTATGGTCTGGCTGCAACGCCAGTGTCCGGGAAGCCTGCAACAGTCTGCAAAGGGTGGGAGTGGCTTTTACTCGGGCATTAAAAAGCCGGCTTGTGGCCGGCTTCTCGGGGACGCTTCCGACTAATTTATGGTAAGCCGCAATCGCCTTAACTGTGTGGCCATCAAGGGCCTGAAAGAGATGGCAGATGCCCGTGTGGGATATCGCCGAGCCCTCTGGACCGCGGCTTGCGCCGGTCGGGGCTGAATGTGCGGCGTAGCATACAAGGGCGCGCGCAGGATGCCCAGCAAAAAATGGCACAGGTTGTTTCAGTCGGGCCGTTGCTGGCGGAAATGCGACCAGTGGAACACCCAGCCCAGGACCTTCAGCCCTTGTGTCTGGCGCTGGGCGGCGGTGTAGCGTTCGACCGCATAGTTGCGCCGATCATGGCTGTGCAGGTACAGCGTGCCGTGCTGGCCGAGGCTGAGGTTGTTAACCCTGAGCACGCCGTTGTGCAGCAGGGCATAGGTTTCGCCCTCGACCACCTGGGTCATGCCCAGGTCGATGGCCAGGGTAGCTTGCAGCGGAATCAGCGGGGTCATGTTGCTGGCGGGCATGGCCAGGCAGATGGCGTCGTCGGCATGCACTCCCAACCCTTTCAGGGCTTTTGCGGGCAGGCACAGGTGTTTGCCGGCCACGGGCGACAGCAGGCCGTTGTGCAACTCGTAAAAGGGCACCTTCAATGTACGGCCGCCTTGCGCCGATAGCGGCGTGCGCGGGTTGGCGGGCGCCGGCTCCGGTGGGCAGGTGCGCAGGATCGGGTTGTGGTGTTTGGGGCCTTCGCCCGTGCGCAACCAGCGACGATGCACGCAGAACAGGTCCGCCATTTCGTCCAGCCGGGCCAGGGGCACGCCGCGCTTGAGCCAGTTGTTGACGTGCTGGGGCGTGACGCTGCGCTGGGCGGCGAAATCGGAAGAGGTCAGGCCACATTCGTGGAGGAGGGCTTTGAGTCTGTCACCGGATGTGTTCATGGCGGCGAGTGTAGCGGCGGGATGCCAGCAAGGATATGAACCGGATGTTGATGGGGCTTGTGTGAAAAGCGCCTGTTTGTAGGGCGTTGGAGTAGGACTGCGTAGGATTTTTTACTCTCCCAGGCAAGTGCGCGGTTCCTGTGGGAGCGGGCGTGCCCGCGAAGAGGCCAACGCGGTGGCTGGCACCGGCTGCGCCGGTGTTCGCGGGCACGCCCGCTCCCACAGGGATCGCGCCGGCATCTAGAATTTGAGCAAGACAGTTGTTCCCACAAAAGTGCTGCGCAGGCAGGTCATCCAGTGCCAGGGCGACCAGCCATCCATCAGGCATAAAAAAACCCCGCCGAGGCGGGGTTCTTCATGCAACCGGCATCAGCCCTTGTAGGCAGCAACCGATTTGGTGATCGCGGCGCGGGCGGCGTCAGCGCCTTCCCAGCCTTCGATCTTGACCCACTTGCCCTTCTCGAGATCTTTGTAGTTGGCAAAGAAGTGCTCGATCTGCTGGATCAGCAGGGCTGGCAGGTCGGTGTATTCCTTCACGTCGACATACAGCTGCGACAGCTTGTCGTGAGGAACAGCGATGACCTTGGCGTCGCCGCCGCCGTCGTCGGTCATGTTCAGCACGCCGACCGGACGGGCGCGGATAACCGAACCTGGGGCTACCGGGTAAGGGGTAACGACCAGCACGTCCAGCGGATCACCGTCATCGGCCAGGGTGTTCGGGATGAAGCCGTAGTTGGCTGGGTAGAACATCGGGGTAGCCATGAAACGGTCGACGAACAGGGTATCGCTGTCCTTGTCGATCTCGTATTTGATCGGCGCATGGTTGGCCGGGATCTCGATGGCGACGTAGATGTCGTTCGGCAGGTCTTTGCCCGCCGGAATCTTGCTGTAGCTCATTGGGCAGTGCCCCCGTGTTTGACCAAAAAAGTGGCGGCGATTATAGGCACATTCTGCATGGGCATGCCACGCCTGGCCTGATGTGCGGCCCCGTCAGGCGTGGCTTTCGCGGTATTCCGGGTGTTCGGCCTGCAGCCGGCACAGGCGCGCCAGCGGGTCTTGGCGGTAGAACAGCGACAACTGGCGGTAGACCTGTGGATAAGCCTGTTGCAGCAGGTCGGGAGCACTAAAGAAGTACTCGCTGGTTACGGCAAAGAATTCTGCGGGGTTCTCTGCGGCATATGGATCGATGGCGGTTTCGGCGTCGGGGTTGGCGTCCAGCTGGCGGTTGAGGTCGTCATAGGCCTGTTGCATGGCGGTTGCCCATTCATCCACGGGCATGCCGCTGTGCAGCGGCGGCAGGCCGTTGGCATCACCATTGAGCATGTCGAGCTTGTGCGCCAGTTCATGGATGACCAGGTTGTAGGCCTCCCAGCCACCACTGGCCAGCACGCCGCTCCAGGCGAGGATGATCGGGCCCTGCTGCCAGGCTTCGCCGCTGTGCTCACCGTCCCACACGTGCTCCACGCCACTGGCATCGCGGTGGCGCTGGGGGCTCTTGAAATCGTCTGGGTAGAGGATGATTTCGTGGAAACCCTGGTACCAGTTCAGCTCGCCCAGGTGCAGCAGCGGCAATTGCGCCTGGGCCGCCAGCAACAGGCGCTGCTCGTCATCCGGCTCGACGCCGGGCAGGCAGGTGAGGTGCTTGTCGAGCAGGAACAGGATGCAGGCTTCACGCAGCCAGCGATCCTCTTCGTCAGTGATGCCGTCCAGCATTGGCAGGCGCTCGCGCACGGCCTGCCATTGCTGGGGGGGGATGGGATAGCGCGCCAGGGTGCGCTTGCGCCGCCAGGCGCTGAACGACCACATCGGCAAGTTTCAGTGCGCTTTGGCCGTGCGGCCCAGACGGCCACGCAGCAGGCCGAGGATCATCGGTACCAGCGACAGGATGATGATGCCCACCACCATCAGCGACAGGTGCTGTTTGATGAATGGCACGTTGCCGAAGAAGTAGCCCAGTGTCACCAGGCCGCCGACCCACAGTAGCGAACCGGCGACGCTGAAACCGAGGAAGCGCGGGTAGTGCATGTGGGCGATGCCGGCGACGAACGGCGCAAAGGTGCGCAGGATGGGCAGGAAGCGCGCCATGGTCACGGTCTTGCCGCCGTGGCGTTCATAGAAGTCGTGGGTACGCTGCAGGTAGTCGCGACGGAAGATCTTCGAGTTGGGGTTGTTGAACAACCGCTCGCCCGTCGTGCGGCCGATCACATAGTTGGTGCTGTCGCCGAGGATCGCGGCGGCCATCAGCAGGCCGGCCAGCAGCAACGGGTCCATGCCGCCACCGGCGGCCACGGCGCCGGCAATGAACAGCAGCGAATCGCCAGGCAGGAAGGGCATGACCACCAGCCCGGTTTCACAGAAGATCACGGTGAAGAGGATGGCGTAGATCCAGGGACCGTAGTTGGTGACCAGCAGATCGAGGTAGGCATCGAGATGCAGGATAAGGTCCAGCGGGTTGAAATCCATGTACAGCACCTGTGTTCTTGGGCGTAGGCTCGGTTACCTGCGGATGGGTAAATTTTCACACACGACAGGTGGGCCATTATACGGCTAAGTCAGGATCATGCCCGGGGAGTTTGTAGCGGGGGGTTACGGCAGGGGTACTCCTGTACCGGCCTCTTCGCGGGTAAACCCGCTCCCACAGGTACAGCACCGACTTCAGATGTGCCGCTATGCCTGTGGGAGCGGGTTTACCCGCGAAAAGGCCGGTGCAGGTCAATCCTGGCTGATCGGCAGGATATAGCTCTTGAACTCGTTATCCTCACGAAACCCGATGGATTCGTAAGTCTTGTGCGCTACCTCATTGTCCGCACTGGTCGACACCCGCATGCGCACGGCGTTGGTTTCCTTGGCCATTTTCTTCGCCTCGCGCATCAGGTGGTCGGCCACCAGCATGCGCCGCGAGTCCTCGGCCACGTAGATATCGTTGAGAATCCATACCCGCTTCAGCGACAGCGACGAGTAGCTCGGGTACAGCTGGCAGAAGCCCAGCAGCTTGCCGTCATCATCATCGGGTAGCGCCAGGTAGATCACCGACTCATCCCGCTTCAGGCGCTTTTCCAGGAAGCTGCGCGAACTGTCGGGGTAGGGTAGCTGCCCATAGAACTCGCGGTATTTGACGAACATCGGCGTAAGCAGATCGAGGTGTTCCAGGGTTGCCTTGATGATGCGCATGTGCGGCCCTCAGAGTCCATTAGGGGAAACAGCGGATTGCCAGCAGCTTTCAAAGGCATGCTGCCCAATGCTTGGCGCAAGTGCAATCCGCCTTCCGTGACATGTTTTTTATCCTTTGCCGAGCAGGAAGTTACCTTTCTGGCCGGTGCTGTTTTCGCTCTCCAGGCTATGGACCTCGGCCTCGTCCTTCAGATTCACCCCGGAAAGCTGGCGCCGGCAGGCTTCGCGCATCAAGTACAGCAAGCGGTGCGCCGCCATGCCATAACTCAGGCCTTCCAGGCGGATGTTGGAAATGCAGTTGCGGTAGGCATCGGTCAGGCCGACCTTTGGCGCATAGGTGAAGTACAGGCCAAGGCTGTCGGGCGAGCTGAGCCCCGGGCGTTCGCCGATCAGCATCACGGTCATCCGTGCGCCCAGCAGTTCACCGACCTCGTCGGCCACTGCCACGCGGCCCTGCTGCACCAGCACCACCGGGGCGCTGGTCCAGCCGTCGGCGGCGGCCTGTTCCTCGAAGCGCGCCAGGAACGGCAGGGTGTGGCGGTGCACGGCCAGTGCCGAGAGGCCGTCAGCGACGACGATGGCCAGGTCGACCCCGCCGGGGTTGGCCTGGGCATGCTGGCGCAGCGCGGCAACCGAATCTTCGTTCAGCCGTCGGCCCAGGTCCGGGCGTTGCAGGTACTGGTTGCGGTCGCTGGCGGCGCTGTGCAGCACCAGGCTTTCGCGCCCGCGGTCACTCAGCTGGGTAGCCAGGCCGGCATGGTCGAAGGCCAGGTGCACGGCGTCGCGGGCCTGGGCGTGGGCAAACTGGAAGTCCAGCTGCGCACCGGTCGGCAGGCTGGTGCCGGTCCGGCCCAGGGCAATGCGCGCCGGGGTCAGGTTGCGCAGGGCCAGCCAGGGGTTTTCGGGGGTAGGCGTGCGGTGGTCCATGGTCATCCCTATGCAAGCTGTGCCAAGGCCTGGCGGAAGGCCGGCGGCAGGTTGTCACCGAAGCGCACCCGGCCATCGGCCTGGGTGAAGATGCCGGTGCGGGCCAGCCATGCCTCGAATTCCGGCCCAGGCTTAAGGCCCAGGGTCTGGCGCGCGTACAGCGCGTCGTGGAACGAGGTGGTCTGGTAGTTGAGCATGATGTCGTCGGAGCCTGGGATACCCATGATGAAGTTGATCCCGGCCACGCCCAGCAGGGTCAGCAGGGTGTCCATGTCGTCCTGGTCGGCTTCGGCGTGGTTGGTGTAGCAGATGTCGCAACCCATCGGCACTCCCAGCAGCTTGCCGCAGAAGTGGTCTTCGAGGCCGGCGCGGATGATCTGCTTGCCGTTGTACAGGTATTCGGGGCCGATGAAACCGACCACGGTGTTGACCAGGAACGGTTTGAAGTGGCGGGCCACGGCATAGGCGCGGGTCTCACAGGTCTGCTGGTCGACGCCGTGGTGGGCGTTGGCCGACAGCGCGCTGCCCTGTCCGGTTTCGAAGTACATCAGGTTCTGCCCGAGGGTGCCGCGTTTCAGCGAAAGGCCCGCTTCGTAGCCTTCCTGCAGCACGTTCAGGTTGATGCCGAACCCGGCGTTGGCCGCCTCGGTGCCGGCGATGGATTGGAACACCAGGTCCAGTGGCACGCCACGGTTGATCGCCTCGATCGAGGTGGTGACGTGGGTCAGCACGCAGGCCTGGGTGGGGATGTCGTAGCGCTGGATGATGGCGTCGAGCATCTCCAGCAGGGCGCAGATCGAGGCGATGCTGTCGGTGGCCGGGTTGATGCCGATCATGGCGTCGCCGTTGCCGTACAGCAGGCCGTCGAGAATGCTGGCGGCGATGCCGGCTGGCTCGTCGGTCGGGTGGTTGGGCTGCAGCCGGGTCGACAGGCGCCCGCGCAGGCCCATGGTGCCACGGAACCGGGTGACCACGCGGATCTTCTGTGCCACCAGCACCAGGTCCTGCACGCGCATGATCTTCGACACCGCTGCGGCCATTTCCGGCGTCAGCCCGGGTGCCAGGCTGCGCAGGCTGTCCTCGTTGGCCTCTTCGCTCAGCAGCCAGTCGCGCAGGCCACCCACGGTCAGGTGGCTGACCGGGGCGAAGGCCTGGGCGTCGTGAGTGTCGATGATCAGGCGCGTGACTTCATCATCTTCGTAAGGGATCAGCGCTTCGTTGAGGAAATGCGTCAGCGGGATATTGGCCAGGGCCATCTGCGCGGCGACCCGTTCGCCATCATTGCTGGCCGCCACGCCCGCCAGGTAGTCCCCCGAGCGGGCGGGGCTGGCCTTGGCCATCACTTCCTTGAGGCTGTCGAAGCGGTAGACCAGGTGGCCGACCGTGTGTACGAAACTTGCCATACAGAGTCTCCAGAGCCGCGGGTTGCCCCGCGGCGGGTGGCGGCGATCAGTGCAGGGCCTCTTCGGCCTTCTGGATCGCGGCGAATTCCTCTTCCGGTGTACCCGCGACCAGGTGGTGGCGGCTGTAGAAAGCAAAGTAGGCAATTAATACCGCATAGATCACTGCGGCGCCAATCACCACCCGTGGGTCTACCAGGAAACCGGCGACCACAGCGATGCACGCCAGTACCAGTGCCAGGCCCGAGGTGAAGATGCCACCAGGGGTGCGGTATGGGCGCTCCATCTTCGGTCGACGGATGCGCAGGGTGATGTGCGCGGCCATCATCAGCACGTACGACAGGGTAGCGCCGAACACCGCCACCAGGATCAGCAGGTCACCCTGGCCGGTCAGCGACAGGGCAAAGCCGATGATCCCGGGGATGATCAAGGCCAGTACCGGGGCCTTGCTCTTGTTGGTTTCCGACAGCTTGCGCGGCAGATAACCGGCGCGGGACAGGGCGAAGATCTGCCGGGAGTAGGCGTAGATGATCGAGAAGAAGCTGGCGATCAGCCCGGCCAGGCCGACCAGGTTGACGAAACCGCCCATCCAGGTGCTACCGCCGTAGGCCTTGGACAAGGCTTCTACCAGCGGGTTGCCGGACGCTTTCAGTGCTTCGGAGCCTGCGCCGCCGGGGCCGACCACCAGGATCAGCAGGGCGAAGGCCAGCAACACCAGCATGGCGCCGATCAGGCCGCGTGGCAGGTCACGCTTGGGGTTCTTGGTTTCTTCGGCAGCCAGCGGCACGCCCTCTACGGCAAGGAAGAACCAGATGGCATAGGGGATGGCCGCCCACACGCCGACATAGCCGAACGGCAGGAAGCTGCTGGCGCCCACAGCGTCCGTTTTGGCGATGTCGAACAGGTTGGCTGCATCAAAATGGGGCACCATGCTCACTAGGAACACGGCCAGAGCGATGGCTGCGATGGCGGTGATGATGAACATCAGCTTCAACGCCTCACCCACGCCAAAGATGTGGATGCCGATGAACACGATGTAGAACGCCAGGTAGATCATCCAGCCGCCGATGCCGAACAGTGACTGGCAGTAGGCGCCGATGAACACCGCGATGGCGGCGGGGGCGATAGCGTACTCGATGAGGATCGCCGTGCCGGTGAGGAAGCCGCCCCAGGGGCCGAATGCGCTGCGGGCAAAGCCGTAGCCGCCGCCTGCGGTGGGGATCATCGACGACAGTTCGGCCAGCGAGAAGCACATGCACAGGTACATGGTGGCCATCAGCAGGGTGGCGAGGAACATGCCGCCCCAGCCGCCCTGGGCCAGGCCGAAGTTCCAGCCGGCATAGTCGCCGGAGATGACGTAGGCCACGCCCAGGCCGACCAGCAGGACCCAGCCGGCGGCACCTTTTTTCAGTTCACGTTGCTGGAAATAGTCCGAGCCGACTTTTTCGAAGTCGACGGAAGAGCCTGCCGGCGAGCCGGCGGAATGATCGCTTGGCATAGATTCACCTGTTGTTTTTCTTGGTGGCCGGACGGGTTCCGGGCCGATGGTGATGGGTACTGCAGGAAGCGAGCCAGAGCGTTGGTGCACGGTTACCGCTCTGGGTTTTGTATATGCAGGCCTGGCCTCTTCGCGGGTGAACCCGCTCCTACAGGGGGTGTACAGCGCCTTAAGCAAGCGCAGTACCTGTGGGAGCGGGTTTACCCGCGAAGAAGGCGACGCGGTTTAGAAGAAGCCCAACGGATTGATGTCGTAGCTCACCAGCAGGTTCTTGGTCTGCTGATAGTGGTCGAGCATCATCTTGTGCGTCTCACGCCCGACCCCCGACTTCTTGTAGCCACCGAACGCGGCATGCGCCGGGTACAGGTGGTAGCAGTTGGTCCACACGCGGCCAGCCTTGATCCCACGGCCCATGCGGTAGGCACGGTTGATGTCGCGGGTCCACACGCCGGCACCCAGGCCGAACTCGGTGTCGTTGGCGATCGCCAGGGCTTCGGCTTCGTCCTTGAAGGTGGTGACGCTGACCACCGGGCCGAAAATTTCTTCCTGGAACACGCGCATCTTGTTGTTGCCCTTGAGCAGGGTCGGCTGGATGTAGTAACCGGTGGCCAGCGAGCCTTCCAGTTTTTCGACCTTGCCGCCGGTCAGCAACTCGGCGCCTTCCTTCTGGGCGATGTCCAGATACGACAGGATCTTCTCGAACTGCTGTTGCGAGGCCTGCGCTCCGACCATGGTGTCGGTGTCCAGCGGGTCGCCGCGCTTGATCTGCAGCACCTTCTTCATCACCACTTCCATGAACTGCGGGTAGATCGACTCCTGTACCAGTGCCCGTGACGGGCAGGTGCATACCTCGCCCTGGTTGAAGAACGCCAGCACCATGCCTTCGGCCGCCTTCTCGATGAAGCTTGGCTCGGCTTGCATGATGTCTTCGAAATACACGTTCGGCGACTTGCCGCCCAGTTCGACGGTGGACGGGATGATGTTCTCGGCGGCGCATTTCATGATGTGCGAGCCAACCGGGGTCGAGCCGGTGAAGGCGATCTTGGCGATGCGCTTGCTGGTGGCCAGTGCTTCACCGGCTTCGCGGCCATAGCCTTGCACCACGTTGAGCACGCCTTTTGGCAGCAGGTCACCGATCACTTCCAGCAGCACGGTGATGCCCAGCGGGGTCTGTTCGGCCGGCTTGAGCACCACGCAGTTGCCGGCGGCCAGGGCCGGGGCGAGCTTCCAGGCGGCCATCAGGATCGGGAAGTTCCACGGGATGATCTGCCCGACCACGCCCAGTGGCTCATGGATGTGGTAGGCCACGGTACCTTCGTTGATTTCCGCGGCGCCGCCTTCCTGGGCGCGGATGCAGCCAGCGAAGTAGCGGAAGTGGTCGACCGCCAGCGGAATGTCGGCATTGAGGGTTTCGCGGATCGGCTTGCCGTTGTCCCAGGTTTCGGTAATGGCCAGCAGTTCGAGGTTCTGCTCGATACGGTCGGCGATCTTCAGCAGAACGTTGGAGCGGTCCTGCACTGAAGTGCGGCCCCAGGCGTCGGCTGCAGCGTGGGCGGCATCCAGGGCTTTGTCGATGTCTTCGGCAGTGGAGCGAGGGAATTCAGCGATCAGCTTGCCATTCACCGGGGAGGTATTTTCGAAGTACTGCCCCTTTACCGGAGGAACGAACTCACCACCGATGTAGTTGCCGTAGCGGCTCTTGAAGGAAACCTTCGCGCCTTCGGTACCGGGATGTGCGTAACGCATGGTGTGTCTCCTGGCTATTGTGTTTGTTAGGGAGTTGGAAAGCGTAGAGCAAAGGTTGGGCCAGCGTTTCGAGCGCCAGGTAAATCAATGACTTGGCTCGGTCCTTTGGGCCGGGCCCACGATCTCTGTGCCAGCGCCGGTACGCGCGGGGGTGACACTTTGTGCCATTTGCGACACGTAACCGGAGGGTGCATTGCAAAGCCTTCCCGGGTGGAGGATGCTGGCGGGACTCTCTATCTGCGGAGAACTACAACAATGCAGAGCAATCATTTCAGTCGCCATGCCCAGCAAGTCCATACCGTCGCCCATGGTGGGGCCGGGGAGGGTGGCAGTGACCCGTCCATCGCCCGCTCCTGGCTACGCTGCCTGGAGGACTACCACCTCGACCCGTCGGTGATCGAGGCCCCGGTGGTGCTCGAGCATGGGCGCTTGCTGGAAAGCCGCGAGCGCCTGCGCCAGGTGCTGCAGATTGCCGACCATGAAATGAACAGCCTGCACCAGCAGCTTTCCGGGGCCGGCCATGCGGTGCTGCTGACCGATGCCCGTGGGGTGATCCTCAATTGCGTCAGCGCGCCGACCGAGCGGCGCAGCTTCGAGCGTGCCGGGCTGTGGCTGGGCGCTGACTGGAGCGAGGCGCGCGAGGGCACCAACGGCATCGGCACCTGCCTGGTCGAGCGCCAGGCGCTGACCATTCACCAGAACGAGCACTTCCGCGGTCGCCACACCGGCCTGACCTGCTCGGCCAGCCCGGTGTTCGACCCGCATGGCGAGTTGCTGGCAGTGCTGGATGTGTCTTCGGCGCGGCCCGACGTTTCCCGGCAGAGCCAGTTCCACACCATGGCTTTGGTCAACCTGTCGGCGAAGATGATCGAAAGCTGCTACTTCCTGCGCCATTTCGAACAGCAATGGCTGCTGCGTTTTCACCTGCAGGCCGAGTCGGTCGGCCTGTTCAGCGAAGGCCTGCTGGCGTTCGACGGTGACGGGCGCATCTGCGCCGCCAACCAGAGCGCGCTGAACCTGCTGGGCACGGTGCGTGGTGGCGTGCTGGGCAAACCGCTGGAACGCTTCTTCGCTTGCAGCCACGACGAACTGTTCAGCCGCGCCACGCCTGGCGGCAGCACGGCGTGGCCGCTGCATACCCTGGACGGGCGCCAAGTGTTCGCCAGCCTGCGTGGCCTGGCGCGCGCACCGGTGTGGTCGGTACCAGCCGCCCAGCCGCGGCCCACGCGGGAAGTGGAGCCGCTTATCTGCCTGCTCGACCCCGCCTTGCAAAACGACTTCCGCCGCAGCGTGCGGGTGTTCGAGCGCGATGTGCCGCTGTTGCTGCGCGGCGAGACCGGCTGCGGCAAGGAGGCCTTCGCCCAGGCCGTGCACCAGGCCAGCGAGCGGCGCGGCAAGCCGTTCGTCGCCATCAACTGCGCCTCGATCCCGGAAAGCCTGATCGAGAGCGAACTGTTCGGCTATCGCGGCGGCAGCTTTACTGGTGCACGCAAGGAAGGCATGCGCGGCAAGCTGCTGCAGGCCGATGGCGGCACCTTGCTGCTGGACGAGATTGGCGACATGCCACTGGCCCTGCAAACCCGCCTGCTGCGCGTGCTGGAGGAGCGCCAGGTGGTGCCGATCGGTGGCGAGCCGCAGGCGGTCGACGTGCGCATTGTCAGCGCTACTCACCGTGACCTGCTGGAACGGGTGGAGCAGGGCAGTTTCCGCGAGGACCTGTATTACCGGCTGAATGGTCTGGAAGTGGCATTGCCTGCGGTGCGCGAGCGCAGTGACAAGGCGCAGTTGCTGGACTTTCTGCTGCGTCAGGAGACGCAGGGAGAACCGATCGATATCGAGCCCAGGGCGCGGCAGGCACTGCTCGACTTCGCCTGGCCGGGCAACGTGCGGCAGATGCGCAACGTGCTGCGTACCCTGGTGGCACTTTGCGAAGACTCCCGCATCGCGTTCCCGGATCTCCCCACCATTCTCCGCAACAGCACCGTCCCTGTAGGAGCGGCCTTGTGTCGCGAAAGGGCCGCAGAGCGGCCCCAGGGTCTCAGCAGCGCCGACCAATCTGCAGGGGCTGCGTCGCAGCCCGATCGCGACACAAGGCCGCTCCTACAGGATGCGGAGCGGCAAGCATTGTTGGAGACGCTAGATGCAAAACACTGGCACCTCACCCGTGTCGCCGAGCACTTGGGCATCAGCCGCAATACCTTGTATCGAAAACTGCGCAAACACGGCATCACCAGAGCCGACTGAGCGAAACATCTGGTGCGATTTGTCGCGCCCTGGGCTACCCTGCCTCGATGTTTTGCGAGGTCGACCATGCATATTCACATTCTCGGTATTTGCGGCACTTTCATGGGCTCGCTGGCGGTGCTGGCCAAGGAACTTGGCCACCGCGTCACCGGCTCGGACGCCAACGTCTATCCCCCGATGAGCACCCAGCTTGAAGCCCAGGGCATCGAGCTGACCCAAGGCTATGACCCGGCCCAGCTGGACCCGGCGCCAGACCTGGTGGTCATCGGCAACGCCATGTCGCGTGGCAACCCGGCGGTGGAGTACGTGCTGAACAAGGGCCTGCCCTATGTTTCCGGCCCGCAGTGGCTGGCCGACCACGTGTTGCAGGGCCGCTGGGTGCTGGCCGTTGCCGGTACCCACGGCAAGACCACTACCAGCAGCATGCTGGCCTGGGTGCTGGAACATGCCGGCATGAGCCCGGGCTTCCTGATTGGCGGTGTGCCGCAGAACTTCTCGGTGTCGGCGCGCCTTGGCGATACGCCGTTCTTCGTGGTCGAAGCCGACGAGTACGACAGTGCCTTCTTCGACAAGCGCTCGAAGTTCGTCCACTACCACCCGCGCACGGCGATCCTCAACAACCTCGAGTTCGACCATGCGGACATCTTCCCCGACCTGGCCTCGATCGAGCGGCAGTTCCACCACCTGGTGCGCACCATTCCCAGCGAAGGCCTGGTCATCCACCCCACCACCGAGCAGGCGCTGGAGCGAGTGATCGGCATGGGTTGCTGGACGCCGGTGCAGACCACCGGCGAAGGTGGCCAGTGGCAAGCCCGTCTGCTCAGCCCCGACGGCTCGCGCTTCGAAGTGCTGTTCGACGGCGAAGCGCAGGGCGTGGTGGACTGGGCGCTGACTGGCCAGCACAACGTCGCCAACGCCCTGGCTACCCTGGCAGCGGCGCGCCATGTAGGCGTGGTGCCCGCCATGGGCATCGAAGGCCTGAGCGCCTTCAAGAGCGTCAAGCGGCGTATGGAGAAGGTTGCCGAAGTGCAGGGCGTGACCATCTACGATGACTTCGCCCACCACCCGACCGCCATCGCCACCACCCTGGACGGCCTGCGCAAGCGCGTTGGCGAAGCCCCGGTGATCGCCGTGATCGAGCCGCGCTCCAACTCGATGAAGCTCGGTGCCCACCGTGACGGCCTGCCGGAAAGCGTCAACGACGCCGACCAGGTGATCTGGTACGCCCCGGCCAACCTTGGCTGGGACCTGGCTGCCACCGCCGCGCAATGCAAAGTGCCCAGCGTGGTGGCCGACAGCCTCGAAGCGATCATCGAGCGGGTCAAGGGGCAGGCCCGCGCGGGTACCCATGTAGTGATCATGAGCAACGGCGGCTTCGGCGGCCTGCACGGCAAGCTGGCCGAGGCACTGAAGTGAGCGGGCCGGAACGCATCACCCTGGCCATGACGGGCGCCTCTGGTGCCCAGTATGGCCTGCGCCTGCTCGACTGCCTGGTGCGTGAGGACCGCGAGGTGCACTTCCTGATCTCCAAGGCCGCGCAACTGGTGATGGCCACCGAGACGGACGTGGTGCTGCCGGCCAAGCCACAGGCGATGCAGGCTTTCCTCACCGAATATACCGGCGCTGCCGACGGGCAGATCCGCGTGTATGGCAAGGAAGACTGGATGTCGCCGGTGGCCTCGGGCTCCGGCGCCCCGGCGGCAATGGTAGTGGTGCCCTGTTCCACTGGCACGCTGTCGGCGATTGCCACCGGTGCCTGCAACAACCTGATCGAACGTGCTGCCGACGTTACCCTCAAGGAGCGTCGCCAGCTGATCCTGGTGCCGCGCGAGGCGCCGTTCTCCACCATCCACCTGGAGAACATGCTCAAGCTGTCGCAGATGGGCGCGGTGATCCTGCCGGCGGCGCCGGGCTTTTATCACCAGCCGCAGACCATCGACGACCTGGTCGACTTCGTGGTGGCGCGCATTCTCAACCTGCTGAACATTCCTCAGGACATGTTGCCGCGCTGGGGCGAGCACCACTTCGGGGTGGATGATTGAAGCGAGCGCTGGCGGGTTTGATGGCGCTGGTGCTGCTTGGTGGCTGCGCCACGGTGCGCACGCTGGATGCCAACAAGCCCGGAGCACCGGTGGTGTATGCCGGTACCCGGCTGGACTTGTATGTGATCAATGGCGGGTGCTGCCCGCGGGATCGTTACGGGGCTGAGGCGCCAACGTATCCGGGGCTGGACCTGCCGGGGAGCATGTTGCTGGATACCTTGTTGCTGCCGTTGTCGTTGCTGACAGCGGCCGGTGTAGGCTTCCAGGCCACTGGTGGCCTGTAAGGGCCCTTTCGCGGGTAAACCCGCTCCTACAGGATCTGTGTAATCTTCTTGTGATCACTGTACCTGTGGGAGCGGGCGTGCCCGCGAAGAGGCCATCACAAGTGAAGCCTACTTCTTGCCCAACCTGCGCAACTCATCCGACTCCACAATCCGCACCCCGTCCTCTTCCTCCAGCGCCAGCCGCCACAGCGCCCGGGCCAAGGTACAAGCCTCGATCCCCCGGTACTTCCCGGGTATCAGCCTGGCAAACGGCGAAGCCAACTGTTCGCCGAGCCGCGGCTCGACCCGCTCACCCAGCAGCAACGACGGCCGCACGATGGTCAGCTGCGGCCAATCCTGAGCCTTGAGTGCCTCCTCCATCTCACCCTTGACCCGGTTGTAGAAAATCGACGATTTCGGGTCGGCGCCCAATGCACTGACCACCAGCAGATGCCGCGCGCCCAACTCCCGGGCACGCTTGCTGAAAGCCACCACCATGTCCAGGTCCACCGCGCGGAAGGCCGATTCGGAACCGGCCTGCTTCAGCGTGGTGCCCAGGCAGCAATAGGCGATATCGACCCGCCCACCCAGTTGTGGAAGGAACACAGCCGGGTCGCCTACCGGGTTTTCCAGGTGCGGGTGCTCGGCCAATGGCCGGCGGGTAGGCGCCAGTACGCGAGTGATGGTGGGCTCGTTGAGCAGACGGTCAAGCAGGTGTTCACCTGTCAGACCCGTGGCACCGGCAAGCAGGACATGCTGAGGCGTCAAATACATGATGTCTCTCCCTTGTTACACACAAGCTTAGTGGCTGCCGGGCGTTTGCGCCTGTTCCCCCGCGTTGGCCTGTGCGGCGTTACGCAATGCTTCTTCGGCCTGTTGCCGGCGCAGGTGCTGCCAGTGCTCAAGCACCTTCGGCGGCGCCCACAGCTGCGGTTCGGAGGCCTCGAAACCTTCCCTTTGTTCTCTTTCGGCAACGCTGGCGCGCGCCAGTTCAAACGCCTGTTTCAGGTCGTCGGTCTGGTTCAGCGCTTCGGCGAACAGGGCATCGCCGAAATAGGTGAAATCGGCTTCTTCCGAGCAACCGAAAGACACGCGGTCGGCCCGGGCGGCGGTCATGATGAGCGTGCGCTCATCTTTGAGCGGCGTGATGTAGCCCCCTGAATAGCAGGCGGATATGACAATCACCTTGTCGCGGTTCTTCAGCGGTGCCAGCGCGCTCGCCAGCTCGTCGGCAGACAGATCGGCCAGCTGCAGGCGCGGTTGGTCGAGTACCAGCTGATGGTCCTGGCTGCCATGACTGGTGAGATAGATGAACACCAGGTCTTCGGGGCCGCTGCGCTCGGCCAGGGTGCGGGCGGCGCGGGTCAGGTTTTCGCGTGTGGCCATGGCTCGGGTGGTCATGTGGTCGCGGTGGTTGACCAGGGTCACCTGGCCACTGGCGCCAAAGCGCACCTTGAGCATGTTGCTGACATAGTCGGCTTCGCGCATGAACACGCTCTGCTGGCCATCGCCGGCCACCACCAGGCTGTATAGCTGAACTGGTGGCGCCGAGCGCGGTACCCGGGCCAGCGCTTCATCCAGCAAACGGCCCTGGTTGAGCAGCGCCAGGTCCAGAGGGTCGGGCAGCAGCTTGCCGTTCTGGTCCCGTACGCGCACGCCGTTGCTCCAGGTGCCACTTTCGACCTTGCCGTTGGCCAGGATCAGCCGGCCCTGGCCGTGGTAGGCATCGTTGAGAAAGCCACCGATATACTTGCTGCCGTCGGCCAGCTGCAGGCTGCCCTGGCCCGACAGGCGCCAGTCGGCGAAGGTGCCTTTGTAGTGGCTGCCATCGCTGCCCAGCAGTTCGCCTTCGCCAACCAGCGAGCCGTCCTTGAATTCGCCGATCCACACATCACCATCGGCATTTTCGTAGCGGCCACGGCCTTCCAGGCGGTTGTCCTTGAACTCGCCGATGTACTGCTCGCCGTCAACGCTGTCGTAGGTGCCGCTGCCCTCCAGCTGGCCATTTATGAAGTGGCCGCTGAACTGGTTGCCGCTGGCATCGCTGCGCACCCCGGCGCCGTTGGGCTTGCCCTTGGCGAACAGGCCCTGGTAGCGGCTGCCGTCGGCCAGTTCCAGCTCGCCGGCACCTTCGTACAGGTCGTCCTTGAACTGGCCGCGGTAGGTCTGGTCGTCTTGCTTGAGGGTGCCTTCGCCGTCGCGGCGGCCGTGGCTGAAGGTGCCGGCATAGTGGCTGCCCGGGGTGGTCAGCTCGCCCAGCCCCTGGAACAGCCCTGCGGCGAACTGGCCGCGATACACCTCGCCGTTGCGGCCGTGCCATTCGCCCTGGCCGTGCCATTGGCCGTCCTTGAAGGTACCGGCGTACCAGCTGCCGTTGGGGTAGTCGATCCGGCCCTCGCCTTGCAACAGGCCATCGACCACCTGCCCCCGGTACCGCCCACCGTCAGGCAGGCGTGCGTCCGGCGGGAGCAGCGATTCGCCATCGCCGCAGGCGGCGAGCAGCAGGACCAGGGTGACGGGGAGCAGTGAACGCATGGCGAGAACCGGGCAATAGGTCTGCCGAGTATGACGCAGAATGGGATCCTGAAACAGCGAACGCATGTGCTGGCGCAGCTTTCGAGCCTGCACTGCATTGAAAAGCTGGCACGGAACCTGTGGGAGCGGGCGTGCCCGCGAACACCGGCGAAGCCGGTGCCATGTACCGTGTGGCTTTCTTCGCGGGTGAACCCGCTTGTATGGTTAGACTTGAAGGGGTGGTGGGACTAAATGCCCGATTCTGACTGTTCACAGCAGTACAGACCGTGGGAGACATCGCCCCACCCCTTCCACCAAAGCGCCGATAAAGAATGCATCGTTTGCAAGCGACGATAGAAGCAAGCCAGCGCCTCTTGGTGAAACCCCTTCAAGCCGAAAAACCATAACGTGAGGAGCCGCCCATGGCAATGCAGGTAGGTAAGTTGATCGTGGGTGCGGATGTCGCGAAGGCTGAGCTGGTTATCCACCACGATGATCGCGACGAGATCATCAGGCTGAAAAACTCCAAACTCGAGATCAGAAGGTGGCTCAAGCAACAAACCCTCAACACCGCTATCGCTGTTGAGGCGACCAATGTCTACCACTTGGACCTGGTTGAATTGGCCCACAGCCTAGGCTTCGAGGTCTATGTCATCGATGGTTTTCAATTGAGCAACTACCGGAAAAGTGTTGGGGGACGGGTTAAAACCGACCCCTCCGATGCTCGGTTGTTGTCCCGTTTTTTAAAAAATGAAGGCGAGGACCTTCGCCCTTGGAGCCCGCCTCCCGCTGTCTACGGCAAGCTTCAGAGCCTCTTGCGACGCAGAGCCGCCTTGGTGACTGCTCGTACTGCAATGACTCAGAGCTGGGCTAACGAAAGCCTTTTGAAAGCCGCCTTCGAAACTTTTGTGAAGTCGATAGATCGGCTGGATCAGTTGATTCAAAAGAAGATTAAAGAAGTACTGCGAGACGCTGGGCTACAGGAACAAGTCGCTCGCTGCCAGGCAGTAGAGGGCATTGGTTTTCTCACCGCCGCAGCATTGGTGATGGCTTTTACAAGGGGCGAGTTCAAAAGCAGTGACTCGTACATTGCATTCCTAGGAATGGATTTACGAGTCAGTGATTCCGGGCAGAAGAATGGGCGACGTCGCCTCACCAAGCGAGGTTGTTCAGAAATTCGTCGCTTATTGCACAACGCTGCGATGGCGGCCAGCAGATCGGCAGCCTGGAAAGGGCTTTACGAACAGCATCGGAGCAGTGGTAAAGCAACAACCCAAGCTTTGGTAATCCTGGCAAGAAAGCTCGCGCGGGTGGCATTCGCCCTGATGAAAAATCAGGACGAATACGTCACTAAAGGCGCGAAACTGGCTTGCTGAAAACCATAGAATCTCCCACAGGTATTGCGGTGAATTTCAGCTTTGCGCAATCCCTATGGGAGCGGCTTTAGCCGCGAACACCGGCGAAGCCGGTGCCAGGCACCGTGTGGTCTTCTTCGCGGGTGAACCCGCTCCCACAGCTATTGCGGTGAATTTCAGCTTTGCGCAATCCCTGTGGGAGCGGCTTTAGCCGCGAACACCGGCGAAGCCGGTGCCAGGCACCGTGTGGTCTTCTTCGCGGGTGAACCCGCTCCCACAGGTATTGCGGTGACCTTCAGCTTTGCGCAATACCTGTGGGAGCGGCTTTAGCCGCGAACACCGGCGAAGCCGGTGCCATGTACCGTGTGGCTTTCTTCGCGGGTGAACCCGCTCCCACAGGTATTGCGGTGACCTTCAGCTTTGCGCAATCCCTGTGGGAGCGGCTTTAGCCGCGAACACCGGCGAAGCCGGTGCCAGGCACCGCGTCGCCTGCTTCGCGGGCACGCCCGCTCCCACAGGTTCCGTGTTGCCTTTGAGGTGCAATCAGCGCACGCCCGGCGAAACGATGATCTTCACGTTCTCCTCCTTGTTGTTGACCAACTCCTCGAAGCCCAGCTCGACAATCTGCTCCAGCCCGATCCGCCCGGTCACCAGCGGGCCAATGTCCAGCCTGCCGTCAGCGATGAAGGCAATCACATCGGCAAACTCGCCGTTGTACGCCAACGCGCCCAGCACCTGCTTTTCGGTGGACACCAGTTCGAAGAAGTTGAACTCGCTAGGCTCCTCGAATATCCCCACCAACACGCACTTGCCCGCCTTGCGGATGGTGTCGATGGCCAGCTTGGCCGTGTGCTTGTTGCCGATGCATTCAAAACTCACATCCGCGCCCAGCCCGGCAGTGAGCTTGCGGATTTCCACCAGGGCGTCGCACTGGCTGGGGTCCAGCACCACGCTGGCGCCAACCTCTTTGGCCTTGGCCTTGCGTGCCGAGGACATTTCCAGGGCGATCACCTGCGCCGCGCCTGCCGCCTTGGCACACATGATGGTGCACAAACCGATAGTGCCGGCTCCAACTACCACCACCGTCTCGCCAAGCAGGCTGCCGGCCTTCTTTACCGCATGCATGCCCACCGCCAGCGGTTCGATCAGCGCCCCGGCCTCAGCCGGGAAACCCTGCGGCAGCCGGTACAGCAGGTTGGCGGGCACGTTGACCAGTTCGGCAAAGGCGCCATTGTTCATCAGGCCGGTGAAGGCCAGGCGCTCGCAGATGTTGTACAGGCCGTGGGTGCAGTAGTAGCAGGTGCCGCAATGCTGGCAGGCGTCCGCAGCCACCGGGTCACCGACGGCAAAACCTTCCACGCCTTCACCCAGCTTGGCGATCTGGCCGCAGAACTCGTGGCCGAGGATGCACTGGCCCTGGATGCCGGTCAGCGGGTGCGGTGCCTCCACCGGGATGAATACCGGGCCAGCGACGTATTCGTGCAGGTCGGAGCCGCAGATGCCGCACCAGTCCACCTTGATCTGCACCCAGCCGGGCGCAGGGTCGGCCGGCAGGGGCACCTGTTCGACGCGAATATCATTGCGGCCATGCCAGACGGCGGCGCGCATGTGGGTGTGGCTCAGGTCGTTCATTGTTGTTCTCCAGGCTCACGGAAAGGGCTTAGTGCTTGCGCAGGAACGCGAGCAGTTGCTGGTTGACCTGTTCGGCCGCCTCCATTTGCACCATATGGCCAGCCTCGGGCAGCACCAGCACTTCAGCCTCCAGCCCTTCGGCATGGCTGGCCGGGATGATCGCGTCCTTGCCGCCCCACACCACCAGGGCCGGGTGTTGTCCCAGCACCCCGCGCAGGTCGTGGCGCTGCCGGTCGCCGTCGGCGATGGCCGATGCCAACAGGCGCAACGCGTCGTCCACGCCTTCCAGTCTCTTGAACTTGAGCATGTCCTCCAGCATCTGCCGCGTTACCAGTGCGGGGTCGGCAAACAGCTGTACCATCTGCGGTTTGAGGGCATTGCGGTTAGCGGCAGCGACGAAGCCTTGCAGGTACTGTCCGTTGATCTCCTCGCCCAGCCCGGCACTGGCCACCAGGCTCAGGCTGGCCACCCGTTGCGGCGCCAGGCGCGCCACATTCAGGCTGACCGCGCCGCCCATGGAGTGGCCGGCCAGGTGGGCCTTGGCGATGTCCAGGTGGTCGAGCAGGGCCAGTACGGTTTCGCTCAACTCATCCAGATCGCCCCGTTGCAGGGCCTTGGCCGACTCGCCATGGCCCGGCAGGTCGAGGGCGATTACCCGTCGCTCGGCAGCCAGCGCCGGGTGGTTGAACAGCCAGTTGTTGAGGTCGCCACCAAAACCGTGCACCAGCACCAGCGGCGTGCCGCCTTCACCCAGCTCGAACCAGCGCAACTGCCGGCCAGCCACTTCAGCCTTCTGTGGCGCCGGCCCTTGGGCCTGGTCGGCGCCACCCTCGGCGACGAACTCGGCCTGGAAGCGCTGCACCACGGCATCGATTTCGGCTTCTTCGGCTTCGCCTTCCACCACCACCGCCAGCAGGGCTCCGACCGGCAGGGTTTCATCAGGCCTGGCCACCTGACGGCGCAACACACCGCTGAACGGGGCTTCGACGCTGCTGCTGATCTTGTCGGTCTCGACGTCCAGCACCTCGTCGCCCTTGCTGATTTCGTCACCTTCCTGCTTCAGCCAGGTATCCACCCGGCCCTCGGTCATCGACAAGCCCCACTTGGGCATGGTCAGGGTATGGATCTGGCTCATGCGGCACTCCTTGCGGCTTCGATCACTTTGCGTACCGCAGCCTCGATCTTCGCCGCGTCAGGGATGTACAGGTCTTCCAAGGCATCGGAGAACGGCACAGGAGTATGCGGGGCGGTGACCATTTCGATCGGGCCCTTGAGCGCGCCGAAGGCCTTCTGTGCCACCAGCGCGCTGATGTCGGTGGCCATGGAGCAACGCGGGTTGGCTTCGTCGATCACCACCAGGCGACCGGTCTTTTCCACGCTTTCCAGGATGCTGTCCTCATCCAGCGGGCTGGTGGTGCGCAGGTCCAGCACCTCGCAGTCGATACCCTGGCGGGCCAGGTTGTTGGCGGCCTCCAGCGCCACATGCACCATGCGGCCATAGGTGACCAGGGTCACGTCGTCGCCATCACGCAGGAAGTTGGCCTCACCGAACGGTACGGTGTACACCTCTTCCGGCACCTCTCCCTGCATGCTGTAGAGCAGCTTGTGCTCGCAGAAGATCACCGGGTCGTTGTCGCGGATCGCCTGTATCAACAGGCCCTTGGCATCGTACGGCGAGGACGGGCAGACCACCTTCAGGCCGGGAATGTGCGTCCACAGCGAGGTGAGCATCTGCGAGTGCTGGGCCGCCGCGCGCAGGCCGGCGCCGTACATGGTGCGCATCACCAGCGGGGTGACCGCCTTGCCGCCGAACATGTAGCGGAACTTGGCGGCCTGGTTGAGGATCTGGTCCAGGCAGCAGCCGGCGAAGTCGACGAACATCAGCTCGCACACCGGGCGCAGGCCCTGGGTGGCAGCACCGACGGCAGCGCCGACGTAGCCGATTTCCGACAGCGGTGCGTCGAGCACGCGCCCCGGGAACTGATGGTAAAGGCCCTTGGTCACGCCCAGCACGCCCCCCCAGGCGTCATCCTCGCCGGGGGCACCGGCGCCGCCGGCAACGTCTTCGCCAATGATGAATACAGTGTTGTCGCGGCGCATTTCCTGGGCCAGGGCTTCGTTGATGGCCTGCTGGTAGCTGATCTTTCTTGCCATGGTGATTCTCCTGTTGTTCTTGTAATCCGCGGCTCAGGGGTAGGCGACGTAGACGTCGGTGAGCAGGTCGGCGGGCTGTGGCTTGGGATCGGACTTGGCGCGGCGCACGGCGTCTTCGATCAGGTCCTCGACGCGGGCGTCGATGGCGTCCAGTTGCGCAGCCGTGAGCAGGCCGGCGCGGGTGGTCTTGTTGCGGAACTGCATGAGGCAGTCGCGGGATTCGCGCAGGTTCTTCACTTCGTCCGGGGCGCGGTAGGTTTGTGCATCGCCTTCGAAATGGCCGTAGTAGCGGCTGAGCTTGACCTCGATCAGCGACGGGCCTTGCCCGGAACGCGCACGTTCGATGGCAGCGCCGGCGGCCTCGTACACGGCAAAGAAGTCGAAACCGTCGATGGTGACACCGGGCATGCCGAACCCGGCCGCGCGGTCGGCGATATGGTCGCAGGCAACCGACCAGGTCGAGGCGGTGGCTTCGGCGTAGCCGTTGTTCTCGGCCACGAAGATGCACGGCAGGTTCATGATCGAGGCCATGTTCATTGCTTCGAACACGGCGCCTTCGTTGGAAGCGCCATCGCCGAAGAAGGCCACCGATACATCGTCGCGGCCTTTGATCTTGGCCGCCAGCGCCGCCCCGGCCACCAGCGGAGCGCCGGCACCGACGATGCCGTTGGCGCCGAGCATGCCTTTTTCCAGGTCGGCGATGTGCATCGAACCGCCTTTGCCGCCGCACACGCCGGTCTTCTTGCCGTAGATCTCGGCCATCATGCCGTATACGTCCACACCCTTGGCGATGCAGTGGCCGTGGCCGCGGTGGGTCGAGGCGATACAGTCGCTATCGCGCAGGTGGGCCATGACTCCAGCGGCGGAAGCCTCTTCGCCGGCATACAGGTGCACGAAGCCAGGGATCTCGCCGGTGGCGAACTCGACGTGCAGGCGTTCTTCGAAGGCACGGATGGTGCGCATCACTTCATAGGCATGCAGCAGTTGTTCGGTACTGAGTTGATTGGACATCTTGTTGTTCTCCGGGGTTGTCTCAACACGGGTTTGCAGGGTGCAGCCGATGGCCACGGGGCACGGCCAGCAAGTGATGGCGGGCGGCGTGCGCCAGTACGGCCTCGACGTCCACGCTCAATGGGCCTTGGTGGTCGAGGGTGATGGTGGGGCTGTCATGCTCGGCGAATTCGATTTCGCGCTCGCCGTCCAGCGCCAGGGTGCCGCTGGCCAGGCTCAGGCGATGGGCTACGCCGGGCGTCAGGGCGCCGCTAGCGGTGATGCCGCAGCCTTGCAGCAGGCCGGGTGCCAGTGGTGCGAGCAGCGCTTGTTCAGCACCGGGGTTCAGGCGTACCCAGGCACCGTGCGGGTCCTGGCGCGAGACCGGGCACCACAGGCCGCACAGGGCCGAGAGGCCGATGGCATGGGGTTCGGCGAAACAGGCGAATACTTCGCAAAGGTCTTCGCTGCGGCTCAGTGCCCGAGCGCCGATGAAGCGCTGGGGCGATACCGCCACCTCCACCAGTGCCCATTCGGCAAGCTGTTGTTCGGGCACCTTCACCAGCAGGCGCTTGTTGCGGCGCAGGCCGATGCTCGGCGGTACCCGGCCGCTGGCAAGCAGGCCGCCGGCCAGGCCGGCGCTGGTGGCCTCGCGCAGTTCGGGGAAGGCATTGTTGGTGCCGGTGGACAAGGTCAGCAGCGGTACGTCACCGGCCTCGGCAGCAACTGCCTTGTGGGTGCCGTCGCCGCCGAGCACTGCAATCATCGCCACGCCGCGTTCGACCATGCGCCGGGTGGCCAGGCGGGTATCGGCAACGGTCTGGGTCAGCGGCAGGTCGAGGATCTCGATGGCCGGCCAGTGCTGGTCCTGGGCGACCGGGCCCTGGCTGGCCTTGAGCACGGCAGCGGCGATGCCGGTCATGTCGCTGGGCAGCAGCACCTGACCGATGCCGGTAGCACCGAAGGCAGCGAGCAGGCGCTGGATCGCCGATGCCTTGTCGGTACTCGAATAGAGCCCGGCATTGGCAGTCAGGCGGCGCAGGTCGCGGCCAGAGGCAGGGTTGGCAATGATGCCGACAGTTGGGGCGGGTAGCGGCATGGCGCACCTCGTTTCTTGTTTGCCAGTGCTGGAGCAAGCGGGATGCCAGTTTTCCTTGGGTAGGCTGAAATCACCGGGGCAGAGCGGTTTCGTTGCGCTCTGGCCGGAACGTATGGCCGGGCTGGCGAGACGCCGGGTGCCAGCCGAGGTATGGCATGGCCGAGACGCTGAGACGCTGCGTCTCAAGCCAGCCGGTAATCACGCAGTGCTTGTCGGGGCATGCCCGGAAGCGCTTAATGGCCGGACAACGATAAAAACAGCAACGAGAACCGGAGGGCCTGCATGCTTGCCGCGAACTCCCGAGCCCATGTCGACTGCGTCAGCAGGGTGCTGAAGAATGCCGACCGCCTGCCGCAGGCGCCGGTGCCACCGCTGATCCTCGATTCATGGCGCCGTTCCATGGAGCTGTACCGCCTCGACCCCGGGTCCCAGCAGGGGCCGCGCATCCTGTCCCAAAGCCTGCTCAACGAATGCCGCGAGCGCGCTGAACTGTTCCTGCGCATCGCCAGCGATGCCGTGGCCCGCCTGCATGAGCGGGTGCGCGGTGCCGACTACTGCGTGCTGCTCACCGACGCCTTGGGGCGCACCATCGATTACCGGGTCGAGTCGGCCATCCGCAACGATTGCCGAAAGGCCGGGCTGTACCTGGGCACCTGCTGGTCGGAGGGCGAGGAGGGCACCTGCGGCGTGGCGGCGGTGTTGACCAGCAAGGCGCCGGTCACGGTGCACAAGCGCGACCACTTCCGCGCCGCGTTCATTGGCCTGACCTGTACGGCGGCACCGGTGTTCGACCCGCTGGGCGAGTTGCTGGGCGTGGTGGATGTCTCGGCCTTGCAGTCGCCGGACGACCGCCGCAGCCAGCACCTGATCCGCCAATTGGTCGAGCAGACTGCGCGCGAGATCGAAAATGCCTTCTTCATGCACAGTGCCCAGGGCCATTGGGTAATGCGTGCCCATGGCACGCCGGGCTATGTGGAAAGCCAGCCCGACTACCTGCTGGCCTGGGATGGCGATGGCCGCCTGCAGGCGATCAACAGCCTGGCGCGCCAGCGCCTGGTGGAGCATCTGGGGCGTTTGCCCGAGCACATTGGCGAGCTGTTCGACATGGATCAGTTGCGCCGCGTGAACGCATCGTCCGCTCAACGCCTGCCGGGCCTGGGTGGTCTGTACGGCCGGGTCAGCGCACCCCGACAGCGCCAGCGTGCGCAGCCGTTGCGCCAGGCCCAGGACGCCCGTATCGAGCAGCATCTGCGCCTGGCCACGCGGGTCAAGGACTGCAACCTGGCGGTGCTTGTGCAAGGCGAGACGGGGGCTGGCAAAGAGGTGTTCGCCCGCCAGCTGCATCAGCAAAGCCTGCGTCGCGATGGCCCGTTCGTCACCTTGAACTGCGCGGCCATCCCGGAAAGCCTGATCGAGAGCGAGCTGTTCGGCTATGTGGCCGGGGCCTTCACCGGGGCTTCCAGCAAAGGTATGCAGGGGCTGTTGCAGCAGGCCGATGGCGGCACGCTGTTCCTCGACGAAATCGGTGACATGCCGCTGAACCTGCAAACCCGGTTGCTGCGCGTGCTGGCGGAGGGTGAAGTGGCGCCGCTGGGCGCGGCGCGGCGGGAGCGGGTGGATATTCAGGTGATTTGCGCGACCCACCGCGATTTGGCGGCGATGGTGGAGGATGGGCGTTTTCGTGAGGACCTGTACTTCCGCCTGGCCAATGCCCGCTTCGAGTTGCCGCCGCTGCGCGAGCGTGAGGACCGCTTGGGGTTGATTCACCAGTTGCTGGCCGAGGAAGCCGAGGCCTGCGGAGTCGAGGTGGTGTTGGCGGATGATGCGCTGCAGGCGCTGCTGGTTTACCGCTGGCCGGGGAATTTGCGCCAGCTGCGGCAGGTGTTGCGCTATGCATGTGCGGTGAGCGAGGACGGGCGGGTGCAGGTGCAGGACCTGCCGCAGGAGGTGCGCGGCGAGGTAGTCGCGTCGGCTGAAAGCAGCATGTCCTGTCCGGCCCGGCAGTTGCTGCTGGATGCGCTGATCCGCCATCGCTGGAAGCCGGCCGATGCGGCGCGGGCTCTGGGAATATCGCGGGCAACCTTGTACCGGCGGGTGCATGAGCACCACATCGAGATGCCGCGGATGAAGGGGTAGGGTCCGGGGGCTGCTTTGCAGCCCAATCGCCGGCAAGCCAGCTCCCACCTCGACCGCATAGACCTCAAGCCGTGTGCAATCCCTGTGGGAGCTGGCTTGCCGGCGATGAGGCCCTGACAGGCAATAAAAAACCCCGGAACAAGTCCGGGGTTTTCAGTACATCACACTACGCGATCACTCCTGGCTAGCCAGTTTGTGCTCGAGGTAGTGAATGTTGACGCCGCCTTTGCAGAAACCTTCATCACGCACCAGGTCGCGGTGCAGCGGGATGTTAGTCTTGATGCCGTCGACGACGATCTCGTCCAGGGCATTGCGCATGCGCGCCATGGCTTCGTCGCGGTCCTTGCCGTAGGTGATCAGCTTGCCGATCAGCGAGTCGTAGTTCGGCGGAACCGAGTAACCGCTGTACAGGTGCGAATCAACACGCACGCCGTTGCCGCCCGGGGCGTGGAAGTGCTTCACCTTGCCTGGGCTCGGGATGAACTTCTTCGGGTCTTCGGCGTTGATACGGCATTCCAGCGCATGGCCACGGATGACCACGTCTTCCTGGCGGAACGACAGCTTGTTGCCAGCGGCGATGCTCAGCATCTCCTTGACGATGTCGATACCGGTCACCATCTCCGACACCGGGTGCTCAACCTGCACGCGGGTGTTCATCTCGATGAAGTAGAAGCGGCCGTTCTCGTACAGGAACTCGAAAGTACCCGCACCACGGTAGCCGATCTCGATGCACGCATCGACGCAGCGCTTGAACACTTCCTGACGGGCTTTCTCGTCGATGCCCGGGGCTGGCGCTTCTTCCAGTACCTTCTGGTGACGGCGCTGCAGCGAGCAGTCACGGTCACCCAGGTGAATGGCGTTGCCTTGGCCGTCGGACAGTACCTGTACTTCCACGTGGCGTGGGTTGGTCAGGAACTTCTCCAGGTAGACCATCGGGTTGCCGAAGGCTGCACCGGCTTCGGTACGGGTGAGCTTGGCCGAGGAAATCAGGTCCTCTTCCTTGTGCACCACACGCATGCCGCGACCACCACCGCCACCGGCGGCCTTGATGATTACCGGGTAGCCGACGTCACGAGCAATCGCCAGGGCGACTTCTTCATCTTCCGGCAGCGGGCCATCGGAGCCCGGTACGGTCGGTACGCCCGACTTGATCATCGCGTCCTTGGCCGAAACCTTGTCGCCCATCAGGCGAATGGTGTCGGCTTTCGGGCCGATGAAGGCGAAACCGGACTTTTCCACCTGCTCGGCGAAGTCGGCGTTTTCCGCCAGGAAGCCGTAGCCCGGGTGAATCGCGGTGGCGCCGGTCACTTCGGCGGCAGCGATGATTGCCGGGATATGCAGGTAGGAATCCTTGGACGATGCAGGGCCGATGCAGACCGACTCGTCTGCCAGGCCCAGGTGCATCAGTTCACGGTCGGCGGTGGAGTGCACGGCGACTGTCTTGATACCCAGCTCTTTGCAGGCACGCAGGATCCGCAGGGCAATTTCCCCGCGGTTGGCGATCAGGACTTTTTCGAGCTTCCCAGACATCGTTGGCTCTCCGCGATTCAAACGATGGTGAACAGCGGCTGGTCGAACTCAACCGGCTGGCCGTCTTCTACCAGGATGGCGTCGATGACACCGCCGACATCGGCTTCGATGTGGTTCATCATCTTCATGGCTTCGACGATGCACAGGGTGTCGCCCTTCTTCACGGTCTGGCCAACTTCAGCGAAGTTCGGCGAGGTCGGCGAAGGCTTGCGGTAGAAGGTACCTACCATCGGCGAGCGGATCACGGTGCCTTTCAGGGCCGGGGCGGCGGCAGCGGCTTCAGCGGCCGGAGCGGCAGCGGCGGCAACCGGGGCAGCAGCAGGGGCAGCGGCTACCGGAGCCGGTGCGAAGTACTGCTGGGCAGCCGGGGTCTTGCTGTGACGGCTGATACGGACCGACTCTTCGCCTTCCTTGATCTCCAGTTCGTCGATGCCAGACTCTTCCAGCAGCTCGATCAGTTTCTTGACTTTACGGATATCCATTAATCATCAACTCCCAAAGGTTCGGTCAGGGGGCGAAATACAAAAAAACGTATCTGAAACGTTTCTCTCGAACCCTGGCCCACTGAGGCCAGGGTTTTCATCATTTGGGCTGTGCGTTGGCAGCCAGTTGTTCCAGCGCGGACTCCAGGGCCAGGCGATAACCGCTGGCGCCCAGGCCGCAGATCACCCCTACGGCAACATCGGAAAAGTAGGAGTGGTGGCGGAACGGTTCGCGTTTGTGCACGTTGGACAGGTGCACTTCGATGAATGGGATGCTCACCGCAAGCAATGCGTCACGTAATGCGACACTTGTGTGGGTGAAAGCAGCCGGATTGATCAGGATGAAGTCCACACCCTCATTGCGTGCGGCGTGAATGCGGTCGATCAGTTCGTATTCGGCGTTGCTCTGCAGGTACTGCAGATGGTGGCCTGCGGCGCGGGCACGTTGCTCCAGGTCCTGGTTGATCTGGGCCAGGGTCACGGCGCCGTAGTGGCCAGGCTCGCGGGTACCGAGCAGGTTGAGGTTGGGGCCGTGGAGCACCAGTAGCGTTGCCATCTGCGGATTCCTTGGATTTGTAGGGCAATTCGACACAGCGCGGCGAGTGTGCCGTAAAGCGACGGCAAGTGTCCAGTTCCCGGCAATAGCCAGCACGATGTCCGAGGTTCGCGCGAAGTATGTGACCAAATAATTAAATTTGGTCACTGATTTCTGGATTTTTCACAGCTCGCGGGAAGTTATAGACCGACTTTACCGCGCACGCGTGTGAGAATTTGCGCAAATTCACCGGCATTTATCTCGCCAATGACCCGATCAGCGGTTATTTCGCTACCGTTCGCGGCAAAGAACAGCAGAGCGGGCGGGCCGAACAGCTGGTAGCGATCGAGCAGGCTGCGTTGTTCGGCATTGCTTTCGGTGATGTCAAAACGCAGCAGCTTGAAGCCGGCCAGTTGCGCTTGCACCTGCGGAGCGGTGAGCACCTCGCGTTCGATCACTTTGCAGCTGATGCACCAATCGGCGTACCAGTCCAAGAGCACCGGCTGGCCGGCTGCCTTGGCCTGGGCCAGGGCAGCGTCCAGTGCGGCGGGGGTAGTGATGGTCTGCCAGCTATCCGCCTGCACCGCCGGCCCGTTGCCGGTGGCCACAAGGGTTGCCGGCGGCAACGGGCGCAGTGGGTCGCCCTGGCCGCTGAGGGCGCCGTACCAGCAGGCCAGGGCGTACACCAGCAGGGCCAGGCCGAGCAGTTGGGCCAGGCGCTGGCGTGCGGTCTTGACGACGAACTCGAGGGCACCGAGGAACAGCGCCACGCCAGCGGCGAGGAAACCGACCAGCAGCAAGGTCAGCGGGCCTGGCAGCACTCGGCTGAGCAAGCCGATGGCCAAGCCCAGCAGCAGGACGCCGATGGCATTCTTCACCGTGTTCAGCCAGGGGCCGCTTTTCGGCAGCCAGGCCGCGCCACCGGTGGCCACCAGCAGCAATGGTGCGCCCATGCCCAGGCCCAGGGCGAACAGCTTGAGTGCGCCGCCCAGGGCATCGCCGCTGGCGCTGATGTACAGCAGCGCACCGGCCAGCGGCGCCGACACACAGGGCGAAACCAGCAGGCTGGAGAGGACGCCCAATATTGCCGCGCCCAGCAGCGAGCCGCCCCGGGTGTGGCTGGCGACATTGTTCAGGCGGTTGCTCAGGGCTTGCGGCAGTTTAAGTTCGAACAGGCCGAACATGGCCAGGGCGAACACCACGAAAAACAGAGCGAAGGGCACCAGTACCCAGGCCGACTGCAGGCGCGCCTGCAGGTTCAGGCCGGCGCCGAACAACCCCATCAACGCACCGAGTACCGCAAAGCTGGCCGCCATCGGCAGCACATAGGCAAGCGACAGCGCCAGCCCGCGCAGGCCGCCGGCCTGGCCGCGCAGCACCACGCCGGAAAGGATCGGCAGCATCGGCAGCACGCAGGGGGTGAACGTCAGGCCGACCCCAGCGAGGAAGAACAGCAGCAGCGACTTCCAGGTCCAGGCGTGTTCACCGCCGGCCGGGGTGCTTTTGCCGCCTTCGCCATCGATGTTCAGGCGTGCGGTTTCTGGCGGGTAGCACAGGCCTTTGTCGGCGCAGCCCTGGTAGCCCACCAGCAGGGTGAAGGCGCGCGGGTCATTGCGCGGCAGCTCGATATCGAGCACGCCGTGGTACACCTCGACATCGCCGAAGAACTCATCGTGCTTGGCCTCGCCCTTGGGGATGCTTGGTGTGCCCAGGGCAATGTCGGCCGGTTCGGTGCGGAACTGGAAACGGTGGCGATAGAGGTAGTAGCCGTCGGTTGCGACGAAGCGCAGCTTGATGGTTTGCGCATCGGCCTGGACCAGGCTGAGCTTGAACGCTTCGTGTACCGGCAGGAAGTCGGCGTTGTTGGCCAGCGAAGCTGCGCCGAGGGTGGCGCTGGGGCGGTTGTCGAGCAGGCCCGTGGCGAAGGCAGGGCTGGCCAGCAGCAGGAACAGCAGGAAAAACAGGCGGCGCATGGCGGACTCGCGAGGTGGAACGTGCTGGGCATGATAGCGGAGTTGGTGCGGGTTGGGGCCATGCTGGTTGCGGGGGCGACACATGGCCGCTGGCTCATGTGCTGCCTGTGCCGGCCTCTTCGCGGGTAAACCCGCTCCCCCCTCGTCCGCATAGGCTATCCCTGTGGGAGCGGGTTTACCCGCGAAGAGGCCAGCACAGGCCAACCTAGACTCTGAAGGCCCGCACCGCCCGGTTCAGTTCACCCCCCAAACTCAGCAACTGCTCGCCTTGCTCGCGCCCCTCGCCAATGCGCTGCAGGTTGTCCTCACCCAGCTCATGAATTCGCTCGCTGTGGTCGCGAATCTCACTCACGGCACCACTCTGCTGCGCCGTGACATCGGCAATCCGCACCGCAGTGTCCGAAATGGTGCGAATGGCACAGACGATCTCGTCCAGCGCCCCGTCCGCCGCCTGGGCCTGGTTGGCCGTGGCCTCGGCATGCTCAAGCTGCGCACGCATCCCGGCCACCGAGCTTCTGGCTGCCTGCTGCAAGCGGTCGATCAGTGCCTGAATCTCGCCGGTCGCCCCGGTGGTGCGCTGTGCCAGCGAACGCACCTCATCGGCCACCACTGCAAAACCACGGCCCATCTCACCGGCGCGGGCCGCTTCGATCGCGGCATTCAGCGCCAGCAGGTTGGTCTGCTCGGCAATCGAGCGGATCACTGTCAGGACGCCGCCGATGGTGGCCGACTCCTCCGCCAGTTGCTCGATCATGCGGGCGTTGCCCTGCACCTCGTCGACCAACTCACGCAAGCCCGACAGGCTCTGGCCGATCACCGCCTGGCCCTGCTCCACTGCACGCCCGGCATCGCGGCTGGCGTCGGCTGCGGCGCTGGCGTCGCCGGCTACTTGCTGGATGGTCGCTTCCAGTTCACCCAAAGCATCGCGGATCTGCCCGGTGTCGCCGGCCTGGCGTTCGGCGCCGTCATGCAGGGCGGCGCTCATGCCGGCCAGGGCGTGGCTGCTGCCAGCCACCTGCTCGGCGTTGTGGCGGATGGTGCCGACCAGCTCTACCAGATACTGGCGCAGGCGGTTGAGCGATTCCTGGATGTCGCGCAGTTCGCGGTTGGTCCTGCCCAGGGCGATGGCCTCGGCGAAGTCACCCTCGGCCCAGCGCGACAGGGCCGGGGCCAGGCCGGTCAGGGTGCGCGCCAGGCGACGTTGCAAGGTGTCGATCAGCAGGGCGATAAGTAGGATCAGGCCGATCATCAGACCCTGGATGATGCGCACTTCGCCGGCAATTTTCGCATGCTGGCCGCGTACCTCGGGCTCCAGTGCCGCAATGGCCTGTTGCACGGCCTCCAGGCGTTGGCCAGTGCTGGCAGCCAGGGCGACGCGCCGCTCGATCTGTTCGCGGGTGCGCTGCAGTTCGGCCGGGTAGCGGCCGAGCAGGCTCTGCAGTTCGCGCTTGAGGCCGACGGCAATGTCTTCCTGCTGGGCGCTGGCCTGGGTTTCCAGGCCCATCATCGCGGCGAAGTCGTCGGCACCGGACTCGGCGCTACGGGTTACGCCGAGCAAGGGCAAGGCATCGATCGCCTGGGCCTGGGCACGGATCAGTTGCAGCTCGCGCTCCACTTCGTCAGCCAGCTCGGGGCGACCGCTGCTGACCAGCTTGTCCCGGGCCAGCGACAGGCGACCGAGGTGCACGGTGGCGTCGAGCAGTGGCACCAGGTAGCGGTTGGCGTCGGCGCTGCCGCTGTCGCGGGCGTAGCCGGCCAGTTGTTCGAAGTTGGCGCCCAGTTCCCGCTCGGCTTGCAGCAGCAGGGCTTGCGGGTCACCAGCCAGCTTGCCGGCGGCCAGCAGCTCCTCGGCGGTAAAGGCCTGCAGGCTGTCCAGGCTGGGGCGCAGTTTGTCGGCCAGTTCGCTGGGCCACTCGGCCAGCGCGGCCTGCAACTGCTGGTTGGCCTCCATCGCCGCGGCATGGCGCAGGGCATCGCCGCTGCCCAGGTACGCCTGGATGTTGCGGGCCGCCTGGTTCTGGAACTGCTGGGACAGGCCCAGGTAGCGCTCCATCAACTGGTAGGGGCGCTCAAGGGCCCGCTGCGACCACCAAAGGGTGGCGCCCAAGGCGATACACACGGTTACCAGCAACAGGGTGTTGAAATTGGTCAGCCACTTCAGGCGCATAGCCGCGAGCTTCCTGCGGGGGAGGGAGAGGTCGGTGGCTGAAGTTATTGCGATTTTGTGACGGGGTGATGACGGCAGGGGGTTGGCGCCATAAAAAAGTGGCACAGTGCCTCTATTTTAATCTGTGCCGGCCTCTTCGCGGCTAAAGCCGCTCCCACAGGGACTGCGCAATCCTTCAGTCCGGTGGAGTACCTGTGGGAGCAACTGTCTTTAGAAATTTATTTTCAAGCGTGCCATTCGGGCAGGGCTTCGCTCGATACCGCGTAGCGGTGTCGCTGGCGAAGCCCGCATTTGTAGAAAATCGATCCTCGTTCGTGATCAGGGTGCGGGTACCTGAGGCTTGAGCTCTTTCCACTCCGTTCCGTCACGCAGCATTGCGTTCAGGCGCACCAGCAACACGCGCATGCACGCCACTGCGGCAACTTTTGCGCGCTTGCCTCGGGCTATCAGGGCTTCATAGCGGGTTCTAACTTCTGGGACATGCTGGATCATTGACCAGATCGACATGTAGGCCGCCTTGCGGACTCTGTAACGCCCGCCTTCGATCTTCCTCGGGCCACTCTTCTTGCCGCTGTCTTTGTTGTACGGCGCTAACCCAGCCAAGGCTGCAATTTCGCGCCCCGTCACGCTTCCCAGCTCAGGTAGGTAGGCCATGAAGGTGCCACAACTGATGACGCCAATCCCTTTCACAGACCTTAGCCGCATGGCTGTCGTGCGATCCAGCACGTTCGAGGCACGCTCAATCGCCTTGTCCAAGGCCTTAATCTGATCATTCAGGTAAGCGACATGCTCGGTATAAACGGTAATGGCCGTAGCTGAAGTGGTTTGTTTCATCCGACGCTTGTCATCATCCCGATGCTGGACAAGATTGCCACGGAGTTTGATGAGCTCTCCCAGTTCATCCCGATCTTGATTAGGCTCTATCTGCGGCAAGTCCTCGAAGTCCCTGGCAAACCGCGCCAGCATCTGGGCGTCGATCTTGTCAGTCTTGGCAATTTTGCCCATGGCACTCGCATAGTCCCGACAGCGCCTGGGGTTGACCCTGACGACGTTCAAACCCTCCAGTCGCAAGGCTTTGAATACGGCCCGTTCATAGCCACCGGTGGCTTCCAGCAAGACCCGTTCGACCTCAAGCTCGTTCAGGCATGCGATCAGTTGCGCAAAGCCCTCAGAGTCATTCCTGACCTGGAACTGGGGAATACTTTCAGGAAGAAAGCCCACATCCAGAGTCGCTTTCGAAACGTCGAGACCAACGAAGTAGGAAATCATCGCCAAGCCCTCTTACACTCAAGAAGTGAGAGCACTCTGACTTAGCCCTAGCTTGTGACTGCGAGTTCGCCACTCATTCAACTGTTCGGGCTTAGGTCAGAGTGGGAGGTGGATGGCGACTAGGCTCCCACTCGTGCTTTAGAGCACACCTGGCTTTCAGTCTGCCATCCACTGCTCTCACCCTTTCGAGTTTAAGAGACCTTGAAGACACAAGCGGCTTTAGCCGCGAAGAGGCTGGCACAGGCAAAGCCTGATTCAGGGCTCTACACGCACCACACAATTTCGCCCGGCATGCTTGGCCCGATACAGCGCCTCGTCCGCCGCACTGGCCATGGTCAGCGCATCCAGCCCCTCATCCAACTGCACCACCCCTGCACTGAAGGTGCACTGCAAGTCCCGTGGCTGCGCCGGGTAGAGGATCTCGGCAAAGCGCCTGCGGATTTCGTCGAGAACCTTGTGCGCCGCGTCCAGCGCGGTATTGGGCATCACAATGGCGAACTCTTCACCGCCGTAACGGCCAATGAAATCGGTCTTGCGCAAGCGCTGCTTGAGAAACAGCGCCAGGCTCTTGATCACCCGGTCGCCCATCGGGTGGCCGTGGCGGTCGTTGATCTTCTTGAAGTGGTCGATGTCGAGCATGGCAAAGCACAACGGCAGCTGCTCGCGACGGGCGCGGAAGCTGCAGTCTTCCAGCAATTGCAGGATGTGGGTGTGGTTGTACAACCCGGTCAGGCTGTCGCGCACCATGCGCGCCTTCAGGTGCCGGGCGCGAGCGGCGCGGTTGCGCACGGTGGTGATCAGGTGGCGAGAACGAAACGGTTTGGTCAGGAAGTCATCACCGCCTTCGCTCATGGCATCCAGCTGCTTGTCCAGGTCGTCTTCGGCAGACAGATAGATGATCGGCACGCTCACATAACGGTCGCTGTGGCGGATCACCTTGGCCAGTTCGGGGCCGGTGCAGGCCGGCATGTACAGATCGAGGATGATCAGGTCGGGCTGGAAGTCAGCCAGCTCGGCCATGGTGCGGATCGGGTCGGTCAGGCTGCGGGTGATCATGCCGGCGCTGGCCAGCACGCGCTCGGTGTACAGCGCCTGGGTGCGTGAGTCGTCGATGACCAGTACGCGCAACGGGTCGTGCGGGGTTGCATTGGTCAGCAGTTCGACCTTTTCCAACAGGCTGGAGGCTTCCAGGGTGCCGGTGAGGAAGTCCTGGCCACCGGCGCGCACGGCGGCCAGGCGGGTCGGGGTGTCGGTTTCGTGATGGCTGAAGAACAGCAGTGGTATATGTCGGGCCAGCCCCTGCTGCATCTGGGCAGCCAACAGCAGGCCTTGGCCGGCACCGTTGAAGTCGACATCCATGATGATGGCCGAGGGCGGGTATTCGCTGATCGAGGCCTGAAACGCCGCGGCGCTGGCAAGCGCCTGCACCACCAGGCCAAAGAATTCCAGTTGCTGGGCCAGGCGCTGGGCGCGCTCGTGGTCCTGCAGCAGGATGTACACCGGCTTGCGCAGGGGCGGCAGCAGCACCTGATCGAGCGGGTCGTCCTTGCGCAGGCCGCTACGCGTCAGCTGTTGGGCGGGGCACAGCGGGCTCGGCTCGGCTGCTTGGCTCATGTCCTGGCTACTTGTAGGTTGGGGTGTGCAGGGGCAATGATGGCTCTATGCTAGCAGTTCTTTTCAGGTGCGTGAGTGCCCTGCGTCAACAAAGCGGCCAGAACGAATATTCAGTTGCTGACCGATTGGTCGCTTATGCGTAAGGCGGTGTCTGCTTTATAGTGCTGCCACGCGGGCTTGCCGTGGCACCCTGGCGTAGGCCTGTGGTCCAAGCCCCTGAACCGTCGTGACTGATTAAGGACAAAGCCATGCTGGACTGGAAAAACCGCGAGGCCAAAGCCGAGCCCCGCGAGCGTGTCGACGGCCGTGGCGCCGCCGCCCGTAGCTATCTTGGCGGCCTCTGGAGCCGTGCCCTGGGGACCCTGATCGGGTTGTACCTGCTGGTGTGCATTGGCCTGGGCTGGTACTGGAGCCAGGAGCCGGAGCTGTTCCCGGTGCAGCAGAACGCCCAGGCCGCAGCCGAGCGTACCGGCCAGCAGATGGTGGTGGGCTACACCACTATCGAAACCCTCAAGACTGTGGCCGGCACCTTGCTGAACAAGCCGGGTGGCTACATTTCCAACGACCGCTTCCCGCCCGGGCTGTGGATGGACAACATGCCGAGCTGGGAATATGGCGTGCTGGTCCAGGTGCGTGACCTGTCCCGTGCCTTGCGCAAGGACTTCGCCCGTTCGCAGTCGCAGTCGACCGAAGACGCCGACCTGGCCAAGGCCGAGCCGCGTTTCAACTTCGACAACAAGAGCTGGATCCTGCCGTCGAGCGAGTCGGAGTTCGAAGAGGGCATCAAGTCGCTGACCCGCTACCAGACCCGTCTGGCTGCCGGCGACAAGGGCGCAATCTTCTATACCCGTGCCGACAACCTGAACAACTGGCTGGGTGACGTGGCCACCCGCCTGGGCTCGCTGTCGCAGCGCCTGTCGGCCAGCGTTGGCCGGGTCAAGCTCAACACCACTTTGAAGACTGAGTCGCTGGTCGCCGGCCAGGCGCCGCAGGTGGACGAGGAGCTGGTGGAAACCCCATGGCTGCAGATCGACAACGTGTTCTACGAAGCCCGTGGCCAGGCCTGGGCGCTGTCGCACCTGCTGCGCGCCATCGAGGTGGACTTTGCCGACGTGCTGGCGAAGAAGAACGCCACGGTCAGCGTGCGCCAGATCATCCGTGAGCTGGAAGCCTCGCAGGAGGCCCTGTGGAGCCCGATGGTGCTCAACGGCAGCGGCTTCGGCATGTGGGCCAACCACTCACTGGTCATGGCCAACTACATTTCCCGGGCCAACGCGGCGGTCATCGACCTGCGTCAGCTGCTGTCGCAGGGTTGATGATGGCGATCAGCCCGAACGAGGCCGCCCACCGGGCGGCTTCCGACCGAGAACTGGTCACCTGGGTGGACGAAGCCGACCGGGTGCTGGGTGCCTTGCCCCGGGCCGAACTGCGTGAGCGGGGCCTGATAGGGCGTTGCACGTTCATTCTGCTGTTCAACAGTGCCGGTGAGCTGTGCGTGCACCGGCGAACCCTGAGCAAGGCGCTGTACCCGGGTTACTGGGATGTGGCGGCAGGCGGCATGGTGACGGCCGGGGAGGCGTATGCCGATTCGGCGGCGCGGGAGCTGGCCGAGGAGCTGGGGATCGACGGTGTGGAGCTGCGTTTTCATGAGCGGTTCTACTTTGACCAGCCGGATAACCACTTGTGGTGTGCGGTGTATTCGGCGGTGTCGGATGCGCCATTGCGGTTACAGCCGGAAGAGGTGATCGAGGCGCGGTTCATTGGCCTGGAGCAGGCTGAGCAAGAAAGCCTGACGAAGCCGTATTGCCCGGACTCGTTGGCGGCGTTGCAGCGCTATAAAGCCAGCCTCAAATAGATGCGTGGCCCATGCGGGCCCCTTCGCGGGTAAACCCGCTCCCACAGGGATTTCACAGGTCGTGAAACCTGCGCAGTACCTGTGGGAGCGGGTTTACCCGCGAGGGGGTCGCAAAACATTCGCAAAATGCCGCATTCCGGTACTTAGCAACAGCGGGATTTATCGTTACACTGCGCGCCCTTTTCGGGCTGCCGCAGGTCTTGTGGCAGTAGCGCCGCCCCTGCCAGAGTGGGGCTTCGCGGTCGGGCTCAACCCCCTGGGGCCGACCAGTTTTTGTCCTCAGCACAGAGGAACAAAAGTGGCCAAGAAAGCTTCTTCCTTCGCCGCCCTTGGCGGTCTCGTTTACTCCACCGACACCGGTCGGCACTGCCCCGACTGTAGCCAGCCGGTGGATGCCTGTACCTGCAAGCAGCAGGTCATCCCCGAAGGCGATGGCATTGCCCGTGTGCGCCGCGAAAGCAAGGGCCGCGGCGGCAAGACCGTGACCACCGTCACCGGCGTGCCGCTGCCGCTCGATCAGCTCAAGGAGCTGGCCTCTACCCTCAAGCGCCGCTGCGGTACCGGTGGCGCCCTGAAGGATGGGGTCATCGAAATCCAGGGCGACCATGTCGAACTGCTGATCGGTGAGCTGACCAAGCAGGGCTTCAAGGCGAAAAAATCCGGCGGCTGATGCGGCCACGCGATTTTTTGCCCAGTGCTTTCTAAACTCGTTGCCGTGACCAGGGTCTATCCAGGGCACGGACGAATCGTCATTTTCGGCTTTTACACTGCGCCCGCCTCCTTGCGGGGCAGTGTCTTCGACTTATCTATAGGGGACTTGAATGTCCGTACGACGCACACGCAAAGACGATGGTAGCCAATGGACCGTGGCCGACAGCCGCAGTGTTTATGGCATCCGCCATTGGGGCGCTGGTTATTTCGCCATCAATGAAGCCGGGCGCGTCGAAGTACGCCCCAACGGCCCAAAAAGCGCACCGATCGACCTGTTCGAACAGGTCGACGAATTGCGCCAGAGCGGCCTGTCGCTGCCATTGCTGGTGCGCTTCCCCGACATTCTGCAAGACCGCGTGCGCCAGCTGACCGGCGCCTTCGATGCCAACATCGCGCGCCTGGAATACCAGAGCAAGTACACCGCGCTGTACCCGATCAAGGTCAACCAGCAGGAAGCGGTGGTGGAAAACATCATCGCTACGCAGAACGTCTCCATTGGCCTGGAAGCCGGCTCCAAGCCTGAGCTGCTGGCAGTGCTGGCGCTGGCGCCGAAGGGTGGCACCATCGTCTGCAACGGCTACAAGGACCGCGAGTTCATCCGCCTGGCGCTGATGGGCCAGAAGCTCGGCCACAACGTGTTCATCGTCATCGAGAAAGAGTCGGAAGTGGCCCTGGTGATCGACGAGGCCGCCGAGCTCAAGGTCAAGCCGCAAGTCGGCCTGCGCGTGCGCCTGTCGTCGCTGGCCTCGAGCAAGTGGGCCGACACCGGTGGCGAGAAGTCCAAGTTCGGCTTGTCCGCCGCCCAGCTGATTTCGGTGGTACAGCGCTTCCGCGATGCCGGCCTGGACCAAGGTATCCGCCTGCTTCACTTCCACATGGGCTCGCAGATCGCCAACCTGGCCGACTACCAGCACGGCTTCAAGGAAGCCATCCGTTACTACGGTGAGCTGCGTGCGCTGGGCCTGCCGGTCGACCATATCGACGTTGGCGGTGGTCTGGGCGTGGACTACGACGGTACCCATTCGCGCAATGCCAGCTCGATCAACTACGACATGGACGACTACGCCGGCGTTGTTGTGGGCATGCTCAAGGAATTCTGCGACGCGCAGGGCCTGCCGCACCCGCACATCTTCTCCGAGAGCGGCCGTTCGCTGACCGCCCACCACGCCATGCTGGTGATCCAGGTGACCGACGTCGAGAAGCACAACGACGACGTGCCGACCATCGAGAACAAGGAAGCCCTGCCCGAGACCGTGCAGTGGCTGGTCGACCTGCTCGGCCCGACCGACATCGAGATGGTGACCGAGACCTACTGGCGCGCCACCCACTACATGGGTGACGTGGCTGCGCAGTATGCCGATGGCAAGATCAGCCTGGCCGAGAAGGCCCTGGCCGAGCAGTGCTACTTTGCCGTGTGCCGCCGCCTGCACAACTCGCTGAAAGCCCGCCAGCGCTCGCACCGCCAAGTGCTGGACGAGCTGAACGACAAGCTGGCCGACAAGTACATCTGCAACTTCTCGGTGTTCCAGAGCCTGCCGGACACCTGGGCCATCGGCCAGGTACTGCCGATCATCCCGCTGCACCGCCTGGACGAAGAGCCGATGCGTCGTGCCGTGCTGCAGGACCTGACCTGCGACTCCGACGGCAAGATCAACCAGTACGTCGACGAGCAGAGCATCGAGACCAGCATGCCGGTGCATGCGGTGAAGGAGGGCGAGGACTACTTGCTGGGTGTGTTCCTGGTTGGTGCCTACCAGGAAATCCTCGGTGACATGCACAACCTGTTCGGTGACACCGACTCGGTGAACATCTACCAGAACGCCGACGGTAGCGTGTACCACGCCGGTATCGAGACCCACGACACCATCGAAGACATGCTGCGCTATGTGCACCTGTCGCCGGAGGAGTTGATGACGCATTACCGTGACAAGGTGGCCAGCGCCAAGATCACTGCGCGGGAGCGGACTCAGTACCTGGATGCGTTGCGCCTTGGGTTGACCCGGTCTTCGTACCTGTCCTCGTGATTGCCAGGCCGCTCCCGCTTTTTTGTGGGAGCGGCCTTGCGTCGCGATATGAGGGCGAAGCCCTCACCGCGTCATACCTGGTAATGGTCCAGTCCTCGCCTATCGCATCAGCGCCGCTACCTTTGAATGCAATGTTCAAAGGAGGACGACATGGAAAGTCCCGGCTCCCATCGTTTACGTAGTGGCCGAGTGTCCGAACCAGGGCGTCTCTACCTGCTCACCACGACCACTCGCAACCGAACACCGTTGTTCAAAGACTTCTTGTTCGCCAGAACAGTTATCCAGCAATTGCGGCTCAGCGAAGAGCGCAAGGCGTGTCGATCTCTGGCGTGGGTCTTGATGCCGGATCATCTTCACTGGCTTCTCGAGCTTGGGCCGTCGAGCCTGGGTAGGCTGATGTGCGAGTTCAAGTCCAGAAGCAGTTGTGCGCTGTACAAGGTGGGGGCTGAAAGGCGGCATATCTGGCAGACCAGCTTTCATGATCGGGCTTTGCGCCGCGAGGAGGATGTGAGGGCAGTGGCGCGCTACATCATCGCCAATCCCATTCGGGCTGGCCTGGTGCGGCGGGCTGGTGATTATCCACATTGGGATTGTGTGTGGCTGTGAATCCGCAGGTGAGGGCTTCGCCCTCATTTCGCGACACAAGGCCGCTCCCACAAAGTCCTGCGTACGCCGATCAATGTGGGAGCGGCCCCGGCATTACTGAACCCAAAGCCCTTTTTCCTGCAACCTCCACCCCACCCACCCCAATGTCACCGCCCGCAACCCCATGAACCCGAGAAACGCCAACCACAACCCATGGTTGCCAAACGCACTCATGAGCACCCCCAAGGGCAGCGCAATCACCACCGACACCAACATCGCATTACGCATCTCCCGCGCCCGTGTCGCGCCTATGAACAAGCCATCCAGCAAATAGCTCCACACCGCAATCAATGGCAGCAATGCCAGGTACGGCAGGTACGGATAAGCCGCTGCCCGCACACTCTCGATGTCGGTCTGCAAATCGATGAACAGGTGCCCGCCCAGCAGGAACAACCCGGCAAACCCCAGGCTGGTGATCAGCGACCAGCCACAGGCCACCACCAGCGAGCGGCGCAATGTGTCGCGGTCGCGGGCGCCAATGGCATGGCCGCACAGGGCCTCTACCGCGTGCGCCAACCCGTCAAGCGCATAGGCAGTCAGCAGCAGGCCGTTGAGCAGCAGGGCATTGGCCGCCACGGTGGCTTCGCCCAGACGAGCGCCTTGCACGGTGATCAGCAGGAACACCAGTTGCAGCGCCAGGCTGCGCAGGAAGATGTCGCGGTTCACCGCCAGCAGCGGCCGCCAGGCCTGCCAGCACTTGAGCGCCGCCCACACGATCTGCCCCGGGTAGGCGCGCAGGGCCGGTTGGGTCAGGGCCAGGCCGAGCAGGGCGGCGCTCCATTCGGCGATCACCGACGCCCGCGCCGAACCCAGCACGCCCCAGTCCAGGCCAAGCACGAACCACAGGTTCAAGGCGATGTTCAGCAGGTTGGTGGTCAGCAGGATGGCCAGTGGCGCCCTGGCGTTCTGGGTGCCGAGGAACCAGCCGACCAGGGCGTAGCTGGCCAGTGCCGCGGGCAGGCCGAGCAGGCGGGTATGGAAGAAGTCTTCGGTGGCTTGCTGCAGGGCCGCGCTGGGCTGCATCGCGTGCAGCGCCAGCTGGCTGAAGGGCAGGGCCAGCAGGCCGATCAGCAGGGCGAAGCCGACCGCCAGCAACAGCCCTTGTACCAGTACCTGGCGCAACGCTGCACCGTCGCCACGGCCGGCGGCCTGGGCGGCGAAGCCGGTGGAGCCCATGCGCAGGAAGCCCATCAGGCCAACCATGAAGGTGAACAGCGTGGCGCCCACGGCTACGGCACCCAACTGGTGGGCGTGGGGGAGGTGGCCGATGACCGTGCTGTCGACCAGGGCTACCAGCGGCACGGAGATGTTGGACAGGATCATCGGCGCGGCCAGGGCCCAGACCTTGTGGTGGGTGGGGCGGTGCTGCCAGTCGGTGGTCAGTGAGGTCATCGGGTGTCCTGGGGAATCTTGGGGCTGCTGCGCAGCCCTTTCGCGACACAAGGCCGCTCCCACAAGAATCGTGTAAACCGAAGCCTGTGCAGTACCTGTGGGAGCGGCCTTGCGTCGCGAAAGGGGCGCAAAGCGCCCCCGCTTTTCTAAATTGCCAGCAGTGTACCGGCCATGCAGCCAATTCGCGCGACCATAGTTGCGCTATAGTTGCTGCCCTCACGTACACGCTGCCAAAGAGTTCTACTCCATGTTCAACAAAGGATTGTTGCTGGCCTGCGCGCTGGCTTTGCTCAGTGCCTGTGACTCTTCGACGCCGGACAAGCCGGCGCCATCCGAAAAGCCGGCGGCCACAGCGCCCGTCGCCACCCCGGCACCCCAACGCGAAGACCAGGCCGAACTCGGAAAACGCTACGAGGGCCGCGAGCTGACGGTGCTGGATGTTTCCGAAGTGCAGCTCGATGGCGCCGCGACGCTGTCGATCAGCTTCTCCGCGCCGCTGGATGCCAAACAGGACTTCGCCAGCAAAGTGCACCTGGTCGACACCGTCAAAGGCAAGCTCGACGGCGCCTGGGAGCTCTCCGACAACCAGATGGAGCTGCGTCTGCGCCATCTGGAGCCGCAGCGCAAGCTGGTGCTGACCGTCGACAAGGGCCTGCTGGCGGTCAATGGCAAGCAACTGGACAGCGAGTCGATCAGCCGCCTGGAAACCCGCGACATGCAGCCGACCATCGGCTTCGCCAGCCGCGGTTCGCTGCTGCCCACGCGCCTGGCCGAGGGTCTGCCGGTGATCGCCCTCAACGTCGACAAGGTCGATGTCGAGTTCTTCCGCGTGAAGCCGGACATGCTCTCGACCTTTCTGGTCAACTGGGGGCGCAACAGCAGCCTGTACTACTACCAGTCCAAGGAAACCCTGGACATGGCCGAGCTGGTCTACAGCGGCCGCTTCGACCTCAACCCCGCACGCAACACCCGCGAGACCGTGCTGCTGCCGATCGCCGGCATCAAGCCGCTGCAGGAGCCAGGCGTGTACCTGGCGGTGATGCGTGCCTCGGGCACCTACGACTACTCGCAACCAGCGACGCTGTTCACCCTCAGCGACATCGGTGTGTCCGCGCACCGCTACCGCGACCGCCTCGATGTGTTCGCCCAGGCCCTGGAAGGTGGCAAGGCGATGAACGGCGTCAACCTGGAAATCCATGACGACAAGGGCAAGCTGCTGGCCCAGGCCAGCACCGATAGCGATGGCCACGCCCAGCTGCCGATCACGCCCAAGGCCGACACCCTGATCGCCACCCAGGGCGTGCACACCACCCTGCTGCGCCTGAGCAGCGCGGCGCTGGACCTGGCCGAGTTCGACATCACCGGCCCGCAGGCCAACCCGCTGCAGTTCTTCATCTTCGGCCCGCGTGACCTGTATCGCCCCGGGGAAACGGTGTTGCTCAACGGCCTGCTGCGCGACCAGGACGGCAAGCCGGTCAAGGCGCAGCCAGTGAGCGTGGAAGTGCGTCGCCCGGATGAGCAGGTCAGCCGCAAGTTCGTCTGGGAAGCCGACAGCAATGGCTTGTACCAGTACCAGTTGCAGCTGGCCAGCGAGGCCCCGACCGGCCGCTGGCAACTGCTGCTCGACCTGGGCGGCGGGCGCAAGCAGGTGTATGAATTTCTCGTCGAAGACTTCCTGCCCGAGCGCCTGGCGCTGGAACTCAAGGGCAGCAGCAAACCGTTGTCTCCGGATCAGGATGCGCGCATCCAGGTCAATGGCCGTTACCTTTACGGCGCCCCGGCTGCCGGCAACCGCCTGAGCGGCCAGGCCTATGTTCGCCCACTGCGCGAGGCGGTACCGGCGCTGCCTGGCTACCAGTTCGGCTCGGTCACCGAAACCGAGCTGAACCAGGACCTGGAGCTGGACGAAGTCACCCTCGACCAGGCCGGCAAGGCCGTGGTCGATATCGAAAGCCGCTGGGCCGAAGCCCGCTCGCCGCTGCAACTGACCGTGCAGGCCAGCCTGCAGGAGTCCGGTGGCCGGCCGATCACCCGGCGCCTGGAACAACCCATCTGGCCGGCCGAGCGCCTGCCGGGCCTGCGTGGCCTGTTCGACGGCGAGGAAACCGACAGTGACGGGCCGGTGGAGTTCGAGTTCCTGGTGGCCGACCGCAACGGCAAGAAGCTGGCGGCCAACGACCTCAAGGTGCGGCTGGTACGCGAGCGCCGCGACTACTACTGGAACTACTCGCAGAGCGATGGCTGGAGCTACGCCTACAACGAGAAGTTCCTCACCCAGAGCGAAGAGACCGTCAGCGTCAAGGCCGGCTCCACGGCCAAGCTGAGCTTCCAGGTGGAATGGGGCCCGTACCGTGTCGAGGTGGAGGACCCGGAGACGGGCCTTGTGTCCAGCGCGCGCTTCTGGGCTGGCTACCGCGCCCAGGACAACGCCGAGGGCGGAGCGGTGCGGCCGGACCAGGTCAAGCTGGCGCTGGACAAACCGGCCTACGCCGACGGCGCTACCGCCAAGGTCACCGTCACCCCGCCCGCAGCCGGCAGTGGCTACCTGATGATCGAGTCCAGCGATGGCCCGCTGTGGTGGCAGGAGATCGACGTGCCCGCCGAGGGCAAGACGTTCGACGTGCAGCTGGACAAGCAGTGGGCCCGCCATGACCTGTACATCAGCGCGCTGGTGATCCGCCCGGGTGAGCGCAAGGCCAACGCCACGCCGAAACGCGCGGTGGGCGTGCTGCACCTGCCGCTGAACCGCGCCGAACGCAAGCTGGCGGTGAGCCTGCAGGCGCCGGAGAAAATGCGCCCGAAACAGCCGCTGACCGTGAAGGTCAAGGCTGCAAATGCCGATGGCAGTGTGCCTGAACAGGTGCATGTGCTGTTGTCGGCGGTGGACGTGGGCATCCTCAACATCACCGACTTCAAGACCCCCGACCCGTTCGCCAGCCTGTTCGGGCGCAAGGCCTATGGTGCTGACCAGCTGGATATCTACGGCCAGTTGATCGAAGCCGGCCAAGGCCGCCTGGCCAGCCTGGCATTTGGTGGTGACGCGGCGATGGCCAAGGGTGGCAAGCGCCCCAACACCACGGTGACCATCGTCGCCCAGCAGAGCCTGCCGGTGACCCTGGACGACAAGGGCGAGGGCCTGGCCACGGTCGATATCCCCGACTTCAATGGCGAACTGCGGCTGATGGCCCAGGCCTGGACCGACGAACACTTCGGCATGGCCGAAGGCAAGACCGTGGTCGCCGCGCCCTTGATCGCCGAACTCTCGGCGCCGCGTTTCCTGGCCGGTGGCGACCGTACCAGCCTGGCGCTGGACCTGGCCAACCTGTCGGGTCGTGCCCAGCAACTGAACGTTGAAATCAGCACCGAAGGGCAGCTGAGCCTGGCGGCCAACGCCGTGCAGAACGTTGCCCTGGCTGAAGGCCAGCGCTCGACGCTGTTGATCCCGGTCCAGGCCCAAGGTGGCCTGGGGCAGGGCAAGGTGCATGTGCGGGTCACTGGCCTGCAGCTGCCGAACGAGCCGACCGGCGCGTTCGAGCGCGAGTGGACGCTGGGCGTGCGCCCGGCTTACCCGGCGATGCTCAAGCACTACCGCGTGGCCTTGAAGGACCAGCCATGGACCCTGCCTGAAGCAGACCTGGCCGCCTTCGAACCCGCCGGGCTTGAAGCCAGCCTGGCCTTGTCGAGCCGGCCACCGCTGAACCTGGCCGAGCAGATCCGTGCCCTCGAAGCCTACCCCTACGGTTGCCTGGAGCAGACCACCAGCGGCCTCTACCCGTCGCTGTACGCCGATGCCGACAGCCTCAAGCGCCTGGGCATCAAGGGCGAGCCAGCCGATGTGCGCAAGCGCAAGATCGAGATGGGTATCGAGCACCTGCTGGGCATGCAGCGCTACAACGGCAGCTTCGGCCTGTGGAGCTCGGACAGCGAAGAAGAATACTGGCTGACCGCCTATGTCACCGACTTCCTGCTGCGCGCCCGTGACCAAGGCTATGGTGTGCCGGCCGAAGCGCTGAAGAAGGCCAGCGAGCGCCTGCTGCGCTACCTGCAGGAGCGCAACCTGATCGAAGTCGACTACAGCGAGAACGCCGAACACACCCGCTTCGCCGTGCAGGCCTATGCGGCATTGGTGCTGTCGCGCAGCCAGCAGGCGCCGCTGGGTGCCCTGCGTGGCCTGTTCGAACGCCGCGCCGACGCCCGCTCTGGCCTGCCACTGGTGCAACTGGCGGTGGCGCTGGACAAGATGGGCGACAAGCCGCGTGCCGAGCAGGCCCTGCAGGCAGGCCTGGGCATCAGCCGCGGTAAAGGCTGGATGGCCGACTATGGTAGCGCCCTGCGCGACCAGGCACTGATCCTGGCGCTGCTGCAGGAAAACAACCTGGCCAGCCGCCAGGTCGACCAGCGCCTGTTCGCCCTGTCGGATGAGCTGGCGGCCAACCGCTGGCTGTCGACCCAGGAGCGCAATGCGCTGTTCCTGGCCGGCCGTGGCCTGCTGGGCAAACCGGAAGGCCAGTGGCAGGCGCGCCTGGACAGCGCGGGCGAAGTGCGCGAGTTCAACAATGCCGAGTCTGGCATGAAGCTCGAAGGCCCGTTGCTGGCTTCGCCGCTTAGTGTGCAGAACCAAGGCAGCGAGACGCTGTACCAGCAACTGACCTTGTCGGGTTACCCACGCCAGGCGCCTGCGGCCGTTGGCAACGGCATGCAGATCCGCCGTGAGTACCTGGGCATGAATGGTCAGCCGTTGGATCTGCATAACCTGCGCAGCGGAGACCTGGTGCTGGTGCACCTGGCGCTCAAGGCTGAAGACCGGGTGCCGGATGCGCTGGTGGTGGACTTGTTACCGGCGGGCCTGGAGCTGGAAAACCAGAACCTGGCGCAAAGTGCCGCCAGCCTGGAAAACGCCAGCAGTGCGGTGAAGGAATGGCGCGAATCGATGCAGAATGCCAGCGTGGTGCACCAGGAGTATCGCGATGATCGTTACGTCGCCGCACTCAAGCTGGACAGCTATGGCACCACCCACCTGCTGTACCTGGCTCGGGCGGTGACCCCGGGCACCTACCGCGTGCCGTCGCCGCAGGTCGAATCGATGTACCGGCCAAACCTGCAGGCTGTGGGGGATGGGCAAGGTGAGATGACCGTAAAAGCCCGCTAAGCACCTGCCTTGCGCGTACTATGTGGGAGCGGCCTTGTGTCGCGAAAGGGCCGCAAAGCGGCCCCGGCATTTCAAGCGGCGGAGCTGAGATCCTGGGGCTGCTGCGCAGCCCTTTCGCGACACAAGGCCGCTCCCACAGGTCTGCGCCGGGCAGTTCAATGTCAGTGAATCACCCAGCTCATCACCCACAACCCCAACAGCAGCCAGATGATCCCGAGGATGATCGAGGCGCGCATGAACGCGCGGATTGCCGAGTACAGCAGCACCAGCCCGATGATCAGGGCGAGGATGCTGAGCAGCGAGGTCTCCATGCCCAAGGTGCGCGCCAGGCCATCGATGAAATTGCCACCGGCATTGGCCAGCAGGTTGAACAGCCCGCTCAATGCGTCGACGATGAAGCGGATCAACGACCCCAGCGCCTGGCCCAGCCACTCGAAAAAACCTTCTACATGCATAGTTGCTTCCTGATGAACGAATCGGCGACGTTGCCGTTCCCAAGCCTTTGGCCATCACCTGGCCAGGTCGGTTCCCGATGCCAAGCTTAACGCGGCCGCATACCCGTGCGGGCAGGCTGTTGCGCGCCACGGTGATCGGCATGCTGGTACTGTTCGGCCTGTTGTGGCTGGCCGACCGCCTATGGCCGCTGCCCATGCCCGGAGACGACCTGGCCCGCGTGGTGCTGGCCGAGGACGGCACGCCGTTGTGGCGCTTTGCCGATGCCGATGGTGTATGGCGCTACCCGGTCAGCTCCGACGAGGTCTCGCCGCTGTATCTGCAGGCGCTGCTCACCTACGAAGACCGCTGGTTCTACAGCCACCCCGGGGTCAACCCGCTGGCCCTGGCTCGCGCTGCCTGGCTGAACCTGCGTGGCGGGCGTGTGGTGTCGGGCGGCAGCACGCTGTCGATGCAGGTCGCACGCCTGCTCGACCCGCATGAGCGCACCCTGGCCGGCAAGTTGCGCCAACTATGGCGCACGGCGCAGCTGGAATGGCACTTGTCCAAGCGCGAAATCCTGCAGATCTACCTGGACCGCGCGCCCTTCGGCGGCACCCTGCAGGGCGTGGCGGCGGCCAGCTGGGCCTACCTTGGCAAGTCGCCCATGCACCTGACCCCGGCCGAAGCGGCACTGCTGGCCGTGCTGCCCCAGGCGCCCAGCCGCTTGCGCCCGGACCGTCACCCCGAGCGTGCGCAGCGCGCCCGGGACAAGGTGCTGCAACGCCTGGCCGAATACCAAGTGTGGCCGGCTCAGCAAATCCGTGAGGCTGCCGAAGAACCTCTGGTGCTGGCACCACGTCAGGAACCGGCCCTGGCGCCGCTGCTGGCCCGGCGCCTGAACAGCGCCGACAGCCCGCCGCTGATCCGCACCACGCTCGACGCCGCACTGCAGCGGCGCCTCGAAGACCTGCTGCTGGGCTGGCGCGCACGGCTTCCAGAGCGCACCTCCGCTGCCATTCTGGTGGTCGATGCGCAAACCATGGCGGTGCGTGCCTACCTGGGCTCGATCGACCTGGCCGACGAACGCCGCTTCGGGCATGTCGACATGGTGCGTTCGTTGCGCTCGCCGGGCTCCACCCTCAAGCCGTTCCTCTACGGCATGGCGCTGGATGACGGCCTGATCCATTCCGAGTCGTTGTTGCAGGATGTGCCGCGACGCTACGGTGACTACCGCCCCGGCAACTTCTCCATGGGCTTCAGCGGGCCGGTGTCGGCCAGTTCGGCGCTTGCGCTGTCGCTCAACCTGCCGGCGGTGCAGCTGTTGGAGGCCTATGGTCCGAAACGCTTTGCCGCGCAACTGCGCATGGCGGGCATGCCGCTGATATTGCCGCCTCTGGCAGAGCCCAACCTGTCGTTGATCCTGGGTGGCGCGGGCAGCCGCCTGGAGGATCTGGTGGGTGGCTACGCTGCGCTGGCGCGGGGTGGCAATAGTGCGAGGGTGCGCCTGCAACCGCAGGATCCGTTGCTGGAACGGCGCCTGCTGTCACCAGGGGCTGCGTGGATCATCCGGCGCATCCTCAGCGGCCAGGCGCGCCCCGACCGCGACCCGCATGCCGAGCTGGTGCAACGCCCGCAACTGGCGTGGAAGACGGGCACAAGCTACGGCTTTCGCGATGCCTGGTCGATCGGCGTGGGCCCGCGCTACCTGATCGGCGTATGGATTGGCCGCCCCGATGGCACACCGGTCCCCGGCCAATTCGGGCTGGCTTCGGCAGCGCCGCTGATGCTGCAGGTGCACGACCTGCTGAGCAACCGTGACAGCCAGCGTGGCATCAGCGTGCCGGTGGAGCGGGTGCCGGCGAACGTCGGCGTGGCTGCGATCTGTTGGCCACTGGGCCAGCCGATGAGCAAAAAGGACCCCAACTGCCGGCGTCAGCGTTTCGCCTGGACTTTGGACGGCACTACGCCGCCAACCCTGCAGGCCGCCGACCAGCCACTCGGCCTGGGCCTGCGTGAAAGCGTATGGGTCAACGACCAGGGGCTGCGCGTCGATGGCAGTTGCCCGGGCGCCAAGGCCCGCGATATCGCCCTATGGCCCGCCCCGCTGGAGCCTTGGCTGCCACGTGTGGAGCGGCGTGCGGCGCGCCTGCCGGCCATCGATCCGGCCTGCCCGCCGCATGTGCCGGTCAGCGCGCCACCGCTTTCGATCGTGGGCGTGCGCCCGGGCGACAACCTGCGCCGTCCGGCCACCAGCAGCGAGCCGTTGCAACTGCATGTGTCGGCGCTGGGCGGCGGCGGTCGGCGCTGGTGGTTCCTCAACGGCCAGCCATTGGGCGAAACCCAGGGCCAGGACAGCCTGCTGGTGCGCTTCCAACAGGTAGGCCAGGCCGAAATCAGCGCGCTGGATGAAAGCGGCGAGACGGCGCGCGTGGCGTTCCAGGTCAGCGAGTAGCCGTTCGACGAGGGCCGAGGCAGCACCTACGCTTGCAGGTAACGGGTGTGACCGGCTGGCGCCCCTGATGCCTGTCAGTCAAGCAATTTGGGGCCGCTTTGCAGCCCCAGGGAACATGGAGCGCGCTATGCGTCCTCTGGCCGTGCCCCTGTTGTTGCTGCCTTGGGCGCTTGCGGCCCATGCCGAGCCTTTGCCAGGTTTTCTCGACAGCCATGAGTACGAACGTCGCCTGCCCGGCGCCAACCTGCCGATAGACGCCTACCGCCCGGTCAGTGCTCACCTGCAGCTGGCCGAGGAGGATGGCGACAGCCCCGCGTGGGCGCCTGCGAATACCCGGCTGGTGCTGCATAAAGTGCGCTTCGAAGGCGGCACGGTGTTCCCCCTGAGCGACCTGCGCGAACACTACCAACCGCTGATCGGGCGCCAGACTACCTTGGGCGAGCTGCAGCAGTACACCGCGCGCCTGACCCAGCGCTATCGGCAGGAAGGCTACCTGTTGTCTTACGCCTACCTGCCGCCGCAGGAGGTGGCTGATGGCCAGGTCAATGTGGTGCTGGTCGAAGGCTATATTCGGGATTACCGCGTGGTCGGCGATATCGGCCCGGCAAGCGCCTATCTGCACCAGCTGCTGGAGCGGCTTGCAACCGAGCGCCCGCTGACCCGGGAAACGCTGGAGCGCTACCTGGGCCTGGCCGAGCGCCTGCCAGGGGTGAAGATAGACTCACAGCTGGCCATGGCGCGAACCGCTGATGGTGCCACGTTGTTGACCGTGCATGCCCGGCGCAAGCCGTTCAGCGCTGCCGTTACCGTGGTTGATGGCAACCGCGACGATGCGCAGGCGCTGCTGACGGCAACCAGCCACGCCCAGACCCGCTTTGCCGAACAGATCCAGGCCAGCGTGTTGCTGCCACCAGGGAATGACCAGGTGCATTATCAGCGCCTGGCTTACAGCCAATACCTGGATGCGGGCGGCAGCCAGCTGCTGCTGTCGGCCTCGCGTTATCGCAGCGAACCGGGCACGCGGATTCGGCTGGATGATGGCCGTGATATCACTCGCAAGCGCGACAGCGATCGCTATGCGATCGGCCTGCGCCAGCCGGTGATCGTCAGGCCGGATGAATGGATGGTGGTGCAGGGGCAGGTATATTCGGTCAGTGAGCACTTCGAAGACCGGGTAGATGGGTTGCCATCGGCACGGGACTACGACACCTACGTGCGTGCGCTGTCATTCGAGGGCGACTGGCGCAAGGTGGAAGAGGGCCATTTGCGCATCGTCAGCGCCGGGGTCTATCAGGGCCTGGATTATCTGGGGGCACGCAGCGATGCCGACTACAATCTGGATTTTCTGCGGTTGCGGCTTTCCGGCTTGCAGAGCGACAGGTTGCTCGGTAACTGGCAGGGGGTGGTGTCCGGGGCGCTGTACTGGAGTGATGACCGCTTGCCCGACAGCGAGCGTGCGGGGTTTGGCGGGCAGAGTTTCGGCCGTGGCTACCCGCGCGACCAGGCGGACGGGGACAAGGGCTGGGGTGTGGCTTACGAGGTGAATTACAGCATGCACGCCAACTGGCTGGCGTTGGTGCAGCCCTATGTGGTGGTTGATACGGCGCAGGCCTGGCATAACCGGGGGCCTGTGCAGGATGCCCACCTGGCTTCGGCGGCGCTTGGTGTGCGGTTGGGCGATGGGCGCTTGTTCAATGTGGCGCTGGAGCTGGCCAAGCCTTTGGCGGATGTGGCATTGGACAGCCTGGACCGCGCGCCTCGGCTGACTTTGACGCTTGGCGTTCAGATGTAAGGGGTCGCTGTGGGCTGCAACGCAGCCGCCAAAATCTTGAAGCTACCTGTTTAGTGGGTAGTAAACCGCTGATGCACCGGCGACGAACTGGGTGTCAGTGCCAGTGCCAGCTGGGTGCGGTTGTGCATGTGGGTCAGGCGCAGCACCTGCGACACATACAGCTTCACGGTATTCTCGGTAATGCCCAGCTCACAGGCGATCTGGTAGTTGGTCTGGCCCTTGCCCACCAGGCGGGCTACTTCCAGCTGGCGTGGCGACAGCTTCTCGAACGCCGCTGGCAGTTCGCTTTCACTCTCGTCCACATCGCTGGCACGCCGGTGCATGCCCTGGCCCCGGGCTTTTTGCAGGTCCTGGTAAAGCTCGTCCATCGACTCTGCCAGCTCTTGCAGACGCTGGCTCAACCCGCCCAGCTCGCGGAAGCTGCGCTGGCGCTCCTGCACGGCCTGTTCCTGGCGGCGTACGCCCTCCAGCAGTTCATCGAGGTCCATGGGTTTCTGGTAGTAATCGGCAAAGCCCTCGCGCAACGCTCGGATCACATCCTGCTTCTCCGCGCGACCGGTCACCATGATGGCCTCGAACGCGCGCTGCCCGCCTTGTATCTTCAGTTCGCGGACCAGTTCAATACCATCACGACCAGGCATGTGCAGGTCACAGATGACCACGCCAATGGCCTCGTCTGCCAGGTAACGTTCCAGGGCTTCGTCAGTGGAGTGGGCCGGCAGGCAGCGGTAACCCTTGGTTTCGAGAAACTCACACAATTGTTCGACTATCACTGGTTGGTCATCGACCACCAATATCTTCACATCACTGAATGCTCTGGACACGATCAACTCCCTGTCGTTACGCGGTCCTGCTCCCGGGCCAAGCGCGTTGCAAACTAAAAATAGTCGGGGGTAGTGGATTTGTACAAGTTACAAATTCTGTACAGCCATCGGACCACGAGATTGCTCACTGGATCCATACAGCAGTCAAAAGAAAACCGGTGAGCACATAGGGGACGAACGCCTGCTTGTCACCCATTTCCTCGGTCAAGGCCTGCAAGCGCTTTTTTACCTTGGGGTTGAGCAACGTCCACAGGCGCCGGCGGGTGAGCAGCCACAGCAGCACGCTGACACCGGCGCCGATGAAGGTGCCAAGCACGTATTGCGGGCTGGTGGCCAGGGCCAGGGCGCCCATCAGCTTGACGTCATCGGCACCGAAACGGCCGAGCATGTAGCCGGGCAGGGTCAGCAGCATGACGATGGCCAGCGCCCAGCCTGCATCGCTGGCATCGGCGCCGATCCAGCTGCGGCCAGTGGCGAAAAGCCAGGCCAGGGCGCAGGCAGCCACACCCAGGGTGAGCATGTTGGATATCTGGCGTTGACGCACGTCCTGTTCGGAGCACAAGGCAAGCCACAGCAGGAGAACAATGCTTTGCATTGGCAGGTAGCCCTTCCCAAATGTTGAACACATCTACCCGGTCAGTCAGGTTTCCTTAAGTGAAGATAGACGGGAACCTGCGGGCGAGTGGGGCGGGAAAGGCAAAAAGGCGTGGTCGGGATGGATTTTGTCGCTGTTGAAACAGGCCTCGCAGGCGACCCTTGTGGGAGCGGGTTCACCCGCGAACACCGGCAAAGCCGGTGCCATGCACCGCGTTGTTTTCTTCGCGGGTAAACCCGCTCCCACAGGGGCTGCGGCGCCTGCATAACCGCGTTCGGTGTTACTTCCTGCTCCCCGGCGGGTAGTTGGCCAACACCTTGGTCACGGTGTTCTGGATAGCGCTGTTACGTTCTTCAGGGCTTGGCGGGTAGTTGTTCATGATCTGCTCGGCACTGCCGCGCCACACCAGCTTGCCGTCACGCCCATCGAACAGGTCGATCTGGATGGTGGCGACCTTGTAGTCGACGCTGCGGGTTTCGTTGTACATCGGGCCACCCCAGTAGCCGCCCCAGTAGCCACCCCAGCCACCGCCGTAGTTGGTGGTGATCTGTTGCTGGCGCTGCTCGACGATCAGGTACGCGCGCACTGTCACGTCCGGCCGGGCGCCGCCTTGTACCGGGCGCAGGCCACGCTGGTCGAGTTGGCTTGCAACTGCCTGGCGAATGCGTTGCTCGGTGAGGTCGCTCTTGATTCGTGGGTCATCCGGGCGGTACTGCAGGCCCGGTTCCTGCCATGCCCAGCTGCGGTAGGCGGCAAAGTCACGGCTGGCATCGAAATCCTGCTGGACGTTATTGCTGGAGCAGGCGGCGAGCAACAACGCGAATGACAGTAGAACGAGACGGCGCAACATGATGGTTCTCCGTTGGATATCAACTGGGAGGATAGCCGTTGAGCGCCTTGTGCACAGAATCGCGCAGGGCGCTTTCGCGTTCACGCGGCGAGTCCTTGTCGCTGCCGCTTTCGGCACTGGCACTCCATACCGGCTGGCCGCTGCGGGCGTCGTACAGGTCGATACGCACCACCATCACCTGCACTTCGTAGGTGCGCACGATGGGCACGCTGGCATAGCCCCCATAGCCATGGCGGTAGCCGCCATAGCCGACACCGCCATAGGGATACGGGCCGTAGTAAGGGTCGTAGGCATCGTAGTCACGTACCTGGCGCAAGCGCTTTTCCAGGCGTATGTCGGCGCTGACCAGCAAGTCGCCGGGGCCGCCCCGGGCGGGACGCAGGCCATGCTGGTCCAGTGCGCCGCTGACGGCATCGGCCAGTTGCGCCGGGTCGGTATCGACCGAGCCACTGGGCAACTGGCCGTTGAGCCAGCTCCAGCTACGGTAGTGCCCGTAATCACGGGCCGGTGTCGGGTAGGCACTGGCATCGAAGGTGCTGGCCGCCTGGGCCGGTGCCGGTGGTAACGGGCGGCTACTGGCCACGTAGGGGTTGCTGCCCTGGCAGCCAGCCAGGGCAAGCGGCAGCACGGCCAGGCACAACAGACGGTACGGCATGTATTCCTCCCGGCGGGCAGGTCAACGGGGGCGGCAGACCCAGTGCAGGTAGCGGCCGAGCCCGGCGAAGCTGGGGTGGCGACGGTAGGCCAGTTCCATTTCCAGCAGGTCGAGCAGCTCGGCCTTGCCTTGGAATTCCTTGGGCATGTAGTCGTGGAACACCCGCACGCCACTTTCGCTTTCAACCTGCCACATAGGATCAAGTTGCGCCCTGAGTTCCCGTGGATCAAGCGGTTTTTGCGGGGTCAGGCTCTGCTTTTCACCTTCCAGCCGGTTGCTGCGCAACTTGCGGAAATGGCCCTTGAGCAGGTTGCGATAGACCAGGGCGTCGCGGTTGTAGAAGGCCAGCGATAGCCACCCGGAAGGGGCCGTGAGCTGGTGCAGCACCGGCAGGATGCTTTCGGGCTCGGCCAGCCACTCGAGTACGGCGTGGCATAGCACCAGATCGTAGGGTTCGGTCAGCTGGCCAAGCAGGTCTTGCCAGGGGGCCTGGATGAAGGTGGCCGGTTGGCCGGCTTCGGCAAAGCGCGCCCGTGCGCCGTCGAGCATGGGCGCGGCGGGTTCGGCCAGGGTCAGCTGGTGGCCGCGCTGGGCCAGCCACAAAGCCATGTGACCCAACCCGGCACCGATGTCGAGGATGCGCAGCGGGCGGTCAGGCAGGGCTTCGGCCAGGTCGGCCTGCAGCACGGCCAGGCGGATCGCGCCCTTGGCGCCGCCGTAGATCTTTTCGGCAAAGCGGGTAGCCAGCTCATCGAAGTGACGGTCGTTCATCGGGCGAAGCGCCTCTCGCTGTCGGCCAGCTTGGCTCGCACTACCTGGTCCATGTCCAGGCCAAGTTCGCTGCACAGCAGCAACAGGTAGAGCACCACATCGCCGATTTCCTGGCCGGCATGGGCCAGCTTATCGGCTGGCAGCTGGCGCGATTGGTCTTCGCTCAGCCACTGGAAGATTTCCACCAGCTCGGCCATTTCGACACTGGCGGCCATGGCGAGGTTCTTCGGGCTGTGAAAGCCGCGCCAGTCGTTGTTGTCGCGGATCTGGTGCAGGCGTTGGGTGAGTTCTTGCAGGTTCATCGGGGGTCTCCTAATGCTGCATAGCTTCTGCGCAGGCCCGATGCAAAGCAAGGGGGCCGCTATGCGGCCCATCGCGACGCAAGGCCGCTCCCACAGGAGGTCACCGGCATCAAACCGAACGCGGTACCTGTGGGAGCGGCCTTGTGTCGCGAAAAGGCTGCGAAGCAGCCTCACGATTCAAAGCCGGTCCCAGCGCCCGACCATATGCAGTACCCCTCCATGGCCATCCAGCCGCAGCTCTCCCGTAGCCCCCGCCTCACTGGCACCGAGCACCACCTCCGATGGCAACCGCACCGGCTTGCGGAAATCCACCTCGAAGGCAAAGCCACTGTGCGGCAGGTGCCCGCGCAATGCCGCCAGGGCCATGGCCTTGCTCCACATGCCATGGGCAATGGCCGTGGGGAAGCCGAACAGCCGGGCACTGGCCGCGCTGAGGTGGATCGGGTTGTAGTCCCCGCAGACCTTGGCATAACGCCGGCCGATATCGCTGTCGGCGTACCAGCGGGTTGCCTCCGGCAACGCTTGCGGTTCGTCCTCGGCAGGCTCACCTGCCTGGCTTTCCAGCTTCAGCCCGCGCACCAGCATACGGCTGGTCTCGCGCCACAGCAGGCCGATGCCGTCTTCGGCTTCGGTGACCAGGTCGAAGGTGCCGCCCTTGGCATGCGCTTGCAGATTGCCTGCATGCACCGCAAAGCGCAGCCCTTCGATACCGCCCAGCGGGCGCAGCACCTCGATGCGGTTGTGCAGGTGCACCAGGCCGAGCAGCGGGAAGGGGAAGTTTGGCGCGGTCATCAACTGCAGCTGCAGCGTGAACGCCATGACATGTGGATAAGTCCCCGGCAGGCGGCCATCGTCGGTGAAGTGGCACAACCGTCGATAGGCGGCCAGGTTGCCCGGCTGGACGCGGATGAAGCAGCGCAGGCCGTCGTCCGGCAGCTGGTCGCCGCTGATGCTGCGCTTGCTGGCCGCGCGCAGGTACAGGCTGGTGCGCGAAGCCGGGCTGTGCAGGTCGTGCCAGTGTCGGCTCATGCTCAAGCCCCCATCAAGGCCTGGCCGCATACCCGCAGCACCTGGCCGTTGACTGCACCGGAGCCTGGCTGGCTGAGCCAGGCGATGGCTTCGGCGACATCCTGCGGGCGGCCGCCCTGGCCAAGCGAACTCAAGCGTCGCCCGGCCTCGCGCAGGCCCATGGGCATGGCGGCGGTCATGTGGGTTTCGATGAAACCGGGTGCCACGGCATTGATGCTGCCGCCGCGCTCGGCGAGCCGGGGCGCCCACGCCTGGGCCAAGCCGATCAGCCCGGCCTTGCTCGCGGCATAGTTGGCCTGCCCGCGGTTGCCGGCGATACCGCTGACCGAGGCCAGCAGGGTGATGCGCGCGTTTTCACCCAGGGCGCCGTTGTCGTACAGCGCCTGTGTCAGCACCTGCGGTGCCTTGAGGTTTACCGCCAGCACCGCGTCCCAGTATTCCGGGGTCATGTTGGCCAGGGTCTTGTCGCGTGTGATACCGGCATTGTGCACCACGATGTCGACGCCGTCGGGCAGGGCCGCAAGCAGTTGCGTTGCCGCGTCGCCGGCGCAGATGTCCAAGGGCAGCGCCTTGCCACCCAGGCGCGCGGCCAGGGCGTCTAGGTCCTGGCTGGCTTGGGGCACGTCCAGCAGCAGTACGTCGGCACCGTCCCGGGCCAGGGTTTCGGCAATGGCGGCACCGATGCCGCGCGCGGCACCGGTCACCAGGGCGCGGCGCCCAGCCAGCGGCCGTGTCCAGTCCTCGACCTGGCTGGCGCAGGCATGCAGGCGCAGCACCTGGCCGGAAATGAAGGCGCTCTTGGGCGAGAGGAAGAAGCGCAGGGCGCCTTCCAGCTGGTCCTCCGCGCTGGGGCTGACATACAGCAACTGCGCGGTCGCACCGTTGCGCAGTTCCTTCGCCAGCGAGCGGCTGAAGCCTTCCAGGGCTCGTTGGGCAATGCTGGCCAACGGGTCGTCGAGGCTTTCTGGCGTGCGGCCCAGCAGCACCACATGGGCGCACGATGCCAGGCTGCGCAGCAGTGGCTGGAAAAATTCGCGCAACTGCTTCAACGCGTCGCTGTCGGACAGGTGACTGGCATCGAATACCACGGCCTTGATCTTCGGCCCCAGACCAGCCACCCATGCTTCGGCCTGGAGGTTGTCGGTATTGAAGCTGTAAAGCGTGTCGGTCAGGCGCGGGGCAATGGCTTCGACCTGGCTCGCCAGTGGCCCGCCACCCAGTACCAGGGCACCTTCGACCGGGCGCAGGCGGCCTGCCTGCCAACGCTCCAGCGGCGCTGGACGTGGCAGGCCAAGGGCATCCACAAGGCGGCGGCCGAGGTTGGAGTTGGCAAAGCCGAGGTAGCGATCGCTCATGAGTGGGTCTCCCGGAAGGCAAGCTTGAAAGTGTGGACCAACTTTGTGGCAAGGTCGTTCGAATGCGGTAAAAACACCTAGGCTGTACGGATCAAATTGTTTCAGGAGGAACAAGCGCATGCGTTCACTTCGCCGGGTCGCGATCCTGGGCGGCAACCGAATTCCCTTCGCCCGTTCCAATGGCGCCTACGCCACGGCCAGCAACCAGGCGATGCTAACCGTCGCCCTCGAAGGGCTGATCGAACGCTACCGCCTGCATGGGTTGCGCATGGGGGAGGTGGTGGCTGGCGCTGTGCTCAAGCACTCGCGAGACATGAACCTGACACGTGAGTGCGTGCTGGGTTCGCGCCTGTCGCCGCTGACGCCAGCCTATGACATCCAGCAAGCCTGCGGGACGGGGCTAGAGGCGGCACTGCTGGTGGCCAATAAGATTGCCCTGGGGCAGATCGACTGCGGCATAGCCGGCGGTGTGGACACCACCTCCGATGCGCCGATTGCGGTCAACGAAGGCCTGCGCCACATCCTGTTGCAGGCCAACCGTGGCAAGAGCCTGGGCGAACGGCTCAAGCCATTTCTCAAGCTGCGTCCTCACCACCTGAAACCCGAATTACCGCGCAACGGTGAGCCGCGCACCGGTTTGTCTATGGGCGAGCATTGCGAACGCATGGCCCAGGCCTGGCGCATTGGCCGTGCCGAGCAGGACGAGCTGGCGCTGCTGAGCCACCAGGCGCTGGCTGCCGCGTACGCCGAAGGGTGGCAGGATGACCTGCTGACGCCGTTTCTGTCTTTGACCCGTGATAACAACCTGCGCCCCGACCTGACGCTGGAACAATTGGCCAAGCTCAAGCCAGCCTTCGACCGCAGCGGGCAGGGCACGCTGACGGCGGGCAACTCCACACCGCTGACCGATGGTGCTTCGCTGGTTTTGCTGGGCAGCGAGGAATGGGCCGAGCAGCAGGGGCTGTCGGTGCTGGCCTATCTGGTCGATGGTGAAACCGCTGCGGTGGATTTCGTTACTGGTCGCGAAGGGCTGTTGATGGCGCCGGTGTATGCGGTGCCGCGGCTGTTGGCGCGCAATGGCCTGACGCTGCAGGACTTTGACTATTACGAGATTCACGAAGCCTTTGCTGCCCAGGTGCTGTGCACGCTCAAGGCCTGGGAAGATGCCGATTATTGCCGCGAACGGCTGGGGCTGGATGCGCCGCTCGGGGCGATTGACCGCAGCAAGCTCAACGTCAAGGGCAGTTCGCTGGCGGCCGGGCACCCGTTTGCCGCGACCGGGGGGCGGATATTGGCCAACCTGGCCAAGCTGCTGGCGAGGTCGGGGAAGGGGCGGGGGTTGATATCGATCTGCGCTGCGGGTGGGCAGGGGGTGACCGTCATCGTCGAGCGCTGAGCTGTTAGGCTTGTCTGGTCAGAACTAAAAGAAACCACCATGCCCATCATCGGACACCCCCGCCCCATTCCGGCGCTGGACCACCTGCCCAGGCCGCTCTATGCACGAGCCGAAAGCCTTGGCGCCGGCTCCTGGACCACCCGCCACCAGCACGACTGGGTGCAGTTTTCCTATGCCATCAGCGGCGTCCTCGGGGTGTATACCCAGGAAGGCAGCTACTTCGCCCCGCCCCAGTGGGGCGTGTGGATACCAGCCGATGCCGAACACGAAGTGGTCACCTCGATGCAGGCCGAAATGCGCAGCCTTTACGTGCGCCGGGATGCCTGCCCGTGGGCCCCGGAGCAATGCCGGGTACTGGAAGTGACCCCGTTGGCGCGCGAACTGATCAAGCAGTTCTGCCTGTTCCCGGCAGAATACCCGGAGGTTGACAGCGCCGAGGCGCGGCTGGTGGCGGTGCTGCTCGACCAGTTGCGCATGCTGCCCGAAGTCGGCTTTTCGTTGCCACTGCCACGGCATCCGGGGTTGCTGGCGCTGTGCAATGGTCTGATCGCTGCACCGGACCAGTCGCAGACCTTGCAGCAGTGGGCGCGAGAGTTGGGTTGCTCGGAGAAGACGCTGATGCGGCTGTTCCAGCGGGAGACGGGCTTGAGTTTTCGCAACTGGCGGCAGCGTATGCGGCTGTTGTCGTCGCTGGCGCTGCTGGAGGCCGGGGAGAGTGTGACCGAGGCGGCGTTGGGGTGTGGGTATGACTCCACCTCGGCTTACATTGCGGCGTTCAAGCAATTGTTCGGCGCGACGCCGGGAGAATTGAGGCTTTAGTGATTGGTCGCTTGTGCCGGCCTCTTCGCGGGCACGTCCGCTCCCACAGGTACTGCACAGCTTGCAAAGCTGCGGTGATCCCTGTGGGAGCGGGTTCACCCGCGAAGAGGCCAGCGCAGGCAACACATCAGGTACGGAACCTGCGCACCAGTGCATCCAGCTCATTGGACAGCCCGGCCAGGCTCTCCGAATCCATCCGCGCCGCCTGGGCCAGTTCGGCCACCAGCTGCGCATCGCCGTGAATCTGGCTGATGTGCCGGTTGATGTCTTCGGCCACCTGGTGCTGCTCTTCGGCCGCCGTCGCAATCTGGGTGTTCATGTCGCGGATCACATCCACCGACTCGCGGATCTGCCCGAAGCTGTCACGGGCCAGGCCGATGCGGCTCACCGACTGCTGCGAAACCTCCAGGCTGGCGTGCATCTGTGCAGCCACTTCGGCAGTGCGGCTGGCCAGGTTGCCCAGCAGGCCGTCGATCTCGGCGGTGGAGTCGGCAGTGCGCTTGGCCAGCGCCCGCACCTCGTCGGCAACCACGGCAAAGCCACGGCCCTGCTCGCCGGCACGGGCCGCTTCGATGGCGGCGTTGAGCGCCAGCAGGTTGGTCTGCTCGGCAATCGAGCGGATGGTGCCGAGGATCGACTGGATGGCGTTGCTGTCACGCTCCAGTTGCTGGATCGACTGCGCCGACTGCTCGATCTCCTGGCTCAGGCGGTCAACGCTATGTACCGCGGCATCGATCTGCTGCTGGCCTTCGCGGGCCTGTTGCTGGCCGCTGTCGGCCGATTGCGCCGCCTGGCTGCAGGAACGTGCCACTTCGTTGGCGGTGGCGACCATTTCGTGGAAGGCGGTTGAGACCATGTCCACCGCTTCGCGCTGGCGGCCTGCGGCTTCGGCCATGTCGCTGGAAACGCGGGTCGAGCTGCTGGAGGTGCTGAGGATCTTGCTGGCGGCAGCACCGATGTGCTGGATCAGGCTGCGAATGGCACCGAGGAACTGGTTGAACCAGCTGGCCAGTTGTGCGGTTTCGTCGCGGCCGCGGATCTCCAGATTGCGGGTCAGGTCGCCCTCGCCCTGGGCGATATCTTCCAGGCCGCTGGTGACGCTGTTGATCGGGCGTACGATCAGCTTGGCGAAGGTGGCACCGACCACGGCGAACAGCGCGGCCAGTACCAGGGCCACCACGCCGATCAGCCAGGTCAGGCGGGTGGTGGTCTGCATCACTTCGCTTTGTTCGATCAGGCCGATCAGGGTCCAGCCAAGCTGTTCGTCCGGGTAGATGTTGGCCATGTAGCGCACGCCATTCAGCTCCACTTCGGCCAGCCCCTTGCCGTGCTTGGCCAGCTCGGCGTACCCGTCGCCAAAGCTCGCCAGTTGCTTGAAGTTATGCTTGGCGTCACGAGGGTCGACCAATACGTTGCCGTTGTTTTCCACCAGTAGCACGTAGCCGCTTTCGCCCAGCTTGATCTGCTGGACGATCTCGGTAAGGCCTTTGAGCGAGACGTCGACGTTGACCACGCCACCAGGGTTGCCCAACTGGTTGGCGACGGTGCGCACGGTGCTGACCAGCACAGCGTCGTCGGCAGCCCAGTAGTAGGCGCCGGTACGCAAGGTCTTGCCAGGGTTGGCCATTGCCAATTGGTACCAGGGGCGGGTGCGCGGGTCGTAATTGACGAACTTCTGCCCGGCCGGCCAGCCGACATAGCCACCGTCATTCACCCCGTAGGACAGGTACGCATAGCTGGGATGCGTGGTGGCCAGGCGGGTCATGAACTCCAGCAGCTTGCTGGCCTGCTCGCCCAGTTCATAGGACGGGGTTGCGCTCATGTATTTGTTCAGTTCGCTACCCGTGGCAGCGACCATCGGCTGCGCAGCCAGGTACTCGACGTTCTGGTTGATGCCCTGGAAGAAGATGTTCATCGCGTTGCTGACCTGGCGGATTTCCCGGCTGCTGCCATCGAGGAATCCGTCGCGGGCTTCGCCACGCAGGTTGAGGACCACAAGGGTGGCCACTAGGACGATGGGCAAGCCGGCGATGACCGCGAATGCCCAGGTCAGTTTCTGTTTGATGCTCATCGACGCTCCCGGATTTGTTATTTTCGACATACGAGGCAGGTAACAATTGCATCGGCAGCATCCGGGTTTAATGTAGGGAAACGCCCGTATTTATTGGATAAAGTCGCAGTTGGTGACTATTCGGTCGTGTTTGGACGTATATGGCATACCAGAAGCGTTGCGGGTGGCTCAGTGACAGCAGCCACCAGCAGTGCCATTGGCCAGATCCTTGAGGATCGGGCAGTCCGGGCGCTCGTCTCCCTGGCAGTGCGATACCAGTTCGCCAAGGGTGTCGCGCAGGCTCACCAGCTCTTCGATGCGCCGGTTCAGCTCATCGATGTGCTGCATGGCCAGCGCTTTCACATCGGCGCTGGCACGCTGGCGGTCCTGCCACAAGGTCAACAGCTTGCCGACCTCCTCGAGGGAAAAGCCCAGGTCGCGGGAGCGCTTGATGAAGGCCAGGCTGTGCAAGTCTTCCGCCTGGTAAAGGCGGTAGCCGCTGTCACTGCGCGTGGCGGGTTTGAGCAGGCCGATGGACTCGTAGTAACGGATCATCTTGGTGCTGAGCCCGCTGCGGCGGGCGGCCTGGCCTATGTTCATGGGGCCTCCTGGGTGTTGCTGGTGGGTTTCCACGCCTTGAGCCACAGCGCGTTGCTCACCACGCTGACGCTGGACAGGGCCATGGCGGCGCCGGCCAGTACCGGGTTGAGGTAACCCAGCGCGGCCAGCGGGATGCCGATCAGGTTATAGATGAACGCCCAGAACAGGTTCTGGCGGATCTTCGCATAGGTCTTGCGGCTGATCTCCAGGGCGGCCGGTACCAGGCGTGGGTCGCCGCGCATCAGGGTGATGCCGGCGGCCTGCATGGCCACGTCGGTACCGCCCCCCATGGCAATGCCGATATCGGCGGCGGCCAGCGCCGGCGCATCATTGATGCCATCACCGACCATGGCGACCACGCCATCCTGCTTGAGCGCGGCCACGGTCGCGGCCTTGTCGGCCGGCAGCACTTCGGCATGCACGTCGTCGATGCCCAGGGCATCGGCCACCACTTTGGCGCTGCCGCGGTTGTCGCCGGTCAGCAGGTGGCTGCTGATGTGTTGCGCATGCAGGGTATCGATTGCCTGCGCGGCGCCGGGCTTGAGGCTGTCACCAAAGGCGAACAGGCCCAGCACACGCGGCTGCGCGCCGCGTTCGATAAGCCATGACAGGGTGCGCCCCTCGGCTTCCCAGGCCTGGGCCTTGGCGGCCAGGTCGCCGGGTGGCAGGGCGCTTTCATCGAGCAGGCGGCGGTTGCCCAGGGCCAGCTCGCGGCCTTCCACGCGCCCGGCAATACCACGCCCGGTCAGCGACTGGCTGTCGGTAACGCCAGGCACGTCCAGGCCTTGTTCGGCACAGGCATCCAGTACCGCCTTGGCCAGCGGGTGTTCGCTGCCGCGCTGCAGGGCACCGGCCAGGCGGTGCAGGTCGGCGCTGCTGCCCACCTGCGCCTGGCTGTGGACAACGCGCGGGCTGCCGGAGGTGAGGGTGCCGGTCTTGTCGAACACCACGCGGTTGACCGCATGGGCGCGCTCCAGCGCTTCGGCGTCCTTGATCAGGATGCCATGGCGGGCGGCAACCCCGGTGCCGGCCATGATCGCTGCGGGTGTGGCCAGGCCGAGGGCGCAGGGGCAGGCGATGACCAGTACCGCGACGGCATTGATCAGCGCGGTTTCCAGCGGCGCGCCGGCCAGCCACCAACCGGCCAGGGTGATCAGCGCCAGTACCAGCACGGCCGGGACGAATACCTGGCTGACCCGGTCGACCAGCTTTTGGATCGGTGCCTTGGCCGCCTGGGCGTCTTCCACCAGGCGGATGATGCGTGCCAGCACGGTTTCGGTACCCAGTGCCTTGGTGCGTACCAGCAGCCGGCCTTCGCCGTTGATGGCGCCACCGGTGACGCTGTCGCCGGGCTGCTTGGGCACCGGCAGGCTCTCGCCGCTGATCAGGGCTTCATCGGCATGGCTGCTGCCGTCTTCCACCACGCCATCGACCGGGAAGCGCTCGCCGGGTTTGACCAGTACCAGGTCGCCGAGGCGCAGTTGGGCAATGGCCACGTCTTCTTCCCGGCCATCGACCAGGCGCACGGCCCGTTCCGGGCGCAGGGCCTCGAGGGCACGGATGGCGCTGGCGGTCTGGCGCTTGGCACGGCTTTCCAGGTACTTGCCCAGCAGCACCAGGGCAATCACCACGGCCGAAGCTTCGAAGTACAGGTGAGGGGCCATGCCGCCGGGGGCTTGCGCCCACTGGTACAGGCTCAAGCCGTAGCCGGCGCTGGTACCCAGGGCCACCAGCAGGTCCATGTTGCCGGTACCTGCGCGCACGGCCTTCCAGGCGGCCACGTAGAACCGCGCGCCGAGAATGAACTGCACCGGTGTGGCCAGCAGGAACTGCACCCACGCTGGCAACATCCAGTGCACGCCAAACGGCTGCACCACCATTGGTACCACCAACGGCAGGGCGAGCAGCAACGCTGCGCCGACCGCCAGGCGTTCGTTACGCAGGCGGTGCTGGGCAGCGTGCTGGTCGTCCCTGGCTGTTTGCGGCAGGCTGGCGCTGTAGCCGGCCTTTTGCACGGCATCGATCAGCAGGTTGTCGTCGAGGGCCGCGAGCACTTCGAGGTGCGCACGTTCGCTGGCCAGGTTGACGCTGACCCGTTCAACACCCGGCAGCTTGCCGAGAGCGCGCTCTACGCGGCCGACGCAACTGGCGCAGGTCATGCCGCCAATCTGCAGTTCGACGGTGCGGGTGGGCACGCCATAGCCGGCTTCGCGTATGGCCTCGACCAGCGCGGGCAGACTGTTGACCGGGGCCTGGACCCGGGCCTGTTCGGTGGCGAGGTTGACGCTGACCTGTTCAGTGCCGGTGACCTTGCGCAGGGCGCGTTCGACCCGGCCGGCACAACTGGCGCAGGTCATGCCGGAGATCGGCAGGTCGTATGTGGTGGATGCGGGCATGGCTCTCCTCCTTGGACAGGCCTCCAGCATCAACCTTGCCACGCAGGTAAGGTCAATAGCCCAGGCCGGCTCGCTTCAACTCCAGCCCATATTGCCCCATGGCGATGCGGTATTTGTTGATCTGGCCCGCCTGCAGGTTCAGTCGCGTGCTGCGTTGGTCCTCGACACCCGGGGCGCAGCCGGGCATTTGCCCGGGCAGCAGGCGCAGGCGCACGTCCACCGGGCCGGGCGGCAGGTTGAACGAGGTGGACTGCTCCTGGAACACGCGCCCGGAGAGCTGGTCGTTGAGGTAGATGCCGATTTCGCAACTGGTGGCCACTTCCAGACGCTCCCGGGAAATGATCAGCACGCTGTAGTCCGAGTTGCCCTCGGCGCTGGCCGGTGGCACTGCAGCCAGCGTGCTCAATAGCCCGACGACGGCCAATGCTGCCCTGAACATGAAGAATCTCCTGCTTGCCTGATCATCAAAGGCGCAGCTTGGCCGACGCGCGCGCGGATTTCCACCCCGGCTGGTGTCGGCAAGTCTTGACCTTGCCCCGATGGCAAGCTTGAGACTTGTGGAAAACCTGAAGGAGGTAACCCCCATGCAAGTGTTCAATGTACAAGGCATGACCTGTGGCCATTGCGTGAAAGCCGTGACCCGGGCAGTGCAGGAGCAGGATGCCGCGGCCAAGGTGGAGGTCGATCTGGCGGCCAGGCAGGTACGGGTGCAGAGCGAGTTGGCTCAGGAGCGGATCCTCACGGCCATTCGCGATGAAGGTTATCAGGTCGAGGCGGCCTGAATACTGACCTGTGGGAGCGGGCGTGCCCGCGAACACCGGCGTAGCCGGTGCCATCCACCGCGCCGCCTGATTCGCGGGCACGCCCGCTCCCACAGGGGGCGCTCCAGGCTCGGTATTGTTGCAAATGTTTTCACATGGATAGGGGCCACAGCAGGTAGAATCGAGCACTTGCTTAGCCTGCTATGGATTCCTGATGAACCTGCGAATGGTGCTCATCCTGGGCGCACTCAGTGCGTTCGGGCCCTTGGCGATCGACTTCTACCTGCCCGCCTTCCCGGCCATGGCGCAGGCGTTCGCCACCGATGAAAAACACGTCCAGGCCACCTTGGCCGCCTACTTCCTTGGCCTGTCCATCGGGCAACTGGCCTACGGGCCGGTGGCTGACCGCTTTGGCCGACGCAAGCCGCTGATGTTCGGGGTGACCCTGTTCACCCTGGCGTCACTGGCATGTGCCTATGCCCCCGACCTCGATACCCTGGTGCTGGCGCGGTTTGTCCAGGCGTTGGGCGGTTGCGCCGGGATGGTGCTTTCGCGGGCCATCGTCAGTGACAAGTGCGACCCGGTGGCCTCGGCCAAGGTGTTCTCGCAGCTGATGCTGGTCATGGGGCTGGCGCCAATCCTGGCACCGATGCTGGGCGGGGTGCTGGTGAACGTGGCCGGCTGGCAATCGATCTTCCTCGCCCTGAGCCTGTTCAGTGCCGGCTGCCTGTTGGCGGTCAGCCTGGGCCTGCCGGAAAGCCTGCCCGAGCACATACCGCGGCAACCGCTGTCTGGCGCCATGCGCCAGTACTTGCGCCTGTTCGCTGACCGGGTGTTCGTCGGCCATGCCCTGACCGGTGGTATCGCCATCGCCGGCATGTTTGCCTACATCGCCGGTTCGCCTTTCGTGTTCATCAAGCTCTATGGCGTGCCGGCCGAGCATTACGGCTGGTTGTTCGGCACCAATGCCGCCGGCTTCATCCTGGTGGCGCAGGTGAATGCACGCTTGCTGGCCAAGCGCGGGCCGGCATTTCTGTTGGCGCGTGCGGTATGGCTGTACCTGGCTGCGGGCCTGGTGTTGCTGGCCGTGGCGGCAATGCGGCCAACACAGCTGTGGCCACTGCTGGTACCGCTGTTCGTCTGCATTTCCAGCCTCGGCTGCATCATCCCCAACGCCTCTGCCTGTGCCATGAGCGGGCAGGGGGCGCGGGCCGGCAGTGCCTCGGCGCTGATGGGCTGCCTGCAGTTCAGCGTCGCCGCCGGTGCAGCGGCGCTGGTGGGGCTGCTGCATGATGGCAGTGCGGTACCGATGGCGCTGGTGATCAGCCTGTGCGGGGCGCTGGTGGTCAGTGTCGCGCTGCTGACCCGACGCTTGCCGGCCAAGGCTCCCGCATAAGCGGGTGAGGTGCCTGCAGACGGGTTTCCAGCGTGGCGACGAAGGCACGCGCCTCGGCCTCGCTGCGGAAACTGACCACGTGTTGATCGAGCTGGACCTGCCAGGGGCAAGCGGGGTTTCGGCTCGACGCACTGACGACAATTTTCATCGCGGCATACCTCCAAAGGGGGAGAGCGGATGAAGTGTAGCGCTGCACTTTCTGCCCGCCATGACCTGCATCAGTGTCCTGACTGACGGTCGGCAAGAACGTTTTCTACATGTTTTTTCCAGCTTGGGGTGCAATGCCCGCAAGCACGTGGAACCTTCGCTTTGGCTTGCGCTACTTGTGGAAATTGCTTGTCGGCCGCGTCCGAAGTTGCATCCGGTGTTTTTTCCGCCTGTCGTTCCCGGGCTCCTGCCATGTGTGCCGGGCTGCTTGCCCACGCGGTCCGGGCAGCTTTCACGCACTGTTCCGCTGCCTGCCATGGGTAGGCATACCCAGTGGTATTTTGCCTGTGGCACCACTGCGCGGCGCTGCCTGAATGGCGTTTTTTGCGGCTTATACTGGCGAACCAGGCCAGTGCCAGCGAGAGGCGCTTCCCTGCCAGGGGTGGCCATCGCATCCACACAGTGAACTTGCAGGGAGTTACAGGGACATGAACGCAGCCAGCAGTATCAGCCAGATTGCCAGCCTGATGGCCGACCCCAAGCGCAGTGCCATGTTGTGGGCATTGATCGATGGCACGCCGCGGCTGGCCAACGAGCTCGCGGTAATGACAGGCCTGACCTCGTCATCGGCCTGCGCTCATCTTTCGTTGTTGTCGTCGGCCGGTTTGCTCCGACACGAAGCGCGGGGGCGCAAGCGCTACTTCCGGCTGGCCACCCCGCAAGTCGGGGCAGCGGTGGAGGCCCTGGCCAGTGTCCAGTTGGAGAGTGCCAGGGGGGAGCGGGCCAAGGCACCGGTATCACCGCTGCCCATGTCGATACGCAGGGCGCGTCGCTGTGGCGATCACTTGGGGGGGGAACTGGCCGGTGAGCTGTATCACCGTCTGGTGGTGGCCGGCTGGCTGGAGGGTAGTGGTCGGCAGTTGATGGTAAGCGAAGAGGGGCGGACGCAGTTGGCTTTGGTCGGGGTCTACATCGATGCCTTGGCGCCGCACCAGCAACGTGGCTGCGTGATCTGCCGCTGCACCGAGTGGAACGACCAGGGGCCGCACCTGGGCGGCGTGCTGGGGCAGGCCTTGTTCCGGCTGTTCCTGCAATCTGGCTGGATGCGCGAGGCCGAGGACTCGCGGGCATTGCATATTTCTGCGTTGGGTATCCAGCAGATCAATCGCATTGCCCGCGTGCCGACGTTGCAGGTAGGTTGACGGCGCCACAGATATGTCGCCGTCAGGTCATTCAGGCCAGCCGGGCATCCAGGCTGTTCTGGGCCAGTCGACGGGCCTGGTCTTCGGTCATGCCCAGATGGGTGTACAGGGCGTGGAAGTTTTCGGTGACATAGCCGCCGAAGTAGGCCGGGTCGTCAGAGTTGACCGTGACCTTCACGCCGCGCTCGAGCATCTCGAGGATGTTATGTTGGCTCATGTGGTCGAACACGCACAGCTTGGTGTTCGACAGCGGGCACACCGTGAGCGGGATCTGCTCGTCGATGATGCGCTGCATCAGGCGCTCGTCCTCGATGGCGCGCACACCGTGGTCGATACGCTTGACCTTCAGCAGGTCCAGGGCTTCCCAGATGTACTCGGGCGGGCCTTCCTCGCCGGCATGGGCAACGGCGACCAGGCCTTCGCTGCGGGCGCGGTCGAACACTCGCTGGAACTTGCTCGGTGGGTGCCCCATTTCCGAGCTGTCCAGGCCAACGGCGATGAACGCATCGCGGAATGGCAGGGCCTGGTCGAGGGTTTTCTGTGCTTCATCTTCGCTGAGGTGGCGCAGGAGGCTGAGGATCAGGCCACTGCTGATGCCCAGTTGTTCGCGACCGTCCTTCAACGCCTGGTTGATGCCGTTGAGCACCACCTCGAAGGGGATGCCGCGGTCGGTATGGGTCTGTGGGTCGAAGAACGGTTCGGTGTGGATCACGTTCTGCGCCTTGCAGCGTTGCAGGTAGGCCCAGGTCAGGTCGTAGAAGTCCTGCTCGGTGCGCAGCACGTCGGCGCCCTGGTAATACAGGTCCAGGAACTCCTGCAGGTTGTTGAAGGCATAGGCACCGCGCAAGGTCTCCACATCGGCCCAGGGCAGGGCGATCTTGTTGCGCTCGGCCAGGGCGAACAGCAGCTCGGGCTCCAGCGAGCCTTCCAGGTGCAGGTGCAGTTCGGCCTTGGGCAGGGCGTTCAACCAGTCATACATGGTGGGTCATCTCGATCAGGTACGGTTGCCGCCATTCTACAGAGCCTGGCCGGGCATTGCGCACGGCCAGGCTGCGACCTGGTGAATCACCAGACCAAGGGTTCGCCCTTGTAGTTGATGAAGCGCAGGCCGCCGTTGCCGCTTTGCGCCTTGATCTGTTCAAGCATGCCGCGGGTGCTGGTCAGCACGTCGATCTCGGCGTTTTCACCGCCCATGTCGGTTTTCACCCAGCCCGGGTGCATGGCCAGTACGCAAAGGTCGGGGCGTTGTTGCTCGACGACGAAGCTGTTGATCATCGAGTTCAGGGCCGCCTTGCTGGCCTTGTACAGGCAGATTTCGCCGCCGTCGGGGATGGTCACGCTGCCCAGGATCGAGCTCATGAAGGCGAGTACGCCGCTGCCTTCGCGTACCTGGCCGACCAGGCGGCGGGCCACGCGGATTGGCGCCACGGCGTTGGTCATGAACAGGTCGCCGATGTCCTTGTTCTGCACCGTCTCAAGGTCTTGCGGCAGAGGCCCCATGACCCCGGCGTTGATGAACACCAGGTCGAAGACTTGGTCTTGCAGGCGTTGCTTGAGGCCATCGAGCTGGGCCGTGTCGTTCATTTCCAGCTGTTCGATGCGCACGCCGGGCACGTCCGCCAGGGCGCCGGGCTGCTGCGGGTTGCGCACGGTGGCGGTGATGGTCCAGCCGTCTTCCTGCAGGCGTTGCACCAGGCCCAGTCCCAGCCCGCGCGAGGCGCCGATGATGAGTGCGGTTTTTGCGTTAGCCATTTGGATGCGCTCCGTGATCGGTTCGAAGAAGGATATTGAGGATAATGCACTGTGGTGCCGAGCGCCTCGTGGTGGGCTGTACGAAAAATCACCAGTTGCGTCAGGCCCTTGTACGGCGTGGCCTTCGGCTTGTTGGCGCACGGGTTATCCACAAGCTGGTCCACAGTTATTGTGTGCAAGCGCAGATGGCTGTGCGGGGGTACGCAGGCTGGGGACCTGGGGATAACGTCAGGAGCATCAACGGTTTGCGGCTGTCATCAAATGGTGATCAAAATATGATCAAGCCTCTGTAGCCCTTGATTAATGCTGCCTGCAAGCGAATGCCCCAAGCTTATCCACAGGCCGGCCCACAGTTGTTGTGGGCAATGTTCAACGTGCTTCGAGCAGAATGCGCCCGCGGCTCAAGTCGGCCAACTGCTGCTGCAGTGGCGCCAGGTGGGCGTCACCGAGTGCAATCAACAGGTCCACGCCATTGGCGGTGAACTGCTCATCCAGGACCAGGCCGTCAACCTCCGCCAGGCGCAGCTTCACCAGTGCCAGTTCGCTGAAACTGCAACTGCAGGTGAATTCGCTGCGCTGCACCAGCAGCCGCTTGGGTGCCTGTTGCAGGCATTTGTTGGCGCCGCCGCCGTAGGCCCTGGCCAAGCCGCCAGTTCCCAGCTGAATGCCGCCGTACCAGCGGATTACCAGCACTACCACCTGGTCGCAGTCCTGCGCTTCGATGGCCGCGAGGATTGGCCGTCCCGCGGTACCGCCAGGTTCGCCGTCATCGCTGCTGCGGTACTGGGCGCCAAGCTTCCAGGCCCAGCAGTTGTGGGTGGCGGCCAGGTCGCTGTGGCGTTCGATGAAACTCATCGCGTCGGCGGCACTGCTGATCGGCCCGGCCATGGTGATGAAGCGGCTTTTGCGGATTTCCTCGCGATACTCGCAGAGGTCGAGCAAGGTAGAAGGCATAAATGACGATCAGGCAGCCGGCTTTATGCCGCAGCCCTTCAAAATGATGTGGATAAGATTGTTGCTCGCGTCTTCCATGTCCTGCTTGGTCAGGCGGCTGCGGCCGGTCACCTGGCAGATCTGGGTGGCGAAGTCGGCGTAGTGCTGGGTGCTGCCCCACAGCAGGAAGATCAGGTGCACCGGGTCGACCGGGTCCATCTTTCCGGCTTCGATCCAGGCCTGGAACACCGCGGCCCGGCCGCGGAACCATTCGCGGTAGTCGGCACTGAAGTATTCGCTCAGGCAGGTGCCGCCGCTGATCACTTCCATGGCGAAAATCCGCGAGGCTTGCGGGTTGCGCCGGGAGAACTCCATCTTGGTGCGGATGTACTGGCTCAGGGCTTCGCCCGGATCGTCGTCGACGCTCAAGGCGTTGAAGGTGCTGTCCCACAACTCGATGATGTTGCTGAGTACTGCAATGTACAGGCCCAGCTTGTTGGTGAAGTAGTAATGCAGATTGGCCTTGGGCAACCCCGCCTTGAGGGCGATGGTGTTCATGCTGGTGCCCTTGAAACCATGGCGGGCAAACTCGTCTTCGGCGGCCTGGATAATGGCCTGTTCGTTCTTCTGGCGGATGCGGCCCGCGGGCTTGCCCGAGGCGGAGAGGCGATGCGCAGGGACTTCTAGGGTCATGGACGATTCCGTACGGGTCAGTGGCTGCGGCTGTCGGACAAGATTACCTGCCTGTGCCGAAGTGACAAGCGTTTGCGGCACAGACTGGCATCAGCGTGTCGCAGCCAGGCTTTCGAGGAAGCTTTCCAGTACCAGGTTCGGCCGCCGGCCCTTGCGCGTTACCCAGCTGAGACTCAGATCATAGAAGCGTTCCCGGGGCTTGAGGGCACGCAAGCGGCCTTGCTGCACCCAGAACGTGGCGTAGTGGTCTGGTAGGTAGCCGATGTAGCGCCCGGTAAGGATGAGAAACGCCATGCCTTCGCGGTCCGAAGCACTGGCCGTGCAATTCAGTGCCTGGTAATGCGCCTGGATTTCGGCCGGCAGGCGGAAGGTGGGGGTGATGGCTTCCTGGCTGTTGAGGCGGTCGTCGTCGATCTGCTGGTCATCTGCATAGAACAGCGGGTGGCCGACTGCGCAGTACAGCAGCGAGCGCTCACTGTACAGCGGCTGGTACTCGAGGCCCGACAGCGGGCTGGTCTGCGGCACCACGCCGACATGCAGGCTGCCATCAAGCACGCCGTGCTCGACCTGGCTGGGTGCGATCATGCGGATCTGGATGCGCACATCGGGGCCGCGGTCCTTGAGCTCGGCCAGGGCATGGGTAATGCGCATGTGCGGCAGCGTCACAAGGTTATCGGTCAGGCCAATGTTCAGCTCGCCACGCAAATGCTGGTGCAGGCCGTTGACCTCGGTGCGAAAGCTTTCCAGAGCGCTGAGCAGTTGCAGCGCCGAGTGGTAGACCTCGCGGCCTTCCTCGGTCAGCGAGAACCCGGCGCGTCCGCGCTGGCACAGGCGCAGGCCAAGGCGTTGCTCAAGGTCGTTCATTTGCTGGCTGATGGCCGAACGGCCAATGCCCAGCACGTTTTCGGCGGCCGAGAAACCGCCACACTCTACGACACTGCGATAGATCTTCAGCAGACGGATGTCAAAATCGCTGACTTGGGCGAGTGGATCGGGGCGTCGGCTCATTAGTTTAGTCAGGGCCTGTCTGAAGATTAGAAATGTTGGCTTTTCCAGACTTTATCGCCGTGCCAATTTAGCTGCAACAACATCCATCGTTGCCTAATCGTCTTCCGAGGAACCGCCGATGAACATGCCCGAAACCGCCCCCGCCGGTATCGCCAGCCAGCTCAAGCTGGATGCGCACTGGATGCCCTACACCGCCAACCGCAACTTCCAGCGCGACCCACGCCTGATCGTGGCGGCCGAAGGCAGCTACCTGTTCGACGACCAGGGGCGCAAGATCTTCGATGCCCTGTCCGGTTTGTGGACCTGCGGCGCCGGGCACACCCGCAAGGAAATCACCGAAGCGGTGGCTCGTCAGATCGGCACACTGGACTACTCCCCGGCCTTCCAGTTCGGCCACCCGCTGTCGTTCCAGCTGGCCGAGAAGATCACCGAACTTACCCCGGGCGACCTGAACCATGTGTTCTATACCAACTCCGGTTCCGAGTGTGCCGACACCGCGCTGAAGATGGTGCGTGCCTACTGGCGTCTGAAAGGCCAGGCGACCAAGACCAAGATTATCGGCCGTGCTCGCGGCTACCACGGCGTGAACATCGCCGGCACCAGCCTCGGTGGCGTCAACGGTAACCGCAAGCTGTTCGGTCAGCTGCTGGATGTCGACCACCTGCCTCACACCGTGCTGCCGGTCAACGCCTTCTCCAAAGGCATGCCGGAAGAGGGTGGTATTGCCCTCGCTGATGAGATGCTCAAGCTGATCGAGCTGCACGACGCCTCCAACATCGCTGCCGTGATCGTCGAGCCGCTGGCAGGTTCGGCTGGTGTTCTGCCGCCGCCGAAGGGTTACCTGAAGCGCCTGCGTGAAATCTGCACCCAGCACAACATCCTGCTGATCTTCGACGAAGTGATTACCGGCTTCGGCCGCATGGGCGCTATGACTGGCTCCGAAGCCTTCGGCGTGACCCCGGACCTTATGTGCATCGCCAAGCAGGTGACCAACGGCGCCATCCCGATGGGCGCGGTTATCGCCAGCAGCGAGATCTACCAGACCTTCATGAACCAGCCGACCCCGGAGTACGCCGTGGAATTCCCGCACGGCTACACCTACTCGGCCCACCCGGTAGCCTGCGCCGCCGGTATCGCCGCGCTGGACCTGCTGCAGAAGGAAAACCTGGTGCAGGCCGCCGCCGAGCTGGCGCCGCACTTCGAGAAGCTGCTGCATGGCGTGAAGGGCACCAAGAACATCGTCGATATCCGCAACTACGGCCTGGCCGGCGCGATCCAGATCGCTGCCCGCGACGGTGATGCCATCGTGCGTCCGTACGAGGCGGCGATGAAACTGTGGAAGAAAGGCTTCTATGTACGCTTCGGTGGCGACACCCTGCAGTTCGGCCCAACCTTCAACACCACGCCGCAGGAACTGGATCGCCTGTTCGACGCAGTAGGCGAAACCCTGAACCTGATCGACTGATCTTTCCGATTCTGATGCCTGGCGCGTGAACGCATCGCGCGCCTGCCTCAACCTTCTTTATCTGGAGTTTTGCATGAGCATTGTTCAGCACCTGATCCACGGCGAACTGGTTACCAAGGGTGAGCGCACCGCCGATGTCTTCAACCCGTCCACCGGCCAGGCCGTGCGCAAAGTCGAGTTGGCCAGCCGCGCGACCGTGCAGGAAGCGATCGACTCGGCCAAGGCTGCCTTCCCGGCCTGGCGTAACACCCCACCGGCCAAGCGCGCCCAGGTGATGTTCCGCTTCAAGCAACTGTTGGAGCAGAACGAAGCGCGTATCTCGCAGATGATTAGCGAAGAGCACGGCAAGACCCTGGAAGATGCTGCCGGCGAACTGAAGCGTGGCATCGAGAACGTCGAGTTCGCCTGCGCCGCGCCGGAAGTGCTCAAAGGCGAGTACAGCCGCAACGTTGGCCCGAACATCGATGCCTGGTCCGACTTCCAGCCACTGGGCGTGGTTGCCGGTATCACCCCGTTCAACTTCCCGGCCATGGTGCCGCTGTGGATGTACCCACTGGCCATCGCCTGCGGTAACGCCTTCATCCTCAAGCCTTCCGAGCGCGACCCGAGCTCGACTCTGTTCATCGCCCAGCTGCTGCTGGAAGCCGGCCTGCCGAAGGGCATCCTCAACGTGGTGCACGGCGACAAGGAAGCGGTGGATGCGCTGATCGAAGCGCCGGAAGTGAAGGCCCTGAGCTTCGTCGGTTCGACTCCGATCGCTGAGTACATCTACGCTGAAGGCACCAAGCGCGGCAAGCGTGTGCAGGCCCTGGGTGGTGCGAAGAACCATGCGGTGCTGATGCCGGATGCCGACCTGGACAATGCCGTGAGCGCACTGATGGGGGCGGCCTACGGTTCGTGCGGCGAGCGTTGCATGGCCATTTCGGTGGCGGTATGCGTGGGTGACCAGGTGGCTGACGCCCTGATTGCCAAGCTGGAACCGCAGATCAAGGCCCTGAAGATTGGTGCCGGCACCTCGTGCGGCCTGGACATGGGCCCGCTGGTGACGGCTGCTGCCCGTGACAAGGTGGTGGGCTACATTGATGACGGTGTTGCTGCTGGCGCCAAGCTGGTGGTGGATGGCCGTGGCTTCCGTGTGGCTGGTAATGAGGATGGCTACTTCGTCGGCGGCACCCTGTTCGACAAGGTGACCCCGGAGATGCGTATCTATAAGGAAGAGATCTTCGGCCCGGTGCTTTGCGTAGTGCGTGTGAACAGCCTGGAGCAGGCCATGCAACTGATCAACGATCATGAGTATGGCAACGGCACCTGCATCTTCACCCGTGACGGTGAAGCGGCGCGCCTGTTCTGCGACGAGATCGAAGTGGGCATGGTCGGTGTGAACGTACCGCTGCCGGTGCCGGTGGCCTACCACAGCTTTGGTGGCTGGAAGCGCTCGCTGTTCGGTGACCTGCATGCCTATGGTCCGGACGGTGTGCGCTTCTATACCCGTCGCAAGGCGATTACCCAGCGCTGGCCGCAGCGGGCCAGCCATGAGGCTTCGCAGTTTGCGTTCCCTAGTTTGTAAGGGATGACGCAGAAGCGGGGAGGCCGACAGGCCTCCCCGCTTTGTTTTTCAGCGATATTAAAGTTTCTTGAAATTAAAGGTTGACGCCCTCTCGAATCCCCTTATAATGCGCCCCACTTCCAGCGACATCGGAACGACAAACTTATTGAAATTCAACAAGTTAGGTTGTTCGGAAAGAGTTGAAAGGGCTACGATCAAATGATCGGCAGCGGTTGAGATGATGGTTGACAGCGTTTCTAAACGCTGTATGATTCGCCTCCCGCTACGAGAGATCGCAGCGAGTCAAGTGTTTGAAGCTAAACGAGTTTCTCGCAAAAAACTTCAAAATAAACGCTTGACAGCAAATGAGGAAGGCGTAGAATGCGCGCCTCGGTTGAGACGAAACGCTCTTAACCAAACGCTCTTTAACAAATCGAATCAAGCAATTCGTGTGGGTGCTTGTGAGTACGGACTGATAGTCACAAAGATTATCAGCATCACAAGTGGCCATGCGAGAAATCACATAGTCATTTGAGATTGCTGAGCCAAGTTTAGGGTTTCTTAAAAACCCAAGCAGTATTGAACTGAAGAGTTTGATCATGGCTCAGATTGAACGCTGGCGGCAGGCCTAACACATGCAAGTCGAGCGGATGACGGGAGCTTGCTCCTTGATTCAGCGGCGGACGGGTGAGTAATGCCTAGGAATCTGCCTGGTAGTGGGGGACAACGTTTCGAAAGGAACGCTAATACCGCATACGTCCTACGGGAGAAAGCAGGGGACCTTCGGGCCTTGCGCTATCAGATGAGCCTAGGTCGGATTAGCTAGTTGGTGAGGTAATGGCTCACCAAGGCGACGATCCGTAACTGGTCTGAGAGGATGATCAGTCACACTGGAACTGAGACACGGTCCAGACTCCTACGGGAGGCAGCAGTGGGGAATATTGGACAATGGGCGAAAGCCTGATCCAGCCATGCCGCGTGTGTGAAGAAGGTCTTCGGATTGTAAAGCACTTTAAGTTGGGAGGAAGGGCAGTAAGTTAATACCTTGCTGTTTTGACGTTACCGACAGAATAAGCACCGGCTAACTCTGTGCCAGCAGCCGCGGTAATACAGAGGGTGCAAGCGTTAATCGGAATTACTGGGCGTAAAGCGCGCGTAGGTGGTTCGTTAAGTTGGATGTGAAAGCCCCGGGCTCAACCTGGGAACTGCATCCAAAACTGGCGAGCTAGAGTACGGTAGAGGGTGGTGGAATTTCCTGTGTAGCGGTGAAATGCGTAGATATAGGAAGGAACACCAGTGGCGAAGGCGACCACCTGGACTGATACTGACACTGAGGTGCGAAAGCGTGGGGAGCAAACAGGATTAGATACCCTGGTAGTCCACGCCGTAAACGATGTCAACTAGCCGTTGGAATCCTTGAGATTTTAGTGGCGCAGCTAACGCATTAAGTTGACCGCCTGGGGAGTACGGCCGCAAGGTTAAAACTCAAATGAATTGACGGGGGCCCGCACAAGCGGTGGAGCATGTGGTTTAATTCGAAGCAACGCGAAGAACCTTACCAGGCCTTGACATGCAGAGAACTTTCCAGAGATGGATTGGTGCCTTCGGGAACTCTGACACAGGTGCTGCATGGCTGTCGTCAGCTCGTGTCGTGAGATGTTGGGTTAAGTCCCGTAACGAGCGCAACCCTTGTCCTTAGTTACCAGCACGTTATGGTGGGCACTCTAAGGAGACTGCCGGTGACAAACCGGAGGAAGGTGGGGATGACGTCAAGTCATCATGGCCCTTACGGCCTGGGCTACACACGTGCTACAATGGTCGGTACAGAGGGTTGCCAAGCCGCGAGGTGGAGCTAATCTCACAAAACCGATCGTAGTCCGGATCGCAGTCTGCAACTCGACTGCGTGAAGTCGGAATCGCTAGTAATCGCGAATCAGAATGTCGCGGTGAATACGTTCCCGGGCCTTGTACACACCGCCCGTCACACCATGGGAGTGGGTTGCACCAGAAGTAGCTAGTCTAACCTTCGGGAGGACGGTTACCACGGTGTGATTCATGACTGGGGTGAAGTCGTAACAAGGTAGCCGTAGGGGAACCTGCGGCTGGATCACCTCCTTAATCGACGACATCAGCCTGCTGATGAGCTCCCACACGAATTGCTTGATTCATGGTTGAAGACGATCAAGATCCTGTATGGGTCTTGTGTTGTTCCTGGTCAGAACTTGGAAATGAGCATTCGTTTCGAATGTTGATTTCTGGCTTTTGTCAGATCGTTCTTTAAAAATTCGGATATGTGATAGATATAGACTGATGGCCAGTTTCACTGCTGGTTAATCAGGCTAAGGTAAAATTTGTGAGTTCTGCTCGAAAGAGCAACATGCGAATTTTCGGCGAATGTCGTCTTCACAGTATAACCAGATTGCTTGGGGTTATATGGTCAAGTGAAGAAGCGCATACGGTGGATGCCTTGGCAGTCAGAGGCGATGAAAGACGTGGTAGCCTGCGATAAGCTTTGGGGAGTCGGCAAACAGACTGTGATCCAGAGATCTCTGAATGGGGGAACCCACTCAGCACAAGCTGAGTATCTTGTACTGAATACATAGGTGCAAGAGGCGAACCAGGGGAACTGAAACATCTAAGTACCCTGAGGAAAAGAAATCAACCGAGATTCCCTTAGTAGTGGCGAGCGAACGGGGACCAGCCCTTAAGTTGATTTGAGATTAGTGGAACGCTCTGGAAAGTGCGGCCATAGTGGGTGATAGCCCCGTACACGAAAATCTCTTGTCAATGAAATCGAGTAGGACGGAGCACGAGAAACTTTGTCTGAATATGGGGGGACCATCCTCCAAGGCTAAATACTACTGACTGACCGATAGTGAACCAGTACCGTGAGGGAAAGGCGAAAAGAACCCCGGAGAGGGGAGTGAAATAGAACCTGAAACCGTATGCGTACAAGCAGTGGGAGCCTACTTTGTTAGGTGACTGCGTACCTTTTGTATAATGGGTCAGCGACTTATATTCAGTGGCGAGCTTAACCGAATAGGGGAGGCGTAGCGAAAGCGAGTCTTAATAGGGCGTTTAGTCGCTGGGTATAGACCCGAAACCGGGCGATCTATCCATGGGCAGGTTGAAGGTTAGGTAACACTGACTGGAGGACCGAACCGACTACCGTTGAAAAGTTAGCGGATGACCTGTGGATCGGAGTGAAAGGCTAATCAAGCTCGGAGATAGCTGGTTCTCCTCGAAAGCTATTTAGGTAGCGCCTCATGTATCACTCCAGGGGGTAGAGCACTGTTTCGGCTAGGGGGTCATCCCGACTTACCAAACCGATGCAAACTCCGAATACCTGGAAGTGCCGAGCATGGGAGACACACGGCGGGTGCTAACGTCCGTCGTGAAAAGGGAAACAACCCAGACCGTCAGCTAAGGTCCCAAAGTCATGGTTAAGTGGGAAACGATGTGGGAAGGCTTAGACAGCTAGGAGGTTGGCTTAGAAGCAGCCACCCTTTAAAGAAAGCGTAATAGCTCACTAGTCGAGTCGGCCTGCGCGGAAGATGTAACGGGGCTCAAACCATGCACCGAAGCTACGGGTGTCATCTTTGATGACGCGGTAGAGGAGCGTTCTGTAAGCCTGTGAAGGTGAGTTGAGAAGCTTGCTGGAGGTATCAGAAGTGCGAATGCTGACATGAGTAACGACAATGCGAGTGAAAAACTCGCACGCCGAAAGACCAAGGTTTCCTGCGCAACGTTAATCGACGCAGGGTTAGTCGGTCCCTAAGGCGAGGCTGAAAAGCGTAGTCGATGGAAAACAGGTTAATATTCCTGTACTTCCAGTTATTGCGATGGAGGGACGGAGAAGGTTAGGCCAGCCTGGCGTTGGTTGTCCAGGTTTAAGGTGGTAGGCTGAAATCTTAGGCAAATCCGGGATTTCAAGGCCGAGAGCTGATGACGAGTTGCCTTTAGGCGACGAAGTGGTTGATACCATGCTTCCAAGAAAAGCTCCTAAGCTTCAGATAACTGGGAACCGTACCCCAAACCGACACAGGTGGTTAGGTAGAGAATACCAAGGCGCTTGAGAGAACTCGGGTGAAGGAACTAGGCAAAATGGCACCGTAACTTCGGGAGAAGGTGCGCCGGCGAGGGTGAAGGACTTGCTCCGTAAGCCCATGCCGGTCGAAGATACCAGGCCGCTGCGACTGTTTATTAAAAACACAGCACTCTGCAAACACGAAAGTGGACGTATAGGGTGTGACGCCTGCCCGGTGCCGGAAGGTTAATTGATGGGGTTAGCGCAAGCGAAGCTCTTGATCGAAGCCCCGGTAAACGGCGGCCGTAACTATAACGGTCCTAAGGTAGCGAAATTCCTTGTCGGGTAAGTTCCGACCTGCACGAATGGCGTAACGATGGCGGCGCTGTCTCCACCCGAGACTCAGTGAAATTGAAATCGCTGTGAAGATGCAGTGTATCCGCGGCTAGACGGAAAGACCCCGTGAACCTTTACTATAGCTTTGCACTGGACTTTGAATTTGCTTGTGTAGGATAGGTGGGAGGCTTTGAAGTGGGGACGCCAGTTCTCATGGAGCCATCCTTGAAATACCACCCTGGCAACTTTGAGGTTCTAACTCAGGTCCGTTATCCGGATCGAGGACAGTGTATGGTGGGTAGTTTGACTGGGGCGGTCTCCTCCCAAAGAGTAACGGAGGAGTACGAAGGTGCGCTCAGGCCGGTCGGAAATCGGTCGTAGAGTATAAAGGCAAAAGCGCGCTTGACTGCGAGACAAACACGTCGAGCAGGTACGAAAGTAGGTCTTAGTGATCCGGTGGTTCTGTATGGAAGGGCCATCGCTCAACGGATAAAAGGTACTCCGGGGATAACAGGCTGATACCGCCCAAGAGTTCATATCGACGGCGGTGTTTGGCACCTCGATGTCGGCTCATCACATCCTGGGGCTGAAGCCGGTCCCAAGGGTATGGCTGTTCGCCATTTAAAGTGGTACGCGAGCTGGGTTTAGAACGTCGTGAGACAGTTCGGTCCCTATCTGCCGTGGACGTTTGAGATTTGAGAGGGGCTGCTCCTAGTACGAGAGGACCGGAGTGGACGAACCTCTGGTGTTCCGGTTGTCACGCCAGTGGCATTGCCGGGTAGCTATGTTCGGAAGAGATAACCGCTGAAAGCATCTAAGCGGGAAACTTGCCTCAAGATGAGATCTCACTGGGATCTTGAATCCCCTAAAGGGCCGTCGAAGACTACGACGTTGATAGGTTGGGTGTGTAAGCGCTGTGAGGCGTTGAGCTAACCAATACTAATTGCCCGTGAGGCTTGACCATATAACACCCAAGCAATTTGCTAGCGCAGATTGCGGTGGTGAAGACGAAACGACCGAAAGTTCGCAATATCACAAATATCGCATATCCGAATTCGCTGGGCTGTCCATCTGGACATTCTGGCAACAGAATTTCTTGACGACCATAGAGCATTGGAACCACCTGATCCCATCCCGAACTCAGTAGTGAAACGATGCATCGCCGATGGTAGTGTGGGGTTTCCCCATGTGAGAGTAGGTCATCGTCAAGATTCATTTCGCAAAACCCCTATCTGCGCATGCAGGTAGGGGTTTTGTCTTTGTGGCGCAAAAATTCCCAGGCATACGCAGTCCCTGTGGGAGCGGGTTCACCCGCGAACACCGGCATAGCCGGTGCCATCCACCACGTCGCCCGCTTCGCGGCGGTTCGACGCCTCGACTCGCCCGCACTGGTCACCGTTCAATCGTCGCCTCCCACAATTCGAGCCAGAACACTAGAATAGGCCCACGCACCTATTCAGAAGCGCTATATGCCCAATCCTGTCGAACCTGAAACCCTGGCCCAGTTGCCGTTGGACGAGCTTGTCGCCTGTCACGAATGTGACCTGCTGCTGCGCAAGCCCGTGCTCCAGCATGATGAGAAAGCCCAATGCCCGCGCTGCGGCTATGAGCTGTACGCCCATCGGCACAATGTGGTCAACCGCAGCCTGGCCCTGGTGCTCACCGCCTTGCTGCTGTTTGTGCCTGCCAATTTCCTGCCGATCATGCAGCTGCACCTGCTTGGCCAGACATCGGACGATACTGTCTGGAGCGGCGTGCTGGGCCTGTACAACTCGGAAATGCGCGGTGTGGCCGTCGTGGTTTTCTTGTGCAGCATGGCCATCCCTCTGGCAAAACTGCTCTGTCAGCTGGTCGTGCTCTTGAGTATCCGTCTGAACGTGGGGCGTAGTTTCGGCCTGCTGTTCTACCGCATCTATCACCACTTGCGTGACTGGGGCATGCTCGAGGTCTATTTCATGGGCGTGCTGGTAGCCATCGTCAAGCTGGTGGACCTGGCCGAGCTGACGGTAGGCCTGGGGCTGTTCTGCTTCATCAGCCTGTTATTGATCCAGGTGTGGCTCGAGGTGGTGATGTCACCGCATCAGATCTGGAGTGCGCTATCAGGGGAGGACCTGCATGCGGGCGATTGATGCAGGCATTCTTGTCTGCAATGAATGTCACGAGCTGAACCGGCAACAGCCAGACAGCACTTCACAAACCTGTACACGCTGCGGTGCCATCGTGCATGCCCGTCGGCCGAACAGCATCGCGCGTACCTGGGCGCTGCTGATTGCCGCGTCGATCCTGTACATCCCGGCCAACATGCTGCCGATCATGACCGTGAGCACCCTGGGCCAAGGCAGCCCCGACACGATCATGTCCGGTGTCATCACCTTGCTCAAGCATGGCATGGTGCCCATTGCTGCCGTGGTGTTCATTGCCAGTATCCTGGTGCCCACGTTCAAACTGGTGGGCATCGGCTTGCTGTTGTACTCCGTTCAGCGCCGTCAGCCGCTTTCGGCACGGCAACGGATATTGATGTACCGCTTCATCGAATTCATTGGGCGCTGGTCCATGCTCGATATCTTTGTCATCGCCATCCTGGTGGCGGTGGTGAATTTCGGCCGAATAGCCAGTGTCGAAGCCAACCTGGGCGCTGTCGCCTTTGCAACTGTGGTGATCCTGACAATGCTTGCCGCTTTAACTTTCGATCCCCGACTGATTTGGGATAACACGGAGTCGGATGACGACCATGAGTGACCTGCCAACGGCTAAAACCCGCCCAGCCTCGAACTGGTCGGCCATATGGATCCTGCCTTTGATCGCCTTGATGATCGGTGGCTGGCTTGCTTGGCAGGCTTACCGTGATGCCGGTGTGGAAATTGAGGTCCGCTTCGAGTCGGGTGAGGGTATCGTCGCCAACAAGACCGAGGTGATCTACAAGGGCATGCCGGTTGGCAAGGTCAAGAGCCTGGTGCTCGACGCCAAGGGTGAGAACCAGGGGGTGATCGCCACCATCGAGATGAACAAGGCTGCCGAGCCGCATCTGACCAAAGGCACGCGTTTCTGGCTGGTGAAGCCGAGCGTCAGCCTGGCGGGTATTTCCGGCCTGGAAACTCTGGTGTCAGGCAACTACATCGCCGTCAGCCCAGGGGAGGGGGAGCGCACCAAGCGTTTTACTGCCTTGAAGGTTGCGCCGCCGCTGTCGGACACCGAGCCGGGCCTGCACCTTACCCTCAAGGCTGAGCGGCTTGGGTCGCTCAACCGTGACAGCCCGGTGTTCTACAAGCAGATCCAGGTTGGCCGGGTTAAAAGCTACCGCCTGTCCGAGGACCAGAGCACTGTCGAGATAAAGGTCTTCATCGAGCCGGCCTATGCCAGCCTGGTGCGCAAGCACACGCGTTTCTGGAATGCCAGCGGCGTCAGCATCGATGCCTCGCTCTCGGGCGTGAAAGTGCGTAGCGAATCGCTGTCGAGCATTGTCGCCGGTGGTATCGCCTTTGCCACGCCGGAACACCGCAAGGACAGTCCACCCACCGACTCGAACCTGCCGTTCCGTCTGTATGAGGACTTCGATGCGGCCCAGGCCGGTATCCGGGTGAAGGTGAAATTGAGCGATTACGAGGGCCTGCAGGCGGGCCGTACACCGGTCATGTACAAGGGCATCCAGGTAGGCTCGCTGAAAGCCCTGACAATGGCAGACAACCTGGCCAGTGCCTCGGCCGAGCTTACGCTGGACCCGTTGGCCGAGGATTATCTGGTCGAGGGCACGCAGTTCTGGGTGGTCAAACCGTCAATTTCCCTGGCGGGTATCACTGGCTTGGAGGCGCTGGTCAAGGGTAACTACATTGCCATTCGCCCTGGTGAGAAAGGGGCGCGGCCCGAGCGTGAGTTCGAAGCCCGCGCCAAGGCGCCGCCGCTCGACCTCAAGGCACCAGGCCTGCACATGGTGCTGTTCGCCGACACCCTGGGTTCGCTGGAAGTCGGTAGCCCGGTCATGTACCGCCAGGTGAAGGTGGGTAGCGTGCAGAGCTACCAGTTCGCCCGCAACAGCAATCGCATCCTGATCGGAGTGCATATCGAGAAGGAATACGAAAAGCTGGTCAACGGTTCGTCGCGCTTCTGGAATGTCAGTGGCATCACCCTGACGGGCGGCCTGTCGGGCATCAAGATCAAGAGTGAATCACTGCAGACCCTGATGGCTGGTGGTATCGCGTTCGATACGCCACGGCCTGATGTGCCGCTCAAACGACACATCCCACGCTTCCGCCTGCATGACAGCCAGGAGGCGGTCAACCGCGCGGGTACGTTGATCACCATTCGTGTGGACCGTGCCGACGGCCTCAAGCCTGGCACGGCGATTCGCTTCCGCGGCCTGGATGTGGGTAGCGTCGAGAGCGTCGACCTGACCGATGACTTGCAGGCGGTGCTGCTGCGGGCGCGCATTACCGAAGCGGCGGACCGTATCGCCCGCGTCGGTACGCAGTTCTGGGTGGTCAAGCCAGCCTTTGGCCTGGTGCGCACGCAGAACCTCGACACCCTGGTGGGCGGGCAGTACCTGGAAGTGCAGCCGGCTGCCAAGGACCGTGGCCCGCAGCGCGATTTCATCGCCTTGGCCGACGCCCCGCAGGTGGCAGGGCCTGAAGTCGGGCTGCCGTTGACGCTGAGCGCCCCGCGCCGTGGCTCGATCAAGCCGGGCGTGCCGGTGACCTATCGTGAGGTTGCGGTGGGCAAGGTGACGGGCTTCGAGCTGGGCCAGAGCGCTGACCGCGTATTGATCCATATCCTGATCGAGCCGCGCTATGCGGCCCTGGTGCGCAGCGGCAGCCGCTTCTGGAACAGCAGCGGCTTCGGTTTCGACTGGGGGCTGGTCAAGGGGGTTACGGTGCGTACCGAGTCGGTGGAGACCATGATCGACGGCGGTATCGCCTTCGCCACGCCGGATGGCGAGCAGATGGGCAACCCGGCACGGCCGCAGCAGACGTTCGCCTTGTTCGACAAGGCCGAGGATGAATGGCTGCAGTGGGCGCCGAAGATTCAGATTGCCAAGTAAGATTGCAGAAGGGGCCGCTTTGCGGCCCCTCGCCGGCAAGCCAGCTCCCACAGGGACCGCGCATGGCTTGCCGGTGATGAGGCCGGATCAGGTTATCCAGGCAAGCCCGTCAAATCGCAGGCAACAAAAAACCGACCCTAGGGTCGGTTTTTCGACTAGCGCGTCGCTTAGGCAGCTGCAGCTTCTTTCAGCGCCTTGATGTGGCCATTCAGACGGCCTTTGTGACGAGCAGCCTTGTTCTTGTGGATGATGCCCTTGTCGGCCATACGGTCGATTACAGGCACAGCCAGAACGTAAGCGGCTTGCGCTTTTTCGGCGTCTTTTGCGTCGATGGCCTTGACTACATTCTTGATGTAGGTGCGGACCATGGAACGCAGGCTGGCGTTGTGGCTGCGACGCTTCTCAGCCTGTTTTGCACGTTTCTTGGCGGAAGGTGTGTTGGCCACCGTCGAGCTCCTCGAAAGACTTTAGGTAAATAGCAAACAAAATAGGCCGCGAATCATGCCGATCAGTCGAACGGATGTCAAGGCCACCTGCAAGGTTCCGCCGAGCGGTGCGCCAACAAGAGGGAAATATTCCTTTCTGCTGCGCGACCTGTAAACTCGGGAATTTTTGGCTCCCCTGCGAAGGCGCGGGAGTATCGCACATTCGGACGCTGTCTGGCAGCGTCCTCTGCCCTTGGCGTGAATCTTTTCGATGAACCTGCTCAAATCCCTGGCTGCGGTAAGCTCGATCACCATGATTTCCCGGGTGCTAGGCTTTGTCCGCGACACCATCCTGGCGCGTGTTTTCGGCGCCGGCATCGCCACCGATGCTTTCTTCATCGCCTTCAAGCTGCCCAACCTGCTGCGGCGCATCTTCGCCGAGGGCGCGTTTTCCCAGGCCTTCGTACCGATCCTGGCCGAATACAAGACCCAGCAAGGCGAGGAGGCGACCCGCACCTTCGTCGCCTATGTCAGTGGCCTGCTGACCTTGGTTCTGGCGCTGGTGACCGCCATCGGCATCCTGGCGGCGCCATGGGTGGTGTGGGCGACCGCACCAGGCTTTGTCGACAGTGCCGAAAAGTACGAACTGACCACCGCCCTGTTGCGGGTGACTTTTCCTTATATATTGCTGATCTCGCTGTCCTCCCTGGCCGGGGCAATCCTCAATACCTGGAACCGTTTCTCGGTGCCGGCCTTTACCCCGACCTTGCTGAATGTGGCGATGATTGCCTTCGCCGTGCTGCTCACGCCGTATTTCGACCCGCCCATCATGGCCCTGGCATGGGGCGTGCTGGCCGGTGGCCTGGCACAGTTGCTGTACCAGCTGCCAGCGCTGAAGAAGATCGGCATGCTCGTGCTGCCACGCCTGAACCTGCGCGATACCGGCGTGTGGCGGGTGCTCAAGCAGATGCTGCCAGCGATCCTCGGGGTGTCGGTGAGCCAGATCTCGCTGATCATCAACACCATCTTCGCCTCCTTCCTGGTAGCCGGCTCGGTGTCGTGGATGTACTACGCCGACCGCCTCATGGAGCTGCCTTCCGGCGTACTGGGCGTGGCCCTGGGCACCATACTGCTGCCGACCCTGGCCAAGACCTACGCCAACAAGGACCGCGAGGAATACTCGCGGATCCTCGACTGGGGCCTGCGCCTGTGCTTCCTGCTGGTGCTGCCATGCACCCTGGCCCTGGCCATTCTCGCCGAGCCACTGACCGTGGCGCTGTTCCAGTACGGCAAGTTCACTGCCGTCGACGCAGCCATGACCCAGAAGGCGCTGATCGCCTATTCCGTGGGCTTGCTGGCGATCATTCTGGTCAAGGTGCTGGCACCCGGCTTCTACGCGCAGCAGAATATCCGTACACCGGTGAAGATCGCGGTATTCACCCTGGTCTGCACCCAACTGTTCAACCTGGCCCTGATCGGGCCGCTCGCGCATGCCGGCCTGGCCCTGGCGATCAGCCTGGGGGCCTGCCTGAACGCCGGCCTGCTGTTCTGGAAACTGCGCAGTCAGCAGCTGTTCCAGCCGCAACCAGGCTGGGCGATATTCCTGCTCAAGCTGGTGCTGGCGGTGGGGCTGATGTCGGCGGTGTTGCTGGCCGGCATGCATTATTTGCCGGCCTGGGAACAGGGCAACATGCTCGAGCGCCTGGTGCGCCTGGGGGCTTTGGTACTGGCGGGCGTCGTGACCTATTTCGGCTGCCTGTACCTGTGCGGCTTCCGGCCTCGGCATTTCGCCCGCAAGGCCTTGCACTGAGGCATCGGGCGGGTCAGGCGTCGGTTTTTCGAATTCCACGCCGCCCTTGGGCGCTGCTGCCTGTCACCGGCGCCCGGGTGTGGTTATAATCGGCCACTTTATGAGCAAGAAGCGCGTTATGCAGCTGGTTCGAGGTCTTCACAACCTGCGCCCCGAGCACCGGGGCTGTGTCGCCACCATTGGCAACTTCGACGGGGTTCACCGCGGCCACCAGGCTATCCTGGCGCGCCTGCGCGAGCGCGGCCAGGCCTTGGGCCTGCCGACCTGCGTGGTCATCTTCGAACCGCAACCACGCGAGTATTTCGCCCCCGACACCGCGCCGGCCCGCCTGGCCCGGCTGCGCGACAAGATCGAGCTGCTGGCGGCCGAGGGTATCGACCGGGTGCTGTGCCTGGCATTCAACCAGCGCCTGAGCAAGCTCGGCGCCGATGCCTTCGTCAAGGCCATCCTGGTCGACGGCCTGGGTGTACGCCACCTCGAAGTGGGCGATGACTTCCGCTTCGGCTGCGACCGCGCCGGCGACTTCGCTTTCCTGGTCGAGGCCGGCAAGCAGTACGGCTTCACCGTCGAGGCTGCCAACACGGTGATCCAGGACGGCCTGCGGGTCAGCAGCACCGAAGTGCGCAAGGCCCTGTCCGAAGGCAACTTCGAGCTGGCCGAGCACCTGCTGGGCCGCCCGTACCGCATCAGCGGCCGCGTGCTGCATGGCCAGAAGCTGGCCCGCCAGCTCGGCACACCTACCGCCAACATTCAGCTCAAGCGCCGCCGCGTGCCGCTGTCCGGGGTCTACCTGGCCAGCATCGAAATCGACGGCAAGGCCTGGCCGGGTGTCGGCAATATCGGCGTGCGCCCCACCGTTGCCGGTGATGGGCGCCCGCACCTGGAGATTCATCTGCTGGACTATGCCGGCGACCTTTACGGCCGGCGCCTGACGGTGGAGTTCCACCACAAGCTGCGAGAAGAGCAGCGATTCGCCTCCCTGGAGGCGCTGAAGTCGGCGATCGATGCGGATATCGCCGCCGCACGTGCACATTGGCACGCTCAACCGCTAACGAAGAGCCTGAAATGACCGACTACAAAGCCACGCTTAACCTTCCGGACACCGCCTTCCCCATGAAGGCCGGCCTGCCTCAGCGCGAACCGCAGATCCTGCAGCGCTGGGACAGCATTGGCCTGTACCAGAAGCTGCGCGAAATTGGCAAGGATCGTCCCAAGTTCGTCCTGCACGACGGCCCGCCCTATGCCAACGGCAAGATTCACATCGGTCATGCGCTGAACAAGATCCTCAAGGACATGATCGTCCGTTCCAAGACCCTGGCCGGCTTCGATGCGCCGTATGTGCCGGGCTGGGACTGCCATGGCCTGCCGATCGAGCACAAGGTCGAGGTCACCCACGGCAAGCATCTGTCCGCCGACCGCACTCGCGAGCTGTGCCGCGAGTACGCCGCCGAGCAGATCGAAGGGCAGAAGACCGAGTTCATCCGCCTGGGCGTGCTGGGTGACTGGGACAACCCGTACAAGACCATGAACTTTGCCAACGAGGCCGGCGAAATCCGCGCCCTGGCCGAGATGGTCAAGCAAGGCTTCGTGTTCAAGGGCCTGAAGCCTGTGAACTGGTGCTTCGATTGCGGTTCGGCCCTGGCCGAGGCCGAAGTCGAGTACGCCGACAAGAAATCGCAGACCATCGACGTTGCCTTCCCGGTAGCCGATGACGCCAAGCTGGCTGCTGCCTTCGGTCTGGCTTCGCTGGCCAAGCCGGCTGCCATCGTGATCTGGACCACCACCCCGTGGACTATCCCGGCCAACCAGGCGCTGAACATCCACCCGGAGTTCAAGTACGCCCTGGTCGACACCGGCGAGCGTCTGCTGGTTCTGGCCGAAGAGTTGGTCGAGTCGTGCCTCAAGCGCTACAGCCTGGAAGGCTCGGTCATTGCCACCGCCCAGGGTTCGGCACTGGAACTGATCAACTTCCGCCACCCGTTCTATGACCGCCTGTCGCCAATCTACCTGGCTGACTACGTCGAACTGGGCGCCGGTACCGGCGTGGTGCACTCCTCGCCAGCCTACGGTGAAGACGACTTCGTCACCTGCAAGCGCTACGGCATGGTCAACGACGACATCCTCACCCCGGTGCAGAGCAACGGCGTGTATGTGGACTCGCTGCCATTCTTCGGCGGCCAGTTCATCTGGAAGGCCAACCCGGCCATCGTCGAGAAGCTGAGCGAAGTCGGCGCGCTGATGCACACCGAAACCATCAGCCACAGCTACATGCACTGCTGGCGCCACAAGACCCCGCTGATCTACCGCGCCACCGCGCAGTGGTTCGTGGGTATGGACAAGCAGCCGACCACCGGCGAGCCGCTGCGTGAGCGCGCACTTAAAGCCATCGAAGACACCAAGTTCGTCCCGGCCTGGGGCCAGGCGCGCCTGCATTCGATGATCGCCAACCGCCCGGACTGGTGCATCTCCCGTCAGCGCAACTGGGGTGTACCGATCCCGTTCTTCCTGCACAAGCAGACCGGCGAGCTGCACCCACGCACCGTCGAGCTGATGGAAGCAGTGGCCAAGCGCGTCGAACAGGAAGGCATCGAGGCCTGGTTCAAGCTGGACGCCGCCGAACTGCTGGGCGCTGAAGCCGAGCAGTACGACAAGATCACCGACACCCTCGACGTGTGGTTCGACTCGGGTACCACCCACTGGCACGTGCTGCGTGGCTCGCATGACATTGGCCACGCCACCGGCCCGCGTGCCGACCTGTACCTGGAAGGTTCCGACCAGCACCGCGGCTGGTTCCACTCGTCCTTGCTGACCGGTTGCGCCATCGACGGCCACGCGCCGTACCGCGAGCTTCTGACCCACGGCTTCACCGTGGACGAGAACGGCCGCAAGATGTCCAAGTCGCTGGGCAACACCATCGAGCCAGAAAAGGTCAACAACACCCTGGGTGCCGATATCCTGCGCCTGTGGGTTGCCGCTACCGACTATTCCGGTGAAATGGCCGTTTCCGAGCAAATCCTGCAGCGCAGCGCCGACGCCTACCGCCGTATCCGCAACACTGCACGCTTCCTGCTCTCCAACCTGTCCGGCTTCGACCCGGCCCGCGATTTGCTGGCCCCGGAAGACATGCTGGCGCTGGACCGCTGGGCGGTTGACCGCACCCTGCTGCTGCAACGCGAGCTGGAAGAGCACTACAGCGAGTACCGTTTCTGGAACGTCTACTCCAAGGTGCACAACTTCTGCGTGCAGGAACTGGGCGGCTTCTACCTCGACATCATCAAGGACCGCCAGTACACCACCGGCGCCAACAGTGTCGCTCGCCGTTCCTGCCAGACCGCGCTCTACCACATCAGCGAGGCGCTGGTGCGCTGGATCGCGCCGATCCTGGCGTTTACGGCCGACGAAATCTGGCAGTACCTGCCAGGCGAGCGCAACGAGTCGGTAATGCTCAACGGCTGGTACGAAGGCCTGAGCGAGCTGCCGGTAGGTACCGAACTGGACCGCGCCTACTGGGACCGCGTGATGGCCGTCAAGGCATCGGTCAACAAGGAGCTGGAAAACCAGCGTACCGCCAAGGTCATCGGCGGCAACCTGCAGGCCGAAGTCACCCTGTACGCCGACGAAGGCCTGAGCGCCGACCTGGGCAAGCTGGGCGACGAACTGCGCTTCGTGCTGATCACCTCGGCTGCCAGCGTGGTGCCATTCGCGCAAGCGCCGGCCGAAGCGGTGGCCACCGAAGTCGAAGGCCTCAAGCTGCAAGTGGTCAAGTCCGGCCACACCAAGTGCGGCCGTTGCTGGCACTTCCGCGCCGACGTCGGCAGCCACCCGGAGCACCCGGAAATCTGCGGCCGTTGCGTCGACAACCTGAGCGGTTCCGGCGAGGTGCGCCACTATGCCTAACCCTGTAGCGGGGCGCTTCGGGCGCCTTGCATGGCTTTGGCTGAGCCTGGTGGTACTGGTCCTCGACCAGGCCACCAAGCTGTATTTCAACAATGCCCTGACCATGTACCAGCAGGTTGTCGTCATCCCTGACTACTTCAGCTGGACCCTGGCCTACAACACCGGCGCGGCGTTCAGCTTCCTGGCTGAAAGCTCCGGCTGGCAGCGCTGGCTGTTCGCCCTGATCGCCGTGGTGGTCAGTGCCGTGCTGGTAGTGTGGCTCAAGCGCCTGGGGCGCAACGAGACCTGGCTGGCCGTGGCGCTGGCGCTGGTGCTGGGTGGCGCGATCGGCAACCTGTACGACCGCGTCGTGCTCGGCCATGTGGTCGACTTCATCCTGGTGCACTGGCAGAACCGCCATTACTTCCCGGCCTTCAACCTGGCCGACAGCGCCATCACCGTTGGTGCGGTGATGCTGGCGCTGGATATGTTCAAGAGCAAGAAGTCCGAGGATCCGGTCCATGACTGACACCCGTATCGGCCAGAACACCGAAGTCACCCTGCACTTCGCGCTGCACCTGGAAAACGGCGACACCGTCGACAGCACGTTCGACAAGGCCCCGGCCACCTTCAAGGTTGGCGATGGCAACCTGCTGCCAGGGTTCGAGAACGCCCTGTTCGGCTTCAAGGGTGGCGACAAGCGTACCGTCGTGGTGGCCCCGGAGAACGCATTCGGCCAGCCAAACCCGCAGAACGTGCAAGTCATGCCACGGTCTCAGTTCGAGGGCATGGAGTTGTCCGAAGGGCTGTTGATCATCTTCAACGACGCCGCCAACACCGAGCTGCCGGGTGTGGTCAAAGCGTTCGATGACGACCAGGTGACCATCGACTTCAATCACCCATTGGCTGGCAAGACCCTGACCTTCGAGGTGGAGATCCTCGAGGTGAAGGCCCTGTAAGCCTGGAGCCGAGCATGCAAATCAAACTCGCCAACCCTCGCGGCTTCTGCGCGGGGGTCGACCGGGCGATCGAGATCGTCAACCGCGCGCTGGAAGTCTTCGGCCCGCCGATCTATGTGCGTCACGAAGTGGTGCACAACAAGTTCGTGGTGGAAGACCTGCGCAACCGTGGCGCTATCTTTGTCGAAGAGCTGGACCAGGTACCGGACGACGTCATCGTCATCTTCAGTGCCCACGGGGTTTCCCAGGCCGTGCGCCAGGAAGCTGCTGGCCGTGGCCTGAAAGTGTTCGATGCCACCTGCCCGCTGGTGACCAAGGTGCACATCGAAGTGGCCAAGTACAGCCGCGACGGCCGTGAGTGCATTCTCATCGGCCACGAAGGGCATCCGGAGGTCGAAGGCACCATGGGCCAGTACGACGCCAGCAACGGTGGCGCCATCTACCTCGTCGAAGACGAGGAGGATGTTGCCAACCTGCAGGTGAAGGACCCGGACCACCTGGCGTTCGTCACCCAGACCACGCTGTCGATGGACGACACCAGCCGCGTGATCGACGCCCTGCGTGCGCGCTTCCCGAACATTGGCGGCCCGCGCAAGGATGACATCTGCTACGCCACCCAGAACCGCCAGGACGCGGTCAAGCAACTGGCGGACGAGTGCGACGTGGTACTGGTGGTCGGCAGCCCGAACAGCTCCAACTCCAACCGCCTGCGCGAGCTGGCCGAGCGCATGGGCACCCCGGCCTACCTGATCGACGGTGCCGAGGACCTGCAGCGTGGCTGGTTCGACCAGACGGCGCGGGTCGGCATCACCGCTGGCGCTTCGGCTCCCGAAGTTCTGGTGCGTGGCGTGATCGAGCAGCTCAAAGCCTGGGGCGCCAGCGGTGCTGAAGAGCTGGATGGGCGGGAAGAGAACATCACCTTCTCCATGCCCAAGGAGCTGCGGGTTCGGTCGCTGATCTGAAACGGCACCCACCTGGTGTTGTTTCATGTGGGAGCGGCCTTGTGTCGCGAAAGGGCCGCTCCCACAACGACCACGTATGCTAGCTGGAGGTGTCTTTGCATCGGGATTTTTTTGGCTCTCCCATCTGTACGTTGACCCTGCCAGTCGATGCCATCACAACTTGATACTGGCTAGTTGCGGTCAAGCGCTCGCAAATCTCCATCGTTGAACCTAACCAATTACCGTTGGCCCCAAGCGGAACACCCTGCGAACTGAATTTCAGCTGCTCACCGCGATTGCTCGTGATCTTCAGCGGCCGTGAAAGACGCTGCTCGCGCAGCACCTGCCCGTTATGCTCCAGCATCACCTGCCAACCATTCCCCCAGTTACCGTCCAACGCCTGCACCAGCACCGGCTGGCTTTGCAACATGGCATGGCTGCGCGCACTGCGCAGTGCCTGCGCCAAGTCACGCGCAGCTGCCGCCCTGTGTAGGTCGTCGCTCAATCTGGCGTAGGCCGGCATGCCGAGCTGTGTCAGCAATACGGCCACAGCCAGGGCCGACAACATTTGTATCAGTGTTACACCTCGTTGCTTCACCGTGCATTCCTCCCTGGAAGTGCTTGGCTGTAGCTTCACGGTCGTTGGACCGGCGGTCCAGTCGCCCGGGTTCAATGCAATTGCAGGAAAAGTCGCAGGAGGTGCAGGGATGCACGCAAGACAGCGGGGCATGACGCTTCTGGAAGTGTTATTGGCGGTGGTAGTGGTGGCTGTGGGTATGTTCGCAGCGGCAGGCCTGCAACTGCAGGCATTGCAGGCTGCGGAGAACGCGCGCCGCGATGGACAGGCGGCAATGGCGGTGCACAGTGAGCATGAAAGGGGGCGGCCATGAGTCGCGGCCAGCGTGGTTTCGGCTTGCTTGAGGTGATGCTGGCGCTGACCATCGGGTTGCTGCTGTTGGCGGCGGCCAGCCAGCTATTCGCCTCGGCCCACCATACCTGGCGGCTGCAAAGCACGGCAGTACGCATGCAGGATGAGGCACGCCTGGCATTGCTGCGAATGGCCCAGGATATCCGCATGACCGGGATGTTCGGCTGCCTGCGACTGCGGCCAAAGCACTTCGGCAGTTCGAGCGCAGAGCACGCATTCGCCCGGCCGATGGAAGTCGAAGCATCCACCCTTAGCTTGGTCGTTGCGGAGTTACCTGGGCAAGCCGGGGGCCCGCAGTGGTTCCTGCACACGGACTGTAATAGCAAAGTGTCTGTGGACGATGAGTTGAAGGAGGGCTACCCACAGGTTTACCCCATCAGCAGATATGTCTACCAACTCCAGGGCAATACGCTGAGATTTAAACGCAACAAAAGCAACTTCCAGCCGCTGGTTGAAAATGTGCGCTCAATACGTTTCCAGCGTGTGCAAATGGCACAGGGTGAGGGGGTGGATATTGCCCTGACGCTTTACGAACCCACGCTCGAACTTGAACAGCACCATGAACTGAGCGTCGCAATCCGCAACCCGGTGCCGGCCTCATGAATCGTCAGCGTGGCATAGTCCTGTTGTTGGCCTTGGTCCTGAGCCTGCTGCTTGGGCTGTTTGCGGCGTCTGCCCTGCGTAATGCGCTGGTGCAAACGCGAATGACCGGCTACCTGAGCGAAGGCCTGCTGGCGCTGGAGCAGGCCGAGGCCACGCTGCTGGCAGGGGCAGGCGAGCTCGAGCGGGCTCCCCCCGACCCTTGCGAGGCGTGCCCGCCACCCGCTCGACCGCATGACCTGAGCGGGCAGTGGCAGCGCACGCGAACCGGCTATTTCCATTTGCAGAATCTGGGTACCAGCGAACACGCGGCGCATATGCCGGAAGGGCAGCATGTCACCCTGTACCGCGTCACCGCCGTCAGCCTGCAAACCCAGTCACGGCATGTGCTGGAAGCGGTCTACGCCATGACCGGCGACACAACCCGGCGCATTGCCTGGCGGCAGAGATTGCGAGGAGACTGACATGCAGCAAGGCTTGAGCCTGATCGAGTTGTTGATTGTGCTGGCCGTGACCGGCATTCTGGCAGCCATTGCCTACCCCAGTTACAGCGACCAGCTACGGCGAGCCGCGCGCAGCGAAGTGGTTGGCCTGCTGCATGATGCCGCCCTGCGCCTGGAGCGCCACCGCGTACGCACTGGCCAATACGCCGAGGGCGACCCGGCGTTGCCCGACGGTACCCGCTATTACAGCCTGCAGGCCCAGCGCGACAGCGACACCTTCACGCTGCGCGCCCGGCGGCTGCCGAGCGGGCTGATGGCGCAGGACCGCTGTGGCGATTTCCAGCTCGACCAGGCCGGCGTGCAGCGCAATCCGGGTGCCGTCGAAGACAGCGTGCATTGCTGGGGAAGCTGAAGATTGAATGATGCCCGGTGCATCGCGGATTTACTTCAGGTGTTGGATCGACAGATGAGCAAGCAAGTAGTGGTGGTCGGCGGCGGAGTGATTGGCCTGCTGACGGCATTCAACCTGGCGGCGAAGGTCGGGCAGGTGGTGGTGTGCGATCAGGGGGAAGTCGGCCGCGAGTCGTCCTGGGCTGGCGGTGGCATCGTCTCGCCGCTGTACCCGTGGCGCTACAGCCCGGCCGTGACCGCCCTGGCACACTGGTCGCAAGACTTTTATCCGCAGCTGGGCGAGCGTTTGTTCGCCAGCACCGGCGTCGACCCCGAAGTGCACACCACCGGCCTGTACTGGCTCGACCTGGACGACGAGGCCGAAGCGCTGGCCTGGGCCGAGCGTGAGCAGCGGCCGCTGAGTGCCGTGGATATTTCGGCGGCCTATGACGCGGTGCCGGTGCTGGGCCCGGGCTTCAAGCGTGCCATCTACATGGCCGGCGTGGCCAACGTGCGCAACCCGCGCCTGGTGAAGTCGCTCAAGGCGGCGTTGCTGGCGTTGCCCAACGTGACCTTGCGTGAGCACTGCCAGGTTACCGGTTTTGTCCAGCAGGGCGGTCGCGTGACCGGGGTGCAGACGGCAGACGGCGTTCTGGCGGCGGATGAGGTGGTGCTCAGTGCTGGCGCGTGGAGTGGCGACCTGCTGCGTACGCTCGGCCTGGAGCTGCCGGTGGAGCCGGTGAAGGGCCAGATGATTTTGTTCAAATGTGCCGAAGACTTCCTGCCGAGCATGGTGCTGGCCAAGGGGCGCTATGCGATCCCGCGGCGTGACGGGCATATTCTGGTGGGTAGCACGCTGGAGCATGCCGGGTACGACAAGACCCCGACCGAGGAGGCGTTGGAGAGCCTGAAGGCCTCGGCGGTGGAGTTGCTGCCTGAGCTCGAGGGGGCCACGGTGGTGGCGCACTGGGCCGGGCTGCGGCCGGGGTCGCCGGAAGGTATTCCGTATATCGGGCCGGTGCCGGGGCATGCGGGGTTGTGGTTGAACTGCGGGCATTACCGCAACGGGCTGGTGCTGGCGCCGGCTTCGTGCCAGCTGTTTGCCGACCTGTTGACCGGGGTAGAGCCGATCATTGACCCGGCGCCGTATGCGCCAGCCGGGCGGCTGGGCTGAGGGCCTCTTCGCGGGTAGAGCACAGGTTTCGAAAACTGTGCGATCCCTGTGGGAGCGGGTTTACCCGCGAAGAAGCCAGTGGAGATTTGAATTCAGTCTTGGCGGCCTGGCCCCTGCTGCAGGTGCGCCTGGCTGCAATACCACTCGTTGCCCTGCTGCAGCGCCCGGTCATTGGGCAGGTGCACGCCGCAATGGGCGCAGCGCACCATCTTCAGCGGCGCATCCAGCTTGGCCTCGGGGTGCGACTGTTGGCTGGCTTTGAACTTGCGCCACAGCCAGAACGCGGCGGCGATCAGGGCGATCCAGAAAAGTAGGCGAACCATGGTGTCCAGCTTGTCGGTTGAAGAAGCCGACAGTCTAGGACGCGGCCAATAAAAAAGGGAGGCCCAGGGCCTCCCTTTCATGTACCGCTACGTATCAGTCGAACAGACCAAAGGTCATGTAGCTGAACCAGGAACGGTCCTTCTCGGCTTCCTTCGGCCCTTCCGGCACGATCGGGTCACCGTTCTCGTCAGTTGGCAGCAGCTCACGCGGCATCTCGTCACGTGCATCCTGGAACTGCTTGACCACGTCCTGGTTGGCGCGGGTTTCACCCGGTGGCAGCGGGGTGTCGGTTTCGATCAGGCCCAGGGTCGCCTTGGACAGCCAGCCGCGGCCGTCAGACTCGGTCTGCTTTGGCTGGAACTCGCCATCTACCAGGCTCGGGTGGTCCGGGTAGTTGAGTTTGAGGGTTTCCAGGCTGGTGGCGGCCAGTTCGTCCAGGTGCATCTTCTGGTACGCCTCGACCATCACCGCCAGGCCGTCGCCGACCGATGGGGTTTCCTGGAAGTTCTCCACCACGTAGCGGCCACGGTTGGCAGCGGCTACATAGGCCTGGCGGCTCAGGTAGTAGTCGGCCACATGGATTTCGTACGACGCCAGCAGGTTGCGCAGGTAGATCATGCGCTGCTTGGCATCGGGGGCGTAGCGGCTGTTGGGGAAGCGGCTGGTCAGCTGGGCGAACTCGTTGTACGAGTCGCGGGCAGCACCCGGGTCACGCTTGGTCATGTCCAGCGGCAGGAAGCGCGCCACCAGGCCACGGTCCTGGTCGAACGAGGTCAGGCCCTTGAGGTAGTAGGCGTAGTCGACGTTCGGGTGCTGCGGGTGCAGGCGGATGAAGCGCTCGGCAGCCGACTTGGCAGCCTCGGGCTCGGAGTTCTTGTAGTTGGCGTAGATCAGCTCGAGCTGCGCCTGGTCGGCATAGCGGCCGAACGGGTAGCGCGACTCCAGGGCCTTGAGCTTGTTCACGGCGCTGGTGTAGCTGGAGTTGTCCAGGTCAGCTTGCGCCTGCTGATACAGCTCGGCCTCGCTGAGGTTCTCGTCGATCACTTCTTTATTGGAGGAACAGGCCGCGGTGAGCCCGAGGATGGCGATCAGCAGCAGGTGTTTCACTTGCATGGCGGCTTGCGTCCCTTTGACGGCCGCTGTCTTGGGCGGTGCCGTCCTGTTATGATGAGCGCCCCGGCCAACCCCGGGACAAAAGAAGCCGTATTTAACCACAAGCTCGCAGCCGAAACCAAAGGCTGTGCGCCCGCCGAATCGAGCATGTCCGAGATCATTCAACTTAGCGCAGAGGTCCCGTCCGAACTGGGCGGTCAACGCCTCGACCAGGTCGCCGCCCAATTGTTCGACGAGTATTCGCGCTCGCGGCTGACTACCTGGATCAAAGAAGGCCGCCTGACGGTCGATGGCGCGGTCCTGCGCCCGCGTGACACCGTCCATGGTGGCGCCGTGCTGGCCCTGGAGGCCGAGCAAGAGGCCCAGGGCGAGTGGGAGGCCGAGGACATCGCGCTGGACATCGTCTATGAAGACGACCAGATCCTGGTGATCAACAAGCCTGCCGGCCTGGTTGTGCACCCGGCTGCCGGGCATGCCAGCGGCACCTTGCTGAACGCGCTGCTGCACCATGTGCCCGACATCATCAACGTGCCGCGCGCCGGCATCGTGCACCGCCTGGACAAGGACACCACCGGCCTGATGGTGGTGGCCAAGACCCTGCAGGCGCAGACCAACCTGGTCGACCAGCTGCAAAAGCGCTCGGTCAGCCGCATTTATGAATGCATCGTGGTTGGTGTGGTGACTGCCGGTGGCAAGATCGACGCGCCCATCGGTCGCCACGGCGGCATGCGCCAGCGCATGGCAGTCACCGACGGCGGCAAGCCTGCGATCAGCCACTACCGTGTGCTCAAGCGCTTCCGCTCGCACACCCATGTGCGGGTGAAGCTGGAAACCGGCCGTACCCACCAGATCCGCGTGCACATGGCTCATGTCGGCTACCCGCTGGTCGGCGACCAGACCTACGGCGGCCGCTTCCGCATCCCGCCGGCAGCCAGCCCGACCATGGTCGAGGCGGTGAAAACCTTCCCGCGTCAGGCCCTGCACGCACGCTTCCTGGCGCTGGTACACCCGACCACCGGTGAGCGCATGGAATGGGAATCGCCGCTGCCGGACGACTTCGTCTGGTTGCTGTCGCTGCTGAACCAGGACCGCGAGAGCTTTATCGGATGAGTGGCCTGACTCAGTCGCTGCTGTTCCCCGACTGGCCGGCCCCGGCCTCGGTGCGCGCCTGTGTCACCACTCGCCAGGGCGGCATCAGCCTGCCGCCCTATGAAACCTTCAACCTTGGCGACCATGTTGGGGACGACCCTGTCGCGGTGGCCGAGAACCGTCGTCGCCTGAGCGACGAATTCGCCATCCAGCCGGCCTGGCTCAAGCAGGTGCATGGGCTGGTGGTGGCAAATGCCGACCCGGCCGTGGTGGCCGAGGCCGACGCCAGCTGGACCGATCAGCCTGGCATTGCCTGCACCGTGATGACTGCCGATTGCCTGCCAGCGCTGTTCTGCGACCGGGCCGGTACCCGCGTGGCGGCCGCGCATGCTGGATGGCGCGGGTTGGCCGGTGGTGTGCTGGAGGCCACCTTGGATCGCCTGGCACTGCCACCCGAAGAGGTGCTGGTGTGGCTGGGCCCGGCGATTGGCCCACAGGCGTTCGAAGTGGGGCTGGAAGTGCGTGATGCCTTTACGGCGGTGCACCCGGAAGCGGCCAGGGCCTTTGTCGATGGTGCCCGGCCGGGCAAGTTGATGGCCGACATCTATGAGCTGGCGCGTATTCGTTTGGCGGCGCGTGGGGTGACTGCTGTTCATGGCGGTGGCTTGTGCACGGTCAGCGACGAGCGGTTCTTCTCCTATCGCCGTACTCCGCAGGGGGGGCGTTTTGCTTCCCTTGTGTGGCTGGAACCGCGCTAGCCTGCATCGGCCTTTTCGCGGGTGAACCCGCCCCCACAGGATAATCACAGGCCCTGAGAGCGGAGCAGTACTTGTGGGGGCGGGCATGCCCGCGAATGGCCCAGCACTAATCCAACAGGTTGATCCTGGTCAACCCCGCTACGCTTGAATCTTCCAGAATCAGCCTTATCTATAAGGTCATCTCAGGCAGGTTTCTTCACAAACAGGCGCTGTCCATCGCTCCGACCTGCCCTTTAAAAGGAAGGTATCCCCATGCGAATAGACCGTTTGACCAGCAAGCTGCAGCTTGCGATATCCGATGCCCAATCCCTGGCGGTTGGCATGGATCACCCTGCCATCGAGCCGGTGCACCTTTTGCAGGCATTGCTCGAGCAGCAGGGCGGCTCGATCAAGCCGCTGCTGATGCAGGTAGGCTTCGACATCAACAGCCTGCGCCAGGCACTGGTGAAAGAACTCGACCAGCTGCCGAAAATCCAGAACCCCACCGGCGACGTGAACATGTCGCAGGACCTGGCGCGCCTGCTCAACCAGGCCGACCGCCTGGCCCAGCAGAAGGGCGACCAGTTCATTTCCAGCGAACTGGTGTTGCTGGCTGCCATGGACGAGAACAGCAAGCTCGGCAAGCTGTTGTTGAGCCAGGGCGTGAGCAAGAAGGCCCTGGAAAACGCCATCAACAACCTGCGTGGCGGTGCGGCCGTCAATGACGCCAACGCCGAGGAATCGCGCCAGGCGCTGGACAAGTACACCGTCGACCTGACCAAGCGTGCCGAAGAGGGCAAGCTGGACCCGGTGATTGGCCGTGACGACGAAATTCGCCGTACCGTACAGGTGCTGCAACGCCGTACAAAGAACAACCCGGTGCTGATCGGTGAGCCTGGCGTAGGTAAAACCGCCATCGCCGAAGGCCTGGCCCAGCGCATCATCAATGGTGAAGTGCCGGACGGCCTGAAGGGCAAGCGCCTGCTGGCGCTGGACATGGGCGCGCTGATTGCCGGTGCCAAGTACCGCGGCGAGTTCGAAGAACGCCTCAAAGGCCTGCTGAACGAGCTGTCCAAGCAGGAAGGCCAGATCATCCTGTTCATCGACGAACTGCACACCATGGTCGGCGCCGGCAAGGGCGAGGGCGCCATGGACGCCGGCAACATGCTCAAGCCGGCCCTGGCTCGTGGCGAGCTGCACTGCGTTGGCGCCACCACGCTGAACGAGTACCGCCAGTTCATCGAGAAGGATGCTGCCCTGGAGCGCCGCTTCCAGAAGGTGCTGGTCGAGGAGCCGAGCGAGGAAGACACCATCGCCATCCTGCGTGGCCTGAAAGAGCGCTATGAAGTGCACCACAAGGTGGCCATCACCGACGGCGCCATCATTGCTGCGGCCAAGCTCAGCCACCGCTACATCACCGACCGTCAGCTGCCGGACAAGGCCATTGACCTGATCGACGAAGCGGCCAGCCGCATCCGCATGGAGATCGACTCCAAGCCGGAAGTGCTCGACCGCCTCGACCGTCGCCTGATCCAGCTGAAGGTGGAGTCGCAGGCGCTGAAGAAGGAAGAAGACGAAGCGGCGAAAAAACGCCTGGAGAAGCTGACCGAGGAAATCGACCGGTTGGAGCGGGAATACGCCGACCTGGAAGAAATCTGGGCTTCCGAGAAGGCCGAAGTACAGGGCTCGGCGCAGATCCAGCAAAAGATCGAGCAGGCCCGCCAGGAGCTGGAGACCGCCCGTCGCAAAGGCGACCTGAGCCGCATGGCCGAGCTGCAGTACGGGGTGATCCCGGACCTGGAGCGCAGCCTGCAGATGGTCGACCAGCACGGCAAGACCGAAAACCAGTTGCTGCGTAACAAGGTGACCGAGGAAGAAATTGCCGAAGTGGTCTCGAAGTGGACCGGTATCCCGGTGGCCAAGATGCTCGAAGGCGAGCGTGAAAAGCTGCTGAAGATGGAAGAGCTGCTGCACCAGCGTGTGATCGGCCAGAACGAGGCGGTAACCGCCGTAGCCAACGCGGTGCGCCGTTCGCGTGCCGGGCTGTCCGACCCGAACCGGCCGAGTGGTTCGTTCCTGTTCCTCGGCCCGACCGGGGTGGGCAAGACCGAGCTGTGCAAGGCGCTGGCCGAGTTCCTGTTCGACACCGAAGAGGCAATGGTGCGCATCGACATGTCCGAGTTCATGGAGAAGCATTCCGTGGCTCGCCTGATCGGTGCCCCACCAGGCTATGTGGGGTATGAAGAGGGCGGTTACCTGACCGAGGCGGTACGGCGCAAGCCATACTCGGTGGTGCTGCTGGACGAGGTGGAGAAGGCCCACCCGGATGTGTTCAACGTGCTGCTGCAGGTGCTGGAAGATGGCCGCCTGACCGACAGCCACGGGCGCACCGTGGACTTCCGCAACACCGTGATCGTGATGACCTCCAACCTGGGCTCGGCGCAGATCCAGGAACTGGTGGGTGACCGCGAGGCACAGCGTGCGGCGGTGATGGATGCGGTGGGTTCGCATTTCCGTCCGGAATTCATCAACCGTATCGACGAAGTGGTGGTGTTCGAGCCACTGGGCCGCGAGCAGATTGCCGGCATTACTGAAATCCAGCTGGGCCGCCTGCGCAGCCGTCTGCTGGAGCGCGAACTGTCGCTGAGCCTGAGCCCGGAGGCATTGGACAAGCTGATTGCCGTGGGTTACGACCCGGTATACGGCGCACGGCCACTGAAGCGTGCGATCCAGCGCTGGATCGAGAACCCGCTGGCGCAGTTGATCCTGGCAGGCAAGTTCATGCCAGGCACGGCGATTACCGCCAAGGTGGAAGGCGACGAAATCGTCTTCGGCTGATCTGTTTAACCATGAGCCCCGCATCAGCGGGGCTTTTTTTGCCTGTGCCGGCCCCTTCGCGGGTAAACCCGCTCCCACAGGATTACCTACAGCTCAAAGGCCTGTGCAGTACCTGTGGGAGCGGGTTTACCCGCGAAGAGGCCCTCACAGCCCCAGCAAATCCGGGCCTTTCCGGCTTCCTGGATAACTAGCTGAAATTTTTGAAATTTTTGCTTGCATCTAAAATCGGGTGCCCCTAATATACGCCGCGTTGTCAGGCACTAAGCGAATCACCAGCAACACCGGTGACCGCAAAACAACTTACAAATCAGTAAGTTGAATGAAAAAAAGTGGTTGACAAGCAAAACGAAGAATGTAGAATAGCCGGCCTCAGCAGCTGCAACGCGAAAGCGGATAGCCAAAGAGACCGAAGCTACCACAAGCTTCGAAGCTGTAAAGATGTACCGAAGTTCAGTTCCGCGATAGCTCAGTCGGTAGAGCAAATGACTGTTAATCATTGGGTCCCTGGTTCGAGTCCAGGTCGCGGAGCCAATCTCGGGGTGTAGCGCAGTCCGGTAGCGCGCCTGCTTTGGGAGCAGGATGTCAGGAGTTCGAATCCCCTCACCCCGACCATTTTCCGGGTCGTTAGCTCAGTTGGTAGAGCAGTTGGCTTTTAACCAATTGGTCGTAGGTTCGAATCCTACACGACCCACCATGTAAAAAGGGCATCTCAAGCGAGATGCCCTTTTTCTTTAAGTATCACGGGGTGTAGCGCAGTCCGGTAGCGCGCCTGCTTTGGGAGCAGGATGTCAGGAGTTCGAATCCCCTCACCCCGACCATTTCCGGGTCGTTAGCTCAGTTGGTAGAGCAGTTGGCTTTTAACCAATTGGTCGTAGGTTCGAATCCTACACGACCCACCATGAAAAAAAGGGCATCTCGCATGAGATGCCCTTTTTTTGCGTTGAATTTATCCCACAAGAATGCGCTCTTGGGCCCACACAGCCCTGTGTGGGAGCGGGTTCACCCGCGAATGCGGCAGCAGGTTCACCATCGCATTCGCGGGTAAACCCGCTCCCACAGGGCATGCTGGTGTCTGTCAGTGCAGTTTCAGGCGCGGCTCGGTACCCCGGCCAATCTTGCTACCCAGCATCATCAACGCCGTACGGAAGAACCCGTACAACGCCATCTGGTGCATCCGGTACAGCGACACGTAGAACATCCGCGCCAGCCAGCCCTCCAGCTTCACGCTGCCCATCAGGTTACCCATCAGGTTGCCCACCGCCGAGAAGCGCGACAGCGACACCAGCGAACCGTAGTCCTTGTACTCATAGGTCGGCAGCGCCTTGTTCTCCAGCCGCGCCTTCAAACTCTGCGCCAGCATCGAAGCCTGCTGGTGCGCCGCCTGGGCACGTGGCGGCACGTTGCGGTCGCTACCCGGTTGCGGGCAGGCGGCGCAGTCACCGAAGGCAAAGATGTTGTCATCGCGCGTGGTTTGCAGGGTAGGGCGCACCACCAGCTGGTTGATGCGGTTGGTTTCCAGGCCATCGATGTCCTTGAGGAACGCCGGCGCACGGATACCAGCCGCCCACACTTTCAAACTGGCCTGGATCACTTCACCGTCTTTGGTTTTCAGGCCATCCTCGGTCACTTCACTGACGGCGGCATTGGTCATCACCTTCACCCCGAGCTTTTCCAGGGTCTTGTGCACCGGCACGCTGATGCGCTCTGGCAGCGCCGGCAGTACGCGCGGGCCGGCCTCGATAATGGTGATGTGCATGTCCTTGGGCTGGATGCGGTCCAGGCCATAGGCCGCCAGTTCGTGGGCCGCGTGATGCAGCTCGGCTGCCAGTTCCACTCCGGTGGCACCGGCGCCGACGATGGCCACGCTGATCTTCTCGCTCGCCACGTCACCGGCGTGGGCGCGCAGATAGTGGTTGAGCAACTGCTGGTGGAAACGCTCGGCCTGCTTGCGGGTGTCGAGGAACAGGCAGTGCTGCGCCGCGCCCAAGGTGCCGAAGTCGTTGGTGTTGGAACCCACGGCAATGACCAGGGTGTCGTAGCCCAAGGTGCGCGCAGGCAGCAGCTCGCGGCCCTCTTCGTCGAGGGTGGCGGCTAGTTGAATCTGTTTGCCTTCACGGTCCAGGCCGCTCATGCGCCCCAACTGGAAGTTGAAGTGGTTCCACTTGGCCTGGGCCACGTAGTTCAGTTCGTCTTCCGAGGAGTTCAGCGAGCCGGCGGCCACTTCGTGCAGCAGAGGCTTCCAGATGTGCGTGAGGTTGGCGTCGACCAGGGTGATCTCGGCCTGCTTGCGCTTGCCCAGGCTTTTACCCAGGCGGGTCGCCAGTTCCAGGCCGCCGGCGCCGCCGCCGACAATCACGATGCGATGAGTCATGGGGATATCTCATAAGGTTTACGGAATTCGTGGCCCCGGGGGCCGGCCGCAAACTGCACGAGGGGAGGGCGAGCGCGAAGCAGCTCATAGCACCAGTCCACTGAGCAGGCGGCTGATGAGACCCAACCCGATGGTCACGGCCACCACCAGCACAAGGAGCAGCCACGGCCGGAAGGGCCTGCGCTCGACTTGGTGCTGGGGGGCTCGCAGATACTCATCGACACGACGCTGATCTTCCGGATTCAGGCGGCTGGTCATGGTGGGGCCTCGTCAGGTAGACGTTTGGGACTGCGTAAACGCTACAGCGTTCACGCAAGCGCTTGAAACAAATGATAAGGCTTTCTATCTCTGGCGCCGAGTGTACGCCATCGCAAACACTCGCTGCAGTGGATCAAAGACTGATGCCCACGTCGAACACAATGCTGCGGCCCAGGTTGCCGCGCAGGAAGTCCGGCGCATCGGGGTGGGCGAACAGCACCCGGGCAAATGTCGGTCCGACCAGTGACAGCGAGCGCCAGCCCTGGCGCAGGTATTCGGTGGGCGGCGGGAAATGGGTATTGAGGTCGAGCACTTCGCGCTTGAGGCTGGCGAAGGCAATGATATCCAGCTCGTTCAGTTCCAGCCCGCGTTCCCGGTAGTTGTGCGCCTTCTTGCGCAAGGTTGGCGCCAGCCGCCCCAGCAGCTCGGTGGCACTGATGCGCCGCGGGCGCGCTTCGCGGCGCACCAGTTGCGCCAGGGAAAACGCACTGCGACGGCGCTGCAGTTCTTCGCGCCATTCATCGTTGAGCCGGCGGCCCTCGTCGAGCACGAAAAACACCTCGAACGCCGCGTCGCGGAACAGCACGTCTGGCGGTTCTTGCCCGGCCGGGGTGAAGTCCTCGCTGCGATAGGGGATGTTCAGCCCCTGCAACAGGCGTTGGCACACCCAACGCTCCCGCTCCCACTTGCGGGCGTTGGAGAGAAAGGCATTGGCTTGTTCCGCCTGGATGGTAAGCAGGCGCAGGTAGTCTGAGTCATCCATGCAGACAAGCTTAGCTGCTAATCGATGACGATAAGATGCTGTTTGTGCGCAGAAATCAGCCCAGTATTGGCCATTGCTGCACCACCCCAAGCAGGTGCACCAGGCCAAACCCCAGGCAGATCAGCGAACTGACCACGATGAAACGCCGCGAGCGCCCGGTGCCCGCCAGCAATATCGGCCCCAGCAGGCCGCGCGCCAGGTACACCAAGGTGATCAGGCAGATGGCCGGCAGCAGCAAGGGCAACCGCCCGATGGCCCCGGCAGCTGACAGCGCATACCCCGACCAGGCCAGCAGCACGCAGGCGATGGCTGCGGTGATCAGCCCTGGGTACCAGCGTCCGTTTTCGGCGGCCACGGCCATGCGCTCGCCGGCCCCGAACAAACGGTACCAGCGCGGCCCGACGGCGATGATGACCAGGTGAAGTACGCCGATGATGGCGTTGAGCGCTGCTGCCATCAGCAGGGCGAGGTTGATTCCTTCCGGCATGAGCAATGCTTCCTGCATCGAGTGAGGGTGCCAGCCTAGCGCAACCGAATGAAACGGAGAATGGGTGTAGACTCGGATTTATCCACATGGCTGCAAGGGGAATTGGTCAGGTGATCAGCGCGCAGGTGTTGTCGGGCACCACCCTTACGCTTGGCTGGCTGGGATATGTGCCGTTGCTGATCTGGGCGGTCAGCCAGGTGCGCTGGGTTGAGCTGTTCACCGACCGGCGCCGCCAGCATCTGCTGTTTGGCACGGTGTTCTGCCTGTTTGCCTTGTGGTTGGTGCGGCGCGATTTCGATACCGGTGTGTCGTACCACTTCATAGGCATGACGGCGGTAACCCTGTTGCTGGACTGGCCACTGGCAGTGCTGGGCGGGTTCATGGCCCAGCTCGGTTTGCTGGTGCTGGGGCGTCAGGACCTGGCGGCGCTGGGGGTGAATGGCTTGTTGCTGGTTGGCCTGCCGGTGCTGATCGCCGAGGCGTGCGCGATAGGGGTCGAGCGTGCCCAGCCGCGGAACCTGTTTGTGTATATCTTCTGTTCAGGGTTCTTCCCGGCGGCATTGACCGTGCTGGCCTGCCTGTCGGCTGCGTTGGGGCTGTTGTGGCTGGACGGGCGCTTCGCCATGCCGGAGTGGCTCAGCGATTTTGTCGGCTACCTGTGGCTGATGATGTTCCCCGAAGCGTTCATCAACGGCACGGTGATCAGTGCGCTGGTGGTGTTTTGCCCGGAGTGGCTGGAAACCTTCAACCGCACGCGGTATCTGCAGGCGCCCTGGAAGGAGGATGAGCGGTGATTTTGTGGCGGCTGTACTGGCCCTTTCGCGGGTAAACCCGCTCCCACAGGTATTGCACCAGCCTTGAAAGCCGTGAGGTCTCTGTAGGAGCGGGTTCACCCGCGAAAGGGCCCTGAAGGACACCTTGCTATCGGATCAATGCCGCGGCTCCAAATCCCCCGAGTACAGCTCATCCTCGGACTCTTCCGCCCCCGGAATCTTGTGCTCCTCCGCCGCCCAGGCCCCCAGGTCGATCAGCTTGCAACGGTCCGAACAGAATGGCCGGAACGGGCTTTTCTCGTTCCATTCCACAGGTGCGCCACAGGTCGGGCAATCGACGGTCAATGGCTGGCTCATGGCTGGCCTCCTCGTAAAGTCAGGTAAAAGTGGTGCAGGCGGTCAATCTGCTCATGCAGCGCGGCCAGGTCGCCGTCATTGACCACCACATCATCGGCATGGCGCAGGCGCTCCTCGCGGGCCAGCTGCGCCTTGAGAATGGCCTGCACCTGCTCGGCGCTGGTGTTGTCACGCGCCAGGGTACGCGCCACCTGCAGCTCCTGCGGCGCATCGATCACCAGCACCCGTTGGGTTTTCTGGTGCTGGCCCGACTCGATCAGCAGCGGCGACACATACACCGCATACGGCGACTCCGCCTTGGCCAGGTAGCTGAAAATCTCCTGCCCGATCAGCGGGTGCAGCAATTGCTCCAGCCATTTGCGCTGTGCCGGGTCGGCGAATATCAGCTGGCGCAGTGCCGAACGATCGAGTTGGCCGTCCGCCTGCAGTACGCCGGCGCCAAAGCGCTCGACGATGCTGGCCAGGGCCGGGCGCCCAGGCTCGACCACCCAGCGCGCCGCCTGGTCGGCATCGACCAAGTGCACGCCAAGCTCGACGAAACGCTCGGCAGCGGCGCTCTTGCCGCTACCAATGCCGCCGGTCAGGCCGAGAATCCAGGGGGTAAAGGCCGCAGTGGTCATCAGAATCCAAGCAGGTTTGTGTATGAGGCGTATATTTCATCACCCCAGAGCACGGCAATCCACCCCGCAATCGCCAGATAGGGGCCAAACGGGATCGCCGTGCCCATCGCATGCCGGCGCAAGCGCAACAGGCACAGCCCAGCCAGCGTCCCGACCACCGATGACAGCAGCAGGGTCAACGGCAACACCTGCCAGCCACCCCAGGCCCCGATCAGCGCCATCAGCTTGAAGTCGCCATAGCCCATGCCCTCCTTGCCGGTAACCAGCTTGAACACCCAGTACACCGTCCAAAGGCTAAGGTACCCGGCCACCGCGCCCCACAGTGCGCTGGTCAGCGGAATGTAGAGGCCGAAGGCATTGACGATCAGCCCCAGCCACAGCATCGGCAGCACCAGCGCATCCGGCAGCAACTGGTGCTCGGCATCGATCAGGCTCAGGGCCAGCAGGCACCAGGTCAGCGGCAGCGCCAGCAAGGCCTCGGGCGAAGCACCAAAGCGCCAGGCCACCACCAGCGACAGCAGCGCGCTGGCTAACTCCACCAATGGGTAGCGCGGGCTGATGCGGGTTTTGCAGGCTGAACAACGCCCGCGCAGGACCAGGTAGCTGATGACCGGAATGTTCTCCCATGCGCGAATCCGATGCGCACAATGCGGGCAGCGCGAGGCGGGTAGCCACAGGTCGAAACGCTCGTGCCGCGTGATCGGCAACTCCAGCATTTCCTGCGCCTCACGCTGCCATTGCCGCTCCAGCATGATAGGCAGGCGGTACACCAGCACATTGAGAAAGCTGCCCACCAGCAGGCCGAGCACCGTGGCCAGGGTGAGAAAGTACGCCGGCTGCTCAGCCAGCAAAGTCCATAAAGTCATGTTCAGATCAAGCTACCCAACTGGAAGATCGGCAGGTACATCGCCACCACCAGGCCGCCCACCAGCAGGCCCAGGACCAGCACGATGGCCGGCTCCAGCAGGCTGGTCAACTGGTCCAGCGCCTGGCTGACCTGTTCCTCGTAATGGCTGGCGGCTTTTTCCAGCATCTGGTCCAGCGTGCCGCTGGATTCCCCGATGGCCGTCAATTGCACCAGCAGCGGCGGAAAAAGCGGCTCAGCGGCCATCGCCTGGTGCAGCCCCTGCCCATTGGCCATGCCCTGACGCAACCGCAACACCGCCTGTTCATGCAGGTCGCCACCACTGACCCTTGCCACCGTGCCCAGCGCATCCAGCAACGGCACGCCGGCGGCATAGGACGTTGCCAGACTACGCGCAAAGCGCGCCAGCGCCGCCTGCCCCAGCAGCGTGCCGAACACCGGCAAGCCCAGCACCCGGCAAGATATCCACAGGCGCGCTGGCGCGTGCTGCCGGTAGAGCTGGCGCATGGCAAAACCCAGCACCACGCCCATCACCAGCAACAGCGGCGCAAAGCGGCTCAGCCCTGTGGACAAGTCGATCACCCATTGGGTAAATGCCGGCAACGCCACGCCCATGCCAGAGAACATGCCCTCGAATTTCGGAATCACCTCCAGCAATAGGATCGCCGACACCCCCAACCCCGTCAGCAACAGCAGCAACGGGTAGATCATCGCCTTGCGCACCTTCTTGTGCAGCGCCCGACGTTGCTCCAGCATGCCTGCCAACTGTTCCAGCTGCCGGTCGAGCGTGCCGGACTGCTCACCCACCCGCACCAGGTTGCAGTACAGCGCATCGAACCACCCCGGGTGGCGCTGCAACGCATCTGCCAGCCCCAGGCCCGAGGCCACATCCTGTTTCAATCTACCCAGCAATGCCGCCTGCGCCGCATCACAGCCACTGCGCCCCATCACCTCGAACGCCTGCAGCAGCGGCACCCCGGCCTTGAGCAAGGTCGCCAACTGCCGGCTGAACCCCGCCGGGTCGGCCTTTGCCCGCCGATTCGGCAAACTGAACGTCAGCCCACCGGCAGGCCGCAAACTGGCAACCTTGATGCCCTGGCGGATAAGCCCGGCACGCACATAAGCCGGGCTGCGCCCGGGCGTTTGCCCACTGACCGGTGCGCCATTGGCGTCGGTGCCGTGCCAGGTGTAGAGGAGTGTGGATTGGGTCATACAAGGTCCTTTTTCTGCCCGTGCGACAAGCCTGGAAACAGCTTGCCGCGCCCATGCAAGGGCGTGCGTCCGAGATGCTCACTAGAGTAGTTCAGCGAAGACGACGCCCAAGCGGGCAGGGGTGACAAAAGGTGTCTGTTCAGGCCTACTGCGCCGCTGCCAGCCGGGGTCGAGCCTGACCTCAACGAGTACGCGTATCAAAAGGAAAACGTTCATGAAAGGGCAACGCGGTATCACCCTGATCGAACTGATGATCGTCGTCGCGATCATCGGCATTCTGGCGACCATCGCCTTACCGATGTACACCAACCACCAGTCACGCTCCAAGGCCGCGGCCGGATTGCTGGAGATCAGCGCGCTGAAGACGGCGATGGACCTGCGGTTGAATGATGGGAAGGATGTGGCGGATGTGGCCGCGTTGGGTGGCCAGCCGGCGACGGCGCACTGTGCGATCACGGCTAGTGGCAAGGCGGCGGATGGCAGTGGGAGCATCGTTTGCACGCTGGTGGATGCGCCGGCCACTGTGCTGGGCAAGGCACTGACCCTGACGCGTTCGGCTAGCGGCTGGGCGTGCACGACCGACATCGAGGAAGACCTGGCGCCGAAGGGGTGCAAGGCGCCTTGAGGGTAGGGCAATAAGTCAGGGGAAACAGGGGTTTGCGTAACGGGTGCGAGCAGTGGTACGTTGCGCTACACGCCGGTGTAGCTCAGTCGGTAGAGCAGCGCACTCGTAACGCGAAGGTCGCAGGTTCGATTCCTGTCTCCGGCACCAGAGACCAGTTTCCAGAAGTCTATGACTGTCTATGAAACACCCCGCAAAGCCCGCCTAGCGCGGGCTTTGTTGTTCCTGCCTGTCTCGTTTTGTCTCTGGGCATCTACGCGATTTAGGGATATGGTTAGGGATATCTCGGTTCGATAAGGAAACGTATCCCTATGGCGCGCACAGTGGTGCCTCTCACCGATCCCAAATGTGATGCGGCCAAGCCTCGGGAGAAGGACTACAAGCTGTTCGATGGCAAAGGCCTCTACCTGCTGGTGAAGCCGTCAGGCGTCAAGACTTGGCGTATGAAGTACACCAAACCTGATGGCCGTGATGGTTTAGCAACGTTTGGCAACTATCCGGCGCTCGGCTTGAAAGCGGCCAGGGAGCGACGCGCTCAGGCGCTTGAACTCCTTGCTGCTGGGAAAGACCCCATCGAGCAGGCGCGCTTGGACAAACAGGAAGCGGTCAATGCCCGGGCGAATACCTTCCGTTTGCTTGCACAGGAATGGCATGCAGCCTGCGCTCGTAAGTGGACACCTGGTCATGCCTCCACCGTTTGGCGACGCATTGAGTCCCACCTGTTGCCCACTCTCGGTGATCGTCCGGTCGCGGAACTGAAAACACGGGATCTGCTTGTTCCGCTGAAAGCGGCGGAAAAGCGGGATACGTTGGATACGGCTGCACGCCTACGCCAGTACATGACGGGCATCCTCCGTATGGCGGTTCAGCATGGCCATCTAGATTTCAACCCTGCGATCGATCTGCAAGGCGCCACGGCTACCCGCAAAACGGCGCACCGGCCTGCTTTGCCATTCGAGCGCTTACCTGAGCTTCTCCAGCGGATAGATGCCGACAGCGGGCGCGGCCTGACCAAGCTCGCGGTGCAGCTGACCATGTTGGTGTTCATTCGCTCCAGCGAGCTCCGCTTCGCTCGCTGGGGAGAGATAGACATGGGGAGGCTGATGTGGGAAATCCCTGGCGAAAGGGTGGCTATTGAGGGTGTGAAGAACTCCCATCGAGGCTCCAAGATGAGCACGCCACACCTGGTGCCGCTCAGCCGCCAGGCTGTAGAGGTGCTGGAGAGAATTCGTAACCTCACTGGTCGTTTCGATCTGGTTTTTGCGGGTGACCACAATCACTGGAAGCCCATGAGCGAGAACACCGTGAACAAATCGCTGCGGCGTATGGGGTATGACACCAAAGCAGAGGTATGCGGCCATGGTTTTCGGACTATGGCCTGCTCCGCACTGGTTGAGTCTGGGCTTTGGAGTAAAGACGCTGTCGAACGGCAAATGAGCCACCAGGAGAGAAACACGGTGCGTGCCGCCTACACCCACAAGGCTGAGCATATACAAGAGCGTAGGCTCATGGTGCAGTGGTGGGCTGATTATTTGGATGCTAATCGCAAGGAGGCGATCACCCCCTACGATTTTGCCCATGGGCGGTTGCCTCATTCATGAAGCAGATTGGGTGGGAAATATCGAATAGGGACATTTGGGTAAATCTGGTTGGATATGCTCAGCCTCTTCAAGGCCGGTGTATCAGGTGTAACCGGTGTAACGCTAGGGTGCAACGTATTGAAACTATTGATGAAAACCTGTTTACACCCCACGCAGTGTCGGCTTACACCCGGGTGTAACACAGCGAGAAAGTGTAACAGCCGGAATGCCCAGCTCTTCCTGCTGGTCGCTCTTTCGTTCGGACACAAAACATCTAGACGGCGCGGAATTCAGCCTACAGCCATGGGGCGCGGGGGGGCAAATGATTGATAGCCAAACATACGACATGCTTTTGAAACGTTACGGCAGCACGTGCTTACCGCTTGAGCTCGTGCGACAGCACTATCTTTCGCACATGGGAATGCCGGCGCTTCTCAGGGAGTTTGGCAAAGGGAGGATATCGTTGCGCGTAGTGAAGGGTGAGTGGGGCGGACGCATGCAACGGGTGGTATACCTTCACGACCTGGCTAGCTGGCTCGATCAAGGGGGCAATTGACCCCCTTACCACTGCGCAGCGGGTTGTAGACGAGCACTACCGTTCGTCGGGGTCGAATGTCGTATAGATGTGACGAAGGTGCTACGAAGAAGCGAAATGGGGATAACTCCAGTCGGCTAGAAATTTCTCTGTTTCTTTCACCAGTGAATCGGCATAAATAGTTGGCCCTGTTCATACCAATACAGGGAACTAGCTATGACAACTCGTAGCACTTCAAGCGCCAACCCTCTTGCACAGTCAATTCCAAGAGCTGACCTCGGTGACACGAGCCCACTCGGTTTTGATCCAGCAACACGACTGATCCGCATAACAGATGTGGTCGCCTTGGTAGGTCTTGCGCGTCCGACGATCTATAAGCTGATGAGCCAGCCTGAAAGCGGTTTTCCCCAGCCAGTCAAACTTACGGATAGCACCGCTCGCGGTGCGCCTGTCGCTTGGGTCTTGTCTGAAGTTTTGGACTGGACCCGGGCCCGCATTGCCGCTCGCGACAAGGTGGCGGCATGACTCCAATCTTCCTGCCACACACCGTCCTCGACGCGGTCGGAGTACTTGAAGGCGCCCGGCCTGCAGTGGCCATGGGACGTGATCGCCTACGCGCCTTGCGTGATCGTGCCATTTCTGATGGCGCGCACGTTTTGCTCTTGGCCTGGCCGTCGCTGGAATGGGTGATGCTGGCCGTCGACGTGCCATCGGGCGTAGTAATCGAAGACGCACGGCAACTAATACCCAATCTGCTGGCCAATCCCGCTGCCTTGGAGCACATGCGTTCAGAGTCTCGCAATGGCCAGCATCTAAGCTGGCTGTCTCTGGTACGCCCCGTCGTCGCTAAGCTCTAACGAAAACGCCCCCGGCTGCAACCGGAGGCGTTAGAGGTACATTCGTATGCCCCCTCAATCTATGACGTCGTGCGTGATCGCGCAAGCCTTGCATATTGCTCTTATCAAATCGTCAAGCTATGCTCCGTCCGTCGCTGCAAATTCAGTGACCGGGTTTGGCGACCCGATATACTTGGCGCATAGGCGCCCCATCCGACAGCAGGCGCTTTTTTTGTGTCTGCCGTTTCGTGTTATGGCGGCTGTGCGTGGGAGGCCTTCGGGCCTGCCGGGTTCCAAGTTCCCGGTTCGCCAACCTGCGCACAGCTGCCACCCAAAATCGTTTGGCGACGATCAGTGGCAGCTCCAGCTAACTTGGAGTACCACACATGCCCGCCCTCAATCCGTCCAAAATCCGCGCCGCCGCCCACCGGGCAATGGCTCTCGCCGCTCTACACGCAAACTCCAGCCTTGCTACCCGCCTCGCACGCTACAACCGACATATGAGCATTGCCCGCTCCCTGGAAACCGTCGGGGGTGCGCAATGAAATCTGCGTCCAAGGGACTTGAAGGGCGTCTACCTGAAGACCTTCTATCTGTATGCGCCACCAATGCTGCCGGTGTGCCAATTGATGCCATCACTGCGGCTTGTTCCCGCGTCGACGCCGTTTTGCACTTGCTCATGGCACAGTTCAATTCCGGTCCGGATGTTGAGAGGCTGTCTGACTCAGTAATAGCGAATGTTATTTGGGACATCCAAGGTACCGTAGGACTGATTCGGTCATTGGCCTTGCACGGCGATAAGTCCACTTCTCAGCTGGTGCATGGGGATCTCCAATGAACAAGCGCCCCAGCTTTTCCGAAGTCAAACACGCTTCCCTCAGGTCAATCGAACAAGTCCTTTCTAACTGGTTGCCAGGCGGTAAACGGGTAGATGGCGGTAAGGAGTACACCGCTCCAAACCCTACACGAACTGACAAGCACGCAGGTTCGCTTAAGGTCAACTTGGCTAAGGGCACTTGGTGTGACTTTGCTACGGGTGACAAAGGCGGCGATTTGATTGACCTAGTGCGCTACCTGGATCGCGTCACTGATATAGACGCATGCAACAAACTTGCGGCCTTTCTCTGCGTCGAGCCAGGTAGCACAAGCACCAAGTCGCCCAGTACAAAAGTCTCGAAACAGGACTGGACACCAGTGCTTCCCATTCCTGAGCAGGCGATGCAGAAGGTAATGCATACGCACAGGCAGCACGGTAAGCCCTCAAAAGTCTGGATCTACCGCGATGCCAGTGGTCAGCCTCTCATGGTGTTGTATCGCTTCGACTTGGTGCCGGATGAGACCGGCTCGGCGCGCAAAGTGTTCGCGCCACTTACCTGGTGCAAACACTCGGGCAATGGCTCGCTTGCTTGGCGCTGGCAGGCCTTACCTGAACCCCGTCCGCTGTTGAATCTTGATGAGCTGGCTAAACGCCCAGCGGCACCAGTAGTGCTGTGTGAGGGCGAGAAGGCCGCCGATGCGGCTGCCGAGCTGTGGCCCGAACATGTTGCCACCTGCTGGCCCAACGGGACGAACTCTTGGCAAAAGGCTGATTTCGCGGCACTAGTCGGGCGTGACGTGTTGCTGTGGCCTGACAACGATGTTCCAGGATTGAAGTGCATGAATGCCTTGGCCGACCATCTGCGGAGGCTCGGAGCTGCCACGGTGCAGACGGTAGCCTTGACGGCGTTCGGGCAACTCCCTCGTATGGATGGTGGGCATCCCACCTTCGCCCCAGGCGGCGAGTGGCGCGAAGGTGACGATGCGGCTGACGCCCTATCCAAAGGGTGGACTGCCCAACACTTGGCAGAGCTGCAACGCACCGGGGAACTGTTCTCCCTCACCCCCGCAGTCGCCGCTACCCACACCCCCATCAAGCAGAGCAAGGCCACTGCCCAGGCCAAGCCGCAACCCGAGAAGAAAACCGCCCCGGCCCCCAGCGGTTTCCGTCTCACAAAGGAGGGGGTGTTCTATGCCGGTGAGGATGGCGAAGCACGCCCAGTTTGTTCACGGCTAGAGATATTAGCTCGCACCCGTGACGAAAAGGGCCACGGATGGGGCCTGCTTGTGGAGTTCGATGATCCGGATGGGGCAAGCAAGCGCCTCAACATTCCGGCTAGGGCGATGGCGGGCGACTTTGGCAAAGAAGTGCTCGCGCCACTCGTCGATATGGGGCTGCGCCTGGCGCCTGTGCGCACTGCTCGCAATTCGCGCAACGACCTACAGAGCTACCTACAAGGCTACGACGGCTCCGAGCGTGCCCGGTTGGTCACTCGTCTGGGCTGGCATGGGGATGCTTACCTGGTGCCGGATCGGCAAATTGGTGCCAGCACTGAATACCTGCACTTCTACGAAGCTGGCGCCCAGCTCCCGCCCATTACCCAAGCCGGAACACTCGAGCAGTGGCAACAGCAAATCGGCACGTTGTGCGTTGGGAACAACCGCTTAGCGTTCGTCGTGTGCGTGGCTTTCGCTGGAGCGCTACTGCACCTGCTTGGGCATGAATCGGGCGGCTTCCACTTGTACGGTGATAGCTCGGGCGGAAAGACCACCCATTTGCAGGTGGCGGCCTCGGTTTGGGGTGGGCCGCGTTTGGTGCGCTCCTGGCGCTCTACGGACAACGCCCTGGAAAGTATCGCGGCGGCGCACTCGGACGGATTGCTGGTGCTCGATGAGATCGGGATGTGCGACCCACGGATCATCGGTGAAACGGTCTACATGCTCGGCAACGGCACCGGCAAGGCGCGGGCCAATGATCGGGGCATGAGCGGGCGCCAAGTTCAAGAGTGGCGCTTGCTGTTTCTCTCCACCGGAGAAAAGACCCTTGCGCAGCACATGGCCGAGGCAAATAAGGATCTGAAAGCAGGTATGGAGGTACGTTTGCTTGCTGTTCCTGCTGATGCAAGCAAAGGGCTTGGGCTGTTCGAGGAACTGCATGGCTTCGACGATGCCGCCGCTCTGTCAGACGCGCTCAAGGCGCGAGTGGCCAAGTTTTACGGCTCGCCTGCCCTTGCCTTCCTGTCGGCCCTCTGCGACCCGACCAAGTTGCGCGCCTATACAGCCATGGTACGCAGCACTGTGGAGCGTTTCACTGCTGAAGCGCTCCCCGCCAGTGCCAGCGGCCAGGCCCAGCGGGCCGCAACCCGCTTCGGTTTGGCGGCGGCTGCGGGAGAGTTGGCCACCGCTTTGGGCGTTACGGGGTGGCCAGACGGTCTGGCGCTCGACGCCGCCCGCGTATGCCTGAATGCCTGGTTAGCTGAGCGAGGTGGCGCTGGAAACATGGAAGGTGATGCGATTCTCGCACGCTTGCGCCAGGTGATTGAGCGTTTTGGAGAGAGCCGCTTTACGCGCTGGGAATCGACGGCTGCCAAGGTAGATGAACACGGCCCCCGCACTATTGACCGGCTCGGCTTTCGCAAGTCGATGGAGCACGGCATGGGTGACACGTCGCACACGACGACAACCTATTACGTACTTCCCGAAGCTTGGCGCTCTGAAATCTTCCGAGGCATGAACCTCAATGCCGTGAACAAAGAGCTGCTTAGGCGTCGGGTATTAGAGCCAGGCAAAGATGGCAAGGCCTCCACCTCTGTGCGCCTGCCCGGCCTTGGACTACAGCGCTGTTATGTCGTCCTGACGATCCCTGAACCGGCCGAGAACGAAGTACTGGCCGCTTGAACTACTACCTCTAAATCCACGAGGTAGTGTCGGCAACATGCGGCCTTGCCAGCCTCGTACGTAACCACTTCCAATCATTAGGTGTTGAGCATGAAAGAATTGAAAAAGCAGCGTGACGAATTGATTGCAGAGCGTGACTCTCTTGAAGAAAGCATTCCAGGCCTGAGAGCTGCGTGGGAGGCAACACCGAGTAACTGGGACCGTCATGGCAATTGCATTGGCAGCCCTGAAAGTACGGCGGCTATGAATAAGCTTTCCGACGCAGAGGGTCGCTTGCGCAGTATTCCTAGTGCTATTGAGCGAATTGAACGCGAGATCAGCTATCAGGAAAGTTTGGCGAATGCGAAGCAGGCCAAGACAAAGGCTCGTCAAGTCATGTCTGATTCAGTTAATACGATAACTTCACTGGAGAGCACTCGTACGCTTATTCTTGAGCGCCTACAGGCGATCCAAAAAGAATCAAATCTAGCCATCGAGAGGGCGCAGCAAGCTGAGATTGAGGCTGCGAACCTCTACGCACGCAACGTCGCAACCGGCAATAGTGAGGGTGAAAAGGCTGCAAGCACCGCGATGGAGAGAGCTAGCTCCTTGCTCATTGAGGCTGATGAACATGCAAGGCGCCAAGAACTGATTGTCGCTGCATTGCAGGCGGAAACTGAGGCGCTCGATGCTCAGATCTCCAAGGCTAAGCATGAGTCTAGCCAAGCTCAGGACAGCGCCCTACGCGCAGCCGCTTTGGCCCTCGGCGATGAATGGAATCGCTTGGCCAAGCAACTTGCCGCTGTGGGCTCTCGAATTCTCGCCGCAGACCATCATCGAGGTAGCGGGGGCATGATGTTGTCAGGTCTGTCGATCCCGCTCTTCGGCCCCTCGGCCAGAGAGCTCGACCGCGATGATGTGCTAGAAGGCGCTAGAGGCATCACCCCAATAGACCTGATCGAAGCGTAACCCCGAAACAGCCCGCAGATGCGGGCTGTTTGTTTCTGCGATGTTGCGGTTGATCCCGTCAAAAGCAGATTGGCCAAGCTCGCGGATGTGCAAAATGGGTCGAGAACAGCCAGTCACGACGGACCGCTATCGACCCATAGCAGACGTTCGCCCGAGGCTACGGTTGGCCCAGGTCAGGCACATCTCTGAGTGATGTCGGGGTACTGGTCACCCCAACTCATCACCCTGTTGCAGCCGTTAGAGGCTTTCCTTGTAGAAGGGAATCAGCTTGGCCAGCGCCTGACCCACCGGCTCGGGTTTGTCGTAGAGGTGGTAGTGTGGCCAGCCTACGACGACCACCAACTCCTTTTCCTGGAGGCGGCCCGACCGATGATCTCACAGCCATCGCCGTAGGCTCCGAATGCGCCGAAGCCCCCTAGATTTCGGAATTGCAAATCAGATAGCGGTGACGCATTAGCCACGAATTACTTTAGCCTACAGCTGATAATTTGATGCTACCGCTGCATCAGCGGAACGTAATTGAAGCAAGCGAGCGACTCAAGAATGGACGGCGAGTGGTACCTCTCAAGGGGGGCGGGCGAGTTCGTAAGGTGCAATATTTGATGGCTCCATGGCATCATGCCTGATGTCTTTCTCTGATGGAGTCGTTTGGAATGCGGTTCAGAAAGTTGGATAAATGGGATAATAAAGAAAATTCCCAAGGACTTATATTTGTTGCACAAATAATTGACGAACTACTTTTTGATTATACTCTTGATAGCTATAAGCCATCCGCTATGAATACTGCTCTTTTGATTAAAGAAGCGGTTAAAACGATGAAGGCAATTAGCGCTGGCGTGGTGATGAAACCTAATTTGCAGCACATATTAAATGAGCTGTGCGATAATTTAGAGTCTGACTGGGTGGCGCAGCGGCTACTATCTGTGGATCTTGTCGGAGTGACAAGCACACTCAAGAATCCGAAATCTTCAGATGCTAGCGTTGAAACTGTAGTTAAGCTTCTGGGAATTCAAGTGCCGCTTTCGGCATACAAGGAAATGAATGAGAATCTATTGAGGGAGGAACTTTTAGGGGCATCGAAGCGGTCTACGCTACGCTCCTTGGTTAGGTCTTATATTACTACGCTACTCAATAGTGGTTATACAGCAAAATTCATATCGAAAGTTTCGCAAAATTTTTTCCACTACTCCCCAGATAGAATTTCAGGTAATGAAGCCATTGAGGAATATTTTAGCTTATTTTCTCGGGTTATTCAGGAGTATCATGTTATTTATAAGGCGCCTTCTTACCTATTAGCTTTCAGGGAGGCGGCGAACAAACTTGGGGTTAATGTGCTTCCTGGATCAGGAGACTCACCTTTTACCCATGAGGAATTGACTAGGTATAATTTTCAGTTGAGAGGTGGAGACGTATACCTGTATATATCTAGTCGTGGAAAGGAGCCAAATGTAGCAAAGATCGTGGCGGATAAGAAAGTTGAGGCTATTCAAACCCTCATAGGCCTATATCATCACAAGGAGGCTCCGCGACGTATAACGGAGTGTTTAATAAAAAGTGCCGATGGTGGAGAGTGTGAAAGAAATGCTAGACATATTAATCCAATGCATAGGTGTGCTGATGCAGTGCCAACTGTAGCATCGAAGAAACTTTTCAAGTTCATGAGTGCGTTTAGCCTTGAAAAAGAATCTTTCAGTAAGTTTCATAGGAGCGCGGAACTGCATGCGCTTGCTCTCGCCAGTGAGTCACTTGAAAATCAAATGATAAATCTCTGGATTGCCCTGGAGTCTTTAATACCTAGCAAGTCAGATAAAGATCTGGCGCAGATTGATCACATTGCAAACTCCGTCATCCCTTGTTTGAATTTGGAGTACATAAACAAGCTGCTAACAAGGTTCTTTAAAGACTTGTTGTTCTGGAATAGTAAGCTTGTTCGGCGTATTTATAAAGAAATTGAGGCTCAAGGCGTTTCGTCGAAAACAGCTCATTTGTTAGCTTTGCCTGATTATCAGCACTTGAGAGCTGAGTTGGAAGGCGGGTTTGGTGATTACCACTTGCTCAGAGATCGATATGAGTATTTGGTTGGTTTGCTTTCAAGTCCTGCTTCAATAATTAATGTATTGGATGGTCATGAGAAACGTGTAGGGTGGCAGTTAAGAAGGATCTATCGAGCCAGGAACACTATCGTTCATGATGGTTCTACTCCTTCGTACACAGAGGTCTTAGTGGAGAATACTCATGATTATTTGGATGTGATTATGCGCTGGCTAATGGAGCTCGCCTCAAAGGACAAAACAATATTTAGTGTTTCTCAGGGGTTCAAAATGATTGAGCTCAACTATTTATCTTATCGGAAGCGTTTAGGTGAAAAACATTTGGTGTTCACTAAAGAGAATATTGATCTGTTGTTGACGCGCTTTAATTACTCATGATGGCCGCTCTTGGGCAGTGAACCTCCGCTCGTAAGTCTCCCTGGTGGTCGTGACGAAAGCCTGATCACCCGGGCTCAGCCGCCGACTTCTCCTGACGAAGGACTGGCTTGGAGTTTGATCGGCTGCTATCCACCCAAAGCTGCCCTTCAAGGAAGGGCAGTAGCCGCCGTTGATCTGATAACATCTAACATTTCGGTCAATACTGCACGGGGCCGAAGTGTCCTCTATATCCGACCTGAGTGAGTACCAAACGATTAATGCATTGGATGCTTACCAGTTCGTTCTCAAGCGGACGTCCAAACAAGGCAAAATTTTTGATTGTGTATGCCTCTGCGTATTTTACCCGATCAGGATGACAGCGCCTCAGTGACAAGCCATATGCGGTTTCAAAAGGATGGCCGCCAGTGCGAATCAAACTAAAGAACGACGGGTAAATTATGCCGTCGAAGCCCGCTTCTTTGGCCGCTAATGCAATTGCTCTGGAAATCTCATAGGAGTGAGAACGTGCCAGAAAGAGCATATGGATAGCCATATCCAAGCTTTCGAACTCCGTCACATCTTCTTCGAGTAGATGAGTAAGATCCAAAAGCCTTAAATTCCGCTTGGGCTCTAGGGTAGCAACGTAGATGTCGTCATCTGTCGATGCTCGACATTCATGAATGCAAACGTCGATGTCCTGCGATCCGTACATGATGGGAAAACCTGGCGAGTCGAGTCGCCCCTTTCCAGCGAGTGCAATAGGTGGGCTGTCGTACTCTGCCGGATCAGCTGGACGTTGTGGGCAGATTCGTAGGCGATAAAATTTCTGCCCCATTTCAAGTGTCTTCTCTGGGTATTCCTTCAATACGCGCTTGATGATTTTGGACCGCTTCAATTCGTCTTGAAGATCCTTAAGTGGCTCGACTTCACCAATCATCCAGAGGCGTGGACCGTAGTGGAAGAAGCCAAGCTGAGCAGCCTCCTCAAGAAGCCTGATGTCATCTTTGAGCCAGATCGAGGGCGATATATCGCTCCTCCCAAAGTGATGCTCGTTGCACTGAATAACAGGCGCTGCACCGTAGTCACAACGGACGGTAGTACCACCCACAAAAAAACGCCATGCAAGAGCTTCAACAAGCTCCTTCGTCAGCTTTCGGCCTTCTTGGCTGTGGCAGTTCGGACATTCCACATGCTCCTCAATGCCGAGTTTGAATGCATCTATCCGCAGTCCTTCATCCGTGAAACATTCAGAACAAAGGAGAGTTTGATTCATCTTCGCAGTTTCTTCTGCCATAGTCCTACCGGGGATATTTTTATGGTGTGGAACTCAAACTTTAGACCAAGCAGATCGCTCCGGTTTGGGCTCAATTGGGCCGGTTGCTATGGTCCGCTTCTGGCCGACTTCTGCCCTGCACAAAGGACCGCTTTGGGTCGAAAGCGGGCATTCGTGACCGGCTGCTTTCGACCCAAAGCTGCCTGTGGAGAGCGGCAGCAATCGGCAAATTGCGGGCATTCAGCTGAACAGTAGTCCCGCTACCAGCCTTTTAGCCTTGAATATCCCGCACTCTTCAAATGCAGAATCTACATACTTTAAATGGCTTGGAATCTTCTGAACACGGAGGATTCAGGCTACAGCAATAGAGACCGGGAGACCGCGCAAAGGGCTGTCAGCGAGCGCTGCCAGGCCCCAGGCAAGCCTCGATCATTTCCGCGACGTCAAGCAAGCGCTCGCGCAAAGCGGGAAGCCAGACCACTGCCACGGACGAGTTCCGCTGTGCCAATTCAAGCACTGCCTGAAGCGCATGGTCCGAATGCCGCATTAATTCAACCAAATGAAGGCCGCTGGGACCATGGCTGCCCGCCAGCCAGTGCTTAGCGGTGCGTTCACTGGCATCGGTCCAATTGCGCAGCGTCTTGATTGCGCGATGTGACGTGCCTAATTCGGTACGTAAGGCAGCGGCTACGGCGCCGGCGTAGATTTCTGCATTGATTGGAAAAGGATTGCCCATTTTCGCGATCATTTTTCTGTGGCTCCTATTTATATTCGTTTGTGGCGCATCTGACGAAGGCCGGTAGGCGTAGTGCAATCTACGGCTTGGCATGGGTGTAGACCCCAAGCCGCTGAGGGGGCATCGATCAACAAATGAGACGAGCACAGCTATCCCTGGCAGAGGGCAGCAATAGAGCCGCTGCCTACGTCCGCATGTCGACGGAACACCAGCAGTACTCCACTGAGAACCAGCTGGATGCGATTCGCGTTTATGCGGCAGCGCATGAGCTGGAGATCGTCCGGGTGTACACCGATGCAGGGAAAAGTGGCTTGAGCCTGGATGGTCGGGAAGCTCTTCAGCAGCTACTTCGAGACGTTGACGCGGGTCAGTCCGAGTTCTCTGTGGTTCTGGTCTATGACGTAAGTCGCTGGGGGCGCTTTCAGGACCCTGATGTGAGCGCCAGCTACGAAGTACGATGTCGGCAGGCGGGTGTCAGGGTCGAATACTGCGCCGAACAGTTCGTTAACGATGGCTCACCGGTCTCCAGCATTATCAAGAGTGTTAAGCGCATGATGGCCGGTGAGTACAGCCGTGAACTGTCCGTCAAGGTATTTGCGGGGCAGTCGCGCCTGATCGAGTTGGGCTACCGACAAGGAGGCCCGGCTGGCTATGGATTGCGTCGTCAACTTATCGATCAGACTGGGCAGCCTAAAGCAATCTTGGGACGGGGAGAGTACAAAAGCCTTCAGACGGATCGGGTGATCCTCACTCCAGGTCCTGAGTCCGAACAACAGGTCGTTCAAGACATTTACCAGGCCTTTGTCAGGGAAGGTCGAACCGAAGCTGAAATTGCAACGCAACTGAATCGGCGTGGCCTACTAACAGACTTCCAGCGGCCGTGGACACGGGGCGTAGTGCATCAGGTCCTGATCAACGAAAAGTACATTGGTAACAACGTATGGAATCGCACGTCTGGCAAGCTGAAACAGCCCCGTACACCTAATCCAGTTGATCAGTTGGTGCGGGCGGATGGTGCCTTCTCCTCAGTGGTCGACCACGCCTTGTTTCTAGCGGCGCAGGCCATCATCCGTGCGCGGTCACGGCACTGGACTGATGAGCAAATGCTGGCCACGCTGAAGCAACTATTTGCGGAGCGAGGTTGTCTGTCTGGTTTGATCATCGATGAGCAAGAGGATTGCCCATCCAGCAGTTGTTATCGCCAGCGCTTTGGTAGTTTGCTACGCAGCTACAGCCTGATTGGTTATTCACCCGCACGGGACTACAGCTTTCTGGAGGCCAATCGCCGGCTGCGAGAGCTGTATCCGCAGATCTTGGTCGACACGCAGGAGCGCATTCGTCTTGTCGGTGGACGCATCTCGGTCGACCCCCAGACCCAACTGGTTTGGGTTAATGATGAGTTCTCGATCTCGGTGGTGCTGTGCCGCTGTCAATGCTCAGAGTCGCCGCGCAGACGTTGGCAGCTACGCTTCGACTTCGGTTTATTACCGGACCTGACGGTCGCTGTTCGCATGCTCCCAGGTGAGCAGGAAGTGCTTGATTACTACCTCTTTCCCATGATCGATTTGGCGGCACCTCACCTGCGTCTGGGAGATACTAATCCGCGCGAACTGGAACTCTACCGGTTCGACAGCTTGGATATCCTGGCGGACCTGAGTCGACGTATACCCCTGGGGAGCGCTGCGTAATGGCCACATCGGGAGAGCATCTTGCACTTCATGTGGCGCAGGCGGCGCCTATTGCGCAGATCCCACTCGCGGATATTCGCGTGCTCAACCCGCGTAGTCGCAATCAACAAGTGTTTGCACGCCTGGTGGAAAACATTGCGAGTCTGGGGTTGAAACGACCGATCACGGTGACCCGTAATGGTTCGAGTTTCGACCTTATTTGTGGGCAGGGGCGCTTCGAAGCCTTTAAGGTCCTGGGGGAGTCGGCCATTCCGGCGGTCGTGGTGACGGCGGCTGAGGCGGACCGCTATCTCATCAGCTTGGTGGAGAATCTGGCGCGACGCAAGCATTCGAACCGCGACTTGCTGATGGCGATCAACGTACTGCACGAGCGTGGTTACTCCATCAGGCAGATTGCCCAGAAAACCTGCTTGAACCGTGCCTATGTCGGCGGGATTCTGATCCTGTTGCGGCAAGGAGAGGAGCGCTTGATCGCTGCTGTCGAAAAGGGCTGGCTACCGATTAAAGTCGCGATCCATGTGGCACGGTCCGACGATGCCCAGGTCCAGGCCGCCATGGTCGAGGCCTATGAAAGTGGGCTGTTGAAAGGGGATGAACTCATCAAGGTGCGCCGTCTGATCGACCGTCGACGGGTTCTAGGGAAAGATTATGGTAAGCATCAGGGAGGCGAGCGCATGACCACTCCCCGCCAGTTGCTAACCGCCTATCAGACTGAGGTGCGCCGTCAGCGCCTGATGGTGAAGAAGGCCGACATCAGTGAGCAACGATTGCTCTTCGTCGTGACCGCATTGCGTCGGTTACTAGCCGATGAATTTTTTCGCTCAATGTTACGCAGCGAAGGCATTGAAGATATGCCGCAGGTATTGGCCGAGCGTATTCAGGGGGACGCATGACTGTCGTCAAGCGTGCCTTTGAGCCTGATCTAATTACCGTCCGCTTACCGCTGATCTTGCCCTCTCGCCAAGTCACCCACGATATGCTGACCTCCGTCAAGTATGCGGCGATCCTAGCTTCCATCCGTGAGCTGGGGGTGGTTGAACCGCTTGCGGTGCATCCCGAGCCGGTTCACGGGGCAGGAGAGGAGCCCCGTTATCTGTTGTTGGATGGTCATTTGCGACTAGCTGCGCTCGTACAGTTGGGTGCAAAAGACGCGTTGTGTCTGTTGGCGACAGATGACGAAGGCTTCACCTACAACCGGCAGATCAACCGACTTACCCCAATTCAAGAGCACAAGATGATTCTGGAGGCCATTCGCAAAGGAACGACCGCCGAGCGGATTGCCGAAGTCTTGAGCGTCAACGTTGGACGCATCCGCGAGCGCCAGCGTTTGCTGCGGGGAATTGCGCCGGAAGTCGCTGAGATGCTGAAAACGAGAATGGTCAGTCAGGCGGTCTTTCGTGTGCTGCGCAAGATGAAGCCTATGCGCCAGATCGAATTAGTCGAGATGATGATGTCCGCTAACTGTTTTACTGGCCGCTACGCCGAAATGGTCTTGGCCGCAACGCGTCCTGAACAGCTGGTCGAGGCAAAGAAAGTCAGTGAGGGCGTGACTGCTGAAGACATTGCACGCATGGAGCGGGAGATGGAAAAGCTCTACCACGACTACCGGTTGGTTGAAGACACCCTTGGCGAAACCATGCTGGTACTCGTGGTTGCCAAGGGCTATGTGTCTCGCATGCTGCGCAATCAGACTATCGCAGCTTACCTGGAGCGCTTCGAGCCTGACCTGGTACGGGAGCTGGCGGGGGTTGTGGAGGCGGTCACCGCAGATGCTCGTAGTCTGGAGCGTGAATAGACCCATCTGCTGTGCTGGGTGGGAGGTCATCATTCGTTTTAGGACAGATCGTCAATGCTATTTTGGCGAGGGCATGGACTCTGGCTGAAATCGCGGCTTCGTCCCACGCAGAGCTAGCAATCAATGGGACATTGAGACCAAGGCCAGCATTGGCATCAGCTTGTCGCGTTTCGCCGCGAAATCGCAGTGTTGCGCCGTCCTATTGATGCTGAAGTTAAGCAGCGTCAAGTTGCCTAGCATTGAGATGCTCTCATGCCGTTCACGAATCAGGAGCTGCCAGGGCGTCAATGTAGCGCAAGAGCGCACTATCACTTCGATATCGACGCGTCGCTGTCGGCTGCCACGCTGCCATCTTTCAGCGGCCAGTGGGACGTTCCAACTGCGCGGCGAAATATTTTCTATACCAAGCGCTGATAGGTCTGGTACTTCTGGCTCTTCGCTTTTAACGGATAGCCGTAAACCGCTTTCGAGTTCCGTTAACAGCGAACAGGTTTTTGCGGTATCCAGCCGGTCTGGGTACAACGGTACGCTGACGCAGGCGTTACGGAATTCACCGATCCCCGTCAGCTGTAGTCGAACGTGATGAAGGATTGCGCTGGGTCGAAGGCAGCGTCCGTGACTCGCAGCGTTTGCCCATTGCGGCCCTTTGCGAAGGGCCGGTTTGGGTCGATAGCGGCCTACCATGGTTACACCGGATCTGTTGTTACACTGCTAGGGCAAAGCGAAGGCTTGAGCGTGTATCACTGTTTTTACCTTTAAGAACAATGGGTTGTGCGGTGTCGTTACACCTATTACACCTGTTACACCGCTTTGGATTCGTAGTCATCTAGCGACCCCATGCCCCCTAGTTGGTCGTGCCTTCAGCGGCTGAGGCATTCCCCACCTCCCGGATCCTTGGAGCCGCCGGGGACCCTGAGAGATGTGGCCAGATACGGGGCTGAGAACCCGCGGGACTTCGTTAGCAGCAGGGTGCCCAGCTTAGTGAACAGGTGAACCGGGTGAACACACTCGTCTGGGTGGTGAACCCAATCAACCATTCACCAGGCTACTGACCCTTCTCTTCGGGAGGCGTCAACCTCGTCAACTGTCAACCATCGTCAACCTGGCAGCCGCTAGCAAGGCTGCGCGGGTTTCCGTCCCCGTAGCAGATGCCATTTCTCAGGGTCCCCCGACCTTAGGACTGATGGAAATCAAGAGTCACAAATGTCAGCCCGCACCCTGGTGGCTGTCACAGGTTGAGTGACCTAGTATCTCTGGACCCTGGCCACTATGCCGCCATCAGCGTGAGGGAACATGAGATGCAAATGATTCCAGTCAGATCTTCAGCTATCACCGCTGTCGGTTACGACCCGATTACCAAGAGAATGAAGATCACCTTTAAGCAGGGACGCACTTACGATTTCTGTGGGGTACCGCCAGAGGTTCATCAGGGGCTGGTGAATGCGGGCTCCAAGGGGGGCTACTACGATCGGGTCATTCGGGATCGATATCAATGCTGATCTGAAGGGCTAGCGCTCAGACAGGTAGTGGATTTTGCTTTAGGGATACGTTTAGGGATACGCGAGAGTTGAATCAAGTAGTAAGTCCCATAGATTATGGACTTAACGTGGTGATATTCGATTCCTGTCTCCGCACCAGAGTTCGATGGTTTGATGCAGGTTTTCCTGCGTTCGGGCCCTCCCAAAATGCCTGCCTTGTGTGGGCATTTTTGTTTCTTCCGTTTTCTGCTTTCGGCCGATCAGGCCACCTTCAGCCCAGCTTCTCGGCCGATTGAATAGTCAGCGGTTTTCACTTCCAGTTGTACGGGTTTCAAGATAATGGGTGACCGTCATTTAGCTATCGCCCCGTGTTTTCGGGGTGTTTGGCGAGATTCTTTAAGATAGTGCTTTAATCGGTTATAGATATTTTCAGGTGTCCGAGCTTTCCATCAGTCCCCCAGCGGCTGATCCCGCCCGCTCATCACCCAACCCGCAGACCAACTGCTTTGTTTCCTCTGACACGACAAGAGAAACGCCATGACTGATGAAAAACACGATGATCGCCCTGTTTACCAGGCAGCCTGCCATTGTGGAACGGTGCGTTTTTCACTTCGCTTGACCGATGGTGTGCGCACAGCGCGCCGGTGCAACTGCTCGCTCTGCCGTATGCGAGGAGCAGTGGTGGTATCAGTCAACCTGGGCGACATCACCATCATCCAAGGGCATGAGGCACTCACCCTTTATCAGTTCAACACACATGTTGCAAAGCACTACTTCTGCTCGAAATGCGGCATCTACACCTTCCACCAGCGCCGCTCCTCACCGGATCAATACGGGGTCAATGTTGCCTGTATCGAAGGCATGAGCCCATTTGATTTCCCGGAAGTCCCTGTCAGTGAAGGGCGGATTCATCCAAAAGACCGCGTAGGTGGAGGCTCAGTTACTGCTGGATGGCTGCGATATGAAAGCAACCATGATTGATTCCGATTCTACGTGGGCATCGCGCCGAGAGCTGGATGGATACCATACAGCCCAAGACCCGTTTCCAGTGTCGCCGTTAGCCATGGCATCAACGCTAACCTGATTCGCAAATGCATGAGCGGCGGGCCAGACATCATCATTGCGGCTGGCCCGCTGTTAAAGGCCCCTGATGGCCGTCTTCCTACGAAACGCATAGTCCTTTCCTACTCTTGGAAACTTGCGAAAACAGCCACTCGGGAATAAAGTCCTCCCGTCGCCGAAGCATCGGTGATGCGACCTTGGCCGGTCGGAATCGAAAGGCGCATCAGCGCCCAGTCTTAATCGCAGGCGCTTTTTTTGTGCCCGCGATGTCGTGTTATGGCGGTGGTGCGCGGGACACCTTCGGGTGTGCCGGGCTCCTTTCGTCCCGGTCGGCCAACCCGCGTACTGCTGCCACCTTAACTTGCTTGGCCGCGAGCGGTGGCAGTTCCATCACGAAAGGAACTCATGCATGACCACCGTAAATCCGCTAAAGATCCTCGTATCCGTTCTCCACCGTCGTACCTCGGCGGACCTCAACGATCTCACCTCCAGTCAATCTCGCTCTGTCTCTGCAACAAGGGAGGCACGCCATGACTGACCAAGAACGCCTATCCACCATCCAAAGCTACGCCTGGACCCTCGAACTGCTAGGCGAAGCCCTGGTCCAGCACGACGAAATGCTGGAGTGCGAACACAACCCACACCTGAGTTTTCGCAACACGGCCGGTATCCATCAGGCGATCCGGATCATCAGCCGTTTGGCCAGTGAGCAGTGTGGGAAGGTGATGGAGCAAAACGGCCAGGACCCTGTTGGTTAGGCAGGATCATTGATGAATAGCGGGCCAGATATCACCCTTGCGGCTGGCCCTCTGCTCAAGGTCGGTTGGTGGTTTATTCCTGTCGGGGTAGGGTTATGGGGCTGCTGCGCAGCCCATTGCAGGCAAGCCAGCTCCTACACCGACCGCGCAGCTCCTGGGTGATGTGTCGAACTTGTGGCAGTGGGGTGGTAGGGCGCAATTACCGACAGCGCAACATCAATCGAGCGCTCTGAACGAGATCCGCCGCTTCATACATGAAGCAACCCCAGCGCCCCGATCAAGGCGGGCGGCATCACCAGCGCCCCCAGGCGCAGGAAGTCCAAGGCACCGACGTGTTCGCCTTCACGGCGAACGGCAACCAGCCAGAGCAAAGTGGCCAGGGAGCCGGTAATCGACAGGTTCGGCCCGAGGTCGACGCCAATCAGCAGCGCCGCAGTGGTTTTCGCGGGTAAATCGACAATATGGCCAACGGAGCCTGCGATCAGGCCGGTCGGCAGATTGTTCATCAGGTTGCCGGCGATAGCCGCGACCACGCCGGCGCCCCAGCTCGCCTGGTGCTCGGAGCTGCGCGCCAGCGCGGCCAAGCCATGGGCCAGGTGCTCGATCACACCCGTCTGTGCCACCGCTTCCACCAGCACGAACAGGCCCGCGACCAACGGCAGTACGCCCCATGCCACACCTTTGAGCACCGGCATCGGGTTGCGCCGCTGGCGCAGGTGGATCAGCCCGGCCGTGGCGATGCCGGCGCAGAAGGTGGGCAAGCCGAGCTGCCGGTCCAGGGCGGAGGTCAGCAGCAACAGGGCGCCTGTCAGCACGATACCCAGCGCGCACAAGCGTGCACCGCTGGACAGCGGTTGCATGTCGATAGTCGTTGCCAGGGGCTGGCGTATCTGTTTGCGTTGGGCCAGCCGCAGCACCAGGTAGGTCAGGCCGATGGCCGCAAGCGACGGCAAGGTGAACTGCCGCAGCCAATCCAGCAACGGCGGCATCTGGCTGCCGAACACTACCAGGTTGGCCGGGTTGGAAATGGGCAGCACAAAGCTGGCGGCATTGGCGATGAAGGCACAGATGAACAGATAAGGCAGCGGCTCGGCCTTGGCCGCCCGGCATGCGGCGTACACCGCTGGGGTCAGCACCACCGCCGTGGCATCGTTGGAGAGGAACACCGTTACCAGTACCCCCACCAGGAATACCAGGTCGAACAGGCGCTGGCCGGAGCCCCGGGCATGCTGCACCGCGTACATGGCCAGCCAGTCGAACAGCCCTTCCTGGCGTGCCAGTTCGGCCAGCACCATCATACCGATCAGAAACAGGTAAACATCGCCACCCTCGGCGACAGCGCCGAGGGCCGTGGGTAGTGGCACCAGGCCAAACGCGGTCAGCAATACAGCGGCGCCGACTGCCCAGACATATTCCGGCACCCGCCAGGGGCGCAGGATTACCCCACCGGTCGCAACGGCGGCGACGGCCCAGATGAGCGAGGATGGATCAAATACAGGCATGCAGTTTACTCAGGTGAATGAATGAGTTGGCGCGGCTTGGCCGGGTGCCAGCCTTTGGTGGATGGCGTGCAGCACGCTATATCGTGTCAACGTTATTTGGCTGAGCTGGCAATTGTCGGCTTGGGTGTCCCTTCCTAAGGCCTGTCTGATAGGTGAGTAGCCCGATTGCAGCCACGATACCCAGAACGACAAAGGCTGTGCCATAGCCGAAATGTTGCGCGATCCAGCCGGCGAGTGCGTGGCTCATGGCCGCGCCTATTCCCTGTATCGTCATCACTGCACCAAGCCCGGCATTGATGTGCCCAGTGCCGCGCAGGATGGAAGCGACAAGCCCAGGCAAGGCGACACCCAGCAGGCCTGCCCCGATTCCATCAAGGGCCTGTACCGGAATCAGGGCCCACGGGGACTCCCAGCAACCGGCGATCAGCCCGCGCAAGGGCAAGGCCAGGAGGGCGGCAAGGATCAGTGCCCGATACCCGTGCCGAGAGGCATGCCGCCCGGCCCAAAGCGCCACGGGAATCATGACCAGCTGCGCCACGATGACGGTGGATGCCGTGAACACGCTGGGGTCGGCCAGCCCACGCGTGACAACCGACTGTGCCAGCAAGGGCAGCATCGCGGCATTGCCAAGGTGGAACAGCAGCATGGTGATCGCGAGCAGGCCCAGTTCGCGCGAGTGCGTCAAAACCCGCACCATGGAAGGCGAGGGGCTGCTACCTTGCGCAGGCTGGTTGCCAGTGAGGTCACCACCGCGGGCACGCTCATGATCGATGTCATGTGGATCGATCTTGCGCAAGCAGGCAAGAGCCGCGCACGCCATCAGGGCTATCAGGACGAATACGGCTGACAGCCCCCAGCGGTAGCCTGCCAGCCCGGCCAAGGCAGCCGCTACCACGTTGCCGGCATGGTTCCAGGCTTCGTTGATGCCGAGCTGCCGAGACAAGTCTTTCTGATCAACGATGCCCAAGGTGATACCCATGATGCCGGCGCCCATCAACGCACCCACAACACCCGTCACCACTTGAGAGGCGACGGCGACGCCGAACGTTGGCGCCGTCCATAGCGCTGCCGTGGCGAGAATGAGTGCAATGGCGCCGCTTGCCAGAAGCAGTCGCTTGTGGCGCGAGGCGTCGATCCATGCGCCCATCGGCGTGGTCGCCAACATGCCTGCGATGCCGCCGGCGGCCATCACGTAGCCAATGTCATCGGCTCGCCAGCCATGGCTGGCCAGAAACACACCGAGGAAGGGGCCCAGGCCGTCACGGACATCGGCCAGGAAGAAGTTGAGGCCGGACAGCCAGCGCCGTGAGCTGGCATGCGCCGGGGTTATGAAAGGTGTTGCCGGGTGCATAGCGGCATTCCCCTATGGCGCGCGGTCATAGAGCGGCTGCAGGGTGGATAACGTGGTGCCCATGCTGACCGCTTCCAAAGCGGTGCCAAATGCATTGCGCGTGCCCAGCCCGGATGCTGCGAACGGTGCGCCCGTCTGCACGGAAATACGCAGGCTCTCTGACGGGAAACGTACGATGCTGCCATCGCTCAGGATGACGCCGTTGGCCTCGCCCCGTGGGCCAGTCAGCACGGTCTCCACCTGGCCTTCCACCTGTTGGGGCTGCAGGCGCTGGGCGCGCAGGTGTGGCGGCAGGGCTCGGCCTTCGCCGACCGGTGGCGGCTGGTCGTACACAGTGCGCCCGCTGTCGGCGTGGATGATGGCGTCGGCTTTGACCGTGCCTCGCGTTTCCGCCCGCCCGATGATGCGGACGGCGTCCCCCACTTTGACCGTGGCTGTGAGCGCATCGGCCATGTGCGGTGGAAACTTTGCAATGGTCCCGTCGCTCAGGCGCAGCCCGTCGACCTCACCATAGGGATTGATGAGCATCCGTTGCACCTGGCCCTCCACCACGTACTGGCTCACCAGGCCAGGTGTTTCCACACCCTGATGCGGTGTTGGAGGCAGATGGGCGGCGGCGGGCGGCATGGCATGCGCGCTGAGGCTACCCAGGCCAATTGCCAGTGCAAGAGATGTGGCGATGAAATACCTGGACATTGGAGAAGCTCTTTTGGGTTGGGAACACCCAACCTGTAGCGCAAGCACCATGCCAGATAAAAATATTAATTAAATCAAACAGTTATGATTGATAGGAGTGATGCGCCGTCCGATTCCGTGACGCTAAGGTGTCACGGAATCGGACACCCCCTTTGCGGGCGAAGGGGTTAGTCCAGATCGAACTCGGCCAGCTTGCGGTAGAGCTGCTGGCGGGACAGACCGAGGCGCCGCGCCGCCTCTGCGCGGTTGCCCGCCGTCGCAGCCAGGGCGCGCACGATCATTTCGCGCTCCAGCTGGGCAACGGCCTGTGCCATTGGGCCTTCCCAGTCAATGTCCAGGCCCGGGGTGGGCGCCGCCGCCGTCTGCAACCCGATGTGTTCGGCCTCGATGACCGGGCCGTGGCTGAGGATGGCCGCGCGCTCCATGGCATTGCGCAGTTCGCGCACGTTGCCCGGCCAGGAATGGGCCAGCAGCAGCCGGGCTGCCGCCGCGCTCAACCGCTTGGGCGAGTCGCCGCCCAGCAGGCGTAGAAAGTGTTCGGCCAGCAGCAGCACGTCGCCCAGGCGCTCACGCAGCGGCGGTAGCCACAGGGGTACTACCTGCAGGCGGTACCACAGGTCTTCCCGGAAGCGCCCTTCCTTGACTGCGCTGGGCAGGTCTCGGTGGGTGGCCACGATGATGCGCACGTTCACCGGCTGGGCACGATTGGCGCCCACTGGGGTGATTTCGCGTTCCTGCAGCACCCGCAGGATCTTCGCCTGCGTGGCCAGCGGCATATCGCCTATTTCGTCGAGGAACAGGGTGCCGCCATCGGCCTCGCGAAAGCGCCCGGTGCGTTCAGTGATGGCACCGGTGAACGCGCCTTTGACATGACCGAACAGCTCGCTTTCCATCAGTTCGGCCGGGATCGCCGCGCAGTTGACGGCGACGAAGGGGCCGGTGGCTCGCCCGCTGTTGCGATGCAAGGCACGCGCGACCAGTTCCTTGCCTGTGCCCGTCTCGCCCAGGATCAACGCAGTGGCATCGGAGTTCGCGGCCAGCCCGATACGCTTGAAGACCTGGCGCATGGCCTCGCTGCTGCTGACCAGTTCGGTGCCATCCACGGGCTCTTTTGCGGCAGGTGATGCCCCGGCCGCCTGGGGGTTGTCTGGGGTGTTGGCTGCCCGTCGCAGGGCCCGTTCGAGCGTCTCGATCAGGGCGGCCCTGGTCACGGGCTTGGTCAGGTGGTCGAACGCGCCCAGGCTCATCGCCTCGATGGTGTTGCCGCCACTCGCATAGGCGGTGAGCATGATGCAAGGCACCGGCGAGATGCGCGCCGCGCGGCGCAGGAACACCAGGCCATCCTCGCCCGGCAGCCGCAGATCGACGATGGCCGCATCCACGTCCTCGGTGCGCAGCCTGTGCAGGCCTGCATCGGTGGTTTCAGCCTGCAGCACCGTATACCCCAGGTCTTGCAGCATTTCTGCAAGGCTGTCGCGGAATGCGGCGTCATCGTCGACGATCAGGATTCGGGCCACGGTAGCTCCATCTCTATGCGCGTTCCTTTGGCCGACTCGGCGAGACCGACCCGCCCGCCGTGACCCTGCACGATCTCGCGCACCAGCGCCAGCCCCAGGCCGGTACCTCCAGCGCGGTTGGTGGAGAACGGTTCGAACAGTGTATCGCGCAGGTCATGCGGAATGCCGGAACCATCGTCCGCCACCCACAACAGCAATGTGCCGCGGTGCGTGCGATGTGCACCGAGCTCGATTTCACCGCGTTCTTCCGTGTGCGCCAGCGCATTGAGCAGCAGGTTGTCAAAGACCCGCGCCATTTGTGTCGGGTCGAACAGCGCAACTTGCTTCGCGCTAGCGGTCAGCTCCGGTTCAACGGCCAGTGTTATTCGTACGCCTTTCTTTTGCGCTGCTTCGGCGTGGGCATTACGCCGCTCCTCCAGCCATTCCTGCAGGTCAACTGCCTGGCGCTCGGCGCGGAAAGGTTGGGTCAATGCCAACAGGCTCGACACCAGCGTCTCCAGCCGTGCCGTTTGCGAAAGTACAGCCTCCAGGGCACCAACCACACGTGCTTCGCGCCGGTCAGCCGGGGCAGCCATCGCGTTTTCCACCTTCATGCGCATCGTGCCCAAAGGGTTGCGGATCTCGTGTGCAAGCCCGGCGGAAACGCGCCCCAGCGTGGCCAGGCGCTCGGACTGGGCCAGTTGCTTTCGCAAATGCGCCGACTGGCGCTGCCAACGCGAAATCATCCAGCCCAGCCATGCCCCGGAGACAACGACCAGCGCCAGCAGCAGGCTTACCGCGAGTATCAAGGTATTGACTGTTTCTGTGGCCAACAGCGGAACGCGCATCAGGGTCCAGGCGATCAGCTGCCGGTCATAGGCCTGAACGGGGCAGGCGGCGAAAGCCACGGCTTCGCGTAAGCCCGGTCGCACATCCGCCACCAGGCCTGCAGAATCCTGCGCACGCTGGGCCGTGGAGGCAATGCGCTGCAACTCAGCGCTCGGCGGGTCGCGTTTGATTCCCGTGCCGTCGTAGGTTGGGAAGGCGTAGGCCACCACACCCGCATCCGCTCGCCAGAAGCCGCCCTCCATGCCCGGCTGATCGCGCAGTGCCAAATCCAGCACTGCCTGTGCGGCAGCGGGGGGCATGAGATCGGGGTGGTCTTGTGCAGGCGGGAGCTGCTGGCGAACCCGTGCCGCACCCGCCTGGAGCGCCTGGCAACTGGTCGAGGTGAGTTGGCGCGCCTGCGCAATCTGAGGGCCGGCGCCTTGGCGGCTGATTATCAGCAGCAGCCATCCCAGCACAAGCGCAACTGCGGCAATGGAAAGCCACAGAATCAGCAGATCACGGCGAACGGAGGGTTGCAGTGACAGGTCAGGTTTCCTTTGATGTGGGGCAGCGCTGGTCAGTCGGTGGGCGTTCTGCTGGCAACCTTGCCAGATGGAAAATCGCCGTGCAAGGACAGGGTCGGTTGAATTGGCAGTGACTCTGTGGGCGCTTGGCGGTGAACCAGTACTTTGTGGCCATTGGCGATGCGCGGCAGGTGAGCTTGTCCAGTACCTTCGAGTTCTAGGCCAGCCTGCACCGGCCTCTTCGCGGCTAAAGCCGCTCCCACAGGTACTGCGCTGCACTCGAAGGTGGCGCGGTCCTTGTGGGAGCGGCTTTAGCCGCGAATACCGGCGCAGCCGGTGCCAGGCAACGCGTTGGATTCTTCGCGGTTAAAGCCGCTCCCACAGGTACTGCACTGCACTCGAAGGTGGCGCGGTCCTTGTGGGAGCGGCTTTAGCCGCGAATACCGCGCAGCCGGTGCCAGGCAACGCGTTGGATTCTTCGCGGTTAAAGCCGCTCCCACGGGGTACGCGTACCGCTTCCATTTGCCTTTGTGTGGTCTTTTCGCCTCAGCAGGCGATACTTCTCTGTATTGCAGGCGTGTTCCTGGTGGCGCGCGCCGCTGGGAGGTGTCGTGTGAACAAACTGACAATCGTGGGTGCCGGCATGGTCGGCGAGGCGGCAGCGCAGATCATCGCTCGGGAAGAGTTGTGCCGTGAGCTGGTGTTGATGGATGTGCAGGGCGAGATGGCGCAAGGCAAAGCGCTGGATGTGTGGCAGGCGGCAGTCGAGTCGGGTTCCGATACCCGGGTTCACGGCGGGGCCAAGGCTGAAATGCTGGACGGCTCTGAACTGGTGGTCATCACCGCAGGCGTGCCGCGCAAGCCGGGGCAGTCACGTCAGGATGTACTGAGTATCAACCTGCCAATCCTCGACGGCATCATGGCCGACATCAAGCTGCATGCACCAACTGCGACGGTGCTGGTGGTGTCGAACCCGGTCGATGTGCTCACCTATCGCGCCTGGAGCCTCAGCGGGCTGGGGCGCACCAAGGTGTTCGGCCAGGCGGGGGTGCTGGATACCGCACGCATGAAGTGTTTCATCGCCGAGCAGACCGGGTTCTCTGCCCGGGATATCACGGCGCTGGTCCTGGGCGGGCATGGCGACAGCATGGTGCCGCTGATGCGCTACTGCCAGATCGGTTCGGTGCCGTTGTCGCACTTCCTGTCCAGTGAGCAGATCGAGCAGATCGTCGAGCGCACCCGCAAGGGTGGTGGCGAGATCCTGGGGCTGAAGAAGCTGGGCAGCGCCTGCGATGCGCCGGGCGTGGCGATTGCGCAGATGGTCGATGCGATCGCCAACGGGCGAAACCGCATCTTGCCGGCGGTGGCGATCCTGGAAGGCGAGTACGGGCGCACGGATATTGCCATGGGTGTGCCCTGCGTACTGGCAGAGGAGGGGCTGGCGCGGGTGATCGAGTTGCCGCTGGATGCGCAGGAGCAGGCGATGTTTGACCAATCGGCTGATCAGGTGGCGCGGGATATTGCTGAAATGAAGGCGCTGTAACGCTGTGGGAGTGGCTTTAGCCGCGAAGAATCCAACGCGGTGCATGGCACCGGCTGCGCTGGTGTTCGCGGCTAAAGCCGCTCCCACAGTGTCCCTGCTAATTCAATGAGTTTACGTGCAATTCAATAAGGGGGGGCTGCCAACCCAGCCTGGCCCCTAGCGCTGGTAAGCCTTGCCAAAATGCCGCTCCAGCCGCGCCTGCACCAGCTCGAGCAGGATCGACAGCACCCAGTAAATCACCGCCGCCGTGGTCAGCATCTCCAGGTATCGATAGCTCGACCGCCCGTACGACTGCGCCAGGAACATCACCTCCCATACCCCCATCACCGATATCAGCGATGAATCCTTCAGCATCGAGATGAACTGGTTGGCCGTAGGCGGAATGATCACCCGCATGGCCTGGGGCAGGACGATATGCCAGAAGATCTGCGGCGTGCGCATGCCCAGCGCCAGTGCCGCTTCACGTTGCCCGCGCGCGACGCCGAGGATGCCAGCGCGGAAGATTTCGCTCAGGTAGGCCCCGTAGTTCAGCGACAAGGCGATGATGCCGGCGCTGATGGCGCCCGGTACCAGGCCCAGCTGTGGCAGCCCCAGGTAGATCAGCAGAATCTGGATCAGCAGGGGTGTGCCGCGGAAGAACGAGGTGTAGAAGCTGGCGATACCCACCAGCACCGCGCTGTTCGACAACCGCGCCAGCGCGGCGGCGAAGCCGAACAGCACCGACACCACCATCGAGCACAGGCAAAGGAACAGGGTCAGTGCCGCGCCTTGCAGAAAGCCGTTGGGCCCCAGCTTGAACCCGGCGAGGTTCGGAAACTTCTCCAGGATGATCGAGAACTTCAGATCGAAACTGAGGAAAAACGCAACGAACAGGCCAAACAGCGCCAGCCAGGTCAGCAGCAGCCGGGTGCGAAAACCGAACAGGCCGGCACCCGTGGGCTTGACCACGGGCTTGGGGGAGGAGGGGAAGGTGCTCATTTGCTGATATCGGCGCCAATCCATTTCTGCGACAGCTTGGCCAGGGTGCCGTCAGCCTTCAACTCGGCAAACACCTGGCGCACCTTGGCATCCCACTCGGGGTCGCCTTTCTCGATGGCCACCGAGTTCGGCTCTTCATACAGCGGGGCACCTGCCAGCTTGAAGCGCTTGTCCTGGTCCAGACGCGGCTGCGCGGTCACCAGGTTGGTGAGGATGGCGTCCAGGCGTACGCCGGCACCCAGGCCAAGGTTCTGGAAGGCGACGTTGTCGGTGTCGTAGGGCGCGATCTGCACGAAATCGAAGGGGTATTCGAGCTTCTTGTCTTCGTCGCCTTCGATCACCAGGTTCTTGTTCAGGTAGCTCTCGTAGCTCGATGCACTGGTCAGGCCTACCTTGCGGCCTTCCAGGTCCTTGGCGCCATGGATGCGCTCATCCTTGGCGTTGACCACGATCACCGCAGGCGATGCGTAGTACTCCACCGGGAAGTCGAACACTTCGGCGCGGGCCTTGCTCGGGGTCATCGAGCAGATGCAGATGTCGTAGCGGCCGCTCCAGCGGCCTGCGGCGATCACGTCCCACGAAGGGGTTTCCAGGCGCAGCTTGACGCCGAGCTTGTCCGCCACGGCCTTGGCCACATCCACGTCGAAACCGTCCAGCTGGTTTTGGTCATTGAGGAAGGAAAACGGTGGGTAGCTTTCCATCAGGACGTTGACTAGTTCCTTGCGCGATTCAACCCGCTCCAGCGTGGCACCGGCAAAGGCCTGGGAAGCAGTTGCGAGCAGCACGAGGCCCGCACCGAGCACAGTAGAAAATCGCATGGACATACCTGAAATGTTGGCCAATTATAGGAAGCGGTATTTAATAGTTATAAATGTCACCTACATAATGAATTTTATTCATAAGCACCTTTAGAGTAGTTATATGAAACAGCGAGCGATGGTAATTCTCGACGGTGGCATGGGCCGTGAGCTGCAGCGCAGTGGGGCGCCGTTTCGTCAGCCCGAGTGGTCGGCGCTGGCGCTGAGCGAGGCGCCGGAAGCGGTGGTTGGTGTGCACGCAGCGTTTATCGCTGCCGGTGCCCAGGTCATTACCAGCAACAGCTATGCGGTGGTGCCGTTCCACATCGGCGAAGAGCGTTTTGCAAAGGAAGGCCGACAACTGGCCAATATCGCAGGCCAGCTGGCGCGGCATGCCGCCGATACCGCAGCACACCCGGTCAAGGTGGCGGGCTCGCTGCCGCCGCTGTTCGGCTCCTATCGCCCGGACCTGTTCCAGCCCGAGCGCGTCGAGGAGGTGCTGGCCCCGTTGCTGCAGGGCCTGGCCCCGCATGTTGACTTGTGGCTGGCCGAAACCCAGAGCTCGGTTGCCGAGGTGCGAGCCATTCACAGCCAATTGCCGGCAGACGGCAGGCCGTTCTGGGTGTCGTTCACCCTGCAGGACGAAGAGGTCGACGAGGTGCCACGCCTGCGCTCCGGCGAGCCAGTGGCCGATGCCATCGAAGCCGTGGTCGGCCTGGGCGCGGCGGCCGTGCTGTTCAACTGCAGCCAGCCCGAGGTCATTGGCGCTGCACTGGATGTAGCGCGCTCGGTAATCGAGCGACACAACGCTGACATCGCCATCGGCGCCTATGCCAACGCCTTCCCGCCACAGCCGAAGGAAGCCACCGCCAACGACGGCCTGGATGAGCTGCGCGAAGACCTTGACCCGCCGGGTTACCTGGCATGGGCCAACGATTGGCGTGAACGGGGTGCCAGCATGATCGGTGGCTGCTGTGGCATTGGCCCGGAGCATATCGCCGAGCTGAAACGCAACCTGGCGTAAAGCCTTGAAGGGGCAGGGCGGCTTCCGCACCCGCTCGGCCCCAGCCATTAAAAAAAACGTTACTCAGACCCGGATTCCATCGTTTTTCAGTCCCCCCGCCATGCCCCTATAGTCCGCTGAAAGCCGATGCCGAATCGGTGTACACAACTCAGCGGTGCGGGAACCGGATATGAACAAGAACGAGAAATTCGAGGGCAATGCAGCGGCCGGTATCGGTACGCGTGTGGTGTGGAGCGGGGAGCAGGTTCAGCATCCGTACAACGCTACCCAGACCCCGATCGTGGTCAGTGCCGCCTACGGCTACAACGACATCGATGCCTGGTACGACGTGGCGCAGGGCAAGCTGCCCGGCTACATCTACAGCCGCATGAGCAACCCGACAGTCGCTACCCTGGAAGCCAAGCTCTGCGAGCTGGAACAGTCCGAGTCGGCGGTGGCATTCAGCAGCGGCATGGCTGCCATCAGTGCCGTGCTGCATACCTTCCTCTCAAGCGGCAAGCGTGTGGTATCGACCCGCGACAGTTACGGCGGTACCAACAAGATCTTCGAAGAGTTCCTGCCGCGCATGGGCGTGCAGGTCTGCCTGTGTGACACCCTCGACACCGAAGCGCTGGAGCGCGAGATCGCCGCGGGTTGCGACCTGCTGTATCTGGAAACCCCTACCAACCCCACCCTCAAGGTACTGGACATCCAGCGCCTGAGCGCTGCCGCCCGGAAGGCTGGCGCCGTGGTGGTGGCCGACAACACCTTCGCCACCCCGCTGAACCAGAACCCGCTGGCCTTGGGCGTGGATGTGGTGGTGCACAGTGCCACCAAATTCCTGTCCGGGCACGGTGATGTACTGGGCGGGGTGGTGTGCGGTGCCGAGTCGTTGATGGCCCAGGTGCGCCACTACCGCGAGATCAACGGTGCGGCGCTGGACCCGTTTTCCGCCTACCTGATCATCCGCGGTATCAAGACCCTGGCCCTGCGCCTGCGTCAGCAACAGACCAGTGCCCAGGCCCTGGCGCATTACCTGACTACCGAACCGCTGGTCGAAGCGGTCAACTACCCGGGGTTGCCCCAGCACCCGGGCCATGAGATTGCCAAAGCGCAGATGCGTGGCTTCGGCGCCATTGTCAGCTTCGTGCTCAAAGGTGGCATGCCCACCGTAGCGCGGCTGCTGCCGCGCCTGAAGTACGCCCATCGGGCGGGCAACCTGGGCGCGGTAGAAACCATCTACGGCCCGGCGCGTACCACCAGCCATGTGGAAAACACCCTCGAAGAACGGCTGGCCCTGGGCATTTCCGAAGGACTGGTGCGCATTTCGGTGGGCATCGAGGACACCGAGGACCTGCTGGCAGACCTGGCACAGGCCTGTGCATCGGTGCGCCAGGAGTTGGCCGCAGCAAAGGAATTGCACGGTGACGAAGACACCTGCCTGGCCGAAGTACAGGCCTGAGGCAAGCGTGTAGCACCCGCTCCTTGCGGTGGGTGCCACTTCATGAAGTCGAACAAAAACAATATGCAAGGCAATTCGCTTCGCTCTGCCAAGACGAGGTCGTTGCAACGTCCTTGCCCGCCAACTTTCATGAGTAAACCACAATGTCCCTGCAGACAACGACAACGAGAAATGCTTCGGCGCATAGCTTCAAGCAGGATATGCAAACCCGCCATATCGTCATGCTGGCGCTGGGCGGTGTCATCGGTACCGGCCTGTTCCTGACGTCGGGCTACACCGTCAACCAGGCGGGCCCGCTGGGGGCGGTCATCGCCTATATCCTCGGCGCGATCATGGTCTACCTGGTGATGATGTGCCTGGGCGAACTGGCGGTACACATGCCGGAAGTCGGCTCGTTCAGCAGTTACGCCACGCGCTACCTCGGGCCGGGTACAGGCTACATGGTGGCCTGGATGTACTGGCTGACCTGGACCGTGGCCATCGGCTCGGAATTCACCGCCGCCGGTATCCTGATGGTGCGCTGGTTCCCCGATACGCCGGTGTGGATATGGAGTGCGCTGTTCGGGTTTGCGGTGTTCATCAGCAATATCATTTCGGTGCGGTCGTTTGCCGAAACCGAATTCTGGTTGTCACTGATCAAGGTGCTGGCGGTGATTGCCTTCCTGGTGGTGGGCGGCGGCGCGATCCTGGGCGTTTTCGAAATTACCCAGGCGCACAGTGTCGGGCTGGGCAACTTCACCCGCGAGGGGCTGTTCCCTACGGGCTTCTGGTCGATCGCCATGACCCTGCTGGCGGTGGCCTTCGCGTTCTCGGGTACCGAGTTGATCGGCATCGCCGCCGGCGAAACCCGCGACCCGGAAAAGAACGTACCCAAGGCCATCCGTACCACGGTCCTGCGCCTGGCGCTGTTCTTCGTCGGCACCATCTTCGTATTGGCTACCTTGTTGCCACGTGAACAGGCAGGGTTGGTTGAAAGCCCGTTCGTGATGGTGTTTGCCATGATCGGTATCCCCTATGCCGCAGACATCATGAACTTCGTCATCATCACTGCGTTGCTGTCGGCAGCCAATTCCGGGCTCTATGCTGCGGCGCGCATGCTGTGGACCCTCAGCGACCAAGGCAACATGCCCCGCCGGTACGCGGCGCTGTCGCGTCGTGGCACGCCGTTCAATGCCATCGTCCTGAGCATGGCCGGTGGCATGGCATCGCTGCTGAGCAGTGTGTTTGCCCCCGACACCATCTACCTGGCGCTGGTGTCCATTTCCGGGTTGGCGGTGGTGGTGGTGTGGATCAGCATCGCGGCCAGCCAGATGGCATTCCGTCGCCATTACATCGCCAATGGCGGCAAGCTCGAAGACCTCAAGTTCCGCGTGCGCGGCTACCCGTTCGTGCCGCTGGCGGCCATCTTCTGCTGCGTGCTGGCCTGCGTCGGCATTGCCTTCGACCCGGCCCAGCGCGTGGCCCTGTACTTTGGTCTTCCATTTATCGCCTGGTGTTACCTGGCCTACTGGCTGACCCGCAAGTACCGCGACCGTCGCCCGCTGCAACCGGAAGCCTTGGCAACAGGTTCCGAGGCCGCCAGAGCAGGGTGATACTAGGGCACCGGAACGTTGCCACGAGAAACCGCCGATGACCCAGAAAACCCTGCCCCCCTTGAACTGGCTCAGAGCCTTCGAAGTGTCGGCGCGTTACCTGAACTTCACCCATGCAGCCGAGGAACTGCACCTCACCCAAGGGGCCGTGAGCCAGCAGATCCGCCACCTGGAGAGCCAGTTGGGGGTGGCGCTGTTCAAGCGCCTGCCCCGGGGGCTGGGGTTGACCGAAGAAGGCCAGTCCTACCTGCCGGTGGTGCAGGATGCGATAAGCCGCCTGGCGGTAGGCACCAATGAAATTTTCGGGCAACGCCAGCGTCGGCCCCTGAAAGTGCGCGGCAGCCTGTCGTTCCTGCATTTCTGGCTGGCGCCCCGCCTGGCCGATTTTCGCCGTTCGCACCCACAGGTGGACATCCGCTACATCAGTAACCTGTGGGTCAAGGAACTGGATGCAGAGGATGACCTGGAAATCCGCTGGGGCAGCGGCCAGTGGGCTGGCGTGGAGGCGCAGCGCCTGACCCGCGACCTGCTGGTGCCAGTCTGCTCGCCTGCGCTGATTGCCGGCTCCCCGCTACGCGAGCCGCGCGACCTTGCCCGCGTCCCTTTGCTGCACGTGCTGGGTTACGAGGAGGGGTGGGGTTACTGGCTGGAGCGGGTAGGCGCCGATCAGGTCGATTCTTCCAGCGGCCTGCAGTTCGACACTTTGGTGGCGACCTTGCGCATGGCGGAACTGGGGCTTGGGGTGGCACTGGCGCGCTCGTCGCTGGTCGAGGACTTGCTGCAGGAGGGGCGGCTGGTGGCGCCTTTTGCGCAGCGCATCGAGGCGAGCGAGTCGTTTTACCTGGTACGTGGCCTGGGTGAGGCGTTGTCCACGGATGCCCAAGCCTTCAGCCACTGGTTGGTGGCGATGGCCCACCGTTAATCAAATATTTACCTGGAGCACCGATGCAGTACACATCCACGCGCGGCAACGAGACACGGGTTGATTTCCGCACGGCGCTGCTTTCCGGGCTGGCCGACGATGGCGGGCTTTACGTGCCGACTGCGGTGCCGACGTTCAGCCAGCAGGATATTGCCAGCTGGTCGTGGTTGCCGTTCGACGAACTGGCCTGGCGGGTAATGGCGCCGTTTGTCGGCGACACGCTCGATGAGCCGACCCTGAGGGCGCTGGTAAGCGACAGCTACCGCGGCTTCAAGCACCGTGGCATCGCACCGTTGCAGCAGATTGGCCATAACGAATGGATCCTGCAGCTGTTTCACGGGCCTACCCGTTCCTCCAAGGATTTCGCCGCGCAGTTGCAGGCGCGGCTCATTCGCCATTTCCTGGGGCCCGATTGCGAACGGGTCATGCTGGTCGGTGCCAGCAACGGCGATACGGCGGTGGCCGCTATCGAAGCCTTGCGGCATTGCCCTACGGCACGCTTGCTGGCGCTTTACCCCAGTGCCGGGACACCGGCCGACCGGGCGGCGGTGATGCGCAGTGCCGCTTCCGAAAGCGTGAGCTGCGTGGCCGTGGACGGCAGCTTCGATGACTGCCAGTCACTGGTGTCGACGCTGCTGCGTGCATGGCCGTGCCCCGGGCTGATTCCCGTGAGCTTCAACTCGACCAACTGGGTCGGCGTGCTGGCGCAGATCGTGTTCTATTTCCACGCGGCGCTTCAGCTGGGTGGTGGGATTCGGCCGGTGGGTTTCAGCATCCCCACGGCCAGTTTTGCCGAGATCTACGCGGGGTTCATTGCCCAGAAAATGGGCCTGCCAATCAACCAGATCATTGTTTCCACCAACCGCAACGATGCCTTGCACCGGTTCATCCACTGCAATCGCTACAGCCGTGGTTCCACCAGCCAGACCTTGTCGCCGGTCATGGACTTTTCGCTGTTCTCCAACCTGGAACGTTTCGTCTGGGAGCTGTATGACCGCGATGGTGGGGCGACCCGGGCACTGATGGAGCATTTCGAGGATTGTGGCGAGTTGAGCATCGGCAACCGCCAGTGGCTGCACGCGCGCATGCTGTTCGACTCCTACGCCGTGGATGACGCGCTGATTCGCGAAGAAATCGTCACGCTGTTCCAGGAAACCGGCTGCGCAGTAGACCCACACGCTGCCACCGGGGCATTCGCCGGGCGCCTGCACCGGCGCAACATTGGTGCGCCGATCGTCACGCTGGGGCAGTTTGCCCCGGAAAAGTCTGCCGGGTTGCTGGCGGAGCTTGGGGCCTGGCATGGCGAGGTGCCGGCCTGTGGTGTTGGCAGCGCGGGCAGTGGGCCGCTGCTGGCGCCAGAGGACCTGGCGGGGGTTCATGAGATATTGGCCCGGTTGCAGGCAGGACGATGAAGCGCATCCTCGACCCCCTGGACGAGCGAATTCTCGCCGAACTCACCGCCAATGCACGCATTGCCCATGCCGAACTGGGGCTCAAGGTGAACCTGTCGCGTAATGCGGTACGCCAGCGCATCGAGCGCCTGGAGCGTGACGGGGCCATCCAGGGCTATACCCTGCGTATCGGTGAGGGGCGACGACCGACCTCGCTGATCAACGCGGTCATCTTCGTCTACCGCTACGACCGCATGCGCGGAGAGGCTGTGCTCGATGCGTTGCGCCAGATCCCCGAGGTGATCCAGTGTGAAGTGCTCAGCGGCGAATTCGACCTGCTGCTGCGCGTCGAGGCTTCCAGCCCGGAACGGGTGCACCATGTATGGAAGGAGATTGCCGCCATGCCAGGGGTCGAGAACACCGTGACATCGTTCGTCCTGGCCTCGGTGATCTGAGACGCGCGTTTGCCTTTTGGCAACCATTGCTACAACAACGCCGCCCGGGTTTGCGCCCTGGCGGCGTTTTGCATTCCGGCGGCGCTCAGGCGTGCATCGGCTACTGGTCAGATTGGCCAGTAAATACAGCGGATTGCCATATTCAACTGGCATTGCACGGCTCTTACGCTTGTCCCCATCGACCAACCGTCTGGAAAGGACAGCGAACCATGACCGAATACAAAATTGCACTTGTTGGCTTTGGCGGTGTGAACCGTGCCCTGGCCCAACTGATCGCCGAACGCAATGCGCGCTGGCAGCAAGAGCTGGGCTTTGGCCTGAAGATCGTTGGCGTCACCGACCTGTTCCTGGGGTCGGCAATCGACCGCAACGGCCTGGATGCGGCCACGCTGGCTGCTCTGCCTGCTCAGAAGGGGGCGCTGGCGCAGATCCCGCAAGGTTCGGCTGAAGCGTTCAACGAATCGGTGATCAAGCAGTCTGGCGCCGACATCATCGCCGAGGCCACATTCACCAACCCCAAGGACGGTGAACCGGCGGCAACCTTCTGCCGTTGGGCGCTGGAAGCTGGCAAGCACGTGGTCACTACCAACAAGGGGCCGATCGCATTGCATGCTGCGGCGCTGAAGGCCCTGGCCAAGGCCAATGGTGTGTCGTTCGAGTACGAAGGCGCGGTCATGAGTGGTACGCCGGTGCTGCGCATGGCGCGCCAGACGTTGGCCGGCGCAGGCCTGGTGGGGTTCGAGGGCATCCTCAACGGCACCTCCAACTATGTGCTGACGCGTATGGAAGAGGGGCTCGGTTTTGCCGATGCAGTGGCCCAGGCGCAAGCACTTGGCTATGCCGAGGCGGACCCGAGCGCCGATGTGGAGGGGTATGACGTACGCCTGAAAGTGGTGATCCTTGCCAACGAGCTGCTCGGCGCTTGCTTGCAGGTGAGTGATGTGACCTGCAGCGGGATCAGCAGCCTCGATAGCGCTGCTATCCAGCAAGCGCAGGCGGCGGGCCAGCGCTGGAAACTGATCGGCAGTGCCAGCCGTGAAACCGATGGTTCGGTGCGTGCCAGCGTCGAAGCGCGCCTGTTGCCCGGCAACCACCCTCTGGCGGGTATTTCCGGTGCCACCAATGCGGTTGCGTTCAACACCGAATTGCTGGGCGCTGTAACCGTGTCCGGCCCGGGTGCGGGGCGTGTCGAAACGGCATTCGCCCTGTTGTCGGATATCGTCGCCATCCACACTGCTGGCCGCTCGGCCTGAGGAGCAACCTTCATGAGCCTGACTTCCGTGTCCCGGGTAGCCGTCCAGCAACCCGCCTTGATCGATGTCTACAGCCCGTTCGACGGTAACCTGGTCGGCAGCGTCGCCAACCTTGCTGCCGATGCCGTGCCAGGTCTGCTCGTGCGTGCTCGGCAGGGCGTGCACGAAAGTGCTGCGCTGCCTCGGCACCGTCGCGCGAGCATCCTGGAGCAGGCGGCCCGGCTGATAGAGCGCGATGCAGCCGATTTTGCCGGCCTGATTGTCGACGAAGCGGGCAAGACCCTGCGTCAGGCCGAGAAGGAGGTGAAACGCTGCATCAACACGCTCAAGCTGTCTGCCGAGGAAGCGCGGCGCAATGCCGGCGAGGTGGTGCCGTTCGATGCCTACGAAGGCTCCGAATCGCGTCAGGGCTGGTTCACACGCGAGCCGCTGGGGCTGATCCTGGCCATCACGCCGTACAACGACCCGCTCAACCTGGTGGCGCACAAGTTGGGGCCAGCGATTGCCGGGGGCAATGCGGTCATTCTCAAACCCTCGGAGCTGGCCCCGCTTTCTGCCTTGAAGCTGGTGCAGTACCTGGTCGACGCGGGGCTGCCAGAGGCCGTCGTCACCGTGGCCACTGGCGGTGCCGAACTGGGCAAGGCCCTGGTGGCTGTGCGTGAAGTGCGGATGATTTCCTTCACAGGCGGCTTCGCCACGGGCGAACAGATTGCCCGGGGGGCGGGCCTGAAAAAACTGGCCATGGACCTGGGTGGCAACGCCCCGGTGCTGGTACTGAAGGACTGCGACCTCGAGGCCACTGTCGAGTCTTGTGTGTCAGGCGCATTCTGGGCGGCCGGGCAGAACTGCATCGGCACCCAGCGCATCCTGGTGGACGCTTCGATCTATGAGGCGTTCCGCCAGCGCTTCGTTGCCTTGACCCAGGCGATGGTGGTGGGTGATCCTGGCCTGCGCGAAACCGACATGGGGCCGATGATCACCGAAGGCTCGGCCCGGCAGATTGAAGAGCGCGTGAACCAGGCCCTTCAAGGCGGCGCTCGCCTGCTCTGTGGCCACAAGCGCCAGGGGGCGACCTATTCGCCGACGGTGCTGGAGGGTGTTGACCACGCCAGCCGGCTGTGGCGTGAAGAGGTATTCGCACCGGTGGTGATGCTGGCGCCTTTCGAGGATATCGAGCAGGCGATTGCATTGGCCAACGCCCCGGAGTACAGCTTGCACGCCGGTGTGTTTACCCGCGATCTGTCCTTGGCATTGAGCCTGGCGCGGCGTATCGAGGCGGGTGGCGTGATGATCAACGACTCGTCCGACTACCGCTTCGATGCCATGCCATTCGGTGGCTCCAAATATGGGAGCCTTGGGCGCGAGGGGGTGCGGTTCGCCTACGAGGACATGACCCAGCCCAAAGTCGTCTGCCTCAACCAGATGGGCTAATAGGAGGAATCTTGATGATCGAACGGTATGGACAAGGCGAACGGATGTCGCTGGCGGTGAGCTACAGGGGCCTGTTCGAAACGGCTGGCGTGGTCGCGGACGACCTGCAGCAGGATGTGCAGGGGCAGTTGCGCCAGGCGTTGAGTACGATCGATGGGCTGATGGCTGAGGCCAACGTCGGCAAGGAACATTTGACCCGGGTTCAGTTATGGATTGCCGACTACAGCCACTTCGACCTGGTCAATGAGGTGTACGACGCCTGGTTGCAGGGTTGTCCGAAACCAGTACGGGCTTGCGTAGGCGCAGACTTGGGAGAGGGTTACCTGGTCGAGGTACAGGTGTTTGCCGTGTGCCCTGAGCGCTCCTGACCCAAAGCGTCTGACGCCCCGGGTCAGCGCACAAACCGGGGTATCGCCTTTACGTAGACCAGTTCGCCTAGCAGTTCCACCAATGTCTGCGTAATCACAGCTGCCGCCGCCAAACCGCGCATGTCTTCCGGCAACGCCAGCGCCAGCGGCAGCACTACCAGCGAATTGCGCGTGGCGGCGCTGAAGGTTACCGAGCGTGCCTCGGTCACCGGCAAGCGCAGCAAGCGCGCCGCAACGAACCCGAGCACTGGCGCCAGCAGCATGAAGCCGATGTACACCGGAATCACCGGCAGCAAGCGGTCGAAATCACGCAGCACCACGGCAATCTGCGAGGCGATCACTACCACCAGCACCAAGGCCATGGCCGGTACCGGCATCCACGCCCAGGCATCGTTCCAGGCCGAGACCGTGCGCGAGCGACGGGCGCCGGCGCTGGTGAGTACGGCGAGGACCATCGGCAGCACGATCAGTAGCACGAAGGCTTCCACGAACGGGGTGATGGAAATGGCCACGCTGCTGTTGTCACCCAGCATCAGGGCCAGGTAGAGCGGCAGCATTGCCAGTTGTACCAACAGCAGCACAGGGGTGGCGGCCAGGGTCAGGCGGGAGTCGCCTTTGCCGATGTGGGTGAAAACCACCACGTAATCGATGCACGGTGTCAGCAACACCAGCAGCGCACCGATGAGGATCGCCGGGCGCTCGACCAGCCCGCGGGTGATGGCCCATCCCAGTAGCGGCACGAGGACGAAGTTGGCCAGCAGCAGGGCGGAAGTGAAACGGCGGTTGCCCAGACCCTGGCGCAAGTCGAGGAAGGGGATCTGCAGGAACATCGCGTACATCAGCACGGCGATGGCGGGGGTGACCAGCGCCTCCAGGAGCTGTGCAGTGTCGCTGGTCAGCAGGCCGAACGTGACGGCGGCGAGCACGGCGACGAAATAGATCGGGACCTGGTGGGTTTCAAGTTGCTCTCTGGTCAAGGTAGGGCCTGTGCTTGAAGGGAGGAACGCAATCATAGCCTGTGGGAGCGGGCGTGCCCGCGAATACCGGCGCAGGCCGGTGCCATCCACCGAGTCGTCTTCTTCGCGGGCACGCCCGCTTCCACAGGATTCGCCACCTGACAGGAAAAAGCCCGGCACTAGGCCGGGCTTTTTCCTGTCAGGCAATCGCCAATCAGTTGCCGTAAACCGGCAGCTTCTTGCAGATGGCCTTGACCTTCTCACGCACGGCGTCGATCACCGCTTCGTTGTTCAGGTCAGCCAGGATGTCGCAGATCCAGCCAGCCAGCTCGCGGCACTCGGCTTCCTTGAAACCACGGGTGGTAACGGCTGGGGTGCCGAAACGCAGGCCCGAGGTGACGAACGGGGAACGTGGGTCGTTCGGTACCGAGTTCTTGTTGACGGTAATGAAGGCTTTGCCCAGGGCGGCGTCAGCGTCCTTGCCGGAGATTTCCTGCTTGATCAGCGACAGCAGGAACAGGTGGTTCTGGGTGCCACCGGAAACCACGTCGAAACCACGCTCGATGAACACGCTGGCCATGGCCTGGGCGTTCTTCACGACCTGCTGCTGGTAAGCCTTGAACTCAGGCTGCAGGGCTTCCTTGAAGCAGATGGCCTTGGCAGCGATGACGTGCTCCAGCGGGCCACCCTGGGCGCCAGGGAAGACGGCGGAGTTCAGCTTCTTCTCGATCTCTTCGTTCTTGCGAGCGAGGATCAGGCCGCCGCGCGGGCCGCGCAGGGTCTTGTGGGTGGTGGTGGTGACCACGTCGGCGAACGGAACAGGGTTCGGGTACACGCCAGCGGCAACCAGGCCGGCAACGTGGGCCATGTCGACGAACAGGTAGGCACCGACCTTGTCGGCGATGGCGCGGAAGCGGGCGAAGTCCAGCACCTGCGAGTAGGCCGAGAAGCCGGCAACGATCATCTTCGGCTTGTGCTCGACAGCCAGGCGCTCGACTTCGTCATAGTCGATCAGGCCGTTGCTGTCGATGCCGTACTGGATGGCGTTGTACAGCTTGCCCGAGGAGCTTACCGAAGCACCGTGGGTCAGGTGGCCACCGTGGGCCAGGCTCATGCCCAGGATGGTGTCACCGGCCGACAGCAGGGCCAGGTAGACGGCGGCGTTGGCCTGGGAGCCGGCGTGCGGCTGGACGTTGGCGTAGTCGGCGCCGAACAGTTCCTTGGCACGGTCGATGGCCAGCTGCTCGACGACGTCGACGTACTCGCAACCACCGTAGTAGCGCTTGCCTGGGTAGCCTTCGGCGTACTTGTTGGTCAGGACCGAGCCCTGGGCCTCCATGACTGCCGGGCTGGTGTAGTTTTCCGAAGCGATCAGCTCGATATGCTCTTCCTGGCGCAGAGCTTCTTGCTGCATGGCTTCGAAGAGCTCGGCGTCGTACTTGGCAATGGTCAAATCACGGCTGAACATGGCGGTCCTCAAGGATCGGGGTGAATTGGGGGGGCATTCTAACCGATTGATCCGCGGCTGGCATATGAAGTGGCATCAAGTCGCGGACCAATGGGCTTCACGTTGCATCCCGCGCCGTTTCTGGGCTGGGCGGGAACTGGAGTTGACTCGCAGGTCCGTTTTTTGGGGCGCTGTGCGCCCCATCGCCGGCAACTGCTCAATGGAACATGAAGAGCTTCTCGTTGGCGAACTGCGCCTCGAACTGATGCGCCGGCATCGGCCGCCCGAACAGGTAGCCCTGCACCTCGTCGCAACCATGCTCGCGCAGGAACTCCAGCTGCTCGTGGGTCTCCACCCCTTCGGCGATCACCGCCAGGTTGAGGCTGTGGGCCATGGCGATGATCGCTCGGGCAATCTGCGCATCCTGCTCGCCTTCAGGCAGGCCGTCGACGAAGGTGCGGTCGATCTTCAACACATCGATCGGGAACTGCTTGAGGTAGTTCAGCGACGAGTAACCGGTGCCGAAGTCGTCCACCGCGATGCTCAGGCCGAGGTTTTTCAGGCTGGCGAGAATCTGCATGGCTTCGTTCACTTCGCGCATCAGGATGCTTTCGGTCAGCTCCAGCTCCAGGCACGCCGGTGGCAGGCCGGTTTCTTCCAGAATGGTGGCGATGCGCGTGCCCAGCTGGCCGTCGGAGAACTGCCGCGCCGAGATGTTCACCGACACCTTGGGCACGCGCACCTTGGCCTTGTGCCAGGCCTTGAGCTGGCGGCTGGCCTCGCGCAGCACCCAGTCGCCCACGTCCACCACCAGGCCCAGTTCTTCGATCACCGGGATGAAGTCGCCCGGCGGGACCAGGCCGCGGGTCGGGTGGCGCCAGCGCAGCAGGGCTTCTGCGCCGGTCAGGCGCTTGCCGTCGCCACTGAACTGCGGCTGGTAGTAGAGGATGAACTCGTTCTGCTCCATGGCATGGCGCAGGTCGCTCTCCAGCTCCAGGCGTTCCAGGGCGCTGGCGTTCATCTCCGCCTGGTAGAACTGGAAGTTGTTCTTGCCGCGCTCCTTGGCGTGGTACATGGCGGTGTCGGCGTTTTTCATCAGCTGGCTCAGCTCGCTGCCGTCCTGCGGGCTGAGGGCGATGCCGATACTTGCGGTAACGAAGAACTCGCGGTTTTCCAGCACGAACGGCCGCACCAGGCTGCCGAGGATGTTCTCGGCCACGTGGATGGCGCGGTTGAGTGCCATTTCACGGGTAGCGCGCGGTTGCAGCAGCAGGGTGAACTCGTCGCCGCCCATGCGCGCCACGGTGTCGTCGTTGTCCACGCAGGCCAGCAGGCGCTGGGCCATGTCCTTGAGCATGCGGTCACCGGCAGCGTGGCCGAGGGAGTCGTTGATCGGCTTGAAGCGGTCCAGGTCGAGGAACATCAGCACCACCCAGGCCTTTTGCCGCTCGGCCTGCTGCAGGGCGTTGTACAGACGGTCCTGGAACAACGTGCGGTTGGGCAGGTGGGTGAGGGCGTCGTAGTAGGCCAGGCGGTGGATGCGCTGTTCGCTGGCCTTGCGCTCGCTGATGTCGGTGAAGAAACACACGTAGCTGGCCAGGTCGCCTTCGTCGTCCAGCACTGCGGTAATACCGACCCAGGCCGGGTAGTGGTCGCCGTCGCGGCGCTTGAGCCACATTTCGCCCTCCCAGCTGCCGCGCTGATAAAGCTGCTTCACCACGTAGCGCAGGTGGCCTTCCTGCTGCTCGTCGACGGTAAGCATGCCCGGCAACTGGTCGAGCACCTCGCTGACGGCGTAGCCACTGACGCGGCTGAACGCTTCGTTGGCCTGGACGATATAGCCCGCCGGGTCGGTGATGAGGATGGCCGAGGTGGAGTGCTCGAATACCGTCGCGGCCATGCGCAGGTCTTTCTCGGCACGGCGTTGCTGGCTGATGTCGCGGCCAACCCCGAGCACGCCTTCGAAGCGCTCTTCGTCGTCCCACACCAGCACCAGGCGCAGTTCGATGGGGATCTTGCGGCCATCGGCGCGCAGGCAGTCGAAAAGGAACAGCTGGGTGGGCAGTTGGTTGCGTAGCTGGGCCAGCTGGGCCGGGTCGCCCATGGCCTTGCTGACGCGCTCCATCAGGCTGTAGATGCCGGTGAGCTGGGACGGGTTGGCGATGATCGACTGCCAGCCGTTGGCGAAGATCCAGTCGGCCTGGTAGCCCAGCACGCTTTGCACCGAGGGGCTTACGTAGTTGAGCTGGAGCAGGTTGTCGGTGGAGAAGATCACGTCGCTGATGCTTTCGGCGAGCATGCGGTAGCGCTGCTCGCTGTCACGCAGCGACTGGCTGGCCTCGATCTGCACCGTCACGTCCTTACCCACGCCGATGATGCGTGTCACCAGGCCGTCGGCGTCACGGGTCAGCACTTGTTCGCGGATGTCGTAGCAGCGCCAGCCGCCATCGCGGTGGCGGAAACGCAGCTGGCAGTGCAGCGGCTGGTCATGGCCGCTGTCCCGCTGTTGCTGGCGCAGCGCCTGGTAGTGCGTGGCATCCTCGGGGTGCAGCAGCAGCTCCCAGAAGCGCTCGCCCATATGCGCCAGCTCGGTACGGTCGTAGCCCAGGGTCTGGCCGAGGTGGCGGTTGCTGAAGATCATGCGCTGGCTGAGCACGTCCTGCACATACAACTGGTCGGGCACGGTGCGCACCACGTCCGACCAGAAGCTTTCACGCTCCAGCAGCGACAGCTCCACCTGCTTGCGGCTGGTGATGTCGCTGATGCTGAGGATGACCGCCTGGTAGTCGCGGCGCTGCTGCGGCAGGCGGGCCATCAGCCACAGGTGCAGCTCGCCACCCAGCGGCGCCGGCAGGCGCACCTCCAGCTCCAGCAGCGGGCGCTGCTCGATCAGCGCGTCGATCAGTTGCATGCCGATGCTGTCGCGGCCATCGCCAGTGCCATCGATCAGGCGCTGCCAGGCACCTTCGTGGCTGTCGATGTTCAACAGTTGGCGGGCCACCTGGTTGATCTCGGTGATCTTCAGCTCCAGCAGCAGCGAGCGGCGCAGGTTGGGGTCCAGGGCCAGGCTGTGTTTGAGCGCGGCACGGTTGCGCAGGTGGTAACGGTCGAGTTGGCCGGGCAGGCTGGACAGGTCGAGCACACACAAGGCCACGCCGGTGCCTTCGAAAATTTCCTGATAGCGCCGGCGGTCGTCCTGCAGCGCCCGTTGGCGGCGGCGCATGTTGACCAGGGCCAGCATCGGCAGCAGGGCGCAGAACAGCACCAGCAGGCATTTGCCGAGCAGCGCCGGCAGCAGCTTCTGTTGGGCCAGCTTGGCGTCGAACAGGCCGCGCAACTGCCAGGTACTGTTATCGATGAAAGCCAGCATCACGCTTTGCAGCGGTTCGTTGCTGGTAACGGCCGGCGCATGGCTTTGCAGTACCTCGCCGTTGCGGCTGTTTTCCAACAGCCACAGCGGGTGGCCGGCACCATCCAGGTGGAGGGTGAGGGTGCGGTAGTAGTCCGGCGACAGGCGCAGCAGCCAGTAGCCGCGGCCTTGTTCGGTGGCCTGGCGTAGCAATAGGTAGACGGTGCGGTTGTCGCCCGAATTGGTGAAGAAGTACGGGCTGCCCTGGTTCAGCCTAAGCAGCTCGTCAAGCAAATGGCGGTCGGGGCTGCCGGCCAGGCTGTCGGCCTGCACCTGGCCGGTAGCGTCCAGCCAGGCCATGCTCTGCAGGGCCGGGAGGCGCTCGCGAAGGGTGCCCAGCAGGCTGGGCAAGGCCGAGGGCGTCGGCGCCTTGACGTAGGGCTGCACCACATTCACGGCCTGTTGCGCCTTGAGGGCCATGTTCAGGCTCAGGTGGTCGGCCAGTTCGGCGGTGGCGTCCAGGCTCTGTTTGCGCAGGTCAGCCTGGGTATGGTTGAACTGGGCGAACAGCTGCCACAGCAGCAGGCCCAGCAGGATCAGGGCCAGCAGCGCCAGCGCACCCTTGATCGACCCGCGCAGCGAGGCGACGGGCGCCTGTGGCGCGGAACGCAATGACGACGGATGAGTAAGATTGGTCAAGCGTTGATCCTGCGATTGGGCTGGCGATGGCAGGGATGGATCATGCACGGTGTGTGCCGGTGTCTGGTTGCCAGACCGCGGTGGCGCACTATAAGGCCGGACACCCGAAACGGGCTAGCATGCCTAGGATTATGGCAAAGTGCCAGCCGATGTGACCGGTGGTGCCTGCCCGGTGGTTCGGCAAGCCCCTGCAACCTGTGCGAGAATAGCGCCCGCTTCAAATGACAACGCATCGGAGATGTTCGGTTTTGGTTACTCACTTTTCCTCCAATGGCCTCGATTCCGCCTGCGGGCGCAGCAGTCAGACCCTTGTCAGCACTGCCGTGACCGAGGACGTATCCTGCAAGTCTTGCCAGCGTTCGCTGAGCAAACCCGAGGCGGCAGCTGTCGCCAAGAGCAAGAGCCCATCGCTGGCCGAACTGCGCAAGACCGCCAAGGCGGCAGTTGAGCCGGCTGTTACCGTGGCCGAGGTCAAGCCGGCGGCCAAGGTTGTCAGCGTGCCTGCGGCCGCCAAACCGGCCAAAGCTGCCGAGCAGCAGCCGGCTCGTAGCGGTGGCTTCAGCGTGAAGTCCGCCTGGGCCGCGCGCCTGGCCGAGCAGGGCGACCGTTGCCGCTTGCCTCGGGGCAAGGCCAAGCAGCGTCACGTCTGAGTCATCTGCAGCTGTACCGGCCCTTTCGCGGCTAAAGCCGCTCCCACAGGGATTATCACTGCCTTCGCGAACTGTGCAGTACCTGTGGGAGCGGCTTTAGCCGCGAAGAGGCCAGCACAGGCAATAGATTCCCCCGATCCCACCCCCACCATCCGCCCCTCCTATGCAACGCCGCGCGTTGGCGTAGAATGGTCGACTTTGTTCAATGACACCCCGTAAATACATCCCCCTGGCCAGCGCGCCGGGGCGATCGTCGATGTCTTTACCTATCTGATTAGAGGGCTTGGTTTTGGCTCAATACGTCTACACCATGCATCGGCTGAGCAAGGTCGTGCCGCCGAAGCGGGAAATTCTCAAGAACATTTCCCTGTCGTTCTTCCCGGGCGCCAAGATCGGCGTGCTCGGCCTGAACGGCGCGGGTAAATCGACCCTGCTGCGGATCATGGCGGGCGTCGACAAGGAATTCGACGGCGAAGCCCGTCCGATGCCCGACATCAACGTCGGCTACCTGCCACAGGAACCGCAACTGGACCCGAACAAGTCGGTGCGCGAAGTGGTCGAGGAAGCGGTCAGCGTGATCAAGGACGCCCAGGCGCGCCTGGACGAGGTCTATGCTGCCTACGCCGAACCGGATGCCGACTTCGACAAGCTGGCCGCCGAGCAGGCCAAGCTGGAAGCCATCCTGCAGGCCGCTGACGGCCACAACCTGGAGCGCCAGCTGGACGTTGCCGCCGACGCCCTGCGCCTGCCGGCCTGGGATGCACGCATCGAGCACCTGTCCGGTGGTGAGAAGCGCCGCGTGGCCCTGTGCCGCCTGCTGCTGTCGGCCCCAGACATGCTGCTGCTGGACGAACCGACCAACCACCTGGACGCCGACTCGGTGGCCTGGCTGGAGCGCTTCCTGCACGACTTCCCGGGCACCGTGGTAGCCATTACCCACGACCGTTACTTCCTCGACAACGTCGCTGGCTGGATCCTGGAACTGGACCGCGGCGCCGGTATCCCGTACGAAGGCAACTACTCGGGCTGGCTGGAAGCCAAGTCCGAGCGTCTGGCGCAGGAATCCAAGCAGCAGAGCGCCCACGAAAAGGCCATGAAAGAGGAACTGGAGTGGGTGCGCAAAGGCGCCAAGGCCCGCCAGTCCAAGTCCAAGGCACGTCTGCAGCGCTTTGAAGAAATGCAGTCGCAGGAATTCCAGAAGCGCAGCGAAACCAACGAGATCTACATCCCGGCCGGTCCGCGCCTGGGCGACAAGGTCATCGAGTTCAAGAACGTCACCAAGGGCTACGGCGACCGCGTGCTGATCGACAACCTGTCGTTCTCCATGCCTAAAGGCGCCATCGTCGGTGTGATCGGTGGTAACGGTGCCGGTAAGTCGACCCTGTTCCGCATGCTGATGGGCAAGGAACAGCCGGACTCGGGCAGCATCGAGATCGGTGAAACCGTGCAGCTGGCCTGCGTCGACCAGAGCCGCGAAGACCTGGACGGCGGCAAGACCGTGTTCCAGCAGGTTTCCGACGGCTCTGACATGATCCGCATCGGCAACTACGAGATCCCGTCGCGTACCTATGTGGGCCGCTTCAACTTCAAGGGTGGCGACCAGCAGAAGTTCGTCAAGGACCTGTCCGGTGGTGAGCGTGGCCGCCTGCACCTGGCCCTGACCTTGAAGGAGGGCGGTAACGTCCTGCTGCTCGACGAACCGTCCAACGACCTCGACGTCGAAACCCTGCGTTCGCTGGAAGAAGCCCTGCTGGACTTCCCGGGCGCGGCGATCGTGATCTCCCACGACCGTTGGTTCCTGGACCGTGTGGCTACCCACATCCTGGCGTACGAAGACGACTCGAACGTGGTGTTCTTCGAGGGTAACTACACCGAGTACGAAGCCGACCGCAAGAAGCGCCTGGGCGATGCTGCTGCCCAGCCGCACCGTGTACGGCACAAGAAGCTGGCCCAGTAAGCCGGTGTTCTGATGCACAAGAATGGGGCCCTTCGAGGCCCCATTTTTGTGCTCGGCTGGAAAGTGGTGTTGGCTTCTTCGCGGGTAAACCCGCTCCCACAGGGATGCCCATAGCTCTCGGGCTTGCGCAGCTCCTCTGTGGGAGCGGGTTTACCCGCGAAGAGGCCAACACTGATAGCGAATTTGTATACACTTATATAAAACGCACCAAATAATTTCAAAAAAACGACATTTCGCCCTATTCCGGTGCGATTGCTTCTTGGTACATTCCTGAAAAAAACCAATAAGTCCAATCCTCTTGGTGAGATGTCTACCATGATCGAATCTGTCGACAATTTCCTCGCGCGCCTGAAGCAACGCGATCCGGCCCAACCTGAATTCCACCAGGCTGTGGAAGAAGTGCTGCGCAGCCTTTGGCCATTCCTCGAGGCCAACCCGCATTACCTGCAGGCCGGCATTCTGGAGCGCATGGTCGAGCCCGAGCGCGCCGTACTGTTCCGTGTGTCCTGGGTCGATGACCAGGGCAAGGTGCAGGTCAACCGCGGCTACCGCATCCAGATGAGCAGCGCCATCGGCCCGTACAAGGGCGGCCTGCGCTTCCACCCGTCGGTCAACCTGGGCGTGCTGAAGTTCCTGGCCTTCGAGCAGGTGTTCAAGAACTCTCTGACCTCGCTGCCCATGGGCGGCGGCAAAGGCGGCTCGGACTTCGACCCCAAAGGCAAGAGCGACGCCGAAGTCATGCGCTTCTGCCAGGCGTTCATGAGCGAGCTGTACCGCCACATCGGCGCTGACCTGGACGTCCCGGCCGGTGATATCGGCGTGGGTGCCCGCGAAATCGGCTTCATGTTCGGCCAGTACAAGCGCCTTGCCAACCAGTTCACTTCGGTGCTGACCGGCAAGGGCATGACCTACGGCGGCAGCCTGATCCGCCCGGAAGCCACCGGCTACGGCTGCGTGTACTTCGCCGAGGAAATGCTCAAGCGCCAGGACAAGCGTATCGATGGCTGCCGCGTGGCGATTTCCGGTTCGGGTAACGTGGCCCAGTATGCCGCGCGCAAGGTCATGGACCTGGGCGGCAAGGTGATTTCGCTGTCCGACTCCGAAGGCACCCTGTACGCCGAAGCCGGCCTGACCGATGCCCAGTGGGATGCGGTGATGGAGCTGAAGAACGTCAAGCGTGGCCGCATCAGCGAACTGGCCGCGCAGTTCGGCCTGGAGTTCCGCAAGGGCCAGACCCCGTGGAGCCTGCCGTGCGACATCGCCCTGCCGTGTGCCACGCAGAACGAACTGGACGCCGAAGACGCCCGCACCTTGCTGCGCAATGGCTGCATCTGCGTGGCCGAAGGCGCCAACATGCCGACTACCCTGGAGGCTGTGGATATCTTCCTGGAGGCCGGCATCCTGTACGCCCCGGGCAAGGCCTCCAACGCCGGCGGCGTGGCCGTGTCGGGCCTGGAGATGTCGCAGAACGCCATGCGCCTGCTGTGGACTGCCGGTGAGGTGGACAGCAAGCTGCACAACATCATGCAGTCGATTCACCATGCTTGCGTGCATTACGGTGAAGAGGCGGATGGCAGCATCAACTATGTCAAAGGTGCGAACATCGCGGGCTTCGTGAAAGTGGCTGATGCGATGTTGGCGCAGGGCGTGGTTTGATCTGAGGCCGTTGGGGCCGCTTTGCGGCCCTTTCGTGACACAAGGCCGCTCCCACAGGGAATTGCGTACTCCTGTGGGAGCGGCCTTGTGTCGCGATGGGCTGCAAAGCAGCCCCCAGGTCCTCAATCTTCACCAAAAACCTCAACCACTTCGATCACCTGCTCCCCCACCGGCCGCCGCCAGACCACTTCATCCCCAGGCCCCGCCCCGAGCAAAGCCCGCCCCAACGGCGAACCCCAGTTTATCAACCCCCGCCCGGCATCCGCCTCATCCTCGCCCACCAGCCGCACCACATGTTCCTGGTCCTGCGCATCGACAAACCGCACCCGGCTGCCAATCTGCACCTTGCTGCGCGATGTCGCCGCCGGCACAACCTGGGCGCTTTGCAATCGCGCGCTGAAGTAGCGCAGGTCCCGTTCGGTATCCGCCAGTCGCTGCTTGTCGCCACGTTCACCTTGTGCCTGCAGTTCGCTGCGCAGGGCATTCAGCTCGGTCACGCGCTCCTGCAGCTGGCGCAGGCCACTGGCGGTCACGTAGTTGGGTTGTTCGCTGACCCGTCGCTCGACCGGCTGATCAGCCTGGGCGGCGGCCTGGTCTTCGTTGACGAATGCTCGGCTCATGCGGGGCCTCCTTTTGCAGGAGACCATCATCGCAGGCCGCCGGTTTCAAGGGATGTCCGTTTGCGACTCAGTTGTGGCGATAGGCGCGTGCGGCGTCGCGGTCCTTTTCCTGCTCCCAGTCGCGCTCGCGCTGGTCCCAGAAGCGCTCGTGGTACTGGCGCTGTTCTTCGCTGTTCTGCATGGCGTGGCACTGGCGAAAGCCGTCGTCCCAGCCGCTTTCGTACTGGCGCTCGTGCAGGTAGCGCGGCACGTCCTTGCGAAAAGCGCCGACCATCAGCCCTGCCGCCTGTCGGCCGCTGCTGCAGCCGTCCTGGAAGCCATCGGCATAGGCGGGGGGATAACCCTGGTGGACCATCTGCTCGTGGGTGGTTTCGCAACCAGACAGCAACAACGCCATGCACACGCCGAACCAGTACCGCGACATAACCACAAAACCCTCCGGTTGATACTGGAAAGTCTAGGTGGCGATTTGTCGGGGAGCCGTTAAAACAGTGTCAAAGAGTCGGTTGGTTCACACAGGTCAGCCTTGATGCGGTCATTTGTGGGAGCGGCCTTGCGTCGCGAAAGGGCCGCAAAGCGGCCCCGGCATTTCTGCATGAGTGCAACAATCTGGGGGCGCTTCGCACGCCTTTCGCGACGCAAGGCCGCTCCCACAAAGTCCGCTTCAGTAGTGATACCACTTCAACTCCAGCATCACCTCGTTCTGCGCCGTGGCCAGGTGGCTGAACTCTCGCGAAGCACTCAACCGCAGGCCCAGGTTCTGGCTGATCTCCCATTGCTGGTTCAGGCTCACACTGCGCCGTACTTCGCCATTGGTGAAATAATCGCCCTTGGCCTCCAGCGTCATGTTGCCCAGCCCGTTGCGCCACAGCAGCCCGCCATTGAAGCCCGCCGCCGGGGCGATGAACTGGGCAAAATCATTGTGGTGCTCGACCCGCACCGTGCCCAGGGCAAAGCCCAGCAACCCGTCGGCCAGTTGCCAGGTGCCGCCGGCCCCGCCGTTCACATGGCTTACCAGCACTTCGTCATCATGCTTGCCCGGCACGCGCTCCAGCCCGCCGGCCACCTGCCATGACCAGGGCTTGAGCAGCTCGTTGCGCGGTGTCAGCGAGCGGATGGTGGCCAGGTCCAGGCGCTGCACCTGCCAGTCATTGCCTTCGTACTGGCGCAGCTTCAGCTGCAGGATCTCGATCTGCGCCCCCAGCGGGAAGCCATAGGCGTTGTCATTCAGGTCGTGGTAGGCCATCCGCAGGCCGTACTCGGCGTAGGCGCGGTCTTCGCGGGTGCCTACGCCCAGCTGCCAGGTGCGCGAGTCATGGCCGTCCTCGGGCAGGCCTGGGCGCTCGATCTGCAGGGGCGGGGGCGGGTTGCTGTTGATTGCCCGCAGCAGTTCGAAGCTGCGTTTCGCCTGCCCAGGGTCGCGCTCCTGGCCATTGGCACGGTAACGCTCCAGGCGGTACGCGGCGTCCTGCACCAGCGCCTGGCGCTGGCGGGGGAGGGCCTTGAATTCGGGGCTCTGCAGTTGCCCGGTGTCGGCACTTACAGCCAGCACCTGGCGCTTTTCGTCGTGATCGAGCGGCTCGGCCCGGGCCAGCAGTTCACGTTCGCGAGAGGGGCGGTACGTCTCGCTGGCGACCATGCCGGACTGCTTCACGGCTTTCACCGTGTCGGTCGGGATGGCGGTCAGCGGGAACTGCGAGGTCAGGTCAAGGCCCGGCCGGGCCACCTGCAGCAGCTCCAGCAGGCGGTACGAGCAGTTCTCATCGAAGAAGAAGTAGTCGAACTGGATCTGCTTCAGCTCCCACACATGTTCGACCATGCGCCCGGTTTCTTCCGGGGTCAGGTCCAGTTGGTATTCCCACAGGTCGCGGTTTTCCAGGCTGCGGTATTCGGACAGTTTCTCCTGGTAGGGCATCAGCGCGAACAGGCCCGGGTAGCCACCCATCAGGCCCTTCCAGGCATACAGGATGCTGTTGTCGCTGCCTTCGATGTAGGCGCCGAAGTTGATTGCGTAGCTCAGCAGCGTGGTGTCGTCGCTGCGGGTGTTGGACTGGTCGATGCGCAGCAAGGTGTGGCCGAACATCGATGACGGGCTGTTCAGGTAGGCCGCCGGGAAGATCAGCGCCGCACTGTGTGGGTCGATCGACTGGTACCAGGTGGTGAACTCCTGGCAGTCAGGTTGCGGCAAGTCTTGCAGGTCGAGCTGTTCGCGCAGCCAGCGGGTGCGCGCCGGGAATACGCACTGGGCATGTTTGTCACCGAGGCTGGCCGGGGCGTACAGCGCTTCGACCGTGGCTTGCAGCTCTTGGTCGGGGTGGTGCGCGCCGTCCTCGGCAAGGAAGAACGCATCATCATCCACGTAGCTGCGCCAACCACCCAGCTTGGCGGTTTCGTAATGGCCCAGGGCAATCCAGTAAGGGGTGTTGGCCAGTTGCTGGACACGGCCTTGGTCCAGCACAGGCGCGGCATGAACAGGGGCGCAGGCACACAGCGCCAGAGATACGAAGCGTTTGAGCATGTCGGGCAACTACTTCTTAACGATGCCGAAAAAAGGCGAAACCCGCCCCGGGGCCGGGGCGGGAGGAGCTGCACTCAGGCCTCGGTTGCGTATTTGGCCAGGCGTGGGTCGTTCTTCAGAACAGCCAGGGTGTTGCTGTGGACGGTTTCGGCAGTGACGTCGGCGCTGCTGAAGATCTGGTTGAAGTGCTGATGGGTGACCGATGCGAAGTAGCCACGGTCTTCAGGGGCCACGCCGAGAACCACGGCATAGGTGGTCAGTGCTTCGCCCTGGCCCATGGCCATGTCTTCGGAAAGCTCATTCATCATGCCGTTCATGGCGAACCAGGACTTGCCGCCGTAGGTCAGCGACGCTTTGGTCGAGCAACCGTTGGTGCCGGAGGTCATGCCGAAGGTGGCGTTACCGGAGGTGCCGTTGGTGGTGGAAGCCAGGAAGTGTGCCGGAGTGCCGCGCTGGCCTTCGAACAGCATGTTGCCCCAGCCGCAGTTCGGGCCGCCTGGCGCTTCGGCCATGGCATTGATCGAGACCACGGTGAACAGAGTACCCAGAAGAATCCGTTTCATAGCATTTGTTCTCTATTTGACTTAACCAAGGGTCAGGGTTTCTGGCAACTCGGTTGCCAGGTCGGGAAAGCTTTTCACCCACCCGCGCAGCTTGGAGTTTAGGCACGATCTAAGAGTTGCGTTGTTGATTGCGAAAAATTTGCTGTTGCATGACCCGCACCGGCTGCGACATAAAGTCCTGCGGAGCCTTGCAAGGCGCGCGCGGGCAGCGCCAGAATGCTGCCTATCTGCCCCGCCGAAGTAAGGAAACCCAATGCCCGATCCTGTCGCTGCGCGCCTGCGTCTCGCGCCTGAAGCCCTGACCCGGCGTTTCTCCCCCGAGCAGTTTGCCTTTACCAATACCGACGATCTGGAGCCGTTTCGCGGAGTCCTGGGCCAGGAGCGTGCTGTCGAGGCCCTGCAGTTTGGCGTGGCCATGCCGCGCCCTGGTTACAACGTTTACGTGATGGGCGAGCCCGGCACCGGCCGCTTCTCGTTCGTCAAGCGCTACCTCAAGGCCGAGGGCAAGCGTCAGCAGACCCCGGCCGACTGGGTTTACGTCAACCACTTCGATGACACGCGCGAACCCCGCGCACTGGAATTGCCGTCCGGCACCGCCGGGGCGTTCATTGCCGACATGAACGGGCTGATCGACAACCTGTTGTCGACCTTCCCTGCGGTATTCGAGCACCCGTCCTACCAGCAGAAGAAAGGCGCCATCGACCGCGCCTTCAACCAGCGTTACGACCGCGCCCTGGATGTGATCGAGCGCGCCTCGCTGGAAAAGGACGTGGCCCTGTACCGTGACGCCAGCAACGTCGCCTTCACCCCGATGGCCGACGGCAAGGCGCTGGATGAAGCCGAATTCGCCCAGTTGCCGGAAGAGGTGCGCGAGCAGTTCCACGAGGATATCGCCCTGCTCGAGGAACGCCTGAACGAAGAGCTGGCCAGCCTGCCGCAATGGAAACGCGAGTCGAACAACCAGCTGCGCCAGCTCAACGAAGAAACCATCACCCTGGCCCTGCAGCCGTTGCTGGCGCCGCTGTCGGAGAAGTACGCCGAGAACGCTGCGGTCTGCGCCTACCTGCAGTCTGTGCAGCTGAACCTGCTGCGTACCGTGGTCGAGCAACTGGTCGATGACAGCAAGACCGACGCGGCCGCGCGCAAGCTGCTGGAAGAGCAGTACGCCCCAAGCCTGGTGGTCGGCCACCACGCCGATGGCGGTGCGCCGGTGGTGTTCGAGCCGCACCCGACCTACGACAACCTGTTTGGCCGTATCGAATACAGCACCGACCAGGGTGCGCTGTACACCTCTTACCGTCAGCTGCGCCCAGGCGCGCTACACCGCGCCAACGGCGGCTTCCTGATTCTGGAAGCCGAGAAGATGTTGGGCGAGCCGTTCGTCTGGGACGCGCTCAAGCGTGCGCTGCAGTCGCGCAAGTTGAAGATGGAGTCGCCACTGGGCGAGCTGGGGCGGGTGGCCACCGTTAGCCTGACGCCGCAGATGATCCCGCTGAACATCAAGCTGGTCATCATCGGTTCGCGCCAGCTTTACTACGCGCTGCAGGACCACGACCCGGACTTCCAGGAAATGTTCCGGGTGCTGGTGGACTTCGACGAAGACATGCCCATGGTCGACGAGAACCTGGAGCAGTTCGCCCAGCTGTTGCGCACCCGCACCAACGAAGAGGGCATGGCGCCACTGACCAGTGACGCGGTGGCGCGTCTGGCCACCTACAGCGCCCGCCTGGCAGAAAACCAGTCGCGCCTGTCGGCACGTATCGGCGACCTGTTCCAGCTGGTCAGCGAAGCTGATTTCATCCGCCAGCTGGCCAGTGACGAAATGACCGACGCCGGGCACATCGAGCGTGCGCTCAAGGCCAAGGCCACCCGCACCGGGCGTGTTTCGCAGCGGGTTCTGGACGACATGCTCGCCGGCATCATCCTGATCGACACCGAAGGCGCGGCCATCGGCAAGTGCAACGGCCTGACCGTGCTGGAAGTGGGTGATTCGGCGTTCGGTATGCCGGCGCGTATCTCCGCCACCGTGTACCCGGGCGGCAGCGGTATCGTCGACATCGAGCGTGAGGTAAACCTCGGCCAGCCGATCCACTCCAAGGGTGTGATGATCCTCACCGGCTACCTGGGCAGCCGCTATGCCCAGGAGTTCCCGCTGGCGATCTCGGCGAGCATCGCCCTGGAACAGTCCTACGGCTATGTGGACGGTGACAGCGCCTCGCTGGGCGAAGCCTGCACGCTGATCTCGGCCTTGTCGCGCACGCCGCTCAAGCAGTGCTTCGCCATCACCGGCTCGATCAACCAGTTTGGTGAAGTGCAGGCGGTGGGTGGGGTCAACGAGAAGATCGAAGGCTTCTTCCGCCTGTGCGAGGCGCGTGGCCTGACCGGCGAGCAGGGAGTGATCATCCCGCGTGCCAACGTCGCCACGCTGATGCTCGACGAGCGTGTGCTGCAGGCAGTGGAGAACGGCATGTTCCACGTGTACGCGGTCAGCCAGGCCGACGAGGCGTTGAGCCTGCTGGTAGGCGAGGAGGCCGGTGTGCTGGATGACAAGGGCCAGTTCACCGAAGGCAGCGTCAACGCGCGGGTGGTGGAGCGCCTGCGTGAGATTGCCGAGATGATCAGCGAGGAAGAAATCGAGAAGGCGGAGAAAGAGCGCCTGGAAGAGGTGATTGCCCAGGCCAAGCCAGCCTGAGTCAAGAAACCGGCGCTGGCGGCGATGTGCTACCGTTCAGCGCCGGTTTTCCATCTTTCTGTACCGTTCTTCTATGCTGGAACTTAAGGACGGTAACAGCGTTCAGGATGGAAACAGCCTGAGGTTCAGGCTGAACAAGGCTTTTTGGAGGGGGCGCGGCCATGCGCAATCTCAGCCTCACACGCCAGTGCCTGGGCCTGGTGACCCGCATCGAATGCAGCATCCGTCCGCTGGCCGGGGATAACGGCATGTGGACACTGCTGTTCGCCGCCGGCATGGCCGGTGAACAACCGTCCGCGATCAAGGCCCAAGGGCCGTTCCATGGGCCGCTGGTGGCCGAATCTGTGCTCAATGCCATTGTCGACAGCTTGACCTTGCATGGGTACCAGGTGGCCGAGGATCCGCAGATCTGGTGTTTGCATTTGCAGGCGCAGTTGCGGCGGATCAACGGTGAGCGGTGTCGGAATCTGGGGGATTACCAGTTTCATCCTGAGACCTGATTGATGCAGGGGGCCGCTTTGCGGCCCATCGCGACACAAGGCCGCTCCTACAAGGGACAGCAATCTCTTGTAGGAGCGGCCTTGTGTCGCGATGGGCTGCAAAGCAGCCCCGTTCACCGGGCTTTTGCTGTAACAGGTGGCTGGCTATACTCGCCGTCGCTTTTTTAGTCACCTGATGAGTCCCGACACTCCATGGAACGTATCCTCGAAAATGCGATGTATGCCTCGCGCTGGCTGCTCGCCCCCATCTACTTCGGCCTGTCCCTCGGCCTGCTGGCCCTGGCGCTGAAATTCTTCCAGGAAGTGGTCCACGTCCTGCCCAACGTCTTCGCCCTCAGCGAAGCCGACCTGATCCTGGTGATCCTGTCGCTGATCGACATGTCGCTGGTGGGCGGCCTGCTGGTGATGGTGATGATCTCCGGCTACGAGAACTTCGTCTCGCAACTGGACATCGACGAGAGCAAGGAAAAGCTCAACTGGCTGGGCAAGATGGACTCTTCGTCGCTGAAGATGAAGGTTGCCGCATCGATTGTGGCCATTTCGTCCATCCACCTGCTGCGGGTGTTCATGGACGCACAGAACATCTCCACCGATTACCTGATGTGGTACGTGATCATCCACATGACCTTCGTGGTCTCGGCATTCTGCATGGGTTACCTGGACAAGCTGACCAAGCACTGAACCTTTCAGGCCTCTTCGCAATCCCTCTGGGAGCGGGCAAGCCCGCGAAGAGGCCGGCACGGTCCAACTGACGAGCGGCGTCAGTCATGCCTTGTGCATTCGCCCTTTCTGTACAAAAAATGAGCTCTCATGCGTGGTTCCCATCGCGAGGTGCTCTCATGAACCTGCATCAGCTCAACACCGAGGCCAGGGCTGGCCATGTCGACGAACTGAACCTGATCGCCATCGAAGGCGGTGACTACCTGCTCGAAGCGCGGATCAAAGGCCACCCCCATCCTCTCTCCGACACCCGTGGTGAACGCTTGCGCGTGCATTCGGTGGAGGATGCGCGCAAGTTGCTGCAAACCATCCCCATGGTCTCGATGAACCTGGTGCACTGGTCGGTGCAGGACGAAATGTGCGGCATGGGCACGCACCCGGAAGAAGACTTGAAGGTGCCGATTTCCCAGCGCTCGGCCTGGTAGCTGCTCGCAGCGCCCCAGTGTGCTAGGCTGCTCGCCCTTTTCATCAAGGGCGCGGCTTCACTGCGCCCTGCAGTGGAGCACGACAATGTCCGAACTCAACCTGTCCACCGACGAAACTCGCGTCAGCTACGGCATCGGCCGTCAGCTGGGCGGCCAGCTGCGCGACAACCCGCCACCGGGCGTCAGCCTGGAAGCCATCCTGGCTGGCCTGACCGATGCCTTCAACGGCGCCGACAGCCGCGTCAGCGAAGCCGACCTGTCGGCCAGCTTCAAGGTGATCCGCGAAGTGATGCAAGCCGAAGCAGCTGCCAAGGCTGAAGCCGCTGCTGCCGCTGGCAAGGCATTCCTGGTCGAGAACGCCAAGCGTGACGGCATCACCACCCTGGCTTCGGGCCTGCAGTTCGAAGTACTGACCGCAGGTGAAGGCGCCAAGCCGACCCGCGAAGACAATGTGCGCACCCACTACCACGGCACCCTGATCGACGGCACTGTGTTCGACAGCTCCTACGACCGTGGTCAGCCGGCTGAATTCCCGGTAGGTGGTGTGATCGCTGGCTGGACCGAAGCCCTGCAGCTGATGAACGCTGGCAGCAAATGGCGCCTGTACGTGCCGAGCGAGCTGGCCTACGGCGCCCAAGGCGTTGGCAGCATCCCGCCGCACAGCGTGCTGGTGTTCGACGTCGAGCTGCTCGACGTTCTGTAATGCCCTCGGGGCCGCATTGCGGCCCATTCGCGGGCAAGCCCGCTCCCACAAGATCCCCACAGCATTCGAATCCTGTGTTGTGCTTGTGGGAGCTGGCTTGCCGGCGATGAGGCCGGTCCTGCTGGCCTCAATTCCAGTCTGTCCCCCCGGGGCGCAACGCCCGCGCATAGCAGTACAGAAACAGATTCCGCACCAGCTCCTTGAGTACCCCCGGTTCACTCGAATTCAGCCCGCTCATGTCCAGGTCGCCCTGGTCACGCAGCTCGTCGAGCGCTTCTTCTTCAAGCACTGCGCACACTTCGCCGGTTTCCCGATGAAGAATGCGCAGGTAGGGGTGAGGGCGGTCCAGCCAGGCGTCGATCAGATAAGTCATGGCTATTCTCCTTGGATAGCAGTCCCAATGAGAATAATTCTTATTACCTGAATAGCAAGCGCCAATTGCCGGTTTTTTGGAAAATCAGACTTTGCGAACGAACTCGGACTTCAGCTTCATGGCGCCGATGCCGTCGATCTTGCAGTCGATGTCGTGGTCGCCGTCGCACAGGCGGATGTTCTTGACCTTGGTGCCGACCTTGACCACGAGGGACGAGCCCTTGACCTTGAGGTCCTTGATCACGGTGACGGTGTCGCCATCCTGCAGGATGTTGCCGACTGAGTCCTTCTTCACCACCTCGTCGCCGGCCGCTTCGGCGTCGCCGCTGGCCGACCACTCGTGGGCGCATTCAGGGCAGATTAGCTGAGTGCCATCCTCATAGGTGTATTCGGAGTTGCATTTCGGGCAGGGTGGCAGAGTGCTCACTTCGGTTCCTCAAACAAACAGACGGGCGGTTAAAAACCCGAATTGTATAAGGTATTTTTTCGGAAGTGATTATGTCCGGACAAAAGCATCGCGGGCAAGCCAGCTCATACAGGCGACGCAATCCTGTAGGAGCGGGCTTGCCCGCGAATGAAGACGACTCGGTCTATCAGTGAGTACGCGCGACAGCAAACTCGCTCAACTCGACCAGCGCATCACGATATTCGCTGGCCGGCAGCACTTCCAGGCACTGGATGGCACGCTTCACATAGTCACGCGCCAGCTCCGCCGTGTACTTCAGAGCACCCGACTCCTCGACTGCCACGCGAATCTGCTCCAGGTCTTCCAGGCCACCCTTCTGGATCGCCTGGCGCACCAGCGCAGCCTGTTCGGCGGTGCCTTCGCGCATGGTGTAGATCAGCGGCAGGGTAGGCTTGCCTTCGGCCAGGTCGTCACCGACGTTCTTGCCCAGGGTCTGCGAGTCGCCCTTGTAGTCCAGCAGGTCGTCGACCAGCTGGAACGCCACGCCCAGGTGGTCACCGAAGGTACGCAGGGCCTCGCGCTGTTCGTCGGTTGCTTCGGCCAGCGCGGCGGCGCTGTGGGTCGAAGCCTCGAAGAGCATCGCGGTCTTGCCGCGGATGACCTCCATGTAGACTTCCTCGGTGGTGCTGGCGTCGCGTACCCGCGACAGCTGCAGCACTTCACCTTCGGCAATCACGCGGGTGGCCTTGGACAGGATCTGCATGACCGGCATCGAGCCCAGTTCGACCATCATCTCGAACGAGCGCGAATAGAGGAAGTCGCCCACCAGCACGCTCGGCGCGTTGCCCCACAGGGCATTGGCGGTGGAGCGGCCACGGCGCATGCCGGACATGTCGACCACGTCGTCGTGCAGCAGGGTAGCGGTGTGCAGGAATTCGATGGTGGCAGCCAGCAGGCGCAGGTCGTCGCCTTCGCGGCCCAGGGCCTTGCCACACAGCAGCACCAGCAGGGGGCGCAGGCGCTTGCCACCGGCGGACGTGATATAGTCGCCGATCTTCGATACCAGCGGCACGCGCGAGGTCAGCTGCTTCTTGATGATCTCGTCGACGGCGCTGAAATCATCAGCCACCGCGCGGTAGAAGGATTGGGGTTGCATCGGCTGCTCCAGTGAGGTTGCGCGGCATGCTAGGTCGCGGGTCCCGGTGTGTCAAGGCGCGGTGCCAGCGCCCCGGGGGCGGCACTTGCAAGCAAAACCACGGTTGCGTACAATCGCGCACCCTAACTTCCTGGGCAGCACCTGCCTTACGCAATTGCGCCGGGCCGTTCCAGCCCTGTGCAGCCATGCCAGCCAATACTCATCATATAAAGCGCTGGGTGAGCAGGATTATCGGAGAAATACCATGTCTTACGCAGTAATCGTTACCGGCGGCAAGCAGTACAAAGTCGCTGAAGGTGAATTCCTCAAGATCGAAAAACTGGAAGTCGCCACTGGCGAATCCGTGACCTTCGATCGCGTCCTGCTGGTCGCCAACGGTGAAGAAGTCACCATCGGTGCTCCAGTTGTTGCTGGCGCTAAAGTAGTGGCCGAAGTCGTTTCGCAAGGCCGCCACGACAAGGTTCGCATCATCAAGTTCCGTCGTCGTAAGCACCACATGAAGCGTATGGGCCACCGCCAGTGGTTCACCGAGATCAAAATCACCGGTATCCAGGCTTAATCCCCTAGATCCCCTGAATTTATTTGGAGAATTGAACCATGGCTCACAAGAAGGCTGGTGGTAGTACTCGTAACGGTCGCGACTCAGAATCGAAACGCCTTGGCGTGAAGATGTATGGCGGCCAGGTTATCAAGCCAGGCAACATCATCGTCCGTCAGCGCGGCACCGAATTCCACGCTGGCTACGGTGTTGGCATGGGCAAGGATCACACCTTGTTCGCCAAGATCGAAGGCGTGATCAAGTTCGAGAAAAAAGGCGAGTTCATGCGCCGTTACGTGAGCATCGTCGCCGCTTAATCGCGACGTCGCTCCAGAAGCCCCGTCATGCGACGGGGCTTTTTCGTTTGTGGTGAGCCTCTTGCAAAGCTGTTTGTATGGGCTGCCGGCGTGGGTTTCTACGGTCGTACGGGGCCGCCGCGCTCATTTTTGCAAGAGCCTCAGGTTTTTCAGGTATTCAACTCGCCAGCAGGCGAGAGGCGGTTTTGAATGAAGTTTGTTGACGAAGTATCCATTCGGGTCAAGGCCGGTGACGGTGGCAACGGTTGCATGAGCTTCCGTCGCGAGAAATTCATCGAGAACGGTGGCCCCAACGGTGGTGACGGTGGCGACGGTGGTTCGGTGTACATGATCGCCGACGAAAACCTCAACACCCTGGTCGACTATCGCTACACCCGTCACCACGAGGCCCAGCGTGGCGCCAACGGCGGCAGCACCGACTGCACCGGCAAGAAAGGCGACGACCTTTACCTGCGCGTGCCGGTCGGCACTACCGTGATCGACGCCTCCACCCAGGAAGTGATCGGTGACCTGGTCACCCCGGGCCAGAAACTGATGGTCGCCCAAGGCGGCTGGCACGGCCTGGGCAACACCCGCTTCAAGTCCAGCACCAACCGTGCACCGCGCCAGACCACCCCGGGCAAGCCAGGTGACCAGCGTGACCTGAAGATGGAAATGAAAGTGCTGGCTGACGTCGGCCTGCTGGGCCTGCCGAATGCCGGCAAGAGCACCTTCATTCGCTCGGTTTCGGCCGCCAAGCCGAAAGTGGCCGACTACCCGTTCACCACCCTGGTGCCGAACCTGGGTGTGGTCAGCGTCGACCGCTGGAAGAGCTTCGTCATCGCCGACATTCCTGGCCTGATCGAAGGTGCTTCCGAGGGCGCCGGCCTGGGTATCCGCTTCCTCAAGCACCTGGCGCGTACTCGCGTACTGCTGCACCTGGTGGACATGGCGCCGCTGGACGGAAGCAGCCCAGCCGATGCCGCCGAAGTCATCGTCAACGAGCTGACCCGCTTCAGCCCGTCGCTGGCCGAGCGTGAGCGCTGGCTGGTGCTGAACAAGGCCGACATGGTCATGGACGACGAGCGCGACGAGCGGGTCAAGGAAGTGGTCGAGCGCCTGCAGTGGGAGGGCCCGGTCTACGTGATTTCGGCCATCTCCAAGCAGGGCACCGAAAAGCTCAGCCACGACCTGATGCGCTACCTCGAAGACCGCGCCGACCGCCTGGCCAACGACCCGGCCTACGCCGAAGAGCTGGCCGATCTCGACCAGCGCATCGAAGACGAAGCCCGTGCCCAGCTGCAGGCCCTGGACGACGCCCGTACCCTGCGCCGTACTGGTGTCAAGAGCGTGCACGACATCGGCGACGATGACGGTTGGGACGATGATTTCGAGGACGACGAAGACGGCCCGGAAATCATTTACGTGCGCGACTGACCGGTTGCAGTACACTAAACGCCGCTCTTTGGAGCGGCGTTTTTGTATCCACGGTATCTACAGATTCGACATAGGTTGGAAGAAGATGCGAAGCAAGGTGACGGGCGCCAAGCGCTGGGTCGTGAAGATTGGCAGTGCTCTGCTGACCGCCGATGGCAAAGGCCTCGATCGCGGTGCCATGGCCGTTTGGGTCGAGCAGATGGTCGCGCTGCGTGAGGCAGGCGTGGAGTTGGTACTGGTCTCCTCCGGGGCCGTGGCTGCCGGCATGAGCCAGCTGGGCTGGACGTCGCGACCGAGTGCGATGAACGAGCTGCAGGCGGCTGCCTCGATCGGCCAGATGCGTCTGGTGCAGGCCTGGGAGTCGAGCTTCGGCGAGCACGGCAAGCACACCGCGCAAATCCTGCTGACCCATGACGACCTGTCCGACCGCAAGCGCTACCTGAACGCCCGCAGCACCCTGCGCACGCTGGTCGACCTGGGCGTGGTGCCGGTGATCAACGAAAACGATACCGTGGTCACCGATGAGATCCGCTTCGGCGACAACGACACCCTGGCGGCGTTGGTGGCCAACCTGGTCGAGGCTGACCTGCTGGTGATCCTCACCGACCGCGATGGCATGTTCGATGCCGACCCGCGCAACAACCCCGAAGCCCAGCTGATCTACGAGGCTCGCGCCGACGACCCGGCACTGGATGCCGTGGCCGGCGGTACCGGTGGCGCGCTGGGTCGTGGCGGCATGCAGACCAAGCTGCGCGCCGCGCGCCTGGCTGCCCGTTCCGGTGCCCACACCATCATCATCGGTGGCCGCATCGAGCGCGTGCTGGATCGCCTCAAGGCTGGCGAACGCCTGGGTACCTTGCTGTCGCCCGAGCGCGGCATGCTTGCCGCGCGCAAGCAGTGGCTGGCCGGCCACCTGCAGACCCGTGGCACCCTGGTGCTGGATGCCGGTGCCGTGCAGGCGCTGCGCCAGGCCAACAAGAGCCTGCTGCCGGTTGGCGTGAAGACCGTGCAGGGCAGCTTCCGTCGTGGCGAGATGGTGGTGTGCGTCGGCCCGGACGGCCTGGAAGTAGCCCGTGGGCTGGCCAACTACAGCGCCCTTGAGGCGCAGAAGATCATCGGCCAGCCATCCGATGCCATCGAAAGCCTGCTGGGCTACAGTGCAGAACCGGAGTTGGTGCACCGCGACAACCTGGTGCTGGTATGAGCGTGCTGAAGCGGGTAATCGGCGTGGCGGCATTGGTGCTGCCAATGCTGGCCGGGGCCGAGGAAATCGGCCAGGTATCCACCGTGTTTAAGTTCCTCGGGCCGAATGACCGCATTGTGGTCGAGGCGTTCGACGACCCCAAGGTCGAGGGCGTGACCTGCTACCTGTCGCGGGCCAAGACCGGCGGCGTGAAGGGTGGGCTGGGGCTGGCGGAGGACCGGGCGGAGGCATCGATTGCCTGTCGCCAGGTCGGGCCGATCAACTTCAAGGGTGAGCTGAAGGATGGCGAGGAAGTGTTCAAGGAACGCACCTCGCTGGTGTTCAAGACCATGCAGGTGGTGCGCTTCCTCGACAAGAAGCGCAATACGCTGGTGTACCTGGTGTACAGCGACCGCATGATCGAAGGCAGCCCGCAGAATGCGGTGACCGCGATTCCGATTCTGCCTTGGGCTCATTGATAGCCTGACAGATCGCCGGGAGGCCTTTGGCCTCCATCGCGACACAAGGCCGCTCCCACAAAGGTCCTGCGTACACCGGTCAATGTGGGAGCGGCCTTGTGTCGCGAAAGGGCCGCAAAGCGGCCCCACTACTCCGATATCAGGCCAACTCTTCGGCCTGATGATCCTCACGCACAACCGCCTTCACCTCATCCCGACGGCTGATGAACTTCCAGTCCGCCTCGTCGATGTAGATGCCATTCGGCCCACTGCCACCTTCCAGGTCGATCGCCACGCGCGCCGACACCTGCGGCTTCACGCTCGCCAGGATCGGCACGAAGCCGAGCTGCAGGCTGGTCTCCAGCAGTGCAGCCTGGTTGCGTTCGTCGATGTCCGCCGCTTCGTCCAGGTAGTACGGCAGGCGGATACGCCCGGCCAGGTCGCGGTCCATCAGGTGCAGCAACAGGTACATGTTGGTCAGCGCCTTGATGGTCATGGTGGTGCCGTTGGATGCCGCGCCGTCGATGTCGGCATGGATCACCGGCTGGCCGTTGACCTTGGTGATCTCGAACGCCAGCTCGAACAGGTCCTTCAGGCCCAGCTGGTTGTGGTTGGCTGCCACCAGCCGTGCCAGGTATTCCTTGGCCTCTTCGTTCTTGTTGTCCTGCTCGGCGCTCTGGGTCAGGTCGAATACCGACAGGGTTTCGCCTTCTTCGTACTGACCGGCGCTGTGGATGATCTGGTCGATGTGCTTGAGCGCTTCCTTGTTCGGCGCCAGCACCACGCGGAAGCTCTCCAGGTTGGATACCTGGCGCTTGTTGATCTCGCGGTTGAACAGCGCCAACTGGTGCTCGAGGCTGTCGTAGTCGCTGCGGATGTTGCGCAGGGTTCGGGCGATGTCGGTGACCGCCGCGCGGCGGGCCTTGGCCAAGGTCAGGGCTTCGTCGGTGCGGTGCGCGTAGGCATTTACCAGCAGCTGCAGGCGGCGCTCCATGTCGTCTTCGCTGTCGAACTTGGCCACGCCTTTCAGGCGCACCTGGGCGTACAGCGCCTCGATCTGGTTGTCCACCCGCTGCAGGCTCTGCCAGCTGTCCTGGTAGTCGTTGAGCAGTGGCAGCAGGTTGTCCATCGAGTCGTCGATGGCTTCCATGTACGGCGTGCCGTAGGGCAGGTCGGCCGGCAGCAGCTGGCGACGGCGCAGGGCGTCTTCCAGGGTGCGCTGCTTGGCCTCGAGGTCGCCGATCTGCCGGCCGACCAGCTGCAGCTTGGCCGACAGCTGCTGGACACGTTCAGTGAAGGCGTCGCTGGAGCGTTTGAGTTCGTCCTGGGCGGCTTCGAGCTGCGACAGCTGCTCCAGCTTCTCGGGCTCTTCGGCGGCCAGGGTTTCGCTGCGGCGGAAGTCTTCCAGCGCTTTCTGCGCGTCCAGTACTTCCTGGTACAGGGCCTCGGTCTGCGCCTTGGAGGCGGAGCGGTCGGCGGCCACGGCTTGCTGGGTCTTGAGCTGCTTCAGCTCTTTTTCCAGGCGCTCTTTCTGGTCACGCAGGGCGGCACGGTCGGCCAGGGCCTGCAGTGCCGGTGGGTCGATGTGCGACAGGTCGATGGACAGGCCCGGGGCTTCGAAGCGTTCGCCCTTGAAGCCGTCGAGCACCGCTTCCAGCGATTTTACCCACAGGTCGCTGTCGTCCAGTTCGATACCGCGGTCGCCCAGCGGCAGGCTGAACAGCGCGCCATTGAACAGGCGCATCAGGCGGTCGACGTCCTGCTGCGAGAACTCTTCGCGCAGGCGGGCGTAGCTGTTGTTGTCGGCGTGGTCGAGCTGTTGCTTGACCTGCTTCAGGCGCTTTTCCAGGTCGCGGACGCGTTCGTCCAGGTCTTCGGCGCTGAACTGCCGCGACTGGGCCAGGGCGCCGGCCAGTTCGTCGTGGGCGTCCTTGGCCGCCAGCAGTTGCTGCTCCAGCACCTTGACGTCATCGACCAGGGCGAAGCGATGTTTGAGCACCGACAGTTCGCCCAGCCAGCGCTGGATACCGGTGATTTCACGCTCCAGGCGCATCAGTTCCTGAGTACCGCCGCGCTGGTCGTTCTGCAGGCGGTCCTGCTCGCCACGGTAGTGCTCGGCCTGGATCACCAGCTCTTCCTTGCGCGCCATGGCGTATTCCTGCCAGGTGCCCAGCAGGGTGTCGAGCACTGGTGAAATGCGGTGCAGTTTGCCGCGCAGGATGTCGCGCTGGGCCACTCCACCGGCCAGGGCCTCGACCAGCGGGCCGGCGGCGACCAGGGCGTTGTAGTCCTGTTCCATGCGGCGCACGTCGCGGAAGGCTTCCTCGCATGCGGCGATGTAGTCGACGCTACCGGAGCGCAGGCTGTGCTCGAAAGCGTCGAGGAACAGCTGCTTGAGCTTGGCGGCGGTGATTTCGCGCATGTGCAGCAGGTTGATGAACAGCGCGCGGAAGGTTTTCAGGCTTTGCTCGCTGGTCGAGCGCAGCGGGATCATGGTCAGGTCCAGCGGCACCGAGGTGTGGCCACCGACCAGCAGACGACGCAGTTCGTCCGGCTTCAGCTCGTAGGCCTTGATCCCCAGGCGCTCGAGGTTGGTGAACAGCTCTTTCTGGCGCAGGCACGTGTCGTTCTTCTGGTAGTGGGCCAGGTCCAGTTCGCCCTTGTAGGCAAAGAACTGGTGGCCGAAACCGCCGCCCGGGCCGCGGCCGACAACGCCGATGACGTGCGGGCCGTGGGGCAGGCTCAGTTCGCAGAGAATGTACGAGGTATCGCTGGCGAAGTAGAAGCGGCGCGACTGCTCGAGGCTGTACTTGCCGAAGCTCATGTCCGACATGCGCGCCAGGATCGGGAACTGCAGGGCGTTGATCGACGCCGATTTACCCAGGTTGTTGGCACCGTATACCGACAGTGGGTGCTCCAGCGGGAACAGGCCAAGGCTGTAGCCGGCGGTGTTGAGCAGTGCGAAGCGGCGGATGCCGTAGCGTTCCTGGCTCATGCGTCAATCTCCTGTTGCTCTTCGCGGATGGCCCGGGCCAGGGCTTCCTCTTCGCTTTCCTCGCCCTCGAAGGGGCTGAGGTCGAGCGGGTCGTCGGTGCGGTTGAGTTCTTCGGGGCTTTCTTCCTCGACCAGTACCGGGGTCGGCAGCGGCAGGTCGCTGTGCAGGGTGGCCGCCAGGTCGCGGTCCTGCTGTACGGCCAGGCACACGTCGAGGAAGCGATGCATCGGCGGCAGGAAGCGGTAGATGCCGCCTTCCTCGAAGGCGAAGCCGAGCTGGGTCATGCGGCGCAGGATTTTTTCTTCCAGCTCGTCCACGGTCTGCACTTCGGCCTGCAGGAACAGGTCGCGGTACTTGTCCAGCAGCGAGGGCAGTTCGTCACGGCCGATGCTGCCGCCATCGAGCACGGCCATCGGGTCGCGGCCCTGGTCGGCCAGGTGTTCGACCAGGATGAAGGTGAACAGCGACAGGCGCTGCGCGGTCTTGTTGACCTGCGCGGCGGTCATGTCCGGCACGAAGTAGTAGAAGCCACGGGTGTCGCACACCAGTTCGAAGCCCAGGGCCTTGAACAGGGTGCGGTACTGGTCCTGGAAATTCGACAGCTGGGCGTACAGCTCGGGGTCGCGGCGGCTGACGTGGAAGCCTTTGAACAGCTCGCGGAAGATCGGCGCGAGCTGGGACAGTTCGGAAAGATCAAGATGCATGGGCTGGGCTCGCGTTGGATTCGGTAGGCGCGCTGGCGGCGTCTTCGCGGCTGGAGGTCAGGGCGAACGAGCGCAGGCTGACCAGGTGTTCCTGGGTGATGTACTCGCGGCGGTCGAGGCGTTCGCGCTTGAAGCGCTTTTCCCGCGACAGGCGCGAGAACCAGTACAGCAACTCGTCGGTGGCGCCTTCGGGTTCCTGCTCCAGCAGCCAGACCATCAGGTCGGGCAGCGGCAGGGCCTGTTCGCAGCGTTCGGCCATTTCCTTGACCGTGCGCGGTGCACGGGGCAGGGCGCCGGACTGGGTCTTGTGGGCCTTGGGGAAGCGTGCTGGCTTGGGCTCGAAGCGGGCCAGGGCGTAGACATAGGCCTCGACCTGGCTGGCGCTGCCGAGGAAGGTGCTTTGCGGGCGGGTGAACATCGGCATGGCCGCTTGCGGTACGGCGTCGATGCCCTTGCGCCGGATCACCGACAGGGCCAGTGCGGCGCCACGGGTCACGGCGTTGTGCCGGCGGGCTTCTTCACGCAGCGGCAGCAGCAATTCGCGGGCGTGGCGCAGGGTCAGCTGGGCGCTGGTCTGCATTTCCAGGATGCGCGCATGGGTCCGCAGCAGCATGTCGTCGTCGACCAGGTGGCCCAGGCGCGCCTGTTCGCCCAGCAGCTTCAGCAGCACGGTCTCGACCTTGCGCACGCCCTGTTCGAAGGCGCCGTCGGCGTTGACCAGCTGGATCATCGGCTCGACATACTCGTCCCAGGTCGCCAGTACTTCGGCATAGCGCTGGCGCAGCGGGATCTGGCGGTTGCTGGTCTTGGCCCGCTCGGCCACGGCCACCAGTGCCTGTTCGTCGTTGTCGAGCTTCTTCAGTACATCGCGCACGCGCATGTCGAGCAGGCGCAGCTGGCGCGCCAGGTCGTCGCTGTCGCGGTTGTCGAAGGCGTCCTGAATATGCCCGGCCAGGCGCTCCAGGTGGCGCAGGTAGGCTTCGATCTCCAGGCACAGGCCCAGCCGGTGTTCGCGGCGCAGGTAGGCGAGGAAGTCGTGGATCTGCGCGTTGAGCTCGAAACGGTTCGGGCTCTTGGCCACCGGGACCAGGATATCCAGGCGGATCCACACGTCGAGCAGCTGGGTGATGTCCTGCGGGGTGCTCTCGACCTGCTGGCGGGCCACATGCTGACGCAATTCGACCAGGCTCAGGGTGCCCTGGTCGAAACGCTCGCACAGCGGCTCGATCAGGGCCCAGTGTTCGGCTAGGGCGCGCAGGACGCGCTTGGGTTCGATCATTGGCTTCGACTCGTTGCCAAGAAAAAGGGGGCGATTGTACTGCATCCGGGGGGGAGGTTTTCACCCCTTGGTCTGTAATGAGAGATAACCTTTGTCGTTGTACGGGATTCACTGGCCCTTTCGCGGGTGAACCCGCTCCCACAGGGCCTTGCGCAGTACCGGTGGGAGCGGGTTCACCCGCGAAAGGGCCGGTGCAGGCAATAAAAATCCGCCGACCAGTTGCGGCACTCGAATGCCAACGGCGTTAGAATGGCCCTTTGTCTTCACCCCTCGGAACCCCGCCCCTTGCTCACCGAACCCCGTCGCCGCGCCTACCTTTCCGCCATGCAAGTGGTGCACTGGCTGCCGCGCGCCGAACTGCCGTTCGCCGCACCGTCGCGGCCCGAGCTGCTGCTGCCGGTGGCGCCGGTCGAGGACCTCGACTTCGACGTCAGGCCGGCACCGGCTGCCAACGAGGCGCCAGTCACCCCACAGGCCCGCTCCGGCGAGCGGCCGAAAATCGAGATTCCGCGCCCGGGCAGTGCGCCCAAGCCGGCCGCCAAGCCTGTCGAGGCCGATGAGCAGGCCACGCCACCGCGCCCGGCCATGGTGCCACCCCCGCGCTTCTCGCTGCAGTTGCTGCGAGCCGGCAGCTGCCTGCTGCTGGTGGAGTTGGCCACCGGCCAGCCGTTCCAGAGCCGCGACCCGTCGTACCTGCTGCTCAAGGACATGCTGCGCGCCGCCGGCCTGCCCGACGCACCGCAGATCATCGGCGAGCCGGTGCGCTGGCCGCTGCTGGTGCGCGGCAACATGGACCAGGGCCCGGAGGCGGCGCGCGATTTTGTCCAGGGCTTTGTCCAGGCGCGCTTGGAGGACGCCCCGTGCACCTGCCTGTGGCTGGTCGGCCTGCCGGCGCTGCGCTTTGCCGCCAATGTCGACGGCGAAGCCTATTACCAAACCCTGAAGCTCGAGGGCCTGGGCGAAGCCTGGGCCTTGCCGGGCCTTGAACTGTTGATGGACGAGCCGCAGCGCAAGGCGGACGTCTGGAAAGCCATGCGCCAGCTGATGGCGCGCTGGAAGAGCGTTGAATGAGTGACTCGATCAGCTTCCGCCGGATGACCGAGGCGGATCTGGATGCCGTACTTAAGATCGAATATGCCGCGTTCAGTCATCCCTGGACTCGAGGGATCTTTCAGGATGCGCTCAAATCGTATGAAGTCTGGCTGATGTTCGACGGCCAGCAGCAGGTGGGCCATGGCGTGATCAACGTGATCATCGACGAGGCCCACCTGCTCAACATCACCGTCAAGCCGGAAAACCAGGGCCGCGGCCTGGGCCTGCGGCTGCTCGAGCATCTGATGGCCCGGGCCTACCAGCTCAATGGCCGCGAGTGCTTCCTGGAGGTGCGTGCCAGCAACCAGTCGGCCTATCGTTTGTACGAACGCTTTGGTTTCAACGAAATCGGCCGCCGCCGCGACTATTACCCGGTTGCCGGCGGCCGTGAAGACGCCTTGGTGATGGCCTGCACCCTGCTCGAAGATTGAGCAGGGCGGGCTTCAATCACAGGTCCTGTGGCTGAGCCTCCATCGGCTTGGCCAGGTCGCGCAGGCTTCTGGTCACGCTGCCGGTATTGCATTTTGCCGCCGCCTGCTCCGGCGTGTACTTGCGAATGGTGCGGAAGAACAGCTCGCAGGTTTGTTTCTTCTGTGTAACCTGCCACTTGGTCGAGCAGGCATCCAGCGTCAGCTTGGCATCGGCCCGTTGATTGCGCCCCATCCCTGCCTGCCAGCAGGCTGCCGTCAGGTCCTGCCCCATCATTTTCAAGCCGGCAGCATCAGCTGCATCCTGGTCGCCGCCGTGGCTGTCCTTGTTTGCCGCATACCAGATGGCACTAGGGTGGTTGGCACCCAGTACCGGTACCTTGGCACCTGCCTGCGGGCTGATGCTGACCAGGCCCAGCACATTCACCTGCGGCCCGTACTGCTGCTGGATCCAGCTGCGTACCGGCGCGCCGAATGCCACCATCGGCAGAGGCCTGGCGGGGTTTTGCAGGGTCATCTCGCTGACCATGCGCACCTGGTAGTCCTTGAAGTAGCTGTAGGTTTCCTTCAGCGTTTCACCCGCGCTGGCGGGCGCGGCGATGGGAGCGATATCGATGATGGTCTGGTAGGCCGGGGTCTGGCTGGCGTCGACGCCATTGAATGTCAACAGCTCGGCCCAGCGGTCGGTGGTGTTGGAGCGCAGGTAGTCCTGGGCCTGGGTCAGCGAGTAGTCCGGCGGGAAGTGCAGCAGTTCGATGCTGCGGCGGTTCTGCAGGGCCATGCCCAGCGGCAGGAACAGATACCAGTCGTAGGACCATTTGCCGTCCTCGTTCAGCCGGGTGGCCGCCTGATAGGCCAGTTCACCGCTGTCGAGCAGCTTGCGCAGGGGTTTTGCATAGTTGGCGGGTACGCCACTGATGGTTGCGTGCAGGCGATCGTTGTCGCGGCTTACATGCACCTGGGCCGCGGCATGGCCGTCGCGGCGTACGCTCTGAGTCAGATAGTGTTCTACGGTTTGCTCCAGGGTCCAGTCGCGATAACAGATCACGTGACAGTTGTTGGGGAAGGCGAAAAGGCGGGTGACGCGCTGGGCGTCGCCCAGGTCGATTCGCGCATCGGCGGCTGCAAGGCCGCTGAAGGCCAGGGCGGCAAGGCTCGGTAGTGCCATCTTGTGCATGCTTAACTCCTTGTTGGGCGCAGCCGTATTCGGCAGCGTGGCACATACTGTGGCAAGGGGAGCAGGGATGAAAAGGGCAGGATGGCTGCCGCTGGTGCTGGGCATGTTGGGTGCAGGAGCGCAGGCCGATGAGCGTGATATCTGGTTGTTCGCGCAATGGGCCGGGGACCATCAGACACGGCCATTTCGCGAGATGCTTGTGGATGCCCGTCTTTATGGCGTGGTGCCGATCCATCAGCTGCTGCGTTCGGCGTCGGACTGGAAGCAGTGCCACGCGTCCCCCTTCGCCGTGCCGCCCGCCAGCAACTGGCCGGCAGTGCGCTCGACGCTCTCGCTGATAAAGACGCTTCATGACCAGGGCATCCTGCGTCAGTTCGAAGTGGTTTCAGCCTATCGAGCCCCGCGCCTGAATGCCTGCGCCGGCGGGGCGGCCAACAGCGCCCATACCCGGGCGTTCGCTGTCGATATCCTGCTGCCCGACTGGGCGGACCCCAACCCGCTGTGCCGGTTCTGGCAGCAATACGGCCAGGCCTGGAACATGGGCCTGGGGCGCTACCCCTCCGGGCGTATTCATGTGGATACCGCGGGTTACCGTACCTGGGGTGGTGACGGCCGTGCGGGTTCGTCGTTCTGTATCAAGCCCAGATGAGCCAGGCAGCTCCTGCATTCGCCCATCACCCACGTGGCGAAGCGCTGGCGCTTGCCGTCGTCTTCCAGCGGCAAGGGGCTGAGCAGGTGGTAGGCCGAGCCGTCACGCACGAAGCCGAACGGTGCCTGCAACTGCCCATTGTCGAGTTCGTCGCGCACCATGAGGGCTGAGGCCATGGCCAGGCCCAGGCCGGCGCTGGCGGCCTGAATCGACAGGTAGAAGTGCTGGTAGTCGCTGCGCTCGGTGTGCCGGACCTGTTGGCCGCTCAGGCGCAGCCAGTTGGGCCAGGCGCCGGGGCGGGTGGCGCTGTGCAGCAGGCGCTGGCCTTCGAGTTGGAGGGGGGCGGTGGAGTGGCAGACCGGGCCGATCCATTCGTCGCAGATCTTCTGGTTGTACAGCTGTTTGTCCCAGTGGAAGTCATCGCGGCGAATTGCCAGGTCGACACCGCTACGTGCGAAGTCCAATGGCCCGCCAGCGGCCACCAGGTGCAACTGCAGGTCGGGATGGGCGGCGTGGAAGCGGGGCAGGCGCGGGATCAGCCAGCGCATGGCGATGGTCGGCTCGCACGACAGCACCAGTACGTTGTCGCGGGCCTGTTGTTGCAAACGCTGCACGGCGCCTTCGAGCTGCTCGAAGATCGCCTGGGTAGTGCCCTGCAAGGCACGGCCGGCAGGGGTGAGGAAAATGGCCCGGTTGCGGCGCTCGAACAACTCCACACCAAGGCTTTCTTCAAGCAGACGCACCTGGCGGCTGACGGCGCCATGGGTGACATGCAGGTGCTCGGCGGCGCGCACGAAGCTCTCGGTCTGGGCGGCTATGTCGAAGTAGCGGAAGGCGTTGAGTGGCGGCAGTTTCATGGCATTCCTGTTTGTCTGTGCCGGCCTCTCGCGGGTAAACCCGCTCCCACAGGCGATGCGCCGCCCCTGTAGGAGCGGGTTTACCCGCGAAGAGGCCGACACAGGCTCTAGATATCTGTGAGGAAAGCTATCAGATTTGTCTCACTATAAATCGATTTTTCCTGGGCTATAAGCTCTCGATAATTACATGGTCTGTGCATTTCCATCGTCTATCGAGAGCCACCAGCATGACCGAACTCATTGCCGTAGCCCTGTTCACCCTGCTTGCCGTCATCAGCCCCGGTGCCGACTTCGCCATGGTCACCCGCAGCAGTTATGCACAAGGCCGCAAGGCCGGGCTGGCTGCCGCCGTGGGCATTGCCCTGGGAGTGCAGGTGCACGTCCTGTACACGGTGCTGGGCATCGCGGTGATCATCAGCCAGAGCCCGACCCTGTTCCTGGGCATGAAAGTGCTGGGCGCGGGTTACCTGGTCTACCTGGGTTTCCAGTCGCTGACCAACACCCGGCGTATCAGCCTCGACGGGGTTGCCGCATCAGCCACCAGCGTAACGCAGGCCCTGCGCACGGGCTTTCTGACCAACGCCCTCAACCCCAAGACCATGCTGTTCGTGATCAGTGCCTTCACCCAGGTAGTGCAACCGGGCAGCTCGTTGGCGCTGGATTTTGCCTACGGCGCTTTCATGTCCATTGCTCACTGGGTGTGGTTCAGCCTGGTGGCGGTATTTTTCTCCAGTACGGCATTGCGCAAGGCGATGATCGAGCGGCAAAGGCTGGTGGACCGGGTTATTGGCCTGGCGCTGATCGGGTTGGGCCTGGCCGTGGCGGTGACCGGAATGCGTTGAGGTGGCAATTGCATGCCCTGTACGGGAAGGGTGCAGGCCTGTGGTATTTTTCGCAGGCAAAGAAAAAGGGCTTACCTTGCGGTAAGCCCTTCGTCTTGTTTGGTGGCTACACAGGGACTTGAACCCCGGACCCCAGCATTATGAATGCTATGCTCTAACCAACTGAGCTATGTAGCCGATGGCGCGCATTATTCTCTTGAACGGCCCCCCTGTCAACACTCATTTCAAAAAAAATTTGCACGCTTTCAAAAACTTAGCGGCCAGGCCCGGGTTCTGCCTTGCCCAACGGCATGTCACCGGCTTTCAACTGCCTGCTGCGCCAGCCATCGGCGGCCTTGAGGTCGGCTTTCCGTACCGGGCCGATATGCGCGCCATCGAAGGTTACCCGCTCACCCATCGATACCATGCGCTGTTCGCTGCCTTGGATAACCATGGCCTTGCCACTGAGCACCACCAGTTCGTCATGGCCTGCATGGCGGGCGACCTGCAGGCGGGTACCGAACACCTGGATGCGCGCGTCGCCCACTGCTATCTCCATGGCCCTGCCGTCGAGCATCACTTCCAGGTATACCCGGCCCTGCACCAGGTGCAGTTGGCGCGTGCGGCCACGCAGGTCGGCGTTCATCGCACTGGCGCTGCCCAGGTGCAGGGTGGTGCCATCGGCCAGGCGGATGCTGCGGCGTTCACCTGCATCGGTATGCAATTCGCTGCCCAGGCGCTGTATCAGCGGCCAGTACAGGTAGGCGGTAGCGGCCAGCCCCAGGAGGAACAATAGCGCCAGCCATTTGCCCAGATGGCTGCGGTGCGCGTTGATCTGCCGTGGACGGACGCGAACGGGCATTGGGCTCATTGGGTTGGTGTGCTCGTGATTAGGGCCGTTTCGCCCAACGATGACGGGTGTTTTGGCCAAGGATGCTAATTATATTGAGAACCATTTTCAAGTGTGTCGCGGACAAAGGAAATAAAAGGTAGCTATGTATCTATTTGTTTTCCGATAATCGGATCCCAAACTACGGACGGAGATTCAGGCACATGGCTATCAGTAGCGCCTCCACGGCGCCCACCAGTGCGGCGGCGAGCCAAGCCACGCCGCTGGTGATGCGCATAATCGGTTTCTGCGCCCTGGCGCACCTGATCAATGACCTGATCCAGTCTGTGCTGCCGGCGATCTACCCGATGCTCAAGGCCAACTACGACCTGAGTTTCGCCCAGATCGGCATGATCACCCTGACGTTCCAGATCACCGCCTCGCTGCTGCAGCCTTGGGTCGGCTTCTTTACCGATCGCCGACCGGCACCGAACCTGCTGCCACTGGGCACCCTGTGTACCCTGGTGGGTATCGTGATGCTGGCCTTCGTCGGCAGCTTCCCGATGATTCTGCTGGCCTCGGCCCTGGTGGGTATCGGTTCGTCGACCTTCCACCCGGAAACCTCGCGTATTGCGCGCCTGGCATCGGGCGGGCGCTTCGGCCTGGCCCAGTCGACCTTCCAGGTCGGTGGCAACACCGGGTCGGCTTTGGGGCCGCTGCTGGCGGCAGCCATTGTCATTCCGTTCGGCCAGAGCCACGTGGCCTGGTTCGGCCTGGCTGCGCTGTTCTTTCTCGGCGTCACCCTGATGCTGCGTGGCTGGTACAAGGAGCACCTCAACCAGGCCAAGGCGCGCAAGGCTGTGCAGGCGACCCACGGCATTTCCCGCGGGCGGGTGGTGGCGGCGCTGATCGTGCTGGGCCTGCTGGTGTTCTCCAAGTACTTCTACATGGCCAGCTTTACCAGCTATTTCACCTTCTACCTGATCGAGAAGTTCGATGTGTCGGTGGCCAGCTCGCAGCTGCACCTGTTCCTGTTCCTTGGTGCGGTGGCGGCGGGTACCTTCTTTGGCGGGCCGATCGGTGACCGCATCGGGCGCAAGGCCGTGATCTGGTTTTCGATCCTTGGCGTGGCGCCGTTCACCCTGGTGCTGCCGTATGCCGATCTGTTCTGGACCACCGTGTTGAGCGTGGTGATCGGCTTTATCCTGGCTTCGGCGTTTTCCGCGATCGTGGTGTATGCGCAGGAGCTGGTTCCGGGCAGCGTGGGCATGATTGCCGGGATCTTCTTCGGGCTGATGTTCGGCTTTGGTGGCATCGGTGCGGCCTTGCTGGGGTATGTGGCGGACCTGCGTGGCATCGAGTACGTGTACGAGGTGTGTTCGTTCCTGCCTTTGTTCGGGTTGCTGGCGGTGTTCTTGCCAAGTACCGGCAAGCGCTGATATTGCCGGGGCTGCTTTGCAGCCCATCGCGACACAAGGCCGCTCCTACAGGGGGACTGCGTACTGTTGTAGGAGCGGCCTTGTGTCGCGAAACGGCCTCGTAGAGGCCCCCTGGGCAATTGACGAGCCAACCTGCGGTGGCCTAGAGTCCGCCCTTTCTTCAACCACCTGCGTAGTAGTCAAAGCAATGTGCCGTACCCAGTCCCTGCCGAACGCCCGCCAGCCTGCCTTCCAGGCCCTGCGTCGTGCGTGGCCGCGCGACACGGTGCTCAAGCGTCGCCGCAGCGTGCTGTTTGCCTTCACCTTCTCGCCACACCTCGCCTGAACTGATCTGCGCTTTCGCGTCGCTCGCCGCCCTGGCGTGCGCGCCTGTGTCTGCACGTCTTTTCGGTTTGTAAGGAGTGGTACATGAACATGCGTTTGCTGGCGGGCCTGTTGTTCGCCGTTTCGGTCGTGGGTTTCAGTTTGGGGGCCAGCCTGCCGCTGGTGTCGTTGCGCCTGCATGAAGCCGGTGCGAGCACCCTGGAAATCGGCATCATCTCGGCCATCCCCGCTGCGGGCATGATGCTCTCGGCGTTCCTGGTCGACGCCTGCTGTCGCCACCTGACCCGGCGCACCATCTACCTGCTGTGCTTCAGCCTGTGCACGCTCAGCATTGCCTTGCTCGAGTCGGCGTTCGGCTCGCTGTGGCAGCTGGCGCTGTTGCGCCTGGGCCTGGGGCTGGGCATGGGTATCGCCATCATCCTTGGCGAGTCGTGGGTCAACGAACTGTGCCCGGAGCACAACCGCGGCAAGATCATGGCCCTGTACGCCACCAGCTTCACCGGCTTCCAGGTGCTCGGCCCGGCAATGCTGGCGGTGCTGGGCGCCGACAGCCCGTGGATCACCGGTGTGGTCACCGCCTGCTATGGCCTGGCGCTGCTGTGCATCGTGCTGACCGTACCCAACGACCATGTGGAACATGAAGAAGGTGAAAAGAGCTTCGGCCTGGCCGGTTTCTTCCGTGTGGCGCCGGCGCTATGCGTGGCGGTGCTGTTCTTCTCGTTCTTCGATGCCGTGGTGCTGTCGCTGCTGCCGGTGTATGCCACCAGCCATGGCTTTGCCGTGGGCGTGGCGGCGCTGATGGTGACCGTCGTGTTTGCCGGTGACATGTTGTTCCAGTTGCCGCTTGGCTGGTTGGCCGACCGGGTGGAGCGCACCGGGCTGCACCTGGTATGCGGGCTGCTGGCGATGGCGATCGGTATCGGCCTGCCCTGGCTGCTGAACCTGACCTGGTTGCTATGGCCGCTGCTGGTGCTGCTGGGCGCCGTGGCAGGCGGCATCTATACCCTGGCGCTGGTACTGATCGGGCAGCGCTTCAAGGGGCAGGACCTGGTTACCGCCAATGCCAGCGTGGGTTTGCTGTGGGGTGTGGGTAGCCTGGTCGGGCCGCTGGTCAGCGGTGCGGCGATGGATGTGGCGCCGCATGGTCTGCCCATCGCGCTGGCGCTGATGGCCGGGTTGTTCGTGTGCTTTGCCCGGCAGTCGTACCGGCGCACGGTGCGGTTGCGGGGCGATGGTGCCGAGCAATACCCTGCCAGGAATTAGCCGCGCAAGAATCGGCGTTTGTCCGATGAACGGCTGCGTTAAGCTGGGCCTGCAATCGACCCGTTGGAGGTGCCATGATCCTGTCCGACCTATCGCCTGAAGCCTACCGTGAGGCCACTGAATACCTTGCGGCGCTCGACCCGGACTGGTCGCGGCATATCGAGGCGACCGGGCCTTGCCTGCACCAGGCCACGCCGGGGCGTGAGCCTTACGAAGTGCTGGTGCGAGCGATTGCCTACCAGCAGTTGCATGCCCGTGCTGCCGAGGCAATTCTTGGGCGCTTGCTGGCGTTGTTCCCGGAGGCTGCGTTCCCAGGGCCGGAGCAGTTGTTGGCGGTTACACCGGAAACCATGCGCGCCTGTGGTTTTTCCGCGAGCAAGATGGCGACGATCCAGGGTATTGCCCAAGGCCGGCTGGATGGCCTGGTGCCGAGCCGGGAAGAGGCGCTGGCCATGGCTGACGAGGCGTTGATCGAACGGCTGGTGGCGTTGCGCGGGGTAGGGCGGTGGACGGTGGAGATGTTGCTGATCTACAGCCTGGCGCGTTCGGACGTTCTGCCGGTCGACGATTTTGGCGTGCGCGAGGGGTATCGGCGGCTGAAGGGGCTGGACAAGGCGCCGACGCCGGCGCAAATGCGTTCGCTGGGTGGCGGCTGGCGGCCATACCGCACCGTGGCGGCCTGGTACCTGTGGCGGGCTTGAGGTTTTGCACTGCCTGTGCCGGCCTCTTCGCGGGTAAACCCGCTCCCACAGGGATATCCACAGCCTTGAAAGGCTATGCAGTACCTGTGGGAGCGGGTTTACCCGCGAAAGGGCCGGCACAGGCAACAACCTATCTGGACATTTACCAATGAACTCCTACACCACCCCCGACCAACGCTGGCAAGCCGTAGAATCCCGCGAAACCGCCGCCACCGGCCACTTCGTCTACGCCGTGCGCACCACCGGCATCTACTGCCACCCCGGCTGCAAATCGCGTCTTGCCAAGCGAACCAATGTCGAGTTCTACGACACCCCAGCTGCCGCCGAAACCGCCGGCTACCGCGCCTGCAAACGTTGCACCGCCACCACCAGCGCCACCCGCCACAGCCAGCTGGTCACCCGCGCCTGCCGCCTGATCGAAGCCATCGACCCGGCACCCAGCCTCGACCAACTCAGCGCCCAACTGGCCGTCAGCCCTTTTCACCTGCATCGCCTGTTCAAGGCCGAAACCGGCCTGACCCCCAAGGCCTATGCCACCGCTTTCCGTGCCCGGCGCCTGCGCGCTCACCTGGAAGATGGCCAGCGCTCTGTCACCGATGCCATCTACGACGCCGGCTACAACTCCAACAGCCGCTTCTACGAAAGCGCCGACCAGCGCTTGGGCATGCGTCCGCGGCAATACCGCGCCGGCGGCGCCGGAGCAACCATCCACTTCGCCCTTGGCCAATGCTCCTTGGGTGCCATCCTGGTGGCCCAGAGCGAGAAGGGCATTTGCGCGATCCTGCTGGGCGACGATCCCGAGGCCCTGCTGCACGATCTGCAGGACCAGTTCCCCAAGGCCCACCTGGTCGGCGGCGACAGTGCTTACGAACGGTTGGTCGCCGAGGTGGTGGGATTCGTCGAAGCACCCGCCCTGGGCCTGGCCTTGCCACTGGATGTGCAAGGCACTGCGTTCCAGGAGCGGGTGTGGCAAGCCCTGCGCGAGGTGCCGGCCGGCAGCCGGGTCAGCTACACCGACATCGCCGAGCGCATCGGCGCGCCCAAGGCGGTGCGTGCGGTGGCCATGGCCTGCGCGGCCAACCACATCGCCGTGGCCATCCCCTGTCATCGGGTGGTCCGCCGCGACGGCGACATCAGTGGTTACCGCTGGGGCATCGAGCGCAAACAGCAGTTGCTCAAACGAGAAACGGCACTCTCCTGATCGCGTGAAGCCGCGTAGAATCCCCCGCCAAATCGAATTGTAAAGAGGAATATTCGATGAGGCGTGTCAGCCTTGCCCGTTATTGTCCAGGCCTGATGGTTTTCATGGCCCTGATGCTGGCCATTGCCAGCCCGGCCTGGTCGGCCCCGGCCACGCCATTGTCCAATCTGGCGGTTGCCGAAGCGGACGTGCTGGATGAAAACGCCAGCATCGAGCAGTTGAGCGAGCGGCTGGACCAGATACGCCAGGGCGTTACCAGCGACGCCAATGACGATCTGCTTTCGCAGTTGCGCCTGGGCGCAATGCAGGTGCAGCGTCAGGCCGACGCGTTGACTGCCCTGCGCACCACTGATGTTGAAAAAGTCGACGACAAGCTCAAGGTCATCGGCCCGGTCCAGCCGGACGAGGCGGCTACCCTGACCCAGCAGCGTAAAGCGCTGGAGGCCGAGAAGAAGGCCTTGGTGGCGCAGCAGGACCAAGCCTCCAAGCTGACCCAGTCGGCGCGCGACTTGTCCACGCAAATCGTCAACCTGCGCCGCAGCCAGTTCAACTCGCAGATCACCAGCCGCGCGGCCTCACCGCTGACCCCGGCATTCTGGCAGAGCATCATTCGCCCCACCCAGGACGATGTTGCACGCCTGCGTGACCTGCGTGGTGAGACGGCTGATGCCATCGGCAGTGCCTTCAGCGCTGAAAATCGCTGGTTGTTCATTACCAGCCTGGTGGCGGCAATCCTGGTCTGGACCTTGGTGCGCCGCGTGCTCGAGCGCCTTCTCGCCGGCGCCATGGTCAGCTGGCTGCCCGAAGGCCGCCTGCGCCGCAGTGCGCTGGCGCTGGGTGTCAGCCTGGCAACCTTGGGTACCATCGCCGGCTCGGTCTCGCTGCTGCGTTGGGGGCTGGAGAGCAGCGCCGAGTTGGGCGCCGATATCGCCAGCCTGGCCAATCATGTGCTCGCGCTGGTGGTGTTCAGCGCCTTCATCACCGGCCTGGGCCGCGCCATGCTGATGCTGCAGCGTCCGTCCTGGCGCCTGCCGCCTATTCACGATGAAGTGGCCAGCGCCCTGGGCTGGTTCCCCAAGGTGCTGGCGTTGGCGCTGATGGTCATGATGACCATGGAACGCATCAACAGCGTGATCGGTGCCAGCCTGGCGCTGACCGTGGCGGTCAACGGCCTGACCGCGCTGGTAGTGGCGTTCACCTTCGCCGGTGCGCTGCTGCGTTACCGTCGCACCCTGCGCAAGCATGACCTGGAGCGCCCCACAGGCCTGGCCGGGCTGATCCCGTTCGTGATGGTGATCTGGCTTACGTTGATCCTGCTGGCCTTGCTCGCCGGTTACCTGACACTCGCCTACTTCCTCACCGCCAAGCTGCTGTGGGTCAGCCTGGTGATTACCTGTGCCTACCTGCTGACCACGTTCTTTGGCGACCTCTGCGAAACCCTGCTGTCGCCCCGCCAGCCCGGCGGCCTGGCGCTGGCCTCGACCCTGGGCCTGGCGCCACGTCACCAGGCCCAGGCCAGCACCATCCTGGCCGGTATCGGCCGCACCGTGGTGCTGTTCCTGGCGTTGTTGCTGGCACTGATGCCGTCGGGCACCAGCCCCAGCGAACTGCTGTTGAGCCTGGGTGATTGGGACGAGACCGGCGGCAAGCTGCTGGGCAACATGAACATTGTCCCCCAGGACATTCTGTTGGCAGTGGTGATGTTCCTCGGCGGCCTGTTCGCCATCCGCGTGGTCAAGCGCTGGCTGAGCGATCGCCTGCTGCCGGAAACCGACATGGACGCCGGCATGCGTGCCTCGCTGGTGACTCTGGTGGGTTACCTGGGCTTTATCTTCCTGGCCATGCTGGTGATGTCGACCCTGCGCATCAACCTCACCAGCCTGACCTGGGTGGTCAGTGCCCTGTCGGTGGGTATCGGTTTCGGCTTGCAGCAGATCGTGCAGAACTTCATTTCCGGCCTGATCCTGCTGACCGAGCGCCCGGTCAAGGTGGGCGACTGGGTCAGCCTGGCGGGTGTCGAGGGCGACATTCGCCGTATCAACGTGCGCGCCACCGAGATCCAGATGTCCGACCGCTCGACGGTTATCGTGCCCAACTCGCAGTTCATCTCGCAGAACGTGCGTAACGTGACCATGGGCAACGCCCTGGGCGTGGTCGGCATTACCCTGACCATGCCGCTGGAGACCGATGCCAACCGCGTGCGTGAACTGCTGCTGGCGGCTTACCAGGAGCACGAGGCGATTCTGGATGCGCCGGCTACCTCGGTCACCTTCAAGGACCTGACCAGCAGCGGCATGGTGATAGGTGTGAGTGGTTACGTGGCGGGGCCGCGGCAGGTGTCCGGTACGCGCAGTGACCTGTTGTTCACCATCCTTGGGCGCCTGCGTGATGAAGGTATTGCCCTGTCGTCGCCGCAGAGCATGGTGTTGGTGCAAGAGAATGCACGGCCGGCTGACGAGCCGGTGTGAGCATCGGGGGCTGCGTTGCAGCCCATCGCGACACAAGGCCGCTCCTACAGGAAATGTGCAGTCCCTGTAGGAGCGGCCTTGTGTCGCGATAGGGGCGCAAGGCGCCCCCAACCCTCAATGCTGCTTGGCCTGCCTGATCCTCAGCAAAATCACCAACAACACCAACAGCACAGGCGGCGCCATGGCCAAAAGCCCATCCCGCGCCGTCAGCCCAAACCCCAGCACATTCAGCCCGCCATACAGCAGCTTGAACAAGTTCAGCAGGTAGTAGGTGATGGCAATGATCGACAGCCCCTCCACCGCCCGTTGAATCTTCACCTGGGCATCAGCCCGGGCATTGAGGCTGCGCAGGATCTCGGCGTTCTGCTCTTCCATTTCCACCTGTACCCGCGCCTGCAACAGGTCGCCCAGGTTGGCCACGTTCTTTGCCAGCTGCTCCAGGCGCTGCTCGGTGGCCGCGCAGTAGCGCACGGTTGGCTTGAACCGGCGTTCGATGAAAACCCCCAGGCGCTGGCAATCGCCCACATGGCTTTCCCGCAGCTCGCCCAGGCGTTCGAACACCAGTTGCGCATAGGCTTGCGTGGCGCCGAAGCGGTGGCGGGTTTTCACCGTACGGCTGACCACCTGGCGTGACAGGTGGGCAATGGCTTCCAGCAAGCCTTTGGAATCATGGTCATCGACACCGGCACTTCGCTCCGAGAGGTTGACCAGGGTCTTGTCGAAGGCATCCAGTTCCTGGCTGAGGTCCTTGGCCGTGGTCAGGGTCAGCGAGGCCATCATGCGGTAGGTCTCGATCTCCAGCAGACGGCGGATCATGCGGCCCTGTCGGTAGGCATTGAGGCGACGGTTGATGAACAGGAAGCGGTTGGTGCCGTCCTCGGTCAGGCGAAAATCGCTCCACACCACCGCATCGCCACCGCCGACGCAGGAGCCGCACGGGTCCTTGAAACCGTAGTGGGGCAGGTCCAGTTCGTGTTCGTCACGGACCAGCACCTGCACCGCATTGATCACTTGCGCCGCTTGCGGGGCGATAGCCTCGGCCAGCACCGGCGGCAGCGTTTGCCACTCGGTGTCGGCGGCAGTGCAGGGCACCACCAGGGTCAGGGTGAAGAACTCGGTGTGCCGTTCCCATTTGAACGGATGGCCATCCAGGCGGGTGATGCCTTGGGCGGCTGCGGTGTCCAGGGCATCCGGGCAGCATCGTTGCAGCAGTGCCGCACAGGCAGCATCGCCGCCGAGCAAGGCCAGGTGGAAGACATGCGCCGGGCCGTCGAAATACAGCGACGGGCGGGCGTGCAGTTCGTTGTGCAAGGCGGTGCGTTGAGGGTGCATGGGTGGTCCGGCCTGGTGTTGTGATTGTGGGGGTACCAGGAAGTGGGACTTTGCGGTGGGCGGGCAAAGTCACGCGGACGCAAAGTTTTGTATCGCCTGTGCCGGCCTCTTCGCGGGTAAACCCGCTCCCACAGGTACGGTGCTGCCCTTCAGGCCTGCGCTATCACTGTGGGAGCGGGTTTACCCGCGAAGAGGCCGGTGAGCCCGGCATCAATTCCAGGCCTTACTCGCGGTTCAACAGCAACTGGTTGAGCGCCCGGGTCATTTGCACGTTATGCACGGTATTGACCAACAACCCGATGCCCGGTTCGCCAGCGTTGGCGCAGATGTATTCGTCGAGGGTGTCCTCAATGCCGAGCAGCAATTGCGAGACGTAACGAAGTGCCTCGGGTGAGGGCAAGTCGTTGTTGATGGTGTAGAACGGGCGGGAGCCAGGTTTTACAGGTGGATCGGGCACAAGTTTATTCATTGCGTTTCCCTAGGTCGGTCAGGAGCTACCACCTCATTCCCTCTCACAGGATCGGGTGGCAGCCGTACGCGGGGTGAGAGACCGGAGACCTAGGAACCCGGCCAGGACCAAGCCTGCCCGCGCACAGCTACCGTTGAGGTTGCAACCAGATCAGCACGGGCTCTCACACCCGGTCGCCATTTGTGACGACCCAGGGAAATTAGCCCTGATGCTCCTGTTCAACAACAGAGAAACGGCTGCGGCGCGGGTAGGATAATTCCCAAGCTACTTCCAGCTGAAGCATTTGGTTTCAGGTTGGGAAAAGTCTTACATCTGAGGGGGGCAAGGCGAGGGCTTCGCCCTCGATCGCCGGCAAGCCAGCTCCCACAGGGATGGCATATGGCTTGCCGGCGAAAGGGCCGCAAAGCGGCCCCGGAAATCTCAACCCAGACAGCGCGTCACATGCTTGACCGACTGGTAGGCCGACAACCCCCAAGGCCCCAGCTCACGCCCGATCCCGCTACCCTTGGTGCCACCCCACGAGGTCTCGACGAACACCGCCTGCACCGAGTTGATCCACACATGGCCAACCTCCAGCGCATCGGCCACCCGCTCGGCGCGCTCCAGATCGGCGGAGCACACCGTAGCCACCAGCCCGAAGCGGCTATCGTTGGCCTCGGCAATCGCCTGTTCCTCGGTCGCAAAGCGACGCGCGCACAGCACCGGGCCAAAGATTTCCTCGGTCCACAGGCGGCTGTCTTTCGGCACATCGGCATACAGCGTCGGGCTGACGAACCAGCCATCACGGTCCAGCGCCTTGCCACCGGCCAGGCACTGCAGGCCTTCTTCCCGCGCCGTGGCAAAGTAGCCGGCCACCTTCAGCCACTGCGCCTGGCTGGTCAGCGGCCCCATGTCGACCTCTTCGGTCAATGGATTACCGACCCGTAGCTGCTCCAGTGCGGCCTGCAAACGCGGCAGCAATGCATCGGCAATGCCGTCCTGCACCAGCAGCCGCGAAGTGGCCGAGCACATCTGCCCGGCGTTCCAGGTGATGCCGGCGACGATCCATTCCACTGCCTGGCCCACGTCGCAATCATCGAACACCACGATCGCCGACTTGCCGCCCAGCTCCAGCGTCACCGGCCGGCACTGCGCCGAAGCGCTGCGCATTACCTGGCTGCCGACACTATTGCTGCCGGTGAACGACAGCTTGTCCAGGCCATTGTGGTTGCTCAGTGCAGCGCCGGTTTCGGCCTTGCCGTTGACGATGTTCAACACCCCGGCCGGCAGCTCCAGGGCATCGGCGATCTGGCCATAGGCCTGTTCGATCAGCGGGGTGACTTCCGATGGCTTGAGCACCACGGTGCAACCAGCGGCCAGGGCCGGGGCGAGCTTCCAGGCGCTGGTCACTAGCGGGAAATTCCACGGTACGATCAGGCCGACCACGCCCACTGGTTCCAGGCGGGTGCGAGCGCTGAAACCCGGCGCAGCCAGCGGCACATCGCGGTTCTTCGATGGCAGTTGCTCGGCCAGTTCGGCGTAGTAGCCGAAGGTGGCGATGGCGTCGTCCAGGTCGATTTCCGCCTCGTGACGTGGCTTGCCGTTGTTGCGCATCTGCAAGGTGATCAATGCTTCACGGCGCTGCCCGAGTTGTTCGGCAAAGCCGCGCAGGTAGGCGGCGCGTTCGCTGGCGCTGGTGTTTTTCCAGGCGGGTAGGGCGCCACGGGCAGCGGTCACTGCCTGGTCTACCTGGGCGACGCTGGCGGCCTTCAGTTCGGCAAACGGTTGCCCAAAGGCCGGGTCATTGACGCTGATGCAGTCGCTGCCCTGGCCTTCGACCCAGCGGCCGGCGATGTAGTGGGAAGTGGTCATGGTCGGTTTCCAGTCAGGCCGTTTCGGCGGTGGTTACCGGCGAGTGCGCGGTGCTTTTGCAACGCACCCAACGCGGGCCCTGGGGGCCATACACGCCGGCAGGTTCGGGGAACAGGTTGAGCAGCAGCAGGTACAGCACACCGGCCAGCCCCAGGGTGACCGGCAGGCTCAGGTCGATGCCGCCGGCCAGGTCGCCCAGTGGGCCGACGAACTGTCCTGGCAGGTTGACGAAGCACAGGCCCACCGCCGCGCTGGGGATCCACGCCCCCATGCCGCGCCAGTTCCAGCCATGCAGGAACCAGTAGTGGCCGCCACGCTGGCCGCGGGTGAACACCTGCAGGTCGTCGGCATGGTAGAAGCCGCGGCGGGTGATCAGGCCGAGGATCATGATCACCATCCACGGGCTGGTGCAGGTGATGATCAGCACAGCGAAGGTCGACACGCTCTGCACCAGGTTGAAGGTGAAGCGGCCGATGAAGATGAAACCGATCGCCAGCACGCCAATCAGCAGGGTGGCGCCGGCACGGCTGAGCAGGCGTGGGAACACGCTGGACATGTCCAGGCCAGTACCGTACAGCGCGGTGGTGCCGGTCGACATGCCGCCGATCACCGCAATCAGGCACACCGGCAGGAAGAACCAGCTTGGCGCCACCGCCAGCAGGCCACCGACGTAGTTGTTGGCGGCGATGTAGTCCGGCGCCTGGGTGGCCACCAGGGTGGCGGTGCACAGGCCGAACAGGAACGGGATCAGTGTCGCGCCCTGGGCCGCGATCACTGCCAGCATGATGCGAGCCTTTGGGGTTTCACGCGGGATGTAGCGTGACCAGTCGCCGAGGAACGCACCGAACGACACCGGGTTGCTCATGGCCAGGATCGCCGCACCGACGAATGCCGCCCAGAAGCCCGCCTGGCCGAGGTTTACGCTACCCGCATAACCGGCGTCGAACGGCCCGGCAAAGGCAACGATGCCCAGCAGGAACAGCAGGCTCGAGGCCCACACGGCGATTTTGTTGACCCACAGCATGAAGCGGAAGCCAAAGATACACACCACCAGCACCAGCACCGCGAACAGGCCGTAGGCCAGGCCCAGGGTCAGGTCGGTTTCCGGCAGGCCGGCCAGGCGCTTGGCACCGCCGACCAGGGCGTCGCCCGAGCTCCACACCGACAGCGAAAAGAATGCCACCGCGGTGAGCAGCGACAGGAACGAACCGACGATGCGCCCGTGCACGCCAAAGTGCGCACCCGACGACACCGCGTTGTTGGTGCCGTTGAGCGCGCCGAACAGGCCCATGGGCGCGAGGATCAGCGCGCCTACGCCGACGCCGAGCAGGATCGCCCACACGCCGGCCTGGAACGACAGCCCGAACAGCACCGGGAAGCTGCCCAGCACGGCCGTGGCGAAGGTATTGGCGCCGCCGAAGATCAGGCGGAACAGGTCCAGCGGGGAGGCGTCGCGTTGATCGTCGGGGATCTGTTCGACGCCGTTGGTCTCGATACCGGTCGAGTGGCTCATGGTGATGCTCCAGCGCGGTTGTTGTGGGCCGGCGCAGTGCGCGGGCCTTCTTGTGGGTGCGATGGCAGGGCGGCAGGGCCGCGTAAAGGGGATCAGGCCGGCGATACGACCGACAGGTGCTCGTGGCAGGCCAGCCACCGTTCGCCGTGGCGGCGGAAGACAATGGTTTCGCGCTCGCTCAACTGGTGTTCTTCGCCGGCGATGCGGATGTGCGTGGCCACATCATGCATGAAGATCGCCATGTCACCTTGCAGGCTCACCTGGGCATTGCCCGATTCGCAGGCGAGCACGGCAAACCCGTCGGCCTGCCATTGGGCCCAGAGTTGCTCGTAGGCATGGCGCGACAGCAGCGGTTGCGGCAGGGTGTGGAAAAGGAAGGTGGCGTCTTCGCTGAAGCAGGCGAAATAGCGAGCGGTGTCGTTGCTGGCGAACGCCGCAACGAGGTCGGCGGCGGCTTGCCGTACCTGGAGTGTCTGGTCCACGGGAGTGGCCTCACGGTTCTTGTGATTGTGGTGAAGCGATTCTGGTGGCGGTTGGCGAGGGGAAAAATCGCTGCGGGCAAATAATCAGTTCAGGAATTTGTGAAGTGATGGAGGCGCTTTCTCAGGTTTCGCACTGCGCATCCTGTGGGAGCGGGTGTGCCCGCTCTCATAAGGCTGCACATAACTCATTGAATTAGCAGGGACCCTGTGGGAGCGGCTTTAGCCGCGAACACCGGCGCAGCCGGTGCCATGCACCGCGTTGGATTCTTCGCGGCTAAAGCCGCTCCCACAGGGTATGCGGACCGCTTGCGAATTCGGCTCTCTACGCGACAGCGCAGCCCAAAGGGCTTTCAGCTATCCAGCTGTCATCTGACTGCAACGAATATTCAGCAACCTTTCTGCCATCTCCCCGTGCCTCATTGCGAGTTCGAATGGGCCATCCCGCGCTGCATCTGCCACAGGACCACGACCTGTTCGGCCTGCTCTACGCCTTCGCCTTCCGCCCTGGCCAGCCGGGGCGCGAAATCGATTCGGCGCAGTTGTTGCGCACGCTCGGCCAGCCGCTGGAACCTGGCGAGTTTCTCTGGGTGCACCTGAACCTGGCCCACGCTGCCTGCGAACGCTGGTTGCGTACCCACCTGCAGTTGCCCGAAGCCTTCTTCGAAACCCTGCGCGAAGGTTCGCGCTCGACCCGTATCGAACACGCCGACTCGGCGCTGCTGGCGGTGGTCAACGATGTGGTGTTCAACTTCGGCCTGGTGTCCTCGGACATCTCCACGCTGTGGGCCTGCGCCAGCAGCCAGTTGCTGGTAAGCGCGCGGTTGCAGCCGCTGCATTCGGTGGACAAGCTGCGCTCGTCGGTCAAGCATGGCGAGCGCTTTCATTCGTCCATCGAGTTGCTGGTCCATCTGTTGCGCGACCAGGGCGATGTGCTGACCCAGATCGTGCGTGAAACCACCACCAGCGTCGACCGCATCGAAGACCAGTTGCTGTCCCAGCGCCTGAGCGACAACCGCGCCGAACTGGGCAGCATGCGCCGGGTGCTGGTGCGCTTGCAGCGCCTGCTGGCGCTGGAGCCGGGGGCGCTGCTGCGCCTGCTCAACCGGCCGCCCGACTGGCTGCAGGAACAGGACATACGCCAGCTGCGCGCGGCCACAGAAGAGTTCACCCTGGTGATCAGCGACCTCACCGCCCTCGGTGAGCGGATCAAGCTGTTGCAGGAAGAAATCGCCGCCAAGCTCAACGAACAGACCAACCGCACCCTGTTCACCCTGACCGTGGTGACCGTGCTGGCGCTGCCCATCAACATCATCGCCGGTTTCTTCGGCATGAATGTCGGGGGTGTGCCGCTGGCGGAAAACCCCCATGGTTTCTGGGTGCTGGTGGCCCTGGTGGCGACCTTCACCGTGCTGGTGGGGCGCTGGGCGTTTCGCAAGCGGCGCGAGTACTGACGCGACGATCGCCGGTCAGTTCGCCTCCCGCACTGCACTGAGGAACGCCCGGGTCCGCTCCTGTTGCGGGTTTTCGAAGATCTGCGCCGGCGTCCCCTGTTCGTGGATCTGCCCCTTGTAGAAGAAGCACACCCGATCCGCGAACTCCCTGGCAAAGCCCATCTGATGCGTCACCATCAGCATGGTCAGGTTGTGTTCGCTGCCCAACCGGCGGATCACGTTCAGCACCTCGCCACACAGTTCCGGGTCCAGCGCCGAGGTCACTTCGTCGAACAGCATCACCTTGGGTCGCATCGCCAGCGCCCGGGCAATCGCCACGCGTTGTTGCTGACCTCCGGACAATTGCGACGGGTAATGCTCGAACTTGTTGCCCAGGCCAACCATCTCCAGCAGCTCCGCAGCCCGTTCGCGCGCCTCGGAGGGCTTCACGCCCAGTACCTGGACCGGGGCTTCGATCACGTTCTGCAAGGCACTCATGTGCGGGAACAGGTTGAAACTCTGGAACACCATGCCGATCTTCGCGCGCACTTTGCGTACATGGCGCTCGTTGGCGATGAGCTGCTGGCCGTTGCGCCCGGGCATGTGGGTGAGCGATTCGCCATCGACTTCGATCATGCCCTGGTCAATGCCTTCAAGCGTCATCAGTACCCGCAGCAACGTCGATTTGCCCGAGCCGCTGGGGCCGATGATCGCCACCTTTTCGCCGGGGGCGACATCGAGGTTGAGGCCGTCGAGCACGGTGAAGCTGCCGTAGCGTTTGGTCACGTCCTTGAAGCTGACGATCGGTTGGGCAATGGCCGGTGTGGGCATGTGGGTGTCCAGCGGCTGGGTGGCGGTGGCAGTGGCGAAGTGGGTCACAGGGGCGATCATCAGCGGAGCTCCAGGCGCACTTCAAGGCGCCGAACGAGGTAGGCCAGAGCGACGCTCAAGGCCAGGAAGAACAGACCGACCAGGGTGATCGGCTCGAGGTAGCGGAAGCTTTCGGAGCCGACGTTCTTGGCCTGCTGCATGATTTCCACCACGGTGATGGCCGACAGCACCGGGGTGTCCTTGAGCATGGCGATCAGGTAGTTGCCCAACGGCGGCAGGATCGGGCGAATCGCCTGGGGCAGGATGACTGCCCGGTAGGCGGTCCACGGCGCGAAGTTGAGGGCGACCACCGCTTCCCACTGGCTGCGCGCCACCGAGTCGAGGCCGCCGCGGTAAACCTCGGCCAGGTAACAGGCGTAGTGCACGCCGATACCGATGATGCCGGCCTGCATGGCCGTCATGTTCACCCCGTAGTTGGGCAGCACGTAGTAGAGGAAATACACTTGGATCAGCAGCGGCGTACTGCGGATGAACTCGATCAGCAATGCCACCGGCCACGACAGCCAGGCCTGGCGGCTGCGTCGGGCAATGGCCAGGAACAGGCCCAGCACCACTGCGATCAGGAAGCCAACCAAGGTGATGCCCAGGGTTTTCAGCGACGCCTGCAGCAAGTCGGGGAGGATTTGCGCGACGTAGTTCCAGTCCCAGAAATTCATGACAGGCTCCCCCGCAGGCGACCACGGCTCAGGCGCCGTTCGACCCGACGCATGAGGAAGTTGATGACCTGCGCCAGGACGAAGTAGAGCAGCAGGGTGAGGCTGAAGATTTCCAGGGTCTGGAAGGTCGCCTGGTCCAGCTGACGGGCGCGGAAGCTAAGGTCCGACAGGGTGATCAGCGACACCAGCGAGGTGTTCTTCAGCAGTTCGATCAGCAGGTTGGTGCCAGGTGCGATGGCCGCCAGCAATGCCTGCGGCAGGATGATCCGCCGGAAGCGGGTGGTGGCGGGCATGTTCAGCGCGGTGCAGGCTTCGTACTGCCCCTTGGCCACCGAGCTGATCGCCCCGCGCATCACTTCGGCACCGTAGGCACCGATGTGCAGCCCGAGGCCGACGATGGCCACGGTGTAGGCGCTGAGTTCGACGTTGAACGGTGGCAGCGGCAATACGAAGAACAGCCAGAACAACTGCACCAGCAGCGAGGTGCCACGGAACAGCTCGATGTAGGCCACGCACAGCCAGCTCAATGGCCGCCATGACGAACGCCGGCCGAGGGCGGCGAGGATCGCGGCGACGATGGCCAGCAGCGAGCCGAAGAAGGTCACCTGGATGGTGATCCAGGCGCCTTGCAGTAACAACGGTATCAATTCACCCATGGTTCGACCTGAATAATCGGATTACACAGGGAATGGCACGGCAAGCGCCATGCCACCTCGATTCACTGCTGGGCACAGAGCTCGGCGGCGGTCTTGTCAGTCACGTTGCTGCGGTCGAAGCCGAACGGCGCGACGGTCTTCAGATGCTCCTCGCTGCCCAGCCACTTCTTCATCTCGGCGTTGACCGCGTCGCGCAGGGCTTTGTCCTCGGGGCGGAAGGCCAGGGCACCGTAGCCGGTGTGGGCCGGGTCATCCGTGAAGTCGCTGATCGCCTCGACCTTGTCGCCACCCTTTTTCGCCAGGCCCTTCATGGTCAGCTGGGTGCCCACGGCAGCATCGGCGCGGCCGGCACGCACGGCCTGCAACTGGGCGGTGGTGTCCGGCACCTGAAGGATCTGCGCATCGGTGATGCCGGAGTCGCGGGCATAGGCGAGGTTGACCGTGCCGGCCATGATCGCCAGCTTCACGTCCGGGCTCCTGGCGATGTCGGCGTAGCTGTGCAGGTTCTTCGGATTGCCCTGTGCCACCAGCAGGGTGTCGGGCAGGGCGTACTGCGGGTCGGTGAAGATCACCTGCTTGCAGCGTGCGGGGGTGATGTACATGCCTGCTGCAATCACATCGAAGCGCCCGGCGCGCAAGCCCGGGATCAACGAACCCCACTCGGTGAGCACGCCATCGACCTGCTTGATGCCCATTTTCTCGAAGATGATCTTGGCGATTTCCGGTGACTCACCGGTTACACGGCCATCGGTTTCGGTGAAGGCGAACGGGGTTTCGTTGGCGTAGCCGATGCGGATGCGGCTGGTTTCCTTGATCTCGTCCAGGCTGGCGGCCTGGGCGCTGGCGAGCACACCGACGGCGGCACAGGCCATCAGCAGGCGCTGGAAGGGGCGTGGAACGTTGAAAGGCTGGCTCATCAATGAAGCTCCTGTTTGTTATAAAAACCGTCGTCGACGGCTCTGTGTTAGGAGGCAGTGGAGCAAAACAGCGATAGCAGGTCGGTCTTTTGTTCGAGGCTGCCAGGCAGCGGGAGTTCGACCTTGGGGCGAGCATACAAAAGCTGAAACGGCGATGGCATTGCACTAGGACAATTGCCCGAAGCACTTGTACGGGGGATGCTGTGACCCTGGCCCCGGCAAGCGAAGCGAACCTCATGATGAACAGTTGGAAGGCAGCCCTGGACGCGGCCCGCATCGGCGAGTCCAAATACAAGATCCTGGTCCAGGCCGTCACCGGCGAGATCGAGCGCGGCGTATTGGTACATGACCAGCGCCTGCCACCGCAGCGACAGGTAGCCGATGCCCTAGGCATCAGCGTGCAGACCGTGACCAATGCCTACAAGGAACTCGAGCGCCAAGGCCTGGTACGTTGCGAGATCGGCCGTGGCAGTTTCGTCAGCCGGCGCATGAGCGACCGTGTGTCGGATGACATCATCGACCTGCCCGAGCGTACCCTGGTCGACTTCTCCATCACCCGCATCCTGCACACCCAGGTGCATGAGCGCATCTGGCGCGACACTTGCGCCGAGCTGGCCGTGGAAGAGGAGCAGCCGTGGATCCATGCCTACCGGCCCATCGCCGGTTTCGAGAGCCACCGCGAGGCCGCGGTGCGCTGGCTTGCCGGCCTGGGCATGCAGGTCGAGCGTGACGATGTGCTGGTAACCAACGGCGCCGCCCACGCCATCTTCCTGGCCCTGGCCTCGCTGGCCGGGCCGGATGATGTGGTGCTGTGCGAGGGGTTGACCGACCATGGCGTGATCGGCAATTCACAGGTGCTCGGTTTCACCCTCAAGGGCCTGGAGATGGACCGCGAGGGCATCAACCCGGAACATTTCGAGGACATCTGCAGCAACGAGCGGGTGACCGCGCTGGTGTGCACACCCAACCTCAACAACCCGACCGTCAGCCTGATGCCCGACAGCCGGCGCCAGGAGATTGCCGAAATTGCCCGGCGCTTTGGCGTGCATATCATCGAAGATGACGTTTACGGCCCGCTACTGGGTGGCAGCCATGCCAGGCCGCTCAGTTCCTATGCGCCGGAGCTGTCGTTCTACTGCACCAGCATGACCAAATCGGTGCTTACCGGCCTGCGCGTGGGCTATCTGGCCATGCCCAAGCGGCTGGCGCTGCGCACCGAGAGCATCTTGCGGGTCAACAGCTGGATGGCCACGCCCCTGGTGGCGGAGATTGCATCGCGCTGGATCAACGACGGGCGCGCGGCGCAACTGGTGGCGCTGCAGCGCACCTTGCTGGGCGAGCGTCAGGCGTTGTTGCGTGAGTACCTGGGGGAGTATGTGCGTGGTCAGCACGCCCATGCCTTGGGTGCCTGGCTGAACATTCCCGAGCGCTGGGAAGTGGACAGCCTGGTGCGTGCCTTGCGCCGCCGGCAGATTGCGGTGACGCCGCCGGAGCCGTTCCTGGTGCGCGGTACACCGCGGCCACGGGCCGTGCGCTTGTGCGTGGGCGCCGAGTGTTCCGAGGCAAAGTTGCGCCAGGCCTTTGGCGATATGCGGGAGTTGTTCGGGCAGTATCCGCAGATCCACGAGCTTTGAGCGGCCTGTACCGGCCTCTTCGCGGGTAAACCCGCTCCCACAGGAATCGCGCATTTCCTGAACCCCGCACGGAACCTGTGGGAGCGGGTTTACCCGCGAAGAGGCCGGTACAGGCAAAAACAAATTCCCCGGCAAATTGCCCTAGTACATTCAGCACGACAATTTTCGCCTCATACACTCCGCCCAACATCAGCTCACTTGTTGGGTCCCGGTCATGTCAGCGCTCTCGCTTCACGATCTCTACCTCGCCCGCCAGCGTATCCACGGCCTGGTGCGCAGCACGCCGCTGGAACTTTCCCCCAGCCTGTCACGGCGCCTGGGCACGCCGGTCTACCTGAAGCTCGAGGCCCTGCAGACTACCGGCAGCTTCAAGCTGCGCGGGGCCAGCAATGCCATCGCCGCACTCAGCGCTGAACAACGCGCTTGCGGCGTGGTTACGGCCTCCACCGGCAATCACGGCCGGGCGGTGGCCCACGCTGCTGCGCAACTGGGCGTGAAGGCAACCGTGTTTCTTTCGCAACTGGTGCCAGCCAACAAAGTCCAGGCCATCCGCGATCTGGGCGCCGAAGTGTGCATCGTCGGCCACTCCCAGGACGATGCCCAGCAGGCCGCGCAACAACATGCCGATCAACAGGGCGCAACCCTGATCCCACCTTTCGATCACCCTCAGGTCATCGCCGGCCAGGGCACGTTGGGCCTGGAAATCATCGAGCAGTTGCCCGAGGTGGAGCAGGTGCTGATTCCGCTCTCCGGTGGTGGCCTGTTCGCAGGTGTGGCGTTGGCCATGAAAAGCATCAAGCCGGCGATCACCACCCATGGCATCAGCATGCAGCGCGGCGCGGCGATGTACGCCAGCCTGCAGGCCGGCAGGCCGGTCGAGGTTGAGGAGCTGCCGACACTCGCTGACTCGCTCGGCGGCGGCATCGGCCTGGGCAACCAGCACACCCTGAACATGACCCAGCGTCTGCTCGACCAACTCCACCTGCTGCCGGAAGCGTCGATCGCCAATGGCATGCGCCACGCCTACCAGCACGAACGGTTGGTACTCGAAGGTGCCGGTGCAGTCGGCATCGCCGCGCTGCTCGACGGCTTGGTGACGGCCCGCGGCCCGGTGGTGGTGGTGGTCAGCGGGCGCAACGTCGACAGCGCACAGCATCAGCGCGTCATCAATGGCGGCGACGCCTGAAATTCACGTTCCTTCACTGGAGGTATTCGAATGCCGGCCATCACCTTGCTCAGCGAAGCCGACCTGCGTAGCTGCATTACCCTCGACCGCGACGCGATCGATGCCATCGAGCAGGCCTTTGCCCTGCTTGCCACGGCCAATGTGGCGATGCCGCCGATCCTGCGCCTGGATGTGCCCGAGCACAACGGCGAGGTGGACGTGAAAACCGCCTACCTGCCTGGTCTGGAGCGTTTCGCGATCAAGGTCAGCCCAGGCTTTTTCGACAACCCCAAGCTTGGCCTGCCCAGCCTCAACGGCATGATGATGCTGCTGTCGGCCCGCACTGGCCTGCTCGACGCCTTGCTCCTCGACAATGGCTACCTCACCGCCGTGCGCACCGCTGCAGCCGGTGCGGTGGCTGCCCGCTGGCTGTCGCGGCAGGACAGCCGCAGCGTGGCCTTGATCGGCAGTGGCGAACAGGCACGCCTGCAGCTGCAGGCACTGCGTCTGGTGCGGCCGATCGAGCAGGTCAAGGTGTGGGGGCGCAATGCGCAGAGAACCGCAGCGTTATGTGATGACCTGGGACGTGATGGGCAACTGCAGGTACAGGCCTGCGACAGTGTCGACCAGGCCATGCAGGCGGTCGATATCGCCATCACCTGCACCCCCAGCCGCGAGCCGCTTATCCAGCCGCATCACCTGCAACCGGGGCTGCACATCACTGCCATGGGCTCGGATGCCGAGCACAAGAACGAGATCGCGCCCACGGCCCTGGCCCGGCTCGACCGTTATGTGGCCGACCGCCTGAGCCAGACCCGCGTGCTGGGCGAACTGCACCACGCCTTGCGCGCTGGCGTGGTCAGCGAACAGGCCGTTCATTCCGAGCTGGGCCAGATCATCGCCGGCCTGCACCCGGGCCGTGTGCAGGCCGAAGAGGTCACCCTGTGCGACCTGACCGGCACCGGGGCCCAGGACACCGCCATCGCCAACCTTGCCTTCGAACGCGCAATCGCCGCCAACAAAGGCCTGGCGTTTCACAGCTGACAGTTTTCACAACCCACTCACAAGAAGGGCATCCGTATGTCACAGACAGTGGTCAACCTGCCGTTCAGCCGGCAGGAGTACGCCCAGCGCCTGGCCAAGACCCGCGCTGCCATGCAGGCACAGGGCCTGGAGCTTTTGCTGGTTACCGATCCATCGAACATGGCCTGGCTCACCGGCTATGACGGCTGGTCGTTCTACGTGCACCAGTGCGTGCTGCTGGCGCTCGATGGCGAGCCGATCTGGTTTGGCCGCGGCCAGGACGCCAATGGCGCAAGGCGCACGGTGTTCATGCAGCACGACAACATCGTCGGCTACCCGGATATCTATGTGCAGTCACGCGAGCGCCACCCGATGGACTACCTGTGCCAGGAGGTGATTCTGGCCAAGGGCTGGGGCGGCCTGAGCATCGGCGTGGAGATGGACAACTACTACTTCAGCGCGGCGGCCTACCAGGCGCTGTGCAAGCACTTGCCGCAGGCGCGCTTCAGCGATGCCGCCGGGCTGGTCAACTGGCAGCGGGCGGTCAAGTCGCCGCAGGAAATCGAATACATGCGTATCGCCGCGCGCATCGTCGAACAGATGCACGGGTGCATCCTCGAACGCATCGAGCCCGGCATGCGCAAGAACGAGCTGGTGGCCGAGATCTACCGCAGCGGCATCCTCGGTGTCGATGGCCACGGTGGCGACTACCCGGCCATCGTGCCGTTGTTGCCGACTGGCGCTGATGCCAGCGCGCCGCACCTGACCTGGGACGATTCACCGTTCACCCGCGGCGCCGGCACGTTCTTCGAGATTGCCGGCTGCTACAAGCGCTACCACTGCCCGCTGTCGCGTACCGTGTACCTGGGCAAGCCGCCGCAACACTTTCTCGATGGCGAAAAGGCGGTGGTCGAAGGTATCGCGGCCGGCCTCGATGCCGCGCGGCCAGGCAATACCACCGGTGACATCGCCAGGGCGTTCTTCCGTGTGCTGGAGAAGTTCGGCATACACAAGGACAGCCGCTGTGGTTACCCGATCGGTATCAGTTACCCGCCAGATTGGGGCGAGCGCACCATGAGCCTGCGCCCGAGCGACACCAGCGTGCTGCAACCGGGCATGACCTTCCACTTCATGCCGGGGCTGTGGATGGACGACTGGGGCCTGGAGATCACCGAAAGCATCCTCATCACCGAGACCGGGGTCGAGACCCTGTGCAACGTGCCGCGCCAGCTGTTCGTGAAGGACTGACCCATGAATGCAATCGCTCAGGCCGCCGCCACGGTGGCCAACCCGATCACCTGTACCTTGGATTTCGAGCAGGACGGTGTGCAGCACGGCTTCCTCAAGCTGCCGTACTCGCGTGACGACTCGGCCTGGGGGGCGGTGATGATTCCGCTGACGGTGGTCAGGAATGGCAGTGGCCCTACTGCCTTGCTCACTGGTGGCAATCACGGTGATGAGTACGAAGGCCCGGTGGCGCTGAGCAAGCTGGCTCAGCAGCTGCAGCCCGAGCAGGTAAACGGGCGGGTGATCATCGTGCCGTTCATGAACACACCGGCGTTCCAGGCGGGCACCCGTACTTCGCCGATCGACCGGGGCAACCTCAACCGCAGCTTCCCTGGCCGGCCTGATGGCAGCGTGACGGAAAAGATCGCCGATTATTTCCGGCGCACCTTGCTGCCGTTGGCCGATATCGTCCTGGACATCCACTCCGGTGGTCGCACCCTCGATTTCCTGCCGTTCGCTGCATGCCATGTGCTGCCCGACAAGGCCCAGCAGGCCCGCTGTGAAGCCGGCATGCAGGCCTTCGCCGCGCCCTACAGCATGCGCATGCTCGAGCTGGATGCGCAGGCGATGTACGACACCGCGGCAGAAGAGCAGGGCAAGGTGTTCATCACCACCGAACTGGGCGGTGGTGGCACCTCCACGGCGAAAAGCGTGGCCCTGGCGGAGCGCGGCGTGCGCAATGTGCTGATTCACGCCGGCATCCTTGCCGGCGAAGTGGAGCAGGGCGAGACAACCCTGCTGGACATGCCCGATGGCGATTGCTTCATCGCCAGCGAGCACGACGGATTGCTGGAGATGTGCCGCGACCTGGGCGAAACGGTCAGCCAGGGCGAAGTGATCGCCCGTATCCATGACATCCGCCGCACCGGCAGCGCCCCGGTCGAGTACCGCGCCCGACGCAATGGCTTGCTCGCAGCCCGGCACTTTCCCGGCCTGGTGCAGTGCGGCGACACCCTGGCGGTGATAGCCGACGTACTGGCCTGAACCTGGCGCCACGACAACGAGGTATGGAGAACAGTCATGTCACACCACTACCCATTCAACAGCCTGTGCCACGTCGATGGCCAATGGCTGCACAGCCACAGCGGCAACAGCATCGCCGTGCATGACCCGGCCAACCGCCAGGTCATCGGCCATGTGCCGCTGCTCGACCACGAGCAGATCGTCGCCGCGGTGGATGCCGCCCAGCGGGCTTTCCCGGCCTGGCGCCAGCAGAGTCTGGACAGCCGCGCTGCGCTGTTGCGGCGCTGGGCTGAATTGATGCTCGAGCACCAGGAGGCTCTGGCGCGCATTCTCAGCGAGGAACAGGGTAAGCCGCTGGCCGAAGCACGCGGTGAAATCGCCTATGCGGCAAGCTTCATCCCCTGGTTTGCCGAGGAGGCCCGGCGCCTCAACGGGCAGACTATCCCCAGCCATATTCCGGGTGCCCAGCTGAGTACGCTGAAGGAGCCCGTCGGGGTCTGCGCGCTGCTCACCCCGTGGAACTTCCCCAGTGCCATGATCACCCGCAAGGCGGCTGCGGCGTTGGCGGCCGGCTGCACGGTGGTGGTCAAGCCGGCCCACGAAACACCGTTTTCGGCGCTGGCCCTGGCCCAGCTGGCAGAGGACGCCGGCTTCCCGCCGGGGGTGTTCAACGTGGTAATCGGCGAGCCGCAGATGGCCATGGAAACCCTGGTGTGCGACAGCCGCGTGCGGGCGGTCAGCTTCACCGGCTCGACCCGTGTCGGCAAGCTGGTGCTGCAAGCCGCGGCTCAGGATGTGAAGAAAGTGGCGCTGGAGCTGGGCGGCAACGCGCCGTTCATCGTCTGCGCCGATGCCGACCTGGAGCTGGCCGTGCGGGTGGCCGTGGCCGCCAAGTTCCAGACGTCTGGCCAGGACTGCTGCGCGGCCAACCGGATCATGGTGCAGCGGCCGTTGTACGAAGCATTCCTGATGCGTTTCGCCGAAGCGGTGCGGGCGCTGAAGGTTGGCCCGGCGATGGTCGATGGCGAGGAGACGGCGGCAGAGGTCGGCCCGTTGATGCACCAGGCCGCCTTCGATGCCACCCAGGCCCGGGTCGAGGACGCCCTGCAGCGTGGCGCCCGGCGCCTGGTCGGTGGCGAGGGCCATGCGCTGGGTGGCTGGTTCTTCCAGCCGACGGTGCTCGCCGATGTCACGCCGGCGATGCGCATCTACCAGGAAGAAAACTTCGCGCCGATTGCCGGGGTCATGCCGTTCGACACGCTGGAGCAGGCCATCACCATGGCCAATGACACCGAGTACGGCCTGGCTGCCTACATCGTCGGCAACCGCCTCGATGTCGTGCACCCGCTGGTGCGCCGGCTCGACCACGCGATGGTGGCGATCAACGGCGTCAAGTTCACCGGCCACCCCATCCCGTTCGGCGGCATGAAGGCCTCGGGCCTGGGCCGCGAAGGCGGCAGTGAGGGCTTCGAACCCTTCGTCGAAACCAAATACGTTTGCTTGCACCACCACGGTCAGTTCTAAGGAGTGTTTGCCATGAGCCAAGATTTCAGCCAGCTGTTCGAACAGGACCGCGCCCACTTCATGCACCCTTCGACCCACGCCCATGATCACGCCAGCGGCGCGCTCAAGGGCCGGATCATCACCGGTGCCGAGGGCATCCGCCTGCGTGACCATGAAGGCCGCGAACTGATCGACGCCTTCGCCGGCCTGTACTGCGTGAACATCGGTTACGGGCGTACCGAGGTCGCTGACGCCATCCATCGCCAGGCCAAGGAGCTGGCGTATTACCACACCTACGTCGGCCACTCGACCGAAGCGATCATCGAGCTTTCCAGCCGCATCATCGACTGGGCGCCGGCCGGGATGAAAAAGGTCTATTACGGCCTGTCGGGGTCCGATGCCAACGAGACCCAGGTCAAGCTGGTGCGCTACTACAACAACATCCTCGGTCGTCCACTCAAGAAGAAGATCATCTCTCGCGACCGCGGCTATCACGGCTCGGGCATCATGACCGGCAGCCTTACCGGCCTGCCCAGCTTCCACCAGCATTTCGACCTGCCGGTGGAAGGCGTCAAGCATACGGTCTGCCCGCACTGGTACCGCAAGGCACCGGCCGGCATGGATGAGCAGGCCTTCGTGCGCTATTGCGCCGACGAGCTGGAGCAATTGATCCTGGCCGAAGGGCCCGACACGGTCGCCGCGTTCATTGGCGAGCCGCTGATGGGCACCGGTGGCATCATCGTGCCGCCCAAGGGCTACTGGAAGGCGATCCAGGCCGTGCTCGATCGCTACGACGTGCTGCTGATCGCCGACGAAGTGGTGTGCGCCTTCGGCCGCCTGGGCTCGAAGATGGGCAGCCAGCGCTACGACATCCGCCCGGACCTGATCACCACGGCCAAGGGCCTGACCAGCGCCTATGCGCCTCTGTCGGCAGTGATCGTTGGTGAGAAGGTGTGGAACGTGATCGAAGAAGGCTCGCAGAAGGCCGGCCCGATGGGCCACGGCTGGACCTACTCCGGGCACCCGATCTGCGCGGCGGCGGCGCTGGCCAACCTGGATATTCTCGAGCACGAGAACCTGACCGAGAATGCCGAAGTGGTGGGGGCATACCTGAACCGGCGCATGCGCGAAACCTTCGAAGGCCACCCGCTGGTAGGTGAAGTACGGGGTGACGGCATGCTTTGCGCAATCGAGTTCATGGCCGATCGCGAGGCGCGTACGGCGTTCGACCCGGCGTTGAAAGTCGGGCCACAGGTGTCGGCAGCGTGCCTTGAGCGCGGGATGATCGCCCGGGCCATGCCGCATGGTGACATTCTCGGTTTCGCACCGCCGTTGGTGCTGAACCAGGAGGATGCCGAGAAGATCGTCGCCATCACCAAGGTGGCGGTCGATGAGGTAGCTGGCAAGGTGCTCGGCTGAGCATTGCAGGGGCCGCCGTGCGGCCCCATCGCCGGCCTTGGCAGGCGAACCGACTGACGGTCCCATCCACCTTTCATCCTTGCCTACGCTGATATTCCCAACCCGCTAACGCAAGGAAACCCGTCATGGCCTTCCAATACAAGCGTCTGGACAAGAACAACGCCGCCGTGCTGCTGGTCGACCACCAGACCGGCCTGCTCTCGCTGGTAAGGGACATCGACCCCGACCGCTTCAAGAACAACGTCCTGGCCCTGGCGGACCTGGCCAAGTACTTCAAGCTGCCGACCATTCTCACCACCAGTTTCGAGACCGGCCCCAACGGCCCGCTGGTGCCCGAACTGAAAGAGCAGTTCCCCGACGCCCCGTACATCGCCCGGCCTGGCAACATCAACGCCTGGGACAACGAGGACTTCGTCAAGGCCGTCAAGGCTACCGGCAAGAAGCAGCTGCTGATCGCCGGCGTGGTGACCGAAGTGTGCGTGGCCTTCCCGGCACTGTCGGCGCTGGAGGAGGGCTTCGAGGTATTCGTCGTCACCGATGCCTCCGGCACCTTCAACGAACTGACCCGTGACTCGGCCTGGCGGCGCATGGAGGCCGCCGGAGCGCAACTGATGACCTGGTTCGGCGTGGCCTGCGAGCTGCACCGTGACTGGCGCAACGACATCGAAGGGCTGGGGACCCTGTTCTCCAACCATATTCCGGACTACCGCAACCTGATGACCAGCTACAACAAGATGGCCAAGTAATCCGGCCTTGAAGGCACCCCGTACCCTGTGGGAGCGGGTTCACCCGCGAATGCGTCGGTAGCTTCAATGACGCATTCGCGGGTAAACCCGCTCCTACACCCACCCCGGAACACTCACCAGCACTCGTAGAATCAATGAGATAGAGGCAAGCCTGCGAAATCCATAAGCGAAGCGGCAAACTGCCATGGATCGACCATACTGACTCTTCATTCGCCCTCAGGAGAGTGCCATGTCGAAGTCGTCCAGGAAGAGAGACCCCAAGGACCAGCCGGAGAAACTGGGCGGCAAGGCGTACGAGAAGGAGCTCAAGCAGCTGCACGTGGAGCTGGTGAAGCTGCAGGAATGGGTGGTGGCCAAGGGCCTGAAGGTGTGCATTGTCTTCGAGGGCCGCGATGGCGCCGGCAAGGGCGGTACCATCAAGGCCATTACCGAGCGCGTCAGCCCGCGAGTATTCCGCGTGGTGGCGCTGCCGGCGCCAACCGAGCGGGAAAAGAGCCAGATGTATGTGCAACGCTACCTGGGCCACCTGCCTGCCGCGGGCGAGGTAGTGATCTTCGACCGCAGCTGGTACAACCGCGCCGGTGTCGAGCGAGTGATGGGCTTCTGCAGTGAAGAGCAGAGCAGCAAGTTTCTCACCGTGGTGCCGCTGTTCGAAAAGATGATGGTCGAGTCGGGGATCATCCTCATCAAGTACTGGCTGGAGGTCAGCGCCGAAGAGCAGACCCGCCGCCTGCAGGACCGCATCAACGATGGCCGCAAGCTGTGGAAGCTGTCGCCGATGGACCTCAAGTCCTACACACGCTGGGATGAATACACCCGGGCCCGCGACGAAATGTTCGCCGCCTCCGACTCGTCATGGGCACCGTGGTTCATGGCCCATTCCAACGACAAGCGCCGTGCCCGGCTGAACATCATCAGCCATCTGTTGACGCGCATTCCCTACAAGGACATCACCCGTGACGGGCTGGTGAAATTGCCCAAGCGCGGCAAGATCGGCAAATACAAGGCCGTCAACTACCCGTTCAAAGTCGTCGAAGAGCGTTTCTGATCTCTCCCCGCGGGGAGCAGCGAGGGTGCGAGCCTATGCCACATGATGGCAGCCTGTTGCAGGCGACGGTGGTGTTCCTGCTGGCCGTGGTGCTTCTGGTACCGCTGGCGCAGCGTTTGAAAATGGGGGCGGTGCCCGGCTATCTGCTGGCGGGCATCCTGATAGGGCCATCGGTATTTGGCCTGCTGAACAACCCGGATAACGTGGCACGCCTGTCGGAGATGGGTGTGGTGATGTTGCTGTTCGTCATCGGCCTGGAGCTTTCGCCGCGGCGTTTGTGGGGCATGCGCCGGGCGCTGTTTGGCGTCGGCTCGCTACAAGTGGGCCTGAGTGCTGTAGTGCTTGGCCTGCTGGCGTACTGGCTGTTCGGCCAGTCGAAGCCGGCTGCCATCGTGCTGGGCCTGGGCCTTGCGCTGTCGTCAACTGCGTTTGGCCTGCAGGTACTGGCCGAGCGCAAGGACCTGGGCAAGCCGCACGGCCGCCTGGCCGTGGCGATCCTGCTGTTCCAGGACATTGCCGCGATCCCGCTGATTGCCGTGGTGCCGCTGCTCGGTGGTGATGTCAGTACCGCCGACGAAGGCGCCTGGCCGGTGTTGGCGGTGGTGGTTGGCATAGGTGTGCTGATCATCTTTGGCCGCTACCTTTTGACCCCTGTCTTCAAATGGACAGTCGGTTCTGGCCTGCCCGAGCTGTCTACCGCTACCGCCCTGTTGGTGGTGCTGGGCACCGCCTGGGTGATGGAGCACGTAGGTGTGTCCATGGCGTTGGGGGCGTTTCTGGCGGGCGTCCTGATGGCCGAGTCGCCTTTCCGCCACGAACTGGAAACCCAGATCGAGCCCATCAAGGGGTTGCTGCTGGGGCTGTTCTTCGTTGGCGTGGGAATGAGCGCCGACCTGCGCCTGCTGTTCGGCATGCCGTTAATGGTGCTGGGGCTGACCCTGCTGCTGGTGATGATCAAATTGCCGCTGCTTTATGGCCTGGGCCGCACCGCAGGTGGGCTCACCCAGGCCCAGGCGCTGTGCCTGGGCGTGGTGCTGGCGTCTGGCGGCGAGTTTGCCTTCGTGGTGTTCAAGCTGGCGTTGGATCATCAGGTGCTGGGGCAGCAGGTGCATGACCTGCTGGTGCTGGCCATCACCTTGTCGATGGCGGTAGTGCCGTTGGTAATGATGGCCCTGGCGCGGCAGTTGCGTGACGACAGCCCCACACCGGCAGCCCCTGAAGCGGGCCACTGAATCGCGCCACATGGCGCACCTGGAGTTCGGAGGTGAAGCATGCAACCGGGTATCAAGATGGACAGCCGCCTGTCGCGGGGCTTGCTCGATGTGCTCATCAAGGCCGGCCTGGTGGCTGCGCTGGTGATATTCGCCTTCCAGACGTTCCAGCCGTTCCTGGAGCTGATGCTGTGGTCGGTGATCCTGGCGGTGACCTTGTACCCGTTGTATTGCCGCATCCAGCGCCGCACAGGGCTCAAGGACGGGCTTTCGGCGACGCTGGTCGTTCTGCTGGTACTGGTCGTGCTGCTGGTGCCGATCTACCTGGTGGTGATGTCGATCGGCGAATCGGTGGACAGCCTGGTGACGCTGCTGAAAAGCGGGGCCTGGACCGTGCCGGCCCCTCCCGACTCGGTGGCGGCCTGGCCGCTGATCGGGCCGAAGGTGCATGCCTTGTGGCTGGCCGCCTCGGAAAACATGGCCGGTGTGCTGAACCAGTGGATGCCCCAGCTCAAGGGTGCCGGGCGCACGGTGCTGGGGGCTGCAGCCAGTGCGGGCGGCGCGTTCCTGCTGTTCATCGCGGCGATCATCGTCTCGGGCATCATCATGGCGTTCGGTGACCGCGGCGAAATCGCGGCGCAGCGCATTGCCATGCGGGTGTCGGGGGAGGAGCGCGGCAAGCCATTGGCCAAGCTGTGCACCGCCACCATTCGCGCGGTGGCCCAGGGCGTGATCGGCATTGCCTTCATCCAGATGCTGCTGATCGGTGTCGGCTTCGTCATCAAAGGGGTACCGGGAGCGGGGATGCTGGCAATCGTCATCCTCATGCTGGGGATTGCCCAGGCACCGGCCACGTTGATAACGGTGCCGGTGATCATCTACATCTTCAACGTCGAAGGCTTTACCGTGGCGACCATCATTTTCGCCATCTACACCTTCGTCGCCGGGCTTGCCGACAACGTGCTCAAGCCGCTGCTGCTGGGGCGCGGGGTGGACGTGCCGATGCCGGTGGTGCTGATCGGGGCATTGGGCGGCATGGTGGTCAAAGGCATCATCGGCCTGTTCATCGGGCCGGTGATCCTGGGCGTCACTTATGTACTGTTCTGGCAGTGGGTGGCGCTGCAGGTGCCGGAAAATCCCGTCGAACCGTCGGCGTAAGCCAAGGCCTGCCATGCCCGGACGCTTCTGTGGTTTTGCACTGAGCCTGGCTGCCGCGTTGGTGGGCTGTACCCAGGTCGGCCCGGATTTCCAGCCGCCGCAGGACCCGTGGCTGGGTACCTGGAATACCCCGCTGCTGGAGCAGGCCGGGCAGCAGGCCGCGGCGCCCGACCTTCGTCAGTGGTGGGCCGTGTTCGCCGACCCTGCCCTGGATGCCTTGATCGCCGAGGCCGATGCCAATAACAGCAACCTGCGCGTGGCTGGTTTGCGCGTTGCCGAAGCCCGCGCCCAGTTGGCCATCGTGCAGACCGGGCGTTATCCACAGCTGCAGCAACTGCGCGCGCAGAGCCTTTACCTGAAGCAGGATCAGTCCGGCACCGCCACCGCTCGCGACTCGGTGTTCTGGCAATCCAGCGCGGGCTTCGACATTGGCTGGGAAATCGACTTCTGGGGGCGCTTCAGCCGCGCCATCGAAAGCGCCGACGCCGTCTACTTCGCCTCCCAGGCCAATTACGCCGATGCCATGCTGCTGTTGCGTGCGCAGGTGGCCGACACCTACTTTGCCCTGCGCACCGCCGAGGCGCGGCTGGATATCGCCGAAGAAAACGCCCGCCGCCAGGCGCGCAGCCTGGAGATAACCGAGCGGCTGTTCCGTCATGGCGAAAACGACGAACTCGACTGGCAACAGGCGCGCACCCAGTACCTGGCTACCCAGGCCACCATCCCCGAGTTCCAGAACCAGCTCAATGCCCTGCGCAACGTGCTGTGCTCGCTGCTGGGCCGCGCGCCCGGGCCGCTGCCACAGCTCGATGCCGGTCATGGCCAGTTGCCGTTGCCGGACCGTGCCGTGCTGCAGGATGTGCCCGCCCGCCTGCTGCAGCGCCGCCCGGACATCCGTGCCGCCGAGCAGGCGGTAGCGGCGCAGTCGGCGCTGGTCGGGGTAGCCGAGGCCGACCTTTATCCACAACTGAGCCTGTTGGGCAGCATCGGCTGGAGTTTCGTCACGGCCAATCATTTGCCCGATACCTTCGACATCGCCGCCGGGCCCAGCCTGATCTGGAACCCGTTCGACTACGGCCGACGCAAGAACGCTGTGCGCGTGGAAGATGCCCGCTTGCAGCAACTGATCGAGCTGTATCACCAGGATGTGCGCGAAGCCGCCCGTGAGGCCGACGATGCCGCCAGCGGGCTGGTGCGCTCGCTGCAGAGCGCAAGTATCCGCGACCAGGCCTCGCAGGCCGCGCAGCGCTCCCTGAACCTGGCCAGCTCGCAGTACCGCGAAGGCTTTGCCGACTTCCAGCGCGTGCTCGACGCCCAGCAACTGCTGCTGCAGCAACAGGACGGCTATCTGGTCAGTCGCGGCAATGCGGTCAGCAGCCTGGTGACGCTGTACAAGGCCCTGGGCGGCGGCTGGGACGCCAGCCGCGCACCGATCGACCCGACCACCCGCCAGCAGATGCAGCAACGCACCGACTGGGGTGAGCTGCTTGACGAACCAGGCCCCAGCGCACATGCACAAGGTGAAACGAAATGAGCGACACCACGCCGACGCCATCCCCGCCAGCCCCCGATCGCGGCATGCGCTGGGTGCTGCTGCTGATTGTCGTGAGCCTGCTGTGGTACCTGCTGGCCGATCGCTTCACGCCCTATACCCAGCAAGCCCGCCTGCAGGCCTACGTGGTGCCGGTGAGTGCCGAGGTGGCTGGGCAGGTGAAGCGTGTGGCGGTGGGCAACAACCAGGAAGTGCGCAAGGGCGATGTGTTGTTCGAACTGGACCAGGAGCAATATCGCATCGCCCTGGCCCGAGCCGAAGCCGACCTGGACACGGTACGCCGGCAGATCGGCGCCCACACCGCTGGCATCGACTCGGCCCAGGCGGCGCTGGTGGCGGCCCAGGCCAACGAGCGCAAGGCCCGGCAGGACGCCGAGCGGCTCAAGCGCCTGATCGATGAAGACCCGGGCACGGTGTCGGTGCGCCGCCTGGAGGGCGCCCAGGCCACCCGCGACCAGGCCATCAGCCAGGTGGCCGCAGCCCGTGCCGAAGTTGAGCGGGCCCGTGAGCAGCAGGGTGGGGCGCAGGACGACAACGCCCAACTGCGCAGCGCGGCGGCCAATGTGGAAAAAGCCCGGCTGGACCTGGCGCGCACCATGGTACGCGCCGATGCAGACGGGTTGATCACCGACCTGCGCACCGACGTTGGCCACTATGTTGGCGCCGGCAGCCCGATGATGACCCTGATCGCTATCCATGACGTGTGGATAAGTGCCGACATGACCGAGAACAACCTAGGTCGGCTGCGCCCTGAAACCCCGGTGCTGGTAGTGCTCGATGCGCTGCCCGGCACGGTGTTGAAGGGGCGCATTCGCAGCATCGGCTACGGTGTGAGCGTAGGCCAGAGTGCCCCGCCAGGTACGTTGCCGACCGTACAGAACAGCCGCGAGTGGCTGCGCTCCGCACAGCGCTTCCCGGTTATCGTCGAACTGGAGCGTGACCAGTTGCAGGACAAGACCGTATTGCGGGTCGGTGGCCAGGCCGAAGTCATGGCCCTGCCAAGCGAGGGCAACCCATTGAACCTGCTGGGCCGGCTGTTCATGTGGCTGATGAGCTGGCTGTCGTATGCCTATTGAACTACGCCGCCTGCGTGCCCTGCGCCTGGCCTGGGGCGTGGCGCTTTGCCTGGCGGTGAGTTTCGGCATCGGCTTGCCGGTACCGATCCTGGCGCCGGTGTTCGCGGTGTTGTTGCTGGCCATGCGCAGCCAGCCCTTGCCCCTGCGTGCGGCACCGGCCTTGGCGGTGCTGGTGCTGCTTGCCTGCGGCAGCGGGCTGCTGCTGATTCCGCTGCTGCGCCATGCCCCGGTAAGTGGAGTGTTGCTGGTGAGCGTGGGGGTTTTCCTTACCTTGCGTTATGCACTGAAAGGCGGCAATGGCCTGTTGGCCAATTTGCTGGTTATCGGCCTGACCATGATCGCTGCCGCCGGCACCAGCGACTTCAGCCTGGCGCTGTCGGTGGTCGAAGCGCTGGCCAAAGGCATGCTGCTGGCGGTGCTGGGCACGGCAGCGGCGCATGTGTTGTTTCCCGAGCCGGCCGATGCGCCGGCGCAACCGGCACCGCCTCTGCTCGACAGTGACCAGGTGAGCTGGGTTGCCTTGCGTGCTACGTTGATCGTCATGCCGGCCTTCCTGCTGGCGCTGATCGCCCCGGACCAGTACATGCCGCTGATCATGAAGGCAGTGAGCCTGGGGCAGCAGGCCGGTGAGACCCGCGCACGGCATGCCAGCCGCGAGCTGATCGGCTCGACCTTGCTGGCCGGGTTGCTGGCGATATTGATGTGGGGCGCGTTGAGCCTGTTCGTGCACCTGTGGATGTTTTTTCTGTGGGTGCTGCTGTTCGTCCTTTGGCAGGGGCGCAGGCTCTACCGTGCGGTGGATACCAGGCAAAGCCCGGCGTACTGGGTGAGCTGCCTGACGACCATGCTGATCTTGCTGGGGCAGTCGGTGCAGGACAGCGCGGGCGGGCAGGATGTGTACCGCGCCTTTGCCGTGCGCATGGCGCTGTTTCTGGCGGTGTCGGTGTATGCCAGTGCCATGCTGATCTGGATCGACCGGCTTCGGATGCGGCGTGGGCTTCTTCGCGGGTGAACCCGCTCCTACAGGTATCGTGTTGCCCATGGGATCACGCAATTCTTGTGGGAGCGGGCATGTCCGCGAAGAGGCCAGCCCAGGAAAACCTAGGGCTTCCAGTCAACCCCACTCTCTTCCAGGTAGGCATCCACCGCTGCCCCAACAGTGGGATGAAATGCCGACTCCCCCATATGCTCGAACAACTCGAACTGCCGCATCTTGTCCTTTACCGGGTCCTTCATCTCGGCAAACTGCAACTCCACCCCCCGCGCCTCCAGCGCCCGGTCCAGCTCGGCCAGCATGTCCGCCGAGGTGATATCGATGCTGGTCACCGGCTCTGCCGCGATCACCAGCCGTTGTACCGGGGTAGGCGATGCATCCACCGCCGCCATCACCGTGCTCTGGAACTGTTCGGCATTGGCAAAGAACAGCGGGGCATCCCAACGCAGCAGCACCAGCCCCGGAATGCGTCGGGCCTGTGGATAACGCTGCACATCATGGTAACCGCGGGTGCCATCCACCCGTCCCAGCACCGCATGATGCGGCCGCCAGCCGTCCCACAGGAATTCGATCACCGATATAGCCACGGCAATGCAGATACCGGGAATGGCCCCGAATACCGCTACGCCGACGAAGCAAGTGAACGACAGCCAGAATTCCCATTGCTGCATGCGGAAGATGCGCTTGAGGTCGGCGAACTCGAACAGGCCCAATGCTGCGGCAATCACCACTGCCGCCAGGGCGCTGTTGGGCAGGTGTTGCATCAGGTTGGGCGCCACCAGCAGCAACAGGGTCACCGCCAGCGCGCCGATAATACCGGTGAGCTGAGTCTGCGAGCCGGCCGCTTCGGCCACGGGGGTGCGCGATGAGCTGCTGCTGATGGGGATGCCCTGGAACAGCCCCGAGGCCAGGTTGGCCACACCCAGGCCGAACATTTCCTGGTTGGGGTTGACCGGGGCCTTCATGCGCGCGGCGTATGAACGTGACAGCACACTGGTATCGGCGAACGACACCAGCGCTACTGCGATGCCACCGAGCAGCACCTCCACCAGGTCGATATCGCTGACCCAGGGGAACACGAAGCTGGGTAGCCCCTGGGGCAGTTCGCCGAGCACTTTCACGCGTTGCTGGTCGAGCCCCAGCAGGCTCACCGCCAGCGTGGCCAGCACCACAGCAATGAGAATGCCCGGCAAACGCTTGAACGGCTTGAGCAGCAGGATCAGCGCCAGGCTACCGCCACCGACCACGAAGCTTGGCCAATGGCCCTGGCCGGCGAGCAATGCCTGGATCAGGTTCCAGGTATCCCGCAGTGGGCCCTGGCTGTCGACCGACAGGCCGAACAGTTTGGGCAACTGGCTGATCAGCACCGTGAGGGCGATGCCGTTCATGTAGCCATAGCGGATCGGCTTGGACAGCAGTTCGGTGATGAAGCCCAGGCGCAGCAAACCGGCGATCACACAGAACGCCCCGGCGACCAGGGCCATCATGCTGGCGATGGCGATTGCCCGTTGCGGGTCGCTGGCGGCGTACTGCACCACCACTGCCAGGATCGGCGCGGCCAGCGCCGAGTCCGGGCCCAGCACCAGGATGCGGCTGGGGCCGAAAAGGGCGTAGGCCAGCAGCGGGATGATGGTGGCGTACAGGCCGTAGATGCCAGGTACGCCGGAAGCTTCGGCATAAGCGATACCCACCGGCACCAGCATGGTGGTGAGCACCAGGCCGGCGGCGATGTCCCTGGGTAGCCAGGCGGGTTGGTAGTGGAGCAGGGTGACCAGGCCGGGTAACCAGCGTTGCCAGTCGAGGCGGGTTTTTTCGGGCATGGGGCGTGCGTCCAGGGGAGGGTGCTGAATCACAGCTTAGATGCTGAATTCCGGGGCCGCTCTGCGGCCCTTTCGCGACACAAGGCCTTTGATGCAATGTCCAGAAAATGCGTGGTAGCTGTGGGAGCGGGCATGCCCGCGAACACCGGCGCAGCCGGTGCCAGGCACCGCGTTGGATTCTTCGCGGCTAAAGCCCACAGGGGGAGCGTGCCGCTTGCCAAATGCCAGAAAAAACAAAACCCCTTGAGGCGTTGGCCTCAAGGGGTTCGTGGGTACTGCAGTCTGGCGCTTAGACGTTGAAGCGGAAGTGCATCACGTCACCGTCCTTGACGATGTAGTCCTTGCCTTCCAAACGCCATTTACCGGCTTCCTTGGCACCGCTCTCGCCCTTGAACTGGATGAAGTCGTCATAGGCCACCACTTCAGCGCGGATGAAACCTTTTTCGAAGTCGGTGTGGATCACGCCAGCGGCCTGTGGTGCGGTGGCACCGACGCGTACGGTCCAGGCGCGTACTTCCTGCACGCCGGCAGTGAAGTAGGTCTGCAGGTTCAGCAGCTCGTAACCGGCGCGGATAACGCGGTTCAGGCCAGGCTCTTCCAGGCCCAGGGCCTCAAGGAACATATCCTTCTCTTCACCGTCTTCCAGTTCGGCGATTTCCGCTTCGATCTTGTTGCACACCGGCACCACTACCGCGCCTTCTTCCTCGGCGATGGCCTTGACCACGTCCAGGTGCGGGTTGTTGTCGAAGCCGTCTTCGGCCACGTTGGCGATGTACATGACCGGCTTGCTGGTCAGCAGGTGGAAGCCGCGGATGACCGCCTTGTCTTCGGCGCTCATGTTCTTCATCAGGCTGCGCGCTGGCTTGCCTTCGGTGAAGTGCGGGATCAACTGTTCGAGGATGGCCTTCTGCGCCAGGGCTTCCTTGTCGCCGCCCTTGGCGTTGCGGGCAACCTTCTGCAGTTGCTTCTCGCAGCTGTCGAGGTCGGCGAAGATCAGCTCGAGGTCGATGATCTCGATGTCACGCTTGGGGTCGACGCTGTTGGAAACGTGGATCACGTTCTCGTCTTCGAAGCAGCGCACCACGTGGGCAATGGCGTCGGTCTCGCGGATGTTGGCGAGGAACTTGTTGCCCAGGCCTTCGCCTTTCGAGGCACCAGCCACCAGGCCGGCGATGTCGACGAACTCCATGGTGGTCGGCAGGATGCGGTTTGGCTTGACGATTTCAGCCAGTGCATTCAAGCGCGCATCGGGCATCGGCACGATGCCGCTGTTAGGCTCGATGGTGCAGAAGGGGAAGTTCTCCGCCGCGATGCCAGACTTGGTCAGGGCGTTGAACAGGGTGGACTTGCCGACGTTGGGCAGGCCGACGATGCCGCAATTGAAACCCATGGGTATTCCCCTCTCTAAGGAAATCAGGCCTTCTGGCTGTGCAGCTCGCGCATCGCCTTGGCGAAGTCGCCGGCAAGCACGTCCGGCAGCACGCCGAGGGCAAAATCGATGCTGGCGTCGAGCTTCTCCTGCTCGGCGCGCGGCGCGCGGCCCAGGACGAAGTTGGAGACCAGTTTGGCGTCACCCGGGTGGCCGATGCCAAGCCGCAGGCGGTGGAAGTCGTTCTGGTTGCCGAGCTGCGCGATGATGTCGCGCAGGCCGTTGTGCCCACCATGGCCACCGCCGCGCTTGAGCTTGGCGACGCCCGGGGGCAGGTCGAGTTCGTCATGTGCCACCAGGATCGCTTCCGGCTTGATGCGGAAGAAATTGGCCAAGGCCGCCACGGACTGGCCGCTACGGTTCATGTAGGTGGTGGGGATGAGCAGACGAACGTCGTTGCCCTGATGGCTGAACTTAGCCGTCAGGCCGAAATATTTGCGGTCAGCGGTCAACGAGACGCGCTGGGCGCTGGCAATGCGTTCAACGAAAAGAGCCCCTGCGTTATGCCGGGTCTGTTCGTATTCGGGGCCGGGGTTACCCAGGCCGACGATCAACTGGATGGCGGTCACGTCAGGGGCTCTTCCTTGGAGTTGGTGGGTTACAGGGCGCGCGGCACTGTAACCCGATCAACGCCGGCGCGCGAGTGGATTACTCGGCAGCGCCTTCTGCTTCTGGAGCAACGCGTGGAGCGTGAACGTTGGCAACAGCTTTGTCATCACCGTGGGCCAGAGCTACGAACTCTACGCCTTTCGGAGCTTTCAGGTCCGACAGGTGGATGATGGTGCCGATTTCAGCGTTGGCCAGGTCGACTTCGATGAACTCAGGCAGGTCTTTGGCTTCGCAGGAAACTTCGATCTCGGCTTCTACGTGGGAGATCTCGCCGCCTTTCTTGACCGGGGCTTCTTCATTGATGAAGTGAACCGGTACCTTGGCGGTCAGTTTCTGGCCAGCAACGACGCGAACGAAGTCGGCGTGCATGATGAAGCCTTTGGCCGGGTGGCGCTGCAGAGCCTTGACCACGACGTTTTGCTTGGCGCCGTCGACGTTCAGTTCCAGAACGTGGCTGAAGGCAGCCTCGTTTTCGAACAGCTTGGTGATTTCCTTGGCCAGGATGGTCAGGGACTGAGCGTCCTGGTTACCACCGTAGACAACGGCTGGGATGTTCGCGGAGTGACGCAGGCGGCGGCTCGCACCTTTCCCCAGGTCAGTACGCGCTTGGGCGTTCAGAGTGAATTCGGTCATTTTGTTTCTCCAAAGTAGCCCCCCGAGGGCGTTTGCGACCAGCGCCAACGGGGATGGCAAAAAAGCCCCGCCCCAACAACCAGTGTTGGGGCGGGGCGCTTTTCGTCAGCGTGTGTTCCGCTTAGCGGAACATCGCGCTGATCGATTCTTCGTTGCTGATGCGGCGGACCGCTTCAGCGACAACCGGTGCGATATCCAGCTGGCGGATACGGTCACAGGCTTGAGCAGCGGCGGACAGCGGAACGGTGTTGGTCACCACCAGCTCGTCCAGTACCGACTTCTCGATGTTCTCGATCGCGCGGCCCGACAGGACAGGGTGCGTGCAGTAGGCGTAAACCTTGGCAGCGCCGTGTTCTTTCAGGGCTTTGGCCGCGTGGCACAGGGTGCCGGCGGTGTCGACCATGTCGTCTACCAGGATGCAGGTGCGCCCTTCGACGTCGCCGATGATGTGCATGACCTCGGAGTGGTTAGCCTTCTCGCGGCGTTTGTCGATGATACCCAGGTCGACGCCCAGGGACTTGGCAACGGCACGTGCGCGCACGACACCACCGATGTCCGGGGAGACGATCATCAGGTTCTCGAAACGCTGGTCCTCGATATCGTCGACCAGTACGGGCGAGCCGTAGATGTTGTCGACCGGGATATCGAAGAAACCCTGGATCTGGTCAGCGTGCAGGTCGACGGTGAGTACACGGTCGATACCTACGACAGTGAGCATGTCAGCGACGACTTTGGCGCTGATGGCTACACGTGCCGAACGCGGACGGCGGTCCTGGCGGGCGTATCCGAAGTAAGGAATCACGGCGGTGATTCGGGATGCTGAGGAGCGGCGGAAGGCGTCGGCCATCACTACCAGTTCCATCAGGTTATCGTTGGTCGGGGCACAGGTCGGCTGAATAATGAAGACGTCTTTACCGCGGACATTCTCATTGATCTCAGTGCTGATCTCGCCGTCGGAGAACTTACCGACAGAAACGTCACCGAGAGGGATATGCAGCTGACGTACGACACGCCGAGCCAGATCGGGGTTGGCGTTCCCCGTAAAGACCATCATCTTGGACACGCGCAGTACCTGAAGGCTGAGGGTAACCTGGATGAGTATAAGGAAAATGGCAGGGGCGGCTGGATTCGAACCAACGCATGGCAGGATCAAAACCTGCTGCCTTACCGCTTGGCGACGCCCCTGTATCTGTTGCTGCGAACGCTTATGCGCTCGACTTCTTGACCAGACTTTGCAGCTTGCGATGCAACATCGAAACGTTGCTTCCTTTCGCCACAAACCCTGTTTGGGTCGCTGAAAGAAGGGCCAGAACTTTATCAGCTTCGGCTTTGCTTGGGAAGGCCCCAAACACACAACTTCCAGTACCGGTCAGTCGAGCCTCAGTGAATTTACCCAGTGAATTCAACGCATTGCGAACTTCCGGGTAACTCTGCTCTACCACCGGTTGGCAGTCATTTCGACTGTTTCCCTCGGGAACGGGGCGCATCTTAAGGGGGAGCGAATCACGTGTCAACTGTGGATGTGAAAAAATTTCTACTGTGCTGACAGACACTTGCGGCACAAGCACGACATACCACGGCTCTTCCGGGTCGACCGGGGTCAATTGTTCACCCACGCCCTGGGCGAATGCCGCGTGGCCGCGCACGAATACCGGTACGTCGGCGCCCAGGCTCAGGCCTAGTGCGGCCAGGCGGTCTTCGTCCCAGTCCAGTTGCCACAGGTGGGCGAGGGCCAACAGGGTAGTGGCGGCATCCGAGCTGCCACCGCCGATGCCGCCGCCCATGGGCAGCACCTTGGTCAGCCAGATATCGGCGCCCAACGTCGTGCCGGATTGTTCCTGCAGCTTGCGCGCAGCACGCACGATCAGGTTGCTGTCATGCGGCACTGCTTCGATCTCGGTGTGCAGGCGGATCACGCCGTCGTCACGCACGGCAAAGCTCAGTTCGTCGCCGTGATCGAGAAACTGGAACACGGTTTCCAGCTCGTGATAGCCGTCCGCACGGCGGCCGATGATGTGCAGCCACAGGTTGAGCTTGGCCGGAGCGGGCAGGGTTAGGGTCTGCATGTATCAGTGCCCCAGCTGGCGGGGCTGCCAGTCCTTGACCACCAGTGTCACGTCGAGGTCCTTGCCGTGCAGCTTCATACGCTCGGGCAGCCAGTAGCCGTTCTGTTCCGTGTAGCTCAGGTATTGCACCTGCCAGCCGTCCTGGTCGAGGCTGGCCAGGCGGCTGTCGCCGTCCAGGGTCAGCTTGCTCTTGCTGTCGGGGGCCGGCAGGCCGCGGACCCACCAGACCAGGTGCGAGACCGGCAACTGCCAGCCCAGTTGTTCTTCCAGCAGGGCTTCGGGGCTGAGGGCCTCGTAGCGGCCCTGGTTGGCCACTTCCAGTACCACGCCGCCGGGGCGGCCGGTCAGGCGAGCGGCGCCACGGCCCAGCGGGCCGGCCAGGCGAATGTCGTAGTAGTCCTGGCGTTGCAGCCAGAACAGCGTGCCGCTGCCGGAGTCGCGCGGGGCACGGATGCCGACCTTGCCGTTGATCTGCCAGCCATCGAGGCTGCTCAGTTGCTCTTTATGGGCGCGCCACTGCTGCGGGTCGCCGTGGCCCTGCAGGGCCTCGCGACTACCGAAGCCGGCACAGCCGGCCAGCAGGGCGATCAGGGTGAAGGTAATGCAATGGCGCAGGAACATGGCGTTAGAGAGTCTCGGATCCGGTCAGGCGCAGGATGGTCTTGCGCAGGATGGGGCTGTCGGCCTGGGCTTCGAAGCCCTTGGCCCAGACCTGGCGGGCTTCGCGGCGCTTGCCGTTGGCCCATAGCACTTCGCCCAGGTGGGCGGCCACTTCGTGGTCTGGGAAGCTGGCAAAGGCCTTGCGCAGGTAGGTTTCAGCCTCGTCGAGGTTGCCCAGGCGGTAATTGACCCAACCCAGGCTGTCGAGCACCGCCGGGTCATCCGGGGTCAGCTGATGGGCCTTGTCGATCAGCGCCTTGGCTTCGCTGTAGCGGGTAGTGCGGTCGGCCAGGGTGTAGCCGAGGGCGTTCAGGGCCATGGCGTTTTCCGGCTCGCGGGCGATGATGGCGCGCAGGTCTTTTTCCATCTGCGGCAGGTCGTCACGCTTTTCCGCCAGCATGGCACGGGTGTACAGCAGGTTGAGGTCGTCCGGGTAGCGCTGGATGGCTTGCTGCAGCACCTGGCTGGCCTGGGCGTCCTTGTTGTTGTTGCTGTAGCTTTCCGATTCGATCAGGAACAGCTGTATGGCGTAGTCCGGCTGGGATTCGCGGGCATCGGCGAGCAGGCGCGAGGCTTCGGTACCACGGCCGTTGGCAATCAGGATGTCGGCCTGGCGCAGCTGCGCCGGCAGGTAGTCGGGGCCCGGGCCGACCAGGGCGTATTCACGCAGGGCGCCTGCAGGGTCGTGGCGCTCTTCGCGGATGCGGCCCAGGTTCAGGTGCGCGGCGTCGACGTTGCTGTCGCGTTCGATCAGCTCCTGCAGGTAGCCCTCGGCTTCATCCCAGTCCTTGTTTTCCAGGCACACCAGCGCCAGCGAATAGCGCAGCTCGTCGTCCTCGGGGTATTGCTGGACCAGGCTGAGGAACTCGCCCTTGGCATCGGCGATGCGGTCCTGTTCGACCAGGGTGCGCGCGTAGGTCAGGCGCAGGCGCTTGTCGTCCGGGTTGTCGCGAATCGCCCCGCGCAGCAGTGGCAGGGCCTCCGGGCCGCGGTCCAGGGCTTGCAGCAGGCGCGCGCGCAGCAGGACCGGGGCGACTTCGCCGTTTTGCGGCGGGTGCGACTCGAGCAACTCCAAGGCTTCTTCGGCCTTGCCGTCCTGGTTCAGCAGCAGGGCCTTGCCGAACACCAGCTGGCTGTTGTCCGGGTACTTCGCCAGCAGGCGTTCGAAGCTTTGCAGCAAGCCGTCGCGGGTGCTCTGGTCGGTTTCGGCGGCGGACAGAGCGAGGAAATCGAAATGGGTGTCGCCTTGGCCCTGCAGGACCTTTTCCATGTAAGTCATGGAGTCGTCATAGCGGCCGGCGCGGGCCAGCTGGATGGCTGCGGCGCGCTGGGCGTCGAGGTTCTGCGGGTCGTTGCGGGCCCAGACCAGGGCGTTGTCCAGTGCCGGTTCGTCGGCGCCGAGGTATTCGGCAATGCGGTAGGCGCGCTCGGAAACCCCGGGGTCCTGGGTTTTCGCGGCCTGGTCGGTGTAGTTGGCCAGGGCGATGTCGAAGCGGTTGCGCTGGCCGGCCAGTTCGGCCACCAGCAGGCTGTAGAGCGTATCCTGCTTGAACGAGCCATACACCACGGGTTTTTCCGCCTCGCTCTTGCCGGCCTCGGCGACGGGAGGCTCGGCCTTTTGCGGGGCCAGGCTCTGGCAGCCCTGGAGCAGGGCGAAGGCAAGCAGCAATGCGTATGGTTTGTTCATAGAAGGCTTTAAGAGGACTCACCGGCGGTCGGAGCATGATGACACAAGCGCGGGGGCAAACCCACCTGCGAAGGTATGAAGCTGCGCTTCGCTTATGCAGACCGCGCTGTGCCCGCGGGGTTCGCCGCAGAGCCTGCCACGGCGCCCAGAACACAGAATTCTTGCTCTTGCTCTTGCTCTCGCTCTTGCTTCTAAGCGCGCGATAGTTCAGGCGCCGCCGATTGCGACTTCAGGAGGCCGAGCGAAGGGACTGCGGAGGGAGGTGACGGGCATGGATGCCCGTCAAGCGCTGAGGCCCCATGGATGGGGCCTGCAGCGCGTACTCCCGGGAGCAGGCCCGTAGCGAGGGGACCCCGGAGCGCAGCGCAGGGGCAGGATGATGGGAGCCGACGGTTTTTGGTTCCTTTTTGCCACGACAAAAAGGGACCCGCCGTAAAGGCGGAAAGGTGACTTTGCGCCACCATCGCGAATGAATGCCTACTCGATGTGAATGCCCGCATCCAAAAAGCCAAAAAGCTTAAGCGACGGTTTTGATATGGCGAACAGTCCGTTTGCGATGGCGACGCTGACTCACCTTTTCGCCCTTACGGCGAGTCACTTTTTGCCAAACGCGGCAAAAAGTAACCAAAAAACGCTGCGCTCCCATCATCCGGCCCCTGCGCTGCGCTCCGGGGTTCCCTCACTCCGGCCTTGCTCCCGGGAGTACGCGCTGCAGGCCCCATCCATGGGGCCTCAGCGCTTGACGGGCATCCATGCCCGTCACCTCCCTCCGCAAGACCTGCGTTCGGCCTCCTGAAGTCGCGAAGATCAAGATCAAGATCAAAAGCCAGATCAAGAGCCAGATCAAAAGCGGGGGTGTGAGCTGAAGTTGCCGCTGATGCTGGCCTGAAGCCGGCGATAGCCGCAGCGCTATCGCGCAATAGCGAACGGTGGTTGTCCAAAAACCTGCGAAAGAGGACAATTATCGGCTTCCCGTCACAACCAGCGACCTTGCATGGCCTTTCTTGCACTTGGTATCAACCATAAGACTGCCTCGGTAGACGTACGCGAGCGCGTGGCGTTTACCCCAGAGCAGCTGGTAGACGCCCTGCAGCAGCTCTGCCGGCTGACATCCAGCCGCGAAGCGGCGATTCTGTCGACCTGCAACCGTAGCGAGCTCTATATCGAGCAGGACCACCTGTCCGCCGATGCCGTGCTGCAATGGCTCGCCGACTACCACCGCCTCAGCCTGGACGAGCTGCGCGCCAGCGCCTACGTGCACGAAGAGCACGAGGCGGTGAAGCACATGATGCGGGTGGCCTCCGGCCTGGACTCGCTGGTGCTCGGCGAACCGCAGATCCTCGGCCAGATGAAGTCCGCCTATGCCGTGGCGCGTGAGGCCGGCACCGTCGGCCCGCTGCTCGGGCGCCTGTTCCAGGCCACCTTCAGTGCCGCCAAGCAGGTGCGCACCGACACTGCCATCGGTGAAAACCCGGTGTCGGTGGCGTTTGCCGCGGTCAGCCTGGCCAAGCAGATCTTCAGCGACCTGGGCCGCAGCCAGGCCCTGCTGATCGGTGCCGGCGAAACCATCACCCTGGTCGCCCGCCACCTGCATGAGCAGGGCGTGCGCCGTATCGTCGTGGCCAACCGTACCCTCGAGCGGGCCAGCATCCTGGCCGAACAGTTCGGTGCGCACGCCGTTCTGCTGGCCGACATCCCTCAGGAGCTGGCCAACAGCGACATCGTCATCAGCTCCACCGCCAGCCAGTTGCCGATCCTTGGCAAGGGTGCGGTCGAGAGCGCGCTGAAGCAGCGCCGGCACAAGCCGATTTTCATGGTCGACATTGCCGTACCGCGCGATATCGAAACCGAAGTCGGCGAACTGGATGACGTCTACCTGTACACTGTCGATGACCTGCACGACGTTGTGGCAGAAAACCTCAAAAGTCGCCAGGGCGCGGCCCAGGCCGCCGAAGAGCTGGTGTCGGTGGGGGCAGAGGACTTCATGCTGCGCCTGCGCGAGCTGGCCGCGGTGGATGTGCTCAAGGCCTATCGCCAGCAATGCGAGCGCCTGCGCGACGAAGAACTGCAAAAGGCCCAGCGGCTGCTGGCCAACGGCGGCAACCCCGAAGACGTACTGGCCCAACTGGCCCGGGGGCTGACCAACAAACTCCTGCACGCGCCCAGCGTGCAATTGAAAAGGCTCTCGGCCGAGGGCCGCCTCGATGCGCTGGCCATGGCCCAGGAACTCTTTGCCCTCAACGAGGGCTCGACGGACAAATCCCCGCAATGAAAGCGTCGCTGCTGAACAAACTGGAAATCCTCCAGGACCGCTTCGAAGAACTCACCGCTCTGCTTGGTGATGCCGAGGTCATTTCCGACCAGACGCGCTTTCGCGCCTATTCCCGTGAATACGCCGAAGTCGAGCCGGTCTACGCTGCTTATAAAGAGTGGCGCAAAGTCCAGGACGACCTCGAAGGTGCCCAGGCGCTGCTCAAGGACAGTGACCCGGACCTGCGCGAAATGGCCGTGGAAGAAGTGCGTGAAGCCAAGGAACAACTGCTGACGCTGGAGTCGCAGCTGCAACGCATGCTGTTGCCCAAGGACCCCAACGACGGCCGCAACGTGTTCCTCGAAATCCGCGCCGGCACCGGTGGCGACGAGGCGGCGATCTTCTCCGGCGACCTGTTCCGCATGTATTCGCGCTACGCCGAAAAGCGTGGCTGGCGCCTGGAAATCCTCTCGGAGAACGAAGGCGAGCACGGCGGCTACAAGGAAATCATCGCCCGCGTCGAGGGTGAGAGCGTGTACGGCAAGCTCAAGTTCGAGTCCGGCGCACACCGCGTACAGCGCGTGCCCGAAACCGAATCCCAGGGCCGTATCCACACCTCCGCGTGTACCGTGGCGGTACTGCCCGAGCCGGACGAACAGGCGGCCATCGAGATCAACCCGGCCGACCTGCGCGTGGACACCTACCGCGCATCCGGTGCCGGCGGCCAGCACGTCAACAAGACCGACTCGGCGATCCGTATCACCCACTTGCCCACCGGTATCGTGGTCGAGTGCCAGGAAGAGCGCTCGCAGCACAAGAACCGTGCCCGTGCCATGTCCTGGCTGTCGGCCAAGCTCAACGACATGCAGACCAGCGCCGCGCAGAATGCCATCGCCACCGAGCGCAAGCTGCTGGTCGGCTCGGGTGACCGTTCCGAGCGCATCCGTACGTACAATTATCCACAGGGGCGGGTGACCGATCACCGTATCAACCTGACCCTGTACTCGCTGGACGACATCCTCGCCGGCGGGGTGGAGGCGGTGATCGAACCGCTGCTGGCCGAATACCAGGCCGATCAACTGGCCGCTCTGGGGGACTGATGACCATCATCGCCAGCCTGCTGCGCAACGCGCAGTTGCCAGAGTCGCCTACCGAGCGGCTGGATGCCGAGCTGCTGTTGGCCGCGGCCATCGGCAAATCGCGCAGCTACCTGCACACCTGGCCCGAGCGAATCGTCAGCAGCGAAGATGCCGAGACCTATGCTGGCTACCTGCAGCGCCGCCGTGGCGGCGAACCGGTCGCCTACATTCTCGGGCTGCAAGGCTTCTGGAAGATCGATCTGGAAGTGGCACCGCATACCCTGATCCCGCGGCCGGATACCGAGCTGCTGGTCGAAGCTGCCCTTGAACTGCAACCCGCCACGCCGGCCAAGGTCCTTGACCTGGGCACCGGCACCGGCGCGATTGCCTTGGCCCTGGCCAGCGATCGCCCGGCCTGGCAGGTGACCGCAGTGGACCGCGTGGAGGAGGCTGCAGCCCTGGCTGAGCGCAACCGCCAGCGGCTGGGCCTGGCAAACGCCCAGGTACGGCTCAGCCACTGGTTCGACAGTCTGGCCGGCGAGCGTTTCGACCTGATTGTCAGCAACCCGCCCTACATCGCTGCCGCAGACCCGCATTTGGTCGCCGGTGATGTACGCTTCGAGCCCAGCAGTGCGCTGGTGGCCGGTGCCGATGGCCTGGACGACCTGCGCGTGATAGCTGCCCAGGCGCCCGCGCACCTGGTACCGGGTGGCTGGTTACTGCTGGAACACGGCTACGATCAGGCAGCGGCGGTGCGCGCCTTGCTGGCTGAACAAGGCTTCATCGAGGTCGCCAGCCGCACGGACCTGGGCGGCCATGAACGCATTACCCTGGGGCGCCTGCCATGCTGAGTGATCAGGAACTGCTGCGTTACAGCCGGCAGGTTTTGCTGGCCCAGATCGACATCGACGGCCAGTTGCGGCTCAAGCAGAGCAAGGCGCTGATCGTCGGGCTCGGCGGCCTTGGCTCGCCCGTCGCCTTGTACCTGGCCGCCGCCGGGGTCGGTGAGCTGCACCTGGCGGACTTTGACACCGTCGACCTGACCAACCTGCAACGCCAGGTGATCCACGACAGTGCGAGCGTGGGCATGAGCAAGGTCGATTCGGCCCTGCAGCGCCTGCAGGCAATCAACCCGGAAATCAGCCTGGTTGCCCATCGCCAGGCTCTGGACGAGGACTCGCTGGCGGCCGCTGTGGCAGCGGTCGACCTGGTGCTGGACTGCTCTGACAATTTCGGTACCCGCGAGGCGGTCAACGCTGCCTGCGTCGCGGCTGGCAAGCCGCTGGTCAGCGGTGCGGCGATCCGCCTGGAAGGGCAGTTGTCGGTATTCGACCCACGGCGTGACTACAGCCCTTGCTACCACTGCCTGTATGGCCATGGCAGCGAAGCCGAACTGACCTGCAGCGAGGCCGGTGTGATCGGCCCGCTGGTGGGCCTGGTGGGCAGCCTGCAGGCGCTGGAGGCGATGAAGCTGCTGGCCGGGTTCGGCGAGCCGCTGGTCGGCCGCCTGCTGCTGATCGATGCTCTCGGCACTCGTATCCGCGAATTGCGGGTCAAGCGCGACCCGGCTTGTGCGGTCTGTGGTAAGCGCGATGGCTGATCGATCGGCGCCGGTCGGCGTGATGGACTCCGGGGTTGGCGGCTTGTCGGTACTCGCCGAGATCCAGCGCCTGCTGCCCAACGAGACGCTACTGTACGTGGGCGATTGCGGCCACATACCCTACGGCGAGAAGTCGCCGGACTATATCCGTGAGCGTCTCCGGCGCATTGCTGCGTTCTTCCATGAACAGGGCGCCAAGGCCATGGTACTGGCCTGCAATACCGCCACGGTGGCGGCGGTGGCCGACCTGCGCGAGTTGTACCCGAACTGGCCGCTGGTGGGCATGGAGCCGGCGGTGAAGCCCGCTGCCGCCGCTACGCGCTCTGGCGTGGTCGGTGTGCTGGCCACTACCGGTACCCTGCAGAGTGCCAAGTTCGCTGCCTTGCTCGATCGTTTTGCCAATGACGTACAGGTCATCACCCAACCTTGCCCGGGCCTGGTCGATCTGATCGAGACCGGTGACCTGGCCAGCCCGACGCTGCGCCAGTTGCTGCAAGGTTATGTGCAGCCGTTGCTGGCCGCTGGCTGTGACACGTTGATTCTCGGTTGCACCCATTACCCCTTCCTGCGCCCGTTGCTGGCCGGCATGGTGCCAGCCGACGTCGCCATCATCGATACCGGTGCTGCAGTGGCACGCCAACTGCAGCGGCTGCTGGGCGCGGATGACCTGTTGGCCGATGGGCCGGCCAGGGATACCCGCTTCTGGACCAGTGCCGATCCGCAATACCTCAGAAAGATCCTGCCTTTGCTGTGGCATAAGTCGGACAGTGTGCAAAGCTTTTCATTGTGAAAAAAACGTGAAAAGAAGCTGAACTATCGTACCGCTGCCGTTTTCTACCGCCTTGCCTGAAATGAGGCGGATACCAATAACAGCAAAGAAGGATGTTGCTCATGAAGAAGCTGCTCGGCTTGGCGGCGGCTGCCGTCTTCACCCTGGGGCACTCACTGTCGGCGCAGGCTACCGACGTTTCGTTTTCGGTGGGGCAGACCGGTGACTCGACCATGGTCTACCGGTTGGGGCTGCAATCGAATTGGGAAGCGAGCTGGTGGCAGACCAGCGTCGGGCGCCTGACGGGGTACTGGGATGGGGCCTACACCTATTGGGATGGTGACGAGACCGCGAGCAACCATAGCCTGTCGTTCGCGCCGGTGTTCGTCTACGAGTTTGCCGGGGAGTCGGTGAAGCCTTATATAGAGGCTGGGATTGGCGTGGCGGCATTCTCCAGCACCGAGCTGGAAGACAACGAGCTGGGCTCGGCATTCCAGTTCGAGGACCGCATCGGCTTTGGATTGCGCTTTGCCGGTGGGCATGAGATTGGCGTGCGGGCGATTCACTATTCCAACGCGGGCATCAAGCAGCCCAACGATGGGGTGGAGAGCTATAGTCTGCATTACCGCATGGCGCTCTGAGTTCTCCTGTGCCGGCCTCTTCGCGGGTGAACCCGCTCCCATAGCCCCCCCTGTATCTTGAGTGCAGTGGTGTACCTGTGGGAGCGGGTTTACCCGCGAACAAAGCAGTGCCGATGCCAGGCTCTAGCGCGTCAACGGCCACAGGCCATGGAGATCCAAGGCCTCCAGCACAAGCTCGGGCTCCCTCTGCGGCCACCGCCGCAGCAGTTCTTCTGCCGCATCCTGCGGCGTCCACGCCTCCGGTAGCGCCTGCGCCGGTGTCACGGGTGTCTTCAGCGACTGCGGCCCCACCACGGTCAGCTCAACCCCCTGCGCCTTCAACGCCTGACGCTGCTCGCGCATCCATTGCGGCGTGTTGTTCCAGCCCGCAGGCACCCGCGTCGGTGCATGCAACTGCAGCGCCGAATAACGGTTGAACACCGCCATCACCTGCGGCGAGTCACCCTTCGCCAACAACGGCAGCGCACTGGCCAGGCAATGCTCGCCGGCCAACTGGTTGTCCGTGACGATCGCCTCGAACAACTCGCTGTCAGCCACATCGTCCGCCAGGTAATCGCTGGTACCAGCGTTGATGATCAAGCCATCCAGCGCGCACCAGGCATGGCAGATCTGCTGGCTGGCCTGGGCCGCCTGATGTTCTTCGTGCAACTGCCACGGCAAGCGCAACAGTTGGCTGCCATAGCGTGCACCCAAGGCATCCAGTGCCTCGCCATGCTTCGCGCTTGCAGCTACCCGGTGTCCTTGCCCGAGCAGCCCCTCCACTAAAGCCAGGCCAAGTCCATTGCCTGCTCCCGTCACCCAGATACTGCGTGCGTTGTTCAAGATGCTGCCCTCTGATCCTGCCGGCGCGGGAGGTTCTTGAATGCCTCCAGTGCGCGCTGACGACTGCTGTCGAGATCGACAATTGGACTGTGGTAGGAATATCTAGCAAAAAGATCGGCCGACTTCACGGGGAAATGAATGGCTTTTTCATCTACCCCCTGCAATTCCGGCAGCCAGTGCCGAATGAAACGCCCTTGCGGGTCGAATCGCTGCGACTGTGAAACCGGGTTGAAGATGCGGAAATAGGGCACTGCGTCGGTGCCAGTGGACGCGCTCCACTGCCAACCGCCGTTGTTGGCGGCCAGGTCGCCGTCTATCAAGTGGCGCATGAAATGCCGCTCGCCCTTGCGCCAGTCGATCAGCAGGTTCTTGCTGAGGAACATGGCCACGATCATGCGCAGGCGGTTGTGCATCCACCCGGTGTGCAACAGTTGGCGCATGGCGGCGTCGATGATCGGGAAGCCGGTTCGGCCCTGTTCCCATGCTTCGAGGTCGGCCGGTGCATCGCGCCAGGGCAGGGCTTCGGTCTGGGCGCGGAAGGCTCGGTGACGCGAGACCTGTGGATAACCGGTCAGGATGTGTTTGTAGAATTCGCGCCAGAGCAGCTCGTTGATCCAGGTTTGCACGCCGCTGCTGCCGCTGTCGAACTCGCCGCGGTTGCTGGCCAGGGCACCGTGCAGGCACTGGCGTGGCGAGATCATGCCGGCGGCCAGATAGGCGGAGAGCTGGCTGGTACCGGGCTTGGCAGGCAAGTCACGCAGCTGTTGGTAATCGTCGATGGTTTCATCGAGAAAACGGGTCAGCCGCGCCTTCGCTTCGGCTTCGCCGGCCGGCCAGTGGTCGCGCAGTGCCTGCGCGGGTTTTTCGAAGCCGTCCACGTGCTGTGGGATCGGGTCGCTGCTGACATGCAGCGGTGCCTGGCGTTTTATCTGGCGGGCCAGGGCAGGGAGGCTGCGGTGCAGGTGCTCCAGGCAGCTCTTCTTGAACTGGCTGAACACCTGGAAGTAGTCGCCGCTGCGGGTAAGGATGGTGCCAGGGCGGAACAACAGCTGGTCGAGGTGGCTGTGGGCCTGGATGGACGACTTTTCCAGCAGCGCGCGGGTGGCGTCGTCGCGACGTTGCTCGTTGATGCCGTACTCCTCGTTCCAGTGCACGCTTTGCACCTGATGTTGGCGGCAGACGTCGAGTACGGCCTGTGGCGCCTGGTCCCAAGTGTCGATCCTGCGGATCAGCAGGGGGATGTTCAAGCGCTCCAGCGACTGGCGCAGGTCGCGCAGGCTGCGCAGCCAGAAGTCGACCTTGCAGGCGGCGTCGTCGTGGGCCAGCCATTGCCCGGGGCTGACCAGCCACAGTGCGAGGGTCGGGCCGCGTTCGCTGGCGGCGGCTAGCGCGGTGTTGTCATCGATGCGCAGGTCGCTGCGCAGCCAGGTCAGGTGCATGGTGCGGTCATCTCTCCAGGCTGGCGGTCATGGGCTTGCAGCAAACGCAATGCCGCCTGCGGGGTATCGAACAGGGCAAGATTGGGCAGCCCCAGGGCGCGCAGCCGGGTTTCATGCAGCGCCAGCGTCGGCCCGCCAGCCAGGGTCGGCACGGGCAGGTTGGACAGGGTACGGTGCAACGCCTTGTCATCGATGCGTGGCCCCAGGTGCAGGAGCACGGCGCGTGGCTTGAGCATGGTGGCTGCGCGTTGCAGGTGCGCGCCAGCAATGGTGTGCTCCAGCACTTCGACCGGCAGGCCGTTGCTGGTGAACAGCCAGGCGCACAACCACAAACCGGGGCTGAAAGTTTGTTCGCTGTCTTCGGCCAGCAAGATGGCAGGCCCTTGCAGCAACTGGTTGTCGTGGTAGACCCTGGCGCCCAGCTTGCTGCGCAACCAGCTGTGGAAAAACACCTGTTCCAGCCGTGCGTTGAAGTAATTGCGCCAGCGCAGGTCGAGGAGGTCGAGCAGCGGCAACAGCAATTGCTCGCACAGGGTGACGGCCGGGTACAGGGCCATCGCCTGGTTGAGCTGCTGGTCGAGGGCGCGCTGCGACAGCGTGGCGATGGCCTCGATCAGTTGGAACTGCCGGGCTTGCCAGTCGCCTTTCGGCGGCGTGCTGGCCGGTTTGTCGAGCAGCTCGCGTACCTGGCCGACGGAGGCGCCGCGCTGCAGCCAGGCAAGGATCGCTTCTACTCGTTCGACCTGCTCCAGCGGATACAGGCGATGGCCCTTGGCGGTACGCTGGGGCTTGAGAAGGCCGTAGCGGCGCTCCCAGGCTCGCAGGGTGACGGGATTGACGCCCGTGCGGCGAGCCAGTTCGCCGATGGGCAACAGGATCTCAGACGGCATTGCGCAGGCCCAGGCTCTCGGGGTGCGGCTGAAGGTAGGCCTGCTGCTGCAGATACGGATCGGGATGCTTGCGCAAATGGTGCTTGAGCAGGGTCAGCGGCACTACCAGCGGCACCACGCCTTGCTGGTATTGGCCGATGATGGCCTGCAGCTCGGCTTTGTCCTGCCGTGTGAGGATGTCCTTGAAGTAGCCGCTCAGATGCTGCAGCACGTTGCAATGAGTGCCGCGGCTGGCACAGCGGCGCAGAGCCTGCATCAGCTGGCTGAAGTAGCGCGGGCCGATGCTTTGCGGGTCATCGTCCTTGCTCATGCTGCCGAGCAGGCGCCCGAGGCTGCGGTAGGCCTGCGGGTTGTTGGCCATCAACAGGTACTTGTAGCGTGAGTGGAATCGCACCAGAGCGCCACGGCTCAGGCCTTCGGCCAGCAGGCGTTGCCAGTCGGCGTACGCGTACACGCGGCTGATGAAGTTCTCGCGCAGTATGGGGTCGTGCAGGCGGCCTTCTTCTTCCACCGGTAGGTCCGGCCGCCGTGCGCAGAACGCCTGCGCATACACTCCCCGCCCACCGTGGAAGGCAGGGTGGCCATTGTCTTGGTATACCTTGACCCGCTCCAGGCCACAGGAAGGCGATTTCTGCATGAAGATGTAGCCGCAGATATCATCGAGTTCCGCCGCCATTTGCTCGCCATAGCTGCGCAGCGGTCCGGTCAGGTCCATGCCGGGGTTGCGGGTGCCTACCACTTCCGGCTGCTCGGGGTCGCCGACCAGGCGGATCGGGTCGCGCGGCACGCCCAGGCCGATGGCCACCTCCGGGCACACCGGCAACCAGTCGAAATGTTCCTCGAGTTGCATACGGCACAGGTCGGAGGCCTTGTGGCCGCCGTTATAGCGCACGCTGTGCCCGGTCAGGCAGGCGCTGATGGCGATACGCGGCTTGCTGTGGGCGGATGAGTCGTGCATGGGCTGCCTCCAAAAACCTGTACGAGACAAAATAGTTGTACAGGTTCATTCCAGCACAGCCCGGAAGTTATGCAAACAGTTTTTTTTGTATAACCCTACATCACTCGAGATGTTCGAGCAGTCGACGCGCCGCTTCCTGGCCACTGAGCCAGGCGCCCTCGACACGGCCGGACAGGCACCAGTCGCCGCAGGCGTATAGGCCCTGGTCAGCATCGGCCAGTGCGCCCCATTCATGGTTGCTGCTCGGACGGGCATAAAGCCAGCGGTGGGCCAAGGCAAAAGTAGGTGCTGGCACCACGCAGCCGACCAGTTCGGCGAATTCGCCCCACAGCTGTTCGATCACTTCCTCCTTGGGCAGGTCGATGTGTTGTCGGCTCCAGTCCGATGTGGCGTGCAGTACCCAGGTGTCGAGTTGCTCGTCACGCCCGGGCTTGCTGCGGTTGCGCGCCAGCCAGTCGAGCGGGTTGTCCTGCACGAAGCAGCCTTGCATCGGGGTATCCAGCGGTGTCTGGAAGGCCAGGGCGACGGCCCAGGTGGGCTCCATCTGCACACCGGCGGCCACGGCAGCGAGCTTCGGGGTAGCGGCCAGCAGCGGCGTGGCCTGTGGCGCCGGCACGGCGATCACCACGCGGCTGTAGGGGCCGTGGCTGCAGCCTTCGGTGTCCTGCAGGTGCCAGTACTGCTTGCCGCGGAACACTTCGGCGATGCGGCAGCCGAAGTTGACCGTCACGTCCTTGAGCAGGCCGCGGGTGATTGCACTCATGCGCGGCACGCCCACCCAGCGCGTCTGCTCGTCGGGGGAGGGGCTGAGTTCACCATCGCGGTAGTTGTACAGCTGTGGCTTCCATTGCGCGGCCCAACCGGCGGCAACCCATTGCTGTACCTGCTCGACGAAGCGGCGGTCACGGGCCGTGAAGTATTGGGCGCCGAGGTCCAGCGCGCCAGCTTCGCTGCGCTTGCTGGCCATGCGCCCGCCACTGCCGTGGCCCTTGTCGAACAAATGCACGGATTGCCCGGCCTTCTGCAGGGCCTGGGCGGCTGACAGGCCGGCGATACCGGCCCCGATGATGGCGATAGGTACTGTCATGATGGCCTCTTCAAACCTTGCTGTAAGCAGACTACGCTGTCAGGCAAACCTGTACAATGCTCAAATGTTGTATAAGGTTATTCCGTGTTGGCAGGCAGGTTGGCCTATGTTTATCCGAGAGCGTCGGGTCAAAAAAGTGCCTTGATGTTAAAAATAGACCACCGCCGCATTCTGCGAGGACACAGCCATGCATATATTGCTGACAGGCGGCACCGGGTTGATTGGCAAGCACCTGTGCCAGTACTGGCTCGGCCAGGGTCATCGCCTGACGGTGTGGAGTCGGCGGCCTGAACAGGTGCCGAAAATTTGTGGGACCGGCGTGCGTGGCATCGCCCGCCTGGAACAACTGGAGGCGGATGTTCAGCTGGACGCAGTGATCAACCTGGCCGGCGCGCCGATTGCCGATCGGCCCTGGACGGCGGCCCGGCGCAACCTGCTGTGGGCCAGCCGCGTCACCCTCACCGAGCAGTTACTGGCCTGGTTGGGCAGCCGCGAACAGCGCCCGGAAGTGTTGATTTCCGGCTCTGCGGTGGGCTGGTATGGAGACGGTGGCGAACGCGAGCTGACCGAGGCTTCACCGCCGGTGCGCGAAGATTTCGCCAGCCAACTGTGCATTGCCTGGGAAGAGACAGCGATGCGTTCGCAGGCTCAGGGCATTCGCGTGGTGCTGGTGCGTACCGGGTTGGTGCTGGCCAGTGACGGCGGCTTTTTGTCGCGCCTGCGCCTGCCCTTCAAACTGGGGCTGGGCGGGCCTTTGGGTGACGGGCGGCAGTGGATGCCTTGGGTCCATATAGACGACCAGGTCGCCCTGATTGATTTTCTCTTGCAGCACAAGGATGCCAGCGGTCCTTATAATGCCTGCGCCCCGGAGCCGGTGCGCAACCGCGAGTTCGCCAGGCGCCTGGGCCGCGCCTTGCACCGGCCGGCGCTGCTGCCAGTGCCGGCACTGCTGCTCAAGGCGGGGCTGGGTGAGCTGTCGACCCTGCTACTCGGCGGCCAGCGCGCCCGCCCGGCACGCTTGCTGGCGGCAGGCTTCACCTTCCGCTTCAACGATCTGCAATCGGCTCTGGACAACCTGTCCAGCTGCCTCTGACATAGGACGCTGCATGACCGATCACGCCCTGCTGCTGGTCAACCTGGGTTCCCCGGCCTCCACCTCGGTGGCCGATGTGCGCCGCTACCTCAACCAGTTCCTCATGGACCCGTATGTGATCGACCTGCCCTGGCCGGTACGGCGCCTGCTGGTGTCGCTGATCCTGATCAAGCGCCCGGAGCAGTCGGCGCACGCCTATGGCTCGATCTGGTGGGAAGAGGGCTCGCCGCTGGTAGTGCTGACCCGTCGCCTGCAGGCGGCAATGGTCGAGCACTGGCCCCATGGCCCGGTGGAGATTGCCATGCGCTATGGCCAGCCGGCCTTGCCCGAGGTGCTGGAGCGCCTGGTGGCCCAGGGTGTGCGCAAGGTGACCCTGGCGCCGCTGTATCCACAGTTCGCTGACAGCACGGTGACCACTGTGGTGGAACTGGCCAGGCAGACGGTCAGTGAACGCCAGTTGCCGTTGCAACTTCGCGTGCTGCAGCCATTCTACGAGCACCCGGACTACATCGAGGCATTGGTCGCCAGCGCCCGGCCTTACCTGGAGCAGGATTACGATCACCTGTTGCTGAGCTTCCATGGTTTGCCGGAGCGCCACTTGAAGAAGCTGGACCCTACCGGCAAGCATGACTTCCAGGCGGCCGATTGCTGCAAGGATGCCAGTGCCGACATGCGCGCGGTGTGCTACCGCGGGCAGTGCTTGGCAACGGCCAGGGCCTTTGCGCAGAAGATGGGCATACCCGATGGCAAATGGTCGGTGTCGTTCCAGTCACGACTGGGGCGGGCCAAGTGGATCGAACCCTATACCGAGGCGCGGCTGGACGAGCTGGCCAAGGCTGGGGTGAAGAAGCTGCTGGTAATGTGCCCGGCGTTCGTGGCCGATTGCATCGAGACCCTGGAAGAGATCGGCATGCGCGGGAGCGAGCAGTTTGTCGAGGCCGGCGGGCAGGAGCTGGTGCTGGTGCCTTGCCTGAATGATCACCCGGAGTGGGTGAAGGCGCTGGCGGGGATGTGCGAAAAAACCTGAGTCCAAGGTTGCCCTCTTCGCGGGTAAACCCGCTCCCACAGGTTTTGCACAAGGCCTGAGGGCAGCGGGGTACCTGTGGGAGCGGGTTTACCCGCGAAGTGGCCGGGTCAGGCTAAAGCCGAATCAAGGCAACTGATCATCCAGCTTCTTGTGCTTCCAGCCATCATTGCCCGGCAAGATCAGGTTCAGGGCGATAGCCACGATGGCGCACAGGGCGATGCCCTTCAGGCCCCAGTCATCCGGGCCATCACCACTGCCGATCAGTACGCCGCCGATACCGAACACCAGTGTCACCGACACGATCACCAGGTTGCGCGCTTCAGCCAGGTCGATCTTGTGGCGGATCATGGTGTTCATGCCCACCGCCGCGATCGAGCCGAACAGCAGGCACAGGATGCCACCCATCACCGGTACCGGGATGCTTTGCAGCAATGCGCCGAACTTGCCGATGAAGGCGAGGGTGATAGCGAAAATCGCCGCCCAGGTCATGATCTTCGGGTTGTAGTTCTTGGTCAGCATCACCGCGCCGGTGACTTCGGCATAGGTGGTGTTGGGCGGGCCGCCGAACAGGCCGGCTGCGGTGGTGGCCAGGCCGTCGCCCAGCAGGGTGCGGTGCAGGCCGGGCTTCTTCAGGTAGTCGCGGCCGGTCACGCTGCCGACCGCGATCACCCCGCCGATGTGCTCGATCGCCGGTGCCAGGGCAACCGGGACGATGAACAGGATGGCCTGCCAGTTGAATGCTGGCGCGGTGAAGTTGGGCAGCTCCAGCCACGGCGCGGCGGCGATCTTGGCAGTGTCGACCACGCCAAAGGCGAACGACAGGGCAAAGCCTACGAACACGCCGGCAATGATCGGCACCAGACGGAAGATGCCCTTGCCGAACACGGCAACGATCAGCGTTGTCAGCAGGGCCGGCATCGAGATCATCATGGCGGTCTTGTACGGCAGCAGCACGCTGCCGTCACCGGCCTTGCCCATCGCCATGTTGGCGGCGATCGGCGCCATGGCCAGGCCGATGGAGATGATCACCGGGCCGATCACCACCGGCGGCAGCATGCGGTCGATGAAGCCAGTGCCTTTGATTTTTACCATCAGGCCCATGAAGGTGTACACGAAACCTGCGGCCATCACGCCGCCCATGGTCTCGGCCAGGCCGAACTGGCCCTTGGCGAGGATGATCGGGGTGATGAAAGCAAAGCTCGAGGCCAGGAACACGGGTACCTGGCGGCCGGTGACCAGCTGGAACAGCAGGGTGCCGATGCCGGCAGTGAACAGCGCTACGTTCGGATCGAGGCCGGTGATCAGTGGCATCAGCACCAGCGCGCCAAATGCCACGAAGAGCATCTGCGCGCCCGAAACGACCTGGCGCCAGAGCGGGTCGTTGAAGCCGTCCTGCATGGTCAGGCGTCCTTTTGCTTGGTGCCGAAGATCTTGTCACCGGCATCGCCCAGGCCCGGCACGATGTAGCCGTGTTCGTTCAGGCGCTGGTCGATCGAGGCGGTGTAGATCTGCACGTCCGGGTGGGCTTTTTCCACCACTTCGATGCCTTCTGGCGCAGCGACCAAAACCATGGCGCGGATCTCTTTGCAGCCGGCCTTTTTCAGCAGGTCGATGGTGGCGACCATCGAACCGCCGGTGGCCAGCATCGGGTCGATGATCAGGGCCAGGCGCTGGTTGATGTCCGGCGCGAGCTTTTCCAGGTAGGTGTGGGCTTCGAGGGTTTCCTCGTTGCGGGCAACGCCGACGGCGCTGACCTTGGCGCCCGGGATCAGGCTGAGCACGCCGTCGAGCATGCCGATGCCGGCTCGCAGGATCGGTACCACGGTAATCTTCTTGCCGGCGATTTTTTCAACTTGCACCTTGCCGCACCAGCCGTCGATCTCGTAGGTTTCGAGCGGCAGGTCCTGGGTGGCTTCGTAGGTCAGGAGCGCGCCGACTTCCTGGGCAAGTTCGCGAAAATTCTTGGTGCTGATATCGGCACGGCGCATCAGGCCGAGCTTGTGGCGGATCAGCGGATGGCGGATCTCACGAGTGGGCATAGGGGGGCTCCGAAAGGCGGGCAAAAAAACCGCGCTAGATTAATCTATTCAGCCTGTGCTGTCGTCTGGTCATTCTGGACGTTAGTCCATAAATGCTTGATCTGTGACGAGCGGATGCGTACCTTTGCCCGCTTTTCCAAAATGCACCCCCGGAGAGCGCCATGTCCGCCGATCTCGAGCATATCCGTCAAGTCATGCGTGAAGCTGACTGCCTGTACACCGAAGCCGAAGTCGAAGCGGCCATCGCCAAAGTCGGCGAGCAGATCTGCAAGGACCTGCACGACAAGAACCCGGTGGTTTTCTGCGTGATGAACGGCGGCCTGATCTTCTCGGGCAAACTGCTGACCCACCTGCAGTTCCCACTGGAAGCCAGCTACCTGCACGCTACCCGCTACCGCAACCAGACCAGCGGCGGCGAGCTGTTCTGGAAGGCCAAGCCCGAAGTGTCGTTCATCGACCGTGACGTACTGATCGTCGATGACATCCTCGACGAAGGCCACACCCTCAGCGCCATCATCGAGTTCTGCAAGCATGCTGGTGCGCGCTCGGTGCACACCGCGGTACTGATCGACAAGGAACATGACCGCAAGGCCAGCCCGGAACTCAAGGCCAACTACGTGGGCTTGCCCTGCGTCGACCGCTATATCTTCGGTTACGGCATGGACTACAAAGGCTACTGGCGCAACGCCAACGGCATCTTCGCCGTAAAGGGGCTGTGATCATGCGCCAGCCTGCGTTCATCGACCAATCGCTGTTCGCCGGGCTGGCCGCAAAGGCTGCAGCCAACCCGCGCGGGCGGCAACATCACAATTTCCATGAGATGGAAGAGCCTTGCCACCGCATGGCAGTCGGGCTGCAACCGAGCACCTATATCCCGCCGCATCGGCACCTGAGCGATGACAAAGCCGAAACGCTGGTCGTGCTCAAGGGTTGCCTGGGCCTGCTGCTCTTCAACGAGCAGGGGGCGGTGACCGACAAGCGAGTGCTGCAGGCGGGCGGGGATTGCCTGGGTGTGGACCTGGCGCCTGGTATTTACCATGGGCTTGTGGTGCTGAAGCCGGACAGCATCCTGTTCGAGTGCAAGGCCGGACCGTATCGGCCGGTGGGTGAAGGCGAACATGCGCACTGGGCGCCGCGCGAAGGAGAAGAGGGCGTGGACGAGTACCAGGCCTGGATGCGCGCGCAGTTCGATTGATGTTGCTTGCACCGGCCCCATCGCCGGCAAGCCAGCTCCCACATGGATAGCGCGGTACCTGTGGGCGCTGGCTTGCCGGCGATAGGGCCGGTACAGCCCAGACACAGCATGCTAGAGTGCTCTTTCATTCAAGGAGCCTCACATGCGTGCGTTTCTTCCCCTCCTGCTGGCGGTCAGCCTGCCACTCGCCGCCGCACCGCTGCACAGCCAGTTCCTGCCACCAGACGACCAGTCCCTGCGCCAGGAAGCGCCGACCGGCCAGCAATTGCTGCAAGTGACCGACTACTCGGTGGTAGTGGGTACCCAACGCCAATCCGACCAGCAGCCGATCCCGATCACCTCGTCGTTGCAGGTGCGCCTCAAGGGCAAGCCGCTGAGCAAGGGCGCAACCATCGCCCAGGTACTGCTGACCTTTGACGGTGAAGCGGCCAAGAGCCTGAAGAAACCCGTATACGATGAGAAAACCCGCACCCTGAGCCTGAATTATCCGCTCAGCGACTACCGCGTGATCATGGACCTGCTGCGCAACGAGACGCTGTATGTGCAGTTCCTCACCTACGGCAACGGCCACGTCTGGGCCGACCTGCACACCGGTACCGTACGTACGCGTTGAGGCGCCCGGCCTGCGGGGGGTACACTGCCGGCCTTCGAAATTTCGTGATGGTCCAGTTGGAGTCGGCAATGCGTAAAGACAAGAAACAGGTAATCGGTGACGAGATCAGCGACGACTACATCAAGTCGTTCCTCCAGTTCGAGCCGGCCGATGGCGTGACCTCGCCGTCGCTGCACAAGCTGGTCAAAGCCTACCGCGGCCTGCGCATCGACGATTTCGAGCGTTTTGTCGGCTTCTTCGTCGAGGCTGGGCTGGACCTGGATGGCAAAGACGAGCACGGCAAGACCTTTGTCGAGCAGATTGCCGACCAGCGCAATGCGTCGGATTACATCGAGATCATCGCCAAGGCCCGTGGCTGATTTGTAAACCTGCTCCGGCCCTTTCGCGGGTAAACCCGCTCCCACAGGTACAGCACAGCCCTTAGTTGTGGTGCGGTCCTTGTGGGAGCGGGTTTACCCGCGAAAGGGCCGGAGCAGGCTTACAAAGATCCAGGCACAAAAAAACGCCCCGAGGGGCGTTTTTTTCGTTACCGGCCGAATCAGGCGTAATGCTTGGCCGCCGGGCTGCTTTCCACCAGGTCCAGCGCCACGTCGTTGTCGGCACTGATCTTGTGGTACAGGGCAGCATCGGTCGCCAGGATCTTCTCGCGAGCCGGGAAGATTTCCTTGAGCTTGGCAGCCCAGGCACCTTTGGCCTGCTCGGGGAAGCAGCGCTCGATCAGTTCCAGCATGATCGAAACGGTCACCGAAGCGCCCGGCGATGCGCCGAGCAGTGCAGCCAGGCTGCCGTCCTGGGCTGAGACCAGCTCGGTACCGAACTGCAGCACGCCGCCTTTTTTCGGGTCTTTCTTGATGATCTGCACGCGCTGACCGGCTACTTCCAGGCGCCAGTCTTCGGCCTTGGCCTGCGGGTAGAAGCGACGCAGGGCTTCCAGGCGCTGCTCCATCGACTGCATCACTTCGCTGACCAGGTACTTGGTCAGGTCCATGTTGTCACGGGCCACGGCCAGCATCGGGCCGATGTTGCCCATGCGTACCGACAGCGGCAGGTCCATCAGCGAACCGTGCTTCAGGAACTTGGTGGTGAAGCCGGCATATGGACCGAACAGCAGCGATTTCTTGCCATCGACCACGCGGGTATCCAGGTGCGGTACCGACATCGGCGGGGCGCCGACCGCGGCCTGGCTGTAGACCTTGGCCTGGTGCTGCTTGACGATTTCCGGGTTGTCGCAACGCAGCCACTGGCCGCTGACCGGGAAGCCGCCGAAACCTTTGCTTTCCGGAATGCCCGACAGCTGCAGCAGCGGCAGGGCCGCGCCACCGGCGCCGAGGAAGACGAAGCGGGCGTCCACTTCACGGCTACCGCCGCTGTTGACGTCCTTGATGCTCACGGTCCAGCCCTTGCCGTTACGGCGCAGGCCAACGACCTTCTTGCTGTACTTGACCTGGGCGTCCTGCGAGTCGCCCAGCAGCTTCAGCAGCTTGTTGGTCAGGGCGCCGAAGTTGACGTCGGTGCCCTTGAGCACGCGGGTGGCGGCGATGTGCTGGTCGGCTGGGCGGCCTGGCATCATCAGCGGCATCCAGTCCTTCATCACGGCCTTGTCTTCGGTGTATTCCATGTCCGCAAAGGCATGGTGCTGCTTGAGCAGCTCATAGCGCTTCTTGAGGAAGGAAACACCCTTGTCACCCTCGACGTAGCTCAGGTGCGGGACAGGGTTGATGAAGGCACGTGCCGAGCCGAAGTTGCCCTTCTTGCTCAGGTAGGCCCAGAACTGGCGCGAAACCTCGAACTGGGTGTTGATGTGCACGGCCTTCTTGATGTCGATGCTGCCATCGGCGGCCTGGGGCGTGTAGTTAAGCTCGCACAGGCCGGCGTGGCCGGTGCCTGCGTTGTTCCAGGGGTTGGAGCTTTCCGCGGCTCCGGAGTCCATCGCCTCCACGACCTCAAGCTTCAGGGTCGGGTCGAGCTCCTTGAGCAGTACGGCCAGGGTGGCACTCATGATGCCTGCGCCTACCAGTACCACATCAACCGATTCGTTCTGCGCCATTTAACGCGTCTCCACAATCTACAGCTACCTAATTGACAGCATAGGACCTGGGTTCGCCAGGGTCGCCATGTCCGACTTTTCGCAGTTCTTGCAACTTCCGCGGACACCGCCAATCAGTCTTCGGGTTCGCGTATTGAACGCGGTTTGCCACGGGTGCGGCAATTCGACTTATGGTCAAGGTGTCGTGCGTGCGTTATGGAACGGCTCAGACACTCATACGGGATGAGCGCATTTGCCGCCTGTTCAGGGCTGTTCGGGACACATCTGCCGCTTTTGCACATGCCAGACTGTTCATTTGCTCGCCACACTCTTGTGAAGTTGTGAAAACCGTTTTTTCACGCTCTTTTGGAGACGTGAACCTCAAAAGGGGACTGCGCGATGGCAACCCGCAGGTTCATGCAGTGTGAAGGGCCGGAAAAGCAGGCACGACAGCCGATGCAAGACCTGAGTGGAAGGCTCTCTGTGGGCGAAGCATTGAAGTTGCCGGGGTCAATCGGCGAGTGCGGGGCCCGATCAGGAGACGTCCTTATAATCGGGGGGAGATTATAGCGATGTCGCGGGCAGAAATGTCGCCATTCGTGGTTTTTATTGCAGCGTTTGTCAGGCCGCGAGGATGCGCTGGTGCCAGCGGCGGCTTGCGCGGGCGCAAACCCGGGCACTGGCGGGCAGCTCGCGGCCCAGCCAGGCGAGCCGGATTTCGCCGATCTGCACCCAGCCGCTGCCGCTGGGCGCCTGGCTGCATTGCTTGAAGGCCAGGCATTTGCCGTCGGCATCGAGGCGGGCATAGGTGTTGTGGCGCGGGCGTTGGAACAGCAGGGTCCAGAGCGAGGCCATGGCAGCGAGTCCTGTGCGTTAGGGCTTGGCGCAAGGATAAGGGCGCGGCGATGAAACGATTGTGACAAGCGGGCCGGACCGATGACTGGTCGATGCGTGGCTAGGTATACTGTGGGCCTTCGCCGCTTTTTCTGGAGTAACGCGCATGTTGCAACGTCTGTTGTTCGGTTTGATCGCCGTGGCCAGCCTCAGCCTGGTCGGTTGTGCCCACAGCCCGCAACAACTCAACCCGCAACCCACGCTCAAGGCCCAGCTCGCCCCGGTCGGCCATGGCCAGCCGGTAGTGGTCCGGGTAGTTGATGGCCGGGCCTCGCAGTCCCTGGGCACTCGCGGTGGCATGTATCCCGAGACCAGTACCATCAGCGTGAGTGGCAACGACATCGTGCCCAAGCTGCAGGCCCAGGCCGAAGCCGCCGTACGCCTGCTCGGCTTCACCCCGACGCCGAACGCCTACAACGCGCCGCAGCTGACCGTGACCCTGGCCGAACTGAAGTACCAGTCGCCGAAAGACAACCTGTACGTGACCGAGGCTACCATCGGCGCCACCTTCCGTGCCGACGTGTCCAATGGCGGCCGCCGCTACAGTGGCCGTTACGGCGCTTCGCTGGACCAGCGTTTCGGCATGGCGCCGAACCAGGAAACCAACACCCAGCTGGTGGGCGATGTGCTGAGCGATGCCCTGACCCGCATGTTCAAGGACCCGACCATCGGTCAGGTGCTGGGGCAGTAAGCCTTCAGCTATAAAACAAAACCCGCTGCCTGTGTTCCAGGCAGCGGGTTTTTTGTTGTCTGTGCCCGCGAAGAGGCCGGCAAATCTTCATGCCATGCCAGATGAAATTCGATGACACTTTGTCGCCTGAACCGGGCGTCTGGGCATGACTTGGGTAGAATGCCGGCCTTTGCCGTCGCTCATACCGAGGTTGCGTGATGTCCTTGCAAGTGCTCTGGGGGTTCCTGGCCGCCCACCCGACCAAGCTGATCAATCTGCTGGCGCTGCTGCTGACCTGCCCGGGCGGGTTGCTGCTGCACAGTGCGCGGCGGCGCGAGGCCGAGACCCGCGAATACATGGCGGTGGACGAGGGGGTGGTGGACGCGTTCGACCTGCGGGTGCCGCGGTATTTCTACATTCTCGGTTTTTCGTGCCTGGCGATGGCGTTGCTGCTGTCCTGGTTCAGTACCTGGATTTGAGATTTCAGGGCCGCTTTGCGGCCCATCGCGACACAAGGCCGCTCCTACAGGTATGTGCGATCCCCTGTAGGAGCGGCCTTGTGTCGCGATGGGCTGCAAAGCAGCCCTAGGATCTATCAGGCAACCGGTGCCTGCTGCCTGACCTGGTACTGGTTGCGCACCGGCGTCGCATACTGCAGCACAAGGTACGGCCGCTGCTCCTCAGGGCAGGCATCCAGGCGGCGTTGCCATTCCTCCTTGGCCCGAGCCAGCTCATCGGCCGGGAACACCTTCTCGGCGCTCGGCACCTGTAGCGCCTCATCCTTGCCATCCCACATTGCATAGGCCAGGTAGTGCACCGGGAACAGTCGGTAGCCACCGAGGATCTGCCGGTCGATTTCCGCTGCCAGCTGCTTGGTATCCTCGTGATACTCGGTCACCGGCGGGGCAAAGTTGATGTGCACCCGGCCTTTGTAGCCGGTAATGCCCTTGGCGATGCTGTTGTCGTCCTCGCCCGGCGCCTTCTTGTAGGTGCCGGTGGTGGCGCGGATGTACAGCTCGCGGGCCTTGGCCTGGTCGCACGGGTCATATTCGTAGCTGATCGAAACCGGTGTCAGGTTCAGGCTCTGGATCACCGCGCCGAACGGCTCGTCCTTGCGGCTCATGTGGAACATCTTGAGGATCGCCGAATCGGTGCGGTCGTCACCGTCCTTGGCCCGGCCTTCTGCCTGGGCGATCCAGATCGACGTGGCGTCGTTGCGGATCGAGTGGTTGATGTAGGCCGAGAGCAGCTGGTAGGCCGCCAGCTTCTCGCGGCGCCCACTGATCGAGCGGTGCACGATGAAGCTCTTGTTCAGGCGCATCATGTCGCTGACAAACGGCTTTTGCAGCAGGTTGTCGCCAATGGCGATACGCGGCGTGGGCAGCCCGGCGTGGTACACCGCGTAGTTGACGAAGGCCGGGTCCATGACGATGTCACGGTGGTTGGCCAGAAACAGGTAGGCGGTGCCGGCCTTGAGCTGCTCCACGCCCGAATAGGTGACGCCGTCGGTGGCGCGGTCGATGGTCTGGTCGACGTAGTACTCGACTTTGTCCTGCAAGGTCGAGACACAGGTGACACCGGCGAATTCCTTGCGCAGACGGCGGGCGATCAGCGGTTTGAGCAACCAGCCGAGAGCACCGGCCGCACGCGGGAAGCGGAAGTGGGTGAGGATATCGAGGAATGCCGGGTCGCTGAGCAGGCGTGCCAGAACGGCAGGGACCTCAGCGTCGTCGTACGGTCGGATGGCATCGAATTCGCCCATCATGCTCTCTTGTTGGAAACGGCTAGGGTAATAAGGTAGGGGCGGGCTCCGAAAAACGGCTCGGACACACACAGGCCCTGTAAACAGACCGGCAATTATACGCATAAGTCACCCCGGAGGCCGCGATGCTGCAAACTGCTATCTACGATTGCCCTTATTGTGGCGAAGAAGTCGAAACCACGGTGGACCTGTCCGGTGGCGATCAGGAGTACATCGAGGACTGTCAGGTATGCTGCAAGCCTATCCGCTTCGTGCTGCAAGTTCATGGCGAGGAGTGGATGCTGGATGTATTCGGTGAGAATGACTGATGCAGCGTATCTACGAACCGGAAAACCTGCTCGAGGCTGAAATGCTGGCGGGCATGCTCGCCAGCGAGGGGGTCGAGGCGCACCTGGTTGGTCGTGACCTGATCGGTGCTGCCGGTGAACTGCCGATGCAGGGCTTGCTTGGGCTTGCCGTGGCTGATGAACAGGCCGAGTACGCACGGCAGCTGATCGATGCGTACAATGATGCCCAGCCACTGGTTGGCGACGAACCGGAGAGTTTCCCCGGTACCTTGATCTGCTAGGTTCTGAATTCGCCCATGTGTGGACGTTACGCCCTGTTTCGCTGGCCCCAGGCTCTTGCCAGTCTGCCGGGCTTTCCCGTTGGCCAGCCAGCCCAATGGAACATCTCGCCCGGGGCTTCGGTGCTGATCCAGCGCCAGCTTGACGGCCAGTTGCAACTGGCCAAGGCGCGCTGGGGGCTGACCCCGGCCTGGCTCACCGACCTGTCCCGCACCCCCGCCCATGCCCGCGCCGAAACCCTGGCCGAGCAGCCGATGTTTCGCGACGCGTTTCGCCTGCGCCGCTGCCTGATGCCGGCCAACGGCTTTTACGAATGGCGCGGCAGCGTGCGCAAGCGCCCGTACTGGCTGACCCCGGGGGAGGGTGCATCACTGTACTTCGCCGCCGTGTGGGAGGCCTACCCGGTGCAGGACCAGGTTTGGTTGAGTTGTGCGGTTGTGACCCAGGCGGCGATGAACCAGCGTCGGCCGCTGATACTGGACGAGGCAGGGCAGGCCGCCTGGCTTGACCCGGACACGCCGCTGGCCCGCCTGCATGAATTGCTGGCCAGCCCGCCGGCGACGTTGCGCGAACGGGCCCTGGCGCATTTCGTCAATGATCCGAAGCTGGATGCGCCGGAGTGCCTGACTCCGGCCTGATGTATGGCTGTGCCGGCCTCTTCGCGGCTGAAGCCGCTCCTACAACGATCGCATTATCCCTGTAGGTGGGGGTTCACCCGCGAAGGGGGCGGCACAGGCGACGAAAATCTTCCCTGCGGCTATGGCGGCCCCAAGCGACTCGGCCTACGATACGGCGCATGTAAAAAGGGAGTGTTTTCATGCGCAAGTCTTTTGTCGTCAGCCTGTTGAGTGCTGGCATCCTGCTGGCCGGCTGCCAGGCGGTTAATACCACCAGCGGCGGTGCTGTCGGCGTCGAGCGCCAGCAGTACATGTTCAGCATGCTTTCGACCGATGAGGTCAACCAGATGTACGCCCAGTCCTACCAGCAGACCCTGGGTGAGGCATCGAACAAAGGCGTGCTCGACAAGTCCAGCGCAGATGCCAAGCGTGTGCAGGTAATTGCCAACCGCCTGATTGCCCAGACCCCCAAGTTCCGCCCGGATGCCGCGCAATGGAACTGGGAAGTCAACGTGATCAAGAGCGACGAGCTCAACGCCAACTGCGGCCCGGGCGGCAAGATCATCGTCTACACCGGCCTGATCGATCAGCTCAAGCTCACCGATGCGGAAATTGCTGCGGTGGTGGGCCACGAGATCGCCCACGCTTTGCGTGAGCACAGCCGCGAGGCGATGTCCAAGGCGTATGGCGTGGAAATGGCGCGCCAGGGCGCCGGTGCCCTGTTCGGCCTCGGCCAGGGCAGCATGGCCATGGCCGATACCGTGGTGAACTATGCCATGACCCTGCCCAACAGCCGGGCCAACGAGAACGAAGCCGACCTGATCGGCCTGGAGCTCTCGGCGCGTGCCGGTTACGACCCGAATGCCGCGATCACTTTGTGGAACAAGATGAGCCAGGCTTCCGAAGGCGCACCGCCTGAGTTCATGAGCACTCACCCGGCGTCCCAGAGCCGCATTGCTTCGTTGCAGGCGGCCATTCCGAAGGTGATGCCGCTGTATCAGGCGGCCAAGAAGTAAGACCGTAAGGGGCCGCAGAGCGGCCCCCATCAGCAGTCAACCCACCCAGCCACTGGCTTTCATCGCCGAGTACACGGCCACGATCGCCAGCACGAAGAACGCCGTGGCCGCCAGGCGACGGATCAGCGTCAGCGGCAGTTTGTCCGCTGCGAAGTTACCCGCCAAAACCACCGGCACGTTGGCAATCAGCATGCCCAAGGTAGTACCGATAATGACCATGATCAGGTACGGATACTGTGCTGCCAGCATCACCGTGGCGACCTGGGTCTTGTCACCGATTTCAGCCAGGAAGAACGCGATCAGCGTGGTCAGGAACGGCCCGAAGCGGCGCGCCGGGTTCTCGTCGTCATCCATCTTGTCCGGAACCAGGGTCCATAGGGCAGTGGCGGTGAAGCTCGCGGCCAGGATCCAGTGCAGTGCCGAGTCGCTGAAGAAGCTGCCGACCCACGCGCCCACGGCACCAGCCGCGGCATGGTTGGCCAAGGTGGCGGCGATGATGCCGGCGATGATCGGCCAGGGCTTGCGGAAGCGGGCAGCGAGTATGAGCGCGAGCAGTTGCGTCTTGTCGCCGATTTCGGCGAGGGCAACGATGGCGGTGGGGACCAGCAAAGATTCCAGCATCAGAATTCCTACGGGGGCGGGTCGACACGGCTATGACACGTACAGCCTCCCCGCCCCGGGTAAGGTGTGCGTGTCATAGGTCTTGTCAAACCCTGGATCCGTCTATGCGGATCTCGCCATGCAGGCTGGCATGGTGGGTCGCACGCGCCATGGTCTGTGGACCAAGTATGTTGACGCGTACCGGGCGAGCTGGGTGCTCGCGGGAGACTACTCCCCTAGGACGGTGCGGATTCTGCCTAGGCAAAACGCTTTCGGCAAGCGCTGTTTTTATCCGTGTGTTGCCTGGTAGATGCGGAAACCGTCCGCCTCGTCGCGTACCTGGCAGTTGCCCAGCGCCCCTTCGATCAGTGGCTGGTAGCGCAGGAAGCTGTTGGCAACCAGGCGCATTTCGCCACCTTTTCGCAGATGAACGGCTGATTTTTTCAGCAAGTTTTCCGATGCCTGGTAGTTGGTGTGCACCCCGGTGTGGAACGGCGGGTTGCTCAGGATCAGGCTCAGCTCGGTCGGCGCCGCGTCGATGCCGTCGCCGCTGATCACTTCGCCCTCCAGACCATTGGCGGCCAAGGTCAGGCGGCTGGCGGCCACGGCGAAGGCATCCACATCCAGCAGGGTCACCCGGTTTTGTGGATAACGGCGCTTGACCGTGGCGCCCAGCACCCCGGCACCGCAGCCGAAGTCCAGCACATGCCCGCTCGGCAGGCCGTCGAGGTGCTTGAGCAGCAGGGCGGTACCGCGATCGAGGCGGCCATGGCTGAACACACCGGGCAGGCTGACCACTTGCAGTGGGCCGTCTTCCAGGCTGAGCTCGAAGCGTTCGGCCAGGCTTTCCAGGGGCTTGGCTTCTGGCGCGTGCTCGATGGTCACCTGCCACAGCTGGCAATGGCGGGCGCTGTCGAGCTTGCGCGGCTTGCCAAAGGCCTGCAGCTGCTTGGCCGCACCCTCGATGCCACCACGTTTCTCGCCGACCAGGTACAGCTCGCGGCCCGCCAGGCGCGAGGCCAGGGCATTGAGCAGGTAGGCGGTCAGTTCGCGGGACTTGGGCAGGAACAGCACGGCGCTGTCGAAAGCCACTTCAGGGGGCTTCACTGAATAGTGGCTGCGCCCGGCGAAGCGGCTTTCGAGCGTAGCCTGATCACCCGCATGCCAGGTCCAGGCCTGGGCATTGGGCAACTGGCCTAGCAGGCCGTCGGCGGGGGCGCCGGCGAGCAGCAGCGGGCCCTGGAACAGCTCTGCCTGGCGGAGCAACACTTCACTGCGCGGGTCCATGGACGACGCCTCCTGGAAAAAGTGGCGCAGTTTAGCAGAGGCGGGCGTCGGGCTCAGCTAACCACGCGGCGTGGCTGCCCGGCGAAGAAGGCCTGGGCGTTCTCGCTGAGCTGGCCGACGATGCGCTGGCGCGACTCTACCGCGCCCCAGGCGCTGTGCGGGGTGATGATCAGGCGCGGGATGCCGGGCTCGAGCAGCGGGTTGCCGTTGACCGGCGGCTCCACACTCAGCACGTCGGTGGCGGCGCCACCCAGGTGGCCACTGCGCAGGGCGTCGGCCAGCGCCTGCTCGTCGATAAGGCCGCCGCGGGCGGTGTTGACCACCAGTGCGTTTGGCTTGAGCAAGGCCAGTTCGCGGGCCCCGAGCATGTGTCGTGTGTGCTCGTTCAGCGGGCAGTGCAGGGTCAGGGCGTCGACTTGCGGCAGCAACTCGTCCAGCGGCAACCGGTCGGCGCGTTCCGGGCGGCCGGGGATCTGCCCGCTGAGCACGCGCATGCCAAAGGCTTCGGCCAGTCGCGCCACCGCGCCGCCCAGTTCACCGTGGCCGAGCAGGCCAAGGGTCTTGCCCTCCAGCTCGACGATGGGGAAGTCCAGCAGGCAGAACTGGCTGGCCTTGGCCCACTGGCCGTCGGCTACCGCCTGGTTGTAGTCGCACAGGCGGGTGGCCAGTGCCAGTAGCAGGGCGAGGGTGTGCTGGGCGACGGACGGTGTGCCGTAGCCCTGGCAGTTGCACACGGTGATGCCCTGGGCGCGGGCGGCCGCCAGGTCGACGTTGTTGGTGCCGGTGGCGGCCACCAGGATCAGCTTCAGTTGCGGGTTGGCGGCCAGGGTCGCGGCGTCGAGCATGACCTTGTTGCTGACCACCGCTACCGCGCCCTGAAGGCGTTCGGCGACCTGCTCAGGACGGGTGGCGGCGAACAGTTCGAACTCGTCGAACTGCTGCTTCAGGGACGAGAGGTCGAGATCGCCCAGGTCCAGGGACTGGTGATCGAGAAACACGGCGCGACGCGGGCTGGGCATGAAGTTCTCCGAGGCTGGGCGGGATTTCGGTGTCGCGGCCATTCGCGGGTAAACCCGCTCCCACAGGTACTGCACCAGCCTTTGCAATGGTGCAATACCTGTGGGAGCGGGTTTACCCGCGAATAGGCCATCAGCTTCACCACATAACCTGAAGCTGCCGCCGCAGTGTCTAGTTCAACCTTGCCGCCCGTCAACGCCCGCCACTCATACCTTCATCACGCAAATCATTCCTTCGGCTGATTTAGCCGTCACATTGGCGAACTACAGTAGTTCCCAGACTTGTCCGGCCCGCTTTCCAGAAAAGGGATACCCATGTTGCAGACCCGCATCATCAAGCCCGCCGAGGGCGCCTACGCCTACCCCCTGCTGATCAAGCGACTGCTGATGTCTGGCAGCCGCTATGAAAAGACCCGCGAAATCGTCTACCGAGACCAGATGCGGCTGACCTACCCCCAGCTCAACGAGCGCATAGCGCGCCTGGCCAACGTGCTGACCGAAGCCGGGGTAAAGGCCGGTGACACCGTGGCGGTGATGGACTGGGACAGCCACCGCTACCTGGAATGCATGTTCGCCATCCCGATGATCGGTGCGGTGGTGCACACCATCAACGTGCGCCTGTCGCCCGAGCAGATTCTCTACACCATGAACCACGCCGAAGACCGCGTGGTGCTGGTCAACAGTGACTTCGTCGGCTTGTACCAGGCCATCGCCGGGCAACTGACCACGGTCGACAAGACCCTGCTGCTGACCGACGGCCCGGAAAAGACAGCCGAGCTGCCCAACCTGGTGGGCGAGTACGAGCAACTGCTGGCCGCTGCCAGCCCGGGCTACGACTTCCCGGACTTCGACGAGAACTCGGTGGCCACCACCTTCTACACCACTGGCACCACCGGCAACCCCAAGGGTGTGTACTTCACTCATCGGCAACTGGTGCTGCACACCCTGGCCGAAGCTTCGGTGACTGGCAGCATCGACAGCGTGCGCCTGCTGGGTAGCAACGACGTGTACATGCCCATCACGCCGATGTTCCATGTGCACGCCTGGGGCATTCCCTACGCCGCCACCATGCTGGGCATGAAGCAGGTGTATCCGGGGCGCTACGAGCCGGACATGCTGGTCAAACTGTGGCGCGAAGAGAAGGTCACCTTCTCCCATTGCGTGCCGACCATCCTGCAGATGCTGCTCAACTGCCCGACCTCCCAAGGTCAGGACTTCGGCGGTTGGAAGATCATTATCGGTGGCAGCGCACTCAACCGCTCGTTGTACCAGGCCGCCCTGGCACGCGGTATCCAGCTGACCGCTGCGTATGGCATGTCCGAGACCTGCCCGCTGATTTCCGCCGCCCACCTGAACGACGAACTGCAGGCCGGCAGCGAGGATGAGCGCGTCACCTACCGCATCAAGGCCGGCGTGCCGGTGCCGCTGGTGGAGGCGGCCATCGTCGACGGCGACGGCAACTTCCTGCCCGCCGACGGTGAAACCCAGGGCGAGCTGGTGCTGCGTGCGCCATGGCTGACCATGGGCTACTTCAAGGAACCGGAAAAAAGCGAGGAGCTGTGGCAGGGCGGCTGGTTGCACACTGGTGATGTCGCCACGCTCGACGGCATGGGCTATATCGACATCCGCGACCGTATCAAGGATGTGATCAAGACCGGTGGCGAGTGGATTTCCTCGCTCGACCTCGAAGACCTGATCAGCCGTCACCCGGCCGTGCGCGAAGTGGCGGTGGTAGGGGTGGCCGACCCGCAGTGGGGTGAACGCCCGTTTGCCCTGCTGGTGGTACGCGAAGACCAGGTCATCGACGCCAAGGCGCTGAAGGAACACCTCAAGCCGTTCGTCGAGCAGGGGCACATCAACAAGTGGGCGATTCCAAGCCAGATCGCCGTTGTTACCGAAATTCCCAAGACCAGTGTCGGCAAGCTCGACAAGAAACGCATCCGCCAGGACATCGTCCAGTGGCAGGCCAGCAACAGCGCGTTCCTCTCCACGCTGTAACCGCCATGCGGGTCGCGTACTGCAGCGCGCGACCCGCATGCTAGAGGGGTGGAGCCTTGCCAAACGGCAGAAATACGCCATCCTTTAGCACTGCCAGCGCGCAGCCGGGGCAACATGGCAGCGAGTTGGCCGCACGGAGCGCAAATCACACTTTAGAGGGATCAAGCGCCTGTGCCTTGCTGGCTATAGTCGGGGCCAGGGGATTTTCAGGAATGGGGGAGGCGACATGCGCAAGCCGTGTCGCCGCGGGCGCAAGCCTGCAAACCGGTCGCTCGGGCCGTTCTTGAAAGGACTCACTGCCATAACAAAAAAAGTACATGGAGTAGCGTCGATGAAATCTGCAAACCTGTTCTGGCGCCGGGCCAAGTTGCCCCTGGCCGTCAGCCTTGCTTCCACGCTCGCAAGTCCTGCTTTCGCTGTCAGTTTCAACATTGGTGAAATCGAAGGCCAGTTCGACTCGTCGCTCTCCATCGGCGCCAGCTGGTCGACGGCCAACCCCAACAAGAACCTGATCGGGGTGAACAACGGCGGCAAGGGCCTGTCGCAGACATCCGACGATGGCCACCTGAACTTCAAGAAGGGCGAAACCTTCTCCAAGATCTTCAAGGGTATCCATGACCTGGAGCTCAAGTACGGCGACACCGGCGTTTTCGTCCGCGGCAAGTACTGGTACGACTTCGAACTGAAGGACGAAGGCCGCGAGTTCAAGGACATCAGCGACTCCAACCGCAAGGAAGGCGCCAAATCGTCCGGTGCCGAGCTACTCGACGCATTCGTCTACCACAACTACTCCATCGGCGATCAGCCAGGCTCGGTGCGCCTGGGCAAGCAGGTGGTGAGCTGGGGTGAAAGTACCTTCATCGGTGGCGGCATCAACTCGATCAACCCGATCGACGTGTCGGCGTTTCGCCGCCCGGGGGCCGAGATCAAGGAAGGCCTGATTCCGGTCAACATGTTCTACATTTCGCAGAGCCTGACCGACAACCTGTCGGCCGAGGCCTTCTACCAGATCGAATGGGACCAGACGGTCGTCGACAACTGCGGCACGTTCTTCTCCCAGCCGGACATCATTGCCGACGGCTGTACCGACAACCTGCGTGTGCTCAACAGCAGCCGCACGGTGCCAGGGGCGGCGCAGCAGTTCCTTGCCACTCGGGGCGTGGATATCAACGAAGAAGGGGTGATGGTGCGCCGCGGCGCCGACCGCGATGCACGTGATAGCGGCCAATTCGGTGTGGCCATGCGCTACATGTTCGAACCGCTGGACACCGAGTTCGGTGCCTACTTCATGAACTATCACAGCCGTGCGCCGATCTTCAGCGCTACAGGGGCTGCACCCTCCGTGTTCGCCGGGTTGAGCGCCCTGCCTGCACAGCTGCGCGCCCTGGCACCCCTGATCGTGGCGGGTAATTCCGAGTACTTTGTCGAATACCCGGAGGATATCCGCCTCTATGGCTTGAGTTTCTCCACCACGCTGCCTACAGGGACCGCCTGGAGCGGCGAACTCAGCTACCGCCCCAACGCGCCAGTGCAACTCAACACCACAGATATATTGTTTGCCGGGGTTCGTCCCATTGGCGGCGCCTTGAGCAATGCTTCGCTGTTGACTGGTACTCCGGGGCAGGACCTGCATGGGTATCGCCGTAAGGAAATCACGCAATTCCAGACTACCCTGACGCACTTCTTCGATCAGGTGATGGGTGCCAGCCGCATGACCGTGGTGGGCGAAGTGGGTGTCACCCATGTGGGCGGCCTCGAAAACGCGCACGACACTCGCTACGGTCGCGATCCAGTGTTCGGCCCTGGCCCGCTGCCTTCCACCGGTGGTGCCGATACCTGCCAGGTACTCAACGCCAGTACCATCGCAGGCGCTGGCGCCGGTGCATCCACTGCCAACCTGAACCGCAACTGCGAGAACGACGGCTACACCACCAGTACCTCCTGGGGTTACCGCGCCCGTGTCATCTGGGACTACAACGACGTCTTCGCCGGGGTCAACCTGAAGCCGAGCGTGGCCTGGTCGCATGACGTTTCCGGCTATTCGCCTGGCCCTGGCGCCAACTTCGAGGAGGGCCGCAAGGCTGTCAGCCTGGGCCTGGACGCCGAGTACCAGAACACCTACACGGCGAGCCTGTCGTACACCAATTTCTTCGACGGCAAGTACACCACCGTGGATGACCGCGACTTCGTCGCCCTCAGCTTCGGCGTGAACTTCTAAGCATACAGATCCAGGACGACACGACATGAACAAGACCAGAAGTCTGCTGCAAGCCGGTGTGCTGGGCCTGTCCCTGCTGGCGACCAGCGTCATGGCTGCAGTATCCGCCGACGAGGCGGCCAAGCTGGGCAGTACCTTGACTCCGATGGGCGCCGAAAAGGCTGGCAACGCCGATGGCTCGATCGGCCCGTGGGAACCGCTGTCCAAGAGCGCGGGCAGCGTCGACGGCAAGGGCTTCCTGTCCGACCCGTACGGCAGTGACAAGCCACTGTTCACCATCACCGCGCAGAACGCCGACCAGTACAAGGACAAGCTCTCGCCGGGCCAGCTGGCCATGCTCAAGCGCTATCCGGACACCTTCAAGATCCCGGTATTCAAGACCCATCGCGGTTCCACGGTGCCGGCCGATGTGTTCGCCGCCATCAAGGAAAACGCTACCAAGACCACCCTGGTCGAAGGCGGCAACGGTCTGAACAACTTCCGCACGGCTGTACCGTTCCCGATCCCGAAAAGCGGCCTGGAGGTGATCTGGAACCACATCACCCGCTACCGGGGCGGTAGCGTCAGCCGTCTGGTGACCCAGGCAACGCCCCAGCAGAACGGCTCTTTCAACCCGGTATACTTCTCCGACCAGTTCGTCTTCCGCGAAAGAATGAAGGATTACGACCCGAACAACCCGGGCAACATCCTGTTCTACTTCAAGCAGGAAGTGACCGCGCCTGCGCGCTTGGCCGGTACCGTGCTGCTGGTGCACGAAACCCTCGACCAGGTGAAGGAACCACGCAAGGCGTGGATCTACAACGCCGGTCAGCGCCGCGTACGCCAGGCACCACAAGTGTCGTACGACGGCCCGGGTACGGCCGCCGACGGTTTGCGCACCTCCGACAACCTGGACATGTTCAACGGTGCGCCAGACCGCTATGACTGGAAGCTGGAAGGCAAGAAGGAGATGTACATCGCGTCCAACGCCTTCAAGCTCGACGACCCCAAGCTCAAGTACACCGACATCATCAAGGCCGGGCACATCAACCAGGACCTGGCCCGTTACGAGCTGCGCCGTGTATGGCACGTGGTCGCCACCCTCAAGCCGGGCCAGCGGCACATCTATGCCAAGCGTGACTTCTACATCGACGAGGACACCTGGCAGGCTGCGGTGATTGACCAGTACGACGGCCGTGGCCAACTGTGGCGCGTGTCCGAGGCACATGCCCAGCCGTACTACAACGTGGAAGTGCCGTGGTACACCCTGGAGGCCATCTATGACCTGCAGTCGGGCCGTTACCTGGCCTTGGGCATGAAGAACGAAGAGAAGCGCGCCTACGACTTCGGCTTCAGTGCCAGCAAGGCTGACTTCCAGCCAGCGGCACTGCGCCAGTCGGGTATTCGCTAAGTATCGCGCAACCTCGGAGCGCCCCGGCTTGTCCGGGGCGTTTCATTTTCCTGTACCGGCCCCTTCGCGGGTGAACCCGCTCCCACAGGTACTGCACTGGGCTTGAAACCTGCGCAATCTCTGTAGGAGCGGGTTCACCCGTGAAGAGGCCGGTACAGCAATAAAGCTGGTGAATACCCCTCCAAACCCCCGCCCCAGCCGCTGTCCATCAGTCATGTTGCTTTTTGTCGCAGTCTTTTTCAGTGTAATTGCGCCCATCATCTTCAAATGCGTAGCGTTACCCGCTAGTCTCGCAAGCATCCATACCGCCGTAGTCTTCCAATCAGAACGAGCCGGCCATGACAGATCTGTCCCGTACGCATGGATTCACCAGCCAGGCCCTGGGCCTGCTGGACGGGCGTTTCTTCCGGCCGCCCTTGCCGGACGGCCATGTGCCGCGCCTGCGCCTGTGCCAGCGGCTGCAAGCCGGTCTCGGCGGGCGGTTGTTACTGGTCAATGCCCCGGCAGGGTTCGGCAAAAGCTCCCTTGCCATCGAATTTTGCGAAGCGCTGCCCGAGCACTGGCGTAGCCTGTGGCTGGGCCTGAGCCAACGGGATGCCGACCCTGGCCGATTCCTCGAACGCCTGCTCGAAGGCCTGCAGCAGTATTGCCCGGCGCTGGGCGGCCAGGCCATGGGTCTGCTGAAAATGCGCCAGCGCCACCAGCCGTTCGCCTTCGAGGAATGGCTCGACGGCCTGCTCGACGAGCTGGCGCTGTACCTGCAAGCCGATACTCCCTTGTTGCTGGTGCTGGACGACTATCACCTGGCCCAGGGGCCGGTACTCGACCGCTGCCTGCAGTTCTTCCTCAATCACCTGCCCCCCGGCCTGGTGCTGCTGGTCACCAGCCGCCAACGCCCGGATTGGCACCTGGCGCGCCTGCGCCTGTCGCGGCACCTGGTCGAACTCAACGAACAGGACTTGCGCCTGACCGCCGAAGAATCACTGGCGGTGATCGGCCGCCAACCCAACGGGCTGCGTGGCCAGGCTCTGGACAACCTGATCCAGCGCAGCGACGGTTGGGTGGCCGGGTTGCGTTTCTGGCAGCTGGCGGCAAGCGAGTCCGCTGACGAGCAGGCCTTGCCCCAGGCCTTGCATGGCGGCGAGGGCCTGATCCGTGACTATCTGCTGGAAGAAGTCATCGACATGCTGCCCGCCGATGTACAGGCCTTCCTTTACGAAACGGCCTGCCAGGAACGTTTCTGCGCCCCGCTGTGCGATGCCGTACGCGGCCGTCACGACAGTGCCGCGATCCTGCGTTTCTTGCAGGCGCACCAGGTGTTCCTGGTGCCGCTGGACGAGCATGGCCACTGGTTCCGCTATCACCATTTGTTCTCCGACCTGTTGCGCAGCCGCCAGGCCAGCGAGCCGCTGGCCGACCTGCAGTTGCGTGCCTGCCGCTGGTTCGAAAGCCAGGGCCTGCTGGACGAAGCGGTGGAGCAGGCCCTGCGCGCCGGTTACCTCGATGTCGCCGCCGACCTGGTGCAGAGCCTGTCCGAGGAGCAACTGCTGGCCGAACAGAACGTCGGCATGTTGCTGCGCTGGAAGATGGACCTGCCCGACAGCCTGCTGATCAGCACGCCGCGGCTGATCGTGCTGTACAGCTGGGCGTTGGGCCTGGCGTGCCAGCTGGACGCGGCCGAGGAGCTGGCGGGTTATCTCAGCCGCTTCCTGCCCGCGCCTTCGGCGACCGCGCAAAAGTCCATGCTGGCCCAGTGGCTGGCGCTGAGTGGTGTTATCGCCCGTGGCCGTGGTGATCGCGAGCGCACCCTGGCCTATTGCGGTGAAGCGCTGCAGAGCTTGCCGAGCAAGCGTTATGGCCAACGCCTGGTGTGCCTGTCGACGCTGTCCAACCTGGCGATTGCCGATGGCGATTTCTGGCGGGCCCGCGGCTGGAACCGTGAGGCGCTGGAGTTGGCCCAGCGTGTTGGCAACCCATTGTTCGAGGCCCTGGCCCATTACGACCGGGCGCGGGTGCTGCATGCCCGTGGCGAGGTGTTGCGCGCGCTGGACGAAGTTCGCCAGGGGTTGCAGCGCCTGCAAGGGCTCTCGGCACAGCGGCTTTATGCCGTGCGCGCCCGCCTGACGCTTTACGAGGGCTACCTGCTGGTGTCGCGTCTGCAGCCGTCCCAGGGTCGTGCCCGTTTACGTGCTGGGCTGGGCGAGGCGCGGGCCTGCCGTGATATCAGTGTGCTCATCGGCCACTGTGTGATCGCTACGCTCGATGGCCGAGAAGGGCACTTTGCCGAGGCCTTTGCCGAACTGGCCGAGGCCGAGCGGCTGATGCACATCTGGGATGTACCGCCGGTCTACTATCTGGCGATGATCACCTTGGTCAAATGCGAGTTGTGGTTGGCCCAGGGGCGCATCGACCTGGCCGAGTCCTGGCTGCTGCGGCTGGGCCAGACTTATGGTGGCGAGCAACCGGCGGCGGCCCCGGAGTTCCACCCGTTGCTGCCGTTGCACATCGCCTTGCAGCAGGCATCCCTCGAGCGTATCCAGTCGCGTAGCGCCGATGCGGCGCAGCGGCTGGCAGGCCTGGTCGAGCGCGGCCAGGCCAGTGGCGGCATGATGCTCAGCGTCAGTGCCCTGTGCCAGTGGCTTGGCTTGTTGCTGGGCGAAGGTCGGGAAGAGCAGGCCGCCCAGTTGTTGCCACGGTTGCTGGCGGCAGCCCATGGCGGCGTGCTGCAACCGTTCCAGCCTTTGCTGGAGCAGTACCCGCAGTGGCTTCTCGAACAGCTCCATGCAGTAGCCGCCTGCCCGGTGCAGGCCGAGTTGCTCAAGCGCTTGCCGCAAATACCAAGCGCCAGCACCGGCAGCGGCGAAGCCCTGAGTAGCCGCGAGTTGGCCGTGCTCGAGCTGATTGCCCAGGGTTGTTCCAACCAGCAGATCAGCGAGCGGTTGTTCATTTCCCTGCACACGGTGAAAACCCACGCCAGCCATATCAACAGCAAGCTGGGGGTGGAGCGGCGTACCCAGGCGGTGGCGAAGGCCAAGTCCCTGGGGCTGCTGTTGTGATATTGGCCCAGCAGGGTCTTGCTCGTTAAAGTGATGGCTCGAGGCCATGGTTCGTGGCCGCGAATGCTCTACCCTAATCTTTTCCGACCAGCTGCCGATACAGCTATCGGTGGCATCGCCTCGCGCGATTTTTCAATCATTCCAAGGCAGGTCGTGTTGATGCTGCAGTACGGGCAAAAGAGCTTTCTGATCGTCGACGACTTTACCGACTTTCGCACGTCGACCCGTTCCATGCTGCGCGAACTGGGCGTGCGTGACGTGGACACCGCCGACAGCGGCGAGCAGGCGCTGCGCATGTGCGCGCAAAAGCGCTATGACGTCATACTGCAGGACTTCCACCTGGGCGACGGCAAGAAGAACGGCCAGCAGGTGCTCGAAGACCTGATCCTCGACAAGCACATCAGCCATGAGTGCATATTCATCATGGTCACTGCCGAGAGCAGCCAGGCCATTGTCCTCAGCGCCATCGAGCACGAGCCTGATGCCTATCTGACCAAGCCGTTCAACCGAGTTGGCCTGGCCCAGCGTGTCGAGAAACTGTACCAGCGCAAGACCCTGCTCAAGCCGATCCTGCAGGCCCTGGACCGAAATCGCCCGGCAGAAGTGCTGGCGGCTTGCGCCGAGCTGTGCAAGCGCGACCCACGCTTGGCCCCGCTGTGCCTGCGCTATCGGGCCGATGCCTTGCGCAACCTCAACCGCTTCGAGGAACTGGAGAAGTTCCTCAAGGCCATCCTGGCCAGCCGCCCGCAGCCGTGGGTCTACTCGGCGTTGGGCGGCCTGATGCACAAGCGTGGCCAGAATGCCCAGGCCCAGGGCGTGTACGAGCAGGCGCTCAAGGCCTTCCCGATCATGCCAGGCCTGTACGATGGCATGGCCGAGGTGCTGGTGGCCCAAGGCGAGACCAGGCGTGCGCAGAACATGCTTGAAGAAGCCGTGCGCCTGTCGCCGTTATCGGTGCGCCGGCAGTCGACGCTGGGCAAGCTGGCGTTGGAAAACGAAGACTTCGAGAGTGCTTCGAAGGCATTTCGCCACGCGGTGAATCAGGGCCAGAGCTCACGCTACAAGGACCCCGAGAACAACCTGGGCCTGGTGCAGGCGCTGATGAGCAGGAATGCCGGCTTTGGGCTGGATGCGCGCACACGGGTCGAGATCAACAGCACACTCAGCGAAGTGGCCAAGGAAAACCCCGAGGACCAAGGCCTGCAGGTGCGTGCCCGCATGATGAAGGCCGCCAGCCTGCAGCAGGCCGGCGACCCTGAAACGGCTGCAAAGCTGACCGAACAGGCGATCCAGCGCCTGGACAAGATGAACCAGTTCTTCTCGGTCGATTCGGCCCTGACCGTTGCCGCGCAGTTGCAGGCCATGGGACAGGAAGCTGCCGCCATCGGCGTGCTGAAGAACTGTGTGGAAAGTTATGGCGATGACCCAAAGGTCATGGAGAGGGTCGGCAAGCTGACGGACGACCCCAGCGTGCTCAACGCCATTACCGAAGCGGTCACCCTCAATCGCCAGGGTGTGCGCAGTTACCAGGGAGGGCAGCTCGGCGAGGCTTTGCAGCTGTTCCGCAAGGCGCTGGGTTTGCAGCCGAAGAACATCAGCATCGCCCTCAACACTGCCCAGGCGCTGCTGCGCATCGGCGGAGACAACCCTCAGCCCGCGATCATGCAGGAGTGTCGCGACGCCCTGACCAGCGTGGCCGGCATCCCCGCCAGCGACAACCGCTACGACCGTTACCGCAAACTGCACATCCGAGTGTTCGGCGCATGAATCAAGACAACCAGGGGCTGGATTTTTCCACGGTGATCGCCTCCACCGTGCACGACCTGAAGAACTCCCTGTCGGCGCTGATCCAGTCCCACAACCAGTGGATGCAGCGCTTGCCCGAGGAGCTGCGAAGTGGTGCCGAGCAAGGGGTTATGGAACATGAGTTTCGCCACCTCAACGGCATGCTTGTGCAGTTGCTGGGGTTGTACAAACTGGGCGTGAACCAGTTGCCGGTGTGCCCGGACTACCACGAACTGGACGACTTTATCGAAGCCCAGCTCGCGGCACACGAGGAGGTGCTCAAGCACAAGGACATCCTTGCCACCTGGCGCATCGACACCGACAACCCGCTGGGCTTCTTCGACCGCGAGCTGGTGGCCTCGGTGATCGCCAACGTGATCACCAACGCCACCCGCTTTGCCGCGCATGCCTTGCTGATCACCATCGAAGAGGCAGACAACCAGCTGGCCATCTGCGTCAACGATGACGGCCCGGGTTATCCACAGCGGATGCTCGAACGCCAGGAAGAATTCATCCAGGGTATCGACTCGACCAGCGGCAGTACCGGCCTTGGCCTGTATTTTGCGGCGCGGATCGCGGCACTGCATGAAAGCGGCGGGGTGCGCGGGCGGATCGAGATCTCCAATGGCGGCGCGCTTGGGGGTGGGTTGTTCAGGTTGTTTTTGCCTTGAAACTGACAAGGATTACGTTTCAAATTTTTGCAGGTGGAAAGTAGGTTCCCAAGGTGATGTAGGGCATTTCCTTCTTGAGGTTGCAGGGCTTTTGTCCATACCGGGCAAATGACAGTGTAGATACGACGTCTCTACATTTCGCTTGCAATCATTTGGAGGGTTTCTACTATGTATCTACCTTGGGAGATACTCATGCAGATCAAGATTCAACAGTGGGGTAACAGCGCCGCGATTCGCTTGCCGGCTGCAGTGCTCAAGCAGATGCGTCTCGGAGTCGGCTCTACCTTGAGCCTGGACACCGCGGGTGAGACCATGGTGCTCAAACCCGTCAGGTCGAAACCCAAATACACCCTTGAAGAGCTGATGGCTCAGTGCGATCTGGATGCACCGGAGCCAGAGGACATGGCCGACTGGAACGCGATGCCACCAGTAGGGCGTGAAGTGTGAATCGGGTGAAGTTCGCCAGGGGCGATATCGTTCGCGTCAATCTCGATCCGACTGTTGGACGGGAGCAGCAGGGGGCCGGGCGACCTGCGCTGGTGCTCACTCCCGCTGCGTTCAATGCGTCAGGCCTGGCTGTGGTAGTGCCGATCACTCAAGGTGGCGATTTTGCCAGGCATGCGGGTTTCGCCGTCACGCTCAGCGGTGTGGGTACGCAGACTCAGGGCGTGATGCTCTGCAATCAGGTGCGCACAGTCGACCTTGAAGCCAGATTTGCCAAACGCATAGAGTCGGTACCCGAGGTCGTCATCCTTGATGCACTGGCTCGCGTACAGACCCTCTTCGATTAACCGGTTCCCGTATTCCCTATGCAGAATCCATCGTCAGCGCTCATCCGCGAAACCTTCCCCGTAGGCCCCCTGCAGTGCAACTGCACCCTGATCGGCGACCCGCTTACCAAAAAGGCCATCGTCGTAGACCCCGGCGGTGACCCGGACAAGATCCTGGCCCGCCTGCAGGCCCACGGGCTGACGCTGGTGAGCATCATCCACACCCACGCGCACTTCGATCACTTCCTCGCCTCGGGCAAGCTCAAGGAGCTGACCGGCGCCACGCTGCACCTGCACAAGGACGACCAGTCGCTGTGGGACAACCTGGAAATGCAGTGCCAGATGTTCGGCGTGCCCTACACTCCGGTACCCGCGCCGGACCGCTGGCTGGGGGATGACGAGGAGCTGGCCTGTGGATGTGGCGTGGCCCTGCATACGCCAGGCCACACGCCAGGCTCGATGAGTTTCTGGTTTGCCGACGCCAAGCTGCTGATCGCCGGCGATACCCTGTTCCGCCGGGGCATTGGCCGTACCGATTTGTGGGGTGGCGACCAGCGGGCCATCGTCCGTTCCATCAGGGAGCGGCTGTACCGGCTGGACGAGGAGGCCATCGTGGTGACCGGCCACGGGCCTGATACCCGCCTGGGCGACGAAATGCGCGAGAACCCCTTTGTGCGTGCCTGATGGCACATGAAGGCACTTTCACGGAATTTTTCGGCGCCGATGCAATCCAAGGCTGGCATAGATCCCTTTATGATCTGTCGCATTCATGAATTCAGTAGGAGCTTGTCCATGTTCACCATGCGTCGTCTGATTATCGTCGCAACCGCCGCTGCCCTGATGACCGGCTGTGCCGGCCAGAACCCTTATGACAGCCAAGGGCAGGCGCAGGGCTCCACCGGGATGAGCAAAACTGCCAAATACGGCGGCCTGGGCGCGCTGGCCGGTGCTATCGCCGGTGCCGCCATCGACCACAACAACCGCGGCAAGGGCGCACTGATCGGCGCTGCCGCCGTGGGTGCCGCTGCAGCCGGTTATGGCTACTACGCCGACAAGCAGGAAGCCGAATTGCGCGCGCAAATGGCCAATACCGGTGTGGAAGTGCAGCGCCAGGGTGACCAGATCAAGCTGATCATGCCGGGCAACATCACCTTCGCAACAGACTCGGCCAACATCGCGCCAAGCTTCTACTCGCCGCTGAACAACCTGGCCGGCTCGTTCAAGCAGTTCAACCAGAACACCATCGAAGTGGTCGGCTTCACCGACAGCACTGGAAGCCGCCAGCACAACATGGACCTGTCCCAGCGCCGTGCGCAGGCGGTCAGCACCTACCTGACCTCGCAGGGTGTAGATGCCTCGCGTATCACCGTACGTGGCATGGGCCCGGACCAGCCGATCGCCAGCAACGCCGACGCCAATGGCCGTGCGCAGAACCGCCGTGTGGAAGTGAACCTGAAGCCGATTCCGGGTCAGCAGTATGACCAGCAAGGTCAGGTTCAGCAGTATCCCTGATTGACCGCCGGGGCCCCTTGGCGGCCCTTCGCGGGCTTGCCCGCTCCCACAGGTTTAGCGCGAGGCTCAGGAAATGCGCGGTTCCTGTGGGAGCGGGCGTGCCCGCGAACACCGGCGAAGCCGGTGCCATGCACCGCGGTGCATGCTTCGCAGGTATCAGCCCGCCACGCTCGCCTGAATCGCCGTCAGGGCAATGGTATGCACGATATCGTCAACCTGAGCCCCGCGCGGCAAGTCGTTCACCGGCTTGCGCAACCCTTGCAGCATCGGCCCCAGGCTGACCCCGTCGGTGCTGCGTTGCACCGCCTTGTGAGTCGTGTTGCCGGTATTCAGGTCTGGGAACACGAATACCGTCGCCCGCCCGGCTACCGGGCTGCCCGGCGCCAGGTCCCGCGCAATCGCCGGGTTGGCCGCCGCGTCATACTGCAACGGCCCGTCGATTAGCAGCTCTTGCGCCGCGCCTTGTGCCAGGCGGGTCGCTTCGCGCACTTTCTCGACTTCCTCGTCGCTGGCCGAATCGCTTGAATAACTGATCATCGCCACCCGTGGCGCGATGCCGAAGGCCTGTGCCGATTCGGCACTCTGCCGGGCGATCTCGGCCAGTTCGACAGCACTCGGGTGCGGGTTCATCACGCAGTCCCCGTACACCAGCACCTGTTCGGGGAACAGCATGAAGAATACCGACGACACCAGGCTCGAGCCCGGTGCGGTCTTTATCAGTTGCAGAGCCGGGCGGATGGTGTTGGCGGTGGAGTGCACCAGGCCCGAGACCAGGCCGTCCACTTCGTCCAGGGCCAGCATCATGGTACCGATCACCACCGGGTCTTCCAGTTGCTGCTCGGCCATTGGTGCATTGAGGTTCTTGCTCTTGCGCAGCTCGACCATCGGCTCTACATAGCGCCCGCGAATTACCTCGGGGTCCAGGATTTCCAGGCCCGGCGGCAAGGTGATGCCCTGGGCGCGGGCCACGGCGTCGACATCCTCGGGCTTGGCCAGTAGCACGCAGCGGGCAATGCCGCGGGCCTGGCAGATGGCCGCTGCCTGCACCAGCAGCGGCTCGGCGCCTTCCGGCAGGACGATGCGCTTGTTGGCCTGCTGCGCCCGCTGGATCAACTGGTAGCGGAACACGGCTGGGGACAGGCGCAATTCACGCGGCGTGCCGCAACGCTGGTGCAGCCAGGCGGCGTCGAGGTGGCTGGCGACGAAGTCGGTGATGAATTCGGCGCGCTCGCGGTCGTCCACTGGTATCTCGCGGTTCAGCGAGTTGAGCTGGTTGGCGGTGTCGTACGAGCCGGTACTGACCGACAGGATCGGCAGGCCGGCCTGCAGGGCGCCACGGCACAGACCAAGGATACGCGCGTCAGGTTTGCTGTCGCTGGTCAGCAGCAGGCCGGCCAGCGGGACGCCGTTGATCGCCGCGAGGCTGACGGCGAGGATGATGTCGTCGCGGTCGCCCGGTGTCACCACCAGGGTACCCGAGGTGAGCAGTGGCACCGTGTTGGCAACGGTACGCGCGCAGATGATGATCTTGCTCATGCGCCGCTGTTCATAGTCGCCGGCGTTGAGCACCTGGGCACCTAGCAGGTCGGCCACATCGCGGGTGCGCGGGGCGTTCAGTTCAGGCTGGTAGGGGATGCAGCCCAGCAGGCGGAAGTCGTTGCCGCGCAGTAGCGGCGAGTGCTCGCGCAGGCGGGTGGAAAAGTCGGCCATGCTTTCGTCGGTGCGCACCTTGTTGAGGATTACCCCGAGCACCTTCGGATCGCGCGGGCCGCCGAACAGCTGGGCCTGCAGTTCGACCCGGCCGGACAACTCGCTGAGCACTTCGTTTTCCGGCGCCGATACCAGAATCACCTCGGCATCCAGGCTCTTGGCCAGGTGCAGGTTGACCCGCGCCGCATAGCTGGCGTGGCGCGTGGGCACCATGCCCTCGACCACCACCACGTCGTTGCCGATGCAGGCTTGCTGGTACAGGCGGATGATTTCTTCGAGCAATTCGTCCAGCTGGCCATCGCCGAGCATGCGCTCGACGTGGGCCAGGCTCAGCGGCACCGGGGGCTTGATGCCGTGGGTGCGGGCGACCAGCTCGGTGGAGCGTTCGGGGCCGGTGTCACCCGGGTGGGGCTGGGCGATCGGCTTGAAGAAGCCGACCTTCAGCCCGGCGCGCTCCAGGGTGCGCACCAGGCCCAGGCTGATGGAGGTCAGGCCGACACCGAAATCGGTCGGCGCAATGAAAAATGTGTGCATGCGTGCTTCTCGAAATAAGCGGTGCAAGAAATTAACGGCCAAGGGTAGCGCTATCGGCACCTTGTGCGCACCAGCCGCAAGCGAAAGGCTGGCCGATGCGCTGCTCGCGCTGGGCCGGGTCGAGCACCCAGGGGCGCGCCTGCCACGGCGGCTGGTGGCGCAGGTGCTGGGTGTGGCCGCAGGACAGTTCGGCCACCCAGTGGCCCTCTTCGTCCTGGTGGAAGCCGGTGATCCGACTGATGGGCCGTTGCTCGTCCGCGGTGCGTTCGCAATCGGGCGATGGCTTGGTTACACTTGTCCGCTCTATATACTTTTGCAAAAGGTCTTGCCCCATGCTGATCGCCGCCAACAAGGCTGTCTCCATCGACTATACCCTGACCAACGACGCCGGGGAGACCATCGACAGCTCCGCCGGCGGTGCACCGCTGGTGTACCTGCACGGTGCCGGCAACATCATCCCAGGCCTGGAAAAAGCCCTGGAAGGCAAGCAGGCCGGTGACGAGCTGAACGTTTCCATCGAGCCGGAAGATGCCTACGGGGAATACCTGGCCGAGCTGGTCAGCACCCTGAACCGCAGCCTTTTCGAAGGTGTCGACGAACTGGAAGTGGGCATGCAGTTCCACGCTTCGGCGCCGGATGGCCAGATGCAGATCGTCACCATTCGCGACATCGACGGCGACGACGTGACTGTCGACGGCAACCACCCGCTGGCCGGCCAGCGTCTGACCTTCCAGGTCAAAGTGGTCAACGTTCGTGATGCCAGCGACGAAGAAATCGCTCACCGCCACATCCACGGTGAAGGTGGCCATCACCACTGATTTTTCTGCGCTAAGCTCAGAAAGTCGCCAGGCGCTCGGGCAAGCCGATTTGCCTTCCTACGGGAGGTGGACGGTTTGGACGAGCGCCTTTTTAGTGGGCGTAATTCGCCTGCGCGGCAACCGGGAACCTGAGAGGGGATTCATCATGAGTGCATTTCACGACCTGAAACTGGACGCATTGAACGGCGGGGAGCTGCCCCTCGCACCGTTCAAGGGCCAAGTGGTGCTGGTGGTCAACGTTGCCTCCAAGTGTGGCCTCACGCCGCAATACAAGGCCCTGGAGAACCTCTACCAGAATTACAAGGACAAGGGCTTCAACGTGCTTGGCCTTCCGTGCAACCAGTTTGCCGGGCAGGAGCCTGGCAGCGAAAAGGAAATTCAGGAGTTCTGCAGCCTCAACTACGGGGTGAGCTTCCCGCTGGGTGCCAAGCTGGAGGTCAACGGGCCGCAGCGCCATTCGCTGTACCGACTGCTGGCGGGTGAGGGGGCGGAGTTCCCGGGCGACATTACCTGGAACTTCGAGAAGTTCCTGGTGGGCAAGGACGGGCGGGTGCTGGCGCGTTTTTCGCCGCGCACGGCGCCGGATGATCCTGCGGTGGTGCAGGCTATCGAGAAAGCCTTGGCCTGAAGTGCCTGACGCGGTCCCTCTGTAGGAGCGGCCTGGTGTCGCGATCGGGCCGCATAGCGGCCCCCGGATATCAGCATTGTCGCAACTATCGAGGGGCTGCTCTGCAGCCCGATTGCGACACAAGGCCGCTCCTACACAGATCGCGTAGCACCCAGCCTCGAAGCTGGCGAGGTCGCAGCCTGGTTCCGGGCTGCATGCAGATACCCCTCGAACTGCTCGACAATCGCCGGCCATCCCTGGTGGCTGGCATGCTTTCGCGCATTCAGGCGCACCCGCCGTAACGTCTCTTCTTCCTCCAGCAGCCAGCAGGCTGCATCGATGAACGCCACCTGATCCCCCGGCATGGCCAGCGCACCGCTATGGCCATGACGAATATGCTGCGCGGCGGCTGCCTCGTCATAGGCGACCACCGCCAACCCCGAGGCCATGGCTTCGAGTACCACATTGCCAAAGGTTTCGGTCAGGCTCGGAAACAGGAAAAGGTCACCGCTGGCATAGTGTTCGGCCAGCACCTCGCCACGCTGGACGCCGCAGAACATGGCATCCGGTACCTGCTGTTCGAGGGCGGCACGCTGCGGGCCGTCACCGACCATTATCAGGCGCAGACGTTTGTGTGGATAAGTTTTCTGCAGGGCCTCCAGGCTTGGGCGCAGCAAGCCCAGGTTCTTTTCTGCCGCCAGCCGCCCCACATGCAGCACGGCGATATCATCCGGGCCGAGCCCCCAGCTTTCCCGTAATGCGGGGTTGCGCCGGGCCGGGTTGAACAGGCAGGCATCGACCCCCCGGGCCAGTAGCTCCAGGCGTTCGAAGCCACGGCGTTCGAGCTCCAGGCGCTGGCTGAGGCTGGGTACCAGAGTGATCGCCGTGCGCCGATGGAACCAGCGCAGGTAGTTGGTGAGCAGGCGCGTCAGCAGGCCCAGCCCGTACTGGCCGGAATACTGCGGGAAGTTGGTGTGGAAGCCACTGACCACCGCAACCCCGAGGCGCCGGGCCGCGCGCAGTGCACTGAGCCCAAGCGGCCCCTCGGTGGCGATGTACAGCACATCCGGGCGCTGTCGACGCCAGCGGCGCAACAGCTTGTGCATCGATACCTCGCCCCATTGCAAGCCCGGGTAGCCAGGCAGTGGCCAGCCACGGCACAGCATCAGGTTCGGGTCGCTGTGCCGCGTTGCTTCTCCGGCCTGGCGTGGGCGCACCACTTCGATCTCATGGCCGCGTTGGCGCAACCCCTCGCTGAGGCGGCCAAGGGTATTGGCCACGCCGTTGATCTCGGGTGGGAAGGTTTCGCTGACCAGGGAAATGCGTAGGGCGGGTGTATTCATGACAAAAAGTTTCCGCCTGCTGGATTGCGCCAATGTGACTGCCATGTGACGTAAAGATGACGCCTGCTCGCCGACGCGTATGTCCACGTGAATATTTCATTGCAGGGCACTCAAGCGGGGGCATCGGCAGCCGATGAAGATGCATTCGACTACCCGATTCGCTCCAGGAGAGCGGTGATGTTCAACAACAAGCTCAAGCAAGAAATCCGGCAGCTTCGCGAAGACCTGATGTCCATAGAACAGGTCAAGAATAGCCTCGACAGCGAGATGCTGGTACTTCAACTCGACCCTCAGGGACGGATCGAGATGGTCAATGCCAACTTCGAGAGCGAGATGCTCTACCGTGGCGAACAATTGCTTGGGCGCAACATCGAGGACATCGTCCCCGCCCATGTGAAGACGCTGGATTTCCACCAGCGCATGAAGGGCGCAATCAGCCGCGGTGAACACCTGAACGGTGCATTCCGCCTGCTGCGTGGCAATGGCCAGGAAGCCTGGCTACGCTCGATCCTGCAGCCGGTCAAGAACAGCGAGGGGCGCATCAAGTATTTCACGCTGCATTCCAGCGACCTTACCCGCACCATCGAGACCTCCCGCGAGCACGAAAGCCTGATCAAGGCCCTGATGCGCTCCACCGCGGTGATCGAGTTCGATCTCGATGGCACCATCCTCACTGCCAACGACCGGTTCCTGGGCGCTGTCGGTTACCGCCTGGAGCAGATCCGTGGCAAGCATCACCGCATCTTCTGCGAGCCGGAGGAGGCCAACTCGGCCGGCTACCAGGCGTTCTGGGACAAGCTGCGCCTTGGCGAGTACGTTGCCGACCGCTTCAAGCGTATCGATGCCCACGGCCGGGTGGTCTGGCTGGAAGCTTCATACAACCCGATCTTCGATGCCCATGACGTGCTGTACAAGGTGGTGAAGTTCGCCACCGTCATCACCGATCAGGTCAACCAGGAGCAGGCGGTGGCCGAGGCGGCGGATGTCGCCTACAACACCTCGCTGGGTACCGATGCCAGTGCCCGCAAGGCCACCGATGTGGTCACCCAGAGCGTCAGCGTGATGCGCGGGCTGGAAGCGTCGATGCAAGAGGCGGCAGAGGGTATCCAGGCACTGGATACCCAGTCGCGGGTGATCGGCTCGATCATCAAGACCATCAGCGACATTGCCGGGCAGACCAACCTGCTGGCGCTGAACGCGGCCATCGAAGCGGCCCGCGCTGGCGAACAGGGACGTGGGTTTGCCGTGGTTGCCGATGAAGTGCGCCAACTGGCCTCGCGCACCAGCACCGCCACCGAGGAAATCGCCCGCGTGGTACAGCAGAACGAGCAACTGGCCCAAGCGGCAGTGGCGATCATCGACACCAGCAAGCGCCAGGCCGAGCAGGGCCTGGCACTGGCGGACGAGACAGGGAGCGTGATCGTCGAGATTCAGGATGGTGCGAAGCGGGTGGTGGATGTGGTGGGGCAGTTTTCCAGCCAGTTGAGTCTTTGATATGGCCTGAGGTTTGTAGCGCATATGCAGTCGAGCCCCCGCCCAGATGGGGCTCGATCTCAGGCACGACAAAGATCCCCAACCTTGTCCATGGTGCCGGCTGAACAGCTCAACTTCGCTGAACCTGCCGTAAAAGAAGTCGCATTTTCCTACAACTGGCTAAGAAACCTCCGATCCGAATCCATGATGGGATTTCCCCCTGCACACGCTGTCAGGGAGACACCTCATGTACCTGGATTACCTCGTGCCCTCCTGGCACGAGATCGAGTCACGTGTCATCGCCCTGGTGGGCTACCAAAGCGGTGGCCAGTTCCGCACCAGCCTCAATGAAGAGGTCGCCTCGCTAGGCCTCAACCTGCGCCGGATCGAAGCCGTCCGCACAGCCTTCTACCACGCCGAATGGCAGGCGGCGCACATGCTGCGCCAGCGCTTCGCCGACCTCGACATCAACAGCATCGTCGACGAACTGCTGATGGTCGTGCGGCAGATGGCGATGATCGTCGCCGGCAGCACCATTACCGGTGGCCTGCTTGGCGCGGGGGTTGGCGCATTCGCCGGCGGCGCCGGAACCATTCCGTTCGCCGGCGCGGGCGCGGCCATGGGCCTCAAGGTCAGTGGCTGGATCCTCGGCGCGCTGGGGCTGGCCTCCATCGCCGAGTTCTTCATCGAGGGCTTGCCGCGTATCGGCGAGTACTACGTCGACGGCATTCGCTTCGCCTGGGAAGGCACCTGCGGCAATGAAGGCACGGGCCCGTTCTGCCGGGACGACCCCTATGCGATATCCCGGGCCACGCATCAGATTGCCCAAGGCCATGTGGAAGTCGTGCTGCTGTTGTTGGGGGCGATCGTGTCGTACCTCACCCGCGGCCGCGGCGATGCCCGGGTGCTGGCCCAGGAAATGGCGGCCAGCCGCAAAGGTGCGCGGCTGGGGCAATGGATGCTCAAGCATGAAGAAGGGTTGAAGCAACGGCCGGATCTGCAGGTGCCGGAGCGGCGCAAGGGGGCGGTGGGTGAGCCGCAACCGATGCAGCCTGATCGGCCGGCAGGGAAAGACAAGGAGCCCTCGACAGGGAAGCCCGGTAGCATGCCGTTGCATACCGTGGCGTGCTTCAAGGCAGACAAATTGCCAGTATCCAAGCATGGCGAGTTTGAACGGCAGTTGAAGGGACAGCAGGATGGGCTAAACCGGCTTACGGTTGAAGAGTTTCTCGAAAATATCGCTAATCCGGCCAAGCGAGATCCGCGCATTGCAAAAATAGCGAGAAAGGAACTTTATGATAAGTTGCAGGAGAGGATTCAGAGGGATCTGATGAAAACTATGAGTGCCATTGAAGCTAGAAAGCTCTCGGTGAAGCAAGCAAAGGAAACCATGTCATCTCTCGCAGCTTTGCATAATCCTGACTTGATCGCCGGTGGACGGGATACTATTTCTGACTTTGGCGACAGGCAAGTTAACTCGAGCATAGGCACGCAATGGAAAAGCAGAGTTTATGGTTTGAAAGCTGCTGCCGAGAAAGCTTCAAGATCGGGTGTGGGGTCAGGCCTGTTAAACGTAAAACTGCATAAATGCTAGTCGCTTGAGGGTTTCGCCGTGGATGAGATTTTTTCCCTGTTTGTAGAGCAAGTTGGTGAGCCGTTTTTTCGACAGGAGGTTCCTCCCTCAAGTCTGGATCGATACAGAGGGATCTTGCCGAGCAAATTGTTAGAGTATTGGAGTGAGCACGGTTGGTGCGGATATGGTGACGGGATATTTTGGACTGTCAATCCCCAGGAATATGAAGAGGTAACTGCCTCGCTTATCGAAGGCACAATATTGGAGAGGCGGGATAGATACCACCTGATCGCTCGCGGTGCATTTGGTGACCTGTATCTCTTTGGAGAGCAAACGGGTTTCTCAGTAAAGATTTTGGCTCATATTTCACGATATAAGGGAAGTGAATATGAGTTGACGGCGGCGGATATGGACAGTGAAGTGCAAGGTTTCTTCCTTGGGAAAGAGAAGGCGTCTGTTGACTTTGATGGAATGTTCGAGCCAGCAAAGAAAAAACTGGGCATGCTAAAGCATGATGAAATGTATGGGTTCGTTCCAGCCCTGGCGTTCGGCGGCTCAAGCGACCTTGCTAACCTTGAGAAGGTTAAGGCAGTGGAGCATCTAATACTGCTTTCTCAGATTGCCACCCTCGAGCCCTACAGTTTCTCCGACTTTTGAAAATGCAGCCCGCAAAAAGGGGCTGCCCTGCAGCCCCTCGCCCCTTCAGTTCCGCTCCCGCACCCAGAACAACGTAGCCCCGGCCACCGCCGCCGGCATCATCAGCACGTTCACCACCGGCACCATCAACGCCAGATAGGTGATGCCGCCAAAGCCCAGCGATTGCCAGCGCTTCTGCCGCAGCCAGGCGAGCATGTCCTGCCAGCTCATCTTGTTGTTGTCCGCCGGGTAGTCGATGTACTGGATAGCCATCATCCATACCCCGAAGATCAGCCAAAGCGGCGCCGCCACCACGTTGACCACCGGGATCAGCGACAGGATGAACAGGCCGATGGCCCGCGGCAGGAAGTAGCCCAGCTTGCGCATTTCACGGCCGAAGGTACGTGGCACCATGGCCACCAGCTCGCCCCAGCTGAACGCGGGGAAATTGTCCTCGCCACGCACCACAACCTCGACCTTTTCCGCCAGAAAGCCATTGAACGGCGCGGCGATGATGTTGGCCACCAGGGTGAAGGTGAAGAACACCATCAGCACCACCAGGGCGACGAACAGCGGCCAGAGGATGTAGGTGAGAAAGCTCAGCCAGCTCGGCAAGCTTGGCATCAGGGCGTCCACCCACAGGCTGAACTGGTGGCCGGCGAAGTAGATCAGGCCGCCAAACAGCAGCAGGTTGACCGCCAGCGGCAGCAGCACGAACAACCGCAGATTGGGGCTCAGCACCAGTTTCAGGCCTTCGCGCAGGTACTGGGGGCCAGAGAGTACAGGGGCTTGCATCGAGAGACTCCGCAGAGAAGGAAAACGCGCTGACCTTACCGAGTTTGCCGCGCCGACGAAAGGCGGGCAGCGGGCGGGAAACGGGCTGTAACAAAAGCAGCAGGGCTTGGCTATCGATCAAATCGCTGAATAGACGATGGCTATGAGGTGGATTGTCGAAGGATATTTCCTTAATCTTTGCGACCTCGCTACAGTGCGCTCACTTTCCGCTTTATGGGCCTGCGCGTTGTAGCCTTCCCCAAGTGCTGCGTGGGTCCTTTTTAATTTCCAGGCAGGCGCAGCCGGTACACCGATGCCGGCCCTGCGGCCCGCTCGACAGGAGTTCGACATGTCTGAAGTACGTCATTCGCGCGTCATCATTCTCGGTTCCGGCCCTGCCGGTTACAGCGCTGCGGTATATGCCGCCCGTGCCAACCTCAAGCCGCTGCTGATCACCGGCATGCAGGCCGGTGGCCAGCTGACCACCACCACCGAAGTCGACAACTGGCCGGGCGACCCCCACGGCCTGACCGGCCCTGCGCTGATGCAGCGCATGCAGGAACACGCCGAGCGTTTCGAAACCGAAATCGTCTTCGACCACATCAACGCCGTCGACCTGGCCAACAAACCCTTCACCCTGCAGGGTGACAGCGGCAAGTACACCTGTGACGCGTTGATCATCGCCACTGGCGCCAGCGCCCGCTACCTGGGCCTGCCGTCGGAAGAAACCTTCATGGGCAAGGGTGTTTCGGCCTGTGCCACCTGCGACGGCTTCTTCTACCGCAACAAGCCGGTCGCCGTGGTGGGTGGCGGCAACACTGCCGTGGAAGAGGCGCTGTACCTGGCCAACATCGCCAGCAAGGTGACTCTGGTACACCGTCGCGATACCTTCCGCGCCGAGAAGATCCTGGTCGACAAGCTGCATGCCCGTGTGGCCGAAGGGAAGATCGAGCTCAAGCTCAACGCCACCCTGGACGAAGTGCTGGGTGACAACATGGGCGTGACTGGTGCGCGCCTGAAGAACAACGATGGCAGCAGCGACGAAATCAAGGTCGACGGCGTATTCATCGCCATTGGCCACACCCCGAACACCTCGCTGTTCGAAGGCCAGCTGACCCTCAAGGACGGCTACCTGGTGGTCAACGGCGGCCGTGAGGGCAATGCCACCGCCACCAACATCGAGGGCGTGTTCGCCGCCGGTGACGTGGCCGACCACGTTTATCGCCAGGCCATTACCTCGGCCGGTGCCGGCTGCATGGCCGCGTTGGATGTCGAGCGTTACCTGGATGGGCTGGCCAACGCTTCGTTCTGATCCGAGAGCGCCACCAATTAAAAAACCGGCCCTGAGGCCGGTTTTTTCATGCCTGCAATCAGCTTACAGGCTCAACCGCATCGACAGGTCCACCGCCTTCACATCCTTGGTCATGGCACCAATCGAGATGTAGTCCACCCCAGTCTCGGCAATCACCCGCAAGGTCGTCTCGTTGACCCCTCCACTGGCTTCCAGCTTGGCCTTGCCCGCAGTAATGCGCACTGCTTCGCGCATCTCTTCCAGAGTCAGCTCGTCGAGCATGATGATGTCGGCACCAGCGGCCAGTGCCTGGCGCAGCTCATCCAGGCTTTCCACTTCGATTTCCACCGGCTTGCCCGGCGCAATGCGGTGCGCCGCCGCCACGGCCGCGGCCACGCCGCCGCTGGCTGCGATGTGGTTTTCCTTGATCAGGAAGGCGTCGTACAGGCCGATGCGGTGGTTGTCGCAACCGCCGCAGGTCACTGCATACTTCTGCGCCAGGCGCAGGCCCGGCAGGGTCTTGCGGGTGTCCAGCAGGCGTACCTGGGTGCCTTCCACCAGGTCGGCAAGGAAGCGCGCACGAGTGGCGACACCCGACAGCATCTGCAGGAAGTTCAATGCACTGCGCTCACCACTGAGCAGCGAACGCGCGGGGCCCTCCAGATGGAACAGTGGCTGGTTGGCCGTGGCGCGCTCGCCATCGGCCACCTGCCAGTGCACGGCCACGCGTGGGTCGAGTTGGCGGAACACGGCATCGACCCAGGCGGTGCCGGCGATCACGCAGTCTTCGCGGGTAATGATGGTCGCCTTGGCCAGGCGCTCGGCCGGGATCAACTGCGCGGTGATATCGCCACTGCCGATGTCCTCCAACAGCGCACGGCGCACATTGGCTTCGATTTCAGCGGTCAGGTCGGCAAGGCGTAGGTTCGGCATGGTCGGCTCCACAAGCTAGATGCCGGCGATTATAGGGCAGGGGGCCGGTGTGTACAGTCGCCTCGGCGATGACCTTTGGTCGGCCGGTGTGAGCAGGAGGGGTAAATCAGGGTCATTAGCCAGCTAGTGAAACGGCGCTGGCAGCTGTGTGGATTTTTACCGATAATGGTGACCAGTATTTGGCGTCATGACTTTGACGATCTTCAGCCCCTTCGGGCGAGACACCCTGCAAGGAGTACAGGATGCAAAAAGAAGGCAAGGTGGTGCCCTTGGCGGCAGCCATCGATCGAGGCGGGCGTACGCCTCTGCCTTGCCTTCCGGTATTGCTCCTGCAGGTGCGCGACAAGGCCGCCTTGCAGTTGCGTCAGGGCCTGCAGGGCTTGTTCGACAATGCTGACGACACCCTCTTCGAGATGGCCGACAAGGCCTTGGACCGCGGTGACCAGAACCTGTACTTCGAGGCCATGCGCGACCTGCGCCTGAAGCGCAAGAGCATCGAGCGCGGTTTTCTCGACACGTTCTATGATGCCTTTGCCCGTATCGGGCAGGTTGACCTGCTGGCGCACATGGTCGAGCCGGGTAACCTGCGCAGCAAGGCCCATGTGGAACGGGCTGGCGCGATAGAAGGCATGGTCGCGCGCGTGCTGTCACGCGACGGTATTGCCCTGCAGCAACTGGGCCTGCGCTTGCAGGTACTGCTCGACCGCCCCCTGCACGAGCAGCACAACCCGCTGGGGCCCGCAGCGCTGTGCGGCTACTTCCTCGACGCTGGCCGCAACCTAGGGGTTGGCCTGCGGGTCAAGCTGGTCCTGCTCAAACTGTTCGAGCGCTATGTGTTGCGCGATGCCGACGTGATCTATGGTGAAGCCAACCAGTTGCTGGCCGCCGCCGGTGTACTGCCTGAGTTGCCGTCGGCACCACGTCGGCGTGCCGAAGACCGGCGCATGAGCGCAGGTCGTGGGCCGGCGAACCTGGGTCACGAGGTGGGCTCGGACGCGGCAGGGCAGGCTTTCTTTGCCTCGTTGCAAACACTGCTGGCCCCGGTGCGTGGAAAGTTCGCGCCTCGTTTGCAGGCGGTGGCCGCCGCCCAGCCAATCAGCACCGCCGACCTGCTGCGCCTGCTTTCGCATTTGCAGCACTATGTGCCCGCTACCCACGAGGCCGACGATTTCGAACTTGGCCAACAGCTTGAACAATTGCTGTTGCGGGTCAGCGTGCGCAGCGGCACACGCCGGCGTATCGATGTTGCCGACGAGGACATGATCAACCTGGTTGGCCTGCTGTTCGTCTTCATCCAGAACGACGACAACTTGCCGGCCAGCCTGCGTGCGCTGATCGGGCGTTTGCACATTCCGCTGCTTAAAGTGGCCCTGTTGGACAAGGGGCTGCTCAGTCGTGCCAGCCACCCGGCCCGCCGGCTGCTCAACGAGATCGCTGGCGCGGCAATCGGCTGGGAATGCGGCGGCGACGGTATGCGTGACAGCCTGCACCTGCGGGTGGAGCGTATCGTCCAGCGCCTTCTCAATGATTTTGCCGAAGATACCAGCCTGTTCGCCGAACTGCTCGAAGACTTCCTCGCTTTCAACCAGGACGAGCGGCGGCGCAACGAGCTGCTCGAACAACGCACCCGCGACGCCGAAGAAGGGCGTGCCCGAACACTGCAGGCCAGGCAGCAGGTGCAGCATGCTCTCAACCAACGGCTGCGCGGTAGGTTATTGCCGCAGGTGGTGGTACAGATGCTGGTGCAAGCCTGGAGCCAGGTACTGCTGCTGGCCTGGCTCAAGCAAGGTGAAGCATCCCAGGCCTGGCGGGATGCCTTGCAGACGATGGACACGCTGCTGGCCAGCATCACTCCGCCGCATGAGCCGCATGCCTTGCTGCAGCAGGTACCGGGCCTGCTCAAGGCACTGCGCGATGGCCTGGCCAGCGTGGCCCTGGACTCGGCAGCGACCCGCGAATTCTTCCTGGAACTGGAACAGCTGCACCTGCGTGCCTGCGCGGGTACCGCGATGCCGCCCGGCACTGAGGGCCAGCCCCTGAGCGAAGTGCTGGTGGCCGAGGACATCGTCCTGGCGATTGCCGAAGAACCCGCTTGCGCTCCGTCGCAGTTTGCCGACGGGCAGGCCGTGGCCGTGCGTCAGGTGCAGCGCCTGCGTATCGGTACCTGGGTCGAAGTGCTGGACGAGGACGAACCGCTGCGCTGCAAACTGGTGGCTCGCGTCGACAGTAGCGACCGGCTGGTGTTCGCCAACCGCACCGGTATGAAAGTACGCGAATGGAACGGGGCCAGCCTGGCCCGGGCACTGCATCGAGGTGAGGTGCGGGTGCTGGATGACGGGCTTTTGTTCGAGCGCGCGCTTGAGGCGGTGCTCGACGGGCTGCGGCGGTAGGCACAACTGTCTTGCGCATTATCTGCAAGCTGGCACGATCTCTGTGGGAGCGGGCGTGCCCGCGAAACAAGCGCCGCGGTGGATGGCATCGGCTGCGCCGGTGTTCGCGGGCACGCCCGCTCCCACAGCATTACAATGATTCACATGCAAACGCCGTTGGCCGCAGGGCATACTGTTGACCTGTTCACGGCGCTCTCAGGATCTGCCCCATGCAATTGGACCGTGCCACTGGCTGGTTCCACGGAATCGGAATCACCCACTGCCCCTCGCCGAACTTCAATGCTCGCCCCGAAGGCGAATCGATTTCCCTGCTGGTTATTCACAACATCAGCCTGCCGCCGGCCTGCTTCGGTACCGGCAAGGTCCAGCAATTCTTCCAGAACCGCCTGGACCCCAATGAGCACTCGTACTTCGCCAGCATCAACCACCTGACCGTATCGGCGCACCTGTTCGTCGAGCGTGACGGTGCGGTGACCCAGTTCGTGTCGTTGCTCGACCGTGCCTGGCACGCCGGGGTGTCGTGCTTCGACGGGCGTGAAGGCTGTAACGATTTCTCCATCGGCATCGAACTGGAAGGCACCGACGACCTGGCTTATACCGATGCCCAGTACACGGTGCTGGAGCAACTTACCCGGCACATCCGCGGTGCCTGGCCGGCCATCGGGCTGGACCGCATCCAGGGCCATAGCGACATTGCCCCGCAGCGCAAGACCGACCCCGGCCCGGCCTTCGACTGGCCGCGCTACCGAGAGGCGCTGCAGCAAAACGAGGACAAGGCATGAGTTTTCTGGTGTTGTTGCTGGCGCTTTGGGTCGAGAAGTTCTCGGCCCTGCGCCATCAGGTGCAGCGAGATGGGTTCTTCCTCGGCGAACTGGTGCGCCTGGAGCGCAGCGGCAAGGTGCACCCATGGTGGACGCTGGCCATTCTGGTGTTGGCACCGGTAGCGCTGCTGGTTTTGCTGCTGCATGTTCTGGACCCGGTGGCGTATGGCTTGCTGGCGTTGCCGGTGCACCTGCTGGTGCTGATCTACAGCCTGGGCCGCGGCGATGCCAAGGCATCGATGGGGCCGTTCCGTGATGCCTGGCGGCGCGGTGACGACCAGGCCGCGCTGCACGTGGCCGAGCGCGACCTGGGGCTGGCGGCCGACGAGCCGCAAAGCCTGTTGGTGCAGGTGCAGGGCAACCTGCTGTGGCAGGTGTACCAAGGCTTTTTCGCGGTGATCTTCTGGTACTTCGTGCTGGGCCCGGGTGCAGCCCTGGCCTATCGCTTGCTGGCTCTGTGTGGCGAACACAGCAAGCAACCGACGTTGAAGGCCCGTGCCGAGCAGCTCAGGCATATCATGGACTGGCTGCCGGTGCGGGTGCTGGCCTTGAGTTTCGCCCTGGTCGGCAATTTTCTCGCGGTTACCCGGGTGATGCTGCACGAGGTGCTCAACTGGCACATCAGCGCCGCCCACCTGGTTGCCAGGGTCGGGCGCATTGCCGATGACATTCCCGAAGAAGAAGACAGCCAGCGCGGGCTGGGACGGCTGGACAGCCTGTGGGAGCTGCTGCTGCGCTGTGCGGTGCTGTGGTATGCCGGGTTTGCGCTGTGGACGGTGCTTGTCTGAACTGACACGCTGGCTTCTTCGCGGGCTTGCCCGCTCCCACAGGTACTGCGCCGGTCTCAAGATTTGCGCGGTCCCTGTGGGAGCGGGCAAGCCCGCGAAGAGGCCCACGCAGGTGCCAGCACTTCAGCTACCAGCCAAACAACTCGCAAGCATTGCGGGTGCTGGCTTGAGCCAGTTCCGCGACATCCACCCCCATCACCTGCGCCAGCACCCCGGCAATTTCCGGCAGGTGCTCCGGGCTGTTCCTTACCCCGGGGAACATAACCGGCGCCATGTCCGGCGCATCGGTCTCCAGCACCACGCTGTCCAGCGGCAACCGCGCCAGGGTCTTGCGCAGCCGTAGGGCCTGCGGCCAGGTACCCGCACCGCCAAGCCCAAGCCGGAAGCCCAGCTTGATGTACTCGCGGGCCTCTTCGTAACTGCCGGCAAACGCATGAATCACCCCCGCCCGCGCCGGCTTGTAGCGCTTGAGCGTGGCGATCACCTGGGCATGGCTGCGGCGCACGTGCAGCAGTGCGGGCAGTTCGAAGTCGCAGGCCATCTGTAGTTGCGCTTCGAACAGCTTCTGCTGGCGGGCCTTGTCCAGGTCTTCGAGGTAATAATCCAGGCCAAACTCGCCCACGGCACAAAGCCGTGGGTCGCCGTGCAAGCGCTGCAGCCACTCGCGCAGCTGCGCCAGGTGCTCCGGGCGATGCTGGTCAAGGTAGATCGGGTGCAGGCCGAGCGCGGCGAACAGGCGCTGGTCGGCACAGGCGAGGTCCCACACCCGCTGGAAATTCGCCTGGTACACCCCCAGCACCACCATCCTCTCCACCCCGCGCGACACCGCGTTGGCCAGCAGTTGTTGGCGGTCGGCGTCGAAGTCGGGGAAGTCCAGGTGGGTGTGGGTGTCGATCAGGCGCATGTTCAGGCCGCTGTAATGCGTTGCTTGAACGTTCGACCGACGGCATGCACGCCAGGTTCGTAGCGTTTGTCCTCGATCGCGGCCAGTGCCAGTTCCAGCGCGGTGGCGGCAATCAAGCCATGCTGCTGGGCCATGGCATTGACTGGCAGCGGCAGGAAGTCAAGCAACTGGTTGTCGCCAAAGGTACCCAGCTGCAGCTGGCGTGAGTCGGCAGTGCGCGCCTGCAGGGTGTCGAACACCCCTTGCAGCAGCACGTAGGAGGTTGTCACCAGGGCATCCGGCAGGCCGCCAAGGTCATCGATCAGTTGCTGCATCAGGCGCTGGCCGCACTCTCGGCTGAACGCTTCGCCCTGATAGCGGCGAACCTCGCCGGCATAGCCTTGCAGGGCTTCGTCGAAGCCACCGGCACGTGCCTGGCTGACCGACAGCTCGGGGCGGGCGCCGATCAAGGCGATGCTGCGCGGGGCGACGCTCAGCAAGCTGGCGGCCAGCTGGCGGCTGGCGTCGCGGTCGTCACTGATCACCGAGCAGAAGTGCGCAGGGTCCAGGCGGCGGTCGATGGCGATTACCGGCAGGCCTTTGTCCTGCAGCTCGCGGTAGCTGTCGTCTTCTGGCGGCAGGCAGCTGGCGACGAACAGTGCATCGCAACGGCGGGCGCGGAACAGCTGTTGCAACTGGCGCTCGCTGTCGGGCTGGTCGTCGCTGCTGGCAATCAGCAACTGGTAGCCACGGGCGCGGGCACCTTGTTCGAGCTGCTTGGCGATGCGGGCGTAGCTGGGGTTCTCCAGATCCGGGAGAATGAAGCCCAGAGTGCGGGTATGCCGGCTGCGCAGGCCAGCGGCCTGCGGGTTGGGGGTGAAGCCGTGGGCCTCGACCACCGCGCGTACCCGCTCGACAGTGCTGTTGCTGATGCGCTGCTGTTCGGCCTTGCCATTGATGACGTAGCTGGCAGTGGTCACGGACACACCGGCCAGACGGGCGATATCGCTGAGTTTCACCGAATTTTCCTTGTTATTACCGGGGCTGGCTGTGAGCCCTGACCGGGTAGTTTGACCCGGCGAGGGCGCCACGCGCAGACGACCATTGTCGCAATTGTCCGACAGGATGGGGCTTTTTCATCGGCAGATTATCGAGTAACGTGGCCGCCTGGTCAGATTAATCGTTTCAGCTGCTGAATTTTCTGCCTCGGCTGCCATCGGTGCAAGGCTGTTGAACTGGCCGTTCATGTGAATTCCACAACAATACTCCAGTACCCGACCGGGAACTGCAAAAGGAGAAGGTCATGCTCGAGCTCGCCAAGGAGCAGATAGCCATGGGCCAGAAGGCCGCCGACAAGGCCGAGGCATTGCGCCTGCTGGCCGACCGGCTGGTCGATGACGGCCTGGTCGCCGAGGGATACCTGCAAGGGCTGCAGGCCCGAGAGGCACAAGGCTCTACCTTCCTTGGGCAGGGCATTGCCATCCCCCATGGCACGCCGCAGACCCGTGACCTGGTGTACGCCACCGGCGTGCGCCTGTTGCAGTTTCCCGAGGGCGTGGACTGGGGCGATGGCCAGATGGTCTATCTGGCTATCGGCATCGCCGCCCGTTCCGATGAGCACCTGCGCCTGTTGCAACTGCTGACCCGCGCCCTGGGCGAGACCGACCTGGCCGAAGCTCTGCGCCGCGCCGGTTCCGCGGAGGCGTTGCTGAAGCTGTTGCAGGGCGCGCCTCAGGAACTGGCGCTGGATGCGCAGTTGGTCGGCCTGAACCTGCCGGCCGAAGACTTCGATGAGCTGGCCTGGCGCGGCGCCCGTCTGTTACAGCGTGCCGACTGCGTCGATAGCGGTTTTGCCGCCGTCCTGCAGCAGGCCGAACCGCTGCCGCTGGGCGAGGGCCTGTGGTGGCTGCACAGCGAGCGCCAGGTGCGCCAGCCGGGGCTGGCCTTCATCACCCCGCAGCAGCCGCTGCGTTACCGCGACCAACCGCTCAACGGCCTGTTCTGCCTGGCCAGCCTCGGTGCAGCCCACCAGGCCTTGCTCGAACGCCTGTGCGAAGTGCTGATCGAAGGCCGCGGGCAGATGCTCTACCAGGCCACCAGCAGCCGCGCGGTGCTGGAGGTACTAGGCGGTGAGGCGCCGACAGACTGGCCCAGTGCGCGCGTGGTGCTGGCCAACCCGCACGGTTTGCATGCCCGCCCGGCAAAGGTATTGGCGCAACTGGCCAAAGGTTTCGAGGGGGAAATCCGTGTGCGGCTGGCGGATAGCGCGCAGCCGGCGGTGTCCGTAAAGAGCCTGAGCAAGCTGCTCAGTCTCGGCGCCCGACGTGGCCAGACACTGGAGCTGGTGGCTGAGCCCGGCATCGCCCCCGATGCCTTGCCGGTGCTGCTGGCCGCCATCGAACAAGGCCTGGGTGAAGAGGTGGAGCCACTGCCGCAGAGTGCTGAGGTTGTAGCTGGCGCAGCGGCCGAAGTGCTGCAAGCGCCCGCGGCCGGTAGCCGTATCCACGGCGTGGGTGCTGCGCCCGGCATTGCCAGTGGCCCGGCCCATGTGTGTGTCGAGCGTGAGTTCGACTACCCCCTGCGCGGTGAGTCCTGCGCCCAGGAGCGGCAGAAGCTGCGTGAAGCTGTGGCGGCCGTGAATGGCGAGCTGCAGGCTTTGGTCCAGCGCAGCGACAAGGCCATTGGCGAAATCTTCGTCACCCATCAGGAAATGCTCGCAGACCCGGCCCTGAGCGATGATGTCGAGCAGCGCCTGGGCCAGGGCGAAAGCGCCGCGGCAGCATGGATGGCAGTGATCGAGGCGGCGGCGCGTCAACAGGAGTCGCTGCACGATGCCTTGCTCGCCGAACGTGCTGCCGACCTGCGTGACATCGGCCGCCGCGTGCTGGCGCAGTTGTGTGGCGTGCAGGCCCAGGCTGAACCCGAGCAACCCTACGTGCTGGTAATGACCGAAGTCGGCCCGTCCGATGTCGCCCGGCTGGACCCGAGCCGCGTCGCCGGTATCGTCACCGCCCAGGGTGGCGCCACCGCCCACAGTGCCATCGTCGCCCGTGCCTTGGGCATTCCGGCGGTGGTGGGCGCGGGGGCGTCGATACTGCTGTTGGACAGCGGCACGCCGTTGCTGCTCGATGGCCAGCGTGGCGTGGTCAGCGTGGCGCCGCCGGCGGATGAACTGCAAAAGGCCCTGGCCGAGCGCGACCTGCGCGAGCAACGCTTGCAGGCCGCCTGGGCCAACCGCTTCGAGCCGGCGGTCACTCGCGATGGTCACGCTGTCGAGGTGTTTGCCAACATCGGCGAGAGCAACGGCATCGCCAAGGTAGTGGAGCAGGGCGCCGAAGGCGTTGGCCTGCTGCGCACCGAGTTGATTTTCATGGCCCACACCCAGGCCCCGGACGTGGCGACCCAGGAAGCCGAGTACCGTCGTGTGCTCGATGGCCTCGACGGGCGCCCGCTGGTGGTGCGCACCCTCGATGTCGGTGGCGACAAGCCGCTGCCGTACTGGCCGATCGCTGCCGAGGAAAACCCGTTCCTCGGTGTGCGCGGCGTACGCCTTACCCTGCAGCGCCCGCAGGTGATGGAAGACCAGTTGCGCGCCCTGCTGCGCGCTGCCGACCAGCGCCCGCTGCGCATCATGTTCCCGATGGTCGGGCAGGTGCATGAATGGCGCGAGGCGCGCGCCATGGTCGAGCGCCTGCGCGCCGAGATCCCGGTAGCCGACCTGCAACTGGGTATCATGGTCGAAGTGCCCTCGGCAGCGCTGTTGGCACCACAACTGGCGCGCGAAGTGGACTTTTTCAGCATCGGCACCAACGACCTGACCCAGTACACCTTGGCCATCGACCGTGGTCACCCCAGCCTCTCGGCCCAGGCCGACGGCCTGCACCCGGCGGTGCTCAGCCTGATCGACATGACCGTGCGCGCCGCCCATGCCCATGGCAAGTGGGTGGGCGTGTGCGGCGAGCTGGCGGCCGACCCGCAGGCTGTGCCCGTGCTGCTGGGCCTGGACGTGGACGAACTCAGCGTCGCCGCGCGCAGCATTGCCGAAGTCAAGGCCCTGGTTCGCCAGGCCGATCACCAGACGGCCCGCGCCCTGGCGCGCGAGGCCCTGCAACAGGACAGCGCCGCAGCGGTTCGCGCGCTGGTGGAGCGTTACTGAATGGCCAAGATCCTCACCCTCACCCTGAACCCTGCGCTGGATATCACCATCGGCCTGGGTACCCTGCGCCCAGGGCAGGTCAATCGCAGCCAGGAGCAGCACAGCCACGCCGCAGGCAAGGGGCTGAACGTTGCCCAGGTACTGGCCGACCTGGGCCACACCGTCACTGTTGGCGGCTTCCTCGGGCGTGACAACCTGCAGCCTTTCGAGGCGCTGATCGACTGGCGCGGCTTCGTCGACTGCTTTGTCCGCGTGCCGGGCGAAACCCGCAGTAATATCAAGCTGGTCGAAGCCGATGGCCGTGTCACCGACATCAACGGCCAAGGCCCGGAAGTCGACGAAGCGGCGCGCAGTGCATTGCTGCGCTGCCTGGCGCAGGTTGCCCCGGGCCACGATGCGGTGGTGGTGGCTGGTAGCCTGCCGCGTGGGATCAGCGCCGACTGGTTCCGACAGTTGCTCGAACAGCTCAAGACGCAAGGCCTGAAGGTGGCTCTGGACAGCAGCGGTGAAGCCCTGCGTGCCGGCCTGCAGAGCTCGCCCTGGCTGGTCAAGCCCAATACCGAAGAGTTGGGCGAGGTGCTCGGCCTGGCTGTGGATAACCCGGCGCAGCAGCGCGCTGCTGCCGAGCGCCTGCTGGCCAGTGGCGTCGAACACGTGGTGGTGTCGGCGGGAGAGCAGGGCGTCAGCTGGTTCACCCGCGGCCATGCCGTACATGCTTGCCCGCCCAAGGTGCAGGTTGCCAGCACAGTGGGTGCAGGTGATTCGCTGGTGGCCGGCATGGTCCACGGCCTGCTGCAGGGCGAAGCCCCGGCGCAGACCTTGACCCGTGCCACCGCCATCGCTGCACAGGCTGTTACCCAGGTTGGTTTCGGCATTCGTGACCGCGAACAACTGGCGCGTCTGGAAGCTGCCGTGCAACTGACAGAACAAAAAGAGGGTTGCCGATGAACATTGCCATTGTCACTGCCTGCCCCAACGGCCAGGTGTCGAGCGTGCTGAGCGCGCGCTTGCTGTCCGCCGCAGCCCAGCGGCGGGGCTGGAGTACCAGCGTCGAAGTGCAGGATGCCGGCCACCCCGAGCGGCAACTGAGCGCCACGCAGATCGCCGAGGCCGACTGGGTGCTGGTGGTCAGCACCGGCCCGGTGGACCTGGAGCGTTTCGTCGGCAAGCGCGTGTACCAGAGCACGCCATCCCAGGCTTTGGCCGACCGCGAAGGCTTCCTCGATGAGGCGGCTTCCAGCGCCCATCTGCTGGCCACGGTGCCAGGCCTTCCGGCTGAAACTGGCAGCGCTGGCGCACGCATCGTCGCCGTCACGGCTTGCCCGACTGGCGTCGCGCATACATTCATGGCCGCGGAAGCCTTGCAGCAGGCTGCGCAGCAACTGGGCTACGAGCTCACCGTCGAGACCCAGGGCTCGGTCGGTGCGCGCAACCCCTTGTCTGCCGAAGCCATCGCTGCAGCGGATGTAGTGCTGCTGGCCGCCGACATCGAAGTGCCCACCGCGCGTTTCGCTGGCAAGCGCATTTACCGTTGCGGCACCGGTATCGCCCTCAAGCAAGCCCGCGCGACCCTCGACAAGGCCCTGGCTGATGCCAAGGTGGAAAACAGCGGCGATGCCGCAGCGGCGAGCACGCCAGCCAAGGGCGAGAAGAGCGGGGTATACAAGCACCTGCTCACCGGCGTGTCGTTCATGCTGCCGATGGTGGTGGCTGGCGGCCTGCTGATTGCCCTGTCGTTCGTATTCGGTATCGAGGCTTACAAAGAAGCGGGCACCTTGCCGGCGGCGTTGATGCAGATCGGCGGCGAGGCTGCGTTCAAGTTGATGGTGCCGCTGCTGGCGGGTTACATCGCCTGGTCCATCGCCGACCGCCCGGGGCTGGCGCCCGGCATGATCGGCGGCCTGCTGGCCAGCACTCTGGGCGCCGGTTTCATCGGGGGTATCGTCGCCGGCTTCCTCGCTGGCTACAGCGCCAAGGCCATTGCCCGCTGGGCGCGCTTGCCCAGCAGCCTGGAGGCACTGAAGCCGATCCTGATCATCCCGCTGCTGGCCAGCCTGTTCACCGGCCTGGTGATGATCTACGTGGTTGGCCAGCCAGTGGCGGCGATGCTGGAAGGGCTCACGCAATTTCTCGACAGCATGGGCACCACCAATGCCATCCTGTTGGGTCTGTTGCTGGGCGGCATGATGTGCGTCGACCTGGGCGGGCCGATCAACAAGGCCGCGTATGCCTTCTCGGTGGGGCTGTTGGCCTCGTCGAGCTATGCACCGATGGCGGCGACCATGGCCGCCGGCATGGTGCCGCCGATTGGCCTGGGTATCGCCAGCTTCCTGGCCCGACGCAAGTTTGCCCAGAGCGAGCGTGAAGCGGGCAAGGCGGCGTTGGCGCTGGGGCTGTGCTTCATCTCCGAAGGGGCGATCCCGTTTGCCGCCAAGGACCCGCTGCGGGTAATCCCGGCCAGCGTGGCCGGTGGGGCATTGACCGGGGCATTGTCGATGTACTTCGGCTGCAAGCTGATGGCGCCGCACGGCGGCCTGTTCGTGTTGCTGATACCCAATGCGATCAACCATGCGCTGCTGTACTTGTTGGCGATCGTGGCGGGCAGCCTGCTGACTGCGGTGGTGTATGCGGTGATCAAGAAGAGCGAGCGGGTGGAGTTGGCGGTAGCGCCGGTGAAGGGTTAGAGATTTTAGCGGGCCTTACTGGCCTCTTCGCGGGTGAACCCGCTCCCACAGGACTGCACAGGTATCAGGTCCGGCGCGGTCTCTGTGGGAGCGGGTTCACCCGCGAAGAGGCCGGAACAGGTCACCGCCCGTGCTTCTGCCGCAACGGCACAAGCAGATCGCCCAGCCCGTTGTGATCGATCTCGTGCATCAGCGCCAGCAAGCCACCCAATTCCCCCGCCGGGAAACCCTTGCGCGCAAACCAGGCCAGGTAATCCCCTGGCAGCTCGGCAATGATTCGTCCCTGGTACTTGCCAAACGGCATGGTGCGGGTGACCAGCAGTTCGAGGGTTTCCGGCTTCATCATCGGCGCACCTGGCTGTTGAAAAGCGCCGACCATACTGCAATCTGCACGAAGGCCCAAGCGGCAATCATGCAGAACGCCGTGATCAAACTCAGACCTTGTGTTTCTATCTTATTGATTGTTAAGGAATTTGTAGATAATCCTCGCTTGGCACGAACGCTGCTCCCATACAGATGACTATCACCTGCCAAGGAGTTTGTGCCATGAGCAATCCCAACAAAGACGTGATCGACGTGCTCAACGACCTGATCGAGTACAGCAAGGATGGTGAGAAAGGTTTCAAGGCCTCTGCCGATGATGTGAAGAACCCCGAACTTAAAGCGTTCTTCGTTCAGCGTGCCGGTGAGTGCGCCAATGCGGCCGGCGAACTGCAGAGCGAGGTGCGTCGCCTGGGGGGCGACCCGGAAACCTCCACCAGCATCAGCGGTGACCTGCATCGGGGTTGGGTAAACCTCAAGGCGATGGTCACCGGCAAGGATGAGGAAGCGGTGCTGAACGAGGTGGAGCGGGGCGAGGACCATGCCCTCAAGGCCTACAAGGAAGCTCGCGAGAAACTGGTCAAGCTGGGCCGCACCGCCAGCGACCAGACCTACACCTTGGTGGAAAAACAGCTGCAAGGTGTGCAGCGTAACCATGATCAGGTCAGGGCCTTGCGCAACGCCGCGCGCGCCCGCAGCTAGTCCGCAGGCCCCTCTACCCGGTTGCGGCCCTTGGCCTTGGCTCGGTAGAGCGCTTCGTCCGCAGCACCCAGCACCCTCGCCAGGTCGTGCTGGGTGCCTGACAGGCCAATGCCGATGCTCACCGTGACAGAGTGGGCATCGTCGGCAAACGGTGCCAGTGCCTCGACGCTGGCCCGGATGCGCTCCGCCAGCAGTTGCGCACCGGCCAGGTCAGTTTCCGGCAACACCACTTGGAATTCTTCACCGCCATAGCGCGCCGCCAGATCGGCCGGGCGCCGGATGCACGCCTCGATGGTCCTGGCCACTTCGCGCAAGGCATGGTCGCCACCGGCGTGGCCGTGGCGCTGGTTGAATGCCTTGAAGTGGTCCACATCCACCATCAGCACTGCCAATGACTTGCGATTGCGCTGGGCGCGGGCCCATTCCTGACGAAGTACCTGGTCCAGGTGGCGGCGGTTGGGCAAGCCGGTCAGGCTGTCGGTGGCGGCCAGGTTGGCCAGACCCTGTTCGGCCTCTTGCCGGCGGCGCAACTCGCGGCCCAGCAGCAGGGTCAGCCAGAGGATACCCACACACAGTACCCCTGTGGCGACGCCGACCACGATCGCAGTGCGGCGCCACGACTCGAAAACTTCATCGGCCGAACGCACGACCAGCACGATCAGCGGCAACTGAGCGACCCGGGCAAAGGTGTACATGCGCGGGGTGCCGTTGCGGCTGGAGCGTGCGGTAAAGCTGCCGTTCTGCTCGCTGAGAATGCGTTTGAAATTGGGCCGTTCGGCATAATTGCTGCCAATCGCCGGGTCTTGCGCGCGGCTGGGCTGGCGGGCTAACAGTTGGCCGTCTGTGTTGACCAGGTTGATGCTGCTATCGTCGCCGATGTCCAGGCGCTGAAACAGGTCACTGAAGTACGATAGGCGCAGTGCCCCCGCGGCCAGGCCGACGAACTCGCCATTGGGCCCGGAAATGCGTCGGCTGAAACTGATGCACCAGTCCAGGTCGCCGAGCCTGGCCTTGAACGGCGGGCCGACCAGCAGGCCGAGGTTGGCGTTGTGCAGATGGGCCTGGAATACCCCTGTACCGCTGAAGTTGGCCTTGCGTGGCACGCTACTGGTGGAATCGCCCACAACGTTGCCTTGCTTGTCCAGCCACAGCACGTCACCGCGCTTGCGGTCGACGAAGGCTTCATTGAATAGCAGGCGTTGGCGCACCGGGCCGGGTATTTCCGGCAGCTCCTTGCGCCCGACCGCCCAGATCAGGCCCTGCAGCGACTGGTCGTAGAGTTCGACGTTGCGCAGGATGTCGCTTTCGATCAGCTGGACAATATTGTTGGACGAGCGGATCGCCGACAGCTCGATATTGTCGCGCTCCCGCGCCAGCAGGTAGCTGACGATGGCCACGATGGCGAGCACGGCAAGGCAACTGCCCAGATTGAGGATCAGCTCGGGGTGCGACCTGTAGTGTGCGAAACGCGGTAATCGGGTGGTCATGCTCGCTACTGCGTGGGCAGGGCCATTCGCGGCGGCGACATTCTAGGGAAGCGGGGATTGTCGGACAAGATTTGTCCGACGGAATCGCGCAGAGGCTGCTGCGCAGCCCATCGCCGGCAAGCCAGTTCCCACAAGTACCGCACAAGGCTTGAGGTCAATGCGGTCAAGGTGGGAGCTGGCTTGCCGGCGAAACGAGGGCGAAGCCCTCGCACCCGGGTCTGGATCAGAACACGTTCAACGGGTAATCCACGATCACTCGCAGTTCATCGTTGTCGCTGTTGCTGTCGATCGACGCATAACCCTGGCTGCCGCGGTGGGTGGCATAGCGCACCAGCACCGACAGGTCCTTCAGGTCACCCTCCTGGAACACGTACTTCACGTCCAGGTCGCGCTCCCAGTGCATGGCGTTCTTGCCATCGGCACGGTAGTAGTCGTAGTGGGTAGTGTCCTGGGTGGCCTTGGTCAGGTCGGCTTCACCACGCGAGTACGACAGCACCGTGGTCAGGCCAGGAATGCCCACACCAGCGAAGTCATAGTTGTACTGCAGCTTCCACGAGCGCTCGTTCGGTGCGTTGAAGTCCGAGTACATGCGCGAGTTGTCCAGGTAGACGCTGTCGCCCAGGTTGATGTAGTCGAACGGCGTGTTGCCATTGACCCGCTGATAGGCGGCCGTGACGCTGTGGAACCCGGCGTTGACGGTGAAATGCACGCTATAGGTGTTGTTGTCGATTTTGCCCAGCAGGGCCTGGCCGGTGTCCTGGGTGTGATAGAAGTGCACGCCCGGGTTCAGGCTGACCAGGTCGTTGACCACATAGGTGTAGTCGAAATCGGCGTAGTACTGGTTCCAGATGTCCTTCAGCTCGGCCGCATACAGGTTGGCGGTGATGTTCGGGGTACCGCTCCACGACGCGCCGGCCCAGTTCAGGTGCTTGCTTTTGTCATGCTCGCCCAGCGAACCGTAGTAGGTGTCGATGCGGCGGTGGCCGCTCTGGTTGTACGGCTTGGTGAAGCTCACTTGGCCGCCTTCGAGCAGCAGGCCGTCGATGCTGGTGTTGGTCAGGCTTACACCACGGAAGGTCTGCGGCAGCATGCGGGTTTCGCCGCCAGCGATCACCGGGTTGGTGAGGAACAGGTCACCGGCTTTCAGCTCGGTGTCGAACGCCTTGAGCTTGACTGCGGCACCGGCGGTGGAGAAGGAGTGCGGGGCAGCACCCAGTTCGTCTTCGTTCTTCTGGTGGGTCGGCAGGATGCTGGTGCCAGCATGGCCGCCGCCCCCGTCGAGCTTCAGGCCCAGCATGGCATGGGCGTCCAGGCCAAAGCCGACCACACCCGGGGTGTAGCCCGACTCGAAACGTGCAACCGCACCTTGGCCCCACTCGCGGGTGTCGCGCACGCCGGCGTTGTGGTTGTCGCGGTTGAAGTAGGCATTACGGAAATGCAGGTTGAAGGACGAGCCTTCGATGAAGCCATCAGCCTTGTCTTCATCTGCCTGGGCGGCGAAAGGGATCGTTGCAGTCAACGCAATGAACAGCGGGGTAAAACGAAACGCGGAAGGCACCGGTACTAGCTCCTTGGGTCTGGCGGTGGGGCAGTTTTTATTTTCGAATGTGCGTCTTTTTTATAGGTGAACGTTACAGCTTGGCTGATAGTTGAAGCACATAAAAAAAGCCGCTGATCGGCAGCGGCTTTAAAAGGCTAACATATCGGCACTGGTAGTGCCCATGGCGTAGCCAAGGGAAAACGGGAGCAGCGACAGCACTTGATCAGCTGTCGGCATTGGCATCGACAGAGACCTTGGAAGCTGTCTGGTTAGCGTCTTTTGCAGTGTCTACCTGCTGTGCGGCTACGGCTTCGCGGGCCTCTTGGTGGACTGCGGCGAACTCAGCATTACGGGTGACGAAAGCCTTGGATTCTTCAGCCATGGCCAGGGGCGACAACAACAGGGAAGACAGGACGAAGACGCTGGCAATACCCATACTGTTGGACATTTGAAACTACCTTCTTGCGATGCAAGTGCTAATGAGGACGGGGGTAAAGTTAGTCCTTTCAATGCACTTGAAACAGAGCGAAGAGCGATAAGCACTGTTGCGCAAAAGGTAACTATCGCAGTAAAAGCAATTGGACTTTCGCCGCAAACCCGCATGCTAGAGGGCCTACGCGGTCTTTACTTTTGTGGGAGTGGCCTCCTGTCAGGCATGGGTGGGCAGCCTGATACCAAAGGTATTGGCCCCAGCGGCACTACGCACGAACACCTCCCCACCATGCATCAGCGCAATCGCCTTGACGATCGCCAACCCCAACCCATGGTTACCCCCACCACTATTGCTACGTGCCGCATCCACCCGGTAGAAGCGTTCGAACAACAACGGCAGGTGCTCATCGTCGATCGCCGGCCCCGGGTTGCTCACGGCGATACTGACCTGCTCCGGCCCGGCAGCGATCTGCACCTCGATCACCTGGTGCGGTGCGGTGTGCTGCACGGCGTTGTTCAGCAGGTTGATCAGCGCCCGGCGCAGTTGGGCCTTTTCGATGGGCGCCTGGGCGTCACCGCTCACACTCACGCTGACTTGTGCATCTTCGAGAATGTAGTCCAGGTAGTCGAGGGTGGTCGCCACTTCCTGGGCCAGCGAGGCCTGGGTCAGGGCAGTGGCCTTGCTGCCCTGGTCGGCACTGGCCAGGAACAGCATGTCGTTGATGATGCTGCGCAGGCGCTCCAGCTCCTCAAGGTTCGATTGCAGCACTTCGAAGTAATGCTCGGCGCTGCGCCCTCGGGTCAGTGCAACCTGGGTCTGGCCGATCAGGTTGGTCAGCGGCGAGCGCAGTTCGTGGGCGACGTCGGCATTGAACGCCTCCAGCCGCGAGTAGGCCTGGCTTACCCGGTCCAGTGCGGCGTTGAAGGCACCTGCGAACTGTGCAAGCTCCGGGGCCAAGGCGTGGGTCTGCAGGCGCCCGTCCAGGCGCGGTGGGGCCAGGGCCTGGGCCTCAACGGACAATGCCAGCAGCGGGCGCAGGCCGATGCGCGCCACCCAGTAGCTCAGCAGCGAGGCCAGCAGCACGCCGAGCACCGCCAGCCCGACAATCGCCACCAGCAGGCTGTGCTGCGCCTGCCAGAAGGTTTCGGTGTCGATGCCGATCAGAAAGCGCAGCGGCGGCCGCTCGCCCAGGGCCGGCAGTTCGCTGACCAGCACCTTGTAAGGGTAGGGCCGGTCGGGCAGGTGCAGGTCGCGCATGCCCTGCGCGCCTTCGGCGAAGGCGCGGACCAGCTCGCTGGGATGGCCGTATTCGTAGGCCGGGTTGCTGCTGACCACCCAGAAGCGAATGCGCTTGTCCTCTTCACTTAGCAGGTTGAGCTTGTTGTTGATCTTGACCCAGTGTTCCGGTGTGCCGAAGCGGTTGAGGGTGGACTCGAGCACACTGAAGCGCGCGTCCAGCTCGGCTTGCGGCAGCAGGTCGAGGCTGCGGTCTACCTGGCGGTACAGCGCCGAACCGATCAGCAGGAACACGCCCAGCGCCACCAGGATGAACAGCGCCGACAGGCGCAGCGCGATGGAATTACCCCGCACGGCTTTCCAGGACATAGCCCATGCCTCGGATGGTGTGCAGCAACTTGTTGTCGAAAGGCCCGTCGAGCTTGGCGCGCAGGCGCTTGATCGCCACTTCGACGACGTTGGCATCGCTGTCGAAATTGATGTCCCAGACCAGCTCTGCAATCGCTGTCTTTGACAGAATTTCGCCCTGCCGGCGGGCCAGCACGCTGAGCAGCGAGAACTCCTTGGCCGTCAGCTCAAGGCGTTGGCCGGCGCGCGTGGCCTTGCGCGCAATCAGGTCGATCCACAGGTCACCCACCTGCACCTGCAGCGGTTCATGGTTGCTGCTACGGCGTGTCAGGGCTTGCAGGCGGGCGACCAGTTCGAGGAAGGAAAACGGCTTGCCCAAGTAATCGTCGGCGCCCTCGCGCAGGCCATGGATACGGTCTTCGACCCGTTCACGGGCGGTCAGCATGATGACCGGCGTCTGCTTGCGCGCGCGCAGGGCGCGCAGCACGCCATAGCCGTCCATGCCCGGCAGCATCACGTCCAGCACGATCACCGCGTAGTCACCTTCCAGGGCCAGGTGCAGGCCCTCGATGCCGTCCCGCGCCAGGTCCACGGTAAACCCCTGCTCGCTGAGGCCGCGATGCAGGTAGTCGGCGGTTTTTTCTTCGTCTTCGATGATCAGCACACGCATGGTCTTGTCCTAACTGGCACTGGGCGCCGCCGCACGGGCGGCCTGGCGGCGGTGGAACAGGCGCTCCAGGGCCAAGTATATGACCGGGGTGGTGAACAGCGTCAGCGCCTGGCTCACCAGCAGGCCACCAACCACGGCGATGCCCAGTGGCTGGCGCAGTTCGGAACCGGTGCCGAAGCCGAACATCAGCGGCACCGCGCCGAGCAAGGCGGCCAGGGTGGTCATGATGATCGGCCGGAAGCGCGTCAGGCAGGCCTGGTGGATCGCCTGCTCCGGGGTCAAGCCCTGGCGGCGTTGGGCCTCCAGGGCGAAGTCGATCAGCAGGATGCCGTTTTTCTTGACGATACCGATCAGAAGCACCACGCCGATCAGCCCCATGATGCTGAAGTCCTGGCCCAAGGCCCACAGCAGGATCAGCGCGCCGAGGCCGGCCGAGGGCAGGGTGGAGATGATCGTCAGCGGGTGGACGAAGCTTTCGTACAGCACGCCGAGGATGATGTACACCGCCACCAGCGCAGCCAGGATCAGCCACGGCTGGCTCGACAGCGAACTTTGGAAGGCCTGGGCCGCGCCCTGGAAGTTGCCGCTGATGGAGTCGGGCATGCCGAGCTCGCGCTGGGTGCGCTCGAGGATGGTCACCGCATCGCCCAGGGCCACGCTTGGGGCCAGGTTGAACGACAGGTTGGCTGCCGGGAACAGGCCATCGTGGCTGATCGACAGCGGCCCGGTGCTGGGCGGCGCTACATGGGCTACTGCCGACAGCGGCACCATCTCGTTGGTCAGCGGCGAGCGCAGGTAGAAGTAGTTGAGGCTTTCGGCCTTGCCGCGCTGGCGGGCATCCAGTTCGAGGATCACCTTGTACTGGTTGGTCTCGGTCTGGAATTCACTGATCTGCCGCTGGCCGAAGGCGTCGTACAATGCCTGGTCGACGTCGGTGGTGGTCAGGCCGAAACGTGCCGCGGCCTGGCGGTCGATATCGATGCGGGTGACGCTGGCGCCCAGTTGCAGGTCGTTGGACAGGTCGCGGAACGCCGGGTTTTCCCGCAGGCGCTCGGTCAGGCGCTGGGTCCACAGGTTCAGCGCCATGCCGTCGTTGCTCTTGAGCACATACTGGTACTGGGTACGCGACGGGCCGGAGCTTAGGTTGATGTCCTGGCCGGCACGCATGTACAGGACGATGCCTGGTACCTGGGCCAGCTTGGGTCGCAGCCGGTCGATCAGTTCGCTGGCCGACACATCGCGTTCGCCACGCGGCTTGAGGGCGATCCAGAAACGGCCGTTGGCGATGGTCTGGTTGCTGCCGGTGACACCCACCGAGTGGGAGAACGCGCGCACCGCCGGGTCGGCCTCGATGATTTTGGCCAGCGCCTGGTGCTTCTCGATCATCGACGGGTACGACACATCCGCCGCCGCCTCGCTGGTGCCAAGGATGAAGCCGGTGTCCTGCAGCGGGAAAAAGCCCTTTGGAATACCCACGTAACCGGCCACCGCCAGGGCCAGGGTCAGGCCAAACACCCCGAGGGTCAGACGCTGGTGGGCGAGGGCGCGGTCCAGGCCCTTTTCGTACCGCCTGACCAGCCGCTCGCCGAAGCCGCCCTTGTGCTCTCCGGGCGGGCGGCGCATGAACAGTGCGCACAGGGTTGGCGCCAGGGTCAGCGAAACCACCACCGAAATCAGGATGGTGGCGGTGGCGGTAAGGGCGAACTCCTTGAACAGCCGGCCGACCACGCCGCCCATGAACAGCAGCGGGATGAACGCGGCGATCAGCGAGAAACTGATCGACACCACGGTGAAGCCTATTTCCCCGGCGCCCTTGAGCGCTGCCGTGCGGCTGTCGTCGCCGGCCTCCAGGTGACGGTGGATGTTCTCCACCACGACGATGGCATCGTCGACCACGAAGCCCACCGAGATGACGATGGCCACCAGGGTCAGGTTGTTCAGGCTGAAGCCGAAGATGTACATCAGCGCGCAACTGGCGATCAGCGATACGCCGAGCACGCTGGACACCACCATGGTCGCCGACCACTGGCGCAGGAACAGCGCCATCACCCCGATCACCAAGGCCACGGCGATCATCAGGGTCAGCTCCACTTCATGCAGCGAGGCACGGATGGTCTGGGTGCGGTCCTGCAGCACCGACACTTCGACCGAGGCTGGCAGCATCTCCTGCAGCTTGGGCAGGGCAGCCAGTACCCGGTCCACGGTATCGACGATGTTGGCGCCAGGCTGGCGGAAAATCACCAGATTCAACCCGGGCTGGTCGCCGGACCAGGCTTTGACGTAGGCGTTCTCGGCGCCATTGATCACCTTTGCCACGTCCCTCAGGTGCACTGGTGCACCGTCACGGTAGGAGACGATCAGCTGGGCGTAGTCGTCGGGATGGAACAACTGGTCGTTGGCGGCGATGGTCGACACGCTGTGTTCGCCGTACAGCGCACCCTTGGCCAGGTTCAGGCTGGTCTGCTGGATGGCCTGGCGCAAGTCGGCCAGTGTCAGGCCGATGGCGGCCAGTTTCTCGGGTTGCGCCTGCACGCGGATCGCCGGGCGCAGTTGCCCGGTGATGTTGATCAGGCCGACCCCGTCGATCTGGCTCAGCTGGCGCGCGAGCAGGGTTTCGGCGTAATCGCTGAGGTCGTTGCCAGGCATCTGGCTGGAGCTTACCGTCAGCACCAGCACCGGGCTGTCGGCCGGGTTGACCTTGCGCCAGGTCGGCGGGTTGGGCAGGTCTTGCGGCAGGCGCGCGGTGGCGGTGTTGATGGCCGCCTGCACTTCCTGGGCGGCGGTGTCGATGTTCTTGTCGAGCGTGAACTGCAGGATCAGGTTGGTCGAGCCCAGTGCGCTGCTGCTGGTCATCTGGGTCATGCCGGGGATGGCGCTGAACTGCACTTCCAGCGGCGTGGCCACCGACGAGGCCATGGTTTCCGGGCTGGCGCCGGGCAGCTGGGCGGTGACCTGGATGGTCGGGAAGTCGGCTTCCGGCAGTGGTGCCACCGGCAGGCGCGGGAAGGCGATGGCCCCCAGCAGCACCAGGGCGAAGGTCAGCAGCAGGGTGGCGATGGGGTGGTCGATGCACCAGGCCGAAACACCGTTGCGCGTGTTCATGGCTGGCTCCGCCGGTCGGCCATTTCCGATGGCGCGGGGGCATCGGGGGCCACCTTGACCCGCGAACCTGGCTTGAGCCGCGACTGGCCATCGAGCACCAGGCGCTCGCCCGGCTTGACCCCGGCAATGATGTTGAGCCCGCTGTCCTGGTACAGCACCTTGACCGGCACGCTGGTGACCTTGTCACCGTCCAGGCGGTAGACAAAGTGCCCGTCGACGCCGCGCTGTACCACAGGCGGCGGTACCACCAGGGCGTTTTCTTCCACGGAGGTGCGCAGGCGGATGGTGACCAGCTGGCCCGGCCACAGGCGGCCGTCCTTGTTGTCGAACTCGGCTTTTACCCGCACGGTGCCGGTGGTGGCGGAGATCTGGTTGTCGATCAGTGCCAGGTGGCCTTCACCGAGCAGGCTGCGTTCGCCGTCGGCATCCATGTAGGCCTGCACCAGTGCCGGGGTGGGCGCCTTCAGCAGGCTTTGGAGGGTTGGCAGCATTTGCTGCGGCAGGGCGAATTCGACGGCGATCGGGTCGATCTGGGTGACGCTGAACAGGCTGCGGGTATCGCTGGTGCGCACCAGGTTGCCGGGGTCGACGTTGCGAATACCTACCCGGCCGGTCACTGGCGAGCGGATCTGCGTGTACGACAGCTGCACCTCGGCATTGGCGATGGCCGCCTGGTTGCCCTTGACCGTGGCTTGCAGGCGGTTGACCAGGGCCTGCTGCTGGTCGAGCGTCTGCTTCGACACGCCGTTGTCGTTACTCAGCAGGCGGTAGCGCTGCAGGTCGACGTTGGCTACCTGGATCTGCGCCTGGCTCTGGCCAAGTTCGGCACGGGCCTGGTCGAGGTTGGCGCGGATGGCGCGGTCGTCGAGGGTGGCCAGCAGGTCACCTTCCTTCACCCACTGGCCTTCCTTGACCAGCACCTGGGTCAGTACACCCTCCACTTGCGGGCGCACCTCGACGCTGTGCAGCGACAGCACCGAGCCGATGGCGCTGGCATAGCGCGGCACGTTCTGCTGGACGACGCTGACCACGCGCACCGGGATGGCGGTTTGCGCGCGGGTGGCAGGTACTGGCTGGCGCTGGCCGAACCAGAGGCCCGCTACCGCCAGGACCAGGAGCGCCAGGGCGGCGAGGATGACAGGGCGGGACGGACGTCGCATCGGTGCGGGCACCTTGGCCATAGGGGAGGGAAGTGGGCTGTATTCAATCTTATAGCCCCCGAACCGGGTCGGCAGCGTGACCGCCGGCTGACAGTGCTGTCAGTTTCGCCTGCGCCGCAGGAGATCGTTCGCCTTTTGCGCTGCGCTGTCGCGCAGAGAACTGATCAGCTGGGCGATCCGCGTTCCCTGTGGGAGCGGGTTTACCCGCGAAGAATCCAGCGCGGTACATGGCACCGGCTCCGCCGGTGTTCGCGGCTAAAGCCGCTCCCACAGGGATGGCGCCGGTTCATAGATCTGGAACAGGACAGTTGCCCCCGCCAAGGCATAGCTAGAAGCTGATGAAGGCGTAATACACCGGGGGCTCGCTGGTGGTGCGCAAACCATGTTCCTGCAAGCTCGCCACCAGCGCCGCGTCCTCCACGTGCAGGGCCCACTGTGCCAGGCCAGCCTCCGGTATCTGCTCCAGACCCGCGCGGAAGGCCCCCATGTCAGGCAGGTAGGCAGTAAATCCGTTGCCCTTGAGCGCACTGGTGGTCATGCCCAGCGCCTGGCACACCGCCACCTTGGCGGCGATGTCATCGCGGTCGGCCTGGCGCGAGGCCTGCACCAGCGCCTCCAGCCCGGCATCGACCAGTTGCCTGCCGTGAATCAGCTCCGGCCCCTGTTGCCAGGCTTCCGGCGGGCAGTCCTTGCTGCCCGGGCGCAGCGGTATATGTGGGTTGATTTCCACCGGGTAGATGCGACAGACCAGCGGGCGCTGGTCGTAGATGGTGCACAGGTCGTTGTCGTCGAGGTTGCGGCAGCGCCCGGGGTTGAACGCGGCAAAGGTCACCGAGACGCGTACTTCGCTGTCGCCGCAGGGCACGGGATGGGAACGACGCAGCACATGATCACGCTGTTCTACTGGCATGCCAGGGCCGTCCGCAACGAAGGCTTCGATCAGCACCACCACCTGGCCGTCGTTGTCCGCCCAGCGGCGCGCTTCGGCCAGGGTCAAGGGCACGTGGTGGCCGGTACAGCACTTGCCGCAGCCGGTACAGGCGAAACGCAGGCTGTCGGTCACTTGGCTTCCGGGCTCCACTCGCTGACGAAGGCGCGCTGGTGCTGGCGGTCGTACAAGCAAAGCTCGGTGCCGGTGCGCTGCTGCATGTGCTTCTGGGGGTAGACGCCTTCGATCAGCAGGGCGCTCATGCCGACCTGATCATCGAACTCGGCGGGCTTGCTGCGGGCGTGAGCATCCTTGAACTGGCTGGCGGCCAGGCAAGCCTTGAGCATCTGCTGGCGCTGCTCGTTCCAGGCCTGGCTGCTGGAGGCCTGGGCGATACCGCTGAAGAGGGCGAAACTGATCAGGATAGAGCTGAAAAACTTCATACGGGTTCCGGCAAGTTACTTGCGAGGGGCGCGAATTATGCCTGACTCGACCCCGACGGCAAGCCGGGGAGTTTGTCTCCGAATATATCAGCGCTCGGCGAACACCACGGCGCGCGCCGCCACCACCAGACAATCGGTCAGCTCTGGCGAGGAAAACTTGGTGAGGATGGCATTGGCCCCGGCCTGGGTCGCCTTTTCACTGCTCATTGCGCTGTCCAGCGAGGTGTGCAGCAGTATGTACAGGTGCTGGAAGTCGGGGGTTTCGCGCAGGGTGCGTGTGAAAGCGTAGCCGTCCATTTCGCTCATTTCGATGTCGGAGACGATCACGTTGATTTCTTGCGCGGTGCCCTGCAGCTCCAGCAACACGTTGATGGCGTCCTTGGCGCTGCGCGCGGTATGGCATTCGACGCCGAGGTTGCGCAGGGTGTGCACCGACTGTTGCAGGGCTACCTGGCTGTCGTCCACCACCAGGATATTGGCGGCAGCCAGCAGGCTGGCGTCTTCCTCGCTCAGGGTGCCGTGATGCGGTTCGGGCACCGGCGGGGCGATGGCGTGGATGACTTTTTCGATGTCCAGCACCTGCACCAGAGTGTTGTCGACCCGGGTCACGCCGGTGATGAACGAGCGGCTGCCGGAGCCATAAGGGGGTGGTTTGATGTCGGTGCTCAGGCAATGCACGATGCGGCTGACCGCCTGCACATGCAGGCCCTGGCGCGAGCGGCTGATCTCGGTGACGATCAGGCAGCCGCCGTCAGGGTCGGCCAGCGGCCGTTCGCCGATGGCGCGGGACAGGTCGATGACTGACAGCGAATTGCCGCGCAGGGTTGCCACGCCCTTCACGTGGGGGTGCGATTCGGGCAGCTTGGTCAACGGTGGGCAGGGGATTATCTCGCTGACCTTGAGCAGGTTGATTGCCATCAACTTGCCGCTGCGCAGGGTGAACAGCAGCAGGGACAGCGAGTCCGCGCGGGCATTTTGCGTGGCCATGGTGACCTTCGTGGCGAACAGGGGATAACCGGTTATCGGCCTGTTCGGGCTTGGCTTTAGTCATTTTGCACCGAGCCAAGGAATGCTCGGGACCCTGTGGGAGCGGCTTTAGCCGCGAACACCGGCGCAGCCGGTGCCATGCACTGCGTTGGATTCTTCGCGGCTAAAGCCGCTCCCACAGGTACCGCGCTGGTTTCAATCAGCGCAGCCCCAGCCGACGGGCCAGGCGGCTAAGGTTGGCGCGGTCCAGGCCGAGTTCCCGGGCAGCCGCTGCCCAGTTTTCCTGGTGCCGCTGCAGGCAGGCCTCGATCAGCTGGCGCTGGTAGTCGTCGACGGCTTCGCGCAGGCCCCCTTCGGGTAGCGGTGCCGCTGGCAAGGGCGCGGCAGGGGAGGGCGGGGTGCCGGGCGTTGCGGTTGCGCGCAGGTCCAGGTCGATGGCTTCCAGGGTGAGGATGCGTGGCCTGTCGGAATGTTGGCCCAGCGCCTTGAGCGCCGAGCGGCCGATCAGGTGTTCCAGTTCACGCACGTTCCCTGGCCAGTCGTAGGCCAGCAGCGCGGCCTGGGCTTCGCTGCTCAGGCGCAGGCTGTTCAGGCCCAGGCGCGAACGGTTCTGTTCGAGGAAGTAGCCAGCCAGTAGCAGCACATCCCGCCCACGTTCGCGTAACGGCGGAACGTGCAGCGGGTATACGCTGAGGCGGTGGTAGAAGTCGGCGCGGAAGTTGCCAATACGTACCTCTGCTGCCAGGTCGCGATTGGTGGCTGCGATCAGGCGCACATCCACCCGGTGTTCGCGATCCGAGCCCAGGCGTTGCAACTGGCCGCTCTGCAGTACGCGCAACAATTTGGCCTGCACCGTCAGTGGCAGTTCACCGACTTCGTCGAGGAACAATGTGCCGCCATTGGCGAGCTCGAACTTGCCGCGGCGCTCGCCATGGGCGCCGGTGAAGGCTCCGCGTACATGGCCGAACAGTTCGCTTTCTACCAGGGTGTCAGGCAGGGCGGCGCAGTTGAGGCTGACCAACGGCTTGTCAGCGCGGTTGCTGGCCTGGTGCAGGGCCTGGGCCACCAACTCCTTGCCGACGCCGGTCTCACCGGTGATCAGTACGGTCAGGTCACTGCCACCGACCAGGCGGATTTCCTCGACCAGGCGCTTGTGCGCGGGGCTCTGGCCAATCAGCTCTTTGTCCTGGCCGCTGGCCTGGCGGTAGATCTCCGCGCGATGGTGTTCGTCTTCTGCGCGCAGGGCCAGGTGCTCGATGCGCTCGGCCACGGTGACCGTGGCGGCGGCAAGGCTGGCGAAGGCCTGCAGGGCGCCCAGCTCCAGGCTCTGGAACTGCCCGGGGGTGAGGGCATCGAGGGTAACCAGGCCCCAAGGGCGCTCGTCGACCATCAACGGGCAACCCATGCAGTCATGTACTTCCAGGTTGGCATCAGGGGCGTTGACCAGGCCGTCGTAAGGGTCGGGCAGCTCGGAGTCGCTGGCGAAGCGGGTGGGTTCCCGGCTGCTGAGCAGGATCTGGAAGCGTGGGTGCTCGCTGACTCGGAAGCGCCGGCCCAGGGTATCGGGGCTCAGGCCGTCCACTGCCAGCGGCACCAGCCACTCGCCGTCCAGGCGCAGCAGCGCGGCGGCATCACAGGGCAGCAACCCCCGCATGGCCTGCAGCAGGCGGCGATAGCGTTCCTGGTCGGGCAGGTCGCGGGAAAGGTCGCTGACCAGGGGCAGCAGGGTGGTGAGCAGGGGCTTCGTGGTCATATGGACTCCTGTGGGTCGATATGACTATACGTCGAGGTGGGTCGTTTTGACATGACCTGCGTCAAGCCCCTGATTTTGCTGGAGATAAGAGTTGGCATGATTGATGTAATAGCTCGGGCAGTCATTTGAAGCCACAGGCTCAGGAGTTGTTGCAATGCTCAATGCCGAACAACGTGCAATCATCAAGGCCACTGTCCCGCTGCTGGAAAGCGGCGGCGAAGCGCTGACCACCCACTTCTACAAGATGATGCTCAGCGAGTACCCGCAGGTGCGCCCGCTGTTCAACCAGGCCCACCAGGCCAGCGGTGACCAACCGCGCGCCCTGGCCAACGGCGTGCTGATGTATGCCCGCCATATCGACCAGCTGGAGCAGCTTGGCGGCCTGGTCGGCCAGATCATCAACAAGCACGTTGCCCTGCAGATTCTGCCGGAGCACTACCCTATCGTCGGCAGCTGCCTGCTGCGCGCCATCGAAGAAGTGCTGGGCAAGGAAATCGCCACCCCCGCCGTGATCGACGCTTGGGGCGCGGCCTATGGCCAGTTGGCCGACATCCTGATCGGCGCGGAAGAGAACCTCTATAAACAGAAGGAAGAAGCCGAAGGCGGCTGGCGCGGCACCCGCGAATTCCGCCTGGTGCGCCGTGAGCAGGAAAGCAGCGAAATCGTTTCGTTCTACTTTGCCCCGGTGGATGGCAAACCGGTGCTCAGGGCCGAGCCTGGCCAGTACATCGGCCTGAAGCTGGACATCGACGGCGCCGAGCAGCGCCGCAACTACTCCCTGTCGGCACTGTGCGACGGCAAGGAATACCGCATCAGCGTCAAGCGCGAGGCGGGTGGCAAGGTCTCCAACTACCTGCACGATGTGCTGGCGGTGGGCGATACCCTGCAGCTGTTCCCGCCGGCTGGCGATTTCACCCTGGCAGCGAGCGACAAGCCGCTGGTGCTGATCAGCGGTGGCGTGGGTATTACCCCGACCCTGCCAATGCTGCAGGCGGCACTGCAAACCCAGCGTGAGGTGCATTTCATTCACTGCGCCCGTAACGGCGCAGTGCATGCCTTCCGCGACTGGATCGACGAGCTGGCCGAGCGTCACCCGCAGCTCAAGCGCTTCTACTGCTATGCAGAACCGCAGGGTGGCGGCGCGGCTGATGCCGTGGGCCTGCTGAGCGAAGACCTGCTGGCCGAGTGGCTGCCGCAAGAGCGAGACGTGGATGCCTACTTCCTCGGGCCCAAGGGTTTCATGGCGGCGGTCAAGCGCCAGCTGAAGGGCCTGGGTGTGCCAGAGCAGCAGAGCCGCTACGAGTTCTTCGGGCCGGCGGCAGCGCTGGAGTGATGTAGCGCCTGCACTGGCCTCTTCGCGGGCTTGCCCGCTCCCACAGGGACTGCACAGGTTTCAAACCTTGTGGGGATCTGTGGGAAATTTAGTGGTTTTCAACAAACCAGCCCCCACAGGGATCGCGCAGATTTCAATGCCTGCGCGATCCCTGTGGGAGCGGGTTTACCCGCGAAGAGGCCGGTACAGGCTTACATCGTATTCATCCCAGCCGCTGGGCCACACTTCACCTTCCTGCCTATATAAAGGAGAGATGAAAGCGGCTGTGCAGCTTTCATCTTTAATCCTCCTTTAATCACGGTATCCTTCACTCCCGGGTGTCGAGGGGCTTGCCCCTGCGCGGCACCCGGGCAGCCGCTTTTTTGCCGCCCGGCGTTGAACCGACGTCGTTGCGGCCGGTCTCAGCCACACCGGATAGCCCTGCGCAGCGCTATCACGCCGCTTCCTCGGCACGCTCAAAGGCCCTGCACAGCGTGTAGACTTGCGCCAGGCAGGCAGATCACGCTGCCACTATCCATCGAAGGAACCGGCAATGAACGAACAAACATCGCGCCTGAATCGGGAACGGCGCTTTCTGGTACTGTTGGGCCTGATCTGCATTTCGCTGATCGGTGGCGCCCTCTACATGCAGATAGTCCTGGGCGAGGCACCATGCCCGCTGTGCATCCTGCAACGTTATGCGCTTTTGTTCATCGCCGTGTTCGCCTTCATCGCCGCGGCCATGCCCGGGCGCCGTAGCCTCACCTTCTTCGAGGCACTGGTGGTGCTCAGCGCCATCGGCGGAATCGTTGCGGCCGGCAACCATGTGTATATACTCGCCAACCCCATGGTCAGTTGCGGCATCGACACCCTGCAGCCGATCGTGGACGACCTGCCGCTGGCCAAGCTCTGGCCGCTGGTGTTCCAGGTCGACGGCTTCTGCAGCACGCCATACCCGCCGATCCTTGGTCTGTCGCTGGCGCAATGGGCACTGGTGGCGTTCGTCCTGACGGCTGTGTTGGTTCCACTCGGGATCTATCGCAACCGACGCCAGGGTTAGACAAAAGTACCGAATTGCATGGGGTCTTTTACGCCGCATGAGAAGAGGGAAAATTCGCTCACCGCTTGATCCAGATCAACTCGGAGGCCTTGCAGAATGCGGCTTTGGGGCCTATCAAGCGGGGTGCGACAAACTGTCGCGAAGTTGAATTTTTGAGCAGCATTGTTGCAGATTCTGTAAAAGACTGTTGCTCAATAAGTCATAGTCAAGGATTGGCGACCTATCTACAATCGCCCCCAATTTCCGTTCGGCACTGCTTGCGAGTCGCAGGATTGAAGGAAGCCCCAGCGCTCCTTTTTGCTGACTTCGTCAAGTTTCGCCCAACGGCGATACCGGGCGGATCCCCCTCCGCGTTTTCCCGCACCAAATGGACTTGGTCTGAAGTACAGGCCTGTTGCCTACGAAACCATAAGCACCGCTAACCCGCTTGACGCCAAGGTCCTGCAGTCGGACCCCGGGCAGGAGCGAGTACGGGCGCGAAATGCCTCACTTGGCAGGACGAAGTGCTGGCTACCAAAACACAAATTGCATTGAAGCAAGCTGATCTAGAGGTCGTGAGATGAGTAAAAAGCGTTACCCCAGACTGTTTGGCATATTGCCCTTTTTAGGCATGCTTTTACTCAGTGGGTGCAACTGGACCCTGCTCGACCCGAAAGGTCAGGTCGGCATTGAGCAAAAGAACCTGATCCTGATCGCTACCGGCCTGATGCTGCTGGTGGTGATTCCTGTCATTATCATGACCGTGGTTTTCGCCTGGAAGTACCGTGCTTCCAACAAGGCTGCCACCTACACTCCCGACTGGTCGCACTCGACCAAGATCGAAGCCGCGGTGTGGATCATCCCGATCCTGATCATCATCGCCCTGGGCTACTTCACCTACCACTCCACCCACAAGCTGGACCCGTACCGTCCGCTGGATTCCGATGTGAAGCCGGTGCAGATCGACGTGGTCGCACTGGACTGGAAGTGGCTGTTCATCTACCCGGAGCAGGGCATTGCCACGGTCAACAAGATCGTCTTCCCGGCTAACACCCCGGTCAACTTCCGCGTCACTTCCGACGCCGTGATGAACTCGTTCTTCATCCCGGGCCTGGGCGGCCAGATCTACGCCATGGCCGGCATGACCACCAAGCTGCACCTGATCGCCAACGAAAACGGCGAGTTCGACGGTATCAGCGCCAACTACAGCGGTGCTGGCTTCACCGGCATGAAATTCAAGGCTACTGCCACCTCTCAGGAAGACTTCGACAAGTGGGTCGCCGAGGTCAAGCAGTCGCCGAAGAAGCTGGACAAGGCCGAATACGACGCCTTGGCCAAACCAAGCGAAAACAACCCAGTCGCGCTGTATAGCGAGGCTTCGCCTGACCAGTTCCAGCTGATCGTCGACAAGTACGAAGGCATGAACCGCGGTCGTCCGAGCCACGAAGAAGCAGGCAGCAAAGATCTGGCCACTACCAAGGGTGTGGAATCGAGTATGCAACCAGCTGCCGGTGCAGAGGAGTAAGAGATGTTCGGTAAACTAAGCCTGGAGGCGATACCCTATCACGAGCCGATAGTCATGGTGACGCTTGCCATGATCGCGCTCGGTGGTATCGCTGTCGTCGGTGCTATCACCTACTTCCGCAAGTGGACCTACTTGTGGAGCGAGTGGTTGACGACTGTCGACCACAAGAAAATCGGGGTGATGTACATCATCGTCGCGATGGTCATGCTGCTGCGCGGCTTTGCCGACGCCATCATGATGCGTACCCAGCTGGCTGCCGCTACCGGTGGCTCCGAAGGCTACCTGCCGCCTGAACACTATGACCAGATCTTCACCGCTCATGGTGTGATCATGATCATCTTCATGGCGATGCCGTTCTTCACCGGCCTGATGAACCTTGCGGTTCCTCTGCAGATCGGTGCACGTGACGTTGCCTTCCCGTTCCTGAACTCCCTGAGCTTCTACCTGCTGCTGGCAGGCGTGCTGCTGGTCAACATCTCGCTGGGCGTTGGTGAATTCGCCAAGACCGGCTGGGTTGCCTATCCGCCGCTCGCGGGCATTCAGTACAGCCCTGGGGTGGGTGTCGACTACTACATCTGGGCGCTACAGCTCTCAGGCCTGGGTACGACGCTTACCGGCGTGAACTTCCTCGTCACCGTGATGAAGATGCGCGCACCTGGCATGAAACTGATGGACATGCCGATCTTCACCTGGACCTGCACCTGGGCCAACGTGCTGATCGTGGCTTCCTTCCCGATCCTGACCGCTGCACTCGCTCTGCTGACTGTTGACCGTTATCTGGACTTCCACATCTTCACCAACGAGCTTGGTGGGAACCCGATGATGTACGTCAACCTGTTCTGGGCGTGGGGTCACCCTGAGGTTTACATCCTGATCCTGCCGGCCTTCGGTGTGTTCTCGGAAGTTACCTCCACCTTCGCAGGCAAGCGTCTGTTCGGCCACCACTCGATGATCTACGCATCGGGCGCCATCGCCGTGCTGGGCTTCGCTGTATGGCTGCACCACTTCTTCACCATGGGTGCCGGCGCCAGCGTCAACACCTTCTTCGGCCTGGCGACGATGCTGATCTCCATTCCGACCGGTGTGAAGCTGTTCAACTGGCTGTTCACCATCTACCAGGGCCGTCTGCGCTTCACCGCGCCGATCATGTGGACCCTGGGCTTCATGATCACCTTCTCCATCGGTGGCATGACTGGTGTTCTGCTGGCTGTTCCAGGTGCTGACTTCGTGCTGCACAACAGCCTGTTCGTAATTGCTCACTTCCACAACGTGATCATCGGTGGTGCGGTATTCGGCTACATCGCCGGCTTCGCCTACTGGTTCCCGAAAGCCTTTGGTTTCACCCTGAACGAGAAGTGGGGCAAGGCTGCCTTCTGGTTCTGGATCTCGGGCTTCTACGTAGCGTTCATGCCGCTGTATGCCCTGGGCTTCATGGGCATGACTCGTCGTCTGAACCACTCCGACAACCCACTGTGGGAACCCTACCTGTACGTAGCCGTTGTCGGCGCCGTGCTGATCCTGTTCGGTATCGCCTGCCAGCTGATCCAGCTGTACGTATCGGTTCGCGACCGCAACCAGAACCTGGACGTGACCGGCGACCCATGGGGCGGCCGTACCCTGGAATGGTCGACTTCGTCGCCACCTCCGTTCTACAACTTCGCCCACATGCCTGAGAAGGTTGGCCTGGACGCCTGGCACGAAGCCAAGGAAGCCGGTGTTGCCTACAAGCCTGCGGCCAAGTACGAAGCGATCCACATGCCGAGCAACACCTCCACCGGTTTGTTCATGGGCCTGTTCCTGACCGTCTTCGGCTTCGCCTTCATCTGGCACATCTGGTGGCTGGTTGGCGCGAGCCTGGTTGCAACCATCGCTGTCTTCGTTCGCCACGCTGCGCGTGACGACCAGGGCTACATGGTTCCGGCCGAAGAAGTGGCGCGCATCGAAGGCGAGCGCATGAAAGCGCTGGCCAAAGCAGGTGCTCTGCCTGCCGGCGCACGTGTCGAATCGTTTGAGCGGGTGTAATCAATGTCCAGTCAAGTAATGCACGGTGCTGCTCATGGTCACGACCATGGGCATGACGACCACCACCACGACTCGGGCCAGATGACCGTACTCGGTTTCTGGCTGTACCTGATGACCGACTGCATCCTGTTTGCGTCGCTCTTCGCCACCTACGCGGTGCTGTCCGGCAGTTTTGCCGGCGGCCCGTCGGGTCATGACATCTTCCAGCTCGATTTCGTAGCTGTTGAAACGCTGTTCCTGCTGCTGTCCTCGATCACCTTCGGCTTCGCCATGCTGAAGATGTTCGACGGCAAGAAAGCTGGCGTACTGGGCTGGTTGGCTGTGACCTTCCTGTTCGGTGCAGGCTTCATCGCGATGGAAATCTACGAATTCCATCACCTGATCGCCGAGGGCTACGGCCCGAACCGCAGTGGTTTCCTGTCGGGCTTCTTCGCCCTGGTAGGTACCCACGGTCTGCACGTGACCGCCGGCCTGATCTGGATGGCAATCATGATGTACCAGATCAACAAGCACGGCATCACGCCGACCGCCAAGACCCGCATGAGCTGCCTGAGCCTGTTCTGGCACTTCCTGGACGTGGTCTGGATCTGCGTATTCACCGTCGTCTACCTGCTGGGAGTTCTGTAATGGCTAACGCACACGACACTCATCACGAAGGTAACCACGGCAGCGTCAAGTCGTACATGATCGGCTTCATCCTGTCGATCATCCTGACTGCGATCCCGTTCGGCCTGGCCATGTCGCCAAGCCTGCCGAAGAACCTGACCGTTCTGATCATTGTTGCCATGGCCGTGATTCAGGTAGTAGTGCACCTCGTGTACTTCCTGCACATGGACCGCTCGAAAGAGCAACGCAACAACGTTTCGACGTTCCTGTTCACCACCCTGGTGATCGCTCTGCTTGTCGGCCTGTCGCTGTGGATCATGTTCAGCATCCACTTCGAAATGTTGGCCAAGTGAGGTAAGACTGCATGTCCGTTAAGCACTTTATCCAAATCACCAAACCGGGGATCATTTTCGGTAACGTGCTTTCCGTGGCAGGCGGTTTCTTCCTTGCCTCGAAGGGCCATGTGGATTTCGCCCTGTTCCTGGCGGTGGTGATCGGTACTTCGCTGGTGGTTGCGTCCGGATGCGTGTTCAACAACTGCATCGACCGTGACATCGACCACAAGATGGAGCGCACCAAGAACCGCGTCATGGTCCAGGGCGGCATGTCGCTGCCCCTCGCGCTGATCTACGCCACCCTGCTCGGGGTGGCGGGTTTCAGCCTGCTGTATGTCCAGGCCAACCCGCTGTCGGCGTTCTGTGCGCTGATCGGCTTCATCGTCTACGTCGGTTTCTACAGCCTGTGGCTGAAGCGTAAATCGGTGCACGGCACCTTGGTCGGCAGCCTGTCTGGTGCCATGCCTCCGGTGATCGGCTATTGCGCCGTGAGCAACAGCTTCGACCTGGCTGCGTTTACCCTGCTGGTGATGTTCAGCCTGTGGCAGATGCCGCACAGCTTCGCAATCGCGATCTTCCGCTTCAAGGATTACAGCGCTGCCAACATTCCGGTCCTGCCGGTGGCACGTGGCATCCTCGCGGCGAAGAAGCAGATCGTGCTGTACGTGCTGGCTTTCGTGCTCGCAACCCTGATGCTTACCCTCGGCGGTTACGCCGGCCTCGGCTATCTGGCCGTGGCAGCAGCCATGGGCCTGTACTGGCTGTACATGGCCTGGGCTGGCTACAAGGCCGAGGACGACAGCAAGTGGGCACGCAAGGTGTTCGGCTTCTCCATCCTCACCGTCACTGCCCTGAGTGTGATGATGGGTGTGGACAGCCAGACCGCTGCGGACGTGCTGATGACATACGCACGCTGATACTGCTGCCTGTTTCACGAAAAAGCCCGGCCACTGTGCCGGGTTTTTTTTATGGGCGTTTTTCTGTGCCGGCCTCGTTCGCGGGCTCGCCCGCTCCCACAGGTACGGCGCAGGTCTCGGGACAAGTGAGTAATCCTGTGGGAGCGGGCAAACCCGCGAAGAGGCCGGCACAGCAGAATATAAATTTCTTATTTTCAAAAAATACATCTGAAAAGATCTATGAAAACAGGAAATTGTCCTTTACAGGAATGCTGTATCGGCATTATCTTCTGATCCAGGCCGCCATATCGGCCAGCGTCGCTCGGACGGTTCCGGGCGCTTACGTACTCAGAGGAAGCCATGGCCAACCCAGGTTCGCCGCGTCGCTTTGCGCGCATCGATCGTCTCCCCCCTTACGTCTTCAACATCACTGCCGAGCTCAAGATGGCCGCCCGCCGCCGTGGCGAGGACATCATCGACCTGAGCATGGGCAACCCCGATGGCGCCACCCCGCCGCACATCGTCGAGAAGCTGGTGCAGGTTGCCCAGCGTGAAGATACCCACGGCTACTCCACCTCTCGCGGCATCCCGCGCCTGCGCCGGGCCATCTCCAACTGGTACAAGGAACGCTACGAGGTCGACATCGACCCGGAAAGCGAAGCCATCGTCACCATCGGCTCGAAGGAAGGCCTGGCACACCTGATGCTGGCTACTCTCGACCAGGGCGACACGGTACTGGTGCCCAACCCCAGCTACCCGATCCATATCTACGGTGCGGTGATCGCCGGTGCCCAGGTGCGTTCGGTACCGCTGGTGCCGGGCGTGGACTTTTTCAACGAACTCGAGCGGGCCATCCGCGAGTCGATCCCCAAACCGAAGATGATGATCCTCGGCTTCCCGTCCAACCCCACCGCTCAGTGCGTGGAGCTGGACTTCTTCGAGCGCGTGGTGGCCCTGGCCAAGCAGTATGGCGTGTTGGTGGTCCATGACCTGGCCTATGCCGACATCGTCTACGATGGCTGGAAGGCCCCGTCTATCATGCAGGTGCCGGGGGCCAAGGACATCGCGGTGGAGTTCTTCACCCTGTCCAAGAGCTACAACATGGCCGGCTGGCGGATCGGCTTCATGGTCGGCAACCCCGAGTTGGTCAGTGCCTTGGCGCGGATCAAGAGCTACCACGACTACGGCACCTTCACCCCGCTGCAGGTAGCTGCCATTGCAGCACTGGAAGGCGACCAGCAGTGCGTACGAGACATTGCCGAGCAATACCGCCAGCGCCGCAACCTGCTGGTGAAAGGGCTGCACGAGCTGGGCTGGATGGTCGAGAACCCCAAGGCTTCGATGTACGTATGGGCGAAGATCCCGCCGGAGTATGCGCACCTGGGCTCGCTGGAGTTTTCCAAGAAGCTGCTGGCCGAAGCCAAGGTTTGTGTGTCGCCGGGGATCGGTTTTGGTGATTATGGTGATGACCATGTGCGTTTTGCCCTGATCGAGAACCAGGATCGTATTCGCCAGGCGATTCGCGGGATCCGGCAGATGTTCCGGGCTGATGGCCTGACTCGTAAGTAAGCCCTCATGTCTACAGGTACGGCACATGCCGCACGGCCTGCGCCGTACCTGTAGGAGCAGCTTTCCTACTGCTCTACAGCTACCCAGTTACATATTTTTCTGCACTCATTTCTCACTTCAGAGACCCGAAAGATGAGTGTCTTCACCGCCTATTTCTGCGGCACCGGCTCCCACCGCTTCGACGATGCCAACCCCAACTTCTGGAATGGTGAGCTGGTCTCGACCCTGGCCAGCAATGACCAGGGCCGCGAGTTCGCTCACTGGATTGCCGTTGACGGCCCCGGCAGCGGCAACCTGCAGGATGACAATCTGTTCGTCGAGCCCGGTGGTTATTTCAACTGGAGCGGCCAGTTGTTTGGCAGCGGCTGGGAAGAGAACGTCAACCATGTGCTGAAGGTGATCAAAGGCGAAAGCAGTTGGCAGCGCACCAAGCTGAGCGAGGAAGAATACGAGCGGCTCAAGGAGGCCGGTGTTCCGATCCCGGATGCCACCTCTACAGCTTCCTGGTTCTGGCGCACCTATGACTACGGCGAACGCCACCCGACGCCACAGGAGCTGCAAGAGCGCATCATCAACCTGTTCCGCAAGCCGCGCTTGCCGACCCAGGTGAACCTGGTGGGTTGGAGCAGGGGAGGGATCAGTTGCCACATGCTGGCCAACGCCATGGCGCAGGTCCCTGTATTGCGGGACATACCTGTGAATATCTTCGCCATCGACCCGGTGCCGGGCATCGGTAACCTGCAAAGCCAGCGGGTAACCTTGGCGGGCAATGTCCGCGAGTATGTGGGTTTCTATTCGCGGGACGAGCGATCCAAAGGCTTTGCCTGTGTGATCCCTTCGGTCGAACCGAGTACACGGATATGCATCTACCCGATACCAGGCCGCCACGCCACGCTGGTGGGCAACGCCTCCATCGACGGTGCGAGTGATGGCAAGGTACTGGCGGAGCCGGGATTGATCGTTCGTCATTTTGCCGAGGTCTGCCTGACCCGCTGGGGTGTGCAACTGGACAGGCGCCTGTTCCTGAGCGACGAGCATTTGATGCGATATCACATGCTCATGGCCGCTGCCGAAGGGCGTTACAAGGCCATGCGTAGCGAGTCGTATACCCTACTTACCGAGGGCGAAGATGACGACCGCTTGGTGTATTGCGGCGAGACCTGCATTCACTTCAGCAAGGTGTGTGGTGATGGCTATGAGCCGACCGAGGGCCTTGGCCTGCAGCGCTGGGATGTCAACACCTACAAGGCATTACGCTGACTTGAACGGGCGGCCGGGGAAGTCATTGGTCGCCCGTGTTCAATTGCCGGATCAGCGGCAAATATTTTTTGCATTCCCCTCTATCCAGCCGCCCCGGCTTGGATTGAAAATGGCGCCGCGGGCCAGCCCCGATAACAACAACCTTCCCTCCGTGCCATCATGTCCGAATACAACCCTTGCCTTGACTGCGGCGCCTGCTGCGGGTACTTCCGTGTGTCCTTCTTCTGGGGCGAATGCCAGTCCGCCGGGGGCCTTGTGCCGGACGACCTGGTGGTACAGATCAACCCCACCCGTGTTGCCATGATCGGCACCGATGCCAAACCCTGCCGCTGCATCAGCCTGCAGGGCGAGATCGGCCAGGAAGTGGCTTGCACCATCTACGCCAACCGTTCCAGCCCCTGCCGCGAGTTCGAGGCGTCGTGGGAGGGTGGGGTGCATAACCCCAGCTGCGACGATGCGCGGGCGGCGTATGGCCTGCCACCACTGACCCCGCCCGGGGCCAACGAACCGCATTGGCCGGATGATGGGGCTGAGGTGGCCTGATCGTATTTCGTTAGCCTGTACCGGCCCTTTCGCGGGTAAACCCGCTCCTACAGGTATAACCGTACCCTGTAGGAGCGGGTTTACCCGCGAAAGGGCCATCAGCTGTAAGAAGATTCTGAACCTGAAACCAAATGCTTCAGGTTGCCAGGGATTAGGAATTATCCTACGGCCTCAGTCGGATGCCGTCTGATAGGCAAGTAGCTACCTCAGAGATAACGTTTCGGCGTCGTCACAATTGGCGATCGGGTGTGAGAAGCCCGGTGTTTCGAGATGGCTTGCCAGTTATGGCAGCCGTGCGCGTGCAGACTTCGGTCTGGCCGGTGCCTCGGACACTGGTCTTCTCACCTCGCGTACGGCTGCCACCTTATCTGTGAGAAGGATGCGAGTGGTTGCCTCTGAAAATATTTCCGAGATGACTATGAAAAAACTTGTACCTGATCCACCCGTTACAGACCTTACTTACCAAGCCGCGAAGTCCCAGGCTACCCAGGTCATGGACATTCTCTCCAACACCATCCTCCAATACCTCGACGCAGAAGCCCCGGACCTGCGTTCCACCCTTCTCGAAAACATGTCGACGCAAACTGCCCTGCTGCACGCCTTGTTAGCCCACATAAAGGCGCAGGAGGCCCAGGCATGAGCGACCACCTCAAATCCCGCACCACCGTAGGTGCGGAGAAATTCCTTGAGCTGTACCGGGTAGAGCCGGGTGTACCGCTTGATCTGGCATTCGATGAATTGTCGGTGCTGATCGGCTGTATCAAGCATTTGAACGAAGAGGCCGAGATGGAGGGCGACAAGATCGCCGGCAGCGCGGCGCGCATCCTCAGTGCCATGGCCAAGGCGCTGATCAATGATATGGAAATGGGCTTGAATCGGAGCGCCTGAACGATTTTTGGGGCCGCTTTGCGGCCCATCGACGCGGTTCGTCGCCACGACAAGCCAGGCTCCCACAGGTATAGTGCAAGGCTCCGGGCCTGTGGTGCACCTGTGGGAGCCTGGCTTGCCGGCGATGGGCTGCGCAGCAGCCCCGGGATGCTTGAACCGATCGCTTGACGTTAAACTGTCATCTCCCCAGCCATGGACAGGAGATCCGGCGTGACCCCACCCCGCAGTTTCCCCAGTGACCTCTGCCTCGACAGCCCGCGTCTGCAATTGCGCCCCATGCGCCATGCCGATGCCGCGCAATGGCTGGCGATCATGGCCGACCCCGAGGTCATGCGCTATTGGCACCATGCACCTTGGCAAGACCTGGCCGAAGCCGAAAGCGCCCTGGCCGCCGACCGCGAAGCCTATGCCAATGGTGACCAGCTCAAGCTTGGCGTGTACCGCCGTGACAACGGCGAACTGATCGGTATGGTCCAGCTGTTCAATATCGACGATGTCTCTCGCCGTGGTGAAATCGGCTACTGCCTGGCCAGCGCGGTGCAGGGCAGGGGTTACATGGACGAAGCACTGACCTGCTTCATCGATTACCTCGCCCACACCCTGCACATGCGCCGCCTGGAAGGCGAGATCGACCCGCGCAACCAAGGTTCGGCACGCACTCTGGAGCGCCAGGGCTTTGTGCTGGAAGGCACATTGCGTGCGCGTTGGTGCGTTGCCGGCGAGTTGTCCGATTCGGGTATTTATGGCCTTCTGCTAGAGCCACCGGTTGCATAGGAAGTAAATCTCTTGCCAGTTTTCTACCTGAGCGCCAGCCTGCTGCTTTACCTGCTCGCACTGTTCTTCGACGGCGCGCTGATGAGTGGTGACCGCCACATGCCGGCCCTGCAGATGCTGTTGTACGGGCCTTGGGGCATGCCCTTCGGGTTGTACCAGTGGTTTGCCAACCCGCTGCTGGCCCTGGCAATCCTTGCCCATCGGCGCTTTTGTCGTCTGGCCTTGCTGGTCGGGCTGGTGGCTGTGTATCTGGCGGCCAGCAGCTTTGGAATTGACCGCCTGCCGGACAATCAGAGCTATGAGTTCCATGACCTGACCGGTTTTGGTGCCGGTTTCTACCTGTGGCTGGCGGCAATGGTGGTGTTTTGCATGGGCCAGGCCTGGCATTGCTGGAGGGCACGCAGCGCCGACGACATGCCGGGCTGGAGCTGGCTGGATGTGGTGTTGATCGCGGCGCTTGGCGTGATGTTTTATGCGGCAACGCAGATGCCGTCGCTGCGCTTCGAGCCGGGCAAGGTGCTGATGCCACCGGAACAGCCGCAGACGCTGTGATGCCCACAAGGAGAGTTTATGACCAAGCATTACCTGACGGGCCTGGCATTGGCCTGTGTGCTGCCGCTGGCCCAGGCGGATGACTACACGCCGGGATACGGGCAGTGCATGGACAAGGCGTCCAGTACCGTTGCCATGAGCGAGTGCATTCGGGCCGAGACGCAGTTGCAGGACCAGCGTTTGAACCGGGTGTACAAGCAATTGATGGGCAAGCTGGATGCCGGGCAGCAGAAGAGCCTGCGTGATGTGCAGCGCAAGTGGCTTGCCTACCGCGATGGCAATTGCGGGTTCCATGTGCAGGCCAGTGGCGGGACCATGGCACAGCTGGAAGGTGGGTCCTGTGTGATGGACATGACCCGCGACCGGGCGGCGGAGCTGGAGCGCGTGCTCAGCCCTGGGCAGTGAGTACTGCCAGTACTGGCCCTATCGCCGGCAAGCCAGCTCCCACAGGGAGCGCATACCCTGTCAGGCAGTGCAATACCTGTGGGAGCTGGCTTGCCGGCGATGGGGCGCGAAGCGGCCCCGTTTTTACTTGCGTGGTTCGCGCAGCGCCCGGGCCTTGAGATACTCGCGCACTTCCACCGCATCCCCGGCAAACTCGATACGCTCTGCTTTCGCTGCACGCTGGTAGGCATACATCGGGTCGTAATACTCGCTCAGCAAGCTTTCGATGAAGACCCGGTGCAACTCTACCGAACCACTGCGCTGCTGCTCGTCCAGCGCCTGGCGCAGGATTTCCGACAGCCGCTGATGGCGCTCGCCGCCGAGGCGCTTTTGAATCCTGCCCATGCTCTGCAGAAGTGTCTCGGCAAATAGCCGCCGGCCATCTTCTTCACCATGCAGGCTGACGAACTCGGCGCTCAGGTCGATCACGTAGTCGCGCAGGATACGCTCCACGCGGTTGGCCAAACTGTCTTCCAGCCACACCAGCGGGTATTGCTGCATGCCCTGGTACAACTCCAGCGGTACGGTGCAGCTGCCCACGATTCGGCCTTCGTCTTCCAGCACGAACTGCTCGATACCCCGGGCGCGTTTTTTCAACACGTCTATGGCCAGCCTGTTCTCGAAGTCGATCTGCGCTGGCTGTGCAGTGGCGCGCTTGCCAAAGCTGGAACCGCGATGGTTGGCGTAGCCCTCCAGGTCCAGCTCGTTGTCCAGTAGGTGCAGCACTTCGGTCTTGCCGGTGCCGGTCAGGCCGCCCACTAGCACGAAATCACATTGCGCGACCGCCTGTTGGGTAGTCTCCAGCAGGAAGTGGCGCATGGCCTTGTAGCCGCCCTCGACGAGGGGGTAGTGGATGCCCTTCTCATCGCGCAGCACTTTCTGGACAAGATGCGAGCGCAGGCCGCCACGGAAGCAGTACAGGTAGCCTTCCGGGTGATCCTCGGCGAACTTTGCCCAGGCCTCCAGACGTGCCTGCTTGATCTCACCGCTGACTAGCTTGTGGCCCAGAACGATGGCTTCAGCCTGGCCCTTCTGCTTGTAGCAGGTGCCGACCTTTTGCCGCTCTTGGTCATTCATCAGTGGCAGGTTGACGGCACCCGGGAAGGCGCCCTTGGCAAATTCGACAGGTGCACGCATGTCCATCATCGGCACGTCGTCGAGGAACAACTGGCGGAAGTCGGTGCAGTCGGGGCGCATCAGATCACCTCGACCGCGTGGCTCTGTCGCTCGACCAGCTTGCCGATCGGCGCCAGTTGCAGGCCCAGTTCGGCGGCCACCGCGAGGAACTCGGCTTCACCCTCCGGGGTAACCGCCACCAGCAGGCCACCGCTGGTCTGCGGGTCGCATAGCAGATGCTTCTGGTCGTCGCTCAGGGTGCCGATCTTGTGGCCATAGCTGTCGAAGTTGCGCAGAGTGCCGCCGGGGATGCAGCCCTCGGCCAGGTAGTGGTCGACGCTGGGCAGGCGCGGGACGGCGGCATAGTCCAAATGAGCGGTAAGGCCACTGCCCTCGGCCAGTTCCACCAGGTGGCCGAGCAGGCCGAAACCGGTGACGTCGGTCATGGCCCTGACCCCGTCAAGCTTGCCGAAGCGGCTGCCGGGCGTGTTGAGGGTGCACATCCAGTCGCGGGCAAGGCCCTGGTCCTGGGTGCGCAGCTTGGCCTTTTTCTCGGCGGTGGTGAGGATGCCGATACCCAGTGGCTTGGTCAGATACAGGCGGCAGCCTGCGCTGGCGGTGTCGTTGCGCTTGAGGTGACGCTTGCTGACCACGCCGGTGACGGCCAGGCCGAAGATCGGCTCGGGGGCGTCGATGGAGTGGCCGCCGGCCAGCGGGATACCGGCTTCGGCGCATACCGCACGGCCGCCGCGGATCACTTCGCGGGCCACTTCTGGTGGCAGCACGTTGACCGGCCAGCCGAGAATGGCAATGGCCATCAGCGGGTCGCCGCCCATGGCGTAGATGTCGCTGATGGCGTTGGTGGCGGCGATACGGCCGAAGTCGTACGGGTCATCGACGATCGGCATGAAGAAGTCGGTGGTCGAAACCACGCCGCGCTCGTCATCCAGCGCGTACACGGCAGCGTCGTCGCGCGAGGCGTTGCCCACCCACAGTTTCGGGTCCAGGGCCTGGGCGCCGCTTTCTGCGAGGATCACATCCAGCACCTTGGGGGATATCTTGCAGCCACAGCCGGCACCATGGCTGTACTGGGTCAGGCGAATCGGCTCGCTCATGTGCACCTCAGGAGGTCAATTTGATGCGCGATTGTAGCAAAGCTGGCCTTTGCGCCTGCGCCTCTTATAATTCCCGTCGTCGGCGTATAGGCCGACATTTCCCCGCTATTGAACCGGAGAACACCCCATGCTCAAACGCCCTCTGGCGCTCGCCGCCGGCCTCGTGCTGTCTTGCTGCGCCGTTGTCGCCCAGGCCGCCGACACTCTGCGGGTCAGCGCCATCCCTGACGAAGCACCGACCGAACTGCAGCGCAAGTTCAAACCGTTGGGCGAGTACCTGGCCAAGCAGTTGGGCATGGAGGTGAAGTTCGTGCCGGTGGCCGATTACCCGGCGGTAGTCGAATCGCTGGCTTCCAACCGCCTGGACCTGGCCTGGCTGGGGGGCTTCACCTTCGTTCAGGTGCACTTGAAGGACCCTGCCGCCACGCCGCTGGTGCAGCGTGAACAGGATGCGCAGTTCACTTCCAAATTCATCACCGCCAACCCTGATGTGAAGAGCCTGGCCGACCTCAAGGGCAAGTCGTTTGCCTTCGGTTCCATCTCATCCACCTCGGGCAGCCTGATGCCGCGTTACTTCATGCTCAAGCAGGACAATATCAAGCCTGAAGACTACTTCGGTCGCGTTGCCTACTCCGGCGCCCACGATGCCACTGTGGCCTGGGTGCAGGCCGGCAAGGTCGATGGCGGCGTACTCAATGCCAGCGTGTGGCAGAAGCTGGTGGATGCCGGCAAGGTCGATACCGCCAAGGTGAAGGTTTTCGCCACCACCCCGACCTACTTCGACTACAACTGGACCGTGCGCGGAAACATGGACCCGGCGCTGAAAGAGAAGATCAAGAAAGCCTTCCTCGACCTCGACCCGGCCAACCCGGAGCACAAGGCGATCCTCGACCTGCAGGCGGCCAGCCGCTTCATCGAGACCAAACCTGAGAACTACGTGGGCACCGAGCAGGCTGCGCGCGAGGCCGGCCTGCTCAAGTGATATCGACAGTGGCTTCCAATGTGGCGATCCATCTGCACGAGGCCGGGCTGCGCCATGGCCAGGTGCGTGCGCTCGATGCCGTGAGCCTGAGCATCGGCCAGGGCGAGCGCGTCGCCATCATAGGCCCGTCGGGGGCGGGCAAGTCCAGCTTGCTGCACCTGATGGCAACTGCCGTGCAGCCCAGCAGTGGGCGCCTGGACCTGCTCGGCGAGCAGCCATGGGCGTTGTCCTCCGGCGCCCGCCAGCGCCTGCGTGCGCGGGTAGGCCTGGTGCATCAGGCACCGCCCTTGCCGCCGCGCCAGCGGGTGGTGACGGCAGTGCTGGCCGGCCGCCTGGGGCAGTGGGGCATGCTGCGTGGCCTGTTCAACCTGCTGTACCCCTGCGATGTGCCGGGGGCGCGCCAGGTACTGGCCGAGCTGGGGTTGGCCGACAAACTCTTCGTACAGTGCGGGCAATTGTCCGGTGGCCAGTTGCAGCGTGTGGGCATTGCCCGGGCGCTGTACCAGCGGCCGCAGGTCTTGTTGACCGACGAGCCGGTGTCGGCCATGGACCCGGTGCTGGCTGACCACAGTCTGGCCTTGCTCAACCGCCACGCACAGGCCAATGGCGTCACTCTGGTGGCGAGCCTGCATGCCGTGGACCTGGCGCTGGCGCACTTTCCGCGGGTGATTGGTATCCGCGAAGGGCAGGTGGTGTTCGACTGCCCGGCGCAAGCGGTGACCGAGCAGTTGCTGGATGCGTTGTATGCGAATGAACAACTGGCCTCACCACCGAGCCAGGGGCCGACCCTGACCGTGCAGATACCGCGATGCTGAAACTTGATGCCCGCGACCCGGCGCTGTTGCATCGGTTGCTGCTGACCCTGCTGGCTGTGGCGGTGCTGTGGCCTGGCGTGCAGCTGAGCGAATTGAACCCGGCGGTCCTGCTGCAAGCGGAGAATCGCCAGCAGATCGCCAGTTTCACCAGTGCCTTCTGGCCACCAGCACACGATGCCGACTTCCTTTCCCTGCTTTATGAGGCCACCTTGCAGACCCTGGCCGTGGCCACGGCCGGCATGGCGTTGGCGTTGCTGCTGGCGGTCCCTGCCGGGTTGCTGGCCAGCCGAGCCTTGTCGCTGCGTGCCGCCTCACATGGCGGTCGCGCCGGGTTGTGGTCGCGTCTGCTACGCCTGCCGGTACGCTGGTTGCTGATTTTCTTGCGCAGTGTGCCGGAAATCGTCTGGGCGTTGCTGTTCGTGCGCGCCGTCGGGCTGGGGCCGACGGCGGGCGTGCTGGCTATCGCCATTACCTACAGCGGTATGCTCGGCAAGGTGTATGCCGAGATCTTCGAATCGGTCGACCAGCGCCCGGCGCATGCCTTGCTGCAGGCGGGTAGTGGCCGCCTGGCTGCGTTTTTCTACGGCATCCTGCCCAGTGCGGTGTCCGAAGTGGTGTCCTACACCGTGTACCGCTGGGAGTGCGCGGTACGCGCCTCAGTGGTGATGGGCTTTGTCGGTGCTGGCGGGTTGGGGCAGCAGATCGACCTGTCGATGCGCATGTTCGCGGGAGCGGAAGTGGCAAGCATGCTGCTGACGTTCCTGGTCCTGGTGATGCTGGCCGACCTGCTCAGCCGCTTCCTGCGCTGGAGGCTTGCATGAACCGGGTCATCAACTGGCTGGTGCTCGGCGCCATCGTGGCTGCAGTGATGGCCTCGTTCGCCTACCTGAAGCTGGACTTGCAGGCGCTGGTCGGCAACGGCGGGCTGGGGCAGATGGGCGAATATGCCGGGCGTTTCCTGCACCCTGACCTGTCTGCCGGGCACCTGCGCGCGGTAGCGCATGGGGCGCTGGAAACCTTGGCCATGTCCGGCCTGGGCACCTTGTTGGCCATGCTGCTGGGCATGCTGTTGGCGCTGCCGGCCGCTGGCCGGTTCGGTTGGCTGCTGCAGGCCTGTGCGCGGTTGTTGCTGAATGCCCTGCGGGCCATCCCGGAACTGGTGTGGGCCGCGCTGACGGTACTGGCGGCCGGGCTTGGGCCGAATGCTGGTACCCTGGCCTTGGCGCTGCATACCGCTGGCGTGCTGGGGCGGCTGTTTGCCGAGGCGCTGGAGAACGCACCGCCGGAGCCCGCAGCTGCCATCCGCTTGCAGGGCGGTAGCCAGGTGGCGGCATTCTGCTTTGGCACCTTGCCCAATCTGTGGCCGCAGTTGCTGGCTTATAGCTTGTATCGGTGGGAAAACAACATCCGCATGGCGAGCGTGCTGGGATTTGTCGGGGCTGGCGGGTTGGGGCAGATGCTGTACACAACCTTGAGTTTGTTCCAGGAGGCCCAGGCCAGCACGGTGATCATGGGGATGCTGGTGCTGGTGTTGCTGGTGGATGCGTTGAGTGATGTGTTGCGCCAGCGCTATGTGCGGGTCTGACAGATAGCCGGGGCCGCGTTGCGGCCCTATCGCCGGCAAGCCAGCTCCCACAGATACGGTGCAAGGTCACAGGATTCCACGGCCCTGTGGGAGAAGGCTTGCCGGCGATAGGGCAGTTGAGGTCTGGCACTAAGCCAACTCCCCACACTGCGCCTCCCGCTGCATCGACTCCAGATTCCGCTCGATCGTCTCGCAAATGCTGTCCATCTGGATCTGATGCTCACTGAACCTGAACGGGCTCTGCAAATCCGTCCCGATCCGCTCGATGGCCAGCAGCATGAAGCCCACCACCGTCGATGCCAGCGGCGTGAACCAGCCCAGCGACTCCACCAGCCCCACCGGTACGATCAGGCAGAACAGGGTGATGAACAGCCGCGGAAAGTACACGTAAGGGTAGGGCAGTGGCGTATTGGCGATCCGTTCCATGCCACCTTGGGCATTGGACAGGTCCACCAGCGTCGATTCCAGTCTTGCCAGGCGAATGCTGTCCAGCCGCCCGGCCTGGTACTCCCGCGCCAGCAACGCCGCCGAACCACTCAGAATGTCGTTGGCGAAATTGTTCGAGCGGCTGCGCCGCTCGAATTCCGCTGGCGGAATGAACGCCATCAGTTCATCCGGGCAGCGCTCGCCCTTCAGGTGCGCCGCCAGGCAGTTCACATAGGCGATATGCCGACGCAGCAGGGTAGCCTTGACCGGGTTCAGGCCATCATCCGGGTCATCGATCAGCGTCAGCGCCTGCCGCGCGAAACTGCGTGAACTGTTCACCAACGCCCCCCACAATGTGCGAGCTTCCCACCAGCGGTTGTAGGCGCTGCTGTTGCGAAAGCTCACCAGCACCACCAGCGCCGAGCCAAGCAAGGTCAGCGGGATCAACGGCAGGGTGAACTTGCTGTTGAAGAACAGCATGAAATCGATGGTGACCAGCACATCCCAGATCAACAGCCAGAACAGCGACCAGCCGATATAGCCGATGGTCTTCACCGCCAGGCGGTACTTGCGGACAATGATGTCTTTCACGCGGGCTACCTCGAAAATTGGCAGATGCAGGATCCGACGTCGAGGTAGGGCGAAGGTTCTGTGTGTGATTGTTGCAAGGGATTTTGGATCTTCTCGTCCAGCCCCATGCAGTGCCTCGCTGGCTCAGCCGGGTTGGATAAACACCTGTTTCATCTGCACTAACGCCACCCGCGAGCCATCCCACGCCTGCCGTTCCTCGATGCCGAACGGCACGAAGCCCAGCTGTGGATAAAGCAGCAGGCCCGCTGTGTTGTGGTTGAAGCACGACACCCAGACCTCCCGGGCTGCGAACTGTTGGCGGGCCAGTTCGATCATGGTAGTTACCAGGTAGCGCGCTACGCCGTGGCCGCGTGCGGCGTGGGCCACGACCACGTTGCCCAGGGCGCACACGCCGCCGTGTTCGGCCTTGTAGAAGTTGGCGAATGCCAGCACCGTGCCGTTGCCCTCCACCACCGTGGAGCCGCTGCGCTGGGCGATGGCATCGTTCAGTTGGGCGGGGGAGAGAGGGTACTTGGCTTTGGGGAACATGTAGAACAGTTCGGCCGGGCTTTGCGGGAAGCTGCAGATTCCAGGGATATCGTCGGGCCGTACGGGGCGGTGGGTCAGGTGCATGGCAAGTCCTTGTGTGCTGGCTGGTCGGGCCACTTCGCGGGCAAGCCCGCTCCCACAAGGGGCGGGGAAGTCATATTCTGCCCCGCGACGGGTCAATGTTCACTATTCATGAAACTGTTTCCCCCTTGGTCGGGGTCGCGTTTCGCATCAGCTCTTTGCGCAATTTGCCGGGGGACATGCCGAACAGGTTCTGGAAATGCCGAATGAAATGGGGAGCATCGGCAAAACCGCATTCGAAAGCGATTTCTCCGATATGTCGATCCGAGCTGATGAGCAGCCAGCGGCCAAACCTGAGTCGAACCTGGCGATAGAACTGGGCCGGAGTACTACTGGTTTCGGCGACAAACAGACGCTCCAGTTGCCGTTTACTGGTACCGACAAGGTTCGCGATCGCGTCGATATCCAAAGGCTCGGTCATGTGCTTTTCCATCAGCATCACGGCTTCGTGCAGGCGCCTGTTCGAAGAGCTGGCGTAGCCGAGTGCCTTGCGCCGATCGACGAAACTGCCAGAACTGCTTTTCGCAACTGTCATCTGGTGAACGACCTTGCCGGCCCGATCCGGGCCGCAATGCATCCCGATAAGATGGATGGCCAACTCGATCACCGAGATACCACCTGCGCAGGTGATCCGATCCTTGTCGATGAGGAAGTCACTGTTGCTGACAAAGCGCAATCGTGGGAACAGACGTTTCCAGTCATCGCAATGGTAGGCATGCACACAGGCAGTACGTCCCTCCATCAGGCTATGTCGCGCGAGCACGAAGCTGCCTGTGCATAGGCCGATCAAAGGCACGTCAGCGGCGGCTGCCTGATGCAGGAATGCCGGATAAGTCTTAGGCGCTGCCTCCAGATAGTCCAGTAGCCCACCAATCACCACGATGTAATCGAATTGATGAGGGTCGGTGAGTTCACTGTCGATGGGTACATCCAGCCCGCAACTGGAAATGACTCTTTGCCCAGGGGTACCGAGGACTTTCCATTGGCATCGTATCGGGCGGCTCTGATCGCCGGTATCGGCAGCATGTCGCAACGCATCGGTCAGCCCCGAGAGTGACAGCAAGGGGAAGCGCGGCCATAGCACGATACCTATAGACAACTCGGTGGCGCCGCGTCGGCTTGGCGGATGTCGTGCCTGACCCTTGTCAAGCGCTTCCACGAGGCTTGCGCTGGAGGCGTTGGGCAGTGCATCTCCGAAATGTCGCAAATGTTCAATCATTCCTGCAAAGCATCCAACCAGTTATCCCGATCATCACCATACGATGAGCTTCTGCCTAACACCATGCTGTTCATAAAAAAAGCAATCTGGGAGCACGTGATGAAGAAGCCCAACGTTCGACGTTTTGCCGGTATCTACGCGGGTTTGCTGGTATCCATGCTGGCCTCGGTGCCGGCATTCGCACTGGAAACGGTAGAGCCTGGAAGCCTTACTATCGCGTTCACTGGCGATATGCCGGGGACCGGTTATCAAGACAGCCGGATGGTCGGCTATGACGGTGAAATCCTTCAACAAATATCTGAGAAGCTGGGCTTGAAGGTCAAGCCTGCCTTGATGGACTGGGCCAGCACCATCGCTTCGGTACAAGCTAACCGCGTGGATGTCATGGCCGGCACCATGGGCTGGACCGAGCAGCGCGCGAAGATCATGACCGTGAGTGACCCGATTCACTATTTCAAGAACGGCATCACCCAGACCGACAAGACCAACTGGAGCAGCCTCAAAGATTTGCAGGGCAAGAAGGTCGGCACCATCACCGGTTTCTCGTTCATCCCAGAGATGCGCAAGATCGAAGGGTTGCAAGTTGCGTTGTACGACACCTCCGATGCTGCGGTGCGCGATCTTCTCGCCGGACGCATCGATGCAGTGATCGGTGATCCTCCAGTCATGCAATACGCCATTTTTCGCAACGAGCAGTGGCACCTGCGTTTCAACGCCTTCACCGACAACGATCCGAATTTCCCACTGCTTACGGGGCTAGGTCAGGTGGTTTACGGCTTCAACAAAGAGGCCAGCCCGCAGCTGGTGGCTGCCGTGAACGAACAGATCCAGACCCTCTGGAAAAGCTGTGAAATGCGCACGATCGGTGCCCGCTACGGCCTGACTCAGGATGTCTGGTATGTGCCGGAAGGCAAGGACCTGAGGCAGGGGGTCGACCGTCCGGCGGACTGGAAACTGCCCGGCTGCAAGTAAGCGCTTGAGCGGATCAATCGGCCTGGTAGCCGGTGCCGGTTCATCGCCATGTCTATAAAAAAAAAAGAGGTTAACCAAGATGTCGACCCCGTCCGAACCTGCGTTGCTGCGAGTGCATGATCTGCACAAAAGTTATGGTGATCTGGAAGTACTCAAAGGGATCAACCTGGAGTTGAAAGCCGGGGAAACCCTGTCGTTGATAGGCCCCAGCGGGTCGGGAAAGTCCACATGCCTGCGTTGCATCAATTACCTGGAAAAACCCACTCGAGGTGATATCTGGCTGGGGGATGAGTTGATCGGCCAGGTCAAGGACGGTAAACGCACACGTCTGATGAGTGATCGGGAAATGGCTCCGCAGCGTCGCGAGATCGCGATGGTGTTCCAGCTCTTTTACCTCTGGCCACATTTGAGCGTACGCGACAACGTTGCGCTGGGGCCGATCAAGGCACAGGGTATGCCGCGAAAGCTGGCCTATGAGCTGGCCGATGCCATGCTGGAAAAAGTCCATCTGCGGCATAAGGCCGAGGTCTACCCCGAGCAGTTGTCCGGTGGACAACAACAGCGAGTCGCTATCGCCCGCGCGTTGGCCCAACAACCGAAGGTCATCCTGTTCGACGAGCCGACCTCGGCACTGGACCCCGAACTGGTGGGGGAAGTACTGGCCGTGATTCGTGAGCTGGCGCAAGAGGGCCGCACCATGATCATGGTGACCCATGAAGTGCGCTTCGCTCGGGATGTGGCGGATCGGGTGATCTTCATGGATGGCGGACACATAATCGAGCAAGGGCCTTCGGCGCATGTAATCGACAACCCAAGCCATGAGCGCACCCGCAGTTTTCTTGGGCGCATGGCCATGGAGGGCGCTTGATGGCGAACTTCGAGGTCTTTGTCGGGCTACTGCCTCTGTTGTTCAAAGGCGCGCTCACCGCCCTGGAAATCGCGCTATGTACCTTGCTGCTGGCGAGTGTCGGAGGGGTAGTGCTGGCGGTGTTGCTGACGTTCAGTCGATCACGGGTGTTGCATGGGGTGATCGGCTGTTTCATTGAGTGGATGCGCAATGTTCCTGCGCTGGCTCATTTGTTCCTGATCTATTTCGGTCTCTCCTACCTTGGCATCAACTTGCCCGCGTGGCTGGCCGCCATCGTTGGATTGAGTCTGGTGGGCAGCGCGGTGTTGGCCGATATTTTCCGTAGCGGCTTGCAGTCGCTGCATGTCGGTCAGCATGAAGCCGGGTTGGCTGTGGGGCTGAGCCGGATGCAGATTTTGCGCTGCATTCTCTTGCCCCAGGCCCTGCGCGTGACGTTGCCAGCGTTCGCCAACTACGTTACGCAATTGATCAAGGACACGTCCATCGCCTCGGCTATCGCCGTGCCGGAAATCATGTTCCTTGCGCGCAATCTGGTGACATCCACCTTCCAGACTTCACTGATCTATTTGGCTGTGATGTGCATCTACGCCGCGATGATTCTACCGATCGGTGTGGGATTCATTCGCCTCGAACGTCATTTTGGGAGTGCGCGATGATCAGCTTTTTTCAACAGTACCCAGAGTACTGGAGCGACTGGAGTGCTCGCCTGTTGCTCGGGGCACGGATCACTGCCGAATTGTCCCTGGTGGGGTTCGCCCTGGCAGTCGTGCTGGGGGCGTTGTTGGTCTGGGCGATGAGAAGTCCGAGTGTCATCCTGAAACGGCTGGCAGCGTTCTTTATTCAGAGCATGCGCGCTGTGCCTCTTCTGGCGTTGCTGCTGGCCCTGTATTTCGCATTGCCCAGCCTGGGGTTGACGTTGTCCGGCTACTGGGCCGGGGCCATCGGTCTGGGGTTGCAGGGTGCCGCTTACGTTGCGGAAATCCTTCGTGGCGGCCTGGATTCGCTGCATCGCGGCCAGCGCGAAGCCGCTATCGCCATCGGACTGACGCCGCTCAGAGCGTTTACTACCGTCATCCTGCCGCAAGTGATTCGCGTCATACTGCCACCACTGCTTAACGCCTACGTGTCGATCCTCAAGGACAGCTCATTGTGCGCTCTGATCGCCACCGATGAGTTGATGCTGGCCGCGCGGGCCATCGCTTCGGAAACCTTCCTGCCAATGCATGTCTTCCTGCTGGTAGGACTCTTCTATTTTGTTATCGCCTTTCCTCTTTCAATGCTGTCGCGCGTGCTTGAAAAGCACTTTTCACGCGGGCGCAAAACCGTGCGAGGTTGAACATATGAGCATCATGGATCGAGTTACTTCCCACAGCATTGCCCAGTTGCAGCAGGCACTGCAGGCGGGATCGCTGACTAGCGAAGCGCTGGTTCGTGCGCAACTGGCGCGCATCGAGCACTTTGACGAGCAGCTCAATGCCTATGTCGAGACCTATCCCTCGCGCGCTTTGAGCGCAGCCATCGCCGCTGATCGCCAGCGTGCGTCCGGTATACACCTGGGACCGCTGCATGGCATTCCTCTGGCTATCAAGGACTTGTTCGAGATCGATGGCCAGGCCATCACGGGCGGGTCAGTGGCACAGCAACCGCGTGTTTCGAGGGTGACCGCCACTGCAGTGCAACGCCTGGAACGTGCTGGTGCAATAATTCTTGGCAAGACCCATACCGTCGAATTCGCCTTCGGCGGCTGGGGCACCAATGCGGTGATGGGCACGCCATGGAACCCATGGGACCGTAACGTGCATCACGCTCCGGGGGGCTCAAGCAGCGGTTCGGCAGTGGCCGTGGCCAGTGGATTGGCGAGCGCTGCGTTGGGCACCGATACCGGTGGTTCGGTACGAATTCCGGCGGGCATGTGCGGCCTGGTCGGGCTGAAAACCACGCGTGGGCTTATCAGTCGCCATGGCTTGATCGAACTGTGTCCTTCGCTGGATTCGGTAGGGCCTATCACTCATACCGTTGAGGATGCGGCGTGGATGCTGGATGCATTGCTGGGGCCAGACCCGCTGGATCCGGTTTCGGCCCAGGCGCCTGTATTCAGCGCCGCTAACGGTCTCAATAAGCCGGTAGCCGGTTTGCGCATCTGGGTGTTGCCACAGGCCGAACGAGCGCATGTCGCGCCCGGGGTGCTGAAGGCTTACGATTTGGGGCTCGAGCAGCTGGCCGCGTTGGGCGTGCAACTGATAGAGCAACCCCTACCCACCACGTTGGAACAGTGCATGCGCATCGCTGGTGGACTGATGAGCGCCGAAGGTTATGCCAGCCTGGGTAGCTTGTTCGAGCGCGACGATCTGCGTTTCGATCCCCATGTTCAACGTCGCATACTCAGTGGTCGCGACATCGACGCAGCGTCGTACATACAGTTGCATAATCAGCGCCGTGCCGCTCGGTATGCCATGCAGGAGGCCATGACCAACATAGACGCCTGCGTTTTCCCGACCAACGCTATTGGCAGTGTGCCGCTGGATGAGGTCGATGAATATGGCACACCGCTGGCCTTGTTGGGACGGTTCGCCAACTTGCTGAACCTGTGTTCGGTGGCGGTGCCCATCGGGTTCGATGAGAAAGGCATGCCGGTCTCGATGCAGATTGTGGGGCGGGCATTCGCCGAACCGCTGATTCTGCGCATTGGCCATGCTTATCAACAGGTCAGTGACTGGCACACGTTACGGCCTGAGGGCTGGGCGCTGGCAGACAAAGCGGTTGCGTGATCCATGTGACGGTTTGACATATCCCTGAGTATCACCTTGGCAGCATTGCAAGTTGGCCGAGGTGGAAGGGGCATTGCCGTACAAGATGGAGGAGCTGGTCAGTAGCCTCGATTATGCTCAACAAATGGCCGCTCTTGCAGAAAAACATGGGCAGCGACTGAGAAGGTCCACCTGGCCTTGAGCGCAGGTGGCATGAGCCGTAACGGTAAACAAGGAGACAGCGAAATTACCCAGAGTGAACTTGAAGAACTCAGCGGAACTTTGCTGGTGGACCTTGCTACTACCGTATGGGGGAGTAGCAATCCTCAAACCTTGGTGACGGATAAAGCTTCCGACTAACCAGTGGGGGGGTGGTCGCTACTGTGGTGGTAACGCTCACGCAGTAGCGACTTTTGGCAGTAACGCGCTCGCAGGTCACTGCCGGCCCGTAATCTTCATGGGTATGAGCGGGGAGCAGAAGCTACTGCACCGGATCACTCACCGGTTTGGCAAAGATGGCCTTGAGTTCGCTGGTCATCGGGAACTCCAGGTTCAAGCCTTTAGGCGGAATCGGCTGTTCGAACCAGCGCTGGTAGATCCCGTTGATTTCCCCTGAGCTGTACAGTTCGCCCAGCGACGCGTTCACCAGCGCGAGGAACTGCGGGTCATCCTTGCGCACCATGCAGCTGTAGATTTCCCGCGACTGCTCTTCCCCGACCACCACCCAGTTGTGCGGATCGCGAGCCTTGGCGCGTTCACCGTAGAGCAGCGCATCGTCCATGTAGAACGCCGCCGCCCGGCCGGACTGCAACATCTGGAAAGCTTCACCATGGTCCTTGGCGCTGATCACGTACATGTCCATCTTGTTATCGACGTTGTAGCTTTTCAGATAGCGTTCGTTCGTGGTGCCTGCAGTGGTTACCACATTCTTGCCGCGCAGGTCGGTGAAACTCTTGATTCCGCTGTCTTTGGCTGTCAGTAATTGACCTTTGACATAGATGAACCCGTAGGAAAACGCCACCTGCTTCTGGCGCTCTGCGGTGACGCCGGTCGAGCCGCACTCCAGGTCAACGGTACCGTTCTGTACCAGCGGAATGCGGGTTTGCGATGTCACCAGGTTGTACTTCACCTTGAGCTGGGGCAATGCCAGCTTTTGCTGTACCCGCTCGACGATCTTTTTCGCCAGGTCTACTGAGTAGCCCATGGGTTGTCCCGAATGGTCTCCCACGTAGGAGAACGGCACCGAAGCATCGCGATAGCCCAGGGTAATGCTGTTGGCTCTGGCAATCTTGCTCAGGGTAGGCCCCAGCGCTGCTTCGTCAGCATGGGCCTGGGTGCCTAGCAACAGGCCAAGGGTGCAGCCGATCAACGTGATTTTTCGCATTGTTATTCTCCGTTGTAGGTGAGGGGTTAGCGACGTGCTGCAATAACGGTTATTTCCACCAACACCTGCGGACGCGCCAGTTCGGCCTGCAAGGTGGTGCGACTTGGTGCCTGGCCGGGCGACAACCAGGCGGACCACACTTCATTCATCGCAGCGAAATCTTTACCGATGTCCTTCAGGTAGATGGTCGCGCTGAGCAAGTGATCCTTGTCGCTGCCCGCCTCGGCCAATAATGCGTCGATCTTTTCCAGCACTTGGCGAGTCTGGCCGCCGGCATCGGTGGCGTCGTCCGGCACCTGGCCAGAGAGAAACACCAGGTCGCCGAAGGTCACGGCGCCGGACAAGCGTGGATTGGGCTGGATACGGTTAATGGTCATCGGGTGGTCCTTCTAAGGAGTTAGCGTTCAAGCTGCGCGGGGCGTAAAACCCTGCAGGTCGATGGAGGGGCGGCGCTGGCCGATCAGTTCACTGAGCAATCGTGCACTGGCGCAGGCCAGGGTGAAGCCCAGCGCACCATGGCCGAGGTTCAGCCACAGATTGCTATACGCCGTTGCGCCCAGCAGCGGTACGCCGCTGGGGGTCGCCGGCCGCATGCCGGCCCATTCGATGGCGTAGTCGTAGTCACCAGCATTGGCGAAGGTTTCACGGGCCTGGCGTTTTAGCAGGGCCAGGCGCTTGGGGTCCAGCGACGGATCGAAACCGACAATGTCGACCATCGCCGCCACCCGCAGCTGTTCGCCAATCCGGGCGTAGACGATCTTGCGATCGTAGTCGGTGATGCTCAGGTCCGGCGCCTTGTGCTGTGCGCCGATCGGTAATGTCAGGCTATAGCCCTTGAGTGGATACAGCGGCAGGTCGATGCCCGGCAGTGCCAGCAACGCACTGCGATGGCCGGCCGCAACCACCAGGTGCTCCACCGGCAGCACTTCGTCGTCCAGTTCAATCGCATTCACCATGCCATGTGCATGGCGAATTGCGGACACAGCCTGGCCCAGGCGGAACTTGCAGCGTCCCGACGCCTGCAGGCGCGCCGCCAGTTGCTGGCAAAAGCTGTGGCAATCGCCGACTTCTTCATCCGGGGTATAGATGGCGCCGACAAAGGGCGCCTCTGCCAGTGCCGGGTCCAGACGGGTGCAGTCGGCGTGCGACAGCACCTGTTGTTGCTGGGGCGCGGCAAGGTTCTTGCGCGCATGTTCGAAGCTGCTGGCCTGGCGGAAGGTGACCAGCTTGCCGTTGCGCCGCCAGTTGAAACCGTCCAGGCCATCCTCTTCTCGCCAGGTTTGCAAGGTCGATTGGCTCAACAGCGCGAGGCGCAACAGGTGGCCTGCGTTGGCGCGGTTGACCGAGGAGCGGCAAGCACCAAGGAATGCTGCCATCCAGCGCCATTGGGCACGATCGAAGCGCGGGCGCAATCGCAGCGGCGATTCACCTCGCAGCATCCAGCCAAGGGCCTGCAATGGCACACCTGCGTCGGCCAGGGGCGCCACGTACCGATAGGACAGCTGGCCGCCGTTGGCGAAGCTGGTTTCACTGCCCAACGAATCGCGAGCCTCGATCAGCGTCACGTCAAAGCCGTCGCGTACCAGTGCGTAAGCGGTTGACAGGCCAATGACGCCACCGCCGATGATGCATACATGCTGAGCCATGTCAGTCCTTGGTCGTGGTTGGAACGAGGCTGAGGTTAGGGCCAGGTGACAGGTGGCGAAAAATGAATAAAGATCGCTGAGCCATAAACAAAGGTTATGGACTTGCCATGCGCCTTCGCCATATCGAGATTTTCCAGGCCATCCGCCAGACCGGCTCGGTCAGCGGTGCCGCACAGTTGCTGCACGTTTCCCAACCTGCCGTGACCAAGGTTCTGCAGCACGCCGAGCAGCAACTGGGCTTCCCGTTGTTCCTGCGGGTGCGCGGCAAGCTGCAGCCCACGCCCGAAGCGCTGGAGCTGGAGCGTGAGGTCGACAAGGTAACGGAGAGTCTGCAAGGGGTGCGACGCCTGGCGCAAAGCCTGCGTCGCGCGCCAGGCCACAGCCTGCGGATCGGTGCGACCCCGGCACTGGCCCTGTCGCTGCTGCCGCCGGCCATTCATGAATGGACCCAGCGTTATCCGGATATCGCCTGCGAGTTGTCCAGCGCCCACAGTCGCGAACTGGTGCAGAACCTGTTGATGCGGGAGATCGATGTCGCCCTGACCTTGCAACAGCCAGATCACCCTGCGCTCAAGGCTCAGGCGCTGGCCAGCGGGGTTTTGGTGGCATTGGCACCGGCAGGTTATTGGCCGCTGGAAGATGAAGGCAAGCCGCTGCCGTTGGCGGCACTGGCCGGTGCGCCCATGATCGGACTGTCCAGCGCCGACCCGCTGTCGGTGCGCCTCGAAAGCTACCTCAAGGCGGTGGAGCCGCCGCCACGGGTGAGCATTGCGGTGCAAACCTATTCACTGGCCAGGGCGATGGTCGAATCCGGTGCTGGGCTGGCGGTGATCGATCCCTTCACCGCACTTGGCGCGGCGCCTGGGGCGACCGCGATCAGGCCGCTGGCCCCGGCGCTGCCGATTACCTTGTATGCGGTGACCCGCACTGCCGAACCGTCACCGCATACATTGAGCGAGCTGCTGACGATTTTCAGCAGCCGTGCCCAGGGGCAGCTGGATCGCTGGCGTTGACCGGACGGGCAAAAAAAAAACCGACCATAAGGTCGGTTTTTTCCGGATCTTGGTGCCCCGAGGGAGACTCGAACTCCCACTCCTTTCGAAAACGGATTTTGAATCCGCCGCGTCTACCAATTCCGCCATCAGGGCTTGTGGCGCGCAGTATAGAGAGCCACCGCTGGTCGGTCAATCGGCTTTCATGGTCAATTTTCACACATTGGGCTAAACTTCCCGGCCCTGCCGAACCGAACATCATCATGCGCGTCGCCGATTTTTCCTTCGAACTCCCCGATTCCCTGATCGCCCGCCACCCGTTGGCCGAGCGCCATGGCAGCCGTCTGCTGGTGCTCGATGGGCCAACCGGCGCGCTGGCGCACCGGCAATTCCCCGATCTGCTCGAGTACCTGCGCCCCGGCGACCTGATGGTGTTCAACAACACCCGGGTGATCCCGGCGCGGTTGTTCGGCCAGAAAGCTTCCGGCGGCAAGCTGGAAGTGCTGGTCGAGCGCGTGCTCGACAGCCATCGGGTGCTGGCCCATGTGCGCGCCAGCAAGGCGCCCAAGGTAGGCGCGGTCATCCTCATCGATGGCGGCGGCGAGGCCGAAATGGTCGCACGCCATGACACGCTGTTCGAGCTGCGCTTCACCGAAGAGGTGCTGCCGCTGCTCGACCGTGTCGGCCACATGCCGCTGCCGCCGTACATCGACCGCCCCGACGAGGGCGCCGACCGTGAGCGCTACCAGACTGTGTACGCCGAACGAGCCGGTGCAGTCGCCGCACCGACCGCAGGCTTGCACTTCGATGAGGCGTTGCTGGAGAAGATTGCCGCCAAGGGTGTAGAGCGTGCCTTCGTCACCTTGCACGTGGGCGCGGGCACCTTCCAGCCGGTGCGGGTCGACAAGATCGAAGACCACCACATGCATAAAGAGTGGCTTGAAGTGAGCCAGGAGGTGGTCGATGCCATCGAGGCTTGCCGCGCCCGTGGTGGCCGGGTAATCGCAGTCGGCACCACCAGCGTGCGTTCGCTGGAGAGCGCAGCGCGCGATGGCGTGCTCAAGGCCTTCAGTGGCGATACCGACATCTTCATCTACCCGGGCCGGCCGTTCCATGTGGTCGACGCCCTGGTCACCAACTTCCACCTGCCGGAGTCCACGCTGCTGATGCTGGTCTCGGCCTTCGCCGGCTACCCCGAGACCATGGCCGCCTACGCGGCAGCGGTCGAGCAGGGGTACCGCTTCTTCAGTTACGGTGATGCCATGTTCATCACCCGCAATCCGGCGCCACGCGGGCCCGAGGATCAAGCATGAGTCGCACCTGTCGAATGTCCTTCGAACTGCTGGCCACCGACGGCAAGGCCCGTCGTGGCCGCATCACTTTCCCACGTGGCACCGTGGAGACTCCGGCGTTCATGCCGGTGGGCACCTATGGCACGGTCAAGGGCATGCTGCCACGCGACATCGAAGCCATCGGCGCCGAGATGATCCTGGGCAACACCTTCCACCTGTGGCTGCGCCCGGGCACCGAGGTGATCAAGAAGCACAACGGCCTGCACGACTTCATGCAGTGGAAAGGCCCGATCCTCACCGACTCTGGTGGCTTCCAGGTGTTCAGCCTGGGCGCCATGCGCAAGATCAAGGAAGAGGGCGTGACCTTCGCCTCGCCGGTCGATGGCGCCAAGGTGTTCATGGGCCCGGAAGAGTCGATGCAGGTGCAGCGTGACCTGGGCTCGGACGTGGTGATGATTTTCGACGAGTGCACCCCGTACCCGGCCGAGCACGATGTGGCGCGCGCGTCCATGGAGCTGTCGCTGCGCTGGGCCCAGCGCTCGAAGAACGCCCACGCCGACAACACTGCGGCGCTGTTCGGTATCGTCCAGGGCGGCATGTACCAGGACCTGCGCATGCGCTCGCTGGAAGGCCTGGAAAACATCGGCTTCGACGGCCTGGCCATCGGTGGCCTGTCGGTGGGCGAGCCCAAGCACGAAATGATCAAGGTGCTGGATTACCTGCCGGGCCAGATGCCTGCTGACAAACCTCGTTACCTTATGGGGGTAGGCAAACCGGAAGATCTCGTTGAGGGTGTGCGCCGCGGCGTCGACATGTTCGACTGCGTGATGCCGACGCGTAACGCGCGCAACGGTCATCTGTTCGTCGATACAGGGGTGATCAAGATTCGCAATGCGTTCCATCGCCACGATGATTCGCCGCTGGATCCGACCTGTGACTGCTACACCTGCACCAACTTCTCCCGCGCCTATCTCCATCACCTGGACAAGTGCGGCGAAATGCTGAGCAGCATGCTGAATACCATCCACAACTTGCGCCATTACCAGCGCTTGATGGCCGGTTTACGCGAGGCTATTCAACAAGGTAAATTGGCCGCCTTTGTCGACGCCTTCTACGCCAAGCGCGGGCTTCCTGTGCCGCCTTTGGACTGACTGTCTGCATCCATTATTAGAAAATTACATTAGGAGTGCCCAATGAGCTTCTTGATCCCCGCCGCTTACGCGGACGCCGCTGCACCTGCCGCCGGCCCAGCCGGTACCGGCTTCGAGTGGATTTTCCTGGTCGGTTTCCTGGTCATCTTCTACCTGATGATCTGGCGCCCGCAGGCCAAGCGTGCAAAAGAGCAGAAGAACCTGCTGAGCAACTTGCAGAAGGGTGACGAAGTTGTCACCAACGGCGGCATCGCCGGCAAGATCGTCAAGGTTTCCGATGATTTCGTGGTCCTGGAAGTTTCCGACAACGTCGAGCTGAAGTTCCAGAAGGGTGCCATCGCGGCCACCCTGCCAAAAGGTACGCTCAAGGCTATCTGAGTTACCGGTTTCATTTTTCCAGTCGGGGCGCGCAAAGCGCCCCGCGTCTTGAACGGGCGGCGTGATGCTGAACAAATACCCTCTGTGGAAATACGCACTGATCGTGCTGGTACTGGCGATCGGTTTTATTTATTCCGCTCCCAACCTCTACCCGGATGATCCGGCGGTACAGATCAGTGGTGCCAGTTCGGCGCTGCAGGTGAACCAGGCCGACCTCGACCGCGTCAGCAAGGCGCTGGTCGATGCCAAGATCGCCGTCAAGGGCGTGAGCCTGGGTGAGAAGGGCAGCGGGCTGATCCGCCTGACCAATCAGGAAGACCAGCTACCAGCCAAGGATGTAGTGCGCAAGGCACTGGGCGATGATTACGTCGTGGCCCTGAACCTGGCCCAGACTACCCCGCAATGGCTGCGCAACCTGGGCGCAAGCCCGATGAAGCTGGGCCTGGACCTGTCAGGTGGTGTGCACTTCCTGCTGGAAGTGGACATGGACAAGGCCATGAACGCCCGCATGAAAGTCTACGAAGGCGAGGTCAAGACCTTGCTGCGCAAAGAGCGCGTCCGCTACCGCAGCCTGCCTCAACAGGATGGCGGCATCATGCTGGGCTTCGCTGACGATGCTACCCGCGAACAGGCTCGTGTCCTGATCCGCAAGAATTTCAATGACTTCGACCTGACCACCACCGAGCGCAACGAGCTCGCCGTGCTGCGTCTGGCGCTGACCCAGGCGAAAGTCGCCGAGATCCGCGAATACTCGATCAAGCAGAACCTCACCACCGTCCGCAACCGGGTCAACGAACTGGGCGTGGCCGAGCCGCTGGTACAACGCCAGGGCGCCAACCGCATCGTGGTCGAGCTGCCAGGCGTGCAGGACACTGCCGAAGCCAAGCGTATCCTGGGTAAAACCGCCAACCTGGAGTTCCGCTTCGGCGCCGAGCCGGGCGCGTCCAAGGCCACTACCGAGGTGTTCGAGTTCCGTGAAGGCGGCCGCTCCGCCGCGGTCGAGCGCGGCCTGATCATCACTGGTGACCAGGTAACCGACGCCCAGGCCAGCTTCGACGAACAAGGTCGCCCGCAGGTGAACATCCGCCTGGATGGCCACGGTGGCGAGCTGATGGCCCGCGCTACCCGCAGCAACGTCGGCCGCAGCATGGCGGTGATCTTCATCGAGCAGAAGCCGGTCACCCGCTACGTCAAGCAGACCATCGACGGCGTCGAGAAGGACGTTGCCGTACAGAGCTTCCAGGAAGAGAAGAAGATCATCAGCCTGGCGACCATCCAGTCGCCGCTGGGCAGCCAGTTCCGCATCACCGGCCTGAACGGCCAGGGCGAATCGTCCGAACTGGCCCTGCTGCTGCGTGCCGGTGGCCTGGCTGCGCCGATGTACTTTGCAGAAGAACGTACCATCGGCCCAAGCCTGGGTGCCGACAACATCACCAAGGGTATCGATGCGTCGCTGTGGGGCATGCTGTTCGTCTCGCTGTTCATCATCGCCATCTACCGCGCCTTCGGTGTGATCGCCACCATCGCCCTGGCAGGCAACATGGTCCTGCTGCTGGCGCTGATGTCGCTGTTGGGCGCTACCCTGACCCTGCCGGGTATTGCCGGTATCGTGTTGACCATGGGTATGGCGGTGGACGCCAACGTGCTGATCTTCTCGCGTATCCGCGAAGAGCTGAACGCCGGCATGTCGGTGCAACGCGCCATTCATGAAGGCTTCAACCGCGCCTACACCGCGATCATCGACGCCAACCTGACCAGCCTGCTGGTCGGCGGCATCCTGTTCGCCATGGGTACCGGCCCGGTCAAGGGCTTTGCGGTCACCATGTCCCTCGGGATTTTCACCTCGATGTTCACCGCCGTCATGGTGACCCGTGCAATGGTCAACCTGACCTGCGGCGGGCGTGACATCAAGAAGCTGTGGGTTTGAGGGAGCTGCGATGAAAACCATCAACTTCATGGGCGTGCGCAATGTCGCGTTCGCCGTTACCGTGCTCCTCACCGTGCTGGCACTGTTCAGCTGGTGGCAGAAGGGCCTGAACTTCGGCCTGGACTTCACCGGCGGTACGCTGATCGAGCTGACCTACGAGCGCCCGGCCGACCTCAAGGCGGTGCGTGCCGAGCTGGTCAATTCCGGCTTCCACGAGGCGGTAGTGCAGAGCTTCGGTGCCACCACCGACTTGCTGGTGCGCATGCCGGGTGATGACCCACAGCTGGGCAACAAGGTAGCTGAAGCCCTGCAGAAGGCTGGCGGCGACAATCCGGCCAAGGTCAAGCGTGTCGAGTTCGTTGGTCCGCAGGTGGGTGAAGAGCTGCGCGACCAGGGTGGCATGGGCATGCTTCTGGCCCTGGGCGGCATCCTCATCTACCTGGCCTTCCGCTTCCAGTGGAAGTTCGCCGTGGGCGCGATCGTCTCGCTGATCCACGACGTGGTGGTGACCCTGGGTATCCTGTCGTTCTTCCAGATCACCTTCGACCTGACGGTGCTGGCAGCGGTGCTGGCGATCATCGGCTACTCGCTGAACGACACCATCGTCGTGTTCGACCGGGTGCGCGAGAACTTCCGCGTCATGCGCAAGGCCTCGCTGATCGAGAACATCAACGTTTCCACCACCCAGACCCTGCTGCGGACTATCGCCACCTCGGTTTCGACCTTGCTGGCCATTGCCGCGCTGCTGTTCTTCGGTGGCGACAACCTGTTCGGCTTCTCGCTGGCACTGTTCATCGGCGTCATGGCCGGTACCTATTCGTCGATCTATATCGCCAACGTGGTACTGATCTGGCTGAACCTGAGCAGTGAAGACCTGATCCCGCCAGCCAAGACCGATGGTGTGGACGACCGTCCATAAGGCGTGCTCCACGCCGTTTGGCGGCCAAAAAGGCGCGAGTGTTGAACTCGCGCCTTTTTTTTTACTCCAAGGCTGGGAGAAGGCGGGTCGGACCCGCGGGTGATGATCAGGAGGTTCATGTGAACAAATCAATGCTTGTGGGTGCGGTACTGGGTGCTGTCGGTGTGACTGCCGGAGGTGCTGTCGCGACCTACAGCTTGGTCAACAAGGGGCCTGAATATGCACAGGTCACCGACGTGCAACCGATCAAACAACAGGTAAAAACCCCCCGTGAGGTCTGCAAGGACGTCGCCGTGACGCGTCAGGCGCCGGTCAAGGACCAGCACCAGATCGCCGGTACCGTGGTGGGCGCCATTGCCGGTGGCCTGCTGGGTAACCAGATCGGTGGTGGTAGCGGCAAGAAGATCGCCACCGTTGCCGGTGCGGTCGGTGGTGGTTATGCCGGTAACAAGGTGCAGGAGGGCATGCAGGAGCGTGACACCTACACCACCACGCAAACCCGCTGCAATACGGTCAACGATATCAGTGAGAAGGTGGTGGGCTACAACGTGAAGTACACCATCGGCGACAAGGTCGGGCAGGTGAAGATGGATCACGAGCCCGGTTCGACCATTCCACTGGACAAGAATGGCAAGCTGATCCTGAGTGAAGCCGGCCAGTAAGGCCGCATGGCTTCGACAGGCATAAAAAAAGCACCCCGAGGGGTGCTTTTTTGTTTGCCGGCAATCCGCGCTTAGCGCTTCATGTTCTCTGGCAGGTGCGGCTGGATAGCGGTCAGCACGGCCTTGAAGCACTTGATGTTGCCCGCAACGATATGGCCCTTCTCGAGGAAGTCATGGCCGCCGTTGAAGTCGCTCACCAGGCCGCCCGCTTCCTGAATCAGCAGCACGCCGGCCGCCATGTCCCATTCGGACAGGCCCGACTCCCAGAAAGCGTCGAAACGGCCGGCGGCCACGTAGGCCAGGTCCAGGCTGGCGGAGCCGGCGCGGCGGATACCGGCGGTCTGGCCAGTCAGGGCGCGGAACATGCCCAGGTAGTTGTCCAGGTCGGCCATCTGGCTGTCACGGAACGGGAAGCCGGTACCCAGCAGGGCGCCTTCCAGGCTGGTGCGCGAGCTGACACGCAGGCGGCGACCATTGAGCTGGGCGCCACGGCCGCGGCTGGCAGTGAATTCTTCCTGGCGAACCGGGTCGACGATCACGGCGTGCTCAAGGCGGCCACGGTATTTGCAGGCGATGCTGACGGCGAAGTGCGGGATGCCACGCAGGAAGTTGGTGGTGCCGTCCAGCGGGTCGATGATCCACAGGTAATCCTTGCCTTCTTCGCCGCTACCCGCGTGCAGGCCGGTTTCCTCGCCCTGGATGGAGTGGTTCGGGTAGGCCTTGCGCAGGGCGTTGACGATGCTCTGCTCGGCGGCGCGATCGACTTCGGAGACGTAGTCCTTGGCCTCTTTCTCATCGACCTTGATGCTATCCAGGCGTTCGATGGAGCGGAAAATCAGTTCACTGGCGCTGCGAGCGGCGCGCAGGGCGATATTCAGCATAGGCTGCATGGGCGGGTCACCTGGAGATGTTAAAGAAGAAAGCCGATCATTCTAGCAGAAAACTTTGGCGGCAGAAGTGTCACATTTGCTTTCATGGCGTTACGTCTGTCGGTTCTGTAAGATCGAAGGCCCTGATTCCTGCATCTGTGAGCACAACACCTTGCTGCAAAATATTCGTGTTGTTCTGGTCAATACCAGCCACCCCGGCAACATCGGCGGCGCTGCACGTGCCATGAAAAACATGGGCTTGTCGCGTCTGGTGCTGGTGCAGCCGAAAGAGTTCCCCGCCGTGGATGCCAGTGCCCGAGCCTCGGGTGCCGACGATGTGCTGGACAATGCCCAAGTGGTCGACAGCCTCGAACAGGCGTTGGTCGGCTGCAACCTGGTAATGGGCACCAGTGCCCGCGAGCGGAGCATCCCCTGGCCGTTGATCGGCCCGCGCGAGTGCGGGGCCAAGGCGGTGGAGCATGCCAACGGTGGCGAGGAAATCGCCCTGGTGTTCGGGCGTGAACACGCCGGCCTGACCAACGAAGAGCTGCAGCGATGTCACTTCCACGTGCACATTCCCTCCAACCCCGACTTCAGCTCGCTGAACCTGGCCGCCGCTGTCCAGGTGCTCTCCTACGAGGTGCGCATGGCCTGGCTTGCCGCCGGTGCAGCGCCGGGCAAAGTCGAAAAGGTTGACGCCAGCGAGCTGGCGACGATGGACGAAATGGAGCTGTTCTACGACCACCTGGAGAAGACCCTGGTCGGTATCGGCTTTCTCGACCCCGAAAAGCCCAAGCACCTGATGCCGCGCCTGCGCCGGCTATATGGGCGGGTGGCGGTCGAACGTTCGGAAATGAGCATTTTGCGCGGCATCCTCACCGAGACCCAGAAAGTGGTCCGGGGCGAGCCGCATAAACGGAAGGACTGACAGATGTTCGAACGCCTGCGTGAAGATATTCAAAGCGTATTCCACCGCGACCCGGCTGCGCGCAACGCCTTTGAGGTGCTGACCTGCTACCCAGGCATGCACGCCATCTGGCTGCACCGCCTGGGCAATGCCCTGTGGAAGCGTGATTTCAAGTGGCTGGCCCGCCTGGTATCGAACTTCGGCCGCTGGCTGACCGGCATCGAGATCCACCCCGGCGCCACCATCGGACGGCGCTTCTTCATTGACCACGGCATGGGTATCGTCATCGGTGAAACCGCCGAGATCGGCGATGATGTCACCCTTTATCAGGGCGTGACCCTGGGCGGCACCAGCTGGAACAAAGGCAAGCGACACCCCACCCTGGAAAACGGTGTGGTGGTAGGGGCGGGGGCCAAGGTGCTGGGCCCGTTCACCGTCGGCGCCGGGGCCAAGATCGGTTCCAATGCGGTGGTGACCAAAGCCGTGCCGGCCGGGGCTACGGCGGTTGGTATCCCCGGGCGAATCATCGTCAAGAGCGAAGACAGCGAGGTCGAGGCCAAGCGTAAGGCCATGGCTGAAAAGATTGGCTTCGATGCCTACGGCGTCAGTGGCGACATGCCCGACCCGGTGGCCCGTGCCATCGGCCAGATGCTCGACCACCTGCAGGCAGTCGACGAACGGCTGGAGGGCATGTGCGGCGCCCTGACCAAGATGGGCAGTGATTACTGCGCCAAGGAACTGCCAGCCCTGCCGGAAGATGACTTCAAGGAAGTTGCCCAGGTGGCTCAGCGCGACACTCAGTCACATTGATTGCGCCGCGCTGAAATCATGGTGACATACGGGGCGTGTGCTCACGCCCCCTGTCTGCTACAATCGCGCCCGCCTCCCCGATGCAAACCCGACTAAAGCACTAGGTCTAATAGTTGACTTAAATGCTCGGGAATCGCATACTCGCTCACATCCTGTAACTCCCGTGGTACCCAATAGCCATGCGACTGACTACCAAAGGCCGATACGCCGTGACCGCCATGCTCGACCTGGCGTTGCACGCGCAGCATGGGCCGGTGTCTTTGGCCGACATTTCCGAGCGCCAGGGCATTTCCCTCTCTTATCTGGAACAGCTGTTCGCCAAGCTGCGCCGCAGCAGCCTGGTCTCCAGCGTGCGTGGTCCAGGCGGTGGCTACCAGCTGTCGCGGGGCATGGAAACCATCCAGGTGGCCCAGGTCATCGATGCGGTCAACGAATCGGTCGATGCCACCCGTTGTCAGGGCCTCGGGGACTGCCATGCCGGTGATACCTGCCTGACCCACCACCTGTGGTGCGACCTCAGCCAGCAGATCCATGAATTCCTCAGCGGTATAAGCCTGGCCGACCTCGTCATGCGCCGTGAGGTGCAGGAAGTCGCCCAGCGCCAGGACCTGCGTCGTGTCGCAGGCCGAACCGCCCAGCTGGACAAGATTGAGACGTCCGCCGTCGATTGATCCCACCGGGACGACGAGCGACGCCACCGCCTGATAGGAGAGACAAATGAAGTTGCCGATCTACCTCGATTACTCCGCGACCACCCCGGTCGACCCACGCGTGGCCCAGAAGATGGCCGACTGCCTGCTGGTCGACGGGAACTTCGGTAACCCGGCTTCGCGCTCCCACGTCTTTGGCTGGAAAGCCGAGGAAGCGGTCGAGAACGGTCGCCGCCAGGTTGCCGAACTGATCAACGCCGATCCGCGCGAAATCGTCTGGACCAGCGGTGCCACAGAGTCCGACAACCTCGCACTCAAGGGCGTCGCGCACTTCTATCAGACCAAGGGCAAGCACATCATCACCTCCAAGATCGAGCACAAGGCGGTCCTGGATACCGCTCGCCAGCTGGAGCGTGAAGGTTTCGAAGTCACCTACCTCGAGCCAGGCGAAGACGGCATCGTCACCCCGGCCATGGTCGAGGCGGCGCTGCGCGACGACACCATCCTGGTTTCGCTGATGCACGTGAACAACGAAGTTGGCTCGATCAACGATATCGCCGCCATCGGTGAACTGACCCGCTCGCGCGGCGTGCTGTTCCACGTTGACGCCGCGCAATCGGCCGGCAAGGTCGAAATTGACCTGCAAAAGCTGAAGGTCGACCTGATGTCGTTCTCGGCGCACAAGGTATACGGCCCGAAAGGCATCGGCGCGCTGTACGTCAGCCGCAAGCCTCGTGTGCGCCTGGAAGCCATCATTCACGGCGGCGGCCATGAGCGCGGCATGCGTTCGGGCACCCTGCCGACCCACCAGATCGTCGGCATGGGCGAAGCCTTCGCCATCGCCAAACAGGAAATGGCCGCGGAAAACGTACGCATCAAGGCCCTGAGCGACCGCTTCTTCAAGCAGGTCTCGGACCTCGAAGAGCTGTACGTCAATGGCAGCAAGACTGCCCGCGTACCGCACAACCTGAACCTGAGCTTCAACTACGTCGAAGGCGAATCGCTGCTGATGTCGCTGAAGGATATCGCCGTATCGTCCGGTTCGGCCTGCACCTCCGCGTCGCTCGAGCCGTCCTACGTATTGCGCGCCCTGGGCCGCAACGACGAGCTGGCGCACAGCTCGATCCGCTTCTCCTTCGGCCGCTTCACCACCGAAGAAGAAGTCGACTACGCCGCGCAGAAAGTCTGCGAGGCCGTGAACAAACTGCGTGAGCTGTCGCCGCTGTGGGACATGTACAAAGACGGCGTTGACATCTCCAAGATCGAGTGGGCCGCCCACTAAGCAGTCGCCGGCAAGAGCGGCTCCCTGATGAGGAAGGAATTGCACCATGGCATACAGTGAAAAGGTCATCGACCACTACGAAAACCCGCGCAACGTCGGCAAGATGAACGCCGAAGACCCGGACGTCGGTACCGGCATGGTCGGCGCCCCGGCCTGCGGTGACGTGATGCGCCTGCAGATCAAGGTCAACGAGCAGGGCGTGATCGAAGACGCCAAGTTCAAGACCTACGGCTGCGGTTCGGCCATCGCTTCCAGCTCCCTCGCCACCGAGTGGATGAAGGGCAAGACCCTGGACGAAGCCGAAACCATCAAGAACACCCAGCTGGCCGAAGAACTGGCGTTGCCGCCGGTCAAGATCCACTGCTCGGTACTCGCCGAAGATGCCATCAAGGCAGCCGTTCGCGATTACAAGCAGAAGAAAGGCTTGATCTAAGTCGCCTGTTGCGAGGTAAGGAGTCCTGATGGCTATCAGCATGACAGAAGCCGCCGCCAACCACGTGCGGCGTTCCCTGGAAGGGCGCGGCAAGGGCGAAGGCATTCGCCTGGGCGTGCGCACCACCGGTTGCTCGGGCCTGGCCTACGTGCTGGAGTTCGTCGACGAGCTGGCGGACGAGGACCAGGTGTTCGAGAACCATGGCGTCAAGGTGATCATCGATCCCAAGAGCCTGGTCTACCTCGATGGCACCGAACTGGACTTCGTCAAGGAAGGGTTGAACGAAGGCTTCAAGTTCAACAACCCCAACGTGCGCGGTGAGTGTGGCTGCGGCGAAAGCTTCAACGTTTGAGGCTGGCTGTGGGTACTCCTTGTCATTTCGCATTGTTTGACCTCCAGCCAAGCTTCCGCCTGGATCTCGACAAGCTGGCCACTCGCTATCGCGAGCTGGCCCGCGAAGTCCATCCCGACCGCTTTGCCGACGCCTCCGAGCGCGAGCAGCGCGTGGCGCTGGAAAAGTCCGCGGCACTCAACGACGCCTACCAGACACTGCGCAGTGCGCCGCGTCGCGCCCGCTACCTGCTGGCCATCGGCGGCCACGAAGTGCCTCAGGAGGTCACGGTCCACGACCCTGACTTCCTGTTGCAGCAGATGCAGTGGCGTGAAGAGCTCGAAGAACTGCAGGACGAAGCCGACCTCGATGGCGTGGCCGTGTTCAAGAAGCGCCTGAAGGTCGCCCAGGACACGCTGAACGAGGACTTTGCCGCCTGCTGGGACGCCCCAGGCGAGCGCGACAAGGCCGAACGCCTGATGCGCCGCATGCAGTTCCTCGACAAGCTCGCCCAAGAAGTGCGCCAACTGGAAGAGCGCCTCGACGATTAACCCGGTGCTGCCCGTGATAGCACCTAAGGTATTCAGATAAGCATGGCCCTACTGCAGATTGCCGAACCCGGTCAAAGCCCTCAGCCGCATCAGCGCCGCCTGGCGGTGGGGATCGACCTGGGTACCACCAACTCCCTGGTCGCCGCACTGCGCAGCGGCCGTAGCGAGCCCCTGCCCGACGCGCAGGGCAATGTCATTCTGCCGTCCGCGGTGCGCTACCTCGAAGGGCGCAACGAAGTGGGGCAGGCTGCACGCGATGCCGCTTCCAGCGACCCGCTGAACACCGTGCTGTCGGTCAAGCGCTTGATGGGGCGCGGCCTGGCCGACGTCAAGCAACTGGGCGAGCAGCTGCCGTACCGCTTCGTTGGCGGTGAGTCGCACATGCCGTTCATCGACACTGTGCAGGGGCCGAAAAGCCCGGTGGAAGTGTCCGCCGATATTCTCAAGGTGCTGCGCGAGCGTGCCGAAGCCACCCTTGGTGGTGAGCTGGTGGGCGCGGTTATCACCGTGCCGGCCTATTTCGACGATGCCCAGCGCCAGGCCACCAAGGACGCTGCGCGCCTGGCCGGCCTGAACGTGCTGCGCCTGCTCAACGAGCCGACCGCCGCTGCCGTGGCCTATGGCCTGGACCAGAACGCCGAAGGCGTGGTGGCCATCTATGACCTGGGCGGCGGTACCTTCGACATTTCCATTTTGCGCCTGACTGCCGGCGTATTCGAAGTGCTGGCCACCGGTGGCGATACCGCCTTGGGCGGTGACGACTTCGACCACGCCATCGCTGGCTGGATCATCGAGCAGGCCGGGCTGTCATCCGACCTGGACCCGGCCACCCAGCGCGCACTGTTGCAGACCGCCTGCGCCGCCAAGGAAGCCCTGACCGACGCCGACGTGGTCAGCGTCAGCCATGGCACCTGGCAGGGCGAGCTGAGCCGCGCCGGCTTCGAAGCCATGATCGAGCCCATGGTTGCCCGCAGCCTCAAGGCCTGCCGTCGCGCCGTGCGTGATAGCGGTATCGAGCTGGAAGAAGTCAGCGCCGTGGTCATGGTCGGTGGTTCGACCCGCGTACCGCGTGTGCGTGAAGCCGTCGGAGCACTGTTCGGCCGCACCCCGCTGACCTCGATCGACCCCGACCAGGTGGTGGCCATCGGTGCCGCCATCCAGGCCGATACCTTGGCCGGCAACCGCCGCGAAGGTGGTGAACTGCTTTTGTTGGATGTCATCCCGCTGTCGCTTGGCCTCGAGACCATGGGCGGGCTGATGGAGAAGGTGATCCCGCGCAACACCACCATCCCGGTAGCGCGTGCCCAGGAGTTCACCACCTATAAAGATGGCCAGTCGGCCATGATGATCCACGTGCTGCAGGGCGAACGTGAGCTGATCAGCGATTGCCGCTCGCTGGCGCGCTTCGAGTTGCGTGGCATTCCGGCCATGGTCGCCGGTGCGGCAAAAATCCGCGTCACCTTCCAGGTCGACGCCGATGGCCTGCTCAGCGTCGCCGCACGCGAGCTGGGCTCGGGCGTGGAAGCCAGCATCCAGGTCAAGCCGTCCTATGGCCTGACCGACGGCGAAATCGCCCGCATGCTCAAGGACTCCTTCGAACACGCAGGTTCCGACAAGCAGGCCCGCCAGCTGCGCGAGCACCAGGTTGACGGCGAGCGCCTGCTCGAAGCGGTACAGGGCGCCCTGGACGCCGACGGCGAACGCCTGCTCAGCAGTGACGAGCGCGTCGCCATCGAATTCCAGATGCAAGAACTACGTGATTTGCTGGCCGGCACCGATGGCGCAGCCATCGAGCAACAGACCAAGCGTCTGTCGCAGGTGACCGACGCATTTGCCGCCCGTCGCCTTGATTCGACGGTCAAAGCCGCACTGGCCGGGCGCAACCTGAATGAGATCGAGGAGTAACCGATGCCGCTGGTGACATTCCTGCCGCACGAGAAGTTCTGCCCCGAAGGGCTGACCGTGGAAGTCGAGACCGGGACCAACATCCTGGAACTGGCCCACGACCATCACATCGAGATGGAAAGCGCCTGCGGCGGCGTCAAGGCCTGCACCACTTGCCACTGCATCGTGCGCAAGGGCTTCGACTCGCTCGAAGAAGCCGACGAACTGGAAGAGGACATGCTGGACAAGGCCTGGGGCCTGGAGGCTCAATCGCGTCTCGGCTGCCAGGTGGTTGTCGCTGACCAGGACCTGGTCATCGAGATCCCCAAGTATTCGCTCAACCACGCCGCCGAAGCGCCGCACTGAGGTTTACCCCATGAGCCTGAAATGGATTGATGTACTTGAGATCGCCATCCAGCTTGCAGAAAGCAAGCCGGAAGTCGATCCTCGTTATGTGAATTTCGTCGATCTGCACCGCTGGGTGCTGGCCTTGCCAGAGTTCAGCGACGATCCGTCACGCGGCGGTGAGAAAGTGCTCGAGGCCATCCAGGCGGCCTGGATCGAAGAAGCCGACTGAACGCGTCCTGCAGGTTAGGCAATCCCCTGGAACCCGCGTATAATTCGCGGGTTTAATTTTTCGCAACACTCATTTTTCTGGAGTTTTCCATGGCTGTTCAACGTACTTTCTCCATCATCAAGCCTGACGCCGTTGCCAAGAACGTCATCGGCGAGATCACCACTCGTTTCGAGAAAGCCGGCCTGCGCGTCGTCGCTTCGAAAATGAAGCAGCTGTCCAAGGCCGAAGCCGAAGGCTTCTACGCCGAACACAAAGAGCGCGGCTTCTTCGGTGATCTGGTTGCCTTCATGACTTCCGGCCCGGTCATCGTTCAGGTTCTGGAAGGCGAAAACGCCGTTCTGGCCAACCGCGAGCTGATGGGCGCCACCAACCCGAAAGAAGCTGCTGCCGGCACCATCCGTGCTGACTTCGCCGTTTCCATCGACGAAAACGCTGTTCACGGTTCCGACTCGGAAGCTTCGGCTGCCCGCGAAATCGCTTACTTCTTCTCCGCTACCGAGCTGTGCGACCGCATTCGCTAAGCGAAGCAGGTCTTGGGTGATTCCATGAGTGACATGACTGGCAAGATCAACCTGTTGGGCCTGACCCTGCAGGAAATGGAAAAATTCTTCGAGTCGATCGGAGAGAAGCGTTTTCGTGCCGGTCAGGTCATGAAATGGATTCACCACTATGGCGTCGACGATTTCGCCGCCATGACCAATGTCGGCAAGGCCTTGCGCGAAAAGCTCGAGGCCGTTGCCGAGATTCGGGGCCCGGAAGTGGTCAGTGAAGACATTTCCGCCGACGGTACCCGCAAGTGGGTGGTCCGCGTTGCCTCCGGCAGCTGCGTCGAGACCGTCTACATCCCCACCGACGATCGCGGCACCCTGTGCGTGTCGTCGCAAGCCGGCTGTGCCCTGGACTGCAGCTTCTGCTCCACCGGCAAGCAAGGCTTCAACAGCAACCTCACCGCCGCCGAAGTGATCGGCCAGGTGTGGCTTGCCAACAAATCCTTCGGGACCGTTCCGGCCAAGATCGACCGCGCCATTACCAACGTGGTCATGATGGGCATGGGCGAACCCCTGCTGAATTTCGACAATGTCATCGCCGCCATGAAGATCATGATGGAAGATCTGGGCTATGGCATTTCCAAGCGTCGCGTCACCCTGTCCACCTCGGGCGTGGTGCCGATGATCGACGAGCTGGCCAAGCACATCGACGTGTCGCTGGCCCTGTCGCTGCACGCGCCGAACGACGAACTGCGCAACAAGTTGGTACCGATCAACAAGAAGTACCCGCTGAAGATGCTGCTGGAATCGTGCATGGGCTACATGTCCACCCTGGGTGGCAAGCGCGTGCTGACCATCGAGTACACCCTGCTCAAGGACGTCAACGACCAGCCTGAGCATGCTGCGCAAATGATCGAGCTGCTGCGCGACGTACCCTGCAAGATCAACCTGATTCCGTTCAACCCGTTCCCGCACTCGGGCTACGAGCGGCCGAGCAACAACGCCATTCGCCGCTTCCAGGATCTGTTGCACCACGGTGGCTTCAACGTCACCACCCGCACCACCCGTGGTGATGACATCGACGCTGCCTGTGGTCAGCTGGTCGGCCAGGTCAACGACCGCACCCGCCGCAGCGAGCGCTACATCGCTGTGCGCCAGCTGTCCGCGGACGCCGAGCTGCAAGACAGCCCCGCCAGCCACTGACCGGGACCTTGCCCATGAGCCTGCGCGCCGCGCTGTCGATCCTTGCGCTTTCGCTGCTGGCCGGCTGCGTGTCGGGCGGCGCGGGCGACCCGCTGGCCAGCCGCCAGGGCAGGGCAGAGGCGGGGCGGGCCTATGTGCAGCTTGGGCTGGGTTATTTGCAACAGGGTTTGACCGAGCAGGCCAAGGCGCCGCTGGGCAAGGCCCTGGCCCTGGATGGTGGTGATGCCGATGCGCACGCCGCCCTGGCGCTGGTCTTTCAGGCCGAAGGCGAGCCCGCGCTGGCCGAAACGCACTTCCGCAAGGCGCTGAAGGCACGCACCGGCGACACGCGAATTCGCAACAATTACGGCAGTTTCCTTTATGCTCAGGGCCGATTTGCCGAGGCCGAGCAGATGTTTCGCCTTGCCAGCGCCGATACCCTGTATCCTGAGCGCTCACGCGTTTACGAGAACCTGGGCCTGACCGCCCTGAAACTCGAGCGCCGCGACCAGGCGCATGCGTATCTGCTGAAAGCTCTGCAACTCAACCAGCGGCAGCCGAAAGCGTTGCTGGAAATGGCTGAGTTGTCCTACGAAAACAGGCATTATGTGCCGGCCCGGGACTACTACGATCGTTTCAGCCAGTTGAGCGACCACGATGCCCGTAGCCTGCTGCTGGGCAGCCGCCTTGCCAGGGTATTCGACGAGCAAGGCACACTGGCCGAGCTGGGCCAGCAATTACAACGACTTTATCCCGGTACGCCGGAATATCAGCAATACCTGTCGGAGCAACGATGAAAGCCGCGCATCCCGAAGTAGCAGTAGCGCCTGGCCAGAACCCCGGTGAGCTTTTGCGTCAGGCCCGTGAGAACCGGGACTGGTCACAAGCCGAGGTGGCCCGCAAGCTCAACCTCACTGTCAGTTCGTTGAACCACGTGGAAACCGGCGCCTTCGACAAGCTGCCGGGGCATACCTTCGCCCGTGGTTATATCCGCGCCTATGCCAAGCTGATGGACCTGGACCAGGCTGCCCTGGTGGACGCCTTCGACCGTTACACCGGCACCCACGCCAAAGGCAGCGACGTGCACTCGCTGGGCCGTATCGAAGAGCCCGTGCGCCTGTCGCACAACATTCTGCGTGGCGTCAGCCTGCTGCTGCTGGTGGCAGTGGTCGGCGGCGGCTTCGTCTGGTGGCAGGACCAGGGCAGCCTGCGTGGCAAGGAGCTGGCCAAGATTGCTCTGGAGCACGTCGAAGTCGAAAGCGCCGACGGCACCACCCAGATTCACCCGCTCGATGAGCCTGAAGACCAGGCTGTTTCCGCAGGCCAGCAGCCTGAGAGTGCGCCGCTGCCGCTTGAGCAGGGCGCAGCCGAGCAGCCTGCCACCGCCGTACCGGCACCGGCAAGCCCGGCGCCTGCCGATACCGCTGCCGTAGTACCGACACCGGCCCAGCAGGCGCCTGTGCCAGCGATCGCCAGCGCACCTGCTGCCGCGCCTGCGCCGGTAGCACCGGTTGCCCCGGCCCCGGCGGCTGTTGCACCTGCTACGCCGGTAGCGGCCGTGGCCGCTGCCGCCCCTGCCGCAGTGCCGGCTGGCAGCGCCAAGGTTGCCATCCAGTTCGTCGCCGATTGCTGGACCCAGGTCACCGACGGCAACGGCAAGGTGCTGTTCAGCGCCATCAAGCGCAAGGGGGACAACCTCGAGCTGACCGGCAAGCCGCCGTTCTCGGTACGCCTGGGCTTTGCCCGTGGCGCCCAGGTCAGCTACAACGGCCAGGCCGTCGATGTTGCCCCGTTCACCAGTGGCGAGACCGCTCGCCTGAAGTTGGGACAGTAATCATGCACGGCGAATCTCCGATCAAACGTCGCGAATCCCGCAAAATCTGGGTCGGCAATGTACCGGTGGGTGGTGATGCCCCCATCGCGGTGCAGAGCATGACCAACACCGACACCAACGATGTGGCCGCCACCGTGGCGCAAATCCAGCGCCTGGTCGATGCCGGCGTGGACATCGTGCGCGTCTCGGTGCCGGACATGGACGCCGCCGAGGCGTTCGGCCGCATCAAGCAGCAGGTCAGCGTACCGCTGGTTGCCGACATCCACTTCGACTACAAAATCGCCCTGCGCGTGGCCGAACTGGGCGTCGACTGCTTGCGTATCAACCCGGGCAACATCGGCCGTGAAGACCGCGTGCGCGCGGTGGTCGATGCCGCCCGCGACCGGGGCATCCCGATCCGTATCGGCGTCAATGCCGGCTCCCTGGAAAAGGACCTGCAGAAGAAGTACGGCGAACCGACCCCGGCAGCGCTGGTCGAGTCGGCCCTGCGCCATGTCGAGCACCTCGACCGCCTGGACTTCCAGGACTTCAAGGTCAGCGTCAAGGCATCCGATGTGTTCATGGCCGTCGAAGCCTACCGCCTGCTGGCCAAGCAGATCGTGCAGCCGCTGCACCTGGGCATCACCGAAGCCGGTGGCCTGCGTTCGGGGACGGTGAAATCCGCTGTCGGCCTCGGTATGCTGCTGGCCGAAGGCATTGGCGATACCATCCGTATCTCGCTGGCGGCCGACCCGGTCGAAGAAGTGAAAGTCGGCTACGACATTCTCAAGTCGCTGCACCTGCGCTCGCGTGGCATCAACTTCATCGCCTGCCCGAGCTGCTCGCGGCAGAACTTCGATGTGGTCAAGACCATGAACGAGCTGGAAGGGCGCCTGGAAGACCTGCTGGTGCCGCTGGACGTGGCGGTGATCGGTTGCGTGGTCAACGGCCCGGGCGAAGCCAAGGAGGCCCATGTGGGGCTGACCGGCGGCACGCCGAACCTGATCTACATCGACGGCAAGCCGGCGCAGAAGCTGACCAACGACAACCTGGTCGATGAACTGGAAAAGCTCATTCGCCAGAAAGCGGCCGAAAAGGCCGAAGCCGACGCGGCGCTGATCGTCCGTGGCTGACACACAGAATTCGTAAGGACTTTTCGTGAGCAAATCGCTGCAAGCCATCCGTGGCATGAACGACATCCTGCCAGAACAGTCGCCACTGTGGCGCTACTTCGAAGGCACCGTGGCCGGTCTGCTGGATACCTACGGGTACAGCCAGATCCGCACGCCGATCGTCGAGTTCACCGAGCTGTTCAAGCGCTCCATCGGTGAAGTGACCGACATCGTCGAAAAAGAGATGTACACCTTCGAGGACCGCAACGGCGACTCGCTGACCCTGCGCCCCGAAGGTACTGCCGCCTGCGTGCGTGCCGTACTCGAGCATGGCATCACCGGCAACGGCCAGGTGCAGAAACTGTGGTACATCGGCCAGATGTTCCGCCACGAGCGCCCGCAGAAGGGCCGCTACCGCCAGTTCCACCAGATTGGCGTGGAAGTGTTCAACCTGGATGGCCCGGACATCGACGCCGAGCTGATCATGCTGACCTGGCGCCTGTGGGGCCTGCTGGGCATCCAGGACGCGGTCAAGCTGGAGCTCAACAGCCTGGGCACCAGCGAAGCCCGTGCACGCTACCGTGATGCGCTGGTCGAGTTCCTCTCGGCGCGCCTGGAGCAACTGGACGAAGACAGCCAGCGCCGCCTGAAGAGCAACCCGCTGCGCATCCTCGACAGCAAGGACCAGAACACCCAGGCGGTGCTGGTCGGCGCGCCGAAGCTGGAAGACTACCTGGACGAAGAGTCGCGCGTGCACTTCGAGGGCCTCAAGGCCCGCCTGGACGCTGCCGGCATCCCGTTCGTGATCAACACCAAGCTGGTGCGTGGCCTGGACTACTACAGCAAGACCGTGTTCGAGTGGGTCACCGACAAGCTCGGCGCCCAGGGCACTGTCTGCGCCGGCGGCCGTTATGACGGCCTGGTCGAACAGATGGGCGGCAAGCCGACCTCGGGCGTCGGTTTCGCCATGGGCATCGAGCGCCTGATCCTGCTGCTGGAAACCCTGGGCAAGGTGCCCGAGTCCATCAGCCGCCAGATCGACGTCTACCTGTGCGCCTTTGGCGAACAGGCGGAGCTGGCCGGCCTGCGCCTGTCCGAAAGCCTGCGTGACCGCTTGCCGGGCCTGCGCCTGGCAGTCAACGCCGGCGGTGGCAGCTTCAAGAGCCAGTTCAAGAAAGCCGACAAGAGTGGCGCGCTGTTCGCCCTGATCCTCGGCGACGACGAGCTGGCCAAGCAAGAGATCGGCTTCAAGCCCCTGCGTGGTCAGGGCGAACAACAGAACATTGCCTGGGATGCTCTGGCTGAGCACCTGGAAACCGCGATCGCGCAGGCGTAACGCGGTTCAACAAGCGAATAGGCGAAAAGGAGTATTGGGGTGTCGAGTACCGATGATGAACTGGCAGGGGTCAAGGACTGGTGGAACCGCAACGGCAAGCCGCTGCTGACCGGTGCCCTGTTGGCTGGCGTAGTGGTGTTGGGCTGGAATACCTGGCACAAGTACCAGAACAATCAGTCGCAAGGTGCCTCGCAGCTGTACCAGGCCTTGCTGGAGACCAGCCTGACGCCGACTGGCCAGCCTGACGCGACCAAGGTCGCGGAACTGGCCGGCAAGCTCAAGAGCGAGTTCGGTGGTACCGCCTACGCCCAGTACGGCAGCCTGTTCGTTGCCAAGGTCGCGGTCGAGAGCGGCAAGCTCGACGACGCTGCTGCCGAGTTGAAGAGCGTGCTGGACAAGCCGGCCGATGCCACTCTGGGCGAAATTTCGCGTCAGCGCCTGGCTCGTGTACTGGCCGCCCAGAACAAGGCCGAGGATGCCCTCAAGCTGCTCGACGGCGACGCCGACAAAGCCTTCCTGGCCAGCCGCGAAGAGTTGAAAGGTGACCTGCTGGTGCAACTGGGTCGCGCCGACGACGCGCACAGCGCTTACGAGAAAGCCAAGGCTGCGTTGTCCGATGAGGCGGCGGTCGGTGGCCTGCAATTGAAGCTGGATGACTTGGCCAAAGGGGACGCGTAAGTGATCGGTTGGAAACATGCAGCAGTGCTGACCCTGGCCGTACTGGCCGCGGGTTGCAGCAGCAACAGCAAGAAGGAACTGCCTCCGGCCGAGCTGACCAAGTTCACCGAGGAAGTGGTGCTGAAAAAGCAGTGGAGCCGTTCGATCGGTGACGGCCAGGGCGAGACCTACAATACCCTCGTACCTGCCATCGAGAACGACCGTATCTACGCCTCCGACGTCAACGGCGAAGTCTTCGCCCTCGACCGAATCACCGGCGACGTGGTGTGGAAGAAGGACCTCGAGCTGCCGGTTTCCGGCGCTGTCGGCGTGGGCTACGGCCTGGTCATGATCGGTACCCTCAAGGGTGAAGTCATCGCCCTGGACTCCAGCACCGGTGAGGAGCGCTGGCGCTCCCGCGTGACCAGCGAAGTACTGGCCCCACCTGCCAACAACGGTGACGTGGTGGTGGTGCAGACCCAGGACGATCGCCTGATCGGCCTGGATGCCGCCACTGGCGACCGCCGCTGGATCTACGAAAACACCCCGGCCGTGCTGACCCTGCGTGGTACCGGCGCACCGATCGCCACCAATCGCCTGGCCGTCGCCGGCCTGTCCACCGGCAAGGTGGTGGCGGTGGACATCAACAACGGCGTGCCGGTGTGGGAAAGCCGTGTGGCAATCCCGCAGGGCCGTTCCGAGCTGGACCGCGTGGTCGATATCGACGGCGGCCTGCTGCTGTCGGGTGGTATCCTGTACGTCAGCACCTACCAGGGCCGCGTCGCGGGCCTGGACCTGGAAAGCGGCCGCGTGCTGTGGCAGCGTGATGCCTCCAGCTACGTGGGTGTCGCCCAAGGCTACGGTAACGTCTATGTCAGCGAAGCTTCCGGTACTGTCGAAAGCGTCGACGAGCGCTCGTCCAGCGCCCTGTGGACCAACGACACCATGGCTCGCCGCCAGCTGACCGCGCCTGAAGTGTTCTCCAGCTACGTGGCGGTGGGCGACTTCGAGGGTTACCTGCACCTGCTGAGCCAGGTCGATGGCCGCTTCGTCGGCCGTGAGCGTATCGACAGTGATGGCCTGCGTGCCCGCCCACTTGTGGTCGGCGACACCATCTACGTCTTCGGCAACAGCGGCAAGCTCGAGGCACTGACCATCCGCTGAAGCTATGCTTGAAGCCTTGGCGGGCTTCAAGCCGCGGCGTAGGACACGCCGCCCGAACTCCGGCCGCTGCCTTGCAGCGGCCTTTGCATTTTCAAGAATTCAAGAGTGGAGAGCCGAATGGTTCCCGTAATCGCCCTGGTGGGCCGCCCAAACGTCGGCAAATCCACCATGTTCAACCGCCTGACCAAGACCCGCGATGCCATCGTTGGTGACCTGTCGGGCCTGACCCGTGACCGCCAGTACGGTGATGCCACCTGGCAGGGTCGTTCCTTCATCCTGATCGACACCGGCGGTATCACCGGTGACGAAGTGGGCATGGACGAGAAAATGGCCGAGCAGTCGCTCATGGCCATCGAAGAAGCTGACTATGTGCTGTTCCTGGTCGATGCCCGTGCCGGCATGACCGCTGCCGACCAGATGATCGCCGAGCACCTGCGCAAGCGGAACAAGGAAGCGATCCTGGTTGCCAACAAGATCGACAACATCGATGCCGATGTGGCACGCGCCGAGTTCTCGCCGCTGGGCATGGGCAACGCGATCCCGGTAGCCGGCTCCCAGGGCCGCGGCATCAATGCGCTGATGGAGGCCGTGCTCGGCCACCTGCCACGCGACCAGGTCGAGGAAGCGCTGGACGCCGAAGTCGCCGAAGGCGAGGAAGCGGTGCGCATCCCGGGCCCGAGCGAGAAGGATGGCATCAAGATCGCCATCATCGGCCGCCCCAACGTCGGCAAGTCGACGCTGGTCAACCGCATGCTCGGCGAAGAGCGCGTGGTGGTTTACGACCAGCCGGGCACCACCCGCGACAGTATCTACATCCCGTTCGAGCGCGATGACGAGAAGTACACCTTCATCGACACCGCCGGCGTGCGCAAGCGCGGCAAGATCCACGAGGAAGTTGAGAAGTTCTCGGTGGTGAAGACGCTGCAGGCGATCAAGGACGCCAACGTGGTGATCTTCGTCATGGACGCCCGCGAAGGCGTGGTGGATCACGACCTGAACCTGCTGGGCTTCGCCCTGGAAGCTGGCCGCGCCATCGTCATCGCCCTGAACAAGTGGGACGGCATGGAGCCGGGCGAGCGTGACTACGTGAAGACCGAGCTGGAGCGCCGGCTGTTCTTCGTCGATTTCGCCGACATCCACTTCATCTCCGCCCTGCACGGCACCGGCGTGGGCCACCTGTACAAGTCGGTGCAGGCCGCGTTCAAGTCGGCGGTAACCCGCTGGCCGACCAGCCGCCTGACGCAGATCCTCGAAGATGCCGTGAGCGAGCACCAGCCGCCGCTGGTCAACGGCCGCCGCATCAAGCTGCGCTATGCCCACCTCGGTGGTGCCAACCCGCCGCTGATCGTGATCCACGGCAACCAGACCGACAAGATTCCGAAGTCGTACTCGCGTTACCTGGAGAACACCTACCGGCGCGTGCTGAAGCTGGTCGGTACGCCGATCCGCATCGAGTACAAGGGCGGTGAGAACCCGTACGAGGGCAAGAAGAACACCCTCACCGACCGCCAGGTCAACAAGAAGCGCCGCCTGATGTCGCACCACAAGAAGGCCGAGAAGAAGCGCCGCGACAAGCGCTGATTCCGCGTCGACTTCTTCGCGGGTAAACCCGCTCCTACAGGACCCACAGTTTTCGAAATCTGTGCAGGACCTGTGGGAGCGGGTTTACCCGCGAAGAGGCCCTTTGATCCAGCGCAAATCCCCCTATTGTTTCAACCTTTTTCCTGACCGCTCGATCCGCTATGCTCGGACTCCACCCCGTGCCGGATACACCCCAGGAAAGAGGGCTCCATGATCCGCAGCAAACTGCCGAATGTCGGCACGACCATCTTCACCACCATGTCCCAGCTCGCCGTGCAGACGGGCGCGCTCAACCTGTCGCAAGGCTTCCCCGACTTCAATGGCCCGCAGGCGCTGCTCGATGCAGTCGGCCGGCATGTGGCCGCCGGGCATAACCAGTATTCGCCGATGACCGGCCTGCCGGCCCTGCGCCAGCAGGTGGCGGCCAAGGTCGCGCGGCTGTATGGCGCGCAGGTGGATGCCGACCAGGAAGTGACCATCACCCCTGGCGCCACCGAGGCGATCTTCTGCGCCATCCAGGCTGTGGTGCATGCCGGTGACGAGGTAATCGTCTTCGACCCTTGCTACGACAGCTACGAGCCGTCCGTGGAACTGGCTGGTGGGCGCTGCGTGCATGTACAGCTGAGCGATGGCGATTTCCGCATCGACTGGCAGAAGTTCAGCGATGCCCTCAGCCCGCGCACGCGCATGGTCATTCTCAATTCGCCGCACAACCCCAGCGGTGCGCTGATTACCCGTGAAGACCTGGACCAACTGGCGCGGCTTATCGCTGACCGCGATATCTACCTTGTCAGCGACGAGGTCTACGAGCACTTGGTCTATGACGGTGTACGCCATGCCAGCGTGTTGGCCCACGAGCAACTGTACCAGCGCGCCTTCGTGGTCAGCTCGTTCGGCAAGACTTATCACGTCACCGGCTGGAAGACCGGCTACGTGGTCGCCCCGCCGGCGCTGAGTGCCGAGCTGCGCAAGGTGCACCAGTACGTCAACTTCTGCGGTGTGACCCCGCTGCAGTGCGCCTTGGCCGATTTCATGGCCGAGCACCCCGAGCATATCGATGAACTGCCGGCCTTCTACCAGGCCAAGCGAGACCTGTTCTGCGGCTTGCTGGAGGGCTCGCGGTTCCGCTTCACCCGCACGGCGGGTACCTATTTCCAGCTGGTGGACTATTCGCAGATCCGCCCGGACCTGAACGATATCGAAATGTCGCTGTGGCTGACCCGTGAGCACGGCGTGGCGACCATCCCGGTGTCGGTGTTCTACCAGCAACCCATCCCCGAGCAACGCCTGGTCCGCCTGTGCTTTGCCAAACGAGAGGAGACGCTGCGTCAGGCAGCGGAAAAACTATGCGCGATCTGAGTACACTGCCGAATCTGAAAGTCGCCCTGGTGCAGACCACTCTGGCCTGGCACGACCGCGAGGCCAACTATGCGCACTTCGAAGTGCTGCTGGAGCAGGTGGGTGAAGTGGACCTGGTGATCCTGCCGGAAATGTTCACTACCGGCTTTTCCATGCAATCGGAAAGCCTGTGCGAGCCGGAAAACGGCCCGACCTACAAATGGCTGAAGGCCCAGGCGAAGAAGTACAACACGGTGATTACCGGCAGCGTGATCATCCAGGCCGCCGATGGCAGCCACCGCAACCGCCTGCTGTGGGCCCGACCGGATGGCGAGATCCTGCACTACGACAAGCGTCACCTGTTCCGCATGGCCGGTGAGCACAAGCATTACACCCCGGGTGAGCGCCAGGTGCAGTTCGAGCTCAAGGGCTGGCGGATTCGCCCGCTGATCTGCTACGACCTGCGCTTCCCGGTGTGGAGCCGCGATGCCCAGGACACCGACCTGTTGCTGTACACCGCCAACTGGCCGGCTGCGCGCCGCCAGCACTGGAACCGCCTGTTGCCGGCGCGGGGTATCGAGAACCTGTGCTATGTGGCGGCGGTGAACCGGGTGGGTACCGACGGCAAGGGCTTTGCCTATTCCGGCGACAGCCAGGTGCTGGATTTCCAGGGCGAGAGCCTGCTCAGTGCCGGCGAGGCCGACGGTGTTTTCACCGCTGTGTTGAGCGCGGCAGAGCTGGCGGCCTACCGGACCAAGTTCCCGGCCAACCTGGATGCCGACACCTTCGAGCTTCACTGACAGCTTGTACCGGCCTCTTCGCGGGTAAACCCGCTCCCACAGGTCCCCCACAGTGTTTGAATTCTGTGCAGTACCTGTAGGAGCGGGTTTACCCGCGAAGAGGCCTGTGCTGGTTACATCAGTTTCCGATCAGTACACATCCCGCCGATACCGCCCATCCTCGATCAGCTGTTGCACAACCGCTTCCCCGAGGATGCCGTTGAGCGCTGCATCCACCCCGGCAGCCATGCCTTGCAGGCTGCCGCAGACATACACACAGGCACCATCCGCGACCCAGCGCTTGAGCGTTTCAGCCTGCTGCAGCAACACATCCTGCACATACACCTTGTCGGCCTGATCCCGCGAAAATGCCAGGTCCAGGCGTGCCAGGTCGCCGTTGTCCAGCCAGCCTTGCAGCTCGTTGCCGCACAGCAGGTCATGCGCCCGGTTACGCTCGCCGAACAGCAGCCAGTTGCGCTGCTCGCCAGCATTCACCCGCGCGCGGAGCACGCTGCGCAGGCCGGCCAGGCCGGTGCCATTGCCGATCAATACCAGCGGTGCAGCCGTTTCCGGCAGGTGGAAGCTGCTGTTGCGCCGCAAACGCAGGCTCAACATACCCCCAAGCGGCAGGTACTCGGTCAGCCAGCCGGAACCCAGGCCCAGATTGCCATCGGCATGGCGTTCCTGGCGCACGATCAGCTCCAGCACACCATCGCTGGCGATCGAGGCAATCGAGTATTCGCGGCTGCCGATCGGCACCAGTGCGTCGACCAGCGCCTGCGGCTGCAAACCGACCAAGTGATCGCGACGGGTCGGCAACTGGCGACCGGACAGGGCCTGGGCGAGGGTTTCGGCCAAGCCATTCACTTGCACCTTGGCCCCGCCGTCCAGCGCCATGCCATCGAGGAAGGCGTCGATCCTCGGCTGGCCGTTGAGCGGCAGGATCTCCACCAGGTCGCCGGCTTCCCAGCTGGCGGGCTGCTCCGGTCGCAGGCCCAGCAGGTACACCGGCTGGCCCTGGCTGCCCGGGTTGAGCAGTTCGCGGCGCACCAGCGACCAGTTGCCGAAACTCGGCGGCTGCCAGGCGGCCACTGGCTGGGCGCCGGTCAGTTGCGCCAGTTCCTGCTGCCACTGCTGCAGCGCGGCCTGGTCGGCGTTGTCCACTTCCACCGGGCTGAACGCACTGCTGGCACCGCGTTCACCCAGCCATGCCTGCAGGCGGCGGGCGAAGCCGCAGAAGTGCGGGTACTGGCGGTCACCGAGGGCGAGCAGGGCATAGCTGAGGTTGTCCAGCGCCCAAGGTTGGCCGAGCACCTTGCGCTCGAAGGCGCGGGCGCTGTCGGGGGCTTCGCCGTCGCCGAAGGTGCTGACCACGAACAGCGCACGGCGGGCCTGGCGCAGGTCGCTTTCACCCAGTTTTGCCAGGGCGCGTACCTGCACTGGCAGGCCGGCGGCCTGAAGCTGCCCGGCGCTCTGCCAGGCCAGTTGTTCGGCAAGCCCGCTCTGGCTGGCAAAGCCGATCAGCCAGCTATCGCCGCTGGCAGTGTTGCTGGTGACGTTGCCACGGGCGGCACGTACCTGGCGCTTCTTGCGACGGCGGTCGAGGTACAGCAGCCAGCCGGTGACGAAGAACAGCGGCATGGTCAGGCTGGCGATGGTGACGATGATGCGCCCCGGCAGGCCGAAGTATTCGCCCACGTGCAGGGCGTAGACGCTCTGGAGCAGCTGGGCCTTGAAGGACTTGTCGGTGTAGCGGTCATGTCTTTTCACCTGGCCGCTGGCCGGGTCCAGTACCAGGGTGTTGAAGGCACGTGGGTGGTCGGCGTTATCCAGCAGGTAGAACAGGTTGGCCGGCTGGCCGCCTACCGGCGGCAGGCGCAGGTTGTACATGGCCAGGCCCGGGCCTGCAGCGTCCTTGAGGTTGGCCCAGATTGCGTCGTAGTCGACCACCAGCGGCGGGGCGTTCTTGTCGATTTTCTGCGGCCCGTGGCGGCCACGGCCTTCGCCGCGCTTTTGCTGCTGGCCGGCGATCGGCGCGTCGGCCAGCAGCTTGTTCAGGCCCTCGCGGTACCACTCGTAGGACCAGAACAGCCCGGTCAGGGCGAACAGCAGGTAGAACAGCAGGCACCAGGTGCCGGCCACAGCGTGCAGGTCCCAGTTGAAGGCGCGGCCTTTCTTGGCCCAGTCGAAGGTCAGCCAGGTGCGCCAGTCCAGCGCCTTGCGCGGCCAGCGCAGGTACAGGCCGGAGAGGCAGAAGAACACCAGCATTAGGGTGCAGGCACCGGTGATCTGCCGGCCGCTGTCGCCCATGGCCAGGAAGCGGTGCAGGTTGAGCATGAGGTTGAAGAAGCCTTGCCCGGCCACTTCTCCCTTGAGTTCGCCGGTGTACGGGTCGGCGTAGCGCAACTGGCCACGGCGCTCGCCTGGCGGTGGGGTAAAGAAGACGCGTGCGGCGTTGCCTTCGCGTACATCGACCCACAGCATCGCCACCTTGTCGTGCTGCTGGGCCTCGACCCGCTGGACCAGTTCGGCCGGGGGCAGCACGCCCTCCGGGCGCACCTGGACCTTCAGGACATCGGTATTCAGCGCGCGCAGCAGTTCGTCCTGAAACGAGTACAAAGCCCCGGTGATACCCATCAAGGCCAGCACCAGGCCAGCGGTGATGCCAAAGAACCAGTGCAATTGGAACAGCGTCTTCTTCACCACATGATCACCTTGTGTTTCTGCCGCACACTGCGCGGCGTGCATTATGCCTTGATACGCAAAAGCCCCGCTCACGGGAATGAACGGGGCAGGGTGGGCTAGTCAGTCAGGCTTGTGTTGTCTGTACCGGCCTATTCGCGGGTGAACCCGCTCCCACAGAGATATCACTGGACCTGAGGCCAGTGGAGTACCTGTGGGAGCGGGTTCACCCGCGAAAGGGCCGGCACAGGCGCAGCCCATTCAACAGATCAACCCGATCCCGGCATCAGAAGTGGACGCTGGTGGTCAACAGAGCCGTCCGCCCCGCCGCCTGGTTGGCGAAGTGGGTAGAGAAGGCCTTGTCGTAGTACACCTCGTTGGTCAGGTTCTGCACGTTCAGCTGCAGGTCGACGTTCTTGGTCAGCTTGTAGGCGGCCATGGCGTCGTAGCGTACATAGCTGTCGACCATGGTGGTGTTGGCCACGCTGCCATACACGTCATCCACGTAGAAGGCACCGCCACCCACGGTCAGCTTCGGTGTAATGGAGTAGGTGGTCCACAAGCTGGCGCTGTTGTTCGGCGTGTTCGGCAGCTGGTTGCCGTCGTTGGCCTTGTTCACGGCACCACCGTCTATCTGGCGAGCTTCCATGTAGGTGTAGCCGGCAAATACCTGCCATTTTTCGGTGATCTTGCCGCTGGCAGACAGTTCGATGCCCTGTACGCGAGTTTCGCCGACGTTCTCGTAGGTAGTGGTGTCAACCTGGACGCGGGCGTTTTCCTTCTCGGTGCGGAACAGCGCTGCGGCCAGGGACAGGCGCTGGTCGAGCAGGTCCCACTTGGTGCCGATTTCGTAGTTGGTGGTTTCCTCCGGCTCCAGATCGCTGCTCAGCAAGTTGCCGGCGCGGTCGGTGGTGTTGCCCAGCGGGTTGCCTTCAGTACCTTCGCCCAGCATTGCTCCGGGTGGCGTTGCGGAGGTGGCGTAGGAAACGTAGATACTGCCATTCTCGGCCGGCTTCCATACAAGGCCCAGCTGGCCGGTAACGAACTCGCTTGTATCCTTGCCTTTGGAGACAACGCCCTTGCTGTTCACCGCGGTGGCGCCTGTGGCGTCGTAGGTGCGGTACTGGGTGTCGAAGTGGTCGTAGCGCAGGCCCATGTTCAACAGCCACTCGGGCGTAAGTTCGAGTGTGTCAAAAACATAAATTGCGCGGGTGTTGCTCTTGGTATCGGTGCCCGCGTAGTTGCGTGCGATGCTGCCGTTCCACGGATCGTCCGGGTTCGGGTTGCTCAGTGAGGTGCAGTTGTAACCGCTGGTGGCGCCGATCATGCCTGGGGTGCAGTTGGTGTTGGCGGTGCCGCCCGGGACGGTGTCAGTATCGACGGTGTAGCTCGAGCGCTTGCTCTCTTCTCGGCTCAACTCGATACCGGTCGAGAAACTGTTCTTCATGCCACCCAGGTAGAACTCACCGAACAGGTCGGTCTGGTTGGTGGTGGTGGCAGTGTTGCCCACACGGGTATTGGCGCGGCGCCAGACGCTGCCGTTGTTGACGTTACCCTTGCTGTCGTCAGGCTGGGTCAGGATGTAGTCCTGCATGCTGTTGCCATGGCGCAGGGTGTTCTTGATGGTCAGCGAGTCGGTCAAGTCGTGCTCGATGGCAAAGGTGGCAATATCCACGCGGCTTTTGCGGAAGTCACGACCGGTCAGGCCATAGAAGTTGTCGCTGTCGCCGCCGTCGTACGGCTTGCTCGGGTGTGCCGAGGTGCGGGCAGTACTACCAGCGGTCGGGATGGTGTACGGAATGCCCGAATCCGGCAGGTCGTCGCTTTCCAGATGGTAGTAGTCGAGGTTCACGCGGGTCGGAGTACCCAGGCCGAAAGCCAGCGATGGGGCGATACCCCAACGGTCGTAGTTGACCTTGTCGCGGCCGGCGACGTTGCTTTCGTGGGTCATCAGGTTCAGGCGCCCGGCAACGGAGTCGCTGAACTGGTAGTTGCCATCGAAGGTATAGCGCTGGGTCTGGTCGCTGCCCCAGGTCCAGGCGCCGTCAAGCGAGTTGCCCAGGTGGGCGCGCTTGCTCACCAGGTTGATGCTGCCGCCGGCGGCGCCTCGGCCGCCGATGGCCGAGTTCGGGCCCTTGGCTACCTCTACCGATTCGATGGCGAAGATTTCGCGGGTTTGCGCACCAGTGTCGCGCACGCCGTCCAGGTAGGTGTCGCCCTGGGCGTCGAAGCCGCGGATGAACGGGCGGTCGCCTTGCGGGTTGCCGCCTTCGCCGGCACCAAAGGTGATGCCCGGTACAGTGCGCAGTGCATCCTGCAGCGTCAGGGCGTTGGTGTCCTTGATCACTTGCTGCGGGATCACGGTTATCGAGCGGGGGGTATCCACCAGCGGCGCGGTGTACTTCTGCGAGGATGCCTGGTCGACCTTGTAATCGGTGCTGGCCTGTTCAGCCTTGCCGTTGACGCTGGTGGCGTCGAGGGTGATAGCACTGCTGGCGACCGGGTCGGCGGCGTAGGCCGACGAAGCGCTGAGGGCTACGCCGATGGCAGACACGATCAGGCGTGGTGAACTCACTGCAGATGGTACGTACTGGCGCATTGCTAAGGACCTTCCCCAAGGTGGTAAGGCCGCGGATCTTAATGTAAGCAATTGTGACTCACAATTGAGATTCGTTACCATTCGTGAATAATTTACAATCTTTACAATTTGCCTTTACGGTTTCATCAAGCTGAAACGTCTTAAGCGGCAATTGGGGCTTGTGAAGCGCAAAAGGGAATCAATATCATTGGCGCATTACATTTTCCGACGGTGCTGTCGCCATGCTGCTTCACATCCCTGGCCTGTTTCACGCCGATGAACTGGCCCGTATCCGCGAGGCGCTGGAGCAGGCCGACTGGGCCGACGGCAAGATCACGGCCGGCTACCAGTCGGCCAAGGCCAAGCACAACCTGCAACTGCCGGAAGGCCACCCGCTGGCCAAGGAAATTGGCAGCGCGCTGATCGACCGCCTGTGGCAGAACCCGCGCTTCATGTCTGCAGCCTTGCCGCACAAGGTGTTCCCGCCGCTGATCAACTGCTATCGCGAAGGCGGCAGTTTCGGCTTCCACATCGACAACGCCCTGCGCCAGCCCAAGGGCAACCCGGAGCGGGTGCGTACCGACCTGTCTTCCACGCTGTTCCTCAGCGATCCGGACAGCTACGACGGCGGCGAGCTGGTGATTCAGGACACCTATGGCGTGCAGCAGGTCAAGCTGCCCGCCGGTGACCTGGTGCTGTACCCCGGCACCAGCCTGCACAAGGTCAACCCGGTTACCCGTGGCCAGCGTTATGCCGCGTTCTTCTGGACCCAGAGCCTGGTGCGCGAGGACAGCCAGCGGGCGTTGCTCTTCGAGATGGACAATGCCATCCAGCAACTGACTGCCGATGTGCCGGACCATCCGTCACTGCTGCAGTTGACCGGCACCTACCACAATCTGCTGCGCCGCTGGGCCGAGGTCTGAGCCGTGTCCTATCAGTTGCGGCGTGAGGAAGTGGTGGATGTGGCCGGTTTGCGGGCCATGCTGGAAGAAAGCCCTGGCAAGGCCGCCCAGGCGATCCTGGCGGCGGCAGGGCAGGGCGCGGTCGAGGCACAGTTGCTGCTAGGGCAGATCCTGCTCGACGGGCGCGGCATTCAGGCGGATGCAGCCGTCGCCAGGCGCTGGTTCGGCATCGCCGCGCAGGGTGGCAGTGCCATGGCGCACAACATGCTGGGCCGTTGCCTGGAGCATGGCTGGGGCGGTGAGCCAAGCCAGACGCAGGCGGCCATTCACTATGCGCGTGCGGCCGATGCCGGGCTGGACTGGGGGCTGTACAACCTGGGCAACTTGCTGGCCACCGGGCGCGGCATACCGGCCAACCAGGCACAGGCGCTGATGTGCTACGAGAAGGCCGCGCACATGGGGCATGCCAAGTCGATGAACCTGTACGGGCGTTACCTGGAACAAGGCATCGCCACGGCGCCCAATCCGACACGGGCGGTGCGCTGGTATCGGCGCTCGGCCGAGGCGGGGGACTTTCGTGGCATGTTCAGCCTGGCGCTGGTGCTTGTCGAGCGGGGACAGGTGGCGGAAGCCGGGCCCTGGCTGGAGCGGGCGCGGGTCGAGGGGAACATGAATTTCCTGCGCAGTGCCTTGGTAACCCTGCAGGGGGCGGGGCCGGCGTTGATGGCCTTTGCCGGGAGCTATGCCCAGGAGCTTGAGCGGCGCGAAGCCTGATGTTGACTGGGCCGGCCCCTTCGCGGGCAAGCCCGCTCCCACAGGTACAGCGCCAGTTTTCAATGTAGCGCCGTCCCTGTAGGAGCGGGCTTGCCCGCGAAGAGGCCAGCACAGGAGTACACAAATGAAAACGGGGCCTTTCGGCCCCGTTTCGCATTACAGGTAGTAAGCCTTCAGCGGCGGGAAGCCGTTGAATTCCACTGCGCTGTAGCTGGTGGTGTAGGCGCCGGTCGACAGCCAGTACAGGCGGTCGCCGATGGCCAGGTTCAGCGGCAGGCCGTACTTGTAGTGCTCGTACATGATGTCGGCGCTGTCGCAGGTCGGGCCGGCGATGACCACTTCTTCGGTCTCGCCTTTCTTCTCGGTCCAGATCGGGAACTTGATGGACTCGTCCATGGTTTCGATCAGGCCGGAGAACTTGCCCACGTCGGTGTAGATCCAGCGCTCGACGGCGGTACGCGACTTGCGTGCAACCAGTACCACTTCGCTGACCAGGATACCGGCGTTGGCAATCAGCGAACGGCCCGGCTCGAGGATGATTTCCGGCAGGTCGTCACCGAAGTCTTCCTTCAGGAAGCGGATGATCTCTTCGGCGTAGGTTTCCAGGCTGTTGGTCCGGGTGATGTAGTTGGCCGGGAAGCCGCCACCCATGTTGATCAGCTTCAGCTCGATGCCGTCTTCTTCCTTCAGGCGCTCGAAGATCACCTTGACCTTGGCGATGGCGGCGTCCCACACGCTGATATCGCGCTGTTGCGAGCCGACATGGAAGGAAATGCCGTAAGGCACCAGACCCAGGTCGCGGGCGAGAATCAGCAGGTCCATGGCCATGTCGGTCTGGCAGCCGAATTTACGCGACAGCGGCCAGTCGGCGGTGGTCGAGCCTTCGGTGAGGATACGCACGTACACCTTCGAACCCGGTGCGGCCTTGGCGATGTTGCGCAGGTCGGCTTCCGAGTCGGTGGCATACAGGCGCACGCCCTTCTCGTAGAAGTAGCGGATGTCCTTGGACTTCTTGATGGTGTTGCCGTAGCTGATACGGTCGGCGCTGACGCCGCGGCCCAGCACCTTGTCCAGCTCGTAGATCGAGGCGATGTCGAAGCTCGAACCTTTCTCTTTGAGCAGGTCGATGATTTCCACGGCCGGGTTGGCCTTGACCGCGTAGTACACCTTGGCGAATTCGAAACCAGCGCGCAGGTCGTCGTAGGCCTGGCTGATCATCTGGGTATCGATGAGTACGAAAGGGGTTTCCTGCTTGTCGGCAAACGCCTTCATTTTCTGGAAGGTGTCACGCGCGAAATAGTCTTCGACCTGGATCGACATGCTCAGGGACTCCATGGGCAAACTGAAAATTTAAGTGGCTGCAAACTGAACGTCCTCCGTATCCCCACTTTGGTTCGCCTACTCAGTACTTGAGCCGGATGGATCGTTTCCAGCATGGACGTTCGGCGCGCACTTTAGGGCGTGAAGAATGCAGAATCAACAGGCAATCCGGGCGTGATCGACGCGGATCGACGACCTGCCATTTGAATAACCGACCCATGTGACCGGCTGATGTTCCCCGGAGTGTTTCAAGCGTAAAAAATAGTGGAATGGAGCGCGTTGGTTCCTTCGCGGGCACACCCGCTCCCACAGGCATCTCGCGGTTCCTGTGGGAGCGGGCGTGCCCGTGAAGGGGCCTCAGGTGTTCATATTTATGGCCACATTTCCCTGGCACTGCCGTGCATGAAAAAGACGATAAATTTTTTGTTACCGACTGGCGGAATTGCCGTCCTTGATGAGAAAAATTACTATTCGCACCCTTATCTGCCTCCCTGATGACCCCGACCGTGTCCGGACCCAAAGGCTTCCTCGACCACTACCATGAGCTGATCGGCACCTGGACGCGCAAGTTGCGCAGTCGACAGCAGGCCGAGGACCTCACCCACGATGCCTTTGTCCGGGTACTGGAAAACCCGCGCGAGCAGGTCGAGCAGCCACGCGCCTACCTGCACCAGACCGCACGCAATATTGCCGTGGATGGTTTCCGGCGCGAGGACCGCCGCCAGGCCCTGGAGCTGGAAGCCTTCGACGAAGGCGTGGCCGGCAGTGGCGACCCCGAGGCCTACGTGCATGCGCTGGAGCTGGCCGACAGTGTCGAGCGGGCGCTGGCCGAACTGCCGCTCAATTGCCGGCAGGTGTTCATCTGGCAGAAGCTCGAAGGCCTGACCCAGGCCGAGATTGCCGAGCGCATGGGGTTGAGCAAGAACATGGTCGAAAAGTATATGATCCGGACGCTCCGGCATCTGCGCGAGCACCTGGATGTGTCGGCATGATGAGTCAGGAGACCTTTTCGATGAAACAGCACGGTACCGATACCGTCCGCGAGCAGGCGGCCGCGTGGTTCGCCCGGGTGCAGGATGCACCTCGCGATGCCGGGCTGCAGGCGCAGCTGCACGCCTGGCTGGAAGGCGATGCACGGCACCGTGATGAGTACCAGCAGCTCTCCCGCCTGTGGCAGGCCGCCGACTTCATCCCGCGCCAGCGCCTGGAAGCGCTGTGCCAGCCGGCCCCGGTACGCCAGTTGCCACGTCGGCGCTTCGTGCGCCAGGCCTTGGCCGCCAGCGTGGCGGCACTGGCGCTGGGCCTGGGCTGGGGCGGCTGGCACTACCAGCAACTGAATCACCAGGGCAGCTTGCAGACCGCCTTCAACGAACGCCGCCAGGTCGAACTGCCGGATGGATCGCACCTTGAGCTCAACGGCAGCACGCAAGTGCAGGTCGCTTTCAGCACCGGCCAGCGGCATGTCCGGCTGATGGCGGGTGAGGTGATGTTCACCGTGGCCCACGACAGTGGCAGGCCGTTCGTGGTCGACACCGCCCAGGGTAGCGTGACTGTCACCGGTACCCGTTTCGACGTCCGCCTGGAGCCGGCCAGCACCCGCGTGGCGGTGGAGCAGGGCTCGGTGCGTGTGCAGGGCAAAGGCGCCTCGCTGGCGCAGCTCACGGCGGGCCAGGGCTCGCATATAGATGCACAAGGCCAGGTGGCCGCGCCCTATGCGGTGAATACCGGCGCCCTGACTGCCTGGCGCCAAGGCAGGCTGGTGTTCGACAACGCCACCCTGGCCGAGGTGGTGGCCGAAGCCTCGCGCTACCGTAGCCAGCCGCTGTGGGTTGCCCCCGGCAAAGTCGCCCAGCTGCGGCTGTCCAGCACCTTCAGCACCGACGACACCGATGCGCTGCTGCGTGCCTTGCCGAGCATCCTGCCAGTGGCCATCAAGGCCCATGAAGATGGCTCGCGCGAAATAATCGCGAAATAGATTCAGGTTTTTTTCCGCTCGTTCGTCTTCCCCGTCAGCTGCAACTGCCAAGCATTTCCATTTGCATGCGGTTGGCGTTTATTCCGTATTCCAGGAAGTTTCGACGACGTGAACAACAACAATCCCTTCCCAGGCTTCCGCGCCCTGGCACTGGCCCTGGCGGTCAGCGCCGTGGCCGTCAACAGCCAGGCCGCAGACGCCACTATTCAGATTCAGGCCCAATCCTTGGCATCGGCGCTGAACCAACTGGGCCAGCAGACCAACCTGCAGCTGTTCTTCAACCCCGAACTGGTGGCCGGCAAGCAGGCCCCGGCGGTGTCCGGCCAGCTGGCGCCCGAGCAGGCGCTGCAGCAGTTTTTGCAAGGCAGCGGCCTGACCTACGAGATGTCCCAGGGCACCGTGGTGGTCAAGCCCGCCCAGGCCGATGGCACCCTCACCACCGGTAGCCTGGAGCTGGCGCCCACCGACGTCAAGGTGGTGGGTGACTGGCTGGGCGATGCCCAGCAGAGCGTGGTGCAGAACCACCCCGGCGCGCGCACCGTGGTACGCCGCGAGGCGATGGTGGAAAAGGGCGCAATGAACGTGCGTGACGTGCTGCGCGGCATCCCGGGCGTTCAGGTGCAGGACTCCAACGGTACCGGCGGCAGCGACCTGTCGCTGAGCGTGGGCGTTCGCGGCCTGACTTCGCGCCTGTCGCCACGCTCCACGGTGCTGATCGACGGCATTCCGGCGGCCTTCGCCCCCTATGGCCAGCCGCAACTGTCGATGGCGCCGATTTCCTCGGGCAACCTCGACAGCATCGACGTGGTGCGTGGCGCCGGTTCCGTGCGTTATGGCCCGCAGAACGTCGGTGGGGTGATCAACTTCGTTACCCGGGCAATCCCCGAGAAGCCCTCGGCCGAGCTGTCCACCACCCTGGAAACCTCCCAGCATGGCGGCTGGAAGCACACCGAGTCGGCCTTCGTCGGCGGTACGGCGGACAACGGCATGGGCGTGGCGCTGCTGTACACCGGGGTGAATGGCAACGGCTACCGTGAAAGCAACAATGGCAACGACATCGACGATGTCATCCTCAAGACCCACTGGGCACCGACCGACGTTGACGAGTTCTGGCTCAACTTCCACTACTACGACGGCCGTGCCGACATGCCTGGTGGCCTGACCCAGGCGCAGTACGACAGCAACCCGTACCAGTCGCTGCGCGACTACGACTACTTCGCCGGCCGGCGTAAGGACGTGTCGTTCAAGTGGCAGCGGCAGCTCGACGACGCCACCCAGTTCGAAGTGCTGACCTACTACACCGACAGCTTCCGCGGCAGCTCCATTGCCTCGCGCGACATGAAGACCCTGTCGTCGTACCCGCGCAACTACCACACCTTTGCCATCGAACCACGGCTGTCGCGGATCTTCTTCGCCGGCCCGACCACCCAGGAAGTCAGCGTGGGCTACCGCTACCTGAAGGAAGCGATGCGTGAGCAGTCGACCCGCCTGGCGCTGATCGACAACGTGCCGACGCCCGCCCCGGGCTCCGATGGCCATGTGTTCCAGGACCGCAGCGGTGGTACCGAGGCCAGTGCCTACTACATCGACGACAAGATCGACGTGGGTAACTGGACCATCACCCCAGGTATCCGCTTCGAGCATATCAACACCGACTGGCGCGACCGCCCGGTGCTCGGTGCCAACGGCCAGCCGGTGCCGGAGAAGAAACGCAGCATCACCAGCAACGAGCCGCTGCCGGCGCTGAGCGTGATGTACCACATCTCCGATGCGTGGAAGGTGTTCGCCAACTACGAGACCTCGTTCGGCAGCCTGCAGTACTTCCAGCTGGGCCAGGGTGGTACGGGCAACAGTACGGCCAATGGCCTGGAGCCGGAAAAGGCCAAGACCTACGAAATCGGTACCCGCTATGACAATGGCGGCTTTGCCGGTGAGCTGACGGCGTTCTACATCGACTTCGATGACGAACTGCAGTACATCAGCAACGACGTGGGCTGGACCAACCTCGGTGCGACCAAGCACCAGGGTATCGAGGCCTCGGTGCGCTATGACCTGGACGGTCTGGACCCGCGCCTGGAAGGGCTGTCGGTGAGCGGTGGCTATACCTATACCCGCGCTACTTATGAAGGGGACATCCCTGGCTTCGAGGGCCGTGACCTGCCGTTCTATTCACGCCAGGTGGCCACTGCCGGCGTGCGTTACGCGGTCAATCACTGGACCTGGAACCTGGATGCCTACGCCCAATCCAAGCAGCGCGCGCCGGGTACCGGGATCAATGCCGATGGCAGCTTCAACGGCGACTACATCACCGAGCCGAGTGCGGACGGGCAGTTTGGCGATATTCCGGGTTATGTGACCTGGCATGCCCGTGGCGGGTATGAGTTCGGGCCCCAGATGTCCAACCTGAAGCTGGCGGCGGGGGTGAAGAACTTGTTCGACAAGCAGTACTTCACTCGCTCCAGCGACAACAATGCCGGCATCTATGTGGGTGAGCCGCGGACCTTTTACGTGCAGGCCAGTGTAGGGTTCTGACATCGCGTCGCCTGCTTCGCGGGTGAACCCGCTCCCACAGGTACCGCGCAGGTCTTTAGCCTTGCACCGACCCTGTAGGAGCGGGTTTACCCGCGAAGAGGCCGGCACAGGCAATCCATTACTTGGGTTTTGAGCCGAGATTGCCGGGGCCGCTTTGCGGCCCCCCGGCTATTACGAAACCACCGCCTCGGCCGGCGAGACAATGCTGGTCTTGGCCCCCCGCGAGCGCCCCGAACTCAGGTACGCCGCAATCGACTCCTGCGTCACCTCGCCCAAGAACACCTGCTCGGCATCCAGCACCGGCAGCCACGCCCGGTTGAACTCGTACATCCGCGACAACAGGATGCGCAAATGCTCGTCATGCGACGCCGTGGCATTGAACGGCCGCAGGAAGTCGCCACAAGTCCCTTGCTGGCGATGCATGTCACGCCGGCGCACGTAGCCCAGCGCCTTGTTCTGCGCATCGGTCACCACCACGTAGCGGCGGTCGTGCTCGTCCAGCAGCTCCAGCGCATCGCTCACCGGCGTTTGCGGGCTCACCGATGGCGCGTTGTCTGCCGCATCCTCCGCACGTACCAGAAGCAGGCGCTTGAGGGTGCTGTCCTGGCCGACGAAGTTGCTGACGAAATCATCCGCCGGGTGCGCCAGCAGGGTGTCCGGGTGGTCCAGCTGCAACAGCTTGCCGGCGCGGAAGATGGCGATCTTGTCGCCCAGCTTGATCGCTTCGTCGATGTCATGGCTGACCATGATCACGGTCTTGTTCAACGCCCGCTGCATCTCGAAGAACTCGTTCTGGATCATCTCGCGGTTGATCGGGTCGACCGCGCCGAACGGCTCGTCCATCAGCAGCACTGGCGCTTCCGCCGCCAAGGCGCGGATCACGCCGATACGCTGCTGCTGGCCGCCGGATAGCTCGCGCGGGTAGCGCTGCAGGTACTGCTTGGGCTCCAGCTTGATCATGTGCATCAGCTCGCGGGCGCGTTCATGGCACTTCTGTTTGTCCCAGCCGAGCAGGCGCGGCACCACGGTGATGTTTTCTTCGATGGTCATGTTGGGGAACAGGCCGATCTGCTGGATGACATAGCCGATGTGCCGGCGCAGGGTGACCTCGTCCAGCCCGGTGGTGTCTTTGCCATTGATGAACACCTGGCCGGAAGTGGGCGTGATCAGGCGGTTGATCATTTTCAGGGTAGTGCTCTTGCCGCAGCCCGAGGGGCCGAGGAACACGCAGATTTCCCCTTCGTTGACGGTGAGGCTTACCGAGTCGACGGCTTTGACGTCCTTGCCGTTGACGTTGAAGGTTTTGCTGAGGTTCTTCAGTTCGATCATGAGCGCAGTCCTTCTGGAGTCAGGGCACGTTGCAGGGTTTGCAGCAGCAGGTCGGCGATGATCGCCAGCAGGCTGACCAGCACGGCGCCGACCAGCAGCATCGACATGTCGCTGCGGCTGATGGAGGTAAGGATGAGTACACCAAGGCCGCCGGCGCCGATGGTGGCGGCGATGGTCATCACGCCGATGTTCATCACCACGGCGGTGCGCACGCCGGCGAGGATCACCGGCACGGCGATGGGCAGTTCGACCATGCGCAGGCGCTGGCCGAAGGTCATGCCGATGCCACGTGCGGCTTCACGGATGCCGGGTTCGACGTTGGTCAAAGCCAGGTAGGTGTTGCGCATGATCGGCAGCAGTGAGTAGAGGAACACCGCAGTGATCGCCGGCAGCGGCCCCAGGCCCTGGCCGAACCTGGAGTAGAACGGCAGCAGCAGGCCGAACAGGGCGATCGAGGGAATGGTCAGCAACACCGTGGCACTGGCCTGCAATGGGCCGGCGACGGCCGGGAAGCGGGTCATGAGGATGCCCAGCGGTACGCCGACGATGATCGCCAGGCCCACGGCGACGCCGACCAGCATGATGTGTTGCCAGGTCAGCTGCAGTACCTGGGCCCAGTCGAGGTGGGCGAACGTGTCGAGCAGGCTCATGGTTGTACCTCGCCAGGCATTGGGTGGTCACGCAGGAAGGCGGCGGCCACCTTGGTCGGGTTCTGGTGTTCGACGTCGACCTTGGCATTGAGCTGGCGCATGGTTTCGTCATCCAGTTGCTCGGCCAGAGGCTTGAGCAGGCCGGCCAGTTGCGGGTTGGCGTCGAGCACCTGTTTGCGCACCACCGGGGCGGCGGTGTAGTCGGGGAAGTAGTGCTTGTCGTCTTCCAGCAGCTTGAGGTTGAACGCGTTCAGGCGACCATCGGTGGTGTACACAAGGCCGGCGAACACCTGGTTGTTGTGCATGGCGGTGTAGACCAGGCCGGCATCCATCTGGCGGATGTTGGCGCGGCCCACTTGCAGGTCGTACATCGCTTTCAGGCCTACCAGGCCGTCCGGGCGGTTGGCGAACTCGGTGTCCAGCGCCACCAGGTGGTTGCGGTGGCTTTCGTCACGCAGTACCTGGTTGAGGTCGCTGATGGAGTTGATCTGCGGATAAGCCTCGGCGACCTGCTTGGGCAGGCCCAGCGCATAGGTGTTGCTGAACTTCGACGGGGTCAGCCAGATCAGGTCCTTCTTCGCGTCCAGTGCCTTGACCTTGGCGTAGGTGGCCTCGGCACTGGGCATGCGCTCGTCGATATGGTTGTACGACACCAGTGACACGCCGGTGTATTCCCACATCAGGTCGAGCTGGCCGGTTTCCTGGGCCTGGCGTGCGATGTTGCTGCCAAGGCCGCTGGTGACGCGCACATCAAAACCGTTGGCGCGCAGGTATTGCGCGGTGATTTCGGCAAGTACGGTCTGTTCGGTGAACACCCGCGCGCCGATACGGACAAGTGGTTTTTCCGCTGCCTGGGCAAATCCTGCGAACAGCAGGGTCGCGCCCAACAACAAGGCGATTCTCTTGTTCATACGTTCCCTCTCGTTATCCAGCCAGGCCACGTTCCAGCCAGCGCTTGCTGGAGAAACTCACCGCTGCATCCAGCGCCAGCGCCAGCAGTGCGGTGCAGGCAGCCCCCAGCAGCAGTTGTGGCTGGTTGTTCAGGGCGATGCCGGGGAAGATCAGGCTGCCGAGGCTGTTGGCGCCAATCAGGAACGCCAGCGGTGCGGTGCCGACGTTCAGCGCCAGGGCCACGCGCACACCGCCAACGATGATCGGCACGGCGTTGGGCAGCTCCACCTGCCAGAGTTGCTGGCGCGGAGTCATGCCGATGCCGGTGGCGGCTTCCTTGAGCGAGGCGGGGACGTTTTTCAGGCCCTCGTAGGTATTGCGCACGATGGGCAGGAGGGAGGCGAGGAACAGCGCGAAGATCGCGGGCCCGGCGCCGATGCCCAGGATACTCAGGGCAATGGCCAGAACGGCCAGGGGAGGGATGGTGTTACCAACGTTGAAGAACTGCATGAAGCGCTCGGCTTTGTCGACCCGGTGCGGTCGACTTAACGCAATGCCGGCGGGGATGCCCACGGCCAGCGCCGCCGCCATCGAAGCCAGCACCAGTACCAGGTGCGCTTGCAGGTAGAACCCAAGATCGTCGCGATACCGCGCGATCGTGTCGATGCCGATCCAGTGGACCAGCAGGGCCAGGATGACGAGCACGGCGGCCCATCCCAACAGCCCTTTTCCGTAGCGTTTAGCCACAGGCGGACTCCTTGTGTAGTCGGCGAGCACACTTCTTGGTTGCCGGCCAGTCCTGGCGGCGGGTGGTGTGTTCGCGAGTAGCAGCGTGACGCACGCCGAAGGCTGCGATCAGGCCATGAGCCGAACCCCGTCGGGCCCGAAAATGCTGATGAAAACAACTCCCCAACCGAAGCGGGTTGCAGGGGAGTGGACGTCTCCGTGGGCGTAAAGGTTCCCATCTGGGGCGGCATTTGGCCAGCGTTAATCACTGGCTGGTTGGAAAATTTACGAGAAAAAGCAGCGGGTTGGTGCGCTGTAGGCGTTGAAATAACTGCCCTTTGGCCATTTGTCGTGATAAAGCGATTGCCTGGCGAATTTGTGGCCTCTGGGCGGGCCCTTTCGCGGGTTTACCCGCGAAGAGGCCGGTACAGGCACCGCCGGTTCAGCAAATTTTGGTCCCGGCCCAACTTCAGGTATGATATCGCCCCTTTTTAATCCCCCAGTCAGGCGATTTCCCATGACCAACCAGGCCGCCGAAGTCGCGAAGCGCCGCACTTTCGCAATCATTTCCCACCCCGACGCCGGTAAGACCACCATCACCGAGAAGCTGCTGCTGATGGGCAAGGCCATTGCCGTCGCCGGTACCGTGAAGTCGCGCAAGTCCGACCGCCACGCCACCTCCGACTGGATGGAAATGGAGAAGCAGCGCGGCATCTCCATCACCACCTCGGTGATGCAGTTCCCGTACCGCGAGCACATGATCAACCTGCTCGACACCCCCGGCCACGAAGACTTCTCGGAAGACACCTACCGCACCCTGACCGCGGTGGACTCGGCGCTGATGGTGCTCGACGGCGGTAAAGGTGTAGAGCCACGTACCATCGCCCTGATGGACGTGTGCCGCCTGCGCGACACGCCGATCGTCAGCTTCATCAACAAACTCGACCGCGACATCCGCGACCCGATCGAGCTGCTGGACGAGATCGAAGCCGTGCTGAAGATCAAGGCCGCGCCGATCACCTGGCCGATCGGTTGCTACCGCGACTTCAAGGGCGTGTACCACCTGACCGGTGACTACATCGTGGTGTACACCCCGGGCCACGGCCACGAGCGCACCGAAGCCAAGATCATCCAGAAGCTGGACTCGGACGAAGCCCGTGCCCACCTGGGCGACCAGTACGATTCGTTCGTCGAACAGCTGGAGCTGGTGCAGGGCGCCTGCCACGAGTTCAACCAGGAAGAGTTCATCAACGGCCAGCTGACCCCGGTGTTCTTCGGTACCGCGCTGGGCAACTTCGGTGTCGACCATGTGCTTGACGCCGTCGTCGACTGGGCGCCGCGCCCGCTGGGCCGTGTTGCCCACGAGCGCACCGTGGAGCCTGTGGAAGAGAAGTTCACCGGTTTCGTGTTCAAGATCCAGGCGAACATGGACCCGAAACACCGCGACCGCATCGCCTTCATGCGCATCTGCTCGGGCAAGTACGAGAAGGGCATGAAGATGCGCCACGTGCGCATCAACAAGGACCTGCGCATCGGCGACGCGCTGACCTTCTTCTCCTCCGAGCGTGAGCAGCTGGAAGAGGCCTATGCCGGCGACATCATCGGCCTGCACAACCACGGCACCATCCAGATCGGCGACACCTTCACCGAAGGCGAGGCACTGGGCTTCACCGGTATCCCGCACTTCGCACCGGAGTTGTTCCGCCGCGTGCGCCTGAAGGACCCGCTGAAATCCAAGCAGCTGCGCCAGGGCCTGCAACAGCTGGCCGAAGAAGGTGCGACCCAGGTGTTCTTCCCTGAGCGCAGCAACGACATCATCCTCGGTGCAGTCGGTGTGCTGCAGTTCGACGTGGTCGCCAGCCGCCTGAAGGAAGAGTACAAGGTCGAGTGCGCCTACGAGCCGATCACCGTGTGGTCGGCCCGCTGGATCGGTTGCGACGACAAGAAGAAGCTCGAGGAATTCCAGAACAAGGCCATGGAGAACCTGGCCATCGACGGTGGTGGGCACCTGACCTACCTGGCGCCGACCCGGGTCAACCTGTCGCTGATGGAAGAACGCTGGCCGGACATCAAGTTCCGCGCTACCCGCGAGCACCACTGATTTCGAGAGCTTGCTCCTGATTTTCAGGGCCTGCTCCTGACCCTTGTGGGAGCGGGTTTACCCGCGAATGCGTCGGTAAACTCAACATCGCATTCGCGGGTGAACCCGCTCCCACAGGGACCGTGTTAAGGCCGAAATCAATTCCCGGCCTTGATACTGGTCCAGATCCGCGTGCGAATACGGTCGATCTTGGCCGGCATCGCCTCCAGCGCATACAGCTTGCCCATTACTTCCTCGCTCGGGTAAATCATCGTATTACCCTTCATCGCCGGATCCACCAGCCCGTCCGCCTTGAGATTGCCGTTGGCGTACTGCACATGGTTGCTGATGTTGGCCATCACCTCCGGCTGCAGCAGGTAGTTCATGTAGGCATACCCGGCCTTCTCATCCGGTGCATCGGCCGGCATGGCAACCATGTCGAACCACATCGGCGCGCCTTCCCTGGGTATCGAGTAGCCCACCTTCACCCCGTTCTTCGCCTCCTCGGCGCGGTTCTTCGCTTGCAGTACATCCCCCGAGAAGCCCACCACCACGCAGATATCGCCATTGGCCAGGTCGCCGGTGTACTTCGAGGAGTGGAAGTAGCTGATGTACGGTCGCACCTGCATCAGCAGCGCCTTGGCCTTGTCGTAGTCCGCCGGTTCCTGGCTGTGGTGCGGCAGGCCCAGGTAGTGCAGGGCGATCGGTAACAGTTCAGGGCCGTTGTCCAACACCGCGACGCCGCAGCTTTTCAGCTTGCTCATGTACTCGGGCTTGAAGATCAGGTCCCAGGAGTCCACCGGGGCATCGTCGCCCAGCACTGCCTTGACCTTGTCGATGTTGTAGCCGATGCCGGTGCTGCCCCACAGGTATGGGAAACCGTACTGGTTACCCGGGTCGTTCACTTCGAGCGCCTTGAGCAGCACCGGGTTGAGGTTGTGCCAGTTGGGCAATTGCGACTTGTCCAGGCGCTTGAGGGCCTTGCCCTGGATTTGCCGGGCCATGAAATGGTTGGACGGAAACACCACGTCGTAGCCGGAGTTGCCGGTCATCAGCTTGCCGTCGAGGGTTTCGTTGCTGTCGTAAACGTCGTAGGTGGGCACGATACCGCTGGCTTGCTGGAAGTTCTTCAGTGTGTCGGGGGCAACGTAGCTGGACCAGTTGTAGATCTTCACCGTTTCGGCGGCGCCGGCCACGCTGGCGGCCAGCATCAGGGGGGCGAGAAGGAGCGTGCGCATGTCGGGGTTACCTTGCTTTGTGTGTTGTTATCGAAGGCAGGCGATCAGCGGATCAGAAAATAAGGACGTAGGTTTTGCGCACGGTCTCCTGGATGTCCCAGGTGCCAGTGCTGTTGGCCGGTAGCATCAGTGCGTCTCCGGCTTCTATGAGCAGGGGCTCGCCACCGTCGGGGGTGAAGGTGCAGCGGCCCTTGATGAAATGGCAGAACTCCTGCTGCACGATCTGCCGCCGCCAGCGCCCGGGGGTGCACTCCCAGATGCCGGTTTCGACGCCGTCGCTGCGTTCCACGCAGGTGACCGAAGTCAATGCAACGGGGTCGCCAAGCGGCACCGCGACCGGGTTGGAGCTGTCGAGCACGGCGCTTTCGGTGTTCTTGAAATGGGTGATGCTCATGACCGGTAAATCCTGTGTCAGTGAGGGGGAAAAATCAGCGCATGAAGCCTTCCATGAAGTCCGCAAGATTGCTGGCAAGGCGCCGCCTCCAGGGCGCACTGGCGGGGTTGGCGAGGGTCCGGTCCTCGTGGACGAAGCTCTGGATGATCGCGTTGTAGCCCAGCCATCGGCAGGGCTCGGGTGGCCAGCTGGCCAGGCTTGAAAGCGGGCGGTTGTCGAGCACCCAGGGTTGCGCGGTCAGTTCGTTGTGCTGATTGAGGATCAGCGCCGCCAAGGTGCGACCGCCCAGGTTGGTGGCGCCGACGCCTTCGCCGCCATAGCCGCCCGCCAGGGCGATGCCGCGTTGACGGTCGCAGAGCATGTGTGGGCGGAAGCGCCGCGCCATGCCCAGGTTGCCGCCCCACGAATGGGTGATGCGTGCGTTTTTCAGTTGCGGGAAAAGCTCGCCGAACAGGTAGCGACGCAGGTCGATCTCGTGCGTTTCTAGGTTGAAGTTCTCGCGCAGGCGGCCACCGAAGCGGTAGCCGCCGCGGGCGCCGAACACCAGGCGATTGTCAGCGGTACGCTGGCCGTAGGTGACCTGGCGGCTACTTTCGCTGAACGCCTGGCCCTGGTTCAGGCCGATCTGTTGCCAGGTGGCCTCCGGTAGTGGTTCGGTGGCCACCAGCAGGCTCTGTACCGGCAACTGATGTCTGCCCAGCGGCGGCAGGCTGACGGCGTAGCCCTCCACGGCGGGTACCGTCCATTGGCAACGGATGCGCGCCAACGGGGTGCGCACCTCACCCGGCTGCCAGTCGATGGCTGGGGTGTTTTCGTAGATGGGTACGCCCAGCGCTTCTACCGCCCGGGCCAGGCCACGCGCCAGCTTGGCGGGTTGGATGGTTGCGGTGTGCGGGCTGTAGATGGCGCCATAGGCGTTGCTGACCCGCAACTGAGCGTCAAGCTGTTCGGGGCGCAGCCAGCGGTAGTCGTCCTCGGTCATGCCTTGGCGATAAAGGTCGTCTAGGTAGGCGCGCAGGCTGCGCTCCTGTTCCGGGTAGCGCGCGGCGCAGTACAGCACGCCGCCTTTGCGGTAGTCGCAGTCGATGCTCTCGCGATGCAGTACGCGGTGTACTTCATCGGGAATGCCATGCAGCAGGTCGATGCTGGCGCGGCGCTGTTGCGGTGACAGGGTGGCCAGCAGCCGGTCTTCGCCGAGCAGGTTGCCCATCAGCCAGCCGCCGTTGCGCCCCGAAGCGCCGAAGCCGGCGATGTTGGCGTCGATTACCGCGATGTTCAACTGTGGCGCCTGGCGCTTGAGGTAGTAGGCGGTCCACAGGCCGGTGTAGCCAGCGCCGATGATGCATACATCCGCGTCCAGGTCCTCGCGCAGGGCCGGGCGGGCGCACAACGGCTCGTCGAGCTGGTCCATCCACAGGCTGAGCGTGCGCAGGGGTTGCATCGGGTTCGGCTCCACATCCGTCAAGGTCTGTGGGCGATCCTAGTGGTGTCGGCGGGCGGCTGTCCTACGTGCGTGCACGCAGGGAAATTTGCTTCAGGTACGCCTTGGGCGTAAGCCCGGTGTGTTCGCGGAAACACTTGTAGAACGCCGACAACGAGTTGAAACCGGCATTGAACGCCAGCTCGTCGATCGTGGCCTCGATGCTGTCGTTATCAAGGCTGGCCATCAGGTGCTGCAGGCGGGCCTGGTTGACGTAGCGGTAGAAGCTTTGCCCGAGCACCTGGTTGAGCAGGTAGGAGATCTGGTTGCGGCTGTAGCCGCTGGCGTCGGCCACCTGCTGCAGATCCAGTTCCGGGTCCAGGTAGGGGCGCTGGCGCTGGAAGTAGTGTTCCAGGTCCTGGGCCATGGTCGACAACTGCCTCGGCGACAGGCCCAGGCGGCTGGTGGCCGGGCGTGGGCCACTGCTGGCGTGGCCGCTGCCGTTGCGGTGGACCAGCGTGGCATATTCGTTGACCTGCCAGATCAGGCCGTCCTTGACGGTAATCGCCTCGCTGGACTGGAACGCCACCAGGCCATCGCCGCCCTGGACCGTGACCTGGTACTGGATGAACGCGGTACAGCCGTCGACGCGGATGCGGTCGCTGTGCACGATATCTTCGCCGGCTTCATGGGGCAGGCAGGCGCGCACGTAGTCGCGCAGTTCCTGGTAGCCGAGCACGCGGTTCTGGAAGAAGTCGTGGTACTGAATGTCGGGGTGGTAGAGCTCCATGACGCCGTCGAGGTCGCGGCGCTTCCAGCACAGGTGGTAGCGCAGCACGGTGTCGGCGGTGAGCGGGGTCTGCTCGGGGCCGTCGGGGAGGGTGTGGGCGATCATGAGCCTGATAGTGCATTGCAGAACACCCAGCTGCAAGGGTGTGGATCCGGCATATTGCACGGTTCTGCCAAGCGGTATGGGGCGTAAGCCGTTGATTTGGTTGAGACTGATTTTTTGACAGGGATGGCATGGCGAGTGCACCGGTCTGTTCAACATCGAACAAGGAGAAAGGCCATGCGCTCGATACTGCTCTGGATGATTGGGGTGCCGATTCCGGTGATTATTCTGATCTGGTTCTTCATGCATTGAAATTGTGGGGCCGCTTTGCGGCCCATCGCGACACCAGGCCGCTCCTACAGGAGATCGCGGTCCCTTGTAGGAGCGGCCTTGTGTCGAGAAAGGGCTGCAAAGCAGCCCCGGCTATCTAAAGGCTAGAGAAACTGCTCGGCATAGTGACAAGCCACCTGCCGGGTACTCACCTGCCTGAGCGCCGGCACTTCCTTGGCACAACGCTCAGTCGCATACGGGCAACGTTTGTGAAACGCACACCCATCCGGCGGGTTCAGCGGGTTGGGCAACTCACCGGCAATGCGGATCTTCGGCTTCAAAGGGTCCGGGTGAATCGCCGGCGTCGCCGACAGCAGCGCCTGGGTATACGGGTGCAGCGGCCTTTCGTAGATATCTTCTTTCGGCCCCATCTCCGCCGGCCGGCCGAGGTACATCACCAGCACCTGATCGGCCACATGCCGCACCACCGCAAGGTTGTGCGAAATGAACACGTAGGCGGTGTTGAACTCCTTCTGCAAGTCCATGAACAGGTTCAGCACCTGGGCCTGGATCGACACGTCCAGCGCCGAGGTCGGCTCGTCCGCCACCAGCACCTTGGGCTGCAGCATCATTGCCCGGGCCAGGGCAATACGTTGGCGCTGGCCACCGGAGAACATGTGCGGGTAACGCTGGTAATGCTCGGGGCGCAGGCCGACCTGTTCCATCATCTTCTGCACCTTTTCTCGCCGCTCGGCCTTGGTCAGCGAGGTGTTGATCAGCAGCGGCTCGGCCAGCTGGTCACCAATCTTCTGCCGTGGGTTGAGCGAGGCGTAGGGGCTCTGGAACACCATCTGCACGTCGCGGCGCAGTTGCTTGCGCTCGCTCTTGCTGGCGCCTTTCACTTCGGTGCCGGCAATTTGCAGCGAGCCGGACGACGGCTCTTCGATCAGGGTCAGTGCGCGGGCCAGGGTCGACTTGCCGCAGCCGGACTCGCCGACCACGGCCAGGGTTTTGCCGGCCTCCAGTTCGAACGACACGCCATTCAGCGCGCGGACCAGGGCGTGGCCCTTGAACAGCCCACGGGAGACTTCGTAGTGCCGGGTCAGCTCCCGGGCGGATAGAACGACGGCCATCACGCCACCTCCTGGTTCAGCGGGTAGAAGCAACGCACCAGGCCATGGGCCTGAGGATCGAGGGGCGGGCGCTGGCGCCGGCAGTTGTCCTGCACGTACGGGCAGCGCGGTGACAGCAGGCAACCCACGGGGCGGTCGTAGCGGCCTGGGACGATGCCGGGCAGGGTGGCCAGGCGTTCGGCACCAATGCTGTGCTCGGGGATCGCCGCCAGCAACGCTTCGCTGTAGGGGTGGGCGGGCACGTCGAACAGCTCCGGCACCTGGCCCACTTCCACGGCCTGGCCGGCGTACATCACGCACACCCGCCTGGCCGTTTCGGCGACCACGGCGAGGTCGTGGGTGATCAGGATGAGCGCCATGTTGCGCTCCTTCTGCAGGTTGACCAGCAGCTCCATGATCTGCGCCTGGATGGTCACGTCCAGCGCAGTGGTGGGTTCGTCGGCAATCAGCAGCTTGGGCTCGCCGGCAATCGCCATGGCAATCGCCACGCGCTGGCTCATGCCGCCGGACAGCTGATGCGGGTAGGCGTCCAGGCGGCTTTCCGCAGCCGGGATCTCGACCTTCTTCAGCAGCTCCAGGGCACGCTGGCGCGCGGCCTTGCCCTTCAGGCCCAGGTGCTGGCGCAGCACTTCCTCGATCTGGTAGCCCACGGTGTAGCTGGGGTTGAGCGCGGTCATCGGGTCCTGGAAGACCATGGCGATGTCCTTGCCCACCACTTTGCGTCGCTGGCGACCGCTGAGCTTGAGCATGTCGGTGCCGTCGAAGGTGAGCGAGTCGGCGGTGATGCGCCCGGGGGCGTCGATCAGGCCCATCAGGGCCATCATGGTCACGGACTTGCCCGAGCCGGATTCGCCGACGATGGCCAGGATCTCGCCGGCCTCCACCGTCAGGTCCAGGCCATCGACCACCGGTACCGCATTGGCGTCGCCGAAGCGCACGTTCAGGTTGTTGATCTGCAACAGTGACATGGCGTACTCCTCAGGCGGCGTTCTTGAGTTTCGGGTCCAGCGCATCGCGCAGGCCGTCGCCCATCAGGTTGATTGCCAGCACACTGAGCAGAATGGTCAGGCCGGGCAGGCTCACCACCCACCAGGCGCGCTCGATGTAGTCACGAGCCGAAGCCAGCATGGTGCCCCACTCCGGGGTCGGCGGCTGTACGCCAAGGCCAAGGAAGCCCAGGGCGGCGGCGTCGAGGATGGCCGAGGAGAAGCTGAGGGTGGCCTGCACGATCAGCGGGGCCATGCAGTTTGGCAGCACGGTGACGAACATCAGCCGTGGCAGCCCGGCACCGGCCAGGCGCGCGGCGGTGACGTAGTCGCGGTTCAGCTCGCCCATCACGGCGGCGCGGGTAAGGCGCACGTAGGATGGCAACGACACGATGGCGATGGCGATCACGGTGTTGATCAGGCCTGGGCCGAGGATGGCGACGATGGCCACCGCCAGCAGCAGCGAGGGCAGGGCCAGCATCACGTCCATCAGGCGCATGATCGACGGGCCGAGCAGTTGCGGGAAGAAACCGGCCAGCAGGCCCAGCAGGATGCCAGGGATCAGCGACATCACCACCGACGACAGGCCGATCAGCAGCGACAGCCGCGCGCCCTGGATCAGCCGCGAAAGCAGGTCGCGGCCCAGCTCGTCGGTGCCGAGGATGAACTGCCAGCTGCCACGTTCGAGCCACACCGGTGGGGTCAGCAGGAATTCGCGGTACTGCTCGCTCGGGTCGTGCGGGGCGACCCACGGCGCGAACAGCGCGCAGAACACCACCAGGCACATGAAGGCCAGGCCCATCACCGCACCTTTGTTGCGGGCGAAGGCTTGCCAGAATTCTTTGTATGGCGAGGGGTAGAGCAGGCTCTGGTCCACCGGGCTGGCCGGCGTGACGGATTTCGGAATCGGGCTAGTCATGGCGAAGGCCTCAGCGCTGATGACGGATGCGTGGGTTGGCCAGGCCGTAGAGGATATCCACTACGAAGTTGACCAGGATCACCAGGCAGGCGATCAACAGGATGCCGTTCTGGACCACGGGGTAGTCACGGGCACCGATGGCTTCGATCAGCCACTTGCCGATGCCCGGCCAGGAAAAGATGGTTTCGGTCAGCACCGCACCGGCCAGCAACGTGCCAACCTGCAGGCCGAATACGGTCAGTACCGGGATCAGCGCGTTGCGCAGGCCGTGCACGAACACCACGCGGGCCGGCGACAGGCCTTTGGCGCGGGCGGTGCGGATGTAGTCCTCGCGCAGCACTTCGAGCATCGACGAGCGGGTCATGCGGGCAATCACCGCCAGCGGGATGGTGCCGAGCACGATGGCCGGCAGGATCAGGTGCATCACCGCGTCCTTGAACGCACCTTCCTCGTCGCTGAGCAGGGTGTCGATGAGCATGAAGCCGGTCTTCGGCTCGATGTCGTAGAGCAGGTCGATGCGCCCGGACACCGGGGTCCAGCCCAGGCTTACCGAGAAGAACATGATCAGGATCAGACCCCACCAGAAGATCGGCATCGAATAACCCGCCAGCGAAATGCCCATCACCCCGTGGTCGAACAGCGATCCGCGCTTGAGCGCAGCGATCACCCCGGCCAGCAGGCCGACGATGCCAGCGAACAGCAGGGCGGCGAAGGCCAGTTCGAGTGTGGCCGGGAACAGGGTGAGGAACTCGCTCCACACGCTCTCGCGGGTGCGCAGCGATTCACCGAGGTCACCCTGGGCCAGCTTGCCGACGTAGTCCAGGTACTGGACCGGCAGCGGCTTGTTCAGGCCCAGGCGCTCCATGGCCTGGGCATGCATTTCGGGGTCGACCCTGCGCTCGCCCATCATCACTTCCACCGGGTCGCCGGGGATCAGGCGTATGAGCGCGAAGGTCAGCAAGGTGATACCGAAAAAGGTCGGTATCAGCAGGCCAAGGCGCCGGGCAATAAAGCTCAACATTGTCTGGGTTACCTCATCAGGCCGTGCGGCTAGCAGCACGCTACGGGGTGCCGCCGGTCCCCGTGTGGGTTGCCGGCGGTCGTTGTTGTTCTACTTCACCTTGGTGGTGGCGAAGTTGTTGTTGGCCAGAGGGCTGATCACGTAGCCCTCCACGTTGTCACGCATGGCGGCGAACACCTTGGGGTGGGCCATGCTGATCCAGGGTTGGTCGTCATCGTACACCCTTAAAGCCTCGGCATAGACCCATCGGCGCTCATTGTCATCCGTCATCTGCCGTGCGCGCGTGATGAGTTCCTGGAACTGCGGATTGCACCAGCGGGCGTAGTTCTCGCCGTTCTTGGCGGCCTCGCAGCTGAGCAGTGGGGTGAGGAAGTTGTCCGGGTCACCGTTGTCGCCTGCCCAGCCGGTGGAGACCAGGTCGGCTTCGCCGTTCTTGGCACGACGCAGCATTTCGGCCCATTCCATCACGCGGATATCCAGCTTCAGGCCGACCTGTTTCAGGTCGGCCTGCAGCATCTCGGCGGACAGGCGTGGGTTGGGGTTGGTCATGCCGCCGCCGTTGCGGGTGAACAGGGTGATCACGGTACCTTCCGGTACGCCAGCTTCCTTGAGCAGGGCGCGGGCCTTGGCCAGGTCCCGAGGCGGGTTCTGGTTGGTGGTATTGTAACCGAGCATGGTCGGCGGGTACGGGTTCACGCCCACCAGCGCGTTGTCCTTGCCAAACAGCTGGTCGACGTGTGTCTGGCGGTCGAAGGCCATGTTGATGGCTTTGCGCACGCGCACATCGCTGAGGTACTTGTGCTGGGTGTTCATGGCGATATAGCCGGTAACCAGCGCTTCGGTCTCGGCGACCTTGAGCTTGGGGTCGGCCTTGATCGTCGGCACGTCCTCCGGTTTGGGGTACAGCGCCACCTGGCATTCGTTGGCGCGCAGCTTTTGCAGGCGCACGTTGCTGTCGGTGGCGATGGCGAATATCAGGGCGTCGGCCGGGGGCTTGCCGCGGAAGTAGTCCGGGTTGGGTTTGAAGCGGACCTGGGCGTCCTTGTTGTAACGCTGGAAGATGAACGGGCCAGTGCCGATCGGCTTGCTGTTCAGCTCGGCGGTCTTGCCGGCCTTGAGCAACTGGTCGCCGTATTCGGCGGAGTAGATCGAGGTGAAGCCCATGGCCATGTCCCGCAGGAACGGTGCTTCCGGGCGAGTGAGGGTGATCACCACGGTGTGGTCATCGGTCTTGTCCACCGACTTGAGCAGGCTTTTGAAGGACATGCTTTCGAAGTACGGGTAGCCGACGCTGGTCTTGTCGTGCCACGGGTGCGCCGGGTCGAGCTGACGGCGCAGGCTCCACAGCACGTCATCGGCATTGAATTCGCGAGTGGGCGTGAAGTAGTCGGTCTTGTGGAACTTCACCCCTTGGCGCAGGTGGAAGGTGTAGGTCAGGCCGTCCGGTGAGATGTCCCAGCGTTCGGCCAGGGCCGGCTGGACATCGGTGGTACCGGGCTTGAAGTCGACCAGGCGGTTGAACAGCGCTTCGGAGGTGGCATCGAAGGTGACCCCCGTAGTGTACTGGACAACGTCGAACCCTTCCGGGCTGGCCTCGGTGCACACTACCAGCGGCTTGGCCGCCAGTTGCGTGGCGCTACCCAGTACCAGCGCTGCCAGGGCGAGGCGTAGCGGTAGCGATTTCATGAAAGCTCTCTGCATGGGTGGACTCCCTGCTTGCATTGATTCCAGCGTAGCCGCCACGGCCCGCAGCGAAGCAGGCCGTGGCGCCGGCGGTCAGAGAATGTTGAATGGAATGGTGGTAACCACCCGGAACTCATCCAGGCTGCCATCGCCCTGGGCCTTGCTGGCGCGGTGCGCGGTGTAGGTGGCACGGATGCTGGTGTCTTTCAATGGCCCGCTCTGTACCGCGTAGCTGGTGCCGAAGCCCCACTCGTAGTGGGTTTCGCCATCCAGGCCGTTCACGTCGTAGGCGGTACCGCGGTAATGGGTACCATCGATGCCCCAGCCGCGGGCGTTGTACAGGTTGAACTTCAGGCCCGGCACGCCGTACGGCGCCATGTTCAGCACGTAGGAAATCTGCAGCGATTTCTCGTTGGGGCCGTTGAAGTCCGACAGCAGCGAGTTGGCCAGGTAGATGCCGTTGGTTTCGTGCAGGTAGTCGAAGTACTCGTTGCCGTTGACCTGCTGCCAGGAGGCGCTGAGGGTGTGGGCCTGGTGGGTCAGGCCGAACGACAGGCTGTAGGTGTCGTTGTCGATATCGCCCATCTTCTTGCTGCCGGCGTCGACGGTCTTGTAGTAGTTCAGGCCGGTGCTCAGGCTTAGCACTGCGCTATCGCCGAGCACATGGTTGGCGCCGAAGTAGTACTGGTTCCAGAAGTCGTCGACCTTGGTGGCGTACAGGCTGGTGCTCAGGCTCTTGAACGGCTGGTAGTTGATGCCGGCGGTGCTGGCGCGGTCGGTCTCCACGCCAGTGGCGCTGTACTCGGTGCGGAACTTGCTGAGGCTCTGTTCGGTACGTGGCGAGACGCGGTCGAAGGTGCCCAGGTCGAAGCTCAGGTTGTCGAATTCGGCGCTGTGCAGGAACGCGCCCTGGAAGCTCGAGGGCAGGGCGCGGTTGCCGATGTAGGCGATCATCGGCGTGTCCACCGATTGGCGGCCGACGGTGAGGGTGGTGTTGGACACCCGCGCCTTGACGTTGGCCAGGCCCATCTTGCTCCACTGGCCGACCGGGTCGCCGTCGCTGTGGGTCAGGGTGCGGTTGTTGGGGCCGGCGACGTCCTCGCGGTTCTGCAGCAGGGCGATGGCATTGTAACCGGCGGCTTCGACGGCGAAGCCGACGGTGCCCTGGGTGAAACCGGAGCTGTAGTTGAGGATGGTGCCCTGCACCCAGTTCTCGCGGCTGTGGGTGTCGTGGCGGGTGCCGTCGCTCTTGTAGTACTTCCACAGCGGGGCGCGTGCGGCGCGCTCGCGGGCATACCAGTTGCGGGTGCTGCCGGACAGGCTCTGGCCGTCGACGAAGCCGCTGGCCTGCTCCTGCTCGCTGCTGCCTTTTAGTGTGATGGGCACGTATTCCTGGCTTTGTGGGTCGGCCTGGGTCACGGTGGATAAGGCACTGATGGATAACGCCAGTGCGGTCAAGGTGAATAGTCTCAAGGTTAAAGCTCCCTTTCTGTTCTTCTAGTTATTGCCTGGCCTTGTGGGCCGGGCTTCTTGCTGCGGTGTTGCCAGGGTTGCCCGGGGTCACCGGGCAGAATCGGGGCGTTGTGTTGGCTGTGCCGGCCCTTTCGCGGGTAAACCCGCTCCCACAGGGGCACCACAGGTTTCGGCATGTGCGCCGTACCTGTGGGAGCGGGTTTACCCGCGAAGAGGCCCTTGAGGGTTAAAGATCAATCAACACTCACACCGGAAAAATCGTTGCGCCCGAAAGGGCTGACCTTGAATTCGGAAACCTTGATGCTCAGCGGTTGGTTGACCATTGAATGTGCCACCGGGGTAATCGGCACCTGTTGCTTGAGCCGCTGCTGGGCCTGCTGGTACAGGGCGGTGCGCTGCGCGCGGTCGGTGACCTGCTTGGCCTGCTTGACCAGGCTGTCGTACTGCGGATCGCACCACAGCGAGTAGTTGTTGCTGCCGATGGCATCGCAGTTGTAGAGGGTGCCCAGCCAGTTGTCCGGGTCGCCGTTGTCCCCGGTCCAGCCGATCAGGGCGATATCGTGCTCGCCGCTTTTCATGCGCTTGAGGTACTCGCCCCATTCATAGCTGACAATGCGCACCTTGAAGCCGAGCTTGCTCCAGTCGGCCTGGAGCATTTCCGCCATCAGCTTGGCGTTTGGGTTGTACGGGCGCTGCACCGGCATGGCCCACAGGGTGATCTCGGTGCCCGGCTTGACTCCGGCCTGCTGCAGTAGCTGTTTGGCCTTTTCCGGATCGAAGGGGGCGTCCTTGATGCTGTCGTCATAGGACCACTGGGTTGGCGGCATGGCGTTGACTGCCAGCTGGCCGGAATCCTGATACACAGCCTGGATGATCGCCTGCTTGTTCACTGCCATATCCATTGCCTGGCGCACTTCCAACCGGTCGAACGGTGGGTGTTGAGTGTTGTAGGCGATATAGCCGAGGTTGAAGCCAGGCTGTTGCAGCACCTGCAGTTTGCTGTCGGCCTTGAGCGCCGGGAGGTCTGCGGGGCGCGGGTTCAGGGTGACCTGGCATTCGTTGCGGCGCAGCTTCTGGATGCGCACCGAAGGGTCGATGTTGATCGAGAACACCAGGTTGTCGATCTTCACGTCCTGCGGTGACCAATAGGCCTTGTTGCCCTTGTAGCGGATCTGCGAATCCTTCTGATAACGCTGGAACACGAACGGGCCGGTGCCGATCGGTTGCTGGTTGATGTCGCTGGGGCGCCCGCTGGTAATCAACTGTTCGGCGTATTCAGCAGAGAGGATCGAGGCGAAGCTCATGGCCAGGTTCTGGATGAACGCGGCATCGACCTTGTTCAGGGTGAACACCACGGTCAGTGGACCGGTCTTTTCGACACGGGCGATGTTCTTGTCCAGGCCCATGCTGATGAAATAGGGGAACTCGGTCGGGTAGGCCTGGCGGAACGGGTGGTTCTTGTCGAGCATGCGGTTGAAGGTGAACAGCACGTCGTCGGCGTTGAAGTCGCGGCTCGGTGCAAAGGCCTTGTTGCTGTGGAACTTCACCCCTTCGCGCAGGTGGAAGGTGTAGCGCAGGCCATCTTCGGACACCTCCCAGCGGGTCGCCAGGGCAGGGTGCACGGCAGTGCCGCCGCGTTCGAACTCGACCAGGCGGTTGTAGATCGGTTCGGCGGCGTCATTGTCGGTGGCGCTGGTGTACTGGGCAGTGTCGAAGCCGGCGGGGCTGCCTTCGGAACAGAACACCAGGTTGTTGGCCAGCAGGGCCGGCGATTGGCTGATCAGGCCCAGGGCCAGCAGGGCGGAAACTCGGGTGGTATTGCGCATGGCAAGTCCTTTTACGTCTGTTTGCGCCGCCTCGGGGTACGAATGGCGGCAACAGGTCGCCGACCCCGCTGCGGATGGCAGCAGGACGACATGAACGGGTATGAGGATGGCGGGGCACCCGCCGCTCGGCGGGTGCCTTGGCTAGCCTATTTGTCCACGCTGACGCCGTAGAAGGAGTTCAGCGCGAACGGGCTGATCTTGAAGTCCTTCACCTTGGCGCTCATGGGCTGGTACACGGTGGAGTGGGCGATCGGGGTGATCGGCACCTGCTCCTTGAGGATGTGCTGTGCCTGCTGATACAACTCGGTGCGCTTGGCCTGGTCGGAAGTGGCCTTGGCCTGCTTGATCAGGTCGTCGTAGGGCTTGTAGCACCATTTGGAGAAGTTGTTGCCGTTCATGGCGTCGCAGCCGTACAGGGTGCCCAGCCAGTTGTCCGGGTCACCGTTGTCACCGCTCCAGCCGATCAGCATGGCGCCCTGTTCGCCGCCTTTGGAGCGCTTGATGTACTCGCCCCATTCATAGCTGACGATCTTGGCCTTGATGCCGACCTTGGCCCAGTCGGATTGCAGCATCTCGGCCATCAGCTTGGCATTGGGGTTGTACGGGCGTTGCACGGGCATCGCCCACAGGGTGATTTCGGTGCCTTCCTTGATGCCGGCTTCCTTGAGCAGTTGCTTGGCTTTTTCAGGGTCGAATGGCGCGTCCTTGATGCTGTCGTCATAGGACCACTGGGTCGGGGGCATGGCGTTGACCGCCAGTTGGCCGGCGCCCTGGTAGACCGACTCGATGATCTTTTTCTTGTCCACGGCCATGTCCAGCGCCTCGCGGACTTTCAGCTGGGCCAGCGGGTTGGGCTCGTTGCTGCCCTTGACCTTGTCCATCACGTTGTAGGCGATGTAGCCGAGGTTGAAACCGGCTTGCTGCGGCATCTGCAGCTTGGGGTCCTGTTTCAGCGGCTGGATGTCGGCAGGGCGCGGGAACAGGGTGACCTGGCACTCGTTCTTCTTCAGCTTCTGCATGCGCACAGAGGCGTCGGTGGTGATGGCGAAGATCAGGTTGTCGATCTTCACGTCATCAGGTTGCCAGTAGTCCTTGTTGCCCTTGAAGCGGATCTGCGCGTCCTTCTGGTACTTGCTGAATACGAACGGGCCAGTGCCGATCGGCTTCTGGTTGATGTCGGCGGCCTTGCCGTCCTTGAGCAACTGGTCGGCGTATTCGGCGGACTGGATCGAGGCGAAGCTCATGGCCAGGTTCTGAATGAATGCGGCGTCGACTTCGTTGAGGGTGAACCTGACGGTATGTTCGTCGAGCTTTTCCAGCTTGGCGATATTCTTGTCCATGCCCATGTCGGTGAAGTATGGGAACTCGGTGGGGTAGGCCTTGCGGAACGGGTGGTCCTTGTCGAGCATGCGGTTGAAGGTGAACAGCACGTCGTCGGCGTTGAAGTTGCGGGTGGGCTTGAAGTAGTCGGTGGTGTGGAACTTGACCCCTTCGCGCAGGTGGAAGGTGTAGGTCTTTCCGTCGTCGGAGACTTCCCACTTGGTCGCCAGACCCGGGATGACTGCCGTGCCGCCACGTTCGAACTGGGTCAAGCGGTTGAACACGGTCTCGGCCGAGGCGTCAAAGTCAGTCCCTGTGGTGTATTGGCCCGGATCGAAGCCGGCCGGGCTGCCTTCGGAGCAGAACACCAGGTTGGACGCTGCGAGGGCCGACGGTGCGCCGGAGAGCAAGCCTGCGCCTAGCAGGAACGGAATGACTGCGTGTTTGAGCATGGTGGCCTCATTGTTGTCATTTTTCGATTGAGGTGGCCTCGTGAGCCGACCTGCGGATACTTATGCAGGGGGTGTTCCCAATGCAATATGCGGAGGGATAGTTGGCGCCAGAAAAGTGGTACGGGCGTACATGGATGTCGCATTGATATAACTTTCGAAGAAGTTAAACGTTTGCGTAGGCAAAATAATGGCTTTTTGCGGGATATTTCGAGGCGGGGTTGGCGTAGGAAGCACCTTATTGGTGCGTAGGAAATGTCTGAAAAAGCTGATTTGGCAGAGAACTGGATTCGCAAGCGATCCGCGTACCCTGTGGGAGCGGCTTTAGCCGCGAAGAATCCGACGCGGTGCATGGCACCGGCTGCGCCGGTGTTCGCGGCTAAAGCCGCTCCCACAAGGTCACTGCTAATTCAATGAGTCATGTGCAGTTCCATGAGAGCGGGCAAGCCCGCTCCCACAGGTATTTCGTGGATCCTTTAAGGCATCTGCACTTCGATCAGGCCATCGGCATTCATGCTCACTTCACTGGTCCCGGCCTCGATATCCGGCGCCGGTGCCGACTCATCAGCCCCCATGGCCTTCATCGCCATCGGCGCACTGCGCAGGTAAGGGCGCGGGTAACCGCTGCTGTTGAGGTTCAGGCTGACCACTTTGTAGCCCTTGCCACCCAGTGCCTCGGTAGCCAGTTGCGCGCGTGCCTTGAAGGCATCCACCGCATCCTTGAGCAGTGCATCTTCGCTGGCCTTGCGCGTGGCCGGGGCGATGGAGAAGTCCATGCCCCCCATCTTCAGCTCTTGCAGTAGGTCGGCGGTCAGCTGCGACAGGGCAGGGAAGTTGGCGCTTTCCAGGCGCAACTCGGCGCGCTCGCGCCAGCCGGTGATCTTCTGGCCCTTGCTGTCATATACCGGGTAGCTGTTGCGGCTACCCTGGCTGATCTTCACGTCCTTGACCTGGCGCGACTGCTGTACGGCCTTGTTCATGGTCTCGGTGATCTGCTTGGCGAGCTTGCCCGGGTCGGTGTTCTGCGCTTCGCTGTACAGGGTAACGACCATCAGGTCGCGCGCCACTTCCTTGCTGACCTCGGCACGCAGCGAGACCTGATTGTAGCGCGGCTCATCGGCAGCCAGCGCCGGCAGGCTGGCGAGCAGGCCGCAGGACAGGATCAGGGCGGTGCCGCGACGTGGGATTTGCATGTGGTACTCCTTGGCAATATAAGGCGTGGGTTGTGGCCATCCATTCCACGCATGGCCCATCAGACCGGCAACAGTGTAGTGGGTTCAAAAGTGCCATCATGAACCTGTGACAAAGTGTGGCGCTTTGCCGCATCGCTGCAGCGAGGCGCCTGGCTTCGGTATACTCCAGCCGATTTTTCTGGAGCACTCATCAGGAGAGCTCATGCTCGCCGCCGTACAACCGCTGTCCGCTACTCGCCAGAACCTCTGGCGCCTGACCGTCATTCGGGTCCTGGTCCTGGCTGCCCAGGCCGGCTCCGTGGGCGTCGCCTACTGGACCGAACTGCTGCCTTTGCCCTGGCTGTCGCTGGCCGGCACCTTGGCCTTGTCTTCGCTGCTGTGCGCCTTCACGGCCCTGCGCCTGCGCCTGTCGTTACCTGTCACCGAGCTGGAATATGCCCTGCAACTGGCCTGCGACCTGCTGATCCACAGTGCCTTGCTGTACTACTCCGGCGGCTCGACCAACCCGTTCGTATCGTATTACCTGGTGCCGCTGGCGATTGCCGCAGTTACCTTGCCGTGGCTGTATTCGCTGATCCTGTCCGGCATTGCCCTGACCGCCTACAGCCTGCTGCTGGTGCAGTTCTACCCGCTCGAAGGCCTGCCGATGGCGCGGGACAAGATGCAGGTGTATGGCATGTGGCTGAGTATTGCCCTGGCCGCGGCGGTGATCACCTTCTTTGCCGCACGCATGGCCGAAGAGCTGCGCCGCCAGGAGCAACTGCGTTCCGAGCGGCGTGAAGAAAGCCTGCGCGACGAGCAGCTGCTGGCCGTGGCCACCCAGGCCGCCGGTGCCGCCCATGAGCTGGGCACACCGTTGGCGACCATGAGCGTGCTGCTGAACGAAATGCGCCAGGACCACGCCGACCCCTTGCTGCAGGAAGACCTGCAGATCCTTCAGGACCAGGTGAAGCTGTGCAAGGAAACCCTGCAACAGCTGGTACGCGCCGCCGAAGCCAACCGCCGCCTGGCCGTGGTGGAGCAGGATGTCACGGCCTGGCTGGACGAAGCGCTCAACCGTTGGCACCTGATGCGCCCGGAAGCCAGCTACCGCTTCCAGCGCTTGCGCGACGGCCAGGTGCCGCGCCTGACCCCGCCGCCGGACCTGACCCAGGCGCTGTTGAACCTGTTGAACAATGCCGCCGATGCCTGCCCCGACGACCTTGAAGTGCGCCTGGACTGGGACACCCATGACATCGTCATCAGCATCCGTGACCACGGCCCCGGCGTGCCGCCGGCGATCGCCGAGGCCATCGGCAAACCCTTCATTACCACCAAGGGCAAAGGCTTCGGCCTGGGCCTGTTCTTGAGCAAGGCCAGCGTGACCCGTGCGGGCGGTTCGGTGAAACTCTATAGTCATGAACAGGGTGGCACCCTGACCGAACTGCGCCTGCCCTATGGCAAGCGAGGAGATGAATGATGAGCGAAGAAAACCAGGTCGAAGGCGAAGAGCTGCCGCACCTGCTGCTGGTGGATGACGATGCCACCTTCACCCGTGTCATGGCCCGGGCCATGAGCCGCCGCGGTTTCCGCGTCAGCACCGCCAGCTCTGCCGAGGAAGGGTTGATCCTGGCCCAGCAAGACCTGCCGGACTACGCCACGCTGGACCTGAAGATGGAAGGCGACTCCGGCCTGGTGCTGCTGCCCAAGCTGCTGGAGCTGGACCCGGAAATGCGCGTGGTGATCCTGACCGGTTACTCGAGCATTGCCACTGCGGTGGAAGCGGTCAAGCGCGGTGCCTGCAATTACCTGTGCAAGCCGGCCGATGCCGATGATGTGCTGGCTGCGTTGCTGTCAGAGCACACCGACCTGGACAGCCTGGTGCCGGAAAACCCGATGTCGGTCGACCGCCTGCAGTGGGAGCATATCCAGCGCGTACTGAACGAGCACGAGGGCAATATCTCGGCCACCGCGCGGGCGCTGGGCATGCACCGTCGGACCTTGCAGCGCAAACTGCAGAAGCGCCCGGTTCGGCGCTGATTCAGTACTGGCAGTGCCGGCCTCTTCGCGGGTAAACCCGCTCTTACAGGTGTTCACAGGCCTCCAGGCCTGTGCAGTACCTGTAGGAGCGGGTTTACCCGCGAAAGGGCCGTAACTGCCAGAAACTTCTCTTTATCACCCCGCGATCCCCGCAAGTCCCGGCCGTTGGCGTATCATTAGCCCCCTAACGGCAACCCCTCCAGGATCGCTTGCGCATGCTCGCCCTTCTTATCCAGACGTTGAACATCACGGCCCCGGTCTTCGCCATGCTGTTCATGGGCGTGCTGCTCAAACGTATCCGCCTGATCGACGACAATTTCAACCGCGTAGCCTCGCAACTGGTGTTCAACGTGTGCATGCCGGCGTTGCTGTTCCTCGGCATCTACCACGCCGACCTGGCCACGGCGGTCAAACCCGGCGTCCTTCTCTATTTCATCGTCGCCACCCTGGCCGGCTTCGCCATTGCCTGGGGCATGGCCATCTGGCGCAGCCCGCTGGCCGATCGGGGCATCTATACCCAGGGCGCATTCCGTGGGAACAACGGCGTGATCGGCTTGGCCCTGGCCGCCAGTCTCTACGGCGACTACGGCATCTCCCTGGGGGCGGTACTCGCCGGCCTGGTCATCCTCATGTACAACTCGTTGTCGGCAGTGGTGCTGGCGGTTTACAGCCCGGACCTGAAATCCGACCCGTGGAGCATCTGCAAGAGCATCTTCAGCAACCCGCTGATCATCAGTGTGCTGGTGGCCACGCCCATGGCCTACGGCCAGGTGCCGCTGCCCAACTGGCTGCTGACCTCGGGCGATTACCTGGCGCAGATGACCCTGCCGCTGGCGCTGATCTGCATCGGTGGCACGCTGTCGATGGCGGCACTGCGCGACAGTGGCAGGCTGGCCATCGACGCCAGCCTGGTGAAGATGGTCTGGCTACCGCTGCTGGGTACCCTCGGTGCCTGGCTATGCGGCTTCCGCGGCGCCGAGCTGGGCATCCTGTTCCTGTACATCGGCAGCCCGACTGCAGCTGCCAGCTACGTCATGGCGCGGGCGGCGAACGGCAACCATGAGCTGGCTGCATCGATCATCGTGATTACCACGCTAATGGCGGCGATCACCACCAACATTGGTATTTTCATCTTGCAGTGGGGCGGATGGATCTAGATCCTTGACTGCAAACAACACAAAAACACAGCCTCACTGAGCTAAAGGACACTTCATGCAAGACCAGAGCACGCCCGAGCGGTTACAGCGCGGGCTGAAGAATCGCCATATCCAGCTGATCGCGCTGGGCGGGGCCATCGGTACCGGGTTGTTTCTGGGCATTGCCCAGACCATCCAGCTGGCTGGCCCCTCCGTCCTGCTGGGCTACGCCATTGCCGGCCTGATGGCCTTCCTGATCATGCGCCAGCTCGGTGAAATGGTTGTTGAAGAGCCCGTGGCCGGCAGCTTCAGCCACTTCGCCCACCAGTACTGGAGCGAGTTTGCCGGGTTTGTTTCGGGCTGGAACTACTGGGTGGTGTACGTACTGGTCGGTATGGCCGAGCTTACCGCGGTGGGCATCTACGTGCAGTACTGGTGGCCCGGCTTCCCCACCTGGGCCACTGCGGCGATCTTCTTCGTGGTGATCAACCTGATCAACCTCACCCAGGTTAAGGTCTACGGCGAGATGGAGTTCTGGTTCGCCCTGGTCAAGGTGGTGGCTATCGTCAGCATGATCGGCTTCGGCGCCTGGCTGCTGACCAGCGGCCATGGCGGCCCGGACGCCAGCGTGGCCAACCTCTGGCAGTACGGCGGCTTCTTCCCCAACGGCGTCACCGGCCTGGTGATGGCACTGGCAGTGATCATGTTCTCGTTCGGTGGCCTGGAGCTGGTGGGCATCACCGCCGCCGAGGCCGACAACCCGCGTCAGAGCATCCCCAAGGCCACCAACCAGGTGGTGTATCGCATCCTCATCTTCTATATCGGTGCCCTGGCGGTGCTGCTGTCGCTGTACCCGTGGCAGAAGGTGGTGCAGGGTGGCAGCCCGTTCGTGATGATCTTCCACGAACTGGACAGTGACCTGGTGGCGACCATCCTCAATATCGTGGTGCTGACGGCGGCGCTGTCGGTGTACAACAGCTGCGTGTACGCCAACAGCCGCATGCTGTTCGGCCTGGCCAGCCAGGGCGATGCACCGCGTCAGTTGCTGAAGGTAAGCCGTAGCGGCGTGCCGCTGACCGCGCTGGGTGTGTCGGCTTTTGCCACCGGGCTGTGCGTACTGATCAACTACCTGATGCCGGGTGAAGCCTTTGGTTTGCTGATGGCCCTGGCGGTGTCGGCGCTGGTGATCAACTGGGCGAGCATCAGCATCACCCACCTGAAGTTCCGCAAGGCCAAGCTGGCGGCCGGGATTACCCCGTTCTACAAGAGCTGGGGGCACCCGGTAACCAACTACCTGTGCCTGGCGTTCATCGTGCTGATTCTGGTGGTGATGTACCTGACCCCGCCGATTCGCATCTCGGTAATGCTGATTCCGGGGTGGATCCTGGTGCTGTGGGTGGCCTTCAAGATGAAGAAGGCTCGCCAGGCCAGGTAGGTAACACAGTACCGGCCTCTTCGCGGGCACGCCCGCTCCCACAGGGATTCCACAGGCTCTAAGACCTGTGCAGTACCTGTGGGAGCGGGTTTACCCGCAAAGAGGCCGGGCCTGAAAAAGGCTGGGTCAGCCTTGATAGCTGTCGATCACTTCCTGTGCCGCACGGAACGCATCAATCGCCGCGGGCACCCCCGCATACACCGCGCAATGCAGCAGCGCTTCGCGAATTTCCTCCACCGTGCAGCCATTGTTCAACGCCCCGCGCACATGTCCCTTGAGCTCCTGCGGGCACTTGAGTGCCGTGAGCGTGGCCAGGGTAATCAGGCTGCGGGTTTTCAACGGCAGCCCGTCGCGGGCCCACACGCTACCCCAGGCATGTTCGTTGACGAAGTCCTGCAGCGGCTGGGTAAAGTCGGTGGCATTGCCCAGGGCGCGGTCGACGAATGCATCGCCCATCACCTGGCGCCGAATCTGTTCGCCGGTTTTCTTGCTATCAGCCATGTTGTTTTCCTTAGTGTTGGCGGCGCCAGGCTCGTGCGGTGGTGTACAGCAACACCATGGCGAGCACCGGCAGTACGTAGAACAGCATCAACCGCTCCAGGCGGCCGGCCAGTGGCATGCCCATGGTAAACGCCGCCACGTGCAGCCCATAGGCCAGGTACAGGCAGAGGAACACCAGGCCTTCGGCGCGAGTGATGCGGTAGCCGGAATAGAACACCGGCAGGCTCAGCGCAGCAACACCCAGCATTACCGGCAGATCGAAGGCCAAGGCGTTGGGCGAGATCGACAGCGGCTCGGGAGTGACCAGCGCGGTCAGGCCCAGCACGGCCAGCAGGTTGAACAGGTTGCTGCCGATCACTGTGCCCACGGCGATTTCCCGTTCACCGCGCAGGGCGGCGATCAGCGCAGCGGCCAGTTCCGGCAGGGAGGTGCAAATGGCAACGACAGTCAGGCCGATGATGCGCTCGGACAGGCCCAGGTCGGTGGCCACCTCCACGGCGGCTTCCAGCAACAAGTGACCTGCCAGGCTCAGCAGGCCCAGGCCGGCCAGCACCTGCAGCAGCGTGCCCGACCAGAAGCGCCCGGCGCTGCTGGTGACGGTGGTCGGTGCGGGGTAGGTGCGGGCGTAGTGGCGCGACTGGTGCCAAAGCATTGCCAGGTAGCCGATCAGTCCGGTCAGCAGCAACACCCCTTCGGCCCGGCCCAGGTGGCCGTTTGCGGATAACGCGTAGACCAGGCCGCTGGCGACGATCATCAGTGGAATGTCCAGGCGCACCAGTTGCCGCGACACGCGCAGCGGGATGATCAGTGCGGCCAGGCCGAGAATGACCAATACGTTGAATATGTTGCTGCCGATAACGCTGCCCACCGCCACGTCCGGCGCGCCCTGGTAGGCGGCCTGCAGGCTCACGGTCATTTGCGGGGCAGTGCTGCCGAAGGCCACCAGGCTAAGGCCGATGATCAGCGGGCGTACGTGCAGGCGCTGGGCCAGGCGCAGGGCTGCGCGTACCAGCAGTTCGGCACCGCCGATCAGCAACAGCAGGGCGATGCCCAGTTGCAGGAGGCTGGTGGTAGGTAGGGTAGCCAGGTCGAAAATGGTCGGACTCCTGTCGCGTCAGTCGCTAAGCCCTTGTACTCGCACGCGCGCGGTTCCGCTACGGATCATGCCGATTTTTTCTGCGGCGGCACGTGAAAGATCGATCAGGCGGCCGCGGGTGTGTGGGCCACGGTCGTTGATGCGCACCACGACGCTGCGCTGGTTGGCCAGGTTGGTCACCCGTACCCGGGTGCCGAAGGGCAGGCTGCGGTGGGCGGCGGTGAGGCCGTGCTGGTTGAACGGTTCGCCGCTGGCGGTGCGTTTGCCGTGGTGGCGAGAGCCGTAATAGGAGGCGGTGCCGGTCTTGTCGTAACCGTCGGGGTCGATGTCCTGGCTGGCGCAGCCGGCCAGCAGGGAGAAGAGGGCGAGGGTGCTCAGGGATCGTTTTAGCAATTCGAATGCTCCGGTGCGGCCATTCGCGGCTAAAGCCGCTCCCACAGGTACGGCGCTGCACTGGCGAGCGGCGCTGTACCTGTGGGAGCGGCTTTAGCCGCGAACGAGGGCGAAGCCCTCGCAGGACTACAGGGGAAAAACAATCACCCTTCGAGCTTGGCCTTGAGCAATTGGTTCACTTGCCCCGGGTTGGCCTTGCCTTTGGAGGCTTTCATCGCCTGGCCGACAAAGAAGCCGAACATCTTGCCACGCTTGGCCTCGTCGGCTGCGCGGTACTGTTCGACCTGCTCGGCGTTTGCCGCCAGCACCTCGTCGAGCATCTTGTCGATCGCACCGGTATCGGTGACCTGCTTCAGGCCCTTGCTTTCGATGATGCTGTCGGCATCGCCTTCACCGGCGGCCATGGCCTCGAACACGGTCTTGGCGATCTTGCCGCTGATGGTGTTGTCGCGGATACGCAGCAGCATGCCACCCAGCTGTGCGGCGCTGACCGGTGCCTGGTCGATCTCGATGCCCAGCTTGTTCAGCAGGCTGCCCAGTTCGACCATGACCCAGTTGGCAGCCAGCTTGGCATCGCCACCGATCTTCACCACTTCCTCGAAGTAGTCCGCCTGCTCGCGGCTGGAAGCCAGCACGTTGGCGTCGTAGGCCGACAGGCCGTACTGGTTCTGGAAGCGCTCGACCTTCTGCGTCGGCAGTTCCGGCAAGCCGGCGCGGACGGTTTCGAGGAAGCTGTCCTCGATCACCACCGGCAGCAGGTCCGGGTCGGGGAAGTAACGGTAGTCGTTGGCTTCCTCCTTGCTGCGCATGGAGCGGGTCTCGTCCTTGTTCGGGTCGTACAGGCGGGTTTCCTGTACCACCTTGCCGCCGTCCTCGATCAGGTCGATCTGGCGCTGGATCTCGCTGTTGATCGCGCGTTCGATGAAGCGGAACGAGTTGACGTTCTTGATCTCGCAGCGGGTGCCGAACTCGGCCTGGCCTTTCGGGCGGATCGACACGTTGCAGTCGCAACGCAGCGAGCCTTCGGCCATGTTGCCGTCGCAGATGCCCAGGTAACGCACCAGCGCGTGGATCGCCTTGACGTAGGCCACGGCTTCCTTGGCGCTGCGCATGTCGGGCTCGGAGACGATTTCCAGCAGCGGGGTGCCGGCACGGTTCAGGTCGATGCCGGTGGAGCCGCTGAAGTCTTCGTGCAGGCTCTTGCCGGCATCTTCTTCCAGGTGCGCGCGGGTTACCCCGATGCGCTTGATGGTGCCGTCTTCCAGGGCGATGTCCAGGTGGCCCTTGCCGACGATCGGCAGGTCCATCTGGCTGATCTGGTAGCCCTTGGGCAGGTCCGGGTAGAAGTAGTTCTTGCGCGCGAACACGTTGCGCTTGCCGATCTCGGCATCGATGGCCAGGCCGAACATGCACGCCATGCGCACGGCTTCCTGGTTCAGTACTGGCAGTACGCCAGGCATGCCCAGGTCAACCAGGCTGGCCTGGGTGTTCGGCTCGGAACCGAAGGTGGTGGCGCTGCCGGAGAAGATCTTCGACTGGGTGGCGAGCTGAGTGTGGATTTCCAGCCCGATCACAACTTCCCATTGCATGTGTGAATTCCTCAGAAGCCGTTGGGGGCGCGGGTGTGCCAGTCGGTCACTTGCTGGTAGCGGTGCGCGACGTTGAGCAGGCGGCCTTCCTGGAAGTATGGCGCCAGCAGCTGCACGCCGACCGGCAGGCCATCGACGAAGCCGGCCGGCATCGACAGGCCCGGCAGGCCCGCCAGGTTGGCGGTGATGGTGTAGACGTCTTCCAGGTAGGCGGCGACCGGGTCGCTGCTCTTGGCGCCGAGCTTCCAGGCCGGGTTTGGCGTGGTCGGGCCGAGGATCAGGTCGACGTCGTTGAAGGCGGCCATGAAGTCGTTCTTGATCAGGCGGCGGATCTGCTGCGCCTTCACGTAGTAGGCGTCGTAGTAGCCGGCCGACAGGGCGTAGGTGCCGACCATGATGCGGCGCTGCACTTCGACACCGAAACCTTCGCCACGCGAACGCTTGTACAGGTCGGTGAGGTCTTTCGGGTTCTCGCAGCGGTAGCCGAAGCGCACGCCATCGAAACGCGACAGGTTGGACGAGGCTTCAGCGGGGGCGATCACGTAGTAGGCCGGGATGGCGTGCTGCATGTTCGGCAGGCTGATTTCCTTGACCACCGCGCCGAGCTTTTCCAGCTCCTTGACGCTGGCCTGGACCAGGTCGGCGATGCGTGGGTCGAGGCCGGCACCGAAGTACTCCTTCGGCAGGCCGATGCGCAGGCCTTGCAGCGAAGCATTCAGGTTGGCGCTGTAGTCCGGCACCGGTTCTTCGATGCTGGTGGAGTCCTTGGCGTCGAAACCGGCCATGCCTTGCAGCAACAGGGCGCAGTCTTCGGCGGTACGGGCCAGCGGGCCACCCTGGTCGAGGCTGGAGGCGTAGGCGATCATGCCCCAGCGCGACACGCGGCCGTAGGTTGGCTTGAGGCCGGTGAGGTTGGTCAGTGCCGCCGGTTGGCGGATGGAGCCGCCGGTGTCGGTGCCGGTGGTGGCTGGCAGCAGGCGTGCAGCCACTGCCGCGGCCGAACCGCCCGACGAGCCGCCCGGGACGTGCTCGAGGTTCCATGGGTTCTTCACCGCGCCGTAGTGGCTGGATTCGTTGGCCGAACCCATGGCGAATTCGTCCATGTTGGTCTTGCCCAGGGTGACCATGCCGGCTTCGGCCAGCTTGGCAACCACGGTGGCGTCATACGGCGCCTTGAAGTTGTCGAGCATCTTCGAGCCGCAGCTGGTGCGTACGCCGTTGGTGCAGAACAGGTCCTTGTGGGCGATGGGGGCACCCAGCAGCGCGCCGGTTTCGCCAGCGGCGCGACGGGCGTCGGCGGCACGCGCCTGGCCCAGGGCCAGGTCTTCGGTGACGCTGATGAAGCTGTTGATCTGCGGGTCGAGCTGCTTGATGCGCGCCAGCAGGGCGCCGGTCAGCTCTTCGGAGGAAAACGACTTGTCGGCGAGTCCGCGGGCGATCTCGGCCAGGGTCAATTGATGCATGGCAGGCACTATCCCTTACTCGATGACTTTGGGAACCAGGTACAGACCGCTTTCGGTCGACGGCGCGATGGCCTGGTAGGCGTCGCGCTGGTTGCTCTCGGTGACCTGGTCGGGACGCAGGCGCTGGCTGGCCTCCAGGGGGTGGGCCAGTGGCTCGATGCCAGTAGTGTCGACCGCTTGCATCTGGTCGACCAGCCCGAGAATGCTGTTCAGTGCGTCAGTAATGCGTGGCAGTTCGCCATCATTCAGCCCCAGACGGGCCAGATGGGCGATCTTTTCCACGTCGCAGCGTTCAAGCGCCATGGGGATCTCCAGGGGAAACAAAGACCGGAATTCGGGTCCGCAGTGAGGAACATGTCAGCTTTCTGGCGGTCTAACGGCCGCGAAATTCTGCTGGCGTGCTCGGAAAAACAGCCAATTTAACATATTGGCTCCTTGCCCAAAATCCCTGCCATTGTTAGAGTTTGCCGCACTTTTTTACCCACGCTTTCCCCAGGGTCACTTTCCCATGTTCAAGAAACTGCGTGGCATGTTTTCCAGCGATCTGTCCATCGACCTGGGTACTGCCAACACCCTTATTTACGTGCGTGAGCGCGGTATCGTCCTGAATGAGCCCTCGGTTGTTGCCATCCGTACCCATGGCAACCAGAAAAGCGTCGTCGCCGTCGGTACCGAAGCCAAGCGCATGCTGGGCCGTACGCCTGGCAACATTGCTGCCATTCGTCCGATGAAGGACGGCGTCATCGCCGACTTCAGCGTCTGCGAAAAAATGTTGCAATATTTTATCAACAAGGTTCACGAGAACAGCTTCCTGCAGCCGAGCCCGCGCGTGCTGATCTGCGTGCCGTGCAAGTCGACCCAGGTAGAGCGCCGCGCCATTCGCGAATCGGCGCTGGGTGCCGGTGCCCGTGAAGTGTTCCTGATCGAAGAGCCGATGGCCGCCGCCATCGGTGCCGGCCTGCCGGTCGAAGAAGCCCGCGGTTCGATGGTCGTCGATATCGGTGGTGGTACCACTGAAATCGCGCTGATCTCCCTGAACGGCGTGGTCTATGCCGAATCCGTCCGCGTTGGCGGCGACCGCTTCGATGAAGCCATCGTCACCTACGTGCGCCGCAACTACGGCAGCCTGATCGGCGAGTCCACCGCCGAGCGCATCAAGCAGGAAATCGGTACTGCCTACCCGGGCGGCGAAGTACGCGAAGTCGACGTGCGCGGCCGCAACCTGGCCGAGGGCGTACCGCGTGCCTTCACCCTGAACTCCAACGAAGTGCTCGAAGCGCTGCAGGAGTCCCTGGCGACCATCGTCCAGGCGGTCAAGAGTGCCTTGGAGCAATCGCCGCCCGAGCTGGCTTCGGACATCGCCGAGCGTGGCCTGGTGCTGACCGGTGGTGGCGCACTGCTGCGTGACCTGGACAAGCTGCTGGCCCAGGAAACCGGCCTGCCGGTGATCGTCGCCGAAGACCCGCTGACCTGTGTCGCCCGTGGCGGCGGTCGCGCCCTGGAGATGATGGACAAGCACGCGATGGACCTGCTCTCCAGCGAGTGATTCCGCTCGCTGTTCACGAGCGCCCGGTTTACAGGTAGTACGCACAGTGCTACCTGTATGTGCTGGGCTGGCGCCCGTTCGGGGCGCCGTATCCGTCAACCCGCAACCAGGCTGGTGCGTTGTCCCATGTCCAATGACCTCCTGAGTCGTCCACGAGGAACGGCCCATTAAACCGCTTTTCTCCAAGGGCCCTTCGCTGGGCGTTCGCCTGCTCGTCCTGGTGGTGATGTCGGTCGCGTTGATGGTTGTCGACGCGCGCTTCGACGTGCTTAAACCAGTGCGCAGCCAGATGGGCCTGGTACTCATGGAGTCGTACTGGATCACCGACCTGCCGCAGCGTGCGTGGCAAGGTGTGGCCGGCCAGTTCGGCAGCCGCACCGAACTGATCGCCGAAAACGAAAAGCTCAAGACCGAAGCCCTGCTGCTGCAGGGGCGCCTGCAGAAACTGGCGGCCCTGACCGAGCAGAACGTGCGCCTGCGCGAGTTGCTCAACTCTTCGGCGCTGGTCAACGAAAAGGTCGAAGTGGCGGAGCTGATCGGTGTCGATCCCAACCCGTTCACCCACCGCATCCTGATCAACAAGGGCGAACGTGATGGCGTGTTCCTCGGCCAGCCGGTGCTCGATGCCCGTGGCCTCATGGGCCAGGTGGTCGAGCTGATGCCGTACACCTCGCGCGTACTGTTGCTGACCGATACCACCCATAGCATCCCGGTGCAGGTCAACCGCAACGGCCTGCGCGCCATCGCCAGCGGTACCGGCAACCCGGAGCGCCTGGAGCTGCGCCATGTGGCCGATACCGCCGACATCAAGGAAGGCGACCTGCTGGTCAGTTCCGGCATGGGGCAACGCTTCCCGGCCGGTTACCCGGTGGCCACGGTCAACGAAGTGATCCACGATTCCGGCCAGCCGTTCGCCATCGTTCGTGCCATCCCCACCGCCGCGCTCAACCGCAGCCGCTACATGCTGCTGGTGTTCAGCGACCGGCGCAGCCCGGAACAGCGCGCCACCGATGCCGCCATTGCCCAGGAAGAGGCTGACCGCAAGGGCACCTCGGCCCCAGGCCAGCCGGCCACGACGGGTGAGCAGGGCGCACCAACTGGCAGCGCCCCTGCCACGCCGGCCACACCAGCGGCCCCGACAGCCCCGGCTGCGCAGCCTGCAGCTCCGGCGGTCGCACCTGTCACGCCGGCTGCCGCGCCTGCCGCACCCGCTCACACCCGGAGGCAATGATGGCTGCATCACGCCGCAACAACGGCTGGGTCATCTGGCTGACTTTCGCCATCGGCCTGCTGCTCAGCGTCTCGCCCATGCCGCAGTTCATGGAAGTGTTCCGGCCCATGTGGCTGGCCTTGCTGGTGTCGTTCTGGACCCTCGCCGTACCGAACAAGGTCGGCATGACCACCGCGTTCGTGCTGGGCCTGGCCGAGGACGTGCTGTACGGCACTCTGCTGGGTCAGAACGCGCTGATCCTCACCCTCATCACCTTCCTGGTGCTGTCGTTGCAGCAGCGCCTGCGCATGTTCCCCATGTGGCAGCAGAGCCTGGTGATCCTGGTGATCTTCGGCATTGCCCAGCTGATCCAGCTGTGGCTCAGCGCGCTGACCGGCAACCGGCTGCCCACCCTGGCGCTGGTCTGGTCAGCAGTGATCAGTGCCTTGCTCTGGCCGTGGATAAGTTTCGCCCTGCGCGACCTGCGCCGACGCTTGCATATCAACTGACGGCGCCGCCGCGACTGACAGGGAGATGTCTGCATGAACCCGCTATACCTGGCCTCCGGCTCGCCCCGTCGTCGTGAACTGCTGACCCAGATCGGTGTGCCGTTCAGCGTCGTCAGTGCACCCATCGATGAAACCCCACTGCCCGATGAAAGCGCACCGGCCTACGTCGAGCGCCTGGCCCGGGCCAAGGCTGCCGCCGGCCTGGCCTGCCTCGAAGGTCCGGCTGTGGTGCTGGGTGCAGACACTGCCGTGGTGCTCGATGGTCGTATTCTCGGCAAACCGGAAAACCGCGAAGATGCCCTGGCCATGCTGGCCGGCCTGTCGGGCCGCGAGCACCAGGTTTTGACCGCGGTCGCCCTGAGCGATGGCCCGCGCGTGCACAGCCTTTGCGTCACCAGCAAGGTGCGCTTCCGTGCGATCAGCGCCGAGGAAGCGCAACGCTACTGGGCCAGCGGCGAGCCCGCGGACAAGGCCGGCGGCTATGCCATCCAGGGCTTGGGCGCGGTGTTCGTCACCGGCCTTTCCGGCAGCTACTCGGCGGTGGTCGGCTTGCCCCTCAGTGAAACGGCCGAACTGCTTGGCCAATTCGGCATTGCCTGCTGGCAATCGCCCGCGCATACGCCAGAGGTAACAAACCAGCGGTAGCCAGCACTGCATACGCCATCCATCATTATCCAAGACCTTTGACGAGAGCCTGCCATGAGTGAAGAGATCCTGATCAACATCACCCCGATGGAGTCGCGCGTGGCGGTGGTGGAAAACGGGGTGCTGCAGGAAGTGCATGTCGAGCGCACCCAGCGCCGGGGCATCGTCGGCAATATCTACAAAGGCAAGGTGGTGCGTGTGCTGCCGGGCATGCAGGCGGCCTTTGTCGACATCGGCCTGGAGCGCGCGGCATTCATCCATGCCTCGGAGATATCCCAGCGCGAAGGCTCGGCGGTAGAGAACATCACCGCCCTGGTGCACGAGGGCCAGGCCCTGGTGGTGCAGGTGACCAAGGACCCGATCGGCACCAAGGGCGCGCGCCTGACCACCCAGCTGTCGATCCCGTCGCGCTACCTGGTGTACATGCCGCGCAGCAGCCATGTCGGCATTTCCCTGAAGATCGAAGACGAAGCCGAGCGCGAGCGCCTCAAGCAGGTAGTCAGCGACTGCATGGAAAGCGAGAACATCAAGGACGCCGGTGGCTTCATCCTGCGTACCGCCGCCGAAGGCGCACGCGCTGAAGAGATCCTGCAGGACATCCGCTACCTGCGCCGCCTGTGGGAGCAGATCGGCACCCAGATCAAGACCTGCGGTGCGCCCACGGTCATCTACGAGGACCTGGGCCTGGCCCTGCGTACCTTGCGTGACCTGGTCAACCCGAAGATCGAGAAGATCCGCATCGACTCGCGGGAAACCTTCCAGAAGACTACGCAGTTCGTTGGCGAACTGATGCCGGAAATCGCCGACCGCCTCGAGCACTACCCGGGCGAACGGCCGATTTTCGACCTGTATGGCGTCGAGGACGAGATCCAGCGTGCACTGGAGCGCAAGGTGCCGCTGAAGTCCGGTGGCTACCTGGTGGTCGACCCGGCTGAAGCGATGACCACGATCGATGTGAACACCGGCGCCTTCGTCGGCCATCGCAACCTTGAAGAGACCATCTTCAAGACCAACCTCGAGGCCGCCACCGCGATCGCCCGGCAACTGCGCCTGCGCAACATCGGCGGCATCATCATCATCGACTTCATCGACATGGAAGACGAGGAGCACCAGCGCCAGGTGCTGCGTACTCTGGAAAAGCAGCTGGAGCGCGATCACGCCAAGACCAACATCATCGGCATCACCGAGCTGGGCCTGGTTCAGATGACCCGCAAGCGCACACGTGAAAGCCTGGAACAGGTGCTGTGCGAGCCCTGCCTGGCCTGCCAGGGCCGTGGCAAGCTGAAAACCCCCGAGACCATCTGTTACGAAATCTTCCGCGAGATCCTGCGCGAGGCCCGTGCATACCAGGCCGAAGGCTACCGCGTGCTGGCCAACCAGAAGGTGGTCGATCGGTTGCTGGATGAAGAATCCGGTAACGTCGCGGAGCTGGAAGCCTTTATCGGCCGAACCATTCGTTTCCAGGTGGAGTCGATGTATTCGCAGGAACAATACGATGTGGTGCTGCTCTGAGGCCTTCTGAAACGCGCCGCAGGTGGCCCGGGCTGGAAAATCCGGGGCTACGGGCCATCATGGATAAACGACCTGGAGGGCCATGGCCATGGGACGTCTGACCCGCGTTCTTGTCGCCTTGACCCGCTGGGGGCTGGGCGTTTGCGCCCTGCTGGCGGTACTGGTGGCACTGTATGTCAGCCTCGGCCGCGAACTGGTGCCGTTGGTGGCCGAGTATCGCGCCGATGTGGAAAGCAAGGCCGAGCAGGCTTTGGGCCTGCCCGTGCACGTTGGTGCCCTGGAAGGCCGCTGGAGCGGCCTGGCACCGGTGCTGCGGGTGCGCGACCTGCAACTGGGCGATGGGGCGACGGCCCTGCGCTTGGACGACGTCAAGGTAGTCCCCGATGTCTGGGCTAGCCTCACTGCCCGAGAAGTACGCCTGGCACGCATTCAGTTGGGCGGCCTGCAGCTGATTCTGCGCGAGAACGAGCAGGGCGCCTGGAGCCTCGAAGGCCTGCCGAAGAAGGACGATGCGCCGCTCGACCCCGCCGAGTTGTTGCAGCGACTGCGCCAGTTGGGCCGCATCGATGTGTTCGACAGTCAGGTCACCCTGCACCCCTGGCAGCGCGACCCGTTGACCCTGACTTATGTGAGCGTTGGCCTGCAGGCCGGAGCTTCGCGCCATGCCCTGGACCTGCGCGCGACCCTGCCCGATGGCCAACCCTTGTCGCTGAACCTGCGCAGTCGTGCCACGCCCAGCGCCTGGCGCGACGGCCAGGTCGAAGCCTATCTGAGCCTGCCACAGAGTGACTGGGCGCGTTGGTTGCCGCCACGCCTGCTGGGCCAGTGGCATGCCGACGCCCTGCGGGCGGGCGGCGAATTCTGGGTGGACTGGAGCAAGGGGCAGTTGCAGCAGGCCGTTGTACGCCTCAATGCACCGGAGCTGCATGGTGCCTATGCCGGGCGCAAGGCGGCCAAGCTGAACAATCTGGCCCTGGGTGCCTGGTTCCAGCGCCAGGAACAAGGCTTCGATGTGGTAGTCGACTCCCTGGCCATGGACGTCGGCAAGACCCGTTGGGAGTCGCACCTGCAAATGCAGCAGCGTCCAGGCGAGGACGCTGCCGCGGAAAGCTGGAACGTGCAGGCCGACCGCCTCGACCTCACGCCGTTGACACCGCTCGTCGATGCCCTGGCGCCACTCCCGGACAAGGTCATGGCCGTGGTCGATGGCCTGAATGTGACCGGCGCGTTGCGCAATGTGCGTCTGGTAGCCCGGCCCAAGGCTGAGGGTGACCAGCGCCTGCAGTTCGAAGCCAACCTGGAGAAGGTCGGTTTCGATGCCTATCACAATGCCCCGGCAGCCGGTAACGTCAGCGGCAGCATCAGCGGAGACCTTGGTCATGGCGAACTGCGCCTTGATACCGATGCGTTCATGCTGCACCTGTACCCGATCTTCGCCAAACCCTGGCATTACCAGAAGGCCAATGCGCGCCTGACCTGGGCCCTGGACAAGGAGGGTTTCACCCTGGTCGCGCCTTACCTCAAGGTACTGGGCGAGGAGGGCAAGATCGCCGGTGACTTCCTCATTCGCCTGTTGTTCGAAGAAGGCCGTGAAGACTACATGGACCTGCGCGTCGGCCTGACCGAAGGCGATGGCCGCTACACCGCCAAGTACCTGCCTGAGGTGCTCAGCCCGGCACTCGATGAATGGCTGCGCAGTGCGATCGTCAAAGGCACGGTGGACGAAGGCTACTTCCAGTACCAAGGCTCGCTGAACCATGGTGTCGCGCCGGAAGCCCGCAGCATCAGCCTGTTCTTCAAGGTGCGTGATGCAGCCCTGGACTTCCAGCCGGGCTGGCCGCAGGTGCAGCACGTGGATGGCGATGTGTTCATCGAGGACAGTGGTGTGCGCATCAAGGCCCAGCGTGGCGTACTCCTCGATACCAAGGTCAGTAATGTGAGCGTCGATATCCCGCATGTCGACGAGGGCCAGCAAAGCCACCTGTACCTCGATGGTGACTTCGACGGGAGCCTGGGCGATGGCCTGAAGATCCTCAAGGAGGCGCCAATCGGCACTGGCGAGATATTCGCCGGCTGGGAGGGCGAGGGGCCGCTCAAGGGCAAGGTCAAGCTCGACATTCCGTTGGCCCGCGGGCAGCGGCCGAAAGTGCAGGTAGACTTTGCCACCGACGATGCGCGGTTGAAGGTTGCGCCGCCGAGTCTGGAGTTGAGCCGCCTGAAGGGTGACTTCAGCTTTGATTTGGACAAGGGCCTGAGCGGCAAGGGCATCAGCCTGCAAGCGTTCGGCAAGCCTGTTACGGCGCAAATCACCGCCGAAGGCCAGCCCGGGCAGATGCAGACACGCGTCAACGCCAGCGGCCAGGTGTCACTCAAGGCTCTGACCGACTGGCTGCAGTTCAAGCAGGCCTTGCCGGCGTCCGGCGACCTGCCTTACCAGTTGCAGGTCAGCCTGGGTAGCCGGGACAACCGTCTGAGTGTCGATTCCAGCCTCAAGGGCTTGGCCATAGACCTGCCGGCACCGTTCGGCAAGGCAGCGTCCGATACCCGTGACACACGCTTCAGCATGACCCTGCAGGGGCCGGAGCGGCGCTTCGATGTCGCCTACACCGACCTTGCCCGCTTTGCCTACGCCGCGCCGGCCGAGAAGCTGGGGCAGGGCCGTGGCGAGTTGCTGCTGGGCGCCGGTGATGCCCAGGTACCTGCCGGCCAGGGCCTGCGAGTGCGCGGGCACCTGGAGACGCTGGACCTGGGGCCCTGGCAGGAACAGGCGGCGCGCCTGGCCGGCGATGACCCGGGCAGTAGCGCGAGGCAGAACCTGCAAGGCGTAGACCTGAGCATCGGCCAGCTGAAAGCCTTTGGCCTGGACCTGAACCAGGCCGTGGTGCGCCTGGCCCGTGGCGGCCCCGCCTGGGATTTGCGCCTCGATAGCAAGGAAGTCATCGGCAACGCCCGGGTGCCGGATGCCAAGGGCGCGCCAATGGTGGTGCGCATGCAGACCTTGCGCCTGCCCGCCGCCAGCGCGGCGGAAAAGCAGGCAGAGGCACAGGCCGAGGAGGGCCCGGACCCGCTGGCTTCGTTCGACCCGCGCAAGGTTCCGGCACTGGACCTGAGCATCGACAAGCTCTATCGCGGTGACGACCTGTACGGCAGTGCGTCGCTCAAGCTGCGGCCGACCGCGCGTGGCGTGACCGCCAGCGATATAGACCTCGACTTCAAAGGACTGCGTATCGATGGTGGCGGTGGCTGGGAAGGCGAACCGGGAAAAACCGGCAGTTGGTACAAAGGGCGCCTGGACGGCAACAACCTGGCGGATGTGCTCAAGGCCTGGGGCTTTGCGCCGACCGTGACCAGCCGCGACTTCCGCCTGGATGTAGATGGCCGCTGGCCGGGTTCGCCGGCCTCGGTGAGCCTCAAGCGCTTCTCCGGCAGCATGGACGCAGCCCTGCGCACCGGCCAGTTCGTGGAGGTCGAGGGCAGTGCCCAGGCGCTGCGGGTGTTCGGCCTGCTGAACTTCAACTCCATCGGCCGGCGCTTGCGCCTGGACTTCTCCGACCTGTTCGACAAGGGCCTGGCCTACGACCGCGTCAAAGGCTTGCTGGTAGCCAGTGACGGTGTCTATGTGACCCGCGAGCCAATCGCCGTGACTGGCCCGTCGAGCAACTTCGAGCTGGACGGCACCTTGGACCTGGTGCGCGACCGGGTCGATGCCAACCTGCAGGTAAGTCTGCCAGTGACCAATAACCTGCCGCTGGCAGCCCTGATTGTCGGCGCGCCAGCCGTGGGCGGGGCGCTATTCCTGGTGGACCGGCTGATCGGTGACCGGGTGTCACGCTTCGCCAGCGTGCACTACCGTGTCGAAGGTCCGGTGAAAGAGCCTAGAATCACATTTGTGAAACCTTTCGAGAAATCCCGTTAGGAGTGCCCATGAAGGCAGCGGTAATCCAGATGGTCAGCCAGGACGATGTGCTGGCCAACCTGCAGCGCGCCGGTGCCCTGTTGGAGCAGGCCGCCTTTGGCGGCGCACGGCTGGCGGTGCTGCCGGAAAACTTCGCTGCCATGGGCCGCAAGGACGCCGCTGCCATCGGCCGCGCCGAAGCGTTGGGCAAAGGGCCGATCCTGCCATGGTTGAAACGCACCGCCCGCGACCTCAAGTTATGGATTGTCGCCGGTACCTTGCCATTGCCACCGGTCGGCCAACCTGAAGCCAAGGCCCATGCCTGCTCGCTGCTGATCGACGAACACGGTGAGGTAGCGGCACGCTATGACAAGCTGCACCTGTTCGATGTGGACGTTGCCGACAATCGTGGCCGTTACCGCGAGTCCGACGACTATGCCCACGGCGCCCAAGTGGTAGTGGCCGATACGCCAGTAGGGCGGCTGGGGCTGAGCGTGTGCTACGACCTGCGCTTCCCCGAACTGTACAGCGCACTGCGCGCCGCCGGCGCGGAACTGATCACTGCGCCAGCCGCCTTCACTGCGGTAACGGGCGCGGCACATTGGGAAGTGCTTGTGCGCGCCCGTGCCATCGAGACCCAGTGCTACCTGCTGGCTGCGGCACAGGGCGGCACCCACCCGGGGCCACGGGAAACCCATGGCCATGCGGCGATCGTCGACCCCTGGGGGCGCATCGTCGCTGAACAGGCGCAAGGTGAAGCAGTATTGCTCGCCGAACGCGACATTGACGAACAAGCGTCCATCCGGGCGCGCATGCCGGTGGTATCGCACCGGCGCTTTTTCTCGCAGGGCGCGTTGCGGCCTGCGCACACCTCGGAGTGACTATGAGCCAGATGTTATCCACCGTCAGCGAGCAGCTCCTGGCCCCAGGCGGCTTGACCCTGGACAGCCTGCAGAGCGTGCTGGGTGAGTTGGCCGGCCCCGGCATCGACGCCGCCGACCTGTATTTCCAGGGGCAGATCTCGGAAACCTGGGCGCTGGAAGACGGCATCGTCAAAGAGGGCAGTTTCAACCTCGACCAGGGCGTGGGCGTGCGTGCCCAATCCGGTGAAAAGACCGGCTTTGCCTACAGCAACGCAATCAACCTCGAAGCGCTGACCTCGGCCGCCCGTGCCGCCCGTTCGATCTCGCGTGCCGGGCAGAACGGCAAGGTGCAGGCCTTCCGCAGCCAGGACGTGACCGCGCTTTACCCGGCGGACAACCCGCTGGATGTGCTCAGCCGTGCCGAAAAGGTCGAACTGCTCAAGCGTGTCGACGCCGCCACCCGCGCCCTTGACCCGCGTATCCAGCAGGTCAGTGTGAGCATGGCCGGGGTCTGGGAGCGCATCCTGATCGCTGCGGCCGATGGCAGCCTGGCCGCCGACGTGCGCCCGCTGGTGCGCTTCAACGTCAGCGTCATCGTCGAGCAGAATGGCCGCCGCGAGCGTGGCGGGCAGGGCGGTGGCGGGCGTACCGACTACCGCTTCTTCACCGAAGAGCGGGTCATGGGCTATGCCCGCGAAGCGCTGCGCCAGGCCCTGGTGAACCTGGAGGCGATCCCGGCACCGGCTGGTACCCTGCCGGTGGTGCTGGGTTCGGGCTGGTCGGGCGTGCTGCTGCACGAGGCTGTCGGCCATGGCCTGGAAGGTGACTTCAACCGCAAGGGCAGTTCGGCGTTCAGCGGCCGCATTGGCGAGAAAGTGGCGTCGAGCCTGTGCACCATTGTCGACGACGGCACCCTCGAAGGCCGCCGTGGCTCGCTGAGCGTGGATGACGAAGGCACCCCGACCGAGTGCACCACATTGATCGAGAACGGTGTGCTCAAGGGCTACATGCAGGACAAGCTGAATGCGCGCCTGATGGGCATGGCGGTGACCGGCAACGGCCGCCGCGAATCCTACGCGCACCTGCCGATGCCGCGCATGACCAACACCTACATGCGTGCGGGCGAAAGCGACCCGCAGGAAATCATCGCTTCGGTGAAGAAGGGTATCTACTGCGCCAACCTCGGCGGTGGCCAGGTGGACATTACCAGCGGCAAGTTCGTGTTCTCGACCAGTGAGGCCTACCTGATCGAAGACGGCAAGATTACCGCGCCGGTGAAGGGGGCGACCCTGATCGGCAATGGCCCGGAAGCGATGAGCCGGGTGTCGATGGTCGGTAACGACCTGGCGCTGGACAGCGGGGTAGGGACTTGCGGCAAGGACGGGCAGTCGGTGCCGGTGGGGGTCGGGCAGCCAACCTTGAAGCTGGATGCGATCACCGTGGGCGGTACAGGGGCGTGATGGCTTCGGGTGTGGGAGCGGGCTTGCCCGCTCCCACAGGGCCCCAGCCTGTCAGCGCAACCCGCGCTGCAGCTCGTCGAGATCGCGGATGTACTTGAACACCTTGCGCGCGGCGGCAGGCGGCTTGTTCCGCGCCTTCTCGTGCTGGGCATGGCGTACCAGCGAGCGCAGCTGCTGGCGGTCGGTGTCGGGGTATTCGTTGACGAAGCGTTCGAGGTCTTCGTCATTACCGTCGATCAACCGGTCGCGCCAGCGCTCCAGGCTGTGGAAGCGCTCGTTGTACTGGCGGGTCGAGCTGTCCATCTGTTCGAGCAGGGCGTGGATGGCATCCAGATCCTGCACGCGCATCAGCTTGCCGACAAACGACATGTGGCGTTTGCGGGCACCGTGAGCGGTGTGCTTGCTGGCTTCGGCCAGGGCCTTGCGCAGCTCGTCGGTCAACGGCAGGCGAGCCAGGGTATCGGCCTTGAGCGTGGTAAGGCGCTCGCCGAGTTCGACCAGCGCATGCAGCTCGCGCTTGATCTGGGTTTTGCTTTTTTCGCCGTCGAAGGCGTCGTCGTTTGAATCAACCATGGTGGCAGTCCGCTAGAAATCGCCGCCATGATAACCAGTCGGGGGCCGCTTGTCCGGCCCGGTCGTAGAATGACCCTCGCCGAACGCAGAATTTGAGTGGAGAGAACCATGAGTGCAGTCCAGAGCGTAGGTCCGAAGGACCTGCCAGCATTGCAGGAGCAGGTCGAGGCGATCATTGCCGAGGCGCGCCGCCAGGGGGCCAGTGCCTGCGAAGTGGCGGTGTCGCTGGAGCAGGGCCTGTCCACCACGGTACGTCAGCGAGAGGTCGAGACGGTCGAATTCAATCGCGACCAGGGCTTTGGCATCACCCTCTATGTGGGCCAGCGCAAAGGCTCGGCAAGCACCTCGGCCAGTGGTCCGGAAGCGATCCGCGAAACCGTCGCCGCGGCCTTGGCGATTGCCAGGCATACCTCCGAGGACGAATGTTCCGGCTTGGCCGACGCAGCGTTGATGGCCCGCGAGATCCCTGACCTGGACCTGTATCACGACTGGAACCTCGAGCCAGAGAAGGCCATCGAGATGGCCCTGGCCTGCGAGGCGGCGGCGTTCGACGCCGACCCGCGCATCCTCAATGCCGACGGCACCACCCTCAATACCCACCAGGGTTGCCGCGTGTATGGCAACAGCCATGGTTTCATCGGTGGCTACGCCTCGACCCGGCACAGCCTGAGCTGCGTGATGATCGCCGAAGGCGACGGCCAGATGCAGCGTGACTACTGGTACGACGTGAACCGCCAGGGCAACCTGCTGGCAGACCCGCGTAGCATCGGCGTGCGCGCTGCCCAGCGTGCCGCCAGCCGCCTGGGTGCGTGTCCGGTGCCGACCTGCGAGGTGCCGGTGCTGTTCTCGGCCGAGCTGGCAGGTGGCTTGTTCGGCAGCTTCCTGTCGGCCATCTCCGGCGGCAACCTGTACCGCAAGTCGTCGTTCCTGGAGGGGACCATCGGCCAGCGCCTGTTCCCCACCTGGCTGACCCTCGACGAGCGTCCGCACATTCCGCGGGCACTGGGCAGTGCCGCATTCGACGGTGACGGCCTTGCTACCTATGCCAAGCCGTTCGTCGACAAGGGTGAGCTGGTGTCGTACCTGCTGGGTACCTATTCCGGGCGCAAGCTGGGTTTGCCAAGCACTGCCAACGCTGGTGGTGTGCACAATCTGTTCGTCAGCCATGGTGTCGAAGACCAGGCGGCGCTGATCCGGCGTATGGGCCGTGGGCTGCTGGTGACCGAGTTGATGGGGCATGGCCTGAACATGGTGACGGGGGATTATTCCCGTGGCGCGGCAGGCTTCTGGGTCGAGAATGGCGAGATTCAGCACGCAGTGCAGGAAGTGACCATTGCCGGGAACATGAAAGACATGTTCCAGCAGATTGTCGCGATCGGCAGCGATCTTGAGACCCGAAGCAACATTCACACCGGGTCGGTGCTGATCGAGCGGATGACTGTGGCGGGTAGCTGATTCATAGCCTGTAGCGGCCTCTTCGCGGGTAAACCCGCTCCTACAGGAATCGCATAAGGCTCCAGTCTAATGCGATTCCTGTAGGAGCGGGTTTACCCGCGAAGAGGCCGTTGCAGGCACTACAGAATTTTCAATGAAACCGAAGACCCGGCCCCCATGCCGGGTTTTTTGTTTCATCATCTATCTTGAAGTGATTCTATTTATCACTTAATAATGAATATCATTAACCAGTAGCTCGGCGATGATGTTCATGAAACCCGTCCTCCGCGAACTGCCCTACCTGGAAAACTGGCGCTGGCTCAGCCGACGCATCCGCTGTGCGCTCGAGCCCGACGAACCGCGCCTGATCGAGCACTACTTGGCTGAAGGCCGCTACCTGGTGTGCTGTACCGAGACCTCTTCATGGACGGTGGCGCTGACTTCCTTCCGCCTGCTGCTGGATACCGCCTGCGACCGCATGCTGCCCTGGCATTGGCGCTGCTTGTGCCTGGACCAGGCCTGGCGCCCTCTGCTGGACCTGCGCAACCTCGACCGCGAGGCACAGAACCAGCGCTGGCAGCCCTACGCCATGCAGTTGGCCAATTGCCGCCTGCTGCCGTCGATTTCTCCCGATGAACTGATGCAAGGATTTGATGATGAGTGATACCCGTATCGAGCGTGACAGCATGGGCGAACTCCAGGTGCCGGCCCAGGCCCTGTACGGCGCCCAGACCCAACGCGCGGTCGACAATTTCCCGATCAGCGGCCAGCGCATGCCGGCCCAGTTCATTCGTGCACTACTGCTGGCCAAGGCTGCCGCGGCCAAGGCCAACGTCGAACTGGAACAGTTGTCGACCGCGCAAGGCCAGGCCATCGTAACGGCAGTCGAGCAACTCCTGGCGAGTGACTTCATCCAGCATTTCCCGGTGGATGTGTTCCAGACAGGCTCCGGAACCAGCTCGAATATGAACGCCAACGAGGTGATCGCCACACTGGCCAGTCGCGTGCTGGGTGAGGTCGTCAACGCCAACGACCACATCAACTGCGGCCAGAGCAGCAACGACATCATCCCCACCACGATTCACGTCAGCGCCGCCCTGGCCTTGCATGAGCAGCTACTGCCCGCCCTGGCGCATCTGGTGCAGGTGATCGAGGCCAAGTCGGCACAGGTGCATCAGTACGTGAAGACCGGCCGCACCCACCTGATGGACGCCATGCCGGTGCGCATGAGCCAGGTGCTGGATGGCTGGGCGGCGCAGATCGATGGCGCCAAGGCACACATCGAAGCTACCCTGCCGAGCCTGCAGGCCCTGGCCCAGGGCGGCACGGCCGTGGGTACCGGCATCAACGCCCACCCGCAATTCGCTGCTGTTTTCGCCCGCCAGCTCAGCGGCCTGACCCAGGTCGAGTTCACCCCCGGGCAGAACCTGTTCGCCCTGATCGGCTCGCAGGACACCGCAGTGGCCCTGTCCGGCCAGCTCAAGACTACCGCCGTGGCGCTCATGAAGATTGCCAACGACCTGCGCTGGATGAACTCTGGCCCGCTGGCCGGGCTGGGCGAAATCGAGCTGCAAGGCCTGCAGCCGGGCTCTTCGATCATGCCGGGCAAGGTCAACCCGGTGATTCCAGAGGCCACCGCCATGGTCGCCGCCCAAGTGATCGGCAATGACGCCACCATCGCCATCGCTGGCCAGTCCGGCAACTTCGAGCTGAACGTGATGCTGCCGGTGATCACCCGCAACCTGCTGGAGAGCATCGAGCTGATGGCCAACGTTAGCCGCCTGCTGGCCGACAAGGCCATCGCCAGCTTCAAGGTCAACGAAAGCAAGCTCAAGGAAGCCCTGGCACGCAACCCGATTCTGGTCACGGCGCTGAACCCGATCATCGGCTACCTCAAGGCCGCCGAAATCGCCAAGACCGCTTACAAGCAAGGCCGTCCGATCATCGACGTGGCGCTGGAGCACACCGACCTGTCGCGTGACCAGCTGGAAACGCTACTGGACCCGGAAAAACTCACCGCCGGTGGTATCTGACACTGAGTCACGGCCCAAGCGCCAGCGGTGGCCGCATTGGTCATCGCCCAACCCATGCCTACGGAATTCACTGATATGCCCCATAAGTTGCCTGCACTGCCTTACGCTTACGCTGCGCTGGAACCGCACATCGACGCGCAGACCATGGAAATCCACCACACCAAGCACCACCAGACCTACGTCACTGGCCTCAACGCCGCCATCGAAGGCACCGAGTGGGCTGAGTGGCCGGTGGAAAAACTGCTCGGCGCGGTCGGGCAACTGCCGGAAAACCTGCGTGGTGCGGTGACCAACCATGGCGGCGGGCACGCCAACCACAGCCTGTTCTGGACCGTGATGTCGCCGCAGGGTGGGGGAGAGCCGCAGGGCGCTCTGGCGCAGGCCATAGATGCCCAACTGGGCGGCTTCGATGCCTTCAAGGAGGCTTTCACCAAGGCTGCGCTGACCCGCTTCGGCAGTGGCTGGGCCTGGCTCAGCGTGACCCCGCAGAAAACCCTGGTAGTGGAAAGCAGCGGCAACCAGGACAGCCCGCTGATGCACGGCAACACGCCAATCCTCGGCCTGGACGTGTGGGAGCATGCCTATTACCTGAAGTACCAGAACCGTCGTCCGGAATACATCGGTGCCTTTTACAACGTCATTGACTGGGCGGAAGTGGAGCGCCGCTACCTCGAAACCCTGAGGTGAGTCTCCCCGGTATGCGCTACCAGATGATGTCCGTCAGCCGTGTGCGCCTGTTTCGCCTGTTTCGCATGACGCTTGGGACTTTGCTGTTGCTCGCAGGCACTGCATTGCTATTGGCGCGCGGCTTCGCCTGGTTGGACCTGGCCTGGCCCGCTTGGGGCTGTGCATCGGTTTGCGCCGGATGATGGGGTGTTCACCGGTTTCGCTGTGGGGGCGGCACATAACTCATTGAATTAGCGGGGGCTCTGTGGGAGCGGCTTTAGCCGCGAACACCGGCGCAGCCGGTGCCATGTACCGCGTTGGATTCTTCGCGGCTAAAGCCGCTCCCACAGGGTACGCGTACCGCTTGCGAATGGGCCAGCGAATTTCATTCGCCTTCGTCGAAGAAGTTGTTGATCAGCTCGACCAGCGCATCCATGGCATCAACGTCCTGCTCGCCTTCGGTATGCAGGTGCACCTGGGTGCCTTTGCCGGCCGCCAGCATCATCACCGCCATGATGCTCTTGCCATCCACCAGCTTGTCCGGCGCACGGCCAACCCTCACCTGGCAGGGGAAGCGGCCGGCAACGCCGACGAACTTGGCTGCCGCCCGGGCATGCAGACCCAGCTTGTTGATGATGGTGATTTCACGGGCGGGCATCGTGGGGCGGATCCTTGGGCTAGAGGTCGCGGTGGCGGACCTGGACGTTTTTCAGGGATTGCTGCAACAACTGGCCAAGGCGTTCGGTGATGTACACCGAGCGGTGGTGGCCGCCGGTGCAGCCAATGGCAATGGTGACGTAGGCACGGTTGCTGGCGGCGAAGCGGGGCAGCCACTTGAGCAGGTAGCTGGAAATGTCGTTGAACATCTCTTCGACATCCGGCTGTGCGGCCAGGTAGTCGATCACCGGTTGGTCGAGGCCGGAGTGCTCACGCAGCTCGGGCTTCCAGTAGGGGTTGGGCAGGCAGCGCACATCGAACACCAGGTCGGCATCGACCGGCATTCCGCGCTTGAAACCGAACGACTCGACCAGGAACGCGGTGCCAGGCTCTGGCTGGTTGAGCAGGCGCAGCTTGATCGAATCACGCAGCTGGTACAGGTTCAGGCTGGTGGTGTCGATCTTCAGGTCGGCCAGGTCTGCAATCGGCCCCAACAATTCGCTTTCCACCCGGATCGCTTCCGCGAGCGAGCGGTTGGCGTTGGTCAGCGGGTGGCGTCGGCGGGTTTCCGAGAAGCGCTTGAGCAGTACGTCTTCGTCGGCATCCAGGTACAGCACGTCGCACTGGATATGCCGGGCGCGGGCTTCTTCGAGCAACTCGGGAAAACGCGTCAGGTGGCTGGGCAAGTTGCGCGCGTCGATCGACACGGCGACCTTGGGTTGCTGCAACTCGGTGTTGATCAGCGCATTTTCCGCCAGTTGCGGCAGCAGCCCGGCGGGCAGGTTGTCAATGCAGTAGAAACCGTTGTCTTCCAGGACATCGAGGGCGGTGCTCTTGCCGGAGCCGGACCGGCCGCTGACGATGATCAGGCGCATGTTCAGTGCTCGTTCTGTACGTCCAGGACAACCTGGAACAGGGCCTCGCTGCTGGTGGCCGCACGCAGGCGATCACGGACCTCCTTGCGATCGAGCATGCTGGCAATCTGGCGCAGCAATTCCAGATGGGCATCGGTGGCGGCTTCTGGCACCAACAGGACGAACAGCAGGTCCACCGGCGCGCCATCGATGGCGTCGTAGTCGATAGGCGCTTCCAGGTGCAGCAGGGCGCTGACCGGAGCGGAACATCCTTCAAGCCGGCAGTGCGGGATGGCGATGCCGTTGCCGAAACCGGTCGAACCGAGTTTTTCCCGGGCGACCAGTTTTTCGAAGACGTCCTGCATCTCCAGTTCGGGCACTTGTTCGGCGATGACGGTGGCGACCTTTTCCAGGGCGCGCTTCTTGCTGCCGCCCGGCACGTTCACGAGGGAACGGCCGGGGGTCAGGATGGTTTCAAGTCGGATCATGGATGAGGGGGATCAGCGGGCAGCTGCACCTTGCAGCAGGCTTTGCTGTTTTTCCTTGTGTTTTTTCAGTTGGCGGTCGAGCTTGTCGGCCAAGGCGTCGATCGCTGCATACATGTCTTCGTGTTCGGCGTTGGCAACCACTTCGCCGCCGGGAATCTGCAAGGTCGCCTCGACCTTCTGCTGCAGCTTCTCGACTTTCATGATGACCTGCACGTTGGTGATCTTGTCGAAGTGACTTTCCACGCGAGCGAGCTTTTCAAGCACATAATCGCGCAGTGGCTGGGTGACTTCTACATGCTGTCCACTGATATTGACTTGCATACAGCTTCTCCTTTGTTGCCCGTGCATAAAGAGGCAGGTCTTGCACCTGCCCCACAAACGCTGTGGCACATCTCAGGGGCTACATCAGTCGCTTGCGCTCGCTCGACGGTGCGATGCCGAGAGACTCGCGGTACTTGGCGACGGTGCGACGGGCTACCTGGATGCCTTGTGCCTCCAGTAAACCAGCGATCTTGCTGTCACTCAATGGCTTTTTCTGATTTTCCGCCGCAACCAGTTTCTTGATGATCGCGCGGATAGCCGTAGACGAGCATTCTCCGCCCTCGGAGGTGCTGACGTGGCTGGAGAAAAAGTATTTCAGTTCGTAGATGCCACGCGGGGTGTGCATGTATTTCTGCGTGGTTACCCGCGAAATGGTCGACTCGTGCATGCCCACCGCTTCGGCGATGTCATGCAGCACCAAGGGCTTCATCGCTTCGTCGCCGTGGTCGAGGAAGCCGCGTTGATGCTCGACGATCTGCGTGGCCACTTTCATCAGGGTTTCGTTGCGGCTTTGCAGGCTCTTGATGAACCAGCGCGCTTCCTGCAGCTGGTTGCGCATGAAGGTGTTGTCGGCACTGGTGTCGGCTCGGCGCACAAAGCCAGCGTACTGCGGGTTTACGCGCAGCCGCGGAATGGCCTCCTGGTTCAGCTCCACCAGCCAGCGGTCGCTGTCCTTGCGTACGATGACGTCGGGCACCACGTACTCAGGCTCGCTGGACTCGATCTGCGAGCCGGGGCGCGGGTTGAGGCTTTGTACCAGCTCGATGACCTGGCGCAGCTCGTCTTCCTTGATTTTCATGCGACGCATCAGCTGGCTGTAGTCACGGCTGCCGAGCAGGTCGATGAAGTCGGTGACCAGGCGCTTGGCTTCTGTCATCCACGGGGTGCTGGCAGGCAGCTGGCGCAATTGCAGCAACAGGCATTCGCCAAGGGTGCGTGCGGCAACGCCGGCTGGCTCGAATTGCTGGATGCGGTGCAGTACCGCTTCGACCTCGTCCAGCTCGATATCCAGCTCCGGGTCGAAACCTGCGCAGATCTCTTCGAGGGTATCTTCCAGGTAGCCCTGGCCGTTGATGCTGTCGATCAGTGTAACGGCGATCAGGCGGTCGGTGTCGGACATCGGAGCCAGGTTCAGCTGCCACAACAGGTGGCTTTGCAGGCTCTCACCGGCCGATGTGCGGGTGGTGAAGTCCCACTCGTCGTCGTCGTTGCTTGGCAGGCTGCTGGCACTGGTCTGGTAGATGTCTTCCCAGGCGGTGTCGACCGGCAGCTCGTTGGGGATGCGCTCGCTCCATTCACCGTCTTCCAGAGTGTCGGCACTGGTGGTGCTTTCCTGGAAGCTGTTGTCCTGGACTTCGGCGACCGGCTTGTTTTCGGCGTTGTCCGCCATCGGATCGCTGTTGTCGAAGTCGTCGCCGTCTTCCTGACGTTCGAGCATCGGGTTCGACTCCAGCGCTTCCTGGATTTCCTGTTGGAGGTCCAGGGTGGAGAGCTGGAGCAGGCGGATGGCCTGTTGCAACTGAGGTGTCATCGTCAGTTGCTGGCCCATTTTAAGGACGAGCGATGGTTTCATGGCTGGGGCTTAATACCTTGTTCGCCGGCGCGCATGCGCCATCCACTACACGAGGGCGCCGGGGCGCCAGATCAAGCAAGTTTTATGCCTTAAATTGTAGCGTTTGCCTAGAGTACCGTAACACTTTACCCCGGGTTTCAGGGCGATTTGCCAGTACTCCAGGCGCGTGCCAGGCTCAGAGTCGGAACTCGTGGCCCAGGTAAACTTCTTTGACCAGGTCGTTGGCCAGGATGGTTTCAGCGTCGCCTTCGGCGATCAGTCGGCCATCATTGACGATATAGGCGGTTTCGCAGATATCCAGGGTCTCACGCACATTGTGGTCGGTGATCAGTACACCGATGCCCTTGGCCTTGAGGTGGTGGATGATCTGCTTGATGTCACCGACCGAAATCGGGTCGACACCGGCAAACGGTTCGTCCAGCAGGATGAACTTGGGTGCGGTCGCCAGCGCGCGGGCAATTTCCACGCGGCGGCGCTCACCACCGGACAGGCTCATGCCGAGGTTGTCGCGAATGTGGCTGATGTGGAACTCCTGCAGCAGGCTTTCCAGCTCTTTGCGCCGGCCGTCGCGGTCGAGGTCCTTGCGGGTCTCGAGGATGGCCATGATGTTGTCGGCCACCGACAGCTTGCGGAAGATCGAGGCTTCTTGCGGAAGATAGCCGATGCCGGCGCGGGCGCGACCGTGCATGGGCTGGTGGCTGACATCGAGGTTGTCGATCAGCACGCGCCCCTGATCGGCCTGGACCAGGCCGACAATCATGTAGAAGCAGGTGGTCTTGCCGGCGCCGTTGGGGCCGAGCAGGCCGACGATCTGGCCGCTGTCGATCGACAGGCTGACGTCGCGTACGACTTGCCGCCCCTTGTAGCTCTTGGCCAGGTGCTGGGCTTTGAGGGTTGCCATTTACTCGGCCTTCTTCTTGGGCTGGATCACCATGTCGATACGCTGACGCGGCGAGGTCACGTTGCCACCACGACCGGCGGTCGCCACCTGGGTCTGGGTGTTGTAGACGATCTTCTCGCCTTCGGTGGTGTTGCCTTCGCTCTCGACCTTGGCGCGGTCGGTGAGGATGACCATGTCCTTCTGCGACTGGTACTGGATGGTCACCGCCCAGCCTTTCATCTTGTCTGGCTTGGCTGCGCTCTGCTGTTGCTCGAAGTAGGCCAGGTTGCCCACCGAGGTCACCACGTCGATGTCGCCGGAGGCGGAACGGGTGATGGTCACGGTGTTGCCTTTGATCATCATCGAACCCTGGGTGATGATCACGTCGCCGGTGTAGGTGGCCACGCCCTGCTTGTCGTCCAGGTGGGCGTTGTCGGCCTGGATGCGGATAGGCTGGTCACGGTCATTCGGCAGGGCGAGGGCGCTCGCGCTTCCCAGTGCTGCGCTCAGGCTGAGCAAAAGGGGGAGGGTTTTAACGAGCCTCATACTGTCCTCTTACGTTAGAGAGCAAGTCCATCTTGCCTTCTTTCAAATACGCTTTCATACCTTTGCCCGTAGTTGTGCCACCGGCGCCGTCGATTCTAACGGCTTGCTCGGTCTGCGCATATTGCTTCTGCGGGAACACGGTCATGCGTGTGCTGGTAATGATCATTTCACGCTGCTTTTCGTCGGTGCGGGCGACCCGTACGTTGTCGATCAGTTCGACTTCGCTGCCGTCCGGGTTGACCTCGGCGCGGGTGCTCTGTACGTGCCACGGGTATTCGGTACCGCGGTACAGGTGCAGGTCCGGCGTGGTCAGCAGGGTGATTTCGCTGGCTTTCAGGTGTTCGACCTTGTCAGCGGTCATTTCGTACTGCAGCTTGCCGTCGGGCAGGAACTGCACGCTGTGGGCGTTGACCGCGTAGTAGTCGATGGCGCTTTCGTCGACCTGGGCCACAGGTTTGTCGAGGAAGCTTTCCGGGCTGACATTCCAGTAGCCGATCGCCACCAGCAGGGCGGCGATCACTGCGAGCAGCGTAATGTTGCGGGCTTTCTTGCTGAACATGGGCAGCCTTACAGGTAGTTGGCGTTGGCAGCGTCCAGGGTGCCCTGGGCCTGCATGATCAGTTCGCAGAATTCACGGGCCGCGCCTTCGCCGCCACGTGCCTGGGTCACGCCATGTGCGTGCTGGCGAACGAACGGCGCGGCGTTGGCCACCGCCATGCCCAGGGCGACCCGGCGGATCACCGGCAGGTCGGGCAGGTCGTCGCCAAGGTAGGCCACTTCATCATAGCTCAGGCCCAGTTCGGCGAGCAGGCCGTCCAGCACCACCAGTTTGTCTTCGCGGCCCTGATACAGGTGCGGGATGCCGAGGTTCTTCGCCCGGCGCTCGACCACCGGGGTCTTGCGCCCGCTGATGATAGCGGTGGTCACGCCCGAGGCCATGAGCATCTTGATGCCCTGGCCGTCGAGGGTGTTGAAGGTCTTGAACTCGCTGCCGTCCTCGAGGAAGTACAGGCGCCCGTCGGTGAGCACGCCGTCCACGTCGAACACTGCCAGCTTGATGTGCTTGCCGCGTTGCATGAGGTTCTGGTTCATTCCATCGCTCTCTTACATCACGCCGGCGCGCAGCAGGTCGTGCATGTTCAGGGCGCCGGTGGGGCGGTCCTCGCGGTCCACCACCACCAGGGCGTTGATCTTGTGGTCTTCCATGATCTTCAGTGCCTCGGCCGCGAGCATTTCGGCGCGGGCCGTCTTGCCGTGCACGGTCATGACCTGGTCGATCAGGGTGGTGTGGATGTCGATGTTGCGGTCCAGGCTGCGGCGCAGGTCGCCGTCGGTGAAGATCCCGGCCAGCTTGCCGTCGGCTTCGACGATCACGGTCATGCCCAGGCTTTTTCGGGACATTTCAAGGAGCGCGTCCTTGAGCAGGGTACCGCGGGGCACCTGGGGCAGTTCGTCGCCAGCGTGCATCACGTTCTCCACCTTGAGTAGCAAGCGGCGGCCCAGTGCACCACCCGGGTGCGAGAAGGCAAAGTCCTCGGCGGTGAAACCGCGGGCTTCGAGCAGGGCAATGGCCAGCGCGTCGCCCAGCACCAGCGATGCGGTGGTGGAGGAGGTGGGGGCCAGGTTCAGCGGGCAGGCCTCTTGCTCGACGCGGGCGTCGAGGTTGACCTCGGCAGCCTGGGCCAGGGGCGAGTCCGGGTTGCCGGTCAGGCTGATCAGCTTGATGCCCAGGCGCTTGATCAGCGGCAGCAGGGTGACGATTTCGGCAGTGCTGCCGGAATTCGACAGGGCAAGGATGACATCATCGCGGGTGATCATGCCCATGTCGCCATGGCTGGCTTCGGCCGGGTGCACGAAAAACGCCGGTGTACCAGTGCTTGCCAGGGTGGCGGCGATCTTGTTGCCGATGTGCCCGGACTTGCCCATGCCGACCACGACGACCCGGCCCTTGCTGGCCAGGATCAGTTCGCAGGCCTTGACGAAATTTTCGTCGATGCGCGCCAGCAGGCCCTCTACGGCCTCGAGTTCCAGGCGCAGGGTGCGTTGTGCGGATTGGATCAGCTCGCTGGATTGGCTCATGTCGAAAAAGCAATGCCTGATGAAAAGGCGGCGATTATAGCTGCAATGAAAGAAACCCTCACGCTTTCGATTGCCGGGGTGAATGTCTCGCCAGCCTGTCGCAGGGCTGAACGACTCGCTAGCCGACCTTGGGGCGGCGCTGTCAGCGGTGCTATAGTTCGCCGCTATTCGGCCTGCCAGGGGCGCTTGTGCCTTCCAGATGGAGGCCGACGTCCATTAGGACGAGGCTGCACTAGCAAGGAGTCTAGATGAGTGTGGATAGCGCCTACGCGGTCGAGTTGAAGGGGGTTACCTTCAAACGTGGTTCGCGCAGCATTTTCAGCAACGTCGACATTCGCATCCCGCGCGGCAAGGTCACCGGCATCATGGGGCCATCGGGTTGCGGCAAGACCACGTTGCTCCGCCTGATGGGCGCGCAGTTGCGCCCCTCCAGCGGTGAGGTCTGGGTTGCCGGGCAGAACCTGCCGACGTTGTCGCGCAGCGACCTGTTCGACGCCCGCAAGCAAATGGGGGTGCTGTTCCAGAGCGGCGCGCTGTTCACCGATCTCGATGTGTTCGAGAACGTCGCGTTCCCGCTGCGCGTGCATACCCAGCTGTCGGATGAGATGATCCGCGATATCGTTCTGATGAAGCTGCAGGCCGTGGGGCTGCGCGGTGCCATCGACCTGATGCCCGACGAGCTGTCCGGTGGCATGAAGCGCCGTGTGGCCTTGGCCCGGGCGATTGCCCTCGACCCGCAGATCCTCATGTACGACGAGCCGTTCGTCGGCCAGGACCCGATCGCCATGGGTGTATTGGTGCGTCTGATCCGCCTGCTCAACGACGCCTTGGGTATCACCAGCATCGTCGTTTCCCACGACCTGGCGGAAACCGCCAGCATCGCCGACTACATCTATGTCGTAGGTGATGGCCAGGTGCTGGGCCAGGGGACGCCTGACGAGCTGATGGGCTCGGACAACCCGCGGATTCGCCAGTTCATGAAGGGCGACCCGGACGGCCCGGTGCCTTTCCATTTCCCTGCGCCTGACTACCGCGCCGACCTGCTGGGAGCGCGTTGATGCGCAGAAAATCCTTACTCGAACGTGTCCGCCTGCTGGGACGCTCGGCCATCGACGTGCTGGCGGTGCTGGGGCGCTCCTGCCTGTTCCTGTTCCATGCGCTGATCGGCCGTGGCGGCATCGGCGGCGGCTTCCAGCTGCTGACCAAGCAGCTGTATTCGGTGGGCGTGCTGTCGCTGGCGATCATCGTCGTGTCCGGGGTGTTCATCGGCATGGTGCTGGCGCTACAGGGCTTCAGCATCCTGACCAAGTACGGCTCGGAGCAGGCGGTGGGGCAGATGGTCGCCCTGACCCTGCTGCGTGAGCTCGGCCCGGTGGTGACGGCGTTGCTGTTCGCCGGCCGTGCCGGTTCGGCGCTGACCGCAGAAATCGGCAACATGAAGTCCACCGAGCAGTTGTCGAGCCTTGAAATGATCGGCGTCGACCCGCTCAAGTACATCGTCGCGCCGCGCCTGTGGGCCGGTTTCATCTCGCTGCCGTTGCTGGCGCTGATTTTCAGCGTGGTCGGCATCTGGGGTGGCTCGTGGGTGGCGGTGGACTGGCTGGGCGTCTACGAGGGCTCGTTCTGGGCCAACATGCAGAACAGTGTTTCGTTCACGGACGATGTGCTCAACGGGCTGATCAAGAGCCTGGTATTTGCCTTCGTCACGACCTGGATCGCCGTATTCCAGGGGTACGACTGTGAGCCCACCTCAGAAGGGATCAGCCGTGCCACCACCAAGACCGTGGTCTATGCCTCGTTGGCAGTGCTGGGTCTGGACTTTATTCTGACCGCCTTGATGTTTGGAGATTTCTGATGCAAAACCGCACCCTGGAAATCGGTGTCGGCCTGTTCCTTCTGGCCGGGATCCTGGCGCTGCTGCTGCTGGCCCTGCGTGTCAGCGGGCTGTCGGCCAGCCCGAGCAGCGATACCTATAAAGTTTATGCCTACTTCGACAATATCGCCGGTTTGACGGTCAGAGCTAAAGTGACCATGGCCGGTGTGACCATCGGCAAGGTTACCGCCATCGATCTGGACCGCGATTCCTACACCGGTCGGGTGACGCTGCAGCTGGACAAGTCGGTGGACAACCTGCCGACCGACTCCACTGCCTCGATCCTGACCGCCGGGTTGCTTGGCGAGAAGTACATCGGCATCAGCGTGGGCGGTGAGGACCAGGTGCTCAAGGACGGCGGGACCATCCACGACACCCAGTCGGCACTGGTGCTGGAAGATCTGATTGGCAAGTTCCTGCTCAACTCCGTTGGCAAGGAACCGAAAGAAGCGCAACCGGCTAATTAAGGAGTTTCCATGATTTCCATCCTGCGACGTGGCCTGCTGGTCCTGCTGGCGGCCTTCCCCCTGCTGACCGTGGCTGCGCAGACGCCACACGATGTGGTTCAGGGCACCACCACTGAACTGCTGGGCGACCTCAAGGCCAACAAGGAACAGTACAAGTCCAACCCCAATGCCTTCTATGATGCGCTGAACCGCATCCTCGGCCCGGTGGTGGACGCTGACGGTATTTCCAAGAGCATCATGACCGTCAAGTACTCGCGCAAGGCCACCCCCGAGCAGATGCAGCGCTTCCAGGAAAACTTCAAGCGCAGCCTGATGCAGTTCTATGGCAATGCCCTGCTCGAGTACAACAACCAGGGCATCACCGTCGACCCGGCCAAGGCTGATGACGGCAAGCGCGCCAGCGTTGGCATGAAGGTCACCGGCAACAACGGTGCCGTGTATCCAGTGCAGTACACCCTGGAGAACATCGGTGGCGAGTGGAAGGTGCGCAACGTGATCGTCAACGGCATCAACATCGGCAAGCTGTTCCGCGACCAGTTCGCCGACGCCATGCAGCGCAATGGCAACGACCTGGACAAGACCATCGACGGCTGGGCCGGCGAAGTGGCCAAGGCCAAGCAGGCCGCCGACAACTCGCCGGAGAAGACCGTCAAATGAGTGAGGCCGGTGTAAGCATGGCCGAGCCGGGCGTGTTGCGCCTGGCCGGCGTGCTGGACTACCGCAGCGGGCCGGTCCTGCGCAAGCAGGGCAAGGCGCTGATCGCGGCCTGCCGCGAGGCGCAGCTGGTGCTCGATTGTTCGGCAGTGCAGCGTTCCACCAGTGTCGGCCTGTCGTTGCTGCTGGCCTTCATGCGCGATGCCCAGGCCGCAGGCAAGGGTTGCCAGGTGCGCAGCATGCCGGACGACATGCGGGAAATTGCCGAGGTCTATGATCTCGATGAAGTGCTGGCAACCTGATGGCCCGGCACGGATGATGGCCCCTCGGTCAGTGAAGCCCTCGTTGGGCTTCGCAGGCGAGGGGCTTTTTTGTATGATGGCCGACCCGTGCGCATCGGGCGCCGATTGAGGTTGAGCATGCAGGCCGTAGAAGTTAAAAGCTTCCTTGAAGAGAAATTGCCGGGTTCCCGGGTCGAAGTTGAAGGCGAAGGCTGCAACTTCCAGTTGAACGTGATCAGCGACGAGTTGGCTGGCCTGAGCCCGGTCAAACGCCAGCAGGCGATCTATGCTCACCTGAATCCGTGGATCGCCAATGGCAGCATCCATGCGGTAACCATGAAATTTTTCAGCAGCGCAGCCTGGGCTGAGCGCACCTGAGCCAACGTGGCGGCGAGATTCCAATGGACAAACTGATTATTACTGGCGGCGCTTGCCTTGATGGCGAGATCCGCATTTCGGGCGCGAAGAACGCAGCCCTGCCGATTCTGGCGGCGACCCTGCTGGCCGACGGCCCGGTCACCGTGGGCAACCTGCCGCACCTGCACGACATCACCACCATGATCGAGCTCTTCGGCCGCATGGGCATCGAGCCGGTGATCGACGAAAAGCTGGCTGTCGAGATCGACCCTCGCACCATCAAGACACTGGTTGCACCTTACGAGCTGGTCAAGACCATGCGCGCCTCGATTCTGGTGCTGGGCCCGATGGTTGCCCGTTTCGGCGAGGCCGAAGTGGCCCTGCCTGGCGGTTGCGCCATTGGTTCGCGCCCGGTCGACCTGCACATCCGTGGCCTCGAGGCCATGGGCGCGAAGATCGAAGTCGAAGGCGGCTACATCAAGGCCAAGGCACCTGAGGGTGGCCTGCGCGGTGCGCACTTCTTCTTCGACACCGTCAGCGTGACCGGTACCGAGAACATCATGATGGCCGCTGCCCTGGCCAAGGGCCGCAGCGTGCTGCAGAACGCCGCGCGCGAGCCGGAAGTGGTCGACCTGGCCAACTTCATCAACGCCATGGGCGGCAAGGTCCAGGGCGCTGGTACCGACACCATCGTCATCGATGGCGTCGAGCGCCTGCACTCGGCCAACTACCGCGTGATGCCGGACCGTATCGAGACCGGTACCTACCTGGTTGCCGCTGCCGTGACCGGCGGCCGCGTCAAGGTCAAGGACACCGACCCGACCATCCTTGAAGCCGTACTGGAAAAACTCAAGGAAGCCGGCGCCGACATCAACACTGGCGAAGACTGGATCGAGCTGGACATGCACGGCAAGCGGCCGAAAGCCGTCAACCTGCGTACCGCCCCTTACCCGGCGTTCCCGACCGACATGCAGGCGCAGTTCATCTCGCTCAACGCCATTGCCGAAGGCACCGGTGCAGTGATCGAGACGATCTTCGAAAACCGCTTCATGCACGTCTACGAAATGCACCGCATGGGCGCGCAGATTCAGGTCGAAGGCAACACTGCCATCGTCACTGGCGTCAAGGCGCTGAAGGGTGCCCCGGTAATGGCCACCGACCTGCGTGCTTCCGCCAGCCTGGTGCTGTCGGCGCTGGTAGCCGAAGGCGATACCCTGATCGATCGCATCTACCACATCGACCGTGGTTACGAGTGCATCGAAGAAAAACTGCAGATGCTGGGCGCGAAGATCCGTCGCGTACCGGGCTAGTCGTCTGCCTGGTGCATCCTGTGGGGGGGGGATTTGCCCGCTTTCGCAGGATGTGCCTAACGAATTGAATGCGGTCGGGCTCGACGCCCGGCCGGCAGTAGCCGCTTAAGGACCGACGTTCCAATGTTGACCATCGCGCTTTCCAAAGGCCGTATTCTCGACGATACCCTGCCGTTGCTGGCCGAGGCCGGTATCGTGCCGACCGAGAACCCGGACAAGAGCCGCAAACTGATCATCCCCACCACGCAGGACGATGTGCGCCTGCTGATCGTGCGTGCGACCGACGTGCCGACCTATGTCGAGCATGGTGCCGCCGACCTGGGTGTGGCCGGCAAGGATGTGCTGATGGAGTACGGCGGCCAGGGCCTTTACGAGCCCCTGGACCTGCAGATTGCCCGTTGCAAGCTGATGACCGCTGGCGTGGTCGGCGCACCCGAGCCCAAGGGCCGTCTGCGCGTGGCTACCAAGTTCGTCAACGTAGCCAAGCGCTACTACGCCGAACAGGGCCGCCAGGTCGACATCATCAAGCTGTACGGCTCGATGGAACTGGCACCGCTGATCAACCTCGCCGACAAGATCATCGACGTGGTCGATACCGGCAACACCCTGCGTGCCAACGGCCTGGAGCCCCAGGAACTGATCGCCACGATCAGCTCGCGCCTGGTGGTCAACAAGGCCTCCATGAAAATGCAGCACGCCCGTATCCAGAGCCTGATCGACACGCTGCGCGGAGCGGTCGAATCGCGACACCGCGGCTGACTCTCTACCGACTGCGCGCGGCCTTCGCTGCCGCGCCCGTCTATCCGCGTCATAGCCATTTTTCTCGGGTGCCCGCGCGGATGGACTGGTAGCCTAGGGCGCCTGAGCATTCGCCAATAATCGAGGCCCTCGCCATGACCGTGTCCACTGCAATTGCCCGTCTCAACGCTGCTGATCCGGATTTCGCCCGACATCTGGATCATCTGCTGAGCTGGGAAAGTGTGTCCGATGACGCGGTCAACCAGCGCGTGCTCGACATCATCAAGGCCGTGCGCGAGCGCGGCGATGCGGCACTGGTGGAATTCACCCAGCGTTTCGATGGTGTCGATGCCAAGTCCATCGATGACCTGATCCTCGGTCGCGAGCGCCTGGAACTGGCGCTGACCCGCATTACCCCGGCCCAGCGCGAAGCCCTGGAAAAGGCTGCCAACCGTGTGCGCATGTACCACGAGCGGCAGAAGCAGGACTCCTGGCAGTACACTGAGGCCGACGGCACCGTGCTCGGCCAGAAGGTCACCCCGCTGGACCGCGCCGGCCTGTACGTGCCGGGTGGCAAGGCGTCGTACCCATCGTCGGTGCTGATGAACGCCATCCCGGCCAAGGTCGCCGGCGTGGCCGAAGTGGTGATGGTGGTGCCGACCCCGCGTGGCGAGGTCAACGAACTGGTGCTGGCGGCTGCCTGCATCGCCGGTGTCGACCGTGTGTTCACCGTCGGCGGCGCCCAGGCTGTCGCCGCGCTGGCCTACGGTACCGAAAGCGTGCCGCAGGTGGACAAGATCGTCGGCCCGGGCAACATCTACGTCGCCACCGCCAAGCGCCATGTGTTCGGCCAGGTGGGTATCGACATGATCGCCGGTCCGTCGGAAATCCTCGTGGTATGCGACGGCCAGACCGACCCGGACTGGATCGCCATGGACCTGTTCTCCCAGGCCGAGCACGATGAAGATGCCCAGGCCATCCTGGTCAGCCCGGACGCCGCCTTCCTCGACCGCGTTGCCGCCAGCATCGACAAGCTGCTGCCAACCATGGAACGTGCCGAGATCATCGAGAAGTCGATCAATGGCCGTGGCGCGCTGATTCAGGTGCGTGACATGCAGCAGGCCATGGAAGTGGCCAACCGCATTGCCCCGGAGCACCTGGAACTGTCGGTCGCCGACCCGCAGGCCTGGCTGCCGCACATCCGCCACGCTGGCGCGATCTTCATGGGCCGCCACACCAGCGAAGCGCTGGGCGACTACTGCGCAGGGCCCAACCACGTGCTGCCGACCTCCGGTACCGCGCGTTTCTCGTCGCCGCTGGGGGTGTATGACTTCCAGAAGCGTTCGTCGATCATTTTCTGCTCCGAGCAGGGCGCGTCCGAGCTGGGCCACACCGCCTCGGTCCTGGCCCGTGGCGAGTCGCTGACCGCCCACGCCCGCAGCGCCGAATACCGCATTCTGACCCAAGAGAAGGGGAACTGAGCATGAGTCGATTCTGGAGCCCCTTCGTCAAGGACTTGGTGCCTTACGTGCCGGGCGAGCAGCCCAAGCTGGCCCGCCTGGTCAAGCTGAACACCAACGAAAACCCCTACGGCCCGTCGCCCAAGGCGCTGGAGGCCATGCGCGGCGAGCTGAACGACAACCTGCGCCTGTACCCGGACCCGAACGGTGACCGGCTGAAGCAGGCGGTGGCCGAGTACTACGGCGTCACGCCGGCACAAGTGTTCGTCGGCAACGGCTCGGACGAGGTGCTGGCGCACATCTTCCACGGCCTGTTCCAGCACGACGCACCGCTGCTGTTCCCGGACATCAGCTACAGCTTCTACCCGGTCTACTGCGGTCTTTACGGTATTGCCTTCGAGCAGGTGGCGTTGGACGAGCAGTTCCAGATCCGCATCGAGGACTACAACAAGCCCAACGCCGGCATCATCTTCCCCAACCCCAACGCGCCGACCGGCTGCCTGATGCCGCTGCAGGCGGTGGAGCAGTTGCTGCAGGCCAACCGTGATTCGGTGGTGGTGGTCGATGAAGCCTACATCGACTTCGGTGGCGAAACGGCAATCAGCCTGGTGGACCGCTACGACAACTTGCTGGTCACCCAGACCCTGTCGAAGTCGCGCTCGCTGGCCGGGCTGCGGGTTGGCCTGGCGGTTGGCCACCCGGACCTGATCGAAGCGCTGGAGCGGATCAAGAACAGCTTCAACTCCTACCCGCTGGACCGTGCCGCGATCGTCGGCGCAGCGGTGGCGTTCGAGGACCGCGAGTACTTCGAAGAAACCTGCCGCAAGGTGATCGACAGCCGCGAGGTATTGGTCGGGCAACTGCGGGCCAAGGGCTTCGAAGTGCTGCCGTCGGCGGCCAACTTCATCTTCGCCCGCCATCCGCAGCACGATGCCGGTGAGCTGGCTGCACGCCTGCGCGAGCAGGGCGTGATCGTGCGCCACTTCAAGCAGCCGCGCATTGCCCAGTTCCTGCGCATCACCATCGGTACGCCAGAGATGAACCAGGCGCTGCTCGATGCGTTGAACTGACGGTATTGCAAGCTGCCGTGACGCGGCCCTTGTGGGAGCGGGCGTGCCCGCTCCCACAGGGACTTCCAATATCGCCAGAAACCATCGGTATTTGCTGTATTGCCGGTATACATTATGCTGACCAAATTCATCGGATGATTGGTTGAGTTTCATGAGTACCGAATTGACCAAGCGCTCCCTGGTCGAACTGGCCGTCGAGCGCATGCGAGAACGCATCCTGCTGGGCGACTGGCAGGTTGGCCAGCGTTTGCCGACCGAGCCGGAACTGGCCCTGCAGTTGGGCATAAGCCGCAACACCGTACGCGAGGCCATGCGTGTGCTGGCGTTCAGTGGCCTGGTGGAGATTCGCCAGGGGGATGGCAGCTACCTGCGCACGGCCCAGGACCCGCTACAGGCGGTGCAGGCGATGTCGCGCTGCACGCCCGAGCAGGCCCGTGAAACCCGGCACATCCTAGAAGCCGAGGCCATCGGCCTGGCCGCGCTGCGCCGAACCGACGCCGATCTTCAGGCGCTTCGTGATGCCCTGGCCAACAGTGCCGGGCATTTTCACGGTGATATCGATGCTTATGTGGCCTGCGACCTGGTGTTTCACCAGCGGCTGGTCGATGCCGCCCACAACCCGGCCTTGAGTGAGTTGTACCGATACTTTTCCGGGGTGGTTGCTGCCGCGCTGCAGCACAACATGGCAACCGTGCCGCGCTGCCAGGCCACGTTCGACCTGCATGGGCAGATCCTCGCCGCAATCGAGCAACGCGATGCGGAGCAGGCCAAGCGCCTGAGCCGTACCCTTATCGAATCCTGACTCCGAGAAGGCCATGGCTGATTCCATCACCCGTAACACCCCACCGAGCGAGCGGGACCTCGATGAGTTGCTGATCGACGCCGAGGCTGACGACGAGCAGGTCCAACAGCAGCCGGTACAAATACAGCGGCCTTGGCTGTTGTTGCTCGGCCTGGTGCTGGTGGCATTGAACCTGCGCCCGGCATTGTCGAGCATGGCGCCGGTGCTGGGCCAGGTGTCCGAAGGCTTGGGGCTGAATGCCTCACAGGCCGGTTTGCTGACTACCTTGCCAGTGCTGTGCCTGGGCCTGTTCGCCCCTTTGGCGCCGGTGCTGGCGCGGCGCTTTGGCAGCGAGCGGGTGATCCTCGGCATCCTCGCCACCCTGGCGCTTGGCATCGTCGTGCGCAGTAGTCTGGGGGCCACCGGGGTGTTCCTCGGCAGCCTGATGGCCGGGGCCAGTATCGGTATCATTGGCGTGCTGTTGCCGGGCATCGTCAAGCGCGATTTCCCGCAACACGCTGGCACCTTGACCGGCGTATACACCATGGCGCTGTGCCTGGGCGCCGCCATGGCTGCAGGCGCCACGGTGCCCCTGGCCCAGCACTTCAACGACAGCTGGGCGCTGGGGCTTGGCTTCTGGATGCTGCCGGCCCTGCTGGCCATGCTGGTATGGCTGCCGCAGGCCCGCCAGGGTCATGGCCTGCACAAGGTGGCTTATCGCGTGCGTGGGCTATGGCGGGACCCGCTGGCCTGGCAGGTGACCCTGTACATGGGCCTGCAGTCGTCACTGGCCTATATCGTCTTTGGCTGGTTGCCATCGATCCTGATCGGCCGCGGCCTGAGCCCGACCGAGGCAGGGCTGGTGCTGTCGGGGTCGGTGATCGTGCAACTGGTCAGTTCGCTCAGTGCGCCCTGGCTGGCCACTCGCGGCAAGGACCAGCGCCTGGCCATCCTGCTGGTCATGCTGATTACCCTGACCGGCCTGTTCGGTTGCCTGTATGCGCCGCTTTCCGGGCTGTGGGGCTGGGCGGTTGTGCTGGGCCTGGGGCAGGGCGGTACCTTTGCCCTGGCGCTGACCTTGATCGTGCTGCGCTCGAAGGATGCCCATGTCGCGGCGAACCTGTCGAGCATGGCGCAGGGGGTGGGTTATACCCTGGCGTCGATGGGGCCGTTTGCGGTGGGGCTGGTACATGATCTGACCGGGGGGTGGGCGGCAGTGGGGTGGATTTTTGCCGTGCTGGGGGTGGGTGCCATCGTGTTCGGCCTGGGGGCCGGGCGGGCTTTGCATGTGCAGGTGAGCAGCGAGAAAGTCTGAAGGGGCATATGGCATTGCCGGCCTCTTCGCGGGTAAACCCGCTCCCACAGGGATTGCACACATCTTGAAGTCATGTTGTACCTGTGGGAGCGGGTTTACCCGCGAAAGGGCCGGTACTGGCATAACCAACCGGGGAAGATTATCGTGCTGCTTTCGACTCCCAGGACGGATCAGCCCACATGAGCGACGCCAACCGCGACCTGATCACCCGCTTCTACCAGGCCTTCCAGCGCCTGGACGCCGAGGCCATGGTCGCCTGCTACAGCGACGATATCGTCTTCAGCGACCCGGTCTTCGGCACCTTGCGTGGCAAGGATGCAGGCGACATGTGGCGAATGCTCACCAGCCGGGCCAAGGACTTTACCCTGACCTTCGACAACGTCCGCGCCGATGAGCGCACGGGCGCCGCACATTGGGTGGCCACCTACCTGTTCAGCCAGACCGGCCGCATCGTGGTCAATGATATCCAGGCGCGTTTCGTGATCCGTGACGGTTTGATCTGCCAGCACGATGACCACTTCGACTTGTGGCATTGGTCGCGGCAGGCGCTGGGTGTACCTGGCATGCTGCTGGGCTGGTCGCCGCTGGTGCAGAACAAGGTACGCCAGCAGGCGTTCAAAGGATTGCGAGCATTCCAGCAGGCCCAGGGTGAGTGAGCCCGTCGAAATTGCCGCCAGCAAACCCTGGTATGTCTACTTGGTAAGGGCTGCCAATGGATCGCTGTATTGCGGTATCAGCGATGACCCGCAGCGGCGCTTTCTGGCGCACCAGAAAGGGCAGGGCGCGCGTTACTTCAAGACCAGCCCGGCCCAGGCGCTGGTGTATGTGGAGCAATGGCCGGACAAGGGCGAGGCGTTACGCCAGGAGCGGCTGGTGAAGCGGCTGCGCAAGTCGGCGAAGGAGGCGTTGGTGGCCTCCTATGGCGCAGTAGTGGCTGCTAATTAGGGCTGCGCAGCAGCCCTGGGGTCATCAGTCCTTGCGCCGCTTCAACTGATCCACCAAGGTGGTCGGAAGGCCCTTGATGATCAAGGTCCCTGCCGCTTCGTCATACTCGACCTTGTCCCCCAGCAGGTGCGCTTCGAAGCTGATCGACAACCCCTCGGCACGGCCGGTGAAGCGGCGGAACTGGTTGAGGGTGCGCTTGTCCGCAGGGATTTCCGGCGACAGACCGTAGTCCTTGTTGCGGATGTGGTCGTAGAACGCCTTGGGCCGATCCTCGTCGATCAGGCTGGACAGCTCCTCCAGCGTGACCGGTTCGCCCAGCTTGGTCTGGGTAGTGGCGTACTCGACCAGGGTCTGGGTTTTTTCGCGGGCGGACTCTTCCGGCAGGTCTTCGCTCTCGACGAAGTCGCTGAAGGCCTTGAGCAGGGTGCGGGTTTCGCCCGGGCCGTCGACGCCCTCCTGGCAGCCGATGAAGTCACGGAAGTAGTCCGAGACCTTCTTGCCGTTCTTGCCCTTGATGAACGAAATGTACTGTTTGGAGTTCTGGTTGTTCTTCCACTCCGACAGGTTGATGCGCGCCGCCAGGTGCAGTTGGCCAAGGTCGAGGTGCCGCGAAGGCGTCACATCAAGCTCGGCGTTCACTGCCACACCTTCGCTGTGGTGCAGAAGGGCGATCGCCAGGTATTCGGTCATGCCTTGCTGGTAGTGGGCAAAAAGGATGTGGCCGCCGGTGGACAGGTTGGACTCTTCCATCAGCTTTTGCAGGTGCTCCACGGCCACACGGCTGAAGGAGGTAAAGTCCTTTTCTTCGTCCAGGTACTGCTTCAGCCAGCCGCTCAGCGGGTAGGCGCCGGACTCGCCGTGGAAAAAGCCCCAGGCCTTGCCTTGCTTGGCGTTGTAGCTGTCATTGAGGTCGGCCAGCAGGTTTTCGATGGCGTCGGAGGCAGCCAGTTCGGAATCGCGGGCATGCAGCACGGCGGGGCTGCCATCGGGCTTTTTGTCGATCAGGTGAACGATGCAATGACGGATTGGCATGGAATTCTCGGCGAGCTGCAAAAGTCGTCCAGTTTACCCTAGACACCAGGTGATGCAGTGGCCGGATGTTGGCAGAAATGCCGGTTGTTCGTTTTTTGTTCAATTTTTTGCGTTTTGGGCTAAAACCCCCGAAAAACCTGCATTAAATCGAAGCGTGCAGCGGATATTTATCTGCTCCTGTGGTAGTTTTGCGCGGTCTTGCGCCCCTTGTGTGGCGCATTGCTGGCAGCGTGCTGTCGTCGTGTCGAACCAAACGTCGATTTGCGTATCTACATACGCGATTGGCGCGGCCCTCCACTTTCAGGGGCTGGCCCGATAACGTCGTAGTCCGCTGCATAACCATCGAATTTGATAGGGAAGGAACACCACCATGGCATTGACCAAAGACCAACTGATTGCCGACATCGCCGAATCGATCGCCGCGCCAAAAGCCACCGCCAAGAATGCTCTGGAGCAACTGGGCCAGATCGTTGCCGACCAGCTGGAAAACGGCGCTGAAATCACTCTGCCAGGTATCGGCAAACTGAAAGTCGCTGAGCGTCCTGCCCGTACCGGCCGCAACCCTTCGACTGGCGCTGCCATCGAAATCGCTGCCAAGAAAGTCGTCAAGTTCGTTCCGGCCAAAGTGCTGACCGACGCCATCAACAAGTAATTGTTGAAGCTTTGACGAAACCGCGCCCGGCTTGCCCGGACGCGGTTTTTTCATGCCTGGGTTTTACGCGCGGCGTGCCAGGCCTGGCGCGCCTCGTCGTCGTGGAAGCTCCAGGCGACCATGCGGCTTTGCTTCTGCCCCTGGCCCATTTCACTGATGCGCACGGCCTTGGCGCCCGCTTTCCTGAGCGCAGCCTCGATCCCCGGCAAGTTGCTGGCCTTGGACACCAGGCTGGTGAACCACAGTACCCGTTCGGCGTACTGCACGCTTTCACTGACCAGTTGGCTGACAAAGCGGATCTCGCCGCCTTCGCACCACAGTTCGTTGTTCTGGCCACCGAAGTTGAGCACCGGCAGCTTGCGCTTGGGGTCCTGCTTGCCGAGGTTCTTCCACTTGCGCTGGCTGCCACGGGTGGCTTCGTCGCGTGAGGCATGGAAGGGCGGGTTGCACAGGGTCAGGTCGAAGCGTTCGCCCTCCTGCAGCAGGCCGCTGAGGATGTGCGCACGGTTGGCCTGTTGGCGCAGGGTGATGGCCTTGCCCAGGCCGTTGGCCTGGACGATGGCCTTGGCCGAAGCCAGGGCCACGGGGTCGATGTCCGAGCCGAGGAAGCGCCAGCGGTAGTCGCTGTGGCCCAGCAGCGGGTAGATGCAGTTGGCCCCCACGCCGATGTCCAGCGCACGCACCTGGGCGCCCTTGGGGATCTCGCCTGCATTGTCGTCGGCCAGCAGGTCGGCGGCCACGTGAATATAGTCGGCGCGGCCGGGAATCGGCGGGCACAGGTAGTCGGCGGGGATATCCCAGTGCTGGATGCCGTACTGGGCCTTCAGCAGCGCACGGTTGAACACCCGCACGGCCTCGGGGTTGGCGAAGTCGATGCTGGGTTTGCCGTGGGGGTTGGTGATGGTGAAGCGCGCCAGGTCAGGGTGGGCCTTGATCAGGCTGGGGAAGTCGTAGCGGCCCTGGTGGCGGTTGCGCGGGTGCAGGGTGGGTTTTTCGGTCATGGTGGGGTCCTGAAAAGCATCGCCGGCAAGCCAGCTCCCACAGGTACAGCGCTTTCCTGTGGGAGCTGGCTTGCCGGCGATGGGCTGCGAAGCAGCCCGCTATGGCTTCACTTTTGGTTACAGCGCTGCAATCCGCGCATGCTGCTCGGTGAAGTTGGCCAGGGCCTGTTCGGACTCGGCCAGCTTGGCGCGTTCCTTCTCGATCACGGCAGGTGGTGCCTTGTCGACGAAGGCGGCGTTGGACAGCTTGCCACCCACGCGTGCCACTTCACCCTGCAGGCGCTGGATTTCCTTGTTCAGGCGCGCCAGCTCGGCATCCTTGTCGATCAGGCCGGCCATTGGCACTAGCACTTGCAGGTCACCGACCAGGGCGGTGGCCGACAGCGGCGCTTCGTCGGCATCGCCCAGTACGGTGAACGATTCGACCTTGGCCAGCTTCTTCAGCAGGGCTTCGTTTTCCTGCAGGCGACGCTGGTCGTCGGCGTTGGCGTTCTTAAGGAACAGCGGCAGCGGCTTGCCCGGGCCGATGTTCATTTCAGCGCGGATGTTGCGCAGGCCGACCATCAGCTCCTTGAGCCACTCGATGTCGCCTTCGGCGGCAGCATCGATGCGGCTTTCATTGGCCACCGGCCATGGCTGCAGCATGATGGTCTTGCCTTCGATGCCGGCCAGCGGCGCGATGCGCTGCCAGATTTCTTCGGTGATGAACGGCATGAACGGATGCGCCAGGCGCAGCGCCACTTCCAGCACGCGCACCAGGGTGCGGCGGGTGCCACGGGCGCGCTCGACCGGGGCGTTCTCGTCCCACAGCACCGGCTTGGACAGCTCCAGGTACCAGTCGCAGTACTGGTTCCAGATGAACTCGTACAGCGCCTGGCTGGCCAGGTCGAAGCGGAACTGCTCCAGCTGGCGGGTCACTTCGGCTTCGGTACGCTGCAGCTGCGAGATGATCCAGCGGTCGGCCAGCGACAGCTCGTAGGCCTCGCCGTTCTGGCCGCAGTCTTCGCCCTTGTCCAGCACGTAGCGGGCGGCGTTCCAGATCTTGTTGCAGAAGTTGCGGTAGCCTTCGACGCGGCCCATGTCGAACTTGATGTCGCGGCCGGTGGAGGCCAACGAGCAGAAGGTGAAGCGCAGGGCGTCGGTACCGTAGCTGGCGATACCTTCGGGGAACTCGGCCTTGGTCTGCTTGGCGATTTTCTCGGCAAGCTTGGGCTGCATCATGCCGCTGGTGCGTTTTTCCAGCAGGGCGTCGAGGGTGATGCCGTCGACGATGTCCAGCGGGTCCAGCACGTTGCCCTTGGACTTGGACATCTTCTGGCCCTGGCCGTCACGCACCAGGCCGTGCACGTACACGGTCTTGAACGGTACCTGCGGGGTGCCATCCTCGTTCTTGATCAGGTGCATGGTCAGCATGATCATGCGCGCAACCCAGAAGAAGATGATGTCGAAGCCGGTTACCAGCACGTCGGTGGAGTGGAATTTCTTGAGGAACTCGGTCTGTTCCGGCCAGCCCAGGGTGGAGAAGGTCCACAGGCCCGAGCTGAACCAGGTGTCGAGTACGTCGTCGTCCTGGCGCAGGACCACGTCGGCGCCCAGGTTGTGCTTGGCGCGCACTTCTTCCTCGTTGCGGCCGACATAGACCTGGCCGGCCTCGTCGTACCATGCCGGGATGCGGTGGCCCCACCACAGCTGTCGGCTGATGCACCAGTCCTGGATGTCACGCATCCAGGAGAAGTACATGTTCTCGTACTGCTTGGGCACGAACTGGATGCGGCCATCTTCCACGGCGGCGATGGCAGGTTCTGCCAGCGGCTTGGTGGAAACGTACCACTGGTCGGTCAGCCACGGCTCGATGACGGTGCCCGAACGGTCGCCCTTCGGCACTTTCAGCGCGTGGTCGTCGATGCTCACCAGCAGGCCCTGGGCATCCAGGTCGGCGACGATCTGCTTGCGTGCGACGAAGCGGTCGAGGTTGGCGTATTGGGCCGGCAGGCGGGTGTCCACCTGCTCGTTGACGCTGCCGTCGAGGTTGAAGGCCTGCGCGCTGGCCAGCACGAAGGCGTTCTTGTCGAAGATGTTCAGCAGCGGCAGGTTGTGGCGCTTGCCGACTTCGTAGTCGTTGAAGTCGTGGGCCGGGGTGATCTTCACGCAGCCGGTACCGAACTCGGGGTCGCAGTAGTCGTCGGCGATGATCGGGATGCGGCGGCCGACCAGCGGCAGTTCGACGAACTTGCCGATCAGTGCCTGGTAGCGCTCGTCGTTCGGGTTGACCGCCACGGCGGCGTCACCCAGCAGGGTTTCCGGACGGGTGGTGGCGACTACCAGGTAGTCCTTGCCTTCGGCGGTCTTGGCGCCGTCGGCCAGCGGGTAGCGCAGGTTCCACAGGTGGCCCTTCTCGTCGTGGTTTTCCACTTCGAGGTCGGAGATGGCCGTGTGCAGCTTGGTGTCCCAGTTGACCAGGCGCTTGCCACGGTAGATCAGGCCGTCTTCATGCAGGCGCACGAATGCTTCCTTGACCGCTTCGGACAGGCCGTCGTCCATGGTGAAGCGCTCGCGGCTCCAGTCGACCGACGAGCCCAGGCGGCGGATCTGACGGCTGATGTTGCCGCCGGACTGGTCCTTCCATTCCCAGACCTTCTCCAGGAACTTTTCGCGGCCCAGATCATGACGGTTCTGGCCCTTGGCCTCTAGCTGGCGCTCGACCAGCATCTGGGTGGCGATACCGGCGTGGTCGGTGCCTGGCTGCCACAGGGTGTCGCGGCCTTGCATGCGGCGGAAACGGATCAGGGCGTCCATGATCGCGTTGTTGAACCCGTGGCCCATGTGCAGGCTGCCGGTCACGTTCGGCGGCGGGATCATGATGGTGTAGGACTCGCCTGCACCTTGTGGAGCGAAATAGTTCTCGGACTCCCAGGTGTTGTACCAGGAAGTTTCGATGGCGTGCGGCTGGTAGGTCTTATCCATGCGCGGCGGGACCCTGTGCATTTATTCGGGAAAGCCGGGAAGTATAACCAAGCTGGGGGCCGCAGGCGACAAGCTGCTGCTATCTGGCAGGCAGGGACGGCCTATTCGCGGGTAAACCCGCTCCCACAGGAGCTGCGCAAGCTTTCAGACTTGCGCCGGTCCTGTGGGAGCGGGTTTACCCGCGAAGAAGGCACCGCCGAATTTCGGTTTTACTCGGAACGCTTGATCAACCGCTCGATCCGCGCATCCAGCCGGCGCTTGATCTCGTTCTCGATGTGCGGGGTGAAGTCGTTGATCACGTCCTGCATGATCATCTGCGCCGCCGCACGCAGTTCGCTTTCCAGGTGCAGCAGGGTGTCCTGGCGACGGGTTTGCGGGTCGTCTTCGGGTTCGGCAGCTACCGGTTCGGCCGCAGGCACATGGTTGCCGGGCGCTTCTTCCAGCAGCAACGGGATCTGCTCCACCGTCTCGGTCAGCAGCGGTGGTTGCAGGTCGGCGTCGCCAAGCAACTGGCGTATCGACTCGAGGTCATCGAGAAGATGGGCGGAATCGGGCAGGGGGGAGGGCTTGTCCATCGTCGTCAAAGTCGCTGTAAGCGGTGGTCTTGCAGAGCATAGCCCTGTTCACGGTAGAAACGGAATCGTTCACGGGCCGATTGGCGGATGCCAGGCTCTTCGACGACGATTTCGGCCACACGCACGAACTGGCCGACGAAGGCTGGTACGCCGGCGCCCAGGTTGATCAACAGGTCGTGGTGGTCGCCCGCACTGTCGGCGGCCAGGCCCAATGCCACGCTGGCATCGGCATGTACCTCCGCGAGGTCGTGGGGCACGAAGGCCTCGCCCTTGAAGCGCCACAGGCGTTGGTCCAGCTCGGTGCGTTGCTCGGCGTCCTGGCAATGCAGGTAGACCCCGTGGCCAAGGCGCCAGGCCTTTTCGCACAGCTTGCAGGCGAAATCGAGCCGCGCCGACAGCGAGTCGGTGGGCAGGATGTAGAAATCGACTTTGCTCATGGTGGTATCGCCGGCCGGTGGCGCGCGCGGCGCCACCGGCTCAATGGCGTCAGGCGCCGGCGCGGTCCAGCAGGTACTGGGTCAGCAGGGGTACAGGGCGGCCAGTGGCGCCCTTGTCCTTGCCGCCGCTGACCCAGGCAGTGCCGGCGATGTCCATGTGCGCCCAGTCGTAGGCCTTGGCAAAGCGCGACAGGAAGCAGCCGGCGGTGATGGTGCCGGCCTTCGGTCCGCCGATGTTGCCCATGTCGGCGAACGGGCTGTCCAGCTGCTCCTGGTACTCATCGAACAGCGGCAGCTGCCAGGCACGGTCGTCGGCGCGCTTGCCGGCGTCGAGCAACTGGCCGACCAGGTCGTCGTTGTTGCCCATCAGGCCGGTGGTGTGGCTGCCCAGGGCGACGATGCAGGCACCGGTCAGGGTGGCGATGTCGATGACTGCCTGCGGCTTGAAGCGCTCGGCGTAGGTCAGGGTGTCGCACAGCACCAGGCGGCCTTCGGCGTCGGTGTTGAGGATTTCCACGGTCTGCCCGCTCATGGTGGTGACGATGTCACCCGGGCGGGTGGCGCCGCCGCTCGGCATGTTCTCGGCGCAGGCCAGCAGGCACACCAGGTTGACCGGCAGCTGCAGCTCGAGCACCGCACGCAGGGTGCCGAGCACGCTGGCGGCACCGCACATGTCGTACTTCATTTCGTCCATGCCGGCACCAGGCTTGAGGCTGATGCCGCCGGTGTCGAAGGTAATGCCCTTGCCCACCAGCACGAACGGCTTGTCCGCCTTCTTGCCGCCCTGGTAGTTGAGCACGATCAGGCGTGGCGGCTGGTCGCTGCCCTGGCCGACGGCATAGAACGCGCCCATGCCGAGGTCCTTGATCTTCTTCTCGTCCAGCACTTCGACTTTCAGCGCCTTGTGCGCCTTGCCCAGGTCCTTGGCCTGTTCGGCCAGGAAGCTTGGGTGGCACAGGTTGGGCGGCAGGTTGCCCAGGTCGCGCGTGAAGGCCATGCCGGTGGCGATGGCACTGGCATGCTTGACGGCACGTTCGACCTCGGCCTGGCCGGTCTTTTCGGTCAGCAGGGTGACCTTCTTCAGGGCGCGCGGCTCTGCCTTCTGGCTCTTGAAACGATCGAACACGTACTCGCCGTCGAGCAGGGTTTCGGCCAGCAGGCGGTACTTGCCGTAGTGGGCGTCACGGTTGCTGACCGCGATGTCGTCCAGGGCCAGCACGGCGTCAGCGCCGTTCAGACCCTTGAGCACGCCGGCGACGCTGGCGACCAGTTTGCGCCAGGCGCGGTCGCCCAGGGCTTCGTCCTTGCCACTGCCCACCAGCAGCACGCGCTCGGCCTTCAGGCCCGCGAGATTCTGCAGAAGCAGGGTCTGGCCCGGTTTGCCGGCCAGGTCGCCACGCTTGAGCACGGCACTGATGGCACCTTCGCTGGCCTGGTCGACGGCCTTGGCCACAGCGCCGAGCTTGCGGTTTTCACCTACCGGGAGGACCAAGGTGGCGGTTTTTACAGATGCAGCAGCTACGCTTTTTACAACCAGTTCCATGTCAGGATCCCCGAATGATCGATACAGTCGGCGCTGTGTATTCCAGCGCTCTGGACGGGCCTGGCCGCGTCGTCGCGCGCCAGCGGAAAAGCTGCCAGTTTGAGCCTGCGGCAAGCGTGCTGACAACCCCGTTATGCGCCTTCATGCGCGGCGAAGTGACAGGGGCGGTCAATCACAGGATAATGCGCGCACTTTACATGGAGGTTCGCCTTTGGCGAACCGGCATTGGTCTTGGCTGTACTAAGTCATTGTTTGGCGCCATTGATTGGCAGTCCGCCCTGACAACCCAGGAGTGTCTGGTTTGATCGTCTTTCGTTATCTGTCCCGCGAGGTCCTGGTGACCTTGAGCGCCGTCAGCGCCGTGCTGCTGGTGATCATCATGAGCGGGCGCTTCATCAAGTACCTGGCCCAGGCTGCCCAGGGTGTGCTCGACCCGAGCGTACTGTTCCTGATCATGGGCTTCCGTCTGCCGGGCTTCCTGCAGCTTATCCTGCCTTTGGGGCTGTTCCTCGGCATTCTCCTGGCGTACGGGCGCCTGTACCTGGAAAGCGAGATGACCGTGCTGTCGGCCACCGGTATGAGCCAGCAGCGCCTGCTGGGCTTGACCATGGCGCCGGCCGCCGTGGTCGCCCTGCTGGTGGCCTGGCTGAGCCTGAGCCTGGCGCCGCTTGGTGTTGCCCAGGTGCAGCAGATCATCAGCCAGCAGGATGCCCTGACAGAGTTCGACACCCTGGTGCCGGGCCGCTTCCAGACCCTGCGCGACGGCTCTCGGGTGACCTACACCGAAGAACTGTCGGATGACCGCATCAACCTGGCCGGGGTGTTCATTTCCGAGAAGCGCTTCAACCAGGACAAGACGAAGGACCGCGCCCCGTCGGTGCTGGTTGCCGAAAAAGGCCATCAGGAAATCCAGGCCGACGGCAACCGCTACCTGGTGCTGGAAAACGGTTACCGTTACGACGGCAACCCGGGCCAGGCCGATTACCGTGCTATCAAGTACGACACCTACGGCGTGCTGCTGCCCAAGCCGGAAGTCGCCGAGGAAGTGACCGATCGCGAAGCCATCCCCACTTCCGAGCTGATCGGCAAGAAGGACCTGCGTGAGCGCGCTGAGCTGCAATGGCGGCTGTCGCTGCCGATCCTGGTGTTCATCGTCACCATGCTGGCGGTGCCGCTGTCCCGGGTCAACCCGCGCCAGGGTCGCTTCCTCAAGCTGCTGCCGGCAATTCTTCTGTACATGGCTTACCTGACAATGCTGATTTCCGTACGTGGCGCCCTAGAGAAGGGCAAACTGCCGATCGCCCTGGGCATGTGGTGGGTCCACGGCCTGTTCCTGCTGATCGGTCTGGGCCTGATGTACTGGGAGCCGCTGCGCCTCAAGCGCGCTGCCCGTCGTGCGGAGGTGGCCCATGGGTAAGCTCGACCGCTACATCGGCCAGAGCGTTCTGCTGGCCATTCTCGCCGTGTTGGGGATCATCCTCGGCCTGGCTTCGCTGTTTGCCTTCATCGACGAGATGAACGACCTGAGTGACACCTACACGGTGATGGAGGCGGGCAACTTCGTCCTGCTGACCGCACCACGGCGCCTGTACGAAATGCTGCCGATGGCCGCCTTGATCGGCTGCCTGATTGGCCTGGGCAGCCTGGCCAGCAGCAGCGAACTGACCATCATGCGTGCTGCCGGGGTTTCCATCGGGCGCATCGTCTGGGCGGTGATGAAGCCGATGCTGGTACTGATGCTGGTCGGCCTGCTGATTGGCGAGTACGTGGCGCCGGTGACCGAGAACAAGGCCCAGGCCGACCGTTCCCTGGCCCAGGGCGGTGGTGAGGCGCAAAGCTCCAAGCGCGGCATGTGGCACCGCCAGGGCGAGGAGTACGTGCACATCAACGCCGTGCAGCCTAACGGCCTGCTGCTGGGTGTGACCCGTTACCGCTTCGACAGCGAGCGCAAGATCGTCACCTCCAGCTTCGCCCGCCGTGCACAGTACCAGGACGACCACTGGATGCTCAGCGACGTGCGCACCACCTTCTTCCGTGGCGACCACACTGAAGTGGTGACCGCGCCGCAGGAGCGCTGGGACGTTTCGCTCACCCCACAACTGCTCAATACCGTGATCCTGGCGCCGGAGTCGCTGTCCATCACTGGGCTGTGGGGCTACATCCACTACCTGTCCGACCAGGGCCTGAACAATGCCCGTTACTGGCTGGCGTTCTGGACCAAGGTATTGCAGCCGATGGTGACCGCGGCGCTGGTGCTGATGGCCATTTCCTTCATCTTCGGCCCGCTGCGTTCGGTAACCCTTGGCCAGCGCGTGTTCACCGGTGTACTGGTGGGCTTCGTGTTCCGCATCGCCCAGGACCTGTTGGGGCCTTCGAGCCAGGTGTTCGGCTTCCCGCCGCTGCTGGCGGTGGTGATCCCGGCAGGCATCTGTGCGCTGGCCGGTGTGTGGTTGTTGCGCCGGGCAGGTTGATGGCCTGAGCTGTACAAAAAAGCCGACCTCGGGGTCGGCTTTTTCATGGGTGTTCACCTGTGCGGGCCCCTTCGCGGGTAAACCCGCTCCCACAGGAATCGCACCGGTCGTGATGCCTGTGCTGCACCTGTGGGAGCGGGTTTACCCGCGAAGAGGCCAGCACAGGCAATACAGGTCTCAGCTCATTTCTTCGGCTTCGGCACCCGCACCAGCTGGCTTTCCGAATAGATGTCATGCCAGCCCCTCTGGCGCTTGTCGATCAACGCCCAGAAAAAACCCAGCCCCAGGCACAGCCACGAGGCAATCGACACCACGAAGCGCAGCAGCGCCTGCCACAGGCTGATGGCCGTGCCATCGGCGTTCTGCACCCGCACGCCCCACACCTGCATGCCCAGGGTCTGCCCGCCATGGGTCCAGAACTTGGCAAAGAAACCGAACAGGACGAACAGCAGCACCGTCGACAGCAGAGGGTCGCCGTCCAGTGCGCCAGCCTCGGTCAATTCACGCATGCGGGCTTCGCCGATGATCGCCATCTGGATCATCTTGTAGGCGCCGGCGGTCACGATCAGCAGCGCCGTGCACAGCAGGAAGTCGTAGAACATCGCCGCCAGGCGCCGGCCCAGGCCGACCGGCGGAAAATCACCCTGAGGTGTGAGCTGAGGCTTGGACATGCAAAACGGCTCCAGAAGACGAAGCCGCTATTCTACGGGCAAAAAAAGCCCCTGCACATGGCAGGGGCTTTTCTCGAAGTCGGGTTCGGCTTAGCCGGCGACCTGAACTTTGTCAGCCTGCATGCCTTTCTGGCCCTGGACTGCTTCGAAGGTGACCTTCTGGCCTTCTTTCAGGCTCTTGAAGCCGTTACCTTCGATAGCGCGGAAGTGCACGAACAGATCCGGACCGCTCTCTGGGGTGATGAAGCCGTAACCTTTTTCGTCATTGAACCACTTGACGGTACCGTTCTGACGCTCAGCCATTGTCTTATTTCCTATGAAGCTTGAATTTTGATGACAGTTTCTTTTGCAATAAAGGAAGCAAAAGATTACTGGGCTGGGTTGCAGGAAAGTAAGAGACGTCGAACGGGTTGTAGCAGATTGCGGCTACTGGCCCAGGTCACGAACTGTTGCGACCCATGCAAACACAGTGCAGTGACTCTACGCCAACTCCCGAGCGAAAAACAAGCCCTTGGTCGTATGGAAAATCGGCCGTTTGCCGATAACCGACCGATTTGTCGGAAACGGCATGGCGCCTGGCCTGGCGCCATGTTCAAAAGTTATTGGACAGGTTCGAAAACGAATATGTCGAACCTGCCCGCAACCTTCACAAAGCGGCTTCAGCCCCGGTAGTAACGTTGTGCCACAAAAGGCATTTTGCTGACTTTCAAGGCAACCTTCTTGCCACGCACCACGGCAAACAGTGGGGTGTCGATAGCGGTATGTTCACTATCGATATAACCCATTGCTACAGGTGCACCGAGTGTCGGGCCAAAGCCGCCGCTGCACACTTTGCCTACAGGTTTATCGTTTGCATCGACAATATCCGCGCCTTCACGTACTGGGGTACGCTCCTGCGGCAACAGGCCCACACGTTTGCGCGCCACACCATCACGCTGATGGGCGAAGATGGCTTCGGCACCCGGGAAGCCGGCGGCACGCGCGCCATCGGCACGGCGAACCTTGGAAATAGCCCACAGCAGGCTGGCTTCCACCGGCGTGGTTTCGGTATTCATGTCGTGGCCATACAGGCACAGGCCGGCTTCCAGGCGCAGCGAGTCACGCGCACCCAGGCCGATCGGTTGTACTTCGGGCTCTGCCAGCAGGCGGCGGGCCAGGGCTTCGGCGGCAAGTGCCGGTACCGAGATTTCGTAGCCGTCTTCGCCGGTGTAGCCTGAGCGGCTGACAAAGCAGTCTTCGCCCAGCAGTTTCACCGGGCGGAACTGCATGAAGGTCATGCCGGCCACTTCCGGGGCCAGGCGCTCCAGCACCTTGACCGCTGCCGGGCCTTGCAGGGCCAGCAGTGCGCGTTGCTCGAACAGCGGCTGCACCTCGCAACGGCTGCCGATGTGCGCTTGCAGGTGGGCCAGGTCCTGGTCCTTGCAGGCGGCGTTGACCACAAGGAACAGCGTGTCGTCGCCCAGGTTGGCAACCATCAGGTCGTCGAGGATGCCGCCTTGCTCATTGGTGAACATGGCATAGCGCTGCATGCCCACCGGCAGGTCGATGATATCCACCGGCACCAGGCTTTCCAGGGCCTTGGCGGCATCGGTGCCGCGCAGGGTGATCTGGCCCATGTGCGAGACATCGAACAGGCCGGCCTGCTCGCGCGTGTGCAGGTGTTCCTTGAGCACGCCCAACGGGTACTGCACCGGCATGTCATAGCCGGCGAACGGCACCATGCGCGCACCCAGTTCCAGGTGCAGGGCGTGCAGTGGGGTCTTGAGCAGTGTTTCGGACATCGGTGACTCCTTGCTGTTGTTGTCGGGTCAACATTCGATGATGTTGACGGCCAGGCCGCCACGGGCGGTCTCTTTGTATTTGCTTTTCATGTCGGCGCCGGTCTGGCGCATGGTGCGGATGACCTTGTCGAGCGACACGTAGTGCTGCCCGTCGCCGCGCAAGGCCATGCGCACCGCGTTGATCGCCTTCACCGAGCCCATGGCGTTGCGCTCGATGCAAGGCACCTGGACCAGCCCGCCAATCGGGTCGCAGGTCAGGCCCAGGTTGTGTTCCATGCCGATTTCGGCAGCGTTTTCCACCTGTTGCACGCTGCCACCCATCACCTCGCACAGCGCCCCGGCGGCCATCGAACAGGCCACGCCGACCTCGCCCTGGCAGCCTACTTCGGCACCGGAGATGGAGGCGTTTTCCTTGTACAGGATGCCGATGGCCGCGGCGGTGAGCAGAAACCGCACCACCCCGTCCTCGTTGGCTCCCGGTACGAAGCGCATGTAGTAGTGCAGCACCGCCGGGACAATGCCCGCCGCGCCGTTGGTCGGCGCGGTGACCACGCGCCCGCCGTAGGCGTTTTCCTCGTTCACTGCCAGTGCATAGAGGTTGACCCAGTCGAGCACCGACAGGGCATCGCGCAAGCTGGCTTCCGGGTTGCGGCTCAGTTGGCGGTACAACGCCGGCGCCCGGCGCTTGACCTTCAGCCCGCCCGGCAGGATGCCTTCATGCTGGCAACCGGCTTCGACGCAGTCCTGCATCACCTGCCAGATGCGCAGCAGCCTGGCACGGGTTTCCGCCTCGGGGCGCCAAGCCGCCTCGTTGGCCAGCATTACCTGGCTGATCGACAGGTTTTGCCCGGTGCAATGGCCGAGCAGCTCCTTGGCGGTCTTGAACGGGTAGGTCAGCGGTGTGCTGTCCTCGACGATGCGGTCGTGGCCGGCAGCGTCCTGGTCGACCACGAAACCGCCGCCCACCGAGTAATACTCGCGGCTGCGGATTTGCAGGCCGGCCTCGTCGAAGGCGCGGAAGATCATGCCGTTGGGGTGGTAGTCCAGCGGCTTGCGGATCATCGCCAGGTGCTGCTTTTCGATGAACGCGATGCTGTGCTCGCCGAGCAGGTTCAGCCGACCGCTGTCGCGGATGGCCTGCAGGCGGGCAGGGATGGTGTCGGTGTCGATGACATCGGGGTGTTCGCCTTCAAGGCCCAGCAGCACGGCCTTGTCGCTGCCGTGGCCCTTGCCGGTGGCGCCGAGCGAGCCGTACAGCTCGGCCTTGACGCTAACCGTGCGGGCGAGCAGGCCATCACGACGCAGCCCTTCGGCGAAACGCGCGGCGGCGCGCATCGGGCCGACCGTGTGCGAGCTGGAGGGGCCGATGCCGATCTTGAACAGGTCGAAGACGCTCAAAGACATGGTGACCTCCTGCCAGGTTGATTGGGCGGACGGTGAACCCTGTGGGAGCGGGTTTACCCGCGAATGCGGCGGTAGAGCCACCATCTCATTCGCGGGTAAACCCGCTCCCACAGGCCGCCACCCAAGCCAGGTGGCGGGGGAAGGGCTATCAGGCGTCCTGATAGCTCTCGATCGACGGGCAGGCGCACACCAGGTTGCGGTCGCCGAACACGTTGTCGACCCGACCGACCGGCGGCCAGTACTTGCCTTCCACCAGGCTTGGCAGCGGGTACACCGCCTGCTCGCGGCTGTAGCCATGGGCCCATTCGCCAACCAGCTCGGCCGCAGTGTGCGGGGCGTTCTTCAGCGGGTTGTCGTCCTTGTCCAGGCTGCCGTTCTCGACCGCGCGAATTTCTTCGCGGATCTGGATCATCGCGTCGCAGAAGCGGTCCAGTTCTTCCTTGGACTCGCTTTCGGTCGGTTCGATCATCAGCGTGCCCGCCACCGGGAAGGACATGGTCGGGGCGTGGAAGCCGAAGTCGATCAGGCGCTTGGCCACGTCGTCGACGCTGATGCCGCTGGTGTCCTTCAGCGGGCGCAGGTCGAGGATGCACTCGTGGGCCACCAGGCCATTGCCGCCGGTATACAGAACAGGATAGTGCTCTTCCAGGCGACGGGCGATGTAGTTGGCGTTGAGGATCGCCATCTGCGAGGCACGCTTGAGACCGGCACCGCCCATCATGCGGATATACATCCAGGTGATCGGCAGGATGCTGGCGCTGCCGAACGGCGCGGCACAAACCGCGCCCTCGGTGTTTTCCAGCTGCGCGTGGCCGGGCAGGAACGGCGCCAGGTGCGACTTGACACCGATCGGGCCGACGCCCGGGCCGCCACCGCCGTGCGGGATGCAGAAGGTCTTGTGCAGGTTCAGGTGGGAAACGTCGCCGCCGAACTTGCCCGGGGCGCACAGGCCGACCATGGCGTTCATGTTGGCGCCGTCGATGTACACCTGGCCACCGTTGTCGTGGATGATCGCGCAGATTTCGCCGATCGCTTCCTCGAATACGCCGTGGGTCGACGGGTAGGTGATCATGATCGCGGCCAGGCGCTCGCGGTGCTCGATGGCCTTGGCGCGCAGGTCCTCGACATCGACGTTGCCGCGGGCATCACAGGCGGTGACCACCACGCGCATGCCGGCCATGTGCGCGGTTGCCGGGTTGGTGCCGTGGGCCGACGACGGGATCAGGCAGATGTCGCGGTGGCCTTCGCCACGGCTACGGTGGTAGGCGCGGATGGCCAGCAGGCCTGCGTACTCGCCCTGGGAACCGGCGTTGGGCTGCAGCGACACGGCGTCGTAGCCGGTGGCGGCGCAGAGCATGGCTTCCAGCTCGGTGGTCATCTGCAGGTAGCCCTGGCTCTGCTCGGCCGGGGCGAACGGGTGCAGGTTGCCGAACTCGGCCCAGGTGACCGGGATCATTTCGCTGGCGGCGTTCAGCTTCATGGTGCACGAGCCCAGCGGGATCATGCTGCGATCCAGCGCCAGGTCCTTGTCGGCAAGGCGGCGCAGGTAGCGCATCAGCTCGGTTTCGCTGTGGTAGCGGTTGAATACCGGGTGCGAGAGGATGGCCGACTGGCGCAGCAGGGCGGCAGGCAGCAGCGAGCCGGTGCTGGCGGCCAGCGCGTTGAAGTCCGGCTGGGCCTGGTCGCCACCGATCAGTTGCCACAGGCTCTCGACATCGGCCTGGCTAGTGGTTTCGTCCAGCGACAGGCCCACGTGGGCAGCGTCGATCTGGCGCAGGTTGATGCCCTGGGCGCGGGCCTTGTCATGCAGGCTGGCAGTGGCGCTGCCGGTGGCCAGGGTCAGGGTGTCGAAGGCGCTGGCGCCCACTACCTGCACGCCCAGCGTCTTCAGGCCGGCGGCCAGGATCGCGGTCAGGGCATGGGTACGTTCGGCGATGCGCTTGAGGCCGGCCGGGCCGTGGTACACGGCGAACATGCTGGCGATGTTGGCCAGCAGCACCTGGGCGGTGCAGATGTTGCTGGTGGCCTTTTCGCGGCGGATGTGCTGTTCGCGGGTCTGCATGGCCAGGCGCAGGGCGGTCTTGCCGAAGCGGTCGATCGACACGCCGACCAGGCGGCCTGGCATGTCGCGCTTGAATGCGTCACGGGTGGAGAAGTAGGCCGCGTGCGGGCCACCAAAGCCCAGCGGCACACCGAAGCGCTGGGCGCTGCCGATGGCCACGTCGGCGCCAAACTCGCCCGGCGGGGTCAGCAGGGTCAGGGCCAGCAGGTCGGCGGCCACGGCGACCAGGGCGTTGGCGGCGTGGAAGCGCTCGACCACTTCGCGGTAGTCGAACACTTCACCGTTGCTGGCCGGGTATTGCAGCAGGGCGCCGAAGAAGGCGCTGACATCGCCCAGCTCGCGTTCGTCGCCGACCACTATCTCGATACCCAGCGGCTCGGCACGGGTGCGCAGCACGTCGAGGGTTTGCGGGTGGCAGTGCACGGAGGCGAAGAAGGCGTGGCTGGCCTTGTTCTTCGACAGGCGCTTGCAGAAGGTCATGGCCTCGGCCGCAGCGGTGGCTTCGTCGAGCAGGGAGGCGTTGGCGATCGGCAGGCCGGTCAGGTCGCTGATCAGGGTCTGGAAGTTCAGCAGCGCTTCCAGGCGGCCCTGGGAAATTTCTGGCTGGTACGGGGTATAGGCGGTGTACCAGGCCGGGTTTTCCAGCAGGTTGCGCAGGATCGGCGCCGGAGTGTGGGTGTTGTAGTAGCCCTGGCCGATGTAGCTCTTGAACAGCTGGTTTTTGCCGGCGATGGCCTTGAGCGCGGCAAGGGCGTCGGCTTCGCTTTGGCCGTCGTGCGAGCCGAGCACGCTGGTGCCTTTGATGCTGTCGGGAATGACGGCGGCGGTCATGGCTTCCAGCGAGTCGAAGCCGAGGGCGGCCAGCATGGCTTGCTCGTCAGCGGCGCGCGGGCCGATGTGGCGGGCGATGAATTCGTTGGCGGTGCCGAGGTTGATAGTCATGGCGGGGTTCCTCAGGCGTCGTCGTTGGCTTTGATCAGGCGGTCGTAGGCGTCCTGGTCGAGCAGGGCGGCCACGGCGCTGGCATCGGCGGGAATGAAGCGGAAGAACCAGCCTTCGCCCATCGGGTCTTCGTTGACCAGTTCCGGGCTGTCTTCGAGTTGGTCGTTGATCTGGACCACTTCGCCGGTCAGGGGCATGTACACACCGCTGGCGGCCTTGACCGACTCGACGGTGGACGCTTCGCTGCCTTTCTCATACTGCTGCAACTCTGGCAGTTGCACGAAAACCACATCGCCAAGGGCATTCTGGGCGTAGGCGGTGATGCCCACGGTAACGCTGCCATCGGCTTCGACGCGCAGCCATTCGTGATCTTCAGTGAAACGCAACTCGCTCATGGGGAATCCTCGGGAAGCAGGGCGTTAGGCGCGGTGGCTCCGCGCTCTTGGGGTTGGGATTCCCTTAGCAAAAATGCGGCCAATCGTTAAAAAACGTTATAAATCAATATGTTAATTATTTTACGTATTCAGTTTGTCATACTTGTGGAATGAAAACGCTACAGCGGGAGGGGGATGAAAAAGGGTTTGGGGATCAAACCCTTGCACCGCCGTATCGGAATGGGTGTGTATCGATTTGAATACGGTGTATTTAAATCGATACGGCGTTGCCTGCGGGGTGCCAGTCTTTGCGGCTAAAAACATCCGCGCTCCAATAACGGCTGCCGTTCTGGTTTTGGCGAGTCCAGCCCTTTGCAATGAGCTCCTTGGCAATCATCCGGTTCATGAAACCGTGACCTAGCAGCAGTACCGGCCCTTCGCTTGCAAGTGATAACAGCCGTTGTGCTGCCATGCTGGCGCGAAGCCTGGCACCGCTGACCGTTTCGACATTGCGCGAGTAACCACACAACCACAGGAGGCGAAGGATGAATGCCCAGGTAAACGGTGAAAGTCGAGGCAACTTCCATTGGCCATACGGCAGGTGCGCTTCACAAAAAAGCGCATCGACGTGGCTGGGCTCAAGACCGAGCGCCTGCAGCGAGCTCAATGCACGTGGCGCTGTGCTCGAGACAATCACCCTCGCCGTTGCGGCGAGCTGCAGGCTGGCGGTCGGGACGGGCTGGTCGGTAATTTCGGCGCGGTTGTAGCCTTCGAACCAGTCCTTCATATCCAGCGCTGACACTTTGTTGCTTGTAACCAGTGCTGGCTGGCCGTGGCGCATCAAGATTATTTCCGCGGTCATGGTGTAACTACTTCCTTGTCCTGGTGGGCGCGCCCTGTTGTTCAAACCAGCCGTGATCACGATACCACGCCACGGTATCGGCGATTGTCAGCTCCAGCGCCCGAAAGCTCAGGCCAAGCGCGTGTTCACTTTTGCTGTGGTTGAAACGCGTACGATCCTTTTCCCGTACCAGCAGGCGCAGTGTGGCCAAGCTTAGCAGGATGGGCTTGCCGGTAAGCCGCGCATACATTTCCTGCACTGCGGCCAGGCAGAACAACAACGGCAACGGTAAATGCCGGGCTGGCGTTCGTACGCCTGCCAGACGGCCCACTATTGGTACCAGTTCAGCCATGGTCATATGCCGCCCGGCGGCCAGGTAGCGTTCGCCACTTCGTCCTTGCGTGGCTGCTGCAATGTGCGCCAAAGCCACATCGCGGGCATCGACCACCGAGAAACTGCCCGGGATCAAGCCAGGCAGTTTGCCGTGCACGACATCGTTGACCAGTTGCCCGGACGACGTAGGGCCGATGTCGCCAGGGCCCCACATCCAGCCGGGGAGCACCATGCAGGCGTGCATGTCGGGGCAGGCATCGAGAAACTCAGTCACGACGCGGTCGGCGAGGATCTTGCTGCGGTAGTAGTCATCTGCATCTGCTTCGGCCCGCAGGCATGTCTCATCGATCGACGTGCCTGGTGCCCCGTCGAGCACTGCAATGGACGAGGTATGGATAAACCGCCGGATGCCGGCCAGGTAGGCCTGTTCCAGCAGGCGGCGGGTACCGGTCACATTGATCTGCTCGAGTGCTTGCCAATGGCTGCCGCCTTTGTAGTTGTCACGAAAGAACGCCGCAGTATGGAACACCGTGTCGCAGCCGCGCAGCGATGCCGCGAAGGCGTCGACATCGGCCATGTCGCCTTCGACCAGCTCCACTTCGGGCACATCACCGAACTGCTGTTCCCCCTTTGCTCTTGACCGCACCAGCCCTTTGACCGTGTAGCCATGAGCGACCAGTTCACGGACCAGGTTGTTGCCCAGCAAGCCGGTTGCTCCGGTAACGAACACATTGCGCATGGCTCAACCCTCGCTCTGTTCGGCAGATGGCTTCAACATGGCACTGTCGAAAAACACCGCTTCACGGATGGCCAGGCCATTTCTGAAGGTGAAGTGCGCCGCATAGTGCACGCAAATCCGACGCCCATGGGCCGGAACGATCACGCCTGCTGGCAGCAGCAGTGGGGCAGTGAAGGTGCCGGTCAGGACGGCGGTCATTGCCAGCCGATCGTCCGAGACCATGAATGGGGTCAGGGCCACCTGGGCATCAGGGAGTGCGCTGAACAGCGCCATCTCCCGCGCGCGCATGGCTTCGCGCCCGGTTTGGGTCGTCATGCCGTCCAGGTACACGAAGTCTTCGTCGACTAGTGCCAGCAGCCCTTGCACATCACGCTGGTTAAAGGCATTGGCGGCGCGTTGGGCATAGTCCTTGGGGCTCGTCATCATGCAATCCATTCCATTTGTTCAGAGGGGCCCAAGGTATACTCCCGCGCTTGCTGTCGAAAAACAGCGCCTACTGCATAGTGGGTTTGCGAATTTGCAGACCAGGGAGAGGCCGGCACATATGGCATTGCAGGAAAACTGGGACGATCTTCGGCTGCTATTGGCCGTATCGCGGCGTGGCAGCTTTCTTCGCGCTGGCGAGTTGCTGGGTATTGCACCATCGACCGTTTCGCGTCGCCTGACCCAGCTTGAGGCTGCATTGGGCGAGCCGCTTGTCGAGCGGGGCGTAGAGGGATGCAGGCTGACCTCGCGCGGTCAATCGCTGGTCGAAGTGGCCCAGGCAGCAGAAGCTGGGCTACGGCGCCAGACGCCTGCTGGCGCAGCCGAGCTGCCTTGCGAACTCTCTGGCACTGTGCAGGTGAGCGCAGGGGAAGGCTTCTCGACTTGCGTACTGGAGGCGGCCAATCGCTTCACCGGACTACACCCGGGTTGCTCGGTGGAGTTGACCGTGACCGCCGACTTCCACAAGATCGTCCGGGGTGTGGCGGACATTGCCGTGCGCACGGCCCATCTGGGTGAGCCCTCACTGATTTATCGGCCGATAGGCCGGCTTGGCTATGGTGTGTTCGCCGCTGCTGGTTACCTGCACCGTTTTCCGGGGGTTACCCCTGCGACGGCGGTCAATATCGGCCTGCTTCCGCCGCTGGACGTGTTGCCGCAAGTACGTGCGGCAAAGGCGGGGGGGCTGGAACGTGCGCCGATCCGCGTGACCTCGTTCAGCGCACAGCTCGAATCGGTGAGACGAGGCATGGGGGTGGCGGTACTGCCCCGGATTCTGGCCAAGGATTTGATCGAGTTGTTCGTCGACCTTCCCCTTCCAGATTTGGAGGTCTACATGGTGACCCGGCCACAGGCATTGAAGCAGCCTCACATAAAGTGCTTTTTCTCGATCCTGGAGGAAATGCTGCACCAGGCCCTGTCTACGGATTCTGGGCAGGACCTGGCGCAGCAACATACCGGCTGAGCGTTCAGCGTCTGGCTCAAAAGAACGGCAACGCCAGATACAGCTTGATGACGATGACATTGATGATGTCGATGAAGAATGCCCCCACCATCGGCACCACCAGGAAGGCAATGCGCGAGGCTCCGTAGCGCTGGGTCACCGCTTGCATGTTGGCGATTGCCGTTGGCGTTGCACCCAGGCCGAAACCACAGTGCCCGGCAGCCAGTACCGCTGCATCATAGTTGCGGCCCATGACCCGGAACGTGACGAATATCGCGAACAGTGCCATGACCAATGTCTGTGCGGCGAGCAATGCAAAGAATGGTAATGCCAGCGCTGAAAGGTCCCACAACTTGAGCGACATCAAGGCAATGGCCAGGAATAACGACAAACTCACATTGCCCAATACCGAGACTTCCCGTTCGAATACTTGATAAAAGCCGAGCGCCGAAAGGCCGTTTCGCAACACCACGCCCACAAACAACACGCAAACGAACGTTGGCAGTTCAAACGCAGTGCCTTTCAGCAAACCGTTAAGTAACGAGCCTGCGAGCAAACTGACAGCGATCAGCGCCAGTGTTTCGATAAATGAAAACGGTGTAATCAGGCGCTCTTTGTCTGGTTGTTCGAAACCCTTGGGCAGTTGTGGTGCTGGTTCTTCGATACCAGGTGTCGTTACCCGTCTGATCAGCAACCGGGCGACCGGGCCACCAATAAGGCCACCCAGTACCAGGCCGAAGGTAGCTGATGCCATTGCCAGTTCGGAGGCCGACGCCAGACCGAACTTTTCGGTGAAAGTGGCCCCCCACGCGGCGCCTGTACCGTGGCCGCCGGACAAGGTAATAGAGCCGGCCAGCAGGCCCATCAGCGGGTCGAGCCCCAGTGCCGTTGCCAGGCCGATGCCCATGGCGTTCTGGACCAGCAGCAAGCCGGTTACCACCAGCAGGAACACGGTAACCACGCGGCCACCTTTTTTCAGGCTGGCGAAGTCTGCACTCAAACCGATGGTGGCGAAGAATGCCAGCATCAGAGGAGTTTGCAGTGAAGTATCGAATTGCACGTGGATATCGAAACTGCGCAACCCCAGGAACGCCAAGGCCACTACCAGGCCGCCAGCGACAGGTTCCGGAATATTGTAAGTGCGCAGGAAACCAATACGCGCGACCAGGCCGCGCCCCAATAACAGTACCAAAGAGGCGGCTACAAGCGTCCCGTAAAAATCGAGTTCAAACATCAGGTGCTCTCGTTATATCCAGTAGCGGACCACTTCCCGCTATGGGGCGGAAAAGTGGGGTGACAGGTGGGAATACACTGTCACCATTCTACGAGGCATACGTGGGAGAGTGTCTTTCACTGGCGTAGGAAAAGCCTGAATAACAACCGTGTTATTACAATAACTATCAGGGGCCGCTTTGCGGCCCATCGCAGGCAAGCCAGCTTCCACAGGTATCAGGCTTTGCCCGGTATTCCATATTTGCGCAGGCGCTGCGCAATGGCGGTATGTGAAGTTTGCAAGCGCCCGGCCAGTTGCCGCGTCGATGGGTAGCTGGCGTACAGACGTTGCAGCAGCTCGCGCTCGAAATCGCCCACGGCCTGTTCCAGGCTGGCCACTTCGCCGTCCTGACCACGGGCCACCGAGGTGCCGGCGATGTCCAGGTCACCAATATCCACCAGGTTGCCCTCGCAGATGGCTGCGGCGCGGAATATCACGTTCTGCAACTGGCGCACATTGCCCGGCCAAGGGTTGGCCAGCAGTGCCGAATGGGTAGCCGGGGTCAGCCTGCAGGGTGGGCGCTGGATCTGCGTGCAGGCCTGCTGCATGAAGAAATGCGCCAGCATCAGGATGTCCTGGCCGCGGTCGCGCAGCGGTGGCACTTGCAGATTGAGCACGTTCAGGCGGTAGAACAGGTCTTCGCGGAAGCTGCCTTCGGCGACCATGCGCTCCAGGTCACGGTGGGTGGCGCTGATGATGCGTACATCCACCTTCACTTCGCGGTCACCACCCACCCGGCGGAAGCTGCCATCGCTGAGAAAGCGCAGCAGCTTGGCCTGCAGGTATGGCGACATCTCGCCGATTTCATCGAGGAACACCGTGCCCTGGTTGGCCAGCTCCATCAACCCGGGCTTGCCGCCCCGTTGCGCACCGGTGAAGGCCCCGGGGGCGTAGCCGAACAGTTCGCTTTCGGCCAGGCTCTCGGGCAGCGCGGCACAGTTCAGGGCCAGGAATGGCGCCGCATGGCGGCTGCTGATGGCGTGGCAGGCGCGGGCTACCAGTTCTTTGCCGGTGCCGGTTTCGCCATGCACCAGCAGCGGTGCATCGAGCGCCGCCACGCGCAGGGCGCGGGCCTTGAGGGTGCGGATGGCCGGTGACTCGCCGAGCAAGGCATCGAAGCCTTCGGCATGGTCGTGGTGCAGGGCCGACAGGCGTTCGCCCATGCGCGTAGGCGGATACAGTGTCAGCAGGCCACCGGCGTTGGTGATCGGCATGGCGTCCAGCAACAGGCTCTGGCCGTTGAGCTGCATCTCGCGCATGGGCAGGTGGAAGTTGTTGTCCAGCAGGGCCTGCAGCAGCGCCGGGTCGCCGAACAGCTCACCCACCGAGCGCCCGGCCGATTCGCGGCCGCACAGTTCGATCAGCGCCGGGTTGGCCAGCAGCACCTTGCCGGCACTGTCCACGGCCAGCACCGGGTCGCTCATCGCCGCCAGCAGGGCATCGAGCTGCAGGTGCCGGCGTTGGCCAGGGAGGATGTCGACCACGTCCACCGATTGCACGCCATGTACCTCGAACAGCGCGTCGTGCAGTTCTTCGAGCACGGCGGGGCTGAGGGTAGGGGCGTCGATGTAGACGTTCGGCGGGACCATCTCCACGGCGTCCAGGTTGAGGTTGCGGGCACCGAGCAGGGCGAGGACTTCCTGGGTGATGCCGACGCGGTCGATGAAGCTGACGTGGATGCGCATGGGGAGGGTGCGGTTGTGGCTGGGGGAGGGCGGTAGTATGCCTCAACATTGTCGGGGCCGCTTTGCGGCCCCGGTTCTTGAAATCACTCCAGATGTTCAGGCTTGATCGGGTCGCCCGATTTCACATCCAGCTTTTCGCGAATGTCCGCGAACATATGGTCATAAAGCTTGTGCGGCGAGCTCAGGCTCTCGAATTTCTTCGGTGGCTTCAGGTACGACTGCGCCCTTCGGCTCAGTTGCATGAGGAAGCTGGGCAATACCTGGTCCTTGGCCAGGAAGAACTTTTCTTCCACTGGCTTGCCTTCGATGCTGCCATGCATCTTGAACTGGATGCCTCTACCTTCCTTGGGGTCCGACACTGCCTCGTATTCGATGTTCAGGTCATAGCTGTGGTCATTCTGGTTCAGCGCGGTGCGCTCGATGTGTACATGACCGGGTTGGTACTGGGCCATGGCAAGCTCCTTTGGAAGGTCGAAAATGGCGGACGCTGGCGCCCGCCTACTGCATTCAACGGTAGCTGATCCCCGGCTTCGCGGTGGAAACGCGCGTGCCGGCGGTGCCTTTGACGATGTCTTCGATGTTCTCCAGCGAACTGATCACTGCCACTTTGCCGGTGTTGCGGGCAAAGTCGCAGGCGGCCTGCACCTTCGGCCCCATGGAGCCAGCGGCGAAGCCAAGGCGTTCGAGTTCGTCGGGGTGGGCCTGGGCAATGGCCTTTTGTGTGGGCTTGCCCCAGTCAACATAGGCCGCATCGACGTCGGTGGCAATGATCAGTAGGTCGGCGTCCAGCTGCTCTGCCAGCAGGGCCGAGCACAGGTCCTTGTCGATCACCGCCTCGATGCCCTTGAGCTTGCGGTTCTCATCGTACATGGTGGGGATGCCGCCGCCGCCGGCGCAAATCACGATGCTGCTCTTTTCCAGCAGCCACTTGATCGGGCGGATCTCGAAGATGCGTTTGGGTTTCGGGCTGGCCACCACTCGGCGGTACTTGTCGCCGTCGGCCTTGACCACCCAACCCTTTTCCTTGGCCAGGCGCTCGGCCTCTTCCTTGCCATAGACCGGGCCGATGAACTTGGTCGGGTCCTTGAAGGCGGGGTCGTTGGCGTCCACTTCGACCTGGGTCAGCAGGGTGGCGAACGGCACTTCGAAGGCCAGCAAGTTGCCCAGTTCCTGTTCGATCATGTAGCCGATCATGCCCTCGGTCTCGGCCCCCAGCACGTCCAGCGGGTAGGCCTCGTCGGGCTTGTAGGACAGGCCCTGCAGCGATAGCAGGCCAACTTGCGGGCCGTTGCCGTGGGCTATGACAAGCTCGTTGCCTGGGTGGATCTTGGCGATCTGTTCGGTGGCGGTGCGAATATTGGCCCGCTGGTTATCAGCGGTCATGGGCTCGCCGCGACGCAGCAGGGCGTTGCCGCCCAATGCAACAACGATACGCATGGGGAATGTCCTTTAACGAAAAGAAGGGAGCGCTGCTCTCGTCCGGTATCGCCGCCCCTTGTGGGAGCGGGTTTACCCGCGAAAGCGTCAGCCCATGCAACGCGGCTGGTGCTACTGACGCATTCGCGGGTAAACCCGCTCCCACACGGGGTTCGGGTTGCCCGGCTTGCCGAGTCAGCCTTTACAGGTCAGCCAGTGTCGACACCAGGATCGCCTTGATCGTGTGCATGCGGTTTTCCGCCTGCTCGAAGGCGATGCAGGCCGGCGACTCGAAGACGTCGTCGGTCACTTCGATACCGTTGGCCAGGTCCGGGTACTGTTCGGCGATCTGCTTGCCTACCTTGGTTTCGGAGTTGTGGAACGCCGGCAGGCAGTGCATGAACTTGGTCCGCGGGTTGCCGGTGGACTTCATCAGCTGTGCATTCACCTGATACGGCTTGAGCAGCTTGATGCGCTCACCCCAGGCTTCGATCGGCTCACCCATCGATACCCACACGTCGGTGTGCACGAAGTCCACACCCTTGACCGCGGCAACCGGGTCTTCGGTGAGGGTGATGCGTGCGCCGCTTTCCTCGGCGTACTTGTGGCAACGTTCGACCAGGTCGTCATGCGGCCACAGCGCCTTGGGCGCGGCGATGCGTACGTCCATGCCAAGCTTGGCGCCGATCAGCAGCAGCGAGTTGCCCATGTTGTTGCGGGCGTCGCCCAGGTAGGCGTAGCTGATGTCGTGCAGGGGCTTGTCGCTGTGCTCACGCATGGTCAGCACGTCGGCGATCATCTGGGTTGGGTGGTATTCGTCGGTCAGGCCGTTGAACACCGGAACGCCGGCGAACTTGGCCAGCTCTTCGACGATTTCCTGCTTGAAGCCCCGGTACTCGATGGCGTCGTACATGCGCCCGAGCACGCGGGCAGTATCCTTCATGCTTTCCTTGTGGCCGATCTGCGAGGAGGTCGGGTCGATGTAGGTGACATTGGCGCCCTGGTCATAGGCGGCCACTTCGAAGGCGCAGCGGGTACGGGTAGAGGTTTTTTCGAAGATCAGCGCGATGTTGTTGCCCTTCAGGTGCTGCTGCTCGGTGCCGGTGTACTTGGCACGCTTGAGGTCGCGGGACAGGTCCAGCAGGTAGCGCAGCTCACGGGTGGTGTGGTGTTCCAGGCTGAGCAGGTTGCGGTTGTGAATATTGAACGCCATGACTTTTCTCCTTGAGTTTGGTGAACGCACCGGCCGCCGCTTTATGAGGGCGGCCGGGGGTAATGGTCGTTAGTAGTCGATCGGGTCGCGCACGATCGGGCAGGTCATGCAGTGGCCGCCACCCCGGCCCCGGCCCAGTTCGCCGGCACTGATGGTGATGACCTCGATCCCGGCTTTGCGTAGCAGGGTATTGGTGTAGGTGTTGCGGTCGTAGCCAATGACCACGCCCGGTTCCATGGCCACCACGTTGTTGCCGTCATCCCACTGTTCGCGCTCGGCGGCAAAGCTGTTGCCACCGGTTTCGACCACGCGCAGCTTGACCCCAAGCTGCTCGCCCACCACCTCGATGAACGACTTGTTCTCGCGGCGCACGTCCATGCCGTAAGGCTTGCTTTCGTCCGGGCGGATGATGAACGGCACGATCTCTTTCACCACTTCCGGGAAGACCGTTACCAGGTCGCGGTCGCAGAAGCTGAACACGGTGTCCAGGTGCATGGCAGCGCGGGATTTTGGCAGGCCGGCGACGATGACTTTTTCCACCGCGCCCTTGGCGAACAGGTTTTGCGCCAACTGGCCGATGGCCTGGCGCGAGGTGCGCTCGCCCATGCCGATCAGCACGATGCCTTTGCCGATCGGCATCACGTCACCGCCTTCGAGGGTAGCGTTGCCGTGGTCCTTGTCCGGGTCGCCGTACCACACCTGGAAGTCGGCGCCGGTGAACTCCTTGTGGAACTTGTAGATGGCGGTGGTCAACAGGGTTTCCTGGCGGCGCGCCGGCCAGTACATCGGGTTGAGCGTGACGCCGCCATAGATCCAGCAGGTGGTGTCACGGGTGAACTGGGTGTTGGGCAACGGTGGCAGGATGAAGCTGGAGTGGCCCAGGTAGTCGTTGTACATCTTGACCACGCTGGCGCCTTCGCTTTCCGGCAAGTCCTGGCCTGCCACGCCGCCGATCAGAAACTCGGCCAGATGGCGTGGCTCGAGGCCTTCGAGCCAGCTTCGCACTTCATTGGTCAGGCCGACACCGACGGTGTCGGAGGTGATCTTGCGATCGAGGATCCACTTCAGTGCTTCGGGTTGCTGGACGATGTCGGTCAGCAGGTTGTGCATCTCCAGCACATCCACGCCACGCTCGCGCATCTTGGTGACAAAGTCGAAATGGTCACGCTTGGCCTGGTCGACCCAGATCACGTCGTCGAACAGCAGCTCGTCACAGTTGCTCGGCGTCAGGCGCTTGTGCGCCAGGCCCGGCGAGCAAACCATCACTTTGCGCAGTTTGCCGGCTTCGGAGTGGACACCGTACTTCTGTTTTTCAGCGGACATGATTTCATTCCTCCAGTTGAACGAAGACGTGGGTCAAAGGGTCAGGAAGCCGTCGTACAGGCCAAAGGCTGCCACCAGGGCACCGATGACCACGGCTGCGAAGATCAGTTTTTCCACGTTGGTGAAGACAGGTTGGCCAACCTCACGCTTGGCCTTGGCGAACAGGATTGCGCCAGGTGCGTAGAGCAGGGCCGAGAGCAGCAGGTATTTCACGCCACCGGCGTACAGCAGCCAGACGGCGTACAACAGGGCGATACCACCGATCACCAGGTCCTTCTGCCGTTCGGCCAGGGCCTGCTCGTAGGTTTCGCTACGCAGAGCCAGCAGGAAGGCATAGGCGGCCGACCACAGGTAGGGCACCAGGATCATCGAGGTGGCCAGGTAGATCAGCGACAGGTAGGTACTGCTGGAGAACAGTGTGATCACCAGGAAGATCTGCACCATGGCGTTGGTCAGCCACAGGGCGTTGGCCGGTACCTGGTTGGCGTTCTCGCGGCGCAGGAACTCCGGCATGGTATGGTCCTTGGCGGCGGCGAACATGATCTCGGCGCACAGCAGCACCCACGAAAGCAGGGCCCCGAGCAGCGAGATGATCAGGCCGACGCTGATCAGTACCGCGCCCCAGTGGCCGACCACATGCTCCAGTACGGCAGCCATCGACGGGTTCTGCAGCTTGGCCAGTTCTGGTTGGGTCATGATGCCCAGCGACAGCACGTTGACCAGCACCAGGAACAGCAGCACGGTGACGAAGCCGATGACCGTGGCCTTGCCCACGTCAGAGCGTTTTTCCGCCCGCGACGAGAAGATGCTCGCACCCTCGATGCCGATGAACACCCACACGGTGACCAGCATCATGTTGCGCACCTGGTTCATCACGCTGCCCAGCTCTGGCGTACCTACCGCCCAGATGTCGGCGGTGAAGATGTCGAGCTTGAAGGCGAACAGGCAGATCAGGGCGAACAGCAGCAGCGGCACCACCTTGGCCACGGTGGTGATCAGGTTGATGAATGCTGCTTCCTTGATGCCGCGCAGCACCAGGAAATGTACGGCCCACAGCAGCACTGATGCGCCGATGATGGCGGCCGGGGTGTTGCCTTCGCCGAAGATCGGGAAGAAGTAGCCCAGGGTACTGAACAGCAGCACGAAGTAGCCGACGTTGCCCAGCCAGGCACTGATCCAGTAGCCCCAGGCCGAGGAGAAGCCCATGTAGTCGCCAAAACCGGCCTTGGCGTAGGCATACACCCCGCCATCCAGGTCAGGCTTGCGGTTGGCCAGGGTCTGGAACACGAACGCCAGGGTCAGCATGCCGACCGCGGTGATCGCCCAGCCGATCAGTACAGCGCCAACCCCTGCGCTGGCAGCCATGTTTTGCGGCAGCGAGAAGATCCCGCCACCAATCATCGAACCGACGACAAGTGCAACTAACGCGCCGAGCTTTAGTTTTCCGGATGAATCAGACATTTAACAACTCCTGCCAGGAGAAAGTTGACGACAGAGTAAATCCGACGCCGCTGCCATTCGCTGACTTGGGTCAGTTCATGGCGACGTGAAGTAGGAAAATTCCTTCACGAAGCTCCTGGAGAGTGCCGACAACTTATGCCGCAGGCCCTGCATGCTGGCACCTCCATGTCCATCTAGAGCAAACGCTCTGTTCAGCCTGCGATGCTTGACGCTAGCCGTTTTTGCCGCTTTCGCAAATTTTTCACAAGAATTTCGAGTTTTATCGGATTCTTTTCTAGTTGCTCCGGAGCTGCTAGGTTTTACTCAAAAGCTGGCATAGACAAAGCAGTTATTAGTGCTATAGCTTCATTGGTCAGGATCATTATAAGTAGCAACACTTATATGGACTGCATGGCTGTTTCAAGCCCATGACAGTGCGCAAAAAAAGGAAGGCTCATGAGCGAACCGGGACAGAAGCTGCGCCTGGGCGCGCTGATCGCATTGGTGGTCGGCTCGATGATTGGAGGCGGGATCTTCTCGTTGCCGCAGAACATGGCGGCGCGTGCCGATGTGGGGGCTGTGCTGATCGGTTGGGGTATCACCGCAGTCGGCATGTTGGCCCTGGCTTTCGTATTCCAGACCCTGGCCAATCGCAAGCCGGAGCTGGACTCGGGAGTGTACGCCTACGCCAAGGCCGGCTTTGGCGAGTACATGGGTTTTTCCTCGGCCTGGGGCTACTGGATCAGTGCCTGGCTGGGCAACGTCGGCTACTTCGTGCTGCTGTTCAGCACCCTGGGTTTCTACTTCCCGGTATTCGGCGAGGGCAACACGCCAATCGCCATCGGCTGCGCTTCGCTGCTGCTCTGGGCGGTGCATTTCCTGGTGCTGCGCGGCATCAAGGAAGCGGCGTTCATCAACCAGGTGACTACCGTCGCCAAGGTGGTACCGTTGCTGATTTTCGTGGTGATCGCGGCGTTCGCCTTCCGCGCCGATATCTTCACACGTGACATCTGGGGCCTGAGCAACCCGCAGTTCGGCAGCGTGCTGGAGCAGGTGCGTAACATGATGCTGGTCACCGTGTTCGTGTTCATCGGCATCGAGGGCGCCAGTGTGTATTCCGGGCGCGCCCAGCGCCGCTCGGATGTGGGCAAGGCTACGGTGATCGGTTTTCTGGGAGTGCTGGCGCTGCTGGTGCTGGTCAACGTGCTGTCGCTGGGGGTGATGACCCAGCCGCAACTGGCCGGGCTGCAGAACCCGTCACTGGCTTCGGTGCTGGAGCATATCGTCGGGCCATGGGGTGCCTTGTTGATCAGTATCGGCCTGGCGGTTTCGCTGCTTGGCGCGCTGCTGTCGTGGGCGTTGCTGTGTGCCGAGATCCTCTACGCCACGGCGCGGGACAAGACCATGCCGCGTTTCCTGGCCAAGGAAAACGCCAACCATGTACCGGCCAACGCCCTGTGGCTGACCAACTGCATGATCCAGGGCTTCCTGCTGATCACGCTGTTTTCCGCCGGTACCTATACCAGCCTGATCTACCTGGCCTCGTCGATGATTCTTGTGCCCTACCTGTGGTCGGCGGCCTACGCCGTGCTGTTGGCGGTACGTGCAGAAACCTACGACGAGCAGCCGGCCCTGCGCCGCAAGGACCTGCTGGTGGCGCTGGTTGCCCTGGTATATGCCGTGTGGCTGTTGTACGCCGGCGGGCTGAAGTACCTGCTGCTGTCGGCGCTGCTGTACGCCCCGGGCGTGATCCTGTTCGCCAGGGCCAAGCATGAGCAGGGTAAAACCTTGTTCACCACTTGGGAAAAGCTGATTTTCGCTGCCGTGCTGGCAGGTGCCGCGCTGGCGGCCTATGCCCTGTACTCAGGGCTGCTGAGCTTGTGACGGGGCAGGGCAGGGGGCGTGCTCGGGGCGGGACCAGATCCACAGGTTGCCCAGGGTCATGCCGGCAATGGCCAGGAACACCGGCCAGCGGTGTTCCAGGAACGTCAGCATCAGGCCCGCGCACAGCAGCATGCTGAGGGTCGCGCTGACCTTGGCCCGGCGCTGGATCACCTTGCCATTGCGCCAGTTGTGCAATATCGGCCCGAAGAGCCGATGGTTCTCCAGCCAGGCAGACAGGCGCGGCGAACTGCGTGTGGCCGCCCAGGCAGCCAGCAGGATGAATTCGGTGGTCGGCAGGCCGGGAATGACGATCGCGACCAGGCCCACGCCCAGGCTCACGTAAGCCAAGGTCGCATACAGCAGGCGGGCGAGTTTCGAACGGGCGGGTCGGGTCATGGTCTCACTGCATGGAAGCGGTTCGGCCACCGGTAGGGTGGCCGGGGTATGGCGTGTCAAACCAGCGCGGCATCTGCAGCATAGGCATGCTTGAGCAGCTTGGTGAAGCGCTCGAAGGCAGCAATTGCGCCGCGTTCGGCAGCGGCTTCCTCTTCGGCCGACAGGGCCAGGCCATCAAGAATGCGGGTGAACTGTTTCCAGCCTTCGGCACGGCCACCGGCCGGTTCGCCCAGGTGTCGGGCACCGAAGCTGTCGGACAGTTCCAGGGCCACGGCACGCTTGATCAGAAACGCAGCGCCCAGTTTGGAGCCTTCGGAGACGAAGATCCAGCCCATTGCCTCGCCCAGGCTCGGGTTGCGCAGGGCGCCCGGCACGGCTGGTGGTATTTCGGTGTCAAGGTCGGCGAGGTCCAGACGGGCCTGTTCGGCACGGCAGCGCTCGGCAAGGTCGGGGATGATGGCGATCAGTTGCGGGTCGTTGTACAGGGCCTGCAGCTCGGCCTGGAACAGGTACTGGGCGACCACGAAGCGGGCGAAGCTTTCGCGGCTGTCGAAGGGCGCGTGGGCTTTGACCAGGGCATCAAGTTCGGCGTGGGGGGCGTGGGTGATCTGGTTGAGGCGCTGGGAGCGCAGGGCTGGGCGGTCGGTCATGGGGCAGTCCTTGGAAAAGGGGCGTCTAGAGACAAGACGAAATAGCGGGGGCGGGACAGTAAAAAAAGCTGGTATTTGTGCTGGTAGTGCTGGCCTCTTCGCGGGTAAACCCGCTCCCACAGGGACATCACAGGCCCGAGGTCTGCGCGATACCTGTGGGAGCGGGTTTACCCGCGAAGAGGCCGGCACTGACGAAACAAACCTGTCAGCGATAATCCAGGTCAGATATCCCAAACCACATTGATGCCGAAGTTGCGCCCCGGCATGGTCAGGCGGTCGATGTTGGCCGGCTGAGTCACGGCCGCTTCACCCTGGCCGTCGTAGCTGCGTACCGAATCCCACTGCCAGTACTTCTTGTCGGTGAGGTTGTACAGGCCGGCGTTGATGGTCACGTCGTCGGTGACCTTGTAGTAACCGGTCAGGTCCAGCACCCCGTAGCCCGGGGTGCGGAACTTGGAGCTCGAACCGTCGGGCGAGTAGAAGGTGCTGTCGTCGACGCGGGTCTTGCGCTTGACCAATGTCCAGCTCAGCAGGCCGCCGTAGTGTTGTTGTTCGTAACCCAGGCCGAACACGCCCTTGAGCGGGTTGACGCTGTTCAGTGGCTCGCCGGTGTCATCGTTGCGGCCATAGGTGTAGGCGATCGAGCCCTGGGTATACAGGCCCTGCGGCGCACCGAAGTGGTCCAGGTTCAGGCGGCCCTTGACCTCGGTACCCTTGATGGTGGCGTGCTTGATGTTGTTGGCCTTGAAGGTCTGCTCCAGGTTGGCGCTTTGTACGGCATCTTCGTCGATGAAGTCGCGGTACTTGTTGTAGAACACCGCCACGTCGAAATTACCGGCGTCGAAGTTGCCACGCAGGCCGGTTTCATAGCTTTTGCTCTTTTCGGGTTCGAGACCCGGGTTGCCTTCGACGCGGTAGCCTTGCTCGATGTTCTCAAACTTCCCGTACATGGATTTGGCAGTCGGGGTGCGGAAACCTTCGGCGTACTGGCCATACCAGGTGTAGTTGTCGTTGAAGGCGTAGGTCAGGCCGAACTTGGGCGAGACGCGATGCCACTTCTTGTCCGAGTCGTCCTGGGAGATAGGTGCGGTACCGCTGGACTCCAGGCCACGCAGGAATTCCTCGGTGAACCTGGGCTCCATGCGCGTGTAGTCGTAACGAGCACCAGGCATGAAGGTCCAGTTGTTCCAGCGGATTTCATCCTGCACGAACAGGCTGTAGGTGTTCACCGTCGGGTCCGGGAAGTCGCTGACCAGGGCCTGGCCGTCTGCCGGGCGCTCGGCGCCAGCGCCAGAACAACCTGAACCAACGGCCAGGCAGGTGCCAGTGCCGCTGCGCGAACCGGTGACCTTCTCGTGCTTGAGGGTGGTGCCGTAGGTCAGCAGGTGGTCGGTGGCGCCGAGGCTGAAGGCCTTGTCCAGCTGGGCGTCGAATACCCACTGGCGGTCCTTGTACAGAGTGTCTCGGGTACGCAGTACCTGACGGCCAGGCGGTGCGTAGACTTCCTCGGTGTGCTGGTCGGTCTTGGCGATCTGGTAGTTCAGGCTCCACTTCACATGGTCGGCGACCAGCGAATCCAGGCCGAACTCATGGTTGATGCCAAGGCGTTCGCGGGTGACGGTGTCGTTGCCGTTACGCGCCTTGTAGTAACCTGGGGCACCAAAGCCAGGAATGAAAGGCCCGCCCACCGCACTGAGGATGTTCTGGTCGCGATCATCCTTGTAGCGCTCGTAGGTGAAGCCCAGGCGCGCTTCGTCGGCGTAGTTCCAGCCCAGCTTGGCCAGCACGTTTGTGGTGCGCACGTCCATCGGGTTGGCTTCGGTACGCGCCAGGCCGTCACCGCTGTGGCCGCCGTGGGTCTCGGTTTCGTGACCGTTGCGCTGGCTCAGGTGCAACAGGCCGTCGAAGTCGCCCTGGCGGCCGGCGACGGTGGCGGAGGTCAGCCAGCTTTCGTCGGCCGAGCTGTAGCCGGTCTTCAGGCGGGCACCGGCGTCCTTGCCAGGCTTGATGATGTCGTCCGGGTCGAGGGTGAAGTAGCTCACCGCTCCGCCGATGGCGTTGCTGCCATACAGCACCGAGGCCGGGCCGCGAAGGATTTCCACACGCTTGACGATCTCCGGGTCAACGTAGTTGCGCTGGGTCTGGGCGTAGGGGCCGAAGAAGAAGCTGTCGGGGATCGACACGCCGTCCACCTGGGTGAGGATGCGCTCGCCATCGATACCACGGATGTTGTAGCCGTTCAGGCCGCTGCGCTGGCCGGTGCCGGCTACCGACACACCTGGTTCGTAGCGCACCAGGTCCTGGATGTTGTTCACGTTCTGCCGGTCCAGTTGCTCGCGGGTCTGCACGCTGACGGTGCTCGGCACCTGGCTGACGTCCTGGGCGCTGCGGGTGGCGCTGACGGTCACCTGCTGCAGGGCAATCACATTGGCGCTGGCCTGGCGTTCGAGCACCACATTGCCGTTGCTGATCTTGCGAAAGCCCAGGCCGGTGCCGTGCAGCAGGCGCTTGAGCGCGGCTTCCGGCGGTAACGAACCCTGCACCCCTGGCGATGCCACGCCGTCGGCCAGTTCGGCGCTGAAGCCGACCTGCCAGCCGGTGACCTGGCTGAAAGCATTGATGGCCGAAACCAGCGGCTGCTGGCCGATGCTGAAGCGGTAGTCGCCCATGCGCGGGCTGCTGGCCTGTGCCGGTTCGGCGGCCAGTGCCGGCAGGCTGATGGCGCCGCTGGCGAGCAGGGCGAGGTTCAGTAGGGAAAGGCTCAGGAGGGACAGTTGCCCTCCATGGCGAGGAAGGGTGGAGGGGCGGGTAGGACCTGTGGACATCGGAAGCGCTCCCTGACGCGCGGACTGTTATAGGTGATGGCTGTCCTCGTTTTCAAACGAGAATCAGTTGCATTGGCTATAACGAGACGGGCGGGGTAGCGTGACTGCGTAAAAAAAGTTGGATTGCGGTTTGGCGGTCTGTATCGCGATTTCTGTGGGAGCGGGCATGCCCGCGAAACAGGCACCGCGGTGGATGGCACGGGCGTTGCCCGTGTTCGCGGGCACGCCCGCTCCCACAGGGACCGTGTCGGGTTTCAGATTTGCGGATCAGTTCAGAATGACCAGCGCCGGGTACTCATGCAGCTGTGCCGAGGTGATGTGGGCCAGCGCACGCAGGGTTTCCAGCGGTTGGTCGAGGCGGTAGTTGCCGGTGACCGCCATGTCTTCCAGCTGCGCATTGCGGTTGATGATCCAGCCCGGGTAGTAGCGCTGCACCTCGGCCAGCACCTGGCTCAGCGGGCAGTTCTCGAACACCAGGCGGCCGTCGACCCAGGCCAGGTCCTTGTGCATGTCGGGGCGCTGGCGCTTGCCGAATCCCTGGGGGCCGACGCTGATGCTGTCGCCGGCGCTCAGGCGGATGCGCTGGTCGCGGGCCCCCTGCAGGTCGACATCGCCGCGCTGCACCCGCACCTGTGCCTCGCCGTCGAGGTAGCGCACGGCAAAGTCGGTGTCGCGCACCTGCGCGCGCAATGGCCCGGCCTGCACTTCCAGTGGCAGCAGCGCGCCCTCGGGGACCTGAAAATAGGCCTCACCCTGCAATAGGCGGGCGACCTGGCGACCATCACGCTGCTCGCTGGCAAATGCCGAATTGGTGTTGAGCAGCACTTTCGCCCCATCTTCCAGCTGCAGGCGCTGGCGTTCTCCCACCACTGTCAGGTGGTCGGCCTGCAGGCGCATGGGCAGGTTGCCGAGGGTGAACAGCCCGACCAGCAGCAGCGCTGCCGTGGCCAGGGGTTTCCAGTGGCTGCGCAGGCGCCCGCGCCACGAGCGGCGCTGTTGCTTATGCATCTGTACGGCCACCTGGTGCAGCGGTGTGCCGTTCCACAATGCTTCTGCCTCGACATAGGCCTCGGCATTTTCCGGCGCTGCGCTCAGCCAGGCTTCGAAGGCCTGGGTGTCCTCGGCGTCGGCGCATTGCAGGCGTACCAGCCAGTCCAGCGCCTCGTCCATGGCACGAGCACGGGCGCTGGGCCCGGCGGGTGACGGGCGAGGGGCAGGGCTGTTGGTCACGGTGAATCCTTGAATGGTTTTTTTCGAATGATCAAGGCTGAGGCGGAGTGTGGCAAGGGCTTTGGGTTGCCTCACTTGAGGCGGTCGGCGACACCCATGCAGATCGCCATGATCAGTTTCAGTTCCTTCTGTACCGTGCTGGGCGAAACATTCAGTTGTCTGGCGATTTCCAGGTAGGTGGCGCCATGCAGCCGGCTTAGTATGAAGATGCGCTGCTGACGTTCGCTCAGCTGTTTGAGGCTGATACTCAGGTGCTTGAGCAACTGCTCGGCATGGGCCGCATCCTCGCTGCTGGTGGCCGGCGCGGCCACGCTGTGCAGGACCTCGTCGGGCACGTCGTCGACCAGCATGCGCGATTGCACCCGGCGCGCGCGCAGATGGTCGAGGGCCAGGTTGCGCGCGGTCTGGAACACGAACGGCTCGATGTGTTCGATGGGCCGCTCACCGAGCGCGCGGGAAACCCGCAGGTAGGTTTCCTGCAACAGGTCCTCGGCCGTATTGGGGTTGCCCACCATGCGTTGCAGGGTGCGCAGCAGGGTAAGACGCTGGACGAGGAAGATAGAGTTGAACCGGGACTGACTCACAGGGGGACCTGGCCGACGAAAGGTTAATGATAATGCTTATCATCCTCCTCGAAGGTCAAGCCTGGAAATGTTAGGAAAAGGTAAAGATTGTGAGTGGCAGGCGCCGGCATGCTTTTTGTGGGAGCGGCCTTGCGTCGCGAAAGGGCCGCAAAGCGGCCCCGGAGGTCTCAGCACCACCGCTGAGGTCCGAGGGCTGCTTTGCAGCCCTTTCGCGACGCAAGGCCGCTCCCACAAGGGGCACACCCACATTGGCCGCCAGGCTGAGAAGCTCAGCGGGCGCGGCACAACGCCAGGCAGTTATCCAGCATGCGGTTGGAGAACCCCCACTCGTTGTCATACCAGGCCAGCACCTTGAGCATGCGCCCGTTGGCCCGGGTATGGTTGGCATCGAAGATCGACGACAGCGGGTTGTGGTTGAAATCGCAGGAAACCAGCGGCAAGGCGTTGTAGCCCAATACCCTGGAATGCTTGCTGGCCTCGAGGAACAGCTGGTTGACCTGTTCGGCCGTGGCCTCGCGCTTGAGGTTGACCGTGAGGTCCACCAGCGACACGTTGATCACCGGCACCCGTACCGCCATGCCGGTCAGCTTGCCGGCCAGCTCCGGCAATACCAGGCCCACGGCCTCGGCAGCGCCGGTCTTGCTCGGGATCATCGACTGGGTTGCCGAACGCGCACGATACGGGTCGCCGTGGTACACATCGGTCAGCACCTGATCGTTGGTATAGGCATGGATGGTGGTCATCAGGCCCTGTTCGATGCCGAACTCGCGGTGCAGCACCTGGGCAATCGGTGCCAGGCAGTTGGTAGTGCAGGAGGCATTGGAGATGATCTGGTGCGAGGCCCGCAGGATGTCATGGTTGACCCCGTACACCACGGTGGCATCGGCGCCTTTGGCCGGTGCCGAGACAATCACCTTGCCAGCCCCCGCAGCCAGGTGGGCGGCGGCCTTGGCACGCTCGGTGAACAGCCCGGTGCATTCGAACACCACGTCGATCGCCTCGGCCTTCCAGGGCAGTTCGGCCGGGTTGCGGATGGCACTGACCGCGATACGGTCACCATTGACCGTGAGGCTTTCGTGGTCGGCCTCGACACTGGCGTCGAAGGTACCGTGCACGCTGTCGTACTTGAGCAGGTGGGCATTCATGGCGCTGTCGCCCAGGTCGTTGATGGCGACGACCTGCAGGTCCTGGCGGTAGCCTTGGGTATACAGTGCGCGCAGGACGTTGCGCCCGATGCGGCCGAATCCATTGATGGCGATGCGTAGGGTCATGGCAGTACCTCTGGCAGTCCGAGTGAAAGCTGTGGCACAAAGGAGCTTCACTGAAACGGTTTTGTTGTTGGAATTACAAGATTATTCACCTGACGATAGAAAACAAGCCTTTTTAGTGGCAGTATTTTGTTTAAATATACAACGAGTGGTTGGGCGACGTGCCTCCACCGATGCAGCGGGCTCCTCTACCTTGAGCCTAGGCCGCAATCGTTTGGAGGGGAAATGCCCGGCAAACCGCCCTTACAATTAGCCTGGAGTCCAGTACATGCATCCGCGCATCCTTGAGGTCACCCAGCGGCTGGTCGAACGTAGCCGTGCCACCCGCGAACGCTACCTGCAACTGATTCGCGGCGCGGCCAGTGACGGCCCCATGCGTGCCAGCCTGCAGTGCGCCAACTTCGCCCATGGCGTGGCCGGTTGCGGCAGCGACGACAAGCAGACCCTGCGCCTGATGAACGCGGCCAACGTGGCCATTGTCTCGGCCTACAACGACATGCTTTCGGCGCACCAGCCGTATCAGCACTTCCCCGAGCAGATCAAGCAGGCCTTGCGTGAAGTCGGCTCGGTCGGCCAGTTCGCCGGTGGCGTGCCAGCCATGTGCGATGGCGTGACTCAGGGCGAGCCGGGCATGGAGCTGGCCATCGCCAGCCGCGAAGTGATCGCCATGTCCACTGCCGTGGCCCTGTCGCACAACATGTTCGACGCCGCGCTGATGCTGGGCATCTGCGACAAGATCGTCCCCGGCCTGATGATGGGGGCGCTGCGCTTCGGCCACCTGCCGACCATCTTCGTTCCGGGCGGGCCGATGGTCTCCGGCATTTCCAACAAGCAGAAGGCCGATGTGCGCCAGCGCTACGCCGAAGGCAAGGCCAGCCGCGAAGAGCTGCTGGAGTCGGAGATGAAGTCCTACCACAGTCCTGGCACCTGCACCTTCTACGGCACTGCCAATACCAACCAGTTGGTGATGGAGGTGATGGGCCTGCACCTGCCGGGCGCCTCGTTCGTCAACCCGTACACACCGCTGCGCGACGCGCTCACCGCCGAGGCCGCGCAGCAGGTCACGCGCATGACCAAGGCCAGCGGCAGCTTCATGCCGCTGGGTGAAATCGTCGACGAGAAGGCGTTGGTCAACTCCATCGTCGCCCTGCATGCCACCGGCGGCTCGACCAACCATACCCTGCACATCCCGGCGATTGCCCAGGCTGCGGGTATCCAGCTGACCTGGCAGGACATGGCCGACCTGTCCGAGGTGGTGCCGACCCTGTCCCACGTCTACCCCAACGGCAAGGCCGACATCAACCACTTCCAGGCCGCTGGCGGCATGGCCTTCCTGATCCGCGAGCTGCTCGATGCCGGGCTGCTGCACGAAGATGTCAACACCGTGGCCGGCCATGGCCTGCGCCGCTACACCCAGGAGCCGTTCCTCGACAACGGCAAGCTGGTGTGGCGCGAAGGGCCGCAGCACAGCCTGGACGAAAGCATCCTGCGCCCGGTGGCGCGGCCGTTCTCGGCCGAAGGCGGCCTGCGGGTGATGGAGGGCAACCTCGGCCGCGGCGTGATGAAGGTGTCCGCTGTTGCCCCCGAGCACCAGGTGGTCGAGGCCCCGGCGCGGGTGTTCCACGACCAGCAGTCGCTGGCCGATGCGTTCAAGGCCGGCGAGCTGGAGCGTGACTTCGTCGCCGTGGTGCGCTTCCAGGGCCCGCGCTGCAACGGCATGCCGGAGCTGCACAAGCTCACACCGTTCCTCGGTGTGCTGCAGGACCGTGGCTTCAAGGTGGCGCTGGTCACCGACGGTCGCATGTCCGGTGCCTCGGGCAAGATCCCGGCGGCCATTCACGTTTGCCCCGAGGCTTATGACGGCGGCCCGCTGGCACGGGTGCGCGATGGTGATATTGTGCGGGTCGATGGTGTCGAAGGCACGCTGCGGGTAATGGTGTCGGCTGAAGAATTGGCCAGCCGCGACCTGCCGCCAGCGCCACAGGGCAACGACCTGGGCTGCGGGCGCGAGCTGTTCGGCTTCATGCGCATGGCGTTCAGCCCGGCAGAGCAGGGCGCCAGTGCGTTCACCTCGGCCCTGGAGAACCTCAAATGAAGGACCTGCTGGTTGGCGACATCGGCGGCACCAATGCCCGTTTTGCGTTGTGGCGTGACAACCAGCTGCATGAAGTGAAGGTCTTTGCCACCGAGGACTACACCAGCCCGGAACAGGCCATCGAGGCTTACCTCGAAGGCTTGGGCATTCCCCGCGGCGGCGTGACTGCTGCCTGCCTGGCGGTGGCCGGGCCGGTCGATGGCGATGAGTTCCGCTTCACCAACAACCACTGGCGCCTCAGCCGCGTGGCCTTCTGCCAGACATTGCAGGTCGAGCGGCTGCTGCTGATCAACGATTTTACCGCTATGGCGCTGGGCATGACCCGCCTGCGCCCCGGCGAATTCCGCGAAGTATGCCCAGGCCAGGCGGACCTGTCTCGGCCGGCATTGGTCATTGGCCCGGGTACCGGGCTGGGCGTTGGCGCGTTATTGCGCCTGGGCGAACAGCACTGGCATGCCTTGCCGGGAGAGGGCGGGCACGTCGACCTGCCGGTGGGCAATGCCCGCGAAGCGGCGATTCACCAACAGATTCACGGGCAGATCGGCCATGTCAGCGCCGAGACCGTGCTCAGTGGCGGTGGCCTGCTGCGCCTGTACCAGGCAATTTGCGCGCTGGACGGCGACACACCCCGACACAAGACCCCGGCACAGATCACCGATGCCGCGCTCGGCGGCGAGCCGCGGGCGCTGGCGGTGATCGAGCAGTTCTGCCGGTTCCTCGGCCGAGTCGCTGGTAACAATGTTCTGACGCTGGGCGCACGGGGTGGGGTCTATATTGTCGGCGGCGTGATCCCGCGCTTTGCCGAGCTGTTCCTGCGCAGCGGGTTTGCCGCGAGTTTTTCCGACAAGGGCTGCATGAGTGGCTATTTCGCTGGCGTGCCGGTTTGGCTGGTGACGGCGGAGTTTTCCGGGTTGCTGGGGGCCGGGGTGGCTTTGCAACAGGCGCAGGTTCACTGACTGGGGCCGCAAAGCGGCCCCAATAAAAACAGGCAACAAAGACCTGTAACTAACAAAAGGACGGACCACCTTGAGCACTGCCGGCAAATCAATCCTGATGGTCGACGACGACCAGGAAATCCGCGAACTGCTGCAAACCTACCTGAGCCGCTCCGGCTTCCAGGTGCATGCCGAAGCCGACGGAAAGGGCTTTCGCCGCGCGCTGGAAACCACCCCCTGCGACCTGGTCATCCTCGATGTCATGCTGCCCGACGAAGACGGCTTCAGCTTGTGCCGCTGGGTACGCCAGCACCCGCGACAGGCACGGGTACCGATCATCATGCTCACCGCCAGCTCCGACGAAACCGACCGGGTCATCGGCCTGGAGCTGGGCGCCGACGACTACCTGGGCAAGCCATTCAGCCCCCGCGAACTGCAAGCGCGGATCAAGGCCCTGCTTCGCCGCGCCGAGTTCGGCCAGGCGGCGCCGGGCAGTGCGGTGCTGGCCTTCGACGACTGGCGCCTGGACACGGTCAGCCACCGCCTGTTCCATCGCGACGGTGAGGAAGTGATTCTCTCCGGCGCCGACTTCGCCCTGCTCAAGCTGTTCCTCGACCACCCACAGCAGATCCTCGACCGCGACACCATCGGCAACGCCACCCGTGGTCGCGAGCCGATGCCGCTGGACCGCATCGTCGACATGGCGGTCAGCCGCCTGCGCCAGCGCCTGCGCGATACCGACAAACCACCCCGGCTGATCCGCACCGTACGCGGCAGCGGTTACCTGTTGGCTGCCCATGTCTGCAATGCGCCCTGAGCGGCGCTGGCGTCTGCTGCCGCGTTCGCTACTGGGGCGCATGCTGCTGCTGACCCTGCTGGTAGTGCTGCTGGCCCAGGGGTTGTCGAGCATCATCTGGGTTGCCCAATTGCGCGCCAGCCAGTTGCAGGGCCTGCGTGCCAGCGCCAGCAGCCTGGCTCATTCGATGAGTGCCAGTGTCAGCTACTTCCGCTCGTTGCCGGTGGCCTACCGGCCGATGGTCCTCGACCAGCTGCGCAGCATGGGCGGCACGCGCTTTTTCGTGTCCCTCAACGCCAAGCCGCTGGACATGCCGCTACTGCCCGTTACCCCACGCAAGCAGGCGGTGATCGATGTGTTCCAGCAAGTGCTGCATGAGCGCCTGGGTTCGCAGATGGAAATTTCCGTGGAGTTCGTGGGGCCGGACGACCTGCGTATCTTCAACAGCGGGCTGAAGCTCGACGAACTGCCACGGTCCTGGGCCCATTACTCGCTGACCCTGGAGCCACTCAACCCGCCGGTGCTGGTAACCCAGATCCGCCTGGGCGAGGGTGAGTGGCTGTACATCGCCTCGCTGCTGCCCGAACCCTACACCAGCCTGGAGGCCGAGCGCCTGCCGCGTCAACAGATCGGCTTCATCGTGCTGACCACGGCCTTGCTGCTGTTGTTCATCGGCTTGCTGGTGCACTGGCAAAGCTGGCCGCTCAAGCGCCTGGCGCGGGCTGCGCGGGAGATGTCGCTGGGCGCCGATGTAGCGCCGGTGGCCGAAGGCGGTGGCAGCGAGGTGGTCGAGGTGGGGCGTGCGTTCAACAGCATGCGCGAGCGCATCAGCCGATACCTGACCGAGCGCAGCCAGCTGTTCAGCGCCATTTCCCACGACCTGCGCACACCGATCACCCGCTTGCGCCTGCGCGTCGAGCTGCTGGAGGACGAGCGCCTGCAGGCCAAGTTCAGCCAGGATCTGGACGAGCTGGAACTGCTGGTCAAAGGCGCGTTGCAGTGCGTGAAGGACACCGACATCCACGAGAACATCGAGCCGGTCGATCTCAACCAGGTGCTGGAAATCCTGGCCGAGCCTTACCTGGGCGATGGCCGCATAACGCTCGAAGGCCGGGCGCTGGCGCCGTACCCGGGCAAGCCGCTGGCGTTGCGGCGCTGCATCGGCAACCTGATCGACAATGCCATCAAGTACGGCGAGCGGGCACGGTTGCGCATCATCGACAATGCCGAGGGGTTTGTCCTGCAGGTGGATGACCAGGGGCCGGGGGTGCCGCAGCAGCAGCTGGAGCAGGTGTTCGAGCCGCACTTCCGTCTGGCCGGGAAGCAGCAGGGGTACGGGCTGGGGTTGGGGATTGCGCGCAACATTGCCCATAGCCATGGCGGGGAGGTGAGCTTGCTGAACCTGCGTGAGGGCGGGTTGCGGGTGACCTTGTATCTGCCGCGGGGCATGGACTGAAGGGTTGTATTGCCTCTACCGGCCCCTTCGCGGGTAAACCCGCTCCCACAAAGACCTCACAGGTCCATACAGACTCCGAGGCTAACGCAAAAACTTGTAGGAGCGGGTTTACCCGCGAAGAGGCCGGCACAGGCAACACAAATGTCACTGGCTGGTGACAAACCCACCCTCCTTGGTGACATTCCCATCCAGGCCCGCTCACTAGAATTCGCAGACGACTGGCAAGGATCAAGCTGGCCCCATGAGCACCTCCAACCTGGCTTCCACCCGCTGGCTCGACGCCCCGGCCCACAACGCCTGGCGCATGGCAGAAGGGCAACGCCTGCTGGCCTTCGCCACGGCTTCGAAACTGCCCGATGGCTTCGGTAGCCTCGACGCCGCAGGCCTGCTTGCACCCGGTGCCCGCGCCGAAACCCTGATCACCGCCCGCATGACCCACTGTTTTGCCCTGGCCCACCTGCAAGGGGTGCCCGGCTACCTGGCCTATGCCGAACACGGCGTGGCCGCACTGCGTGGCGCGCTGCAGGATGCCACCTACGGCGGCTGGTTCGCTCACCCCGGTGGCCATGACGACAGCGGCAAGGCGGCTTACCTGCATGCCTTTGTCGCCCTGGCCGCCAGCTCGGCGGTAATGGCAGGTGCTGGTGGTGCACCAGCCCTGCTGGCAGACGCGGTGCAGGTGCTCGAAGCGCATTTCTGGAGCGAAGAGGAGGGTGCCCTGCGGGAAGCCTTCTCCCGCGCCTGGCAGTTGCCCGAGCAGTACCGTGGCGCCAACAGCAACATGCATGCGGTCGAGGCCTTCCTGGCCCTGGCAGACGTAACTGGCGACAACCTGTGGCTGCAACGCGCCTTGCGCATCGCCGAACGCATCATCCATACCCATGCCGCCGCCAACGGCTACCGGGTCATCGAGCATTTCGACGCCCTCTGGCAGCCGCTGCCGCACTACAACCAGGCGTACCCGGCAGACCACTTCCGGCCTTATGGCTCCACGCCCGGGCATGCCCTGGAGTGGGCGCGGTTGCTGCTGCACCTGGAGGCCAGCCTGGAACGGTCCGGCCTGCAAGCCCCGCGGTGGCTGCCAGACTGCGCCCGCGCATTATTCGACACAGCCTGCCAGCAGGCCTGGAACGTCGATGGCGCGCCCGGTTTCGTCTACACCCTGGACTGGGACGATCGCCCGGTGGTGCGCGCACGCCTGCACTGGGTACATGCCGAAGCCTGCGCCGCCGCAGCAGCACTGTTGCAGCGCACGGGCGACAGGCACTACGAACAGTGGTACCGCCGTTGCTGGGACTTCATCGCCAACCATTTCATTGACCATGGCGCTGGCAGCTGGCACCACGAACTCGATGCGCACAACCAGCCGGCCGCGACCATCTGGCCAGGCAAACCCGACCTCTACCATGCCTACCAGGCGCTGCTGCTGCCGGGCTTGCCACTGGCACCCAGCCTGGCCTGCAGCTTTGCCGGCAATGTAACCAAACGATGACATTCACGCATCGCTTCGTTACCTGGCGAGGCGAGCACGCTGTTTAGACTTCATGCAACGCAAGCGATCGACTTGCACGGCATAACAACAAGAAAGGTGCTTCGATGAATTCCACGCTCCGTCTCGCTGCCGCAATCTCACTGGCCTCCTTGTTCCCGCTGAGTGCCTTGGCTGCCGATGCCAAAGGCAGTGTCGAGGTCGTGCACTGGTGGACCTCCGGTGGTGAAAAAGCGGCGGTCGATGTGCTCAAGGCCCAGGTCGAAAAAGATGGCTTCACCTGGAAGGACGGCGCCGTCGCCGGTGGTGGTGGTGCCACCGCCATGACCGTACTCAAGAGCCGCGCCGTGGCCGGCAACCCGCCGGGTGTCGCGCAGATCAAGGGCCCGGACATCCAGGACTGGGCTGCCACCGGCCTGCTCGACGCCGATGTGCTCAAGAATGTGGCCAAGGAAGAAAAGTGGGACTCACTGCTCGACAAGAAGGTCGCGGACACCGTCAAGTACGACGGTGACTATGTCGCCGTGCCGGTGAACATCCACCGCATCAACTGGCTGTGGATCAATCCCGAGGTCTTCAAGAAGGCCGGGATCGACAAGGCGCCAGCCACCCTCGACGAATTCTATGCCGCCGCCGACAAGCTCAAGGCCGCCGGCTTCATCCCGCTCGCCCATGGCGGCCAGCCGTGGCAGGACAGCACCGTGTTCGAAAGCGTGGTGCTGGCGGTCATGGGGGCCGATGGCTACAAGAAGGCCCTGGTCGACCTCGACAGCACGGCCTTGACTGGCCCGCAGATGGTCAAGGCGCTGACCGAACTGAAAAAGGTCGCCACCTACATGGACCCGGATGGCAAAGGCCAGGACTGGAACCTGGAAGCGGCCAAGGTCATCAACGGCAAGGCCGGCATGCAGATCATGGGCGACTGGGCCAAGAGCGAATGGACCCTGGCGAAGAAGACCGCCGGCAAGGACTACCAGTGTGTGCCGTTCCCCGGCACCGAAAAGGCCTTCCTGTACAACATCGACTCGCTGGTGGTGTTCAAGCAGAACGACGCCGGCACGTCTGCCGGCCAGCAGGACATTGCCCGCAAGGTGCTGGGTGAGGACTTCCAGAAGGTCTTCAGCAGCAACAAAGGCTCGATCCCGGTGCGCAACGACATGCTGGCCGACATGGGCAAGTATGGTTTCGACGCCTGCGCGCAGACCTCTGCCAAGGACTTCCTGGCCGATGCCAAAAATGGCGGCCTGCAGCCGAGCATGGCGCACAACATGGCCACCACGCTGGCCGTGCAGGGCGCGTTCTTCGATGTGGTGACCAACTACATCAACGACCCCAAGGCCGACCCGGCCGATGCGGCGAAGAAGCTGGCGGCGGCGATCAAGGCTGCCCAGTAAGCAGCTCGGAGGCTAACGCAGCCTGACTGTGGGAGCGGCCTTGCGTCGCGAAAAGGACCGCAAAGCGGTCCCAGAACCAGGCAGCGCAGTCCTTCCAGAACAGTTTCGTTCATCAGGCCCCCGGGGCTGCTTCGCAGCCCTTTCGCGACACAAGGCCGCTCCCACAAAAGCGGGCCGTTGTGCCTTTGAGGTGAACCATGACCACAGCAACCGCCCAACTGCGGGCCTCACCCCTGGACGCGCTACAGCGCTGGCTGCCCAAGCTGGTGCTGGCGCCTAGCATGTTCATCATCCTAGTGGGCTTCTACGGCTACATCCTCTGGACCTTCGTTCTGTCCTTCACCACCTCGACCTTCCTGCCGACCTACAAATGGGCCGGCCTGGCGCAATACGCCCGGCTGTTCGACAACGACCGCTGGTGGGTGGCAAGCAAGAACCTGCTGCTGTTCGGCGGCCTGTTCATCGCCATCAGCCTGGTCATCGGCGTAGTGCTGGCGGTCTTGCTGGACCAGCGCATCCGTCGCGAAGGTTTCATCCGAACCATCTACCTGTACCCCATGGCGCTGTCGATGATCGTCACCGGTACCGCCTGGAAGTGGCTGCTCAACCCCGGCATGGGCCTGGACAAGCTGCTGCGTGACTGGGGCTGGGAGGGCTTTCGCCTGGACTGGCTGATCGATCCCGACCGGGTGGTGTACTGCCTGGTGATCGCCGCCGTGTGGCAGGCCTCGGGTTTCATCATGGCAATGTTCCTTGCCGGCCTGCGTGGCGTCGACCCGTCGATCATCCGTGCCGCGCAGATCGACGGCGCCAGCCTGCCGCGCATCTACTGGCGCGTGGTACTGCCCAGTCTGCGCCCGGTGTTCTTCAGCTCGCTGATGATCCTCGCGCACATTGCCATCAAGAGCTTCGACCTGGTGGCGGCCATGACTGCCGGCGGCCCAGGCTACTCGTCCGACCTGCCGGCGATGTTCATGTATTCGTTCACCTTCAGCCGCGGCCAGATGGGCATGGGCTCGGCCAGCGCCATCCTGATGCTCGGGGCGATCCTGGCGATCCTCGTGCCTTACCTGTACTCGGAGCTGCGGAGCAAACGCCATGCATAGCCCTCTCGACAAAGCGGTGCTGAGCCCGAGCCGCATCGCCATCCACGCCGTGCTGTTGCTGGCGGTGCTGCTGTACCTGGTACCGCTGGTGGTGATGCTGCTGACCAGCTTCAAGACCCCGGAAGACATCAGCACCGGCAACCTGCTGAGCTGGCCGGCAGTATTTACCAGCATCGGTTGGGTCAAGGCCTGGAGCACGGTCAGCGGTTACTTCTGGAATTCGATCATGATCACCGTGCCAGCGGTGCTGATCTCCACTGCCATCGGCGCGCTGAACGGCTATGTGCTGTCGATGTGGCGCTTCCGCGGTTCGCAGCTGTTCTTCGGCCTGCTGCTGTTCGGCTGCTTCCTGCCGTTCCAGACTGTACTGCTGCCGGCCTCGTTCACCCTCGGCAAGCTCGGCCTGGCCAGCACCACGACCGGCCTGGTGCTGGTACACGTGGTCTACGGCCTGGCCTTCACCACGCTGTTCTTCCGCAACTTCTACGTAAGCATCCCCGATGCGCTGGTCAAGGCCGCGCGTCTGGACGGTGCCGGGTTCTTCACCATCTTCCGCCGCATCATCCTGCCGATGTCCACGCCGATCATCATGGTCTGCCTGATCTGGCAGTTCACCCAGATCTGGAACGACTTCCTGTTCGGCGTGGTGTTCTCCAGCGGCGATTCGCAACCGATTACCGTGGCCCTGAACAACCTGGTCAATACCAGCACCGGGGCCAAGGAATACAACGTCGACATGGCGGCGGCGATGATCGCCGGCCTGCCAACCCTGCTGGTCTACGTGGTGGCAGGCAAATATTTCGTCCGCGGGCTGACTGCTGGCGCGGTAAAGGGGTAAGTCATGGCAACGCTCGAACTTCGCAATGTGAACAAGACCTACGGCAGCGGTTTGCCGGACACCCTCAAGGACATCCAGCTGTCGATCAAGGATGGCGAGTTCCTGATCCTGGTCGGCCCCTCGGGCTGCGGCAAGTCGACCTTGATGAACTGCATCGCCGGGCTGGAGCAGATCACCGGCGGCGCGATACTCATCGACCAGCAGGACGTCAGCGGCATGAGCCCCAAGGACCGCGACATCGCCATGGTGTTTCAGTCCTACGCGCTGTACCCGACCATGAGCGTGCGCGAGAACATCGAGTTCGGCCTGAAGATCCGCAAGCTGCCGCAAGCTGCAATCGACGAGGAAGTGGCGAGGGTGGCCAAGCTGTTGCAGATCGAGCACTTGCTGGCACGCAAGCCGGCGCAGCTGTCCGGTGGCCAGCAACAGCGCGTGGCCATGGGCCGGGCGCTGGCACGGCGGCCGAAGATCTACCTGTTCGATGAACCGCTGTCCAACCTCGATGCCAAGTTGCGCGTCGAGATGCGCACCGAAATGAAGCTGATGCACCAGCGCCTGAAGACCACCACCGTGTACGTCACCCATGACCAGATCGAGGCCATGACCCTGGGCGACAAGGTGGCGGTGATGAAGGACGGCATCATCCAGCAGTTCGGCACCCCGCAGCAAATCTACAACGATCCGGCCAACCAGTTCGTCGCCAGCTTCATCGGCTCGCCGCCGATGAATTTCATCCCGGTGCGCCTCACGCAACAGGACGGGCGCCTGCTGGCCGTGCTCGACAGCGGCCAGGCGCGTTGCGAGCTGCCCTTGGGAATGGCCGCGGACGAGATGGATGGCCGCGAGGTGATCCTCGGCATCCGCCCCGAGCAGATTGCCCTGGGCGCAGCCGAGGGCAATGGCCTGCCCGGCATTCGCGCCGAGGTGCAGGTGACCGAGCCCACCGGGCCAGACCTGCTGGTATTCGTCACCCTCAACCAGACCAAGGTCTGCTGCCGCCTGGCGCCGGATGTGGCGTGCCGGGTCGGCGATAACCTGAACCTGCAATTCGACCCAGCCCGGGTGCTGCTGTTCGACGCCGCCAGCGGCGAGCGCCTGCACCTGGCCACCACTGCTGCAACCATGAAAGACAACGTGGCGCACTTCAAGGGCCGATAACTCGTCTACACCATCAAATAAGAAAAAGAGGACGCAAAGGGATGGAACAGCGCAAACGCATCAGGACATTGGGCTCGCTGGCCTTGCTCGCGCCACTGGCGATGGCTGTTGGCAGCAGCGTTCAGGCTGCCGAAGCTTTCTCCAGCGAATCGAAGTGGATGACCGGCGACTGGGGCGGCACCCGCACCGAGTTGCTGGAAAAGGGCTATGACTTCACCCTCGATTACGTCGGCGAGGTTGCCGGTAACCTGCACGGTGGATACAACGACGACAAGACTGCGCGCTACAGCGACCAGTTCGCCCTCGGCGCGCACCTGGACCTGCAGAAAATCTTTGGCTGGCACGACGCCGAGTTCAAGCTGGCGATCACCGAGCGCAGCGGCCGCAACCTGTCCAACGACCGCATCAGCGACCCGCGCGCCGGGCAGTTCAGCTCGGTGCAGGAGGTGTGGGGCCGCGGCCAGACCTGGCGCCTGACCCAGATGTGGGTCAAGCAGAAGTACTTCGACGGCGCACTGGACGTGAAATTCGGCCGCTTCGGCGAGGGCGAGGACTTCAACAGTTTCCCCTGCGACTTCCAGAACCTGGCCTTCTGCGGCTCGCAGGTGGGCAACTGGGTTGGCGGCATCTGGTACAACTGGCCGGTCAGCCAGTGGGCGCTGCGGGTGAAATACAACATCACCCCGGAATTCTTCGTTCAGGTCGGTGCCTTCGAGCAGAACCCTTCCAACCTGGAAACCGGCAACGGCTTCAAGCTCAGTGGCAGCGGCACCAAAGGCGCGATCCTGCCGGTGGAAGCGGTGTGGTCACCCAAGGTCAATGGCCTGCCGGGCGAGTACCGCCTGGGTTATTACTACAGCACGGCCAAGGCCGACGATGTGTTCGATGACGTCAACGGCAACCCGCAGGCGCTGACGGGCGAGGCCTTCAAGTCGCACTCCAGCAAGCATGGCTGGTGGGTGGTGGCACAGCAGCAGGTCACTGCCCATGGCGGCGATGTAAACCGTGGCCTGAGCCTGTTCGCCAACTTCACCGTGCACGACAAGGCCACCAACGTCGTCGACAACTATCAGCAACTGGGCTTGGTCTACAAAGGCGCATTCGACGCCCGGCCCAAGGACGATATCGGCTTCGGCGTGGCGCGCATTCATGTGAATGACGATGTGAAGAAACGCGCCGAACTGCTCAACGCCCAGAGCGGCATCAGCGATTACGACAACCCAGGCTTCGTGCCGCTGCAGCGTACCGAGTACAACGCCGAGCTCTACTACGGCTTCCACGTCACCAACTGGCTGACCGTGCGGCCCAACCTGCAGTACATCAAGAGCCCCGGCGGCGTGGATGAGGTGGACAACGCGCTGGTCGCAGGGTTGAAGATTCAGTCGTCATTCTGAGAGCAATTGTTGTAAATTTACGCCAATCCACTTCGGTACCCGGCAACCACTGGTCTTCAGTGGTTGTCGGGGATAGGCCGAGACAGCGCTATCTCAAACAACAAGAGCTCTGAACCATGCCCGAACATCCGCTCCATCGCTTCTTCACCTCGCAGCGGCCCCGGCCGACATTCGAGTGGGAGCGTTACCAGCAGCGCGATGTGCTGATCATCGACCATCCCCGTTGTCAGGCGGTGTTCAGCCGCCAGGGTGCGCAACTGCTGCATTTTCAACCAGCGGGTGAACGGCCCTGGCTGTGGTGCGCCGAGCAGTGGCCGCAGGTGGGGGCGATCCGCGGTGGCGTGCCGGTGTGCTGGCCATGGTATGGCCGCCACCCCAGCGAGGACTTGTGGCCCGCCCATGGCTGGGCGCGCCTGCTCGACTGGAAGCTGGTGGACAGCCGTGAGGACGAGGAGGGCGTAACCCTGAAATGGCGGCTGGACCTGTGCGACTGGCAGGTCGACCTTCATGCCCGGTTGGGTAGCCGCATGGAGCTGAGCCTGAGCACCGAGCACCAGGACAGCGAACCCTGTCAGCTGAGCCATGCCCTGCTGGCCTACTGGCGCATCAGTGACGTGTCCGAGATAGCGCTGTCCGGGCTGGAGGATATCGAAGGCTACGACCGTCTGAACCGCCAGGCCTGCCGTGAAGATGGCGCGCTGAAGCTCAAGGGCGGTTGCCAGAAGGTCTACCCCGGCACGCCGCGGGTGCAATTGCAGGACCCGGCCTGGCAGCGCGAGCTGTGCATCGATACCGGTGACAGCGACGACACGGTGGTGTGGCACCCGGGCAACCGCCCGCTGATGGGCGTGACCGGGCGTGAATGCCAGCGCTTCGTCTGTGTCGAGGCCGCCAGCGGCAGTGGCGAGGGCCTGAGCCTGGCGCCGGGGCAGCGTGCACACCTGCGCCTGCAGGCACACCGGCTCAGTTGAGCTCGTCGTCCTCGATCGGGTAGCGGCTGGCGTTGAGGCTTTCCTTGATCTTGCGCAGGTGAGGCTGGAAGTCCACGCCGCGACGCAGGGTCATGCCGGTGGCCAGCACATCGAGCACGGTCAGCTGGATGATCCGCGAGGTCATCGGCATGTAGATGTCGGTGTCTTCCGGCAGCGGAATGTGCAGGCTCAGGCTGCAGGCATTGGCCAGTGGCGAACCGGCAGCGGTCAGGCCCAGTACCGAGGCGCCGTTTTCCCGGGCCAGGCGGGCCACCTCGACCAGTTCGCGGGTGCGCCCGGTGTAGGAGATGATCACGAACAGGTCGCCGGTGTGCGCCACCGAGGCCAGCATGCGCTGCATCAGCACGTCGGCGTGGGCCGATACTGCCAGGTTGAAGCGGAAGAACTTGTGCTGGGCGTCCAGCGCCACCGGGGCCGAGGCGCCCAGGCCGAAGAAGTGGATCTGCCGGGCCTGGATCATCATGTCCACGGCACGGCTGACCTGTTGCGGGTCGAGCTGCTGGCAGGCGCTGTCGAGCGAGGCGATGGCACTGGCGAAGATCTTCTGGGTGTAGGCTGCCGGGTCATCGTCAGCCTCCACCGCGCGGCTGACGTAGGCGGCGCCGCTGGCCAGGCTCTGCGCTAGCTGCAGCTTGAGCTCGGGGTAGCCGCTGACGCCGAATGAGCGGCAGAAGCGGTTGACGGTCGGTTCGCTGACCTTGGCCGCCTGGGCCAGCGCAGCGATGCTGAAACGGGTGGCTTGTTGCGGATTGAGCAGGATGACTTCGGCGACTTTGCGTTCGGCCTTGTTCAGCTCGTCGAGGCGGCCCTGGATCTGTTCCAGGAGGTTTCGCACGCGGTCCATGGGTGTGTCCTTGGGTCGGGAAGACAGCCGGCTGTTGGAGCAGCAGGCTTTTTGCACGGTCGTCTATCGTACTGTCGGCGCGGTTGACGTACCACTTGTCTGTAACACTTGTGTGTAATGTTGTGGTTTTTACTACATTATCCCTTGAAAACCGTATGTGAAAGCGGTATTCCTAGACCAACTTTAGGAAAGAACCAACATCATGGCTGCGATCAGTGTCGAACCTTGCACCTTTGCCCTGTTTGGCGCCTTAGGCGACCTGGCATTGCGCAAGCTGTTTCCTGCCCTCTATCAGCTCGACCGGGCCAACCTGCTGCACCCGGAAACCCGCCTGCTGGCGTTGGCCCGCGAGGCCGGTAGCGCGCAGGGTCACCTGGACAGCATCGAGGCGCACCTGCGCCGGCATGTGCCCGAGGCCGATATCGAGCCCGCCGCACTGGGCCGTTTCCTCGCCAGGCTGAGCTACCAGCACCTGGATTTCCTCCAGCCCGAGGGCTATCAGGCCCTGGCCGAGCAGTTGCCGGACGAGCTGCCGCTGATTGCCTACTTCGCCACCGCTGCGGCGGTGTACGGGGCCATCTGCGAAAACCTCGACAAGGCCGGGCTGGCCGCACGCACCCGAGTGGTGCTGGAGAAGCCCATTGGCCACGACCTGGAGTCGTCGCGCCGGGTCAATGATGCTGTGGCTCGGTTCTTCCCAGAGAGCCGGGTCTACCGCATCGACCACTACCTGGGCAAGGAAACAGTGCAGAACCTGATCGCCCTGCGTTTCGCCAACAGCCTGTTCGAAACCCAGTGGAACCAGAATTCCATCTCCCATGTGGAGATCACCGTCGCCGAGAAGGTCGGTATCGAAGGCCGCTGGGGCTACTTCGACAAGGCCGGCCAGCTGCGCGACATGATCCAGAACCACCTGCTGCAGCTGCTGTGCCTGATCGCCATGGACCCGCCCAGCGAACTGTCGGCCGACGCCATCCGTGACGAGAAGGTCAAGGTACTCAAGGCCCTGGCACCGATCACCGGCGAAGGGCTGAGCACCCGTGTGGTGCGCGGCCAGTACATCGCCGGCTACAGCGATGGCAAACCTGTGCCCGGTTACCTGGAAGAAGACAACGCCAACGCCCAGAGCGACACCGAAACCTTCGTCGCACTGCGTGCCGACATCCGCAACTGGCGCTGGTCGGGGGTGCCGTTCTACCTGCGTACCGGCAAGCGCATGCCGCAGAAACTGTCGCAGATCGTCATCCACTTCAAGGAAACGCCTCACTACATCTTCGCTCCGGAACAGCGTTTGCAAATCGGTAACAAGCTGATCATCCGCCTGCAACCGGACGAAGGCATTTCTTTACGGGTTATGACCAAGGAGCAGGGCCTGGATAAAGGCATGCAACTGCGCAGCGGCCCGTTGCAGCTGAATTTCTCCGATACCTGGCGCAGTGCAAGGATCCCGGATGCCTACGAGCGGCTGTTGCTCGAAGTGATGCGCGGTAACCAGAACCTGTTCGTGCGCAAGGATGAAATCGAGTATGCCTGGAAGTGGTGCGACCAGCTGATTGCTGGCTGGCGTAACGCAGGCGATGCGCCCAAGCCGTACGCCGCAGGCTCCTGGGGGCCGATGAGCTCGATTGCACTGATCACACGCGATGGGAGGGCGTGGTATGGGGATATCTGAACTGAAACTGCCAGCGACTGTGACGGTACATGAGCTGGCGGATGCCAAGGCTCTGGCCGCAGCCCAGGCCCATGACGTGGCCGAGCGCCTGCGCGCAGCCATTGCCGCCAAGGGCCAGGCCTGCGTGGTGCTATCCGGCGGCCGTAGCCCGGTACCGTTTCTCGAGAAGCTGGCCAGCGAAAACCTCGACTGGGCCAAGGTCACCGTCAGCCTGGCCGATGAGCGCTGGGTGCCGGTGGAGCATGCCGACAGCAATGCCGGCCTGCTGGCGCGCCACCTGTTCAAGGGCGCGGCGGCCAAGGCCCGCTTCGTTGGTCTTTACCAGCAGGCGGAGAACCTTGATGCCGCTGCAGGCAAGGCCGATCAGGCCTTGGCCGAGCTGCCGCCAATTGACGTACTGGTGCTGGGCATGGGGGATGATGGCCATACAGCTTCGCTGTTCCCCGCCAGCCCCAACCTGGAAGCAGGCCTCGACCTGGCCAACCCACGCCGCTGCCTGCCTTTGCTGGCACCGAGCGTACCGCGCCAGCGCCTTTCGATGACCCGCTCGCTGCTGGCCAGTTCCGCCTTTACCGCGCTGTCCCTACAAGGGCAGGGCAAACTCGCTACCCTGCGCGCCGCGCTGGCTGGCACCGACCTTTCCGAAATGCCGATACGCGCTTTTCTTCACGCCCCCCTGGACATCTACTGGTGCCCATGAGCCAAGGATCCACAGTCATGACCACCCTCGAACGCCCACAGCCCAAGCTCTCGATGGCCGACAAAGCCGCACGGATCGACGCCATTTGCAAAGAGGCGCGCATCCTGCCGGTGATCACCATCGCCCGTGAGGAAGACATCCTGCCGCTGGCTGACGCCCTGGCCGCCGGCGGTATCCGTACCCTGGAAGTGACCTTGCGCTCGCAATATGGCCTGAAGGCCATCCAGGTGTTGCGCGAGCAGCGCCCGGAGCTTTGTGTCGGTGCCGGCACCGTGCTCGATCGTGGCATGTTCGCCGCGGTTGAAGCTGCGGGTGCGCAATTCGTCGTTACGCCAGGCATTACCCAAGACATTCTCGAAGCTGGTGTGGACAGCGAGATCCCGCTGCTGCCAGGCATCAGCACGCCGTCCGAAATCATGATGGGCTACGCCCTGGGCTACCGCCGCTTCAAGCTGTTCCCGGCGGAGATCAGCGGCGGGGTAGCGGCGATCAAGGCCTTTGGCGGCCCGTTCGGCGATATTCGTTTCTGCCCTACGGGCGGGGTGAACCCGGCCAACGTGCGCAACTACATGGCGTTGCCCAATGTGATGTGCGTGGGTGGTACCTGGATGCTCGACAGCAGCTGGATCAAGAACGGCGACTGGGCGCGGATCGAAGCGTGCAGTGCGGAAGCGATGGCGCTGCTGGACGCCAACTGAATTTGTTGTGTGCTTTACGGCTTGTGGGGCGCTTGGTCGGCGCCCCTTTTTTTTGCCTGGAGATCTTGCAGCGCCTGTACCGGCCCTTTCGCGGGTGAACCCGCTCCCTCAGGTACTGTACAGATGCTAAGTGCAGCGCGATCCCTGTAGGAGCGGGTTCACCCGCGAAGAGGCCGGCACAGGCCAACAAAAAAGCCCGCATCAAACGATGCGGGCTTTCTCATTCATTGCGGTACGGCTCAGGCCGCCTTGGCTTCCTGCTGGCTCAGCGAGCGATTCAGCGCGCTGAACAATGCCTTGAAGCTGGCCGTGGTGATGTTTTCATCGATACCCACACCATGCACCGGGCGGCCACCGGCCACGCGCAGTTCGATATAGGCCGCGGCCTTGGCATTGGTGCCGGCGCCAATGGCATGCTCGTTGTAGTCCATGATCTCCACGGCAATCGGCAGGCCGGCCACCAGTGCTTCCAGTGCACCGTTGCCCTTGCCGCGCCAGTGCAGGGTGGTTTCGCCTTCACCAGCGACTTCCACTTCCACGGCGCTGTGGCCGTTCTCTTCCTGCAGACGGTGGCTGACCAGCGCATACGGGGAGTTGGCCTGCAGGTATTCCTTGTGCAGCAGGCTGTAGATCTGCTGGGCGGTCATTTCCAGGCCCAGGCGGTCGGTTTCGCCCTGTACTACCTGGCTGAATTCGATCTGCATGCGGCGCGGCAGGCTGATGCCGTATTCCTGCTCGAGCAGGTAGGTGATGCCGCCTTTGCCCGACTGGCTGTTGACGCGGATTACCGCCTCGTAGCTGCGACCGATGTCGGCCGGGTCGATCGGCAAGTAAGGTACTTCCCACAGTTCGCCTTCCTGCTGCTTGGCGAAGCCCTTGCGGATGGCGTCCTGGTGCGAGCCGGAGAACGCGGTGTGGACCAGGTCGCCCACGTACGGGTGGCGTGGGTGTACCGGCAGCTGGTTGCACTCTTCGACCACCTTGCGCACGCCGTCGATGTCGGAGAAGTCCAGCAGCGGGTCGATGCCCTGGGTGTAGAGGTTCAGCGCCAGGGTCACCAGGTCGACGTTACCGGTACGCTCGCCGTTGCCGAACAGGCAGCCCTCGGCACGATCGGCGCCGGCCATCAGGCCCAGCTCGGTGGCGGCAATGCCGGTGCCACGGTCGTTGTGGCAGTGCAAGCTGATGATCACGCTGTCGCGACGGCTGACATTACGGCAGAACCACTCGATCTGGTCGGCGTAGATGTTCGGGGTGGACACTTCCACGGTGGCCGGCAGGTTGAGGATGATCTTGTGCTCGGGGGTCGGGTTCCACACCTCGATGACCGCGTCGCAGACTTCCTTGGCGAACTCCATCTCGGTGGCGCTGAAGGTTTCCGGCGAGTACTGGAAGGTCCACTGGGTTTCCGGCTGCTGGGCGGCATACTTGACGAACAGCTTGGCCGCGTTCACCGCGATGTCCTTCACGCCTTGCTTGTCCTGGTTGAAGACGATGCGGCGGAACGACGGGCTGGTGGCGTTGTACAGGTGGACGATGGCCTTCTTCGCCCCGCGCAGCGACTCGAAGGTACGGGCGATGAGGTCTTCACGGGCCTGGGTGAGCACCTGGATGGTGGTGTCGTCCGGGATGTGGCCGTCTTCGATCAGCATGCGCACGAAGTCGAAATCGGTCTGCGAGGCGGATGGGAACGAGGCTTCGATTTCCTTCACGCCAACCTGCACCAGGGTCTTCCAGAAGCGCAGTTTCTTCTCCGAATCCATCGGCTCGATCAGCGACTGGTTGCCATCACGCAGGTCGGAGCTGCACCAGATTGGCGCGGCGGTGATGGTCTTCGACGGCCAGGTACGGTCAGGCAGGTCGATGGTCGGGAAAGCGCGGTATTTCTTCGAAGGGTCTTTGAGCATGGTCATGGAAGCAATCCTTTTGTGTGCGGCCGAGATCGGGCCTGCCGAGCGATAACGAGATAAAAGGCGAGGCGACGCGATTCAGCCTGGTAGTCGGGCGCTGACCAGGCAGAGGCTGCGATGTTGTCGGAGCAGGATGAGGGTGCTGTAGGTTTTCATGCCTTCAACCCTAACCAGTGGGGTGGGTGATGGCAAGCGTTCAGAAAAAATTGAGAGGAATGCTTAAAAAAAGCTGAAAGGCGAGATTTTATGGCATGAAAGAAAGGCTGGCTTATTGATTGTTGCGCAGTATTTTTCGATGGCGCAACACAGTTGAACTGATGTCGACTGTGCTGGCCCTTTCGCGGGTGAACCCGCCCCCACAGGTGCAGCGCCATCCCTGTGGGAGCGGGTTTACCCGCGAAGAGGCCGGCACAGGCAGTACCGCTCTCAGGGTTGGAACGCACCAATGAAAATCGCCGGATCCACCCGTGCATCGTTCAGGCTGACGTTCCAGTGCATGTGCGGCCCGGTAGCCCGCCCGGTCGAGCCCACGCGCCCGACCACCTCGCCCCGGCGCAGTTGCTGCCCCACTTGCACATCGATCTTCGACATATGGCAGAACATGCTGATAAAGCCCTGCCCGTGGTCGACGAACACCGTGCGGCCGTTGAAAAAGTAATCGCCCACCAGGATCACCTTGCCATTGGCCGGGGTCTTGATTGGCGTGCCGGCCGGCACCGCGAAGTCCAGCCCGGCATGCGGGTTGCGTTCTTCGCCATTGAAGAAACGGCGCACGCCGAACTTGCTCGACAGCGGGCCACTGACCGGCTTGTCGAGAATCAGATTGCTGGGCAGGGTCGGGCTGAAGCTGCGGTAAGCCTTGATCTGCTCGGCCAGCTCACGATCGATGCGCTTGAGGTCGGCCGGGTTCGGGTTGACCTGGCGGGTGTTCTTCAGGGTGATGCGCTGCTCGGGGTATTTCTTGCTACCGACCGTGAAGGGCAGGGTACGGCCGCCCTGGCTCAGCGTCGCGGTGCCGGGCTTCTGGGTCAGCGGGATGCCGACGATGGCCAGCCAGTTGTCCTGCTCCTTCACCACCAGCACCGGTTTGCCGTCGAAGCGGGCGCTGGGCGCGCTGGCGGCGGGGCCGAGGTCGACCACCGCCACGCCGCCGGGTACCGGCTTGTTCAGCGTGCGGGTGATGTAGCTGGCCTGGGCGCCGCCGGCCAGCAGCAGGATGCAAAGGGCAAGCAGGGGCGCGAGCAGGCGGGGCATGTGTCAGTCCAGAAGTGAGAGGGTGACCGGGGTCAGGTGGTTGTCTTCGACCCGCACCAACAGCTCGCCTTCGTTCAGGCGGGCGGTCAGGCGCTGGCCATTTCGGGTCTGTTCGGCGCTGCGGATGGCCTGGCCCTGTTCGTCCAGCAGGATGCTGTAGCCGCGGGCGAGGGTGGCCAGCGGGCTGACCACCTGCAGCGTCTGCAACTGGGCCTGGAAGCGCTGGCGGCGGTCCTTGAGCACCTCGCGCATGGCCCGTGGCAGGCGCTCGGCCAGGCTGTCCAGGCGTTGGCCCAGCAGTTTCAGGGTTCGCCCCGGGTGCTGCGCGGCGAGGCGGGTGTCCAGGCGTGCCAGGCGCTCGTGTCGCTGGTTGAGGTTGAGCATGAACGCGCGGCGCAAGCGCATGTCCAGGTCGTCCAGGCGTTGGGCCTGCTGGCGCAGGCGCTCGCCCGGGTGGCGCAGGCGCCGGGTCAGCGACTCCAGGCGCAGGCGGTCGTGGGTCAGGCGGTTCTGAATGCGCAGCAGCAGGCGCCGTTGCAGGCCATCCAGACGTTGCTGCAGGCCACTGTTGTCGGGGGCCAGCAGCTCGGCAGCGGCAGAGGGTGTGGGCGCGCGCACGTCGGCGACAAAGTCGCTGATCGAGACATCGGTCTCATGGCCCACGGCGCTGACAATCGGCGTGACACAAGCGGCCACGGCCCGCGCCACGGCTTCTTCGTTGAAGCACCACAAGTCTTCAAGCGAGCCGCCGCCCCGGGCCAGGATCAGCGCATCGAACCCCAGGCTATCGGCCAGGCGGATCGCGCGCACGATCTGTGCAGTGGCTTCGCGGCCCTGTACTGCGGTGGGGATCAGGTTCAGTTCCACTTGCGGGGCGCGGCGACCGAACACACTGATGATGTCGCGGATCACTGCGCCGGTGGGCGACGTAATGATGCCGATGCGCTGCGGGTGGGCCGGCAGCGGCTGCTTGCGTTCGGCGCTGAACAGCCCCTCGGCACCGAGCTTCTCTTTCAATGCCTCGAAGGCCAGGCGCAAGGCGCCATCACCGGCCGGCTCGACGGTGTCGAGAATCAGCTGGTAATCGCCACGCCCTTCGAACAGCGAAACCTTGCCGCGTACCCGCACCGCCAGACCGTCGCGCAGGGCCTGGCGCACCCGCGTGGCGTTCTGCCGGAACAGCGCGCAGCGTACCTGTGCGCCGCTGTCCTTGAGGGTGAAGTACATGTGGCCGGACGCCGGGCGGGCGAGGTTGGAAATCTCGCCTTCCACCCACACGCTGCGGAACACGTCTTCCAGCAGCACGCGGGCGCGGCCGTTGAGTTGGCTGACGGTAAGGACCTCGCGGTCCAGGCCGAGTCGTTCGAAAGGGTCTCTGATCATGGCGGGCATCATAAAGGACATCGGCCCCGGTTGTCTGTCCCGGCCCTATCGCCGGCAAGCCGGCTCCCATAGGTATCGCGCTGGCTTGGGCCTCATGCTGTCCCTGTGGGAGCCGGCCCAGCCCTTTGGGCTGCGCTGTCGCGTAGATAACTGAAAGTGCAAGCAGTCCGCATACCCTGTGGGAGCGGCTTTAGCCGCGAAGAATCCAACGCGGTGCATGGCACCGGCTGCGCCGGTGTTCGCGGCTAAAGCCGCTCCCACAGGGCCCCTGCTAATTCAATGAGTTAAGTGCAGTTCTATGGGGGCCGGCCTTTCAAGCCTGCATCGCCGTCACGAACTGGCGCACCATCGAACCTGCGTCACGCCTGCAAGCCATCGCCACAGTACTCTCACACCCTCCTTCCAGTGCCACGAAGCTGACTGAGGCTGGCGCAATCTCTCGCATGCATTCCGGCAACAACGCCACCCCAAACCCCGCCTGAATCAACTGCAACTGGGTGGTCTTGCGCGACAGCACCTGCGCTGCTCGCGGGAAAAAGCCTGCCTCCATGCACATCGAGGCCGACAGGTAGCTCAGCCCGCCACGGTCCCGGTGCGGAATGGAAATGAAGCGCTCTTCCCGCAGTTGTTCCAGTTTCACCTGTGGCGCGCTGGCCAAGGGATGCGCGGCGGCGACCGCCAGTAGCAGGGGTTCGCTGAACAGTTCATGCAGCACCACCCCTTCATGCTGGCGCAGCACCGGCAAGCGCAGCAGGCCGATATCCAACCGCCCGGCAGCGATATCCTCCAACTGCGCCTCCGACGACTGCTGGGCAATTTCCAGCGAAACACCTGGGTTGTCGCGCAAGTAACCGCCCAGGCGAGCCAGCAGCGGGCCGGTCAGCGGCACTGTACTGGAGTGGTTCAGGCGCAGACTGCCCTGCAGCCCTTCGCCAATGTCGCGGGTTACACGCTCGGCCTGCGCCAAGTCGGCCAGCAAGCGCCGCGCCCGTTCCAAAAAGGCCTGGCCAGCCAGTGTCAGGCGCGGGAGGCGCGCGGTGCGTTCGAACAGCGGCGTGCCCAGTTGCTGCTCCAGTTCCTTGATCTGCCGGCTCAGCGCCGACTGGGCGATGTACAGCCGCTCGGCGGCAGCGCTGAAGCTGCCGCATTCGGCGATTTCCACGAAGTAACGCAATTGGCGGATCGACGTCATGTCATGCCTTTTCGAGATGAGTGTGGCGACAAAGGCATATTAGTCGGCATGGCTCATGGCTGGCTAACCTTTGCCTGTCTTCCCAGGAACTGCTGTCATGCTCGCCCAACTGTCGTTTTCCGGCCTCGACTGGCTGCCTATCCTGCTTGGTGTCGGCGCTGCCTACATCGTCTTCGGCATCGCCGGTTTCGGCACCGCGCTGGTGGCCGGCCCAGTGCTGATCCACTTCATGCCGCTGTCGCGGATCATTCCGCTGCTGGTGCTGCTGGACTTCGTCGCCGCCTTCGGCAACCTGCTGCCCTCGCGCCGCGATGTCGTGCGCGGCGAACTGTTGCGGCTGCTGCCGTTCATGGCCATTGGCTGCGCGCTGGGTGTGGTATTCCTGCTACAGCTGAAGTCAGACCTGTTGCTGCTGCTGATGGGGCTGTTCGTCACGGCGTATGCCCTGTACGGGCTGGCGGTGAAGGTACGGCCGGCCAGTCTGTCGGGTTTCTGGGCAATGCCGATGGGCACGGCAGGCGGGCTGTTCGGCGCCTTGTTCGGCAGCGGCGGCTTCCTTTATGCGCTGTACCTGAGCGCGCGGCTGGAGGTGAAGGAGCAGGTGCGCGCTACCCAGAGCGCGCTGATCAGTTGCAGTACGGTGGTGCGGCTGACGCTGTTCCTTATCGCAGGCGTCTATGCCGACCAGAGCCTGCTGTTGCTCGCCGCCTGCCTGTTGCCGGTCATGCTCGTCGGCCTCTGGGCAGGGCGCAGGCTTACCCATCGGCTGTCTCGCGAAGCCTTTGTGCGCCTGGTCACCTGGCTGGTGCTGGCCAGCGGCCTGGCGCTGATCGGTCGCTACCTGAGCGCCTGAGCAGGCGGTAGAATTGCGCTATTACCGCAGTTTTTCAGGCTTGTCCCGTTCATGAACACCCAGAGCATCATCGTTCCCAAGCTGTCTACCGTCCCGGTGCACGAAGCCCGTGCCCGCGCCATCCTGCGCTGGCTGGTGCGCGAGAAAGTCGTCGAGGAACAGCTGACCACCTGTGGCCGCACCGGCAACCGCATGGGCCATGCCCTGGCCGAAGGTGCCCGCAAAGTGGCCCTGCATCCGGAGAAACTGCCCTTCGGCGAACAGGTCAACGGCCTGGAGGTGATGCTCAAGCGCTGCATCTATACCCCTACCGAAGGTTTCCTCGAAGAGGCCGGTTGCCCCGAGTGCCGGCGCGAGGTGGGTGAGCCGCTGTTCGAAAGCCTGGAAGAATGGATGCCGGCAGTTAGCGACAACTTCACCTGCCCGTTGTGCGGCTTCGAAGATGACATCAATGGCTTCATTTACCTGCAGCCATGTGCCTTTTCCAACCTGGGGTTCATCTTCAACAACTGGGGCGAGGCCGGGTTCACCCAGGCCTTTCTCGACAGCTTCGCCGACTGGCTCGACCAGCCGGTGGCCGTGGTACAGGTAAAACTGCCACAAGGCTGACCGAAGGCCCTTATTTTGCATTGAGCGGCGCGCCGTGCATGAGTATAATGGCGCGCTTCCATTTTTCCCGCCCGGGAGCCCCCGCGATGCTGCGTATCAGCCAAGAAGCCCTGACCTTCGACGATATCCTCCTTGTACCTGGCTATTCCGAGGTACTGCCTAATGAAGTCAGTCTCAAGACCCGTTTGACCCGTGGCATCGAGCTGAACATTCCGCTGGTATCCGCTGCCATGGATACCGTGACCGAAGCGCGCCTGGCCATTGCCATGGCCCAGGAAGGCGGCATCGGCATCATCCACAAGAACATGACCATCGAACAACAGGCCAGCGAAGTCCGCAAGGTCAAGAAGTTCGAGGCTGGCGTGGTCAAGGACCCGATCACCATCGACGCCGATGCCACCGTGCGCGACCTGTTCGACCTGACCCGCCTGAACAACATCTCCGGCGTTCCGGTGCTGGCGAATGGCGACCTGGTCGGCATCGTCACCTCCCGTGACGTGCGCTTCGAAAGCCGCCTGGACGCCAAGGTCCGCGACGTGATGACCCCCAAAGAGCGTCTGGTCACCGTCCGCGAAGGCGCCGACAAGAACGAAGTCCGCGAGCTGCTGCACAAGCACCGCCTGGAAAAAGTCCTGATCGTTGACGACAAGTTCAACCTCAAGGGCATGATGACCGTCAAGGACATCGAAAAGGCCAAGGCCTACCCGCTGGCCAGCAAGGACGACCAGGGTCGCCTGCGCGTCGGCGCCGCGGTCGGCACCGGCAAGGACACCGGCGAGCGCGTTGCCGCCCTGGTGGCTGCTGGCGTTGACGTGGTGGTGGTCGACACCGCCCACGGTCACTCCAAAGGTGTGATCGACCGCGTTCGCTGGGTCAAGGAAACCTACCCGCAAGTGCAGGTGATCGGCGGCAACATCGCCACCGGCGCTGCCGCCAAGGCTCTGGCCGAAGCAGGCGCTGACGCGGTCAAGGTCGGTATCGGCCCAGGCTCGATCTGCACCACCCGTATCGTTGCCGGCGTAGGCGTGCCGCAAATCAGCGCCATCGCCAACGTTGCCGCTGCACTGGAAGGCACTGGCGTGCCACTGATCGCCGACGGCGGCATCCGCTTCTCGGGTGACCTGTCCAAGGCCATCGTTGCCGGTGCTTCCTGCGTGATGATGGGTTCGATGTTCGCCGGTACCGAAGAGGCTCCGGGTGAAGTCGAACTGTTCCAGGGCCGTTCCTACAAGGCCTATCGCGGCATGGGCTCGCTGGGGGCCATGGCACAGGCGCAAGGCTCGTCCGACCGCTACTTCCAGGACTCCTCGGCCGGCGCCGAGAAGCTGGTACCGGAAGGCATCGAAGGCCGTGTTCCCTACAAGGGCGCGCTGGCCGCGATCATCCACCAGCTGATGGGCGGCCTGCGTTCGTCCATGGGCTACACCGGCAGCGCAACCATCGAAGAGATGCGCACCAAGCCGGAATTCGTGCGCATCACCGGTGCCGGCATGGCCGAGTCCCACGTGCATGACGTGCAGATCACCAAAGAAGCCCCTAACTACCGCGTAGGCTGAGGCTTCCAGCTACAACAGAAAGCGGGGCTGTCATGACAGCCCCGCGTCGTTTCCGATTTCCACTGACGAGATTGAGTCATGGCCCTCGACATTCACGCTCACCGCATCCTGATCCTCGATTTCGGTTCCCAGTACACCCAGCTGATCGCCCGCCGCGTGCGCGAAATCGGCGTGTACTGCGAGCTGCATCCGTTCGACATGGACGATGAAGCGATCCGCGAATTCAACCCGCGCGGCATCATCCTCGCCGGCGGCCCCGAGTCGGTCCACGAAGCCAACAGCCCGCGCGCCCCGCAGGCGGTGTTCGACCTGAACGTACCAGTGCTGGGCATCTGCTACGGCATGCAGACCATGGCCGAGCAGATGGGCGGCAAGGTCGAAGGTTCCGACCTGCGTGAATTCGGTTATGCCCGCGTGGATGTAGTCGGCAAGAGCCGCCTGCTCGACGGCATCGAAGACCACATCGACGCCGACGGCGTGCTGGGCCTGGACGTGTGGATGAGCCACGGCGACAAGGTCACCCAGATGCCGGGCAACTTCCACGTGCTGGCCAGCACCCCGAGCTGCCCGATCGCTGGCATGTTCGACGACGCGCGCGGTTACTACGGCGTGCAGTTCCACCCGGAAGTGACCCACACCAAGCAGGGCGGTCGCATCCTGTCCCGCTTCGTGCAGGACATCTGCGGCTGTGAAGCCCTGTGGACTCCGTCCAACATCGTCGAAGACGCCATTGCCCAGGTGCGTGAGCAGGTCGGTTCGGCCAACGTCCTGCTGGGCCTGTCCGGCGGCGTCGACAGCTCCGTCGTTGCCGCACTGCTGCACCGCGCCATCGGCGACCAGCTGACCTGCGTATTCGTGGACAACGGCCTGCTGCGCCTGCACGAAGGTGACCAGGTGATGGCCATGTTCAAGGAGAACATGGGCGTCAAGGTCATCCGCGCCGACGCTGAAAAGCAGTTCCTCGACAACCTGGCCGGCGAAGCCGACCCGGAGAAGAAGCGCAAGATCATCGGCCGCACCTTCATCGACGTGTTCGATGCCGAAGCCAGCAAGCTGGAAAACATCCAGTTCCTCGCCCAAGGCACCATCTACCCGGACGTGATCGAGTCGGCGGGCGCCAAGAGCGGCAAGGCCCACGTGATCAAGTCGCACCACAACGTCGGTGGCCTGCCGGAGGAAATGAACCTCAAGCTGGTCGAGCCGCTGCGTGAACTGTTCAAGGACGAAGTGCGCAAGATCGGCCTGGAGCTGGGCCTGCCGTACGACATGGTCTACCGCCACCCGTTCCCGGGCCCGGGCCTGGGCGTGCGTATCCTGGGTGAAGTGAAGAAGGAATACGCCGACATCCTGCGTCGCGCCGACCACATCTTCATCGAAGAGCTGCGCAAGGCCGACTGGTACCACAAGACCAGCCAGGCATTCGTGGTGTTCCAGCCGGTCAAGTCGGTAGGCGTCGTCGGCGACGGCCGTCGCTACGCCTGGGTCGTGGCCCTGCGTGCCGTCGAGACCGTGGACTTCATGACCGCGCGCTGGGCGCACCTGCCGTACGAGCTGCTGGAAACCGTCAGCGGCCGTATCATCAACGAAATCGACGGCATCTCGCGCGTTACCTACGACGTGTCGAGCAAGCCGCCGGCGACTATCGAGTGGGAATGATCCCTACCCGCCGCTGAACGAGAAGGGCCTGCATTGCAGGCCCTTTTCATTTGCGCGAGGAAAACCTATTCGCTACCCGGAGGGTGGCCGAAATAGGCCTTGTAGGCATGGCAGAAGTTGGCGGGGTTGGCATAGCCGACATGGTAGGCCACCTGCGAGACCTGCCAGAGCCGCTGCAGCAGCAGGCTGCGGGCCAGTTCCAGGCGTTGTTGCCGCACGTATTGCAGGATAGGCCGGCCAAATTCTTCGCGGAAAGCACGGCGCAACGTGGTCTCGCCCACGCCCAGCTGGCGCGCCAGGCTGGCGGCGGTTGGCGGGGCGCTCAGTTGCGCGTCGAGCAGGCGGCGCGCTTCGATGGCCAGGTCGCGTAGCCCGCGATCCGGCCTGCTCGTGGCTTGCGCAGGGCCGATCAGGTGGCGGGCCAGTTCCAATACGATGGCCAGGCTCAGGCTTTCGCAATGCAGGCGCCTGAGACCGCCGGTATAAGGTGACAGATACAGCTGCTGCAGCAGGCGGCTTACTGCCGGGCAGTGTGGTAACTGATCGAAACGCATGCCGTCTGCCGTCAAGGCCAGCAGGGGTATCAGCTGCGCTTCGTCCCGGGCCAGCTCATGCAGGTAGTCACCGGCAATACGCACGCCCGCCATGCGCGCATGGCTATCGGCAGGCAACTGGTCCTGCGCCTCCAGACTCTCGCCGAGGCCTAGCAGGTGCAGCTGGCCTGGCGTGTAACGGTTCAGTGTGCCATCGACCTTGTGCTGCCAGGCGCCATCGAACAGTTGCACGATGCACAGGCTCTGCGGCAGCACCTTGTCGATCTTCAGCGGCTCCGGGAACTGCAGGTTGCAATCGAAGTACTGCAACCCTGTGTGTACCGTCTGCGCCCGATAGTGCCCGGTTGCGCTACCCATTATCCGCGCCTTGCGGCTGTCCAGCACACCGGCTTCGGCGAGCGACCCCGGGCTGTCGAAGGAGAAGTCGGTGTCCAGGTAGGGGCTGGTCGATGGCATGAGCGCTAAGCATCCTTGGTCGGCGGCGGCATGAGCACAAATGGTAACCCGCGCACATTTTCGGCAACAGCCATTGTGCGCGACGGGCCGTCTTTTGTGCGAACCGGCCATGGGGGTTGGCAGTGACGGCGGTGCTGTTTTCAATGGTCGATCGTTTCGCATCAGGATGGAAAAGATGTTCGCTTATCGCAAATGGGTTGCCTTGCTGGTGGCCTCGCTCATCTTCTGGCTGAGCCAGGCCCACGCAGAACAACGGCCGGATGTGGCCGAGCAGGTTGTCGCCTACATGGGGACAGAGGGCGTCAAAGTGTGGACGCTGCGCATTGGCGAGCGCGCCGCCAATGAAGCACTGGTTCAGATCGAAGGGGTTGATCACGACTGGGACATGCGCATCCAGAAGATGCAGGTGGAGAAGACCACAAAGGACACCCGTTACTCGACGACGGTTGACGGCAAGAAGTTCGTGGTACTGGTCGTTCAAAGCGGCTGGGGCGGTGAACTGTACCTGCCCGGCGAGCCGCAACCGATGCAGGTTGGCTATTCCGAGGGGCTGTCGCGTCAAGGCAATGCCCAGGCATTCCTGACCGATTACCTGGCCAAGCAGCAATGAGCAGGGAGAACGACTGACCATGGTTGAACCTAACGATCCGCTGTCCGAGCTTTCCGGCTCGCTCGGCGAAGCCTATGACCAATCCCGTGCAGCCCAGCGCGACCGGGTAATCGCCGAGCTCAAGCAGGTGATCGAGCGCGTACCGCCGCAAAGCGAGTTCACCAATTCCCGCCGTTACAAGGTCTGGGGGCCGATAATCCTGGTGGGCGCCCTGATCTTGCTGGGCGTCACCTTCAATCTGCAACGCATGGGTGCGGTCGCCGCGGGTGTCTTCATCGTCTGCATTGCTGCCGCGGTGACCTGGCAGCACCGCAATGCTGGCACCCAGGTGTTCATGCGCCTGACACGTCGGCAGTTGTTCGTCGATACGCTGGATGCTCCGGTTGATATGGCCGAAGTCGAGGACATCGCGGTCAAGGATGAAGGCCTGGTCATGGTGCAGACGCTGGAAATGAGCAGCGACGCCGCGCTGCCGAAGCATCGTGTGGTCAAGCTGCAGTTCTTCGGTAACCAGGCGATGGCACTGAAAAAACCACGACCGCAGATCCGTATCATGTCCGCCGGCCTGGCCTGCAATGGTCGCAAGCTGGACAACGAGGAAGTGCTCGCAATGCTGGCGGCCTACCGCGATGCGGCCCACGCGCAGCGGCAACTGGAACTGATGCAGGCAGATGGATAATGCCGAGCGCGAAGCGCATCTGGCGTACCTGCAGGCACAGGCCGACGGTCCCCACGACAGCTTCGAACTGCTGGAGCGTTCGTTCGGCAAAGCGCTGACTTGCGCCCTAACCGGCCTGTTGCTCTGCGGCCTGGGCGCCTGGCTGGTCTGGTTGGCGTTGCTGTTCGGCGCTCAGGCCAGCAGTGGCGCGCTGTGGCTGCTTGCGGGCTGCGGCCTTGGCCTGCTCGCTGTGGGGCTGGCCGCTCTGGCCTGCTCCGCCGCGCTGTACCGCCGGCAGGGCAAGCGGGTATTGAGCGTGACACCCGATACCTTGTGCTTTGCCAACGCCCAGGCACCGACCCCCTTGCATGCGTTCGACGGCTTCGAGGTCCAGCAGGGTTATTCCAGCACCCGCCTGATCTTCACACTAGCGGCTTCCAGCCTCGCGCCCGCGCTGCTTCCGGCCAGTTTCAATGGGCTGGCTTCGCCTGACGCGATCACTGTGGCCGGTGGCTTGCGCGTGCGTGTGTGGCTGTGCACGCCGGTAGTGAACGGGCGTCGCCTTGACCTGCAGGAACTGGTGGACATGCTCTTTGCCTACCTGCAAGCCGCGCAGGCCAGGCACACCCTGGCACAGTTGTTTCCGGGCGTGGCACGGCTGGGCGTAACGGCTCCATGAAGCGCCTGGGGTGGGGCCTGGTCATGCTGCTGTTGCCGCTGGCGCTGTTCGGCTGGGCCACTGTGCAGCACTGGCGGGCGGAGACGGCGCAAGAGCAGGCGCGGATCACCCGGCAATGGCTGGCGGCACCCAGCGATACCCTGCTGCAGGCACTGCCTTGGGCTGCACGCAAGCAATTTGCCGGGCGCGTCGACACGCGTGAGGTGCTGCAGCGGCAGTTGGACGAACTCGACAGCGACCGTCACTGGTCGAGCATGCGCAAATCCATGGCCTGCCTCGGCGGCTGGCTGGCGCTGGGCGCTCTGGTCGCCGGCATTGGCGCCTGGCTCAGGCTCAGGGTCGACGCCTGGCGCGCCTTGCGCTCGGCGCACTACCTGCATCAACGCATGACGGCCAGCTGGCGGGTGCTGGTGTGTTGGCTGAGCGCCTACATGGGCATGCTCGCAGGCTCGCTTTGCCTTTTACTGCTCTATGAAACCAGCGCCGGCTTGAGTCACGCTGCGCAGGGCGGCTTGACCGCACTGGTCGTGGTACTGCCGCTGGCTTCAGTGCTGGCCGTCTGCCTGCGTACCCTGCAGCGAATGCGCCAGCAGTGGCCGCGCATGGGGGCTTCCACTGCTGGCTTTCTCGGCCGTGAGCTTGAACGGCAAGGGGCTGTGGCGCTGTGGCAATGGGTCGAAGGCCTGGCTGCGCACCTGCAGGCGCCGGTGCCGGACCATATCGTGGTCGGGATCGACCAAGGCTTTTTCGTCACCAGCGTGCCGATTGTGCTGCAGCCTGGCCAGTCGGCGCTCAGCGGACGAACCTTGTACTTGTCATTGCCGTGTCTCAGCGTCTTGAGCCAGCAAGAGGCCGCCGCGCTCATTGGTCATGAGCTTGGCCATTTCCGCAGTCGAGATACGGAGCAGGGCAGTGAAATCAATGCGCGCTTCAGCATGATGTGCGCACAGTTCTCGGCCATTGTCGACGCCGAGCGCGCCGTGGACTGGGTGGCCCGGCCAGTGGTGTGGATGGCCGGGCAGTTCCTGCATCACTTCCAGATCGCGGTGCATCACTGGGGGCGCGCGCAGGAATTGTTGGCGGATCGGGCCGGGGCCGAAGTGCATGGTCCGAAGCTGTTCGTTCAGGCGCTGCTGCGGGCAATTGCCTTGGGCAGGGTGGTCGATGCATTGCTGCTCGAACGCGGTGGCGAAGGGCTGCTTGCAGCGCTGACCCGGTACCTGCAGCAGGTGCCGTTGCACTTGGGCGAGGAAGTGCTCGGGCTGACAATGCCCCATCCCTTCGACACGCACCCACCCATCGCCGCGCGCCTCGACAATCTGAACGTGATGCTTGACGCGGCGCTGGTGCAGGCCGCCATGCGCGAACCCTCTGGCCATGACCGGCAGTGGTTCAACAAGCTCTGCGGGGCTCCTGCAGCCAAGGTATGGACAGACTTCACTTAATATTTCCCATTTGCAGGTGTATCGTATTCGCCCTTCATCGCCAGCCGTGCTGGCAGCTTGATTGCGCAGAACGCGAGGTACCCGCACCGATGTCCTTCACCCGTCGATGAATGCTCAAGGGCCCGACCGGCCTGGTTGTGGTTGGCCTGGGCGCTGGTGGCGCGGCGCGTTACTGGCTGGGCAAGGTCCAGGACGAAACGCCGGGCATGACTACGAACTGATCGCCGCGCCGCTTGACGTCGAGCTGGTGCCGGGGTTCAAGACCGAGGCCTGGGCCTTTATCATTCAGCTGTCTGCCCCGACGGGCGCATCATCACAGCGAATAGAACGGGTCGTTTTCAGGCGCCTGGTCGTGCAACGCTTGGGCGAGGTCCTGGATGTGTTCAGACCACGCCACTGTCTTTACCCATTCCTCGGGCATGCCGGATACCCCGTACAACGCTCCGGCCAGCTGCCCAGCCACGGCTGCCACGCTGTCGGCGTCATCTGCCAGGTTTGCCGCCAGTAGCACTGCGTCTCTGAAATTGTCGGTATTCCAAACCGCCCATAGCGCAGCTTCCAAGGTGTCGATGACATACCCTGAGGAGCGGATCTGGTCGCGGCTTTTTTCCTTGTATTCGCCAGCGTTGATGATGGTGGCGCGGGGCTGTAGCGGGCGGACCATCGGGCGGCACATTTCATCCTTGTCGGCGCCGTTCAGGGCGAGGTGCAGCTGCGCGCCCAGCAGTTCGCAGCCACTCACTGCTTCGGGCGCCCGATGGGTGGCCCGACTCTGGCTTTGGGCTTCGCGCCACGTGGATGGCAGCATGTGGCGCCTGAATATGGCGGTGGGGGCGAGCCGGATGATGGAGCCATTGCCGGCCGTATTCGGCTCTGTGTTGCCTATCCAGTCCAGGCCATGGCGTAGCCACCCTTCCAAGGCAAGGCGTGTAGCATTGCCGATGTCGAAACAGACACCGTTTGCGCTGTTTTCCCCTCGCTTGTACCACCTGCACAGTCGCTCGAGATAATCTGCATGGTCGAATCGCATGCAAGCCAGGTACGAGTCCGCCAGGCAAAGCGCCATGCTCGTATCATCGGTCCACTCACCTGGCTTGAGCCTGAACGGCCCGCCGCCGACCATGTCATCGACGTGTGCTTTATCGCGAGGCAGGAACTCCAGGGTGGTGCCTACGGCATCGCCAATGGCCAAACCCAGCAACGCACCTTTGGCTCGGTCGAGCGATTGTTCGGGGGTTAATGTGCAAGCGCGCGATTCTTGCCATTGCGGGTGCACGTAGGCACGGCCTGCGGACTCGCGTGGGGTGGGCGCTGGTAGCAAGTGGTTGTACCGGTAGGCATACTCGGTAACTTCAAGGGTAGGGCTGTGCAGGTCGATCATAGAACTTCTTCTAATAAGAGATGAGTCGTGGGGCCTTGCTCAATCCGGTTCAGTACCCTGAAAGAAGTACCCGGCGGGTACAGTACTTCCGCCTCGGGAATTTGCGTCAGGAAACTGATGTCCTTGCCGGATACGCCGCGTACGACCATCTGGGTATTGCCTGCGAATGGTGTTGTCGCGGATGAGCTGAAGAATGCCATGTCGGTCTCCACTGCGCCCATTTGCATCCGATTGAGCACATCCAGTGGCAGATCCGTTCCACGGTAGGTTTCAGCGCCAACGTAGCGAGGCAAGCGTGCCAGACCTTCGGTTGCATGCTCGGCAAAAGCCATGATTTCAGGCGTGGCTGTGCCTTGGCGCATCGCCAGGTTATACGCCTTGTACACATCGTTGGTAGAGTAACCGTAAAGTGCGCCTATTTGATCGTCGCTGAGCAGTTTCGAAAGCTCCGGGGCCCGAACATCTGCCCGGGCGCGGCCTTCGGCAATCCATCGCTCTGCCATGTCCTTGCCCACTGCCTCTCGCAGGCTCATGAGCTTCTTGGGCGCCGCCGCAATGTTTTTTTCAGTGGCTTGCTTTGCTGGCGGCAGCTCTGGCTCGGCTTTCTGCAGCGGTGTCGCGGCCTTCATCTGCAACTCAGGTTCAGCCAGCAGCCTGCTTTCGTTCTTCGCCAGCCAGTTGGCCAACTGTTTGTTGGAGATTTCGGCCTGAAGCTTGGCACTACGGCTGGCGATGCTTTCCACGCTGCTCATCACGCCGGCTTTCATCTGCCCGCGGGTCAGGTAGGTCACAATTGCCATCAGCAAAAGCATCACCAGCTGCTCTTGCCCACGGGCCAGTTGCTTTGCAGCGTGTTCGGTACGCTCTTGAACCAGCGCCGCCGAGCCGCCCGAAGGGTCGAGACCGGAGGGTTTCAAGCCGTCTTCGGCAGTCCACGCGGTAGCAAGCCCCTCTTGCATGGAGGCCAGGCACGCGGGAAGCCCTTGATAGAAATACTCCGCGATGGCGGCCAGGCCCAGCGCCATCAGGATCAGGTTGCCGACCTGCAGGCCGATACCGCTGCCTGCGACCACCCCAGGTGCCGCACCGACGCCAAAGGCGAGAGAACCCACGGCGCCGCCGATAGCGCCGCCTAGCGCGACGCTGCCGCCGAGAATCATCACCACTTCCTGCACGAGCTTGAGCAGTACGGGCAAAATCTGGTCGATATTGATGGACGCCCATTTGCGCGACAGATTTGACTGCATCATGGGATAGGACAAAGCCATCGCCTGCCGGACATTGTCTATCCGGTGTCCGCCTACAGCGCCATAAGCCTGGCTGGCGCCATCGCTTACGCGGCGGGTGAAGCCGTCCCAGCTGTCATGGACATTGCGCAAGCCGCTGCTGACGCTTTGATTGAGGACGCTGAATTTTTGGTCCAGGTTGCGTTCGATGTCGCCCCAGCTAGGGACGTGAGTTGATAAGTCCATTTACCATTGCATTCCTTTAGAGAAGGCAGGTGAGTGTGCGGGCGGCAGGCGATTCTTTCCCATGCACCACGCTGACGGTCAAGCCAGCCGCCAATCGAGCTGCCGATTGCATTGCGAGGCATTTTCTCATCTGAGGTGCCTCTGGCAATGGTGTCAATTTGATCTCGTGCTTGTCGGTCAGTTCCGTTAAGTCTGCCGAATGGCCAATAGAGTGGCTAAAGCAAACGATGGCTGGATACTTCACTTAATATTTCCCATTTGCAGGTGTATCGTATTCGCCCTTCATCGCCAGCCGTGCTGGCAGCTTGATTGCGCAGAACGCGAGGTACCCGCACCGATGTCCTTCACCCGTCGACAAATGCTCAAGGGCCTGACCGGCCTGGTTGTGGTTGGCCTGGGCGCCGGTGGCGCGGCACGTTACTGGCTGGGCAAGGTCGAGGACGACAACGCCGGGCATGACTACGAGCTGATCGCTGCTCCCCTGGACGTCGAGCTGGTGACGGGCTTCAAGACCGAGGCCTGGGCCTTCGGCCCTTCGGCGCCAGGCACCGAGTTGCGTGTGCGCCAGGGCACCTGGCTGCGGGTGCGCTTCATCAATCACCTGCCGGTGGAAACCACCATCCACTGGCATGGCATTCGCCTGCCGCTGGAAATGGACGGTGTGCCCTATGTGTCGCAACTGCCAGTCAAGCCGGGCGAGTACTTCGACTACAAATTCCGTGTGCCGGACGCCGGCAGCTACTGGTACCACCCGCATGTCAGCAGTTCCGAAGAGCTGGGCCGTGGCCTGGTCGGCCCGCTGATCGTCGAGGAGCGCGAGCCGACCGGCTTCCAGCATGAACGCACGCTCAGCCTGAAGAACTGGCACGTGGACGAGCAGGGCGCCTGGTTGCCGTTCAGCATCCCGCGTGAGGCGGCGCGCAACGGCACCGCCGGGCGCCTGATCACCATCAATGGCCAGGCCGATTCGGTCACCGAGTTGCCAGCCGGCCAGGTTGTGCGGGTGCGTCTGCTTAACCTGGACAACACCTGGACCTACCGCATCAACCTCAAGGGCAACTGCGAGGCAAAAATCTATGCTCTGGACGGCAATCCGGTAACCCCGCGCCCATTGGACGATGACTACTGGCTCGGCCCAGGCATGCGTATCTGCCTGGCTGTCCGTATTCCTGTGGAGGGTGAGGAGATCTCCCTGCGCGACGGTTTCGTGCGCCTGGGCACCCTGCGTTCGGTTGCCAGCAACGACGCGCCAAGTGACTGGCCGCCGGCGCTACCGCCCAACCCGATCGCCGAGCCGGACCTGGAGAATGCCGAAAAGCTCAACTTCAATTTTGAGTGGGCGGCGAAAGTCTCGGTCACTACGGACCAGGATAAGCCGTCGAGCATGTGGCAGATCAACGGCCAGGCCTGGGACATCACCGACAAGACCTGCGCCGAGCGCCCCATTGCCACGTTGCAGAAGGGCAAGAGCTACATCTTCGAGCTGAAGAACATGACCCAATACCAGCACCCGATCCACCTGCACGGCATGAGCTTCAAGGTGATCGGCTCCAACCGTCATGACATCAAGGAGCCGTGGTTCACCGATACCTACCTGCTGGGCAAGAACGAGCGCGCCCAGGTGGCGCTGGTGGCGGATAACCCGGGCACCTGGATGTTCCACTGCCACGTCATCGACCACATGGAAACCGGCCTGATGGCCGCGATCGCGGTGGTCTGATGCGCCCGCAGATCATCGATCGCAGCCGCGATCAGGAATTCATGCGTCTGGCCCTGGCCCTGGCCGCCGAAGGTGCGGCCATGGGCGAGGTGCCGGTGGGCGCAGTACTGGTGCAGCATGGGCAGGTGATCGGGCAGGGCTTCAACCGGCCGATCATCGACAGTGACCCCAGTGCGCACGCCGAGATGGTGGCCATTCGCGCGGCGGCGAAATCCGCCAGTAACTACCGGCTACCCGGCAGCACCCTGTATGTGACCCTGGAGCCGTGCAGCATGTGTGCGGGGTTGATCGTGCATTCGCGGGTGATGCGGGTGGTATTCGGTGCGCTGGAGCCCAAGGCGGGGATCGTGCAGAGCCAGGGGCAGTTCTTCGGGCAGGGTTTCCTGAACCACCGGGTGATGGTGGAGGGCGGGGTGCTGGCGGAGGAGTGCGGGCAGATCCTCAGTGACTTCTTCAAGGCTCGCCGAGCCAAGTCTTGACCTGTTCCGGCCCCTTCGCGGGCACGCCCGCTCCTACAGGTACACCGCAGGCCTGAGGAGATTGATATTCCTGTGGGAGCGGGCGTGCCCGCGAAGAGGCCGGTGCAGGCCTACATCGGCGGCGACTGCTCCGCCGGCTTGTCCTTGTTCACCCCGGGCACATGCAGGCTGCCCTCGGCCACCTGGCCTTCGAGCTGCGGCTGGGTCACCCAGGTGAGGATGTCGTAGTAGCGACGGATGTTGGCCACGAAATGCACCGGCTCGCCGCCACGTGCATAGCCGTATTTGGTCTGGCGATACCACTGCTTCTGCGACAGCCGCGGCAGCATCTTCTTCACGTCCAGCCACTTGTTCGGGTTGAGCTTCTCGCGCTTGGCCAGGGTGCGGGCGTCTTCCAGGTGGCCGGTGCCGACGTTGTAGGCAGCCAGGGCGAACCAGGTGCGGTCCGGTTCCTGGATGCTGTCGTCGAGCTCTTCCTTGATCTTCATGAAGTACTTGGCGCCGCCCTGGATGCTCTGCTTCGGGTCCAGGCGGTTGGACACGCCCATGGCCTGGGCGGTGCGCTGGGTCAGCATCATCAGGCCGCGCACGCCGGTCTTGGAGGTGACCTCGGGCTGCCACATCGATTCCTGGTAGCCGATGGCGGCCAGCAGGCGCCAGTCCACCTGCTCAACCTTGGCGTAGCTCTTGAAGTGCTTCTCGTACTTGGGCAGGCGCTGCTGCAGGTGCTGGGCGAAAGTGTAGGCACCCACATAGCCCAGGACGTCGACATGGCCGTAGTAGCGGTCCTTCAGGCGTTGCAGGGTGCCGTTCTTCTGCGCCTTGTCGAGGAACTCATTGACCTCGTTGAGCAGGCTGTTGTCTTCACCGGCCGCCACCGCCCAACGCTGGTCGCGGGTGTCGCCAAGGTCGAAGGCAACCCGCACGTTGGGGAAGTACACCTGGTTCATCGCCAGCTCGTTGGAGTCGACCAGGGTCAGGTCGATCTGGCCTTCATCGACCATGCGCAGCAGGTCGACCACCTCGACGGCGTCGGATTCCTCGTATTCCAGGCCCGGGTACTGCTTTTTCAGCTCGGCCAGCTGGTCGGCATGGCTGCTGCCCTTGAGCACCATGATCTTCTTTCCGACCAGGCCCTTGGCGTTGGTGGGGCGCGTGCGGCCGTTGCGGTAGATGACCTGTGGGGTCACTTCCAGATAAGGGTGGGAGTACCTGACCTGGGCCTTGCGCCGTTCGCTGGTGACCAGGCCGGCCGCTGCCAGCACCGGGCCGGAGGGCTTGCCGAGGCTGTCATACAGCTCGTCGAGGTTGTCGGCGGTCTCGATCTGCAGCTTCACGCCCAGATCTTCGGCGAAATGCTGGACCAACTCGTATTCGAAGCCGGTTTCGCCGTTGCGGTCCTGGAAGTAGGTGGCCGGGCTGTTACGGGTGATCACGCGCAGCACGCCATCCTCCTTCACGCGCTCGAGGGTGCTGGGTTTTTCAACGCAGGCACCGAGCAGCAGAAAGAGTCCGGTTGCGAAAAGCCATCTGGCGCAACGCTGGCGCAAAGCAGTGTGGGCGAACATAGGTTGCAGTATACGCAAAGGACTGGCCCAACCATATCTCGACAACTGTTAGCTTGTCTGGTAGCGCTTTATGTGCAATGGCGGCCCAGTCCCCTTGTAGGAGCGGCCTTGTGTCGCGATGGGGCGCGCAGCGGCCCCCAGATTTTAAGCTCCGCCGCAGATATCCCTGGGGTCGCTGCGCGCCCCATCGCGACACAAGGCCGCTCCTACAGGGCGCTAGGCAGGTGTATTTTTTTTGACCCGCAAGTCCGGTTCCGCCGCCCGGCAGCCGTGGCTTAGAGCGGGTGCCGAAACCCTTCGAATTAGGCTAGAATGCACGGCCTCTAAGCACACCCCTTCCTGAGGCTGTCCCGACGATGTTGATCCTGCGCGGCGCTCCTGCCCTTTCTGCCTTTCGCCACGGTAAATTACTCGAGCAACTGAGCCAGAAAGTCCCCGCTGTTACTGGTTTGTATGCCGAATTTGCCCATTTCGCCGATGTCGACGGCGAGCTGACTGCCGACCAGCAGCAGGTGCTGGGGCGTCTGCTCAAGTACGGCCCGAGCGTGCCGGTACAGGAGCCGAGCGGCCGCCTGTTCCTGGTCGTGCCGCGCCTGGGCACCATTTCGCCGTGGGCCAGCAAGGCCAGCGACATTGCTCACAACTGCGGCCTGCAGTCGATCCAGCGCCTGGAGCGCGGTATTGCCTACTACGTTGCCGGCAGCCTGAGCGAAGCCGACGCCGAACTGATCGCCGCCGAGCTGCACGACCGCATGACCCAGCGCGTGCTCGGCCAGCTGGAGCAGGCCGCTGACCTGTTCAGCCATGCCCAGCCCAAGCCGATGACCTCGGTGGACATCCTCGCCGGTGGCCGTGACGCCCTGGCCAAGGCCAACATCGACCTGGGCCTGGCCCTGGCCGAAGACGAGATCGACTACCTGGTCAACGCCTTCCAGGGCCTCAAGCGCAACCCGAACGACATCGAACTGATGATGTTCGCCCAGGCCAACTCCGAGCACTGCCGCCACAAGATCTTCAACGCCAGTTGGGACATCGACGGCCAGGCTCAGGAAAAGAGCCTGTTCGGCATGATCAAGAACACCTACCAGATGCACAACGAAGGCGTGCTGTCTGCGTACAAGGACAACGCCTCGGTGATCGTCGGCAACGTTGCCGGCCGTTTCTTCCCGAACCCTGAAACCCGCCAGTACGGCGCGGTGCAGGAGCCGGTGCACATCCTGATGAAGGTCGAGACGCACAACCACCCGACCGCCATCGCCCCGTTCTCCGGCGCCTCCACCGGCTCCGGCGGCGAAATCCGCGACGAAGGCGCGACCGGCCGTGGCGCCAAGCCCAAGGCTGGCCTGACCGGCTTCACCGTGTCCAACCTGCGTATCCCGGGCTTCGAACAGCCGTGGGAGCAGGCCTACGGCAAGCCTGAGCGTATCGTCGACGCCCTCGACATCATGATTGAAGGCCCACTGGGTGGCGCTGCGTTCAACAACGAATTCGGTCGCCCGGCCCTGACCGGCTACTTCCGTACCTTCGAGCAGGCCATCAACACCCCGCACGGTGAAGAAGTTCGCGGCTACCACAAGCCGATCATGCTGGCCGGTGGCATGGGCAACATCCGTGAAGACCACGTGCAGAAAGGCGAGATCACTGTCGGCGCCAAGCTGATCGTGCTCGGCGGCCCGGCCATGCTGATCGGTCTGGGCGGCGGCGCCGCTTCGTCGGTGGCGACCGGTGCCAGCTCGGCTGACCTCGACTTCGCTTCGGTACAGCGCGAAAACCCGGAAATGGAGCGCCGTTGCCAGGAGGTCATCGACCGCTGCTGGCAGCTGGGCGACAACAACCCGATCGCCTTCATCCACGACGTTGGCGCCGGTGGTATCTCCAACGCCTTCCCAGAACTGGTCAACGATGGTGGCCGTGGTGGCCGCTTCGAACTGCGCAACGTGCCCAACGACGAGCCGGGCATGGCCCCGCACGAAATCTGGAGCAACGAATCGCAGGAGCGTTACGTGCTGGCCGTCAGCGCCGTCGACTTCGAGCGCTTCAAGGCAATCTGCGAGCGTGAGCGTTGCCCGTTTGCCGTAGTGGGTGAAGCGACTGAAGAGAAGCACCTGACCGTAAGCGACAGCCATTTCGGCAACACGCCGGTAGACATGCCGCTCGACGTACTGCTGGGCAAGCCGCCACGCATGCACCGTTCGGTTACCCGCGAAGCCGAGCTGGGCGATGACTTCGACCCGAGCAAGCTGGACCTGGACAACGCCGTTCAGCGCGTCCTCAGCCACCCGGCCGTGGCCAGCAAGAGCTTCCTGATCACCATCGGCGACCGTACCATCACCGGCCTGGTAGCCCGTGACCAGATGGTCGGCCCGTGGCAGGTACCGGTGGCCGACTGCGCCGTCACCGCCACCAGCTTCGACGTCTACACCGGTGAAGCCATGGCCATGGGCGAGCGCACCCCGCTGGCTCTGCTGGATGCCCCGGCGTCCGGCCGCATGGCAATTGGCGAGACACTGACCAACCTGGCTGCCTCGCGCATCGAGAAGCTGTCCGACATCAAACTGTCGGCCAACTGGATGTCTGCCGCCGGCCACCCAGGTGAAGACGCCCGCCTGTACGACACCGTCAAGGCTGTCGGCATGGAGCTGTGCCCGGAGCTGGGCATTACCATTCCGGTCGGCAAAGACTCGATGTCGATGAAGACCAAGTGGAGCGACGAGGGCGTAGAGAAGAGCGTTACCTCGCCAATGTCGCTGATCATCACCGGCTTCGCCCCGGTCACCGACATCCGCAAGACCCTGACCCCGCAACTGCGCATGGACAAGGGCGAGACCGACCTGATCCTGATCGACCTGGGCCGCGGCAAGAACCGCATGGGCGCTTCGATCCTGGCACAGACCTACGGCAAGATCGCTGCCCAGGCACCGGACGTCGACGACGCCGAAGACCTGAAGGCGTTCTTCGCCGTGATCCAGGGCCTGAACGAAGATGGTCACCTGCTGGCCTACCATGACCGTTCCGACGGCGGCCTGGTCACCACCGTGCTGGAAATGGCCTTCGCCGGCCACTGCGGCCTCGACCTGCACCTCGACCCGCTGACCGACAGCAAAGGCGACGTGCCGGCCATCCTCTTCAACGAAGAACTGGGCGCGGTCATCCAGGTTCGCCAGGATGCCACCCCGGACGTACTGGCACAGTTCAGCGCCGCTGGCCTGGGTGAAGGCTGCGTCGCGGTGATCGGCAAGCCGGTCAACAACGGTGAAGTGTCCATCAGCCTGAACGGCGAAGTGCTGTTCGACGACGACCGCCGCATGCTGCAGCGCCAGTGGGCCGAGACCAGCTACCAGATCCAGCGCCTGCGTGACAACGCCGACTGCGCCGACCAGGAATTCGACCTGCTGCTCGAGGAAGACAACCCGGGCCTGTCGGTCAAGCTGGGCTTCGACGTCAACGACGACATCGCCGCCCCGTACATCAAGAAGGGCGTGCGTCCGCAAGTGGCCATCCTGCGCGAGCAGGGCGTCAACGGTCAGGTCGAGATGGCAGCCGCCTTCGACCGCGCCGGCTTCGCCGCCATCGACGTGCACATGAGCGACATCCTCGCCGGCCGTGTCGACTTCGAGGCCTTCAAGGGCCTGGTCGCCTGCGGTGGCTTCTCCTACGGTGACGTGCTGGGTGCCGGTGAAGGCTGGGCCAAGTCGGCGCTGTTCAACAGCCGCGCCCGTGACGCCTTCCAGGCCTTCTTCGAGCGCACCGACAGCTTCGCCCTGGGCGTGTGCAACGGTTGCCAGATGATGTCCAACCTGCACGAACTGATCCCGGGCACCGAGCACTGGCCGCACTTCGTGCGCAACCGCTCGGAGCAGTTCGAGGCGCGTGTGGCCATGGTCGAAGTGCAGAAGTCCAACTCGATCTTCCTGCAGGGTATGGCCGGTTCGCGCATGCCGATCGCCATCGCCCACGGTGAAGGCCATGCCGAGTTCGCCAGCGAAGAGGCACTGCTGGCTGCGGACATGTCCGGCTGCGTGGCCCTGCGCTACGTCGACAACCACGGCAAGGTCACCGAAGCCTACCCGGCCAACCCGAACGGCTCGCCGCGTGGTATCACCGGCCTCACCAGCCGCGACGGCCGCGTGACCATCATGATGCCGCACCCGGAGCGTATGTTCCGTGCCGTGCAGAACTCCTGGCGCCCGGATGAGTGGCAGGAAGATGCCGCGCTGATGCGTATGTTCCGTAACGCACGGGTGTGGGTGAACTAAGGCGTGTACAAGCTCGCCTTCTTCGTCCCCGCCAGCCACGTCGAAGTGGTCAAGGCCGCTGTGTTCGCCGCTGGTGGCGGGCGCATCGGTGACTATGACCACTGCGCCTGGCAGACGCTGGGCCAGGGCCAGTTCCGCCCGCTGGACGGCAGCCAGCCGTTCCTCGGGCAAACCGGCCAGGTCGAGGCGGTGGAAGAGTGGAAGGTGGAGCTGGTGGTGGCTGACGATCTGATTGCCCAGGTCGTCGCTGCACTCAAGCAGAGCCACCCGTACGAGACGCCAGCCTACGAAGTCTGGCGGCTTGCCGAGTTCTAGACTGCATCAAGGCTATTCGCGGGCAAGCCCGCTCCTACAGGAATATCGCAGTCATAAGAACCTGTGATATCTCTGTGGGAGCTGGCTTGCCGGCGATAGGGCCCTACAATCCAGCCACAATCTCCTTGCCCTGCCCAGGCCGCTTCAACCACCCACAAGCCAGCAACCCCACCTCGAACAGCACCCACATCGGCACCGCCAGCATCGTCTGTGAAAACACATCCGGCGGCGTCAGGATCATCCCCACCACGAAGCAGCCGACGATCACGTAGGGCCTGCTGCGCCGCAATGTAGCCACATCGGCCAACCCCACCCAGACCACGATAAACGTCGCTACCGGGATCTCGAACGCCAGCCCGAACGCCAGAAACAGCGCAAGGATGAAGTCCAGGTACTGGCTGATATCGGTCATCATCGCCACCCCCTCCGGTGTCACGCTGGCAAAGAAGCCGAACATCATCGGGAACACCAGGAAAAAGGCGAAGGCCATGCCGGCGTAGAACAGCACGATGCTCGATACCAGCAACGGCAGGGCAATGCGCCGTTCACGGCGGTACAGCCCCGGCGCCAGAAAGCCCCAGGCCTGGTGCAGCAGTAGTGGCATGGCGATAAACACTGCGCACATCGCAGTCAGCTTGAACGGCGTCAGGAACGGCGAAGTGACGCTGGTGGCGATCATGCTCGCACCTTCCGGCAAGAAGCGCCGCAGCGGTTCGGAGATCAGCGTGTACAACGTCTGGGCGAAGGGGAACAGGCCGGCGAACACCAGCGCCACCAGCGCCAGGCAACGCACCAGGCGTTTGCGCAGGTCGCGCAGGTGTTCGGTCAGCGGCATGCTCGCCACCGGATCCATGGCAATGCTCATGAAAGGTTTTCCTTGGGGGGCGCGACCGTGGCCGCATCATTGGCCGGCTCCGCTTTCAGGCTGATGCCTTGGCGGATCTCCTGTTCCAGGCGCTGCAAAGGCGTACTGTCGAGATTGGGTAGCTCGACAGCGGGCAGTTCGATCTCCCGCTCCACCTGCCTGCGCAGGGCGTGCATGGCCCTGCGCGCCTGGCCCAGGCCGCGCCCGAGGGTGCGTGCCGCCACCGGTAGGCGCTCCGGGCCTAAAACCAACAGCGCGACGATGCCGACCAGCAGCAACTCGCTGAAGCCTACCTCGAACATCAGGGCTGACGATCCGCTTGCGGTTGCTGCGTACCCTGACCTGTCAGCGGGCACTGTTGCTGCACCTGCGTATGCGCTGGGGGAGTGGCGTCGGTGTCACCGCCCATGGACTTGCGAAAACCCTGGATCGCCTCGCCCACATCGCTACCCAGGCCCTTGAGGCGCTTGGTACCAAACAGCAGGAATACGATCAGCAGTACGATCACCAGTTGCCAGATTCCAATGCCACCCATTGCGACCACTCCTCTAAGGTCATGAAAAGGAAAGACAATCCTGCCGCGCGCAGATGACGTACACATGACGAACGGTCACTGCCATCTACCTGCAACACCGGGCGTGTTGACTGGCGTCTTTATTCGGCGACAGAGGCAGGCAAGGATGGGTGGCAGGCAACAGCAGGGCGCGGCCCTGTTGATGGTGATGGTTGTGCTGGCGATGCTGGCGGCGGGCATGGCCTGGCTGGTGGAAGATGGCCGACGCCAGGTCGATGATGTGCGCCTGTTGCACCAGCGGGTGCAGGCGCGCGCGATGGAGCAGGCCGGCCTGGCCTATGCCGAGCAGGCCCTGCGTGACCCCAGCTGGCGGCTTAGCCCGCTGTTCTGGCAGGCCTTGCGCGGGCAGCCGTTGAACTACGATTTTGGCGCCGGCCAGGCGCAGTTGCGGGTGCGCGACCAGCACAGCTGTTTCAACGTCAATGCGCTGCTTGGCGCTGACGGCGAGCGTGCTGCGCGCCAGTTGCGTTACCTGCTGGGCGACGACATGGCTGCCGAGCGCCTGGTCGATGCCCTGGCCGACTGGCTGGATGCCGACAGCGATGCCCGCCTGCAGGGCGCCGAGAGCGCCCAGTACCTGCGCCAGCAACCACCGCGCCTGGCTGCCAACCAGCCGATGCTCGATACCAGCGAGCTGAATCTGCTACTGGAGCCGGACGCCAGCCGCCAGGGCCGTTACCCGATGCTGTGCGCCTTGCCGCAGACCACCGGCTGGCGGCTGAATGCCAATGCCCTGGGGTTGGAGCATCTGCCGTTGCTGGAGGCGCTGTATGAAGGGCGTTATCCGCGCTCGTTGCTCAGCCGCATCATCAGCGGCCGGCCGGCGTCGGGGTATGTGGATGCAACTGCGCTACGCCAGGCCCTGGGGGCGGTGGATGACGAAACCTTCGAGCGCTTGAGCGAAGGGCTGCTGCTGAACAGCGGGTATTTCCTGTTGCAGTTGTCTTTCGCGGAGGAGGGGCGGGTGATACGCAGCGAGTTCCAGGTGGAGGCATTGGGGGTGGTGCAATGGCATGCCCGGGTACCGGCGCAGCAAGTGCGGGTGCGTAGCCGCGAGCCGATAGCCTGGTAAGGGCTGCTCTGCAGCCCAATCGCCGGCAAGCCAGCCACATACGGGAATTGCACGGTATTCAGGACCTGTGATCGTGAGCTGAAACCAGCCGCGTGTACTGATAATCTTGCTAGTTGCGCCTGGCCTCGGAAAGACCAAAACTTTCAGCTCGCCGTCTTGCGAGGCCAAACTTTGTGTCAGTAGCTCTGCGTGCCTATTGCCCTTACGGGCACCACCAAAACCAAGGTAGCTCGGCATTCATGCTTGGCTACAATGGTGAGCGAGAAGACTGCCGTTCCGGCACCTACCTGCTAGGCAATGGTTATCGGGCTTACAGCCCAGCCCTGAGGCGATTTCTTTCACCTGATGGCTGGAGCCCTTTTGGTGCAGGCGGACGAAATGCTTATAGCTATTGCTCAGGAAATCCAGTCATGGGGTCGGATCCAAGTGGTCACGCGGATCTAAGCGGTCTGCGTAAAGTACCGCAAAAGCTATTGAAGCAACCGCGAAGGGCAGGGGCCCAACACGCTCAGCGGCAGACTGCAGCACAGCGTGTGGAGGCACTACGTGCCAGACTACAGCGGCAACAAACACAAGCCGATATGCCCACACAAGCTGTTACGCAAACACTGAGAAACCCTATGGCTCAGCGGGGTACAGAGTATCTGGCTAACCGTCGTGCACCAGCAGGTAGTACAGATCAACAGCTGCCATCGGCCAACGGGGTTCGAACTCCGCCCCGCCATGAAACTGCGGGACCACAGCTACTTGACCTCGATCAGGCAGAGATTCTGTATCAGCAACTTATTGACATTAATCGGCACGAACAAGTCTTTAGTCAGAATATTTCATATGTGGCAGAAGGCACCGAACTACGTTTAGATTATGAGCGAACCATGTCCAATATCAGAGAGCGCGCAGACCAAATCCGTAGTCGACTTGGTGTTGACGCACTCAGTTGGTTTCACTTCTGAGGAAATGGTTTGCCGGTGATTGGGCAGTTCCACGGGTACCGCGCAGCAAGTGCGGGTGCGTGGCTCAAATCCAATAGCCTGGTAGGGTAGCCGGGGCTGCTTTGCAGCCCATCGCGACACAAGGCCGCTCCTACAGGGGAATGCGATCCCTTGTAGGAGCGGCCTTGTGTCGCGATAGGGCCGCAAAGCGGCCCCCGTGCGCAGATCGATCAGGCGGTGCCGATCTCCCCGCCATCGATACGCTGGATCACCACGGTCGCAGCCCGCGGCCTTACCGTGGCACCTGCCGGGGTGGCATCGGTGGCCTTGTCGGTATACGGCCAGTTATCCGGGTGCTGGATGTTGACGAACAGCGTCTTGTTGTCCGGCGTAAAGGTAATCCCGGTCACTTCGCAGCCATTCGGTCCGACGAAGAAGCGGCGCAGGTCCACCTGGTTCTGCGCGTTCACCGGCACCTGCTTGCCGCTGGCATCCACCAGATTGGTGGGGATCACTGCCAGCAGCTGGTCGTTGGTGTAGTCGGTCACGGTGCTCTCGCCGTTGTCGGTCTCGAACCACAACACGCCACGGCTATCGAAGCTCATGCCGTCCGGGCTGGCGAACTGGTTCAGTTCGGTCAGGCCGGAGCGGTTGATGTCGGCGGTGCCCGCAGCGTTGGCGCCGAACACGAAGATGTCCCAGGTGAAGCTCAGCTGGTCGTCGCTGTCGTGCCAGCGGATGATGTGGCCCTGACGGTTCGGGCCGCGCGGGTTGGCTGCATCGACCTTTTCCGGGGTGCGCGCGCTGTTGTTGGTCAGGGTCAGGTACACGTCGCCGTTCAGCGGGTTGACCGTGGTCCATTCCGGGCGGTCCATCGGCGTTGCGCCCACCGCATCGCCAGCACCACGGGTGTTGAGGATGATGCCCGGCAGGTCGCCATACAGCGCACCCAAGGTGCTGCCGCCAGTGGTCGCAGTGCCTACGTCCAGCAGCAGCCAAACGCCAGTGCCGTCGGCATTGAAGCGGGCCACGTACAGCTTGCCCTGGTCAAGGTACTTGGCGCCGGTGGCCAGGCGGTCGGCCGGGTTGGCGTCGGCGGCGTCCCACACCGCGGTGGAAACCCACTTGTACAGGTACTCGTTGTTCGAGTCGTCACCCATGTACCAAACCAGCGGCTTGCCAGCGACGGGCAGGCCCGGGGCGCAGCCTTCGTGGCGGAAACGGCCCAGCGCGGTGCGCTTGGTGGCCAGTGTGGCGCTGTTGTACGGATCGATCTCGACGATGTAGCCGTAGGTGCTGGCTTCGTTGCGGTAGTCGTCGGTAGCGCTGGCGCCTTTTACGGTGACGTCGAAACGGGCGAACTCATCTGCCACTTCGCTGCTGTCACCGGCTGCGGTTTCCCACTTGTACTGGCCGCTGGAGGTACCCACGCCAATGCGGCGCTGGTCTTCAGGGCGGGTACCTTTGTTGACGAAGATGCCTGGCCAGTTCTCTTCACAGGTCAGGTAGGTACCCCAGGGGGTGTAGCCGTTGCCGCAGTTGTTGTTGGTGCCGCGGCAGTGGGTGCCGTCCGGCGAATACTTGGTCTTCACGTGATCGGTGCCGCGCAGGGGGCCGGTTATTTCCATGCGCGAGGCGGTAGTGAAACGGCGGTTGAGCGGGTCGTTGTCGACCACCTGCCAGCGGCCGCCGATTTTCTGCAGGCGCACCACGCCGGCGCCGTGGGCGTTGATTTCCTTGCGCACTTCCTCGACCGGGCGCTTGCCGTTCACATCGGTGACCGGTGCCGGTATCCCTCTGGTCGACGCCCTGGCTACCCTGGAACGGCAACTGCGCCAGCCCGCCCTGCACAGTGTGCTGGTGGCCTTGTGCGGCTCGTTGGCCGAAGGCCTGGGCCTGGCTCGCAGCCTGGCACGTCAGGGGGCACCGTTTACCGGCCTGTACTGCGCGCTGGTCGAGGCCGGCGAGCGGTCCGGCCGCCTGGCCCAGGTGCTGACCCGCCTCGCCGACCATCTGGAGCAGGTTCAACGACAGCAGCACAAGGCACGTACCGCGCTGATTTACCCCGCCGTGTTGATGGGGGTGTCGCTTGCCGTGGTGGTAGGCCTGATGACCTTCGTCGTACCCAAGCTCACCGAACAGTTCGCCCATGCCGGGCAAAGCCTGCCGCTCATTACCTCGTTACTGATCGGCCTGAGCCAAGGGTTGGTGCAGGCCGGGCCCTGGCTTTTGGCGCTGGCCCTGTTGCTTGGAGCGCTCGGCGGCTGGTTGCTGCGCAAGCCGCACTGGTGCCTGCGCCGTGACCAGCTGCTGCTACGCCTGCCACATATAAGCAACCTGCTGCAGGTGCTGGAAAGCGCGCGCCTGGCACGCAGCCTGGCAATCCTCAGCGGCAGTGGCGTGGCCCTGCTCGAAGCCCTGCAAGTGGCCACCGAAACCGTCGGCAACCGGCGTATCCGCCTGGCCATGGAGCAGGTGCGCCAGCAAGTTCAGGGCGGCACCAGCCTGCATCGCGCGCTGGATGCCAGCCAGCAGTTCCCGCCGCTGCTGGTGAACATGGTCGGCAGCGGCGAGGCCAGCGGCACCCTGGCCGACATGCTCGAGCGCGTGGCCGATGACCAGGAGCGCGGTTTCGCCCGCCAGGTCGATACCGCCATGGCGCTATTCGAACCCCTGATGATCCTGGTGATGGGCGCCGTGGTGCTGTTCATCGTGCTGGCGGTGCTGTTGCCGATCATGCAACTCAACCAGGGCCTGCAACTGTGACGACAAGGAGTACTGCCATGCAGCATCGACGTAACCGCCAGCGCGGTTTCACCCTCATGGAAATCATGGTGGTGATTTTCATCATCGGCCTGCTCATCGCCGTGGTCGCGCCCAGCGTGCTGGGCAACCAGGACAAGGCCATGAAGCAGAAGGTGATGGCCGACCTGGCCACCCTGGAGCAAGCGCTGGACATGTACCGCCTGGACAACCTGCGCTTCCCCAGTAGCGAGCAGGGCCTGGCCGCGCTGGTGAAAAAGCCGGCCCAGGAGCCGCTGCCACGGGCCTGGCGCAGCGACGGCTACGTGCGCCGCCTGCCGGAAGACCCGTGGGGCACCCCTTACCAGTACCGCATGCCCGGCGAACATGGCCGGGTCGACGTGTACTCGCTGGGTGCCGACGGGCTGCCGGGCGGCGAAGGCCAGGATGCCGACCTGGGTAACTGGGAACTGTAACGGGTGCGTCGTCAGCGGGGCTTCAGCCTGATCGAATTGCTGGTGGTGCTGGCCATCGCCGGGCTGATGACCGGATTGGTGGTGGCCGGGTTCGGCAACAGCCAGGCCAGTGTCGACCAGGCGCTGCAACGGCTGGCGAGCGAGGCCCGGTCGCAGGCTGCGCTGGCCCGGCATGCCGGGCAGCTGCGCGGGCTGCGCTGGAATGGCCAGCGTCCGGAGTTCGTCCGGCGCGAGGGTAATGGCTGGGTGGTCGAGGCAGTCGCCCTTGGTGACTGGCCCAAGGGGCTGCGCCCGGACTGGCCGGCCAGCCCGCAGCCGCGCCTGTTGTTCACTCCGCATGGCTGGGCGCAACCAGGCAAGGTGTGCTGGCGTTGGGCCGATGGCAGCCAGCAGTGGGCCTGGAGCCGCGATGGCCGCTTGCAGGTGGTGGTCGCCCCATGAAGCGACATCAGCGTGGCTTCACCCTGCTGGAGGTGACCGTGGCCCTGGCGATTGCCGCGGTGCTGGCGGTGATCACCAGCCAGGTTTTGCGCCAGCGCCTGGCGGTGCAGGACAACCTGCAGCAACACCGCCTTGGCCTGCTATGCGCGCGAGAACTGCAAACCCGCTTTGCCGTCGAGCAGTACTGGCCGGCGGAAAACCAGGTTGGCGGTGAACTGAGCCAAGGCGGCCAGCGCTGCCACTGGCAACTGCAACTGCGCCGCACCGGCGTACGCGACCTGCGTCGTGGCGAGCTGCTGTTGTTCGCCGACCGCGACCAGCGCCTGCCGCTAGGCCAGTACACCGTGTTCCTGGAGCGGCCATGAGTTACAGAAACCGTGAAGCTTGTGCGGTCCCTGTAGGAGCGGGTTGCCGGCGATAACACCTGTCTACCAGCGCAAATCCCGCTGCCCTGCCAGCGCCTGCGGTCCAAGCCACTGCACCCCACGCAGCAAAGGCGTCAGCGCCGCCTCCGGCTGCAACTCGACCACCACCTGCGCCCGGCGCGCGGGCAGGTCAGCATCCACGGCCAACTGATGCTGCCCCTGCTGCGCCAACTGCCCGCGCAGGTGCCAGCCGCTGCGGCAGTCCATTTCCAGCCAGCCCTGCCCCAAGCCCAGTGACCAAGGCTCGCTCAGGGCAAGGTCGGTTACCGTCATGCGGCCTTCGCTGGCACGGCATTGCCGCCCTGCCCCCTGCACCCGCAACGTGCCCTGCCACTGGCCGGCCAAACGGTAATCCGTCGCCACCGTCGCCTGGGCCCCCATGGCCGTCGCCTCCAGCCGCCAACGCCATGGCCAGCCTTCGGCGCGCAACTGCCAGGCCTGGCTCTGGAAGCCGAGCTGCGCGTTCGCCTGCATGCGCCAGGGCTGCACCACCCAACGCAATGGCCCGACCGGCCCCAGTTGCTGCGCCTGGCCTTGCCACAGGCTGCCGCTGACCTCACGCGCAGGCAGGCCTATCCCGCGCACCACCCAGCTAGCCGGTAGTTCCACCAGCAATGTCACGGTGAATACCAACAGCACCCACGCCACACTTCTTCGGCTCATGGCCGCACCACCAGGTCGAAGCGCAATCTCTTTTCATGCTGTTCCAGCCCCCACTGCAATGGCTGTACGCCTTCTGCACGCAGGGTCTGCAACCAGCCCTGCAGCACTCGCTCGTCGGCCACCTGCCCACGCAGTTGCCAGGTCTTGCCCTGCGCATCGACCTCGGCCAGTTCGATCTGCCGCGCCTGGGCCGACTGGCGTAGCCGCTCCAGGCTCAACCCCGGGCCGCCTTGAAGGCTGGCCGCCTGTTCGGCCAGCCCGCGCCACTGGCTGAGCTCGCGCCATTGCTCAAGGCCTGCGCGCAGGGACAGGAAGGCCAGCAAAACAGCAATCAGTAGCCAGGCGAACTTCAAACGGTGACGCTGTATCCAGTCCCGGTTCATGAGGCTGCTCCCAGGTCGAACACCACTTGGCCGTCCTGCACCTGGACAGAGGCCCCGGCGGCTGTCGCCATGTCGCTCCATGGCGGCGCACCGCCCTCGCCTTCCAGCCGCAAGTGCCAGCGCTGGCCATCGAAGCGCACCGCTTGCAGGCGCCAGCCGGGGTGGTCACGCAGCCAGGCCTGCAACGCAGCCTGCAGGTCTTCGAGCTGGCGCGTGCGCAGCTGCTGTTGCAATTCACTTTCGCGCAGGCGTTTGAGGGCCTGCGCGGCGTGCCGGGGGCTGGCCTGCTCACCGGTCACGGCGATGACCTGGCTGCGCCAGAGTTGCGCCTGGGCCCACTGCTTGCTCAACCACAGCCCGCCCCAGACGGCAGCCAGTACCAGGCAGGCCGCAAGCAACCGTTGCTGCAGCCGGGACACCACCGGCAGCGAACGCACCTTGCGGGTACGCTCGAACAGGCCGGGCAATGAATCGAGCGGTGCCAGCGTACTGGGCCAGTCGCCGCTCAGCGAAACCTTTTGCAGCTCCGCCCACGGTTCCTTGTACTGGTCGGTATCACTGTCACCGCGCCACAAGTCCTTGCGGTGGCGAACCTGCTCTTCGGTGTGCTGGCTGTCGATGCCGGCAGCGATGGCCAGGTTGGCGCCGCTGTCGAGGGTCAGCTCATTGCCAGCATCCACCTTGGCAGCCACCAGGCGCATGTCGTCAGCGGATTGCAGCAGCACGCTGTCCTTGCCTTGCAAGCGGCTGCCCTGTTGCTGCTGCTGGGTGGTGGTAGTTTCGCGGTTGTAGGTTTCGCGGGTGACGAACAGGAACTTCTTGTTCCAGCTGTCGCTGTCGCGCTCGATGTTCTCGCGGGTTGTGGCATCCAGAGTGAGCTTCTTGCCCGCCTTGGCCTCGATTCGCCGAGCCTGCCCATCGACGGCTTCGAGTGTCAGGTCATCGGCAGCGGTCAGCCGCAGATCGCCCTGTTCGCTATGCAGTTCGACGGGGCTGTCGGCCTTGCCGCTGACCTGCAGGGCGCCGGCCGACTGGATGTCGACCCCGTCGATGCCAAGCAGCTGCGATGCCCCCACACGCACACCAGCACCTTCTGCGGTGCTCACCACGCGAATGCGCCCGGCGCGCATGGCACCGAACAGGCTGGCATCGATGCTGGAAGGGGTGCCGGGCAGGTGCTCGACAATTTCGCCGCTGCTGCTGTCGATACGGTTGCGACCCACTGTGATATCGATGGAGTTGCGCGCCATCAGCAGCCCTTTGCTGTCCACGCGCGGGGCAATCAGCTCGAGGGCGCCGTTGGGGTTTCGCTGGCCGCCCTCGAGCACTTGCAGGGTACCGCTGGCGTTGAGCGTGTCGAGGTACTTCAGTTGCTGGCCCTCGAACTCGGGGGTACCCACCACGAAGCCGGCGCGTGTGGTGTTGATGAAACTGCCGCCGTTGAGGGTGATGCCATTGGGGTTGGCCAGTATGTAGTCGGCCGGGCGGCCGAAGATTTCCTGCGGCCCTTCGATCAGCGAGGCGTTGCGGCTGACCACCTCGTTGAGGATGGTCGAGGCGGCCTGGCCCTGGAATTGCGGGTTGGCCGCCAGGGCACCGGCCAGTTCCGACTGCCCGGCCTGGGTGGCATTGTTCAGCACCAATCCTGAACGGTCGACGTTGTAGTCGAGGAACTGGTTGTGCGACAGCCCGTTGGCGTTTGGCGCGACAATATCGATGACCGGGACGCCGTGGCCGTCGTTGATGACCGGTGTACCACCGGGGCCGCTGGTTGCTGCCAGGCCGCCCTGGGCCAGTGCGGCGCCGGGCCCGAGCAGGGCGAGGAAGATGGCCCAGCGCAAGGTATCTGGGCGGGAAGACGACTGCGAGAGTGTTTGCATGTTCTCGTTCTCTTTGTTGTGGGTGAATCAGATGTTCAGGGCCAGTTCCACTACCCAGAAACCGGGTTCCAGCAGCGGGCGGGGCGAGTCGCTGGCGTACAGTGCCCGTTGGTAGCCCAGGCGCAGGTGGCTGCCGGGCAGGCTCAGTTCGGCACCGGCAGTGGCCCCGGCGAGGCGTTGTGAAGGCTTGCCTTCGGCAGTGCGGGTCCAGCCCAGGTCCAGGCCGATGTAGGGGCGTACCTGCAGGGGAGCCGTCCAGCGCTCCGGCAGCGGCTGACTGACGGTGTTGCGCCAGACGGCGCTGCTGGCACCTGAGTAGGTACGCAGGCGAAACCCGCGCACGGCCGAATCGTCGCTGGCCAGCAACTGCTCGACGGCGGGTAGCGGGTCACTGCTGTATTGCAGAGCCAGTTCGCTCTGCCAGCGCCATGGGTGGCTGGCCGGGCCCTGGCGCAGGTGCAGCAGGTTGGCGCGGTACTTGCGAAAATCCGGGCGCAGGCGTTCCGCTCCCAGCGGTGAGCGGTCGGCGCCGAAGGCATCGACGCCCTGGGCGACACCGAGGTAGCCATTCCACAGGCCGCCCTGGAGCCACAGCAGGTTGATACCCGCTTCCAAGGAGACCAGGGTGGGGCTCTGCTGGACGATCACCGCGCCCGCGCTGCGGTTGACCATCTGCTTGCGGTCCAGCCGGGCGCTGGCGCTGAGCATGCCTTGCTGGTTGCGCCACAGCACCCGCTCGACGCTCAGGCCCTGGTAGCTGCTGCTGCCGTCGGCTACCTGGCGGCTGTGGGGGAGCGGCGCCTCGTAGCGCAGCTCGCTGGCGCTGAGCGCGAAGGTCCAGGCGCCGTAGGGGATGCTGTAGTACAGCGAGATGCCTTGGCTTTGCCCGGGCGCATCAAGCACCGTGCCGTACAGCGACAGGCGCAGGTCATCATTGAGGCCCAGCGGGCTGTCCAGGCCGAAGCCTAAGTTCAGGCGATGACGCCCGGTCAGGTCGCTGCCGCGGTTGTCGAAGCGGCTGTCCAAGTGCCCGCGCGAGGCCACCTTGCGCGGCTGCACGACAACCCGGGTGCCGCCCTGCAGTTCGCCGGGCAGCAACTCTGCGGACAGGTCATAAGCGCGCAGCCGGTTGAGCTGGTCGAGGCCTTGCTCCAGGGCTGGCAGGAACAGTGGCTGCCCGAGCAGGCCGGGAAACGCGCCGGGGAGCGACAGGGGCAACTCGGGGCCGGCCATTTCGATGGACTCGACGAACCCCTCGACGATGACCAGATTCAGCGGTGCGCCGTTTTGTGGAGGTTGCTGCAGGTAGGGCCGGCTGGTCGGGTATCCGGCTTGCACATAGCGCTGGGTGATGGCTTTCAGCAGCCCGTTGATTTCCGCGATACCCATGCACGGGGTAATGAACCTGCGGAGGGTTGGCGTTAGCGCCGAGTCGGAAAGCTCGCGGTTGCCGGCCACGCGTACGCCGGTGATGGCCCAGCAGCGCTGGTCGTGCGGGAGGGGGGCGGTGGTGTCGTGGCTTTCAGCCGGGGCGGGCTGGCGCTGCCAGCGTTCCAGGCGCTGTTGCTGTTCCAGCTGTCGCAGCCCGCGCTGCTGATCGCGCAGTTGCTGGCTGGCCGGGTCGTCGGCCAACGCCTGTGGTGCGGCCAGCAAACCTGACAGGCAGCAGGTGAGCGCCCAGCAGGTGGCGCGATGAATGTGGAACGGCATTGAAGCACCCCGCAAATGATGTACGGATTTCGTACTCGTCTGCGTGGATGCTAAAAATTAAGGGGTTCGCCTGGATGCAGTACCCGGCCTAAGCGCTTGTAGGGCGCGTTCTTGCCTGATGGTGGGAAGCTTCCTACAGCATCAGTTGAAAGGCCCGCTATCAGGGCCGAATTTCGATCAACGTGCCATCCCGCACCAGGTCCCACACTTCCTGCATGTCGCGGTTACGCATGGCAATACACCCATCCGTCCAGTCCAGGGTGTGGAAGTACCACTCCGGATACTCGTCGTTGATCGGCGTGCCATGGATCATGATCATGCTGCCGGCACTCACCCCTTCACGAGTGGCACGGGCCGCGTCGTTGATGTTCGGGTAGTTGATGTGTATGGCCAGGTTGAAACGGTCGCTTTGCTTACGCCAGTCCAGCCAGTAAAGGCCCTCGGGGGTTTTCTTGTCGCCTTCGCGCTCCTTGGCACCCTTTGGCTGCTTGCCCAGCGAGATGCGGTAGGTCTTCAGCGGTTCGCCACGGCTGATCAGTTGCAGACGGCGCTCGGACTTGATCACCAGCACCTTGTCGATCAGCGGTTGCATGGCCTGCTGCGAAGGCGACGGGGTTTGCACTGCCGGCTGGGGCTTGCGGATGATGGTCTCGGTGAAGGCCGCCTGGGACACCGAGGTAACGCAAAGGCAGAAAAGGGCAAGCAACCAGCGCATGTAACGGTATCCCTAAAGGCTTCTAGGTGGTGGGCGAGACGTTCATCGGCGGCAGGTATTCATGGCCTATGGGGTAGTGCTGCCCGATGCGATCGCGATAGTAGCATTCTAGTGTGCGAGTGACGGTGCGGAAAGCCAGCTCGCCCCACGGAATCTCATGTTCCTCGAACAGCCGCACCTCCAGGCTTTCGACACCGACAGCGAAATCAAGGTCCGCAAGCTCGGCGCGGAAGAACACGTGCACCTGGTTGATGTGTGGCAGGTCGAACAGCTGGTACAGGCTCATGCTGCCGACCCGGGCGCAGGCCTCCTCGACGGTTTCGCGACGGGCGGCCTGGTCCAGGGTTTCGCCGTTTTCCATGAAACCGGCGGGCAGGGTCCAGAAGCCGCGGCGTGGCTCGATGGCGCGCCGGCACAGCAACACCTGGCTGCCCCAGGTCGGCAACACGCCGGCGACGATGTTGGGGTTCTGGTAGTGGATGGTCTGGCAAACCCCGCAGACATACCGCAGGCGGCTGTCGCCCTCGGGGATCCGCTGAGTGACCGGCTGGCCGCACGCGCTGCAGAATTTCATGTGTCGTTCCTTTTGCTTCGGGCTATCTTGGCGCGCCGGCCGTGCCGTCGCAAGCGCACGGGGCTTGGGTGCTTCGCGCCTTTGGTGCATCATGCAAGGCAGGCCTTGGATATGAGCGTGCGCAATGCTGGACGAGCTACTTCGCCGAATGAGCAACCACCAACCCGCATCACTGGAAACCGACCGGCGGTTCCCCGAAGCGGCGGTCCTCTTGCCCATTACCCGCAGCGAAGCGCCCGAGCTGGTCCTGACCCTGCGCGCCAAGGGCCTGTCCACCCACGGCGGCGAAGTGGCCTTTCCCGGTGGCCGCCGCGACCCGGAAGACCCGGACCTGGTGTTCACCGCGCTACGTGAAGCCGAAGAAGAAATCGGCCTGCCACCAGGCCTGGTGGAAGTGATCGGCCCGCTCAGCCCGCTGATTTCGCTGCACGGCCTGAAAGTGACGCCATTCGTCGGGCTCATCCCCGATTTTGTCGAATACCGTGCCAATGATGCCGAGATCGCGGCAGTATTCACCGTGCCGCTGGAATTCTTCCGCCAGGACCCGCGCGACCATACCCACCGTATCGATTACCAGGGGCGCAGCTGGTATGTGCCCAGCTATCGCTATGGCGAATACAAGATCTGGGGGTTGTCGGCGATCATGATCGTCGAACTGGTCAACCTGCTGTTCGATGCCGGCATCAGCCTGCACCAGCCCCCTGAGCGTTACATCGAAAACTGAGCGGGGCCAACCCCGTCGTCTGCGTTGCAGCCTGAGGAGCAAGCATGAAATACCGCCTGGGCGACCTGCGGGTCGAGAGCCACCCCACCAGTTGGGCCGCACCCAACGCCACGCTGATCGGCAAGGTGCGCCTGCAGGCCGATGCCAGCGTGTGGTTTGGCGCGGTGCTGCGCGGGGACAACGAGCTGATCGACATTGGCGAAGGCAGCAACGTGCAGGATGGCACGGTGATGCACACCGACATGGGCTCGCCGTTGACCCTGGGCAAGGGCGTGACCGTTGGCCACAACGCCATGCTGCATGGTTGCACGGTGGGCGACTACAGCCTGGTTGGTATCAATGCGGTGATCCTTAATGGCGCGCGCATCGGCAAGCATTGCATCATTGGCGCCAATGCGCTGATTGCAGAAGGCAAGGAGATCCCCGACGGTTCGCTGGTGGTGGGTTCGCCGGGCAAGGTGGTGCGCGAGCTGACCGAACAGCAGAAACGCATGCTCGAAGCCAGTGCCGCGCATTACGTGCACAATGCCCAGCGTTATGCACGGGAGTTGGTGGTTGATGATGAGTGATGTAGTGGAGCGCCCGGTAGCCTCGCCGTGCGTGAGTATCTGTGCGTTGGACGAGCAGGATATCTGCACAGGTTGCCAGCGAACCGTGGCCGAGATCGGCCGCTGGGGGCGGATGGACAACGACGAACGCCGGGCGGTGCTCAAACTTTGCCATGAAAGGGCAGTAGAGGCCGGCCTCATCCTGTAGGGCTGACTCGCCCCCCCTGTGGGAGCGGGTTCACCCGCGAACACCGGCGCAGCCGGTGCCATCCACCGTGTTGGATTCTTCGCGGGTGAATCCGCTCCCACAGGTACTGCGCAGCCCTCGAACCTGAAGCTGTACCTTTGAGAGCGGGTTTACCCGCGAACCAGCCAGCGGTAATCTGTGCGGCTTGCCCACAGACTACCCGCCATGTTCTATCTGATTGCCTACATCAGCAGCGTAGTGCTGATCAACTACGCCTTCTCCAGCGCGCCACACCTGGACATCATCTGGTCCGCCTGGGGCGGCCTGGTGTTCATCCTGCGCGACATGGTGCAAACCCGCTTCGGCCATGGCGCTCTGGTCGCCATGCTGGCGGCGCTGGTGCTGTCCTACGTCACCTCGGAACCGGCCATAGCCCTGGCCAGCGCCACCGCCTTCTTCATTTCCGAACTTATCGACTGGCTGGTGTTCAGCATCACCCGCCGACCGCTGCGCGACCGCCTGTGGCTGAGCTCGGCGCTGAGCATCCCGGTCGACACCTTCATCTTCTTCGGCATGATCGGTGCCCTGACCCCAGCCGTGATCGGCACCGCCATGGCCTCGAAATTCGCTGGTGTCACCGCCGTGTGGCTGGCCATGGCATTTCGCGCCCGGCGGGCCGCCGTGGCGGGTTGATGGTGTAGAATAGCGCTCCTTTTTCAGCGGGCGGCGCCAAGCCTGGTGCGGCCCCGGACGCCTTCGAGGACCTGAAATGACCCGTATCGGAACCCCCTTGTCGCCCACCGCGACCCGTGTACTGCTCTGCGGCTGTGGCGAGCTGGGCAAGGAAGTGGTGATCGAGCTGCAGCGCCTGGGCGTCGAAGTGATCGCCGTCGACCGCTACGCCAATGCCCCGGCAATGCAGGTGGCGCACCGCAGCCACGTGGTCAACATGCTCGATGGCGTGGCCCTGCGCGCGGTGATCGAGGCCGAGAAGCCGCACTACATCGTCCCTGAAATCGAAGCCATCGCCACCGCCACCTTGGTCGAGCTGGAAAACGAAGGTTTCAACGTGGTGCCGACCGCCCGCGCCACCCAGCTCACCATGAACCGTGAAGGCATCCGCCGCCTGGCTGCCGAAGAGCTGGACCTGCCAACCTCGCCGTACCACTTCGCCGACACCTACGAAGACTACGCCAAGGCCGTGGCCGATGTCGGGTACCCGTGCGTGGTCAAACCGGTGATGAGCTCGTCGGGCAAGGGCCAGAGCCTGCTGCGCAGCGATGCCGACTTGCAGAAGTCGTGGGCCTACGCCCAGGAAGGCGGCCGCGCCGGCAAAGGCCGGGTCATCGTCGAGGGCTTCATCGACTTCGAATACGAAATCACCCTGCTGACCGTGCGCCACGTCGGTGGCACCACCTTCCTCGAGCCAGTCGGCCACCGCCAGGAGAAGGGTGACTACCAGGAATCGTGGCAGCCGCAGGCCATGAGCCCGAAGGCGCTGGCCGAATCGCAGCGGGTGGCCAAGGCGGTCACCGATGCCCTGGGCGGTCGTGGCCTGTTTGGCGTGGAACTGTTCGTGAAGGGCGACCAGGTGTGGTTCAGCGAAGTCTCGCCACGCCCGCATGACACCGGCCTGGTGACCCTGATTTCCCAGGACCTGTCGCAGTTTGCCCTGCATGCCCGTGCCATTCTTGGCCTGCCGATTCCGGTAGTGCGCCAGTTCGGCCCTTCTGCTTCGGCGGTGATCTTGCCCGAGGGGCAGTCGCAGCAGACCAGCTTTGCCAACCTGGGTGCGGCGCTGAGCGAGCCGGATACCGCCATTCGCCTGTTCGGCAAGCCGGAAATCAACGGTACCCGCCGCATGGGCGTGTGCCTGGCGCGTGATGAGTCGGTCGAAGCGGCGCGTGCCAAGGCGACCCATGCTTCGCAGGCGGTCAAGGTCGAGTTCTGATCCGATTGGGGCTGCGTTGCAGCCCTTCGCGGGCACGCCCGCTCCCACAGGTTTCGGCGCTACCCCTGTGGGAGCGGGCGTGCCCGCGAAGGGCCGCAACGCGGCCCCAATTACTTACAGCTGCGTATTGCGGGTCTCTTTCAGGCACAGCACGGCAATCAAGCTGATCAACGCCGCCACCGACACATAACCCCCCACCCAGCTCAACCCACCCATGCTCACCAGCTTCTGGGCAAAGAACGGTGCCGCCGATGCGCCGACGATGCCGCCCAGGTTATAGGCCGCCGAAGCGCCGGTATAACGCACGTGGGTCGGGAACAGTTCAGGCAGCAGTGCCCCCATCGGCGCAAAAGTCACGCCCATCAGGAACAATTCGATGGCCAGGAACAGCGCCACACCTGCGGTCGACCCCGAAGTCAGCAGCGGCTCCATGGTAAAGCCCGAGGCCACTGCCAGCAGGCCGCCGACGATCAGCACCGGTTTGCGCCCGTAGCGGTCGCTGAGCCAGGCCGACAGTGGTGTGGCCAGGGCCATGAACACCACCGCGAAGCACAGCAGGCCAAGGAACGTTTCGCGGCTGTAGCCCAGCGTGGTCACGCCATAGCTCAGCGAGAACACCGTGGAGATGTAGAACAGCGCGTAGCACACCACCATCGCCGCTGCGCCCAGCAGGGTCGGCAGCCAGTATCTGGAAAACAGGTCGACCACCGGCATTTTCACCCGCTCGTGGCGGGCGACGGCCTTGGCGAACACCGGGCTTTCTTCCAGCTTCAGGCGCACATACAGGCCCACCAGGACCAGCGCGGCGCTGAGCAGGAACGGAATGCGCCAGCCCCACTCGCGGAACTGCTCGTCGCTGAGCACCAGGGCCAGGGTCAGGAACAGGCCGTTGGCGGCCAAAAAGCCGATCGACGGGCCCAGCTGCGGGAACATGCCGAACCAGGCGCGCTTGCCTTCGGGCGCGTTCTCGGTGGCCAGCAAGGCCGCGCCACCCCATTCGCCACCCAGCCCCAGGCCTTGGCCAAAGCGCAGCAGGCAGAGGATGATCGGCGCCCATACACCAATGCTTTCATATCCTGGCAGCACACCGATGGCCGTGGTGGACACGCCCATCAGCAGCAGCGAGGCGACCAGGGTCGACTTGCGGCCGATACGGTCGCCAAAGTGGCCGAACAGTGCCGAGCCTAGCGGGCGCGCCAGGAAGGCGATACCGAAGGTGAGGAAGGCCGCCAGCATCTGCGCGGTGCCTGACCCGGACGGGAAGAACACCGGGCCGATCACCAGGGCGGCGGCAGTGGCGTAGACGTAGAAATCGTAGAACTCGATGGCGGTGCCGATGAAGCTGGCGGTGGCTACCCGCGCGGGCGAGTTGACCGGCGCGGCAGGCGCTTCGGCATAGGTGCTGCTGGTTGTCATTGAATAGGTCCCTGACAGTCTGGTCCGGCTCCATTGGGATAAGCCCCGCGGCGTGCAATGCAAAAGGGCAGGCACGGTGGCGCGGGCGCCGGAGCGTTTTGTTGTTGTGTGCGCCCGACTGACGATAGCCCAAGGGGGATAGGGGCGGGGGCGGGCACTGTTCGGGGTGTTGAAGCAGGACCGCGGGGCGTGTCAGTGGAGCGGACTGGCCGTGGAGCGCCGGGTGCGGGTAGCAGGCGGGACGGCGGGGCTGGGTAAGCGTGACCCGAGTATAGCTATCGGGTCACGGTCCACACCAGTACCTTGCTGGCACAATTGTCCTCTGTTTCGAGGATTTCCAGGCGATAGCGGCCGATCTTCAGGCAAACGGCGCTTTCCGGGATACTTTCCAGCGCTTCGGTGACCAGCCCGTTGAGGGTTTTCGGCCCGCCGTCGCAGGGCAGGTGCCAGCCCAGACTGCGGTTGATTTCACGCAGCGAAGCGGTGCCGTCAATGACGAAAGTGCCATCGGGCTGTGGGTGCACGTGGGGGTTGTCCAGGCTGTGTTCATCCTCGAACTCGCCAACGATCTCTTCGAGGATGTCTTCCAGGGTGACGATGCCCAGCACCTCGCCGTATTCGTCCACCACCACGCCCAGGCGGCGCTGCTGCTTGTGGAAGTTCAGCAGCTGCATTTGCAGGGGCGTGCTCTCGGGTACGAAATAGGGCTCGTAGCAGGCGCCGAGCAGCATCTCCAGGGTCAGCTCGGCCTTGGGCAGCAGGTGGCTGATCAGCTTGGTATTGAGGATTGCTTCAACCTGGTTGATGTCGCTGTGGTACACCGGCAGGCGGGTGTGGCGGCTGACGATCAGTTGCTCGATGATGCGCTCGATCGGCTCGTCGAGGCTGATGCCGTCCACTTCGTTGCGCGGTACCAGGATGTCGTTGACGGTCATCTTGTCCAGTGACTGCAGGCCGTCGAGCAGGCCGTGGCGCGGTGCTTCGTGTTCCTCATCCTCGTCGAATTCGTCGGCTTCCTGCGGGTGCAGGGCCACGGCCGTGGGTTGCACGCGGAACGGACGCAGGATCAGCTTGGCCATGCCATCCAGCAGGCAGGCCAGCGGTTGCAGCAGGGCGAGGGGTACTTTCAGCAGGCTGGTGCCGAGGCTGACGAACGCTTGCGGGTTGCGCCGGGCCAGGCGCCGCGGCAGGTATTCGGCAAACACCAGCAGGACGAGGGTGGCGGCCAACCCGGCCAGCCAGAAGCCGTGCTCGCCGCTATGGCGCTGGCCGAGCAGGCAGGCCAGGCCCAGCACCAGCAGCTTGCCCAGGCTGGCGCACAGCACCAGGGCCTGGGCCGGCAGCACGGGCTGGCCGTCCTCGCCGGTGCGCAGCGTGCCATTGAGTTGCAGGCGGGCGGCGTCCACCGCGGTGAACAGCGCCGACCACAACAGGGCCAGTGCCAGGGTGCCGAATAGCGGTGCGTACGGCAGGGTATCCATGGGCGGCCGTCAGATATGCAGGATGAATTCGCGAACCAGCTTGCTGCCGAAATAGGCCAGCATCAGCAGGCAGAAACCGGCCAGCGTCCAGCGGATGGCCTTGTGGCCACGCCAGCCCAGGCGGGTGCGGCCCCACAGCAGCACGCTGAACACCACCCAGGCGATACAGGCCAGCAGGGTCTTGTGTACCAGATGCTGGGCGAACAGGTTGTCGAGGAACAGCCAGCCGGAGATCAGCGACAGCGACAGCAGGCACCAGCCAGCCCAGAGGAAGCCGAACAGCAGGCTTTCCATGGTTTGCAGCGGCGGGAAGTTGCGGATCAGCCCGGACGGGTGCTTGTTCTTCAGTTGGCGGTCCTGCAGCAGCAACAGCAGGGCCTGGAACACCGCAATGGTGAACAGCCCATAGGCCAGGATCGACAGCAGGATATGCGCGAGGATACCGGGCTCTTCGTTGACCAGCGGCACCGTGCCGGGGGGCGCGAACTGGGCCAGCAGCGCGGTCACCGCGCCCAGCGGGAACAGCAGCACCAACAGGTTTTCCACGGGTATGCGCAAGCAGGCCAGCAGGGTCAGGGCGATGACCGCCACGGCGATCAGGCTGGCGGCACTGAAGAAGTCCAGGCTCAGGCCCAGCGGGGTGATCAGCTGGAAGAACAGCGCACCGGCCTGGGCGAGTACCGCGAAGGCACCCAGCAGGGCAAGCAGGCGCTTGTCGGCCTTGCGGTTCTGGGCAAGGTAAGAGCCCTGGTAGATGGCCGCAGCTATATATAGGCCGGCGGCGATCAGGTTGGGGATGAGGCTGGGTGAGGAGAACATAAGTCCTGGTTGGCGAGCCTTAAAGAGACGGAGTTTGGCATAGATCGCGCTGGTCTAGGAAGACTGGCGGACCGCGGTACGGCATTCGCGGGTGAACCCGCTCCCACAGGTACGGCGCCGGTTTCGAATGTGGTGCAGGCCCTGTGGGAGCGGGTTCACCCGCGAAGAGGCCGGCACAGCCACCGAATATCTACCAGGCCGCCAGCAAGGTGTGCGCCGCCGCCGCACTTCGCTATAATCGCCGCCTTGCTGTGCCCGGCGGGTATGCATTCCCCCCTGGGCGCCTGACAAACCTCGGCTTTTACTGGGCCTGAAAGGATCACCATGTTCGAAAACCTGACCGACCGCCTGTCACAGACGCTGCGCCATGTCACCGGCAAGGCCAAGCTGACCGAAGACAACATCAAGGACACGCTGCGCGAAGTGCGCATGGCCCTGCTCGAGGCCGACGTTGCCCTGCCGGTGGTCAAGGATTTCGTCAACAGCGTCAAGGATCGTGCAGTCGGCACCGAGGTGTCGCGCAGCCTGACCCCGGGTCAGGCGTTCGTGAAGATCGTCCAGGCCGAGCTGGAAAGCCTGATGGGCGCGGCCAACGAAGACCTCGCACTGAACGCCGCTCCGCCAGCCGTGGTGCTGATGGCCGGCCTGCAGGGTGCCGGTAAGACCACCACCGCCGGCAAGCTGGCGCGCTTCCTCAAGGAGCGCAAGAAAAAGAGCGTGATGGTGGTGTCCGCCGACGTCTACCGCCCGGCGGCGATCAAGCAGCTGGAAACCCTGGCCAACGACATCGGCGTCACCTTCTTCCCGTCCGACATCAGCCAGAAGCCGGTGGCCATCGCTGAAGCGGCCATCCGCGAAGCCAAGCTGAAGTTCATCGACGTGGTCATCGTCGACACCGCCGGCCGTCTGCACATCGACGCCGACATGATGGACGAGATCAAGGCACTGCATGCCGCGGTCAAGCCGATCGAGACCCTGTTCGTGGTCGACGCCATGACCGGCCAGGACGCCGCCAACACCGCCAAGGCCTTTGGCGAGGCGCTGCCGCTGACCGGCGTGGTGCTGACCAAGGTCGACGGTGACGCCCGTGGCGGTGCCGCGCTGTCGGTGCGTGCCATCACCGGCAAGCCGATCAAGTTCATCGGTATGGGCGAGAAGACCGAAGCCCTCGAACCGTTCCACCCCGACCGCGTCGCCTCGCGCATCCTCGGCATGGGTGACGTGCTCAGCCTGATCGAGCAGGCCGAGCAGAACATCGACAAGGCCAAGGCCGACAAGCTGGCCAAGAAGCTGAAGAAGGGCAAGGGCTTCGACCTCGAAGACTTCCGTGACCAGCTGCAGCAGATGAAGAACATGGGCGGCCTCGGCGGCCTGATGGACAAGCTGCCGAGCATCGGCGGGGTCAACCTGTCGCAGATGGGCAACGCCCAGGGCGCCGCCGAGAAGCAGTTCAAGCAGATGGAAGCGATCATCAACTCCATGACCCCGGCCGAGCGCCGTGATCCGGAGCTGATCAGCGGCTCGCGCAAGCGCCGCATTGCCATCGGTTCCGGCACCCAGGTGCAGGACGTCGGCCGCCTGATCAAGCAGCACAAGCAAATGCAGAAGATGATGAAGAAATTCTCCGCCAAGGGCGGCATGGCCAAGATGATGCGCGGCCTTGGCGGGATGCTGCCGGGCGGCGGCATGCCGAAGCTGTAACCCCTATTCCGGGGGCCTGCCGTTTGTCCGGCAGGCGTCCAGAACCCCCGCCGTGGCGGGGCAATGGCCGCGGATTTCGCGGCTCAACCGGCAGATCTGGACGGCAGGGCAGGGCCTTGCCGAAAAAGTCATTTGCAAATGTCCGTGTATTCCCCGAGAATATGCGGCCTTTTGGGCACCCGTGTGCCTATTTGGCATTCAGATTTGCAGTACCAGCTGCTGTATCAACTGCAGCACCGACTATAGGAACGATGTTCACATGGTAACCATTCGTCTGGCCCGTGGCGGCTCGAAAAAGCGCCCATTCTACCACCTGACCGTGACCAACTCGCGTAACGCCCGTGACGGCCGTTTCGTTGAGCGCGTAGGTTTCTTCAACCCGATCGCTGCTGGCGCCGAAGTCAAGCTGTCGGTCAACCAAGAGCGCGTCAACTACTGGCTGAGCCAGGGTGCACAGCCGTCTGAGCGCGTTGCTCAGCTGCTGAAGGACGCTGCCAAGGCTGCTGCCTGAGTAGTATGAACGCGACGCCAGAAAAGGCTGACGACCTCATCGTCGTTGGCAAGATTTTTTCGGTTCACGGCGTTCGCGGCGAGGTGAAGGTGTATTCCTTTACCGATCCGATTGAAAACCTGTTGGATTATCCGCGCTGGACGCTTCGGCACGAAGGCAAGGTAAAGCAGGTCGAGCTGGTCAACGGTCGTGGCTCCCAGAAGGGCCTGGTCGTGAAGCTGAAAGGCCTCGATGATCGCGATGAAGCCCGTCTTCTGAGCGGTTACGAAATCTGCATTCCGCGGAGCCTTTTGCCCAACCTGGCTGCTGACGAGTACTACTGGTACCAGTTGGTCGGCCTGAAGGTCATCAACCAGGACGAACAACTGTTCGGCAAGGTCGATCACCTGTTGGAGACCGGTGCGAACGATGTAATGGTGGTCAAGCCCTGCGCAGGCAGCCTGGATGATCGCGAGCGTCTGTTGCCCTATACGGCGCAATGCGTGCTCGACGTCGACCTGGAAGCAGGCGTGATGCGGGTTGAATGGGACGCGGACTTCTAAACGATGGGTAACCTTCGCGTAGACGTCATCACGTTGTTCCCCGAGATGTTCTCGGCCATCACGGAGTACGGCATTACCAGCCGCGCGGTGAAACAGGGGTTGCTTCAGGTGACTTGCTGGAACCCGCGGGACTACACCACAGATCGTCACCACACGGTGGATGATCGGCCGTTTGGCGGTGGTCCGGGCATGGTAATGAAAATCAAGCCTCTGGAAGACGCCCTGGTTAGCGCCAGGCAAGCGACCGGAGCAGCGGCGAAGGTGATCTACCTTTCGCCACAAGGCCGCAAGCTGACTCAGCAGGCGGTCAAAGGCCTGGCCGAACAGGAATCGTTGATCCTGATCGCCGGTCGTTATGAAGGCATCGACGAGCGCTTTATCGAGGCTCATGTCGATGAGGAGTGGTCGATTGGCGACTATGTGCTTTCCGGTGGCGAGCTGCCGGCCATGGTACTGATCGATGCGGTTACACGGCTGCTGCCCGGAGCTTTAGGGCATGTGGACTCGGCGGAAGAAGATTCCTTCACCGACGGTCTGCTCGATTGCCCGCACTACACCCGACCTGAGGTGTATGCGGATCAGCGTGTTCCCGACGTGTTGCTAAGTGGCAACCATGCACACATCCGGCGTTGGAGAATGAAGCAGTCCCTTGGTAGGACCTTCGAACGACGCGCCGATCTTCTGGAAAGTCGCTCGCTTTCTGGAGAAGAGAAGAAGCTGCTCGAGGAATATCTCCGCGAGCGGGACGATAGTTAAACGTATCGATGGTGGATCACGTATCCATCTTAGGAGCACAGCATGACCAACAAGATCATCCAGCAGCTCGAAGCCGAGCAGATGAGCAAGGAAATCCCGACCTTCGCACCAGGCGACACCGTTGTCGTTCAGGTTAAAGTGAAGGAAGGTGAGCGTTCCCGTCTGCAGGCGTTCGAAGGCGTCGTTATCGCCAAGCGTAACCGCGGTCTGAACAGCGCCTTCACCGTGCGCAAGATCTCCAGCGGCGTTGGCGTAGAGCGTACCTTCCAGACCTACAGCCCGCAAATCGACAGCCTGGCCGTGAAACGTCGTGGTGACGTGCGTAAAGCCAAGCTGTACTACCTGCGCGACCTGTCCGGCAAAGCCGCTCGCATCAAGGAAAAACTGTCCTGAGTGCAGTTTGCCCGGTGGCCGAGGCCGCCTAGCGAGAAAAAAGCAGCCTTCGGGCTGCTTTTTTGCGTTTTGACCCCCCGAAGATGTGATTGCCATGACTACCCGAGACCAGGAAATCCTGCGCCGCACAGAGCTGTCGGTGACCCGCGTGACCAAGGCGGTGTTCCCCAACACCACCAACCACCACAACACCCTGTTCGGCGGCACCGCCCTGGCCTGGATGGACGAAGTGTCGTTCATTGCTGCCACGCGCTTCTGCCGCCTGCCACTGGTGACCGTGTCCACTGACCGCATCGACTTCAAGCACCCGATACCGGCGGGCTCGATCGTCGAGTTGGTGGGGACGGTCATCAAGGTGGGTAATACCAGTTTGCAGGTGCAGGTGGATGTGTTCGTCGAGAACATGTACCTGGATGGGCGCGAGCGAGCGATTCACGGGGTGTTCAGCTTCGTCGCCATCGACGAGGACAAGCGGCCGGTGCCGGTTTTGCCCCAGGCCTGAGTTCTCCTGCACTGGCCCTTTCGCGGCTAAAGCCGCTCCCACAGGGATCGCACATACCTCAAGGGCGGTGATATCTCTGTGGGAGCGGCTTTAGCCGCGAAGAGGCCAGTACAGACAACAATTATGCTGCTGTGAAACACTAAGCCACCTCCAACACCCAGCAGCCCCGAATGCCCGCCCTAGACCACCCCCTGATCGACCAGTTCCTCGACGCCCTGTGGCTTGAAAAGGGCCTGTCCGACAACACCCGCATGTCCTACCGCAGCGACCTGGCCCTGTTCAACGGTTGGCTGCAGGAACACGGCGTCAGCTTGCCCGACGCCGGCCGCGACCTGATTATCGACCACCTGGCCTGGCGCCTCGACCAAGGCTACAAGCCGCGCTCCACGGCACGCTTCCTGTCCGGCCTGCGCGGTTTTTTCCGCTACCTGCTGCGGGAAAAGCTGGTGGCCATCGACCCGACCCTGCAAGTCGACATGCCGCAACTGGGCAAGCCGCTGCCCAAGTCGTTGTCCGAAGCCGACGTCGAAGCCTTGCTGCAGGCCCCGGACCTGGGCGAAGCCATTGGCCAGCGTGACCGCGCCATGCTCGAAGTGCTTTACGCCTGCGGCCTGCGGGTCACCGAACTGGTCAGCCTGGCCCTCGACCAGGTCAACCTGCGCCAAGGCGTGCTGCGGGTGATGGGCAAGGGCAGCAAGGAGCGCCTGGTGCCCATGGGCGAAGAGGCGGTGCTTTGGTTGCAGCGCTACCTGCGCGATGGCCGCGCCGAACTGCTCAATGGCCGTCCCAGCGATGTCTTGTTCCCCAGCCAGCGTGGCGAGCAGATGACCCGCCAGACCTTCTGGCATCGCATCAAGCACCATGCCCGGGTCGCCGGTATCGACAAACCGCTGTCGCCGCATACCCTGCGCCATGCCTTCGCTACTCATCTGCTCAACCATGGTGCCGACCTGCGCGTGGTGCAGATGCTGCTGGGCCACAGTGACCTTTCGACCACGCAGATCTACACCCATGTCGCCAAGGCCCGCCTGCAGCAATTGCATGCCCAGCACCACCCGCGTGGATGAATGTTTTTCATGTTCCGCCGACCGGTCCTTGCAAGGCCCTTCACCGGCGGTGTGATGTGGTAGGCTTGAGCGGTTTGCACCAAGGGCCGCACGGTCACCGCGTATTTTCCGCAGGTGGCGCCCTCCGGCCCCTGTCCGCCTTCAGGAGTTCCCATGCGCGTGACCCAGTTTTTCGCCGCCGCCGCGTTGGCGCTGGCCAGTACCTTTGCCGCTGCCGCGGCAACCGATAGCAATGCTGCTGCCGAGCAGGCCATCCGTAAGTCATTGCAGAACCTTGAGCTGGAAGTGCCCGTCGAAAGCGTGGCCAGCAGCCCGGTCAGCGGCCTCTATGAAGTCAAGCTGCAGGGCGGCCGCGTGCTGTATGCCAGCGGCGACGGCCAGTTCGTGATGCAGGGCTACCTGTTCCAGATCCAGGACGGCAAGCCGGTCAACCTCACCGAGAAGACCGAGCGCCTGGGCATTGCCAAGCTCATCAACGGCATTCCAGCCGCCGAGATGGTGGTTTATCCTGCCAAAGGCGAGACCAAGTCGCACATCACCGTGTTCACCGACACCACCTGCCCGTACTGCCACAAGCTGCACGCCGAGGTGCCCGAGCTCAACCGCCGCGGTATCGAAGTGCGCTATGTCGCCTTCCCGCGCCAGGGCCTCGGTTCGTCGGGTGACCAGCAGTTGCAGGCTGTCTGGTGTTCCAGCGACCGCCGTGCGGCGATGGACAAGATGGTCGAGGGTGAGGAAATCAAGGCCGCCAAGTGCGCCAACCCGGTCAGCAAGCAGTTCCAGCTGGGCCAGTCGATCGGCGTCAATGGCACGCCGGCGATTGTCCTTGAAAGCGGCCAGGTCATTCCGGGCTACCAGCCGGCACCGCAGGTCGCCAAGCTGGCACTGGCCAAGTAATCCAATTCAGTACGCCGTCGTCATGGGGTGACGGCATGTTTCACGGTCGGCATAGGTGCCGGCCGTTCAATGGGGAGTTCACAGTGAAACCGGTCAAAGTAGGCATCTGTGGGTTGGGGACCGTCGGTGGCGGAACCTTCAATGTACTTCAGCGCAACGCCGAGGAGATCGCCCGCCGTGCCGGGCGCGGTATTGAAGTGGCACAGATTGCCATGCGCTCGCAGAACCCGAACTGCCAGATTACCGGTACCCCCATTACCGCTGATGTGTTCGAAGTTGCGAGCAACCCGGAGATCGACATTGTCATCGAGCTGATCGGTGGCTACACCGTGGCCCGCGAACTGGTGCTCAAGGCCATCGAAAACGGCAAGCACGTGGTCACCGCCAACAAGGCGCTGATTGCCGTGCACGGCAACGAAATCTTCGCCAAGGCCCGCGAGAAGGGCGTGATCGTCGCCTTCGAAGCGGCCGTGGCCGGTGGCATCCCGGTGATCAAGGCCATCCGCGAAGGCCTGTCGGCCAACCACATCAACTGGCTGGCCGGCATCATCAACGGCACCGGCAACTTCATCCTCACCGAAATGCGTGAGAAGGGCCGCGCCTTCCCGGACGTGCTGGCCGAAGCCCAGGCGCTGGGTTACGCCGAAGCCGACCCGACCTTCGACGTTGAAGGCATCGATGCCGCGCACAAGTTGACCATCCTGGCCTCGATCGCTTTCGGCATCCCGCTGCAATTCGACAAGGCCTACACCGAAGGCATCACCCAGCTGACCACTGCTGACGTGAACTATGCCGAGGCCCTGGGCTACCGCATCAAGCACCTGGGTGTGGCCCGCCGCACTGCCGAAGGTATCGAGCTTCGCGTACACCCGACGCTGATCCCGGCCGACCGCCTGATCGCCAACGTCAACGGCGTGATGAACGCCGTCATGGTCAACGGCGACGCCGCTGGCTCCACCCTGTACTACGGCGCCGGTGCCGGCATGGAGCCTACCGCTTCGTCGGTGGTCGGTGATCTGGTGGATGTGGTCCGTGCCATGACCTCCGACCCGGAAAACCGCGTGCCGCACCTGGCCTTCCAGCCGGATTCGCTGTCGGCCCACCCGATCCTGCCGATCGAAGCCTGCGAAAGTGCCTACTACCTGCGCATCCAGGCCAAGGATCACCCTGGCGTACTGGCCCAGGTGGCCAGCATCCTCTCGGAGCGTGGCATCAACATCGAGTCGATCATGCAGAAGGAAGCCGAGGAACAGGACGGCCTGGTGCCGATGATCCTGCTGACCCATCGCGTGGTCGAGCAGCGCATCAACGACGCCATCGTCGCCCTGGAAGCCCTGCAGGACGTCATCGGCAAGGTCGTGCGCATTCGCGTCGAGCAGCTCAACTAACAATAGTGCCGTGGGGCCGCCAGCGCGGCCCCGGCCCCAGTATCGAAGGTTTGCACCCATGCGCTATATCAGTACCCGCGGCCAGGCTCCGGCCCTCAATTTCGAAGACGTCCTGCTGGCTGGCCTGGCCAGCGACGGCGGCCTGTACGTCCCGGAAAACCTGCCACGCTTCACCCAGGAAGAAATCGCCTCGTGGGCTGGCCTGCCGTACCACGAACTTGCTTTCCGGGTGATGCGCCCGTTCGTCGAAGGTAGCATCGCCGACGCCGACTTCAAGAAGATCCTCGAGGAAACCTACGGCGAGTTCGCCCACGCCGCGGTTGCCCCGCTGCGTCAATTGAACAGCAACGAGTGGGTGCTGGAGCTGTTCCACGGCCCGACCCTGGCGTTCAAGGACTTCGCCCTGCAACTGCTCGGCCGCCTGCTGGACCACGTGCTGGCCAAGCGCAACGAGCGCGTGGTGATCATCGGCGCCACCAGCGGTGACACCGGTTCCGCCGCCATCGAAGGTTGCCGCCGTTGCGACAACGTCGACATCTTCATCCTGCACCCGCACCAGCGCGTGTCGGAAGTGCAGCGCCGGCAGATGACCACCATCTTCGGCGACAACATCCACAACATCGCCATCGAAGGCAACTTCGACGACTGCCAGGAAATGGTCAAGGCCAGCTTCGCCGACCAGTCGTTCCTCAAGGGCACCCGCCTGGTTGCGGTCAACTCGATCAACTGGGCGCGGATCATGGCCCAGATCGTCTACTACTTCCACGCTGCCCTGCAGCTGGGTGGCCCGGCGCGTTCCGTGGCGTTCTCGGTGCCGACCGGCAACTTCGGCGACATCTTCGCCGGTTACCTGGCACGTAACATGGGGCTGCCGGTCAGCCAGCTGATCGTCGCCACCAACCGCAACGACATCCTGCACCGCTTCATGAGCGGCAACCAGTATGTCAAGGAAACCCTGCACGCGACCCTGTCGCCGTCGATGGACATCATGGTCTCGTCCAACTTCGAGCGCCTGCTGTTCGACCTGCACGGCCGCAACGGCGGCGCCATTGCCGAGCTGATGGCCAACTTCAAGCAAGGTGGCGGTTTCAGCGTCGAGCAAGACCGCTGGACCGAAGCGCGCAAGCTGTTCGACTCGCTGGCAGTGAGCGACGAGCAGACCTGCGAAACCATCGCCGAAGTGTTCGCCGCTACCGGCGAAGTGCTCGACCCGCACACCGCTATCGGCGTCAAGGCCGCCCGCGAGTGCCGCCGCAGCCTGGACACGCCGATGGTGGTGCTGGGTACCGCGCACCCGGTCAAGTTCCCGGAAGCGGTGGAGAAGGCCGGTGTTGGCAAGGCGCTGGAGCTGCCAGCGCACCTCAGCGACCTGTTCAGCCGTGAAGAGCGTTGCACGGTGCTGGCCAATGACCTGAAGGCCGTGCAGGGCTTTGTCAGCCAGCATGGTAACCGCGGCAAGCCTTTGTAAGCATCGGGGCCGCACTGCGGCCCATCGCCGGAAAGCCAGCTCCCACCCCGACCACATAGACCCAAGGTCATGTGCAATCTCTGTGGGAGCTGGCTTGCCGGCGATGGGCTGCGGAGCAGGTCTAATTATCCGAATCTTCCCACTGCTCCATCAGAAACATCCTATTCAGGTCGCCCAGCGCAACGCCTAAATTAGCCGGTCCTCCCATCAGGAGCGGCTCATGCACCAGCCCTACGTGTTGATCCACCAGGCTCGCCCATCCCATCAGATCCTCCTGCACCAGGCCCTCAACGCTCAGGGCATGTTCCATGTGCGCATCAGCGAAACCAGTGCAGACCTCGACGCCTGCCTGAACGCCGATCACCGCCCCGATCTGCTGATCCTTGACCACGCCATGCCAACCCGGGCCGGCCTTGCCTTGCTCGAACAGCAGCACCGAACTCGTGCTTTGCTGTTCGTCGGCCAGGCTACCCCCGAGCGCCGCAACCTTGCCCAAGAGGCCAGAAACCGGGGCCTGTGGGTGCTCGCCGAACTGCCCTGGCCGCTGTCGATGCCAAGCCTGCAGCGCGCTCTGCAGGCACTGCAGGTGCGCCCGTGGCGGCGTATTCAAACTGTCACGTCCGCCCCGCATGCTCACTGAAGCAGCCGCGGTGTAACGAACTTTCCGCTGCGTCTGTTGGTCAGTTCCTCTATATCCCACCACGCAGCGAGTGATCCGGATGGAAAGAATCTGCAGACTGCTCAACGAAGCCCTGACCCCTTATCAGACCCACCTCGGCATAGCCGATGCCCAGGGTAATCGCCAACTGACCGTTCATGACCGCCTCGCCGGCATTACCTTGCGACGCACGGTGAGCGAACGCCAGTTGCAGGAACAACGCCTGTTGGTCGACCTGGTGGATGGCCTTCACCGTGACCTGCAGATCGCCGAAGGGCGTTTGCAGCCCTGTGTGATCGCGGCATTGCAGCAGCGCCAGCAACCCCATGGAACCTTTGCCTGAGTGGTTTATCAGACACTGTAGGGGCAGCCGGGCCAGTGCTTTGCTCCGGCGCTGGCAAGGCTGCACGGGAAGCCCCCAAGGGCTTTCGCTTGGCCCCGGGCGTGTTTCCCCAGCGTCCGGGGTTTCTTTTTGAGTTGCCTGCACCGGCCCTATCGCCTGCAATCCATCTCCCACAGTTACTGCACATGGCTTGAGGTTGATGCGGTCGAGGTGGGAGCTGGCTTGCCGGCGATAGGGCCGGTGCAGGCAATCAGCGGTCTTCGAAGAAGCGCTTGCTCTCTTCCAGATAGTCTTCCTGCAACGCCGGGTCCAGCCAGCGTGCATACAACTCCGGCAACACATCCCGACGCAGGGCAGGCAGCAGCTGGTCGATGTGCGCAATGGCTTCATGCCCCAGCTCGCTGTTTGAACAGCCCACATGCAGAAACTGGTAGCGGTTTACCCCTTTCACAGGGTGAAACTGGTAGTCAGCCAGTGCCCCGCCTTGCAGGTCGACCAGGTAGCGCACCTCGGGCCAGTAGCCGAGCACCATGCGCAGGCGCCCGAGCTGTTGCATCTGCAGCAGGTTGGCGGTGGCGTCGTTGCCGTAGTGGCGGCTGAACGCGGTGTCGGGCAACTGGCGCAGGATGGCGTCGATCTGTGTGCCATAGCTGCGCTCGGCGACAACACCCAGCTTCAGTGGGGTCTTGCTCAGCAGGTTGAGCAGGTCTACCTCCTGGCCGTCGAGGTAAGGCGCCACCAGCGCCTCGCTGTCCTTGCGCAGCACCAGGCCGCCACTGAGCACGCCCAGGGAAGGCACGGAAAACCTCACATATTCGGCGCGTTCCGGCGTCCACAGCAGGGTCGGGTCGCAGGTGAAACTTTTCGGGTCCTGCAGCATCTGGATGCCGCGGGCGCGGTTGACCCGCAGGATGCTGTGGTCGTACTCGGGCATCTGCCTGATCAGCAGGGGCAGCAACTGGTCGATCACCCCTTGGCCTTTTTCCGGCCCTTCTAGAATGGTAAACGGCGGCAGGTCGCGCACCAGCCAGAAGAGGCGCTCCTTGGCGCTGGCAGGCTGCAACAGCAATGCGGGCAGCAGCCCGCACAGCAGGGCCAGGTGGCGTAGGCAACGGGCAGCGCGCATGGACCAGGGCCGCGCCAGGGTCAGACCGTGCCTGCTTCGCGCAGGCTGGCGATGGCCGCCGCGTCGTAGCCCAGGTTGCCGAGCAGTGCCTCGGTGTGTTCGCCCAGCGCCGGGCCTACCCACTCGGTGGAGCCGGGGGTGTCCGACAGCTTGGGCACGATGCCCGGCATGCGGAATGGCTTGCCGTCCGGCAGCTTGGCCTGCAGGAACATTTCGCGTGCCAGGTACTGCGGGTCGTTGAACATGTCCTCGGCCGAATAGATGCGGCTGGCCGGCACTTCGGCGGTGTTCAGCACCTGTATCAGTTGCTCCAGCGGCAGGCTGTTGGCCCAGCGGTCGATTACCCCGTACAGCTCGTCACGGCGCAGGTCCCGGCCATCGTTGGTGGCCAAGGTCGGGTCGTCGGCCAGGTCGGTGCGGCCAATGGCTTGCATGAAGCGCTTGAAGATCGCATCGCCGTTGGCGCCGATCTGCACATGCTTGCCGTCGGCGCTGGTGTGAATGGAGGAGGGCGTGATGCCTGGCATGATGTTGCCGGTACGTTCGCGGATAAAGCCGAACACATCGAACTCCGGGACCATGCTTTCCATCATGGCGAATATCGCTTCGTACAGGGCCACGTCCACCACCTGGCCCTGGCCGCCGTTGACTTCCCGGTGTCGCAGCGCCATCAGTGCACCGATCACACCCCACAGGGCAGCAATCGAGTCACCGATGGAAATGCCCGTGCGCACCGGTGGGCGGTCGTCGAAGCCGGTGATGTAGCGCAGGCCGCCCATCGACTCGCCCACGGCGCCGAAGCCCGGCTGGTCCTTCATCGGCCCGGTCTGGCCGAAGCCCGACAGGCGCACCATTACCAGGCGCGGGTTGAGCGCGTGCAGCACGTCCCAGCCCAGGCCGAGTTTTTCCAGCACGCCTGGGCGGAAGTTCTCGATCAGGATGTCGGCGTCGGCCAGCAGGCGTTTTAGAATCTCGCGCCCCTCTGGGTGCTTGAGGTTGAGGGTGAGCGACTGCTTGTTGCGGGCCTGCACGAACCACCACAGCGAGGTGCCCTCGTACAGCTTGCGCCATTTGCGCAACGGGTCGCCGCCATCGGGCGATTCGACCTTGATCACCTCGGCGCCGAATTCGGCACAGATACGCGAGGCGAACGGGCCAGCGATGAGGGTGCCGAGTTCGACAACCTTGAGACCGGCGAGGGGTTTGCTGGGCGTAGTCATGGGGCATCCGTGGCAGCTGGGCAGATGCGTGGTTTTATCATAGGTCCGAAGCGGCAGATACTGCTGCGGGGCAACGAAGGGCAGTATCGGTTAGACTGTGTCACTTTTTCTCTGCGCAAGAAGCCCGTCGACCATGGCCCAGCCGTCCACCACCTACAAATTCGAACTGAACCTGACCGACCTCGACCGCGGCGTGTACGAAAACGTCCGTCAGACCATTGCCCGCCACCCTTCGGAAACCGAAGAGCGCATGGCCGTACGCTTGCTGGCCTACGCCCTCTGGTACAACGAAAACCTGTCGTTCGGCCGTGGCCTGTCCGACGTGGACGAGGCGGCGCTGTGGGAAAAGAGCCTGGACGATCGCATCCTGCACTGGATCGAGGTAGGCCAGCCGGACGCCGACCGACTGACCTGGTGCTCGCGCCGCACCGAGCGTACCAGCCTGCTGGCCTACGGCAGCCTGCGCGTATGGCAGAACAAGGTGGTAGACGCGGTCAAGGGGCTGAAGAACCTGAGCATCGCCGCCGTGCCGCAGGAGGTGCTGGAAACCCTCGCCACCGACATGCCCCGCACCATCAAGTGGGACGTGATGATCAGTGAAGGCACGTTGTTCGTCACCGACGACCGTGGCCAGCACGAAGTGCAGCTGGAGTGGCTGCTTGGTGAGCGTGGCTGAAGCCCCTCATGCGTATCGAACCTCGCCCGCTGCCGCCCACCCTGCCATTCCTGGGTAACCTGCCACCCTTGCTGACCCGCCTGTACGCCGCGCGCGGCGTGCAGAGCGAGGCCGAGCTGGACAAAAGCCTCGCGCGCCTGCTGCCGTACCAGCAGCTCAAGGGCATCGAGGCCGGCGTGGATCTGCTGGTCGAGGCTATCGACCAGCGCCAGCGCATCCTCATCGTCGGCGACTTCGATGCCGACGGCGCCACTGCCAGTACTGTCGGCGTGCTGGGCCTGCGCCTGCTGGGCGCGGCCCACGTCGACTACCTTGTGCCCAACCGCTTCGAGTACGGCTACGGCCTGACCCCGGAGATCGTCGAGGTGGCGCTGCAACGCCAGCCGCAGCTGCTGATCACCGTGGACAATGGGATTTCCAGCGTCGACGGTGTGGCAGCCGCCAAAGCCGCCGGGCTCAAGGTGCTGGTCACCGACCACCACCTGCCGGGCGCGGAGTTGCCCGACGCCGACGCCATCATCAACCCCAACCAGCCGGGCTGTAGTTTCCCGAGCAAGGCGCTGGCTGGGGTAGGGGTGATCTTCTACGTGCTGATGGCCCTGCGTGCGCGTCTGCGCAGCCTGGGCCGCTATGAAACGCAGCCGCAGCCGAACATCGGCGAATTGCTCGACCTGGTGGCCCTGGGCAGCGTCGCGGACGTGGTGCCATTGGATGCCAACAACCGCATCCTGGTGCACCAGGGCCTCGAACGCATTCGTGCCGGCCGCGTCCGACCGGGGCTGAAGGCCATTCTTGAAGTGGCCCGTCGCGATCATCGGCGCATCACCTCGACTGACCTCGGCTTCATCCTTGGCCCGCGGCTGAATGCTGCCGGGCGCCTGGACGACATGAGCCTGGGCATCGAATGCCTGCTGTGTGAAGACGCGGCCCTGGCCCAGGACATGGCCCAGCAGCTGGACGACCTGAACCAGGACCGCAAGTCCATCGAACAGGGCATGCAGCGCGAGGCCCTGGCCCAGCTCAAGGACCTGCCTGTCGAGTCGATGCCATATGGCCTGTGCCTGTTCGATGCCGACTGGCACCAGGGGGTTATCGGTATTCTGGCTTCGCGCCTGAAGGAGCGTTACCACCGGCCGACCATCGCTTTCGCCGACGCTGGCGAGGGCATGCTCAAAGGGTCGGCGCGTTCGGTGCCGGGGTTCCATATTCGCGATGCGCTGGATGCGGTGGCGGCGCGCCACCCGCACCTGATCAGCAAATTCGGCGGCCACGCGATGGCGGCGGGGTTGTCGTTGCCCGAGGCCAATTTCCCGGCATTTGCCGCGGCGTTCGATGAAGAAGTACGACGCCAGCTACGCGAAGAGGACCTGACCGGTCGGCTGTTGTCCGACGGCAGCCTGGCGGTGGAGGAGTTCCACCTCGACCTGGCCAAGGCCCTGCGCCATGCCGGGCCCTGGGGGCAGCACTTCCCCGAGCCGCTGTTCCATGGCGTGTTCCAGCTGGTGGAGCAACGCGTGGTGGGCGAGCGGCACCTGAAGGTGGTGCTCAAGAGCGAGTGCGGCTCGGTGCGGTTGGACGGCATTGCCTTTGGCATTGACCGCGAAGTGTGGCCGAACCCGACGGTGCGTTGGGTCGAGTTGGCATACAAGCTGGATGTGAACGAGTTCCGTGGCAATGAAAGTGTGCAGTTGATGATTGCCCACATGGAGCCGCGCTGACGGTAGATACCGCCGCTGCTGACGGCCTGGCGCTGACCCGTTGTGGGAGCGGGTTCACCCGCGAACACCGGCGAACCCGGTGCCATCCACTGCGTCGCCTGCTTCGCGGGTAAACCCGCTCCCACAGGGCCTGCGGCGGGCTTGAAACTTGCGCTGTACCTGAGGGAGCTGGCTTGCCGGCGATCACCGGCGAAGCCGGTGCCATCCACCGCGTCGCTGCTTCGCGGGCATGCCCGCTCCCACAGGGCCTGCACCGGGCTCAAGGCTTGCGCTGTACCTGTGGGAGCGGGTTTACCCGCGAACACCGGCGAAGCCGGTGCCATCCACCGCGTCGCCTGCTTCGCGGGTAAACCCGCTCCCACAGGGCCTGCGGCGGGCTTGAGACTTGCGCTGTACCTGTGGGAGCTGGCTTGCCGGCGATCACCGGCGCAGCCGGTGCCATCCACCGCGTCGCTGCTTCGCGGGCATGCCCGCTCCCACAGGGCCTGCACCGGGCTCAAGGCTTGCGCTGTACCTGTGGGAGCGGGTTTACCCGCGAACACTGGCGAAGCCGGTGCCATGCACCAAGTCGCATTCTTCGCGGGTAAACCCGCTCCCACAAGGCTCTGCGGCGGGCTGGCTAATGTGCTCCATGTGCGATCGATGATCACATCAAACTCAGCGCGCCATACCTAACTCGGCATCATCCATCAGTGCCTTGGCCATCGCACTGAGATAGTGCGCAGCCCAGATCATCATGGGTTTCTCATCCATTAGCCCGACGATGGTCAACTCCCGCACATAGCCCATCAATTCCGAAGCCTGATCACGGGCGTCTCGGCACGGAATGCCCGCTTCGATGCGAAATAATGGGTGAGTCTGGTTTTCACCCTGAAAGAAAGTGGTCTTGCCGACGGTGAACTGGGTGTCTTCTGTAATCATTTTTCTAGCAATTCCTTGAAGGTTAAAGGAGTTGCCACCGCCGTTTCCACACGAAGGGCGGCAACTGTATGCAGGGTGGAAAACCGGCCTTCAAGGAACCCGGTAGGCCAAACGGCCTCCCGCACACAGCTGCCATTACGACAGGAACTTGAAGGTTGACCGAGTTTCCACACCCGCATCGCTGGATTTCAGCGACTCAGAAAGCCTAAGTGGCAGTGTTTCCAGGAACAATCAGACGCCTGTCGACAGAACATGTAGGGTATTTCCTCAGGCCAGGTATCACCAGATCCAACTCGTAGGGGATATCTGAAATGCCTGTCAGAGTGCTTGCCTGTAGCGGAGCTCAGGGCTGCCAGGTACCTGCCTTGAGAGCGATCTCATAGGCGACATCACCCTCGATCCAAACCCCCGCACCCCACGCGAAATCCCATGGAACCTCCCCCCCAACCATTCTGGTCTAGTCTGAAGTTATGACCGGACCTGGGCCAGGGACGTGCAATTGAGTGTCCGGGCCGGATCACCATTGGAGTCCTTGGGAGGTGCCCTCATGAGCCTGCTGCTCGAGCCTTACACCCTGCGTCAGCTGACCCTGCCCAACCGCATCGCCGTTTCGCCGATGTGCCAGTATTCCGCCGTCGATGGCCTGGCCAACGATTGGCACCTTGTCCATTTAGGCAGCCGCGCCGTGGGCGGCGCTGGCCTGGTAATCACTGAAGCCGTGGCGGTGACCGCCGATGGCCGCATCACCGCCGAAGACCTCGGCCTGTGGGACGACGCTCAGATCGCCCCGCTGCAACGCATCACCCGTTTCATCACCGCCCAGGGGAGCGTGCCCGGCATCCAGCTGGCTCACGCCGGGCGCAAGGCCAGCACCTATCGCCCATGGCTGGGCAAGCAAGGCAGCGTCAAGCTCGAGGAGGGCGGCTGGCAACCGGTGGGCCCGTCGAAAATCGCCTTCGACCCGCAACACACGACGCCGCACGAGTTGAACCACAATGAGATTCAGGCTGTGATCTCCGCCTTTGTCGCCTCTACCGAGCGCGCCCTGAAGGCCGGTTTCAAGGTGGTCGAAATCCACGCCGCCCACGGCTACCTGTTGCACCAGTTCCTGTCGCCGCTGAGCAACCAGCGTCGCGACGAATACGGCAGTTGCTTCGAAAACCGCATCCGCCTGACCCTGCAGGTGGTCGAGGCCGTGCGCAAAGTCTGGCCTGCCGAGTTACCGCTGTTCGTGCGGGTGTCGGCGACCGACTGGGTCGAGGACGGCTGGAACCCGGATGAAACCGTCGAACTGGCCCGCCGCCTGCGTGGTTTGGGCGTCGACCTGATCGATGTGTCCTCCGGCGGCACCTCGGTCAACGCCGAAATCCCCACCGGCCCGGGCTACCAGACGCGCTTCGCCGAGCGTGTGCGCAAGGAATCGGAAATCGCCACCGGCACCGTGGGCATGATCACCGAACCGGCCCAGGCCGAGCACATTCTGCGCACTGGCCAGGCCGACATCATCTTCCTCGCCCGCGAACTGCTGCGCGACCCGTACTGGCCGCTGCACGCCGACGACGACCTGGGCGGCAACAAAGCTACCTGGCCTGCGCAGTACCAGCGCGCCACCAGCCGGGCCAACCCGATTCACGAGTCGGACCTGCGGGATTGACCTGACCCAAGCATTACACGGTCGTTATAGGAGCGGCCTTGTGTCGCGAAAGGGCTGCGAAGCGGCCCCAGGTTTCCAGCTCCGCCGCTGATATTGCCGGGGCCGCTTTGCGGCCCTTTCGCGACACAAGGTCGCTTCTACAACGACCGCGTCGGCATCTCAATTCAGCTATAGGCAGCCTTGCTGAGAATATCGCTTACCCACTGGTTGATACTTTTCTCGGCCAACTCGGCCTTGGCCGCCACACTGGCATGAAGGGTAGGCTCCAGGCGCAGGCTGAGCTTGCCGGAGTAGGTTTTCTGTGGCTCACGGCCCAGGCGTTGGCAAGTCTCAAGATAATCGTCCACGGCGTCTTCGAATGCTTGGCGCAGCTCACTGATCGATTCGCCATGGAAACCGATCACATCGCGAATACCTGCGACATGGCCGATCAGTAACTGGTCTTCGTCGCTGTATTCGATACGAGCGGCGTAGCCGCGGTAGGTCATGACATTCATGGTATTACTCCTGCCTGCTCGAGGAACTGGCGGGCGTCTCTTAGTTGATAGGGCTTGGCGTGCCTGTCCGGATGAGGGCGATGGAAGGTTGCTACTGCGCCATTGAGTTCAAAGCGAACCCGTGACCCTCTTCCTTCGATGATCCGGGCACCCAGTGATACCAACATTGACTCCAGTCGCACCCATTCCAGCGTCCTGGGAACCGGCTTTTTCAGTACTGCTTCAAGTGTGGCTTGCTGATGGTTATTCATGGTATCAGATTATGATACCAATGAGAGGGGCTCAATGGATGCGTAGTAGGATGGAGGGGATCGTGCTTGAAGGAAATGTCTGAGATGTTGATCGAGGGGATGCAAAAGCCCCTCGATCAACACGACCGCTCAATGCTTGATCATCACATGCCGCACACAGGTGTAGTCCTCCAGCCCATACATCGACATGTCCTTGCCATACCCCGAATGCTTCTGCCCGCCATGGGGCATTTCGCTGACCAGCATGAAGTGGGTGTTCACCCAGGTGCAGCCATACTGCAGGCGCGCCGCCAGGCGGTGGGCGCGGCCGGTGTCGCGGGTCCATACCGATGAGGCCAGGCCGTAGTTGGAGTCGTTGGCCCATTCCAGCGCCTGCGCTTCGTCGTTGAAGCGGGTCACCGACACTACCGGGCCGAACACTTCGTTACGCACGATTTCGTCGTCCTGCAGGGCGTCGGCCAGCACTGTCGGCTCGAAGAAGAAACCGTCGCCATCAATCGCCTTGCCACCGGTCACCAGGCGAATGTGTGGCTGGGCAATGGCCCGTTGCACCAGCCCTGCGACCTTGTCACGGTGTTGGGCACTGATCAGTGGCCCCAGTTCGGTGTCCTCGGCTTCCTGCAGGCCCGGTTTGAGGCTGGCCACCGCGGCCCCCAGGCGTTCGACGAAACGCTCGTAGATGCCATCCTGCACGTACAGCCGACAGGCGGCGGTGCAGTCCTGGCCGGCGTTGTAGAAGCCGAAGGTACGGATGCCGTCGATGGCGGCATCGATGTCGGCATCGTCGAACACCAGCACCGGGGCCTTGCCGCCCAGTTCCATGTGCATGCGTTTCACGCTGTCGGCGGTGGCGCTGATGATGTGCGCGCCGGTGGGGATCGAGCCGGTCAGCGACACCATGCGCACCTTGGGGTGGTTGACCAGCGGGTTGCCGACCGTCTGGCCACGGCCGAAGAGGATGTTCAGCACCCCCGGTGGCAGCAGGTCCCGGGCCAGGTCGCCGAGGCGCAGGGCGGTCAGCGGGGTCAGCTCGGAGGGCTTGATCACCACCGTGTTGCCGGCGGCCAGGGCCGGGGCGATCTTCCACGCCAGCATCATCAACGGGTAGTTCCACGGCGCGATCGAGGCCACCACGCCCAGCGGGTCGCGGCGGATCATCGAAGTATGGCCCGGCAGGTACTCGCCAGCTGCCGAGCCGCCCAGGCAGCGCGCCGCACCGGCGAAGTAGCGGAACACGTCGGCAATTGCCGGGATCTCGTCATTCAGCGCGGCGCTCAGCGGCTTGCCGCAGTTCTGCGATTCCAGTCGGGCCAGTTCGTCGCCATGGGCTTCGATAGCGTCAGCCAGTGCCAGCAAGGCTTGCGAGCGTTCCTTGGGGCTGGTTTGCGACCAGCTGTCGAAGGCCTGGTCGGCGGCGCGCACGGCGCTGTCCACCTGGGCCTCGCTGGCTTCGTTGATCTGCGCCAGGGCACTGCCCAGCGCCGGGTTGAGCACCGTCCAGGCCGGGCCTTCGCCAGCGACCAGCTGGCCATTGATCAGCATCTGCGTTTGCATCGGGGACTCCTCCAGGGTCATTTGCCGCTGCCCGCGACGCTTTCGCCGCCACGGGTCAGGTAATAGGCGCCAAGTATCGGCAGCATGGTCACCAGCATCACCAGCATGGCGACCACGTTGGTCACCGGCACGTCGCGCGGGCGGCTGAGCTGGTTGAGCAGCCAGATCGGCAGGGTGCGTTCGTGGCCGGCAGTGAAGGTGGTGACGATGATTTCGTCGAACGACAGGGCAAAGGCCAGCATGCCACCGGCCAGCAGCGCCGAACCGAGGTTGGGCAGGATGATGTAGCGGAAGGTTTGCCAACCGTCGGCACCGAGGTCCATCGAAGCTTCGATCAGGCTCTGCGAAGTGCGCCGCAGGCGGGCGATCACGTTGTTGTAGACGATAACCACACAGAACGTGGCGTGGCCGACCACGATGGTGAACACGCCGGGCTCGATCCCCAGGCTCTTGAACGCCGAGAGCAGGGCGATGCCGGTAATGATGCCAGGCAGGGCAATAGGCAGTATCAGCATCAGCGAAATGCTCTCCTTGCCGAAAAAGCTGCGCCGGTACAGCGCCGCCGAGGCCAGCGTGCCGAGCACCAGGGCGATCAGCGTGGCCAGGCAGGCCACCTGCAGCGACAGCTTTATCGCTTCCAGCACATCGGGCCGGGCAAAGGCCACGGCGAACCACTTCAGGGTAAAGCCCTTGGGCGGGAAGCTGAACGCCGCGTCTTCGGTGTTGAAGGCATACAGGAAGATGATCAGGATCGGGAAGTGCAGGAACAGTAACCCGCCCCAGGCCGCCAGGCGCAGCCCGGTCGAGGCTTTTTCAGAGTGCATCGAAGGCTCCCAGTCGCTTGACGATGGACAGGTACACCGCGATCAGCACGATCGGCACCAGGGTGAACGCGGCGGCCATCGGCATGTTGCCGATCGCCCCTTGCTGGGCATAGACCATGCTGCCGATGAAATAGCCGGGCGGGCCGATCAGCTGCGGCACGATGAAGTCGCCCAGGGTCAGCGAGAAGGTGAAGATCGAACCGGCGGCAATGCCCGGGATCGACAGCGGCAGGATCACCTGCACGAAGGTCTGGCCGGGCCTGGCGCCCAAGTCTGCCGAAGCTTGCAGCAGCGACGGCGGCAAGCGTTCCAGCGAGGCCTGGATCGGCAGGATCATGAACGGCAGCCAGATGTACACGAACACCATGAAGCGCCCCAGGTGCGAAGTCGACAGCGTGCTGCCGCCCACGCCCGGGACCGCCAGCACCATTTGCAGCAGGGCATCCAGGTGCAGCTGCTGGACGAACCACTGGGCCACGCCGCCCTTGGCCAGCAGCAAGGTCCAGGCGTAGGTCTTGACGATGTAGCTGGCCCACATCGGCATCATCACTGCGATGTAGAAAAATGCCTTGGTCTTGCCGCTGGTGTAGCGCGCCATGTAGTAGGCGATGGGGAAGGCCAGCACCGCGCTGGCCAGCGACACCGCCAGCGCCATTCCCAGGGTGCGCAGGATGATGTCGAAGTTCGACGGGTTGAACAGCGCGGCGAAATTGCCCAGGGTCAGGTCCGGGGTCACCGCCATGGTGAAGTCGTCGAAGGTATAGAAGCCTTGCCACAGCAGGTTCAGCAGCGAGCCCAGGTAGATCGCGCCGAACCAGGTCAGCGGTGGGATCAGCAGCAGGGCCAGGTACAGGTTGGGGCGCCGGTACAGCAGGTTGGACAGGCCGCGCAGCGTGCTCATGTCAGCGGCCCTCCGTTTCCTGCAGCACCGTCATGGCTTCGCGGGGCCAGTGCGCCTGTACTCGTTGCCCGGGTTGCCAGGCCTGTGCCTGGGCCTGCCAGCGGTCGTTGGCCTGGCTCACCGCCAGCAACTGGCCGCTGTCCAGTTGCAGCTCGTAGCGGGTGGCACTGCCCTGGTACTGGATATCGCGCAGCTGGCCGCTGACCTGGACGTGCTGGCCGGCTGTGGCCGGGTCGCCGAGGCGGATGTGTTCGGGGCGAATGGAGAAGGGCGCCGGGCTGCCATTGAGCAAGGTGGCCAGTTCGCCGCGCACAACGTTGGAGGTGCCGACGAACTCGGCTACGAAGGTGGTGGCCGGCTGCATGTACAGGTTGCGCGGGGTGTCGACCTGCTCGATACGGCCGCGGTTGAACACTGCGACGCGATCGGACATCGACAGCGCCTCGGTCTGGTCGTGGGTGACGAAGATGAAGGTGATGCCCAGCTGGCGCTGCAGCTTTTTCAGCTCGCCCTGCATCTGTTCGCGCAACTTCAGGTCCAGCGCGCCAAGCGGCTCGTCCAGCAGCAGTACTCGTGGCCGATTGACCAGCGCGCGGGCCAGGGCCACGCGCTGGCGCTGGCCACCGGACAACTGCGCCGGCTTGCGCGCGCCGTAGCCGGCCAGGGCCACCATCGCCAGGGCTTCTTCGGCGCGGCTGTGGCGTTCGGCCTTGGCAACGCCTTTTACCTTCAGGCCGTAGGCGATGTTGTCCAGTACGTTCATGTGCGGGAACAGGGCGTAGTCCTGGAATACGGTGTTGACGTCGCGCTGGTAGGGCGGTACGCCCGCAGCCTCGACACCGTGGATGCGGATCGAACCGCTTGTGGGTTGCTCGAAGCCGGCGATCAGGCGCAGGCAGGTGGTCTTGCCCGAGCCAGAGGGGCCGAGCATGGAGAAGAATTCGCCATCGATGATGTCGATGCTGACCTGGTCGACGGCCTTGACCTCGCCGAAGGTGCGGGAAACGTGGGTGAACTGGACGGCTAGGGGCATGCGTGTGCTCCGGACAACTGGCTTACTCCTGTGCCTGCCTCTTCGCGGGTGAACCCGCTCCTACAGGTTCATCACCGCCTGTAAGGGTGGTGCTCTACCTGTGGGAGCGGGTTCACCCGCGAAGAGGCCGGCACAGGCATTCAGGCAACCTCAGCGCCCGCCCATGATCGCAATGTAATCCTGGGTCCAGCGGCTATACGGCACGAACTTGCCGCCCTGGGCCTGCGGGGTTTTCCAGAAGGCGATCTTGTCGAAGTTGTCGAAACCGTTGGTCTTGCAGCCCTCGGCCCCCAGCAGCTCGTTGCCGGTGCAGGCCGCCGGCACCGCCGGCAACGAACCGAACCAGGCCGCCACGTCACCCTGTACTTTCGGCTGCAGCGACCAGTCCATCCATTTGTAGGCACAGTTGGGGTGCTTGGCCTCGCTGTGCAGCATGGTGGTGTCGGCCCAGCCGGTCGCGCCTTCCTTGGGAATGGTCGAGGCCACGGGCTGCTTTTCGGCTTTGAGGCCATTGACCATGTAGCCCCAGGAGCTGGAGGCAACCACGCCTTCGTTCTTCACGTCGCTCATCTGCACCGTGGCGTCATGCCAGTAGCGGTGGATCAGCGGTTGTTGCTGGCGCAGCAGTTCCAGCACGGCCTTGTATTGTGTTTCGCTCAGCTCGTACGGGTCCTGGATGCCCAGTTCCGGTTTGGCCGTCTTCAGGTACAACGCCGCATCGGCGATGTAGATCGGCCCATCGTAGGCCTGCACGCGGCCCTTGTTCGGCTTGCCGTCGGGCAGGTTCTGCGGCTCGAACAGCACACCCCAGGTGGTGGGCGCCTGCTTGAACACGTCGGTGTTGTACAGCAGCACGTTCGGGCCCCATTGGTACGGGGTGCCGTAGACCCGCTTGTCGACCACGTACCAGCCACCGTTCTGCAGCCGTGGGTCGATGTTCTTCCAGTTGGGGATCAAGTCGGTGTTGATCGGCTGTACCCGCTTGCCCGCGATCAGCCGCAGCGAGGCATCTCCCGAGGCGGTGACCAGGTCGTAGCCGCCCTTGGTCATCAGGCTGACCATTTCGTCCGAGGTGGCGGCGGTCTTGACGCTGACCTTGCAGCCGGTTTCCTTCTCGAAGCCGGTCACCCAGTCGTAGGCCTTATCGCTTTCACCGCGCTCGATGTAGCCGGGCCAGGCGACGATGTCCAGGCGGCCCTCGCCGGGCCCCAGGGCCTTGGGCGGTTCGGCAGCCTGCAGGCTGGCGCTGGCCAGCACGGCGCAGGCGGTTGCGCCGAGCAATGCGGTCTTGTGCACTGACATGGTGTTCCCTCTTCTTGGAGATTTTGGTCGGGGCAGTCATCAAGCAAGCCGTGAAGCGAGCGTTATAGGCGTAGTGCGGTTTACGCGCGGTATTGGCGATATCGAGTCTAGTTGGCTTTTTGCCAGCCAATGCAACATCCGGAAGCAAATCCCCCCATGGCGATCGAGCGGGCAGGGCTTAACCTGACGGTTCCCTTGGCCAACGTGGAGACCGTTTGATGAACACCCGGGGATTGCTCGACCAGTTGCTCAAGTCCGGCCAGGACTTGCTCGCCAGCCAGGCCGGCAAGGGCAGCTCTGGCAAGCCAGGCGCCAGTGCCGGCGGCCTTGGCAGCCTGCTTTCCGGTGCCGGTGGTGGTGCCCTGGCAGCGGGTGCCATGGGTTTGCTGCTGGGCAACAAGAAAGCCCGCAAATATGGCGGCAAGGCCCTCACCTATGGCGGCCTGGCCGCGCTCGGTGTGCTGGCCTACAAGGCCTACGGCAACTGGCAGGCGCGCCAGCAGGTGGCCGCCACCGAGCCACAGACCGTCGACCGCCTGCCGCCGGCCCAGGCCGAGCTGCACAGCCAGGCGGTACTGCGGGCGCTGGTGGCGGCGGCCAAGTCCGATGGCCATATCGACGAACGCGAGCGTGCGCTGATCGAGGGTGAATTCACCCGCCTGGACAACGACCGCGAGTTGCAGCACTGGCTGCATGCCGAGCTGAACAAGCCGCTGGATCCGGCCGAAGTGGCCCGTGCCGCGCAAACGCCGGAAATGGCCGCCGAGATGTACCTGGCCAGCGTGATGATGGTCGACCAGGAAAACTTCATGGAGCGCGCCTACCTGGACGAACTGGCCCGCCAGCTGCGCCTGGACCCGGCCCTGCGCCAGGAGCTGGAAAGCCAGGCAAGGCTTGCCGCCGGCCAGTGATGGGGGCTGCGTTGCAGCCCATCGCCGGCAAGCCGGGTCCCACATGGATCACACATGACCTGAGGTCATGCGGTCGAGGTGGGAGCCTGGCTTGCCGGCGATGGGCCGCACAGCGGCCCCAATGGCGTTGGGCACAAATGACCGGTCTGTCGGCAAGGTTACCTGGTCACCCCACATTTCAGCCGCATGAGCACTGGGCGCCTGGGCTATACTTCGGCGATTTTTCCCGCTCGTTGTGAATTCCTGAGGGCTGAATGTGAAGAACTGGACCTTGCGCCAACGGATCCTGGCAAGTTTCGCCGTGATCATCGCCATCATGCTGCTGATGATCGTGGCCGCCTACTCGCGGTTGGTGACCATCGCATCCGCCGAACAGGCAGTGGGGACCGACAGCATTCCCGGCCTCTACTACAGCTCGATGATCCGCAGTGCCTGGGTCGACGGTTACGTGGCTAGCCAGCAGTTGGTAGGCCTGTCCAACCAGCGTGAATTCACCTCGGCCGATGCGGAACTGTTCAAGAGCTTCCAGGACCGCCTGAAAGAGCACATGGCCAGCTACCAGGGCACCATTCAGGATGATGACGACCAGGCGCGGTTCGATGCCTTCATCCAGATGGAGGTTGCCTACCTCAAGATCATCGAGCAGGTGCTGGAAGCCTACCGAAAGCACGACTATGCCGAAGCCCAGCGGTTGATCACCGATGTGCTGACCCCGGCCTGGGTGGACGGCCGCAAGCTTCTGAACGAAGTGATCGAGCACAACCGTGCCGCTGCTGACGCCGACACCAACGAGATTGTCGGTGCCGTGAGCACCGCCAAGGGCAGCATGATGGTTTCGCTGCTGCTGGCGATCATCGCCGCCGGTATCTGCGGCCTGTTGCTGATGCGCGCCATCACCGCGCCCATGCAACGCATTGTCCATGCCCTCGACAAACTGCGCTCCGGCGACCTGAGCATGCGCCTGAGCCTGGACCGCAAGGACGAGTTCGGCGCCATCGAAAGCGGCTTCAACGAAATGGCCGAGGCCCTGGCCAACCTGGTGGCCCAAGCCCAGCGTTCGTCGGTGCAGGTGACCACCTCGGTGACCGAAATTGCCGCAACCTCCAAGCAACAGCAGGCCACCGCCACCGAAACGGCTGCCACCACCACCGAAATCGGCGCCACCTCGCGGGAAATCGCCGCCACCTCGCGTGACCTGGTGCGTACCATGACCGAAGTCACCTCGGCCGCCGACCAGGCCTCCAGCCTGGCCGGCTCCGGCCAACAGGGCCTGGCACGCATGGAAGAAACCATGCACCAGGTGATGGGCGCCGCCGACCTGGTCAACGCCAAGCTGGGCATCCTCAACGAAAAGGCCAGCAACATCACCCAGATGGTGGTGACCATCGTCAAGGTTGCCGACCAGACCAACTTGCTGTCGCTCAATGCTGCCATCGAAGCGGAAAAGGCCGGCGAGTACGGCCGCGGCTTTGCCGTGGTGGCCACCGAAGTGCGCCGCCTGGCCGACCAGACCGCCGTTGCCACCTACGACATCGAGCAGATGGTGCGCGAGATCCAGTCGGCGGTGTCGGCCGGGGTCATGGGCATGGACAAGTTTTCCGAAGAAGTGCGCCGCGGCATGTTCGAGGTGCAGCAGGTGGGCGAACAGCTCAGCCAGATCATCCACCAGGTGCAGGCTCTGGCGCCGCGCGTGCTTATGGTCAACGAAGGCATGCAGGCCCAGGCCACCGGTGCCGAGCAGATCAACCAGGCGCTGGCCCAGCTCAGCGATGCCAGCACCCAGACAGTCGAGTCGCTGCGCCAGGCCAGTTTCGCCATCGATGAGCTGAGCCAGGTGGCCGCTGGCCTGCGTGGCGGCGTATCGCGCTTCAAAGTCTGACCGCGATGAACGACTTGCAACCGCGCGCCGCGCGGACGGGCAACGCCAAGGGGGCGTTGTACCTGCAGTTTCGCATTCGGGAGCAACGCTTTGCCCTGAGCGTGCACGAGGTGATCGAGGTGCTGCCGCGCCAGCCGCTGAAACCGATCGCCAAGGCACCTGCCTGGGTCGCAGGCATCCTTGCGCACCGAGGCCTGTTGGTACCAGTGGTCGACCTGGCGGCATTGAGCTTCGGCCAGCCGGCAGCGCAGCGCACCAGTACCCGCCTGGTTCTGGTGCACTACCGAGTCGGCCTGCAGCTTGGCCTGATACTGGAGCAGGCCACCGAAACCCTGCGTTGCCACCCCGACGAGTTCCAGCCGTATGGCGTGGACAGTGGCGAGGCCCCGTACCTGGGCCCGGTGCGTCAGGATGAGCAGGGCTTGTTGCAGCGCATCGAAGTCAACGACCTGCTCCCCGATGCCGTGCACGAGTTGCTGTATGCGGGTGATCCGACAGGGATGCCGACATGAACGAACAGCATTTCTTCCGCTACTTGCGCGAGCGCATAGGCCTGGACGTGGAGTCGGTGGGCGCGCCCATGGTCGAGCGTGCGCTGCGCCAGCGTTGCGTGGCCGTGGACGCCGCGGACCTGGATGATTACTGGCTGCATCTGCAGCAGTCGACGGATGAGCAACAGGCGCTGATCGAAGCGGTCATCGTCCCGGAAACCTGGTTCTTCCGTTACCCCGAATCCTTCACCGCCTTGGCCAGCCTGGCGCACAAGCGCCTGGCCGAGCTGGCCGGGGCGCGCCCGCTGCGCTTGCTCAGCCTGCCTTGCTCGACCGGCGAGGAGCCCTATTCGCTGGCCATGGCCTTGCTCGATGCCGGTATCGCGCCGGGGGCGTTCATGATCGACGGCATGGACATCAGCCCCAGTTCCGTGGCCAAGGCCGGGCAGGCCGTGTACGGGCGCAATGCCTTCCGTGGCAGTAACCTGGGCTTTCGCGAGCGTTACTTCGATGCGCTCGACGAAGGCCACCTCCTGCATGAGCGGGTGCGTGACCAAGTCAGCCTGCAGGTGGGCAACGTACTCGACCCGGCGCTGGCCAGCCGCGATGGCCTGTACGACTTCGTGTTCTGCCGCAACCTGCTGATCTATTTCGACGTGCCGACCCAGCAACGGGTGTTCGAAGTGCTCAAGCGCTTGCTGCATCCACAAGGCGTGCTGTTCATCGGCCCCGCCGAAGGCAGCTTGCTGGCGCGGTTGGGCATGCGCCCGCTGGGGATTGCCCAGTCGTTCGCCTACGTGCGCCAGGAGGGCGGTAGCGCTGCGCTGGCTACGCCCCCGGTCCAGCCCTTGCGGCGCACGTCGCCAGCACCTGCCAAGCCAGGCTCTCCGTTACCGAGCGCAGCGTTGCCGCGCCCATTGCGGGTGCTCCCCTTTGCCGCCAAGCCAGCACCGGCGCGCGAGCACAAACGCGAGGATGCAACTGAGTTGCTGGCCAGCATTGCCCGGCTTGCCAACGCCGGTGCCAGCGAGCAGGCCCGTGCCGAATGCCAGCGCTACCTGGGCCAGTTCGCGCCTTCGGCGCAGGTTTACTACTGGCTGGGGCTGCTCAGCGACACCGAAGGCGATGCGCAGCAGGCTCTGACCCACTATCGCAAAGCCCTGTACCTGGAACCGCAGCACTCCGAGGCGCTGGTACACCTGGCTGCCTTGCTGGCAGCCCAGGGTGACCTGGCCGGTGCCCGGCGCCTGCAGGAGCGCGCCGCGCGGGTTGGCCGGGAGTCTGAACGATGAAGGAATCCGCGATGCAATTGCTCGCCGAGGCTGACACGCACGTCGATGACTGCTGGAACCGTATTGGCGTGCACGGCGACAAGCAGTGCCCATTGCTGGAGCGTCATGTTCACTGTCGCAACTGCGAGGTATATGCCGCAGCGGCCACACGCCTGCTCGACCGCTACGCACTTATGCAGGACCACCAGGCAGCCGTGGCTGCGCCGGTGGAGGAAAACACCGGCCGCTCCATGCTGCTGTTCCGCCTTGGCGAAGAATGGCTGGCGCTGCCCACCGCCTGCCTGGCCGAAATTGCCCCGCTGCAGGCGGTGCATTCGCTGCCGCACCAGCGCTCGCGGGTGCTGCAGGGGGTGGCCAACGTACGTGGTGCGCTGGTGCCGTGCCTGTCACTGGCTGACTTGCTGGGTGTGCAGGCCAGCGCTGCCGAGCAACGTGGCGGCCGGGCGATGCCACGCATGCTGATCCTGGCCGCGGAGGGCGGGCCGGTGGTGATGGCGGTCGAGGAAATCGACGGCATTCACCGGCTCGACCCGCTGCTGCTGAACAGCGGGCAGGACGCCTCCCACTTCACCGCAGCGGTCCTGCAATGGCGTGGCCGCAGCGTGCGGGTGCTGGACGATCAACATTTACTGTCTGCCGTGCAGCGGAGCCTGTCATGACCCCAGAGCAAATGCGCGACGCATCGTTGCTCGAACTGTTCAGCCTGGAGGCCGAGGCGCAGACCCAGGTGCTCAGTGCCGGCCTGATGGCGCTGGAGCGTAATCCCACGCAGGCCGACCAGCTCGAGGCTTGCATGCGCGCGGCCCACTCGCTGAAGGGCGCGGCGCGGATCGTCGGAGTGGACGCTGGCGTCAGTGTCGCCCATGTCATGGAGGACTGCCTGGTGGCAGCCCAGGAGGGTCGCCTGCGGCTGAGCGCCGAGCATATCGATGCCCTGTTGCAGGGCACCGACCTGTTGATGCGCATCGCCACGCCTGGCGATGCCGGGGCGCAGGCGACCCTGCCGGTGTTCCTTGCGCAAATGGCCAACCTGCTCGACCCGGGGGCGGCAGCCTTGCCCCCCGCGCCGCCAGCCGTGCCAGCGCTGCCGGAAGCGCCGGCGCAAACCGTGCAAGCCAAACCGTTGCCGCTGCCCGTCGAACCCTTGGAGCCTGAGCCCGAGCTGGCCCCGCGTCGCAAGGCCGGCAAGCGCACCGGCGAAGGTACGGAGCGGGTGCTGCGGGTCACCGCCGATCGCCTCAACAGCCTGCTCGACCTGTCCAGCAAGTCGCTGGTGGAAACCCAGCGGCTCAAGCCTTACCTGGCCACCCTGCAGCGCCTCAAGCGCATGCACGGCCAGGGCATGCAAGCGCTTGATGGCCTGCGCATGCAACTGGAGGACAGTGGCCAGAGCAGCGAGGTGCTCGAGGCCCTGGCACAGACCCAGCGCCTGCTGGCGGAAACCCAGCAGATCCTGCAGCAGCAGGCTGCCGACCTGGACGAGTTCGGCTGGCAGGCCAGCCAGCGCGCACAATTGCTGTACGACACCGCGCTGGCCTGCCGGATGCGGCCGTTTGCCGATGTGCTGACCGGCCAGAGCCGCATGGTGCGCGACCTTGGCCGTTCGCTGGGCAAGCCGGTGCGGCTGCTGGTGGAAGGGGAGAAGACCCAGGTCGACCGTGATGTGCTGGAAAAGCTCGAGGCACCGTTGACCCACCTGTTGCGCAACGCGGTCGACCACGGCATCGAGCTGCCCGAGCGGCGCCTGCTGGCGGGCAAGGCGGAGGAGGGCGTGATCCGCCTGCGGGCCTCGCACCAGGCCGGTATGCTCAGCCTGGAACTGATTGACGACGGTGCCGGCATCGACCTCGAACGCCTGCGCAGCAGCATTGTCGAGCGCGCCCTGTCGCCCGCTGACACGGTGGCGCGCATGAGCGAGGAAGAGTTGCTGACATTCCTGTTCCTGCCCGGTTTCAGCCTGCGCGACAAAGTCACCGAGGTGTCTGGGCGCGGTGTCGGCCTGGATGCGGTGCAGCACATGATCCGGGAGCTGCGCGGTTCGATAGAGCTGACCCAGCTGGCCGGGCAGGGCTGCCGTTTCCATTTGCAGGTGCCACTGACCTTGTCGGTTGTGCGCAGCCTGGTGGTCGAGGTGGGTGGCGAGGCCTATGCCTTCCCGCTCGCTCATATCGAACGCACGCTCGAAGTAAGTGCCGAAGAGATCGTGCAGATCGAGGGGCGCCAGCATTTCTGGCACGAAGGCCGGCACATAGGCCTGGTCGCGGCCAGCCAACTGCTCAATCGCCCGGCCGGGCAAACGCAGGAGAGCAACCTGCGCGTGGTGGTGATCCGCGAGCGCGAGCAGCTGTACGGGGTAGCCGTGGAGCGACTGATGGGCGAGCGGGTGCTGGTGGTGATGCCGCTCGACCCACGGCTGGGCAAGGTGCAGGACATCTCTTCCGGCGCCCTGCTCGACGACGGCTCGGTGGTGCTGATCGTCGATGTGGAGGACCTGCTGCGTTCGGTGGAGAAGCTGCTCAGCACTGGCAGCCTGGAACGCATTGACCGCGGCAGCAGCGGCACCCGTGGCGTGGCGCGCCAGCGCATCCTGGTGGTCGATGATTCGCTGACCGTGCGTGAACTGCAGCGCAAGCTGCTCGGCAACCGTGGCTACGACGTGGCCGTTGCGGTGGATGGCATGGACGGCTGGAATGCCTTGCGTGGCGAGGACTTCGACCTGCTGATCACTGACATCGACATGCCACGCATGGACGGCATCGAGCTGGTCACCCTGGTACGCCGCGACCAGCGCCTGCAATCGCTGCCGGTGATGGTGGTGTCCTACAAGGACCGTGAGGAAGACCGACGGCGGGGCCTGGATGCCGGCGCCGACTACTATTTGGCAAAGGCCAGTTTCCATGACGATGCGTTGCTGGATGCTGTGGTTGAGCTGATCGGAGGTGCTCAGGGATGAAGATCGCCATCGTCAACGACATGCCCATGGCCGTCGAGGCGCTGCGCCGGGCGGTTGCCCTCGAACCGGCGCACCAGGTGGTGTGGGTGGCCAGTAATGGCGCCGAGGCGGTGCAGCGCTGCACCGAGCAGCAGCCAGACCTGATCCTCATGGACCTGATCATGCCGGTCATGGATGGCGTCGAGGCCACCAGGCGGATCATGGCCGAAACCCCTTGCGCCATCGTCATCGTCACGGTCGATCGCAAGCAGAACGTGCACCGGGTATTCGAGGCCATGGGCCACGGCGCCCTCGACGTGGTCGACACGCCGGCGCTGGGGGCGGGCGATCCGCGTGAAGCGGCAGCGCCACTGCTGCGCAAGATCCTCAACATAAGCTGGTTGATTGGTCAGCAGCGCGCACCGGCCGCACGCCCGGTCGCCGCACCCGTGCGGGCGGCGTCACAGCACCGCGGGCTGGTCGCGATCGGTTCGTCCGCTGGCGGCCCGGCGGCCCTCGAAGTACTGCTCAAGGGCCTGCCGGCGGCGTTTCCGGCGGCCATCGTGCTGGTCCAGCATGTGGACCAGGTATTTGCCGCGGGCATGGCAGAATGGCTCAGCAGCGCCGCCGGCTTGCCGGTGCGCCTGGCCCGTGAGGGCGAGCCACCACAGCCGGGGCAGGTATTGCTGGCCGGCACCAATCACCACATCCGCCTGCTACAGAACGGCCAACTGGCCTACACTGCCGAACCTGTCAATGAAATCTACCGGCCCTCGATCGATGTGTTCTTCGAGAGTGTGGCGCGCTATTGGACCGGCGATGCGGTGGGTGTGTTGCTTACCGGCATGGGCCGCGATGGTGCCCAGGGCCTGAAGCTGATGCGCCAGCAGGGTTTCCTGACCATTGCCCAGGACCAGGCCAGCAGCGCGGTATACGGGATGCCCAAGGCCGCTGCGGCCATCGATGCCGCAGTGGAGATCCGCCCGCTGGAACGCATAGCCGGGCGCTTGATGGAATTTTTCGCAAAATGACGAAGTGTATTGAATCACGCCGCCAGGCCGGCAGTGATCGGGTGAACAGGTATGAATGATTTACCGATCGAAGGTTTCACGACCCCCAACGAGAACTCGGCGATGGTGCTGCTGGTCGACGACCAGGCCATGATCGGCGAGGCGGTGCGGCGTGGCCTGGCCAACGAAGAGAACATCGACTTCCACTTCTGCGCCGATCCGCACCAGGCAGTGGCCCAGGCCGTGCGAATCAAGCCTACGGTGATCCTCCAGGACCTGATCATGCCTGGCCTGGACGGGCTGACCCTGGTGCGTGAATACCGCAACAACCCGGCGACCCAGGATATCCCGATCATCGTCCTGTCGACCAAGGAGGACCCGCTGGTCAAGAGCGCAGCCTTTGCTGCCGGGGCCAACGATTACCTGGTCAAGTTGCCGGATACCATCGAGCTGGTGGCGCGCATCCGCTATCACTCGCGTTCCTACCTTACCCTGTTGCAGCGCGACGAGGCCTACCGTGCTTTGCGCGTCAGCCAGCAGCAACTGCTCGATACCAACCTGATGCTGCAGCGGCTGATGAACTCCGATGGCCTGACCGGGTTGTCCAACCGCCGCCATTTCGACGAGTACCTGGAACTGGAATGGCGCCGGGCCATGCGTGAGCAGCAGCAGTTGTCGCTGCTGATGATCGACGTGGATTACTTCAAGGCCTACAACGACAGCTTTGGCCACCTGGCCGGTGACGAGGCCTTGCGCCAGGTGGCCGAGGCGATCCGCGGCTCGTGCTCGCGGCCGACCGACCTGCCGGCGCGCTATGGCGGCGAGGAATTCGTCCTGGTATTGCCCAACACCTCGCCGGGTGGGGCACGCCTGGTGGCCGAGAAGCTGCGCCAGACCGTGCTCGGCCTGGGCATCCCGCACACCGCGCCGGTGCCCGACTCGTATCTGACCGTGAGCATTGGCCTTGCCACCCAGACTCCGTCCATCGGCAGCCATAGCCGGCAACTGATCTCGGCTGCGGACAAAGGCCTGTACCAGGCCAAGAATGGCGGGCGCAACCAGGTTGGCATCGCCTGACAGGGCCTGCACGGTAATTGCGGCCATTCGGCGCCCGGCGGGTCTGCCGCCCTGCGGCGGACTCGGTTATACTCGCAGGCTTTTCACCGAATTCGTGCGAGTAGCCAGCCCATGGAAATCCAACCGATCCTGAACACCATCAAGGACCTCACCGAGCGTTCCCAGTCCATTCGGGGGTATCTTTGACTACGATCACAAGCATGACCGCCTGATCGAAGTCAACCGCGAGCTGGAAGACCCCAACGTCTGGAACAAGCCCGAGTACGCCCAGGCCCTGGGCCGCGAGCGTGCCATGCTGGCACAGGTTGTCGAGACCCTGGACAAGCTGTCCGGCGGCCTGGCGGACTGCCAGGACCTGCTCGACATGGCCGTCGAGGAAAATGACGAAGGCGCCGTCGGCGACGTCGTGACCGAGCTGGAAGGCCTGGAAGAAAAACTGGCCCAACTCGAGTTCCGTCGCATGTTCAGCGGCGAAATGGACATGAACAACGCCTACCTGGATATCCAGGCCGGCTCCGGTGGTACCGAGGCGCAGGACTGGGCCAACATCCTGCTGCGCATGTACCTGCGCTGGGCCGACAAGCGTGGTTTCGATGCCACCATCATCGAGCTTTCCGAAGGTGAAGTCGCCGGCATCAAGGGCGCCACCGTGCATATCAAGGGCGAGTATGCCTTCGGCTGGCTGCGCACCGAGATCGGCGTGCATCGCCTGGTGCGCAAGAGCCCGTTCGACTCCGGTGCCCGTCGCCACACCTCGTTCTCGGCGGTGTTCGTGTCGCCCGAGATCGACGACAAGGTCGAGATCGAGATCAACCCGGCCGACCTGCGTATCGACACCTATCGTTCCTCCGGTGCCGGTGGTCAGCACGTGAACACCACCGACTCGGCGGTGCGTATTACCCACGTACCGACCAACACCGTGGTGGCCTGCCAGAACGAACGCTCCCAGCACGCCAACAAGGACACCGCCATGAAAATGCTGCGGGCCAAGTTGTACGAGCTGGAAATGCAGAAGCGCAACGCCGCCTCGCAGGCGCTGGAAGATAGCAAGTCGGACATCGGCTGGGGCCACCAGATCCGCTCCTACGTGCTGGATGACTCGCGTATCAAGGACCTGCGTACCGGTGTAGAGCGCAGCGACTGCCAGAAGGTATTGGACGGCGACCTCGACCAGTACCTGGAAGCGAGCCTCAAGCAAGGGCTGTAAATCGCACACAACCGCCGCGGTACCTGGCATGGGCCGGTACCGCGTGCCCTGCCCGAAAGGGGCACCGAACACCTGATGGAAAGAATGACGAAATGAGCGACCTCAAGACCGAAGCGCAAGACCTGCAACAGGAAGAAAACGCCCTGATCGCCCTGCGCAAGGAAAAGCTTGCCGCCGAGCGCGCCAAGGGCAATGCCTTCCCCAATGACTTCCGTCGCGACAGCTACTGCAACGACCTGCAGAAGCAGTATGCGGACAAGACCAAGGAAGAACTGGAAGCTGCAGCGATTCCGGTCAAGGTTGCCGGCCGCATCATGCTCAACCGCGGCTCGTTCATGGTCATTCAGGACATGACCGGCCGTATCCAGGTCTACGTCAACCGCAAGACCCTGCCGGAAGAAACCCTGGCCGCGGTCAAGACCTGGGACCTGGGCGACATCATCAGCGCCGAAGGTACCCTGGCCCGTTCCGGCAAGGGCGACCTGTACGTCGAAATGACCAACGTGCGCCTGCTGACCAAGTCGCTGCGCCCGCTGCCCGACAAGCACCACGGCCTGACCGACACCGAGCAGCGCTACCGCCAGCGTTACGTCGACCTGATGGTCAATGAAGAAACCCGCCACACCTTCCGTGTGCGTTCGCAGGTGATCTCGCACATCCGCAAGTTCCTCATCGAGCGCGACTTCCTCGAAGTCGAGACGCCGATGCTGCAAACCATCCCGGGCGGTGCCGCGGCCAAGCCGTTCGAAACCCACCACAACGCCCTGGACATGGCCATGTTCCTGCGCATCGCGCCGGAGCTGTACCTCAAGCGCCTGGTGGTTGGTGGCTTCGAGAAGGTGTTCGAGATCAACCGCAACTTCCGTAACGAAGGCGTTTCGACTCGTCACAACCCTGAATTCACCATGCTCGAGTTCTACCAGGCCTACGCCGACTATCGCGACAACATGGACCTCACCGAGGAACTGTTCCGCGAGCTGGCGCAGCTGGTACTGGGCACTACCGACGTGCCGTATGGCGACAAGGTGTTCCACTTCGGCGAGCCGTTCGCCCGCCTGTCGGTATTCGACTCGATCCTCAAGTACAACCCGGAGCTGACCGCTGCCGACCTGCAGGACGTCGACCGCGCCCGCGACATCGCCAAAAAGGCCGGTGCCAAGGTGCTGGGCCACGAAGGCCTGGGCAAGCTGCAGGTGATGATTTTCGAAGAGCTGGTCGAGCACAAGCTGGAGCAGCCGCACTTCATCACCGAGTACCCGTTCGAAGTATCGCCGCTGGCCCGTCGCAACGACGACAACCCGGCTGTTACCGACCGTTTCGAGCTGTTCATCGGTGGCCGCGAGATCGCCAACGCCTACTCCGAGCTCAACGATGCCGAAGACCAGGCCGAGCGCTTCCTGGCCCAGGTGGCCGAGAAGGACGCCGGTGACGACGAAGCCATGCACTACGACGCCGACTTCGTTCGCGCACTGGAGTACGGCATGCCGCCGACTGCAGGTGAAGGTATCGGTATCGACCGCCTGGTGATGCTGCTGACCAACTCGCCGTCGATCCGCGACGTGATCCTGTTCCCGCACATGCGTCCGCAGGCCTGAGTGAATTGAATGAGCCGCCTTTCGAGGCGGCTTTTTCTTGCCTGAAGCTTTATGTTGTCAGTACCGGCCTCTTCGCGGCTAAAGCCGCTCCCACAGGGATCCCACTACCCTCAGGCTGGTGCGGTCCCTGTGGGAGCGGCTTTAGCCGCGAAGAGGCCGGCACTGACGAAACACTGTCCATGAGGTACCCCCCGTGACACCCGCAATGCCTCAACAGGGCGCCGCCGGCATCGCCACCGCCGTCGCCGAAAGCGTGCAATACCAAGGCCGCAAGACTGCCCGGCAGGGCAGCGAGCAGCGCCGCCAACTGATCCTCGACGCCGCCATGCGCATTGTCGTGCGCGATGGCGTACGCGGTGTGCGCCATCGCGCCGTCGCCGCCGAGGCCGGTGTGCCATTGTCGGCCACCACCTACTACTTCAAGGATATCGAGGACCTGCTGACCGATACCTTCGCGCAGTACGTCGAACGCAGCGCCGCCTACATGGCCAAGCTGTGGGCCAATACCGAGGTGGTGTTGCGCCAGTTGCTGGCCCAGGGTGACGGCAGCCCGCAGGCGCGGGCGCGGTTGGCTGACGAGGTAGCACGCATGACTGCCGACTACGTGCAGCGACAACTGCTGAATCGCCGCGATTTCCTGATGGCCGAGCAGGCCTTCCGCCAGGAGGCGCTGCTGTGCCCGCGCCTGGCTCAACTGGTGTGCGCCCATGACCAGATCCTGCTGCATGGCACCCGCCAATTGCTGCAGGTGGTGGGCTCGCAGCAACCGGAACAGGACGCCCAAATGTTGACGGCGATTATCGAGCAGATGGAATATCAGGGCCTGCTCAAGGATGCGAACGCGCAAGCCGATGGGCAGATGCTCGCTATGCTTAGCCGATACCTGCAGCTGGTGCTGGCATCGGCCTGAGCCGAGACCGACTTTTCAAGGAGAACCTGATGAAAGCCTGGCGTGTGGTGTTGTTGACTTTGTCATTCCTGCTGCTGGGCGGTTGTCTGGTGACCTTCCACGAGCCGTTGCCGAGCAACCAGGCGGCGCCCAAGGCCCTGCTGGGCAAGTGGAGCAGCAAGGACGCCTGGGGCGAGCCGCTGAAGCTGGTGATCAGCCGTAGCGGCGGTGATGCCTACAAGGCGGTGGCCACGGCCAAGGGCAAGGCCCCTGAGGAATACGTGTTCACCGTGTCGCGCCACGGTAACCGCTGGTACCTGTCGGCTGGCGTGCCGAAGCGCCTGGGTGGCAACTTCCTGATCGGCGGTTTCGATATCGTCGATGGCAAGGAACTGGTGGTCTACAACCTGGATGTCGAGCAGGTGCAGCAGGCGGTGGACAAGAAGGAGCTGACCGGGCGCAGCACCGAAGTGCCGGAAGACAACGGCGACGGCGTGCTGATCGACAGCCCGTCGGCGCGGGTGCTGGCGTACCTGGACGACCCGGCCAACTCCGACCTGTTCGTTGAAGTGGCACGGTTCCAGCGCTCCGGCAAATGACCGTGCTGGCTTCTTCGCGGCTAAAGCCGCTCCCACAGGGACCGCACCGGTTTCGAGCCTGATGCAGTACCTGTGGGAGCGGCTTTAGCCGCGAAGAGGCCGGTACAGGTTTCTTGTACTAGAAAGGAGTCCCCGGTGGACGAATACCAGCAAACCATCCGTGCCCTGTCCGACCGCATCGTTGCGGCGCAGACCCCGATCCGGGTTCTGGACGCGGTGAAGTGGGACGACAACATCCGCCAGGGGTTCCTCAAGGCCAAGGGCAAGGAGCCGCCGGCTGTCGACCGTGCCTACTACCAGTCGCGCCCGCTGGCGTTCGATTCCAGCGCGGTAAAGGCCGAGTTTCAGGGCATCGAGCGCGACATCATTCGCCAGCTCGGCCAGTTCAACCCGGTCGGGCAGATCATGAAGCGCATGTGCCGCGAATACCGCATGGTGGTGCGCATGCTCGAAGCGCGTGGCACCGAGGATTTCGGGCTGATCTCCCAGGAACTGTACGGCGCTGCCTCGGATGCCTTCCACGCTGGTGATCCGACCTTGGCCGACCTTGGCCTGATGCTGTCGGACTACCTGAACAACATCGATGGCCGTGGCGACCTCAAGGACGAGCCGAAGAACCTCACTGCCAAGGAAGCCGTGGAAATCCTCCAGCACCGGTTGAACAAGGTATTCGGCGAGGCCGAGGAGACCATCCGTGTGTTCGAGTCCGACGGTATCGTCGCCGATGCCGCGGCCGGGGCCGACTACATCAAGGTGCGTGCCGACGCCATGTTCAACTCCCGTGACGTGCGCGCCCTGGAGGTGCACGAAGGGCTGGTGCATGTCGGCACCACGCTCAACGGCCTGAACCAGCCGATCTGTACCTTCCTGGCCAAGGGCCCGCCCTCGTCGACGGTCACCCAGGAAGGCCTGGCCATCCTCATGGAGGTGATCGCCTTCGCCTCCTACCCCAGCCGCCTGCGCAAGCTCACCAACCGCACCCGCGCCATCCACATGGTCGAGGAGGGTGCCGATTTCATGCAGATCTACAACTTCTTCCGCGAGCAGGGGTTCGAGATGGCGCAGAGCTACAGCAACGCCAGCCGTGTGTTCCGCGGGTCGGTGCCCAATGGCCTGCCATTTACCAAGGACTTGTCCTACCTCAAAGGCTTCATCATGGTTTACAACTACATTCAGTTGGCCGTGAAGAAGGGCAAGCTCGAACAGATCCCGTTGCTGTTCTGTGGCAAGACCACCCTGGAAGACATGCGTACCCTGCGACAGCTGGTCGAGGAAGGCCTGGTCGAGCCGCCCAAGTATCTGCCCGAGCAGTTCCGCGACCTCAATGCGCTGTCGGCCTGGATGTGCTTCTCCAACTTCCTCAACCACCTGAGCCTGGACCGTATTGAAGCCGATTACGCGAACATTCTCTGAGTGCTGCCGCCTGCTGGCCCTGGGTTTGATCCTGCTGGGCCTGTGCGGTTGCAGCAGCCTGCTGTTCTATCCCGAGCGCGGCCAGCCGTTCACGCCCGAGCGGGCCAGGCTCGAGTACCGCGATGTCACCTTGATCACTGCTGATGGTATCCGCCTGCACGGCTGGTGGTTGCCGGCCAAGGCCGGGGTGGAGGTCAAGGGCACGGTGCTGCACCTGCATGGCAATGGCGGCAACCTGCCTGGGCACCTGGGCGGCAGCTACTGGCTGCCGGAGCAGGGCTACCAGGTTTTGATGATCGATTACCGCGGCTATGGCCTGTCCCAGGGCGAGCCGAGCCTGCCCGAGGTGTACCAGGACATCGCCGCGGCCATGGCCTGGCTGGAGCAGGCGCCCGAAGTCAAGGGCAAGCCGCTGGTGCTGCTGGGGCAGAGCCTTGGCGGGGCCATGGCCATTCACTACCTGGCGGCCCACCCGGAGCAGCGCCAGCGTTTCAGTGCTTTGGTATTCGACGGTGTGCCGGCCAGTTACCGTGCGGTCGGGCGCTTTGCCCTCAGCACCTCGTGGATTACCTGGCCGCTGCAGGTGCCGCTGTCGTGGCTGGTGCCGGACGGTGACAGCGCGATCCGCTCGATCGAGCAGCTGAGCAGCCCGCCCAAGCTGTTCTTCCACAGCATCGACGATACCCTGGTGCCGATGGACAACGGCATCCGCCTGTACCAGCACGCGCCAGCGCCGCGGGTGCTGCAACTGACCCGTGGTGGCCACGTGCAGACCTTCGCCGACCCGACCTGGCGCCAGGTGATGCTGCGTTTCCTCGACGACCCCAGCCATTTCAACGGCCTGCGGCGGCTGGCCGAAGTGCCCAATTACCCTGACGAGAAGAACAAGCAATGAGTGAAGAACGCAACGCCATCCCGCTGATCCTGACCGGTGTCGGCAGCATCATCGTGACGGTGGGGGCCTTGTGGTACTACGGTTACCTGCATTTCGCCAAGCCCGAAGATGCCCTGTTGCTGCAGGACTTCACCATGCTCAAGACCATCCCCGGCGAGGACTACAAGGTCTCGCTGGACCCGGCGCCACAAGTGGCTCAGTGCGTCGACGGCGTGTTGGTGCTGTTCGATACCCAGCAGAAAGGCCTGACCGGGGTGCTGGTGGACAACCGCAAGCGTGCTGTGCGTTGCATGGGCGAGGAAACGCCGCAGCAGGTGCAGTGAGCCATTATCTCTGCTGCCTGTGCTGGCCCTTTCGCGGCTAAAGCCGCTCCTACAGGGACCGCGCCAGTCCCTGTGGGAGCGGCTTCAGCCGCGAAAGGGTCGGAACAGGCAAAAGAAAGCCCCGCTTCGATCGCGGGGCTTGTCAGTTCAGCTAGCCAGCCTTACCGCTGTACCTGGCTCACAGAGCGAGGTGCCACCGGCTGGTTGTCGTTGGAGATGGTCACCTCCACCCGGCGGTTCTGCGCACGCCCCGAATTGCTCGAGTTGTCCGCGACCGGGTACTCCTTGCCATAGCCCTGGGCGACGATGCGCGCTGGGTCGACGCCGGCACGTACCAGTGCCATGCGTACGCTGTTGGCGCGGCGCTCTGACAGGCCCTGGTTGTAGTTGGCCGAGCCGACGCTGTCGGTGTAACCCTCGACGATCACCTTGCGTTCCGGGTTTTCCTGGAGGAATTGCGCCAGCTTGGTGACGTTCGGGTAGGCGTTGCTCTTTAGTTCGGCCTTGTTGAAGTCGAACAGCACGTCTCCGAAGGTGACCAGCGTGCCGCGGTCGGTCTGCTTGGCGTTGAGGCTGTCCTGCAGCTTGGCGATCTGTGCGTCGCGTGCGTCAAGCTTGGCCTGGGCGCGCTGGGCTGAAGCGTTTTTCAGTTCGCTTTCGGCAGTGCGCAGGGCGATGGTCTGCTTGGCCACTTCGACGCGCTGGTTGGTCAGGTAGGCCAATTGGTCGACCTTCTTCTCGTCTTCACGGTCCATGTAGGCCTTGTCGGCCTTGTTCAGCCAGTCCTGTGCGTCCTTGGTCTCCAGCGCCGCAACCTTGCTCGATTGCGGGTCGCTCTGCAGCGAGGAGAAGTTGGTGCGGGCCGATTCGAGGTTGGCGTTAGGGTCGTGCGAGCAGGCGGCAAGGCCGACGCTCAGGGCCAGCAGGGCGGGAATCATGACGTAGTTGCGCATAGTGTTCATCCTTTGATCGTGTGCGAAGACCGAGGTGGGCAGGGCAGGGCTCACTGAGCGCTGCGCAGGCCTTCCTCACGTACGTCCTGAACGCCCTGGCGGGCATCCTGCACGGCCTTCTGGGCCTTGGCCGCCTGGGCCTTGCGTTCGGCGAGGCGGGCGTCCCATTCGGCCTGTTCGGCCAGGCGCCTGGCGTCGTCGTACTTCTTGTCATGCATGGCGATCTCGGCCTGCTTGAACTTGTCCTGGGCCGCTTTCATTTCCACGGCGGCGAACTCGGTGCCGCCAGCGCTGACGGCCGAGTTCACGGCGGACTGGGTGACTGCATACTGCTCGGTGGGCGGGTTGCCCGCACAGCCGGCCAGGACCAGGCTGCTGCCCAAGGCCAGCGCTGCCAGCTTGAACCCGCGCACATGAGTGGATGAGGGTTTGTAGATGCGGGTGTTCTTGGTGGTCAGTTCCATTGGATCACTCCTGTTTACGACGTTGTCCGTAGCAGTCCATCGCTCGTTCCCTGACACGTGCACGCGCTTCAGCTCAACGGTGCACAACGGCAGGTGTGCAGGGTTTTAGCGTGATGGCTATTGGCTGTGACTGACGCGTTTTTCGGATAGTTCAGAAAAAATCATCTTGAGCGGATAACTATTTCTGACTAATCGGTCAGTGCGATTCGCCTGGAACTTTCGCGGGGCGTAGCGGTATTCCGGGCCTTTGCCAGGCCCGGAGCGGGGGCGGCCGGTTACTTCTCGCTGTCGGCTGCTGGGTTGCTCAGGGCGTGCAGATGCTGTCGCGACAGTGACAGAAAGCGCGGAGTAGGGCCGATGTCCTCGTACAGCGGGTCGCCTTCCTCGTCGGTGGCAATGACCTGGCGGCCTTGCACATAGGGGAAGCTGGCTTCCAGTTCCTCGAGGGCTGCCGCGACGAGCTCACCGAGCAGTTCCTCGGCGGTGCGCTTGGGGTACATGTCGATCAGCGCGGCCAGGCGCGCTTCGGACTCAAGGTCCAGATGCAGGACATGGCCCGTGGGGCTGAGGGTGCCGGCGGCATTCTGTTCCCAGTGCTGGGCGAGTTCACGGATTTTCATGCTGACCTCTGTTGACGCCTGAAAGGGCTGCAATGCATGGGAGTGTCGTGCTTTCACTTTAGTTTGCTTTGGCCGATCACGGCTTGCCATCGGCGCCTGGCTGTGGGCACTCTTGGAGCGAATACCGAGCCCCCCTGTGGGAGCGGGTTCACCCGCGAACACCGGCGCAGCCGGTGCCAGGCACCGCGCTGGATGCTTCGCGGGTGAACCCGCTCCCACAGGGGATCGCGTAAGGGCTGAAAAAGGGATGCAATGCGCCAGAGCCGCGCCGGAGAGAGGGCCAATGACCGATATCGATGTGCGTTTGCGTGAAGATGTCCATGTGTTGGGTGAACTGCTTGGCGATACCATTCGCCTGCAGCATGGCGAGGCGTTCCTGCAGAAGATCGAAGACATCCGTCACAGTGCCAAGGCCGACCGCCGTAGCGCCGGCGAGCAACTGAGCTCGACCCTGGCGGACCTGGCCGATGAAGACTTGCTGCCCGTGGCCAGGGCCTTCAACCAGTTCCTCAACCTGGCCAACATGGCCGAGCAGTACCAGTTGATCCGCCGCCGCGACGCCGACCACCCCGAGCCGTTCGAGGCCCGGGTGCTGCCCGAGTTGCTGGCGCGCCTGAAGCAGGCCGGGCACAGCAATGATGCCCTGGCCCGGCAATTGGCCAAGCTCGACATCCAGCTGGTGCTCACTGCGCACCCCACCGAAGTGGCCCGCCGCACCCTGATCCAGAAGTACGACGCCATCGCCGGCCAACTGGCTGCCCAGGACCACCGCGACCTGACCCCGGGGGAGCGCCAGCAGGTGCGCGAGCGCCTTCGCCGGCTGATCGCCGAGGCCTGGCACACCGAAGAAATCCGCCGCACCCGACCGACGCCGGTAGATGAAGCCAAGTGGGGCTTTGCGGTAATCGAGCATTCGCTGTGGCACGCCATTCCCAGCCACTTGCGCAAGGTCGACAAGGCCCTGCTGGAGGCTACCGGCCTGCGCCTGCCGCTGGAAGCGGCGCCGATCCGCTTCGCCTCGTGGATGGGCGGTGACCGTGATGGCAACCCCAACGTGACCGCAGCGGTCACCCGCGAAGTCCTGCTGCTGGCGCGCTGGATGGCTGCCGACCTGTTCCTGCGCGACATCGATGCGCTGGCTTCCGAGTTGTCCATGCAGCAGGCGGACGATGCGCTGCGTGAGCAGGTCGGCGACAGTGCCGAACCCTACCGCTCCCTGCTCAAGCAACTGCGCGATCGCCTGCGAGCAACGCGCGCGTGGGCGCATTCGGCATTGACCAGCAGCCAGCCGGCCAGCGCCGAGGTGCTGGTGGACAACCGCGACCTGATCGCGCCGCTGGAGCTGTGCTACCAGTCCCTGCACGCCTGCGGCATGGGTGTGATCGCCGAAGGCCCGTTGCTCGACTGCCTGCGCCGCGCCGTGACCTTTGGCCTGTTCCTGGGCCGCCTGGACGTGCGCCAGGACGCCGCTCGCCACCGTGATGCGTTGAGCGAGATTACCGACTACCTGGGCTTGGGGCGTTATGCCGACTGGGATGAAGAGCAGCGCATCGAGTTCCTCCAGGCCGAGCTGAAAAACCGCCGGCCACTGCTGCCCGCGCACTTCAAGCCGCAGGCCGATACCGCCGAGGTACTGGCCACCTGCCGGGAAATTGCCGCTGCGCCGGCCGCCTCGCTGGGCTCTTACGTCATCTCGATGGCCGGTGCTGCCTCGGATGTGCTGGCGGTGCAGTTGCTGCTCAAGGAGGCCGGCCTGACTCGGCCCATGCGCGTGGTGCCGCTGTTCGAGACCCTGGCCGACCTCGACAATGCCGGCCCGGTGATGCAGCGCCTGCTCGGCCTGCCAGGCTACCGTGCGAACCTGCGCGGCCCGCAGGAAGTGATGATCGGCTATTCCGACTCGGCCAAGGACGCTGGTACCACGGCTGCGGCCTGGGCGCAGTACCGGGCCCAGGAAAACCTGGTGCGTATCTGCGCCGAGCACCAGGTCGAATTGCTGCTGTTCCACGGCCGTGGCGGCACGGTAGGCCGCGGCGGCGGCCCGGCCCACGCAGCGATCCTGTCGCAGCCACCAGGGTCGGTGGCGGGGCGCTTCCGCACCACCGAGCAGGGCGAGATGATCCGCTTCAAGTTCGGTTTGCCGGGCATCGCCGAGCAGAACCTGAACCTGTATCTGGCTGCGGTGCTGGAGGCCACCTTGTTGCCACCGCCACCACCGCAGCCGGCCTGGCGCGAGGTGATGGACCAACTGGCCGCCGATGGCGTCAAGGCCTACCGCGGCGTGGTGCGGGAGAACCCCGATTTTGTAGAGTATTTCCGCCAGTCCACCCCGGAGCAGGAACTGGGGCGCCTGCCGCTGGGCAGCCGACCGGCCAAGCGCCGCGCCGGTGGCATCGAAAGCCTGCGGGCCATCCCGTGGATTTTCGGCTGGACCCAGACCCGCCTGATGCTGCCAGCCTGGCTTGGTTGGGAAACGGCATTGAACAATGCACTGGCGCGTGGCCAGGGTGAACTGCTGGCGCAGATGCGCGAGCAATGGCCGTTCTTCCGCACCCGCATCGACATGCTCGAGATGGTGCTGGCCAAGGCCGATGCGCAGATCGCCGAGGCCTACGACGAACGTCTAGTGCAACCTCACCTGCTGCCTTTGGGTGCGCACCTGCGCGACCTATTGTCGCAGTCGTGCCAGGTGGTACTGGGCCTTACCGGGCAGCCGGTGCTACTGGCGCACAGCCCCGAGACGCTGGAATTCATCAGCCTGCGCAATACCTACCTGGACCCGTTGCACCGCCTGCAGGCCGAGTTGCTGGCCCGCTCGCGCAGCCGCGAAGCCGCTCTGGACAGCCCGTTGGAGCAGGCCTTGCTGGTGACTGTGGCGGGTATCGCAGCCGGCCTGCGCAATACCGGCTGAAGGTAGGCCCGGGGCGCACAGGGCAGGTGCCGTGCGGGGGATGCAAGTGGGCGAAGAGGGTGGTTGCGCCGGGCGCAACCGCCTGCCAGGCCAGCCGTAGGTGGCGCAATCCTGCAACTTTGGGACGCTTGTCTGGCTGCCGGGCGCTGTGTATCTTGAGCAGCCTTCTGACCGATTTATGGTCATACCCGATTTTCCGGACTTGGCCCTGGTTGCCGAATCCATTGAATTTCATAACAAAATTTGAGGAGCACGAGATGCGCGTAATTCTGCTGGGAGCTCCCGGGGCCGGTAAAGGTACTCAGGCAAAGTTCATCACCGAAAAGTTCGGTATCCCCCAGATTTCCACCGGTGACATGCTGCGTGCCGCCGTCAAGGCTGGTACCCCGCTGGGCCTGGAACTGAAGAAAGTCATGGATGCCGGCCAGCTGGTCTCCGACGAGTTGATCATCAGCCTGGTCAAGGAGCGCATCGCCCAGCCTGATTGCGCCAAGGGCTGCCTGTTCGACGGCTTCCCACGCACCATCCCGCAAGCCGAAGCCATGGTCGCTGCCGGTGTCGACATCGACGCCGTGGTCGAAATCGCCGTGGACGACGAAGAAATCGTCGGCCGCATGGCTGGCCGCCGCGTGCACCTGGCTTCGGGCCGCACCTACCACATTCAGTACAACCCGCCGAAAGTGGAAGGCAAGGACGACGAGACGGGTGAAGACCTGATCCAGCGTGATGACGACAAGGAAGAGACCGTTCGCCATCGCCTGTCGGTTTACCACAGCCAGACCAAGCCGCTGGTGGACTTCTACCAGAAGCTGTCGGCCGCCAATGCCGGCAAGCCGAAGTACAGCCACATCGAAGGCGTCGGCTCGGTCGAAGCCATCACCGCCAAGGTCCTGGCAGCCCTGAGCTGATCCAGCACCCGACGCACCTCGACAACGGCCCGCTTGCGGGCCGTTGTCGTTTGTGGGTCGCGCTCCCACAGAGACCGCGTCAAAGGGCCGTACAGCTGCCCCTTCGGGACACAACGCCGCCGCTGCTCTATACTGCCGCTCTTTTCCCCCTTGTACCTGGATACCCGTTCGATGACCACCCTCCTGGCCCTGGATACCGCCACCGAAGCCTGTTCCGTCGCACTGCTGCATGACGGCAAGGTAACCAGCCATTACGAGGTGATCCCGCGCATGCATGCCCAGAAGCTGCTGCCGATGATCAAGCAGCTGCTGGCCGAGTCCGGCGTGACGCTGAATGCGCTGGATGCCATCGCCTTTGGCCGTGGCCCGGGCGCTTTCACCGGCGTGCGCATTGCCATCGGGGTGGTCCAGGGCCTGGCCTTCGCACTGGAACGCCCGGTTTTGCCGGTGTCCAACCTGGCCGCACTGGCCCAGGGCGCGCTGCGCGAACACGGTGTACAGCAAGTGGCGGCCGCCATTGACGCGCGCATGGATGAAGTGTATTGGGGCTGCTATCAGGCCGCCGAAGGTGAAATGCGCCTGGTCGGCCAGGAGGCAGTGCTGCCGCCCGAGCAGGTGGCGCTGCCGGCGGGCAGCGCTGGCGAGTGGTTCGGTGCCGGTACCGGTTGGGGCTATGCCGAGCGCCTGGCGGTGCAGGTGGCCGCCAGCAATGCCAGTGCCTTGCCCAACGCCCTGGACATCCTTAGCCTGGCCAGCTTTGCCTGGGCACGCGGCGAGGCGATCGTTGCCGAACAGGCGCAACCGGTCTACCTGCGCGATAATGTAGCGACACCCAAGAAGCGCTGAGTGTTGTTCGTCGGTTATCGCCGATGACACTAAAACCTTTTGCGCGATCTGTGGTCCAGTTATCACTCGAGCATTAGCGATGGAACCCTGATGCTGCTAAATTGCCATCATTGGTTCTGAGTGCTCATGCCATGCGTATCGACGGTTTCTCATCGCAGTCCTATCCGATCAAGCGCACCCCGCGCAAGGCAGCGGTACGTGACGAGGCCATCGATGATGCCGAGGTGATCGAGGAGGTCGAAACTGCCCCTCAGGAAGCCACCGCCCGCCGTCGCAGCGATGGCCTGCCAGCCCGCCAGCAGGACATGATTTTCCCCCGCGCCCGTGACCGCCGCACCGCTACCGCATTGGCCAGCTACCTGAGCACTGCCGGTTTTACCGACTGGGACATGGAAGTACTGGGGCTCGACCTGTACATTTAGTGGATGAGTCCATCACCACTGCCTTATTTTCTCGGTTGCCCGTCATGGAGCGAAAACGCCTGGCGCGACTATCTGTATCCCGCCGACGCCAACAGCGGTGAAATGCTCGGCTACTACAGCCAGGTGTTCAACGCCGTCGAGGGCAATACCACTTTCTACGCACGTCCCGCACCCGGCACCATTGCGCGCTGGGCGCAGATCATGCCCGAACACTTTCGCTTCACTGCCAAGTTCCCCCGGGACATCAGCCATGAAGGCGACCTGCGTGATCAGCTGGAACCGGCCTTTGACTTCACCCGCCTGATGGCCCCGCTGGGCCAGCGCGTAGCGCCGTACTGGCTACAGTTGCCGGCCCAGTTCAGCCCCGCACGGCTGGGCGAGCTTTGCCACTTCCTTGACGAAGTCGGAGTGCCGGTGGCCGTGGAGGTGCGCAACCAGGCTTTCTTCGCCAAGGGTGAAGAAGAGCGGTTGCTAAACCGCCTGCTGCATGAGCGTGGCGTGGAACGTATCTGCCTGGACCCGCGCGCCTTGTTCAGCTGCACCTCTCGTGAACCTGCCGTGCTGCATGCGCAGGCGAAGAAGCCCAAGGTACCGCCACGCCCGGCAGCCTTCAGCCAGCACCCGCAGGTGCGCTTCATCGGCCACCCGCAGCTGGAGGCCAACGAGGCCTTTCTTACCCCCTGGGTGGACAAGGTCGCCGCCTGGATCGAGGAAGGCCGCAACCCCTACATCTTCCTGCATACCTCGGACAATCGCCTGGCCGCGGCACTGGCCCAGCGCTTTCATCAACGCCTGATGCAGCGCCTGCCGGGCCTTGCCGCGTTGCCGGAATTGCCGCGCACCCCCGAGGTCGAACAATTGGGGCTACTCTGACCTTCCCCTGACTGCCGGAGGTTGAACCATGGATGTGCAAACCCTGCGAGCCGAAGCCTTCAAGGCCCTGCACGAGCGCGACAGCGCCTTCGTCATCCCCAACCCGTGGGATGCCGGCTCGGCTAAGTTGCTGGCCAGCCTGGGCTTCGAGGCGCTGGCCACCACCAGTGCAGGCCTGGCTTTCAGCCTGGGCCGTCCGGACGCCGAAGGCGCCTTGAGCCTGGACGATACCCTTGATAATGCCGGGGAGATCGTCGATGCCACCCCGCTGCCGGTGGCTGCCGACTTGGAGAACGGCTTTGGTGACCTGCCCGAAGATTGTGCCCAGACCATCCTGCGCGCTGCCGAGGGTGGCCTGGTAGGCGGTTCCATCGAAGATGCCAGTGGCCGCAGTGAAGCGCCCATCTACGACTTCGGGCTGGCCGTGGAGCGCATTCGTGCAGCTGTGCAGGCAGCGCGTAGCCTGTCGTTCCCGTTCACCCTGTGCGCCCGGGCAGAGAACCTGCTGCACGGGCGCATGGACCTGGACGACACCATCCGGCGCTTGCAGGCCTATGCCGAGGCCGGTGCTGATGTGCTCTACGCGCCAGGGCTGCGTACTGTCGAGGAAATCCGCGCGGTGGTGCAGGCCGTCGCGCCACGGCCGGTGAATGTGCTGATGGGCATGGCGGGCGTGCCGCTGAGCGTCAACCAGTTGCAGGACCTGGGTGTACGCCGCATCAGCGTCGGCTCGTCGCTTGCCCGTGCCGCGTTGGGGGCCTTCCACCGTGCCGCGCTGGAGATTCGCGATGAGGGCACCTTCGGCTATGGGGAGCAGGCGCTGCCGTTCGCACAACTCAACGACCTGTTCCGCCGCTGATGAGGGCCGTGCTGGCGTTGCTGGCCAGCCTGTCGCTGCTTGCGGGGCTGGCCTGGCACCTGGGTTGGCGGCTGCCCGCCGCGTGGAACCCGTGGGCGCCGCTGGACGTGCGTCAGCCCCCCAACCTGCTGACCCCATACAAGTTGTCCCGCCTTCGCGATGACCCGACGCTGTGTCGCCTGGCACTTCAAACCAGCCAACTGCGCTACCGGGCACAAGCCGACAGTTCGGCTACTGCCAACTGCCCATTGCGGAATGTATGGCGTATCGACGGTGGTCAGGCGCGGCTCGGCGGCAGCTTCCTGGCCAGTTGTCCGTTGGCAGTGGCGTATGCACTGTTCGAAAACCATGGCCTGCAGCCTGTGGCGCAACGGGTGTTGGGGCAGTCGGTGGCTCAGGTCGACCACCTGGGCAGTTTTGCCTGCCGCAATGTCTACCACCGCAAGCAGGGCCGGCTGAGCCAGCACGCCACGGCCGATGCCCTGGACATCAGTGGCTTTCGCCTGCGAGACGGCCAGCGCATCGTCCTTGCGCGGGACTGGCAGGCGGGCGGGCAGAAAGCGGAATTCCTTCGTCAGGTGCAGCGGGCGGCTTGTGACAGCTTCAGCACGGTACTTGGGCCGGACTACAACGCTGCACACCACAACCACTTTCATGTGGACATGGGCCGCTGGCAGATCTGTCGCTGAGCCTGGGCGCGTTCAGGCGTGGGCGCGCACGTTGTTAAGCACCACCGGGCGTGCCCAGTGAATGTCGAACTCCAGGTCGTTCTGTTGCTTGGCCAGGGTGGTGTCATCGAACGGTTCGGGCGCCGGGTCCAGCAGGTTGGTCTCGAACTCGGCGATCGGCAGGAACAGCGAGCGCGGAACAGGGCCGGGGCCGGGCTCGGCAATCGGGTGACCTTGGCTCATCACCACCGGGCGTAGCCAGCTGTTGCTGATATCGAGCTGGCGCTGCTGCTCGATCAGCTCGACTGCGCTGAACGGTTCGGGGGCGGGCGGCAGCAGGTTGGCTTCGAGTTCTGCCTTGGGCAGGAACAGTGGCTCGGGCGGTGCCACGATGGTGTCATGCACCGGGCAGGCACGCTGGGCGTCGATCAGGGCTAGCGCCCGGGCGCCGCCGATCGGCTCGCCACTGCTCTGGTCGTATTGCACGAACGACTGGCTGACGCTGTCTACGGGCTCTTCCTGCTGCTCGGCCATGGCCCGGGCAAAGAAATCCTGCCACAGGTGGCTGACGCCCCCGAGTGCCTGAGTGTTGTGCTGACTGTAGTTGCCGACAGGCGACAGGTAGGTCAAGCCGATGGGAAGAGTATCTGACATGGCAGTCGCGCGCGTTGTGCTCTGGCAGAATAGCGGGATATTGCCTGTATCGGCCGAAGTAGCCGATACATTAAGGGCTGGGTTTAATTTCTAGGTGTGAATGATGGAAGAGCAGGGCACAGGTATCCGGGTCGAGGCGCTGTCGGCTGAATTCGAGGCGCAAGCCGCTGCGTGGGCACAGCGCCTGGAGTTGCCGCTGCAGGACGATGCTGCCGGGTTTGCCGTACAGGTGGGCGTCGATGGCTTGCAGATCCAGCAATTGGGCCCGCAGGCACCGGGGCCGGTGCGGGTGGACTTTGTCGAAGGCCAGGCCGCGCACCGGCGCCTGTTCGGTGGTGGCAACGGGCAGATGATCGCCAAGGCGGTGGGCATTGCCCAGGGCGTGCGTCCGCAGGTGCTGGATGCCACTGCCGGTCTGGGCAAGGACGCGTTCGTGCTGGCCAGCCTGGGCTGCCAGATGACCCTGATCGAACGCCAGCCGCTGATTGCCGCGCTGCTGGAGGACGGCCTGGCGCGGGCCCGTGCGGATGAAGAGGTGGGGCCGATCGTGGGGCGCATGCGCCTGCTGACCGGCAACGCCATCGAGCGCATGCGCGCCTGGGAAGGCGAGGCGCCCCAGGTGATCTACCTCGACCCGATGTTCCCGCACCGGGACAAGAGTGCGCTGGTGAAGAAGGAAATGCGTGTGTTCCGCCCATTGGTCGGTGATGACCTGGATGCCCCGGCCCTGCTCGAAGCCGCCCTGGCGCTGGCCAGCCACCGGGTGGTGGTGAAGCGGCCGCGCAAGGCGCCGATCATTGACGGGCCCAAGCCGAGCCACAGCCTGGAGGGCAAGTCGAGCCGGTATGACATTTACCCGAAGAAGGCGCTGAAGGCCTGATTTGGCTATGCCTGTTCGGGCCTCTTCGCGGGTAAACCCGCTCCCACAGGTGCTGTACAAACTTCAAGATCACATCGACCCTGTGGGAGCGGGTTTACCCGCGAAGAGGCCCGCACAGGCAGCCTGATATCAGGGCTGGAATGCCCGCAAGAACACCCCAACCACCTCGCGCACATGCGCCTCGGCCTCATCCCCCTCCAGCGGCCCCGCGCACCCCAGCAGCAACCGGTAATCCGGTGCGCCCTTGACCAGGCAGAAGAAGTGCTCCGCCGCACGCAGCGGGTTGTCGATGCGCAGCAGCCCGCGCTCGTGCGCCCCTCGCAATAGTGCCTCCATCCCCGCCAGCACGCGCTTGGGCCCGGCTTCGTAGAAGTACTCGCCAAAGCTCGGGTCCAGGCTGCCCTGGGCCATGATCAAGCGGCTGAGCTTGACTGCCTCATCGCTGCTGATCAGCGCCTGGAAGCCACGGGCAATGGTCAGCAGCACCTCTTCCACCGGCACCCCCTCGGGGTACTCGAACAGCATGTCGGGCAACTGGATCTGGCAGGTTGCCATGACCGCCGAGCCGAAAAGCGTCTGCTTGTCGGTGAAGTGGCTGTATACGGTGAGCTTTGAAACACCTGCCGCCGCAGCGACCGCATCCATGCTGGTGTTGGCGTAGCCGAGGCTGAGGAAAAGGGCTTTGGCTGCTTCGAGAATTGCCTCGCGTTTGGCCAGGTCCTTGGGCCGGCCCGGGCCGATGGGTGCGTCGTTGGACATTGTGGTCTGCATCTGGTTGAAGAATCGCTCATCTTAACGGGTCAGGCGCCAGCCTTCGAGTTGAACCGTTCTGGCGTGTCAGGCGAACAGGGCTTCGGCCATATCCTGCAAAAACCAGTGCATCCTACCTTCCCGGCGCCGGTTGCCTGACTTAATATACTCCCCAGTACAAATATTGAATGTACCCATCGCGAAAGGATTCATCATGTTGCGCCCTGCCTTGTTCATTGCTCTGTCTGCCGCTGCCGCGATGTTGCTGGCGGCGTGCGGCCAGGAAGCCGCCCCACCGGCTGCGCCGCGCCCGGCGCTGGTGGTGCAGCCGCAGCCGGCCGAAGCCGCTGCCGACAGTTACCCCGGCGAAGTGCGTGCACGCTTCGAGCCGGAACTGGCTTTCCGCATAGGCGGCAAGGTCAGCAAGCGCCTGGTCGAGGAGGGGCAGCGGGTAAAGGCCGACCAGCCGCTGGCCGAACTGGACCCGCAGGATGTGCGCCTGCAACTGGAGGCCAACCGTGCCCAGCTGGCAGCCGCCGAGGCCAACCTGTCGCTGGTGCGCGCGGAGCGCGATCGCTACCAGAAGCTGCTGGACCGGCAAATGGTCAGCCATTCCCAGTTCGATAACGCCGAAAATCTCTACCGTGCCGGCCTGGCCCGGCTGAAACAGGCCAAGGCCGAGTTCGACGTGGCTGGTAACCAGGCTGAATATGCTGTGCTGCGCGCCCCGCAGGCCGGGGTGATCGCCAAGCGCCAGGTGGAAGTGGGCCAGGTGGTCGGCGCAGGGCAGACCGTGTTCACCCTGGCCGCAGATGGCGAGCGGGAAGTCGCCATCGGCCTGCCGGAGCAGCAGTTCGCCCGCTTTGCCGTGGGCCAGCCGGTGAGCGTGGAGCTATGGTCGCACCCGCAGGAGCGCTTCCAGGGGCGTATCCGCGAGCTGTCACCGGCTGCCGACCCACGTTCGCGCACTTTCGCTGCCCGCATCGCCTTTACCTCGGCCGACACCCCGGCGGAGCTGGGCCAGAGCGCCCGGGTGTTCATCGCCCACGAAGGGCTGATCCCGTTGGCGGTGCCCCTGTCGGCAGTCACAGCGGAAAACGGCCAGGCCTACGTCTGGCGGGTCAACAAGGACAGCCGCCTGGAGCGGGCAGTGGTGCGCCTGGGGCCCTACGGCGCCGACAGCGTACCCGTGCTCGAAGGCCTCGCCCTCGGCGACTGGGTTGTCGCCGCGGGTGGCCATGTATTGCGCGAGGGCCAGGAGATACGCCCCGTGGACCGTACCAACCGCGTAGTGAACCTGACGGCCAAGGAGTAAGTCCCGATGGGTTTCAACCTTTCTGCCTGGGCGCTGCGCAACCGCCAGATCGTCCTGTTCCTGATGATCCTGCTGGCGGCCATTGGCGCCATGTCCTACACCAAGCTCGGCCAGAGTGAGGACCCGCCGTTCACCTTCAAGGCCATGGTCATTCGTACCCTGTGGCCCGGTGCCACCGCTGAGGAAGTGTCGCGTCAGGTCACCGAGCGCATCGAAAAAAAGCTGATGGAAACCGGCGAGTACGAGCGGATCGTCTCGTTCTCCCGCCCGGGCGAATCGCAGGTCACCTTCATGGCCCGCGACTCGCTGCATTCCAGGGACATCCCCGAGCTGTGGTACCAGATCCGCAAGAAGGTCGCGGACATCCGCCACACCTTGCCGCCGGAGATCCAGGGCCCGTTCTTCAATGACGAGTTCGGCACCACCTTCGGCAATATCTATGCACTGACCGGTGAGGGCTTCGACTACGCGGTGCTCAAGGACTATGCCGACCGTATCCAGATCCAGTTGCAGCGGGTCAAGGACGTGGGCAAGGTCGAGCTGATCGGGCTGCAGGACGAGAAAATCTGGATCGAGCTATCCAACGTCAAGCTGGCCACCCTCGGCGTGCCGCTGGAGGCCGTGCAGCAGGCCCTGCAGGAGCAGAATGCGGTCAGCACCGCCGGTTTCTTCGAAACGCCCAGCGAGCGCCTGCAACTGCGGGTGAGCGGGCGCTTCGACAGCGTCGAGCAGATCCGCCAGTTCCCCATCCGCATAGCTGAACGCACCTTCCGTATCGGCGATGTGGCCGAGGTGCACCGCGGCTTCAACGACCCGCCCGCACCGCGCATGCGTTTCATGGGCGAGGATGCCATTGGCCTGGCGGTTTCGATGAAGGACGGCGGCGACATCCTGGTGCTGGGCAAGGCATTGGAAAGCGAGTTCGAGCGCCTGGCACGCAGCCTGCCGGCCGGCATGGAACTGCGCAAGGTCTCGGACCAGCCGGCGGCGGTCAAGGCCGGCGTGGGCGAGTTTGTCCAGGTGCTGGTCGAGGCGCTGGTCATCGTGCTGTTGGTAAGTTTCTTCTCGTTGGGCTTGCGCACGGGGCTGGTGGTGGCGCTGGCCATCCCGTTGGTGCTGGCCATGACCTTCGCCGCCATGCACTACTTCGGTATCGGCCTGCACAAGATCTCCCTCGGCGCGCTGGTGCTGGCCTTGGGCTTGTTGGTCGATGATGCGATCATTGCCGTGGAGATGATGGCGATCAAGATGGAGCAGGGCTACGACCGCCTCAAGGCGGCCAGCTACGCCTGGAGCAGCACCGCGTTCCCGATGCTCACCGGCACCCTGATCACGGCGGCGGGTTTCCTGCCCATTGCCACGGCGGCCTCCAGTACGGGCGAATACACCCGTTCGATTTTCCAGGTGGTGACCATCGCCTTGCTGACCTCCTGGGTCGCCGCCGTGGTATTCGTGCCTTACCTGGGCGAGCGCCTGCTGCCGGACCTGGCCAAGCTGCATGCCTCCCGTCATGGCAAGGACGGCCACGCGCCAGACCCTTACGCCACACCGTTCTACCAGCGTGTACGGCGTGTGGTGGAGTGGTGCGTGCGGCGGCGCAAGACGGTGATCCTGCTGACCATTGCCGCCTTTGTAGGAAGTATCCTGCTGTTCCGTTTCGTGCCCCAGCAGTTCTTCCCGGCCTCAGGGCGCCCGGAGTTGATGGTCGACCTGAAACTGGCCGAGGGTGCCTCGCTGGCCAACACCGCCGAGCGGGTCAAGCAACTGGAGGCGTTGCTCAAGCAGCAGGAAGGTATCGACAATTATGTGGCCTACGTGGGCACCGGTTCGCCGCGTTTCTACCTGCCACTGGACCAGCAGCTGCCGGCGGCCAGCTTCGCCCAGTTCGTGGTACTGGCTAAGTCGATGGAGGACCGCGAGCGCCTGCGCAGCTGGCTGATCAGCACCATGGACCAGCAGTTCCCCGACCTGCGTGCCCGGGTCACCCGCCTGGAAAATGGCCCGCCCGTGGGGTACCCAGTGCAGTTCCGGGTGACTGGCGAGCACATCGAGAAGGCCCGTGCGCTGGCCCGTGAAGTGGCCGACAAGGTGCGCCAGAACCCGCATGTGGTGAATGTGCACCTGGACTGGGAAGAGCCGAGCAAGGCGGTGTTCCTCGAAATCGACCAGGACCGCGCCCGCGCCTTGGGCGTGAGCACCGCTCACCTGTCGAGCTTCCTGCAAAGCTCGCTGACCGGCACCACGGTCAGCCAGTATCGCGAGGACAACGAGTTGATCGAGATCCTGCTGCGCGGCACTCGGCAGGAACGCAGCGAGCTGGGCAACCTCGGCAGCCTGGCACTGCCGACCGACAATGGCCAGAGCGTGGCGTTGTCGCAGGTCGCGACTCTGGAGTACGGCTTCGAGGAGGGCATCATCTGGCACCGTAACCGCTTGCCGACGGTGACCGTGCGCGCCGATATCTACGACAAGGAGCAGCCGGCGACGCTGGTGAAGCAGATCGAGCCGACCCTGCATGACATCCGCGCCAAGCTGCCGGACGGCTATTTGCTGGAAGTGGGCGGCACGGTCGAGGACTCCGAGCGCGGGCAGAAGTCGGTGAATGCCGGCATGCCGCTGTTCGTGGTGGTGGTGCTGAGCTTGCTGATGATCCAGCTGCGCAGCTTCTCGCGCACGGTGATGGTGTTCCTCACTGCGCCGCTGGGGCTGATTGGCGTGACCTTGTTCTTGCTGGTATTCCGCCAGCCGTTCGGCTTTGTCGCCATGCTTGGCACCATTGCCCTGGCGGGGATGATCATGCGCAACTCGGTGATCCTGGTGGACCAGATCGAGCAGGACATCGCGGCGGGGCTGGATCGCTGGCAAGCAATCATCGAAGCCACGGTGAGGCGCTTCCGCCCGATCGTACTGACTGCTCTGGCGGCGGTGCTGGCGATGATCCCGTTGTCGCGCAGTGTGTTCTACGGGCCGATGGCGGTGGCGATCATGGGCGGGTTGATCGTGGCCACCGTGCTTACCCTGCTGTTCCTGCCGGCGTTGTATGCGGCTTGGTTCAGGGTGAAGAAGGGCTGAAGGCCGCAGGGGAGGGCTTTGCCCTCGAATCGCCGGCAAGCCAGTTCCCACAGAACTGCACATAACTCGTTAGCAGGGACACTGTGGGAGCGGCTTTAGCCGCGAACACCGGCGCAGCCGGTGCCATACACCGCGTTGGATTCTTCGCGGCTAAAGCCGCTCCCACCTCGACCGCATTGTCCTCAAGCCATGCGCTATCTCTGTGGGAGCTGGCTTGCCGGCGATGGGCTGCAAAGCAGCCCCCAGGGGGCCCTCAGAGGGCGCCGAAGACCTTCTTGGCCAGGCTTGTAGCCGCTTCGGCCGGGTTCTGACGAATGCTCTGCTCCTGCTTGGCAATCATTTCAAACAGGCCATCCAGTGCCTTTTCAGTCACGTAGTTCTCGATGCTGGCGCTCTTGGCATCGACCACACCCAACGCCACTGCCTGCCCGGCAAAGTTGTTGTACTGCTGAGCCAGGCCAACCTTGTCGGTAGCCTGCTTGACGATCGGCAGGAACTTGGCGCGGATCTGCTCGCGGCTGCTCTTGTTCAGGTACTGGGTGGCCGAATCGTCACCGCCGGCGAGGATGCCCTTGGCATCGGTCACGCTCATGTTCTTCACGGCATCTACCAGAATCGCCTGGGCCTGCGGCACAGCAGCCTCGGCGGCCTTGTTCATGCTGGCTTCCAAGGCCTCGACCTGTTCACCCTTGCCGAACATCTTCATCGCCTTGGCGGCCTTGCCCAGGTTGCCAGGCAGTTCGATGCGCACGTCGGGGTTGTCGCTGAAGCCGCCGGGGGTGCTCAGCTGCTTGACGGCCAATTGTGCGCCTTGGGTCAGGGCATCCTTCAGGCCGCCAGTGGCGTCTTTCTGGGTCAGATCGCCCAGCGACAGGGCCAGGGCACTGGCCGACAGCAGCAGGCCGGCACACAGGGTGGTGAAGCGCAGGGAAGTGCGGATCATGAAGCTTTCCTTGTAAACAGATGAATACGGGTGTCAGCGGACCGGATCGACCTTGATCCGCACGGGCTGAGGGTCACTGCCGTCGAGCATGACACCGTGGTGCTCGGTGTTTATGAACAGCAGCTTGCCGCCCAGCTCGATGCGCGCGCTTACCGCATAGCGGTGGCCTGGCTTGACCTGGGCCGGGTCGTAGATGAGGTGGAATGGCAGCGGTACGTTGCCTTTGACCGGGCCAGCCTGGCGGGCCAGGGTAACCGCCGGGGCGTCCATCAGCGAGACGTCCTGCAGCTCCACGCTGAGGGTGGCGGCCGGTGGCAGGGCACTGCGTTGCAGGTAGAAGACTTCGCCATCCAGGCTGGCCTGGTTGGACGGGGTGTGGCTGGAGCAGGCTGCGAGCAAGGATGCGCAACACAGCATAAAGAGCTTTTTCATGGTATCTCCGAAGTCCTTGGCGTTGGCTTGTGGCCAACCCCAGGGACTTTAGCGGATTTCTTCTGATGGGTCCTTGATGAAGATGCGACAAGGAGGGGGAGAGCAAGGCGAAGCGCAATATTCAGCTGCGGCGCGGCGGTCGCAGGCTGATTGCCTCCAGTTCGGTAACGCTTTGAAGGGTCAGGCCGCGCAGCGTTCTCCCGGCGTACGGGGTCATGGTATGTGGGTCGTAGTAGGCCACGCGCAGATGCAAGGGTTCGTCGTCATTGACTGTGTTGCCATCCAGGTACGTGGTAAGCGTCACAGGTCCCTGTGTCGGCCACAGGGCGGCACCGGCAATGTAGCTGGAGCTTCTGTTGCTGTAACCGTCTTCCTGGGTCCGATACAGGCCGAACGTCATGAGCGCCTGTGGCCTTAGCAACTCTTCGGGAATCTCGATGATGTTCTTCATCTCGATGATCGCGGGCGACAGGGGCTGCTGACTTTGCTCGCCAGGCTGGGCGGGTATCCTCAGGACCATGGGAGGGTTTGGCTCAGGCTGGTCGATTGCAAGTGGCATCGACAGGCTCAAGCCGTTTGGCTCTTCATTGACGCCAACACCATAACTGGCCACTAGCGTTGGTTCGGCACCTTCCGGCAGGCTATTGCGGTCCAGCAGCAAGTTGAAAGGCATTGCGACGCCAAGCGTCTGGCACCCCCAGGCGGCCAGGATGATCTTGTTCTCATCCGTGCCCAACTGCACGCGTACGCCAAGGTGCGGTGCGCCTTCAGCTGTATGGATGCACGACGGGACAAGCACGGTCCCGCGGATCTCGATGAAGTTGGCGGGTAGCATGTTGGTTTTCCTCGGTTCGGTCATGGGTACAGGTGCCAGTCACTCAGCGAGGTTGTCGCTGAACTGGCGACCGTTTTCGGTGGCAATCTGGTCGACAGTCACCCGTTGTGTACCCGATACCGTGGCTGGTTCTATCGAGTGACGGCTGGTGGTGATGTAGCGCAGTTGGCCGTCTATCTCGATGCGCGCGGCGAGGGCATAGCTGCGGCGTGGGTCGATAAGGCTGGTATCAAACGTCAGCGGCAGTTTGATCGGCATCAGGCCGCCACAGCGCAGACGCAACTCGGCAAGGCTGATGGAGCGCGCATCTGCCTTCGAAATATCGATCAGCTTCAATTCAACCAGGCCGGACGGTGCGAGCGTGTTATCGCCAGAGGAAACGATTTCAACGTCCAGCGTTTTCATTTGAGTCATTTTGGTGCTCCTTGAGAGGGATGTGCTGAAGTAGCACCGTGATCCTGATCCCTCCCAAGGGCTGAGAGCAGCCTGAAAAGTTACCGCTGTATAACCTCCGCAGGCTCATCGCGGTGCAATGCCACCTGGCGGATCGACAGGCGCAGTTCCGCAGACAGCACGCGCTTGGCCACGCCTTCGGCCAGCTCGCCGAGCTTGTTGCGATAACCGAGCTTGCCTTGGGCGTCAGCATGCAGCACGCCTTGCTCGACCAGGGTCTGGATGAAGTGGCGGAACAGGGTCTTGTCGAAGAATTCCGGGGCGTTCAGGCCGTGCAGGATCGACAGGCGCTGGGCCATCATCACGCACAGGTCTTCCAGTTCTTCGGCGCTGAGGCTGTTCTGCCCGCTGTTGAGCAACAGCGAGGTGGCCATGTAGAAACGCTGCAGGGTCTGGGTGATAGTGCGGGCGAGCAGGGTCAGCAACACGAACTGCCGCGAGCTGGGCGCCGGGCGAATGTAGATGGCGTTGTCCTGGCGCAGCAGCCCTTGCTCGACCAGTGCGGCCAGCCACTGGTCGATCACCGCGTCCAGTTGTTCCGGCGTCCAGCGCAGGAACAGTTCGGCCTGAAGGTAGGGATACAGCGCGTGTACATACTGGCCCAGCAGTTCGCGGCTCATGCGCGAGCTGCTGAGGAAGAAGCTGGCCAGCAGCGCCGGCAGGGCGAAGATGTGCAGCACGTTGTTGCGGTAATAGGTCATCAGTACCGCGTTGCCTTCATCCAGGTACAGGATGCGGCCCAGGGCGTCCTTCTGCTCGGCCACCAGGTTCATCCCGCGCACATGCTCGATCAGCGCCTGGCCGTCGCCGTCGGGCAGGGTGGTGTGCGGCGAGTAGGGTACCTGGCGCAGCAAGGTCAGGTACAGGTCGAGCACGCGGGTCAGGGCGCGCTCGTCCAGGGCCAGGCGGCTGGTGGACAGCAGCGCCAGCGCCACCAGGTTGACCGGGTTGATAGCGGCCGCCTCGTTGAGGTGGCGGGCAACGGTTTCGCCCAGGCGGGTGGTGGTGGCGTTGAGCCAGGCCGGGCGGTACTGCGGGCCGTGGTCCTGTTCACGCCAGCCGGGTTGTTGCTGGTCGAGGAAACCGGCCAGGCGGATCGGCTCGCCAAAGTTCACGTACACCTGGCCAAATCGCTGCCTGAGCGCGCCGAACACCTTGAAGATATCGAAGATCGACTCTTTCTTCTTGCTGGCACCGCGCAGCTCGCCCAGGTAGGTGCGGCCTTCGAGCACGCGCTCGTAGCCGATGTAAACCGGCACGAAAACGATTGGCGTACGCGATGAACGCAGGAAGCTGCGCAGGGTAATGGCCAGCATCCCGGTGCGCGGCTGCAGCATGCGCCCGGTGCGCGAGCGCCCGCCTTCGACGAAGTACTCGACCGGAAAGCCCTTGGTGTACAGGGTGTGCAGGTACTCGTTGAACACCGCGGTGTACAGCGGGTTGCCCTTGAACGTGCGGCGCATGAAGAAGGCGCCGCCACGGCGTAGCAGGTTACCCACCAGCGGCATGTTGAGGTTGATGCCCGCGGCCACGTGCGGCGGCGTCAGGCCGTTGCGAAACAGCAGGTACGACAGCAGCAGGTAGTCGATGTGGCTGCGGTGGCACGGCACATAGATCACTTCGTGGCCGGGTGCGATGCCTTGCACCTGCTCGATGTGGTTGACCTTGATGCCGTCGTAGATCTTGTTCCAGAACCAGCTCAGCACCACTTCGAGGAAGCGGATCGCGGTGTAGGTGTAGTCCGAGGCAATCTCGTTGCCATAGCGCAGGGCCTGGGCTTCGGCCTTGGCCAGCGGCAGGTTTTCCCGCTGCGCCTCATCGACGATGGCCTGGCGCACCTGGGGCGCGTGGATCAGGCCTTTGACCAGGTTGCGCCGGTGCGAGATGTCCGGGCCGATGACTGCGGTCTTCAGGTTGCGAAAGTGCACGCGCATCACGCGCTGGGCCATGCGTACGGTGCGTTCGTGGCCCTTGTTGTGCTGTACCAGTTCGCGCAGGTGAATGGGCGCGGAGAACTGCACCCGGGTCTTGCGCCCGAGGATCAGTACGGTCAGCAGCCGGCGCAGGCGCCCGGTAACCGCCCAGCTGTCGGCGAACAGCAACTTCCACGGGCTGGATTCACTTGCCGGGGTCTGCCCCCAGAACACACTGACCGGAATGATCTGCGCATCCTCTTCGGCATGCTGACTGATGGCGGCGACCAGGCGCTCCAAGGTGGGTGGGGCACCGCGCTTGTCATGGCGGCCGAGCCAGTCCGGGTCCGGGGTGAGGTAGAAGAATGCCGCAGGCTCCTGCAGCGGGCCAACCGCCACCGGCAGCACCGGGCGCGGCAGGCCCGCCTTGGTGCATTCATGGTCGAGCACGACCAGGTCGGTGAGCGCGGGCGAGGGCAAGGCATAGAATACCGGCCGGCTGCGGTCGAGCTTGAGGGTGAGGGAAGACTGGTTGATGGTCTCGGAGCGCACCCACAGGTACAACAGGCGACGCAGGGCGCCGAAGATCAGGCGGCGCAGGGGGGAACGGGTCATGGGGTGTGTGCCCTGGGGGTGGTTTTCAGGTGGGTATCCAGCCAATTAGTCTGCCGTATCCGCGCAAGTTCAGCAAAAATCGCCGAACGGCGCGACGTTCATCAAATTTTTTTGTTCTGTGTCATATACTCGGCCTGCCACTTGCAAGATATTTGCGCAAGCGGCGTCGACACAGGGAGGGACTCTGTGTCTGCAAGGCGATCTTCACAATAAAAATCCGGAGTAGTTCAGATGTCGTCTCGTGAGACTGGGAATGTAAAGTGGTTCAACGATGCCAAGGGTTATGGCTTCATTCAGCGCGAAGGTGGTGCGGATGTATTCGTCCACTATCGGGCGATCCGCGGTGAGGGGCATCGTACCCTGGTCGAAGGTCAGCGGGTGGAATACGCCTGCGTGCAGGGCCAGAAAGGCCTGCAAGCCGAGGACGTGGTAGGCCTCTGAGCCTCATGCGGTAAGGCTTGTTGTGGGAGCTGGCTTGCCGGCGATCACCGGCGAAGCCGGTGCCAGGCACCGTGTTGCCTGCATCGCCGGCAAGCCGGGCTCCCACAAAGAATGCAGTGCATTCAGGTGCGCCAGGTGATTTCCTCTTCACCGTCGGCGCTGATGCGGACCCAGCGGTCGGCATCTTCTTCCCCATCTTCCTCCACCCAGCCACCTGGCGCGCAGCGCACTTCCACGCCCAGTGCGGCAAATGCGGCGCGGGCGCAGGCAACGTCATCGGCCCACGGCGTCTGGTCGCTTTCCAGGTACAGGCTGTTCCATTTCCCTACAGCCTTGGGTAACCAGGTGACCGGAATGTTACCGGCCTGGCATTTGAAGGTATGGCCTTTCTGCTTCCATTCGCTGCATGGGCCGATTGCCTGGGCGAGCCACTCGGCAATCTGCTTGTGGTCGACGTCGGCGTCCTTCAGGTAGATCTCGATATCAGGTTGGCGCATAAGGGCTCCGGGTGTGCTCAGTCTTGGCGCACGAAATAGTCATAACGCATTGAAACCGTGACTTCGAACGGCTCGGGCTGGTCAATCACCCGGGCACGCTTTTCGGCACTGGCGCGCCAGCCGTGCGGGGTCATGGCCAGCAGGTCGGCGCGGGCCTTGGGCGCGGCCAGGCTCAGGCGGAACTCCAGGGTTTCGCTGTGGGCGTGGACCATGCCTTCGGGGACCAGGGCCAGGTGTTTGTCGTCGGCGTAAGGGCGTACTTCATCGTAGAGCACTTCGCGCAGCTCCATCAGGTGGCCGCTGGTGGGGCCGACCCGCATCAGGCCGCCGCCGGGACTGAGCAGGCGCTTGGCCTCGGCCCAGTCCAGCGGGCTGAATACGCTGGCGATGAACTGGCAGCTGGCGTCGGCCAGCGGCACGCGGGCCATACTGGCGACCATCCAGGTAACCTCGGGCGCTCGGCGGCAAGCACGCTTGACCGCCTCACGGGAGATGTCCAGGGCGTAGCCGTCGGCGGCCGGCAGGGCCTGGGCGATCTGCGCGGTGTAGTAACCCTCGCCACAGCCGATGTCCAGCCAGGCCCCGGGCTGGCGCTCGGCGGCCAGCTCGGCCAGGCGGCGCGCCACCGGCGCGTAGTGGCCGGCGTCGAGGAAATCGCGGCGGGCTTCGACCATGGCCTGGTTGTCACCCGGGTCGCGGCTGTTCTTGTGCTGCACCGGCAGCAGGTTCAGGTAACCCTGGCGGGCCCGGTCGAAGCGGTGGCCGGCCGGGCACACCACACCGTTGTCGAGCCGGCTCAGTGGCGCCTGGCAAAGAGGGCAGGCGAGCATCAGGCGAGCAACCGGACCAGAGTCTGGTAATAGATTTCGGTCAGCAGATCGAGATCGCTGGCCAGGATCCGCTCATCCACCTGGTGGATGGTGGCGTTGACCGGGCCGAGCTCGACCACCTGGGTGCCCATGGTGGCGATGAAGCGCCCATCGGAGGTACCGCCGCTGGTCGACGGCTGGGTGTCGCGGCCGGTGACGCCCTTGATGCTGGCCGAGACGGCGTCCAGCAATTCGCCCGGTTCGGTAAGGAACGGCAGGCCCGACAACGCCCAGTCGATCGACCAGTCCAGCTCATGCTTGTCGAGGATCGCCGACACCCGCGCCTGCAGGCCTTCGACGGTGGACTCGGTAGAGAAACGGAAGTTGAACAGGGCGGTCAGCTCGCCGGGGACCACGTTGGTGGCGCCGGTGCCGGAATTGAGGTTGGAGATCTGGAAACTGGTCGGCGGGAAGAACGCGTTGCCTTCGTCCCAGTGCTCGGCCGCCAGTTCCGCCAGGGCCGGAGCGGCCAGGTGGATCGGGTTGCGCGCCAGGTGCGGGTAGGCCACATGGCCCTGCTTGCCGCGCACGGTCAGCTTGGCGCCCAGCGAGCCACGGCGGCCATTCTTGACCACGTCACCCAGCAGGGTGGTGCTGGAGGGTTCGCCGACGATGCACCAGTCCAGGCGCTCGTTGCGTGCTTTCAGGCGCTCGACCACGGCCTTGGTGCCATGGTGGGCCGGGCCTTCCTCGTCGCTGGTAATCAGGAACGCGACCTTGCCGCGGTGGTCCGGGTAGTCCTGCACGAAGCGTTCGCTGGCAATCACCATGGAGGCCAGGCTGCCTTTCATGTCGGCGGCGCCACGACCGCAGAGCATGCCGTCGGCGTCGATCAGCGCTTCGAACGGCTCATGCTGCCATTGCTGCACCGGGCCGGTGGGTACCACGTCGGTGTGGCCGGCGAAGCACAGCACCGGGCCATCCTGGCTGCCGTGGGTGGCCCAGAAATTGTCGACGTCCTCGATGCGCATCGGCTCGAGCTGGAAGCCTACGGCGCCCAAGCGGTTCATCATCTGCGCCTGGCAGTCGGCGTCGACGGGGGTGACCGAGGGGCGACGGATCAGGTCGCAGGCCAGTTGAAGGGTAGGCGAGAGCTCGGCAGGGGCCGTCATGGGGAACTCCGGGGCAAGGCAAGGCGGGGAAATCTGAGGGCGTTATCTTATATCAAACCGATGGGCCATTGGGGCCGCTTTGCGGCCCTATCGCGACACAAGGCCGCTCCCACAGGATCACCACAGCCCATCAGGCGTGTGCAATACCTGTGGGAACGGCCTTGTGTCGCGAAAGGGGCGCAAAGCGGCCCCAGGATCTCAGGCCTGCTGCGCCTCGGCGGCCTTTTCCCCAGGCTTGGGCAGCGAAGACAGGAACGCCATCACCAGCGCCGCCACATAAGGCAACGATTGCACCAGCAACATCGCCACCCAGAAGCGCATGTCCGAGCTCGGCAGCCCCTGTACCAGGTAGATGCCCAGCGCTGCGCCCCACAGCAGCAACATGATGAACAGCTCTTCCCGCGCCTCGGAAATCGCCACCAGCAGCCCGTGGCTGTCGGCGTTCTTCGGTGTGCGGAAGAACGGCATGCTGCTGGTGAAGAACCCGTACAGCACCGCCTTGGCGATGGTATGCGACAGTGCCAGCCCGGCCAGCGCCGCAGCAAAGGCATCTTTCAGGTTCACCCCTACCGCGCGGCGGTAGAGGAAGATGATCTTGCCGACCTTGAAGAAGAACAGTGCCAGCGGCGGAATGGCAAAGATCATCAGCGGCGGGTCGACCCGGTGCGGCACGATGATCATCGCCGCCGACCACAGCAGCGCGCCGATGGTGAAGAAGATGTTCATGCCATCGGCGATCCACGGCAGCCAGCCGGCCAGGAAGTGGTAGCGCTGGCCGCGGGTCAGCTCGCTGCCCTTGCCGCGCAGCAGGGCGCTGGCGTGGTGCTTGATGATCTGGATGGCGCCGTAGGCCCAGCGGAAGCGTTGCTTCTTGAAGTCGATGAAGGTGTCGGGCATCAGGCCCTTGCCGTAGCTGTTGTGGGCATAGGCGGCCGACAGGCCCTTTTCGAATACCCGCAAGCCCAGTTCGGCGTCCTCGCAGATGCACCACTCGGCCCAGCCCAACTCTTCCAGCACGCTGCGGCGGGTCATGGTCATGGTACCGTGCTGGATGATCGCGTCACGGTCGTTGCGGGTGACCATGCCGATGTGGAAGAAGCCCTTGTACTCGCTGTAACACAGCTTCTTGAAGGCGCTTTCGTGCTGGTCGCGGTAGTCCTGCGGCGACTGCACCACGGCAATCTTCGGGTCGGCGAAGTGCGGCACCATGTGCTTGAGCCAGTTGCGGTCGACGCAGTAGTCCGAGTCGATCACCGCGATCACTTCGGCGTCCTTGGCGGTATGCGGGATCAGGTAGTTCAATGCGCCGCCCTTGAAACCGGCCAGGGGCGCGACGTGGAAGAACCTGAAGCGCTCGCCGAGCTTCTCGCAATGGGCCTTGAGCGGCTCCCACACGGCCGGGTCCTTGGTGTTGTTGTCGATCACCAGCACTTCGTAGTCGGGGTAGTCCAGCGCGGCCAGGGCATCGAGGGTTTGTTTGACCATCTCCGGCGGCTCGTTGTAGCACGGCACATGCACCGATACCTTGGGCCGGTAGGCGCTATCGGCCTGCACCGGCAGGAATTCGCGCCGGCGCTTGTGTATCCATACTGCCTCGGCCAGTTCGTGGGCCTCGGTCAGCAGCACGATGAACACGCCCAGCGCGCCGAGGGCAAGCAGCACGCCTACGGTCAGGCTGAACCAGGTGCTGTATTGCTGGCTGTAGTCGTAGGCGATCCATACCAGCACCGACCCGCACAGGAAGGTGATGAAGGTCAGGAAGGTGCGGCCGCGCTGGCGCAGGGCCGAACCGTCGATGAACAGTACCATCAAGGCGATCATCGCCAGCACTACCGAGGCCACCGCCAGGGCGCGCCATTGCGGTATTGCCACCACCGGGCCGTCAAAGTTGAATTTTTGCTGGCGTTCGGCGTTGTACACGCCCCAGTAGGCGCCCACCGAGCCTTCGTCGCTGGCCTTCCACGGCTGGTCGTAGGCTTCGATGACGAAGTAATTGTAACCACGGCGGTTGAGGGTGTTGACCAGGGTACGCAGGTAGATGGCCTGGTCAGCCTGGGTGGCATCGGCGCCGCCGCGCATGCGGCCGTTGCTCGGCCAGCCGACTTCCGACAGCAGCAGGGGTTTGCGCGGGAACTGGTGCTTCAGCTCGCGGGCACGGTCGAGCACGAACTCGACCGAATCCTTCATAGGCACGAACTCCCAGTACGGCAGGATGTGCGCGGCAATCAGGTCGACGTGCTTGGCCAGCTGCGGGTTTTCCTTCCAGATGTGCCATTGCTCACTGGTGGTCACCGGCACCTTGACCGCTGCGCGTACCCGGTCCAGGTACTTGATCAGGTTTTCCGGGGTGACTTCTTCGCGGAACAGCGCCTCGTTGCCCACCACCACCCGCACCACGCTGCGCGAGGTGTTGGCCAGCTGGATGGCCGTGGCGATTTCGCGTTCGTTGCGCTCCAGGTCCGGGCTGATCCAGATGCCCAGCGTCACCCGCAGGCCGAATTCCTCGGCCAGGCGCGGGATATCCGCCTGGGTGCCCTCCACGGTGTAGATCCGGATGCTGTCGGTCAGTTTGCTCAACTGTTCCAGGTCCTGGCGCATCTCGTCGTCACTGGGGTACTGGCCCTTCTGCGGGCTTTCGCCCAGGCGGAACGGTGAATACGAGAAGCCAGAGATCTGCTCTGGCCAGGCGGGGGCGGAGACCGGGCGGTTGATCAGTGCCCAGAACCCGGTGAACAACGCGGCGATGGCCAGGACCACGACCAGGTTCAGGCCGAATTTACGTGAAGACATTGTCGTCCATATGTGTCGAAGTGATAGGACATTAAAGCAGGGTTGGTAGTCTCTTTCCTAACGATGCAGGCCATGGGCCCGCTGGCATATAATGCGCGCCGGTTTTTTGGGGTATGAACATGAGCACAGAAGATCCACGCTTCGCCGGCGTTGCCCGGCTGTATGGCGACCAGGGGTTGCACCGTCTGGGCCAGGCCCATGTGGCCGTGGTCGGCATTGGCGGAGTAGGCTCGTGGGCGGCGGAAGCGCTGGCACGCAGTGGCGTGGGCGAGATCACCCTGTTCGACCTTGACGATGTGTGCGTCAGCAACACCAACCGCCAGGCCCATGCTTTGGAAGGGCAGGTGGGGCGGCCCAAGGTCGAGGTCATGGCCGAGCGCCTGCGGGCGATCAACCCGGGGTGTACGGTGCATGCTGTCGCTGACTTCGTCACCCGCGACACCATGGTCGAGTACATCACCGAGAACCTCGACTGTGTGATCGACTGCATCGACAGCGTCATGGCCAAGGCGGCGCTGATTGCCTGGTGCCGGCGGCGCAAGATCGCCATCGTCACCACGGGGGGCGCCGGTGGGCAGATCGACCCGACACAGATCCAGATCGCCGACCTGAACAAGACCTTCAACGACCCGCTGGCCTCGCGGGTGCGTTCCACCCTGCGCCGCGACTATAACTTCTCGCGCAATGTCAGCCGCAACTATGGCGTGCCATGCGTGTTCTCCAGTGAACAGCTGCGCTACCCCAAGGGCGATGGCAGCGTTTGCCTGCAGAAAAGCTTCGTGGGCGAGGGCGTGCGGCTGGACTGCTCGGGTGGCTTTGGCGCGGTGATGATGGTGACCGCGACCTTTGGCATGGTGGCAGCGAGCAAGGCGGTGGAAAAACTGGTAGCGGGGGCGCGGCGGCCTTCGGAGCGGGTCAAGCCTGAATAGACCGCGTGGGCTTCTTCGCGGGCTTGCCCGCTCCCACAGGTACTGCATCTCTCTCAAGATAGGTGAAGGTCCTGTGGGAGCGGGCGAGCCCGCGAAGAAGCCAGCACCGATTCAACGGTTGGACGCCAGCTCCGCCATCCGCTGCAACACCGCATGCAGCCCATTGCTGCGCGATGGCGAAAGCTGGCGCTCCAGGCCCAGCTGAGTAAACCACTCACGCAGATCGAGCCCGGCAAGTTCTTCACTGGCCAACCCCTGCACCCGCACCAGCAACAACGCCAGCAGCCCGCGCAACAGGCGTGCATCGCTGCTGGCCTTGAACCGCCACAAACCCTCGGCCTGCTCGGCCACCAGCCATACCAGGCTTTCGCAACCATGCACCCGGTTGGCCTCGGTCTTTTCAGTATCAGCCAGCGGTTCCAGCCGATCGCCCCACTGCATCAGCAGCCGCGCACGCTGTTCCCAACCCTTGCCCTGCTCGAAAGCTTCCAGCGCCTGGCGCGCCTGATCGGGCAAGGTCATCGCAACAGCTCCAGGCCTTGATCCAACGCCTCGAAGAAACGCTGCAAGTCATCGCTGTCGTTATACAGCCCCAATGACACGCGGATCGCGCCCTCCAGGCCCAAGCCCTTCAGCAGCGGCATCGCACAGTGGTGCCCGGCACGCACGGCAATGCCTTGCTCGGTCAGCAGGTGGGCGATGTCGGCGTTGTGCACGCCTTCGATGACGAAACTGGCAAGGGCCGCCTGTGGCGTCCCCAGGATGCGCACGCCATCGCGGTCTGCCAGGCCGCGCAGCAAGTGCTGGTGCAGGCTGGTTTCATGGGCTACGAGTGCCTGGGCATCGAGGCTGGCCAGGTAGTCCAGGGTCGCACCCAGGCCGATCACCCCGGCGATCGGTGGCGTGCCAGCCTCGAACCCCAGCGGCGCCGGGCGGAAGCTGGCGCTGTGGTACTCGGCCAGTTGCACCATCTCGCCGCCGAACTGCCAATGGTGCAGCAGCTCCAGCGCCTGGCTGCGGCCGTACAGCACGCCCACGCCTTCCGGGCCGTACAGCTTGTGACTGGAGAACACATAGAAGTCGCAGCCAAGCTGCTGCACATCATGGCGGCCATGCACCACGCCCTGGGCACCGTCGACCACTGTCAGCGCGCCTTGCGCACGGGCATGGGCCAGCAGTGCCGGTAACGGTTGCCAGGTGCCCAGCACGTTGGACAGCTGGCTCACCGCCAGCACCCGGGTGCGCGGGCCGATCAGTTGCAGCGCCTGGTCCAGGTCGATGCGGCCATGGGCATCCAGCGGCAGCACCACCAGACGCAGGTTGCGCCGGCGCGCCAGCTGTTGCCAGGGCAGCAGGTTGGCATGGTGCTCCAGGGCACTGACGGCAATTTCGTCACCGGCCTCGAAGCGGTGTTCCAGGCCATAGGCCAGCAGGTTCAGCGCCGAAGTGGCACCGTGGGTGAAGATGATCTGCCGCGAGTCTGGCGCATTGAGCCAGGCGGCAACCTTGTCGCGGCTGGTTTCGAAGGCCTGTGTGGCCAGTGCGCCGGGCAAGTGCTGGGCACGGTGCACGTTGGCTGCGCCATGGCCGTAGTAATGGCTCAGGGCATCGAGCAGGGCTTGCGGCTTCTGGGTGGTGGCGGCGCTGTCCAGGTAGGTCTGGTGCTGCCGTTGCAGGGCGGCGATGGCGGGAAAATCGGCACGCCAGGGGGAGGGCTGAAACATGGTCGCGGGGCCTGGAATGAAAATCGGGTCTGGCGTGGTGCCAGACCCGATCTTAACATTTCAAACGCTGAGAATCCGCTGTTCGCGAGCAAGCTCGCTCCGGCAGCGGTTGAAGGGGTCTCAGTTGTGCGCGTGCAGCGCCTCGTTCAGCTCGATGGCCGACTTGTGGGTCTTGCACTCCACCGCGCCGTTCAGCGAGTTGCGGCGGAACAGCAGGTCGGTCTGGCCGGCCAGGTCGCGGGCCTTGACCACTTTGACCAGCTGGTTGTTCTCGTCCAGCAGGTTCACCTTGGTACCGGCGGTGATGTACAGGCCGGCTTCGACAGTGTTGCGGTCGCCCAGCGGAATGCCGATACCGGCGTTGGCGCCGATCAGGCAGCCTTCGCCAACCTTGATGACGATGTTGCCGCCACCGGACAGGGTGCCCATGGTCGAGCAGCCGCCGCCCAGGTCCGAGCCCTTGCCAACGAATACGCCAGCGGAAACGCGGCCTTCGATCATGCCCGGGCCTTCGGTGCCAGCGTTAAAGTTGACGAAGCCTTCGTGCATGATGGTGGTGCCTTCGCCGATGTAGGCGCCCAGGCGCACGCGGGCAGTGTCGGCGATACGCACGCCGGCCGGGACCACGTAGTCGGTCATTTTCGGGAACTTGTCCACCGAGAACACTTCCAGCAGCTCGCCCTTCAGGCGCGCTTCCAGTTGCAGTTCAGCGAGTTCGGCCAGGTCGACCGCGCCCTGGTTGGTCCAGGCCACGTTCGGCAGCAGCGGGAAGATGCCAGCCAGGCTCACGCCGTGCGGCTTGACCAGGCGGTGCGACAGCAGGTGCAGCTTGAGGTAGGCCTCTGGCGTCGAGGTCAGCGCGGCGTCTTCGGCCAGCAGGGTGGCGACCAGTGGCTTGTGGCTTTCGGCCAGGCGGGTCAGCAGGGCGGCTTGGGTGGCATCCACACCTTTCACGGCTTCGGCCAGTTGAGCGGCCTGGGCGTTGCTGAAGGCGATGGCCTGGTTGCCACCTTGGTAACCGAGAACAGGGGCTACTGCAGCGACCAGTTCGGCGCTCGGGTTGAGCAGCGGTTGTGCGTAGAACACTTCCAGCCAGGCGCCCTGGCGGTTCTGGGAGCCGACACCGAAGGCCAGGCTGAACAGGGTATTGGACATGTGATTACCTCGTGCGAAATAGGGTAGGGGCTCAGGCCAGGGCAGCGGCGTACAGGTCGGGCTTGAAGCCCACCAGGGTACGCGCGCCAAGGTCGAGCACCGGGCGCTTGATCATCGACGGCTGGGCCAGCATCAGCTCGACGGCCTTGGCCTGGTCGAGGTCGGCCTTGCTGGCGTCGTCCAGCTTGCGGAAGGTGGTGCCGGCACGGTTGAGGATGACTTCCCAGCCGTGTTCCTCGCACCAGCGGTTCAGGCTGTCACGGTCGATGCCTTGGGCCTTGTAGTCGTGGAATTCGTAGGCGATGGCCTGGTCTTCGAGCCAGGTACGTGCCTTTTTCATGGTGTCACAGGCTTTAATGCCGTAGAGCGTGTAGGTCATTGTGTGCATTGGGGATCACAGGCTGCCCCAATCTCTCCGTTTTCCGATTTCAGTCGCGGGATTATGCGGGAACGATCCTCGCGGCGCCACGCCCGTGGTGCCCATGTTTACTGATCAAGGTATGTCTCAAGCGACCAGGCGCTGTACCGAACCGATGATCTCATCACCGTGTTGCTGTTCGGCGGTGCGCAGATCGAAGGCGGTCTGCAGGTTGAGCCAGAACTCGGGGGTGGTGTCCAGGCAGATGGACAGGCGCAGCGCCATGTCGGCGGAAACACCGCCCCGTTCACGCAGGATGTTGTTGACGGTTGGCGTGGCAACGCCTAGCGCCCGGGCCAGTGCCGCGGCGCTGAAACCCATTTCTTTCTGGAAGTCCTCACGCAGGACTTCTCCGGGATGAATCGGACGCATACCGTTCTTGAGCATGGCGTACCTCAGGGCTGAATGCTTAACGTTCTTCGTTAAGGGTGATTGTATGACCGGATGCCGACAATTCAAGGCCTGATCCGGCCGTTGATGGCGTCCCCGGAACTATTGTGCGGCGGTCCTTTTGGCGACAGGCAGGTAATGGTGAAGGTTGCTAAGCATGTGCAACTTGCGTATGGTTTTTCCATGGAAGCCATTTTCTTCGAGACGTCCTTCTTCACCGCTACTGTGTCGGACTACCTGAGCGATGACGAGTACAAAGAGCTGCAGCAGGAGCTGCTGAAAAACCCTGAGTGCGGTGATGTGATGCCTCGTACCGGTGGCTTCAGGAAGCTTCGCTGGGGAGACAGGCGTCGTGGCAAAGGAAAGCGTGGCGGCCTGCGAGTCATCTATTACTGGCTGTCCAGCGATGGGCAAATGTGGATGTTCGCGATTTATGACAAGGATGAACTTGAGAATCTCACCTGCGATCAGGAGAGGGCTCTGAAACAGGCTATCACTGTGGAAGTCGAGGCGCGAAAAACGAAGCGATCGGTCAAGCAGAGGAGCAAATGAATGAAAAAGCGTGATTTGTTTGCCGAAATGATGAGCGGCATCGACGAGATGAAAGCGCAGCGCGAGGGGAAGATCACCCTGCGCCAGCATCATGTAAAGGCATTGGATGCACCCAAGGTTACTCCGCAGGAGATTGTCGCCATACGTGAGGGGCTGCGTATGTCGCAGGAGGTATTTGCCAGGTGCATCAGGACGAAGGCAGCAACGCTCCGGAACTGGGAGCAGGATAAAGCCAGCCCGAACCCTCAGGCGGCAATGTTGCTCAAGTTGGTCGAAAAATACCCGGATATGCTGGAGCGGCTTGAAGCCGTGTAAACATTTGGAATTACCCAGACCCGCTTCGGCGGGTCTATTTTTTCGCTTGAGACGCATCGTGTTACATATTCGTGCTTCCCTTGCGACTATCGTGCAGCGGCCCCGAATCGCCCGCCGCCGCTAACATATTGTTTCAATGGCGATGTTTCGCCCTGTTGTCGTTTCTGGTTCACAAAGGAAGCTTTCCCGGATGCAGTCCGCCTACACCGTCCTCATCCTGCTGACGCTGGTCAGCGTGTCGAAGCTGGTCGGCCGCATGATTCCGCTGCCCTTGCCGCTGGTACAGATCGCCGCCGGTGCCTTGCTCGCTTGGCCGACGCTGGGCTTGCATGTGGCACTGGACCCCGAGCTGTTCCTGTTCCTGTTCCTGCCGCCGTTGCTGTTCGCCGACGGCTGGCGCATTCCCAAGCGCGAGTTGTGGCGCATTCGTGGGCCGGTGGTGGCGCTGGCCGTGGGGCTGGTGCTGTTTACCGTGGTCGGGGCCGGTTACTTCATTCACTGGCTGCTGCCGAGCATCCCGCTGCCCGTGGCCTTCGCCCTGGCCGCAGTGTTGTCGCCAACCGACGCCGTGGCGGTTTCGGCCATTACCCAGGACCGCCTGCCCACCCCGCTGATGCACATGCTCCAGGGCGAGGCCCTGATGAACGATGCCTCGGGCCTGGTGACCTTCAAGTTCGCACTGGCGGCGGCGATCACCGGGGTGTTCTCGCTGACCGACGCAAGCTTCAGCTTCGTATTGGTCGCCCTGGGCGGCCTGGCGGTGGGCGTGGCCCTGAGCTGGCTGATCGGCCGCCTGCGTGCCTGGATGATTGCTCGCGGCTGGGACGACCCGGCCACGCATGTGGTGTTCATGTTGCTGCTGCCCTTCGCTGCCTACGTGCTGGCCGAGCGCCTGGGCATATCGGGCATCCTTTCGGCGGTGGCCGCCGGCATGATGCAGAGCTGGCTCGACCTGCTGCCACGGCAGACCAGCACGCGCCTGCTCAACCGCAGTGTGTGGTCGCTGCTGGAGTTCGCTTTCAACGGCCTGATCTTCCTGCTGCTGGGCCTGCAGTTGCCGGACATCATCAAGGCCGTGGTCAGCCATGAACCCACCGTATGGCCGACCTTGGCCTGGCGCTGCCTGGACGTGGTGGCGATCTTTGTGGCGCTGATCTTGCTGCGGTTCATCTGGGTCCAGAGCATCTGGCGCTCGATCGGTGTGGTACGCCGCTGGTGCGGCAAGCCGGCGCTGGTGCTGATGCCCACGGCGCGCTCCTGCTGGTTGCTGACCCTGGGTGGTGTGCGCGGTGCGGTCACCCTGGCCGGCGTGATGTCGATCCCGTTGCTGATGGCAGCAGGCAAGGCCTTCCCGGAGCGTGACTTGCTGATCTTCATTGCGGCCGGTGTGATCCTGTTGTCATTGATCAGCGCCTGTATCGCGCTGCCGCTGTTGCTGCGCGGGGTGACCAAGAGCCCGGACGAGCGCTTGCACCAGGAAGTGCAGGAGGCCTGGCGACGCACGGCCGAGGCGGCGATCCATGCGCTGGAGGCAGAGGAAGTGATCGACAGCAATGCGCCGCAGGATGCCGCGCAGGCGACCCTGGCGACCGAGTTGAAGGCGCGCTTGATGGCGGAATACCGCGATGAGCTGGACAGCTACAACGACAGCGCCGAGGCCAAGGCCCTGGCCGAGCAGATGGACCTGCTGGAGCGGCGTTTGCGCCTGCGGGCGCTGCGGGCCCAGCGGCTGGAGCTGTATGAACTGCATCGCCAGCATCTGGTGGGGGATGAAGTGGTGCGGCAGGTGCTGGGTGAGCTGGACATGAGTGAAGCGAACCTGGGGTCAGTCAGGTAGACCCCAAGGGGCCGCTTTGCGGCCCTGTGGGAGCGGGTTTACCCGCGAATCAGGCGACGCGGTGCATGGCACCGGCTGTGCCGGTGTTCGCGGATAAACCCGCTCCTACAGGTACTGCACAACACTCGAGAGTTGTACGGCCCCTGTCGAATCAGCGGTTCTGCAGGAATTCGCGAATCCGCTCCGCCGCCTCGATGCACTCGGCCAGCGGTGCAACCAGTGCCATGCGCACACGCCCGGCGCCCGGGTTCACGCCATCCACTTCACGCGACAGGTACGACCCCGGTACCACCGTCACATGCTGGGCCTCGAACAGGTCGCGTGTGAACTCGGCATCGCTGCCGGGCACCTTGGCCCACAGGTAGAAGCTGCCATCCGGGCGCTGCACATCCAGCACCGGCTGCAGGATATCAAGCACGGCGTCGTACTTGGCGCGGTACTGGTCGCGGTTCTCACGCACATGCGCCTCGTCCTGCCAGGCAGCGATACTGGCCAGCTGGGTTTGTACCGGCATGGCGCAGCCGTGGTAGGTACGGTACAGCAGGAACGGCTTGATGATCTCGGCGTCACCGGCGACGAAGCCCGAGCGCAGGCCCGGCAGGTTGGAACGCTTGGACAGGCTGTGGAATACCACGCAGCGCTTGAAGTCGCTGCGGCCCAGTTCCGCACAGGCAGTCAGCAGGCCTGGTGGCGGGGCATCCTCGTCGAAGTACAGCTCGCTGTAGCACTCGTCGGCGGCAATCACGAAGTCGTGCTCGTCGGCCAGGGCAATCAGCTTCTTCAGGGTGTCCATCGGCACCAGTGCGCCGGTGGGGTTGCCCGGCGAGCACAGGAACAGGATCTGGCAACGCTTCCACACTTCAGCCGGCACGGCGTCGAAGTCGGGGTTGAAGCCGTTGCTTTCCAGGCATGGCAGATAGTGCGGGGTGGCACCGGCCAGCAGCGCTGCGCCTTCGTAGATCTGGTAGAACGGGTTGGGGCTGACCACCAGGCCGTCATCGGCGCGGTTGACCACGGCCTGGGTGAAGGCGAACAGCGCTTCACGGGTGCCGTTGACCGGCAGGATGTGGCGGTCGGCATCCAGCCAGCCGGCCGGTACGCCGAAGCGCCGCTCGCACCACTGGCCGATGGCCTGGCGCAGGGCGGGCAGGCCGATGGTGCTCGGGTACACCGCCAGCTTGTCGAGGTTGTCGGCCATGGCCTGGGCGACGAACGCCGGCGATTCGTGCTTCGGCTCACCGATCGACAGGGCGATGGCGCGCTTGTCCGCCGCAGGTGCAACGCTGCCCAGCAGGGCGCGGAGTTTCTCGAACGGGTAGGGCTGAAGCTGGGTCAAGGCATGGTTCATCGGCGCAAGGTCTCGTCAATCGTCTAATCGTTAAAAGGTCACGCGGGTAGGGCTGGCATCGCTGGCCTGGCCGGCCTGCAGCTGCTGGACGATGGCTTCCTGCAGTCGGCTGCACAGTTGCGGGTCGGACAGCGGCTGGTTGTCGGCATCGGTGATGAAGAACACGTCTTCCACCCGCTCGCCGAGGGTGGCGATCTTGGCGTTCTGCAGCGACAGGTCGAACTCCAGGAAGATCCGCCCCAGCCGGGCCAGCAGGCCAGGGCGGTCAGGTGCGGTGATTTCGAGGATGGTCACCGGCCGCTGGGCATCGTTGAGGATGGTCACCTGTGGCGGGAAGTCGAAGTGCTTGAGCTGGCGCGGTACCCGGCGCTGGATGATGGTCGGGTAGTCCTCGGGGTTGCGCAGCGCTTCGGTCAGGCCGTCGCGAATCTGCTTGACCCGCTGCGGGTTGTCGCCGATCGAGCCGCCGTCGTTGTCCAGCACGATGTAGGTATCGAGGGTGAACTGGCTGCTCGAGGTGATGATCCGCGCGTCATGAATGTTCAGGTTCAACTGCGACATCGCCGCCACGGTCACGGCGAAGAAGTCGTGCTGGTCGGGGGCATAGATGAAGATCTGCGTGCCACCCTCGAACTCGCGCTGGGTGGTTTCCTTGATCAGCACCAGCGGCCCGCCATCGGCCGGCTGCTGGAGGATCGCGTCACTGTGCCAGGCCACGTCGGCGGCGGTGTGCTTGAGGAAGTAGTCATCGCCCAGCTGCGACCACAGCTGCTCGACGTCGTCCGGGTCGGTGCCTTCGCGCACCAGGATATCCAGCGCTGCCGATTGGGTCTGGCGAATCTGCTCCTCGCGGTCCAGCGGGTTTTCCAGGCCTCGGCGCAGGGCGCGTTTGGTCTCGGTGTACAGCTGGCGCAGCAGGCTGGCCCGCCACGAGTTCCACAGGCTGGGGTTGGTGGCGTTGATATCGGCCACGGTCAGCACGTACAGGTAGTCCAGGCGTGTCTCGTCGCCCACGTGCAGGGCAAAATCGTTGATTACCTGAGGGTCGGACAGGTCCTTGCGCTGGGCGGTGGTCGACATCACCAGGTGGTTCAGCACCAGCCAGACGATCAGCCGGCTGTCCCAGGCCGGCAACTGGTGGCGCTCGCAGAACTTCTGCGCATCCACCGCACCCAGCTCGGAATGGTCGCCCTGGCGGCCCTTGCCGATGTCGTGATACAGGCCGGCCAGGTAGATCAGCTCGGGCTTGGGCAGGCGGCCCATGAGCTTGCTGGCCAGCGGGAATTTCTCGGACACCGGGGTGTATTGCAACTTGCGCAGGTGCTTGATGAGGTTGAGGGTGTGCGCATCGACCGTATAGATGTGGAACAGGTCGTGCTGCATCTGCCCGACGATCAGGCCGAACTCCGGCAGATAGCGGCCAAGGATGCCGTAGCGGTTCATCCGCCGCAGGTTGCGGTGGATACCGATTTCACACTTGAACAGCTCGATGAACAGGCTGGTGTTGCGGATATCGGTGCGGAAAGTGTCGTCGATCAGGTGCCGGTGTTCGCGCAGCAGCCGCACCGTATCGGCGCGTACGCCCTTGATCTCGGGATGCTGAGCCATCAGCACGAAGATTTCCAGCATGGCGAACGGTGTGCGCCTGAACACGTTCGGCCTGACTGCCTCTATATAGCCATCATGCAGGCGGAAGCGCGCATTCAGCGGCTGGGTGGTGCCGCTGTCGTCATCGGCGAGGATGACCTCCTCGAAGTGCTGGATGATCAGGTCGCACAGCTGGCTGATGCTCATCACCACCCGATAGTACTGCTGCATGAACTGCTCGATCGCCCGCTTGGGGTTGTCGTCGCTGTAGCCCAGCAGCGCGGCGATGCTGCGCTGGTGGTCGAACAGCAGGCGGTCCTCGGCGCGCCCGGCCAGCATATGCAAGGCGTAGCGCACCTTCCACAGGAAGTCCTGGGACGAGGCCAGCAGCTCGTTCTCGCTTTCCAGCAGGAAACCTTCGCCGGCCAAGGCGTGCAGGTTGAGTGTGCCGTACTGGCGGCGGGCCACCCACAGCACTGTCTGGATGTCGCGCAGGCCACCGGGTGAACCTTTCACGTTGGGTTCGAGGTTGTACTCGGTATCGTTGTACTTGTGGTGGCGGGCCTTGAGTTCGGCGCGCTTGGCCAGGAAGAAGTCCTTGCTCGGCCACATGTGCGCAGTGCTGGTCACCTCAAGCATGCGTTGGCGCAGCGCCTCGGGGCCGGCAATGGTGCGGCTTTCCATCAGGTTGGTGATGACCGTCAGGTCGGCGCGGGCCTGCTCGGCGCACTCGTCGACGGTGCGCACGCTCTGGCCCACTTCCAGGCCGATGTCCCACAGCAGGGTGAGAAACCTCTCTATGGCGTCGCGGTACTGCTCGTGTTCGGCAGCACCCAGCAGGATCAGCAGGTCGATGTCCGAATGCGGGTGCAGCTCGCCGCGCCCGTAGCCACCCACCGCGACCAGGGCGATGCCGCTCTGGTCGCCCCAGTCGAACTGGTTCCAGGCCTGTTGCAGGATGTTGTCGACGAGCCAGGCGCGGGCCTCGATCAGTGGGCGGATTTCGCTGCCACTGCGGAAACGCTTGTCGAGCACCTCGCCGGCCTGGCGGATGGCTTTCTTGAAGGCGGCGATGGGGCTCGCCTTGAGGGCCAGTTCCGCCTGGAACTGGCCGCGGTCGAACAGCTCGGGGTCCACCTGGGGCATCGCGTCACGTTCCTGTCGTGGGGGTGGCCTGTGGGAGTGCGGTCAGGCCGAGGTGCGCGGGATGGTGTCGTCCTTGCGCAGGGTGAAGATCTCGTAGCCGGTTGCGGTCACCACCAGGGTGTGCTCCCACTGGGCCGAGAGCTTGCGGTCCTTGGTGATGGCGGTCCAGCCGTCGCCCAGCACCTTGGTGTCGGCCTTGCCCTGGTTGATCATCGGCTCGATGGTGAAGGTCATGCCTTCCTTCAGCTCCATGCCGGTGCCGGCGCGGCCGTAGTGCAGGATCTGCGGCTCTTCGTGGAACACCTTGCCGATGCCGTGGCCGCAGAACTCGCGCACCACCGAGAAGCCGTTCTTTTCAGCGTGCTTCTGGATCACTTCGCCGATGTCGCCCAGGCGGCAGCCCGGCTTGACCAGTTCGATGGCCTTGTACATGCACTCCTGGGTGACCTTGGACAGGCGCTCGGCCCATACCGGCACGGTGCCGACGTGGAACATGCGGCTGGTGTCGCCGTGGTAGCCGTCCTTGATCACGGTGACGTCGATGTTCAGCGTGTCACCGTCCTTGAGCGGCTTGTCGTTGGGGATGCCGTGGCAGACCACATGGTTGATCGAGGTGCAGATCGACTTCGGGTAGCCCTTGTAGTTGAGCGGTGCCGGGATGGCCTGCTGGACGTTGACGATGTAGTCGTGACACAGGCGGTCCAGCTCTTCGGTGGTGACACCGGGCTTGACGTGTTCCTCGATCATTTCCAGCACCTCGGCGGCCAGGCGGCCAGCGATGCGCATCTTCTCGATGTCTTCTGCGGTCTTGATGGTGACGGTCATTACAGGCTCTCTACAGCGCCGTGCACGGCGCGAACAAACGGGAAAGGCCGGATTCTAGCAGAGCAGGGCGCCGATCGGTCGGATAAAGGCGGCAATGCTGCTGTCTACAGCTGGCATTCTGGCGCGAAAGCCGGGGTGCTGCAAAAACCGCTGACGGACGCAACAGTATCCGGGTTCCGTTCGGTCGCGGTCTGTGGTATAAAATGCGCCGCTTTCGGGGACGACCCCGTCAGCACTTAACCCACACACGTGTCGACACGATGACCTGGGTGCCCCGAGTTGCAGAATTCGCGGGTTGGTCATTGGGATACGTGGAGGCCCAACCCGACTTATCAAGGAACTATCATGTCCCAAGTCAACATGCGCGATATGCTGAAGGCCGGTGTGCACTTCGGCCACCAGACCCGTTACTGGAACCCGAAAATGGGCAAGTACATTTTCGGCGCGCGTAACAAGATCCACATCGTCAACCTGGAAAAAACCCTGCCAATGTTCAACGACGCTCTGTCGTTCGTAGAGCGCCTGGCTCAGGGCAAGAACAAGATCCTGTTCGTCGGCACCAAGCGTTCCGCCGGCAAGATCGTCGCCGAGCAAGCTGCTCGTTGCGGTTCGCCGTACGTTGACCACCGTTGGTTGGGCGGCATGCTGACCAACTACAAGACCATCCGCGCTTCGATCAAGCGTCTGCGCGACCTGGAAACCCAGGCCGAAGACGGCACTTTCGCCAAGCTGACCAAGAAAGAAGCCCTGATGCGCTCCCGCGACCTGGAAAAACTGGATCGCAGCCTGGGCGGCATCAAGGACATGGGTGGTCTGCCAGACGCTCTGTTCGTTATCGACGTTGATCACGAGCGCATCGCGATCACCGAAGCCAACAAGCTGGGCATCCCGGTAATCGGCGTTGTCGATACCAACAGCAGCCCGGAAGGTGTTGACTACATCATCCCAGGTAACGATGACGCCATCCGCGCTATCGAGCTGTACATGACTTCGATGGCTGACGCAGTCATCCGCGGCCGCAACAACGTTGCCGGCGGCACCGAAGTTTACGCTGAAGAAGCGGCTGCACCTGCTGCCGAGTAATTAGACGCTAGCGTCGACTTGGCACGCAAAAAGGGGGCTCTGCCCCCTTTTTGCCACCTTGAAATCCTGCTGTCAGCATCGGCCCCGCATCATGGGCCCGCTGAGATAAACACAGTGGATTTGCAGAATTGAACGCCCGTGACGAACGGGTGGAATGGTTGAAAAACTTTCCAAGAGGATTTTGAAATGGCAGCAATTACTGCAGCGCTGGTCAAAGAACTGCGCGAGCGTACCGGCGAAGGCATGATGGATTGCAAGAAGGCCCTGGAAAAGGCCGGCGGCGACATCGAAAAAGCCATTGACGACATGCGTGCCTCGGGCGCCATCAAGGCCGCCAAAAAGGCTGGCAACGTCGCTGCTGAAGGCGCTATCGCCGTCAAGACCGACGGTAAATCCGCCGTCCTGCTGGAAGTGAACTCGCAGACCGACTTCCTGGCCCTGCAAGACGACTTCAAGAACTTCGTTGCCGACAGCATCGAAGAAGCCTTCGCCCAGAAGCTGACCGACGCTGCTCCGCTGATCGCTTCGCGTGAAGCTGCTCGTGAAGCCCTGGTTGCCAAGTGCGGCGAGAACGTCAACATCCGTCGCCTGGTGCGCGTTGAAGGTGACGTTGTCGGTGCCTACCTGCACGGCAACAAGATCGGCGCTGCCGTTGTCCTGAAAGGCGGCGACGTCGATCTGGCCAAGAACATCGCCATGCACGTTGCAGCTTCGAACCCTGAGTTCCTGCTGCCGTCGGAAGTATCGGCCGAAGCCATCGAGCGCGAGAAGGGCGTCTTCCTGCAGCTGAACGCTGACAAGATCGCCGGCAAGCCGGAAAACATCGTCGAGAACATGATCAAAGGTCGTATCTCGAAGTTCCTGGCCGAAGCCTCGCTGGTCGAGCAAGCCTTCGTCATGAACCCGGAAGTCAAGGTTGGCGAGCTGGCCAAGAAAGCCGGTGCTGAAATCGTTTCCTTCACCTACTTCAAAGTAGGCGAAGGCATCGAGAAGCCAGTCGACGACTTCGCTGCTGAAGTTGCCGCTCAGGTAGCTGCTGCCAAGCAGTAAGACAGCCCCGTCTGTCGCCCCGAAGAGGCTGCCCGCTCACGCGCGCAGCCTCTTTGTCAAAACGGCGAAGGGTTTATAAGGCCCGTCGCCGCTGGCACCGAAGCGGTGCCACGCTACAGTTAGCAGGCTGCAAACAGCCCGCACGAATTTTCTAAAAGTACGCCGCAGGAGAGACTCGCAATGGCTCAGCAGGTGAGTGGTCGCCAACCTCGCTATAAACGCATTTTGCTCAAACTTAGCGGCGAGGCCCTGATGGGCTCGGAAGACTTCGGGATCGACCCGAAAGTGCTGGATCGCATGGCCCTCGAAGTTGGCCAGCTGGTAGGGATCGGTGTCCAGGTCGGCCTGGTGATCGGTGGTGGCAACCTGTTCCGCGGTGCCGCGCTCAGCGCAGCCGGCATGGACCGCGTCACCGGTGACCACATGGGCATGCTGGCCACCGTGATGAACGGCCTGGCCATGCGCGATGCGCTGGAGCGCTCGAACATCCCGGCCCTGGTAATGTCGGCCATTTCCATGGTCGGTGTCACCGATCATTACGATCGTCGCAAAGCTATTCGCCACCTCAACTCCGGGGATGTGGTAATTTTCTCCGCCGGTACCGGCAACCCGTTCTTCACCACCGACTCCGCCGCCTGCCTGCGCGCCATCGAAATCGATGCCGACGTGGTGTTGAAGGCGACCAAGGTCGATGGTGTGTACACTGCCGATCCATTCAAGGACCCGCATGCCGAGAAGTTCGATCACCTGACCTACGACGAGGTCCTGGATCGCAAGCTGGGTGTAATGGACCTGACCGCAATCTGCCTGTGCCGTGACCACAAGATGCCATTGCGGGTATTCAACATGAACAAGCCTGGCGCCCTGCTGAACATTGTGGTGGGTGGCGCTGAAGGTACTCTGATCGAGGAAGGCCAAGCATGATCAACGACATCAAGAAAGACGCGCAGGAGCGCATGACCAAGTCCCTCGAGGCCCTGGCTCGCAACCTCGCGGCAATCCGCACCGGTCGCGCCCACCCAAGCATCCTGGACAGCGTCAAGGTCACTGCCTGGGGTAGCGAGATGCCGCTGAACCAGGTGGCCGCGATCACCGTCGAAGATGCCCGCACCCTGAAGATCGTCGCGCACGACAAAAACCTTAGTGCTGCCATCGAAAAGGCCATCCTCACCTCCGACCTGGGCCTGAACCCGTCCAGCGCCGGCACCACCATCCGTGTGCCGATGCCGGCCCTGACCGAGGAAACCCGCAAGGGCTACACCAAGCAGGCCAGCGGCGTTGCCGAGGATGCCAAGGTGGCTGTGCGCAACGTGCGCCGTGACGCTCTGGCCGACCTGAAGAAGCTGACCAAGGACAAGGAAATCAGCGAAGACGAAGAACGTCGCGCCGCTGACGAGATCCAGAAGCTGACCGACAAGTACGTTGCCGAAGTCGATGCCGCCTTCAAAGCCAAGGAAAAGGACCTGATGGCCGTCTAAGGCCGGGGTTTTTTAATGGAAAAGACCAAGCCAGCGGCACCGTCCTCGGTGCCGCGTCATGTCGCGATCATCATGGATGGCAACAACCGCTGGGCGAAAAAACGCCTGTTGCCCGGTGTTGCCGGGCACAAGGCGGGTGTCGACGCCGTTCGCGCGGTCATCGAAGTCTGTGCCGAATCCGGGGTCGAGGTGCTGACCCTGTTCGCCTTCTCCAGCGAGAACTGGCAGCGTCCCGCCGAAGAGGTCGGTGCGCTGATGGAACTGTTCTTCTCGGCCCTGCGCCGCGAGGCCAAACGCCTCAACGAGAACAACATCAGCCTGCGTATCATCGGTGACCGTTCGCGCTTCCATCCCGAGCTGCAGGCCGCCATGCGCGAGGCCGAGGCGCTGACCGCCGGCAACAACCGCTTCATCCTGCAGATCGCGGCCAACTACGGTGGCCAGTGGGACATCGCCCAGGCCGCCCAGCGGCTGGCGCGGGAAGTGCAAGCCGGGCACCTGCGCCCGGAAGACATCACCCCGGGCCTGCTGCAGACCTGCCTGGCAACCGGCGAGCTGCCGCTGCCGGACCTGTGCATCCGCACCGGTGGCGAGCACCGCATCAGCAATTTCCTGTTGTGGCAGCTGGCCTACGCCGAGCTGTACTTCTCCGACCTGTACTGGCCGGACTTCAAACACGAGGCCATGCGCACCGCCCTGGCCGATTTCGCTTCGCGCCAGCGCCGCTTCGGTAAGACCAGCGAGCAGGTCGAGGCTGGAGCTCGTGCTTAATGCTTAAACAACGCATCATTACCGCGCTGATCCTGCTGCCGATCGCGCTGGGTGGCTTCTTCCTGCTCAACGGTGGGGACTTCGCCCTGTTCATCGGCTTCGTGGTGACCCTCGGCGCCTGGGAGTGGGCGCGTCTGGCCGGGCTCATGGCCCAGCCGCTGCGCATCGCCTATGCCGTGGTCGTCGCCGGAGCGCTGATGCTGCTGTACATCCTTCCGGAGCTGGCGCCCTGGGTGCTGGGCGCTGCGGTGATCTGGTGGGGGTTGGCCACCTGGCTGGTGCTTACCTATCCACGTAGTAGCGAGCTGTGGGCCAGTGCAGCCTGCCGGTTGCTGATCGGCCTGCTGGTTTTGCTGCCGGCCTGGCAGGGTCTGGTGCTGCTCAAGCACTGGCCGCTGGGTAACTGGCTGATCCTGTCGGTCATGGTGCTGGTTTGGGCTGCCGATATTGGCGCGTACTTCTCTGGCCGTGCCTTCGGCAAGCGCAAGCTGGCGCCTCAGGTCAGCCCTGGCAAGAGCTGGGAAGGCGTGTATGGCGGCCTGGCGGTCAGCCTGGTGATTACCCTGGTGGTCGGAATCAGTCGCGACTGGGGCTTCGGCCAGATTCTGCTGGGCCTGTTGAGTGCCGCGCTGGTGGTCATGTCTTCGGTGGTGGGTGACCTGACCGAAAGCATGTTCAAGCGCCGCTCCGGCATCAAGGACAGCAGCAACCTGTTGCCTGGCCATGGTGGGGTGCTCGACCGCATCGACAGCCTGACTGCGGCGATCCCGATTTTCGCCGTGCTGCTGTGGGCTGCCGAATGGGGTGTGATGTGAGCCGTCCGCAGCGTATTACCGTGCTCGGGGCCACCGGCTCCATCGGCCTGAGCACGCTGGATGTCATCGCGCGCCATCCTGACCGTTATCAGGTGTTCGCCCTGAGTGGCTATTCGCGTATCGACGAATTGCTTGCGCTGTGCGTGCGCCATCGGCCGACATTCGCCGTGGTACCTAATGCCGAGGCGGCCGCGCGACTGCGCGAAAGCCTGGTTGCGGCAGGTTGCGCCACCGAGGTGCTGGAAGGCGAGGCCGGGTTGTGCCAGGTGGCTTCTGCGTCGGAAGTGGACGCGGTGATGGCGGCCATCGTCGGCGCCGCCGGCCTGCGCCCCACCCTGGCGGCGGTCGAGGCGGGCAAGAAGGTGCTGCTGGCCAACAAGGAGGCGCTGGTGATGTCCGGCGCGCTGTTCATGGAGGCGGTGCGGCGCAGTGGTGCCGTGCTGCTGCCGATCGACAGCGAGCACAATGCGATCTTCCAGTGCATGCCCGGCGACTACGCGCGCGGACTGAGTGCCGTCGGCGTGCGCCGGATCCTGCTCACCGCATCCGGTGGCCCGTTCCGCGAGACCCCCGTCGAGGCGCTGCTGGACGTCACCCCGGAACAGGCCTGCGCGCACCCCAACTGGTCCATGGGGCGCAAGATTTCCGTGGATTCGGCCAGCATGATGAACAAGGGCCTGGAGCTGATCGAGGCCTGCTGGTTGTTCGATGCTGCACCGGCCAAGGTCGAGGTGGTGGTGCACCCGCAGAGCGTGATCCACTCCCTGGTGGATTATGTGGACGGTTCGGTGCTGGCGCAGTTGGGTAACCCGGACATGCGCACACCCATCGCCAACGCCCTGGCCTGGCCCGAGCGGATCGATTCCGGGGTGGCGCCGCTGGACCTGTTCGCCATCGCCCGTCTGGACTTCCAGGCGCCCGACGAACAGCGCTTCCCTTGCCTGCGCCTGGCGCGGCAGGCTGCCGAGGCCGGCAACAGCGCACCGGCCGTGCTCAATGCGGCAAATGAGGTCGCAGTCGAGGCATTTCTCCAGCGGCGTATCCGCTTCCCGGAGATCGCGGGTATGATCGAACAGGTGCTCGATCAGGAGCCCGTCGTACCGCTGCCGTCGCTGGACGCGGTGTTCGCCGCCGACCAGCGTGCCCGGGAGCTTTCCCGTGAGTGGCTGAGGCGTCACGGTCGCTGATGCAGGCCCGCCACGGTTCACGAGGGGGCTGGGCATGATGCCAGCCCGCTGAACATCATTCGGAGATGGATATGACAGCGCTCTACATGATTATCGGCACCCTCGTAGCCTTGGGTGTGCTGGTCACTTTCCATGAATTCGGCCACTTCTGGGTGGCACGCCGCTGCGGTGTCAAGGTGCTGCGCTTCTCGGTGGGCTTCGGCACGCCGCTGCTGCGCTGGCATGACCGCCATGGCACCGAGTTCGTGATCGCGGCGATCCCGCTGGGTGGCTACGTCAAGATGCTCGACGAGCGCGAGGGGGACGTGCCGCCAGCGCTGATCGAACAGTCGTTCAACCGCAAGACCGTACGCCAGCGCATCGCGATCGTCGCGGCGGGCCCGGTTGCGAACTTCCTGCTGGCCATCCTGTTCTTCTGGGTGCTGGCGATGCTGGGTACCCAGCAGATCCGCCCGGTGATCGGCGCGGTCGATGCGGGCAGCCTGGCAGCATCGGCAGGCCTGACCGCAGGTCAGGAAATCGTCTCCATCGATGGCAAGCCGACCAATGGTTGGTCTGCGGTCAACCTGCAACTGGTTCGCCGCCTGGGCGAGAGCGGCACCTTGCAGGTTGGCGTGCGTGAAGAGGGCGCCAGCGCCGAGCGCCAGCTGCAGGTGAAGCTGGACAGCTGGCTCAAGGGCGCCGACGAGCCCGACCCGATCCAGTCCCTCGGGCTGCACCCTTGGCGCCCGGCGATCTTGCCGGTGTTGGCCGAGATCGATCCAAAGGGGCCGGCTGCCGCTGCGGGCCTGAAAACCGGTGACAAGCTGCTGGCGCTCGATGGCGTGGCAGTGAGCGAATGGCAGCAGGTGGTCGATGCCGTGCGGGCTCGCCCGCAAGCCAAGGTTGTGGTGCGCGTCGAGCGCGATGGTGCTGTGCTGGACGTCCCGGTCACCCTGGCGCGCAAGGGCGAGGGCAAGGCGGCCGGCGGCTATCTGGGCGCCGGGGTAAAAGGTGGCGAATGGCCTGCCAACATGCTCCGCGAAGTCAGCTACGGCCCGCTGGATGCGGTGGGTGAGGGCTTGTCACGCACCTGGAACATGAGCGTCCTGACCCTTGAATCGCTGAAGAAAATGCTGTTCGGGGAGCTCTCGGTAAAAAACTTGAGCGGACCGATAACCATTGCTAAAGTGGCGGGCGCTTCAGCCCAGTCCGGCGTGGGGGATTTCCTGAATTTCCTGGCCTACCTGAGCATAAGCTTGGGGGTTCTTAACCTGCTGCCCATCCCGGTTCTGGATGGGGGGCATTTGCTGTTTTACCTGGTCGAGTGGGTGCGCGGTCGTCCGCTGTCGGATCGGGTGCAAGGTTGGGGGGTCCAGATCGGTATCAGTTTGGTCATAGGGGTGATGTTGCTCGCCCTGATCAACGATCTGGGTCGACTATAAAGCTTCGCTCAATTGCGAAACCTGCCGTCTTGTCGCGGCGGGCTGTTTATTGCCAGTTGGAATAAAAGGACTTCATGAAACGTCTGCTGCTAACTGCGGTCATGTCCGCACTGATGATCGCTGAAGTTCACGCCGAGTCCTTCACCATCTCCGATATCCGCGTCAACGGCCTGCAGCGGGTTTCCGCCGGCAGTGTCTTCGGTGCCTTGCCGCTGAACGTCGGCGACCAGGCCGATGACCGCCGACTGGTGGAGTCGACCCGTTCCCTGTTCAAGACCGGCTTCTTCCAGGACATTCAGCTGAACCGCGATGGCAATGTCCTGATCATCAACGTGGTCGAACGCCCGTCGGTGTCGAGCATCGAGATCGAAGGCAACAAGGCGATCAGCACCGAAGACCTGATGAAAGGCCTGAAGCAATCCGGCCTGGCCGAAGGCGAGATCTTCCAGCGTGCCACCCTCGAAGGTGTGCGTAACGAACTGCAGCGCCAATACGTGGCCCAGGGCCGCTATTCGGCCGAGGTCGACGCCGAGGTGGTGCCGCAGCCGCGCAACCGCGTGGCGCTGAAGATCAAGATCAACGAAGGCACCGTCGCCGCCATCCAGCACATCAACATCGTTGGCAACAACGTGTTCGACGACGAGACCCTGGCGCAGCTGTTCGAGCTGAAGACCACCAACTGGCTGTCGTTCTTCAAGAACGACGACAAGTACGCCCGCGAAAAGCTCTCCGGTGACCTGGAGCGCCTGCGTTCCTACTACCTGGACCGCGGCTACATCAACATGGACATCGCCTCCACCCAGGTGTCCATCACGCCGGACAAGAAACACGTCTACATCACCGTCAACATCAACGAAGGCGAGAAGTACACCGTCCGTGACGTGAAGCTGTCCGGTGACCTGAAGGTGCCGGAAGACCAGGTCAAGTCGCTGCTGCTGGTGCAGCCTGGCCAGGTGTTCTCGCGCAAGGTGATGACCAGCACCTCCGAGCTGATCACCCGCCGCCTGGGTAACGAAGGCTACACCTTCGCCAACGTCAACGGCGTGCCGCAGCCGAACGATGAAGACCACACCGTCGACATCATGTTCGTGGTCGACCCGGGCAAGCGTGCCTACGTCAACCGCATCAACTACCGCGGCAACACCAAGACCGAAGACGAAGTGCTGCGTCGCGAAATGCGCCAGATGGAAGGCGGCTGGGCCTCGACCTACCTGATCGACCAGTCCAAGACCCGCCTGGAACGCCTGGGCTTCTTCAAGGAAGTGAACGTCGAGACCCCGCCGGTGCCGGGCACCGACGACCAGGTCGACGTCAACTACAGCGTCGAGGAACAGGCCTCCGGCTCGATCACCGCCAGCGTCGGTTTCGCCCAGAGCGCCGGCCTGATCCTCGGTGGTTCGATCAGCCAGAGCAACTTCCTCGGTACTGGTAACAAGGTATCCATCGGCCTGACCCGTTCGGAATACCAGACCCGCTACAACTTCGGCTTCGTTGACCCCTACTTCACTGCCGATGGCGTGAGCCTGGGTTACAACGCCTTCTACCGCAGCACCGACTACGACGACCTCGACGTCGACGTGGCCAGCTACGCGGTGGACAGCTACGGTGCAGGCGTCAGCCTCGGCTACCCGATCAGCGAGACCTCGCGCCTGACCTATGGCCTGAGCGTGCAGCAGGACAAGATCAAGACCGGCAAGTACACCGTTGACGAGATCTTCGATTTCCTCGAAGAGGAAGGCGACAGCTTCCTGAACTTCAAGGCCTCGATCGGCTGGTCGGAGTCGACCCTGAACAAAGGCGTGCTGGCGACCCGTGGTCACTCGCAAAGCCTGACCCTGGAATCCACCATTCCGGGCAGCGACCTGTCGTTCTTCAAGCTCGACTACCGCGGCCAGCTGTTCAAGCCGATTACCAACGACTACACCCTGCGCCTGCACACCGAACTGGGCTATGGTGATGGTTACGGCAGCACCTCCGGCCTGCCGTTCTACGAGAACTACTTCGCGGGTGGCTTCAACTCCGTCCGTGGCTTCAAGGACAGCAGCCTGGGCCCACGCAGTACCCCAAGCCGCGGCGAGGCCAATGGTGGCAAGCCAGGCACCATCGCCGACCCGGACCAGGATCCGTTGCCGTTTGGTGGCAACGTGCTGGTACAAGGTGGTGTGGAGCTGCTGTTCCCGCTGCCATTCGTCAAGGATCAGCGTTCGCTGCGCACGTCCGTGTTCTGGGATGTGGGTAACGTGTTCGACACCAATTGCGGCAACCAGCCTGATTGCGAGAAGGTCGGTTTCTCGGGTATGGCCAGCTCGGTCGGCCTGGGCGTGACCTGGATCACCGCACTGGGCCCGCTGAGCTTCAGCCTGGCAATGCCGGTCAAGAAGCCGGACGATGCCGACACCCAGGTGTTCCAATTCTCTCTGGGCCAGACCTTCTGAGGTCGGCCCTCGCTTAATGACAACGGTTTATCCAGGAGTGCATCGTGCGTAAGTTGACCCAACTGGCCGTAGTGGCCGCGGCGCTTGTCGCCACCCCGGCTTTCGCCGAAATGAAGGTTGCTGTCCTGAACTATCAGATGGCCCTGCTGGAGTCGGACGCCGCCAAGAAATACGCGGTGGATGCCGAGAAGAAGTTCGGCCCGCAACTGACCAAGCTGAAAAGCCTGGAAAGCAGCGCCAAGGGCATCCAGGACCGTCTGATCAAGGGCGGCGACAAGATGCAGCAGCAGGAGCGCGAGCGCCTGGAACTCGAGTTCAAGCAGAAGGCCCGTGACTTCCAGTTCCAGTCCAAGGAACTGAACGAAGCCAAGGCCGTTGCTGACCGCGACATGCTCAAGCAACTGAAGCCGAAGCTGGATGGCGCTGTCGAGGAAGTGATCAAGAAAGGTGGTTACGACCTGGTCCTCGAGCGTGGCGCGGTCATCGATGTCAAGCCTCAGTACGACATCACCCGCCAGGTCATCGAGCGCATGAACCAAGCCCGTTGATATGACCGTGACCATGACGCTAGGCCAGTTGGCCGAGGCCCTCGGCGCCACTCTCAAGGGCCCCGAGGCGCTGCAGATTACCGGGCTGGCCACCTTGCAGGAGGCTGGCCCAGGTCAGTTGAGCTTCCTCGCCAACCCGCAGTACCGCAAGTTCCTGGATAGCAGCCAGGCGGCTGCGGTGCTGCTGAAGGCGGCGGACGCCGAAGGCTTTGCCGGCAATGCGCTGATCGTCGCCGACCCGTATCTGGCCTACGCGCGCATCTCCCACCTGTTCGACCCCAAACCCAAGGCTGTGGCGGGTATTCATCCCAGCGCCGTGGTGGCCGAGGACGCGCAGGTGGACGCCAGTGCCAGCATCGGGCCGTTCGCGGTCATCGAAAGCGGTGCGCGCATCGCGGCCAATGTCAGTGTGGGTGCACACTGTGTGGTCGGTGCCCGTTGCGTGATCGGTGAGGGCGGCTGGCTGGCCCCGAGGGTCACCCTGTACCATGATGTGACCATCGGCAAGCGTGTGGTCATCCAGTCAGGTGCCGTGATTGGCGGTGAAGGCTTCGGTTTTGCCAACGAGAAGGGCGTGTGGCGCAAAATTGCCCAGATCGGTGGTGTTACCATCGGCGACGACGTGGAAATCGGTGTCAACACTGCGGTCGATCGCGGGGCACTGTCGGATACGCGCATCGCTGATGGGGTCAAGCTCGACAACCAGATCCAGATCGCCCACAACGTGCAGATCGGTGAGCATACGGCCATGGCTGCATGTGTCGGGATTTCCGGCAGCACGCGCATCGGCAAGCATTGCACCATTGCCGGAGGTGTCGGCATGGTGGGTCATATCGATGTCTGTGATAACGTTTTCGTGTCTGGGATGACCATGGTGACCCGTTCGATCACCGAACCGGGTGCCTATTCTTCCGGCACTGCCATGCAGCCACTGGCTGAATGGCGCAAGAGCGCCGCGCGTATCCGCCACCTGGACGACATGGCCAAGCGTCTCCAGCAGCTGGAAAAACGCGTCGATACCGTGACCTCAGGTGGCCAGCCGACATCAGAAGGCTGATACCATTCCCTGAGCAAGAGTGAACAGTCGCTAGCTGGCTCCTCTTTGGACTGCAAAAGGAGCGTGTGGTCAGCACCTGCGCTCCCTATTCTTATTACAGGCTTCCCCCCCGAAATGATGGACATCAACGAGATTCGCGAATACCTGCCTCACCGTTACCCGTTCCTGTTGGTGGACCGCGTGACGGAGCTGGACTACGAGGCCCAGAGCATTCGTGCCTACAAGAATGTCAGCATCAACGAGCCGTTCTTCAACGGCCATTTCCCGGCGCACCCGATCATGCCGGGCGTCCTGATCATCGAAGCCATGGCACAGGCCGCGGGTATCCTCGGTTTCAAGATGCTCGACGCCAAACCGGCCGATGGCACCCTGTACTACTTCGTCGGCTCCGACAAGCTGCGTTTCCGTCAGCCGGTACTGCCAGGTGACCAGTTGGTGCTGGAAGCCAAGTTCCTCAGCCGCAAGAGCATGATCTGGAAATTCGAGTGCCGCGCCCTGGTCGACGGCAAGCCGGTTTGCTCGGCAGAAATCACCTGCGCGGAACGCTCCCTATGAATTCGATTGATCCTCGGGCCATTATCGACCCGTCGGCCAGGCTGGCCGATGGTGTCGAGGTCGGCCCCTGGTCGATCGTTGGCCCTGATGTGGAGATCGGGGAGGGCACCGTTATCGGCCCGCATGTTGTGCTCAAAGGGCCGACCCGCATCGGCAAGCACAACCGTATCTTTCAGTTTTCCTCGATCGGCGAAGACACCCCGGACCTCAAGTACAAGGGTGAGCCGACGCGCCTGGTGATCGGTGACCACAATGTGATCCGCGAAGGGGTGACCATCCACCGCGGTACCGTCCAGGACCGTTCTGAAACCACCGTCGGTGACCATAACCTGATCATGGCCTATGCCCACATCGGCCACGACAGCGTTATCGGCAACCACTGCATCCTGGTCAACAACACGGCCTTGGCCGGCCATGTGCACGTGGGGGATTGGGCGATCCTGTCCGGTTACACCCTGGTGCACCAGTACTGCCATATCGGTGCCCACGCGTTTTCCGGCATGGGCACGGCGATCGGCAAGGATGTCCCGGCCTTCGTCACCGTGTTCGGCAGCCCGGCCGAAGCCCGCAGCATGAACTTCGAAGGCATGCGCCGCCGGGGTTTCAGCGACGAGGTGATCCATGTGCTGCGCCGTTGCTACAAGATCGTCTATCGCCAGGGCCTGACCGTCGAAGACGCGCTCAAGGAGCTGGACGAACTGGCTGCGAAGCACCCTGAGGTCGATCTGTTCCGTCAGTCGATCGTGAACTCCGCCCGCGGCATCACCCGCTGACATGGCCCAGCTTTGCGTAGCCTTGGTCGCAGGTGAGGCCAGCGGCGATATTCTCGGTTCAGGCTTGATGCGTGCCATCAAGGCACGCCACCCCGATGTACGGTTCATCGGCGTTGGTGGTCCCTTGATGGAAGCCGAAGGCCTGCAATCCTATTTCCCCATGGAGCGCCTGGCCGTCATGGGCCTGGTCGAAGTGCTGGGGCGCCTGCGCGAGCTGCTCAAGCGGCGCAAGCTGCTGATCGAGACCCTGATCGGTGAAAAGCCCGATGTGTTCATCGGCATCGATGCCCCCGACTTCACCCTCAACATCGAACTGAAACTGCGTCAGGCCGGGATCAAGACCGTGCACTACGTCAGCCCGTCGGTATGGGCCTGGCGGCAGAAGCGTGTGCTGAAGATTCGCGAAGGCTGCGACCTGATGCTGACGCTGTTGCCATTCGAGGCGCGGTTCTATGAAGAGCAGGGCGTGCCAGTGCGCTTCGTTGGCCACCCGTTGGCCGATACCATCCCGCTAGAAGCCGACCGTCCTGCGGCGCGTGCCGCGCTGGGCTTGGGCGAAGGGCCGGTAGTGGCGTTGATGCCGGGCAGCCGGGGCGGCGAAGTAGGGCGCCTGGGGGCACTGTTCCTGGATGCTGCCGAAAGGCTGCGCCAGCAGGTACCGGGCGTGCGTTTCGTACTGCCCTGTGCCAATGCCGCGCGGCGCGCCCAGATCGAGCAGATGCTCGAAGGGCGTAAGCTGCCGCTGACCCTGCTCGATGGCCAGTCGCACCAGGCCCTGGCGGCCTGTGACGCGGTGCTGATCGCCTCGGGTACTGCCACCCTCGAAGCGCTGCTGTACAAGCGGCCGATGGTTGTGGCCTATCGCCTGGCGCCCCTGACCTACTGGATCCTCAAACGCCTGGTAAAGAGCCCCTACGTTTCGTTGCCGAACCTGCTGGCCCAGCGTGCGCTGGTACCCGAGCTGCTGCAAGATGACGCCACCAGCGAAGCACTGGCCAATACCCTGGCGCCGCTGGTAGCCGATGGCAGCCGGCAGACCGAAAGTTTCGACGAAATTCACCGCACCCTTCGCCGTGACGCCTCCAACCAGGCGGCCGAGGCGGTACTGGCCTTGCTCAAGGACCGCTGACATGCAAATTGGACTGGACTTCAACCTGGTCGAAGACCTGGTCGCCGGCGTCGACGAAGTGGGCCGTGGCCCGCTGTGCGGTGCAGTCGTGACCGCGGCGGTGATCCTCGACCCGGCGCGCCCGATCCTCGGCCTGAACGATTCGAAGAAACTCACCGAAGCCAAGCGCGAAGCGCTGTTCGACGAGATCTGCGAAAAGGCCTTGAGCTTCTGCATTGCGCGTGCCGAGGTCGAGGAAATCGACCGCCTGAACATCCTGCATGCGACCATGCTGGCCATGCAGCGCGCGGTGGAAGGCCTGCACATTACACCGAAGCTGGCCCTGATCGACGGTAACCGTTGCCCGAAACTGGCCGTACCGGCGTCGCCGGTAGTCAAGGGCGATAGCCAGGTGCCGGCCATCGCGGCGGCGTCGATCCTGGCCAAGGTGACCCGTGACCGGGAGATGAGCGCATTCGAGCTGATCTACCCGGGCTATGGCATTGGCGGGCACAAGGGCTACCCGACCCCGGTGCACCTCGAGGCGCTGGCACGGTTGGGGCCTACGCCCATTCATCGGCGCTCCTTTGCCCCGGTGCGGGCCGCGTGGGACGCACGTGAAGGCGTTACCGACTCCCTGATCTGACCTATTAGTTCGTTGCTGCAGATGTCACGCTATCCTCTGTGGGAGCGGCTTTAGCCGCGAACACCGGCGCAGCCGGTGCCATACACCGCGTTGGATTCTTCGCGGCGGTTCGACGCCTCGATGAACCCGCTCCCACAGTGGGGCGGTGCGCGCACATTCTTTATTCTCTGGCCGACACCGCAATCCCAAATCCTATCCCCATTTACGCTACAATCCCGCCCTTGTCGTTCAGCACTGCTACAGGATCTTCCATGTCGGTTCCCTTCGTTCACCTGCGCGTCCACTCCGAATTCTCGCTGGTCGACGGCCTGGTGCGGATCAAGCCGCTGGCCAAGGCGCTGGCCGGGATGAACATGCCGGCGGTGGCGATCACCGACCAGAGCAACATGTGCTCGCTGGTAAAGTTCTACAAGACTGCCATGGGCGCGGGCATCAAGCCGATCTGCGGCGCCGACCTGTGGCTGGCCGCTGCCGACCCGGAAGCACCGCTGTCGCGTATCTGCTTCCTGGCCATGAACCCCAAGGGGTACCGCAACCTCACCGAGCTGATCTCGCGCGGCTGGACCGAGGGCCAGCGCAACGGCCTGGTGATCCTTCAGCGTGAATGGATCGCCCCGGCCAGCGAGGGCTTGATCACCCTGTCCGCAGGCAAGGAAGGTGACATCGGCATGGCCTTGCTGGCGGGGCGGCAAGATGAAGCCGAGGCCCTGCTGCAGGACTGGATGGCGATGTTCCCCGAGCGCTTCTATGTCGAGGTGCAGCGCACCAACCGCGCCCGCGACGAGGAATATGTGCACGCCGCCGTGGCCTTGGCCGACAGGTTCGGCGCTCCGCTGGTGGCAACCAACGATGTGCGTTTCATCAAGCAATCGGACTTCGATGCTCACGAAACCCGCGTATGCATCGGTGAGGGCTGGACCCTCGACGATCCGCGCCGGCCAAGGATGTACAGCGACCAGCAGTACCTGAAGTCGGCCGAAGAAATGACCGAACTGTTCAGCGACCTGCCCGACGCCATTGCCAACACCGTCGAGATTGCCAAGCGTTGCAACATCCAGGTGCAGTTGGGCAAGTACTTCCTGCCCGACTTCCCCACGCCCAATGGCATGGGCATCGATGACTACCTGCGGCATGTGTCCCACGAAGGCCTGGAAGAGCGCCTGGCAGTGCTGTGGCCGAAAGAGACCACGCCCAACTACGAAGAGAAGCGCCAGGTTTACCTGGACCGCCTGAAGTTCGAACTGGACATCATCATCCAGATGGGCTTCCCCGGTTACTTCCTGATCGTGATGGACTTCATCAAGTGGGCCAAGAACAACGGTGTGCCTGTCGGCCCGGGCCGGGGGTCGGGTGCTGGCTCGCTGGTGGCCTATGTACTGAAGATCACCGACCTCGACCCGCTGGCCTACGACCTGCTGTTCGAGCGCTTCCTCAACCCTGAACGGATTTCCATGCCCGACTTCGACGTCGACTTCTGCATGGATGGCCGTGACCGGGTGATCGACTATGTGGCCGAAGCCTATGGCCGCAACGCGGTCAGCCAGATCATCACCTTCGGTACCATGGCGGCGAAGGCGGTGGTGCGGGACGTGGCGCGGGTACAGGGCAAGTCATACGGTCTAGCCGACCGCCTGTCGAAGATGATCCCGTTCGAAGTGGGCATGACCCTGGAAAAGGCCTACGAGCAGGAAGAGATCCTGCGCGACTTCCTCAAGGGTGACGAAGACGCCCGCGAAATCTGGGACATGGCCCTGAAGCTCGAGGGCGTGACACGCGGTACCGGCAAGCACGCCGGTGGTGTGGTCATCGCCCCGACCAAGCTCACCGACTTCTCGCCGATCGCCTGTGATGAAGAGGGCGGCGGCCTGGTAACCCAGTTCGACAAGGATGACGTCGAGGCCGCCGGCCTGGTGAAGTTCGACTTCCTCGGCCTGCGGACCCTGACCATCATCAAGTGGGCGATGGAGATCATCAACCGCGAGCAGGCCAAGAAGAACCTGCCCGATGTAAACATCGACTTCATCCCGCTGGACGACCGCAAGACCTACGAGCTGTTGCAGAAGGCCGAAACCACGGCGGTGTTCCAGCTTGAATCGCGGGGCATGAAAGAGCTGATCAAGAAGCTCAAGCCCGACTGCCTGGAAGACCTTATCGCACTGGTGGCGTTGTTCCGCCCAGGCCCGCTGCAGTCGGGCATGGTGGACGACTTCATCAACCGCAAGCACGGCCGCGCCGAGCTCGCCTACCCCCATCCGGACTACCAGTACGAAGGCCTGAAGCCGGTGCTGGCACCGACCTACGGCATCATCCTGTACCAGGAACAGGTGATGCAAATCGCCCAGGTGATGGCTGGCTATACCCTCGGCGGCGCCGACATGCTGCGCCGTGCGATGGGTAAGAAGAAGCCCGAGGAGATGGCCAAGCAGCGCGGTGGTTTCATCGAAGGTTGTGCCAACAACAATATCGATGCAGACCTGGCTGGTAACATCTTCGACCTGGTGGAAAAGTTCGCCGGTTACGGCTTCAACAAATCCCACTCCGCCGCCTATGGCCTGGTGTCGTACCAGACCGCGTGGCTGAAAACCCACCACCCGGCGCCGTTCATGGCTGCGGTGTTGTCGGCGGATATGCACAACACCGACAAGGTGGTGGTGCTGGTCGAGGAAGTGCGCAGCATGAAGCTGCGCCTCGACGCGCCCGACGTGAACTTCTCCGACTTCAAGTTCACCGTCAACAATGACGGGCGCATCGTCTACGGCCTGGGCGCCATCAAGGGCGTCGGCGAGGGCCCGGTGGAGGCGATCGTCGAGGCCCGCGCCCAGGGTGGCCCATTCAAGGACCTGTTCGACTTCTGTGAGCGCATCGACCTCAAACGGGTCAACAAGCGCACCCTCGACGCGCTGATCCGCAGTGGTGCGCTGGACCGCCTGGGCCCACACTTCCATGACGAGATCAAGGCCTACCACGCCAACATCGACATCAACCGTGCAACTCTGCTCTCGGCGCTGGGCGAGGCAATCAAGGCTGCCGAGCAGGCCGCCCACACCGCTGACAGTGGGCACGTCGACCTGTTCGGCGGCATGTTCGAAGAGGCGGATGCCGACGTCTACGCCAACCACCGCAAGGTGCGCGAACTGACCCTCAAGGAACGCCTGAAGGGCGAAAAGGACACCCTTGGCCTGTACCTCACCGGCCACCCGATCGACGAGTACGAGACCGAGATCCGCCGCTTCGCCCGCCAGCGCATCATCGACCTCAAGCCGTCACGCGATACCCAGACTATCGCCGGCATGATCATTGCCCTGCGGGTGATGAAGAACAAGAAGGGTGACAAGATGGGCTTCGTCACCCTGGATGACCGCTCCGGGCGCATCGAAGCATCGCTGTTTGCCGATGCCTTCATGGCGGCACAGTCCTTGCTGCAGACCGATGCCATGGTGGTTGTCGAAGGCGAGGTCAGCAACGACGATTTCTCCGGTGGCCTGCGCCTGCGGGTGAAGCAGGTGATGACCATGGAGGATGCGCGCACCAAGCTGGCCGAGAGCCTGCGCCTGAAGGTGGCACACGAAGCGCTCAAGGGCGACCGGCTGAAGTGGCTGGGCGAGTTGATTACCCGCCATCGCGGCGCTTGCCCGATCACCCTCGAATACACCGGCAGCGACGCCAAGGCCATGCTGCAGTTCGGCGAGCAGTGGGCTATCGACCCTGCCGATGGGCTGATTCAGGCGCTGCGTGACCAGTTCGGGCGTGAGAACGTCTTCCTGCAATATCGTTGAACCGACAAAAATTTAATCTCGACCTGAATGCGCCTGATCCCTTAAGGTAGGGCGCCAAACGGATCAACCGGCCGGCCGCCTGGCCGTAGACCCAAGACGGATGACTATGAACCCGAATTTTCTCGATTTCGAACAGCCGATTGCCGACCTGCAAGCCAAGATCGAAGGCCTGCGCCTGGTAGGCAACGACAACTCGCTGAACATCAGCGATGAAATTGCCCGTCTGCAAGACAAGAGCAACACCCTGACCGAAAGCATCTTCGGCAACCTGACCAGCTGGCAGATCGCCCGCCTGGCTCGTCATCCGCGTCGTCCTTACACCCTGGACTACCTGGAGCACATCTTCACCGAGTTCGAAGAGCTGCACGGCGACCGCCATTTCTCCGACGACGCTGCCATCGTCGGCGGTACTGCGCGCCTGGACGGCAAGCCGGTCATGGTCATCGGTCACCAGAAGGGCCGCGAAGTGCGCGAGAAGGTACGCCGCAACTTCGGCATGCCGCGCCCTGAAGGCTACCGCAAGGCCTGCCGCCTGATGGAAATGGCCGAGCGCTTCAAGATGCCGATCCTGACCTTCATCGACACCCCGGGCGCCTACCCGGGCATCGACGCCGAAGAGCGCAACCAGAGCGAGGCCATCGCCTGGAACCTCCGCGTGATGGCGCGCCTGAAAACCCCGATCATCGCCACCGTGATCGGTGAGGGTGGTTCCGGCGGTGCGCTGGCCATCGGTGTGTGCGACCAGTTGAACATGCTGCAGTACTCCACCTACTCGGTGATCTCGCCGGAAGGCTGCGCCTCGATCCTGTGGAAGACTGCCGACAAGGCAGCCGACGCAGCCGATGCCATGGGCATCACCGCCGAGCGCCTGAAGAGCCTGAACATCGTCGACAAGGTCATCCAGGAGCCGCTGGGCGGCGCCCACCGTGACCCGGCGAAGATGTCGGAAAGCATCCGTGCCGACCTGGTACAGCAGCTGGACATGCTCGGCAAGCTCGACCATGACGCGCTGCTGGCCCGCCGTTACGATCGCCTGATGAGCTACGGTATCTGATAGCGAGATGAATGGCACCGGCTTCGCCGGTGTTCGCGGGTGAACCCGCTCCCACAGGTACTGCGCAGCCCTCTGAAACGGCGCGATCCCTGTGGGAGCGGGTTCACCCGCGAATGCATTCTCGAATTGAGTGCGGGTTCGATGATCAACCTCACCCCTTGGCTCAACGCCCCAGCCTGGTACATCGCCTTCTCCGGCGGCCTCGATTCCACCGTCCTCCTGCACCTGCTGGCCGACTACGCCCGCAATCACGCATCCCCTCCATTGCGCGCCATCCACGTCCACCATGGGCTGCAACCCGCCGCCGATGCCTGGCCCGCCCACTGCCAAACCGTCTGCGACAATCTCGGCATCGAACTCCAGGTCATCCACGTCCAGGTCATCCCCGGCGCCAGCCTCGAACAGGCCGCCCGCGACGCCCGCTATGCTGCCTTCAGGCAAGCCCTCGGCCCAGGCGACATCCTGTTCACCGGCCAGCACCGCGACGACCAGGCCGAAACCCTGCTGTTCCGCCTGCTGCGCGGCGCAGGCCTGCGTGGCATGGCTGCAATGCCGGGGCAGCGGGCGCTAGGGCAGGGTAGCCTGGTCAGGCCGTTGCTGGGCTGTTCCCGCCAGCAACTGCAGGACCACGCCCAGGTCAATGGGCTGGCCTGGATCGAAGATCCGACGAACGCTGACACACAATTTGCCCGCAACTACCTGCGCAGCGAAGTCTTTCCGCTGCTTCGGCAACGTTGGCCGCAGGCCAGCCAGAACCTTGCCCGCGCCGCCGAGCACCTGAGCGAAGCCCAAGGCCTGCTGGACGAGCTTGCCCAGGACGACCTGGCGCTCGCCGGGGAGGGCGCGCCGCTGGCTTGGCCGGGGCTGGACTCCCTCGATCTGGCCAACCTGGTGGCGCTGTCGCCGGCCCGTCAGCGCAATGCCCTGCAGTACTGGCTGAGCCACCGTACCCGCCTGCCCGACACCCGACACTGGGTCGGCTGGGCGGACCTGCGCGATGCCGCGGCCGATGCCCGGCCCGCCTGGCAGCTTGCCGATGGGCAGTTGCTGCGCAGTCATGGCCGCATCTGGTGGTTGAGTGGTGACTGGCTGCAGCTGCCCGTCGGCGAACTGCCCTGGGCCGATCCCACCAAGCCTTTGCTGTTGCCGGGTAACGGCAGGGTGCGTCTTGTTGGCGCAGCGCCGCTGGGCGGCTTGCGCATTGCCTACCGCCAGGGCGGTGAAGTGCTGGATGTCCCCGGCCGCGGCCGACGCGACCTCAAGCGCCTGTTAAACGAACTGCAGGTGCCGCTTTTCCTGCGCCCGCGCCTGCCACTGCTGTACCAGGGCGAACGCTTGCTGGCGGTGGCCAACCTGCCCGGGCTGGTGCAGGCTGATTGCCAGCTGTCCTGGCAGTTGCCGACGAACGCGCAAGGTTTGAGCTGAAGGGTACATTCGGGTAGACTACCCTCCCTTCTTGATACAGCTTCTGTGGGTTCCGCGAAAACACAGGAGTTGCCGATTACCAAGCAGTTTTTTGCTGGGCTGATTCTGGAAATGACGAGCGAGCTCCATGCCGGGGATACCCCTGGTCTGTACAGACGCGGCAGTTTTTCGAGATGCACTGTGATTGACGCAGGTGATCGGGGGCTTCGGCCTTCCTTCGCTTTCTCCGGCGGCGCTGGCCGCCTTAACGCAGACTTCTAGGGTTTTTCATGACGCGCTACATATTCGTCACGGGCGGTGTTGTTTCTTCATTGGGGAAAGGCATTGCCTCGGCTTCCCTGGCGGCCATCCTGGAAGCGCGGGGCCTGAAGGTCACCATGCTCAAGCTGGATCCGTACATCAACGTCGATCCGGGCACCATGAGCCCGTTCCAGCACGGTGAAGTGTTCGTCACCCACGATGGCGCCGAGACCGACCTCGACCTGGGCCACTACGAGCGGTTCATCCGCACCACCATGACCCAGAACAACAACTTCACCACCGGCCGCATCTACGAGCACGTACTGCGCAAGGAACGTCGTGGTGACTATCTGGGCGCGACCATCCAGGTCATCCCGCACATCACCGATGAAATCAAGCGTCGCATCATCAAGGGCGCCGGCGATGCCGACGTGGCCCTGGTGGAAATCGGCGGTACCGTGGGTGACATCGAGTCGCAGCCGTTCCTCGAAGCCATCCGCCAGCTGCGCGTCGAAGTGGGCTCCAAGCGCGCCATGCTGATGCACCTGACCCTGGTCCCGTATATCGCCACCGCTGGCGAGACCAAGACCAAGCCGACCCAACACTCGGTCAAGGAGCTGCGCTCCATCGGCCTGCAGCCTGACGTGCTGATCTGCCGCTCCGACCACCCGGTCGATGCCTCGTCGCGTCGCAAGATCGCGCTGTTCACCAACGTTGAAGAGCGTGCGGTGATTTCGCTGGAAGACGTCGACACCATCTACAAGATCCCGGGCGTGCTGCACGCACAGGGCCTGGATGACTTCGTCGTCGAGCGTTTCGGCCTGCAGTGCAATGGCGCCGACCTGTCCGAGTGGGACAAGGTGGTCGATGCCAAGCTAAACCCTGAGCACGAAGTGACCATCGCCATGGTCGGCAAGTACATGGAGCTGCTGGATGCGTACAAGTCGCTGATCGAAGCGATGAGCCACGCCGGCATTACCAACCGCACCAAGGTCAACCTGCGCTACATCGACTCGGAAGACATCGAGAACCAGGGCACCAGCCTGCTCGAAGGTGCCGATGCCATCCTGGTGCCGGGCGGTTTCGGCCTGCGCGGCGTGGAAGGCAAGATCACCGCGGTGCAATACGCCCGTGAGAACAAGGTGCCGTACCTGGGTATCTGCCTGGGCATGCAGGTGGCCGTGATCGAATTCGCCCGTAACGTGATGGGCTGGAAGGACGCCAACTCCACCGAGTTCGACCGCAACAGCGGCCACCCGGTAGTCGGCCTGATCACCGAGTGGGCCGATGCCACCGGTGCCGTCGAAACCCGCAGCGAAGCCTCCGACCTGGGTGGCACCATGCGCCTGGGCGCACAGGATTGCCAGCTGGCGGCCGGTTCCAAGGTGCACGATTGCTACGGCAAGGACGTGATCACCGAGCGTCACCGCCATCGCTACGAAGTGAACAACAACCTGTTGCCGCAACTGATCGATGCCGGCCTGGTGGTTTCCGGCCGCTCTGAAGACGGCGCGCTGGTGGAAGTGGTCGAGTCCAAGGACCACCCATGGTTCGTCGCCTGCCAGTTCCACCCGGAATTCACCTCGACCCCGCGTGACGGCCACCCGCTGTTCAGCGGTTTCGTCAAGGCAGCCCTGGCTCAGAAGAACAAGGCCTGATCAATGACCCAGAAGATCATTCGCGTCGGTAACATCGAGATCGCCAACGACAAGCCGTTCGTCCTGTTCGGCGGCATGAACGTCCTGGAGTCCCGTGACCTGGCAATGAAGGTCTGCGAAGAGTACGTGCGGGTGACCGAGAAGCTTGGTATCCCGTACGTGTTCAAGGCCAGCTTCGACAAGGCCAACCGTTCGTCGGTAACCTCCTACCGTGGCCCTGGCATGGAAGAGGGGCTGAAGATCTTCGAAGAGATCAAGCGCACCTTCAACGTGCCGGTCATCACCGACGTACACGAGCCTTATCAGGCCGAGCCTGTAGCCAAAGTGTGCGACATCATCCAGCTGCCGGCATTCCTGTCGCGCCAGACCGATCTGGTGGTGGCCATGGCCAAGACCGGCGTAGTGATCAACATCAAGAAGGCCCAGTTTCTCGCGCCTCAGGAAATGAAACACATCCTGACCAAGTGCGAAGAAGCCGGTAACGACCAGTTGATTCTCTGCGAGCGTGGTTCGAGCTTCGGCTACAACAACCTGGTGGTGGACATGCTCGGCTTCGGCATCATGAAGCAGTTCGAGTACCCGGTGTTCTTCGACGTGACCCACGCCCTGCAGATGCCGGGTGGTCGCGCCGATTCCGCCGGTGGTCGCCGCGCCCAGGTCACCGACCTGGCCAAGGCCGGCATGAGCCAAGGCCTGGCCGGTCTGTTCCTCGAAGCCCACCCCGATCCGGACAACGCCAAGTGCGATGGCCCATGTGCCCTGCGCCTGGACAAACTGGAGCCATTCCTGGCCCAGCTCAAGCAACTGGACGACCTGGTGAAAAGTTTTCCGACGGTAGAAACCGCGTAAAGCTCGATTCTCGGGTAAAGTACCGCCCGATCCACCCCTGACCAGTCGGTCAGGGGTTCCCTTCACCCGGCCTGCCCACTGCAAGTCCGCCCGGTGAACGGCTGGAATTTCCTAAGCTAAGTTGTTTTCGTCAATTCTGGAGTGCTTACAACAATGGCAAAAATCGTCGACATCAAAGGTCGTGAAGTTCTCGATTCGCGTGGCAACCCCACCGTGGAAGCCGATGTACTGCTCGACAACGGCATCATCGGCAGCGCCTGCGCGCCGTCCGGTGCTTCCACTGGCTCGCGCGAAGCGCTGGAGCTGCGTGATGGCGACAAGAGCCGTTACCTGGGCAAGGGCGTGCTGAAGGCTGTTGCCAACATCAATGGCCCGATTCGTGACCTGCTGCTGGGCAAGGACCCTGCCGACCAGAAGGCCCTGGACCGCGCCATGATCGAGCTGGACGGTACCGAGAACAAGGCCAAGCTGGGCGCCAATGCCATCCTGGCCGTTTCCCTGGCTGCCGCCAAGGCCGCTGCCCAGGACCAGGACCTGCCGCTGTACGCGCACATCGCCAACCTGAACGGCACCCCTGGCCAGTACTCGATGCCGGTACCGATGATGAACATCATCAACGGTGGCGAGCACGCCGACAACAACGTCGACATCCAGGAGTTCATGGTACAGCCGGTTGGCGCCAAGACCTTCTCCGACGGCCTGCGCATGGGTACCGAAATCTTCCACCACCTCAAAGCCGTGCTCAAGGCCCGTGGCCTGAACACCGCCGTTGGTGACGAAGGTGGTTTCGCCCCTAACCTGGCTTCCAACGAAGACGCTCTGGGCGCCATCGCCGAAGCCGTTGAGAAAGCCGGCTACAAGCTGGGCACCGACGTGACCCTGGCCTTGGACTGCGCGGCTTCCGAGTTCTACGAAGACGGCAAGTACAACCTGTCCGGCGAAGGCAAGTCGTTCGACGCTGAAGGCTTTGCCGAGTACCTGAAAGGCCTGACCGAGCGCTTCCCGATCATCTCGATCGAAGACGGCCTGGACGAGTCCGACTGGGCTGGCTGGAAGATCCTCACCGACAAGATCGGTGCCAAGGTGCAGCTGGTTGGCGACGACCTGTTCGTGACCAACACCAAGATCCTCAAGGAAGGCATCGAGAAGGGCATCGGTAACTCGATCCTGATCAAGTTCAACCAGATCGGTTCGCTGACCGAAACCCTGGAAGCCATCCAGATGGCCAAGGCTGCTGGCTACACCGCAGTGATTTCGCACCGCTCCGGTGAAACCGAAGACTCGACCATTGCCGACCTGGCCGTGGGTACTGCTGCCGGCCAGATCAAGACTGGCTCGCTGTGCCGTTCCGACCGCGTTTCCAAGTACAACCAACTGCTGCGCATCGAAGAGCAACTGGGTGCCAAAGCGGTTTACCGCGGTCGTGCCGAGTTTCGCGGTTAAGCAAGAGATGGTAAAAAGACAGCAGCCGGAGTTGTGGGAACGTTCGTACTGAACTTTCCTACATTTCAACGGGTTTCTGTCGACGAAGCCTGGCCTCGGCCAGGCTTCGTGCTATTCGAGGCCCGGAAGTAAAAATACCCGGCAGCCTTTTTAACCTGGATAACGTGATGCGCAGTCCCTATTGGTTGTTCCTCGTCCTGCTCCTGCTGCTGGGTGGCCTGCAGTACCGCCTGTGGGTGGGTAATGGCAGCCTGGCGCAAGTGACCGAGCTGAAGCAGCAGATTGCTGAGCAGCATGCCGAAAACGAGCGCTTGCTCGAGCGCAATCGCGTGCTCGATGCCGAAGTGCTGGAGCTGAAAAAAGGCATGGAGACCGTTGAAGAGCGGGCTCGCCACGAATTGGGAATGGTCAAAGAGGGCGAAACCCTCTTCCAGTTGCCACAGAAATGATCGAAACCTTACCGGCCTTCTGGGCCGTGATTCCTGCTGCGGGCGTAGGTGCCCGCATGGCTGCCGACCGCCCCAAGCAGTACCTGGAGCTGGCCGGGCAAACCATTATCGAGCACAGCCTCGACTGTTTTCTTGGCCACCCGATGCTCAAGGGCGTGGTGGTCAGCATTGCCGAAGATGACCCGTACTGGCCTCGCCTGCGCTGCGCCAGCGACCCGCGCATCCAGCGTGCCGCGGGTGGTCGAGAGCGTGCCGACTCGGTGCTCAATGCCTTGCTGGTGCTGCATGCTCTCGGGGCTGCGGACAGTGATTGGGTGCTGGTACACGATGCTGCACGACCGAACCTGGCGCGCAGCGATCTGGACAAGCTATTGTCGGAGCTGGCGGACGACCCGGTGGGTGGCCTGCTGGCGGTGCCGGCGCGCGATACCCTCAAGCGGGCCGATGCTGATGGCCGGGTGGGCGCTACCGTAGACCGCAGTACCATCTGGCAGGCCTATACACCGCAGATGTTCCGCCTTGGGGCGTTGCATCAGGCGCTGGCCGAGTGTCTTGTGTCGGATGTGCTGGTGACCGACGAGTCCTCTGCCATCGAGTGGTCCGGCCAGGCGCCGCGGCTGGTCGAAGGGCGCAGCGACAACATCAAGGTGACCCGGCCGGAAGATCTGGAGTGGTTGCGCCAGCGTTGGGCAGGGCGCCGCTGAATTTCTTGCTCCTGTGCCGGCCTCTTCGCGGGTAAACCCGCTCCCACAGGTATCGCACATCCCTTCAGGTTTGCGCTGTACCTGTGGGAGCGGGTTTACCCGCGAAGAGGCCAGAGCAGCCAGCACAAGGTTTCAGTTCAAGCGATACTCCGGCAACCCCGCCAACCCTTCTTTCAGGTAATCCACCAGCCGCCGTACCTTCGGCGACAGGTGCCGCTGCTGCGGATACAGCGCCCACACCGCGGTATTCGGTGGCTGGTGCGCCTCAAGCAACGACACCAGCGCACCACTGTTCAAGTGCTCCAGCACGTAGTAATCCGGCAACTGGCACAACCCCATCCCCTGCAGCGCTGCGTCCAGCACCGCCTGCCCGCTGTTGCAACGCCAGTTGCCCTGGACTCGCTGGCTGATCTCGCGGCCGTCCTGCTGTAGCGCCCACAAATCCGAACTGCCTACCAGGCAGTTGTGCCGCGCCAGTTCCGACAGGCTGTGCGGCCGACCATAACGTTCCAGGTAGTCCGGCGAAGCACACAGGTACATGCGCCGGGGCGCCAGGCGGGTTGCCACCAATCGCGAGTCGGCCAGCCGGCCCAGGCGGATGGCCAGGTCCATGCCTTCATGCACCAGGTCGAGGGTATGGTTGCTCAGTTCCACTTCCACCCGCAGCTGCGGGTACAGCGCCATGAACCGCGTCACCAGCGGCACGATGAAACGCTCGCCGTAGGCCACCGCGCAGGTCATGCGCAGCAGCCCCTTGGGCTCGCTGGCCAGATCGCCCATGGCGCGCAGGGCTTCCTCGCGGCCATCCTGCAAGCGCTGGCAGTGCTGCAGGAACGTCTGCCCGGCCTCGCTCAGGGTCACCCGCCGGGTGCTGCGGTACAGCAGGCGCGTCTGCAGCCGTTCCTCCAGTCGGGCGATCTGCCGGCTGATGTGCGACGAGGAAACCCCCAGACGCTCTGCGGCCGCGGTGAACTGGCCCGACTCGGCCACGGCGACGAACTCGTCGATGCCTTCCCAGCGGCTGCTCATTGATTATCCCTGTATGGCAATAATGTTTTGTCTTTGGCCTGATTATTCATCAAAAAGCGGTGAATTACACTGCCAGACTGAATCGACACTCTGTCTGGAGACCTTTGATGATCAAGTCCCGTGCTGCTGTAGCTTTCGAAGCTAAGAAACCCCTGGAAATCGTCGAAGTCGACGTGGCCATGCCCAAGGCCGGTGAAGTGCTGCTGCGCGTGGTCGCCAGCGGTGTCTGCCACACCGACGCCTACACCCTGTCGGGCGCCGACCCGGAGGGCATCTTCCCGTCGATCCTCGGTCACGAAGGTGGCGCGATCGTCGAGGCGGTAGGCGAGGGCGTCACCTCGGTCGCCGTCGGTGACCACGTCATTCCGCTGTACACCCCGGAATGCGGCAAGTGCAAGTTCTGCCTCTCGGGCAAGACCAACCTTTGCCAGGCCATCCGCGCCACCCAGGGCAAGGGCCTGATGCCGGACGGCACCACGCGCTTCTCCTACAAAGGCCAGCAACTGTTCCACTACATGGGTACCTCGACCTTCTCCGAGTACACCGTGCTGCCGGAAATCTCCGTGGCCAAGATCCAGAAAGAAGCGCCGCTGGAAAAGGTCTGCCTGCTGGGTTGCGGCGTCACCACCGGTATCGGCGCGGTGCTCAACACCGCCAAGGTCAAGGCGGGTGACACCGTGGCCATCTTCGGTCTGGGCGGCATCGGCCTGTCGGCAGTGATCGGTGCGGTCAAGGCCAAGGCGTCGCGCATCATTGCCATCGATATCAACCCGGCCAAGTTCGAGATCGCCCGTCAGCTGGGTGCTACCGACTGCATCAACCCGAAAGACTACGACCGCCCGATCCAGGAAGTGATCGTCGATCTCACCGACGGCGGCGTGGACTTCTCGTTCGAGTGCATCGGCAACGTGCAGCTGATGCGTGCTGCGCTGGAATGCTGCCACAAGGGCTGGGGTGAGTCGGTGATCATCGGCGTGGCCGGTGCCGGCCAGGAAATCGCCACCCGTCCGTTCCAGCTGGTTACCGGTCGCGTATGGCGTGGTTCGGCGTTCGGTGGCGTGCGTGGTCGTAGCGAGCTGCCGAGCTACGTGGAAATGTCCGAGAAGGGCGAGATCCCGCTGGATACCTTCATCACCCACACCATGGGCCTGGAAGACATCAACAAGGCCTTCGACCTGATGCATGAAGGCAAGAGCATCCGCAGCGTCATCCACTTCTGAGGTTTGCCATGAGCCTGGATAACATCTCCTGCCAGAAGAGCTTCGGCGGCTGGCACAAGCGTTACCGGCATCACTCCAAGGTGCTGGGTTGCGACATGGTGTTCGCCGTCTACCTGCCGCCGCAGGCCGAACAGGGCGAGAAGCTGCCGGTGCTGTACTGGCTCAGCGGCCTCACCTGCACCGACGAGAACTTCATGCAGAAAGCCGGCGCCCAGCGCCTGGCTGCGGAGCTTGGGTTGATCATCGTAGCCCCCGACACCAGCCCGCGTGGTGAGCAGGTGCCGAGCGACCCGGACGGTGCCTGGGACTTCGGCCTGGGTGCCGGGTTCTACCTCAATGCCACTCAGCAGCCCTGGGCCCAGCACTACCGCATGCACGACTATGTGGTGGAGGAATTGCCCGCGTTGATCGAGGCGCACTTCCCGGCTTCGGGCGAGCGCAGCATCAGTGGCCACTCCATGGGTGGGCATGGCGCGCTGGTGTGCGCCTTGCGCAACCCGGGGCGCTACCGCTCGGTGTCGGCGTTCTCGCCGATCAGCAACCCGATGGATTGCCCGTGGGGCGAGAAAGCCTTCAGCCGCTACCTGGGTGAAGACCGGGCGCGCTGGCGCGAGTGGGATGCCAGCGTGCTGCTGGCCGAGGCTCCGGCCGGCGAATGCCCGCCGTTGCTGGTGGACCAGGGCGACCGCGACGACTTCCTCGAGAAGCAGCTTAAGCCTGAAGCCTTGGAGCAGGCGGCACGCAAAGGTGGGCATGAACTGACCCTGCGCCTGCAGCCTGGCTATGACCACAGCTACTACTTCATCGCCAGCTTCATCGAGGAGCACCTGCGTCATCATGCGGTGGCCTTGGGGCGGGTGTAAGGCGTAGCTGTGGTGCTTGCTTCATCGCTGGCAAGCCAGCTCCCACCTCGACTGCATGGCCCTCGGGCCCTGTGCCATACCTGTGGGAGCTGGCATGCCGGCGATGGGCTGCGAAGCAGCCCCAATGCCTCAAAAGCAGGTAGAATCACGCCCTGACTCATTCAGGGCGTTTTTCTATGCGTATTGGCCACGGCTACGATGTGCACCGTTTCTGCGACGGTGATTTCATTACCCTGGGCGGGGTGCGTATCCCCCACAAATACGGCCTCCTGGCCCACTCCGATGGCGACGTGCTGCTGCACGCCCTGAGCGATGCCTTGCTTGGCGCGGCAGCGCTGGGTGACATCGGCAAGCATTTCCCCGACACCGACCCGCAGTTCAAAGGCGCCAACAGCCGTGTTCTGCTGCGCCATGTGGTCGGCATCGTCCAGGCCAAGGGCTGGAAGGTCGGCAACATCGACGCCACCATCGTCGCCCAGGCGCCGAAGATGGCACCGCACATCGAAACCATGCGCAAACTGATCGCCGAAGACCTGCAGGTCGAACTCGACCAGGTCAATGTCAAGGCTACCACCACCGAGAAGCTCGGCTTCACCGGCCGCGAGGAGGGCATCGCCGTGCATTCGGTAGCCCTGTTGCTGCCAGCATGACCGAACTGGAACTGTTGGGCCCGCGTGCATCGGGCGAACCACTGGGTACCGCCGTTCTCAAGGCAGTGGCCGAAGATTTCCAAGTCGACGAAGTGCTGGACATCCCGCTGTCGGGACAGGGCGAGCACTTGTGGCTGTGGGTCGAAAAGCGTGACCTGAACACCGAGGAGGCGGCCCGCCGCCTGGCCCGTGCCGCAGGGGTGCCGGTGCGCACGATCAGCTACGCCGGCCTCAAGGACCGCCAGGCCCTGACCCGCCAGTGGTTCAGCCTGCACCTGCCCGGCAAGGCCGACCCGGACCTGTCGCGTGCCGAGGATGCCAGCCTGCGTGTGCTCAAGCAGGTGCGCCACCAGCGCAAGCTGCAGCGCGGTGCGCATTCGGCCAATGGCTTCACGCTGCGCCTGACTGCCCTGGCTGCCGATCACCAAGCGGTGGATGCGCGCCTGGAACAGCTCAAGCAGTACGGTGTGCCGAATTATTTCGGCACCCAGCGCTTCGGCCACGGTGGCGGCAACGTTCACGACGCTCTTGATTGGGCCGCACGCAATGCCCTGCCCGAACAGCGCAACGTGCGTTCGCGGTTGCTCTCGGCCGGGCGCAGCTACCTGTTCAACCAGGTGCTGGCAGCCCGTGTTGCCGACGGCAGCTGGGCGCGTGCGCAGGTGGGCGACCTGTTGGCGTTCACCACGAGTCGTAGCTTCTTTCCTGCTGGGGAGTCGGAATGTTCCGATCCTCGGCTGGCGATTCTTGACCTGCATCCGACCGGCCCGCTGTGGGGGGCAGGCGATTCGCCGGCTACGGGGAGTACTGCGCAACAAGAGGATGCGATCGCCGCACGGCAGCCGGCACTTTGCCAGTGGCTGGCCCTGGCGGGCATGGATCACGAACGACGCATTCTGCGGCTCCCTATTGGCGGTCTTACGTGGCATTATCCCGAGCCTGATATCCTGCAACTGGAATTCGTCCTTCCGGCCGGATGTTTCGCCACCGTGGTGGTGCGCGAAATCGTGGATCTGGTGTCGGCGGGGCAGACGGACAGCTCATGCGTATTCTGATTTCGAACGACGACGGTGTTACCGCACCCGGCATCGCCGCGCTGCATGCTGCGCTGGTGGATTACGCCGAGTGCGTGGTTATTGCCCCGGATCAAGACAAGAGCGGCGCCAGCAGTTCGCTGACGCTGGACCGGCCACTGCACCCGCAGACCTTGGCCAATGGCTTCATCAGTCTCAACGGCACGCCGACCGACTGCGTGCATCTGGGGCTCAATGGGCTGTTGCCACAGGCGCCGGACATGGTTGTGTCGGGGATCAACCTCGGTGCCAACCTGGGTGACGACGTGCTCTATTCGGGCACGGTCGCGGCCGCGTTGGAAGGCCGTTTCCTCGGCGGTACCTCGCTGGCGTTTTCGCTGTTGTCGCGCCAGCCGGACAACCTGCCCACCGCGGCCCACATCGCCCGCCGCCTGGTCGAGGCTCAGTCGCGCCTGGCCTTGCCACCGCGCACCGTGCTCAACGTCAATATCCCCAACCTGCCGCTGGAGCACATTCGTGGCATCCAGCTCACCCGCCTCGGTCACCGGGCGCGGGCGGCGGCGCCGACCAAGGTGGTCAACCCACGCGGCAAGGAAGGCTACTGGATCGCTGTCGCCGGGGATGCCGAGGACGGTGGCCCGGGGACCGACTTCCACGCGGTGATGCAAGGCTATGTATCGATCACTCCGCTGCAGCTCGACCGCACCTTCAGTGATGCCTTCGAGCAGCTCGACGGTTGGCTGGAGGGCCTGCTCTGATGCGTGAGGACGATATGCTGCGGCGTGGCATCGGCATGACCTCCCAGCGCACCCGGGAGCGGCTGATCCAGCGCCTGTGCGAGGAGGGCGTTTCGAACACCAAGGTGCTCGACGTCATCCGTCGTACCCCGCGCCACCTGTTCGTCGACGAGGCGCTGGCGCATCGCGCCTACGAAGACACCGCGCTGCCGATCGGCCACAACCAGACGATCTCGCAACCGTTCATGGTTGCCCACATGAGTGAACTGCTGCTCGAGGCCGGGCCGCTGGACAAGGTGCTCGAGATCGGCACCGGCTCGGGCTACCAGACGGCAATCCTGGCTCAGTTGGTCGAGCGGGTGTTCTCGGTGGAACGCATCAAGGTGTTGCAGGACCGGGCCAAGGAGCGCCTGGTGGAGCTGAACCTGCGCAACGTGGTGTTCCGCTGGGGGGATGGTTGCGAAGGCTGGCCGGCGCTGGCGCCGTACAACGGCATCATCGTCACCGCCGTAGCGCCGGAAGTGCCGCAGGCACTGCTCGACCAGCTTGCGCCGGGTGGCCGTATGGTGATCCCGGTGGGCCCAGCCGGCGAAACCCAGCAGCTGATGCTGATCGTGCGCGAGGAGCATGGATTCTCCCGCCGCGTGCTGGGGGCCGTGCGCTTCGTACCGCTGCTCAACGGCCCGCTGGCCTGAACACTGCTGGTTCGAGTCGCGCGATATTTTTGCGCCAGCACCGAATTCTTGCTGCAACGCCCTGTCTATCTGGCGGGGTGAAGCGCTAGCGCACAGCGTGTTGCAAGGCTTTGCAGCAGTCTTTCACCAACCCTGCCAATGCGGGCGGGCTTGGTTATAATTGCAATAATATTGCATTTGTTGTCATTTCGTTTTCGGCACCATGAGGGGAGCGCGGGTGGGTCACACAGTCATTCGGCAGCGCAAGGACGGGTCGGGTTTCACGCTTCTGGTGATTGCACTGGCCATGGGCACGCTACTGGTAGGTTGCTCGAGCACCAGCAGCAACAGCGCGCGGGTGGTCGACCGCAACAACACCGTGCCCAAGCGCCCGGCAGTAACCACCGGGCAGTACATCGTCAAACCTGGCGATACGCTGTTCTCCATCGCCTTCCGTTATGGCTGGGACTACAAGGAGCTGGCTGCGCGCAACGGTATCGCGGCGCCCTACACCATTCGCCCGGGGCAAGCGATTCGTTTCAGCAGCGGCTCTACCGGCAGCACCACGGTGGTGTCCAGCCCGTCGTCGTCGAGCAAGACCACGGTCATCCGGCGGCCTGTGGGAAGCACCAGCACACCTCCTGGCAACACCAGCAAACCGGCCACGCCGGCAGCCTCCAGCAGCGCCCCGGTGGTCGCCACGGTGCCTGCCGCGGAGCGTGCGGTAGGTGGCTGGACCTGGCCCGCCAACGGCGTGCTGATTGGAAAATTCGCTTCAAACGGTAGTTTGAATAAAGGCATTGATATCGCCGGTGATTTGGGACAGCCTGTTTTTGCTGCGTCTGATGGTGCAGTGGTGTACGCCGGGAGTGGCTTGAGGGGCTACGGCGAACTGATCATCATCAAGCACAGCGATACCTACGTCAGTGCCTACGGCCATAACCGCAGGCTGTTGGTTCGGGAGGGGCAGCAGGTCAAGGCAGGGCAGTCGATTGCTGAAATGGGGTCCACGGGCACAGATCGGGTGAAGCTGCATTTCGAGATTCGCCGCCAGGGCAAACCCGTCGATCCGCTCCAGTTCCTGCCACGTCGTTGACCGTTGTACCCGGCCTGTTCCTGTGATGTAGAGGGGACAGGCTCCAGCGCTGCCAAGGAGATAGGTGCCGCTCGAGTCTGAGTTCGAACTCAGCAAAGGACTATAACAATGGCTCTCAGTAAAGAAGTGCCGGAGTTTGACATCGACGATGACCTGCTTCTGATGGAGACGGGTATCGTTTTGGAAACGGATGTGGTGTCAGACGAACCTGCTGTATCTTCGGTTCGGACGAGGGCCAAGTCGGGCTCTTCGCTCAAGCAACACAAGTACATCGATTACAGCCGGGCGCTCGATGCCACCCAGTTGTATCTCAACGAGATAGGATTCTCGCCTCTGCTTTCGCCGGAAGAGGAAGTGCACTTTGCGCGCCTGTCGCAAAAGGGCGACCCTGCCGGCCGCAAGCGCATGATCGAAAGCAACCTGCGCCTGGTTGTAAAAATTGCCCGTCGTTACGTGAACCGCGGCCTGTCGCTGCTCGACCTGATCGAGGAGGGCAACCTTGGGCTGATCCGTGCGGTCGAGAAGTTCGACCCGGAGCGTGGTTTCCGGTTCTCGACTTATGCGACCTGGTGGATTCGCCAGACCATCGAACGGGCGATCATGAACCAGACCCGCACCATTCGCCTGCCGATCCACGTGGTCAAGGAACTGAACGTCTACCTGCGCGCTGCGCGCGAGCTGACCCAGAAACTGGACCACGAACCCTCGCCAGAAGAAATAGCCACGCTGCTGGAGAAGCCGGTCGCCGAGGTCAAGCGTATGCTGGGCCTGAACGAGCGGGTGTCTTCGGTGGATGTGTCGCTCGGCCCAGACTCGGACAAGACCCTGCTCGATACCTTGACCGACGACCGCCCGACCGACCCATGCGAACTGCTGCAGGATGATGACCTGTCGCAGAGTATCGACCAGTGGCTGGGCGAGTTGACCGACAAGCAGCGTGAAGTGGTGGTGCGCCGCTTTGGCTTGCGCGGGCATGAAAGCAGCACCCTGGAAGATGTTGGACTGGAGATTGGCCTGACCCGCGAACGGGTGCGGCAGATCCAGGTCGAGGGGCTCAAGCGTTTGCGTGAGATTCTCGAGAAGAACGGCCTGTCCAGTGAGTCGTTGTTCCAGTAGCGGAAGTCTGTAACACAAAGCGCCCCGATGATTTCGGGGCGTTTTTGTATGTGGCGATCAGAGGTGTCCCATTCAAAATTGCGGGGGCGCTTTGCGCCCCTTTCGCGACACAAGGCCGCTCCCACAGGTATTTCATCGCCTTTGAATGCACCACTATCCTGTGGGAGCGGCCTTGTGTCGCGAAAGGGCTGCAAAGCAGCCCCAAGACATTATGTACTGCGCTACCCCAATAACATCGCGTGTAAGCCTTTGCTTACTTGTTCTGTAAGCCTTTTATGCACGCTTCAGTAAATCATTGTCGTATCCAGATCCTGCGTTTTCCCAACTCATTGAAAATCCGGACTTATTCAGCTGTGAGGAGATGTGTCACCTGCAACACCCTGTGAGGTTTCGCGGTTGCCGGCCAGGCTCAAGTCGCTAGTATTCGAACTGTGCACAGGGACATGCACAGGCTTTCAGGAGGAAAGCCAGGGACATCGCAAGACGCGATTTCATCAGGATGATGTTTGGGACAAGCAGGGACTACGGAAAAAATGTGGGCGGGTCAAACCGCCCCTTTTTTTGCCCGCAGAAAACAAAAAAGGCCCCAAAGGGCCTTTTTAGTGTCCGGACGCTATCAGCGCTCCAGATCGGCAATCTTGCCAGTCTTGCCATCCCATTCCTCAGCGTCCGGCAGGGCGTCCTTACGCTCGGTGATGTTCGGCCAGATTTCCGCCAGTTCGGCGTTCAGCTCGATGAAGTTTTCCATGCCCGCAGGCACTTCGTCTTCCGAGAAGATGGCTTGCGCTGGGCATTCCGGCTCGCACAGGGCACAGTCGATGCACTCGTCCGGGTGGATGACCAGGAAGTTCGGGCCTTCGTAGAAGCAGTCCACCGGACAGACTTCCACGCAGTCGGTGTATTTGCATTTGATGCAGTTGTCGGTGACGACGAAGGTCATTTCTAATTCTCTCCTCAGGCGACGGCGGCGGCCCTTCCTCTCAGGGCCGCGCGGTTTACGGGTATGTGGCTGCAGGCCAGGCTAATAACCTGCAGCACCAGCAAACCGCGGCGGATTCTACCAGCTTGTAGTGGGCGCCGTTATAACAGGTTCTTTAGTTGATATAGCATTTCGATAGCTTGACGCGGTGTCATTTCGTCCAGCTGCAGCTTGCCCAGCTTCTCTATGGCCGGGTGTGGCAGGCTGGCGAACAGGTCGCTCTGGTGCGGGACCTGTGGCACGTCCTTGGCCTTTTGGGCCGTGGGTTGTTCATGCGGCAGGCTGGTGGTTTCCAGCCTCGCCAAGTGTTCACGGGCACGCTGGATGACGGCCGTCGGCACGCCGGCCAGCTGCGCCACGGCCAGACCGTAGCTCTGGCTGGCAGGACCAGGCAGCACGTGGTGCAGGAATACGATGCGTTCGTTGTGTTCGGTGGCGTTCAGGTGCACGTTGGCCACCAGTGGCTCGCTTTCCGGCAGCACGGTGAGTTCGAAGTAGTGCGTGGCGAACAGCGTGTAGGCGCGCAGCTGGGCCAGGCGCTCTGCGGCGGCCCAGGCCAGCGACAGGCCGTCGAAGGTACTGGTGCCGCGGCCCACTTCATCCATCAGCACCAGGCTGCGGTCGGTGGCGTTGTGCAGGATGTTGGCGGTTTCGCTCATCTCGACCATGAAGGTCGAGCGGCCACCGGCCAGGTCGTCGCTGGAGCCGATGCGGGTGAAGATGCGGTCGACCAGCGACAGCTCGCAGCTGGCAGCCGGCACGAAGCTGCCGATATGCGCCAGCAGCACGATCAGGGCGGTCTGGCGCATGTAGGTGGACTTACCGCCCATGTTCGGGCCGGTGATGATCAGCATGCGCGTGCTGTTGTCCAAGCCTAGGTCGTTGGCCACGAAGGGTGTGGTCAGTACCTGTTCCACCACTGGGTGACGGCCCTGCTCGATGCGCAGGCACGGCTCGTCTACGAAGCGTGGGCAGTTCAGGTCGAGGTTCAGTGCTCGTTCGGCCAGGTTGCTGAGCACGTCCAGTTCGGCCAGGGCGGCGGCGCTGTCCTGCAGCGGTGCCAGGTGGCTGATCAGGGTTTCCAGCAGGGCATCGTAGAGCATCTTCTCGCGTGCCAGGGCGCGGCTCTTGGCCGACAGTGCCTTGTCCTCGAACGCCTTCAGCTCCGGGGTGATGAAGCGCTCGGCGCCCTTTAGGGTCTGACGGCGGATGTAGTCACCCGGGGCCTGCTCGGCCTGCTTGGTCGGTAGTTCGATGAAGTAGCCGTGCACCCGGTTGTAGCCGACCTTGAGGTTGGCAAGGCCAGTACGGGCCTTTTCCCGCGCTTCCAGATCGATCAGGAATTGGCCGGCGTTTTCGCTGATCGCCAGCAACTCGTCCAGTTCGTTGTCATAGCCGGCCTTGAGCACGCCGCCATCGCGGATCACCGCCGGCGGGTTGTCTATGATCGCCCGCTCCAGCAGGCTAGCCAGTTCGGGATAGGTGCCGGTAATGGCGGCCAGACGCGCCAGGTGCGGTGCCTCCAGCTCGGCCATGGCATTCTGCAACTCGGGCAGCGCCCCAAGTGCATCGCGCAGGCGTGCCAGATCGCGTGGGCGGGCATTGCGCAGGCCGATACGGGCGAGAATCCGCTCGATATCGCCAATTTCCTTGAGCTGCGGCTGCAGCTTCTCGAAGCGGTAGCCGTCGAGCAGGCAGCGGATCGAGTCCTGGCGCGCCTGCAGCACCTTGAGATCGCGCAACGGGCGGTTCAACCAGCGGCTCAGCAAACGGCTGGCCATGGCGGTCTGGCAGCGGTCGATCACCGACTGCAGGGTGTTGTCTCGGCCGCCGGCCAGGTTGATGTCCAGCTCCAGGTTGCGGCGGCTGGCACCGTCGAGAATGACCGTGTCGTCCAGGCGTTCGTGGCGCAGGCTGCGCAGGTGTGGCAGGGCGGTGCGCTGGGTTTCCTTGGCATAGATCAGCAGGCAACCGGCGGCACCGATGGCCAGGGTCAGCTTGTCGCAGCCAAAGCCCTTGAGGTCCTTGGTCGCGAACTGCTGGCACAGGGCCTTGCGCGCCGAGTCGCGGTCGAAGTCCCATGGCGCACGGCGACGGGCGCCCGGTCGTTTCTCGGCCGGCAGGTCGCGCGGCCAGTCGTCGGGGATCAACAGCTCGACCGGGTTGAGGCGCTCGAGCTCGGCCAGCAGGTTTTCCCAGCCCTTGATCTCCTGCACGCTGAAGTTGCCACTGGTGATGTCCAGTACGGCCAGGCCGAACAGGCGCTCGTCCCCGAGCAGCGCGGCAATCAGGTTGTCGCGACGCTCGTCGAGCAGGGCCTCGTCGCTGACCGTACCCGGGGTGATGATGCGCACAACCTGACGTTCCACCGGGCCCTTGCTGGTGGCAGGGTCGCCAATCTGCTCGCAGATCACCACCGATTCGCCGAGCTTGACCAGCTTGGCCAGGTAGCCTTCCAGCGAATGGAACGGAATCCCGCACATTGGGATGGACTGGCCGGCCGACTGACCGCGCGCGGTCAGGGTGATGTCCAGCAGTTTCGCGGCTTTTTTCGCATCTTCGTAGAAGATCTCGTAGAAGTCGCCCATGCGGTAGAACATCAGCTGGTCCGGGTGCTGGTTCTTCAGCTTCCAGTACTGCTGCATCATTGGGGTGTGTGCGGAAAAATCGGAAATTGCTTTATTCATCAAAGGCTTAGAAAGTAGGTCTCAATATTGTGGGGCAAATTGGGGCGTTCTGTGTTGCATGCGCGACGCCGAGACCCACCGGATTTTCAAGCCGCATAGGTTAACACGGCTACCCGGCGGGCTGTACCTGCGATATTCCGCCCGGCGCCCCTGCCGTGGCCGGTAGTGGCCTGGAACAAGTGATGTGCGAGACCGAAGCGGGCGCCCATCCCACCTCACCAAGATGCTAGGGTAGAAGCCTGCCTCCAAGGAGCCCGACATGGACCCGATCACTACGCTTGCCACCCGCCTGGGTGAACACCTGCGCCGCTTCAACGCGCAGGTGACCACCGCCGAATCCTGCACCGGTGGCGGCATCGCCGAGGCCATCACCCGCGTGCCCGGCAGCTCGGCCTGGTTCGAGGCTGGGTACGTGACCTATTCCAACATCCAGAAAACCCGTCAGCTGGGAGTGCCCGCAGCGTTGTTCGGCCAGGTTGGCGCGGTCAGCCAGGAAGTGGTCGAAGCCATGGTCCGCGGCGCCCAGGCCGCCAGCGGCGCGCGCTTTGCCGTGGCGGTGAGCGGCGTGGCCGGGCCGGACGGTGGTTCGCCGGCCAAACCGGTGGGCACCGTGTGGCTGGCCTGGGCCGATGGCAACCATGTATTCAGCGAGCGGCGCCAGTTCGACGGCGACCGCGAGGCGGTGCGTCGACAGACGGTGATCGCCGCGTTAGACGGCTTGTTACAGCTTGGTGCCGAGTAAATCGACGACAGGGGTTTGCGCGGGCGCCTGCCTGTGGAATAATACTGGCTACTTATACAGGTATTCCGGCCGTCAGGGCCAAGTCGAACACGTGAGGATTTCAATGGACGACAACAAGAAGCGCGCCTTGGCTGCGGCCCTGGGTCAGATCGAACGCCAATTCGGCAAGGGCGCCGTCATGCGCATGGGCGACCACGAGCGCCAGGCTATCCCTGCCATCTCCACCGGCTCGCTGGGCCTGGACATCGCCCTGGGCATCGGCGGCCTGCCAAAAGGCCGTATCGTCGAGATCTACGGCCCGGAGTCGTCGGGTAAGACCACGCTGACCCTGTCGGTCATCGCCGAAGCCCAGAAAAACGGCGCCACCTGTGCCTTCGTCGACGCCGAACACGCCCTCGACCCCGAGTACGCCGGCAAGCTGGGCGTCAACGTCGACGACCTGCTGGTTTCGCAGCCGGACACCGGCGAACAGGCCCTGGAAATCACCGACATGCTGGTGCGTTCCAACGCCGTTGACGTGATCATCGTCGACTCCGTGGCCGCCCTGGTACCGAAGGCCGAGATCGAAGGCGAGATGGGTGACATGCACGTGGGTCTGCAGGCGCGCCTGATGTCCCAGGCGCTGCGCAAGATCACCGGTAACATCAAGAACGCCAACTGCCTGGTCATCTTCATCAACCAGATCCGTATGAAGATCGGTGTGATGTTCGGCAGCCCGGAAACCACCACCGGTGGTAACGCCCTGAAGTTCTACGCCTCGGTGCGTCTGGATATTCGCCGTACCGGTGCGGTCAAGGAAGGCGACGAGGTGGTCGGTAGCGAAACCCGCGTCAAGATCGTCAAGAACAAGGTTTCGCCGCCATTCCGTCAGGCTGAGTTCCAGATCCTCTACGGCAAGGGTATCTACCGTAACGGCGAGATCATTGACCTGGGTGTTTCCCAAGGCCTGGTCGAGAAATCCGGTGCCTGGTACGCCTACCAAGGCAACAAGATCGGTCAAGGCAAAGCAAACGCCGCGAAGTACCTTGCTGAGAACCCGGCTATTGGCGCCGAGATTGAGAAGCAGATTCGCGAGAAGCTGCTGACCGCTGGTGCTGTTGCGGCTGCTGGCAAGGCTGCTGCTGCCGAAGCCGATGCCGATGACATGGCCGACGCTGACGCCGGCTATTGATTGCGCGGTAGATAGCCGAACATGTCCGCCGTACTCGACACCCCCGTCGCCATCCGGCGGACAGCCATGGACCTGCTTGCGCGACGTGAGCACGGTCGCGTCGAGCTGACGCGCAAGTTGCGTCAGCGCGGCGCTTCGGACGAGTTGATTGGGCCTGAACTCGATCGGCTCGCCGAAGAAGGGTTGCTTAGCGAAGCCCGCTACCTCGAAAGTTTCATCCGGTACCGTTCAAGCTCCGGCTATGGCCCTGCGCGTATTCGCGAAGAGCTAGGCCAGCGCGGTTTGGCGCGTGCTGATATCGAGCAGGCGCTACGCGAGAGCGAGGTGGACTGGGGCGAGCGCATGCGTGACGTATGGCAGCGCAAGTTTGCCGGGCAGCGCCCGCAAGATCCCCGCGGCCGTGCCCAGCAGACCCGGTTTCTGGCTTACCGGGGTTTCCCCATGGACATGATCGGCCGGCTGCTCAGTGGGCGTGATCGCGACGATTACTGAGGGCTGGGGCCGTTTTGCAGTCCTTTGCGGGAGCGGACCTGTGTCACGATCAACTGACCTTCAACGCCTCCCTGGCCCGCTGCGTCGTATGCATGGGCTGCGGCTTGGCCCAGTTCTCCGGCAGGTTGATGAAATCCACCAGCTCGCGCAGCCTGCCCTGATCCCGGCCATTGAAGGCAAATGACAAGCGGGTCAGGTGGTTGAAGTTGCCCACTTCGTGCTCGGCGCTGCTGTCAGGTTGCTGGTGGTACTTGCCACTCAAACGCAAATCGGCAAAACCTTCCTGGATGTCATACAGCGCCGCTTCGCTGAGCGGGTGATGCATGCGGATCACGAACTGGCTCTTCAGCCAGCGGCTGGAGTGGTAGTTGCTGTAGAACTGGTTGATTTCCTCCACTGCCTCGTCAGCGCTGTGCACCAGGCGCAGCAGTTTCAGGTCGCTGGGCAAGATGTAGCGGTTTTCCTCCAGTTGGCGGCTGATGAAGTCCAGGCAGTCGCGCCAGAAGCTGCCACCTGGTGAGTCCAGCAGCACCACCGGTACCAGCGGGCTCTTGCCGGTCTGGATCAGGGTCAGCACCTCCAATGCTTCATCCAAAGTGCCGAAACCACCCGGGCACAGCACCAGGCCATCGGCCTCCTTGACGAAGAACAGCTTGCGGATGAAGAAGAAATGGAACGGCAGCAGCTTGTCGGTGCCATCTACCGTGGGGTTGGCGTGTTGTTCGAAGGGTAGGGTGATGTTGAATCCGAGGCTGTGGTCGCTGCCGGCGCCTTCGTGGGCGGCTGCCATGATGCCGCCGCCGGCACCGGTTATGACCATCAGGTCGGAGCGCGCCAGGGTTGCGCCCAGTTCGCGGGCCAGGGCGTACATCGGGTGTTCCAGCGGGGTGCGCGCCGAGCCGAACACGGTCACCTTGCGGCGGTCCTTGTAGCGTTCCAGGGTGCGGAACGAGTGGTCCAGTTCGCGCAGGGCCTGCAGGGTGATCTTGGCGCTCCAGCGGTCGGTGTCGTCATGGGCCATGCGCAGGATGGTCAGCATCATGTCTCGGTACAGCGCCAGGTTGGGGCTGTTCGGTGCCACCAGTTGCAGTTGTGCGTCGATGTTGCTCAGGTCGATGTTGTTGTCGCGGAAATGGCTGAACAGCAGTTCACTCGATTGGTAAGGCATGCAACGTCTCCTTCTGCACCTATACCTCTGACCTCAATCTAGACCCTTGCGCTCAATCCTGCCGGGGGTGTTCGCCACAGCCGCCCGTCGGCATGCAGCCACGGGGAATGCGGGTTTGGTTAACTGGGTAAAGCGAAACGTGTCGATGCAGGAGGTGGCGGTATGCATCGCTTGATCATCGAAGTTGACCGGCAGCTTTACCAGCAGCTGGAGAATGCGGCCCAGGTGCATCACCTGAGCCTGGAGGCCGAGTGTCGGCGCAGGCTGTCGGGGCTGGAATGCCAGTCGCGCTACCTGCAGGCGCTGCTGGCAGAGATGCGCGCCGATGCCGCTGAGGGGCGCTGGTGCGCCCGTGAAGACGAGAAGGCGTAGCGATCCGAGCTGGTTACTTCTTCTTGTTGCCGGCCACGCAGCTGGCGTTGTCGAATGCCTGGTCCATGATCGGTTGGTTGGTCTTGTATACCGTGAAGCGGTAGACCATCACCGCGCCTTTGGACATCAGGTTACGGAAACCGCTGTTACGGCAGACGCTATCACCCAGCTGGCTGCGGACCTGTTCGGGGTTGGCCTGCATGCGCGCGGCATGGTCCTGGCGCACGCTCAGGTGGTTGACCAGTGCCTTGCCTTCCACCGTGTAACCCTGATCGAGGATGTCCTCGTTGATGGCTCGCGGGGTGCCGACACTGCTCTCTTTGGCAACCTTCTGCAACATGTTGTTCAGGTCGTATTCCTGCTTGGAAGCCGCCTGGGCTGCCAGAGGCAGGGCGAGCAACAGGCTCAGGGCGGGGACGATACGGCGCAGCATGAATCTCTCCTGGTTCGATGACTGGCGCTTTGACATGCGCAGGTCGACGGCGTTCCCTGAAAATCGCGCAGGCGCGAGGCTGGGGTACGGTAAAAGCAGCGATTATAAGGACCGCGTCGCCACCTGCACAGCAATTGCCCCCTGTTCTGGTAGACTGGCGCCCTTAGTTTTCTCCGAGTCATCCTTGTGTCCATTCCCAACCTGTCCAGAGGCCTGCCGGCATGAGCCATGCGGTAGCGCGCCTGCGCGCCGAACGCCTGGCTCGCAGCAACAAGCCCTTCATCGCCCGTGGTTCACGTGCCGAACGCTGCCCCGATTGCCGGGTCATTGCCACTCATTGCCTGTGCGCCTGGAAGCCCCGGGTGCAGGCCGAGTCCGGCGTGTGCCTGCTGATGCATGACACCGAGCCGCTCAAGCCCACCAATACCGGTTGGCTGATTGCCGACCTGATCGAGGACACCTCGGCTTTCGGCTGGCTGCGCACTTCGGTAGACGAACGCTTGCTGGCGTTGCTTGACGACCCGCGTTGGCAGCCCTACATCGTCTTCCCCGGCGAATTCGTTGCCCAGGAGCGAGTGGTCAGCGAGGTAGTGCGTGAGCCCGGCAAGCGTCCGCTGTTCATCCTGCTGGATGCCACCTGGACCGAAGCGCGCAAGATGTTCCGCAAAAGCCCGTACCTTGATCGCTTCCCGGTGTTGAGCCTGCAGGCCGAGCAGATGTCCCGCTACCGCCTGCGCCGCTCCAAGCGCGATGATCACTTCTGTACCGCGGAAGTCGCGGCCATGTGCCTGGACCTTGCCGGCGATACCCAGGCCTCGCAGGCGCTGGACGCCTACCTGGATGTCTTCAGCCTGCATTACCTGAGCGGCAAGCGTCGTCTGCCGCTGGACGAGCAGGACGACACCCACCAGCGTTTGCATACCTTCCTATAGTCCAAGGGGCACAACCCCTGCTTTGGTTCATAATGACCCTTACCCGAGTGCCCGACACAGAACAGGATCCCCAGATCGATGGCCACTTACGAAATCCTGATTGCCGATGACCACCCGCTGTTTCGTGGCGCCTTGCGCCAGGCCGTTACCCTCGGCCTGGGCCCGGATGTACGCCTGGTAGAAGTTGCCAGCATTGCCGAACTGGAAACCCGTCTGAGCGAAAAAGACAACTGGGACCTGGTGTTGCTGGACTTGAACATGCCGGGTGCCTATGGTTTTTCCGGGCTGGTGCTGCTGCGCGGGCAATACCCGCAGATCCCCGTTGTGATGGTATCGGCGCAGGAAGAGGCTGCAGTGGTGGTCAAGTCCCGCGAATTTGGCGCCAGTGGCTTCATTCCCAAGTCCAGCACCCTGGAAGTGATCCAGGATGCAGTGCGCAAGGTGCTCGATGGTGAGGTCTGGTGGCCGCCGCAGGCGTTCGAAAGGGTCGATGTCTCGGCCGAAGCCAAGGCCGCCAGCGAAGGCCTTGCCAGCCTCACGCCGCAGCAGTTCCGGGTGCTGACCATGGTCTGCGAAGGGCTGCTGAACAAACAGATCGCCTATGAGCTGAACGTGTCGGAAGCAACCATCAAGGCTCACGTGACGGCGATCTTCCGCAAGCTGGGTGTGCGTACCCGCACCCAGGCGGCGTTGTTGCTGCAACAACTTGAATCGGTTGCCAGCAGCTGAGTGGGCGTGGCTTCACGCTTTTTTTACCCGTGCCGGTCTAGTCTGCTGGCCTTTCCGCTGTGAAGTGACTCACATGACATCGCCATTCAAGGGCCAGACTGGCCTCAAACGTATCTTCAACGCCGCCGGCTATTCGCTGGATGGGCTGCGCGCTGCCTTCAAGGGTGAGGCCGCGTTCCGCCAACTGGTGCTGCTCAACGTGCTGCTGGTCCCGATTGCCTTCTGGCTGCCGGTCAGCCGTGCAGAGCGTGCAATCATGATCGCCGTGTGCCTGTTGGGCTTGATCGTCGAATTGTTCAACTCGGCGGTGGAGGCAGCCATCGATCGTATTTCGCTGGAGCGCCACCCGCTGTCGAAAAACGCCAAGGACATGGGCAGCGCCGCGCAACTGGTGGCATTGACCATGGTGGCGCTGGTGTGGGGTGTGATCCTGCTTTAAGCGATCGGTGGCAACACGATCTCGTCACTGCGTGTGAAACCCGCGGTGAAGTTGCGGCACAGTTCGAGAAATTCGCGCATGGCCGAGGTCTGGTACTTCTGTTTGTGCCAGATGAAGTAGAACTGGCGCATCAGGTCCAGCTCCGGGGTTTCCACCGCTACCAGGCTGCCGCGGCGGAAGGCGTCACGCAGGGCAAGGCGCGAGATGCAGCCGATGCCCAGGCCCGATTCCACCGCGCGCTTGATGGCTTCGGTGTGTTCCAGCTCCAGGCGGATGTTGAGGTTGGTGCGGTGGTGGCGCATGGTCTGGTCGAAAGTCAGGCGCGTGCCTGAGCCCTGTTCGCGCAGGATCCACGCCTCCTGGGACAAGGTCTGTACATCGGCGCGTCCCAGTTTGGCCAGCGGATGCTGTGGCGCGCAGAACACCACAAGTTCGTCCTCGACCCAGGGCTGCACTTCCAGGTCCGGGTGGTTGCAATCGCCTTCGATCAGACCCAGATCAATTTCGTAATGCGCCACCTGTTGCACGATATGCGCGGTGTTCTGCACATGCAGCTTCACCTGGCTTTCCGGGTGCACCTGCATGAAGCTACCGATCAGCAGGGTGGCCAGGTAGTTGCCGATGGTCAGCGTGGCGCCGACTGCCAGCGAGCCGAAACCGGACTTGCCGTTGAGCAGGTCTTCGATTTCCTTGGCCTGGTCGAGCAGGGCCACTGCCTGCGGCAACAGTTGCTGGCCCAGGGCGTTGAGGCTCAGGCGCTTGCCGGCCCGGTCGAACAGCTGGCAGCTGGACTGTCGCTCAAGCTCGGTGATCGAGGTGCTGGCGGCCGACTGCGACAAGGCCAACACACTGGCGGCGCGGGAAACGCTCTGGTGCTGGGCCACGGCAACGAAGACTTGCAGTTGACGAAGTGTAAATCGCATATCGATATAACCGATAACACATATCTTGATAATCCAGTTAACAGATATTGTCGCTGCCCCTAAACTATCGCGCAACTGCGCGTCTTGCGCGCGCCGCGTCTTTCTTCAGGAGCCCCATTAAATGAGCAACATGAACCACGAACGTGTCCTCAGTGTGCACCACTGGAACGACACCCTGTTCAGCTTCAAGTGCACCCGCGACCCGGGCCTGCGCTTCGAGAACGGTCAGTTCGTGATGATCGGCCTGCAACAAGAAAGCGGCCGTCCGCTCATGCGCGCCTATTCCATCGCCTCGCCGAACTGGGAAGAGCACCTGGAGTTCTTCAGCATCAAGGTGCCGGACGGTCCGCTGACCTCGCAGCTGCAGCACCTGAAGGAAGGCGACGAGATCATCATCAGCAAGAAGCCTACCGGTACCCTGGTACTCGACGACCTGAACCCGGGCAAGCACTTGTACCTGCTGAGCACCGGCACTGGCCTGGCACCGTTCATGAGTGTCATCCAGGACCCGGAAACCTACGAGCGCTTCGAGAAAGTGATCCTGGTGCACGGCGTGCGCTACGTGAACGAAGTGGCCTACCGCGAGTTCATCACCGAGCACCTGCCGCAGAACGAGTTCTTCGGTGAGTCGGTTCGCGACAAGCTGATCTACTACCCGACCGTGACTCGTGAACCGTTCGAGAACCAGGGCCGCCTGACCGACCTGATGCGCAGCGGCAAGCTGTTCAGCGACATCGGCCTGCCACCGATCAACCCGCAGGACGACCGCGCGATGATCTGCGGCAGCCCGAGCATGCTCGACGAAACCAGCGAAGTGCTGGACAGCTTCGGTCTGAAGATTTCCCCGCGCATGCGCGAGCCGGGTGACTACCTGATCGAGCGAGCCTTCGTCGAGAAGTAAGGCGCAGGCTGATGCACAAGAAAGGCGACCCTGGGGTCGCCTTTCTTGTGCCTGTGATTCATATATCGCCAGCACTGGCCTCTTCGCGGGTAAACCCGCTCCCACAGGGCAGTGGTACCCCTGTGGGAGCGGGTTTACCCGCGAAGAGGCCGGAACAGGCAAGACACAATCTATTCGACGCGCGTCTCGCCGCTATACACCAATATCTCCCGACACCGCTTGCACAGGTAGCGCCGCCCTTGGCGCACCAGCTTGTGTCGTTGCGCGGTAAACGGGAAGTCGCTCTGCGGGCAGGGGCAGCGGTAGATGTAGCGGGTCACCACGCGCCTTTGCACTTCGTAGTTGTGGCAACGGTTGGGCGGCAGTTCATACACCCCGCGCATGATCAGCTGCCACTCTTCGCCATGGGCCTGGATTCGGTCGCCGAACAGATGGTGGGCCACCAGGTGCGCCACCTCATGGGCCACGGTCTGGCGCAGGAAGTCTTCCTGGTTTTCGCGGTAAAGCTGCAGGTTGAAGCGCAGCAGGTTCTCGTGCAGGTGGGCGACGCCGGCTTTTTGCCCGCGCAGCTTGAAGCTGATTTCCGGGCGTGGGAAGGGGCGTTTGAAGAAGGTTTCAGCTTGCTGGTAACAGGTTTCGACGCGTTGTCTGAGCAGCTCGGGCATGGCGGGGTGGTTCTCCTGACCGGACATTATGCCGCAACCCCGGGCAACCTGCCGAGCCACCGGTCAGCGCACAGCCAGAGGCCGCCTTGCGGCGGCCCCAGGTTTGATGCCCCAGTGTTGGTCGAGTCTGTTCTAGTTGGTGTAGACGGGCCCCACGCCCAGTCCCCAGATGATCACCGTGGCGGCCATGATCGCCACCAGTACCACAAGGCCTACCGCCAGCACCGAGCTGGAGAACAGGAAGCCTTCGTCGGACGGTATGTTCATGAACGTCGGCAAACCGACGTACAACAGGTACACGGTGTAACAGATGGCGGCCGTGCCGATCAGCATGCCCAGCCACAGGTGAGGGTACAGCGCCGCCAGGCCGCCGATGAACAACGGTGTGGCGGTGTAGGTGGCAAAGGCGATGCACTGAGCCATGGACGGGTTGGCATCATAGGTGCGGGCCATCCAGTGGATGAACGCCCCCATTACCGCCACCCCGGCAAGCATCGCCAGGTACGACATGATGCTCATCCAGATGGCGCTTTCCATGGTCAGCATCACCGCTGGCCGGTCGCCGATTACCCAGCCGACCTGGGTTGTACCGATGAACGCCGAAACGGCGGGGATCGCAGCCAGGATCAGGGTGTGCGTCAGGTACATGTGGCTGATGGTTTCTTCTTCGCCACGAATTTCCCGCCATTCCTGGTCGGGATGGGTAAACAGCCCCACAACGTGATGAATCATGCCGATCACTCCTCTCAATGTTGCCAAACGCCCCCCAGATGGAGCGCAAGCGGCCCTAGGCCCGAACACCGAAGCAAGCGGTAATGTGGCCTTATGTCGCAGTATAGGAAGCGGTTACCCGCATAAACCGTGCTTTTTAGAGCAAATTGCGCTGTAAGGCGCGCTGTTGATTACAATGAAGTCTTTATCGGAATGCCTACAGCGCCGCCGCGTTTGTGCGTAAAATAGTCGGCTTTTGTCACACCTCGCGGATCCAAGCGCTATGGGCACCCTCTCGGTCAACCAGAACAAACTGCAAAAACGCCTGCGTCGTCTCGCCGGCGAAGCCATCACCGACTACAACATGATCGAGGATGGCGACAAGGTCATGGTCTGCCTGTCCGGCGGCAAGGACAGCTACACCATGCTCGACGTTCTGTTGCACCTGCAGAAGGTGGCACCGATCAAGTTCGAGATCGTCGCGGTGAACATGGACCAGAAGCAGCCGGGGTTCCCCGAGCATGTGCTGCCGGCCTACCTGAAGGAACTGGGTGTCGAGTACCACATTGTCGAGAAGGACACCTATTCGGTGGTCAAGGAGCTTGTCCCCGAGGGCAAGACCACCTGCTCGCTGTGTTCGCGCCTGCGCCGTGGCACCCTGTACACCTTTGCCGACGAAATCGGCGCGACCAAGATGGCGCTGGGGCACCACCGCGACGATATCGTCGAAACCTTCTTCCTCAACATGTTCTTCAACGGCGCGCTCAAGGGTATGCCGCCGAAGCTGCGCGCCGACGATGGCCGCAATGTGGTGATCCGCCCGCTGGCCTACTGCAGCGAGAAGGATATCCAGGCCTACTCGGACATGAAGGAATTCCCGATCATCCCGTGCAACCTGTGCGGTTCGCAGGAAAACCTGCAGCGCCAGGTGGTCAAGGACATGCTGGTGGAGTGGGAGCGCAAGCACCCGGGGCGTACCGAGAGCATCTTCCGTGCCCTGCAGAACGTGGCACCGTCGCAGTTGGCCGACCGCAACCTGTTCGACTTCACCAGCCTGAAGATCGACGAGAATGCCACTCCGCGTTTCCTTGACGTGCTGAACATCTGAGCCCATGCGCGATTACCAGTGGTTGCACGAGTACTGCCTGAACCGCTTCGGCTCGGCTCAGGCCCTGGAGGCCTTCCTGCCGCAGCCGCGCACACCGGCGCAACTGCGTGATATCAGCGACGACCGCTACCTTTCGACCTTGGCCCTGCGCGTGTTCCGCGCCGGGCTCAAGCACAGCCTGGTGGATGCCAAGTGGCCGGCGTTCGAGCAGGTGTTCTTCGGCTTCGACCCGGAGAAGGTGGTATTGATGGGCGCCGAGCACCTCGAGCGGCTGATGCACGACGAGCGCATCATTCGCCACCTGGGCAAGCTCAAGAGCGTGCCGCGCAATGCGCAGATGGTTCTTGACGTGGCCAAGGAGAAGGGCAGTTTCGGCGCCTTCATCGCCGACTGGCCGGTGACCGACATCGTCGGTTTGTGGAAGTACCTGGCCAAGCACGGCAACCAGCTGGGCGGGTTGTCGGCACCGCGTTTCTTGCGCATGGTCGGCAAGGACACGTTCATCCCTACCGATGACATGGCTGCGGCGTTGATTGCGCAGAAGGTGGTCGACAAGCCGCCGACCAGCCAGCGGGACCTGGCCCTGGTGCAGCAGGCGTTCAACCAGTGGCATGCGGAGAGTGGGCGGCCGCTGTGCCAGTTGTCGGTGATGCTGGCGCATACCGTCAACCATTGAGAGTTGTGCTGGCCCCTTCGCGGGCATGCCCGCTCCCACAGGTACAGCGCCGACCTCAAGTGTGGCGCGAACCCTGTGGGAGCGGGCAAGCCCGCGAAGAATCTAACTGCCTTCGCCCGCCATGCGCCGCTCATGCTGGAACTTCCAGCGCACATACAGCAGCCCGGAAATGAACAGCCCCAGGCTCACCAGTACTTCAACCCAGCCAAATACCGCCCGCGCCGGGTCGAACGCCGCCAGCACGCCCTTGATGAAATAGATATTCACCACGAAGCAGCTCCAGGCATGTGCCCGGGCGCTGCCTGTCAGCATGCCCGGCAGCAACAGCAGCAACGGCACCAGTTCGATCGCCAGGATCACCTCGACCCGCGCCCCGTGCAGGTTGGCGAACCACAGGTTGTTCGCCACCAGCAGGGCGATCAGGCCGAAGAAGAATGCCAGGCTCAGCGCCCGCGTCAGGCGCAGGCGAGGCGCCAGCCACTCAAGCGGCGGCAATACCTTGGGCTTCTTAGCCACGTGCAGCCTCCAGGGCCTTTGCAGTGGTCGCCAGGCGTTGGCCAAGGGCGCGGCACAGGGCTATCTCGTGCTGGTCGAGCTCGCGCTTGCCATCGGCGCCAGCATGATGGCTGGCGCCATACGGGGTGCCGCCGCCACGGGTATCGAGCAATGCCGATTCGCTGTACGGCAGGCCCATCACCAGCATGCCGTGGTGCATCAGCGGCAGCATCATCGACAGCAGAGTGGTTTCCTGCCCGCCGTGCAGGCTGGCGGTAGAGGTGAACACGCCTGCCGGCTTGCCGACCAGTTCACCGCCCAGCCACAGGCTGCTGGTGCCATCCAGGAAGTACTTGAGCGGCGCCGCCATGTTGCCGAAGCGGGTCGGGCTGCCCAGTACCAGGCCGGCGCAGTGGCGCAGGTCATCCAGGGTGGCGTACAGCGCACCATTGGCAGGGATGTCCGGGGCCACTGCTTCGCACTCGGTGGAAATCGCCGGTACCGTGCGCAGGCGGGCTTCCATGCCGGCCAGCTCGATGCCGCGGGCGATGTGCCGGGCCATCTCGCTGGTCGACCCATGGCGGCTGTAATACAGCACCAGGATGTAGGGCTCGCTCACGGCAGGATCTCCAGTACTTTCTCGGGTGGTCGGCCGACTACGGCCTTGTCGCCAGCGATGAAGATCGGCCGCTCGATCAGTTTGGGGTGCCGGGCCATGGCGTCGATCAGTTGCGCGTCGGTAAGCGACGGGTCGGCCAGGTTCAGCTCCTCGTACTCGTCCTCGCCGGTACGCAGCAGCTGGCGCGGGGCGATGCCCAGCTTGCCGAGCAGAGACTTCAGGGTGGCCGCGTCGGGCGGGGTCTCGAGGTAGCGCACGATTGTCGGCGCCAGGCCGCGAGCTTCGAGCAGTTCCAGGGCGCCGCGGGATTTCGAGCAGCGCGGGTTATGATAGAGCGTGAGGTCGGTCATGTCGGGTCGCATCCAGCAGGGTGTGGCGGCTATTCTAACCGCAGCGACTGACCAATTTGCTTTAAAACTCGAGAAGGATTGACCCATGGCAAGGCGTCTGGCAGCAGTACTGGCCATCACCGCGAGCCTGTTGCTCGGTGGTTGCGGTGCCGATTATGGCGTGGACCAACACGGTAAGACGGTTAAGGCCGAACAAATCGACGGGCACTGGCTGGTGCTCAACTACTGGGCCGAATGGTGCGGGCCGTGCCGTACCGAAATCCCTGAACTGAACGCGGCAGCCAAGCAGTGGGCGGCCGATGGTATCAAGGTGGTGGGGGTGAACTTCGATGGCTTGCAAGGGCAGGAGCTGAAGCAGGCTGCCGAAACCCTGGGGATCGCTTTCACCGTATTGGCGCAGGACCCGGCCGAGCGCTATGACCTGCCGCGTAGCGAGGCATTGCCGGTGACCTATATCATCGATGACAAGGGCAAGGTGCGGGAACAATTGATGGGCGAGCAGACCCTGGAAGGGCTGCAGGCCAGGATCAAGGCACTGAAGGGCGCCTGATGCATTTTGGGGCTGCTTTGCAGCCCATCGCGACACAAGGCCGCTCCTACAGGGGGATGCGATCTCCTGTAGGAGCGGCCTTGTGTCGCGATGGGCCGCACAGCGGCCCCGGCAATATTCAGCCTTCCTCAGGCCAGAAGCGCAGTGGCTTGCCTTCGGCCGGCCAGAAACGCATCTGCTCGATAGGCGACACATCCCAGCGCTGCACTGTTTCCAGCGCCTGCAGGAAGCGTTTTTCCTGTTCCATCAACGCCGGCGCGCAGAGCTTGCGGGTCTTGCCGACCTTGCCGAAGCTAAGGTGCTCGCCGTCCAGTGTGTATGGCGCGAACCAGTGGTTGCAGCCGCCATTGCCATAGGCACGGCCATCGCTGGCCAAGGTCAGGGTCAGGTGGCTGTAGTCGATCAGCGGCCGTTCGCCAATCCACTCCAGCACATAGCTGCGCTCCTGCTGCAGCTTGGAAGGTTCTGCGGCGCAGCCGAGCAGGCCGGTGGCAATCAGCACGCCGGTCAGCAGATTTTTCACTCGGCGCTCTCCTGGCAACGCGGGCACAGGTGTTTTTCGCCACGGCTGGCCCAGCCCAGCTCGGCAATGCGTGCGCTGGCGGCAGGCTGGCGGGCTTTCTTGCCCAGCTTGGCGTCCACCGCGAACTCGAAGTCCAGCACGGCGTCGCAGCTGTCGCACGCGACCTGCCAGGTGAGGATTTCCAGCTCGTTGAACACCGGGCCGCTGGCCACGGCAACCCACTGGCCGCGCGGGTTGATCAGGTGGCGCACGCTCTCCACTGTCAGGCGCATGGACAAGTCCTTGCTGCCCTTGAGGGTGACCAGCAGGGTGTCGCCTTTGTGCATCGAGCCGCCGTTGCCGGTGACCTGGTAGCGGCCCGGCACCAGGGCGCGGCACTCGATCAGGGTATGTTGCGGGTTGAAAAGGGTGTAGCGGAAATCGTGCTCGACCATGGGTCCTCCAGAAATGCCGCGTATCCTAGCACTAACCCATCACCAGATTCTGTGGATTGCCTGCCGCCCAGCGGTTGATGTTGTCCAGCGTGGTCGCGGCGATGGCATCCAGTGCCTCGCGGGTAAGGAACGCCTGGTGGGCAGTGATGATCACGTTTGGGAAGGTCAGCAGACGGGCCAGCACGTCGTCCTGCAGCGGCAGGTCGGAGCGGTCCTCGAAGAACAGCTGGGCTTCTTCTTCGTATACGTCCAGGCCCAGGTAGCCGAGCTGACCGCTCTTCAGCGCGTCGATCAGCGCCGGGGTGTCGACCAGCGCGCCGCGGCCGGTGTTGATCAGCATGGCGCCGGGCTGCAGCTGGGCCAGGCTTTGTGCATTGATAAGGTGCCGGGTGTGCTCGGTCAGCGGGCAGTGCAGGCTGATGACGCGCGCTTCACGCAGCAACTCGGGCAATGGCAGGTAGCGCGCGCCCAAGGCCAGCAGCTCGGGGTTGGGGTAAGGGTCATAGGCCAGCAACTGGCAGCCGAAACCGGCCATGATGCGGGCAAAGGCGGTGCCGATCTGGCCGGTACCGACCACGCCGACGGTCTTGTCGTGCAGGTCGAAGCCGGTCAGCCCGTGCAGGGTGAAGTCACCCTCGCGGGTGCGGTTGTAGGCCCGGTGCAGGCGCCGGTTCAGGGCCAGGATCAGCGCCACGGCGTGTTCGGCCACGGCGTGCGGCGAGTAGGCCGGCACTCGCACTACGGTCAGGCCCAGGCGCTGGGCGGCGGCCAGGTCGACATGGTTGTAGCCGGCCGAGCGCAGGGCGACCAGGCGCGTGCCGCCTGCGGCCAGGCGCTGCAGCACCTGGGCGTCGAGCTCGTCATTGATGAAGGCGCAGACCACCTCGTAGCCATCGGCCAGGGTAGCGGTATCGAGGGTCAGGCGGGCGGGCTGGAAGTGCAGGTCCAGTGTGGTGCCGCTGGCGGCACGGGTGAAGCTTTCCTGGTCGTAGTGCTGGCTGCTGAACAACAGGGCGCGCATGGTGGGTTCCTTTTCCAGTGCAGGAGGTACAGCATACCTTGAATATGGCGCGGGCCACTGTGGGAGCGGGCGTGCCCGCGAAGAAGACTTCGCGATGGATGGCACGGGCTTCGCCCATGTTCGCGGGCACGCCCGCTCCCACAGGGAACTGTGTCAGGCGCTCAGTCTGGCCTGCGCCGCCAGGCGGTTGATTGCCGCATCCAGTTCGTCCAGTGCCTGCTGTGCCAGCGGGTTTTCCTGCTTGAGCAAGGTTTCGCTGCGCTGGCACGCGGCCCGCAACTGCGGGACGCCGCAATAACGTGAGGCGCCGTTCAGGCGGTGCACCTGTTCGATCAGGCGGTTGCGGTCGTCGGCCTCGCGGGCGGCGCGTATGGCTTCGCGGTCGGCTTCCAGCGAGCCCAGCAGCATGCTTAGCATATCGGCCGCCAGGTCCGCTTTGCCGGCGGCCAGGCGCAGGCCTTCCTCAGGGTCCAGCACCTTCAGGTCATCACCGTTGGCCAGTTGCTCGGCCAGGCGTTCCTGCTCTGGCGCACCCAGGCTCAGGCCGGTCCATTTCATTACCACCTGGGCCAGCTGCCGTTCGCTGATTGGCTTGGTCAGGTAGTCGTCCATGCCTCCATGCAGCAACGCGCGTTTCTCGTTGGCCATGGCGTGGGCGGTGAGGGCGACGATCGGCAACGGGTCGCCGCTTTGGGTGTTTTCCCACAGGCGGATCTGCTCGGTGCAGGCGCGGCCGTCCATGCCGGGCATCTGCACGTCCATCAGCACCAGGTCGAACGGTTCGTTCTGTACCGCCTGTACTGCCGCATAGCCGTTGTCGACGGCCAGCACCTCGGCGCCCAGGTCTTCGAGCAGGGTCTGCACCAGCAGTAGGTTGGCGGGGTTGTCGTCGACGCAGAGAATCTTCGGCTGGCGCTGGCCGTTGATGCTGTTCACCTCGCCCTGCGGGCGGCGCGGTTGCACCAGTTCCAGCAACAGGCGGCGCAGTTTGCGCGTGCAGGTCGGCTTGGACAGCAACTGGCCATGGCCGTTGGGCAGGTACGGGTGGTACAGCGCCTGCTCGGTGGTCGGGCACAGCACCACGCACTGGCAATGGTAGCGCTCGAGCTGCTGATGGTAATGGCCCAGCTGCTCGGGCGACAGGTTGCCAAGGTTGGCCCCGAGCACGGCGAACTCGAACGGCAGGCCGGCCTGGCTGGCGGCTTGCACGCCCTGCAGCAGTTGGTCGAAGGAGGCGAACAGGCTGACGCTGAGGCCGAAGTCTTCCAGCTGGTGCTCCAACGCCTGGCGCGCCAGTTCGTGGCCATCGACGATGGCTGCGCGGCGGCCCAGCAGCGGTTGCAGCGGCAGCTCCTCGACACCATCGTGGGCCTTGGGCAGGTTGAGGCTGATCCAGAACTGCGAACCCTCGCCCGGGGTGCTGTCGACGCCGATTTCGCCGCCCATCTGCTCGATCAGGCGCTTGGAAATCACCAGCCCCAGGCCGGTGCCGCCAGGCTGGCGGGCCAGCGAGTTGTCGGCCTGGCTGAAGGCCTGGAACAGCGTACGCACATCCTGCGGCGACAAGCCGATGCCGGTGTCCTGCACGCTGATGCGCAGCTGCGCACTGTCCTCGTGCTCATCTTCGAGCATGGCGCGTACGACGATGGTGCCCTCGCGGGTGAACTTGATTGCGTTGCTGACCAGGTTGGTAAGGATCTGCTTGAGCCGCAACGGGTCGCCGATCAGCGACGACGGGGTATCGCGGTAGATCAGGCTGAGCAGTTCCAGCTGCTTGGCGTGGGCGGCCGGGGCGAGGATGGTCAGGGTGTCCTGGATCAGGTCGCGCAGGTTGAAGGGGATGCTGTCGAGCACCAGTTTGCCGGCCTCGATCTTGGAGAAGTCGAGGATCTCGTTGATGATCCCGAGCAGGTTGTCGGCAGACTTCTCGATGGTGCTCAGGTAGTCGAGCTGGCGCGGTGTCAGCTCGCTTTTTTGCAGCAGGTGGGTGAAACCGAGGATACCGTTGAGCGGGGTGCGGATTTCGTGGCTCATGTTGGCCAGGAACTCCGACTTGATGCGGCTGGCCTCCAGGGCTTCCTTGCGCGCCATGTCCAGCTCGATGTTCTGGATCTCGATGGTTTCCAGGTTCTGGCGTACGTCCTCGGTGGCCTGGTCGATGCTGTGCTGCAGTTCTTCGTGGGCGTTGTGAAGGGTTTCGGCCATGCGGTTGATGCCGCGCGCCAGCTCGTCCAGCTCATGGCTGCCCATGGCCGGCAGGCGTTCCTCGAGGTGGCCGTCCTTGAGCTGGTTGACCGCATGCTTGATGCGCTTGATCGGGTCGTTGATGGTGCGGCTCATGCGCAGTGCCAGCAGGCCGCTGAGCACCAGGCAGGCGAGAATCAGCAACAGGCTGGTGAACAGGTTGCGGTAGCCGCGCAGCAGGGTGCCGTCGTGGGACAGCTCGATCTCGACCCAGCCCAGCAGGCGTTCGGCTTCGGTCGGCACGGCATCGGTGGCCAGGTCGCGGTGGTGGCCGAACACTGGCATCAGATAGCGGGTGGCGTCATTGCCGCTGCGTTGCAGCAGCTGGGTGCCGGTGCCGCCGCTGGGCGGCTGGTTGAGCATGCTCGGGCCGGCATGGGCCAGGCGCGTGCGGTCCGGGGCCAGAAAGGCGACTGCGCGCACATCGGCCTGCTCCAGTGTTTGTGCGGCAATGCGCTCAAGTTGTGCCGGTGCCAGCTTGGCCATGGCGGGCGCGGCCAACGGCGCCAGCTGCTCGGCGATCATCTTGCCGCGTTGCAGCAGCTGGGTGCGCAGGTCGTTCTGTTGCAGCCAGGTGAAGTAACTACCCAGCACCAATGCCATCAGGCCGGCCGGCAGCAGGGCCAGCAGCAGGACCCGGCTGCGAATTCCCAAGCGATCGAGCACACTCGCCTCCTGTCATGTGCCTGGACACCGTCAAGCGATGACGGCCAAGCCGGGAAGTTACTCCGCCTGCCGTGCTATTGCACCTCTTTAGTACGTGTTTTGTGCCCTTGCAGCGGCATTGGTCGCAGGGCGGTTGCCTGGCAGGCGCTGGATACTCAATAATCACCCAATTGAGAATGCATGGCAGTTGCCAATGAATCCTGTAGCTATTCACAACTCCAATATCCTCGCCATCGAGGATGATCCGGTCCTCGGTGCCTATCTGCACGAAGAGCTGCAGCGCGGCGGCTTCCAGGTGACTTGGTGCCGCAACGGCCTGGAGGGCCTTGAAACGGCGGGACGCCATGCTTTCGACGTGGTGCTCATGGACATCCTGCTGCCCGGGCTAAACGGCCTGGATGCCCTGGCGCAGTTGCGCAAGCGCAGCGCCACGCCGGTGATCCTGATGTCGGCGCTAGGTGCCGAAGCCGACCGCATCAGCGGCTTCCAGCGTGGTGCCGACGACTACCTGCCCAAGCCGTTCAGCATGGCAGAGCTGCGGGTGCGCATCGAGGCTATCCTGCGCCGTGTGGCCCTCGAGCGGCGCCATCACGCCCCGCAGGTGCAGGAAGGCGGTGGCGAGTTGCAATATGACGAGGCGCTGTGCGACGTGCGCCTGGATGGCCACCTGGCCGGCCTGACACCCAGCGAATACCGCCTGCTCGACATTCTCAACCGCAACCTCGACGAAGTCCTGAGCAAGCCGTTCCTTTACCAGCAAGTGCTACAACGAGGCTATTCGCGGCATGACCGCAGCCTGGACATGCACGTCAGCCAGATACGCCGCAAGCTCAAGGGCATCGGCTATCACGAACGGCAGATCCGTACCGTGTGGGGCAAGGGCTACGTGCTCAGCGCCAGCGAGGCGGAGTAACCCATGCTCGACCGCCATTCGCTGTTCTGGAAGCTGGCGATCCTGCTGGTGGGCTTCTGCCTGCTGATGATCGGCCTCAGTTACACCTGGGGTCGGCACATGGAGACCCAGAACGCCTTCCTTTCGGAGCCGGCGCGGCAGGCTTTGCGTGGCTATGCCGCCGAGGCAGAGCAGGCATGGCGCAGTGGTGGGCGGGCAGGGCTGGACCGCTGGGTGGCGACGATGCACCAGCGCGAACGCGGCTGGGTTGGCGTGCTCGACCTGAACCTGCGGCCGCTCGACAGCGCCAGCCTCGACCCGCAGATCATGCAGCGGTTGACCCGCCTGCGCGGTGTCGACTGGCCGATGAGCCGGCGCAGTGTCGACCAGCCTTGGTTGCGCATACCGTTCCCGGGGGCACCGGAGCAGGGCATGTTGGTGATCGAACTGCCGCAGCGCTTCAACCCCGGCCAGTACCGGATGCTGTGGCGTATCGTCACCAACGGCATTATCCCGGGTCTGTTCACCCTGCTGTTGTGTGTTGGCCTTTATCGCATGCTGATCGTGCCGTTGAACCAATTGCGCGAGCAGGCCAATGCCTGGCGCGCCGACCAGTTGTCGGCTCGCCTGGACTCACGCACCATCGCCCGGCATGACGAGCTGGGTGAACTGGCCCGTGCCTTCGACCAGATGGCCGAGCGGCTGCAGGGCACGGTAGCCATGCAGCAGCAGTTGCTGCGTGATCTGTCTCACGAAATGCGTACGCCACTCAGCCGGCTGCGGGTGGCCTGCGATGGCGAAACCGACCTGCTGCGCCTGCGTGAACGCCTGGCGCGGGAGGTGGACTGCATGCAGCAGTTGGTCGAGGATACCCTGCAACTGGCCTGGCAGGACGCCGAACGTGCGCCGATGAACCTTGAGCCGATCGAGGTGCAGGCGCTGTGGGAGCTGCTGGCCGAGAATGCCAGGTACGAAAGCGGCTGGGCACCGGCGCGGCTGCGCTGCGAAGTGCCGGCGGACTGCTGGGTGCAGGGCAACCTGAACTACCTGGCCCAGGCGCTGGAGAACATGTTGCGCAATGCCATTCGTCACTCGCCGGCCGAGGGTGTGGTGCGCCTCGGTGGGCAGCGTGAAGGCGAGTATTGGCGGTTGTGGCTGGAAGACGAAGGCGGTGGCGTGGCTGAAGAAGACCTGGAGCGGATCTTTGCACCGTTCTCACGGCTGGACGGTTCGCGGCCCGGGGATGGTGGTTTCGGCCTGGGGCTGAGCATCGCCCGCAGTGCCATCCAGCGTCAGGGTGGCACCTTGTGGGCGCAGAATGGCAAACGCGGGCTGCGGTTGTGGATGCGCTTGCCAATACATGTCCCGGCCCCTTCGCGGGTGAACCCGCTCCCACAGGTTCATCACTACTCTTGAGGCTAGTGGAGTCCCTGTGGGAGCGGGTTCACCCGCGAAAGGGCCGGAACAGGCTATCGATATAGCTTGTAGCTATATTCATCACAGATTGCGTGATATGGCCGGGAAGGGTTTGCCGGTATGATAGGCACCCCTGCCGTCCGGATTGTGAAATACGCCATGACCTTGCAGTACCCAACCATCGCCGATTGCGTCGGCAATACGCCCCTGGTTCGCCTGCAGCGTATCGCTGGCGAAACCAGCAACACCCTCCTGCTCAAGCTCGAAGGTAACAATCCCGCCGGCTCGGTGAAGGACCGCCCGGCATTGTCGATGATCACCCGCGCCGAACTGCGCGGCCAGATCAAGCCCGGCGATACCCTGATCGAAGCCACCTCCGGCAACACCGGCATCGCCCTGGCGATGGCTGCGGCGATCAAGGGCTACAAGATGATCCTGATCATGCCTGACAATTCCACCGCCGAGCGCAAAGCCGCCATGACCGCCTACGGCGCCGAGCTGATCCTGGTGACCAAGGAAGAGGGTATGGAGGGCGCCCGTGACCTGGCCGAGAAGCTGCAGGCCGAAGGCCGCGGCCTGGTGCTGGACCAGTTCGCCAATGGCGACAACCCCATCGCCCACTACAACAGCACCGGCCCCGAGATCTGGCAGCAGACCCAGGGCACCATCACCCATTTCGTCAGCTCCATGGGTACCACCGGTACCATCATGGGCTGCTCGCAGTACCTCAAGGAACAAAACCCGGCGGTGCAGATCATTGGCCTGCAACCAATGGAGGGCTCGGCAATTCCGGGCATCCGCCGCTGGCCCGAGGAATACCTGCCGAAAATCTTCGACGCCAGCCGTGTCGACCGCGTGGTCGACATGTCGCAGCAGGAAGCCGAGGAAACCACCCGCCGCCTTGCCCGTGAAGAGGGCATTTTCTGCGGCGTGTCTTCCGGTGGTGCAGTCGCGGCCATGCTGCGCCTGTCCCGCGAGGTGGAAAATGCCACGATGGTCGCGATCATCTGCGACCGCGGCGACCGTTACCTGTCCACCGGCCTGTTCGACCCGAGCTAAATGTCAAAGAAAAAAAGCAACAGCGGCCTGCGCTTCCAGCCGGCTGGCGGCAACCGCAGCCCCCAGGTCCCGGTGGGCAAGAAGCAGCGCCTGGAAATCGAGCGCCTGGCCGGTGACGGCCGGGGCATTGCCTTCCACGAAGGGCGCACCTGGTTCGTCAGCGGCGCCCTGGCCGGTGAGGCCGTCGAGGCGCGGGTGCTCAATGCCCGTGGCAAAGTGGTCGAGGCCCGCCTGGAGCGCCTGCTGCAGGCCAGCCCCGAACGCCGTCAGGCACCGTGCCGGCATTACGAGCGTTGCGGAGGCTGCAACCTGCAGCACCTGCCGCACGAAGCGCAGCTGGCGCTCAAGCAGCGCACCCTGGCAGAGCAGCTGCAGCGGGTGGCCGGCGTGCAGCCCGAGGAATGGGCCGCACCGCTGAGTGGGCCGGAGTTCGGCTACCGGCGCCGCGCCCGCGTGGCCGTGCGCTGGGACGCCAAGGCGCGTCAGCTGGAGGTCGGCTTCCGTGCCGAAGCCAGCCAGGACATCATTGCCATCGACGATTGCGCGGTGCTGGTACAGCCCTTGCAGTCGATTCTGCGCCATTTACCGACCGTGCTGCGCTCGCTGAGCAAGCCGCAGGCGCTGGGCCATGTGGAACTGTTCAGCGGTACTGCCGAGGCGCTGCTGGTGCGCCATGTCGCGCCGTTGCCCGCCGAAGACCTGGCCAGGCTGCAGGCGTTCTGCGAACAGGCCAATGCCCAGTTGTGGCTGCAGGGCGAAGGGGAGCCGGCGCCAGTGGACCCGGCCGCGCAGCTGGGCTTTGCCTTGGCGCCCTGGCAGTTGGAACTGGCCTGGCGCCCAGGTGACTTCGTACAGGTAAATGCCCAGGTCAACACGGCAATGATAGAGCAGGCGCTGGCCTGGCTCGCACCGCAGGCCGACGAGCGCGTGCTGGACCTGTTCTGCGGCCTGGGCAACTTCGCCCTGCCACTGGCCCGGCAGGCGCGCGAGGTAGTGGCAGTGGAAGGAGTGCAGGCCATGGTCGATCGGGCCGCGGCCAATGCCCGGAACAACAATGTGCATAACGCACGGTTTTTTCAGGCCGATTTATCGCAGCCTTTGGCGGGTGCCGGATGGGCCGCCGAGGGCTTTTCTGCGGTACTCTTGGATCCACCGCGCGACGGTGCTTTCGAGGTGGTGCAAGGCATCGCCCGCCTCAAGGCCAGAAGGCTGGTCTATGTATCGTGCAACCCGGCCACGCTGGCGCGAGACGCGCAGGTGCTGGTCGGCCAGGGGTACCGGTTAAAAAGGGCCGGGATTCTCGACATGTTTCCTCAGACGGCGCATGTCGAGGCCATGGCGTTATTCGAAGCGGGCTAGCTGACTGGCCCCTTGGTGCGGCTTTCATGGAATGGTGGCCGCACGGTGATCGCCAGCGCACCCGTGTGGTGTGCTGTATGGAAAGGTAAAACAAAGATGGTACAGGTGAGAGTGCACCAGCCGGTCAACACCGACGGCAGTATCAATCTCGAAGCATGGTTGGACCATGTGGTAAGCGTCGATTCGGCACTGGATCGCGCAGCGCTGAAAGAGGCCTGCGAGTTTGCCCATGAAGTCGAGAAAAAGGGCAACCCGGCCAAGCATTCCTGGGCGGACGGTACGTCCAGCTTCCAGGCGGGCCTTGAGATCGCGGAAATCCTAGCCGACCTCAAGCTCGACCAGGATTCCCTGGTGGCGGCGGTCATCTACCGCTCGGTGCGCGAGGGCAAGGTGACGCTGGCCGAGGTCAGCCAGCGCTTTGGCCCGGTAGTGTCCAAGCTGATCGACGGTGTGCTGCGCATGGCCGCCATCAGCGCCAGCCTCAGCCCGCGCCAATCGCTGGTGCTGGGCTCGCAGGCGCAGGTCGAGAACCTGCGCAAGATGCTCGTGGCCATGGTCGACGACGTGCGCGTGGCGCTGATCAAGCTGGCCGAGCGCACCTGCGCGATCCGTGCGGTGAAGGCCGCCGACGACGAGAAACGCCTGCGTGTCGCGCGCGAGGTGTTCGATATCTATGCGCCGCTGGCGCACCGCCTGGGTATCGGCCACATCAAGTGGGAGTTGGAAGACCTTTCCTTCCGCTACCTCGAACCCGACCAGTACAAACAGATCGCCAAGCTGCTGCACGAGCGCCGGTTGGACCGCGAGCGGTTCATCAGCGAGGTTATGAACCAGCTGCAGAACGAGCTGCTGGCCACTGGCGTCAAGGCCGACATCAGCGGCCGGGCGAAACATATCTATTCGATCTGGCGCAAGATGCAGCGCAAAGGCCTGGAATTCAGCCAGATCTACGACGTGCGCGCGGTACGCGTGCTGGTGCCGGAAATTCGCGACTGCTACACCGCGTTGGGCATCGTGCATACCCTGTGGCGGCATATCCCCAAGGAGTTCGACGATTACATCGCCAACCCCAAGGAGAACGGCTATCGCTCCCTGCACACCGCGGTGATCGGCCCCGAGGGCAAGGTGCTGGAAGTGCAGATCCGTACCCACGGCATGCACGAGGAAGCCGAGCTTGGGGTATGTGCCCACTGGCGCTACAAGGGCACCGACGTCAAGTCCAGTTCCAACCATTACGAAGAGAAGATCTCCTGGCTGCGCCAGGTGCTGGAGTGGCACGAAGAGCTGGGCGACATCGGTGGCCTGGCCGAGCAGCTGCGGGTCGACATCGAGCCGGACCGGGTCTATGTGTTCACCCCGGACGGCCACGCCATCGACTTGCCAAAAGGTGCCACGCCGCTGGACTTCGCCTACCGCGTGCACACCGAAATCGGCCACAACTGCCGCGGCGCCAAGATCAACGGGCGCATCGTGCCGCTCAACTACAGCCTGCAGACCGGCGAGCAGGTCGAGATCATTACCAGCAAGCACGGCAATCCCAGCCGTGACTGGTTGAACTCCAACCTGGGCTACGTCACTACCTCGCGGGCACGGGCCAAGATCGTACACTGGTTCAAGCTGCAGGCACGCGATCAGAACGTCGCTGCCGGCAAGACCTTGCTCGAACGCGAGCTCAGCCGCCTGGGCCTGCCGCAGGTGGATTTCGAGCGCCTGGCCGAGAAGACCAACGTCAAGACCGCCGAGGACATGTTCGCCTCGCTCGGTGCCGGCGACCTGCGCCTGGCGCACCTGGTCAACGCCGCCCAGCAGCTGCTTGAGCCCGAGCGCATCGAGCAGATCGAACTGGTACCGCGCAAGCCTACCGGGCCGCGTACCGGCAAGCGTGGCGACATCCAGATCCAGGGTGTCGGCAACCTGCTGACGCAGATGGCCGGTTGCTGCCAGCCGCTGCCTGGCGACGCCATCGTCGGCTACATCACTCAGGGCCGCGGTGTGAGCATCCACCGCCAGGACTGCGCTTCGGTGCTGCAGTTGGCGGGCAAGGAACCGGAGCGCATGATCCAGGTAAGCTGGGGGCCGATCCCGGTGCAGACCTACCCGGTCGACATCGTCATCCGTGCCTACGACCGCCCGGGCTTGCTGCGCGATGTGTCGCAAGTGCTGCTGAACGAAAAGATCAACGTGCTGGCGGTGAACACCCGCTCGAATAAGGAAGACAACACCGCGCTGATGTCGCTGACCATCGAGATTCCAGGCCTGGATGCGCTGGGGCGCCTGCTTGGGCGGATCTCGCAGTTGCCCAACATCATCGAGACGCGGCGTAATCGTACACCTTGAGACTGCGGTGCCTGCTTCGCGGGCTTGCCTGCTCCCATAGGCAAGATGCAGATTTCGAAACCTGCATGCATCCTGTGGGAGCGGGCAAGCCCGCGAAGAAGCCACCACCGAAGGACCTGCCTGAATGACCTACACCCTCGAAGACCTGCTGCACCTCATGGCCCGCCTGCGCGACCCGCAGTACGGCTGCCCGTGGGACCTGAAGCAGAACTACGCGAGCATCGTCCCGCACACCATCGAAGAGGCCTACGAGGTTGCCGATACCATCGAGCGTGGCGACTTCGAGCACCTGCAAGGTGAGCTGGGCGACCTGCTGTTCCAGGTGGTCTACTACAGCCAGCTGGCCCGCGAGGAGGGGCGTTTCGAGTTCGACGGCGTGGTCGACAGCATCACCCGCAAGCTCATTCGCCGTCACCCGCATGTATTCCCCACCGGCGAGCTGTATGCGCCGGTGGACACCCCCAGCCTGAACGAGGCCCAGGTCAAGTCACGCTGGGAAGAAATCAAGGCTGAAGAGCGCGCGGAAAAGAGCCAGCCCGAACAGCTGTCGTTGCTCGACGACGTACCAGCGGCATTGCCGGCGTTGTCGCGGGCAGCCAAACTGCAAAAGCGCGCAGCCACGGTTGGTTTCGACTGGCCCGCGGCATTGCCGGTGCTGGACAAGGTGCGCGAAGAGCTGGACGAAGTGCTGCAGGCCATGGCCGACGGCGATGCCGATGCGCTCGAGGATGAAATCGGCGACCTGCTGTTTGCCGCCGTCAACCTGGCCCGCCACCTCAAGCATGACCCGGAACACGCCCTGCGCCGTGCCAATCGCAAGTTCGAGCGGCGTTTCCGCTTCATCGAACAGGCATTGCGCGACAGTGGCCGCCCCATCGAAGATTGTAACCTTGATGAACTGGATGCCCTTTGGGGTGAAGCCAAACGTCAGGAAAAGAACCTGCCCAGCTGCGGCTGAGCTGTTGCATAAGTGAGTGAACATTCATGAGCCTTTCCCTTCGCGACCAACTGCTCAAAGCCGGTCTGGTCAACCAGAAACAGGTTTCCCAGGCCAACAAGGCCGAGAAGAAACAGAAACGCCTGGAGCACAAAGGCCAGGTCGAGGTGGACGACAGCCAGCAGCGCATGGCCAAGGAAGCCATGGCCGAGAAGGCCAAGCGTGACCAGGAACTGAACCGCCAGCAGCAGGAAAAAGCCGAGCAGAAGGCCCGCGCGGCGCAGATCAAGCAGTTGATCGAAGCGACTCGCCTGCCGAAGCTGAGCACCGAGGACTACTACAACTTCGTCGACGACAAGAAGGTCAAGCGCATTGCCGTCAATGCTCTGATGCGGACCAAGCTGAGCAATGGTGCGCTGGCCGTGGTGTCGTTTGCCGGCGGCTATGAGGTGATCCCTCGTGAGGCGGCATTGAAGATCCAGGAGCGCGACCCTGGCCGTGTCCTGCTGCTGAACACCCATGTCGAGGAAGCGGACGAGGACGACCCGTACGCAGCCTACAAGATCCCTGATGATCTGATGTGGTAACCACGAAAAACCCCGCCTTGGCGGGGTTTTTCATTTGAAGATGGGTCATTGCGTGGCGCGCTGGTTTTCCAGGTTTTCCAGCTCTGTACGGTACTGATGCGCTTCATGTTCGTTGTGGAACATCCCCACCAGTTGGCCCTGTTGGTGCACATCCCAGATCCGCACACCAGCGGCCAGGCCTTCGTGGGACATTTTCGATTCGTCGCGTTCGGTTACTTGGACTGTCATCGTTAAACTCCACTGTTTCAGTTGGCTGCGACACTGTGTCGCACAACCTCTTTATAGAGTTTGTTAGCAGGCTAAGTAAATAAAACCGGCATGAAACAAGTTTCATGGAAGCCGGAGCGCAATCAAAAAAAGCCCCGCACAAGGCGGGGCTTCGGGTACTGCTGGCAGCGCTGGCTCAGTTGCCCTTCACCGGCTTGCCATCGACCGTGCCATCCTGCAGCACGATCACGTATTCCTTGCCATCGGTCTCGACCTGGCGCAGTTGCACCAGCAGGTAGTCCCAGTTCTTGGCGAACCACAGCTCGGTGATGCGCTTGCTCTGGCTTGGGGCGCGCACGCGCTCGACCTTCACCGCATCGACCTGGCCAGTCTTGGTAGTGACCTTTTCGGTGCCCAGCACGCGGAAGTCGTAGGTGTCGATCTCGTCACCATCGACCACCTGGTAGGTCATGCTCTTCTTGCCGGCGGCCAAGTCATGTTGCAGGGCCAACTGGTAGGACGACTTGTCCAGCACACCACGGTTCAGCGGCAGGTTGATGGCATCGCCACGGTCGCTGCCGGTGACCTTTTTGCTGTTCCAGTCGAAAGTCAGGTCGACCTTCTTGGCCTTGCCCAGGCCACCGCGCTCGAAGTGGTACTTCTGTGGCAGCAGGGTGTCGTTGTCCATGCGCAGGGTGCTTTGCTCGGTCAGGCTGGCGATCATCATGGAAGCCTTGAAATTAAGGTCCCAGGTACCGTTGGCATTCTTGACCAGGCTGCGCTCGGCGGTGCCGCTCATGGGCAGTTGCTTCCAGTCTGCGGTATAGCTGGCCGAGAAAGGCTTCAGATCAGCTGCCTGGAGGGGCAGGGCGAGCACGGCGAGAGCCAAGAGCAGGGCGCGACGCATAAATTCTCCTAGGATCGAATCAAGTGACCGCTGGCCGCCAGTGGCTGGCCATCCAGTAATGCACCCTGTTCGCCAAGACGCAAGCGCCCTTCGGCGAACCAGCGCACCGCCAGCGGGTAAATCAGGTGTTCCTGGCGGTGTACCCGCTGGGCCAGGCTTTCGACGGTGTCGTCAGGCACCACCGGCACCACAGCCTGTACGACCAGAGGGCCGCCATCGAGTTCCTCAGTCACGAAGTGTACGCTGCAGCCGTGCTCGCCGTCGCCTGCCTCCAGCGCCCGACGGTGGGTATGCAAGCCCTTGTACTTGGGCAGCAGCGACGGGTGGATGTTGAGCAGGCGGCCCTGGTAGTGGCGCACGAAGTCGCCACTGAGGATGCGCATGAAACCGGCCAGCACCACCAGGTCGGGGGCGAAACCGTCGATGCGCGCCATCAGCGCGGCATCGAAGGCTTCACGGCCGTCGAACTGGGTGTGCTCGAGCACGACGCTGTCTATGCCGGCCGCCGCGGCGCGTTGCAGGCCGTAGGCATCGGCGCGGTTGGAAACCACTGCACGGATGCGCACCGGGCTGTCCTGGCCTTGGCAGCTGTCGATCAGGGCTTGCAGGTTGCTGCCGGAGCCCGACAGCAGTACCACTACATTGCAGGTCTTGCTTGGCATCAGTGTGCCTTGAGGTTTTGCAGCTCGACCTGGGCAGCGCCTTCGGCGGCTTCGGCGATGTGGCCGATCACCCATGGCTGCTCGCCAGCGGCGCGCAGTTCGTTCAGGGCTGCTTCTACCTGGTCCTGGGCCACGCAGATGACCATGCCGACGCCGCAGTTCAGCACGCGGTGCATTTCATGCTCGTCGACGTTGCCTTTTTCCTGCAGGAAGTCGAATACCGCCGGGCGCTGCCAGCTGGCCACGTCGATGACCGCCTGGGCGTTGGCCGGCAGTACGCGCGGGATGTTGTCCAGCAGGCCGCCACCGGTGATGTGGGCCATGGCCTTGACCGCGCCGGTGTTCTTGATCAGTTGCAGCAGCGGCTTGACGTAGATGCGGGTCGGCGCCATCAGCAGGTCGGTCAGCGGCTTGCCGTCCAGCTGGGTGTTCTCGATGTCGGTGGCGGACACTTCGAGGATCTTGCGGATCAGCGAGTAGCCGTTGGAGTGCGGTCCCGAGGACGGCAGGGCGATCAGTGCGTCGCCGGTGGCAACCTTGGAGCCGTCGATGATCTCGGCCTTTTCCACCACGCCGACGCAGAAGCCGGCCAGATCGTAGTCTTCGCCTTCGTACATGCCAGGCATTTCGGCGGTTTCACCACCGACCAGCGAGCAGCCGGCCAGTTCGCAGCCGGCACCGATGCCGGTGACCACGGTGGCGGCCACGTCGACGTTCAGTTTGCCGGTGGCATAGTAGTCGAGGAAGAACAATGGCTCGGCGCCGCACACTACCAGGTCGTTGACGCACATGGCGACCAGGTCCTGGCCGATGCTGTCGTGCTTGTTCAGGTTCAGTGCCAGACGCAGCTTGGTGCCGACGCCGTCGGTGCCGGAGACCAGCACCGGCTGCTTGTAGCCGGCCGGGATCTCGCAGAGGGCGCCGAAGCCGCCCAGGCCACCCATGACTTCAGGGCGTGCGGTGCGTTTTGCCACGCCCTTGATGCGTTCGACCAGTGCTTCGCCGGCGTCGATGTCTACACCGGCGTCCTTGTAGCTCAGGGAGGGTTGCTTGCTCATTGATCCAGGCCTTTAGGAGGGAGGGATTCTTAAAAACGACCATGACGGCCAAGGCCGGCTGGTAAGCGGCGGCTGCCTGAAACGTCAGTGGTCTGTGAAGGCGCGCGATTTTATCAGGGTTGCCGGGCAGCGGCCATCCTCAGGCCGACGGGCAGGGCATGAAAATAGGTAAAAAGTTGGGGGTGTACGCCACAAGGGCCGCGCCATGCACGCGCAGGCGCTGAACCTGTTGCGGCGAGCACCTGTCAGACCATCACATTTCCCAGGCAATCTCCGCAACCAATCTTTCATCCTCGCGACTGGTTACCTTTCGCCCCCGTGTATAAGGTATAGGCATTGCGGTAAATGGACAGGAATCCTCCATGCGTCTCTTCAATATTCTGGCAGCCGGTTGCCTGGCCCTGATCTCGGCCACTGCCCAGGCTGAAAATGTCACCGGCCTTTACCAGGTGCGCGAGCCGGTGACAGGGCAGGGCGCCGAAGCCCGTGCCGCGGCTACCATCCAGGCTCTCGATACCCTGGTAACGCGCCTGACCGGCGACCCCAAGGCGGCGCAAAGCCCGGCATTGGCCGCTTTGCGCAAGGACCCGCAGCAAATCATCAACCAGGTCGCCAGCGAAGCCGGGCCACCCGAATCGGTGCTGGTCGAGTTCGACCCTGGCAGTACCGAACGGGCCTTGCGCAAGGCCGGCCTGGCATTGTGGGGCAGCAACCGACCCTCGATTCTCGGCTGGTGGCTGAACGACAGTGTCGAAGGCAGCAACCTGGTAGGTGACGGCCAGGCCAGCGCCCAGCCCCTGCGTCGTGCCGCCCAGCACCGTGGCCTGCCGTTGCGGCTGCCGCTGGCCGACCTGCAGGAGCAATTGGTGGCCAATGCCGAGCAGATCGAAGGCAGTGACCCTGCGGCGCTGCGCGAAGCCTCAGGGCGCTACGGCGCCGATGCCTTGCTGGCGGTGCATGCCCGGGAAGCCGACGGCAAATGGCAGGGCAAATGGCAGCTTTGGCTGGGCGACCAGCGTGAACATGGCACTGCCGAGGGTGCCGACCCGGCAGCACTGGCCGACGCCGTGATGCTGGCGCTCAGCAGCAGCCTGGCGCCGCGCTACGTCACCCGCCCGGGCGCCAGCAGCCAGTTGCAGGTGCAAGTGCAGGGGATGAACCTGCAGCGCTACGCCGAGCTGGCCCGCGTGCTCGAACCCTTTGGCCCGCGCCTGCAGATGGCCGAAGGCAGCACCCTGACCTACGGCGTGACCGCCAACCGCGAACAGCTGCGCGCCCAGCTTGGCCTGGCCAAGCTGCAGGAAGTACCGGTAGAGCAGGCGCCCGCTGTGCAGCCCCCTCCAGCTCCGGCAGACGCTGCCGGCGCTGGGCAACCAGTGCCGGCCCAGCCAGCACCCAAGCCGTTCGACGGTTTGCGTTTTCGCTGGTAAGAGGAGCACACCGTGACCGACGTACGTCGTTGGATCTGGCTGGGCGTTGCCCTGCTGGTCGCCGTGCTGCTTTACAGCCTGCACAACATTCTTACCCCGTTCCTGGTCGGCGTGCTGCTGGCCTATCTGGCCGACCCGCTGGTTGACCGCCTGGAGCGCCTGGGGCTGTCGCGCACCTGGGGCGTAGTGGTGGTGTTCGGCCTGTTCACCTTGCTGTTGCTGGCCTTGCTGCTGGTTTTGGTGCCGCTGCTGGCCAAGCAGCTGGTGCGCCTGTACGAACTGGCGCCGCAGATGCTCGACTGGCTCGAGCACGTGGCGCTGCCCTGGGTGCAGAGCCGCCTGGGCCTGGCTGACGGCTTCTGGAAGTTCGACAAGATCAAGGCCGCCATCGGCACGCACATGGGCCAGACCACCGATATCGTCGGTGTGCTGCTGTCCCATGCCACTGCCTCGAGCCTGGCGCTGATGGCCTGGCTGGCCAACATGGTGCTGATCCCGGTGGTGGGTTTCTATCTGCTGCGCGACTGGGACCTGATGATGGCCAAGCTGCGTGGCCTGCTGCCGCGCCAGCGTGAGCCGCAAGTGATGGGCCTTGCAGGCGAATGCCATGAGGTGCTGGGGGCGTTCGTGCGCGGGCAATTGATGGTGATGGTGGCCCTGGGCATCATCTATTCGGCCGGGCTGATGCTGGTGGGGCTGGAACTGGGGCTACTGATCGGCATGCTCGCCGGGTTGGCTGCCATCGTGCCGTACATGGGTTTCATCATCGGCATCGGCGCGGCCTTGGTGGCTGGCCTGTTCCAGTTTGGCGGCGACCTGTACCCGATGCTGGGTATCGTCGCAGTGTTCATGGTCGGCCAGGCGCTGGAAGGCATGGTGCTGACCCCGCTGCTGGTCGGTGACCGCATTGGCCTGCACCCGGTTGCGGTGATTTTCGCGATCCTGGCCGGCGGTGAGCTGTTCGGCTTTACCGGGGTGTTGCTGGCGCTGCCGGTGGCGGCGGTGATCATGGTGCTGCTGCGGCATGTGCATGACTTGTACAAGGAATCGGACATGTATGCCGGGGATATCGACCCGGAGTTGTGATCCCAGGGCCGCCTTAATGCCGGCCAGTTAAGAAAATTGGGGCCGCGTTGCGGCCCTTCGCGGGCTTGCCCGCTCCCACAGATGTGTCGCTGAGCCCATGATTTACGCGCCCCCTGTGGGAGCGGACAAGCCCGCGAAGGGTTGCAAAGCAGCCCCAAAATAGCCAAAAAAAGCGCAACTCATTGATTTTACTTGTGCTATCCGCTGCCGTGATTGTGCGCCCCGCGCTGCGGGTATAGACTTTGCACATTGTTCACCAAAGGCCCCCTGCGGTCCTGTCGACCGCCCGCGAGCATGAAACCACCGATCCAGTTGCCCCTGGGTGTGCGCCTGCGCGATGACGCCACCTTCATCAACTACTATCCGGGCGCCAATGCTGCGGCATTGGGCTACGTCGAGCGGCTATGCGAAGCCGACGCCGGCTGGACCGAGAGCCTTATCTACCTGTGGGGCAAGCAAGGTGTTGGCCGTACCCACCTGCTACAGGCCGCTACCCACCGCTTCCAGCAACGCGGCGAGCCAGCCGTCTACCTGCCGCTGGCGCAATTGCTCGATCGTGGCGTAGGGCTGCTCGACTACCTGGCCCAGTACGAACTGGTGTGCATCGACGACCTGCACGTGATCGCCGGCAAGGCTGACTGGGAAGAGGCCATGTTCCACCTGTTCAACCGCCTGCGTGACAGCGGCCGGCGCCTGCTGCTGGCCGCCTCGGCATCGCCGCGCGAACTGCCGATCAAGCTGCCGGACCTGAAGTCGCGGCTGACCCTGGCCCTGGTGTTCCAGATGCGTGGCCTGTCCGATGAAGACAAGCTGCGTGCCCTGCAACTGCGTGCTTCGCGCCGTGGCCTGCACCTTACCGACGAAGTCGGCCACTTCATCCTCACCCGCGGGGCACGCAGCATGAGCGCGTTGTTCGACCTGCTGGAACGCCTCGATCAGGCCTCGTTGCAGGCACAGCGCAAGCTCACCATCCCTTTCCTCAAAGAAACCCTGGGCTGGTAGCCCCGAAAACGCTGGGCCAGAGCGGCAAAACGAAAAAGTCACATCTTTTTCGATAAAATTTGCAAATGGCCATGATAGAGGGCATAGTTTCACCCTTCTAAAGGATTACAGACACGGTCGTGCCCATGCTGAAGCGCTTCGCACCCCTCGTGCCACTCGCACTCGTGACCCTGCTTTTTGGCTGCGCGGCCCAAGGCCCAGCTTCTCATTCAGAGCTGCAGTCCCAGGATCACTCCCCGATCGCCGCACAATCGGCCTTCAAGGCCAAAGCCTCCTCCTCGTCGGTATTCGGCGAGCCGGAAGAGCTGGCTACCGAAGATGACCTGGAGGCCTTCTCCAGCAGCAAGCCTTACCAGTTGCCAGCTCTGGCTGACAGCATTCTCGAGCGCGGCATGTCGCTGATCGGCACTCGCTATCGCTTCGGCGGTACCTCGGAGAAGTCCGGCTTCGACTGCAGTGGTTTCATCGGCTATCTGTTCCGCGAAGAGGCGGGTGTGACCCTGCCGCGTTCCACGCGTGAAATGATCAACGTCGATGCCCCGAAAGTGGCCCGCAACAAACTCAAGCCAGGTGACCTGCTGTTCTTCAGCACCAATGGTCGCGGCCGAGTCAGCCATGCTGGCATTTACCTGGGTGACAATCAGTTCATTCACTCCAGCAGCCGCCGCAGCGGTGGTGTGCGCATCGACAGCCTCGGTGACCGCTACTGGAGCAAGACCTTCATCGAAGCCAAGCGTGCCTTGGCCATGGCGCCGACCACCAATATCGCGCGCAACTGATAGCAAAATGATGTACCCTGCCGCGGCGGCGATGCTTTGAAAAAAGCTCGCCGCCGTGCGCATTTATAGAAAGCGTCTAATCTAATTTCTCAACTCTTTTCGGCTGCGGCCCAGCGGACTCAGACAGGATGTTCTGGCCATGGTAAAGATGGCGCGCTTCGCATTTCTCTCCTTGGCAGCCTTGCTGGCTGCCTGCTCCAGCCGTGCGCCTGCGCCGGCCCCTGTGGTACAGCCGCAGGTAACCTATAGCCAGCCCAGCCCTTCGCCGATTGCCGATGACGTGCTGATGCGTGCCATCGGCCTGGTGGGCACGCCTTATCGCTGGGGTGGCAATACGCCGGACTCCGGTTTCGATTGCAGTGGCCTGATCAAGTACGTCTATCGTGATGCTGCCGGCATAAGCCTGCCGCGTTCGACGCGTGAGATGATCGTAATGCGCGCGCCAACCGTGGATGCCAAGTCGCTGCAGTCCGGCGACCTGGTGTTCTTCGCCACCAGTGGCGGCTCGCAGGTCAGCCATGCGGGCATCTATGTCGGGGAAGGGCGCTTCGTGCATGCACCTTCCAGCGGTGGCACGGTGCGTCTGGACTACCTGTCCAACAGTTACTGGGCCAAGGCTTACCTGCAGGCCAAGCGCGTCATTCCGCAAGGGCATCTGGCGCAGAACCCCTGAGGACAGGCGGGGCTTTGCTCACCCGCCAGACCACGTTGCCGACATCATCGGCTACCAGCACGCCGCCACGCCCGTCGGTGATTACGCCGACCGGGCGCCCTTGGGCCTTGCCATGCTCATCCAGAAAACCGGTAAGCAGGTCTACGGGCTTGCCCGAGGGCTTTCCTGATGGGTCGAACGGTACGAAAATCACCTTGTAGCCACTGTGTGGCTTGCGGTTCCACGACCCGTGCTGGCCCACGAATGCCCCTTGTTCGAAGGGCGGTGGTAGCCCGTTCGGTTCGGCGAATGCCAGCCCTAGCGATGCCGTGTGTGGGCCTACGGCGTAGTCGGGCACCAGCGCCTGGGCTACTTTTTCAGGCGCTGGCGGTTGCACGCGCTCGTCCACGTGGCGGCCGTAGTAGCTATAGGGCCAGCCATAGAAACCGCCGTCCTTCACGGAAGTGATGTAGTCCGGTACCAGATCGCTACCGATCTCGTCACGCTCGTTGACTGCCGTCCACAACGTACCGCTGTGCGGCTCCCAGGCCAGGCCGTTAGGGTTGCGCAGGCCGGTGGCGAACAGGCGGTGCTGGCCGCTGGTGGGGTCCACTTCCCAGATCGCGGCGCGTCCCTGTTCCTTGTCCATACCGTTTTCGCCTACGTTGCTGTTGGAGCCGACCGTCACGAAAAGCTTCTTGCCATCAGGGCTGGCGATCACGTTCTTGGTCCAGTGGTGGTTGAGCGGCCCGCCTGGCAACTCGACCACTGGCTGGCCTTCATTGCGAATTTGCATGGCACCGGGCTCATAGTGAAAGCGCATCAACCTGTCGGTGTTGGCGATATACAGGTCCTTCCCGACCAGCGCCATGCCGAACGGTGAGTTGAGCTCTTCGATGAAGGTCGTACGGATTTCAGCCACGCCGTCGTGGTCGGCGTCACGTAACAGGGTAATGCGGTTTGCGCTGGGTACGCCTGCGCCTGCCCGCTTCATCACCTTCTTCATGACCCAGCCGCGCAGGCCTTTGCCATCTTCGGGCTTGGATGGGGCATTGGTTTCGGCTACCAGGACGTCGCCGTTGGGCAGCAGGTATAGCCAGCGAGGGTGGTCGAGCCCGCTGGCGAATGCTTTCACCTGAGTGCCTGGTGCTACCTCGGGCTTGGCGTCCTTGGGCCAGCCCACTGCCGGGGCGATATTCACGGTGGGGAGGGTTGTCTTGACCGGAGCAGGCAGCTGGGGGGTTGGACCACTGCCGTCGAGTACATTCAGCAGGGCGGTTTCGCCGCAGGCAGTCAGGCTGGCGGCCAATAACCAAGGCGTCAGGTGTTTCATGGGGCGGCGTCCTCCTAACAGGGCCTATGAATTGAGAGGTCGGTGACATTCGCCAGGTTCCCGGCAACTTTCCAACTGCCGTTGCCGTTGCTTTTGCTTCTAAGCGCGCGATAGTTCAGGCGCCACCGATTGCGACTTCAGGAGGCCGAGCGAAGGGACTGCGGAGGGAGGTGACGGGCATGGATGCCCGTCAAGCGCTGAGGCCCCATGGATGGGGCCTGCAGCGCGTACTCCCGGGAGCAGGCCCGTAGCGAGGGGACCCCGGAGCGCAGCGTAGGGGCCGGATGATAGGAGCCAGCGTTTTTTGGTTACTTTTTGTCGCGTTTGACAAAAAGTGACCCGCCGTAAGGGCGGAAAGGTGATTAAGCGCCACCTTCGAAAATGAATGTTGACCTTGTTGTTGATGCCCACGCTTGAAAGCGAAGAGCGAAGAGCGAAGAGCGAAGAGCGAAGAGCTGAAAAAGTACTGGTCTTGATCGCGCGCATAGTCCATTTACGATGGCGACGCATACTCACCTTTTCGCCCTTACGGCGAGTCACTTTTTGTCAAACGCGACAAAAAGTAACCAAAAAACGCTGCGCTCCCATCATCCGGCCCCTCCGCTACGCTACGGGGTTCCCTCGCGCCGGTCTTGCTCCCGGGAGTACGCGCTGCAGGCCCCATCCATGGGGCCTCAGCGCTTGACGGGCATCCATGCCCGTCACCTCCCTCCGCAAGACCTCTGCTCGGCCTCCTGAAGTCGCGAAGATCAAGAGCAAGAGCAAGAGCAAGAGCAAGAGCAAGAGCAAGAGCATGCAGGTCTGGTGGTGACTCAATGTGCCAGTGAGATGCGCTGTGGCGTCGGGGCGAGACCAAGAATCAGATTTAACACCTTTCTTGTAGGCCGTTTCCCAAAGATACTCTTAACACCTATTCTCCGTTGCGCGCGCCAAATGCGGCCTCTAGTCTCGGCATGTCGTTGACCTTCAATGACCGGGTTAGCCGCCCGAAATCGTCAGACACCGCAGCTGAGCAATACCGAGTAATCGGCATTGACGCCTTATGGCGGCTGTGCGTGGGGCACCTGCGGGTGCGCCGGGTGCCTGACGTCCCGGTCGGCTAACCCACGTACAGCTGCCACCATACTGTTTAGCCGCGGTTGGTGGTCGCTTCACTACGACAGGAGCCTTAAATGACCACCGAAGACACGAAATGCACAGTCGGCAAAACCATATTCTTTCAAGGTGAAAACCAGACCCACCCCCTGTTCCGCATCGAACCCGGCATCTCCTGCCAGAACGCCCGCGAACAAGCCTCGGAATTGATCGGCTATGCGCGGGACCTGACCATCGACGGCCTGATGGAAGACAAGCCAAAGCTGATCTGGGCCGCGCACTACCTTTGCGCCTTGGGCAAAGCGCTGCTGGATGATGCCGAACTCGGCATGATGCGTTAGGACCTGAAACGCGCGCAGGCCATTCGCGGCGCGGGCCGCGCTCTCATGGAGCCGCATATAACTGAAAGATTTAGCAGGGGCTCTGTGGGAGCGGGCGCGCCCGCGAACACCGGCGCAGCCGGTGCCAGCCACCGCGTTGGGTTCTTCGCGGGCACGCCCGCTCCCACAGAAGCCACGTCGCCCGGCCCGAGCCGAAGTTGCTTCAAGCCTGCTTGAGCAACAACGCCACCCCCGGGAAATACTGCCCCAGCTCGTTGTGCAACTTGCGGTAGGCATACGGGAAGTACCAGGCGATGGCACAGGCGGTATGTTTCTGCAGATCGTCGACCAGGTCCTGCAGTTCCTCGGGGCTGGCATGCTGGCCAGCCTTCCACGGGCTGATGAACAGCGCACCAGCTTTCAACTGGCTGGGGTAGGCCACCTGGCGCGCGAGGGCAGTGGTTTGCTGCAGGGCGTCGGCCATGTCCAGCCTCGCGATTCTTGGCCAGCGCTGACTGACACTGAGGTACAGCGCTTCATCGGCACTGCTGATCGACAGGTCGCAGCGCCCTTCGTGTTCACCTTCGTCGCGCTGCTTCTTGCCGGCAAACTGCTGCAGCGCCGCCAGTTCGGCTTGCCAGGCCGCTGCGGCAAGCAGCCCCGTATTGGCGGCGGCGCCATGCCAGTAAGGTGCTTCGGCATCGCCAGCAAACTGGTTGAAGCGGTCGATACAGTCGCCCCAGCGCTCCAGCACCGGGGCAAGAAACTCCAGGCGCGGGTTGTTGATGATCTGGCCTCGCATGCTGCGCTCTCCTGTTGTAGTTGTGATCGCGTTCAGCTGAAAGTGATGGCTATGTGATATCACTGTATTCAGTGTGGCACAACCAGGTGAATTGGCCATTACCCGGGCGGTGCCTGTTCGACTGCAAAGCGGCCCGCTTCGATTGACGCTCCCGGTGCAACCCTCTAACCTTCGCGCGTGTTTCAGGTGCCCTGCCAGCCCCGACTGGGCAGGGTGAAACTGGGAAGCCGGTGGGTGCCAGCATGGCGCGATTCCGGCGCTGCCCCCGCAACGGTAGGTGAGTCACGGCCGCGCAGGGCCACTGGGTGCAAGCACCCGGGAAGGCGCGCAGGCCTGGGCCAAGGCCCGCTCACAAGCCCGGAGACCGGCCTGATACTGCCAACGGCATCACGGAGGGTGATGCGCGGTGCACCGTGGCGTACGGCCACGGCCCCTGCGCGTTCTCCGTCTGCCCGCCTTTTACCTGTCGCCGCGCGTTGCCGTGGCGCCAGCCAGCGGAGAACCCTGATGAGCGAATCCACCGAACGCGACGAACGCCACCTGGCGCGCATGCAGCGCAAGAAGGCGATCATCGACGAACGCATCGCCAATTCCCCCAACGAATGCGGCCTGCTGCTGGTGCTGACCGGCAACGGCAAGGGCAAGAGCAGCTCGGCCTTCGGTATGCTCGCGCGCGCCCTGGGCCATGGCATGCAGTGCGGTGTGGTGCAGTTCATCAAGGGCCGCAACAGCACCGGCGAAGAGCTGTTCTTCCGCCGCTTCCCCGAGCAGGTGCGCTACCACGTGATGGGCGAGGGCTTTACCTGGGAAACCCAGGATCGCCAGCGCGACATTGCCGCCGCCGAAGCAGCCTGGGCCGTTTCGCGCCAGTTGCTGCAAGACCCGAGCGTGCAGTTCGTGGTGCTCGATGAACTGAACATCGCCCTCAAGCACGGCTACCTCGACCTTGACCAGGTGCTGTCCGACATCCAGGCCCGCCCACCGATGCAGCATGTGATCGTCACTGGCCGTGCCGCGAAACCCGAGATGATCGAGCTGGCCGACACAGTGACCGAAATGGGCATGCTCAAGCACGCCTTCCAGGCCGGTATCCGTGCACAGAAGGGCGTGGAACTGTGAGCCAGCCGCGCCAGTGCCCTGCCGTGCTGATCGCGGCGCCGGCCTCAGGCCAGGGCAAGACTACTGTCACCGCTGCCTTGGCCCGGCTGCACCGCAACCTCGGGCGCAAGGTCCGGGTGTTCAAGTGCGGGCCCGACTTTCTCGACCCGATGATCCTTGAGCGGGCCAGCGGCGCGCCGGTGTACCAGCTCGACCTGTGGATGATCGGCGCCGATGAAAGCCGCCGCCTGCTGTGGGAAGCCGCCGGCGAGGCCGACCTGATCCTGATCGAAGGGGTGATGGGGCTGTTCGACGGCACGCCGTCCAGCGCCGACCTGGCGCGCCACTTCGGCGTGCCGGTGCTGGCGGTGATCGACGGCACGGCCATGGCCCAGACCTTCGGCGCGCTGGCCCTGGGCCTGGCACGCTACCAGGCGGACCTGCCGTTTGCCGGTGTGTTGGCCAACCGGGTGGGCAGCCTGCGCCACGCGCAACTGCTGGAAGGTAGCCTGACCGAAGGCCTGCGCTGGTATGGCGGCTTGTCCCGCGAGCGCGGTATAGAGCTACCCAGCCGCCACCTGGGGCTGGTCCAGGCCAGCGAGCTGAACGACCTGGACGCTCGCCTGGATGCCGCTGCCGAGGCGCTTGGCGCCAGTTGCGATGCCGCCTTGCCGCCGCCAGTGACCTTTGCCGAACCCGAGCCGCAAGCCACTACCGCCTCGTTGACCGGTGTGCGCATTGGCGTGGCGCGGGACGAGGCCTTTGCCTTCACCTATGGCGCCAACCTCGACCTGCTGCGCAACCTGGGCGCGCAGCTGGAGTTTTTCTCGCCGCTGCATGACCGCGAACTGCCAGCAGTGGACAGCCTGTATCTGCCAGGCGGTTATCCCGAACTGCACCACCACGCCCTGGCTGCCAACGCGCCAATGAGCGAGGCGATCCGTGCCCATCACGCCCAGGGCAAACCGTTGCTGGCAGAGTGCGGCGGCATGCTGTACCTGCTTGATGCCCTGACCGACGTGGTCGGCGAGCGTGCCGAGCTGCTCGGCCTGCTGCCGGGCGAAGCGACCATGCAGAAGCGCCTGGCTGCCTTGGCCCTGCAGGCGGTGGAACTGCCGGAAGGCACCCTGCGCGGTCACACCTATCACCATTCGTTGACCAGTACCGTACTGGAGCCGATCGCACGTGGTCTGAGCCCCAACGGCGGGCGTGGCAACGAAGCGGTGTATCGTCTGGGTCGGCTGACGGCTTCCTACGTGCACTTCTACTTTCCCTCCAACCCTGATGCGGCGGCGGCGCTGTTGCGACCATGAGCGAACACGCCTACAGCGACGCCGAGCGCGCCGCGATCTATCGGGCCATCGGCGAACGCCGTGACATGCGCCATTTCGCCGGTGGCGAGGTAGCCCCGGAACTGCTGGGCCGCCTGTTGGCTGCCGCGCACCAGGCGCCCAGCGTCGGGCTGATGCAGCCCTGGCGTTTCATCCGCATCACCCAGCGCGACCTGCGTGCGCGCATCCAGGCCTTGGTGGAAGCAGAGCGGGTGCGTACCGCCGAAGCGTTGGGCGAACGCTCCGACGCCTTCATGAAACTGAAGGTGGAGGGCATCAATGACTGCGCCGAGTTGCTGGTGGCCGCCCTGATGGACAACCGCGAGCCGCATATCTTCGGCCGCCGCACCCTGCCGGAAATGGACCTGGCATCGCTGGCCTGCGCCATCCAGAACCTGTGGCTGGCAGCCCGTGGCGAAGGCCTGGGCATGGGCTGGGTGTCGCTGTTCGACCCGCAGGCGCTGGCGGCGCTGCTGGGCATGCCGGCCGGGGCCAAGCCGGTCGCGGTGCTGTGCCTGGGGCCGGTAACCGAGTTCTACCCGGCACCGATGCTGGTGCTGGAAAACTGGGCCGAGGAACGGCCCTTGAGTGAAATGCTCTTTGAGAACCAATGGGGAGAGCGCCAATGAGCGTGGCCTTGCTGACCGTGGCCGGGGTGGCCCTGGATGCCTTGCTGGGCGAACCGCAGCGGCGCCATCCGCTGGTAGCCTTCGGCAACATGGCCAGTAACCTCGAGCGCCGCCTGAATGCAGGTGGGCGCGGCTGGCGCAGCCACGGGGTGAGCGCATGGTTCCTGGCCGTGGTGCCGCTTACCCTGGTGGTACTGATCCTCTCCTGGCTGCCGTACATCGGCTGGCTGGTCGACGTGCTGGCGCTGTACTGCGCCGTCGGGCTGCGCAGCCTGGGCGAACACGTGTTGCCAGTGGCCAGTGCCTTGCGCCAGGGTGACCTGCAAGAAGCGCGGCGCCGTGTGGGCTACCTAGTCAGCCGCGAAACCCGTGAACTGGACGAACCTGCGGTTGCCCGGGCGGCCACCGAATCGGTACTGGAGAATGGCAGCGATGCTGTATTCGCCGCGCTGTTCTGGTTCGTGGTCGCCGGCGCGCCGGGCGTGGTGCTGTACCGCCTGAGCAACACCCTGGACGCCATGTGGGGCTACCGCAACGAGCGCTTCGAACGCTTCGGCTGGTGCGCGGCGCGCGTCGACGATGTGCTCAACTATATTCCCGCCAGGCTGGTGGCGTTGACCTACGCGCTGCTGGGCAAGACCCGCCTGGCCCTGGCCTGCTGGCGCAAGCAGGGCCCGCTGTGGGACAGCCCCAATGCCGGGCCGGTGATGGCCGCCGGTGCTGGTGCGTTGGGGGTGGAACTCGGTGGCCCGGCGGTGTACCACGGCGAGCTGCATGAGCGGCCACGCCTGGGTGACGGGCCAATGGCCGACGCCGACGCCATCGATCGTGGCTGGGGCCTGGTGCAGCGCGGCGTATGGCTGTGGCTGCTGGTGATCTGCCTGGGGGCCTATATCAATGCTTGAACACGGAGGCCGCCTGCTGCGGGCGGTACGGCAATACGGCATCGCCCGCGAGCAGTGGCTCGACCTGTCCAGCGGCATTGCGCCATGGCCTTTCCCGATTCCACCGATCCCCATGGAGGCCTGGGCCCGCCTGCCGGAGACCGAGGACGGCCTGGAGGACGCCGCGCGTGCGTATTACGGCGCCCGCCAATTGCTGGCGGTGGCCGGTTCCCAGGCCGCGATCCAGGCCTTGCCGCTGTTGCGCGCAGCCGGCCGGGTAGGGGTGTTGACGCCATGCTATGCCGAGCATCCATACGCGTGGCAACGGGCGGGGCACCAGTTGCTGGAGCTGGATGAAGCGCAGGTCGAGGCGACGCTCGACAGCCTCGACGTACTGGTGCTGGTGAACCCCAACAACCCTACCGGCCGCCGGGTGCCGCGTGAACGCCTGCTGGATTGGCACATGCGCCTGGCCGCCCGCGGTGGCTGGCTGCTGGTCGATGAAGCGTTCATGGACAACACCCCGGCGCAAAGCGTGGTCGATTGTGCCGAGCGCCCGGGGCTGATCGTGCTGCGCTCGTTCGGCAAGTTCTTCGGCCTGGCTGGTGTGCGCCTGGGGTTCGTTGCCGCCGAACGCAGCCTGCTGCTGCGCCTGGCCGAGTTGCTCGGCCCGTGGACTGTCAATGGCCCGACCCGGGTGCTGGCCCAGGCCAGCCTGGCCGACCACGTCGCCCAGCGTGTGCAGGTCGAACGCTGCGCTGCCGCCAGCCAGCGGCTGGCTATGCTGTTGCGCAGCGCCGGCCTGGCGCCCAGCGGTGGTTGCGATCTGTTCCAGTACGTACGCAGCGAGCACGCTGCGCAACTGCATGACTTTCTCGCCCGCCGCGGCATCTTGGTGCGGCTGTTCGAGCAGCCGCAGGCGATACGCCTGGGGCTGCCAGCCTGTGCGGCGGACGAACAGCGCCTGGCCCAAGCCCTGGCGGCCTATCAGAAGGAAACGGCATGACCACCCTCATGGTGCAAGGCACCACCTCCGACGCTGGCAAGAGCACGCTGGTGACCGCACTGTGCCGCTGGCTGTTGCGCCAGGGCGTCGGCGTGGTGCCGTTCAAGCCGCAGAACATGGCGCTGAACAGCGCGGTGACCGCCGATGGCGGTGAAATCGGCCGGGCCCAGGCGGTGCAGGCCCAGGCCTGCCGGCTGCAACCACACACCGACATGAACCCGGTGCTGCTCAAGCCCAACAGCGACACCGGCGCCCAGGTGATCATCCATGGCCGTGCCGTTACCAGCATGAACGCGGTGGCCTACCACGACTACAAGGCTATCGCCATGCAGGCGGTGCTGGCTTCGCACCAGCGTCTGAGTGCTGCCTGGTCGGTGGTCATGGTCGAAGGCGCGGGCTCGCCGGCAGAGATCAACCTGCGTGCCGGTGACATTGCCAACATGGGCTTTGCCGAAGCGGTGGACTGCCCGGTGATCCTGGTTGCCGACATCAATCGTGGTGGTGTGTTCGCCCATCTCGTCGGCACCCTGGAACTGCTATCGCCCAGTGAGCAGGCGCGGGTAAAGGGCTTTGTCATAAACCGCTTCCGCGGCGACATCGCCTTGCTGCAGCCGGGGCTGGACTGGCTGGAACAGCGCACCGGCAAACCGGTACTGGGCGTGCTGCCGTATGTTAACGACCTGCATCTGGAAGCCGAAGACGGCATCGACGCACGCCAGGGGGCAAAGGCCGAGCGCGTGCTCAAGGTGATCGTCCCGGTGCTGCCGCGTATCAGCAACCACACAGACTTCGACCCACTGCGCCTGCACCCCCAGGTGGACCTGCAGTTCATCGGCCCGGGCCAGCCGATCCCGGCCGCCGACCTGATCATCCTGCCGGGTTCCAAAAGTGTGCGCGGCGACCTGGCGCAACTGCGTGAGCGCGGTTGGGACAAGGCCATCGACCGGCACCTGCGCTATGGCGGCAAGCTGATCGGGATCTGCGGTGGCCTGCAGATGCTGGGCCGCGAAGTGCATGACCCGCTTGGTCTCGAAGGGGCTGCTGGCTCCAGCCCGGGGCTTGGCCTGCTCGATTACGCCACGGTGCTCGAAGCCGAGAAGCAACTGCGCAACGTTGCCGGCACACTGAACCTCGAAGCAGTCCCGGTTGCCGGTTATGAAATTCATGCCGGCGTCACCACGGGGCCTGCCGTGGAGCAGCCAGCCGTGCAACTTGCCGATGGCCGTTGCGATGGTGCTGTCAGTGCTGATGGCCAGATACTTGCCACCTACCTGCACGGCCTGTTTGAAGGCAGCCAGTCGTGCGCGGCGCTGCTGCGCTGGGCTGGGCTGGATGATGTGCAGGCCGTCGACTACCAGGCCCTGCGCGAACGCGATATCGAACGCCTGGCCGACCTGGTGGAAAAGCACCTGGACACCGCGCGCCTGCGCCAGCTCTGTGGGGTGGCCTGACATGCTCAACCTGATCCTCGGCGGCGCCCGCTCGGGCAAGAGCCGCCTGGCCGAACGGCTGGCCAGCGCCAGTGGCCTGCCGGTGACCTACATCGCCACCAGCCAGCCGCTGGATGGTGAAATGAACGAACGCGTGCTGCTGCACCGCCAGCGTCGCCCCGATGGCTGGGGGTTGATCGAAGAACCCCTGGCCCTGGCCGCGGTACTGCGCGCCGAAGCGGCCGAAGGGCGATGCCTGCTGGTGGATTGCCTGACCCTGTGGCTGACCAACCTGCTGATGCTCGAAGACGACCAGCGCCTGGCCGAGGAGCGTGATGCGCTGCTGGCCTGCCTGGAACAGTTGCCGGGCACGGTCATCCTGGTCAGTAACGAAACCGGACTGGGCGTCGTGCCCATGGGCGAGCTGACTCGTCGTTATGTCGACCTGGCCGGCTGGCTGCACCAGGCCGTGGCCGAACGCTGTCAGCGCGTGGTGCTGACTGTGGCCGGCCTGCCCCTAATGCTCAAAGGACCTGCACTATGATCCAAGCCTGGTGGCGTGACGCCTGCCAACCTATCGACAACGCCGCCATGGACCAGGCCCGCGTCCGTCAGCAGCAGCTGACCAAACCTGCCGGTTCGCTAGGCCAACTGGAAGGATTGGCCATTCAGCTGGCCGGCCTGCAGGGGTGTGAACGGCCGACCTTGGATAACGCCGCAATCAGCATTTTTGCCGGTGACCACGGCGTGGTCGAGGAAGGCATCTCGGCCTACCCGCAAGCGGTGACCGGGCAGATGCTGCGCAACTTCGTCGGTGGTGGCGCGGCAATCAGCGTGCTGGCGCGCCAGCTGCAGGCGAGTCTGGAAGTGGTCGACCTGGGCACCATCGACCCGCACCTGGAACTGCCTGGCGTGCGCCATCTGCGCCTGGGCGCCGGTACCGCCAACTTCGCCTGCCAGCCAGCAATGACCGAGAGCCAGCTGCAGGCCGCCCTGCAGGCTGGCCGCGATAGTGCCCTGCACGCCGCCGAACAGGGCGCGCAGCTGTTCATCGGGGGCGAGATGGGTATTGGCAACACCACGGCTGCCGCTGCCCTGGCCAGCGTGTTGCTCGGCTGCCCGCCGGCTGAATTGAGTGGCCCGGGTACCGGCCTGGACCACGCCGGGGTGCGGCACAAGGCCGAGGTCATCGAGCGTGCGTTGAGCCTGCATGGCCTTAGCGCCAACGATCCATTGCAGGCACTGGGCTGTGTCGGTGGTTTCGAGATCGCGGCCTTGGCCGGTGCCTACATTGGCTGTGCGCAGGCGGGTATCGCGGTACTGGTGGACGGCTTCATCTGCAGTGTCGCCGCGCTGCTGGCGGTGCGCCTCAACCCGCAGTGTCGGGCCTGGTTGCTGTTCGCCCACCAAGGCGCAGAGCCTGGGCACAAAGCCTTGCTCGACGCCTTGCAGGCCGAGCCGTTGCTGGCCCTGGGCCTGCGCCTGGGCGAGGGCAGTGGGGCTGCCCTGGCCGTACCGCTGTTGCGCCTGGCCTGTGCGTTGCACGAGCAGATGGCGACCTTCGCCGAGGCTGCGGTGGCGGACCGCCCGGCATGATCCTCGACCTGCTGCGCCATGGCGAAACGGAACAGGGCGGCCTGCGTGGCAGCCTTGATGATGCCTTGACCGACAAGGGCTGGGCGCAGATGCGTCAAGCCGTGGCCGAAGCCGGCCCGTGGGAGGTGCTGGTCAGTTCGCCGCTGCAGCGCTGTGCGTGTTTTGCCGAGGAACTGGGCGAGCGGCTGAACCTGCCTGTGCAGCGCGAAGCGGCATTGCAGGAGCTGCATTTTGGCGACTGGGAGGGCCGTAGTGCGGCGCAGATCATGGAAGACCAGGCGGACGCGCTGGGGCGCTTCTGGGCGGACCCTTACGCGTTTACACCGCCCAATGGCGAGCCGGTCGAGGCGTTCGCCGAGCGTGTGCTGGCGGCTGTCGAGCGCCTGAGCCAGCAGCATGCTGGCAAGCGTGTGCTGCTGGTCACCCATGGCGGCGTGATGCGGCTGCTGCTGGCCCGTGCCCGTGGTTTGCCAAGGGCGCAGTTGCTGCAGGTCGAAGTCGGCCACGCTGCGCTCATGCGATTGGTGCCGGGTGACGACGGCCAGTGGGTCGAGGGGCGCTGACATGTTGCCGTTGTGGATTGCCTTGCAGTTTCTCAGCAGCCTGCCGGTGAGTCTGCCGGGCATGCCGGCGCCGCGCGAGGTGGGGCGCTCGCTGCTCTGCTACCCGCTGGTCGGGTTGCTGTTCGGCCTGTTGCTGTGGCTGGCCAGCTACCTGCTGCAGGGCACGCCTGCGCCGCTGCACGCGGCCCTGCTGCTCACGTTGTGGGTGTTGCTCAGTGGCGCCTTGCACCTGGATGGCCTGGCGGACAGCGCCGACGCTTGGCTTGGCGGTTTCGGTGACCGCGAACGCACCTTGCTGATCATGAAGGACCCACGTAGCGGGCCGATTGCCGTGGTCACCCTGGTGCTGGTGCTGTTGCTGAAGTTCTGCGCTTTGTGGGTGGTGGTCGAGCAGGGCATTGGCGCACAGTTGCTACTGGCACCGTTGATCGGGCGGGCGGCGATGCTCGGGCTGTTCCTGAGTACACCTTATGTACGGCAGGGCGGTTTGGGGCAGGCGCTGGCCGAGCACCTGCCCCGGCAGGCGGCCGGCTGGGTGCTGCTGGGCTGTGTGCTTTTCTGCCTGGTCCTGGGCGGGTGGATCGTGGTGCTGGCGTTGGCGGTGTTTGCCTGGTTGCGGCACCTGATGTGCCGGCGCCTGGGCGGGACTACCGGCGATACCGCTGGTGCAATGCTGGAGTTGCTCGAACTGGCCGTGGTGCTGGGGTTGGCGTTGGGCCTCTGAGCCTTGCTCTGGGCCCTGCAGGAGCGCAATCAGATGTGTCTGTAGGGCGTTTCTGAGCCTAACGTGTCGGTAAATTCCTGAAAAAACTCAGCAAGAACCGGCATCTTTTCACTGGCGTATGCTTGCCCCTCCCGCAAACTGTCGAGGAGTGTCGGCACCATGCGTCATGTCATTCTTGCTGCGTTTTTGTTGGCCATGGGGCCTGCCGCCGTGGCAGCCGATCTCATGGCTTTCTGGAACTACCCCCGCCACGGTGGCAACAGCTTCAACCGGCTGCCACCTGACCAAGCCTACTTCGACGCCTTGAGCGGTTATGGCGCGACCTGGGTGCGGCTGTCCTACGACAAATGGCAGCCGGCGGAACGCGATTTCCTCATCGGCGATGCCGATGCCTACCAAGGCCTGCCTGCCGCCGACCTGGCCACGCTGCGAGCTACCCTCGACCGCGCCCACCAGGCCGGCCTCAAGGTGGTCATCTCACCGCTCTCGTTACCCGGCATGCGCTGGTCGCAAAACAACCAGGGCCAGTTCGACGACCGCCTCTGGCAGGACAAACGCTACTGGTTGCAGTCTGCGGCCTTCTGGCGGGATCTGGCCCGTGAGCTGAAAGGTCACCCGGCCATCGCCGCCTACAACCTGGTCAACGAGCCCGCTCCGGAGAAGCACGGTGGCCTGGCCGAGCATGCCGACCTTGGGCGAATGCAGCAATGGTATGCAGGGCAGCAGGGCAGTGCGCGTGATCTGCCGGCTCTGTATCGGCAGTTGATAGCGGCCATTCGCGAGGAGGACGCGGACACGCCGGTCATGCTCGATGCCGGCTGGTTCGCCGCCGCCGACGCCTTCGGTTACTGGCCGGCTCCCCTGGAAGACCAGCGGGTGCTGTACAGCGTGCACATGTACGAGCCCTATCTGGTGACCAGTGCACCGAACATGACGCGCAAGCAACCCATCGCCTATCCCGGCCCGGCACCGTTTGCGGGGCAGACGCAGCAGTGGGATGGCCAGCGTGTGGCGCAATACCTGCGCCAGCCGCTGGATTGGGCTGCGGCCATGAACGTGCCCCGCTCGCGGCTAGTGGTGGGTGAGTTCGGCTGCATGCGCAGGCTGCCGGGCTGCCGGCAATACCTGGAAGACGTGCTCAGCGTGCTGGATCGCCACCGGTTGCACTGGGCCTTCTACAGCTTCCGTGAAGACAACTGGGATGGCATGGACTACGAACTGGGCTCGACCAAGGTGCCGTGGCGCTATTGGCAGGCAATCGAGCAGGGCACTCCAGACCCGCTACCGCGCAAGGCCACGGTTGAGTTCGAGCCGATTCGCAAGCGGCTGAACCCAGGCTGAGGTGTCTGACAGTCGTGAAAACTCTTGCAACACAGATGACGCGGGTATATACACGTATCCATGTTGACCAGTGAATGCATCTGCACCCATCTGCGTCGCGCCGCCCGTGGGGTGAGCCGGCATTACGACGAGGCCCTTGCCAGCTTTGGGGTCAATGTCGCCCAGTTTTCCCTGTTGCGCCATCTGCAGCGGCTCGATCGTCCTAGTATCACCACCCTGGCGGAGGCCATGGGCCTGGAGCGCAGTACCCTGGGCCGCAACCTGCGGGTGCTGGAGGCTGAAGGGCTGGTGGCCTTGGCCGATGGTGACGACCAACGCAACCGCGTGGTGCTGCTGACCGAGGCCGGTACCCAATTGCTGCACGCGGCCCATCCGGCCTGGGAACAGGCACAGGCAGAGTTGGTGGAGCGGCTGGGGGCAGGGCAGCGGGATGAACTGGTCCGTTTGCTCAATCAGCTGGCTTGAAATTGATACGACTATAAGCGGGTATATACCCGTAAAACCTTGCGATGTGCTGGAGATAACGACAATGACTTCGGTGTGGCGAACCAGCGGGTGGGTATTGGTGGGGGCAGCGCTGATCCTGGCGCTATCCCTGGGTGTGCGGCACGGCTTCGGCCTGTTCCTGGCGCCTATGAGCGCGGACTTCGGCTGGGGGCGTGAGGTGTTTGCTTTCGCCATTGCCTTGCAGAACCTGATCTGGGGGCTGGCGCAACCGTTCGCCGGCGCCCTGGCCGACCGCATGGGTGCGGCGCGGGTGGTGATCATTGGCGGTATTCTCTACGCTGCCGGGTTGGTGTTGATGGGCATGGCCGACTCGGCCTGGTCGTTGTCGCTGAGTGCCGGCTTGCTGATCGGTATCGGTCTGTCCGGCACCTCGTTCTCGGTCATCCTCGGCGTGGTCGGGCGTGCCGTGCCGGCGGAAAAGCGCAGCATGGCCATGGGTATTGCCAGCGCTGCCGGTTCTTTCGGCCAGTTCGCAATGTTGCCGGGCACTCTCGGCCTTATCCAGTGGCTGGGCTGGTCCGCAGCGTTGCTGGTACTGGGCCTGATGGTGGCGCTGATCGTGCCCTTCGTCGGCCTGCTGCGCGACCGGCCTCTGCCCACTCATGGAGCCGAACAGACCCTGAGCCAGGCTTTGCGCGAGGCTTGCTCGCACTCAGGCTTCTGGTTGCTGGCGCTGGGCTTTTTCGTTTGTGGTTTCCAGGTGGTGTTCATTGGCGTGCATCTGCCGGCCTACCTGGTCGACCAGCATCTGGCCGCGACTACCGGCACCACGGTGCTGGCGCTGGTAGGCCTTTTCAATATCGTCGGTACCTTCACTGCCGGCTGGCTGGGTGGGCGCATGTCCAAGCCGCGCCTGCTGACCGGGTTGTACCTGCTGCGTGCGGTAGTGATCGTGCTGTTCCTCTGGGCGCCGGTGACCGAATTCAGTGCTTATCTGTTCGGCATCGCCATGGGCCTGCTGTGGTTGTCCACGGTGCCGTTGACCAACGGTACCGTTGCCACCGTATTCGGCGTGCGCAACTTGTCCATGCTTGGCGGTATCGTCTTCCTGTTCCACCAGCTGGGTGCCTTCCTGGGCGGTTGGTTGGGCGGGGTGGTGTATGACCGCACCGGCAGCTACGACCTGGTCTGGCAGATTTCCATCCTGCTCAGCCTGCTGGCTGCCGCCCTCAATTGGCCCGTGCGCGAACGCCCGGTTGCCCGCCTGCAGGCCCAGGCCGCATGAACCGCTACCTGGCTCGAGGGCTACTGGCCCTCGCCGCCCTGTCGTTGCTGGCGCTGGTGTGGTGGGGCTGGCACAAGGGCGGGATGGCGTTGATGCAACTGGGCATGAGTGTTTGTTAGGCGCTACCCTGCAAGTTCGAGGATTGTCTTGCGGGAGAAAAGAGTCATGCGTGCACATTGGTTGACGGTGCCGGTGCTGGCCCTGGTTGCCAGCGCATCGAGCTGGGCTGCCGATTGCCCGGCGTTGTTGCAGGGCAGCCTGCCAGAGTTGCGAGGCAAGGGGCAGGTGGACCTGTGCGAGCGCTTTGCCGGCAAGCCCTTGGTGGTGGTGAATACGGCCAGTTACTGCGGTTTCGCGCCGCAGTTCGAGGGGCTTGAAGCGACCTACAAGGAGTATCACGGGCAAGGCTTGGAAATGCTTGGCGTGCCGTCCAATGACTTCAAGCAGGAGGACGCCGACAGCGAGAAGACAGCCAAGGTATGTTATGCCAACTATGGCGTTACCTTTACCATGACCAAGACACAGTCGGTGCGGGGGGCGGATGCGATACCGCTGTTCGCGGAGCTGGCAAGCCAGAGCAGTGCGCCGAAGTGGAATTTCTACAAGTACGTGGTGGACCGCAAGGGCAAGGTGATTGATAACTTTTCCAGCCTGACCAAGCCGGATGATCCAGCATTCCGGGCAGCGATCGAAAAGGCCATTGCCTCCCAGCCATAACCTAGCAGCTCTTGCTCTTGCTTCGGCTTTTGCTTCTAAGTGCGCGATAGTTCAGGCGCCGCCGATTGCGACTTCAGGAGGCCGAGCGAAGGGACTGCGGAGGGAGGTGACGGGCATGGATGCCCGTCAAGCGCTGAGGCCCCATGGATGGGGCCTGCAGCGCGTACTCCCGGGAGCAGGCCCGTAGCGAGGGGACCCCGGAGCGCAGCGTAGGGGCCGGATGATAGGAGCCAGCGTTTTTTGGTTACTTTTTGTCGCGTTTGACAAAAAGTGACCCGCCGTAAGGGCGGAAAGGTGAATAAGCGCCACTTTCGAAAATGAATGTTGACCTTGTTGTTGATGCCCACGCTTGAAAGCGAAGAGCCAAGAGCGAAGAGCGAAGAGCGAAGAGCGAAGAGCGAAGAGCGGAAAAGTACTGGTCTTGATCTCGCGCATAGTCCATTTACGATGGCGACGCATACTCACCTTTTCGCCCTTACGGCGAGTCACTTTTTGTCAAACGCGACAAAAAGTAACCAAAAAACGCTGCGCTCCCATCATCCGGCCCCTCCGCTACGCTACGGGGTTCCCTCGCGCCGGTCTTGCTCCCGGGAGTACGCGCTGCAGGCCCCATCCATGGGGCCTCAGCGCTTGACGGGCATCCATGCCCGTCACCTCCCTCCGCAAGCCCTCTGCTCGGCCTCCTGAAGTCGCGAAGATCAAGATCAAGATCAAGATCAAGATCAAGATCAAGATCAAGAGCAAGAGCAAGAGCAGGGGGCTTGCCTGGGCTTTGGGGTTACTTCACTTTGCATGCACAGTAATCGCCACCAACCGCACAACCACCGGCCTGACCATCAATACACAGACGAACGCCACAGGCATCGCCAACTGGTAAGCCTTCAGCACGTTGCCAAGGTATTCAGGGTTGACCCCCCCATTCGCTGCCGTGATCACGAAACACATCAATAGCGCCATGATCGACGACATGTAGAAGGCAAAAACGTAGGGCGTGGCGCCCGGGTGCAATTTGCGTCGGCCGCGTGCCTGGGACAGGTTGCTCATGCGAACTCCTGAAAAGTAAGTAGAGGCGCAGGTTAGCAACGCACCCGGCAGCAGCTGTAGACCAGCCGCATTGAGTTCTTTATAAAGAGATTCTTACGAATCCAAGGGCTCAGCATGGACCTGCTCAACGCCATTCGCAGTTTCATCAAGGTGGTCGAAGCCGGCAGCATCGCCGCCGGTGCCCGCAACCTGGGCCTGAGCCCGGCCGCGGTTAGCCAGAACCTGGCACGCCTGGAAGGCCACTTGCAGGTTCGCCTGCTCAGCCGCACCACCCGCAGTATGGCGCTGACACCCGCCGGCACCCAGTATTACGAACGCGTCAGGCACATCGAGCGCGACCTGGCCTTGGCCGAGCAGGCCGTCACCACCCCCGACAGTGAGCCCCAAGGGCGGCTGTGCATTGCCTCGACGTCCGCCTTCGGTCGCCACGTGCTGGCGCCATTGATACCCGCGTTCAGCGCCCGCTACCCACTGCTTTCGATAGAGTTGGTAACGACTGATCGCCGGGTCAACCACGCGCGGGAGGATGTGGACGTGAGCCTGCGCATTGCCCCGCAACTCGAAGACCAGTTGCTGGCCCGGCATATCGCCCGTATACCGTTCATTTGCTGTGCCTCGCCCGGTTACCTGCAAAGCGCCGGCGTGCCGGCCACGCCCGAGGCCTTGCGTGAGCACCGCTGCCTGGTGTTCCGCTACCCGGTGGATGGACGCTTCCTGCGTTGGGGGTTCATGCGCGACGGGCTGCGGTTCGAGGCAGAGTTCGGTAGTGTCCTGATCAGCGACGACATCGATGCCCTGACCCAGATGGCGCTGCACGATGGCGGCATCACCCGCCTTGCCGAGTTCATCGTAAGGCCGCATCTGGATAACGGGGCGCTGGTGCCGTTGTTCGAATACAGCGATAGCGGCCAGGCCTATGCCCAGACCGAACCGATGGATATCTATCTGTGCCTGGCCGACCGCTTTGCCATGACCGCAAAAGTACAGGTGTTCATGGACTACCTGCGCGAATGCCTGGGCGATGACTGGCAGGTGAAGGTGTAAAAAAACCGCCACGAGGGCGGTTTTCATGTCACGCGTATGAATCAGAAGCGGTAGGTAAGGGATGCACCAATACCGTGAGCACTGTTCTCATACTTGGCCTGATAGGTGCCTTTCAGCGCCTGTTGTGTCGGCGAGCCGGACACATTGTTCACCTTGGTATCCTCTTCCCACAGATACGAGTAGGCAACATCGATGGTCATGTCGTCGTTCGGGCTCCAACCGGCACCAAAGCTGACAGCCTTGCGGTCGCCGGTAGGAATGCGCGGCGAGCGATCATGGTTGTTGGTGGGCGACTGGTCGACGGAGAAGCCTGCACGCAGGGTCCACTCCTTGTTCACCTTGTAGGCAGCACCAATGGCGTGTGCCCAGGTGTCATGCCAGTTTTGCTCTTCGGTGATGGTCTGCAGTGGGTAGCCCGCCGGTGCTTCGTTCTTGACAACGATGCTCTCCAGGCGGCTCCAGCGAGTCCAGGTGCTACCCGCATAGAGTGTCCACTGGTCATCCAGTTCATGGGTGATCGAGAAGTCCACCGATTCTGGCGTCTTTATTTTCAGGCTGGCGTCGAATTTGCCGTTCAGACCGAGGGCTGCAATCGGGTACGACACTCGCGTGTCGCCTTCAAGCTTGTAGTCGACCATCGAGTGATAGGTCAGGCCCAGGCGGGTACGGTCTGTAGCTTGTACGAGGACGCCAATGTTGTAACCGATCGCGGTGTCGTCGCCCTTGATCTTGATTTCGCCATCCGGCCCGTTCGGGCCCAGCAGCGCCTTGCTGGACAGATTCGAGCCCAGTTCACCCTTGATACGGTTGATGGTCGGACCGAAACCGATCGACACCTTGTCGTTGAAGGCATAGCTGATGGTTGGCTGGAAGGTGACGACCTCGACCTTGCTCTTCTTGCCCCAGTAGCGTGCCGCGTCGTCGCTGCCGTAGTCCGTGATCAGGCCGTATGGCACGTAAACGCCGAAACCGACGCTCCAGTGATCATCGATCGGTTTGACGTAATAGCCCATGGGTACACCCACGACCGGGACCATGTCGCCATCGGTTTCCCCCCCGAAATTGCTACCACGACCCGAAATATCAGTTTTGGCAATGACAGCCGCGCCACCCACGGTGACCTGTTCGCGCTTGAGGCGAGACATGCCCGCAGGGTTGCCATACACCGTGCTGGCATCTTCGGCAGAAGACGAACGTCCCGCAAACCCGGTTCCCATGCCGCTGATGCTTTGTTCGTTCAGCGCGAAACCTGCGGCGAGCAGTTGGCTGGAAGCAAGTGCAACGGCTACGCCGAGGGAGGCTTTGAGCATTACTTTTTTCATTATTAGAAAACTCCTTGGGATCTCCGGGGCGAAAAGCTACCAACAAATCACGCGCCGCGCTATAGCCTCAATCGCAGGAGATAGAGCGGTTTTGTAGGACAATCCGACCAAAATTCCCTTTTTTCCGGGCACGTTGTAGGACGCGTCTTAAGATGCCTGCGGCAATCTCTGATCTATGCAGGTATGCCAGGCGTGTGTGAAGTCGCGCAGGCGACCTTGAGGGTTGAAAATCTGTCGCCAGATTCGCGCAAGCGCAAGGAGGTCATCGGCGGCAGGCAGTGGCGTGGCCTGCTCTTCGATGAGCATCCAGGCAATCGCGGTTGAATAACGCAGGTTGACGGTGAGTTCCAGGTGCGGGCCGCCGAGGAAGGCGTGCTGGCTGGCCAGGCCGCGGACCAGGCTGGCCAGGTCGGGGTCACGGGCAAGATAGTCGTCCCAGATAGCCTGGTGACGGTGTTCGCCGATACGGTACAGACCGTGCCCACGACGGTCGTGCAAGGCCGACCCCAGGGCCGACTGGCTGGCGGCGATGCCAAGCAACAAGGCTTCGGCGCTGGCGCAGTGACGGTTCAGGTAGACCAGGGTGGGTCGGATCACATACTGACACAATTCATTCGCCGCGATACCCATGATGCCCTCGAGCAATTAAGGGCCGGACGGGCGCTGGAGCTTGGCAGCTGGTGAGTGATCAGGCCCGCCGGAAGCGGCAAGCACCGCTCGAGTTGAAGTGTAGTGTGATAATCGTGGTGTAAAGGGCTGTTTTTAAATCGATTGCTGCCTGACGTACTTGGCTATATACCTTAAGGCAATTACGCCACGAACGTTCAGGCAGGCTTGCGATGGCATGATTCAGCGCTTGAATACCGCAGCATTCGCCGCTCACGCGGTGAGCGACTGGCGGGTTCGGGCGATGACCGCCTGCAGCGGTTCACTGCGGCTGTACTGTTCGGGGTACAGGCGCTCGGTGTGGCAGGCGACGCCGTGTTCGTCTACCAAGGTGAAGCTGAAGCTGCCTTTGCGAGGGGCAACGATAAGGCACTTCAACGGCGAGAAGGCCTGGGAGAGGGTGCCAATGGCAGCCTGAATCTGATGATGAGTTTGCATATTGTTGGAGGTTCCTGCTTTAAACACGGGGGTTATGATCCGTGCATGATAGAAACGTTCCAGTGACGCCTTTATTAAGGGACGAACGAACCTGACTGGAACAGGGCAGCCAGAGGGAGCGCAATCAAAGGTGGGCGCGTGGGCTGACTGGTAGGTACTTCAGAGGGCAGGCAGCACGCCGGGGCCAAGGTTCTAGGCCGTCGGGGTGGGATCCTGATCAATCTGTCACGTGATTCGTGCTTGAACAGCGCTGGGCTAGCGAGTGAATCATCGAATGGGCCGGTCCTGGTTTCAGCAGCGCCACCCTTGGGAGGAGTGTGTCTGCAAGGACGCTTGAGGCCAGAATTGACTTTCAGCTTGGTACTAACGATGCGCACCTTAACGAAAATACAGGTGCTTGGCAAGGACTTCGTGCAAGTACAGGTTAGCCGCGCAGTATGGCGCGTATTTTCCCTGATGGGAAGGGGCTGCAAAAGGCCGTTATCCGGGCTGATGTACCGATTTCGTGCATTCAATTGAAGGTTTTTGGTGCACTTGTTCACATTTGAAGCAGCGCTTGCAACTGCCTTGCAGCATGCCATGACAGCCTCGCCAATGCCTTGACTGGCCGGTTAAGTCAATGAAAAAAAACACTATTTTTAGCTGGTGAAAAAATCGTCAGTTTGAGCGAAAGCCCCAATTCATAGGGGTTTGCGGGGGATGCCAGGGGGTTGTCCACCGAGTTATCCACAGGAACTGTGGATTGTCCCTGGCGCTTGCTCTAGGACGGGCGTGCCAGCAATACAGTGAACTGTCCGACAATCGACATGCTTCAGAAGGCCAGTTGGTCATCCACTTGAAAACGTCAAGAAAAGATCATTGAAAATTTTTTCAATCCTGCAGAAATCGGAAGGCCATGTCGCAAAAAAAAGGGTAGAGTGGCGCGCCTTTCGAGTTGCCAATCCTGTTGCTCATGAAGTTTCGCGGTAAACACCTCGCCAGCCCTGCTGCATCGACGCCTGCGCCTCCCCCCAAACGTTTCTCCCTCAAAGTGGCCTTGTGGCTGCTCGACAACCCGCGCCTGGGTGACAAGCCGCAGGTCAAGCACTTGGCCGGGCGCCTGTTGAAACAGCCGGCGCGTCAGGGTGTGGTAGTGGCGCAAAGCCGCCTGGGACAGATGTTGTGCCGTGATTGCGGCAACGCCCGTGACCGGCGTATTGGCCATGAACTGCTGCGCCAGGCGGCCCGCGCCGGTGATCGGCGCGCGCAACTGGAGTATGCGCGGCTGTGCCAGCACAACGAGCCGGAGCAGGCGCGGTACTGGCTGGAGCTGGCGGCGGGGCAGGGGTCGCAGGAAGCGCGGCGGCTTTTGCGGCAGTGGTTCCATGCCTGAGGTGTGTTGCCAGCACTGGCCTTTTCGCGGGTAAACCCGCTCCCACAGGAATAGCTATACCTCGGATACTGTGCAATCCCTGTAGGAGCGGGTTTACCCGCGAAGAGGCCTGAACAGGCAACACGCCGCTCAGGCTGATAAGCTGCGATGCATTCATCCAGGATCATTCGGGGTAAGCATGACAGTGGATCTGGCCAGCATTCTGCTGGGCTTGGTGGCAGGTGCATTACCTTGCCTGGGTTGGGTCATGCAGGTGCAGCGTCGCCAGGGCACGCGGCAAGGCGAGCAGGCTTTGCTCGAAGAGCGCCTCAATGCTGCCCAGCTGGCTCTGGCCGGCCTGCAGGCGCAACTGGACGCCAGCCGCGATGAAATAAGCGATCTCAGCGAAGCCAACACCGTCAAGCAGACCCAGCTGGCCGCCCAGGGCCGTGAGCTGGAACTGCTGCAGATCGACCGTGACAATGCCCGTGATGCCGCTCACGCCTGGAACCTCGAACGTGCCAACCGCGAAGCCGAACTGCGTCGCCTGGAGGCCCAGACCGCACGCCTGGACGCCGAACTGCGTGAGCAGCAGGAAAGCCACCAGCAGCGCCTGGAGGACCTGCAGGAAGCCCGCGACACCCTGCGCGCCCAGTTCGCTGACATGGCTACCAAGATCTTCGACGAGCGCGAGCAGCGCTTCGCCCAGACCAGCCAGCAGCATCTCGGCCAGTTGCTCGACCCGCTCAAGGAGCGCATCCAGGCCTTCGAAAAACGCGTGGAAGAGAGCTACCAGCAGGAAGCCCGCGAGCGCTTCTCGCTGGGCAAGGAGCTGGAGCGCCTGCAGCAACTCAACCTGCGCCTGTCCGACGAAGCCACCAACCTGACCCAGGCGCTGAAGGGCCAGAAAACCCAGGGCAACTGGGGTGAGCTGATCCTCGAACGGGTATTGGAGCATGCCGGCCTGGAAAAGGGCCGCGAATACCAGACCCAGGTCAGCTTGAAGAGCGCCGATGGCGAGCGCTTCCAGCCTGACGTTCTGATCATGCTGCCCGGCGACAAGCAGGTAGTGGTGGATGCCAAGGTCAGCCTCACCGCCTACCAGCAGTTCGTCGCCGGCAACGACGAGGCTGCGCTCAAGCAGCATGTGCAGTCGCTGCGCAGCCACGTCAAAGGCCTGTCGAGCAAGGACTACAACCGCCTCGAAGGCCTGCACAGCCTGGATTTCGTGCTGCTGTTCGTGCCGATCGAGGCCGCCTTCTCGGCAGCCCTGCAGGCCGAGCCTAACCTGTTCCAGGAAGCCTTCGACCGGCAGATCGTGATCGTCAGCCCGACCACATTGCTGGCCACCTTGCGGGTGATCGACAGCCTGTGGAAGCAGGAACGCCAGGGCCAGAACGCCCGCGAGATTGCCGAACGCGCCGGCTGGCTGTACGACAAGTTCGTGCTGTTCATCCAGGACCTGGACGAGTTGGGCAGCCGCCTGCAGCAGGTGGACAAGGCCTATGCTGCCGCGCGTAACAAGCTATGCGAAGGGCGCGGCAACCTGGTCAGCCGCAGCGAACAGCTGAAGCTGCTGGGCGCCCGCGCCAGCAAGAGCCTGCCGGCCGACCTGCTGGAGCGGGCGCTGTCCGATGAGGCGTTGCCGGACGAAGCGCTTACTGAACCAGGCTCAGATGGCGATTGAGCATGGCACGCAGGGCCGCCGGCTTGACCGGCTTGGCCAGGTAGTCCAGGCCAGAGGCATGCACCATGGCGATGGTTTCCTTGCTGCCGTCAGCGCTGATCACCACGCCCGGCACCGGCTCGCCAAGGCGCGCGCGTAGCCAGCCCATCAGCCCGGTACCAGTTTCGCCGTCGTCCAGGTGGTAGTCCACCAGCGCCAGGTGCGGGCGCATGCCCTTGGCCAGCAGAGCTTCGCATTCGGCGCGGTTGCGCGCGGTCCACACCTGGCAACCCCAGCGGCTGAGCAGGCTGTTCATGCCGATCAGGATGCTGTCTTCGTTATCCACGCACAGTACCTGCAGCCCGGCCAGTGGCTGGCCGCCCTGTTCCACCGGGGCGGCGGGCGCCGGTGCGGCCTGGTGGGCAATTGGTACGCTGACGCGGAACACCGTGCCCTTGCCCGGCCACGAGCGCACTTCCAGCTTGTGCCCCAGCACCCGGCACAGGCCGTCGGCGATCGCCAGGCCCAGGCCCAGGCCCTTCTCGGCGCGGGTCTGGTGGCTGTCCAGGCGCTTGAACTCCTGGAAGATCACCTGCAGCTTGTCGTCGGCGATGCCGGGGCCGCGGTCCCACACTTCAAGCCACAACTGTTCACCCTGGCGCCGTGCGCCCAGCAGGATCGGGCTCTTGCCGTAGCGCAGGGCGTTGGTCAGGAAGTTCTGCAGCACCCGGCGCAGCAGCTTCATGTCACTGTCCACCCGCAGGCGGCTGCCGCGCAGGCGAAATTCCAGGCCCTTCTCGGCGGCCAGCACCTTGAATTCGGCACCCAGGGTGTCGAACAGCTCGTTGAGGGCAAAGGGTTTGGCATCCGGGGTAATCTTGCCGTTTTCAAGGCGTGAGATGTCCAGCAGGTCGCTGATCAGCTCTTCGGCCGAGCGCAGCGAACTGTCCATGTGCTGCACCAACTGCCGGGCCTCTTCATTCATGCCCTCGGCCTGTTGCGACAAGGCGGCGGAGAACAGCCGGGCCGCGTTCAGCGGCTGCATCAGGTCATGGCTGACCGCAGCCAGGAAACGGGTCTTGGACTGGCTCACCGCTTCGGCACGGCTCTTGGCTTCGGACAACGCCTGGTTCAGTTGCGACAGCTCCTGGGTGCGTTCCGCCACCCGTTGCTCCAGGCGTTCGTTGGCATCGCGCAGGGCCTGCTCGGCCTCACGGAACGGGGTGATGTCGGTGAAGCTCATGACGAAACCGCCGCCCGGCATCGGGTTGCCGATCAGCTCGATCACCCGGCCATTGGGGAACAAGCGCTCGGAGGAGTGCGCACGGCCCTGACGCATCCAGTGCAGGCGCCGCGCCACGTGCACCTGCGCCTCGCCCGGGCCGCACAGGCCACGCTCGGCGTTGTAGCGGATGATGTCGGCGATCGGCCGGCCCACGCTGATCAGCCCGTCGGGGTAGTTGAACAGTTCCAGGTAACGGCGGTTCCAGGCCACCAGGTGCAGGTTCTGGTCGACCACGCTGATGCCCTGGTTGATGTTCTCGATGGCCCCTTGCAGCAGGGCGCGGTTGAACTGCAGCACCTCGCTGGCTTCGTCGGCGATACGCACCACGTCTTCCAGCTGCATGTCGCGGCCTTCGATGGCGGCCTTGACCACGGCGCGGGTCGACGACGTGCCGAGTACGCCGGCCAGCAGGCGTTCGGTATGTTCGATCCAGTCGCCGTCGGCGTTCTGGTTGGGGTTGAAGCCCTTGCCCTGGCGGTAGGCGAAACGGATGAAGCTCTGCCGGGCGCGTTCTTCACCAACGAAGCGCGAGGCCAGGGTCAGCAGGTCGTCGATCTGCACCGCCAGCAGCGGCTTGCTGCTGGGCCTGGCGCTAGTCTGCTGGCCGATGAAGCGGCCGGCCTGCCAATGCTCGGAAACCCGCGTGCGCGAAAGCACGGAAACCCAGGCGAACAGCGTGAAGTTACCCGCCAGCGACAGCACCACGCCTTGGGTCAGCGGGCTGATCGGCAGGTTTAGCGGATTGCCGTGCAGCCACGCCAACCCCGGAAACAGCTGCAGCGACCATCCCAGGCTGTGCGCCGCGATCGGCAGGACGAGGGTGTAGAACCAAAGGAAGATACCTGCAGCCAGGCCGGCGAATACGCCGCGGCGGTTGGCCTGCTTCCAGTACAGTGCACCGAGCATGGCCGGGGTCAGCTGGGTCACGGCGGCAAAGGCGATCTGGCCGATGGTCGCCAGGCTGGCGGTGGAACCCAGCAAGCGGTAGCTGACATACGCCAGCAGCAGGATCACCACGATGGTCACCCGGCGTACCGAGAGCATCCAGTGGCGGAATGCCTCGAACGGCCGCTCGGCGTTGGTACGGCGCAGCAGCCAGGGCAGCAGCATGTCGTTGGAGACCATGGTCGACAGCGCCACGGCCTCGACGATGACCATGCCCGTGGCCGCCGATGCACCACCGATGAATGCCAGCAGGGCCAGGCTTGGGTGTGCCTCGGCCAGAGGAAGGCTGATGACGAACGAATCGGAGATCACCGTGCCCGGCAGCAGCATCTGCCCGGCCAGGGCGATCGGCACCACGAACAATGCGGCGAGCGCCAGGTACATCGGGAATACCCAGCGCGCCAGGCGCATGTCCTGGGGTTCGATGTTCTCCACCACGGTAACGTGGAATTGCCGTGGCAGGCAGATGATCGCCATCATCGCCACGGCGGTCTGCACCACCATCGACGGCCAGTTGATGGTCTCCTGCCAATAGTCCTGGAGGTGGATCGACTGGCGGGCCTGGCTGAACAGGTCGTCGAAGCCGTCATACAGGTTGAAGACGACGAAGATGCCCACGGCGAGGAAGGCCAGCAGCTTGATCAGTGATTCGAAGGCAATCGCCAGGACCATGCCACGGTGGTGTTCGGTCACGTCCAGGCTGCGGGTACCGAAGACGATGGCGAACAGTGCCAGCACCAGGGATACAACCAGTGCGGTGTCCTGTACGCGGGTGCCGGTGGCGTCGGCGTTGGCGCCGATCAGCAGGTTCACGCCCAGCACGATGCCCTTGAGTTGCAAGGCGATGTACGGCAGCACGCCTACCAGGCAGATGAGCGCCACGACCACCGCCAGGGACTGTGACTTGCCATAGCGCGCGGCGATGAAGTCGGCAATCGAGGTGATGTTCTGTTGCTTGCTGATCAGCACCATCTTCTGCAGCACCCAGGGCGCGAAGATCAGCAGCAGCACCGGGCCCAGGTAGATCGGCAGGAATGCCCAGAGCTGTTCGGCGGCTTGGCCGACCGCGCCGAAGAAGGTCCAGCTGGTGCAGTACACGGCCAGCGACAGGCTGTACACCCAGGCACGCAGCTTCGGCGGCAACGGCGTGCTGCGGCGGTCGCCGTAGAAGGCGATGGCGAACATGATGGCCATATAGGCCAGGGCGACCACGGCGATCAGCCCGCTGGACAACGACATGAAGACTCCGAAGCAAAAAGATAACGCGGTCCCGATCAATCAGTCTGGCACGCAGGTGCCGCTTCGTCAGCGCAGACGATGGTCGCAGTGGCAGGTGGTCGCAGGGTTCTCTTTAACCTGTGCCGGCCCTTTCGCGGGTGAACCCGCTCCCACAGCTACTGCACAGGCTTCGAAAGCGGCGCTGTTCTGTGGGAGCGGGTTCACCCGCGAAGAGGCCAGCAGAGCAGACATCATCCTTTGCGGGTACCCAGCCAATAAAACAACCCCGCCAGTATCACCGACAACACCAGCAGGTAGAAGATCGCCCCCGGCCACAGATGTACCAGGGCAAACCCCACCATCACCGGCCCCAGCGCCGCACCGAGGTTGGACAGGTTCTGCGCACCGTAGTACACCCCACGCAAGTGCTCCGGCGCGATCAGGTCGATGAACATGTACTCGGCCGGGATCACGATGATCTCGCCCAGGGTGAACACCAGCATCGCCAGGCACCACGCCAGCGCCGAACCGGCCAGGGCAAAGCCCAGCAGCCCGGCGATGAACAGGCCCATGCCGGCCAGCAGCCAGGGCATCAGGCGCTGGCGGCTGATGCGCCGGCCGATCAGGTACTGCAGGGCAATCACCGTCACCGCGTTGGTGGTAACCAGGTAACCGATCAGGCGCGCCGCCTCGGCCGGGCTGCTGGTTACCACCAGGTACTGCGACAGGTAGGCAGTGAACTGGCCGAATACTACCGCGCTCAGCACCCCGCCCAGGGTGAAGCATATCAGCCGTCGGTCACGGGCCAGACCCAGCGCCACCTGGCCAAAGCCGACCCCGGGTTTGTCCGGCACACTGGCCTGCAGGCCGCGGTCCCCCAGGCGCCAGTAAGTCAGGCACATACCCAGGCCGAGCAGGGCGGAGGCAATGAACGGCATATGGTCGTTCAGTTCCAGCATGGCCACGCCCAGCAGCGGGCCGGCGGCGTAGCCGACGTTGCTGAGGGTGTACTTGATGGCGAACACTTCGGCCCGTTCCTCCACCGGCAGCAAGGCGCAGAAGCCCGCCTTGGCAGCGATGTCGACCACTGCCAGGGCCAGGTTGATCAGTACCAGGCAGATAAAGAACAGCAGCGCCGAGTTGCTGGCGACCGCGCCGACGAAAGCCAGGGCAAACAGCAGGGTGCTGGCGCTGACCAGGGTGTGGTTGCGCAAGGTATCCACAAGGTGGCCGCCATACAGGCTCAGCAGCGAGGCGATGATCAGCGCACCACCGATCAGCAGGCCGATCTGGCTGATCGGCAGCTGGAAGTTGTCAGCCAGGTACACCACCAGGTAGGGCAGGGTAAGGGCACGGGCGACGGTGAGGGTGAAGGTGGTGCCGAGCAGCAGGCGCACACTGTGCGGGTAGCGTTTTATGGCGGCGAGCATTACACATCCTTGTTGTTCTGTTTTGCCGGGGGCCAGCATATGCCAACAGAGGCCTGCTGCGCAGGCCTTTCGCGGCCACACCCGCTCTCACATGCCCTCAAGGCATGTGATATCCCTGTGGGAGCGGGCGTGCCCGCGAAAGGGCCGGTACAGCCCTCCAAAATCCTTGAGCGCTTGCCAGTCAGTGCATTTCCCATGCAGATTTGTGGCTTGTCGCGCCCTGCGCGCCTCCAATTGAAAAGCCCTCAGGACCAAGGACGATGAGTCACTCCTCGCAATTCACCTTGCTCGGCAAGCGGCGTTTCCTGCCGTTTTTCATCACCCAGTCGCTGGGTGCCTTCAACGACAACCTGTTCAAGCAGTCGCTGATCCTGGCGATCCTGTTCAAGCTCAGCCTGGGCGACGGCGACCGTTCCATCTGGGTCAACCTGTGCGCCCTGCTGTTCATCCTGCCGTTCTTCCTGTTCTCTGCGCTGGGCGGGCAGTTTGGCGAGAAGTTCGCCAAGGATGCGCTGATCCGGGCCATCAAGCTGGCCGAGATCGCGATCATGGCGGTAGGCGCGCTCGGTTTCATCACCAACCACCTGGCGCTGATGCTGGTGGCGCTGTTCGGCATGGGAACCCACTCGGCGCTGTTCGGCCCGGTGAAGTACTCGATCCTGCCGCAGGCCCTGCGCGAGGAAGAGCTGGTCGGCGGCAACGGGCTGGTGGAAACCGGTACCTTCCTGGCCATCCTCGCCGGCACCATCGGCGCCGGGGTGATGATGTCGGCCGACAGCTATGCCACCGTGGTGGCTGGTGGCGTGGTCGGCACTGCCGTGCTCGGTTACCTGGCCAGCCGCTGGATCCCGCGGGCCGCTGCCGCTTCACCGCAAATGCTGCTGGACTGGAACATCTTCAGGCAGTCGTGGGCGATCCTGCGCATGGGCCTGGGGCAGCCGCCGGCGGTGTCGCGCTCGATCGTCGGCAACTCGTGGTTCTGGTTCGTCGGTGCCATCTACCTCACGCAGATCCCGGCCTACGCCAAGGACTGGCTGCACGGTGACGGCACGGTGGTGACACTGGTGCTGACCCTGTTCTCGGTGGGGATTGCCTTGGGTTCGCTGCTGTGCGAGCGGCTCAGCGGGCGCAAGGTGGAAATCGGCCTGGTGCCGTTCGGCTCGTTCGGGCTGAGCCTGTTCGGCCTGCTTTGGTGGTGGCACTCCGGCGATGTGCCGGCTGCGGCGGCACCGCACGACTGGCTGGCGCTGTTGGGCATGGGCCAGGCCTGGTGGATCCTGCTGTCTATCGTCGGCCTTGGGGTGTTCGGCGGCTTCTATATCGTACCGCTGTATGCACTAATCCAGGCCCGCACCGCCGAAGACCAGCGCGCCCGGGTGATCGCGGCCAACAACATCCTCAATGCCCTGTTCATGGTGGTGTCGGCAGTGCTCACCATCATCCTGCTGGGCCTGGCCAAGCTGACCATCCCGCAACTGTTCCTGGTGGTGTCGCTGCTCAATATCGCGGTCAACGCCTATATCTTCAGGATCGTGCCCGAGTTCACCATGCGCTTCCTGATCTGGCTGCTCAGCCATTCGATGTACCGCGTGCAGCACCGCGACCTCGAGCGCATCCCCGACGAAGGCGCGGCGCTGCTGGTTTGCAACCACGTGTCGTTCGTCGATGCGCTGCTGCTGGGAGGGGCGATTCGCCGGCCGATACGCTTCGTCATGTACTATAAGATCTACAACCTGCCGGTACTCAACTTCGTGTTCCGCACCGCAGGCGCCATCCCGATTGCCGGGCGCAACGAAGACCTGGCCATCTACGAACGTGCTTTCGCGCGCATTGCCGAGTACCTGGCCGATGGCGAGTTGGTATGCATCTTCCCTGAAGGCAAGCTGACCGGGGATGGCGAAATCGACGTGTTCAAGGGCGGCGTCAACCGCATCCTCGAAGAAACCCCGGTGCCGGTCATTCCGTTGGCCTTGCAGGGGCTGTGGGGCAGCTTCTTCAGCCGTGACCCGGCCAAGGGCTTTTTCAAGCGCCTGTGGTCGCGGGTGACCATCGTGGCAGGCGCCGCCATCCCGGTGGAGGCGGCGCAGCCAGAAGCCTTGCGTGAGCAGGTCAGCCGCCTGCGCGGCAACCTGCGCTAGGGAAGGGCGTCAGCTGGCGCTGACTTTCAGGCCGACCAGGCCGGTAATGATCAGCGCCACGCTGACCAGGCGTACCAGGGCCATGGACTCGCCGAACAGGATGATGCCGGCGATCACCGTGCCGACGGCGCCGACGCCGGTCCAGATGGCATAGGCGGTGCCCAGCGGCAGCTCTTTCATGGCCAGGCCCAGCAGACCCAGGCTGATGGCCATGGCGGCGACGGTGAGGATGGTGGGCAGTGGCTTGCTGAAGCCGTCGGTGTATTTCAGGCCGACGGCCCAGCCGACCTCGAACAGGCCGGCGAAGAACAGGATGATCCAGGACATGGTGCGTCTCCATCGTTGTGAATGATGGGGCCGTCCCCGGAATGGTCACGCGGTGCGTCGTGAGGTCGTCCTCACAGTGGGTGCCATGGTGCACATATGCAGCGCTCTGGGCAAGCCTGCGCGGGCCTCTTCGCGGGTAAACCCGCTCCTACAGGGTTCTCCACAATTTTCAGACCTGTGCAGTACCTGTGGGAGCGGGTTTACCCGCGAAGGGGCCAGTGCAGGCAACATCAATGCCTGGCCGGCTCCCCACCTTCGGCTTCTGCCACAGGTTCCCCCATGCGCCGGAACCAGGTAGACAGCAGCGCCCCGGAAATATTGTGCCAAACGCTGAACAACGCACTCGGCACCGCAGCCAGCGGCGAAAAATGCGCCGCCGCCAGTGCCGCGCCCAGCCCGGAGTTCTGCATGCCCACCTCCAGCGCCAGCGACTTGCGCTGTGCCAGCGGCAGCTTGCACAGCTTGCCGGTCAGGTACCCCAGCAAGTAGCCGAAGCTGTTGTGCAATATCACCACCGCCATGATCAGCAGCCCTGACTCGGCGATCTTCGCCTGGCTGGCCGCCACCACCGCGCACACGATCATCACGATACTCACCACCGACACCAGCGGCAGTACCTGCACCGCCGCCTGCACCCGCGCGCCAAGCAGCCGCTGGGCCAGTACGCCGAGCACGATCGGCAGCATCACCAGCTGCAGGATCGACCAGAACATGTCCATGAAGGACACCGGCAGCCAGGCCGAGGCCAGGAACCAGATCAGCGCCGGGGTCAGCAGCGGGGCGAGCAGGGTGGTCACCGCAGCGATGGCCACCGCCAGCGCCAGGTCGCCACGGGACAGCCAGACCATCACGTTCGATGCCGTGCCGCTCGGGCAGCAGCCAACCAGGATCACGCCCACGGCGATTTCCGGCGGCAGGTGGAACAGCTGGCACAGCAGCCAGGCCATGCCCGGCATGATCACGAAGTGCGCGACCACCCCCAGCATCACCCGCCAGGGCTGGCGGGCGAGGGCGGCGAAGTCATCGAGCTTGAGGGTGAGGCCCATGCCGAACATCACCAGCCCCAGCAGCGGCACGATGGCCACCTTCAGGGCGATGAACCATTGCGGTTGCAGGAAGGCCAGTACGGCGAACACCAGCACCCACAGGGCGAAGGTATTGCCGACGAAGCGGCTGAGGGTGGCGAGGGCACGCATGGGGGGCAATTCCTTTTTGTTTTATCGCTTCAATAATTTCACTGGCCTCTTCGCGGGCAAGCCCGCGAAAGGGCCAGTACGGTCTGAGGATATCTCCCAGGCCAGCACCGGCATTTCAAAACCAGTCAGACCCCTTGCGGAATCTCTTCTCCACCCAGCGCCTCGAACAGCACCGGCAGGAATTCGGCAAAGGTCATCATCATCAGTTGGAAGCTGGCATCGAACTGTTGCGCAGCCTCATCGCCACCATCCTGTTCGGCCTGCTCCTGCAGCAGCTCTTCGAACTTCAGGCGCTTGATCACCATCTTGTCATCCAGAATGAACGACAGCTTGTCCTGCCAGGCCAGGGCCAGCTGGGTGACCACCTTGCCAGTGCTCAGGTGCAGCTGAATTTCCTCGCCGGTCAGGTCCTGGCGCTTGCAGCGCACGATGCCGCCGTCTTCGGCAGTGTCGCGCAGTTCGCACTCGTCCAGCACATAGAAGCCTTCGGCAGCTTCCTGCGACTTGACCCACTCGGTCATGGTGGCAACCGGTGCGATTTTCACGGTGGCCGGGCGCACCGGCAGCGAGCCCATCACTTCACGCAAGGTCGACAGCAGGTCTTCGGCACGCTTGGCGCTGGCCGAGTTGACCAGGATCACGCCCAGGCGCGGGGCGATGGCGGCGAAGATCATCGAGCGGCGGATGAACGCGCGCGGCAGGAAGGCCTGGATGATCTCGTCCTTGATCTGGTCGCGTTCCTTTTTATAGACCTTGCGCATCTGCTCGGTCTCGATCTCTTCGACCTTTTCCTTCACCGCGTCGTTGACCACGCTGCTGGGCAGGATGCGTTCTTCCTTGCGCGCGGCAATCAGCAGGTACTCGCCGCTGACATGCACCAGGGGAGCGTCTTCGCCCTTGCCGAATGGCGCGACGAAACCATAGGTGGTCAGCTCCTGGCTGGCGCAGGGGCGGGCCGGCTTGCTGGCCAGGGCCGCTTCCAGCGCTTCAGGCTCGAACGGGACTTCCTGGGTCAGACGGTAGGTCAGCAGGTTCTTGAACCACATGAGGGGCAATCTCTCCTTAATGCATAAGGCGGGCATTATTCTCCGAGCGGTGCTCTCAGGCCAACCCTGTCGGAGTGCCAGTAGCTGTAGCTGAATGTAAAGATGCACGTGGCAACGCTAGGTCTTTGAAAGGCCTGAGGTTTTTTTTGAAAAAAGTTAAAAAAGTGCTTGCCAGGGTACGGGGCCGTCCGTAGAATGCGCGCCACACCGAGACGAAGGGTGATTAGCTCAGCCGGGAGAGCATCTGCCTTACAAGCAGAGGGTCGGCGGTTCGATCCCGTCATCACCCACCACTCGATGTTTAGCGCAGCGGTAGTTCAGTCGGTTAGAATACCGGCCTGTCACGCCGGGGGTCGCGGGTTCGAGTCCCGTCCGCTGCGCCATATTTCACTTCCAGGGCCTACTGAACACCCGGAAGTAACAAGGAAAGCGACCTCAGGGTCGCTTTTTTTGTGCCTGCGATTTGGTGTTTTCGCGAATTTTGCAAAAAGTTCGATAAGTGCTTGCCAGAGCGCGAAGTCGCCCGTAGAATGCGCGCCACACCGAGAGACATGGGTGATTAGCTCAGCCGGGAGAGCATCTGCCTTACAAGCAGAGGGTCGGCGGTTCGATCCCGTCATCACCCACCACTCGATGTTTAGCGCAGCGGTAGTTCAGTCGGTTAGAATACCGGCCTGTCACGCCGGGGGTCGCGGGTTCGAGTCCCGTCCGCTGCGCCATATTCCACTTCCAGGGCCTACTGAACACCCGGAAGTAACAGAGAAAGCGACCTTAGGGTCGCTTTTTTTGTTTCTGCAAAAAACCATCAGGCACTGCCTGGCCCCTGTGGGAGCGGGTTTACCCGCGAAGGATGCGACACGGTGCATGGCATCGGCGTTGCCGGTGTTCGCGGGTGAACCCGCTCCCACAGAGGATCTGTAGCAATTTCAGCGGCGACGCTCTTCTTCCCGTAAGGTCAGCACCTCGACCCCATCCTCGGTCACCGCCACGGTATGCTCCCACTGCGCCGACAAGCTGTGGTCGCGGGTAATCACTGTCCAGCCGTCCTTCAGTGTGCGCGTCCCGCGTCCGCCCTGGTTGATCATCGGTTCGATGGTAAACACCATCCCCGGCTTCAACTTCAGGCCCATCCCGCGCTGGCCAATGTGCAGCACCTCGGGCCCTTCATGCATCTGTTGGCCAATGCCATGCCCGCAATACTCACGTACGACGCTGTAGCCCGCCGCTTCGGCATGGGTCTGGATGGCATGGCCAATATCACCCAGCGTAGCCCCGGGGCGTACCTGTTCGATGCCTTTCCATAGCGCGTCATAGGTGGTGTCGACCAGGCGCTGCGCCTCATCGCTGATCGGCCCGATGCTGTACATCTTTGACGAGTCGGCGATATAGCCGCCTTGTTCCAGAGTGATGTCGACGTTGATGATCGAGCCTTCCTTCAGCACTTCATCGACCTTGGGCATGCCATGGCACACCACATGGTCCACCGAGGTGTTGAGCGAATAGGGGAAACCATACTGGCCCTTGCTCGCCGGGCGGGCCTTGAGCGTGCCGACGATGAACGCCTCGGCGCGGTCGTTGATCTGCATGGTGGTCACGCCGGGGCGGATGAAGCTGTCGAGGTCGGCGAACACCTGGGCAAGCAGCTGGCCGGCGCGGCGCATCAGGTCGAGTTGGGCGGGGGTCTTGATAATCACCTGGGACATGGGGGGAGGGCAGTGGCTCATGCTGGAATGTGCCCCAGCATAGCGCCATGGGGTGCGGGGTTGCCATCGCATGGTGCACTCCTGTGCCGGCCCCTTCGCGGGTAAACCCGCTCCTACAGGTACATCACTGCCCTCAGGCCTTGCTATACCTCTGTGGGAGCGGGTTTACCCGCGAAGGGGCCGGCACAGCTGGCCCATTAATTGCTGATCTACCGCTACCCAGGGCTATCAACGTCGACAGCCCACAAAACTTCACGACAAAGGCGCCGTGTTGCCCCGCTTGCCCAGCAAGCAGGGGCAGCCGGCGCCTTTTTGCGTTCCCTACAGGAGCCCGCCCATGGCCAACAGCGAAGTACGCAGCGTCTGCCCCTACTGCGGCGTCGGTTGCGGCATCGTCATGAGCGTCGCCGATGGCAAGGTCGGCAAGATCAGCGGCGACAAGCAGCACCCCAGCAACTTCGGCCGCCTGTGCACCAAAGGTCTCACCGCACACCTGCCGCTGACTGCTGCCGGGCGCATGGAGGATGCCTATGTGCGCCAGCAGCGCAGCCAGCAGCCAGCGCGTACCGGCATCGACCAGGCCATCGCCGCAGCCGCCGGTCGCTTGCGCGGCATCATCGACCAGCACGGCCCCGACGCCGTGGCGCTTTACGTGTCCGGGCAGATGTCGCTGGAGGCCCAGTACCTGGCCAACAAGCTGGCCAAGGGCTTTATCCGCACCCGCCACCTCGAGTCCAACTCGCGCCTGTGCATGGCCAGTGCCGGCAGCGGCTACAAGCTGTCGCTCGGTGCCGATGGCCCGCCCGGCAGCTACCAGGACTTCGAGCACGCCGACGTATTCCTGGTGATCGGCGCCAACATGGCCGACTGTCACCCGATCCTGTTCCTGCGCCTGCTCGACCGGGTCAAGGCGGGGGCCAAGCTGATCGTCGTCGACCCGCGGCGCAGTGCCACCGCCGACAAGGCCGACCTGTTCCTGCAGGTGCGCCCCGGCAGCGACATGGCCTTGCTCAACGGCCTGTTGCACCTGCTGCTGCGTAACGGCCACACCGACCCTGATTTCATCGCCCGCCATACCGAAGGCTGGGATGAACTGCCGGCCTTTCTCGATGACTACACCCCTGACCACGTGGCCGCCATCACCGGGTTGGCCGAGGCCGACATCATCAAGGCCGCCGAATGGATCGGCAGTGCCCGCAACTGGATGAGTTGCTGGACCATGGGCCTGAACCAGAGCATCCATGGTACCTGGCACACCAATGCGATCTGCAACCTGCACCTGGCCACGGGCGCGATCTGCCGCCCGGGCAGCGGCCCGTTCTCGTTGACCGGCCAACCCAATGCCATGGGCGGACGCGAGATGGGCTACATGGGCCCCGGCCTGCCAGGCCAGCGCTCGGCGCTGGTAGCGCAGGACCGTGCCTTCGTCGAGCAACAGTGGCAACTGGCCCCGGGCAGCCTGCGCAGCGAAGGCGGCGAGGGCACGGTGGCGCTGTTCGAGCAGATGAAAAGCGGCGTGGTAAAAGCCTGCTGGGTCATCTGCAGCAACCCGGTGGCCAGTGTCGCCAACCGCCAGCAGGTGATCGACGGCCTGCGCCAGGCTGAACTGGTGATTACCCAGGATGCCTTCCTCGACACCGAGACCAACCGCTACGCCGACATCCTGCTACCAGCTGCGCTGTGGGCCGAAGGCGAGGGCGTGATGATCAACAGCGAGCGCAACCTCACCCTCATGCCACGTGCCGTCGAACCGCCCGGGCAGAGCCTGCCGGACTGGCAGATCATCGCCCGGGTCGCCTGTGCCATGGGCTATGCCGACGCCTTCGACTACCCCGATGCGGAAGCTGTGTACGAGGAAATCCGCCGCTTCCACAACCCGGTCACCGGCTACGACCTGCGGGGCATCGGCTATGCCGAACTGCGCGAGCAGCCGCACCAGTGGCCCTGCGCCCCGGGCAACAACAACCCGCGAAGCCCGCTGCGCTACCACAACGACGGCAGCAGCCAGACGCTGTTGCGCGATGCACAGGGCGAGCGCCCGGTGTTGGCCTTCCCGACCGCCAGCGGCAAGGCCCGCTTCTTCGCCCGGCCCTGGTTGCCGGCGGCGGAGTTGCCGGATGGCAATTACCCCATGGTGCTGAATACCGGCCGCGTGCAGCACCAGTGGCACACCCTGACCAAGACCGGCAAGGTACCGGCGCTGAACAAGCTGGAGCCCGGCCCCTTCGTGGAAATCCACTGCGACGATGCTGCCCGGCTGGGCATCGCCGAAAAGGACCTGGTGGCCATTCGCTCGCGCCGCGGGCAGGCCGTGCTACCCGCGCGAATCAGCGACCGGGTCATGCCTGGCAACTGCTTTGCCCCGTTTCACTGGAATGACCTGATCGGCGAGCAACTGGCGATCAACGCCGTGACCTGCGATGCGGTCGACCCGCTGTCGCTGCAGCCGGCGTTCAAGCATTGTGCCGTGACCCTGGAGCGGGTCGCCGGTGAGCGCATCGAAGCCCTTGATCTGAACACTGCCAATCCGGAGCCTGCCCGCATGCCGACCGCCACCCTGTCCCGTCTGCTTGGCCTGGACACCCTGCCAGCTCCGGTGCTGGCCGAGGAAGAGCGCCATTACCTGCAAGGCTTTCTGCTGGGCCTGGACCAGGCCCGCGCCGAGGGCGTGCCCTGTCTGCCGGCCAGTGCGCCGCTGGCCGCCAACCGCCGGTTGTTCGTCGATGGCTTGCTGGCCGGGCTGTTCGCCCAGCCGGCGGTGCTGCCCGATGCGGCGTTGATGGCACCACGGCACCAGGTGCTGTGGGCTTCGCAAACCGGCAACGGCGAGCTGTTGGCCGAACGCTGTGCCGAGCGCCTGCGCGGTGCCGGCCTCGACGTGCAGCTCAGCTGCATGGAAACGGTCAGCCCGCGCCAGCTGCAGGGCGCCGCCAGCGTGGTGCTGATCGCCAGCACCTTTGGCGATGGCGACGCGCCCGACAGCGCAGCGGCATTCTGGCAAGCCTTGCAAGGCGAGGAGGGCGCCCACTGCGCCGAACTGCCTTTTGCCGTGCTGGCCCTGGGCGACTCCAGTTACGACCAGTTCTGCGGCTTTGGCCGCAAACTCGACCAACGCCTGGCCGAGCTGGGCGGGCGGCGCCTGCTGCAGCGGGTGGACTGCGAGCCGGACTTCGACGACGCCTTCGCCGCCTGGCTGGATGCGCTGCTGCCCACGCTAAGCAGCGCTGCTGCACCGCAACCGGTCACCGAGCCTGCGCCCGTGGCGGCCTATGGCAAGCAGCAACCCTGGGCTGCCACCTTGCTGGAAAACCGCCTGCTGAACGGCCCGGGTGCTACCAAGGAAACCCGTCAACTGGTGTTCGACCTCAGCGGCAGCGGCTTCACCTATGCCGCCGGTGATGCCCTGGGCGTGTGGCCGCGCAACTGTCCCGCCCTGGTCGATGAGCTGCTGGCGCTGATACAGCTCAATGGCAAGACCATGGTCGAGCTGAAAGGCCAGCCCGCCATGCCGCTGACCGAAGCCCTGCAAGCGCACCTGGAAATCGCCAAGGTCACCACGCAGCAGCTGCAGGCCTTCGCCGGCAATGCCCCGGACCTGCAGCGCCTGCTGCAGCCCGAGTGCAAGGCCGAGCTGCAGGACTGGTTGTGGGGGCGGCAACTGGTCGATGTGCTGCGCGCCTTCCCCCAGCAACTGCCGCTGGCCAGCTGGCTGGAGCTGCTCAAGCCGTTGCAGCCGCGCCTGTATTCGATCAGTTCCAGCCCGCTGGCGCACCCGCAGCAGGTGCACCTGACCGTTTCCACGGTGCGCTATGGCGCGCGCAAAGGGGTGTGTTCAAGCTTCCTTGCCGACCGTGCGCAGGCGCTGAAGGTAGCCATCTTCCCGCAAGTGTCGAAGCACTTTCGCCTGCCCGAGGACGACAGCGTGCCGGTGATCATGGTCGGTCCCGGCACCGGCATTGCGCCGTTCAGGGCCTTCCTCGAAGAGCGAGAGGCACGTGGGGCGAAAGGGGCTAACTGGCTGTTCTTTGGCGAGCAGTATGCGGCCACCGATTTCTATTACCAGGAGCAGCTGCAGGCTTGGCAGGCTGCAGGGCACTTGCGTCTGGACACAGCGTTCTCGCGCGACCAGGCCGAGAAGGTCTACGTGCAGCAGCGCATGCTCGAACAGGGCGCGCAGGTGTGGCAATGGCTGGAGGTGGGTGCGTATTTCTATGTGTGTGGCGATGCGCAGCGCATGGCCAAGGATGTGGATGCGGCGTTGCGGGCGATCGTGGCCGAGCATGGCGGCATGGATGCAGCGGCGGCTGCGGCTTATGTCGAAGCGCTGGGCAGGGCCAAGCGGTATCGGCGGGATGTTTATTGATGTGCACCGGGATGGGGTGTTGTGCACTGTGAATGTGCATGACCTGTGCCGGCCTCTTCGCGGGTAAACCCGCTCCCACAGGTACTGCACCGGTCTGAAAATTGTGGAGATCCCTGTGGGAGCGGGTTTACCCGCGAAGAGGTCGGCACAGGCAACCCAGTTGGCACACTCCCTGCTTTACCCTGGTTACAACAAAGCCCACTGATCAACGGCGATCAACCCGGGCCCCCTACCGTGATGAATACAGGCAAAGGCGCCTGGAGCTTCGGCTCCAGGCGCTTTTTTTTTGATCGAGGATCGGCTTATGAAGGCAACAGCGAGCAGCGGGCAACGAGAGCAACTGGTCATCGTCGGCAACGGCATGGTCGGCCATCATTGCGTCGAACAACTGGTCAGCCGCGGCGCCTTGCAGCGCTTCGAAGTGCATGTGTTCGGCGAAGAGCGCCAACGCGCCTACGACCGCGTGCACCTGTCCGAGTACTTCGGCGGCAGCTGTGCCGAAACCCTGGCCCTGTGCGGGCAGGACTTCTACGGTACCAACGGTGTGCACCTGCACCTCGGCGAAGCGGTGCTGGAAATCGACCGTGAGCACGCCGAAGTGGTCACCGCCGAGGGCCGTTACGGCTACGACCAATTGGTGCTGGCCACGGGTTCCTATCCCTTCGTGCCACCGATCGAAGGTTCCAGCGGCAATGCCCGCCTGGTCTACCGCACCCTTGGCGACCTCGACGCCATCCGCGCTGCCGCAGCCAGTGCCCGCCGTGGCGTGGTAGTGGGCGGTGGCCTGCTTGGCCTGGAAGCAGCCAACGCCCTCAAGTCGCTGGGCCTGGAAGCCCACGTGGTGGAGTTCGCCCCACGGCTGATGCCGGTGCAGCTGGACGGCGAGGGCGGTGCCGCGCTCAAGGCACAGATCGAAGCGCTGGGCGTTGGCGTGCATCTGTCGCGCGCCACCCAGTCGATCAGTGGGGGTGAAGACTACCGCTACCGCATGAACTTCGATGGCGGCGAGCACCTGGAAACCGACCTGATCGTGTTCTCCGCAGGTATCCGCCCGCAGGATGCCCTGGGCCGTGCCTGTGGCCTGGACATCGCCGCGCGTGGTGGCGTGGTGATCGACAACCACTGCCGCAGCAGCGACCCACGCATCTTTGCCATCGGCGAGTGCGCCTCGTGGAACGGCAGCGTGTTCGGCCTGGTCGCCCCGGGCTACAGCATGGCGCGCAACCTGGCGGCATTGCTGATGGGTGAAGCCGCTGGCGAATTCACCGGTGCCGACATGTCGACCAAGCTCAAGTTGCTGGGCGTGGATGTCGGCTCGATCGGCGATGCCCATGGCGCCACTCCGGGCGCACGCAGCTACCGCTTCATCGACGAAGCCAACAGCGCCTACCGCCGGCTGGTGGTGGATGCCAGCGGCAAGCACGTGCTCGGTGCGGTGCTGGTGGGCGACAACAGCTACTACGACACCCTTCTGCAATACGTCCAGAACGGCATCGCCCTGCCAGCCGACCCGGCGGCACTGATCCTGCCGCAAGGCGGCGGAGCACCGGCCCTGGGGGCCGAAGCGCTGCCCGACAGCGCGACCATCTGCTCCTGCCACAACGTCAGCAAGGGCGCGGTCTGCGCCGCCATAGACAGCGGCTGCGGCGACCTTGCCGCAGTCAAGGGCTGCACCAAGGCCGCCACCGGTTGTGGTGGTTGCGCGGCACTGCTCAAGCAGGTGTTCGAGCACGAGCTGACCGCCCGCGGCGTGGCGGTGGACAAGAGCCTGTGCGAGCACTTCGCCTACACCCGTCAGGAGCTGTACGGGCTGGTGCGGGTAGAGGGTATCCGCACCTTCAACGAACTGCTCGAACGCCACGGCAAGGGCCACGTTGGCTGCGACATCTGCAAGCCGGCGGTGGGCAGTATTCTCGCCTCGTGCTGGAACCAGCCGATCATGGACCCGGCGCTGGTGCCGCTGCAGGACACCAACGACACCTTCATGGCCAACATGCAGAAGAACGGCACCTACTCGGTGGTGCCGCGCATCCCCGGTGGTGAAATCACCCCCGACAAGCTCATCGTGATCGGCCAGGTGGCGAAAAAGTACGACCTGTACACCAAGATCACCGGCGGCCAGCGCATCGACCTGTTCGGCGCCCAGTTGCACGAGCTGCCGCTGATCTGGGGCGAGCTAATCGAGGCCGGCTTCGAAACCGGCCACGCCTACGGCAAGTCGACCCGCACGGTAAAGTCGTGCGTCGGCAGCACCTGGTGCCGTTATGGCGTGCAGGATAGCGTCGGCATGGCCCTGCGCCTGGAAGACCGCTACAAAGGCCTGCGCAGCCCGCACAAGCTAAAGTTCGCGGTGTCCGGCTGCACTCGCGAATGCGCCGAGGCACAAAGCAAGGACATCGGCGTGATCGCCACCGACAAGGGCTGGAACCTGTACGTGTGCGGCAACGGCGGCATGCGCCCGCGGCACGCCGAACTGTTCGCCACCGACCTCGACGACGAAACCCTGGTGCGCCTGATCGACCGCGTGCTGATGTTCTACATCCGCACCGCCGACAAACTGCAGCGCACCTCGGTGTGGCGCGAGAACCTGGAAGGTGGGCTGGACTACCTGAAGCAGGTGATCCTCGACGACAGCCTGGGCCTGGCCAGCGAGCTGGAGGCGCAGATGCAGCATGTGGTCGACCAGTATGAATGCGAATGGGCCAACGCCCTCAACGACCCCGAGAAGCTCAAGCGCTTCCGTACTTTCGTCAACGACCGCCGCGCCGACCCGGACGTGCACTTCGTGCGCGAACGCGAACAGCGCCGGCCTGCTGCGCCACTGCACCTGATCCCAACCGTCGAGGAGGCTGTCTGATGAACTTGTCCAATGCTGCTGTGAAAACCCACGAGAACTGGCAGGTGGTGTGCCAGGCCGATGACCTGGTGGCTGATTCCGGGGTGGTGGTCTGGCTCGACGGGGCCCAGGTGGCGCTGTTCTACCTGCCGGGGCAGGCGCAGCCGCTGTACGCGGTGGACAACCGTGACCCGCGATCCGGCGCCAACATCATCGGCCGCGGCCTGGTTGGCAGTGTGCAGGGCGAGCTGGTGGTGGCCGCGCCGTTGTACAAGCAGCACTTCAGCCTGGAGAGCGGGGAGTGCCTGGAGGATAGCGGGCAGCGCCTGCGGGTGTGGCCGGTGCGGTTGAACGGGGAGGCGGTGGAGTTGGCTGTGGCCTGATATTCATCTGCCGCCTGCACCGGCCTCTTCGCGGGCACGCCCGCTCCCACAGGTACTGCACAGGTCTGGAGAACTGCGGAGATCCCTGTGGGAGCGGGTTCACCCGCGAAAGGGCCGGTACAGGCTATCTGCGTGCGGTAAGCTTGAGCCCATGAACCTCGACACCCGCATCAAGTACCGCCACCTGCTGTGCTTCCTGGAGATTGCCCGGCAGGGCAGCCTGGCCAGGGCTGCCGACATCCTGGCAATCAGCCAGCCAGCCATCTCCAAGACCCTCAAGGAACTCGAAGACCTGCTGGAAACGCGCCTGTTCGCGCGCAGCCGTCAGGGCGTCGAGCTGACCCCGGCCGGCACGCGTTTCATGCGCTACGCCGGGCCCAGCGTGCAGGCCCTGCGCGATGGCGTCAGCAGCCTGCGTGGCGAGGCGCGGGCGCCGTCGCAGGTGCGCATCGGTGTGCTGTCCACGGTCGAAGGCCTGCTCATGCCCGAAGTGCTGTGCCGCCTGCACCAGCGGCATGAGGCGCTGGTGATCAGTGTCGTCACCGGAGTCAGCGCGCAGCTGCTCGGCCAGTTGCGCCTCGGCGAACTGGAACTGGTGGTCGGGCGCATGACCGACAGCCCGCAGATCCAGGGCCTGTCGTTCGAGCACCTGTACAGCGAGTCGATGAGCCTGGTGGTGCGGCCAGGCCACCCGCTGCTGGCCAGCAAGCCAGTAGAGCGCGGGGAGGTTGGACATTACCCGCTGGTGCTGCCGCCAGCCGGCACCACCATCCGCCAGCATGCCGACAGCCTGTTCGTGCAATGTGGCATCCAGATGCCCGCCCAGCGCCTGGAAACCCTGTCGCTGGCGCTGAGCCGGCGCTACCTGCTGGGCAGTGATGCAGTGTGGGTTGCGCCGCGCGATGCGGTGCTGCTCGACCTGCGCCGGGGCGAGCTGGTCGAGCTCGACCTGGGTGTGCGCGAGCCGGGCGGCTCGGTCGGCATCTGTCGCAATGCTGCCTTGCCGCAGAGCCTGCCGGGGCAGTGGGTGTGCGAGGTGCTGCGTGAGGTGGCAGGGCAGTACCGCGAGGGGGCCTACCCTTGAGCCCGCTCCCTCAACAGGGCACTGAGTGCCTTGAGTTTGTCGTCGCTCAGGCTGCCGCTGGCCGCCATCAGGAGTAGGCAATTGCGGCTATCACGGCATCTACGCTTTTGTCATCGTTGTAAAAATTCTGCCCGCAAACCAGCATGCGTCCAGGGTTGGCTACAAAGGCAACAGAGGCGTCATAATCGGGTTCGAATCCACCAGCACCGGGTGGTACACCGAGCATGCCATATCCGTCAGGTGGAACGAAGCTTGTATCCAGTTGGCCTTCAAGTGTGTAGCAAACAGCGCGATTATGCGTGTAGAAACCACCCCATCCCATCAGGCGGCCCTCGAACTCGTGCATGTGATCCCAGGCACCGGGATCGGTGAATCGAAGGGGGTTACCCTCGTTGAACTTCTCGTGAGGCTTGCCGTCTGCGTCTAGCCTCTGCACCTCAGGAAACTCTGTTTTAAAGTCGTCAAACGTATGGGAGCCGTAGACAGTGATCACCTGCGATGGCGCATCGACGGACAAGTTGTGGTACAGGGTGCCGTGTTCTGCCGTATAGCGACCGCGGTCCGCAAATTGGGTATCAAGTTTTCCATCGTGGGCTATTTTGACCACTTGGGAGTAAAAGTTATCGTCAGCATCGTTCAGGATCGCTGTTACGATGCAGTTTCGGCCCAAGACAGCCATGCACAGTCCCAAGCTGCCGATGACGGGCTGCGAAAATATGGACGCCAGATCGACGGTTCCACGTTGTCCAAAGTCCTCGTTGATACTTCCATTCGACGCCAGTGCAAGCAACTTGTATGTCCCACTCTGGCCAGTAACAAAGTACCCGTCGGCGCTTGCCCAGATCTGAATGAGGCCCGACAGATTGAGGTCATCAGCTTCGATGTAACCTTTGCCTGCAAAGCCGGTGTCCAAGGAACCATCATCATTGAACCGCCAGATACGACTGGCGGTGCTATCGTGCACAGTTGCGGTACCAAGGCACAGTATTTTACCGTTTGCGTCTGCAATCAGCTGCTCAGGCCAGAACGTTCCTTCACTCAGATGATCCTGGATCTTCACGAGGCGTTTTTCGACCTTGCCGTCCGCATCAAGGCGCACGATGAATGTGTCATTTTGGTTGTCTGCAGTTCGATAAAATTGTGCCACAGAATAAAATACGCCCGCTTTGATCGGGCTTTGAACGATGTCGGCACACAGCGAGTGGCGCGCGGAGTCCTGATCCACCAAATAGCAGTAACCCTGGTCACCAAAATTCTCATCCACCGGGGCCACTTGCAGTTTTGCCGCGCTGGGGCGGCGTGGTTGTAGGCGGGTTTTGAAATGTTCGACCTGGTACTTGGTTGACATGGCTGTTAGCTCCTATGCTTGGGCTTTCGCATCGATATTTTCAACTTGCCCTTCGATTAGGCGCCTGCGCATCGGTTGGTGCTACTGGCAGAAATGCCAGTTGCCAAGGAAGAAGACAGTGTCAAGTACCATACTGGCCAGTGGCTGCAATCGGGAGAATGAAGATGTCTTCACTTACTGAACTTCCTTACCAAAACTCGCTCCTATGCCGGTAGCCATTGGTCATGGCCGCCTGCTAAGCTCGCGGCTTTACCCTGATTGCCCTTTTGGCGCATGAACAAGGAAATAGCATGAAACAGCATCGTTTGGCGGCTGCGGTTGCCCTGGTAGGCCTGGTACTGGCTGGCTGTGATCAACAGACCAGCAGCCCCGAGCTGAAGACTCCGGCACAGAAAGCCTCCTACGGTATCGGCCTGAACATGGGCAAGAGCCTGGCTCAGGAAGGCATGGAAGACCTTGATTCGAAAGCAGTAGCCCTCGGCATCGAAGACGCCGTTGGCAAGAAGGAACAGCGCATCAAGGACGAAGAGCTGGTAGAGGCCTTCACTGCGCTGCAGAAACGTGCCGAAGAGCGCCTGGCCAAGGCCAGCGAAGAAGCCGCCTCCGCCGGCAAGAAATTCCTCGAGGAAAACGCCAAGAAGCCAGGCGTGGTCACCACTGCCTCGGGCCTGCAGTACGAAGTGGTCAAGAAGGCCGATGGCCCGCAACCCAAGGCGACTGATGTGGTCACCGTCCACTACGAAGGCAAGCTGATCGATGGCAAGGTGTTCGACAGCTCCGTCGAGCGCGGCAGCCCGATCGACCTGCCGGTCAGCGGCGTGATCCCGGGTTGGGTCGAAGGCCTGCAGCTGATGCACGTCGGCGAGAAGTACAAGCTGTTCATCCCGGCTGAACTGGCTTACGGCGCACAAAGCCCAAGCCCGCTGATCCCGGCCAACTCGGTACTGGTGTTCGACCTGGAACTGATCGCCATCAAGGATCCGGCCCAGCTGCAGGGCGCCGAGCCGGAAGCGGAAGCTCCTGCTGAAGCCCCGGCCGAAGCGCCTGCCAAGTAACACTGGCTGGCTCACGCAAAACGCCCCGTCCTGACGGGGCGTTTTCGTTTGTGCCGGGTAGTTGGACGAACCTGCAACTGCTGATACTGTCCGAGGAAATGCAGCGTGAAGCAGCAGGATGCTTCTGACGCAAATCGTTTGCGGCGTACGCACCCACGGTGTGAAACGACTGTGTAAAAAACGCCCGATCTGACCGAGGCCCTTGCCTGGCAGGCACCTGGGGTCAGAAACGTCGCCCTGTTCACAAGGTTATCCACAATAAATGTGGATAACCTTTTCCTCTGGAGGCTCCATGAGCGCACCCTGGAATTTTGCCCGTTTCCTGCCGTTGGCCGAGCGCCTGCTCAGCCGCGGCCGGTTGCCCGCCTTGCTGTTCGCGGTAGCTCGCAAAGGCCCGCGCATCGGCCAGCTGCGCGAAGACGTGAAGCTGCTGCAGTCGTTGTGCCTGGCCTGGTGGCGCGGCGAGTACCGTGCCATCAGCCCCAAGGCGCTGGTCACCATCGTCGCCGGGCTGCTGTATTTCGTCAGCCCCATCGACGCCATCCCCGACTGGCTGCTGGGCGTGGGTTTCCTCGACGACATCGCGGTCCTGGGCTGGGTACTGAAGACCGTGGCTGACGAACTGGCGCGCTTCAAGGCCTGGCGCGACAGCCAGGCGCCCGAACGGCTGCGCGTGGTCGAGCGCCTGCCGGCTACCCCCGAAGCGCTGCGGTTGGAACGCAACACGCAGTGAAACTGGCCGCAACCGCAGCGCAACTGCACAGACCCCAGAGTTGGTAATATAATTGGCATAAGGGTTATGCCTACGGATTACATGCTGTAATCCTTTTTAAAGGGGTTTGTAATGGGTATTCAGGTCATCAGCCGGGACGGTCAACCCGAGTACGCCGTCGTTCCCTGGGAACAGTACCAGGCACTGCTCAAGGCCGCTGGGCAGGCACCAGCCGAGGTGCTTGCCAGTGAAGCGCAGGGCGATGTGGCCAGTGCGCCATTGCCGGCCTTCAGCGAAGTGGCACAGATTCGCCAGGCCAAGGGCATTGCCCCTGAGCAACTGGCGCGCAATGTCGGGGTAAGCCCGGCATACCTGGCCATGATCGAATCAGGTGAACGCCAGCCGGATGCTGCTATCCGCCGTGCCCTGGCCTGGCATCTGGGGGTGGCTGGCTGGAGCGAACCATCATGAGCCAGGTCAGGATCAGCCGTCAGCACTGGGATAACCTGCTGGGCGAGCTTGACCTGGCCCGTCGTCAACGTCACTTGCTGACCTATCGAGCGCTGATCGAGCGTTTGCAGTTGCCCAGCCCGGCCATGCAGACGCTGACAGCCGCGCTGGAGTACCTGGCGGTGCTGGATGCCCGCGCAGAGCAGCCATTGCGCAGCTCGCTGGTGATCAGCCAGGGTGCCAGCCGTTTGCCGCGTACCGGGTTTTTTGAGTGCGTTGAACGGTTGGGCCGATTTTCCGGGCCGGTCGACGGCATGGAAGCGGCCTCATGGCATGCCTCCGAGGTGGTCAGGGTGTTCGAGTACAGCTATCCCGAAACGGCCTGATTCGTTGCCTGTCCCGGCCTCTTCGCGGGTAAACCCGCTCCCACAGATTCACCACAGGTCTTGAGCCTTGTGTTGTACCTGTGGGAGCGGGTTTACCCGCGAAGAGGCCGGAACAGGCAAAGCATCTCTGTGGATCAGCCCACAAGCCCTGCCATCGGCATCTACCACCTCCAATACCTCCAGGTGCCGGTGCCGGCCAAACAACTCCAGCAACTGCCCAATCGTCGCGTTGAGCCGCACCGTCGGCTGTTCGGCCTGCGGAACGTTCATCAGCCCCGGTAGTGGCCGGCTTTCGCGCGCCCCCAGCTCCTGCGGCCGCCCCAGCAGGTAGCCCTGCACCAAGTCCACCCCCATCTCCACCAGCACCGCCAGCTCCTCCGCCATCTCGATGCCTTCGGCAATTACCTGCGCCTTCGACGCCCGGGCAATCTGCAATATCGAACCGACGAACTCACGCTTGAGCGGGTCGCGGTGGATGCCGTCGATGAAGTGGCGATCGATTTTCACATATTCGGGGCGCAGCTCCGACCACAGGCGCAGGCTCGAATAACCCGCTCCCAGATCGTCGATGGCAATCGAGAAGCCCATGTCCCGGTAGTGGTGCAGCGCATTGGACAGCAGCTGAAAGTCGTCGGTCGGGGTATGTTCGGTCAGCTCGATCACCACCCGGCTGGGTGGCAGGCCGACTTGTTCGAGCAGTTTCAGGGTCTGCCCGGAGGGGTAGTGCGGCTCCAGCAGCGATTCAGGCGAGATGTTGAGAAACAGCTTGCCCTGCAACTGCTGTTCGCTGAAACGCCGGCAGGCGCTTTCCCGGCAGGCAGCCTCCAGTTCGGTCAGGCGGCCGGCCTGGCGGGCGATGGTAAACAGGTTCAGCGGTGCGTGCAGCGGGCTGTTGGACGGCCCGCGGCTCAACGCCTCATGGCCGAAAACCCGTTGCTCGCTCAGGCACATGATCGGCTGGAACAGACTGTGGATGCTGCGTTGAGCCAGGATGGCACTCAAGGCACTGAGCTGTTCGGCGACGGTCATGGCGTATTCCTGAAAATGAAAGGGCCGGGCGATTCCACGCCCGGCCCCTCTATTTCACGACAGCGCGATGACTGTTTGATGACAAGTAAAGCTAATTTGCCATCATTGCCACAGTCTTACTTCTTGGCCACCTTGGTGCTTGCACTCAGGTAGTCGATAAGGATGCGGCCGGTTTCCGACAGGTAGGCATCGTCTTCCGGCTTGGTGTTTTCATCCTCGGTCGGCAGCGCGTCCTCGTCCTCTTTCTTCAGCTCCTTCAGCGGCTCTTCACCCTTGGCCTTGCGGCGGATGTTCTCCAGTGCAAGCTGCTTGGCCTCGATTGCATCGTGGCGTGCACGACGGTCCTGCTCGTTGAGGCTGACGGTCTTTTCGTTCATCAGCTTCTGGGTCAGGGCCAGGCGGTCGCGGATGTAGGTGAACTCTGCATCCTTGTCGCTGCGCGCTTCATGCTGCGCCTTGAGTTGGGCCAGGAACGGCTTGAACGGGTCGGCCGCCGGCTTGACCACCGGGCGAATGGTGTCCCACGGCATGGCCTCGGGCAGGGCGCTCTCGCCGATCTCCTTGGTATCGATGATCGACGGGTAGTCGATGTCCGGCAGCACGCCCTGATGCTGGGTGCTCTGCCCGGAAACCCGGTAGAACTTGGCCAGGGTAAGCTTCAGCTCGCCATGGTTGAGTGGCTGGATGGTCTGCACGGTGCCTTTGCCGAAGGTCTGGCCGCCGATGATCAGCGCACGGTGGTAGTCCTGCATGGCACCGGCGAAGATCTCCGAAGCCGAGGCCGACAGGCGGTTGACCAGCAGTGCCAGTGGGCCCTTGTAGAAGGCACCGGGGTTTTCGTCTTCCAGCACGTCGACACGGCCGTCGCTGTTGCGCACCAGCACGGTCGGGCCTTTCTCGATGAACAGGCTGGTCAGCTCGGTGGCTTCCTGCAGCGAGCCGCCGCCGTTGTTGCGCAGGTCGATGACCACGCCGTCGACTTTTTCTTTCTGCAGCTCGGTCAGCAGCTTCTTCACGTCACGCGTGGTGCTCTTGTACTCCGGGTCACCGGCGCGATAGGCCTTGAAGTCGAGGTAGAAGGCCGGGATCTCGATGATGCCCAGCTTGTAGTCACGCCCGTCCTGCTTGAGCTTGAGCACCGACTTCTTCGCTGCCTGCTCCTCGAGCTTCACCGCCTCGCGGGTGATCGACACGATCTTGCTGGTCTGGTCGCTAGGCGCGTTACTGGCGGGGATGATCTCCAGGCGCACCACCGAGCCTTTCGGGCCGCGGATCAGCTTGACCACTTCGTCCAGGCGCCAGCCGACCACGTCGACCATCTCCTTGTTGCCCTGGGCCACACCGATGATCTTGTCGGCCGGTGCCACCTGCTTGGTCTTGGCCGCCGGGCCTGCCGGCACCAGACGCACGATCTTGACCTGGTCGTTGTCGCTTTGCAGTACTGCGCCGATGCCTTCCAGCGACAGGCTCATGTTGATGTCGAAGTTTTCTGCGTTGTCCGGCGACAGGTAGTTGGTGTGCGGGTCGTAGGACTGGGCGAAGGTGTTGATGTAGGCCTGGAAGATGTCCTCGGCACGGGTCTGGTCCAGGCGCGACAGTTGGTTCTTGTAGCGCTTGGTCAGGGTTTCCTGGATCTGCTTGGGTTCCTTGCCGGCGATCTTCTGGCGCAGCACTTCGTCCTTGACGCGTTTGCGCCACAAATCGTCGAGCTCGGCCTGGTCCTTCATCCACGGGGCGTCCTTGCGGTCGATCAGCAAGGTTTCCTTGGCGTTGAAGTCGATCTTGTCCACGCCCTTGTTCAGCTCGGCCAGGGCGAAGTCCAGACGTTGCTTGACGCGGTCCAGGTAGCGTTTGTAGATGGTGAAGCCCGGGTCCAGGTTACCGCTCTTGAGGAAATCGTCGAATTGCGTTTTCCATTTGTCGAATTCGGCGATGTCGGCAGCGGTGAAGTAGCTGCGCGCCGGGTCCAGCAGCTTGATGTAGCTGTCATAGATGATGACCGAACGGGCGTCGTCCAGCGGCGGCTTGCTGTAGTGGTGGCGCTTGAGCAATTCCACCACGTTGAGGCTGGCGACGATCTCGTCGCGGTCCGGCTGCAGGCTGTCCCATTTGTTGGCGGCCGCCGCATTGCCGCCGAGCGTGAGGCTGCCCAGGCCGATCATCAGCGCCAGGGCGGTGCTTGGGAGGAAATGCTTCATGCTGATTCGACGTGGAGACAATTGATCACGCATAGTAGGCCGTCTTTTCTGTTCACCGGTTGCAAAAAACCGGATGCATACTGCAAAAAGCCTGGGGACTTGGCGTTCCCAGGCTCGGTCATATGATTCAACTATGGAGGCACTGTGAAGGCATTGCAAGGCGTTGACGGACATGTGGCTTGGGTCGAGGCCGAGCGCCCGGCCTGCGACGCGGGTCAAGTGCGCATTCGCGTGGCTGCTGCGGGGCTGAACCGCGCCGATCTGCTGCAGATGAAAGGTTTGTACCCACCACCGCCAGGCGCCAGCCCGTACATGGGCCTGGAGTGCTCCGGGGTGATCGAGGAAGTGGGGGCCGGTGCCGACTGGCGGGTGGGTGACCGGGTGTGCGCACTGCTGGCCAGCGGCGCCATGGCCGAGGAAGTGGTGGTGGATGCCCGCCACGTGCTGCCGGTGCCCGAAGGCCTGAGCCTGCACGAAGCGGCGGCGTTGCCGGAGGTATATGCCACTGCCTGGCTGAACATCTTCCAGCTGGGTGGCGTGAAAGCTGGCGAGAAGGTGCTGGTGCACGCTGGCGCCAGCGGCGTTGGCTCGGCCGCCATCCAGCTGTGCAAGGCGTTCGGCAGCCCGGTATGGGTAAGCGTCGGTTCCCAGGACCGCCTGGCCTACTGCGAGGCGCTGGGCGCCGCCGGTGGTGTGGTACGTAACGAAAACCTGGAAGCGCTGGAAGGTTTTGGCCCGTTCGACGTGATTCTCGACCCGGTGGGCGCCAGCTACGGCGAGCTCAACCTCAAGTTGCTGGCGCGTGACGGGCGCTGGGTGATCATCGGTCTGATGGGCGGGCGCAAGTTCGAGCTGGACCTGGCACAGGTACTGGGCAAGCGCCTGGAGATTACCGGTTCCACGCTGCGTAACCGCGATGACGGCTTCAAGGCCGAACTGCTGCGCGAGTTGCAGCAGCAGGTGTGGCCGCTGTTTGCCGAAGGGCGCCTGTCGCCGCAGTTGGTGGACACCTACCCGGTGGAGTTTGGCCAGGCGGCGTATGCCGAGCTTGAGACCAACCAGGTGTCGGGCAAGCTGGTGATGGTGATAGACCCTAGCCTGATGTAAGCAGGCCTGGCCTCTTCGCGGGTGAACCCGCTCCCACAGGGATTACCACAGGCTTGAAAACTGTGTGGTCCCTGTGGGAGCGGGTTTACCCGCGAAAGGGCCGGTGCAGGCAATGCGATTACCTCAGGCCCAGCTCAGGATCGGCCACTTGTTGATCTCGGCATGCTCCCGCAACACCGCATCCGGGTTCACCACATGCGGATGATCCACCTTCAGCAACAGCGGCAAATCGTTGCGCGAGTCGGAATAGAAAGTCGCGCCTTCCAGGTTCTCCTGCTCCTGGTCCAGCCATTCCAGCAACCGCGTGATCTTCCCTTCGCGGTAGGTCAGCACCCCGTGGGTCTTGCCGGTATAAACCCCGTTCACCGCCTCCAGTTCGATCGCCAGGTATTCGTCCACCCCCAGCCGCGCCGCAATCGGCCCGACCAGGTGCGTACCCGACGCCGAAATGATCAGGATGCGATCCCCGCGCTTGCGGTGCTCGGCAATGCAGCGGCAGGCGTCGCCGTAGATGATTGGCTCGATCACCTCTTCGACCCACGGTGCTACCAGGTGCTCGACCTCTTCCAGGGTGCGCCCGGCAATCGGCTCCAGGCTGAAGGCCATGTAGTCCTCCATCCGCAGGTGGCCCTTGCCATAGGCTTCCATCAACTCATGGTCGCGGCGCAGGAAGGCTTTACCGTCGACCCAGCCTAGCCGGGCCATCTGCTCGCTCCACAGTGAGGCGCAGTCGCCGTGGATCAGGGTTTCGTCCAGATCGAAAATTGCCAGTGCCATGGTGTTGATTCTCCTTAGGCCACTTCCCGTAGCGCCGTGGGGTCGATCGACAAGCTTACCCGTTGCCCGTCCGCGTGCAGGTCGGACGGTGAGCGGTTGAGCACGTCGACCACCAGTTCCACCTCGCGCACCCGCACCCGGTAGCGGATCACGTTGCCCAGCAGGCTGTGGCTGCGCACTTCGGCGTCCAGTTCACCGTTGATGCCCAAGGTAATCGACTCGGGGCGTATCGCCAGGCGGCTGGCCACCGGGCGCTGCAACAGGCGGCTGGCGCTGTCGGCGTCGAGCAGGTTGTAGTTGCCGATGAAGCCGGCGGCAAACAGGTCCACCGGCGCGGTGTAGAGGGTTTCGGCATCGCCGCTCTGGACGATGCGCCCCTGGTTCATCAGGAAGATGCGATCGGACATGGTCAGCGCCTCCTCCTGGTCGTGGGTGACGAAGATGGTGGTCAGCCCCAGCTCGCGCTGGATGGCGCGGATCTGCTCGCGCAGGTGCTTGCGGATGCGCGCATCCAGCGCCGACAGCGGCTCGTCGAGCAGCAGCAGGCGCGGGCGGGTGACCAGCGAGCGGGCCAGGGCAACGCGCTGGCACTGGCCGCCGGACAACTGGTGCGGGTAGCGCCCGGCGAAGTTGCCCAGTTCCACCAGTTCCAGCGCCTCGCGTACCCGGGCCTGGCTTTCGTCGGCCTTGACCTTCTGCATGCGCAGGCCGAAGGCGACGTTCTGCTCCACGGTCATGTTGGGGAACAGCGCATAGCTTTGAAACACCATGCCGATGCCACGCTTTTGCGGGCTCAGCGGTACGATGTCATGGCCGTCGAGCAGGATCTGCCCGCTGTCCACCGGGGTCAGCCCGGCGATGCAGCGCAGCAGCGTGGACTTGCCGCAACCGGACGGGCCAAGCAGGGTGACGAACTCACCGCGTTCGATATGGCAGTCGATGTTCTCGAACACCGGGCTGCCGGCGTAGCTTTTTTGCAGTTTCTGTACGCTGACGAAGCTCATGTCAGGTCTTGTCCTTGTTCAGGCGGTTGGCGACCCAGGTCAGTACCAGCACGAAGGCGAAATACGAGATCACCAGCGCGCTGTTGAAGTGGCCGCTGCTGTTGCGCATGTTGTTCAGGTACACCTGCAGGGTCTCGTAGCGGGTGCCGACCAGCAGGTTGGCGAACACGAACTCGCCGAACAGGAACGAGAACGACAGCAGCAGTGCCACCATCAGGCCCTTGCGCAGGTTCGGCAGCACCACCAGCAGCGCCGCCTGCCAGGTGCTGGCGCCCAGCAGCTGGGCGGCGTCCATCAGGTCGCGCAGGTTGATCGCCTGCAGGTTGTTGGTAATGGCCCGGTACATGAACGGCAAGGCGATGGTGAAATAGCAGCCGATCAGGATCCACGGTGTACCGACCATGGCCATGGGCCCGCTGCCATACAGCTGCAGCAGCCCCACCGACGACACCACCGGCGGCACCGCGAACGGCAGCAGGATGAGGATGTTCATCAGCGCATCGAGCCTCGGGAAGTGGTAGTGCACCACGAACAGCAGCGGCAGGATCAGTACCACCGACAGCAGCAGCGCGCCCACGCACACCAGCAGCGACTGGCCGAAGGCGGCCAGGAAGCGCGGCTCGCTCCACAGCGCGATGTACCACTTGAAGGTCAGGCCGCTGGGCAGCAGGCTGGCCGACCAGCTGGTGGCCAGCGAGTAGAGCAGGGTGCCGGCCAGCGGCAGCAGCAGGATGAGGAACAGCAGGTAGACCACGGCGCGGTGGTACCAGCCGCCGGAACGGGCGTCAGCGCGCATGGTAGCTCCTTTTCAGCAGCCATTGGTGCATCACCGTGACCAGCGTCATCAGCCCCACCAGTACCATCGCCAGGGCGCTGGCCAGGTTGGGATCGAGGCTGATGTCACCGGCCACCAGGCCGGCGATGCGGATCGGCAGTACGTTGAAGTTGCCGGTTGTCAGCGCGTACACGGTGGCGTAGGCACCGAGGGCGTTGGCCAACAGGATGACGAAAGTGCCCAGCAGTGCCGGGGTCAGCACCGGCAGGCCGATGTGTCGCCAGAATTGCCAGTGGCTGGCCCCCAGCAGTGCGGCCGACTCGCGCCAGTCTTCGCGCAGTGCGTCGAACGCGGGGTACAGCAGCAACACGCCAAGCGGGATCTGGAAGTAGGTGTACACCAGGATCAGCCCGCTCTTGGAATAGATACTGAAGTCCTCCAGCAGGCCGACCTGCTTCAGCAGCAGGGTCAGCGCGCCGTTGAAACCGAGCAGGATGATGAAGGCGAAGGCCAGCGGCACCCCGGCGAAGTTGCTGGTCATGTTGGCGAAGGCGCTGACGAAGTCGCGCAGCTTCGAGTCCACCTGGCGCAGCGAGTAGGCGCCCAGAGTGGCGATGACGATGCCGAACAGGCTCGACCAGAAGCTGATCTCCAGGCTGCGTTGCAGGGCCTGCAGGTAGAACTTCGAGGCGAATACCTTGCTGAAGTTGTCCACGCCCCAACCCGCTTCCGATTGCAGGCTGTTGATCGCCACCCAGGCCAGCGGGGCGATCTGGAAGATGACGAAGAACACGGCGAACGGTAGCAGGCAGAGCAGGGCCAGGTAGCGGCCACGGGTGTTGCTGCTCTTGGGTGTGGTCACTTCAGCAGCTCCCGGCAGACGGTCTTGTCATGCGGCGCGCCGAGCAGCTCGCAGATGGTCCCGCACAACTCGGTCTGCAGCGGTTTGGCCGCAGGGTCGAGGCTGAAGGCATCGCCGAAGACGAACAGCGGCACTTCGCGCTCCTCGGTCAGCAGGCCATTGTGCGAGCGGTCGTTGTTCATGCCGTGGTCGGCGGTGACCAGTACCTGGTAGCCCTCTTCGAGCCAGCCTGGCAGGTAGTCGGCCAGCAGGATGTCGGCGCTGCGCGCGGCGTTGCGGTACTGGCTGCTGTCCAGGCCGTGATGGTGGCCGACATCGTCGATGCTCATCGGGTGCACCAGCAGGAAATTGGGGGCGTGGCGGCGGCGCAGGTATTCGCCATCGGCCAGCAGGTGCGAATCGGGGTAACGGTCGTCCCAGTAGAACAGCCCGTGCTGGATCGGCAGCTTCGGTGCGTGGGTATGGCGGTCGCGCTGCGGGTCGAAGGGCGAGCGGTTGTACAGCTCGCTCATCCAGTGATATGCCGCAGCCGCAGTGCCCAGGTTGGCCTCGCGGGCGTAGTGGAACACGCTGCGCTGGTTGGACAGACGGTTGACGTTGTTGTGCACGATGCCGCTGTCGATCGGCGGTACACCGGTGAGGATGCACTCGTACAGCGGCCGCGAAAGCGACGGCAGTTCGCATTCCACGCGGTATAGCGCGGCACGGTCGGCCTCGACGTAGGCGTGCAGGTGGCCCATGGCATGATGCGCGACCTGGTAGTTGAGGCCGTCGAGCAGGACCAGAATGACGTTGTGTTGCATGGTGGCTCCAGTCATAAACCGCGTTGGCTTCTTCGCGGGTAAACCCGCTCCTACAGGGTCATGCGCCGGCCTTGAGGTGTGCGCTGTACCTGTGGGAGCGGGTTTACCCGCGAAAGGGCCCGTCCAGGCGCTAGAGAAACTAGCCCCTTACTCCATCTCGATGATCACCTGCTCCTGCCACATCTGCGGCAGTTTCTTCGAGCTCGCTTCCCAGGCCTCGGCATTCTTGATCGGCTGTGCAGCCTTGTACTGTTCGTTGGGCAGCAGCTTGGCCTGCACATCGTCCGGCAGCTTCAGGTGCTCGGCACGGATCGGCCGCGCATGCCCTTTGGCCAGGTTGATCTGCCCGGCATCGCTGAAGATGTATTCACGTGTCAGCTTGGCCGCATTCGGGTGCTTGGCGTACTTGTTGATGATGGTGGTATAGCCGGAGATCACCGAGCCATCCGACGGGATCAGCACTTCGAAACGCTTGGGGTCGATCTGTTCACGGTAGCTCAGGCCGTTGAAGTCCCACACCACGCCCACTTCCACCTCGCCCTTCTCCAGGGTCTGGATGGTCGGGTTGGCCAGCGACAGGCGCTTCTGCTGGGCCAGCTTGGTGAACAGTTGCAGGCCCGGTGCCAGGTTGGTCTCGTCACCCTTGTAGGCGATAGCCGCTGCCAGCACGCCGTTGGCGGCCTGGGCTGCGGTGCCGACGTCACCGATGGCAACCTTGTACTTGCCTTTTTCCAGGTCGTGCCAGGTCGTTGGCCGCTCGCCTTCCTTGACCAGGTCCTTGTTGATGATGAAGGCGATGGTGCCGGTATAGGCCAGCGCCCAGTGGCCGTCCTTGTCCTTGGCCCAGGTCGGCACCTGGTCCCAGGTGCTCGGCTTGTACGCTTGGCTCACGCCCTTGCTCACGGCGATCGGGCCGAAGGCGGCACCCACGTCGCCGATGTCGGCGCTGGCGTTGTCCTTCTCGGCTTCGAACTTGGCGATTTCCTGGGCCGAGCTCATGTCGGTGTCGCTGTGCTTCAGGCCGTACTTGCTGGCCAGGTCTTCCCAGGTGCCTTTCCAGTTGGCCCAGGCATCGGGCATGCCCACGCTGTTGACGTTGCCTTCCTTGCGGGCGGCGTCTTCCAGGGCCTTGAGGTCGGTATCGGCGGCCATTGCCGTGGTACACAGGGCGATGGCCGAACCGAGCAGTGACGCCATGAACAACTTTTTCATCCGAAGCTCCTTGGTGGGTGCCTTTAGCGATGGTTGTTATGAGTGAAGCCGTTGTCTGGTGACCGTTGGTCTAGGTCAGCAAACCTTGAGCCAAGGTAGGCTGCTTGCGTGACAGTTTGATGTAGGGAAGGGCCGATGAAGGCCCTGAAGCTACAGCGTAGACCACTGAACCGCCCCGGTTCTGCTGGCTTGGCGCGTTTCTGGCAGTGTCTGGTCAAAGCCTTGTCACAGGATGTTCATCAGCCCTGCCTAGGCTTGCACTATTCTCCAAGTGCCCTGTTCTGGGGCTGGACTAGTCCAGATAGGTAACCTTTGATGCAGCCGATGCCACCGCGTGCGGTAACAGCCATCTGTCACGCCCTGCAGGAACAGATAGAGCACGGCCTGCTGGCGCCGGGCGGCAAGCTGCCGGCCGAGCGCAAGCTCAGCGAGGTGTTCGATACCACGCGCATTACCCTGCGTGAGGCGCTGGTGCAGCTGGAAGCCCAGGGGCTGATCTACCGCGAAGAGCGTCGCGGCTGGTTCGTCGCGCCCGAGCGGCTGACCTACGACCTGATCGAGCGCAGCCACTTCCATGCCATGGTCCGCGACCAGGGGCGGGTGCCCAGTACCGAACTCTTGTCAGCTCGGCTGCAGCCGGCGTCGGCGGCCATCTGTGCGCGCTTGCAACTGCCTGCGTTGTCCAGCGTGGTACGTATCTGCCGGTTGCGGCGGATCGATGGGCGGGCGGTGCTGTATGCCGAGCACTACCTCAACCCCAGGTACTTCCCGGAGATTCTCGAGCAGGACCTGGCCCAGTCGCTGACCGAGATTTATGGGCGGGTGTACGGCATCCAGTATGGGCAGGTGTGCTTCGAGATCTTGCCGACGGCGTTGCCGGTGGAGGCAGCCGGTGCCTTGAAGGTGTCGGCGGGAAGCCCCGGGTTGCATATCACCCGGGTCAACAGTGACCAGCATGGGCACCTGATCGACTGCGACCTGGAGTATTGGCGGCATGATGCCATCCGCATCCGCGCCCAGGCGGGTTGAGGTGTTGGCTTCTTCGCGGGCTCGCCCGCTCCCACAGGGGCCGCACAGGTTTCAGCCTTTGCACAGTACTTGTGGGAGCGGGTTCACCCGCGAATAGGCCTTAACTGGAAGAACCGGCAGTCACTACCTGCACTGACAACCGTGGCGTTGCCAAATCCAGCCCGGCCTCATCCAGCTGCCGCTTCAAAGCCAGGTTGAAGGCCCGCGACACTTCCCACTGCTTGATCGGCGCAGTCTTGAACCGCGCTCGCAAGATCGCCGACCCCGACTCGAAGCTCTCCACCCCTTGCAGCTCCAGCGGCGACCAGATGTTGCGGCGCATCAGCGGGTCGTTGCGCAGCTTCTGCCCCACTTCGCGAATCAGCGTGATGGCCTGGTCGATGTTCATGCTGTGCGGGATCGCCACGCGGAAGATCGCGTAGCCGAACTCGCGCGAGTAGTTCTTGATGCTCTTGATCTCGCTGAACGGGATGGTATGCACGATGCCGTCGATGTCACGCAGGCGTACGGTACGGATGGTCAGCCCCTCCACCGTGCCCAGGTGGCCGCCCACATCCACGTAGTCGTCGATGGCCAGCGAGTCCTCGATGATGATGAACAAGCCGGTGATCAGGTCGGCCACCAGCGACTGGGCACCAAAGCCGATGGCCAAGCCGATCACACCGGCACCCGCCAGCAGCGGGGTGACGTTCATGCCCATGTTGGCCAGGGCGACAATCACCGCGATGATGAAGATGACCACGAACATCACATTGCGGATCAACGGCATCATGGTTTGCGCGCGGGCGTTGGCCAGGCCCCGGCGCGAACGCACCAGGGCGTGGTGCACGGCGGTGTCGGCAAGGATCCACACCAGCCAGGCGACGATCAGCGTGCCGGCCAGGCCCAGCAGGCGCACGCTTATGTCGTGGCCGTCGCCCTCGGCGAAGCTGATCATCGACAGGCCCCACACACGCAGCCCCAGTTCGATGAACACCAGCCAGATGAACAGGTGCACCAGCAGGTAGCCGAAGTTGCGCAGGCGTTCGGCGTACACCGCCTGGCGCTTGCTGGCGCGCTTGGGGTTGGCGGCGTGGCGGCGCACCAGGCCGTTGAGCACCATGCACACCACCACCAGCACCGTGCACATCAGCGACTGGCGCAGGGCGGTGCTGGTGTCGCCGGCCGAGATAAAGGTTGCGAACAGCGAAATCGCCACCAGGATCAGTGCCGGCACGAACCAGAAGCTGCCGAGGATCTCGATGGTGTCGCTGAGGGTGCGCCGGGTCAGGCGCCGTGACAGCGGCTGGTTGCGGATCAGGTGGGCGATCGGGCGACGGAAGCGCAGGATGAACAGCCCGGTGCACAGCGCCGCGATCACGTTGGCCAGGGTAGCCAGGGCGTGGGCCAGGTGGGTGCCGAGGGCGACCATCAGGCGCGGGTCGCTCATCGCTTCGCCAAACGCGGCGAAACTGCCGATCAGCCACAGCGGGCGGAAGGCCTGGTGGCGCAGGATGTACAGGGCGCGGTGGCGGTGGGGGCCGTCGAGCAGCGAGAAGGCAATCACGCAGATGGCCGAGAAGCAGGTGCCGACCACCAGTGCGTAGGCCAGCACCATGGCCAGCGACTTGCCCAGCGACGGCGGCAGCACGAAGCTCAGGTAAACGGTGAACACCAGCGCCACCAGCCATGGGCCCAGCTTGCGCAGGGCAAAGCGCACCAGATCCCAGGTGCGTGGGTGCTGCGGCAGTTCCTCGCTCAGGCCAAAACGCAGGCGTACCCGATGCCCGACCCAGTTGAAGGCGTAGGCCAGCACGCTCCAGACGGCGATGACGGCGGCAAAGCCGAACAGAATGGCCGGCCACTGGTGCACCGGCACCATCAACTCGGTCAGTTCGGCCTGGGCCTGTTCGATTTCCGCGGCCCAGCGATGGAACGGGCTGGCATCGCCGCTGAACTGCTTTTCGAAGTCCTGCAGGGCGCCGCCGATCAGGCCGAGCACGCCCTGTTCGACGGTGGGTTGCGATTGCCTGGTGGCGTCGCGCAGCTTTTTCAGGTCGGCCAGGAGCTTGGCCCGCTGCTGGTCGTTTTCCAGGTTCTTGATCACCTCGTCCAGCGACTTGCCCAGCGGTTCGCTGGCTTCTGGCTGCGCGGGCGCGCTGCCACCCAGCAGGCCTGGCAGGCCCGCAGCCTGTAACGGGGTGACAAACAGGAACAGCAGCAGGAACAGGCAACGCAGGAGAGCAGGCACTGGCAAAACTACCTCAGGTCAAACGATTGACCGAGTGTAGAGGTTCACGACGGCAGTTGCTCCAGGATTTTCCAGCAGGTGAGGCCGAAGATACCCAGTGTGCCGACCCACATCATCACAACGCCGATATTGCGCTCGCGCAGGCTGAAACCGATGGTCAGCAGCAACAGGAACAGAAACACCGGCACGAACAGGGACAGGAACGGGGACATGGACAGCAATCCTTTTGCAGTGGGGCCATGTAACAAGCATAGCGGGTAGCGGGCGAAGCGGGATTGACCTTCAGCAGGTGCAAGCAGGCCCGGCCTCTTCGCGGGTGAACCCGCTCCCACAGGAACTGTGCGGTACCTGTGGGAGCGGGTTTACCCGCGAAGAGGCCGGGCCTGCTTGCATCAAGGCATCAGGGCAACTCGCGGCAACGGTAGAAGGCGCTCAGCACCTTCACAAGGTGCGCCAGGTCATGGCTGCCGCACAGTTCGCGAATCGAATGCATGGCAAAGGTCGGCAAGCCGATATCCACCGTACGCACGCCCAGGTGGCTGGCCGCAATCGGCCCGATGGTCGAACCACAGCCCATGTCGCTGCGTACCACGAAGCTCTGCACCGGCACTTCCTCGGCCATGCACAGGTGACGGAAGAACCCGGCGGTTTCGCTGTTGGTAGCGTAGCGCTGGTTGTTGTTCACCTTGATTACCGGCCCGGCGTTGAGCTTGGGCCCGTGGTTGCCGTCGTGCTTGTCGGCGTAGTTGGGGTGCACGCCGTGGGCGTTGTCGGCCGACACCATCAGCGAGCGCTGGATGGTGCGCACGTAGGCGTCGCCATCCGGCAGCAGGCGTTGCAGGGTCTGCTCCAGCATCGGCCCGTCGGCGCCACAGGCCGAGCAGCTGCCGACTTCTTCATGGTCGTTGCACACCAGTACGCAGGTCTCGTCGCTGTCGGCGGCCAGCAGTGCCTGCAGGCCGGCATAGCACGACAACAGGTTGTCCAGGCGCGCGCCGGCGATGAAGTCGCCGTTCAGGCCGACCAGCGCGGCGTTTTGGGTGTCGTAGAAGCTCAGCTCGTAATCCAGCACCACGTCGGCGATCAGCTCGTGCTCGCGGGCCAGTTGCTCGGTGAGCAGGGCGCGGAAGTCGATGCGCTCGTCACCCGCCACCTGGGCCAGGATCGGCGGCAGCTCGTTCTGCGGGTTGATCGCCCAGCCTTCGTTGGCGGTGCGGTTGAGATGGATTGCCAGGTTGGGAATGACCGCGATCGGCAGCTTGAAGTCGATCAGCTGGCTTTCGACCTTGCCGTCTCGGCGATATGTGACCCGGCCGGCCAGCGACAGGTCGCGGTCGAACCATGGCGCCAGCAGGGCGCCGCCATACACTTCGACGCCCAGCTGCAGGAAGCCCTGGCGCTGCAGCTCGGGCTGCGGCTTGACCCGCAGGCACGGGCTGTCGGTGTGGGCACCGACCATGCGGATGCCGTTCAGCAACGGTGCCTGCTTGCCCAGCTTGATGGCGATGATCGACGAGTCGTTACGGGTGACGTAGTAGCGGCCGCCAGGTACCGTGACCCAGCTGTCGCGCTCGTCCAGGCGCTGGTAGCCGGCAGCTTCCAGGCGCTGGGCCAGGCTGGCGGTGGCATGGAAGGGCGTGGGGGAGGCCTTGAGGAAGTCGATAAGGCCAGAATTCAGTGCGTCGCGCATAGCTCACTCCAGACAGCAGTGGCGCGAGTTTAGCGTATTAGGTCGACAAATTGTGTCTGCCTCTTCGCGGCTGAAGCCGCTCCCACAGGTACTGCACAACCGTCGAAAGCGGTGCGGTCCCTGTGGGAGCGGCTTTAGCCGCGAAGAGGCCAGTACAGGCTGTACACAATCAGAAGGGCGCAGGGCACTCGAACTTCAACCGCTCCCCGGACACCGGGTGGGTAAAGCTCAGCATCGATGCATGCAGGCACAGCCGTTCATGGGCAGCCAGTGCCTCGGGGTTGGCATACAGCCGGTCGCCCAGCAGCGGGTGCCCGATCGACAGCATGTGCACGCGCAACTGGTGCGAACGCCCGGTAATCGGTGTCAGCTCTACCCGGCAGTAATCACCGCAGCGCTCGACGATGCGCCAGAAGGTCAGCGCATGCTTGCCCTGCTCGTGGTCCACCACATGCCGTGGCTTGGTCGGCGGGTCGTAGCGCAGCGGCAGGTCGATGCTGCCGCTGTCCAGCGCCGGCTGGCCCCAGCACAGCGCGGTGTAGGCCTTTTCGGTTTCGCGGTCGTGGAACTGGCGCGACAGCTCACGATGGCTGTCGGCATCCCGTGCCAGCAGGATGATGCCGGAAGTTTCCCAGTCCAGGCGGTGCACGATCAGCGCGTCGGGGTAGCCGTTTTCCTGCAGGCGAGTGATCAGGCAGTCCTTGTTGTCCTCGGCGCGGCCGGGTACCGACAGCAGCAGGGTCGGCTTGTTGATCACCAGGATGGCGGCGTCTTCGTGCAGGATCTGGATGTTGGACAGCGGCATTGCTTGGTCTCGGTTATATCGGGGAAAACACTGGGGCCGCCTTGCGGCCCATCGCGACACAAGGCCGCTCCTACAGGGGAAATGCATAACCCTTGTAGGAGCGGCCTTGTGTCGCGATGGGCTGCAAAGCAGCCCCAATGATCAAAACCTGGTCGCCGGATCAGCGATCCGGCAAGGTGATGTTCAGCTCCAGAATCGAGCAGCTACCCTGGTTTTCCAGCTCGATATGCACATCATCGTTGCCGATGTTCACATATTTGCGGATCACTTCCAGCAGTTCTTTCTGCAGCGCTGGCAGGTAGTCCGGTTCGCTGCGTTGGCCGCGCTCGTGCGCCACGATGATCTGTAGACGCTCTTTCGCTACCGACGCGCTGGTCTGTTTCTGTCTGCCACGAAAGAAGTCAAAAAGGTTCATGGTTTACTTGCCTCCAAACAGGCGCGCGAAGAATCCTTGCTTCGGCACTTCGATGAACCGCAGGGGCTTTTCTTTGCCCAGCAGACGGTCGACGGTATCGCTATAGGCCTGGCCGGCATCGCTCTGGTCGTCGAGGATGACCGGGATACCCTGGTTGGAAGCCTTGAGAACTGCCTGGCTCTCGGGGATCACACCCTTGAGCTTGATCGCCAGGATCTCTTCGACGTCGGCGATGCTCAGCATTTCGCCCTTTTCCACGCGCTCCGGGTGGTAGCGGGTGATCAGCAGGTGTTCCTTGATCGGCTCTTCGCCGTTCTCGGAGCGGCGCGACTTGCTCGACAGGATGCCCAGCATGCGGTCGGAGTCTCGTACCGAGGATACCTCGGGGTTGGTGACCACGACGGCTTCGTCGGCAAAGTACATGGCCAGGTGTGCGCCTTTCTCGATACCGGCCGGCGAGTCGCAGATGACGAAGTCGAAGTCTTTCTTCAGCTCCATCAGGACCTTTTCCACGCCTTCCTGGGTCAGCGCGTCCTTGTCACGGGTCTGGCTGGCGGCCAGCACGTACAGGTTCTCGAGGCGCTTGTCCTTGATCAGGGCCTGTTGCAGGTTGGCTTCGCCGTTGACCACGTTGACGAAGTCGTACACCACGCGGCGTTCGCAGCCCATGATCAGGTCGAGGTTACGCAGGCCCACGTCGAAGTCGACGATGACGGTCTTGTGGCCACGCAGTGCGAGGCCGGTACCAATGGCGGCGCTGGTGGTGGTCTTGCCCACACCCCCCTTGCCGGAAGTAACCACGATAATCTTGGCCAAGGTGTTTCACCCCTAAAATAATCGGGACACACGTCCCTGCAAAAATACAAATAAATGGCAACGGTAAGAAAAGTTGCACTAAAAATGCTGGCAAGTATCCGTTAAAGACGGGTGATGTTCAACACGTCGCCAGACAGGCTGACTTGCACGCCGGTACCCCACAGCGGGTCGCGGCGCAGGTCCTCGCAGACCTTGTACTGGCCGGCGATGGAGACCATTTCGGCGGTCATCTGCTGACAGAAGATACGTGCCTTGGTGTTGCCTTTGATGCCGGCCAGGGCGCGGCCGCGCATGGCGCCGTACACATGGATGTTGCCATCGGCCAGAAGTTCCGCCCCCGGGCTGACCGAAGCGGTCACCACCAGGTCGCCGCCCTGGGCGTAGATCTGCTGGCCGCCACGTACTGGCGTAGTGATGATGCGGGTCGGGCGTACCTCGGGTTCGAGGATTGGTGGCGGGACAGGGGCCGGCTCGGGCTTCTTCACCTCGGGTTCGGGCTCCAGCGGCCGCTCGCGCGCGCCGGATGGCGGCAGCACCGGCAGGTCGATGGCGATGGCGGCGGCGATGTCCTCGATGCGGTTGGCACGGATGGCCAGGGTACGCAGGCCGTGGTGGCGGCAGATCCGCATCAAGCCGGGCAGGTCGATTGCCCCCTCGTCGGCCGGCAGCTTGTCCAGCGCCAGCACCAGTGGCGTGTTGCTGAAGAAGTTCGGTGCCTGGGCGACTTTGGCCGCCAGTTGGCGGTCGAGGGCTTCAAGGTCATTGCGCGCCAGCTCCAGCACTGTAATGGCGAGCATGCTGCCCTTGAGCTGGAACACGGAGGCGGTGTCGGGTGTGTGGTTTGGGCTCATGGTCTGCATAGACGGCTTGTTGCGAAAAAAGTGCCCTGACTTATAACGATAAGACCGGTTGCCCGCAACATGCGCTGATCCGTTGTAGAATGCGCGGCCTTTGTCTTTCCGGAAGCTTCAATGGAACGCCCGCGTTTTCGTCCCTATTTCCTTCACCCACGTTTCTGGGGCCTGTGGCTGGGCCTGGGCCTGCTGTGGCTGGTGGTCCAGTTGCCGTATCGGGTCCTGTTGAAAGTCGGTGCCGCGCTGGGAGCGGTGATGTACCGCTTTGCCGGTGAGCGGCGGCGCATTGCCGCGCGCAACCTGGAGCTGTGCTTCCCGGAGCTGTCGGTCGACGAACGGCAGCGCCTGCTCAAGGCCAACTTCGCCTCCACCGGTATCGCCTTCTTCGAAATGGCCATGAGCTGGTGGTGGCCCAAGGCCCGGTTGGCGCGCTTGGCCCATGTCGAGGGGCTGGAGCACCTGCAGGCCGCCCAGCAGGCGGGGCAGGGGGCCATCCTGATGGCGGTGCACTTCACCACCCTGGAAATCGGCGCCGCACTGCTGGGCCAGCAGCACACCATCGACGGCATGTACCGCGAGCATGGCAACCCGCTGTTCGACTTCATCCAGCGCAGCGGCCGCGAGCGGCATAACCTCGACTCGCTGGCGGTGGAGCGCGAGGATGTGCGCGGCATGCTCAAGCTGCTGCGTTCGGGCCGGGCGATCTGGTACGCACCCGACCAGGACTACGGCGCCAAGCAGAGCCTGTTCGTGCCGCTGTTCGGCATCCCGGCGGCGACGGTGACCGCTACCACCAAGTTTGCCCGGTTGGGCAAGGCGCAGGTGATTCCGTTCACCCAGAAGCGCCTGGAGGACGGCAGCGGCTATCGCCTGGTGATCCACCCGCCGCTGGCGGATTTCCCCGGGGAGAGCGAAGAGGCTGACTGCCTGCGAATCAACCAGTGGGTGGAAAGCGTGTTGCGCGAATGCCCCGAGCAGTACCTGTGGGCGCATCGCCGGTTCAAGTCGCGACCCGAAGGGGAGCCGCGGCTGTATGACAAGAAGAAGCGCTGAATTTTGTTTTGCCTGTGCGGGCCCTTTCGCGGGTAAACCCGCTCCCACAGGTATTGCACAGCCTTCAAGGCCGGTGAAGAACCTGTAGGAGCGGGTTTACCCGCGAAAGGGCCAGCACTGACAGCACATCAACCCCAGGAAGGACTCCAATGGCCCCACCCCCGGTAACCGGTCTTATCCTTTCTGGCGGCGGCGCCCGCGCCGCCTACCAGGTGGGCGTGCTGGCCGGCATTGCCGAATTGCTGCCCGCCGGCGCGCGCAACCCGTTCCCGGTCATCGTGGGCACCTCCGCCGGGGCCATCAACGCCGTCACCCTGGCCAGCGGCGCCACCCATTTCAGCGATGCCGTACAACGGCTCACCGCCTTCTGGCAGAACTTCCGCAGCCACCTGGTCATCCGCAGCGACTGGCCCGGTGTAGTCCGCCAGGCCAGCCGCTTCGTCGCCCACAACCTGCTGGGCGTGGGTGGCCCGGCGCCAGTGGCGCTCCTGGACAGCAGCCCATTGCGCGGCTTGCTGCAGGCGCACCTGAACCTGGACGGCATCGCCCACTCCCTGGCCGCCGAGCAACTGCGCGCCGTCGCGGTGACCGCGTTTGGCTACGAGTCCGGCCAGGCGGTGACCTTCTACCAGGGCCGCGGCACCATCGAAGCCTGGTTGCGCCATCGCCGTATCGGCATGCCCACGCCATTGACCATCGATCATCTGCTGGCCAGCGCGGCCATCCCGTTGCTGTTCGCCCCGGTGCGGCTGGGTGATGAATATTTCGGCGATGGTGCGGTGCGCCAGTCGGCACCGATCAGCCCGGCCCTGCACCTGGGCGCCAGCCGGGTACTGGTAGTCGGGGTCAGTGGCAACCCGCAGCGGCCGGCGCCACCGTTGCCGACCCAGCGCGTGTTCAGCGGCCAGCAGCCGAGCCTGGCGCAGATCGGCGGGCACATGCTCAACAGTACGTTCATTGACAGCCTGGAAGACGACATCGAGCTGCTGCAGCGCCTCAACCACCTGAGCCACCTGTTGCCGGCGCACCTGGACGCCCGGCGCTTGGGCCTGGCGCCGATCGACGTGCTGGTGGTGGCGCCCAGCCAGCCGCTGGACGAGATTGCCGCGCGACATCGGCGCGAGTTGCCGGCGGCGTTGCGCATGTTCCTGCGTGGGCCGGGGGCGACGCGTACCAGCGGGGCGGGGGTGTTGAGCTATTTGCTGTTCGAGGCCAGTTACTGCAGCGAGCTGATAGAGCTGGGGCGAAAGGATGCCTTGGCCAAGAAGCGGGAGCTTTGCCAGTTCCTGGGGATTTGATGTTGCTTGTGCCGGCCTCTTCGCGGGTAAACCCGCTCCCACAGGGATCGCACGATACCCGCGAAGAGGCCTGGCCTGCCTACTCGGCTATCTGCAACTTGCGCGCCTGGGTATACACATACCGCACCTTCTCGTACTCGAACGGCGAGTTGAGCTGGCCATAGCGGAATTTGGTGCTGTAGCGCTTGTCCACCACGCGCAGCACGGAGATTTCCGGGTGGTCGCTGCTGGCTTCGGCCACGTTCAGGTAGTTGATCGCCTGTTCGCCTGCATAGTCCACCACCAGCCCGGTGGTATCGCGCAGGTTCGAAGGCCCCAGCACCGGCAGCATCAGGTACGGCCCGTCCGGTACGCCATAGAAGCCCAAGGTCTGGCCAAAGTCTTCACTTTGCCGCGGCAGGCCCATCTTGGTTGCCGGGTCCCAAAGCCCACCCACGCCGATGATGGTGTTGAACATCAGCCGCGCGGTGATCTCGGCCGAGCGCTTGGCCTTGAGCTGCAACACGCTGTTGAACAGGTTCGGCACGTCGCCCAGGTTGTTGAAGAAGTTGGTCACCCCGGTGCGCACGAAGCGCGGGGTGACGTATTGGTAGCCGCTTACCATCGGCAGCAGCACCCATTGGTCCAGACGGTAGTTGAAGTGATAGACGCGCCGGTTGATCGACTCCAGCGGGTCGTACACGTTCAGCGCTTGCAGGGTGGAGCGCTCGAACTCGCGCTGGTCCAGCCCCGGGTTGAATTTCAGCTCACGCAGCGGGTCGAGGAAACCATCGGTCTCGGGCGCCAGTGGCGCTTCGGTGACTTGCGGGTCGGCCTCGACCACGCTGGCCCGGGGGGCGGTTTCGGCAGCCAGGGCGTGGCCGGCGGCGAACAGGGCAGTGGCGAAGAGGAGTTTGTTAACCACGGAAGAACTCCAGCATGGCGTCACTGTTGACGCGGTAATTGAGGTTGCCGCAATGGCCGCCATGGGGGTAAAGGGTCAGACGCTCACCGAACACCTTGCGCAGGAAGCCGATGTCACCAGGGCCGAGGATGACGTCGTCGGCGTTGTGCATCACGGCGATCTTGTCGCTGCTGCTCAGGTAGTCTTCAAGTGCATACAGGCTGACCTGGTTGACCAGTTGCAGGATGCTGTTGCCGTCGGTCCGGGCGCGCCACATGGGGATGACCTGCTCGGTCATGTAGCAGTCGAAGTCGCACTGCAGGGCACGCTTGAAGAATGGCGTGAGGCTGCTGCCCTCGGTGATCGGGAACTTCGGCGGAATGATCAGGCCGCGGCGGTTGATCAGGTCGGAGGTAAAGGCAATGTCGGCTGCCGAGAAGCGGAACGAGGTGCCGATCAGCATGGCCATCTGCTCGTTGGACAGGTGCTGGCGCGACTGCTGGAAGTCGTACAGCAAGGCCTCATTGAGGTCGATGTAGCCCTTTTCCTGGAAGTAGCGGGTCAGCTTGGCCAACATCAGCTCGTAGAAGGTGGTGCTGCGGTCGATGCCCTTGACCTGGGTCTGCACCAGCTTGTCCAGGTTGTTGATCGAGGTGTACAGGTTGACCGGCGGGTTCAGCAGCAGTACACGCTTGAAGTTGAAGCTGCGGCGGGTTTCGTCCAGGTGGCTGACAAAGGCAGCGTCGAGTGCGCCCAGGCTGTAGCCGGTGAGGTAGAACTCGCTGATCGGCAGGCGCGGGTGCTGGGCACGCACGGCCTGCATCACCCGGTACATGTCTTCGGCATCCTCCTGGCTGACGCCTGGGGTGGCGAAGCGCGAGGCGGCGCTCATGAAGTCGTAACTGGTTGGCGACGACAGCTGCACCACGTGGAAGCCGGCCTGGTAGAACAGCTTCTTCAGGTATTCGTTGATGCTGCTGGTGTAGGGCGCACCGGTGCCGGCGATGATGAAGATCAGCGGCGCCTCGCGGTCCTGGCGGGCCAGGCGGTACTTGAGCTTTTTCACCGCCCAGAAATTGTCCGGCAGAGTGAATTCACGGTCCGGGCGCAGGTTGAGGCTGTAGTCGGACTGGTTGATTTCGTCATCTTCGGGCAGGGTGGGGCGCTGGTCCGGTGGCGTGGTGGCGATGGTTGCCTCGAACGGGTTGGTCAAGGGGAAACCATAGCTCGCGGCGTCGATATCCCGCGCCGAAGCGGCCACAGCCATGAGCAGGCCACCGAGCAAGGCAGCGAGGCGCAAAGATCGAAGCATGTAATCCCCCAAAAGAACGCAAGGTCGAGCAGTGTGCAGGCTAGGACCACAACGGGCCGGGCAAAGTTGCCAGGTGCGGTGGTCTTTGGTGTGCTTGTTATCTGCAACATAGCTGCAGGGATGTGATTTTGCCTTACAACTGGGCATAAGCGATCATGGATGCTTTCGATTACCGCTATTGGAGAGCTGGATGTCTCGTTCGCTGCCGGCTGCGCTGCTTGTGCTGTTTCTGGGGCTCTGGCTTGCTGCCAGTTATGGCGTGCGCTATGGGCTGATGGAGGACGGGCAGTGGGTGGGGCTGTGCACGGCGCCGGCGGCGTACTGGCAGTGTGAGGTGCGGTCTTTGTTGGGGTTGGGCATTCATCATCAGGTGATGGCCTGGAGCGGGCTGGGGCTGGCGCTGCTGGCGCAGGTCGTTGCCGGCCGTGGCGGCTGGTGGCTGGCGGTGGTGGCGTTGGTGTTCGCGGTGCCGGCACTGGTGCTGTATACCGCCAGCATTGCCGTGTTCGCGCTGGTGTTGGCGGGGTTGCGGTTGGTCAGGTCGCCGGATCAAGGCTGAAAGGGGCCGCTTTGCGGCCCATCGCAGGCAAGCCAGCTCCCACAGGAGTTAAGCTGCCTATGAAATCGGCGCGGTCCCAAAGATATCAGGCCGGGCGCAGCCGCAAGCTCCGCCACAAGGCCGCGGTCATCAGCACACTGACCACTGCCCACCCCCAGGCCTGTCGGTTCTCCAACCCTTCCACAAACAACTGCGGCGCCACCCCGGCACCGACGATGAACGCCAGTAACGCTACCTCCGCACGCCGCGCCCGCACCGGCCACACTGCAAACACCAGCGCCGGCAACGCCAACGCTGCGCTGGGGAAGCTGCGGTAGCGTGGGTCGAACACCATCGCCAGCATGCTCACCGCCGCGGCAAAACCCGCCGCCAGCAACAGCCAGCCGGCCCGCGCCTGCAACCAGGCGTACAGGCGTTCGCGCCAGCCCGCGCGCCGTGCCAGGGCCAGCACGGCATGGGCCAGCACCAGCAGGTTCAGCCCTGCCAGCAGCACCGCCCACAGCCACTCCCCGTCAAAGCGCGCATGGGTGCGCATCAGCTCGCCCCAGAGCCCCAGGCAGCCTGCCCCAAACGCTGCCAGCAACGGCAGCAGCATGGCTGCCGTCGGGGTGGCAGGGCGCCCGGCAAGCATCAGCATCAGCACCATCAGCACGGCACTGGCCAGCAACCACTGCGGCCAGTAAGGCAGGTTGCTCACCGGCCCTTCGAGTACGCCCTTGTCCTGCCGGTCGGCATCGTAAAGCCCCCAGTAGCCGCCAACCGCCCCCTCATTGGCGCGCTTCCATGGCTGGTCGAACGCCTCGATCAGGTTGTAGTGCCAGCCGTTGCTTTCGGCCATGGCCACGAACCCGCGAATGAAGCGCGCCTCGTTGACCCGGCTGGGCTGCGCGGTTTCGCGCTGGCGGCCTTCGCTGGGCCAGCCGGTTTCACCGATCAGAATGTCCTTCGGCGCGAAGCGCGTGCCGAACACCCGGCGCACATCGGCGACGTGGGCCAGGGCTTCGTCGATGCCCCGCGGGTCGTCTTCCCAGTAAGGCAGCAAGTGGATAGTCAGGAAGTCCACCGCAGGCGCTACCTGCGGGTGCTGCAACCAGAATTCCCACACATCGGCGTAGGTTACCGGCACCTTGACCTGGCTTTTCACCCGGGCGATCAGCGTGGCCAGGTGCGCGCCAGTCACTTCCTTGCGCAGCAGCGTCTCGTTGCCGACGATCACCGCGCTGACCACGTCGGGGTTGGCATTGGCGGCGGCGATCAGCAGCTCGATTTCTTTCTCGGTGTCGGCCGGGTGGGCGTTGACCCAGGCACCTAGCATCACCTTCAGGCCATGCTTGCGCGCCAGCGCCGGAATTGCCTCAAGACCGGTCTGGGAATAGGTGCGGATGCACTGGAAACGCTCGGCCAGCAACGCCAGGTCGGCATCCATGCGGGCCGGGCGCAGGCGCAACGGTTGGTCGTAGGGCGACTGGTCCTTGTCGAACGGGGTATACGAGGCGCATTGCAGCTTGTGCGTCGGGCTGGCCGCGTCGGGCAGTTGCACCGGCTTGCCAAGCCCGTACCAGAGCCCTCCGAGCCCGAGCAGGGCGAGCAGGCAGGCAAGCAGGTACAACGGCAGCAGCAGGCGGGTAGAACTGGGCATCGGGCGGTCCATCGTCAGGCGCAAAAGGGTAGATAGTAGCCCGGCGCCAAACTTTTGGCATGCAAGGATCGCGCAGGGCGGCATAGGCCGATGGCGCTAATGGCATAGTGCTGTCGCATATGGGGCGGATATAGGTCGTAGCTGGAGCAGGTCGACTATTGTTGCAGGACGATGATGCAAATTCCGAGACCTGACGAGGGGATGCTTTGATGGCTGCTAATACAAAAATGCGACGTTTCCTGGGTGTGGGCACCGCCATGGTACTGGCCATGGGCGCGGCACAGGCAATGGCCAAAGAAGTCAGCATTGGTTACGTGGATGGTTGGGCTGACAGCGTGGCGACCACCAACGTGGCCGCCGAAGTGATCAAGCAGAAACTCGGCTACGACGTGAAGTTGCAGGCCGTGGCCACCGGGATCATGTGGCAGGGCGTGGCAACCGGCAAGCTCGACGCCATGTTGTCGGCGTGGTTGCCGGTAACCCATGGCGAGTACTGGGCCAAGAACAAGGACAACGTGGTCGACTACGGCCCGAACTTCAAGGACGCCAAGATTGGCCTGATCGTCCCTGAGTACGTCAAGGCGGTGAGCATCGCCGACCTCAAGACCGATGACACCTTCAAGCAGAAGATCGTCGGCATCGACGCCGGCTCCGGCGTAATGCTCAAGACCGACCAGGCCATCAAGGACTACGACCTGACCGGTTACAAGCTGCAGGCCAGTTCCGGCGCAGCGATGACAGCAGAACTGGGCCGTGCCTATGCCAAGCAGCAGTCGATTGCGGTGACCGGCTGGGTACCGCACTGGATGTTCGCCAAGTGGAAGCTGAAGTTCCTCGAAGACCCGAAAGGCGTGTATGGCGCCGCGGAAACCGTGAACAGCATCGGCAGCAAGGAACTGGCGACCAAGGCCCCGGAAGTGGCGGAGTTCCTGAAGAAGTTCAACTGGCAGTCGAAGGACGAGATCGGCGAAGTGATGCTGGCTATCCAGGAAGGCGCCAAGCCTGAAGCGGCGGCCAAGGACTGGGTGGCCAAGCACCCTGATCGCGTGAAGGAGTGGACTGGCAAATAACAACCTGTCAGGGCCAGTTTTGCTGCTTCGCGGGTGAACCCGCTCCTACAGGGATATCACTGCCTTCCGGGCTAGTGATGCCCCTGTGGGAGCGGGCGTGCCCGCGAATGGGCCATCACTTTGTTACGCAACCGGTAAAACACCGTTGCATCTAAGACTAAGGTCGTCTGGTTGGCGTCCGATAGCCGCATAAAGTAAGGGTCGTGGGTTCCACCCCTATCTGTGCTGCTAGGACAAAAACAATGAACGACAGCATCTACCTCTCGATACAAAACAGCCCCCGCTTCAAGGAGCTGGTCACCAAACGCGAACGGTTCGCCTGGATTCTCTCGGCGATCATGCTCGGCCTGTACTGCGCCTTCATCCTCCTGATCGCCTACGGTCCTCAGATCCTGGGCACCAAGCTCAGCCCTGAGTCGTCGATTACCTGGGGCATCCCCCTGGGCGTCGGCCTGATCGTCTCGGCATTCGTCCTGACCGCCATCTACGTACGCCGCGCCAACGGCGAATTCGATGAGCTGAACAAGGCCATCCTGAAGGAGGCGCAACAATGATTCGCCACGCCAAAGCCCTGGCCGTACTGGCCTGCGGAGCCTTCGCACCCGCCGTGTGGGCCGCCGATGCCCTGACCGGCGAGGTGCAGAAGCAACCGCTGAACGTCTCCGCGATCGCCATGTTCGTGGCCTTCGTCGCCTTCACCCTCGGTATCACCTACTGGGCCTCCAAGCGCAACAAGTCGGCGTCGGACTACTACGCCGCCGGGGGCAAGATCACCGGCTTCCAGAACGGCTTGGCGATTGCCGGTGACTACATGTCGGCCGCCTCGTTCCTGGGTATTTCCGCACTTGTGTTCACCTCTGGCTACGACGGCCTGATCTATTCGATCGGCTTCCTGGTCGGCTGGCCGATCATCCTCTTCCTGATCGCCGAACGCCTGCGCAACCTGGGCAAGTACACCTTCGCCGACGTGGCCTCGTACCGCCTTGGGCAGAAGGAGATCCGCACCCTGTCGGCCTCCGGTTCGCTGGTGGTGGTGGCGTTCTACCTGATCGCGCAGATGGTCGGTGCCGGCAAGCTGATCGAGCTGCTGTTCGGCCTGGACTACCACGTGGCGGTGATCCTGGTGGGTATCCTGATGTGCCTGTACGTGCTGTTTGGCGGCATGCTGGCCACCACCTGGGTACAGATCATCAAGGCCGTGTTGCTGCTGTCCGGTGCCAGCTTCATGGCGCTGATGGTAATGAAGCACGTGGGCTTCGACTTCAACACCCTGTTCTCCGAGGCAATCAAGGTGCACGCCAAGGGCGAGGCGATCATGAGCCCGGGCGGCCTGGTCAAGGACCCGATCTCGGCATTCTCTCTGGGCCTGGCGTTGATGTTCGGTACCGCCGGCCTGCCGCACATCCTGATGCGCTTCTTCACCGTCAGTGACGCCAAGGAAGCGCGCAAGAGCGTGCTGTACGCCACCGGCTTCATCGGCTACTTCTACATCCTCACCTTCATTATCGGCTTTGGCGCCATCCTGCTGGTCAGCACCAACCCGGACTTCAAGGACGCCGCTGGCGCCCTGCTGGGTGGCAACAACATGGCAGCGGTGCACCTGGCCAACGCCGTGGGTGGCAGCGTGTTCCTCGGCTTCATCTCGGCTGTTGCCTTCGCCACCATCCTGGCGGTGGTCGCCGGCCTGACCCTGGCCGGTGCCTCGGCGGTGTCCCACGACCTGTACGCCAGTGTATGGCGCAAGGGCAAGGCCAACGACAAGGACGAGATCCGCGTGTCGAAGATCACCACCGTCGCCCTGGGCGTACTGGCGATCGGCCTGGGCATCCTGTTCGAGAAGCAGAACATCGCCTTCATGGTCGGCCTGGCGTTCTCCATCGCGGCCAGCTGCAACTTCCCGGTACTGCTGCTCTCGATGTACTGGAAGAAGCTGACCACCCGCGGTGCCATGATCGGCGGCTGGCTGGGCCTGGTGAGCGCGGTGACGCTGATGATCCTCGGCCCGACCATCTGGGTGCAGATCCTCGGCCACGAGAAGCCGATCTACCCGTACGAGTACCCGGCGCTGTTCTCGATGCTGATCGCCTTCGTCGGTATCTGGTTCTTCTCGGTCACCGACAAGTCCAAGGCTGCCGAAGACGAACGTGCGCTGTTCTTCCCGCAATTCGTGCGTTCGCAGACTGGCTTGGGCGCTTCGGGTGCTGTTTCGCACTGATCCTTCCGGCAATGAAAAAACCGCGCTTCGGCGCGGTTTTTTTGTGTTTTCGCTGCTAGATCATGCCTAGTAGCAACAAAACCAGCAGAACTACCAGCACCACGCCGATGATGCCGGACGGGCCATAGCCCCAACTGCGCGAGTGCGGGAAGACCGGTAAGCCACCAATCAGCAGAAGGATCAGGATGATGATGAGAATCGTGGTCATGACGGAGTCCTTGCGTGGTTGAGGGTCAAGGGCCTCGGACTGCTGGCCTCTTGTAAATAAGGACCGGTGGTGAGTGTTAAAGATTCCATTTGAATGGTTGCCAGTACCGGCCTCTTCGCGGGTAAACCCGCTCCCACAGGGACAGCGCAACCCTCAGGCTTTTGATGATCCTGTGGGAGCGGGTTTACCCGCGAAGAGGCCGGTACTGACCACACAGTCATGCCCCTCCATTCACTACCTTGATGAACCCTGCCTGCCCATCAGGCCTTGATTAGACTGGTTGCACAACCCATCAGAACAAGGCCAGCCACCATGCAAAACCGCATCATGATCACCGGCGCCGGGTCCGGCCTCGGTCGCGAGATCGCCCTGCGCTGGGCGCGCGAGGGCTGGCGCCTGGCGCTGGCCGATGTCAACGAAGCCGGCCTGCGCGAAACCCTGGAGCTGGCCCGCGCAGCCGGTGGCGATGGCTTTGCCCAGCGTTGCGACGTGCGCGACTACAGCCAGCTCACCGCCCTGGCCCAGGCCTGCACCGAGCAGTTCGGTGGTATCGATGTGATCGTCAACAACGCCGGCGTTGCTTCGGGCGGGTTCTTCGCCGAACTGTCGCTGGAGGACTGGGACTGGCAGGTCGCAGTCAACCTGATGGGCGTGGTCAAGGGCTGCAAGGCCTTTCTGCCGCTGCTGGAGCGCAGCAAGGGGCGGATCATCAACATCGCCTCGATGGCTGCGCTGATGCAGGGGCCGGGCATGAGCAACTACAACGTGGCCAAGGCCGGCGTACTGGCCCTGTCGGAAAGCCTGCTGGTCGAGCTACGCGAACTGGAAGTGGCGGTGCACGTGGTGTGCCCGTCTTTCTTCCAGACCAACCTGCTGGACTCGTTCCGCGGGCCGAACCCGGCGATGAAAGCCCAGGTTGGCAAGCTGCTTGAAGGCTCGCCGATCAATGCGGCGGAGATCGCCGAATACATCCACCGGCAGGTTGCCGCTGGTGAGTTCCTGATCCTGCCCCATGAAGCCGGGCGCCAGGCCTGGCAACTGAAGCGTCAGGCACCTGAGCGGCTGTATGACGAGATGGCTGAGATGGCGGTGAAAATGCGGGCCAAGGCTCGGTCGCGATGATTCGTCTGTAAGGAAAGTTACCGGCAGATGTAGGGTGCTTCTGAATCACGGCAGAACTATTGAGTAGCCCTATGCCGTCAAGGCAGGCTCTGGTTTTCCCTTTCGCTGGAGGAACGGAGCATGCTGGTAATAGGGCGCGAAGTGGGAGAGATCATCGTGATTGGTGATGACATTCGGATCATGGTCGTGGAAACGCGGGACGGGATGGTGCGCTTTGGCGTGGACGCACCGCGGCAGGTACCGGTGCATCGGGCCGAGGTGTACAAGCGCATCAAGGAAGGGCAGCAGGCCAAAGCCCGCAGGGTTTGATGTTGCCTGTGCCGGCCTCTTCGCGGGCACGCCCGCTCCCACGGGTACTGCACCGCCCTCAAGACTTGTGAAATGCCTGTGGGAGCGGGCGAGCCCGCGAAGAGGCCAGGCCTGTTAGTCGAGCAGCTCGCGGGGCACATCATGCTTGGCCAGCAACTGGCACTGCTGGCTTTCCGGGTCGAACAGGATGAACGCCTGGCCCTTGGCCAATGCCTGGCGCACCCGCAGCACGCGGGTTTCCAGCGGGGTGTCGTCGCCGTTGTCGGTACCGTCACGGGTGACGAAGTCCTCGATCAGGCGGGTCAGGGTTTCGGCTTGCAGTTGGTCGTAAGGGATCAGCATGTTGGCGTTGCCTAGGGTGTTGGTGGGGGCATGCTACGCGAAACATTCGAGATTTTGGGGCTGCAACACAGCCCCCATGGCCTCAAGCCTTGTTGCCAACCAGGCTATCCACCGCCGGCACCCGCGTATCGCTCTCCATCTGTGCATCATGTTCCAGCTGGTGGCTGAAGCGCTCCAACGACGCATTGGCCGGCTGCGAATCACTGGCAAACACCGGCGGGCTAAGCAGGTACGCCGACAACAAGCGGCTCAACGCCGCCAGGCTGTCGATGTGTGTTCGCTCGTAGCCATGGGTGGCATCGCAACCAAAGGCTACCAGCGCGGTACGAATATCGTGCCCCGCCGTCACTGCCGAATGGGCATCGCTGAAGTAGTAGCGAAACAGATCGCGCCGCACCGGCAGGTCGTGGTCGCCGGCCAGTTTCAGCAGGTGCCGGGACAGGTGGTAGTCGTAAGGCCCCGACGAGTCCTGCATGGCCACGCTCACCGCATGCTCACTGGAGGCCTGCCCAGGCGCCACCGGGGCGATGTCGATGCCGACGAACTCGCTGACGTCCCAGGGCAGGGCGCCAGCCGCTCCCGAGCCGGTCTCTTCGGTGATGGTGAACAGCGGGTGGCAGTCGATCAACGGTTGGCGGCCGCTTTCCACCACGGCTTTCAGCGCCGCCAGCAGCGCTGCCACGCCGGCCTTGTCGTCCAGGTGGCGGGCGCTGATGTGGCCGCTTTCGGTGAATTCGGGCAGCGGGTCGAAGGCAACGAAATCACCGATGCTTACACCCAGCGCCTCGCAGTCGGCGCGGGTGGCGCAGTAGGCGTCCAGGCGCACCTCAACGTGCTCCCAGCTGACCGGCATCTGGTCGATGGCGGTGTTGAAGGCATGCCCGCTGGCCATCAGCGGCAGCACGCTGCCCCGGTATACGCCGGTATCGGTGAACACGCTGACCCGGCTGCCTTCGGCGAAGCGGCTGGACCAGCAACCGACCGGCGCCAGGGCCAGGCGGCCGTTGTCCTGCAACTGGCGCACGCTGGCGCCGATGGTGTCCAAGTGAGCGGATACGGCGCGGTCGGGCGAGGTCTGGCGGCCCTTGAGGGTGGCGCGGATGGTGCCGCGGCGGGTCAGTTCGAAAGGGATGCCCAGTTCGTCCAGGCGCTCGGCCACGTAGCGCACGATGGTGTCGGTGAAGCCGGTGGGGCTGGGGATGGCGAGCATCTCCAGCAGCACGCGCTTGAGGTAGTCGAGATCGGGTTCGGGATGTCGGTCGGACATGGTTGGGGACTCCTTTACTCCTGAGCCGGCCTCTTCGCGGGTAAACCCGCTCCCACAGGGCCCCACAGAGCCCGAGTGCAGCACCGTACCTGTGGGAGCGGGTTTACCCGCGAAGAGGCCAGCAGCGGTTACGCCAAAGGCCGGCTATGCGGAAACAGCAGATCGATAAAACGCTCGGCGGTCGGTTGCGGTTCATGGTTGGCCAAGCCGGCACGCTCGTTGGCCTCGATGATCACGTACTCAGGTTGCCCGGCATCGCGCACCATGAAGTCCAGCCCCACCACCGGGATCTCCAGCGCCCGTGCAGCGCGCACGGCGGCGTCGGCCAGCACCGGGTGCAGGCGTTCGGTCACGTCTTCCAGGGTGCCGCCGGTGTGCAGGTTGGCGGTGCGTCGCACGGCCAGGCGCTGGCCGGCGGGCAACACGTCGTCGTAGCCAAAGCCCGCCGCGCGCAGGGTGCGCTCGGTTTCGTCATCCAGTGGAATGCGGCTTTCGCCACCGGTTGCGGCCTGGCGCCGACGGCTCTGGGCATCGATCAGCTCGCGGATGCTGTGCTTGCCATCGCCCACCACTTGCGCTGGGTGGCGGATGGCTGCCGCCACCACTTCATAGCCGATCACCACGACGCGCAGGTCATGCCCGGCATGGAAGCTTTCCAGCAACACGCGGCTGTCGAACTGGCGGGCATGCGCCACGGCTTGGGTGATGTCGTCGATGCAGGTGAGGTTCACCGCCACGCCCTGGCCTTGCTCGCCATCGACCGGCTTGACCACCACCGCGCCATGCTCTTCGAGAAACGCCAGGTTGTCGTCGGCATTGCCGGCCAGCTGCTGCGCCGGCACCTGCAGCCCGGCATTGTGCAAGGCATGTTGGGTAAGGCGCTTGTCCTGGCACAGGGTCATGGTCACGGCGCTGGTCAGGTCGCTGAGCGACTCACGGCAGCGAATGCGGCGCCCGCCCAGGCTGAGGGTGAACAGGCCGCCGGCGGCATCGTCGACTTGTACCTCGATGCCTCGACGCAGCGCTTCGTCGACGATGATGCGTGCGTAGGGGTTGAGGTCGGCTTGAGGCCCCGGCCCCAGAAACAGCTGTTCGTTGATGCCGTTCTTGCGCTTGACCGCGAAGGTCGGCAGGTTGCGAAAACCCAGCTTCTGGTAAAGGCGCTTGGCCTGGCGGTTGTCGTGCAGCACCGACAGGTCCAGGTAGGCCAGGCCGCGGCTCATGAAGTGTTCGATCAGGTGGCGCACCAGCACCTCGCCCACGCCGGGGCGGGTGCAGTGCGGGTCTACCGCCAGGCACCAGAGGCTGCTGCCGTGCTCGGGGTCGTCGAACGCCTTGGCGTGGTTCAGGCCCATGACGCTGCCGATCACCGCGCCGCTGTCTTCGTCCTCGGCCAGCCAGTACGCCGGGCCGCCCAGGTGCAGAGGCGTAAGCAGCTCGGCGTCGACCGGCAACATGCCGCGCGCCTGGTACAGGGTGTTTATCGCCTGCCAGTCGCCCGGGTTCTGCGCCCGGCGCACACGAAAGCCGCGGAACACTCGCTGCGCCGGGCGGTAGTCGGTGAACCACAGGCGCAGGGTATCGGACGGGTCGAGGAACAGTTGTTGCGGGGCCTGGGCCAGCAGCTGCTGCGGCGCGGCCACGTACAGGGCGATATCGCGCTCGCCGGGGCGTTCTTCCAGCAGGTCGGCGGCCAGGTCGGCCGGGTTGGGGTAGGTGTGGCCGATCAGCAGCCGGCCCCAGCCGCAATGTACGGCGCGCGGCTGGTCGTGGGGCTGGCTGCCGTCGCCGGCCAGGCGCGCCTGCAGGCGCTCGTAGGACGGCGCCTGGCCGCGCAGCAGGCGCTGACCGTAAGCGATTTCATGGGCTTTCATCGGTCAGATTCCTTGTTCGCTCAGCCACAGGTTCAGCGCCGCCAGCTGCCACAGCTTGGAGCCGCGTAGCGGTGTCAGCTGGCCGTGCGGGTTGCTCAGCAGGCGGTCGAGCATGGCCGGGTTGAACAGCCCGCGGTCTTGGCTGGGGTCGGTCAGCAGTTCACGTACCCAGCCGAGGGTGGCGCCTTCCAGATGCTTCAGGCCCGGCACCGGGAAGTAGCCCTTCTTGCGGTCGATCACCTCGTGCGGGATCACCCGCCGCGCCGCCTGCTTGAGCACCTGCTTGCCGCCGTCGGGCAGCTTGAAGCGTGCCGGAATGCGTGCCGAAAGCTCCACCAGCCGGTAGTCGAGGAATGGCGTGCGCGCCTCCAGGCCCCAGGCCATGGTCATGTTGTCGACCCGTTTGACCGGGTCGTCGACCAGCATCACCGTGCTGTCCAGGCGCAGCGCCTTGTCTACCGCATCGGGGGCGCCAGGGCGGGCGAAGTGTTCACGGACGAAGTCGCCCGCTGCGTCGCTTTCCAGCAGCCAGGGTGCCTGCACGGTGTCGCGGTACTCGGCGTGGCTGCGATCGAAGAAGGCTTCGCGGTAGGCGGCAAAGGCATCCTCTGCGCCGTCCACCTGCGGGTACCAGTGGTAGCCGGCGAACAGCTCGTCGGCGCCCTGGCCGCTTTGCACGCCCTTGCAGTGCCTGGCCACTTCCCGCGACAGCAGGTAAAAGGCGATGCAGTCATGGCTGACCATGGGTTCGCTCATGGCGCGGAAGGCGGCTGGCAACTGGTCGATGATTTCGTGCTCGGCAATGCGCAGCTGGTGGTGACGGGTGCCGTAGTGCTTGGCGATCAGGTCGGAGTACTGGAACTCGTCGCCGCGTTCGCCACCGGCGTCCTCGAAACCGATGGAGAAGGTCGACAGGTCATCCACGCCCACTTCGCGCAGCAGGCCGACCAGCAGGCTGGAATCGACCCCGCCAGACAGCAGTACACCTACGTCCACTGCTGCCCGTTGGCGAATGGCCACGGCGTCGCGGGTGGCGTCGAGCACGCGGGTGGTCCAGCCTTCCAGGTCCAGCTCACGTTCATCGGGGTTGGCGCCGTAGTGCAGCTGCCACCAAGTCTGGCGTTCCACTTCGCCATGACGATCGATGCGCATCCAGGTACCGGGTTCCAGCTTCTGCACGTTGGCCAGCAGGGTGCGTGGCGCCGGCACCACGGCGTGGAAATTCAGGTAGTGGTTGAGTGCCACCGGGTCGAGCATCGGGTCGATGTCACCCCCCTTGAGCAGCGCTGGCAGGGTCGAGGCGAAGCGCAGGCGCTCGCCGTTGCGCGACAGGTACAAGGGCTTTACGCCCAGGCGGTCGCGGGCGAGGAACAGGCGCTGGTTGTCGCGTTCCCAGATGGCCAGGGCGAACATGCCATTGAGCTTGGGCAGCAGGGCCGCGCCCCAGGCGTGGTAGCCCTTCAGCAACACCTCGGTGTCGCCGTCGGACCAGAAGCTGTAGCCCAGGGCCTGCAGCTCCTGGCGCAGTTCGGGGAAGTTGTAGATGGCGCCGTTGAAGGCCAGCGACAGGCCCAGGGTGTTGTCCACCATCGGCTGGGCAGAGCCGTCGGACAGGTCCATGATTTTCAGGCGCCGGTGGCCGAGGGCGATCGGGCCTTGGCTATGGAAGCCCCAGGCATCCGGGCCGCGGGGCGCCAGGTGGTGGGTTATGCGCTCTACCGCAGCCAGGTCGGCTGGGCGAGGGGCTTGGTCGATGGGTGTAAAACGCAACTCTCCTGCTAATCCGCACATAGGTCCTTACCGGTTTTTCCGTTGGGGAGGGGGTGCCCCGGATTAGGGCACCTTAAGGAACTGACCCATGTGGTTTGCGAGAGTTTTAGATCGATCTGTTATATGGGGCTGCTGCGCAGCCCTTCGCGGGGTCGCCCGCGAAGGGCCGCACAGCGGCCCCAATCCCCTATTTCCCGCGAATCAACCTGCGCAAGGCAAACCGATTCGGGTGGCACGCCTCCGCCACCGCCCGTGGCAACGGCAGCGGTTCCCCGCACACCCACGCCGCCACCAGTTCGCCGCTCAACGGCGCCGTGATCAACCCGCGCGAGCCGTGCCCGCTGTTCACATACAACCCATCCAGCCAGGGGCAGGCCACATCCGGCACCTGCCGCGCATCCCGGCTCAGTACTGCATAGGCCTGGGCGAACGCCTGCGCATCCGCCACCGGCCCAACGATCGGCAGGTAATCCGGGCTGGTGCAACGGAACGCTGCACGCCCCTGCAATTGCCCGGGGTCCAGTTCGGTGCTGCCCAGGCGCTGGGCCAGATCGACCGAAATCTCGTCCAGCAATGCCAGGTTGCCCTGGTGCTCGGTCACCGTCGGCGCCAGGTCTGTGCTGTGGAAGTCGAAGCTCGCGCCCAAGGTGTGTTCATCGCCGCGCGGCGGCGCTACATAGCCTTCCGCACACACCACGGTGCGCAGCGCGCGGCTGCTGGGGGTGGCCGGCAGGCGGGTGATCTGCCCGCGGATGCGCTTGAGCGGCAGCTGCGCGCATGGTTCGAAGCGCAGTACGTCGGCGGCACCGGCCAGCACCACCACCGGCGCGCTGGCCAGCAAACGTTCGCCAGCCCAGGCTTGCCACTGCCCGTCGACCTTGCGCAGCTCGAGCACCTCCTGGTGCGTCAGCAGGCGAATACCCGGGTGCTGCAACTGCTGTTGGCACAGCGCCGGCGGGTGCACCCAGCCACCTTCGGGATAGAACAGCCCGCCAGCCGGCAAGGCCACACCTGCGATGGCTTCGGCTTCTGCACGTTCCAGCGAGTGCAGCAGGCCATGTTCGAAGGCCCCAGCCAGTTTGCCCTGGCGTTCGGCTTCCTTGCTGTCGAAGGCCAGTTGCAGCACGCCGCAGGCATCCCAGTCATGGCCACGTTGCAGGCGCTGCAGCTGGCGCCGGGTGTAACCGAAACCGGCCAGGATCATCTGCGACAACGCCGTGCCATGGGCGGACAGCTTGAGGTACAGCACCCCTTGCGGGTTACCCGAAGCTTCCCGAGCCGGCGTGTCGTGGCGTTCCAGCACGGTAACCTGCCAGCCACGCCGTGCCAGGCTGGCGGCGGTGGTGCTGCCGGCGAGCCCGGCGCCTATCACCAGCGCTTCACGCGGCCCCGCAACGGCAGCCGGGCGCGCATACCATGGCGCACCGGGGCTGGGCACAGGGCCGACATAGGCGCCGCTCATCACTTCCCATTTCTTGCCGATGCCCGGCACCTTCTTCATGGCGAAGCCGGCATCGACCAGGCTGCGGCGTACCCAGCCGGTGGTGGTGAAGGTGCCCAGCACCGTGCCCGGGTGTGACAGCCGTGCCAGTTGCGCGAACAGCTCCGGGGTCCACATGTCGGGGTTCTTGGCCGGCGCGAAGCCGTCGAGGAACCACACATCGATCTGCGCATCGAGTTGCGGCAGCTGCTCCAGTACGTCGCCTACCAGCAGGGTGAGGGTGACCCGGCCGTTGTCGAAGGTGAACTGCTGGAAGCCAGGGTGCACCGCCACGTACTGCTCCAGCAGGGGCTGGCTGTAGGCCGCCAGTTCCGGCCACAGGCGTATGGCACGGGCCAGGTCGTCGCGACCGAGGGGGTATTTTTCGACGCTGACGAAATGCAGGCGGGCCTCGGCATGGGCGTGCTGCTCGAACAGTTGCCAGGCGCAGTAGAAATTCATGCCGGTGCCGAACCCGGTTTCGCCGATCACCACGCAGGCGTGCGGGGCGAGGTTGGCAAAGCGCTCGGCCAGACGGGTTTGCCCGAGAAACACGTGCCTGGTTTCTTCGATGCCTTCGTTGACTGCGAAATAGACGTCGTCGTATTGCCGCGAATGGGGGCGGCCCTGGTCGTCCCAGTCGATCTGGGCGTGCTGGAGGAGGGTGGACATGGTTGGCTCGGTTGCAGCGGATGGGCGGATTTTATGCCATCTGAGGATTTTGCGCTGGCTGTGCCGGCCCTATCGCCGGCACGCCCGCTCCCACAGGTACTGCACAAGCCTTCAAATCCGCTAGTCTTGCTTATCCATTGAAGGAGCCAGTGCATGTTCGAATCCGCAGAAATCGGCCACAGCATCGACAAGGAGGCTTACGACGCCGAGGTACCCGCTTTGCGCGAGGCCCTGCTCGAAGCCCAGTACGAACTCAAGCAGCAGGCGCGCTTCCCGGTGATCGTGCTGATCAACGGTATCGAAGGCGCCGGCAAGGGCGAGACGGTCAAACTGCTGAACGAGTGGATGGACCCGCGCATGATCGATGTGCTCACCTTCGACCAGCAGACCGACGAAGAGCTGGCCCGCCCGCCGGCCTGGCGCTACTGGCGGGCCCTGCCACCCAAGGGGCGGATGGGCGTGTTCTTCGGCAACTGGTACAGCCAGATGCTGCAGGGGCGGGTGCACGGGGTGTTCAAGGATGCCGTGCTCGACCAGGCCATCACCGGCGCCGAACGCCTGGAAGAGATGCTGTGCGACGAAGGTGCGCTGATCATCAAGTTCTGGTTCCACCTGTCCAAGAAGCAGATGAAGGCGCGGCTGAAATCGCTCAAGGACGACCCGCTGCACAGCTGGAAGATCAGCCCGCTGGACTGGCAGCAGTCGGAAACCTACGACCGTTTCGTGCGCTTTGGTGAGCGCGTGCTGCGCCGCACCAGCCGCGACTACGCGCCATGGCATGTCATCGAGGGCGTCGACCCGAACTACCGCAGCCTGGCGGTAGGGCGCATCCTGCTGGAAAGCCTGCAGGCGGCACTGGACAACAACCCCAAAGGCAAGCACCAGGGCAACGTCGCCCCGCTGGGCCGCAGCATCGACCAGCGCAGCCTGCTCGGCGCGCTGGACATGACCCTGCGCCTGGACAAGTCCGACTACCAGGAGCAACTGGTCACCGAGCAGGCCCGCCTGGCCGGCCTGCTGCGCCACAAGCACATGCGCCGGCATGCCTTGGTGGCGGTGTTCGAAGGCAACGACGCTGCCGGCAAAGGGGGCGCCATCCGCCGCGTGGCGGCAGCGCTGGACCCGCGCCAGTACCGCATCGTGCCCATTGCCGCACCCACTGAAGAAGAACGCGCGCAGCCATACCTGTGGCGGTTCTGGCGGCACATTCCGGCGCGTGGCAAGTTCACCATCTTCGACCGTTCCTGGTATGGGCGGGTGCTGGTGGAACGTGTGGAAGGATTCTGCAGCCCGGCGGACTGGATGCGTGCCTACAGCGAGATCAACGATTTCGAGGAACAGCTGGTGAATGCCGGCACGGTGTTGGTCAAGTTCTGGTTGGCGATCGACCAGCAGACCCAGCTGGAGCGTTTCGAAGAGCGCGAGCAGATCCCGTTCAAGCGTTACAAGATCACCGAGGATGACTGGCGCAACCGCGACAAATGGGACGACTATGTCCAGGCGGTGGGCGACATGGTCGACCGCACCAGCACCGAAATTGCGCCGTGGACGCTGGTGGAGGCCAACGACAAGCGCTGGGCGCGGGTGAAGGTGTTGCGCACCATCAACCAGGCGCTTGAGGCGGCGTTTGCCAGGGACAAGAAATAATCGAAGTTCCTGTTTGCCTGTGCCGGCCTCTTCGCGGGTGAACCCGCTCCCACAGGAATACCACAGGGCTGAATCTTGCGTGATCCTTGTGGGAGCGGGTTTACCCGCGAAGAGGCCAGAACAGGCAGCACAACTGCCAAGCCATGCCACAGAAGAATGACCTGATGAATTCTTTTCCCGGCACCCACCACCGTCCCCGCCCTCCAAGCCCGTAGAATTCAACCACCCCCACCACGGGCTCGATCGAGGATTTTATGCACACCATTACCGGCCGCTGGGGCTATGGCCTTTTCCTGGCACTTTTGACGGCGTTGCTCTGGGGCATCCTGCCGATCAAGCTCAAGCAGGTGCTGCAAGTGGTCGACCCGGTCACCGTCACCTGGTACCGCCTGCTGGTCTCCGGCGGCCTGCTGTTCGCCTGGTTGGCCGCCAAGCGCAGGCTGCCTTCCTTCAGCAAGCTGACGCCCAAGGGCAAAGGCCTGGTGGTAGTGGCCGTGCTTGGCCTGATGGGCAATTACGTGCTGTATTTGATCGGCCTGAACCTGCTCAGCCCGGGCACCGCGCAACTGGTCGTGCAGATCGGCCCGGTGCTGTTGCTGGTGGCCAGCGTGTTCGTGTTCCGCGAGCGCTTCAGCCTGGGGCAGGGCGTGGGCCTGCTGATCCTGCTGGCGGGGTTCGGGCTGTTTTTCAACCAGCGCCTGGAAGAGCTGCTGACCTCGCTCGGCACCTATACCACCGGCGTGCTGACCATCCTGCTGGCCACCAGCGTCTGGGTGTTCTATGCGCTCAGCCAGAAGCAGTTGCTGACGGTGTGGCATTCGCAGCAGGTAATGATGGTGATCTACCTCAGTTGCGCCGCGCTGCTGACACCCTGGGCCCACCCGTTGGAGGCGTTGCAGCTGACCCCGGTGCAAGGCTGGCTGTTGCTGGCCTGTTGCCTGAACACCCTGGTGGCCTATGGCGCGTTCGCCGAGGCGCTGGCGCACTGGGAGGCGTCGCGGGTGAGTGCCACGCTGGCGCTGACCCCGCTGGTGACCTTTGTCGCGGTGGCACTGGCGGCGTTGGTGTGGCCTGAGTATGTGCACGCCGAGGACATCAATGCCCTGGGCTATGTGGGGGCGGTGACCGTGGTGCTAGGCTCTGCGCTGGTGGCACTGGGGCCTTCGCTGGTGGCCGGGTGGCGCGCCCGCAGGGCGCGGTTGGCCCAGGCTCAATGATCGCCTGTACCGGCCTCTTCGCGGGTGAACCCGCTCCCACAGGCATCCCACAATATTCAGCCTTGTGGTAATCCTGTGGGAGCGGGTTCACCCGCGAAAGGGCCGGTAAAGGCAGTGCACGACTCAGCCCTTGCCCCCCGGAGCCAGCATGTTCTCCGGCCTCACCCACTGGTCGAACTGCTCATTGGTCAGGTACTTCAACTCCAGTGCCGCCTCGCGCAAGGTCTTGCCTTCGCTATAGGCCTTCTTGGCAATTTCTGCCGCCTTGTCATAGCCAATATGCGGGTTCAGTGCCGTCACCAGCATCAACCCCCGCTCCAGGTGTGCCGCCATCTGCTCGGCATCCGGCTCGATGCCCGCCACGCAGTGCTGCTGGAAGTTGCGGCAGCCATCAGCCAGCAATTCGATCGACTGCAGCAGGTTGTGGATGATCACCGGCTTGAACACGTTCAGTTGCAAATGCCCCTGGCTGGCGGCAAAGCCGATCGCCGCGTCGTTGCCCAGCACCTGACAGGCCAGCATCGACAGCGCCTCGCACTGGGTAGGGTTGACCTTGCCTGGCATGATCGAGCTGCCTGGCTCGTTGGCCGGCAGGCGTACCTCGGCCAGCCCGGCGCGCGGGCCGGAACCCAGCAGGCGCAGGTCATTGGCGATTTTCATCAGGGCCACGGCCAGGGTCTTCAGGGCGCCGGCCAGGCTGGTCAGCGGCTCGTGGCCGGCGAGGGCAGCGAACTTGTTCGGCGCAGTGACGAACGGCAGGCCGGATAGCGCCGCCAGCTCGGCGGCGATGGCTTCGGCAAAACCATGCGGGGCGTTGAGCCCGGTACCCACGGCAGTGCCACCCTGGGCCAGTTCGCACACCGCCGGCAGGGTGGCGCGGATGGCACGCTGGGCGTAGTCGAGCTGCGCGACGAAGGCCGAGACCTCCTGGCCGAAGGTGATCGGCGTGGCGTCCATCATGTGCGTGCGGCCGGTCTTTACCAGCTTGTGGTGGCGTGCCGACAGCTCGGCCAGCCCCGAGGACAGCTCGGCGATGGCCGGCAGCAGCTTTTCGTGCACCGCCTGCGCCGCAGCGATGTGCATGGCGGTGGGGAAGCAGTCGTTGGAGCTCTGCGAGCGGTTGACGTGATCGTTGGGGTGTACGGGCGCCTTGCCGCCACGGCCTTTGCCGGCCAGTTCATTGGCCCGCCCGGCGATCACTTCGTTGACGTTCATGTTGCTCTGGGTGCCGCTGCCGGTCTGCCAGACCACCAGCGGGAACTGGTCGTCATGCTCGCCGCCCAGCACTTCGTCGGCGGCCTGTTCGATCAGCCGGGCGATGTCGGCCGGCAAGTCGCCGTTGCGGTCGTTGACGCGTGCCGCGGCCTTCTTGATCAGCGCCAGGGCATGCAGCACCGCGATGGGCATGCGTTCCTTGCCAATGGCGAAGTTGATCAGCGAACGCTGGGTCTGCGCACCCCAGTAGGCGTCCTCAGGAACTTCGACCGGGCCCAGGCTGTCTGTCTCGATACGGCTCATTCTGTACTCACTCCCTTGTAGTTCGAAATCGCAGTTTAGGCCCTGATTCGACCGAGCGGTTCCGTCGCTCGTCGTGCCACTTGAGCACATCGCCACCACGGCGCAGAATGCTCTACTCTGAGGTACCCGCCTCCCTCTCTTCTGAAGGAAATGCAATGACCCGTCTCCGTGTCCTTTGTGCCGCCGTTGCCCTGGCTTGCGCCAGCGGCCAGGTACTCGCTGCCACCGCCAGCCACAACGCTGCTGCCGAGAAATTCCTGACCCTGGCCAACGCCGACAAGCTGGGCACCCCGGTGTACATGCAGGTCCAGCAGATGTTCGCCCAGCGTTTCGCCCAGACCAAGGCCCCGGCCACCAAGCAGCCGGTGCTGGAAAGCTACCAGGCCAAGGCCAACGCCGCGCTGGACAACGCCATCGGCTGGAACAAGCTGAAGCCGAAGATGGTCGACCTGTACACCCAGACCTTCACCGAGCAGGAGCTCAAGGACCTGGTCAAGTTCTACGAATCGCCGCTGGGCAAGAAAGTGCTGCGCGAAATGCCCAAGGTCACCCAGCAGTCGGCCCAGCTGACCCAGCAGAGCCTGGAGCCAGCGGTACCGGTGGTTAACAAGCTGCTGGACGACATGACCAAGGAACTGGACCCGAACGCTGGCAAGGCCGCCGCCCCGGCGAAGAAGTGAGTACGCCGCGATGACCATGCAACAGCGTATCGAACAGCAGCTGGCCGCCCTGGCGCCGCAACACCTGCAAGTGCTCAATGAAAGCCACATGCACAGTCGTGGTCAGGAGACCCACTACAAGGCAGTGATCGTCAGCGAGCAGTTTGCCGGGTTGAACAGCGTCAAGCGCCACCAGAAGGTGTACGCCACCATGGGTGAGCTGATGGGCGAGATCCATGCCCTGGCCATCCACACCTACACCGCCGAAGAGTGGGCCAAGGTCGGCGTTGCACCGGCCTCGCCGGTGTGCGCGGGCGGCGGGCACTGAAACCTTGTTGTTGTTCTGGTAGAATCCGCAACATCCCAAAAGGGGGCTGCTGTGCAGCCCATCGCCGGCAAGCCGGCTCCCACAGGTAAAGTGCCCTTCTTGAGTGTGGCGCAATACATGTGGGAGCTGGCTTGCCGGCGATGGGGCGCGCAGCGGCCCCCTGTTTCTTGTGTAACCCGGTCCGCCCCTTACGAGGGCAACCACTGGAGATCCTGCTTCATGTCCCAACCCATCGTCGTCGCGGCGCTTTACAAGTTCGTCACCCTGGAAGACTACGTCGAGCTGCGCGAGCCGCTGCTCAAGACCATGCTCGACAACAACGTCAAGGGCACCCTGCTGCTGGCCCACGAGGGCATCAACGGCACCGTGTCGGCCACCCGCGAAGGCATCGACGGCCTGCTGGCCTGGTTGCGCAACGACCCACGCCTGGCCGATGTCGACCACAAGGAGTCGTACTGCGACGAACAGCCGTTCTACCGCACCAAGGTCAAGCTCAAGAAAGAGATCGTAACCCTCGGCGTACCGGGCGTGGACCCGAACCAGGCGGTCGGCACCTACGTCGAGCCCAAGGACTGGAACGCGCTGATCAGCGACCCGGAAGTACTGCTGATCGACACCCGCAACGACTACGAAGTGGCCATCGGCACCTTCAAGGGCGCCATCGACCCGAAGACCGAAACCTTCCGCGAGTTCCCCGACTACATCAAGGCCAACTTCGATCCCAGCAAGCACAAGAAGGTTGCGATGTTCTGTACCGGCGGTATCCGTTGCGAAAAAGCCTCCAGCTACATGCTCGGTGAAGGCTTCGAGGAGGTCTATCATCTTAAGGGCGGCATCCTGAAATACTTCGAGGAAGTGCCTCAGGAAGAAAGCCTGTGGGACGGCGACTGCTTCGTCTTCGACAACCGCGTCACGGTGCGCCATGACCTGAGCGAAGGCGAGTACGACCAGTGCCACGCCTGCCGCCACCCGATCAACGCAGAGGAGCGCGCGTCCGAGCACTATTCGCCAGGGGTCAGCTGCCCGCACTGCTGGGACACCCTGAGCGAGAAGACCCGGCGTAGCGCCATCGACCGGCAGAAGCAGATCGAGCTGGCCAAGGCCCGCAACCTGCCGCACCCGATCGGTTACAACTACAAAGCCGAGGCTTGATGCATGTCTGCCCGCCTGATCTATGTGATGGACCCGATGTGCTCCTGGTGCTGGGGTTTCGCACCCGTGGCCGCGGCCCTGATCGCCCAGGCGCGTGACGCAGGCGTGCCTACCCGCCTGGTGCCGGGCGGGCTGCGTACCGGCGGCAGTGCCCTGGACAGCTCTACCCGCAAGTACATCCTTGAACACTGGCAGGCGGTGGCCGACGCCACCGGCCAGCCGTTCCGCTTCGAGGGGGCCATGCCCGACGGCTTCGTCTACGACACCGAGCCGGCCTGCCGTGCCCTGGTCACCGCCCGCGAGCTGGACGCCGAACGCGTCTGGCCGCTGCTGGCGCTGATCCAGCGTTCGTTCTACGAGCAGGGCGTGGACGTCACCATTGCGCCGCATCTGGTCGACCTGGCCGAACAGGCAGGCTTCGACCGCACCGTGTTCGCCGAGGCCTTCGCCTGTGCCGACACCCGCGCCGCCACTGTAGCCGATTTCAGCTGGGCCCAGGACCTGGGCATCGCCGGTTTCCCGACCTTGCTGGCCGAACGCAATGGCCAACTGGCCCTGCTGACCAACGGCTATCAGCCGCTGGAGCGCCTGCAACCCTTGCTCGGCCGCTGGCTGCAGCAGGCCGCCTGTGCTTGATGTGCCTGGGTCACCCGACCCGGTGCCGGGCAAGCCCCACACTGCGGCCGATCGACTGAGCTGGGCGGAAATCCGCCGCCTGGCCCTGCATCACAAGAAAAACCTCTGGTCCGCCAACTTCATCGCCGTATTGGCGGCCTGCTGCAGCGTGCCCATCCCGCTGTTGCTGCCGCTGCTGGTGGACGAAGTGCTGCTGGGCCACGGCGATGCCGCGCTGAAGTGGATGAACCACCTGCTGCCGTCCAGCTGGCAGGTGGCGGCGGGCTACATCGGCCTGATGTTGCTGCTGACCCTGTGCCTGCGCCTGGCCGCGCTGGCGTTCAACGTGATCCAGGCCAAGCTGTTTGCCGGCCTGGCCAAGGACATCGTCTATCGCCTGCGCATTCGCCTGATAGAGCGGCTCAAGCGCATCTCGCTGAAGGAATACGAAAGCCTGGGTAGCGGCACGGTAACCACCCATCTGGTCACTGACCTGGACACCCTCGACAAGTTCGTCGGCGAAACCCTGAGCCGCTTCCTGGTGGCCATGCTGACCCTTACCGGCACGGCGGCCATCCTGATCTGGATGCACTGGCAGCTGGCCATGCTGATCTTGCTGTTCAACCCGCTGGTGATCTATTTCACCGTGCAGCTGGGCAAGCGCGTCAAGCACCTGAAAAAGCTCGAGAACGACAGCACCGCACGCTTTACCCAGGCGCTGGCGGAAACCCTCGACGCCATTCAGGAAATCCGTGCCGGTAACCGCCAAGGCTACTTCCTCGGTCGCCTTGGCCTGCGCGCCCGCGAAGTGCGGGACTACGCCGTGGACTCGCAGTGGAAGAGCGATGCCAGCGGCCGCGCCAGTGGCCTGCTGTTCCAGTTCGGCATCGATATCTTCCGCGCCGCGGCCATGCTCACCGTGCTGTTCTCCGACCTGTCGATCGGCCAGATGCTGGCGGTATTCAGCTACCTGTGGTTCATGATCGGCCCGGTGGAGCAGCTGCTAAACCTGCAATACGCCTACTACGCCGCCGGCGGTGCATTGAGCCGCCTCAACGAACTGCTGGCACGTGCCGACGAGCCGCAGTACCCGGCGGCCAGCGACCCGTTCGCCGGCCGCGAGACGGTAGGTATCGAAGTACGCGACCTGCGCTTTGCCTATGCCGACGAGCCGGTGCTCGAGCACCTCGACCTGTCCATCGCCCCGGGCGAGAAGGTGGCGATAGTCGGCGCCAGCGGTGGCGGCAAGAGCACCCTGGTGCAGCTGTTGCTGGGGCTTTACAGCGCCCAGGCCGGCACCATCCGCTTTGGCGGTGCCAGCCTGCAGGAAATCGGCCTGGAAACCCTGCGTGAAAACGTCGCGGTGGTGTTGCAGCACCCGTCGTTGTTCAACGACACCGTGCGCGCCAACCTGACCATGGGCCGTGACTGCAGCGACGAGGCCTGCTGGCAGGCACTGCGCATCGCCCAGCTGGATGCCACCATCGCCGCCTTGCCGCAGGGCCTGGACAGTGTGGTGGGGCGCTCCGGCGTGCGCTTGTCCGGTGGCCAGCGCCAGCGCCTGGCCATTGCCCGCATGGTGCTGGCCGAACCCAAGGTGGTGATCCTCGACGAAGCCACCTCGGCCCTGGATGCCGCCACTGAATACAACCTGCACCAGGCCCTGGCGCGCTTCCTCAGCGGCCGCACCACACTGATCATCGCCCACCGCCTGTCGGCGGTGAAACAGGCCGACCGGGTGCTGGTGTTCGACGGCGGGCATGTGGCCGAGGATGGCGACCACCAGCAGCTGATTGCCGAGGGTGGGTTGTATGCCAAGCTTTACGGGCACCTGCAGCAGAGCTGAATTTGTGTCTGCCTGTGCGGGCCCCTGTGGGAGCGGCCTTGCGTCGCGAAAGGGCCGCAAAGCGGCCCCAGACAATCAAGGCAGATGCAGAAATTGCCGGGGCTGCTTTGCAGCCCTTTCGCGACGCAAGGCCGCTCCCACAGTGCCAGTTCAGGCCATATGCAAATCACCCCCCTTTCCTGCCATAAAAAACCCAACCGCCGGGATGGCAAATGGCCTACGCTGTGCTTTGTCTGGGTTGATTTGCGCCTTATCTGCTCTGTGACAGGGACTCCATGAAGGGACATCGCACTCTAGAAGCGCCAAAGTTGCTCGGCATCACCTGGCCCTTCATCGCCGTTGTGGTCTTCCAGGTAGCCTTGGGCAGCCTGAGCCTTTATACGCTCTCGGCCGTGCGTGCCTACGTCGCGGGCGAAAGCCTGTGGTCCAAGGCGCAGAAAGACGCCATCTACTACCTCAACCTGTACGCCGAAACCCGCGACGACAGCACCTATCAGCGCTATCGCCAGGCCATCACCGTGCCCCAGGGCGACCACCAACTGCGCGAAGTGATGGACCAGCCCAGCCCCGACCTGGATGCCGCACGCCAGGCCGTGCTGCAAGGCGGCAACCACCCCGACGATGTCGAGCGGATCATCTGGTTCTACCGTAACTTTCGCAACGTAAGCTACATGCAGACGGCCATCGACTACTGGGACATCGGCGACGACTACCTGGGCAAGCTGGATATGCTGGCCGTGGAAATGCGCAGCAGCTTCGCCGCTGGCTCGGTCGACGCCCGCACGGTCAGCGACTGGAAGGCGCGCATCGTCACCATCAACGAAGGGGTAACCCCGGCCGCCAAGGCGTTCAGCGATGCCTTGGGCGAAGGCTCGCGCATGCTGCTGCGGGTGCTGCTGATCACCAACCTGCTGACCGCGATGTTCCTGATTGCCATTGCCTGGCGCCGCTCCAGCAAGCTGCTGGCCCAGCGCCAGGCCTTTGCCAGCGCCCTGCAAGAAGAAAAGGAGCGGGCGCAGATTACCCTGCAGGCCATTGGCGATGCGGTGATTACCACCGATGTGGAGGGCAGTATCGGCTACATGAACCCGGCCGCCGAACAACTGACCCACTGGCAGGCCGGCCAAGCCCAGGGCCTGCCGTTGTCGGCGCTGTTCAGCCTGGTGGACGAGCAGGCCGAGGAAGACGGCCGCAGCCTGGTCGAGCAGGTGCTCAGTGGCAGCCTCAAGGGCGGCGCCGAGCATGCCCGGCTGATCCAGCGCCTGGACGGCAGCACTGTGTCGGTCAACCTGGTCGGCTCGCCGATCGTCAATGACGGCCAGGTCAGCGGTATCGTGCTGGTGCTGCACGACATGACCCAGGAGCGCCAGTACATCGCCAACCTGTCCTGGCAGGCGACCCATGACGCCCTGACCGGCCTGGCCAACCGCCGCGAGTTCGAATACCGCCTGGAGCAGGCGCTCAATGACCTGGCGCGCCAGGCCGGGCGGCATTCGCTGATGTTCCTGGACCTCGACCAGTTCAAGCTGGTCAACGATACCTGCGGGCATGCCGCCGGCGACGAGCTGCTGCGGCACATCTGCGCCGTGCTGCAGTCCGGCCTGCGCGAGGGCGATACCCTGGCCCGGCTGGGTGGTGACGAATTTGGCGTGCTGCTGGAAAACTGCCCGCCCGACCAGGCCGAGCGCATTGCCGAGCAGCTGCGCCAGCTGGTGCAGAGCCTGCATTTCGTGTGGAAAGGGCGGCCGTTCGTCACCACCGTCAGTGTCGGCCTGGTGCACATGGCCCAGTCCCCCGGCACCCTCGAAACCTCGCTGCGCGCCGCCGACATGGCTTGCTACATGGCCAAGGAAAAGGGCCGCAACCGCGTGCAGGTGTACCATGCCGACGACAGCGAGCTGTCCATGCGCTTTGGTGAAATGGCCTGGATCCAGCGCTTGCACGTGGCCCTGGAAGAAAACCGCTTCTGCCTGTACGCCCAGGAAATCGCCCCGCTGAAAACCTTCGAAGGCCCCGGCCATATCGAGATCCTGCTGCGCCTGCACGACGAAAGCGGGCGTACCATCCTGCCCAGCAGTTTCATCCCGGCGGCCGAGCGCTACGGCCTGATGACCGCGCTGGACCGCTGGGTGGTGCGCAATGTGTTCCTGGTCATCCGCCAGTGCCTGGACGAAGGGCGCGAGGGGCCGCTGTCGATCTGTGCGATCAACCTGTCGGGGTCGAGCATTGGCGATGACAAGTTCCTCGAGTACCTGCAACGCCTGTTCGTCGAATACGCCATTCCGCCGCGGATGATCTGTTTCGAAATCACCGAAACCAGCGCCATAGCCAACCTTGGCAGCGCCATCCGTTTCATCAACGAGTTGAAGGGGCTGGGTTGTCGCTTCTCGCTCGACGATTTCTGCGCCGGCATGTCGTCGTTCGCCTATCTCAAGCATTTGCCCGTGGATTACCTGAAGATCGACGGGAGTTTCGTCAAGGACATGCTCGACGACCCGGTCAACCGGGCCATGGTCGAGGTCATCAACCACATCGGTCACGTAATGGGCAAGCGCACCATTGCCGAATTCGTCGAAACACCCTTGATCGAGCAGGCCTTGCAGGAAATCGGCGTGGATTACGCCCAGGGCTACCTCATCGAACGCCCTCAGGTGTTCACCTGTGACAGTCTGCAGCGCCAACGGATCGCCGCCCGGCCTCTGTTGCAGCGGGCACCTGGCACGTTTCGCTAGCTAGAAATCACAAGGATCAAGGAGCTGAAAGTGATTGACGCATTCGTTCGTATCGGGCCTTTGATGGATCCCGCCAGCTACCCCCAATGGGCCCAGCAACTGATTGAAGACTGCCGCGAGAGCAAGCGCCGGGTAGTCGAGCATGAGTTCTACGCGCGCCTGCGCGATGGCCAGTTGAAGCAATCGACCATTCGCCAGTACCTGATCGGTGGCTGGCCGGTGGTGGAGCAGTTTTCGCTGTACATGGCCCACAACCTGACCAAGACCCGCTATGGTCGGCACCAGGGCGAAGACATGGCGCGGCGCTGGCTGATGCGCAACATCCGTGTCGAGCTCAACCACGCCGACTATTGGGTGAACTGGTGCCAGGCGCATGGCGTGCACCTGCACGAGCTGCAGGCCCAGGAAGTGCCGCCTGAACTGAACGGCCTGAACGACTGGTGCTGGCGCGTGTGCGCCACCGAGAACCTGGCCATTTCCATGGCGGCGACCAACTACGCCATCGAAGGTGCGACCGGTGAATGGTCGGCGGTGGTGTGCTCCACCGACACCTATGCGCTGGGCTTCCCGGAGGACCAGCGCAAGCGGGCGATGAAGTGGCTGAAGATGCATGCCCAGTATGACGACGCGCACCCGTGGGAGGCGCTGGAGATCATCTGCACCCTGGCGGGCGAGAACCCGACCCTGGGGCTGCGCAATGAACTGCGCAAGGCGATTTGCAAGAGCTACGACTGCATGTACCTGTTCCTGGAACGGTGCATGCAGCTGGAAGGGCGCCAGCAGGGGCGCATGCGCCCGGTGTTGGCAGCGGGCTGATCGCTCTTCTGTCCCGGCCTCTTCGCGGGTAAACCCGCTCCCACAAGTATTGCGCTGCCCTCATGGGCGGTGAATAACCCTGTGGGAGCGGGTTCACCCGCGAAAGGGCCAGTACCGGCAAAAGCCTTATTGGGCGTTGAACGCCTGCCCATTCACCCCTTTGCTGTCCGGCCCCATCAGGTACAGGTACACCGGCATGATCTCTTCCGGCAGCGGGTTGTTCTGCGGGTTTTCGCTAGGGTAGGCCTGTGCCCGCATCGCCGTGCGCGTGGCGCCCGGGTTGATGCTGTTGGAGCGCACCGGTGCCACGCCTTCCAGTTCATCGGCCAGGGTTTGCATCAGGCCCTCGGTGGCGAACTTGGACACGCCATAGGCGCCCCAGTAGGCCCGGCCCTTGCGCCCGACACTGCTGCTGGTGAACACCACCGAAGCGTCTTCCGACAGCTTCAGCAGCGGCAGCAGGGTGCTGGTGAGCATGAAGGTGGCATTGACGTTGATGTGCATCACGCGCATGAAGTTGTCACCCGACAGCTGCTCCAGCGGCGTACGCGGGCCGATGATCGAAGCGTTGTTCAGCAGGCCGTCGAGGCGGCCGAACTGGTCTTCGATCATCACCGCCAGTTCGTCGTACTGGTGGGGCAGGGCGGTTTCCAGGTTGAACGGGATCACCACGGGTTGCGGGTGCCCGGCGGCTTCGATCTGGTCGTAGACCTCGTTGAGATTGGACTCGGTCTTGCCCAGCAGCAGCACAGTAGCGCCCAGCGCAGCGTAGGCCTTGGCGGCAGCGGCGCCGATGCCGCGGCCGGCACCGGTAACCAGGATGACCCGGCCTTGCAGCAGGTCGGGGCGGGCGGTGTAGTCGAACATGGTAGGTCCTTCGAGTTCGTTGGCGCGGCACCGTCCCCTGTGGGAGCGGGTTTACCCGTGAATGCGTACTATCAGACGCTGGTATCGCCTGGGCTGGCGCATTCGCGGGTGAACCCGCTCCCACAGGGGCTGTGCTGCGGTCTAGACGGGGTTCAGCAGCCGCACAGCGCGCTGTCGATCACCTTGCGCAGTTCCAGCGGGTGGTCCACCACCACATCGGCGCCCCAGTTGTTGGGGTTGTCCTCTGGATGAATATAGCCGTAGCGCACTGCAGCCGTGCGAGTACCGGCGTCGCGGCCAGACTCGATGTCGCGCAGGTCGTCGCCGACGAACAATACGCTGGCCGGGTCCAGGCCGAGGGTCTTGCAGGCGAGGATCAGCGGCTCGGGGTCGGGCTTGCTGTTCTTGACGTGGTCCGGGCAGATCAGCAGCGCCGAACGCTCGGCCAGGCCCAGTTGCTGCATGATCGGCTCGGCAAAGCGCACCGGTTTGTTGGTGACCACGCCCCACAGCAGGTTGCCTTTCTCGATGTCGGCCAGCAGCTCGGCCATGCCGTCGAACAGCTTGCTGTGCACCGCGCAGTCACGCTGGTAGCGCTCGAGGAACTCAAGGCGCAGGGCTTCGAAGCCCTCGGCCTCCGGGCTGATGGCGAAGGTCGCGGCGACCATCGCGCGGGCACCGCCGGAGATCACGTCGCGGATCACCTTGTCATCGACGGCCGGCAGGCCGCGCTCGGCGAGCATGGCCTGGCAGATGGCGATGAAGTCCGGCGCCGTGTCGAGCAAGGTGCCGTCCATGTCGAAGAGTACTGCTCGCAAACTCATGTTTATTCCTCGCGCAGGGTCTGGACCATGTAGTTGACGTCGACGTCGCTGCTGAGCTTGTAGTGCTTGGTCAGTGGGTTGTAGGTCAGGCCGATGATGTCTTTCACCTGCAGGCCGGCAACGCGGCTCCAGGCGCCCAGCTCGGACGGGCGGATGAACTTCTTGAAGTCGTGGGTGCCGCGCGGCAGCATCTTCAGGATGTACTCGGCGCCGACGATGGCCAGCAGGTAGGCCTTGGGGTTGCGGTTGATGGTGGAGAAGAACACCTGGCCGCCAGGCTTGACCATGCGGTAGCAGGCGCGGATGACCGAAGACGGGTCGGGCACGTGCTCGAGCATTTCCAGGCAGGTGACCACGTCGAACTGTTCGGGCATTTCCTCGGCCAGGGCTTCGGCGGTGATCTGCCGGTATTCCACCTGCACACCCGACTCCAGCTGGTGCAGCTGGGCCACGGCCAGTGGCGCCTCGCCCATGTCGATGCCGGTGACCGTGGCGCCGCGCAGGGCCATCGCCTCGCTGAGGATGCCGCCGCCGCAACCCACGTCCAGCACCTTCTTGCCGGCGAGGCTGACGCGCTCGTCGATCCAGTTGACGCGCAGCGGGTTGATTTCGTGCAGCGGCTTGAACTCGCTTTCGCGGTCCCACCAGCGGTGGGCCAGCGCTTCGAACTTGGCGATTTCGGCGCGGTCGACGTTGCTCATTAGAACAGTCCTCTGAAACTTCGCAAAATTGCGCCGGAGTATACCCGAGCGCTCGGCCCCGAGGGTCGCTATAATCGCCGGCTTTTGATATCCGAACGACGGGGAGAGGCGATGCGCGAGCGACTTTTGGCGGCGGAGAAGGTGACCGGGATCCGCTGGCAGGGCGGCGTCCTGCACCTGCTCGACCAGCGCCTGCTGCCGTCGGAAGAGCGCTGGCTGGCCTGCGACAATGTCGCGCAGGTTGCAGCGGCGATCCGCGACATGGCCGTGCGCGGCGCCTCGGCCATCGGCATTGCCGCGGCCTATGGCCTGGTGCTGGCCCTTGAGGAGCGGCTGGCCGAGGGCGGCGACTGGGAAATGGACCTGGAGGAAGACTTCCTTGTCCTGGCTGAAGCGCGCCCTACCGCCGCCAACCTGTTCTGGGCGCTGAACCGCATGCGTGAGCGCCTGCAGCGCCTGCGTCCGGACGAAGACGTGCTGGCGGCGCTGGAGGCCGAAGCGGTGGCCATCCACGAGAGCGATCGCGAGGCCAACCTGACCATGGCCCAGTACGGTATCGAGCTGATTCGTCGCCACCAGGGCAACGCCCAGATCCTGCTCACCTATGGCAACGCCGGCGCCCTGGCCTGTGGTGGTTTCGGTACCGCACTGGGGGTGATCCGTGCCGGTTACCTGGAGGGCATGGTCGAGCGTGTATACGCTGGCGAGACCCGCCCCTGGTTGCATGGCTCGCGCCTGACCGCCTGGGAGCTGGCCAACGAGGGCATCCCGGTGACCCTGTGCGCCGACTCGGCGCTGGCCCACCTGATGAAAAGCAAGGGCATCACCTGGGTGGTGGTGGGCGCGGACTGCATCGCCGCCAACGGCGATGTGGCCAGCAAGATCGGCACCTATCAGCTGGCGGTCAGCGCCATGCATCACGGCGTACGGTTCATGGTGGTGGCGCCGAGCACCAGCATCGACCTGAACCAGGCCACGGGCGAGGACATCCCGCTGGAAGAGCGCGCTGCCGACGAGTTGCTGGACATTGGCGGCACCCGCGTGGCGCCGGATGTCGAGGTGTTCAACCCGGTATTCGACGTGACCCCGGCCGACCTGATCGACGTGATCGTGACCGAGCGCGGCATCGTCGAGCGGCCGGATGCCGCCAAGCTGGCGCAATTGATCTGCCGCAAGCGGCTGCACTGATATTCGTGGCGCCTGTGCCGGCCTCTTCGCGGGTAAACCCGCTCCCACAGGGATAGCACAAGGCCTGAGGATGGTGGTGTACCTGTGGGAGCGGGTTTACCCGCGAAGAGGCCGGCACAGGCTATAAAAAATCCAGATTCAACCTCGTGTGAGGCCACCTGCCACATCTCCCCACCGCCCCTGCCTTTGTGATAACATCCGGCAGTTTCCAAGACCGCCCACCACGGCGGCCTTCATTGCGCAGATCCATGGCACAACTCATTGATTTGTCGTAAGTCGTCGCACCCTTATGCGCTGCGGCGGCGAGCTTCGTTCGGCCCTTGATGGAGCTGCGAAGTTTCACCAGAAAAAGGAATCAGGCTTCTCATGGGCGAACTGGCCAAAGAAATCCTCCCGGTCAATATCGAAGACGAACTGAGACAGTCTTACCTCGACTACGCGATGAGCGTGATTGTCGGGCGAGCGCTGCCCGATGCGCGTGACGGCTTGAAGCCCGTGCATCGTCGCGTTCTCTATGCGATGAGCGAACTGGGCAACGACTGGAACAAGCCGTACAAGAAATCCGCCCGTGTGGTCGGTGACGTGATCGGTAAGTACCACCCGCACGGCGACATCGCGGTCTACGACACCATCGTGCGTATGGCCCAGCCGTTCTCGCTGCGCTACCTGCTGGTCGACGGCCAGGGCAACTTCGGTTCGGTGGACGGCGACAACGCCGCAGCCATGCGATACACCGAAGTGCGCATGGCCAAGCTGGCCCACGAGCTGCTGGCCGACCTGCACAAGGAGACCGTCGACTGGGTGCCCAACTACGACGGCACCGAGCAGATCCCGGCGGTCATGCCGACCCGTATTCCCAACCTGCTGGTCAACGGTTCCAGCGGTATCGCCGTGGGCATGGCGACCAACATCCCGCCGCACAACCTCGGCGAGGTCATCGATGGCTGCCTGGCACTCATCGACAACCCCGAAGTCACCATCGATGAGCTGATGCAGCACATCCCTGGCCCGGACTTCCCGACTGCCGGCCTGATCAACGGCCGCCAGGGCATCATCGAGGCCTATCGCACCGGCCGTGGCCGCATCTACATGCGCGCCCGTTCCGAGATCGAAGACATCGACAAGGTCGGTGGTCGCCAGCAGATCGTGGTTACCGAGCTGCCGTACCAGCTGAACAAGGCTCGTCTGATCGAAAAGATCGCCGAGCTGGTCAAAGAGAAGAAGATCGAAGGCATCACCGAGCTGCGCGACGAGTCCGACAAGGACGGCATGCGCATCGTCATCGAGCTGCGTCGCGGCGAGGTGCCGGAAGTGGTGCTCAACAACCTCTACCAGCAAACCCAGCTGCAGAGCGTATTCGGTATCAACGTGGTGGCCCTGGTCGACGGCCGTCCGCGTCTGCTCAACCTCAAGGATCTGCTCGAAGCGTTCGTGCGTCACCGCCGTGAAGTGGTAACCCGCCGTACCGTGTTCGAGCTGCGCAAGGCCCGCGAACGCGGCCATATCCTCGAAGGCCAGGCGGTCGCGCTGTCCAACATCGACCCGGTCATCGCCCTGATCAAGGCCTCGCCGACCCCGTCCGAGGCCAAGGAAGCCCTGATCTCCACTGCCTGGGAATCCAGTGCCGTGCAGGTCATGGTCGAGCGCGCCGGCGCCGATTCCTGCCGCCCCGAGGACCTGCCGGAGCAGTACGGCCTGCGTGAAGGCAAGTACTACCTGTCGCCGGAACAGGCCCAGGCCATTCTCGACCTGCGCCTGCACCGCCTGACCGGCCTGGAGCACGAGAAGCTGCTGGCCGAGTACCAGGAAATCCTCGAGCAGATCGGCGAACTGATCCGCATCCTCAGCAGCGCCGAGCGCCTGATGGAAGTGATCCGCGAAGAGCTGGAAGCCATCCGCGCCGAATATGGCGATGCCCGCCGTACCGAAATCCTCGATGCGCGCCACGACCTCAACTACGGCGACATGATCCCGGAAGAAGAGCGCGTGGTGACCATCTCCCACGGCGGCTACGCCAAGACCCAGCCGCTGTCCGCCTACCAGGCCCAGCGCCGTGGCGGCAAAGGCAAGTCGGCTACTGGGGTGAAGGACGAGGACTACGTCGAGCACCTGCTGGTTGCCAACAGCCATGCCACCTTGCTGTTGTTCTCCAGCAAGGGCAAGGTGTACTGGCTGAAGACCTACGACATCCCTGAAGCGTCCCGCGCCGCTCGCGGCCGCCCGCTGGTCAACCTGTTGCCGCTGGAGGAAGGTGAGCGCATCACCGCCATGCTGCAGATCGACCTCGAGGCCCTGCAGCAGAACGCTGACGCCGACGAAGAGCTGGAGGACGCGGAAGACACCGTGCTCGAAGGCGAAGTGGTCGAGGCCGAGGAAGTGGACGAGGAAGACGGCGACACCCCTGAATGGGTGGCCGAGCCGACCGGCGCCTACATCTTCATGGCCACCGCTTCGGGTACCGTGAAGAAGACCCCGCTGGTGCAGTTCGCCCGTCCGCGCTCCAACGGCCTGATCGCCCTGAAGCTCAAGGAAGGTGACACCCTGATCGCCGCGGCCATCACCGACGGCGCCAAGGAAGTCATGATGTTCTCCGACGCCGGCAAGGTGATCCGCTTCGCTGAAAGCGTGGTGCGCGAGATGGGCCGTAACGCCCGTGGCGTGCGCGGCATGAAGCTGGGCAAGGGCCAGCAGATCATCTCCATGCTGATCCCGGAATCTGGCGCGCAGATCCTCACCGCCTCCGAGCGTGGCTTCGGCAAGCGTACTCCGCTGTCCAAGTTCCCGCGTCGCGGCCGTGGTGGCCAGGGTGTGATCGCCATGGGCACCAAGGGGCGCAACGGTCTGCTGATCGGTGCCATCCAGGTGCAGGAAGGCGAGGAGATCATGCTGATCTCCGACCAGGGCACGCTGGTGCGTACCCGCGTTGGCGAGGTGTCCAGCCTGGGTCGTAACACTCAGGGTGTGACCTTGATCAAGCTGGCTACCGACGAGACGCTGGTGGGCCTGGAGCGTATCCAGGAGCCTTCCGAGGACGAACTCGATGATGTGATCGAGGCGGACGTAGAGGGCGTCGAGGCTGAAGCGCCAGACAACGAAGAAGCTGCTGGTGCCGAAGAGGCCCCGCAGGAGTAAGCAAGCGTAAAACCCGAACGGGGCGACCAAGGTCGCCCCGTTTGACTGATCAGGCCAGGTATCACTTGCTTTTTGTGGGAGCGGCCTTGTGTCGCGAAAGGGGCGCGAAGCGGCCCCAGGATTTCAGCGACACTGCAAAATTGCTGGGGCTGCTGCGCAGCCCTTTCGCGACACAAGGCCGCTCCCACAGGGGCCGTGTGTGGCATGCAACAATGAATTTGTACCATTTGGCAGAGCGAGAGTGGATGTGAGCAAACGAGCCTTTAACTTCTGCGCAGGCCCTGCCGCGCTTCCTGATGCTGTTCTGCAGCGCGCCCAGGCCGAGATGATGGATTGGCGTGGCAAGGGCTTGTCGGTGATGGAAATGAGCCATCGTAGCGACGATTACGTGGCCATCGCCGAAAAGGCCGAGCAGGACTTGCGTGACCTGCTGTCCGTCCCCTCCAACTACAAGGTGCTGTTCCTGCAGGGCGGCGCCAGCCAGCAGTTCGCCGAAATCCCGCTGAACCTGCTGCCGGAAAACGGCACCGCCGACTACATCGAGACCGGCATCTGGTCGAAAAAGGCCATCGAGGAAGGGCGCCGCTTCGGCAACATCAACGTCGCCGCCAGCGCCAAGCCCTACGACTACCTGGCCATCCCGGGCCAGAACGAGTGGAAGCTGACCAAGAACGCTGCCTACGTGCACTATGCGTCCAACGAGACCATCGGTGGGCTGCAGTTCGACTGGGTGCCGGAAACCGGTGACGTGCCACTGGTGGTCGACATGTCGTCCGACATCCTCTCGCGCCCGATCGACGTGTCGCAGTACGGCCTGATCTACGCCGGCGCGCAGAAGAACATCGGCCCGAGCGGCCTGGTAGTGGTGATCGTGCGCGAAGACCTGCTGGGCCGCGCCCGCAGCAGCTGCCCGACCATGCTCGACTACAAGGTATCGGCCGACAACGGCTCGATGTACAACACCCCGGCCACCTACTCCTGGTACCTCTCGGGCCTGGTGTTCGAGTGGCTGAAAGAGCAGGGTGGCGTCGATGCCATGGAACAGCGCAACCGCGCCAAGAAGGACCGCCTGTATGGCTTCATCGACAGCAGCGAGTTCTACACCAACCCGATCAGCCACAATGCCCGTTCGTGGATGAACGTGCCGTTCCGCCTGGCTGACGAGCGCCTGGACAAGGCCTTCCTCGCCGGCGCCGATGCCCGTGGCCTGCTCAACCTCAAGGGCCACCGTTCGGTAGGCGGCATGCGCGCCTCCATCTACAACGCCCTGGGCCTTGAAGCAGTCGAAGCCCTGGTGGCCTACATGGCCGAATTCGAGAAGGAGCACGGCTGATGTCCGAGCACGAACTGAAGGCGTTGCGCGTTCGCATCGACAGCCTCGACGAGAAGATCCTCGAGCTGATCAGCGAGCGCGCCCGGTGCGCCCAGGAAGTGGCCAAGGTCAAGACCGCCTCGCTGGCGGAAGGCGAAAAACCGGTGTTCTACCGCCCCGAGCGTGAAGCCGCCGTGCTCAAGCGCGTGATGGAGCGCAACAAGGGGCCGCTGGACAACGAAGAGATGGCGCGGCTGTTCCGCGAAATCATGTCGTCGTGCCTGGCCCTGGAAGAGCCGCTGAAAATCGCCTACCTCGGCCCTGAAGGCACCTTCACCCAGGCTGCGGCCATGAAGCACTTCGGCCACGCGGTGATCAGCCGGCCGATGGCGGCCATCGACGAAGTGTTCCGCGAAGTGGCGGCCGGTGCCGTCAACTTCGGCGTGGTGCCGGTGGAAAACTCCACCGAAGGTGCTGTCAGCCACACCCTGGACAGCTTCCTTGAACACGACATGGTGATTTGCGGCGAGGTCGAGCTGCGCATCCACCACCACCTGCTGGTGGGCGAGAACACCAAGACCGACAGCATCACTCGCATCTACTCCCACGCCCAGTCGCTGGCCCAGTGCCGCAAGTGGCTGGACGCGCACTACCCGAACGTGGAGCGCGTGGCCGTGTCTAGCAATGCCGAGGCCGCCAAGCGGGTCAAGGGCGAGTGGAATTCGGCGGCGATCGCCGGCGACATGGCGGCCAACCTGTACGGGTTGACTCGCCTGGCCGAGAAGATCGAAGACCGCCCGGACAACTCCACGCGTTTCCTGATGATCGGTAACCAGGAAGTGCCGCCGACCGGCGACGACAAGACCTCGATCATCGTTTCGATGAGCAACAAGCCGGGTGCCTTGCACGAGCTGTTGGTACCGTTCCACCAGAACGGCATCGACCTGACTCGCATCGAGACCCGCCCGTCGCGTAGCGGCAAGTGGACCTACGTGTTCTTCATCGACTTCGTCGGCCACCACCGCGACCCGCTGATCAAGGCGGTGCTCGAGCAGATCAGCCAGGAGGCTGTGGCGCTGAAGGTGCTGGGTTCGTATCCGAAGGCGGTGCTTTGATTTGAGATGGTTGGGGCCGCTTCGCGCCCCATCGCGACACGAGGCCGCTCCTACAGGTATTGTGCAGGCCTCGAAACTGTACTGGCCCCTGTAGGAGCGGCCTTGTGTCGCGATGGGCTGCAAGGCAGCCCCAATGGCCCTCACAGGCTGTCTAGATTTCTGAACAGGGTTCGCACCAGTGGTAAAAGCAGTAACAATCAAACCCGCGCCAATCATCAACCGCCTGGTCGTGGTCGGCCTCGGCCTGATCGGTGGCTCGTTCGCCAAGGGCCTGCGTGAAAGCGGCCTGTGCCGCGAAGTGGTCGGTGTCGACCTGGACGCCCCCTCGCGCAAGCAGGCCGTGGCCCTGGGCGTGGTCGATCGCTGCGAAGAAGACCTTGCCGCCGCCTGTGTCGGTGCCGATGTCATCCAGTTGGCCGTGCCGATCCTGGCCATGGAAAAAGTCCTGGCCCGCCTGGCCAAGCTCGACCTTGGCGCTGCCGTCATCACCGACGTCGGCAGCGCCAAGGGCAACGTCGTGCGTGAGGCGCGGGTGGTCTTTGGGGAGCGCTTGCCGCGCTTCGTCCCCGGCCACCCCATCGCCGGCTCCGAGCAGAGCGGGGTAGAGGCCTCCAATGCTGCCCTGTTCAGCCGACACAAGGTCATCCTCACGCCGCTGGCCGAAACCGACCCGGCCGCCCTGGCCCTGGTCGACCGCCTGTGGCGTGCGCTGGACGCCGATGTGGAGCACATGTCGGTCGAACGCCACGACGAAGTGCTTGCCGCCACCAGTCATCTGCCGCATCTGCTGGCCTTCGGCCTGGTCGATTCGCTGGCCAAGCGCAATGAAAACCTCGAGATCTTCCGGTACGCTGCGGGAGGCTTCCGCGATTTCACGAGAATCGCCGGCAGCGACCCGACCATGTGGCACGACATCTTTCTCGCCAACCGCGACGCTGTCCTGCGCACGCTTGATACATATCGCAGCGATCTCGACGCCTTGCGCGACGCGATCGCTGAAGGGGACGGGCACCAGCTGCTGGGTGTATTCACCCGCGCACGCGTTGCCCGCGAGCATTTCAGTAAAATCCTGGCCCGCCGGGCCTATGTGGACGCTATGAACGCCAACGATCTGATTTTCCTGGCCCAACCGGGTGGCCGCCTGTCCGGGCGAATCCGCGTACCGGGCGACAAGTCGATTTCCCACCGCTCGATCATGCTCGGCTCGCTGGCCGAAGGCACCACCGAGGTCGAAGGCTTCCTCGAAGGTGAGGACGCGCTGGCGACCCTGCAGGCATTCCGTGACATGGGTGTGGTCATCGAAGGCCCGAACCACGGTCGCGTGACCATTCACGGTGTCGGCCTGCACGGCCTCAAGCCACCACCCGGGCCGCTGTATGTGGGCAACTCGGGTACCTCGATGCGCCTGCTGTCGGGCCTGCTGGCCGGCCAGCCGTTCGACGTGACCATGACCGGCGACGCTTCGCTGTCCAAGCGCCCGATGAACCGCGTGGCCAACCCGCTGCGCGAAATGGGTGCCGTGGTCGAGACTGGTCCTGAAGGCCGCCCGCCGCTGACCATCCGTGGTGGCCACAAGCTCAAGGCGCTGACCTACACGCTGCCGATGGCCAGTGCCCAGGTCAAATCCTGCCTGCTGCTGGCCGGCCTGTACGCCGAAGGCAAGACCACCGTCACCGAGCCTGCACCAACCCGTGACCACACCGAGCGCATGCTGCGCGGCTTTGGCTACAGCGTCGAAAGCAACGGCCCGGTGGCCTCACTGCAGTCCGGCGGCAAGCTCACTGCTACCCGTATCGAAGTGCCGGCAGACATCTCCTCGGCGGCGTTCTTCCTGGTGGCAGCGTCCATTGCCGAAGGTTCCGAGCTGGTGCTGGAGCACGTTGGCATCAACCCGACCCGTACCGGCGTGATCGACATCCTGCGCCTGATGGGTGGCGACATCACTCTGGAAAACCAGCGTGAAGTCGGCGGCGAACCGGTAGCCGACCTGCGTGTGCGCGGCGCCAAGCTGAAGGGTATCGACATTCCTGAAGAGCTGGTGCCACTGGCCATCGACGAGTTCCCGGTGCTGTTCGTCGCCGCTGCCTGCGCAGAAGGGCGTACCGTGCTGCGTGGTGCCGAAGAGCTGCGGGTGAAGGAATCCGACCGTATCCAGGTCATGGCCGACGGCCTGATCACCCTTGGCATCAAGTGCGAGCCGACCCCGGACGGCATCATCATTGATGGCGGCCAGTTGGGCGGCGGCGAAGTGCATGGCCACGGTGACCACCGTATCGCCATGGCCTTCAGTGTTGCCTCGCTGCGCGCCAGCGCGCCGATCCGCATCCACGATTGCGCCAACGTCGCAACCTCGTTCCCCAACTTCCTGGCGCTTTGCGCCGAAGTGGGCATCCGCGTGGCGGAAGAGGGCAAGTCGTGAGTGCCCTGACGCCGGTTATCACCATCGATGGGCCAAGCGGTTCGGGCAAGGGTACGGTCGCCGGGCTGCTGGCCCGCGAGCTGGGCTGGAAGTTGCTGGACTCTGGCGCGCTGTACCGTCTGCTGGCGTTCAACGCCAGCAACCATGGCGTCGATCTGACCAACGAAGAGCTGCTGACCAAGCTTGCCGCCCATCTGGATGTGCAGTTCATCGCCGCCGAGCCCGGTAAGCTGCAACAGATCATCCTCGAGGGCGAGGACGTCAGCAACGTCATCCGCACCGAGACCGTTGGTGCCGGTGCCTCGATGGTTGCTTCGCTGCCAGCCGTGCGTGATGCGTTGTTGGTGCGTCAGCGCGAATTCCGCGAGGCGCCTGGCCTGATAGCCGACGGCCGCGACATGGGCACCGTGGTGTTCCCGGATGCGCCGTTGAAAGTCTTCCTCACCGCCAGCGCGGAGGAGCGAGCGCGTCGCCGCTACCTGCAGTTGAAGGGCAAGGGTGAAGATGTTAGTCTGTCGAGTCTGCTGGATGAGATTCGTGCGCGTGATGAGCGCGACACCCAACGTGCAGTGGCCCCGCTGAAGCCAGCGGTCGATGCCATTCAGTTGGACTCTACCGAGTTGTCCATCGAGCAGGTGTTGCAACGTATCAGGAGCGAGATCGCACTGCGCGACCTTCTCTGATAGCCAGGAAAGCAGGCAGGGGCACCAGTCAACGTCCTGCCGGCTTTCCTTTACTTAAAACAAACCCACATTGTCTGGAATGTGGCTATGGGCGTCTGTTTCGCCCGAATCTACAGGAATTAAAATGAGCGAAAGCTTTGCAGAACTCTTTGAAGAAAGCCTGAAAACCCTCAATCTTCAGCCGGGTGCCATCATCACCGGTATCGTTGTCGACATCGACGGCGACTGGGTTACCGTACACGCTGGCCTGAAGTCCGAGGGCGTCATCCCGCTCGAGCAGTTCTACAACGAAGCTGGCGAGCTGACCATCAAGGTCGGTGACGAAGTTCACGTTGCGCTGGACGCGGTCGAAGACGGCTTTGGCGAAACCAAGCTGTCCCGTGAAAAAGCCAAGCGCGCCGAGTGCTGGATTGTTCTGGAAGCAGCTTTCGCCGCCGAAGAAGTGGTCAAGGGCGTTATCAACGGTAAGGTTAAGGGCGGCTTCACTGTCGACGTTAACGGCATCCGTGCGTTCCTGCCGGGCTCCCTGGTTGATGTCCGCCCTGTGCGCGACACCACCCACCTGGAAGGCAAAGAGCTGGAATTCAAGGTCATCAAGCTGGACCAGAAGCGCAACAACGTTGTCGTTTCCCGTCGCAGCGTGCTGGAAGCCGAGAACAGCGCCGAGCGCGAAGCCCTGCTGGAAACCCTGCAGGAAGGCCAACAAGTCAAAGGTATCGTCAAGAACCTCACCGACTACGGCGCCTTCGTGGACCTGGGCGGTATCGACGGCCTGCTGCACATCACCGACATGGCTTGGAAGCGCATCAAGCACCCATCGGAAATCGTTAACGTTGGCGACGAAGTCGACGTACGCGTTCTGAAGTTCGACCGCGAGCGCAACCGCGTTTCGCTGGGTCTGAAGCAGATGGGCGAAGATCCGTGGGTAGCTATCACTGCCCGTTACCCAGAAGGTACTCGCGTACAGGCTCGCGTTACCAACCTGACCGACTACGGCTGCTTCGCTGAGCTGGAAGAAGGCGTTGAAGGTCTGGTACACGTTTCCGAAATGGACTGGACCAACAAGAACATCCACCCGTCGAAAGTCGTTCAGGTTGGCGACGAAGTGGAAGTCATGGTTCTGGACATCGACGAAGAGCGTCGTCGTATCTCCCTGGGCATCAAGCAGTGCAAGTCCAACCCATGGGAAGACTTCTCCGGCCAGTTCAACAAGGGTGACAAGATCACCGGTACCATCAAGTCGATCACCGACTTCGGTATCTTCATTGGTCTGGACGGCGGCATCGACGGCCTGGTTCACCTGTCCGACATCTCCTGGAACGAAACCGGCGAAGAAGCCGTACGTCGTTTCAAGAAGGGCGACGAGCTGGAAACCGTCATCCTGTCGGTTGACCCAGAGCGCGAGCGCATCTCCCTGGGCATCAAGCAGCTGGAAGACGATCCGTTCTCCAACTTCGTTGCTGTCAATGACAAGGGCGCTATCGTCAAGGGCATCGTGAAAGAAGTTGACGCCAAAGGCGCCATCGTCACTCTGGCCGACGACATCGAAGCTACTCTGAAAGCTTCCGAAATCAGCCGTGACCGCGTCGAAGACGCGCGTAACGTCCTGAAGGAAGGCGAAGAGATCGAAGCCAAGATCATCAGCGTTGACCGCAAGTCCCGCGTTATCAGCCTGTCGATCAAATCGAAAGACGACGCTGAAGAGCGCGAAGCCATCCAGAGCCTGAAAAACGCTCCGGAAGCGGCTGCCGACACCACCATGGCTGCGCTGCTGCGCGAAGCAATGGCCAAGCAGAACTGAGTTCTGTTTGATCGGTAAAAAAGGGCGACCCTCGGGTCGCCCTTTTTTTTTGGGGCGTGGATTCAGGTTTGGGTTTGCGTTGTTCGTCGTGGGCTTTGTGGCGTCCGGCAGATCAAGCGGCGGGCGCGGCGCTGGATTTACCCAGGCGATGCACGCCTACCGCCATACCCGCAGGCCCCCGGTGGCTGCCGGCCTGCCACCAATCATTCCAACCCCGCCAGCCCCCACGAGCTAGACCATTCCTGTAAAACTTCAATCTTGAATTTTTTTATTAAGTCAAGAACCACCCTGTTCAAATCCTTCCCAGCGTGCTACAAACTGGTTAAGCAATGATCTAGCTGCTTGATAACGAAGGGAAAAATATGACGAAGTCGGAGCTGATCGAACGTATTGTCACCCATCAGGGGCTGCTCTCGTCCAAGGACGTGGAGCTGGCCATCAAGACCATGCTTGAGCAGATGTCACAATGCCTTGCCACCGGCGATCGCATCGAGATCCGCGGTTTTGGTAGCTTCTCGCTGCACTATCGCGCACCTCGTGTAGGCCGCAACCCTAAGACCGGCCAGTCGGTCAGCCTCGAAGGCAAGTTCGTGCCGCACTTCAAGCCCGGTAAAGAGTTGCGCGATCGGGTCAATGAAGAAGAGCATGAGGCCCACACCTGATTCCACAAGGAGCAATCTGATGCGTAACCTCAAGCGCGCCCTGGCGGCGGTATTCGTGCTGCTGTTGGCGGCTGTGGTGCTGTTCTTCGTGCTGGAGAACCAGCAAACTGTCTCGTTGGTACTGTTCGGTTGGGCCGCCCCGGCCATGCCGGTTGCCGTGCTGGTGTTGGCCGCCCTGGTCATTGGCCTGGCAGTCGGGCCGTTGCTGGGTGCCTACGGCGTGCAGCGAAGCAAACGCAAGATCAGGGCGTCTGCCCGGCAAGCTGCACTGAGCGGCAACTAAAGAAATATCCTACGCACTTTTAGGAAAGGCTCACCTATGCGTCAGTCGGCTGTCGTGGAGTAATAGCCCACTTCATTTTCGGCCAGGCGAGTGTGCGTAGCATGGAGTACCCCTGTCTTTCCCATCACGGTGGTACCCGGGGTGTCACCGGGTCCTGTCACCAACTGCACCTGGACCCGTCCACCAGCTTGCTGGTCGACTGCGGCCTGGAACAGGGTGCCGATGCGCCGCCCGGTTCAGAAACCGCCCCGCTCGGTTTTGATATCCAGGGCATTCGGGCGCTGGTCATTACCCATGTGCACCTCGACCATGTCGGCCGCATACCCGCTTTGCTGGCCGCGGGCTACCGAGGCCCGATATTCTGCAGCGAGCCGTCCGCCCGGTTGCTGCCACTGGTGCTTGAAGATTCCTACAAGCTCAGCATCAGCAGCGAGCCCGCCCATGTGGCGAGGTACCTCGATTTCATTCGTGACCTGATCGTGCCCCTGCCTTTCGAACAATGGCACACCCTGGTCAACCAACCCGGCCTCACGTGCCGCGTTCGCCTGCAACGTGCCGGCCATCTGCTAGGTTCGGCATATGTTGAATGCGACATGCAGCATGCGCAGGCCAATACACGCTATGTGTTCTCTGGCGACCTTGGCGCCTGTGGCAATCCCTTGCTGCGCCCCGTGCAGCCCCCGGAGAGGGCTGATGTGCTGGTACTCGAAAGCACCTATGGCGACCGCGTGCACCCGCCTGCAGGCGACCGTCAGCAGCGGCTCGAGGCGGCCATCGACCGTGCTCTGGCCGACCAGGGCACGCTGCTCATTCCTGCCTTCAGCCTTGGCCGCACCCAGGAGTTGCTGTACGAGCTCGAAGGTATTCTTCATCGCAAGGCCCTGAACAAGGCCGGCCCGGCTCCTGATGACGAACCGCTGGACTGGTCGCAATTGCCCATCATCCTTGACTCACCTTTGGCCCAACGCATCACCGGTGTGTACCGCCAGCTGCACGACTTCTGGAATGCCGAAGCCAGGGCGCGCCTTGCCGAAGGGCGCGACCCGTTGGGGTTCAGCCAGCTGATCAGCGTGGACACTCATACCCGCCACCAGCAGGTGGTCAATTACCTGAAGAGCACCGGTCGGCCGGCGATCGTGATTGCTGGCAACGGCATGTGTTCGGGTGGGCGCATCGTCAATTACCTCAAGGCCATGCTGGGGGACTCGCGGCACGAGGTAATGTTCGTCGGTTACCAGGCCAAGGGCACGCCGGGTGCGGTGATACAGGCGAGTGAAGGGGCGGAGGGGTTCGTGCAGATTGATCTGGATGGGCAGATGCATGAGGTGCGAGCCAAGGTCATGACGCTGCCGGGATATTCCGGGCATGCAGATCAGCAAGGGCTCTTGCGGTTTGCCTTGCATGGGCAGCAGCCTGCGCGTCGGGTAGTGCTTGTGCATGGCGAAGCGAAGGCGAAGCGAGCGTTGGCGGTGGCTCTTCGCCGCGGTGCGCACGACATACTGGAGGTTGGTATACCAGATTGATGGCAGACCAATGGTAATCCTGATCAGGAACTTTTAGAACTTTATGGTCTCTACCTAGGTCTTGGGGCGGATACACTGAGCAGTGACGTTCTAGGTCTAGCTTGGAGTATTCAAAAAGCCATTTGATGAGATAGGTTCTCATTGCGAGGTGGTAAATTGCCATCACCCTTGCTATTACTTTCGTATGGGATATCCTAGCGATGCGAAGCCTGCGGGTAAGAGTGACGCCTTGCCCCTTACTTCTTGGATAGTAACATTTCCCTCCCTTGCGGATGTTTTGTGTCCGCGGTTTTTATATTTCTCTCGTATTTTGGCTGTTGGCTGGCGGCTGGGGAGGGGGCGAAAGTAGCAGTGCTGGTGAAAAAGGATAAAAAACGAATGGCTACCGCGCAGTATGGCAGTGGTGAGGAAGTAGATCTTGGCGAGCTCTTTAAGAGCTTGTGGAAACAAAAATTTTTGATAGCTGCATTGGCAACAGCGGCCTTGCTACTTGCAACTCTTTACGCTTATACGCGCCAGCCTGTTTATCAGGCAGATCTGGCTATCGTTGCGCCATCTCATAACGATATTTCCGCGCTTAATTTTGGTCGCGGTGATGCTACCGGTCTGCCGTTAATTTCTGTTCGTGAAGTATATGATTTATATGTTCGCCAACTTTATTCTGAGAATGTGCAGCGGAAAGTGTTCGAAAGTGCCTATCTTCCTTCCCTGCCTGAAAGTCAGAGAGCATTGCCCCAAAATGTACTGTTTAAACAATTTTCTCGCTCGATTTTGATCAGCAAGGCGGGTGATGGAGACGCAGCACGTTATGTGGTTAGTGTGAATGACTCTGAACCGGCCGCGGCGGCGAAGTGGGCGGATATGCTTGTTGATACAGCTGCCGAGATGACCAGAAATGAGCTGCTGAAGAACATCTTGTCAGATGCTTCCATGCGCGCGGCTATGTTGGATAAAGAAATATCGGGTAAGCGTGAGGTAGCACGGAAGAAGCGGGAAGACCGACTGAGCAAATTGAAAGAAGCATTGTCGATTGCATTGGCGGTTGGCTTGAGGAAGCCGCCTATTATTACAGGAAGTGCTTCGGGGCTCGCGGTTCAGATGGATGGAGACCTCGCGTATATGCGTGGTAGCGATGCAATTCAGGCTGAAATTGACAATATTATCAAACGTCAGTCGGAAGACCCGTATATCGTTAATTTGCGTCAACTTGAAGAGCGCATGGCGTTTTATCGCGATTTGAAGATAGATGAGAGTGCGCTTCGCGTTTATCAGCGGGACGGAGTGCTGGCAATTCCGGACCAACCCGTCAAGCCCAGGAAGGCCTTGATTATCGGGGGTGGCTTTGTGGTCGGTACCGGGCTGGGTATCTTTTTCGCGCTCATTCGTTTCTTTGTGCGTGGGAAAAAAGAGCGGTTTGGTTAAAGGATGACTTGTATCGATTAGCTGTCGATACTGTGAAAGGGGCGTAAATTGAATTTTGTTCAGGTTAGAGCGCTGTACAAGAACAACCTGAAGGTAATTAGTAATTACCTGCATATGACGATGTTGCAGGTCTTGAATTCGTTCTTTTACTTGCTGATCTATCCTTATGTTATTCATTGCTTGGGGGTAGAAGGTTTTGGTTTGTATGTGTTTGCCTCCGGTATTGCCATGTACTTCATGGTCTTCGTGAATTTCGGGTTCGATATTCATGCGGCCAAGCTGGTTTCGCTAGAGCAGGATAATCAGGCTGCACATGCCGGTCTCATGGCTCGTGTGCTCATCGCAAAGTGCTGGCTTGCCTGTGCTGGTACAATTGTTTTTCTTGTGCTGATGAGTTTTTTTGAGTTCATGCAGACCCATTGGCTGGTTTTTTCCTTGGCATACGCCAATGTATTGTCCAGCGTGTTTTTGCCGCTTTGGTATTTCCATGGCATGCAGAGGATGAAAGTATTAACGATCATTCAATTGGCGTTGAAGGTTTTGTCACTGCCGTTGATTTTTCTGCTGGTTACCCAGGCGGCTGATTTGGTTGTTTACACTGCCATTGTTGTCGGTGTCAATGTGCTTGCCAGCTTGGTGGCCTTTGCCTTTGCAGTCCGAGCTTGTGGAAGCCTGGCGTTACCGGTTTATCAGGACGTGAAGGCGTTGCTGTTGGACGTGCAGCCATTCTTCTGGTCCACGGCCGCCAATACCTTCAAGCAAAAAAGTATTGAGGTCATCATCGGTAGCCTTTTCGGAATGAAAGAGGTTGCGATTTATGATTTGGCGAACAAGATTTTCTCGGTACCGAGCCTTCTGGCGTCAAATATTAACGCTGCGTTGTTTCCCGCGCTTATCCGCAATGCTCAACGAGAGTTGATCAGTAAAATCATAAAAATCGAACTCGGTGTTGGCCTGCTTTGTATTTTGTCGGTTGTACTTGCCGGGTACTGGGTTGTAGAGTTGATTGCGCCGCCAGGTATGGAGCAGGCCTATTATCTCTCAGTCTTGCTTAGCTTTAGTATTTTGACTTATCTCATTGTGGGTAGTCATATTTATTTTATTTATGTTCCCAATCAATGCTATGGTCTAGTGCTCAAGAATCAGATTGTTTCGATCATCTCGTTCTATGTTTTTTGTGCGCTTTATCTGAGTGTGAATTGGGATATCAGTTCTGTGGTCCTCGGCTTGGTGAGTTCAGCCATGCTGGAGATAGTCTATAGTTATAGGCTTGTAAAAAAAGTTCCTGAATATCAATAGGTTTTCTGGGCTTGACGCCATGTCATGAAGTGGAAGGTAGGCGATTTATGGAGAGATTCGACGTTCCAGTAGCTTTGTTCTTGTTCAAGCGCATCGACAAGCCTCTGGAAATCATCAAGCAGCTGGCCAACATTGCGCCGGCGCGTCTTTACCTGCTTTCTGATGGTGGGCGGAATGACGATGAGCGACGTCTGGTCGCTGAGTGCCGCGAGGCGATAGAGCAGGCTGTAACCTGGGATTGTGAAATAGTCAGGAAGTACGAAGCCAATAACGTAGGCGTTTATGAAAATATTGCAGGTGGCGCGAAATGGGTGCTGCAGCGAGAGCCATTTGCCATATTTCTGGAAGACGACAACTTTCCAGAGATTACCTTCTTTCGGTTTTGCAAAGAGCTGTTGGAAAAGTATGAGCACGATACGCGTATCTTGTGGATTTGTGGAACGAACTATCTGAAAACCTATGCGCCACAGGATGGCTCCAGTTACCTGTTCTCCAAGAACATGATGCCGTGCGGTTGGGCATCCTGGGCAAGTAAGTTCATACCTTTCTATGATGGTGAGCTTGCTCTCTGGCAGGATCCATATGTGCGTGAACGTATCCGTCGGGAATATGCATATGAGAAGCTCTACTACCAGGATCGTTACAATATAGAGTATGAGCTGGATGCCATGGCCACATCTGGGCGTTTCTACTCGTGGGATTACCAGATGAGCTTTTCTATTCGGGCCCATAATTTATATGGTATTGTCCCGGCATATAATCAGATCACTAACATCGGTGTGGACAGTGATTCGACGCACGGCGGTACGTCGATGGAGGATGTCATGACGAAGCGATTCTGCGGTCTTCCAGTACGACCCATGGAGTTTCCATTGAAGCACCCCAAGACACTTTTGGTTGATGAGGCTTTTGAAGTTGCCGTTGCCAAGATTATCCTTCATCCTGATTTTTTCTCTTTAAAATCAAGGCTTTCTCGTGGTGTGCGCAAACTGCTCGGTATCCGCAAGACTGAAAGTATTCTCGGTTACTTCAAGAATAAGATAGCCTGAATCATGTCGCCGATGCAGAGCCGGTACCTTTCGATAGTCTTATCCTTTCCAGTATTTTTGCTGATGTGGGGACTATATGGGTGGAATACCTGGAACGGCGATCGTGAAGGATATGAGCTGTACTACAATACGCGTGTTACGTTGGCCAGTTGGGGTAAAGAGATCGGTTATGGGTATCTTAATATCCTGGCGAATCGTTCGGGTGTATCCTTTGGCCTTTTTCAGATTGTTTTATCGCTGGTGACATTGCTTTGCCTCTATCGCTATGTGCTTAAGAAGTCAGTCGCTCCTGTGGCATCATTGCTGGCATATTTTGTATGTTTTTTCGCATTGGACTTTGTTTTGATGCGTAACTTTTTGGCATTTGCCATATGCCTGCAGGCGATCTTGTGTTTGTGCGAAGGAGGGTGGAGAGGCCGGCTTGCCTACGCGATGCTGATCCTGTTGGCAACCAGCGTACATCAGTCTTCGTTGATCTACATGGTGTTTGTAGTAATGCCTTTGGGTCGGGCGCTGCCGCTGACTCGTTTTTTGCTGTTCTACTGCACCTGCATCGGTTTCTACCTGTTGATTCGATATTTTGTACCGCTTCCGGACGCAGTTGCTGCGCATTTCAGTTACTACACTACTTCGTTAAAGAGCTCGATCTTCAATTCGGTGGTTCATCTCTTTTCCGTTTTGTTTCTGGCATTGGTTGTAGTGGGGGAGCGAAGAAGTATTTTGCGGTGTAGCGGCGCAGATGAGCGGGGCAAAGAATTGATTTTTGTTTACAACATGAATCTCCTTTCATTGTTGTTCATTCCGCTCTATTTTGAGTCGGAAATTTTCATCAGATTGTTTCGCTTTGTTCTGTTTTTCAATGTTTTGCATTGCGTAAATGCTTTGTTTGTGTGGCGGAAGACTCATTTTCTTATAGTGGGTTATCTGTCTTTTTTGATGCTATATCTCGTTATATTTTTCCTGGTTCCGGTGGCTGAGTACTCGGTGATACCATTGTTCAAGAATAATGCACTGTTAGGGCTGGGTTGATGGGAGTGTACACGATGCAACAAGGTCTCTTTGGTGCAGGGCGCGGCGTATTCGAAGTTGAGGCTTACTCATGAAAGTAGTTTTTCTGGGTGGGGTGTTCACCGATGCGGACCGCGCATCAATTGTCAGTCACTCGCAGGGCAGCATCCAGTTCGCAGCGGATACGTTGCAGAAGAACTATATCCGCGGCTTCAGTCAGCGTCCTGAAGTCAGCGAGGTGAAGGTAGTCAACCTTCCGTTCATAGGTGCCTACCCACGACGATATAAAAAATTGTTCTATTCGCCAGCAGTTACGCGGGAAAATTTGAATGGAGCTACTGTCAACAATCGCTCTTTTCTGAATTTGACGATTATCAAGAACCTGCACAAGGTGCTGGTTGCTTACCGAGGCATACAAGATAATCTTCCCAAGGTTGAAGGTGAGCGCTCATTGCTGGTCTGCTATTCAATGCACCTTCCGTTTCTTGTTGCGTGCAGGCTGGTTCGGGCAGTGCGTAAAGACGTGGATTTTTGCGTCATCGTTCCGGATCTTCCGGAATATATGGCAGTACGCTCCGGCCTCTCCAAGCTTGTGTTTCATACGTTGGCGCGGCTTTCGTACCGCATTGTGAACGGTGCTGATAGCGTGGTCGCAATCACCGATGCCATGCTGGACGTGTTTTCACCTAAGCTTAAAAAAGTTGTCGTGGAGGGGATTGCCGACAGCGATTACGTCAGTCGCCCATCCTCGCCAGTACGTAAACCTTATTTCCTGTATAGCGGCACCTTGGACAGGCGGTATGGGATCCGCAAGCTACTGGAGGCATTTGTCGCGGCCAATATTGAGAATTATGAACTCTATATCTGCGGTGATGGTGATGATCGCGCCAATGTGGAAAGTGTCTCGGCAGCCGACGCTCGGGTAAAATATCTCGGGCAGCTTGATAGAAATGCCGTTCTCGCACTGCAGCGTGAGGCCTCGCTGTTGATCAATCCACGTGACAACGAATCAGCGTTCACCAAGTATTCGTTTCCGTCCAAAATAATTGAATACATGTCGTCCGGTGTGCCGGTCATGATGTATGCGCTTGACGGTATACCGGCGGAATATTATTGTTTTTGCTATCTGGTTCCACCTGGCGCAGATGGGCTGCAAGAGATGCTGACCAAGGTGGCTTCGTTCGGTGCCGATGAACTCGTCAAAATGGGGGAGTCGGCAAAAAAATTTGTTGAAGATCATAAAATGCCCAGTGCTCAGGTCGCCAAGGTGCTGGATGCCATAAAAGGGAAAACTCATGTTTAAAGGCAAAAAATTACTTATCACCGGCGGAACCGGATCGTTTGGCAATGCTGTTCTTAAGCGTTTCCTGGACACGGATATCGCGGAAATCCGTATCTTCAGCCGGGATGAGAAGAAACAGGATGACATGCGAAAGCGCTACGCTAGCTCAAAGCTGAAGTTTTATATCGGTGATGTGCGTGATTACCAGAGTGTTTTGAATGCGACCCGTGGTGTGGACTACATTTTTCATGCGGCCGCATTGAAGCAGGTCCCATCTTGCGAATTTCACCCAATGGAGGCGGTCAAGACCAACGTGATCGGCACGGAAAACCTCCTGGAAGCCGCTATTCAAAACGAGGTACGCCGGGTTGTCTGCCTGAGCACTGACAAGGCTGTCTATCCAATCAATGCCATGGGTATTTCCAAGGCGATGATGGAAAAGGTGATGGTTGCAAAATCCCGCAACGTTGATGAAAGAAAAACGGTGATTTGCGGTACACGCTACGGCAACGTGATGGCTTCTCGTGGTTCGGTCATCCCGCTGTTCATCGAGCAGATTCGTGCCGGTCAGCCACTGACCTTGACTGACCCCAACATGACGCGTTTCATGATGACCCTGTCCGATGCTGTCGACCTGGTGCTGTATGCCTTTGAGCATGGCAACAATGGCGACCTCTTCGTACAGAAGGCCCCCGCCGCAACCATCGAAGTACTGGCAAAGGCGCTGACCGAGTTGGTTGGCAAACCGGAGCACCCGATCAATGTCATTGGTACCCGTCATGGCGAAAAACTCTACGAGGCCCTGCTGAGCCGGGAAGAGTTGGTTTGTGCCGAGGACATGGGTGACTACTATCGCGTACCGCCAGATCTGCGCGATTTGAACTATGCGAAGTTCGTGGAAGAGGGCGAAACCCAGATCTCCATCACCGAGGACTATAACTCGCACAACACCCAGCGCCTTGATGTCGCCGGCATGCAGCAATTGCTGCGCAAGCTCGACTTCATCCGTGCCATCGAGCGTGGCGAGCATGCGACCCCAGAGGAGTAAGACCATGAAAGTACTGGTCACCGGGGCCAATGGCTTCGTAGGGCGAAACCTGCTGGTGCACCTTGGCGAGCGCAAGGACATCGAGGTTGTGCTGTTCACCCGAGAGCATGCTCTTGATTCGTTGACCGACAAGGTTCGCGATGTCGACTTCGTCTTCCACCTGGCGGGGATTAACCGGCCAAAGGACCCGGAGGAATTCAAAGTTGGCAATGCCGACCTGACTGTGGAGTTGTGCCGCGCGATCGAGGCAAGCGGGCGTAAGATTCCTGTCCTATATACCTCATCGAGCCAGGCTGAGCTTGATAATGCCTATGGTGCCAGTAAGCGCTCCGCCGAGCAGGCGTTAGCCGAACTGCAGGCGCGGCATGGCTCTGCCGTTCACCTGTTCCGTCTCCCCAACGTGTTTGGCAAGTGGGCGCGACCTAACTACAACTCCGCGGTCGCCACCTTCTGCCACAACATCGTGCACGGTCTGGACATCACCATCAATGACCCGCAGGCGCGAATCAACCTTGTCTATATCGACGATGTGGTCAAGGCGTTCATTCAGGTGATGGATGGCGTGCAGTCTGGCACGCCTTTCGCTCAGGTCGAGCCCCAATACAGCATTACGGTCGGAGAGCTGGCTGATTTGCTGCGCACGTTCCGTGACAGCCGCGCGAGCATGGTTACAGAGGCGGTGGGCACTGGTTTGTTGCGCGCCCTGTATTCTACTTATTTGAGCTACATGCCCCCCGAAAACTTCACTTATACGGTCCCAAAGCATGGCGACCCGCGGGGTGTGTTCGTCGAGATGCTGAAAACCAAGGACAGTGGCCAGTTTTCCTACTTCACTGCGCATCCAGGCATTACCCGAGGTGGGCACTACCACCACACCAAGACCGAAAAGTTTCTGGTGATCAAAGGAAAAGCGTGTTTCCGCTTCCGCCATGTGGTCTCAGGGGCTTTCCACGAACTGATCACGTCTGGCGATGAGCCCGAGATTGTCGAGACTGTCCCTGGCTGGACCCATGACATCACCAACGTAGGGGATGATGAAATGATCGTCATGCTATGGGCCAACGAAATTTTCGACCGTGAAAACCCCGATACCTACGCTCGGCCAGTAGGCACCGAAGCCTGAATGGCCCGAGAGGATGAATTGATGAAAAAACTGAAAGTTGTCACTGTCGTTGGTACCCGGCCGGAGATCATCCGGCTGTCGCGTGTGATCGCGCGCCTTGATGAGTACTGCGAGCACATTCTGGTACACACCGGCCAAAATTATGACTACGAATTGAACGAAATTTTCTTTCAGGACTTGGGTATCCGCAAACCGGACCACTTCCTGAATGCCGCAGGTGCGAGCGGTGCCGAGACCATCGGTAATGTGATCATTGCAGTGGACAAGGTACTGGCGGAGGTCAAGCCAGAAGCCCTGCTGGTGCTGGGCGATACCAACAGCTGCATGGCCGTATTGCCGGCCAAGCGCCGGAAAATTCCGACCTTCCATATGGAGGCAGGCAACCGCTGTTTCGACATGCGCGTGCCGGAAGAAATCAACCGCCGCATCGTTGACCATACCGCCGACATCAACCTGACCTATAGCACCATCGCCCGTGATTACCTGCTGCGCGAAGGTCTGCCAGCTGACCAGATCATCAAGACCGGCAGCCCGATGTTCGAGGTGCTCGAACATTACCGCAGCGGTATCGAGGCTTCGGATGTGCTGCAGCGTCTTGGCCTGGAACCAGGCAAGTTCTTTGTCGTGAGTGCCCACCGGGAAGAAAACATCGACTCCGACAAGAACTTCCTCAAGCTGGTTGATGTACTCAACACCGTGGCGGCAGAGTTCGACCTACCGGTGATTGTGTCCACCCACCCGCGTACCCAGAAGCGCGTCGACGCCATGGGTATCAACTTCCACGCCAACGTGCGGTTGCTCAAGCCGCTTGGGTTCAAGGACTACAACAAGCTGCAGTCCGAAGCCCGCGCCGTGCTTTCCGACAGTGGCACGATCAATGAAGAGGCATCGATCCTTAACTTCCCGGCATTGAACATCCGCGAGGCGCACGAGCGTCCTGAAGGGATGGAGGAAGCTGCGGCGATGATGGTTGGCCTTGAGGTGGAGCGTGTGCTGCAAGGGTTGGGCATCCTCGAGCGGCAGGCGCGTGGGGCCACCCGCAGTCTGCGTCTGGTTGCCGACTACAGCATGCCGAATGTTTCCGACAAGGTTGTGCGTATCCTGCACAGCTATACCGACTATGTTAACCGCGTAGTCTGGAAGCGCTACTGAACCGGAAGCTATCGATGGCAGCTGAAAAATTGCGCGTACTGGTTGTAACGCAGTACTTCTGGCCGGAAAACATGCGGATCAACGATATGGTTCGCGACTTCACCGCCAGGGGTCATGAAGTGACGGTACTGACAGGTCTCCCCAACTATCCGGAGGGGAATGTTTACCAGGACTACAAGGCTAGCCCAGAAGCGTTTTCATCCTATGAGGGGGCACAAGTTGTTCGCGTGCCTCTGGTGCCCCGTGGCAAACGTAGTGTGCAGCTGGTGCTGAACTACCTGTCGTTCTGCGTGCTGGCATCCTTGCTGGGTGCCTTCAAGTTGCGCGGGCGCAAGTTCGATGCTGTCTTCGTTTATGCCGTTTCGCCCATTCTGGCGGCCATTCCGGCTGTTGTAATTGGGCGGCTGAAGCGTGCGCCGGTGTTTGTATGGGTGCTCGACTTGTGGCCGGAAACGTTGCGGGCGGTGAACGTCATTCATAACCGCCGCTTGTTGGACTTGGTAGGCAAGGCGGTATCGTGGATCTACAACCGCACCGACTATTTGCTACTGCAGTCTCGCGGCTTTTTCGACAATGTGCGCCGCTACTGCACACGAACAATCGATGAAGAGCGATTGGTGTACTTCCCCAGTTGGGCGGAAGACGATTTTTCGGCACAAATGGATACACCCTGCACGTTAATTGCTCCGGATAGCTCGGTGTTCACGGTTGTCTTTGCCGGAAACATAGGTGAAGCACAAGATTTTCCAGCTATTCTTGACGCCGCACAGGCATTGCGTGGTGATGTTGCCGTTCGTTGGGTCATTGTCGGTGACGGACGTATGAGCGCCTGGTTGGCTGACGAAGTGCGTAAGCGCGCCCTCGACAATGTTCATCTGCTAGGCCGCCATCCACTTGAGGCCATGCCACCACTCTTCGCCCAGGCAGATGCGTTGCTGGTATCACTGCGTACTAATGACGTGTTCGAACAGACCATCCCTGGCAAAGTGCAGGCGTATCTCGCTTCTGGCAGGCCGATACTGGGCATGATCAACGGTGAGGCAGCGCGGGTCATCGACGCAGCGGGTGCTGGCTATACCTGTGCGTCCGGAGATGGGAAAGGACTGGCAACCATAACCCGAAAGATGGCTACCCTTGCGACTGAACAGCGCAAGGCTCTAGGGGAAAGCGGGCGTCGCTTCTATGAACAGGAGTTCGCTCGCCAAGTGCTGCTGACGCGTCTTGAGCAGCTTTTTGGTGATGCCACCATACGAAGGGCAAGTTGATGAATCATCGTATATTCCTCACCGGGGCTAGTGGCTTCGTGGGCAGTGCCTTACTGCACCGGCTGGTGAACGACGGTCTGCCAACCGTGGCTACAGTACGCAGTGATAGCCCGATGTTGCCAGCCAACGTGCAAACGGTGCGCTTCGAAACATTCGATGATGCCAGCCAATGGGGCGAGGCTTTGCAGAAATGCGACACCGTCATTCACTGCGCTGCTCGTGTTCATGTGATGAATGATACCGAGGTCGACCCGCTTGCTGCGTTTCGCAAGGTTAACGTGCGAGGGACGTTAGCGTTGGCTCGTCAGGCGGTAGCGGCAGGGGTGAAACGCTTCATTTTTGTTAGCTCGATCAAGGTCAATGGCGAGGAAACTGCACCTGGACAGCCCTACACTGCAGACGACCGCCCGCAACCTCAAGACCCTTATGGCATTTCCAAGATGGAAGCAGAGGTTGAATTGCAGGCGTTGTCAAAAGCGTCCGGATTGGAGGTGGTTATCATCCGGCCTGTGCTTGTATACGGCCCTGGGGTCAAGGCCAATTTCGAAGCCATGATGCGCTGGTTGAACAAAGGTATGCCCTTGCCGTTCGGGTCCATTGACAATCGTCGCAGCCTGGTTGCACTCGACAACTTGGTGGACCTGATCGTGACCTGCATCGATCACCCGGCTGCTGCTAACCAGGTGTTTCTGGTAAGTGATGGCGAGGACCTTTCCACCACCGCGCTGTTGCGCCGAATGGGCCAGGCCCTGGGGGCTGCGCCTCGCTTGCTGCCGGTACCTGCCTGGGTCCTGACCAGTGGTGCTCGCCTTCTTGGCCGTACGGCGTTGTCCAAAAGGCTATGTGGGTCTTTGCAGGTGGATATCGAAAAAACGCGTAAGGTACTTGGCTGGCAGCCGCCGCTGAGTGTCGATGCCGCACTCGGGGCAACTGCGCAACATTTTAAGGAATCGTCGAACAAATGATGTTTTGGTGGCTTTTACCCGTTGTGCTTTTGTGTTCGCTGGCCATGACCGGGACATTGCGACGTTATGCATTGGCCAAGAACATCATCGATGTCCCCAATGCCCGCAGTTCGCATTCTATCCCCACGCCCCGCGGCGGGGGTGTGTCGATCGTCGTGGCATTCCTGGCTGCATTGGCCGTGATGGCATTCCAGCCTGGCGCTCAGGCTGACACATTGATCGCATTGGGCGGGGCGGGCGCGGTGATCGCGGTGCTGGGCTTCATGGATGATCACGGTCATATCGCGGCACGCTGGCGGCTGCTGGGCCATTTTGCCGCAGCTATATGGATTCTGTTCTGGTTGGGTGGGTTACCGACACTACAAGCCTTCGGTTGGGCCATCGATCTTGGCTGGGCTGGTGCAGTACTTGCAGCTGTGTACCTGGTATGGCTGCTCAACCTGTACAACTTTATGGATGGAATCGATGGTATCGCCAGCGTCGAGGCAATCACTGTTTGTCTCGGGGCCAGCCTTCTTTACTGGTTGTGCGGTCAGCCGGGCCTGGTGGCCTTACCGTTATTGCTGGCTGCTGCAGTATTGGGCTTTCTGGTGTGGAATTTTCCCCCTGCAAAAATTTTCATGGGTGATGCGGGCAGCGGTTTCTTAGGGATTGTGCTGGGCGGTTTGTCTCTTCAGGCAGCTTGGTCATCTTCCCAGTTGTTCTGGTGCTGGCTGATCTTGTTGGGGGTGTTTATTGTTGATGCCAGCTATACGCTCGTTCGTCGATTGATGCGCGGCGACAAGGTTTATGAGGCGCACCGCAGTCATGCTTACCAGTTCGCCTCACGTCGTTATGGCAGGCACTTGCCGGTAACCCTTGGTGTCATCGTGTTGAATGTGTTTTGGCTGCTGCCGGTCGCCCTGTGCGTCCTGCTATTGCAGCTAGATGGCTTACTAGGCTTGATCGTTGCCTACGCGCCATTGGTGCTGATCGCGGCCTATTACCGCGCCGGAAGCCTGGAATAGTCGCTTAGCGGTACATCTGACAAGAATCGGTTAATGAGAATCACTAGAGAACTCTGGGAGCCTATGGACAAGGTGCGCAAAATACTGCTCGGGCTACCGCGTAGACACAAGCGACTACTGCAGGTGCTGACTGATGTAGTACTGGTGTGGTTCGCTCTTTGGCTGGCGTTTTTGGTGCGGCTGGGTGTTGATGATTTGGCCAATCCTGTGATCGACCATACCTGGTTGTTTTTGTGCGCTCCGGTGGTTTCCATTCCCTTGTTCGTCCGCTTTGGCTTGTATCGGGCGGTCATGCGCTATTTTGGAAATGATGCTCTCATTGCCATCATCAAGGCTGTCACGCTTTCAGCGCTAATTCTCGGGTTCATAATCTACTGGGCCAGCAATCACCAGAATGTTGTGCCACGCTCGATAATGTTCAACTATTGGTGGCTAAGCTTGATTCTGGTGGGTGGACTGCGTTTGGCCATGCGACAGTATTTTCTCGGTGACTGGTTCACCGCCGCGGTCCAGCATGTTCCATTCACCAGTCGCGACGACGGTCTACCTAAAGTCGCCATCTATGGCGCCGGCACCGCGGGCAATCAGCTAGTAGCGGCCCTGCGAATGGACAAAGTCATGCGCCCGGTTGCTTTCATCGATGACGATCCCAGCCTTACCGACCGTGTAATCGCGGGTTTGCAGGTTTATCATCCGAAGCAATTGCAACGGCTGATAGACGTAACGGGGGCCCAAGAAATCCTGTTGGCGATTCCTTCTTCAACGCGCGCTAGGCGTCGGGAGATCCTTAACTTCCTTGAGGGCTTTCCACTGCATGTACGCACTGTGCCTGGCTTTATGGATCTGGCCAGCGGGAGAGTAAAGGTCGACGACATCCAGGAAGTGGACATTGCCGACCTGCTGGGCCGGGATGCCGTACCGGCACAAGCCGACCTTCTGGAGCGCTGCATTGTTGGGCAGACAGTGCTGGTTACCGGGGCCGGTGGGTCGATCGGCTCGGAACTGTGCCGGCAGATTGTTAGCCAGTCACCGAAAACCCTGCTGCTGTTCGACCACAGCGAGTTCAACCTGTACAGCATACTGTCCGAACTGGAGCAGCGCGCTGCCCGCGAGTCATTGTCGGTTTGCCTGGTGCCGATTCTGGGATCGGTCCGTAACCAGGCGCAGTTGCTCGACATAATGGGCACCTGGCGGGTCGACACCGTTTACCATGCCGCCGCCTACAAGCACGTGCCGATGGTGGAACACAACATTGCCGAAGGCCTGATGAACAATGTGATCGGCACCCTGCACACTGCCCAGGCGGCATTGCAGGCAGGCGTTTCCAACTTCGTGCTGATTTCTACAGACAAAGCTGTGCGCCCGACCAATGTGATGGGGAGTACCAAACGCCTGGCAGAAATGACATTGCAAGCCCTGAGCCGTGAAATGGCGCCTGTGCTGTTCGGTGATAGCGTTAACGTTTCCCAGGTCAACAAGACCCGTTTCACCATGGTGCGCTTTGGCAATGTGCTGGGTTCGTCAGGCTCGGTGATTCCGCTCTTTCATAAACAGATCAAGGCCGGCGGCCCGCTGACCGTCACTCACCCAAAAATTACCCGCTACTTCATGACCATTCCCGAAGCAGCGCAGCTGGTGATCCAGGCAGGCTCGATGGGCAAGGGCGGTGACGTGTTCGTGCTGGACATGGGTGAGCCGGTTAAAATTGTGGAGCTGGCCGAGAAGATGATTCATTTGTCTGGTTTCAGCGTGCGTTCAGAGCGTAATCCGATGGGCGATATCGCGATTGAGTTCACCGGATTGCGGCCTGGCGAGAAGCTCTATGAGGAGTTGCTGATTGGCGATAATGTGATTGCCACGCGGCATCCGATGATCATGAGCGCCAACGAAGACTTCCTGCCTTGGGACTCGCTCAAGGACGCCTTGCGGCAACTGCTGGCGGCAATCCAGGCTGATGATTTCATGCGGGTGCGGCAACTGTTGCGTGAAACCGTCAGCGGCTATTCGCCGGAGGGCGAGATTGTGGACTGGATTTACCAGCAGCGGCGCCTGGAGCCTTGACCCGCCAAGATGTAGTGTAAAAAGGGTCGCCAAGCGACCCGACATTGCATGGCGCATTACAGAGGACAACCGGCATTTACTTTTTTCCAGGGCAGTTCAATGCAAGCAACACCGCTCGCGATACCCGAAGTCCTTCTGCTCGAGCCAGACGTATTCACTGATGACCGCGGGTTCTTCTTCGAAAGCTTCAATCACACCGACTTCGAACGCCTCATACGGCGTTCCGTCAACTTTGTTCAGGACAATCACTCTAGTTCGCGTCAACACGTCTTACGTGGCTTGCACTACCAGGTTCATCAACCACAGGGCAAGCTGGTAAGGGTAGTGGTCGGTGAGGTTTTCGATGTCGCTGTAGACTTGCGCCGCTCATCAAGTACTTTCGGGCACTGGGTCGGGGCCCACCTATCAGCAGAAAAGAAGCAGCAAATGTGGATCCCGGAAGGTTTTGCCCACGGCTTCGTTGTATTGTCCGACCATGCGGAATTCCTGTACAAGACCACAGATTATTACGCCCCCCAATTCGAACGTTGTCTTGCCTGGAATGACCCTGCAGTTGGCATCCAGTGGCCGGTTGAGCGGCCGTTCTTGTCCCCCAAAGATCAAGCTGGCACAGCGTTGCGGGATCTGGACTGCTTCGATTGAGTAACTCACCGCGATAAGAACAACATCACGATGACATCATTTTTGCGCTCGGCTGCGTTGCCGAGCGTCTAGAATCCATAAGACGGAAAAGCAGGCCACGACTTCGGAAGCAGACGAACATGACCATTATGGTAACGGGTGGTGCAGGCTTCATAGGCGCGAACTTCGTGCTGGACTGGCTAGCCGGTAATGACGAGCCTTTGGTCAACCTCGACAAACTCACCTACGCAGGCAACCTGCAGACCCTGAGCAGCCTGCAAGGCGATGCGCGGCACATTTTCGTGCATGGAGACATCGGTGATTCCGCGCTGGTGGAGCAGTTGCTGAAAACCCACCAGCCACGCGCCATCGTCAACTTTGCCGCCGAGTCGCACGTAGACCGTTCGATCCACGGCCCGGAAGACTTCATCGAAACCAACATCGTCGGCACCTTCCGCCTGCTTGAAGCCGTACGCGCCTACTGGGGCGGCCTGGCGGAGTCTGCGCGCCAGGCGTTCCGTTTCCTGCATGTGTCCACCGACGAAGTGTATGGCTCGCTGGCCGCCGACGAACCGGCCTTCACAGAGACCCACCAGTACCAGCCCAACAGCCCGTACTCGGCCAGCAAGGCTGCCAGCGACCACCTGGTGCGCTCGTACCATCACACCTATGGTCTGCCGGTACTGACCACCAACTGCTCGAACAACTACGGCCCGTACCACTTCCCGGAAAAGCTCATCCCGCTGATGATCGTCAATGCCCTGGCCGGCAAGCCGCTGCCGGTGTACGGCGACGGGCAACAGATCCGCGACTGGCTGTATGTAAAGGACCACTGCAGCGCCATCCGCCGTGTGCTGGAAGCCGGCAAAACCGGTGAGGTGTACAACGTCGGCGGCTGGAACGAGAAGCCCAACCTGGAAATCGTCAACCGCGTGTGTGCCTTGTTGGACGAGTTGCGCCCGCGTGACGACGGCAAACCTTACGCTGAACAGATTAGCTACGTTACCGACCGCCCCGGTCACGACCGCCGCTACGCTATCGACGCGCACAAGCTGGAGCGCGAATTGGGCTGGAAGCCAGCCGAAACCTTTGAAACGGGTATTCGCAAGACCGTGGCCTGGTACCTCGACAACCAGCAATGGGTGCAGAATGTTCAATCCGGCAGCTACCGCGACTGGGTTGAAAAGAACTACGCAGGGCGCTCGGCATGAAGATTTTGCTACTGGGCAAAGATGGCCAGGTGGGCTGGGAGTTGCAACGCAGCCTGGTCCCGCTTGGCCAGGTGCTGGCGTTGAATTCGCGCAGCCAGGCCCATTGCGGCGACCTGGCTAACCTGCGAGGTTTGGCCGAAACCGTACGCAGCTACGCCCCTGATGTAATCGTCAATGCTGCTGCCTACACCGCCGTTGACAAGGCTGAGAGCGAGCGTGAACAAGCGTTCAAGATCAATGCCGAAGCCGTAGGCGTACTGGCTCGCGAGGCTGCCGATTGTGGCGCGCTGCTGGTCCATTACTCCACCGACTACGTGTTCCCGGGGTATGGCAATCAGCCTTGGCGGGAAGATGATGAGACCGGTCCGCTGAACACCTACGGTGAAAGCAAGCTGGCCGGCGAGCAAGCCATACAGGCAGCTGGCTGTCAGCACCTGATCTTCCGTACATGCTGGGTGTATGCGGCACGTGGCAATAATTTTGCCAAGACCATGCTGCGGCTGGCTGCCGAGCGCGAAAGCCTGGGAGTGATCGACGACCAGTTCGGTGCGCCCACCGGTGCCGAGCTGATCGCCGACATCACCGCCCATGCCATCGCCGCTACCTGCGCCAACCCGGCCCTCGTCGGCATTTACCACTTGGCGGCCAGCGGTGAAACTACATGGTGCGGCTATGCTCGGTATGTTCTCGAGCAGGCCGTTGCCCAAGGTGTGCAGTTGAAAGCTCATGCCGAACAGGTCAGCCCGTTGACCTCCGATGCCTACCATACCCTGGCCTCGCGGCCGGCCAACTCGCGTCTGGATACTCACAAGTTGCAGAAAGCCTTTGCCCTGAGCCTGCCAGACTGGCGTGAAGGGGTGGCTCGCATGCTCATGGAAATACACGAGAGATGACCATCATGAAGCGTAAAGGCATCATCCTGGCGGGCGGGGCGGGTACCCGCCTGCACCCTGCGACCCTGGCGATTTCCAAGCAACTGCTGCCGGTGTACGACAAACCGATGATCTACTACCCGCTGACCACCCTGATGCTGGCGGGTATCCAGGACATCCTGATCATCTCCACCCCACAAGACACGCCGCGCTTCGAGCAACTGCTGGGTGATGGTCACCAATGGGGCATAAACCTCACTTACGCCGTGCAAGCCTCGCCAGACGGCCTGGCGCAGGCGTTTCTGATCGGTGAGAGCTTCATCGGCAATGATTTGTCGGCCTTGGTGCTGGGCGACAACATCTATTACGGCCATGATTTCCAGGTGCTGCTGGACAATGCCATGGACCGTAGCGAGGGGGCGAGTGTATTTGCCTACCATGTTCAAGACCCCGAGCGTTATGGCGTTGTGGAGTTCGATGAACAGGGCAAGGCGATCAGCCTGGAAGAGAAACCGGCCAAGCCAAAGTCCAACTACGCTGTGACCGGCTTGTATTTTTACGACAAGGATGTGATCGAGATTGCCAAGGGCATCACACCTTCGGCTCGCGGTGAGCTGGAAATTACCGACGTGAACAGCTTTTACCTGAACCAGGGGCGCTTGTCTGTGGAGATCATGGGGCGTGGCTACGCGTGGCTGGACACCGGCACCCATGATTCGCTGCTGGAGGCCAGTGGCTATATCGCCACCATCGAACGCCGTCAGGGCTTGAAGGTGGCGTGTCCCGAAGAAGTGGCGTACCGCCAGGGCTGGGTCGATGCCCAGCAGCTGGAAAAGCTGGCTGCCCCTCTGGCCAAGAACGGCTACGGTCAGTACCTCATGCGCCTGCTCCAAGGCAAGGTATATTGAGGAAATGAACTCCCGGTAGCCACTCACTGCATTGCCAACCCTAAGTGCTCTGGCAAGCCCGCTTCTACACCGATCCGTGAGCCACCACTCACCCCAGGGTTTTCCCACCCCTGCAACCCGCGTATCATCCGCACACATAAATCTGAACGATTCCACGCCAGCTGCGGACTAAGCGTCTTGCGCCCCACCGCGTGCATGCTGCTTCAGGTAACCAGACAATCATCAGTGACATATAAAGACCGGCCAGCTTCATGGCCAGGCCAGGCATGCCGGCTGTCCGACGGATGGGACGGTGCCCGATGAGATTTGAAGGAATAGGTTTTGATCAAGCGTAGAAAGGTTGCAATCGTTGGCAGTGCGTACCGCTTCCCCGGCTCTTCCAATGCCGGCTTCTGGCAAAACCTGATGGAAGGCCGCGACTTGGTGACCCAGGTCGACCCGTCGCGTTGGGACAAACGCCAGTTCCAGCATCCTGACAAGGCCAGCCCTGCAACCAGCTATACCTTCGCCTCCGGCACACTGGGCGATATCAGCGCGTTCGACGCCGGCTTCTTCAGCATCTCGCCGCGCGAAGCAGCAATGATGGACCCGCAGCAGCGCATACTGCTGGAAATGTGCTGGGAAACCTTCGAAAACGCCGGCATCAAGCCGTCCAGCGTGCGTGGCAGCAACTGTGGCGTGTATCTGGGCATTGCCAGTGTCGAGCAGTCCTACCGGTTGCTCGAAGACCTGCCGTCCATCGACGGTGCCACGGCCACCGGTAACACCATGAGCATTGCGGCCAACCGCCTGTCGTTTTTCTTCGACCTGCGCGGGCCAAGCATGGCCATCGACACGGCCTGTTCGTCGTCGCTGGTAGCGTTCCACCAGGCCTGCCAGGCCATCCTCAGCGGGGACGTGGACCAGGCGGTGACCGGCGGCATAAGCCTGCACATGCACCCGTTCGGTTTCATGATTTTCGCCAAGGCGACCATGCTGTCACGCACCGGTCGCTGCCAGTCTTTCGACGAAAACGGCGACGGTTATGCCCGGTCGGAAGGCGGCGGGCTATTCCTGCTCAAGGACTACGACCAGGCCGTGGCCGACGGCAATACCATCCTTGCAGTGGTGGCGGCCAGTGCGGTGAACACCGACGGGCGCAAGTCCAGCCTGACCCTGCCCAATGCCGAGGCCCAGGCTGCCTTGCTAAAGCGCGCCTACGCCCTGGCCGGCATCGCCCCTGAGCAGCTGGACTACCTGGAAGCGCACGGCACCGGTACTGCCGTGGGTGACCCGATCGAAACCCGCGCCATCGGCGAGGCACTGGGCCAGGCGCGGGGCGCCGGCAACCCGCTGCCGATCGGTTCGGTGAAGAGCAACCTTGGCCACCTGGAAGCAGCCTCCGGCGTGGCAGGCCTGGTGAAGGCGCTGAATTGCCTGAGCGAGCGCACCGTGCCCGCCACTATCGGCGTGCAGGCACTGAACCCGAACATCGCCTTTGCCGACCTCAACCTGCAGGTGGTCACCGAGCCGTTGCCGCTGAAGGCTGAGGGGCAGCTGACCGTAGGCGTGAACTCGTTCGGCTTTGGCGGGGCCAACGCCCACGTCATCCTGCAAAGCACCGAGCCGCAGGCGCCTGTTGCGCCAGTGGCCAATGCCCGGCGCGTGCCGTTGCTGCTCAGCGCCAAGAGCGAAGAAGGCCTGCGCGCAACTGCCGAACGCTTTGCTGCCTACCTGGCCGCGAACCCGCAGGCCGACTATTACGATGTCGCCTACCAGGCCATGTACCGCCGTGATGCGCACAGCCACCGCCTGCTGCTGATCAGTGACAATGCCGCCGAAGCCGCCCAAGCGCTGGACGACTATGGCCAGGACCCAACCCTCAGTGAGCTGAGCGCGGTGCTGGAGGCCGGCCAGGCGCTGGATGTCGCCTCGGCACCGGTGTTTGTCTATTCCGGCAACGGTTCGCAGTGGCAGGGCATGGGCCGGGCAATGCTCGACCAGCCGCTGTTCGCCGCCGCAGTAGATGAAGTGGACGCCCTGTTCCAGCCGCTGGCCGGCTACTCGCTGCGCGCCGAACTGCTGGGTGACAACGGTGAAGGCCGCTATGCCCGTACCGAAATTGCCCAGCCAGCGCTGTTTGCCCTACAAGTGGCCGTGACCAAGGTCCTGGCTGCCGAAGGCATTCAGCCGGTGGCGGTGATCGGCCACAGTGTGGGCGAAGTGGCCGCCGCCTGGGCCAGCGGTGCGCTGAGCCTGGAAGACGCTACCCAGGTCATTTACCACCGCAGCCGCCTGCAAGGCCTGACCCGTGGTACCGGGCAGATGACGGCGGTCGGCCTTTCGGGTGAGGCTACGGCGCAACTGATTGGCGAACTGAAACTGGAAGGCCGCCTGGTAGTGGCCGGGGAAAACAGCGCCCGCGGCGCTACCGTGGCCGGTGAGGTCGATGCCCTGGCGTTGCTGGAAGAGGCCTTGGGCGAGCGCCAGATGTTCGCCCGCCGCCTGGACCTGGACTACGCCTTCCACTCGCCGGCCATGAACCCCATCGAGCAGGCGGTCATCGCCGACCTCGCGCACATTCGCCCGCGAGCCACGCACATCCCGTTCTACTCCACTGTGGTCGGTGGCCAACTGGACGGAGAGCGCCTGGACAGCCAGTACTGGTGGCAGAACATCCGCTTCCCGGTGCTGTTCCAGGGCGCCCTGGCAGCGCTGATGCGCACTGGCCTGAACCTGTTCGTCGAAGTCGGCCCGCATGCGATCCTGCGCAGCTACGTCACCGACGTGCTGGCCGAGTGCGAGCAGCCGGGGCGGGTGATTGCCACCCTCCAGCGCAACGACCACAGCCCGCTGCTGTTGGAGCGTACCGTCGCCCGCCTGCAGATTGCCGCTGTCGAGCCACAGTGGCAGGCACGCTTCCCCGTGGCAGGGCGCCCGCTGCGCCTGCCCAACTATGCCTGGCAGCATGACCACTTCAGCTTGCCGGTGAGTGCCGAGGCCAATGGCGCGCTTAGCCATGAGCGTGTGCACCCGCTGCTTGGCTACCCGTTACCGGACCGCGCACTGACCTGGGAAAACCGCCTGGATACCCAGCAGTACCCGACCCTGGCCGACCACAAGGTCGGCGAGTCGGTATTGTTCCCGGGGGCAGGCTTTACCGAATTGGCCCTGGCCGTGGCGCAACTTCACCAGCCGGGCGAATTTGTTGATATCGAAGAGCTGGAGATCCACAACCCGCTGCTGTTGAGCGCCGACAACAGCAAGAAAGTGCGTGTACAGGTGGAAGAGGCTGACGGTACCTTGCGCATCAGCTCGCGCACGCTGATGCACCGCGAAGACTGGGTGCAGCACGTGGTCGCCCGCCTGCCGGGCGAAGCCCGCGGTGTGCTGCTGGATGCCCGGGCCCCGGCACTGCCGGCGCGGCCGGCAGACTTTACCGGCGAGCAGCACCTGGCGATGACCCGCGCGGTGGGCCTGAACTACGGCCCGGCCTACCAGACCGTAGCCGCCGCCTGGGTAGCGCAAGGGCAGGTGCTGGCCCAGCTGGCCGTGCCGGCTGTCATCGAACATGAGCTGGCCGGCCTGCACCTGCACCCGGCCCTGCTGGACGGTGCCTTCCAGCTGATTACCGAATTGCTGGCCAGCCGCCCTGGCCGCAACGACGGCCTGGCCTTCATCCCGGTCAAGCTGGGCCGCATAGCCTTCACCAACGCCGGTGGCGTGCCGGTGCTGGCCGAGGTGCGCCAGCGCAAGCGCACCGCGCATTCGCTGCTGGTCGACTTCACCCTGTTCGACGCCAGCGGCGCTGCCGTGCTGGCAATCAAGGACGCGCGCATGCGTGCCGTACGCCTGCAGTACGACCGCAGCGGCGATATCAAGCGCATGGGCCATGTGGGCCTGGCGGCGCCGGGCAAGGTGGTGCCGCTACAGCGCCACGCGGTGGCGCGCACGCCGCTGGCCGAAGCCCTGCAGCGCCTGGCCGATGAGCCGGCGCAGCTGCGTTACCTGAATGAAGTGGAACCGCTGCTGGACGTGCTGTGCAGCAGCTTTGTGCTGGACGCTGTGGAGCAGGCCGGCGGCCGCCTGAGCGCCGAGCAGGTGGCGCTGTGGTCGCAGGCCCAGGGCGACTTCCTGGCAGCCTTGCTGCGCCATGCCGAGCAGGACGGTAGCCTGCTGCGCAGTGGCGACGGTGGCTGGCAACTGGCCGACCTGGGCGAGCGCCCAACGTCGGAAGCCATCTGGCAAGAGCTTTTCCAGAGTTACCCCGAATACTTCCAGATCATCCATACGGTGGGCCGTATCGGCCGCCACCTGCCGGCCTTGCTCGATGGCAGCGTGCTGTTCGACAGCCTGCAACCACGGGAAACCAGCGCCGCCAACCTGGCGCGCCTGGTGCTGGGCGCGGTGGGGCAGCAGCAGGTGCTGAGCGGCATCGGCCAGACCTTGGCCGAGCGCATGGCGCAACTGCCGGCTGGCCAGCGCCTGCGGGTGCTGGAAATCGGCTTTGGCGGTGCCTCGTTTGCCGAACTGCTGTACGCAGGCCTGGATTTCGACCGCCTCGACTACACCTATTGCGTTGCCGAGCCTGAGCTTGAGCAGCGCCTGCGGGACGATTGCCCGGCGCTGGAGGTGCTTGGCCTTGAGCAACTGGCCGAAGCCGGCAGTTTCGATTGGGTGCTGGTGCCTACCGACCTGGGCGCACTGGGAGCGGTGGGCGATGCCCTGCGCCTGGCCTGTGCCCAACTCAACCCGCATGGCCAACTGGCACTGCTGGGCCAGTACCCGGCCCGCTGGGTCGACTTCGTCTTCGGTGCCCAGCCCGAGTGGTGGCTGGCCGGCCCGCAGCAGGCGTTGTCGCGCCAGCAGGCCCCGGCGTTCTGGAAACATGAATTGCAGCGCCACGGCCTGACGGCGCTGCCCACGCTGGAGGCGTTGCCGGGCAGCGCCTGCGGCAGCTACCTGTTGCTGGCCGACAAGCCGGATGTGGCCGCGGCCGCGCCAAGCGTGGCCGTGCAGCGCTGGGCAGTGCTGAGCGAAGCCGGGCAGGGCGCGGCCCTGGGCCTGGCCGAGCAACTGCGCGCCCACGGCCAGCATGTCGACCTGCTGCTGCCGGGTGACGCCCAGGCGCTGGCTGCCCAGTTGGGCGCCTTGGCCCAGGCCCCGGAGCATGTGCTGCACCTGGCCGGTTTCGACAGCGGCACCGGCCTGGATGGCCAGGCCGAGCGCTGCATGCTGGCGGCCGCGTTGGTACAGGCCTGTGAGTCGCTGGCCATCGCCCCGCAGTGCTGGTTGTTCAGCCGCGGTGCTGCCGCGCACCTGTACAGCGGCAACAGCGCTGCAGACGTGGCGGGCATTGCCGATGCCGCGTTCTGGGGCTTCGGCCGTACCCTGGCCAACGAATCACCGAACTGCCGCATTCGCCTGCTCGACCTGGCGCAGGCAGCGCCGATCGAACTGGCGTTGCCAGCGCTGCTGCAGGCCGACCACGAAACCGAGCTGGCCCTGGACTCCGAAGGCCGTCGCTATGTGCCACGCCTGCGGGTACTGGCCGACCAGCCGCGCCCCAGCGGCAGCGAAGCGCAGTGGGTATGCCTGGGCTTCGACCTGCCTGGCCAGCTGCGCAATCTGCGCTGGGAGGTGCGCGAGCCGCGCCAGCCAGCGGCAGACGAGCTGGATATCGCCGTGCGCGCCACCGGCCTCAATTTCCGCGACGTGATGTTCGCCCTTGGCCTGCTGTCGGACGAAGCCATCGAGAACGGATTCTCCGGTCCCACCCTGGGCTTCGAATTTGCCGGTGTGGTGGAAGGCAAGGGGGCCGACGTGGTCGGCGACTTTGCCCCGGGTGACCGGGTGGTGGGCTTTGGCCCATGCAGCTTCGCCAACCGCCTGGTAACCAACGCCAACGCCGTGGCGCGTATTCCTGAAGGCATGTCGTTCGAGGCCGCGGCGACCATTCCAAGTACCTTCTTTACCGTGTACTACGCGCTGCATCACCTGGCGCGCCTGGAGCCGGGCGAGAAGGTGCTGATCCACGGCGCTGCCGGTGGCGTGGGCATTGCCGCCATCCAGATCGCCAAGTGGCTGGGTGCGGAAATCCATGCCACCGCTGGCAGCGACGAGAAGCGCGACTTCCTGCGCCTGCTGGGTGTAAACAACATCTACGACTCGCGGTCGCTGGCCTATGCCGACCAGGTGCTGGCGGCTACCGGCGGGCGTGGCGTGGACGTGGTGCTCAACTCGCTGGCCGGTGAGGCCATCAATCGCAACTTCCAGGTGCTCAAGCCGTTTGGCCGCTTCCTCGAGCTGGGCAAGCGCGACTTCTACCAGAACACGCGCATCGGCCTGCGCCCGTTCCGCAACAACATCAGCTATTTCGGTATCGATGCCGACCAGCTGATGAGCGAACGCCCAACGCTTACCCGCCGGCTGTTCGCAGAAATGATGGAGCTGTTCGCCAAAGGCATCCTGCACCCGCTGCCGTTCCGTGAATTCGACGCCAACCAGGTGGTCGAGGCCTACCGCTACATGCAGCAGGCGCGCCAGATCGGCAAGGTAGTGGTGACCTACGCCAACCCCATCCACCGGACTACCGACACCCGTGCGCAGCCGGCGCGGGCCTTGAAGCTGGCCGCCGATGCCAGCTACCTGGTCACTGGTGGCCTGGGCGGTTTTGGCCTGCGTACGGCGCAATGGCTGGTCGACAAAGGTGCCCGTCACCTGGTGCTGCTGGGCCGTCGTGGCCCGGCCAGTGCCGAAGCCCAGCCACAGTTGGCGCTGTGGCAGGCCCAGGGCATCGACGTGCAGGCAGTGGCCTGCGACATCACCGACCGCGAGCAACTGCAGGGCGTGTTCGAGCGCATCGCCGCCAGCCCATGGCCGCTGCGTGGCCTGGTGCATGCGGCGACGGTGATCGACGACAGCCTGATCCGCAACCTTGAGGCGGACCAGCTGCGCCGCGTGCTGGAGCCCAAGGCCAAGGGGGCGCAATACCTGCATGAACTGTCTCACGGCCTGGCGCTGGACTTCTTCGTGATGTTCTCCTCGGCCACCACCCTGTTCGGCAACCCTGGCCAGGCCAACTATGTGGCCGCCAACCACTGGCTCGAAGCCCTTGCGCGGCACCGTCGTGCCCAGGGCCAGGCGGCCACGGCCGTGCTGTGGGGCGCCATCGACGATGTCGGCTTCCTGGCACGTAATAGCCAGATCAAGGATGCCCTGCAAAGCCGAATGGGCGGCGCCGCATTGCGCGCCGACGTCGCCCTGGCCCAGCTCGAGGCCATGCTGCTGGACGATGACAACGGCCATGGCGTGCTGGAACTGGACTTCAAGGCGCTGGCGCGCTTCCTGCCGAGTGCCGGCACGCCACGCTTTATGGAACTGGCCCGCGCCTATGGCGGTGACCAGGAAGACGAAGGCAGCAGCGAGGACATCCAGCGCATGCTGGCAGAGCTTGACGATGCCGAGTTGCTCGAGCGCTTCGCCGAAATGCTCAAGCACGAGGTGTGCGAGATTCTGCGCCTGCCGCCGGCCCGCCTGGATGCCCAGCGACCGCTGCAGGAGCTGGGGCTCGACTCGTTGATGAGCGTTGAGCTGGTGGTGGCGCTGGAGGAGCGTTTTGGTATTCGCCTGCCGGTGATGGAACTGAGCGATAGCTCCAGCATCGACAAGCTTGCCGTGCGCCTGCTGGAGTTGTTGCGTGGTGAGGCAGGCAGCAGCGAAGAGCAGCTGGCGCAGAATGTGCTTGCCCGCCATGGCAGCGAGCACAGCGCCGAAGAGTTGGCGCAGATGGCCGCGGCCTTGGCCGACAGCAGCGCGGCACCTAACCGATTGATTGATTAAGAGCGCCAGATGACAGCTAGAACCCCGACCGGCCTTGGTGGCGATGCCAAGCAACGCCTGATCCAGCAAGCCCTCGCCCGGCGCCGCAATGTGGCTGCCGAAGGCGAGCAGGGCGCTACTCTGGAGCAGGTGCAGCAGGCTGCCCTGAAAGTGCCCGAGGCGCATTATCGTTTTGACCTGCACCCGGGGTATCAGCAACTGCGGGTGATCCAGCAGGGCGGCATGCGCCTGGGGTTGAGCAATCCGTTTTTCCGCCTGCACCAGGGCACGGCTGGCGCACAGACGCAGATTGGCGAGCAGCAGTACCTCAATTTTTCCAGTTACAACTACCTGGGCTACTCCGGCCACCCGAGCGTTGCCGAAGCGGCCAAGGCTGCGATCGACCGCTACGGCACCTCGGTATCGGCCAGCCGCCCGGTTTCCGGTGACCGCCCGCTGCACCGCGAGCTCGAGCGTGAGCTGGCCAGGTTATACGACGTGGACGACGCGGTGGTGATGGTCAGCGGCCACGCCACCAACGTCACCACCATCGGCTACCTGTTCGGCCCGCGCGACCTGGTGGTGCATGACGAGCTGATTCACAACAGCGTGCTGCAGGGCATTCAGCTGTCGGGCGCGCGCCGCCTGAGTTTTGCCCACAACGACTGGCAGGCGCTGGACCGTTTGCTGGGCGAGCAACGCCAACATTTCGAGCGCGTGCTGGTGGTGGTGGAAGGCATCTACAGCATGGATGGCGACTACCCCGAACTGCCCCGGTTCGTTGAGCTCAAGCACAAGCACAAAGTCTTCCTGATGGTGGATGAAGCGCATTCGCTGGGGGTGATGGGGGCGACCGGCAAGGGCATTCGCGAGCATTTTGGCCTGGCGGGTAATGACGTTGATATCTGGATGGGGACGTTGAGCAAGACCCTGGCCAGTTGCGGCGGTTACATTGCTGGCAGTATCGCCTTGATCGAGCACCTGAAGTTCCTGGCGCCGGGTTTTCTGTACAGCGTGGGCATGCCACCGGCGGTTACCGCTGCTGCGTTGGCGGCGTTGAAATTGCTGGCCGATGACTGCGAGCGTGTAGCGCAGGTGCAGGCGCGTGGTGAGCTGTTCCTGCGCCTGGCGCGGGAAGCGGGGCTGGACACCGCGACCAGTACCGGTTTGGCGGTGATCCCGGTGATTACTGGCAGCTCGTTCAAGGCCGGGCGCTTGTCCAGCGCCCTGTTCGAGCGCGGCATCAATGCCCAGCCGATCCTTTACCCGGCGGTGCCGGAGCATTCGGCGCGGGTGCGGTTCTTTGTGTCTTGCGAGCATACGGAAGAGCAGATTCGGCATACCGTGGCGGTTGTGGCGGAGGAGATGGCGCGGTTGGGGTGAGCCGGCGCTGCTACAGCCAGATTGCATCCCAATGCGGGTAGTCGCCCACATTGGGTGCCAGGCCAGCCCTGACCGGGTTGGCGATGATGTACCGCGCCACGGCGAGCAGATCATCGTCCTTGCGCAGTGCGCGATCACAATAGCCTGCTTGCCAGATGGGGGCAGGCGTTACCCCTGCCGTGCGCAACGCATGGCTCGACCTTGATTTGAAGCGGCGCATCAAGGTGGCCAAGGTGACTTCCTTCAGTTCTATCAACCAATGGACATGATCAGGCATGACGACCCAGGCCAGTGTCAGGCAGCTGTTTTCCCTGTCGGCTTGGCGCAGGTGTGTGACCACCAGCCTGGCAAAGTTGAAGTTGTGGAACAGAGGACGACGCTGTTGCGTGACTGTTGTCAGCATATAGAGCCTGCCGGGGTGCGAAGCCCGATGGCGGCGCAGGTGGTGGGCATGGGCGTAGTGCATGTGGTTTTCCTTGAGTGCACGTTTACCGAAGCAGCGTAGCCGCCACTACCGCGCCGACCATGATTCAACCATTGCAAATTGTGGCCCCCCACCGCCCGTTGTAGGAGCGGGCTTGCCCGCGAATGCGTTGGTACCCGCAACGGTGAACGCCCGTGCGATATTGGCCGGGAGGCCCGGCCTATTCGCGGGTAAACCCGCTCCTACACCGACGGTGTGTGCCGCCCCGCGGATGCGTTGGTGCCCGCAACGGTGGACGCCCAGGCGATATTGGCCGGCAGGCCCGGCCTGTTCGCGGGTGCGCGGGTGTGTTGCCACCACGCCCGTTGTAGGAGCGGGCTTGCCCGCGAATGCGGTGGTGCCTGCAACGGTGAACGCCCAGGCGATATTGGCCAGCAGGCCCGGCCTATTCGCGGGTAAACCCGCTCCTACACCGACGGTGTGTGCCGCCCCGCGAATGCGATACTGACCGGCAGGCCCGGCCTGTTCGCGGGTGGCGCGGGTGTGTTGCCACTACGCCCGTTGTAGGAGCGGGCTTGCCCGCGAATGCGGTGGTGCCTGCAATGGTGGACGCCCAGGCGATATTGGCCAGCAGGCCCGGCCTATTCGCGGGTAAACCCGCTCCTACACCGACGGTGTGTGCCGCCCCGCGGATGCGTTGGTGCCCGCAACGGTGGACGCCCGTGCGATATTTGCCGGCAGGCCCGGCCTGTTCGCGGGTGTGTTGCCACCACGCCCGTTGTAGGAGCGGGCTTGCCCGCGAATGCGTTGGTACCCGCAACGGTGAACACCCAGGCGATATTGGCCAACAGGCCCGGCCTATTCGCGGGTAAACCCGCTCCTACACTGACGGTGTGTGCCGCCCCGCGAATGCGTTGGTGCCCGCAACGGTGAACGCCCGTGCGATATTTGCCGGCAGGCCCGGCCTGTTCGCGGGTGTGTTGCCACCACGCCCGTTGTAGGAGCGGGCTTGCCCGCGAATGCGTTGGTACCCGCAACGGTGAACACCCAGGCGATATTGGCCAACAGGCCCGGCCTATTCGCGGGTAAACCCGCTCCTACACCGACGGTGTGTGCCGCCCCGCGGATGCGTTGGTGCCCGCAACGGTGGACGCCCGTGCGATATTTGCCGGCAGGCCCGGCCTGTTCGCGGGTGTGTTGCCACCACGCCCGTTGTAGGAGCGGGCTTGCCCGCGAATGCGTTGGTACCCGCAACGGTGAACACCCAGGCGATATTGGCCAGCAGGCCCGGCCTATTCGCGGGTAAACCCGCTCCTACACCGACGGTGTGTGCCGCCCCGCGAATGCGATATCGGCCGGCAGGCCCAGCCTGTTCGCGGTTGGCGCGGGTGTGTTGCCACCACGCCCGTTGTAGGAGCGGGCTTGCCCGCGAATGCGGTGGTGCCTGCAACGGTGGACGCCCAGGCGATATTGGCCAGCAGGCCCGGCCTATTCGCCGGTAAACCCGCTCCTACACCGACGGTGTGTGCCTCCCCGCGAATGCGGTGGTGCCTGCAACGGTGGACGCCCGTGCGATATTTGCCGGCAGGCCCGGCCTGTTCGCGGGTGTGTTGCCACCACGCCCGTTGTAGGAGCGGGCTTGCCCGCGAATGCGGTGGTGCCTGCAACGGTGAACGCCCAGGCGATATTGGCCAACAGGCCCGGCCTATTCGCGGGTAAACCCGCTCCTACACTGACGGTGTGTGCCGCCCCGCGAATGCGTTGGTGCCCGCAACGGTGAACGCCCGTGCGATATTTGCCGGCAGGCCCGGCCTGTTCGCGGGTGTGTTGCCACCACGCCCGTTGTAGGAGCGGGCTTGCCCGCGAATGGGGTGGTGCCTGCAACGGTGAACGCCCAGGCGATATTGGCCAGCAGGCCCGGCCTATTCGCGGGTAAACCCGCTCCTACACCGACGGTTTGTGCCGCCCCGCGAATGCGTTGGTGCCCGCAACGGTGAACGCCCGTGCGATATTTGCCGGCAGGCCCGGCCTGTTCGCGGGTGTGTTGCCACCACGCCCGTTGTAGGAGCGGGCTTGCCCGCGAATGCGGTGGTACCCGCAACGGTGGACGCCCAGGCGATATTGGCCAACAGGCCCGGCCTATTCGCGGGTAAACCCGCTCCTACAATAACGGTCTGCGCCGGCTGTTCAGATATGCGGCGCCTCATACGCATTCAACTGCTCAACAAACTTCCAATGGCTCTTCTTCCCAAACCCCATCAACCGCTTCAGCCGTATATCCCAGCGCATGTGATGATTGGCGATCCACGGCAGCGCAAACAGGTGCGCCCCGCGCCACGGAATGAACGGGTTACGCCGCAGGCTGGCGTAAATTTCCACGCGGTGGCTGGCCTGGTGGCTGGCGCACCGTGCATGGAAACCCGAAGTGTCTGCCACCACCAAAGTGTTGGCCGGTACCGCAAAGCGGCGGGGCGGCGGCAGGCCGAGGGCGGCCAACTCGGGCTCGTTGATGCGGAACGAACCCTCACGGTGCATCTGCTCGCCAGAACACGCCGCCCCCAGGCTTTGGCGATACTCCCACGCCAGCCGTTCCGGGGTCAGGCGATGTGAACCCGGCACGTAACTGAATGGCCCTTGGTCATCCTCCACATCATCCAGGAACAACCACGCCTTGGCCGTGGGGTGGAAGGTGTCGGCATGCAAACGCGTTTGCGGGTCCTGGTCGGCATTGGCCGCATCGATCACGATCGACTGCAACTGGTAGGTAATGCCACCGGTATTGGACGACGCGTACGCAATCAGGTCGCGCACCCCCCGGTCCGCCACGAACGCCGCACTGGCCGGGTTGCGCGCCAGCACATCCTGGTCAAGGCTGACCCGGCGGGTGACCGCACGCCCCTGGCGCATTTCCCAACCGGTACTGCGCAACCCACCCAACTCGGCGCGCAAAGCCGCGAACTGCTCGGCAGGCAGGGCGTTTTCACGGATGAAAAAACCATTCTGCTCAAAATGCTCACGCTCAGCGGCATCCAGCCGCGACGCCAGCGCCTGGCGACGGTAACCGGCCATGGCCATGGCCAACTGGCGGCGCTGTACATGCAGACCCAGGGCGTTGAGCCGGGCGCTGCCAAGCACCGGGTTGTTCTCGAACGACTTCGCATGGGTGGCCAGCTGCAAGCAATGCCAGGGAAGTGCCGCGTAACGGCGGATGTCCTTGATCGAAACAGGCATGTTCTAGTCCTTTGATGGGGCCAGTGGCCGGCCGCAGCCGAGCATGGTCCGGGTGTAGTTGAGCAACGGCGCCACCCGCCGGTGCGCCAGCCAGTGCACCGGACGGGGCGCACTGAGGCAGGCGAGGGCGTGCCAGGCATCGCAGGGCAAGTCGTGCTGGGCGTCGGCATAGCTCGCATAGCGCAGCAAGGCGCCGGCTACCAACTGGTCCAGAGTCAGGCGCCGGGTACGGCGCGGTAATGGCTGATGGTCCTGGGTCAGGCCCCAACCGGCATAGAACGGCGTGCCGTAGGTGACCACTGGCACACCGCGCAGCAACGCCTCGAAACCGGCAGTGGAACTGAGCGTGTGCAGGGCGTCGACCTGGCCATACAGCCCGGCAATATCCACCCCCGCCAACACCTGGTCGGCCAGCCCGACCAGCTGCGCAGGGGCAATGGCGCCGCGCCGTTTGCCGGCTTCTACATCCGGGTGTGGTTTGTACAACACCCAGGCATCCGGCAGCTGCGCCCGTACCTGCTGCAACAGGCGCAGGTTGCACCCCGCACCGCCACCGCTGCACAGCGCCGAGGCGTCGTCCTCGACCTGCCCCACCACCAGCACGCGCGGCTGGCCCGGGCGGCCTAGCAGGGTTGGCTTTGCACCGCTGCGCAAGTTGAACTTGCTGGCGCCGCTGGCCACGATCTGCTGCCGCAGCCGTGCGGCTTCGGCGAGGGTGCCGGCATCGAAAACACCGTGTTGCAGCAGCTGCTCCAGGTCACTGGGCGACTGAGCGTCGTAATGAATACCCCCGCGGTCCAGCACCAGCGACAGCGCCGGGCTGTTGGTGGCGCCCAGCCCTGTTGAACGCAAGAAGCCGTCCTCGACCCGCCACAGTGGCACACCCGCCTGGCGCGCACGTTCCGCCAGGCCGGCCGGCTCGCGCGCCGCCCATACCAGCAAGCGGCCCTGCTCGGCGGCTACCTTGCTGACCAACTGCGGGTCGTCGACGCTGAAGCGCAACTGCCCCCAGCGGCTGGCAAAAAAGCGCCGGATGTTGTGCTGTTTGTGCCGCTTCACGCCCAGTACCGTCGTCGGCCCGGCAAACGCCGCGTCGCGGGCTTTCTTGCTGGCCAACTGGCGGGCCACGGTAAGGGCATCGGTCAGCTGGCCGGTCAACGGGTCGACATAGCGGCAATAACGCACATAAGCTGCCGCCACCAGTTGCACCAGGTCTGGCCGGGCCTGCCGGCGAGGGATGGCCATACGGTCATCGGTGAGCCCCCAGCCGGCATAGAACGGCAGCCCGAAGCAGGTGACCGGCACGCCCTGGATCAACGCCTCCAACCCGGCCTGGCTGGTGCCCACGTACACCCGCCGGGCACGCCGGGCCAGTGACGCCCAAGCCACCGGCCGCGCCTCCAGCGTTACCCCACGGGCCCGCGCCGCATCCAGCAGGCAGCTGGGTTTCTGCCCGCCCAGGCAGTCAGGGTGAATGCGCACACGTACGTCGGCGCCCGGGTTTTCTGCCAGGGCCTCATCCAGCATGCGCACATAGTCGGCTTCGCACAGCCCACCACCCGGGATCGAATAATCCCCGGCCGTCTGGTCCACCACCAGCACCAGCGGCCGCTCGCGGCCTAACGGGTCATCGGCGGGTAGGTCCTGGGCATTGTTGTACTTGCCGATGCCACTGCTGCGCATCAAGGCAATCAGCTCGCGGGCACAGCCCAGCTCGTAGGCGCTGAGCGTTTCAGGCTGCTGCAGGATGTTTTCCAGCAGCGAAGGCCGGTCGGCCAGGTAGTGGATACCCACCGGGTCGACCACCATGGACATCGGCGTATCACCCTCGATACCCAACGAGGACGAGCGCAAAAAGCCGTCTTCCAGCGCAATGTACGGCAGCCCCCAGCGCTGGCAGAGCACCCGGGCATGGGCCGACGACTGCTTGTAGCCGATACCGGCAATGGCCTTAAGCCCCTTGGGCGCCTTGCGGCCACGGCGCCACAGCCAGAAGGGCGGGCCTTCCGGGCCGAGGAATTGCGGCAGATGCAGCACCTTCCAGGCCACCCACTGCGACATGATGCCGACCCAGCCGGGGCCGTCCACCAGCGCTTGTGGCGGCGTGAAATGGCCGGTGTTGGCTGGCAACTCAGCGCTCATGGCACACCGCCCGCCACATGTTGCGCACCGGCGGGAATGGCACCCAGCGTTTGCGGCGCAGGGCGAAACCATTGTGCAGGTACAGGCGTTGCGCGCGCGGGTTGTTCAGCGGTACTTCCAGCTCGACCTGGGCAAAGCCCAACGCAGCGGCATGCGCGCAGCACGCCTGCACCAGCGCGGCGCCCACGCCCTGCTGGCGCGCGGCCTTGCTGACCCGCAGCCCGTACAGCAGGAATGGGTAGCGCCACTCGCGCAGCTCGCTCAGGCAAAAGCCGACAAACCGCACCCAGCCACTGAGCAGGCCAAACTCCCGAATGAACGGCCGCCAACGCATGGCAAACGGCCCGCGCCGGCCATGCTTGACCGCCGCAAAGCCCAGCGCCTGATCGCCATCGAATGCCAGCAGCACACGGTCCCAATGGATAGCCGCCCCCAGCAGGCGATAGCGGCAGGCAGTATTGCCGATCAGAAACGCCAACGACCCACGCCCCTCGGCCAGCAAGCGGGCCAAGGCGGGGTCTGCGGCGCGCTCCGGCGCCAGGTCCGATCCCAGCACGATACGCACCACGTTGTCAGGCTACCCCGGCGGTGGCCACGGGCGCCTGGCGGCCCGCCACAGTCGCCTGGGCGTGGGCCAGCAAGGTGCTGGACAACTGCTGCACCGCCAGTGCACTGGCGCGGCAGCCCGGCTGGTGGCGGTTGGACCAGACCAGGTAGTCGGTGTCGCCCGCCGGGGCACCGATTGCCTGGTACACCTCAGGCAAGATCGGCACATGGTCACCATAGAAGCACAGCAGCGCCGGCTTCGGCAGGGCCAGCAGCGTTTCACGCAGCATGCCCAGCATGCGGTCGGCGTTGCAGATATGGCGCAGGTAAGGGGCCAGGTCCTGCATGCCCGGTTGCAGCGGGCGGTCGAACCAGGCAGGCAGCTCGTGTGCCGCCACGCTCTCCAGATGCAGCGGGCCGTGGTTCTCCATGGTTACCGCATGGATAAACAGCGGCTGGGTACGGCCAGGTGCCTGCAGCAGCTCGCGGATTTTTTCTGCCACGGCGCAATCACCAATGAACGGCCCGGCTTTTTGCGAAGCATTGAACGCCTTTACATCGATGAACTCATCGAAGCCCAGCGCCGGCAGCACCTTGTTGCGCCCATAGAAGCCACCGTCATAAGGGTGGATGCAGATGGTGCGATAACCCTGTGCCTTGAGCCTGGAGGCAATGCTGGGCAGGCCCCGGCGGGCGAGCACGCGGTAGGGGTTGAAGCGGTGCACCCCAAGCCGCCCGGTGGGGATGCCGGTAAGGTAGGCGAACTCGGTACGCACCGTATTGGCGCCCCAGGCTGCGACCTGCAGCTTGCCCCGGGCTAGCGCCTGGCTGGCCAGCAGATCGTACTGGCCGAGCACTTGCTGGCGCACGCCAGGCCACAGGTCACGCACATCGAAGAACGACTCGCTCTGCACCGAGACCAGGTCTGGCAACGAGCTTGCCGGGGGCTGGGTGTGCTGAGCCGACGCATTCGCAGGGCAAGCGGCCTCCACCGGCTGCCCCCCAAACGGCGAACCCAGCGCCTCCCGATCCACCGGCGCCCGCGCTGCCCAGAAGTACCGCCACAAACTGGCCGCCAAGCCCCAGCCTCGCACGTCCCGTTCGGCATCAAAGCTCGGTTGCACCGGCCGATGGCCCAGACGCAACAAGCCCAACCCGACCACCAGCGGCAACAGCGCCGCAAGCCGCGCGCCCGGTACCTCAAAACTCAGGCCCGCCCAAAGGTAGACCAGAAAGCCCACCGCCAGCATTGCCGCCTTGGTAAGTCCGAAAAACGGCAGATACAAGCGCGGAAACTTCACTGCATCGCTGAAATATTCAAAGTCTGCACACACAAACGGCTCGCGCAGCGAGTGATACTTCGCATTGCTTACCAGCACGATCAGCAGCCACAGCAACAGCAGGTTGACGCCGCTGAACAACGGCCGCGCCGTCAGCGCATACAGCAGCCCAAAGCCGACGCACCACAGCCCGGTATGCAGCATCCAGCAATCGGCCGGGCGGCGCAGGGCAGGGCGCGGGTGCAGCAGGCGCTCGACCGCCACGGTCAAGCCAAGGCCGATCACTGCAACCGGCAACAAAGAAACTTCAATCACTGTACTTCAGCCCACGCAGGATCATCGAAGAAAGCCACTGCGGGATAAGCCCCAGCAGCCAGGTGCCCAGGTTGAGCGGGAACGGAAAACTGATACGTGCCTGGTTCGCCGCCAGCCCGCGCTTGATGCGCCGGGCCGCTTTTTCGGCGGTCCACAAAAACGGTTTTGGCCCGGGCATTTCGAAGCACATCTTCGACTCCACATACCCCGGCACAATCACATTCACTTTCACCCCTTCCGGCGCCAGCCAGTCGCGGATGGCCTCGCCATACACGCGGATGGCAGCCTTGCTGGCGCTGTAGGTAGGCGTTACCGGCAAGCCGCGCCAACCCGCCAGCGAGCTGAACAGGGCGATCTGCCCATTGCCACGGCTGCGCATGGCCGGCAAGGCAGCCTCGACGGTGGCCAGGGCGGCCAGCACGTTCACTTCCATCAGGGCGCGGCTATCGTCCCAGACTTCTGCTTCGCCATTGGCGCCCACGGCCGTGTTCAGCCCGGCGCCGACCAGTACCAGGTCCGGCTGATGCTGCTCGCTGACCCGCCGCACCATCGCCCGCAGGGCGTCCAGGTCGCGCACATCGAGGGCTTCGAGCAGCACCTGGGCACCCAGGGCGCGGCACTGCTCGGCCATTTCGGCCAGGCGCTCGTGGCGCCGGCCTTGCAGGATCAGGGTTACGCCCGGGGCCGCATAGGCCGGCGCCAACGCGCCGCCGATACCGCCCGTGGCGCCGGTGATGAGGATGCAGCGGGGAGAGGCATGCGAACTCATAGGTATTTTTCGATTCTTGAGGTTTTCGCCATCAGCACTTCCAGGCAGTTGGCCACGGCCATGTCCATGCCACAGGCGGTGTAGAAGCCGCCGTTGACCTGGGTGGTGTGGATGACGGTGTTGCGGAAGCGCTGGAACAAGGTGTTGTCGGGCGCCTCGGGCTGCTGCCAGAAGTCGTCCAGCCCGCCCTGATGGGTAAGCCCCGGCATGGCATAGATCGGCTCGGCAAGCGTGCAGGTCGGGCGGTGGTGCAGGATAGCCGAGGCCCCTGCAGTACTGTTGACGGTGATCATACCGGTAATGTGCGAAAGCAGCGTGGGCATGTGCCCGCTTTCCATGAAGTCGACACGCTCGGCCACGTCATACTTGCGCGCCAATTGCTCGGTCACCTTGCGATAGTTGATCAGCCCCGGCGTCAGCGGGTGGTTTTTCACCAGCAGGCGAGCATCGAACGGCGCGTTGAGCGAGAACGAGTCGATCACATGCTCGATCACCTGGGTCATGTTTTGAAACGGCGAGTGATCGCGAATTTGCGCATCGCTGTCCAACTGCAAAGGCAGCAGGAACGTAGGGTGCCGCTCCCGGGCCACTTCTGCCACCAGCGCGTCATCGTGCACACGGGCGCGCAGCAAGCGCATGCCCTGGCGAATGAAGCCGGCATACTCCACGGCAGCGTTGAACGGCGCATGGGTGCGGTAGCGTGGGAAGCACAGCCGGTTTAGCGCACCGCCTGCGTGGTACAGCACATCGTGCGTGGCCCGGGCGGTGAACGACAGCTTGAACGGGTTGCCATTCTGGTAGCGCGGAATGTGCTTGCCCACCTCGCGGTACCATTGTGGGTCACGTGGCAGGCGCGAGTTGTTGTTCACCCCGTCGCGCTCCAGCGTCACCCAGTAGGGCCGGAAATAGCCTTCCTCGAACACATGCACGCGAATCCCCGACAACCGCGCCAGGGCCACGGCCGGGCGGTGCACCGGGCGGCAGTCACCAAACAGCACCAGGTCGGTGATGTCGTGCTGGCGGAACACCTGGGCATACCAGGCCTCCATGTCTTCGGGGCGATGCGGACAGGTCAATTGCGCGCCACGCGGGCCGTACAGTGCATCACCGACATTGAAGCGCACGCTGTGCACCCGCTGGCCGATATCACGCAGCCCTTTGGCAAGGCGGCTGAAGAAGGGCGAACTGACACCCTGTAGAAACAAAAAGTTGTGAGACGGGATACGCAGCAGCGGACCACGCGTCGCCCTTGCATTCAGTTGGTCAGGCGCTTCATGCCCAACAAACTGCTCAAGCGTCGTTTCAAGTCCTGCCATCGGGAGGGAGCTCCAGGCTGCGGTAAGGCGTGCCAGTTTTGTAGTTCGTATAAGGTTTGTTCGGCGGTGGTGAAGCGGTTGGTCACCAGGCTTACATAAGTGGGGTACAGCAGCAGCGTGCCCGCCACCAACTGGTCCAGCGTCAGTTTCCGGCTGCGCCGCGCCTGTACCGCTGCTTGCAGGTCGAGGTCGCGGGTAAGCCCCCAGCCGGCGTAGAACGGTTGGCCATAGGTGGTCACCGGTACTCCGCGCAGCAGGGCCTCGAAGCCCGACTGCGAGGTCAGCACATGCAATTCGTCGACCACTTCCAGCAACTGCTGCAGGGGTGTATCGCCGATCACTTCATCGCACCAATGCACGGTTTGCGCTTCGTCGTCACCACGGGCGCGGGTACCGGCCAGCACTTCAGGGTGGGGCTTGTACAACAGCCACGCATCAGGGTTTTGTTCACGCACTGCGCGCAACAGGTGCAGGTTGCTGCGGATACGGTTGCCACCAAAGCGGATGGACGCATCGCCCTCCACCTGGCCAGGCACCAGGATTACCCGCTGCGCATGCTGCGGGCGCTGCCAGTGGCTGCCAGGCAAGTTGTACTTGGTCAGCCCTGCAGCGCAGATGGCCAGGCGCAATGCCTGTGCACGGGCCAGCAACTGCGGGTCGAATGGCTCGTCGGCCAGAATGCGCTCCAGGCGCGAAGGCCGGGTGGCGTCGTAGTAGATGCCCAGGTCATCGACCACCCACGACAACGGCCGCGCCTTGCCGGCACCAAGGCCGACCGAGCGCAGAAAGCCGTCTTCTACCCGATTGACTGGCAGTGGGTGGGCAGAAAGATCAGTGTCGTGCTTGCAGCCCCAGGACACTACCGGCACATCTTGCGCCAGCGGTTGCTCGGGCTTGACGAAGCGAATGGCCGCGCCATTGAAAAACAGGTTTGCCAGCGGTTCTTTCCAGCGGCTGAACCCCAGCATTTGTACGGCGCTCGGCAACACGCTGCGGTGCCGCCGTTGCAGCCCCAACCAGTTGATCAGCACCTCTGGCGTGCAGGGCTGACCACGTTCCGGGCACACATAGCGCGGGTAAGCCACCAGGCTGGCGTGAATCAGCTGTGCCAGGGGCACCGGTTTACGCCGCGCGGGCGCTGGCAAACGGTCATCGGTAAGGCCCCAGCCGGCATAGAAGGGCATACCCCAGGTATGCACCGGCACGCCCCACAACAGGGCGTCGAAGCCCAACTGCGAGGTCATCACGAATACCGCACGCATGCGCGGCAGCAAATCGGCTGGGTGAATATTGTGCGCCAGTACCTGCACGCGCGGGTTGTTGGCCAGTGCCGCCAGGTCGAAGTGCCCGGCCTTGCGACCAGCCACCACGTCAGGGTGCACCTTGAGCACGATGGTGCTGTGCGGGTAGCGTGCCAACGCCGCATCCAGCATGGCCCGGAAGTCGTCGACGCTGGCGCCCTGCAGCGAAGCATCGCCACAGGTCTGGTCTGCCACCAGCACACAGTCTGCTGGCAGCGCGGGCAGCTCGATGCGCGCGTCGTTGTATTTGGACACCCGTTGCTGCTGCCACAAGCTACGCAACGCCAAGGCGCGCTGGGTTTGTTCGGCATCGAGGGGCGTGGCTATCAGCTGTTCGAGGCGCGATGGCTGGGTAGCGTCGTAGTAGACACCTACGTCGTCGACGATCAGGGATAGAGGCGGTTCATCTGGCCCCAAGCCTAATGATCGTACGAACCCATCCTCAAGTGTAACTACTCGCTTACCTGCCTTGCCTGCTTTAACAATTGCTTTGATCGCGCTCGGCTTACGTCCCCAGGCCATCACGCAATCTGCTTGAGCTACATACCGCACACCACCATATTGCAGCGCGTAATCGGGCAGCAGGGCGGGGAGGGTACTTATGCGCTGGGCGCCTTTTGACAGGACCAGTAGGCGAGGGCGAGGCGAAACTTCATCCATAAATGTGGAACGGTATCCATTCAACAAGGGGCGGCAGGGGCCAGTAGCCCTGCGGGTCCGGTGGAAACGAGAAGGGAGGAATCTTAATACAAATTCAGTTTTGTAGGCGTGCCGCTGGTAAAAAAACGCAAAAAGAAATTAGACAATCCGCGCAAATGCTGACGTATGGCATCAAAATGCTATCCATACTTCGCAAACTCCCTAAAAGCGGCTGCAGCGTGCCCACGTCATAGGTGCGGACTTGCTAGCGAACCTGCCAGGTCTTCTACCCATGATCTCCAATCTGCGTGCCTTCCATCAGCCCTAACAAATACGTGTATTTCTCCTGCAGCAATGCCATACGGTCTCGCTCTCGGTACTCCGCGACCGTCTCTGGACGCAGGCAATGAAACAGTGCTGTGAGCAGAAACATGTAACGCAAGTTCTCCAACGCTTGCTCTGCATCGAAACGCTCTGGCAAGGCTGCACGGTACGCCTCGATAAACTCAGCCTGGGCTGCCAGGAACACCTTCATGTCTTTGCGTCGGAACAGGCTGCCAAGGTAGGCTCCGCCGTCGAATCCTACCCGCCCAACCTTCACCTCGCTCCAGTCGATCAGGTGCAACTGGCCCTTGTCGACGAACAAGTTCTTGCGCAGATAATCCATGTGGCTGATGCAGCGCGAACTGCGTCGGGCTCTGGCTGCCAACTTGCGAGTCAACGGGACAAAGGCTTTGAAGCGCTCAGCTAGGCCGGCGAACCGATCATCTTCGAGCCCGAGTCTTTCCAGTGATGGGAGGCAGCGGGCGAAGTTAAAGCGCGGTCGTAGCAGAAACCAAGGCCTGTAGAAGTCCATGCTCCAGAGCAAAAGCGCCTTGGTCCACGGTTGTGAGTGAAGATAGCTATGGCTCAGACCTTCCAGTTCGGCAATACCCAGTGCCAACTGCTTGGCAATTGCGTGCATGTGAGGTGGTTTGCCGCGTACGAATTCGGTGAAGATCAAGCTCTCCCATGGTGTCTCGATCACACCCAGGCAAGAGGGGTAAAGGAAGTGCGTGCTGCCCGCTAGCATGCCTTCGGAGCGATGAAAGCGAGCTTCCTGACTCCCGATGAATGCTACCTTGCGAATGGACTTTTCCACAATCTCCACGGGCAGCCCGGTGCAAGGATCCAGGAAACGATGGTGGCGCACATAGTTTACGAACGACGCGTTTGCCCCCAGCGCTTCACTACTGATCTCCAGTGCCTTCCCGTACCATTGGGGCTTGAGCGCCCGCAGGTGATCTTCGAGAGAGGCGGGTTGCCAGCGGTAGAGTGTTTTGCTGGTTATGTGCTGGCTCGTGGGGGGATTCGTTACATCCATGTTGGCAGTGCCATACGTCCAATTTGAAGCTGCGAAAGGGGGCTATGCTGCTGTATGAGAGGCCTGCGCACAACGAAAAGTTACAACAAGGCATTGATTTGGAAGGGGCGAGGGGTGAGTCGCCTGCTGCGAGGGCTATTCCGGGTGTGAATTTTTCTGCGAGTTCTGGCGAGCCTCTGGGCGTTTTCTCACCCCATCACGGTGCCTTCAGCCTTGAAGCAAGGCATAAATCAAGGCATCAAAAACGGAAGCGAGTAGTAGCAGTGTTGAATCGCCAGATAGCTGTAGATGCGGCGCGCTTCTGCTTGGGGAGCTGCCAATCGGTTGGTGTGGTAGGGCGCTAGTTGTGCGTTGGATGGAAATCTAGATTGCAAGTAGTCCTGGGGCTTTAGGGCTCTATCGTGCCAGCTGCCATGGCGGCATTCACTTATACATTTCCGGATCTGTGCATCGGACTCGTGCCGAGTCGAGCCCAAGCCTAGGTGGCAGGGCTATCAGGTAGGGACGCCCAGACGTGTATTGGTCGAGGAGCGGGGTCTTGCTATGGCTAAAATCAACTAGCTGTTGGATGCCGAAATACTCACGTGCAATGAATGCAGGCGGTAGGAGTGAAGTCGATATCACAATGCCATGAGTGGTGGTGAGGCTGCCTATGCCGTGCTGCTAAGTAAGAACCGCCGTCAGTCAGATTGTTCACAGATGGCCACCCCGCACTTTGCTTCCCGTTACAAAAACCTTAACATCCGCGGTTTCGCACATATTCAGCTGTCGTCAGGGACGAAAATGAATCACCTCAGCATCGCTAAAGAAGCCCTCATTGCCCAGGCTCAAGCCGTTACTCAGCTGGCCGATCGCATTGACGGCGAGTTCCAAAGTGCCGTTGAACTGATCCTCGGCTGCCAAGGCCGCACCGTGGTGTGTGGCATGGGCAAGTCTGGTCTGATCGGCAAGAAGATGGTCGCCACCTTTGCTTCCACAGGCACACCCAGCTTCTTCCTGCACCCAGCCGAAGCCTTCCATGGCGACTTGGGCATGCTCAAGCCGATCGATGTACTGATTCTCATCAGTTACAGTGGCGAAACTGAAGAACTGATCAAGCTGATTCCTAGCTTGAAGTCGTTCGGTAACAAAATTATTGCGATGACCGGCAATGGTAAGTCCACTCTTGCCAAGCACGCAGACATCTGGCTTGACATCTCGGTTGAGCGTGAGGTTTGCCCGAACAACCTGGCTCCGACCACTTCGACTCTGGCGACCATGGCCATGGGCGATGCGTTGGCTGTAGCGCTGATCGAAGCAATCCAGTTCAAACCGATGGACTTTGCTCGTTACCACCCCGGTGGCAGCTTGGGCCGCAAGCTTCTGACTCGTGTGTGCGATGTCATGCATTCGCCCGCTCCTGTTGTTGCTCCGTCTACTAGCTTCCATGATTGCCTGTTGGTCATGACCCGCAGCCGCTTGGGTATGACGGTAGTAATGGATAACGACAAGTTGGTTGGCATTGTTACTGACGGGGACTTGCGTCGGGCGTTGTTGGAAGATGAGAGCATTATTCAGGCCTCGGTTGATCAGTTCATGACTGCTAGCCCACACACTATTTGCGAAGATTCACAGCTTTCAGAGGCTGAGGCCTATATGCTGGACAACAAGATTCGGGCGTTGGCTGTGACTGACGCTGAGGGGGCTGTTGTAGGTGTAGTAGAAATTTTCGATTAAGTCGCTGTAGAAAAGCCGGGTCCTGCCCCCGGCTTTTCTAATGTGCTTAGACTCTAAATCTATTTATGCGTATTTTGGGGGTAAAAGTTGGGCTTACTGGGTGTCAGTGAGCTGGATTTTTGAGGTCTAGAATTTTAGATTTACTACCTCTGAGCCTGGCTGTGCTTTGTTGGCTAACCCAATATAGAAGTTGGAGAATCTAATTTAGGTGGGCGGTTATAAGTAGTTCACCCTGTTCTTCGCTTAGAATTGCGCCGGTTAGCGAGATGGTGTTTGTCGAGATTTTTTTAACGCCAACATTGAAGACGGGATAGCCTGCACCTTTCCAGTACGATGAGATTTGAATGTCCTTTATTGTCGGGATGCGCCAAAGGTTGTGCTCCAGTGTTGTTTCATCTAATTGTCCGGATTTAGAAACTTTGATGCTCGCTGACGCTCTAGCCTTGTTGTAAAACCTTTTCCTTTCGGACAGAATTTCTATTGCCCATGAGCCGATGTTGTCCAGTGCGATAAAATTCTTATTTGAAATTACTGAGTCCGTTGCGCTGCCTTTTGCTACGCCCTCTAGCGCTATTTGACTTTTTCTTAATTCGATCAAGCCGCTCAAGACGGTGCCGCGCATATTTTTCCCCAGATTGAGAATTCCGCGGTCGCAATTATTCAGATAGACTCTATCGATTTGCCAGTCTCTTGAGCCGGCTTCAATGGTGATGGCTGTACCGGTGGTACTGTCGTCGCTTCTTACGTTTCTTAGATCAATGCTTTGGTAGTGGCCGCCAATATTATTTTTGCCGATCCTTAATCCGTTGCCGGCAATAAATCTATTGTCTACGCAATCGATTCGGCCAATAAATATTCCCGCATCATCATAAATAAAGTCTCCCCTGCCTTTGGGTGTGTTGCTAGTCCTTCTAGTGGAGACATGAAGTATAGATATTCTTGATTTGCTGCGTCCGGCTTGGGCGTCGAAACGAATTTCAAGATAAGGTAGGGTTTGGTTGTTATGTGAGAAACTGTTTTGTTGAAGAAGCAGGCTGGAAATTGAGCCGTATGCAGAGCCCTCTATTAATGCCCCTCCCCAAGAAGATGATGTGATGATGCAATCAGCATGAAACCTAGTGTTTTTTGCAACGTACAGTGACCTTCCGTAAATAGCTCCATTCAGATTTGCATAAGATATTTTGCATGGAGATTGAATGCGGACAGAATGTATTTCCTCCCCTGGGAACAATAGGGATTTGCGATTTGGTGGGGGAGGGGCTGCGCGCGAGGTCCAGCCGCAGTAATTAGTGCTCAGGTTCCAGATGGGGATGTCAGCAGGGCCCTCAAACACAAATGATTCATATAGAGTGTCAGAAATATTTATGTTTTTTATGTCGTAGGGTGCGGCTAGCGATAAAGGACTGCCTTGAAGGGGGGCGCTTGAATCCTGTGTATTTCTGAATGAGTTAACTAGGCTTTTATTGAACGCTAATCTGATTCCAACTCCATTTATATTATGGATTTGTAGCCAGCCAATTTGAAATCTATGTGAGTGGATTTTTAGGCCGTACGTCAGGTCTTTTTCTGATGAGGGAAATATTTTCTGGTTTTGGGCGTTTCCGTCAATGATGATGCCATCAATACCCCCATCTAATGTGTAGTTATTGTCCGCCCCACCTTTCCATTCTTTCCAATTGTCAAAAGAGTCGCTTTCAATAACGCTACAATTTGCATTGTCCATCAGTGTGATCTTGCACTGGCCCTGCGCGCCCTTTAAGTAGGCCCCTCCTTTCCATACAAGTGGCTCAGATAGAACTATTTGAAGGTCCTGCAGATCTATCACTGTAGGCTGGTTTTTTGCTTTGTCTAATTCGCTCTGCAAAATGGCCCAGTCGATAGACTGCTGCAATGAGTTAATGAAGGGGAAAGCGTTTTGTGCATCTTGCAAGCTTGAGTATTTTTCTGAGAGGGCATGGTATCTACCGTCGCCGATTAAGCCTATCTGATTTCCAGTTTTTATTTGAGCGATGGAAGATGAAGAGAGTTTGCTATCCAGTTTCTTTTCTGTTTCGGGCGCCAAGGTTGACGCTGTTACTAGCCCGCTACTGGTAGCTGCGACGCCAAGAATTGTGGTGCCGAGGAATTTTCTACGTTCGAGAAGTAAAGGCATGCTCACGTATCTCTGATGGGACTAAGTGAGTAGTTTGGATGTAGGAAGTTAGAAATAGTTCAGATTTTATGTAGGTGTGTGGCAGCTTGTGCGCTGCCACGCTCGGTTTATTGCGCCATTTTGTTCATGACGCTTGCATATCCTTCTGCGGTTGTGATTGTTGCCATCTTATCTTGCGCAAACAAAATGGCATCAGCCACTTCGCGGAAAGCTCCAGTGCCACCCGAGCTATTTAATACCCGCGTTGCAGCAGATTTCACGTACAGAGGTGCATCCGCTACAGCAAATGAAATGCTACAAGCTGCGAATGCTGGTAGATCGATGCAGTCATCACCAATACAGGCAGCTTGCTCAGCTGTAACACCTGCCTCGGCGATCAATTGTTTACAGGCTGCTAACTTATCTTTCACGCCGAACTGGCAGAGCGTAACACCTAGATCAGAAACCCGTTTCCGCAAAGTCGCAGAGTCTCGACCAGACAAGACTGCTACTCGTACGCCATTTTCTTCGAGAAGGCGCATTCCCATGCCATCGCGAACATGAAAACGCTTGAGACATTCTCCGGTGGCGTCGTAGTAAATGCCGCCATCTGTCAAAACGCCATCCACATCGGTGATAACCAGTCGGATGTCTGCCAATGAGGGTTTTGCTGAAGGAGATCTACCTTCAATCAGTGCTCGCACCTGCTCCAGGCACTCCGGTGTGTCGACGCCCGGACCAGTCGGTTCGACTATATAAGCACGAATACAGTACCCGGCAGACATCAAACGCAGTTGCTCCAGCTTCTCTGCGTGTTCCATCATAGGCTGCTGTAAAGTTGTGTACTCAGCTAGTACTTCCCGACGATATGCGTAAACGCCAACATGCTTCAGATAGGTGGCTGCGCTGCTGTCGCGGGGATACGGGATGGGCGAGCGGCTGAAATACAGTGCGTTGCCATTATTGGCAAGCACAACCTTGACGGTGTTGGGATTCATCGCTTCGGTCGCGTCAATAGTGTGGCACAGTGTACCAACGCTGACGCTGCTATCGAGTAGCATCCCAGCAGCCAGGGCTTCAATATCCGCTGGTCGTACCAGTGGTTCATCTCCCTGTAGATTGATGTAGATATCTGCATCAATCTGGGTCATGACTTCTGCAAGACGATCAGTACCAGATGGGTGATCTGCTGAAGTCATTACGCATTCACCACCAAAACCGCGAACGGCATCGGCGACACGTTGATCATCAGTAGCAATGACTACGACATGCGCATTGGAAACTTGGAGCGCACGTTCGTAGACGTACTGAACCATCGGCTTTCCAGCAATATCGGCTAACGGTTTACCTGGTAACCGTGTAGAGCCGTACCGGGCCGGAATAATAATCGCAACCCGTTGGGAAAAATTTGCCATGTTCACAATCCTTGCTTTCAGCGCTTCCTTACGAAATTTTCAGAGCAGGGAAGGATTTAATTAAATCGTCTAGTGCTTTGATTTGAGCCAAGAATGGCTCAAGCTTCTCTAGTGGAAGTGCGCTTGGTCCATCGCATTTAGCCTCATTCGGATTAGGATGTGCTTCCAGGAAAAGACCAGCGAGACCAACAGCCATACCTGCACGCGCGAGGTCGACAACTTGCTCGCGGCGGCCACCCGAGGCGGCGCCAGACGGGTCACGATTCTGCAATGCGTGAGTTACATCGAAGATAATTGGCAGATCTTCGCAGGTGCGCTTCATAACGCCAAAGCCAAGCATATCCACAACTAAGTTGTCATATCCCATGCATGAGCCGCGATCGCACAGAATAAGTTTGTCGTTTCCAGCTTCCTTGAACTTATGCACGATATTTTGCATTTGTGAAGGGCTAAGAAATTGTGGCTTCTTAATATTCACTGGCTTATTAGTTTTGGCCAGTGCAACTACCAAGTCAGTCTGCCGAGCCAAGAAGGCTGGAAGTTGTACTACATCAACGACCTCAGCAACTGGTGCGGCTTGATAGATTTCATGAACATCAGTGATGATAGGGACGCCAAATTCAGCTTTCACTTTCTCGAAAATACGCAGGCCTTCTTCCAAGCCTGGCCCGCGATAGGAGTGAATGGAGGAGCGGTTAGCTTTGTCAAAGCTGGCTTTAAATACATATGGAATGCCCAGCTTCTCAGTGACGCGGACATACTCGGCGCATGCAGTAAGAGCTAAATCTTCGCACTCAAGTACATTGATGCCGCCAAACAAAACAAACGGAGCGTCGTTAGATACAGAGATGGCGTCGGTAATTTTAATCATGTCTTTATTCACTTGTGACAAAAATTTTTTTTGTGTACGAGAGGTGATTTTGGAACGCAGTTGCACTGGGAGAGAGGTCAGCTGCTAATTGTGCATGCTTGATCGCTCTGTTGGCGTCTTTAAGGTCAATCCAGATGCGGCTGGCCTGAACATGCGTCCAAGGTGAGTCTGGGTCTATGTTGAAAGTTTCTTCGAGGTTGGCAATCGCCTCGTCATAGTCCTGAGTATTTCGCAAAATGTTTGTGTAGTTGTTTCTGAAGCTGATATTGGTCGGATCACCAATTACTGAGATCTTGGCATGATCAAGTGCAGCGCCGAAGTTTTTTAGTACGCTATAGGTGGCGCTTATTTGGAAATTCAAATTTGGGTGGTCGGGCTGAACTTCATGAGCTAGAAGCAAGGTTTCAAGAGCGGCTTCAGTCTTTCCAATCTTGCGTTGGATATCACCCAAATTGATCAAGTAGATTATGTTGGACGGGTTCAAAGAGACTGCTTTACGAGCGAGATCCAGTGCATCGTCCAGCTTGCCTGCACGCGCCAGCTGTTTGCTTGTTATGAAGTTGTCTTTTGCTCTGCCAGGCTCTGGGGTGGCGGCTTCTTTTCTCTCTTTCAATAAATCCTGAAGATGAAAGCTAGTGTGCCAGAGGGTGTTGACTACCTTATAAAGTTCTGATGTTTTATCGGAAATGGCAAAGTTGTTTGTGTTGAAGAAGCTTAGAGCTAAATCAAGTATGAAGTACAGTACGGATTTGTTGTCGGTGCTGTTATGCCCACCAGGCGTAGAGTAAAGCCAAGTGAGGATATTATTGCTTGATGATAAACCATACTGCGCGTTATGGCCGACTTGGCTGCAGAACGGCAGGAAGTGATCAGAGCAATCGTCGTGGGACAAGGCGTTTTGAATCACAAAGTACTTAGATGACTTATTCTTGGCAACGGCTTCGCCGGCAAAATTTCGCAGGCGTTGATCGTGAACTTCCAAGTCAATGTTGGTGTGCTCAGTAAAGCTATTTGCAGACCCCCACTTAAAAAGCTGGGTTTGGGGGTTAATTGAAATAGCGAAACTATCAGGGAGGCGGGCAGCCAACTGGAGAGCGGCATAACCACCGCCCGAGCTACCATAGAATATGATTTTTGCAGCATTGATCTTTTTTTGTACAGCTTTGACGATGTTTAGCGTCGATTCAAGGTAGTCTACGTCGCTAGTGCCGTAATACCAACCGAGGTTTAGTGTCTCATATTTGTAGAGCATCGGATCTTCAATGAAAAGCGTGCTTCCATTGAATAGTTGATGCCAAGACCATCTGCCGAATCGAGGGATTGGCGCGAAGCTGTTCAGATCCTCGCCGCGGGAACCATTGAGGAAAACATACAAATATTCGGTATCGGGCTTTTCGTGGAATAGGCAATCAAATCTAGCCTCGCCTTGCCAGATTCTGAAACGACCGTTGCCGAGCGTCGATTTCTCAAATTCGTTGAGTGTATCGTAAATTAGCTCTTCAGATTTAATGATTTTTTTGTCTGCAGGTTTGAATATTTCATTCTTTTCAAGTTGAGTGAAGATATTTTCAAGTTCGTTCGCGTCATATTTGCCGATTTCTGTGAAGCGCAGCTTGTTATCTTTCAGCATTGATAAGTCTCGCTTTTCATAAGCAGGGATACAGACGCAAGATCATTAGTAAACAAATAAGTTGGGCTGGTTTTTATTGCGTTAGGGCTAATAGGTTCGTCAGGAGATTGTAATTTAAGATCGTATGATTTAGAGTCCAAGTAGACTCTGTAGCGCAACGGAAAGCGATCGCCCAAAACTTTGTTTATTTCTTCAGTGCCAGTGTACGATTCGAGCACAATTGTACGCAGACTTCGACGACTCAGAAGCTTTTTTGCACCAATTAATACCTCTGTCTCAAGGCCCTCGACATCGATCTTTATGAAATTAATATCGCGGTCAGAAAAAAAATAATCAAGTGGTAGTACTTTGCTTCTCTGTTTGCTTGGCTGGTCGCCAAATACTTGAGGAAAAAGCTCGATCATTTCATTTGAATATGTCGACCCTTGATTATGGCTTGAAGAAATAATGATTTCTGCTTGGGCGCGGGTAGACGATAGTCCGAAGTTGTGAGCTACGATTTTATCGGTTTGTATTTGGGAGAGTCTATTAAATAGCTCTTTTACAGGTTCAAAACAGTATACTTTCTTTGCGCCAGCGGCAATCATTTGAAGTGCGGAGAAGCCAATATTTGCTCCGGCATCAATAATGAGATCGCCAGGCTTTATAAAATTCTGAAAGAGAAATTTGTCAATATCTGCTTGAGGATATTTAATACCTGCAGCACAGTTTGCAGCATACTGTCGCTCGTGCTTGTTGGTAAGATGAAGGCTTAGTTTTACTTCACCGATTGTTATTGTAAATTCACCCTCGGTTTTGATCAGAGGTAGTAGTTGTTCTGTTTGATCATTTGGCATCTATCTAGGCCTTGTTTAATTGACATCCTCCTTCGCTAGGAAGGAGGGGTCTATCAAGAAACTTGACCGTTTATATGCTGAGCGAGGCGGTCGAAGTGAGATTTCCACTGCCACGGAGCGTAACGCGTCACATCACTGAGCGCAACCTCATATTGTTGCTTGATGTAGTACGCATCCAAGTGGGAGTGGAATTCATCCACGTTGTTGAACTCAAAGAATCGAGCTGTATTTCTCGTTACTTCCCTATGTGCAGCCACGTCAGTAGCAATCACTGGCGTGCCGTAGCTAAGGCTTTCGGCGAGCGGCATTCCCCAGCCTTCTACCTCCGCTGCGGTTACATAAGCTTTTGCCTGGGACAAAGTAGTTTGAATTAGTTCGTCGCTAGCACCGCTTATGATTTCGATATTGCTTTTTTTAGCTAGCTTTTGGAGTTCGCTTAGTTCTTTGTCCTTCAGCCAGCCAACTTTACCAAAGATTATCAGCTTGTCTTCTTTGACCTTGTTTGGATTCTTTTGGCAGTAAGAATCCCAGGCGCGAACTAGCCAAAGATAATTCTTTCGCGGCTCAATTGTCCCAATTGAAACGAAGTTCTTTCTTTGGTTGGCTGCAATTACCGATTTCTTGGTTAGCTCTTGAGATCCGATTTCGAGCACGCCTGCAACTGAAGAGCTACCATAGAGTTCTTCGAATTTTTCTTTGGTGTAGAACGAGTTCGCAAAAATTAAGTCTGAAAACGCTGCCATGTTGTCCATTCGGACTTTATGGGTTTTGTCTGTGCCTTCGACAAATAAATGAGGATGCGTCATCGGCAACAAATCGTGAAGGTAAAGGGCGACTTGAACGCCACTCGCCTTAACATGCTCAAATAGTGCCTTTTTCTCGAGTCCAGTATGGCCCACATTCAGGTAGCATGCTCTCTCGAATACTTTGTTCCAATGAATGCCTGTTGGAGCATTAACGGTATTCGCTGCCTCAAATTTTTTGAGGATTTTATCGTGAAATAAAGCTACGAAGAGCGTGGCAATACTGCTAGGGACCTGCGGAGCTTTCTTTTTGATGTAGTCGGCTTCAGATCTGACTGCTGACAGTCTTTCCTTGAATGTTTTTCCTTTAAGCTCCCTCAGGAACTTAACGGTGCCGGTCGGCTTTGGCATTGGTTTTAGACGCAGCGATTTAGCCCACTCTTTAATTGAATGCTCAACTCTGGGGTCTTCCTCGCGACCTTTTTCCCAGCGCTCGGCCAAATATGCTACTACCATTTCTACAAGGTAGCGGGGGGCGCTGAAAAGTTCATTCCTTTTTTGATAGGCAAAAAAGTGACCCTTCTCGAGCGAGTTTTTTGCATACTCGAACTCAACACGGTCAATGCCTGTCGGCGAGGATGCATTAACCCTGTTGAAAATTCGGGTGATATCTAAGTAAATCATGGTCAGCCCCATGACAGTCCTGATGCTGTGCGATACGGAGTATTAGGGAGCGGGTAAACCGGTGCTGGGCATTCGGCACCCTTCAATACGTATTCCCAGAAGCGCTTATCAATAATGTTGCTCGGTAGAATATTGTACTGGCCAAGTGCAATTTCTTCTCCAAGGATCGGGAACAGCTCTGGATTCGGTAGGAACTTTGTTGGCTTGCAACCAAAGTAGGCGGCTTCGTGGCAAATACCGGAAGAAAGTGCGCAAAGGCGCAGGCCAGAGATGCTCAGCAAGTCATAGGTTTCTGTAGGGATGACCTTACCTTTCATTTTTTCCAGGGCGGAAGTAAGTGCGCTGGACATTTTTTCGTGTGGGTGATGTTTCAAGTAAAGGTTCTTAGGCTTCATTTCGTCGAGTGTTCTTTCGAGCGATTGAATGATGTAGGAGTCATCAATAATTTCGCCGTTCTTGATTCGCGACGAGTCGACTGCAATTTGTGCGAAGAATACAAGGCCTTGTTCTGGGTTCATGCGGCGATGGTAGCGACGCGCGGCACGTGCTTTCATCAGGCCAACGTTCTGCTCAATGTAGTCGCGTGTTGGTGCGACCGACTTCAGTCGGCTGTGAATTTGCGGATCGTTTGTCGCAGCTGCGAGGAAGTAGTCAGGAGCGAACCGAAGCGGGTGCGTGCAGAGGTTGATGTAGCGTTTTCCCGCTTTATCAATGGCTTGCAGCTGAGCTCTTGACAGTTCGTAGCCAATTACCAGCTCCGAGGAGCACGACTCTAAGAAGAAGTCGTGAGCGATCGAAATTCGCTCAAGATTATCGTACAGGTAGGCCCAGCTATGTTGGTTCATAGCCATACCAGATGCTTTGTAAACTGACTCCACACGGCGGATGTTATCGGAGGGTTCTACAGACGAGTTGTCTACCAGGCCAGTGGAATACAGGAAGTTTTGCAACCAGCCAGCATTGCGAAGAAGAACGCCGTTGTCGCCATCTTTGTTACGGAACCAGTCGAGCACTAATTTGTTCAAGATCTTTCCCTGCTACGGATCTAAGGCTTAAAGTGTGAGTTGTGTTAAGCGGTGATACGGCCGTACCGATCTTCAAATCGCACGATATCATCTTCGCCGAGATACGTGCCTGATTGAACTTCGATCATCTCAAGTGGGATTTTGCCTGGGTTTTCAAGGGCATGGACCACTCCCACTGGGATATATGTGGATTGGTTTTCTGTCAGAAGAACATCTTCGCCGCCGATGGTGACTTTTGCTGTGCCAGTCACTACGATCCAATGCTCTGCGCGATGATGGTGCATCTGTACAGATAACTTTTGCCCTGGTGCGACAGTGATGCGCTTCACTTGATAGCGTGTGCCATTATCAATCGAGTCGTATGCACCCCACGGCCGGTAAACCTTCCTATGGTTGGTTGCTTCTGAGCGTTTGCTTTTCTTGATCCGGTCAACTAGCAGTTTTACGTCTTGCGCTTTTTCTTTTGAAGTTACCATCACAGCGTCAGCGGTTTCGACAACTACAACGTCATCCAAACCAAGCACGCTTACCATACGATGCTCAGCATGCACGTAGGCGTTGCGAGTTGCTTCCAAGATTACATCGCCTTGGGAGGCGTTGCCCTCTGCATCTTTGTTCGTGATTTCCCAGACGGCTGACCAAGAGCCCACGTCGTTCCAGCCAGCATCTAGAGGCAGCACCGCAACCTTGTCAGAGCGTTCCATGACGGCGTAATCGATGGAAATATTCTCTGCACACCCGAATGCTTCTGCATTGAGTCGAGTGAAATCCAGGTCACTCGTTGCGGTTTCAAGAGCGGCCTCGACAGATTGAAGAACCTGTGGAGCGTGAGCGCGCAACTGCTCCAGCATGACTGACGCTTTGAAAAGGAACATACCGCTGTTCCAGTAGTAGCGTCCGTCTTCCAGATAGCCTTGCGCCGTCTCGAAGTCAGGTTTCTCGACAAATGCTTCTACTGGTTGTGCAGATTCACGCTTTTCTGCGACTCGAATGTAACCATATCCCGTTTCAGGTTTGTTGGGTACGATTCCAAAGGTCACGATATTACCGTCGTTAGCGGCTATGGCACCTGCTTCAAAAGCAAACTGCAGTGCTTCGATATTATCGATGGCATGGTCAGCCGGCAGGACCAAAAGTAGATCGTCTTTGCCTGTGCTGAGCGCCTTGACTACAGCTGCCGCAATAGCCGGAGCAGTATTTCTACCACAGGGCTCAAGCAGGATAGCACTTGGCGCCACGCCCAGAGCCCGACACTGTTCTGCGACAAGAAAACGATGGTCCTCGTTGCTCACGATGATAGGAGTCAGCGAGATGCTATCGATCTTAGCTAAACGCATCAGCGTAGATTGGAATAGTGAGTGTTCACCACCAATGCTGAGGAATTGCTTTGGATGCATGGCACGTGAGAGTGGCCAGAGGCGAGAACCAGAGCCGCCAGAAAGTACGACGGGGATCATCTTAATTTCCCTATTGCCGATGAAAAAATTATTTATAAGCGCCGGTGGCGCGGCCGAGCAGCATAGTCTGTACGATTGGAGAAATTACTTTCTGCCACTCGTATACAGCTGCGTTTGTTACGTAAATAGTGTCATCAGGCTTGATGGCAATCTGTCGTGCATAAAACACTGCAGCCGGATCGCGCATGTTCAGACGAAGCACGGTTGGCTTCGCATTAGTACCGCTCGCCATGCGGAACACGAATACGCCTTCCGGGTTGGCATTCGCTTCACGCAGGCCGCCTACGCTGCCCAGTGCGTCCAGCAAGCTGGTGTTTTGGCTTGGAAGGTCTTTCAGGCCTGGCTCTGCTACCGCTCCCATCGCTACAAAGCGCTGACGTGCGCGATCAAGTACTACTTCCGAGTTCGGGCGCAGCACCATGTTGTTGCCCGAAAGCACATCTTCATAATTGAACTGTTGTATCTGGGTACCAGTACGCACAGTCACGTTGACCAGGTGTGGCTCCATTACAGGGCCGCCTGCCTGGTTGACAGCATCCAGCAGGGTTAGTGGGCCTTGCAGGGTGCTGAAGCGCCCAGGGGTCTTGACTGCTCCGGCAACCAGCACCGAGCCCGACAGGTCGCCGACAAGCTCAACGTGTGTCTGCACGTCAGTTGTGATGCCCTTTAGCTGGCGGCGAATCATGGCCTCAACTTCGTTGAGGGTCATGCCCGCAACGAACTGACGGCCCACATAAGGGAGCGACAGCATGCCCTGAGCGTCAATACGCGACTTCAACTGGGTGCCGCCGGTTGCTAGAGGGGCAAACAGGGCGGACTCTGCCGGAGCGGTGTCGGCAATCAGCACATTCAAGGTGTCGCCTGCCGCCAGGCGCACTTCAGGTGGCTGCGGCTTGGTCACTGTAGCCAGCGAGGCGCGTGGTGCGCCTGCCAGATACGGGCCAATGGTGCTGGCGTTGATATCCACGAGGTTGTAGGCCTCGTTCTTGTCTTCAATCGTGCCCTTGTATGGCCCGGCACCGGACATGGTGCCGCCACAACCCGCCAGGCCCAAGGTCGCCAGCGCCAAAGCAGCCAGTTTCATATTGAATGTCTTGGAGACAGCCAGGGATTTAATCACGATGATCCTCGATCGAAGCCAGAATGAAGCGCGTGATGCCATAAAGCATCAATAGGCCGAGCAAAATGGTTGCTAGGTTGTACCAGCGCTCCGGGTAGAGAGCGAGCTGGGGGGTATTGGGGCTGACTACGGTCACCAGAGTGCGAATCTTCTTGCTCGCTTCAACGCGGGCATTGTCCAGCGCGGCAACAGCGGTTTTGTAGGTTTCCTCGGCGATGCCGGCGTCTAGGGTCAGTTGCTGGAAGCGCGAAGCGATCACGTTTGCCTGCGAGCCTTGCGGGGACGAAACCAGCAAGCGTTTTTCTTTGGCCAACTGATGGGTGATGGCTTCCACCTTCTGCTTCTGCTGACGGACTTGGGGGGCGTCAGCGCGCAGCTTGAACGACATCTCGGTCAGTACGGCCTGTTCCTTGGTGTACTGGCTTTCAAGGTCGGCAATGATGGTGGCACGGCTCTGTGCGGAGTTACCGCCATCCAGTACCTTGTTTTCGTTCTGGAAGTTCAGCAGCTGGGTCTTGCGCTTGGAGTAGTTGGCGCGTGCGGTCTCCAGTTCGCCTTGGGCAAATTTCATCTGCTCACGGGCAATGTTGTGGCTGACTTCGTTGACGAAGTGCTCGCTGGCCTGAAGGATGACGCGCAGCATTTTCTCGGACAGCTCAGGGGTGAATGCCTGAACCTCGACGCGCAGCAGGCCGGTGGTTTCGTCGTAGTGGGCCGAAACCATGCGCTGGTAGTACTTGAGCAGGTCTTCGCGTGGGGCGTCCTTGTCAAGCCAGAAGAACACGTCGCTGCGCTGGGCGGCAAATTGTTCAATCCACTGCACCTTGTCTTCAAGCAGCAGCATCATGTCCATCGAGGTGATGTACTCGCGCAAGTAAAGGGTCTCTTCCCGCGAGGCCGGGTTGGTGCCAGTCAGCAAGGTAGCAAGGCCGGGCATCTGCGCGCCTTGATTGTTGCCATCCTGGCGTACCACCACCTGGGCGGAGCTGACAAAGCGGTCAACGGCGAAGATGCCGTAGTAAACACCTGCCAGGATCATCGGCAAAACCACCATGGCGATCGCCAGGCGCCAGCCCTTCTTTTTACCCGTACTGCTCATAGTTGGATGCATCCTTGAAGTCGAACGGTGCTGCTTAAAATTGGGAATGGATTGATTAGCTGCTGTAAGCCTTGATGCCTTCGGATACGTCGTCGTATACCTGGATTTCGCCATTGCGCACCAACAGGACCACGTCGCAGAGTTTTTCGACTTCGGACATGGTGTGGGTAACCAGCACGACGTTGGACTTCTGCAGTTTTTCCTGGAAAACCTCATTGCACTTGCGTTTGAACTGCGCATCACCCACCGACATAACTTCGTCGATCAGGTAGTAGTCGAAGTCGAATGCCATGCTCAGGCCGAACGCCACGCGTGAGCGCATGCCCGAAGAGTAGGTTTTGATCGGCTCGTCGATCCAGTCACCGATTTCGGCGAACTCCTGGACGTAGCGAATCTTCTCGCGCATCGCTTCGCCGGTTGCACCATAAATGCGGCAGACAAACTTGATGTTGTCGCGCCCGCTCATGCTGCCCTGGAAGCCGCCCGTCAAACCGACCGGCCAGGAAATGCTGCGGTCAGTAATGATGGTGCCTGAGTCGGGCACGTCTGCGCCGCCAAGCAGGCGCATGAGCGTGGACTTGCCGGCACCGTTGCGGCCGATAAGCCCGATGTTCTTGCCTGGCGGGATCGCCAGCGACAGGTTGCGGAAGACATACCGACGGCCATGGGGCGTGAGGTACGACTTGGTTACGTTTCTGAGCTCGAACACGTTTGGCCTGTACTTAACCGTTCTTGGTGGAAATCAGGTGCATCCTGCGAGCGCGGTAGGCGCCCAAAGATAGGAACAGCAATACCAGGGTGAAGCTGATCACATAGGTTTCGGACACGCCGTCGACCGGGGTGTAATGCGGCAGTACCTCGGCACGAATCAGTTCGAGGATGTGCAGGAACGGGTTGAGCAGCAGCACCGGCATCATGGCCTGGGGCAGGTAGGATGCAGGTATCAGCACCCCGGAAATAAAGTACAGCGGGAAGAAGGCCATGCGGATGACAATCTTCACGCTGGGAAGGGCGTGGGTGACCAAGGCCAGCAGCATGCCGAGGCCAAAGGCGAACAGCAGGCCCAGCAGCAGGGTGGCAACCCATTGCAGCGGGCTGTGGATCGACATGTCGAAGCCGGCCCAGGCAAAACCGAATACGAGGATGGCGTACACCGTTACTGCAATGCAGGTTTCTACAATGACGCGCGCAATGTAAGTATCCAGTGGTTTGATCTGCTTGTAGCCGAACAGCGAACGGTTTTCGCGAAGGCTGTCCATCAAGCGCAGAGCGGTATTGCGGTAAAGCAGGAAGGGTGCCATGCCGACTAGGATGAACACCGGGTATTCAACGCCGGATACTGTGCGGCCACGGAGCATTGCAAACAGCAGCGAGAAGAGTAGGAGGTGAACCAGCGGCTCCAGCAGCATCCACAAGGCGCCCAGGCGGGTGTCGCCAACACGTGCGCGCGCTTCGCGCAGGACTAAAGCGAAGATGACCGATTTCTGGATCTGTAGAGACGAACGAGCTTTCAAGATGGCGACCGCAAAGCAATGCAGCGCGCCTAGGCACGCCGGAATTCATCTTCAGGAAAGCTCGCCGTAAGGCGATTTCAGACGGTTATTCCGGAAACTTCCCTGTTCTAAGGGGCAGAAGAGTAAGCGTCAGAGGGCATAAGCGTCAAGCGAAGCGCTGTATATGTGTTCGAAAGTACTAATCCATTAGCAGTCTTCGAGACAAATTGCATTGATAGAATGATGGCACAATGATTTCACGCTGGGAAGTAGTGTGCCGTCCGATTTTCTACGGTTTGCAGCTTACGCTGGGCGCGCAAATGCGTAGGTGAACGGGTTCACATTGCGTGGCAAAAAGCGTTGGTACTTGCTGGTCATCCGCTGACTAGACGGTCTCCTGCCGAAAATGCAATTGAGCGTACGGCATACGGTGACAGGGTAGTCCGTGGGCTGCGTGGCAGCCCCGGAATGTCGAGGTGTGCGTTGAGCGCGCTTGCATACGCCCAGACGCACCAACAATTTGCTGACTCGGATTATTCCTGAATCAGGCAGGCGATTTCAGCCACGCGTTCAGTGACCAGCGCCTCGTTGGCCCGGCTTTCGACGTTCAGGCGCAGCAGTGGCTCGGTATTGGACCCACGCAGGCTGAAGCGCCAGTCAGCGAATTCGACGCTGATCCCGTCTGTGCGGTCGACGCTAGGCCCATGCGGCAAGTAGAACGCCAGAATCTTCTCGATGGTGCCCTTCACATCAGCTACTTCGTAGTTGATTTCACCACTGCACGGGAACGCCGCGATACGCTCATCCACCAGTTGTGCCAGGCTTTTGCCGGTGTGGCTCATCAATGCAGCGACCAGCAGCCATGGGATGTTGCCACTGTCGCAGTACGCAAAATCGCGGAAGTAGTGGTGCGCGCTCATTTCGCCACCGTACACAGCATCTTCAGCGCGCATGCGCTCTTTGATGAAGGCATGGCCGGTCTTGCTCTGAATGGCCTGACCACCTGCGGCACTGACCTGCTCGATGGTGTTCCAGGTCAGACGTGGATCGTGAATGATCTTGCTGCCTGGGTGCTTGGCCAGCAGCATTTCGGCCAGCAGGCCGACCACGTAGTAGCCCTCGATGAAGCGGCCCTGGTTGTCGAAGAAGAAGCAGCGGTCGAAATCGCCGTCAAAGGCAATACCCATGTCCGCGCCGGTTTCCAGAACGGCCTGACGGGTGAGGTCGCGGTTTTCCGGCAGCAGTGGGTTGGGGATGCCGTTGGGGAAGTTGCCGTCCGGCTCGCCATTGATGATGGTGATATCCAGCGGCAGGCGTGCCTTGAGCAGCTCCAGTACGGGGCCTACAGCGCCGTTGCCTGGGTCTGCCAGTACTTTCAGCGGCTTGAGTGCGCCCAGGTCGATGTAGGTCAGCAAGTGGTCGATGTAGGCAGACTTGTCGAATGCCTGGCGCACATTGCCTGGCGTAGCCGCCTGAACACCGAGGTCGCCTGCTTCAACGCGCTGGCGAATGTCGTTCAGGCCGGTATCACCGCTGATCGGGCGCGACTGCTCGCGCACCAGTTTCATGCCGTTGTAGCCCTTTGGGTTGTGGCTGGCAGTGACCATGATGCCGCCATCAGCCTGGTAATGGCTGGTGGCAAAGTAGACTTCCTCTGTGCCACACAGGCCGATGTCGATCACGTCGGCGCCGGCTTCGGTCAAGCCCTGCATCAAGGCACGGGACAGGCCCGGGCTTTCAAGACGCATGTCACGGCCGACCACGTAGGTGCGTCCGCCCAGCTGTGCCACCAGGGCGCGGCCAATTCGGTAGGCAATGTCGTCGTTGAGGTCGGTCGGCACTTGGCCACGGATGTCATAGGCTTTGAAGCAACGGGTTTGGATAGGTGCGTACATACATCTCTCATATGCGATGCCGACTGCAGGCGCCGTCTAGAAGGGGATGGTGGGTAAAATGATTAGCCGCGTTAGTTTTGCTGCGCTGCTCGCCGAGACAGACGGAGCCGGCTTGGTTATTGCCACGAATGTTCTCGCCCGTGAAGGGGACAACGGGGTTATCCACGGTGAAAGGGCCGCCGCTCTGCACTTCGATCAGGACCGGGGCATCATAGCTGGACTTTTCAGAGGATGCTCGGGGCGTCATGAAGTAAGAAGCGCTTGTGCTTCTGCAGGTGAGTGGGGCGGCAGCGAACATCAGGTTCTAGTGTGCGATGTCCATGGGGCCTGAAGAGGTGGGCCGGATGATCGCGATGTCCACATGGTAATTGGCATACTCGGTGGAGCGAGCGTCCGTACGCAGGGTCGCGCTCAATACCACCTCTTGCTGGCGGTTGATATCTGCCAAGTAATTTTGGAACTGATGCTCTTTTACCATTATCAGTGCCACGCAGTTGGCGCCTTGTGAAAGATGGTCTTTCATCTCTGCCGTGCTGAACGCAATTGCCACGTTACGTTGGTAGCTCTCTACCAAGTCGCGAGTTGAAGTGGTGTCCATGGACAGCGACCCAGTGAAGCCGCGGCGATTTGCCATCCTGGCTTGGGTCAGCACATGACTACACATTTGTAAAAAAAGCGACTCGTACCACTCCACAGCCTTCTCCCTGGGTCGAAAGGGCGACATTGATACAGCAGATTGCATCAGGTTGCCAGCTTGAGGGGATAGTTGGTTTAGACGAGTCTGCGGGCAGCAGTGAGGTTTGGTTAAGCTTGCATTGCAGAGTACGGCCCAGAGGTTTCTTTTTTTGATGCGCAGCTAGTTGTCGATTTGCGCGATGCTGGTTCGAATCGCTTGGCATAGCGCTAATCGCTTGGATGAACAGGGCGGTGCACTTCGCCGGCGTTGCGGTTCGTCATTGACAATGGCGCTCTTGCTCTGAGGATTCTTCTCTTCGACATTGGTCGCGGACTCCACCACTTTTCAGCAAAATCCTCAAAATTATGGCACTCTGCCAGACCTCGCTAGCCTTCTGGCTCGACTTGTACCCGTGCGGGCCATCTGCCTGGCACATCTGCCTGACCGTGAAACGATGAACATCCCTAACTTCAAGAAGTTGTTTATGCCTGATATTTCAGCAGACACAGCCAGCCTTATCCACGCCATAGCCTCTGCCACCGCCGTCATCGCCGCGCTGATCGCCGCCAGTGCAATGATCTTTGCCCACATGACCTCGGATGTAAAAAACCAGCACTCCGAAGTGAGCCTTTCGCGGGCCACGCAGGAGGTCACCGTGGTCAACGAGTCGGACATGCAGGCGCAGCTGGAAATTCAGCAGTTGCTGGAAGAGAACGACGCGCTGAAGGCCGAACTTGAACGTGAACGGGCTAAACTGGAGCAGGAGCGGGCCGAGCGGCTCAAGCTGGAGGCCAGCCTTAAGCCCCGCACGCTGCCGCCGCAGGCGCACGATGCATTCAAGGCATTGGCGGGCGAGCTGAAGGCTAAAACCCTGGCACCAGTGGTGCTGCTGAATATCCACAAGGATGACAAAGAGGCGGTTCGCTTTGCCAAGGAAATTGCCGTAGCGCTGACCAAGTCGGGTGTTCAGGTGCAGATCAAGCAGCTGCCCCTGCAGAAGCACAACACCGGTACCCAGGTGGTTGTGTATACCGGGGTGGGCAGCGATGAGTTGGAGCAGGCGTTCAAGGCTGCGGAGTTTGCAACCGATATCAAACGCTCGGGGCAGAGCCCGCGGGTGAAGGTTGATGATGGGGATGCGATTTCCATTTCGGCGTTTATCAGTGTTTACCCTCGCACGGTAATTTGAGGGCCGGCTGATTGAAGCCGGAAATTTTAGTGGGGATGGAGTGGATGGCACCGGCTGCGCCGGTATTCGCAGGGCAAGCCCGCTCCCACAACGCCCCCCAGTTCTTGCGAGAGCGCTTCAGTGGCGCTTGTTCTTCGCAATCTCGATGTCGTTCATCAACGCTTTGGCCATTGCCAGCAGGTAATCGGCTGCGCCCAGCATCTTGTGGTCGTCTTCCATGTCGCCTTCGCGCACCAGGTGCTTGCAATAGCCCAGCAGAACCGAGACGTGCTCATACGCATCATCGACGGGGACGCCGGGTTGGACGCGAAGCAGGTCCAGGGTGGGGTTGCCGGCTTCAAGGAAGGTTTCGATGCCTGCGGTGAGGATGGGGGATTGGTTGTTGTTTTTCATGGTAGTAGCTCCTGAACAGTGGAACTGCCACGCGAATCTTTCTCACGGACCAGGGCGGCAGTCGTACACGGGGTGAGAAACCGAGGGAGCTACAAAGCCCGGCCAGACCGAAGTCTGCCCGCGTACGACCGCCATGACAGGCAAGTCAGGTAACTCGCATCAGGTTCTCACACCCGGTCACCAACTTGGCGACCCGGTGAAGTTATCCCTGGGGCATTTCCCCGACAATTCAGCTGCTTCTGACTGGTGTGTAGGATAGTTCGCCCGGTTATCTGAGCTGAAGGGGTGGGGCGAGGTTTCAGGAAAGTCTGACGCGCTGTGTGTGCCGTGGGGGCAAAGGGGATTGCTCCGCATGCCCTGGCAAATGTCTTCGCTGCGATAGCTTCGGCGGGGCTATGCCGTTCGCCCCAGATGTGTCGCGAGTGCTTCGCGTATGCGTGCACAAGCGTGTCCGTCACCATAGGGGTTATGTGCAACGCTCATCTCGCGGTACACCGCCTCATTGGTCAGCAATGTATTCAGCTCCCTCACAATCGAGTCCACTTGTGTTCCCACCAGCCGCACCGTACCCGCCGCCACAGCTTCAGGCCGCTCGGTGGTGTCGCGCATCACCAGCACCGGTTTACCCAGCGCCGGTGCTTCCTCCTGGATGCCCCCAGAGTCGGTCAGGATCACGTACGCGCGGGTCATCAGGTACACGAACGGCAGGTAATCCAGTGGCTCGATCAGGTGGATGTTGCGCACATCGCCCAGCAGCCGGTTGACCGGCTCGCGCACGTTGGGGTTTAGGTGCACCGGGTACACCACGTCCAGCTCGGGGAATTGCCGCGCAGTGTGCACCAGCGCTTGGCAAATGCGCTCGAAGCCGCCACCGAAGTTCTCGCGGCGGTGGCCAGTCACCAGCAACAGGCGGCGGTCGGCGGCCAGGTAGCTGAAGTGCCGGGCAAAGCGAGCATTCAGCTCAGGGCTTTGCAGCTTCTTTTCCACTTCCAGCAAGGCGTCGATCACGGTGTTGCCCGTGGTGAAAATGTGCGTCGGGTCGGTGCCTTCACGCAGCAGGTTCTCGCGCGAGGTGGTGGTTGGGGCAAAGTGCAGCGCGGCCAGGGCGCCGGTGAGACGCCGGTTGCCTTCCTCGGGCCAGGGTGAATACAAGTTGTTGGTGCGCAGCCCGGCTTCTACATGGGCAATGGGGATTTGCTGGTAATAAGCCGCCAGGCTGGTGGCGAAGGTAGTGGCGGTGTCGCCGTGCACCAGCACCACGTCGGGCTTGAAGTCGGCCAGCACGGGCTTGATGCCTTGCAGGATGGCGGTGGTCACGCCGGTCAGGTCCTGGCCGGCCTTCATGATGTTCAGGTCGTAGTCGGGGGTAATGCCGAACAGCTCCAGCACCTGGTCGAGCATTTGCCGATGCTGGCCGGTGACGCACACGCGGGCTTCGAAGCGGCTGTCCTGGGCTAGCTGAAGGGCCAGGGGGGCCATCTTGATGGCTTCTGGGCGGGTACCGAAAACGGTCAGGGTCTTGAGGGGCACGGCGGTGATCCTCTTGCTCGGGTCCTTGAAGCAAAGCGGTTTTCCATTGCTGAAGAAATCTAGCAGGCGGGGGGTGGGATGCCAGTTTGCACCGCAGATGCGTGTCGGCCGGTGGCAGGACGGTTTGCGCGTCAGGTGTTGTTCGGCGGGCACTGTAGGAAAGCGGCAGGGTGTGGGTAGGTAGTGGTAATCGGACCAATGGGCATTTGCTTACAGGCACGGGGCCAAGGCCTTGAGCTGCCGGGGGTGGGCCGCTGGCGATGAAATGGCCGTAGTTGGTGGGTGGGCGAAGCTGGCGGTTTTGCTGACTGATTCGGTAACCATTCGCCGGGGGCGGCGGGTGTTTTGCTGTCGGGTTAATCGCTAGGGTTGTTCGCGCAGCCGAAGGAAAACGGCTGCTGATAAATCGCCAACCTAAGGAGTGTTGACCATGCGCAATAACGTTCTGTCGTACCTGCTGCTGCCGCTGTTCGCCAGTTTGTCCTTCTCGCTCAGTGCAGCCCCGGCCAGTGCCACGGCAGTGGCCGAGCCGGTACCGGTGGTGGCCCAGGCGCAGGCCCAGCAGGCGCCGCAGCTGGACCTGAACACGGCGGATGCACTGACCTTGCAGAAGGAGCTGAACGGGATCGGCAAGGCCAAGGCCGAGGCGATCGTCGCCTACCGTGAAGCCAATGGGCCGTTTGCTTCGGTGGATGAGTTGCTGGAGATCAAGGGGATTGGCAATGCGTTGCTGGAGCGTAACCGGGACAAGGTGATGGTGAAGTAAGGGGGAGGGGCCGGGGTTGATGCCCTGGCCCGGCCTTCAAAAAACAGAGCGGCTCGAGGGAACCAGCCCACAGTGCTGGCCTTCTAGCGGTCTTGCGCGTCCTTGGCATCGGCCTCGGCATTGCGCTCACGCACCTTGCGCAGTTGTTCTTCGGTCAGCGGCACTTTTTTGGCTGTGTCGCGCAGCAGCATCAACCCGCCGACGATGGAGCCGAGGGCTATGATGAGTATTAGCCAGGCATACCAGGGCATTGTCGTTCTCCTTAAATCGGGCGATGGGCAACGCGTGTATGAAATTTGAGCAGTTACCCGTTCCGTTGGTTCAATTATAGGTGCCAGGCCTTGCTGGGCCAATTCCGTGACCTGCGGGCCCCAAAGCCTGCGTCACTTCGTTTACAATGCGCGCCGTTTTCGACTTGCCAAGAGACCCTGCCCATGTCCGCCTGCCAGACGCCCCTGATCGTCGCCCTGGATTTCCCTACCCGTGAGGCCGCCCTGAAGCTGGCTGACCAGCTTGACCCTGCGCTGTGCCGGGTGAAGGTTGGCAAGGAGCTGTTCACCAGCAGCGCTTCGGGCATTGTCGAAACCCTGTGTGAAAAGGGCTTCGAAGTGTTCCTGGACCTCAAGTTCCACGACATTCCCAACACCACCGCCATGGCGGTAAAGGCTGCCGCCGAGATGGGCGTGTGGATGGTTAACGTGCATTGCTCCGGTGGCCTGCGCATGATGGCGGCCTGCCGTGAAGAACTGGCCAAGCGCAGCGGCCCGCAGCCGTTGCTGATTGGCGTGACCGTGCTGACCAGCATGGAGCGTGAAGACCTGGCCGGCATTGGCCTGGATGTCGACCCCCAAGAGCAGGTGCTGCGTTTGGCGGCGCTGGCGGAAAAAGCGGGTATGGACGGTTTGGTGTGCTCGGCGCTCGAGGCCCCGGCACTGAAGGCGGCGCACCCATCGCTGCAACTGGTGACCCCGGGCATTCGCCCGGCGGGCAGCGCGCAGGATGACCAGCGCCGTATCCTCACCCCACGCCAGGCACTGGATGCCGGTTCGGACTACCTGGTGATCGGCCGGCCGATCAGCCAGGCTGCAGACCCTGCGCAAGCGTTGGCAGCGGTGGTGGCGGAGATCCGTGGGTAATTAACCTGCGGCTGTCCGACAACGGCCTGGACGGCTGGTGGAAATTGGCCGGCAGGGCTGGCCCTTTCGGGCCACCGATGCCTGTGTCGAACCACTGATGTGGCTGCACCCCGATCCGTGTAGGAGCGGGTTTACCCGCGAATACGGTGGCGGCGGCAACGGTGGACGGCCGGTGGAAATTGGCCAGCAGGCCCGGCCCTTTCGCGGGTAAACCCGCTCCTACGACGGCCTGTGTCGAGCCACCGATGTGTGTCCCCGTGAATACGGGGCGGCGGCAACGGTGGACGGCTGGTGGAAATTGGCCGGCAGGCTCGGCCCTTTCGCGGGTAAACCCGCTCCTACGACGGTCTGTGCCGAACCACCGGTGTGTGTCCCCGTGAATACGGGGCGGCGGCAACGGTGGACGGCTGGTGGAAATTGGCCGGCAGGCTCGGCCCTTTCGCGGGTAAACCCGCTCCTACGACGGCCTGTGTCGAGCCACCGATGTGTGTCCCCGTGAATACGGGGCGGCGGCAACGGTGGACGGCCGGTGGAAATTGGCCGGCAGGCTCGGCCCTTTCGCGGGTAAACCCGCTCCTACGACGGCCTGTGTCGAGCCACCGATGTGTGTCCCCGTGAATACGGGGCGGCGGCAACGGTGGACGGCCGGTGGAAATTGGCCGGCAGGCTCGGCCCTTTCGCGGGTAAACCCGCTCCTACGACGGCCTGTGTCGAGCCACCGATGTGTGTCCCCGTGAATACGGGGCGGCGGCAACGGTGGACGGCTGGTGGAAATTGGCCAGCAGGCTCGGCCCTTTCGCGGGTAAACCCGCTCCTACGACGGCCTGTGTCGAGCCACCGATGTGTGTCCCCGTGAATACGGGGCGGCGGCAACGGTGGACGGCCGGTGGAAATTGGCCGGCAGGCTCGGCCCTTTCGCGGGTAAACCCGCTCCTACGACGGCCTGTGTCGAGCCACCGATGTGTGTCCCCGTGAATACGGGGCGGCGGCAACGGTGGACGGCTGGTGGAAATTGGCCAGCAGGCTCGGCCCTTTCGCGGGTAAACCCGCTCCTACGACGGCCTGTGCCGAGCCACCGATGTATGTCCCCGCGAATACGGGGCGGCGGCAACGGTGGACGGCCGGTGGAAATTGGCCGGTAGGGCTGGCCCTTTCGGGCCTCCGATGCCTGTGTCGAACCACTGATGTGGCTGCACCCCGATCTGTGTAGGAGCGGGTTTACCCGCGAATACGGTGGCGGCGGCAACGGTGGACGGCCGGTGGAAATTGGCCGGCAGGCTCGGCCCTTTCGCGGGTAAACCCGCTCCTACGACGGTCTGTGCCGAACCACCGGTGTGTGTCCCCGTGAATACGGGGTGGCGGCAACGGTGGACGGCTGGTGGAAATTGGCCGGCAGGCTCGGCCCTTTCGCGGGTAAACCCGCTCCTACGACGGTCTGTGCCGAACCACCGGTGTGTGTCCCCGTGAATACGGGGTGGCGGCAACGGTGGACGGCTGGTGGAAATTGGCCAGCAGGCTCGGCCCTTTCGCGGGTAAACCCGCTCCTACGACGGCCTGTGTCGAGCCACCGATGTGTGTCCCCGTGAATACGGGGCGGCGGCAACGGTGGACGGTCGGTGGAAATTGGCCGGCAGGCTCTGCCCTTTCGCGGGTAAACCCGCTCCTACGACGGTCTGTGTCGAGCCACCGATGTGTGTCCCCTCGAATACGGGGCGGCGGCAACGGTGGACGGACGGTGGAAATTGGCCAGCAGGCTCGGCCCTTTCGCGGGGGAACCCGCTCCTACGGCGGCCTGTGCCGAGCCATCGGTGCCGTGCAGGGGCGTTTAAACCTTCAACACCAACTTGCCAAAGTTCTCCCCGCTGAACAGCTTCAACAAGGTCTCGGGGAAGGTCTCCAGCCCCTCCACCACATCCTCCTTGCTCTTCACTTGCCCGCTGGCCAGCCAGCCGGCAATCTCCAGCGCGGCCTTGCCGTAGTCCTTGCTGTGGTCCATCACCACAAAACCTTCCATGCGCGCACGGTTCACCAGCAGCGACAGGTAGTTGGCCGGACCTTTCACCGCTTCCTTGTTGTTGTACTGGCTGATCGCGCCGCAAATCACGATGCGCGCCTTGAAGTTGATGCGTGTCAGCACCGCATCGAGGATATCGCCGCCGACGTTGTCGAAATACACGTCCACGCCTTTGGGGCATTCACGCTTCAGGCCGGCCAGCACGTCTTCGGCCTTGTAGTCGATAACCCCGTCGAAGCCCAGTTCGTCCTTCAGGTACTGGCACTTCTTGGCGCCGCCGGCAATGCCGATCACGCGGCAGCCTTTGATCTTGGCAATTTGCCCGACAATGCTGCCCACCGCGCCGGCTGCGCCGGAAATGACCACGGTTTCACCAGCCTTGGGCTGGCCGACCTCCAGCAGGGCGAAATAGGCGGTCATGCCGGTCATGCCCAGCGCCGACAGGTAGCGCGGCAGCGGCGCCAGGTTGGGGTCGATCTTGTGCAGGCCCTGGGGTTCGCCAGTGAAATAGTCCTGCACACCCAGCGCACCGCTAACGTGGTCGCCTGGTTTGAACCCTGGGTGGTTGGAGGCCACCACTTCACCCACGCCCAGTGCGCGCATCACCTGGCCCAATGCCACGGGCGGGATGTACGACTTGCCTTCGTTCATCCAGCCACGCATGGCCGGGTCCAGCGACAGGTACAGGTTGCGCACCATCACCTGGCCTTCACCGGGTTGTTCGGCGGGTACGGCCTCGAAACTGAAGTCGTCTCGGCGCACGGTGCCGACCGGGCGTTTGGCAAGCAGGAAGCGGCGGTTGGTGTAGGTCATGGCAGGTCCTTGTGGGCAGTGGAAGGGGGAGGCGTCAAATCTACCCTGTTGATGTAGGCAGGTCGTTAACATCACTGACAAGCATGGTAGCCCAACCGGTGGAGTGATGATGCTGCCAGGCCGGGTAGTGGCTGACTATGCTCTGAACCCCACCAAGCACGCTTTGGAGCACGCGATGAGCATGACCTTTTCCGGCCAGGTAGCCCTGGTCACCGGCGCCGCCGCCGGCATCGGCCGGGCAACCGCCCTGGCTTTTGCCCGGGAGGGCCTGAAGGTGGTGGTGGCCGACCTTGACCCGGCCGGTGGCGAGGCCACTGTGGCGCTGATCCACGCTGCGGGCGGGGAGGCGCTGTTCATTGCCTGCGACGTTACTCGTGAGGCCGAGGTGCGCCAACTGCACGAACGCCTGATCGCCGCCTACGGGCGGCTGGACTATGCCTACAACAACGCTGGTATCGAGATAGAGCAAGGCCGCCTGGCCGAGGGCAGCGAGGCGGAGTTCGATGCCATCATGGGCGTCAACGTGAAGGGTGTTTGGCTGTGCATGAAGTACCAGCTGCCGTTGCTGTTGGCCCAGGGCGGTGGGGCCATCGTCAATACCGCTTCGGTGGCGGGCTTGGGCGCGGCGCCGAAGATGAGCATCTACAGCGCTTCCAAGCACGCGGTGATAGGCCTGACCAAGTCGGCGGCCATCGAATACGCCAAGAAGGGCATCCGGGTGAATGCGGTGTGCCCGGCGGTGATCGACACCGACATGTTCCGCCGCGCCTATGAGGCCGACCCGCGCAAGGCCGAGTTTGCCGCTGCCATGCATCCGGTGGGGCGTATTGGCAAGGTCGAGGAAATTGCCAGCGCCGTGCTGTACCTGTGCAGTGATGGCGCAGCGTTTACCACAGGGCATTGCCTGACGGTGGATGGTGGGGCTACCGCGATCTGAACCGGAACCGCGTGGCCTGCGACGCGGGTAACGCCGTTGCTACGGGGGCGTAGGCGCGTGTGGCTATGTCGCATATGGGCAGGAAGCGCGCGCCCAAGCCCTTATTGTGCCGGCCTGGGCGTGCGCCCGCCTAGGCTCTGTACGAAAAGCCTTGATACTTGTCCATGCTGCGTTGAAAACAGCCTCGGAATGCTCATGTACTCCAGTACACTCCGCTTCCTCGGCTGTTTTCGCCTTGCCTGCCCTGCGTCTCAAGACTTTTCGTACAGAGCCTAGAAGCTGACGCCTACTTTCAGGCCATATTCGTCGCGGGTCTGGTCGTCCGAATCGGTCATCATGAACTGCCCGTCCAGTTCATAATTGTAGCGGCTCATATAAAGCGCGACGAGTATTGGCACGTTGCCTTGCTGATTGAACAGTACGCTAAGTTCGGCAAAGGGGTTGCTGGTATCTTTCAAATCTACATCTTCACTGCTGAGGCCATGTATTTCCAATTGCGCATCGCCATTGATCAACTGGCGCACCCCGGCTTCGAAGCGCAAGGTGGCATTATTGAAACGGTAGTTGTAACCCGCGGCAATCTTGGCGAACGGTGTACGGTTGGTCAGGTCGACGTCATACCGGCGGGTATTGGGTGACAGCCGGTTCCATTTGTAACCGGTACCCAGCAGCAGGTCGACGGAGTGGCGTTCGGCCAGGGCCAGGCGCCAGCCCAGGTCGAGGTCGGCCTGGCCGTCCTTGAGCTTCTGGTCCTGCTTTTTCGAGTACATGCCGCTGGCTTCGGCCTGGTAGATAAGCCCGTCCTTTGCCGTCATCTTGTTGCCGTAGTTAATAAATAGCCCGCCTTCTGGCATATCTTCTGTTTCATTGCCACGCCCGTTCAACTCCAATTGGGTATAACTTCCTTGCAAACCAATGGTTAATAGCGGTGCAGTGGAAGTTTCAGCATGCCCCACCGTTGGTAGCGTAACAAACAGCAACGGGGTGACCACAGCAGCAAGGAGGGCTGTTTTCATGGAAAACTCCAGACGGGCTCTACGTGGCCGAAGGGGTGGGCCAGTTACCTATTACGATAGCGGTGTTTTCAATTTGAATAGTGGCCATTTAATATTTTTTCTTGCTCCAACATTGGCGCAGAATTAATGGCGCCAAATTTATTTTACAAATAGTAATTGGAATAAACTGATAGAAACTTGCTTCCACTTTATTGGCCGTGGTCCGCTCGGGGGGCGCCGTGCTGAACTAAAATTAATGGCTCGCTGCTGGCGCCTGCCGTGGCTGGCAAAAACCGACCTTGATACAGCTAAAAACGACAAGCCATAGCTATTTGACACCATTCTGACGCCAGGCCCTTGTCCATCGGCTGGCAACGTTGCCACCCTTGGCTTTCGGGATAACCTCGCACGCAGAAGGGGAATCGGCATGGGCGCGAGCAAGCACGGTATGCTGGCCAACCTGGGCATGGCCCGCAAACTCGGCCTGGGCTTTGCCTTGGTGCTGGTGCTGACCCTGGCGGTGGCCGGCATTGGCATTGCCGCGCTGCACAGCGTTAGCCAGCGCTTCGACAGCTTGCGCCAGCTGGCCCAGTTCAATACTGACCTGCTGCGCTTGCGCCAGCACGAGCAGGCATTTGCCCTGCGCTCCGACCTGCAGCAGGCCGAGGCCTTGCGCAGCGGCTTGCAGGGTCTGGTCGAACGCGCCCGTGGCCTGCCGGCGCTGGCGGCGGCGGAAACCGACCTGGCAGCCTATGGCCAGGCGTTCGAGGCCTTTGTCGAGGCGGTGCAGGCCAAGGAGCTGGCGCTGGACATGGCCAGTTGGTCGGTGTCCAGCGTGGCCAACAACCTCGACGTACTGCAGGCCGGCCTGGCTGACGACGGCGTGTATACCCTCAAGCAGTCCCAGGGCCAGCAGGGCGGCGCGTTCCTCGAGCAGGCCACGCAGGTGGCGCAGGTGTCGCGGCTGATGCTGCAGGCCATGGACGAAGCGCGGGTACGCCTGGAAAAAAGCCGCAAGGGCGAAGAGGGCGTCAGCCAGGAGCGCATTGCCCAGACCGTCGAAGCCGCCAGCCTGGTCAGCCAGTTGCAGGGCGCTGTCAGCGATGCTGGCTACCAGAGTGTGTTGGGCGAAGTGGCGGGGCACATTGGCAGCTTCTCGGAAAAGCTCAACGAATACACTGACCAGCTAGCCCGCGAGCAGGGCTTGAAGGCGCAGTTGCAGGCCAGTGCCGAGCAAGTCACCAGTCGGGTCGACCAGGCTTACCTGGGGCAGGAGCAGGCCCTGCAGGGCGAATTGCAACGCAATGCCGTGGCCATCGGCCTGGCTACCGCATTGGCGCTGCTGGTAGGTGTGCTGGCCGCCTGGCTGATCACCCGCGCCGTGGTCGGGCCGCTCAAGCATGTGATTGCCCGCGCCCAGCGCATCGCTGCCGGCGAGCTGAGCTTCGACGCCCAGGCACCGCGCCGGGACGAAGTAGGGCAGTTGATGCAGGCCATGCAGCAGATGGCGGCGGGCCTGTCGGGCATTGTCAGCGGTTTGCAGCAGGGCATCGAGCAACTGGCCGGCAATGCGCAGGCGCTGTCGGCGGTGACCGAGCAGACCAACCGCGAGGTGGGCAGCCAGAAGGAAGAGACCGAGCAGGTGGCTACCGCCATGCAGCAAATGACCGCCACCGTGCACGATGTGGCGCGTAATGCCGAGGAGGCGGCCCAGGCGGCCCAGGCTGCGGATGAGAAGGTTGATTCCGGGCAGCAGGTGGTGCGCCAGAGCATGCAGCGCATCGAGCAACTGGCGTCGGCGGCGGAGACGGCCAGCGCCGGTATCGACAGCCTCAGTGCCGAGATCCACACCATTGGCGACGTGCTGGAAGTGATCAAGAGCGTGGCTGAGCAGACCAACCTGTTGGCGCTGAATGCTGCTATCGAAGCCGCCCGCGCGGGTGAGCAGGGGCGTGGTTTTGCCGTGGTCGCTGACGAGGTGCGTGCGCTGGCGCGGCGTACCCGGCAGTCTACCGAGCAGATCGAGACCTTGGTCGCCAGCCTGCGGGGCAATGCCCAGCAGTCGGTGGCGCAGATTCGCGGCAGTACCGAGTTGGTGCGTTTGGCGGTGGCTGATGCACTGCAGACCGAAAGCGCGCTGGGCAGCATTGCGGCGGCGGTTTCATTGATCCAGCAGATGAACCAGCAGATTGCCGCGGCGGCCGAGCAGCAGAGTTCGGTGGCAGAAGAGATCAGCCGCAGCGTCACGCAGATCCGTGGTAGTGCCGATCAGGCGGCGTTGGCGATGCAGGACAATGCCCGGTCGAGTATCGAGCTGGCGCAGTTGGGTTCCGACCTGAAGGGGATGGTGGGGCATTTCAGGTTGTGATCTGGGCCTGGGCTTTGTGTGGCCTGAACGGGCCTCTTCGCGGGTAAACCCGCTCCTACAAGGAATACCGCAGGGCTGAATGTTGTGTGATCTCAGTAGGAGCGGGTTTACCCGCGAAGAGGCCCGTTCAGGCTATAAAAAACTCAGGCTCTGCGCGGGTTGAGAATCATCAGGGCCAGTACCCCCGCCACAATCCCCCAGAACGCCGAACCAATCGAGAACAAGGTCAGCCCCGAAGCGGTAACCATGAAGGTGATCACCGCAGCCTCGCGCTCACGCGCTTCGCTCATGGCCACGGTCAGCCCGTTCATGATCGAGCCGAACAGCGCCAGCGCCGCAATCGACAGCACCAGTTCTTTTGGCAGCGCCGCAAACAGCGCCGCCAAGGTCGCGCCGAACACCCCGGCAATGCCATAGAAAATCCCGCACCACACAGCCGCGGTATAACGCTTGGCCGGGTCTTCATGGGCATGCGGCCCGGTGCAGATCGCCGCGCTGATCGCCGCCAGGTTGACCCCATGCGAACCAAACGGCGCCAGCAGCAGCGAGGCAAAACCGGTGGCCGAGATCAGTGGCGAGGCCGGCACCTGGTAGCCGTCGGCGCGCAGCACGGCCACACCCGGCATGTTCTGCGAGGTCATCGCCACCACGAACAGCGGAATGCCAATGCTGATGGTCGCCGCCAGCGAGAAGCTTGGCGTGGTCCACACCGGCGTGGCCACTTCCAGCCGGAAGCCGCTGAAGTCCAGCAGGCCCAGGGCGCCGGACAGCGCCGTACCCACCAATAGCGCGGCCAGCACGCAGTAACGCGGCGACAGGCGTTTGACCAGCAGGTAGCTGAAGAACATGCCCAGTACCAGCAGGGTGCGATGCTGGGCGGCAACGAAGATTTCGCTGCCGATCTTGAACAGGATACCCGCCAGCAGCGCCGAGGCCAGCGAGGCCGGGATGCGCTTGACCAGGCGCTCGAAACTGCCGGTCAGGCCACAGATCAGCACCAGCACGGCACAGGTGATGTAGGCGCCGATCGCTTCGCCATAGCTGACCCCGCCCAGGCTGGTGATCAGCAAGGCGGCGCCGGGGGTGGACCAGGCCACGGTGATCGGTGTGCGGTAACGCAGCGACAGGCCGATGCTGCACACCGCCATGCCGATCGACAACGCCCAGATCCATGAGGAAATCTGCGCGGTGGTCAGCCCGGCTGCCTGGCCGGCCTGGAACATCAGCACCAGCGAGCTGGTATAGCCGGTGAGCATGGCGATGAAGCCGGCGACCACCGCCGACGGGGAGCTGTCTGCCAGGGGCCGCAGGCGTATGGAAGTGGCATCGGTCATGAACAAAATCCTTGTAAAGGTGTAAGCAGTTTTTTCAGACTACAGCGAGCAAGGTTGATCCTTGCCATACAGCGACCATTGCTTTTAGCCGTACAGTCGCCAACTATTGGGTGCAAATGCAGAACTGCTTGGGAGTGGAGGGGGCGATGTACAAGGTCTACGGCGACTACCAGTCGGGCAACTGTTACAAGGTCAAGCTGATGTTGAGCCTGCTGGGCCGGCCATATGAATGGCACCCGGTGGACATCCTGAAGGGCGAGACCGAAACGCCCGAGTTCCTGGCGATGAACCCCAACGGCAAGGTACCGGTGCTGGAGCTGGAAGACGGCAGCTACCTGTGGGAGTCCAATGCCATTCTCAACTACCTGGCCGACGGCAGCGAGTTCCTGCCCACCGAGCCACGCCTGCGCACCCAGGTGCTGCAGTGGCAGTTCTTCGAGCAGTACAGTCATGAGCCCTACATTGCCGTGGCGCGTTTCATCCAGTTCTACCTGGGGTTGCCGGACGAGCGAGTGGAGGAATACCGCAAGCTGCACAAGGGGGGTTACAAGGCACTGAAGGTGATGGAGCGGCAGTTGCAGATGACGCCGTACCTGGTCGGCGAACAGTATTCGATTGCCGATGTGGCGTTGTATGCCTACACCCATGTGGCGCAGCAGGGTGGGTTCGACCTGGCCGACTACCCGGCAGTGAGGGCCTGGCTGGAGCGGGTCAGCAGCCACCCGCGGCATGTGCCGATGGTGGGCTAGTTTATAGCCTGTGCCGGCCTCTTCGCGGGTAAACCCGCTCCCACAGGGAAATCACAGGGCCTGAGGGTAGCGGAGTACCTGTGGGAGCGGGTTTACCCGCGAAAGGGCCAGTACAGGCCACCTGCAAACGGTCAGGCCGACGCGAACCGCTCATCCAGGTAGGCAATGATCGCCTTGGACTCATACATCCAGGTCACCTTGCCCGCTTCTTCAATACGCAGGCACGGCACTTTCACCCGGCCGCCACCTTCCTGCAGGGCCTGGCGGTGTACTGGGTCGTTCTTGGCATCGCGCAGCGCCACCGGCACGTTCAAACGGTGCAGGGTGCGGCGTGTCTTGACGCAGAACGGGCAGGCGTGGAACTGGTACAGCGCCAGGCCCTTGGCCGCTTGCTCGACGCGAGCCTGGGCGGTGGCGTCGCGTTTGCGCTTGGCCGGGCGGCTGATCCAGTCGCCGAACACGATGAGCTGGCCGAGGCCAACCCGCAGGGCTTTGACGATCATGGGCAACTCCTGAAATGAAAAAGCCGACCCGGCAGGGTCGGCTCGGGGTCAGCAGCCAATCACTTGATCAGGCTGAGGAACTCGCTGCGGGTGGCGGCGTTTTCGCGGAACTCACCCAGCATCACCGAGGTGATCATGGTCGAGTTCTGCTTCTCGACACCGCGCATCATCATGCACATGTGCTTGGCTTCGATGACCACGGCAACGCCGGCGGCACCGGTTACCTGCTGCACGGCCTCGGCAACCTGGCGGCTGAGGTTTTCCTGGATCTGCAGGCGGCGAGCGTACATGTCGACGATGCGCGCCACCTTCGACAGGCCCAGTACCTTGCCCTTGGGCAGGTAGGCCACGTGCGCCTTGCCGATGAACGGCAGCATGTGGTGTTCGCACATCGAATACAGCTCGATGTCCCGGACCAGCACCATTTCGCTGTTGTCAGAGCTGAACAGCGCGTTGTTGGTGACTTCTTCCAGTGTTTGCTCATAACCGCGGCAAAGGTACTTCATCGCCTTTGCAGCCCGCTTGGGCGTGTCGAGCAGGCCCTCACGGGAGACGTCCTCGCCAATCTGGCTGAGGATCTCGGTGTAGTTCTGTTCCAGGGACATGGATCTACCTGTGGGAAAAAATCGCAAAAACGAAGGTTACGGCGGTGAGGGCGGCGCTGCAAGCGCGGCGTTACTCGTCGCGGCCTTCGAGCATGGTTCGTTTGAGCATCACATACACCGCGCCGGTGCCGCCGTGGCGGGCGCTGCACGAGGCAAAACCGAGCACCTGCGGGTGCTGGCGCAGCCAGGTGTTGACGTGGCTCTTGATCATCGGGCGCTTGCCGTCCAGGCGCGCGGCCTTGCCGTGGGTAACCCGCACGCAGCGCACTTCCAGTCTGGTGGCCTCGGCGATGAAATCCCACAGGGTTTCGCGGGCCTTTTCCACGGTCATGCCGTGCAAGTCGAGGCTGCCCTCGAACGGGATCTGCCCCAGCTTCAGCTTGCGCAGCTGGCCTTCCTGTACGCCATCGCGGCGCCACAGCAACTCGTCTTCGGCACCAACGTCGATGACGAACTGGTCGGACATGCCGTCGATCACCAGCGCCTTGTCACTGCGCACGGTCGCCGCCTGACGCAGGCCGGCCAGCTTCTGGCGGTCGGCCTTGGGCTTGCCGACTTCGGCGCGGTCGTGCCTGATCGGTTTGACACCGCGCACTTCGGCCTTGAACAGGGAAAAATCGTCGTCTTGCATGATGCCTCCACGTGGGCGGCGTAGTTTACGCGACTGTGGGGCCTTGTGCAGCCTGTGCCGGCCCTTTCGCGGGTAAACCCGCTCCCACAGGGACCGCGTCAGCAGTGCCTCAATCGTGTTTTTTCATCAGGTGCGGCGACAGGTTCAGTTCCCGCCCGCGGCGCAGGCGAATGCGGCTGCGCCGCCAGAAGCGCACGCCCAGCCACAGCAGCAGCAAACCGGCCACGGTGAGGATGCCGGCCAGTGGTTTGTTGGCATTGAGCTCCGCCAGGGCAGGGTAGTTGCCCAGCAAGCCAGCAACGCCGGCCATCGCCAACAGCACGCCAAGGGTCGCCAGCATGGCCGCCAGGCCGGCCGCCAGGCGGGCACCCCAGTTACGCGGTTCGCGCGGGCGCAGGCGCTTGGCGTCGAAACTGCCTTTGAGCTTCATTCCGCTCTCCTCTGTGGATATCCGGAATTCGACCTGGGGCCGCCCATCGGGTTCCGCCCGGCTGCCGGGCGGTTGTACTCAGCCGCTCAGATCAGGCTGGCGGTGGGGGCCACGCAAGCGAAGTTGTCGGCCATCACGGCCATTTCGCACTGGTGGATCTGCGCGGCCGGGATCACCCTATCCTTGAATGCCAGGTCGCGGGTCGCCGAAGCGTCTTCCACCAGGGTGCAGCGGTAACCATAGTCCTTGGCGCGGCGTACCGTGGTGCTGACGCTGGAGTGGCTCATGAAACCGCAGACGATCAGGTCCAGGTGGCCCAGCGCCTGCAGGGTCTCATGCAGCTGGGTGTTCTTGAATGCATTGGGCATGCGTTTTTCGATGACGATTTCGCCTTCCAGCGGCTCCAGCCCCGGAATGAACTGGCCGGCCGGCCCTTGTGGGTCGAAGCGGCCACCGACAGTGCCCAGGTGGCGAACGTGGATGATCGGACGGCCGCTCTTGCGCGCGGCGTCGAGCAACCTGGCGATGTTGGCCACGGCCTCGTCCATGCCCGACAGCGCCAGGGGCCCGCTGAGGTACTCCTTTTGCGCATCGATGATGATCAGGCTGGCGTGGCTCAGCTTGGCCGGCGGGTAGTCGCGGCCAGTGAGGCGAAACATCGTGGTTGGAACGGACATCAAGGGCTCCTTGGATAGGGCTTTTGTATACCTATTCTCCCCTGCCTTGGCGCCAATGGGAATGGTTGACAACGCAAGCGGCATGGTTACTGGCTTGTGGCTAGCCATTGGGTAAGGCAAAGGAACAAATGTGCGGGTGGGGCTGTTAGACTTTTGTCCGGTCTGAATTAGGAGTACCCCGTGATCACATCCCGCCTGCGCACGCTGCGCGACTACATCCGCTGGGCGGTCAGCCGCTTCCACGAGCACGACCTGTTCTTCGGCCACGGTGCCGACAATGCCTGGGACGAGGCCCGCCTGCTGGTACTGGGGGCGGTGCACCTGCCGTGGGAGGTGGCCGACAGCTACCTGGACTGCATGCTCGAGGACGACGAGCGGGTACGCCTGCAGCACCTGCTCAAGCGCCGTATCGAAGAACGCGTGCCGGCCGCCTACCTGTTGGGCGAAGCCTGGTTCTGCGGCATGTCGTTCATCGTCGACGAGCGCGTGCTGGTGCCGCGTTCGCCGATTGGCGAGCTGATCGAGAAACGCTTCGAGCCGTGGCTGGCGAGCGAGCCGGCGCGCATTCTCGACCTGTGCACCGGTTCTGGCTGCATCGGCATCGTTGCCGCCGACGTGTTCCCCGAGGCCGAGGTAGTGCTGGCCGACCTGTCGTTCGAAGCGCTCGAAGTGGCCAACCAGAACATCGAACGCCACGGCCTGGACGGGCGCGTGTACACCGTGCAGGGCGACGGTTTTGGTGGTTTGCCGGGGCAGCGTTTCGATCTGATCCTGTCCAACCCGCCGTATGTCGATGCCGAAGACTTCGACGACATGCCGGCCGAGTACCACCACGAGCCCGAGTTGGGCCTGGCCTGCGGCAACGATGGCCTGGACCTGGTGCGGCGCATGCTGGCCGAGGCGGCAGACCACTTGACCGACAAGGGCTTGCTGATTGTCGAGGTGGGCAACAGCCAGGTGCATGTCGAGGCGCTATACCCCGAGGTGGACTTTGCCTGGCTGGAGTTCGAGCGCGGTGGGCACGGGGTGTTCATGCTGACCGCCGAGCAGTGCCGCCAGCATCAGGAACTGTTCAAGGCCCGGGTCTGATTCCAGGGCCTCTTCGCGGGTAAACCCGCTCCCACAGGTATAGCGTTGCCCTCAGGTGCGACGCGGACCCTGTGGGAGCGGGTTTACCCGCGAATTAGGCGACGCGGTGTCAGCGCGTGGCAATCCAGATCAGCAACCCCGCCTGGAACACCGCAAACGCCACCAGACAGGTAATGGTAAAGCGCAACCCGCTGTCTTCACGCTGGTACTTGGCAACCCGTTCATCTCGCTCACGCAGTTGCCCTTCCTTCTCCTGCAACTGCTGGTCAGCCTGCTGCAGCAGGCCGGCAGCGTCCAGTATCCCCACTCGCTGCAAGCGCTCGCTGTTCCACGCCCCCTTGAGCTCGCCCACCGTCATTTCCACGGTACGGCCCTTCAGATGCTGGCTATCCTCGTACTCCACCTCGATACCCATCCCGCGCAGGCAGTGGTCACGGCGCAGGCGTGAGTCTTCGTTCAGCGCATCCTTGCTCGGCAGCGCCATGCCCTCGATCCGGTAGTGCGACCACTTGCGCTGCAGCCATTGCGCGGCCTGGGCCAGCAGGAAGCGGCCGATGCCACGGTTCAGCGGCTCCAGTTGCAGGCCATGTTCATTGCCAATGCGCACCAGGCGCGCGGAGTGGTCGACGCGAATGTCCAGGCGGTTCTGTTCCTTGTGCACCTTCTGCCCGGGCAGCTGGATTTCCATGCGCAGCAGGCTGTGGGCCTTGTCGTGGCGTTCGGCATAGCCGAACTGCACGAAGCGCAGGGGCCGCGCGCCGGTGTTGCGGTCGGTGGGCAGGGCGGCCAGGCGCAACAGCTGGAAGTGTTCGGCGGCCAGCTCGGCCCAGGGCAGGGCAGGGCTTTCCTCGGGCTCTTCGGCTGGCTCTACGGCGGCGGGGGCGGTTGTCATCAGGGCTTGTCCTCAAGTGCGTGCCGGCTGCAAGAGGGGGCACTGCGTGCCCCTTTCGCGACGCAAGGCCGCTCCCACAGGGACGGCGCCGAGCCTGAACCTGGCACTGTCCCTTTGGGAGCGGCCTTGCGTCGCGATGGGCCGCGCCGCGGCCCCAATCTTCGCCGTTACTCCCTTTATCGGCCGTACCGTCCAAGACCTGAGGGTCAGGCAGAAGGCAAATGCTGGATAAACGTCACAATCTGCTCGCCCAGCTCCCTTGCCAGCGGCAACCCAGGGTTGAGGTAGCTGTCGCGCTGCTGGCTCATTGCCTTGGGGCTGATGCGCAGCATGTGGTTCATGCCATCGATCAGCACCAGTTGTGCATCCGGCTTGGCCGCCTTCAGTCGTTCGGCGTCGATCACGCCTACCTGCACGTCGTTGCGCCCCTGCACGATCAGCGCGGGCATGGGCAGGCGGGCGAAGGCCGCCGCTGGGTCTTGCTGGAACAGCGAAATCAGGTAGGGCTGCACGCTGGGGCGGAACACCTGACGCAGCGGCGCCGGTACCTCCAGGCTGGTCTGCCCGGCCTGCAGGCGGTCGAGCAGGGCGCTGCCGCCGGCCAGTTGTGCCGGCGGCAGGCGCTGTGCCAGCTGTTCGCGCAGCACGTCGGCCAGCGGTCGGCCGCTGCCAGCCAGGGTAATCACCGCGCTGGCGCCGGCCTGCTCGGCGGCCAGGCTGGCGATCAGCGCGCCTTCGCTGTGGCCGATCAGGATCAACGGGCCGAAGCGCGGGTCGGCCTTGAGCTTGCGGCTCCAGGCGACCACGTCGGCTACATAGCGCTCCACGCTCAGGTCACGCTCGTCGGGCGTGGCCGGCTGGCTGGCGGCCACCCCGCGCTTGTCGTAGCGCACGCTGGCGATGTGTTCGTTGGCCAGCAGCAGGGCCAGGCGCTTGAGGTTGTCGACCCGGCCTGACGCCGGGTTGTTGCCGTCTCGGTCGGTGGGGCCGGAGCCGGCGATGATCAGCACCACCGGTGGCGGGGTTGGCTGTTGCGGCAGCAGCAGGCTGCCGTGCAGCACGCCCTGGCCGGTGTCGAGGTCGATCGGGCGTTGTAGCACGGTGGGGGCGGCGGCCTGGGCCAGGCCGGTGCACAGCAGGAAGAAGAGGGCGACGAGGCGCGACATCATTCGGTACTACATGGGGAGATGAGGGTTTGACCCAGTGTTTGCGGGAAGGTTCGAAGGGGAGGTTGCCTGTACTGGCCTCTTCGCGGGTAAACCCGCTCCCACAGGTACAGCACAATTTTCGCATCTTGTGATGACCCTGTAGGAGCGGGTTTACCCGCGAAGAGGCCAGCACAGGCGATCAATCCATCTGTATACTGCCGCTTTCGTTCACTTCAGGCAGATCTCGCGGAGCGTCCATGTCCGGCAATACCTACGGCAAGCTGTTCACTGTCACCACCGCTGGCGAGAGCCATGGCCCGGCGTTGGTCGCCATTGTCGATGGATGCCCACCGGGCCTGGAGATTTCTCTCGACGACCTGCAGCACGACCTTGACCGGCGCAAGCCCGGCACCAGCCGGCACACCACCCAGCGCCAGGAAGCCGACGAGGTGGAAATCCTCTCCGGCGTGTTCGAAGGCCGCACCACCGGCTGCTCGATCGGCCTGCTGATTCGCAACACCGACCAGAAGTCCAAGGACTACTCGGCGATCAAGGACCTGTTCCGCCCGGCCCACGCCGACTACACCTACCACCACAAGTACGGCGTTCGCGACTACCGCGGCGGTGGCCGCAGCTCGGCGCGCGAAACCGCCATGCGCGTGGCCGCCGGTGCCATCGCCAAGAAATACCTGGCCACCCAAGGCATCACCGTGCGCGGCTACATGAGCCAGCTGGGCCCGATCGAAATCCCGTTCCAGACCTGGGAGTCGGTGGAGCAGAACGCCTTCTTCAGCCCTGACCCGAGCAAAGTGCCGGAGCTGGAGGCCTACATGGACCAGCTGCGCCGTGACCAGGACTCGGTGGGTGCCAAGATCACCGTGGTCGCCGAAGGCGTCATGCCGGGCCTGGGCGAGCCTATCTTCGACCGCCTCGATGCCGAACTGGCCCACGCGCTGATGAGCATCAACGCGGTCAAGGGCGTGGAAATCGGCGCCGGCTTCGCCAGTGTGGCCCAGCGCGGCACCGAGCACCGTGACGAACTGACCCCGGAAGGCTTCCTCAGCAACAACGCTGGCGGCATCCTCGGCGGTATTTCCTCGGGCCAGCCGATCGTTGCTCACCTGGCGCTGAAGCCGACCTCCAGCATCACTACCCCGGGCCGCTCCATCGACATCGACGGCAACCCGGTGGACGTCATCACCAAAGGCCGCCACGACCCGTGCGTGGGCATCCGCGCCACGCCGATCGCCGAGGCGATGATGGCCATCGTGCTGATGGACCACCTGCTGCGCCACCGCGCGCAGAATGCCGATGTGAAGGTGAATACCCCGGTGCTGGGCCAGCTCTGATTCGCCAGTACCGGCCTCTTCGCGGGTAAACCCGCTCCCACAGGAATATCACTGGGCCTGAGGGCAGTGGGGTACTTGTGGGAGCGGGTTTACCCGCGAAGAGGCCGGTACAGGTCCCCACAAGGCCACCCCATGCAACCAATCCCCTCCCACAGGAATATCACTGGGCCTGAGGGCGGTGAGGTACCTGTGGGAGCGGGTTTACCCGCGAAGAGGCCGGCACAGGTCCCCACAAGGTCACCCCATGCAACCAATCCCCTACTGGCGCCTGTCCAGCTTCTACCTGTTCTACTTCGCCCTGCTCGGCTCCACCGCCCCGTTCCTGGCGCTGTACTTCGACCACCTGGGCTTCTCTCCGGCACGCATCGGCGAGCTGGTGGCCATACCCATGCTCATGCGCTGCATCGCCCCCAACCTGTGGGGCTGGCTGGGTGATCGCACCGGCCAGCGCCTGCTGATCGTGCGGCTGGGCGCATTGTCGACCCTGGCCACCTTCGCCCTGATCTTCCTTGGCAAAAGCTACGCCTGGCTGGCGCTGGTCATGGCCCTGCACGCGTTCTTCTGGCATGCGGTGCTGCCGCAGTTCGAGGTCATCACCCTGGCCCACCTGCACGGGCAAACCGCGCGCTACAGCCAGGTGCGCCTGTGGGGCTCGATCGGCTTCATACTCACCGTGGTCGGCCTGGGCCGGCTGTTCGAGTGGCTGAGCCTGGACATCTACCCGGTGGCGCTGGTCACGATCATGGCCGGCATCGTCGCCGCCAGCCTGTGGGTGCCCAATGCCCAGCCGGTGGAGCAGGGCGAGCGCAGTGGCGCGGGCGGCTTCCTGCAGCAACTGCGGGCGCCGGGGGTGGTCGCGTTCTACGCCTGCGTGGCACTGATGCAGCTCAGCCATGGGCCGTACTACACCTTCCTCACCCTGCACCTGGAGCACTTGGGCTATGCCCGGGGTGCCATCGGTCTGCTGTGGGCACTCGGGGTGGTGGCCGAAGTACTGGTGTTCATGGCCATGAGCCGTATCTTCGCGCGCTTTTCGGTGCAGCGGGTGCTGCTGGCCAGCTTCGTGCTGGCGGCGCTGCGCTGGCTGTTGCTGGGCAACCTGGCCGGCGAGCCGGCGGTGCTGGTGTTTGCCCAAGTGTTGCACGCGGCCACCTTCGGCTGCTTCCATGCCGCCAGCATCGCTTTCGTGCAGGCCAGCTTCGGCGCCCGCCAGCAGGGCCAGGGCCAGGCGCTGTATGCGGCGCTGTCGGGCACTGGCGGTGCGCTGGGGGCATTGTATTCGGGTTACAGCTGGAAACTGCTGGGACCCACCTTCACCTTTGGTATGGCCAGTGCCGCAGCCTTGGCTGCAGCCGTTATCATTGCCCTTTGTTCGCAACCGACCAGGACCCGCCCCTGATGAGCATTCTCAGCGTTTTCCACCCCTCCAGCCCGGAACTGCCGAACAAGGTGTTGACCCACCACGACGATATCGTTGCCACTCTGGCCGAGCAGGGCGTGCGCTTTGCCCATGCCGAGCATGGCCTGCGTGTGCGCCCTGGCACCGCCCAGGAGGAGGTACTGGAGGCCTGTCGCGAGCACCTTGACCAGTTGATGACGGCGCATGGCAGCAAGGCTTTCGTGTTACTCAACCGTGAGGGTGAGGCCCCTGCGCAGGTGGACGTTCGCGATGAGCATGTGCATGACGCCGACGAGGTGTTTGCCGTGGTCAGCGGGCGGGCTCAGGTTGGCCTGCGTGCGGGGGATTGGGTGTATTCGGTGCTGTGCGAGAAGGGCGACCAGCTGGTGCTCCCGGCGGGGACTCGGCGCTGGGTCGAGCTGGGCGATACACCGTTTTGCTTGGCGTTGCGGTTGTACAGCAGCGAGGAAGGGATGCAGCCGAGGTTTACCGGGGATGTGACTGCGCGGGCGTTTCTGGGCATCGACGAACTGTAATGGCTTTACCGGCCTCTTCCCGGGCGAGCCCGCGAAGAGGCCAGATCAACCAATACAAAACTCAGCGATAAGTCGGCAAGGCAAACCGCTGCTGGCTCTGCAGCATCGAAATCACCGGCAATTCACTGGCCTGCTCGGCCAAATCGCGGCGAATCGCACTGATCGCCCAGGACAGCTGCTCGGCACTGTGCAATTGCGCGTAGGTCAGCACGCGGCGGGTGACCTTGCCATCAGCTGCGCGCAGAGTCAGCAGCACACCGCCGTCTGGGCGGGCCTGGGTATTCACCTGGTAGGCCGAAAATACCGAAACGAACTTTTCCTGGATGAGGTCCATATCAACTCCTGGCTGTTGCGTGGCAGACGTGAGTTGATCGTTGCAGTGACCGTGCCAGGAAGCTTTTTCTGAAAAAATCCTTTAATTTCAGTAGGTTACGTATTTTTCGTCGAGGCGCTTTCGTGCAACCTGCATGGTCGTGCATTTTGCACAGTGCATATTGCACGACCCGCGGCCAGCTATCAGCCCGATAGAATCTGAACCTTTGACCCGGCAGCCTTGCCTGACAAAGACTTGGGCAACGATTTCTGCCAGGAGGTTCCAAATGTCCAGCCAACCCACGCCCACCACCATGACCGACGACGAAACCGCCGCCTTTGCCGAGCAGGTGTTCGAACGTGCCCGCCAGGGCGATGCCGAGATGCTCGGGCGCCTGCTGGCCAGCGGCCTGCCGGCCAACCTGCGCAACCACAAGGGCGACACCCTGCTGATGCTGGCCAGCTACCACGGCCACCACGACGCAGTGCGTGTGCTGCTGGCGCATGGCGCCGACCCGCTGATTGCCAACGATAACGGCCAACTGCCCATCGCCGGCGCCGCGTTCAAGGGTGACCTGGCCATGATTCGCCTGTTGCTGGAGCACGGCGTACCGGTGGACGCCGCCGCGCAGGATGGCCGCACCGCACTGATGCTGGCAGCCATGTTCAACCGCAGCGAAATCCTCGAGTACCTGCTGGCCCAGGGTGCCGACCCGGCCCGTCAGGATGCCCGTGGTATCACCGCACTGGTGGCAGCGCAAACCATGGGGGCCGTGGACGCCGCAGCGCGCCTGCAAGTGCTGGCCGGCTAACCGCAAGGGGGCATTTGCGGCTATCCTTGGCGACTTTTCACCCGTCGCAGGCCCCCTTTCATGAAAACTCAGTTGCTCGAATTCATCAGCCTCATTGGCGCTGGCTGCATGCGCGAGGAAGACATCGAGCGCATCGCCGACGAGGCCGCCCAGGCCTACGCCGACCCCGCTGCCTTCCTGGCCGCCAACCCCGACATCAACTACGACGACAGCTTCCCCATTCCGCTGGGCGAATGGGTGGTGCTGGGCAGCCTGCCGGACACCGTGGTGTTTCAGGCCGACAGCTACCAGGACCTGTTCCAGCAGATCAGCGACTCGTTCGACCAGAGCGTGCCCTTCACCCTCAAGCCCAAACAACTGGCCCGCACCGAGCCGCTGACCGCGCTCAATCGCATTCAGGTGCAGATGGGGGCGCTGAACAAGGAGGCGGGTGGGTATGTGCTGCTCAACTTCAGCCAGTTGCTGGATGACGAGCTGCAGATGGTGATGGTAGGGCAGAACGACCTGGCGCGGGTGCTGGAGCTGGGTGCTGAGGTGGGGATCAAGGTCGAGCCGGCGCTTGAGGCGTTGAAGGTCGCCGTACACGTCTGATTTCCGCGTTTGCTTCTTCGCGGGTAAACCCGCTCCCACAGGGATATCACTTCCCTCGGGCCCAGTGAGATCCCTGTGGGAGCGGGTTTACCCGCGAAGAGGCTGGTACAGGCAGCTTCAATCTTCAGCCCAGCGCGGTATCGAGGAACATCATCACCGCAAACCCACCCATCAACCCCAGGGTCGCCGCCGTCTGGTGCCCATTGCGGTGGGTTTCGGGAATCACCTCGTGGCTCACCACAAAAATCATCGCCCCCGCCGCCAGCCCCATGCTGACCGGGTAGGCCAAGGCAAAGCCGGTCGAAATCCCCAGGCCGATCACCGCACCCAGCGGCTCCATCAGCCCCGACCCGATCGCCACCAGCGCGGCTTTCAGGTTCGACAACCCGGTAGCGCGCAAGGCCAGCGCCACGGCCAACCCCTCGGGGATGTCCTGAATTGCGATGGCGCTGGTCAGCGGCAGGCCGATGTTCATGTCGCCATTGGCAAAGCTCACGCCAATGGCCATGCCCTCAGGCAGGTTGTGCAGGGTAATCGCCAGCACGAACAACCACACCCGGCTGATGCGCTCGGCCTCCGGGCCGCAAGGGCCGGTGCTTTCGTGTTCATGCGGGGTGAAGCGGTCCAGGCCCAGCATCAGCAGCACGCCCAGGCCCATGCCCAGCACCACGGTAAAGGCCGCGGCCGGGCCGTTGCCGGTAATTTCGCGGGCGGCATCCAGGCCCGGCAGAATCAGCGAAAACGAACTGGCCGCCAGCATCATGCCGGCGGCAAAACCCAGCATCACATCCTGGGTGCGGGCCCTGACATCGCGCAGCACCACTGCCAGCACCGCGCCCAGCGCCGTGGCGCCAAAGCCGGACAACCCGCCCAGTGCGGCCAGGTGCAGGTTTTCGGCGTGGTCGCCGTTCACTGCGTTCCACAGGCTGGCGGCCAGCAGTAGCAACACCGCCAGCAGGCTCAACCCCAGGCCGGCGCTGAGCCACGGGGTGTTCACGGCTTGCTGGCGCCAGGCGTTCAGCAGCGAGGTCGGGGCGGCGCTTTGAGTGTGGGCGGGGGGCATGTGAACCTCGAATCAGTGATTAACGGCAGTCTACTCAGGGACCTGCGGCAATCGCCAAGGATTCCCTTCTATCGCCTTGATAGCTGACTATGCTGTGCAGCAAAGCCTTTGACAGGAGTTTTGGCATGGGGTCGACGTTCAACAGCCTGGTCGGGCTGATCATCCTGGCGCTGGATATCTGGGCCATCCTGAATGTGATCAAGAGTGGCAGCGAAGTGGGCATCAAGGTGTTGTGGATCCTGCTGATCGCCTTGCTGCCGGTGGTGGGGCTGGTGATCTGGGCGATCGCCGGGCCACGGGGGAATGTGCGGATCTGAATGGCTGTGCTGGCCTCTTCGCGGGTGAACCCGCTCCCACAGGGGGATCACTGGACCTGAGGGCAGTGATCCCCCTGTGGGAGCGGGCGTGCCCGAGAAGAGGCCGTAACAGACAAAAGCGGCAACACCCCCGTGACAAAATTTTCACATTGGTTTAAACAGAATCCGCACCCGCACAATGCTGCGTTGGTATACACCTGCGCCATCTCCGCAAACCCGCAATCCTAGGACCTTCCCATTCATGGCTAACCTGGACGCCTTGAAGCAACGGGGCGCGCGAGCGTCGTTCTCGCCCACTCTGAAATCCCACCTGGCCTACACGCTGCTCAGCGGCCTGGTGATCATGCTGATGCTCAGCCTCGTGCGCCTGGCGCTGCTGGTCTACAACAGCGACATGATCGGCGATACCCCCAGCGCGACCGTCGCAGAAGGCTTTCTCAATGGCTTGCGCTTCGACCTGCGGGTAGTGGTGTACATCAGCATTCCGCTGCTGCTGGCCATCCTCAGTCCCTGGGCCATGGCCCGGCGTGGCCTGTTCCGTTTCTGGCTGACCATCACCTCGAGCGTGGTGATGTTCCTCGGCCTGATGGAAATGGACTTCTATCGCGAGTTCCACCAGCGCCTCAACGGTTTGGTGTTCCAGTACATCAAGGAAGACCCGAAGACCGTGCTGAGCATGCTCTGGTACGGCTTCCCGGTGGTGCGCTACCTGCTGGCCTGGCTGTTCGGCACCTGGCTGCTGAGCCTGCTGTTCAAGGGCATCGACCGCATGACCCATGGCAACGGTGCCGGCGAGGTCACCCTGCAGCGCCGTGCAGCGCCGTGGTACAACCGCCTGGCGGTGTTCATGGTGATCCTGCTGGTGGCCGTGGTCGCCGCCCGTGGCACCCTGCGTCAGGGCCCGCCGATGCGCTGGGGTGATGCCTTCACCACCGATTCCAACTTCGTCAACCAGCTGGGCCTGAACGGCACCCTGACCCTGATCGATGCTGCCAAGAGCCGCTTCGGCGAAGACCGCGCCAACATCTGGAAGCCGGTGCTGGAGCAGGACGTAGCCACGCAGAGCGTGCGCGAGCAGCTGCTGACCGCCCACGACACCCTGGTCGATGCCGACGAGGCTGCAATCCGCCGCGACTTCGTGCCGCCGGCCGAGCGCACCCTGCCGATCAAGAACGTGGTGGTGATCCTGATGGAAAGCTTCGCCGGCCACTCGGTGGGCGCGCTGGGCAGCCCCAACAACATCACCCCGTACTTCGACAAGCTGGCCAAAGAAGGCCTGCTGTTCGACCGCTTCTTCTCCAACGGCACCCATACCCACCAGGGCATGTTCGCCACCATGGCCTGCTTCCCCAACCTGCCAGGCTTCGAGTACCTGATGCAGACCCCGGAAGGCGGCCACAAGCTCTCCGGCCTGCCAGCCTTGCTCAGCGCCCGCGATTACGACGACGTTTACGTCTACAACGGCGACTTTGCCTGGGACAACCAGTCCGGGTTCTTCGGCAACCAGGGCATGACCACCTTCATTGGCCGTAACGACTTCGTCAACCCGGTGTTCTCCGACCCGACCTGGGGCGTGTCCGACCAGGACATGTTCGACCGCGGCGCCGAAGAGCTGGCCAAGCACGATGGCAAGAAGCCGATCTACGCGCTGCTGCAGACCCTGTCCAACCACACCCCGTACGCACTGCCCAAAGACCTGCCGGTAGAGCCGGTAACCGGCCAGGGCCGCCTGGACGAGCACCTCACTGCCATGCGCTATTCGGACTGGGCGCTGGGGCAGTTCTTCGAGAAGGCGCGCAAGGAGCCGTACTTCAAGGAAACCCTGTTCGTCATCGTTGGCGACCATGGCTTTGGCAACCACCAGCAGGTCACCGAGCTGGACCTGGGCCGCTTCAACGTGCCGCTGCTGCTGATTGCCCCAGGCATCCAGGAGAAGTTCGGTGCGGTCAACCACACCGTGGGTACCCAGGTCGACATCGTGCCGACCATCATGGGCCGCCTGGGTGGCCAGGCCCGTCACCAGTGCTGGGGCCGCGACCTGCTCAACCTGCCTGAGGGCGACCAGGGCATGGGCATGATCAAGCCATCGGGCAGCGAGCAGATCGTCGGCCTGGTACAGGGCGACCGTATCCTGATCGAGTCCAAGGACATGACCCCGCGCATGTACCGCTACCAGCTGGGCAGCGAGTTCAAGGCCGAGCTGATCGAAAGCCAGGACCAGCCGGAAATGCTGAAGAAGCTGGAAGCGTATATCCAGACTGCGACCAAGAGCTTGCTGGATAACACTGCCGGTGTAGTGCACGGCACGCCTAAGTAAGGCTGCACCAGGGGCCGCTTTGCGGCCCATTCGCGGCGGTTCGACGCATCGATGAACCCGCTCCCACAGGGATATCACTGCCCTCAGACCCTGTGAAATCCCTGTGGGAGCGGGTTTACCCGCGAAGAGGCCGGCACAGACTGAACATTCTCCCCACCTCAAGGTCACTTGTTTCAGGCATCACACACCCGGTGTTCGTTGACTTAGAGGGTTCGTTCAATGAAAGAGTGGGAAGTCATCTTTGCCGACCAGAAGGGCGTGCTCACCACCCTGACGCTGCACGGCGACCAGTGCCCCAGCGAGGAGGACGCCGCGCGGGCCATCCGTTCGCACCTGTTCCCGGTGATGGACGAGCTGGACCTCAACGACTTCCAGGACCGCACCATTTCCCCCACCGCACGCTGGCTGAAGGAGCAGAGTGGCGTGACCATCACCAGCATCCACGAAACGCCCTGAACCACACGTTTGCGTGGTGCCCTTGCAGGCACTACGCTGCATGAAGGTGCTGGCCTATTCTGCGGGTCGGCACCGCATCCCTTCGCGTCTTGCATCAGCTCGAACTGCCCGGCCGCTGCCGGCAGGTGCGTAGTGCACGGAAAGTCTATCCATCGCATTATTCAGGAGGACGTTTCATGAGCAGCCAGAACGACGATATCAGCAGCAACGTCCTGCGCCAGATGAAGGCAGGCGGTTTCGACTTCACCCAGATCCATCCCATCGAGTTCTACGCCATATTCCCCGACGAAGCAGGGGCCCGCCGTGCGGCCGGGCAGTTTCGTGGGGAATCGCTGAATGCCCAGGTCAAGGAGATGGGCGACGGTGCATGGCATCTGGAACTGAGCAAGGTCATGTATGCCACCCATGGCGGGATTGGCGACTTTGAAGAGGCCTTCGAGCAGCTGGTGACACCTTATGGCGGTGAGGTGGAAGGGTGGGGGGTCAAGCAGGAGCGGCCCATAGCCTGAGAGTTTTGTGTTGCCTTCTTCGCGGGCAAGCCCGCGAAGAAGCACACACAGCCCTCAAGGCCTGCGCCCAGCCATATGCCCCAGGTAAGCCAGCAATTCATCCAGCTCCGCTTCACTCAAGACACTCTCTGCAAACCCCGGCATCTTCGCCTGCGGCCACTGCCGCAGGCTTTGCGGGTCACGAATCAGCTGGCGTAGATATTCCGGCCGAAAATACTCGGTCGGGTTATGCGGCACATTCAGGTCCGGCCCCACCTGTGCATCCCCTGCGCCATTCAACCTATGACACGCCAGGCAATTCTGCTGGAACAAGGCAAAGCCTCGGCGCACCGGGCTGTCGGCCGGCAACTTCGGGTCGGGCAGCAGCGCCGGAAAACGCGCTTCGACGGAGGCCAGCTTGCGAATCGTGGAAATCTGGAACGGCCACTGCTCCGGGCGGATACCGCTGGCCTGCGGTGCAGTCCACACCAGGTAGAACGGTCCCGCACTCGGCTTGCCTTGGCCCAGTGGTGGCCATGGCCGGTCAGTTTCCTCCACCGCCAGCCAGGCCTGTGCCGGCCCCTGCTGCAACAGTGGCGCTGCGGGCATTTCGGCGGCAAAACCGTCCAGCGCCACTGCCTGCAGGTGGTCGCTGGCGCTCACGCCGTCCAGCAGCGCGGCCAGCGGCACAGCCCGATAACGCATGGGCTGCTTGTAGGAAACGTCCTGGTCGATGCTGATGTCCCGGGCCTGCGGGTGGTCGAGCAGTTCTTCACTGCTCCATTGGCGCGTCGTAGCGCCCAGTTCAAGGTGCAGTTGCGCCGCCGACAGCGGCAGGCTCAGGAGCAACACTAACAGTGCAAGGCAGTGGCGCATGGGTAATCTCCGACCATCAAGGCCAGCAGGTTACCTGTGCGTTGCCTGTTGGCGCCACAGCGGCAGTCAGCCGAACAAACGTGTAAGGTTCGGCAGGATCAGCAGCAAAGTCGTGGCGAAGAGAATGAGCCCAGCTTGGCGAATTTTCGATTGTCTGAACATGGCGGACCGCCTTCTTGTTGTTATTCCTGAATACCCGTTGGCTTCCCTGTCGCGCTTCGGGTCGATCGCAGTGGCGTTGCGTGACGCCTGAACTGCCTGCCTCTTGAAAGTGGATATACAACCAACAGTAGGGTGTGCGTCATCCATGTTTGAGAACCCTTTGTTCTAATGTGGTCGGTCATTAATTTCTTCGGGCTATGAGGCCAAGTGCCAGCCGGCTGGCATGCTCTCGCTAGACGGTGGCGCAAGTGCCAGCAGGGCACCGATGAAATGTGACCGTTCGTCAGTGCGGCCTACTTGCTTGTACGTGCCTTTCGCGTCAGTCTCTACAGCAGATTCCCACCCATGTCGTTCAGGACTATCCCTATGTCGTTACGCATCTGCATCCTTGAAACCGATGTCCTGCGACCGGAGTTGACCGCGCAGTACCAGGGCTACGGCAGGATGTTCGAGCAGCTCTTCTCGCGTCAGCCGATCGCCGCCGAATTTCGTGTGTACAACGTGATGAACGGCGATTACCCCGCCGACAACGAAGTGTTCGATGCCTATCTGGTGACGGGCAGCAAGGCCGACTCGTTTGGTACCGACCCGTGGATCCAGACGCTCAAGGCCTACCTGCTGAAGCTGTACGAGCGCGGCGAGAAGTTGCTGGGTGTATGTTTCGGCCACCAGTTGCTGGCGTTGACCCTGGGTGGCAAGGCCGAGCGTGCCGAGCAGGGCTGGGGCGTGGGTATCCACCGCTATTCGCTGGCGGCCCATGCGCCGTGGATGGACCCGGAGGTGTCGGAGCTGACCTTGCTGATCAGCCACCAGGACCAGGTGACCGAGCTGCCGGAAGGCGCCACGGTGATCGCCTCCAGCGATTTCTGCCCGAACGCTGCGTACCACATTCGTGACCAGGTGCTGTGCTTCCAGGGGCACCCCGAGTTCGTGCACGACTACTCCCGCGCGCTGCTCGATGCGCGCCAGGAGTATCTGGGTGATGAGGTGTACCACAAGGCCGTGGCCAGTCTGGCCACCGAGCACCAGGGCGACCTGGTGGGGGAGTGGATGTTGCGGTTTATCCAGCACCCATCGAAGGCCGGTGACAGCGCAGCGTAATCGGTTGCAACCATTCGCGGGCACGCCCGCTCCCACACGTAATCCACAATTTTCGAACTTGCGATAATCCTGTGGGAGCGGGCGTGCCCGCGAAGAGGCCCTTAAAGCCAGCCAGACTTCTTGAAGCTGGCATACAACGCGGTACAGCCCAGCCCGATCACCCCCAGTACCCCGAAGTACCCATAGTGCCACCCCAACTCCGGCATGTTCTGGAAGTTCATCCCGTAAACCCCGGCAATTGCCGTGGGGAACGCCAGGATCGCCGCCCAGGCTGCAAACTTGCGCTGCACGATGCTCTGCCGTGACGACTCCAGCAGCATGCCGATCTCGATGGTCTGGCTGGCGATGTCACGGATACCGGCCAGGTCTTCCATCTGCCGCGTCACGTGGATTTGCACGTCACGGAAGTACGGGCGCATGTTCTTGTCGATGAACGGGAAGCTCAGGCGCTGCAGTTCCTCGCTCACTTCCACCATCGGTGCCACGTAGCGGCGCAGGCGCAGGATGTCGCGGCGCAGGCTGTGCAAGCGGCGGATATCGTCCTCTTGCAGCGAACCGCCAAGCACGCTCTGCTCCAGCTCTTCGATCTCGCCATGAATGGCCTCGCTGACCGGCTGGTAGTTCTCGGTGACGAAGTCGAGCAGGGCGTACAGCACAAAGTCTTCGCCGTGCTCCAGCAGCAACGGCCGAGCCTCGCAGCGTTGGCGCACCAGGGCATAGGATTTGGAGTGGCCGTTGCGGCAGGTGATGATGTAGCCGTTGCCGGCGAAGATGTGGGTTTCGATGAACTCCAGCTTGCCTTCGTGGCGCACCGGCGAATAGGTGACGATGAACAGGGCGTCGCCGAAAGTTTCCAGCTTGGGCCGGCTGTGCTTTTCCAGGGCGTCTTCGATGGCCAGTTCGTGCAAATTGAACTGACATTGCAGGTTGGCCAGTTCCTCAGCGTTGGGCTCTTCCAGGCCAATCCACACAAAATGCCCTGGCTTGCGTGCCCATTCGCTGCCTTCGTCGATGCTGATGTTGGTGACCTTTCTGCCGGCGCTGTATACCGCCGATGCCACGACTCGACCCATGGTTGTTCGCTTATTCCGGTTGGACACGGGTTACAGCTTGGGCTGTAGTGGGCTCAAGAGCAACCTAGCTCTTGGCCAGTTCCCCTTCCATGCGGTCGATGCATTGCTGCATCTGCCCGCGGCACTGTTCGATCAGCGCCGGCAGGTCCTGCAGGGTCATGCCCGCCGTGGCGATCGGTGGCAGCGAGCGCACGATCACCGTGCGCTGGCGCCAGCTGTTCAGGCTGAGGCGCCCGGCATAGCGGCTGACGCATACCGGCACGATCGGCACTCCGGCCTCGATGGCCATGTGAAACGCGCCTTTCTTGAAGGCCAGCAAGTGCTCGCCGGGATTGCGCGTGCCTTCGGGGAAAATCCAGATCGAGGTGTCGTCCTGCAGTACCCGGGTGGTCTTCTGCATGGCCTTGCGTGCCTGGTAGGCATTCTTGCGGTCGACCAGCACGTTGCCACCCAGCCAGAACAGCTGGCCGAACAGCGGGATCCAGCCCAGGCTTTTCTTGCCGATGGCGACGGTGCGCTGCGGCACCACCTGGCCTAGCACGAACAGGTCGAAGTTGGACTGATGGTTGGCGACGATCACGCAGCCTGGCGGCTGATCCCACAGCGGGCCGACTTCGGCCTTGACCCTGATGCGCATCAGCCAGGTGGCCGGCAGGCTGTAGAGGCGTGCGAACACGCGGCTGTTGTCGGGGTTGAAGGGGCGGCACAGGCCAATGACCAGGCCCAGGGCCCCAACCACAAGGAAATGCAGCGCCAGCAGGAACATGCGCAATGAATAAAGCATGGTACGACTCACACCAGACAGTCGCCGGGCAGTGTACGGATGTGCACTGGTCGGGGCAAACCCTGGTGCAAGCCTGTACTGGCCCTTTCGCGGGTGAACCCGCTCCCACGGGTACCTCACTGCTCTTGAGGCGTGCGATATCCCTGTGGGAGCGGGTTCACCCGCGAAGAGGCCGGTACGGTCAACCTGTATAGTGCTGATCCAGCTCGATCGCCTTGTCCAGCGCCTCCAGCAGCTCTTTGCGCACCTTCAGCTTGGTGTGCTTGTGCGCCAGCATGTTCAGCTTCTTCAGCTCCCGCGCTTTCTCCAGTGCTGCATCCTGCAACTGCTCGGCCGGCACTACCTTGTCGAGGAAGCCGGCATCCACCGCGCCCTGCGGGTCAAACACCTCGGCATTGATCACCGAGCGGTGGAAGGCCGAGCGGCGCAGGCGGTCGCGGGCCAGTTCGATGCCGGCATGGTGCATGGTCATGCCGATCTGCACTTCGTTCAGGCACACCTTGTACGGCCCTTCGACGCCAATGCGATAGTCGCCCGACAGCAGCAGGAAGGCGCCCTTGGCCACGGCGTTGCCCGGGCAGGCGACCACTACCGGGAACGGGTGCGACAGCAGGCGGCGGGCGAGGGTGGAGCCGGCGGTGACCAGGCTGATCGCCTCCTTGGGGCCGCTGGTCATCACCTTGAGGTCGTAGCCGCCAGACAGGATGCCGGGCTGCCCGGTGATGATCACCACCGCGCGCTCTTCGGTGGCGCGGTCGAGCGCGGCGTTGAAGGCGGCAATGACGTCTGGCGAGATGGCGTTGACCTTGCCGTTGTTCAGGGTCAGGGTGACGATGCCGTCTTCGGCGTGGTAGGTAATCAGCTCGCTCATGGCAGAGTCCTTTTGTTGGCGTGGCGACGACGTTACCCAGCGCCAGGGGCGAGGTAAAGCAGTAAGGCTGACTGGTCGGTCAGCGTTCGCCGGGGCTCAAATGCAAATGCATGAAAAAATTGAAAAAAATGCTTGCCAAAGGGAAGGTCTTTCACTAAATTAGCGCACCTCGACAGGCTGCAAGGCTTGAAGAGAAACGGTGAAGTGTCCGAGTGGTCGAAGGAGCACGCCTGGAAAGTGTGTATACGAGAAATCGTATCAAGGGTTCAAATCCCTTCTTCACCGCCACATTCTACGAAGAGCCCCCGAGCTGAAAAGCCGGGGGCTTTTTGTTTTTGGGCCTTTGGGGGCCGCTTTGCGGCCCTTTCGCGACACAAGGCCGCTCCTACAGGGACCGCGTACGCCTGTAGGAGCGGCCTTGTGTCGCGAAGGGGCGCAACGCGCCCCCAAAATTCTAGAAGCTGACCGAAGCCGAAAGCCGAGCCGTCCGCGGCGCCCCCTGGAACAGGTAGTTATCCCCCAGGTAATCCCCCACATCACGCCAATAACGCTTGTCGAACACGTTATCCACAGTCAGCCGCAGCACCGTGTCATACCCCCCGATGCGCGTACGGTAGCGGCTACCCACATCGAACACCGTATACCCACCAACTTCCACATTCCCCGCCTGGCTCGCATATTTGCTGGCGCTGTAGCGCGCCCCACCCAGCAGTGCCAACCCCGGTACCGGCAGGGTGTATTCCGCCTGCAACGCCGCCCGGAACCTGGGCACGTTGATCGCCTGGTGGCCCTCATAGGCATCGGTATCGCTGTTCTGCACCCGCGCCCGAATCGCCGCAGCGCTGGCCTGTACCTGCAGGTTCGAGGTCACCCAGCCGCTGGCGCCCAGTTCCAGGCCGGTGTTCTTCTGCTGGCCTTGTTGGACATAGGTAAAAGTGCCGGCTCCGTCCGGGCGCGCGTATTGGTATGCCTGGCGTATCTGGAACAGTGCGGCGCTGAAGCTCAGGCCTTGCCAGTCGTGCTTTAGGCCCAGTTCCAGCTGGTGCGAGGTCGTTGGCGCGAGGATTTCGAAGCTGTTCTCGGCGAACCAGGGTGCAGTACCGCCTGCCGACAGGCCTTTGGAATAGCTGGCATATACCGTGGTATCCGGCTGCGGCTTGTAGATGAGCGCGGCGTTGGGCAGCAGTTCGTACTGCCGGGTATGGCGGCCGGCAACGCCGTCCTCATTCCAGGTTTTCTCGTCCAGGCGTACTTCCCGGGCACCCAGTATGGTCTGCCATTGCTCGTTGAAGCTGATGCGGTCGCTCACGAACAGCCCGTACTGGCGGCTGTCCAGGCGACGTTCGCTAGACCTGATGGGCTTGTCGGATGGATCGAAGGCCGGCGCACCGGTGTGGATATTGCCTGTACCTACCCATTCCATATAGCTGGGGCGCTGATCCAGCGTGCGCCGCTGCGCACTGGTGCCCACGGTCAACTCATGCCCCACGCCCAGCGCATCGAAACGCCCGTTGAGCATGGCCTGCGCCTCATCGGTACGGCGGGTGTCGTCCGGGCTGCGGAAGTCGTAGATGTCGTAGTCGCCGTTGCTGCCGAAGAACGCGCCTTCGCTCGAGCCCCAGGCAAACGAGCTGTAGTCATCAATCACCACCTTGCTGCGCGAGGCACTCAAAGTCCCGGTCCAGGCTTCGTTGAAACGGTACTCGAAGCGCCCGCCCAGGTTCAGCGAATCGTTCTGCACCGGCTTGGCCGAGTGCTGGTAGGCCAGGCGGTCGTCCGGGTCGATGCCATGGGGTACTTCGCTGCCACCGAGCAACTGGTAACCCGGCACCGAGCGTTGTTCACGGTGCTGGTATTCGGCATCCAGCTGCAGGGTGGCATCCGGGTTGATCTGCCAGTCGAAGGCCAGCGAGGCGAAGTCGCGCTTGCCGTCGGCGTGGTCGACGTAGGAGCGGATGTCTTCATGAGCCAGGTTGGCCCGCAGGCCGAACTGTCGCTCGCTGCCGAACCAGCCGCCCAGGTCGGTGGCCAGGTAGCGTTCGCCTTGTTCGTTGGTCGACACCGTGACGCTGCGCACGTCTTCGGCGCGCTTGGTCACGTAGTTGATCAGGCCGCCCGGCTCCGATACGCCGCTCTGCAGCCCGGACAGGCCCTTGAGCAGCTCCACCTGCTGCTTGTTTTCCAGGGCCACGTTCTGCTCGCCGGCGATGGTCTGGCCATTGATTCGGTAGCTGCTGGCGGCATTCAGCTCGAAGCCGCGCACGTTGAAGTTTTCGTAGTAGCCGATGGGGGCGTAGCTTTCGCCCACCGAGGCGTCGCTTTGCAGCACTTCGCTAAGCTGGCGTACCTGGCGGTCTTCCAGCAGTTGCTGGCTGAATACGCTGATCGAGGCCGGGGTGTCGAGCAAGGGGGCGGGCTGGAAGCCGCCTACTGCTGCCTGGCGTGCCTGATAGCCGTCGTTGGTGTAGGTATCGGAGACCTGCAGCGGGGCCAGTAGCACGCTGTCTTCGGCAAGCACATGGGGGCAATGCAGGGCCAGGCCCAGGCTGAGCAGGCTCAGGGGCAGGCGGGGGTGACGCGGGGGCATGCGGTGGGGCTCCTGGATGCGCGACACCTGCGCCGGCCTCTTCGCGGGTGTACCCGCTCCCACATGAACAGCGCTGCCCTTGAGAGTGGCGCAGTTCCTGTAGGAGCGGGTTTACCCGCGAAGAGGCCAGTACAGGCCATGAAAAAAGGCGGCATCTTACAGCCGCCTTCAACATAAAACGATCCGGGCCCTGCGATATCCCGTCAGCCTTTGCTGGCCGGCCGCCTGTGCTGCTTCCAGTTGTCGTCGATCTTCGACCAGGTCTTGCCATCGGTAATGGCCATGAGCTTGCGCCCGTCCTTGAAAGTGGCCAGGAAGGTGGCTTCCTCTTCTTTGCCACCCAGCCACAGCCCGGCCAGCAACCCCACCGGCCCGGCCACCAGGGCCCCGGCCACGCCCCAGCCCAGGGCACTGCCCAGGCTGCGGCTGGATTCCAGGCTGGCCAGCCGCAGGTCGCTGATGCGTGCCAGGGAAATCCGCTCGCCCGGGGAGGGGCTGCGCGGGGTCTTGAGTGTGAGCGATCCATTGCGATACTCGCCTTCACCTTGCAAGAAATCGCCGGATTGCACCGTGAGTCTTGTCATAACGTTGTCCTGTCAGGGAAAGGGCATTGACCAGCGCCTACTGAGCGCTGACCCGGCAGGCAAGTCAACGGCCATGCGACGGAGGGTCGTGCGGTGCATTGTCGCTCAGGTCAATGGGCTTCAGGCGATCTGCAAAGCGTTCTTGCGCTTGCGCTCGGCCAAACCCCACGCCAGCAACGCCAGCCCGCCAATCACCAACCCGGCCAGCACAATCCCCATCCAGCCCTGGCGTTGGAACAGCTGCGTGCCCAGCAGCGATCCCAAGGCCCCGCCAATGAAGTAGCAGGTGATATACCCGGCATTCAGCCGCGTGCGCGCCTCGGGTCGCAGGGCAATTACCGCATTCTGGTTGCTCACGTGCACCAGTTGCACTGCCAGGTCGAGCATCAGTACGCCCAGCAGCAACGCCAGCAACGACTGCTCGGCGAAGCCCAGCGGCACCCACGACAGCAGCAATACCACCAGGCCCACGGTGGTGCCCAGCGAACCCTTGCCACGGTCGGCCAGGCGCCCCGCCCAATTGGCCGACAGTGCACCCGCTGCACCGGCCAGGCCGAACAGGCCTATCACCGCGTCCGAATAGTGATACGGGCCTTTCGCCAGCAGGAACGCCAGTGGCGTCCAGAACAGGGCGAACAGGCTGAATGCCAGCAGGCCGAGCAGAGAACGCAGGCGCAGCACCGGTTCTTCGACGAACAGGCGGAACACCGAGCCGATCAGCGCTGGGTATTTCAGCCCGGCATGGCTGTGGTGTTGTGGCAGGCTGCGGTACAGCGCCACGGCGGTGATGGCCATCAGCAGCGCGGCCAGCACGTAGATGCTGCGCCAGCCACCCAGTTCGGCCATGAACCCGGCGGCGGTGCGCGCCAGCAGGATGCCCAGCAGCAATCCGCTCATCAAGGTGCCGACCGCCCGCCCGCGCTGGTGTGGCTCGCTGAGGGTCGCGGCCATGGGCACGAGGATCTGTGCCACCACCGAGAACAGCCCGGTCAGCGCGGTGCCAAGTATCAGCCAGGGAAGGCTCGGTGCGCAGGCGCTGATGACCAGGCCAAGGGTGGAAATGGCAGTCATCACGGTGATCAGCCGGCGCTGCTCGAACAGGTCGCCCAGGGGCGCCAGCAGCAACAGGCCGGCGCCGTAGCTCAGTTGCGCGGCGATGACGATGCTGCCGGCACTGGCGGTGCTCAGGCCGAACTGCTGGGCGATGCTGTGCAGTAGCGGTTGCGCATAGTAGTTGCTGGCCACGGCCAGGCCGGTGGCGGTGGCCATCAGCAGAATCAGGGCACGGCTGAGCGTGGGGGTATTCATGGGGTTCTCGTGGCGGGCAGGAGTAAAGGGGGGATTATCGGAAAGTGTCGGGCACTACATCAACGCATTGTGCGGCAGAGCAGAGCGGGGGGGCTGGAGGTCGGGGATCGGTTAAGCCTGTGCTGGCCTCTTCGCGGGTAAACCCGCTCCCACAGGTACACCATTGGGCTCGGGGCCTGTGATATCCCTATGGGAGCGGGTTTACCCGCGAAGAGGCCGGAACAGGCAACCCTTCATTCAGGCTGCAAACCCGCCATCAACCGTCAGGCTGGCCCCAGTGATATACCCCGCCTCAGGCCCTGCCAGGTAAGCCACAAAGCTGGCAATCTCATCCGCCTCGCCATAGCGCCCGATCGCCATCAGCGGGATCAGGCTGTCAGCGAACTCGCCGCTGGCCGGGTTCATGTCGGTGTCCACCGGCCCTGGTTGCACGTTGTTCACGGTAATGCCTTTCGGCCCCAGGTCACGGGCCATGCCGCGAGTCAGGCCGACCAGCGCCGATTTGCTCATGGCATAAGGGGCGCCACCGGCAAACGGCATGCGCTCGGCATTGGTACTGCCAATGTTGATGATGCGCCCGCCTTGGCCCATGTAGCGTGCCGCGGCCTGGCTGGCGACGAATACGCTGCGCACGTTCACCGCCAGCATGTGGTCGAAGTCGGCCAAGTCGAATTCGGTCACCGGCGCTACCGCCAGCACGCCGGCGTTGTTGACCAGGATATCCAGCCGGCCGAAGGCCTTCACGGTGTCATCCACGGCCAGTTGCACGGCCGCCGCGTCGGCACTGTCGGCCCGCAGGGCCAGCGCCTTGCCGCCGGTTTTGGTAATTTCCTCAACCAGCTCCTGCGCCGGACCGGCGGAACTGACATAGGTGAAGGCCACCTGTGCGCCTTCGCGGGCCAGGCGTCGCACGATGGCTGCACCGATGCCGCGGGAACCGCCCTGTACCAGGGCCACCTTGCCTTCGAGTGAGTGTTGCTTGGACATGTTGATCTCCTGCTGGAAGCCAGGCCGGAATGCCTTGGATGGGCGCAGTATCGGCGCTTGATTACCTGCTGATAAGATGGCAATCACTATCAGCAGAGTAAACCTTTGGTTGCTAATAATGGCCATGGAATCATTCAACGCGTTGGAATGCTTCATCCGCAGTGCCGAAGTCGGCAGCTTTGCCGAAGCCGCCAGGCGCCTCAGCATTACCCCGGCTGCCGTGGGCAAGCATGTTGCCCAGTTGGAAGCACGCCTGGGGGTGCGGTTGTTCCAGCGTAGTACCCGCAAGCTGACCCTGACCGAGGCAGGGCAGCGATTTCTGGGGGAGGTCAGTGACAGCTTCCGCACCATCCAGTACGCCGTGGCCAACCTGGCCAGCAGCGAAGGCCAGCCGGCCGGGTTGTTGCGGGTGAGCATGGGCACGGTTTTCGGGCGCTTGTATGTGTTGCCATTGCTTGGTGAGTTCCTGCGTCGCTACCCGGCCATTACTCCGGACTGGCATTTCGACAACCGCCAGGTCGACCTGATTGGCCAGGGCTTCGATGCGGCGATTGGTGGAGGCTTCGATTTGCCACCAGGGGTGGTGGCTCGCAAGCTGACCCCGGCGCACAGGGTGCTGGTGGCGGCGCCGGCGTACCTGGGGCGGCACGCGCCGATCGACGACCCGCAGGTATTGCAACGGCATGACGGTATCCTGATCCGCTCGCCGCAGACTGGGCGGGTGCGGTCATGGCCGTTGACCAGCCGTTGGCAGGTGCAGCAGCCATTGCAGTTGCGCCAGACGATGACCATGAGCGATTCGGATGCGGCTTGCGCGGTGGCCGAGCAGGGCTTGGGAATTGCCTTGGTGAGCCTGCCGTTTGCCGTGCCGTACCTGGAAGGCGGGCGGCTGCGGCGGGTGCTGCCGGACTGGTATGTGGATGATGGGCATATCAGCCTGTATTTCGCCGAGCACAAGCTGTTGCCGGGCAAGACCCGGGCGTTTGTCGATTTTGTGGTGGAGCAATTCGAGGAGCAGGGGCTGGCGCGGCGGTTCGATGCCTTGCAAACCCTTTAGAAGTGTATTGCTTGTAGCGGCCCTATCGCCGGCAAGCCAGCTCCCACAGGTACCCCACAGTATTTGGGCTTGTGGTAATCCTGTTGGAGCTGGCTTGCCGGCGATAGGGCCGGTTCAGACAACATCAACAATGAACAATGCCTGTGCCCCCAGGTTTACCTCATCATCAACCTTCTTGCCGACCAGTTGTTGCCCCAGCGGCGAGCGCGGGGTAATCACCGTCACCAGCCCATCCCCCTCGCCAATCTTCAACCCCGCCGCCTCGGGCCCGAGGAACAGTCGGCGCTGCCCGCCATCTTCATCCTCCAGCGTCACCAGGTTGCTCACCTGCACCCCGCGTGCCGGGTCGTAATCGCGCAGCAGCAGTTGCTGGTAGGTCAGCAGCGCCTTGCGGATCTCGGCGCTGCGGCGGGCCTGGCCGGTGGCCAGGTACGAGGCCTCCAGGCCCAGGGTGTCGTACTTGTTCTCGGCGATGTTCTCTTCGGCAGTGGCGGCTTCGTACGCAGTTTGCGCTGCGCGGGTCAGCACATCCAGGTCATGTTCGAGGGTGGCGACGATCTGTGCCAGCAGGCTGGGCTTGTCCATGGTCAGTAACAGAACTCCAGCACGTTGGCCTGGCTTTTGTCGGTGGGCGCGGTGCGGTTCTGCTGCAGCCAGAACTGGCACTTGGGGCTGTTGAGGTTGCGCGGGCTGCCCTGGGCGGCCTCGGCGGCCTGTTGCAGCTCCTGCTTGTGCAGGATGTCCTTGTAGCGTTCGAACATTTCCGCCTGGGCATCCGCCGCAGGGGCTGGCGCTGGCGGCGCGGCAGGCCGGTACGCGGCGGGGGCCACGGTTTGGGCCAGTGGCTGTACCTGCTGTGGCCACAGTTGCAGGGCCAGCCACAGGCTGGCGGCGATCGCCACGGCGCCCAGCCACAGGCCAAAGGCAACGCACACGATCAACGGCAACGGCTTGAGGGTGATTTTCAATTCACGGTGGCGCGCCATGGCAGCCTCCTGGCAGGGTGTTCGGGGTGCATTGTCGCATGCGCCTGGGCATTTTTCCGCGCAGGTGCTTTTGTCAGCGACAATTTATACGCAGAATGCGCGGTTTTTCCGCTGGGCGAGGGCAGGGCACATGAAAGCCACTTGGGACATCTTCTGCAGCGTCGTCGACAACTACGGCGATATAGGCGTGACCTGGCGCCTGGCCCGGCAGCTGGTGGCCGAGCACGGCCTGGCTGTGCGCCTGTGGGTGGATGACCTCAATGCATTCACGCCCATGTGCCCCGGGGCCGATGCCACCGCCCCGCAGCAGTGGCAGCACGGTGTGGATGTGCGCCAATGGCCGGTAGCCTGGTTGCCGGTGGCGCCGGCTGATGTGGTAATCGGTGCCTTCGCCTGCCAATTGCCAGCAGCCTATGTGGAGGCAATGCGTGCTCGTGTCACGCCGCCGCTGTGGCTGAACCTCGAATACCTCAGTGCCGAGGACTGGGTGGAAGGTTGCCATGGCTTGCCTTCGCCGCAGCCCAATGGCTTGCGCAAGGTATTTTTCTTTCCGGGCTTCACCAAAAAAACCGGTGGCCTGCTGCGCGAGGGCTCGCTGCTGGCGCGGCGTGATGCGTTCCAGCAAGGCGCACGGCAGGCCTTCTTGCACGGGCTTGGCGTAAACCCTGAAGCGGGGGCGTTGCTGATTTCCCTGTTCGCCTACGAAAACCCGCAATTGGGCAACTGGCTTGAGGCCCTGGCCTCAGGCGAGCAACCTTGCCACCTGCTGGTGCCGGAAGGGCGCGTTGTCGCGGGGCTCGGCCAGTGGCTTGGCGAGGCTTCACTGCAAGTGGGCAGCGTGCGCAAGCGCGGGGCGCTGACCCTGCAGGTGCTACCTTTCGTCAGCCAGGACGACTACGACCGGTTGCTGTGGAGCTGTGATTTCAATGCCGTGCGCGGCGAAGACTCGTTCGTGCGCGCGCAGTGGGCCGGGCAGCCGATGCTGTGGCACATTTACGTGCAGGACGAGAATGCCCATTGGGAAAAGCTCGAAGCGTTTCTCGCGCATTATCGACAGGGGTTGTCAGGCGATGCCGATGCCGCCCTGCTTGGCCTGTGGCGTGCCTGGAACATGGACCGCGACATGGGCCAGGCCTGGCAGGCAGCCCGTCAGCACTGGCCGGAACTGCAGCAGCATGCCCGGCTTTGGGCGGCGCGACAGGCCGCTCAGCCGGACCTTGCCACAGCGCTAGTACACTTTTACCGAAATTCGCTATGATACGCGGCCTCGATTTTTATAAATCCATCCAGATTCGGATACTTCGTAATGAAAACTGGTAAAGAACTGAAACCCGGTACCGTCCTGCGGATCGACAACGACCCGTGGCTGGTTCAAAAAGCTGAGTTCACCAAGTCGGGCCGTAACAGCGCGATCATGAAGACCAAGCTGAAGAACCTGCTGACCGGCTACAAGACCGAAACCGTCTACGGTGCAGACGACAAGCTGGACGACGTGATCCTGGATCGCAAAGAAGCGACCCTGTCGTTCATCAACGGTGACGAATACACCTTCATGGACACCACCGACTACACCATGTACGAACTGAACGCCGAGGACATCGAAGCCGTTCTGCCGTACATCGAAGAAGGCATGGAAGACGTCTGCGAAGCCGTGTTCTTCGAAGGCCGCCTGGTATCGGTTGAACTGCCGACCACCATCAGCCGCCAGGTTGTCTACACCGAGAACGCTGCACGCGGCGACACCTCGGGCAAGGTCATGAAGCCTGCCAAGCTGAAGAACGGTACCGAGATCTCGGTTGCCGACTTCATCCAGATCGACGAGTGGATCGATATCGACACTCGCGACAACAGCTTCAAAGGCCGTTCCAAGAAGTAATCCTTCTTGTGAAACGCAAAAAACCCGGCCTAGGCCGGGTTTTTTGTGCCTGCGATTCCTGCAGATCTCGATGCGTGCTCTTGCTCTTGCTTTTGTGGGAGCGGCCTTGTGTCGCGAAAGGGCCGCAAAGCGGCCCCGGCAATATCAAGGTGTACCCGAGATTCCGGGGCCGCTTCGCGCCCCATCGCGACGCAAGGCCGCTCCCACAGCCTTACACGGTCACGTGCAGGCGCACATCCACATTGCCGCGGGTGGCGTTGGAGTACGGGCACACCTTGTGCGCCTTTTCCACCAGCCCTTCGGCATCGGCCTGGGCCAGGCCCGGCAGGTTGATGTGCAGGTCGATGTCCAGGCCGAAACCACCTGGAATCTGGCCAATGCCCACTTTCGCGGTGATCGAGGCGTCCGCCGGCAGGGCTTTTTTCTCCTGCCCGGCCACGAACTTCAGGGCACCGATGAAGCATGCCGAGTAACCGGCGGCGAACATCTGCTCGGGGTTGGTGCCGTCACCGCCTGCGCCGCCCAGTTCCTTGGGGGTGCTCAGGCTGACTACCAGCTTGCCGTCACTGGAGCGGGATTTGCCGTCGCGCCCACCGGTGGAGGTAGCTTCTGCGATGTACAGCGGAGTGACCTTTTGCATCTTGAGCCTCGCTAATGTGCTGTGCGCTCCCCGTCTGGAGGAGGGCGCGGGTTGGTGTGGGATTTAAATTAGCGCGCAATTAGTTAGTGCGCAAGATAAATCATCACCGTTCATCTGAACGGCCATCGCACAGCATAGCTGTCAGAGGGTTTTCTGCAGGTTCTCGCGCAGCGCCAGCAGGTCGGCCTGCAGTTGTTGCAGCTGTTCCAGGCTGCGCCCGCTGGCCTTGAGGATGCACTGCGGCACTTCTTTGGCCTGCTGCTGCAAGGCGCGGCCCTTGTCGGTCAGCTGCACCAGTACCACCCGTTCGTCCTCGCGGCTGCGGTTGCGCTGCAGCAGGCCTTCGCTCTCCAGACGCTTGAGCAGCGGTGTCAGCGAACCGGGGTCGGTGAGCAGGTGCTGGCTGATCTCGCCTACGGTCAGGCCATCGTGCTCCCAGAGCACGAGCATGGCCAGGTACTGCGGGTAAGTCAGGCCCAGGGCCTGCAGCAGCGGTTTGTAGACCTTGGTCATCAGCAACGAGGTGGAGTGCAGGGCGAAACAGACCTGGTTTTCCAGCAGCAGCTCGTCACAGGAGGCTTGGGTGTCGGCGTTCATGCAGGTCCTTGAAGGTAATCAATGGGAAAGTCTGGCACGCGGATCGTTAGTGCGCGCTTTATTCGCGCAGCTCACTGCGCAAGGCCAGGTCCCAGGGTGGAATCGGGCTGAAGCGGCTCTTGAGAAATTCGAGCAGCAAACGGCTGCGAGAGTTCGTTTCATGTTCCAGGCGAAGTGCGTAAATACCGCTGGTTTCCGCTTTGGGCAAGCCACCGTCGCAAAACAACGGTATCAACTCGCCGCGCAGCAGGTATTCGCTGATCAGCCAAGTAGGCAGGTGGGCTATGCCTAAGCCTGCGAGCGCACCGAACAGCAGGGTTTCGGCGTTGTTGGCGGCCATGCGCATGCGTGAGGGGCGGTACAGGCGGGTTTGCCCGGCCACGTTGAAACGCCAGGCGAATGGTGGCGCAAGGCCGTCCCAGTCCAGGCCGTCGTGCCCTGGCAGCTCGCTGGGGCAGCTGGGCATGCCGCGGCTGGCCAGGTAGGCCGGGCTGGCGCAGGCGATGCGCACCATGTAGGCCAATGGCGTGGCGACCAGCCGGGTGTCGGCCAGGGGGCCGGCGCGCAGCACCAGGTCGACCTCGCCCAGGTGGCTGCCATGCAGGTCGACGAAGCTGTCGATCAGGCGCAGTTGCACATCCAGGCCCGGGTAGGCGACCAGGAAATCGGCGATGGCCGGGGCCAGGTGACGGCGGCCGAATGCGGCGGGGGCGTCGATGCGGATCAGGCCTTCGGGGGCATTGCTCAGCGACACCGCTTCAGCGCGGGCCAGGCGCAGTTCCTCGATGATGCGCCTGGCCCGTTCGGCAAAGGCGTTGCCGGCAGGCGTGGCGCGCACGGCGTGGGTGCTGCGGGTGAACAGGCGGCTGCCCACGGCGCTTTCCAGGTTGTCGATGCGGCGGGCCACGGCGGAAGGCGTCAGCGGGTGGCGGCGGGCGGCGGCAGAAAAACTGCCGGTTTCCAGCACATCGAGGAACAGGCTTAGCTGGTCGGTCAGGGTATCGGGGCTCATGGCTGCCTTGCTTTTGCGAAAAACGCATAGCCATTGTGCGCTGCTGTGCGTTTCCCCACCAGCCCGCAATCGATAGCATGCTCGCATTATGTGTACAGGTGGATGAGGCCCCTGATGATCGAGTGGTTGTTGTATATCGTGTTGGGCGCAGCCCTGGGGACCATGGGTGGCCTGTTCGGCATTGGCGGCGGGCTGATCGCGATTCCGGCGCTGGGCGTGCTGTTCGGCCTGGACCAGCAGTTGGCGCAGGGCACTGCGCTGGTGATGGTAGTGCCCAATGTGCTGCTGGCGCTGTGGCGTTATCACCAGCGTAATCGCATCGAGTTGCGCCATGCGGTACCGCTGTCGCTGTGCAGCTTCGGGTTCGCCTGGCTGGGGTCGATCTGGGCGGTCGGGCTGGATGCGCATTCCATGCGCCTGGGCTTCGTCGGCTTCCTGGTGGCCCTGGCGGTGTGGAACGTTGCGCGGATGTTCATGAAGGTAACGCCGCCCAGCGCCGAGTTGCGCTATGCCTGGCCTTGGCTGGGTGTACTGGGCAGCTTTGCCGGGACCATGGGCGGCTTGTTCGGGGTGGGTGGGGCCGTGGTAGCCACGCCGATTCTGACCAGTGTGTTCGGTACCACCCAGGTGGTGGCGCAGGGGCTGTCGCTGGCGCTGGCGGCGCCGAGTACCTTGGTAACCCTGGTGACCTATGGGGTGCACCACAGTGTTGACTGGGGGGTGGGGGTTCCATTGGCGGTGGGCGGCCTGCTGAGTATCAGCTGGGGTGTGAAATTGGCCCATGCGTTGCCGGAGAAGGTGTTGCGGGCGATGTTTTGTGTGTTTTTGGTGGGGTGTGCGGTGATGCTCGGGTTCGAGCTTTGATTCTTGAACATTTGGGGCCGCAAAGCGGCCCCAAGTTACTTGAACCCTTCGACAATGTAGTCGGCCATGCAATCGGTAATCGGCGAAGGGTTCTGGGTACTGCGCACCAGCATCACATTGGCCACCGGTAACTGCGGCAACCCTTCGTTTTCGCCCAGAATGCGGATATTCCCGCCAATCAGGCTCTGTAACTGTGCGGTCACCGCCAACCCAGCGGTGACGATGGCAAAGATCGCTGCCAGGCTCGGGCTGGTATAGGCGATGCGGTAGTCGATGCCCTGGGCCTCCAGGGCATTGCAGGTCCAGGCCCGGCAGAAGCAGTCGGTGTTGAACAAGGCTACCGGCATGGGGCGTTGCTCCTGCGGGCAGAAGCCTTCCGCGGCGGCCCAGACCAGGCGTTCCTGGCGCAGCAGCTGGCCAATCTCGTTACCCGGCTCACGGGTGACGATGGTCAGGTCCAGGTCCTGGCGCAGCATCAGTTGTTTGGAGGAGTCGCAATGCACCTCCACCTGCACCAGCGGGTAAGCCTGGGCAAAGCTCGACAGGATGGTCGGCAAAAAGCGCATGGCATAGTCGTCCGGCGTGCCGATGCGTACTACCCCGACCATGTGCGGCATGCGCAGGGTGTTGAACACTTCCCCATGCAACTTGAGGATGCGCCGCGCATAGCCGAGCAGCATCTGGCCCTCGGCGGTCAAGCGCACTTGGCGGCCATCGCGCTCGAACAGCTGGCGCTGGAGGATGTCCTCTTCCAGGCGTTTCATCTGCATGCTCACCGCCGACTGGGTGCGGTTGACTACCTCGCCGGCGCGGGTGAAGCCACCCTGCTCGGCGATGGCCACGAACGTGCGCAGTACGTCCGCGTCGAGGCTCTGGTACTGGGACATTGCATCAATCTCCGAGATGCATGGCATCAGAAACATTCGTTGGATTGATCTTATGCCTGGCAGGAGACTGGAGCCATCAACACGGAGGGCTTCACGATGAAAGGTCATGTCAGCAGCATCCAGCAACCTGCCTTTTCCCTGAACCACCTGTGGCATGCCGCCCTGCAGCGCCCTGCGCGATGGCTGCAGCTATACCGCCAGCGCCAGGAACTGGCCAGCCTGAGTGATGCGACCCTGCACGACCTGGGGTTGAGCCGGGCGGATATCCAGCAGGAGGCCGAGCGGCATTTCTGGGATGATCCGCTGCGGAAATAGGCTAAGTTTGTCGGTGGAACCACTGGCCTCTTCGCGGGTGAACCCGCTCCCACAGGAACTCCACATTGCCCGAGACCAGTGGGATCCCTGTGGGAGCGGGTTCACCCGCGAAAGGGCCGGAACAGACACTACAAGGAGTTCAGGCTTGCCCCTCAAGCTGTCCATCAACCAGGCCCGCCGCCTGGCCCTTTCTGCCCAAGGTTTCGGCAAACAGCCGGAAACGGCGCCGACCCTGCCGGCACTCAAACGCATGCTGCAACGCCTGGGCGTGTTGCAGATCGATTCGGTCAACGCCCTGGTCCGCTCCCACTACCTGCCGCTGTTCTCCCGCCTGGGCAGCTACTCGCCTGCCGTCCTCGACCAGCTCGCCTGGGGCCGTGGCCGCCAACGCCTGTTGTTCGAGTACTGGGGGCACGAAGCCTCGCTGCTGCCGCTGAGCCTGTACCCACTGCTGCGCTGGCGCATGGCCCAGGCCGCCGATGGTCGTGGCATCTATCGCCAGCTCGCGCAGTTTGGCCGTGAACGCCAGGACGTTATCACTCGGGTACTGGCAGCGGTCCGCGAACAGGGCGCCCTTGGCGCGGGCAGCCTGTCCACCCGCGAGGAGCGGGCTGGCCCTTGGTGGGACTGGAGCGAGGAAAAGCACGCGCTGGAATGGCTGTTCGCCGCAGGGGAGGTGACGGTCGCTGGCCGGCGCGGCTTCGAGCGGCTCTACGATGTACCGGAAAAGGTCCTGCCAAGGTCGATCCTCGACCAGCCACTGCCCAGCGAGACCGAGGCGCATCAGGGCTTGATGCTGCACGCCGCCACCGCCCTGGGCGTAGCCACCGAGCGCGACCTGCGCGACTACTTCCGCCTGGACCCGGGGCAGGGCAAAGCGGCACTGGCCGAACTGGTGGCTGATGGCCGCCTGCAAGCGGTCGAGGTGCAGGGTTGGAAGCAGCTTGCCTACTGCGCCGGCGCGCCGCGCATCCCCCGGCGCATCGAGGCCAGCGCCCTGTTGTCGCCGTTCGATTCACTGGTCTGGGAACGCAGCCGTACCGAGCGCTTGTTCGACTTCCGCTACCGCCTGGAAATCTACACCCCGGCGCACAAGCGGGTGTACGGCTACTACGTGCTGCCGTTCCTGTACCGCGAACGCATCGGCGCGCGCGTGGACCTGCGCGCCGAGCGCGCCCAGGGGCAACTGGCAGTGCACGCCGTGCATGTCGAGGCAGCCGGCCTGGACGAAGAGGGTTACCAGGCCTTGGCCGGCAACCTGCTGTGCCTGGCCAGCTGGCTGGGGCTGGAGAAGGTGCAACTGAACTGCCCGCGTACCGAGGGCAGCCAGTTGCGCCAGGCGTTGCTCAGCGCCGCACCTGCTTGAGGGTTTCGGCAATCAGGAACGCCAACTCCAGCGACTGGTCGGCATTCATCCGCGGGTCGCAGTGGGTGTGGTAACGGTCGGACAGCGCATCCTCGGTGATCGGCCGGGCGCCGCCGATGCATTCGGTGACGTTCTGCCCGGTCATCTCGATGTGAATGCCGCCGGCGTGGCTACCCTCTGCCTGGTGCACCTGGAAGAACTGCTTCACCTCATCCAGGATCTGCGCAAAATCGCGGGTCTTGTAGCCGCTGCTGGCCTTGATGGTATTGCCATGCATCGGGTCGGAGCTCCACAGCACCTTGCGCCCTTCGCGTTCGACCGTGCGGATCAGCCCCGGCAGGTGGTCGCCGACCTTGCCGGCACCCATGCGCACGATCAGGTTCAGGCGCCCTGGGTCGTTGGCCGGGTTCAGCGTGTCGATCAGGCGGATCAGTTCTTCGGGGTTCATGCTGGGGCCAACCTTGACCCCGATCGGGTTGTGCACGCCGCGCAGGAACTCCACATGGGCACCGTCCAGCTGGCGGGTGCGGTCGCCGATCCACAGCATGTGCGCCGAGCAGTCGTAGTAGTCGCCGGTCAGGCTGTCCTGGCGCACGAAGGCTTCTTCATAGTTCAGCAGCAGTGCTTCGTGGGCGGTGAAGAAGCTGGTTTCGCGCAGCTGCGGCGCGCTGTCCAGGCCGCAGGCGCGCATGAATGCCAGGGTTTCGTCGATGCGGTTGGCCAGCTGGTGGTACTTGTCGGCCAGCGCCGAATTGGCGATGAAGTCCAGGTTCCACTTGTGCACCTGGTGCAGGTCGGCGAACCCGCCTTGGGCGAAGGCGCGCAGCAGGTTGAGGCTGGCGGTGGCCTGGTGGTAGGCCTGCAGCAGGCGTTCCGGGTCGGGGATGCGGCTTTTCGCGTCGAAGCCGATGCCGTTGACGATGTCGCCACGGTAGGCGGGCAGGGTGATGTCGCCGATGGTTTCATCGCCCGATGAGCGCGGCTTGGCGAATTGCCCGGCCATGCGCCCGACCTTGACCACCGGGCAGCCGGCGGCGAAGGTCATGACAATGGCCATCTGCAGCAGCACTTTGAAGGTGTCGCGGATTTTCGCCGCCGAGAACTCGGCGAAGCTCTCGGCGCAGTCGCCACCCTGCAGCAGGAAGGCGCGGCCTTCGGTGACCTCGGCGAACTGCCGGCGCAGCTCGCGCGCCTCGCCCGCGAACACCAGCGGCGGGTAGCTGGCCAGGGTCTGTTCGACCTTCAGCAGGTGCGCGGCATCGGGGTAGGTCGGTTGCTGCTGGATCGGCAGGGCGCGCCAGCTGTCGGGGCTCCACGGTTGGTTCATCTCGGGCTCGGTCTTGTCGGTTGTAGGCTATGGGCCATGGTAACAGTTGGCGCTGCGCTTGTTGCATCGAGGGTGTTGGCGGACAATGCGCGTTTTTGTGCGGGTAGGTGGTGAGCATGGCGGCGGAACGGGAAGAGCGGCTACTGGCACGGGTGCAGGACGCCTTTGGCGTCATCAGCGTGTATGAAGTCGACGACTACCGCTTTCTGGAATTCGGCGATGCGATCGAGCAGAGCTGCGTGTTCACGGCCGACCCCAGCTGGCTTGAGTACGACTATACCCGCGCCATGCTGGTGGGGGCGCTGTGCCACGAGCAGCCGGAGAGCGCGCTGTTTCTCGGCCTGGGTGCCGGCACGCTGACCCAGGCCTGCATGAAGTTCCTGCCGCTGGACGACATTGAGGCCATCGAACTGCGCCCGGACGTACCGCGCCTGGCCATGGAGTACCTGGGCCTGGACGACGACCCGCGGCTGTATGTACGCATCGGCGATGCGCTGGAGCTGTTGCCCACGGCGGAGAAGGCCGACCTGCTGTTCGTCGACTTGTACACCGACCATGGGCCGGGGGTGGGCCACCTGGCGTGGAACTTCCTGGAGAACTGCCAGCAGCAACTGAACCCGGGTGGTTGGCTGGTGATCAACCAGTGGGCCACCGACGACGGCAAGCCGCTGGGCGCGGCGTTGCTGCGCGGGTTGTACCACCGGCATTACTGGGAGCTGCCGGTGAAGGAGGGCAATGTGATCCTGCTGGTGCCGGCGGACCTGAAGCAGACGCTGGACCTGGATGGGCTGAAAGCCCGGGCCCAGGCGCTGGCGCCGCGCCTGGGGTACAGCCTTGAGGGGCTGATCCGCGAGATTCGGCCGGCTACCTGATGAATCTGTGGCGAGGCTGCCGGCGATGAGGCCGGTACAGGCCATAAAGAATTATCGATTCAGCTCCAGGTGATTGATGGCCCGACACTGGCCAGGCACCCTGAAAATATTCCTCACGTCTGCGCACGATTTCGGGTATAGTACGCGCCGGTCTTTTAGCGGACCGCAAAATCAGGTGGTGCAAACCCTCCGAGTCCAGCTTCGGCTGCACGTCCGCTAGGCGGACTTTCCCACGTTTTCTTTTTCAATCGTTTTCGCAAATCCCCGCCGCCAAAGCTGCCTGGGTGACCTGTCGGTCTTTCATGGCTTGTGCAGCTTTGGAGCATGGGTCTTTGCGGATGCACCTAGAGGCAGACCCATGACCCAGGAAACCGGCGGCTTCGCCGCTCTCGATCTCAATCCGAATATTGTTGCTGCCGTTCTGGCGACCGGCTACGAAGAGCCGTCCGCCATTCAGCAACAATCGATCCCGATCATCCTCGCCGGTCACGACATGATCGGCCAGGCGCAGACTGGCACCGGCAAGACCGCTGCCTTCGCCCTGCCGATCCTCAACAAGATCGATGTGAGCAAGCGCGAACCGCAAGCCCTGATCCTGGCGCCAACCCGTGAGTTGGCGCTGCAAGTTGCTACCGCTTTCGAAACCTACGCCAAGCAGATGCCGGGCGTGAACGTGGTCGCCGTCTACGGTGGTGCCCCGATGGGCCCACAGTTGCGTGCGATCCGCAACGGCGCGCAAATCGTCGTGGCCACCCCTGGCCGTCTGTGCGACCACCTGCGTCGTGACGAAAAAGTCCTGTCGACCGTGCAGTACCTGGTACTGGACGAAGCCGACGAGATGCTCAAGCTGGGCTTCATGGACGACCTCGAAGTGATCTTCGATGCCATCCCGGCCAGCCGCCAGACCGTGCTGTTCTCCGCCACCCTGCCGTCGTCGATCCGCTCGATCGCCGAACGCCACCTGCGCGAGCCCAAGCACGTCAAGATCCAGAGCAAGACCCAGACCGTTACCGCGATCGAGCAGGCCCACCTGATGGTCCACGCCGACCAGAAGATCCCGGCTGTGCTGCGTCTGCTGGAAGTGGAAGAGTTCGACGCGCTGATCGCCTTCGTGCGTACCAAGCAAGCCACCCTGGACCTGGCCTCCGCGCTGGAAGCCAAGGGTTACAAGGCTGCCGCGCTGAACGGCGACATCGCCCAGAACCAGCGTGAGCGCGTGATCGACTCGCTCAAGGATGGCCGCCTGGACATCGTTGTCGCTACCGACGTCGCTGCCCGTGGCCTGGACGTACCGCGCATCACTCACGTGTTCAACGTCGACATGCCGTACGACCCGGAGTCCTACGTACACCGTATCGGCCGTACCGGCCGTGCTGGTCGCGATGGCCGTGCACTGCTGCTGGTCACCCCGCGTGAGCGCCGCATGCTGCAGGTGATCGAGCGCGTAACCGGGCAGAAAGTTGCCGAAGCCCGCCTGCCGAATGCCCAGGCCGTGCTGGACGCCCGCATCAAGAAGCTGACCTCGAGCCTGGCGCCGCTGGTTGCCGAAGCGGAAGCCACCCACGGCGAACTGTTCGACCGCCTGACCGCCGACCTGGGTTGCAGCGCGCGTGCCCTGGCTGCTGCCCTGCTGCGCAAGGCCACCAATGGCCAGGCGCTGGACCTGGCCGCGGTAGAGCGTGAGCAGCCGCTGGTGCCGAGCTTCGCCCCGCGTGGTGAGCGTACCGAGCGTGGTGAGCGTGGCGAGCGCTCGGAGCGTGGTGACCGCGAGCGCCGTGCGCCGATGCCGCTGGCCGAAGGCCGTGTGCGTTGCCGTACTGCCCTGGGTGCCCGTGACGGCATCGCTGCCAAGAACCTGCTGGGCGCGATCCTCAACGAGGGTGGTCTGGCTCGTGACGCCATCGGCCGCATCCAGGTGCGCGACAGCTTCAGCCTGGTCGAGCTGCCGGAAGATGGCCTGGAGAAGCTGCTGTCCAAGCTCAAGGACACCCGCGTGGCTGGCAAGCAGCTGAAGCTGCGTCGCTACCGCGAGGATTGATCCTGGCGCAATGAAAAAATCCCCGGCTTTGGCTGGGGATTTTTTTTGCCTGTGCCGGCCTCTTCGCGGGCTTGCCCGCTCCCACAGGTGCATCACAGCTCTCAAGGCCTGTGGAGGACCTGTGGGAGCGGGCAAGCCCGCGAAGAGGCCCTTCAGTCGAACCGATAAATGTCCATCCCCAACGCCCCCAGGGTAAACCCCTGGTGCACCACCCCGAACTTGCCGCCAGCCCCCTGTGCAAAGAACAGCGGCAGGAAATGCTCATCACTGGGATGGTTACGCACCGCAAACGGCGCCTGCTGCCGATAACCCAGCAACGCTTCCTGGTCATTCGCCCGCAGCTTTTCCACCACCCAATCCCTGAACGCCAGTGCCCAAGGCTCGATCACATCCGGCCCGGCATGCCAGTCCAGTTCGCCCAGGTTGTGGGTAATGCTGCCCGAACCGATCAACAGCACGCCCTGATCGCGCAAACCCGCCAGCGCCTGGCCTACCTTGACCTGCAGCGCCGGCCCCATGTGGCTGGGCAGTGAAACCTGCACCACCGGAACACCCGCATCCGGGTACATCAGCGACAGCGGCACCCAGGCACCATGGTCGAACGGCCGCTGCGCGTCCAGCCGGGCTGGCAGCCCGGCAGCCTGCAGCAGTTCACTGACCTGGCCGGCCAGGGTGGGGTCACCCGGCGCCGGGTACTGAACCGCATACAGCGCCGGTGGGAAGCCGTAGAAGTCATGCCAGGTCTCTGGTTGTGCGCTGCCGGTAACCAGCAGTTCGCGGCTTTCCCAGTGCGCCGACACCACCACGATCGCTTTCGGCCGGGGCAGGGCATTGGCAAGCCCTGCCAGCGCAGGCCCGCTGGCGCCGGGTTGCAGGGCAAGCATGAGAGAACCATGGGAAATGAACAGGCTGGGCAGCATGGCGGGGTCCTGACGGTTAAGATGCAATCATCTTCGATCAACTACAGATCGAAATCCAAACCAACTTTTACCGACAAACCATCTAAAAATCAGGAGTGATCATGGAGCCAGCGTTCTGGCAGCAGAGGTGGGCCGACAACCAGATCGGCTTTCACCAGGCGCAGGTGAACCCCTATCTGCAGAGGTACTGGCCAACGCTTGGCCTGGCGCCGGGCAGCCGCGTGCTGGTGCCGTTGTGCGGCAAGAGCCTGGACCTGGCCTGGCTGGCCGGGCAGGGGTATCGCGTGTTGGGCGTAGAGTTGTCGCGGCAAGCGGTGGAGGCATTCTTCCGTGAGCATGGGCTTGAAGCCGAGGTGCAACAGCGCGGGGTTTTCGAAGTTTGGCGCAGTGGTGACGTTGAGCTCTGGTGTGGGGATTTCTTTGCGTTGAAGGTCGAGGATATTGGCGATTGCGCGGGGCTGTATGACCGGGCGGCGTTGATTGCCTTGCCGCCGCAGATGCGTGTGGCTTACATGCAGCTGTTGTCGGGCTTGCTGCCGGCGGGTTGCCAGGGGTTGGTGGTGACTCTGGATTATGACCAGGCTTTGCTGGACGGACCGCCGTTTTCGGTCGGGGATGAAGAGCTGCGGCAGGGGTTTACCGGGTGGCAGGTGGATGAGCTGGAGGCTGTGGAGGTGATTGAAGAAAGCCCGAAGTTTTCGCAGGCCGGGGTATCGAGTTTGTTGGAGCGGGTGTACCGGGTTAGCCGATGACAGGTGTGTAGCCTGCACCGGCCCTTTCGCGGGTGAACCCGCTCCCACAGGTACTGCACAATCCTCAAGGTGTGTGGTGAACTTGTGGGAGCGGGTTTACCCGCGAAGAGGCCGGCACAGGTGTACAAAAAAAGGCGACCGCAGTCGCCCTTTTGTTTTACCGATTGGATCAACCGCGACGGCGCAGGGCCTCGATACGGTCTTCCAGCGGCGGGTGGCTCATCAGCAGCCCGGCCAGGCCGTGCTTCAGGCCACCATTGATGCCGAAGGCCTTCATGGTGTCGGGCATGTGCACCGGCAGGCCTTGCTCCACGCGCAGGCGCTGCAGGGCGCCGATCATTGCTGCGGTACCGGCCAGCTGTGCACCGGCTTCGTCGGCGCGGTATTCGCGGCGGCGCGAGAACCACATCACGATCATGCTGGCCAGAATGCCCAGGATCAGCTCGGCAACGATGGTCGCTACGTAGTAGGCAATGCCCTGGCCTTCTTCGTTCTTGAAGATCACCTTGTCGACGAAGTTGCCGATGATGCGCGCGAAGAACATCACGAAGGTGTTCACCACGCCTTGCACCAGCGCCAAGGTGACCATGTCGCCGTTGGCCACGTGGCCGATCTCGTGGGCCAGCACTGCGCGCACTTCATCGGGCGAGAAACGCTCCAGCAGGCCCTGGGACACGGCGACCAGCGCGTCGTTGCGGTTCCAGCCGGTGGCGAAGGCGTTGGCCTCGTACGCCGGGAAGATACCCACCTCGGGCATCTTGATGCCCGCTTCACGGGACAGCTCTTCCACCGTTTGCAGCAGCCACTGTTCGTGGCGGGTGCGCGGCTGGCTGATGATCTGGGTACCGGTGGTCATCTTCGCCATCCACTTGGAGATGAACAGCGAGACGAGGGAGCCGGCAAAGCCGAACACGGCGCAGAACACCAGCAGGCTGCTGAGGTTCAGGTCGACCCCGTTGGCGGCCATGAACCCGTTGAAACCGAACAGGCTCAGGGTAATGCTTGCAACCAGCACCACCGCGAGGTTGGTGGCTACAAACAACAGAATGCGCATCATGGTTGTTACGTTCTCCTGACGGATGAGTTGTCGCTTACTGCGGGGTATATAAGGGGCCGGCCGTGCCGATTCAATCGGGCGACTATTTCAAACTGTGTACGGCGGAGTATGGCAGAGGATGGCGCGGGGGCTGTGGGATAGAGCGTTGCAGGATGTAAGAAACATCCTGTGGGGTTTTGGGGGCTGCTTTGCAGCCCATCGCGACACAAGGCCGCTCCTACAACTGATCGCGTAACCCTGTAGGAGCGGCCTTGTGTCGCGAAAGGGGCGCAAAGCGCCCCCAGGGCCTTCACTTACTGCGAATAACCCTTCAGGAAATTCCCGATCCGGCCAATCGCCGCCTCCAGGTCATCCACCCGCGGCAAAGTGACCACGCGGAAGTGGTCCGGCCACGGCCAGTTGAACGCCGTACCTTGAACGATCAGCAGCTTTTCCGACAGCAGCAGGTCGAGCACGAACTTCTCGTCGTTGTGGATCGGGCAAACCTTCGGGTCGATCTTCGGGAATGCATACAGCGCACCCATCGGCTTCACGCAGCTAACGCCCGGGATGTCGTTCAGCAACTCGTAGGTGCGGTTGCGCTGCTCCAGCAGGCGGCCGGGTGGCAGCACCAGGTCGTTGATGCTCTGGTAGCCGCCCAGCGCGGTCTGGATGGCATGCTGGGCCGGCACGTTGGCGCACAGGCGCATGTTGGCCAGCATGTCGATGCCTTCGATGTAGCTTTGTGCGTGGTGCTTGGGCCCGGAGATGATCAGCCAGCCGGAACGGAAGCCCGCCACCCGGTACGACTTGGACAGGCCGTTGAAGGTCAGGCACAGCAGGTCGGGGGCCAGCGAGGCGGTGCTGATGTGCACGGCTTCGTCGTACAGGATCTTGTCGTAGATCTCGTCGGAGAACACCACAAGGTTGTGCTGGCGAGCCAGCTCCAGCATGCCCAGCAGCAGCTCTTTGGAGTACACCGCGCCGGTCGGGTTGTTCGGGTTGATGATCACCAGGGCCTTGGTGTTCGGGGTGATCTTGGCCTTGATGTCCTCAAGGTCTGGGAACCAGTCGGCCTGCTCGTCGCACAGGTAGTGCACCGGCTTGCCGCCGGCCAGGCTCACGGCAGCGGTCCACAGCGGGTAGTCGGGGGCAGGGATCAGCACTTCATCGCCGTTGTTGAGCAGCGCCTGCATCGACATCACGATCAGCTCGGACACACCATTACCCAGGTAGATGTCCTCGATGCCGACGCCTTCGATCTGCTTCTGCTGGCAGTACTGCATCACCGCCTTGCGCGCGCTGAACAGGCCTTTGGAGTCGCTGTAGCCCTGCGCGGTGGGCAGGTTGCGGATCACATCCTGGAGGATTTCGTCAGGCGCCTCGAAGCCAAACGGCGCCGGGTTGCCGATGTTCAGCTTGAGGATGCGGTGGCCTTCCTCTTCCAGGCGCTTGGCGTGCTTGAGCACTGGGCCGCGAATGTCGTAGCAGACATTGGCGAGCTTGTTCGATTTGCTGAACTGCATGATGGGATCCCGATTGAGAAAACGCGCTACGCCCCGCCGAAAGGTTTGAAAGGGCAGGAAGCGGGTGCCAGACTGAACGCCTGGCACACGAAGCCAACTAATATACGTGCCACCCGCGCCCCGGAAAAGACGGTGCGCAGTGAAATTCAGCCTGCCGAGGTCCCTACATGCAAAAGATCGAGAAAACCCTGGAGCAATGGCGGTCGATGCTCGACCCCGAGCAGTACCAGGTGTGCCGCCTCAAGGGCACCGAGCGGCCGTTCAGCGGCAAGTACAATAGCGAGCGCCGCGACGGCATCTACCACTGCATCTGCTGCGGCCTGCCGCTGTTCGATGCGCAGACCAAGTTCGATTCCGGCTGCGGCTGGCCGAGCTTCTACGCACCCATCGAGGAAGCCGCGATGATCGAGATTCGCGACACCTCCCACGGCATGATCCGCACCGAAGTTACCTGTGCCCGCTGCGATGCGCACCTGGGCCACGTATTCCCCGATGGTCCGCCACCGACCGGCCTGCGCTACTGCATCAACTCGGTGTGCATCGACCTGCGCCCGCGCGACTGACCGGAGCCCGACCATGGCTGGATCGATACTGGACATCCCCTGCGTGACCCTGGGCGGCGAGCACAAGAAGCTCGGCGACTTCCCCGGCAAGGCGCTGCTGGTGGTCAATACCGCCAGCCAGTGCGGCTTTACCCCGCAGTACAAGGGCCTGGAGCAACTGTGGCAGGCTTATCGCGCGCGTGGCCTGGTGGTGCTGGGCTTCCCCTGCAACCAGTTCGGCAAGCAGGAGCCGGGCGATGCACGGGAAATTGCCCAGTTCTGCGAGCGCAATTTCGGTGTGAGCTTCCCGCTGTTCCGCAAGGTCGAGGTCAACGGCCCCGGCAGCCACCCGCTGTTCGTCGAACTCAAGCAGCGCGCCCCGGGCATTCTGGGCAGCCAGAAGATCAAGTGGAACTTCACCAAGTTCCTGGTCTACCCGGCCTCTGGCCAGGTAACGCGCTACGCCCCCACCACCAAGCCGCAGGCCCTGGAAGCGGACATCGAGCGCCTGCTCAGCCGTTGACCGGCACCCAGTGGTCGACCAGCGCCAGCAACTCTTCACGGCGGAACGGCTTGGCCAGGTAGTCGTTCATGCCGGCTGCCCGGCAGCGCTCGCGCTCTTCGGGCATGGCGTTGGCGGTGAGGGCGACGATTGGCAGGTCGGGCCAGCGACCGCTTTGGCGGATACGCCGGCTGGCCTCGTAGCCGTCCATCACCGGCATGTTGCAATCCATCAGGACCAGGTCGAATTCGTCCTGTTCCAGTAGCTCCAGGGCCTCGGCGCCTTGGGTGGCCAGCTGTACCTGGCAGCCGAGCTTGGCCAGCATGCCCTTGGCCACCAGCTGGTTTACCGGGTTGTCCTCCACCAGCAAGATGCGCGCGCGGCCTTGGTCCAGTGTGATGGCCGGGGTAGCCAGCGGGTGTTCGGGCTCATGGCCCTGCAAGGTGCGGCGCAAGGTCTGGTACAGGGCGTTGCGCGCCAGCGGCCGGGCCAGTTGGTGCAGGGGGGCGAGGGCGACCGACTGTTCGCTGGGCAGGAAGTTGCCGTAGGCGGTCACCAGCAAGATCGGTGTTTTCAATGCCGGGCGCAGTTCGAACAGGTGGTCCAGGCTGTCGGTGATGAGCAGGTCGATGGCCGTCGCGTCGAGCCCCGCGCAGCTGTCATGGTGCTGGTAGGCAAGGCCCCAGGCAGGCAGCAGGTCCTGCAATAGTTCATCGAGCCCGCTGCCGGCCGTGCTCAGCGCCGCCACGCGCCCGTGCAACGGTGCTGGCGCAATGGCCTCGGTGTGCACGGCCAGTGGCAGTTCGGCGGTGAAGCGGCTGCCGAAGCCAGGGTCGGACTTGATGTGCAGGTGGCCCTGCATGGCCTTGCACAGGTTGCGTGTCAGCGCCAGGCCCAGGCCGGTGCCGCCGTACTGGCGGGTGATGCCGGCGCCGGCCTGGGTGAATGGCTGGAAGATCCGTGCCTGGGCTTCTTCGGGGATGCCGATGCCGGTGTCGCGCACTTCCAGGCGCACACCGCCGACGATGGTCGACAGGCGCACATCCACGCGGCCGAAGCGGGTGAACTTGAGGGCGTTGGACAGCAGGTTGCTGACGATCTGCCGTACCCGCGTGGGGTCGCCAAGCACGCTGCTGGGGAAGTCGCGGGCGATCAGGCAGGTCAGCTCCACGCTTTGCGCGGTGTTCTGCGACAGCAGGTTGGCAGTGTCCTCGACCATCGAGCCCATGTCGAACGGAATGCGCTCCAGCTCCAGCTGGCCGGCATCGAACTTGGACAGGTCGAGAATATCGTTGAGCAACTCCACCAGCACCTTGCCCGAGTCATGGGCTATCGCCAGCTGCTGGCGTTGCTCGCTGGGCAGCGGGCTGTCCAGGGCAAGGGCGATCATGCCGAGCATGCCGTTGAGCGGGGTACGGATTTCGTGGCTCATGTTGGCGAGGAAGGCGGCGCGCGCCTGGGCCATGTCCAGCGCCCGGCGGCGGGCTTCTTCCAACTCCTGGTTGGACAGGCTCAGGCTGCTGTTGCTGGCCTTCAGCTCGTTGGTGCGTGCCGAGACGATATCTTCCAGCTCGTTGAGGTACTGGGTCAGGCGGTTTTCTGCGGTGCGCCGCTGATCGATCTCGGTGGCCATGCTGACGAACTGCTGGTTGGCGACCCTTACCAGTACGCCGATTTCGTCATGTTCATGTCCGGGTGGGCATTGCAGGCGGGTTTGCGTGGGTTTGCGCGGGTCGCTGCCGCTGAGCGCACCAATTACCGTCACCAGCGGCTTGGTCAGCATCATGTAGAACAGCGCCAGGAGGATGCCGGTCAGCACCAGGCTACGGGCGAAGCCGTTGAGCAGGGTGATCCCGGCACGGTCGAGAAAGCGGCTGCCGAAGGCGTAGGTGTCCACCTCCAGGTAGAGGGTGCCGAGGTTTTCCTCGGGCATGTGGGTCAGATACAGGCGTTCCTTGAACTGGCGCTGATCGCCGAACAGGAAGTCGCTGAGTGGCCGGTAGCGGTCCTCCAGGCGCGGTCGTTCGACGTCGGCCAGTACCGTTTCGTTGTTGTCGATCAGCCGCGCACGGATGATGGCCGGCGACTCCAGCAGGCCGCGAGTCAGCTCCAGCGCCAGTTCCGAGTCGATGTTGTAGGCGATGCGCGAGGCCGGGTTGTGGCTGATTTGCAGCAAGGCGCGCACTTCACGGTTGATGGACGCGTCTTCGCTGGCATAATCGATGCCGATCTGGATGAGACTGAGCAATGTTCCCAGGATGAAGCCGACCAGGACTGTCAACCGGGCTTGCTTGTATGACAGGCGATTGGTGAACTTGATATCCATGTGTCCCGAGCCGGTTTCACGTCCCTTGCGCTGCGCAAGCATAGCCGAATAGCCCCGGCTGCTGGTGGGTCTGTCACACATTCAGCCTTGATTGCTCTACTGGCTGTGCCGGCCTATTCGCGGCTAAAGCCGCTCCCACAGGTACATCACAGGTCTCAAGGGCGGTGATAAACCTGTGGGAGCGGCTTTAGCCGCGAAGAGGCCGGCACAGCAGCCCCGAATCTGAACTTGCAGGAGCCCTGATGGACGCTCGCTTGATTGCTTTCCTGGACCGCGCCGAATCGGTACTGGCCCGCCTCGAACCCCTGTTGCCGGCCCAGCGCCCGAACATCGACTGGGCCACTACCCTGGCCGCGCGCTGGCAGCGTGATGGCCGCAGCGGCTACCTGCTGCCACTGGAAGTCAGCCTGGACATTCGCCTCAGCGACCTGATCGGCGTCGACCAGCAGCGTGACCAATTGGGCCGCAACACCCATCAGTTCATCAACGGCATGCCTGCCAACCATGCACTGCTGTGGGGCTCGCGCGGCACCGGCAAGTCGTCGCTGGTACGTGCCCTGCTGGCCGAGCACGCGGGTGCCGGCCTGCGCCTGATCGAAATCGAACGCGACCACCTGGCCGACCTGCCACGGGTGGTCGAGCAGCTGCAGAAGCTGCCGCAGCGCTTCATCCTGTTCTGCGACGACCTGTCGTTCGAAGCCGGGGAGGGCGACTACCGGGTGCTCAAGAGCGTGCTCGACGGCTCGCTCGAGCAGGCTCCGGACAACGTGCTGCTGTACGCCACCTCCAACCGCCGCCACCTGGTGCCGGAAAAGGAGAGCGACAACGAGAACTGGAAGCGCGTGGACGGCGAGCTGCACCCCAGTGAAGCGGTGGAAGACAAGATTGCCCTGTCCGACCGTTTTGGCCTGTGGCTGTCGTTCTACCCCTTCACCCAGGAACACTTCCTGAACGTGGTCGAGCACTGGATCGGCCAGCTCGCGCAAACTGCCGGCCTGGCCTGGCAGCGCAGCGAAGAACTCGACATCCTCGCCGTGCGCTGGGCCACCGGCCGCGGTAACCGTAATGGCCGTTGTGCCTATCAGTTCGCCCGCTACTGGGTCGGGCTGCAATTGCTGGAGCAAAAGTAAATGATCGACCTCAATGCCAGTGGCGCCGGCCTCGACGGTTACAACCTGCTGGCGGCGCAAGTGCAGGCGCTGTTTGCCGACGAGCGTGACTTCATCGCCAATGCCGCGCAGTTTTCGGCATTCCTCTATAACCAGGTGGACGACCTCAACTGGGCGGGGTTCTACCTCAACCGCAACGAAGAACTGGTGCTGGGCCCGTTCCAGGGCCAGGTGGCGTGCGTGCGCATCCCGTTCAGCAAGGGCGTGTGCGGGGCGGCAGCGGCCACCCGGCAGACTCAGCGGGTAGAGGACGTGCATGCGTTCCCAGGGCATATTGCCTGTGACAGTGCGTCCAACAGCGAGCTGGTAATCCCGCTGGTGAAGGAGGGCAGGTTGATTGGTGTGCTGGACCTGGACAGCCCGAAGCTTGGGCGCTTCAGTGAGGCGGATCAGGTGGGGCTGGAGCGGTTGGCGGCGATTTTTCTGGAGCTGACCGACTGCTGATGGTCGCTGCCTGTACCGGCCTCTTCGCGGCTAAAGCCGCTCCTACAAGGATCGCACCAAGCCTGAGGGCGATGCGGTCCCTGTAGGAGCGGCTTTAGCCGCGAAGAGGCCGGTACAGGTTAAAGCATCAGTCGTACATCACCTTCTTCTTCCAGGTCTCTTCCTCATCGGTCTTGAGCCCCTGGGTCAGTTCATTCTGCTCGTCCTCCGCCGGGGCCAGGCGGTCCAGCACCTGGGCGTTGGCCCGAGCCAGCAGCTTCTCCAGGTACGTCAGCTGCTCTTCATACACCTTCGGTTCCGGCTGCTTGCGCAGGTACTGCACGCCGCGCTCGAAGGCCAGGCGCGCCTGGCCTGGCTGGTTCTGCTGCAGGGCCTGCTGGCCGAGGTTGTTGAAGAACTCGATATGCAGCAGCACCAGGATATGGCGGATTTCCTTGATCCATTGCTTGGCCTCGGGCGTGGGCAGGAAGCCCTCCTGGGCGGCTCGGGTCACCTGGTTGTGCAACGCCTCCAGCAGGAAACGCACATCCTTGGCCTTGATCTCGGTCTGGATCGGGTTGGGCGGGTTGTTCACCGGGATCTGCGTACCCTGGGCAATCAGGTTTTCCAGTTCGGCGATGCGCGCCTTGATCTCGGCATTGTGCTTGTCCATCGCCAATTGACGCTGGTTGAGGTTGAGCTCCAGGCGGGTCAGCAGCAACTTCAGCGCCGGGGTCATGAACTGGCCGGGGAAGGTCTCGGTGATTTCGCCACAGCGGCGCAGGCGGTCGGCCAGCTCGATCTTCATCCGGGCGCGCTCGAGCTTGCCGTTCTCGACCACATTGTTTAGGTAGCCGATCACGATCAGCAGCGCGATACCCGCCACGATGAGCAGGGTGATCAGAAGTGGTGTCACCGTTAATGCCTCATTGAAGAAGAATTACAGCTTTGAGTGTAGTGAGTTCGGTGTGGGACGAACAGCTGCTAAATCCCTGTGCCGGCCCTTTCGCGGCTAAAGCCGCTCCCACAGGTACGGCACTGCCTTCAAGCTGCGCACGGTCCCTGTGGGAGCGGCTTTAGCCGCGAAAGGGCCGGCACAGGATTGCTTCTCTCTATATCGGCAACCCATCCCGCATCTGCACCCCAACACACCCGGAAGTCATTGATTTAAATAAATTTCTACAAAGGGGTTGACGCCTGTCCGAACCATCCATAGAATGCGCGCCACTTGCAGCGTAAAGCACACAGCGAAACGCGGCAGGGAGTGAAAGCAGGCAGTAATGCCAGCAGCGTGTCCCCTTCGTCTAGTGGCCTAGGACACCGCCCTTTCACGGCGGTAACAGGGGTTCGAGTCCCCTAGGGGACGCCAAATTGCGGGAATAGCTCAGTTGGTAGAGCACGACCTTGCCAAGGTCGGGGTCGCGAGTTCGAGTCTCGTTTCCCGCTCCAGTTTCTCCGGCAACGCTTAACTGCGGGGCAGGAAAAGAAAATCCAGGCTGAATCGTGAGGTTCAAACCTGGTGCACTGAAAAGTGTCGTGTGTCCCCTTCGTCTAGTGGCCTAGGACACCGCCCTTTCACGGCGGTAACAGGGGTTCGAGTCCCCTAGGGGACGCCATTTGCGGGAATAGCTCAGTTGGTAGAGCACGACCTTGCCAAGGTCGGGGTCGCGAGTTCGAGTCTCGTTTCCCGCTCCAGTTTAAATACTGTGGCGTCTATGCGGTGCAGTGGTGGTGAAGGTCTTCAAGGCGCTTCACGCCGATAGTGGTAAAGCTTCAAAATGCGGGAATAGCTCAGTTGGTAGAGCACGACCTTGCCAAGGTCGGGGTCGCGAGTTCGAGTCTCGTTTCCCGCTCCAAACATGTAACCAGACGCCCCGACTTGTTCGGGGCGTTTGCTTTTGTACTGAAAAAAGCTCTCCAGCCTCTCATGGCTTCATTTTCCTGGCTCCCAGGACACGGATTGCCCGCTTGGGCTGTACGTGGTGGGCGCACCCTATAACGAGAAATGCTCCCCATCTTTCGATGCGGAGCATTTTTGCGTTTTTGCTTTTCCCAAACCAACAACCTGGCAAGCAAGTTGCCAGGCCGGGTGCAAATCAGCGATAAGTGACGGTGAAATTGAGTGCTCCATTGGCCTCGCCCGGGGTTACGGTGGGCGCGGTCTGGTAATAGCGGGCCTGGAAATTCAGGGTGAGGTCGCCGGGGCTCAGCGGCATCACGGCAACTTCTTCTTCCAGCCGAAAGGGCCACCGTGCCGCAAGGTGGTCGGGACATCGATGTCATGGTCAATCTCGAGCGGGTTGGCCCAGTCGGCCCTGATCCAGATCCGGAGTGGCCGGAGCCGGTGAACCCGCGGCTGCCGCTTCCTGCTGTTTACGGCAAGAAATCCGACACCGAGAACACTTTGCTTCCTGATGATGAGTTCGAGGCTGCACGGTTACTTCTGAAAATTGATGCTTCATTGCAGGAGAACGACGTACTCACGTTCTACTGGGACGACACCCATCTCGACACATTGGACTATTCATTGGCAACAGACGATATCGGTGAAGATATGGAATTCGAGGTGCCATGGGCGGCCATAGCAGCGAGGGGCAACGATATCGTTCCAGTCCACTACAAGGTCAGGCGACCGGGCAACCCGAACGTTGTATGGTCCGATACCGTCGATGTAGACGTGACTGCCATCGGCATCCATCCGGAACAACCAAAGTTCCTGGGCGGCAATACCAGTGAACCTGTCGGCTGGCTGACCTGCGATGCGCTTTACGATGACGGTGATCCAGATAACCCGCTTGACCCTGCGATCCGTGTCCAGGTACCGGATCTGGCGCAGTATGGGCTCAAAGTGGGTGACAAGGTGACGCTGAAATGGACTGCCGTTCAAGGATTAGAAGGCGAAACACCAGTAGCTGGTGTGGATTTGGACGAAACAATCGACCTCACAGCGACCAACATCAATGGTTTCGTCTGGCGTGTACAGCCTTATGCAAAACATATTCTGCCCATCTTCAATCCTCCTATCCATGATGGGCGAGGAAGGGTCCACTACGAGTTTGAGTTGGCAGGGCGTACCTATGAATCGGACATCGAAGAGGAGGTTGTTGCCATGCACGACGCTGAGGGCTCCTGCCCATTGAGATCCAGACCCTGAGGATGTGAGGAAAGGCCGTCCATTCGGCATTTGTCGGCTTTTCCTACATATCGTGGCGGTTTTTCTTTGTAGCTTTGTAAGTCTTCGACGCATTTCTTACAGGCGAGCTTTCTTATGAAGTCTATTCAGTGTTTTGGTTTGAATGTGATAACCCGCAGCCTCAGAGCATCCTTGCTGCTGCTTTGGGCGGCTCCGGTTTGGGCGCAAACCATTGTCGATGGCAAGTTGAACATCGATGCTTCGACCGCGCCCGACAGTTACCTGGTCAGAGCCGGGGGGCAATTGAATGCCACTGGCGCCACCACCCAGCGCATCAGGGCAAACGCAGGCACTGAGTTGAACCTGCAAGGCACCACGGTCGATGGGGGAACATTGGAAGGCGTGACGCTCATTTCGGCAAACGGGACTATCAGCGGTAACAGTTCCATACGCGCCGACCTGTTCGGGTTGAGCCTTGCTCGTCAAGGGGTGGTGGGCTCAACGGTGACAGTCAGTGACAGCCGTATTGAAGGGGGACAGGGGGGGGCGTCACTGAGTGCCGGCTCTGCACTGGTGCTGGAAAACAGTTCACTGGTCAGCAATGGCAACTCGGGGGCGGCGCAATTGTTCGGTAACGCCAGTCTGATTGCCAGCGGCAGCACCATCAGTGGGGCACGCACCGGTCTGGAGATTCTGGGCGACCCAGATTTTGCCGATGCGGCCACGGTAAGCCTGGTTGGGTCTCATGTCGAAGGCCTGGACGGTTCTGCAATCGTCGTAGGCGATGCTTTACTGGGGCCTGCGAGTGCCAATATCCAGGTCGGAGCGGGTTCGACCCTCACGGGCAGCAACGGTACCCTGCTGGAAGTGGTGGGCAACTCCACGGCGAACCTGAGCGTCGACAACGCTCAACTGGTAGGGGATGTACGTGCCGAAGAAGGCTCGACCGCGAATGTGAGCCTGGATAACCATGCCAGTCTGACCGGCCGCCTGGAAAATGTGGCAAGCCTGACGCTGGCCAATCAGGGGCGTTGGACCATGGTCGAGGACAGCCAGGTCGACAACCTGCAGATGAACGGCGGGGAGGTACGCTTCGGTGAAGCCAATCAGTACCAGCGTTTGACCCTGGGTAGTTTGGCGGGGAGCGGCACGCTCATCATGGACGCCAATTTCGCGAACGGGCAAACCGACTTCCTGGAAGTGACCGGGAATGCCAGCGGTAATCATAGCTTGCTGGTCGGTAGTAGCGGCGCCGAGCCGACCGCGCCGAATTCATTGCACCTGGTCCACATCGAGAGTGGCGATGCTTCGTTCTCGTTGCTCAACGGGCCGGTGGACCTAGGCGCGTTTTCCTATGCCTTGGCACAGCGTGGCAACGATTGGTTCCTTGATGGTTCGAGCAAGGTCATCAGCCCTGGCACCGCATCGGTGCTGGCGTTGTTCAATACTGCGCCGACGGTCTGGTACGGTGAGTTGACCAGCTTGCGTGGGCGCATGGGCGAATTGCGCCTGGACGAGCGCAAGACAGGGGCCTGGGCCAGAGCTTATGGCAACCAGTACAACGTCGGCGAGCAGGCAGGTTACAAGCAGACGCAACAAGGGTTTTCCCTGGGGGCGGACACGCCATTGCCTTGGGGCGACGGGCAGTGGTTGGCGGGGGTCATGGCCGGGCACAGTTCGTCCGATCTCAACCTGACCCGTGGCGGTTCTGCCGAAGTCAAAAGCTACTACCTCGGCCTGTATGCCACTTGGCTCGATGCAGATAGCGGCTATTACTTCGATGGCGTGGTCAAACTCAACCGCTTCGACAACGATTCAAAGGTGACTCTGAGCGATGGCGAGCGTGCCAAGGGCAGCTACGACAACCTGGGTGTCGGTGGATCTGTAGAGTTCGGCCGTCATATCGCCTTGGGCGACGGTTATTTCGTCGAGCCATATACACAGTGGTCGGCAGTGAGCATCGCGGGCAAGGACTACAGCCTGGACAACGGTCTCAAGGCACACGGTGACGACACCCGATCACTGCTGGGCAAGGCCGGCGCCACCCTGGGGCGTACGTTCGACCTGGATGAGGGGCGTTTCGCCCAGCCCTATCTTCGCGTCGCGTATGCCCATGAATTCGTGAGCGATAATCAGGTGAAGGTCAATGACCATCGTTTCGACAATGACCTGGCCGGTTCGCGTGGTGAACTGGGGGTCGGAATAGCGGTGGCGCTGGACGAGCGCCTGCAAATGCATGCCGATTTCGATTACAGCAACGGTGAGCGGATCGAGCAACCGTGGGGTGCGAATATCGGCGTGAGCTATCGCTGGTAACGTTGGCAAGGGTGAGCGAGTGCTCACCCTTGGCGTTTTGGTTTTGGAGGAAGGCATCATGCCTATGGATTCATCACACGGCGCCAATTTTCTCGACCCTCCTTCGACACCAGCGGCGTTGGAGGACATCCCGGATGGCGCGCCTGGGTTGTTGCCGGTTGCAACGCTGGGCCTTCCCTTGCGGATCGAGGTTCTAATGTGGCCGATTTCCAATCCTGGGCCCGGTGGCAACCGGGAAACTCTCTCTCTTTTCTGGAATGGCGACTTCATTGATGACAAGACCTGGTACGCCGAGATCGATCCTGCTGAGTTGTTCATCGATGTACCGGCCGACTACCTGCTCAAGGAAGGCGAGGTTCTGGTTACCTATTGCGTTCGGGGCTATAACGGAATGAAGACTGAATCCAGGGCCCTGACCTTGACCATCGATCGCACTGCACCGATTCTGGGAGGAGACAGAGGACGGCTTGAATTTCCTGACCTGGGCTCACAGCCGGTAACTGACAAGTTTCTCAAGGACCATGGCGAAGTGTTGCGGGCGAGCGTGCCGGACTATCAGGGATTCATGCCGGGCGACACGATCGTCTACTACTGGGATGACGAGCCGCTGGACAACACCCAGGTAGGCGAACGCACCTTGACCGCTGCGGATGCCGGCCAGCCGGTGCTCATTGAATATGACGGCAAGATGATCCGGGAGCGCGGTGATGGTGGCCGCTATGCGCAGTATCTGCTGCGTGATCGTGCCGGAAACACCAGCATGACGTCTGTGCCCAAGGCCGTCACCGTCGATGCCAAACCTGTACCTCGTGTATTGCCCTGGCCTGAAGTGCCGCTGGCGGCTGGCAGTCAGGAGCAGGTGGTTCTGCAACTGAGCGACATGTATGAGCCACTGGAAATACGGATACCCGATTCGGCTGTCATTCATCCGGGCGAGCCGTTCACGGTGGAATGGGCACCTGGATTTTTCGGTGAGCAGTTGCTGCCGGGTGTGGAGGGGGGGCGTCGCTACTGCATTGGCGAGCGTCACGTAGTTGCCATGAGCGGCAAGACGGTACCGCTGCGTTACAAGGTAGACGCAAGCGATGGCCCTTGGGTATCGGCTGTCAGGCAGGTCATGGTACAGCCGTTTCCACGCAACATGATGACTATCCCAAAGCTATCGGGTACCGAAGGTAATACCTTCTCATTGAAGGAGCAGGCGCAGAATCCTGCGATTACCCTGGCGCCCTGGAAACTGATCGGTCTGGACCAGAGGGTTCGCATCGACGTTACTGGGGTATCCGCTGAGGGTGCCGGTAGTGCTCTGCCAGTCATGCACGATCATGCGATCACCGAGGAAGAGGTGACCTCAGGGATCGGTGCAAACGGTGATGTAACAGTGCCACTGACATTCTTGGGCAGTTTGCAGCTGGGGCAGCAATTCTCGGTAGAGGTGAGGGTCAGTTTCGACGCCGGCCAAACCTGGCCGGACTTGCCGAATTTCGAGCCGCTACATATCACCTTGCAGCCTTGAGAGTCAGTGGCTGCCGGATGACGGCAGTAGAGGCACCATAGTCGTTGAGGGTATTGAAAGTTACCTGCAGCCCTTGCAGCCTGCGGATTTGCGTCAGCCGGTAGGACTGTTGGGCGAAAGGAAGTGCCATGGCCATGGCGCTGGGTTTTTCCGATTGCCCGGCACCACTGACTTCCAGTTGGTCGAAAGTGAAGTGAAATGGTGTCGGGTTGTCGACCACCAGATACAGGGCGTCATCGCGTTGCTGCAGAAACCAGTTCAGTTGCTTGACGTTATCCTGCGGCAAGCCCTTGAGTTGGGTGGGGCGATAGAACAGCTTGATGCGGGTACGCATGGCGACGTTCAACTGGTTCCGGCCAGACGTTTCCTGCTGCGGAATTTCCTGGACATTGAAGAAGAACAGCGACTCACGGTCTTGCGGAAGGTCGTTGGGCAGTCGGTTGATCTGCACCAGTTGGTCTTTGCCAGGGTCCAGGCGGAACAGCACCGGGGTTGGCACCAACGGTACGGCGGTGAGTGTATCGTCCGCCTGGGTATTGACCCACGTCTGCACGGCGAAAGGCCTGTTGGTCGGGTTGGCGACCACGACCGAAGAGCTGCGAGCGTCGCTGGCGTGAATCACCCGGGTAGCGTTGATGGTCAGCGCGGCTTCGGCGGCTGGCAGTGAAAGGGCCAGGCACAGAGGGAGCAGGGCGCGTCGGAGGCGTTGGTATCCAGTGTTAGACATGATTTGCACAGGGCGTTGTGAAGTAGGGGCCGCGCCGCGCTCGGCGCGGCCAGGGGGCTATTTCAGGTCGAACACGAAAGGAATCGTGGCGTTGACTGGCCCGGCGGTGACAACGGCTGCGGTCGAGCGCAGGTTGGCGTAGAACAGCATGTTGCTTTCGCCGGTGTCGTTCAGGTCATATTCCTTGGATTCGGCTCCCCAAGGGATGATGGCGCCGGTGTTGTCCTTGATTGCCAGCGCTACGCCAGCGGCGCTGCCAGGGTGCAGTGCATGCAGAGCGTCGCCCGTGCCTGCCGGGCCGTCTTTGCCAGCGAAGGATACGACACCTTTCTTGCCGGTCGGGTCGCAACCGGTTCCGGCAGTGATGCTAATGCCAAAGCCCAGAGGGGTCGACTCTTTGTCAATGGCGCCCGTGAGCTTGGAAGCTTCAGCCTCAGGCAACACGATTGGGTTCAGTGTCGCACCGCTATAAGGGTCGACAATCTCGATGGAGCAGGTGTTGCCGTTGACTTTGCCGGTGAAGAGGATGGTGTCGCTGTCTGGCAAGGCATGGGCCGTACTGGCGGCCACGGCCAAGCCGAGGGCGATCAAGGTCTTTTTCATTGGAAATACCCGTTGGTCAGTTTTGAGTCCTGGTCAGCGCTGGTCAGCAATTGCAGGGCCGCATGCAGGTTAAGCAGGCCGGCACCGAGCGTCTGTAAGGCGAATCAACATGAGCACGGGGGATTGCGGTTGGCTACAGCGTCAAGTCGCGCCTCGATCAGGCGCGACTGTCGAGGTGGTCAGTGGCTGGCAGAGTCGCCTGGTAACGAGAGCAGTTGTTTTTCCTGGTGCCAGTCGAACGGCTCGTCGTTCTGCTCCGCTTCGTAGCGGCGCTCTTCAAGGCGCTGGTACAGGTCCAGCTCCTCGTCAGGCATGTAGTGCAGGCAGTCTCCCCCGAAGAACCACAGCAGGTCGCGTGGTACCAGGTGCGCGATTTGCGGGTAGCGCTGGATCACCTGGCAGATCAGGTCCTGGCCCAGATATTGGCTTTCCAGCGGATTCTGCGGCAGCAGGCTCAGCAGTTCGTCGAAACGCTCGAGGAACAGGGCGTGGCTTTCCTCTGGTACCTGCTCGGCGTCACCCAGGGCCACCAGGATGGTACGCAGGTGGTTAAGCAGTTGCAGGTGATATTCCAGGTGGGGGTTGGCCATTGGGGCGGTCCTCGGGGTGGTTGAAACGGGGGCGGAGTATACGCGGGTTACAGAAGGGGCCGCAAAACGGCCCCCTGGCTCAGCGTACCTTGCCTGGTTCGGGCAGCAACTGTGTCTTGTCGAAGGCATCCACATCGATCACTGCCCGCCGGGCGTGCTCTGCCTCCTGCAGTCGTTGCCCCTCACCAGGCTGTAGCGCACCGCTTTCCACTGCCGCATCGATTATCGACTGCCCCGTTGCAGGCCGAACCTTGCCTTCCTTGATAGCCTGGTGCAGTGCCTTGTGCAGTGGGGCCGCCCCATCCAGCAAGTCGGCGGCCCGCTGTAGTGCCGCTACCGGGTCGCCTTCGGCCTGCGGGCGGAAGCAACCTGCAAGCAGCTCCTCCAGGGCTGGGTCGCCCTTGCTGCGACCGATCAACGCCGCCACTTCGGCATCCAGTTCATCGCTTGGGCCGGTGTGGCGGCGGCCGAAGGGGAACACCAGCACGCGCAACGCACAGCCGACAAAGCGGTTGGGGAAATTGTCGAGCAACCGATCCAGGGCTGTTTCTGCCTGGCCCAGGCTTTCTTCCATCGCCCAGCGCAGCAAAGGTTGCATATGTTCCGGTGAGCCCAGGTCGTGATATCGCTTGAGCGCAGCGCTGCCCAGGTACAAGTAACTCAGCACATCCCCCAGCCTTGCGCTCAGCCGTTCGCGGCGTTTCAGTGCGCCGCCCAGCAACATCATCGACAGGTCAGCCAGCATGGCGAAGGCCGCTGCCTGGCGGTTGAGTGCACGGAAGTAGCCTTGGCTCAGGGCATCGCCGGGCACGGATTCCAGTCGCCCCAGCCCCAGGCTGAGTATCAGTGTGCTGGCCGCATTGCCGGCGGCGAACATGATGTGTTTCATCAGCAGGTCATCGAATTCCCTCAATGCCTGGTCACCGTCCTCGCGCCCGGCCAAAGCCATTTCCTTGAGCACGAACGGATGGCAGCGGATGGCGCCCTGGCCGAAGATCATCAGGTTGCGCGAAAGAATGTTGGCGCCTTCGACGGTGATGAAGATCGGCGCGCCTTGCCAGTTGCGCCCCAGGTAGTTGTTCGGGCCCATGATGATGCCCTTGCCGCCATGCACATCCATGGCGTGCTGGATGCACTCGCGGCCACGCTCGGTGAGGTGGTACTTGAGGATCGCCGACAGCACCGAAGGTTTTTCGCCCAGGTCCACGGCCTTGGCGGTCAGCAGCCGCGCGCTGTCCATCAGCCAGGCATTGCCGCCGATGCGTGCCAGCGACTCCTGGATGCCTTCGAAGGCGGCCAACGGAACATTGAACTGTTCGCGGATATTGGCATATTGGCCGGTGACCAGGCTGGTGTATTTGGCAGCGCCAGTGCCTACGGCCGGCAGGGAGATGGAGCGGCCTACCGACAGGCAGTTCATCAGCATCATCCAGCCCTTGCCGAGCATGGCCTGGCCACCGATGAGGAAATCCAGCGGCACGAATACGTCCTTGCCGCTGTTGGGGCCGTTCATGAACGCGGCGCCCAGTGGCAGGTGGCGTTTGCCGATTTCGACGCCGGGCGTGTCGGTAGGGATCAGCGCCAGGCTGATACCCAGATCTTCCTGCTCGCCGAGCAGGTGGTCCGGGTCGTAGGCCTTGAACGCCAGGCCCAGCAGGGTGGCGACGGGCCCGAGGGTGATATAGCGCTTTTCCCAGTTCAGGCGCAGGCCGATGACCTCTTCGCCGTTCCATTGCCCCTTGCAGACCACGCCGGTGTCAGGCATGGCGCCTGCGTCGGAGCCGGCCAGCGGGCCGGTGAGGGCGAAGCAGGGGATTTCATCGCCACGCGCCAGGCGTGGCAGGTAGTGGTTGCGTTGTTCGTCGGTGCCGTAATGCAGCAGCAGCTCGGCCGGGCCGAGCGAGTTGGGCACCATCACGGTAGAAGCCAGGTCGCCGCTGCGGGTGGCCAGTTTCATCGCCACCTGGGAGTGGGCGTATGCCGAAAAGCCTTTGCCGCCGTACTCCTTGGGAATTATCAGGGCGAAAAAGCCATTCTGCTTGATATGTGCCCAGGCATCGGCCGGCAGGTCCATGTCCTGGCCGATCTGCCAGTCGCTGACCATGGCGCACAGTTGTTCCGTCGGGCCGTCGATGAAGGCCTGTTCTTCTTCGGTCAGCTGCGGAGCCGGGTAGGCGAGCAGGGTGCGCCAATCGGGACGGCCGCTGAACAGTTCGCCGTCCCACCATACGGTGCCTGCGTCGATCGCCTCGCGCTCGGTCTGCGACATAGGAGGCAGGGTGCGCTGGAACCAGTTGAACACGGGGCCTGTGAATACCTTGCGGCGCCATTCCGGCAGCGCCACCAGGGCGACTTTCAGGGCCAGCACTATCCAGATCAGTGTCAGCAGCCAGCCGGGAGCACTGCTGAAAATGCCCATCAGCAGTACATAAGCCGCCATGATGCCAAGAATCTGCAAGGGCGCCAGGCGCCGGTGCGTGAGGTACGCCGCGCCGATCACCAGCACTACCAACCACAACAGCAACATAATCGGTCCTCCTTGGAACCAGGGGGGTAAGCCGTCCCAGACAGCTTAGACGCAACGCTGCGAACGGCCGGGTCAGAACAGTGACAGGGTATGGCGGTGGGAGTTTCAGTCCGGTGTTTGTCTGTACCGGCCTCTTCGCGGGTGAACCCGCTCCCACAGGTACTGCATCACTCTCAGGTCTGGCGCAGAACCCTGTAGGAGCGGGTTTACCCGCGAAGAGGCCGGTACAGGCGACGAAAGTCTGGAGTAGACTGCACCACCTCCGCATTCATAAGGACGTTGCCATGCTGAAGATCTGGGGCCGCAAGAATTCGAGCAATGTGCGCAAGGCGCTATGGATCGCCCACGAACTGGGCCTGGATTTCGAGTCGATCGACGCCGGCGGCGCCTTCGGCGTGGTCAACGAGCCGCACTACCGTGCCCGCAACCCCAACGGCCTGGTGCCGATGCTGGAAGACGGCGACCTGACCCTGTGGGAGTCCAATACCATCGTCCGCTACCTGTGCGCCGAGTACGGTGCGGAGCAGGGCTGGTACCTGGACGACCCGCGTCAGCGCGCCCTGGCGGACAAGTGGATGGACTGGACCACCTCGTCCTTCGCCACGCCATTCCGCCCACTGTTCTGGGGCCTGTTGCGCACCCCGGAAGACCAGCGCGACTGGGTGGCGATCAACGCTGCGCACAAGCAATGCGCCCAGCTGCTGGCCATTGCCGACGAGGCCCTGGCCAAACAGCCGTACCTTTCCGGTGACCAGATCGGCATGGGCGACATCCCACTGGGCAGCTTCATCTATGCCTGGTTCGAAATGCCCATCGAGCGCCCGGCCATGCGTCACCTGGAGGCCTGGTACGAGCGCCTCAAGGCCCGTCCTGCCTACCAGGCAGCGGTAATGACTGCGCTGACCTGATCGAACACCACGGCCACTTCGATAGTCATTATCAATACACATGACTGTACTTGTGCGGCCAGGCCAAGCACCATTGGCCGCACTCACTGCGCCAGTGCCTTTACCTGGCGTGTCCTGCACCTTTTTCTCGGTAAGTGACCCGCTATGAGTTCCGCCCTGTCCATCCGACAGCTGACCAAGACCTACGGCAACGGCTTCCAGGCCCTCAAGGGCATCGATCTGGATGTTGCCGAAGGCGACTTCTTCGCCTTGCTCGGCCCCAACGGCGCGGGCAAGTCCACCACCATCGGCATCCTCTCCACCCTGGTCAACAAGACCAGCGGCACGGTCAACGTGTTCGGCCACGATCTGGACCGCGAGCCGTCGGCGCTCAAGCGTTGCCTGGGCGTGGTGCCGCAGGAGTTCAACTTCAACCAGTTCGAGAAAACCTTCGACATCGTCGTGACCCAGGCCGGTTACTACGGCATCCCGCCCAAGGTGGCCAAGGAGCGTGCCGAGCAGTACCTGACCCAGCTCGGCCTGTGGGACAAGCGTGACGTGCAGTCGCGTTCGCTGTCGGGGGGCATGAAGCGCCGCCTGATGATTGCCCGCGCGCTGATCCACGAGCCGCGCCTGCTGATTCTCGATGAGCCCACCGCCGGTGTGGACATCGAACTGCGCCGTTCGATGTGGAGCTTCCTCACCGAGCTGAACCAGAAGGGCATCACCATCATCCTCACCACCCACTACCTGGAAGAGGCCGAGCAGCTGTGCCGTAACATCGGCATCATCGACCACGGCACCATCGTCGAGAACACCAGCATGCGCCAGTTGCTGGGCAAGCTGCATGTCGAAACCTTCGTCCTCGACCTCAGGCAGGACCTGGCCACTGCACCGGTGCTGCAGGGCTACCCGTGCCGGTTGCTGACCCCGCACACCCTGGAAGTGCAGGTGGACAAGGACATCGGCATCACTGCGCTGTTCGGCCAGCTGGCGCTGCAGAACATCGAGGTGCAGAGCCTGCGCAACAAGACCAACCGACTCGAGGAGCTGTTCGTGTCCCTGGTGGAAAAAAACCTGTCGAAGGTGGCCGTATGAGTGTGGAACTGCGCACCAACTGGGTCGCCCTGAACACCATCGTCTACCGCGAAGTGCGGCGCTTCCTGCGTATCTGGCCGCAGACCCTGCTGCCGCCGGCGATCACCATGGTCCTGTACTTCGTCATCTTCGGTAACCTGATCGGCCGGCAGATCGGCGACATGGGTGGCTTCACCTACATGGAATACATCGTGCCGGGGCTGATCATGATGTCGGTGATCACCAACTCCTACGGCAACGTGGTGTCGAGCTTCTTCGGCAGCAAGTTCCAGCGCTCCATCGAAGAGCTGATGGTGTCGCCGGTATCGCCACACACCATCCTCGTCGGTTATGTGCTGGGTGGCGTGCTGCGTGGCTTGGCGGTGGGCGTGATCGTGACTTTCCTGTCGCTGTTCTTCACCCACCTGCAGGTGCACCACCTGGGCGTGACCGTGGTCGTGGTGCTGCTGACCGCCACCATCTTCTCGCTGCTGGGCTTCGTCAACGCGGTGTTCGCGCGCAACTTCGACGACATCTCGATCATCCCGACCTTCGTGCTGACGCCGCTGACCTACCTGGGCGGGGTGTTCTATTCGATCAACCTGCTGCCGCCGTTCTGGCAGACCGTGTCGTTGGCCAACCCGGTGCTGCACATGGTCAACTCGTTCCGCTACGGCATCCTAGGGGTGTCGGATATCAGCATTGGCACGGCGATTACCTTCATGCTGGTCGCCACCGCGGTGCTCTACCTGGTGTGCGTTCGCCTGCTGGTCAGCGGCCGCGGCATGCGTGCCTGAAGCCTTGCACCGGCATTGGCGCAGACGCCACTGCCGGCCCACCCACCAGCGCCAGTAGAGCATGGTGGTGAAGTAGCCAAGGATGCCCAGCACCACACCGCACACTACCGAGCCGAGCAGGAAGGGTTGCCACAGCGTCGACAACTGGTCGGTGATCCACTGGAAAGTCAGTTCGTCGGGCAGGGTGCGCGGCGGTACCTGCATCAGCCAGGCGCCGGTCATGTAAGTGACGAAGAACACCGGTGGCATGGTCAGCGGGTTGGTCAGCCAAACCAGGCTGACCGCGATCGGCAGGTTGCCGCGTAGCGGAATGGCCAGCGCGGCAGCCAGCAGCATTTGCGCCGGCATCGGGATCAGCGCCGCGAACAGGCCAACGCCCATTGCCCTCGCCACCGAATGGCGGTTCAGGTGCCAGAGGTTCGGGTCATGCAGCAACTTGCCGAAAAAGCGTAAGGACTTGTGTTCCCGAATACTGGTCGGGTCCGGCATGTAGCGTTTGAAAAGTCGGCGCGGCATGTAGGCTCCCGGAGCGTTGATCCGGGCAGTATGCCCTGATTCCCGCTCAGTCTCGTTTAGAGTTTGTGACAATTGTTGAGCAAGCACTGGCGGCAATTGGGCTATGCCTCAGAAGGTGATTTCGCTTCTGGAGCTCTACTTCATGCGCACAGGGATGTTTGCGCTCGCGCTCGGGCTGTTGTGCCTGGGCTTTCTCCCCGCATTGCCATCTGTCGGATGGCTAGTGCTGCTGGCTGTAGCCGGTGGCCTCGGCCTGTTCACGCGGCTGTGGCCGCTGGGCTGTTTTCTGTTGGGCCTGTGTTGGGCCTGCTGGTCTGCGCAGCAGGCCCTGGATGACCGCCTGGCCACCGGGCTGGATGGTCGCACCTTGTGGCTTGAGGGCCGGGTGGTCGGCCTGCCGACCCGGACTGCGCAGGGTGTGCGCTTCGAGCTGGACGCGGCCCGCTCGCGGCGGGCAGAGCTGCCGCAGCGCCTGCAACTGAGCTGGTTCGACGGCCCGCCGCTGCGCGCGGGCGAGCAGTGGCGGCTGGCGGTGACCTTGCAGCGCCCGGCCGGGCTGCTCAACCCGCATGGGCCGGACCGTGAGGCGCAATTGCTGGCGCGGCGGGTCGGTGCGACCGGTACGGTCAAGGCCGGGCAGTTGCTGGCGCCGGTTGCCGGCGGCTGGCGCGACACGCTGCGCCAGCGCCTGCTGGCAGTGGACGCCAATGGCCGGCAGGCAGCGTTGGTGGCGCTGGTGCTTGGCGACGGCGCGGGCCTGGCCCGGGAGGACTGGCAAACGTTGCAGGCCACCGGCACGGTGCACCTGCTGGTGATCTCCGGCCAGCACATCGGCTTGGTTGCCGGCTTGCTGTATGGCCTGGTTGCCGGGCTGGCGCGTTGGGGGCTGTGGCCCGCTCGTCTGCCGTGGCTGCCCTGGGCGTGTGGCTTGGCCATGGCTGCTGCACTGGCCTACGGTTGGTTGGCTGGTGGCGGTGTACCGGTGCAGCGTGCCTGCCTGATGCTGGCCGTGGTGTTGCTCTGGCGCCTGCGTTTTCGCCAACTGGGTGCGACCTTGCCGTTGTTGCTGGCGCTGGTTGCCGTACTGTTGCTGGAACCGTTGGCCGCGCTGCTGCCCGGGTTCTGGCTATCGTTCGCGGCCGTGGCCACGCTTGTCTATTGCTTCAGTGCCCGCCTGGGCAACTGGCGGCCCTGGCAGGCCTGGACGCGGGCGCAATGGGTGATTGCGATCGGCTTGTTGCCGGTACTGCTGGCTACGGGCTTGCCGGTGAGCTTGAGTGCGCCGCTGGCCAACCTTGTTGCGGTGCCGTGGGTCAGCTTGGCAGTGCTGCCATTGGCGTTGCTGGGCACTTTGCTGCTGCCGTTGGGCGGGGTAGGGGAGGCGCTGCTCTGGCTGGCGGGTGGTTTGCTTGATGTGCTTTTCCGGCTGCTGGCGCTGGCGGCCCAGCAGCCGGCGTGGCTGCCACCAGCCGTGCCGTTGTGGGCCTGGCTGCTGGTGTGCCTGGGTGCGCTGCTGGTTTTGATGCCCCGTGGCGTACCACTGCGCGGGTTGGGTGGCGTAATGCTGCTGGCGCTGTGGGTACCCCGGGAGACGGTGCCGTTCGGCCAGGTCGAGGTCTGGCAGCTGGACGTCGGCCAGGGGCTGGCGGTGCTGTTGCGCACTCGGCATCACAACCTGCTGTACGACGCCGGGCCGGCCAGGGGAGAGAGCGACCTGGGCGAGCGGGTGGTGTTGCCGACCTTGCGCAAGCTGGGGGTGGGCAGCCTGGACTTGATGCTGGTCAGCCACGCCCATGCCGACCACGCCGGTGGTGCTGGTGCAATCATACGTGGCCTGCCGGTCAAGCGGGTAATCGGCGGCGAAGTGCTGGATGAAATGCGACTGCAACCTTGTGCCAGTGGCGAGCAATGGACGTGGGATGGCGTGCGCTTTTCGCTGTGGCGCTGGGCTGATGGACAGAGCAGCAATGACCGCTCCTGTGCGTTGCTGGTCGAGGCGCAGGGTGAGCGGTTGTTGCTGGCGGGAGATATGGAAGCCGGTGCCGAACGGGCCTGGCTGGCGGCCACAGAAGCGCCGCGGATCGACTGGCTGCAGTCGCCGCACCATGGCAGCCGCAGTTCGTCCAGCGAGGCCTTCATCCGCGCCACGGCGCCGCGCGGGGTACTGATTTCGCGCGGGCGCAACAACAGCTTCGGGCACCCGCATGCGCAGGTGGTCGAACGTTATCGGCGGCATGGGGTGGTGATGCATGACACGGCGGAGCAGGGGGCGTTGCGGTTGGTGCTGGGGAGGCTGGGGGAAGTCGAGAGTGTGCGCCGACAGCGGCGTTTCTGGAGGGATGCGGGCGGTGGCTGAGCAGGCCCTTTCGCGGGTAAACCCACACAGGGACGGCGTCGCACTTGAGATCACGCGGTACCTGTGGGAGCGGGCATGCCCGCGAACACCGGCAAAGCCGGTGCCATCCACCGCGTCGTCTTTTTCGCGGGCGCGCCCGCTCCCACAGGTACTGCGCTGGCTTCGAATTGACGCTGAACCTGTGGGAGCGGGTTCACCCGCGAAAGGGCCAGTTCAGCCACCCGACAGCTCAAGGTTGAAACCGGGGTAGGCCAATTCCCTGACCTCCGGCAGATGAGCCCCCGGCGCGCCTATGGTAGAGTGGCGGCCTTTTTCCGAAGGGGCGTTTACTGTGTGGGAATTGGTCAAGTCCGGTGGTTGGATGATGCTGCCGATCATTCTGAGCTCCATCGCTGCCATGGCTATCGTCGTCGAGCGCCTGTGGACCCTGCGCGTCAGTCGCGTCACCCCGCCGCACCTGCTCGGCCAGGTGTGGATATGGATCAAGGACAAGCAGCTGACCAGTGACAAGCTCAAGGCCCTGCGTGCTGATTCGCCATTGGGCGAGATCCTTGCCGCCGGCCTGGCCAACTCGCGCCATGGTCGCGAAATCATGAAGGAATGCATCGAGGAGGCCGCCTCGCGCGTCATCCACGAACTGGAACGCTACATCAGCACCCTCGGCACCATCGCCGCCATGGCCCCGCTGCTGGGCCTGCTGGGCACCGTGCTGGGCATGATCGACATCTTCAGCGCCTTCATGGGCTCGCAGATGACCGCCAACGCCGCAGTGCTGGCCGGTGGTATCTCCAAGGCCCTGGTCACCACCGCGGCCGGCCTGATGGTCGGTATCCCGGCGGTATTCTTCCACCGCTTCCTGCTGCGCCGTATCGATGAGTTGGTGGTGGGCATGGAGCAGGAAGCGATCAAGCTGGTGGAAGTGATCCAGGGCGACCGCGAAGTGGAAGTGGCCGGAGGCAAGGCGTGAAGTTCCGGCGCAATCGCCAGCGGGAGAACGTCGACATCAACCTGGCGTCGCTGATCGACGTGGTGTTCGTCCTGCTGCTGTTCTTCGTGGTCACCACCACCTTCACCCGCGAGACCCAGCTGCGCGTCGAGCTGCCCGAAGCCGCCAGCGCCGAGCCGGCGGCGCTCGACCAGGGCAAACTGGTGGAAATCACCATCAGCGCCGAAGGCGTGTACTCGGTGAACAACCACCTGCTGCCCAAAAGCGACCTGGCCACCCTGAGCGAAGCGATCGAGCGTGAGTCGGGCGGCGACAACAAGCTGCCGCTGGCCATCAGCGCCGACGGCAAGACCCCGCACCAGGCCGTGGTCACTGCGATGGATGCCGCCGGCAAGCTCGGTTTCAGCCAGTTGCGCATGACCACTGTCGAGGCGGCCCAGGGCACACCTTGATGGCCTTCGCCGACCGTCTGCTCGCCGCCTGGTACGCCGGGCACCCGGCCCTGGCGCTGCTGCGCCCGCTGGAGGCACTGTATCGCCGCGTGGTCACGCGCAAGCGGGCGCGTTTTCTCAGCGGCGAAAGTGCCAGCTACCGGGCCCCGGTGCCGGTCATCGTGGTGGGTAACATTACCGTGGGTGGTACCGGCAAGACGCCGATGATCCTCTGGCTGATTGAGCACTGCCGCAAGCAGGGGTTGAAGGTGGGCGTGGTCAGCCGTGGCTATGGCGCCAAACCGCCGCAGCTACCCTGGCGCGTGCAGCCCGATCAGGCGGCTGGGCAGGCCGGCGACGAACCGCTGCTGATCGTGCAGCGCACCGGCGTGCCGCTGATGATCGACCCCGACCGCTCCCGCGCCGTGCAGGCATTACTGGCCAGTGAACCCCTCGACCTGATCCTGTGTGACGACGGCATGCAGCACTATCGCCTGGCGCGCGACCTGGAGCTGGTGCTGATCGATGCCGCCCGCGGCCTGGGCAATGGCCGCTGCCTGCCGGCGGGGCCGTTGCGTGAGCCCGCCGAGCGCCTGCACGAGGCTGATGCAGTGCTGTTCAACGGCGCCAGCGCAGACCGCGCCGATGGCTTCGGCTTCCGCCTGCAGCCGTCCGCCCTGGTCAACCTGCGCAGTGGCGAGCGCCGTGCGCTTGACCATTTTCCCGCAGGCCAACGCCTGCACGCGGTGGCCGGTATCGGCAACCCGCAACGTTTCTTCAATACCCTGCTGGGGCTAAACTGGCAGCCGGTGCCGCATCCCTTTGCCGACCATGCGCAGTTCAGCGCCCGGAGCCTGGCCTTCAGCCCGCCGCTGCCGCTGGTCATGACCGAGAAGGATGCGGTGAAATGCCGGGCCTTCGCCGCTGACGACTGGTGGTACCTGGCCGTCGAGGCGCAGCCCACGCCGGCTTTCAGCGCCTGGTTCGACAACCAGTTGCAACGCTTGCTGCGCAAGCCCTGAGCCCTTTTTCAATTCCCGGCCACCTGGCCTAAAGGAAGCCTCAAATGGACACCAAACTGCTCGATATCCTGGCCTGCCCGATCACCAAGGGCCCGCTCAAGCTCAGTGCCGACAAGACCGAGCTGATCAGCAAGGGCGCCGGCCTGGCCTACCCGATCCGCGACGGCATCCCGGTCATGCTGGAAAGCGAGGCGCGCACCCTGACTGATGAAGAGCGTCTGGACAAATGAGCCTGGATTTCACCGTGGTGATCCCCGCCCGTCTGCGCTCCACACGACTGCCGGGCAAGCCATTGCTGCTGATCGCTGGCAAGCCGATGGTGCAGCACGTGTGGGAACAGGCCCGCAAGAGCGGCGCGGGCCGCGTAGTCATCGCCACCGATGACGCCAGCATTCTGGAGGCCTGTCAGGCCTTCGGAGCTGAAGTGCTGATGACCCGTGCTGACCATGAGTCCGGCACCGATCGCCTGGCCGAAGTGGTCGCACACCTGGGGCTGCCGGCCGATGCCATCGTGGTCAACGTACAGGGCGACGAGCCGCTGATCCCGCCGGTGATCATCGACCAGGTGGCAGCCAACCTGGCGGCGCATCCGGAAGCCGGCATCTCCACTCTGGCCGAACCGATCCATGAGCCGGAAACCGTGTTCAACCCCAATGCGGTCAAGGTGGTCAGCGACAAGAATGGCCTCGCCCTGGCCTTCAGCCGTGCGCCGCTGCCCTGGGCCCGCGATGCTTTTGCCAAGGACCGCAACCTGTTGCCAGAAGGCGTGCCATATCGCCGCCACATCGGCATGTACGCGTACCGCGTCGGCTTCCTGCAGGACTTCGTCAGTTGGGGCCCATGCTGGCTTGAGCAAACCGAAGCGCTGGAGCAACTGCGTGCCCTGTGGCATGGCGTGCGCATCCACGTCGAAGACGCCATCGAGGCGCCTGCCGTGGGCGTGGATACCCCTGAAGACCTGGAGCGCGTACGGCGCTTGCTGGAGGCCTGATGCGCGTCCTGTTCGTCTGCCTTGGCAATATCTGTCGCTCGCCCACCGCCGAAGGCGTGCTGCGCCATCAATTGCAGGCTGCCGGGCTTGCCGACCGGGTGCATGTAGCCTCGGCCGGCACCGGCGACTGGCACGTCGGCAAGGCGCCCGACAGCCGCACCTGCAAGGCAGCGCTGGCGCGTGGCTATGACCTCTCGCAGCAACGCGCCCAGCAGGTCAAGGCGGCGCACTTTGCCGAATATGACCTGATCCTGGCCATGGACGAAAGCAACCTCGGCCATTTGCGTGCGATGCGCCCGCACACGGCAGTGGGCGAGCTCGACCTGTTCCTGCGCCGTTATGGCGCAGCGCTGGATGAAGTGCCGGACCCGTACTACGGTGGCGCCGACGGCTTCGAGCAGGTGCTCGACCTGGTTGAAGCGGCGTGCCAGGCGCTGGTCCTGGAAATCAAGGGGCGGCTATGACAGTGCAGTGGCAGGAGCAGGTATCGCTCAAGCCGTACAACACCTTTGGCATCGACGTGAAGGCGCGGTATTTCACCCAGGCACATGATGACCAGGAGGTGCGCCTGGCGCTGGCCCAGGCGCGGCAAGGCGGCGTGCCGGTGCTGGTGATTGGCGGTGGCAGCAACCTGCTGCTGACCCGCGATATCGATGCGCTGGTGCTGCATATGGCCAGCCGTGGTCGGCGCGTGCTCAGCGACGATGGCGAACGTATCGTGGTCGAGGCCGAGGCCGGTGAGCCGTGGCACCCGTTCGTGCAGTGGACACTGGCGCAGGGCTATTGCGGGCTGGAGAACCTCAGCCTGATCCCTGGCACCGTGGGCGCCGCGCCGATGCAGAACGTGGGCGCCTATGGCGTGGAGATCAAGGACGTATTTGTCGGCTTGACCGCCCTGGACCGCGAGACCGGCGAGTTGCGTGACTTCGGCCTGGCTGAATGTGCCTTCGGGTATCGCGACAGCCTGTTCAAGCGCAACCCTGGGCGTTGGTTGATCCTGCGTGTGCGCTTTGCCTTGAGCCGTACGCTACAGGCTCACCTGGACTACGGCCCGGTGCGCCAGCGCCTGGCGGAACAGGGCGTGACCGAGCCGACCGCGCAGGCGATCAGCGAGGCGATCTGCAGCATTCGCCGCGAGAAGCTCCCAGACCCGGCAGAGCTGGGTAATGCCGGGAGCTTCTTCAAGAACCCGGTGGTCTCGGCGGAGCTGGTCGAGCGTATCCGTGCGCAGTACCCGGGAGTGGTGGCGTATCCGCAGGCCGATGGCCAGGTGAAGCTGGCGGCAGGCTGGTTGATCGAGCAGGCTGGCTGGAAGGGCCACCGCGAGGGGGATGCGGGGGTGCATCGTTTGCAGTCGTTGGTGCTGGTCAACTACGGCCAGGCGAGCGGGGCGCAGATGCATGCACTGGCGCGGCGGATCCAGGCCGATATCCTCGAGCGGTTCGGGGTCGAGCTGGAGATGGAGCCTAACCTCTACTGATTCAGTGCCTGGGCTGGCCCTTTCGCGGCTGAAGCCGCTCCCACAGGGACTTCATAGGGCCTGAGGGTGGTGGGCACTGTAGGAGCGGGTTTACCCGCGAAGAGGCCGGTACAGGAAAAACGCCCAGCCAAGAAAAAGCCCCGCCAGTGCGAACTGGCGGGGCTTTTTCATTCAGCCTTGGCTATCAACCGTGATGAGGCTTTTGCTCATCGCTGGCTTCCAGGGCTGGCTCCTCGGTGGCTGCGGCAGCTTCCTGTGCGGCCTTGGCGGCAGCCTCGGCCTCACGCTTGCGGCGACGCACTTCACGCGGGTCGTTCGGCGCACGGCCGTTGGCCAGCATGACAGTGGCAGGTTCCACCGCCGCAGGGGCTTCGACCGGTGCAGGCTCGACCGCCACTGGGGCAGGCTCGGCCACCACTTCTGGCTGGGCTTCGACAACCGGGGCAGGTTGCTCGGCAACCGGAGCGGCTTCGATCACGGCCGGGGCCTGCTCGATTTCACCGGCCTCGACGGCAGGCGCTTCTACCGGTGCTTCGGCAACCACTACCGGTTCGGCAGCAGGTGCTTCGTCGACCACTGGTTGCGGAGCGATTTCGACCACTGGCTCGGCAGTTGCCTCGACCACGGCTACAGGCTCGCTGACCGGCTGCTCGACCACTGGGGCCTCGGCCACTTCTTCAGCCTTGGCGGCAGCTTCGATCTGCTCGAACTTCTCAGCCTGCTCGACCTGCTGGGCGACTTCGGCGGTGGCAAGCTCGGCCTGCTGGTTGGCCTGGGCTTCGGCGTCGGCACTGATGTTGCTGCTGGCGACAGCGGCAGTCACGGCCAGGCCGGCGGCCAGTTCGGCACCCAGCTCGGTGGCCTGGTGCTGTTGTGGCTGCTCTTCGCTGCCTTCTTCCTCGCTGCCATCGATCAGCTCGCCGTTGGCGTTGCGCTGACGCTCACGACGGTTGCTGCGACGACGCTGGCCACGGGAACGGCGGCGCGGGCGCTCGCCATCGGTGCCTTCCTGTTCGTCCTGCAGCAGCTCTTCGTTCGGCAGTTGCTCTTCGGCCAGCTCGGCAGCCTGCTCGGCGGCTTCTTCGGCTACGCGTGGCTGACGTTCTTCGCGTGGTGGGCGAGGGGCGCGTTCTTCGCGTGGAGCACGTTCTTCACGAGGTGCGCGCTCTTCACGAGGAGCACGTTCTTCGCGAGGTGCGCGTTCTTCACGTGGAGCACGTTCTTCACGAGGTGCGCGCTCTTCACGTGGTGCGCGTTCCTCGCGAGGTGCACGCTCTTCACGCGGGGTACGTTCTTCACGGGCTACACGTTCCTCGCGCTGCTGACGTTCTTCACGCTCGGCAGGGGTGGCGTCCAGTGGCTCGCGCAGTTCGCGCACGCGCTCTTCGCCACGGTTGCCGCGGCGGTCTTCGCGTGGCTGGCGTGGAGCACGCTCTTCGCGTGGAGCACGTTCTTCACGCGGTGCACGCTCTTCGCGTGGGGCGCGTTCTTCACGTGGTGCACGCTCTTCGCGTGGGGCGCGTTCTTCACGTGGTGCGCGTTCTTCGCGCGGGGCACGTTCTTCACGAGGTGCGCGCTCGGCACGTTCTTCACGCGGCTTGCGTTCTTCGTCGCGACGGCCGTTGCGGTTGCGGCTTTGCTGGCGGCCGTTGCGGCGTTCTTCGTTGCGTGGGCTGCGCTCGGCGGCCGGCTTCTCGGCGGCAGTGACAACCGGCGCTGCGGCAGGCTCTTCCTTGCCGGCGAACAGGCTTACCAGCGACTTCACCAGGCCCTTGAACAGGCTTGGCTCCGGAGCGACCGGGGCAGGGGCGACCGGTGCGGCAGGCTGCGGTTCTTCGACAGTGGCCGGTACCGGCGCGTTGGCGCGGGCCGGGGCGGTCTTGACTGCGGCTTCCTGGCGAACCAGGGTGCGGGTGGCGGTCGGCTGCGGCGCTTCTTCGGCTTCGGCGGCGGCGATCTCGTAGCTGGACTGGTTGCTCAGCACTTCCGGATTGTCGTCGCGCAGGCGCTGTACTTCGAAGTGAGGAGTTTCCAGGTGATCGTTCGGCAGGATGATGATGCGCGCACGGGTGCGCAGTTCGATCTTGGTGATCGAGTTGCGCTTCTCGTTGAGCAGGAAGGCAGCCACCGGGATCGGCACCTGGGCGCGAACTTCGGCGGTGCGGTCCTTCAGGGCTTCTTCTTCGATCAGGCGCAGGATGGCCAGCGACAGCGATTCGACGTCACGGATGATGCCGGTGCCGGAGCAGCGTGGGCAGACGATGCCGCTGCTTTCGCCCAGCGAAGGGCGCAGGCGCTGACGGGACATTTCCAGCAGGCCGAAGCGCGAGATGCGGCCGACCTGGACGCGGGCGCGGTCGGCTTCCAGGCACTCGCGAACACGTTCTTCGACGGCGCGCTGGTTTTTCGCCGGGGTCATGTCGATGAAGTCGATGACGATCAGGCCACCGATGTCACGCAGGCGCAGCTGGCGGGCGATTTCCTCGGCCGCTTCCAGGTTGGTCTGCAGGGCGGTTTCTTCGATGTCGCTGCCTTTGGTGGCACGCGCCGAGTTGATGTCGATCGACACCAGGGCTTCGGTCGGGTCGATCACGATCGAACCGCCGGACGGCAGGTCGACCACGCGCTGGAAGGCGGTCTCGATCTGGCTTTCGATCTGGAAGCGGTTGAACAGCGGCACGCTGTCTTCGTACAGCTTGACCTTGCTGGCGTACTGCGGCATGACCTGGCGGATGAAGGTCAGGGCTTCTTCCTGGGCATCGATGCTGTCGATCAGCACTTCGCCGATGTCCTGGCGCAGGTAGTCGCGGATGGCGCGAATGATGACGTTGCTTTCCTGGTAGATCAGGAATGGCGCGGCGCGGTCCTGGGACGCTTCCTTGATGGCGGTCCACAGTTGCAGCAGGTAGTCGAGGTCCCACTGCATTTCTTCGCTGCTGCGGCCAAGGCCGGCAGTACGCACGATCAGGCCCATGTCGCCCGGCACGGTCAGGCCGTTCAGGGCTTCACGCAGTTCGTTGCGCTCTTCGCCTTCGATGCGGCGGGAGATGCCACCGGCGCGCGGGTTGTTCGGCATCAGCACCAGGTAGCGGCCGGCCAGGCTGATGAAGGTGGTGAGGGCGGCGCCTTTGTTGCCACGCTCTTCCTTCTCGACCTGGACGATGACTTCCTGGCCTTCGCTCAGTACTTCCTTGATGTTGACCCGCCCTTCGGGGGCTTTCTTGAAGTATTCGCGGGAGATTTCTTTCAGCGGCAGGAAGCCGTGACGTTCGGAGCCGAAGTCGACGAAGGCGGCTTCGAGGCTGGGTTCGATGCGGGTGATCTTGCCTTTGTAGATGTTGGCCTTTTTCTGCTCGCGCGCGCCGGACTCGATGTCCAGGTCGTAGAGACGTTGGCCGTCCACCAGGGCTACACGCAACTCTTCGGGTTGAGTCGCGTTAATCAGCATTCTTTTCATGTTGTACCGTCGGTTTCCGGGCTGCCGGAAACGGCGTTCGGCACACACGACGTCTCATGGTCGGTGCCAAGGTGCGCAAAGGGTGGCCGGGCCACCCCCGTGTCGAGCAACGTTCGGCACCAGCCGGTTGCCCAGCCTGCCGTTGTCGCGACGACGCGTCCTGTTTGCTGCGGTGCCAACAAGGCCCCGGTGGCTTCGAATTGGAATCCGAATCAACCAAGCGGGCCTTGTGCACTCAGTCAGGAGGAGGAATCAACCGTCAGCCGTGGACGCCCGGGGGCATCTGTTCAGGACCTTATCCGCTCGCCAGCCGTTCAGTGGGCTGGTGGGCCGGACGCGGTGCTACACGGTCCGAGGGCTGTGCATCTCCACCCTGCACGTATCCCTGATAATTCGGGTGCTGCCGCGCGCTGAATCCGCAACGGGTTGCATTTTTCGCCAGCGCAGGTACTGCGCTGGCGCCATTCATGTCCAAGGCAGGTATTTCCGAAGCATTCGCCGGGCGTTGCGTGGAAGCGACGGGGCGGGCAGAGGTGCAGCGAAAAGAATCGGGTAAGCAGGTGAAACACCGCACTTGTCGTTTTTTTTCGGTCTTCTCTACACAGCGCTGGTGGCGATTCCAGGCAATTCGGTAAACTGGCGAAAACCCCGTAGGACGGCCTCGCGTCCTGGAGAATTGCGTTGGTCAGGGACCGGCTAGGAGCCTGGTGCCGCTGGCCTGCCGCTTTTGGCGGCGTTCGCGACTATAGCAGCAATGATTAAGTGCTTCAATTCCATAAAAAATTGTTATGATCCCGCCATGACGACCAATACCCCTCCGACTTCCGGCGTTCAGCTGATCGAAGTCGCGCCGGAGCTTGCCGGCCAACGCATCGACAATTTCCTCATCACGGCCCTCAAGGGCGTGCCCAAGACCCTGGTTTACCGCATCCTGCGCAAGGGTGAAGTACGGGTCAACAAGGGCCGCGTCAAGCCGGAGTACAAGATCCAGGCCGGCGACATCGTGCGGGTACCGCCCGTCCGCCTGCCGGAACGTGACGAGCCGGCGCCGGTAGCCCAGGGCCTGTTGCAGCGCCTGGAAGCGGCCATCGTCTACGAAGACAAGGCGCTGATCGTGATGAACAAGCCGGCCGGCATCGCCGTGCATGGCGGCAGCGGCCTGAGCTTCGGCGTGATCGAGGCGCTGCGCCAGTTGCGCCCGGACGCCAAGGAGCTGGAGCTGGTGCACCGCCTGGACCGCGATACCTCCGGCCTGCTGATGATCGCCAAGAAGCGCAGCATGCTGCGCCACCTGCACGCCGCGCTGCGCGGCGACGGTGTCGACAAGCGTTACATGGCGCTGGTGCGCGGCCACTGGCCGACCTCGAAGAAGCAGGTCAGCGCGCCGTTGCTCAAGAGCAACCTGCGCTCCGGCGAGCGCATGGTCGAGGTGAACGACGAGGGCAAGGAGGCACTGACCCTGTTCCGTGTGCTGCGCCGCTTCGGCGAGTTCGCCACCATTGTCGAGGCGCGCCCGATCACTGGCCGTACCCACCAGATCCGTGTGCACACCCTGCATGCCGGGCATATGATCGCTGGCGACAGCAAGTACGGTGACGAAGACTTCAGTCGTGAAATTCGCGACTTGGGCGGCAAGCGCCTGTTCCTGCATGCCTACGCACTGACCGTGCCGCTGCCGGACGGTGGCGAGCTGAAGCTCGAGGCGCCGGTGGATGAAGTCTGGGCGAAAACCGTTGAGCGTCTGAGTGCGTCCTGATCTATGAAAAAAGGCTATGAGCTACTGATCTTCGACTGGGACGGCACCCTGGCCGACTCGATCGGGCGTATCGTCGAGGCCATGAACGCCGCCGCCGAGCGTGCCGGTGAGGCGCAAAGCAGCGAGGATGCGGTCAAGGGCATCATCGGCCTGGCCCTGGGCGAGGCGATCCACACCCTGTACCCGCACCTGGCGCCTGCTCAGGTCGAAAAGTTTCGTCAGCACTATGCCGATATCTACATGGCCCTGGACCAGCAGCCCTCGCCGCTGTTCGAGGGTGTGGTCGAGTCGCTGGATGCCTTCCGTGCCGAGGGTTACCGCCTGGCGGTGGCCACCGGCAAGGCGCGTCGCGGGCTGGACCGGGTGCTCAAGGCCAATGGCTGGGAGCAGTTCTTCGACATCACTCGCGCCGCCGACGAAACTCGCGGCAAGCCGCACCCGCTGATGCTCGAGGAAATTCTCGGGCATTGCGGTGTCGAAGCAGGGCGTGCGCTGATGGTTGGCGATTCGGCATTCGATCTGCAGATGGCCAGCAATGCCGGCATGCATTCGGTGGCCGTGGGCTATGGTGCCATGTCGCTGCAGGCACTGGCCGAGTTTGGTCCGCAGGTGTGCATCGATCATTTTTCCCAGTTGCGTGAGTGGCTGGGTGGTTCCGCAATTCCATTTCCAAGGTAGGTAAGCATGGCAGACGAATGGAAAGCCCCCGAGGCCGAACCCGAGGAGCGCGAAGAGCGCAAGAGCTGGAAACTGCTGGAAAAGACCCTGCTGGCAGGCGTTCAGGAGCAGCGCCGGGCGCGACGCTGGGGGATCTTCTTCAAGTTGCTGACCTTCGTCTACCTGTTCGGCATCCTGATCCTGTTCACGCCGTTGATGGACATGGACAAGGCAGCGTCGCGCAGTGCCAGCCATACCGCGCTGGTCGAGGTGCGCGGGGTGATTGCCGACCAGGAGCCAGCCAGCGCCGACAATATCGTCAAGAGCCTGCGCGAGGCGTTCAAGGACAGCAAGACCAAGGCTGTGGTGATGCGCATCAACAGCCCGGGAGGCAGCCCGGTGCAGTCGGGTTACGTGTATGACGAAATCCGCCGTCTGCGGGCCGAATACCCGGCCATCAAGCTGTATGCGGTCATCGCCGACCTTGGCGCTTCCGGTGCCTACTACATCGCCAGTGCGGCGGACGAGATCTATGCCGACAAGGCCAGCCTGGTGGGCTCGATTGGTGTGACGGCGGCCGGTTATGGCTTTGTCGGCACCATGGAGAAGCTGGGTGTGGAGCGGCGTACCTACACTGCAGGCGAGCACAAGGCCTTCCTCGATCCGTTCTCGCCGCAGAAGCCGGAAGAGACCGAGTTCTGGCAGGGCGTACTGAATACCACGCACCAGCAGTTCATTGCCATGGTCAAGCAGGGGCGGGGTGAGCGCCTGAAGGACAAGGAGCATCCGGAGCTCTTCAGTGGCCTGGTCTGGTCGGGCGAGCAGGCCAAGGAGCTGGGCCTGGTGGATGGGCTGGGCAGTGCCAGCTATGTGGCGCGCGAGATCGTGGGCGAGAAGGAGTTGGTGGACTTCACCGTGCAGGAGTCGGCGCTCGATCGCTTCTCCAAGCGCGTTGGCGCCAGCGTGGCTGAGCGCTTGGCGATGTGGATGGGCTTCCAGGGGCCGCAGTTGCGCTGATCCGGGATTGCCGGGGGCGCTTTTCGCCCCTTCGCGGGCATGCCCGCTTGTATGGTTAGACTTGAAGGGGTGGTGGGACTAAATGCCCGATTCTGACTGTTCACAGCAGTACAGACCGTGGGAGACATCGCCCCACCCCTTCCACCAAAGCGCCGATAAAGAATGCATCGTTTGCAAGCGACGATAGAAGCAAGCCAGCGCCTCTTGGTGAAACCCCTTCAAGCCGAAAAACCATAACGTGAGGAGCCGCCCATGGCAATGCAGGTAGGTAAGTTGATCGTGGGTGCGGATGTCGCGAAGGCTGAGCTGGTTATCCACCACGATGATCGCGACGAGATCATCAGGCTGAAAAACTCCAAACTCGAGATCAGAAGGTGGCTCAAGCAACAAACCCTCAACACCGCTATCGCTGTTGAGGCGACCAATGTCTACCACTTGGACCTGGTTGAATTGGCCCACAGCCTAGGCTTCGAGGTCTATGTCATCGATGGTTTTCAATTGAGCAACTACCGGAAAAGTGTTGGGGGACGGGTTAAAACCGACCCCTCCGATGCTCGGTTGTTGTCCCGTTTTTTAAAAAATGAAGGCGAGGACCTTCGCCCTTGGAGCCCGCCTCCCGCTGTCTACGGCAAGCTTCAGAGCCTCTTGCGACGCAGAGCCGCCTTGGTGACTGCTCGTACTGCAATGACTCAGAGCTGGGCTAACGAAAGCCTTTTGAAAGCCGCCTTCGAAACTTTTGTGAAGTCGATAGATCGGCTGGATCAGTTGATTCAAAAGAAGATTAAAGAAGTACTGCGAGACGCTGGGCTACAGGAACAAGTCGCTCGCTGCCAGGCAGTAGAGGGCATTGGTTTTCTCACCGCCGCAGCATTGGTGATGGCTTTTACAAGGGGCGAGTTCAAAAGCAGTGACTCGTACATTGCATTCCTAGGAATGGATTTACGAGTCAGTGATTCCGGGCAGAAGAATGGGCGACGTCGCCTCACCAAGCGAGGTTGTTCAGAAATTCGTCGCTTATTGCACAACGCTGCGATGGCGGCCAGCAGATCGGCAGCCTGGAAAGGGCTTTACGAACAGCATCGGAGCAGTGGTAAAGCAACAACCCAAGCTTTGGTAATCCTGGCAAGAAAGCTCGCGCGGGTGGCATTCGCCCTGATGAAAAATCAGGACGAATACGTCACTAAAGGCGCGAAACTGGCTTGCTGAAAACCATAGAATCTCCCACAGGGATCGTGCAAGGCCCGCAGGTTGCGACACGCCTGTGGGAGCGGGCGTGCCCGCGAAGGGCCGCAGCGCGGCCCCAAAATCTCAGGGAATCACCACCCCTTCTCTGGTCAACATATCCACCAATCTAATCAGCGGCAGCCCGATCAGGCTGGTCGCATCGCACCCGTGCGTGCTCTGGAACAGGCTCACTCCCAACCCCTCGGCCTTGAAGCTGCCGGCGCAGTCCAGCGGCTGCTCCGCCGCCACATAGCGCTCCACCCGCTGCCGGTCCAGTTCGCGCAGGGTCACGGTAAACGGCACGCAGTCCACCTGGCAGTGCCCGGTGGCGCTGTTCAGCAACGCCAGCCCGGTCAGGAAGCTCACCTGCTGCCCGCTGCACTCCAGCAGCTGCTCGCAGGCCCGCTCGAAGGTATGCGGCTTGCCCAGTACCTGCTCGCCCAGCACCGCAACCTGGTCCGAACCAATGATCAGGTACCCGGGGTGGCTGCCTGCCAGGGCCTCGGCTTTTTGCCTGGCCAGCCGCCGCACCAGCTCCGCCGCCGGTTCGTCATCCAGGCGTCGCTCGTCTATATCGGGGCTTGCCCAGGTGAAGGGCAGGCGCAGGCGTGCAAGCAGTTCGCGGCGGTAGGCAGAGCTGGAAGCCAGTAACAGAGGAAGCATGGTAGACTCCTGAATCGGTTGAACAAATTCTATCACGCACGATGCCGCCGAATTTCCTTTGACAGGGGCGGGGGGCATCCCTAGAATGCTGCGCCTATGTTGAATGACCCGATTCCACCTCACGTTGACCCGCGCAAATTAGCCGATCGTGGCGTAACCCTTAACGGTTCGCTGCAGCTCGCTGATTTGGAAAGACTCTGCGACCCGCTTTCCGACAATGTCGGTACGGTGCAGGCGAAGTTCGATTTTGAACGAGATGAACAGCACGTGGTGGTTATCCACAGCGAGCTGGACGTCGAGGTCAAGATGGTTTGCCAGCGTTGTCTTGAGCTGGTCACCCTGCCGATCCACAGCGAATGTACATACGCCGTGGTGAAGGAGGGTGCGAATACCCAGTCGTTGCCGAAAGGCTATGACGTGCTGGAACTGGGCGAAGATCCTTTGGATCTGCAGGCATTGATCGAGGAGGAGCTTCTGCTCGCCTTGCCAATCGTGCCTGCTCATCATCCGGAAGAATGCCAGCAGCCGGCGGGCGCAGACGAGCCCGAATCGAGCAAGGACGAGGTATCGCGGTCCAACCCGTTCAGTGTTTTGGCGCAGTTAAAGCGTGACCCAAACGTTTAGGAGTTAATCAATTATGGCTGTTCAGCAGAACAAAAAATCCCGCTCTGCCCGTGACATGCGCCGTTCGCACGACGCCCTGTCGGAAAACGCGCTGTCGGTAGAGAAAACCACCGGTGAAGTACACCTGCGTCACCACGTTTCGCCAGAAGGCGTATACCGTGGTCGCAAAGTGGTCGACAAGGGCGCTGACGAGTAATCCTTGTCCGCTCAGATCATCGCGATCGACGCAATGGGCGGGGACTTCGGTCCCCGCAGCATTGTCCAGGCTAGCATTGCCTGCCTTTCGGCTACCCCCTCGCTGCACCTGACCCTCGTCGGTCAACCCTCTCTCCTCGAAGATCTTGTCAGCGGCCTTGCGGCTGCGGATCGCGCGCGCCTGCAAATCGTGGCCGCCAGCGAGGTAATCGGTATGGACGAGCGGCCATCCCAGGCGCTGCGCGGCAAGCCGGACTCGTCGATGCGCATCGCCCTCGAACTGGTGCGCGACGGCAAGGCTCAGGCCTGCGTCAGCGCTGGCAATACCGGGGCGCTGATGGCGCTCTCGCGTTTCGTGCTCAAGACACTGCCGGGTATCGACCGGCCGGCCATGGTGGCGGCGATCCCGACCCAGACCGGTTACTGCCAGTTGCTCGACCTTGGCGCCAACGTCGACTGCAGCGCCGAGAACCTCTACCAGTTCGCCGTGATGGGCTCGGTGGCCGCCCAGGCCCTGGGTGTGCAGCGGCCGCGCGTGGCGCTGCTTAACATCGGTACCGAGGACATCAAGGGCAACCAGCAGGTCAAGCTGGCGGCCAGCCTGTTGCAGAACGCTCGCGGGCTCAACTACATAGGCTTCGTCGAAGGTGACGGGTTATATCGCGGCGAAGCCGATGTGGTGGTGTGCGACGGGTTCGTCGGCAACATCCTGCTCAAGTCGAGCGAGGGGCTGGCGACGATGATCGGTGCGCGCATCGAGCAGCTGTTCAAGGGTGGTGTGTTGTCGCGGGCGGCCGGGGCTGTGGCCATGCCGCTGCTCAAACGCCTGCAGGCCGATTTGGCACCGGCGCGGCACAATGGCGCGAGTTTCCTGGGGTTGCAGGGCATCGTCATCAAGAGCCATGGCTCGGCGGGGGTGCAGGGCTTCCAGAGTGCCATCCAGCGGGCGTTGATCGAGATCCAGGAAAACCTGCCGCAGCGCTTGCATGGGCGGCTCGAGGACCTGCTGTTGTAGCCTGTGCCGGCCTCTTCGCGGGTAAACCCGCTCCCACAGGTGCCCCATAACCTTCAGGTCTGTGGTGCCCATGTGGGAGCGGGTTTACCCGCGAAGAGGCCGGTGCTGAAGGAATAAAGACCTTAGGCATATCGCCGCTGAAGTGCTTAAATGTGACCGCTTGGTCTGTGTATCCATCCAAGCTTTCAGATTCCGCGCCTGGTCCAAAGCCGGCGCACCCTATCCGACGACAAGATCATAAGGGCTTGTTCAATGTCTGCATCTCTCGCATTCGTCTTTCCCGGTCAAGGTTCCCAGTCGCTGGGCATGCTCGCCGAGCTCGGCGCCGAGAAGCCAGTGATCATCGAAACCTTCAAGGAAGCGTCCGAGGCACTCGGTTACGACCTGTGGAAGCTGGTCCAGGAAGGCCCGGAAGAGCAACTCAACCAGACCGACAAGACCCAGCCGGCCATTCTCACCGCCTCCATCGCGCTGTGGCGCCTGTGGCTGGAGGAGGGTGGTGCCAGGCCGGCCTTCGTCTCCGGTCACAGTCTGGGTGAATACAGCGCCCTGGTTGCCGCCGGCAGCCTGAGCCTGAAAGATGCCGTGCGCCTGGTTGAGCGCCGGGGCCAGCTGATGCAGGAAGCCGTGCCGGCCGGACATGGCGCCATGGCCGCCATTCTTGGCCTGGACGACGCCGTGGTCGTGGAAATCTGCGCCGAAGCGGCCGAAGACCAGGTGGTCAGCGCGGTCAACTTCAACTCGCCAGGCCAGGTGGTCATCGCCGGCAACAAGGCCGCCGTCGATCGCGCCATCGAGCTGTGCAAGGCCAAGGGTGCCAAGCGCGCCCTGCCGCTGGCGGTCAGCGTGCCGTCGCACTGCGCGCTGATGAAGCCGGCTGCCGAGCGCTTTGCCGAGTCGGTCAACGCCATTGAGTGGCACGCCCCGCAAATTCCTGTGGTGCAGAACGTGACCGCTGCCGTTGCCGCTGACCTCGATGCCCTCAAGCACGACCTGCTGGCGCAGCTGTACCAGCCAGTGCGCTGGGTCGAATGCGTGCAGACCCTGGCCGCTAACGGTGCGGTCAACCTGGTCGAGTGCGGCCCGGGCAAGGTCCTGGCCGGCCTGAACAAGCGTTGCGCCGATGGCGTGACCACCTACAACCTCAATACCCCTGACGCCGTCGCCGCCACCCGCGCGGCACTGGCCTGATTTGGAGAAGCTTGCATGAGCCTGCAAGGTAAAGTTGCACTGGTCACCGGCGCCAGCCGTGGCATTGGCCAGGCCATCGCCCTCGAGCTGGGCCGCCAGGGCGCGACCGTGATCGGCACCGCCACTTCGGCCTCCGGCGCCGAGCGCATTGCTGCCACCCTGAAAGAACACGGCATCACCGGTACCGGCATGGAACTGAACGTGACCAGCGCCGAATCGGTTGAAGCTGTGCTGGCCGCCATCGGCGAGCAGTTCGGCGCACCGGCCATCCTGGTCAACAACGCCGGTATCACCCGTGACAACCTCATGCTGCGCATGAAGGACGACGAGTGGTTCGACGTGATCGATACCAACCTGAACAGCCTCTACCGTCTGTCCAAGGGTGTGCTGCGTGGCATGACCAAGGCACGTTGGGGCCGTATCATCAGCATCGGCTCGGTCGTCGGTGCCATGGGCAACGCCGGCCAAGCCAACTACGCGGCCGCCAAGGCCGGCCTGGAAGGCTTCAGCCGCGCCCTGGCGCGTGAAGTGGGCTCGCGTGGCATCACCGTCAACTCGGTGACCCCGGGCTTCATCGACACCGACATGACCCGCGAGCTGCCAGAAGCGCAGCGCGAAGCCCTGCAGACCCAGATCCCGCTGGGCCGCCTGGGCCAGGCCGACGAAATTGCCAAGGTGGTTTCGTTCCTGGCATCCGACGGCGCAGCCTACGTAACCGGCGCTACCGTGCCGGTCAACGGCGGGATGTACATGTAACACTGCAACTCAATGTGACGGATTTCGTAAAAAAAGAGTCATACTGCGAGCCTAAAATCCGTTATAAAGCTGCAACCAGATTCCAGGCAGCGGGTGTGGTGACTGGTGTGAAGGTGCGTTGAGCTTGAAAAGCGAACGTCTTTCTATAAAATTAGCCACCGGCCAGCTGCCTGACATATGTCCATTAGGAGTGAAAACTAGGTATGAGCACCATCGAAGAACGCGTCAAGAAAATCGTCGCCGAGCAACTGGGCGTCAAGGAAGAGGAAGTGACTCTCGAGAAGTCCTTCGTCGATGACCTGGGTGCCGATTCGCTTGACACCGTTGAGCTGGTGATGGCTCTGGAAGAGGAATTCGAGACCGAAATCCCTGACGAAGAAGCCGAGAAGATCACTACCGTTCAAGCTGCTGTAGACTACGTCAAAGCCCACCAGGCCTAAGACGCTGTAGTCGACGCTTCTTGTCGGGAAAAACCGCACTGCCTTTGCCGGCGTGCGGTTTTTTCTTTGCGAGCACCCTGCGTTTTGCAGGATGGTCTCGTTCACCGGGTATCAAGAGCTTGTTGCCATTTCATTCCATCGCTTGAATGCAATGGCAAGAAACTCTGTCATTAGAAAAGGAGAGTACTGTGTCGCGTAGACGCGTCGTGGTCACCGGTATGGGTATGCTGTCGCCACTGGGTACTGATGTACCGAGCACCTGGCAGGGCATTCTGGCTGGCCGCAGTGGCATCGGTCCGATCGAACACACGGATCTGTCTGCCTACTCCACCCGTTTTGGCGGCTCGGTGAAAGGCTTCGAGGTCGAGCAATACCTGTCGGCCAAAGAGGCCCGCAAGCTCGACCTGTTCATCCAGTACGGCCTGGCGGCCGGGTTCCAGGCAGTGCGTAATGCCGGCCTGGAAGTCACCGACGCCAACCGCCAGCGTATTGGCGTGGCCATGGGCTCGGGTATCGGCGGCCTGACCAATATCGAAGAAACCAGCCGCACCCTGCACGACTCGGGGCCGCGTCGTATTTCGCCTTTCTTCGTGCCTGGCTCGATCATCAACATGATCTCCGGCTTCCTGTCGATCCACCTGGGGCTTCAAGGGCCGAACTACGCCATCGCCACCGCGTGCACCACTGGTACCCACTGCATCGGCATGGCTGCGCGCAACATCGCCTACGGTGAAGCCGACGTGATGATCGCCGGCGGTGCCGAAATGGCTGCCTGCGGCCTGGGCATGGGCGGCTTCGGCGCCTCCCGCGCACTGTCCACTCGCAACGACGAGCCGACCCGTGCCAGCCGCCCGTGGGACAAGGGCCGTGACGGCTTCGTGCTGTCCGACGGTGCTGGTGCCCTGGTGCTCGAAGAACTGGAGCATGCCAAGGCCCGCGGCGCGACCATCTATGCCGAACTGGTCGGGTTCGGCATGAGCGGTGACGCTTACCACATGACTTCGCCGCCCGACACTGGTGAAGGTGCTGCCCGTTGCATGGCCAACGCCTTGCGCGATGCCGGCATCCAGCCGGAAGAGGTCAGCTACATCAACGCCCATGGCACCTCGACCCCTGCTGGCGACGTGGCCGAAGTGGCGGCGATCAAGCGCGTGTTCGGTGAGCATGCCTACAAGCTGGCGGTCAGCTCGACCAAGTCGATGACCGGCCACCTGTTGGGCGCCGCCGGTGCCGTAGAAGCGATCTTCAGCGTGCTGGCAATCAACAGCCAGATGGCTCCGCCCACCATCAACCTGGACGAGCCGGACGAAGGCTGCGACCTCGACTTCGTGCCGCACCAAGCGCGCAGCATGCCGATCGATGTGGTGCTGTCCAACTCGTTCGGCTTTGGCGGTACCAACGGTTCGCTGGTATTCCGCCGGTTCGCCGGTTGATGCAAAGCTGGATCGATGGCCAGCCGGCGGCTGCAGTCAACCTGCAGAACCGCGGCCTGGCCTACGGCGATGGGCTATTCGAGACCATCGCCGTGCGCGACGGCCGGCCCAGCTTGCTGGACGGCCACCTCGCACGCCTGGCGCTGGGTTGCCAGCGCCTGGCGATCAGTACCGACCTGGCGCTGGTACGCGACGAACTCCTGCGCTATGCCAGCCAGCTCGGTGATGGTGTAGCCAAACTCATCCTTACTCGTGGTGACAGCCAGCGCGGTTACGCACCGGTTGCCGGTGCCGCGCCGCGGCGTATTCTGCAGGGCAGCCCGTTGCCCAGCTATCCTGTCGACAATGCCGAGCAGGGCGTGCGACTGTTTCCGTGCCAGACCCGGCTTGGGGAACAACCGCTGCTGGCCGGCCTCAAACACCTCAACCGCCTGGAGCAGGTGCTGGCCCGTGCCGAATGGCAGGACAGCGAACATGCCGAAGGCCTGATGCGTGATGGGCAGGGCAGGGTGATCGAAGGTGTGTACAGCAATCTGTTCCTGGTGCGCGATGGCGCGCTGTTCACGGCTGACCTCAGCCGCTGTGGCGTCGCTGGCGTGATGCGGGGCGCGTTGCTGGAACAGGCAGTGCTGCAGGGCATCCCGGTGCAGGTCTGCGATCTGCCGTTCGACGCTCTGGAGCAGGCAGATGAAGTATTTGTCTGCAACAGCGTCTACGGTGTCTGGCCCGTGCGAGGCGTTGCCGAGCTAAACTGGTCGCCGGGCCCGCTCACCCGTAAACTGCAGGCCGTTGCCCGTACGTTACTGGAAACCTGAATTCGTGAGACGTAAATTCCTGCTGCTGCTGGAAATGGGCTTGATCCTCGCCGGCCTTGCCGTGGGCTGGTCGGCCTGGAAGGTCAACTCGGTCCTGGAGCAGCCTCTGCACGTGACGCAGGAGCGCCTGCTGGACGTGCCCAATGGCACCACCCCCAACCGCATGTTCTATCGCATGCAGAACGAAGGGTTGCTCGACGACGCCGTCTGGTTGCGTCTGTACTGGCGTTTCAACATGGCTGGCACCCCTCTGCACACCGGTGAGTATCGCCTGACCCCCGGCATGACCGTGGAGCAGCTGTTCGATGCCTGGCGTCGGGCCGACGTGGTGCAGTACAACCTCACCCTGGTCGAAGGCTGGACCTTCCGCCAGGTGCGCGCGGCCGTGGCCAAGCATGAAAAGATCAAGCACACCCTGGACGGGCTGTCCGATTCGGAAGTGATGGACAAGCTCGGCCATACCGGTGTGTTCCCTGAAGGGCGCTTCTTCCCGGACACCTACCGCTTCGTGCGCGGCATGAGCGACGTCGAGTTGCTGCAGCAGGCCTACATGCGCCTGGACGAAGTGCTGGCCAAGGAGTGGGCCGAGCGCACCACCGACCTGCCATACCGCGACCCGTACCAGGCGCTGATCATGGCTTCGCTGGTAGAGAAGGAGACCGGCATTCCCCAGGAGCGCGGGCAGATCGCCGGCGTTTTCGTGCGGCGCCTGCGCCTGGGCATGATGCTGCAGACCGACCCGACGGTGATCTACGGCATGGGTGAGCGCTACAACGGCAAGATCACCCGCGCCGACCTGCGCGAGCCGACGCCCTACAACACCTACACCATCACCGGCCTGCCGCCGACCCCGATCGCCATGGTCGGTCGCGAAGCGATTCACGCGGCGCTCAACCCGTCCGATGGCACCAGCCTGTACTTCGTTGCCCGTGGCGATGGCAGCCACGTGTTTTCCGACGACCTCGACGACCACAACTCGGCGGTGCGCGAGTTCCAGCTCAAGCGCCGTGCGGACTACCGCTCCAGCCCCGCGCCGCAATCGCAGCCAGAGCCACAACCACAATCAGGTACCGACGAGGCCGAACAACCCGAAGCCCCTGCCGACGAGTCTACCGCGCAGCCAGCGCCCGACCAGCCGCCTGTGCAGGACGCCCCTGCCGGCGGCGCGCAAGCGGCCGAACGGCCGATGCCTGACGAACAACATTAAGGACTGCCTGTGAGCGGCTTGTTTATTACTTTGGAAGGCCCGGAAGGTGCGGGCAAGAGCACCAACCGCGACTACCTGGCTGCGCGCCTGTGCGAGCAGGGCCTGGACGTAGTGTTGACCCGTGAGCCCGGCGGCACGCCGCTGGCCGAAAAGGTGCGTGAGCTGCTGCTGGCGCCCAGCGATGAAAGCATGGCGGCCGACACCGAACTGTTGCTGGTGTTCGCTGCGCGTGCCCAGCACCTGGCGCAGGTGATCCGGCCGGCGCTGGCCCGCGGGGCCGTAGTCTTGTGTGACAGGTTTACCGATGCGACATACGCCTACCAGGGCGGCGGGCGTGGTTTGCCAGTCGAGCGTATCGCCATCCTGGAGCAATTCGTCCAGGGCGACCTGCGCCCGGACCTGACTCTGGTCTTCGATCTGCCGGTCGAAGTGGGCCTGGCCCGCGCCGCCGCCCGCGGCCGCCTGGACCGTTTCGAGCAGGAAGGCCAGGCGTTCTTCGAAGCAGTGCGCCAGGCCTACCTGCAGCGCGCCGGCCGCGAACCACAGCGCTATACCCTGCTTGATGCCGCCCAGCCTCTGGAGGCCGTGCAGCGCTCCATCGATGCGTTGCTACCAGGCATCGTGGAGCGTTGCCGTGGCTGAGGCCTATCCCTGGCAGCAGGCCCTCTGGCAGCAGCTGGCCGGCCGCAGCCAGCACGCTCACGCCTACCTGCTGCATGGGCCGCAGGGTATCGGCAAGCGGGCCTTGGCCGAGCGCCTGATGGCCCGCCTGCTGTGCCAGCAGCCCCAGGCCCTGGAGGCCTGTGGCGCGTGCAAGTCCTGCCTGCTGCTCAAGGCCGGCAGCCACCCGGACAACTTCGTACTCGAGCCCGAAGAAGCTGACAAGCCTATCAAGGTAGATCAGGTACGCGAGCTGGTGGCCTTCGTGGTGCAGACCGCGCAGCTGGGTGGGCGCAAGGTGGTACTGATCGAGCCGGTGGAGGCGATGAACGTCAACGCCTCCAACGCCCTGCTCAAGAGCCTCGAAGAACCCTCCGGTGATACCGTGTTGCTGCTGGTCACCCACCAGCCCAGCCGTCTGTTGCCGACCATCAAGAGCCGTTGCCAGCAGGTCGCCTGCCCGCAGCCCAGCCTGGCCCAGAGCCAAGCCTGGCTGGCCGGCGCGCTGCCCGACAGTGACGAGACCGAGCGCGACGAGTTGCTGACCCTGGCTGCCGGTTCGCCGCTGATGGCGGTCAGCTTGCAGGCGCAAGGCGTGCGAGAGCAGCGTGCGCTGGTCACCGACGGGGTGAAGAAGCTGCTCAAGCAGCAGCAATCGCCCAGCCAGCTGGCCGATGCCTGGAACGGTGTGCCGTTGTTGCTGCTGTTCGACTGGTTCTGCGATTGGGCGCACCTGATTCTGCGCTACCAATTGACCCAGGACGAGGAAGGGCTAGGCTTGGCCGATATGCGCAAGGTGGTGCAGTACCTGGCGCAGAAGAGCCACCAGGCCAAGGTACTGGAGGTGCAGGCATGGATCCTGGAGCAGCGCCAGAAGGTGCTGGGCAAGGCCAACCTCAACCGCGCCCTGCTGCTTGAATCGCTGCTGGCCCACTGGCTGCAGTTGCCGGGCGCCCGCTGATTTTCATTTTATCATGTGTGTCGTTATCCCATGCTCGTAGATTCCCATTGCCACCTCGACCGTCTTGACCTGAGCGCCCATCAGGGCTCCCTCGATGCTGCCCTGCAGGCGGCGCGTGAGCGCGGGGTCGGGCATTTCCTGTGTATTGGCGTCAGTGCCGAGAATGCTGGTGCGGTGAAGGCGCTGAGCGAGCGTTACGCCGATGTCGATTGCTCGGTGGGCGTGCACCCGCTGGACCTGGCGCCGGGCGAAACGCCGGCGCTGGAATGGCTGCTGCGCGAGCTGGCTCACCCGCATGTGGTGGCGATTGGCGAAACCGGGCTGGATTACCACTACGAGCCGGAAGCAGCCGAGTTGCAGCAAGCCTCGTTCCGCCTGCACCTGGAGGCCTCGCGGCAGACCGGCAAGCCGGTGATCGTGCATACCCGTGCGGCGCGTGCCGATACCCTGGCGCTGCTGCGCGAGGCCAACCTGCCGCAGGCCGGCGTGCTGCACTGCTTCACCGAAGACTGGGACATGGCCAAGGCGGCGCTGGACCTGGGGTATTACATTTCGTTGTCTGGCATCGTTACCTTCCGCAATGCCGATGCCCTGCGTGAAGTGGCGCGGCAGGTGCCGGTCGATCGTTTGCTGGTGGAAACGGATTCGCCGTACCTGGCGCCGATTCCGTATCGCGGCAAGCCGAATTTGCCGCAGTATGTGCGTGAGGTGGCGGAGTACGTGGCTTCGTTGCGCGGGGCCAGTTATGAGCAGTTGGCCGAACAGACCACTGCCAACTTCAAGCGCTTGTTCCCGTTGGCGCGGGTGGCCTGACTCGAAGGGGTGGCGGGCGCCTGGTGTTCCTCATGCAATCCCCACCAACCCCAAACCTGAACCCCCGGCTTCATTTCCCCTCGAAACACCCAAAAAAAACCCGGGTTCTGGGGGGGGAATCCGGGTTAAGACCATTAGGAGTAAAACAAAGGTACGCGGTCCCTGAGCACCTTTATCGGCGCGCCACTTGGGGGGGATGCGCCGCGCCAACACTTCAAGTATTAGTCAGCTTTGGCGCAGTGCCAGTGCATATTGATCGATTTTTAAACAAATTTGGAATACGTCCACGTTTCATTCCTCCCGCAGCGCATGGCCATAAGCATCGTGAAACACAGACATGCTTGGATGATCCGTGCAATTTCTTGCAAGTTAGGCATAATAAACCGCTTCGATTGTCATCCAGTCCTTCCTATGCAGAAAGAACCTCGTAAGGTCCGTGAGTTTCGCCGTCGCGAACAGGAAATCCTCGACACCGCGCTCAAGCTGTTTCTCGAACAGGGGGAAGACAGCGTCACCGTCGAGATGATCGCCGACGCCGTGGGCATCGGCAAAGGCACGATCTACAAGCACTTCAAGTCCAAGGCGGAGATCTACCTGCGCCTGATGCTCGACTACGAGCGCGACCTGAACGGGCTGTTGCATTCGGCCGACGTCGATCGCGACAAGGAAGCCCTGTCGCGAGCCTACTTCGAGTTCCGCATGCGCGATCCGCAGCGTTACCGGCTGTTCGACCGCCTGGAAGAAAAGGTGGTCAAGGGCAACCAGGTACCGGAAATGGTCGAACAGCTGCACAGCATACGTGCCTCCAACTTCGACCGCCTGACCCAGCTGATCAAGGGCCGTATCAGCGAAGGCAAGCTCGAAGACGTGCCGCCGTATTTCCACTATTGCGCCGCCTGGGCGCTGGTGCACGGCGCCGTGGCGCTTTACCACTCGCCGTTCTGGAGCAATGTGCTGGAGGACCAGGAAGGCTTCTTCCAGTTCCTGATGGACATTGGCGTGCGCATGGGCAACAAGCGCAAGCGCGACCCGGAACCTTCGAACTGAAGCATCCGCGTTCAGGTAATACGCAGTACCGGTAGCAGCAGCCTTGTGCTGCGAAAGGCTGCTCCTACCTATTTCGGCGATGTGCAGGGCTTGCAAAAAACTGATTTATGAGTCAGGTTTTGCCGGCCCCCATCATCCATGCCGGAGTCATTCATGATCGTCGATCGTCAAGGCAGGCGTTTTCGCAACCTGCGCGTCAGCCTGACGGCTGCCTGTAACTATGCCTGCACCTACTGCGTGCCAGACGGCAAGCGCCTGGTGGCAGCACAGGACGAACTGTCGGCGGAGGCACTGGCTCGTGGCGTGGCCTACCTGATCGAAGCCGCCGGCATCGAACGCTTGCGCATCACCGGCGGTGAGCCATTGGTCAGTCCGCGTCTGGATGCTTTCCTGGCCGCCGTGGCCAAGCTCGACCTTGACGATATCTCGATGACTACCAATGGCCAGTTGCTGGCGCGCAAGTTGCCCCAGTTGCAGGCGGCAGGTATCCGCCGATTGAACGTTTCCCTCGACACCCTCGACCCTCAGGCGTTCCGCCGTATTGCCCGGGGCGGCGACCTGGCCAGCGTGCTGGCGGGGATGGAGCGGGCCAGCGCCATGGGCATGCAGATCAAGGTGAACATGGTGCCGATGCGCGGGTACAACCTCGATCAGGTGCTGCCGCTGCTGGATTATTGCCTTGAGCGCGGCTTCGAACTGCGCTTCATCGAGCTCATGCGCATGGGCCACCTGGCGCGTGACCAAAACGTCTTTCTGCAGCAGTTCGTCGGCCTCGACCAACTGCTCGTACTGATTGCTGGCAAGCATGCCTACGTTCAGGTCGATGCTCCGCTGGACGCCACTGCCTTGCGTTATCAGGTGCCCGGCAGAGGCCACTTCGGCGTGATCGCCAACGAAAGCGTACCGTTCTGCCGCACCTGCTCGCGGCTGCGCCTGTCTTCCACGGGCTGGCTGCATGGCTGCCTGTCGTCGGGCAATCGTCATTTCGTCGGTGACCTTCTGGAAAAACCGCGCCATCAGGCGCTGCCGGCGCTGCAGCGCTTGCTGGTCAAGGCCTTGGCAGACAAGCAGGACCTGGCGTTCTCCGGCGATGTGATGGTGATGAAGGTGATTGGCGGCTGAAGCTGGCGCAAAAGCTGCATCCGCCAGCTATTCGCCGGTTTTTCGTCGCCGGCCACTGGAGGAAAGATGCGTAGCCTGGTTTTGCTGCTGGCGCTGATGGCGTTGGGCGGTTGCATGAATGTCAGCGATATGGGCGAGGGCGTCCGTTACCACATGAGCGATGCCGGTCTGCTGGACCACAGCGATACCCGTCGCACCCTGTCGATCCGCCTGCAGCCCGATTCGTTCATCTTCATCGGCCAGGGCGCGTTCGTGCCTCCGGGCAAGGGACCGGTGCCGCGGCAGAACGCGGTGGCCGAGCAGGCTTACAAGAGCTTCGTCGAATATTTCCCGCTGGTACGTCGCGCCCAAGGGCCACTGGGCCTGGAAGAGGCCATTGCCCAGGCGCGTTCGGTGGGTGCCGACTACGTGCTGTACACCCGCTTCGCGCGCACCGACGACCGTATCGGCAATGGCGACGAGTGGTATGACGAACAAGCGGTCGACCGCCTGGGCTGGGACACCGGCGTGGTGCAGATGATGCTCATCGAAACCAGCACCCGCTACCTGATCGACACTGCACGTATCAAGAGTCGTGGCGGTTTGTTGACGTTCCACGATAAAACTCCGGAGGATTTGCTAGGCGCGCCGATGCGCGAGTACGCTCGTAGCCTTCTGGGTGTGAGTGAATGAGGCAAGCGTGATGAGCGATTCCGGCAAGGCCAATGATCTTCTGGCGCAGATTCCCAAGGCCAAGGGCCTGCCGCCGGTACATCTGTGGAACCCGGACTTCTGCGGTGACATCGACATGCGCATCGCCCGTGATGGCACCTGGTATTACCTGGGAACGCCGATCGGTCGCAAGCCGATGGTGCGGCTGTTTTCCACCATCATCCGCCGCGATGGCGATGACTACTTCCTGATTACCCCGGTAGAGAAGGTGGGCATCCGCGTCGACGATGCGCCGTTCGTGGCTGTGGCGTTGGATGTGGAAGGTGAGGGTGAGCAGCAGGTGCTGCGCTTCACCAGCAATGTCGAGGACCAGGTCGAAGCCGGGCCGGCCAACCCGCTGCGCGTGGTGATCGACCCGGTCACGCAGGAGCCATCGCCGTATGTGCTGATGCGCAGCAACCTCGAGGCGCTGATTCATCGCAATGTGTTCTACCAGTTGGTAGAGCTGGCGGTGCCGCGTGAGATCGACGGGGAAGAGTGGCTTGGGGTCTGGAGCCACGGTGAGTTTTATCCGATCGGGCGTAGCAGCTGAGATATCTGGTGCCTGCACCGGCCTTTTCGCGGGCAAGCCCGCGAAGAGGACGGCACAGGCAATGATCGGCCTCTTGGTTTTTCCCCGAATTGGTCATTTGTCTCTCTGCCCCACAGGCCTAACCTGCAGGCAATTGCCATCCAGGAGAAGCCCCCATGAAACCCTTTAGCATCATCCTTCTTGCCCTGTTCGTCGCTCAAACCCCTGCCTGGGCGCACGGCGACGCTGCCGACCAAGTCAAGGTCCTGCAGCAGCAACAACCCTCGAACGCCCCCGGCAAGAGCGCCGTGATGCTCACCGTCAGCTACGCCCCCGGCCAGGCATCACCCGCGCATCAGCACCCGGGCGCAGTGATGGCCTACGTGCTGGAAGGGGCAGTGGTATCGAAGCTCGATAACGAGCCGGAGAAAACCTACAAGGCCGGTGAATATTGGTACGAAGCCCCGGGTACCGTGCACAGCGTGTCGCGCAACGCCAGTCAGAAGCAGTCAGCCAAGTTGCTGGTCTGGAGCCTGGTGGATGAAGGCAGTGCGGTCACATTGCCCTATCCGGCAGCAGGCTCGGAGCGCTGAGCCTGCCCCAGCCGGGTTGTAACTTCCTGCATCAGGTTCGGGTCCAGTACCTGGCAAGGCGCGACCTGCACGTTGCTCGTGTAGAACGGCGGCAGATTCTGCGCCAGTCGCGCAACATCCTTGGCAGTGCAGCCTGTTGGCAGCAATACATATTGCAGGCTTGAGGGGAAGGACGGCGCGGTGTGCCGTTCCATGGTGGAGCCATACGCGCCAAGGGTCATGACCGCCTCGCTGCCGGCTGGGTCCGGAAAACGGAGCAGGACGAATGTGCAGTAACGGGGGTGGGTGAGATGCTGGTGTGCTTCGTCGCGGACCTGTGGGTCGTCATGGTTCATCAGGTTCCAGCGCAGCGCGGCGTAGCTGCGAGTGGTCTCCATGAACGCAGTGCGAATGGGGGAGCGCGTTTCGTCACCGCCCAGGCAGGACAGCAGATTGCCGAATGGGTCCAGCAAGGCTACGGCGTTGCACGTATCTGCCGCGAGAGCTGTGTCGACCAATGGCGCGGCCAGTTCGATGCCGGGCAGGCGAGGATCTGCACTTTTGCTGCGCAGGCTCCATGGGCTCAAGCCCGCCAGGGCCTGGCGTACCAGGCTCCGGCTGGGTAGGGTGATCGGGTCTTTCAGGGCAGATGGCGGGAGTCCGGCGTTGCTGCTTTCGTCGTGCACGTGGTTCACGCTGGCCTCGAACAACGAACGGGTAAGGCACATCGTTGCGGCGTCGATGCGTTCGCCAGCGTAGACCGGCCCTTGCGGCGGCCCGACATAGTCGCGATCAAAAGGGTTGCCGACAGCATAGTAGCCCCACGTGGCTTGCGCGCGCAGACGAAGTGCGGCCGGCAGGCCGGGGAATTCGAAACGGCCGTCATGATTGACGCCGGCAAAGGTGTCGAGCGCACTTACGGCAACATTGAAGCCGGCAGTCAGCAAGGCACCTGCGCACATGGCGCAGGGGTCGAGCGTGGTGATGACGGTCAGTTCATGCGTGGGGGGGAGGGCAAGGCGCTGCTGGTTGTCGAAATACCAGTCGACCAGCCGGCGCTCACCATGCCCCGTTGGGTCGCGGAGCCTGAATGCGGGTTGCGCCTGGCTGGCAGAGGGCTCCAGCACGCGGTTGTGCAGGGCGATCAGTACCTTGCCAGTGGCATTTTCGATGATGCAGCCACCCACGGCGAACGTTGCTTGTCGGCTTGCCAAGAGGGCCTGGTTGGCGGCGATTGCTACCGCTTGCTGAGCGTTCTGGGTGAAATCGTTGGCTTTCATGCTTGCCTGTGCTCGTCGAGGGATCTCGGACGATACAGCAGCCGTGCGCTGGCATGAGGGGATAAGTGCAACAAAAAACCTCCAGTGCTTGCGCATCTGGAGGTTTTCAAATTTTGGCTCCGCGACCTGGACTCGAACCAGGGACCCAATGATTAACAGTCATTTGCTCTACCGACTGAGCTATCGCGGAATCTGTGCGTATCTTACTGATTGCCCAGGGGAAGTCAAGCCACCCCTAGGCAAAACAATGAGTTACAGCACCTGCACGATAGCTTTGGTCACTACGTGGATGTTGCTCTGGTTCAGCGCGGCCACGGCGATGCGGCCGGTGTCCAGCGCATAGATGCCGAACTCGTTCTTCAGGCGGGCGACCTGTTCGACGGTCAGGCCCGAGTACGAGAACATGCCAACCTGGCGGCCAACGAAGCTGAAGTCGCGGTTGGCGCCATATTCGGCCAGCAGCGAAACCATCTGCTTGCGCATGCCGTGGATGCGCTCGCGCATTTCGGCCAGCTCGGTTTCCCACATCTGGCGCAGTTCGGCGCTGTTCAGCACGGTGGCAACGATGGTTGCACCGTGGGTCGGCGGGTTGGAGTAGGTGGTGCGGATCACGCGCTTGACCTGCGACAGCACGCGGGTGCTCTCGTCCTTGGAGGCGGTGACGATCGACAGCGCACCGACGCGCTCGCCGTACAGCGAGAACGACTTGGAGAATGAGCTGGACACGAAGAACTCCAGGCCCGACTCGGCGAACAGGCGCACGGCGAAGGCGTCTTCGGCGATGCCGTCACCGAAGCCCTGGTAGGCCATGTCGAGGAATGGCACGTGGCCCTTGGCCTTGACCACTTCCAGGACGTTTTTCCAGTCGTCCAGGTTCAGGTCGACGCCGGTCGGGTTGTGGCAGCAGGCGTGCAGCACCACGATCGAGCCGGACGGCAGGTTGTTCAGGTCTTCGAGCATGCCGGCGCGGTTGACGTCGTTGGTCGGCGCGTCGTAGTAGCGGTAGTTCTGCACCGGGAAGCCGGCCGATTCGAACAGCGCACGGTGGTTTTCCCAGCTCGGGTCGCTGATGGCAACCACGGCGTTTGGCGACACACGCTTGAGGAAGTCGGCGCCAATCTTCAGTGCGCCGGTACCGCCGACGGCCTGCACAGTAACCACGCGGCCAGCGGCCAGCAGTGGCGACTCGGCGCCGAACAGCAGCTTTTGTACAGCCTGGTCGTAGGTGGCGATACCGTCGATCGGCAGGTAGCCGCGCGAGGCGTGCTGGGCGGCACGCTGGGTCTCGGCTTCGATCACGGCGCGCAGCAGCGGAATGCGGCCTTCCTCATTGCAATATACGCCCACGCCCAGGTTGACCTTGTCGGTACGTGGGTCGGCGTTGAATGCTTCGTTGAGGCCCAGAATAGGGTCGCGGGGTGCCAGCTCGACAGCGGAAAACAGGCTCATTGTTACCTTGGCTCTGATTGGAGTGTGATAGGACGTACACGCTCCAGCCCGAATGCACTGAAGCGGTGCACAAACGGGGAGTCAGTATAGTGATACCGACCGGTCACCGCGACAGTCCGGCATCGCTTTTCAGGTCATTTGCGCAAATATTTTTCGACCATTGGTCTAATTGCCGGGTCCACCGTAACAAGCGCTCACAGCTGTGCCTTGAAACTGCCCCCCGGCGGGCGCATTTGGGTATAGACTACTGGCTAAATTTACAGTTGCTGCAACACCGCGAGGTCCGTCATGTCCGAGTTCCAGCTCGTCACCCGTTTCCAGCCGGCCGGCGACCAGCCCGAGGCCATCCGCCAGATGGTCGAAGGTATCGAGGCGGGGCTGTCGCACCAGACGCTGCTCGGGGTGACTGGCTCGGGCAAGACCTTCAGCATCGCCAACGTCATTCAGCAGGTGCAGCGGCCTACCCTGGTGCTTGCGCCGAACAAGACCCTGGCCGCGCAGCTTTATGGCGAATTCAAGGCATTCTTCCCCAACAATGCGGTGGAGTACTTCGTTTCCTACTACGACTACTACCAGCCTGAAGCCTACGTACCGTCGTCCGACACCTTCATCGAGAAGGACGCTTCGATCAACGACCACATCGAGCAGATGCGCCTGTCAGCGACCAAGGCATTGCTGGAGCGGCGTGACGCGATCATCGTCACCACCGTGTCGTGCATCTACGGCCTGGGCAGCCCCGAGACCTACCTGAAAATGGTCCTGCACGTGGACCGCGGCGACAAGCTCGACCAGCGCGCGCTGCTGCGCCGCCTGGCCGACCTGCAATACACCCGCAACGAGATGGACTTTGCCCGCGCCACCTTCCGCGTGCGCGGCGATGTGATCGACATCTTCCCGGCCGAATCGGACCTCGAGGCCATCCGCGTCGAACTGTTCGATGACGAGGTGGAGAACATCGCAGCCTTCGACCCGCTGACCGGCGAGGTCTTCCGCAAACTGCCGCGTTTCACCTTCTACCCCAAGAGCCACTACGTCACCCCGCGGGAAACCCTGCTGGAGGCGGTGGAAGGCATCAAGGAAGAGCTCAAGGACCGCCTGGAGTACCTACAGAAGGCCAACAAGCTGGTCGAGGCCCAGCGCCTGGAGCAACGCACCCGCTTCGATCTGGAGATGATCCTGGAGCTGGGCTACTGCAACGGCATCGAGAACTACTCGCGCTACCTGTCCGGGCGCCCGGCCGGGGCGCCGCCGCCCACCCTGTACGACTACCTGCCGCCCGATGCGCTGCTGGTGATCGACGAATCCCACGTCAGCGTTCCGCAGGTCGGCGCCATGTACAAGGGCGACCGCTCGCGCAAGGAAACCCTGGTCGAGTACGGCTTCCGCCTGCCTTCGGCGCTGGACAACCGGCCGATGCGTTTCGACGAGTGGGAGGACGTCAGCCCGCAGACCATCTTCGTCTCCGCCACCCCGGGTCCCTATGAGGCCGAGCACGCCGGGCGCGTGGTAGAGCAGGTGGTGCGCCCCACCGGCCTGGTCGACCCACAGGTAGAAGTACGCCCGGCGCTTACCCAGGTGGATGACCTGCTGTCGGAAATCCGCAAGCGCGTGGCACAGGGCGAGCGGGTGCTGGCCACCACGTTGACCAAGCGCATGGCCGAAGACCTCACCGACTACCTGGCCGACCACGATGTGCGGGTGCGTTACCTGCACTCGGACATCGACACCGTCGAGCGGGTGGAGATCATCCGCGACTTGCGCCTGGGTACCTTCGACGTGCTGGTGGGCATCAACCTTCTGCGTGAGGGCCTGGATATGCCCGAGGTGTCGCTCGTGGCGATCCTCGATGCCGACAAGGAAGGTTTCCTGCGCTCCGAGCGCTCACTGATCCAGACCATCGGCCGTGCTGCGCGTAACCTCAATGGCCGGGCCATCCTGTATGCCGACAACATCACCGGTTCCATGCAGCGCGCCATCGACGAGACCGAGCGTCGTCGCGAGAAGCAGATCGCCTTCAACCAGGCCAATGGAATCGTGCCCAAAGGCGTGGTCAAGGACATCACCGATATCATGGAAGGCGCGACCGTGCCCGGCGCGCGCAGCAAGAAGCGCAAGGGCATGGCCAAGGCAGCGGAGGAGAGCGCCCGTTACGAGGCCGAGCTGCGCACGCCGGGCGAGATCACCAAGCGCATCAAGCAGCTGGAAGAGAAGATGATGCAGTTCGCCCGCGATCTGGAGTTCGAGGCCGCGGCGCAATTGCGCGACGAGATTGCCCAACTGCGCGAGCGGCTGATCACCAGCTGATTTCTTTACTGCCTGCACTGGCCTCTTCGCGGGTAAACCCGCTCCCACAGGATCGTTGTAATCCTTGAGCTCTGCGCAGTACCTGTGGGAGCGGGTTTACCCGCGAAGAGGCCGGCTCAGGCGACAACCCCATTCAGTGGGCCTCCCCAGCCTTCAGCCCCTCCGGCAACTTGCGGGTCAACAACACCGCCACCATGCTCACCGCCAACCCGATCCCCACAAAGTGGAACGCATCGTTATAGGCCATGATCAACGCCTGCTGGTGAGTGATCTCGCTCAACTTGCCCAGCGCCGCATTGTCATTGCCCAGCCGCTCCGCCAGTTGCGCCAATCGTTCCGCCACCTGCGGGTTGCTCGGCACCACTGCCTCCCTCAGGTAATCGAAATACACCTTGGTCCTTGCATCCAGCAGCGTGGCCAGCAGCGCAATGCCGATCGCACCGCCCAGGTTACGCAGGATATTGAACAGGCTCGACGCCGAACCCGCATCCTGCGGCTGTATATACGCCGTGGCGATCAGCGAAATGGTCACCATGATCATTGGCTGGCCGATGGCACGGATGATCTGGATATGGTTGAACTGCGGCCCTGCAAAATCCGGGTTGAGCACCCCCGAGCCGAAACTGGCGGCGCCGAACAGGCAGAACCCCAGGGCACACAACACCTTGGGCGACACCACTTTCATCAGTTGCGGCACCAACGGGATCAGGAACAGCTGCGGGATACCCATCCACATGATCACCTCGCCGATCTGCAAGGCGTTGTAGCCCTGCACCTGCGCCAGGTACAGCGGCAGCAGGTAGATCGACCCGTACAAGCCCACCCCCATGCCAAGGCTGGCGATGCTCGACAGGCCAAAGTTGCGGTTGCCGAGGATGCGCAGGTTGATCAGCGGGTGTGGCTTGGAAAACTGCAGGATGACGAAGGTGATCAGGCTGACCAGGGCGATGCTGCCCAGGCCGACGATCAGCTGCGATTCCAGCCAGTCCTTGCGGTGGCCTTCCTCCAGGAACACCTGCAGGCAGCCAAGCCCCAGGCCCAGGGTGAGGATGCCGGCGTAATCGGTGCTTTTCAGCAGTTCCCAGTGCGCGTCCTTCTTTTCCAGCCCGTACAGCAGGCCGGCGATCATCACCAGGCCCGGTGGGATATTGATGTAGAAAATGTACTCCCAGCCCCAGTTCTCGGTCAGCCAGCCGCCCAAGGTGGGGCCGATGGAGGGGGCGAAGGTGGCGGTCATGGCGAACATGGCCATGCCCTTGGCGCGGTGGTGTTCGGGCAGCTTGATCAGGGTCAGGGTGAAGGCCAGCGGGATCAGCGCACCGCCGGTAAAACCTTGCAGGGCGCGGAACAGGATCATGCTCTCCAGGTTCCAGGCCATCGAACATAACAGCGACGACAACAGGAAGCCGCCGGATACCCACACGGCCAGGCGCCGCGCCGACAGCAGCTGCACCAGCCAGGCGGTGAGCGGGATCATGATGATTTCCGCGACCAGGTAAGAGGTGGAAATCCACGAGCCTTCCTCCAGCGTCGCCGACAGTGCGCCCTGGATGTCCTTGAGCGACGAGTTGGTGATCTGGATGTCCAGCACCGCCATGAAGGCGCCGAGCATCACGCTCATTACCGCGATCCAGTCCCGCCGTGTCGGCTCCGCGGTTGGCCTGAGCAGCTGGTCACCGGCCATTGTGGCCTTCGTCTTCGCTGCGCAGGTCGACGGTGGCGGTCACCGACATGCCAGGGCGGATGCGCCCGTGCAGCGGGTTGTCAGCGCGGAAGGTCAGCTTGACCGGAATACGCTGCACCACCTTGGTGAAGTTGCCGGTGGCGTTGTCGGGCGGTAGCAGGCTGAACTGCGCGCCGGAGGCGGCGAAAAGGCTGTCGACCCGGCCTTCTATCGGTGTGTCGGGGTAGCTGTCGAACAGCAGCTCGGCACGCTGGCCGGGCTGCATGCGGCCGATCTGGGTTTCCTTGAAGTTGGCCTGCACCCAGATGTCTTCGTCCGGCACGATCGACAGCAGGTAGGCACCGGCCTGTACCACCTGGCCATTACGCGCGTTGCGCTGGCCGATACTGCCACTGATCGGTGCGCGGATTTCGCAGCGGGTCAGGTTCAGTTCGGCTTGTGCCAGGTCGGCGCGGGCGTTGGCGATCTGCGCGTCGAGGCGCTTGAGTTCGGCGGTCAATGCGTTGACTTGCTGGCGCTGGCTTTGCAGGTCGGCACGGGCCTTGTCGACCTGCGAGCCGGCGACATGGCTGTCCGCGGACAGGGTGGTGACCCGTTCTTCCGATACGAAACCTGGTTTGCGCAGCTTCTCGGCACGGCTCAGGTCCAGGCGCGAGCGGTCAAATGTAGCCTGGTTGGCCGCCACCTGGGCCTGGCCGGCGGCGATCAGGCTGGCTTGCTGCGTCAGGCGGCTTTGCGCCTGCACCTGCTCAGCTTCGCGGGTGGCCAGGGCGGCGCGGGCGCGTTGCACGGCCAGTTCGAAGTCGGCGGCCTCCAGGCGCACCAGCAGGTCGCCTTTTTTGACGTGCTGGTTGTCCTCGACCCGCACCTCGTCGATGCGTGCGCCCAACTGGCTGGAAATGCGGGTGATCTCGCCCTGTACGTAGGCGTTGTCGGTGCTTTCGTAGAAGCGGCCCTTGAAGTACCAGTGGCCCAGGAAGGCGAGGGCGATGACGGCCACCAAGGTGAAGAAGACCAGCAGGCGGCGTTTGAGTTGGGCAGGCATGAGGACTATCGTTCCAGAAATGTAAATAAATTTAACAGCGGCACATGGCCAGTCGACAAGTGACGTTCGCGCCATTGCTGGAGCCCGGTGCCTGCCTCCTGCTAACATCCCGCCTTTGTTTCATCTTTCGTTCGAGACTCTCCATGACCACCGTACGCACGCGTATCGCGCCATCGCCTACCGGCGACCCCCATGTCGGCACTGCCTACATCGCCCTGTTCAACTACTGCTTTGCCAAGCAGCACGGCGGTGAGTTCATCCTGCGCATCGAAGACACCGACCAGCTGCGCTCCACGCGCGAGTCGGAGCAGCAGATCTTCGATGCCCTGCGCTGGCTCGGCATCGAATGGAACGAAGGTCCGGACGTCGGCGGCCCGCACGGCCCTTACCGGCAGAGCGAGCGTGGCGAAATCTACGCCAGGTACGCCAAGGAGCTGGTTGACGCCGGCCATGCCTTCTACTGCTTCTGCACCGCCGAAGAGCTGGAGCAGATGCGCGCCGAGCAGCAAGCCCGTGGCGAAACCCCGCGCTACGACGGCCGCGCGCTGCTGCTGAGCGCCGAGGAAGTGCAGCGCCGCCTGGACGCTGGCGAGCCGCACGTTATCCGCATGAAAGTGCCGAGCGAAGGCGTGTGCGTGGTACCGGACATGCTGCGTGGCGATGTCGAGATCCCGTGGGACCGCATGGACATGCAGGTGCTGATGAAGAACGACGGCCTGCCGACGTACTTCCTGGCCAACGTGGTCGACGACCATCTGATGGGCATCACCCACGTGCTGCGCGGCGAAGAGTGGCTGCCATCGGCACCCAAGCTGATCAAGCTGTACGAATACTTCGGCTGGGAACAGCCCAAGCTGTGCTACATGCCGCTGCTGCGTAACCCGGACAAGTCCAAGCTGTCCAAGCGCAAGAACCCGACCTCGGTGACTTTCTACGAGCGCATGGGCTTCATGCCCGAGGCGATGCTCAACTACCTGGGCCGCATGGGCTGGTCGATGCCAGACGAGCGCGAGAAGTTCTCGCTGGCCGAGATGGTCGAGCACTTCGACCTGTCGCGTATCTCGCTGGGCGGCCCGATCTTCGACATCGAGAAGCTGTCCTGGCTGAACGGCCAGTGGCTGCGCGAACTGCCGGTCGAGGAGTTCGCCGCGCGCCTGCAGAAGTGGGCGTTCAACAGCGACTACATGATGAAGATCGCCCCACACGTGCAAGGCCGGGTGGAAACCTTCAGCCAGGTTGCCCCGCTGGGCGGGTTCTTCTTCGAAGGCGCGCTGAAGCTGGACGTCAAGCTGTTCGAAAGCAAGAAGCTGTCGGCCGACCAGGTACGCCAGGTGATCCAGCTGATCCTGTGGAAGCTCGAAAGCCTGCGTCAGTGGGAAAAAGAGCGCATCACCGGTTGCATCCAGGCGGTGGTCGAGGCGCTGGAGCTGAAGCTGCGTGATGCCATGCCGCTGATGTTTGCCGCCATTACCGGCCAGGCCAGCTCGGTTTCGGTACTGGACGCGATGGAAATCCTTGGCCCGGACCTGACCCGCTACCGCCTGCGCCAGGCCCTGGACCTGCTGGGTGGTGTGTCGAAGAAAGAAAACAAAGAGTGGGAAAAGCTGCTGGCCTCTATCGCCTGACAGTGGTCCCGAGGCCACAAGCCGAACTTGTGGGAGCGGGTTCACCCGCGAATACGATGGTGCGTTTTCCGTCGCATTCGCGGGTAAACCCGCTCCCACAGGGCTCACTGTTCGGTTTTGGCAAGGGGAGGGCGGTAAGTGATTGTTATCTGTGAAAAATTTTTTGAATATTTTGAAAAATTCGTTTGACAGCCCTGCAATCCGATCTTAATATGCGCCCCGTCCACAGCGATGAACGAAAACGAAACGCCAGGCACCCAGCCAGCGCTTCGGTTCAAAGCGACATTGTGGGGCTATAGCTCAGCTGGGAGAGCGCCTGCATGGCATGCAGGAGGTCAGCGGTTCGATCCCGCTTAGCTCCACCAAATTCCGCCTGGCAGCCAAGGCTGTCGGGCAAGACCGGGTCCAGCAACCGGGTCTTGAAGGTAAGAAGGTTCGTCCCCTTCGTCTAGTGGCCTAGGACACCGCCCTTTCACGGCGGTAACAGGGGTTCGAGTCCCCTAGGGGACGCCAGTTTTGCACAAGCGATGTTTCAGAATGTCGCTGGGCCGAGAGGCTAGAAATCCGGGGCTATAGCTCAGCTGGGAGAGCGCCTGCATGGCATGCAGGAGGTCAGCGGTTCGATCCCGCTTAGCTCCACCAATTTGCCGCGGTTCGCGAAAGCGGATCGGCACGAAGGTTACGTCCCCTTCGTCTAGTGGCCTAGGACACCGCCCTTTCACGGCGGTAACAGGGGTTCGAGTCCCCTAGGGGACGCCACTTTTCCTGCGTTTTGCAGGGCTTTAAAGGCTCGTCGATTACTGATGAGCCTTTTGTTTCGGGGCTATAGCTCAGCTGGGAGAGCGCCTGCATGGCATGCAGGAGGTCAGCGGTTCGATCCCGCTTAGCTCCACCATTTCTGCCGCGGTTCGCGTAAGCGGATCGGCACGAAGGTTACGTCCCCTTCGTCTAGTGGCCTAGGACACCGCCCTTTCACGGCGGTAACAGGGGTTCGAGTCCCCTAGGGGACGCCACGTTTACCCGCGTTTTGCGGGACTTTGAAGGCTCATTCGATTATTGAATGGGCCTTTTGTTTTTCTCCCCTAATCAAAATTTCGCGACCGACAGGCGGCTACAGATTCTGCTTGCCAAAAAATATTATGCGAATAATATTTCGATCATCATATTTTGATCGGCGAGTGGCCTGATGAGCGACAAGAAGAGCAGAACCCGCGAGCGCATTCTCGAGGCGGCGCGAAGTGCGTTGATCCAGCACGGCCCGGCCGAGCCCAGCGTCAGCCAGGTCATGGGTGCGGCAGGTCTGACCGTCGGTGGTTTCTACGCCCACTTCGACAGCAAGGACGAGTTGATGCTCGAAGCGTTCCGCCAGTTGCTGGGCGAGCGCCGCGCCTTGCTCGCACAGATCGACCCCAGCCTCGATGGTGCCGGGCGGCGGGCGTTGGCCAGTGCTTTCTATCTGTCGCGCAAGCACCGTGATGCCGAAGTGCATGCCTGCCCGCTGCCCAATTCGCTGGGCGAGATGCAGCGCCTGCCAGAGGCCTTCCGCGAGGTTCTGGCCGAGCACATCGAGTTGATGGCAGCCGCCATGGTCGACCGCCCCGAGGACGCCGACAAGGCATTGGCCGACCTGGCCCTGATGGTTGGTGGCCTGGCGCTTGCCCGTGCCCTGGGCACCAGCGAACTGTCCGATCGTATTCTGCGCGCCGCCAAATCGGCGGTGCTTTGAGCCTGGAGCATGGCGATGACTACCCTGAGCTGGATTCGTGGTGTCAATGGAACCTTGGGCCGCCTGGCCCCCGAGCATGTCGCGGGCAGGATGCGCCGTGCCTTCATGACCCCTCGCAACCTGCCGCCACGGGATTGGGAGTTGCCCGTGCTGGCCAGCGCCGAGCGCATCACTTTGCGCTTCGGCTTGTCGGCCTTGCGCTGGGGCAAGGGGCCGACCGTGCTGATGATGCACGGCTGGGAGGGGCGCCCGACCCAGTTTGCCGCGTTGATCGAAACCTTGGTCCAGGCGGGGCACACGGTGGTGTCGCTGGAGGGGCCGGGGCATGGCCGTTCGCCTGGCGAACAGGCAAATGTGGTGTTGTTTGCCCGAGCGCTGCTGGAAGCTGCCGCCGAGCTGCCGCCGCTGCGCGCGGTTATTGGCCATTCCATGGGCGGCGCCAGTGTATTGCTGGCCTTGCAGATGGGGCTGCGTACCGAGGCAGCGGTCAGCATCGCTGCCCCGGCGCGGCTATTGGGCGTACTGCGTGGCTTTGCCCATCGTCTGGGGCTGCCGGCGCGGGCGCGGGCTGCATTCATTCGTCAGGTGGAGCGGGATGTGGGCATGCAGATTGCGCGGCTGGATGTGACGGGTTACCAGTTGGAGTTGCCCGGGCTGGTGGTGCATGCCGCCGATGATGCCTTGGTCGCAGCCGATGAGGCCCGGGTTATCCACAAGGCCTGGTTCGATAGCCGCCTGATGCTGCTTGAGGCGGGTGGCCACCAGCGCGTGCTGTCCGACCCGCGCCTGAGTGAAGCGGTGCTGGAGCTGCTGGCCCGGGCTGGCGCACCAGCGCGGCAAAGTGCCTGATGATGTTGCCTGTACTGGCCTCATCGCCGGCAAGCCAGCTTGTGTCTTCAAGGTCTCTTAAACTCGAAAGGGTGAGAGCAGTGGATGGCAGACTGAAAGCCAGGTGTGCTCTAAAGCACGAGTGGGAGCCTAGTCGCCATCCACCTCTCACTCTGACCTAAGCCCGAACAGTTGAATGAGTGGCGAACTCGCAGTCACAAGCTAGGGCTAAGTCAGAGTGCTCTCACTTCTTGAGTGTAAGAGGGCTTGGCGATGATTTCCTACTTCGTTGGTCTCGACGTTTCGAAAGCGACTCTGGATGTGGGCTTTCTTCCTGAAAGTATTCCCCAGTTCCAGGTCAGGAATGACTCTGAGGGCTTTGCGCAACTGATCGCATGCCTGAACGAGCTTGAGGTCGAACGGGTCTTGCTGGAAGCCACCGGTGGCTATGAACGGGCCGTATTCAAAGCCTTGCGACTGGAGGGTTTGAACGTCGTCAGGGTCAACCCCAGGCGCTGTCGGGACTATGCGAGTGCCATGGGCAAAATTGCCAAGACTGACAAGATCGACGCCCAGATGCTGGCGCGGTTTGCCAGGGACTTCGAGGACTTGCCGCAGATAGAGCCTAATCAAGATCGGGATGAACTGGGAGAGCTCATCAAACTCCGTGGCAATCTTGTCCAGCATCGGGATGATGACAAGCGTCGGATGAAACAAACCACTTCAGCTACGGCCATTACCGTTTATACCGAGCATGTCGCTTACCTGAATGATCAGATTAAGGCCTTGGACAAGGCGATTGAGCGTGCCTCGAACGTGCTGGATCGCACGACAGCCATGCGGCTAAGGTCTGTGAAAGGGATTGGCGTCATCAGTTGTGGCACCTTCATGGCCTACCTACCTGAGCTGGGAAGCGTGACGGGGCGCGAAATTGCAGCCTTGGCTGGGTTAGCGCCGTACAACAAAGACAGCGGCAAGAAGAGTGGCCCCAGGAAGATCGAAGGCGGGCGTTACAGAGTCCGCAAGGCGGCCTACATGTCGATCTGGTCAATGATCCAGCATGTCCCAGAAGTTAGAACCCGCTATGAAGCCCTGATAGCCCGAGGCAAGCGCGCAAAAGTTGCCGCAGTGGCGTGCATGCGCGTGTTGCTGGTGCGCCTGAACGCAATGCTGCGTGACGGAACGGAGTGGAAAGAGCTCAAGCCTCAGGTACCCGCACCCTGATCACGAACGAGGATCGATTTTCTACAAATGCGGGCTTCGCCAGCGACACCGCTACGCGGTATCGAGCGAAGCCCTGCCCGAATGGCACGCTTGAAAATAAATTTCTAAAGACAGTTGCTCCCACAGGTACAGCGCAAGCCTTTGAACCAGCGCAGACCCTGTGGGAGCTGGCTTGCCGGCGATGAGGCCGGTAAATCCTCCACAAGGGCTGGACTTTTTTCTGCAGGGCCCTGCTAAATCCACTTTTGCTCCAAGGAAGCGAACATGAGCTGGGACCTGGCAACACCTTTCGTCATCGACCTGCGCGTCGGCAACGAGGATATCGACGGCCTCGGCCACGCCAACAACGCGGTCTACGTTACCTGGCTGGAGCGCTGCGCCTGGCGCCACTCCCAACGCCTGGGCCTGGACCTGGCCGAATATCGCCGACTGGACCGGGCCATGGCCGTGGTGCGCCACGAAATCGACTACCTGGCCGCTGCCTACGAGGATGACGAGTTGCAACTGGCCACCTGGATCATCAACTGGGACCAGCGCCTGCGCATGACCCGGCGCTTCCAGCTCAAGCGCCCGCGCGACGGCGTGACTTTGCTGCGCGCCCAGACCACCTTTGCCTGCATCGAGCTGTCCAGCGGCAAGCCCAAGCGCATGCCGGCGGAGTTCCTCGACGGTTACGGCCCGGCGCTGATCGGCGCCTGAAACACCGGCAATTTTTGTTAGACTGCCGGCTTTTTCCGCCGAGAACCTGACATGCAAATTGCCCTGGCCCCCATGGAGGGGCTGGTCGACAACATCCTGCGCGACGTGCTGACCCGCGTGGGCGGTATCGACTGGTGCGTCACCGAGTTCATTCGCGTGTGCGACCGCCTGCTGCCGCCTTCCTCGTTCGACAAGCTGGCGCCCGAGTTGCGCAATGGCGCACGGACCGCTGCAGGGGTACCAATGCGCGTGCAGTTGTTGGGTTCGGACCCTGTGTGCCTGGCGGAAAACGCCGCGCTGGCCTGCCAGTTGGGCGCGCCGGTGATAGACCTGAACTTCGGTTGCCCGGCCAAGACCGTGAACAAGTCGCGCGGTGGAGCGGTGCTGCTCAAGGAGCCGGAGCTGCTGCACGCCATTGTGCGTGAAGTGCGCCGTGCCGTGCCGGCACATATCCCGGTCACCTCGAAGATGCGCCTGGGTTTCGACAGCCCCGATGGCGCGCTGGAGTGTGCCACGGCGCTGGCCGAAGGCGGTTCGGCGCACCTGGTGGTGCATGCGCGGACGAAGGTCGAGGGCTACAAGCCCCCGGCCCACTGGGAGTGGGTGGCGCGGGTGCAGGATGTGGTCAAGGTGCCAGTGTTCGCCAACGGCGAGATCTGGACCGTGGATGACTGGAGGCGCTGTCGTGAGGTCAGTGGCGCCGAAGATATCATGCTGGGCCGTGGGCTGGTTTCGCGCCCCGATCTTGGGCTGCAGATTGCCGCGGCGCGTGACGGGCGGGAGTACCAGCCGATGAGCTGGGACGACCTGCTGCCGTTGCTTCGCGAGTTCTGGCGTCAGGCCCAGGCCAAGTTGTCGCCGCGCTATGCACCGGGGCGGATGAAGCAGTGGCTGGCGATGCTGACCCGCAGTTATCCCGAAGCGGTTGTGCTGTTTGCCGAATTGCGGCGGGAGGATGACTGTGCGCGGATCAGCCGGTTGCTGGGGGTTGAGGCGGTTTCCTTGGAGGCTTGTGTTGCCTGATCCGGCCCTTTCGCGGGTAAACCCGCTCCCACAGGTTCGGCGCAGGTTTTGGAATGTGTGAGCTCCCTGTGGGAGCGGGTTTACCCGCGAAGAGGCCGTCAAGCCCAACGCAGGAATCCAGATTTTTTCTGCTCCCCCCTTGAAAGCATTACCCCCGGCCATATCTCTTGAGTACGCGATGCCGAAGTCGGGTCGCGTAATGACTTACTTGCTGAATCTCAGGAGTTCATGACCATGACTACCGCTTTCTCTCTCGCTCCACTGTTCCGCCATTCCGTTGGTTTCGACCGTTTCAACGACCTGTTCGAATCCGCGGCACGTAACGAGGCCGGTAGCAGCTACCCGCCCTACAATGTGGAAAAGCATGGCGATGACCACTACCGTATCGTGGTTGCTGCAGCCGGTTTCCAGGAAGAGGACCTCGACCTGCAGGTTGAAAAAGGTGTCCTGACCGTGACCGGTGGCAAGCGCGACAATGGCCCTGCTGAAGTGACCTACCTGCATCAGGGTATCGCGCAACGCGCCTTCAAGCTGTCGTTCCGCCTGGCCGACCATATCGAAGTCAAGGCCGCCGGCCTGGCCAATGGCCTGCTCAGCATCGACCTGCTGCGCATCGTGCCTGAAGAGGCCAAGGCCAAGCGCATTCCGATCAACGGCGACAAGCCAGCGCTGAACTGATCGTGTAGATGTGAAAAAGGGCACCCCCAGGGGTGCCCTTTTTATTGTGATCGCCTGAAGGCCGCTCCCACAGGAATCGCATCTGCATCGGTTTCAGTAATCCGCCGGCGCCTCCAGCAACATCTGCCGGAATTCCGGCAACGGCAGCGGTCGGCTGTGCAAGTACCCCTGGTACAGGTGGCACCCCAGCCGTTCAAGGAACTCCAGCTGTTCGGTCAGCTCCACCCCTTCGGCAATCACCGTCAGATCCAGGCTGCGAGCCATGGCGACGATGGCGCGGACGATTTCGGCGTCGTTGGGGTCTTCCGGCGCATCGCGCACGAAGGTCTGGTCGATCTTCAGCGCATCCACTGGCAGGCGTTTCAGGTAGGTCAGCGAGGAATAACCGGTGCCGAAGTCATCCATGGCAAAGCTCACCCCGTAGCGCTTCAGCTCGCGCATCTTGCTGATGGTGTCCTCCAGGTTCTGGATGACGATGCCTTCGGTAATTTCCAGCGTCAGCATTCGCCGTGGCAGGCGGTAATCGTCCAGGCTGCGCAGCACCCGCCCGACAAAGTCGTTCTGGCGGAACTGCCGTGGGCTGATGTTCACGCACAAGCTGAAATCATCGGCGTCGATCAGCCCGTCGCCGAGCATGCGTGCGCAGGCATCGCAAGCTTCGTCGAGTATCCAGCTGCCAACCTCCAGGATCAGGCCGCTTTCTTCCAGCACCTGAATGAATTGCGCCGGTGGCTGCTGACCCAGTTGCGGATGATGCCAGCGCAGCAGCACCTCGGCACCCACGATGCGGTTGTCGCGCGCATCCACCTGTGGCTGGAAGTGCAGCGCCAACTCGCCGCGGGCCAGGGCCAGGCGCAGGTCGTTTTCCATGCGCAGGCGCTCGCTGGCAGCCTTCTGCATGGTGGTATGGAACAGCTGGGTGGTGTTGCGCCCGGAATCCTTGGCACGGTACAGGGCGATATCGGCACGCTTGAGCAGGTCGGCCGGGGTGGCGCCGTGGTCAGGGATCAGCGCCACGCCGATGCTGGGTGTTACTTGCAGGCGCTGGCCATCCAGCGACATCGGCTCGGCCAGCAGTTCGCGCAGGGTATCGGCCAGCCCGCGGACTTTCTCTTCGACCAGCTCGCGGCTGCCTTCCAGGCCGCTGAGCAATACCACGAACTCATCGCCACCCAGGCGCGCCACGGTGTCTTCCAGGCGCACACTGGCTTCCAGCCGCGCTGTGATGATCTTCAGCACCGTGTCGCCCACCGGGTGGCCCAGCGAGTCGTTGATGTGCTTGAAGTGGTCGAGGTCGAGGAACAGCAGGGCGCCGCGAAGGTTGTGGCGCCTGAGCAGGGCGATCTGCTGGCTCAGGCGGTCCATCAGCAGGGCGCGGTTGGGCAGGTTGGTCAGCGGGTCGTGGTAGGCCAGGTGGCGAATCTGTGCCTGGGCGTTTTTCAGCTGGCTGACATCGCGGGCGGTCACCAGCAGGCAGTCCACCTCATTGAGGGTGATCGGCTCCACCGACACTTCCACGGTGAGGATGTCGCCGCGCTTGTTGCGCCCGAGCATCTCGCGATGATGCACCCGGCCACGCTCGCGCAACTCGGCCAGCAGGGCGCTGCGCTGCTTGTCGTCGGCCCAGATGCCGATCTCGTACACCGTGCGGCCGACCACGTCGGCGGCGTTGTAGCCGGTCAGGCGGCAGAAACCGTCGTTGATTTCCAGGTAGCGACCGCTGTAGCGTTCGGTGATGGTGATGGCGTCAGGGCTGGAGTGGAAGGCCTTGGCAAACTTCTCCTCGCTGGACTTCAGCGCCGCCTCGGCGCGCTGCTGCTGGGTGATGTCACGCAGGGTGGTAACACTGCAAGGCTGGTCATCGACGGTGATCAGGCGGCTGGAAATCACGCAGGTCAGCGGTGCCCCATTGCGGTGGTTGACCACTACGGCGACGTTGCTAAGGGCCTGTTCGCGGATTACCCGCTCTATGCGTTGCGCGCGCTCGATGGACTCCGCCCACAGGCCGATTTCCTCGGCGGTGCGGCCGATCACCTGCTCGGTGCTCCAGCCGAAGGTCTGGGTGAACGCCGGATTGATCTCGATGAACTGCCCGGTGTCCTGGCGGGTGACACAGATTGGGTCGGGGCTTACCTGGAACAGGCTGGCGAACTTCTCTTCCGAAGCGCTCAGGCGCTGTTCGCGCTCCACCTGGTCGGTGATGTCGAGCAAAGTGCCAGCCATGCGCAGCGGGTTGCCCTGCTCGTCGCGGTACAGCCGGGCGCGGCTTTCGATGTAGCGCGAAATGCCGTTTTCCAGCTGTACCCGGTAGGTGATCTGGTAGTTGCCGGCAGGTCCTTCGCGCAGGCTACGGTAGGCCTGGCGCATCGAATTGCGCTCTTGCTCCGGGACCCCTTCGAAAAACGCGTCGAACGATTCGTGAAACGGGATGGGCGGCAGGCCGTGCAGCTGTGCGGCGCGCGCCGAACCGTACAGCATGCCGCTGGGAATATGCCAGTCCCAGGTGCCCAGCTGTGCCGAATCCAGGGCCAGGTCCAGGCGCTCCTGGCTGTCCTTCAAGGCCTGCTCGGCACGTTTGCGCTCGGTGGTGTCGATAAAGGTGCTGAGCAGGAAGGTTCCGCCCTCCAGTTCGATGCCCTGGGTACAGAGGATGCCGTCATGCACCTTGCCGCTGGTAGCGCGGAACTGTACTTCCATTATCAAAGGCCCAGTGTTGCCACGGGTCGACTCCAGCAACTGGTGGCGCTGTTCGGGGTTTGCCCACAGGCCAAGCTCCAGGCTGGTCTTGCCGATCACCTGGCTACCGGGCCAGCCGAACATGTCTTCGAAGTGCTGGTTGACCTCGAAGATCATGCCGTCGTGGCGTCGGGTGAGCAAAATGGCATTGGGGCTGAGGTGGAACAGGGTAGCGAAGCGTTTTTCCGAATTGATCAACGCCGTTTCCCGCTCGCGCTGGCGGGTGATTTCACGGATCACCCCGATCATCTGCGGCCGGCCGTTCGGGTCGTGGGTCAGGCTGCCGTTGATCTCCAGCCAGTGCAGGCTGCCGTCCGGCCAGCGGATACGGTGGCGCATGGCCTGTTCCACCGGTTCGCCGTTGAACACTGCCTGGAACACCTGGCGTGTGCGCGCACGGTCTTCCTCCGGCAGCAGGTCGAGGTAGTCGATATCCGCGGGGAGCGGGCGCTGCGGGTCGAAGCCGAACAGGGCCTGGGTGCCCCGTGACCAGCTCACCCGGCCGCTGTCGATATCCCATAGCCAGGCACCCAGCCGCGCGCCGTTGAGTGCGGCCAGCAACTGTGGGGCGTTCTGCCAGGCCTGTTCCGACTCCTGAGGGTCGGCCGCTGGTATGCGCGGCAGGCGCAAAAAGCGATTCGCTGATTTGGGCATCGGTACCAGACCTTTGGCGTATGACGCGTCCTTGGAGGTGGCAATACCGGGCTGACGACCGGTCAAGCGGGCCCCGCGTGGCTGTCGAGCAGGGCCATGAATGCCCTGGCCGCGTTCGAAAGCGTACGCTCCGTGTGCAAAATGTAGCCTAGCTGGCGAGACAGCTGTATGCCCGGCAATGCGATGGGTGCAACCTGTTCGTCGAGCATGGTGCGCGGCAGCACGCTCCAGGCCAGGCCGATGGACACCATCATTTTGATGGTTTCCAGATAGTTGGTACTCATGGCGATGTTCGGCGTCAGGCCCTGGCTTTCGAATAGGCGCTGAACAATGTGGTGGGTAAAAGTGTTGCCGCCGGGGAACACGGCCGGGTGGCGGGCGACGTCGGCCAGGCTGACCGCTTGGTTGTTGGCCAGCGGGTGCTCGGGAGCGGCGACGAAGTCCAGGGCGTCGTCCCATACCGGCACGGCCTTGACCAAGTGGTGCGGCTCGGGTGCCAAGGTGATAACGGCAATCTCCGCGCGGCCATGGAGGATCTCGTCGTAGGCCGCTTCCGAATCCATGAACTGAATATCCAGCGCCACTGCAGGGTATTCCCGGGTGAAGGCCCGCAGCAGCGGGGGAAGGCGGTGCAAGCCGATATGGTGGCTGGTGGCAAGGGTCAGCCGACCACTCACTTCCCCGGTCAAATTGGTCAGCGCGCGCCGGGTATCATCGAGGACGTTGAGGATCTGGTAGGCGCGGGGAAGCAGGGCGCGGCCCGCCTCGGTCAGGGTCACCTCGCGGCCCAGCCGGTCGAACAGGCGCACATCCAGTTGCTGTTCCAGTCCGGCGATGCGTTTGCTGACGGCCGGTTGAGTCAGGAACAGGCGGTCGGCCGCCCCGGAAAAACTACCGGTTTCGGCAATCGCGATGAAGGCGCTAAGGTTGGCCAGATCCATGGGGTCGCATTCCTGTTGGTTATCCAAAGCATAAAAATTATGAATTTGAGTTATTCAATCTAACCCCCTAGCATCGACCGCACAAGCCAAGGGGTCTTTGGCATAGAAAGACGCTGATGAGGAACAGTCTGATGGCTGGCAAAACGCTCTACGACAAACTCTGGGAAGCCCATGAGGTCAAGCGCCGTGATGACGGCTCGTCCTTGATCTACATCGACCGTCACATCATCCACGAAGTGACGTCGCCCCAGGCCTTCGAAGGCCTGCGCCTGGCCAACCGCAAACCTTGGCGCATCGACGCCAACATCGCCACGCCTGACCACAACGTGCCGACCACGCCAGAGCGCAAGGGCGGTATCGAGGCCATCGTCGACCAGGTGTCGCGCCTGCAGGTGCAGACCCTCGACGAGAACTGTGACGAATACGGCATCGTCGAATTCAAGATGAATGACGAGCGTCAAGGCATCGTCCACGTCATCAGCCCGGAGCAGGGTGCCACCTTGCCTGGCATGACTGTGGTCTGCGGTGACTCGCACACCTCTACCCACGGCGCCTTCGGTGCCCTGGCCCACGGCATCGGCACCTCCGAAGTGGAGCACGTGCTCGCTACCCAGTGCCTGGTCGCCAAGAAGATGAAGAACATGCTGGTGCGCGTGGAAGGCCAGTTGCCTGCCGGCGTAACCGCCAAGGACATCGTCCTGGCCGTGATCGGCAAGATCGGTACCGCCGGTGGTAACGGCCACGCCATGGAATTTGCTGGCAGCGCCATCCGCGAATTGTCGATGGAAGGCCGCATGACCATCTGCAACATGTCCATCGAAGCCGGTGCCCGCGTAGGCCTGGTGGCGGTGGACGACACCACTGTTGCCTATGTCGAAGGCCGCCCGTACGCGCCGAAGGGCGAGCAGTGGAAGCAGGCGGTCGAAGCCTGGAAAGGCCTGGTCTCCGACGCTGACGCGGTGTTCGACACCGTGGTCGAGCTCGACGCTGCGCAAATCAAGCCGCAGGTCAGCTGGGGCACTTCGCCGGAGATGGTCCTCGCTGTCGACCAGCGCGTGCCGGACCCGGCTGCCGAGCCTGACCTGATCAAACGTGGTTCGATCGAGCGTGCCCTCAAGTACATGGGCCTCGCCGCCAACCAGGCGATCACCGATATCAAGCTCGACCGCGTCTTCATCGGTTCGTGCACCAACTCGCGTATCGAAGACCTGCGCGCTGCCGCCGAAATCGCCAAGGGCCGCAAAGTCGCTGCCAACGTCAAGCAGGCGCTGGTGGTGCCGGGCTCGGGCCTGGTCAAGGCCCAAGCCGAGCGCGAAGGCCTGGACAAGATCTTCCTCGAGGCCGGTTTCGAATGGCGTGAGCCAGGCTGCTCGATGTGCCTGGCGATGAACCCGGACCGCCTGGAGAGCGGCGAGCATTGCGCGTCTACCTCCAACCGCAACTTCGAAGGCCGTCAGGGTGCCGGTGGCCGTACCCACCTGGTCAGCCCGGCCATGGCCGCCGCCGCCGCGGTGACCGGCCACTTCATCGATGTCCGCGAGTTGATCCAAGGGAGCGCAGCATGAAAGCCTTTACCCAGCACACTGGCCTCGTCGCACCGTTGGACCGTGCCAACGTCGACACCGACCAGATCATCCCCAAGCAGTTTTTGAAGTCGATCAAGCGCACCGGCTTCGGCCCCAACCTGTTCGACGAGTGGCGTTACCTGGATGTGGGCCAGCCTTACCAGGACAACAGCAAGCGCCCGCTGAACAAGGAGTTCGTGCTCAACCACGAACGCTACCAGGGTGCCAGCGTGTTGCTGGCGCGCGAGAACTTCGGTTGCGGCTCCAGCCGTGAGCACGCCCCGTGGGCGCTGGACGAGTACGGCTTCCGCAGCGTGATCGCGCCGAGCTTTGCCGACATCTTCTTCAACAACAGCTTCAAGAACGGCTTGCTGCCGATCATCCTCAGCGACGAGGAAGTAGACGAGTTGTTCAAGCAGGTCGAAGCCATCCCGGGCTATCAGCTGACCATCGACCTGCAGGCGCAGGCGGTGACCCGTCCGGATGGCAAGGTGCTGCACTTCGAGATCGATGCGTTCCGCAAGCACTGCCTGCTCAACGGCCTGGACGACATCGGCCTGACCTTGCAGGACAGCGATGCGATCAAAGCCTTCGAGGGCAAGCACCGCGCCGGGCAGCCTTGGCTGTTCCGTGATGCCTGAAGTTTGCAGGTGACAGTACCGGCCTCTTCGCGGGCACGCCCGCTCCCACAGGTACAGCGCAGGATTCGAAACCTGTAGAGGTCCTGTGGGAGCGGGTTTACCCGCGAAAGGGCCGGTACAGGCAGCAGAAAGACCAAAAGGATCGAGACATGACCAGCACCCAGCACACCGATGTGGTCCAACGCCAGTTCGGCGAACAGGCCAGCGCCTATCTCAGCAGCGCCGTGCACGCCCAAGGCAGTGAATTCGGCCTGCTGCAAGACGCGCTGGCAGGGCGGGGCCATGCCCGCTTGCTCGACCTTGGTTGCGGTGCCGGTCATGTCAGTTTCCATGTCGCCCCTCTGGTTGCCGAAGTGGTCGCCTACGACCTCTCGCAAGCCATGCTCGACGTGGTCGCCAGTGCCGCCGCCGAGCGCGGCCTGGCCAATATCACCACCGAGCGCGGTGCTGCCGAACGCCTGCCGTTTGCCGACGCCTCGTTCGACTTCGTCTTCAGCCGCTACTCGGCCCACCACTGGAGCGACCTGGGCCTGGCCTTGCGCGAAGTGCGCCGAGTGCTCAAGCCGGGTGGCGTGGCGGCGTTCATCGACGTCATGTCGCCGGGCAGCCCGCTGCTCGACACCTACCTGCAAACGGTCGAAGTACTGCGCGACACCAGCCACGTGCGCGATTATTCCGCTGCCGAATGGCAACGCCAGGTCAGCGAGGCTGGCCTGCATGTGCGCAGCCACACTCGCCAGCCGCTGCGCCTGGAGTTTTCCAGCTGGGTCGAGCGCATGCGCACCCCCGAGCCAATGCGCGTGGCAATTCGCCAATTGCAGCAAGCCATGGGTGAAGAAGTACGGCAGTATTACCAGATCGAGGCCGATGGTTCGTTCAGCACCGATGTGCTGGTGTTGTGGGCCGAGCGTTAAGAACTTTTCGGTGGGGCCCGCTTGGCCGCACCGCGTGATTGGATAGAGGAAAGCATGAGCAAGCAGATTCTGATTCTCCCAGGTGACGGTATCGGCCCGGAAATCATGGCCGAGGCGGTCAAGGTGCTGGAGCTGGCCAACGACAAGTTCCAGCTCGGCTTCAGCCTGGAGCACGATGTGATCGGTGGCGCCGCCATCGACAAGCACGGCGTGCCGCTGGCCGACGAGACCCTGGAGCGTGCGCGCAAGGCCGATGCCGTGCTGCTGGGCGCCGTGGGCGGGCCGAAGTGGGACAAGATCGAGCGTGACATTCGCCCCGAGCGCGGCCTGCTGAAAATCCGTTCGCAACTGGGCCTGTTCGCCAACCTGCGCCCGGCCATCCTCTACCCGCAACTGGCCGATGCCTCGTCGCTCAAGCCAGAGATCGTTTCCGGCCTGGACATCCTCATCGTCCGTGAGCTGACCGGCGGTATCTACTTCGGTGCCCCGCGTGGCCAGCGCGAGCTGGAAGGCGGCGAGCGCCAGGCCTACGACACCCTGCCGTACAGCGAAAGCGAAGTGCGCCGCATTGCCCGTGTCGGTTTCGACATGGCCCGCGTGCGCGGCAAGAAGCTGTGCTCGGTGGACAAGGCCAACGTCCTGGCTTCCAGCCAGCTGTGGCGTGAAGTGGTCGAGGACGTGGCCAAGGACTACCCGGATGTTGAACTGAGCCACATGTACGTCGACAACGCCGCCATGCAGCTGGTGCGTGCGCCCAAGCAGTTCGATGTGATGGTGACCGACAACATGTTCGGTGACATTCTGTCGGATGAAGCTTCCATGCTGACCGGTTCCATCGGCATGCTGCCTTCGGCGTCGCTGGATGCCGACAACAAGGGCATGTACGAGCCGTGCCACGGCTCGGCCCCGGACATCGCAGGCCTTGGCATCGCCAACCCGCTGGCGACCATCCTGTCGGTGTCGATGATGCTGCGTTACAGCTTCAATCAGTCGGCTGCCGCCGAGGCGATCGAGAAGGCCGTGAGCCTGGTCCTGGACCAGGGGCTGCGCACCGGCGACATCTTCTCGGAAGGCTGCCGCAAAGTTGGTACGCAGGAAATGGGCGACGCAGTAGTCGCAGCGCTGCGGAATCTGTAATCTCTCTGGCCCGCCACCCAAAATTCCCGGTGGCGGCCCACTTTTAGCAAAGGTGTAGTTGCGATGAAACGTGTAGGTCTGATCGGTTGGCGCGGTATGGTCGGTTCCGTGCTCATGCAGCGGATGCTGGAGGAGCAGGATTTCGACCTCATCGAGCCGGTGTTCTTCACCACCTCCAATGTTGGCGGCCAAGGCCCGAACGTGGGCAAGGATACAGCACCGCTCAAGGATGCTTATTCGATCGAAGAACTCAAGACCCTCGACGTTATCCTGACCTGCCAGGGCGGCGACTACACCAACGAGGTCTTCCCCAAGCTGCGTGAAGCCGGCTGGCAGGGTTACTGGATCGACGCCGCCTCGTCCCTGCGCATGCAGGATGACGCGGTGATCATCCTCGACCCGGTCAACCGCAAGGTCATCGACCAGCAGCTGGACGCGGGTACCAAGAACTACATCGGCGGCAATTGCACCGTCAGCCTGATGCTGATGGGCCTGGGTGGCCTGTTCGAAGCCGGCCTGGTCGAGTGGATGAGCGCCATGACCTACCAGGCGGCCTCGGGTGCCGGTGCGCAGAACATGCGCGAGCTGATCAAGCAGATGGGTGCTACCCATGCTGCCGTCGCCGATGACCTGGCCAACCCGGCCAGCGCCATCCTCGACATCGACCGCAAGGTTGCCGAGACCATGCGCAGCGAAGCGTTCCCGACCGAGAACTTCGGCGTGCCACTGGCTGGCAGCCTGATCCCGTGGATCGACAAGGAACTGCCGAACGGCCAGAGCCGTGAAGAGTGGAAGGCCCAGGCCGAGACTAACAAGATCCTCGGCCGCTTCAAGAGCCCGATCCCGGTCGACGGCATCTGCGTGCGCATCGGCGCCATGCGTTGCCACAGCCAGGCGCTGACCATCAAGCTGAACAAGGACGTGCCGCTGGCCGATATCGAAGGCATGATCAGCCAGCACAACCCTTGGGTGAAGCTGGTACCTAACCAGCGTGAAATCAGCATGCAGGAGCTGACACCGACCAAGGTTACCGGCACCCTGAACATCCCGGTTGGCCGCCTGCGCAAGCTGAACATGGGGTCCCAGTACCTGGGCGCGTTCACCGTAGGTGACCAGCTGCTGTGGGGCGCGGCCGAGCCGCTGCGCCGCATGCTGCGGATTCTGTTGGAGCGTTGATCGCTCCGGTTTGACCGAAAACCCGCGCTGGCGACAGCGCGGGTTTTTTTATTTCCGATCCATCCTGGCCGGCCCGGCTCTTCTCTGCTTTCGCTTTCGCTTTTGCTTCTAGGCGCGCGCCGCCGTCGCGAATGAATGCCTTCTCGATGTGAATGCCCACATCCAAAAGGCCAAAAGGCCAAAAGGCCAAAAGGCCAAAAGGCCAAAAAGCCAAAAAGCCAAAAAGCCAAAAAGCCAAAAAGCCAAAAAGCCAAAAAGCTTAAGCGACGGTTTTGATATGGCGAACAGTCCGTTTGCGATGATGACGCATACTCACCTTTTCGCCCTTACGGCGAGTCACTTTTTGCCAAACGCGGCAAAAAGTAACCAAAAAACGCTGCACTCCCATCATCCGGCCCCTACGCTGCGCTCCGGGGTTCCCTCGCGCCGGTCTTGCTCCCGGGAGTACGCGCTGCAGGCCCCATCCATGGGGCCTCAGCGCTTGACGGGCATCCATGCCCGTCACCTCCCTCCGCAAGACCTCTGCTCGGCCTCCTGAAGTCGCGAAGATCAAGATCAAGATCAAGATCAAGATCAAGATCAAGAGCAAGAGCAAGAGCAAGAGCAAGAGCAAGAGCAAGAGCAAGAGCAAGAGCAAGAGCAAGAGCAAGAGCAAGAGCAAGAGCAAGAGCAAGAGCAAGAGCAAGAGCAAGAGCAAGAGCAAGAGCAGCGCAGCTCTAGGTTTGGGCCAGCACAGACAAAACTCTACAATCCGAGTAAAGTGCCGCCCCCCGCCGTTTTCAGCAAAAGGATCCCTTCTATGACACACCCTTTGGACATCGCCGTCGTCGGCGCCACCGGCAGCGTCGGTGAAGCCCTGGTGCAGATCCTCGAAGAACTGGATTTCCCGGTCGCCACCCTGCACCTGCTGGCCAGCATGGAATCGGCGGGCAGTAGCGTGATGTTCGCCGGCAAGAAGCTGAAGGTACGTGAGGTGGACAGCTTCGACTTTGCCCAGGTCAAGCTGGCCTTTTTCGCCGCAGGCGCCGCAGTCAGCCGAAGCTTTGCCAGCAAGGCGCTGCAGGCAGGCTGCACGGTCATCGACCTGTCCGCTGGTCTGGACGACGCCCTGGCTCTGGTGCCCGAAGCCAACGCCGAACGCCTGATTGACCTGGCATTGCCCGCGCGCATCGTCAGCCCGTGCTCGGCCGCGGTTGCCCTGGCCGTTGCTCTGGCACCGCTCAAGCGCCTGCTGGATATCGAGCGGGTGCAGGTGATGGCCGCGCTGGCGGTGTCCGCACAAGGTCGGGAAGCTGTCAACGAACTCGCCCGGCAAACTGCCGAGCTGCTCAATGCCCGGCCCCTGGAGCCGCGCTTCTTCGATCGCCAGGTGGCGTTCAACATGTTGGCCCAGGTCGGTGCCGCCGATAAGCAAGGCCACACCGCCCTGGAGCGCCGCCTGGTCGGTGAGTTGCGTGTGCTGCTGGGCCTGCCTGAACTGAAGATTTCCGTGAGCTGCGTTCAAGTCCCGGTATTTTTCGGCGATAGCTTCAGTGTGGCGGTACAGAGCCGTCGCCCGGTCGACCTGGAGGCGGTCAACCAGGCCCTCGAGGCGGCTGACAGCGTCGAACTGGTGGAGCGCGACGATTATCCGACTCCGGTAGGCGACGCAGTAGGCCAGGACGTGGTCTATGTTGGTCGTGTAAGGCATGGTGTTGATGAAGACCAGCAGCTCAACCTCTGGCTGACCACCGACAACGTGCGCAAAGGCGCCGCGCTCAATGCCGTGCAAGTGGCGCAATTGTTGATTAAACACATGCCGTAAAAGATACTGGCGAGCACTATTGTCCTGCTCCGCATGCAGGTTTCAGGACGCTTCATACAAGGGAAGAGGTCATGCTTCGAATTCGCAAACTGGTTCTGGCCATGGCTGCAGCATCGGCGCTGTCGTCGGGCATGGCGAATGCCCTGGGCCTGGGGGAACTGACCCTCAAATCGGCACAGAACCAGCCCCTGGACGCCGAGATCGAACTGCTCGACGTGCGCGACCTCACCGCTGCCGAAGTGGCACCGAGCCTGGCGCCGCCGGAAGATTTCAGCAAGGCCGGGGTGGCATTCCCAACCTACCTTGAAGACCTAACCTTCACACCGGTGATCAACCCCAACGGCAAGAGCGTGCTGCGTGTTACCTCCAGCCAGCCGCTACCGGAGCCGGTGGTAAAGTTCCTGGTCCAGGTGATGTGGCCGCAGGGCCGCCTGCTGCGTGACTACAGCGTGCTGCTCGACCAGGCCAAGGCCCAGGGCGACAAGCCTGCGGCAGGCAATGTCGTGCCAGCGGTGACCGCTGCCGGCAGCTATACCACCCAGCGCCGGGACACCCTGTGGCAGATTGCCGCGCGCAATACCCAGGGCGGCTCGATCCAGCAGACCATGATCGCGATTCAGGCCCTGAACCCGGACGCGTTCATCGGCAACAACATCAACCAGCTGAAGGTTGGCCAGGTGTTGCGCCTGCCCGACCAGCAGCAGATCCAGAACATCCCGCAGGGCGAGGCGACCGCCGAGGTGGCCGAGCAGTATGCTGCCTGGCGTGAAGGCCGTCGCCTGGGCCCGCGTGCCCGCCAGCTGGACGCCACTCGCCGCGGTGCCGCCGAGGCAGCTCCGGCGCGTATCGCCCAGGGCGACAACCTGCGCCTGGTCAGCCCGGGCAACCAGGCCGGTGCTGGCCAGGCCAAGGCCCTCAATGACAAGCTGGCGGTGGCCCAGGAAAGCCTGGACACCAGTCGTCGCGACAACGAAGAGCTCAAGAGCCGCATGGCCGACCTGCAGAGCCAGCTGGACAAGCTGCAGCGTCTGATCGAGTTGAAGAACAACCAGCTGGCCCGCCTTGAAGCGCAGGGGGCGGCTGCACCGGCCGAACCGGTCGTTAAGCCTGCGCCTGACACCGTCGATACCTCACCCAAACCGGTGTCTGCCGCCGAAGCTGCACCTGCCGCCGGCCAGCCAGGTAGCGTCGTCGACGAAATCATGGGCAACCCGCTGCTGCTCGGGCTGATTGCCGGTAGTGCCTTCCTCGTACTGTTGCTTCTGCTGCTGTTGCTGGCGCGCAAGCGCAAGGCCCAGCAGGAGGCTGAAAAGCACCTGCGCATGGCGCGGGCGCTGGAAGAAGAGCAGGGCGCAGGCTTTGACAGCGATAGCGCAAGCTTCGATGGCGTAGAAGTCTCGGCGCCGAGCGTGACCCTGTCGCCGGCCGTGGTCGCCGCTTCGGCTGCCGCCGCCACCGCCGCGGAAAAAACGGCGGCACCCGCGTCCGAAGCGCAACCTGAACCGCAAGCCGACCCCCATGCCGCGCTGCTGGCGGAAGTCGAGCAATGCGTGGCCGAAGGCCGCCTGAACCGCGCTACCGACCTGTTGGAACCTGCCGTGGCCGCCGCGCCGCAGCGTGACGACCTGCGCCTGAAACTGATGGATGTGTACGCCCGCCAGGGTGACCAGAGCGCGTTCGTCGAGCAGGAGCGCAAGTTGCCGGCCAGTGAGCAGAACAGTGAAGCGGTTGCCGGGCTGAAAGAGCGCTACCCGGCCATGCTCGGCCTGGCCGCTGCCGGCCTGGGCGCGGCGGCCCTGGCTGCCGAGATGGATGAGCAGTACGTGCAGGAGCTGTTGCAGGATCAGCCTGATACGCCAGTGGTTGCCGATGTGGCGCCGGAGGAAGTGCCTGCGGTCGAGCCAGAGGTGGCGATTGAACCAGAGGCCGTTGCCCTGGCGGAACCTGAAGCAGCGCTCGAACCCGAAGTTGATCTGGATGCTGAGCTGGATGCCTTCGATGAAGTGCCGACCCTCGATGCGCCGGGCCTGGACGAGCAGGACCTGGACAGTGCCTTCGACCTGAGCCTGGGTGACGACCTGCCCGAGCAAGACCCGCTGGCAGCGCCGCTGCTGGACGAATCTGTGGCCCAGCAACCTGTAGTCGAAGAGCCGGTACTGGATGAACCTGTGCTGGAATCGGTTCAGCCGGAAGACGAGCCGTTTGCGGTGGACGCCGAGCTACAGGCCGACGCTGACGCCGAATTCGAGGCCATGCTGGCACAGGCCGAGCCACAGCCCGCTGTGGACCTGTCCGACTTCGACCTCGACATCAGCGAGCCGGTTGCCCCGGCCGCCCCGGCTGCGGTCGACGAAACCCCGGTGGATGTCGCCGCCGAGTTGGCTGCCTTCGACAGCGAGCCAGCGTTCGACCCGCTTTCCGAGTTCGATCTGCCATCCGACTTCGATCTTTCGCTGTCGCTGGAAGACGATTCGCCGGCAGCCAAGAGCTTTACCTCGGAGCTGGATGACGTCAACGCTGAGCTGGACAAGCTGTCGCAGAGCCTCGAGTCACCGTCGCTGGAGCCGCATTTCACCAGCGAGGATGCGGCTGCCCAGCCCGAGCCCGAGCCACTGGACGACCTGGACTTCGACTTCTTCTCCGGTAGCGACGAAGTGGCCACCAAGCTTGACCTGGCCCGCGCCTATATCGACATGGGCGACAACCAGGGCGCACGCGACATCCTCGATGAAGTGGTCAAGGATGGCGACGACAGCCAGCGTCAGGAGGCCGAGGACATGCTCTCCCGGTTGGTCTGATGTAAGCAGGGCCGGCCTCTTCGCGGGCTTGCCCGCTCCCACAGGATCTCCACACATTTTCGACCTTGTGAGTAACCTGTGGGAGCGGGCGAGCCCGCGAAGAGGCCCTCAAATGCGGTGCATATTCAACGGCAGCCCTACACGGCTGCCGTTGTCGTTATAATCCCCGCCATTCCGTACACCCCCACAGGTTTCATGCTCTTGGACATCATCGACACCGCCGCCGCCGAGTCCGCGGCCGAAGGCTACTCCCGCATCGCCCTGGGCGTGGAATACAAAGGCGCGCGCTACCGTGGCTGGCAGCGCCAGGCCAGTGGCGTGCCCAGTGTCCAGCAGGCCCTGGAGCAGGCGCTGTCCAAGGTGGCCAACGAGCCCATCTCGGTAATCTGCGCCGGGCGCACCGACGCCGGTGTGCATGGCTGCGGGCAGATCGTGCACTTCGACACCCGCGCCGTGCGCGATGAGCGCGCCTGGACCATGGGCACCAACTTCAACCTGCCCCATGACATCAGCGTGGTCTGGGCGCGGCCGATGCCGGCCGACTTCCATGCCCGCTTCAAGGCCTGCGCCCGGCGTTACCGCTACGTCATCTACAACGACCCGATCCGCCCGGCCCACCTGGCCGAGGAAGTCACCTGGAACCACCGCCCGCTGGATGTCGAACGCATGGCCGAAGCCGCGCAGTACCTGCTTGGTACCCATGACTTCAGTGCCTTCCGCGCCAGCCAGTGCCAGGCCAAGTCGCCGATCAAGCACATCTACCATCTGCGCGTCACCCGCCATGGCCAGATGATCGTGCTGGACGTGCGCGCCACGGCTTTCCTGCACCACATGGTGCGTAACATTGCCGGTGTACTGATGACCATCGGTGCCGGAGAGCGCCCGGTCACCTGGGCGCGTGAGGTGCTGGAAGGGCGCAACCGCCGCGAAGGTGGGGTCACGGCGCACCCATACGGCCTCTACCTGGTACAGGTGGAGTACCCCGAGGAGTACGCGCTGCCCAAGCGTTACATCGGTCCACACTTTTTGACCGGTTACGAAGCATTGGCAGACTGACGGGCGAAAAGTCATTTGCTAACATCCGGCCTTTCACCGTAACAAGCAGGGTTCGCTGTCCATGAGCAATGTTCGCAGCAAGATCTGCGGGATTACCCGCATCGAAGACGCACTGGCCGCTGCCGAAGCGGGGGCCGATGCCATCGGCTTCGTCTTCTATGCCAAGAGCCCGCGCGCCGTGGACGTGCGCCAGGCGCGGGCGATCATTGCCGAGCTGCCGCCGTTCGTGACCACGGTCGGTTTGTTCGTCAATGCTTCGCGCTGCGAGCTGAACGAGATCCTCGAAGTGGTTCCGCTGGACCTGCTACAGTTCCACGGCGACGAAACCCCACAGGACTGCGAAGGCTACCACCGCCCCTGGATCAAGGCCCTGCGCGTACGCCCGGGCGACGACCTGGAGGCGGCCTGCCGGCTTTACGCTGGTGCCCGCGGCATTCTGCTGGACACCTACGTGCCGGGCGTACCCGGAGGCACCGGTGAAGCGTTCGACTGGTCGCTGGTGCCTGCGCGCCTGAGCAAGCCGATCATCCTGGCCGGCGGGCTGTCTGCCGACAATGTCGGCCAGGCCATCGCCCAGGTGCGGCCATACGCGGTGGATGTCAGTGGCGGCGTGGAGCAAGCCAAGGGCATCAAGGACGCGGCGAAGATCGAGGCCTTCATGCGTGCGGTGAAACAGGCGTGATGGCAGATGTGACGGCTGGCTGCGCGCCATCGTCCATAGCTTTCGCAGCCCTGCGGGGCAGCCGCCTGCGCCTGTGGCGGCAACACAACACATTAGCGGTGGGGTGGCGCGCTGGTAGTCCCGGCGGCCGGTCCATCATCGTTTCATAAAGATTTTGAGCTCAAGGGCAGGGTAGGGCCGGCGACACCGGACCACGCCTGCCAATACTGGAGAAAGAAAGCATGAGCAACTGGTTAGTCGACAAACTGATCCCTTCGATCATGCGTTCCGAGGTGAAGAAGAGCTCGGTGCCTGAAGGCCTGTGGCACAAATGCCCGGCCTGCGAGGCCGTGCTGTATCGTCCGGAGCTGGAAAAGACCCTGGATGTCTGCCCCAAGTGCAACCACCACATGCGCATCGGCGCACGTGCGCGCATCGACATCTTCCTCGACGCCGATGGCCGTGCCGAACTGGGCGCCGACCTGGAGCCGGTCGACCGCCTGAAGTTCCGTGATGGCAAGAAGTACAAGGACCGCCTGGCTGGCGCGCAGAAGCAAACCGGCGAGAAGGACGCCCTGATCTCCATGAGCGGCACCCTGATGGGCATGCCGATCGTGGTCAGCGCCTTCGAGTTCTCGTTCATGGGCGGCTCCATGGGTGCCATCGTCGGCGAGCGCTTCGTGCGCGCGGCCAACTATGCCCTGGAGCACCGCTGCCCGATGGTCTGCTTCTCCGCCTCGGGCGGTGCACGCATGCAGGAAGCGCTGATCTCGCTGATGCAGATGGCCAAGACCTCGGCCGTGCTGGCGCGCCTGCGCGAAGAAGGTATCCCGTTCATCTCGGTACTGACCGATCCTGTATACGGTGGTGTTTCCGCCAGCCTGGCCATGCTCGGTGACGTGATCGTCGGCGAGCCGAAGGCACTGATCGGCTTCGCCGGCCCGCGCGTGATCGAGCAGACCGTGCGCGAGAAGCTGCCGGAAGGCTTCCAGCGCAGTGAGTTCCTGCTGGAGCACGGCGCCATTGACCTGATCATCTCTCGTGGCGAGCTGCGCCCGCGTCTGGCCCGCCTGCTGGCGCAGATGACCGGCCAGGAAACCCCGGAGCAAGCGCGTGAGGCGGCTGCCGTCGCGTGATGAAACAACGATCCCTGGGCGAATGGCTCGCCTACCTCGAGCAGTTGCACCCCTCGGCCATCGACATGGGCCTGGAGCGGTCGCAGAAGGTGCTTGCCCGGCTGGCGCTGGGCAAGCTGGCGCCACGTGTGGTAACGGTGACCGGCACCAACGGCAAGGGCTCGACCTGTGCCTTCGTGGCCTCGCTGCTGCGTGCCCAGGGGTTGAAGGTTGGCGTGTACAGCTCGCCGCACCTGTTGCGTTACAACGAGCGGGTGCTGATCGATGGCCAAGAGGCCAGCGATGAGCGCCTGTGCGAAGCCTTCGCCGCCGTCGAGGCGGCGCGGGGCGAAATTTCCCTGACCTACTTCGAGATGGGCACTCTGGCCGCGTTCTGGTTGTTCTACCAGTCGCAGCTGGATACCGTGGTACTGGAAGTGGGGCTTGGTGGCCGCCTGGACACCGTGAACGTGGTGGATGCCGACCTGGCCCTGGTGACCAGCATCGGCGTCGATCATGTCGATTACCTGGGTGATACCCGCGAGCTGGTGGCCTTCGAGAAGGCAGGCATCTTCCGTCAGGGCAAGCCGGCACTGTGCGGTGACCTGGATCCGCCTCAGCCGCTGCTGGATAAGGCCGCCGAACTGGCTGCGCCGCTATTCCTGCGTGGTCGTGACTTCGACCTGGCCATTGCCGATGGCAGCTGGAACTGGCGGGGTACTGCGGCTGATGGAGCGCCGGTAGAGCTGCTTGGCCTGCCTTTGCTCGACCTGCCCATGGAAAACGCCACGCTGGCCCTGCAGGCCTACCTGCTGATGGGGCTGCCCTGGGACGCCGGGCAGATTCGCCAGGCGCTGCTGGATACCCGCATCACGGGTCGCCTCGACCGTCGTCAGCTGAGCTGGCAGGGCAAGCCGGTGGAACTGTTGCTGGATGTCGGGCACAACCCGCACGCCGCGGAGTATCTGGCCCGGCGCCTGGCGACCCGGCCGCTGAAGGGGCGCCGCCTGGCGGTGTTCGGCCTGCTCGCCGACAAGGACCTGGAAGGTGTTGTCGCGCCGCTGCAGGGGCTGGTCGACGACTGGGCAGTGGCGCCACTGGATACCCCGCGCAGCCGCCCGGCTGCGGAGCTGGCCACGGCCTTGACGAACGTCGGCGCCGCGGTGAAGTCTTATGCCAGCGTCGATGCTGCCCTTGAAGGGCAATGCGCGCAGGCAACGGCGGATGACCAGATCTTGCTGTTCGGTTCGTTTTTCTGTGTTGCCCAGGCACTGGAATGGCTGGAGCGGCACGCCCAGGAGGGTGGAGTAGATGGCAGTGCTGGATAAAGGGATGAAACAGCGCATGGTGGGTGCGTTGGTGCTGGTGGCGCTGGCGGTAATTTTCCTGCCGATGCTGTTCACCCGCGAGGACGAGATGCGTCAGGTGCGCGTCGATGCCCCGCAGGCGCCGGCCATGCCAAGCCTGCCGGAAGTGAAGGTGGAGCCGGTCGCGGTGCCGGAGCCGCAGGCCATTGCGCAAGAGCCGCAACAGCCACCGGTGGTGGTGGACGAGTCCACCGCGCCGGCGAGCACGCCCAGCCAGCCGATTACACCGTCACCGCAGACCCAGCCTCAAGTGCAGGTGCAGCCCCAGCCTCAGCCTGCCAAGCCGCAGGCGCCTGTGGCCAAGGTCGAGCCTCAGCCGGCAGCCAAGCCGGCCGCACCGGCGGCGCCATCGAAGATCGACGTCAATGGCCTGCCGGTCAGCTGGTCGATCCAGTTGGCCAGCCTGTCCAACCGTGCCGGGGCCGAAAAGCTGCAGCAAACCTTGCGTAGCCAGGGTTACAACGCCTATATCCGCTCGGCGGGTGGCATGAACCGGGTGTACGTGGGGCCGCTGATCGAGCGGGCCGAGGCCGAGCGCGTGCGCGACGCCATCAACCGCCAGAACAGCCTCAAGGGCTTCGTGGTGCGCTTCCAGCCTGAGCGCAGCTGATAACCCGGGGGGGCGGCTTTGCCGCTCATTCGCGGGTTCTTTATAGGTCTTGCAGCGGCGCGGTCCATGTGGAAGCGGCCTTGAGTCGCGAAAGGGCCGCGAAGCGGCCCCAAGATCTCAACGACACAGCCAGAATCGCCGGGACCGCTTTGCGGCCCTTTCGCGACACAAGGCCGCTCCCACAAAGATCGCGTAAGCCCGGGTAGCGCTAATCACCTGACATTCCGCTTACCCAAGCCCCCGCCGCTCTGTTAAAATGCGCCGCCTCAAACGTCTGCAGGCAGCACCGTGGCATTTACCTTGGTTGATTGGGCGATCATCGCGATCATCGCCGTCTCCACACTGATCAGTCTCAAGCGCGGCTTCGTCAAGGAAGCCTTGTCCTTGCTCATCTGGATCATTGCCGGTGCGGTTGCCTGGATGTTCGGCGGTTCGCTCTCGGTGTATCTTGAAAGCTACATCCAGACGCCGTCGATGCGCGTCATCGCCGGCTGCGCCATTCTTTTCGTCGCCACCTTGCTGGTGGGGGCCATGATCAACTTCCTCATCGGCGAGCTGATTCGCGTGACCGGGCTGTCCGGCACCGATCGTTTCCTGGGCATGGCCTTCGGCGCCGCGCGCGGGGCCTTGCTGGTGGTGGTGGCCATCGGGCTGATCAGCCTGGGGCCGGTTCAACAAGACACCTGGTGGCAGGAATCACGCCTGATACCACAATTTCTCTTGGTCGCCGACTGGTCGAAAAACCTGATCCTGGGTTTTACCGGCCAGTGGACACCTAGTGGGCTGATCGGCACTCCAGCTGATCTTCCGTTCAAGGAACAGTTGCTCGGGCCGGCAAAGCCCTGAGCACTATTCACTCAAGTTTCGTCAAAGTAGGGGTTGCGTCGCATGTGTGGCATCGTCGGTATCGTCGGTAAGTCGAACGTCAATCAGGCGCTGTATGACGCGCTTACGGTCCTCCAGCACCGCGGCCAGGACGCTGCCGGTATCGTGACCAGCCATGACGGCCGGTTGTTCCTGCGCAAGGATAATGGCCTGGTGCGCGACGTGTTCCAGCAGCGCCACATGCAGCGCCTGGTCGGCAGCATCGGTATCGGCCACGTGCGCTACCCGACGGCGGGCAGCTCGACCTCGGCCGAGGCGCAGCCGTTCTACGTCAACTCGCCGTATGGCATCACCCTGGCACACAACGGCAACCTGACCAATGTCGAGCAGCTGGCCAAGGAAATCTACGAGTCCGACCTGCGCCACGTCAACACCAACTCCGACTCGGAAGTACTGCTGAACGTGTTCGCCCATGAGCTGGCGGTGCGTGGCAAGCTGCAGCCGACCGAAGAAGACGTGTTCGCCGCGGTTTCCCACGTGCACAGCCGCTGCGTCGGCGGTTACGCCGTGGTGGCGATGATCACCGGCTACGGCATCGTCGGCTTCCGCGACCCCAACGGCATCCGCCCGGTGGTGTTCGGCCAGCGTCACACCGACGAAGGCGTGGAATACATGATCGCTTCGGAAAGCGTGGCCCTGGACGTGCTCGGCTTCACCCTGATCCGCGACCTGGCGCCGGGCGAAGCGGTGTACATCACCGAAGAAGGCCAGCTGTACACCAAGCAGTGCGCCGAAGCACCGAAGCTGCAGCCGTGCATCTTCGAGCATGTCTACCTGGCCCGCCCTGACTCGATCATGGATGGCGTGTCGGTGTACAAGGCCCGTCTGCGCATGGGTGAAAAACTGGCCGACAAGATCATGCGCGAACGTCCCGAGCATGACATCGACGTGGTCATCCCGATCCCGGACACCAGCCGCACCGCGGCCCTGGAGCTGGCCAACCGTCTGGGCGTGAAGTTCCGCGAAGGTTTCGTCAAGAACCGCTACATCGGGCGTACCTTCATCATGCCAGGCCAGGCCGCGCGCAAGAAATCGGTACGCCAGAAGCTCAATGCCATCGAACTGGAGTTCCGCGGCAAGAACGTGATGCTGGTGGACGACTCGATCGTGCGCGGCACCACCTGCAAGCAGATCATCCAGATGGCCCGCGAAGCCGGCGCCAAGAACGTCTACTTCTGCTCCGCAGCTCCTGCCGTGCGCTACCCCAACGTCTACGGCATCGACATGCCGAGTGTTCACGAACTGATCGCCCACAACCGTACCACCGAACAGGTGGCCGAGTTGATTGGCGCCGACTGGCTGGTCTACCAGGACCTGCCGGACCTGATCGACTCGGTCGGTGGCGGCAAGATCAAGATCGATCAGTTCGATTGTGCGGTGTTCAACGGTGAGTATGTCACTGGCGATATCGACGAAGCCTACCTCGACCGCATCGAGCAGGCTCGTAACGACCTGGCCAAGGCCAAGAACCAGGCGGTCAGTGCGATCATCGACCTCTACAACAACTGATTTCGGGAGCGACGGCATGACGGATCAATGGGATGCCGGACGACTGGACAGTGACCTCGAGGGTGTCGGTTTCGACACCCTGGCGGTGCGCGCCGGTCAAAACCGTACACCGGAGGCCGAGCACAGCGAAGCGCTGTTCCTGACCTCCAGCTATGTGTTCCGCACGGCTGCCGATGCGGCCGCGCGCTTTGCCGGCGAGACGCCGGGCAACGTCTATTCGCGCTACACCAACCCGTCGGTGCGTGCCTTCGAGGAGCGCCTGGCGGCCATGGAAGGCGCCGAGCAGGCTGTGGGCACCTCCACCGGCATGGCGGCGATCCTCGCCGTGGTGATGTCGCTGTGCAGTGCCGGTGACCATGTGCTGGTGTCGCAGAGTGTGTTCGGCTCGACCATCAGCCTGTTCGAGAAGTACTTCAAGCGCTTTGGCGTGCAGGTGGACTACGTGCCACTGGTCGACCTCGCCGGCTGGGAAAAGGCCATCAAGGCCAATACCAAGCTGCTGATCGTCGAATCGCCGTCCAACCCGCTGGCAGAGCTGGTCGATATCACCGCGCTCAGCGAAATCGCCCATGCCCACGGCGCCATGCTGGTGGTGGACAACTGCTTCAGCACCCCGGCGCTGCAGCAGCCGCTGAAGCTGGGTGCCGACATCGTGTTCCACTCGGCCACCAAGTTCATCGACGGCCAGGGCCGCTGCATGGGTGGCGTGGTTGCCGGCCGTGCCGAGCAGATGAAAGAAGTGGTGGGCTTCCTGCGTACCGCAGGCCCCACCCTCAGCCCGTTCAACGCCTGGATCTTCACCAAGGGCCTGGAAACCCTGCGCCTGCGCATGCGTGCGCACTGCGAAAGCGCCCAGCTGCTGGCCGAATGGCTGGAGCAGCAGGAGGGCGTGGAGAAGGTGCATTACGCCGGCCTGCCGAGCCACCCGCAGCACGAACTGGCCAAGCGCCAGATGAGTGGCTTCGGTGCGGTGGTCAGCTTCGAGGTCAAGGGTGGCAAAGAAGGCGCCTGGCGCTTCATCGACGCTACCCGGGTGATTTCCATCACCACCAACCTGGGTGACAGCAAGACCACCATCGCCCACCCGGCCACCACCTCCCACGGTCGCCTGACGCCGCAGGAGCGTGAAGCCGCGGGTATCCGTGACAGCCTGATCCGGGTTGCCGTGGGCCTGGAAGATGTGGCCGACCTGCAGGCCGACCTGGCGCGCGGGTTGGCTGCACTGTGATTGAAATCCGCGGCGGTACGCCCGGCCATAACGGCCGGGTAGCCCTGGTGACCGGTGCCGCACGCGGCATCGGCCTGGGTATTGCCGCCTGGTTGATCTGCGAAGGCTGGCAGGTGGTGCTCAGCGACCTCGACCGCCAGCGCGGCGCAAAGGCGGCCAAGGCGCTGGGTGACAATGCCTGGTTCATCACCATGGACGTTGCCGACGAGGCCCAGGTCAGCGCCGGGGTGTCGGAGGTGCTGGGGCAGTTTGGTCGCCTGGACGCGCTGGTGTGCAATGCGGCCATCGCCAACCCGCACAACCAGACCCTGGAAAGCCTGAGCCTGGCGCAGTGGAACCGGGTGCTGGCGGTCAACCTCAACGGCCCGATGCTGCTGGCCAAGCATTGTGCGCCGTACCTGCGTGCGCACAATGGGGCGATCGTCAATCTCACCTCCACCCGGGCGCGGCAATCCGAACCCGATACCGAGGCCTACGCAGCGAGCAAGGGCGGGCTGGTGGCCTTGACCCATGCCTTGGCCATGAGCCTGGGCCCGGAGATTCGCGTCAATGCGGTGAGCCCGGGCTGGATCGATGCCCGTGATCCGTCGCAGCGCCGTGCCGAGCCGTTGACCGAGGCGGACCATGCCCAGCACCCGACGGGCAGGGTAGGGACGGTGGAAGACGTGGCGGCCATGGTTGCCTGGCTGTTGTCTCGGCAAGCGGCGTTCGTCACCGGCCAGGAGTTCGTGGTCGATGGCGGCATGACCCGCAAGATGATCTACACCTGAGCCTTGTGCATATCCTGTACCGGTCTCTTCGCGGGCACGCCCGCTCCCACAGGTGCAGCGCAGTTCTCAAGACCTGTGCGGTACCTGTGGGAGCGGGTTTACCCGCGAAGAGGCCGCCACAGGCAACCGCACCGCTTTTGCGCTTTTCTGAAAAAAATTCAATGGGGCTATTGACTTAGCTTCGCCACCTGCGTAAATTTCGCGGCCTCAGCGAAGCAAACGCAACAAGCAACATCGCGAGGGTGATTAGCTCAGCCGGGAGAGCATCTGCCTTACAAGCAGAGGGTCGGCGGTTCGATCCCGTCATCACCCACCACTTCCTGAGATGTTCCTGGTGCTTCAGGTTTCGCAAGAAACCGATAGCCAGAGAGGAACGCACTGCGCAGCGGTAGTTCAGTCGGTTAGAATACCGGCCTGTCACGCCGGGGGTCGCGGGTTCGAGTCCCGTCCGCTGCGCCATTTTTTAGTATCAGATGGGTGCCTGGCACCGGTCTGAAGCCACAAGGTAAACGCCTTGGGCTGATCCCAGTTTCAATCGGGCGAAAGCCTGAACGATACGCAGCGGTAGTTCAGTCGGTTAGAATACCGGCCTGTCACGCCGGGGGTCGCGGGTTCGAGTCCCGTCCGCTGCGCCATCTTCGTTTCAAGGTCCCTTGAACACCTTGAAGCAAACACAAGAGAAGCGATCACGTTATCGCTTTTTTTGTGCCTGTCCTGAGGCCATCGCGCCGGAAGGGTAGACCCAGGTTTCAATCGGGTGCAAGCCTGAATGATACGCAGCGGTAGTTCAGTCGGTTAGAATACCGGCCTGTCACGCCGGGGGTCGCGGGTTCGAGTCCCGTCCGCTGCGCCATCTTCGCTTCGAGGCCCCTTGAACGTCTCGAAGCCACGAGAAAGCGACCTTAGGGTCGCTTTTTTCGTTTCTGCGTCTGGCAATTGCCGCCCTTGACCCAGATTTACACGAACCTGACAGACTCTTCACCGATCAGCGGTTCCTGTGCCTGCCTGCTGTGTTGCACAATAGGCACCTTCTTGACTTACCCGGAATTCGCAATGACCAGATCTTCCGTCTTTGGTGCGCTCGGGCTGGCCCTGGTGCTGGCGGGCGTGACCGGTTGTTCCTCGAAAAAAGCCGCCGTCTACGAGCACGAGAACTTCGATGACTCGGGCACCTTCTCGCGCAGCTTCCCGGTGAGCGATGCCGGCTCCTGCGAGGCCGCCCGACGCGCCTTGCTCAGCCAGGGTTACATCATCACCAGCAGCGGCGCCAACCAGGTGGTGGGCAACAAGAGCTTCCAGCAGAACAGCGAGAACCACCTGCAGATCAGTTTCAACGTCACCTGTGCGCCGGATGTGAGCGACGAGCAGCGTTCGACCATGTTCGCCAACGCCCTGCAGGACCGCTACGCCCTGAAAAAGTCCAACACCTCCGCCAGCCTGGGGGTTGGTGTACTGGGGTCGGTATCGATGCCGATCGGCTCCAGCGACGACTCGATGGTCAAGGTGGCCAGCGAGACTGTGACAGCGGCTCAGTTCTATGACCGCTATTTCGCCCTGGTAGAGAGCTATCTGCCCAAGCCCAAGCCGAAGCAGGCCAATAAGGCCGAGGTCGAGGCGCCTGCGCCGAATGTCGAGAAGCCGGCGGCAGCCCTGGGGCTACCGGAGCAGGCCGCCGCAGCGCCGGTGGCACCGGCCCCGGTTGCTGAGCCTTTGGTTGATGCGGCGCCAGCCCCGGCCCCTGTAGCCCCGGCCAGCGAGGCGGTAGCAGCGCCGGTGCTGGATGACAGCCAGGGCTCGCAGCCAGTGGCACCGCCGGCTGAGGCTGCGCCTATTGAAGTACAACAGCAAGCACAGCCTGCCGAGGCCGCTGAGCCCGCGTCCCCCGCCCTTTGATGGCTTGCCTGTACGGGTAAACCCGCTCCCACAGGTACTGCGCAGTTCTCAACATCTGCGCAGTACCGCCATGGGGCAAAATCCTCCGTGCCCATGAACTTGGCCCTGTGCTGTGCAACTGCCCCGGTGCGAACAGCTTACGGAGGTCCCCAAGGCGCGCTGCGGCTTGGCGAAGCCTTCCCAATTCGCTTTTTTCTGGATCGACATCTACAAGGCGTACTTCTTGGCCCCGGCAACACAGATGACAGCCCCCAGCGTCACCACAAGCATCATCCAGCTGACCTGTTCGTGCAGCAGCAACGCTGCCAGCCCAAGCCCCATGAACGGCTGAAAGAGTTGCAACTGGCCCACTGCTGCAATGCCACCCTGGACCAGCCCTCGGTACCAGAACACAAAACCGATCAGCATGCTGAACAGTGAAACGTAGCCGAGGCTGAACCACGCAGGGGCGCTTACTTTGGCGAAGGCATCTGGTGTCGGAAGATTAGTGATTGTCAGTAGTAGCATCAGCGGCAACGCCACCAGCAACGCCCAACTGATCACTTGCCAACCCCCCAACGTCCGTGACAGGCGCGCCCCTTCGGCATAACCCAACCCACAGACGATGACCGCCGCCATCATCAGCAAATCGCCCAGCGCCGATGCCTCCCCACCATTCATAAGCGCATATCCAACGACGATTCCGGCACCCGTCAACGAGAATAACCAGAACAGTGGCCGAGGTCGCTCACCGCCCCGCAGCACGGCAAACCCTGCGGTACACAGCGGCAGCAGCCCGACAAAGACAATGGAATGGGCAGAGGTTACATGCTGCAGGGCCAGTGCCGTCAGCAGCGGGAAACCGATTACCACGCCCAACGCTGTTACCGCCAATGACCACAGGTCACCGCGTTCAGGGCGAGGCTGGCGCAGCACAAGCAAGAAAAGCGCCCCCAACAGAGCGGCAATCGTTGCCCTGGCACAGGTCAGGAACGTCGGTTCGAAGGCCGTCACTGCCACACGGGTGGCCGGCAGCGAGCCGGCGAAGATGGCGACGCCTATGAAGCCGTTGGTCCATCCGCTTGTTGATTTTTCCATCGCCCAGTCCTCGATAAGTCTGGGTTCAGTACATCACTGACGCGCTCACCAAGGCCATGTACAATCCAATACAGTTTTACCGAACTGTTATGCACATTAATCCAGCACAGTTGAGGGTGCGATGAAACGCAGTGGAACGCTGATTCGGACCGTCATGGGTGAGGTGCAGGCGAGGATAGCCTCCCGGACCTACACGCCCGGTGCGCGGATCCCTTCGGTCCGGGCAATGGCACAGGCCATGCAGGTATCGGTTTCTACCGTACTTGAGGCCTATGAACGGTTGATGGCAGAGGGGGTGCTCAGCGCCCGCCCTGGCTCTGGCTACTACGTGGCAGGGCCCGTGGCGCCCTTGGCACTGACCGAACTCGGCCCCAGGCTCGATCGTGAGGTCGACCCGCTGTGGATCTCGCGCCAGTCTCTTGAAACCTCCAGCGATGCGCTGAAACCAGGGTGCGGGTGGCTGCCTGCCTCCTGGATGTACGAAGCCGGCATGCGTAAAGCGCTGCGAGTCGCTGCCCGTTCCGACACGGTAAAACTGGCCGAGTACGCGTCGCCGCTCGGGCATCCGCCGCTCAGGCAGTTCCTGTCGCGACGGCTGGCTGGCATCGGCATCGAAGCCCCGCTGGAACAGATCATGCTCACCGAATCGGGCACCCACGCCATCGACCTGATTTGCCGTTTTCTGCTGGAACCGGGGGACACGGTCCTGGTCGACGACCCCTGCTATTTCAATTTTCACGCACTGCTCAAAGCCCACAGGGTGAACATTGTCGGGGTACCCTACACGCAGACAGGCCCGGACATCGAGGCGTTCGGCGCAGCCCTGCTCAGGCACGCACCCAGGTTGTACATCACCAATTCCGGCATCCACAACCCAACCGGGGCCAGCCTGTCCCCGGTCACCGCGCACAGGCTGCTGAAGCTGGCCGACACCTCTAGCCTGGTGATCGTGGAGGACGACATCTTCGCTGATTTCGAGAATACGCCCGCGCCACGGCTGTCTGCCTTCGACGGCCTCTCGCGTGTGATTCAGATAGGCAGCTTTTCCAAGACCATCTCTGCTTCAATCCGATGCGGCTACATCGCCGCCCGTGGTGAATGGATCGAGAGCCTGGTCGACCTGAAGATCGCGACCACCTTCGGCGGTGGACGCTTGGCCGCGGACATCATCTATCAAGCGATTACGGATAGCGGGTACCGAAAACACATGGAAGGTGTCCGCCACCGGTTAGGCGAGGCAATGGACAGAACGGTGCCGAGGCTTCAGGCCATTGGTATCAAGCCGTGGATAATTCCCCAGGCAGGCATGTACCTCTGGTGCCAGCTCCCTCAAGGCAAGGATGCAGCAACGCTGGCCAGGACCTGCCTGAATGAAGGTGTAGTGCTGGCGCCCGGTAATGCGTTCAGCCAATCCATGACGGCGGGGGATTTCCTGCGCTTCAACGTTGCTCAATCGGGTGACGGCAAACTCTACGAAGTGTTGAAAAGGGCGCTGAGTGCGCAGTCGCCAGAGCACTTAGTGCCAGGCTGAGCTTGTCATGGGGCACACCTGCGACAGAAATGGCTGCGGCATGCTCGCGCACTGCACGGGGGAGCGCAGCCAGCACTGCGCACGCGTAGTTCGGCTTGGGCCTGCCGTCTAAAGCCTGCATGACCTACAAACGGCTAATATCAAGTAGCACGGGGCTAACGATTGCTGGGCACCGGATCATAAGCTTGTCATGATTCCTTCATCCTTCCTGCCTAGGGTGAGGCGACAGTTACCAGGAAAAATGAGTGAAGAGGGCTTAGGGCTATGGACGAATACCAAGAAGAACTTCTCGAATTCCAGGCTTATGAACTGGACACCCCGGAACCGGCTGACGACGCCACCGAGCTCTAGCCCACCCGCCGCTGGCTGCGGCGAAACTCCCCCGGCGTAAGGCCCGTCCAGCGCTTGAAAGCGCGCTGGAAGGCCTCGGCCGATGCAAACCCCAACAGATAGGCGATCTCGCCAAAGGCCAATTCCGTATCGCGGATATAGGTCTCGGCCAGGTCGCGCCGTGTTTCACTGAGCAGGTCGCGAAAGCGCGTGCCTTCCTCGGCCAGTTTGCGGCGCAAGGTCCAGGTCGGCAGTTGCAGGTGCAGCGCCACTTCTTCCAGGTCCGGTTCACGGCCACCATTTAGCAACGGGCCCAGCAGGTGGGTAATGCGCTCACCCAGGCTGCGCACCCGCGTACGCTGCAGCATTTCCGCCTCGCACAGCTGCAGCAGGTGCTGCCAGGTGCTCGGGCAATGCCTGGGGTTGGCCAGCTGCAGCGTGGCCCGGCTCAGGCGCAGCTGGTTACTCGCTGCTGCGAACTGCACGGGTGTGCTGCACAGCGGCTGGTAGCGCGCGGCATAGGCGGGTGCGGCGAACTCGATGTCCATATGTTCGGCCTGCACTGCCGTACCGGCCAGGTCGGCAAGCTGGGCGAGCCAGCCGGCAAGTAGCGAATCGACCACGAAACGGTTGTAGGCGTTGTAGGGGCTGATGGAGTAGAAGCGCAGCCAGGCGCCCTGGGCATCTTCCTGAAAACTGGAGTGGCCGCGGTAGTTGGCGGCGTACAGCGGCTCGAAGCGCAACAGGGTACGTGCCGCCTCGCCCAGGTTCGGTGCCTGGGCAGCGGTGACCCCGGCCAGGCCGGCATGCGCCAGGCGGCTCAGGCGCCCCATGTGCAGGCCCAGCGCGGCCTCGCCGCACAGCTCGATGGCAGCGTGCCCAAGGTGCATGTAGCGCGGGATCGACAAGCGCGCACCGGCTTCGCCCAGGCGTGCCGCGTCCAGGCCATAGCGGCGCAGCAGCGGCTCGGGGTCGTGGCCCAGTTCACGCAGGGCCTCGGTCAGCGGTTGGACAAAACCAACCGACAGGTCACCCAGGCGCACGCGGGGGCGGGCCATGGGCTTACAACCACAGGTTCAACAGGCGGGCTCCAGGGCTGGGGGTGCCTGCCAGCAATTCACCCGCCTGGCGGGCAAAGCCCTGGCCGTCGCTGCCCTGTTCCCAGAACTGCCCACGCATGAACACGCTCATGCTGCTGACGCTGGTTCCGGCCGATTGGGTCAGTCGCTGCCATGCAGCCTGTTCGCTGACTTCGCCGCGCCGCAAGGGCAGCCCGGCGCTGGCATCCTGATGGCGATTGCCGCGCCAGGGCGCTTGCCAGCTGCCCTTGCCGCTGAGGAACACCGGGTTGGCGATCAGTTGTACTGCCTGTTGGGCCAGTTGTTGGTGGTTTTCCGGGTACCAGCTGTCGCTGCCCACCAGCACGCCCAGGCGCCCGGCAGGGGTTTGCAATACCTGCAGCGGGTGCTGGCGGCCATCATGTACATAGCGGCGCATTTCGCTGTCGGGGAACTGCTGGCGTTGCGGTTGGCCCAGCAGCGAGCCGTCGCCGGCGAACACTACGCTGCTGTTGAACAGCGGGCCGCTGCCGGCATGCAGCACGCCCTGTTTCACGTAGGGGGCGGGTAGTACGATGGAGCCGGCCACCAGAGTGACATTGAATTCCTTGGCCAGGCCACCGAACAGTTGCTGGTAGTCCGCAGCCATCTGCTCGGCTTTCATGCGCAGGTGCGCGTCGGCGCGCCAGTCGTCCCCGTCGGCACGGAGCATGGCCAGGCCATAGCGCAGCGGGTTGCTCAGTTCCAGCCATTGCAGGGCTTCGCGGCTTTGCGTGACTTGATAAAGCTCGTTCTTTTCGCCACGCGCCCACAGCCAGGTGCCGATGTGCTCGGGCAGCACCACCACCGTGCGCGGGCCGACCAGCCCTTGGGTACGGGCCTGTTCCAGATAGGCCGAGAGCTTGCGGTGCAGGCGTTGCAGGTTCTGGTAGTCACCCGGGTAGAGCAGCGGTTCGACGCCGAGCAGGTTGCCGTGCTCGCCTGGCACGCCATGGTTCAGCGCCAGTTCGATGCGCAGGTCGGACAGGTAATGGCCTTCCGGGCGCTGCTGGGTCCAGAAACCGTAGCCGCAGAGGGCGGCGATCATCACCAGCGCCAGGGCGCTTGCCAGGAGTTTTCGCATGAAGCAGGACAGCGCCTTGGAAACAAGAGTTTCCTAGGGTAGTCGCGCTGTGCGCGAGGATCAATAACTTGTCAGTTTCGATCATTGAGCCCGTTCAAACGTCTGTTTAATGTCGCAGGCAGACAAACGACGGGGTCCGCCAGCCGGTGAGGCACCCGCATTCCGTGAATACGCCACCTGGGGACCTTTCCATGGCCGCCGACCGCTACCCGCACCTGCTCGCACCGCTGGACCTGGGCTTCACCACCTTGCGCAACCGCACCCTGATGGGCTCGATGCACACCGGCCTCGAAGAGCGCCCGGGCGGCTTCGAGCGTATGGCGGCGTACTTTGCCGAGCGCGCCCGCGGTGGCGTCGGCCTGATGGTTACTGGCGGCATCGCGCCCAACGATGAGGGCGGAGTGTATTCCGGGGCGGCCAAGCTCAGCACCGAGGAAGAAGCCGACAAGCACCGCATCGTCACCGAGGCGGTACACGCTGCCGGCGGCAAGATCTGCCTGCAGATCCTGCATGCCGGGCGCTACGCCTACAGCCCGCGCCAGGTGGCGCCCAGCGCGATCCAGGCGCCAATCAACCCGTTCAAACCCAAGGAACTGGACGAGGCGGGTATCGAGAAGCAGATCGCCGACTTCGTCAATTGCGCGGTGCTGGCCCAGCGCGCCGGTTACGACGGCGTCGAGATCATGGGTTCGGAAGGCTACTTCATCAACCAGTTCCTCGCCGCCCACACCAACCACCGCACCGACCGCTGGGGTGGCAGTTATGAAAACCGCATGCGCCTGGCGGTGGAGATCGTCAGCCGGGTGCGCGGCGCGGTCGGGCCGAACTTCATCATCATCTTCCGCCTGTCGATGCTCGATCTCATCGAGGGCGGCAGCACCTGGGATGAAATCGAGCTGCTGGCCAAGGCCATCGAGAAGGCCGGCGCGACGTTGATCAATACCGGCATCGGCTGGCACGAAGCGCGTATACCGACCATTGCCACCAAGGTGCCGCGCGCGGCATTCAGCAAGGTCACCGCCAAGTTGCGCGGCGTGGTGAACATTCCGCTGATCACCACCAACCGCATCAATACTCCGGAGGTGGCCGAGGCGGTGCTGGCCGAAGGCGATGCCGACATGGTCTCGATGGCACGTCCGTTCCTGGCCGACCCGGACTTCGTCAACAAGGCCGCTGCTGGTCGCGGCGACGAGATCAACACCTGCATCGGCTGCAACCAGGCCTGCCTGGACCATACTTTCGGCGGCAAGCTGACCAGTTGCCTGGTCAACCCGCGTGCCTGCCACGAGACCGAGCTCAACTACCTGCCCGTGCGCACCGTGAAGCGCATTGCCGTGGTCGGCGCAGGCCCGGCCGGCCTGGCGGCAGCCACGGTGGCGGCAGAGCGCGGCCACGCGGTGACCCTGTTCGATGCCGCCAGCGAGATCGGCGGGCAGTTCAATGTGGCCAAGCGGGTACCGGGAAAGGAAGAGTTCCATGAAACCCTGCGTTACTTCCGCAACAAGGTCAAAAGCACGGGCGTGGACTTGCGCCTGAACACCCGGGTCAATGTGCAGGCCCTGGTGGACGGTGGCTACGACGAGATCATCCTGGCCACCGGCATCGCCCCGCGCACGCCGGCCATCCCCGGTGTCGAGCATGCCAAGGTGCTCAGCTACCTCGACGTGCTGCTCGAGCGCAAGCCGGTGGGCAAGGCTGTCGCGGTGATTGGTGCGGGTGGCATCGGTTTCGACGTTTCCGAGTACCTGGTGCATCAGGGCGTTGCCACCAGCCAGGACCGTGAGGCGTTCTGGAAGGAGTGGGGCATCGACACCCATCTGCAGGCGCGTGGTGGCGTGGCCGGGATCAAGGCCGAGCCGCATGCCCCGGCGCGGCAGGTGTACCTGTTGCAGCGCAAGAAATCCAAGGTGGGTGACGGCCTGGGCAAGACCACCGGCTGGATTCACCGCACCGGGTTGAAGAACAAGCGGGTGCAGATGCTCAACAGCGTCGAGTACCTGGGCATCGACGATGCCGGCCTGCACATTCGCGTGGCCGATGGCGAGCCGCAGGTGCTGGCGGTGGACAACGTGGTGATCTGTGCAGGGCAGGAGCCGCTGCGCGAGCTGCAGGACGGGCTGGTGGCGGCGGGGCAGTCGGTACACCTGATTGGTGGGGCAGATGTGGCGGCCGAGCTGGATGCCAAGCGGGCGATCAACCAAGGTTCGAGATTGGCGGCTGAGCTCTGAGATCGCCGGGGCCGCTTTGCGGCCCTGTGGGAGCGGGTTCACCCGCGAATAGGGCTGCGCGGTGCATGGCACCGGCTGCGCCGGTGTTCGCGGGTGAACCCGCTCCCACAGGGACGCAAAGCAGCCCCAGGCTTTCACTGGTAAACTCGCACGATGCACTTTGACCTGCCCCAAGCCCCCCTGCAGCCCCTGATCCTGCCCTGGCTGCAACAAGCCCAGGTAGAAGCCGCCATCCTGCGCCTGGACCTGATCGATCCGCTGATCAGCGGCAACAAATGGTTCAAGCTACGCCATCACCTGCAACAGGCCAGCGCCAGCAACGCCCCGGGCCTGATCAGCCTCGGCGGCAACCATTCCAACCACCTGCACGCCCTGGCCGCTGCCGGCAAGCGCTTCGGCTTCGCCACCGCCGGCCTGCTGCGTGGTCACGCCCAGGACACGCCAACCGTGCGTGACCTGCAGACGCTGGGCATGGAACTGCACTGGCTGGGCTATGGCGGCTACCGCGCACGAAATCAAGCGGGTTTCTGGGAGCCCTGGCAAGCGCGCTACCCGGGTTGGTACTGCATCCCTGAAGGGGGCGGCGGGTTGGCCGGTGCACAGGGCTGCGCGCTGATCATGCAGCAGGCACGGGCGCAGATCGCGGCACTGGGCTGGTCGGGCTACGACGCCTGGTGGCTGGCTGCTGGAACGGGGACTACCCTGGCCGGTCTGGTAATGGCCGAGGCGGGCGCACATGTGGTGCATGGTGCAGTGGCGGTACCCAGGGACCATGGTGTGCCGGTGGCGGTAGCAGCACTGGCCGGCGCGCATGGCTACCAACTGCACGACGCCTGCCGTGGCGGTTTCGGCAAATTCGACGCTGATCTGTTGGCGTTCATCGCTGATTGCGAGCGGCACACAGGCGTGCCGCTCGAAGCCCTCTACACTGGCAAGGCTCTGCTGGCCCTGCGTGAGCAGGTCGAGGCCGGGCTGTTCGCGCCCGGCACCCGCCTGATCGTGGTGCACACCGGCGGCCTGCAGGGCCGGCGCGGTTACTTGTAGGGCAGCATGCGCAGCAGCGTGTTGTCGCGCTGCACATAGTGGTGATAGAGCCCGGCCAGAGCGTGCAGGCCGATCAGCCAGTAGCCCCAGCTGCCGATGCGTTCATGCCAGCCTTTGATGAACTTGGCCTGGTCCGGATTCGGGCCGATCAGGTGCGGCAGCTCCAGACCGAAGAACGGCACTGGTTTGTCGGCGGCGCTGAGGATCAGCCAGCCGGCCAGCGGCAGGATGATCATCAGCAGGTACAACGCCAGGTGCATCAGGTGCGCGAGGCCGGTCTGCCAGGCCGCAGGCTTGGGCACGATGGGTGGAGTCGGGCGGCTCAGGCGGATGGCCAGGCGCAACCAGACCAGCACGAACACGCTGAGCCCGAGCATGAAGTGCAGGTCCTTCATCAGGTTGCGTTCGACGCTGTCCTTGGGGAACAGGCCACGCAGTTCGATTAGGGCGTAGACAGCGGCCAGCAGCACCAGCATCAGCCAGTGCAGGGCGATGGACAGGCGCGCGTAATGGGTCGTGGGGGTGGATGAAACCATGATCGGTCCTCGTCATCAGGTCGGAATAGCGCTCTTGCCGGCGCTCAGGAAGTACTGTAGTGGCTACGGGGTAACAAATCTTTGCGCCAGGTCTGTGAAAATTGTGTTGTCTGCACCGGCCCTTTCGCGGGTGAACCCGCTCCCACAGGCACAGCGCTGAGCCAGAGACCTGTGCAGTACCTGTGGGGGCGGGCAAGCCCGCGAAGAGGCCGGAACAGCCTGCATCATGCCTTGGATGTAAATGGCCAACTGTCAGCCACCAGAAACACCCGCTCGGCCTCCTGCCACGCCCCGTCAGCCTCTTGCTCCAACCTCACCAGCAACTGCGCCGGAGCCTGCCGCTCCAGCACATGCAGCCATGCCGCAAACTGCTCCACCGCCCAGCACTCATGCGCCTCGACCCGCGCTGGCGCCAGCCAGGCATGCCGTTGCAGCGGCTGCCATTGCTCACCTTCGCCCATGACCCAGTCCCGCCGCCGCAGCCAGCGCCCGCGCAAGTGCTGCGGATTGGCGCCCTGTGGTGGCTGCGCATGCCCGGGCCACGGGTAGAACAGATAGCCACCCAGCCACACATGCGCCTGCACCTGCTCCACCCCCAGCCGAGCCAGCACCTCGCGGCTGTGTGCCCCCGCCGACATGGGCAACTGGTGCCGTGCCAGGTGCGCCAGTTTGCTTCCCAGTCGGTCATGGCAGCCCGGCCCCAGCCAGGCGTCGGGGTCATGCCCGGGGTGTTCCGGACCCAGGTACAGCTTGATGGCCAGTTCCAGGTGGTGCACACCGTCGCGGTCGCGCAGCACCACATCCAGCTCGCCCAGGGTGCGCCCGCCGTCGCGAATCGCCAGGTTGGCCGCCAGCAGTTCGATGCCCGGGGCCTGGCCCAGGGCGAATTGCCACAGCCGTTCGTAGTAGTGCCCCAGGCGCCGGCTACCCAGCTGCGCCAGCCAGTCGCGCAATGGGCGGTCATCGTCATCCAGCGCCCGCAGCCAGTCTGCCAGGCGCTGTGGCTGGTCCGCCCACAGGCTGCCCGCCAGCGGGTGGCGCTGGGGGCAGGGCGGGGCGCTGAGCAACGGAGGCGACAGCAGGGCCCAGGCCAGGTCGCGCACGTTGGGGCGGCGTAGCTGCCGGGGCAGGTCGTGGAGCAGGGCGAATGGCATCATCCTGCGAGCATAGCCGGTTTGCCGCTACCCGGTGGTTTCGCCCATAATCGCGGCATAGTCACCCGCCGCAGAGCCTCGCAGGAGCCCCATGGAGCAATTTCGCAATATCGGTATCATTGGCCGCCTTGGCAGCTCCCAGGTGCTCGACACCATTCGCCGACTGAAAAAATTTCTTATCGAGCGCCACCTGCACGTGATCCTCGAGGACACCATCGCCGAAGTGTTGCCTGGCCATGGCCTGCAAACTTCCACCCGCAAGCTGCTGGGCGAGGTCTGTGACCTGGTCATCGTGGTCGGCGGCGACGGCAGCCTGCTGGGCGCCGCCCGCGCCCTGGCCCGGCACAACATTCCGGTGCTGGGCATCAACCGTGGCAACCTGGGCTTCCTCACCGACATCCGCCCCGACGAGCTGGAAGAGAAGGTCGCCGAAGTGCTCGACGGCCACTACCTGGTGGAAAACCGCTTCCTGCTGCAGGCCGAGGTACGCCGCCACAACGAAGCCATCGGCCAGGGTGATGCGCTGAACGATGTGGTGCTGCACCCGGGCAAGTCCACGCGCATGATCGAGTTCGAGATCTACATCGATGGCCAGTTCGTCTGCAGCCAGAAGGCCGACGGCCTGATCGTCGCCACCCCCACCGGCTCCACCGCCTACGCGCTGTCGGCCGGCGGCCCGATCATGCACCCCAAGCTCGATGCCATCGTCATCGTGCCGATGTACCCGCACACCCTGTCGGGCCGGCCGATCGTGGTCGACGGCAACAGCGAACTGAAGATCGTGGTGTCCAAGGACCTGCAGATCTACCCGCAGGTATCCTGTGACGGCCAGAACCACTTCACCTGCGCCCCCGGCGACACCATCACGGTGAGCAAGAAACCGCAGAAGCTGCGCCTGATCCACCCGCTGGACCACAATTACTACGAGGTCTGCCGCACCAAGCTCGGCTGGGGCAGCCGGCTGGGAAGCAGGGACGACTGATGCTCGATCCGGCGCGTAGTTTCGACATCATCGGTGACGTGCACGGTTGTGCGCTGACCCTTGAACGCCTGCTCGACGCCCTCGGTTACAAGCGTGTGGCAGGCGCGTGGCGCCACCCGCGGCGCCAGGCGCTGTTCCTTGGCGACATCGTCGACCGCGGGCCACGCATCCGCGAGGCGCTGCATATCGTCCACGACATGGTCGAGGCCGGCCAGGCGTTCTGCATCATGGGCAACCACGAGTACAACGCGCTGGGCTGGGTCACCCCGGCACTGCCTGGCAGCGGCAAGGCCTTCGTGCGCGAGCATACGCCACGCCACGCCCGGTTGATCGACGAAACCCTGACCCAATTTGCCCACCACCCCGCTGACTGGCACGACTTCGTCAACTGGTTCTACGAATTGCCGCTGTTCGTCGACGCCGGGCGCTTCCGCCTGGTGCATGCCTGCTGGGACCCGCGGCTGATCGAGCCGCTGCGCCAGCAGTACCCCGACGGGCGCATCGACGAACACTTCATCCAGGCCTCGGCGGTGAACGGCAGCTTTGCCGCCACCGTGTGCAACCGCCTGCTGCGCGGTACCGACATGCGCCTGCCTGACGGCCTGACCCTCACCGGTGGCGACGGCCTGACCCGTGCCTTCTTCCGTACCAAGTTCTGGGAAGAAGATCCGCAAACCTACGGCGACATCGTGTTCCAGCCAGACGCCCTGCCCGCGGAAGTGGCCAGCACCCCGCTCAGTCACAGCCAGAAGAACGCCTTGCTGCGCTATGCCGAAGACGAGCCCATGCTGTTCGTCGGCCATTACTGGCGCAGCGGCCGCCCGGCGCCGATCCGCGCCAACCTGGCCTGCCTGGACTACAGCGCCGTGCTCTATGGCAAGCTGGCAGCCTACCGGCTGGATGATGAAACCCGCATCGACCCGCACAAGTTCGTCTGGGTCGACGTCGACCGCCCACAGGCCAACCAATGAACATTATCGAAGTGATGCGCCTGCCGCTGTCGGTCGACCTCAGCGGCTTCGTTCACCTGCTGCAGCGCCTGCAGGTGCCGCACCGGGTCAGCGAGGAGGGCGATGCCCAGGTGCTCTGGGCCCCCGACACCCTGGCAGCGGACGTCCGCGAACTCTACCAGCGCTACCCCGACGGCAACGCCGACCTCGAACTTGCACAGGACCCTGTGGGAGCGGGTTTACCCGCGAATAGCCCCACACAACCCTCCCTGGCAGAACAGGCCAAAGCCTGCAAAGTCACCACTATCACCCTGCTGCTGTGCTTCATCGTCGCCGGCCTCACCGGCCTTGGCGACAATTTCACCACCATCAGCTGGTTCACCTTCCTCGATTTCCGCGTCCAGGGCGACTACCTGTACTTCAGCCCGCTGGCGCAAAGCCTGGACCAAGGCCAGTGGTGGCGCCTGGTATCGCCCATGCTGCTGCATTTCGGCGTGCTGCACCTGGCCATGAACAGCCTGTGGTACTGGGAGCTGGGCAAACGCATCGAACTGCGCCAGGGCCCGTGGGCGCTGCTGGGCCTGACCCTGCTGTTCAGCCTGGTGTCCAACCTGGCCCAGCACTACAGCAGCGGGCCGAGCCTGTTCGGTGGCCTGTCCGGCGTGCTGTACGGCCTGCTCGGGCACATCTGGCTGTACCAGTGGCTGGCACCCGACCGTTACTTCAACCTGCCCAAGGGCGTGCTGGTGATGATGCTGATCTGGCTGGTGGTGTGCCTGAGCGGCGTGATCGACACCCTGGGCCTTGGCCAGATCGCCAACGCCGCCCACGTCGGCGGGCTGCTCATCGGATGCCTGACCGGGCTCTTGGGTGGGGCGCTGGCCCGGCGTAAACTGTCGGCTTGAATCAGGAGACACTATGTCCACTTTCGCGCAAATGATTGAAAACATCACCCCGGAAATCTACGAGAGCCTGAAACTGGCCGTGGAAATCGGCAAATGGTCGGATGGCCGCAAGCTCACTGCCGAGCAGAAAGAGCTGTCGCTGCAGGCGGTAATCGCCTGGGAGATGAAAAACCTGCCCGAAGACCAGCGTACCGGCTACATGGGCCCGCAGGAATGCGCCTCGAAGTCCGCGCCGATCGCCAACATTCTGTTCAAGTCGGACTCGGTACATTGATCGAACTCGCTCGTGGCTCGTTGAGCAAGATGGCGGTAAGCCTGCAGGCGCCAGTGGTGCAGTACAGCTTTCGCCTGGATGACACGCAGGTGCCGGTCAACCCGCTGATCGGCCAGCGCCTGCGCCTTGAGTACCTTGGCGCCATTCACTGCAGCCATTGTGGCAAGCGCACCAAGACCAGCTTCAGCCAGGGTTACTGCTACCCGTGCATGACCAAACTGGCCCAGTGCGACGTGTGCATCATGGCCCCGGAAAAGTGCCACTACGACGCCGGCACCTGCCGCGAACCGTCGTGGGGCGAACAGTTCTGCATGACCGACCATGTGGTCTACCTGGCCAACTCGTCGGGGATCAAGGTCGGTATCACCCGCGCCACCCAGCTGCCCACCCGCTGGCTCGACCAGGGCGCCACCCAGGCCCTGCCGATCGTGCGCGTGGCCACCCGCCAGCAGTCCGGCCTGGTCGAAGACTTGCTGCGCAGCCAGGTGCCGGACCGCACCAACTGGCGCGCCCTGCTCAAGGGCGATGCCGAGGAGCTCGACCTGGTGGCTATTCGTGAACAGGTCTTCGACGCCTGTGCCGAGGGCCTGCGCGAGCTGCAGGGGCGCTTCGGCCTGCAGGCGATCCAGCCGCTGGCCGACGCCGAAGTGGTGCAGATGAAGTACCCGGTCGAGGCCTACCCATCGAAGATCGTCAGCTTCAACCTCGACAAGGACCCGGTAGTGGAAGGCACGCTGCTGGGCATCAAGGGCCAGTACCTGATCTTCGACACCGGTGTGATCAATATTCGCAAGTACACGGCCTACCAGTTGGCCGTGCTCCAGTAAAAAGGACCTGCACATGCGTACCGAACAACCGCAAGTGATCTACCTCAAGGATTACCAGGCGCCCGAGTACCTGATCGACGAGACGCACCTGACCTTCGAGCTGTTCGAGGACCACACCCTGGTTCACGCGCAACTGGTCATGCGCCGCAACCCGGCACGCGGTGCCGGCCTGCCGCCACTGGTACTCGATGGCCAGCAGCTGGAGCTGCTGCGCGCCTCGCTGGATGACCAGGAACTCCAGCCGGGCGACTACCAGCTCGACGCCGACAGCCTGACCGTGCAGCCCAAGGCCGAGCACTTCACCCTCGACACCAGCGTGAAGATCCACCCCGAGAGCAACACCGCGCTGGAAGGCCTGTACAAGTCGGGCAAGATGTTCTGCACCCAGTGCGAGGCCGAAGGCTTCCGCAAGATCACCTACTACCTCGATCGTCCGGATGTGATGAGCACCTTCACCACCACGGTGATCGCCGAGCAGCATCGCTACCCGGTATTGCTGTCGAACGGCAACCCGATCGGCAGCGGGCCGGCAGACGATGGCCGCCACTGGGCGACCTGGGAAGACCCGTTCATGAAGCCGGCCTACCTGTTCGCCCTGGTGGCCGGTGACCTGTGGTGCGTCGAGGACAGCTTCACCCGCCAGTCCGGCCGTGACGTGACCCTGCGCATCTACGTCGAGCCCGAGAACATCGACAAGTGCGACCACGCCATGGTCAGCCTGAAGAAGTCCATGCGCTGGGACGAAGAAGTCTATGGCCGCGAGTACGACCTGGACATCTTCATGATCGTCGCGGTCAACGACTTCAACATGGGCGCCATGGAAAACAAGGGCCTGAACATCTTCAACTCCAGCTGTGTGCTGGCTCGTGCCGAAACCGCCACCGATGCCGCCCACCAGCGCGTCGAAGGCGTGGTCGCCCACGAGTATTTCCACAACTGGTCGGGCAACCGCGTCACCTGCCGTGACTGGTTCCAGCTGTCGCTGAAGGAAGGCTTCACGGTGTTCCGAGATGCCGAGTTCAGCGCCGACATGAACTCGCGCACGGTCAAGCGCATCGAAGACGTGGCCTACCTGCGTACTCACCAGTTCGCCGAAGACGCTGGCCCCATGGCCCACCCGGTGCGCCCGGACAGCTTCATCGAGATCTCCAACTTCTACACCCTGACCGTGTACGAGAAGGGCGCCGAAGTGGTGCGCATGGTTCGTACCCTGCTGGGCGCCGACGGCTTCCGCAAGGGCAGCGACCTGTACTTCGAACGCCACGATGGCCAGGCGGTGACCACCGACGATTTCATCAAGGCCATGGAAGACGCCAACGGCGTCGACTTCACCCAGTTCAAGCGCTGGTACAACCAGGCCGGCACCCCGCGCCTGGAAGTCAGCGAGGCCTATGACGCGGCCGCGCAAACCTACAGCCTGACCTTCCGCCAAAGCTGCCCGCAGACCCCGGACAAGGCCGAAAAGCTGCCGTTCGTGATCCCGGTGGAGCTTGGCCTGCTGGATGCCGCAGGCAACGACCTGCCGCTGCAACTGGCCGGCGAAGATACGGCGCAGGGCACCAGCCGCGTGCTGTCGGTGACCGAGGCCGAGCAGACCTTCACCTTCCAGGGTATCCAGGCCAAGCCGCTGCCGTCGCTGCTGCGTGGCTTCAGTGCACCGGTCAAGCTGAGCTTCCCCTACGACCGCGACCAGCTGATGTTCCTGATGCAGCACGACAGCGACGGCTTCAACCGCTGGGAGGCGGGGCAGCAGTTGTCGGTGCAGGTGCTGCAGGAGCTGATCGGCCAGCATCAGCGCGGCGAGGCACTGAAGCTCGACCAGCGCCTGATCACCGCCCTGGGCACCGTGCTCGGCAATGAGTCGCTGGACCCGGCCATGGTTGCCGAAATGCTCTCGCTGCCGGGTGAGGCATACCTCACCGAGATCAGCCAGGTGGCCGACGTGGACGCCATCCACGCTGCCCGCGAGTTCGCCCGCCAGCAGATCGCCGAGCAGCTGTTCGACGCCCTGTGGGCGCGCTACCAGGCCAACCGCGAAGTGTCGCGCAGCACCGCCTACGTGGCCTCGGCCGAGCATTTCGCTCGCCGCAGCCTGCAGAACATCGCGCTGTCGTACCTGATGCAGAGCGGCAAGCCGCAGGTGCTGCAGGCGGCTTTGGAGCAGTTCGAGCACTGCGACAACATGACCGAGCGCCTTACCGCCCTGGCTGTGCTGGTCAACTCACCGTTCGAAGCCGAGCGGGCCAAGGCGCTGGAAGCCTTTGCCGAGCACTTCAAGGACAACCCGCTGGTCATGGACCAGTGGTTCAGCGTGCAGGCGGCCAGTACGCTGCCGGGCGGGCTGGCGCGGGTCAAGGCGCTGATGCAGCACCCGGCGTTCACCCTGAAGAACCCGAACAAGGTACGTGCGTTGATCGGCGCCTTTGCCGGGCAGAACCTGGTCAACTTCCATGCGGCGGATGGCTCCGGCTACCGCTTCCTGGCGGACCTGGTGATCGAGCTGAATGCGCTGAACCCGCAGATCGCTTCGCGCCAACTGGCACCGCTGACCCGCTGGCGCAAGTATGACGATGCGCGTCAGGCCCTGATGAAGGGTGAGCTGGAGCGGATTCTGGCTTCTGGTGAGCTGTCCAGTGATGTGTATGAGGTTGTGAGCAAGAGCCTGGCTTGAGTTTTCCGTAGCCTGAACCGACCTCTTCGCGGGTAAACCCGCTCCCACAGGTCCTGCACCGCTTTCACGGGCTGTGCAGGACCTGTGGGAGCGGGTTTACCCGCGAAGCTTTTGGAGCCGACAACAAAACATAACACCCCGCCCGTTGTATTCCCGCAAACATCCCCGCTACGATCCCTTCAAGCTATTGCAAGCCTCTAGATCAGGCTTTTCGCAGTACCTGCAGTGCATTGACCCACCAGACAAGAACACAACAGGGGGACAGTCATGAGGGAACAGAACAGGCGCTTTGCCTGGCCATTGGCAGCCAGCGCGGTACTGGCGCTGGGGCTCGGCGTGTGGGCTGACAGCGTGCAAGCCGCTGCCGCCGACGAATATTCCACCGAATCGGCCAAGGCCAGCCAAAGCCTGCTGATCGACGCCACCCATGCCGGTAAGCGCCTGGTGGTAGTGGGCGATCGCGGTCATATCCTGTTCTCCGACGACCAGGGCAGAACCTGGACCCAGGCGCGGGTGCCCACCCGGCAACTGTTGACCGCGGTGTTCTTCCTCGACGACAAGCGCGGCTGGGCCGTCGGCCACGATGCGCTGGTGCTCGCCAGCAGCGATGGTGGTGCCACCTGGAGCAAGCAGTTCGAAGACCTGACCCGCGAAGCACCCTTGCTCGATGTCGCCTTCCTCGACGCCCGGCACGGCTTTGCCGTAGGTGCCTACGGCGCCTTGCTGGAAACCACCGACGGCGGCCAGCACTGGCAGGACGTGGCCGAGCGCCTGGACAACCCCGACCAGCTGCACCTGAACGGTATCGCCCAGGTGCGTGACGCGGGCCTGTTCATTGTCGGCGAGCAGGGCGGCATGTTCCGCTCGGCCGACAACGGTCAGACCTGGGCCAAGGTTCAAGGCCCCTACGAGGGCTCGCTGTTCGGCGTGATAGGCACTGCACAGCCGCGCACATTGCTGGCCTACGGCCTGCGCGGCAACCTGTTCCGCTCCACCGATTTCGGTGACAGCTGGCAACCGATCGAGCTCAAGGCCGCACGTGGCACCCTCGAATTCGGCCTGGCAGGCGCTACGCTTGTCGAGGACGGTAGCCTGGTGCTGGTCGGCAATGGCGGCAGCGTGCTGCGCAGTACCGATGACGGCCAGACCTTCAGTGTCTACAACCGCGCCGACCGCATTGCCCTGGCCGGCGTCAGCGGCCTGGCCGATGGCGGCCTGCTGCTGGTAGGGCAGGGTGGCGTGCACCTGGCTGACCCGCAGGGTGCTGACCAGGAGGTGCGTCCATGACCAGCAGGGAGAGCATCACCATGCACCCGCATCACCAGGACAAGGCCACGTTGCTCGAACGCCTGATCTTCAACAATCGCCCCGTGGTCATCGCCCTGTGCGTGCTGGTCAGCATCTTCCTGTTCTGGCAGGCCACGCAGATACGCCCGTCCACCAGCTTCGAGAAGATGATCCCGCTGCAGCACCCGTTCATCGAGCAGATGATGGAGCACCGCAACGACCTGGCCAACCTCGGCAACACCGTGCGCATTTCGGTGGAGGCCGTGAATGGCGACATCTTCGACAAGGACTACATGGAGACCCTGCGGCAGATCCATGACGAAGTGTTCTACATCCCTGGCGTCGACCGTGCCGGGTTGAAGTCGCTGTGGAGCCCCAGCGTGCGCTGGAGCGAGGTCACCGAGGAAGGCTTCTCGGGTGGCGAGGTGATTCCCAACACCTACAACGGCTCGCAGGACAGCCTCGACACCCTGCGCGACAACGTGCTCAAGTCGGGCCAGGTGGGGCGACTGGTGGGCAACAACTTCAAGTCCAGCATCGTCGATGTGCCACTGCTGGAGAGCTACCCCGACCCGCAGGACCCAGGCAAGCAGGTGAAGTTGGACTACCAGCAGTTCTCGCACCAGCTTGAAGAAAAGATCCGTGACAAGTTCCAGGCGCAGAACCCCAACGTGAAGGTGCACATCGTCGGCTTCGCCAAGAAGGTCGGCGACCTGATCGACGGCCTGGTGATGGTGGCGATGTTCTTCGGCGTCGCCCTGGCCATCACCTGGGTGCTGCTGTACTGGTTCACCTGGTGCATCCGCAGTACCATCGCCGTGCTCATCACCACCCTGGTGGCAGTGGTCTGGCAGTTGGGCCTGATGCATGCAGTGGGCTTTGGCCTGGACCCGTACTCGATGCTGGTGCCGTTCCTGATCTTCGCCATTGGCATTTCCCACGGGGTGCAGAAGATCAACGGTATCGCCCTGCAGTCGAGTGACGCCGACAACGCCCTGACCGCCGCCCGGCGCACCTTCCGCCAGCTGTTCCTGCCGGGGATGATCGCCATCCTCGCCGACGCCGTGGGCTTCATCACCCTGCTGATTATCGACATCGGCGTGATTCGTGAACTGGCCATCGGTGCCTCCATCGGTGTGGCGGTGATCGTGTTCACCAACCTCATCCTGCTGCCGGTAGCGATCTCCTACGTCGGCATCAGCAAGAAGGCCGTCGAGCGCAGCAAGCAGGACGCCACCCGCGAGCACCCGTTCTGGCGCCTGTTGTCGAACTTCGCCAGTGCCAAGGTGGCGCCGGTGTCGGTGGCCCTGGCGCTGGTCGCCTTCGCCGGTGGCCTGTGGTACAGCCAGAACCTGAAGATCGGCGACCTCGACCAGGGTGCGCCGGAGCTGCGCCCCGACTCGCGCTACAACCAGGACAACAACTTCATCATCAGCAACTATTCGACCAGTTCCGACGTGCTGGTGATCATGGTCAAGACCCCGCCGGAAAGCTGCTCGATCCACTCGACCATGGCACCGATCGACGAGCTGATGTGGACCATGCAGAACACCCCGGGCGTGCAGTCGGCAATTTCCCTCGTGACCGTGTCCAAGCAGGTGATCAAGGGCATGAACGAGGGCAGCCTGAAATGGGAAACCCTGTCGCGCAACCCGGACATTCTCAACAACTCCATCGCCCGCGCCGACGGCTTGTACAACGGCGACTGCTCGCTGGCGCCGGTGCTGGTGTTCCTCAACGACCACAAGGCCGAAACCCTGGAGCGGGTCACTGCCGTGGCCAAGGCGTTTGCCGACAGCCACAACAAGGAAGGCCTGCAGTTCCTGCTGGCGGCGGGCAATGCCGGGATCGAAGCGGCGACCAACGAGGTGATCAAGTCGGCCGAGCTGACCATCCTGATCCTGGTGTACATCTGCGTGGCGGTGATGTGCCTGATTACCTTCCGCTCGTTCGCCGCCACCCTGTGCATCGTCCTGCCGCTGGTGCTGACCTCGGTGCTGGGCAACGCGCTGATGGCCTACATGGGCATCGGGGTCAAGGTGGCGACCTTGCCGGTGGTGGCGCTGGGTGTGGGCATTGGCGTGGACTATGGCATCTACATCTACAGCCGGCTGGAAAGCTTCCTGCGCGCCGGGTTGCCGTTGCAGGAGGCGTATTACGAGACCCTGCGCTCGACCGGCAAGGCAGTGCTGTTCACCGGCTTGTGCCTGGCCATCGGCGTGTGCACCTGGATCTTCTCGGCTATCAAGTTCCAGGCGGACATGGGGCTGATGCTGACCTTCATGCTGCTGTGGAACATGTTCGGTGCGCTGTGGCTGCTGCCGGCGCTGGCAAGGTTCCTGATCAAGCCTGAGAAGATGGTGGGCAAGGAGGGGGGCTCCATTTTCGCTCATTGACCGCAGGGGGCCGCTCCTGCAGGGGAACGCGTATCGGCAGGCTGATGCGATCCCTGTAGGAGCGGCCTTGTGTCGCGATGGGCTGCAAAGCAGCCCCAGGGCTATAATGCCAACTCATTTCAGATTGGTACCCCCATGTCCCCCCTCGCCACCGCCCTGCAGTCCTGCGACATGCTCCTGATCGACGGCCTGCACGCCTTCGACTTCACCTCCGATGAATCCGGCCTCACCATCGAATGCATGGACGGCCGCCAGCTCCGCCGCTGGACCTTCACCCCCGAGCAGATCACAGCTGCCATCGCCGTGGGTGACGAGTGGCAACTCGACGATGCCGACGGCGCGCATCGGCTAGTCTGTATGAGTGCCTTTCGCGCCCCGGATGATGACGAAGATGAATCGGATCTGGACGAGCCTGCTGACCGCTAGCCTGATGAGCCTGACCATCCATGCCCACGCCGCCACCTTGCTGGTGGGCAGTTACACCGATGGCGCCAGCGAGGGCATCTACCGCTACGGGTTCGACGAAAAGACCGGTCATATCGACCCGTCGCCGCAGCAGGTGGTGGAGAGTGTCAGCCCTTCATGGCTGGTGCTGTCGGCCGATCAACGCCAGCTCTTTGCGGTCAACGAAACGCCGAAGGGCGGGGTCAGCAGTTTCGCCGTCAGTGCAAAAGGCGAGATCAAGCTGCTCAACCAGGTACCCAGCCAAGGTGACGAGCCTACCCACGCCAGCCTCAGCCAGGACCAGCGTTATCTGTTCGTGGCCAACTACGCGGTCAAGCCCGATCCCGGCGGCAGCCTGGTGGTAGTCCCGGTGGCCAAGGACGGCAAGCTCAAGCCGGTGGTGCAACAGGCCCGGCACAAGGCGAGCGGGGTCAACCCCGAGCGCCAGGCCGGCGCCCATGTGCATTCGCTGGTGCTGTCACCGGACGGCCGCCACCTGTATGCCAGCGACCTGGGGGCCGACAAGGTGTTCATCTACCGCTACGACGGTGCCAGCGCAGACCACCCGTTGACGCCGGCGATCCCCGCGTCGGTGGACCTGCCGCCGGGCAGCGGGCCGCGCCACCTGTTGTTCGACGCCAAGGGTCGGCACGCCTACCTGACCCTGGAAATGAGTGCCGAAGTGGTGATGTTCGACGTGCAGGAGGGCAACCTGGTCGAACGCCAGCGCCTGCCCCTGACCGAGAGCAAGGAAGCTGCGGCGAAAGCGGCAGGTGGCTTGCACTTGTCGGCAGACGGGCGCTTCCTGTATGTGAGCAACCGAGGCACGGCCAACGAGATCGTGGCGTTCAGCGTGGGCAAGCAGGATGGCCAGCTGACCTTCCTGCAGCGCCGTTCGGTGGAGGGGGATCATCCCCGCGAGTTCGCCCTCGACCCGAGTGACAACTTCTTGCTGGTGGCCAACCAGAAGAGCAACCAGATCGTGGTGATGCGCCGCGATCCGCGCAGCGGCAAGCTGTTGGAGACGGTGCAGACGCTGAAGCAGGATGCGCCGTCGGACCTGAAGTTCATCGAGTGATATCGATCGGCGTGATAGTCGATACTGGCGCAATGAATTTTTGCCTGCGGCTTCGGCGGCGTAAGTTTGACCCAAGGCCCAAACAGGCCAACGTCAAACCACCGCCGTCGAGGTCAGCCCAGATGAACTTCAATCTCTTCCCGGTCATTGCCGCATCCGCCATTTCCGCTTCGGTCGTATTGCCAGCGCATGCCCATGCCGACAGCAGCGGCAAGGCGTCCGCTACCCATAGCTACACCGAACAGTACCTGCGCCAGAGTGCCAACTTCCATGCGGCATTGAGTGGCAAGCACAACCACTGACTCAAGCCTGACACGGATCCTGTGGGAGCGGCCTTGTGTCGCGAAAGGGGCGCGAAGCGCCCCCAGGATTTCAGCGGTTTACCCCAGGATTGCCGGGGCCGCTGTGCGGCCCTTTCGCGACACAAGGCCGCTCCCACAGGGGACTGTGCAATGCTGATAGTTGTTCATTTGGCCATGACTGACCTGAACAGCTCCGAAGCCAACCACCCCTCCAGCCAGCTCCGCACCCGCGGATAAGCCGCCTCGGCGAACCACTGCGGTTCGACCCCGGCAAACTGGCGCATCAGGGGCAGCAACGCGGCATCGGCAATGCTCGGGTGCGTGGCCAGCAAGTAGGGCCTGCCTGCCAGCAGGCCCTCGAGCTCCGCCAGCCAGGCCTCGGCCTGCTGGCGGTAATGCTCGCGGGTATGCTCGGGGTAGCGCTCGGCATACTTGTACAGGTTCGCCTGCGCCTTGAACGTGCTGTCGTTGCGCGCAATCAGTGTTTCAGCCTGCTGCGCCGCCGCAGGGTCGGCCTGCAGCCGCCAGTCCTGGGGGTCGTTTTGCGCCAGCGCCCAACGCATGATGTCCAGGCTTTCTTCGAGCACCCCGGCACCGGTATCCAGTACCGGCACCGTGCCCTTGGGTGACAAGGCCAGCAGTTCTGCCGGCTTGTTCTTCATCGCTACCTCGCGAATCTCCACCTTGCACTCCGCATAGCGCAGGGCCAGGCGCGCGCGCATGGCCCAGGGGCAGCGGCGGAACGAGTAGAGGATCACCCGCACACCTCCACGTCACTCAGGCCATTGCCTTGGCGGCGCACCTGGATCTGCACCGGGATGCGTTCGTGCATTTCCTGCACGTGGGAAATCACCGCCACCTTGCGGCCCTGGGCCTGCAAGCCGTCAAGGGCGTCCATGGCCAGTTGCAGCGACTCGGGGTCGAGGCTGCCGAAGCCTTCATCGATGAACAGCGATTCGATGCGCAGCGTGCTGGAGGCCATCGAGGCCAGGCCCAGGGCCAGGGCCAGCGACACCAGGAAGGTTTCCCCGCCAGACAGCGAGTGCACCGAACGCAGTTCGTCACCCATCTCGGTGTCCAGCACCAGCAGGCCCAGGGCGCTGCCGCCGCGCTTTAGGCGGTAACGGCGGGCCAGCTGGCGCAGCTGGGCGTTGGCGTGGTGCAGCAGCAGGTCGAGGTTGTAGCCCTGGGCGATCTTGCGGAACACATCGCCAGAGGCCGAGCCGATCAGGGCGTTCAGGCGAGCCCAGCGTTGCCACTGCTGGTGGGCCTGTTCGATTTCCGCCGCCAGCGCCTGGTGCGCCTGTTGGCGACGCTGGTCATCGGCCTGCTGTGCACGCAGTTCGGCGCATTGCTGCTCATGGCCGGCCAGGCGTTCGCGCAGTTCGGTCAGGGCCTGTTCCAAGGCGTCGGCCGAGGTGTCCACAGTCATTTGCGCGGCATGTTGCTGCAGGCGTTGTTCACGTTCCTGCAGCAGCACGCGTCCCTGTTCGATGGCCTTTTCGGCGCCTTGCAGGCGCTGGCGCAGCTCATTTACCTGCGCGTCCTCCATGCCCAGCAGGCGATCCAGGCCGGCGTCGTCCAGTTCCGGGTGTTCTGCGCGCCACTGGGCGATCTGGCCCTGCAACTGCTGGCACTCGGCGTCCAGCGCCTGCTGCTGCTGGGTGTTGGCCTTGAGTTCGCTGGCCAGTTGCACGCCTTGGGTACGCAAGTCCTGCAGGCGCTGGGCAGTGTCGGCATCGAGGGCGCGGGCCTGCTCCAGCGCGGCGTCCATATGCAGTTGCCAGGCTTCGGCGCTGGCGTGTCCGCCCAGCAGTTCGCCGAGCGAAGCCTGTGCCTGCTGGCGCTGCTCGTCGAGGGCGGCAAGTTTCTGCTGCAGCTGCTGCTGGGTCTGCACGCGTGCCTGCTGCTGGTCGCGCAGCTTGTCCAGCTGGGCCTGGCGGGCTTGCTGTTCTTCCTGTTCGTCCTTGCGCTGCTCCAGTTGCTGCAGGCGCAGGGCGATCTGCTGGTCCAGGGCGAGGAAGGCATTGGCCGGGTCGTCGTTCAAGGCCTTGAGGGCCTCTTCGGGCAATACGCCGGCAAGGTCCTCAAGGCCTTGCTGCAACTGCTGCTCGTCGCTGGCCAGGGCCTGGTGCTGTTGCTCCAGGTGGCGCTGGGCTTGCTGTTGCGCCTGCTGGGCGGCCTGCAATTGCTGGTTGAGACGGGCTGCATCTTTTTGCAGGGCGAGCAGGGCGCTCTGGCGTTTCTCGTCCTGGCCGATTTCTTCGTCCAGGCGCCGCAGCTGGCTGTCGAGCCAGGCACTGCGGGCATTGTCGTCCTGCGGGGCCAGGGCGGGCCACAGGCTGTGCGCCTGCACCTGGGCCACCAGCGGTTGTAGCTGTTCGCCCAGTTGCTGCTGTTGCTGCTGATAATCCTTGAGCTGGGCGTTGACCACGCCCAGCTGGGTGCGCAGCTCCACCAGCTTGCTGTTGAGGGTTTCGACCTGCTTCTGCGCGGCGTCTTCCTCGGCCTGGTCATGGCGACCCAGGCTTTGCAGCAGCGCGTCAGGCTGGTGGAACGGGTGCTCGGCGCTGCCGCACACCGGGCAGGGTTCGCCGTCGCGCAACTGGCCGCGCAACTCTTCGACGCTGGTGTTACGTGCCAGGCGCTGGCGTTCCAGCAACTGGCGGGTGAGGTTGAGCGCTTGCTCGGCGGCTTCCAGCTCGGCCTTGGCGGCGGTGCCTTCGGTAATCAGTTGCTGGCGCTGCTGCATGGCCTGCTGCTGACGCACGCGTACGGCCTCCAGCTGTTGGCGCAGCTCCAGTTCACGGCCATGCAGACGTGACAGCTCTTCCACGGCGCGCTGCTGCTTGCGGTTGTCCTGCAGCATGCCACCCAGCAGGTCGATCTGTTCTGCCAGGGCCTGGGGTTCGGCCTTGGCTTCGCGGAACAGCAGCTCGAAGGCATCGCGCTCGGCCTGCAAGTGCGCATTGGCCTGGCTGGCCTGGGCTTGTAGGCCGGGCAGCTCTTCACGGCCCTTGGTCAGGCGGCCACCGATCAGCATCACTTGCTTCAGTTGCGGCAGGTAGGCGTGCCAGGCATTGGCCAGGCCCGCCAGATGCTGGCTGTCGGCGAGCGCGGTGTCGATCTGCGCCAGTTGCTGCAGGCTGCGCTGCTGGTTGTCTTCGAGCTGCTGCAGGTGCTGCTGGCCTTCGGCGACCTGCTGCTCGGCCTGCTGGCCGGCGCTGCGCTGTGCTGCCAGCTCCTGGTCCAGGCGGGCCAGGTTGTCCTGGGCGGCAAAGGCCTGGCGCAGGCGAGGGGCGTTCTCGCTGTGTTGGGCCTGGCTATCGGCAAGCGCCTGACGCGCGGCGTCCAGCGCCTGTTCGAGCTCACTGGTGCGCACTTGCAGTTCGGCTTGCTGCTGCTGTTGCTCGGCGATCTTCGCTGCCACCGGTGCCAGTTGCGCGGTCAGTGTCTGCTGGCGGTGGAACTGGTGACGCTGCGGGGCCAGACGCTCCAGGCGCACCAGGTCCAGGCGCTGGTCAGCCAGTTGTTGCCAGTCCTGTTCGGCGGCCTGCAGCGCGGTGCCGGCTTCGGCGTGCTGGGCCTGCAACTGGCGCTGCTCGTTCAGCCAGTTGCGTTGCTGTTCCAGCTGGCGCTCGCCAGCCTGGTCGGCCTTGAACTGCTGTTGCGCCTGCTCCAGGCGCTGGTCGAGTTCGGCGCGCGCTTCGGCGGCCATCGGCAGCAGGTGGCTGGCACGGTCCTTCAGGGCATTGTGGGCCTCGCCGGCTTCGCGTGCCTTGCTGAAGGCCCGCTGGCCCAGGCGGGTGTAGATGGCGGTGTTGGTGAGCTTTTCCAGCAGCTCGCTGCGTTCTTTGTCGTCGGCCTTGAGGAAGGCGCCGAATTCGCTCTGGGCCAGCATCACCGCGCGGGTGAACTGTTCGAAGTTCAGGCCCAGGCGGGCTTCGACCAGTTGTTTGTACTCGTTCTTGCCGCTGCCCAGTACCTGCTCGCTGTCCAGGTCGTAGAAGCTCTGGCGGCTGTGCTGCAGCTTGCCGTTGGCCTTGTCGCGGGCGCGGTTGGCTTCCCAGCGGGCGCGGTAGCGGCGGCCATCGATGCCGACGAAATCGACTTCGGCAAAGCCGCTGCCGGTGCCGCGGCGCAGCAGGTTGCGCGGGTCGGAGGTAGGGATTTCACCGTCTGCATCCGGCACCTTGGCCTCGCGGCCAATGTCGTGCAGCCGCGGCACGGTGCCGAACAACGCCAGGCACAGGGCGTCGAGCAGGGTACTTTTGCCCGCCCCGGTAGGCCCGGTGATGGCGAACAGGCCGGCGCTGGCCAGCGGTTCGGCGGTGAAGTCGATATCGACCGGGCCGGCCAGGGATGCCAGGTTCTTCAGGCGGATGGCGAGAATCTTCATGGCTGTTCCTCTTCCTGCTGCACGTCCTGCAACAGCAGGGCGAAGTCGGCCAGCGCCTGTTCGTCGGCGGGGTTGCCATAGGCCTGCTCCCAGGCGCGGCTGAACAGGTCCTGCGGGGTCATCTGGGCCAGTTCGACAAAGGCCAGGTCATCGTCTTCGGCATTGTTGCGGCCGGCGTATTCGGCACTGATGCGGATCAAGCGCACGGCCTTGCCTTGCAGTGCGGTTTCGATCTGCTGGCGCAGGTCGGGTTGCGGCTCATCCAGTATCACCCGCACCTCCAGCCAGGGCTGGCGGTTGGGGTCTTCGAGCAGGTCGATCACTGGCAGCTCGGCCAACTGCTCCAGCAGTTCGCCCAGTGGTGCCGGGCCGACCCGTTGCAGGGCCACGGCGCGCGGTACCGGGCGCGGTTCGACGCTGACCAGGCCAGTGCCGTCCAGCTCCACTTCCAGCACTTGGTGCGGGTAGTTGATTTCGGCGAACGACAGCGGGATCGGCGAGCCGCTGTAGCGGATGCGTTCTTCGCGGTTGACCTTCTGCGGCTTGTGCAGGTGGCCCAGGGCGACGTAGCTGATGGCCTTGTCGAACAGCTTGGCCGGCAGCGCTTCGGCGTTGCCGATGATCAGGCTGCGTTCGGAGTCCTCCGACACCGCGCCACCGGCCATGTGCGCGTGGCTGATGGCGATCAGCGCCTGGTCCTTCTTGCGCTTCTTTTGCGCGGCGGCGATCAGTTGCTGGTGCACCTGGGTAATGCCTTGCAGGTAGTCGTCACCCAGTTGCGGGCCGGTCACCTCGGCCGGGCGCAGGAAGGGCAGGGCCAGGCACCAGGCGGCGACCTTGCCACGGCCGTTGGTCAGCGGAATCAGCAGGCGCTCGGCATCCAGCTGGCCCTCGTCCAGCCAGTGCACACGGCCCAGGGCATGGGTGCGCAGGCGGCGCATCAGCGCCGCGGGCAGCTCGATGCGCGAGCCGGAGTCGTGGTTGCCAGCGATCATCACAATGTCCAGCTTCGGCTGTTGCTCGTGGGCCTGGACGATGAAGTCGTAGAGACGTTCCTGGGCTTTGACCGGCGGGTTGACCGTGTCGAAGATATCGCCGGCGATCAGCAGCGCATCCGGCTGGCGCAGGCGCAGCTGGCCGAGCAGCCAGTCGAGGAAGCAGGCGTGTTCGAAGTCGCGTTCCTGGCCGTGCAGGCTTTGGCCCAGGTGCCAGTCGGAAGTATGAAACAGACGCATGGATGACCTGTTGGTGTCGAGTCGAGCAAGCGGGGGCTTGGCTTGGGTGATGGGTGTTGCGCAAGGGCGGTATGGTAACCCAAGCCTATGCGGCAAGGCAGTCGCTCCTGGCGGGTAAGTGCTTTCCTACAAGCAGGTCCGCGCACTGAACGCCTTGTTCATTGACGGCCTAACGGCGTTTTCCTAGCGTCCTTGGGTTTCAAGCCTCAAGGACGCAACAATGATCAAGGATCTGACCGAGCGCTCGCTGCTTCAGTCTTGTCGTTCATTCACGTTGCACAACTTGGCCGAACAGGAGTAACCCCTCATGTTCGAAGCGGCCAGGTTTGGCGACGAGATTTCACACACCGGCGCATTGGGCGGCTTCCTGCTGGGCGCTGCCCTGGGTATCGCACTGGTGGCCACGGTGGCCATCGCCACCTTCACCTGCGGGTTAGGCGTGGCTTTGCTGGCCGGCATCGCGGCAGGTCTCGGGGGCAGCTTGCTGACCGCTGCCGGCGAGGCACTGGGCAGTCTGTTCTCATCCCCCTCAGGGACGATACTGACGGCCTCGCCCAACGTCTTCATAAATAGCCGCAAGGCCGCCCGCGTCGAGAAAAGCATCGGTGCCTGCGACAAGCACCCCGGCCCGGTGCAGATCGCCGAGGGCTCGACCAATGTCTTCATCAATGGCGTCGCGGCGGCGCGCAAGGGCGACAAGCTGACCTGCGGCGCGACCATTTCCGGGGGTTCGAACAACGTCTTCATCGGCGGTGGCACTTACCGCTACCTGCCCGTGGATGACGAAGTCCCGGAGTGGCTGCGCACCACCGTGGATGTGCTGATGGCGATTGCTGGCGCAGCCAGTGGCCTTGCGAATGTGCTCAAGATGGGTACCCAGGCCGGTATGAAGGCCGCCCTACCTTGTGCCCTGAAATTCACGGCCGGCTTCATTGCTGGCGAAGTGGCCGCCCGCTACATGGTCGAGCCTGTGGCACGCAGGGTGTTGGGTGGACTGGTTGGCAACCCGGTCGACCTCACCACCGGCCGCAAGCTGATCCCCGATGAAATTGACTTCAGCCTCCCGGGCTTGATGCCGATCGAGTGGTCACGTTTCTACGCCAGCGACCTTACCGTCGACAGCGTGCTCGGGCGCGGCTGGGTGCTGCCCTGGGAGCAAAGCCTGCGTCGGCGGGGCTCATTCATTTACCTCACCGACAACCAAGGCCGCAAAGTTCCGTTCGTGACCCTGCAACCGGGCGAACGGATCTACAACCCGCACGAGCAGGTGTACCTGGTGTGCACCGAGGGCGGCCACTACATCCTGCAAACGCGGGACAACCTGTTCTTCTACTTCGGCGAAGTGCCAGACACCAACAGCGAAGTGCCGCTGCAACGCATCGAGAACGTTCTCGGTCACTTCCTGCATTTCACCCGCACGCCTGACGGTACGCTGACCGACATCAGCGGCACCGGCGGCACCCGCGTGCACCTGCACTACGACCACCCGCTGGGCCGCCTGACCGACATCAAGCGCGTGGTGAACGACCAGGCGGTCGAAACGCTCACCCAGTACCGCTACGATGAACACGGCCAGTTGAGCGCGGTGATCAACCGCAACGGCCACACCGTGCGCAGTTTCAGCTACGCCGAAGGCCTGATGGTAACCCACAGCAACGCGCTGGGCCTGGGCTGCCATTACCGTTGGGAAACTCTCGGCGGCCAGCCGCGCGTGGTCGAGCACTGGACCACCGATGGCGAACGCTTCCACTTCCGCTACGACCTCGACGCCCGCACCAGCTGGGCCACCGACGTGCTCGGCCGCGAGCTGGAAGTGCAGTACAACCCCGACCACCGGGTGATCGCCAGCCGCGACTACGGCGGCGAACGCTACGCCACCGAGCTGGACGACAATGGCAACATGGTCGACCTGACCTTGGCGGACGGTAACCGCCTGCAATTCAAGTACGACGAATTCTCCCGCCTGCTCGAAGAAACCGACCCGCTGGGCCGCAAGACCACCTACGAATATCACCACCTGACCACGCTGGTGACCCAGGTCAGTTACCCGGATGGCAGCACCTGGCGGGCGCGCTACGACGAAAAGGGCAACCTGCTCGCCGAATTCGATGCCCTGGGTCAAATGACCGAATACCTGAACAGCGATGACGGCCTGCCGCACACCATTATCGACGCGACCTACAAGTCCAAGTACCTGTGGTGGAACACCTTGGCACAGGTCGAGCGTTACCAGGATTGTTCGGGCAAGAATACCTGGTACCGCTACGACGAACGCCAGCACCTCGTCGCGGTAACCGATGCGCTGAACCAGACCACCACGCTGGAGCGCAAGCCCGACGGTGAGGTGCTGCGCATCAGCCATCCCGACGGCACGGCGGAAACTTTTACCTACAACGACCTTGGTCAGGTGCTCGACCACACCGATGGCAAAGGCCAGATCACCCGCCTGCTACGCACTTCCCGTGGTTTGCCGAGTAACCGCCGGGACCCGAAAGGAGGGACGGTTCGTTACGAGTACGACAAGGCCTGGCGTCTGACCGGGTTGGTGAACGAGAACAACGCCACGTACCGCTTTGCCTATGACGCCTCGGACCGGCTGACTGAAGAAGTGCGGGTGGATAACCTGACCCGGCGTTTCAGCTACAACCTCGGCGGCCATCTGACCCGGCTGGATGAGATTGGCTATGGCGAAAATGCCGAGCGGCCGGAGCGGCATACGCTGTTCGAGCGTGACAGCATTGGCCGGTTGGTCGCCAAGATCAACCGCGATGCGAGCCAGACCTTCGCGTACGACGACAGCGACCGGTTGCTGAGCATCGAGCGGCAGCCGACCGGAATCGGCAAGCAGCTAGGAATCAGCGAAGAAAAGCTGGAGTACACCTACGATTTGCTGGGCCGGCTGATCAAAGAAATCACCTCCGACGGCACGCTCTGCTACGAATACGACCCGCTCGGCAATCTGACTACGCTAACCCTGCCGGACGGCCGCAAGGTCAATCACCTGTACTACGGCAGTGGGCATCTGCACCAACTGAACCTGGACGGTCAGGTGATCAGCGACATGGAGCGTGATGACCTGCACCGCGAGGTTTACCGGACCCAGGGCAAGCTCACCAGTTGTTTCGGTTATGACGAGATGGGGCGCAAGGCGCGGCAATACGCCTCGATGCTGCCCGCCGACAAGCTCTCGCAGGTGCACAACACCGGTATCAATACCTCATTGCTGGTGGAGCATGCGTACAACCCGATTCACCGCCGTTACCAATACGACCCGGCAGGTGAACTGGTGCGTACGCTCGACAAGCTGCGTGGCGAGATCAAGTACGAGTACGAAGCGAACGGCCAGTTGCGCAGCCGCGATACGGGCTCGCTGGTTGGCAGCGAAGAGTTTCGTTACGACCCTGCGGGCAACCGCTTGGATTTCAATGCCCGGCAATTTGCCAAGTCCAGGGACAACCGCATCACACACTGGCGGGACCAGGAGTATCGTTACGACCCGTGGGGCAACCTGATCGAAAAATGCTCGGAATATGGCAACCGGTTGCAGCGCTTCGGTTATGACGGTGAAAACCGGCTGGTGCGGGCGGAGACATGGGTCAATGGCAAGCTGGAGAGTACCGGGCACTACCGTTATGACAGCCTGGGGCGGCGGGTGGCCAAGCTGGCTGAGATCAATGGCCAGGTCGAGCAGAAGCGCTTCCTCTGGCAAGGGCTGAGAATGCTGCGGGAGGAGACGCCGGGGCAGAGCATCCTGTATCTGTATGAGCCGGGTAGCTATGCGCCGTTGGCGCGGGTCGATCAGGCGGAAGGGGAGGAGCAGAAGCTTTATTATTTCCATACTGACCAGATTGGTACGCCGCTGGAGGTCACGGACAGTGACGGTAAGATCGTCTGGCAGGCGACGTATCGCTCGTGGGGGGCAATAGAGAGTCTGCCGATCAATGAGATCGAGCAGAATTTGCGTTTCCAAGGTCAGTACTTTGATAGTGAAACGGGACTGCACTACAACACGTTCCGGTACTATGGTCCTGAGATAGGGCAATTTATCACCCAAGACACAATTGGCTTGGGCGGGGGATGGAATCTCTATAAATATGCCAACAATCCGGTTGTTTGGGTTGATCCCTTTGGATTGGATGCATTAAGCACTCTTGCCGAGCGTGGTTATTTTGGTATAACTAAAACACTAGGTGGTGGCCTAGATTATTCTGGTAGCAATGCGCTTTATGCGAAAAATCCAGGGGTCAATCCCATAGTGGTAATTGAATATACGGGAAATTATATTGAGGACTTTGAGGCTGCAAACAAAGTGGCCGAATTAAATCAAAAAACCACGCCGCGAGGCTATGTGTGGCATCATGTGGATGACTATAATCCTAAAACCAATAAAGGCACTATGCAATTAGTAGAGCAGAGGGCTCATCAAGGTGTTCCTCATAATGGAGGAGTATCTCAATATAAAGCTGCAACCGGAAAAGCTTATACATTCCCAGCCAGAAAGCCAGTGGCCGCGAAAAAAAGCAGGAGGAATTTCATGTTAGATCTCGAAGGGTCTGAATCCAGTATTGATGTCGGTGATTTTTCAGAAATTGAAACTTTGGCAAATGGTAAGCTTCCGATCCTATTTAAGGAAATTTATCTTAGGAACAATGGCGGATTTCCCAGGATTACCGAGGTGGAAGGTGATGAGTATGTATTTAGTATAAATGGTTTCAATTCGGTAAAATTCGGGGAGCTACCGATAGAAAAATTAATGCAAGAATATAATGCTCAAGATAAGGCTTTGCATGGCTATGTGCCTTTTGCATATGACGATGGCGGCAACAGCTTCATGCTTTCTCTGAGGGAGGAAGACGCTGGAACTGTATATTTACTAATTCAAGATGGTCTGCAAATGGAGAGGGTCTGTGCGAGCTTTGATGATTTCGTAAATTCGCTGAGCATTGGGTGAGATAGTTGTTTTATTAAGGTGAGGTTCAGTTGTTAAAGTGCTGGATTCAATCGCTTAGCAAGAACTGCTTGTGGGGTTGATAGATGTTGCGGCAATCGAGGTTGAACCGGAGTGCGTTGAGGTTTTCGCTCGCTTTGATTTTGCTAAACAGCGTGCGCCTGAACTGTGCTCTGACTTTACCGAGGCTTACAAACAGGCTGGACTGACAAAGGCTCAAGTGAAATCAATAGGCAAATACACTTGGCACCACTTGGACGATTTCGATCCTGTGACGGGCAAAGGTACTATGCAGTTAGTAATGCAGTCTGCTCACAAGGCTTCGTTGCCGCATACTGGCTCAGTCGCGCAATTCGAAAAATATTTTGGTTTGCCTTCTGGATCTTATGGGATACCTGAAGCTATAGCTATCTCACAGGATAAGGGTTGACTAAAGGCCGCCCACAGAAAACAACATTAAAAACTTGTTGAAGATTCTATAATGGATGACTTTGAACTGTTTGATTCTGGTGCTCCCGTCTCGATATTAGATATTGATAACCTTGAGTCTGAAATTGGCATGCAATTTCCAACGGACTTCAGGGAGCTTTACCTGTCTTTCAATGGAGGCACTCCGAATCGGGAGTTTTGGACGGGCGATGAAAATTATGAGCCGATTAGAATTGAAGATTTTAAAAGCATCGCCAGCGCTGAAATCGTTGACAAAGACGAGACTAAATACATAGGCGGATGCTTCAATTTGATGGTGCATAGGAACGTATTGCCAGCACATTTGGTACCTTTTGCCGTTGATGAGGCAGGTAATTTTATTTGCCTTGATAAAGAAGGAGGTAGTGTTATTTATTTTGCGGTTGATGTTTTTCAGCCGGATATTGACATGCGCATAAATCACATTAACGCTCAAAAGATGTTGTCCTCTTCGTTTCGTGTGTTTATTGACTCCTTGGTTGGTGAGGGTGAGGTCGATCAGTAGATTCCTTGAGGGGCGTGCATATTAGGTCATTAGATGATTGAAATGAAAATGATGATCGACAAGTTGTCTGGTGCGCCTGCACTTATTCCCGGTGCATCCGAAGAAGATCTGGAATTATTTGTTCAGCGCTGTCAGTTGGCGTTGCTTGCTATGCCGCCCTCAGAGTATCTGGAGCTATTAGGTGTTTGTAATGGGGCTGCGGAGAATGGCGTATTTTTGTATTCAACTCGCCGAATACCATTTTCGGATTGTGCCGGTGAGACCAATGATTTTATAGAGATGAATTTGAATTGGCGTGATTTGGAATGGATGAAGGATTACTTGGTTTTTGGAGAGAGTGATATGGATGTTTATGTGCTGGAAATGTCCTCAAAAATATATCAGGTGAGAGATCGCCAGGCCTTCGATAATGTTTACTATGAGTTTTCAACATTTAATGAAATGGTAAGTCATATGTTTGGTTTTATGGCGGTCGGGTGAGTTTTTAAGGGGCAGTTTTCCAATTTCTGATAGAGTGTGATCCATGAACTCCCCCTGCTACAAGATGGGGCTCAATTTGCCGTGGCATCTCTGGCCCCATGAAAAACCCTGCGCCTCCTGGGTTTGAGGTTACGAGACCTCTGCATGCGGATTGTTCCGATGAAGGAATATACAGAAATGGAAGGTTTTTCTCGATTGGCTTCGAGGATCAAGTAAAGGTGTTAAACTATGAATCAAACTTCCAAGGGTCGAGTGAAGTGGTAAATACCTAGAAGAGGGCAAGATCATTTTCCGGATGGGGGTTATATAAAAATGGAGATATCCCTGTTGATCCAGGGTTTCGTTTTTCCATGATTGCTAAGGCTGCTAAATTGGGTTCGGAACTGCAGCGGGTCAATAGTTTGCCTTCGGGGTATTGAGGTGTATGAAAATGAATTGGCCTGAATCTTTGAGGCGGCGTATTGTAACGAGCTAAAAGGTTATGATGTATATTTTTCACCTTACGATGTTCCTAGAACAATGTCTGTCATTGCGATTGTCATGGAGGGGGCTGGGGTCTCAGCTTCAGCCCTTATGAAGCTCCATCGTGTACTTGGTGTCCCATTGTTGCAGTTGAAATCAACGATTCTGGCGCATGAGCCAGTATTAGAGTTGGAAATTTTTGACGGCGACTATCACGATCATGCAAAAATGATTCGATCAGTTTGTGCTGTGCTAACTGCGGAAAAAGTAGATGCGTCTTATTACGAAATTCCCTATGGTCAGCAATATGTAGGGAACCCCAAATTATCCATTTGGAAAATCGATTCAAGTCTGGTGGAGGGTATATTGAGTGCGGCTGATGATGAGGTGGAGCGACAGCTCAATAGTTAGGCTCTGTACGAAAAGAGATGTCGCAAACACCGCATGGAACAAGCCAGTGAGACCATGGCTGCATAGCTTTTCGCGAGCTTGTCGAAGCGCGTCACGATGCGGCGGTTCTCTTTCAGCCAGCCAAACATGCGCTCAATGATGTTGCGCTGTCGGTATTTGGGTCGATCAAACAGTCTGGGTAAGCCAGGCTTGGGTTTACGCTTCATTGAGCGCATCGGGATGACGGGTTGCATTCGGTACTGGTCGCAGTAACGGCGCAGCGCTTCGGCGTCGTAGCCCTTGTCGGCGAGCAACCATTTGCAGCGCTTACGCGGGCGGCCACGTTGGTTCGATTGAATGCTGACTTCGTCCAACAGTGGTTGGGCGTAGCTGATGTCACTGGCTTGACCGCCAGAGAGGAGGAAGCGCAACGGTATCCCGTTAGCGTCGCAGAGCATGTGGATCTTGGTCGTCAGGCCACCGCGACTGCGGCCTAGAGCGTGATCGGCAGGTTCGTCAGCCCCCCTTTTTTCCGAGCACCAGATGAGGCTCGGGTTGCACGTACGGCGGTTGAGTCGATCATCCAGGTTTGCAGATCGATCAAGCCTTGCTCATTCAATCTCAGGTGTAAGCGTTTGAGCATCTGATCGAACGTCCCCTGGTTTCGCCAGCCGCGAAACCGTTGATACACCGTTGACCATGGGCCGAAGCGCTCCGGCATGTCTCGCCATGCAGCGCCCGAGCAGAGCACCCAGAGCACGCCATCGAGCATCAGGCGGTCGCTTAAGCGTGGCCGCCCTCGGCCATGAGTTTCGATGAAGAGATCAGAGACCACATCCCAGGCCTCGTCAGAGAGTTCGTAACGCTTTGCCATCACAGAATTCCTTTCCGTAGATGGCCGGGAACCCTACAGAATTTCAGCTTCCGAAGGGCGCCAATTGGGTTTCTCGGGATTTCGTACAGAACCTAGTCTAATAGGGGGTATACGAAGTTCCTCAGCGGCACCCGCGTTCACCTGCACTACGACAACCCGCTGGGTCGCCTGACCGACATCAATTGGTGAACAACGAATTTCTGATCGCGCCGATCTGGAAGCCTTGAGTGTTTCGTGACTTGGCTCTCGCTTTGCGGGAGGTATTAAGCTTGCCCTCAAAAGCATGCTGTTTTACCCTCCAAACCGGCCATGATCATGGCTATTCGACACACACGGACGATAATCACAGGAGTCACCAATGGAAGGCATCCCACAAACCCAATCCACCCCAGATAACCTCAAGCCAAAATGGCGGGAGCGTTTCGCTTTCTTCGATCAGTACGGCGCACCCACCTCCGAGCCCTACAAAGCCGCTTTCCGCGCCTTGCCATTTGGTAAGAAGCTGCTGATCAACAACAACTTCATCGCCTTTTTCTTCGGCCCGATCTACTGGTTCGTGCTGGGACTGTGGAAGAAGAACCTGGTCATGCTGGCCATCATGATCGCCATCGGCGTTCTCCTGAGCTACTACGAGATCGCGACGGGTAGCGAAATCCCGCGCCCGTTGGATAACGGCATCAGCATGGCGTTTGCGTTTCTGTACAGCTTCCTGACCAACCGTGCCTACTACCTGAAGCAGACCAAAGGACAGCAGAGCTGGAACCCGTTCGAGGGGCAGCGGTTCATCTGAGCTGTCAGCCAGTTAAACAGTTGCTCACAGGTTGATGAAGCCCTCTTTCCCACCACGGTCTCTGTAGGAGCGGCCTTGTGTCGCGAAAGGGGCGCAAAGCGCCCCCACGATCTCCGCTCCACCACAAAATCGCCGGGGCCGCCTTGCGGCCCTTTCGCGACACAAGGCCGCTCCTACAGGGGCCGCGCATGTCTTGGGGCTGTGTAGTCAGTGCCAGGTGATATCCCCGGTTTGCCGGTGCAACAGCAACTCGGCCAGGGCCTTGGTCATCTGTACGTGATGCACCGCGTTGACCAGCATGTTGATGCCGGGCTCGCCGGCATTGGCGCAGATGTATTCGTCCAGCGAGTCTTCGATGCCGGCCATCAGCTGGAGGGTGTGGATCAGGGCGTCAACCGAGGGTGTGTCCTGGTTGATGGTGTAGAAGGGGCGGGCCGTTAGTTTTACGGGTGGATTGGGGACGAGTTTCTTCATGGCGTATTCCTCTGAAGGAGAAGGGAACTGCCACCTGAATCTTTCTCACGGATTGAGGGTGGCAGCCGTACGCGGGGTGAGAAACCGAGGAGAAATACGCAAAGACTCGGCCAGGCCAAGGCCCGCCCACGTACGGCCACCATAGAGGTGCTGCGTAAAATCTCTGTCGGGTTCTCACACCCGGTCACCGAAGCGACCCGGAAACGTTATCCGTGAGGTGTTTCCCCGACAACAGCGATAGTTCGGCAGCGCGCGTAGGATAATTCCTAAGTGGGTTGATTCTGAAGCATTAGGGTGCAGGTTCAGAAATGTCGTACGGCGGCGGGTGGCACCGGCTACGCCGGTGTTCGCGGGTGAACCCGCTCCCACAGGTACTGCGCAAGGTTTGTGGGAGCGGGTTTACCCGCGAAGAGGCCCGCACAGGCAACCACTTACTTGGGATATAGCGGCGGCAGGCTGCCGTTCTCGCCGGTCGGTAGCAATACCTGCTCAGCCGGCGGGATCGTACCGATCGCCCGCCACAAATCTTCACCCTGCCAATACTGCCCGCTCTCGCTATACAGCGCCCCGTTCAACCCATCCAGTGCATCCGACAACGGCACGAACCGCGCCGCCATCTCGGCCAGGGTCTCCGGCTGCTGGCGGGCCCAGGCGTCCAGCGCCTGGCGGGTTGCCTGTGGGTCGTTGGCCTGGCACGCGCGCTTGAGATCATCCAGCAAGGTACGCGGGCTCGGCCCGGCCTGCGCGGCACGCAGCACCGCTGGCTGCGAGCGGGCGCGCCACCACAGGGCAAAGCCCAGCACGGTGGTGAGGGCGAACACCAGGGTGGCCAGCTGCCAGGGCCACAGCAAGCTGCTGGCACTGCTGTTGTCGCCAACCGGGGTGTCGGCGCTCAGCGCCGGGTTGTCCTGCACATTCAGCGTGCGCGCCGGCAGGCTGCTGTGCTCCAGGTGGTCTTCTCGGGTATTCCACCAGGCCACTTCCAGCGCCGGCAGGGCCAGCGCGCCGCTGTGGGTTGGCACCAAGGCTTCGCGCTCTTCGCGGTTGGCAATCATCCCTCGTTCGCTGATTTCGTTGCGCAGCAACGGCTGGTCGGGGTACCGGCGCAGGCCGGTGATTTCGGTGGCTGGCAGCGGTGGCAGCTGGGTGCTGGACAAGCCTTCGGCACGCAGGGTGATGTTACGGGTCAGCGAGTCGCCAATCTGCACCTGCTGGTTGCCAGGGTCGGGGTTCCAGTGCTCTTCAAGTGTCAGGCTGCGGGCCGGTAGCCAGGGCGCGCCAGCAGGCCAGGCCGCCGGAATCGGCCGTACGGCCAGGCGCAATGGCAACGAACTGACCTGCACCTGGTGGCCGGCCCGGGTCGTGCCGTTGGCTTGCGGGGCCTCGTCCTGGCTAGCGGCGGCGGTGGCGGTGAAAGTCAACGGTGGGATGTCGAGGGTGCCGCTTTGTTGGGCATACACGGCATAGCGGGTTTCGATCACGCCGTGGCGGACGCCGTTGATTTCCTTTTCATAGGTGCGCGATTCACCCAGCGGTTCGACCTTGGCGTTTTCCAGTTGCAGCGGGCTGAGGCTGCTGTCGTCGTACAGTGCCACTGAATGGTAGATGCGCAGGGTGAGCACGGCCTGGGCCTGGACGTAGACCTCGCTGCTGTCGAGCGTGGCTTCGATGAACACCTGCGAGGCACTGTCCTGGCGGCTGGCATCGGCCTGCAGCACTTGCAGTTCGATGGCCTGGCTGTGCGACTGGCCCAGTTGCAGTTCGGGGATGCGCAGGCTGCCGCTGCGCCGCGGCAGCAGGGTGATGATCCAGCGGGTACTGGCGCGGGTTTCGCCATCGAGGCTGTGCAGGCTGTTCAGCTGGCGCGTGCCGCGCACTTCGAAGTCACCCTCCAGCGCGCGCAGGTCGGGCTTGCCGAACTGGGTGACGTCCTGGCTTTCCAGGGTCAGCTCCAGGCTTTCGCCGGCTTCCAGGCGGGTACGGTCGACGCTGGCACGCAGCAACGGTTCGGCCTGGGCCAGCACGGCCCACAGCAGACAGAGGAGAAAGACGCCGAAGCGACTCATCGTGAGGTTTCCTGATGCAATTGCTGTTCATACCAGAATTTGCGCCGCAGCAGCTCCGCCGGGTTGTCGGGGATCTCCCGCAGCCATTGTTCCAGGGCCTGGCGCTGTTCGGTATCAAGGCTGGTCGATACCGGGCGCTGCGGCGGCTGGGTGACGCTGTCGTCCGCGCCCGCTTGGTTGCCGGGCGTTACCTGGCTGTTGCTACTGCCTTCGCCGGGCTGTTCGGCGCTGGCCTGTTCGTCGTTGCCGGGCGTGCCCTGGGCCGGGCTGCTGGCCGAGCTGCTGTTGCCTTCGGTTTCGCTGCCGGGCGTGCCTTGGGTATCGCTGCTGGCCGGTTGTTCCTCGGCAGTGGCCTCGCGCTGTTGCAGCAGTTGCTGCACCAGTGCCTGGTTGTCCAGCGCCGCTTGCAGGTCGGGCTGGCGTTCAAGGGCTTGTTCGTAGGCGTCCAGCGCAGCTTCCAGCTCACCGCCGCGGGCCAGGGCATTGCCTCGATTGTAGTGTGCGGCGGCGGTGTCGCCTTGGGAAAAGGCTTCGGCAGCGCCGGCATAGTCGCCGGCCTGGTACAGGGCCATGCCGCGCCATTGCGGGTCCTGGAAATGGCGCGCGGCACTGGCCGGGCGATTCTGCTCCAGCAGGCGCTGGCCTTGCTGGTCGGGGCGCAGCCACAGGTCGTTGAACTCGAAGGCCTGGCTGGGCTGGGGCAGGGCCAGCAGCAGCGGCAGGCAGAACAGCCAGCCGCGTCGGCCGGCACAGGCGGCCAGCAGCAACAGCGGCAGCAGCAGCCAGTACCCCTGGTCGGCCCAGCTGTCCAATTGCAGGGTCTGGCCATCATTGCGCCCGGTGCGCGGGCTGTCGAACAGGCCCAGGCCTCGCAGGTCGAGGTCGTCGATGCGAGCATGCCGATAGCGCCCGCCGGTGCCGTTGATGAAGCCCTTGAGGCTGGTGCTGTCCAGGCGTGGCAACAGGATGCCGCCCTGGTCGTCCTTCAGGTATTCGCCATTGGCCTGGCGCACCGGTGCGCCTTCGCGGCTGCCGATGCCCAGCATCAGCAGGCTCGGGCCCTGGCGGCCGAGGGCCTGGGCGATGCCTTCGCGCTCCGGGGCGCTGAGCGACGAGCCGATCAGCAGCAGGCGGCCCTGGCCCAGGCCGCTCTGGGCAAGTAGGGCGAGGCCTTTTTGCACGGCCAGGTCGGCGCGCTGGCCGGGCTTGGGCATGATCGATGGGTCGATTGCCTCGAGCAGGTTGCGGCTGGTGGCCAAGTCATCGGACAGCGGCACCAGGGTGTGTGCGGAGCCAGCGTAGACCACCAGCGCGGTCTGGCTGTCGCGGCGGTGCTCCAGCAGGTCGAGGATTTTGCGCCGCGCCTGCTCCAGGCGGTTGGGCGGGCTGTCCTCGGCGAGCATCTGCGGGGTCAGTTCGAGCAGGATCACCAGTGGGTCGGCCGGGCGCTGGCGGCTTTCTTCCACGCGCTGCCAACTGGGCCCGAGCAGCGCCAGGATCACCAGGACCCAGGCCAGGCCCAGCGCCACCCACGGCAGCTTGCTGGTGCTGCCGCTGCCACCGCCGAGCAGGACGCCATGGAACGCCGGCGGCAGAATCATCTGCCAGCGCCCGGCGCGCTTGCGCCGGTGCCACAGTTTGTACAGCAGCCAGGCGAGCAGGGGTACGGCCAGCAGCCAGAGCGGGCGCAACCATTCGGGCCACAGTTCGATCATCGCCGCCTCCTCAGGCGCAGGCGCTTCAGGCGCTGGCGCCATTCCGGGTGCGGTTGCAGGAAGCGCGGCTTGCGCAGCAGGCGGTGCAGCAGGTTGTCCGGCCATTGCACGGCCAGCACCAGCAGCACGCTCAGCAGCAGGGCCAGGGCCAGGGGCCAGGCATACAGGGCCCTGGCCGTGCGCGCCTGGGTCGGTTGCTGGGCCACCGGTTCGAGCTGGTCGAGGGTGTCGCCGATGGCGTTCAGTTCGGCGCCGTCATGGGCGCGGAAGTAGTTGCCGTGGGTGATGTCGGCAATTTCCTTGAGCGAGGCTTCGTCCAGGTCCAGGCTCGGGTTCAGGCCGAGCAGACCGGGGGTGCCACTGGCTTCGGGGTTGGCGCCGATGCCGATGGTGTAGATGCGCACGCCTTCCTGGGCGGCCAGGCGGGCGGCGGTCAGCGGGTGGATCTGCCCGCCGTTGTTGGCACCGTCGGTGATCAGCACCAGCACCCGGCTTTGTGCCGGCCGTTGACGCAGGCGCTTGACCGCCAGGCCAATGGCGTCTCCGATGGCGGTGTTCTTGCCGGCGATGCCGATCTGCGCCTCGTCGAGGAAGGTACGCACGGTACGTCGGTCGAAGGTGAGCGGCGCCTGCAGGTAGGCCTGGCTGCCGAACAGGATCAGGCCCACGCGGTCGCCCTCGCGGTCCTGCAGAAAGTCGCCGAGCAGCGCCTTGACCAGGTCGAGGCGGCTGATTTCTTCGTTCTGCCACTGCATGTCGGGGAAGTCCATCGACCCGGACACATCCACCGCCACCAGCAGGTCGCGGCCGCTGGCGGCCACTGGCACCGGCTCGCCCAGCCATTGCGGGCGGGCGGCGGCGCACAGCAGCAACAGCCAGATGACGACAAAGGGCGCCTGCTGGCGCCAGGTTGGCAGGTTGAGCCGCGCGCGGCGCCCGGCCAGGCCTTCCAGTTCGTCGAGGAAGCCCACCTTGAGCACCGGTTCGCCGCTGTCGGCTGCTGGCAGCACCAGGCGCGCCAGCCACGGCAGCGGCAACAGGGCGAAAACCCACGGCCAGGCCAGTTCAAACATGCTTGCGAATCCAGGTTTCGACGGCTTGGCTGAGCCCGGCGATGGCCTTGTCGTCGAGCTTGCACTCGGGTTTGTAGGCGCCTTCGACCAGTACCATCCAGCGGGTCAGGCCGGCGGCCGGGCAGCGGTTGTCGAGAAACGCCAGCCACTGGCGGCCGTTGAGGGTATGGCTGTTGGCACCCGGGTAGTGGCTGCGGCACAGGCGCTTGAGCAGGGCGTTGATCTGTTGCAGCCAGGCCCCGGCCGGGGCGCCGTCGTAGGGGCGCGGCAGGCGGGCCAGTTCGGCCAGCGCTTCCACGCGTACCGGGTCCAAGGGTTGTTCGGCACGCACGATACGACGTTTGCCCGGGCGCCAGTGGCGCACCCGCCACAGGCCCCAGGCCAGCAGCGGCAGCATGGCCAGCAGCAGCCACCAGCCGGGTGCCGGTGGCCAAAGGCCGATCGGCGCGGGGGCGATCAGCGGCTGCAGTTGATCAAGCGGGTTCATTGGCCGCTGCTCTTCATGACGCGCTCCGTGGCCGCTGGGCGTTCAGGTACTCGCGCAGTTGCTCGATCATTTCGCTTTGGGTGCTCAGTGGCATCAGCAGCACGCGCAGCTTTTGCGCCATCAGCTCCCAGCGCTCGATGCGCGCTTCGGCCTGCTGGCGGTAGGCCTGGCGCAGGTTGGCGTCCAGGGTGTCGAGCTCCAGCTGCGCGCTGCGCTGGGCGAAGCGCAGCAGGCCAGCGGCGGGCAGGGCATGATCGAGCGGGTCGGACACCGGCATCAACAGCAGGTCGCAATGGCGCGAGAGCATGGCCAGGTGCTGCTCCACCTGGGCAGTGAGCGAGCGCTCATCGCAGATCACGATGGCCAGGCTGCCGGGGCGCAGCACTTCGCGGGCGCGGCGCAGGGCCAGGCCGAGGCTGTCGGCACCGGGCGTGGCCTCTGTGTGCAGCGCCTGGTTGACCTTGGCCAGACGGTTGAGCAGTTGCAGCAGGCTCTGCTTGCTGCGCCGGGGCTTGATTTCGTGGTGCTCGTTGTCGCCGAACACCAACCCGCCAATGCGGTCGTTATGGCCCAGCGCGGCCCAGCCGAACAGCGCTGCAGCCTGGGCGGCCAGCACCGACTTGAACATCAGCCCCGAGCCGAAGAACAGCCGTTGGCTCTGCTCGACAAGAATGAAGATGGGCCGTTCGCGCTCTTCGTGGAACAGCTTGGTATGCGGCTCCTGGGTACGCGCGGTAACCCGCCAGTCGATGTTGCGCACATCGTCGCCAGCCTGGTAGACGCGCACCTGGTCGAAGTCCACGCCGCGCCCGCGCAGCTTGGAGTGGTGCAGGCCCACCAGCGGGCTGCGCTGGCCGGGCCGGGAAAACAGCTGGATTTCGCGCACGCGGTGGCGCATGTCGATCAGCTCGGCAAGGCCGATGCGGATGCCGGGTTCGGCCAGCGATGCAGTGGGCATGGGCTCAGGCAACGGCGACGACGTCGAGGATGCGCTGGACCACGCGGTCCTGGTCGATCCCTGCCGCCTCGGCCTCGAACGAGAGGATGATGCGGTGGCGCAGCACGTCGAACAGCACCGCCTGGATGTCTTCGGGGCTGACGAAGTCGCGCCCGGCCAGCCAGGCGTGCGCGCGCGCGCAGCGGTCCAGCGAAATGGAACCACGCGGGCTGGCGCCGTAGGCGATCCAGTCGGCCAGTTCGGCATCGAACTTGGCCGGAGTGCGGGTGGCCATCACCAGTTGCACCAGGTATTCCTCCACCGCGTCGGCCATGTACAGGCCAAGGATTTCCTTGCGGGCGGCGAAGATCGCCTGCTGGCTGACCCGGCGCTCGGGCTTGGTCTCGCCGCCCAGGGCTTCACCACGGGCCTGCAACAGGATGCGCCGCTCTACCGCAGCGTCGGGGAAGCCGATTTTCACGTGCATCAGGAAGCGGTCGAGCTGGGCTTCGGGCAGCGGGTAGGTGCCTTCCTGCTCGATCGGGTTCTGTGTGGCCATGACCAGGAACAGCGGCGACAGGTCGTAGGTGCTGCGGCCCACGCTGACCTGGCGTTCGGCCATGGCTTCGAGCAGTGCGGACTGCACCTTGGCCGGGGCGCGGTTGATTTCGTCGGCCAGCACCAGGTTGTGGAAGATCGGCCCCTGCTGGAACACGAAGCTGCCGGTTTCCGGGCGGTATATCTCGGTGCCGGTGATGTCGGCCGGGAGCAGGTCGGGGGTGAACTGGATGCGATGGAACTGCGCCTCGATGCCTTCGGCGAGCTCTTTGATGGCCTTGGTCTTGGCCAGGCCCGGCGCGCCTTCGACCAGCATGTGGCCGTCTGCCAGGAGCACGATCAACAGCCGCTCGACCAGTTTCTCCTGGCCTAGGATCTGGGAAGAAAGAAAGGTGCGCAGCGCGATCAGCGCTTCACGGTGTTCCATCGGTGACGGTTCCTGGTATGGGGCCGCAGGCGGCTGGAAGCAGCTGCCCTGGCAAGGGGTGATACTTTAATCCATCCGGGGGGGTGGCGACCAATGGCGGTAGGGAAATTTATCCTTGCCGGGGGCCATGCAGGTCCGGAAATGTCCTGTGTATCGCTGGCCATTGGCTGATGTTCCGCAGCAGCGTGCTGGCGCCTGCTTGTGCTTTTGGTACAAGCAGGAAGCACGACGATGGACCTGAACAGCTGTAGCACTGCACGCATCACGCCGGTCACCCTGCGTTTTGGCGTGTTCTTCGATGGCACCGGTAACAACCTGAGCAATGTGATGCCGGTGGATGCACCGGGGAACAAGGGGGGCAGTTATGCCAATGCCTTGAGCAATGTGGCCCTGTTGCATGCTCTGTACCCGACGCAGGGGGCCAATGCTGATGAGACCATGGCGTTTCTGAAGCGCTATGTCGAGGGCGTGGGCACCCTGGCGGGGGAGGCGGATCATGCCTATGCCTCGGCCACCGGGTGTGGGCGTAGAGGAGCCGAGGCGCGTGTCACCGAGGCCTTGGCGGGGATTGCCGGGCAACTGCGGGACTGGCGCCAGGCGCACCCAAAGGCAAGGCTCGAGCGGGTCGAGTTCGACTTGTTCGGTTTCAGCCGCGGCGCTGCGGCTGTGCGTCATCTGGCCAACCTGCTGCATGATGGCGGCAGCAGCCTGTTGGCTGTGCCCTGTGGCATCGTGATCAACTTCATCGGCCTGTTCGACACGGTTGCTGCAATCATCGCTCCGCTGCAGGGCGACTTCGATCCTGCCGACGACCGCCATGGTGACTTGCGCCTGGGCCTGGGCGCGGGCATTGCCCGGCAAATGGTGCAGCTGGTGGCGGGGGACGAGCAGCGGCACAACTTCCCGCTGGTACGCAGCGGCCATGACATCGTGTTGCCAGGCGTGCACTCGAACATTGGCGGTGGTTACCCGGATACCACGCAGGAGCAGGTGCTGCTGTGCAAACCGCATTCTCAGCGGGTGCCGCTGAGAATGCGCGCCGAGCACACGCGTGTGCATGCCACAGTCAGTGCGTTGCTGGCGTCGTCGTTTGGCGAAATGGGTGCGCCCAGGCCGCGTGTGCTGGCCTGGGAGGTTCCGATTGCCGGTGGCCTGCCTAGCGAGGCGCAAAAACAGGTATATGCGGCGGTGTACCGCGAACGGGAAGTGGCGGGGCAGCTGTCGCGGGTGTACCTGAGCATCATGCGGGAGCTGGCGGTGCGCGCTGGTGTGCCGTTTGCGCAACTGGGCGGGCAGGTCGAGCACCGGCTGCCGGATGAACTGCTGGGCATCAGCCGCAAGTTGCATGCGTTTGCCCTGGGTGAATGCGAACAGCCTGGGTTGACCGAGGATGAGCAGCGATTGTTGCGAGACAGGTACGTGCATGCATCAGCGAACTGGAATGCGTTGAAGGGGTTGCACGGCAGTGTGCTGGATGTGTTGTTCGTCAATCGGCCGGGGGCAGGTGGGCGGGTGGTGCATGCCAATCCGGTCGCCTGAGTAGCCAGTGCGCAGATGAATCAATGGCCATGTGCTGTTCTGCAGGATCTGCCTTGCATTGCGAAAGGGCTGCAAAGCAGCCCTGGGGCTAGACAGGCTGTCGGTGCTTCCTGGCCAGGTAGGCCTCCTGCGCCAAGGTCAGCAGCACCGTCAGCAGCATGAACACGATCGATGCCACGAAGATGCCATGAGGCAGGCGTTGGTCGAGCATCCAGCCAAACGCCACCGGCCCGAGGGCACCGCCGATGCTGAAGCCGGTCGAGACCAGCCCGAACGCTTTGCCCTCGGCGCCGCTCGGTGCCGCCGCCTTCACCAGCATGTCCCTCGACGGGGCGATGATCCCGGTCAGCAAGCCAATGGCACCGAGAACCACCACCAACCCCCAGCCCCGAAGCAGCCCGAGGGCCACCAGCGTTGTCAACGCGGCAGCCAGGGCAAAGGCCGAGGCCGCCACCAGGCCGTGACGCCGGGTCCGGTCAGCCAAGGCCCCACCGCACAGTACACCTGCAGCACTGCTGAGCAGAAAGGCCGTGAGTGCCGTGTTGGCCCAGGCCAGGGTCAGGTCTTGGCCCTGGACCAGGGCGGCCACGGAGAACTTCTCGATGGCACTGGTGCTCAGGTTGAGCAAGATGAACAGGACCGTCAGCAGCCCGAGCATGGGCGTGAACAGTCGCGCGCGACCTGCTGCAGTGGGGCCAGAGCCGCCTTTGCCAGGCTTGGCAACGTGGTGGATTCCACTGCCTGGAACCGATATCAACAGCAAGGCGGCAACCCCCGCAGCCGCGCCCGCCATCAGGGCAGCCTGCGTGCCGAATAGTGCAGCGATGCCGAGAAATATAGCTGGCGTTACCGCCGAGCCGAGGAAGCCGGCAAAGGTATGGATCGAGAACGCCCGCCCCAGGCGGCCTTGTTCGATGCCGTTGGCCAGCAGCGCGTAGTCGGCCGGGTGGTACACGCCATTGGCCAGGCCGGCCATGGCCATCGCCACCAACAGCAGGATGTAGCTGGGGCTGACAGCAACCAGCAGGAAACTGATGCTGCCCAGCAGCAAGCCCGCCTTGAGCACCTTGCGCGCACCGTAGTGGTCGACGGCATAGCCTAGCGGTGCCTGCACCAGGGCGGAGACGACATTGAACACGGCCAGGGCTGCGCCGAGTTCGACGAACCCTACCCCCAGCAAGTCGGGGAGCACGGGTAGCAGCGCCGGGATAAGCATGATGTGCACATGGCTGACGAAGTGTACGGCAGCAATTTGGGTAAGAAGCTTGGGGCCAGCTTTGGGCATGTCGATACCTGTTGTACGGCGTGCGCACCTGGCGCACGGCAGGATGGTGGAAAGCCCGCTTACCGGGAGAAGTGGCAGAAACCGGGTAGGCGGCCGTTCAATACGGCATAGGCCAGCAAGCCAATGACCAGCCCCCAGAATGCCCCGCCAATGCCAAACAGGTTGATGTTGGCTGCCGCGGCCAGGAATGTGATCAGTGCCGCTTCGCGTGAACGGGCATCTGCCATTGCGTTGGCCAGGCTGGCGCCGATGGTGCCCAGCAGTGCAAGGCCGGCCAGCGTGGTGATGAAGGTGGCCGGCAGGGCCATGAACACACTGGCCAGGGTGACCCCGAATACCCCTACGAGGATGTAGCAGACGCCGGCAGCGATGCCCGCGACCCAGCGTTTGCCCGGGTCTTCGTGGGCTTCCTTGCCAGTGCAGATGGCGGCGGTGATGGCAGCGATGTTGAAGGCGTGCGACCCGAACGGTGCCATCAGCAACGACCCCAGGCCAGTGACTGCCACGATCGGATTGGCGCTGGTCTTGAAGCCATCGTTGCGCAGCACCAGCATGCCTGGCATGTACTGACCGGTAAGGGTGATCAGGAACAACGGCAGGGCCACGCTCAGGGCGGCGTTGAGGGAGAAGGTGGGCGCGGTGAACAACGGCGTGGCGAATTCCAGCCTGAGCGCTGTCAGGTCCACCTGGCCCTGCAGTAGCAGGTAGCCCAGGCCCAGCAGCAGAATGCCTACTACGGCATAGCGGGCGGTAAAGCGTTTGAATGTTACATAGGCCGCGATCAACAGCCCGGCCAGGGCGGGGTCGACCGACAGGCCGCCGAATGCACCAATGCCGAATTGCAACAGGATACCCGCCAGCAGGCCGGCGGCAATTCCGCCCGGGATGGCCCGCACCAGGCGCTCGAAGTAACCGGTCACTCCCAGCATCACGAAGCCGGCTGCCGACAGCAGGTAGGCACCGATGGCGTCGCTGTAGGGCACGCTGGCCAGCGCTGTGACCAGGAACGCAGCGGCCGGCGTGGACCAGGCGGTGATCACCGGCTCGCGGCTGTACCAGGACAGGACCAGGCCACTGAGCCCGACGCCGATCGACACTGACCAGACCCACGAGGAGGTCAGCGCCGGGCTCAGCCCGGCCAGCTTGGCGGCCTGGAACACCAGGATGAAGGTGCCGCCATAATTGACTATTACCGAAACGATCCCCACCACCACGGGGTGAAGGATGTCTGTCAGCCGTAGCGGGGTTGGAGCAGTGTGTGCGGGCGTGTTCATCGAGGCCTCGGTCGTTCTGGCGCATAGGGTTGGAAAGGCTGGTTTTTATAGCGCTAGAATGGCCGGTATAGCCCCACCAATTTTCCGCATATGGCCATACCAATGTTCAAGCATGCACAACTGGAGTCGGTGAAAGCCTGGATCGGCGACCCAGAGCGCGCGTCACTGCCTTTGCACGTAAGAATCCAGCGTGCGATACGCCAGCTTGTTCTCGAAGGGGCGTTGCCTGTGGGCAAGGCGTTGCCCGCCTCCCGTGCGCTGGCGGCCTCGCTGGCTGTGTCACGGGATACGGTCGAGGCTGCATATGGCCAGCTGCACGCCGAAGGCTTCATCGAGCGCCGGGTGGGCAGTGGCAGCTTCGTTTCACCCCGTGCGCAGTACCTGCCGGCCCAGCCCCGGGGTCGCAAGGTGAAAGCCCCGGACGAACCGCCGGCAATCAGCCGTCGTGGCCAGGCGCTGTGCCAGGAGGGCGGAGTGCACAATTTCTTCGTTTCTCGGCCGTTTGCGCCGGGGGTGGCGGAAACCCGCAACTTCCCGTTGCAGGCCTGGGAAAAGCTGCAACGGCAGGTGTTCAAGGAACATGGCTCCCAGGCATTGCAGCCCAGTAGCGCGCAAGGTACCGAGCCACTGCGGCGGGCTATTGCCGATTACGTCAATCTTGAACGTGGCGCACAGGCCACGGCTGACCGCGTGCTCATCCTTACCAGTTCACAGCAGGCGTTCAGCCTGTGTGCCCACGTATTGGCCGACGCGGGCGACCAAGTGGTTATCGAAGACCCGGCCTACCATGGGGTCAGGAAGGCGCTGGGTGCTGCTGGCCTGCATTGCATCGCCGTGGCCGTGGACACGGACGGCATGCAGGTCGCGCAGATAACACGGCTGGCTCCCCATGCCAGGGCTGTTTTCCTGACCCCTTCGCATCAGTTCCCTACTGGTGTGACCCTGTCCCTGGACCGGCGTCTGGCGGTGATCGAGTGGGCGCGGCAACAACGCGCCTGGATCATCGAGGACGATTACGACAGCGAGTTTCACTATGCCGGCAAACCCACCGCGTGCGTGCAAGGCCTGGATGCCCACGACCGTACGGTTTACATCGGCACGTTCACCAAGTCTCTGTTCGCCGGCTTGCGCATTGCCTACATGGTCTTGCCGCCGCAACTGGTCGAGCCGATGACCGCTGCGCGAACCTTGCAGGACGGGCATACGGCTTCGCTGGCGCAACTGACCTTGGCCAGGTTCATCGAAGGCGGGCACTTCGGCGCCCATGTGCGCTTGATGCGGGCGATCTATGCGGAGCGCCGCGATGCCCTGGCGGCATTGGTGCAGGCACAGCTGTCGGACTTTCTTGTCGCGCGTGTGCCCGCAGGCGGCATGCAGATGCCTTGTGTTTTCACCAGGCCGATGCCTGAAGAGCAGGTCGTGAAGGCGGCGCAGGCCGCTGGCATAGACCTGCTGGGGCTAAGTGGCCTGTATGCGTCGACGAAAGGGGAGGCGGGATTGCTGATGGGGTTTGCGGCGCATACCCCTGGCGAGCTGGCGATGGCCGTGGCGAAACTGGCGAAGGTGTTGCGCCAGGTCGAGTCTGGCCAAGGGCGAGCAACGTTGCCAGGATGAAGCCCGGCAGCAAGACGCCGCCGGGCAGTTGTCACGGTCAGTCGGCCAGTTCTACCAGCATGCTCTTCAGGTAGTCGCTGCCTTGCGCATCCAGCGGCTGCAGGGGCAGGCGTGGAGCGCCGACATCCTGGCCGAGCAGTTTCAAACCGGCCTTGATGGTGGTGGGCAGGCCACGGCGGGTGATGTACTCCAGCAGTTCGTACTGGCGGTAGAACAACGCGCGAGCTTCGGCCAGGTTGCCTTGCTGCACCGCGTCCCACAGCGCCAGGTTCAGCGCCGGGATCAGGTTGGGCGCGGCGGTGCACCAGCCGGTGGCACCGGCCACCAGGGCTTCCAGGGTGAGCGGGTTGCAACCGTTGTAGAAGGCCACCTGGCCATCGGTGGCCTTGAACAGGCGGTGCATGCGCTGAATGTCGCCGGTGCTTTCCTTGACCATGGTCACATTGGGCACTTCGCCGAGGATGCGCAGGATCAGCTCCACCGACAGGTCGGTGCCGCTGGTGCCCGGGTTGTTGTAGAGCATGATCGGAATGTCGATGGCCGCGCCCACCGCCATGTAGTGGGCGACCACTTCGGCTTCGGTGAGCTTCCAGTAGGAGATGGGCAGCACCATCACCGCCGTGGCGCCGCAGGCCTGTGCCAGGCGGGCGCGCTGCACGGTGCGTGCGGTAGTCAGGTCGGAGACGCTGACCACGCTGGGCACGCGGCCGGCGATGCGTGCCTGGCTGAAGCGCACCACCGTTTCCCATTCGCTGTCGGACAGGTAGGCGCCTTCGCCGGTGCTGCCCAGCGGTGCGATGGCGTGCACGCCGTCTTCTATCAGGCGGTCGATGGACAGGCCCAGGGCATCCAGGTCGAGCGCGCCGTCTGCCGTGAAGGGAGTGATGGTGTAGCCGATAACGCCGCGAATTACAGGTGTAGACATAACCAGGCACCTTTGCCGTTGTTGGGGAAAGAGTACAGCTTCAGTCAGCCCAGGCAGTCGCCATGGGCACGCAAGGCACGGCGCGCGTAATAGCTGAACGCGGCACCATGACGTTTGGGGGTGGAGATCCAGTCGTGGGCTTCCTTGCCCAGGGCATCCGGGATGGGGCGAATTTCACCGGCGCCCATGGCCAGCAGCTGCATCTTTGCCGCGCGCTCGAACAGCATGGCAAGGACGCAGGCTTCCTCGATCGAGCGGCCGGCGATCAGCAAACCGTGGTGGGAAAGCAGGATCGCGCGCTTGTCGCCGATCGCCCTGGAAATGATTTCACCTTCTTCGTTGCCCACCGGTACGCCGGGCCATTCCTTGAGGAACGCGCAGTCGTCGAACAGCGGGCACAGGTCCATGTGCGAGATCGCCAGTGGCACTTCCAGCATCGACAGGGCGGCGCTGTGCAGTGGGTGGGTGTGGATGATGCAGTTGACGTCGGGGCGTGCGCGGTACAGCCAGCTATGGAAGCGGTTGGCCGGGTTGGCCATGCCGCGGCCTTGCAGCACGGTGAGGTCTTCGTCGACCACCAGCAGGTTGGAAGCGGCGATCTCGTCGAAGCCCAGGCCGAGTTGTTGCGTGTAGTAGGTGCCAGGCTGCTCGGCGCGGGCGGTGATCTGCCCGGCCAGGCCGGAATCGTGGCCGCCGTCGAACAGGATGCGGCAGGTGAGAGCGAGTTTTTGTCGAGGGGTGTAGGTGTTGTCGGCCAGCGCCGTCAGCATCTGCTGCTGGGCGAGTTTGACCAGCTGGTTCTTGGGGGTCTGCATGGTGGTCGTCATGGGCGGTACCTGCATGGGGAAGGGCGATGGATTGCTGATCGGCGAGGACGCCGTCAGGACACAAGCTCGATATTAATGACACAAAGTGTCATATGCAAGCGATGTGTCATCACCCCTGCCGCTCATGCGATGTGGTCCAGTGCAAACCGTTATGGCCCGCATACGTAACTGGTATTACTTGCTCCGACCGCATGCTGTTTAGCATCGACCGGGTCTTAACCGCGACGAGAACAACAACGTGAACCTCGCAACCCTAACCAGTCGAAGTGCAAGATACTGGCCTGAGCGCTTGGCGGTGATCGACCGCCACACCCGCCTCACCTTCGCGCAGCTTGAGCAGCGGACCAATCAGTTGGCCTCGGCCTTGTTGGCCCATGGCATCGCCAGCGGCGAACATGTCGCGATCCTGGCTCCCAACCGGGTCGAGCTGGTGGAGGCTGAGGTGGCTTTCTACAAGGCCGGCCTGGTCAAGGTCCCGGTCAATGCACGCCTGGCGCTGGATGAAGTGATCCAGGTACTGAATGACGCCTGCAGCGTCGCGCTGATCGCCGACCCGCAAGCTGCCGAGGCCTTGCTGGCGCGTAGGCAGGAGGTGCCTGCGCTACGCCTGATCGTTACCCTTGGCGAGCAGGGCGGCGATATCGGCTACGGCGCACTGCTGGCCCAAGGCAGCAGCCAGCCGGTCAGTTGCGATCTGCCTGACGATGCACTGGCCGTATTGCACTACACCTCGGGCAGTTCCGGTGTGCTCAAGGCAGCAATGCTCAGCGTCGGCAACCGCAAGGCGCTGATCCGCAAGAGCATCGCCAGCCCCACCCGGCGTGCCGGCCCAGGCGACATCATGGCCCATGTCGGCCCCATCACCCATGCCAGCGGCATGCAGCTGATGCCGCTGCTGGCGGTGGGTGCCTGCAGCCTTTTGCTGGAACGCTACGATGACCAGTTGCTGCTCGAGACCATCCAGCGCGAGGGCGTGACCCGGTTGTTCCTGGTGCCGGCCATGATCAACCGTCTGGTCAATTTCCCCGGGGTCGAGCGCTATGACCTGAGCAGCCTGCGCCTGGTGATGTATGGCGCAGCGCCAATGGCGCCAGCGCTGGTCAAGCGGGCTATCGAAGTGTTCGGGCCGATCCTGGCCCAGGGCTACGGCGCTGGCGAAACCTGCTCGCTGGTGACGGTGCTGACCGAGCAGGACCACCTGTGTGAAGGCGGCGACTACCGCCGGCTGGCCTCGTGCGGACGATGCTACTTCGAGACCGACCTGCGTGTGGTGAACGACGATTTCCGCGATGTCCAGCCAGGCGAGGTGGGCGAGATCGTGGTCAAGGGACCGGACATCATGCAGGGCTACTGGCGCGCACCGCATCTCACCGCCGAGGTTATGCGTGATGGCTACTACCTCACCGGCGACCTGGCCACGGTGGACCAGCAGGGCTACGTGTTCATCGTCGACCGCAAGAAGGAAATGATCATTTCCGGTGGCTTCAACATCTACCCCAGCGAAGTCGAGCAGGTGCTCTACAGCCTGCCGCAAGTGTTCGAGGCTGCCGTGGTGGGCGTGCCCGACGAGCAGTGGGGCGAAGCGGTGCGGGCAGTGATCGTGCTCAAGCCTGGCATGCAGCTGCAGGAGCACGAGGTGATCGAGCATTGCGCCCAGGCTCTTGCCGGGTTCAAGAAACCGCGTGGGGTGGACTTCGTCAGCGAGCTGCCGAAGAACCCCAACGGCAAAGTGGTGCGCCGCCTGATTCGAGACGCCTACTGGCAAAACAGCGAACGCCGCATCTGACCTGAGGAATTGCCATGTACCAGCCAAGCGAAAAGGCCAAACAGATCATCGAGGCCATCGGCGGCTTCGTTCGCAACGAAATCCTGCCCCTGGAACAACGCGCCGGCCTCAGCTGGGCCGAACCGCACCCGCGTGAGGTGCTGCAGCAGGTGTGGCAACGCTCCTGCGAGCAGGGTTTCTACAACATCATGCTGCCCGAAACGATTGGTGGGGCAGGATTGAGCGTGTCCGACCTGTGTGCGGTGAAGGAGGCCACGGTTCTGACGGGCTCTATGCTGGCGCCGCACATTCTCGGCGAGCTTTCCGGGCCGCCGCGTGTCGGCCACCTGTTCAAGGTGGCCAGCCCGGCCCAGATCGAGGCATTCCTGCAGCCGGTGTGCCGAGCCGAAAAGGCCGTGTGCTTCGCGCTGACCGAAAGTGAAGCCGGGTCCGATGCCACGGCGATCAGGACTACCGCTCGGCGCGACGGCGAGCACTACGTGCTGAGCGGGGCCAAGCGCTACATTTCCGGGGCGCCTTATGCCGACATCGCGGTACTGCTCGCGGTCACCGGCCCCGGGCGTGGCGCCCAGGGGATCTCGGCGTTCTTTGTCGAGCTGGATGCGCCGGGCGTGCGGGTGGAAAGCGATTACTCGGTCATGTCCGGCGGCGGCGCCCATGGCGACATAATTCTCGATGAGGTACGAGTGCCGGTGGCCAACCGCATTGGCGAGGAGGGGCAGGGCTTCAAGCTGGCAATGGGGCGCATCACGCTCAATCGTCTGCTGCATTGCCCAACCATGCTGGGCCTGGCGGGCCTGGCGCTGAACCTGTCGGTCGATTACGCCCGCACGCGCAAGCAGTTTGGCCAGCCGATCGCGATGTTCCAGTCGATCAATCACATGATCGCCGACATGGCCACCGAACTGCATGCGGCACGCAGCATGGTCTATGCCACTGCCGCGGTGAATGACGCCGGTGGCGATATCCGCACCCAGGCGCCGATGTGCAAGCTGTTCGTATCGGAAACGGCCTTCCGTATCGCCGACCGCGCGGTGCAGATTCATGGGGGGGCCGGGCTGTTGCGGGGCAACCCGGTGGAGTGGATCTTCCGTGCGACCCGTATGATGCGCATTCTTACCGGGACCAGCGAAATCCAGCGCAACACCATTGCCAAGGGCGTGCTCATGCCCGAGCAGTGAAACTGCACGCCCGGCCTCGAGTGGCCGGGCTCTCCCACAAGAACAATAAGAGAGATCGACATGACTCATACTGACCCCCGCGCGCGTGCAGGCACGGCCTGGATGATTGCGGTACTGCTGGCACTGCTTATGCTGGTGAACTTCCTGGACAAGGTGGTCATCGGCCTTGTAGCGGTACCCATGTCCAGGGAACTGGGTTTGTCCCCGGCCGAGTTCGGCCTGGTGGGTGGCGCGTTGCACTGGTTCTTCGCCATCTCTGCAGTGGTCGGTGGCTTCATGGCCAACCGCCGGCCGACCCGCACCCTGCTGTTGGGCATGGGCGCGTTCTGGGCGCTGATCCAGTTGCCCATGCTGTTCGTCACCTCCCTGTGGGCGATTGTCGCTTGCCGGGTGCTGCTGGGCATCGGCGAAGGGCCGGCGTCACCGGTGGCAACCCATGCCTTGTACAAGTGGTTCCCCAACGACCGGCGCAATCTGCCGGTGGCGCTGTTGCATACCGGTAGTGCACTTGGGCTGCTGGTGGCAGGCGCAATGATTCCATGGATCAGCGTGCACTATGGCTGGCGCATGAACTTCATCGTGCTGGCCTTGATCGGTGCGGCGTGGTGCGTGCTGTGGTGGGCATTGGGGCGCGAGGGTACTCTTGACCGCATCCGCCCCGGCCAGCCCAGGGAAGAACAGGCGCACATCGCCTACCGCCGTCTGCTCGGCGACCGCACTGTGCTGGGCAATTACCTGTGCCACTTCGCCGCCAATTGGTCGCTGGCCCTGACCTTGACGTGGGTGCCGAGTTATCTGGAAACCGGGTTGGGCATCGACCCGATCATGACCGGTCGGGTGTTCGTGCTTTTCGTGGTGGTGACCACGCCGCTGAGCCTGTTCATGGCCTGGCTGTCGCAGCGCATGATGCGCGCCGGGGTGGCGACACGCTGGTCGCGCGGAGCCTTCGTGTCCCTGTGCCTGATTGCCAGCGGGTTGTTGTCGGCGGCATTGTTCCTGCCGGGCCTGGGGAATGTCGAGCGAATCATCAGCCTGACTTTCAGTGGCGGGCTGGCGCTGGTCATGTACTCGGTGGGGCCAGCCATGCTGGCGGAGTTCACGCCCAGCGGGCAGCGTGGCGGCATCCTGGCTATCGGCAATGGTATCGCTTCGCTGGCCGGGCTGGCGGCACCCGTAGTCACGGGGTTTCTGGTGCAGGGCGCCGGAGCCGACCACCCGGCAGGGTATGGCCAGGGCTTCCTGGTATGCGGGGCGGTGCTGGTCATTGCCGGGTTGACCGGGCTGGTGTGGATGGACCCTCAGAAAACCCGGCAACGGCTGCAGCAGGTGGGCACGACTGCGCTGGCCCGGGCCTGACCTGCGCTGCGTTCAGAGGCTCTGCTGGGGGAGGGGGGCACGCTCGATCAGGGTGCCTTTCCAGCGCTCGCTGCGCACCGCATCCACCAGCAGCCCGCGCACCAGGTCGCGCATGCAGGCGGCGGCGAATGACAGTGGCTTGTGTTGCGAATGGGCCAGGGCAATGGTACGGGTGATGCGCGGTTCCACGATCAGCCGCGCGCTGGCCGGGGCGGCCAGGTCCAGCAATGGCGGCCAGTTGCTGATGGTCGCCGCCAGGCCGGCGCGTACCAGGCTGGCTATGCCGGGTGCAGACTGCTGTTCATAGCTTGAATCCAGGGCCACGCCGGTTTCCATGGCCGCCTGCTCGATGCGCCTGCGCAGGTGCAGGCTGCGCGGCGGCATTACCAGCCGGCTCGACGCGGCCTCGGCCAGGGTGATCGGTGAATCGTCCGGACCATGCGCAGGCAGGCCGACCCAGTACAGGTCTTCGGAGAACACGGGCTCGGCGACAATGTGCGCCAGCTCCTCCGCATTTGGCACCACACCGAAATCCACCTTGCCCAGCTCGATCGCCTGGCCGCCTTCGCGGCTAAGGCCGTCCCATACGGTGAGCTTGATACCAGGAAAGCGCGCCTGCGCCTGGGTGATGATGGCTGGCAACAACAGCGCCGAAGCCGTGGCCGGAATCGAGATGGCCACGTGGCCCTTGGGGTTGCCGCGGCTGGACTTGAGTTCGTCCTTCACCGAATCAAGCTTCTGTATCACCGAGCGTGCCACTTCGTACAGCTGGCGCCCTGCATCGGTCAGCTCGATGCCGTCATGCTGGCGCGCCAGCAACTGCATTTCCAGCTCGCTTTCCAGCAGTCCTATCTGACGGCTCAATGCTGGCTGGGCAATGAACGCGTGGCGCGCGGCGTTGGAGAAGCTGCCGGCTTCGACAATGGCAATCAGGTAACGCAGCTGTTTCAAAGTCATGGCAATTCTCAGGCTATGCCGAAGTGGTATGGCAACTATCGAGAGACGTTATTTGTTCAGCTCTAGTGGCCTACTTAGTATCGGGGAACACCGGCTCGAGGATAACAGAAACTTTCACTTATTTATCCAACCCCTTTTTACACAAGCCTTTGCGCCGTGTTTCGGCGCTAACTCGCAACTCACTCTCGAATAAACACAATAAGAGGTTAAGAGTGATGGCATTTCGTGCTTCTGGTCTTTCGGGACCGTTGTCGCTGCTTGCGTCGTCTGCACTTTTTTCTGTGCCTGCCCTGGCTGTTCAATTTAATCTGGGAGAGTTTGAAGGACAGTTTGATTCAGCGTTTTCGTTTGGCACCAGCATTTCCACTGCCAACCCGGACCCGGCTTTGCACAATAGTGCAAACAGTGATGACGGCCGCCTGAACTTTGCCTCGGGGGATGTATTTTCGGCAGTGTTCAAAGGTACCCATGATCTGGAGCTCAAACATGCCAACCTGGGTGTGTTCCTGCGTGGCACCTACTGGTACGACACGGCGCTGCGCGACCATGGCCAGCGCTTCAAGCAGGTCGAGGACAACAACCGCAAGCGCTCGGCCAAGACCGCAGGTACCCAGCTGCTCGACGCCTTTGGCTACTACCTCTACGACATCGATGGCCAGCCAGGCTCGGCAAGGCTGGGCAAGCAGGTAGTGAACTGGGGCGAGAGCACCTTCATCCAGGGCGGGCTGAACGTCATCAATCCCTTCAACCTGGCGGCGCTGCGCCGCCCAGGTTCCGAGGTGAAGGACGCGCTGGTGCCGGTGAACCTGTTCTACTTCACGCAGAACCTGACCGAGGCGTTGTCGGTCGATGGCTTCTACCAGTTGGACTGGGACCAGACCCAGCTCGACAACTGCGGCACGTTCTTCTCCAACAACGACTTCCTGCCCGATGGTTGCGATGGCTTGGATGTGGGGGCCAGGTTGCTTGGCAACCCGGCTGCCGTCGCCGGCCTTGCACCGTTTGGCGTGAACCTGACCAGCGAAGGCGTGCGCATACCCCGGGGCAGTGACCAGGATGCCCGCGACGGCGGGCAGTGGGGTGTTTCGTTGCGCTGGTACGTGGCGGCGCTGGACACCGAGTTCGGTGCCTACGCAGCCAACTATCACAGCCGCACGCCTTATCTGGGGACGGTCAGCAGCCCTTATTTCGACAACAGCCGCTTCGCTCCCCAGTTGTGCGCCAACCTGGGTATCGGCCCGGCCGGCTGCGCCGGGTTCCTCGGCTCCGCTGCCGGTCAGTCGCTGGTCGGTGCATTGCGCCTGGGTACCTCCCAGTACCGTGTGCAGTACCCCGAGGACATCCGCATGTACGGGTTGTCGTTCGCCACCACCCTGCGCAGCGGTACGGCCCTGCAGGGTGAGCTGAGTTACCGGCCGAATATGCCCATGCAACTCAACGGTACCGACATCATCCAGTCGCTGCTCAACGTCGAGGGGCGTTCGCCTTTGCTGGGCGACGGGCTGCGGCCAGAAAGCGCCAGCACCCTGTTCGACGGCTACCGGCGCAAGGAGGTGACCCAGCTTCAGGTGACCGCCGTACATGCCTTCAGCCAGGTGCTGGGGGCCAACCAGATGCTACTGGTGGGCGAGGCCGGGGCCACCTACGTCGGCGGGCTGGAGGGCGGCGCAGGCCCGCGTTACGGCCGCTCGGGTACCTTCAACAGTGGCGAGCTGGCGGACAACAGCGTATGCCGGGCGATTTCCAAGACGCCAGAGCACTGCAACGACCAAGGCTTCATGACCCCGTTCTCCTGGGGCTACCGGTTACGCGCGACCTTGACCTACCCCAACGTGATCGCCGGCTTCGACCTGCGGCCGAACCTGTCCTGGTCGCACGATGTGCACGGTACAGGCCCGGTGGAAGGCTCGGCTTTCAGCGAAGGCTCCAAGGCCATGAGCGTCGGGCTGGATGCGACGCTTGCCAGCACCTACAGCCTGAGCCTGTCGTATACCGACTTTATCGATGGCGACTATGGCACCCGTGGTGACCGGGACTTTGTCTCGCTGAGCCTGGGCGTCACCTTCTGAGGGCATGATGATGAATATGCGAATGGTGATGATCGGCCTGTTCTGGGCCAGCGGCGCGCTGGCTGCGACAGGCCTGCCAGACAACCTCACCCCTGTGGGCGCCGAACGCGCGGCCAGCCCGGACGGCCGTATCCCGGCCTGGCAAGGCGGGTTGAGCGTCGCCCAGCAGCGCCTGGGTGACAACGGCACGCCGCTGGATCCATATGCCGCCGAGCAGCCGCTGTACCGGATCACGGCGGCCAACTATCGGCGTTACCAGGGCCAGCTTTCCGACGGCCAGGTAGCCTTGCTCAAGCGCTTCCCGCACACCTTCGAGCTGCCGGTCTACCCCACCCATCGCAGTGTCGCGGTACCTGCCGGCGTCGCCGCCTCGGCCGCCCGCAATGCAGCGCAGGCGCAGCTGGATGACCAGGGCAACGGCCTGCGCGGGTTCAGTGGAGTGATTGCGTTTCCCCGGCCGGACAACGGCCTGGAAGTGATCTGGAACCATCTGACCCGGCACCGTAATGCCAGTTACATTCAGATGTCCGACAGCGTCACACCGTTCAAGAACGGCCGCTTCGTACTGATGAGCGCGCGCCAGGATGTAGCCCGCCCGGAAAGCCTGGGCGGGATGGGTGCTAGCAATGTGCTGTATTACTTCACCTACCGCATGACGGCACCATCACGGCTTGCCGGTGATGCCATGGTGGTTCACGAAACCCTTGACCAGGTAGCCGAGCCCCGCTTGTCCTGGGTCTACAGTGCCAGTCAGCGGCGTGTGCGGCGCGCGCCGAACATCGCCTACGACACCACGGGGCCAGGCACCGCAGGCCTGCGTACTGCCGACAGCCGCGACATGTTCAATGGCGCCCCCGACCGTTACCAGTGGAAGCTGCTGGGCAAGCAGGCCCTGCACGTGCCGTACAACAGCTACCGCCTGGCATCGCCCGAGCTGCGCTATGCCGAGCTGATCAGGCCTGGTCATGTCAATCCGGCGCCTACACGCTACGAGCTGCACCGGGTGTGGGTGGTGGAGGCGACGCTGAAGCCCGGCGCACAGCACATCTATGCCAAGCGACGCTTCTATGTGGACGAAGACACCTGGGCCATTCTCGAAACCGACAGCTACGATGCTGGCGGCCATCTGTGGCGTACATCACAGGCCCACAGCTTCTACCACCCGGGCGGCGAGGTGGCGGTCAACGCAATGGAGGTCACCTATGACCTCAAGAGTGGCCGCTACCATGCGTCGGGGCTGATCAACGAGCAACGTCGCCCGTTCGACTTCAATGTTCGCACCAGCCTTTCGTATTTTTCTCCCGGCGCCCTGCGCAGCTTTGGCGTGCGCTGATGGACGCGTTTGAACCACGGCCGGACTGGGCGCGGCGTCTGCTGGGGCAGGGCGAGGCGCCCGACCCTCGCTTCACCTTGGCCAACGAGCGCACGTTCCTGGCCTGGATCCGTACCGCGCTGGCGTTGCTGGGAGGTGGCATTGCCATCGAGACCTTTGCCGGCCAGGCCCTGCAGGCGCCGCTTCGGCTCTGGCTTGTCGGCAGCCTGATGTTGCTGAGCATGTTGCTGAGCGCCGGCGCCTGCCTGCGCTGGCTGCGGGTGGAGCGTGCCTTGCGACAGCGCCGGCCATTGCCGCTGCCGGCGCTGGTGCCGCTGTTGGCCCTGGGTTGCCTGATCGCGGCGTTGATGGCCGCTGTCGTGTTGTGGCCGCGCTGGCATGCCTGATCCGGGCTTGCAGGCCGAACGCACCGAACTGGCTTGGCGGCGTACCTGGTTGGCGCTGGTGGCGGTCGCGGGGTTGGCTTTGCGCCAGGGCGACCTGGCGCTGGCCGCAGTGGTCGGCTTCGCAACGCTGGCGCTGTTGACCCGCCAGGGGCGGCGCTACAGCGAGGGGCTGGCGATGTTGCGGGCCGAGCGCGGTCAGCCTGCGATTCTGCCGGTAATGGCACTGGGTAGCGCGGTGTGCCTGATGGCGCTGGCAGGGTTGTACCGGTTGGCGAACGGGGGCTGAAACCCCTCCCACAGATACGATGTGAATCCAGACGCCATTGCGGTACCTGTGAGAGCGGGCTTGCCGGCGAAGATGCCGGCGCTCAAGGGGTCACGATGTTGAAGCGGGAATCGGCGTTCTCCAGGCCGCCCATGAAACGCAGGAACTTCACCCGCTCACCTTCGATGGAAATCTCGCCCAGCGTGGCCTCCTTGAGGAACCCGGTCTGCTTCAGGGCAATGCGGTCCAATGTCTGTTTGCTCATGCTCACCTGCACATCGGCCTGGGCGTGACGAGCCAGGTCGCGATGGGTGAGCACGCCGTTGCGCAGGGTCAGGGCGTAGTCTTCACCCAGGTCGGTGAAGCGCCAGTTGATGCTCAGGTCGCTCTCCGCCGCCTTGAAGGCATCCACCCGTACCCCAAGGTAATCGAAGAACAGGCTTGGGGTCAGTGCCCGCACCATGTCGTCGGCATTGCCGCCACTGCCGGTGGCGGCGGCTATTCCGCCGCGCAGCTCCTGGGCGCCGCTGAGGTAGGCGTTGCGCCAGGTAGCGTTCTCGCTCTGGTAACCCAGCTGTTCCAGCGCATCGGCCTGCAGTTCGCGCGCTGCGGTATTGCCCGGTTCGGCGAATACCAGATGGTTCACCAACTGCGCGACCCAGCGGTAGTCACCTTCGGCAAAGGCTTGGCGTGCCTGGGCCAGCACCTGATCGGCGCCACCCATTGCCGCCACGTAGCGCTTGCCGGCAGCTTGCGGCGGCAGTGGGTCGAGGTTGGCCGGGTTGCCATCGTAAAAGCCCATGTAGCGTTGGTAGACGGCACGTACGTTATGGCTGAGCGAGCCATAGTAGTCGCGGCTGTACCACTTGCTGGCCAGGCGCGGCGGGAGGTTGGCCAGGCTCTGGGCGATTTCCATCGGTGTCTGGCCCTGGTTGATCAGGCGCAAGGTCTGGCTATCGATGAAGGCATACATGTCGCGCTGGTCGGCCAGGTACTCGCGGATTGCCGGCCCGCCCCAGGTCGGCCAGTGATGCTGGGCGAACACTACCTCGGCCTGGTCGCCGTAACGCAACAGCGATTGGTCCAGGTAGTGCGCCCAGACTTTCGGGTCGCGTACCAGCGCACCGCGCAGGGTCAGCACATTGTGCTGTACGTGGGTGGCGTTCTCGGCCATGCACAGAGCCTTGAGCCCAGGGAAGTAGATGTTCATCTCCGCTGGCGCTTCGGTGCCAGGGGTCAACTGGAACTCTACCTCCACGCCGCTGAGGGTCATGCGTTGCAGCGGCTGGCTGATTTCCAGCGTCGGCGCTATCAGGCTGACGGTGGCGTTGGCCGGCACCCCTTTGCCCAGACCGGCATCCACCTGGCCGCGTGGCCCGCGGGGCAGGGGGGCACCGTACATGTACTGGGCGCGGCGCTTCATGGCCGGGCCGGCCAGCACGTTTTCGCCGATGGCATGCTCGAAGAAGCCTTCGGGTGCAATGACCTGGACCTTGCCGGCCTTTACGTCCGCCTCGTCGATCACTCCGCGCGCGCCGCCGAAATGGTCGATGTGCGGGTGGGTGTAGATCAGCGTGGTCACCGGTTTGCGCGGGCGGTGCCGAAAATACAGTTCGAGGCCGGCCCTGGCGGTTTCGACGGCCAGCAGCGGATCGAGCACGATCAGCCCGTCCTGGCCTTCAACGATGGTCATGTTGGCCAAGTCCAGGCCGCGGACCTGGTAGATGCCTTCGGTGACCTTGAACAGGCCGGCGATGGTGTTCAGCTGGGCGATGCGCCACAGGCTCGGGTTTACCGTGGCCGGGGCCTGCGTCGGGTCGAGAAAACGATACTGACCCAGGTCCCACACAGTCTTGCCATCGGCGGTCGCGACCGGCCCGTCGAAGCGTTCAAGCAGCCCGCGCCGGGCCGCTTCGAAATCCCCGTGGTCATCGAAAGGCAGGCGTTGCAGCCATTGCTGGTTGCTGGCCTGGGTGGCCGGGGTGGCATCCTTTGCCGCCGTAGTGGCCAGGCTCGGGAGGGGCGCCAGCAGGGCGAGCGCCAGCATCGACAGTGGGAAGCGCATGGTGTGTCCTTGTTGTTATGGTGGCGGACCACTGTAGGGGACGGGTTCGGGCACCAGCCAATACCAGAGCGGCATGGTTGCCATCGCATTTGCTGATGGCCTCAGGCAGGCGGAAGCTCCATGATCTGCTCCACCAGCCAGGCCAGGGCGGGGTCGTGCCGACGATGGGTCAGGTGCACCAGTTCCAGCTCGAACGGCTCCAGGGCGAAGGGCAGTTCGTGCACCGCCAAGGGCAGCAACTTGGCGAACTGCTGCGCAAGTTGCCGCGGCAGCACCACGCAAATCTCGGTGGCGGCGGCCAGATGCGCTGCTTGAAGGTAGTTGGGGGTGGTGTAGGCAATTTTCCGGGTCAGGCCTTGTTCGGCCAGCCATTGGTCGACCATGCCGCGGGTCTGGCCACCGTGTACCCAGATGTGCCGCAAACCAAGAAACGCCTGAAGATCCAGTGCCTGGTCCGGCGCCAGTTGCGGATGCTTCTGGCGCAGCGCGACTTGCAGGGTTTCACGCCTCCAGGGGCGGCGGCTGAAACGTGCCGGCACCTCATCGAAGCGCCCCAGCACCAGGTCGAGGTCGCCGCGGTCCAGCGCGTCGGCCGGCAGGTTGGGAGCCAGGTGCACCACATCGATGCGCAAGTGCGGGGCCAGAACCTGCAGGCGTGCCAGCAGCGGTGGCATGCACAACTGTTCGACGAAGTCGGTGAGGGCGATGCGCAGCTGACGGTGGCTGCGCCGTGGCTCGAAGGCATCGCCAGTGGCCAGGGTCTGCTCGATTTGTTGCAGCGCCGCTCGAATCGGCCCTTCCAGCGCCAACGCCCGTGGCGTAGGGCGCATGCGCCGGCCCACACGAACCAGCAGCGGGTCGCCCAGCTGGTCGCGCAACCGCGCCAGAGCGTTGCTGACAGTGGGCTGGGTCAGGGCCAGGCGTTCAGCCGCCCGTGAGACGTTCTGCTCGCGCAGCAACATGTCGAAGACCCGCAGCAGGTTCAGATCGAAGTTGGAAATATTCATGGGCAGAATATATGGCATACGAAATTGAAATTTCAAAAATACCTGCGGCCTGCTTAGGGTGATGCCTGTCCTCATACCTACAACAAGCAGGAGCGTTGCGCGTGAATACCCCCTTTCCGATCAACCAGGTGGCCGTGATAGGCGCAGGTACCATGGGCCGCGGCATTGTCATCAGCCTCGCCAGTGCCGGGCTGTCGGTGCTGTGGCTCGACAGCAACGCATCAGCCCTGGACGCTGGCCTGAGCATGGTCAGCCAGGCCTGGACCCAGCAGGTGGAGAAGCAGCGTGTCACCCAGGCCGAGGCTGAAGCCTGCCTGGCGCGAGTGCAGGCGGTGGATGGCTACGCCGCGCTGGCCCAGGCCGATCTGGTGATCGAGGCAGTGTATGAAAGCCTTGAACTCAAACAGGAAATCTTCCGGGCCCTGGACCAGCACCTCAAACCGGAGGCGATCCTGGCCAGCAATACCTCGGCGCTGGACATCGACGCGATCGCGGCGGTGACCCGGCGACCGTCGCACGTACTGGGCCTGCATTTCTTCAGCCCCGCGCATGTCATGAAGCTGCTCGAGATAGTGCGCGGCGCGCACACCGGCCAGGCGGTGCTCCATACCGCCCTGGCGCTGGGCGAGCGCCTGGGCAAGGTGGCGGTAGTGGCCGGCAACTGCCCCGGTTTCATCGGCAACCGCATGCTGCGCAGTTATGTGGCCGAAGCGCGCAAGTTGCTGCTCGAAGGCGCGCTGCCGCACCAGGTGGATGCGGTGCTGCAACAGTTCGGTTTTGCCATGGGCCCGTTCCGCATGTACGACGTGGTCGGTATCGACCTGGAATGGCGTGCCCGCCAGCTGGCCAGGCAGGGCATGCACGATCCGCTGGTGCAAGTGGATAATGCGCTGTGTGATCTGGGCCGGCTGGGTCAGAAGACAGGGAAGGGCTATTACCGTTATGCACCTGGCAGCCGCCAGGCCGAGCATGACCCCGAGGTCGACGCCCTGGTGCTCAAGATTTCCAACGACCTGGGTTACCGACGCCGGGGCATCAGCGCCGAGGAAATCGTCGAGCGCTGCCTGCTGGCGCTGGTCAACGAGGGCGCGAAGATTCTGCAGGAAGGCATCGCTGCCAGCAGCGCCGACATCGACCGGGTGTGGCTCAACGGCTATGGCTTCCCTGCGGCCACAGGTGGCCCGATGCGCTGGGCCGATGACCAGGGTGCAGCATTCGTCCTGGCTCGGCTGGAATACCTGCAAAGCGTACTGGGCGAGCACTGGCGCCCGGCCGCTCTGCTCTGCACGCTGGTGGCCAACGGCAAGCGTTTCGAGCAGCAGGCGGAGGTTCAGGCATGAACTACCAGGCTCCCTTGCGCGACATGCGCTTCGTGCTGCACGAGCTGTTCGACGTTGCCGCCCATTGTCAGCAGCTGGGTATCGAACTGGACCGCGACACACTCGACGGCATACTGGAAGAGGCCGCGCGCTTTACCGGCGAGGTAGTCGCTCCCCTCAACCGCAACAGTGACGAGCAGGGCTGCCAGCTGGCTGATGGGGAGGTCATCACGCCCGATGGTTTCCGCGACGCCTACCGGCAATACGTGGCCCATGGCTGGGCCAGCATGACCGGGCCGCAGGCTTACGGCGGGCAGGGCCTGCCGCAAATGGCCTCGGCCAGCTTCCACGAAATGCTGATGGCCGCGTCGTTGTCGTTCCGCATCTACTCCGGCCTCACCGAAGGTGCCGTGCTGGCTTTGCATCGCCATGGCAGCCCGGCGCTGCAGCAGTCCTATCTGGCGCGCATGGTCAGTGGCGAGTGGGCCGGCACCATGTGCCTCACCGAGCCGCAGGCCGGCACCGACCTGGCCTTGCTGCGCACCCGCGCCCAGCCGCAGGTCGACGGTTCCTATCGCATCACAGGCAGCAAGATCTTCATCAGTGGCGGCGAACAGGACCTGACCGACAATATCGTTCATCTGGTACTTGCACGCCTGCCCGATGCGCCGGCCGGGGTGCGGGGCATCAGCCTGTTCCTGGTGCCCAAGCTGCTGCCGGGCGGCGAACGCAACGCGTTGGGCTGTGGCGCGCTGGAGCACAAGATGGGCATCAAGGGCGCCTCGACTTGCGTGATGAATTTCGACGGTGCCCAGGGATGGCTGGTAGGCGAGGCCAACCAAGGCCTGGCGTGCATGTTTACCATGATGAACGACGCCCGTTTCCAAGTCGGCCTGCAGGGGTTGGGCATTGCCGAAGCGGCCTTCCAGGGGGGGCTGGCCTATGCACGCGAGCGCTTGCAATCGCGCGCGCTGACCGGCCCGGCGGCGGCGGACAGGCCGGCCGATCCGATCATCGTCCACCCGGATGTGCGACGCATGCTGCTGACCCAGAAAACCCTTACCGAGGGCTGCCGAATGCTGGCCATCTATACCGCCCGGCAGCTCGACCTGGAGCACGCAGCGCCTAGCGATCAGGCACGCAACGGCGCAACCCGACGGGCGGCACTGCTGATCCCGATCGTCAAGGCGTTTTTCACCGATGTCGGGCAGGAGGTCGCCAGCCTTGGCGTGCAGCTATATGGCGGACACGGCTATATCCGCGAGTGGGGCATGGAGCAGTTGATGCGCGACAGCCGCATCACCCAGCTCTATGAAGGCACCAACGGCATCCAGGCTCTCGACCTGGTGCGCCGCAAGCTGCTGGGCGACGGCGGGGCCGAGCTGAACTTGCTGGTCGATGAACTGGCCCTGCATGTCGAGGCGGCTGGTGTCGGTGGTGGTCTGCATGCCATGGCGACAGCGGTCGGGCAGCGCCTGGAGGAATGGCGTGTGCTGGCAGGCCATGTAGTCGAAGCTTGCCAGCGTGACCCTCAGGAAATGGGCGCGGTCTCGGTGGACTTCCTGGCCTACTCGGCCTATGTGCTGCTCGCCGCGTTGTGGCTGCAGGCGGCCGTGCGCGCCGAGACGGCGCTGGCTGGCGGCAGTGCCGAAACTGGTTTCTACCGGGCCAAGCTGCACGCGGCGCAGTTCTACTGGCGACGCGTCCTGCCCCGCGCCACCGCGCACCGCGAAGCCCTGCTGGGCGGTGCAGATTGCCTCATGGCACTGCCAGCGAGCGACTTCGCCTTCTGACGCAGGGCCAACGACGACAAGGAGAGCCAGATGCAGCCTTTCAGCTTTGCCACTACCGGGCAGATCCTCTGCGAAGCAGGCGCGGTGCAGCGCCTTGCCACTCTGTGCCGCGAGCGCGGCGCACGGCGCGTGCTGATCGTCAGTGACCCCGGTATCGCCCGCCTGGGCATGCTCGATGATCTGCTACCGGGATTCACGACGGCCAAGGTCGGCGTGGCGATCTTCAGCGAGGTTACCGCCGACCCCAGCGAAGCTTGTGTACTGGCAGCCACCCAGCGGGCCCGGCATATCGGTGCCGACCTGGTGGTGGGCTTTGGCGGCGGCAGTTCGATGGATGTTGCCAAGCTGGTCGCGCTGCTGGCCCACCGCGACTGCAACCAGCCGCTTGCCGAACTCTATGGCATGGACAAGGCCAAGGGCCGACGCCTGCCGTTGATCCAGGTGCCGACCACGGCCGGCACCGGTTCGGAGGTGACGCCGATCGCCATCGTCACCACCGGCGCCACCAGCAAGATGGGCATCGTCTCGCCGCTGCTGCTGCCGGACCTGGCGGTACTCGATGCCGTCTGCACGCTCGGCCTGCCCCCGGCGGTAACCGCCGCAACCGGTATCGATGCCATGGTGCATGCCATCGAAGCCTATACCAGCCGTCTCAAGCGCAACCCGCTGTCGAGCCTGCTGGCGCGCGAGGCGCTGCGGCTGCTGGCGGAAAACCTGGATCAGGCCGTGCACAACGGCGGCAATCTGGATGCGCGTCAGGCCATGCTGCTGGGCGCCTGCCTGGCCGGCCAGGCGTTTGCCAATGCCCCGGTGGCGGCGGTGCACGCGCTGGCTTACCCGTTGGGTGGGCACTTCCACATTCCCCATGGCCTGTCCAATGCATTGGTGTTGCCGCATGTGCTGCGTTTCAACCTGCCCGTGACGGTGACGGACTATGCCCAGCTGGCGGTGCCCCTGTTGGGCGCACGGTTGCAGCCTGGCGACCTGTACCGGCAGGCTGATCAGTTCGTCGAGGAACTGGCCGCGCTGGGCGCCCGCTGCGGTTTGCCTGGGCGGCTGCGTGATGCCGATGTTCCGCGCCATCGCCTGCCGCAACTGGCAGAAGATGCCATGCAACAGCAGCGCCTGCTGGTCAACAACCCGCGTGAAGTCACCCAGGCCGATGCACTGGCCATCTACGAGGCTGCCTACTGATGAGTGTGCATCGGCAACGTGACTACTACCGGCACTACACGCCAATCGCCACCCGCTGGCATGACAATGACGCCTACGGGCACGTGAACAACGTGGTCTATTACGGCTTTTTCGACAGCGCCGTGAACCGCCTGCTGATCGAGCAGGGCGGACTGGATATCCACCATGGCGCGGTGATTGCGCTGGTGGTCAGTTCGGCCTGCGACTACCAGTCGCCTGTAGCGTTTCCGCAGGGCATCGAGGTGGGCCTGGCGGTAAGCCGGCTGGGCAACACCTCGGTGCAGTACCAGTTGGCCGTATTCATCCAGGGCCAATCCCTGGCTTGCGCCACCGGACGCTTCGTCCATGTATTCGTCGACCGGCAGGGCCGACGCCCGGTCCCGGTGCCTGCCCGCTTGCGGCAGGTGTTGAGCGAACTGCAGCCTTTACTCCCCGAGGAATTTCGACCATGAAAGACGCCGTGATCGTAGCCACTGCCCGCACACCCATCGGCAAAGCCATGCGTGGCGCCTTCAACGACCTGAAAACCCCCAGCATGACTGCCGTCGCCATTCGGGCAGCCGTCGAGCGGGCTGGTATCGAGCCGGCGCAGGTGGAGGATCTGGTGCTGGGTACCGCCATGCAGAGTGGTACCGCCGCGATCAACCCTGGCCGACTGTCGGCGCTGGCTGCCGGCTTGCCGCAATCGGTCAGCGGGCAGACCCTCGACCGCCAGTGTGCGTCGGGCCTGATGGCCATCGCTACAGCGGCCAAGCAGATCATTGTCGATGGTATGCAGGTGACCATCGGCGCCGGCCAGGAGCAGATCAGCCTGGTCCAGCAGGTGCACAACCAGCTGGCCAGCGAGGCCTATGACCCTGCCGTGCTGCGGATGAGCGAACACGCCTACATGCCGATGCTGCAAACCGCCGAGTTTGTCGCCCGCCGCTATGGCATCAGCCGGGAAGCGCAGGACGCCTACGCCTTGCAGTCGCAGCAACGCACTGCAGCGGCGCAGGCGGCGGGGTTGTTTGCCGATGAAATCGTGCCCGTCTCGGCACGCAGGAAGGTGGTCGACAAGCTGTCCGGTGCGGTGAGCCATGAGGAAGTCTGCCTCAGCCAGGACGAAGGTAACCGGCCGGCGACCACCCTGGCAGACCTGCAAGGGCTGAAGCCAGTTGTCGAAGGCGGCTGCGTGACGGCCGGCAATGCCAGCCAGCTGTCTGATGGCGCCAGTGCCTGCGTGCTGATGGAAGGCGCACTGGCCGCAAGGTCGGGCAAGGCGCCGCTGGGGCTGTATCGTGGTATCGCCGTGGCCGGTCTGGCTCCTGAGGAAATGGGTATCGGCCCGGTGCTGGCGGTGCCCAGGTTGCTGCACCAGCACGGCCTGAACGTGGACGACATCGGTCTGTGGGAGCTGAACGAAGCGTTCGCCTGCCAGGTACTGTACTGTGCCCAGCGTTTGCAGATAGACCCTGCGAAGCTGAACGTCAATGGCGGTGCCATTGCCATCGGCCACCCCTACGGCATGAGCGGTGCACGGATGGTCGGGCATGCGCTTCTGGAGGGCAGGCGGCGCGGGGTGAAGTACGTGGTGGTGACCATGTGTGTTGGCGGCGGGATGGGCGCGGCAGGGCTGTTCGAAGTGCTGTAGGGCATCGGTCAGGCCAGCCCCGGCGTCTGCGGCTGGCCGCGGGGTGGCCTGCAAGTCTGAACGGCGGCTCGTTCGGGGTCTGCAGCCTGAGTCAGTCAAGGCGCGCCGAACAGCATCGTCCAGTACACGCCGTTATCGCTACGCGAGTTCTCGGCAAAGGCCGCACCCACCTGGGTAAACATCGGGTTCATCAGGTTGGCGCAATGCCCGGGGCTGGCCAGCCAGCCTGCCATCGCCTTGCTCGGTGACCCTTGGCCTGCGGCAATGTTCTCGCCGATCTGCCGCCCACGGTAGCCGGCATCCCATGCCCGATCCGCAGGTAGATCACCGTCGAGGTCGCGGTGCGCGAAGAAATTGTCGTTGGCCATCGCCCGGCTGTGGCGCTGCGCCGCCGTTCCCAGGGCGGTGTTCCAGGCCAGCGGGCGTGCAGCGGCAAAGCGCTTGCGACCACACAGGCGTGGTTTCGCCCGTGCAGCGTTCACCTGTGCCAGCAACGCTTTGCTTGCCGATCGCCCATCGCCGAGCTGGGCATCGAGCAGGGGCCGAGCCAGCAGCACCCGCCACTCGTTGCGTGAGCGACTCACACCGATATCGGCATATTGGCTATCGAGCAGCGCCGTGCAGTAGTCGCTGCGCAGCATATCGAAGGCCTCCTCGGCATCTTGCGCGCCGACCAGGCGGATGGCCCGCACCTTCACGGCCTGATAACCCGCAGCCTTCAATCCTTCCCGCAAACCCCCGCCGTAGCCGACTGGCAACGCCAGTTTCGGTTTCAGCACCAGCGGCGTCGAGCCCCGGATAATGCGCCGCTCGCAGCGCTGTGGCTGGGTGCGATAGTCGTTGATGGCTGCCACCAGTTGCCTTTCCCCGCTGGCATGGGCGGGGTTGGCGAACAGGTGGAAAAAAGGAATGAGGCAGAGCGAGACAAAGGGGGAGCGACGGACTGCGTGGCGCATGGGGTGAATGGCTCTGGTGAATGGCGGCGGCAAGGCCGAATTTAGGGCTCGGCTAAGACTGTGCGCCTCAATCCAGGTTCACTGGTGGCGGGTACAAATTTGTAGTTGGAGTTTCGGTACTCCAACGAAGGCAATCCAGGCCAGGGTTTCATGCATCCCCGATCAAGCCGGTAACCCCGCCAACCTCAACCCTTCGGCAAATCGGGCCAGATCCTCATCGCGGTAAATCGGCAGCCACTGGCGCAAGGTCGACACCCTTAACCCTGGGTCTTGTGCTCGCAAGCGCTCCATCGCCCGGTGCGCGCTGTCCATCCGCCCGCTCAGTGCATGGCTGGCCGCCAGCAGGGCCACCGCCGCCAGCAGACTGGGCAGATTCCCCAGCGACTTTTCCGCCCACTCCACAGCCTCATCCAGCCGCCCGGCAAAGAAATGCGCCAACGCCATGCCCACCTGCATGCGAAACATCTCCGGGTCCAGTGGGCTCAGCCGTGTGGCGTGCTTGAGATTGTCGATGGCGGTCTGTGTCTCGCCGCGTAACGCCCTGAGTATCCCGCCCAGGTACCAGGCCGGCGCCAGGTTGGAGTTGAGCAGGCGTGCCCGGTCAAGCAGCGCTATCGCGCCGTCCAGGTCACCCGTCAGGTGCCCCAGGGCATGGCCGCCGCGGGTTAACGCCACGGCATCGTCACGCCCCAGTTCCACTGCCAGGCGCGCAAGCCGGGCACCCTCGGTGATTTCCTGGGCGCGATCATCCATCCAGCCATTGAGCTTGCGCCAGAAGTAGCACCACGCCGCCATGCCATAGGCCGAAGCGAACTCAGGGTCCAGTTCGATGGCTTGGTAGTACAGCGGTAGAGCCTGGGCGATGGCGTCGCGGGTGCCGTTATGCAGCTTGGCCGTGCCGCGCAGGTAATAATCGTAGGCGCACAGGTTGTCGGTGGGCTTGCGCTTGGCCCGTTCGATCTCCGCCCGTTCCAGCTGCGGGGCGATGGCGCCCACCACGCTTTCGGTCACCTGGTCCTGCAACTCGAACAGGTCGTCGAGCCGCCCCTCGAAACGCTCGGCCCACAGATGCTCGCCGCTGGTGGCGTCGATCAGCTGGCCGGTGATGCGTAGCCGCTTGCCAGCCTTGCGCACGCTGCCTTCGAGCACATAGCGCACGCCCAGTGCCTGGCCAACCTGCTGCACATCGATGCGCTGGCCTTTGAAGGTGAAGCTCGAGTTGCGGGCGATGACGAACAGCCAGCGAATGCGGGACAGGGCGGCGATGATGTCCTCGACCATCCCGTCGGCGAAATAGTCCTGCTCAGGGTCACCGCTGAGGTTCTGGAAGGGCAGCACGGTGATCGACGGTTTATCGGGCAGGGCGGGCCCACAGGCGACGGGAACAGGTTCGGATGGGGCCTGTGCCGCGCTGCTGGAAGGCTCGCGGATCAGGCCGACGAAGCGGTAGCCCTTGCGCGCGATCGTGCGTACCAGGCGCTGCTCTTCACCGGAATCGCCGATGGCTTTGCGCACGGCATTGATATGGCTGGTGATGGTCGATTCCGAGACGATCTTGCCGTTCCACACGCGCGCCAACAACTCGTCACGCCCCAGCACCTGGTCGCGGTGACTGACCAGTTGCAAGAGCAGGTCGAACACCTGCGGGCCGATGGCCACGGCCTTCCCGCACAGGGTCAGCTCCCTGCGCTGTTCGTCGAGCACATAGTCGTCAAACTCGAATGGCACGTGGCATCCCCTCGCACGCCCTAGGCTTCGTGTCCGAGGCGACTGTTCAGTGGTATGGGCCGATGATACGGCAGCGCAAAGCTGGCTGCACATGCCAGGGCGTGAATTGAACAGTTTGGACGGAAATTCAAGCAAGCCTGGAGGCAAATCCAGCCGGTACGCAAGGACTCTGCACAGGCCGGCGGCGCATGCTTGAACCTCCACGACGGCAATGGTTGCAGTCGTGAACGTGGAGACAGCCCCAATGAAAATCGTGGTGATCGGAGGCACTGGCCTCATTGGTTCGAAGCTTGTCGGCGGCCTGCGCGAGCGCGGCCACGATGCCGTCGCGGCAGCGCCGAGCACGGGGGTGAACAGCATCACCCGCGAGGGCTTGGCAGAGGCGATGAACGGTGCGGATGTGGTAGTGGATGTGGCGAATGCCCCGTCCTGGGAGGACCAGGCGGTGCTCGATTTTTTCGAGACGTCCACCCGCAACCTGCTGGCAGCCGAGAAGGCTGCAGGGGTCAAGCATCATGTCGCGTTGTCTATCGTGGGCAGCGAGCGGTTGCCGGAAAATGGCTACTTCCGGGCCAAGGTCGCCCAGGAGGCGCTGATCAGGGAGTCCGCGCTGCCGTACACCATTCTGCGCGCCACGCAGTTCTTCGAGTTCGTCGAAGGCATTGCCCAGGCAGGGACGGTAGGAGAGGAGATTCGCCTGTCGCCGGCGCTGTTCCAGCCTTTGGCCTCGGATGATGTGGTAGCAGCGCTGATCGATGTGGCGTTGGCGCCACCAGCGCTCGGCATGCTGGAGGTTGCCGGGCCAGAGGCCGCGCCACTGGATGAACTGGTGCGCCGCTTCCTGCGCCTGCGTGGAGATACACGAAAGGTGGTGGCGGATGTGCATGCCCGCTATTTCGGTGCCGAGCTCGATGACAAGTCGCTGACTCCCGGCAGCGGCGCGCGGCTTGGCAAGATCCGCTTCGAAGACTGGCTGGCTCGCCAGTGAACGATTCAACCCCTATCCCGAACCGAAGGAGCATCACCATGTTCAGCCGCCCCCTCCTGGCCGCCGCGTTCACCGTGCTGGCCATGACCCCGGTTGTCGCCGCCGAGCGGCCAGTCAGCAAAGTCACCGTGGTCTTCGACAGACCACTGCCCAACGTGCCAGGCAAAAGCATGCGCGGAGTGATCGTCGACTACGCCCCCGGGGCCGCGTCGCCCGCGCATCGGCACCCGAAATCTGCATTCATCTATGCCACGGTGCTGGAAGGCGAAGTGCGCAGCAGCGTCAATGGCGAGCCAGCCAAGGTCTACAAACCTGGCGAAAACTGGTACGAGGCACCGGGCGCTTTCCATGGCGTCAGTGCCAACGCCAGCGACAGCAAGCCGGCCAAGCTGATGGCCGTGTTCGTGCTCGACAGCAATGAGACGGTACTGGTCACGCCGAGCGAGAAGTAGGCCTTCGGCCCTGTTGGCAGTGCCATGCCACCAGGGCCGAATACAGGACAACGCATCATGAACACACATGAACCTGAGCAGGCCCACGCGGCGGTGATGCCGCAGCCTGCACGGATGAAGATAGTGGGCGTCGTGCTGTGCGTGGCAGCCATACTGTTGCTGGCTGTGGGTTGGCTGACGTTGCGCTCTGCTGACGTCGCCTTTACCGACAACGCCTATGTGCGTGGAGATGTAACGTCGCTGGCGGCCAAGGTGTCGGGTTACGTGACGGCGGTGGAGGTCGGGGACAATCAGCAGGTCAGGGCCGGTGACGTGTTGTTCCGTATCGATGACCGCGACTACCGTGCGCACCTGGCCCAGGCGCAGGCCAACCTGAAGGCTGCCGAGGCGCGTCTTGGCGATGTCGACGCCCAGACACGCCTGCAGCAGGCGCAGGTCCGCCAGGCCGAGGCGCAGCGCCAGTCGGCCCAGGCCGAGCGGCAGCTGGCCAGCAAAACCCACGAGCGCAGCCGCAAGCTGATTCGGTACAGTGCAATCAGCCAGGCCTTGGTCGATCAGACCGACGCCGCCCGCAGCAGCGCCGAGGCCGCGCTGAAGGCTGCGGCGGCGACACTCGATGCTCAGCGTCAACGTATCGCCGTGCTGGATGCCCAGCGTGAGGCAGCCGTGGCGGCTATCGCCCAGGCCAGGGCCGCGCGCGACCTGGCGCTGATCGAGCTTGAACATACCGTGGTGCGGGCGCCGGTTGCCGGCGTGATTGGTAATCGCCAGGTACGGGTCGGACGATTCGTTACGCCGGGTGCTGCCTTGCTCGACCTAGTCCCGGTCGACGGGGTGTGGATCGTGGCCAACTTCAAGGAAACCCAGCTGGAGCAAATCCAGCCTGGGCAGCGGGCACGGGTCACTCTGGATGGCTACCCGCAGGACAGCCTCGAAGGCGTGGTAGACAGCTTCGCACCTGGCAGCGGCGCGGCGTTCAGTCTGTTGCCGCCGGACAACGCAACGGGCAATTTCGTGCGTGTAGTGCAGCGGGTGCCGGTGAAGATTCGCCTGGCCCACAACCCGTTGCCCGGGCGCATCGTGCCGGGGCTGTCGGCGCGAGTGCGGATCGAGGTCGGAGGTGGCTCGTGAGCACCCGGAAAGTGGGCATCAAGTGGCTTAAAGGGTGGCTGCTGGTTGCTGGCATCGTACTGGCTGCGCTCACCGACGCCATCGCCAGCAGCGTGCTGGCGATAGGGCGCAACGACATCATGGGCGATACACATGCCACGTCGGATGAATTCGCCTGGCTGGATGTTGCTTACACTGCATGCAAATTGGCAGGGTTCCTGTTCGCGCCCTGGCTGCTGGGCAGGCTGCCACCGCGCGCGGTGATCATCGGAGCGACCCTGGCCATGGGGTTGGCCTGTGTCGGTGCGGCGCAATTGGTGAGCATCGAGCTGCTGGTGGCCTTGCGCGCCTGCCAAGGCCTGTCAGGCGGTGTATTGCTGGTGGCGGGGCAGACACTGATCTTTCTTGCCTACCCGCGGCGGCAGCAGCCGGTCTTGCAAGGCTTGTTCGCCATTGGCGCGGTGGTCGCGCCAGCGGCACTCACGCCGTCGATGCAGGGGTGGTTGATCGATAGCCAGGATTGGACCTGGATATTTCTCAGCGTTGCGCCGCTGACCTTGGCGGCGACCGGCCTGTTGCTGCTGGTCGAGCTGCCTGCCTATGACCTGCCAGGCCGGCGCCGCTTCGATTGGCCGGGCTGGGTACTGGCGGCCACCGCGTTGCTGTGCCTGACCTACCTCCTGACCCAGGGCAGCCGCTGGGATTGGTTCGAGGCAGCACACATGTGCTGGGCCGGCGTGGTCGGCGGCACGGCGTTGTTGCTGTTGCTTGGCCAGCAACTGACGGGTAATGGGCAGGGGTTGCTGGACTTCAGTCTGTTCCGGTCGAGTGATTTCACCTTCGCCTTCATTGTCAGCTTCGTTGCTGGCGCGGCATTGTTCGGCAGCGCCTTTGTGATACCGGCTTTTGCCTTGTCCATGCTGGGTTTCACCGCCACCGACGCCGGCCTGTTGCTTCTACCCAGTGGCGTGGTGTTCATCGCCGTGCTGCTGGGGGTGGCGTACCTGATCCAGGTGCGTGGTATCGCGCCTTTTGCCACTGTGCCGTTTGGCATCCTGGCAATCATGGCGGCGATGTGGATGCTTTCGGGCTCGACCCGCGAGAGTGGCATGCACGACATGATGGCCGCGGTCATGCTGCGCGGGGCCGGGCTGGGGTTGCTGTTTCTGTCGCTGACTCTGATTGCCTTTGGCAGGCTGGGCCGGCACAGCCTGGCCAGTGGTATCGGCCTTTTCAATACCGGGCGGCAGGTGGGTGGGCTTTTGGGGGTAGCAGGGTTGCAGACGCTGCTCGACCAGCATGGCGTGCTCAATGCCCAGGCGCTTGGTGCGCATGTGAGCACAGGCGCGACGGCGGTAAATGAACGGCTTGATTCGGTGACGTCGATGTTGCGGCTTGAGGGTATTGACCCGCCGGCTGCTGGACGAGTGGCCATGAGCCTGTTGTCGCAGGCAGTGACGGGGCAAGGGGCGGTGATCGCCTTCGACACGGCGTTCATCGCTGTGGCGTTGCTGTTTGCCGTGGCAGCGCCGCTGCTAGTGTGCATCAAAATGCTGTTGGCGCGCATGGCCGGGAAACAGGACGCCGGGCAATCTCATGAAGGTGAATTGCCGGTTTCACATCGTGAGCTTTCGCTGTAAAACGGCGCTGTGCCTAATTTGAATGCAGCAGCAAGGTAAACCGCAATGACACAAGCTACCGATCAGGCTTTTTATGACCGCGCGGATGCGCATATCGAACTGGCGAACCAGCAGATCGAGAAAATCGAAGACCTGGGCAAGGTCAGCGCCTCACTGACCTTCGGCGCCTCGCGCTTCAATGCCTGGATGAGCGCCCGCAGTTTCAAGACCGGTGCGGAACTGGCTGCCGCGCGGGAGGAGCTGTTGAAGTATTTCTGCGAGCAGTACCGGATGATGCTTGAGGACAACCTGGACGAGCACATCGAGCATTTCGACCGGTATGTGCTGGGCAAAGGCAACTGAGCCATGGGGGCGCGATCTCATGGAACTGCACAAGGCTCATTGAATTAGCAGGGACCCTGTGGGAGCGGCTTTAGCCGCGAACACCGGCGCAGCCGGTGCCATGCACCGCGTTGGATTCTTCGCGGGTAAACCCGCTCCCACAGGGTACGCGGACCGCTTGTGAATTCAGTCCTCTACCCGCCAGCGCAGCCTTATCGGGCCTTCTTCTCCAGAATCCGCGGCCCGGTACCTTCCTTGCCCAGCACATCCTCGGGGTTGCGCAGTGGGCAATCTTCCAGCGACAGGCAGCCGCAACCAATGCAGTTGTCCAGGTTGTCGCGCAAAGCCTCCAGCGTGCGGATGCGGGCGTTCAGGTCCTCGCGCCAGGCGGTCGACATCTCGCCCCACTGCGCTGCCGTGAGCTTGCTGTTGGGCGCATAGCGGCTGAAGGCCTGCTTGATCTCCTCAAGCGGAATACCCGTGCGCTGCGCCACCTTGATGATGGCCAGCGTACGCAGCACCAGTGAAGGATAGCGGCGCTGGTTACCCGCCGTACGGACGCTGGCGATCAGCCCCTTGGTCTCGTAGAAGTGCAGCGCAGAAACCGCCACGCCGCTGCGTTTGGCCACTTCCCCTACCGTTAGCATCCGTGTGTTGTCCGCTGCCATGCCTGTTGACCTCAAGTTAACTCGAGCTCTTATAGTCCTGCCCGATCTTCCCCGCAACCGCTTTGCTGATGATCGAAGCAACCAGTACAGGTGGCAGCCGAGATGGCGGGGCGCATTGCCTTCGAGATCTACAGGGATCGCGGTTGGTTTGATCAGCCAGGCGACCGATCCCGGCGCATCTGGGTAACCAGGGTAAAGCGATCATCCGGGTGCACCGTCTCGGACACCGCCATCAGGTCGCCGTTTTCCTCGCGGTAATGGCGAATGATCTTCAGCCCCGGCGCGCCTGCCTCGGCCTTCAGCAGCCGGGCCATTTCCGCGGTCAGCAACACTGCCCGCACCTGCTGGTCGACCACCGCGATCGCCCGGGCAAAGTGCTGCTCGATCAGCCCCGCAATAAGTTGGTCGGGGTGCTCGCGGGCCAACTCGATGACTTCGGCATGGTCGCGCTGCGCGTACACATCGGTCCAGCACAGCGGCGCCGCGTTGTGCACGCGGTCGACACGGATGCTCGACACGCAGAAGTAGTGCTCGCCCGGTACCAGCCCCAGCCGCGCCGCCTCGCTCAGGTCGGCGACAAAGTGGCGCACGTCCTGGATTTCCCGTTGCTGGTTTTGCGCCAGTTGCGCCAGGTCCGCCACGCTGGCCAGTGACTGCGAGTAGCCACCGCGCGGGCTACTGGCCTCCACCCGGGTACCCACGCGCTTGCGCCGCGATACCAGCCCTTGGTTGAGCAACTGGTTGATCGCCGCGCGCACCGTGTGTCGGCTCACATCGTACAGGTCGCACAGCTCGAACTCGGTCGGCAGCAGGCTGCCCACCGGGTAGCGGCCGCTGGCGATGCCTTCCATCAAGTCCTTTGCCACGGTGGTATAACGCGTTGGGTTCATACCTTTGGTCTGTCTCGCGAATTTGTATCAGCAGCAGGGGCGCAAAGTCGCCCCGAAAATCAAGCCTGGGCAGGCAGGCTCATATGCAGCAAGGGGAACGGCCGGCCTTCGCCATCCAGCGCTGAGCGGCCGGTCTGGATGAAGCCGTAATGCCGGTAGAACCCCACTGCCTGCGGGTTCTGCTCGTTGACATCGACGCTCATCGCGCTGCGCTTCTGGCGGCCGAAATCAAGCAGCGCGCGGCCTATGCCCTGGCCGTGGCGCTCGGGGGCGACGAAGAGCATTTCCACGTGGTTGCCATTGAAGCCGATGAAGCCCAGCGGGCGGTCTTCGGTGTCAACCGCGACCCAGAGCTCGACGGCCTGGAAGTAGACGTCGCGCAATTGCGGCAGTAGTGCGTCGATGTCGGATGCTTGCAGAAAGTGGTGCGTGGCGCGCACGGCGCGCAGCCAGATATCGAGCAGTTGCGGGTGGTCTGCAGCGATACTTTGGCGAATGATCATGGAGTCATGCCTGGGCGGTGTATGGCCGGGGAGGCCGGGAGGAAGAAAAAGGGTACCCGGATTGTGTGGGGCGGGGCAATGGACGGTGGGGCAGGGCATCAGCTGATGTGTTGCCCGGGCCGGCCCTTTCGCGGGTAGACCCGCTCCTGCAAGCATGGCACTGCCCTCGAGCCCGGCGCCGTACCTGTGGGAGTGGGTTTACCCGCGAACATGGGCGAAGCCCGTGCCATCGATGGGCTCGACTGCAATCCACATCGATGCTGGAATTGAACCCGCACAACAAGAACGGCCGGGAGCGCCAATGAACCGAAACGAACTGCGCAAAGCCGATATCAACCTGATGGTGGTGTTCGAAGCGCTGATGCAGGAGCGCAACATCACCCGTGCCGCAGAGAAACTGTTCGTCGCCCAATCCACGGTCAGCGCTGCGCTGGCCCGCATGCGCACGATGTTCAACGACCCGTTGCTGATCCGTGTGGGCAACCGCATGGAGCCCTCGGCCAGGGCCGAAGAGGTGATCAAGTACCTCACTCCGGCACTGGATGCCATGTCCGTCGCCCTCAGCCTGACCCACGACTTCGACCCGCTGACCAGCAAGATGACCTTCCGCATCGGTTTGTCCGATGACGTCGAGTCGGGGTTGTTGCCGCCACTGCTGCGGGCGCTGCGAGTGGAAGCGCCGAATGTGGTGGTGGTCGTGCAGCATGTCGATTATTGGCGCATTCCGGACCTGCTGGCGGCGGGCGACGTGACGGTCGGGATCAGCCAGACCCGTGGGCTGCCGGCCAATGCCAAGCGCAAGGTATTGCGCACCATGCAGGGCCGGGTAGTGCGGGCCGACAAGTCCGCCACGCCGCTGACGCTGGATGAGTTCTGCGCCCGCCCGCACGTTCAGGTCTCACCCACCGCCAATACCCAGGGTGTGGTCGATGACTGGCTGAAAGAGATCGGCCGCCAACGCAAGGTGGTGTTGTCGGTGCCGCAGTTCAGTTCACTGCCGGCGATTCTGGCCGGTACCGACCTGCTGGCCTGCTGCCCGGACTATGCCGCGCAGGGCATGGAGCGTTGGGGCAACCTGCAGGCCGAGCACCTGCCGTTCGAGACCACGGCGCTGGAACTGGCCATGGTCTGGCTGGGTACCACCGACAGCGACCCTGCCGAACGCTGGTTGCGTGGCCGCCTGGAGCACTACATGGGCGGTGTGCGCGAGGGGCTGATGGGGGCCTAGCCACAGGCCTATCATGGAACTGCACATAACTCATTGAATTGGCACGGCCCCCGTGGGAGCGGCTTTAGCCGCGAACACCGGCGCAGCCGGTGCCATGCACCGCGTTGGGTTCTTCGTGGCTAAAGCCGCCCCACAATGTACGCGTATGGCTTGCGAATTCAGTTCTCTACGCGACAGCGCATGAAAAACGGTATCTAGAAGCCCGCCTCCAGGCCCAGCAGGTCCTGCACTGTCTGCCTGCGGCGAATCATCCGTAGCGCCCCATCCTCGATCAGGAACTCCGGCAGCAACGGCCGGCTGTTGTAGTTCGACGACATCGACGCGCCGTAGGCCCCGGCGTCGTGGATCACCAGCAGGTCACCCACCTGCGCCTGGGGCAGGTCGTGCGGGGTCAGTTCCTGGTCATCCTGGGTAAACACATCACCCGACTCGCACAGCGGCCCGGCCACCACGGTCGGCTGCCGTGGGCGGTCAACCGGCTGGCCGTCGGCGTCGAGCAGGGTCATGCGGTGGTAGGCCCCGTACATCGCCGGGCGCATCAGGTCGTTGAAACCGGCGTCGATCATGACGAAGGTGTTGCGGCCCACCTGCTTCACAGCGCGTACCTCGGCCACCAGGTAGCCCGATTCCGCCACCAGGAAGCGCCCCGGCTCGATCTCCATGCGCACGGGGTGGCCCAGCATCGCTTCGATTTCCTTGCGGGCCACGGCCCAGGTCCGGGCGTAGCGTTGCAGGTCGACCGGCGTGTCGCTGCTGCGGTACGGGGTGGAAAGCCCGCCGCCAATGGAGAACGCCTCGATGTCCACGCCCAGGCGGCCGATCAGCTCGATCATCGAGCGGGCCACTTGCTCCAGGTGCTGGTAATCCACTCCCGAGCCGATGTGCATGTGCACCCCTACCAGGTGCAGGCCATGGGCTTTCACGCAGGCCAGCGCTTCGCCCAGCTCTTCGTGCCAGATGCCGTGCTTGCTGTTCTCGCCGCCGGTGTTGGTCTTGCGGCTGTGGCCATGGCCGAAGCCGGGGTTGATGCGGATCCACACGCGGTGGCCGGGCGAGCGTTCACCCAGTTGGCGCAGCATGTCGATGGAACCGGCGTTGACTTCGATCTTCGAGGCCACCACCCGCTCCAGGGTCGGCCGGTCCAGTGCGTCGCAGGTCAGCACCACGCCGGCAGGGTCGCCATCCACGCTGGCGCCCGCGGCAAAGGCCCGCTCCATTTCGCCCAGCGACACTGCGTCCAGCACCAGGCCGTGGGCGCGCATCAGGCGCAGCACATGCAGGTTGGGGTTGGCCTTCTGGGCGAAGCGCACGGTGTCGAACACCTTCAGCTGTTCGACACGCTCGGCGATGGTGCCGGCGTCATAGGCCCACAGCGGCGAGCCGTGCTGGCGGACAGCCTCGGCCAGAAGAGTGAAGGGTGCAGTCATGGCGGCGCTACTCATATAAGGAAGGCCACGAGAATGAGCCAAAGCATGAATTCAGAAAAATAGCTATTTTTCTGTCAGTCATTCATATCTGATATGACCATTACCGACTTGCCAGGTGTTGCCCGTGAAACTGTCCGTCCGCCATATCGAAGTGTTCCGCGCCATCATGGCCGCTGGCAGTGTCACCGGTGCGGCGCGCCTGCTGTTCACCTCGCAGCCCACCGTCAGCCGCGAACTGGCGCGGCTGGAGCAGGTAACCGGGCTGAACCTGTTCGAGCGCGAAGGTGGCCGCCTGGTGGCGACGGCCCAGGCGCTGCTGTTGATCGAGGAGGTTGAGCGGGCCTACGTAGGGCTGGAGCGCATCGACCGCTTTGCCCAGGCCATCCGCAATTTCGAGCAGGGCCGGCTGGCCATTACCTGCCTGCCGCTGTTTTCCCAGACTTTGCTGCCCAAGGCTTGCCAGCGCTTTCACCAGCAGCACCGGGGCGTGAGCGTGAGTATCCTGGCGCAGGAGTCGCCGTTGCTGGAGGAGTCGCTGGTTGCCCAGCAGCATGACCTGGGCCTGACCGAGGTAGAACAGATACCGCGTGGCGCCTACGGCGAATTGCTGTTCAGCGCCAACATGGTGTGCGTGCTGCCCGACGGGCACCCGTTGCAGGCCAGGGCCGAGCTGGAGCTGAGCGATTTCCATGAGGTCGATTTCATCAACCTGGCCAGCCTGGACACCTACCGGCAGCGCCTGGACCAGCACTTTCGCGCGGCAGGGGTGAACCGCCGCACGGTCATCGAGACCACCAGTGCTGCCTCGGTGTGCGCCATGGTCAGGCAAGGCCTGGGGGTGGCGATCATCAACCCGCTGAGCGGCCTGGAGGCGGCGCAGGGCGGGTTGCCAATTCGGCGGTTGCGGGTGTCGGTGCCGTATCAGGTGATGCTGATCAGGCCGGACCACCGGCCGGCGTCGGCGGCGGTGGAGCCGTTTTGCCAGGCGTTGCGGGTGCAGGCCCGGGAGATGCAGCAGGCGCTGGCATGATCGTTGTGGGGGAACTGCCTTGCACAAAACCTAAAAACTGGCGCGATCACTGTGGGAGCGGGCGCGCCCGCGAAGCAGGCGACGAGATGGATGGCACCGGCTGTGCCGGTGTTCGCGGGCATGCCCGCTCCCACAGTGATCGCGCCGGTATTCAGTTCGTCACAGCTCGCAGACGAAGGTGCCGGTCCCGGCCAGGATGTTCTCCAGGGTTTGCTTCACTTCATCCATGTCACTCAACTCGCTGGTCAGGTTGATCTCCAGCACCTCATCCCCCTTCAGCGCATCCCGGTCGCCGGCCGCCACTTCGATCAGCAGGCGCTTGGCGCTCAGGGTCACTTTCAGGCCATCCAGCGTCGACGGCTCGTCATCCAGGGTCAGGTCGACGGTGTCTTCATCCGGGTAGCGGGTCAGCAGGAACATCTGACCCTTGTCGCTGTGGCAGCACAGGGTCGCCATGTTGTCTTCCTCGTCATCGCAAGGGGTGGCGAACAGCAGGGCAGTATTGATTTGCATGGACAAGGCTCGGATCAAAGGAAACGGAAGGGAATTCTGACAGTCTTGCCGACAGGCATAAACGTAAAGTTACCGCCCCTTGACCGAAATTGTCGCAGCGCTGCAAGCCTTGATGACCGATCAGTCGTTAAGCTTCGGCGAGCCCTGGGCGTGCCTGCGCACGTTCAACGCCTGGTTTTACCGTCCGCCTTGCCACGGGTTGGCTATCGTTGATCCGTAGACGGCGCACGCAGCGACGCTTCAATTATTACAAAGCCCAAGCGGAGTACCACAGATGGCGTTCTTCACCGCAGCCAGCAAAGCCGACTTCCAGCATCAACTGCAAGCGGCCCTGGCGCAGCACATCAGCGAACAGTCCCTACCACAAGTTGCGCTGTTCGCCGAGCAGTTCTTCGGCATCATCTCTCTGGACGAACTCACCCAACGCAGGCTTTCCGACCTGGCCGGCTGCACCCTGTCAGCCTGGCGCATCATCGAGCGTTTCGACCCCGAATACCCGCAAGTACGGGTGTACAACCCCGATTACGAGCGTAATGGCTGGCAATCGACCCACAGCGTGGTCGAAGTGCTGCACCACGACCTGCCGTTCCTGGTCGACTCGGTACGCACCGAGCTCAACCGCCGCGGCTACAGCATCCACACCCTGCAGACCACCGTGCTCAGCGTGCGCCGCGGCGCCAAGGGCGAGCTGCTTGAACTGCTGCCCAAGGGCACCCAAGGCGAGGGCGTACGCCATGAGTCGCTGATGTACCTGGAGATCGACCGTTGCGCCAACGCCGCCGAGCTGACGGTACTGGCCCGCGAGATCGAGCAGGTGCTGGCCGAGGTGCGGGTGGTGGTGGCCGACTTCGAACCGATGAAGGCCAAGCTGCGTGAAGTGGTTGCGGAGGTGGAGCAGACCGCCTTTGGCCCGGCGCAGAACGAAAAGGGCGAGGTCAAGGCTTTCCTCGAGTGGCTGCTGGACAACCACTTCACCTTCCTGGGCTATGAAGAATTCACCGTCAAGGGCGACGCCGATGGCGGCCAGATGGTCTACGACGAGCAGTCGTTCCTCGGCCTGCCGCGCCGCCTGCGCGTGGGCCTGACGAGCGACGAGCTGCGCATCGAAGACTACGCCGTGGCCTACCTCAACGAACCGCTGCTGCTGTCGTTCGCCAAGGCCGCGCTGCCAAGCCGCGTACACCGCCCGGCCTACCCGGACTACGTGTCGATCCGCCAGCTGGACGCCAATGGCAAGGTGATCAAGGAGCACCGCTTCATGGGCCTGTACACCTCGTCGGTGTACGGCGAAAGCGTGCATGCCATCCCTTATATCCGGCAGAAGGTCACCGAAGTCGAGCGCCGCTCGGGCTTCGATCCCAAGGCCCACCTGGGCAAGGAACTGGCCCAGGTGCTGGAAGTGCTGCCGCGCGACGACCTGTTCCAGACCCCGGTCGACGAGCTGTTCAGCACCGTCATGTCGATCGTGCAGATCCAGGAACGCAACAAGATCCGCGTGTTCCTGCGCAAGGACCCATACGGCCGCTTCTGCTACTGCCTGGCCTATGTACCGCGGGAAATCTACTCCACTGAAGTGCGGCAGAAGATCCAGCAGGTGCTGATGGAGCGCCTGAAGGCCAGCGACTGCGAGTTCTGGACCTTCTTCTCCGAATCGGTGCTGGCCCGTGTGCAGCTGATTTTGCGGGTAGACCCGAAAAACCGCATCGACATCGACCCGCAGCAGCTGGAACGCGAAGTGATCCAGGCCTGCCGCTCGTGGCATGACGACTACTCGGCGCTGGTGATCGAGAACTTCGGCGAAGCCCAGGGCACCAACATCCTCGCCGACTTCCCCAAAGGTTTCCCGGCCGGCTACCGCGAGCGCTTCGCCGCGCACTCGGCGGTGGTCGACCTGCAGCACGTGCTGAACCTGTCGGAAAGCAAGCCGCTGGCGATGAGCTTCTACCAGCCATTGACCCAGGTCGGGGAACGCACCCTGCACTGCAAGCTGTACCACGCCGACACGCCGCTGGCGCTTTCCGACGTGCTGCCGATCCTGGAGAACCTTGGCCTGCGCGTACTCGGCGAGTTCCCGTACCGCCTGCGCCATGCCAGTGGCCGCGGCTACTGGATCCACGACTTCGCCTTCACCTACAGCGAAGGCCTGAGCCTGGACATCCAGCAGCTCAACGACACCCTGCAGGATGCCTTCATCCACATCGTCCGCGGCGATGCCGAGAACGACGCCTTCAACCGCCTGGTGCTGACCGCCGGTCTGCCATGGCGCGACGTGGCGCTGCTGCGCGCCTACGCCCGTTACCTGAAGCAGATTCGCCTGGGCTTCGACCTGGGTTACATCGCCAGCACCCTGAACAACCACACCGACATCGCCCGCGAGCTGACCCGGTTGTTCAAGACCCGCTTCTACCTGGCGCGCAAGCTCACCCAGGAAGACCTGGATGACAAGCAACTGCGCCTGGAGCAAGCCATCCTGACCGCGCTGGACGACGTGCAGGTGCTCAACGAAGACCGCATCCTGCGTCGCTACCTGGACCTGATCAAGGCCACCCTGCGCACCAACTTCTACCAGCCGGACGCCAACGGCCACAACAAGTCGTACTTCAGCTTCAAGTTCAACCCCAAGCTGATCCCCGAACTGCCTAAGCCAGTGCCTAAGTTCGAAATCTTCGTCTACTCGCCACGGGTCGAAGGCGTGCACCTGCGCTTTGGCAACGTCGCCCGCGGCGGCTTGCGCTGGTCCGACCGCGAGGAAGACTTCCGCACCGAAGTGCTAGGCCTGGTGAAAGCCCAGCAGGTCAAGAACTCGGTCATCGTGCCGGTCGGCGCCAAGGGCGGCTTCCTGCCGCGCCGCCTGCCGCTGGGCGGCAGCCGTGACGAGATCGCCGCCGAAGGCGTGGCGTGCTACCGCATCTTCATTTCCGGCCTGCTCGACATCACCGACAACCTCAAGGACGGTGGCGTGGTGCCGCCGGCCAACGTGGTACGCCATGACGATGACGACCCGTACCTGGTGGTGGCGGCCGACAAGGGCACCGCGACCTTCTCGGACATCGCCAACGGCATCGCCATCGACTACGGCTTCTGGCTGGGCGACGCCTTCGCCTCGGGCGGCTCGGCCGGTTACGACCACAAGAAGATGGGCATTACCGCGCGCGGCGCCTGGGTGGGCGTGCAGCGCCACTTCCGCGAGCGCGGCATCAATGTGCAGGAAGACCCGATCACCGTCATTGGCGTCGGCGACATGGCCGGCGACGTGTTCGGCAACGGCCTGCTGATGTCCGACAAGCTGCAATTGGTGGCGGCGTTCAACCACCTGCACATCTTCATCGACCCGAACCCGGAGCCTGCTTCCAGCTTTGCCGAGCGCAAGCGCCTGTTCGACCTGCCGCGCTCGGCCTGGAGCGACTACGACACCAGCATCATGTCCGAAGGCGGCGGTATCTTCCCGCGCAGTGCCAAGAGCATCGCCATCAGCCCGCAGATGAAAGAGCGCTTCGCCATCGAAGCTGATCGCCTGACCCCGACCGAGCTGCTCAATGCGCTGCTCAAGGCACCGGTAGACCTGCTGTGGAACGGTGGCATCGGTACCTACGTCAAGGCCAGCACCGAGAGCCACGCCGATGTCGGCGACAAGGCCAACGACGCGCTGCGGGTCAATGGCAACGAGCTGCGCTGCAAGGTGGTGGGCGAGGGCGGCAACCTGGGCATGACCCAGCTTGGCCGGGTCGAGTTCGGCCTGCATGGCGGCGCCACCAACACCGACTTCATCGACAACGCCGGCGGCGTGGACTGCTCCGACCACGAGGTCAACATCAAGATCCTGCTCAACGAAGTGGTGCAGGGTGGCGACATGACCGAGAAGCAGCGCAACCAGCTGCTGGGCAGCATGACCGACGAAGTGGCCGGGCTGGTGCTGGGCAACAACTACAAGCAGACCCAGGCGCTGTCGCTGGCGGCCCGCCGCGCCCGCGAGCGGATTGCCGAGTACAAGCGCCTGATGGCCGACCTGGAAGCCCGTGGCAAGCTGGACCGTGCCATCGAGTTCCTGCCGTCCGAAGAGCAGTTGGCCGAGCGCCTGGCCGCCGGTCAGGGCCTGACCCGCGCCGAGCTGTCGGTGCTGATCTCGTACAGCAAGATCGACCTCAAGGAACAGCTGCTCAAGTCGCTGGTGCCGGACGATGACTACCTGACCCGCGACATGGAAACCGCTTTCCCGCCGTCGCTGGTCAGCAAGTTCGCCGAGTCCATGCGCCGCCACCGCCTGAAGCGCGAAATCGTCAGCACCCAGATCGCCAACGACCTGGTCAACAACATGGGCATCACCTTCGTCCAGCGCCTGAAGGAGTCGACCGGCATGAGCCCGGCCAACGTGGCCGGGGCCTACGTGATCGTGCGCGACATCTTCCACCTGCCGCACTGGTTCCGTCAGATCGAGGCTCTGGACTACCAGGTGCCGGCGGAAATCCAGCTGACCCTGATGGACGAGCTGATGCGCCTGGGCCGTCGTGCCACCCGCTGGTTCCTGCGCAGCCGCCGCAACGAGCAGGACGCCGGGCGCGACACCGCGCACTTCGGGCCGAAGATCGCGCAACTGGGGCTCAAGCTCGACGAGTTGCTCGAAGGCCCGACCCGCGAGCGCTGGATGGTGCGCTACCAAGGCTTCGTCGAGGCTGGTGTGCCGGAGTTGCTGGCGCGCATGGTGGCTGGTACTACCCACCTGTACACCCTGTTGCCGATCATCGAGGCTTCGGACGTTACCGGCCATGACCCGGCGCAGGTGGCCAAGGCGTTCTTCGCCGTGGGCAGCGCACTGGACCTGACCTGGTACCTGCAGGAAATCAGCAACCTGCCGGTGGAGAACAACTGGCAGGCGCTGGCCCGCGAGGCGTTCCGCGACGACATCGACCTGCAGCAGCGGGCGATCACCATCTCGGTACTGCAGATGGCCGATGCACCGCAAGACATGGACGCCCGCGTGGCGCTGTGGGCCGAGCAGCACCGGGGGATGGTGGAGCGCTGGCGCGCCATGCTGGATGACCTGCGCAATGCAACGGGTACCGATTATGCGATGTACGCGGTGGCCAACCGCGAGCTGGTCGACCTGGCCATGAGCGGGCAGGCGGCGGTGGTGCCGTCCTGAGCCATGAGCTGAAATGAAAAGCCCCGGCAGTGATGCCGGGGCTTTTTTATGGTTCCAGTGCTATCACAAGGCTTGAGCGTAGTGAGGCCCCTGTAGGAGCGGGTTTACCCGCGAAGAGGCCGGTACAGGCTTACTTGAACCTGCGCTCCACCCCTTTCTCCACCAGGATCTTCGCCGAAATCTCTTCCACCGAAAAATGCGTGGAATTGATGTTGGGAATGTTCTCCCGGCGGAACAGGCTCTCCACTTCTCGCACTTCGAACTCGCACTGGGCAAAGCTGGAATAGCGGCTGTTGGGTTTGCGCTCGTGGCGGATGGCGGTGAGGCGGTCGGGGTCGATGGTCAGGCCGAACAGCTTGTTGTGGTGCTTTTTCAGCACCGCCGGCAGCTGCAGGCGCTCCATGTCGTCCTCGGTCAGCGGGTAGTTGGCGGCGCGGATGCCGAACTGCATGGCCATGTACAGGCAGGTGGGGGTCTTGCCGCAGCGCGATACACCTACCAGGATCAGGTCGGCCTTGTCGTAGTAGTGGGTGCGTGCGCCATCGTCATTGTCCAGGGCGAAATTCACCGCCTCGATGCGTTCCATGTAGTTGGAATTGCCGCCGATAGAGTGCGATTTGCCGACCGAATACGACGAATGGGCAGTCAATTCCTGTTCGAGCGGGGACAAAAACGAAGAAAAGATGTCGATCATGAAGCCATTCGAGGTAGCCAGGATCTCACGGATGTCCTGATTGACGATGGTATCGAAGATGATCGGGCGTACACCATCGCGCTCGGCCGCAGCGTTGATTTGCTGGACCATGGTCCGCGCCTTTTCCGGCGAATCGATGTAGGGACGGGTGAATTTATTGAACGGAATGCTCTCGAATTGAGCGAGCAGACTCTGGCCCAGGGTTTCGGCGGTAATGCCGGTGCCGTCGGAGATGAAGAACGCGGTTCGTTTCATTTGCGATCTGGGCCTTAAGCTGATGACGTTTCTTGGATATGATAAGTTCGGTTTGCCGAATGCGGCTGTCGGCATTCTCACTTATTTTCCAGGTACAGGCCACAAGCGTCCGGCCAAGTCAATGAAGGCAGGCGGGCGCCATTGAGCTTTTCCAACACAGTTAGTGGAGAGATCACCTTGGTAGAGTACGTAGTTTCCCTCGATAAGCTCGGCGTCCATGATGTGGAGCATGTGGGGGGCAAGAACGCATCCCTGGGCGAGATGATCAGCAACCTCGCAGGTGCTGGTGTATCGGTGCCGGGCGGCTTTGCCACTACGGCGCAGGCGTACCGCGATTTTCTCGAACAGAGTGGTCTCAACGACCGTATCCACGCCGCGCTCGACGCACTCGACGTGGATGACATCAACGCCCTGACCAAGACCGGCGCGCAGATTCGCCAGTGGGTCATGGAAGCCGACTTCCCGGCACGTCTGGATTCGGAAATCCGTACGGCCTTCGCCGAAATGGCTGCCGGCAACGACAACATGGCCGTTGCCGTGCGTTCCTCGGCCACCGCCGAAGACCTGCCGGACGCCTCGTTCGCCGGCCAACAGGAAACCTTCCTCAACATCCGCGGCGTCGACAACGTGATCCGCGCGGCCAAGGAAGTGTTCGCCTCGCTTTTCAACGACCGTGCCATCGCCTACCGCGTGCACCAGGGCTTCGACCACAAGCTGGTGGCCCTGTCCGCCGGCGTGCAGCGCATGGTCCGCTCCGAAACCGGCACCGCCGGCGTCATGTTCACCCTCGACACCGAGTCGGGCTTCCGCGACGTGGTGTTCATCACCGGCGCCTACGGCTTGGGCGAAACCGTGGTGCAGGGTGCGGTCAACCCTGACGAATTCTACGTGCACAAAAACACCCTGCAGGCAGGCCGCCCGGCCATCCTGCGCCGCAACCTGGGCAGCAAGGCGATCAAGATGGTCTATGGCGAAGAAGCCAAGGCCGGCCGTTCGGTCAAGACCGTCGAAGTGGACCGCGCCGAGCGCGCGCGCTTCTGCCTGACCGATGCCGAGGTCAGCGAGCTGGCCAAGCAGGCCATGATCATCGAGCAGCACTACCAGCGCCCGATGGACATCGAATGGGCCAAGGACGGTGACGACGGCAAGCTGTATATCGTCCAGGCGCGCCCCGAGACGGTGAAGAGCCGCTCCAGCGCCAACGTCATGGAACGCTACCTGCTGAAAGAGAAGGGCACCGTTCTGGTCGAAGGCCGCGCCATTGGCCAGCGCATCGGCGCCGGCAAGGTCCGCGTGATCAACGACGTATCGGAAATGGACAAGGTCCAGCCGGGCGATGTACTGGTCTCCGACATGACCGACCCGGACTGGGAACCGGTGATGAAACGCGCCAGCGCCATCGTCACCAACCGTGGCGGGCGTACCTGCCACGCGGCGATCATCGCCCGTGAGCTGGGCATTCCGGCCGTGGTCGGTTGCGGCAACGCCACCCAGGTGCTGAAAGACGGCCAGGGTGTGACTGTGTCCTGTGCCGAAGGCGATACCGGTTTCATCTTCGAGGGCGAGCTGGGCTTCGATGTGAAGCAGAACTCGGTCGACGCCATGCCCGACCTGCCATTCAAGATCATGATGAACGTCGGCAACCCGGACCGTGCCTTCGATTTCGCCCAGCTGCCCAACGCCGGTGTCGGCCTGGCGCGCCTGGAGTTCATCATCAACCGCATGATCGGCGTGCACCCCAAGGCGCTGCTGAACTATGCCGGCCTGCCAGCCGATCTGAAGGACAGCGTCGACAAGCGCATCGCCGGCTACAACGACCCGGTAGGCTTCTATGTCGAGAAGCTGGTCGAGGGCATCAGCACCCTGGCTGCGGCCTTCTACCCGAAAAAGGTCATTGTGCGCCTGTCGGACTTCAAGTCCAACGAGTACGCCAACCTGATCGGCGGCAAGCTGTACGAGCCGGAAGAAGAAAACCCGATGCTCGGCTTCCGTGGCGCTTCGCGCTACATCAGCGAATCGTTCCGTGACTGCTTCGAGCTCGAGTGCCGTGCGCTCAAGCGCGTGCGCAACGAGATGGGCCTGACCAACGTCGAGATCATGGTGCCGTTCGTGCGTACCCTGGGTGAAGCCAGCCAGGTTGTCGACCTGCTTGCCGAAAACGGCCTGGCCCGTGGCGACAACGGCCTGCGCGTGATCATGATGTGCGAACTGCCGTCCAACGCCATCCTCGCCGAAGAGTTCCTGGAGTACTTCGACGGCTTCTCGATCGGCTCCAACGACCTGACCCAGCTGACCCTGGGCCTGGACCGTGACTCGGGCATCATCGCCCACCTGTTCGACGAGCGTAACCCTGCGGTGAAGAAGCTGCTGGCCAACGCCATTGCCGCGTGCAACAAGGCTGGCAAGTACATCGGCATCTGCGGTCAGGGCCCGTCGGACCACCCGGACCTGGCCAAGTGGCTGATGGAGCAGGGTATCGACAGCGTGTCGCTGAACCCGGACTCGGTACTCGAAACCTGGTTCTACCTGGCTGAAGGCCAGGGCGCGGTCTGATGCAGTAAAACGCGGGGGTACGTCTGGCGTACCCCCGCCTGGTTTTTTCCAGGGCGAGCTCCAGCAATGGATCCCGCCCTTTTTTGTGCACCAAGCAACCTTATGCAAAGCAGCAGCACTCTATTCCCCGTGGCCCTGCTCAGTGCCGAACGCCGCGGCGACCTCAGCGAAGATGTGTACCGGATCAAGGCCGGCAACAGCCCTGACCCCAGCGTCGAGCTGGCTGTCACCCGCCTGGGGCTGGCCGATCAGGGCCAGGCCCAGGGCGTACCGGTCATTCTCCTGCACGGCAGCTTCTCCAACCGCCGCTTCTGGTATTCCCCCAAAGGGGTTGGCCTGGGCGCCTATCTCGCCCGCGCCGGCTTCGATGTGTGGATCCCGGAAATGCGCGGCCATGGCCTGTCGCCGCGCAACCATGACTGGAAGCACAACAGCGTTGCCGCCTATGCCCGCGATGACCTGCCGCTGATTGCAGCGTTCGTGCGCGAGCAGTCGGGCCAGACGCCGCACTGGGTCGGCCATTCCCTGGGCGGCACGACCCTGGCGGCAGCGCTGGGCGGTGGTTTTCTGGCTGCCGAACAGGTGGCCAGCGTGGCGCTGTTCGGTACCCAGATCAGCCGCGTGTACTGGCCGCTGAAGGTGCCACCGCTGGCCTGGGGGGCCAAGCTGCTGCTCAAGCGCTGGGGGCAGATTTCCGGGCCGCGTTTCAAACGTGGGCCGGAGGATGAGCCGATCGGCCTGGCCCTGGAAAGCATGCGCTGGCATGGCCTGTTCGGGCGCTTTGGCGACAAGCAGAGCGACTGGTGGGCGGGGCTGGCCAAGGTGGATGTGCCGCTGCTGGCCGTGGCTGGTGCGGGGGACTTCCAGGACCCGGTGTGGGCCTGCCGCAAGCTGTTCGAGCAATTCGGCGGTGAGCGCAAGCAGTTTCTGCGGCTGGGGCTCGAGGAAGGCTTCGACGCTTTCGGGCATGTCGACATGCTGGTGAGCAAGGCCGCGCAGGTGCAGGTGTGGCCGCTGGTGGAGCGTTGGCTGCGGGATCCGCTGGTGCCTGTGCATGAATCCACGGTGGTGGCGGAGCCTGTGCCCGTCGGTTGAATGGGTTGCGCCTGTGCTGGCCTCTTCGCGGGTAAACCCGCTCCCACAGGAATTGCACAGGGCTCGGGTGCAGTGAAAACCCTGTGGGAGCGGGTTTACTCGCGAAAGGGCCGGTACAGGCAAAACACAACTGACTGCTTGGTCCCGGATGACTGCAATGGGCTCTACGGTGTAGCCTTGGCCGATACCCGCTTTCGTTGTGACTGACAGGAGCTTCCCATGCAGCATTACGTTACGCCCGACCTGTGTGATGCCTACCCGGACCTGGTGCAGGTGCTGGAACCGATGTTCAGCAATTTCGGCGGCCGCGATTCGTTCGGCGGCCAGATCGTCACCATCAAGTGCTTCGAAGACAACTCGCTGGTCAAGGAGCAGGTCGAGCTCGATGGCAAGGGCAAGGTCCTAGTCGTCGATGGTGGTGGCTCGCTGCGCCGCGCACTGCTCGGCGACATGCTCGCCGAGAAGGCTGCCAGGAACGGTTGGGAAGGCCTGGTGATCTACGGCTGCGTGCGTGACGTCGACGTGCTGATCCAGACCGACGTCGGCGTGCAGGCCCTGGCCAGCCACCCGATGAAGACCGACAAGCGCGGCATCGGCGACCTCAACGTGCCAGTGACCTTCGCCGGGGTGACCTTCCGCCCGGGCGAGTATGTGTATGCCGACAACAATGGCGTGCTGGTCTCGCCAAGCCCGTTGAAAATGCCTGAGTAAGGCGCCGCCCGCGCTGATGGAGCTTTGATGTTCGAGGAAGACAACGCGCAGTGGGGGCTGGTGCACGCCCTGGTGCTCGATGGCAAAGGTGGCGCGCGCTCGATTGCCCGTACCGAGCTGGACGACCTGCAGCTGCAACCCGAGCAAAGCCTGTGGCTGCACTGGGATCGCAGCCATCCGCAAACCCGCACCTGGCTGCTGCACGACAGCGGCCTGAGCGCGTTCGCCTGCGAGCTGCTGCTGGAAGAAAACACCCGGCCGCGCCTGCTGCCCATGGCCGATGAACAGTTGTTGCTGTTCCTGCGTGGGGTCAACCTCAACCCGGGTGCAGAGCCGGAAGACATGGTCTCGGTGCGTATCTTTGCCGAGGCGCAGCGGGTCATCTCGCTGCGCCTGCGGCCGTTGCGCGCCAGTGACGAGATTCTCCAGCAGCTCGAAGAGGGCAGGGGCCCGAAATCGGCTTCCGAGCTGTTGCTGCTGATGGGCGAACTGCTCACCGAAAAGGTTCAGGGTCTGGTCAGCGACCTGTCCGAACTGGCCGACATTGAGGAAGAAAAGGTTGAATCCGACGAACGGTATACCCCGGAGAACGGCAGCCTGCAGCAGATCCGCCGGCGTGCCGCCGGTCTGCGGCGTTTTCTTGCCCCGCAGCGGGAAATCTACGCCCAGTTGTCGCGCAGCAAATGGAGCTGGTTCGCCGATGCCGACGCCGATTACTGGAACGAGCTGAACAACAGCCTCATCCGCTACCTCGAAGAGCTGGAACTGACCCGCGAACGTGCCGCGCTGGTGCTGGAAAGCCAGGATCGCCGGCGTAGCGAGCGCATGAACCGCACCATGTACCGCTTCGGCATCATCACCTGCATCTTCCTGCCCATGAGCTTCATCACCGGGCTGCTGGGCATCAATGTCGGCGGCATCCCCGGGGCGGAAAACCCCTATGGTTTCCTGTTCGCCTGCATCGTCGTGCTGGGGCTTGCGGTGGGGCAGTGGTGGCTGTTTCGGCGGTTGCGGTGGGTATAGATGTCGATTGACCTGCTCTGGCCTCTTCGCGGGCACGCCCGCTCCCACAGGGACACCACAGCCTTCAGGTTCTGTGAGATCCCTGTGGGAGCGGGCGTGCCCGCGAAGAAGCCGACGCGCATTCATTTTGAAACACTCGTCCCAATGCGATGTGTGACCCATCGACCGGCCATCTCGTCTCTGACTGACACTGCGCGAGGTGCCCATGCACGATCCGTTTGAAGAATCCCTGCGCGACCTGCTCAAGGCGTCCCCCTCCGGCAATGACCGGGACGACCGGGACGACGCCGCTTGCCTGGGTCGCGTGCTGAAAACCGCCAACCGCCAGGTTGGCGCGGGCGATCTGTTCAGCCTGCTTGGCCGCTGGAGCCAGGCGCTGCTGATCGCCGTGAACAATGGCGCGGCGCATGTTGCGCCGGTGCGTCGACACTCTTCCCGCAACGCTGCCAACGGCAGCAAAGCAGATAAGGCCGATTGAATATGGAACTCGATCTCTGGACCCAGAGCCTGGTCACCGCCATGACTGCCCTTTGGACCAAGGTAGCGAACTTCATCCCCAACCTGTTCGGCGCGCTGGTCGTGGTGCTGCTCGGTTTCGTGGTGGCCAAGCTGCTCGACACGCTGCTGTCCAAACTGCTGGCCAAGTTCGGCCTGGACCGCCTGATGGCCGGCACCGGCCTGACCAAGATGCTCGGCCGGGTCGGCATCCAGGTACCCATCTCCACCCTGATCGGCAAGATCGTCTACTGGTTCGTGCTGCTCATCTTCCTGGTCTCGGCCGCAGAGTCGCTGGGCCTGGAGCGGGTTTCGGCAACCCTCGACATGCTTGCCCTTTACCTGCCGAAGGTGTTCGGCGCAGCCCTGGTGCTGCTGGCCGGCGTGCTGCTGGCCCAGGTGGCCAACGGCCTGGTACGCGGCGCTGCCGAAGGCATCGGCCTGGAATACTCGGCAGGCCTGGGCCGTATCACCCAAGGCCTGGTGATCATCATCAGCATCTCGGTGGCCATCAGCCAGCTGGAGGTGAAAACCGACCTGCTGAACCATGTGATCGTGATCGGGCTGATTACCGTTGGTCTGGCCGTTGCGTTGGCAATGGGCCTCGGTAGCCGCGAAATCGCCGGGCAAATCCTCGCCGGCATCTACGTGCGCGAACTTTATCAGGTGGGCCAGCAGGTGCGAATTGGAGAGGTCGAAGGGCACATCGAGGAAATCGGTACGGTCAAGACGACGCTGCTGACCGATGATGGCGAACTGGTGTCGCTGTCCAATCGCGAGTTGCTTGAACAGCGAGTCAATAGCCGCTAACCGCACAAAGCTGTTAATGTATGCCGCCGCGAAAATCGACCCACGGGGTCGCGCGGCGACATTGACCTGACTGTCGGCCAGATCCGTTTTGAATAAAGTTCATTCGCCGCCCATGCGTTATGACCCCCGCGAGCTCACCGACGAAGAGTTGGTGGCGCGTTCGCATGAAGAGCTGTACCACGTTACCCGCGCCTATGAGGAGCTCATGCGGCGCTACCAACGGACCCTGTTCAACGTCTGTGCACGTTATCTGGGGAACGACCGTGACGCGGACGATGTCTGTCAGGAAGTCATGTTGAAAGTGCTGTACGGGCTGAAGAACTTCGAGGGTAAGTCCAAGTTCAAGACCTGGCTCTACAGCATCACCTACAACGAATGCATTACCCAGTACCGCAAGGAGCGCCGTAAACGTCGGCTGATGGATGCCTTGAGTCTGGACCCTGTCGAAGAGGCGTCCGAAGACAAGGCTCCGAAGCCGGAAGAAAAAGGCGGGCTGGACAAGTGGCTGGTGCATGTGAACCCGATTGACCGGGAAATCCTGGTGCTGCGTTTTGTCGCAGAGCTGGAATTTCAGGAAATTGCCGACATCATGCACATGGGCCTGAGCGCGACAAAAATGCGCTACAAGCGCGCGCTAGACAAGCTTCGGGAGAAATTTGCCGGCCTCGATGAAACTTAGTGGCGTGCAAATATCTCTAACGAACCGGCGAGTTCTGCTAGACTTGCCGTCGAGTTGTCCCCCTTGTTTGTGGTGGGACTGCTTAACTATCACCAGATGGGGATTTAACGGATGAAATTGAAAAACACCTTGGGCTTGGCCATTGGCTCGCTCGTCGCTGCTACTTCGTTCGGCGTTCTGGCTCAAGGCCAAGGCGCTGTGGAAATCGAAGGCAACGTTACCAAGCAGTACTACGACAGCGAACGTAACTTCAAGAACGACGGCACCAATCCTGGTGTTCGCCTGGGCTACTTCCTGACCGACGACGTTTCCCTGGACCTCGGCTACAACGAGACCCACAACGCTCGTGGTGAAGTCTTCAACAAAGACATCAAAGGTTCCAAGGCCAAGCTCGACGCTACCTACCACTTCGGTACCGTTGGCGACGCTCTGCGTCCGTACGTTTCCGCCGGTTTCGCTCACGAGAGCCTGGGCCAGGCCACTCGTAGCGGCCGCGACCACTCCACCTTCGCCAACGTTGGCGCTGGCGCCAAGTGGTACATCACCGACATGTTCTTCGCCCGTGCTGGCGTAGAAGCCATGTACAACATCGACAACGGCAACACCGAATGGGGCCCGACCGTTGGTGTTGGTCTGAACTTCGGCGGTAGCCCGAAGCAAGCTGAAGTCGCTCCGGCCCCAGTTGCCGAAGTGTGCTCCGACTCCGATAACGACGGCGTTTGCGACAACGTCGACAAGTGCCCTGACACCCCGGCCAACGTTACCGTTGACGCTGATGGCTGCCCGGCTGTTGCCGAAGTCGTTCGCGTTGAGCTGGACGTCAAGTTCGACTTCGACAAGTCGGTCGTCAAGCCAAACAGCTACGGCGACATCAAGAACCTGGCTGACTTCATGAAGCAGTACCCACAGACCACCACCACCGTGGAAGGTCACACTGACTCCGTCGGCCCAGACGCTTACAACCAGAAGCTGTCCGAGCGTCGTGCCAACGCTGTCAAGCAGGTCCTGACCCAGCAGTACGGCGTAGAATCCAGCCGTGTTGATTCGGTTGGCTACGGCGAAACCCGTCCGGTTGCCGACAACGCCACCGAAGAAGGCCGCGCTGTCAACCGTCGCGTTGAAGCTCAGGTAGAAGCCCAGGCCAAGTAATTGGTTTGAAGCTTCATGAAAAACCCGGCCTCGGCCGGGTTTTTCTTTGCCTGGGATTTGTGTGGTGTGTGCCGGCCCTTTCGCGGGTAAACCCACTCCCACAGGTTCGCCGCACCCTTCAGGTCATGCACAATCCCTGTGGGAGCGGGTTTACCCGCGAAAGGGCCGGCGCAGGCAGCGCATCATCCAGCAATTGCCACCAATTCCTGAACCACCTGTTCCCCAACCACCTCCCCAATCACCAAAATCGCCGGGCTACGCAAGCCAAACCCCCGCGCATCCTCGACCATCCCCCGCACATCGCTCCTGCACTCCCGCTGCTGCGGCAACGAGGCATTCTCGATCATCGCCACCGGCATCGCCGGTGCCATGCCCCCGTCCAGCAACCCTTGGCGCACCTGCTCCAGCCTGGCCACGCCCATGTACACCACCAGCGTCGTCCCGCCCTGGGCCAAGGCCGCCCAGTTCAGTTCGCTGTCGTCCTGGGTATGTGCCGTGACCAGCGTCACGCCCCGGCTCACACCCCGTGAGGTCAGGGAAATTCCGCATTGCGTGGCGCCAGCCAGGCCGGCGGTGATGCCGTTGACCACTTCCACCTCGATACCATGCCCCTGCAACCACAGCGCCTCTTCACCGCCGCGGCCGAAGATGCACGGGTCGCCGCCCTTGAGCCGCACCACGCAGCGCCCTTGCCGCGCATGGCGCAGCATCAGGCGCTGGATGAACGCCTGCGGCGTGGAGCGGCAGCCGCCGCGCTTGCCCACGGCAATCACACGGGCCTGTGGGCAGTGCTCCAGCACCGCCGGGTTGACCAGGTCGTCGATCATCACCACAGCGGCTTGCTGCAAGGCGCGTACAGCCTTGAGAGTGAGCAGCTCCGGATCACCAGGACCAGCACCAACCAGCCAGACTTTCGCATTCATCAGGGTTTCCTCATCGGCAAGGTGCGTTCAGCCCTTGAGCAGGGTGAGCAGCAAAATCAGGTTGAACAGCAAGGACAGCAGGGCCAGGGTGCGCCAGACCTTCAACGGTTCGCGCTCCAGCAACGGCCGTGGCCGGGTGGGCAGTTCCTGGCGGTCGCCACGTTCGAGTAGCAGTAGCCAGTGTTCGGCGGTTTCGAAGCGCTGCGCTGGGTCGGCTGCCAGTGCCTGCTGCAGGTTGTGCTGCAGCCATTCCGGCAGGTCAGGGCGGTAGCGCGCGGCGTTGACCGGCTGGCCGAAGCGTGGGCGCTGGAAGGCCTCCACCTCGCCGTAGGGGTAATGCCCGGTCAGCAGGTGATACAACGTCACACCCACGGCATACAGGTCCTGGCGTGGGCTGGGCGGTTGGCCGTCGAACGCTTCCGGGGCAATGTATGACGGTGTGCCCGGCAACTCGTGCAGCGGGTCTTCGGACAAGCCCGGGCAGTAGGCCAGGCCGAAGTCCAGCAGGCGCAGCTGCCCATCGCTGCCCAGGTGCAGGTTCTCTGGCTTGATGTCGCGGTGCAGCAGGTTGCGCCGGTGCAATACGCCGACCGCCTGCAGCAGTTGCCGAGCCAGCTCCAGCCACTGCGGTATGGGCAGCGGGCCATGCTCGGCCAGCAGCGCCGCCAGGCTCTGGCCGGGGTATTCGCGCATCACGTAGTACAGGTGCTGGCGCTGGCTAGCGGTGTGCAGCTCGGGAAAGTGCCGGCCAGCGACCCGGCGCAGGAACCATTCCTCCAGCAACAGCCCTTGCGCCGCGCCGGGCTCCTGCTCGCGCGCGGGTGGCAGTGTCTTCAGCAGCCAGGCTCGGCCCTGACTATCGCGCACCCGGTACAGCAGCGACTGGCGGCTTTGCGAAAGCAGCTTTTCGGCTTGCCAGCCATCGATTACCTGGCCTTCACGCAACGGGCCGGGCACCGGCCATTGCTGCAGTTGCGCCAGGGTGTCGCCCAGGTTGGCAGTGCCCAATTGCTCGACCTGCACCAGCAAGGCACTGGCGTTGTCCTGGCTGCCGTTCAGGTGCGCGCTGGCGACCAGGGTATCGACGGCCAGTTGCAGGTCGGGTTGCTCGCGTAGCACCGCCTGGATGTGCTGGTCGCCCAGGCTGGCCCATACGCCATCGCTCAACAACAGGAAACTCTCGCCCGGCTGCAGCTCACCTTCCAGATAATCCACCAGCAGGTGCTGGTCCAGGCCCAGCGCGCGCTTCAGCACATGCTGCATGCCGGGCTGGTCCCATACATGGTCTTCGCTCAGGCATTGCAGGCGCCCAGCGTGCCAGCGGTACACGCGACAGTCACCCACGTGGGCCAGGGTAAAGCGTCGGCCGCGCAGCACCAGCGCGCTGAGGGTGGTCAGCAGTGGCTGGCCACTGCCTTGGGCGCGCAGCCAGCGGTTTTGCGCCAGCAGCAGGCGGTCCAGTGCCTGGGCCACGCTCCAGGTCGCGGGGGTGGCGTAATAGTCCAGGGCCAGCGCCTGCAGGCTGGCACGGGCTGCCAGGCCGCCATCGGCACATTGGCTGACGCCGTCGGCGAGGGCGAACAGGTAGCCTTTGCTGGCGGCCAGCTCCGGCGCCGGGGTAACCAGGCGCAGGGCGTCCTGGTTTTCCTCGCGTGGCCCGGTGGCGCTGGCCTGGGCAAAGTTCAGTTGCAGGCTCATGGCTGTGCCTCAGACCCGTGCCGCGGTAACCGCAGCCGAGCCCCAGGTGGTGCGCCAGCGCTGTTTCACGCCGTGCAGGCCGAACCAGGCCAGCAAGCCCAGGCTGGCGAACAGCCACAGCCCCAGCTGGTAGTCACCGGTGTGCTGCTTGATGGTGCCAAGCCCGGCGGCCAGCAGGAAGCCCCCGATGCCGCCGGCCATGCCGATCAGCCCGGTCATCACGCCGATCTCCTGGCGGAAGCGTTGCGGTACCAGTTGGAACACCGCGCCATTGCCGGCTCCCAGGCCGAGCATGGCGCTGACGAACAGGGCCAGTGCGGCGGCGGCGCTTGGCAGGTTGAAGCCGACTGCGGCGATGCAGATGGCCGCCACGCTATACATGCCCAGCAGGGTGCGGATGCCGCCGAAGCGGTCAGCCAAGGCGCCGCCAAGTGGGCGCATCAGGCTGCCGGCGAACACGCAGGCAGCGGTGTAGTAGCCAGCGGTGACCGGGCTCAGGCCATACTGGTCACTGAAATAGCCGGGCAGGGCGCTGGCCAGGCCGATGAAGCCGCCGAAGGTGACGCTGTAGAAGAACATGAACCACCAGCTGTCACGGTCGCCCAGGGCCTTGAGGTAATCGGCCATGGCTTTTGGCTTGGGCCGCTGCGGAGCATTGCGTGCCAGCAGGGCGAACACCAACAGGGCCAGCGACAGCGGGATCAGTGCGAAGCCGAACACGTTGTTCCAGCCAAAGCCCGCAGCCAGCGCGGGGGCCAGCAGGGCGGCGAACACTGTGCCGGAGTTGCCGGCACCTGCAATGCCCATGGCTTTGCCTTGGTGCTGTGGCGGGTACCATTGCGAGGCCAGCGGCAGTGACACGGCGAACGAAGCGCCGGCAAAGCCGAGGAACACGCCCAGCAGCAGCGCTTGTTCATAGCTGTGCACGCCCAGGTGCCAGGCAGCGGCGAGGGCGACGATGACCACCACTTGGCCGATCAGCCCCGCGGTCTTGGGTGACAGGCGGTCAACCAGCACGCCCATGGCGAAGCGCAGGATCGCCCCGGCCAGGATCGGCGTGGCCACCATCAGGCCCCGTTGTTGTGCACTCAGCTGCAGATCGGCGGCAATCTGCACCGCCAATGGGCCAAGCAGGTACCAGACCATGAAGCTGAGGTCGAAGTACAGGAACGCGGCGAACAGCGTGGGCACATGCCCGGATTTCCAGAAGCTGGTACTCATCGAACACCTCACTCGGCAATGCAACGGAACGAAAAAGACGCCGCTACCCGCTCCACGTGCGTGGAGGGGAGAGCGACGTCTTTGTCGGGGATTAAGTGGGGCAACCGCCATTGGCTACCGGTGATATTTGTTCAGCAAGAGATGGGCCAACTCGGACCGTGGGTTGACTCGGGTTATGTGGGAGCGGCCTTGTGTCGCGAAAGGGCTGCGCAGCAGCCTCGGCAATATCTGCGGCGAAGCTGAAAAATTCGGGGGGGGCGCTACGCGCCCCTTTCGCGACACAAGGCCGCGCCCACATGGATCGCGTGAGGTTTTGAACGAGGCGTCAGCCCAGCATCTCGTGCATGGCAATGATCTGCTCGGCCACCTGGATCAGCTTCTGCTGCCGGCTCATGGCCTGTCGGCGCATCAGGGTGTAGGCCTGTTCTTCGTTGCAGTCCTTCATCTTCATCAGCAAACCCTTGGCCTGCTCGATGCGCTTGCGTTCAGCCAGTTGCTGGTCGCGCGCAAGCAGCTGTGCCTTCAGCGCCTGGTCGCTTTCGAAGCGGGCCATGGCCACGTCCAGGATCGGTTGCAGCCGCGCGGCATGAATGCCTTCGACGATGTAGGCGCTCACCCCTGCCTGGATCGCCTGGCGCATCACCCCGGGATCATGCTCGTCGGTGAACAGCACGATTGGCCGTGGCTGGTCACGGCTGACCAGGACCACCTGTTCCATCACATCGCGGTCCGGTGAGTCGGTATCGATAAGCACCACGTCCGGGCGCACCGTTTCGACGCAGGCGGGCAGGTCGATGGTCAGGCCTGGGGCTTCGATGACCTCGAAGCCGGCCTCGCTCAAGGCCGCCTTGAGGCGGCCGAGTTTGCTCTGGGTGTCGTCGATCAGCAGGATGCGCAACATGAATGGTCCCCCTCACGCGCCGACACGGGCATCGGGCAGGTCGCCCAGGGCATGCAGGCTGAAGCTGCGGGCATAGCCGTAGGGGTCGCTGCCGTCCCAGCGGCTGCCATCGATCAGCAGGCTGCTGCGCATCGGCTGCTCGGGGCAGGCCACGCCTAGGCTTTGGGCCGCCTCGCCATACAGTGCCAGCTGCTGGACCTGGCGGGCCACGCCGAGGTAGTCGGGGTCATCGCGCAGCAAGCCCCAGCGGCGGAACTGGGTCATGAACCACATGCCGTCGGACAGGTACGGCAGGTTGGCCCGGCCGTGATCGTGCAGGCGCAGGGCGTGCGGGTCTTGCCAGTGGTTGCCCAGGCCATCGTGGTAGCTGCCGAGCAGTCGCGGCTCGATACTTGCCAGCGGAGTGTCCAGGTAGGCGCTGCTGCTGAGCAGTTGCGCGGTGCTGCGGCGGTTTTCCGGGCTTTGCTCGATGAAGCGGCTGGCGGCGAGTACCGCCTTGATCAGCGCGCGGGCGCTGTTGGGGTATTGCTCGGCAAAGGCGCGGGCGCAGGCCAGGACCTTTTCCGGGTGGTCCGGCCAGATCGACTGGCTGGTGGCCAGGGTGAAGCCCTGGCCCGTGGCCACTGCATCGGCAGCCCAGGGTTCGCCCACGCAGAAACCGTCAATGCGCCCGGCCTGGATATGCGCAGCCATTTGCGCCGGTGGTACCACCACGCTGTCGACGTCGCGCAATGGGTGGATGCCCTGGCTGGCCAGCCAGTAATACAGCCACATGGCGTGGGTACCGGTGGGGAAGGTTTGGGCGAAGGTGAGGCGTGCGCCATGCTGGTGCACCAGGCGCGCCAGTGCTTCAGGGTTGGTCACGCCTTTGCGCTGCAGGGCCGGGGACAGGTTTATGGCCTGGGCGTTCTGGTTCAGCCCCATGAGCACGGCCATGGCGCTGGCCGGTACACCGCCGATGCCCAGGTGCACGGCGTACACCAGGCCATACAGGCAGTGCGCCGCATCCAGTTCGCCGCTGACCAGCTTGTCGCGCAGCCCGGCCCAGGAGCCTTGGCGCTTGAGGTTGAGGGTAAGGCCGTGCTGCTGGGCGAAGCCCTGGGTGGCGGCGACTACCACCGAGGCGCAGTCGGTCAGGGCCATGTAGCCGATGTTCAGGCTGGGCTTTTCCGGCGCGTCGCTGCCGTTGACCCAGGCCAGGGGCGTTGCTCGGGGTGCAGTGTTCACAAGGTTCCTCGCCCGTACTGATAAGGCTGTGGGCTTTTCCGGTGCAACCGATGTGCCATCTGACAGCAGCCCCACGATTTGCTGTCATGCCGGCCTCACGCTGGCTATAATCGCCCCCTCATTCACCCCGAGCCTTGCCTGCCCATGTATACCCTGGCCCGCCAGCTGCTGTTCAAGCTTTCCCCGGAAACCTCCCACGACCTGTCCCTGGACCTGATCGGTGCCGGTGGCCGTCTCGGCCTCAACGGCATGCTGTGCAAGCAGCCGGCGGCTTTGCCGGTTACGGTCATGGGCTTGAACTTCGCCAACCCGGTGGGCCTGGCGGCCGGCCTGGACAAGAACGGCGCGGCCATCGACGGTTTCGCCCAGCTGGGCTTCGGCTTCGTCGAAATCGGCACCGTCACCCCGCGCCCGCAGCCGGGCAACCCCAAGCCACGGCTGTTCCGCCTGCCAGAGGCAACGGCCATCATCAACCGCATGGGCTTCAACAACCTGGGCGTTGATCACCTGCTCGGCCGGGTACGGGCTGCGCGTTACAACGGTGTGCTGGGCATCAACATCGGCAAGAATTTCGACACCCCGGTGGAGCGTGCCGTCGATGACTACCTGATCTGCCTGGACAAGGTGTACACCGAGGCCAGTTACATCACGGTCAACGTCAGTTCGCCCAACACCCCGGGCCTGCGCAGCCTGCAGTTCGGCGATTCGCTCAAGCAGCTGCTCGATGCCCTGGCCGTGCGCCGCGAGCAACTGGCCGGCACGCATGGCAAGCGCGTACCTCTGGCAATCAAGATTGCCCCGGACATGAGCGACGAAGAAACCGCCCTGGTGGCCGCCGCGCTGATGGAGTCGGGCATGGATGCGGTGATCGCCACCAACACCACGCTGGGGCGTGAAGGTGTCGAAGGGTTACCGTACGGTGGCGAGGCGGGCGGCCTGTCGGGCGCGCCGGTGCTGGAAAAGAGCACCCATATCGTCAAGGTGCTGGCGGGCGAGCTGGGCGGCAAGCTGCCGATCATTGCCGCTGGCGGTATTACCGAAGGCCGCCATGCCGCCGAGAAGATCGCTGCCGGGGCGAGCCTGGTGCAGATCTACTCCGGCTTCATCTATAAAGGGCCGGCGCTGATTCGCGAGGCGGTGGACGCTATCGCTGCAATGTCCAGGTAACCTGACAGGCCAATTCGCGGGTAAACCCGCTCCTACAGGAATTGCACAGCGCTTGAAGGCAGCAGGGCATCTGTGGGAGCGGGTTTACCCGCGAAAGGGCCGGTGCATTTGATAACATTTGCCAAGTAGCATAAAAAAGGGCCCCATCAAGGGGCCCCTGGGCCTTCGCCCGCCGCCCGGATAGGGCGTGCATGGTGAATCGAATTCAGTGTCCTCGTTCAGCCAACGGCGTGATTTTCGTTGAGTCTATGGATGCCAGCGGTGCCAGTCATTCCGTCCCAGTTATCACCGCGACCTTCACGCCAGCCGTTGATCCAGGCTTGGCGAACAGAAGGAAGATTGAAGGGGCAAAGTTCGCGGGATTTGCCGGTGACCCCGTATTGGTAGCCACGTGAATATGCTCTTTCCAACGGATCACGCTTAAGTCTTCTCATAGGGTGTTGCCCTCACTTGTTGACTGTAATGTCCCGTCGGCCTCTCCGAGGCCGGGCAGAGTCTTTCTGCCGGTGTGCGCTCGCTGCCGGCGTGGCGAGCTGAAAGTGCCACCTCGTTGCGAAGCGGCCTGAGACCAGTTCTATCGAATGCGAGTCACGGTGTGAATGATCGATTTGTCATAAGCACGTAACCTTTCCAAGGGTGAGGGGATAAGTAAATAAATGCGACTCAACCTTGTTTAGCGTTGAGCCCGCTATGATCAGGGTTTGCCGATCATTGACGTCATTTCGCCAGCGTTGCTTGCGGATGACAGAAATAATTTGAAATGCGACGAAGGGTCACATTGGTCCTGGTATCGCCAGAATTTTTCATACTGCCTGATGATCTAAGCTGTCTTTGCCACTGGGCCAAGCACAGATCGGTCAGGCGGCCCGGCCTTTCATTGCACGTTCGCGTGTCGGGAAGGGCCACCCGCACGTCTGCTGGAAAGGTGTGCGGGCAAACATCGCGGGGCGATGCGTCGCCCCGTCAGTCAAATAGCCCAAGGCGCTGGATTACTCATGTCGGACCGTTTCGAACTTTACCTCACTTGCCCTAAAGGCCTGGAAGGCCTGCTTGCCGAAGAGGCGCGGGGCCTCGGCCTGGATGACGTGCGCGAGCACACCTCGGCCATTCGCGGCGCCGCCGACATGGAAACCGCCTACCGCCTGTGCCTGTGGTCACGTCTGGCCAACCGGGTGCTGCTGGTACTCAAGCGCTTCTCCATGAAGAACGCCGACGACCTCTACGACGGCGTGCACGCGGTCGACTGGGCCGATCACCTGGCAGCCGACGGTACCCTGGCGGTGGAGTTCAGCGGCCATGGCTCGGGCATCGACAACACCCACTTCGGTGCGCTGAAGGTCAAGGACGCGATCGTCGACAAGCTGCGCAACCGCGAAGGCCTGCGCCCGTCAGTGGAAAAGATCGACCCTGATGTGCGCGTGCACCTGCGTCTGGACCGTGGCGAAGCCATTCTCTCGCTCGACCTTTCCGGGCACAGCCTGCACCAGCGTGGCTACCGCCTGCAGCAAGGTGCCGCGCCGCTGAAGGAAAACCTGGCGGCGGCGGTGCTGATCCGCGCCGGCTGGCCGCGCATTGCCGCCGAAGGTGGTGCGCTGGCCGACCCGATGTGCGGTGTGGGTACCTTCCTGGTCGAAGCGGCGATGATCGCCGCCGATATCGCGCCCAACCTCAAGCGTGAGCGCTGGGGCTTCAGTGCCTGGCTCGGCCACGTACCGGCATTGTGGCGCAAGGTGCATGACGAGGCGCAGGCGCGGGCACAGGCCGGCCTGGCCAAGCCACCACTGTGGATCCGTGGCTACGAGGCCGACCCTCGGTTGATCCAGCCAGGCCGCAACAACGTCGAGCGTGCCGGCCTGGGCGACTGGGTGAAGATCTACCAGGGCGAAGTCAGCACCTTCGAGCCGCGCCCGGACCAGAGCCAGAAAGGCCTGGTCATCAGCAACCCGCCTTATGGCGAGCGCCTGGGTGACGAAGCCAGCCTGCTGTACCTCTACCAGAACCTCGGCGAGCGCCTGCGCCAGGCCTGCATGGGCTGGGAGGCGGCGGTATTCACTGGCGCGCCGCAGCTGGGCAAGCGCATGGGCATTCGCAGCCACAAGCAGTACGCGTTCTGGAACGGCGCCTTGCCGTGCAAGCTGCTGCTGTTCAAGGTGCAGCCCGACCAGTTCGTTACCGGCGAGCGCCGCGAAACGCAGCCTGAAGGCGCGGAAACCCGCCAGCAGGCAGCACCGGCCAGCGAGCCGGCGCGCCTGTCGGAAGGGGCGCAGATGTTCGCCAACCGCCTGCATAAAAACCTCAAGCAACTGGGCAAGTGGGCCCGCCGCGAGCAGGTCGATTGCTACCGCCTGTACGATGCCGACATGCCCGAATATGCCCTGGCGGTCGACCTGTACCAGGATTGGGTGCACGTGCAGGAATACGCCGCGCCACGTTCGGTCGACCCGGACAAGGCCCAGGCACGGCTGCTCGATGCGCTGGCAGCCATCCCGCAGGCCCTGGGCATTTCGCCGCAGCGTGTGGTGCTCAAGCGTCGCGAGCGGCAGAGCGGCACGCGCCAGTACGAGCGCCAGGCAACCGAAGGCCGCTTCCAGGAAGTGAACGAAGGCGGCGTAAAGCTGCTGGTCAACCTCACCGACTACCTCGACACGGGCCTGTTCCTGGACCATCGCCCGATGCGCACGCGCATCCAGCGCGAAGCAGCCGGCAAGCGCTTCCTCAACCTGTTCTGCTACACCGCCACGGCCACCGTGCACGCGGCCAAGGGCGGCGCGCGCAGCACCACCAGCGTCGACCTGTCGAAAACCTACCTGGACTGGGCGCGACGCAACCTGGCGCTCAATGGCTTCTCCGAGCGCAACCGCCTGGAGCAAGGCGATGTGATGGCCTGGCTGGAAGGCAACCGCGACAGCTATGACCTGATCTTCATCGACCCGCCGACCTTCTCCAACTCCAAGCGCATGGAAGGCGTGTTCGATGTGCAGCGTGACCACGTGCAACTGCTGGACCTGGCCATGGCCCGCCTGGCGCCGGGTGGCGTGCTGTATTTCTCCAACAACTTCCGCAAGTTCCAGTTGGACGAGCACCTTATGGCGCGTTATGCGGTGGAGGAGATCACGGCCCAGACCCTGGACCCGGACTTCGCGCGCAATAACCGTATCCATCGCGCCTGGCGTCTGCAGCTTCGTTGAGGCGACGAGGTACATTGCGCGGCTAATGGCCAATAGCTATAACTGAGGGCAGGGCAAGATAATCCGCAGGACGCTGACGTGACGAGATGGGTGTATGTCAAAGGGTGGCGTGCGTGCGCGGTTGCTTGGCCTGTGCACAGAGGCAATGTCCGCCTGGGCGGTGGCCGTGGTCGCCCTGGTCGTGGGTGGCCTGTTGACGGCCGTCCTGGCGTTAGCCACGCAAACCTTCTACAAGCAGCAACTGCGCCAGCGCTTCGAGCTGCTGGCCAGCGAGCGTTTCAGCCGGATCGCCGAGCGGTTTGACGAACAGCAGCAGCGCCTGGACGGGCTGCGGCGGTTTTTCAGCTTTTCCAACGAAATCACCCCACACGAGTTCGACGGCTACGCCCGGCCATTGCTGCAGCGGACCCTGGCCTACGCCTGGGCGCCGCGTGTCGAGGCCGCGCAACGCGCCGAGTTCGAGCGCCAGGCCAGTGTGCATTTCGGCCCGGGCTATGTGATCCGCGACCAGGATGAACAAGGCCAGTGGCACCCATCCCCCCAGCGCGACCATTACTTCCCGGTACTCTATACCCAGTCGGGTGAATTGCCCGGGCTGCCCCATGGTCTGGATCTCGCCGGCCAGGAAGTGCCCTTGGCGGCACTGGCGCGGGCGCTGGGGCCCGGCAGCATGGCGGTGTCCGAGCCACTGCCCATGTTCGATACCAGCTCGGATGCGCGTGGCCTGCTGATGGTGGCGCCAGTGTTTTCCGATGCCAACCCCCGCGGCGCGGCAATGGGCTATGTGATGGCCCTGCTGAGCATGCGTGAACTGGTCAGTGACGGGCGCCCGGTTACGGCAGACGATAACCTGGTGATGCGTATCGTCGACCCCACCGGGCTGCATGGCCCCGAGGTGATGTTCGACTCGCAGAACCCGGTCGCACCTCTGCCGCTGGCCATCAACCAGTTGTTGCACCTGGCTGACCACCACTTCCAGCTGAGTATCCGGCCGAGCCTGGCCTTCGTGCGCGCCAACCGCTCCTCCGCGGTGCTGGCGGTAAGCCTGCTGGGCGGCTTGTTGAGCCTGCTGCTCAGTGTGTTGCTCTACAGCCTGTTCAGCCAGCGCCAGCGCGCCTTGGCCCTGGTAGAGCAGCGTACCGCCGAGCTGCGGGTCAGCGAGCAGTCACTGCGTGGTACCCACAACCAGCTGCGCAGCGTGCTGGATGCCGCAACCCAGGTGGCGATCATCGCCACCAACCTCAAGGGCGTGGTCAGCACCTTCAACGCCGGTGCCGAGCGCATGCTCGGTTACCCGGCCTGCGAGGCGATCGGCAAGCTGCGCCTGGAGGACCTGGTGTTGCCCGAGGAGTTGAGCCTGCGTGCCCATGCCTTGAGCCTGCGTTTCGGCCGGCCGATTGCAGGTGGCCAGGCCATGTTTGCCGAAACAGTGCAGGAGCATGGAGCCGAGCCGGGGGAGTGGACCTTGTTGCGCGCCGATGGCAGCCAACTGGTGGCCAACATGCTGGTCACCGCCATGCTCGATGAGCAGGGGTTATGGATCGGTTACCTGGCGATCTGCATCGATGTCACTGAACGGCGTCGGGTGCATGAGGCGCTGGCGGCGCGTGACCGCCTTCTGGAAAAACTCAGTGCCGAGGTGCCGGGCGGCATCTACCAGTACCGCCTGGATGGCAACGGCCATTCCTGTTTTCCGTACGCCAGCAAGGGCCTGTACGACATCTACGAAGTCGATCTGCAGCAGTTGCGCGAGGACGCCACGGCGGTGTTCGAGCGCATCCACCCGGATGACCTCGAGCGCGTGCGCCGCTCGGTGCGTTACTCGGCCGAACACCTGTCGCCCTGGCGTGAAGAATATCGGGTCTGCCTGCCGCGTGCCGGGCTGCGTTGGGTGCGTGGCGAGGCGACACCGGAGGTGGGCGAGCAGGGCTGCACGTTGTGGCATGGCTACCTGACCGATATCTCCGACCTCAAGGGTGTGGAGGAAGAGTTGCGCGCGCTGTCGGTGACCGATTCACTGACCGGCATCCATAATCGCCGTTACTTCCAGGAGCGGCTCAAGCTCGAGCTGGAGCGGGCCCAGCGCGATGGCCAGGCACTGGCGGTCATCATGCTCGATATCGATCATTTCAAGCGCATCAACGACCATTTTGGCCATGCTGTCGGCGATCGCGTGCTGCGCAGCCTGTGCCTGCGTATCAGCCAGCGTTTGCGCCGTACCGATGTTTTCTGCCGCTTGGGCGGCGAGGAATTCATGGTGCTGTGCCCGGGGAGCGATGCCGAGCAGGCGCGGCTGCTGGCGCTGGAACTGTGGCATGGGGTGCGCAATGTGCCGGTGGAAGGCGTGGGCAGGGTGACTGCGAGTTTTGGTGTGGCGGGCTGGCGACCGGGGGAAGGGGCCGATGCCTTGCTGTTGCGGGCTGATGCAGGCGTGTATGCGGCCAAGCAGGCCGGGCGGGACCGGGTGGAGGGGGAGTTGGCCTGACAGCTTTCAGTTGCCAATGCCGGCCCGTTCGCGGCTAAAGCCGCTCCCACAGGGACATCACAGGTCTTGAACCCTGCACTGTACATGTAGGAGCGGCTTTAGCCGCGAAGAGGCCGGTACCGGCTAACGATCAGTTGGCCGCAGTACTGCCGGCCAGTTTCGGCTGGCGGTACAGGTCCAGCAGCACCTGGTCGAGCACCTGCGAGGCGCCCCACGGTTTCGGATCGTTGAGGATCGCCGCCACCGCCCAGGTATGGCCGTTGCTGTCGCGGCTGAAGCCTGCAATTGCCCGCACGGTATTCAGCGTGCCAGTCTTGATGTGCCCTTCGCCGGTCATGGCGGTACGCTTCAGGCGCTTGCGCATGGTGCCATCCATGCCCACCAGCGGCATCGAGCTCATGAACTCGGCAGCATAAGGGCTCTTCCAGGCAGCCTGCAGCATCGCGGCCATTTCCCGGGTGCTGACCCGTTCGGCACGCGACAGGCCGGAACCGTTTTCCATTACCAGGTGCGGCGCGGTAATGCCCTTCTTCGCCAGCCACTGGCGCACCACACGCTGGGCGGCGCGGGCGTCGTCACCGTCGGCATCGGTGCGGAACTGCGCGCCAAGGCTCAGGAACAGCTGCTGGGCCATGGTGTTGTTGCTGTACTTGTTGATGTCGCGGATCACTTCCACCAGGTCTGGCGAGAAGGCTCGGGCCAGCAGGCGAGCGCCCTTGGGCACGTTCTCGAAGCGGTCGCCACCCTGGATGCTGCCACCCAGCTCGTTCCAGATCGCGCGCACGGCACCGGCGGCGTAGGTCTGGTGGTCGAGCAGCGACAGATAGGTCTGGGAGTTGCAGCCGTCACCCAGCTGACCACTGACCGTTACGCTGATGCCATCGGCCTGCTGCACCGGGTTGTAGCGCACGTCACCCGAGCACTGTCTGGAGGCTACTGCCTTGACCTGGTTGTCGATACGGATGCTGGCAATCGGCGGTTCGACTGCGATGGTTACCTTGCCGCCATCGTTGCGGGCCACGAAACGCAGGGCCTTGAGGTTGACCAGCAGCGAGTCGGGCTTGACCAGGAACGGCTTGTTCTCATCGCCACCGTCGTCGTTGAACTGCGGCAGGTTGGGCTGCACGAAGTGGCTGCGGTCCAGCACCAGGTCGCCGGTGATGGTGCGCACGCCATTGGCGCGCAGGTCACGCATCAGCAACCACAGCTTTTCCATGTTCAGTTTCGGGTCGCCGCCACCCTTGAGGTACAGGTTGCCGTTGAGTACACCGTTGCTCAGGGTGCCGTCGGTGTAGAACTCGGTTTTCCACTGGAAGGTCGGGCCGAGCAGTTCGAGGGCGGCGTAGGTGGTGACCAGTTTCATGGTCGAGGCCGGGTTGACCGAGACATCGGCATTGAACACGGTCGGTGTGCCGGGGCCGTCCAGCGGCAGCATCACCAGCGACAGGGCAGAATCCTGCAGCTTGTTGGCCTTGAGGGCCTGCTGCACCTTGGCAGGCAGCGTGGTGTTGACGGCGGCGGCCTGGCTGGGCAGGGCGAGTGGCAACAGCAGGCCGGCAAGAACGAGGGGACGAAGCGTTTTGATCATGATCGATAAATACCCTACGGCGAGGGAAAAGGGCATTGGGGCTGTAAGGAATGATGGCCCCAGGGTGAAAGAATACGCATTATGCCCCAAGCGCAGCGACGATGCGCCACGTTCGACGGAAAAGCACCCCCAATAAAAAAGGCCACCCCTGAGGGTGGCCTTTCCAGCGATCGAGCCGGGCCGGTATTACTCGGCCTTGTTGATCGGCTTTTCCGGGTACCAGGCGTCCAGCAGCGGGCTGACCTCGATCTTGGTCAGTTCGCTACGGCCTTTGAGCCAGGCTTCAACGGCTGCACGCTGTTCTTCGCTGACCGAGCCGCGTTTGACCGAGCACACCAGGCCGAAATCGTCACCGCCTACATAGTCCAGGCCATTGGCGTCCATGGCTTCTGCCAGGAACGCGTCGAGGAAAGCATCGATTGCCTGGTCATCCAGATCTTCCTTGAATTCCAGGTTCAGCTCGAAGCCCAATTCCTGAAACTCGTCGACACACAGCTTCTTGCGCAGACGACGGGAGCGGTTTGTGGCCATGAAACAATCCTCTTAGGTAATAACGCCGCGCAGTCTACCAGTTAACACGCCTGGCTGCCTGCCTGTGTGCAGGTGCCTGTGGCCAGTTCCCTGGCCAGGGCACGTTCTACCCGGTACATATGCCGCGCCAGTGCCTGGCGCCGCAGGCGTAGCTGAGTGGTAGGCAAGCCGCTTGCCTCGAGGGCTTCGCAGGCTTTCATCAGCTCGGGGGCTTCCAGCATCCGCGCGGCACTGAGCACCTTGTGCGCCTGTTCGGCAATAGCATCGCTGTCATGCTGCGGATGCAATGCCATCAAGGTGGCCAGGTCGGCCTGCAGGCTCTGCTGCAACGCCTGCAGGAAACGCTGGCGATCGTTCGGGTCATGCCCGACCACCGTGGCCAGGCCGTCCAGGTGGTAGAGCTTGCGGCGCGGTTTCTGCTGGCGGCGTGGGCGGATACTGGCAAGACGCTGGCTGAGCGTGCCCAGGCTGATGGGCTTGAGCAGGCAGTCGTCCATGCCGGCGCTCAGGCACTTGCGGCGTACCTCCGGCTGTGCGTTGGCGGTGTAGCCGAGAATGGTGCAGCGCTGCCGCTTGCCATGGCGTTCCTCGGTACGCACGGCAGTGGCCAGCTGGTAACCGTTCATGTGCGGCATGTTGCAGTCGAGCACCAGCACATCGAAGTCGCCCGCCCGCCAGGTAGCCAGGCCTTCGCGACCGTCCTGGGCGCTGGTGTGCTCAAGCCCCAGGTAGCCAAGCTGCTGTGCCATCAGTTGCAGGTTGGCCGGGTGGTCGTCGATCACCAGCACGCTCAGCCGTGGGTCGGGCACGTCGAGGTGTTCGATCAGCGGGGTCGGTTGCGCTGCTGCGTCAACCCGCTGCAGCGGCATCTTCAGGCGCACCTGGGTGCCGACATCCTCCAGGCTCTTTATGGTCAGGCTGCCGCCCATCATCTCGCACAGGTTGCGACAGATGGCCAGGCCCAGCCCGGTACCTGCACGGGCGCTCTGGCTATGCGGGTTGGCCTGGATGAACGGGTTGAACAGGCGCTGCAGGTCGTCGGCGTGGATACCGATGCCACTGTCGCGCACTTCCAGCTCCAGCACTGCGGGGGTAGTGCTGCCGTCGTCCACCAGGCCGACGCATATGCGCACCTGGCCATGCTCGGTAAACTTGATGGCGTTGCTTACCAGGTTGGACAGGACTTGCTTGAAACGCAGGGGGTCGAGCAGGGCATGGCAGCGGGCGGCCGGTGCGATGATCACCTCCAGGGCCAGGCCTTTCTGCCGGGCCTGGCCCTCGAAAATGCGCCCCACCGACTCGACCAGGGCCGCCAGGTCGACGGCCTCCGGGGCGAGGGACAAATGCCCGGACTCGATGCGCACAATGTCGAGGATATCGCCGATCAGGCCCAGCAGGTCCTTGGCCGAATGGTGGGCCAGCTCCAGCGCACAGCGGTCTACACGGCCTTGGTCGGCGCGCTTGACTGCCAGCTCGAGCATGCCGATGACGGCATTCATCGGGGTGCGGATTTCGTGGCTGATGGTGGCCAGGAACGTGCTTTTGGCGCGGTTCGCATCATCGGCCTGCTGCTTGGCCTGGCGCAGCTCCATGACCAGATGGCGGCGCTCGCTGATGTCGATCCAGCCACCGATGATGCCCTGCACCTCACCCAGTGAGTCGCGGTACGGCAGAATCCAGTGGTAGATGGTCATCTCCCGGCCCTGGATCCGAAGTGGCCGGTCCATGATCAGCGGCGAGCCTTCGGCCATCACCTTCAGATAATCGGCGTGGATCTGTCGGGTCTGCTCGTAATCGGCGAACAGGCTCCCCTCCAGGTTTTTGCCGATGACCTCCTCGGAGCGGGCCTGCACGGCTTCCAGATAACTGTAGTTGCAGCTTTGCAGTCGGCCCTCGCGATCTCGCACGTACATGGGGTGGGGCGTACCGTTGAGGAGGGCGCGCATGAACGCCAACTGGTCGTTCAGCGCCCGTTCGGCGCGTTGCCGCTGGCGAATCTGCAAGCGCAGGCGGGCATTCCACAACAAGGCCAGCAGCAACAGCACGGCGGTGCCCAGTACCACCTGTATCGCCAGCCGGCGGTAGCCGTGGTCGTTGCCATCCTCGTGCAGGCTGAAGCCGCGCCAACGGTTGTTGATGACCCCGAGTTCTTCCGGCGAGATGCTCAGCAGCGCCTTGTCGAGGATCGACACCAGCGCTTGTGACGGGGCGCTGGTGGCCATGGCGAAGGTGGCGGGTTCGCTGCCGACGGTGGCCCGGATGACCAGTTCGGGATTGCCAGCCAGGGCGTGGTTGGCGTCGATCAAGGTGGTGATCACCGCATCGACGGCACCACTGTTGAGCAACGCCATGGAATAGAACGAGCTTTCGGTCTCGACCCAGCCGATTTGCGGATAGTGCCGCGACAGCATGGCGTCCATGGCACTGTAGCGGGTAATGGCGATGCGATGCCCCTGCAGCTGTTCCAGCGAGGTGAAGGGTTGTTTGTCCTTGCGGCTGACCAGCACATAGGCGCTTTCCAGGTAGGGTTGGCTGATTTGCAGGTCGTCTTCGTTCATCCCGCCGCTGGCCAGTGCAGCAATGACATCGGCGCGGCCATCCTTGAGGCGGGCAATCATGTCGGCAAGGCCGCTGGCGCGCTGCACTTCGAAGCGCAAGCCGGTGCGCAGGCGAAGGAGCTCGAGCAGGTCGGCGGTGATGCCGCGAAAATGCCCCGAGCCGTCGAAATAGGAAACCGGTGCAGCGGTGTCATCGATTGCAACGCGCATCACCGGGTGGTCTTTCAGCCATTGTTCTTCGGTGTCGGTCAGTTGCAGCTTGCGGTCGGTCAGCAGCAGGTCGCTACCAGCACTCCAGCGCTTGAAGATGCTGGCGCGTATGGCCGAGGTCTGTCTGTCCAGGGTGGCGTTCACCAGATCCATCAGGACCCTGTCCTCGCGGCGCAGGGCAAAACCGAAGCCGATGGCCTCGTGCTTGCCGAAACTGGCCATGCGCAGGCGCGGCAGGTGGCCGCGATTGAGCTGGTAGTGGGTGGAAATGGTATCACCGATGAACACGTCGGCCTGGCCGAACGCCACGGCACTCAGGGCCTGGCTGGACGAGCCGAAGGCCAGAAGCTCGGCCTTGGGGTAGGCGCTGTTCACCTCCTGCCGGGGCAGGTAATGGTAGAGCATGCCCAGGCGCATGCCGCCCAGGCCCGTGTCCAGCGCCCGGCTTTCGTCCTCGCGCGTTACCAGCACCGGTTGGTCGATGGCATAGGGGGCCGACAGGGCCAGGCCATCGCTGGCCGCTTCGTAGCCGTTGGAGCTGCCAAGGAGGTCGATATCGCCCTGCCGGAGCGCCTCGACCGCCGCTTGCCGGCTGGAAAAGCGCAGCACCCGCACGGGCAACTGCAGGGCCTTGCCGATCAGGCTTGCGTACTCGGCGGTAAGGCCCTGGTAGTCGCGGCCCCCACTGGTGATGTCGAACGGCGGGTAGTCTGGTGCCGAGGTACCCAGCACCAGTTCCTGACGGCCTTCGAGCCATTGCCGTTGTTCGTCCGTGAGCGCTGGTAATGCCGGCCTGGCCGATGAGCGTGCCAGCAAGGTATAGGATGAAGCCTCGTGATGGGTAGCCTGTGCCACGCCGCTGAACAGGAGCAGGGTGAGCAGTAGGCGAGCGATACTGTGCGCCATGACTACCCTCAGACCAGCGCGTTGCGTTTGGCCATTTCAATCAGATCGACCAGCGTATTGACCTGAAGTTTGTGCATGAGGCGCTTCTTGTAGGTACTGACGGTCTTGCTGCTGAGGAACATGCCTTTGGCAATTTCCTTGTTGCTGCGGCCTTGGGCGAATAGTTGCAGCACCATCAGTTCGCGGTCATTCACCTGACGGAAAAGTTGCAGGTCGGCATCTACCGCCTGGTTATGCTTGATTGCCTGGCTGGGGAAATAGTTGTAACCAGCCAGCACGGCCTTTACTGCACTGAGCAGTTCGCTCAGGTCCTCCTGCTTGCACACATAGCCTGCAGCACCCGAGTGCATGCAGCGTACGGCAAACAATGCGGGAGATTGCGCGGTCAGTACCAGTACCTTCACGGGCAAGGCCATGGCCTGGAACCGGGCAAGCACCTCCAGCCCGTCCAGTTTGGGGATGCTGATGTCGAGGATGACCAGGTCTGGCGCGGCTTCGCGAATCATCTGCATGGCGTCCACGCCATTGTCCGACTCGCCGACAACCTTGTAATTCTGGTTTTCCAGCAACATACGAACGGCCAGGCGGATGACGGGATGGTCGTCGACGATAAATATGGAATGCATGTTCAACTTCCCTGCGGGCGATTGAGGGTGACAGGCGGCACCTTATCGCAGTTGAAAGTCATCGGGCATGCGAGGAAGGGCTATTAGCCCTATATGGGAAATGGCTTACAAGATAAAACAATTCGGGCTACGAAATAAGCGCGTTTAATTCATTGTCAAAGCGTGATTGGTAACTTTTCATTTACTTTTATTCGTGCCGTTTAACTTGTCGCCAGTATATGTAGGAAGTTTCCCACAATGTGCGGTGCAGCTACGGGCGATGTCCGGGCTGCACCGGCAGGGCTCAGGTCGGGCTGGAGCGCCCGGTCATTTCCCGGGCCATTTCACTGGCATAGCTGTCGGTCATCCCCGCGATGAAGTCGATCATGCGCAGGAAGGCGCTGTGCAGCGAGCCGTGTGGGTCGGGGGCATTGTTGCCGATCAGGTCCAATACCCGGCGGCTCTTGAACGAGGGCGTGCGTCCACCGTGCTGCTCGAGGGCAGCCCCGCAGAAGGTGTTCAGCAAGATTTCCAGCGTGGTGTAGGCGCCGATCTCGTGCAGGGTCTTGCGCTTGTCCTGGAAAATCTTGTTGCGTGCCATGTCCTTGGCCTGCAGCACGCAGCGCTTGGCCGGGCCGTGCATGTGTTCGACCAGGTCGCCCGCCAGCTGCCCGGCCAGCAAGGCCTGCTGCTGCTCGACGAAGGCACGGGCGGCAGCGTTGGTCAGGTGCTCGATGGCCTTGCCGCGCAGGATCGCCAGCTTGCGCCGCCGGGAATCGCCAGGGCCGAGCTGACGGTAGGTTTCCGGCAGGTCATCGCCGACCAGATCGAGCAGCAGTGCTTCGACTTCGGCGTATTGCAGCAGCTCCATTTCCAGGCCGTCTTCCAGGTCGATCAGCGCGTAGCAGATGTCATCTGCAGCCTCCATCAGGTAGACCAGCGGGTGGCGCGCCCAGCGCTGGTGTTCCAGTTGCGGCAGGCCGAGCTTGCGGGCGATTTGCTCGAGCAGCGGCAGTTCGCTCTGGTAACTGCCGAACTTGTGCTTCTTGTAGCCCAGGGCGTCGGCGTGGCGTGCGCTCCACGGGTACTTCAGGTAAGTGCCGAGGGTGGCATAGGTCAGCCGAGTACCGCCGTCGAACTGGTGGTACTCCAGCTGGGTGAGTACGCGAAAGCCTTGGGCGTTACCTTCGAAGTTGAGGAAGTCGGCGCGCTCGTCGTCGCTCATGTCATCCAGCCAGCCACGCCCGGCGGCCTGCTGGAACCAGTGCCGGATGGCGTCTTCGCCAGAGTGGCCGAACGGTGGGTTGCCGATGTCATGGGCCAGGCAAGCCGACTGCACGATCATCCCCAGGTCGCTGGGGGCGCACCAGTCCGGCAGGCTGTCGCGCAGGGTTTCGCCGACGCGCATTCCCAGCGAGCGGCCGACGCAGCTGACTTCCAGCGAGTGGGTCAGGCGTGTATGGATATGGTCGTTGCTGGAAACCGGGTGCACCTGGGTCTTGCGCCCGAGGCGGCGGAAGGCACCGGAGAAGATGATTCGGTCGTGGTCCTTGTGGAAGGGGCTGCGCCCGAGTTCATCGGCGCTGTACAGGGCTTTGCCCAGGCGTTCGCGGGTGAGCAGGGTATGCCAGTCCAAGGCGCGGTCTCCTGTAGGTCGAAGGCAGCAGCATATCCTGTAGGAGCAGCCTTGTGCTGCGAAGAGGTCCGTTTGATCGATACAAATTCCTCGCCGCTCCCGGCCTCTTCGCAGCACAAGGCTGCTCCTACAAGGATCGCGATGGTCAGGGGCGGCGGCTGCCTTGCAGGTACAGGCGCAGCAGCGGCAGCAGGCTGGTGCCCAGGCGCAACAGCCGCGCCAGGTTGCCGCTGCGCACGCCCTTGCCGGTGAGGAAACCCAGCGCCACCACTGCGCCAATCCCCCACAGCGGCGCATGCTTGATGCCCAGCCCGTCGTGCAACGAGCTGCCCATGCCGCGCACGCGGCGCAGTGGCTCAAGCAACTGCGCGGACTCGTGGCGGATTTCCTGGCGGTGCATTTCCATGCGCAGGCGCAGCAGCGCCTTGCGCAGTTCCCGCGGGTTTCGGGTGTTTGGCAATTCTGGCAGGCTCATGGCAACAGGCGCTCCCGGTCCTTGGCAAGTTCCTCGAGGGTGGCGCCGAAGGGCGACGATTCGTCGAACACCGCGGCCTTCAGGCGCAAGCCGCAATACAGCGCGGCTATGCCGTAGAACACGCACAGGCCAATGATGCCGGCCAGGCGATAGCTATCCCACAGCAGCACCAGCAACAGCCCGGACAACGCCGTCAGCAGAAGCAGGGCGAATACCAGGGCGAGGCCGGCGAACAGCAGCAGGCTCAAGGTGCGGCCCTTCTGCTCCTGCAATTCGATGCCGAACAGTTCGATGTGGCTGTGCAGCAGCCCCAGGGCAGCCGCCCCCAGGCGCTTGCCCGAGGCGCTGGCGCCGTTGGCGTCGTTCTCCATGGAAACCCCTCAGCGCCGGTTGGCCAGCAGGCCGATCAACAGGCCGACGCCAGCGGCAATGCCGATCGCCTGCCACGGTTTTTCCTGCACGTACTGTTCGGCACTGCTCAATGCTGCCTGGCCGCGTTCCCGCACCGAGTCCTGGGTCAGTTGCAGGGTTTCGCGGGCCTGGGTCAGGCGGTCGTGGATCTGTTCACGCAACTCGTCAGCCTGGTCGCCTGCCAGGTTGGCAGTGTCGGCCAGCAGCTTCTCGGTGTCGCGGACCAGTGCCTGGAAGTCAGCCATCAATATCTCTTGTGCAGTCTTTGCCGATTTGCTGGCCATGGGTATCTCCCTGTCGATGAGTGTTGGTAGTTCGAGTGATAGCACGCGCGGAAGGTTCAAGTACCGGCGCTGGTATGGGCCTTGCTAAGGCTTTGCCACGTTGCGGGGCGCCCTGGTCGGGTATTGCGCCGATTCAGGGCGTCAGCGCAGCGGATACCGATAAACCTTAACTCAATCCACGACAAACCCAAGAAAAAACCAAGCAGGCTCCGCCCGGTTCACCGAAACGGGGCAGGGAGCTGGCACCGATTCGGTGCAGGGATGCAGGTTCTTGAACTGTCCTGGTGCCTTTTTCAGCAGGTCTGCCTATTTCATGGAAAACATGCACAGCGCGATGGACTCTCTGGTCCACGGTTCAAACACCCTGTTCATTCTCATGGGCGCCATCCTGGTGCTGGCCATGCATGCCGGCTTCGCGTTTCTCGAAGTGGGCACTGTACGCCACAAGAACCAGGTCAACGCCTTGTCGAAGATTCTCAGCGACTTCGCTATTTCGGCATTGGTGTACTTCTTCATCGGCTACTGGATCGCCTACGGGGTCAGCTTCTTCCAGCCGGCGGCAGCGTTGGCGGCCGACCATGGCTATGCGCTGGTCAAGTGCTTTTTCCTGCTGACCTTCGCTGCGGCGATCCCGGCAATCATCTCCGGGGGCATCGCGGAGCGGGCGCGATTTGTGCCGCAACTGTGTGCCACGGCGTTGATCGTAGCGTTCATCTATCCGTTCTTCGAGGGCGTGGTGTGGAACGGCAACCTGGGCGTTCAGGCCTGGTTGCAGGCACGCTTCGGCGCGCCGTTCCATGATTTTGCCGGCTCGGTGGTGGTGCATGCCATGGGCGGCTGGCTGGCGCTGGCGGCGGTGTTGCTGCTGGGCGCGCGCCGTGGGCGCTACCGCGATGGCCGGTTGGTGGCTTTTGCCCCTTCGAGCATTCCCTTTCTGGCATTGGGGTCGTGGATCCTGATCATCGGCTGGTTTGGCTTCAACGTCATGAGTGCCCAGACCCTGCAAGGTGTCAGCGGCCTGGTGGCGATCAACTCGCTGATGGCCATGGTCGGTGGCACCCTGTCGGCCTTGCTGGCCGGGCGTAACGACCCGGGCTTCCTGCATAACGGGCCGCTGGCCGGGCTGGTAGCGGTTTGTGCCGGTTCCGACCTGATGCACCCGATTGGTGCGCTGGCCACCGGCCTGGTGGCGGGTGCGCTGTTCGTCTGGACCTTCACCGCGGCGCAGAACCGCTGGAAGATCGACGATGTGCTGGGTGTGTGGCCGTTGCATGGCCTGTGCGGCGTATGGGGTGGCATGGCCTGCGGCATCTTCGGCCAGGAGGTGCTGGGTGGCATGGGCGGTGTCAGCCTGGTCAGCCAATTGCTGGGCAGCCTGATGGGCGTGGTGGTGGCATTGGCCGGCGGTTTTGCCGTGTATGGTGCAATCCGCGCGCTGCATGGGCTGCGCTTGAGCCATGAGCAGGAATTCCAGGGCGCGGACCTGTCGCTACACCGTATCGGCGCCACCAGCCAGGATTGAGCCAGGTCAGGTGCACTGTGGGCAGGACGGACCTAGAATAGGTTTCTCCCTGCCAAAGCGGACTTGCCCCATGCTGCCTGAATGCCAACTGTTCGGCACCCTCGGCTGCCACCTGTGTGAAGTGGCCGAGGCCGTGCTGATGCCCTTCGTCGATCATGGCCTGCTGGTGGAACTGGTCGACATTGCCGAGAACGAAACTCTGTTCGAACGCTATGGCCTGATCATTCCGGTGCTGCGCCGTTGTGACAACGGCGCCGAGCTGCACTGGCCGTTCGATGCCGAACAGGTGGTGGCGTTTCTCGCGCAGTAATTGCGCCAGGGGAGGTCTGTCCCTGCTCCATGCGGTGTGCAGCGTTGTGATGATCCGCTGCCGGCACGTTGAGGCCGGCATCCTTCACCGGTCATCAGGAATCCAGCCATGCGCATTACCCCCCATTTCACCCTCGATGAAATGACTGTTTCGCAGCTCGCCGCCAGGGAAGGGCTCGACAACAATCCTCCAGCCGAGGCGCGTGCCAACCTGCAGTTGCTGTGCAATGCACTGGAGCAGGTGCGCGCGCTGTTCGGCGCACCGGTCATCGTCAGCAGTGGTTATCGCAGCCCCGCAGTCAATCAGCGCATTGGCGGGACGCTGACGAGCAAGCATCTGCAGGGGCTGGCGGCTGATTTCACGGTGATTGAAGTGACCCCGCGCGAGGTTGTGCGACGGATCAGCGAAAGCACCATCCCCTTCGACCAGCTGATCCTCGAATTCGATGACTGGGTGCACCTGGCCGTGTCGCGCGGCGCCCCTCGGCGCCAGGTGTTGACCATCCGTAAAGGCACCGGCTATCTGCCGGGCCTGCAATGAAGCGCATTGACGGCGGTAAGAGGATATTCGTATGCTGTATATAAATACAGTGTCGAGGTGAAGCCATGCTCAATGTCGAGCAACTCAAGTACAGCGTCAACCGCATGCCCGTCGAGCGGGTGGCCGACGCTGTTCTGGAACTGCGCCTCGAAGGCCTGGTGACCGATGACCGCACGCCGTTCGGCAAGGTCCACTTCAATACCTGCTTCGCCGAGATCGAGGCCCTGTTCCAGCGTGCCGGCTATCACCGCGGGCTGGATGTGGTGGGGTATCAGGGGTTGCTGTATGCCCTCTACGACCCTGGGCGCTGGGAGCCGGTGCAGGTGTTGCGCTGGTTGAAGGAGCGCTGCGAGGCCATTGCCCAGGCTGGTTGAGGGCGCGGGCTTGGGGGATAATGCGCGGCCGTGAACGTTTCGAGCCCTGCCATGACCACGCCTTTCGACCCCGCCCGCCAGCAAGCCAGCACGGTGTGCCTGCCCCCCGGTAACTGGGCGACGGTGCTCGACTGCCTGTGTGACCATTTCAAGGCCATCGACCGCGCCCAGTGGCTCGATCGTTTTGCTCGTGGCCGGGTGCTTGATGCCGAAGGGCGGGCGGTTTCTGCCGAACTGCCTTACAAGCGCGGTATGCGATTGCACTACTTCCGTGAGGTGCCAAACGAGCGGCCGATCCCGGTGCAGGAGGCCATACTGCATGTGGATGAGCACCTGGTGGTAGCCGACAAGCCGCATTTCCTGCCTGTGACGCCGACTGGTGAATACGTCGAACAGACCTTGCTGCGCCGCCTGATCCGCCGCCTGGGCAACCCGCATCTGGTGCCGTTGCACCGTATCGACCGGCATACCGCCGGGCTTGTGCTGTTTTCCGCCAACCCGCAGAGCCGCAGTGCCTACCAGCGGCTGTTCCCCGAACGACGCATCGACAAGCGCTACCAGGCAATTGCGGCGGCCATGCCGCAGCACGATTTCCCGCTGGTGCACAAAAGCCGCCTGGTTCATGGCGAGCCGTTTTTCCGCATGCACGAGGTAGAGGGGGAGGCCAACAGCGAAACCCTGGCCGAAGTGCTGGAGAAGAATGGCGAGCTTTGGCGTTACGGGCTGTCGCCGGTAACTGGCAAGACCCATCAGTTGCGCGTGCACATGGCAGCGCTGGGGGCGGGGATCTGCAATGACCCATTCTATCCGCAGCTTCTCAACGACGAGGACGACTACCAGCGGCCGCTGAAGTTGCTGGCGCAGAGCCTGCGCTTTGCAGACCCGCTGAGCGGGGAAGAACGCTACTTCGAGAGCTGTTTGCAGCTGGATTGGTAATGCTCACGCGCTCGTTGCATGAGCAACTGTCGTGAATGCACTCTGAAGGCTTGCGCGGCCCCCTGTGGGAGCGGGTTCACCCGCGAAGAAGCCTGCGCGCTGGATGGCACCGGCTTCGCCGGTGTTCGCGGGTGAACCCGCTCCCACAGTGATCGCGCAATCTTTTGGATTTTGAGCAAGACAGTTACTCCCACAGGTACGGCGCAGGTATAAAGTGCATGCCGTACCTGTGGAAGCCGCCTTAGCGGTTGAACCGCTCCACCAGCGAGTACTGGGTACCCGCCGTACTGGTCAGCTCTTCGCTGAGCAGCGCCGAGTGCTGGGCCTGTTCGGCAGTCTGGTCGGCCAGGTCGGCGATGGTGCTGATGTTGCGGCTGATCTCGTCAGCCACTGCAGTCTGCTCTTCGGTCGCTGCAGCAATCTGGGTAGCCATGTCGGTGATGTTGGCCACCGCTTCACTGATACCCACCAGCGCCTCGTCGGCCTGCATCACACGGTCGACGCCTTCCTGCGCCTGGCGATGGCCGGTTTCCATGGTCAGTACGGCATTGCTGGCGGTTTGTTGCAGCTTGGCGATCAGGCCGTGGATCTGCCCGGTGGATTCGGCAGTGCGCTGGGCCAGCTGGCGCACTTCGTCGGCCACCACGGCAAAGCCTCGGCCCATTTCACCGGCACGTGCCGCTTCGATGGCCGCGTTCAGCGCCAGCAGGTTGGTCTGGTCGGCGATGCCCTTGATCACATCGACCACGCCACCAATCTCGTCGCTGTCCTTGGCCAGTTGCGTCACCGTCTGGCCGGTTTCGCCCACCGCCGCCGACAGGCGCTCGATGGCCTCGCGGGTTTCACCGGCAATCTGCCGGCCCTGGCTGGTCAGGCGGTTGGCTTCCTGGGTGGCATCGGCGGTGCGTTGCACGTGGTTGGCCACTTCCTGAGTGGTGGCGGCCATCTGGTTGACCGCAGCGGCAACCTGCTCGGTCTCCACCCGCTGGCGCTCCAGGCCCGAAGAGCTCTTGTGCGCAAGCGCGTCAGACTGGCGCGCCTGTTCGCTGAGGTGTTCGGCGCTGTCCTGCAGGCGGGTCAGGCAGGTTTTCATGCGCGCGTCCTGGCTGAGCATGGCCATTTCCAGGCGCGCCTGCACGCCCCGGCTGTCGGTGTACATCTGCGCGATCAGCGGGTCGGAGGTGGTTTGCTCGGCCAGGCGCAGCAGGCGCTTGAGGCCGCGCTGCTGCCAGCTCAGGCCCAGCAGGCCCAGCGGTACGGAAAGCCCGGCAGCCAGGGCGAAGCCCCAGGAATGGCCCAGCCAGTTGCCGATCAGGAAGCCCACCTGGCTGATCAGGATGAACGGCAACCAGTCCTGCAGCACCGGTAGCCACTTGTCCCGGCGCGGTACCGGCGGCTTGCCCTGGTTGATGCGCTGGTACAGCGCCTCGGCGCGGCGGACCTGCTCGGCGGTGGGCTTGACCCGCACCGATTCGAAGCCGACCACCTGGTTGTTGTCGAAGATCGGCGTGACATAGGCGTTGACCCAGTAATGGTCGCCGGACTTGCAGCGGTTCTTGACGATGCCCATCCACGGCTGGCCCTGCTTGAGGGTTTGCCACATGTGGGCAAACACCGCTGGCGGCACATCGGGGTGACGCACCAGGTTATGCGGGGCACCGGTCAGTTCTTCGCGGGTGAAACCACTGATCTCGACGAAGGCATCGTTGCAGTAAGTGATCACACCTTTGGCATTGGTGGTGGAGATCAACCGCTGCTGGGCAGGGAAAGTCCGTTCTCTCTGGGTAATCGGCTGGTTGTTACGCATGGGTTGATAGTCCGCAGGGCTTTCGACTGGTATCGGCAAGCCGCTGGTTTTATTGAATGAATAATTAATGTGCTTGACCTGTGGCAACAGGCCATCACTTCGATCTGGGTTAGCCAACGAGCACGTTCAAGTAATTTAGCGTCATTATTTCGTTTTTACTGCTGTTTAATGACGGATAAGTCGAATGATGACCGACTGGCTAGCCAAGAGCCAGCATCGGATAGCTGAACAGGGTGAAATGCACCAGGTTCAGGCCAAAATGGCAGAGCACCGCAGCCGCCACGCCGCCCCAGCGGTACGCCAGGCCGTAGCCGATACCGGCAAGGGTAGCCAGGTATACCCATTGCCAGCCGGCCCCCAGGTGGGCCAGGCCGAACAGCAAGGCGGCGGCGAACAATGCCAGCCCTTGGTGGCGCAGCAGCCGTTGCAGGCCGGCCTGGATGTAGCCGCGGAACAACAGTTCTTCGGTCAGGCTTACCAGCAGCAGGTTGTTCAGCAGCCAGAGCCAGGCTTGGTCGGGCCATTTCGGGGCCCAGGCCAGCATGCCCATTGCCCAGGCGCCGCCCAGGCAGGCAAGCAGTGTCAGGGGCAGGGCGTACAGCAGGCTGGTCGCCAGGCCCTGGCTGCGCCACAGGAACAGCCAAGGGCAGGCCAGCAGCAGCCAGGCGCCGATCAGGGGTTTGTCCAGGTTCAGGTACATCGTGAAGGGCAGGGCGCCAGGGCTGAGGGCAACGCCGTCGATGACCTTGGCAGCGTTGAAGCCGGGCAGCCAGTGCAATGCCAGGGCGATGGCCAAGAGGATGAACAACGTGTGGCCGAGAGCTTGTTGCCAGCGCTGGGGGCGGCGAGCGAGTAGGGCGCTGGCAAGCAGGGCGAGAAAGGTTGGCAGGGTGGTGATGCCGAGGTTGCCCTGGCTCAGGGCGAGGGTGTAGCCGAGTGCCAGGAGTAAAAGTGCGATCAGGTGGAAGCGAGGCACGAGTGGTCCTTCTCGTTGAACAATATTGGGGCTGCACAGCAGCCCCAAGCATACGCGCCTCAACCAGCAATCAGCTGCCGCAACACATAATGCAATATTCCCCCCGCCTTGAAGTACTCCACTTCATTCACGGTATCGATCCGGCACAGCACCTCGATCTGCTCGTGCTGCCCATCCTCGCGGGTGATGCGCAAGGGCAGGCTCATGCCCGGGCGGATCTGTGTACCGTTCAAGCCCAGTACATCGATCTTCTCCTTGCCGGTCAGTCCCAGTTGCTTGCGGTTGTGGCCGGCCTTGAATTGCAGCGGCAGTACGCCCATGCCTACCAGGTTGGAGCGGTGAATGCGCTCGAAGCTTTCCGCCAGTACCGCTTTGACCCCCAGCAGGTTGGTGCCTTTGGCGGCCCAGTCGCGGCTCGAGCCGGTGCCATATTCCTGGCCGGCGATCACCACCAGCGGCGTGCCTTCCTGCTGGTAGCGCATGGCCGCGTCGTAGATCGACAGCTTCTCGCCACTGGGCACGTGCAGGGTGTTGCCACCTTCTTCGCCCGCCAGCATTTCGTTGCGGATGCGGATGTTGGCGAAGGTGCCGCGCATCATCACTTCATGGTTGCCACGCCGTGAGCCGTAGGAGTTGAAGTCGTGGGGTTCCACGCCCTGCTCACGCAGGTAGCGCCCGGCCGGGCTGTCGGCCTTTATGTTGCCGGCCGGGGAAATGTGGTCGGTGGTCACCGAGTCACCCAGTAGTGCCAGGATCCGCGCACCCTGGATGTCGGTGACCTGCGGGGGTGGCCCGCCGATGTCGTCGAAGAACGGCGGATGCTGGATATAGGTAGAATCGGCCTGCCACACGTAGGTGGCCGCCTGCGGTACCTCAATGGCCTGCCACTGTGCATCGCCGGCGAACACTTCGGCGTATTCCTTGTGGAACATCGCCGTGTCTACCTTGGCCACGGCAGCGGCAATTTCCTGCTGGCTGGGCCAGATGTCACGCAGGTACACCGGTTGACCATCCTTGCCAGTGCCCAGAGGGTCGCGGGTCAGGTCCAGGCGTACGCTGCCGGCCAGGGCATAGGCCACCACCAGTGGCGGCGAGGCCAGCCAGTTGGTCTTGACCAGCGGATGCACACGGCCTTCGAAGTTGCGGTTACCCGACAACACAGAAGCCACCGTGAGGTCGGCGCTGCCGATGGCTTTTTCGATCGCTTCATCCAGCGGGCCGGAGTTGCCGATGCAGGTTGTGCAGCCATAGCCGACCAGATCGAACCCCAATTGGTCCAGATAGGTGGTTAGCCCGGCGGCCTTGAAGTAGTCGGTGACCACCTTGGAGCCCGGCGCCAGCGAACTCTTGACCCAGGGTTTGCGTTGCAGGCCTTTCTCCAGGGCCTTTTTCGCCACCAGCCCGGCGGCCATCATCACACTGGGGTTCGAGGTGTTGGTACACGAGGTGATCGCGGCAATCACCACGGCGCCATCGCGCAGGGTGTGGGTCTGGCCTTCATGGCTGTAGTCGATCTCCCCAGCCTGGTCGGCGTTGCCCACCGCCACGCCGCCGCCACCTTCGCTTTCCAGGCGGCTGACCTCTTTGGCCAGCGGTTTGGGTTGCAGTTCGATGAAGTGGTCGAAGGCCTGGCTGACCTGGCCCAGGGCTACCCGGTCCTGCGGCCGCTTGGGCCCGGCCAGGCTGGCCTCGACCTCTTGCATGTCCAGCGCCAGGCTGTCGCTGAACAGTGGCTCCTGGCCCGGCTGCCGCCACAAGCCCTGGGCTTTGCAGTACTGCTCAACCAATTGCACCGTCGCCTCGGGGCGGCCGGACAGGCGCAGGTAGTCCAGGGTCACTTGGTCGACGGGGAAGAAGCCGCAGGTGGCACCGTATTCCGGGGCCATGTTGGCGATGGTTGCCCGGTCGGCCAAGGGCAGCTCTGCCAGGCCGTCGCCATAGAACTCGACGAACTTGCCCACCACGCCCTTCTTGCGCAGCATCTGCGTCACCGTCAGCACCAGGTCGGTGGCGGTGATGCCTTCGCGCAGCTTGCCGGTCAGCTTGAAGCCGATCACTTCAGGGATCAGCATCGACACCGGCTGGCCGAGCATGGCTGCCTCCGCTTCGATCCCGCCCACGCCCCAGCCAAGCACGCCCAGGCCATTGATCATGGTGGTATGCGAATCGGTACCGACCAGGGTGTCGGGGAAGGCGTAGGTGCGGCCATCGGCCTCACGGGTCCAGACGGTGCGGCCGAGGTATTCGAGGTTGACCTGGTGGCAAATACCAGTACCCGGCGGTACCACGCGGAAGTTGTCAAAGGCGCTCTGGCCCCAGCGCAGGAAGGCATAGCGCTCGCCGTTGCGCTGCATTTCGATGTCGACGTTCTCGCTGAAGGCCTGCGGCGTGCCGTAGCGGTCGACCATCACCGAATGGTCGATCACCAGGTCCACGGGTGAAAGCGGGTTGATCCTCTGCGGGTCGCCGCCGGCCTTGGCCATGGCAGCGCGCATGGCGGCCAGGTCGACCACGGCCGGCACACCGGTAAAGTCCTGCATCAGCACCCGCGCCGGGCGGTACTGGATCTCGCGGTCGGAGCGTCGCTCGCCCAGCCATTGGGCGAGCGCGCGCAGGTCGTCGCCGGTGACAGTCTTGCCGTCCTCCCAGCGCAGCAGGTTTTCCAGCAGTACCTTCAGCGACATGGGCAGGCGCTGCAGGTCGCCCAGTTGGCGGGCGGCCTCGGTGAGGCTGAAGTAGTGGTAGGTCTGGTCGCCGACCTTGAGGGATTTGAGGGTATTCAGGCTATCGAGCGAGGGCATTGCCAACTCCTTCTGCGCCGGTGCCTGGCAAGATATGCCGGTGGCACCGCTGTGTATCGATCCGCACGGCACGGACCTGGCTGAAAGGTCAGGTTAGACCGCTTTGCGTCATCTGACCCTTTTCTGGACCGGCGGGGCGTGTCGCAGGTTCCGATCTTCCTTTATCATCGCCGCCCTGCCGGCGCCTGTGGCGCGCCAGCCGTAGTGGAGTGAGAAATGAATACCCTGTTCATGCATTGCCGGCCCGGTTTCGAGGGTGAGGTGTGCGCCGAAATCAGCGAACATGCCGCCCGCCTGGGCGTTGCCGGCTATGCCAAAGGCAAGCCGCAGAGTGCCAGTGCCGAGTTTGTCTGTAGCGAGGAGGGCGGTGCCGAGCGCTTGATGGGGGAACTGCGCTTCAACCAGCTGATTTTCCCGCGGCAGTGGGCTCGTGGCGGTTATGTCGAACTGCCGGAAAGCGACCGTATCAGTGTGCTGCTGGCGCATCTGGCCGGGTTCCCGGTGTTCGGCAGCCTGTGGCTGGAGGTGCTGGACAGTAACGAGGGCAAGGAACTGTCCACCTTCTGCCGCAAGTTCGAGGTGCCGCTGCGCAAGGCTTTGGAAAAGGCCGGCCGCCTGGTCGACGATGCCAGCCGCCCACGCCTGCTGCTCACCTTCATCAGCGGCCGCCGGGTATTTGCCGGTGTTGCCCCGGCCAACAACAGTGCACTGTGGCCCATGGGCATCCCGCGCCTGAAATTCCCCCGCGAGGCGCCCAGCCGCTCGACGCTCAAACTGGAAGAGGCCTGGCACCAGTTCATCCCGCGCGAGCAGTGGGAGCAGCGCCTGGGCGATGACATGACCGGTGTCGACCTAGGAGCCTCGCCGGGTGGCTGGACCTACCAGCTGGTGCGCCGGGGCATGCTGGTGACCGCCATCGACAACGGGCCGATGGCCGAAAGCCTGATGGACACCGGCTTGGTCCAGCACCTGATGGCCGATGGTTTCACCTGGCAACCGAAGCAGCCGGTGGACTGGATGGTGTGCGACATCGTCGAGAAACCGGCCCGTACCACCTCGCTGATCGAGACCTGGCTGGGCGAGGGGCTGTGCCGTGAAGCTGTGGTCAACCTGAAGCTGCCGATGAAGCAGCGCTATGCCGAGGTACGCCGGCTGCTCGACCGCATGGAGGCGACCTTCAAGGCGCGCAAGATCAAGGTGTCGATTGCTTGCAAGCAGCTGTATCACGACCGTGAGGAAGTGACCTGCCATCTGCGCCGGTTGGACTTGAAACCGCGCTAGCACAGCGAACCGCTTTGCTCTTGCTCTTGCTTCGGCTTTTGCTTCTAAGCGCGATAGTTCAGGCGCCGCCGATTGCGACTTCAGGAGGCCGAGCGAAGGGGCTGCGGAGGGAGGTGACGGGCATGGATGCCCGTCAAGCGCTGAGGCCCCATGGATGGGGCCTGCAGCGCGTACTCCCGGGAGCAGGCCCGTAGCGAGGGAACCCCGGAGCGCAGCGTAGGGGCCGGATGATAGGAGCCAGCGTTTTTTGGTTACTTTTTGTCGCGTTTGACAAAAAGTGACCCGCCGTAAGGGCGGAAAGGTGATTAAGCGCCACCTTCGAGAATGAATGTTGACCTTGTTGTTGATGCCCACGCTTGAAAGCGAAGAGCGAAGAGCGAAGAGCGAAGAGCGAAGAGCGAAAAGCGGAAAAGTACTGGTCTTGATCTCGCGCATAGTCCATTTACGATGGCGACGCTTACTCACCTTTTCGCCCTTACGGCGAGTCACTTTTTGTCAAACGCGACAAAAAGTAACCAAAAAACGCTGCGCTCCCATCATCCGGCCCCTCCGCTACGCTCCGGGGTTCCCTCGCGCCGGTCTTGCTCCCGGGAGGACGCGCTGCAGGCCCCATCCATGGGGCCTCAGCGCTTGACGGGCATCCATGCCCGTCACCTCCCTCCGCAAGACCTCTGCTCGGCCTCCTGAAGTCGCGAAGATCAAGATCAAGATCAAGATCAAGATCAAGATCAAGATCAAGATCAAGATCAAGATCAAGATCAAGATCAAGATCAAGATCAAGAGCAAGAGCAAGAGCAAGAGCAAGAGCAAGAGCAAGAGCAGGGCGCGTCTTCACAGGCGGTGCTTGGACCACGTCGCGCGATGCGCGACAATAGCGATCATTTGCGGAGCCCCCCATGACCGATTTCACCCCCGACGCCATCCTCGACGCCACCGGCCTGAACTGCCCGGAACCGGTAATGATGCTGCACCAGCACGTGCGCAACCTGGCCGCTGGCGGCCTGCTCAAGGTCATCGCCACCGACCCCTCGACCCGCCGCGATATCCCCAAGTTCTGCAACTTCCTCGGCCACGAACTGCTGCAGCAGCAGGAAGACGCCGGTACCTTCCTGTACTGGATCCGCAAGAAAGCCGACTGAACCGCTCTGGAACACGCCCGGCGTTGCGCCTACACTGCGTTCCCCAGACAGGAGAGCGCCATGCTGATAGTTGCCGACGAGAACATCCCGCTGCTCGATGCCTTCTTCCAGGGTTTCGGCGAAATCCGCCGTTACCCCGGCCGAAGCCTCGATGCCGCCAGCGTAAGGGACGCCGACATTCTACTGGTGCGCTCGGTGACCAAGGTCGACCGCCAGTTGCTCGAAGGCAGCCGCGTGCGCTTCGTCGGCACCTGCACCATCGGCACCGACCACCTCGACCTGAACTACTTTGCCGAAGCCGGCATCCACTGGAGCAGCGCACCGGGCTGCAATGCCCGCGGCGTGGTCGATTACGTTCTGGGCAGCCTGCTGACCCTGGCCGAGCTGGATGGCGTGGCACTGCCCGAGCGCGTGTATGGCGTAGTGGGCGCGGGTGAGGTGGGTGGCCGCCTGGTGCGGGTGCTGCACGGCCTTGGCTGGAAGGTACTGGTATGCGACCCGCTGCGCCAGGCCGCCGAGGGCGGTGACTACGTCAGCCTCGAGACCATCCTGCAACAGTGCGATGTGATCAGCCTGCACACCCCCTTGCAGCGTGGCGGCGACCACCCGACCTGGCACCTGCTGGGCCAGGCGCAGCTGGCGCAGTTGCGCCCGGGTGCCTGGCTGGTCAATGCCAGCCGTGGCCCGGTAGTGGACAACGCCGCCCTGCGCGAATTGCTGCTGGACCGCGAAGACCTGCATGCGGTGCTGGATGTGTGGGAGGGTGAGCCGCAGGTCGACCTGCAACTGGCCGACCTGTGCACATTGGCTTCGCCGCACATTGCCGGCTATAGCCTTGACGGCCGCCAGCGTGGTACGGCGCAGATCTACCAGGCGCTGTGCCGCTTCCTCGGTGTGGATGAACAGGTGCAACTGGCCGACTTGCTGCCCCGGCCACCGCTGGCGCAGATCGAACTGGATGCCAGCACCGACCCGGCCTGGGCCTTGGCCACCCTTTGCCGCGCAGTGTACGACCCACGCCGCGACGATGCCGATTTCCGCCGCAGCCTCAGCGACGACCCGCAGCAGCAGCGCGCAGCGTTCGACCAGTTGCGCAAGCAGTACCCGCCACGGCGCGAGATCGAGGGGCTGGCGGTGCGCGTGCGCGGGGAGTCGCCGCAGTTGGCGCAGCTGGTCAGTGCCTTGGGTGGGGTGTTGGTCTGACAGCCATTTGAAAGCTGTGCCGGCCTCTTCGCGGGTAAACCCGCTCCCACAGGTAGCCCGCTGACCTCAAGGCTTGTGTTGTCCCTGTGGGAGCGGGTTTACCCGCGAAAGGGCCGGTACAGGATTCAGGCAAATAAAAACCCGGCGCAAGCGCCGGGTTGCAAGGAATTCGCCGATCAACCTTTGCGTACGCGCTCGACCCGGCTTTCTTCCAGGGCCTTGCAGGCCTGCTGGATCATCTGCTCGGTGATCGGTACTTCGCGCCCCTTCGCATCGATGATCGAACCGCACACCTGCGGCGGTGGTGTGGTCCGGGGCTTCTGGTTGTCGCTGCCATGCTGCAAGCTCATGTATTGTCTCCTCATCAGGTTCAAGCGCAGGTTAACCCTGTGCCGTGACTGGCCTGTGACAGTACCTGCAGGGTCACGGCAGGCACAGTCCAACAGAAACGGCAGTAAAGCTCCATAGCCTGGTTAGACCGATAGGCTATAGCAACCCTGCAAGGGTTCCACAGGCGTGGATGAGTGGTAGGCTGCGGTTTCCCACCATTGTGGTCAGCGCCATGCCCGAATCGGTTTCCCCACGTCAACGCCGCGCCTTGCGCCTGGGTTGGCAGTTTGTCCGTCCTTACCGTCGCCAGGTGATGCTTGCCTTGCTGGCCCTGGTAGTCACCGCCGCCATCACCCTGTCCATGGGCCAGGGCATCCGCCTGCTGGTGGACCAGGGCTTCATGACCCGCTCCGCGCATCAGCTCAACCAGACCATCGGCCTGTTCCTGCTGCTGGTGTTGGCCCTGGCGGTGGGTACCTTCAGCCGCTTCTACCTGGTGTCGTGGATCGGCGAGCGCTGCGTGGCCGATATCCGTCGAGCCGTGTTCGACCACCTGATCGGTTTGCATCCCGGGTTTTTCGAAGACAACCGCAGCTCCGAGATCCAGTCGCGCCTGACCGCCGACACCACCTTGCTGCAATCGGTAATCGGCTCTTCGCTGTCGATGTTCCTGCGCAACGCGCTGATGGTCATCGGTGGTGTGGTGTTGCTGTTTATCACCAATCCCAAGCTCACCAGCATCGTGGTGGTGGCCCTGCCGCTGGTGCTGGCGCCGATCCTGCTGTTTGGCCGCCGGGTACGCAGCCTGTCGCGGCAGAGCCAGGACCGGGTAGCCGATGTGGGCAGCTATGTGGCCGAGACCCTCGGGCAGATCAAGACCGTGCAGGCCTACAACCACCAGGCGCATGACCGCCAGCTGTTCGCCGGTACGGTCGAAGCGGCTTTTGCCGTGGCCCGGCAGCGTATTGCCCAGCGTGCCTGGCTTATCACCCTGGTGATCGTGCTGGTACTGGGAGCGGTGGGGGTGATGTTGTGGGTTGGCGGCATGGATGTGATCGCCGGACGCATTTCCGCGGGCGAACTGGCCGCGTTCGTGTTCTACAGCCTGATCGTCGGCAGTGCCTTCGGCACCCTCAGCGAGGTAATCGGCGAGTTGCAAAGGGCGGCGGGCGCCGCCGAGCGCATTGCCGAACTGTTGGCGGCGCGCAGTGCAATCCTGCCGCCCGCCGTGGCGCAGGTGCTGCCGCAGCAGCGGGCCAGTGGGCGTATCGAGCTGCAGCAGTTGGTGTTCGCCTATCCGTCACGGCCCTCGGTGGCGGCTGTCGATGGCCTGAGCCTGACCATCGAGCCGGGGCAGACCGTGGCACTGGTGGGCCCGTCGGGGGCGGGCAAGTCGACCTTGTTCGATTTGTTGCTGCGCTTCTACGACCCCCAGCAGGGGTGCATCCTTCTCGATGGCAAGGCGATCACCGAACTTGACCCCAATCACCTGCGCCAGCAGTTCGCCCTGGTGGCACAGAACCCCTCGCTGTTTCGCGGCACGGTCGAGGCCAACATCCGCTATGGCCGGCCCGAGGCGACCCTGGCCGAGGTCGAGGCAGCCGCCCGGGGTGCCCATGCCGACGCATTCATCCGGCAATTGCCGCAGGGCTACCAGACACAGCTGGGCGAGGGCGGCATCGGCTTGTCCGGCGGGCAGCGGCAGCGCCTGGCCATTGCCCGTGCGTTGCTGGTCGATGCGCCGATCCTGTTGCTGGACGAAGCCACCAGCGCACTCGACGCACAAAGCGAACACCTTATCCAGCAGGCGCTGCCCAGCCTGATGGCCGGGCGCACCACACTGGTGATCGCCCATCGTCTGGCTACGGTCCAGCATGCCGACCGTATCGCGGTCATCGACAAGGGCAGGCTGGTGGCGGTGGGGACGCATCGCCAGTTGATCGAAGAGAGCCCGCTTTATGCGCGGCTTGCGGCCTTGCAGTTCACCACGGGGTAGCTTGTAGTGGCCTCGTAACATTTCTGTAGTACTTGCCTGAGAGTATCTAGCTCAACTGTTGCGTAAGTGCTCGACCTGGCTGCCATTGCTTGATGGCAGCCTTTTTTTGGCCTGCCCGTAACCGGGCTGCGTTGCGCCTTGTTGCCAGCTTGCGCGGCCCTCCGGTCTTCCTCCTGCTTTCCGAGATCCCAGATGTTGCGTAAATCCCTCAGAGTGCAAATTCTCTCCCTGCTCGGCGGCAGTCTGGTGGCGATGTTGCTGATCGCCCTGGTGTGCTTCCAGTTCCTTTCGTCCAGCGTGCGCGGCTACGCCGAGCTGGTCGACGGGCCGCTGCGGGCCTCGCAGTTGATCGACGAAGCCAACCTGCAGTTCAAGATCCAGGTGCAGGAGTGGAAGAACGTGTTGTTGCGCGGGCGCCAGCCGGCTGACATGGACAAGTACTGGCAGCAGTTCCAGGCTCGCGAGCAGCAGGTGCAGCAACTGCTCGGGCAATTGATCGACAGCAGCGACGCCAGGCTCAAGGCGCCGCTGCAGCAACTGCGTGACAGCCACCGGCAGCTGGGCCAGACCTATGCGCAGGGGCGCCAGGCATTCCAGGCGGCGGGCGGCGACCCGGTGGCCGGCGATCTGGCGGTCAAGGGCGTGGACCGCGCCGTCAGCGAGCAGATGAGCGAACTGGTCGAGCAACTGCGTGCCGATGCCCGTCAGCACGCCGCCAGCCTCAGTGCCGGTGCCGAGCGCACGGTATGGCTGGGCTTGCTGGTGATGCTGGCCTCGGCCGTGCTGGTGGGGCTGCTCAGCCTGTGGCTGGTCAACCGCAGCCTGATCGAGCCGATCCGCCAGTTGATCGAGTATGTCGCGCAGCTGAGCCAGGGCCGCTTTGCCGCCCGGGTAGACAGCCGCCGTGAGGACGAACTGGGCCGCCTGGCGCGGGCCGCCAACACCCTGCGCGATTTCCTCGCCGACACGGTCGGCCGGCTGCAGGACAACGCCCAGGAACTGGAAGGCGCCAGCGGCCAGCTGCGCAGCATCGCCGGCGACATGGCCCGTGGTACCCACGACCAGTTCCAGCGCACCGACCAGGTGGCCACGGCCATGCACGAGATGTCCGCCACTGCCCAGGAAGTCGCCCGCCACGCCGCGGAGGCCGCCCGCGCTGCGGACGACGCCGATCACAGTGCCCAGGCGGGCGAGCAGGTGATGCAGCAGACCATCGACATCATCGGCGTGGTCAACCGCGAAATCGCTGGCACGGCGGCGGTGATTCGCGACCTTGAGCATGACAGCGCGCGCATTGGCAAAGTCCTTGAAGTGATCCGCGGCATTGCCGAGCAGACCAACCTGCTGGCGCTCAACGCGGCCATCGAAGCGGCCCGTGCCGGCGAGGCCGGGCGAGGTTTTGCGGTCGTCGCCGATGAAGTGCGCAGCCTGGCCCAGCGCACGGCGGCGTCGATCGCCGAGATCCACCAGATCATCGAGGCGGTGCAGTCGGGGGCGGTGGAGGCGGTCAAGGCCATCGAAAGCGGCCAGCAGCGCAGCGAGGAGGGTGCCGAGCAGGTGCAGCAGGCCGGGCAGATGCTGCAGCGCATCACCCTGGCAGTGGAAGCGATCCGCGACATGAACCGGCAGATCGCCACGGCGGCCGAAGAGCAGACCAGCGTGGCCGAGGACATCTCCTGCAACCTGATCGAAATCACCCGCATCGCCACGGCCAACCAGCAGGCGGTGCAGCATACCGAACAGGCGGGGCAGCGCCTGCATGGGTTGTCGGGGCAGCTGGGTGAAGTCACCTCCCGCCTCACCGCCTGACGCGGCTCTTGTGGGAGCGGCCTTGTGTCGCGAAAGGGCCGCGCAGCGGCCCCAGGGTATCAGCATCCATGCAGAGATTGCCGGGGCCGCTTTGCGGCCCTTTTGCGACACAAGGCCGCTCCCACAACGGTACGGCGCCAGGTTGGCTACTGGGGAAACCCGCCACTTCCACTGCTTCATTCCATGCCCTCTGGCGGATTGCCGCCATCTATCCCGTCGCGCGCCCCCTGTATCCACTGCTCCAGACCCAGTTGGCACGTTCCCTGCTCAAGGCGGCGCGCGTGTACACAACAACTGGATAACATCAATGAAGAAATTCCTGCTGACGTTCCTCTGCCTGGGCGTCATCGGCTGCTCCAAACCCGCGGAACCGGAAAAGACCGTCGACGTGCTGCTGATCGGCGGTGGCATCATGAGTGCCAGCCTGGGTACCTACCTCACCGAGCTGGAGCCCTCCTGGAAGATCGACGTCTATGAGCGCCTGGACCAGGTGGCCGAAGAAAGCTCCAATGCCTGGAACAACGCCGGCACCGGTCACTCCGCGTTCTGCGAGTTGAACTACACCAGTGTGGGCAAGGACGGCAATATCGATATCAGCAAGGCCGTTGGGGTCAACGAGCAGTTCGAGGTGTCCAAGCAGTTCTGGGCCTACCAGGTCGAGCAGGGCGTGCTGAGCAACCCGAAGTCGTTCATCAACAACGTGCCGCACATGAGTTTTGTCTGGGGTGACGACAACGTCGCCTTCCTGCACAAGCGCGTCGACGCCCTGCAGCACAGCTCGCTGTTCCGCGGCATGGAAATCTCGGAAGACCACGAGCAGATCCGCAAGTGGGCGCCGCTGGTGATGGAGGGCCGTGACCCGGGGCAGAAGGTCGCCGCCACGCGCATGGCCATCGGTACCGACGTGAACTTTGGCGAAATCACCCGCCAGTTGTTCGCCGCGATGACCCGCAACCCCAATGTGTCGCTGAACCTGCGTCATGAGGTGCGTGACATCGTGCGCAACGACGACGGCACCTGGCATGTGCGGGTGCTCGATCTGGCCAACGGCGGCGAGGAAAAGGCCGTCAACGCCCGCTTCGTGTTCATCGGTGCCGGTGGTGGCGCGCTGAAGCTGCTGCAGAAGTCGGGCATTCCTGAAGCCGAAGGCTACGCCGGCTTCCCGGTCGGTGGTCAGTTCCTGATGACCGACAACCCCGACCTGGTCGCCCGCCACCAGGCCAAGCTGTACGGCAAGGCCTCGGTTGGCGCGCCGCCGATGTCGGTACCGCACCTGGACACGCGGATGATCGATGGCAAGCAGGTGCTGCTGTTCGGCCCGTTCGCCACCTTCTCCACCAAGTACCTCAAGCACGGCTCGCTGCTGGACATGTTCGCCTCGCTGAACAGCCACAACGTGCTGCCGATGGTCAATGCTGGTATCGACAACATCGACCTCAGCACCTACCTGATGGGGCAGCTGATGCTCAGTTTCGATGACCGCATGAACGCGCTGCGCGAGTACTTCCCCAACGCCAAGAACGAAGACTGGAAGTTGCTGCAGGCCGGCCAGCGGGTGCAGGTGATCAAGAAGGACCCGGTCCTGGGCGGTGTGCTGCAGTTCGGTACTGAAGTGGTGGCGGCGCAGGACGGCAGCATCGCTGCGTTGCTGGGAGCTTCGCCGGGTGCCTCGACAGCGGCGCCGATCATGCTGACCGTGCTGGAAAAGACCTTCAAGGACCGTATCCAGTCGCCAGCCTGGCAGGCCAGGCTCAAGGAAATCGTGCCGAGCTATGGGCAAAAGCTGAACAACAACCTGGCGCTGACCAACCAGACCCGGGCATGGAGCAGTGAACGCCTGCAGTTGCTGTATGTGCCGGTGGAGGCCGAGGTGTCGCACTGACCTGCACAAGTTGTTGGGGGCTGCCTTGCAGCCCTTTCGCGACACAAGGCCGCTCCCACAAGGGGGCGCGCGCGCTGGGGCAGGGCACTTTTCAACGCACAACAAAAAGCCCGCACAAGGCGGGCTTTTTGATGAGGATTTGGTCGGAGAGACAGGATTCGAACCTGCGGCCTTCTCGTCCCGAACGAGACGCGCTACCTGGCTGCGCTACACTCCGATGAAGGAAATCCTACTGCATACTTTTTTTGCACGCAAGCCCTTGTTGTTAAAAGGGCCTTTGCAAAAAACAGGCTGCGATCAGAGCTCTTTGACGGTGCGGATCTGGTCCTTGTTCAGGCGCGTGCGCTTGCCGTCCAACTGCTCGAATTCGTAGAAACCGGAGTCTTCATCATACTTCGGTGTGTCGGTGGCCTGGATTTCGCGACCGTCGTTCAGGGTAATGACGGTTGGCGATGCGCAGCCAGCGAGGGCGCCCAGGCCCAAGGCGAGCAGGAAGGCGGGTAGGGTCCGTTGAATCATCGTGTTTCTCCAGTGCGATGGTGCTAGATGACATTAAGACGCAGGGTGTCCACGCAAGTTCCGTCTACAGTGCAGCATAGCGGCAAACCTATGGCATTGATCGAGGGCAAGGGCCATGGGCGTCAAGCTGTGATGGGCGCGTGCTGTGTTATAACTGCGGCCATCCCCTCTTCTTGTGACGGACCCCCATGAAAGCCAAGGCAGATACCCCCTTCGTGCCGCTGAACATCGCCGTGCTCACAGTCAGCGACACCCGCACCTTCGACACCGATACCTCCGGCCAGATGTTCGTCGACCGCCTGAGCGCGGCTGGCCATCGCCTGGCCGAGCGCGTGCTGCTCAAAGACGACTTGTACAAGATTCGCGCCCAGGTCGCCACCTGGATTGCCGATGACAGCGTGCAGGTAGTGCTGATCACCGGCGGCACCGGCTTTACCGGCCGCGACAGCACGCCCGAGGCCGTGGCCTGCCTGCTGGACAAGCAGGTAGAAGGTTTTGGTGAGCTGTTCCGGCAGATTTCCGTGGCCGACATCGGCACCTCCACCGTGCAGTCCCGCGCCCTGGCCGGGCTGGCCAACGGCACCCTGGTGTGCTGCCTGCCGGGTTCGACCAACGCGGTGCGCACCGGTTGGGACGGTATCCTCGCCGAGCAGCTGGATGCCCGCCATCGCCCGTGCAACTTCGTGCCGCACCTGAAGCAGGCAGCGGCCTGCGACAGCCGTGGCTGAGGTTACCCAGGCCCGGCCGCTGATGCCGGTAGAGCAGGCCTTGGAGCAGCTGCTGGCATTGGCCGAAGCGGCACCTATCCGTGACACCGAGAACCTGCCACTGGCCGAGGCCGAAGGCCGTGTGCTGGCCACCCACCTGGTGGCTTCGCTCGACCTGCCGCCTTGGCCGAACAGCGCCATGGACGGTTACGCCCTGCGCCTGGCCGACTGGCAGGCCGAACCACTGCCGGTCAGCCAGCGGATTTTCGCCGGCCATGCACCGCAGCCGCTGCAGCCGGGTACCTGCGCACGCATCTTCACCGGGGCACCGCTGCCCGAAGGTGCCGACTGCGTCGAAATGCAGGAAAACACCGAAGTGGCGGAGGATGGGCGGGTACGCTTTCTCGAAGCGCTGAAGACCGGGCAGAACATTCGTCCCCAGGGCCAGGAAACCCGCAAGGGCGAACAGGTGATGAGCGCCGGCACCCGGCTTGGGCCGATCGAGCTGGGCCTGGCCGCGACCTTGGGCCACGGCCGGCTGGATGTGGTGCGCAAGGTGCGGGTGGCGGTGTTGTCCACTGGTGACGAACTGGTCGAACCTGGCCTGCCGCTGGGGCCGGGGCAGATCTACAACAGTAACCGCCGACTGCTGGTCAGCTGGTTGCAGCGGCTGGGCTGCGAGGTGGTTGATGCGGGCATCCTGCCGGATGACCTGGCACGTACCCGCACCTGCCTGGCTGAACTGGGCGATGTCGACCTGATCCTGTCCACCGGCGGTGTCTCGGTGGGTGAGGCCGACTACCTCGGTGCCGCCCTGCGCGAAGCCGGCGAGCTGGCCTTGTGGAAGCTGGCGATCAAGCCGGGCAAGCCGCTGACCTTCGGCCACTTCCAGGGCGTGCCGGTAATCGGCCTGCCGGGTAACCCGGCCTCGACCCTGGTCACCTTCGGCCTGCTCACCCGGCCCTACTTGTTGCGGCGTCAGGGCGTGACCGATGTTACGCCGTTGCGCTTTGACATGCCGGCCGGCTTTGACTGGCCCAGGGCTGGCACGCGCCGCGAGTACCTGCGCGCCCGCATCGAGCAAGGCCAAGTGCGCATCTACAAGAACCAGAGTTCGGGCGTACTGCGCAGTGCGGCCTGGGCCGAGGGGCTTGTAGAAGTGCGTGAAGGCAGTACACCGAAGCAGGGTGACAGCGTGCCCTTCATTCCCTTCAGCGAACTACTTGGCTGAGCGGCCCAGCCAGGCACTGGCCAGCGGCGCGGCCTCGACCGGTGCCGCCAGGGCCAGGCGCATGTGCACGTTCTCCAGTTGCTGGGCGGCCACGCTCCAGTCGTGGCGCTGGCGGGCAAACTGGCGCCCGGCGTCGCTCAACTGGCTCATGCGCCAGGGCTGGTTGAGCAACTGGGTGATCAGCAGCGCCAACTGGTCGCCATCCTCACTGCCCAGGTAGTGCTCACCGTTGTTCGCGGCCAGGCCTGAAACGCCCTTGCCGGTGGTGATTACCGGCAAGCCGGCGGCCATCGCTTCGAGGATTTTTACCTTGGAGCCACCGGCATAGCGCAGTGGTGCGAAGAACAGTGCCGAGCGCCGCTGCAGTTCACGCAGGTCGGGGCGGTAGCCGAACCATTCGATGCGCGGGTCGTTCCAGTGCAGTTTCCAGCTGGCCGGCATGGCATGCCCGGCAATCGCCAGGCGCACCGCCGGGTTGCTCATCCAGACCTGCGGCATGATGTCTTCCAGCGCCCATTCGATGGCCTCCAGGTTGGCGCCATACTCGAAGTTGCCAACGAACAGCAGGCGCTGGCTGTGCAGCGCGGGTTGCACGTGCTGGTAGAAATCACAGTCCACGCCATTGACCACCACGTTCACCGGGCGCCCGCTGATCTGCGCGATCAATTCGGCATCGTGGGCGCTGACTGCCACCAGTTCGGTGGGTTGGCGCAATACCCGCTGTTCCCAGCGTCGATAGCGCCAGCGGTCGAAGGCGTTGAGCGGGCGCAGCCATAGCGGCAGGCGATCGTGGCTGGCGCCACCCATCACCGATTCCAGGGTGTGCTCGCTGAGCATGTACGGCAGTCCGCGTGCCTGCAGGGCCTTTTCGAAGGGCTGGAAACTGTAGCTGTGCTCGATCTGTATCACGTCCCAGGGCTCGTCCAGCAATTGCTCGAAGCGGTGCCGCAGGCAAGGGGCCAGACCATTGATAATTGCCCGCATGGGGTAAACGATAATCGGCGAGGCCAGCAGGTTGAGCGGGCTGTGCAGGGGCCGTCGGGGCAGCACGATCAGGCGCTCGAGCAGCGGCTCCAGGGCCTCGCGGGCGGCATCGTCGAGGGGGATCTTCGATTGCACCAGCAGGGTAATCCGGTGGCCCCGCTGTGCCAGTGCGCGTATCAGGTGGTATTGCCGGGTCTTGCTGCCGCTGGTGGTTGGCCAGGGCAGGTACGGCAGTGTCCAGAGAATGCGCATGACCCGGAATCCTCGCTAAAGGCTGCGGATAGCAAGACGCGCCCGTGGGCAGCAGTGGTAGAACCACTGCCGGGGGCGCGTCCGTGGCAATAAAGTGTATTTGCTGAGCATAGCCGTGCATTGCCAGGCGTGTGGGAAAAGACCGGCCTACGCAATTAAATACTGGGAGCGGCCTGCTATTTTTTCGGGCGCATGCAACGATCCGCGACTGCAAAGGGTCGAGATCTGGGGTGATCACTTCACGGAGGCGCACAAACATGCGAGCGGGCAAGGCAATGCTGATCCTGCATGGCAAGCAGGCCATGAACGAAGACGTGCGCAGCGCCGTGCATGGCCTGCGCGACAGCGGCTGGGTGCTGGATGTGCGGGTCACCTGGGAGGCCGGTGACGCCCAGCGCCTGGTCACCGAGGCGCTGGCCGCCGGCTACGACCACATCGTCGCCGGAGGTGGGGATGGCACGCTGCGTGATGTCGCCGAGGCCATGGGGCTGGCAGGTACCAAGGCCAGCCTGGCGTTGTTGCCGCTGGGCACGGCCAACGATTTTGCCAAGGCCGCCGGCATACCCCTGGAGCCTGCCACGGCCCTGGCCTTGCTGAACATACCCGCACGGCCGATAGACCTGGGCCAGGCCGGCGACCAGTTGTTCCTCAACATGGCCACGGGCGGTTTTGGCAGCCAGGTCACGGCCAGTACCTCCGAAGACCTGAAGAAAGTACTGGGCGCGGCCGCCTACCTGTTCACCGGGTTGTCACGCTTCAGCGAACTGCAGGCCGCCTCGGTAGAGCTGCAAGGGCCAGGCTTCGACTGGCAGGGTGACCTGCTGGCGCTGGGGATCGGCAATGGCCGCCAGGCCGGGGGTGGGCAAGTGCTATGCCCCGAGGCCCTGGTGAACGACGGCTTGCTCGATATCGCCATCCTGCCGGCACCTCAGGAGATGGTCGGGACGTTGCGTGAGCTGTTGGCCGGTAACGGTCTGTTCGTCAGGGCCAGGTTGCCCTGGGTGGAGATCAAGTGCTCGCAGGGGCTGGACATCAACCTCGATGGCGAGCCAGTGCAGGCCGAAAAGTTACGCTTCCAGGCCAAGCCCGCTGCATTGCGGCTACACCTGCCAGAGGGGTCTCCGTTGCTCAGTCGTCCAGGCTGATGATTTTCTCGCGCACGGCGAACAGCACCAGGCCGGCCACGTCATGGATTTGCAGGCGTTTCATTACTTGCGAGCGGTGGGTTTCCACTGTCTTGATCGACAGGCCCAGGCCGGTGGCGATTTCCCGGGTGGACTTGCCACGCACGATCAGGCGCAGGATCTCCAGCTGTCGCGCCGTGAGATTATGCCGCTCGCCAGCTGGTTGCTTGCCCTGCCTGGTGTGCAGCAGCGCCTGGTTGATGACCGTATGAGCGACGGCTGGGCTGAGATAGCGCTCGCCGTTGCGCACCGCGGCCAGGGCCTGTTCCAGCTCGGTGGCGCTGGTGTCCTTGAGCAGGTAGCCGTGGGCGCCACTTTCCAGTGCCCGCATGATCAGGTCCGGGTCGGTGTGCATCGACAGGATCAACACTTTGCAGGTGCTGCCGCTGGCGCGTAGTTGGGTGAGGGCGTCCAGGCCGCTGGTCGAGCGCATGGAGATGTCCAGCAAGACTATGTCCGGCGCCAGCGTGCGCACCTGTTCGAGCAACTGGCTGCCGTCGTCGGCTTCACCGATCACGTCATAGCCGGGAATGTCGCACACCAGTGCGCGCACACCGGCGCGAATCAGCGAGTGGTCGTCTACCAGCAGCAGTCTACAGGTCATGGGTTGCAGTGCTCCTGGCGCGTTGCTGAGTGCGCGGTGGCCATGGGAACATCGCCTCGATGTGCGTGCCCAGGCCGAGCTGGCTGGTGATGTCCAGGCTGCCCTGCAACGCGGTTACCCGCTCCTGCATACCGGCCAAGCCCCGCTGGCCTGCTTCGGCCGGTTGCCTGGCGGGCACGAAGCCGCGGCCATCGTCTTGGATTGACAGCGCCAACCCCTCGGGGGTGCGCTGCAGGCGGATGACCAGATTGCGTGCCTGGGCGTGGCGCAGCATGTTGGTCACGGCTTCCTGGGTAATGCGGAACACCGCCATGGCCACGGCCTCGTCGATGCCCCCCAGGCGCTGGTTGCATGCCAGGCTCCAGTGAACGCCGCTGTTGCCCAGGGTGCGCACCAGGTGTGCGCGCAGGCTGGCCTCCAGGCCCAGACTGGCCAACTGCCGCGGGTTGAGCAGGGCGGAGACATCGCGCACGTTGCCCAAGGTGTCATCCAGCGTGCTGCGCAGCGCGTCGCAGTGGCCTTGCAGCTCGTCGGGCATGCGCTTCTGCAGCCACTGCAGCTGCAGCTTGGCGGCGGTGAGCAACTGGCCGATGTCGTCGTGCAGTTCCCGGCTCAGGTGCTGGCGCTCGCCTTCCTGGACTTTGAGCATGCGCTCGGCCAGTTCCGCCGGGCGCAGGCTGATCGACCTGGCACCCAGGGCCAGGTGCACGGTAGCGCCCAGTGTGGCGACCAGTTGCAGCACCAGCAGGCTGGCCGGGATCACCTGATCGGCCAGGTACAGCAACAGGTTGGCGACCAGCGAGGCCATGCACAGCCCGACAGTTGCCCAGCGCAGCAGGGTAGTGCGGGAGCAGCACCGCGAAGAAGTGTTCAAGCGTGGAAACATAGGTAGGGAAGCCACTGAAGTATTGCTGATGGAGGCCTTGCACAATCCATGTCAGAGGCTTTGGAGCAGTACTTGCCTTTTTCTTTCAAACACATGATCTTGCGACCTTGCTGCTCGCAAGCGTTTTGGGGCTGCATATTACCACTTCGCAGTGCATTGGTCGCGATCGGGTAACGCCATGAAACGCCGGCGGGGCGGGCGCTGGAGGGTGGCAAAGTGCCGCTTTGCTTGATCGCGCAACAGGCACTTGCCATGGAACTTGTGTGCTGTTGATTCAACTTGGCCCCCCTCAACCTGAAAAGCCTCGAGAATTTTCCAGGTTCGGCCAGGGTGGGCCTGAATAAACGTGCCCGGCTGCATTTTGCGCCAGTTCAATAGGTGGCAGATGAGCGGCCGGAGTGCGTGCTGCCTGCCGTCTCGGAATGCGGGTGGATGCATACGCTGCCTTGCTCGTCGCAGGGTGTGCAAGGTTGTGCAAACGTTTGCTGCACGGCCTTGGCCAGTTCACCCAGCAGCACCAGCTGCTCGCCGATGTCCATGTTAAGCCGCCCGGTGCAAGGGTCGACCAGTTCCAGCTGCCAGGCTAGCAGGGTCAGGCAAGCCCCTACCGCGGGCAGGGCTTCGCGCTGCAGGCAACCGACCTGACAGGCCGGTGCCAGCAACTGCTGCAGGGCGGTGGTGTAATGGGCGATTTCGCGCAGGCCCAGATGTGCGGCCTGTCGAGCGAGGTTGTCGAGGGCATTTTCCAGGTAGTGGCAAGCATCCGGGTCGTTGTCGATCAGTTCCAGATGCTGCAGGCATTCCTGGGCCTGGGTCAGCAGTACCTGGGCATCCAGCAGGAAACCCTGCAGGGCGTTATCGAACGACAAGGCGCTGTCCATCATGATGCCCCCGCGCGTGGGGCTGGCACAGGGGACGGGCACGCCAAAACGATAGCTAGCAAAAGCCTGACTCCATTCATGCAATGAGAATGGCGTCACATTAATGGCTAAAGGATATCGCGAACATCAGGTTTCACCCGATTGTGGCTAAGGGTTTCCCTGATAAGGGCCTCAGGTGGGGAACTTTTGCTGTCCCGCTGAATCACCCGCGCTTCCCGCAGTAAAGCATGATGGTAAAGTGATATCAATTGCCTTCACGGCATTTTCCCGCAAGGGTCAAGGTGTGCGTGAAGCCGCCGATACAGGGTGGCTGATTTCACTTTTTCCGACTTAAGCCTGGGGGCTTTCCAATGGCTGGCATTCTCGACACGGTAGACCAACGCACGCAACTGGTGGGTGAGAACCGACTGGAAATCCTGATGTTTCGCCTGGCCGGCCGCCAGTTGTTCGCGATCAACGTGTTCAAAGTGCAGGAAGTGCTGCAGCTGCCCAAATTGACCCTGATGCCCCAGCGCCACGCTTTCGTCTGCGGCGTAGTCAACCTGCGCGGCCAGACCCTGCCGGTGATCGACCTGTCCCAGGCGATCGGCATGCGCCCGCTGCAGCCGGGGCCGGACAGCACCATCATCGTCACCGAATACAACCGCTCGGTGCAGGCTTTCCTGGTGGGCGGTGTCGACCGCATCGTCAACATGAACTGGGAGGCGATCATGCCGCCGCCGTCCAGCGCCGGACGCCAGCATTACCTGACGGCCATCACCAAGGTCGATGACAAGCTGGTGGAAGTGATCGACGTGGAGAAGGTGCTGGCCGAGATCGTGCCCTACAACGCCCGGGTTTCCGGCGACAAACTCGCCGATCCGGTGCTGGCCCGGGCCCGCGGCCGCGAAGTGCTGCTGGTGGACGATTCCAGCGTGGCCCTGGCGCAATTGCGCGACACCCTGTCCCAGCTGGGCGTGAAGCTGCACGTGGCCAGTGATGGTCTGAAGGCGCTGCGCATGCTCAAGGGTTGGGCTGACGCTGGTGAGGATGTGTGCGAGAAGCTGCTGATGGTGTTCACCGACGCCGAGATGCCGGAAATGGACGGCTACCGGTTGACCACCGAGATCCGTGGCGATGCCCGTTTGCGCCGGCTGTACGTGGTGTTGCACACCTCGCTGTCGGGCAGTTTCAACGAATCCATGGTGAAGAAGGTTGGCTGCGACAACTTCCTGTCCAAGTTTCAGCCCGATCGCCTGGTCGACGTGGTCAAGCAACGCCTGTTGCTGGATGCCGCTACTGCGTGATCCCGGCCCCTGCCGGGTATAAGCTTGGCGTTTGGGCATGACGCGAGGCGGCAGGGATGTTTCTCAGTGAGCTGTATCGGTACCCGGTGAAGTCCGGGCAGGCGCAACGCCTGCAGGCTTCACCGGTGGGGTTGCTGGGGTTGCAGGGCGACCGGCGCTGGATGGTAGTGGAGGAAGAAAACGGACGCTTCCTTACCCAGCGCGCCTGGCCTCATCTAGGCCAGATCAAGGCAAGTGATGATGACAGCGGCCAGTTGCTGCTGGAATCACCTGGGCAAACTCCCTTGCGGGTACCTGTGCCACCTACCGATGACGCCCTGCGCGGCGTGACCATCTGGCGCGATACCTTGCGTGTGCCGGATGCGGGCGATGCGGCGGCGGCCTGGCTCAGCCAGTTGCTGGGCAAGGCCGTGCGCCTGGTGTATTGCCCGGAGCAGCGCGCGCGTTATCTGCCCAATGGCTATGGCTTCAACAGTGACCGGGCGGCGTTCCCCGACGGTTTCCCGTTGTTGCTGATCAACCAGGGATCGCTGGAAGAACTCGACCGCCGTATCGGCCGGCCCATGGAGGTGCTTCGCTTTCGGCCCAACCTGGTGGTGCAGGGGGCCGAACCGTTTGCCGAAGATGGATGGAAGCGGATCCGTATCGGCAGCCTGGAATTTCGCGTGCTCAAGCCCAGTGTGCGCTGCATCTTTACCACCATCGACCCGGCTACCGGCGAGCGTACCGAGGACCGCGAGCCGATGGCCACGCTCAGGACCTTCCGTGAGAAGGAGGGGGATGTGCTGTTCGGGCAGAACCTGGCAGTGGATGGCAGTGGGCGGTTGGAGGTAGGGATGAAGGTCGAAATCCTGGAGTAGCTGTGTTGCCTGTGCCGGCCTCTTCGCGGGTAAACCCGCTCCCACAGATACTGCACCGCATTCAGGACCGGTGAAATATCTGTGGGAGCGGGTTTACCCGCGAAGAGGCCGGCGCAGGCTCACCAGTAATCACATGTCATCGAAGTACCGCTCATGCCAATCCACCAGCGGCTGCGGCGAGTTCAGCTTCTGCCCGTAGATCACCGAATACGACAGTACGTTCTGCACATACTGGCGCGTTTCGTCGAACGGGATCGACTCCACCCACACATCGAAGCTCAGGTGCTTGGCGCCTTTGAGCCACTGTCGCACGCGTCCCGGCCCGGCATTGTAGGCTGCCGAAGCGAGCACCCGGTTACCGTTGAACTGGCTGTGCACCTGGCTCAGGTAGGCCGCGCCCAGCTGGATGTTCTTGTCCGGGTTGAGCACCTGCGCCGGTGATGCCAGCGGGATACTGAACTTGCGCGCGGTTTCCTTGGCCGTGGCCGGCATCAACTGCATCAGGCCGCTGGCACCCACCGGGGAACGGGCATCCTCCATGAACGCACTTTCCTGGCGGGTAATGGCGAAGACCCAGCTCGAATGCAGGCCGCGGACCTTGGCCTCGCGCACCAGGGTGTCGCGGTGGGCCATCGGGAAGCGGATGTCCAGGTCGTCCCAGTACTGCGCCTGGCTGATGGTGCGAATGGCCGGGAAGTACCAGCGCAGGTCGTAGCCCAGGCGCGCCTGGGCGACCATTTCGTCGCGGGTGAAGTGTCGGCTGACGTGGTACCACTCGCGGCGGCCTTCGACGATCTGGCCACGGGCGTGGAACTCCAGGGCACGGCGGATGCCCGGGGTGTTGCGGACTTTGTTGACCAGCTGTGGGCTGAGCACCAGCGGCTTGTTGTTCAGCTGGTAAGGGGTTTGTGCCCGGTCGGCGGCGAGGAAACCGTAGAAGTCACGTTCGCGCGCCACGGTCTTGTACAGCAGCGGGATCTGTGGGTTGTTCGGTTGCGCCAGCTCCAGGCTGCGCGCCTGCCAGTACTTCCAGCGGCTGCTGTTGGCCAGGTCCTGGGGCAGGCGGCGGGTCAGCTCGTAGGCGTCTTCCCAGCGGCCCAGGCGCAGCAGCAGGCGCAAGCGCCATTCGCTGACGGTATTGTCACGCAGCTCGGGGTCGTAACGGGTCATCAGGTCGAGCGCGCGCGGGTCGTAGCGGCGCGCCAGGGTCAGGCCGATTTCGCGGGCGATGGCCACCTTCTCGTCGCGTGAAAAGTGCATGCGCTGGGCGTAGTCGTCGAGCAGCGCCATGGCCCGCTCCGGGTCCTGTCGGGCCAGGCGGCGCAGGCCGAGGCTGACCACGTCGGACATGGCTTCGTTGGCCGGGGTGAAGCGCGACGGCTGGTTGAGCAGCTCGGGTTTCTGCGCCACATCTACCAGCAGGCGCCCCTGCGGCGCGAGGGTGGTCAGGGTCTTGACCAGGTTGTTGGCCAGGCCGTAGTTGCGCGCCTGGGCCGCCAGCTTGGTGCGTTGCCAGCGCTTGGCCTCGGTCAGTTGGCCCTCGGCCGCCCACATGCCGAACAGTGTGTCGCAGGTAGCCGGCTGCGACTTGCCGACGTTCCACAGTTTGTCGGCCGTGGCAAAACCCTCGGCGCGCAGGCCGTGGCTGAGCTGGTACTGGCCGTTGAGGCAGTCCAGTTCGGTGAAGTTGAGCTTGGGGTCGTAGTACTTGACGAAAGTGTTCCATTCGCCGCGTTCGGCCAGCCAGCGCAACCAGCGCAGTTTCATCCAGTTGGCCTGGGGCAGGTCGCCATGCTTGGCAAGGAAGCCTTCGATTTCCTGGTTGCTCGCGGTTTTCAGGCGGGCGGTGAGTTCGTCGTAGGCCAGGTAGGGCGTCAGCGGGTAGTCGCTGAGGGCCTGGGCATAGCGCAGGTATGGGCCTTTGTCGCCTTTGGCCAGCGCGCGCTTGGCCTCGTCATAGTACTGGCGTTGCAGGGTAAGATCGGCGGCCTGCGCCGCGCAGGTGGCGGCGGTGAGCAGCAGGCAGGATGCAATATGTAACAGGCGGCTGCGCATGATACGTCCGGGCAGTTGAACCATGGGGAAGTGACGGCGGAGCCAGCACTGTTGGAAGCTATTGCCTTAGCTTAGCTGTTTGCCGGCGGCGGGTGAAAGCACTGTGCTTGTATCGGGATATTAAGTTCGACCAGATGTCGCAAAGCCCTTGCCGGATGACCAGGCGGATGCCGTCGGGGGCCAAGTCAGGTAGAATGCGCGCCCGATTTATGGAGACCAACATGACCCTGCTCAAATTCAGCGATGTGTCCCTCGCATTCGGCGCCATGCCGCTGCTGGACAAAGTGTCCTGGCAGATCGCTCGTGGCGAGCGGGTGTGCATCATCGGCCGCAACGGCACCGGCAAGTCGAGCATGCTGCGCCTGGTCAAGGGCGAGCAGAAGGGCGACGACGGCGAAATCTGGCGTGCCCCGGGCCTGAAGATCGGCGAGCTGCCGCAGGAGCTGCCGGTGGCCGACGAGCGCACGGTGTTCGATGTGGTGGCCGCAGGCCTGGATGGTGTGGGCGATCTGCTGGCGCAGTTCCATCACCTGAGCCTGAACATCCAGGGTGATGAAGACCTGGAAAAACTCATGCACGTCCAGCACGAGCTGGAAGCCCGTGACGGCTGGCGCCTGCAGCAGGTGGTGGAAAGCACCCTCAGCCGCCTGCAGCTGCCGGCCGACAAGACCCTGGCCGAACTGTCCGGTGGCTGGCGCCGCCGCGTGCTGCTGGCCCAGGCGCTGGTGTCGGAGCCCGACCTGCTGCTGCTCGACGAGCCGACCAACCACCTGGACATCGGTGCCATCGCCTGGCTCGAAGAGGCCCTGCGCGGCTTCAATGGCGCGGTATTGTTCATCACCCACGACCGTTCGTTCCTGCAGAACCTGGCCACCCGCATCCTGGAACTGGACCGCGGCGGCCTGATCGACTGGAACGGCGACTATGCCAGCTTCCTGGTGCACAAGGAGGCCGCACTGGCCGCCGAGGAAACCGCCAACGCGTTGTTCGACAAGCGTCTGGCCCAGGAAGAGGTATGGATTCGCCAGGGCATCAAGGCCCGCCGTACCCGCAACGAAGGCCGCGTACGCGCACTGAAGGCCCTGCGCGTGGAGCGCAGCGAACGCCGCGAGCGCCAGGGCAAGGCCAACATCCAGATCGAGGCGGCGGAAAAGTCCGGCAAGCAGGTAATGGTGCTGGAGAACGTCAGCTTCCATCACCCGGAAGGGCCTGTGCTGGTCAAGGACTTCTCCATGGTCCTGCAGCGTGAGGACCGCATCGGCCTGCTGGGCGCGAATGGTACCGGCAAGACCACGTTGCTAAAGCTGATGCTCGGTGACCTGGAGCCGACCGCAGGCAAGGTCGAGCGCGGCACCAAGCTGGAAGTGGCCTATTTCGACCAGATGCGCCACCAGCTCGACCTGGAAAAGACCGTTATCGACAACCTGGCCGAAGGCCGGGACTTCATCGAGATCGACGGCCAGAACCGCCATGTGCTGAGCTACCTGGGCGATTTCCTGTTCAGCCCTCAGCGTGCCCGTACGCCGGTCAAGGCGCTCTCGGGTGGCGAGCGTGCACGGCTGTTGCTGGCCAAGCTGTTCAGCAAGCCGGCCAACCTGCTGGTGCTTGACGAGCCGACCAACGACCTGGACGTGGAAACCCTCGAGCTGCTCGAGGAGGTGCTGTCCAACTACAAGGGCACCGTGCTGATGGTCAGCCACGACCGGGCCTTCCTCGACAACGTCGTCACCAGCACCCTGGTGTTCGAAGGCGAGGGCAAGGTGCGTGAATACGTCGGTGGTTACGAGGACTGGATTCGCCAAGGGGGCTCGCCGAAGCTGCTGGGCGTGACCGAGAGCAAGGGCGGCAAGTCCGAGCTCAACAGTGCGGTGGTGGAGAAGGTCGAGGCCAAGCCGGCGCCTGCGCCGGTTGCAGAGGTGGCCGAGGGTTCGAAGAAGAAGCTCAGCTACAAGCTGCAACGTGAGCTGGAAATGCTGCCGGGGCAGATCGACGAACTGGAGCAGCGCATGGCCGAGGCCCAGGAAGAAGTGAATGCGGCGGGCTTCTATCAGCGGCCGATTGCGGAAACCTCGGCAGTGCTGGCCAAGATCGAGAAGCTGCAGGGTGAGCTGGATGTGCTGGTGGAGCGTTGGGCCGAGCTGGAAGGCTGATCGGCGTTAGCCTGGCCCGGCCTCTTCGCGGGTGAACCCGCTCCCACAAGGACCGCACCGCTGTTGAGCGCGGTGCAGTACCTGTGGGAGCGGGTTCACCCGCGAAAGGGCCGGCACTGGTTGAATCATTCCTTCTTCTGCAACCGCACCGCCAGTACATCGCACGGCGCTCCATGCAGCACGTCATTGGCCGTGGACCCCAGCAGCAGCGCCAGGCCATGACGGCCATGGCTGCCGACCACGATCAGGTCGCACTTCTGGTCCTTGGCCAGTTGGTGAATCTCCTGGCGCGGCTGGCCATAGGTCAGGTGCGAGTCGCCGCGGTGGATGTCCGGGTATTTGTTGAACAGGCGGTCCATGCGCTCCTTGGCCTGGTCGAACTGCTGCTGTTGCAGCTGCGACAGGTCCATCGGCACGTCGCCGCCGAACGCCATGGCCATCGGCTCGACGATGTGTACCAGCGAAACCTTGGCATTCGACGGCGCGGCCAGCGCCATGGCGCGTTTGATCACCGGGTCGCATTCTTCGGTCAGGTCGACGGCGACCAGAAGATGTTCGTAGGACATGAGCGGAACTCCTGACAATCGCGATAGAAGAAGTATGGTCGCTTTCGGGCGGGTCTTCCGTGAAAAATGGCTAACCAGCTCATTTGCAACGTTTTATGGGAACTACTGATATGACGGTATTGCTGGTGGTGTCAATCCTCGCGCTGATTCTCAGCCCGCTTTCCTGGCTGCGCACCTCGCGCAAGCAGAGCGAGCAGATGAAGCTGCGCCTGGAGGCTCGGCGCATGGGTTTGGCCATGCAGCTGGCGCCGCAGCAGTGGCCGCACTGGCTGGAAAAGGAACCGCCAAGCCCGTGCCCGCAATACCACCGGGCCCGTCGCCGCGGGCATGAGGACAGCTTCAGCTTCTGGCAGATCACCCCGGGGGTGTGGTGGAACCAGTGGCGTGAGCCCTGCGAGGACCCACGCTTCATGGAGGCCTTGGCGCGCTTGCCGGCGAGTGTCTACAAGGTCGAGGCCGATGCCCGGATGATCGCGCTGTACTGGACCGAGCGGGGTGATACCGCTGTGTTGCAGGATATTGCCCACGTCCTCGAAACCCTGGCCTGAAATTTGCCTTTGCGCGGCCCCTGTGGGAGCGGGTTTACCCGCGAAAAAGGCGACTCGGTGGATGGCACCGGCTTTGCCGGTGTTCGCGGGTAAACCCGCTCCCACAGGGCCCCGCTAAGCCCTCCCATTGGTCTTCTCATCCGAAGGCAAGCACATAACGACAAAGCGGCGGCTTGGCCGACCCCTGAAGGGGTGGGGTGCCAAGTCGCCGCTTTGCGTTCTGCTGCGCAGAAAAGGCCAGGCAGGCCGGGTATGCATTCAAGCAAGTGCCAGTGTAGCCGTTCAAGGCCGCCGCGCAAGGCAAAGGCTGCAGCATTCTTCTGCGGTTCGTGGTCAATCGCTGACATGAATGGTCAGCAATCACTGTCATCACGTTTTGTACCGGGACGCTACAAAATGACCGGAAAGTCGTGTTTTCACCTTGCTCGCGAGCATTTGACAACGCCGATCTTTTCGGAGAATGTGTGCACACCCAAATCAAACGGGCGTATGAATTGAGCGTTTGTATGTCATGACGCCAAGCCATACTTCCGACTAGCGCGCTGACGGGTGTGCCTGGGGCAGGGCAGCTAGGCCTGCTTTTGCTGCAGCGATCGGCGTGTACAGTTCAGCTTCCATATCGTGGAGATCAGTTGATGATTTACGAAGGTAAAGCCATCACGGTTAAGGCTCTTGAAAGTGGCATCGTCGAGCTCAAGTTCGACCTCAAGGGTGAGTCCGTCAACAAGTTCAACCGCCTGACCCTGAACGAACTGCGCCAGGCCGTCGATGCCATCAAGGCCGACGCCTCGGTCAAGGGCGTGATCGTCAGCAGTGGCAAGGACGTGTTCATCGTCGGCGCCGACATCACCGAGTTCGTCGACAACTTCAAGCTGCCCGAGGCCGAACTGGTCGCCGGCAACCTGGAAGCCAACCGCATTTTCAACGCCTTCGAAGACCTCGAAGTGCCGACCGTCGCCGCCATCAACGGCATCGCCCTGGGCGGCGGCCTGGAAATGTGCCTGGCCGCCGACTACCGGGTCATGTCCACCAGCGCCAAGATTGGCCTGCCGGAAGTCAAACTGGGTATCTACCCGGGCTTCGGCGGTACCGTGCGCCTGCCGCGCCTGATCGGTTCGGACAACGCCATCGAATGGATCGCCGCCGGCAAGGAAAACCGTGCCGAGGACGCCCTGAAAGTGGGTGCCGTCGACGCCGTGGTCGCGCCTGAACTGCTGATGGCCGGTGCCCTTGACCTGGTCAAACGCGCCATCAGTGGCGAGCTGGACTACAAGGCCAAGCGCCAGCCCAAGCTGGAAAAGCTCAAGCTCAATGCCATCGAGCAGATGATGGCCTTCGAGACTGCCAAGGGCTTCGTCGCCGGCCAGGCCGGCCCTAACTACCCAGCCCCGGTCGAAGCCATCAAGACCATCCAGAAGGCTGCCAACTTCGGTCGTGACAAGGCCCTGGAAGTGGAAGCCGCAGGCTTCGCCAAGCTGGCCAAGACCTCGGTTGCCGAAAGCCTGATCGGCCTGTTCCTCAACGACCAGGAACTCAAGCGCAAGGCCAAGGCGCATGACGAAATCGCCCACGACGTGAAGCAGGCCGCCGTGCTCGGCGCCGGCATCATGGGTGGCGGCATCGCCTACCAGTCGGCGGTCAAGGGCACCCCGATCCTGATGAAGGATATCCGCGAGGAAGCCATCCAGCTGGGCCTGAACGAGGCCTCCAAGCTGCTCGGCAATCGCGTCGAGAAGGGCCGCCTGACCCCGGCCAAGATGGCCGAGGCACTCAACGCCATTCGCCCGACCCTGTCCTATGGCGATTTCGCCAATGTCGACATCGTCGTCGAGGCCGTGGTCGAAAACCCGAAAGTCAAGCAGGCCGTGCTGGCTGAAGTGGAAGCCCAGGTGAAGGACGATGCGATCCTCGCTTCCAACACCTCGACCATTTCCATCAACCTGCTGGCCAAGGCGCTCAAGCGCCCGGAAAACTTCGTCGGCATGCACTTCTTCAACCCGGTGCACATGATGCCGCTGGTGGAAGTCATCCGTGGCGAGAAGTCCAGTGAAGTGGCGGTTGCCACCACCGTGGCCTACGCCAAGAAAATGGGCAAGAACCCGATCGTGGTCAACGACTGCCCGGGCTTCCTGGTCAACCGCGTGCTGTTCCCGTACTTCGGCGGCTTCGCCAAGCTGGTAAGCGCCGGTGTCGACTTCGTGCGTATCGACAAGGTCATGGAAAAGTTCGGCTGGCCGATGGGCCCGGCGTACCTGATGGACGTGGTCGGCATCGACACCGGCCACCACGGCCGCGACGTGATGGCCGAAGGCTTCCCGGACCGCATGAAGGACGAGCGCCGCTCGGCCGTTGACGCACTTTACGAGGCCAACCGCCTGGGCCAGAAGAACGGCAAGGGCTTCTACGCCTACGAAACCGACAAGCGCGGCAAGCCGAAGAAGGTCGCCGACGCCACCGTGCTCGACGTGCTCAAGCCGATCGTCTTCGAGCAGCGTGAAGTCACCGACGAAGACATCATCAACTGGATGATGATCCCGCTGTGCCTGGAGACCGTGCGCTGCCTGGAAGACGGCATCGTCGAAACCGCTGCCGAAGCCGACATGGGCCTGGTCTACGGCATTGGCTTCCCTCCCTTCCGCGGTGGTGCGCTGCGCTACATCGACTCGATCGGTGTGGCCGAATTCGTTGCCCTGGCCGATCAATACGCCGACCTGGGGCCGCTGTACCACCCGACCGCCAAGCTGCGTGAAATGGCCAAGAACGGCCAGCGCTTCTTCAACTGAGCGGTCAACGAGCTAGAGCGAGAGATTTGATATGAGCCTGAATCCAAGAGACGTGGTGATTGTCGACTTCGGTCGCACGCCGATGGGCCGCTCCAAGGGTGGCATGCACCGCAATACCCGCGCCGAAGACATGTCGGCGCACCTGATCAGCAAACTGTTGGAACGCAACGACAAGGTCGACCCGAAAGAAGTCGAGGACGTGATCTGGGGCTGCGTCAACCAGACCCTCGAGCAGGGCTGGAACATCGCCCGCATGGCCTCGCTGATGACCCAGATCCCGCACACCTCCGCGGCGCAGACCGTCAGCCGCCTGTGCGGCTCGTCGATGAGCGCGCTGCACACCGCCGCCCAGGCGATCATGACCGGCAACGGTGATGTATTCGTGGTCGGTGGCGTGGAACACATGGGCCACGTCAGCATGATGCATGGCGTCGACCCCAACCCGCACCTGTCCTTGCATGCCGCCAAGGCTTCCGGGATGATGGGCCTGACCGCGGAAATGCTCGGCAAGATGCACGGCATCACCCGTGAGCAGCAGGACCTGTTCGGCCTGCGTTCGCACCAGCTGGCCCACAAGGCCACGGTAGAAGGCAAGTTCAAGGATGAAATCATCCCGATGCAGGGCTACGACGAGAACGGCTTCCTGAAGGTGTTCGATTTCGACGAAACCATTCGCCCGGAAACCACCCTCGAAGGCCTGGCGTCGCTGAAGCCGGCGTTCAACCCGAAAGGCGGTACCGTCACTGCCGGTACCTCGTCGCAGATCACCGACGGTGCATCGTGCATGATCGTCATGTCCGGCCAGCGCGCCATGGACCTGGGTATCCAGCCATTGGCGGTCATCCGTTCCATGGCGGTAGCTGGTGTCGATCCGGCAATCATGGGCTACGGCCCGGTGCCGTCGACCCAGAAAGCCCTCAAGCGTGCTGGCCTGACCATGGCCGACATCGACTTCATCGAGCTCAACGAAGCCTTCGCTGCACAGGCCCTGCCAGTGCTGAAAGACTTGAAAGTACTCGACAAGATGGATGAGAAGGTTAACCTGCACGGCGGCGCCATTGCCTTGGGCCACCCGTTCGGTTGCTCCGGGGCACGGATTTCCGGCACCCTGCTCAACGTCATGAAGCAGAATGGCGGTACCCTGGGGGTGGCGACCATGTGTGTCGGCCTCGGCCAAGGTATCACCACTGTCTTCGAACGCGTCTGATCGCGTAGCGGGACAGCGACCGGGGCCTTGTGCCCCGGTTTTGTTTTTTACAGGTTTTATTCAAGAGGGTGGGCAACATGCAGATACAACCAGGCGTATACCGGCATTACAAAGGGCCTGAGTACCGTGTCTTCAGTGTTGCGCGGCACTCCGAGAGCGAAGAGTGGATGGTGTTCTACCAATGCCTGTATGGTGATTACAGCTTCTGGGTACGGCCACTTTCGATGTTCCAGGAGTCCGTCGAGGTTGACGGCGAGCAGGTGCCACGCTTTGCTTTGGTCAAGGCCGAAGAGGGGCTGCCCGGGTTGCTGGGCAAGTCGCACGAGTGATAGTCCGAACTTGACCTCACACTTTTGCCACTATATATAGCGGTGCCGCGTCTGGCACCTGACGCGTTTTTTATCTTCAGATTCAGGAATACTCCGATCCATGGGCAAATCGCTGGTCATTGTGGAATCCCCGGCCAAGGCCAAGACCATCAACAAGTACCTGGGCAACCAGTACGTGGTGAAGTCGAGTATCGGCCATATCCGAGACCTCCCCACCAGCGGTTCGGCCAGCGCCAGCAAAGAGCCAGCCGCCAAGCGTGGCAAGGCCGCGGGTGAGGCTCCGGCCCTGTCGCCGAAGGAAAAGGCCCGCCGCCAGCTGGTGGCACGCATGGGCGTCGACCCCGACCACGGCTGGAAGGCCAAGTACGAGATCCTGCCTGGCAAGGAAAAGGTGATCGAAGAGCTGCGCCGCCTGGCGAAGGACGCCGACACCATCTATCTCGCAACCGACTTGGACCGCGAAGGGGAAGCCATTGCCTGGCACCTGCGCGAGGCCATCGGCGGCGACGACACCCGCTACAAGCGCGTGGTGTTCAACGAAATCACCAAGAAGGCCATCCAGGAAGCCTTCTCGCAGCCGGGCGAGCTGGATATCGACCGGGTCAACGCGCAGCAGGCGCGGCGTTTCCTCGACCGCGTGGTCGGCTACATGGTTTCGCCGCTGCTGTGGGCCAAGATCGCCCGTGGCCTGTCCGCCGGCCGTGTACAGTCGGTGGCGGTGAAGCTGGTGGTGGAGCGCGAGCGTGAAATCCGCGCGTTCATCCCGGAAGAGTACTGGGAAATCCACGCCGACCTCGGCACCGCCAAGAACGCCAAGGTGCGTTTCGAAGTGGCCCGCGAGAAGGGTGAGGCCTTCAAACCGCTGAACGAAGCCCAGGCCATGGCCGCGCTGGAGAAGCTCAAGGCTTCCAGCTACAGCGTGGTCAAGCGCGAAGACCGCCCGACCAGCAGCAAGCCGTCGGCACCGTTCATTACCTCCACCTTGCAGCAGGCCGCCAGCAACCGCCTGGGCTTCGGTGTGAAGAAAACCATGATGATGGCCCAGCGCTTGTACGAAGCCGGCTACATCACCTACATGCGTACCGACTCGACCAACCTGTCGGCCGACGCCCTGGATATGGCGCGCAGCTACATCGAGCGAGAGTTCGGCAAGCAGTACCTGCCCGAGGCGCCGCTGGTGTACGGCAGCAAGGAAGGCGCCCAGGAGGCGCACGAAGCGATTCGTCCTTCCGACGTGAACACCCACCCGAGCAAGCTCAGTGGCATGGAGCGTGACGCCGAGCGCCTGTATGAGCTGATCTGGCGCCAGTTCCTGGCCTGCCAGATGCCGCCGGCGCAATACCTGTCCACCAGCGTCACCGTGGCTGCAGGCGACTTCGAGTTGCGTGCCAAGGGCCGTATCCTCAAGTTCGACGGTTACACCCGTGTGCTGCCGCAACAGAGCAAGCCTGGCGAAGACGACGTGTTGCCGGAAATGGTCCAGGGCGAAGCGCTGAAGCTGATCCAGATCGACCCGAGCCAGCACTTCACCAAGCCACCGGCGCGCTTCACCGAAGCCAGCCTGGTCAAGGAAATGGAAAAGCGTGGCATCGGTCGCCCGTCGACCTATGCGGCGATCATTTCGACCATTCAGGACCGTGGCTATGTGACTCTGCACAACCGCCGCTTCTATTCCGAGAAGATGGGCGACATCGTCACCGAGCGCCTGTCCGAAAGCTTCTCCAACCTGATGGACTACGGCTTTACCGCCGACATGGAAGAGAACCTCGACGACGTGGCCCAGGGCGAGCGTGACTGGAAGAACGTGCTCGACGAGTTCTACGGCGACTTCAGCAAGAAACTGCAGACCGCCGAGTCCAGCGAAGACGGCATGCGCGCCAACCAACCGACCATGACCAACATTCCGTGCAAGGAATGTGGCCGGCCGATGATGATCCGCACCGCCTCCACCGGCGTGTTCCTCGGTTGCTCGGGCTACAGCCTGCCGCCGAAAGAGCGCTGCAAGGCCACCGTCAACCTGGTGCCGGGCGACGAGATTGCCGCCGACGACGAGGGCGAATCGGAATCCCGCGTGTTGCTGGGCAAGCACCGCTGCCCGATCTGCGCCACGGCGATGGATGCCTACCTGCTGGACGAGAAGCACAAGCTGCACATCTGCGGTAACAACCCGGATTGCGCGGGCTACGAGATCGAGGAAGGCAACTACCGCATCAAGGGTTACGAAGGGCCGAGCCTGGAGTGCGACAAGTGTGGCAGCGAGATGCAGTTGAAGACTGGCCGCTTCGGCAAGTTCTTCGGTTGCACCAACCCGGCGTGCAAGAATACCCGCAAGCTGCTCAAGAGCGGCGAGGCGGCGCCACCGAAGATGGACAAGGTGGACATGCCAGAGCTCAAGTGCGAGAAGGTCGACGATACCTACGTGCTGCGTGATGGCGCTTCGGGGCTGTTCCTGGCAGCCAGCCAGTTCCCCAAGAATCGCGAAACCCGTGCACCGCTGGTGCTGGAAATCGTTCCACACAAACACGAGATTGATCCGAAGTACCACTTCCTGTGCGATGCGCCGCAGAAAGACCCGGAAGGCCGCCCTGCAGTGATCCGCTACAGCCGCAAGACCAAGGAGCAGTACGTGCAGTCCGAGGTTGATGGCAAGCCGACCGGCTGGAAGGCGTTCTACGACGGCAATGCGTGGAAGGTTGAAGACAAGCGCTGATCTGTCAGTGCTGTAATTGGGGCCGCTTTGCGCCCCTTCGCGGGCTTGCCCGCTCCTACAGGTACAGCGCAGGCCTTGGGCTTGATGCAATTCCTGTGGGGGCAGGCAAGCCTGCGAAGGGGCGCAAAGCGGCCCCAATCATTTATGATGCAGCTATCCGCCTTGCAGCCTTAGGGAGGTCACTGAAATGGCCCAGGAACTCTACACCCGCACCAATCAGAAACTGTTCTTTGCCGGCCTCGCTCTGGAGTCCATGGCCAAGGCCGAACAAAGCCAGGCCATGAATGCACAAGGCCTGGTCCAGGCCGAACGCGAGTCGGCGCTGTTCCATCTCTACGGCGCATTGCTGGGCCTGTGTCATGAAATTGGTGGCTTCTACCGCCTGCCAGTTGTTGCAACTGTCGAGCAGGCACTGGCTGACGACGCCCTGAACGGTATCGCCATCCCGGAAGTGGCGGAGCTGTTGGAGCTGGCCCGCCAGCGCGAAACCTGGCTGGCACAAATGCTTGGTGCTTATGCCGATTTGTTCCGACCACCGGTCGCGAAAAAAACGCCGAAAACCGACGTTACCCAGCCATTGATCCAGGCGGTCAATCTCGATGAGCCCGAGCATCCGGCGCTGTCGCGTGCCGAACTGGAAAGCTGGCGCAGCAACCTCAAGGGCCTGGTGAGACGTTTCCGTGACGCGTTGAGTGAGTGCTGATAACTGCTACGGCTGGTACAATGCTGGCCTTTCGCGGAGAACTGCCATTTATGTCTACGTCGTTTCTGGAAATTGTCGAGTTGCCTGATGGCCGCATCGAACTGCGTCGCGCCGAGGATGAGGGCTCTCTGGTAACCCTGGATTTCTCGGAAGACGCCAAGGCGTTCCTGCAGGGTCAGCATGTGGAAGTGGCCAAGGCCATGCTTAGCGTGGGCGTGCAGATGGCCGGTCGCCTGATGGATGGCGAGCTTGAGCGTGATGAAGGGCCGCGTGTGCTGCACTGAGGTGCAGCAGGGCATCAGGTTTCATGCAGTGACAGGCAAAGCCTGAACATCAGCCGAGGCGGATGTTCAGGCTTTGTGCGTTTCCGGCACTGGCAGCGCGCAGCAATTGCTGGCGCGCAGTGGCGTTGACATTGCCCAGCCAGCTGACGACGGTGTGGCTGCGGCCCAGACGCAAGGCTTCGCAGGCCAGTTGAAGCGGGCTTTGATTGCCACGAGGTTGCAGCAGCAGGATGCGTTCACGGTTGAGCCCGGCATCGCGCAGCCAGGCCTGGGTCAGGCTCGACGGCGGGGCGATCAGGGTCAGCCAGCGGGTCTCGTCCTCTTCGCTCAGTTCGCGCAGTACGGGTGCCAGCAGGCTTTGGCAATGCCCGGGGGCTCCGCGCAGCGACAGTTCGCTGAACAGCTCGGGCTGGCTGCTCTTGCGCGCCACTTCGCTGGCTTTCAGGCCAGGCAGTACGGGCTGGGCGAGGAATGCTTCGAACAATGGCAACTGAGCTTGCTCGGGTACGTGAATGAACTGCTGCATGACGCCTCCTGGATCAGCGGCGAATGACGCCGACGCTCAAGCCCTCGATCACCAGCTCCTGTTCTTTCAGGTCGACTTCGATGGGGGCGAATTCGGGGTTTTCGGCAAGCAGCCACACCTTGCTGCCTTCGCGCTTGAAGCGCTTGACGGTGACTTCGTCGCCGATGCGGGCCACGACGATCTGGCCATTGCGGGCTTCGCGGCAGGTGTGTACCGCCAGCAGGTCGCCATCGAAGATGCCGACGTCCTTCATGCTCATGCCGTGTACGCGCAGCAGATAGTCGGCCTGGGGGTGGAAGAAGTCGGGGTTGATGTTGCAGGATTGCTCGATGTGCTGTTCGGCAAGGATCGGCGCACCGGCGGCAACCCGGCCGATGATCGGCAGGCCGCTTTCTTCGGCCTTGGCTTCCAGGCCGGGGATGCGAATACCACGGGAGGCGCCCGGGGTCATCTCGATCGCGCCCTTGCGGGCGAGGGCCTTGAGGTGTTCCTCGGCGGCGTTGGGCGACTTGAAGCCCAGCTCCTGAGCAATCTCGGCGCGCGTCGGCGGGAAGCCGTTGTCTTCCAGGCAACGCTTGATGAACGCGAGAATTTCGGCTTGGCGTGGCGTCAGTTTCAACATGGTGAGCGCTCTGTCTTTTTGTACAGTGACTGGGATTATATACAGTACTGGATGCGCTGCAAGCCAAAACCTGCAATAAACAGCAGCAATGGCGCTTGCAGCCGCCCTCCTGGCGCTTTTAAATGGCGACCGGCCGGTCACCGAGCCTTGACAGAAGCAGGGCTGAAACGTATGTTTCAAACACCTGTTTGTCTGGCGGAGTAGTCGGAGTAGTCATGGCCCAATCGGAAACCGTTGAACGCATTCTCGATGCTGCCGAGCAGCTGTTCGCGGAAAGGGGGTTCGCAGAAACCTCGTTGCGGCTGATTACCAGCAAGGCCGGGGTCAACCTGGCGGCGGTCAACTATCACTTCGGCTCCAAGAAGGCCCTGATCCAGGCAGTGTTTTCGCGCTTCCTCGGGCCGTTCTGCGCCAGCCTCGAACGTGAGCTGGAGCGGCGCCAGGCCAAGCCTGAGCACAAGCCGAGCCTCGAGGAGCTGCTGGAAATGCTGGTCGAGCAGGCTTTGGCCGTGCAGCCGCGCAGCAACAACGACCTGTCGATCTTCATGCGCCTGCTGGGCCTGGCCTTCAGCCAGAGCCAGGGCCACCTGCGGCGTTACCTGGAAGACATGTACGGCAAGGTGTTCCGCCGCTACATGCTACTGGTCAACGAGGCCGCGCCGCGCATTCCTCCGCTGGAGCTATTCTGGCGCGTGCACTTCATGCTTGGTGCTGCCGCCTTCAGCATGTCTGGTATCAAGGCCCTGCGGGCGATTGCCGAAACCGATTTCGGCATCAATACCTCGATCGAGCAGGTAATGCGCCTGATGGTGCCGTTCCTGGCTGCGGGCATGCGTGCCGATAGCGGTGTAACCGACGACGCCATGGCCGCCGCGCAGCTGCGTCCGCGCACCAAGACCAGCGCAGGCGCCACCACCGCCAAGGCCTGAAGGCTGGGCGGGGCAGGGCGCTTCGGCTAAGCTAGCGCCCATGCCTGACCTCGACTTCCTGCACATTTCCCTCGCCGATCAGCGCCTTTATGGTTTTGCCGATGGCCAGCTGCGCGTACGCCTGCCGGTTTCAACGGCGCGCAACGGCGCCGGCGAGCGCAACGGCTCGGGTTGCACGCCGTGTGGCTTGCACCAGGTGCGAGCGAAGATCGGCGCGGGCTTGCCGCTGAATGCGGTATTGGCCGGGCGGCGCTGGACCGGCGAGGTGTGGTCGCCGGCCTTGCATGCGCAATACCCCGGCCGGGACTGGATCCTCACCCGCATCCTCTGGCTTAGTGGCTGCGAGCCGGGTGTCAACCGCCTGGGTGCGGTCGACACCTTCCGCCGTTATATCTACCTGCACGGCACCCCGGATACGGAACCCTTGGGCGTAGCGCTGTCCCATGGATGCATACGCCTGCGCAACATCGATTTGCTAAGCCTGTTCGAGCAGGTGCCGGCCCATTGCCCGGTGCGCATCGAGCAGGCCGCCTGCCCCCAGTGGGCTTCTCTCAGTCTTCAATGAAGGATTACCCATGACTGTCAGCCTGCAAGGCTCCCTGATGGTGGATATCGCCGGTAAATGGCTGACCGCCGAAGACCGTCACCTGCTACGCCAACCTGAAGTGGCTGGCCTGATCATTTTTGCCCGCAACATCGACAGCCCGCGCCAGGTGCGTGAACTGTGCGCGTCGATCCGTGCCATCCGGCCCGACCTGATCCTGGCGGTGGACCAGGAGGGCGGCCGGGTGCAGCGCCTGCGCCAGGGCTTTGTGCGCCTGCCGGCCATGCGGGCGATAGCGGACAATGACAACGCCGAGTACCTGGCCGAGCAGTGCGGTTGGTTGATGGCGACCGAGGTGCTGGCGGTTGGCCTGGACCTCAGCTTTGCCCCGGTACTCGACCTGGACCACCAGCGCAGCGCCGTGGTGGGCAGCCGCGCCTTCGAGGGTGACCCGCTGCGTGCCACGCAACTGGCCGGGGCGTTCATCCGTGGCATGAATGCGGCGGGTATGGCGGCTTGTGGCAAGCACTTCCCGGGGCATGGCTGGGCCGAAGCGGACTCGCATGTGGCCATCCCGACCGATGAGCGCAGCCTCGAACAGCTGCGCCAGGCCGACCTGGTGCCGTTCACCCGCCTGAGCGGGCAATTGGCGGCAGTGATGCCGGCGCATGTCATCTACCCGCAGGTTGACAACCAGCCGGCTGGCTTCTCGCGGCGCTGGTTGCAGGACATCCTGCGTGGCGAGCTGGGTTTCGACGGGGTGATCTTCAGTGACGATTTGTCGATGGCCGGCGCACATGTTGTCGGGGATGCGGCGAGCCGCATCGAAGCAGCACTGAGCGCCGGTTGTGATATGGGGCTGGTTTGCAATGATCGGGCGGCTGCGGAGCTGGCACTGAGTGCGGCACAACGCATGAAGGTAAAACCTTCGCCACGCATCGCAGGCATGCGCGGGCAAGGGTTTGCGCGGACTGACTATCGTCAGCAGCCTCGTTGGCAGCAGGCATTGTCCGCGTTGAAGGACGCTCAACTGGTCGACTGACGAGGCTCCACCCTGCTCGGTCCGAGACAGGATCCTGCGTTTTCGATGTGCGTATTGCGTGAGTACACCGGGAAATGTGCCCCGGTGTACCAGGCAGCACGCATTCCAGAGACTCGGGCAAAGCGGAGATTTCTCCGCTTCGCCCGTAATGGGTTTCTGATATTCGATTAGAGGATTTTGTAATGACAGTTTGTATGCAGGGGGCCTTGATGGTCGATATCGAAGGCACGGGGCTGACACCTGAGGATCGTCGGTTATTGCTCCAGCCTGAAGTAGCTGGTTTGATCATCTTTGCTCGTAATATTGCCCACCCGCGTCAGGTGCGGGAGCTGTGCGCTTCCGTACGTGCTTTGCGCCCTGACCTGATCATTGCGGTCGATCAGGAAGGTGGGCGGGTGCAACGCTTGCGTGAAGGGTTCGTCAGGTTGCCATCCATGCGGCAGATCGCCCAGAGCGATGATGCCGAGCGTTTGGCCGGGCATTGTGGCTGGTTGATGGCAACCGAGGTGCTGGCGATCGGGCTGGATTTGAGTTTTGCTCCAGTGCTCGATCTGGATCATGGGCGCAGTGCGGTCATTGGTGCGCGTGCCTTCGATGGTGATCCTCAGCGTGTTACTCAGCTGGGTGGGGCGTTCATCCGTGGCATGACTGCAGCGGGCATGGCAGCATGCGGCAAGCATTTTCCTGGGCATGGCTGGGCTGAGGCCGATTCGCATGTGGCCATTCCCGTAGATGATCGCAGCCTGGATGAACTGCGCAAGACGGACCTGGTGCCATTTACCCGATTGGCACGCCAGCTGTCGGCAGTGATGCCTGCACATGTGATCTATCCCCAGGTCGATAGTAAGCCCGCCGGTTTTTCGAGGCGCTGGCTTCAGGACATTCTCAGGGGGGAGCTTGGCTTCGATGGCGTGATTTTCAGTGATGATCTGTCCATGGCCGGTGCCCATGTGGTCGGAGATGTTGCTGGTCGCGTCGAGGCTGCTTTCGGTGCGGGATGTGACGTGGGCCTGGTATGTAATGACCGGGCTTCGGCAGAGCTCGCTCTGCTGGCTGCGCAGCGCTTGAAAGTCAAGCCATCGCCGCGCCTTGCTCGGATGCGAGGCTTCAGTTTTGCGCGCACTGACTATCGCCAGCAGCCGCGGTGGCTGGAGGCGTTGGGGGCGTTGCGAGAGGCGCAGTTGGTCGATTGACCGCGCCGGCCCCCTTCGCGGGCATGCCCGCTCCCACAGGTACGGCACCGCCCTTGAGGGCACTGATCTCCCTGTGGGAGCGGGTTTACCCGCGAAGGGGCCGGTACAGGCAGCGAAGGATTCTGGGCTACCGCCCGCGCTTCCCGGGCAGCGGCGCAAACAGCGCTTCGATCTCTTCATCCCCCAGCCGCCATTGCCCGGCCTGCCCGCCATCCAGCAGGCTCGCCGCCAGCGCCGCCTTCTCCTGCTGCAACAGCTGGATCTTTTCTTCCACCGTTCCCCGGGTGATCAGCTTGAACACGAATACCGGCTTGTCCTGGCCAATGCGGTAGGCGCGGTCGGTAGCCTGGTTTTCGCTGGCCGGGTTCCACCAGGGGTCGAAGTGGATCACCGTGTCCGCGGCTGTCAGGTTCAAGCCCACGCCACCCGCCTTGAGGCTGATCAGGAACACTTCGCTGTCACCCTGCTGGAACTGCTGCACCGGCGTGCGCCGGTCGCGGGTGTCGCCGGTCAGCAGGCTGTAGCGAATCTTGCGCTTCTCCAGTTCCTGCTCGATCAACGCCAGCATCGAGGTGAACTGCGAGAACAGCAGCACCCGGCGCCCTTCGCTCAGCAACTCTTCGAGCATTTCCAGCAGCGCGCCCAGTTTGCCCTTGTCGGCCTGGTTGCCTTTGCTTTCCACCCCTTTGACCAGGCGCAGGTCGCAGCATACCTGGCGCAGCTTGAGCAGGGCGTCGAGGATGACGATCTGACTGCGCGCGGCGCCATTGCGGGCGATTTCATCGCGGACTTTCTTGTCCATGGCCACCCGCACGGCCTCGTAGGTGTCACGCTGGGCATCGCTAAGCTCGACCCAGTGCACCATCTCGGTCTTGGCCGGCAGCTCGGTCGCCACCTGCTCCTTGGTGCGGCGCAGCAGGAACGGGCGGATGCGGCTGGCCAGGTGGGCCATGCGCTCGCTGTCGCCGTGGCGCTCGATCGGTGTGCGGTAGTCCTGGTTGAAGCGCTTCAGGTCACCCAGCCAGCCAGGCATGAGGAAGTGGAAAATCGACCACAGCTCGCCCAGGTTGTTTTCCATTGGCGTGCCGGTCAGGCAGACGCGCTGATTGGCCCGCAGCTCGCAAACTGCGAGGGCGGCCTTGCTGGTGCTGCTCTTGATATTCTGCGCCTCGTCCAGCACCAGCACATGCCAGGCATGGGCGCGCAGGTGCTCGAGGTCGCGCGGCACCAGGGCATAGGTGGTCAGGACCAGGTCGTATTCGTGCAATTTGGCGAAATACTTGCTGCGCCCCGGGCCTTGCAGGGCCAGCACGCGCAGCCCGGGGGCGAAGCGCTGGGCTTCGTCCAGCCAGTTGGGCACCAGGCTGGTCGGCATCACCGCCAGGGCTGGAGCACTCAGGCGGCCGGACTGTTTTTCCAGCAGCAGGTGTGCCAGGGCCTGCAGTGTCTTGCCCAGCCCCATGTCGTCGCCGAGGATGCCGCCGGTGCCCATCTCGCGCAGCGCTTGTAGCCAGTTCAGGCCCTGTTGCTGGTAAGGGCGCAGGCTTGCCTGCAACCCGGTGGGCGGTTCTACCTGCAAGTCACGGGCATCGCGCAGGCGTCGGCCCAGGTCGCGTACATGCTCGCCACCTTCCCAGTGCAAAGGAAGGCTGTCGATTTCATTCAGGCGTGCGGCATCGGCACGGTCCAGGCGCAGGGAGGGGCCAGCGGCGTCTTCGTGCAGGTACAGTTCGCCCAGGGTGCCCATCACTGCCTTGATACGGCCATAGGGCAAGGCAACGCGCAGGGCTGGGGCGTCGAGGCGACCACGGTTGAGGTCGATCAGCAGGTGCTCGTCGTCACTGCGCCGGGCCAGTTCGCTGGGGCGCAGCAGTTCCGGGTTGCTGCGCAGCAGCTGCAGCACGATCGGCAGCAGGCTGTGGCGCTGGCCATCGACCACGATGCCCAGCTCCAGGTCGAACCATTCATGGCCGGGCGCTTCGTCGATGGTGGCGTACCAGTCATCCACCTCCTGCAGGTTGAAAGCGAAGTCACGGTGGATGTCGATGTCCCAACCTGCTTCGCGCAGGCGCGGCAGGCCTTCTCGGGCAAAGCGCAGCCAGGCTTCGTCATCGGGCAACTGGAGCATCTCGCCGGCACTGTCTGGCAGGGCCTTGCTCTGCCGGGTGGCGGCCTTGAAACCGAGGTCGCGCAGCACCTTGCGAAGCGCCTGTTCGGCCTGGGGCTGGCGGCGGATGCGCTGGCAGGTATCGCCGACCAGGCGGGTCAGCGGCTTGTCGTCGCTGCCGCTGGTTCGCAGGCCGTCGTAGTCGAATGCCAGCGCGGCACGGTGTTGCATCTGCCGTTGCATGCGGCCGGTCTTGGGCATGTAGGCGCTGAATTCGAGGCTGCCCAGGGTCAGGTACGGCCTGGGTTGCAGGTCGTCAATGAGTTGTTCGTCCAGCGTGGTCGGCGTAGGGAGTTGGTGGTTCAAGGCGTTGAGCTTGTGGCTGAGGGGCACGACAAGGTGTTCCGGAACGTCAGGAGCGATGGTCAGTTGCAGGGCAATATGCGGATCGAGGCTGTGCTCGAGCTTGCCCACCACGCTGCCGGTGAAATCGAAATAGTAAAGTGGCAGCAGCGCAATCACGCAGTTCAGCGGCGTTTCACCGTGGTACCAGATGCCCCGATAGTGACCATTGTCCAGCCGCACCCAGCGAAACTCGGCCGCAAGCGTAGGGCCCTCGCGCAGCAGGGGCTTGTTTTCGTCAAAGAGCATGCGGCCGGTATCCAGCGCGCGCTGGAACAGTTCGCCGCCTTCCCGGCCTTTGAGCTGGTAGCCGCGGTCCTGGCTGCCGGCCTGATTGAGCGCCGAAAGCAGGCGCAAGATGCGGATATCGTCTTCCTTGACGAAGCGCGGGGGTTCGTAAAGGAAATCGTAGAGTGACTGCACACGGCTATAGCGAACGCCCTGGTCTTCGCGAGTGCCTTTGCGTACCCGCAGCGCGCAGCCGGGCTCATCGGTCAGCCTGAGTTGGTAGCAAACCATGCGCCCACGTTTGTCTTGGGTTTCGGCAGGCTCCTGCGCAGGCTGTTCGAGACCTTTCAGCCAGCGCTGCAGATCGGCCGGTAATGCGTCACCATGACTTTTTATCGTTGCCTGTTGTTCGCTAAGGACGAACAGCGCGGCGGCGCAATGCTTGCAGTTATGCCCCACGGGGCAGCTGCACTGGCCGCGTACATGGCAGCGGCCAGCCAGGGCGGTGAGGGTTATCTTCTGCCGATAAGGGCTGCCCTCGCTGCCACGACAGCTGGCTTCGACGAGCGCGCCGATGCAGCTTTCGATCTCTACCCGGTCTTCCCGGGCGTAACGCTCGCCGCGTTGCAGGACCGGGCCGGTGAACGACTGGGTCCAGTTCGGGTACTCGCGCAGCAACTGGAGAGCGTCACGGCTCATTGCATCACTGCTCCATCATCTCCGGGTCCATTACCGGCATTTTAGGCGTACCTGGTGGTGTCACCTTCAGCAGCACCGCCAGGTGCCCGCCATCGAGGAAGGTCAGCTGGCCGCCCTTGACGTTGCTGTTGCTCTGCTTGAACTGCTCGCTTTGCAGCACGCTGCCGTTACCGTCCAGCTGGTTGACCCAGAAATTGGCCTCGACCGCGATGAAACGGCCCTCGGCGATGCTCAGGTTGCCTTCGATGGGGAAGTGCCCAAACTGCTCGACGCCTTCACCCAAGGCGATGCGGCTGGGCTCGCTGCCCACTTGCTGCTGCCAGGCCTTGTGCAGCAGCACGGTGTAGTCGGCGGTGGCTTCCAGGCGGGTGGCTTCGTCTTCCAGCGCCAGACGGCGCTCGGCGTCCTTTTCCAGGCGCGGAGCGCCGGCGCTCCAGTCTTCCGGGGCGAACGGGCTGGTAAAGGCGGGCACGCTGTTCTGCCGCACCAGGATCATTTCTACCTGATACAGGCCTTCGGCGAAGGCGGCCGGGGCGAACAGCGCCAGCAGCAGGGTCAGGCAACGGATGGCACGCATGGGTCTTCCTTAGGCAGGCTGTGGGGTCAGGCGCTCGAACAGCGCCTCCAGGGTATTGAAACGTTCGTCGGGGCGTTCCATCGGCACCAGGAAACGGAACTGGGTGGCGCCTTCGAACTTGTAGCGTTTGGGCTGGCCCTGAATCAGCTTGATCAGGGTCAGCGGGTCGACCGGGGTCTCGGCCTCGAACTCGATCTTGCCGCCGTTGGGGCCGGCGTCGACTTTCTTGATGCCGAGCTTTTCCGCGTGCAGCTTGAGCGAGGTCAGGCGCATCAGGTTCTTGGTCGGCTCGGGCAGCAGGCCGAAGCGGTCGATCATTTCCACCTGCAGGTCCTTGAGGCCTTCTTCATCGGCAGCCGAGGCAATGCGCTTGTACAGGATCAGCCGTGCATGCACGTCGGGCAGGTAGTCCTCGGGGATCAGTGCCGGCAGGCGCAGGTTGATTTCCGGTCCGCCGCCCAGCGGCTGCTCAAGGTTGGGCTGGGTGCCCTTGCGGATCGCCTTGACCGCGCGTTCGAGCATTTCCATGTACAAGGTAAAGCCCACCGCCTGGATCTGCCCGCTCTGGCCTTCGCCCAGCAACTCACCGGCGCCGCGAATCTCCAGGTCGTTGGTGGCCAGCACGAAGCCGGCACCGAGGTCCTGGGTGTTGGCGATCGCCTCCAGGCGTTTTTCGGCGTCGGCGCTGACCTTCTGCCGGGTTGGCGTCAGCAAGTAGGCGTAGGCCTGGTGGTGGCTTCGGCCAACACGGCCGCGCAACTGGTGCAGCTGGGCCAGGCCGAACTTGTCGGCACGCTCGATGACGATCGTGTTGGCGCTGGGCACGTCGATGCCGGTTTCGATGATGGTCGAGGCCACCAGCACGTTGAAGCGCTTGTGGTAGAAATCGCTCATCACCTGTTCCAGCTCGCGCTCGCGCATCTGCCCGTGGCCGATGCCGATGCGCGCCTCTGGCACCAGTTCGGCAAGGTCGGCGGCGCATTTCTCGATGGTTTTCACATCGTTGTGCAGGTAGTACACCTGGCCACCGCGCAGCAGCTCGCGCAGCAGCGCCTCCTTGACCGTGCTCTTGTTCTGCTCCATGACGAAGGTGCGTACCGACAGGCGGCGCGCCGGTGGCGTGGCGATGATCGACAGGTCGCGCATGCCCGCCACCGCCATGTTCAGGGTACGCGGGATCGGCGTGGCGGTGAGGGTGAGGATGTCCACTTCGCTGCGCAGGGCCTTGAGCTGTTCCTTCTGGCGCACGCCAAAGCGGTGCTCTTCGTCGATGATGGCCAGGCCAAGGTCCTTGAAGCGTACATCGTCCTGCAGCAGCTTGTGGGTGCCGATAAGGATGTCGATCTTGCCTTCGGCCAGCTCGGCGGCGGCGTTGGCCACTTCCTTGGCCGACTTGAAGCGGCTCATCACCTCCACGGTCACCGGCCAGTCGGCAAAGCGGTCGCGGAAGCTGTTGTAGTGCTGCTGGGCGAGCAGGGTGGTGGGTACCAGCACGGCCACCTGGCGGCCGCTGTGTACGGCGATGAACGCTGCGCGCATGGCGACTTCGGTCTTGCCGAAGCCGACGTCGCCGCACACCAGGCGGTCCATCGGCTTGGGCGCCAGCATGTCGGCACGCACGGCTTCGATGGCAGCCTGTTGATCCGGGGTTTCCTCGAACGGGAAGCCGGCGCTGAAGGTGGCGTAGTCGGCGGACGGGTCGGCAAATGCATAGCCTTTGCGCGCGGCGCGGCGGGCATAGATATCGAGCAGTTCGGCGGCGACGTCGCGCACCTGTTCGGCGGCCTTGCGCTTGGCCTTCTGCCAGGCCTCCGAGCCCAGCCGGTGCAGCGGTGCCAGGGCATCGTCGCTGCCAGTGTAGCGGGCGATCAGGTGCAGGTTGGCCACCGGTACGTACAGCTTGGCGCCCTCGGCGTATTCCAAGGTGAGGAATTCGGCGGCCTGGCCGTCGATTTCCAGGGTGGCCAGGCCCAGGTAACGGCCCACACCATGGTCGATGTGCACCACCGGCGCGCCTTCGCGCAGCTCGGTCAGGTTCTTGATCACCGCGTCGTTGGCGGTTTCGCCGCGCTTGTCGCGGCGCCGGCGCTGCATGACCCGCTGGCCGAACAGCGGGCTTTCGGCGATCAGGGCCAGGCCTGGGTCGTCCAGCAGCAGGCCTTCGTCCAGTGGGGCGATGGTGATTGCCAGGCGTTCGCTGCCGGTGATGAAGTCGGCCCAGCCGTCGACGGTATGCGGGCGCAGTTTCAGCCGCTCGAGCAGCTCCAGCAGCACTTCGCGGCGGCCCGCCGATTCGGCGGTGAACAACACCCGGCCGGGGAACTGGTCGAGGAAGTTGGCCAGTTCGGCCAGGGGCTGGTTGGCCTTGGCTTCGATTGCCAGGTTGGGCAGGGCGCGTGCCGGGAAGCGCTCGCGACCCACGCCCGGGTCGAGGTCTTCGGTGCTGACCACTACCCGTGGCCATTGCTTGAGCCGGGCAAAGCAGTCTTCCACCGGCAGGAACAGCTCGGCCGGCGGCAGCAGCGGCCGGCTCAGGTCGCCACGGCGGTCTTCATAACGCCCGCGCACGTCGTTCCAGAAGTGTTCGGCGGCCTGTTCCACGCCGGGCAGCGAGAACACCTGGGTGTCGGCTGGCAGGTAGTCGAACAGGGTCGAGGTTTCTTCGAAGAACAGCGGCAGGTAGTACTCGATGCCGGCGGGGATGATGCCGCTGGCCAGGTCCTGGAAGATCGCGCTGCGGCGGAAGTCGACATCGAAGCGTTCGCGGAAGCGCGCCTTGAAGCGGGTCACTTCCTCTTTCTGCATCGGAAACTCGCGCGCCGGCAGCAAGCGCACCGAGTCCACCTTGTCGATCGAGCGCTGGGTCTCGGGGTCGAAGGTGCGCAGCGTCTCGATCTCGTCATCGAACAGGTCGATACGGTAGGGCAGCTTGCTGCCCATCGGGAACAGGTCGATCAACGCGCCGCGCACGGCGAACTCGCCATGCTCGTAGACGGTGTCGACGCAGCGATAGCCACTGGCCTCCAGGCGCAGGCGCATTTGCTCCACGTCGATGGTCTGGCCCACGTCCAGCACCAGGCTGCTGCCCAGCAGGAAGCGGGTCGGCGCCAGGCGGTGCAGGGCGGTGGTGACCGGCACCACGAGGATGCCGTGGCTCAGCTCGGGCAGGCGGTAGAGGCTGGCGATGCGCTGGGAAATGATGTCCTGGTGCGGCGAGAACAGGTCGTAGGGCAGGGTTTCCCAATCAGGGAACGGCAGCACCGGCAGGTCCGGGGCAAAGAAGCGAAGTTCCTGTTCCAGACGATCGGCAGCCTGGCTGTCGGCAGTCAGCAGCAAAGTGAAGCGGCCCGCGCTGCTGGCGGCCTCGGCGATGGCCAGGCTGAGGGCGGCACCGGGTAGATTGCCCCAGGTTTGTTTGCCGGCCGTGGCCGACATTTGCGGTAGGCGCAGAACTGACACGGGAGATTGCACTCCAAGCGTTGCGGCAAAGAGATCGATTGTACCGGTGACGGTGCCGGCTGTCAGGTTCGAAAGGGCATGAACGCTGGCTTGCGTGGCCGCGACAGGCACTCATTGCCCGCAACGCGTTGGGGCGTCATAATGTAGCCCCTTTTTTCTGTCCCTACATGTGGAAGGTTCCCGTGACTCAGAAGCCCGACCAGTGTCTTGGTGAGTGGATCGATCGTGAAGCCCTGGCTGAAGCGATGATCCCGCTTATCGGTCAGCTCTACCGCAACAACAACGTGGTGAGCTCGATTTATGGCCGTAGCCTGATCAACCGTTCGGTTATCTCGATCCTCAAGGCGCACCGCTTTGCGCGTCATCGTCAAGCCGACGAAACCGAACTGTCCGTCCACGAGACATTCCCCCTGCTCAAGGCCATGAGCGAGCTGAAACTGGGCGCCGCTTCGGTCGACCTGGGCAAGCTGGCCAACAAGTTCAAGCAGGAAGGCAATGGCCGCACTGCCGAGCAGTTCGTCCGTGAAGAACTGGCCGAGGTGGTTGGCCAGCAGAACGCTTCGGCGCGCAAAGGCACCGACGTTGTCCTGTACGGCTTCGGCCGCATCGGCCGCCTGCTGGCGCGCATCCTGATCGAGAAGACCGGTGGCGGCGACGGCCTGCGCCTGCGCGCCATCGTCGTGCGCAAGGGCGCCGAGAACGACCTGGTCAAGCGTGCCAGCCTGCTGCGCCGTGACTCGGTGCACGGCCCGTTCGATGGCACCATCACCATCGACGAAGCCAACAACACCATCACCGCCAACGGCAACCTGATCCAGGTTATCTACGCCAAGAGCCCGAGCGAAGTCGACTACACCCAGTACGGCATCGAAAACGCGCTGATCGTCGACAACACCGGCGTATGGCGTGATGCCGACGGCCTGGGCCAGCACCTGGCCTGCCCGGGCGCTGCCCGCGTGATCCTCACCGCACCTGGCAAGGGCGCGCTGAAGAACATCGTGCACGGCATCAACCACGGTGACATCGCTGCCGATGACAAGATCATCTCGGCCGCTTCCTGCACCACCAACGCCATCGTGCCGGTGCTCAAGGCCATCAACGACCAGTACGGCATCGTCAACGGCCACGTCGAAACCGTTCACTCGTTCACCAACGACCAGAACCTGATCGACAACTTCCACAAGGGCAGCCGCCGCGGCCGCGCCGCGCCGCTGAACATGGTCATCACCGAAACCGGCGCCGCCACTGCTGCCGCCAAGGCACTGCCAGTGCTGAAGGGCAAGTTGACCGGCAACGCCATTCGCGTACCGACGCCGAACGTTTCGATGGCCATCCTCAACCTGAACCTCGAGAAGGCCACCAGCCGCGACGAGATCAACGAGTACCTGCGCCAGACCGCCATGCACTCGGAACTGCACAAGCAGATCGATTACGTCAGCTCGCAGGAAGTGGTTTCGACCGACTTCGTCGGTTCGCGCCACGCCGGTGTGGTTGACGCCGAAGCGACCATCTGCAATGACAACCGCGTTGTTCTGTACGTCTGGTACGACAACGAATTCGGTTACAGCTGCCAGGTGGTTCGTGTGATGGAAGAGATGGCCGGTGTGAACCCGCCAGCGTTTCCGCACTGATACGCTTGTAAGGCAATGAAAAAACGGGAACCTTCGGGTTCCCTTTTTTTTATCCAGAATTTGTGTTGCCTGTGCCGGCTTCTTCGCGGGTAAACCCGCTCCCACAGGGCCGCGTCGTCCGTGAGGGCAGTGGTATACCTGTGGGAGCGGGTTTACCCGCGAAGAAGCCGGCACAGGCAACCGAGAGCCCGAACCTTGCGCACAGCCTTGCTGTTCATCCTCATGCTGCTCACCGCCTGCAACCAGGGCCCCACCCTGGAGCGCCTGGGCGGCCCGACCATGGGCAGCAGCTACAGCATCCAGTACGTGCGCGAACCCGGCGGCCCGGCGCCGGTCCAGGTGCAGGCAGCGGTCGAAACCATCCTGCACGACATCGACCAGCACTACTCGACCTACCGCGGCGACTCCACCATCAGCCGTTTCAACCAGTTGCCCGCCAACCAGTGCCTGGTGCTGCCGGCCGACATGCTCGAACTGGTCAGCCTTGGTCAGCACCTGGCCGAGCAGAGCGGCGGCGCCTTCGACCTTACCGTCGAACCCTTGCTCGACCTGTGGGGCTTCGGCCCCCAGGCCCGTCACGAACAGGTGCCCGACCCGTCGGCCCTGGCCCAGGTGCGCCAGCGTGTGGGCTACCGGCATCTGCATATCGACGGCCAGGCCCTGTGCAAGGACGCCCCGGTGCAGCTCGACTTCAACAGCATCGCCGCCGGCCATGCCGTCGACCTGATCGCCGCGCGCCTGCAGGCCATGGGCGTGGCCAACTTTGTCGCCGAAGCCACCGGCGAGCTCAAGGCCGCCGGCCGCAAACCGGATGGCAGCCCCTGGCGCATCGCCCTGGAGCTACCCCGCGAAGATCGCCAGATAGCCCGCCAGATCATCCCGGTCAATGGCCTTTCGGTATCGACCTCGGGTGACTATCGGCACTATTTCGAGGAGAATGGCCGGCGCTATTCGCACACCTTCGATGCCCGCCTCGGGCGCCCGGTGCAGCACGACCTGGCCGCAGTCACCGTGCTCGATGCCTCGGCGCTGCAGGCCGACGGCTATTCGACGCTGCTGTTGATCCTGGGCCCGGAACGTGGCTGGGATTTTGCCGTGGCGCATGGCCTTGCCGCGGTATTGGTGACTCGGGCCGAGGGTGGCTTCGTCTCCCGAGCTACGCCCGCATTCGAACGGGCAGTGAAAGGCGAGTGAAAGCACAAGCAGGGATGATCGCCGCCAGGGAATGGTTCACATATGTAGTGCGGGCAAAATTGGCCTACGACGCGACCAAGGGTTAATGTGCGCGGCGTTCACGCTTGATTAGACTGCACCCGAATTTTCTCATGACGCCCCGGCGGCATGATCGCGCCCCGCGAGCGACCGTAGCTTGCGGGCCAGTTCTGAAGGAGTACGCATGGCTGTCTACAACTACGACGTAGTGGTGCTGGGTTCCGGCCCGGCCGGAGAAGGTGCGGCAATGAACGCCGCCAAAGCAGGGCGCAAGGTGGCGATGGTCGATAGCCGTCGCCAGGTCGGGGGCAACTGCACCCACCTGGGCACCATCCCGTCCAAGGCACTGCGTCACTCGGTGCGGCAGATCATGCAGTTCAACACCAACCCGATGTTCCGTGCCATCGGTGAGCCGCGCTGGTTCTCGTTCCCCGACGTGCTGAAAAGCGCCGAGAAGGTCATCGCCAAGCAGGTAGCGTCGCGCACCGGCTACTACGCACGTAACCGCGTGGATGTGTTCTTCGGTACCGGCAGCTTCGCCGACGAGCAGACCGTCGAAGTGGTCTGCCCGAACGGTGTGGTGGAAAAGCTCAACGCCAAGCACATCATCATCGCCACCGGCTCGCGCCCGTACCGCCCGGCCGATATCGACTTCCACCACCCGCGCGTCTACGACAGCGACACCATCCTCAGCCTCAGCCACACCCCACGCAAATTGATCGTGTACGGAGCCGGCGTGATCGGTTGCGAATACGCCTCGATCTTCAGCGGCCTTGGTGTATTGGTAGAGCTGGTAGACAACCGTGGCCAGTTGCTGAGCTTCCTCGACTCGGAAATTTCCCAGGCGCTGAGCTACCACTTCAGCAACAACAACATCACCGTGCGCCACAACGAAGAGTATGAGCGCGTCGAAGGCCTGGACAACGGGGTGATCCTGCACCTGAAGTCGGGCAAGAAGATCAAGGCCGACGCCTTGCTGTGGTGCAACGGCCGTACCGGCAACACTGACAAGCTGGGCCTGGAAAACATCGGCATCAAGGTCAACAGCCGCGGCCAGATCGAGGTCGACGAGGCCTACCGCACCAGCGTGCCGAACATCTACGGTGCCGGCGACGTGATCGGCTGGCCAAGCCTGGCCAGTGCTGCCCATGACCAGGGCCGTTCGGCAGCTGGCAGCATCGTGGACAATGGCAGCTGGCGCTTCGTCAATGATGTGCCGACCGGTATCTATACCATTCCGGAGATCAGCTCGATCGGCAAGAACGAGCAGGAACTGACCCAGGCCAAGGTGCCGTACGAAGTGGGCAAAGCCTTCTTCAAGAGCATGGCTCGTGCACAGATCGCCGGCGAGCCGCAAGGCATGCTGAAGATCCTGTTCCACCGCGAAACACTGGAGGTGCTGGGCGTACACTGCTTCGGCTACCAGGCTTCGGAAATCGTCCATATCGGCCAGGCCGTGATGAACCAGCCGGGCGAGCTGAACAACCTGAAGTATTTCGTCAACACCACGTTCAACTACCCGACCATGGCCGAAGCCTATCGGGTAGCTGCCTACGATGGCCTGAACCGGCTTTTTTGAGCGGCTCCGACCGGTGGCCTGAGCCGGTCGGAGAGACCGATTTCAACCCTGCCCGAGGGTGGTCCTGGCCAAACCGGGAAAGTCTGTAATCAGGCTGTCCACACCGAAGTCAGCGAGCCGGCGCATCAGTGCCGGTTCGTTGACCGTCCACACCGACACGTGCAAACCCTGGGCCTGGGCTTTCAGCAGGCGCTCGGGGGTGCACAGCGTCCAGTTCAATGCCAGCAGGTTGCAGCCGTAGTTCTGTGCCACCTTCAATGGGTCGAGCCAGGCGTATTCGGCTACCAGCCCGCGTTTGACGTCCGGCACCAGCTCCAGGGCGGCACCCAGCACTTCGCGTGAGCTGGAGGTAATGGTCACCTTGTCCAGCAGGCCGTACTGCTGGGCCAGTTCGCGGATCGCCAGCACGGTGGTCGCGGCGCGGGTACGCGAGGCGCTTTTCACTTCCAGCTGCCAATGCTCGAACGGGCACTTCTGGAACAGTTCTTCCAGCCTCGGAATCGGGCAGGGCTGGACATGGCCCGGGCCGCCTTTGCGGGCATCTATCTTGACCAGGTCTGCGGCCGGGTGCTCGACCACCTTGCCGCGTTTGCCGGTGGTGCGCTTGAGGGTCGGGTCGTGGATCACCATCAGCTCGTTGTCGGCCGACAGGTGCAAGTCCAGCTCGCAGCGGGTCACGCCATGGGCGAGGCATTGCTGGAAGCTCTTCAGGGTATTCTCGGGCGCTTCGCCCTTGGCGCCGCGGTGGCCGTAGATCAGGGTCACGTTCGTTCCTTCAAATCAGAGAAAAATGGGCTCAGGAGGCGGGGTCGTTCTGTTCCAGCTGCTGGCGCCGTTGCTGCTGCTGGCGTTGCAGGATGTAGCGGGCCAGCAATTGCCGTTGGGCGTCGGTCATGTCGGTGAATTCGGTGCCGACCTCGAAGCCGCCCTCCGGGCGCGGGTCGCAATGGGTGACCTTGCCGCGCAGCAGCAGGCCGTGGGCGCGCGGCATCAGCACCATCTTCACCTTCACCCGGGTGCCGGGGGCAACCGCTGTGGCTTGTGCGAACTCGATGCCGCCTTCGGAAATGACAACCGGCTGGGGCTGGCCAACTTCGCCGAGCAGGGTCTGGGCAACTACTGCGCTAAGCAGGTCGAGGCGTTTGTTCTGCGCGCGCAGGAAAGCGGCGAGGGTGCGGTCCTTCTCGCTCAGCTGGCGCAGCAGGTGCTGCGACTCGAAGTCGGACAGGTGCAGCTCGCTGAGCAGGTTGAACAGAGGCGAATCATCTTGCAACACATCTGGGTCAAGGGCTTCGGCCGCGCTGAGGGGGCTGATTTGAAGTGCGATCCGATCTTCGATGCGGTAGTATTCGCGGCGATCTTCTTCGTCTAATGTCGTCATGGCGAACCCAAGGTAGCGGCGGTGGTCCGAGTGTAAAGCCGCCGTAGGCGCCTCGCCACAAGGACGTTCCCTTTCATCCGAACAAGCCCCGACATGTTCAGACCTCTTTTCGCATTCATCGGCACGCGTTATACCCGTGCCAAACGTCGCAATCACTTCGTCTCGTTCATTTCCCTGACCTCGATGATCGGCCTCGCCCTGGGCGTGGTGGTGATGATCGTGGTGCTCTCGGTCATGAACGGTTTCGACCACGAGATGCGTACCCGCGTGTTGGGCATGATCCCCCATGCCACGCTGGAGAGCGGCCAGCCCATTGCCGACTGGCCGGCCCTTGCCCAACAAGTAAAGCAGAATCCGCAGGTGGTGGCGGTTGCGCCCTTCACCCAGATGCAGGGCCTGCTGACCCACGAAGGCAAGGTGCAGAAGGTGCTGCTCAACGGCATCGACCCGGCCCGCGAGCGCGAAGTGTCGATCATCGACAAGTTCGTCCTGCAAGGCCGCCTGGACCAGCTGGCGCCGGGCGAGTGGGGCATCATGATCGGCGACAAGGCCGCGGCCAAGCTGGGCGTGGGCATCGGCGACAAGCTCACCTTCGTCGCCCCCGAGGTCAGTGTGACCCCGGCCGGCATGTTTCCGCGCATGAAGCGCTTCACCGTGGTCGGTACCTTCCACGTGGGCGCGGGCGAAATCGACGGCTACCTGGGCCTGACCAACATCAGCGACCTGTCCCGGCTGCACCGCTGGAAGCCTGACCAGGTCCAGGGCCTGCGCCTGAAGTTCGACGACCTGTTCCAGGCGCCGCGGGTGGCCTGGGACATCGCCCAGCGCCTGGGTGACCAGGAGTTCTACAGCCGTGACTGGACCCGTACCCACGGCAACCTGTACCAGGCAATCCGCATGGAAAAGGCCATGATCGGCCTGCTGTTGCTGCTGATCGTGGCGGTGGCGGCGTTCAACATCATTTCCACCCTGGTGATGGTGGTCAACGACAAGCGTGGCGACATCGCCATCCTGCGTACCCTGGGCGCCACGCCCGGGCAGATCATGCTCATCTTCATGGTCCAGGGCACGGTGATCGGGGTGATCGGTACCCTGATCGGCGCCGTGGTCGGGATCGTCGCCGCGCTGAACGTGAGCGCGGTGATCGCCGGCATCGAGAAACTGATCGGGCACAAGTTCCTCAACGCCGACGTGTATTTCATCGATTATCTGCCGTCGCAGATCCAGGCCCAGGACGTGTACATGGTCTGTGGCGCGGCACTGGTCCTGAGTTTCTTCGCCACCCTGTACCCGGCCTGGCGTGCGGCCCGCACCCAGCCTGCAGAGGCGCTACGTTATGAGTGAGTCGCGCATGAGTGATAAAGCCGTTCTGAGTTGCCGCAACCTGGGCAAGTCCTACGACGAGGGCCCGGAGTCGGTGCAGGTGCTGTCCGGGCTCAACCTCGAGCTGCACGCCGGTGAGCGGGTAGCCATCGTGGGTAGCTCCGGCTCGGGCAAGAGTACCTTGCTCAACCTGCTGGGCGGCCTCGACCGGCCGACCCAGGGCAGCGTCTGGCTGGCCGGCGAGGAGCTGTCGGCACTGGGCGAGCGTGCCCGTGGCCTGTTGCGCAACCGCGAGCTGGGCTTTGTCTACCAGTTCCACCACTTGCTGCCGGAATTCACGGCCATCGAAAACGTGTGCATGCCGTTGCTGATCGGCCGCACGCCCATCCCCGAGGCCCGTGAGCGTGCCGAGGCGCTGCTCAAGCGTGTTGGCCTGGCCCACCGCTTCAACCACAAGCCGGCCGAGTTGTCCGGTGGTGAGCGCCAGCGGGTGGCGATTGCCCGGGCACTGGTCAACCGCCCCGGCCTGGTAATGCTCGACGAGCCGACCGGTAACCTCGACCACCACACCGCCCAGGGCATCCAGGAGTTGATGCAGGAGCTGTCCAGTGCGTCGCGCACGGCGTTCCTGGTGGTCACCCACGACCTCAACCTGGCACGCCAGATGGACCGTGTATTGAAGCTCGACGACGGCCACCTGGTGGCGATCTGATCGACTGCACGGGGTGGCCGGTGCCGCCCCGTTTTCCTGTTTTCATTGGGTGTTTTCGTACATGTTCAGACCCTTGCCCATCTTCATCGGCGCGCGCTACACCCGAGCCAAGCGCCGCAACCACTTCATCTCGTTCATCTCGATGACCTCGATGATCGGCCTGTCGCTGGGCGTGCTGGCGATGATCGTGGTGCTGTCGGTGATGAACGGTTTCCAGCGCGAAATGAGTTCGCGCATCCTCGGCCTGGTGCCGCATGCCGCCATCCTCGGCGTGCAGCCACTGGACGACTGGCACAAGGTGGCCGACGCGGCCATGCGCGACCCGGCGGTGATGGCGGCAGCGCCGATTACCGAAATGGAAGGCATGCTGTCGTACAAGGGCGCGATGCAGCCGATCCAGGTCGGCGGTATCGACCCGGCCGAAGAGGGCAAGGTCTCGATCGTCGGCCAGCATATCGTCCAGGGCCGGCTGCAGGACCTGCAGCCGGGTGAGTTCGGCGTGGTCATCGGTGAGCTGACTGCGCGGCGCTTCCGCTTGAATACCGGCGACAAACTGACCCTGATCGTGCCGGAAATCAGCAAGGAGCCGGGCGGCATCACCCCGCGCATGCAGCGCCTGACCGTGGTCGGTATCTTCAAGGTCGGCGCCGAGCTGGACGGCTCGCAGGCTTACATCCATGTCGCCGATGCTGGCGCCATGCAGCGCTGGGCGCCGGGCCAGGTGCAGGGCGTGCGCCTGAAGCTGCACGACCTGTATGCCGCACCGCAGGTGTCCAAGGCCATCGCTGCCGGGCTGGGTGATGCCTACCGTGCCGATGACTGGTCGCATACCCAGGGCAGCCTGTTCAGCGCCATGAAGATGGAAAAGACCATGATCGGCCTGCTGTTGCTAATGATCATTGCGGTGGCAGCGTTCAACATCATCGCCACCCTGGTGATGGTGGTGAACGACAAGGGGCCGGACATCGCCATCCTGCGCACCCTGGGCGCCACGCCGGCGCAGATCATGGGCACGTTCATGGTCCAGGGCAGCCTGATCGGTATTGTCGGGACGCTGATCGGTGGCGTGCTTGGGGTGGTTGCGGCGTTCAACGTCAGCCAGATCGTCGGTTGGCTGGAGCGGGTGAGCGGGCAGCACATCTTTACTTCGGATGTGTACTTCGTCAGCAGCTTGCCGTCGCAGTTGCAGTGGGGCGATGTGGCGATCATCTGCACTGCCGGGTTGGTGATGAGCTTCCTGGCGACCATTTACCCGGCTTATCGGGCATCGCAGGTGCAGCCGGCGATTGGCCTGGCGGTTTAATGTCTACCTCAGGTTATTGAGCGGCTCTGTGGGAGCGGGTTTACCCGCGAAGAATCCAGCACGTTGCATGGCACCGGCTTCGCCGGTGTTCGCGGGTAAACCCGCTCCCACAGGGTGGCGTGCCAGCCCCGATGTCACTGGTCTTCAGTGAAATCGATCACGAATCGCGTCCACCCGTCCGCACACTCCGCCCTGATGCGCCCACCATGGGCCTGCACGATCGACCGGGTAATCGCCAACCCCAACCCGGCATGCTCGCTACTGCCTTCCCGCCGCGCCGGGTCCACCCGGTAGAAGCGGTCGAACAATCGCGGTAGCGCCGCCGGCTCGATAGCCGCCCCGGTATTGGCCACGCCAATCCTCGGCCCTGGCCCCAATGTCACCTTTATCTGCCCACCCGACGGGGTAAAGCGCAAGGCATTGTCCAGCAAGTTGGACAGCGCCCGGCGCAGCATATGCCGGTCGCCCTGCAGCAGCGCCTCACCCTCGCGCAGCATCTGCACGCCGCTGTCCTCTGCCAGCGGCGCGTAATACTCCAGCAGCGCATCCACCTCCTCATGCAGCACCAGCGGTGCTTGCCCCGGCACCAGCAGGCCATGGTCGGCCTTGGCCAGGAACAGCATGTCGTTGATCATCTGCGCCATCCATTGCAGCTCTTCGAGGTTGCCGTGCAGAGCTTCGCGGTACTCTTCGAGGCTGCGCGGGCGGGTGAGGGTGACCTGGGTGTGGGTCAGCAGGTTGGACAGCGGGGTGCGCAGCTCGTGGGCGATGTCGGCAGAGAATGCCGACAGGCGCTGGAAGGCATCGTCCAGGCGCTGCAGCATGGCGTTCATGGCCGTCGCCAGTTCGGCCAGCTCTTCGGGCATCTGTGCCACCGGCAGGCGGGTGGTGAGCGAGCGCGCCGATACGCTGGCAGCCACCTGGCCCATCTGCCGCAATGGGCGCAACCCGCGGCGTGCAGCCCAGGCACCGAGCAGCGCAGTGGCCAGCGCCGAAAGGCCCACCGTCAGCCAGATCAGCCGTTGCATGCCCTGCAGGAAATGCTGGTGATGAGTGATGTCGAGGTACAGGGTCAGTTGTGGCGACTGCGGGGCGCCTTGCGCCAGGTGCACGGCCAGGCTGCGGTAGTCGGTGCCTTGCGCATGCAGGGTTGCCAGCCCGTCGGGCAGCGGTGTCCGGGGTAGGCCTGTGCGGCTCTCGAACCAGGTGGCGCCGTCGCTGCCGTTGATGCGCAGGGCCAGGTCGGCCTGGTGGCCCAGTTCATCGCGCAAGGCGGGCAGGCGCGCCTGCAGCTCGGCCGGGGTGGAGATGCCGGCCAGCTGGGTGCGGAACAGCGACAGGCGCGAGTCCAGCAGCTGCTGGTCCAGTTCGACGAAGTGCTGCTCGCTGGCCCGGCTGAATATCAGGCCGGCACCGAGCGAGACAGCGGCGGTGCAGGCGGCGAACAGCAGGGCCAGGCGGCTGCCGAGGGAGACCCGAGGCATCACTCCGCGCGCTCTTCGAGTACATAGCCCATGCCGCGTACGGTATGGATCAGTTTGTTGGGGTGTGGGTCGTCGATCTTCAGGCGCAGGCGGCGGATCGCCACTTCGATCACATTGGTGTCGCTGTCGAAATTCATGTCCCACACCTGCGAGGCGATCAGCGATTTGGGCAGCACCTCGCCCTGGCGGCGCAGCAGCAGTTCAAGCAGGGCGAACTCCTTGGCGGTCAGGTCGATGCGCTGGCCGGCGCGCTCGGCGCGGCGGCGGATCAGGTCCAGGCGCAGGTCGGCCAGGCCCAGGGTGGTGTCCTGGCTGGGGCTGGTGCCCCGGCGCAGCAGGCTGCGCACCCGCGCCAGCAGTTCGGAGAAGGCGAACGGCTTGACCAGGTAATCATCGGCGCCCAGCTCCAGGCCGTGTACCCGGTCCTCCACGGCATCGCGGGCGGTGAGAAACAGCACCGGGGTGTCCAGGCCGGCCTGGCGCACGGCCTGGAGGATCTGCCAGCCGTCACGGCCGGGCAGCATCACGTCGAGAATCAGCAGGTCGTGGTCACCGGTCAGGGCGAGGAACTGGCCGGTCTCGCCGTCGGTGGCCAGTTCGGTGGCGAAGCCGGCCTCGTTCAGACCCTGGCTCAGGTACTGGCCGGTACGGGCCTGGTCTTCGACGATCAGCAGTTTCATTGGGTGAATTGACTCCAGCAAACGGCACAAAACCCTGTGGGAGCGGGTTTACCCGCGAACACCGGGATTGGGTGATGCTGAGATGATACGTGACGATGCACCGGCTTGCCCCAAACTGACGAAGATGTAATCCCGCTGACTTGCGCTCCAAGGCGGGGTGCAAAACCGGTAGACTAGGGGCAATTTCGAACCTTCAGGTCAGTTTCCATGCATCCCGCTGCCGAACATTCCCCGCTGGGCAAGTCCAGCGAATACATTGCCACCTATTCCCCGGAGCTGCTGTTCCCGATCCCGCGTACCGCCAAGTGGGCCGAGCTGGGCGTTACTGCCCAGACCTTGCCGTGGCAGGGTGTGGATTACTGGAACTGCTTCGAGCTGAGCTGGCTGCTGCCGTCGGGCAAGCCGGTGGTGGCGATCGGCGAGTTCGCCATCCCCGCCGACTCGCCGAACATCATCGAGTCCAAGTCGTTCAAGCTGTACCTGAACTCATTGAACCAGACGGTGTTCGCCTCGCTTGGCGAGCTGCAGGCGTGCCTGGAGAAAGACCTGTCCGCCGCCGCCGGCAAGCCGGTGGGCGTGAAAGTGCGCACCCTGGCCGAGGTCGAGGCCCAAGGCGTGGTGGCCTTGCCGGGGCAGTGCATCGATGAGCTGGACGTTGCCATCAGCAACTACGAACAGCCGCAGCCAGAGCTGCTGCGCTGCAACCCGGAGCAACAGGTGGAAGAAACCCTGCACAGCCACCTGCTGAAGTCCAACTGCCCGGTCACTGGCCAGCCGGACTGGGGCAGCGTGGTGGTCGAATACAAGGGCAGGGCGCTGGACCATGCCAGCCTGCTGACCTACCTGATCAGCTTCCGCCAGCATGCCGACTTCCACGAGCAGTGTGTGGAGCGGATCTACCTGGACTTGAAGAACCTGCTGCAGCCGGAGCATTTGACGGTGTATGCCCGCTATGTGCGCCGGGGTGGGCTGGATATCAACCCTTACCGCAGCACGGGGGCGATCAGCCCGGACAACATGCGCCTGGTTCGGCAGTAAGGTTCGCAAGTACGCCGGGGGGCGCTTCGCGCCCCTATCGCGACACAAGGCCGCTCCTACAGGTACAGCGCAAGATTTGGGGCTTGCGCTGTACCTGTAGGAGCGGCCTTGTGTCGCGATAGGGCCGCAAAGCGGCCCCAGTATTTCTAGATCCCCATGCTGTGCAGCGAGTTGGCAATGCTGCGCAGCGTGGCGGTGAGGTCGGGGTGGTCGGCCTCGAAGCGTTCGATCGCCAGGTTCACGCCGTCCACCAGGTTGTTGTCTGGCGTGGCTTCCTCAAGCTTCAGTTGCGCCTCGATCTGGCGCGCTTCTTCGTGCAGCGCGGCCAGCTCCTCGTCCGAAAGCGGCACGTTGCGATCCAGTTGCTCGCGCAAGCTGTTCAGGCGCTCTTGCAATTCGCGGGCAGGCATTGGCAGTTCTCCATCAATGGCTTGGCAAGCCATGGACCTCAGCGAAGCGGCAAAGGTTCTGGCCTGTCTTCAGCGTAATCCACCTGCCGATGCTTTGCATGATCCGCGTCAACGGTGCTGTATCAGGGTTTTTCGCCTTTGCGCCGGCGCTGGGCAATGTCCTGTAGACAGGTCTCCAGCGCTTCCAGGTGGTCGATCACCGAGTGCACGCCCAGGCTGAACAGTTCCAGCGTCGCCTTGCCACGGGCCAGGTCCTGCTCCTGCGGGGTCAAGGCTTGCCATTGCCGCGAGCTGCGGTCGCAGAACGGGCTGCAGGCAGCCAGCCCAACCGTCCACAGCCCCGCGTTCAGGCCAGACTGCAGCAGGCGTGGGTCGCCGCTGACCAGCACGCAGCCGTCCAGGCGTTCGCTGTCCAGCGCCATCAGGGCCTGCCAGCAGGCGTTCGGCGCCGGCCAGCGCACGCCGTTCACCGAATGCCCCGGTAGCCAGGCGGGCAGCACGTGCGCCAGGCGCTTGCTTTGGGGGGCGTCGAGGTCGTCCAGCCAGATGCACGGCACCTGGCGCTGGCGCAGGCTGGCGAGGGTGGCCAGCGCGCCGGGGGCGGGCGAGGGGGTACCATTGGCGGCTTGCACCAGGCAGCCGCGCAAGCCGAACAGCACAGCGGTGAAGGCGGGTGCATTGTCCATGGCAACTTCCCTCAAATAGTCCGCAGGCTATTCGGCGATTGTTACCGCCCTGTGACAACCGGCACCGCGCAACAGTTGTTCACAAAATATTGAGCAGCGATGTGTAAAGCTGTTTATCAGCCCGCAAGCCTCTATACTGCCGCCGTACAGCAGCGCACCCGTTTGCGCTTGCGGCCGAGAAATTCGATGGAGAACACCTATGCGTAGGATCGGTGCCAGTGTGATCGAACGAGTCACCCAGGCCTGTGTCTGCGCCAGCATGCTGCTGGCGCCCGTGGCAGCCACCCAGGCAGCCACCGAGGAAGATCCCTGGGAAGCGGTCAACCGCCCGATCTTCCGTTTCAACGATACCCTCGACACCTATGCCCTCAAGCCATTGGCCAAGGGCTACCAGGCGGTCACCCCGCAGTTCCTCGAAGATGGCATCCACAACATCTTCCGCAACCTGGGCGACGTGACCAACCTGGCCAACGACCTGCTGCAGTTCAAGCCCCATGCGGCGGGCGTGGACACTGCGCGGCTGATCGTCAACACCACCTTCGGCCTGGGCGGCTTCTTCGACGTGGGTACCAAGATGGGCCTGCAGCGCAACGACGAGGATTTTGGCCAGACCCTCGGCTACTGGGGCGTGCCGAGCGGCCCGTACGTGGTCATCCCGCTGCTGGGCCCGAGCACCGTGCGTGACGGCGTGGCCAAGTACCCGGATACCTACACCAAACCCTACCGCTACATCGACCATGTGCCGACGCGCAATTCGATCTTTGCCCTGGATATCATCGACACCCGCGCCGACCTGCTGTCGGCAGAGAAGCTGATCCAGGGTGACAAGTACATCTTCATTCGCAACGCCTACCTGCAGAACCGCGAGTTCAAAGTCAAGGATGGCGAGGTCGAAGACGACTTCTGATCCTGCGCGGGTTCTTTGTGGGAGCGGCCTTGCGTCGCGAAAGGGCTGCGTAGCAGCCCCAGATCTCAGCATCCACGCGTGTATTGCCGGGGCCGCTTCACGGCCCTTTCGCGACACAAGGCCGCTCCCACGGGGCCCATCAATGCATCGCCACAATCCGCAACCCGAACTTCTGCTGCCCGCCCGGCTGGTCGGCAATCCACACCACTTCCGTGCTGGCGTGCAGCCCTTTCAGCGCCGGATGCTCGGACTCGATCCGTACCTCGATATGGTCCCCCACCTGGAAGCGCTGCGGTGCCTGCACCTGCATGCCGCCGCTGGACAGGTCAAGGCACACTGCCGCGATCACCTGGCCTTCGTGCAGAAGGCTGACCTCGGTGTCGATGCGCATGCGGATGAAATCGCGTTTCTCGCCGTGGCTGGAGGGCGTGTGGGGCATGCTGCATCCTTCCCGTCGGGTTGCGCTGGTCGACTTTCTTATAACTCTCGGTGATTTGCCCTGTAAAGTGCGCCGGGGTCGACCCTTGCATGCTTGAAACGCCTGCCGGATGGGAGTACCGTCTGCGCCTTACAAGGTAGCTCTCGCAGTTGCCAGACAGTTGCCGGGCAGGTGTTCTTGTCCTACAACTCAAGTAGAGTGTGACCATAAAGAATTCCCGTAGCTGGCCGTCTGCCTTGCCGACACCGCTGCACCAACCTAAATCGGCGCCGTTCGCCCACATGCAGAAAACCAGTGCAACGCTGCTGATCATCGATGACGACGACGTGGTACGTGCAAGCCTCGCCGCCTATCTTGAAGACAGTGGCTTCAGCGTCCTCCAGGCCGGCAATGGCCAGCAGGGGCTTCAGGTCTTCGAAGAACACCAGCCCGACCTCGTGATCTGCGATCTGCGCATGCCGCAGATGGGCGGCCTCGAACTGATCCGCCAGGTCAGCGAGCGCGCCCCGCAGTTGCCGGTGATCGTGGTGTCCGGTGCCGGCGTCATGAGTGATGCGGTGGAAGCGTTGCGCCTGGGCGCTGCCGACTACCTGATCAAGCCGCTGGAAGACCTGGCCGTGCTCGAGCATTCGGTGCGCCGCGCCCTCGACCGCTCGCGTCTGGTGCTGGAAAACCAGCGCTACCGCGACAAGCTCGAAGCCGCCAATCGCGAACTGGAAGCCAGCCTGCATCTGCTGCAGGAGGACCAGACCGCCGGTCGCCAGGTGCAGATGAACATGCTGCCGGAAAGCCCTTGGGTGGCCGGCGAGTTCGCCTTCGAGCATCAGATCATCCCGTCGCTGTACCTGTCGGGTGATTTTGCCGATTACTTCCGGGTGGACGAACGGCGCATCGCTTTCTATCTCGCCGACGTCTCCGGGCATGGCGCGTCCTCAGCGTTCGTCACCGTGCTGCTGAAGTTCATGACCACACGGCTGTTGTTCGAATTCAAGCGCGGCAGCAAAATGCGCGAGTTCAAACCTTCGCAGGTGCTCAGCCACATCAACCGCGGGCTGATCAACTGCAAGCTGGGCAAGCACGTGACCATGGTTGGCGGGGTAATCGATGAAGACACCGGCCTGCTGACCTACGCCGTTGGCGGCCATCTGCCGCTGCCGGTGCTGCACACCCCCGAGCACACCCGCTACCTGGAAGGCCGCGGCCTGCCGGTGGGGCTGTTCGACGAGGCTACCTACCAGGACCTGGTAGTGGAGCTGCCGCCGCAGTTCAGCCTCAGCCTGATGTCCGATGGCATTCTGGACCTTTTGCCGGGTGACACGCTCAAAGATAAAGAAACCGCCCTGCCGGAAATCGTCAGGGCAGCAGGTGGCAGCCTGGATGGGCTGCGTCAACGATTCGGATTGGCTACGCTTGGGGAGATGCCGGATGATATCGCCCTATTGGTGTTGAGCAGGAACCTTCAATGAGTACCGGTAGAATCCAGTTCGCCGAGCAGAGCGGTACCTTCGTCCTGAAATTCGTCGGTGAAGTGCGGCTGACCCTGTGTTCGGCGCTGGATGCGACGATCGAGAAGATTTTCACCGCGTTGAACTTCTCGGCGATTGTCATCGACCTGACCGAAACCGAGAGCATCGACAGCACTACCCTGGGCCTGCTGGCCAAGCTGTCGATCCTGTCGCGCCAGAAGGTGGGCCTGTTGCCGACCGTGGTCACCACCAACCCGGACATTTCCCGGTTGTTGCAGTCGATGGGCTTCGATCAGGTGTTCAACATCGTCGATCGGCCAATCCCGTGTCCGGAATGCCTGACCGACCTGCCATCCCAGGACCAGAACGAAGATGTGGTGCGCTCCAAGGTGCTGGAGGCGCACAAGATCCTCATGGGCCTGAACGACTCCAACCGCGAAGCCTTCCATGACCTGGTCAATGCGCTGGAGCGGACCTGATCTTCAGCCTGTACCGGCCTCTTCGCGGGTAAACCCGCTCCCACAGGTTATGCACCAGTCTTGAGTCATGCACTCTACCTGTAGGAGCGGGTTTACCCGCGAAGAGGCCGGCAAGGCCAACACAAGCATTACCTGCCTGATCACCCTCGCCGCGCAAACTCGGTAGCCTCACCCCCACCCGCATCCAGCTGATACACCCGCGCCGGCCGCCCCTGTTCATCGAAGAACACCTGCCCCAACCCCGCACCGTTCCACAACCGCTCGCCAGCCTTGCTATGGCTGGGCGTACGCGGCACCACCTCCATTTCCCGCCGCTTGGTAAACCAGTTGAGCGGCGAGCGCGGCGCATACAGCCAGCGGTTGAGCCGGTCGAGCACATCCAGCAGGCGCCGCGGGAATTCGTTCTTGATCCCGCTGCTGGTCACCTGCCACAAGTGCGGGCTGCGCTGGCGGTGGCGGATCAGCACTTCATAGACGAACGAGTAATGCACATCGCCGGACAGCACCACGTAGTGCCCCGGCGTGCGCGAGTGGCGGAAGATGTTGAGGATGACCTGCGCTGCGCCGCGGTGGGCCATCCAGTTCTCGGCATCCACCAGCAGCGGGTAGCCCAGCCAGCTGAACAGCTTCTGCACCGTCTCGATCAGCTTCACGCCAAAAATCGGTGCAGGCGACACGATGATCGCCGAGGGGTGGTCCAGCAGTGCTTGCTGCAACTCGCTCAGCGCCTCCCAGTCGAGCAGCCCGGACGGCTTGGCCAGGCTGCTTTCGCTACGCCAGCGGCGGGTGCGGGTGTCCAGCACCAGCAAGGGTGGGTTGGTGGGCAGGCTGAACTGCCAGCCCTGGAAGCGCAGCAGTGCGCCGATCAGCTCATCCTGGGTCTGGCTGTTCAACGCCTGGCATTGCCCGACCAGTGGCTTGCAACCCTGCGGGTCGTTACCCCAGGCCTGGCACAGCAGGTAGCCGAGCAGGGCATTGCCGATGATCCGCCGCGAGAAGGGGTGGCCGTAGGCGGTTTCTTCCCATAGCGCCGATAGGTTCCAGTCGTCGGTGATGTCGTGGTCGTCGAAGATCATCAGGCACGGCAGGTGGGCCATCACCCGCGCTACCTGGCCGAGGTTGTCGGCAAACGCCTGGATCAGCGGCAGCTCCTGCCGGTAACGTGCCTGGCGCGGTGCGGTGAGCCCGTCGGGCATGTCCAGGTTCACCAGCTGCCAGGGCACCGGTGACCACACCAGCAGGTACATGGCCATGACCTCGGCGAAGGTCACCAGGTGGTTGTCGGCGTTGCTGGACGAGAAGATCGGCTTGCGCTTGCCGCCGAAAAAGCGCTCGCGCAGGGTTTCGTTGCGTTCCTGCGCCGGCAGCAGGTCGGCGCGGTGGTAATAGCAGGCCGGGTGCTGGTACAGCGCCTGGCTGTCGGGCACCACCGCGCCCTCCAGTTGCTCGTCGAACAGGCCCAGCCGCGCAATCAGGCTGTGGATGGCGCGCAGCATCGGGCCGGCGACGTCGTCGGCATAGACCTGGTCGCCGGTCATCAGCAGCACGGCGGGGCGGTCCGCGGGTTTTTCGCAGGCCTGCAGCAGGCGGTCGGCGCATAGCAGGCCATCGGCGGCCGGAAAATGCGGCTTGCGGCAGGAACCGTGCAGCAGGTGGTCGAGCCGATCGCGCAGTACCAGGCTTGGGCGCCGGGCGCCGGGGTAGAGCAGGTGCGGCGCCCAGCCTGCGATGCCCTGGCCGTTGATCAGCAGGTCATAGTCGAGCAGCTGGTTGCAGGGCAGCGGCTGGGCGAAGTGGATGTCCAGCAGGTGGATGAAGGCGTGCTGGCCCACCGCCACCACCTGGCAATCGACCTGGGCCTCGCCTGCCGGGAAGATGAATTCGGGTTGCAGCGGTTGCGTGGCGACCAGCCAGATGGCCAGGCGCTGGGGTTCCAGGCGGCGCAGTACCGGGCCGGCGAGTACGAGGGGCAATGGGGTAGAGGAGGTCATCGACAGCTCAGGTGGCTTCTCGGGCCTCTTCGCGGGTAAACCCGCTCCCACAGGTACAGCGCCAACTTCTGGCCTGTGGGAATCCTTGTGGGAGCGAGTTTACCCGCGAAGAGGCCCTGGAATTCAATACAAATCTAAGGCCAGGTAAAACAAAACGGGCGGAAAATGCTGAACACTTCCCGCCCGTCAGGCAATCCCGAAATGTATCAGGCCTTTTCAGCCATCAACATCTCCAGCTTCTCCTGGTCCCGCGCGAACTGGCGAATGCCCTCGGCCAGCTTCTCGGTGCCCATGGCATCTTCGTTCATGGCCCAGCGGAACTGACTTTCGTTCAGCTGTTGCTTGGCCTCGCCGGCATTGCCCGGCTTCAGCACCTGTGGCAGGTCGCCCTGGTCATCGCTGAGCTGCTGCAGCAGTTCCGGGCTGATGGTCAGGCGGTCGCAGCCGGCCAGCTGTTCGATCTGGCCGATATTGCGGAAGCTGGCGCCCATTACCACGGTGCCGTAGCCGTTGGCCTTGTAGTAGTTGTAGATGCGAGTGACCGACTGAACGCCCGGGTCTTCGGCGCCCACGTATTCCTTGCCGGTGCTCTTCTTGTACCAGTCGTAGATACGCCCCACGAACGGCGAAATCAGGAACACCCCGGCATCGGCGCAAGCCTGGGCCTGGGCGAAGGAGAACAGCAGGGTGAGGTTGGTCTGGATGCCTTCCTTCTCCAGCTTCTCGGCGGCGCGGATGCCTTCCCAGGTGGAGGCCAGCTTGATCAGCACGCGTTCGCGGCCAACACCGGCGGCTTCGTACAGCTCGATCAGCTTGCGCGCCTTGGCCAGCAGCGCGGGTTCATCGAACGACAGGCGGGCATCGACCTCGGTGGAGATACGCCCCGGGATGACCTTGAGGATGCCCGAGCCCACGGCCACCGCGAACTTGTCGCAGGCCAGGTCGACATTACCCTTGGCATCGGCCTTTACCTGCTTGAGCAGATCGGCGTAACCCGGGATGGCCGCAGCCTTGAGCAGCAGCGACGGGTTGGTGGTGGCATCGACCGGTTTCAGGCGGGTGATGGCGTCCAGGTCCCCGGTGTCGGCGACCACGGTGGTGAACTGCTTGAGTTGTTCCAGCTTGGAGGTCATGGGCGTGCTCTGTCCTGTGCAATGACTCGACATTACCCGAGCCCCGACGGCCACTCAAGGGCTCGCGAAGCGCGGTGCGAAAGGTGAGGATTCGAGTCGCAAGCGGCCCCTAGGTTCCGCATCTGCTTGCAAGGGCCGCTGGAGATACAACTGGCTTACACAAAATGTGGTGGTTTGCGCCATCCCTGTAGGAGCGGGTTTACCCGCGAACACCGGCGAAGCCGGTGCCATGTACCGAGTTGTTTTCTTCGCGGGTAAACCCGCTCCCACAGCATCTGCATATATCTGAACCCCTGCGGCATCCTGGAGGGGATGGTTTGCTGGCGATCAGGCTCACCTGCTGAATTACCGCCCCTGCAACAGCTCCACCGCCTGGTCGAACACCGCCAACGGCTCCGCCACCTTGTGGATATCCGCCGACAGCAACTGGCGGAAGCGCCGCGCCCCCTTGAACCCTTGGGCCAGCCCCAGGATATGCCGGGTAACGTGGTGCATCGCGCCACCACTTTCCATGTGCGCGACGATATAAGGCCGCAACTGCGCCAGCGCCTCGCTGCGGCTGACCACCGCCGCCTCGCTGCCGAACAGCTGCTGGTCCACCTCGGCCAGCAGGTAAGGGTTGTGGTACGCCTCACGCCCCAGCATCACCCCATCGAAGGTTTCAAGGTGTGCCTGGCACTCGGCCAGGGTCTTTATCCCGCCGTTGAGCACGATCTCCAGGTCCGGGAAGTCCGCCTTCAACTGCGCCGCCACGTCATAGCGCAGCGGCGGAATCTCACGGTTCTCCTTCGGCGACAGCCCTTCCAGGATCGCGATGCGCGCATGCACGGTAAAGCTCCCGCAACCTGCCTCGCGCACCTGGCCGACGAAGTCGCACAGCTCGGCGTAGCTGTCGCGGCCATTGATACCGATGCGGTGCTTGACCGTCACCGGGGTCGACACTGCATCGCGCATGGCTTTCACGCAATCGGCCACCAGCGCCGGGTGGGCCATGAGGCAGGCGCCGATCATGTTGTTCTGCACCCGGTCACTCGGGCAGCCGACGTTGAGGTTGACCTCATCGTAGCCAGCCTCCTCGGCCAGGCGGGCACAGGCGGCCAGGTCGGCCGGCACGCTGCCGCCCAGTTGCAGGGCCAGCGGGTGCTCGGAGACGTCGTGGCGCAGGAAACGCTGGGCGTCGTTGTGCAGCAGGGCACCGGTGGTGACCATTTCGGTGTACAGCAGGGTGTTTTTGGAAAGCAGGCGCAGGAAGAACCGGCAATGGCGGTCTGTCCAGTCCATCATGGGGGCAACGCTGAACCGGCGTGACGGCTCAGGGCGCGTGGTTTGTGGCTTTGAGGCTGATTCTAGGGGCATTCTGGTCTACGCATTTTTGTGCCGTTTTTGGGGGTTTTTGGGCGTTTTTGGTGTGACAGTGGTACGATGTACCACCGCCAATCACGCTTGTACCACCGAAAATCATGGCAACGATCAGAGCAAGGAAAAAGGCCGATGGGACGGTCAGCTACACCGTCCAGATCCGCCTCAAGAAAAAGGGTGTCATAGTTTACCAAGAAGCCCAGACATTCGCCCGCAAGCAGGCTGCTCAAGCCTGGGCGAAGCGACGGGAGACCGAATTGGCGGTACCTGGCGCTATCGAGCGGGCCAGCCGCAAGGGGCACACGGTCAAGGACATGATCGAGCGCTACCTGGTCGAAGCCGAGAAAGCCCGGCCGCTGGGTGAGACGAAGCGGCGAACATTGAATGCCATCAAAAAAAGCTACTTGGGCGAGAAGGTGGACTCCGACCTCACTCAGCAGGTGCTGGTGGATTACGCGCTCTGGCGCATGAGTCCTGAAGGTGGAGGCATTAAACCGCAGACGGCCGGCAATGACCTGGCGCACTTGGGGTCGGTACTGTCGCTGGCCAGGGCGGCGTACCGAGCTTGACCCTGCCCAAGCTCACCCTCAAAACCGAGGAACACCGTGCCGGCGGCATGGACATGGCAATCGAGCTGGACATGGGCATGGAGAAGATGGAATCCAACTTCACCACCACCGGCGTGCGCAAAGAGTCGCTGAAGTTCTTCGGCCTGGCCGACGGTAACGCCTTTAACGGCACGTTCCGGGGCTCCTACAAGGGCCAGAAGGGCGAAACCAAGGCGGTGATCGTCACCCTGCGCGGCACCCTGAAAGAGATCGACATGGGCGACTGGAAGGCCGGCGACAAGGCCGAGCTTAAGCACAGCGTTGCCACGACTTACTACAAGCTGGAAGTCGGCGGCGAAACCATCTACGAGATTGATCCGATCGGCATGAAGCGCGTCATCAATGGCGTCGACCAATTGGCCAGTCAGCGCCGCGACCTCGGCCTGTAACCCCTTCCAATCCTTTCATCTCCCTTTTCGATTCAAGGAAACCCGACCATGGCCAAGCCACTGCCGAAGTTCATCAAGCTCGATGCTGACCGCGTTACCGTAACGCTGACTAGCCCGGCCGAGCTCAACGGGGTCCAGCAGGACACCATCACCCTGCGCGCGCCGACAGTGCGCGATATCCGCAACTCCACCAAGACCTCCGACGGCGACGACGAACAGCGCGAGCTGAACCTGTTCGCCTCCCTGGCCGAGGTTCACGTCAAAGACCTCGAGGGTCTCAAGTACAAGGATTACAACCGCCTGGCCACTGGGTACAACTTTTTGGTGCGAGACGACGAGCTTTAATCCGGCCACGCAGAAGCAGGCTGCCAAGCGACTTGCGGCCGAGTTGAATTTCTCCGCCGCAGAGATCCTGACCATGTCCTACGCGGACATGGTTTGGTGGCTTACGGATTGAGCTTGTATAGGGGGCACCGATGGCAAGCAGGCTAGCGTTATCGCTGGTGATCGGGGGTGCCGTCGCCTCATCGGTAGGCGCTGCATTCAAGACGGTCGAGAACGGCATCCAGAAGCTGGAAGCCAAAGGCAACAAGGCCAAGGTGCTGAAAAGCACCATTGGCGAAACCATCAAGCTACGCGATGAGTGGAAGCGTGCACATGACAGCGGTGCTGCCGGTGCCGACAAACTCCAACGTAAGCTGGACAGCAATCTGGATACATTGCGCAAGCAAGGTGTCGAGGTTGGCCGCCTCAGTCGTGAGTATCAGCGCCTGGGGCGTGAGGCCAAAGCCGCCGACCTGCAGCTAAAGGGTCACCAACAGCTGCAGGCGGGCAAGTCTTCGCTGAAGTCGAACATTGGCCAGGCTGTGGTCGCTACAGGCGCCGCCGCCGTGCCGACGATGATCAGCGCGAACTATCAGGCGATCATCCGTGACATTGCGATCAAGGCTGATATCGTCAACAAGCCGCAAGAGCAGCAGCTGACCCGGACGGTGATCGACACGGCCGCCGACACCGGGATGGCGCGCAATGACGTGGCCGACCTGGTCAACCAGCTGGTCGGCGCCGGCATGGAGCTGGACAAGGCGCTGTCGTATGCGCCGGTCGCGGCCAAGTTCGCCATTGGTCAAGGCGCCTCGGGCGTCGACACGGCGTCGATGATCCAGGCGCTGCAGCAAAACGCCAAGATCAGCGACCCTAAGGTCATGCAGCAGGCTCTGGAGGCGATCGCCTACCAGGGCCAGGCGGGTAGCTTCGAGGCCAGTGACATGGCCAAGTGGTTCCCGCAGCTGCTGGCCGGCATGGAGAAAAACGGGATCACCGGGCTCGACGCGGTGACCTCGCTGGGCTCCATGCTGCAAGTGCAGATGAAGACCGCCGGCAGTTCGGACGAAGCGGCGAACAACCTCAAGAACTGGATGGAGAAGATTGGCTCCAGTGAGGTGGTCAAGGCCTACAAGGACGCTGGCATTGATTATCAGGGGTCGTTGAATACCGGCCTGCAGAAGGGCATGAACGTCATTGAGGCGTCCATGGCCCTGGCCATGAAGTACGTCGAGGCGACCGATCCGGCGAAGGCCAAGCAGATCGAAGCGGCCAAGGCCAATATCGACAAGGAGGTCGACCCGGAGAAGGCCAGGGCGGCGCTGGAGGCCCTGGAGAAGACCTTGCGCACCGGCGATATCTTTGCCGACATGCAGGTCAAGGCCGCGCTCACGGCCTACGGGCAAAACAGGGGCCTGTATGAGGAACTCAAAGCCGACTCCAAGAAGGCCACAGGCATCCTCGACAAGAACCTGGCTGAGCGCCGCGAAACATCAGCACAGCAGTGGGCCGAGACGGTTCAGGCAGCTGACGACGCAATGCGCAGCATTGGCGACGCGATCCGCCCAGCCACCGACATGGCGGCGAAGGGGCTGACGGCGGTTGCCCGTGGCATCACCACACTGTCGGATGAGTTCCCGGCCGTCGTGACGGGTATTGTCGGCACCGTGGCGGCCATCCTGGCGCTTAAGACTGCATCCAGTGCGTTCAAGATCGGGCGGGGCGTGTTCAATATCACGCGCGGTCGAGGTCTGGAAGGATTGGCTGGCCGGGTAGGGCGTGGTGGTCGGACGCCCATCGAGCTGCCCAAGACGGGCAACAAGGTGGTCGACACGGGCCTGGGTGTGCTGGGCAAGGTGTTTTCTTCCCGCTCGACCGAGGCGGCACCGGCCAATGACACCGTAACCGGCGGAAACGACCCGCAACGGGTGTTCGTGGTCAATGCCGATGCCATCGGCGGGATTGGCAGTAGCGTTGCAAATAGCGCCCCGGCAGCGTCTGCGAAGGGTAGTCGCAGAAGTCGCCGCCGGGAGCGCCGACGCGCGGTGCGACAGGGCACTGCGGTGCGGCCTGCTGCGAAGGTAGAAGCGCCCCAAACGCCGGTGGCCAGGCCTCGGCCGTCGCTTCCAGCAGCCTCGGCGGCGCTGACCGGCGCCGACGAACTGGGCAAGGTCGCGCGCTCGGTGCGTGGTGTCACGCGCCTGGCCAAGCGCCTACCGGGCGGCAATCTCATAGACGCCGGCGCAACCGCGCTCGATGTCGCGCTGAACGCCAAGACTCAGGATGAAAAGGCCGAGGGTTACGGCGGCGCCGCTGGCAGCCTGGCGGGTACCCTCGCGGGTGCTGCTGCAGGCGCTGCCATCGGTTCGGTGGTGCCGGTCATCGGTACTGCAGTGGGTGGCGCGGTGGGTGCTGTGCTGGGCGGTCTGGGTGGCGAATCACTAGGCGGCTGGCTGGGTAAGCGCTGGTTTGGCGACGAGCAGCCCGAGGCCGAGGATAAGGCGGAGCCGCCGTTGCCGGCAGCGCCGAAGCCTGCCCCTATGCCGACGGTGGTGGTCGATAACCGCGTGACGGCCGCCAAGGCAGTGCCGACGCCGCCGAGACCGGCCCTAGGTGATGCGGTGCGCAACATGGCCACCTCGGCCCCGGCCGAGTCTAGCGTGTCGTATGAGCCGCGCGATCCCGAGTCATTGGAGGCCAACCTGGTCCCGCCGAAAGCCCAACCGCAACCGCCGCCGGCAACGCCGCCGGCGAAGCTGGGCGAGACGGTGCGCGAGGTTCCCGGCAAGTCGACGCAGGTTCCTGTGGTGATCGACAACCGCGAGCGCAGGCCGTCCGCTGATGCTGTGCCACCACAAGCCACTACCCAGCCGGCGACCCCGTCGCCTGGTGTGGGCGATGTGGTGCGCGACCTAGCGGCCAAGCCGGTGCCGGCGGCACCTCGGGTACCCGAGCTGGTCCAGCCAGCCAAGGCGGGCGCTCCCGGCTTGGGTGACGCCGTGCGTCAGGTGGAGGCCCCGGTGCGTCCGGCACCTGAAGCTGGTCTCCCTGTGGGAGAGATGAGCGACGAGGAAATCGAGCGGCGTCATGACCAGCTGCCGGCCTTTGCCAAGCGCGACTTGTTCGAGGGTGTCGGGGGCTTTTCGGGTACCGGGGCAGGGTTGGGGGAAGACTTTTCGCCGACCCTGTCGCTGGATCCACCCGCTGCGCCGCCTCGCCCTGCGCCTGTGCCGGTTGATACTGGGCATGCACTTGGCATGGTCATGCGTGACCTGGTGGCTAGGCCGGTGCCGGCGGCGCCACGGATGCCCGAGCTGGCCCAGCCAGCTAAGGCGGCCGCTCCCGGTCTGGGTGACGCCGTGCGTCAGGTGGAGGCCCCGGCGCGTCCGGTGCCTAAAGCTGACCTCCCTGTGGGGGAGATGAGCGACGAGGAAATCGAGCGGCGCTATGACCAGCTGCCGGCCTTTGCCAAGCGGGACTTGTTCGAAGGTGTTGGGGGCTTTTCGGGTACCGGGGCAGGGTTGGGGGAAGACTTTTCGCCGACCCTGTCGCTGGATGCACCCGCTGCGCCGCCTCGCCCTGCGCCTGTCCCGGTTGATACTGGGCAGGCGCTTGGCATGGTCATGCGTGAGCTGGCGAAGGTGCCGCAGGTACCTGCTGGCATCGCGCCAGCCATTACCAAGGTCGTGGATCGCAGCCAGCCCGAGCTGCTGAAAGGTGAGCAGGGCGGGCCTTTGGACAAGGCCGGCTTGGGCGAAGTGGTGCGCGACATGGTGGCCAAGTCGGTGCCAGCAGCGCCACGGATGCCGGAGATGGCTCAGCCAGTCAAGGCGGCCACGCCTGACCCAGCACAGGCGCCGAAGGTGGACCAATCGTTTTCGTTCGCCCCCAGCATCAAGATCGATGTGCAGGGCGATGTGAAAGACCCTTCCCAGGTCGTTCGCGCAATCGAGTCCCCCCTGCGGCAGCTGTTCGATACGTGGCAGCGCGAAGTATCGGCGCGCATGACCTCGGCCCAACTGTACGACCAACCGCACGTTTAAGGAGGGCCTATGGCCTACATGGAGCAGCTGGAATCATCCCTGTCTGGGTTGGTTTCAGCTGGGGAGGCTGGGCGCAAGAGCATGGACGGGATGCTGGTCCCGCTCAATGGCGCCATTGGCAGTATCACGGGCGCCGCGTCGGAGCTGGAAAACATCCCGTTCGTGGGGCCCGAGGTCGGAGCCAAGCTGGGGCGGATCATGCGCAGCATCAACGTGGCGCAGTCGCAGGTGGGGCAAGTGGCGTCGATGTATAGCCGAGCCGTCACAGGCGCCGCCCAGGTGCAGGAACGGCTCGGCACGTTCAAGACAATGGCGGCCAAGGCCACGGCCGAGGCCCGGCGGGTGGCTGGGATGATCAGCCCGTCGCTGTCCAACGTGCTGCCCTCCGGCGGCTTGTTGCCAGAGGCTACGCCGAAGCCCGAGGCGGTCGCGCCGTTCCCGCACCTGTTGATCATCCAGCCGCATGACCCGAAAAAGCAGCCGTATTACTTCAACCTGGACACGGCCGCTTTTGACGAGCTGCGCCGGCAAACGTCGTTCCGCTGGGCTGGCCAAGAGCGCTTGCGCCGAAGCGTGGCACAGCAGGCGGTGGGCTTGGGTGAGGAAAAGATCACACTCAAGGGCGCGATCTTCCCCCACCACAAGGGCGGTATTAAACAGCTCAACGTATTGCGCAGCATCGGCCGCAACCTGCAGCCACTGAAATTGGTCACGGGCTATGGCGAGGTACTGGGCGACTGGTGCCTGGTCAGCCTCGACGAGGAACAAAGCCACCTGCTGGCGGGCGGTATCCCCCGTAAGCAGGGTTTCAACCTGGAGTTTGTGAGCTATGGCAACGATCTGCAGAACGTCTGACGGGGACCTGCTCGATGTGATCTGCCAGCACCATTACGGCAACCTCAACGGCACGGTCGAGGCCGTGCTCAAGGCCAACCCGGATTTAGCCAGGGAGCCGCAGCCGTACCGAGCCGGCCTGCTGATCGTCCTACCTGAACTGTCGGCGCCGGCGGTCGAGCTGCTGCAGCTGTTCGACTGACCCCACATTACGCATGACGAAGCCCCGCCCAGTGCGGGGTTTCTTGTTTCTGGAGCGCGCATGAAACCAACCTATCGAATTATTGCGGACCGCAAGGACATCACCGCGCTAATCAATGACCGCCTACTGCTGCTGCGGATCTCGGACAAGCCAGGCATGGAGTCGGATGAGTTTGAGCTGCGCATTGATGACCGCGATCAGGCTGTCGCCCTGCCTGGGCGGGGAGGGCTGGTGGAGGTCTTGCTGGGTTACGAAGGCCAGCCGCTCAAGCGCATGGGCGCGTACACGGTCGACGAAGTGCAGTTATCCGGCCCGCCTGATGAGCTGACTATTCGCGGCAAGGCCAGCGACATGCGCGGCAGCGGTAAGACCATCCGTAGCGGCAGTTGGGAGAATGTGCCGTTGTCCGAGATCGTCACTGAAATCGCCAAGCGCAACGGCTGGGAGGTGGTTTGCCCGGTCACGACAAAGGTCGAGCGGATCGATCAGCGCAACGAGTCGGACTTCAATTTTGTCACGCGCTTGGCGCGACAGTACGACAGCACCGCCAAGGTTGCCGACGGCAAGCTGCTGGTTATGCCCCGGCAGGGTGGGAAGAGCACGTCGGGCAAGTCATTGCAGGTCGTCACCGTCAACAAAACGGACGTCTCCCGCTATCAGTTCCGGCTAAGCGACCGCAGCACGCAGAAGGCAGTGAAAACCCAGCATCAGGATCAGAAGACCGGCGCTTTGAAGGTGGTCCAGCTGGACAACAACGAATCGCCGGACGGCCTGCCCCCAGTTCACACCGACCGCCATATCTACCCCAACGAGACTGCTGCCAGACAGGCCGCCAAAGCGCGGCTGGCCGCGTTCAACCGCAGCACCGCCGGTGTGCGCTTGGAGATGGCGGGCCGGCACGACCTGTTCGCAGAGTGCTCAGTGAATGCCCAGGGCTTCAAGGTCGGGCTCGATGGCGAGTACCTGGTGGAAAGCGTGGAGCAAGTGTTCACGGCCAGCGGGTGGACCACGACCGTGGAGTGCAACGGCGGCAAGAAGGGCAAGGCCAAGGCCTCTGGCAAGAAAAAGAAAGACGACAAGCCGCTCAAGGTTGAGCAGCTCTAACCCCCATGGCCGTATACGGCCGTCACTGGAGAAACCAATGGCTATCTCAGTTCAACAGCTGCAACAGATCCTTCCCAACGCCGGCCGCAAAGCCGGCGTTTTTGTTCCCGGCCTCAACGCAACAATGGGCAAGTACTCGATCATCACCCCTCGGCGTATGGCTGCGTTCCTTGCGCAAGTCGGCCATGAGTCGGGCCAGCTGCTGTATGTGCGAGAGCTCGGTAATGACGCCTACCTAGCCAAGTACGACACCGGGCAGTTGGCGGAGCGCCTCGGCAACACCCCGGCGGCTGATGGTGATGGTCAGCGGTATCGTGGTCGCGGGCTTATCCAGATCACGGGCCGCGACAACTACGAAGCCTGCAGCGAAGCGCTGTTCGGTGACAGCCGCCTGCTCAATACCCCCGACCTGCTCGAGCAACCGGTCTACGCCTCGCTGTCGGCCGGCTGGTACTGGCAGCGGGCGGGGCTTAATACCCTGGCTGACAAGGTGCTGCAGGCCGATGACTCGGTGTTCGAGCTAATCACCCGCCGTATCAATGGCGGCCTGAATGGGCTGAAGGATCGCCAGACCCTCTACAAGCGTGCGCTTGAGGTGCTGCAGTAATGCCGCTCAATTGGCGAATCGCACTTCTCGCCGCTGCTGTTGGGCTCTATGTGGGCGGACGAGGGGCCTGGATATGGCAGGCCAGCGAATACGGAAAGCAACTGGCAGACAAGGATCGAGCTCATGGTCGTGAACGTGAGGAGGCAGCAGCTGCAGCCTTGCAGCAGTTGGCAGCGCAGAAAAGTCAGCGACAAGCCTTGGAAGATCGCCTGCAAGAGCAGGGCAAAACACATTGGAAGGAGATGAACGATGCACAACAGATTCAAGCTCGCCTGCGTGACAGGCTGGCTACTGCTGATTTGCGGCTGTCAGTCCTTGTCGACGCCGAAACCTTTGCCGCCCCGGGTAGTGACCGTGGGGTGCGAGAAGCTGCCGGCACCGGAGGCGTGGTTCATGGAGCCGTTCGCGCCCAACTTGACCCAGCGCATGCTCAACGAATTGTTGGCATCACCGACGACGGTGACCGAGGACTGATCGCACTGAAGGCCTGCCAGGCCTACGTCCGCGAAGTCATCAAATGAAAAGAGGCGAGCCGGGTAGATGCGCCAACATCCAGCCCGGCCCGCCGAACTCGCAGACCATTCCTGCAAGTCCAGCCGTGGCCTCTGCCTTGTGCACAAAGCGCGGCGAGCCTAACACCTGTTTATTCATACAGTAAAGACTTGCATACCTATGACCTCTCCAATCATCCCTTGGATGGGTGGCAAACGCCGCCTGGCCGACCGCTTGATCCCTCTCTTTCCCCCTCATGAATGCTATGTTGAAGTCTTCGCCGGCGGAGCCGCGTTGTACTTCATGCGTCCCCAGCCCGCGCCCGTGGAGGTGCTCAACGACCTCAACGGCGACCTGGTAACGCTCTATCGGGTAGTGCAGAACCACCTTGAGGAATTTGTGCGCCAGTTCAAGTGGGCGCTCAGCTCGAGGCAAATCTTCGAGTGGCAGAAGATGACGCGCCCTGAAACCCTGACCGACATCCAGCGCGCCGCCCGGTTCTTTTACCTGCAGCAGCATGCCTTCGGCGGTAAAGTCACCGGGCAAACGTTCGGTACCGCGACAACGGGGCCGGCAATCAACCTGTTGCGCATCGAGGAGAACCTATCCGCCGCCTGGCAGCGACTCGCAGGCACCTACGTCGAGAACCTGTCCTGGCTCGCCTGCGCCGAGCGCTACGACCGACCACACACGTTCTTCTACATGGATCCGCCTTACTGGCAGACCGCTGGTTATGGACTTGATTTTCCGTTCGAGGAGTACGAGCGCATGGCTGACTTCATGCGCCGCTGCAAGGGCAGGGTGATGGTCAGCATCAACGACCATCCAGACATTCGGCGTGCCTTTGACGGCTTCCACTTCGAATGTCTGGATATCCGCTACAGCAGCACGAACCAGCGGCAAGGCAAGGCTGAGGTGACCGGCGAATTGGTGATCATGAACTGGCAGCCGTCATCGCTGGGGAGCTTGTTCTGAACTACCAGTGGCAGTCACGAACTGGATCTCCTCACTAGATCAAGGGTAGTAGGTCGGTCAGTGGCCCACTGGCTATCATCCCCGAAAGGAGCAAGATCGATGCATCTGAGTGAAGTGAGTCATACCACATCCATGAAAGCGTCAAGGCTAACCTAGCAACCCTCGAGATCCATGTCGAGGCGATTTCATCTGGAATAGAACACCTACGGGCGTGAGCGATCACACAGCTAGCGGTGGAAGCCCAACTCTCGACAGCGCACCCATAAGACTGGCTATCCGTTCACATCCCTCTTCCTGTCATTGCCTTGGCGAGTTCGACACCGCAAGCCTGGGCGATCAGCTGTACGGGACGGAGCTTATCAGTGCCTGAGGGTATGGAAGCCAGATAATTTGCCGCTCCGATTTTCCTATTCATGCTCCGCCGAAACGCCCCTCCATCAGAGAGTAGCTTCACCGCTTCCTTCGGACATCGCCCCCGACGCTTCAAAACACTCCATACGTTCTCAACCCAGGCGTCTCTAGGGGAACACTGCTGCAGATATGCGTTCATAGCTTTGTGAACGGCTTGTTCGAGTGAGACCAAAATGCCATGATTCGCGCCATCCCGTACGGAGCAGATCAGCAGGGTAGCACGGATGATACAGAAGCCATTTGCCAGCAATTTGCAACTGGATTATAGTTGCGGTGTGTACGCTCGCAGGAGCGTCGCATGAGCCAGATCGACAAGGTGATCGAAAAGCTCGTCAAGACCCCGGCGCCCAGGGATTTCACGTGGGCGCAGCTTCAAAAGGTGATGAAGCATTTTGGTTACAAGGAGTTGGAAGGAAGTGGATCAAGGAAAAAATTTGTGCATCCTACAACCAAACATAAAGTGTTATTGCACAAACGACACCCTGATAGCACTCTTATAGGTGCGCAAATCGAAGATATTATTGAAGCACTAAAATCACAGGGTTATTTATATGACGAATAAGACACTTGAGTACAAAGGATTTCAAGGGTCGATTGATTTTGACGTGCAGGCATATGTGATGCATGGCAAAATTCTTCATATCAACGACTTAGTTACGTATGAAGCGGAAAACCTCAAGGAGTTAGAGGCTGCTTTCAAAGAGGCCGTTGATGACTACCTTGAAACCTGTGAATTCCTTGGCGTTGCTCCCGAAAAACCGTTTTCGGGTTCGTTCAATGTTAGAGTCGGAACCTCGCTACATAAAGACTTAGCGATGTTTGCAGCCCGGCAAGACACCTCGATAAATGAAGTGGTTAAAGAAGCGCTGCGCTGCCATATTGATGGGAAGTATAATGAGGTGCATCACCATCATTATACGCAAAGTCTATATCAATCCGACGAGATAACTTTTAGTCCGCCAGCCACCCGCCCACATCTGGTACTTGTACAATGAGTCTCGATTTAATTACTCTCAAACACATAACGATTCGCAGTGTGCATGGAGATCATTTCAAGGCTGACGTAGTAGATGGAAATTCTTCTTTTAAAGCTCGGTTCAGCTTGTCAGTAGAGGGCGAAAGCAAATCAACGAGCGCCACTAAAGAGCTTCACTTTTCAGTCGGGCTGGAATTTGAAGCGACTTTGCACGACGTTGATAAACCTTTTTTTAAAATTGAGATAGCTGGAAATTTCAAGGCTGCCGCTAAAAATCGCGAAGTTGTCACGCAGTGGATCAATTCTAAAGAGGGCGCTCATGTCCTCGGTGCGACCCTTTACCCATACCTTCGCTCATTAGCTAAGCCGCTGATTGAAGGTCTAGGCGCATCACATATCGATTTCCCATGGAGTACTCCGCCTCTTGGAAAAGTGCTAATAACCGACACAGAAGAAGACTCTGAGCAATCGGTACCTTTGCCTCCAACGACAAATAAGCGCAAGGCGGCCCCAAAGCCTAAGCCTTAATTAAATTAAAACTGATCAGGTTTCATTATCACCGGATATACTAGGTGAGCATTAAACATTCTGGGCGCCATGGGAAGTGCTGCGCGTACGCTTGTGGCTTCATCCTATATGGGGGCCAGAATTGCCTGGGCCTGCTAGGGGCGAAAGACAAGCCACAGACCTTTCGAGCTGGGTATTTATTGACGTCTTATCGACACTACCTTGGCATTGGAGCCATCACAGTTAGTCGGGGATGAACTCGCCCTCTTCCTGGTGGCCCTGGAGTAGTGCTGGGGGCTTGCCCATCACTTAGGTCACATATGACGCTGTGTTGGCCTACGCTGTACCGCCCACCTCGATCACTTGAGACGCTATGGTTCATCCATAGCGAGCGCTCCTCCAGCGCTTCTCTGACGGCGACTGGTTCGAGCGCATCGGCTCAAGCGTGTCGGCTATGGTGGAGGCTTGTTCATCCAGGAGCATGCTTTAATTTCGAGAATTATTCGGGCAAATTTTGGAAAATCTCTAGGGCTCATTAGGCCTCTCCACCAACTCTTGAGAAGCTGGTTATGCTGGGTTACAGCGGCCCATTGAAAACGTCGGGCGTGTTCAAAGCCCTATGTTAGGCCTTACGTTAACTCAGCGAGGTCTGCTTTCTCCCTAAAGCCTGTCTAAAGACTTTGCATTGAAAGTCTTTAGTCCAGTGTTGGGGTTCTAAGAGTTAAGTTAAAAAGGTACTCCAGTAATCTTGGGGAATAACGGGTCGCTGAAATTTATGGTTTCCGCTGAGCCATTATTTTCGACTGTAATCCCATGACTTTCGAGGTCTATCAGGCGCCCAATGCTGTTGCCATTTACAAATAGCTCTTCACCGTGGCTGAATAATTCGTCGTTAAAGGAGTATCTCCTGCCTTTGGCTGTTGGAGAGGAGAGGGTTCGCCCTCGGATTTGCTTCGGGCCGGATTCAAGAGTTGAGATTCGGCTCGATATATCATTAAGGGAGGCAAGGATGAGGCTGGTGTCTTCCGATACTTCAATCTTATGTGGTAGCTGAGCAGGCTTCGTCCCTAGAAGCTGTATCATTGAATTTACATCGTTGGGGGCGGCGGCAGTTTCGGAGAGGGCCAAGGTTATTTTTGATATGTCTGCTTGAACCTCGTCAATTCGAAGAGTGTGACTGTACTCAGTTGTTCGTAGTCCTTGAATGTCAAAAATTCTTGAAGTGATTGTGTCTTTGATTAATACGGTGGGTAGGTTGAAGGCTTGGCGAACCCCAAGTTCATATAGTACGTTGGGGTTTCGACCGCTTAAATCGCAAATGACTATGTCGCTTTCAATAATTTTTTTAAGGATATCAATTATGATGTAGTTACTTGCTGCGACGAAGTCAGCTCTCTGAGCAGTATAGCCAGCGGCGACGCACGCAGGCTTTATAAGATATTCGTATACCCTTCTGAAGTGTCCGGGATCATATCCGTCCATATCAGCGATAGGCATCATCACAAAGCAAGTTTTCGCAGCGGAGCTAGGCTCGTTTTTTTTTACGGTTTTCTGTTCATTGGGAGTTTCAGAATTTTTTTCTTTAGCGGTCATCCAGACCTTCCTCTAGTTAGGAGAGCAAATTAAGAAATTGGTAAATAGTGAGCTTGTAGATGCGTTGCCTCGGAGCAAGCGATTATTCTTGACTTTCCGCTAGTTAATTTTGTTGCCCGATGGCTCAAGCTGATTGTGAGCGCTCATCGAGGTCCAAAGTAATTCCGATTAATAGCATTCTGACATGTCGTCCTGTCAAGAGGAATTTTTTAGCGATACTGGCTTACAGGTGGTACACAAATGGTACTCGTACAAGATGGCAGAGCTGAAAGCTAGATTCAATGTGCCCTACAGCTAAAATGGCACCAATCCATCATGGGTGCAACGCTGAAGCGACGGGAAGGCTCAGGGCGCGTGGTTGCTGGGTTGGAGCCTGGGTTTGTGGTCATATCGTTCAACGTGTCTTGTACCAAATTCAGCAATTTCGAGGGTGTTTGTAGCAAACCGAGGGAGCGACGTAGCAAAAGTCGGCGGCAGGAGATCGGTGATTGCCAGGGCAGGCAGCTAGTTTACCAAGAGAGCCGGGCATCCGTCTGGACTCGATCTATGCGCGGCCCTGCAGCCTTCTCCCCAGATTAGCCACCAGCCAACTTACTTGAGCGGCACGTAGATATCCGTTTGCCATTGCTCCAGCGGCGTTTCCGGATACACGCTCAAGTAGTGAAAGAACAACGGATGATCCCGCAGTTCCTCATCGCTCGAAGGCAGCCAGTCCCGATAAAGCGGATAGATGGTTTCGCCAATGTAGTCAGGCGAGCCGGTATGCCGGATCACGGCGCAGCGGCCCGCCGGGATGATGCGTTCGTGCACGCCGAAATCGTTGGGCTGCACGGCTTCGCATATCTCGCCACACACGGCGAAGCGAAAGGCGTGCGCCGGGGTGGTGTCGGGGTTGTCGTAGGGGATGCCGAAGGTTCGGCTGCTGGCCACCGGTGACTGGCGGCTCTGAATGCGCCATTGGCGAAAACGCGCAACGCTTTCACTGACCAGGCCGGGCGCCCCTTGGTGTTCGAGCGCGGCCACATGGGTTTCGGCGAAATCCACGATACGGATCTGCATGGTGATACTCCTTGAAAGATGAGGAACAACGAAAACCGCACTCCAGGCCTGCCAGTTCGGGGCCTTGGCGAATACGCTCGGCGCCATGCCAAACGCACGCTTGAAAGCCCTGGAAAAGGCTTCGGGGCTTTCGAAGCCGGCGCCGAAAGCTGCCTCCAGCACGGAGATGGCAGGCGAGGCGACCAGTTGGTGCGCCGCGCGTCGAAGCCTCATCAGTTGCACATACCGTGAAACCGGAATGCCCATGTATGCCGTGAACTGCCGATGGAAATGAAATGCCGAGAAGTGCGCGACGCGGCTCAGGGCATTTACCGACAGGTCACCTTCGAGGTGGCTGTCGATGTAGGCAAGCACGGCTTCGAACCGTTTCGCGTAGGTCGCTTTGTGCTGTGAGTCAGTCAACGAACGGAATCTCCGGGAGGTGCGGTGAGCGCTAGCATCCGTTGTTCAGCCATGCAGGCGCCTAGCCGGGATTGCTGTATCGGGGATTGTCTTGACCGTGCCGTGGATGGCACCGGTGCTTCGGTGTTCGCAGGGGAGGGCAGTAGGGTGAATGCAATCGCTGGCGCTTCCGTGCGAGGGGAAGCACCAGCGTAACCGGCCCGGCATGATCGGTCGACTGGGCGAAGCGGGTCGTTCACGCTGATCAATGAACTCCGAGCCTCGCCAGCGCACTCCGCCGCCCAGTTTCAACTGCGGCAGTGCCTGCAGGCGGGAGCTGGTGAGGCAGCACCAGGCCATGCATAAAACCACTGGAGTAAATCAATCTGATTTACAATTGCGTCCCTTTTGCCGAGGCTGACGTTTCGTGGATGCCCTGTCGCTTGTCTATGAGCACCTGACCGATTGGGTGATCACGCCTGTTACCGACCAGTTTCTCGGCATTTTCAATGTGAATGGCCGTTTCGGGGCCTTGTTCCTTTGCATCTCCTATGGCGCAGCCTATGGCCTGTTCCGCTTCAGGAAGCAGCGCGGCCTGAGCGACGCCCAATCGTTCTGGCAATTCATCGGCGGCGCCCGGGTACATCTGCATCCGTCGGCGCTGCTGGACTACCGCTACTACTTCGTGCGGGCCATCCTCAAGGTTGCACTGGTGCTGCCCGTCGTCCAACTGGTCGACCCCTACATCCTGCGCTCCGGCGATTACCTGGCCTTTTTCAGCAACCTCTGGGGCGCGCGCCCGCGCCTGGGCGAGAACCTTGCACTGTCCCTGCTCTACGGGTTGGGGGTGTTCCTGCTCAAGGACTTCATCCATTACTGGGCGCACCGGGCCTTTCACTCCCGCTGGCTCTGGGCCTTTCACAAAGTCCATCATTCGGCGCCCGTGCTGGTGCCGGCGACAGCGAGCCGGGTGCATTTCGTGGAAAAGATCGTCGAGAAACTGAGCACAGGCATTGGCATCGGCTTCTACGCCGGATGCTTCTGGTACCTCTGCGGCGGTGAAGTCAGCCGCTACACCCTGTTCGGCGTGACCTACCTGGTGTTCATCTTCAACAGCCTGGCGGCCAACCTGCGGCATAGCCATGTCTGGCTGTCGTTCGGCCCGCAGCTGGAACATGTGTTGAACAGCCCGGCCCAGCACCAGATCCATCACAGTGACGCCCCGCGCCATTTCAACCGGAACTTCGGCACCAACCTGTCCCTCTGGGACTGGATGTTCGGCACGCTCTATGTCACTACATCAACGCCCGAAAGCATCCGCTTCGGCACCGGTGAGCAGGACCACCAGCGTTACCTGACGGTCTATAGCCTGATCGTCACGCCCTTTGTCGAAACCGGCCGTAAGGTCCTGATGAAATGCCAGCGCAAGGCTGTGCTCGGCGCGTCCGGCAGGGCAGGCCGTTAGCTGATCCCGTGTTTGTTGCGAACGACTGACCGCTCAGGCGGGGAACTGGGCTATCCAGTGCCTGGCAATCTCTTCGCGCCGGCAGACCCACACCCCGTCGTGGCCCTGCACGTAATCGAGAAAGCGCGCCAGCGCCATCGCCCGACCAGGATGGCCGCTGATCCGCCCATGCAGGCCCACGCTCATCATCTTCGGGTGCTGCGCGCCCTCCTGCCACAACAGGTCGAAAGCATCCTTCAGCAGCCGGAAGAAGTCTTCACCGCAGGCGAAGCCATTGGGCAGCAGATAGCGGGCGTCGTTGTTGACCAGTGTGTACGGAATCACCAGGTGGGCGGGCGAGCCTGGGAGCCAATAGGGCAGATCATCGTTGTAGGCATCCGAGCTATAGAGAAACCCGCCTTCCTCACGCAACAGGCGGCGGGTGTTCTGGCTGACCCTTCCTGTATACCAACCTACGGGGCGTTTACCGCAGACCTGCTCGATCACCTCGATGGTGAGGCGGATATGGCGCCGCTCCTGGTCTTCAGGCATGTCGCGATAGTCCAGCCAACGGTAGCCATGCCCGGCAATCTCATGCCCGGCAGCGCAAAGCGCATGGCCAATCGCCGGGGTCAGTTCCAGTGCTCGGCCAACGGCAAAGGCGGTCAGCGGCAGGCCCCTGGCGCCGAACAGCTCCAGAATGCGCCACACACCTGCGCGCGATCCGTATTCGTACATGCCTTCGACGCTCAGGTCCGGTTCCCCCACACGCGGCGGGCGGCCGGGTAGCTCATGAAGCCAGGCCTCCGACTGTGCGTCGCCATTGAGCATGCATGACTCCGCACCCTCTTCGATGTTGAGTACGAACTGGACCGCGACGCGCGCCCCACCGGGCCATCGCGGGTGGGGTGGGTTGCCGCCATAACCGATCAGGTTGCGAGCGGACATCAGCCCAGCTCGAAGGTCGTGACGGCGAACACACGTTCGTGTGCGATCGCCGGAGGAGGGCCCAGGTACATTCGTGCGCAGCCGAAAACCTCGATCATGCCCTGTTGGCGCACAAGCGCCATCGCGGCGGGGTTATTCTCGGGGGCATCCAGAAACAGCGGGCAACCTCGCGCAAATTCTGCCAGGCGCGCGTAGAGGGCATTGGCTGCCAGCGCGTCATCGGCGAACAAGGGGCCGATCTTGTAGCCTTCCCGGCAGCGCCTTGCCACGCCATAGCCGCTAAGCCTGCCCTCGCGGCGGCAACCCACGGCGAGTGCATCGGCCTGGGCTATCCACCCGCTCAGGAAGGCTGCGCGCGCGGCAGGGAAGCAGGTGCGGTCGTAATCGACCACCTCATCGAACGGGAAGGTGGCCAACGGGACGATGTCCTGGTTGTCTACCTGCGAAGGCGCCGGGCGTTCGGTGGCCTTGGCACGAAAACGCATGTTGCGATGGGAGAAGACGAACCCACCCTTGGCGTAGTAGTCCTGCATTGCGAAGACGCCATCCATGCCAATGCTCGCGCCTGGGCGCAGGCGGGCGAGGAGTCGCTCGCGGCGTGCGTGCCAGAGGGTATCGCCCAGGCCTTGACCGCGATACTCAGGTCGGACGATGAAAAAGCCCATGAAACCGAATTCGCCGTTGTAGGAAGTGATGGCACCGCCGCCGATCAATTCGCCGCCCCGGGACGCCGCGATGAAGGCGGCAGGGTCCGTGGCCCAGTACAAATCGGCATCGTGAACGCCGGGATTCCAACCCTCACGGGCAGCCCAATCGACGAGCTCGTCCAGTTCGGGACGGGTCATGTTGCGTATGACCAGCTGATTCGACACCGCGAAATTCCCCCAGTCGCTGAACGGGCATGTGGTCCATCTGCACTCTCAACCCTTTGGGTATAGCTTTAACGCGAGTATTGATCTAGGCCGTTATGACACCTGCAGAATAGGCTCGTCGCCATTGAATGGTCCTGAGTGCCAGGGGTAGCTGCCGACCTGCGTAATAAGTTAGTTCACCACTTCATTGAGCATTTCGATCTCTGGTCAGAGTCAGGCTGCCAGGCTGCGGATGGTTATCTGGAGGAAAGCTACCAGACCATCAATCGGCATTGTTTGAACCTGCAATATTGGGCCAGAACCATGGTTGAGGCACGAGTCAAAATGGCTTCGTTTATACAGAGCCAGGCATTTTGAAGATGCGCTCGACGGCATACGGGAGGACGGCTCGGTCGATTGGCCTGGCAGTGGGATCTACTCCTGTTTACGTGAGGCAGAAGCCAATGGTAAGGCAGCGGGGGTAATGCCTGTCAGTTAACCAGTTTGGGGCCGCTTTGCGGCCCATCGCAGGCAAGCCAGCTCCCACAGTGATCGCACAACTTCTGAGTTTTACGCGGTCCCTGTGGGAGCTGGCTTGCCTGCGATGGGCTGCATGGCAGCCCCGTTCCAGCACGGCCTCTACAGGTCAAAAGCGCACGCTCACTCAACCAAGACCAGCCACGGCCAACGTGCCTGGTAGCTGGCAGCTTTTTCCCTGAACAAGCCTGGCCGTGGGTTCAGCTCGTTCATCCTGAGCAGGTCGTTCTGCAGGTCGTCCAGGCCATGTGTGCTGTAAAGCTCGTCAGTGCCGACATCGACCCCCAGGCAGGTCGACCGGATCAGATACCGGGGCAGCGCCGGATTTCGTGTAGTTGAATGCCTGAGCGAGGTGTTCCCTGGGGAGGGTTTACCCGCGAACTGGGCAGTCGGGGCTAGTCATGAAAGCGTTGGTTACACAGCTCTGCGCTACGGTGCGGACGATGGGTTCATAATGCATGCTTTTTCGAGTTTCGCAGGCTACGGCGCCAATTATTGCTCCGGCCAGGTCATCCGGTTGATCAGCATTCACTAACGAGTACTCAGATAATGAAAATTCTTGCCGAAGGGGTCACCGGTAAAGCGCTTTGCGAACACTGCCAGGTAGTGGTGCCTACGTACTATGCCCGTCGTGATGTACCGTTCAGCGATGGTCAAGGGGTGGTCAAGGATATCCTGGTGGGTGTGTGTTTCCGTTGCGATGGCGTGGTCGCCCTTACACCTCAATCTACGCCAGCCATCCGAGAGTCACGCCGTCGTTTCGGATAATCGCGATCAATTGTTATCGCGCCATTCTTTCGCCAGTCGAGCCAGATACTGCATGGTCGAAATATCCCGGGCTTTGGTGTGCGCATCCGGCCATAAAAAGGCCAGTATCAGATAGCGATCTTCATACAACTCGCCCTGGACGTAGATGAGTGCTGCGTCATCACCCGGCCGTCCCATCTTGCAAACTCTGTCATGCTGAGGAACGTTTTTGGGGAATAAGGCAGGTGGGATGCAGATATGGATGTGCATCAGACAAGCCTGAAACGCAAGTGGCGGCTGCGTGTAAGGTACGTCCCGCCCGAAGATCGAGGGGATGAGTTGGCGCCTGGATTCGATGTAGCGTAGGAATTCGCTTTTCAACACTTCCGACAAGCCGGGATGTTTCGCATCGACAGGAAGGAAGAACTCTTCAAACGTTTCGGGATGAAATGAAACCTCGACTGGCATTGGTCACCTTACGCCAGTCGGTTGAGCTTGCGGGTAGTGTGATCGGCAAGATCGCGAAGGCCAGGGGCACTCAGTGCGCTCTGGAACTCATCCGGCGTGAGGAAGAACTGCTGGTAGATCCCATCGATGACAACCATTTTGCTGCGTACCTTAGCCACTGCTCGGCGCAGGTTCTGGTGCTCATTGTAAAGAGCGGTTGGCACGTTTGCCGCTTGCAGTCCGCCCTCCAACTGCCTTACCGCTTTGAGCAACTCAGCATTCTTGAGGTATTTGGTCTGGTCGAAGGTATCCGATTTCATGAGTGCAACGACACGCCTCGAATAGATCGACTCCAGGACCAGCCAGCCATGAGTCAGCTCAGCGATTACGCTGCGCAGGTCAGGGGAAGAGGGGGGGGTAGCGCTGGCTTCACGAACCTCAACGGCACGTGATTGAAGTGAGAGAGTTGTGTAATCACCCACCAATGCGAGCGCGGCGACGATGAGCGCCGGTGCTGCTGCTTTGACTGGCATGAATACCTCCATTTGCTGCTCGGGTTTTGCTGCGATTACTGAAAACTTGGGGGCAATTATCGGCGTTGAAGCCTGATAGTCAATTGCTGCCAAGTCTGGAAATTGTAAGCCTAAAAAACGTTGAGCGTATGGTTCTGGTGCGTCGGTGTGAGCTGGTCCTACAAGACCGAATCAGTTTTTTCCCCTTCCGTGTAGTCCATTTCTGAATCATCCTTTTCAAGCCGTTTCACCATTGCGATGGAAACCTGAGCCCCCTAGTCTCGCCCTGTCGTTGCAAATTCAACGACCGGGTCTGCAAGCCTGGGGAAGTATCGAAAGCGTGCTCATCATCAAGCCGTTGGTCTGTGCCAATGGTTGTGCTTAATGGTGGCTGCGTACGGGTGACCTTCGGGTCAGCCGGGTTTTTCTCGATCTTCCCCGGTCTTGCAGGCCCGTACGCAGCCGCCACCCATTCTCTGCAAGGGATGGGGTGTGGTTTTCTCTCACGAAATCGAGATGTGACCATGCTCAAAATAGTCCCGGATCCCCCCATTTCCGACTCACCCCATCACTTGGAAGACACCCTGATCCAGGCCACGGAATACGTGCTGTGCGCCTTGTCCGTAGGCCATCACGCGATAGCCTCGCTCCCCAGATCTCCCGCCACGATCATGACCCTGGCGGTCATGCATGAAATGGAGGCTGTGCGCACGCTGCTGGAGTCGGCGATTGCGCAGGTGCAGCTCCGGGGCGGGCAGCCGGTGCATACATTGCATTGATGGGCTGATTTTCAAATTTTGCCAGCCTGGGCGGTGCGGTTTTCTTGCCGGGGACTGCAACCGGGAAGTCGCACTGGCCGGCAGATTCAAAAGAGGGTTTCAGATGGACAAGGAATTGGATGACGACACCGGCACACTGGGCCTGACCGTAGGCGCGGCCACGTTCCTGGACGGTGTGCTGGACGGCAAGAAACTGTTCCGCGTAGAACCGGGAAACTGCTGCGACCATGCCATCGAACAAGCGTCGGTATTGATGGACTGCTCACGGCGAGCGTCGTTCATCGGGGTGATGGACAACGAACCGGTGCTGGTCTGGGCTTCGCACTTTCTCTGCGACATGGCCAAGGCGCTGATGGATGACGCGCATATGGGCATGCGCAAGAACCGCTGACCCAGCCAGGCGTCGCGAAGCCGAGGCAGTGTGGGCTTGGCACCCTGCCAGTATTGTCTGATTGTCATGCAGGGGTTAGGTTGCTGGGCTCTTTTCAAGGAAGATGACCGATGAAACGGACCCTGCCGCTGGTATTCGCCTGCGCGCTTTTCCCCCTGCAAGCCTGTTCGGCGCTGGAAGTCGGCCAGTTCACCCTGGGCATGCCCAAGCCCCAGGCCATGGCCATTCTGCAGCAGCAGTTCGGCGAAGTTGAGCATTTCACCGGCTATCACTACCAGGTGCCCACCGAGTTCTTTCAGGGGAGCAACCCGAAGGGCGATTTCAACCTGGGCGGTATTGCCATCACGCAAGTGAAGGCATCGTTCAACGAGGCCGACCAGCTTCGCCAGGTGGAGGTGCGGCTGGCCAGCACCGACGAGGCGCGGGTCCAGCAACTGCTGCCGATGACCAGGCAGGCCAAGCCTGTGCCGAATAGCGGTGGCCGACTCGAGGCGTTTTCCGCAGACGGTGAGCTGGTGTACTGGGTGGCCAAGGACCGGGACTGGACGGTGGTGACCATCGCCGACAAGGCCAGCTCGGACCAGAACGTCAAAGCGCGGGCCAAGAGCGATGAGCGCTTTGCCCAGCTGAACCGCAAGTTCGACAAGCTGATCGAGACGGCCAAGGCGGTGGAAGGCAAGCACTGATCGACAAAGCCGTGCAGCTTTGAAGCTTGCTCATACCATGCATTCATGGGACTGCACATAACTCATTGAATTAGCAGGGACCCTGTGGGAGCGGCTTTAGCCGCGAACACCGGCGCAGCCGGTGCCATGCACCGCGTTGGATTCTTCGCGGCTAAAGCCGCTCCCACAGGGTACGCGTACCGCTTGCGAATTCAGTTCTCCAAGCGACAGCGCAGCAGACTGTATAAGGCCAGAAACAACCCGCGTCGGTTTCAGGATGCGCCTGGTCGTTCGCACGCAACCCCCCGGCGCCACAAGTGCCATGCTTGCAGGATGCCTCGGACCAGTGCGCGCAGACGTACGGCCGCAGGCAAGGAGGCCGCTGGCTCCACGCAACCGTGACGTGGCCGGCGCGCCGCAGCAGAACACGCCGGATACCTGCCCTCACAACAATTCAGGCAGGGTCCGTGATGCCGAGGTCCGCTGTATGCCTGATGAATTGCTCCACCTGCCTGTGATCCAACGCATTCTGGCCCGTGACAAGGATACCCCCGGCGCGCTGTTGCCGATCCTGCATGCCATCCAGCACGACATCGGCTACATCCCCGATGCCGCTGTCGCCGAAATTGCCCATGCCCTGAACCTCAGCCTGGCCGAGGTGCGTGGGGTTATCAGCTTCTACCACGATTTCCGCACCACGCCACCGGCGCGCCACACCCTGCGCCTGTGCCGCGCCGAGTCGTGCCAGAGCCGGGGCGCCGAGGCGCTGGCCGCGCAACTGCGCGAACAGCTGGCGCTGGACGACCACGGCACCAGCGCCGACGGCGCCATCAGCCTGCGCCCGGTGTACTGCCTGGGCGCCTGTGCCTGCTCGCCAGCGCTGGAGCTGGACGGCCAGGTGCATGCGCGCCTTACCCCGGAGCGCCTGCGCGCGCTGGTCAACGCTTGCCGGGAGGACGCAGCATGCTGAAGCTGTATATCCCCTGCGATTCGGTAGCCCGGGCCGTGGGCGCCGACCAGGTTGCCGATGCATTGCAGCGTGAGGCCGAGCGCCGCCAGCTGCCGCTGGATATCCAGCGCACCAGCTCCCGCGGGCTGTATTGGCTGGAGCCGCTGCTGGAGTGCGACAGCGCGCAAGGGCGCCTGGGTTTCGGCCCGGTCACCCCGGAAGACGTGCCGTCCTTACTCGACGCCTTGACCGGTGAGCCCGGTGAGCCCGGTGAACCTGGTGGCCACTCGCTGGCCCTGGGGCCGGTCGAGGACATCCCTTACCTCAAGACCCAGCAGCGCCTGCTGTTCGCCCGCGCCGGCATCACCCGCCCGTTGTCGCTGGACGACTACCGTGCCCATGGCGGTTTTGCCGGCCTTGAAGCGGCCGTGGCCCTGGATGGTGCCGAGGTGGTCGCCGCCGTGCTCGATTCCGGCCTGCGCGGCCGCGGCGGTGCTGCGTTCCCGGCCGGCATCAAGTGGCGCACCGTGCGTGACGCCGGGGCCGGGCAGAAGTACGTGGTGTGCAACGCCGACGAGGGTGACTCCGGTACCTTCGCCGACCGCATGCTGATGGAAGGCGACCCGTTCCTGCTGATCGAGGGCATGATCATTGCCGGCCTCGCCGTGGGTGCCGACAAGGGCTACATCTATGTGCGCTCGGAATACCCCGACGCCATCCGCGTGCTTGACCAGGCCTTCGCCATCGCCCGTGACGCCGGCTATCTCGGCAGCGACGTGGCCGGCAGCGGCCAGGCCTTCGACCTGGAAGTGCGGGTCGGCGCCGGCGCCTATATCTGCGGCGAAGAAACCGCGCTGCTCGAATCCATCGAAGGCAAGCGCGGCATCGTTCGCGCCAAGCCTCCGCTACCCGCGCTGCAGGGCCTGTTCGGCCTGCCGACGCTGGTGCACAACGTACTCACCCTGGCCTCGGTACCCGTCATCTTGGCCAAGGGCGCGGCGTTCTATCGCGACTTCGGCATGGGCCGCTCACTGGGCACCATGCCGTTCCAGCTGGCCGGCAACATCCGCCAGGGCGGCCTGGTGGAACGCGCCTTTGGTCTGACCTTGCGCGAGCTGGTGGAAGGCTATGGCGGCGGCACGGCCAGCGGCCGGCCATTGAAGGCCGCGCAGGTGGGTGGCCCGCTCGGTGCCTGGGTGCCGCCCAGCCACTTCGATACGCCGCTGGACTACGAAGCCTTTGCCGCCATGGGCGCGATGCTCGGCCACGGTGGTGTGGTAGTGGCCGACGACACCCTGAACATGGCCAGCATGGCGCGCTTCGCCTTGCAGTTCTGTGCCGAGGAATCCTGTGGCAAGTGCACCCCGTGCCGCATCGGCTCGACCCGCGGCATGGAAGTGGTCGACCGGCTGATCGCCACCAGCGACATGACCGAGCGGCATGACCAGGCCCTGTTGCTGCGCGACCTGTGCGACACCATGCAATACGGCTCGCTGTGCGCCATGGGCGGCATGACCGCTTATCCGGTGGCCAGCGCGCTGAAGTACTTCCCCGCCGATTTCGGGCTGACCCACACGGAGGCCGCGCAGTGATCAATTTCTTCGACCCCGCTTCTGATAAAAGCAGCGACCTCGGCACCCCGGCCCGTGACAGCGAGGTACAGGTCAGCCTGAGCATCGATGGCCGTGCCATCACTGTGCCCGCCGGTACGTCGGTGATGCGTGCCGCGGCCATGCTCGGCACCAGCATCCCCAAACTGTGCGCCACCGACAGCCTCGAAGCCTTCGGCTCGTGCCGCATGTGCATGGTGGAAATCGAAGGCATGCGCGGCTACCCGGCGTCCTGCACCACCCCGGTCAGCGAAGGCATGGTAGTGCACACCGAAACCCCGCGCCTGGCCGGCCTGCGCCGCAACGTGATGGAGCTGTACATCTCCGACCACCCGCTGGACTGCCTGACCTGTTCGGCCAACGGTAACTGCGAGCTGCAGACCGTGGCCGGCCAGGTGGGCCTGCGCGAGGTGCGCTACGGCTATGACGGCGCCAACCACCTTGCCGAAAAAAAGGACGTATCCAACCCGTACTTCGACTACGAGCCTAGCAAGTGCATCGTCTGCAGCCGCTGTGTGCGTGCCTGCGAGGACATCCAGGGCACCTTCGCCCTGACCATCACCGGGCGCGGCTTCGAATCGCGAGTGGCGGCGGCGGGTGGTGAGAACTTCCTCGCCTCCGAGTGCGTGTCTTGCGGCGCCTGCGTGCAGGCCTGCCCGACCGCGACCCTGACCGAAAAGAGCCTGGTACAGCTGGGCCAGCCCGAGCGTGCGGTCATCACCACCTGCGCCTATTGCGGCGTCGGCTGCTCGTTCCGCGCCGAAATGAAGGGCGACCAGCTGGTGCGCATGGTCCCGGACAAGAACGGCGGCGCCAACCACGGCCACGCCTGCGTCAAGGGCCGCTTCGCCTGGGGTTACGCCACCCACCCGGACCGCATCACCAAGCCAATGATCCGCAAGCGCCTGGAAGACCCATGGCAGGAAGTCAGCTGGGACGAGGCGGTGACCTACGCCGCCAGCGAGTTCCGCCGTATCCAGCTGAAGTACGGTCGCGATTCCATCGGCGGCATCACCTCCAGCCGCTGCACCAACGAAGAAGCCTACCTGGTGCAGAAACTGGTGCGCACGGCGTTCGGCAACAACAACGTCGACACCTGCGCGCGGGTATGCCATTCGCCCACCGGCTATGGCCTGAAGCAGACCCTGGGTGAGTCGGCCGGTACACAAAGCTTCGACTCGGTGATGCAGGCCGACGTGGTGCTGGTGATCGGCGCCAACCCCACCGACGCCCACCCGGTATTCGGCTCGCAGCTCAAGCGCCGCCTGCGCCAGGGCGCGCGGCTGATCGTGATCGACCCTCGGCGCATCGACCTGGTCGACTCGCCGCACGCCCGCGCCGAGCTGCACCTGCAACTGCGCCCCGGTACCAACGTGGCCATGCTCAACGCCCTGGCCCACGTGATCGTCACCGAAGGCCTGCTGGCCCAGCGCTTCATCGATGCCCGCTGTGAAACCGAGGATTTTGCCCGCTGGCGCGACTTCGTCAGCCTGGCGGAAAACGCCCCCGAAGTGCTTGGCCCGGTCTGCGGCGTGCCTGCCGAGCAGATCCGCGCCGCCGCCCGGCTGTACGCCACCGGCGGCAACGCGGCGATCTACTACGGCCTGGGCGTGACCGAGCACAGCCAGGGCAGCACCGCGGTGATGGGCATCGCCAACCTGGCCATGGCCACCGGCAACATCGGCCGTGAAGGGGTAGGGGTGAACCCGCTGCGCGGGCAGAACAACGTGCAAGGCTCGTGCGACATGGGCTCGTTCCCCCACGAACTGCCCGGCTACAGGCACATTTCCAACGAAGTTGTGCGCGCCGAGTTCGAGCAGGCCTGGGGCGTGACGCTGCAGCCTGACCCGGGCCTGCGCATCCCCAACATGTTCGAGGCTGCGCTGGACGGCAGTTTCAAGGCCCTTTACTGCCAGGGCGAGGACATTGCCCAGAGCGACCCCAACACCCAGCACGTCACCGCGGCCCTGCTGGCCATGGAGTGCGTGGTGGTGCAGGACATCTTCCTCAACGAAACAGCCAAGTTCGCCCATGTGTTCCTGCCGGGCAGCTCGTTCCTGGAGAAGGACGGTACCTTCACCAATGCCGAGCGGCGTATTTCGCGGGTGCGCAAGGTCATGGAGCCGTTGGCCGGGAAGGCCGACTGGGAGGCGACCATAGCCCTGGCCAATGCCTTGGGCTACCCGATGAGCTACCGTCACCCGTCCGAGATCATGGACGAGATCGCCCGCCTTACGCCTACCTTCCGCCGCGTCAGCTACGCCGAGATCGACCGCCACGGCAGCCTGCAGTGGCCGTGCAACGACGCAGCGCCGGATGGCACGCCGACCATGCACATCGACCAGTTCGTACGTGGCAAGGGGCGCTTCATGCTCACCGGCTACGTGCCCACCGAGGAGAAGGTCAACAACCGCTACCCGCTGCTGCTGACCACCGGGCGCATTCTCAGCCAGTACAACGTCGGCGCCCAGACCCGGCGTACCGGTAACGTTGCCTGGCATGACGCCGACCGCCTGGAAATCCACCCGACCGACGCCGAAAGCCGTGGCATCCAGGATGGCGACTGGGTCGGCATCGGCAGCCGCGCCGGGCAGACGGTGCTGCGCGCCAAGGTCAGCACGCGGGTGGCGCCGGGTGTGGTGTACACCACCTTCCACTTCCCAGAGTCGGGGGCCAACGTGATTACCACCGACAATTCCGACTGGGCCACCAACTGCCCTGAGTACAAGGTGACGGCGGTGGAGGTGGTGAAAGTGTTCCAGCCGTCGCAGTGGCAGAAACGCTACCAGGACTTCAGTGACGAGCAGCGGCGGTTGTTGAAGGAGCGTCGTATTGCCGAGAAAACCGAGGTACGCCGATGAGCAGTGAGAATCTGGTCAAGATGGCCAACCAGATTGCCCATTACTTCGACAGCGAGCCAGACCGGGCGCTGGCGGTGCAAGGGATACGGCAGCATCTGCAGAGCTTCTGGACGCCTGCGATGCGCCGGCAACTGGCGGAATGGGCCGAGGCCAATGCAGGGGAGGGGCTGGACCCGAAGGTGCAGGAAGCGTTGGCCTAGATACTTCTTGTAAGAAATCCCTGTGGGAGCGGGTTTACCCGCGAATGCGTCGTTGGACTCACCGCCGCTTTCGCGGGTAAACCCGCTCCCACAGGGGCCCTGCAATTTCAAGGAATCATGTGTCCTCCTGAGGAAGGCAAACTCAGCCGCGGGCGAGTTCTGCCAGGTGGGCAGTTACTTCCTCGGTCTTGAGCACCAGCACATCCCCCTCCAGCGAATCCAGCACCACCTCCGCGGTATTACCAATCAATGCCCCGGAAATCCCCGTGCGGCACACCGTGCCGATCACCGTTACCACGGCATCAAGCTTCTTCTCGGTATGCGGAATCAGCACATCCGCCGGCCCTTCGGCCACATGCAGGCACTCGTCGCTGATGCCGTACTCGGCCTGGAACGCCTTGCAAGCCTCGCGGTAGCGCTTCTCGATGGTCTCGCTCAGTTGGTACGCCGGGTCCGATGCCGACAGCATCGGCGACGGATGAGCGCTGATGACATGAAGCTCGCCCTTGGCCAGCCCGGCAATGGCATAACCATGGTCGATGATGCTGGCATGCAGGCGGCGGTGGTCCTCGTCCTGGTTGCCCACGTCCACCGCGGCCAGAATCTTGCCGCCGGTCCACGGCCGCTCGCTCTTGACCATGAGCACGGCACACGGGCATTGGCGCAGCAGCTTCCAGTCGCTGGGGGTGAGCAGGGCCTTTTTCAGCGGGTTGTCCGGGCGGTGTTCCTTGATCACCAGCTCGCAGCCCTCGGCCTGCTGCACGTAGATGATGGTGTCGTGCAGGTTGTCGCGCCAGGCCTCCTCATGGGTGACGCTGTCGTACCCGTCATCATGCAGCTGGCTGCTCAGCAGGCTTAGCAGCGCGCTGTGGTCATGCCTTTTGTCGCACATCAGCAGGTGCAGGCGGGCGCCGGTGACGCCGGCGATCAGCTTGGCCCGGGTCAGTGCCCGGCTGTGGGCGTGCTCGGGGTCGAGGACGACGAGGATGCTGCGGACGGCTTGCATGGGCGTTAACTCCCTTCAAAGGTGGCGACCAATGCCTGACTATAGTCGGCGCTTCCCCCGCTGGCGCTTGATGTACATCAAGCATAGTCACTGGCGCCGCCCGCCGCCGCCGGTATAATCGCCGGCCCTGCCTGTTCTTTGTGGTCGCACGCTCATGTCCCTGATCCCCGAAATCGACGCCTTTCTTGGTTGCCCGACACCAGACGCCTGGATCGAAGCGGCGCTCGCCGACCAGGAAACCCTGCTGATCGACCACAAGAACTGCGAGTTCAAGGCTGCCAGCACCGCCCTGAGCCTGATCGCCAAGTACAACACCCACCTCGACCTGATCAACATGATGTCGCGCCTGGCCCGCGAGGAGCTGGTGCACCACGAGCAGGTGCTGCGCCTGATGAAGCGTCGTGGCGTGCCGCTGCGCCCGGTGTCGGCGGGGCGATATGCGTCGGGGCTGCGGCGGCTGGTGCGCGCCCACGAGCCGGTCAAGCTGGTGGATACGCTGGTGGTGGGGGCGTTCATCGAGGCGCGCAGCTGCGAGCGCTTTGCCGCGTTGGTACCGCATCTGGACGAGGAACTGGGCCGCTTCTACCACGGCCTGCTGAAGAGCGAAGCGCGCCATTACCAGGGTTATCTGAAACTGGCGCACAACTATGGCGAAGAGGCAGACATTGCCCGCCGGGTGGACCTGGTGCGTGCAGCGGAGGTGGAGCTGATCCAGTCACCGGACCAGGAGCTGCGCTTCCACAGCGGTATCCCGATGGCGCAGGCCGCCTGATTCGCACCAGGCGGCCCAGGCGTCAGTGACGGCGGCCCAGCAGCAGGCCGACCACCAGCCCGAGGCCAGCGGAAATGGCCACGGTCTGCCACGGGTGGCCACCGATATAGTCCTGGGTAGCGTCCATCACCGGTTGCGCCTTGCTGCGTACCTTGTCGGCGGCATTGCGCGCCTGGCGTAGCTTGAGGCTTACCTGCGTGCGCAGGGTTTCCGCCTCGTCACCCACCAGGGCGGCGCTGTCGTTCAGCAGTTTTTCCGACTCTTCGATCAGCGCCTGCAGTTCGCTGAATACCTGGTCCTTGATCTGATCGCTGTCGGTCAGCGGGGCGTTTTTCCGGGCCATGAACTCGTCCTCGTCGATGGTGTGGCTTGAACAATGGATGCCGGCGCGTCGGGAAAGTTGCGGCGGCTTTGGGCTGTTGCAGTACCTGGGTGTAAGATAGCGGCCATTTTCAAACCTGCAGGTACCTTCATGAGTTTCAATCTGGCCAACATGAGCTTCGAGGAACGGGCGCAGATCGAGGCAGAGAAGGCCCGGCTGTTCGAGCTGTGGCAGAACAACCTGGGCAAGGCCAAGGGCGAAGCGGCACGGTTGATCGCCGAGAAACCACGGCGCAAAGGCAAATGGGCCGAGTGGGTGCGCGCCGAGCTGGATGGCATGTCGCCGCCCGAATACGCCAACATGGTGCGCAGCGAAGTCAACAAGCTGATGGCCGCAGCCAGCGCCAGCCGCTGATCACACCCCGCCAGGCGCCTACCAGTAGGCGCCCTTGGGCAGGTCCAGCTTGCCCTCGTCGGTAAAGCGCACGGTCCCCAGCAGCCCGCCGGCCAGCTTGCCGCGCAGCACATAGGGCAGGCCTTGCAGCGAGTCCACCTGGCCCAGCCCATAGGCCTGGCGCAGGAAGGAAAACGCCGTGATGCTCACCGGCACCACGATCACCGCTTCGCCATAACGGCCGATGTGCCCCTGCTGGTCGCTCACCCCGGCAGCCAGCGGCTGGCCGTTCACCTCCAGGTTCAGGGCGATGCCGTTGTAGTCGATCGGCGCCTCGTTGGGGTTTTGTACCCGCATCTTCACCGCCATGCGCAGTTCCAGCTCCTGCCCGGGCAGCGGCTCGATACCGATCACGCTGATATTGACCGGGTCGCGTGCCTGGAACAGCGCACAGGCCCCCAGGCCGCAGGCCAGCAGCAGGACCAGGAACAGGCGGGCGTAGCGGTGCAGACGGGCAGCCATGGAGTGCGACCTTGCCAGAGTGGGCGAATGGGCAGTGTGGCAAATACGCGTCGACGTTGAAGGTCACCGCCCAGATGAAAGATACTGTTTCTCATTAACGCCCGATAACTTCTCCTACTGGCCGTTCCCGAACCCATGCTGACTTCTCCCGCGCCGGGCCTGCTGGCAAGCTTCCAGGAGCACTACGACGACCTGCTTCAGTTCCTGACCCGGCGCATGAGCGACCGTCAGCGCGCTGCCGATGTCGCGCAGGAAACCTACCTGAAGCTGGTGAACATCGACCAGCAGGCGGTGCCGGTGCTGCACGCGCGCAGTTTCATCTTCCGCGTGGCCGGCAACCTGGCGATCGATGCCTTGCGCCGCGAGCAGCGCATTGCCGCCAGCCACGACGACAGCGAGCGGGCAGGTGAGGTCGCCTGCCCGGCGCCGGCCCCGGAAGCGGCCTTGCTGGCCCGGGAGCGCTTGCAGATCCTCGACCAGGCGCTGCTGCAGCTATCCGACAATGCCCGCCAGGCGCTGTTGCTCAACCGCGTCGACGGCCTGACCCAGGCGCAGATCGCGCAGCGCCTGGGGGTTTCCGAAAGCATGGTGGCGAAATACATCGGCCAAGCCCTGCGCCATTGCCGCAACTGGCTCAAACAGGCGGGGGTGGCTGCTGCACTGGTGTTGGCCGTTGGTGTGGCGGGTTGGCAGAAGGCGCCAATGCTGCTGGCGGATTACCACACCGGGGTAGGTGAGCGACAGGTGATTACGTTGGCAGATGGCACGCGGGTGACGCTGAACAGTGCCACAGCCCTGAGCGTGGTGTTCAGCGACCGTGAGCGGCGGGTGGTGCTGGAATCTGGTGAGGCCTTGTTCGAGACCGCCGATGATTCACGGCCCTTTGTGGTCGACACGGCCGGTGAGCGGGTGCAGGGGAGTGCGGCCACCTTCAGCGTGCGTCGCGATGGCCGCGTGGTATTGGCCCATGGCGAAGCCAAGGTTGGCGAACATGAACTGGCAGTAGCGGCCGATGCCGGCACGCAGATGGCCTGGCAGCGCGGCAAGCTGATCTTCAACGGCAAGCCGCTGGGGCAGGTGCTGGCGGAGCTCGAGCGTTATCGGCATGGGCGGATCGTGTTGTCCGATAGCAAGCTGGCGGCGATGCAGGTCAGCGGGGTGTTCGACCTCGATGAGCCGGAGGCCCTGTTGCGGACCCTTGAGCAGCGTTATGGGCTGAAGGTGACCTACCTGCCGTGGTTGGCCGTGGTTCATTGATTCGCCTGTGCCGGCCTCTTCGCGGCTGAAGCCGCTCCCACAGGTACTGCACAGGTCTGGAAGGCTGTGGAGATCCCTGTAGGAGCGGCTTTAGCCGCGAAGAGGCCGGCACAGGAAAAATTTTTTATCTTGCACTGCAAGTTCCTGCAAGCCAGATCGTCGTAGTGGGACTGATCAGCAACCAATTCTCATTTACGACTTGTCAGGAAGCTCATTCGTGCCTCTGAGGCTCAAGCCCTTGCACCGCCGCCGCGGTCCGCTTCACCATGCCCTGATGTCCTGCAGTGCCCTGGCCATGCTGGTCGGCCCGCTGCAGGTGTTTGCCTCGACCGCCACCGAACAGGCCCAGACTCAGGCCCGCCAGGTCCAGCTCGACCTGCCGGCCCAGCCGCTGGACCACGCCCTGACCACGTTCGCCGACCAGGCCGGCCTGCACCTGCTGTACACCACCGGCGACGTCGCCGGCCAATCCAGCCCGGCCTTGCAGGGCAGCTACAGCATCGAGCAGGCCCTGCAGCAGTTGCTGGCCGGCAGCGGCATGAGCTGGCACTTCAGCGATGCCCGCACGGTGACCCTGCGCAAGGCCGACGCTGCGCCGCAGGCGGTCAATCTCAAGCCGATCGAGGTCAGCGTGGCCTCGCGCACCAGCACCGCGATCAGTGAAATCCCCGGCACCGTGTGGGTGGTCGACCAGCAGCAGTTGCGCGAGCAGATCGACAGCGGCGTCAGCCTGAAGGAAGCCATCGGCAAGCTGGTGCCAGGCCTCGACCTGGCGCCGGAAGGCCGTACCAACTACGGCCAGAACATGCGCGGGCGCAATGTGCTGGTGATGATCGACGGGGTCAGCCAGAACAGCTCGCGCGGCCTGTCACGCCAGTTCGACAGCATTTCGCCGTTCAACGTCGAGCGCGTCGAAGTGCTGTCTGGCGCCAGTGCCATCTACGGTGGTGGCGCCACCGGCGGCATCATCAACATCGTGACCAAGAAGGGCGAACCCGGCCCGGCGCGTTTCGAGACCCAGCTCGGTGCCAGCAGCGGCTTCAACAACAGCGACGACCTGGCCACCCGCTTCGCCCAGTCGATCAGTGGCGGCAACGAACGGTTCAACGCCCGCCTGGGGGTTTCCGGAGAGCAGAACGAAGCCTTCTACGACGGCGCCGGCGACCAGATCTTCATCGACAACACCCAGACCGACCTACAATACAACCGCACCATCGACGTGCTCGGCACCTTGGGGATGCAACTGAACGACCAGCAGAGCCTCGACCTGCTGGCCCAGTACTATGACTCGGGCAACCACGGCAGCACCGGCATTTACTTCCCTAACCTGAACTACAACGCCCCATCCGACCTGGAAGACGCCGAGCTGCGCAGCGGCTACTCGTCGGACCTGGAGCCGCGCACCCGGCGCCTGCTGCTGAACGCCAACTACCACCACACCGACGTGCTGGGGCAGGACTTCTACCTGCAGGCCTCTTACCGCAAGGAAGACGACAACTTCTACCCGTTCCCGTACTACAACCGCGCCACGCCCACCGGCTCGCGCGGGGTGTACTTCGCCGCCTCGCAGCAAAACTTCGAAGTCACCAGCCTCAAGGGCCTGTTCGCCAAGCAGTGGGACGCGCTGAAGCTGACCTACGGCGTCGACCTGGACCGCGAGCGCTTCAATGCCGAGCAGACCACCTTCAACGCCCAGACGTCGTCCGAGTCGGGTGGCCTGGAGCTGGAAAAGGAAAGCAAGGCCGCGCGCTACCCCAGCTACCGGGTCGATGGCGTGTCGGTGTACGCGCAGCTGGACTGGCATGCCACCGATAACCTGACCCTGTCCGGCGGCGCCCGGCGCCAGCAGATGGATGTGGACGTCAGCGACTTCAAGGGTGTGCCGGGTGGCAGCAACGATTACCAGGTCAACCTGTTCAACGTCGGTGCCATCTACGACTTCAAGAATGGCCACCAGGTATGGACCAACTACGGCGAAGGCTTCGACCTGCCCGACCCGGCCAAGTACTACGGCAAGCCCGGGTTGAGCGTGGCCGACAACCCGCTGGCCGGCATCAAGAGCCGCCAGGTGGAACTGGGCTGGCGCTATGCCGACCTGGACTGGGATGCCCAGGCGGCGCTGTACTACATCTGGTCGGACAAGATCATCAACGTCGACTCGCAGACGCTGACCATCAATGTGGAAGACCAGAAAAGCCGCGACTTCGGTTTTGAGGGCGCGCTGACCCGGCACTTCCAGACCGGCTGGGAAACCGGTGGTACCCTGCACCTGACCCGCTCCGAGGAGGAGGATGTCGATGGCGGCTGGATCAAGCGCGATGCCCGCTATGCCTCGTTGTCCAAGGCTACCGCGTTCGTCGGCTGGAAGGGCGATGGCCGCAGTGCGCGGCTACAGGCCAACCATGCCTTCAGCCTGAAGGACGATGCCGACCACGAGATCGACGGCTACTCCACCTTCGACCTGCTGGGCAGCCAGGATACCGGCTTCGGCACCTTCAGCGCCGGCATCCAGAACCTGCTGGACAAGCAATACAGCACGGTCTGGGGGCAGCGTGCGACGCTGTTCTACTCGCCGACCTACGGGCCGGCGTACCTGTATGACTACCAGGGGCGCGGGCGTACCTACACGCTGACCTGGAGCATGGCTTACTGATGGGTGTTGTCTGTCCCGGCCTCTTCGCGGGTAAACCCGCTCCCACAGGCACGGCGCAGCCCTCAGGCTGTGTGAGAACCCTGTAGGAGCGGGTTTACCCGCGAAGAGGCCGGTTCAGGCAAACGACGCCAGCAAATCCTGCGCAAACGCCTGCTGTGCCTCGCCAACCGCTTGCGCCCGGTGCCTGGCCAGGGTAAACGGCACCACAAAGTCCAACCCCGGGTCCAGCGCCCATAACAGCCCCTCAGCCTCCCAAGCTTGCGCACAATGGCATGGCAGATAGCCAATATGCCGCCCCGACAGAATGAACGTCAGCACGCTCTCGATCTGCTCCGCCACCGCCATGCTGCGCTGGCTCTGGAACGGCTCACCGCCCTTGAGAAACCGGTACGGATGGCGCACCTGGTCCATCGCCAGCAACCGCTCCCGGCCAACGCCAGCCTCACCGAACAGCACATGGCCCTTGCCGCAATACAGCCGTTGCCGCTCCTGGAACAGCGGCTGGTAGTCGAAGGCTGCCTGGTTGCCGGAAAAGTAGCTGATGGCGTAATCCAGCCGCTGCTCCAGCAACAAGCGCTCCAGCTCTGCCGGTGGCGCACTGATCAGTTCCAGCTGCACCGCCTCCTCGCGCCTGCGAAACGCCGCAATGGCCGCCGCCAGCTTCAGGCTCACCGCCTTGTCCTGGCTCTCCGCCATGCCTATGCGCACGGTCCCCAGCAGCCGCCCGGCAACGCCATTGGCCTGCTGGCGAAACTGTTCGATGTTCAGCAATAGCCCACGGGCGGCGTCCAGCAACAACGCGCCCTTTTCCGTCAGGTGAAAGCCACCTTTGCCGCGGCTGCACAAGCGGTAGCCCAGCCGCGCTTCCAGCTGCGCCATGCGCTGGCTGATGGTGGGCTGGCTCAAGCCCAGCACGCCTTGCGCGGCGCTGAAACCACCGGCCTCGACTACAGTGACGAACAGCCGCAGCAGGTGCAGGTCGGGGTCGTGCACTTGTCCGAGCATTACATTGCTCCTGATGAATGGCAGCTTTGTAAACTTGCCATTCCTGCAATGTAACCCGGTTGGCATGCTCGCGGCATCCACCCATTTGCCGAGGTGTTCGCCATGCGTCGATCGTTGTGCCTGCTGTCCCTGGTCCTGGCCTTGCCGCTGCAGGCCGAAGAAAAGGTCGTCAACCTCTACAGCTGGGCCGACTATGTCGCCCCGCAAACCCTCCAGCGCTTCGAGCGGGAAACCGGCTACAAGGTGCGCTATGACACCTTCGACACCACCGAAGTGCTGGAAACCAAGCTGCTGACCGGTGGTAGCGGCTATGACGTGGTGGTGCCGTCGTCAACCGTACTGGCCCGGGCGCTCAAGGCAAATGCCCTGCAGCCGTTCGATCCCCAGGCCATGCCCGGCTATGCCAACCTCGACAAGGACCTGCTGGCCAAGCTCGCCGAGGCCGACCCCGGCAACCGCCATGCCGTGCCCTACACCTGGGGCACCCTGGGCCTGGGGGTGAATGTGGAAGCGGTGCGCCAGCGCCTGGGGGATGTACCGCTGGACAGCCTCGACCTGCTGTTCAAGCCCGAGTACGCCAGCCGGCTGAAGGACTGCGGCATTGCCATGCCCGACTCGCCCCAGGAGGTGATCGGCGTGGCCCTGAACTACCTGGGCAAGGACCCTTACAGCCAGGACAAGGACGACCTGGCCGCCGCGCAGAACCTGCTGAGCCAGCTGCAGCCGTCGATCAGCTACGTCGCCAATGGCCGGCAGATCAGCGACCTGGCCAACGGCAGCGTGTGCCTGGCGCTGACCTACAACGGCGATGCGGCGATGGCCGCCGACCAGGCGCGTCGCGCTGGCAAACCGTTCGAGCTGATCTACCGCATCCCCCGCGAAGGCACGCTGGTGTGGCAGGACAACCTGGTCATTCCCAAGGACGCCCCGCACCCCGAGGCCGCGCGGGCGTTCATCGCCTTCATGCTCAAGCCCGAGTCGGTCGCCGCACTGACCAACACGCTGTTCTTCGCCAACGCCAACCAGGCGGCCACGCCGCTGGTGGACGAAGCAGTGCGCAATGACCCGGACATCTACCCGTCGGCCGCGGTGCGCCAGCGCCTGTATGCCGACCGCAGCATGGCCTTGGCCGACCTGCGCCAGCGCAACCGCCTGTGGACCGCGTTCCGCAGCCGCCAGTAACCGATAACGACAAAGGAACCCGACCGTGGAGCAAGCCGCAAACAACGACCAGGCCATGACCCGCGACAGCCTGTATGGCACCGCTGCGGAAAGTACCTACGCCGGCATTACCAGTTTCTCTCGCCGCCGCTACAGCCGCGACCTGCGTGGTGTCGATGTGGTGGTCAGTGGTGTGCCGTTCGATACTGCCACCAGCAACCGCCCCGGTGCGCGCTTCGGCCCGCGGGCGATCCGCGCCGCCTCGGTGCAGCAGGCCTGGGCCCGGCACTGGCCGTGGGCGTTCGACCCGTTCGACCACCTGGCGGTGATCGACTATGGCGATTGCGCCTTCGACAGCGGCACCCCGCAGTCGGTACCGGACAGCATCGAGGCCCATGCCACGCATATTCTGGAAGCAGGCTGCGCCATGCTCACCCTGGGTGGCGACCACTTCATCAGCTACCCGCTGCTCAAGGCCCATGCCCGCCGCCATGGCCCGCTGGCGCTGATCCACTTCGATGCGCACAGCGACACCTGGCCGGACGAGGAAGGCAAGCGCATCGACCACGGCACCATGTTCTGGCATGCCGCCCGCGAAGGCCTGGTGGACCCGGCCAGCTCGGTGCAGATCGGCCTGCGCACCACCAATGACGACAGCCAGGGCTTTGCCATCCTCGACGCCCGCCAGGTGCACCGGCAGGGCACCGAGGCGGTGATTGCGGCGATTCGCCAGCGGGTGGGCGAGCGGCCGGTTTACCTGACCTTCGATATCGACTGCCTCGACCCGGCGTATGCGCCCGGCACCGGCACGCCGGTATGCGGCGGGCTGAGCACGGTGCAGGCGCTGGAGATCCTTGGCGGGCTGCGCGGCATCAACCTGGTGGGCATGGACCTGGTGGAGGTGGCGCCAGCCTATGACCATGCTGACATCACCGCGCTGGCCGGGGCGACCCTGGCGATGGAAATGCTGTGCCTGTATGCGGCGCGGCACAAGGTGGACAAGGGCCAGTAATTCGGCGTCCGTAGGGGTTTGTGGGAGCGGCCTTGTGTCGCGAAAGGGCTGCGTAGCAGCCCCCAAGGCCCATACTGAAACATCAGGAATCATCTCCACCCGCATTCACACTTTTTGCCGCGAACCCTTCGCGCCTTAGGCTATCAAACCCACCAGGCGCGGCATTTTCGTACAGGAGGTGAAGCATGACCCCGACCTTGCCCATCCTGGCCCTCGGCCTGGTGCTGTGCCTGCCCGCGCAAGCGGCCCCCGAGCCGCCCTTGCAACTCGCCGCCGGCAACAATAACCCCTACAACAGCCCGATCCAGCGCGCCAACCCCAACAGCCGCCAGGGCAGCATGCCGGCCACGCCTCCCGTGCGCGGCCCGTCCACCGACCCGTACCAGCGCACGCCCACCCTGGACAACCGCGGCATCGGCAATGGCGACAACCTGCGCCGCCAGCAGCAAACCCCGAACCTGGAGCCCAGCCGACCACCGCGCGGCAACCCGCGCGCGCCATGAGCGCCCTACGAAAGGAATCCTGCATGCTTCGAGCACCCTGGTTTGTAACCCTGACCGCCGCCGCACTCCTGCCCCTGCTGGCGCAGGCGGCGGCCGAACAGCAGTTTCGCAGTGAAGAAGGCACCTTGACCGTCAGCACCCTGGCCGATGGCCTGCGCAACCCTTGGGCCCTGGCGTTCCTGCCGGGCGGCAAGGACATGCTGGTCACCGAGCGTGCCGGCAACTTGCGGGTGGTCAATGCCGAAGGCAAGGTCGGCCCGCCGATCAGCGGTGTACCCAAGGTCTGGGCCGAGGGCCAGGGCGGCTTGCTGGATGTGGTGCTGTCGCCGGAGTTCGCCAAGGACCGCACCGTCTACCTGTCCTACGCCGAAGAGGGCAGTGACGGCAAGGCCGGTACGGCGGTCGGCCGTGGCCAGTTGTCCCAGGACCGCGCCCGGCTGGAAAACTTCAACGTCATCTTCCGCCAGCAGCCCAAACTGTCGGAGGGCAACCACTTTGGCTCGCGCCTGGTGTTCGACCGCGACGGCTACCTGTTCATCGCCCTCGGTGAAAACAACCAGCGCCCGACTGCCCAGGACCTGGACAAGCTGCAAGGCAAGATCGTGCGTATCTTGCCGGACGGCGAAGTGCCCAGGGACAACCCCTTCGTCGGCGAGGACAATGTGCGGCCGGAGATTTGGTCGTTCGGCCACCGCAACCAGCAAGGCGCCGCACTCAACCCATGGACCGGCAAGCTGTGGACCCACGAGCATGGCCCGCGCGGCGGCGACGAGATCAACATTCCCGAACCCGGCAAGAACTATGGCTGGCCGATTGCGACCCACGGCATCAACTACTCGCTGCTGCCGATCCCCGAGGCCAAGGGCGAGCATGTGCAGGGCATGGTCGACCCGCACCATGTATGGGAGAAGTCGCCGGGGATCAGCGGCATGGCGTTCTACGACAGCCCTAGGTTCAAGGCCTGGGACCACAACCTGTTCATTGGCGCGCTGGCTACCCAGGAGCTGATCCGCCTGCAACTGGATGGCGACAAGGTGGTGCATGAAGAGCGTTTGCTGGGTGAGCTGAAGGCGCGTATCCGCGATGTACGGGTGGGGCCGGATGGCTACCTGTATGTGCTGACCGATGACAAGGACGGCGCGTTGCTCAAGGTAGGCCTGGGCGACGGCACCTGACGCAGTACAGTACTTGTGGGAGCGGCCTTGTGTCGCGAAAGGGCCGCGCAGCGGCCCCAGCAATATTCGCCGTGACGCGAAAATCCTGGGGCCGCTCTGCGGCCCTTTCGCGACACAAGGCCGCTCCCACAAGGTATGTGTAGAATGCCGCATGGCTATCGATCCCCATTCCCTCTACCAGCAGGCCCTGACCACTCAGGGCTATGTCGCCGACCCCGCCCAGGCCCGCGCCGTCGAGGCGTTGCAGGCTTGTTTCCAGGCCGTCGAACAGGGCCGCCCCACCCAGGGTATCTACCTCTGGGGCCCGGTCGGCCGGGGCAAGACCTGGCTGATGGACCAGTTCCACCGCTGCCTGCGGGTGCCCAGCCGGCGCCAGCACTTCCATCACTTCATGGCCTGGGTCCACCAGCGCCTGTTCCAGCTCAACGGCACTGCCGACCCGCTGCTGGCGCTGGCCGGGGAACTGGCCGGGCAGATTCGCGTGCTGTGCTTCGACGAGCTGTTCGTCAACGACATCGGTGACGCGATCATCCTCGGCCGCCTGTTCCAGGTACTGTTCGACCAAGGCGTGGTGATTGTCGCCACCTCCAACCAGCCACCCGAGCAGCTGTACCGCGACGGTTTCAACCGCGAGCGGTTCCTGCCGGCCATCGCCGCCATCCAGCGGCACATGCAGGTGCTGCCGGTAGCCGGCGAGCAGGACCACCGCCTGCACCCCGGCGCTGAGCGCCAGCGTTACTGGGTGGCGCAAGCGGGGCAGGCCAGCCAGCTGGGCGAGGTGTTCCGCCAGCTCAGCCCCGGCGACGACGGCCACGATCAGCCTTTGGCGATCGGCTCCCGGCAGGTGCAGGTGGTGCGGCGCAGCGCGCAGGCCATCTGGTGCCGTTTCACCGACCTGTGCGAACAGCCGCTGGCGGCCATGGAGTTCATGGCTCTGTGCGACCGGTTCCCGGCCATCCTGGTGTCGGGCATTCCGGCGCTGGGGGGTGAACAGCGGGCCGGGCGCATTGCCCGGGGTACCGAGGATGCTGCGGCGCGGGTGGCAGCGGGCGACCGCGAGCTGCCGGCGCTGTCGCCCAAGGACGACGCGGTGCGCCGCTTCATAGCCCTGGTCGACGAATGCTACGACCGCCGGGTGGCGTTGTACCTGGAGGCACAGGTGCCGCTGGATGCCCTCTACACTCAAGGGTATCTGGCGTTCCCGTACCAACGGACCCTGAGCCGGCTACGGGAGATGCAACTGCAACGCTTCGCCTGAAAAGGAGCCGAACCATGGAGCCGCTGTCGCATCATCTGCTGACCCAGGCCTACAACAATGGCTGGGCCAACCACCGTCTGTACAAGGCCTGCCTGCAACTGACCCAGGACGAATTCGTCGCCCCGCGCTGCAGCTTCTTCCCGTCGATCAAGGCCACCCTCAACCACCTGCTGACGGTGGACTGGTTCTACCTGCACATGCTCGAGTGCGAGCAGCGTGGCGAGCAGCCCGACGCCGACGGCGAGCGCTTCTTCGACCCCGAACAGCCGTTTGCCACCTGCACCGACCTGCATGCCGAACAGGCCCAGGCCGATCACCGGCTGATCGCCTATTGCCGGGGCCTGCGCGATGGTGAGCTGGGGCGCTATGTGAGCATCGTGCGCCCTGAGCGGGTGCAGCGCGAGCAACGGCTGCGGCTGCTGGCGCACCTGTTCGAGCACCAGGTGCATCACCGCGGGCAGGTGCATGCGATGCTCAGTGACACGGCAGTGAGGCCGCCGCAGCTGGATGAGTTTTTCTGCGAGGAAGAGGCGGGGTTGCGGGCGGCGGACTTTGCCGAGCTGGGCTGGACCGAGGAGCAGGTCTGGAAAGTGTAGGGGGCTGCTTTGCAGCCCTTCGCGGGCTTGCCCGCTCCCACGGGTAGTGCACAGCTTCCCAAACCTGTGCAGTACCTGTGGGAGCGGGCGAGCCCGCGAAGGGCCGCAAAGCGGCCCCTCGACTATTGGCTCACTTGCCCAGCCACTCCACCAGCGTACGGTTGAACCGCACCGGCTCCTCGATCTGCGGCGCATGCCCCATGCCTTCAAAGGTAATCAGCTCACCCTTGGGAATCAGCTTGGCCACCTGCGGCCCCAGCACTGCATACTTGCCCAGCTTCGCTTTCACCTCCGGCGGCGCGATATCACTGCCGATGGCTGTGGTGTCCTGGTCACCGATCAGCAGCAGGGTGGGCATCTGCAGGTCCTTGAACTCGTGGTACACCGGCTGGGTGAAGATCATGTCGTAGATCAGCGCCGAGTTCCACGCCACCGCTTCATGCCCCGGCCCCTTGTTCAGGCCCACCAGCATCTGCACCCAGCGCTCGTACTCCGGCTTCCAGCGCCCGGCGTAGTAGGTCTTGCGCTCATACTCGCGCACGCCTTCGGCATCCAGCTTGAGCTCGCGCGCATACCACTGGTCCACCGTGCGGTAGGGCACGCCCAGGGCTTTCCAGTCTTCCAGGCCGATGGGGTTGACCATCGCCAGGCGCTCCACCTGCTGTGGGTACATCAACGCATAGCGGGTGGCAAGCATGCCGCCGGTGGAGTGGCCGAGCACGATGCTTTGCTTCACCCCCAGCTGTTCGAGCAGGGCATGGGTGTTGCTCGCCAGCTGCTGGAAGCTGTACTGGTAATGTGCCGGCTTGCTGGAGCTGCAGAAGCCGACCTGGTCGGGGGCGATGACCCGGTAGCCAGCCTTGCTCAGGGCATCGATGGTGGTTTCCCAGGTGGCGGCGCAGAAGTTCTTGCCATGCATCAGCACCACGCTGTGGCCGTTGGCCTGGCCCTGGGCGGGCACGTCCATGTAGCCCATCTGCAGGGCCTGGCCCTGGGACTTGAAGTCGAAATGCTTGAGCGGATGCGGGTAGCTAAAGCCCTCCAGCTGGGGGCCATAGGTGGGCGATTCGGCGGCGATGGCCGAACTGCCGGCGAGGCAGGCCAGGGCCAGGGCGGTTGCGCGCAGCATGGGGGCACTCCGTGTAGGGCCATGTAGGAAGGGGCGACTGTAGCAGTCAGTGGACCACGCGGAACGTGAAAGGTGTTACCAGGCGTGAAACCAGCCCAGGGTAATCATCGCCAGCACCCCATAGCGGCCGGCCTTGGCCAGGGTCACCAGCAGCAGGAAGCGCCAGAACGGCTCACGCATGATGCCGGCGATCAGCGTCAGCGGGTCGCCGATCACCGGCATCCAGCTGAGCAGCAGCGACCATTGCCCCCAGCGCTGGTAGCGCTGTTGCGCGCGCTCGAGCTGAGCAGGGCTGAACGGGAACCAGCGCTTGTCACGCAGGTGCTCGATGGCCCGCCCCAGCACCCAGTTGACCACCGAGCCCAGCACATTGCCCAGGGTCGCCACCAGCAGCAGGGTGGCCCAGGCCTCGGGCTGGCGCAGCAAAAGGCCGACCAGCACGGCCTCCGATTGCAGCGGTAGCAGGGTAGCGGCGCCGAAGGCGCTGAGGAACAGCGCCCACAGGCTGAGCATCAGTAGTTGGCGACCACGGTGTCCTTGCCGTCCTGGGTCACGCCGATGACCTGGTAGGCATCCTTGTGGTCACCCATTTCCATACCGGGCGAGCCCATGGGCATGCCCGGCACGGCCAGGCCCTTGAGGTCGTTGCGCTTGGCCAGCAGGCGCACCTGCTCGGCCGGTACGTGGCCTTCGACGAACTTGCCGTCGATCACCCCGGTATGGCACGACGCCAGGCGTGGCGCCACGCCCAGGCGTTGCTTCACCTCGCTCATGTTCGGCTCGACATGGTCGTTGACGGTGAAGCCGTTGTCGCGCAGGTGGCTGATCCAGGCCTTGCAGCAGCCACAGTTGGGGTCGCGGTAGACGTCGATGGTCTCGGCAGCCTGGGCCAGGCCGGTGATGGCCAGCAGGCCCAGGGGCAGCAGGTGTTTACGCAGCATCATGAAACACTCCTTCAAAAACGTGGGCGGATACCGGCGACCAGGCCTGTGCCTTGCTCGCGCCCGGTGTCGTTGCGGCCCCAGGGGGGGGCGGTATCCAGCGGTTGGCCAGCAGCATAGCGCAAGCGGCCTTCAGGCGCAGGGCGGCCTGTTGCCCTTCACCAGCGTTGCCAGGCAGCCAGTCTACCTGCCAGGTACTGGTTCCGGATGCCGGCCTGTCATCACGCTGGCTAACGTGCGGCACACCTATCTGAGAGCCTGCTTGATCATGCCCCTACCACTGGACTGCCTGTTGTACTCCAAGACCAATCTGATCGGCATCGGACCAAACCTGTCCGACGAGGAACGCCAGGACGTGCAAACGTTGCTGGACCATGCCGATGAGTTCGCAAGCCGCTTCCTCGACCGGGACGAGCTATGGAAAAGCTGGTTCGACCGCTTCCGCAATCGCCTGGAGAAACATGGCTGCGTAAGGATGGCCGCCCTGGAGTTGCCGCCGCAGGTCATCAGGGACCATGACGATTTCGATACCGGGCTCGAGCCCATTGGCACAGGCAGCACACCAACGCTGTTGGCCCAACTGGCGCGCGCATCCATGCAGGAACTGCGCATCAGTGCTCACGCCAGCAAGTTCCTGCAGTCGGGTTGGCAGAACGACGTCGCCTCATCGTTTCTGATAACACCCTGCCAGAAGGACGAGGAGGGCCAGATCCATCTGGCGGTCTACTCGTTTCGCTTCAATGCCACGGTGGAAATGCGCGACTTCGGATTCTGGAGCGAGGCCCAGCGTGACATCGTCGTGTGGAACACCGGCACTGTTTACCGTTTTGACCTGGAACGTTTCGCCGCTTTTCGCCAGCAGATTCGTAAGGAATTGGGCGACCGGCGGCTTGGCGCCATTACCAGGATCGAACTTTAGCCACCTCGCTCAAGCTGGCAGGTCACGCATCAGCAGGCCGTATGCCAATGGCACCTGCTCGGGAACAGGAAGGTAGATGGTGTGGCCATCGCCCGGGGCGACCTGCAGCGGTTGCTGCTGGCCATTGCTCATGTGCTCGAGATCGAAGTGGTAGTTGCCGCGTGGGGTCATCAGTTCCAGATGGTCGCCCACGGCGAAGCGGTTCTTCACCTTGACCTCGGCCAGGCCGTCGACGCGCACCCCGGTCAGTTCGCCAACGAACTGCTGGCGCTCGGACACCGAGTTGCCGCGCTGGTAGTTCTGGTACTCGTCGTGCACGTGGCGGCGCAGGAAGCCTTCGGTGTAACCGCGCTGGGCCAGGGACTCGAGGTTGTCCATCAGGGAGCGGTCGAATGGCCGCCCGGCCACCGCGTCGTCGATCGCCTGGCGGTACGACTGCACGGCGCGGGCGCAGTAGAAGTGCGACTTGGTGCGGCCTTCGATCTTCAGCGAGTGCACGCCCATGGCGGCCAGGCGCCCGACATGCTGGATGGCGCGCAGGTCCTTGGCATTCATGATGTAGGTGCCGTGCTCGTCTTCGAACGCCGGCATTTCGGTGCCGGGGCGGTTGCTTTCCTGCAGCAGGAATACCTGCTCGGTCGGTGCACCCAGGCCCAGCGTCGGCTGCACTTCGCGCACGATGTCGCCGGTGGCGTTTTCGGTGGCCGGGGTGGCGTCGTACTTCCAGCGGCAAGCGTTGGTGCAGCTGCCCTGGTTGGCATCGCGCTTGTTGAGATAGCCCGACAGCAGGCAACGGCCGGAGTAGGCCATGCACAGGGCACCGTGGACGAACACCTCCAGCTCCATTTCCGGCACCTGCTGGCGGATCTCTTCGATCTCTTCGAGCGACAGCTCGCGCGACAGGATCACCCGGCTCAGGCCCAGTTGCTGCCAGAACTGCACGCTGGCCCAGTTGACCGTGTTGGCCTGCACCGACAGGTGCACCGGCATCTGCGGGAAGTGCTGGCGTACCAGCATGATCAGGCCTGGGTCGGACATGATCAGCGCGTCCGGTGCCATCTCGACCACCGGCGCCAGGTCCTTGAGGAAGGTCTTGAGCTTGGCATTGTGCGGGGCAATGTTGACCACCACGTAAAAACGCTTGCCCAAGGCATGTGCCTCCTGGATGCCCAGGGCCAGGTTGGCATGGTCGAACTCGTTGTTGCGCACCCGCAAGCTGTAGCGTGGCTGGCCGGCGTAGACCGCGTCGGCGCCATAGGCGAAGGCGTAGCGCATGGTCTTGAGGGTGCCGGCGGGGGCCAGCAGTTCGGGCTTGGCGATAGGGGTCATGTGCGCACCGGAGCAAAAGGCGCGGATGCTAGGGCTGGCAGATACGGCCCGTATTGATTTGCATCAAGGGAATGGCGGCACTTTTGCCAAGGTGCGGCGCACTAATAACGCATAAACCATGCGAGGACCCGCGATGAACCAGACCGCCCTGCAGAACAAAGCCCTGGCAGTACTGCTGGCGCTGGTGACCATTGCCTTCATCTGGATCCTGCTGCCGTACTACGGTGCGATCTTCTGGGCGGTGATACTCGGCATCCTGTTCGCCCCGCTGCAGCGCCACCTGCTGCTGCGTTTCGGCCGAAGGCGCAATCTGGCTGCGGCGGCCACCTTGCTGGTGTGCCTGCTGGTGGCGATCCTGCCGGTGATCATCACCAGCGCGCTGCTGGTACAGGAGGGAGCCGCCCTGTACCAGCGCATCGAGCACGGGGAGCTGGATATTGCCGGTTATGTCGAGCGCGGCAAGGACATGCTTCCGGCGTTTGCCCAGCAGGGCCTGGACAGCATGGGCATGGGCAACCTCGACGGGCTACGCGACAAGATCAGCAAGTGGGCCACCCAGGGCAGCCAGGTGCTGGCCAGCCAGGCGTTCAACTTTGGGCAGGGCACGTTCGAGTTCGTGATCAGCTTCGGCATCATGATGTACCTGTTGTTCTTCTTTCTGCGCGAAGGCGCGGAAGTCGCCCGCCAGGTGCGTCTGGCAGTGCCGCTGCCCGAACACCAGAAGCGCCGTTTGCAACTGAAGTTCAACCGTGTGGTGCGGGCGACGGTAAAAGGCAACGTGCTGGTGGCCATTACCCAGGGGGCGCTGGGCGGTTTCATTTTCTGGGTGCTGGATATCCCGAGTGCGCTGGTATGGGCGGTGCTGATGGCGTTTCTGTCGCTGTTGCCGGCGGTGGGGGCGGGGATCGTGTGGGCACCGGTGGCGGCGTATTTCCTGCTGACCGGTGCGATTTTGTCGGGGGTGATACTGACCGCGTTCGGTGTGCTGGTGATCGGCCTGGTGGACAACTTGTTGCGGCCGATCCTGGTGGGCAAGGACACGCGCATGCCGGACTACCTGATTCTGGTGTCGACGCTGGGCGGGCTGGCGGTGTTCGGGCTCAACGGCTTCGTGATCGGGCCGTTGATCGCGGCGCTGTTCGTGTCGAGCTGGGCGATCTTCGCGGCAACCAAACCCCGGGTGCAGTTGCCGGAGTAGGGGCGGGCCTTGGGCAAGCCAGCTCCCACAGGTACGGCGTTGTTCTCAAGATTGTCGCTGGACCTGTGGGAGCTGGCTCGCCTGCGATGGGCCGCAACGCGGCCCCCATGACCGGGTCAGGATGTTTGCGGCATCTCACCCTTGGCCAGGCGCCGGTTGATGTCGGCGATCACTTCGGGCAGTTCGTTGATGGTGTCGATCAGGTAGTGCGGGCGGGAGCCGGCGAACAGGGCGTGGATGCGCTGGCGCTCGCTTTCCAGCTTCTCGGCGCTCAGCGCGCGGTAGCCTTCCCAGGTCAGCCCCAGGGCATTGCCCGAGCACACCAGGGCCACGGTCCACATGCCAGCACGGCGGCCCTCGAGAATGCCCGGCACGGTATCGTCGACCTTCACGCACGCCGCTACATCGTCGATACCCAGCGCGATCACGTTGGCCAGGGCCTGGGCCGGCCATGGGCGGCCGTTCGGGGTTTCGTCGGTAGCCACCACATGGTCGGCCACGTAGCCGTTCTGCGCGGCCAGCTCCACCACCTTGTCCATCACCACCTTCGGGTAGCCCGAGCAAGAGCCGATCTTCAGACCGTCTCGGCGCAGCCCGGTGAGAGTGTCCAGGGCGCCGGGGATCAGCGCCGAGTGCACGGCGATCTTCTCGATCTGCAGTGGCATGAAGCGGTTGTAGATGGCGGTGACATCATCGTCGGTCGGGGTACGGCCGAACACCTTGCGGTAGCGCTCGGCAATTTCCGGCACATCGCACAGGGTGCGGATGTGGTCCCACTTGCCCATACCCATCGGGCCGCGGGCTTCTTCGATGGACACCTGCACATCGAATTCGGCAAAGGCTTCGACAAAGATCTGGGTCGGGGCGAAGGAACCGAAGTCGACCACGGTGCCGGCCCAGTCAAGGATGGCGGCTTGCAGCTGGGTAGGGTTGCTGTAGTTCATGTGCGCTTGTTCCTGAAATTGGGTGGGCAAAGGGTCAGATGTCCAGCACTTCCATTTCCCGCAGCACCTCGGCCACGGCATTCACGGCGGCCTGCATGCCATCCGCTCCGACCACGCCGATGCAGCCGACACGGAAGGTTTCCACCTGGGTCAGCTTGCCCGGGTAGAGGATGAAGCCCTTGGCCTTGACCCGCTCGTAGAAGTCCTTGAACTGGTAGCGGGGATCGTTCGGTGCGTGGAAGGTGACGATGATCGGCGCCTGGATCTCGGCAGGCAGGAAGCTGCGCAGGCCGATGGCGGCCATGCCGTCGAGCAAGGTCTTGCAGTTGTCGGCGTAGCGCTGGTGGCGCGCTGGCAGGCCACCTTCCTCGTTGTATTGCTGCAGCGCTTCGTGCAGGGCAGCGACCACGTGGGTCGGCGGGGTGAAGCGCCACTGGCCGGTCTTGGCCATGTAGGTGTGCTGGTCGTGCAGGTCCATGGCCAGCGAGTGGGCGTTGCCTTCGGCAGCGGCCAGGGCGGTTTTCTCGGCGAACACGAAGCCCATGCCAGGTACCCCTTCCAGGCATTTGCCGGAGGCGGCGATCAGCGCCTCGAAGGGGATGGCGCGGGCATCGATCGGCAGTGCGCCGAACGAGCTCATGGCGTCGATGATCAGGCGCTTGCCGTGGCCTTTGATCACCTGGGCGATCTCGGGCAGCGGGTTGAGGATGCCGGTGCTGGTTTCGCAGTGGATCAGCGCGACGTGGGTGATGGCCGGATCGGCGGCCAGCAGGCGGTCGACGTCGGCGGCGGTGGTCGGCTGGTCTTCGGCGGTTTCGAAGGTGCTGTAAGCACGGCCCAGCACTTTGCAGATCTTCGCCAGGCGCTGGCCATAGGCGCCATTGATCAGCACCAGGACCTTGCCGTCACGCGGCACCAGGGTGCCGATGGCCGCTTCCACGGCGAAGGTGCCGCTGCCTTGCAGGGGTACGCAGTGGTGGCTGGCGCTGCCGTCGATGATGGCCAGCAGTTGCTCGCAGACACTGGCCGTCAGTTGGTTGAAGTCGCGGTCCCAGGAGCCCCAGTCCACCAGCATGGCTTGGCGGGTGCGGATTGATGTGGTCAGGGGACCGGGGGTCAGCAGAATCGGGGCGTTGCTCATTCCGTTATTCCTCACAAGCGGTGGGCTGAAACTACGGGGCCTAGGTTGCAATTGGCGCTGTCATCAATCAAATTGTTTGTTGTTATCCGAGCTATAATTCAGGCCGATAAATATGAACCTGTTCCAGTTGCGTGCCTTCGATGCCGTGGCCCGTGAGGGCAGCTTTACCCGTGCCGCCGCACGCCTGTTCATCAGCCAGCCGGCGGTGACCGGGCACGTGAAGGCGCTGGAGGAGCACTACCAGATCACCTTGCTGCGGCGTACCGCGCGGCGGGTGGAGTTGACCGAAGAGGGCACCCGCCTGGCGGCCATCACCCGCGCCATGTTCGGCCTGGCCGAAGAGGCGCAGGCCATGCTCGAGGCCAATCGGCAACTGCTGACCGGGCGCCTGGAGGTGGCGGCCGATGGCCCGCACCGGGTCATGCCGATGCTGGCGCTGCTGCGCGAGCGCTACCCGGGCATTACCGTCAACCTGCGCCTGGGCAATGCCCAGGAAACCTTGGCGGCATTGCTCAGCGAACATGCCGACGTGGCCGTGCTGACCGAGATCGAACCGCGCAAAGGCCTGCATTTGCAAAACCTGTGCGAGTCGCGGTTGTGCGCCTTGCTGCCGGCGGGGCATGCCTGGGCCAGCGGCGAGGGTGATTTGCCGCTGGCTGAGCTGCACCAGCAGATCATGGTGTTGCGCGAACCCAGCTCCACCACCCGGCGCACCTTCGACAAGGCCTGCAACAAGGCTGCTGTGCAACCTCGGGTGCTGCTGGAGCTGGACAGCCGCGAGGCGGTGACCGAAGCGGTGGCCTCGGAGCTGGGCATTGGCGTGGTGTCGTCCACCGAAGTCGCCAATGACCCGCGGGTAGTGGCACGCCCGCTGGCCGGTGACGGCCTGGTCAACCAGCACCTGATCGGCTGCCTGGAGCGCCGCCGTGAGCTGCGCCTGATCCAGGCGTTCCTAGGCCTGGCGGCGGGGCTGTGATGGCTGTTTTCAACGGGGCGGCCTAAGATGGCCGGCATTGAGCCGACAGGACCGTCGATGAGCGAGAAAGACACCATTTCCATGCAGCTGGTGCGCGAAGCGCTGTTGCAGACTTGCCCCGCCGGCGAGCCCGATACCGGCTTGCTGGCCCGGGCGGGTATCGCCGTCGAACAACTGCACCTGCCAGCGGCACGGGTCAGTGCCGAGTCCTATGCCCGGCTCTGGCGTCTGCTGGCGCGGCGCTGCAACGATGAGTTCTTCGCCATGGACCCGCGCGGCCTGCGCAGCGGCAGCCTGGCGTTCATGTGCCGTGCCAGCATGGGCCAGCCAACCCTGGGCGCCGGCCTGGAAACCGCGCTGGCGTTCCTGTCACTGATGCTTGAAGACCTGCAGCCAAGCCTGGTGCGCCAGCAAGGCCTGGCCGAAATCGTCATCAACGAACCGCGTGACACACCGCGCCGCGCTTTCACCTATTTCACCTTCTGGATGATCGTGCACGGTGTGACCTGCTGGTTGGCCGGGCGGCGTATCCCGATCCTGGCCATCGATCTGCGCTGTGCCGAGCCGCCGTTCTGCGATGACTACCGGGTGATGTTTTCGGAAAACCTGCAGTTCGAGCGCCCGCGCACGCGCATGATCATCGCTGCCGAATGCCTCGAGCTGCCGCTGCGGCGCAGCGAAGAAGAACTGCAGCGCTTTCTGGCCGAGGCGCCGGGCAACATCCTGGTCAAGTACCGTGACCCGGCCAGCCTCGGGCGGCGCATTCGCACCGACCTGCTGCGCCTGGACCCGGGGCAGTGGCCCGATGGCGACAGCCTGGCGCGCCAGTTGTGCCTGTCGCCTTCTACCCTGCGCCGGCGGTTGGCCGAAGAGGGGCAGAACTACCAAGGGTTGAAGGACAGCGTGCGTCGTGAGCTTGCAATTGCCTGGCTGAGCCAGGAAGACGCGGCCATGGGCGAAATCGCCGAGCGCCTGGGCTTTGCCGACAGCAGTTCGTTCTACAAGGCATTTCGCAAGTGGTTCGGCTGCAACCCTGGGCATTACCGTGCGCTGATCCTCAAGCGCGGCAGTGGCGGCTAGGGAACCACGCCTTCCCGCTGCCGGCTGGCGCCGCTGACAAGCATCGTGACAAGTCGATCACTGACCAGGAAATCGACGATGTCTCAACCTGCCTTGCACCCCAAGTTGCTTCACCCCGCCGAAGATTTCATCGCGCAAAGCTTGCCGGCCTGGCTGAAGGCGGCCAAGCCCAAGCAGCTTGCCAGGCTGCAATTGCGTTTCAACGCCTATCTGGCGAGCCAGCGGCAGATGGCAGGGTTCGCCGACCGCCTGCAGCCTCTGGACCGTTTTGCCAAGCAACTGTTCGAGCCTGCCTTGCGCCAGGACAGCCAGCTGAAGCTGCAGGTCGACCTGGACAAACTGGTGTGGCGCGAAACACGCGCACGGCTGGATGTGAGAACCGGCTTGATCCCTGATTATCAACCGTACTTCGTGCGCATGCCGGCCTTGCAAAAGCTGTTGCAGAACTTCAAGGCCAGCGAGTCCTTCTTCCTCGGCACCGCCTTGACCCTTCCGGGAGCCCATCAGGACGAGCAGGTGGTGAGCGAAGACATCGACCGGATTGTCAGCCTGTGCCGCCAGGTGGATGTCGGCAGCGCCTACCAGCGGCACCTGGCGCAGGTATTGACCCCTGACTTTGAAAAAGCCCTGACTACCGACCGGCGCCTGGAACTGGCCGTGGCGGTCGAGATCGCGGCCATCAAGCAGCAGCTGGATCCGGAAGACCTGCTGGTGCTGCGTATCGCGTGCAAGGTTGAACCCGCCGTGATCAAGGGGCCGGTGCAGCTGGAGATCGGTGCACTGCAGGTCCTTGGCTGCCGGGTGGATGGCGCGCTGGCCGTTGAGTTGATCGAGCAGCCCCGCCACCAGTCCACGTTTCCCTTCGGGGTGCCTGGGCGCTTGAAAAGAGTGATCCTGTATACCCCTGACGATCAGGCGCAACCCCTGCGCGCGTTCACCAACTGGGATGAGGCGAACCGCGTCCTGGCCACGGCGATGGGCAACCAGGCCTATCGACAGGCATTTGTGCGGCGCATTGCCTTGAATGATCGCGCCACTTGCGAGCAGGCTTTGGCCACCCGCTTGCAGGATGCACAACCTGACCTGGAACCTCGCAGGGTGTTGGAAGCGGGGGACGGTTTTGCGTCGATGGCCGCCTGGCACATGCAGCGAATCAAAGCCGATGCACGTTTCCTTGCGGTGCCCACCGCCCAGGCCGATGACGCGGCTGCGGAGCAGCGCCTGGACGAGCTCAAAGGCGCTGGCCTGGTCTTGCTCAACCTGGCGGGCTTGTTCGTGCCGGTCATCGGGGCTTTGCTGGTGGCGGACCTGGCCAGGCAACTGTTGACCGAAACTTTCGAGGGCGTGCGCGACTGGCAGTTGGGCCATCAGCATGAGGCCTTGATGCATATGCTTCAGGTGGCCTTCAGCGTGGCAACCACCGGTGCGGTGGTTGTCGGTGCCCACCTGGCCCGCAGCGCATTCGTCGAAACCCTGGAGCCGGTCATCACCGAAGATGGCCGGCAACGGCTGTGGCGCAATGAGCTGGCGCCTTACCAGGACACTACTCCACCCGTTCAGCTGACGGAGCTCGACAACGGTTTGCTCGCCGAGGGTGAGCGCCATTGGTGGCGGTCGAATGGTGCCTTGTATCGGGTAAGGCAAACCGCCAATGGCGCTTGGCGCTTGCTGCATGCCGAAGGTGACACGGCGTTCGGGCCGGTGCTGGAACGTTGCTCTGCGCGTGGCTGGCGGCTGGCTTACGAGCGGCCACTGGAATGGCAGGGCGCCGCACTGTTGCTCGGGCGGCTTTGGCCGGCGGCGACCGCGATGGACGCCGTGCGGGTGGAACAGGTGCTGAAGGTCGCGGATGTCGACGAGGCCTACTTGCGTGGCCTGCTGGTGGAACGGCGCGGGTTGCCGGTGCAGCTGCGCGATACCTTGCAGCGCTTTGCCGTGGACGCACGCGCGCAGGCCTTTTTCAGCCGGCTGGAAGCGGGGGAGGCTGATACCGCTACCGAGCTGTGGCAATGGTGCATCGAACGGTTGCAACTGCAGGGTGAAACCGTCGAAGAACAGGTGCTGTCGATCCGTGACGCGGCAAGCGAGTTGCGTGAGGCGATGCTCGAGCATTTCTCCAGGCTTTATCTGGCCGACGACCCGCTGCTGGGCTTGATCCAGCGCGACTTCCCGACGCTGCCAGACGCCTATGCCCTCGATGTGCTCGAGCAGGCCACCGAGGCTGTGCGCCTGCGCATGCAGGCAGAGTCTCGCCTGCCGCTGGCGTTGGCTGAACAGGCGCGGGTGGCCCTGCAGCTGGCGCGCCTGACCCGCATGCGCGAAGCGTTGTACCTGCAGGGCAGTTATCGGCCGGAAGTGGTGGCGCTGGTCTTTGCCCTGCTGCGTCGGCATGGCCCCGGCGCTGCCGGGTTCAATCTGGTATTGCGCCGTGACCCGTATGCCGGGGCAGCGATGGAGCGGCTGTTCGCCGAGACCGACCTTGAGCAGGCCGTGGTGCTGGTCAGGCGGGAGGGGCGCTTCCAGCTCTACAACGACAGAGGCTTGCCGGATGAGCGCGAGGTCGCCGCCCCCGAGGGGCTGTTCGAGGTGCTGGCCGCTTGCCTGCCCGTGGAATACCGGGTGCGACAGGGTTGGAATGGCGCCGATGCGCCGACCAGAATCCGCGAGCAGATGCAGGCCTGGCTACCCGGTGACCGGCAGGCCCTGCTGCGCCTGCTCGGTTGGCGGGAGGCAAGGCCCATGGCATCGCCCATGCAGCGTTTGGCCGATGGCCGAGCGGGCTATCCATTAGGCGGCTGCCAGTCGTGCATCGGCTCGCCGGAGCGCGTGGTGCGGCAGCGGGTGCGCGCGTTGTATCCCGGTATCGGGGATGCCGGCGTCGATCGCTATGTCCAGAGCCTGTTGGACATGCGCGGGGGGCTGTTCGAGAACCTGCTGCGCGTCGAGCAGGAATACCGCCGCCTGGATGACAGCTTGCTGGCCTGGGTTGAAGAGGTAGCGGGCAGCGCCAGCCGTGCACGCCGACGCGTCGCAGATTCGATGCGGCGTGCCTGGCAGATGCGCAGCGACCGCGCCGCCGGGGCTATCGGCAACGATGCAATGCTCAGCCTGAGCATCGTCGCCGTACCGGTGGGCAGCCTGCCCGCGTTGCCGGTCGGGACGGACTTCTCGCACGTTTCGGAATTGACCCTGTCGGCGCTCGGTCTGGATGCCATCCCGTCGGGGTTCCTCGCCTGCTTCCCCAATCTGCTGTGCCTGGACATGAGCGACAACGCCTTGCGCGCGCTACCTGCGGGGCTGGAGCGGTTGACCGCCTTGCGCCAGTTGCTGATGCCGCGCAACCGTATTCGTGTCTCGGAGCCGCAGGCCAATGTGCTGACCGGCCTGGCGCTCTTGCGTTCGCTGGACCTGAGTGACAACCCGCTCGGCGACATCAGGCTACAGTTCGAGCGGTTGCCCAGCCTGCGGATCCTGCGTTTGAACCGGGTGCAGATGACGGCGCTGCCCCGGGGCCTGGAGTGGTGTGGCCTGTTGGTCTTCGCCGACCTTCGCAACAACCAGATAGCCGAGTTGCCGGCAGCCTTGTTTCAGGCCCCGTTGCAGTTGCGCCGTGCCATGCACCTGGAGGGCAATGCGCTGTCAGTGCAGGATCTCGATCGCCTTTATTCCGTCGAACGCCTGCTGGACACGCCCCGCCCGCAACGGAACGCCCCGGCCCGGGAACAATGGTTGCAGACCTTGGCCCCAGCAGCGCGGCAGGAGCAGCAAGGAAAATGGGATGCGCTGAATGCCGAGCCCGGCAGCCTGGCTTTCTTCGAGCTGCTTAGACAACTGACGAGCACGGCCGAATTCAGCAAGGCGCCGGCCGAACTCGGATTCAGGGTATGGGCAATGCTGGATGTCGCCCATGCCGATACCGCCACGCGCATGGCGCTGTTTGACCTGGCAGCGGAGCCCATCACCTGTGTGGACAGCGTTGCCATCGTGTTCAGCCGCCTCGAGGTGCGCATGCATGTCGAGCAGGCCACCCGCGGCGGTGACCCGATCTCGACCCGCTCGGCACGCCTGCAGTTGGCCAAGCGGCTGTTTCGCGTGCACTGGGTAGAGAAAATCGCCCGGCGCGAAATGGACGCCCGCTACCAGGATGGACGCTGGAGCCGGGGAAATCATGATGAAGAGGAGGTGGAGGTCAATCTTGCCTACCTCAGCGGCTTGGCCCAGCGCCTGGACCTGTTGGGCCAACCTCGTCATATGCAGTTTGGCAGGCTGGCCAACGTGTCGCCGCTGCAACTGGAGGAGGCCTTCAAGGAAGTGCTGGAGGTGGAGGCGGGTGAGCAACGGATCGTGTTCATCAGCGAGCGTGATTTCTGGTTGCCGGTACTGCGAGCAGAGCATCCGGACGACTTCGAAACCCTGGAAGCGCAATTCTCCCTGCGGATGGAAACTCTGTACGAGCAAAGGGAGGCCTTGACCAGTGACGAGTACCGGAAACTGGGCGACGCCCTGCGCGATGAACGCGAGCAGGCCCTGGCCAGACTTGCCCAGCGCCTTACGCACGAAGCGTTCATGGTGCCAGAGGCAAAGTGACGGCGCTTCACGGGCGGCACGCAGTGTGCCGCCCTGCTTCTACCGCAGGGGTTCCCTCTGCGCAAGCGCTGGCAGGTTGCACACCATGCGTGGCTTTCGACAGCCATCCAGGGACCTGCCATGACCCGCGAACCACACGCACCACAGCCCGCATCAGCGTCTTCCAGCCACTTGCACGACGGTTTCATCGGTGACCGGTTGCCTGCCTGGCTCAAACAGGCCACGCAAAGCCAGATACGCACCTTGCGCGAAAGCCTGGAAGCCCATCATGCCACCCAGGCCCGGTTGCGCGGGATCACCCTGGCGCTGCCGTCACCGCAGCAGTTCGCCGAACGGCAATTCGCCAGTTTGTTGCGCGAGCCGCTGCCGGGCGACGTAGCGTTCTGGCAGTTGGAGTGGCTGGAGGTTTCCCATCGTTTCTCGTCCACGCCCGGCGCAGAGCCGCAATTTCCCACTTACGGGCAACGGCGTGAAAACGGCTTGCTCCGCCTGATGCGCAACTTTGCCGCCAGCAACGATTTCTACCTGGGAACCGGGTTGGTCGCGCCGGGGCAGGAACGGGTACTTTCGCGAGGCACCGATGAACTGGTCGAGGCGTGCCGCAAGCTCGATGCCGGGCGCCTGTACCAGCAGGAGCTGGACCGCACATTCGATGCCGCGGCACAGCGCATCTTGTGTGAAGACAAGCGCTCCGGGCTGCGTCTGGCCGTGGAGGTTGCCGCGCTGAAAGGCGAGATCACCGAGCCGGTCAAGGAGGCATTGCAAGCCCTGGTGGATAAACCCGCGGATCGGCGATCCGCCAGCCTCACGGGCCACCCGGGCCTGCTCGAAGCCCTCGGTTGCCCAGTGGCGGATGGTGTGTGGATTCAACTTCGCGACACGCATGGGCAAACGCAGGGCGGCGTGCTCTACCTGCCCAGCGACCCGGTACAGGCGTTGCGACACTTCGACAGCCATGCCTCGATCAACCGCGCGCTGGTGGCCGAGCTGCGCCATGAACCCTATCGCCAGGCGTTCAGCCAGTTGATCGGCCTGGATCAGCGTGCCGGGTTCATGCACAAGCTGCAGGCCCGCCTGAAGGATGACAAGCCGGACCTGGAGCTCGATGGCAGCGTGCCGCAACATGACATTTTCCAGGCGCTGGCTGCACAGCAGACCAACCGGGTGAAGCAGGATGGCCGCCTGTTGCTGGTGGCAACTGCCGATGCCGATGAAGCCGCATCGCGTGAGCGGCATGAGGCGTGGAAGGCCGCCGGTCTCGATGTGCTCAACCTCGCTGGGCTGTTTATTCCGGTGGTGGGCGGCTTGCTGCTCGGGCAACTGGTGGCCCAGACCCTCTCGGAGGTTTTCGAGGGCACGCAGGACTGGTTGCGAGGCCATCAGCACGAGGCGCTGGAGCATATGCTGGGGGTTGCCGAGATACTGGCGGGCACCGCCGCGACTGTGGTGGGCGTCACCTTCGTGCGCAGCGCGTTTGTCGCGGCGCTGGAGCCGGTAAGGCTCGCCAATGGGGCGGGGCGTTTGTGGTCCCGAGATCTGGCAGCCTTTGCCTCGACCCCTGAAACGATCACCTTGGGTGCGGACGGGGCCTATGCCGATGGCGAGCGCCGCTGGATGAAGGCCGACGGGGTCTTCTACGAAGTTCATCGGCCTGACCCCGATGGCCCCTGGCGTCTGCGCCACCCCGGTCGCGAAGAGGCGTACGGACCGGTCGTGCTGCACAATGGCGAACGCAGCTGGCGCTTGATGCATGATGAGCCGCAGTGTTGGCGCGACCCTGCGAAAATGCTCGATACCCTTTGGCCGCGCGATCAACCTTTCGATAACCAGCAGGCGCAGCGGATCTTGCGCATGGCCGGCATCGATGAGGACGAACTGCGCGGCCTGCTGGTGGAAAACCGGCGAACGCCTGCCACCTTGCGGGAAACCCTCAGGGCATTCGATGCCGATGCCCGGATCGACACGTTCTTCCGCAACCTGGAACGCGACATTGTCTCCGATGAGGACTTGCAGCTGCTGGCCTGGTGCGAGTCCCGACCGGGCGGCGTAAAAGGGCGTGCCGCAGTGCTGGCGGACCGGCCAAGGTCGAGCGACCTGCTGTTCGCACGGCTGACACGCCTGCCCGAATCGGCGGAGCCTTTGCTCAAGCCGCTGATGGCGCTGGGGCTGCCTGAGCCCTATGCGCGCGATCTGGCTGACCGAGCAAGTCACGAGGCTCGCCAGCTGTTCGTCAGTGGTGGAAAGTTGCCGCAAAGCCTGGCCACCCAGGCCAGGTCGTTGTGCTCGCAGGCGAAGGTGAGCAGGGCGCTGGCAGGGTTTTATCTGCCGAGTGCATATAGCGACGAAACGGGCATGTTGGTGCTGGCATTGCTGAATGTCGAGGCCATTGATGCGTTCAGCCTGGCGTTGAGCAATGCTGCTGCGGATGCCGTGGCGTTGAAACGCATCGGTTCGGTTGGCGATGCGGCCGAGCAGCGGGTGCTGGTGCGTGAGCAAGGGGTCTTTGCCTTGTATGACGGGCAGGGCCGAAAACTCGCGATGCAGCCGCCTGCTTCCTCGTGCATCTTCCAGGCCGTGCTGGCCGCGCTCGAATCGCGCAGCCTGCTGGGCCGTCTGGGCCTGGCCGAGAACGCCAATGCCGAGCGCCTGCGCGAGAAGCTCATGGCGCACCTGGGCACCCATGAGGAAATCGCCCGCATGCTGGGCTGGGCACCGACAGAGCGCTGGTTCAACCCCGGGCAGCGCCTCGCCGATGGCCGTGTCGGCTACCTGCTCAGTGGGCGCGCATCACCGCCCACCACACCCAGGGAGCAGCTGCGGGCCGGCCTGAGGCAGTTCTTCCCGGGGCTGGGCGATTCGCTGGAAACGCAAGTTGACCGCTGGCTGCTGCAGAATGTGTCGGTCGCCGATGCGCTCCTGGCGCTGCAGGACGATTTTGAGCAGTTGGACCGCGCGCTCAATGGTTGGGTGTCGGCTGCGCTGAGTGACACTTTGCGGGCGCGACGCCAGCTGTTCGCCGACCGATTACGGCGTGCCTGGCAGGCGCTTGGTGACGATGTGGTGGTCGACCGTGACGGCAGGCGCCAGGGGCTGCGCCTGGTCCTGAATGATCTGCCAACGGATTCGTTGCCGGTCATGCCCGCGCCTATCGATTTCTATCACGTCACCACCCTGGTACTGAGCGAGACGTCCATCGGGGTGGTGAACGAGGAGTTTCTGCGGGCATTCACCTACCTGCAGGAGCTGGACCTGAGCCACAACCAGCTGTTGCGCTGCCCGCGCGGGCTTGGCTACCTGACCAACCTGCGCCGGTTGCGCCTGGGGCATAACCGCATTCGCCTGGATGCCCATGCCATCGAAGCACTGAACGGGTTGCCGCTGCTCAGCCACCTCGACCTGAGCTACAACAGCCCGCTGGGGGTGTACGAAATGCGCTTCCATCACCTGCCTCATCTGATCGAGCTGAATTTGCGCCGCTGCGGGCTCAGCGAGTGGCCCAGAGGGCTCGAGCTGTGTGGCTTCCTGCAACGAGCCGACCTGCGTGACAATTTCCTGCGGGGTGTGCCTGACGGCGTGCTGGCCATGCCGCTGGAGTTTCGCCAGCGCATCCTGGTCGATGGCAACCGCCTGAGCATGGCCGATTACGGCAAGCTCTATGCCTTGGAGCCGCTGCTGGAGGAACCGCAGGAAGAGATCGGCCGAGCCTGGTGGGTCGGTTCCGACTCCGCCAGCCATGGGCGCGGCGAGCTTTGGGACCGGCTGAGCACCCGGGACGAAAACACCCGCCTGTTCGATCTGCTGGAGCTTTTGCAAGGCTTGGCGGACTTCAGCTGGCCCAAGGCTTATCTGCTGCGCATGGGCTGGCAATGCCTGTCGATGCTGGAGACAGACGTCGAGTTCGCTCGCCAGGCGCAACTGGCGGCCGACAATGTGGTGATGGATGACAACGGTGCCATCGACCTGTTCAGCCGACTGCTGCGTCTGCATGCCGAGCGCGACGCGGCAGGCGATAGCGCCCAATCCCGTGGCCCGAGGTTGCTGGCATTGGGGCGCGCCTTGCAACGCCTGGACCGCCTTGAGGAGTATGTCGAGGCCGAGCGGCAAAACCTTGAAGGCTTCGCCGAGCCCGCGGTACTGGCGACGTTGGCAATGCGTTACAGGGTACGCTTGCGCACCAGGCTCAGGTTGCCCTTCCAGCCCGCCAGAATGCGCCTCAGGGCGGCAGCTGTAGGGTTGAGCGAGCATCGGCTGCAGGCGGCAGAGGCGGCCGTGGAAAGGGCGAACGTTCTCGTTGATGTAGTCGCAAACCTGTGCACGCGCGCATTCTGGCAGCGTTTTTTGCAACAGCACTTCGCCCAGCCGTTCAATGACCTTGAGCAACTCGCTGCGGAGCAGCGGGCAGCACTTGCGGTAAGGCGCGATGAACTGGGTGAAGCACAGTATCTGAACCAGGAACAGGCTCTGGATGCGCAGCTGCAGGCCGATCGGCTGGCGTTGCAACTGCAACTGACCGAGCACTACGTGATCAGCCTGGAGCGCGCACCGGGCTGATGGCCACCGGCCAAACCGGTCATCCAGTTTGACAACTTAGGCCATTGCCGCGACGCCAGCGCGGCGCGAACATCGTCGGACCGATGGTTCAACTCCAAAAACAAGAAACCAGGAGTCCGACGATGCGCGATTACACCGAGGCCGCTCGTGCGTTCGACCATGGCCAGGCTGCTGCGGCGGCGCTGCATGGCAACCTCGAAGCCCTCAATGCCTGTGTCGAATGTTGCGACCGCCATGCCGGTGAGGGCAAGACCGCACTGGTCTGGGAAGACCGCGAGGGCAACAGCGTGCGCTTGAGCTTCGACCAGTTGCAGGCACTGGCGGCCCGTTTCGCCAATGTGCTCGAAGCGCAAGGCGTGGGTGCGGGTGACCGGGTCGCCGGCCTGATGCCGCGTACCCCCGAGCTGCTGGTCACCATCCTCGCCACCTGGCGTCTCGGCGCGGTGTACCAGCCACTGTTCACCGCGTTCGGCCCCAAGGCCATCGAACATCGCCTGGAGCAGTCCCACGCCCGCGTGGTCGTCACCGACAGCCACAACCGCGCCAAGCTGGACGATGTGCACGCCTGCCCGACCATCATCACCGTCAATGCCCGCAATGGCGAGCTGGACTTCCAGCAGTGCCTGGACAAAGCCGCAGACAAATGCGAGCCGGTCATGCGCTCGGGCAACGACCCGTTCCTGCTGATGTTCACCTCCGGCACCACCGGCCCGGCTAAACCGCTGGAAGTGCCGCTGCGTGCCATCGTCGCGTTCCAGGGCTACATGCGCGATGCCATCGACCTGCGCCCCGAGGACAACTTCTGGAACCTGGCCGACCCGGGCTGGGCCTATGGCCTGTATTATGCGGTCACTGGCCCGCTGTCGCTGGGCCATGCCACCACCTTCTACGATGGCCCGTTCAGTGTTGAAAGCTGCGCACGGGTGATCGACAAGCTGGGCATCACCAACCTGGCCGGCTCGCCCACCGCGTACCGCCTGCTGATTGCCGCCGGGGATGACTTCTCGGCACCGATCAAGGGCCGCCTGCGGGTGGTCAGCAGTGCCGGTGAACCGCTCAACCCGGAAGTGATCCGCTGGTTCGCCGACGAACTGGGCGTGACCATCCACGACCACTACGGGCAGACCGAACTGGGCATGGTGCTGTGCAACCACCATGGCCTGCAGCACCCGGTACACCTCGGCTCGGCCGGCTTCGCCATCCCCGGCCACCGCATCGTGGTGCTGGACGAGCAGGGCAACGAACTGCCCGCCGGGCAGCCGGGCATCCTCGCGGTCGACCGCGAGCAGTCGCCGCTGTGCTGGTTCGCGGGCTACCACGGCCTGCCGACCAAAGCCTTCGTCGGCAAGTACTACCTCAGTGGCGACACCGTCGAACTGAACCAGGACGGCAGCATCAGCTTCGTCGGCCGCAGCGACGATGTGATCACCACCTCCGGCTACCGGGTCGGCCCGTTCGACGTCGAGAGTGCACTGATCGAGCACCCAGCGGTGATCGAAGCGGCGGTGATCGGCAAACCGGACCCGGAGCGCACCGAACTGATCAAGGCCTTCGTGGTATTGGCCAGCGGTTACCAGGGCAGCGCCGAGCTTGAAGAGGCTTTGCGCCAGCACGTGCGCCAGCGCCTGTACGCCCATGCCTACCCAAGGGAAATCGAATTCGTCAGCGAGCTGCCCAAGACCCCGAGCGGCAAGCTGCAACGCTTCATCCTGCGCAACCAGGAAGTCGCCAAACAACAAGCGCAACAGGCCACCCCTGCCAGCGCCTGAAAGGAACCGATCATGCAGATAGCCAACAAACACTTCATCGTCAGCGGCGCCGCCTCCGGGCTGGGCGCTGCCACCGCGCAGATGCTGGTCGAGGCCGGCGCCAAGGTCATGCTGGTCGACCTCAATGCCCAGGCCGTTGAAGCCAAGGCTCGCGAGCTGGGCGAAAACGCCCGTTTCGCGGTAGCCGACATCAGCGACGAGCAGGCCGCCCAGGCGGCGGTCGATGCGGCCGTCAGCGCCTTTGGCAGCCTGCACGGGCTGGTCAACTGCGCCGGCATCGTCGGTGCCGAGAAAGTGCTGGGCAAACAGGGCCCGCATGGCCTTGCCAGCTTTGCCAAGGTCATCAACGTCAACCTGATCGGCAGCTTCAACCTGCTGCGCCTGGCCGCCGCGGCCATGGCCGAAGGGGCTGCCGATGAGGGGGGGGAGCGCGGGGTGATCATCAACACCGCCTCCATCGCCGCCTATGACGGCCAGATCGGCCAGGCGGCCTACGCTGCTTCCAAGGGCGCCATCGCCAGCCTGACCCTGCCGACCGCCCGCGAACTGGCGCGCTTCGGCATCCGTGTGATGACCATTGCCCCGGGCATCTTCGAAACGCCGATGATGGCCGGCATGACCGAGGAAGTACGCGCCTCGCTGGCCGCCGGCGTGCCTTTCCCACCGCGCCTGGGGCGCCCGCAGGAATATGCCGCGCTGGCCCGCCACATCATCGAGAACAGCATGCTCAACGGCGAGGTTATCCGCCTCGACGGCGCACTGCGCATGGCTGCCAAGTAAGGAGAGCGAACATGACCCTCGCCAATGACCCGATCGTTATCGTCAGCGCCGTGCGCACGCCCATGGGCGGCCTGCAGGGCGACCTCAAGAGCCTGACCGCGCCGCAGCTGGGCAGCGCCGCCATCCGTGGTGCCGTGGAGCGTGCTGGCATCGATGCTGCCAGTGTCGAGCAGGTGCTGTTCGGCTGCGTGCTGCCGGCAGGCCAAGGCCAGGCACCGGCGCGCCAGGCCGCGCTGGGCGCCGGGCTGGACAAGCACACCACCTGCACCACCCTGAACAAGATGTGCGGTTCGGGCATGCAGGCGGCGATCATGGCCCATGACCTGCTGCTGGCCGGCACTGCCGATGTGGTGGTGGCCGGTGGCATGGAAAGCATGACCAACGCCCCGTACCTGCTGGACAAGGCCCGTGGCGGCTACCGCATGGGCCACGGCAGAATCATCGACCACATGTTCATGGACGGCCTGGAAGACGCCTACGACAAGGGCCGCCTGATGGGCACCTTTGCCGAAGACTGTGCCCAGGCCAATGCCTTCAGCCGCGAAGCCCAGGACCAGTTCGCCATCGCCTCGCTGACCCGCGCCCAGGACGCTATCAAGAGTGGTCGCTTTGCTGCCGAGATCGTGCCGGTCGAGGTTACCGAGGGCAAGGAGAAGCGCGTCATCAAGGACGACGAACAACCGCCCAAGGCGCGCCTGGACAAGATCCCGCAGCTCAAGCCGGCCTTCCGCGAAGGCGGCACGGTGACCGCCGCCAACTCCAGCTCGATTTCCGACGGTGCTGCGGCGCTGGTGCTGATGCGCCGCTCCGAAGCCGACAAGCGCGGCCTCAAGCCGCTGGCGGTGATCCACGGCCACGCCGCCTTTGCCGACACCCCGGCACTGTTCCCGACCGCGCCGATCGGTGCCATCGACAAGCTGATGAAACGCACTGGCTGGAACCTGGCCGAGGTCGACCTGTTCGAGATCAACGAGGCTTTCGCCGTGGTCACCCTGGCGGCCATGAAGCACCTCGACCTGCCGCACGACAAGGTCAATATCCATGGCGGCGCCTGCGCCCTCGGCCACCCGATCGGCGCTTCCGGCGCGCGCATCCTGGTGACCCTGCTGTCGGCCCTGCGCCAGAACAACCTGCGCCGTGGCGTGGCGGCCATCTGCATTGGCGGTGGCGAGGCCACGGCCATGGCTGTCGAATGCCTGTACTGAGGTGAATCATGCTGGTAACTGACGAGCAACAACAGATCGCCGACGCGGTACGCGCCTTTGCTCAGGAGCGCCTGAAACCGTTTGCCGAGCAATGGGACAAGGAACACCGCTTCCCCAAGGAGGCCATCGACGAGATGGCCGAGCTGGGCCTGTTCGGCATGCTGGTGCCGGAGCAGTGGGGCGGCAGCGACACCGGCTACGTGGCCTATGCCATGGCCCTGGAGGAAATCGCCGCCGGTGACGGCGCCTGCTCGACCATCATGAGCGTGCACAACTCGGTGGGCTGTGTGCCGATCCTGCGTTTTGGCAGCGAGCAGCAGAAAGAACAGTTCCTCACCCCGTTGGCCAGCGGTGCGATGCTCGGCGCCTTCGCCCTGACCGAACCGCAGGCAGGCTCCGACGCCAGCAGCCTGAAGACCCGGGCACGTCTGGATGGCGACCACTACGTGCTCAATGGCAGCAAGCAGTTCATCACCTCCGGGCAGAACGCCGGGGTGGTGATCGTGTTTGCCGTGACCGACCCGGACGCCGGCAAACGCGGGATCACTGCTTTCATCGTGCCCACCGATTCGCCGGGCTACCAGGTGGCGCGGGTTGAGGACAAGCTCGGCCAGCACGCCTCCGACACCTGCCAGATCGTTTTCGACAATGTGCGCGTGCCGGTGGCCAACCGCCTGGGCGCCGAAGGGGAGGGCTACAAGATCGCCCTGGCCAACCTCGAAGGCGGCCGTATCGGCATCGCCTCGCAGGCGGTGGGCATGGCCCGCGCGGCGTTCGAAGTGGCGCGTGACTACGCCAACGAGCGGCAGAGCTTCGGCAAGGCGCTGATCGAGCACCAGGCGGTGGCCTTCCGCCTGGCCGACATGGCGACGAAGATTGCCGTGGCCCGGCAGATGGTGCTGCACGCTGCCGCGCTGCGCGATGCCGGGCGCCCGGCGCTGGTGGAAGCGTCGATGGCCAAGCTATTTGCCTCGGAAATGGCCGAAAAGGTCTGTTCGGATGCCTTGCAGACCCTGGGCGGTTATGGCTATCTGAGCGACTTCCCGCTGGAGCGGATCTACCGCGACGTTCGGGTTTGCCAGATCTACGAAGGCACCAGCGACATTCAGCGCATGGTCATTGCGCGCAATCTTTGAAGGAGCAGACTGCATGGCATTCGAAACTATCCTGTTGGATATCCACGGCAAGGTCGGCCTGATTACCCTCAACCGCCCGCAGGCGCTGAACGCGCTGAACGCGCAGATCGTCGGCGAGATCAACCAGGCCCTGGACCAGCTCGAGCGCGATCCGAACATCGGCTGCGTGGTGCTGACCGGTTCCGCCAAGGCCTTTGCCGCTGGTGCCGACATCAAGGAAATGGCCGAGCTGCAATACCCGCAAATCTACGTTGACGACCTGTTCAGCGATTCCGACCGCATTGCCAACCGGCGCAAGCCGATCATTGCCGCGGTGTCCGGTTTTGCCCTGGGCGGCGGCTGCGAGCTGGCGATGATGTGTGACTTCATCTTGGCGGCGGACAATGCCAAGTTTGGCCAGCCGGAAATCAACCTTGGCGTGCTGCCGGGCATGGGCGGCACCCAGCGCCTGACCCGTGCGGTGGGCAAGGCCAAGGCCATGGAACTTTGCCTGACCGGTCGCCTGATGGGGGCTGAGGAAGCGGAGCGTGCCGGGTTGGTGGCGCGTATCGTGCCGCAGGCTGAGCTGGTGGAAGAGGCGCTGAAGGTGGCCGCGACCATTGCCAGCAAGTCGATTCCGGTGAGCATGATGGTCAAGGAGAGCGTCAACCGTGCGTTCGAAGTCACCCTCAGCGAAGGTGTGCGCTTCGAGCGGCGGGTGTTCCATGCGGCGTTTGCTACCGAAGACCAGAAAGAGGGGATGGCTGCGTTCATTGCCAAGCGCGAGGCGCAGTTCAAGGACCGCTGATTGGAATCGGCATTGCCGTTGCCGTTGCCGTTGCCGTTGCCGTTGCCGTTGCCGTTGCTTTTGCTTTTGCTTTTGCTTCTAAGCGCACGGTAGCTCAGGCGCCGCCGATTGCGACTTCAGGAGGCCGAGCGAAGGGACTGCGGAGGGAGGTGACGGGCATGGATGCCCGTCAAGCGCTGAGGCCCCATGGATGGGGCCTGCAGCGCGTACTCCCGGGAGCAGGCCCGTAGCGAGGGGACCCCGGAGCGCAGCGTAGGGGCCGGATGATAGGAGCCAGCGTTTTTTGGTTACTTTTTGTCGCGTTTGACAAAAAGTGACCCGCCGTAAGGGCGGAAAGGTGATTAAGCGCCACCTTCGAAAATGAATGTTGACCTTGTTGTTGATGCCCACGCTTGAAGGCGAAGAGCGAAGAGCGAAGAGCGAAGAGCGAAGAGCGGAAACGTACTGGTCTTGATCTCGCGCATAGTCCATTTACGATGGCGACGCTTACTCACCTTTTCGCCCTTACGGCGAGTCACTTTTTGTCAAACGCGACAAAAAGTAACCAAAAAACGCTGCGCTCCCATCATCCGGCCCCTCCGCTACGCTACGGGGTTCCCTCGCGCCGGTCTTGCTCCCGGGAGGACGCGCTGCAGGCCCCATCCATGGGGCCTCAGCGCTTGACGGGCATCCATGCCCGTCACCTCCCTCCGCAAAACCTCTGCTCGGCCTCCTGAAGTCGCGAAGATCAAGATCAAGATCAAGATCAAGATCAAGATCAAGATCAAGATCAAGATCAAGATCAAGATCAAGATCAAGATCAAGATCAAGATCAAGATCAAGATCAAGAGCCAGAGCCAGAGCCAGAGCCAGAGCCAGAGCCAGAGCCAGAGCCAGAGCCAGAGCCAGAGCCAGAGCAGAGGGCGCCGACTGGCGGAATGTGGGCACCGGAAGCAAATTCGCACCCAATTGCAGTTGCTCCACGCGACGTGGCGCCTTAGACTGCCGCCCCCTGTAAAAGAGTGCCGGTTGGCGCTTGAAGAATTCTGCTGCCGATGCCGAGGCGTCGGCGGCACCCGAATCGCCCAAATGCACATTTTTTCATAGAGAAATCGATGACCAAGGAACAGTTGCTGGCCATGTCGGCCGATGACTACATGAACGCTGACCAGCTGGCTTTCTTCGCTGGCCTGCTGCAGGCGATGAAAGTCGAAACCCATGAACGCATCGAGCTGAGCCGTGCCACCATCGAAGGCCTGGACACCCCGTCGGATCCTGCCGACGTGGCTTCGGTCGAAGAAGAGCGTAGCTGGCTGGTGAACGCCATCGACCGCGACCAGCGCCTGCTGCCGCAGCTGGAAATGGCCCTGGACCGTATTGCCGACGAAAGCTTCGGCTGGTGCGATGACAGCGGTGAACCAATCGGCCTGAAGCGTCTGCTGATCAGCCCGACCACCAAGTACTGCATCGAAGCCCAGGAGCGCCACGAGCAGCTCGATCGCCACCAGCGCCAAGTGTAACCCCGCGCGGTGTGCCAAGCCCCACGGAGCGATCCCTGGGGCTTTTTGCGTTTCTTACCGGCGGCGGTTTTGTTGCCCTGCACGTAACACTGCTGTACCGGGATGCGCTGTTTCCGCGCCATAAGCAGGCGTATCATCACTTTATCGTTAGGGTGCTAATTAAATTCCGGAGGGAATGATGAATAGCCGGGTCGATGTAGCCGTGATGATTGGTTCGGGTGTGCCCGCCACACTGCGTGCACTGGGTAAACGCGTCTGCTGGGTGGTGCTGGTCAATGGCGAACGCCGTGGTACCGCATTTGCCACCCGTGAAGAGGCCTTGGAGTGCCAGGCGGCCTGGCAGCAGTTGAAGAAGGGCCTGGCTGCCTGATCGCCGTGAGTGCTGCCGGCAAGCGAACGGGGTGTTGTTCAGGGCGTTCGCTTGTAAGAAATGTACTTTGCCTCTCGACGAATTTCGGTGTTTTCGTGCATATTCTTTCCCCAGTAATGCGCTGATGGATTGCAGGGCCCGTTCTTACGTGCGCTCTGGCATTGCCTGTCGCATTTTTTCTGGCGGTTTTGCTGTCAGACATTGCGCTTCCCGAATCGGGAATATGCCGAAAGCCTGTATTTGAGGCCAGATCTGGCAAGCCAGGGTAAAGATTCCCGCACGCTGCATCGCCAGCGGGCGCAGACATTTCGCATATCGCTTTATTACTCTTTTCGCCTATCGATAAGAAATGGCCGTGCCTCACCGAGCTTTGGGTGAGGGCGGGTTGTAACCGGTTGAGGATTACTTCATTGGCAGTCAGCACTCTTGATACCCATGCGTTGTTCGCCTTGGGCGACTTGCGCGGTAAATTGGCCCAGCTGTTCCAGGGCCGCTTTGTCTATGTTACGGAACAGAGTCCCGAAGGCCTGTACATGGCCGAAATCGACACCGAAAGCGCATTGGTCGTCGATGACAAGCAGCGTTTGGAACTGAAGGTCGGCGACCACTTTCGCGCCGCCGTGCTGCCCAGCCGGGAAGGCGGCAAACTGGAAATGCGCTTTCGCGAAATCAAGTTGAACGTATATGGCGTGGGCGACTATGCCTTCGTGTCGGTGCCTGAAGGCGAGGGCATCGTGTTCCGTGAAGGCCACGGTGTGATGCTGGTATTCGCCGCACAGCAACAAGTGCAGGAAGGCCTGGGCAAGTTGCTCAAGGCGGTGACCGGTAAGGTTGCCAAATGGCGCAAGGGTGAGCTGACCACCTTCAAGGCCAGTGAATGACCCACAGTGACGACGCGCCTGCCACGCGTGCCGAGTTCCATCGGCAGCACCAGGCGGATGCCGTGGCCGAGGCCGAGCGTTTGCTGGCCAGGCGCGAAGAACTGCAAGGCGCCTGGTTGAACTGGGTGGCAGGGGAATTATACCGCCTCGGCCGGCCGCCTTATGCGGCCATGGTCCGGCGCGAGTTGCAGCGCCTTGCCCAAGGGTGAGGCGGCGACCTGTCAGTTGCCTCGATCACGGCCGCTGCTGACTTCTTCAGGGACCGGCTCTTTCGCCATGCGCTTGCGGAACAGCGCCGCCCGGGCCAGCAACAGTGTGGTCACCGGCACGGTGATCGACAGCAGGATCGGAATCAGCCAGGCGTGCAGCACCGGGGCTTCCTTGAGCCAGGAAAAATAGATGATCGAAGCCAGTGCCACGCACCAGGCACCAATGGTCGAAGCCAGTGCCGGCGGGTGCATCCGCTGGAAGTAGTCCTTCAGCCGCAACAGGCCCACGGCACCGATAAGGGCGAAAAGGCTGCCGGTCAGCAGCAGCGCGGCGGTGACCAGCTCCAGCCAGAACGGGAGTTGCAGGGTTTCAGTCATTCGATAACCTCACCGCGTAGCAGGAACTTGGCCAGGGCAAACGAGCCAACGAAACCGAATAGCGCAATCAGCAGGGCACCTTCGAAGTAGGTGTCACTGGCATAACGGATTCCAAGTACCAGCATGGTCAGCATGGCCAGGATGTACAGGTAGTCCAGCGCCAGCACCCGGTCCTGGGCGGACGGGCCGCGGAACAGCCGGATTAGTGCCAGGGCCATGGCCAGGGCGAAGATGAACAGGCTGGCGAGGACAGCATTGGCGAGCAGGCCTGTCATTGGAAAATCTCCATCAGCGGGCGTTCGTAGGTGTCCTTGAAGTGCTGGATGAAAGCCGCCTCATCGTCCAGGTCGAACACATGCAGCAGCAACACGGTGCGGTCCAGCGCCAGCTCGGACCAGACCGTGCCGGGCACTACCGTGGTAATCATCGACAACGCCGCCAGGCCATGCGGGTCGCGCAGGGCCAGCGGGATGTGCACGAACGCCGAGCGTGGCGGCTGCTTGCCGGCGCGCAGCACGCCACGGGCAACCATCAGGTTGGACATGATCACATCGATGCCGACCCGGCCAATCAGCCGGGCGATGGCCAGTGGGCGCCGCACATGGGCATGCTGCGGGCGCAGCGGTGCCATCAGCAGCGGCGCCAGCACGCCGAGCGCGGCTGCCAGCAGCAGGTTGCCGGGGCTGACCGATAGGTTCAGCAACAGCCACAGGCCGAACAGCGAAACCGATAACAGCGGTGCGGGGAACAGTCGATTCATGGCTGCACCTGTACGTCGAGCGAGGTGGGGCCAGGAATCGGCCGGGCGGCCATCACGGCTTCGATATAGGTGTCGGGGGCCTGCAGGCTGGCGGCGGTGTCCTGGGTGTAGCGCAGCAGCGGCTCGGCCCTGAAGCTGAGGATGAAGCACAGGCCGAGCAGGATGACGATGGGCAGGCATTCATAGCGGCGCAGCACCGGCGACGGGCGCTCTTCAGGCTTCCAGAAGCGTTGGATGCCGACGCGGCCGAAGGCGATCAGCGAGGCCATACCAGACAGGACCAGCAATGCCACCAGGCCCCAACCCGCCATGCCCAGCGGCTGCTCGGCAGGCACGCCCAGCCCTTGCGGGTTGAACAGCGCGCTGATCAGGTTGAGCTTTCCGACAAAGCCCGACAGCGGCGGCATGCCGATGATCAACAGGGCGCAGGCGATGAAGCTGAGGCCGAGGAAGGCCATGGTCCACGGGATGATCTGGCCGATCACCACCTTCTGTTCATCGTCGAGGTTGATGCCCTTGGGCGGGTGCAGTGATTCCAGTGGTGGCGGCATGGCGTCTTCTTCGTCGTCCAGCGGTGCTTCGTTGGCCGAGCGCGAACGTTCGACCAGTTCGGCGAGCAGGAATAGCGCGCACAGCGCCAGGGTCGAATTGACCAGATAGAACAACGCCGCGCCGGTCAGCGCCGATTGCGCAAAACCGACGGCGCCGAGCAGGGTGCCGGCTGAAACCAGGATGCTGAGGGCGGCCATGCGCTCCAGGCGCTGCGCGGCCATGATCGACACTGCCGCCACCGCCAGGGTGACCAGGCCACCGTACACCAGCCATTCACCACCGAAGTGCGCCGAGGCCCCGGCCTGCCCTGAGAACAGCAGAGTCCACAGGCGCAGCACGGCATACAGGCCGACCTTGGTCATGATGGCGAACAGCGCCGCCACCGGCGCGCTGGCCGAGGCATAGGCCGGTACCAGCCAGAAGTTCAGCGGCCAGATGCCGGCCTTGACCAGGAAGGCCATGGCCAGGATCGCCGCGCCAGCGTGCAGCAGGCCACGGTCGGCCTCCGGCACCAACGGAATCTTCAACGCCAGGTCGGCCATGTTCAGGGTGCCGGTCACGCCATACAGCATCGCGGCGCCGATCAGGAACAGCGACGAGGCGAACAGGTTGATGGCAATGTAGTGCAGGCCGGCACGCACCCGGGCGCGGCCCGAGCCATGCAGCAGCAGGCCATAGGAAGCGGCCAGCAGCACCTCGAAGAACACGAACAGGTTGAACAGGTCGGCGGTGAGGAAGGCGCCGTACAGGCCCATCAGCTGGATCTGGAACAGTGCGTGGAAGCTGGCCCCGGCACCGTCCCAGCGAGCGCGGGCAAACAGCAGGGCACTGAAACCGATGATGCCGGTGAGGGTCAGCAGCAGGGCCGACAGGTGGTCTACCACCAGCACGATGCCGAACGGTGCCGGCCAGTTGCCGGGCAGGTAGACACCGATCGATTCCGCCTGGCCCTGGCTGCGCACCCACAGCAGCAGGCTGACTGCGATGGCCAGGCCGGCGAAGGTCGAAAGCAGGTTCAGCCGGGCCTTTGTCCGCCGGTGTTTCTCGCCCAGCAACAACATCAATGCCGCTGTAACCAAGGGCAGCAGGATGGGCGCGATGATCAATTGGCTCATGCCACTCATTCGTCACGCTCCCGGCCATCCACGTGGTCGGTACCGGTCAGGCCGCGCGAGGCCAGCAACACCACCAGGAACAGCGCGGTCATGGCGAAGCTGATGACGATGGCGGTGAGCACCAGGGCCTGAGGCAGCGGGTCGGTGTAGTGCAGCAGGTCCTGGGGCACGCCGTCCTTGATGATCGGTTCCTTGCCGATGAACAGGCTGCCCATGCTGAAGATGAACAGGTTGACCCCGTACGACAGCAGGCAGAGGCCCATGATCACCTGGTAGGTTCGCGGGCGCAGGATAAGCCACACTCCCGAAGCGGCCAGCACGCCGATGGCAACTGCAATCACTTCTTCCATCAGGCGGCTCCTGCTTGGCTGGTTTTCGCCGGGTTACCCGGGCGGTAGGCGCGCACCGACTGGTGCGCCAGGGCGGTAAGGATCAGCAGGGTCGAGCCGACCACCACGGTGAACACCCCGACATCGAAGAACAGCGCGCTGGCCACGTGCACATCGCCGAGCAACGGCAGGTGCAGGTGGGCGGTATGGGTGGTGAGGAACGGGTAGCCCAGCAGCATGGCGCCCGCGCCGGTCAGGGTTGCGCACAGCAGCCCGGTGCCCATCCAGCGCAGCGGGCGCAGGCTCATCTGCGCCTCGACCCACTGGGTGCCGGCCACCATGTACTGCAGAATGAACGCCACCGACATCACCAGGCCCGCAACAAAGCCGCCACCGGGCTGGTTGTGGCCACGCATGAACAGGTACATCGACACCAGCAGGGCGATCGGCAGCAGCAAGCGCACCAGCACCGCGGGCACCATCATGAAGCCCAGGGCGGTGTCGGTGGCATGCCGTGGGTTGATCAGGTCGGTGACCACGTCGGGTGCCAGCTGACGCTGTTGCGCCGGCAGTTGCATGCTTTCCTTGGGCGGGCGGAAGCGCCGCAGCAGGGCGAACACGGTCAGCGCCACAGCCACCAGTACGGTGATTTCACCGAGGGTATCGAAGCCACGGAAGTCGACCAGCATGACATTGACGACGTTGGTGCCACCGCCCTGGGGGAGTGCCCGGCTCAGGTAGAACGAGGAAATGTCGTTCGGCGTCGGCCGGGTCAGCATGGCGTAGGACAGCACGGCCATACCGCCACCTACCAGCACCGCCAGCAGCAGGTCGCGCAGGCGACGCATGCGCGCACGCTCGAGGCTGCCCGGCAGCGGCGATACGCCTTCGATTCGCCGCGGCAGCCAGCGCAGGCCGAGCAGGATCAGCACGGTGGTGACCACTTCCACTACCAGCTGTGTCAGGGCCAGATCGGGCGCGGAGAACCAGACGAAGGTGATGCAGGTCATCAGGCCGCAGACGCTGACCATGATCAACGCCGCCAAACGGTGATACTTGGCCTGGTAGGCAGCGCCGATGGCGCAGGCGATGGCGATCAGCCAAAGCGCGACAAACACGCCAGAACCTGGAATCTTCGGCCGGTCGCCCCAGCTCAGGCCACTGTAGAGCATGGGGGTGAGGCCGGCGAGGAAGGCGGCGAGCACCAGCATGAACAGCTGCGATTGCAGGCGGCGGCTGGTGAGCAGGCGCTCGATGCGCCGCGCCAGCAGCATCAACTGCACCTGGCCGTGTTCGAACAGGCGCTTGCCGTTGAAACGCTCGATCACCGGTGGGTAGGGGAAGCGGCCAAGGCGCAGCTGCTTGCGCAGCAGCAGGTAAAGCACGATACCGCCGCTCATGGCCACCAGGCTCATGATCAGCGGCGCGTTCCAGCCATGCCAGATGGCCAGGCTGTATTCCGGTAGGGTGCCGCCCACCACAGGCAGGGCGGCGGCGGCCAGCAGCGGGCCGACCGACTGGGCAGGGAAGATGCCTACCACCAGGCAGGTAAGCACCAGCAATTCGACCGGCGCACGCATCCAGCGTGGCGGTTCGTGTGGTGTGTGCGGGAGGTCCTGTGCAGTGGGGCCGAAGAACACATCGACGGTGAAGCGCAGGGCATAAGCCACGCTGAAGGTGCCGGCCAGGGTGGCGACCACCGGCAACGTGGCCTCGACCCAGGCAGTGGAGCTGATGAACACCGTTTCGGCGAAGAACATTTCCTTGGACAGGAAACCGTTCATCAACGGCACGCCGGCCATCGAGGCGCTGGCCACCATGGCCAGGGTGGCGGTATATGGCACCAGGCGTATCAACCCGCTGAGGCGGCGGATGTCACGGGTACCGCTTTCGTGGTCGATGATGCCGGCGGCCATGAACAACGAGGCCTTGAAGGTGGCGTGGTTGAGAATGTGGAACACCGCCGCGACCGCGGCCAGCGGGCTGTTCAGGCCCAGCAGCAGGGTAATCAGGCCCAGGTGGCTGATGGTCGAGTACGCCAGCAGGCCCTTGAGGTCGTTCTGGAACATGGCGGCGAAGGCGCCGAGCAGCAGGGTGAGGGCGCCGGCACCGCCGACGATCCAGAACCACTCTTCGCTGCCCGACAGCACCGGCCACAGGCGCGCCAGCAGGAACACCCCGGCCTTGACCATGGTCGCCGAGTGCAGATAAGCCGATACCGGGGTGGGCGCTGCCATGGCATGGGGCAGCCAGAACTGGAAGGGGAACTGTGCGCTCTTGCTCAGGGCGCCGATGAGAATCAGCGGCAGCAGCACCGGGTACAGCGCATGCTGGCGAATGGTGTTGCCGGCAGCCAGGACCTTGTCCAGATCGTAGCTGCCGACCACATGGCCGAGCAGCAGGGCACCCACCAGCAGGCACAAGCCGCCCGCGCCCGTGACCATCAGCGCCATGTAGGCGCCGCGGCGGGCGTCGGCACGGTGGTGCCAGTAGCCGATCAGCAGGAACGAGAACAGGCTGGTGAGTTCCCAGAAGAACACCAGCTGGATCAGGTTGCCGGAGATCACCAGGCCGAGCATGGCGCCCATGAAGGCGAGGAAGAAAGCGAAGAAGCGCGGCACCGGGTCTTGTGGTGACATGTAATAGCGGGCGTACAGCGACACCAGCGTACCGATGCCCAGCACCAGCAGCGAGAACAGCCAGGCGAAGCCGTCCATGCGCAGCACAAGGTTCAACCCAAGGCTGGGCAGCCAGAGGAACTCTTCGCGAATCACGCCACCGTGGGCAACCTGAGGGTACAGCAGTGCTACCTGGACAGTGCCGACCAGGGCCACGAGCCCGGCGAGAATGGACTCCGCGTTACGTGCGTTGTGCGGCAGCACGGCTGCCAGGCAACTGCCCACGAACGGCAGAAGCAATAGCACTATCAATGACATAGCGTTCTATTCTGGAGAAGTTTGCAAAGAATCATACGTGCCGAGGGGTTGATCACCAACACGCAAGCTGTCGCAGAATCCTACAAACAGGCTGTGACAAGCTGTTTTTTTATAACAGATTCTTACAAAGCATAGACGCAGTTGGCGGCTTTACAGGCCAGCCTGGCGTTCGCCTTCATCCTGCACTTCCTGTGCTTCGGCCACCTCGCGCGGGCGGCGCACCTTGAGTTCGCTTACCACCACCGCGATCACGATCAGCAGGCCGCCGAGCAGTGCCACGCCCGGCAGGCGCTCACCGGCGATGCGCCCGACGATCCCGGCCCATACCGGTTCGCCGGCATAGATGAGGGTGGCGCGGGTGGGCGAGACCGACTTCTGCGCCCAGTTCATGGCTACCTGGATCACCGCGCTCATGGCGCCCAGGCCCACGGCACTGGTCAGCAGCAGCCAGGAAAAATCGGGTATGCGCTCCTGGGTCGGCACGATCATCAGGAACGCCAGCAGCGAGGCGGTCGCCAGCTGCACCACGGTGACCCGGCGCACATCGACCTGCCCGGCGTAGCGGCTGATCAGGATGATTTCGCCGGCAATGGCCACGGCGCTGACCAGGGTTACCAGCTCGCCTTCGCTGAAGTGCAGGCTGCCACCCTCCGGACCGGCCAGCAGCATCAGGCCGATGAACGCCAGGCCGATACCGATGCTGGGCATCAGGCCGGGGCGCCGGCCCAGCACCAGCCATTGCAGCAGCGGCACGAACGGCACGTACAGCGCGGTGATGAACGCCGACTGGCTGCTGCTGATGGTTTGCAGGCCCATGGTCTGCAGGCCGTAGCCGAGCATGATCGACACCCCGATTAGCATGCCGGCCTTCAGTTCGGTGAAGGTCAGCCCTGGCAGCGCCCGCGCCGAGACCACCCCGACGAACAGCGCGGCTGCAGCGAAGCGCAGACCGACGAAGAACATCGGGCCGCTGACGCTCATCACGTTGTGTACCAGCAGGAAGGTGCCGCCCCACAGCATGGTGATGAATACCAGCACTAGTTCGGCCTTGCTCAGGCGAAAGGTAATGGCGGGGGTCGGTTTGCTGCTGGGCTGGCTCATGGTCTTGCGCACTCGGAGGGGGCGGCGCACAATCGCCGCAAAGTGGGCAGTATACTGCGCAATACCGACCAGTGAGCAATATAGTGCACAAAGATTCCTCGCACCGGGCATCGGTGCTGCAACATGTCAGCCTCAATGTACGCAGCCTGCGCAACGCCGCGGGTATGAGCCAGACGGCGTTGGCGGAGCGTTCCGGGGTCAGCCGGCGCATGCTGGTGGCGATCGAGGCGGGCGAGAAGAATGTCAGCCTGACTACTCTCGACCTGATTGCCGAGGCCTTGGGCGTGGCTTTCAGTACCCTGATCCAGGCACCTGACCAGCGCGACCCCGGGCGCATCGAAGAGTTGGCCTGGGCCGGCGAGCACCCGCAGAGTCGGGCGGTGCTGTTGGGCAGCAGCGTGGCGCGGCGCGAGGTGGAACTATGGGAATGGACCCTGGCACCGGGCGAGTGCTATTCCAGCGAGGCTGATGCCGAAGGCTGGAGCGAGCAGATCTATGTGGCGCAAGGGCAACTGACGCTGATCATCGAAGGGGTCGAGCATCGCCTGCAGGTCGGGCAGTTCCATGTGTTTCCCAGCAACTGCCGGTATGCCTACCGCAACGATGGGGCGGTTGCGGTGCGGTTTGTGCGCAATGTGGTGATCTAAGAGCGCGCAGGGCTGCATCACCTGTGGGAGCGGGCATGCCCGCGAACACCAGCGGAGGCGGTGCCATCCTCCGCGTCGCCTGATTCGCGGGCACGCCCGCTCCCACAGGTGCTGAGCAAGCCTGATCAGCTATTCAGCAACTCATCGGTCCTGACCACCTTGGCATAGGCAAACGCCAACGCCGCCATCACCGAATCATGCACCTGCGCCGCCGGCACCCGCTTGCCATCGAACTCTAGTGGCAGCGTGGCACAGGCGTCGTGCGCCACGGTCACGTCATAACCCAGGTCGGCCGCGGCCCGGGTGGCGGCGTCGATGCACATGTGGCTCATGCTGCCGACGATGGTCAGGGCCTCGACGCCATGCCGGTCCAGCGTGTGCTCAAGGTCGGTACCGAGGAAGGCGTTGACCTTGTGCTTGAGCACCACCGGCTCATCGGCCCGAGGCTCTACCTTGGCATGGATCGCCGCGCCCTGCGAACCTGGCGCGAAGAACGGCGCATCGGCGCTGTCGAACTCATGCCGCACATGCACCACCAGGTCGCCCCGTTGACGCGCCGCCACCAACAGGCGGGCAGCATTGTCGGCCGCCTGCTCGGCACCATCGAGGGTCCATTTGCCGCCGGGGAAGTAGTCGTTCTGGATGTCGATGATGATCAGCGCCTGCTTGCTCATGCTGCCTCCTGTGGCAGTAGTCGTTGGATGACGTAAGTTATAGGCTGTGTGCACTGACCTGAGGATTGGCGCGAACGACACTATGCAGGCAAAAACTGACAACCCCGCCAGCCTGGACATCGGCCTGCTGCTGTACCCCGGCGCGCAGCGTGCTGCCGTGCATGGGCTGGCCGACCTTTTTCTGGTAGCCAACCGGGTGGTTGCCGAACTGGGTGCTGTCGAGTTGCCATCGGTGCGTATCAGCTTTTGGCAGGCAGACGAGGCAGGGCGGTTGCAGCTTGCCCCTGAGAGCCCACCTGCCGCCGCGGCCGATCTGCGGGTGCTGATCATTCCGCCAAGCCTGGAGTCGGCACCACAGGGTGAGCTGCTTGAGCACCATCGCGCGTCGTTGTGCCAGTTGCACGGGCACGGCACGGTGCTGGCATCGGTGTGCATCGGGGTGTTCTTCATCGCCGCCAGTGGTCTGCTCGACGGGCGCCCGGCCTGTACCCACTGGAACTACGTGCATTCGCTTGCCCAGCGTTTTCCCAAGGTGCGGGTCGAGGCCCAGCAGCCGTTGCTGGACGATGGCGACATCGTCACCTCGGCGGGGCTGATGGCCTGGACCGACCTGGGCTTGCGCTTGCTGGAGCGCTTCATGGGCGCGACGGTGGCGCGGGAAACTGCCCGCTACCTGGCGGTCGACCCGGTCGCGGCGCCGCTGCCTGGTGCAGTGTTCAATCCACGCCTGGACCATGGCGATGAGGCGGTACTGAAAGTGCAGCACTGGTTGCAGGGCAACGGTGGGCAGGATGCCGATCTGGCCAGCATGGCTGCGTGCGCGGGGCTGGAGGAACGCACCTTCCTGCGGCGTTTTCGTGCTGCCACGGGGCTACGGCCAACCGAGTACTGCCAGCAGGTGAGGGTGGGGCGCGCGTGCCGCTTGCTGGAGTTCACCCGGCGCAATGTCGAGCAGATCGCCTGGGGCGTCGGTTACCAGGACCCGGGTGCGTTTCGCAAGGTGTTTCAGCGCATAACCGGCCTGACCCCGAGTGATTACCGGCGGCGCTTCGCGGTATCGGGTTAGGACGCGGGGCGTTCCCGGTGCGGAAAACCGCTTGACCTTGACATAACTTGAGGTTTTACCCTGCTCGGCATCGCGCTGTAGGCGTCCGTCACCAGGAGACCGTTCATGACGGCAACATCCCATGCCCTGTGGTTTACCCAGATGATCGAATATGAAGTGCCTGGCAAGTTCCAGCAGGCGTTGGCCCAAGCGCTGGTGGCGCGCAGCGAAGAGCTGGCCGCGCGTTGCGAAGGGCTGCAGGGCGTCAGTATTCAGGCCAGCGACGATGGCAGCCGGGTGCTGCAGTACCTGCAATGGCAGTCCCGCCAGGCGTGGGCAGCGGCGGCCGTATATTTCGTCGGGGAACCTTTTCTCGACCTGCTTGGCCAGTACCAGGCGCGTGGGGTCAACTTTGCTGCCTACCAGACCCTGCGCAGCCTGGTGCGCGGTGCCGATGGCGGCCTGCATTGCCAGGTGGGCGAGCCTCAGGCATACCAGGGCGCGTAGTGCGGGTAGCGATCCAGGCGGGCGCCAATGACCATTTCGCTGACCCATGCCGCCAGGATCGAACTGTAGGCTTTCTGGCTCTCTTCGCTGGACAACGCGTGGTCGGCGCCGTCGACGATGCGGTGGGTGAGCGAATGGGCGCTGACGAATGCCGAGCGGTAGCTCATCAAGGTGCTGTGCGGCACGTAGTCGTCCTGCTCGGACTCGACCAGCAGTACATCGCCACCGAACTCGGCACAGGCTGCCAGTGCGCGGTTGTCTGCCGGGCCGAGCAGGCGCTGGCGATAGGCGTTCAGCCGTTGCCGGTCGAGGGTTTGCTTGGGGAGGTTCCATTCGTCGTCCCAGTACATTGCGGGTACCCTGAGGGCCAGCCATTTGACCGGCCGCTCACGGGTCAGCAAGGTGGCCAGGTAGCCGCCATAGCTGCTGCCGATGATGGCGATGGCACTGGTGTCGACGGCCGGGTGGCTTACCAGCCGGTCGTAGGCCACCAGCAGGTCGGTCAGGTTCTGTTCGCGGGTTACCGTCAGCCGTTGGCTTTCGGTTTTTTCGTGGCCGCGCAGGTCGAAGGTCATGCACACGCAGCCCAGCCCGGTGATATGCCGGGCGCGGGCCAGGTCGCGTTGCTGGCTGCCACCCCAGCCGTGGACGAAGAGGATGCCCGGCATCTTGCTGCCGGGGCTGACCAGGGTGCCGACGATGCTGTCATCCTCGACCTGCAGTTCAACGGTTTCACTCTGAATGGTCATGTTCGCGAATCCGCGCAAATTTGCTGAGTTGTCCGAGTTCACTGTCGTTTCCTTGGTAAAAGAGGGTGGCGTCAGTGGGGAGTTCGGGGGTGCCGAACACTTCATGGGTGGAGGTACGTACCCGTTGCAATGCCGGGTCGTCGGCGAACGCCTGCAAGGCCAGCAGTTCGGCACTGCTGGCACCGCCCAGGCGCCAGGATTGCTCGAGTACGCCGCTGCGCAGGTGGCCCTGTGGGTTCACGCCGCGGGCAATGTCGTAGTTGCGCCGCGAGGCGATGAAGCCGGGGAAGTGCTGCTCGGCGGCTTGTTCGTAGGCCATCGCCTGGTTGATGGCCAGGCGCAGCGGCTCGTCCAGCGGCAGTTGCAGCAGTGCCTGGTAGTCACCGCGTACCACTACCAGGTCGGAGCCGCCATACACTTCCGTGCCCTGATGGTCGCGGGTAAGTTGCTGGGTGCCGTGATAGCTGCAGGTCAGGCCGGCGACACGTACCTGGCCAACGCTGAATGTTTGCACTTCGCTCAGGTCTTCCTCGAGCACCAACCCCCATAGCGCAAGGTCCTGGTCATCCATGCCGGCCAGCAGCGGTTCCAGCTCATCCGCCGTGGTTATGACCTGTTGCCCACGGCCTGCGCAGGCCAGTACCGGCTTGATTCGCAACGGGCCGTCCGTCAGTAACAGCTGTGCGGCGGTCCGTGCATCGGCCTTGCTGAATACGGTGTAGCCGCGCAGCAGGGCATCGCAGGCTTGCCGTGCGAAGGCATCGGTCCAGCCCGGCGGGAAACTGGCCCCGGCCGGCAGCGGGTGGGAAATCGCCTTGGTCGCCATGTAGGGGTGTGCGACCAGGCCACCGAAAAGGTCCTGTTCGCTGCAGATGCCGAGGGCGGCATGGCGTTCGGGATCGACCAGGGTTTCGGTGGGCAGGTAATAGTAGCCGTCGGTGGCGCTTGGTGGCTGGCTGGGTTGCACGTGCGGGCAGCCCAGAAGGCGGGCCAGGCCGTCGGCAAGCTTCAGGTGCACGGCATGCTCGTGGTCGGGGGTGTGCGCGCGGGTGTCGAGCAGCACCACGCCGCTTTTAGGGGCGCAGGCGTTGGGCATGGTCATTTGCCTGTGTGCAATGAATGTACTCAGTGTGAAGCCGGTGCTTTGTGGAAGTTCAGCGGAACTTGATCGGTGGTTCTGGCCCGTCTGTAGGAAATGTCCAGTATGCGCAGGGCGTCACGGGCAATGCATGCCGTGTGTCGGTCGCCAAGATTGCAGGGCTTCGGCGGCTGTTCCATTATCGGCACACTGGATAAACCGTGATGTAGCCGCAGGAGAGCGCATGAACGTTCAGACCACCCTTGGGCAAAGCGTGCCGCAGCGTTTGGCGCTGGTTCGCCAGGCCATGGCCGCAGAAGGCATCGATGCCTTGCTGGTACCTTCGGCCGACCCCCATCTTTCCGAATATCTGCCTGGTTACTGGCAAGGGCGCCAGTGGCTTTCTGGTTTCCATGGCTCGGTCGGCACGCTGGTGGTCACGGCTGGCTTTGCCGGGGTGTGGGTCGATAGCCGCTACTGGGAACAGGCGGAACACGAGCTGGCGGGCAGTGGCATCGAGCTGATGAAACTGCTGCCGGGCAAGCCTGGTGCGCTGGAGTGGCTGGGCGATCACGTCGAGCCCAACGGCAGCGTGGCAGTAGATGGTGCGGTCATGGCGCTGGCTTCGGCGCGCCAACTGAGCGATCGGCTGAAGGCGCGCGGGGCGCGACTGGTGACTGACAAGGATCTGCTGGGCCAGGTCTGGGAAGGGCGCCCGGCGCTGCCAGGCAACCCGGTGTATCAGCATTTGCCGCCGCACGCCACGGTGAGCCGTGCGGAAAAACTGGCGCAGTTGCGCCAGAGCGTGCAGGCCAAGGGGGCCGACTGGCATTTCATCGCCACCCTGGATGACATCGCCTGGCTGTTCAACCTGCGCGGTAGCGATGTTTCCTACAATCCGGTGTTCGTGGCCTTTGCCCTGATCAGCCAGCAGCAGGCCATCCTGTTCGTCGGCCAGGACAAGCTCGACGAACATCTACGCCAGGTGCTGGCGGCCGACGGTATCGAAGTGCGTGACTACGCCGAAGCAGGCAAGGCCCTCGCCGCCATGCCGGCCGGGAGCCGATTGCTGGTCGACCCGGCCCGGGTGACCTGCGGCCTGCTGGATAACCTGCCGGCCGAGGTGGAGCTGGTCGAGGGGCTCAACCCCAGCACCTTGAGCAAGTCGTGCAAGGGTGATGAGGACCTGGTGCACATCCGGCAGGTGATGGAGCAGGATGGCGCGGCCCTGTGCGAATTCTTCGCCTGGTTAGAGGCCAACCTTGGTCGTGAGCTGGTTACCGAGCTGACGGTCGACGAGCAGTTGAGTGCCGCCCGTGCCCGCCGCCCGGGATTCGTGTCGTTGAGCTTCTCGACCATTGCCGCCTTCAACGGCAATGGCGCGATGCCGCATTACCGCGCCACGGAACAGTCGCACGCGGTCATCGAGGGCGATGGTCTGCTGCTGATCGATTCGGGCGGGCAGTACCTGGGGGGCACCACCGACATCACGCGCATGGTGCCCGTGGGCAACCCGAGCCTTGCACAGAGGCAGGATTGCACACGCGTGCTCAAAGGCATGATCGCCTTGTCGCGGGCCACCTTCCCGCGAGGCGTGCTATCGCCGTTGCTCGACGCCATTGCCCGGGCACCGATCTGGGCTGACCAGGTGGATTACGGACATGGCACCGGGCATGGCGTGGGCTACTTCATGAATGTGCACGAGGGGCCGCAGGTAATTGCCTACCAGGCGGCGCCCACGCCGCAGACCGCGATGCAGGTGGGCATGATCAGCTCGATCGAGCCGGGTACGTACCGTCCAGGACAGTGGGGTGTGCGCATCGAGAACCTGGTGGTCAACCGCGAGGTCGGCAAGAGCGCCTTCGGCGACTTCCTGAACTTCGAGACCCTGACGCTATGCCCGATCGATACCCGCTGTCTGGTGCCCGAGTTGCTGACCAGGGAAGAACTGGACTGGTTGAATGGCTATCACGCCAGGGTACGCGAGCGTCTGGCGCCGTTGCTCAAGGGGGACGCGCTGGCCTGGCTGGAGGCGCGTACCGCGCCCTTGTGAGGCAAACGAAAAGGGCAGCTTGCGAGCTGCCCTTTGTTTTACTTGCAGATGACGATCATGCTGCGGCTGGTATAACCCGCCGGGTTGATGCCAAACAGGTAGTCACCTGGTTCTTCATCGCTATCGCCCGAGCGGGCTATGATCCGGTAGCCGCGCGTGCTGCAGGAGCTCGCGGCCTTGCTGTAGCAGTTGTCCCACGAGGAAGACAGGCCGGAGCAATTGATATGCAGGCCCTTCTTGCCCCTTTTGACCTCAGTCTTGGCCGTGGCGGCACATCCAGCAATAGCCAAGATGGCCAGGATCAGCAAAATACGTTTCATTCCTGTCCTTATGATGCGGGGCGGATCAGCTGTCTGGTCCCGTCGTTATCGCTTTGGTTCTTCCTGAAATATCCCCAGCGTCCGTGTTCGGTCCAGTAGATAGCGTGAAGATGATGATTCTGTGACAGCTTAATCAGCGAGACAGGTCGCTACAATCACTAATCCTGTCTCAAATGAAAATATTTCTCATATCAGTCGGTAGCGACGACCGGGCTGGGTTCCTTGCGCATGGACAGGGTGGTGCCGACCGACGCGGTGATGATCGCGAGAATAGCCAGCCACTGGGTAATCGTCAGTACCTCGCCCAGGAACAGCAGGCCGGACAATGCGCCGAATGCTGGCTCGATACTCATGAGGGTGCCGAAAGTGCGTGCCGGGATGCGCGTGAGGGCAACCATTTCCAGGCTGTAGGGCAGGGCGGTTGACAGCACCGCGACGCCCAGCGCCATGGGGATCAGGGCGGGTGTGAGCAATGCGCTGCCGGCGTGGGCGATACCGATGGGGGCAACGAACAGCGCGGCCACCACTACGCCCAGTGCGGCACTCTGGATACCATGCTCGGCCCCGGCACGCTGCCCGAACAGGATGTACAGCGCCCAGCATACGCCCGCGCCCAGGGCATAGGCAGCGCCGACCGGGTCGAGAGCCTGCCCGCCATGGCCGGCCGGCAGCAACAGCAGCAGGCCGACGATGGCCAGGGCAATCCACAGGAAGTCGATCGGCCGGCGCGAGGAGAAGATTGCCACGGCCAGCGGGCCGGTGAATTCCAGTGCCACGGCAATGCCGATCGGTACCGTTTGCAGGGCCATATAGAAGAGGAAGTTCATGCCGCCCAGCGCCATGCCGTAGATGATGACGTTGCGCAGGGTATTGCGGGTCACGCGCACACGCCAAGGGCGCAGGATAAGCAGCATGATGATGCTGGCGAAGATCAGGCGCAGGGTGGTGGTGCCTTGCGCGCCGATGAGGGGGAACATGCTTTTGGCCAGTGAGGCGCCGGACTGTATCGATGCCATGGCGATGAGCAGCAGGCCGATCGGGAAGAGGGTAGCGGCCAGGCTGCGGGGTTGGGTGTTCATTTCTGCGCGACGATCCTTG
>NZ_CP127114.1:1930000-4797500 GCF_030263955.1 Pseudomonas sp. M2(2023)
CCCAAGGGTATGGCTGTTCGCCATTTAAAGTGGTACGCGAGCTGGGTTTAGAACGTCGTGAGACAGTTCGGTCCCTATCTGCCGTGGACGTTTGAGATTTGAGAGGGGCTGCTCCTAGTACGAGAGGACCGGAGTGGACGAACCTCTGGTGTTCCGGTTGTCACGCCAGTGGCATTGCCGGGTAGCTATGTTCGGAAGAGATAACCGCTGAAAGCATCTAAGCGGGAAACTTGCCTCAAGATGAGATCTCACTGGGATCTTGAATCCCCTAAAGGGCCGTCGAAGACTACGACGTTGATAGGTTGGGTGTGTAAGCGCTGTGAGGCGTTGAGCTAACCAATACTAATTGCCCGTGAGGCTTGACCATATAACACCCAAGCAATTTGCTAGCGCAGATTGCGGTGGTGAAGACGAAACAACCGAAAGTTCGCAACATCACAAATATCGCATATCCGAATTCGCTGGGCTGTCCATCTGGACATTCTGGCAACAGAATTTCTTGACGACCATAGAGCATTGGAACCACCTGATCCCATCCCGAACTCAGCAGTGAAACGATGCATCGCCGATGGTAGTGTGGGGTTTCCCCATGTGAGAGTAGGTCATCGTCAAGATTCATTTCGCAAAACCCCTATCTGCGCATGCAGGTAGGGGTTTTGTCTTTATGGTGCAAAAAATCCCAAGCATACGCCGCCCCTGTGGGAGCGGGTTCACCCGCGAACACCGGCATAGCCGGTGCCATCCACCACGTCGCCCGCTTCACGGCGGTTCGACACCTCGACTCGCCCGCCCAACAGGGGCCCGCGTAGCTCCGAAGGCAATCATGAAATGTGCGTCATTTATGCCTGACGAATCACAGGTCAATGCTACGCTCGCGGAAATACTCAGCACGGATACCCATCATGGAAATGAACTGGCACCAGGCCCTGCAAGAGAGCCTGAGCTGGCTGGCAATCGCTTCGTTCATCACCCTTGTCTGCTTCACAGCAGCCGCCACACTGGCCGTACGTTGTACGCGCTGGGGTAGCCAGTTCTGGCAGCTTGCCGGGCCTTATTTCAGTTTCAGGCGCAGTTGGCGGCCGTTACTGGTGTTCGCCCTGCTGCTGGTTCTGACGCTATTCTCGGTGCGTCTGAACGTGCTGTTCTCATTCTGGTACAACGGCTTCTACAGCGCCTTGCAGGGCCTTGACCAAGCGGCCTTCTGGTACCTGCTCGGTGTCTTTGCAGTATTGGCCACCATCCATGTACTGCGTTCGCTGTTCACCTTCTATGTAAGCCAGGCGTTCAGCATCCAATGGCGAGTATGGCTGACCGAGCGCCTGACCCACGACTGGATGCACGGCGATGCCTACTACCGTGGCCAGTTCCTCGCCGAGCCCGTGGACAACCCTGACCAACGTATCGAACTGGACGTCAACGCCTTTGTCAGCAACTCGGTGACCCTCGCCCTGGGCGCAGTCAGTGCGCTGGTTTCGCTGGTGGCGTTCACCGGCATCCTCTGGGGGCTGTCGGCGCCGCTGGCCGTTGCCGGCGTGGAGATTCCCCGGGCTATGGTGTTTGCCGTGTACCTTTACGTCATCGTTGCCACCTGGATCGCCTTCCGCCTCGGACGACCGCTGATCCGCCTGAACTTCCTCAACGAAAAGCTCACCGCCAACTTCCGTTACGCGCTGATGCGTCTGCGCGAAAATGCCGAGAACATCGCTTTCTACCAGGGCGCGCAGGTCGAGCGGGGCACGTTGCTGGGTCGCTTTGGTGCCTTGATCGTGAATGCCTGGGCGCTGGTGTTCCGGAACCTGAAATTCAGCGGTTTCAACCTGGGCGTGAGCCAGGTCGCAGTGGTGTTCCCCTTCATTCTGCAGGCACCGCGCTTCTTCAGCGGGGCGATCAAGCTGGGCGACGTCATGCAGACCTCCCAGGCCTTTGGCCAGGTGCAGGATTCGTTGTCGTTCTTCCGCGAGTCGTATGATGCGTTTGCCCAGTACCGGGCCACCCTCGACCGTCTGACCGGCTTCCTCGATGCCAATGAGCAGGCGAGCGCTTTGCCGCGCGTCATCACCGAGGACCAGGAGCATGCCTTGGCGATCAGCCGCCTGCAGGTGCTGCGCCCGGACGGGCATGCCCTTATCACCGACCTGGACCTTGACCTGCATGCCGGCCAGGCGCTGTTGATCAAGGGGCCGTCGGGCAGCGGTAAAACCACGCTGCTGCGTGCGCTGGCGGGACTCTGGCCGTACGCCGAGGGTGAGGTCAGGCGCCCGCTTGGCCACCAGGCGCTGTTCCTGTCGCAGCGGCCGTACCTGCCGCTGGGCGATCTGCGCACCGTCATCGCCTACCCGGCGGCCAGCAAGCCTGAGGATGAATCGCGGATGCAACAGGCCTTGCGCCAGGTCAACCTGGCCCACTTGGTCGAGCGACTGGAAGTCAGCTGTGACTGGTCACACATTCTCTCGGTCGGTGAGCAGCAGCGCCTCGCATTTGCCCGGGTGCTGTTCAACCGGCCACAGGTGGTGTTCCTTGACGAGTCCACTTCGGCCATGGACGAAGGGCTCGAGCATGCCCTGTATTCGCTGTTGCGTACGGAAATGCCGGGCGCGTTGCTGGTCAGTGTCGGGCACCGCAGTACACTGGCAGGTTTCCATACCCACCGGCTGGAGGTGGATGGACATGGCGGCTGGTCGCTACTGGAGCAGCAGCCAGCGCTGGCCTAGTTCGGATTGCCGGTGATCGGGCCCGATCTGAGCAATACGACCCCGATCAGGGTGCCGCCGGCACACGCTGCGCCAAGCAGGAATGTCGCCTTGAAGCCGACCCCGTCCCACAACAGCCCGGCCACCACGCTCGCCACCAGCAGCGCCATGCCGGTCAGCAGGTTGAACAGGCCGAAGGCTGTACCGCGCAGCGCCGCGGGGGCGCTGTCGGCGATCATGGCGGCAAAGATGCCTTGGCTGAAGCCCAGGTGCAGGCCCCAGGCAGCCACCCCCATGGCCAGCCCGGTCCAGCCCGGCAGCAGGGCCAGCAGCAGGTCGGCGGCGACCAGCAGCCCCAGCCCGGTCATCAGCACGCCGCGGCGGCCTACGCGGTCCGACAGCACCCCCGCGGGGTAGGCCGACAGCGAGTAGGCCAGGGCCATGAGCACCAGCACTGCCGGCGCCCACAGCGGCGCCAGGCCCATGTCCTGGGCGCGCAGCAGCAGAAACGCCTCGCTGAAGCGGGCGAGGGTGAACAGCGTGGCCAGGCCGATTAGCCGCCAGTAGGACGGGCCCAGGCGTGCCAATTCGTGCAGGGCCAGCGGTGAGCGCACCGGCCGGGTGGTGGCCGGCGTTTCAGGTTCGCGCACGAAGGCGATGAGGATGTACACCGCCACGAACGCCGGAAGCACCGCCACCCAGAACACCGTCTGGAAATGGCTCGCGGTCAGCCACATCAGCACGATCGCCAGCAACGGCCCAAGGACGGCGCCCACGGTATCCAGCGCCTGGCGCAGGCCGAAGGCTGTACCACGTAGTTCGGCGGGCGTGACATCGGCCACCAGTGCATCGCGCGGCGCCCCACGAATGCCTTTGCCGACCCGGTCGACGAAGCGTGCTGCGGTCAACCACCCCAGCCCGGAGGCCATGGGGAACACCGGCTTGGTCAACGCACCCAGGCCATAGCCCAGCACCGTAAGCAGCTTGCGCTTGCCCAGCCGGTCGCTGAGGGCGCCAGAAAACACCTTGGTGATCGAAGCGGTCGCTTCGGCAATACCTTCGATAAAGCCCACCGCCACTACCGAGGTGCCAAGCACGGTGACCATGTACAGCGGCAGCAGGGCGTGAATCATTTCCGAGGAAATGTCCATGAACATCGATACGAAGCCCAGCGCCCAGACGCTGCGGGGGATCTTCGACAGGGACCTGGTGGCGTTCATGGCGTGGCTTTCTTCGTGGCTGCGCATCAAGAGGCTCGGCAGAGGTGCTACGTTCGAAACTGTAGGAGCCGTCACGCAAGATGCAAATCGGACAGGTATATGCAAGCAACAGCGCGAATAGTCGGGCTGCGCCGGCAACGCTGTCGTGTCAGCAAAGTTCCGGTACAAACATGTAAACTTCGTAAATAAGATTTAAACACAATTGCGAATCACTATATTTACCATCCCTGTTGGCCACCAAACTGTGTTTGCGAGGCCGGTGGGCGAGGGCTCCCGGTCTCCGCCAGGGATGTGCCGTTTCGCTCATGAATCGCAGGAGATGTACCCATGCAGTGCAAGACTTCACCCAACAGCCTGGCCCTGGCGTTTGTCGCGCTGGCGTCACCGGCCATGGTGGCCACCGTGGCCCAGGCCGAAGAACAGCGTACGGGTGAGGTGCTGGAGATGCCGGTCGCCGACAACGCGCTGGTGATCCAGGACACCCTGGTCACCGCCGAGCGCGAGGCACGCCAGGCCTTGGGTACGTCGATCATCACCGCCGAAGACATCAAGCGCCACCCGCCGGCCAATGACCTGTCCGAAATCATCCGCCGCGAGCCCGGGGTCAACCTGACCGGCAACAGCGCCAGCGGCGCGCGTGGCAACAACCGGCAGATCGACCTGCGCGGCATGGGCCCGGAAAACACCCTGATCCTCATAGACGGCAAGCCATCCAGCGCACGCAATGCCGTGCGCTATGGCTGGAACGGCGACCGCGATACCCGCGGTGAAACCAACTGGGTTCCGGCAGAAGCGGTCGAGCGCATCGAGATCCTGCGTGGGCCGGCGGCCGCACGTTACGGTTCCGGCGCCATGGGCGGGGTGGTCAATATCATCACCAAACGGCCCACCGATGAACTCAAGGGCAGCGTCAGCCTGTACACCCAGCTGCCGGAAGACAGCGCCGAGGGCGCCAGCCGCCGGGCCAACTTCAACCTGGGCGGCGGCCTGACCGACAACCTCGGCTTCCGCCTGTACGGCGGCCTGGCCAAGACCGATGCCGACGACCTGGACATCAATGCCGGGCATGCCACCAGTGCGCTGGTGGCGGGCCGCGAAGGCGTACGCAACAAGGACATCAATGGCCTGCTGAGCTGGAAGCTGAACGACGAGCACCGCTTCGAGGCCAGTGCCGGCTACAGCCGCCAGGGCAATATCTTTGCCGGCGACACCATGAACAGCAACGGCGGTGGTGACGTCGAGTTCGTGTCCAGCTTGTACGGCCACGAAACCAATGTGATGCAGCGCAGTACCTACGACCTGACCCACCTGGGCGATTTCACCTGGGGTACCAGCAAGACCGTGCTGGCCTACGAGTACGTGCGCAACTGGCGTCTGAACGAGGGCCTGGCAGGCCGTACCGAAGGTGCTCCCAATGCTGAAGGCGCCGCCATGTCTCGCCTGCGCAACACGCGCCTGAGCAGCGAAGTGAACCTGCCATTCGCCATGGGCAGCACCGAGCATGTGCTGACCCTGGGCGGCGAGTACCTGTACGAAACGCTCAATGATCAGGGCTCGCTGCGCCCACAAAGCTCGGACCCCACGGGTAATGACGGGCTCGTCGGTTTCGACCGCAGCAGCTCGAAGACGACCGCCCGCAGCTATGCGCTGTTCGTCGAGGACAACATCATTGTCGGCGACACCACCATTACCCCGGGCCTGCGTTTCGACCACCACGAAACCTTCGGCGACAACTTAAGTCCCAGCCTGAACCTGTCGCACAAGCTGACCGAAGCACTGTCGGTCAAAGGCGGTATCGCGCGCGCCTACAAGACCCCGAACCTGTACCAGTCCAACCCCAACTACTTGTTGTACAGCCGCGGCAATGGTTGCAGCGTGCAGCAGACCAACAACGGTGGCTGTTACCTGCAGGGCAACGCCGACCTCAAGCCCGAGATCAGCGTCAACAAGGAAATCGGCCTGATGTACGACCGGGGTACCTGGCGCACCAGTGCCACGTACTTTCGCAACGACTACAAGAACAAGATCGTCGGTGATACCGATGTGTTGTACACCATCGGCACCGGCAGCCGCGTGACCCAGTGGGACAACGCCGGCAAGGCGCGGGTGGAGGGTATCGAAGGCAACCTGTTCATCGAGCTGACCCCGGCCCTGGACTGGAACACCAACCTGACCTGGATGCTCGACAACGACAACCGCGAGACCGGAGAGCCGCTGTCGGTGATCCCGGAATACACCGTCAACACCACCCTCGACTGGCGCGCCACCGAGAAGCTGTCGTTCCAGGTGGCGGGTACCTACTTCGGCAAGCAGAAGTCGCCGACCTTCAACGACCGCACCCAGCAAAGCTACGACAAGGCCGCGCAACAGGATGTGGAAGCCTACGGCCTGGTGGACGTGAGCGCCGGGTACAAGTTCAACGCCAACTACGACGTGCGGGTGGGGGTGAACAACGTGTTCGACAAGCAGATCCTGCGTGGTGGCAACGCCAGTACTTCGGGCGCCAATACCTATAACCAGCCAGGCAGGGCGGTGTTCGCTGCGCTGAATATCACCTTCTGACATCGGGGTGCTGTACGGCCCATTCACCGATAAACCGGGGAACACTGGCGCAGGCGGTGCCATATTTGTTGCGGCAAAAAGTGCCGCAGCATGCTAAACCTTGCGCCTCAACCCGCCATGAGAAAAAACCGGTGAAAGCCGTCCGCCTGACGCTGATCTGCCATGCCCTGACCCAAGCCCAGAAGTCCGGGCGACTGCACCATGCCGAAGACGGCATTCTTCCACTGGGCCAACAGCCTTTCGCCGACCTGTCCGGTGTGCCGGTGCTGACTGCACCAGAGCGGCGAGCCTGCGAGACAGCGGCGTGGTTTTCTGGGCCGGTGCAGGTCGAGCCGGCATTGGCCGATTGCGACCTGGGGCGTTGGCAAGGGCTGACACTGAAGCAACTGCAGGCCGAGCAATCGCAGGCGTTGACCGAATGGCTTCAGGACCCGGCCAGTGATGTTCACGGCGGCGAGTCGTTCGCCGTGCTTTGCCAGCGCATCGCCGCCTGGCTGGCGGCCTTCGACAGGCCTGGTGAATGGCTGGCAGTTACCCACCCGATGGTGATGCGCGCCGTGCTTGTACAAGTACTTTGCTGCCCGATGAGCGCCAGCCAGCGAGTCGACGTGTTGCCCCTGTCGCGCCTGGAGCTGAGCTTTACCGGGCAATGGCGTCTGCGCCTGGGCTGAAGGTCAGAACGCCAGCTTGTAGCCAATCAGCAACAGCATCGCCGCCAGGCACGGGCGCAGCACGCGGTCGGAAATCCGCCCGGTGAGGTGGCTGCCCAGGTAGATGCCTGGCAGCGAGCCCAGCAGCAGGTAACCCAGCAGCGACCAGTCCATGTTGCCCATCCCCGCATGGCCCAGCCCTGCCACCAGGGTCAGCGGCACGGCGTGGGCGATTTCGGTACCGACCAGGCGGCGGGTGACCAGGAACGGGTACAGCAGGAACAGCGCCACGGTACCCAGTGCGCCAGCGCCGATGGAAGTAAGGGTGACCATCACCCCCAGCACCACGCCGGTAAGCACGGTAAGGGTATTCAGGCTGCGGTCGCTGAGGTGATAGTGGTCACCGGCATGGCGGCTGGCGAAGGCCTGCAGACGCGATTTGAACAGGATGGCCAGCGCGGTCAGGATCAGGACCACCGCCAGGCCTTGCTTGATGACGGCGTTGAGCGCCGATGTGTCGGTGTGCAGGGTGCTGAGGAACCACAGGGTCAGTGCCGCGGCGGGCACGCTACCCAGGCTGAGCAGGCCGGTGATCTTCCAGTCGACGTTCTTGTTGCGCGCATGCACCCAGACGCCACTGGCCTTGGTGATGGCGGCATAGAGCAGGTCGGTACCGACGGCCGTTGCCGGGCTGATGCCGAACCACAACAGGATCGGGGTCATCAGCGAGCCGCCACCGACGCCGGTCATGCCGACGATGAAACCCACGACCAGGCCTGCAATGGTGAAACCGAAAGAACCTACATCCATACGCTACTCGACCGCCCAACTTTGCCCGTTATCGGATGCAGCCAGCATATAGATTTTTTTATAGCCAAATAGACTTGTTCGTTATTAGGTTATAACCAGGTGCTGCCTGCCAGGGCCCTATCAAGCCGGCTCCCACACCGACGCATCAACCTCAAGGCCTGTGCAGTACCTGTGGGAGCTGGCTTGCCGGCGATAGGCCTTGGCAGGCAGCACCGGGTCAGCGATCAGTCATCACCACCATCACATGCGCATCTGCGCCATCGTCACTTTCCGACAGGTAGATATGTCCCACCTGGCTGTCGAAATACGCCGTCTCCTGCGGCCCGATGCTCACCGCTTCCCCGGTTTCGAACTCGATACGAACGCGCCCGCTCAGTACCAGTGCGAACTCTTGGCCCGGGTGGCGGATAAAATCGTCGAACTGGCCACGTTCACGGGCAATGATGCGGGCATAGGCGGGTGTCATGCGCCGCTCAGGGAAGTCGCCGGCAATTGGGTGATAGTCATAGGTGCCGGTCGAGTAGCCCGCCGCCGCTGGCAGTGAATCGACCACCACCGTCACCGGCACTGGTGCGGTTACCGTGCCGCTGGCGCGCAACAGCTGGGCAATGTCGACGTTCAGCGCCCGGGCGGCGGCGGCGAGTTTTTCGTAGCTGACCGAGACCTGCGCCAGCTCCATCTTTGACAAGGTGGACAGCGGGACGCCACTGGCTTCGGACAATTGCTTGAGTGTCATCTGACGCGCCTTGCGCACCTGGCGCAGGCGCTGGCCGACTACGGCACGGTCCAGCAAGGGTAGGGCAGCGGGCATTCGGGGGTCTCGGCATGCGGCGTTGGTCGGGCATCTTACCTTGGACCCTTGCGTATTCGTAAATTCTCATATATTAGAATTCTCATATATGAAAATTCCCTGGCAGGAGCGTGCATGATCCCGATCTACGACACCCTCATCATCGGCGCGGGCATCGCTGGTGCATCCCTCGGTTATCGCCTGGCCGGCCGGCAGAAGGTGCTGCTGCTCGAGCGCGAGGCGCAGCCTGGCTACCATTCCACCGGGCGTTCGGCAGCCATGTTCATGGAGGCCTACGGCACTCCGCAGATACAGGCGCTGACCCGTGCCAGCCGGGCCTTCTACGAAGCACCACCGCAAGGGTTCTGCGAGCACCCGCTGCTGGAACCGCGCGGCTGCCTGTACGTCGCCAGCCTGGAACAGCGCACGCTGCTCGAGCAGACCCACGCACAGAACCTGGCCAACGGCACCGAAGTCAGCCTGCTCGACCGCGACGCAGCCCTGGCCCTGGTACCGAGCCTGCGTGCCGAGAACCTGGCCGGCGCGGTGCTTGAAGCGGGCGCAATGGACCTGGACGTACATGCCCTGCACCAGGGCTTCTTGCGCGGCTATCGCGCCGCTGGCGGTGAACTGCGCTGTAACGCCGAGCTGATCCAGGCCTGGTACCTGGATGACCTGTGGCAGGTGCAGCTGGGCGATGGCAGCCGGGTACAGACGCGCCAGCTGGTAAATGCTGCTGGCGCTTGGGCCGACCGAGTGGCCGAGCAGTGCGGGGTGGCGCGCATCGGCCTGCAACCCTGCCGGCGCAGTGCCTTCACTTTCCCAGGCCCGGCAGACCAGGATTTCGCCCGCTGGCCGGCGGTGATCGGCGTAGACGAAAGCTTCTACTTCAAGCCCGACGCCGGCCAGCTGTTGGGGTCGCCGGCCAATGCCGACCCGGTCGAACCCCAGGACGCCGCGCCCGAGGAGCTCGACGTGGCTTTGGGCATCTACAACATCGAAGCCATGACCACCCTCTCGATTCGCCGGCCGAGCCACACCTGGGCCGGGCTGCGCTCGTTCGTCGCCGACGGCGACCTGGTGATCGGTTTCGATGTGCACGCGCCAGCGTTCTTCTGGCTGGCGGCACAAGGTGGCTATGGCATCCAGTCGGCTGCGGGCGCCTCGCGCCTGGCTGCCGACCTGCTGCTGGGCCTGCCCCTGTGTCCCGGCCTTGTCAGCCAGGGGGTGGTGCCCGAGCGCCTGTCCCCGGCCCGTTTCCAGCAACCCTGAAAGGAGCATCCCATGAGCAATGATATCCAGCGTTTTCCCAGCAGCCTGCCGTTCCCGTTCTCCCGTGCGGTGAAAGCCGGCGGCTTCCTGTTCCTTTCCGGCCAGGTGCCGATGAGTGCTGGCGGCGAAGTGGTGCGCGGTGACATCCAGACCCAGACCCGCGCCGCCTGCGAGCGCATCTCCGAAAGCCTGGCTGCCTGCGGCGCGCGTTTCGACCAGGTAGTCAAGGCCACGGTGTGGCTCTCGGACATGAGCCACTTCGGCGGCTTCAACGAGGTGTACAAGGAATTCTTCGGCGCAGCGCTACCGGTGCGCTCGACCGTGGCCTCGGCATTGGCGCTGGGGGTGGATGTGGAGATCGAAGTGCAGGCGTTCGTCGGCGACGCCTGAGCGGGCAGAAATCTGCGCATGAACAACTGTCTTGCGCAAAACCTGGAAGATTGCCTGGCCCTGTGGGAGCGGGTTCACCCGCGAAAACCGGCGTAGCCGGTGCCATGCAGCGCGGTGCCTTCTTCGCGGGTGAACCCGCTCCCACAGGACCAGCGCTGCATTCAAGGACGGTGGATTACCTGTAGGAGCGGCGGACTGACTTGCCCGCCAAAAAGCAAAACAACAATAAATCCAGAGGTTCACATGCAAGAGCAGCTGAAGATTGCCGGCGCGTTTGTCGGCGTGATCGTGGGGGCGGGGTTCGCTTCGGGGCGGGAACTGTTGTTGTTCTTTGTCGATTTCGGTGTGTGGGGGCTGGTCGGTGCGCTGGTCAGCGCAGCCTTGTTCACCTTCCTCGGCATGGCCCTGGCGGGGCTGGGCAATCGCCAGCAGGCAACCTCGCACAAGGATGTGATCCAGGCCATCTGCGGCCGTCACCTGGGCTTGTTCGTCGACTGGCTGATCACCTTCTTCATGTTTGCCGTCACCGTGGTCATGCTGGCCGGAGGTGGTGCCTTGCTGGAGCAGCAGTTCGGCATCCCGGCGCTGACCGGCAGCGTGCTGGTGACGTTGGTGGTGGTGGGCATCGTATGCCTGGATGTGCGCAGGGTGATCCTCGCTATTGGTGCCATCACGCCGTTGCTGATCCTGGTGGCCTCGGCGATTGCGTTGTACGCCGTGTTCAGCCGGGAACAGAGCTTCGCCCAGCTCGACCAGCTGGCCAGCCAGCAACAGGCGGGCGCTCGTCACTGGCTGCTGGGGGCGTTCCTGTACGTGTCGTACAACATCGTTGCCGGCGCGCCGATCCTGGCCATCCTGGGTGGGTCGGCCAAGGGCGAGAGAACCGCTGTATGGGGTGGGCTGCTTGGTGGCGCTGCATTGGGTGGGCTGATGCTGGTGATGAGTGCCGGGCTGTTGTCGCGCCTGGACAGCGTGGCTGACCTGCCGATGCCGATGCTGTCGATCGCCAACGAAGTATCGCCACTGCTGGGGCTGGTGATGTGCCTGATTATCTTCGGCATGATCGTCAACACTGCGGTGGGTACGTTGTTCTCGTTTCTCTCGCGGCTGATGCCGGCGGGTACGGTGAGGTTTCGCTGGGGCTCGGTGGTGACCGGCGTGGCGGCGTTCGGATGCAGCCTGGTGGGGTTCATCAGCCTGGTGGGTGAGGTGTACCCACTGTTCGGCTACCTGGGCTTCGTGCTGATGGCGGCGGTGCTGCTGGCCTGGGTCCGGCGGAGCAAAGTGGTTAAAGCGGTGGTGGCGTAGGGGGCTGCTGCGCAGCCCGATCGCGACACAAGGCCGCTCCCACAAGGATCGCATGGCACCTGTGGGAGCGGCCTTGCGTCGCGATTGGGGCGCAGAGCGCCCCCCAGGGCCATCAGATCCTGAAGCTGCCTACCAGCTGCTTCAGGCGCCCGGCCTGCTGGGCCAGTTGGTCACAATGGCGCAGGGTCTCGTTGAGGTTCTCCACACCTTGCTGGTTCAGGGCGTTGATCTGGGTGATGTCCAGGTTGAGGCTCTCGACCACGGCGGTCTGTTCTTCGGTAGCGGTAGCCACCGACTGGTTCATGCCATCGATCTCGCCAATACGCTGGGTCACGCTGGCCAGGCGCTCGCCGGCCTGGTTGGCCACCTGCACGGTCTGCTCGCTGGAAACCTGGCTGGTGTTCATGGTGTGCACCGCTTCGCGCGAGCCTACCTGCAGGCTGGTGATCATGCGGTGGATTTCTTCCGCCGATTCCTGGGTGCGGTGCGCCAGGTTGCGTACCTCGTCGGCCACCACGGCAAAGCCACGGCCGGCCTCACCGGCACGCGCCGCTTCGATGGCGGCGTTCAGCGCCAGCAGGTTGGTCTGCTGCGAGATGCCCTTGATCACGTCGAGGATCTTGCCGATTTCGTCGGTGCTGGCGTTGAGCGTTTCGATTTGCGCGCAGGACTCGCTGATGCGCTGCGACAGGGCGGTCATGGCACTGATCGCTTCTTCGACCACTTCACGGCCACCGTGGGCCTGCTCGCTGGCACCGCTGGCATGCTGCGAGGCATCGGCGGCGTTGCGGGCGATTTCCTGGGTGGCAGCACCCAGCTCGTTGATCGCTGCGGCCACGCTGTTGGTGCGCATGCTTTGCTCTTCGGAACCGATGATCGAGGCATTGGAGGCATTGACCACCTTCTCCGACAGGTCGTGCACCAGGCGGGTTGCCGAGGACACTTCGCTGATCGAGGCATGAATGCGCTCGACGAAGCGGTTGAACGATGTGGCCAGTTCGCCGAACTCGTCCTTGTTCTGCACGGTCAGGCGGCGGGTAAGGTCACCTTCGCCCTCGGCGATGTCGCGCATGGCGCGGCCCATGGTGGTCAGCGGGCTCATCAGTATCGGGATCAGCAGGCCGAGCAGGCCGGCGATGGCAGCCACCGCAATCAGCATCGCGATGATCGCCGAGGTGCGGAACTGGCTGAGCGCAGCGTAGGCCTTGTCCTTGTCGATCGACAGGCCGATGTACCACTGTGCCGAAGGCAGGCCGGCCACCGGGGCGAAGGAAATGATGCGGTCCTGGCCATTGAGGGTGACATCCTGCATGCCGGCGGCGACTCGCAGGTTGCTGCCGGGGTAGATGTCCTTGAGGTTCTTCATCACTTGGTCTTTGTCGGGGCTGACGATCACCTGGCCGTTGCTGTCGGCCAGGAAGGCGTGGCCGATGCCGCCGAAATCGACTGAGTTGATGATCTCGACCAGGGTGTCGAGGGTGACGTCACCGCCGACCACGCCGATCAGCTCGCCATTGTTCTTGCTTTTCACTGGCGTGGCGATGGTTACCATCAGGCCGCCGACAGCCCCCTGGTACGGGGCAGTCAGCACGGTCTGCCCGGCGCTGGTCGCGGCGCCGTACCACGGGCGCTGACGTGGGTCGTAACCGGCGGGCATCTGCGCATTGGGGCGCTGGGTGAACGCACCGGTGGCCTGGCCCAGGTAAGTGAACAGAAAATTACGCGTATAGGATGGCTGCTCGATCAGTCCTTCCAGGGTATCGCCAGCGCCTTGCTGGGCGATGTCCTGGGCCAGGTTTTCCAGCACCAGGATGCGCCCGCTCATCCAGTTCTGCACACTACTGGCGGTCAGTGCGCCCGACTGCTGCACCGAAGCTTCGATGTTCTGGCGGATGGTATTGCGTTGCAGGTAGTCGTTGTAGAGCGTGAACAGGGCAAATGCCAGGACCACGACACCGCAGGCGCTGAGCAGGATCTTGTGGCGAAATTTCAGGTTCATGTTTCGAGACCTTGGGCCAATGAGGGGAGGGCGCAGTGCGCTCATGACGCATTGCGGAACCTATCGTTCGGGATATCGGCTCAAGGGTTAAAAGATTGAAGTGCTTACAGAAATTTCTTACGGTCATTTCGACGGACGGTATTCACTGGCTACACAACTGCTCGATCAACAGGCGTGCAGCCTGCTGCAACGGTTGTTGCTTGCGCCAGAAGATGTGTACCGGCAACTGCAGCTCGTTGCGGGTGTTGCGAAAATCCAGGCGCACCAGGCGCCCGCTGGCCAGCAGTGGCGCGACCCTCGACAGCGGCAAGTCGCCCCAGCCCAGGCCGGCCTCGACCATCTGCAGGGCGAGGTCGAAGCTGTCGGTTGACCAGTGCGTGGCGCCTATCAACGGGCGTGGGTCTGTCACCGGAAGGTCATGGCTACGCACCAGGATCTGGCGCACTCGGGTCAGGTCTTCGAGGTAGTGGATACGCCCCTCGCGCAAGGCCGGGTGAGCGGGGGACAGTGTGGCCACCAGCGATTCCATGCCGATGTGCTGGAAGCCGCGACGGGCATCGACCTGCAACCCGGCAAAAGCCACGCAGAGGTCGGCGCGGCCACTGTCCAGCAGGTGTACGGCCTCTTCCTGCGGGGCGCTGAGCAGGGCGATGTCCAGCAGCGGGTGCCGCTCACCCAGGTGAGCGATGGCCGCCAGCAGCGGGCGGTGGTCGATGTCCGGCACCACGGCCAGGGTCAGGCTGCTCTCCAGCCCCTGGGACAGTTCCAGGGCATGCACCTGCAGCAGCCCCAGTTGTTCGGCGATCAACCGGGCATGAGGTTCCAGCGCCTTGGCCTCGGCGGTGGGGCGGACTTCCCGTGGGCCGCGCTCGAACAGGGTGTAGCCCAGTTCGGCCTCGAGGTTGCCGATGGCCATGCTCACGGCCGAAGGCACCCGCTGCAGGGCCCGCGCAGCGGCGGAAAACGAACCGCGGTCGAGCACGGCGAGAAACAGCTGGATATTGTCGCTGGAAAAGTTCATGGCAGCCTCCTGTCAGAAGATCTGACAGCTGCTGACTTTTGCTGTCAAGCACGATGAAGCATGATCGCGCCCCATCGCTTTGTCATTGGAGGTAATCCCGGGTGCAGGGACTCAAACGCAAACTCGTCTACGTGACTTTCTATGAACTGATCGGGCTGTGCATGTCGACCCTCGGGCTGGCCTACCTGTCGGACACCCACGCATCGCATACCGGGCCTCTGGCGGTGATGATCACTACCATCGCCATGCTCTGGAACCTGATCTACAACACCCTGTTCGAGTGGTGGGAAAGCCGCCAGGCCAAGCGCGGGCGCAGTGTGGCACGGCGGGTGGCGCATGCCATCGGCTTCCAGCTGACCCTGGTGGTGTACCTGATCCCGCTGATTGCCTGGTGGCTGGACATGACATTGCTGGAGGCGTTGCTGGTGGACATGGCGTTTATCGTGCTGGTGCCGTGCTACACCTTTGCCTACAACTGGGCGTTCGACCGGATCTTTGGCTTGCCCAGCTCAGCCTTGGCAGCAGCCTGATTCAACCTGTTCCGGCCTTTTCGCAGCACAAGGCTGCTCCTACAGCGACCGCACAACCTTCAGGCGGGAGCGGTCCCTGTAGGAGCAGCCTTGTGCTGCGAAAAGGCCGACACAGTCAACCACTACGGCGGCAGGCGAATGATCAAAGGCTCCTGCTGCTGCTTCACCTGCTGCTCAACCGGTTGTTCCTCCGTCCTCGGTGCACTGGCCAGCAAGCTGTCCTCGACCTGCCCCGACAGGTAGTACACCCCCGACATGGCCCCGCTCTGGCGGTTCTCCATCAGCTCCTGCCATTCCTGGTTCAGCGCCACGTTGAGGATCACCCGCAACTGCTCGACCATCTGCGGGTGTTCGCGGTCATGGGTCATGACCCCATAGCCGGCCGCCGCAATAGAAATCATCGCCCCCGCCACTTTGCCCACTGCCGACGCCACGGCACTGGCGATGCCGCGCGGAGCCAGGGTGGCGCCGAGCTTTTCGCTGGCCTGGTTGGCCACCGAGTTCAGCCCGACATCGGTCTTGCCCGGGCCTTTGCTGGCCTGCTGGTGCAGATGCTGGCGCATGGCTTGCCAGGCAGGTTGCTGGGCCAGCGACTTGGCCCGCAGCAGCTGGTAAAGGCTGGCATTGCGCGCATCCGGTGGCCCCAGGGCGATGGCGGGAATGCGGTTGAGGCGTTGGCTGAACTGCTCGGGGGGAGCGTTGTAGCGGCTGATGATGGCCGGCAGCTGCTGGCCGAGCAGTTGCAGGTACAGCTCGCTGGCGCGGTCGCGAATGCCTTCGGGGTTGATCTGCTCGGCCACCGGTTCGATCACCCGCTTGTGGTACTGCTCCTGCAGGTACAGCGCCAGGCGCTTTTCCGCCGGCTCCCGGCCTTCACCGCTGTCGATCTTGTACCAGGCCACCTTGAGGGTCAGCCACTGCTGGGTCCAGTAGCCGGTAAACCAAGGGATGAAGTCGCTTTCGGTACGCTGCTGTACCTGTTCCTTCCACACCCGCATGGAACGGCGTGCATAGTCGTTGGCCGAGCTGCCGGCGCCGACCGAGGCTTCGATCAGTTCCTGGTCGATGCGTTGCCAGGTGGCGGTGGTGAGCACCACCGGTGGCGGCGGGACAGGTGGGGGCTTGCCTGCGCAACCGGCCAAGGCCAGCAGCAGGCACAGTAGCAGGAGGGCTCGAGTGCTCACGCAACCGCCTCCCTGATAGAGGCTGGGGTGGTTCTCGGAGTATAGGGTGGGGAGTGAAGGGCTGCCGTGCAGCCTATCGGCGGTTCAGGATCAACGCAGATTTCTGCGTGAACGCGGTCCCTGTGGGAGCGGCCCTTTCGCGACACAAGGCCGCTCCCACAGGGACCGCGTTCACCAGAAAGAGCGTGGGTCATTCCAGATCGAGCTTTTCTTCCAGGCGGTCGAGGTGCTTGTGCATCAGGCCCAGCGCCGCCTCGGCATCGCCATGCTCCACGGCATCGATGATCGCCGCATGTTCCTCCCACGCGCAGTGGTCGCAGCATGGCGACTCGTAGCGGGCGATGATCAGCGAGGTCATCGGCACCAGGCCGTTGAGGAACCGTGCCAGTGGCGCATTGGCGGCCACCTGCGCCAGTTTCAGGTGAAACTCGCCGCCCAGGCGGATCGCCGCACAACGCTCGCCGTTTTCATGGTGCTGGCGCTCGCGCTCCACCAGTTGCCGCAGCTGGCGAACCTGTACCGGCCGGGCGCGTTGCGCGGCCAGGGTGATCAGCGTGGTTTCGGCCAGGCGCCGGGCGCTGAGCACCTGGCGTGCCTGCTCCGGGTCGGGCACGGCCAGATGCGCAGTGTGGCTGGGGCGCTGCACCACCACCTGCTGGTCGGACAGGCGCCCGAGCACACGGCGGATCACTGTACGGCTGACACCAAAGGCATGGCCCAGCGCCTGTTCGGGCAACAGGCTGCCAGGTGGCAGGCGCTGTTCGAGGATGGCATCGAACAGCCGCGGGTAGATCTGCTCGGCCGACAGGCGGGTTTCGCCGGCCGCGAGCAGGGCCGGCAAGTGAGGGGCGGCGTTCATGGTCGCTCTCCTGGGGTCATGGATGCGGGTGTTCGTCCGGGATGTTCAACGGGATGCCCATGCGCAACCCTTCGGCCAGGATGTGCTGGCGCATCTGGGCACTGGCCTGGGCGCTGCTGCGCTCACGTATGGCGCGCACCACCGCTTCGTTTTCCTTCAGCCGCGCGGCCAGGTGCTCTGGCGAATTGCGCAGCATGTCGGCGCTCTGCTTGAGGGCATTGCCGGTCTGTTGCACCACGCTCTGGAAGATCGGGTTGGTGGTCAGGGCGAACAGCGCTTCATGGAAGGCGATGTAGGCCCTGACTCCGGCTTCGCTGTCATCGGCCTCCAGCGCTTCACGCATGTCCATCAGGGTAAGGCGCAGCTGGCCGATGTCCTGACTGTTGGCCGACTGTGCCACCAGGCCGACGATGAAAGGCTCAAGGGTGTAGCGCAGCTCCAGCACGTCGGCCAGGCTGGCTGCGGCGCTGGTGTCCAGGCCCGGTTCCTGGGTGGCGGCGTCGACATCCAGTACCAGCACACCCTTGCCTGGCAGCGAACGCACCAGGCCCAAGGTTTCCAGCACGGTCACCGCTTCGCGCAGGCTGGGGCGGCTGATGCCCAGTTGTTCGGCCAGTTCGCGCTGGCCTGGCAGCATGTCGCCGGTACGCCATTGGCCTCGGGCCAGGGCCTGGCGCAGTTTTTCCACCACTGAGTTGACGACGGTAGATGAGCTGATCACGGTTCGCTCCTGGAAGGGCCGGCGTCAGTGCCGGCCACGTTCGCTCAAAATTCCTGTTGATGGGGGTTGGGCTGCTTGCGTGGGGTGGGGGCGAAACCGGGCTTGCCGTCGAGCACGTTGTGCGCACGTTCCAGGTCGATGTCCTTCTCCCAGCGTGCGATGGCCACGGTGGCCACGCAGTTGCCGATCAGGTTGGTCAGCGCTCGGCCGATGCCCATGAACCAGTCCACCGCCAGTACCAGTACCAGGCCGACCACCGGGATCGCCGGCACGGCGGTCAGGGTAGCGGCGAGGATGACCAGCGCCGAGCCTGGGATGCCGTGAGCGCCCTTGGAAGTCACCAGCGATACCAGCAGGATGGTCAGCAGGTCGGTCATTGCCAGTGGCGTGCCGGTGGCGTTGGCGATGAACACGATGGCCAGGGTCAGGTAGATGGAGAAGCCATCGAGGTTGAACGAATAACCGGTGGGGATCACCAGGCCGACGGTGGAGCTGCCGATGCCCAGGTGCTCGAGCTTGCGCATGATCTGTGGCAGTACGGCGTCGGACGAGGCGGTGCCCAGCACGATGGTCAGTTCTTCACGCAGGTACTTGATCAGCGGCAGCAGCTTCAGCCCCGACAGGCGCATGACCGTGCCCAGCACGATCAGTACAAATCCGGCACAGGTCAGGTAGAACAGCGCCACCAGCCCGCCCAGGTGCTGCAGCGATTCCAGGCCGTACTTGCTGGTGGTGAAGGCGATGGCACCGAACACGCCGATCGGTGCCAGGCGCACGATCATGCCCATGATGCGGAAGATCACGTGGCTCAGTTCGTTGATCAGCCGCGAGATGCCGGCTGCCGAGTCACCCACCAGGTTCAGCGCGCTGCCGAACAGTACCGAGAACAGCAGCACCTGGAGGATGTTGTTGTCGGCAAAGGCGCCGATCACCGAGGTGGGGATCAGGTCCATGAAGAACGCCGTGGCGCCGTGGATGTGCTGGCCGCGCTCGGCCAGGCTGCTGGCGTCGGCGCTGGACAGTTGGTCCAGGTGGATGTTGGCGCCGCTGCCGATGCCGCTGGTGAAGGCGAACACCAGGCCGATCACCAGCGCCAGGGTGGTCAGTATCTCGAAGTAGATCACCGACTTCAGGCCGATGCGCCCGACCTTTTTCAGGTCGCCGGCGCCCGAGATACCGCTGACCACCACGCAGAACACGATCAGGCCGATGAGCATCTTGATCAGCTTGATGAAGCCGTCGCCAAGGGGTTTGAGTTGCAGGGAAAGGTCGGGGAAGCTGAGACCGCAGGCGATGCCGAGGGCAAGGCCGAGCACGACTTGAAGGAAGATCGAACGCGAGCACCATTTGAGCATGGGAGGGATCTCTGATCGGTGTCCTTGCTTCGGTAGCCGCACGGGGCGAAAGAGCGCAGGACTTAATTATTGTGGTCTTACCGGTTTGTTCAGCGCGAAGCCATGAAAGCGCGAAAAATCCGACATTGCAAGGATTTTTGGCCTTACCGGTCTGACCAGTTGTGGGGCAATCCAGCGTCTCTGGCTCTAATTCGGTGCATCTGGTTGGGTCGAGCCGCAGTGCGGCCGTTCACAGGTGAATCGCAGCGGGGAACCGCGTGCGCACATGAATCAGATCAGGCTTTGGCCAGTGCCTCGTGCAACATTGCAATCAGCTTGCCAAGCGCCATGCCGACCTCGATATTTTCGATAACGCTATGATTCGTAGGGTTTATTTGCATTCCTTGGCTGACCTCGTAGAATCCGCGCCCGACCGGGAAGTCACCAAAGGGTCGATTGCAGGGGTTCATCCTGATAATCGCCTCGCAAGCAGGCTCCCGGCGTTTGAATGAATGGAGTCTCATAGTGCGTCTCAACCTTCCGGTCACCCCGGTAGAGCAACGTTTTCCCCCCGATCAGCGATTGATTTCTGCTACCGACACCAGCAGCCTGATCACCTACTGCAACCCCGAATTCGCCGCCATCAGCGGTTACAGCGAGGCAGAGCTGATCGGCAGCCCACACAACCTGGTACGCCACCCGGACATGCCGCCGGCGGTGTACCAGTTGATGTGGAATTACCTGAAGGCCGGCAAGAGCTGGATGGGCATCGTCAAGAACCGCTGCCGCAACGGCGATTACTATTGGGTCAACGCCTACGTCACGCCTATTCTCGAAGCCGGGCGGGTGGTGGGCTATGAATCGGTACGGGTGTGCCCGACGCGTGAGCAGGTGGCCCGTGCCGAGGCCCTGTATGCGCGCATGCGCAACGGTCAGGCTGTGTTGCCCTGGTCACGGCGCGCGACCATGCTGGCGCGTGACCTGGCCGTACCGCTCGTGGGCGGGGGGCTGGCTTTGGGGGCCAACAATCTGTGGCCCGGCCTGGTCGCGCAGGGGCTGACCCTGGGGCTGTTCCTGGCCTATGGCCTGTTGGCACGCAATGCCGTTGGGCGGCAGATGGAGCGCATAGTGCAAGGCGCAGACGGCACCTTCGCCGACCCGATCGCCGCCTTGACCTACAGCGACCTGCCCGGTGCTGGCGGACAAATGCAATTGATGCTGATCAGCGAGGAGGCGCGGCTGAAAACCGCGCTGACCCGGTTAAGTGACTTGGCGGCCCAGATGGCCGTGGCTGCACATGATGCCGGGGCGTTGTCGCGCAGCACCGAGGCGGCATTGCTGGAGCAGCGTGCGGAAACCGACCTGAGCGCCACTGCCATGAACCAGATGGCCGCTTCCATCGGTGAGGTTGCCAACCATGTGCAACTGACTGCTGCCGAAGCCCACACTGCGCACCTGCTGGCCGAGCAGGGCAGCCTGGTGGCCGACGCCAGCGGAGCTGCAATCCGCACCTTGGCCGGTACCGTGGCCCAGATCAACCAGGCGGTCAGCCACCTGGCTGGTCAGACCGGTGCAATCGCCGAAGCCACCGGGATGATCCGCGGCATCGCCGAGCAGACCAACCTGCTGGCGCTAAATGCCGCCATCGAGGCGGCCCGTGCCGGCGAGCAAGGCCGTGGCTTCGCCGTGGTCGCCGATGAAGTGCGGGCACTGGCCGACAAGACCCGGCAGTCGACACTGCACATCCAGGCTATCATCGATGCTCTGCGCAGTGGCGCAGAGGAGGCCGTGGCGATTGCCAGCCAGGGCATCGACGGTGCCGAGCAGGGCGTTGCCCAGGTGCAGGAAGCGCGGCAGGCGTTGCGTGGCATTCGTGATGCGGTGCAGCGCATCAGTGACATGAGCCAGCAGATGGCTACGGCTTCGCAGCAGCAGGCGGCCGTCGCCGAAGACGTCTCGAGGCAGATCAATGGTGTGGCCGGCATAGCCCAGCACAGCGCACACAGCGCCAACGCCGCAGCCTCTCGCGGCGCCGAACTGGAAGAGGTGTGCGCCGGATTGCGTGCTCTTGTGGAGCGCTTCAACCGTTAAGGCAGGATGCTTTATGGATGACAACTATCGTGCAGCCGTTGACGCGGCTGCGATCTTTTCCGAAACCGACCTGCGTGGAACCATCACTTACGTCAACCAGCAGTTCTGCAGCATCTCGGGCTACAGCCGCGAGGAGCTGCTGGGCGCCAACCACCGCATCCTCAACTCCGGCCTGCACGAGCCGGAGTTCTTCGTCGGCATGTGGCGGGCGCTGGCCGCCGGCCGGGTGTGGAAGGGCGAGATCTGCAACCGCGCCAGGGACGGCTCGCTGTACTGGGTCGACAGCACCATGGTGCCACTGGTCGACCCGCTCACCGGAGAGGTGCGCAAGTACGTGTCGATCCGTTTCGACGTCACCGAGAAGCGCCAGCTGCTGCATACCTTGCAATGGCGTGTGGGCCATGACGTGCTAACCGGCCTGCCCAACCGCGCTTACCTGTCCGACCTGCTGAACCAGGCCCTGGCCTACTCGCGCCGTGAAGACATTCCGCTGGCTGTGTGCATGCTCGACCTGGATGGCTTCAAGGCAGTCAACGACGGCTACGGGCATGCCATGGGCGACCTGCTGTTGGTCGAGGTGGCGCGGCGCCTGAAGCACATCCTGCGCGATGGCGACGCAGTGGCCCGGTTGTCGGGGGACGAATTCGTGCTGATCCTGCGCAACGTCGAAGACCGCCAGTTGCATGCTGCGCTGCGCCGGGTGCTGCGGGCACTGGCGGCGCCTTATGTGGTACGCGAGCAGCGCCTGTCGCTCAGCGCCAGTATCGGCGTGACCCTGTACCCGCAGGACGACGAAGACGCCGACACCTTGGTGCGCCATGCCGACCAGGCCATGTATGTGGCCAAGCAGCGTGGGCGCAACCGCTATCACCTGTTCGACGTGACACAGGAACAGGAACTCAAGGCTACCCACCAGACCGTGGCGCGGGTGCGCCGGGCCCTGCACAACGGCGAGCTGTGCCTGTATTACCAGCCCAAGGTCAACCTGCGCAGCGGCCAGGTGCTGGGCTTCGAGGGCTTGCTGCGCTGGCAGCGGCCAGGCCGCGGGCTGGTGCCGCCTGGTGATTTCCTGCCGGCGGTGGAGCAGACCGACCTGATCGTGGAAATCGGCGAATGGGTGCTCGACCAGGCGCTGAACCAGTTGCAGGCATGGCAACGTCAGGGGCAGCCCTGGTCACTGAGCGTGAACATCGCCGCGCGGCATTTGCAGCGTGGTGACTTTGTCGAGCGCCTGCAGCAGTTGCTGGCGGCGCACCCGGAGGTGGACCCGGCGCGGCTGGACCTGGAAATCGTCGAGTCGGTGGCCATCGATAACCTGCAGCATGTCAGCTGCTGTCTCGATGCCTGCCGCGCACTGGGTGTGCGCTTCTCCCTGGACGACTTTGGCACTGGCTATTCGTCGCTGAGCTACCTGAAGCGCTTGCCGACACAGACGATCAAGATCGATCAGTCATTTGTGCGCGACATCCTGCATGACCAGGACGACCTGGCGCTGACCGAAGCGGTGATCGGCCTGGCCCGGGCGTTTGGCCGCGAGGTGATTGCCGAAGGGCTGGAGAGCGTCGAGCACGGCCGCGTGCTGATGGGCCTGGGCTGCGAACTGGCACAGGGTTACTGCATCGCCCGGCCGATGCCGGCCAGTGCGGTGCAAGCCTGGGCGCAGGCCTACCGGCAGCCGGAACAATGGCGTGACCCTTGATGCCGCGTCAGCGGGCCATTGGCTTGACCTCGGCCAGCACCGGGTGCGCCACCAGCTTGTCGATGTGCAGGGCGTCGTCGTTCATCCAGCTTTCGCTGAGCAGCCGGTAGTGTTCCATGTCGTGGCAACGCAGGCGCAGGCTGTAGTCGAAGTGGCCGCTGATCAGCTGGCACTCGTGCACTTCCGGGCAGTTGCGCAGGGTGGCTTCGAAGGCCTTCTGCGCGGCCCGCCCGCTTTGGTTGGACAGGGCGACCAGCACCAGCAGCGACACCCCGGGCGCGACCTTCTGCAGGTCGATGATCGCCCCGTAGCCGCGGATCACGCCACGGCGCTCCAGCTTGCGTACACGCTCCAGGCAGGGGCGCGGGGTGAGGTGGACGAGGCTGGAGAGTTTTTCGAAAGTGATGCGGCCGTCATGGCGCAGGATGTCGATGATCGCTTCGTCGATGCGGTCGAGGGGGGGGGCGTTGGCGTCCTTGGTGTCCATGCGCTTGGGCTTCTTTCAGAAGAGGGCATGGGACAGGTTAGGCGGTAAAGGGGGACGCTGCGCGGCCCCAGCATCTATCAGGCGCAGACAGAACCAGCCTTGGGCACCGCCCGCAACTCCACCACCTGCGGCTGCAACAGCCCATACAAATCCTTCGGATTTTCCAACACCGGCACCAGCCCGATGTCCGTGCCGATACCCAGTGCCTGCGCTGTATCCAGCACATAGCGCAATGCCGAGTAATCCTCCAGGGCAAACCCTACCGAGTCGAACAGCGTCACCTGTTCGGTGCGCTCACGCCCCTTGGCTTCCCCGGCGACCACACGCCAGAACTCGGTCACTGGCGAGTCTGCAGGCATCTGCTGGATCTCGCCTTCCACCCGGCTTTGCGGTTCGTACTCGACGATCACCCGGGCCCGCTCCACAATCGCCCGATGCAGCTCGGTCTTGCCCGGGCAGTCCCCCCCCACGGCATTCAGGTGCATGCCCGGCTCGATCATCTCCGGGGTGAGGATGGTGGCGCAGGCCTTGTCGGCGGTTACCGTGGTGACGATATCGGCCCCGCGCACCGCTTCGGCCACGGAGCTGGCGATGCTCAGCTTGAGGCCGGGGCGGTTGGCCAGGTTGGCGACCAGCTTGGCCGAGGCAGCCGGGTCGATGTCATACAGGCGGATTTCATCGATGCCCAGCAGGGCATTGAAGGCGATGGCCTGGAACTCGCTCTGCGAGCCATTGCCGATCAATGCCATGCTGCGGCTGTCTTCGCGCGCCAGGTAGCGGGCGGCCAGGGCCGAGGTGGCGGCGGTGCGAATGGCGGTGGTCAGGGTCATTTCGCTGAGCAGCAACGGTGCACCGGTATCGACGCTGGCCAGGGCGCCAAAGGCCATCACCGTGAGCAGGCCATGGCGAGTATTCTTCGGATGGCCGTTGACGTACTTGAAGGCGTAGCGGCAGGCGTCCGAGATTGGCATCAGCTCGATCACGCCGTCCGCTGAATGGTTGCCACCCGGGCGCATTTTTCGAAGGCGGGCCAGCGCAGGTAGTCCTGGCGGATGTACTCGGCCATTTCCAGCAGGCACGTGGGCAGGCCTTTGCGGTTGACCAGGCGGGCCAGGTCTTGCACATCGATATAACGGGTCATGAGGGGTCTCCCTGCGGTCGACGCTTCCAGAGTGGGCTCTGGTTTCATTGTGCGGCGGGTGGGGAGGCAAAGCTGGCTGTAATGGGCTGTGGCGGCAGCGGCTTTGGCTGATTTCGCTGCGCTGGCAGCCGAATCGGCTGTGGCTGGGCCGGCCCTATCGCCGGCAAGCCGGCTCCCACAGGGATATCACAGGCCTTGAGAGCGGCGCTGCAGGAGATAGCCCAGCCCTTTGGGCCGCACTGTCGCACAGATAACTGAATTCGCAAGCGATCCTCGTACCCTGTGGGAGCGGCTTTAGCCGCGAAGCATCCAACGCGGTGCATGGCACCGGCTGCGCCGGTGTTCGCGGCTAAAGCCGCTCCCACAGGGTCCCTGCTAATTCAATGAGTTATGTGCAGTTCTATGAGAGCTGGCTTGCCGGCGATGGGGCCAGTACAGGCCAGGGCAATCATCGCTCACGCAGCCGCTTGTACAGCGTGGTGCGGCTGATCCCGAGCCCGCGCGCCACCGCCGAGAGGTTGCCATTGGCTTGTTCCACCAGCTCGCGCAGGTCCGCCTCTTCGGTCGCAATCGGCACAGGCTCAGGCACAGGTACCTGCGCCTCGGCGAGAAAACCCGCAGGCAGGTGTTCCAGGCCAACCGGCTCATTACCCGCCAAGGCCAGCGCCACCTGCAGCACACTCACCAGTTCACGCATATTCCCCGGCCAGGGGTGCCGGTCTAGCAGCTCGATAATGGCCGCAGGCAGCCGCGCAGGCTGCCCGGGGTCACGGTAGCGCGCATGCACCTGCTCGATCAGCTGCCGGCGGTCATTGCGCTCGCGCAGCGGCGGCAAAACCACTGCCAGCCCGGCGATGCGGTAATACAGGTCCTGGCGAAAGCGCCCGGCGCGCACTTCTTCGGCCAGGTCGCGGTTGCTCGCCGACACCACGCGAATATCCACCGCCACCGGTTTGCCGCTGCCCAATGGCTGGATACTGCGCGTCTGCAGCACGCGCAGCAGGCGGGCCTGGGTGGGCAACGGCATGTCGCCAATTTCGTCGAGGAACAGGATGCCGTGGTGGGCCTTGCGAATTAGCCCCGGGTTGCCCTTCTGATGGGCGCCGGTGAACGCGCCCTTGTCGTAGCCGAACAGCTCCGACTCAACCAGCTCTGCGGGGATCGCCGCGCAGTTGACGGCTATGAGCGGCTGGCTGGCGCGGCTGCTGGCCCGGTGCAGGGTATCGACGAATACCTCCTTGCCTACGCCGGTTTCGCCCTGCACCAGCACGGGGATGTCCTTTTCCAGCAGCAGGCCGGCCTGCGCCAGGGCCTTCTCCAGGCGTGGCTCGGCGCTGATGGCGGCAGGGCGGGCGGGGGCCCCGCGCGGCGGCTGCCACTGGCAATGAAAGCGGTTGCGCCCGGTGGCTTGCAGGGCGAAGGGCTGTTGCCGGGGATGGCTGAGCAGTTGTTGCAGGGGCAACTGGAACAGTTGCTCGATGTTCTGCTGCAGCGGGTTGCCCCCGAGCAAGGTGTCGGCCCGGTGATTGGCGGCCAGCACCTGCCCCTGCTCATCGAACACCAGCAGGCCGGCCCAGGGGCTGTCGAGGTTGTCGGAGGCGCTGTTGAAGATCAGTTGCGCGTGCTGGTCGGCATGCTTGGCGAGGATCAGGCGGTTCTCCAGGCTCTGGCCCATCATGCGTACCAGGCCCAAGGTCTGGCTGGCGGGCAGGTAGCCGTCGCTGGCCACATCGAGCACCCCGACCAGCTGCCGTTCGGCGTCGAACAGCGGCGCGGCGGCGCTGGACATATAGCGGTTCTGGCGCAGGAAGTGCTCGTCCTGGCCAACATGAATCGCCTCGGCGCAGACCAGTGCGGTGCCCAGCGCATTGGTGCCGACACCGCGCTCGTGCCAGTGGGCCCCGGCGCTGAAACCATGCTGCTGGCGCGGCTCGATGAACCGCCGCGAGCCCCAGCTGTCGAGCAGGCAACCGCTGGCATCGGCCAGCATCACCAGGTAGCTGGCATTGCCCAGCAGGTGGGCATATTGCGGCAGCACCGCTTCGCGGGTCAGGCGCAGCAGGGCCTGGCGCCGCTCCAGCAGGGCGCTCAGCTCGGCGCGGGTCAGGCAGTCGAAGTCCGGGGCGTGTTGGGGTTGCAGGCCGTGGTCGCGGCAGCGGGCCCAGGAGGCCTGGATCAGTTGGGCATGGGGCGAAGCGGATGCGGCCATGGGCCTGTCCTGTGTGATTGTTGTCATGGGGCCGACCGCTGTTCAGTGTCGTGCACGGTTGTTCAATGTCAAACCGGCAAGTGTTCAGTTGTTCAGTGCTTGTGTTCAGTTGTGAACCTGCGATTGACCGGTGTTGCCGGCCAGGCCCCGGGCCAGACGGTTGCGGCGCATCTGGCACGAAACTGGCTGTGCCCGGCAGACAAAAACCACAAGAAGGCCACGCCATGTCCCTGGTGCTGGAACAGGTCAGTCGCAGCGTCGACAACCAGGCCTGGATCGTCGATGCCTCACTGCGTTTCGAACCCGGCTCGTTCAACGTGCTGCTGGGCCGCACCCTGGCCGGCAAGACCAGCCTGATGCGGCTGATGGCCGGGCTCGATCGCCCGGACCGGGGGCGGGTGCTGATGGATGGCCAGGACGTGACTGGCGTGCCGGTGCGCCAACGCAATGTGTCGATGGTGTATCAGCAGTTCATCAATTACCCGACCCTCAGCGTGTACGAGAACATTGCGTCACCGCTGCGCCAGGCACGCATGGACGAGCCCCAGATTCGCCGACGGGTGCAGGAAACCGCCGAGATGCTGCGCATCGAAGCCTACCTGCAGCGCCTGCCGCTGGAGCTGTCCGGTGGCCAGCAGCAACGCACGGCAATGGCCCGGGCGCTGGTCAAGGATGCCTCGCTGATCCTGTTCGACGAGCCGCTGGTCAACCTCGACTACAAGCTGCGCGAGGGCCTGCGTCAGGAGCTGCGCGAGCTGTTCGCGGCGCGCCACTGCATTGCCGTGTATGCCACCACCGAGCCCAACGAGGCGCTGGCTCTGGGCGGCACCACCACCCTGGTGCATGAGGGCCGTATCGTCCAGAGCGGGCCTACCGCCGAGGTCTACCAGCGCCCGGGCAGCGTGCTGGCTGCCGAGCTGTTTTCCGAGCCGCCGATCAACCTGGTGCCTGGCCGTATCAGCGGCAACGACGTGTGCCTGGCCCAGGCCGTGCACTTCGCCCGCAACGCCGACTTGCAGCCGCTTGCCGAGGGTGACTACCGCTTTGGCGTGCGGCCCAGCCACATCAGCCTGGTGCCGGCGCACGACGACGACCTGGAATTGTCGGTGCTGGTGGAACTGGCCGAGATCAGTGGTTCAGAGACCTTCCTGCATGTACGCAACGAACACTGGCGCATGATCCTGCACCTGCCAGGGGTACACGAATACCAGGTGGACACGCCGATCCGCGTGTTCATCCCCACCCACAAGCTGTTCGTGTTCGACAGTACCGGGGCGCTAGTGCAGGCCCCGGGGCTGCGCCAGGCAAGGAGAGGTTGATGGCCGAGATCCGCCTGCGCCAACTGGCGCACAGCTACAGCCGCCAGCCCGCCAGCGAGGCGGACTATGCCCTGCACGCGCTGGAGCATGTGTGGGAGCAGGGCGGTGCCTACGCCTTGCTCGGGCCGTCGGGCTGCGGCAAGTCGACCTTGCTCAACATCATCTCCGGGCTGCTGACTCCTTCCCACGGCGAGGTGCTGTTCGACGGCAAGCCGGTCAACCAGCTGTCACCGCAGGCGCGCAACATTGCCCAGGTGTTCCAGTTCCCGGTGGTTTACGACACCATGACGGTGTTCGACAACCTGGCGTTTCCCTTGCGCAACCAAGGGTTGGACGAAGCCCGGGTGCAGGCCCGGGTGGAAGAGATTGCCGAGGTGCTCGACCTGTCGGCCGTGCTGCGCAAGAAGGCGCGCAACCTCAGTGCCGACGAAAAGCAGAAGGTCTCCATGGGCCGTGGCCTGGTGCGCGATGACGTGTCGGCGATCCTGTTCGACGAGCCGCTGACGGTGATCGACCCGCACCTGAAGTGGAAGCTGCGGCGCAAGCTCAAGCAGATCCACGAGCAGTTCAACATCACCATGATCTACGTCACCCACGACCAGTTGGAGGCCTCGACGTTCGCCGACAAGATCGCGGTGATGCACGGCGGGCGCATCGTCCAGTTCGGCACCCCGCGCGAACTGTTCGAGCGGCCGCGGCATACCTTCGTCGGTTACTTCATCGGCAGCCCGGGGATGAACCTGATCGAGGTGCGCGCCGAAGCGGACGGGGTGGCGTTCGGCGATATTCACCTGGTGCTGCCCGGGCAAATGCGAGAGCACCTGCGAGAGCGCCTGGCGGTCACAGGCGGTGGTCGCCTGCAGCTGGGCATCCGCCCGGAATTCGTGCAGCTGTGGGAGAGCCCGTTCGATGATGCCTACCCGGCACGGGTGCTGGACGTCGAGGACCTGGGCACCTACCGCATCGTCACCCTCGAGCTGGGAGGTGTCGCGCTCAAGGCGCGCCTGGGCGAGGACCGTCCGCTGCCGGTGGCCCAGGCCTGGGTCAGCCTGCCGGCGCAGTGGCTGATGCTGTACCTCGACGATGTGCTGCTGGAGGCCGGGCCATGAACAAGGTGCCGAACAACAAGGCCTGGTGGCTGGTGCTGCCGGTGTTCCTGCTGGTGGCATTCAGTGCGGTGGTGCCGATGATGACGGTGGTCAACTACTCGGTGCAGGACATCTTCGACCAGTCCAACCGCTACTTCGTCGGCGCCGACTGGTACCGTCAGGTGCTGCGCGACCCGGCGCTGCACGATGCGCTGCTGCGTCAGTTCATCTATTCCGCCTGCGTGCTACTGATCGAGATCCCGCTGGGCATCGCCATTGCCCTGACCATGCCGACCAAGGGGCGCATGGCCTCGGTGTGCCTGATCGTCATGGCCATCCCGTTGCTGATCCCTTGGAACGTGGTCGGCACCATCTGGCAGATTTTCGGCCGGGCCGACATCGGCCTGCTCGGCGCCACCCTGGCCAAGCTCGGGGTCAGCTACAACTACGCTGGCGACCCGTTCGACGCTTGGCTGACCGTGCTGGTGATGGACGTGTGGCACTGGACATCGCTGGTGGCGTTGCTCTGTTACTCGGGGCTGCGCGCCATCCCCGACGTGTACTACCAGGCCGCTCGCATCGACCGTGCCTCGGGCTGGGCGGTGTTTCGCCATATCCAGTTGCCCAAGCTGAAGAACGTGCTGCTGATCGCGGTGATGCTGCGCTTCATGGACAGCTTCATGATCTACACCGAGCCCTTCGTGCTGACCGGTGGCGGGCCCGGCAATGCCACCACCTTCCTCAGCCAGACCCTCACGCGCATGGCCGTGGGGCAGTTCGACCTGGGCCCGGCGGCGGCGTTCTCGCTGGTGTACTTCCTGATCATCCTGCTGGTTTCCTGGCTGTTCTACACAGCCATGACCCATGCCGACAAGGACTAGGCCATGAGCACGCGCAAATCGCTGGCCCTGCTGCTGTACTTCTTCTTCCTGCTGGTGCCGATCTACTGGCTGCTGAACATGTCGTTCAAGAGCAACACCGAGATACTCGGCGGCCTGACCCTGTGGCCACAGGCGTTCACCCTCGACAACTACCGGGTGATCTTCACCGATGCCAGCTGGTACAGCGGCTACATCAATTCGCTGTACTACGTGTGCCTGAACACGCTGATTTCGCTGCTGGTGGCGCTGCCAGCGGCATATGCCTTCTCGCGTTACCGCTTCCTCGGTGACCGGCACCTGTTCTTTTGGCTGCTGACCAACCGCATGGCGCCACCGGCGGTGTTCCTGCTGCCGTTCTTCCAGCTGTATTCGTCGATCGGCCTGTTCGATACCCATATCGCCGTGGCCCTGGCCCACTGCCTGTTCAACGTGCCGCTGGCAGTGTGGATCCTCGAGGGGTTCATGTCTGGTGTGCCGAAGGAGATCGACGAAACGGCCTATATCGACGGCTACAGCTTCCCACGCTTCTTCGTGAAGATCTTCATTCCGCTGATTGGCTCCGGCATCGGCGTGACGGCGTTTTTCTGTTTCATGTTCTCCTGGGTGGAGCTGCTGCTGGCGCGCACCCTCACCTCGGTGAATGCCAAGCCGATCGCCGCGGTGATGACCCGTACCGTGTCTGCCTCGGGCATAGATTGGGGGGTACTGGCGGCGGCGGGGGTACTGACCATCTTGCCGGGCATGCTGGTGATCTGGTTCGTGCGCAACCATGTGGCCAAGGGCTTCGCCCTGGGCCGGGTGTGAGGAGGGCAAGGCATGGAGTGGATGGCCTGGACCTTGCCGACGGCGCTGTTCTTCGCCGCCGTCGGCGTGCTGCTGCTGGGCATGACCCTGCTCGAACTGCGCCGCCCCTGCGTGGAGCGACGCGGCTTCCTGCCGCTGGTCACCAGCCGTGGCGACCGTTTATTCATCGGCCTGCTGGCCAGCGCCTACCTGCATTTGCTGGTGGTTGGCGTCAGCGAGTGGCCATTGTGGGTGGCCTCGCTGCTTTCGCTGGCGTGGCTGGTGGTGGTGCTGCGCTGGGGCTGAGCGAGCGGCCCTGTGGGATAACTGAAACGGGAGATCACAATGTTCGACAACAAGTACAACAGGCGACATTTGACCCTGGCCGCGTTGCTGGTACTGGCCAGCGTGCAGGGCACAGCCTGGGCCGACCAGTACGAGGATGCGGCAAGGAAGTGGCTCGGCAGTGAGTTCAAGCCTTCGACCCTTACCCCTGAACAGCAGTTGGCCGAGTTGAAGTGGTTCATCAAGGCTGCCGAACCGTTCCGTGGCATGAAGATCAACGTGGTGTCGGAAACCATCACCACCCATGAATACGAGTCCAAGGTGCTGGCCAAGGCCTTCAGCGAGATCACCGGTATACAGCTGACCCACGACCTGCTGCAGGAAGGCGACGTGGTGGAAAAGCTGCAGACACAGATGCAGTCGGACAAGAACATCTATGACGGCTGGGTCAACGACTCCGACCTGATCGGTACGCACTTTCGCTACGGCAAGGTGGAATCGATCACCGACCTGATGGCCAACGAAGGCAAGGACTACACCTCGCCGACCCTGGACCTGAAGGACTTCATCGGCATTTCCTTCACCACCGCGCCGGATGGCAAGGTCTACCAACTGCCGGACCAGCAGTTCGCCAACCTCTACTGGTTCCGTGCCGACTGGTTCGAGCGGCCCGAACTGAAGGCCAGGTTCAAGGAAAAATACGGCTACGAACTTGGTGTGCCGGTGAACTGGTCAGCCTACGAGGACATTGCCAGGTTCTTTACCGAAGACGTCAAGGAAATCGACGGTAAACGCGTCTATGGCCACATGGACTACGGCAAGAAAGACCCGTCACTGGGCTGGCGCTTCACCGATGCCTGGTTCTCCATGGCGGGTGGCGGCGACAAAGGTTTGCCTAATGGTCTGCCGGTGGACGAATGGGGCATTCGCGTGGAGGACTGCCACCCGGTGGGGTCCAGCGTGACCCGTGGCGGCGACACCAACGGCCCGGCTGCCGTGTATGCCACGCAGAAATACGTGGACTGGATGCGTGCCTATGCGCCCAAGGAAGCCCAGGGCATGACCTTCTCCGAAGCCGGCCCGGTGCCGGCCCAGGGCAACATCGCCCAGCAGATCTTCTGGTACACCGCGTTTACCGCCGACATGACCAAGCCCGGTCTGCCGGTGGTGAATGCCGACGGCACGCCGAAGTGGCGCATGGCGCCTTCACCGAAGGGGCCGTACTGGGAGGAGGGGATGAAGCTGGGCTACCAGGACACCGGTTCGTGGACCTTCTTCAAGTCCACCCCCGAGAAGCAACGCCTGGCTGCGTGGCTGTATGCCCAGTTCGTCACCTCCAAGACCGTGTCGCTGAAAAAGACCATCGTCGGCCTCACGCCGATTCGCGAATCGGACATCAACTCCCAGGCCATGACCGAGCTGGCGCCCAAGCTGGGCGGGCTGGTGGAGTTCTACCGCAGCCCGGCACGGGTACAGTGGACACCGACCGGCACCAACGTGCCGGACTACCCGCGGTTGGCGCAGCTGTGGTGGAGCCACATCGCCGAAGTGGCCAGTGGCGAGAAGACCCCGCAGGAAGCGCTGGACGGCCTGGCCCGCGATCAGGACCGGATGATGGAGCGCTTGCAGCGGTCCAACGCCCAGGCCACCTGTGCACCGAAGCTGAACCCGGAGAAGGATGCCCAATACTGGTTCGACCAGCCTGGGGCGCCGAAACCGAAACTGGCCAACGAAAAGCCCAAGGGCGAGACAGTCAGCTACAACGAACTGCTGAAGTCGTGGGAGGCGGCCAGGAAGTGATCGGCTGAGTAACGCGCCGGCTTCTTCGCGGGTAAACCCGCTCCCACAGAGATATCGCCATCTTCTGGGACGGCGCGCAACCTGTGGGAGCGGGTTCACCCGCGAAGAGGCCGGTGAAGCCAATGCATTGATCACGGGCAAAAAAAACGGCACCTGCCAGAGGTGCCGTTTTCATATCACGCGGTATTACTTGTGCAGCTCTTCCGCCGCATACAGCGTGTTCTCCAGCAGGCATGCGCGGGTCATCGGCCCGACGCCGCCCGGCACCGGCGTGATCCAGCCGGCGCGCGGCAGGGCGGTCTCGTAGACCACGTCGCCGACCAGCTTGCCGTCTTCCTGGCGGTTGATGCCCACGTCGATAACGATGGCACCTTCCTTGATCCATTCACCCTTGACCAGGCCAGGCTTGCCGGCGGCCACTACCACCAGGTCGGCGCGGCCGACATGGCCGGCGAGGTCCTTGGTGAAGCGGTGGCAGACGGTCACGGTGCAGCCGGCCAGCAGCAGCTCCATGGCCATCGGGCGACCAACGATGTTGGACGCGCCGACGATGACCGCGTTCATGCCGTACAGGTCCTGGCCGGTGCTTTCCAGCAGGGTCATGATGCCCTTCGGTGTGCACGGGCGCAGCAGCGGGATGCGCTGGGCCAGACGACCGATGTTGTACGGGTGGAAGCCATCCACGTCCTTGTCCGGGCGGATGCGCTCGAGCAGCAGCGAGGCGTCCAGGTGCGCCGGCAGCGGCAACTGCAGCAGGATACCGTCGACGGCCGGATCGTCATTGAGGCGGTCGATCAGCTCGGTCAGGGCCTGCTGCGTGGTTTCGCTGGGCAGGTCGAACGCCTGCGAAATGAAGCCGACCTCTTCGCAGTCCTTGCGCTTGTGCGAGACATAGACTTGGGAGGCGGGGTCGGTGCCGACCAGGATCACCGCCAGGCCCGGCGTACGCAGGCCTTGCTGGCGACGCTCCACGACACGTTGAGCGATCTGCTGGCGCAGGCTGGCGGCGATCGCCTTGCCATCGATTAGGTGTGCAGTCATAGACGCGTGATTAACCATCGAGAAGGAAACAATTAAAGAGGGCGCATTCTCGCACGACATGGGCCAAGGGCAAAGGCGGGTGGTCGGGCAAATCCCCTAAGCCCTTAAATAATTTAAATTTTTTTGAGAAAGGTGTTGACGACTTTCAGGCTCGCCTATAAGATTCGCCGCACTTGTCGGGCACAGCCTAGCACTGGTTGGCGAAGTCGGGCAGAATGAGTGGTTTAGCAGTTAGCTGTTAAAGGTCTCGTTCGGTTAGGCTTCAAGCTTAAGCGCCCGTAGCTCAGCTGGATAGAGCATCCGCCTTCTAAGCGGATGGTCGCAGGTTCGAGTCCTGCCGGGTGCGCCATTTAGGCAGCTTTGGCAAGCAAGTAGGCTGTAATGCAATATGGTGGGCGTAGCTCAGTTGGTAGAGCGCTGGATTGTGATTCCAGTTGTCGTGGGTTCGATTCCCATCGTCCACCCCATATTCTTCAAAGGCGCCTCGATAGCATCTGGCGCCTTTGTTTTAAGCGTTACGCGGACGTGGTGAAATTGGTAGACACACTGGATTTAGGTTCCAGCGGCGCAAGCTGTAAGAGTTCGAGTCTCTTCGTCCGCACCATGCATCTGTAAGGTTGTACCGCAACATCGCAAGACCGCAATATGGTGGGCGTAGCTCAGTTGGTAGAGCGCTGGATTGTGATTCCAGTTGTCGTGGGTTCGATTCCCATCGTCCACCCCATATTTCTTCGAAGGCGCCTTGATCGTGAGATCGGGCGCCTTTTTGTTTTTGCTCTGTGTGTATGGTTTGAAGGTTCTAGCGCCTGTGAGATCGAGCGGCGCTGACAATTTCATGGCGAATCACCTCTCGGTCAAATCGCATCCCGGCCCTTGCAATCCTCTGGTGACACCCCAATAAAAGCTGTTAGATTTCAGCCGGTTGAAACGCCGGCCCATTTGGCCGGCAGAGGAACAGCCCGATGATCGCAAAAGAAGCCCGTCAGGCACTGGCGCTACAGCGCTTTGCCGAGGCCAACCCGCAGCTGCTAGAAGAGATCCGTGAGCTGGATGCGCGCGAGCAGGCCCAGCAGATCGAGTGGGCGTTCGAGGATGCGGCCGAGGAGCAGGGTATCCAGCCTTGGGAGTTGGCCCTGCAACTGATCGCCGAAACCCCCGAGCAACTGCAGGCCATGCGCCTGGAGACGCACCGTGAGGTGGCCGAGGCGCTGGGGATGGAGTGGGAGGAGTACTGCAAGTTCAACGAAATCGAACCTGAATAAAGGAAGCGAATTCGTTGGTGGCAGTTGTTTGACAAGGTATTTCGGCTGCAGGTCGCCTGGTGGCGTCGTGCGGCCCCATTGAAGCAGGCCCGGCGCTATGTCGTGCGGGCCGTGAAAGTTAATCGACCGGCGTGGTTTCCCGTCGTCCCGAGTGGGGTGACTTCTGCTGCGCGACTCACTAGAATGCTTGCCCTTGATTCTGGAGTCGGGCTAACGCCGGCTAACGTCTGTGCAACGAGGAATATCCATGCAAGTTTCTGTTGAAAACACTTCCGCTCTCGAGCGTCGCATGACCATCGCCGTTCCGGCCGAGCGCGTCGAGAACGAAGTCAACAAGCGTCTGCAACAGACTGCCAAGCGCGCCAAGGTTGCCGGCTTCCGCCCAGGCAAAGTGCCGATGAGCGTGATTCGTCAGCGTTTCGAAGCCGATGCCCGTCAAGAGGCGTTCGGTGACCTCGTCCAGGCTTCCTTCTACGAAGCCATCGTCGAGCAGAAGCTGAACCCGGCTGGCGCCCCTGCGGTAGAGCCGAAGTCCTTCGAAAAGGGCAAGGACCTGGAGTTCGTCGCCATCTTCGAAGTGTTCCCGGAGTTCACCGTTGGCGGCCTCGAGTCGATCAACGTCGAGCGCCTGAGCGCCGAAGTGGCTGATGCCGACCTGGACAACATGCTGGAAGTGCTGCGCAAGCAGAACACCCGCTTCGAGGCCGTCGAGCGCGCCGCGCAGAACGACGACCAGGTCAACATCGACTTCGTCGGCAAGGTCGACGGTGAAGTGTTCGCCGGTGGTTCGGCCAAGGGCACCCAGCTGGTACTGGGCTCCGGCCGCATGATCCCAGGCTTCGAAGACGGCCTGGTTGGCGCCAAGGCTGGCGAAGAGCGCGTTGTGAACGTGACCTTCCCAGAGGACTACCAGAACCTGGACCTGGCTGGCAAAGCCGCCGAGTTCACCATCACCGTCAACAGCGTTGCCGCTCCTGTGCTGCCAGAGCTGAACGAAGAGTTCTTCGCCCAGTTCGGCATCAAGGAATCGACCCTGGAAGGCTTCCGCACCGAAGTTCGCAAGAACATGGAGCGTGAACTGCGCCAGGCCATCAAGGCCAAGGTGAAGAACCAGGTCATGGACGGTCTGCTGGCTGCCAACCCGATCGAAGTGCCGAAAGCCCTGCTGGAAAACGAAGTCAACCGTCTGCGCGTGCAGGCTGTTCAGCAGTTCGGTGGCAACATCAAGCCTGAGCAACTGCCGGCCGAGCTGTTCGAAGAACAAGCCAAGCGCCGTGTGGTCCTGGGCCTGATCGTGGCCGAAGTGGTCAAGCAGTTCGAGCTGAAGCCGGACGAAGGCAAGGTTCGCGAAATGATCGAAGAAATGGCTTCGGCTTACCAAGAGCCTGAGCAGGTCATCGCCTGGTACTACAAGAACGACCAGCAACTGAACGAAGTCCGTTCGGTTGTGCTGGAAGAACAAGTTGTAGATACTGTTCTGCAGAAAGCGACTGTGACCGACAAGTCGGTCTCGTACGAAGATGCCGTTAAACCAGCACAGGCTCCAGCCGCCGCTGAGTAACAGGCTTCTCTCGTAGGAAACCCCCACAAGCCAGCCTTCGAGCTGGCTTGTGCGTATTCAAGCCATGACTATTTGGGAGTGAGCGCAGGACATGTCCCGCAATTCTTATATTCAGCAGAGCTCTGACATCCAGGCCGCAGGCGGTCTGGTCCCGATGGTTATCGAGCAGTCCGCCCGTGGCGAACGCGCTTACGACATCTACTCGCGCCTGTTGAAGGAGCGTGTGATCTTCCTGGTTGGCCCGGTAGAGGACTACATGGCCAACCTCGTCGTTGCGCAACTGCTGTTCCTTGAAGCGGAAAACCCGGACAAGGATATCCATCTGTACATCAACTCGCCGGGCGGTTCCGTCACCGCCGGCATGTCGATCTACGACACCATGCAGTTCATCAAGCCGGACGTCTCGACCATCTGCATCGGCCAGGCCTGCAGCATGGGCGCCTTCCTGCTGGCTGCTGGTGCCAAGGGCAAGCGTCACTGCCTGCCTAACTCGCGCGTGATGATCCACCAGCCGCTGGGCGGCTTCCAGGGTCAGGCCACCGATATCGAGATCCACGCCCAGGAAATCCTCAATATCAAGGCCCGCCTGAACGAGCTGCTGGCCTACCACACCGGCCAGGATCTCGAGACCATCAAGCGCGACACTGAACGTGACAACTTCATGAGCGCCTCGCGCGCGGCCGAGTACGGCCTGATCGACTCGGTCTACGACAAGCGGCAACTGGCCTCCTGAACCGGGGTGCCAGAGCAGGTAGGCGCGGAAAGCGCCTACCTGCGGACTTGAAAAAGCCCGCAATTGCCTTCATCTTGTGTTGCAAGCCTACCGGATTGGATCGATCGAATGACTGACACCCGTAACGGCGAGGACAGCGGCAAATTGCTTTATTGCTCCTTCTGCGGCAAAAGCCAGCACGAAGTGCGCAAACTGATTGCCGGGCCCTCGGTATTTATCTGCGACGAGTGCGTCGACCTGTGCAACGACATCATCCGTGAGGAGGTGCAGGAAGCCCAGGCCGAGAGCAGCGCGCACAAATTGCCTTCGCCGAAAGAAATCAGCGGTATCCTGGACCAGTACGTCATTGGTCAGGAACGCGCGAAGAAGGTGCTTGCCGTAGCGGTGTACAACCACTACAAGCGCCTGAACCAGCGTGACAAGAAGGGTGACGAAGTCGAACTCGGCAAGAGCAACATCCTGCTCATCGGGCCAACCGGCTCGGGCAAGACCCTGCTCGCCGAAACCCTTGCACGCCTGTTGAACGTACCGTTCACCATTGCTGACGCCACCACCCTGACCGAAGCAGGTTACGTGGGTGAGGACGTCGAGAACATCATCCAGAAGCTGTTGCAGAAGTGCGACTACGACGTGGAAAAGGCCCAGATGGGCATCGTCTACATCGACGAGATCGACAAGATTTCGCGCAAGTCGGACAACCCGTCCATCACCCGTGACGTATCGGGCGAGGGCGTGCAGCAGGCACTGCTGAAGCTGATCGAAGGCACCGTGGCCTCGGTTCCGCCGCAAGGCGGCCGCAAGCACCCGCAACAGGAATTCCTGCAGGTCGATACCCGCAACATCCTGTTCATCTGCGGTGGTGCCTTCTCGGGCTTGGAAAAGGTCATCCAGAACCGCTCCACCAAGGGTGGCATCGGTTTTGGCGCCGAAGTACGCAGCAAGGAAGAGGGCAAGAAGGTTGGCGAGTCCCTGCGTGAGGTCGAGCCGGACGATCTGGTCAAGTTTGGCCTGATCCCGGAATTCGTCGGCCGCCTGCCGGTGCTGGCAACCCTCGACGAGCTGGACGAGGCCGCGCTGATGCAGATCCTCACCGAGCCGAAGAACGCCCTGACCAAGCAGTATGCCAAGCTGTTCGAGATGGAAAACGTCGACCTCGAGTTCCGAAGCGATGCGCTCAAGGCCGTGGCGCGCAAGGCGCTGGAGCGCAAGACCGGCGCCCGTGGCCTGCGTTCGATCCTCGAAGGCGTTTTGCTCGACACCATGTACGAGATTCCTTCGAAGAAGGATGTCAGCAAGGTGGTGATCGACGAGAGCGTCATCGATGGCACTTCGCAGCCGCTGATGATCTACGAAAACAGCGAGCCGCAAGCCAAGGCCGCGCCGGACGCCTGATCCAGGTAATGGCCGGTTGATGGTTGCAAGCAAGAAGGGGCCTACGGGCCCCTTTCTGCTTTTCCTGCGCTAGCGCTTGTAATTTCCCAAGCCTGCCCCCACATTAGGTCCAAGCATCATTTCCACCGGTTTCCGGCCATAAGGCCGCTGTAGAGGCGAAATCATGAAGACCACCCTCGACTTGCCTCTTTTGCCATTGCGCGATGTCGTTGTTTACCCGCACATGGTCATCCCGCTGTTCGTGGGGCGCGAAAAATCCATTGAAGCCCTTGAGGCGGCGATGACGGGCGAAAAGCAGATTCTTCTGCTGGCCCAGAAAAACCCGGCCGACGATGACCCGGGCGAGGATGCACTGTACCGCGTAGGTACCGTTGCCACCGTGCTGCAATTGCTGAAACTGCCCGATGGCACCGTCAAGGTGCTGGTCGAGGGCGAGCAGCGCGGTGCTGTGGAGCGTTTCAGTGAAGTGGAAGGGCACATCCGTGCCGAAGTTTCCCTGATCGACGAAGCCGACGCCGCCGAGCGCGAGTCGGAAGTGTTCGTGCGCACGCTGCTGTCGCAGTTCGAGCAATACGTGCAACTGGGCAAGAAAGTCCCAGCCGAAGTGCTGTCGTCGCTGAACAGCATCGAAGAGCCAGGGCGCCTGGTCGACACCATGGCCGCACACATGGCCCTGAAGATCGAGCAGAAACAGGAAATTCTCGAAATCGTCGACCTGCCGACCCGTGTCGAGCACGTACTGGCGCTGCTGGATGCCGAAATCGACCTGCTGCAGGTCGAAAAGCGCATTCGCGGTCGGGTCAAGAAGCAGATGGAGCGCAGCCAGCGCGAGTACTACCTGAATGAGCAGATGAAGGCCATTCAGAAGGAACTCGGTGATGGCGACGAAGGCCACAACGAAGTCGAAGAGCTGAAAAAGCGCATCGAAGCCGCTGGCCTGCCCAAGGATGCACTGGCCAAGGCCCAGGCCGAGCTGAACAAGCTCAAGCAGATGTCGCCGATGTCGGCCGAGGCCACTGTGGTCCGTTCCTATCTCGACTGGCTGGTGCAGGTGCCGTGGAAGGCCCAGAGCAAGGTGCGTCTGGACCTGGCCAAGGCCGAGGAAATCCTCGATGCCGACCACTACGGCCTGGAAGAGGTCAAGGAACGCATCCTCGAGTACCTTGCCGTGCAAAAGCGCGTCAAGAAGATCCGCGGGCCGGTACTGTGCCTGGTCGGCCCACCCGGCGTCGGCAAGACCTCGCTGGCCGAGTCGATCGCCGCTGCCACCAACCGCAAGTTCGTGCGCATGGCCCTGGGTGGTGTGCGTGACGAGGCCGAAATCCGTGGTCACCGCCGTACCTACATCGGTTCCATGCCTGGCCGCCTGATCCAGAAGATGACCAAGGTGGGGGTGCGCAACCCGCTGTTCCTGCTGGACGAAATCGACAAGATGGGCAGCGACATGCGTGGCGACCCGGCCTCGGCACTGCTCGAAGTGCTCGATCCGGAGCAGAACCACAACTTCAACGACCACTACCTGGAGGTCGATTACGACCTCTCGGACGTGATGTTCCTGTGCACCTCGAACTCGATGAACATCCCGCCGGCGCTGCTCGACCGGATGGAAGTCATCCGCCTGCCGGGCTACACCGAGGACGAGAAGATCAACATCGCGGTCAAGTACCTGGTGCCCAAGCAGGTCAAGGCCAACGGCTTGAAGAAGGACGAGCTGGAAGTCGATGTCTCGGCGATCCGCGACATCATCCGCTTCTATACCCGCGAAGCCGGTGTGCGCGGCCTGGAACGGCAAATCGCCAAAGTCTGCCGCAAGGTGGTCAAGGAACATACCGGGCAGAAGCAGGTCAAGGTCAAGGTAGCCAGCGAGCAGCTGGAGCACCTGCTGGGCGTGCGCAAGTTCCGCTACGGCCTGGCCGAGCAGCAGGACCAGATCGGCCAGGTTACCGGCCTGGCCTGGACCCAGGTGGGCGGCGAACTGCTGACCATCGAAGCCGTGGTCATTCCCGGCAAGGGCCAGCTGATCAAGACCGGCTCGCTGGGCGACGTCATGGTCGAGTCGATCACCGCCGCGCAGACCGTGGTGCGCAGCCGTGCCCGCAGCCTGGGTATCGCCGCCGACTTCCACGAGAAGCACGACGTGCATATCCACATGCCTGAAGGCGCCACGCCGAAGGATGGCCCAAGTGCTGGTATCGGCATGTGCACCGCGCTGGTGTCGGCGCTGACGCAGATTCCGGTACGTGCCGATGTGGCCATGACCGGTGAAATCACCCTGCGTGGCCAGGTGCTGGCCATTGGCGGGTTGAAGGAAAAATTGCTGGCGGCACACCGTGGCGGGATCAAGACGGTGATCATTCCCGAGGAGAATGTTCGCGATCTGAAGGAGATTCCGGAAAATATCAAACAGGATCTGCAGATCAAACCAGTCAAATGGATTGACGAAGTCCTGCAAATTGCGCTGCAATACGCCCCGGAGCCCTTGCCAGATGTGGCTCCGGAGATTGTCGCGAAAGATGAAAAGCGCGACGGCGATGCCAAGGAAAGAATTAGCACGCACTAGTAGTTTTTGGCTGGGGGGCTTTCCTTGACAGTTTTTTCGGGGCCTTGCTATAAAGCGGCACGCTATTGTCATCAGGCCACCCAGCGCAGGTTTCATAAGCTTTTCATTACATACTTAGAAACAAACTCAATAGAGAAATAAGGGGACTTAGAGTGAACAAGTCGGAACTGATTGACGCTATCGCCGCATCTGCTGACATCCCGAAAGCTGTAGCCGGCCGTGCGCTGGACGCAGTCATCGAATCCGTCACCGGCGCCCTGAAGCAAGGTGACGATGTGGTACTGGTTGGCTTCGGTACCTTCTCGGTCAAGGAGCGTGCAGAGCGCACCGGCCGCAACCCGCAAACCGGTAACGCGATCAAGATCGCTGCCGCCAAGGTTCCAGGCTTCAAGGCTGGCAAAGGCCTGAAAGACGCCGTCAACTAAGTCGTCTCTTTCAGCCGGACCCGGCTTGGCCAGGTCCGAGCACGGTGATGGCGGGGCGCAAACGTTCCCGCCTGACACGTTTGCTAAGAAAAGGCGCATCCTCGGATGCGCCTTTCTTTTATCAGGTTTCTACCCACGCTCCGCGGTTGTCGACGCAGTGGTACAACCGTTTCTGGGGGACGCATGCTGCAAAATATCAGGGACAATTCACAAGGTTGGATTGCCAAGACCATCATCGGCCTTATCGTCGTGTTGATGGCGTTGACCGGTTTCGAAGCCATTTTCCAGGCCGCCACCCATAGCCAGGACGCCGCCAAGGTGAACGGCCAGACCATCAGCCAGAACGAGCTGAGCCAGGCGGCCGACATGCAGCGCCGTCAGCTGATGCAACAGTTGGGCAAGGATTTCGACCCGGCGCTGCTGGATGACAAATTGCTGCGCGAAGAGGCACTGAAGGGGCTGATCAGCCGCAAGCTGCTGCTGCAAGGCGCCGAAGATGCCAAATTCGCCTTCTCCGAGGCCGCACTGGATCAGGTGATCCTGCAGACGCCGGAGTTTCAGGTGGACGGCAAATTCAGTGCCGACCGTTTCGACCAGGTCATTCGCCAGATGGGCTATGGCCGCATGCAGTTCCGCGACATGCTCGCCGAGGAAATGCTCATCGGCCAACTGCGCACCGGCTTGGCCGGCAGCAGCTTCGTGACCGACCAGCAGGTCGATGCCTTTGCCCGCCTCGAGAAGCAGACCCGTGACTTCGCTTCCCTGACCTTCAAGGCCGACCCGGCCGCGGTCAAGGTCAGCGATGAAGAGGTCAAGGCGCACTACGACCAGCACGCCAAGGAGTTCATGTCGCCAGACCAGGTGGTGATCGACTACATCGAGCTGAAGAAGTCGGCGTTCTTCGATCAGGTCAAGGTGACCGACGAAGAGCTCAAGGCCCAGTACGAGAAGGAAATCGCCAACCTCGCCGAGCAGCGTCATGCCGCGCACATCCTCATCGAGGTCAACGACAAGGTCACCGACGCCCAGGCCAAGGCCCGCGCCGAAGAGATCGAGCAACGCCTGGCCAAGGGCGAAGACTTTGCCGCGCTGGCCAAGGAGTTCTCCCAGGACCCGGGTTCGGCCAATAGCGGCGGTGACCTTGGCTTCGCCGGCCCGGGTGTTTACGACCCGGCGTTCGAGGATGCGCTGTACAAGCTGCAGGACGGCCAGGTCTCGGCGCCGGTTCGCACCGAGTTCGGCTACCACCTGATCAAGCTGCTGGGCGTGCAGGCGCCGGAAGTGCCGAGCTTCGCCAGCCTGAAGGACAAGCTGACCCGTGACCTGAAGATCCCTCTGGTCGAGCAGCGTTACGTAGATGCCAGCAAGCAGCTGCAGGATGCTGCCTACGAAGCTTCGGACCTGGCCCAGCCGGCCCAGGACCTGAACCTGAAGGTGCAAACCTCCGCAGCCTTCGGCCGCGAGGGTGGCGAAGGCATCACTGCCAACCGTTCGGTAGTGCAGGCCGCATTCTCCGAAGAAGTGCTGGAGGAGGGTGCCAACAGCACCGCCATCGAGCTCGACCCGGAAACCACCGTGGTGCTGCGCGTCAAGGAGCACCGCAAGCCTGAGCAGCTGCCGCTGGAAGCCGTGGCCAAGAACATCAGCGAGCACCTGGCCAAGGAGAAGGCAACTGCCGAGCTCAAGGCCAAGGCGGACAAGCTGATTGCCGGCCTGCGTGACGGTTCCATCGCAGCGGGCAGTGTGCACGAAGGGCAGGGCTGGAAGGCCTATGAAGCAGTTACCCGCGGCGAGGACGGTATCGACCCGGCCGAGCTGCAGGCGCTGTTCCGCCTGGGCAAGCCACAGGCCAAGGACAAGCCGGTTTATGGCAGCGTCGTGCTGCGTGACGGTAGCCTGGTGGTACTGCAGCTCAAGGGTGTCAACGAAGGCGCTGCTGCCACCGATGAAGAGAAGCAGCAGATCCGCCGCTACCTCGCGTCGCGTGCTGGCCAGCAGGACTTCGCGGCATACCGCAAGCAGCTGGAAGCCAAGGCGGATATCACCCGTTACTAAGGTGATGGATGCATGAACGAACAGGCCGCCCAGTGCGGCCTGTTTCGTTTCTGTTGTCTGTGCCGGCCTCTTCGCGGGTAAACCCGCTCCCACAGGTCCAACACAGGTTTCAAGTACTGTGGTGAACCTGTGGGAGCGGGTTTACCCGCGAAGAGGCCGGCACCAGCAGCGCAGGGTCTAGCGTTTCACCCCTTCATGGATATCCAGCGTATCCCGCGCAATCTCCCGCCCCAGGGCAATCAGCTCCGGCGCCTTGTAGAACTCGAAAAACCGGCACACTCGTTTGGGCACGTTGATCAGCACATCCGGTGGATAGCCTGCGATCTTGTACTGTGCCAACGAGGTCTGCATGACCTCGAAGCTCTGGTTGATCAAGTCCAGCAGCGAAGCGGGCCCCACGTTGTCGATGATGAACGAGCCGGTCGCAGACTTTGGCGCACCCTCGCGCTCCGGTGCCGCCGCCGGTTGCTGGCCTTCCGGGTTGGCGGCATCGGCCAGCCACGGGTTAGGCGGCGCCAGCCCTTCGGCGACGATTTCCTGCTCGATACGTATCAGCTCCTCCGCCGGCTTGCGCCGGAACGGCAAGCGCGAACCCAGCGAACTGAGTAGCGCATCGAAACGCATCTTGAACGCCGCTGGGCGTTCGATCACCGGTAGCTGGTACTGCTTCTGGTTGGTGGCATTGAGGTTGACCGCGATGATCAGGTCGCAGTGGCTGGACACCACCGGCACGATCGGCAGCGGGTTGAGGATGCCGCCGTCGACCAGCATGCGGTTGCCTTGCATCACCGGGGTGAACAGACTGGGGATGGCTGCCGAGGCGCGCATGGCCTGGTGCAGGCAGCCCTCCTGGAACCAGATTTCCTGCTGGTTGGTGAGGTCGGCTGCAACCGCGGTGTAGGGGATGCGCAATTGCTCGATGTTGATCTCGCCGACGATCTTGCGGATTTGCCCGAACACCTTGTCGCCGCGAATTGCGCCGAGGCGAAAGCTGACATCGACCAGGCGCAACACATCCAGGTAGTCCAGGCTCTCGATCCATTTGCGGTAGTCTTCCAGCTTGCCCGCGGCGTAGATGCCGCCGATTACCGCACCCATCGAGCAGCCGGCGATACAGGCAATGTCGTAGCCGCGGCGCTCGATTTCCTCGATCACGCCGATGTGTGCATACCCCCGGGCTCCACCCGATCCCAGTACCAGTGCCACGCGTTTGCTCATGAACATTCCCCGGCCAGTGCAACCATGGTCCTACAATGCACCCATCGCCACCTGTGCTTCAATGTGCATCGTGCTGAGCTACTGTAATAAAACTGGCTGGGCCAAGCTGGCTGGGCAGGGCACTTTTCAGCTGCCGGGGCGTCGAACAGCCAATGTTTTTTCCATTGAGGTATTACCGATGAAAGCCTGGATCTGCCTTCCACTGATCGCCTTGGCCCTTGCTGGCTGCGCGGGCAAGACGGCCTACCGCGAGAGTTGCGCAACCCAACTGGATGCCGCCTGGAAGGAGCTGGACCTGGCCAAGGCCGAAGGCTTTGCCGGTGCCGTGAGCTACTCCAAGGCCTTGTCGCTGCTGACCGGTGCCAAGACCCAACAGCAGTTCGAAGGTTACGAAAGTTGTACCAGAAAAGCCGAAAAGGCCCGTTTCTACATTCGTGAGTCTCGCGCCGGGCGCTGACCAAGGAGCGTCTTTCAATGTCTGCCATGCTCGATCATGTGGTTGCCCAGATAGTGGCCTTGCAGGTGCGCCTGCTGGCCTGCCGCGAGCGCCTGGCTGCCGATACCGACAGCGAGGCCTTGCATGACCTGCGCACCACCCTGCGGCGCCTGCGCAGCCTGCTGCGGCCGCTGCGAGGGCTGCCGGGGGTGGAGCAGCTGGAGGAGGCCGCCACGTCGTTGGGTACCCTCACCACGCCGTTGCGCGACCGTGAGGTGCTGGCGGCCGAACTGATTGGGCATGGTTTTGCCGAGGCCGGGCAGCGGCGCCTGGAAGGGCGTGCCAGGACATTCGCCAGTGTTGCCGCCAGCCCCGAGCTGACGCGGGTGCTGGCGATTGTCGACGCGTTTCCGCTGTTCATGCGTGCAGCCGGTCGCGAGGGCCTGGTCAAGGCGCTGGAAAAGCGCATCGACAAACGCCTGGGCAAGCAGTGGCGCAAGTTGTACCAGGCACTGCAGGACCCGGCCCACGACCGCCACCGCCTGCGTTTGCTGATCAAGCGTGCGCGCTATGGCGATGAGGCCTATCCGCAGCTCGACCATGCGGGCAAGCAGTTGCGGCGCTTGCTGAAGCAGGCCCAGGGCGATTTGGGTGACTGGCATGATCGCCTGCAATGGCTGCTGCAGGCGCGCGAGCATGCCGACCTGGCGCCGTGCAGGGTCGCCTGGGAGCAGGAATTGCATGAGGCCGAGCGCCATTCGGATGCGACGCTGGATGCACTGCAGCAGGCGTTGGCGCGGCGAAAGCCCGAAAAATGACCGAAATGCGGGCTGATCGGCATGGGTTTGCTGGCTAGGATGGGCAGACCTTGTTCGCAGCAGGCAGGAGCCGGCCAATGAATTTCAACCAACTGCTCGACGCCGTGCGGGCCAACCCCGAAGCTGTATGTGTCCCGCCAAGCTGGGCCCAGGGGCGCGCCGCCTTTGGCGGGCTGATGGCGGCCATGGTGTATGAAGCCATGCGCCAGAAAATCTCCGATGACCGCCCCGTGCGTTCTTTGGCCATCAGCTTTGTGGCGCCAGCCGCGGCAGATGTGCCAATCCGCTTCGATGTAGAGGTGCTGCGTGAAGGCAAGGCTGTCAGCACCTTGCTGGGCCGTGCCGTTCAAGACGGCCAGGTAGTGACGCTGGTGCAGGGCAATTTCGGTGCAGGGCGGCCGTCGGTGGTCGATGTGCCAGCCTTGCCGGCCGAGGAAATGAAAGCGCTCGACGATGCAGCTCCCGAGCTACCCCATATCAAAGGCGTTACTCCTGAGTTCATGCAGCATGTGGCCTTGCGCTGGGCGGTGGGTGGATTGCCGTTCAGTGGCAATCAGTCGCGGCAAATGGGCGGCTGGGTACGTTTGCGCGGGGTGGCCGAAGAACCGGTCAACGAGGCGCACCTGCTGGCGCTGGTCGATGCCTGGCCACCAAGCCTGATGCCGTTTCTCAAGCAGCCGGCTGCCGGCAGCACGTTGACCTGGACCATCGAATTCATGCAGCCCAGGGCGCAGCTGTCGACCCTGGACTGGTGCCGTTATTGCGTGGAAACCGAGCATGCGCGGGATGGTTATGGGCATGCCGCCGCCGCGTTGAGGACGGCGCAGGGCGAGTTGCTGGCCTTGAGCCGGCAGACGGTTACCGTGTTTGCCTGACCGAGCCTGGGAGCGCGTTGCGCTCCGATCGCGACACAGGGCCGCTCCCACAGGATCGCGTAAATTTCAGGACATGTGCGGTTCTTGTGCGAGCGGCCTTGCGTCGCGATTGGGCTGCAGAGCAGCCCCAATGGCATCAGCGACGATGCTTGTGTCGTTCCCGCCAGGCCTTCCACCAGGCCCCGCTCAGCAAGAAGCGCGGAAAGGTGATGAACTGCTCGGTCAGCAGGCGTTGCACGGCATCCTTGCGGTTGGCGAAGGGTTCCGGTTGCTCTGCTTCCAGTCGATGGCCCTGGCGCTGCAGGCCCAGGCCGGCGATCAAGGCAATGATGCCAACGGCAATCTGGCCCAGGTCCAGGCCGAACAGGCCGGACAGAATCAGCAACGTGCCAAGGATGAACAAAGGCACGGCGATCAGGTGCAGCACCAGGTTGGTCGGGTGGCGGTGGTTGTGGTGGTAGCCGCGCCATTGCCAGGCGGGCAGGTTGGGCAGGCGTTTGCTCATGGGCATTTCCTCTCGGTCATGCCCAAAGCTTAGTGCGCCCCCCAGGCGGGGGCCAATCGAGGCTGGCTATGGTGACTATAGCTTGAGCTGGCCAATGGCCTTGTTCAGTTCACCGGCCAGGGTTGCCAGTTCGCTGCTGGTGGTTGCCGAGCCCACGGTCTGTTGCACGGTCTGTTCGGTGACATCGCGGATACTCACCACGGCGCGGTTCATTTCCTCGGCCACCTGGCTTTGCTGCTCGGCTGCCACGGCAATCTGGGTGTTGCTTTCGCGCATCTGCGCCACGGCACCGGTAATTTCGGCCAGTGCCTCGCCGGCCTCCTGGGCCTGGCGGACGCAGTCGTCGGCCTTGTACGAGCTCTCCTGCATGAATTCCACTGCATCCCGGGTGCCCGACTGCAGAGCCGAAACCATGGTGGTGATCTCGTCGGTGGAGTTTTGTACGCGCTTGGCCAGGTTGCGCACTTCATCGGCCACCACGGCAAAGCCGCGGCCCAGGTCGCCGGCGCGTGCTGCTTCGATGGCGGCATTGAGCGCCAGCAGGTTGGTCTGCTCGGCGATGCTGTGGATCACACTGACCACGCCATTGATCTTCTGACTGTCTTCGGCCAGTTGACGAATCATCTCGGCAGTTTGCTGCACGCCGCTGGACAGCCCGGAGATCGAGTCCTGTACCCGGCTGACCACCTCCTGGCCGCTACCGGCCAGGGCGTCGGCTGTTTGTGACAGGTCACGGGTGGCGCCGGCATGCTGGGCGATGTGGTGCACCGTTGCCGACATTTCGTTGATGGCGGTAGCGGCCTGGTCGGTCTCGCTCTGCTGGCCGAGCATGCCGTGGCGCACGTCGCTCATGCTCGCGGCCAGGCGCGCGGCACCGGAGTCCAGTTGCGCAGCGGTGTGGGCGACAGTACTGACCACGCGGTGGTAGGTCGCCTGCATGGCATTGAAGGCCCCGGCCATCTGGCCGACCTCGTCACCACAGGCCAACGGTACGCGGGCCGACAGGTCGCCGGTCTTTTCCACGTGCAGCATCACATCCTTGAGGGTGTTGAGCTGGCTGAGCAGGAAGCGGATCAGCAACTGCGAGGCGCCGAGCATGGCCAGCATCAGGATCAGTACGCATACCGCGTAGTTGCTGAATCGGTCGAAGAACACCTGGCGCAGGCTTGGCGACTGGGCCAGCACGGCCATTTGCTGATCACCGTTGCGCAGTACCTGCGCGCCCTGTAGCGGGTTGTTGCCCAAGAGCCGGGCGGCAGGCAGTTCGACCCAGCCTTGGGCATTGCGCAGGGCCTCCAGGGGTTCGCCCGCGAAGGTGGGCGTTTGCCCGGGCGACCAGCTGATGACGTTGGCCGGGCGGGGTAGCGGCTGGCCGGCCGGCCAGGCAGCAAGCAGTTGCGCCTGCGCGGCCGCCTGGGCCTGCGCGGCCTCGGCGCGGGCGCGCTGCTCCAGGTGCACGGCATAGAGCACCAGCAGCAAGGTCGTGACAAAGGCCACCGCGTTGACGGCCCAGAACTTGTACTTCAGGGAAACATTGCTAAGCCAGGCACCCATGGGCAGGTCTTCTCTGAGTTGAGCGGGAACAATATTGGCAAGGTGCCATCATTGTGCCTGCGCAAGCCAGGGCCTTTCTTGATGTGTATCAAGAAAATTCCGCCGCAAGTTCTGCCGCGCTTTTGTAGGAGCGGCCTTGTGTCGCGATAGGGGTGCGAAGCGCCCCCAGGTTTTCAGCTTCAGCGGATAGATTGCCGGGGCCGCGTTGCGGCCCTTTCGCGACACAAGGCCGCTCCTACAGGAGAACGCGTCGGGTTCAGGGGAGTTGGAAAAACGCCCGCGCCGTTGCCGTGGTATGTGCCGCCGTGTGTTCGGTCGACTCGCCCCGGTGCAAGGCCACTTCACGCAACACCTCCAGCAGGAACGCTGGTTCGTTGCGCCCGTTCTTCGGCTTGGGCCGCAGGCTGCGGGGCAGCAGGTAAGGCGCATCGCTCTCCAGCATCAGCCGCCCCTCGGCAATGTTGCCCACCAGCGGGTGCAGGTGGGTGCCACGGCGTTCGTCGCAGATCCAGCCGGTAATGCCGATGTGCAGGTCCATGTCCAGGTAGGCGAACAGCGCGTCGCGCTCGCCGGTAAAACAGTGCACTACTGCGCCGGCCAGGTGGTCGCGGTAATCCTTGAGGATCGCCAGCAGGCGTTCGCTGGCGTCGCGTTCGTGCAGGAACACCGGCAGACGCAGCTCGGCAGCCAGTGCCAGTTGTGCCTCCAGGGCTTTTTCCTGCAGCGGGCGAGGGGAGAAGTCGCGGTTGAAGTCCAGGCCGCATTCGCCCACGGCGCGCACGCGTGTTTCATTCAGCAACTGGCGCAACTGGCGCTCGCTGCCGGCATCCCAGGTTTTGGCATCATGAGGGTGTACGCCTGCCGTGGCGAACAGGTGCGCGCCGTTCGCATCCAGTTGCTGGCACAGTTCCAGCGCCTGTTCGCTGACCGCCAGGCTGGTGCCCGTCAGCACCATCTGCGTGACCCCGGCCTCAAGGGCGCGCTCGACGATTGCCGCCTGCTGGTCGTGGAAACTGCTGTTGGTCAGGTTGACGCCGATATCGATCAGTTGCATGGTGCTACCTCGTGCCGCGGGGCGGCCAGCATAGCAAAAACCTTGTTTTTCTGAAAAAGCCAAGAACTTCATGCTGTTGCCGTGGTCTTTTGCCGTCATTTCTCTTGGCGGCACAACCCACGGATGCCGCCCACCGACAACGGACACGTTTTCGCATGCAGCGATGCTGGCTTATTCTCCTGCTGACACTTGGGCTGACCCTGACCGGGCCTGCCCATGCGCGCGCGCCGGGGCCGCAGCAGAACATCGCGCCTGCCAAGGTCCGTGACCTGCAACAGATTCGCACCAGCCAGGTGCTGCGGGTGCTGGTCAACCAGAGCCGCAACAGCTCCGGTGAGGTCAAGGGCGAGCCGGTCGGTATCGAATACTACCGCCTGCGTGCCCTGGAGCATTACCTCAATGCCCGCGCCGACGATGGCCAGGAGATCCAGCTAAAGCTGATCCCGCGGGCCAAGGAGCAGTTGCTGGGCGCACTGGCCCGTGGCGAGGGCGACCTGGCCGCGCCGGGCGAGCTGCTCGACCCCGCCGTGGTGCGCGGGGTCAGCATCAGCGCACCAGTGCTCGACCAGGTGCCGCTGCTGCTGGTGGGGCGCAAGGGCGAGCGCAGTTTCAGCCATGTCGAGCAGTTGTCCGGGCGTACCGTGGCCCTGACCAGCGCCAGCGCGGCCGGCCCTTTGATCCAGCAGGTCAACCAGCAGCTGGCGCTGCGCAAGCGCGCGCCGATCAAGGTGGAGTGGGTCGACTCGACCTTGGCGGTGGAGGATGTGCTGGAAATGGTCCAGGCCGGCATCTATCACCTGACCGTGGTCGAGCAGCCGATCGCCCGGCGCTGGGCCCGGGTGATGCCGCGCCTGAGGCTGGACAGCCGCGTAAAACTGGGGGCGCCGCAAGCCATGCGTTGGTATGTGGGGCGCGATGCGCCGCAGTTGCTGGCCACAGTCGATCGCTTTCTGCAGGGCTACCGGGCGCCGGACAACCAGGACGCCGCGTTCGAGCGCATCTACCGCCGCCAGTACCGGGTGCACGACCCATTGGCCAGCAAGAATCGCCAGCGCCTGACCGCGCTGCGGGGGGTGCTGCAGAAACACGGCGAGGCGCAGCAGATCGACTGGCTCAACCTGGCCGCGCTGGCCTTCAAGGAGTCGACGCTCAACCCGGCAGCGCGCGGCACCGGAGGGGCCCATGGCCTGATGCAGATCACCCCTTCGGCGGCGCAGCGCGTGGGGGTGAGCAACACCGCCTCGGTGGATGGCAATGTCCAGGCCAGCGCCCGTTACCTGGCGCTGATCCGGCGCAAGTTCTTTGCCAGCGCCAAGATCAACGAGCGCGAGCGCATGGCCTTCGTCCTGGCGGCCTACAACCTGGGGCCCGAGCGGGTCCAGGCCATGCGTGCGGAGGCGCGGCGTCGCGGGCTGAATGGCGACCAGTGGTTCTTCCAGACCGAACGCATTGCCATGGAGCAGGTGGGCATGGGGCCAGTCAACTTCGTCAACAGCGTCAACAAGTACTTTGTAGCGTTCAATCGGGAACGTGCTGCGCTGGAGCGTGTGGCTAAACGCTAACAAATCGATATTGTCGATTGTTATGTTGGGTTTTTTGCGATTTTCATATCTATCGAATCGATTATGATGGCGCCCATCCCAACACAACTTTCCCGCTTCAAGGAGTCTTCGACGAGAACAACGCTACCCTCAACGCTCTGTTCTCCACCCGCGCCGGCGCTGGCCTGAGCGTCATCCGTATCCTGGTCGGCATCATCTTCATTGCGCATGGTGCGCAGAAACTGTTCGGCATGTTCGGCGGCTATGGCCTGGAAGGCACCGGCCAGTGGATGGAGAGCATCGGCCTGGCCCCGGGTTACCTGATGGCCCTGCTGTCCGGTAGTGCCGAGTTCTTCGGCGGCCTGGCCCTGGTGATCGGCCTGCTGGCCCGCCCGGCGGCCCTGGTGCTGGCGGTGACCCTGGTGGTGGCGATCCTCTCGGTGCACATCGGCAACGGCCTGTTCATGTCCAACAACGGCTATGAGTTCGGCCTGGCCCTGCTGGCTGGCACCGTTGCGGTGCTGATCGAAGGCGCTGGCCGCTTCTCGCTGGACCGCCTGATCGCCCGCTGATACACCGCAAATGCCAAGATACAAGCCTCAGGCCGATCACTTTCGGCTTGAGGCTTGTATCTTGCCGCTTGTAGCTCTAGCATACCGTCTGCGCCGATTTAAACAGCTACTTGCGGGGCGCAGGAAAGCCCCTCTCCGGGTCATCCGAAATACCGCTAAAGCGCTGGTTCGGTGACGCCTCCCACCGCTGCCCAGCGGGATTCGCGAGGCGGAGAGAAGCTCCATGAGTTGCCCACGTACCAGTGTCTGTTTGAGCCCCTTGCCTGCCAGCCAGGCGTCCCGCACACCGCGCATCCTGCTCGGCGGCCAGCATCAACCCACTCTTTTGCGTCACCTTGAAGGCCTGTCCAGGCGCAAGGGCCAGGCGCGTGCCTTTCTGATCCAGTTCGCCGACACCGGCTGCCACCTCGCGCAGTATGGCAATGACCGTTTCGACCTGGCCGTGATCCAGGCCCCGGCGCCGGACGAGGCCGCCGATATCATCGGCCACCTCACCCGTATCGCGCGCCAAGGCCTGATTACCCGCCGCTGAGGAGCGCGCTGTTGAGTACCAATATCATCACCACGGAAGGCTATGAGGCGCTGAAGAAAGAACTGGACCACCTGTGGCGGGTGTACCGCCCCGAGATTACCCAGAAGGTTACCTGGGCGGCCTCGCTGGGCGACCGCAGCGAGAATGCCGACTACCAGTACAACAAGAAGCTGCTGCGCGAGATCGACCGTCGGGTGCGTTATCTGCGCAAGCGTCTTGAAGATGTGAAGGTGGTGGCCTACTCGCCGCAGCAGGAGGGCAAGGTGTTTTTCGGTGCCTGGGTGGAGATTGAGAACGACGAGGGCGAGACCATGAAGTTTCGCATTGTCGGGTATGACGAGATCTATGGGCGCAATGACTACATCTCGATCGACTCGCCCATGGCTCGCGCCTTGCTGAAGAAGGAGGAGGGTGATGAGGTGGTGGTGCACACGCCTACCGGTGAAGCGACCTGGTATGTAAACAGCATCAGCTACGGGCAATGAGTCGATTTTGACTGTGCCGGCCTCTTCGCGGGCTTGCCCGCTCCCACAGGGTTACCACAGCATTTGACCGTTGTGTCGGACCTGTGGGAGCGGGTTTACCCGCGAAGAGGCCGGCACAGGCTGTCATCAACTCTCGCGTAAAACCGCCAGCGGGCTGGCATTCAACGCCCGCCGCGTCCCCAGCACCCCTGCACCACCTACCAGCAGCGCCCCTGCCAGCGGCAACAGCAGCAACCACACATGCGGGCTCCATTGCAGGTCGAAGGCATAGCGGTACAGCACCAAGGTAATCAGCTCACACCCGACCGCCGCCAGCAAGCCGCTGGCCGCACCCAGCAAGCCGAACTCGATCCGCCGCGCCTTGACCAGCAATGGCCGCGCCGCGCCCAGCGCACGCAGCAAGGCGCCCTGGCGGATACGCTCGTCCAGCGTCGCCTGCAAGCCAGCGAACAGCACCGCCAACCCAGCTGCCAGCACGAACAGCAACACATACTCGACCGCCAGGGTCACCTGGGCGAGGATGCTGCGCAGCTGATCGAGCAAGGCGTCCACCTGCAGGATGGTCACTGCCGGGAATGCCCGTGACAGCGCCACCACATCCAGGTCATGGCCCGGTGCCAGATAGAAGCTGGTCAGGTAGGTGGTCGGAAGCCCCTGCAGCGTGCCGGGTTGGAAGATCATGTAGAAGTTCGGCTGGAAGCTGTCCCAGTGCACGCTGCGCAGGCTGCTGACCCGTGCCTGGCGTTGCTGGCCGCCGATGTCGAAGGTTAGCAGGTCACCCAGTTGCAGCTTCAGGCTGTTGGCCAGTTCCGCCTCCACCGACACACCGGGGATTTCATCTTCGGCGGGCAACGCCTGCCACCAGTTGCCGCCTGTCAGTGCGTTGCCTTCGGGCAGCTCGGCCGCCCACGTCAGGCTGAGGTCGCGCTGAACGGCGCGCTCACCTGCCGAGTCCTTGCTGACCACCTGCTGCACCGGTTGCTCGTTGATTTTTACCAGGCGGCCGGGTGTCACCGGGTACAGCGGCGCCGAGGTGGCATTGACCTGCTGCAGGTGTTGGGCGAAGGGCTCACGATCATCCGGCAGGATGTTCAGGGCGAAATGGTTGGGTGCATCCTTGGGCAACTGCGCTTGCCAGGTGTCGAGCAGTTCCGCGCGCAGCAGCGCGACCAGGGCCATGGCCAGCAGGATCAGGCCGAAGGCCAGGGCCTGGCCGGCAGCGGCCATGGGGTGGCGCAGCAGTTGGCCCAGCCCCAGTCGCCAGGTCAGTGGTGCCCCGGCCAGCAATTGGCGCAGGCTGCGCAAACCGAGCAGCAGCAGGCCGCCGAGCAGCAGCGCGGCGACCAGGCCGCCACCGAGCAGGGCGAAGGTGAGCAGCAGGTCGAGGCTCAGGCGCCACATGATCAGGCCCAGGGCGAACAGGGCCGCACCGTACACCAGCCAGCTGCTGGGCGGTATCGGCAGCAGGTCGCGGCGCAGCACGCGAAGCGGCGGTACCTGGCCCAGCGCGGCAATTGGCGGCAGGGCGAAACCGGCCAGGGCTACCAGCCCGGTAGCGATGCCGGCCAGGGCTGGGACGATGCCGCCTGCAGGCACCACGCTTGGCAACAGGCCATGCAGCAGGCGGAACAGGCCCAGTTGCGCCAGCCAGCCGAGCAGGGCGCCGGCCAGCGCGGCGACCAGGCCGAGCATGGCCAACTGCAGGCAGTACAGGCCCAGTGCCTGGCGGCGCGAAAGGCCCAGGCAGCGCAGCAGGGCGCTGGCGTCCAGGCGGCGTGCGGCATAGCGGCTGGCCGACAGGGCCACGGCAACGCCTGCCAGCAGCACCGCCACCAGGCTGGCCATGTTCAGGTAGCGCTCGGCCTTGCCCAGCGCGCCGCCGACCTGCTGGTTGCCATCGCGGGTGTCGCGCAGGCGCTGGTTGGCGGCCAGGTCCTTTTTCAGTGCCCCGCGGTACTGGGCCAGCGCTTCGGCACCGCCGCGCCACAGGTCGCGGTAGGTGACCCGGCTGCCCGGCTGGATCACGCCGGTGGCTTGCAGGTCGGCCAGGTTCATCATTACCCGTGGGGTAAGGCTGTAGAAGTTGTTGGCGCGGTCCGGTTCGTAGGTCAGTACGCGGCTCATGCGCAGCGTCTTCATGCCCACGTCGATGCTGTCGCCAACCTTCAGCCCCAATGCCGCCAAAAGGCGTGGTTCGACCCATGCTTCGCCAGGTGCCGGGCCGCCGCCCGGGGTTTCTGTGGCATAGGGCTGCGCAGCACTGCGCACTTGCCCGCGCAATGGGTAGGCACCGTCGGCAGCCTTGACGCTGGACAGCTGGATGCCGTTGTCGCCGCCGACCACGCTGGTGAACTCGACGACCTGGGCGTGGCGCAGGCCCAGTGCCTTGCCGGCCTCGATCTGCTGGTCGCGGGCCGGGGCGCTGCCCTGCAGCACCAGGTCGGCACCAAGGAACTCGCTGGCGCGCAGTTGCATGGCGCCGTTGAGGCGGGCACCGAAATAGCCGATGGCAGTGCTGGCCGCGACCGCCACCAGCAGGGCGAAGAACAGCACGCGCACTTCGCTTGCGCGAATGTCGCGCAGCAGCTGGCGCAGGGCCAGGCCGCACAGGCGGGACAGCGGCATGTGGGTCATCAGGCCTCCGCCGGGGCCACCAGGCGGCCCGCATCCAGGCGAATCTGGCGGCGGCAGCGCCGGGCCAGGCGTTCGTCATGGGTAACCAGCACCAGGGTGGTGCCGCGCTCCTTGTTCAGTTCGAACAGCAAGTCGCTGATGCGCTCGCCGGTGTGGCTGTCGAGATTGCCGGTGGGTTCGTCGGCAAACAGCACTGCCGGTTGCGCGGCGAAGGCGCGGGCGATGGCCACCCGTTGTTGTTCGCCGCCCGAAAGCTGGCGCGGAGTGTGGCTCAGGCGCTTGCCCAGACCGACCCGTTCGAGCAGGGTGCGCGCGTGTTCGCGGGCATCGCGGCGGCCATCCAGCTCCAGCGGCAGCATGACGTTCTCCAGGGCATTGAGGCTGTCGAGCAACTGGAACGACTGGAACACGAAACCCACATGTTCGGCGCGCACCCGCGCGCGCTGGTCTTCATCCAGCGGCCCCAGGTCGTGGCCAGCAAGGATGACCTTGCCGGCACTGGGCTGGTCGAGGCCGGCGAGCAGGCCAAGCAGGGTCGACTTGCCCGAACCCGAGGCGCCGACGATTGCCAGGCTGTCGCCTTGGGCCAGGTCGAGGGACAGGGCGTGCAGGATGGTCAGGTCACCTTCCGCGCTGGGGACCACTTTGCTAAGGTTCTGCGCAACGAGAATGCTGGGGCCCATGGAGAATCCGATGCGAGTGTGGTGGTTGAGTGCCGGTCTGGCCCTGTATTGCCTGGCCCAGAGCGCGGCGGCGGGAACACTGCTGGTTGTCGGCGATAGTATCAGCGCCGGTTTTGGCCTGGATACCCGCCAGGGCTGGGTTTCCCTGTTGCAGACCCGCCTGCGGGACGAAGGTTTCGACGACAAGGTGGTCAATGCATCGATCAGCGGCGACACCAGTGCAGGTGGCCAGGCGCGGCTGCCGGCGCTGCTTGCAGCGCACAAGCCGAGCCTGGTGGTACTGGAACTGGGCGGCAATGATGGCCTGCGTGGGCAGCCGCCAGCGCAATTGCAACAAAATCTTGCCTCGATGATCGAGAGCTCGCGCAATGCCGGTGCCAAGGTGGTGCTGCTGGGCATGCGCCTGCCACCCAATTATGGCGTGCGCTACACCACCGCCTTCGCCCAGGTGTATGAACAGCTGGCGGCAGAAAAACAGGTCCCGCTGGTGCCGTTTTTCCTCGAGGGGGTAGGGGGCGTGCCTGAGTTGATGCAGGCGGATGGCATTCACCCGGCCCAGGCTGCCCAGCAGCGCCTGCTGGAAAATGCCTGGCCGGCGATAAAACCCTTGCTGTGACGCTTTAAACGGCGCCGGCTTTCGGCTAATGTTGCGCCCCCCGTTTCGAGTGCCACCGATGCCGCGCCCTGCCTGGTCCCTGTATGCCTACCAACTGATCGAGCCTGATGAGCAGCTCGACCTGTTCGCCTGCCAGGAAATCCGCGTCCACCTCGTGGCCCGCCAGCTGGAGCTGGGCGTACCGGCCGACCGCACCTTGTGCGGTGGCCTGCTGCCGGCGCAACCGCGCTGGTCGGGGGTGCCGCGCTCGATCTACCGCGACGGTCGCCTGTGCGACCTGTGCCGCGCCATCCTCGATGCCCAGCGGCGCGGCATGCGCCCGGTGTGGCCGGAGCTGCAGGGCGGCTGAACGCCGCACCTTTCATCATCTGAAACGCTTGCATGGCGCCAATGCCTCCCGCTTGCATCGGCGCGGGTGTACAATCGATTCTCTTGACCCACCTTTCGAAGGATTTACCGGATGTTGCCGCGCTTTCCTGCCGTCACCCGTAGCCTGTCCCTGGCCGCCCTGCTGGTAGCAGGCCCCGCTGCTGCGCTGGAGCTGCCCCTGCCACCACCCGGTGAAGACATCATCGGCCAGGTGCATGTGATCAAGGCAAAGTACGAGGACACGTTTGCCGATATCGGCACTGCCAACGACCTCGGCTATCTGGAAATGATCGCCGCCAACCCGGGCGTGGACCCATGGCTGCCAGGTGCCGGCACCGAGATCATCCTGCCGACCCGCTACATCCTGCCGCCTGGCCCGCGTGAGGGCATCGTCATCAACCTGGCCGAATACCGTATGTACTACTTCCCGAAAGGGCAGAACGTGGTGCATACATTCCCGCTGGGCATCGGTCGTGAAGGCTGGGGTTCGCCGATCGCCAATACCAAGATCACCGCCAAGACGCCAAACCCGACCTGGACCCCGCCAGCGTCCATCCGTGCCGAGCACGCGGCTGACGGCGACATCCTGCCGAGCGTGGTGCCGGCCGGCCCGGACAACCCGCTGGGGCCGTTCAAGTTCACCCTCGGCGTGCCGGGCTACCTGATCCACGGTTCGAACAAGAAGTTCGGCATTGGCATGCGTACCAGCCACGGTTGCTTCCGCATGCTCAACAACAACGTGCTGGAACTGTCGAAGATGGTGCCGGTGGGTACGCCGGTGCGCATCATCAACGAGCCCTACAAGTTCGGTATCAGTGGTGGCAAGGTCTATCTGGAGGCGCACACGCCGCTGGACGACCAGGGTAATCCGTCGGTGGTCGATAAACACACTGCTGTTATCAATGCCTTGCTCAAGCGAGAAGATCTGGCCAATAACCTACGCATGAACTGGGACATGGTGCGTGATGTGGTGGCCGCGGAAGATGGCATGCCGGTGGAAATTGCCGTACCGACCGAAAACCAGGGTGGTGCGCCGATGGTTTCGAGCATTCCGCCCGAACTGCAGTAAGGTAATTGCGACACACCCGGGCCTGCCTTAGTGCAGGCCTTTTCGTTTCTGCCTGGCGCGTTTGCCTTGTGCGCAGGCAATAAAAAAGCCGACCCACAAGTGGGTCGGCTTCATAACAATCCGTGAGGATTATTACTTGCGGCTGGCTTTGTCCAGCATACGCAGAGCGCGCTCGTTGGCTTCGTCAGCGGTCTGCTGAGCCTTCTGAGCGGCTGCCAGTGCGTCGTCAGCCTTACGGTAGGCTTCGTCAGCACGAGCTTGAGCGCGAGCTGCTGCGTCTTCAGTCGCAGTCAGACGAGCTTCGGTTTCTTTGGATACGCTGCTGCAACCGGTAGCCAGAACTGCGGCCAGAGCCAGAGCAGAGAATTTCAGAACGTTGTTCATCGTGTTCCCCTTCAAGGACTTTCTATTAAATAGCCATCTCTCGGAAAAGAGAAACTGGCCGGCGTACATAGTACCCATTACTTGTAGTAAGTAAACTGACTAAGCGCAAGAACTGCAAAAAAAATGTTGCTTGACGCCTTTCCGACAAGATTTGCGACACGCCCGTGAAAAAAACGTGCAGGCTTCGCAAGCGACTGTGGTACAGGAACTTTTTTGTTGAACTAAGGGTGACTCTAACTGTCTGCCAGCGTCTTAAGCCCTAGTACATCCGGTTGCAGCAGGGCGCGCCGTCAAGAATGGCATTTGGCCGCATTTTCGCCATTTTTAACCGCCACCACCTTGAGCAATCCCGCCTGCGACGCCTACTATCTTGTGAGTGCCAGAAGATCCGAACGATTGCAATCGTCCAGTGGTCGAAGTGGGCAACAGGTGGCGTAGAGGATTCTGTGCCGGATAAACCACCATCGGTTAAGGTATGGGTCTGCCGAGAAGACCTGCGAGGAGTAGTGATGAGCGAAGCGCTGACCATCCATCATGACCAGGCCGGTCATCAGTTCGAGACCAGCGTGGACGGTCATCGTGCCTATCTGACGTACATGGATCTGGGCAAACAGACGCTGGACATCTATCGCACCTTCGTACCCAACGCCCTGCGCGGCCGCGGGATTGCTGCCGCCCTGACCGAGCGGGCCCTGGAGTATGCTGAGCAGATGGGCTACACGGTGATTCCGTCCTGCTCGTACGTGGAACGCTACATGGAGCGCCAGCAGCGGCATTCGAGCAAGGTCTGATTCTGTAAAAAAAGCGGGGCCGCTTCGCGCCCCATTCGCGGCACAAGGCCGCTCCTACAGGAAATCGCATAACCCTGTAGGAGCGGCCTTGTGCCGCGAATGGGGCGCGAAGCGGCCCCGCTCTTTTATTGCATCAGCCGCGCTTACGCTGCGGCAGCACATCCTTAAGCTTGGCACGCATGCTGCGCAGGGTCTTCTCGGTAGCCGACCAGTCGATGCAGGCATCGGTAATCGACACGCCATACTGCAGCTCGTCCAGGTTCTTCGGAATCGACTGGCAGCCCCAGTTCAGGTGGCTCTCGACCATCAGGCCGATGATCGACTGGTTGCCCTCGAGGATCTGGTTGGCGACGTTCTCCATCACCAGTGGTTGCAGGGCCGGGTCCTTGTTGGAGTTGGCGTGGCTGCAGTCGACCATGATATTGGCCTTGATCTTGGCCTTGGCCAGGTCCTGTTCGCAGAGGGCGACGCTGACCGAGTCGTAGTTCGGCTTGCCGTTGCCGCCGCGCAGTACCACGTGGCCGTACGGGTTGCCCTTGGTGGTGACGATCGACACGCCGCCTTCCTGGTTGATGCCGAGGAAGCGGTGTGGCTTGGATACCGACTGCAGGGCGTTGATGGCAACGGTCAGGCCGCCGTCTGTGCCGTTCTTGAAACCGACTGCCGAGGAGAGGCCCGAAGCCATCTCGCGGTGGGTCTGCGATTCGGTGGTACGGGCGCCGATGGCCGACCAGCTGATCAGGTCCTGCAGGTACTGCGGAGAAATAGGATCGAGCGCTTCGGTGGCGGTCGGCAGGCCCATTTCGGCCAGGTCCAGCAGCAGCTTGCGGCCGATGTGCAGGCCATCCTGGATCTTGAACGAGTCATCCAGGTATGGGTCGTTGATCAGGCCTTTCCAGCCGACGGTGGTACGCGGTTTTTCGAAATACACGCGCATGACCAGGTACAGCGTGTCGGACACTTCCTCGGCCAGCACTTTCAGGCGCTCGGCGTACTCGTGGGCGGCCTTGATGTCGTGGATCGAGCAAGGGCCGACCACGACGAACAGGCGATGGTCCTTGCCGTCGAGAATATTGCGCACCACTTCACGGCCGGCAGTCACGGTCTGCAGGGCCTTGGCGCTGAGGGGGATTTCCTTCTTGAGCTGATCGGGTGTGATCAGGGTCTCGTTGGAGGCAACGTTCAAGTCATCGATCGGTAAATCAGCCATCGTGTTACTCGTCAGGTCACGGGTGCCGGCCGCCAACTATCCCCGTGCGGCCCAGCAGCAAGAATAATCGCAGCGGGGAGCCGAACCTTAGCGCGTTACAGGTGGCGCGACAATGGGCAGGGCCCAGTCCGTGTGGGGTTTTTCCGAGATGGCAGGTGTTTGCCGAGCATGGGCTGCCCAGCGCCGCGCAACCTGTGTAAAAAGAGGGCTGACTTTTACCAGGAGATCGGCATGCATCCGCACACACCACGTATCGGCATCATCGGCAGTGGCGCCATCGGCGGCTTCTATGGGTTGATGCTGGCCCGGGCCGGCTTCGATGTGCATTTTCTTTTGCGCAGCGAGTACGAGGTTGTCCGCGAGCAGGGGCTGGCCCTGGACAGTGCCGTGCATGGCAACTTGCAGATGAAGGTGCAGGCCTATGCCAGTGCCACCGACATGCCGCCCTGCGACTGGCTGCTGGTGGGGACCAAGGCCACCAGCAATGACCAGTTGGCGCCGCTGATCGTGCAGGCGGCTGCACCGGGCGCCAAGGTGGTGCTGTTGCAGAACGGTCTGGGCGTGGAGGAGCAGTTGCGTCCGGCCTTGCGCAGCGACATGCACCTGCTCGGCGGCCTGTGTTTCATCTGCGTCAACCGCCAGGCACCCGGCGTGATCCGCCACCAGGCCCTGGGCGCGGTCAACCTTGGCTACCACAGCGGGCCGGCCAACGATGGCGGTGCCGCGCTGGTCAATGAGGGGGCTGAGCTGTTCCGGGCTGCGGGCATCGACTCGCAGGCCATGCCCGACCTGGCCCAGGCACGCTGGCAGAAGCTGGTATGGAACGTGCCCTATAACGGCCTGTCGGTGCTGCTCGGTGCCAGCACCACGCCGTTGATGGCCGACAGTAATGGCCGTGCCCTGATCCAGGCCTTGATGGCGGAGGTAGTACAAGGCGCGGCGGCATGTGGCCATGTGTTGCCCGAGGGATATGCCGAGCACCTGTTCCAGGTGACCGAGCGCATGCCCGACTACTGGCCCAGCATGTACCACGACCATGTCCACAAGCGCCCGCTGGAGCTGCAGGCCATCTATGCCGAGCCGTTGGCACAGGCGCGTGCGGCAGGCTGCCACTTGCCGCGCATGGAGATGCTGTATCAGGCGCTGGCTTTCATAGACCGGGGCGAACAGCCCCGCTGAGGGTGGCTCTGGCCCCGTCGGGGCGCTCCAGCCCGCATTGGCAGCGCGCCGGACGGCAAAGCGTGCGTCCGGCGCGCTGCTAAGCTGAAGCTTGCTCTGCCGCAGCGGCAGTCGAGGAGGTCGAATGATCCACTCCATGCTGTATGCCACCGACCTCGGTGTCTACGCCCCTTTTGTCATGCAACACGCGCTGGCGCTGGCGCGCACATTTGGCGCCGAGTTGTATGTGATCCATGCGGTGGAGCCCATGGGCCAGTTCGCTGAATCTCTCCTGCAGAGCTACCTCGATGAACAGACGCTCGACCAGTTGCACAGCCAGGGGGTGAATACGGTGATGGCCAATATCGAGCAGCGTGTGCTGGAAAACTTTCGCGACGAACTTGGCGAGGAGGCTGACCTGGCAGTGATCAAGGCAGTGCGGGTACGTCAGGGCGACCCAGCGCAGGTGATCCTCGACCAGGCACAGCGGCTGAGCGTCGATCTGCTGATTTTCGGTAGCCACAGTACCGGCGCCGGCGTGGATGTGCCATTGGGGCGCACGGCGGTACGGCTGCTGCAGCTGTCGCCGGTACCGGTATACATGGTGCCGCTGGCGCAGCATTTGGGGCGTAGGAAAGCATGAAGATGGCCGTAGGCCATTTCGGGGTGGTATGTAACAAAATAGTTCTAGATTTATTTCCAGAACCACTAATATAGTTATATATCGTCGCCGCCTGCTGCCGCGGACTCATCGCTGAACCGAGGGAAACCTATGAAGCTTCAACAACTGCGCTACATCTGGGAAGTGGCGCATCATGACCTCAACGTCTCCGCGACGGCGCAGAGCCTGTATACCTCCCAGCCAGGTATCAGCAAGCAGATCCGCCTGCTCGAGGATGAGCTGGGTGTTGAAGTCTTTGCCCGCAGCGGCAAGCACCTGACCCGCGTTACCCCGGCGGGTGAGCGCATCATCAATACCGCCGGCGAAATCCTGCGCAAGGTCGAAAGCATCAAGCAGATTGCCCAGGAGTTCTCCAACGAGAAGAAAGGCACGCTGTCCATCGCCACCACCCACACCCAGGCGCGTTATGCCTTGCCGCCGGTGATCAGCAACTTCATCAAGCAGTACCCGGAAGTGTCCTTGCACATGCACCAGGGTTCGCCCATGCAGATTGCCGAAATGGCCGCGGACGGTACGGTCGACTTTGCCATCGCCACCGAGGCGCTGGAGCTGTTCGGCGACCTGATCATGATGCCGTGCTACAAGTGGAATCGCTGCGTGGTGGTGCCGCAGGGCCATCCGTTGACCAAGCTGCCAAAGCTTACCCTGGAAGCGGTCGCCGAATACCCGATCGTTACCTACGTGTTCGGTTTCACCGGGCGTTCGAAGCTGGACGAAGCGTTCAACCACCGCGGCCTCACGCCGAAAGTGGTGTTTACCGCGGCTGACGCCGACGTGATCAAAACTTATGTGCGCCTGGGGCTGGGCGTGGGGATCGTCGCCAAGATGGCGGTGGACACCAAACTCGACAGCGACCTGGTGGCCCTGGATGCCAGCGAGCTGTTCGAAGCCAGCATTACCAAGATCGGCTTCCGCCGCGGCACTTTCCTGCGTGGCTTCATGTGCGACTTCATCGAGAAGTTCGCCCCGCACCTGACCCGTGAAGTGATGGCCAAGGCCATCCAGTGCCACAACAAGCAGGAGCTGGAAGACCTGTTCGAAGGCGTCGAGCTGCCGGTGCACTGATTCGGAATTGCAGGGGCCTCACGGCCCCTGTGGGAGCGGGTTTACCCGCGAAGAAGGCGACGCGGTGTATGACACCGGCTTCGCCGGTGTTCGCGGCGGTTCGACGCCTCGATGAACCCGCTCCCACAACGGCCCAGCTGTTTATGCCTTGCTGATCAGGTTGCCCGCGTGCAACCCACATTCCTTCTGTGTCGACTCTTCCCACCACCAGCGCCCTTCGCGCTCATGCTGGTTTGGCAGCACCGGGCGGGTGCAGGGCTCGCAGCCAATGCTGATGAAGCCGCGCTCGTGCAGGCTGTTGTACGGCAGCTCCAGCATGCGGATATAACCCCACACTTCCTCGCTGGTCATCTGTGCCAGTGGGTTGAACTTGTACAGGGTGCGCTCGGGGGTGGAGAAGGCGCTGTCGATTTCCACTGCCGCCACCTGGCTGCGGGTACCCGGGCTCTGGTCGCGGCGCTGGCCGGTGGCCCAGGCGCTCACGGTGGCCAGCTTGCGACGCAGCGGCTCGATCTTGCGGATACCGCAGCACTCGCCGTGGCCGTCCTTGTAGAAGCTGAACAGGCCCTTTTCCTTGACGAACGGGTCGAGCTTGGCGCGGTCGGGGCTGAGGATTTCGATTGGCAGGTCGTACTGCTCGCGGACCTGATCGATGAACCGGTAAGTCTCCGGGTGCAGGCGGCCGGTATCGAGGCTGAACACCTTGACCTGCTTGTTCAGCTTCCAGGCCATGTCCACCAGCACCACGTCCTCGGCGCCGCTGAAGGAGATCCACAGGTCATCACCGAAGTGCTCGAAGGCAAGCTTGAGGATGTCCTGCGGGGACTTGTTGGCATAGGTCGCGGCCAGGGCGGCGACGTCGAAGGGTTGGCTCATCAGGCGGTTTCCATCTTGGCTGTGGCGCTGTGCGCTCGTAGTGAGGTGATGGTAACAAAAAATGCCGGGTTAGGCGGGCTTGCAGTCGGTGGCGCCTGCTCCCACAGGTACAGCGCACATCTGCCAGTTGTGGGAGCGGGCGAGCCCCCGAAGCAGGCGCCGCCGATCACAAGCCCTGCAAGGTCTCCATCAACACCCGCACCTTGGCAATCGACTCTTCATATTCGGCCTGCCACTCGGAGTCGGCCACCACCGCGCCGCCGCCCCAGCAACTGACTTGTCCGCCCTTGACCAGCAGGCTGCGAATGGCAATCGAGCTGTCCATCTCGCCGCGCACATCCACGTAGAGCAGTGAGCCGCAGTACAGCGCCCGGCGTGCCGGCTCCAGTTCGTCGATGATCTGCATGGCGCGGATCTTCGGCGCGCCGGTGATCGAGCCGCCGGGGAAGCTGTCGCCAATCAGGTCCAGGGCGTCCTTGTCGCTGGCCAGCCGGCCGGTGATGCTGCTGACCAGGTGGTGCACGTTGGGGTAGCTCTCCAGGCTGAACAGCTCCGGTACCTTCACCGAGCCGATCTCGCAGGTACGCCCCAGGTCGTTGCGCAGCAGGTCGACGATCATCAGGTTTTCCGAGCGATCCTTGGGGCTGTGCAGCAGCTCCTCGGCATTGCGCATGTCTTCTGCCGGGTTGCTGGCGCGCGGGCGGGTGCCCTTGATCGGCCGGGTTTCCACCTGGCGCTGGCTGACGCGGATGAAGCGTTCGGGCGAAAAGCTCAGCAGGGCGCTGCCGTCGGCCAGTTGCTGGTAGCCGGAGAAGGGGGTGGGGCAGGCTTTGCGCAGGGCCTGGTAAGCGTGCCACGGGTCGCCCTGGCAGGGCGCGCGGAAGCGCTGGGTAAGGTTGATCTGGTAGCAGTCGCCGGCCTGGATGTAGCGCTGCACCTGGTCAAAGGCGGCCTTGTACTGCTCGGGCTGCAGGTCGCCGGTCATCGGCGCGAGTAGCTGGAAGCTGCCGCTTTGCGCGTTGTCGACACCTTCGAACAGGGCGATCAGGCGTTCCCGTTCGCTGCCCGGCAGGCTCGGGTGGAACACCAGTTGGCTGGTCGCGCACTGGTGGTCGGTCACCAGCGCCCAGGCATACAGGCCCAGTTGCGCGTCTGGCAGGCCAAGGTCGTCCACGGCCAGGCTGGGCAGGTGTTCCAGGCGGCGGCCGAAGTCATAGCTCAGGTAGCCGATCAGGCCGCCAGCAAACGGCAGCTGCTCGCTGCCTGCGGGCAACTGCGCATGGCCCAGTCGTGCCAGGCCGGCGCGCAGGCGCTGGAGGAAGGTGCGGCCATCTTCGTCGGGCTGCGCTTGCAGGTGTTGCAGCGGCCAGGCGCTGAGCAGGTCGAAGCGCCCGCGTTCGGCGCCGGGTCGGGCGCTATCCAGCAGGATGGCACCGGGGGCCTGGCGCAGGCGGGCGAAATAGGCGGCAGGGTCGGGCTGGTAGGGCAGGGGGTGGAGCGTACAGGTCGGCATCAGTGTGGACGGCGATGTAAAAGCGAGGAGGGCGATTGTAGACCTGTGCAGGAAATGCGCCTAGCTTTGTGGCGACATTCAAGCACTGGGTTTCGCCCTTGGGGCCCTATCGCGACACAAGGCCGCTCCTAAAGGAGATCGGAGCGGCCTTGTGTCGCGATGGGCTGCGCAGCAGCCCCGGCGATTTCAGCGCGGATGCACGTGCCCGAACAAACCTTGCGATACCCGCACGCGCTGTTCGGCATCTTCGCTGATGCCATCCTTGGCCAGCGCTTCCAAGTGCGCCTCGATGGCGTGGGTGCGCTGGGTCAGGCCGCAGTCGTTGGCGATCTGGATGTTCAGGCCGGGGCGAGCGTTGAGCTCGAGAATCAGCGGCCCCTTGTCCTGGTCCAGCACCATGTCGACACCGATGTAGCCCAGGCCGCACAGCTCGTAGCAGCCGGCGGCCAGCTTCATGAAGCCGTCCCAGTTCGGCAGTTGCACGCCATCCACCGCGTTGGTGGTGTCCGGGTGCTTGCTGATGATGTTGTTCAGCCAGGTGCCGCGCAAGGTCACGCCGGTAGCCAGGTCGACACCCACGCCGATGGCGCCCTGGTGCAGGTTGGCCTTGCCGCCGGACTGGCGGGTCGGCAGGCGCAGCATGGCCATCACCGGGTAGCCCATCAGCACGATGATGCGGATGTCCGGCACGCCCTCGTAGCTGATGCTCTTGAAGATCTGGTCGGGGGTGACCCGGTACTCGATCAGCGCACGGTCGCGGTGCCCGCCCAGCGAGTACAGGCCGGTGAGGATGCTCGAGATCTGGTGCTCGATCTCCTCGTGGCTGATGATCTTGCCGGACACCGTGCGGTAGCGGTCCTCGAAGCGGTCGGCGATCACCAGGATGCCGTCACCGCCAGCGCCCTGCGCCGGCTTGATGACGAAATCGTTGCGGCCGCCGATGATCTGGTCGAGCTTCTCGATCTCTTTCTCGGTCTCGATGATGCCGTACATTTCCGGCACATGGATGCCGGCCGCCAGGGCGCGCTCCTTGGTGATGATCTTGTCGTCGACGATCGGGTACAGGTGGCGCTTGTTGTACTTCAGCACGTAGTCCGCGTTGCGCCGGTTGATACCCATGATGCCCCGGGCCTCCAGGGCTTTCCACGTCTTGATCAGGCCAAACATCAGGCGTCAGCCTTCTTCAGGAATGCCTTGAAGCGCACGAGCTCGGTCAGGCGGTAGCCGCGGTAGCGACCCATTGCCAGCATGAAGCCCACCAGGATCAACAGCACGGCCGGGAAGGTGAACACGAAGTACACCAGCTCCGGCACCATCATCAACAGGTGCGCCAGGGAAGCGGCGAACAGGGTGCCGATGGCCACTTTCATGGCATGACCGCCGCCACGCTCTTCCCAGGTGATCGACAGGCGCTCGATGGTCATGGTCAGGATCACCATCGGGAACAGCGCTACCGACAGCCCGCGCTCCAGGCCCAGCTTGTGGCTGAACAGGCTGATGGCGGCAATCAGTACCACGACGAAGGTCAGGACCACAGACAGGCGTGGCAGCATCTGCAGCTTCAGGTGTTCCAGGTACGAGCGCAGCGACAGGCCCAGGGCGGTGATTACCGTGAACAGCACGATACCGAAGCCCAGCTGGGTCTCGCGGAAGGCCAGGGCGATCAGTACCGGGGTGAAGGTACCCAGGGTCTGCAGGCCGACCAGGTTGCGCAGCACCAGGATCACCAGCACACCGATCGGGATCATCACCATGATCATGAAGGTTTGCTGGGTCTGCAGCGGCAGGCCGTACAGCGAATATTCGAGGAAATCGGCGTCGGTATTCTCGTCGGTCAGCTTGGCCAGGCGGATGGCGTTCATCTCGCTGTTGTTCATGCTGAAGGTAACGTTGGCCTTCTTGCCGCCATCGACGGTGATCAGGTTGTCGTCACCCGTCCACCACAGCAGGCGATCGCTGGGCAGGCCCTGCTCGCCGGTGTCGGGGTTGAAGTACAGCCAGTCGGTACCGTTGAAGCTGCGCAGCCACAGTTCCGGCGTTTGCGGGGTGTCGGCCACCAGGCGGATGGTGTGCACCTTCTCCATCGGTACGTGGGCGATCGACAGCAGCAGGTCGATGACCTGGGCCTTCTTCATGGCCGAGGTGTCGCCGGCCAGCAGCAGCTTGACGTTGTCGTCGTTGAGGTTGTTGACCCGCTTGATGGTCTCGCTGACGAAGGTCTCGACGTCGGCCGAGTGCTGGCGGATCGGCGCCATCAGGGCCTCGGCGGCGATCTTCTCGGGGCCTTCCACTGCCAGGCTGTCACGGAAGGTCGGGCCTTTGACCGTGGTCTTCTCGTTGCTGTAGCGCTTGGTCAGCACCAGGCGGTAGTAGAGGGTCTGGTTGCCGCTGGCGCGGCGGGCCGACCAGGTGACCTTGCGGTTGCCGTCGGCACGGTTGACGCTCACCCCGTAGTTGTTGGAGATGAAGCTCTCGTTGAGGCTGACGTAGTCGCGGTTCAGCGGTGGCACGAACATCTGCACCTTGACCGGGTCCTTGGTGCTGGCCACGAACTCGACCTTGGCGTCGATATTCCACAGGTCGTCGGTTTCATCCTCGGTTACCGGGATGCCGAGTACGAAGATCTGATAAGCCGTGACCGCCACGCCCAACAGCACCAGCACGGTGATCAGGACTTTCAGATGGAGGGTAAGAGAGCGCATCGGGATTACTCTGCTTTGGGAGCGTCGGTGGCACAGGCAGGTTTGCCGGCCGCGTATTTAAGGCTTGGGTCGACCAGCGCGTCGAAGTGCTTGAGCGCCTCGGAGCCGATCAGCAGCGGGAACTGGAAGGCGCTGCGGTCGGTGAGGTTGACTTCGATGGTGCGCATGGCCTGGCCCATGCAGATTTCAAGTTCGATGACCGGGCGCGCGGTGTAGGCCTTGCCCGATTCGGCATCATAGTCGCCGGCCCGGCGCTTGATCTTGCTTACGCGTGCCAGCGGGCGTTCGATGGGGTGCGAATGGGCGGCGTCGATGGCCAGGTAGAAGCGCACCCAGCTTTCGCCGTTGCGCTTGAAGCGCTTGATATCGCGGGCGCTGAGCGACGCGGTCTTGGCGCCGGTGTCGAGCTTGGCGGCCACTTCCAGGTCCAGGTCGCCCAGGCGTGCATATTCGTTGAGACCGTACACGGTCTTGCCTGCGGCCTGGCCAAGGGCCGGCAGCAGGGTGAGGCAGAGCAGCAATGATGCGGGTGTAAGTCTCATATTCCTGGCGCGGTGCAGTGCAAGGTTCGGGGCTGTTTTCAAAGCCATGTTCAGAGCCGTGTTCAGGGCAAGGCGACTGGCAGCGACTGCGCAAGCTTCCTCGTTAATCTGTCAACAGCATGAATGGATGACAGACAGGCTATCCATACTCCATCGGAGGCGCGGCATTCTATCACGCCGGCGCCTTGACGCCAGCGGTGCGCGATCTGACAGCACCGGGTTGGCATTAGTTCGTTCTTAGACGATTGTCGACAATATTGATTTTGTCTTTGACTGCTTCGGTCTAATTCGCTAATTTCTGGCAAAGAGATTTTCAAGGTGTCGACAATATGCAGGACCTATCCACCCCCAGCCCGGTGCTGACAGACGAAACGGAAACCTTGTCCGAAAACGTCTTCCGGCGCATCCAGGCGGCCATCGTCAAGGGCGATATCGCCCCCGGCAGCAAGATTTCCGAGCCGGAGCTGGCGCGTACCTATGGCATCAGCCGCGGGCCGCTGCGCGAGGCCATCCACCGCCTCGAAGGCCAGCGCCTGCTGGTGCGCGTGCCGCATGTGGGGGCGCGGGTGGTGTCGCTCAATCATGCCGAACTGATCGAGCTGTACGAAATTCGCGAATCGCTGGAAGGCATGGCTTGCCGCCTGGCCGCCGAACGCATGAGCCAGGCCGACATCGACGAACTGCGCCGGGTGCTCGACACCCACGAGCGCGATGCCGCGTTCCAGGCCGGCCTGGGCTATTACCAGCAGGAAGGCGACTACGACTTTCATTACCGGATCATCCAGGGCAGCGGTAACCAGACCCTGGTCAAGATGCTCTGCGGCGAGCTGTACCAGCTGGTGCGCATGTACCGCATCCAGTTCTCCGCCACGCCCAACCGGCCGCGCCAGGCCTTTGCCGAACACCACCGCATTCTCGATGCCATCGCCGACCGTGACGGCGAGCTGGCCGAACTCCTGATGCGCCGCCACATCGGCGCGTCCAAGCGCAATATCGAGCGTCACTATCTGGACGCCCACAACAACAGCCCACGAGGTGAGAAATGACTGTGAAGAGCACCCCCGGTCAGCGTTTCCGCGACGCCGTTGCCGCTGAACATCCGCTGCAGGTGGTTGGCGCCATCAACGCCAACCATGCCCTGCTGGCCAAGCGCGCCGGCTTCAAGGCCATCTACCTGTCCGGTGGCGGCGTCGCCGCCGGTTCGCTGGGCCTGCCGGACCTGGGCATCAGCGGCCTGGACGATGTACTCACCGATGTGCGCCGCATCACCGACGTGTGCGACCTGCCGCTGCTGGTGGATGTCGACACCGGTTTCGGTGCCTCTGCCTTCAACGTCGCCCGTACCGTGCGCTCGATGAGCAAGTTCGGCGCTGCCGCCATCCATATCGAGGACCAGGTTGGCGCCAAGCGCTGCGGCCACCGCCCGAACAAGGAAATCGTCAGCCAGCAGGAAATGGTCGACCGCATCAAGGCCGCAGTCGATGCCCGTACCGATGACAGCTTCGTGATCATGGCGCGTACCGATGCCCTGGCCGTCGAGGGCCTGAACGCCGCCCTGGACCGCGCCGCCGCCTGCGTCGAGGCCGGTGCCGACATGATCTTCCCGGAAGCCATCACCGAGCTGCAGATGTACAAGACCTTCGCCGACCGGGTGAAGGCACCGATCCTGGCCAATATCACCGAATTCGGCGCCACGCCGCTGTACACCACCGAGGAGCTGGCCTCGGTCGACGTGTCGCTGGTGCTGTACCCGCTGTCGGCGTTCCGCGCCATGAACAAGGCAGCCGAGAACGTGTACACCGCGCTGCGCCGCGACGGCACGCAGAAGAACGTGATCGACACCATGCAGACCCGCATGGAGCTCTACGATGCCATTGGTTACCACGCCTTCGAGCAGAGCCTCGATGCGCTGTTTGCCCAGAAGAAGGGCTGAAGGTCAAAGATTTGCGTTAGAGCGGCTGGCCTCTTTGCGGCGGCACCCGCTCCCACAGGGACCCCACAGGCATAGAGTGCCACACCGTCCCTGTAGGAGCGGGCTTGCCCGCGAAGAGGCCGGCACAGGCAAAACTGACTAGCCAGCTAGATTTCCATAACAAGTTCAAGAAAGGAGAAACACCATGGCCGAAGCAAAAGTACTCAGTGGCGCAGGCCTGCGCGGTCAGGTGGCCGGCCAGACCGCGCTGTCGACCGTGGGCCAGGCCGGTGCCGGGCTGACCTACCGCGGTTACGATGTGCGTGACCTGGCAGCCGGTGCCGAATTCGAGGAAGTCGCCTACCTGCTGCTGTGCGGCGAGCTGCCGAGCAAAGCCGAACTGGCCGACTACAAGCGCAAGCTCAAGGGCCTGCGTGACCTGCCGCAAGCCCTGAAGGAAGTGCTCGAGCGCATCCCGCGTGACGCCCACCCGATGGACGTGATGCGCACAGGTTGCTCGGTGCTGGGTACCCTGGAGCCCGAACTGACCTTCGAGGCCCAGCGTGACAAGACCGACCGCCTGCTGGCACTGTTCCCGGCGGTGATGTGCTACTGGTATCGCTTCACCCACGATGGCGTGCGTATCGACTGCACCAGCGACGAAGACACCCTCGGTGGCCACTTCCTGCACCTGCTGCACGGCAAGAAGCCGAGCGAGCTGCACGTCAAGGTCATGAACGTGTCGCTGATCCTCTACGCCGAGCACGAGTTCAACGCCTCGACCTTCACCGCTCGCGTCTGTGCCTCGACGCTGTCCGACCTGTACTCCTGCGTCACCGCTGCCATCGGCTCGCTGCGCGGCCCGCTGCACGGCGGTGCCAACGAGGCGGCGATGGAATTGATCGAGCGCTTCCAGAGCCCGCAGGAAGCCACTGCCGAGCTGCTGCGCATGCTCGAGCGCAAGGACAAGATCATGGGCTTTGGCCATGCCATCTACAAAGAGTCCGACCCGCGCAACGAGGTGATCAAGGGCTGGTCGAAACAGCTCGCCGACGAAGTCGGTGACAAGGTGCTGTACCCGGTCTCCGAAGCCATCGACAAGACCATGTGGGAGCAGAAGCGCCTGTTCCCCAACGCCGACTTCTACCATGCCTCGGCGTACCACTTCATGGGCATCCCGACCAAGCTGTTCACCCCGATCTTCGTCTGCTCGCGCCTGACCGGCTGGGCGGCGCACGTCTTCGAACAGCGCGCCAACAACCGCATCATCCGCCCGAGCGCCGAGTATGTCGGCGTCGAGCAGCGCCAGTTCGTGCCGATCGAGCAGCGCTGAGTCATAGATCGCTGGGGCTGCTGCGCAGCCCTTTCGCGACACAAGGCCGCTCCCACAGGGACGGCGCAGTACCTGTGGGAGCGGCCTTGTGTCGCGAAAGGGGCGCGTAGCGCCCCCAAGGCCTGAGCCGCACCTGCCCCCGAATACCGTGACCGAGCCTGATAACGATATGAACACTGCATTCCGCAAGCACCTGCCAGGCACCGACCTGGACTACTTCGATGCCCGCGCGGCGGTCGAGGCCATCAAGCCCGGCGCCTACGATGGCCTGCCTTACACCTCTCGCGTACTCGCCGAGAACCTGGTGCGCCGCTGCGACCCGGCTACTCTCGACGCCTCGCTGGGCCAGCTGATCGAGCGCAAGCGCGACCTCGACTTCCCGTGGTTCCCGGCCCGCGTGGTGTGCCACGACATTCTCGGCCAGACTGCACTGGTCGACCTCGCCGGCCTGCGTGACGCCATTGCCGACAAAGGCGGCGACCCGGCCCAGGTCAACCCTGTGGTGCCGGTGCAGCTGATCGTCGACCACTCGCTGGCCGTCGAGTGCGGTGGTTTCGACCCGCAGGCCTTCGAAAAGAACCGCGCCATCGAAGACCGCCGCAACGAAGACCGCTTCCACTTCATCAACTGGACCAAGAAGGCGTTCAAGAACGTCGACGTGATCCAGCCGGGCAACGGCATCATGCACCAGATCAACCTGGAGAAGATGTCGCCGGTGATCCACAACGACCGTGGCGTGGCCTACCCGGACACCTGCGTCGGCACCGACAGCCACACCCCGCATGTCGACGCCCTGGGCGTGATCGCCATCGGCGTGGGTGGCCTGGAGGCCGAGAACGTGATGCTCGGCCGTGCCTCGTGGATGCGCCTGCCGGAAATCGTCGGCGTCGAGCTGACCGGCAAGCTGGCGCCGAACATCACCGCCACCGACCTGGTGCTGGCCCTGACCGAATTCCTGCGCAAGCAGAAAGTCGTCGGCGCCTACCTGGAGTTCCACGGCGAGGGTGCACGTGCCCTGACCCTGGGCGACCGCGCCACCATTTCCAACATGGCCCCGGAATATGGCGCCACTGCGGCGATGTTCGCCATCGACCAGCAGACCATCGACTACCTGCGCCTGACCGGCCGCGAAGAGCAACAGGTCAAACTGGTGGAAACCTATGCCAAGGCCACCGGCCTGTGGGCCGACAGCCTGGGCGGTGCAGTCTACGAGCGCACCCTGAGCTTCGACCTGTCGAGCGTGGTGCGCAACATGGCCGGCCCGTCCAACCCGCATGCCCGCGTCGCCACCAGCGACCTGGCGGCCAAAGGCATCGCCGGCAGCTGGGAAGAAGTGCCAGGGCAGATGCCAGATGGCGCGGTGATCATTGCCGCCATCACCAGCTGCACCAACACCAGCAACCCGCGCAACGTGATTGCCGCAGGCCTGCTGGCGCGCAATGCCAACAAACTGGGGCTGGCCCGCAAGCCGTGGGTCAAGTCGTCTCTGGCGCCTGGTTCCAAGGCCGTGCAGCTGTACCTGGAAGAAGCCGGGCTGGAGAAGGAGCTGGAACAGCTCGGCTTTGGTATCGTCGCCTTCGCCTGCACCACCTGCAACGGCATGTCCGGCGCCCTGGACCCGGTGATCCAGCAAGAAATCATCGACCGTGACCTGTACGCCACCGCCGTGCTGTCGGGCAACCGCAACTTCGACGGGCGCATCCACCCGTATGCCAAGCAGGCGTTCCTCGCTTCGCCGCCACTGGTGGTGGCCTACGCCATCGCCGGTACCATTCGCTTCGACATCGAGAAGGATGTACTGGGCGTGGTCGATGGCAAGGAAATCCGCCTCAAGGATATCTGGCCCAGCGACGAAGAAATCGACGCGGTGGTACGTGCTGCGGTCAAGCCGGAGCAGTTCCGCAAGGTGTACATCCCGATGTTCGCCATCGAGGAAGACCGTGGGCCGAAGGTGGCGCCGTTGTATGACTGGCGTCCGATGAGCACCTACATCCGCCGCCCACCGTACTGGGAGGGTGCCTTGGCCGGTGAACGGACCCTGCGCGGCATGCGCCCGCTGGCAGTGCTGCCGGACAACATCACCACCGACCACCTGTCGCCGTCCAACGCCATCATGCTCGACAGCGCTGCCGGCGAGTACCTGGCGAAGATGGGCCTGCCGGAGGAGGACTTCAACTCTTACGCTACCCACCGTGGCGACCACCTGACCGCCCAGCGCGCCACCTTTGCCAACCCCAAGCTGTTCAACGAAATGGTGCGCAAGGAAGACGGCAGCGTGAAGCAGGGCTCGCTGGCGCGTATCGAGCCGGAAGGCAAGGTCACCCGCATGTGGGAGGCGATCGAGACCTACATGGAGCGCAAGCAGCCGCTGATCATCGTCGCCGGTGCCGACTACGGCCAGGGTTCGTCCCGTGACTGGGCGGCCAAGGGTGTGCGCCTGGCCGGTGTCGAGGCGATCGTCGCCGAAGGCTTCGAGCGTATTCACCGTACCAACCTGGTGGGCATGGGCGTGCTGCCGCTGGAGTTCAAGCCGGGCACCGACCGCAAGACCCTCGGCCTGGATGGCAGCGAGACCTATGACGTGCTGGGCGCGCGTACGCCGCGGGCGACGCTGACCCTGGTGGTTACCCGCGCCAACGGCGAGCGCCTGGAGGTGCCGGTGACCTGCCGCCTGGACACCGCCGAGGAAGTGTCGATTTACGAGGCCGGCGGGGTGCTGCAACGCTTCGCCCAGGACTTCCTCGAAGCGACCGCCTAATCAAGAGCAGCGCGGTCCTCTGTGGGAGCGGGTTTACCCGCGAATGCGTCAGCAGATACAACATTGTTTTCTGATCGGACGCTTTCGCGGGTGAGCCCGCTCCCACAGGGGGTGCGCAAGACAGGAATTGAACATGGCTCATGTACCGCAAGTAAAAATCCCCGCCACCTACATCCGTGGCGGCACCAGCAAAGGCGTGTTCTTCCGCCTGCAAGACCTGCCCGAGCAGGCGCAGATCCCCGGCCCGGCCCGCGACGCACTGCTGCTGCGGGTGATCGGCAGCCCCGACCCTTACGGCAAGCAGATCGACGGCATGGGCGGTGCCACTTCGAGCACCAGCAAGACCGTGATTCTGTCGCAGAGCATCAAGCCTGAGCACGACGTCGACTATCTGTTCGGCCAGGTCAGCATCGACAAGGCCTTCGTCGACTGGAGCGGTAACTGCGGCAACCTCTCCGCCGCGGTCGGTTCGTTCGCCATCAGCAGCGGCCTGGTCGACCCGGCACGCATTCCGCGCAATGGCATCGCCACCGTGCGCATCTGGCAGGCCAACATCGGCAAGACCATCATCGCCCATGTGCCGATCACCGAAGGTGAAGTACAGGAAACCGGCGACTTCGAGCTGGACGGGGTGACCTTCCCGGCCGCCGAGGTGCAGCTGGAATTCCTCGATCCGGCGGCCGACGAAGATGGCGACGGCGGGGCGATGTTCCCCACCGGCAACCTGGTCGATGACCTCGAGGTGCCGGGTGTCGGTACGTTCAAGGCGACCCTGATCAATGCCGGCATCCCGACCATCTTCGTCAATGCGGCGGATATCGGCTACACCGGCACCGAACTGCAGGACGCCATCAACGGTGACTCGCAGGCGCTGCTGCGCTTCGAGACGATTCGCGCCCATGGCGCCGTGCGCATGGGCCTGATCGACAACGTCGACCAGGCTGCCGGGCGTCAGCACACGCCGAAAGTGGCTTTCGTCGCGCCGCCGAGCACCTACACTGCGTCCAGTGGCAAAGCGGTGCAGGCAGGTGATATCGACCTGCTGGTACGGGCCTTGTCGATGGGCAAGCTGCACCATGCAATGATGGGGACGGCCGCGGTGGCCATCGGTACCGCGGCGGCCATTCCGGGCACGTTGGTCAACCTCGCCGCAGGCGGGGGCGAGCGCAGCGCCGTGCGTTTCGGCCACCCCTCGGGCACCCTGCGGGTGGGGGCCGAGGCGCGCCAGGTGAATGGTGAATGGACAGTGACCAAGGCAATCATGAGCCGCAGTGCTCGCGTGCTGATGGAGGGCTGGGTTCGCGTGCCTGGCGATAGCTTCTAACGCACCACTGGCGCTCGGCTTTAGTTCGTTGGGGCCGCTTTGCGCCCCTTCGCGGGCAAGCCCGCTCCTACACGGTTTGCGCGGTACCTGTAGGAGCGGCCTTGTGTCGCGAAGGGCTGCAAAGCAGCCCCGGCAATTCTGAAGGGAGCTGGATATGAGCGCCAACGTAGACCTCAACGCCCGCCCGGACTACGACCGGGTGCTGCAAACCCTCGCCGATTACGCCCTCACGTATCGGGTCGAATCCGCCGAAGCCCTGGATACCGCGCGCAACTGCCTGATGGATACCCTCGGCTGCGGCCTGCTGGCTCTGCGCTTCCCCGAATGCACCAAGTTGCTAGGCCCCCAGGTGGAAGGCACCCTGGTGCCCAACGGCGCCCGCGTGCCCGGCACCGCCTACCGCCTCGACCCGGTCAAGGCTGCCTGGGACATCGGCTGCACGGTTCGCTGGCTGGACTATAACGATACCTGGCTGGCCGCCGAATGGGCCCACCCGTCGGACAACCTCGGCGGCATCCTGGCCGTTGCCGATCACCTGTCGCAGAAGCGCGTGGCCGCAGGTGAAGCGCCACTGCTGATGCGCGATGTGCTCGAAGCCATGGTCATGGCTCACGAGATCCAGGGCGTGCTGGCGCTGGAAAACGCCTTCAACCGCGTTGGCCTCGACCATGTGATTCTGGTCAAGGTAGCCTCCACCGCCGTGTGCGCCAGGCTGATGGGGGCCAACCGTGAGCAGATGCTGAGCGCCTTGTCCCACGCGTTCGTCGATGGCCAGGCGCTGCGTACCTACCGCCATGCGCCCAACGCTGGTTCGCGCAAATCGTGGGCCGCCGGGGATGCTTCCAGCCGTGGCGTGCGCTTGGCCGACATTGCCCTGCGTGGCGAGATGGGCGTGCCTGGCGTGCTCACCGCGCCGCAGTGGGGCTTCTACGATGTGCTGTTCAGCCACACCAACAAGGACCTGGCGCTCAAGCCGTCCGAGCAGCAAGAGCTGCGCCTGCCGCAAGCCCTGGGTAGCTACGTGATGGAAAACGTGCTGTTCAAGGTCAGTTTCCCTGCCGAGTTCCACGCCCAGACCGCCTGTGAGGCTGCGGTAACATTGCATCCGCTGGTACGTAACCGCCTGCACGAGATCGACCGTATCGTCATTACCACTCAGGAGTCGGCGATCCGCATCATTTCCAAGAGCGGCTCGCTGGCCAATGCCGCCGACCGCGACCACTGCCTGCAGTACATGGTGGCAGTGCCACTGATTTTCGGGCATCTGGTGGCCGAGCATTACGAAGACGCCTTCCATGCCAACCACCCAAGCATCGACCGCCTGCGTGAAAAGATGGAGGTGGTGGAAGACCCGCGCTTCAGCCGTGAGTACCTGGAGCCGGACAAGCGCTCGATCGCCAATGCGCTGCAAGTGTTCTTCAAGGATGGCAGCAGTACCGAGCAGGTGGTGGTGGAGTACCCGATCGGGCATCGCCGGCGGCGAGGGGAGGGCATACCGTTGCTGGAGGCCAAGTTCAGGGACAACCTGGCGACGCGCTTTGCGCGGCAGCGGTGTGGGGAGATCGTGGATGTGTGCAAGGACCAGCAGAAGCTGGAGCAGATGGCGGTGCACAGGTTTGTCGACCTGTTCGTGATCTGAGGTTGCCTGTGCTGGCCTCTTCGCGGCTAAAGCCGCTCCCACAAGGTCTTGCGCAGCCCTCGAAAACTGTGGGGGCCATGTGGGAGCGGCTTTAGCCGCGAAGAGGCCGGTACAGGTGGAAACAAGAAAGCCCCGACATTTCTGCCGGGGCTTTCTTTTACGTCTTACAACTCAGCTTATGCCTGAACCACCGGGATCTTGGCGTTGGCTGCCGCTTCGCGGAACTCGGCGATCTGGTCGAAGCTCAGGTAGCGGTAAACGTCGGCAGCCATGCTGTCGATGTCCTTCGCGTACTGCATGTACTCTTCGACGGTCGGCAGCTTGCCGATGATCGAAGCGACAGCAGCCAGCTCGGCCGATGCCAGGTACACGTTGGTGGCGTCGCCCAGACGGTTCGGGAAGTTACGGGTCGAGGTGGAGACCACGGTCGAACCGGTCTGCACACGTGCCTGGTTACCCATGCACAGCGAGCAGCCTGGCATTTCCATGCGCGCGCCAGCCTTGCCGTAGATGCCGTAGTAGCCTTCTTCGGTCAGCTGGTGAGCGTCCATCTTGGTTGGCGGAGCCAGCCACAGACGGGTCGGGATACCGCCCTTGACCTTGTCCAGCAGCTTGCCGGCAGCGCGGAAGTGGCCGATGTTGGTCATGCACGAGCCGATGAACACTTCGTCGATCTTCTCGCCCTGTACCGAAGACAGCAGGCGGGCATCGTCCGGGTCGTTCGGTGCACAGAGCACAGGCTCTTTCACTTCGGCCAGGTCGATTTCGATGATCTCGGCGTACTCGGCATCAGCGTCGGCCGACAGCAGCTCAGGCTTGGCCAGCCAGGCTTCCATGGCCTGGGCGCGGCGCTCCAGGGTGCGGGCATCGCCGTAGCCTTCGCCGATCATCCAGCGCAGCAGGGTGATGTTGGACTGCAGGTACTCGGCGATGGCCTTCTCTGGCAGCTTGATGGTGCAACCGGCAGCGGAACGCTCGGCCGAGGCGTCGGACAGCTCGAAGGCTTGCTCGACGGTCAGCTCGTTCAGGCCTTCGATCTCGAGGATGCGGCCGGAGAAGATGTTCTTCTTGCCCTTCTTCTCGACGGTCAGCAGGCCCTTCTGGATGGCGTAGTAAGGGATGGCGTGGACCAGGTCACGCAGGGTGATGCCTGGCTGCAGTTTGCCCTTGAAGCGCACCAGCACGGATTCTGGCATGTCCAGCGGCATGACGCCGGTGGCGGCGGCGAAGGCCACCAGGCCGGAACCGGCCGGGAACGAGATGCCGATCGGGAAGCGGGTGTGCGAGTCGCCACCGGTACCCACGGTGTCAGGCATCAGCATGCGGTTCAGCCAGCTGTGGATGATGCCGTCGCCCGGGCGCAGCGACACGCCGCCACGGGTGCGGATGAAGTCTGGCAGGGTGTGGTGGGTGGTGACGTCGATCGGCTTCGGATAGGCCGCGGTGTGGCAGAACGACTGCATCACCAGGTCAGCGGAGAAGCCCAGGCACGCCAGGTCCTTCAGCTCGTCGCGGGTCATCGGGCCAGTGGTGTCCTGGGAACCGACGGTGGTCATCTTCGGCTCGCAGTAGGCACCTGGGCGCACGCCCTGGCCTTCCGGCAGGCCGCAGGCACGGCCGACCATTTTCTGTGCCAGGGTGAAGCCCTTGCCCGAATCGGCAGGCTGCTCCGGCTTCTTGAACAGGTCGGAGGCGCCCAGGCCCAGTTCGGCACGGGCCTTCTCGGTCAGGCCACGGCCGACGATCAGCGGGATACGGCCGCCAGCGCGGACTTCATCCAGCAGCACTTCGGTTTTCAGCTCGAAGGTGGTGACCAGTTCGTCGCTGCCGTTACGGCGCACTTCGCCCTTGAACGGGTAAACGTCGATGACGTCGCCCATGGCCAGGTTGGTGCAGTCGAATTCGATCGGCAGGGCGCCGGCGTCTTCCATGGTGTTGTAGAAGATCGGGGCGATCTTGGTACCGAAGCAGAAACCACCGGCGCGCTTGTTCGGTACGTACGGAATGTCGTCGCCGAAGAACCACAGCACCGAGTTGGTGGCGGATTTGCGCGAAGAACCGGTACCGACCACGTCACCGACGTAGGCAACCGGGTAACCCTTGGCCTTGACCGCTTCGATCTGGGCCAGCGGGCCGACCGAACCAGGCTGCTGCGGCTCGATGCCGTCGCGGGCCATCTTCAGCATGGCCAGTGCGTGCAGCGGGATGTCAGGGCGCGACCAGGCGTCCGGGGCAGGGGACAGGTCGTCGGTGTTGGTTTCGCCAGGGACCTTGAACACGGTCAGGGTGTACTTGTCGGCGATGGCCGGACGCGAGGTGAACCACTCGCCGGCAGCCCAGGATTCCAGCACGGCCTTGGCGTGAACGTTGCCGGCCTTGGCTTTTTCGGCCACGTCGTGGAAGGCATCGAACATCAGCAGGGTGTGCTTGAGCTGTTCGGCCGCGACGGCGCCCAGTTCGGCGTCATCCAGCAGTGCGACCAGCGTTTCGATGTTGTAGCCGCCCTGCATGGTGCCCAGCAGTTCGGTGGCGTGCTTGCGGTCGATCAGAGGCGACTTGGCTTCGCCTTTGGCGACGGCGGAGAGGAAAGCGGCCTTGACATAGGCAGCTTCGTCGACCCCTGGCGGTACGCGGTGGGTGATCAGGTCTACGAGGAAGGCTTCTTCGCCGGCCGGCGGGTTTTTCAGCAGCTCGACCAGGCCTGCAGTTTGTTCGGCGTTCAGCGGCTGGGGCACGATACCCAGGGCGGCACGCTCTTCGATGTGTTTGCGGTAGGCTTCAAGCACAGTTATTTCCCTCATCAGTGGTCCCTAAAGGGGGTCCGGGACGCTCATCCAGCATTCAATGCACCCATGCGCTGCCACGGCTTTGTGGGCCGCCCAGCCAGAGTCGCAAAGAATCCTTACAGAAGCTGCTTTCAAAGTTTTACGCCTGCAGAACGGGGAGCTGATGAGGGCTGGCACGGGCATGCGAGGGATGCATGGCCCGGGCCAACACCGTTCTACCGGATGAACTGTGCTCGTGACGCTTTGAAAACAGCTTCCAACGGACATTGTTGCCTTTGAAAAGGCGGGATGATTCTACGGCAAAAAAAGCCCGAAGGTAAGGCGGCGAAGATGACTTTAACGAGTGACCCTGGTTAGACAAAGGGCTAACATGGGTTCGTGTTCCATCGCCAAGCTGTTGTTTTTCATGTCCAACAAGTCCATCAAGACCCCTTGTGTCGGCCTGTGCTCCACGGTTTACGGAGACACGGTTTGCCGTGGCTGCAAGCGGTTTCACCACGAAGTGATCAGCTGGAACGGCTACGACGATGCGCAGAAGCGCGCCGTGTGGCTGCGCCTGGAGCAGCTGCTGGTGCAGGTGATGATGGCCAAGCTGGAGGTGTTCGACAAAGGCCTGCTGCGCCAGCAACTGGAGCAGCGTTCCATCCGCTTTGTCGAGCAGCAGTCGGAATATTGCTGGGCGTACCAGCTGATTGCCCGCGGGGCGCGGATGATCCGTGACCTGGAAGCCTACGGCATGGTGCTGTTGCCGGAATTTCGCGACTGGGAGCTGCCGCAGTTGCGCGACGCCATCGACCGCGAGTTCTTCCTGCTGTCCGAGGCGCATTACCAGCGCTACATCGCCCCCGGTTTCCTGCGCGATGCCTTGGAGGCGGGGCAGGGCTGAAGCTTTATTGGTGAAGCTGCCGGCCTCTTCGCGGGCACGCCCGCTCCCACAGGTGTATCACAGACCTCGAGAACGGTGGGCATCCTGTGGGAGCGGGCATGCCCGCGAATGGGCTGGTGCGTTTACCAAATCAGTCGCCGGTATATTCGCAACCGCTGGTGCAGGTTTCGTGGATGCGCACCTTCGACAGTTCCGGCAGCAGCGGCTTGACCTGGTCCCAGATCCACTTGGCGATCACTTCGCTGGTGGGGTTTTCCAGGCCCGGGATGTCGTTCAGGTAGTTGTGGTCCAGTTGCTCGTAGATCGGCTTGAAGATCGCCTTGATCTCGGCGAAGTCGCGGATCCAGCCGGTGTGCGGGTCGAGCGGGCCGGTCAGGTGCAGGCCGACCTTGAACGAGTGGCCGTGCAGGCGACCGCATTTGTGCCCGGCAGGGACGTGCGGCAGGCGGTGGGCCGACTCGAATGTAAATTCTTTAAAAATTTCCACGCTGTCATAACTCTGTGTGAATCAAGAATGCGCGCAGTCTACCAGCATGGCCGCTACAAGGCTTGCAGGCGTTCATGCAACCGCCCGGTGGCAATCAGCTCCAGCAGCTCGTCGCCCAGCCGCTGGCTCTCGGCAATGGCCTTGTACCAGTAGCGCTTGCGGCCAGGCGCATCGCCCATGAAACGCTTGAAGTCATTGCGGTCGGGCAGCTTGCCGTAGGGCAGGGCCGCCAGGTACTGCGGCGAGGGCGTCATCAGCAGCACGTTCTGCAGGCGCGTGGCATCGCCCTTGCGCCAGGGCAGGGCCTTGTCGAACCAGCCGGGTACGACCTTGTCGGTGAAGTGCGGGTACAGCACCAGGTCGTCGCCGCGGTAGGGCAGGTCGAGGTGGTAGTCGAGCAGGCCGCCGTCGCGGTAGGTGCCTGCACCTGCACCAGGGATGTCTTTCACGCCTTCCATGACCATGGGGATGGAGCCCGAGGCAAGCAGGGCATGGCGCAGGTTGGCCAGGTCCAGCGGCAGGCAGCGCGAGGGGAAGTCGGTCAGTGCGTCGAGCGGCGGCGTGGCGCGGCCGTCGTGCAGGATGACGCGCTCGAAGTGCCGTGCCAGGCGCGAGCGGCCGAGCAGGTTGCTGGCGATCACCGAACCCAGGCCGAGGCCCAGGCGGCCCCGATGGTCGTGGGCGAGCTGGCCATGGCTCTTCACCACCAGGATGTTCAGGCGATAGTGCGGGTTGGCCAGCAACTGGCTGTCGCGGCCTTGCAGCAGGTCATCGAGCATGTGTTGGCAACTGCGGCTGATTTCGGCCGGGGTGACGCCCTTGGTGAAATCCTGCTCGGTGTACAGTTCGCCCAGGCGACGGATGCCTGCGACCGGGTCGTCGAGGCAGGCACTGGCAAAGCGCCAGGCGCCGATCGAGGCGCCGATCAGCGCACGTTGGCGTGGTGCCGACGGCAGCCACTCACCGAACAGCGCCAGGTCCAGGCCCTGGATGCCCAGCGGCTTCGGCCCGCCAGCCGCACCCGGCAGCACACCGACATCGGCCGCCTGCAGGCCGCGCTCGCGGACCTGCCGCAGGGCGCGTTGGCCGGCCTTGAAGGTGAGGGCGGGGTATTTGATGTGAATGGCGTTCATGGCGGATCTCTTGGGCAGCAGGCGGTCATTATAAGGCTTCATGCGAATACCCTGTGGGAGAGGGTTCACCCGCGAAGCATGCAACATGGTGTATGGCACCGGCTGCGCCGGTGTTCGCGGGCAAGCCCGCTCCCACAGGGACCGCGCAGGATTCGGTGATCGCGAGACAGCAGCCTGACCTGCGCTATCATGGCGCCAGTTGTTTTCAGGTTGAATTAAGGACCGGTGGTTAATCTTAACCCCGTAGACAACTTGCACAGTTCTCAGGAGAGAAGAACGATGAAACGCATGACTGCCCTGTTCACCGTAGCCGCCGCCCTTGCCCTGGGCGCCCATTCCGCCATCGCCAAGGATGTGCAGCCCGACGAAGTGGTCAAGCTGGTCAATGCCAAGACCGTCAAGTCGCTGGACGAACTCAAGGCCGCCGCCGTGGCCAAGCACCCGGGTGCCACCGTCACCGACTCGGAACTTGAAGATGAGTACGGTCGCTACGTCTACAAGGTCGAGCTGCGCGACACGCAGAACGTCGAATGGGACGTGGCGCTGGACGCCAAGACCGGTGAAGTGCTGAAGGACGAGCGGGACAACTGATGATCCACCTACTGCGGCCGGCGCGCTACTTCGCGCTGGCGCTGCTGGCCGTCTGTTCCCTGGCCGTTGCCCGTGACCTTGATCAGGACGAAGCCCTGGAACTGCGCCAGAAGGGCATCATCCTGCCGCTCGAGCATCTGTTGGAGACCGCCCTGGGGCGTCACCCCGGGGCGCGCCTGCTGGAGGCCGAGCTGGAAGAAGACGACAATCGCTACGAATACGAAGTCGAGTTGCTGACAGCTGAAGGCGTGGTGCGCGAGATCAAACTCGATGCCAGCAGCGGTGCCCTGCTAAAAGACGAGGAAGACGACTGAATGCGCCTGTTGCTTGTCGAGGACAATGTACCGTTGGCCGATGAACTTACCGCAGGCCTGCAGCGCCAGGGCTACGCCGTGGATTGGCTGGCCGATGGCCGCGACGCGGTGTATCAGGGCCAGAGCGAACCCTACGACCTGATCATCCTGGACCTTGGCCTGCCGGGCCTGCCGGGCCTGGAAGTGCTGGCCCAGTGGCGTGCCGCCGGCCTGGCCACGCCGGTGTTGATCCTTACTGCCCGTGGCTCGTGGGCCGAGCGTATCGAAGGGCTGAAGGCCGGGGCGGATGACTACCTGAGCAAACCCTTCCACCCCGAAGAACTGCAGCTGCGCATCCAGGCGTTGTTGCGCCGTGCCCGTGGCCTGGCCAACCAGCCAACGCTGGAAGCGGCCGGCCTGCACCTGGACGAAAGCCGGCAGTGCGTGAACCGTGACGGCGTGGATATCCAGCTGACCGCCGCCGAGTTCCGCCTGCTGCGCTACTTCATGCTGCATCCGCAGCAGATCCTGTCCAAGAGCCACCTGGCCGAGCACCTCTACGACGGTGAAACCGAGCGCGACTCCAACGTGCTGGAAGTGCACGTCAACCACTTGCGACGCAAGCTGGGCCGCAGCGTCATCGAGACCCGCCGCGGGCAGGGCTACATCTACGCCGGGAGCGCCGCGTGAAGTCGATCCAGGCGCGCCTGAGCCTGGGCCTGGTGGCGGTGCTGGTGGTGGTCGGCCTGGTGCTGGCGCAGCTGACCCTGTGGTTGTTCGAGGTCGGCCTGCAGCGCTACCTGGAGAATGGCCTGCGCAAGGAAAGCGAAAACCTGCTGGTGGCCCTGGTGCGCGGGCCTTCGGGTCTGCAGCTGGATGAGCGGCGTATCTCGGCCGCCTACCAGCGGCCGTTTTCCGGCTATTACTTCCGCATCGATTTCGATAAAGGCACCTGGCGTTCCCGGTCGCTGTGGGATCTGGACATGCCCAAACCCGCCGCGCCGGGCCTTTCCGACAGCCACGAACTCGGCCCGGAAGGCCAGCAACTGCTTGCCCTGCGTGCCGACTACCGGCGCCTGGGCCAGGACATCTCGATCAGCGTGGCACAGGATTATTCACCGGTACGCGAAGGTTTCCGGCGCCTGCAGCAGATCGGCCTGGGCATGGGCCTGGTAGCGCTGATCCTGGTGCTGGTGTTGCAGCGCATCACCGTGACCCGCTCGCTGCGGCCGCTGGAGCGGGCACGCCAGCAGATCGCCCAGTTGCAGCAGGGCCAGCGCTCGCAGCTGGATGCCGAAGTGCCCAGCGAACTGGCGCCGCTGGTGGGGCAGATCAACCACCTGCTGAGCCATACCGAAGACAGCCTGCGCCGCTCGCGCAATGCCCTGGGCAACCTGGGCCATGCATTGAAGACGCCGCTGGCGGTTTTGCTGAGCCTGGCCTCCAGCGAGCGCCTGAAAGACCTGCCGGATGTTCGCGCGCAGATGCGCGAGCAACTGGAGCAGATTCAGCAGCGCCTGGCGCGTGAGCTGAACCGTGCGCGCCTGGCGGGGGATGCGCTGCCTGGCGCGCAGTTCGACTGCGACGTCGAACTGCCGGGGTTGCTGGGGACGCTGGGCATGATCCATGGCGAGGGCCTGCTGCTGGCCAGGGATGTGCCGCCCGGGCTGCTGCTGCCGTGGGACCGCGAGGACTTCCTGGAACTGCTCGGCAACCTGCTGGACAACGCCTGCAAGTGGGCCGACAGCGAGGTGCGGCTGGGTATCGCGCCGAGTGCCGATGGCTACCAGGTGTGGGTCGATGATGATGGCCCCGGTATCCCCGAGGGCCAGCGGCAGCAGGTGCTGGAGCGCGGCTCGCGGCTGGACGAGCAGGTAGACGGGCACGGGCTGGGGTTGGGCATCGTGCGCGATATCGTCGAGGCCTGGGGCGGGCGCCTGGCGCTGCTGGATAGCCCGTTGGGCGGGCTGCGGGTGAGCATCGACTTGCCGCGCAAGGCTCGGTAATACCAGGGCCCTGTGGGAGCGGGTTTACCCGCGAACACCGGCGAAGCCGGTGCCATGCACCGTGTCGCATTCTTCGCGGGTGAACCCGCTCCCACAAGTTGCGCGGCGCGCTTGAGGAATTTGCTGGCCATATCACCACTGCAAAAAAATTGCAGTACAGCCGCATTTTTTTGAATTAGCCCAATCTCACCCCACCCGGCAAAATTCCCCCACGAAACCTTGCGGTTTCCATCTCTCCACGGACGGAGCCCCTTGTGCTATTGCAACCGCAATACGAGGCCCAGGCCACCTCGGCTGGGCTTTCTTTTTAACCAGAAAAACTACAGATTCCGATTACCTACATGCCTGCCTCGCGTTTCGAAAGTCGTTTGCAGCGGCTGTTGCCAGCGCCCCTGAATATTCCCCCCAAAGAATGGTTGCGTGCCGGTATCGGCGCGTTGTTCGGCCTGTTCCTCGCCGGCTGGCTGACCAGCATGGCCTACGGCCCCAGCATTGCCTTGCACCTGCTCGGCCCGCTGGCGGCTTCGGCCGTGCTGGTGTTCGCCGTGCACTCCGGCCCGTTGGCCCAGCCCTGGCCTGTACTGGGCAGCTACGCCTTGGCCGGTGCGGTCGGCCTGGCCATGCGCCAGGGCTTCGGCCCGCAGCTGTGGGTTGCCGCTGCAGCCCTGGGTATCTCGATTCTGGTGATGTGCCTGCTGCGCTGCCTGCACCCGCCAGGCGGCGGGGTGGCGGTGAGCGCGGTGCTGGCCGACCCCGGGCTTACCGCCATGGGCGACCACCTGCTGGAGCCGGTGCTGCTCAACGCGCTGATCCTGGTAGCGGTGGCGATCCTCTACAACCACCTCACCGGCGTGCGCTACCCGAAAGGCGCGGTGCCGCGCAAGGACCTGCACCACACCCATGACCCGCTGCCCAGCGAGCGGGTCGGCATCCGTGGGGAAGACCTGGACCAGGCTCTGGAAGAACTGGGCGAGTTCGTCGATGTCACCCGTGACGAACTGGAGCGCATCATCCTGGCCACCGAGCAACACGCCCTGCAGCGCAGCCTCGGCGGCATCACCGCGGCCTCGGTGATGTCCCGCGACGTGCAGTTCGCCACGCCCGACACCACTCTGGAGCAGGCCTGGAAACTGCTGGCCAGCCACCACCTGAAAACCCTGCCGGTACTGCAGCAGGGCAAGTTGGTGGGAATAGTCAGCCTCAGCGACCTGGTCGGCCCGGCCATGCAGCGTGGCCGCTTCAGTTGGCGCGGGTTGTTCGGCCGCAAGGCGGTGCGCATGGAGCAGGTGATGAGCCGCCGGGTAATCAGCGTCAGCAGCCAGCACCCGCTGGAGCGCTTGCTGCCATTGCTGTGCGAACAGGGCCTGCATTGCCTGCCAGTGCTCGATGCCGACCAGTTGGTGGGGGTGATCACCCAGACCGACCTGATCGCCGGCCTCAAGCGCCAGCTGCTCAGCAACGCCGAGGTTTCAGATAAGCGGGTCCCAGCGTTGTGACCAGTCGCTGGCGCCGGCGGCTACCAGCCGGCGCAGGATGGCAAAGGCCTGTTGCAGGGCTTCGCTGTCGCGCTTGCGCGGGTACACCAGGAAGGTCGGGTAGGTGAATTCCGGCGCCTGCGGTACCCGCTCGAACACCCCGCTGTCCAGATAGGCCTGCACTACCCGCGTGCGGAAGTAGCCACTGCCGCCCTGGTCGAGTATGAACTGCAAGGCCAGCGGGCCCAGGTTGAAACTCAGCGCCGGGCGCGCGCAGTCGGGCAGGGCGGCATCGTGCTGGCGACGGAAGGCTTCGCCCCAGTCGATATAGATGTACGGGTCTGGCTGGGCGACCCGGCGCACACGGATCAGCTTTTCCTCCATCAGCTGCTCCACCTGCAGGCCCGGGCCGTAGGTCGGCTGGTAGACCAGCGCGGCATCCAGCAGGCCCATCTCGACCTTGCGCAGCAGCGATTCGCCGTCGCTCACCTCGCTGCGGATGGCATGGCTGGGCAGCTCGCGGTGCAGGGCACTGACCCAGTCGAGCAGCATCGGGTTGCCCAGGCTCACCTCAGCGCCCACGTGCAGCACTTGCTGGCAGCCTTCGGGCAGCGGCAGGTCGCGACGCGCCGCTTCCCAGGTTTGCACCATCTGGTTGGCATAACTGACGAATGCCTCGCCGTCGCTGGTCAGGCTGGCGCCGTTGCGGCTGCGCACGAACAGCTGGCAGCCCAGTTGCTGCTCCAGGCGCTGCACTCGCGCGGTGATCGCCGTTTGTGACACGAACAGGCGTTCGGCGGCGGCGACCAGGCTGCCGCAACGCACGATTTCCAGAAAGGTACGGGCCTGATCGATGTCCATGAGCTGCTCGGTGGCTGAAGGGGTGGCCTATTCTAGAGGCTTTGCACCGTTATGGGGCGTTTTTGCGTTGTCTGCAAATTTGCAGGTCGGTTGTGACTTTAGTCCCATGGCGGCGCGGGTGTAGCGGTCCATACTCAAGTTTCGCCCTTCAATAACAACAAGTACCGGGTTTCTTTCGATATGAGCTACCAGCACAGCTACGCCCATTCCATTTCCGACCCTGCCGCTTTCTGGGCGGAGCAGGCCGCGCACCTGGCCTGGCACCGCAAGCCGGCCCTCACGCTGCAAGAAAATGCCGACGGTACCCACCGCTGGTTTGCCGATGGCCGCCTGAACAGCTGCTACCTGGCCCTCGATCACCAGATCGAGCAGGGCCGTGGCGAGCAGCTGGCGCTGATTTACGACTCGCCGGTGACCGGTGTGCAACAGGCCTACACCTACCACCAACTGCGTGACGAGGTGGCGCGCCTGGCCGGTTTGTTACGCCAGTTGGGGGTGAACAAGGGCGATGGCGTGATCATCTACATGCCCATGGTGCCGCAGGCGGCCATGGCCATGCTGGCCTGCGCGCGGATTGGCGCAGTGCACTCGGTGGTGTTCGGTGGCTTTGCCGCCAACGAACTGGCCTTGCGCATCGACGATGCCCGGCCGACGCTGCTGCTGACGGCGTCCTGCGGGCTGGAGTTCGACCGGGTGATCGAATACAAGCCGCTGGTCGATCGTGCCCTGCAACTGGCCCGCCACCAGCCGCGCAACGTGCTGGTGCTGCAGCGCCCGCAGGCGCGTGCCCAGCTGCAGCCAGGCCGCGACCTGGACTGGCAGGCGGCATTGGCCAAAGCCGAGCCGGTGCCACCGGTGGAACTGGATGCGGGTGATCCGCTTTACATCATGTACACCTCTGGCACCACCGGCAAACCCAAGGGCATCGTGCGGGAAAACGGCGGCAATGCCGTCGCGCTGTGCTACGCCATGCGCCATATCTACGGCATGCAGGCCGGCGATGTGTGGTGGGGCATATCCGACGTGGGCTGGGTGGTTGGCCATTCGCTGATCGTCTATGGGCCGCTGATGAGCGGCTGCACCACGGTGTTCTACGAAGGCAAGCCGATCCGCACCCCGGATGCCTCGGCCTACTGGCGGGTGGTGGAGCAATACAAGGTCAACGCATTGTTCTGCGCCCCTACGGCCATGCGCGCCATCCGCAAGGAAGACCCTGAGGGCGAGCTGATCCGCAAGCACGACCTGAGCTCGCTGCGCCAGTTGTTCCTGGCTGGCGAGAAACTGGATTCCAGCACCCACGAATGGCTGGAACGGGTCAGTGGCAAGCCGGTGCACGACCATTGGTGGCAGACCGAGACCGGCTGGCCGGTCACCGCGCCCTGCGTAGGGCTGGAAGGCAGTGCGGCGAAGCCCGGGTCGAGCAACCGGGCGGTGCCGGGCTATCACGTGCGCGTGCTGGATGACGAGGGCAACCTGCTGGGGCCGAACCACCAGGGCTCGATCGTCATCTCCCTGCCATTGCCGCCCGGGTGCAGCCAGACGCTTTGGGGCGACCACGAGCGTTACCTGCAGGCTTACCTGCGGACTTACCCGGGGTATTACCACACGGGTGACGGTGGCTACCTGGACGATGACGGCTTCGTCTACATCATGGGGCGCACCGATGACGTGATCAACGTGTCCGGGCACCGGCTGTCCACCGGCGAGATGGAAGACCTGGTGGCACGCCACCCGGCGGTGGCCGAGTGCGCGGTGATTGGCGTGCATGACGAGATCAAGGGGCAGGTGCCGTTGGCGCTGGTGGTGCTCAAGGACGGCGAGGGCATTGCCGAGGCGCAGTTGCTGGTGGACCTGGTGGGCAGCGTGCGCGAGGAGATTGGCGCGTTGGCGTGTTTCAACCGGGTGCGGTTGGTGAAGCGACTGCCCAAGACCCGCTCCGGGAAGATTCTGCGGGCGGTGCTGCGCAAGATTGCCGACGGGCAGGACTATGTGCCGCCTTCGACCCTGGATGACCCGGCGGTGCTGGGGGAGATCGAGGCGGTGCTGGCGGATTTGCCCAGGGCTGGCTGAGGGTTTGACCTTGCTGGCCTCTTCGCGGGTAAACCCGCTCCTACAGAACTGTGCAATACCTGTGGGAGCGGGCGTGCCCGCGAAGAGGCCGGCCCGGGCAAAGCAGTTCTAGGGTCCTACCTGATGCAGCTGCCCCAACCGGCTGCGCGTACGCATCAGGTCGGCAAGCGGCCCGCCCAGGCTTTCTTCCAGTGGCCGCTTGCCGATCACCAGCACCTGCCGGTCCTGGTCATACAGCACATCCACCAGGTTGACGAAGCGCTGCTGCGCCGCCAGGGAACATTCCGACAAGTCATCCAGCCCATCGATGATCCACTCATCGAATTGCCCGGCCAGCACCAGGTAGTCGATCACTGCCGTGGCCTTTTCGCACAGGTCGTCAAAGCCCAGCACCACCCGCCGGCCGTCCACCGCCAGTGCGCGCAGCGGGCGCTTGTTCACTTCCAGCATCACCGGCTGCGGCTCGGGCACATTCAGCGCCTGGCGCTGCGCTGCATTGCCCGGCCAGACATAGTGGCCCCGGGTAAAGCGCTGATGTTCGCGGTTGGCCGGCAGGCTGCGGAAATCGGTATCGCCCCCCACTTCCAGCACTTCCATCGCGCTGTTGATCAGGCGGATCACCGGCAGGAAGCGCTCGTGGTACAGCGGGTTGGGCAGCAGCCCTTCGGGTGCATAGTTGGACGTCACCAGCAGGAATACGCCACGGCTGAACAACGCATTGAACAGCCGCGTGAGCAGCATGGCATCGCCAATGTCGTGCACATGGAATTCGTCGAAGCACAGCACCTGGCAATCACCCACCAGCTCGTCGAGGGTCGCGCCCAGTGCATCATCCAGCGCCCGGTGGCGGTGCATGCCCTGGTGCAGGCGCGCGAAGAAGTCATGGAAGTGCAGGCGCAGCTTGGCCTGCACCGGCACGGCCTGGAAAAAACCGTCGAGCAGCCAACTCTTGCCACGGCCCACCGAACCGTACAGGTACAGGCTGCGTGGCTGGCCTTGTTCGAGCTGCGCCAGCTGTTCGGCCATGCAGTGGATTACCCGGAGTTGGCCGTCGCTGAGTTGGTAACCGCGGCTGTGCGCCTTGTCCTCGAACCAGCCGAGCAATTCGCTCTGGTTGGCGGCGGCGCCGCGCAGGCGTTGGCCAAGCTGGCGTAGCGGGGTAGGGATCCAGGCAGGCAAAAGCAAAGCTCCTTGGGCGATGGCAGGGCAGGGTGCAGCTTGCCCGAGGGCAGCCATTTTGACTAATACAGAAAGTGCGCGGCAATCATCGCCTGACGAGATAGGTTCGCCATGCAGGCGTACAGTAAAGGCTGGAACCGGTGCGAGGAGGGGCGAGCATGCACGCCGACTTTGATCTGCAGCGCTTCGTAGAGGCGCAGAACCCTGTGTATGACCAGGTGATGCAGGAGCTGCAGGCCGGGCGCAAGCGCAGCCACTGGATGTGGTACGTGTTTCCCCAGCTCGATGGCCTGGGCCACAGCGCCATGGCCGAACGCTATGCGCTGGCCGGTATCGACGAAGCCCGTGCCTACCTGGCTCATCCGCTGCTCGGCCCGCGCCTGCAAGCGTGCGTGACTGCGCTGCTGCAGCACCATGACAAGAGTGCCCGTGAAATGCTCGGCAGCCCTGACTACCTCAAGCTGCGCTCGTGCCTGACCCTGTTCGCCCAGGCCGCGCCCGGCAACCCGTTGTTCCAGCTGGCGCTGGTGCAGTTCTACGACGGTGAGCCGGACGCCCTGACGCTGGCCATGTTGCAGGGTTAGTTCAGGCCTTTTGCTCCAGTTGGCGCTCGATCATGTACTTCACTGCCAGCCGACGTTCTTTAAGGCGGCGCAGGTCTTCATCCTCGAAGTTGCCCGCCGAAATCGACTCGGCGGCCAGCACCTGGTTGTCGATGTCCATGTATTCGTCCAGCAGACGGTCCAGTGCCTTGTCCTGCTGTCGGCGCTGCTGGACGATTTCGCGCGGGTAGTGCAAGTCCTGGTAAAGATCATGGGAGACAGGCATGGGGTCCTCCTTGGTCAATGCAGATGGCTCATCTGATTGGAAGGGAGGAATGCGATTGTGTTGAAGCCAAGCGGGCGGAAAGCGACGGATGGTCGCCTCGCCAACCGCGAAAATGACTAACTCGCTGTTTTTTGGTAATTTTTTTTCATCAGGGGGTTCACAGACCGAAAGTTTGTTGTTAAAGTGCCGCGCATTCCAAGACAACAACCCAGTTGTCACTCAGTTGGAATTGTCAGAGCAGCAGATGCTGCATCCGATACAGGGGCGTCGCCAAGCGGTAAGGCAGCAGGTTTTGATCCTGCCATGCGTTGGTTCGAATCCAGCCGCCCCTGCCATTTTCTTGCTTCAACGTATCTCGGTCCGGTGCTTGGAAATACAAGCGCTGGGCTTTGTCGTTTCCACAGGTTTTGCCGAAGGCTCTGTTCGGTCACCTGGCCGTTCCAAGCATCTCGTTCAGCAAGCGGGCCAGTTCATCGGCCTTTACCGGCTTCTGGATCACCAGGCTGCCCGGCAACTCCAGTCCCTGCAACTCTGCATAACCGGTAAGAAGCACCACCGGCAGGTGCGGGTAGCGCTCGCGCGCCGCCAGGGCCAGTTGCGCACCGTTGAACTCGGGCATGGCGAAATCGCTCAGTAGCAGGTCGATCTGCTCATCCAGCAAGGCCAAAGCCTGTTCGCCACTGTGCGCCTGGCGTACCTGGTAGCCGTACTGGCGCAACACATCACCAAGCATGTCGCGTACCAGATGGTCGTCATCCACCAGCAGCACGGTGCGATTACAACCGCTTTCGCTAGTCGAGTGGCTGAGCAGCGACGGCATCGGTTCGTTGACGGCTTCACCCTTGACTGCCGGCAGATACACGGCCACCTGCGTACCACGCCCCGGCGTGGTGTCGATGCGCACGCCACCCCCGGACTGTTTGGCGAAGCCGAATACCTGGGCCAGGCCCAGGCCCGAACCCTTGCCGATATCCTTGGTGGTGAAGAACGGTTCGAACACCTTGGCCAACACCTCTTCGCTCATGCCGCAGCCGGTATCGCGGATACTCAGCATCACGTACTCGCCAGGGTCCGGGTCTTCCGGGCGCTGTGGACGTGCGTCGATCCGGGTGTTGCGGGTCGACAGCGTCAGCTGGCCACCGTCGGGCATGGCATCGCGGGCATTGATCGCCAGGTTGAGAATGATCATTTCGGTCTGGGTCGGGTCGGTCAAGGCCTGCCACAGGGTTGGTTCCAGGTCCAGGCGCACCGAGACATTGCCGCCCAAGGTGCGGCGCAGCAACTCTTCCAGCCCGGCCAGGGTGCGGTTGAGGTTCAGCGCCACCGGCTCCAGGCGCTGGCGGCGGGAGAAAGCCAGCAACTGCGAGGTCAGCTTGGCGCCGCGCTCGCCGGCTTCGCGGATGTGCTTGAGCCGCGCACTGGCCTTTTCCAGGTCGGCTTTGGCCAGGTCGCGCTCAAGGAAGCTGGCGCCGGTGAGGATTACCGTCAGCAGGTTGTTGAAGTCGTGAGCCACACCGGCGGTCAGCTGGCCGACCGCTTCCAAGCGCTGCATCTGCTGCAGCGCGGCCTCGATGCGTTCGCGTTCGGCGATCTGCTCGCGCAGGCGGGCGTTGGCTTCGGCCAGGCCCAGGGCGGCCTCGCGCTCGCTGGTGATGTCGCGTGCCACCACATACAGCAGGGTGTCTTCCGGCACCACCACCCAAGACAACCAGCGCTGCAGACCACCGGCATCCAGGATACGCCCGACAAAGCGGGCGCTGGTGCGACCATGGGCGAGGGCGGCCAGTTCGGTGAGCATCAGTTCCTGGTCATGCTCGGGCAGCAGGTGCAGCAAGGACGACTGGCTCAGACGTTCGCGGGACAAGCCCAGGCTGGCTTCCCAGGCGGGGTTCAGCGCGACTGGGGTCAGGTCCTTGTTGAGCACGGCCAGCAAGTCTTGCGACAGCTCCCAGGCACGGTCGCGTTCGCGGGTGCGGCGCTCGACCCTTTCCCCCAGCATTTCGTTGAGCTGGCGCAGTGCCTGGGTGGCCAGGCGTTGGGTGTGGATGTCCTGCAACACCCCGGAAAAGCGCACGCACTGGTCGTTGACGAACCGGCTCTGGCCGCTGCTGAGCAACCAGCGCGGTTCCAGGCCGTCGGGTTGGGCGATGCGGAATTCGACCCGATACAGGCCGCCACCTTCCGGGCACATGGCCTGTTCCACCGCCTCGCGCACCTGCGGCAGGTCGTCGGGGTAGATGCCGGCGTAAAACACCTCGAGGCTCATTTCAGTATCGGTGGGTAGACCGAACAGGGTCTTGCAGCGGTCATCCCACAACAACAGGCCTTCCTGCGGGCGCATGTCCCATGTGCCCATGCCGGCAGCGTCGATGGCAATGCGTGCACGTGCCTCGACGTCTGCCAGGGCCTCTTCGGCGCGGCGCCGGCGCTGGCGCTCCTGCACTTCGGTCAGGGCCCGGCGCACGGCCTTGGGCAGTAGCGGCAGGTTCTTCTTCAGCACATAGTCGGTGGCGCCCAGGCGGATCATTTCCACCGCATGTTCTTCGCCATAGATACCAGACAGGAAAATGAACGGAATGTCGGGTGCCAGGCGCTGGGCGATGGCCAGCACATCGGTGCCGGACGAGCCCGGCAGCACGCAGTCGCACAAGATCAGGTCGTAGTGGGCCTCGCTCAGGGCTTGCTCGACACCGGCATGGTCGAACACCAGCTGCGCCTGCACCTGCAACCCGCTACGTTCCAGGCGCATCAGGGTCAGCTCGGCGTCCATCGAGTTGTCTTCGACCATCAGCAGTTTCAGCGGCGTTGGCTGCATCGTCGCGGCCACCTTAGATGCTGCCACGCCGGTTCAGGCGCAGCGAGCCGGGTGGGGGTTCGTTGAGTACCGCCCAGAACACCCCCAGGTCGGAAATGGCGGCGACGAATTCCTTGAACTCCACCGGCTTGACCACGTACGCGTTCACCCCCAGCTCGTAGGCGCGCAGCAGGTCGGGCTCCTCGCGCGAGGACGTCAGCATCACCGTCGGGATGCTGCGCAGCTCGGCGGTGGCGCGCACTTCCTTCAGCACCTCCAGGCCGTCGACCTTTGGCAGTTTCAGGTCCAGCAGCAACACGGCGGGGTTGCCATCGTCACGTTCGGCATAGGTATTGCGCCGTAGCAGGTAGTCGAGTGCCTCGGCACCGTCACGCAGCACGATGACCTCGTTGGCCAACTGGCTGCGTTCCAGCGCCAGGAGCGTCAGCTCCAGGTCCCGTGGGTTGTCTTCGACCAGCAGGATGGGTTTGAGCATGATGGTAGCGGTGCCTCAAGTGGTCGCGGGGTGGCGCGGGAGGGTGAAGTGGAAGGTAGCACCCTGGCCAACCTTGCCATGGGCCCAGACCCGACCGTCATGGCGTTCGATGATGCGACGAACACTGGCCAGGCCGATCCCTGTGCCTTCGAAGTCTTCCATGCGGTGCAGGCGCTGGAACACGCCGAACAGTTTGTTGGCGTAGGCCATGTCGAAGCCCACGCCGTTGTCGCGAATGCAGATCTCGGTTTCGCCCGGGTGTTGCACGGCGCTGATGCCGATGCGCGCCGGGGTGCGCCCACGTGTGTATTTGATGGCGTTGGCCAGCAGGTTGTGCAAGGCCATGTTGATGAACGCCGGGTCACCGACCACCTTGGGCAGTTGGGCGATGTCCCAGACAATTTCGCGGTTTTGGTAGTCGGGCGCCAGTTCGCTGCGAATGGCCTCGACCAGGGCGTTGAGGTCGACCTCGGACAGGCGCAGGGCAGAGCGGCCCATTTGCGAGAAGTTGAGCAGGTTGTCGACCAGGCTTCCGGCAAAATGCGCGGCTTCCTCGATGTGTTGCAGAAAGCGCCTGCCGCGCTCGCTGAGGCCCTGGCCCTCGATTTCGCCGAGCAGTTCGGAGTAGCCGGCAATATGGCGCAGGGGGGCGCGCAGGTCATGGGACACGCTGTAGGAAAACGCTTCGAGCTCCTTGTTCGAGCGACGCAGTTCGCCAGCCAGCTGCGCCAGTTCCTCGGCCTTGCGCAGGACAATCCCCAGCACTGCCGTGCGCAGCTCCTGCACGCCTTCGATGACCAGCGGGTGCCAGGGTTCGCAGTAGCCGCGCAGTTTTTCCTGCCAGCTATCGAAACTGTGCCGCGGGTCGAGGTTGCCCTGCGGCCCGACCTGTTTGTTCGGCTGCCCGGCCCAGTTCACCGTGCGCACCTGCTCGGGACGGAACCACAGCAGGTAGTGCGAGTGGATCTGCGAAATGGCCACTGCCAGCACACCGCCTGCATGGGCCGCGAGCTCGGGCAGTTCATCGATGTCGCGGCACAGGTTGTCGCTGTGGAACACGCTCTCTTCGCCACGCTGGGAGAGCCAGTGCACCAGGGCGTTTACCTGCGCGGCCGGAGGGGTCTTGCCGATCAGGTCGCAACGTTCGGCGGAAATGACCGCGGCACCTTGGGCGCCTGCGAAGGCCAGCAGTACTTCGGGCAAGTCGCGCAGGCCGTCGCCGACACTGTCATGGTCGGCCATGGACGAGATCATGCGCACGATGTGCTGGCGCAGCTCGAGCAACTGGCGAGTGTTGGCGTGGGACTCGCGCGATTCGATCTGCAGCGACAGCACACTGGCCAGCAGTTCGCAGGCGGTACGGGTGCGCAAGTCCACCGGGCGCGGCTGTTCGTGGTGGCAGGACACCAGGCCCCAGAGTTTCCCGTCGACCACGATCGACAGCGACATCGATGCCAGGGTACCCATGTTGCGCATGTACTGCAGGTGCACTGGCGACACGCTGCGCAGCGCGGCAAAGCTCAGGTCCAGCGGCTTGCCGGTGCGTGGGTTGGCAGCGGGCAGCAACGGCGAGGCCTGGTAGTTGGCGTCCTCGATCACGCGGATGCGGTTGATTCGGTACAGCTCGCGCGCCTGGCGCGGTATGTCCGAAGCGGGGAAACACAGGCCCAGGTAGCTCGGGTAGCCCGGGTCGGCCACCTCGGCCAGCACCTGGCCGTTGCCTTCGGCATCGAAGCGATAGGCCTTGACCCTGCCAAAGCCGGTGATGCGCTTGAGCTGCAGCACTGCTTGCTGCAGCAGTTCCTCGAGGCTGCCGGCCTGGTGCAGGCGGCCTACGAAGCTGCGCACCAGCGGGTAGTAGTCGCCTTGCCCGACAAGATCGGCCGGCAGGCGAGGGGGTTCGAATTCGGCGATCAGCACCTGGTCGTGACGATGGACCAGCAGGTGCAGGTTGCCACTATATGGAGCGTCCTGGCGCAGGTGCACATCGCTGATGTGGAACGGAAAGACCTCGTCCTGCGGCAGGCGGGCCAGGTGCAGGCGCAAGTCGAAGGCACCGCTGACCAGCTCGGCGAACTCGCGACCTATCAGTTCACTGGCCGGTATGCCCAGCCAATGCTCGACATTTTCACTGGCCTGGAGTACCCGCATGTCGGTTTCGTCCAGCACCAGCAGAAAACCGTGGGGCTGGATGCTGCCAGGTAGCTGGATCGGCTCCTGGGCGCAGCGCTCGAGGGCTTGGGTGAGCGTGCTGTCTGCAATCATCTATGAAAACGCTCCTGTCGTGTCCTTCCATGCATGCCGCATGAGTCTAGGCAGGATGAAGGGAATACACCTTAACAGAATACCCGCCGGGATAACGGCCCTTGGCCATTTGAGGAGAATGCCGGCGATGCGTTCTGTGTCGTGTGGTTTTTTTTTCAGGTGGTAGCGCTTTTTGGCTAATACAAAAAAATGGCTCGATGCCAGTACCGTGATGTCACGTCGCTGCTACGCTCAGGTCAGCAGACATCGACAAGGATAATAAGGTGACGGAGCGCTACCTGGCCGCCCTGTTGGGCCTTATGTTGAGCAGCAGCGCAATGGCGGCGGACTTCCTGGTGGAAGTGCGGGTGCTGGTGCAGCGTGGCTGCATGCTGGTCAACCAGCCCCGCGATGCTGGGGCGCAGGCGCTTGGGCGCATCGACCTGGGCGCTGCTGCACGGCTGGATGGCCCTGGTGCGCCGCTCACCGGCGCGCTGCTGAGCCAGCGCCCGCCACGCCTGGAATGCAATCCCCACACCCCCTATCAGGTCCGCGTCGATGGTGGGCAGCATGGCGGCGTCGGCGAGTTGCGCTTTCTGGCCAGTGACGATGACACGGCCCGGCTCATACCTTATCGCCTCTACCGCGACGCTGCCTGGCGCGAGCCGCTGGCGGTGAATGTGGCGCATTCGGCGCGGGTGCCGGACAGCGGTTCGGTCGAGCTGCCGTTGTATGCACGGATCGACAAGCTGGCCTGGGTACCGCCTGCAGGCCTGTACGCCGACCTGCTCAAAGTCACCGTCACCTGGTAGGGATGCAACCATGCTCAAGGACGCGACGCCATGAACCGCACCTCGATCCTGCTGCTTTCCCTGGGCCCGCTGCTGGTGCCCGGTGGTGCCGCGCATGGCACCAGCACCGGTTTCATCCAGGCGCGGCTGGTGATCAGCAGTGCTTGCCAGATCAGCAGCAACGAGACGCAACCGGCAACGGTGGGTAACCCCGGCGTGATGGACTTCGGCGAGCGCGGACCGAACTGGGACCAGCCGCTGCGCAGCCGGGTTGATGATGTGAGCGGCGAAGGCAGCCTGCAGATCAGTTGTACGCCCGAGGTGCGGGCGTTCAACGTGCGCATCAACGGCGGCCTGAATGGCAGTGACGGCATACGGCGGCTGAGCAACGGCCGCGAGCTGATCCCCTACCAACTGGCGATCGACCCAGGTGGTAACAGCCGCTACGGCATCGGCCAGGCGCGTGCCTTCACCATCAGCAGTACCCGGCAGATACCGATCCCCATCTACGGTGTGGTAGTGGCGCAACCGCGTGCGCTGCCAGCCGGCCTGTACCGTGACACCCTGAGGGTGACCCTGGACTGGTAACGACACAAGGAGACTTCGATGCGAACGAACCTTTCACGCTGCATCCTCGCCGGTCTGGGGCTGATGCTGACTTACCAGGCGCAGGCCGCCACCACCGGGACTATCGAGTCGACGCTGACCTTGACCGCAGCGTGTCAGGTCAACGGCAGCTCAGCCTCCTCGGGGGCCGACTTCGGTACCTTGGACTTCGGCACTCACGATGCCTTGTTCAACACCGCCGACGGCCAGGTAATCGGCGGCGGCGGTGGGGCGATCAGCATTCTCTGTTCGGCTGGCACGGTACCAGTCATCCGCGTGGGTGCAGGTTCCCACGATGGCCAGTCGGCCGGGGGCAGCCGTGCGCTGGCGGATGGCGTCGGCAACTTCGTGCCGTACGACTTCTACACCGATGCCGGGCGTACGCAGGTGTTGGCCATCAACGGCACCATCACCTTGCCGCTCAGCAGTGGTGTGGCCCAGACCGTCAACCTGTATGGCCAGGCGCGCGGCAAGGTCGGCCTGCCGGCGGGGGAGTACACCGACACAGTGTCCGTCGAGCTGTCGTTCTGAACCATGCGCAGCTGGCTGGCGGGCGGCATGAGCGTCCTTGGCGTGCTGCTGGCCGCGCCCCTGGATGCGGCGACCACCAGCAGCTTCCTGGTGACGGCGCAGATCGTCGCCGGGTGCCTGGTGGTGGGCGGCGTGACCAGCTACGGGACGCTCGACTACGGATCGCAGTCGGCACTGGCCACCGGAACTCTCGGCACCTCGTTGGGCGGTACCACGGTGACCTTCCAGTGCACCCCGGGCGTGGCCTTGAGCATGAGCGTGGATGGCGGGCAGAACAGTGCCAGTGGCACACGCAACCTCAAACGCACGGGCGGCACGCAGGTGCTGGCCTACCAGTTGTACCGGGACGCGGCGTACAGCCAGAGCCTGGGGATCGGCCAGAGCGTGGCCGTGAGCTATACCGACCCGACGGCGATCAAGCTGCCGGTGTACGGGCGGGTTCAGCTGACCGGCATGATGCCGGCGGGGACTTACACCGATGTGGTGCAAGTGACGGTGACCTGGTGAATGCATCGGCACTAATGACCAGTATCCAAGGAGAGCTTCATGGGGGCAGGCGCGAAGTGGGCGCGAGGATTGATCGGAGTATCGTGGCTGGCGAGCCTGCCAGCCTGGGCGGCCACCTCGGTGCTGATCTGGCCGATCGACCCGGTATTGGAGGCTGACCAGAAGGCTGGCGCACTGTGGCTGGAAAACCGCGGAACCGCACCGGCCAACCTGCAGGTGCGGGTGTTCGCCTGGCGCCAAGGTGACTACCAGGAACAGTACCAGGCACAGCGCGAGATCATTGGCAGCCCGCCGGTGGCCAACGTCGCCCCCGGGCAGAAGCAATTGATCCGCCTGACCCGCACCGGCCCCTCGCCAGTCGGCCAGGAGCAGGCCTACCGCATCATCATCGACGAAATCCCGCCCGCCATCCCGGTCGACAAGGCCGAGCCCGGCACCACCGCGGCGATCCGCCTGCAGATGCGCTACTCGGTACCCCTGTTCGTCTACGGCGAAGGCCTGTGGGGCAAGGCAGGCCCTGAGGGCAAGGGCAATGCCGAGGGCGTCGGCAAGCCGCAACTCAGCTGGCGCGCAGTGACCGTGCAGGGCAAGCCGTACGTGGAACTGCGCAACACCGGCCCGGTGCATGCACGCCTGACTGATGTGGTGGTGCAGCAGGGCAGCCAGAGCAAACCACTGGCCGATGGCTTGCTGGGTTATGTGCTGCCGGGGGCCAGCATGCGCTGGCCGGCACCGTTGGCACCGAGTGCCGGGAGTGTGCTGAAGGGGAGGGTAAACGGCCAGAGCAGCGCGGACGCCATCCGCCAAAGCCAATGAGCCTGCGCCTGAATGCCGCGCAGAGGCCGTGGAGAATCCGGCAATGGTTGGACACCGTGTGTGAGGTGGCTGACCCACCGTTGTTGCCTGGGGCTCGCCCTGGTCGGCCCAGGCCTGGTGCTGGCCGACGACCTGCCGCCACCACCCACGGAGATGTCTGCCATCGCCGATGCCACGTTGTACCTCGAGTTGCTGGTGAACCAGGTGCCCAGGGCTGAGCTGGTGCCGGTGCAGCAGCGCGCCGGGCAGTTGTACCTGGACAGCGAGGTGTTGCGGGCGGCCGGCGTCTCGCTGCCAGGCAACCCGCAGGGCGAGGTGGCCCTGGAGGCCATCGTGGGGATGCATGCCGACTACGACAGCCAGAACCAGCGCCTGCTGCTGCAAGTGCCGCCGGCCTGGCTGCCCGACCAGCAACTGGGCGACCGCAACCTGTACCCGGCCAGCGATGCACGCAGCAGTTTCGGCGCCTTGTTCAACTACGACCTGTACCTGAACGACACCGATGACGGCGGCAGCTACCTGGCGGCCTGGAACGAACTGCGCCTGTTCGACAGCTGGGGAACGTTCTCCAGCAGCGGGCAGTGGCGCCAGTCGTTCAATGGTGCGCCGACCGACGATATGCGCCAAGGCTTCTTGCGCTACGACACCACCTGGCGCTTCACCGACGAGCAGCGCCTGCTGACCTACGAAGCTGGTGACCTGGTAACCGGGGCCTTGCCCTGGACCAGCTCGGTGCGGGTCGGTGGCCTGCAGTTGTCGCGCGATTTCGCTGTACGCCCTGACCTGGTCACCTATCCGCTGCCGGCGTTCTCCGGTGAAGCGGCGGTACCGACCTCGCTGGACCTGTTCATCAATGGCTACAAATCCAGCACCAGCGAATTGCAGCCGGGTCCCTACACCTTGACCAACGTGCCGTTCATCAACGGCGCCGGGGAGGCGGTGGTGGTCACCACCGATGCCCTTGGCCGGCAGGTGTCGACCACCTTGCCGTTCTACGTCACCAGCAGCCTGCTGCAGCAGGGCCTGGCGGATTATTCGGTAGCGGCCGGCAGCCTGCGGCGTGACTACGGGGTGCGCGATTTTGCCTACGGCCCCGGGGTTGCTTCGGCCAGCCTGCGCTACGGGGTCAGCGACGTCTTCACCCTGGAGACCCATGCCGAAAGCGCCGAATCGCTGATGCTGGGAGGCCTGGGTGGCAACATGCGGCTGGGCAACTTCGGCGTGCTAAATGCGGCGCTGGCGCAGAGCCGGTTCGACGGCGACAAGGGCCACCAGGTCGCCCTCGGCTACCAGTACAACAGCCAGCGCATCGGCTTCAGCTACCAGCGCCTGCAACGCCATGGCGACTATGCCGACCTGACCCGGGTCGACAGCCGGGACATACAGCTGAGCCAGCGCAGCGAGCAGGTCACGCTGAGCCTGAACCTGAACGAATACGGCAACATCGGCGCCGGCTATTTCGATGTGCGCGCCGGCGACGGCACACGTACCCGGCTGATCAACCTGAGCTACAGCAGGCCGCTGTGGGGCAACAGCAGCGTTTATCTGTCGGCCAACCGTGAAGTGGGGGACAGCCAGTGGGCAGTGCAGGCGCAACTGGTGATCCCGTTCGACCTGCACGGCACCCTGGCCCTGGGCATGGAGCGCAGCCAGCAAGGCGAAACCCTGCAGCGGGTCAACTACAGCCGCGCGACGCCGGTGGGGGGTGGTGTCGGTTACAACCTGGGCTACGCCGCCGGTAGCGAGCGCGATGCCTACCGCCAGGCCGATGTCACCTGGCGCCTGCAGTCGGTGCAGTTGCAGGCCGGTTTGTATGGCAGCAGTGGAGAGATGACCCGCTGGGCCGACGCCAGTGGCTCGCTGGTTTGGATGGATGCTGGGCTGTTCGCTGCCAACCGTATCGACGATGCCTTCGTGTTAGTCAGCACCAGTGGTTACGCCGACGTGCCGGTGCGCTATGAAAACCAGGAGGTCGGCCGTACCGATGCCGATGGTCACCTGCTGGTGCCGTACAGCAGCGGTTACTACCGCGGCAAGTACGAGATCGACCCCATGGGCTTGCCGCCGGACATCCTCGCGCCGGAAGTGGAACAGCGGGTGGCGGTGCGCCGGGGCAGCGGCTACTTGCTGGAGTTTCCGCTCAGGCGCGTGCTGGCGGCCAGCCTCGAACTGGTGGACGCCGAACAGCAGGTACTCAAGCTGGGCAGCCGTGTCACCCATGCAGAAAGTGGCAGCCAGGCGGTGGTCGGTTGGGATGGCCTGGTTTATCTGGAGAACCTGACGCCGCATAACCGACTGCTGGTTGAGTTGCAGGGGGGCGGGCATTGCCAGGTGGCGTTCGACCTGCCTGAGTCGCAAGGTTCGATCCCGTTGATTGGCCCGTTGGTGTGCAAGTGAAGGCCTGCTGGCGTGGTTTGTGGGCATGCGCCTTGTTGTTGTGGGCGGGCTCGGCCTGGGCCAAGTGCACGTCAGTGTTGACTGCGCCGGCGGCGTTTGGTTCGCTCAACTCGACTCAGGTACGTGGCACGGTCCAGACAGCTTCCAGCACCAACTCGGGCCTGCAATGCAACGGTTCGGTGATCAGCGTGCTCAGTAGCACCGACTCCTTCAAGATCAAGATCACCTCCACCACCAGCGGCCTGGTAGGGCCTACCGGGGATGTGATCCCCTACACCCTCTATGCCGACGCCACAACCAACTATCCGATCACCCGTGGCACCCCCTTCGAATTCAGGACCACCGGCATCCTCGACTTGCTCGGGTTGCTCAACGGTACACCGAAGAATGTGCCTATCTACATGCGCACGCAGGTGGGCAGCAACGTATCGGCGGGGCTATATCAGGAAATCCTCGATGTCGAGTGGACCTGGGACTATTGCGACGGGATTGGTGTTGGCGGGCTTTGCATAGGGCGAGACAAGGGCTCCGGTACCAGGACCCTGCTGGTAAGCATGACGGTGACCAACGACTGCCAGATCACCACGCCCAGCATCAACTTCGCCAGCGCGCCGGTGGTGGCGGGGTTCGGCACGGTGAGCCAGAGCCTGAGCGTGTCGTGCACCAAGGGCAGCAACTACACGGTGGGCCTGGATGACGGGCAGAACGTGGCCAATGGTCGACGGCGGATGAAGTCTTCGGCCAACAACTACCTGGCCTATGACATTTTCAAGGGCGCCGGTGCGGTGCGCTGGGGTTCGACAGGGGCTGCGCGGCGGGCCAGTGCCGATGCCGATGTGAACCCCGGCACGGGGACCGGCACCGGTAGCCAGGTGTTCAACTACAACGCCAAGGTCTACACCGACCAGGCTACACCCCCGGCTGCGACCTATACCGACAGCGTGATTCTGGATGTGCAGTTCTGAGCGCAGGGACCTTGTGGGAGCGGCGGTCCGCGTAACCTGTGGGAGCGGCTTTAGCCGCGAAGAATCCAACGCGGTGCATGGCACCGGCTACGCCGGTGTTCGCGGCTAAAGCCGCTCCCACAGGGGCCCTGCTAATTCCATGAGTCATGTGCAGTCCTGTGAGAGCCGACTTGCCGGCGATGGGCCGTTTCAGTCAGCGCAAATCGCCAACCATCTTCGCCAAGGTCTCAAGCACCGCCCCGGCCAACGCCTTCGAGCGCGCCCCCGACCACCCGGTGACGGCATCCGGCGCGTCGTCATGGTCCTTGAACGGCATTTCCAGGGTCAGTGACAGGCAGTCATGCGCCATCCCCACCGCATTGCAGGCCAGCGTCGTGTTGGCTTGCCCCGGTTCGTCGCGGGTATAGCCATGCACGGTCTGGAAGTCGCGGGTCAGGCTGCACAGGGTGCTGCGGAACTGCTCCTCCAGTTTGGCCAGACGCGGCGTGTAGCCCGGGTTGCCCTCGCAGGCCGCGGTGAACACATGGGGAATCTCTTCGTCGCCATGCACGTCGATGAACGCATCCACGCCGTGTTGCTTCATCTGTGCCTGGGCGAAGAAGACCTCGGGGCTGAGCTCGACGCTGGCGTCCTGCCAGGCACGGTTGAGGTCCTTGCCCTTGAAGTTGGTGCGCAGGTGGCCGAGGAAGGCACCGTCGGGGTTCATGTTGGGGATCAGGTACAGGTCGGCCTTGGTCAGCAACTGCCGGATCACCTCGTCGTTGGCCTGCAGGCGGTCGATCACGCCCTCCATGAACCATTCGGCCATGTGTTCACCCGGGTGTTGCTGGGCAATCAGCCACAGCTTGCGCTTGCCTGCGGCACCATCACCGGCACGCAGCAGGGGAATGTCGCGACCCTGTACGCTGCGGCCACTGGCGAGCAATTCCACCCCCGGCAGTTGCCGTGCACGTTCGATCAGCTGGTTGTGACGAGCGCGCGGGTAGGGCTCGAAGTAGGCGAACCAGATGTGCGGCTGTTCGGCCTTTATCTCGAACGACAGCGCCGTGCCGTCGAACTGGCTGGGGACGCGGAACCAGGTTTGCTGGTCGTAGGAGGCCACGGCGTTGTAGCCGCTCCAGGCGTTCTTGTAGGAGGAACCGGAGGCATTGTCGAGGCTGAAGCGATGGACCTGGCCTGGCGTCAGCCCGCTGACCTTGAAGTGGAACCACTGGTAGTGGCCGCTGTGGGTGTCCGGGCGGATGGCCAGGTGCACCTGGGCCGGGTTGCTGGCATCCAGCACCTGGATGTTGCCGGAGTCGAAATCGCAGTCGATCTGCAGGGGGGACAGCGTCACGGTCATGTGCCGGGCTCCTTCTGGGGGCTTTGTTGTGAGGGTACTGTACACGGCTTGACAGGGTTGCTGTGCGAGATCAGGCGACGCGGGGCGATCTCATATGTTTCCTACAGGCTATTTGAAGAACTGACTCGGCGTGATACCGAACTGGCGCTTGAACATGCTGGCAAAGGCACTGGGGCTGTCATACCCCAGCGTCCCCGCCACATCGATGATCCGCTCGCCCAGGGCGATCAGCTCCAGTGCCTGCATCAACCGCGCCTGCTGGCGCCACTGGCCGAAGGTCATGCCGGTTTCCTTGCGGAACAGGCGCTGGATGGTCTTTTCGTCCACTCCCAGCTGCTGGCCCCAGTCGGCCACGGTGGCGTTATCGTCAGGCCGCTCGTGCAGCGCGGAGCAGATCGCCTGCAGGCGCTTGTCGCCGGGCTGCGACAGCTTCAGCGGCAAGGTCGGCAGCACGCAGATCTCGTCGAGGATCAGGCGCATCACCCGGGCTTCACGCGAGTCTTCGGCAAACGGCGCGGTAAAGCCTACGGAGGCCTTGATCAGTTCGCTGAGCAACGGCGAGATGCTGATCGCCTTGCTCTGCAGGGGCAACTGCACTGCCGCGTCGGCGCGCACGAACACACTGCGCATCTTCACCTCGCCCACGCAGCGTATCGCGTGCACCTGGCCGCAAGGCATCCATACGCCGCGGCTGGGAGGCACGGTCCAGCGTTCGTTACCGGACTCGACGATCATCAGGCCTTTGGTGGCATAGATCAGTTGATGCTTGGCATGGCTGTGGGGCTCGATGAACCAGTCGGTCGGGTAGTCCGTCGCACGGCTGCCCACCTCCCAGCTCCACTCATCCACCTCCACCAGCAATTCGTGCTGCGGCTTCAGCATTTCGACCTCTTGTACGGGCAGCCTGGCACGCCCACTTTAACAGCAGCGGCTGGGGCGGGCTTGCGAGCGGGTTGCCGGCAGCAGCGCGGTGGCCAGCCCCAGCAGCGGCAGGAACGAGATGATCTGGTACACCCACTCGATGCCATGCCGGTCGGCCAGTTCGCCAAGCCCGGCGGCGCCGATGCCGCTGATACCGAACATCAACCCGAACATCACCCCCGACACCATGCCGACCCGGCCCGGCACGGCCTCCTGGGCATACACCACCAGGGCGGCGAAGGCCGAGGACATCACCAGGCCGATGGCCACCGCCAGTACCGCCGTCCAGGCCAGGTTGGCGTAGGGCAGGGCGAGGGCGAAGGGCGCCACGCCGAGGAACGAGACCCAGATCACCGCCTTGCGCCCGATACGGTCACCCACCGGGCCACCAGCGAAGGTGCCCAGGGCCACGGCCGCGAGGAACACGAACAGGTACAGCTGGCTGTGCTGCACGCTCAGGCCGAAATGCTCGATCAGGTAGAAGGTGAAATAGTTGGTGAACGAGGCGATGTAGACGAACTTGGCGAACATCAGCACGGCGATGACCGCCACGGCGCGCCACATGGCGCCACGCGACAGGCCGGAGGCCTGCTGGCCGGCGAAGGTCTTGAGCCGGGTCTGGCCGTGACGCACGGTCCAGCCGGTCACCCGCAGCAGCACGAATACCGCCAGCGCGGCCGCCAGCATGAACCAGGCGATGGCCGGCTGGCCGTGCGGAATGACGATGGCAGCGGTCAACAGCGGGCCGAGGGCCGAGCCAGTGTTGCCACCGACCTGGAAGGTCGATTGCGCGGTGCCAAAGCGCCCACCGGAGGCCATCCTGGCCAGTCGCGAGGCTTCGGGGTGGAAGGTCGCCGAGCCCACGCCGACCACCGCGGCAGCCACCAGCAGCATTTCATAACTGCTGGCGAAGGCGAGCAGGGCGATGCCCACCAGCGTCACCAGCATACCGGCCGGCAGCAGGTAGGGCTGCGGGCGCTTGTCGGTGTACAGGCCGACCCAGGGTTGCAGCAAGGACGCGGTCACCTGGTAGATGAGGGCGATCCAGCCGATCTGGGCAAAGCTGAGTGCGAAATCGCTCTTGAGCATCGGGTAGATGGACGGCAGCACGGCCTGGATCAGGTCGTTGAGCAGGTGGGCGAATGCCGCAGCGCCGACGATGCGGACCAGAAAGCCCTGGGGTTGGTCGGCAGGTGTGGTGGCGGCCATGGAGGCGGTGGAGGTCGTCATGGGCGATCTTCTTCTGGCGAAAGGGAACAAGGCATTTGCCGAAGAAGGGTAGCCAGTGCCCGGTTTGCCTGTCTCACGCCGAACAGGCAGCCACTGTCGCGTTTCGGACATCCCGGGCCTGACGCCCTGAATTCGCAGGCGGTCCGCGTACCCTGTGGGAGCGGGTTCACCCGCGAAGAATCCAGCGCGGTGCATGGCACCGGCTGCGCCGGTGTTCGCGGCTAAAGCCGCTCCCACAGGGTCCCTGCTGACACTTGGCCGCCCTCGAATTCATCGTTCGTGCCGCGCCACCCAGCGCAGCAATGCTGCAATCGGTACGCTGCGGTGAGCCTCGTGTCGGTAGGGCTTGCCCTCGGCGGTAAAGCGTTCGCGATAGCGGCTCAGCACCAGGCTCCGGCCATCGGCCGAAACCCGGGCCTCCAGTTCATGCAGCAACAGCGGTTGCCGGGCAGCGCCTTCCAGGCGCCTGAACAGCAGCATGGCGCCTTGGGCATCATTCTTCATGGGCACCCCCTGCGCAATTCACTGGCCAGGTGCCCGGCTCGCCGGCCTTGCCTTCTGCCACCCGGTTGCTGCGCCGCTGCGCGGTGTAGTCACGCATCGCAACGTAGTAGTCAGGCCAGGTGCGCAGCAGGTCGGTCAGCGGCAGTGCTTCGGCCCGTGCATCGACGATGCCGCCGGCCGTGGCTACGTTGCCCATGGTTTCGACGGTATCGCTGTTGCCGCCAAACGGGTCCAGTGCCAGGCCCAGCAGCGTGCCTGTGGCATCACGCAGGTTGTGGGTGCCCAGCAGCGGCAGCTCGACGATGGGGCCAGAGGCGATGTTCCACACCCCGAAAGTCTGGCCAAAGTCCGAGCGATGCTGGCTCAGCCCCATCTTGCCAGACACGTCGACCAGCCCTGCCACACCCAGGGTGGTGTTGAAGATGAAGCGGGAGAGGCTGGTCATCGCCCGTTCGCCGTTGCCCTGCAGCAGGTCGTTGACGAACACCTTCGGCTCACCGAAGTTGCTGGCGAAGTTGTGCATGCCCTGCTGGGCAAAATCGGGCAGCGCGGTGTAGCCCCGTGCGACGGGGGCCAGCAGATAGTCGTCGACCGTGCGGTTGAAGGCGAATACGGCGCGGTTGGCGGGCTCCGCCGGGTCACTGACCTGATAGGCGACATTGCCGCAGGCCGCCGTGGCCGGTGCGCGTTGGCTGCAGCCTCCCGCCGCAAGCAGCGACAAGGCCAGCGCGGCTGAGCGCGCTGAGCGGGAGGCGGATGATGAACGGGACATAGATACATTCCTGGCAAGAACTGGCAGCGATGCTGCGCAGTTTTCTTTGCCTGGTAATGTCCGGATTGTCTCGGCGTCGACACTTTGTTTCCGGGTTGAAATATATGACGGCTACGTGGGGATGGCCTTAAAGTACGGCTTGATAACCTTGTTTTGCGGTGCTTTTTTGTGAGCCATTTGCTGATAGTCGACGATGATGTCGAGGTGCTCGACCTGCTGCAGAAGTTTCTCTGCCAACATGGCTACGAGGTTGATGTGGCCAGGGATGGCAAGGCGCTGTGGCAGGCCGTCGAGCGGCGGGTGCCGGACCTGGTCATCCTGGATGTGATGCTGCCTGGCGACAGTGGCCTGGTGTTGTGCCAGCGCCTGCTGGCCGAGCACAAGGTGGCAGTGATCATGCTCACCGCCATGGGCGAGTTGAGTGACCGGGTGGTTGGCCTGGAGCTGGGGGCAGACGACTACCTGACGAAGCCGTTCGCCGCCCGTGAACTGCTGGCCCGGGTGAGGGCAGTGCTGCGCCGTGCCGGCGAAGCGGCCGGGAGCGCGGCGGGCCATGCCTGCGCGACCCTGGAGTTTGCCGGCTGGCGGCTGGATGTGGTGCGGCGCGAGCTGCGTTCGCCGGACAACGTCATGATCCCCTTGTCCAACGGTGAGTTCGAGCTGCTGCTGGTGTTCGCCGAACATCCGCGGCGGGTGCTCAGCCGCCAGCAGTTGCTGGACATGGCCCGTGGCGATGCCTACGACGCCTATGATCGCAGTATCGACGTCCAGGTCAGCCGGCTGCGCCGCAAGCTTGAAACCGACAACGGCAACGAGCCCTTGATCCGTACCCTGCGCAACGCCGGTTACCTGTTCACGCCCACGGTCGCGAAGCGATGAAGCTGCTCGCCTGGGTTCGCCAGGCCCTGCCACGGCCCAGGATCACCATTGCCCGCTGGATCGCGCTGACCACCCTGACGGCGATGCTGTTCCTGTTGCTGCTCAAGGGGCTGTTCAGCCTGTTGCTGAGTGTCTGGGCGCAGCCACCGCTGCTGGAGAGCGGGGTGATCGAGAAGGTTGCAGCGGTCACTCGCATCCTCGACGTCGCGCCCATGGCGCAGCGCGCCAACATCGCCAGTGCGGCGGGCGACGGCTCATACTCCGTGCGCTGGCTGCGCCGCCATGACGAAGCGGGCGTACCCGTGCTGGTCGATGCCGAGTTCAGCGAGGGCACGCCTATCCTGCGCGCATTGCTCAAGCGCCCGGATGCCAGGGTCGAGGCCTTCGCACCGTCCGACATGCCGGAGTACGCACCTGAGCGTGGTTATGCGCTGATGATCGAGCTGACCGACAAGTCCTGGGTGCTGTTCCGTGCCACCAACCGTAGCTGGGGCCTGGACGAACTGCCGCGCAACCTGATCATCCTCGGGCTGATGCTGGTTTCCAGCCTTGTCGTCGCGCTGCTGGCCACCCGCTACCTGGCCAAGCCGCTGGAGCGCTTTGCCGAAGGTGCGCGGCGTTTTGGCAAGGACTTCAACGCCCCGCCCATTCCGGTGGTTGGCCCGCACGACCTGCGTCAGACCATTCTTGCGTTCAATGCCACCCAGGCGCAGCTCAAGCATTTTCTCAACGACCGCACCCAGATGCTCGCGGCCATCTCCCATGACCTGCGTGCACCGCTGACGCGCATGCGCTTGCGCGCCGAGTTCATCGACGATGCCCAGCTACAGGCCAAGTTGTTCAAGGACGTCGACGAGATGCAGGCGATGGTCGATGCGGCGTTGGGGTTCTTCCGTGATGACGCGCGGCTGGAACAGACGACCGTATTCGATCTGGGCGAGCTGCTGCTGACCGTTGTGGACGACTTCAAGGACGCGGGGGTCGAGGTCGGCCTCAGCGGGCCGCGTCGCTGTGTGTATACGGGGCGGCCGGTGGGTATCAAGCGGGTGCTGGTCAACTTGATCGACAATGCAGCGAAATACGGCTGCGAGCCCACGGTGGTGTTGGCGGTAAACGCCAGGCAGATCGAGATTACCGTGCAGGATCGCGGGCCGGGCATCGCGCCGGAGCTGCACGAGCAGGTATTCGCGCCGTTCTACCGTATCGAAGGTTCACGCAACCGCAATACCGGTGGCGTGGGGCTGGGCCTGCCCGCAGCACGTGCCATCGTGCTGGAGCAGGGGGGCAGCATGTCCCTGGGCAACCGCCCGGGTGGCGGGCTGGAAGTCAGGATCATGCTGCCGCAGGGCTGATCAGAGCCCCAGTTCGCTGAGCCCGGGGTGATCATCCGGGCGCCGGCCCAGCGGCCAGTGGAACTTGCGCTCGGCTTCACTGATAGGGTGCTCGTTGATGCTCGAATGGCGGTTCTGCATCAACCCGTCCTCGGCAAACTCCCAGTTCTCATTGCCATAGGCGCGGTACCACTGGCCACTGTCGTCGTGGTACTCGTAGGCATAGCGCACGGCAATGCGGTTGCCGGTGAAGGCCCAAAGCTCCTTGATCAGGCGGTACTCCAGTTCATGGTTCCATTTACGCGTCAGGAACGCCTCGACCTCGGCACGACCGCGCGGGAACTCGGCGCGGTTGCGCCACACGGTGTCGATGGTATAGGCAAGCGCGACCTTGGCCGGGTCGCGGCTGTTCCAGCCATCCTCGGCCAGGCGGACCTTTTCGATGGCGCTTTCGCGGGTGAAGGGCGGCAGGGGTGGGCGGGACATCGCGATACTCCTCAGTTCGATTGGCTGGTAGGAGAGTAGTAGCCGCTGGCCGAATAGAGAATGGGTGTGCCTGGCACATCATAATTGCAGTGCGTGGAACAATGAAGACCGCCGGAGATGGGGCAAGGGGGCTCTATCAGGCTGTGTCGGCTGGTACTCCACCTGCCGGTCACCACTGGCCACGCCCAGCAGCAGGCGGTTACCACTGAGGCACTGCACGCTGTTGGCCGATTTCAGGGTCAGCAGCGGTTCGCGAATCGGCAGCACCACGGCGGCCGTGCCAAGCAGGATGTCGCGGGTTACCCCGGCCAGGTAGCCGAGGTAGGCAAACACCTCGAACACCTGGGCGGCATCGCCGAACGACGGATCGTACAGCGGCACATCGCGGACCCACAGGGCGCGGTAGCCCAGGCGATCGGCCAGTTGTGCCAGTTCTGCGTGGCGGGCCAGGTCCGGCTCGCCGAACTGGCGGCCATCGCGGCGCCGCGCCTGGTCGCCGGCGGGCGTCCAGTCGTGGTCCAGCGGCGCTTCCAGGCCGATGCTGAAGCCGCCAGCGGTCAGGCGTTCGAGGGGCGTGGTCATGGCATCAATCCCAGATTGGCGCCAGTCCGTCAGGGCTGACTTCACGGCCGTTGCGCTCGAGCTTGGCGATGCGTGCCATGTCGTCAGCGTCCAGCTTCAGGTCACGTGCGAGCAGGTTGCTGGCCAGGTTTTCCCGCTTGGTCGACGACGGGATCACCGCGTAGCCCAGCTGCAGGGCCCAGGCCAGGGCAACCTGGGCCACGGTGGCCTTGTGCTTGGCGGCGATGTCGGCCAGTACCGGGTCTTTCAGCACCTTGCCGTAGGCCAGGGTCATGTACGAGGTGACGGTGACGCCTTGTTCCTTGAGGAACGCGGTCAGCTTGCTGTTCTGCAGGTACGGGCTGAGTTCGATCTGGTTGGTGGCGATTTCGCCTTCGCCAACCACTTCGATGGCCTGGCGGGTCAGTTCGATGTTGAAGTTGGACACACCGATCTGGCGGGCCAGGCCCAGCTTCTTGGCTTCGGCCAGGGCGGCCATGTACTCGGGCAGCGCAACGCCGTTGCCTGGGGCCGGCCAGTGGATCAGCAGCAGGTCGACGTAGTCGGTACGCAGTTTTTGCAGGCTGTCGCGCAGGCTGGGGACCAGCTTGTCGGCGGCGTAGTTTTCGACCCAGATCTTGGTGGTGATGAACAGCTCGCCGCGCTTGACGCCGCTTTCGGCGATGGCCTGGCCGACGTCGGCTTCGTTCTTGTAGATCTGCGCGGTGTCGATGACGCGGTAGCCAAGTTCCAGGGCCGACTTGACCGAATCGATGACGGCTTGGCCGGTTAGGCGAAAGGTGCCGAGGCCGAAGGATGGAACGCTCATGGATCTGCTCCTGGTGAGTGAGGGGGTGAGCCGAATCGAGCCTGGTCGCTCGGGTTCGATCGCTCTTCGTGTGGGGAGCAGTGTGCGGCTTTGAGGGGGATTGATTAAGGTGGGGCGGGGCCAAGGTCATTTGACTGGGAGGCAAGAATAGGTCGCTGTGCCGTGACTGTTGCTGGGGGAATGCAGGGTAAACCTGTACCGGCCTCTTCGCGGGTGAACCCGCTCCCACAGGGACCGCGCCGCACTCAAGAACGGTGCAGTACCTGTGGGAGCGGGTTCACCCGCGAAGAGGCCGGTACAGGAAAACGAAACGGCCCGCCATATAGGCGGGCCGTCTGGCATTGCAAGGTGACGATCAGCGGCGGCGGAACAGCGGCAGCGGCTCGTCGGTGGCGGCCTGGTAGGTCACCGAGAAGTCCTTCAGGCTTTGCAGCGCGTCTTCCGGGTCCTTGTCGGCGCGGATGGCGAACGCGTCAAAGCCGCAACGGGCCATGAAGAACAGTTGGTCGCGCAGCACGTCGCCGATGGCGCGCAGTTCGCCCTTGAACTTGTAGCGGTCACGCAGCAGGCGCGCATTGGAGTAGTTGCGCCCGTCGGTGAACGCCGGGAAGTTCAGTGCGATGACCTGGAAGTGCTGCACGTCTTCGCCGATTTCTTCGGCTTCTTCGTCACTGTCCAGCCATATGCCCAGCCCACCGTCACGGGCTTTGAGCGCATGGGCATGGTCGCGCCACATCTGCAGCGGGACGATGTAGTCGTCGCAGTTGGTCAGCTCGTCAAAGGACGTTTCCTTGGGCAGCAGATGCCAGGTTTCGTCGACGATCTGGTTGTTCTTAATGATTCGCTGCATAGACGCGTTCCTTGAAGGGGTCGATGCCGATACGCTGGTAGGTGTCGATGAAACGCTCTTCCTCGGTACGTTGCTCGACGTACACGGCGATCAGCTTCTCGATCACATCGGCCATGTCATCCTGGGCAAAGGACGGGCCGAGAATCTTGCCAAGGCTCGCGCCACGCGCGGCATTGCCGCCCAGCGACACCTGGTAGAACTCCTCACCCTTCTTGTCCACGCCGAGGATGCCGATGTGGCCCACGTGGTGGTGGCCGCAGGCGTTCATGCAGCCGGAGATGTTCAGGTCGATCTCGCCGATGTCGAACAGGTAGTCCAGGTCGTCGAAGCGGCGCTGGATGGATTCGGCAATCGGGATCGACTTGGCGTTGGCCAGCGAGCAGTAGTCACCGCCCGGGCAGCAGATGATGTCGGTCAGCAGGCCGATGTTCGGGGTAGCGAAGCCGTTTTCGCGCAGCTCCAGCCACAGGGCATGCAGCTGACGCTGCTCGACGTCGGCAAGAATGATGTTCTGCTCGTGCGACGTGCGCAGGAAACCGAAGCTGTAGCGCTCTGCCAGGTCGGCCACGGCGTCGAGCTGCTTGTCGGTCACATCGCCCGGGGCAACGCCGGTGGGCTTCAGCGACAGGGTCACGGCCACGTAGCCAGGGCGCTTGTGGGCGCGGGTGTTGCGCGAGCGCCAGCGGGCGAAGCCTGGGTACTCGGCGTCCTGCGCGGCGTAGTCGACGTTGTCCAGGGCCAGGTAGGCCGGGTCGACGAAGTGGCGCGATACACGCTGCACTTCGGCTTCGGTCAGGGTGGTGCTGCCGCCGCGCAGGTGGACCATTTCGGCCTCGACCTTCTCGGCGAACACTTCCGGGGTAAGGGCCTTGACCAGGATCTTGATCCGCGCCTTGTACTTGTTGTCACGGCGACCGTAACGGTTGTACACGCGCAGGATGGCGTCAAGGTAGCTGATCAGGTCCTGCCACGGCAGGAACTCGTTGATGAACGAGCCCACCACCGGGGTACGGCCCAGGCCGCCACCGACCAGCACACGGAAGCCCAGCTCGCCAGCGGCATTGCGCACCGGCTCCAGGCCGATGTCGTGCACTTCGATGGCGGCGCGGTCTTCCTGCGAGCCGTTGATGGCAATCTTGAACTTGCGCGGCAGGTAGGCGAATTCCGGGTGGAAGGTGGTCCACTGACGGACGATTTCGCACCACGGGCGCGGATCGACGATTTCGTCTGCGGCCACACCGGCGAACTGGTCGGTGGTGGTGTTGCGCAGGCAGTTGCCGCTGGTCTGGATCGCGTGCATCTGCACGGTGGCCAGTTCGGCGAGGATGTCCGGGATGTCCTCCAGGGCCGGCCAGTTGAACTGCACGTTCTGGCGGGTGGAGATGTGGGCGTAGCCCTTGTCGTAGTCGCGGGCGATCCTGGCCAGGGTGCGGACCTGGGTGGCGTTCAGCTGGCCGTACGGCACGGCGACGCGCAGCATCGGCGCGAAACGTTGGATGTAAAGGCCGTTCTGCAGGCGCAGAGGGCGGAATTCTTCTTCGCTCAGCTCACCGGCCAGATAGCGGCGGGTCTGATCACGGAACTGCTTGACGCGGTCCTCGATGATCCGCTGATCGTACTCGTCGTATACGTACATAAAAGTCCTGTCTCAGGCATGCAGCTATTCGCGCGCACGGCCGCGCACTCCGCTTCGGAGCCGGGGAACGATAGCAGGTTGCGTTTATGCGCTAAAGTGATGTTTTTGCATATGAAAAGAACCAAATGGACTATGTGAGACTGACTGCCATTTGTGCGCTGGGCGTGGCTTGGCGTTTATAATCCGGCGTTTGCTTCGCAGGGATGTCAGCCCATGCTCAAGGCGTTGTGCCAAAGCTTGTGTCTTGCCTTGCCGCTGGCGGCAAGTGCGCAACCGGCTTCGGTGGTTTTCCTCAACCCGGGGCTGTCCACCGAGACGTTCTGGACCAGTTATACCCGCTTCATGCAGGCCGCCGCGGATGAGCTGGGCATGACCCTGCGCGTGGAGTACAGCGAACGCCGCGCCGACCTGGCGCTGACCCAGGCCAGGGCGATTCTGGGCGGACCGCAGCGGCCGGATTACCTGGTCCTGGTCAATGAGCGGTACGTGGCGCCGGAGATCATCCGGCTGTCGCGTGGCACCGGCGTCAAACTGTTCCTGGTCAACAACGGCCTGACTGCCAGCCAGGCCCGTAGCATCGAGGCCCAGCCGGGCAAGTATGCCGAGCTGCTGGGCACCTTGACGGCCAACGACGAGCAAGCGGGTTTTGAGATGTTGCACCAGATGGTCGCGCAATTGCCCCGCGACAGTGGGCCGGTGGACCTGCTGGCGTTTGCCGGGGTCAAGACCACCCCGGCCTCGCAGCTGCGCGAGGAGGGCATGCGCCGCGCCCTGGCCGACTTCCCCCAGGTGCGTCTGCGCCAGGTGGTATATGGTGGTTGGAGCCGCCAGCGCGCCTACGAGCAGGCGCAGCAACTGGTGGAGCGCTACCCGGCCACCCGCCTGGTATGGTCGGCCAACGACGAAATGGCCTTTGGTGCCATGCAGGCGTTCGAAGAGGCAGGGCGAAAGCCGGGGCGCGATGTGCTGTTCAGCGCCATCAACAGCTCGGCCGAGGCCCTGCGTGCACGTATCGACGGGCGTCTTAGCGTGCTGATGGGCGGGCATTTTACCCTCGGCGGCTGGGCCATGGTGATGCTGCACGATGATGCCCAGGGGCTGGCGGTGAACCGCGACGGCCTGCGCGAGCATCGCATCCCGGTGTTGCAGTCGATTGACCAGGCCAAGGCAACCCGTTGGCTGAAACTACTGGAACGGCCCGACTACGGTATCGATTTCCAGCATTACAGTGCCGAAGGGCGGCCGCCCGACTATAAGTACCCATTTCTGACATCACCGATCAATTATTGAAAGACCCTGCTTGAGGGAAGGGCATTGCTCGTCTTAACTGCTGGTGGTGAAGTGCATTCCCATAACCACTACAAGAGGCAATGCAATGGGAAACTCAACAAAGGTCCGCAAAGCTGACAGCAGCGTCGATGCCTGGGCGATCCTCTGCCTGATCGTTCTGGTGGTGGTCACTGCCGTGTATTGGGTCAGCCACCAGTAGACTTGTATTCAAGACCGTGATGCAGCCAGAGCGCCTGCGGGAGGGAGTCCCGCAGGCGTTTTTGCTAGCGCGCAAGGTGCAGGGCCAATTGCACCAGGCCGATCAGTATGGCAATGAACACCAGGGTGAACAGCGTCCCCAGCGCAATGAAATGGCTGGCCTTGCCGTGGGTGAAGTCGCGGGCGCGGTTCTTGCCGCTTTGCACGCCGAAGGCGGCAGCGAGGATGCTGTGCAGCATCTGCCAGAAGGTAGGGGGCTTGCCCTGGCTGGAATCGTCCATGGTGGCTCCTGAGGAAATCAGAGGCAATCAGGGACAGTGTAGGTGGCTATTGGGGCTGCTGTGCAGCCCATTGCGACACAAGGCCGCTCCTACAAAGGATTGCATTCTCCTGTAGGAGCGGCCTTGTGTCGCGATGGGCCGCAAAGCGGCCCCAAGGGTCTTAGCTGTCGTAACCCAGGTTAGGCGCCAACCAGCGCTCGCTGACGCTCACATCCTGGCCCTTGCGCGCGCTGTAGCGCTCGATCTGGTCCTTGTCGACCTTGCCCACCGCAAAGTACTGCGCCTGCGGGTGGGCAAAGTACCAGCCGCTGACCGCCGCCGCCGGGAACATCGCAAAGTGGTCGGTGAGGAACACGCCGCTCGGCCCGGTCTCACCGATGGCAGTGCCATCAAGCAGGCGGAACAGGGTTTCCTTCTCGGTGTGGTCCGGGCAGGCCGGGTAGCCGGGGGCCGGGCGAATACCGCGGTACTGCTCCTTGATCAGCGCCTCGTTGTCGAGGTGTTCGTCGCGGGCATAACCCCAGTGCTCTTTACGCACCTGCTCGTGCAGCCATTCGGCACAGGCCTCGGCCAGGCGGTCGGCCAGGGCCTTGACCATGATCGAACTGTAGTCGTCGCCCTTGTCCTGGTAGGCCTTGGCCACTTCCTCGGCACCGATGCCGGCGGTAGTGATGAAACCGCCCACGTAGTCGGTAACGCCACTGGCCTTCGGCGCGACGAAGTCGGCCAGCGACCAGTTGGGCTTGCCGTCCGGCTTGATGGTCTGCTGGCGCAGGTGGTGCAGGGTAGCCAGGGCCTGGCCGTCCTCGCCGTACACTTCGATATCGTCATCGGCTACCTGGTTGGCCGGCCAGAAGCCGAACACTGCGCGGGCGCTGATGAGTTTTTCGTCGATCAGTTTGTCGAGCATCTCGCGGGCATCTTTGTAAAGCGCCGTCGCCGCTTCGCCGACCACTTCGTCGGTGAGGATGCGCGGGAACTTGCCGGCCAGGTCCCAGGAGATGAAGAACGGGGTCCAGTCGATGTACTCGGCCAGCGTGCGCAGGTCGATGTCTTCCAGCACCTTGACGCCGGTGAAGGAGGGCACCGCTGGCTGGTAGCCAGCCCAGTCGTACTGCGGCTTGGCGGCGATAGCCTGGGCGTAGCTCAGGCGCTCGGTGCGGGCACTGCGGTTGGCGGTGCGCTCGCGTACTTCTTCGTATTCCTGGCGGGTCTTCTCGACGAAGCCGGCTTTCAGCTCCTTGGACAGCAACTGGGTGGCAACACCTACCGCGCGCGAGGCGTCGGTGACGTAGACCACGGCGTCGTTGCTGTACTTGGGCTCGATCTTGACTGCGGTGTGCGCCTTGGAGGTGGTGGCGCCGCCGATCATCAGCGGCAACTGGAAGCCCTGGCGCTGCATTTCGCGGGCCACGTGGACCATCTCGTCCAGCGACGGCGTGATCAGGCCGGACAGGCCGATGATGTCGCACTTCTCGTCGCGGGCGGTTTGCAGGATCTTCTCGGCCGGCACCATCACGCCGAGGTCGACGATGTCGTAGCCGTTGCAGCCCAGCACCACGCCGACGATGTTCTTGCCGATGTCGTGCACGTCGCCTTTTACTGTGGCCATCAGGATCTTGCCCTTGGCTTCCGGCTTGTCGCCTTTCTCGGCTTCGATGAACGGAATCAGGTGCGCTACCGCCTGTTTCATCACGCGGGCCGACTTGACCACCTGGGGCAGGAACATCTTGCCCGCGCCGAACAGGTCGCCGACCACGTTCATGCCATTCATCAGCGGGCCTTCGATCACTTCGATCGGGCGGGCGCACTGCTGGCGGCATTCCTCGGTGTCTTCGACGATGAACGCGGTAATGCCCTTGACCAGCGCGTGCTCCAGGCGTTTTTCCACCGGCAGCGAGCGCCACTCTTCGTTTTCCACTTCCCTGGTTGCGCCGCCGCCCTTGTAGTCGTCGGCAATGGCCAGCAGTGCGTCGGTGCCATGCGGGGTGCGGTTGAGCACCACGTCCTCGACCTTTTCACGCAGGGCAGGCGGGATCTCGTCGTAGATCTCCAGCTGGCCGGCGTTGACGATACCCATGGTCAGGCCGTTCTGGATCGCGTGGTACAGGAACACCGAGTGGATGGCTTCCCGCACCGGGTTGTTGCCACGGAACGAGAACGACACGTTGGACACACCGCCCGAGCTCAGGGCGTGCGGCAGGTGGTCGCGGATGTAGGCGCAGGCCTCGATGAAATCGACGGCGTAGTTGTTGTGCTCTTCGATGCCGGTGGCGACGGCGAAAATGTTCGGGTCGAAGATGATGTCTTCCGGCGGGAAGCCCACTTCATTGACCAGGATGTCGTAACTGCGTTGGCAGATCTCTTTCTTGCGCGCGGCCGTGTCGGCCTGGCCGACTTCGTCAAAGGCCATCACCACTACGGCAGCGCCATAGCGCTTGCACAGGCGGGCGTGGTGCTTGAACTGCTCGACGCCTTCCTTCATGGAAATGGAGTTGACGATGCCCTTGCCCTGAATGCACTTGAGGCCCGCTTCGATCACTTCCCACTTGGACGAGTCGATCATGATCGGCACGCGCGAGATGTCCGGCTCGCCGGCGATCAGGTTAAGGAAGCGGACCATGGCGGCCTGGGAGTCGAGCATCCCTTCGTCCATGTTGATGTCGATCACCTGGGCGCCGGCCTCGACCTGCTGCAGGGCGACTTCCAGGGCTTCGGTGTAGTTCTCTTCACGGATCAGCCGGGCGAACTTGGCAGAGCCCGTGATGTTGGTGCGCTCGCCGACGTTGACGAACAGCGACTGGCGGTCGATGGTGAACGGCTCCAGGCCCGACAGGCGGCAGGCCTTGGCGATTTCCGGAATCTCGCGCGGCTTGTACTTGGCCACGGCCTCGGCAATGGCCTGGATGTGGCCCGGCGTGGTGCCGCAGCAGCCGCCGATGATGTTGAGGAAGCCGCTGGCGGCGAATTCCTCGACCACCACGGCCATTTCGGCCGGGGTTTCGTCGTATTCACCAAAGGCGTTTGGCAGGCCGGCGTTGGGGTGGGCCGAGACATGGGTGTCGGCCTTGGTCGCCAGCTCTTCCAGGTACGGGCGCAGGTCCTTGGCGCCGAGGGCGCAGTTCAGGCCCACGGAAATCGGCTTGGCGTGGCGTACCGAGTTCCAGAACGCTTCGGTAGTCTGGCCCGACAGGGTACGGCCCGAGGCGTCGGTGATGGTGCCGGAGATCATGATCGGCAGTTCGATGCCGTCTTCCTCGAACACCTGCTGCACGGCGAAGATCGCCGCCTTGGCGTTGAGGGTGTCGAAGATGGTCTCGATCAGCAGCAGGTCGGCGCCGCCCTCGATCAGGCCGCGGGTGGCCTCGATGTAGTTCGTTACCAGCTCATCGAAAGTGACGTTGCGGTAGCCTGGGTCGTTGACGTCCGGGGAAATCGAGCAGGTGCGGCTGGTAGGGCCGAGCACGCCAGCGACGAAGCGCGGCTTGTGCGGGGTTTCCAGGGTCTTGGCATCGGCCACCTGGCGGGCGATGCGCGCGCCCTCGACGTTCAGCTCGTAGACCAGCGATTCCATGCCGTAGTCGGCCTGGGAAATCTGCGTGGCGTTGAAGGTGTTGGTTTCGAGGATATCGGCGCCGGCATCCAGGTAGGCCTTTTCGATGGCGGCGATCACATCCGGGCGGCTGAGCAGCAACAGGTCGTTGTTACCTTTGACATCGCTTGGCCAATCGGCGAAACGCGTGCCACGATAGTCGTGTTCCTCGAGCCGGTAGCTTTGGATCATAGTACCCATGCCGCCGTCGAGGATCAGGATGCGCTCCTTGAGTGCGTTCTGGAGTGCTTGGAGACGAGCGCTGCGGTCGGACATAGGAACTACCTGGTCGGGCAAATTTCAGAAGGTGCAGAATCATAACAAAGCTGCGCGGTTTTTAGGCGCATCGCCCATTTGCATGAAAATGGCTCATGTTGGGCGGGCGTCGGCGAAGCAGAGCACCCAAGGACGACCAGGCAACAAATCGTGATGGCTTTCAATACCCAGGACTTTCCGCACATGGTGCATCGTATTCTTGCCGGCGTTTTCGCCCTGCTCATCTGCAGTGTGGCGTTCGGGCAAGCCCCCCAGTCGAGCCCGGCTATTTCCTACACCCGGGACATTCAACCGATCTTCACCGAGAAATGCGTGGCCTGCCACGCCTGCAACGACGCCGCCTGCCAGCTGAAGCTGGAAAGCCCCGAAGGCGCGGTGCGCGGCGCCACCAAGGTGCCGGTGTATCAGGGCGAGCGCAGCAAGGCAGTGCCCACCACGCGGCTGTTCTACGACGCCCACAGCGAGGGCGAGTGGCGCAAGAAGGGCTTTTACTCGGTGCTCGACAACCAGGGCAGCCAGGCCGCGCTGATGGCGCGCATGCTCGAGCTGGGGCACAAGACCCCGCTCACGCCCAATGCCAAGCTGCCCGAGGAAATCGTCCTGGGCCTGAATCGCAACAACATGTGCCCGTTGCCGCAAGAGTTCGATGCCTATGCCGGCGCCCACCCCAAGGAAGGCATGCCACTGGCGGTAACCGGCCTGACCGACAAGGAATACGACACCATGCGCCGCTGGCTGGCCGCCGGTGCGCCGGTCGAGTACCAGCCGATCAAGCCAAGCGCGGCCGAAGCCAAGCAGATTGCCGACTGGGAAGAGCTGCTCAACCGCCCGGGTTCCACCGAGGCGCTGGTCGGCCGCTGGCTGTACGAGCATCTGTTCCTGGCGCACATCTACTTCGTCGGTGGCGAGCAGGGCCACTTCTTCCAATGGGTACGTTCGCGTACACCGAGCGGTCAGCCGGTCGACCTGATCGCCACGCGCCGCCCCAATGACCCGCCGGGCACCGATTTCTACTACCGGTTGATCCCGGTGCAGGGCGTGATCGTGCACAAGACGCACATCACCTACCCGATGGGGCCGCAGAAGCTCAAGCGGGTCAAGCAACTGTTCTATGCCGGCGACTGGCATGCCGCCGCACTGCCAGGCTATGGCCCGCGCCACCGGGCCAACCCGTTCGAAACCTTCGAAGCGATCCCGGCAGTGGCGCGCTACCAGTTCATGCTGGATAACGCCGAATACTTCGTGCGCACCTTCATCCGCGGCCCGGTATGCCGTGGGCAGATTGCCACCGACGTGATCCGCGACAACTTCTGGGCGTTGTTCCAGGAGCCGGCCCACGACCGCTACATCACCGATGCCAAGTACCGTGGGGAGGCCACGCCGCTGCTGGCCATGCCTGGGCAGATCGATGACGTGGGCAGCGTGCTGAGCCTGTGGCACGCCTACCGTGACAAGCGCAACGAGTATGAAAAACTGCGCCGCGAAGCCTATGCCGACATGCCGGCCCCGGGCTGGGCGACGCTATGGGCCGGTAACGACAACGCGTTGCTGAGCATTTTCCGCCACTTCGACAGCGCCTCGGTGACCAAGGGCCTGATCGGTGATGTGCCGCTGACCGTGTGGCTGTTCGACTACCCATTGTTCGAGCGCACCTATTACCAGCTGGCGGTCAACTTCGATGTGTTCGGCAACGTCTCGCACCAGTTGCAGACGCGCCTGTACTTCGACCTTATCCGCAACGGCGCCGAGGTCAACTTCCTGCGCCTGATGCCGGCCGACCAGCGCAAGGCGATCCTCGGCGACTGGTACCAGAACAGCGGCAAGGTAAAGATGTGGATGGATTATGAAGAAATCGACACCGATACCCCGAGCGGCATCCAGCTCGACCCGCGCAACCCCAAGCGCGACTTCGGCCTGAAGCTTCTGCAGCGTACCGGCAGCCTGAATGCCGCGCCTGACCCCATCAACCGCTGCCAGGGCGCGTTCTGTTCACGGCCGCAGGTCAGCGAAGAGTTCCGCAATGCCGAGCAGTCGCTCAGCCGCCTGGTGTCGCGCCCGGCTGCCGGGTTGAAGGTGATCAACCAGCTGCCCGAGGCAACCATGCTGCGCATCGAAGGGCAGGGCGGCCAGCGCCAGGTGTACAGCCTGCTGCGCAACCGCGCGCACAGCAACGTGGCGTTCCTGCTGGGCGAGGCGTACCGCTACCAGCCGGGGCTGGATACCTTGACCCTGTACCCGGGCGTGCTCAGCAGCTACCCCAACTTCATCTTCAACATCCCGACCAAGGATGTGCCCGAGTTCGTCGAGGACATGGAGTATGCGAAAGATGACCCGGCCAGGTTCGAGCGCATCGTCATGCGCTGGGGTGTGCGTCGCAGCCACCCAGAGTTCTGGCGCTACTTCCATGACCTGAACAGCTTCATCAAGGAGACCGAACCGGTCGAGGCGGGCGTGCTGGACATGAACCGCTACGAAAACCTCTGATCGGTTGGGCTGACCTTTCCGATTACCCTGCGGTCGGACTTGCTGGGTGGTCCTGATCGATTGCAAGGGGGCTGCTTTGCAGCCCTTCGCGGGTAAACCCGCTCCCACAGGTATGGCACCGCTCTCGAGGTCAGCGCTAACCCTGTGGGAGCGGGTTCACCCGCGAACGAGCGCGTAGCGCTCGCCCCTGCATTCGAGCCTGGGCCTCAATGCACCGGCAATTGCAGGGTTCTCCATGCTGTATTCGCTTCAGGCACTGCGGGCGTTCGCCGCCTGGGTGGTGGTCTGCCACCATTTCATGCAGATCTTCTTCGACTTCCAAGCCTCCGGCCCCATCGGCCAACTGCTCACCGACCGCGGCGCCGCAGGCGTCGACATCTTCTTCGTCATAAGCGGGCTGGTCATCTACCTGTCGACCCGCGACAAGGCCATCGAGCCCCGCCAGTTCCTGCTCAACCGGGCGCTGCGTATCGTTCCGGCCTACTGGTTCTACACGGCGCTGATGGCAACCCTGCTGTTGGCCTTCAGCCAATGGATGCCGCACCAGGCATTCACCTGGCACCACCTGCTGCTGTCGCTGCTGTTCATCCCGGCGGAAAACCCCGGTGGCTATGGCTTGTACCCGACCCTGAACGTGGGCTGGACGCTGAACTTCGAGATGTTCTTCTACCTGCTGTTCGGCCTGGCCTTTCTGGTGCGCCAGCGTCATCACCAGCTGCTGGTCACCGCCGCGCTGCTGCTGGCCAGCGAGATACTGGGCGGGCTGGGCGTGCTCAGCCGCTTCTACAGCAACGACATCATCTACGAATTCCTGCTAGGCATCGGCCTGGGCGTGCTGCACCGTCGCGGGCTGATTCACCAGGGCCGCTGGATGCCGTTGGCGTTGCTGGCGGTGGCAGGCCTTGCCATCTACCACCTGGACGCTTCCCGGCGCTTGCTGCACTGGGGCGTGCCGAGCGCAATGATCGTGCTGGCCTTCGTCGCCCTGGAGCCGGTGTTCCGCGGCAACCGGCTGCTCAAGGCGCTGGGCGACTGTTCGTATTCGGTGTACCTGGTCCATGTGCTGGTGCTGTACGCCGGCTGGTTCGCCAGCCAGCGCCTGCAGTTGAACCCGTACCTGGTGTTCGCCCTGTGCGTGCCGTCCATTGGACTAATGTCGTGGTTCAGCTACCAGTGGCTGGAGCGCGGCCTGTACCGGCGCATGCAGGCCTGGCTGGCGGCGCCACGGGGGCGGGCCCCTGAATATGCGCTTTCCCGAGTCAAATACTAGGACTTTGTTCGAAGGCCGGGTTGGCGTACACTTGGCCGCAAGTCTGTGAGGAACCTACATGAGCGCTATAACCATTACCGACGCCGCCCATGACTACCTGGCCGATCTGCTCTCCAAGCAGAACACGCCTGGCATCGGCATTCGCATTTTCATCACCCAGCCGGGCACCCAGTACGCCGAAACCTGCATCGCCTACTGCAAGCCGGGAGAAGAGAAGCCTGACGACACCGCCGTGGGTCTGAAGAGCTTCACCGCTTACCTGGACGCGGTCAGCGTGCCGTTCCTGGAAGACGCACTGGTCGACTATGCCACCGACCGCATGGGTGGCCAGCTGACCATCAAGGCGCCGAATGCCAAGGTGCCGATGGTCAACGAAGACAGCCCGATCAACGAGCGCATCAACTATTACCTGCAGACCGAGATCAACCCCGGCCTGGCCAGCCACGGCGGCCAGGTGAGCCTGGTGGATGTGGTCGACGACGGTATTGCCGTGCTGCAGTTCGGTGGTGGTTGCCAAGGCTGTGGCCAGGCCGACGTGACCCTGAAGGAAGGCATCGAGCGCACCCTGCTCGAGCGTATTCCCGAACTCAAGGGCGTGCGTGACGTGACTGACCACAGTCAGAAAGAGAACGCCTACTACTGAGGATGACGCGCTCCTACAGGGATCGCGTTGAACACACTCCCTTAGCAACAAAGTGTTACTGTTTCAACCCCTGCGACAACAGGCCGCAGCCCGTATTCAAAGGGCTGCAGCCGATCCTTGCCTTCGTCGGGTAGAACCCCTCGGGGTGTCGTGCCAGAATGCCCCGGTTTTTCGACCGGCCCGTCCCGAGGGCCGGCACCTTCCCTGTAAAGGATGGTTTCATGAATGATCTATATACCCGGCGCGCAGTTGTCGCCGGGATGGGCGTTCTCGGGCTTGGCCTGCTCGCAGGCTGCAGCCCGGCCCGGGGGCTCGAGTTCAAGTACGGCAAGAACATGAGCAACGAAATCCTTGGGCGCAAGTTCAGCCTCAAGGACACCCAAGGCAATGTGCGCACCCTGTCGAGTTTCTACGGCAGCATGCCGATGATCTTCTTCGGCTTCACCCAGTGCCCGGCCGTGTGCCCGACCACCCTGGCGCGCGCGGCGCAAATCCGCAAGCTGCTGCGCGGCCGCGATCGCGACCTGTTCCAGGTGGTGTTGATTACCTTGGACCCGGAACGTGACACCCCCGAAGTGCTCGATGCCTACGTGAAGGCGTTCGACCCGTCGTTCACCGCGCTGACCGGCACCCCCGAGGAAATCGCCGCGGTGGCCAAGGAATTCAAGGTGTTCTACGAGAAAGTCCCGGCCGGTGATACCTATACCGTCTCTCACTCGTCCACCAGCTACGTCTACGATACGCGTGGCACCCTGCGCCTGAGCCTGGGCCATTCCCTGACCGCCCAGGAATGCGCCGAAGACCTGGTCACTCTGATGGAGATCTGCTGAATGTCGATGCAACCGATCAAGCACGGCCTGGCTGCCCTGGTCCTGATGGGCCTGGCGCTGCCGGCCCTGGCCCAGACCACCGTAAGTGACGCCTGGGTGCGTGCGACCGTGCCGCACCAGCAGTCCACCGGTGCCTTCATGACCCTGACCGCCAGCAGCGACAGCAAGCTGGTGGGTGTGGCTTCTCCTGTGGCCAAGACTGTGCAGGTGCACGAGATGACCATGAACGGTGATGTGATGGGCATGCGTGAGGTCAAGGCGGTCGAGTTGCCGGCCGGCAAGGCGGTGACCCTCGACCCGAACAGCCTGCATGTGATGCTGATGGGCCTGAACAACCAGGTGAAGGAAGGCGAGAAAGTGCCGCTGACCCTGACCATCGAAGATGCCAAGGGGGCCAAGGAAACCCTGGACGTGCAGGCCGAAGTGCGTGCGCTCAACGCCGAGGCGGGCGGTGGGCATGATCACATGCACATGAAGCACTGATCAGGCTGAACCCTTTGGGGGCGCTTTGCGCCCCATCGCGACACAAGGCCGCTCCCACAGGAGAACGCGTATCCCCTGTGGGAGCGGCCTTGTGTCGCGATGGGCTGCCAGGCAGCCCCCGGTTCAATCAGCTGCGAAACTTGGGCAGCGGTCTGTCTAGGGTCAGCGAGGTCAGGGTCTTGCGGACCTGGGCCTCATCAGCCTCCAGAGCCTTGAGGCTTGCGCGGATCTTGCCGGCGGCGGGTACGTCGCCCTGCCGGTCGATCCAGTCGGCTATCTCCTTGCAGGCACTGCTCAGGCAGGCCTGGCGCTGGTTCATCAGCGACAGGAGGGTGGTGAGCTCTCTTTCGGACATGGCAGGATCCTCCATTCAGCCTTGTCAGTGTAGCAGTGGCTGGCCGGCCTGCCTGAGGCCGGCTGTCGCAGCTCAGCCTTGCAGGCAGGCGCTGCGATAAGCCCCTGGCGTTACCCCGTAGGCCTGCTTGAACTGCCGGCTCAAATGGCTCTGGTCGGCAAAGCCCAGGTCGAACGCCACTTCCGAGGCCACCCAGCCACGCTTGAGCATTTCCCGCGCACGGGCCAGGCGCCGCTGTTTCAACCAGGCATGTGGCGGCAAGCCGGTGGCCTGGCGGAACACCCGGGCGAAGTGGAACGGTGACAGGTTGACAGCCGCCGCCAGAGCTTCGAGCGAGGGTGGGTCGGCCAGCTGGCTTTCCAGCAGCTCACGGGCGCGGGCCACTGCCAGCGGTTCGTGGCCAGGGGCGGCAGGTTCGGCGCATTGCCCGTGCCGTTGCACCAGGGCCAGCACCGCCTGGCGCCAGGCGGTCTGCTGCTGCAGGGCGCTGGCGCCGGCTTCGGACAGCTGGTGCAACTGGCTGAAAGCAAGCGCCAGGGCCGGGTCGTGGATCACGCTGTCCTTGAAGCTGGGCATGCCGTGGCGGCCCAGTTCCAGTTCGTCGAGCACCCCGGTTACCCGTTCATGTTCCGGGTAGAACCCTCGGTAGCGCCAGCCCGCTTCGTGGGCGGTGGCCCCGGTGTGCAGCTCGTCGGGGTTGATCAGCACCATGCTGCCGACCGGCGCCAGGTGCTCGCTGCCGCGATGCCAGAAGCGCTGGGCGCCCGACTCGATCACGGTGAACACATAGCCTTCATGCACATGCGGGGCGAAGCGCTGCTGGAAATAGCGCGCGTGCAGCATCTCGACGTCGCCCAGTGCCGGCGCCTGCCAGAGGTGTGTCTGTTCGCGCAGGGGCGTGCTCATGCCAGCCAGCTGCGCAAGAGGAAGAAGATCAACATGCTCACCAGCATGCTCAGCAACACGCTGCGGGTCAACAGCACCAGGGTGATGGCCACCAGCGAACCCAGCAGGTAAGGGTTGAGCAGGCTCAGGTCCAGCTGGTGCTCGGGCATGAAGATGATCGGGCCGCATATCGCGGTGAGCATGCCTGGCACGGCAAAGCCGAGGAACTGCCTGGCGTTGGAGCTCAGACGCAAGGGCAGGCGCGGCTCCAGGAACGCATAGCGGTTGAGGAACACGATGGCGCCCATGGCAAAAATCAGGACCCAGGTCATGCGCGGGCTCCGGCGAATTTCTGGCAGACGAAACCGGCGCTCATGCCCAGCAGGCCTGCGGCCACCAGGGCGGTTTCCCAGTGCCAGTAGCTGAACAGCACCGAACAGAACAGCGACACTGCCACGCACACCAGCGTGGCCAGGTTGCGCACCAGCGGCGCGATCAGAGCGACGAAAGTGGCGACAATGGAAAAGTCCAGGCCGAGCTGGTCCAGGTGCGGAATGTTCTGCCCCAGCAGGATGCCGGCCAGGGTGAACAGGTTCCAGGCGACGTAGAAGGTCAGGCCCACGCCCAGGGCGTACCAGCGGTTGAACTGCTGCTGGTCGTACTGGCTGGTCAGGGCGAAGAACTCGTCGGTGAGCAGGAAGCCCAGGCCCAGGCGCCAACGCAGCGGCTGGCTGGACAGCACCGGGCGCATCGTCAGGCCATACAGCAGGTGCTGCGAGGTCAGCAGCAGGGTAGTCAACAGGATCGACGCCAGGTTGGCGCCGCCCTTGAGCATGCCGATCGCCACCAGTTGCGCGGCACCGGCGAAGACGATGGCCGAAAGCCCTTGCCCCTCCCAGGCGCTGAGGTTGGCCTCGATGGCCATGGAGCCAGCCAGCAGGCCCCAGGGGGCAACGGCCAGGGACAACGGGAGAATGGCGATGGCGCCGTGGAGAAAGGCTTGGCGGGCGATGTGGGGCATGGTGGCTGCAGTGCGTGTACTTGGCAGGCCAGCATGCCAGACGGGGCGGGGGATGGCTTGAACGATCTTGCTGGTCTCGACCTTGTGGGAGCGGCCTTGTGTCGCGAAAGGGCCGCAGAGCGGCCCCGGCAATATTTGCAGCGAAGCTGAAATCGTGGGGCCGCTGCGCGCCCCTTTCGCGACACAAGGCCGCTCCCACAGAGGTTCGCGACTGCTGATGGTCAGGGATGGCTGGTCAGGTGCTGCTGCGCCGTCACGCAGCCGTTGGTATCCACAGCCTTCTGCAGCAGGCTCTGGCGGTGCTGCGGGTCCAGGTCGCCGAGCAGGCGGTATACCTCGGCCTGGTAGTCGCGCTGGCGCCCCCACTGCATTTCCAGGCCTTGTGGCCGGTTGCGGTTGCAGGCCAGGTGCGTGGCCGGTTGCGGGTAGTAGGGCGCATACACGGTGGCCATGTTGGGGATGGCCTCCAGCGCAGTACGGTACTCGCTGCTGGCGTTGTAGGGAGGGCACCAGGTGGCGATGGCCGGCGCCGGTGCGGCAAAGCCCTGCCTGAGGCTGGCTTCGAGCAACGGGCAGGCGGCATCCGGGATTTGCGCGGCGGGCAGGTAGGTCATGTAGTACAGCGCCAGGCGGTACTGTGCGACCGGGTGGCCCAGCTCCACGGACTTTTTCAGCAAGGCGACCGCGGTCGGCAGGGTGTGGGCCATGGCCTGGCCCTGGCGGCTGAGCTCCGGGTCGCCGCCGACGGTCGTACGCAGCGTGCTGGCGCCGTCGTCCTGGTTGTCGGCCTGCTCCAGCAGGGGCAAGGCCTGGCGGTAGAGCAGGTCGGCATGAGGGTCGATGCGCACTTCCAGCGAGTGCGCAGCCAGTGGCATCAGGGCGATCAACAGTGGGGGCAAGCGAAGCATGCGGCTCACAGGCAAGCCCCAAGGGGTGCCAGGTACTGATGGATGGCTTCGATGTTCATGGCGGTCAAGCGTGCGCCTCGGGCAGATCGGAACGACGGCCTATTCTAGCCACCCAAAGGGCCTGGCCGGAAGACCACCCGGCAACTGTCAGACGAGCTTGATCGGTGTGACCTTGCGCTGGGCATGTTTTTCTTGGGCCAGGCCAAGCTTGGCGGTAATGACCTTGGCCAGGGCATTGTTGCCCAGATCGTTCAGATGCAGGCGATCGATGAACAGGTCGGCGCCGAACACCGGTGAGCTGCTGAGCATGCAATTCATGTCGTAGCAAGGCACCGGGTCGGCCTGGCTCTTGATGCGGCGGAAGAAGGCCGAGTGCAACTGGCTGTCGAATGCGCCGTCCAGCAGCCGGTCGAAATTCGCCGGTTGCCGCTGCAGCGCATTCAGCATTGCCTCCTCGCCAGCGGGCAGGCTATCCCGGCACCAGGGCAGCAACGGCTGCAGGATGAAGGTGAGGGTGGAATGGCTGTCTGCCAGCAGCCGGTCCCATTGGCGCAAGGTCCGGCCAATGTTGTCGGCGGCCCGGGTGAGGCGCTTTTCCGGAGGCGACAGCGACCAGGCGGCAGGTGTCACGGCCGGGGGCGTGGCCAACGCCTGACCGATGCGCCGCCACAGCGATTGCCGACGTGGCGTTGTAGTGGGCTGCATGCCTTCGCTGAAACTGTTGAGAAAGTCCTGATAGGCCTTGGCTTGCCGCGGGTCGTTCAGGCTGGCGAGGACTTCGCAGAGGGCTTCGTGGGCCAGGGTGTTGAGGCCGCTTAGCACCACCACATGGCCAAGCTGGCCAAGGCGGTGCTGGTGGGTCAGGAACATCAGCAGCTCCTGGCTCGCATTGAGCCCGCAGCCGGCCAGGCTCAGCCAGACTTCGCCAGTAAGCATCGACAGGTGCGAGGCCACCGTGTGTTCGTCTGAGCTGGCTCCGATGCCCAGCGCGGCGGAACCGCCGACCAGCAGGTTGATACGTGATGCACCACCGCGTTCGGCTACCGAAAAACGCTTGCCGGCGCAATGGCTGTAACGCAGGCCCAGGGCATCGGTGTTGATGGTGCCGGAGCGGTAGCCGGTTTCGTGCACATGCACGGTGTGCGGGGCACGCCGGCTGCCCAGCAGCAGAAAGCGCTGGTAGTCCTGTTGCAACGGCGAAGGTGAAGGGCTCGTGTCAATCGCAGTCATGGGTTCTCCTTCTCTCGCAGCGGGCACCGTGCATCACATTCAGGCCGCCAGCTCCCTGACGTTGTACAGCAGGCCGCCGGCGGCAATCAGCAGCAGGGCGACCCCCGAGGCCAGGCTGATCATGCGGTTGCTGCGTTGCGAGGCGATCTTGCCGATGGCGAAGATGTAAAGGCTGAGCACGGCAAAATCGATGGCCACCCACAGCAACGACAGCACCACCATGCTCTTGCCGAATGACTCGGTAATCTGGATGAACTGCGGGAAGAAGGCGATGAAGAAGATGATGTCCTTCGGGTTGGAGATGCCCACCATGAAACCTTGCAGCAGCCCGCCGCGGCCAGGCTTGGCGAGGTCGCTTGGCGCCTCGGCTGCAGGCGCCTGCAGGGCTTCCCGCAACGTGCCGACGGCGATGTAGCCGATGAACAGGCAACCCAGCAGGCTCATGGCACTGAGCCAGGCCTTGTCGATGGCGGCGCTGGTGAGAATGATCCAGGCCGCTGCGCCGATCAGCACCAGTGATGCCCAGTTGGTGCCGACAGCGGTGAACATGGCCTTGCGTGAGCCGGAGGAGGCCGCGGTGTTGACGATCAGTGCCACCACCGGGCCGGGGGTGGCGATCAGTAGCAGGACAGTAAGGGCATAGGTAGCGGTGAGTGCGGTATTCACGGTCAGGTCTCGATCAGTATGTCGGGTGTTGCCGGCTGTACGGCATGGGCGTGGAACGGGCAGCGGGACGGGTTGAGCGACCCTGCCTCCTGCAGTTGGTACTGCTTCCACTCGTAGTTGTCGGCATCGCCGAAGAAGCCAAGGGTGTCGGGCATGACGCCGTCGTTGTAGTGGTGCACGCGCTCGCGGATGCGTTCGCGGATACGATGGCCGCTTTCGGTGTTGACGTTGGCCACTTCGTCGAAGTTCGCCCGCGGGTTGATGACGAAGGTGATGTGTGGCCCCAGGTTGCGGCTTTTCATCTGCTGGTGGCCGGGGAAGTTCATGTTGATGAACAGCGGCATGCCGGCAAAGCAGAACGACCAGGCATTGTCGTCGGGGTCGGTCGGGATGCCCTGCGGCCAGGGATGCGGGTCGCGCGCGTGCACGCCACGCAACACCTTCCAGGCCAGCGCCTGTTGCTCGGCCAGGGTGTAGTCGGCGGCAGTTTCGAGAAACACCACCAGTGGGCTGCCGATACGCTGCTTGGGTGGGATAGGTGCGACGGTGCGCACGTAGTCGGCCAGGCCCATGGCGATGTCATCGGCCAGCTGCCCGGCGCGGGCGAAGAGGATGTGGCAGGTTGCGCCGTTTACCGCCTTGCGGCCGAACAGGCAGGGGAACTCGGGGTTGGCGAGGACACTGCGAAAATGTTCTACGGCTTTGTAGGTCCAATGTCGCGCGTTGCGCACATGGTCAGCGGCCAGCTCTAGCGCATCCAGGCGATAGCAAGTTCCATAACCCGTCGACATGATTTCCCCAGGCGTAAATTTGATGAACGTTCAAGTCACATGCAGGCAGGATCTTGGTTATGTTTATTATTTACCCGCATTTTCCGAGACGTCCTTGGCGTTGTAAAACGCGTGGAACTATGACCTACTATTAGTCTTACTCATGCTCGGGGCGTCGCCATGTCGGAACGGATTCAGGCTTTGCACGCGCTGCGTGCCTTCGAGGTGGCCTCTCGCTATGGCTCATTTACCCGTGCAGCGGAAGAGCTGGCCCTGACCCAGGGCGCCGTCAGCCACCACATCAAGACCCTCGAAGCCATGTTCGGCTGCGACCTGTTCGAACGCCGCGGGCCGAAGCTGGCCCTGACCGAGCACGGCCGCCTGCTGGCGCAGGAACTCAAGGTTGGCTTCAAGATCATCGAAAATGCCTGCGCCCTGCTGCGTCAGGACCGCTACGGCCTGCGCCTGAAGGCGCCGTCCACGCTCACCGTGCGCTGGCTGCTGCGGGCGCTGGATGCGTTCAAGAAGACCGAGGACAACTGCAGCGTGCAGCTGTCCAGCGTGTGGATGGACATCGACAGCGTGGACTTCTATTCCGAGCCCTACGACTGTGCGATCCTCCTGGCCAACGGGCGTTTTCCCGCCGATATCGAGAGTTTCAAGCTGTTCGATGAATGGCTGATCCCGGTGTGCCACCCGGATTACATGGCCCAGGCACAACCGGACCTTGCCGACCTGGCCCAGTGCGAATTCCTGCACCCGTCCCCTGACCGACGAGACTGGCGGCGCTGGCTGGCTCGCATGGACGCGCTGGACATCAGCATCGATCACGGGCAAGTGTTCGATACCCTCGACCAGGGCATCTCGGCCGCACAGCAAGGCCTGGGTATATCGGTGGTCGACCTGGTGCTGGCCAGCGCCGACCTGTTGGCCGGGCGCCTGGTCACGCCGTTCAAGCACGCGGTGGCCACCGGCGACGGCTATTACATGACCTGGCTCAAGGCCAGCCCCAAGGCGCGGCAGATGCACAAGCTGCGCGAGTTCCTGCTTGGCCAGGTGCCACCGCTGCCCTGCAAGGACATCAATTACCTGTACGGTTGAACACGCGTTCGAGCAAGCGCCCGGCGCTGACAATATTTCGGCAAACACCTGCTGGCCCCAACAAAATGCGCTGCGACGGTGCGTCAGCGGTAGAATCCCGCAATCAGCACAACAAACGATTCAGAGGTCGACGCGGTGGAGTTGCAGCAGGGCTTTGTCCTGACCCGACATTGGCATGACACGCCCGAAGGCACCTGCGTGGAATTCTGGCTGGCCACCGACCAGGGGCCACGGCAGCTGCGCCTGGCGCCACAGGTATCGGTGGCATTCATCCCCCAGGCGCAGGAAGCGCACGCGCGGGTGCTGCTGGCCAACGAAGCCGGTGTCGAGTTGCGGCCGCTGCAGCTGAAGGACTTTGACCAGCGCCCGGTGTTGGGCCTGTACTGCCGCCAGCACCGGCAACTGATGCAGTTGGAGCAACGCCTGCGCACGGCCGGTATCGAGGTGTTCGAAGCCGATATTCGCCCGCCCGAGCGCTACCTGATGGAGCGCTTCATCACCGCCCCGGTGCAGTTCACCGGCCAACCGGATGCCCAAGGCGTGCTCTGCGATGCCCAGCTCAAGCCCCTGCCGGGTTATCGCCCGCCGCTGCGCCTGGTGTCGCTGGACATCGAGACCAGCGAGCGGGGCGAGCTTTACAGCATTGCCCTGGAAGGCTGTGGCCAGCGCCAGGTGTACATGCTCGGGCCGGCCAATGGCACGGCTGATGTCCTGGATTTCGACCTGCACTACTGCACCGACCGCGCCGACATCCTGGCCTGCCTCAACCAGTGGATGGCCGAGCACGACCCGGATGCAATCATCGGCTGGAACCTGATCCAGTTCGACCTGCGCCTGCTGCACGAGCACGCCAAGCTGCTGCAGGTACCGCTGGCACTGGGGCGCAATGGCGCGCCGATGACCTTGCGCAGCCATGCCGGTGGTGGCCACGTGTTCGCCGATGCCCCGGGGCGGCTGCTGATCGACGGCATCGAGGCGCTGCGCTCGGCGACCTGGAGCTTCCCGTCGTTCAGCCTCGAAAGTGTCGCCCAGACCTTGCTCGGAGAAGGCAAGGCCATCGACACGCCGTACCAGCGCATGGATGAAATCAACCGCCGCTTCGCCGAGGACAAGCCGGCGCTGGCGCGCTACAACCTCAAGGATTGCGAGCTGGTGACACGCATCTTCGCCCACACCCGCCTGCTCGAATTCCTGCTGGAGCGGGCCTCGGTCACCGGCCTTGCGGTGGACCGCAGCGGTGGCTCGGTGGCTGCGTTCTGCCACTTGTACATTCCGCAGATGCACCGCCTTGGCTTTGTCGCGCCCAACCTTGGTAGCCGCCCCGACGAAGCCAGCCCCGGTGGCTTCGTCATGGATTCGCGCCCGGGCCTTTACGACTCGGTGTTGGTGCTGGACTACAAGAGCCTGTACCCGTCGATCATTCGTACCTTCCTGATCGACCCGGTGGGGCTGGTCGAAGGCTTGCGCCTGCCCGACGATGAACACTCAGTGGAAGGCTTCCGCGGTGGGCGTTTTTCCCGTAGCGAGCATTGCCTGCCGGCCATCGTCGAGCGGGTATGGCAGGGCCGGGAAGCAGCCAAGCGCGAGGGCAACGCGCCGCTGTCGCAGGCGCTGAAGATCATCATGAATGCCTTCTACGGGGTGCTGGGTTCGAGCGGCTGCCGCTTCTTCGACCCGCGCCTGGCTTCGTCGATCACCATGCGCGGCCACCAGATCATGCGCCAGACCCGTGCGTTGATCGAAGCCAGGGGCTACGAGGTGATCTATGGCGATACCGACTCCACTTTCGTCTGGCTCAAGGGCGCCCACGGCGAGGAGGCTGCAGCGCGCATCGGCCGTGAGCTGGTGGCCGAGGTCAACCTGTGGTGGTGCGAACACCTGCGCGAGCAGCTGAACCTGGAAAGTGCGCTGGAGCTGCAGTTCGAGGTGCATTACCGGCGCTTCCTGATGCCCACCATCCGCGGCACGGACGAAGGCAGCAAGAAGCGCTACGCCGGGCTGGCGCAGCGGGCCGATGGCAGCGAGCAGATGGTCTACAAGGGCCTGGAGTCGGTGCGTACCGACTGGTCGCCGCTGGCCCGGGAGTTCCAGCAGGAGCTTTATGGCCGGATATTCCGCGGGGAGCCTTACCAGGCGTATGTGCGCGATTATGTACGGCGCACCCTGGCGGGCGAGCTCAATGAGCTGATGGTGTACCGCAAGCGTTTGCGCCGGCCGCTAGCCGATTACCAGCGCAATGTGCCGCCGCACGTGCGTGCGGCCCGGCTGGCCGATGACTACAACCGCCGTCTTGGCCGCCCGTTGCAATACCAGCGCGGCGGCTGGATCAGCTATCTGATCACCCTGGCGGGCCCAGAACCCCTGGAAAACCTGCAAGCGCCGGTGGACTACGAGCATTACCTGACGCGGCAGCTGCAGCCGGTGGCCGATGCCATCCTGCCTTTCGTTGGCGACAGTTTCGAAGGGTTGACCGGCCAGCAGCTGGCGCTGTTCTGAAGAGGTGGTAGCTATCTAGCTGATCGCTTGGCAAGCCTGCGTCTAGTGTCGGGCCTTTTGATCAGCCCGAGGCGCAACATCGTGACTACACCCAGCAAGGAACAACCGCCAACTGCCGATACGCTGGCCATGGAGCAGGCCTATCAGGACAACCTCATCGTCAAGCGACTGCCCAGATGGATTCGCCGGCTGCGTATCGTATCGCCGACCGAGCAGAACATCCCGGCCAACGGTCTGTATGAATCGCAGCATGCTGCATTGCGCGAGGCGTTGAAAGACAGCCTGGCCTGTCGACAGTGGCTGGAAAAGGAGCTTGCGCGCATCCAGGGCATCGACCGTTTCGTCAAGCCGCTGCTGCAACACGCCATGCAGGAAGAATTCGGCACCAGGGAAAATGTCGATGGCCTGTATTTCAGGCGCTGGTACACCTACACCGCTCCCAGCCAGGGCACCGTGTGGGGGCGCTATCCGGTTTTGGAAAAGGACTATTTCGACGTACCGCTGATCGAGGCGGCACTGGACAACTTCACGCCGGGCGAGGGGCGGAACGAGCAGCACAAGGATAACTGCATCGTCGACAGCCTGTCGCGACGGCTCGCCTCACCAACCGCACCAGCCTTCGCACGCTTGTGCCGCCAGCTGGATCTGGGCAAGCGCTATCAACAGCACCTGGACAGCGTGCTCAAAGCGCCGAGCAGCCAGGCAAGCGGCTGGCGCAGCATGGCTTCGACACTTGCCCAGCTTTACAGCTCGGTCATGCTGATCGATGCCTGCAAGGCTAAAGGTGATGGAGTCCTGAGTGCTGCCGAACTGGACCTGGTGCTAGAGCTATGCAAGCACGGCAGACCTGGCACGTTGTACGAGTCGAAAGTGGTGGCCCGGCAACTCAAGGCGTTCGGCTGCGATTTGCAACAGATCGTGATACTCGATCTATTTCATGACAAAGTCAGCCGCAAGATCCTTGTCTACATTCCCGATGACCCCCACGGTCCCTGGACCGCAAGCCGCGACCTGGAAAGCTTCACCCGTAAGGTCTTGGGCAAGCGTCTGCGAGACAAGCGCTATCAGGATTTCTTCAAACGCTTCGTACGCCGGCGCGACAGCCAGCAGTTCTTCTCCAGGGTTGCCAAGGACCTGGTGAGCGTCGCCGATTGGGCAACCCGGGAAATGGACCAGCACATACGGGACTACCCGCTACCCTTGTTCGCCCACCTTGCCGACGAGCGCATTGCCCATATCAAGGACGATGCTGCGCTGATTGCCACGCCGGTGTCAGAACTGGATCGCAAGGCCCAGGAAGCCCATCAACAAAGGTTGGTTGCCGAGGGTTGGACACTGGCCACCGTGGCGGGCGTGTTCATCCCCGCACTCAATGCACTGCTGCTGGCGGTAATGGTCTGGGACCTGCTGGGCGAGTTGTTCCAGGCCGTGGAAGACTGGCGCGAGGGCGATACCAGCGCCGCAATGGACCATGTACTCAACGTGACCAAAGACCTGGCCGTGATCGGAGTAACCGCTGTGGTATGGCGGGAAGCGAGCCGGGCCTGGGCCGCATTGGACCAGTGGGTGCCAGCGCGCCTGGAAGACGGCAGCGAGAAGCTCTGGAATGGAGACCTGGTGCCGTTTCGCAGCGCTGCACCTCCCGCTGGGGAAGTGGCCGATGAAATGGGCATCTACCGTGCCCAGGACAGAAGCTGGATGACCATGGACGGCCACAACTATGAAATCGTCCAGCGCGCAGATGAAGAGTGGCAACTGGCACCACGAGATGGTCATGGGCCTTTGTTGCGTCACAATGACGCCGGTGCCTGGCGGCTATGGACCGAGCAACCGGCCAGCTGGACAGACAAGCACCGGATGTTCCGTCGCCTTGGTGAGCGTTTCGCTCGCCTGGATGATGAACAGATTGACCAGGCCATGGCCGTCCATGCCCTGGATGCAGACCATCTTCGGGCGCTGCATGTGTACGGCCGGCCACCTGAGGCCGAGCTGGTCGATACCGTAGAGCGCCTACTGATCGACCGCCGGCTGCAAACCCTGCTGGACGATCTGAAGCTTGGGCGGGTGCCGGAGGACGCGCCGTTGCTGGCGAAGGCCCGCGCCTTGCCTGGCGTCACCGAGCAGGGCGGGCCAGCATTGGCGGCGCAGGTCTCGGCAAAGCGGCGCCAGCTGTTTCAACAGGTGTATGACGGGCAGCAGGAGCCAGACGATGCGGCGGTGGCAACCTTGCGCAAGGCATTCCCGAGCCTGCATCGCCGAGCGGCGCGCGAGCTTGTGGGTGAGCTTTCGGCAGAAGGTGCGGAGTTTCAGGCACTGGTCAGCGGCACGGTGCCGTTTCGGCTGGTCGAAAGGGCCAGGCTGAGCGTACTGCGCATACGTGTTGCGCGTGCCTGCGAGGCGCTGTTCATCGAGACGCCCCAAACCCTGGACCAGGCCAAGGTCGCGCTGACGCTGCTGGAGACTCTGGATGTCAGGGAGGCCAGGCCGCGCTGGCGGCTGTACGATGGTGATAGCCCGCAGCCGATAATGACTACTGCTGGCGACGGGCAGAACTACAGGCTTTTGCATGACGACGGGCAGTTCGAGCTTGAAGATGCGCTAGGCATCGAGCTGCGCGGCCCCGGCGAGCTGTTCGAGACCTTGGCGGCTGCGTTTGCCCCGGCCGATCATGCTGCACTCGGTATCACTGAACCCTACGCCCCGGGTTTGAGAGCAGTGTTGGCCCGGCAAATGCCCGGGCACAGCAGGGTACTCGCTCAGGTGTTGGGCAAAAACCCTCGACAGCCATGGATGCTGGCGCCGCTGCGCCTGGAGGATGGCAGGGTCGGCTACCCGCTGGGCGGCAGCCAGGGACGCTTTGCCCGGCCTGCGTCCCGACCCCGGGCGTTCGAGGCGCGTCTGCGCGACCTTTACCCAGCGTACAGTGACGAGCAGATCGAAGCCTGGCTGACCGCCTTGCATGTTTTGGGGCGTGATACCGACACCGAGCTCGGTGTGCTCGAAGAGCAGGCCCGCCGTTTGAGCGAGCACCTGAAAAGCTGGGAGCGGCGAGGGTTGCTGGTCGGCGAACGAGCCGAGCGCAAGCGGTTTCGCAAAGCACTCATGCAATGCTGGCGGGCACGGGTACCCGGTCTGGTTGCACCTGAAGATGAACCTCCGGCTTTGGTGTGGCATTACGAACCGCGCGACCTGTGCTCATTGCCTGAATTGGGCCCACTCTTCAGCTTCCCGCATATTACCGAACTTTCCCTGCGTAGCCTGTTGCTGAAAGAAGTGCCAGAGCAATTCCTGCTTTCATTCCCCAATTTGACCTCGCTGGAACTGAGTTACAACCAATTGCGACGTCTACCAGAGAGCCTGTCGTTGCTCAATGACCTGCGCATACTCGACTTGTCCGGCAATCGCATCTCACTGGACGAACCCCAGGCTCGAGCGCTTGGGCTCTGCAGCCGGTTACGTTACCTGAACCTTTCGGACAACCGCTTGAACATGACCTTTTCTGTGGCGGGGATGAGCCAGTTGGCCGAACTGCGTCTGCGCAATGCCGGGTTGGTATTGCTGCCAGAGGGCATCACGGATTGTCAGATGTTGTACATGCTCGATGCTTCCCACAATTCCATCTCTCTATTGCCCCCTAACTTCATCCTGTCAACGTTGTGGCAACACGGTTACGTGGCGCTGTCAGGCAATTCTGTGCTTCTGCAACAGGCTGAAGATGCGCAGGCGGCCTGGAACATTCCGGAGGATAGTTCAGTTCCTCAAAAGTTTATGTGGATGGACCGCCTGCACCCCCTGGACCCCCTGAACCGCCTGCAAGACGATAGGCGCGAAATTCTGGGTATCCTGTGGAGCAGTATCGAGCAAATGGATGGAGTGACGAACTTCATGCGACTGCTGAAACAGCTCACGCGCTCGCGAGACTTCACCCATCCTCGATATGGGGAATTGCTGGCCTCACGCGTTCTGACCATGATGGAAAAGGTGGACAACTCTCCAGCACTGGCCAATGAAATTTTCCCCTTTGCACTGGTTGAGAACTGCCCCGACAATGCCACGGTTGTCTTCCAGCAGCTTGAAATTCGATACTATGTGTGGGAAGCCGAGCAGGCTGCCCCTTCTGGCAACAAGGAACAAGTCCTGGTGAAACTGGCGCGGCAGTTGTGGAGGCAAAGGGAACTTGACTTCATCGCTTTGCGCGAGGCTGAGGCTGCTGGTTGGGCGAGCGAGTCCATCGAGTGGGTGCTTGCCTACTCGATCCGCTTGCGCGAGAGGCTGGACCTGCTTGACAACGCGCGAAGCATGCTCCACCCCGCGATCCCGCACCTGGATGACGCTTCGGTCATGCGCGCCGCTGAGCAGGTAAGACTTAACGAGCCTGGATCGCTGCCGGTGTGGATGGCCCAGCAACCGTTCTGGAAAAATTATCTCGAGCGACGTTATGTACGCGAACTGGAAGTGCCGCAGCGTTTTTACGACCAGTTGGCGGAAGATGCTGATGCAAAGTCCTCCGAAAGGTTGCAGGCGCAGGTCAATGAGTGGACGGAACAAACCGAACTCCAACTGACCAACGAGGCTCTGCGACGGTGGGTATGACAAGGGCGCATTGGACTATGCTCAATTTACGCGTGATAGACGTATTTTGGGGGCTCGGGACAGGGAATGAGCGTACTTGGTAACCGCCGGTTACTGTTCATTCAAACATGGAGGCCTTTTGCTGGTTTACGCTCGCTCGTCGGATCTTTCGCCCTGATCTGTAGTCTTCTGGTTTATCGAGAGAATAAGGAGATACGCATGCTCGTCCGGTCATTGACCCTCGCCACCTTGCTCGCGCTTGTCGGCCCAGTGTTTGCCGCCGACAGTGACGCACCGCTGGCCAAGGAACTGGGCAAGGCCAGGCCCTTGGTCGTCATTGCACCCAGCAGCGCCGACCCGACATTGCGTGGGTTGAACGAGGCCCTCAAGGACCCGGCCACCCAGGCCGCCTTCAAAGAGCGCAACCTGGTGGTGTATAGCGTTGCCAACATGATGGGCAAGCGTGAGGACAAGAACCTCGAGCAGCAGACCACCATGGCCCTGATCCGCGAGTTGAAGCTGGGTGCCAGCAAAGGCACCAAGGTGATCCTGGTGGGCAAGGACGGTGAGCGGCACATGCTCAAGGACGACGAAGAGGGAGGGGCCATCGACCCGCAGGTGATCCTCAAGGCGGTCGATGATCTGCCCGCCAGCGAAAAAGCCGTGACGGCGCCGGAGCCTGTGGCAGCGGCGGCACCGGAACCCAAGGCCAAGGACAGCAAGCCTGCCAAACCCGCCAAGCCGGCCGCGCCACCCAAGCCGCTGGAAGACTGACCCTGCACGACGGCCCCGAGGCACCTTGGGGCCGTCGTGTATCCCACTGTATCTGCCCACGCTGCAGACCCATTCCCATACAAAACCGCACCCCGCGCGATACATCCACGACATACCGCAACGGCCTAATGGCTCCACATTCCAACCACAGTGGAGCGACACCATGACTCAAGTACGAAACACCCTCGGCCTGCTCGGCGCTGCCCTGATCGGCAGCATGGCACTGAGCAGCAGCGCCTTTGCCGTCGAGCCGTTGGCCCAGGGTTACCAGCTGGCTTCGGCCAAGGTGGCCGGCGAGGGCAAGTGTGGTGAAGGCAAATGTGGTGGCAGCGCCAAGGCCACCCAGGGAGAAGGCAAATGCGGTGAGGGCAAGTGCGGCGCCAGCGCCAAGGCCGGTGCCGAAGGCAAGTGTGGCGAGGGCAAGTGTGGTGATGCCTCGTTCGCCAAGACCGACAGCAACCACGACGGCAAGGTCTCGCGCGACGAGTTCCTGGCGGTGGCCAAGGACCGTGCCGGCGACTTCGACAAGATCGACAGCAACCATGATGGCTTCATCTCCGAACAGGAGGCGGCGGATCACCTCAAGGCGATCTACCAGGCTAATGGCAAGGCCATGCCCGAAGGCTTGTTCAGCCACCTGACCGGCAAGTCCTGACCTTCTGCCCCATGAACCGCGCAACGCCCCTCCTGCTGGTCAGGCGGGGCGTTGTGCCTGTTGCGGAGACCTTTTCATGCACCCCACATCTTTGTCCCCTGTACCTTTAGAGGCAGGGCTAGGCCTGCGTCGCGGCCTGCTGCCGGAACTGCTGGCCATGGAGGCTGGCGCCGTGGACTTCCTGGAATGCGCACCGGAAAACTGGGTTGCCGTGGGCGGTGCCTACGGCAAGGGCCTGGCGCAGTTGGCCGAGCGTTTTGCCATTACCTGCCACGGGCTGTCGTTGTCGCTGGGTGGCAGCGAGCCGCTGGACCGCCATTTCCTTGGCCACACCCGCCAGTTTCTCGATCGCCACCAGGTGCGCCTGTACAGCGAGCACCTGAGCTACTGCAGTGATGACGGGCACCTGTACGACCTGATGCCCATTCCATTCACCGACGAAGCGGTGCGCCATGTGGCCGCGCGGATTCGCCAGGCCCAGGAATACCTGGAGCGGCGCATTGCCGTGGAAAACATCAGCTACTACGCCGCACCGTACCAGGCGATGAGTGAACTCGAGTTCATCCGCGCGGTACTCGATGAGGCCGACTGCGACCTGCTGCTGGACGTCAACAACGTCTTCGTCAATGCCTGCAATCACGGCTACGACGCCCGCGAGTTCCTTGCGGGCTTGCCCCAGGCGCGGGTGACCGGCATGCACGTGGCTGGCCATTACGATGAAGCGCCGGACCTCAAGGTAGACACCCATGGGGCTGCGGTGAAGGAGGATGTGTGGGCGCTGTACGCGGTCGCCTGTAAGCGTTTCGGTGTGCAACCGACGGTACTCGAGCGTGATTTCAACTACCCGCCGCTGGTCGAACTGCTCGCCGAAACGGCGCGCATCCGTACTGTGCAGCGTGCTTCTGGAGGGCATGCAGATGAATGAGACCTTGCGTGAGCAGCAGTACACCTTGGCCCGACACCTGCGTGACCCGCAGCGCCATGCACCGCCGCCGGGCGTGGAGGCCCGGCGCCTGAAGGTTTACCGCGAGCTTTTCTATGGTGCTATCGAAGGTTTGCTGGCCGGCAGTTTTCCGGTGATGCGCCAGGCGTTGGGCGAACCGCGCTGGCATGCCCGAGTGCGAGACTTCTATGCCAACTATCGCAGCCAGACACCGTTGTTCACCGAGATTGCCGAGGCGTTCGTCGACTACCTGCAGGGTGTCGAGCTGGATGCGCCCTGGCAGCTGGAGCTGGCGCACTATGAGTGGGTCGAGGCGCAGTTGTATCTGAGCGATGCGCAGGACCCGGCCCATGACCCGGCAGGCGACCTGCTGGAAGGGGAGCCACTGTTGTCGTGTGTGGCGCGGGTGTTGGCCTATCGCTGGCCGGTGGAGCGGATCGGGGCGGATTACCAGCCAGCGGTGGCGCCAGAGGCGCCGACCTTGTTACTGGTTTATCGCGATGCAGGGCTGAAGGTGCGCTTCGCGCGCCTGGCGCCGCTGGCGTACCGGTTGCTGGCGCTGGAGCAGGGCAGTGGGCGGGCGCGGTTGCAGGCGTTGGGCGGTGCTGTGGGAGAGGGGTTGGCCTTGCTGGAGGGGCTGCGCGAGCAGGGAGTCATCATCGGTACATGTTGAGTGCGGGTACGGGGGGCGCCTTGCGCCCCTATCGCGACACAAGGCCGCTCCTACAGAGGTACGCGATCCCCTGTGGGAGCGGCCTTGTGTCGCGATGGGCTGCAAGGCAGCCCCGGCAATATCACCTGCAGAACCGCCCTCTGAGCCAGTGATCCAGGCTCAACCGCCCAGCCCCGTTCAGCAGCAGTGGCAGCAACGCCACCAGGTAGATCAGCGGCAACTTGAAGTTGCCAAAGCCTTGGTCGGTAATCGCATACCCTTGGGCCAGTTCGGCCAGGCTCGACCAGTGCGCCGGCCAATGCACCGCGGCAATCGCCACCACGGTCACCACCATCAGCCCCAACGAGGCCAGCCGGGTACCTAGCCCCAACAACAGCAGTAACGGCAGGATCAGCTCCGCCCACATCGACAGCTGCCAGTTCAGCTCTGCAGGCAGCAGGTTGAAGGGGAACGGGAAGTTCGCCTGCAGGTCGGCGAACCAGTTGCTGCCATTGAATTTCTCCCAGCCGGATTCGAAAAACTCCCAGGCCAGAAACAGCCGCAACGGCAGGTCGGCGCTCCAGGTACCGAAGCGGTCGAAGGTGGTCAGGGTGCGGGTCAAGGTGGTCATGCTGGTTTCTCTCTTCAGGAAAGGGCACGGGCGTTACGGCGTTGCTGACGGGCCAGCTTGGCGGTGAGCTTGACGGCGATGGCGCTGAACATCAGGGCGAACGCCAGCGGGTACCAGCCGCCCATGGGGATGCGTTTGTAGAACGACAGGCAGAACACCGCGGCCAGTACCCACATGCCGGTACTGTGCAGGGCCTGCCAGGCACGGCCACCCAATAGGCGCATCGGGGCCTTGAACGAGGTGATGGTGAGCAGCAGCAGGAACAGGTAGCCGAGGGTGCCGGGCAGGCTGGAAGTGAACGTGCGGCCGGCCCAGAACAGCTCGGGGAATTGCTGGGCATAGCGGTAGATCAGTACGCCGTGCACGGTGTGGGAAAAGGCGAATGCCAACCCCAGATAGCGCCGTTCCTGGAGGATGCGGCGGCTGCTGGTGCCAGGCAGCAAGGTCACCAGCGACGAGGCCAGAAAGGCCAGCAGGAATAGCGCGAAGGAGCTGCGCGCAGTGGCACGGATCGCGCTGCGCAGGCCGTCCGGATCAGGTTGGCTGGCCAGGACCACGGCGGTCATTGCCAGGGTCAGGCCGGCGAGCGTGGCGAACAGCTTCCAGCCGGAGGGAAGGGTGAGGGGGTTCATCAGGGAGGCTCCCGGGTGTGGTTGTGTGACCGGGAGTGTGTCGGGGTGGGGTATCTGCAGTGTGTCGGCGGTGGTGGGGTTGTGTATCGGAGTGTACTGATACCTCAAGCGCCACCTGCTTTTTGTGGGAGCGGCCTTGCGTCGCGAAAGGGCCGCAAAGCGGCCCCGGCAATTCATGCGACGAAGCTGAAAACCTGGGGCTGCTGCGCAGCCCTATCGCGACGCAAGGCCGCTCCCACAAACTGTCATTTGAGCTCGATCTGCGCGCACAGCCCACCGCCTGCGCGGTTGCTCAGGGTCAGTCGGCCGCCCATGGCCTGGATCAGCTGGTGGGCAATCGCCAATCCCAGCCCGGTGCCGCCGGTGCTGCGGTTGCGTGAACCTTCCACGCGATAGAACGGCTTGAGCACTTCATCCAGTTCGCCGCCGGGTATGCCTGGCCCGTTGTCGAGCACGCGGATCACGGTGCTGTCGCCCTCGCGGCACACCTCCAGTTCGGCAGCACCGGCAAACTTGAGGGCATTGTCCACCAGGTTCACCAGCACCCGGCGCAGGGCATGCGGGCGGGTTTCCAGCAGGCTGCCGCTGCTGCCATGGCGCTCGACCTGGGCGCCACTGTCCTGGTAGTCGAACACCAGGCTGTCGAGAAAGGCATCGAGGTTGACCCGGCACGGGGCCTCGGTGCTGGTGTCCATGCTGCGGGCATAAGCCACGCCTTCGCGCACCAGGTGTTCCATTTCACCCAGGTCGCTCCACAGCTTGTCCTTTTCCACCCCTTCGTCCATCACTTCGACACGCAGCTTCATGCGCGTGATCGGTGTTTGCAGGTCGTGGGAAATGGCCGCCAGCAACTGCATACGTTCCTTGAGGTAGGCTGCGATGCGCGCCTGCAGGGCGTTGAAGGCCACGGCGGCGTAGCGCACCTCGCGCGGGCCGCTTTCATCCAGCTGCACGCCAGGCTTGTCCGGGTCGAGGTTGTCCACCGCACGGGCCAGGCGGGTCAGCGGGCCGATCGCCAGTCGTACCGCCAGCCAGGTGCATAGCAACAGCACGGCCAACTGGATCAGCAACACCACGGGTAGCCAACGTGCCACCGGGACCGGCGATGGGGTAACGTCGATGGTCAGCGGTGCGCCATCGGCCAGGGTCAGGTGTGCCTGGAAGTGCGCATTCGGGCCGGGGATTTCCTGGAAGGAAAGCCGATAGTCGGCACCAATGGCCTTGACGATCGAGTCGGCGGCCATGGGCGGGTCGCTGGTCGGCATGGCTTCGCCCGCCAGGCCCTGGTCCAGCCGGTAGCGGTAGGTACGCCGCTCCAGACGCGGCAGCCAGGCGGCGCGCTCGGCCGCGGGCAGGCGGTCGAGGATGGCCACCGAGGTGGCCACGTCCTGCTCCAGGGTGCTGAGCATCATCGAGCGGCTGCTGATGTAGCGCTCGTACGCTTGCAGGCCGAACGACAGGCCGTAGGCCAGCACCAGGCCGGTGAAGAAGATCAGTGCCAGGCGCGAGGCCAGGGTACGTGGCCACTTCATGATGGCGACTCGAGCAGTTGCACTGGCAGCGAGAACACGTAGCCCTCGCTGCGCACGGTCTTGATGCAGCTGGGTTCGCGGGCGTCGTCACCCAGGCGCTGGCGCAGGCGGCTGACCAGCAGGTCGATGGAGCGGTCGAAGATGTCGGCTTCGCGGCCCTGGGTCAGGTTGAGCAACTGCTCACGGCTGAGCACCCGCTGCGGGTGGTCGAGAAACACCCGCAGCAGGCGGTATTCGGCACCGCTCAGGGCTACCAGGGTGCCTTCGCTGTCGAGCAGGTGGCGCGCGGTGGTGTCCAGCCGCCACTGGCCGAAGCCGAGCAGGCGGCTGCTTTCGCTGATGGTCAGGTTGGGCGGCAGCATGCGCGTGCGGCGCAGCACGGCGTTGATGCGGGCCAACAGTTCGCGGGCCGAGAACGGCTTGGTCAGGTAATCGTCGGCGCCCATTTCCAGGCCGATGATGCGGTCGGTTTCGTCGTTGCGGGCGGTCAGCATCAGCACCGGGGTATTGCGGTGCTTGCCGGCGCGCAGCTCGCGGCACAACAGCAGGCCGTCGTCGCCGGGCATCATGATGTCCAGGACGATCAGGTCGACGCTGTTGGCTTCGAGAAAGGCGCGCATCTGCCGGCCGTCGGCGACGATGCTGGTGCGCAGGCCGTTCTTCTTCAGGTAGTTGCCGACCAGTTCGCGGATTTCGCGGTCGTCGTCGACGATCAGGATGTGATCGACGTGTTCCATGCGCTGCGTTCCTGTGCAAGAGGGGATGGGCGCAGTGTACCGAGCGCGTTCGCGCTTGCCTGCGGGGGTTTGTATTGCAGTGTATCTGGCATGTGTACAGACACAGGAGGAAGCACATCACAGCTTCGGGCGACACATACGGGATACCTGGCCGGCGTGAAATGGCTCTCGACCGGGGAGCACAACTCCCCACCCTCAAGCGTTACACAGGAGAGATGCCATGAACTTCAATACCTTCGCCCGTGCCAGCCTGTTCGCCGTGCTCAGCTTCGGCGCCATTGCCGCCCAGGCCTCCACCATGCCGATGGACGACAGCGGGGTCATGCAGTACCGCTACGGTGACCACCTGGATGTGAAGAAAGTGCTGTCGATACAGGATGACCAGAGCGACGCCTGCGGCCTGGTGAACACCCGCATGGACTACCTCGACTCCAAGGGCCAGCAGCAGAGCGTGCAGTACCGCACCTATGCCACCGGCGGTTGCCATGAGAATTGATCGCCGCTTGTTGTTGAAGGTTGGCGGCATTGCCCTGGCGCTGGCCGGCCTGGGTCTGGGCGGGCACCTGATGGCCCGCGACAGCTACGGTGCCATGCCGTCGCTGTCCGGCGCCAGCCAGTGGCTGAACTCGGCACCGCTGGATGGCCCCGGGCTCAAGGGCAAGGTGGTGCTGGTGGACTTCTGGACCTGGGACTGCATCAACTGCCGGCGCAGCCTGCCGCATGTGAACGAATGGGCGCGGCGCTATGCCGACCAGGGCCTGGTGGTGGTCGGTGTGCACACCCCGGAGTACGACTACGAGCACGATGTAGGCACCTTGCGTGACAAGGTGGCCAGGCTGGGGATCGCTTACCCGGTGGCGGTGGATAACGACTACAAGGTGTGGAATGCCTGGGGCAACCAGTTCTGGCCGGCACACTACTTTGTCGACCGCAAAGGGCAGGTGCGCCATGTGCACTTTGGCGAGGGGGATTATGGTGGGCAGGAGCAGGTGATACAGGCGTTGCTGGATGAAAAAGGGTGAGTTGTCTGTGCCGGCCTCTTCGCGGGCAAGCCCGCGAAGAAGCCGACACCTGTCTGTCAGGTAAAACTGGCAAAGTGCGCCTGCATCCGCGCCGCATCCGCCTGGCGCCCGCTGAACAGCTCGAACGCCTTCACCGCCTGGAACACGGCCATGTTGCTGCCATCCAGGGTGCGGCAGCCCAGTGCCCGGGCGGCGCGCAGCAGTTCGGTCTCCAGCGGGAAGTAGATGATCTCCGCCACCCACAGGCGAGCATGCAGCAGCTCCACCGGCAGCGGTGTGCCCGGCAGCTTGGCCATGCCCACCGGCGTGGTGTTGACCAGCCCGTCCGCCTCGGCCAGGGCCGTGGCCAGGTCGGTGCCGACAACGGCGCGCCCGGCACCGAAATGGGCATTCAGGTTGTCCACCAGGGCCTGTGCACGGGCCACGTCCACTTCGAACAGTACCAGCCGCTCGACCCCTTCACCCAGCAGGGCATGGGCCACGGCCGAACCTGCGCCACCGGCACCCATCTGCACTACCTGGCGCCGTGCCACATCCGGCAGGCCACGGCGCAAGCCTTCGGCAAAGCCCAGGCAGTCGGTGTTGTGGCCGACCCGCTTGCCGTCCTTGAGCACCACGGTGTTCACCGCACCGATGCCGCGGGCTTCGTCCGACAGTTCGTCGAGCAGCGGCAGGATCGCCTGCTTGAACGGGTAGGTGATGTTGAGCCCGGTGAAACCGGTGTGCTGGGCGGCATCGAGCAGGCCGGGCAGGGCGCTGTCATCCAGTTGCAGCTGGTCGGCATCGATCAGCCGGTACAGGTAGCGCAGCGCCTGGGCATCACCTTCGTGTTCGTGCAGGGCAGGGGTGCGCGACAGCTGGATGCCGCGGCCGATCAGGCCGGCGAGGATGGCTTGCTGGCTCATGCGCTGCGCTCCTGCAACATTTCGGCAAAGTGGCTGATGGCCATGCGATAGCCATGGCTGCCCAGGCCGCAGATGACCCCGACGGCGATGGACGATATGAACGACAGGTGACGGAACGGTTCGCGCTTGTGCACGTTGGACAGGTGCACTTCGATAACCGGCACTTCGCCGGCCACCAGGGCATCGCGGATGGCCACCGAGGTGTGGGTCCAGGCGCCGGGGTTGATCACGATGCCGGCGCAGCGGCCACGGGCGGCATGGATCCAGTCGATCAGTTCGCCTTCGTGGTTGGTTTGGCGGAATTCGATTTCCAGGCCGAGGGAATGGGCGGTGTCGGCACAACCCTGGGCCAGGTCGGCGAGGGTTTCGTGGCCGTACTGGGCAGGCTCGCGGGTGCCCAGCATGTTCAGGTTGGGGCCGTTGAGTACGAGAATAAGGGGCTTCATGACGGGCATCGCTTTGTTGTTGTTGGATGCTTCCTAGTTTTGTACCGACTGGTTAGTTTAGTCAATTGGACTAAACCGCTGTACCCGGAAAGTGGGCGATTATCGAACCCTCAGCAACTCAGACTGGATTACAAAATTGTAATTCTCCCGCCACCGCCCCGATAAGCGCAGCTTTCTACAGTCCCTCGGCAAATCTCGCCGACGAGGACCTGTTTCGTGCCCATCCCCCGCAAGACCGCCTTGCTCTGCCTGTTGCTGGCTGGCGCCGGCACTGCCCAGGCCAGCCAGAGCCTGAGCCTGCCCCAGGCGCTAGACGCCGCCTTTGCCCAGAACCCGGAGCTGGCCGCAGCCGGACGGGAAATCGGCATTGCCGATGGCGAACGGCGCCAGGCCGGGCTGATCCCCAACCCGGAGCTGTCCTGGGAGGTCGAGGACACCCGCCGTGACACCAGCACCACCACGGTCACCCTTAGCCAACCGCTGGAGCTGGGCGGCAAGCGCGGCGCACGTGTCGCCGTGGCCGGTGCTGGCCAGGCCATTGCCCAGTTGGACCTGGAACGCCAGCGCAACGGCCTGCGCGCCGATGTGATACAGGCCTTCCACGCGGCCCTGCGCGCACAGACCGCGCTGGATTTGGCGCAGCAATCGCAGGCGTTGACCGAGCGCGGGCTGCGAGTGGTGCAGGGGCGGGTGACCGCTGGCCAGTCATCGCCCGTTGAGGCCACCCGGGCCCAGGTGCAGTTGGCCCAGGCCCAGGCTGAAGTGCGCCGTGCGCAAACCCAGCGCAGTGTGGCCTACCAGGCCCTGGCACGGTTGACCGGCAGCCCGCTGGCAAGCTTCGACCAGTTGCAGGCAGCCAACCTGTCCCCCGGTGATGCGCCCAGCGCCGATGCCCTGCTAGACCAGGTCGAGCAAACGGCCGAATGGCGCCTGGCCGCCGCCCAGGTCGAGCGCGGCGAAGCGTCCCTGGGTTCGGAAAAGGCCCTGCGCATTCCCAACCTCACCGTCAGCCTTGGCAGCCAGTACAGCCGCGAAGACCGCGAGCGGGTCAATGTGGTGGGCCTGTCGATGCCCTTGCCGCTGTTCGACCGCAACCAGGGCAACGTGCTGGCCGCGGCCCGCCGTGCCGACCAGGCGCGTGACCTGCGCAACGCCGTGGAGCTGCGCCTGCGCAGCGAAACCCGCAGCGCCGTCAGCCAGTGGGCCACGGCCATGCAGGAAGTGCAGGCCTATGACCGCACCATCCTGCCCTCTGCCCAGCAGGCCGTGGACACCGCCACACGCGGTTTCGAAATGGGCAAGTTTGCCTTTCTCGATGTGCTCGACGCCCAGCGCACGCTGATCGAGGCGCGCGGGCTGTACCTCGAGGCGCTGGCCTCGGCGACCGACGCGCGGGCGCAGGTCGAGCGGATCTATGGCGACCTCGATGGCCTGCGCAACAAATTGAACAGCAGGAGCAACAATGACTAATCCACGCAAGATAGCCCTTCTGGCTGCCGCCATTGCCGCGCTCGGCCTCGGTGGCCTGGCCTGGACCGGCAACCTCGGCAACGCATCGAGCACTGAAGCCCGGCACGACGACCACGGCGAAGAAAGCCATGGCCACGGCGAGGAACAGGCCGGCGAAGGTCACGAAGAAGAGGCGGGCAAGCTGCACCTGTCCATCGCCCAGATCGAAGCTGCTGGTGTGCAACTGGCCGATGCCGGCCCTCGTGAACTGGGCACCGCCATCAGCTTCCCGGGTGAAATCCGCTTCGACGAGGATCGCACTGCCCACGTCGTGCCACGCGTGCCCGGTGTGGTCGAGTCGGTGCAAGCCGAGCTAGGCCAGGCGGTCAAGCGTGGTCAGGTGCTGGCGGTAATTGCCAGCCAGCAGATTTCCGACCTGCGCAGCGAACAGCAGGCTGCCCAGCGCCGCCTGGAACTGGCGCGCCTGACCTTCCAGCGCGAACAGCAGCTGTGGCAGGAACGCATCAGCGCCGAGCAGGATTACCTGCAGGCCCGCCAGGCGTTGCAGGAAGCGGAGATTGCCTTTGCCAACGCCCGGCAGAAGGTCGCCGCCGTGGGCCCGGCCGGCGCCGGCAACCGCTATGAACTGCGCGCGCCGTTCGATGCAGTGGTGGTGGAAAAGCACCTGACCGTGGGTGAGGTGGTCGACGAGACCAGCAATGCCTTCACCCTGTCTGACCTGAGCCGGGTCTGGGCCACCTTCGCCGTCGCCCCGCGCGACCTGGACAAGGTGACCACCGGCCGCAATGTCACGGTCAGCGCGCCGGACCTGGGCGCCCGGGTCGAGGGCAAGGTCAACTACGTCGGCAGCCTGCTCGGCGAGCAGAACCGTGCCGCCACTGTCCGCGCCACGCTGGCCAACCCCAACGGCGCCTGGCGCCCTGGGTTGTTCGTCAACGTCGCGGTCAGCGTCGAACGCTTCAACGCCGCCGTGGTGGTACCGGAAAGCGCCCTGCAATCCTGGGAAGAGCAGACCGTGGTGTTTGCCCGTACCGAGGAAGGCTTCGAAGCCCGTCCGGTGAAGGCCGGCCGCCGCGACGCCGGCCTGGTGGAAATCACCACCGGCCTTGCCGCCGGAACCCAGGTGGCCGCTGCCGGCAGCTTTGTCCTCAAGTCCGAGCTGGGCAAGGGCTCGGCCGAGCACAGCCATTGATCACGGGGACGCCTGCATGTTCGAACGCCTGATCCAATTCGCCATCGAGCAGCGCCTGGTGGTGATGCTGGCCGTGGTCCTGATGGCCGCGGTGGGTATCCACAGCTACCAGAAACTGCCGATCGACGCTGTACCGGACATCACCAACGTCCAGGTGCAGATCAATACCGCCGCGCCCGGCTATTCGCCGCTGGAGACCGAGCAGCGCATCACCTTCGCCATCGAGACCGCCATGGCCGGCCTGCCGGGGCTCAAGCAGACCCGCTCGCTGTCGCGCTCGGGCCTGTCGCAGGTCACGGTCATTTTCGACGACGGCACCGACCTGTTCTTCGCCCGCCAACTGGTCAACGAGCGCCTGCAAGTGGCGCGTGAGCAGTTGCCCGCCGGCATCGAAGCGGGCATGGGGCCGATTTCCACCGGGCTGGGTGAAATCTTCCTGTGGACGGTGGAAGCCGAGCAGGGCGCGCTGAAGGAGGACGGCACACCCTACACCCCGACCGACTTGCGGGTGATTCAGGACTGGATCATCAAGCCGCAGTTGCGCAACGTGCCCGGGGTGGCCGAAGTCAACAGCATCGGCGGCCATGCCAAGCAGTACCTGATTGCGCCGGAGCCCAAGCGCCTGGCGGCCTACAAACTCACCCTCAACGACCTGATCGCGGCGCTGGAGCGCAACAACGCCAACGTCGGCGCCGGCTACATCGAGCGCAATGGCGAGCAGTTGCTGATTCGCGCGCCAGGCCAGGTGGCGTCAGCCGAGGACATCGCCAATATCGTCATCTCCAGTGTCGATGGCACGCCAATCCGCGTCAGCCATGTTGCCCAGGTCGGCCTGGGCGAAGAGCTGCGCTCGGGCGCGGCCACCGAAAACGGCCGGGAAGTGGTGCTGGGCACGGTGTTCATGCTGATTGGCGAGAACAGCCGCACGGTGGCCCAGGCGGTCGCCGCCAAGCTGGTCGAGATCAACCGCAACCTGCCCAAGGGCGTGGTCGCGGTGACGGTTTACGACCGCACCAACCTGGTGGAAAAGGCCATCGCCACGGTGAAGAAGAACCTGGTCGAGGGCGCCATCCTGGTCATCGCCGTGTTGTTCCTGTTCCTGGGCAACATCCGCGCTGCATTGATCACCGCCATGGTCATTCCGTTGTCGATGCTGTTTACCTTCACCGGCATGTTCAGCAACAAGGTCAGCGCCAACCTGATGAGCCTGGGCGCACTGGACTTCGGCATCATCGTCGACGGCGCGGTGGTGATCGTGGAAAACGCCATCCGCCGCCTGGCCCACGCCCAGCAACGCCATGGCCGCATGCTGACCCGCACCGAGCGTTTTCATGAAGTGTTCGCTGCCGCCCGTGAGGCGCGCCGGCCGCTGATCTACGGCCAGCTGATCATCATGGTGGTGTACCTGCCGATCTTTGCCCTGACCGGGGTGGAGGGCAAGATGTTCCACCCTATGGCCTTTACCGTGGTCATCGCCCTGCTTGGTGCCATGATCCTCTCGGTTACCTTCGTGCCGGCGGCCATTGCCCTGTTCGTCACCGGCAAGGTCAAGGAAGAGGAAGGCCTGGTAATGCGCACGGCGCGTCAGCGCTATGCCCCGGTGCTGGCCTGGGTGCTGGGCCGGCACAAGCTAGCATTCGCTGCCGCCGCAACCTTGGTGTTGTTGTCCGGGGTGATGGCCAGCCGCATGGGCAGCGAGTTCATCCCCAGCCTCAGCGAAGGCGACTTTGCCCTGCAGGCCCTGCGCGTGCCGGGCACCAGCCTGTCGCAGTCGGTCGACATGCAGCAGCGCCTGGAGCAGGCGATCATCGCCCAGGTGCCGGAAGTGGAGCGGGTGTTCGCCCGCACCGGCACCGCCGAGATCGCCTCCGACCCGATGCCGCCGAACATTTCCGACGCCTATGTGATGCTGCGCCCGCGCGGGCAATGGGCCGACCCGGGCAAGCCGCGTGAAGAGCTGATCGCCGAGGTACAACGCGCCGCCGCCAGCGTGCCGGGCAGCAACCACGAGCTGTCGCAGCCGATCCAGCTGCGCTTCAACGAGCTGATTTCCGGTGTGCGCAGCGATGTAGCGGTGAAGCTGTTCGGTGATGACATGGACGTGCTCAACCGCACCGCAGCGCAGATCGCCAGCAGCCTGCAAGGCGTGCCGGGCGCGTCCGAGGTAAAGGTCGAGCAGACTACCGGCCTGCCGGTGCTGACCATCGATATCGACCGCGACAAGGCGGCCCGCCATGGCCTGAACGTGGGCGATGTGCAGGACGCCATTGCCATTGCCGTGGGTGGCCGCACGGCCGGCACGCTGTACGAAGGTGACCGCCGTTTCGACATGGTGGTGCGCCTGTCGGAAACCCTGCGCACCGATGTCGACGGGCTGGCCAGCCTGCTGATTCCGGTGCCGGCCAGTGCTGCTGCGGGTGCCGGGCAAATCGGCTTCATCCCGCTGTCGCAGGTAGCCACGCTTAACCTGCAGCTGGGGCCGAACCAGGTCAGCCGCGAGGATGGCAAGCGGGTGGTGGTGGTCAGTGCCAACGTGCGCGGGCGTGACCTGGGCTCGTTCGTCGAGGAGGCAGAACAGACGCTGATCCAGCAGGTGCAGATACCACCGGGTTACTGGACCCGCTGGGGCGGCCAGTTCGAGCAGCTGCAGTCGGCGGCCGAGCGCCTGCAGGTGGTGGTGCCGGTGGCCTTGCTGTTGGTCATGGCGCTGTTGCTGATGATGTTCAACAACCTCAGGGATGGCCTGCTGGTGTTCACCGGCATCCCGTTCGCCCTTACCGGTGGGGTGCTGGCGCTGTGGTTGCGGGACATTCCGTTGTCCATATCCGCTGGCGTGGGGTTCATTGCCTTATCAGGGGTGGCGGTGCTCAACGGGCTGGTGATGATCGCCTTTATCCGTAGCTTGCGGGAGGAGGGGCGCACGCTGCGGGCAGCGGTCGAGGAGGGCGCGCTGACGCGCTTGCGGCCGGTGCTGATGACGGCCCTGGTGGCGTCGCTGGGGTTCATCCCGATGGCCTTGGCTACCGGGACCGGGGCCGAGGTGCAAAGGCCGCTGGCGACCGTGGTGATTGGCGGGATTCTGTCGTCCACCGCACTGACTTTGCTGGTGTTGCCGGCGTTGTATCAGTGGGCGTATCGGCGCGAAGAGGTGCAGGAGGGTTGAGAATCCTGGGGCCGCACAGCGGCCCCAAAATCCTAAACGGTACGACGAGCCCCAGCCCTTGCACCGTCGCCCCCAGCCTCATCATGCAACGAAATCCGCGAAGTCTCCGGCAACGCCAACCCACCCACCAACGCCACCAGCGCAATCACCACCAGGTAGAACGCCGGTGCCAGGCTGCTGCCGGTCTGCCCGATCAGCCAGGTCGCCACCAGCGGCGCGGTGCCGCCAAACAGTGTATAGGCCACGTTGTAGGTAATTGCCGAAGCGGTATAGCGGGTGCGGGTGGGGAAGCTTTCCGACAGCAATGCCGCCGTGACCACGCCACTGCACAGCGCTCCGACCGCCAGCAGGATCACTCCCAGCAGTGCACCGGGCATCGAGCCGGAACTGGCCAGCCAGTACGCGGGGAACACGCACAGCATCACCCACAGGCAGGTAAAGCCGATGGTCTTGCGTCGCCCCACGCGGTCCGAGAACGCCCCGGCCAGCGGGCAGCCGACTGCGGCGAACAGCAGGGCCACGGTGGTTACCAGCAGCGATTGCGCGCGGGTCAGGTTGCCGACCAGTTGCAGGTAGGTGGCGAAGTAGGTGGTGAACATGTAGAACGACAGCGCGGTCAGCGAGATGAAAGCCCCCAGGTTGCGGATCGCCCGACCATGGTTGCGCAGGGTTTCCTTGAGCGGCGAATGTTCATGCTCCTTGCCTTGGGCGATGGCTTCGCGGAACGCCGGTGTTTCTTCCATGCGCCAGCGCAGGTACAGGCCGACCAGCCCCAACGGCGCGGCGATCAGGAACGGGATGCGCCAACCCCATGCATTCATCGCCTCGGCCGACAGGCTGGCTTCCAGGCCATAAGCGATCACCGCCGCGCAGGCAAAGGCGGAAAAGGTCGACACCGGCACGAAGCTGCCATAGAAGGCGCGCTTGTCGTTGGGCGCGTGCTCCATCAGGTAGGCGCAGGCCCCGGCATACTCGCCACCGGCAGAAAAGCCCTGCAGGCAGCGCGCCAGGGTCAGCAGCGCGGGGGCTGCCAGGCCGATGCTGGCGTAGGTCGGCAGCAGGCCGATGAGGGTAGTGGAGCCGGCCATCAGCAGGATGGTCAGCGACAGGATGCGCTTGCGCCCCAGGCGGTCACCCAGCGCGCCGAACACGATGCCGCCCAGCGGGCGCAGGGCGAAGGCCACGGCGAACACCGCAAAGGTCTTGAGCAAGGCCACGCTGGCGTCTTCGCTGGCGAAGAACTGGCTGGCGATCAGGGTTGCGAGAAAGCCGTAGACGGCGAAGTCGAACCATTCGACGAAATTGCCGATGGCCGAGGCGGCGATCACCCGGCGCAGGGTGGCGGGGGATACCTCGTGAGGTGTGGGCATGCGAGTGCTCTCCGGTTCCATTGGCAGGCATGATGAAAGTGGCGCTGTCGTGCAGCGCCATCATTGTTGTGCTTGCCAGTAGATCGCCGGGTGCTGGAGGACGCTTTGTCGAGGGCGACCTCGGGATACCTGATTCAACCGCGAGCTGTTCGCTTGGCACGGTCCACTGTGGGAGCGGCCTTGTGTCGCGAAAGGGCTGCGCAGCAGCCCCTCGATTGCAGCTTCGCCACTGACATCGCCGGGGCCGCTTTGCGGCCCTTTCGCGACGCAAGGCCGCTCCCACAAGAGCCAATGCAGGCCGGGATGTTCATGCAAGACAGGCCATGCGCTCAGAAACGCATGTCCAGCGCCAGTTCGAAGGTGCGCGGCGGCCCCATGTAGTACTGGCTGTTGTAGGCCTGCTTGGCATACACCTCGTCGGTCAGGTTGCGTACCCGACCGGTGAGCGTGGTGTGTTCATCCAGCCGGTAGCGGGCGAACGCGCCGAACAGGGTGTAGGCCGGGGCCTTGAGGCTGTTGGCATTGTCGGCATACACCGAACCCACGTAGCGCCCGTCTGCCCCCACCGACCACGCCGGGGTCAGGCTGTAGGTCAGCCACAGGTTGGCGACGTTGGCCGGTACGTTCACCGGTGCGTTGCCCTTGCGCGATACCGACACGCCGTTGACCGCCTCGTTGAACTCGTCGTACTGCGCATCGACATAGGCATAGTTGGCCTCGGCCAGCAGCTTCGGCGTCACCTGCAGACGCCCGGACAGCTCGACGCCACGCGAGGTCTGCTGCCCGGCCTGGACCGTGAGGTTGGCGTCGTTGGAGTCGCGCACGGCAAAGTCCTTGCGCACGATCTGGTACAGCGCCAGCGTGGCCGCACCGCGCCCGTCGAGAAAGTCGAACTTGCTGCCCACTTCCCACTGCTCGCCCTTGGACAGGTCGAACATCCCGACGTTGGAATAGGTCGCCGCCGCCAGCGAGCCTGCCGGCAGGTCGGCAGAGGTACTGTACTGCGCATAGACGCTGGCGGACGGGGTCAGCGCATAAGTCAGGCCGATACGCCCGGAAAGCGGTTCCCAGCGGCGTTCGAAGAACGCCGGCGAGGTTGGCGTCACCGCGCCGTAGTTGGTCACCTGCATGTCCAGGTAGTCGTAGCGCAGGGCGGTCAGCAGGGCCAGGCGTTCGGTGAGTTGCAGGCGGTTTTCGGCAAACACCGCGCGGTTGGTCACCTCGTGACGGCGTTGCTTGGTCAGGCCGGCATTTACCCCGGGGATGTCGTCGAAGCTGCCGGGGGCGAAGTGCTCGGCATCGACCACGTCGCTCCAGCTGCTTGAGGTGGGGTAGAGGGTCTGGCGCATGCGCGAGTACTCCAGCCCCAGCGACCACTGGCTGGCCAGGCCGAACAGCTGGTTGTCGTGGCGCAGCTCGATGCGGTCACCCAGCAGGTTCTGGTCGTGGCGCTGCAGGTAAGGGCTGCTGCGTCGTACCTTGCCATCGCTGGTGTAGCTGTAGCGTTCGAGGTTGCGGTAGTCGCGCTGGGCGTTGTAGTGGTACAGCGTGTTCTGCACGCTGGTGTTGTCGCTGAGCTGGTAGTCGAGGATCGAGCGTAGCCAGCGTACCCGCTGCTCATAGCGGCCGTCGCCGACGTTGTAGTTTTCGAAGCGGCGGCTGTTGTCGATCTTCATCGTGCTGCGCCCGGGCAGGATCGGCGAGCCCCAGTAAGGGCTGTCTTCGCGGTCTTCCTGGTATTCCAGGGCCAGGGTGTGGGTGAGGTTGGGCGTGAGGTCGCTCAGCAACGAAAAAGCCAGGCTGTCTGTGTGCCGTTCGTTGCGGTCGATGTAGCCGTTGCCATGCCCGCGGCTGAAGTCCAGGCGCATGAAGTGGCGGGCATCGGCGGGGTTGCCGGCCAGTGCCTGGTTGATGCCGAACGCCACTTCGCTGTCGTCGAAGCTGCCATGGCGGATACGGCCGTCGATGGTCTGCTGATCGCGGCTGGCCAACTTGGTGATGTAGTTGATCGAGCCGCCGACCGCGCCGGCACCATGCAGGAACGACGACGGCCCGCCGATCAGTTCGACGCGGTCGAGTACCCAGGCATCCACTGGCCGGGTGGCGCTGCTATAGCCCAGGTTGATGCCGTTGTACAACTGGGTGACTTGGTTCTGGGTGAAGCCGCGGTAGGCGACGAAGCCGCCAAAGCCCGGGTTGGCCGAGGCGTTGACGCCGGTCATGGCGTTGATCACGTCCTGGCTGTCCTTGGCGCCGCGCTCTTCGATCAGGCGGCGGTCCGAGACGCTGACCGAGGCTGGCGTTTCCCGCGCGGTGAGGCCCAGGCGCGAGCCAGTGCGGATCGGCTCGTCCAGTTGCACGCCGCTGGGGGCGTCGCGTTCACCGTCGATGGTGGTGGCGCTCAGTTCTACCGGGGCAGCATCCGCCCAGGCAAGGTTGCAGGTGCCCATGAGGAGCACCAGGGAGGTTTTGCGAAGCATGTTGGTGTGTCTTCCACGCAAAGGTCATGGCTGACCGCGAGCGCGCGCAGTCAGGCGCGCCCGGCTGGGGTCAGGCGAAATGAGGTACGGCTGCGGGGAAGGTGGCAGGGGAGGCGCGGGGGTTGAGGGCGGGGCGTTGATAACGCGGCGGCGGTTGCGCCCAGCTGCGCACCACGATGGGCGAGGTGGCCACGGCTTGCGCCGGGGTGAACGACCAGCCGCTGCTGCTGAGCGGCACGGCCAGGCCGAACGAGGAGCACACCGGGCAATCGAGCTGGGCCATGTGCTGGTCGCCGCCAGCGCCTTCCAGGTCGATGGCTACGCCGTGTTCGCTGTTGATCGAGCAGAAACCGCCTTCCAGGCCGGCCAGGCGCAGGCCACCCATCTGGCCATGGTGCAGGCCACACAGAACCAGGCTGAACAGGACGCTGGCGTAGAGCGTCCAGGCGGTCAGCGTGCGGGTATGCCGGGTGGTTTTCATGGCGGCGAATCTACCATCCGGACGAACGGTCGGGTAGTGCTTCGGCCTTGATATTTTGCGGCACTTTGCGCCCCGGGGTTCTGTCAGGCCGCACGCTCCAGTACATCCAGCAAATCGACGAACTCCAGCGCCAATTTGTGCCGCGGCGCCAGGTGCACCAGCGGCACCGAGGTATGGTGCGACTCACGCATCTTGATCGAATGGCTAAGGTATACCGGCAGCACCGGCATGCCCTCGCTGCGCAATTGCTCGACCAGTGTCTGGTGCAGTGCGGTGCGCCCGGCGAACTGGTTGACCACCACACCTTCCACCTGCAACGCCGGGTTGTGGTCCTGGCGCAGTTCTTCGACCTCGGCCATGACGTTGTGCAGGGCCTGGCGCGAGAAACTGTCGCAGTCGAACGGAATCAACAGCCGCTCGGCCGCTACCAGCGCGCTGAAGGTATAGAAGTTGAGCGCCGGTGGGGTGTCGATGTAGATCCGCTCGTAGTCCTCGCCCAGCTCCACCAGCAGCTTGCGCAGCTTGTTGATCTTGAACTTGCGATCCAGCTTGCCTTGCAGGTCGCTGAGGTCGGGGCTGGCGGTGACCAGGTGCAGGTTGCGGTAGCGGGTCTCGGTGATCGCCACCCGGTGCTTCTTGCCGGCAGCGGTGACCGGCGACAAGGTCTGGCGGAAGAAATCGGCGATGCCGGAAGGAATGGCGTCATTGACCAGCCCGGTCAGGTAGTAGGTGGCATTGGCCTGCGGATCGAGGTCGACCAGCAAGGTCCGGTAGCCTTCGGCGGCACTGGCTGCGGCCAGGTTGCAGGCGATGCTGGACTTGCCGACGCCACCTTTCTGATTGAAAACCACACGACGCATCAGACGTTCATCCATGAAGTGAAAATGTCAGGTTGGGGTCAATCCTATGACTGGAACAAGACAGTTTCATGACAATGAATGTTACAACCTGCCCATTCATTATTGTGTGTTCCGGCCCTTTCGCGGGTGAACCCGCTCCTACAGGTTATGCACCGCCCTTGAGGGCTACGGGGTACCTGTGGGAGCGGGTTTACCCGCGAAGAGGCCGGAACAGGCAAGCAAGGGCGCTCAGGCAACAACCACCCGATTGCGCCCCTCCTGCTTGGCCCGGTAAAGCGCCCGGTCAGCCTCGCTGAACGCATCCCCCGGTTCGCTCTCGGCCTCGCCATCCCAATGTGCCACCCCCAGCGACACCGTCACCGCGCCCACCGGCTCCACAGGCGTATCCTGCACCGTTAGCCGCAGCCGCTCGGCCACCCCTGCCGCAACGTCCAGGCTAGCCCCCGGCAGCAGCATCAGGAACTCCTCGCCGCCGGTGCGGCACAGCAGGTCACCCTCGCGGCAGCAGCGGCGCATCAGCTCCGCCAACCGGCGCAACACCTGGTCACCCACCTCGTGCCCGTGGCAGTCGTTTACCCGCTTGAAATGGTCGACATCCAGCACGATGGCCGCAAACGGCCGGCCTTCGGCTTCCAGCAACGACAGGCTGAACTCCAGGCTGCGGCGGTTGCCCAGGCCGGTCAGCGGGTCGGTCTGGGCGTCTCGGTTGAGCCGACCGATGCGCTCATGCAGCAGGTTCAGCCCGAACAGCAGCGCACGCTTCAACTCGGCCGCCTCGAAATACCAGGCCGGTACCCGATGCAGGCGTTCGGCAGTGCCGGCCCGATCCATCGAGCGGGCGCCGGCGGCCAGCTGCCACAGCGGCCGAGCGATGGTCATGGCCAGCCACCACAGCAGCATGCTGCCCACGAGTGCCAACGGCGCGGAGGTGCCGACCACGTTGAGGATCAGATGGCTCAGTGGCATCACCGTCTGGGTCAGCGGCTGCTGCGCCACCACGCCCCAACCGGCGCTTGGCACGGTGGCGTATCCGGCGAGCATTTCCACCCCGAGGCTGTTGGTCAATTGCCGGGTACCATTGCCCAGGCCCGCCAGCTGGTCGATCAGTGCATTGCCCTCAACCACCGTACCCACCCGCTGACTGTCGGGGTGGTACAGCAGACGGCGGTTGCGGTCGACCACGTACAGGTAGGAACCGTCCTTGTAGAAATGCTCGCCCAGCAGGCTGTTGAGAATGTTGCGTTCACGCAGGTACAGGCTGCCGCCGACATACCCCAGGTAGCGGCCGTTGCTGTCGTAAATGGGTTGCGACAGCGCCACCACCAGGTTGTTGGCCGCCGAAATGTAGGGCGTCGACACCAGTGGGCGGCGCGCCTGTAGCGCCTCCTGGACACCGGGAGAATGCATGTGCCTGCCGACCAGGTGCCGCAAGGGGGCGGGAGAAATCGCCAGCAGCACCCCGTTGGCATCGATCACGAACGTGGAATTGAAGGCCATGCTCTGGCTCAGGACACGCTCGGCCTCCGCCTGCAGGGCGACGGCGTCACCCAGCTGGCGGCCTTGCACGCCCGCGCTGAACGACAGCTGTTGCAAGGCGTTGCCGATAAAAGTCTCGGTAATGCTGGCCAGCTTCATCGCATACACCCGGTTGGCTTCCAGGGCGTGGTCGATCAGCAATTGGCGTTGCACCCGGTAGCTGGCGAAATAGCTGGCGCACAGCATCACCACGGCGGTAAGGGCGCAAAGCACCAGAATGAGTGTGCGTAGATCCAGGCGCAATCCGTGCTTGGTGTGTGACAATCCTGACCTCGAGTGATCAAAAACCGGCTACGAAATGTGGGCAACATTACGCGTTATGGGCGCAGTGGGGAACTGCGTTCAGGAGCCTGCGTTTTCCAGCGCGTCCAGCTCGTCTTCAACCTGTTGCATGCGCTGCTGCGCCAAGGCCTGCACCTTTGCGTCGCGGGCCGATTCGCGCATTAGGGCAGTGAGCTTCTCGCTCAGGCGCTTGCCGGCCTCGGTGTCTTCCAGGGCGTGGGCCTTCGCCGGGTCCTGGGTGGCCTCGACGATGGTGGCGAACTCGGCATCGCTGAAGTTCTTTTCGCTGTACAGGCGGAACAGGTCCTGGCGCTGGTCCTCGACCGTCAGGTGCTTGCGCAGCACGCCCTGGATGGTCGCCTGCGATAGCTGCGGGTGCGTGCGGCCGAGCAGCGCGGCCATGCGCTCGATGTTGTGCGTGTAGGCATCCTGCAGCGGCAGCTGGGCCAGGATCTGTTCTTCGCGGGAGGGTTTCTGGTCGCAGGCGGTGAGGGCTGCAGTCAGCAGCAGGGGCAACAGCAACTTCTGGAGGCGAGGCATGGTGTGGCCTGGTTGGGCAGTGAGTGCTGCCGATTATACGGCAGTTGTGGTTGCCTGATGTATTTTGGGGGCCGCTGTGCGGCCCATCGCGACACAAGGCCGCTCCCACAAGGCCGTCACAGGTTTCTGAAGGTGCATTGCACCTGTGGGAGCGGCCTTGTGTCGCGAAAGGGGCGCGCAGCGGCCCCAGGATTTTTCAGGTCACGAGAAACATCAGAACCCACCCCCCAACGGCCATTCCACCGCCAAGCGTATCTGGTCCCCATCCAGCTCCGCCTGTGCCGTATTGCCCCGATGCACGTTATGCCGCAGCGAAAACGCGGTGCCTTTGGCCTTGCCGCTCTGCACCACATAGCGTGCCTCCAGGTCGCGCTCCCAATGCTTGCCCCCCTTGCCATACCCCAGGTAGGCATACCCTCCCGCAGGGTCGACATGGGTACCGTCGATATCGAACCCGCGCACGTACAACGCCGTCAGGTTCAACCCCGGCACGCCGTAGGCGCCCATGTTCAGGTCATAGCGCGCCTGCCACGACTTTTCGTTCGGCGCGTTGAAGTCCGACATCTGCACCGCGTTGGCAATGAAGATCGCCCCTCGCGTCACGTAGTCGAATGGCGTGTTGCCGTCCACCTGCTGCCAGCCCAGGCTGAAACCGTGCGGCCCATGGTCGTAACGCGAGACCAGGCTCCAGGTGGTGTTGTCGATGCGCCCGGACAGCGCCTTGCCGGTGTCGGTGGTGCGGTAAAGGTTGAGGTCGAGGGTGAGGCTGCGGCGCTCATCCAGGGCATGGCTTAGGGTGCTGCCCAGGTAATGCTGGTTCCAGCTGTCCTGGTAACGTGAGGTGTACAGGCTGCCGCTGAAGGCGGCGCCGGGGTTCCACACCACGCCGGCCAGGTCGAAGCTGTTGCCTTGGCGGCCATTGGAGTAGTTCACCACGAAGCCCTGGTCGTGGCTGGATGCATTGCGGTCGGTGTTTTCATTGAAGTGCCCGGCCACCAGCCTGAGGTCGTCGAACTCGGTGCTGTCAAGGAAGAACCCGGTCGCTGTCTCGGGTAGCAGGCGGCTGTCGGATGAACTGAACACCGGGGTCTTGACCCGTTGCTCACCGTAGGACAGCACGGTATCGGCCATGCGCAGTTTCAATGCTGCGCCGGCACGGCTGTATTCGTTCTTCGGGTGCCCCTCGTTATCCACCCCGAGCAAGCGTGCCTTGCCCACGCGCCCGCCGCCGCTGTCGAGTTGCACGCCCAGGTAGGCGTGGGCGTCGACCCCGACACCGATCAGCCCCTGGGTGAAACCGGACCGGAAGGTGCCCATCAGGCCATAGGCCCATTCCTCGGCCTTGCCGCTACGTTCATCGCGCGGCTTGTAGGCGTTGCGCCCGGCACTGTTGCGCCCGCCATGCTTGTAGTCGCGCTGGTCGAATACGCTGCGGTTGAGCAGGCTCCAGCGGCCATCCTCGACAAAACCGTTGCTTTGCGATTGGGCGGAGTCGGCCAGCGCAGGGGGCGCGAGCAGGGCGCTGGCGAGCAGCAGGGCGACAGGGCGCGGCATAGGCAGAACTTCCTGTTCAGGGGGCGCGCAAACGCAAGATGTGCGCGCCGTCGAAGGGGTCGATGAGGTAGTGGGCATGCACGCCGAAAGTGTTCAGCAGGCGCTCGGGGGTGAGCACCTCGAGCGGTTTGCCGAGGGCGACCAGTCGGCCTTTGTCGAGCACCGCTACGCGGTCGCAGGTGAGCGCCTGATTGAGGTCGTGCAGGGCCACCAGGGTGGTCACCGGCAAGGCCTGCACCTGTTGCAACAGGCTCAGCTGGTGCTGGATATCCAGGTGGTTGGTCGGCTCGTCCAGCAGCAGCACCTGCGGCCGCTGTGCCAGGGCTCGGGCGATGTGCACCCGCTGGCGCTCGCCCCCGGACAGCGACCCCCAAAGGCGTGCGCGCAGGTGCAAAGCGTCGAGGTCGGCCAGGGCCTGCTCGACGATCGCGCGGTCTTCCCGGGAGAACGGCGCCAGCACCGACAGCCAGGGGGTGCGGCCCAGGGCAACGGCATCGAACACGCTGATCGCATCGAGGGTGTCGGCCTGCTGTTCGACCAGCGCCAAGGCCTGGGCTACACGGCGGCGGGGCAACTGTGCCAGCGGTTCGCCCAGCAACTGCACGCTGCCGTTGCCTGGCTTGCGCAGCCCGGCCAGCACCTTCAGCAGCGAGGACTTGCCGGAACCGTTGGGGCCGACGATGCCCAGGGTTTCACCGGCGACAACGCTCAGTTCGATATCGCTGAGCACGGTATTGCCGGCCAGTTGCAGCCCCAGGTTCTGGCAACTCAAGGGGGCCAGCTGTAGCGCCGTCATGACCGTCATGGGCGCCCCCGGCGGCTGACCAGGATCAGCGCGAAGACCGGTGCGCCGAGCAGAGCCGTGACTACGCCCACGGGGATCACCTGGCCAGGGATCAAGATGCGCGACAGGATGTCGGCGGCAATCAGGAACAGTGCTCCGCCCAGTGCGCTGGCGGGCAGCAGGCGGCTGTGCCCGGGGCCGAGCAGCAGGCGCAGGGCATGGGGGATCACCAGCCCGACAAAACCGATGGCGCCGACGATGGACACCATCACCGCGGTCACCAGCGCCGCGCAGCTGATCAGCAGCAACTGGGTACGCCGCACCGGGATGCCCAGCGACGCCGCCGAGTCGGCACCGAAGGTGAAGGCATCCAAGGCACGGCGATGCCACAGGCACACCAACAGCCCGAACAGTACAACTGGCACGGCCAGCCACACCGAAGGCCAACGTACGCCACTGAGGTTACCCAGCAGCCAGAACAGGATGCCGCGCGCCTGCTCGGCGGTGGCCGACATGGTGATGAGGAAGGCGGTAAGGGCGTTGAACAGTTGCGAGCCGGCGATCCCGGCAAGGATCACCTGGGCATTGTTGCTGCTGGGGCCGGCTGCCCGGGCCAGCAACAGTACCAAAGCGAACGCTGCCAGGGCACCGATGAACGCGCCGCCGGACATGCTCAGCGCCAGGCTGCCGAAGCCCAGCAGGCCCACCAGCACCGCACCGGTCGAGGCGCCGGCAGACAGCCCCAGCAGGTAAGGCTCGGCCAACGGGTTGCGCAACAGTGCCTGGAGGATCACGCCGCAGGTGGCCAGGCCGGCGCCGCAGGCCGCGGCAACCAGGGTGCGGGGCAGGCGGTAGTTCCAGACGATGCCGGCGTCGATCGGGTCGACCGGGTAGCCGGCCTGCCACAGTTGGTTGGCCAGTACCTGGCCGACCACGCCGGGCGACAGGTTGGTTTCGCCGATGGCGGTGCCGGCCAGCAGGGCCGCCAACAGGGCGGCCAGGGCAACGGCGATGCAGGGTAGCAGGCGCATCATCACTGGGCTGCTTTGCCGCTGGCGAAGGCGGCGGCCAGTGTCTGCAGGCCGCTGAACAAGCGAATGCCGGCCTGCATGGCGTCGGCGTCGAGGATGATGATGCGGTCGTGCTTCACCGCGTCCATGTTGCGCGTTACCGGGTCGCTACGCAGGAATGCCAGCTTCTTCTGGTAGTCGTCGGCGGGGTAGCGGCGGCGGTCCATGCGGGCAATGATCAGCCAGGTGGGGTTGGCCTTGGCCAGGGTTTCCCAGCCTACGGTCGGCCATTCTTCGCTGGACTCGACCACGTTGCGCACGCCAAGGGTGCGCAGCATGAAGTCGGCAACCCCCTGACGGCCCGCCACATAGGGGTCGATGTGCAGATCGGCGCTGGAGAACCAGAACAGCGCCGAGGTGGCGGACAGGTCCTTGTCGGCCAGTTGCGCCTTGGCACTGTCCAGGCGGCCTCTGAGCTCGGCATTCAGGGCCGTGCCACGGTCCTGCACGTCGAAGATTGCCGCCAGCTGGCTGACGCTCTTGTAGATAGTGTCGACCTGGAACGCCTGCAGGCGGGTGCCATCGGCACCCACCAGGTTGTCCTTGCCTTCGCAGTCCGATGGCAGCAGGTAGGTGGGGATGCCCAGTTCATCGAACTGTTCGCGGGTGGCGACCGCCCCCTGGGCACCGACCATCCATTCGAACTGCACCGTCACCAGTTGCGGGCGCTTGCCCACTACCGCCTCGAAGCTGGGCTCGTTGTCGGCCAGGCGCGGCACCTTGGCGTTCTGCACCTGATACTCGGGCAGCACATTGTTGAACCACAGCGAGGTGGCCGCCAGTTTGTCGCCCAGCCCCAGCGCGTAGAGCATCTCGGTACTGGCCTGGCCAATGGTGACCGCGCGTTGCGGCGCCTGGGCGAAGGTTTGCGGCTTGCCGCAGTTGTCGACCGTCAGCGGGTAGTGGGTGGCAGCAGCCTGGGCCAGGCCGGTGAGGCCGAGGCCGGCGAGCAGGGTGGCAAAACGGGGCAGCATGCTGGGCGATCTCCTATCGGACAGTTCGGGTGAGGAACGCACGGACAGGCATCGCCGAGCCCCCGCTGGCGGCAGGGGCAACACTGATGGCCAATCCCGGACACCCCGCCGGTTGGTGAATGTAGGCCGGCAGGTCTCCTGACTGGTGCGTCATGGCCTGGCTCCGGCCTTCCCGGGTTCGTGGCCCAGTGGCATCGATGGAGCAGGCTCGGCACCTACAGTTGCGGGGGCAGTTCCGTTTGGCCCGAATTGGCGGGCCTGGGATTCCCTATTGATTCCGTGGTGGAAACCGGCGGCCGGCATGGTAGACCATCGTGCCGCCGGGTGAAAACGCTTTTCAGAAGTACTTCAGCCAGGTGATGTCGCGCCGCCGCGCCTTCAGGCGGGCGAACCAGCGCACCGGCAGGTACAGCGAAACCGCCAGCAGCACTGCCCCCAGCCACACGGCGGCGATGCCGTCGAAGCCGAAGTAGTCGCCATGGTTGCGGCCGAACAGCGCCACGCTGGCCAGGTACAGCAGCTTCAGCACATACAGGTGCAGCAGGTAGAAGAACATCGGTGCCGCGCCGAACACCGCCAGGGCACTGATCCAGCGAGCCTGGCCGGCGCGTTCGAAGGCGCGCAGCAACAGCAGGCCACAGCCCAGGGTCAGGGCCAGGAACAGCAGCGATGGCGGGTACTTGGTGATGTTGAAGAAGCTCATCAGGGTTTGCGTGACGGTCGGGTAAACGCTCCATGGCGCCTCGCCGTAGCCGTTGACCAGGCGCAACACGACAAAGCCCAGCAGCGCGATCAGCCCGGCCAGCAGCAGGCGATGCTGGCGTTGGCCGGCCTCGCTCGCGCGGGCGAACCAAGGGCCCAGGCCGTAGCCCAGGGCGATGACCCCGATCCACGGCAGCACGGGGTAGGAGGTGCGCAGGCGCAGGCTTTCGGAGAACTCCAGCCAGCCCCGGTCATGCAGGATCGCCCATGGCACGTGCAGGGCGGATTCGACGCCGAAGTGCAGACCATCGAGCAGGTTGTGGCCGGCGATGATGATTGCGCCCACGGCGATCAGGGCGGCACGTGGCAACCACACCAGCAGCGACAGGGCGATCATGCTCACGCCGATGGCCCAGATCACTTGCAGGTAGATGACGCTGGGCGGCAGCTGGAAGGTCCAGGCGAAATTGACCAGGGTGAACTCCAGCACCACCAGGAACAGCCCGCGCTTGAACAGGAACGCCGAGACATCGCCGCGGCCCTGGTGTTTCTCGCCGTACAGCCAGGCTGAAAGGCCGGTCAGCAAGACGAACACCGGCGCGCACAGGTGGGCCAGGGTGCGGCTGAAGAACAGCGTGGGCTCGGTGGTATCGATGGCCATCGGGTCACTGACCTGGCGGTGCAGAAAGAAGGTTTCACGAACGTGGTCCAGGAGCATGAACAGGATTACCAGGCCGCGCAGGGCGTCGATGCTCTGCAGGCGCTGGGTGAGCAGGGTGGGGGTGGCACTGGCGCTTGTCATGGGAGGTCGCTGATAGGAATGGATGTCAACTGAAACGTTATCTTATAACTAAAGTGTGACGGGACGGTAGATGTTTTTGTGCTACCTGTGCCGGCCTCTTCGCGGGTAAACCCGCTCCCACAGGTACATCACCGTATTCGAATTCTGTGATATCCCTGTGGGAGCGGGTTTACCCGCGAAGAGGCCGGTGCAGGCAGGCCAGATCAGAAGCTGTAATCCACCGTCGCAAAGTACGATCGTGGCATCCCCATCAGCCACTGCTGGCCACTGAACGCCGACTGCACATACTCACGGTCGAACAGGTTGTTCAACTGCAACCCTAGCCGCACATCCGGCAACACCTGCCAGCCGATGTCGGCATCCACCACGGTGTAGCCGGGGGCGCTCTGGGTGTTGGCGGTATTGGCATAGCGCTCGTCCACATAACGCGCGCCAATGCCGGCCTTTAGCCGCTGGCCGAAGCCTTTGCTCAGCCACAGGTTGGCGGTACGCCGCGGGACATTGGCCGGGCGATTGCCCGCACGGTCCTGCGCCACGGCACCGACCATTTCGTCGAAGTCGTCGTACCTTGCGCGCACGATCGCCGCATTGGCCGACACCTGCCACTGGTGCGCCAGCGCCAGTTCCAGGGTTGCCTCCAGGCCATCGGACGTCTGCTGGCCAGCCTGCTGCTTCTCGTGGGTGACCGGGTCATCCACCAGCAGCTTCTTCTTGACGATGTGGTAGGCCGCCAATGTCCATTCGCCACGCCCTTCCCAGAAGCGCTGCTTCAGGCCCACTTCGGTCTGCCTGGCCTCGGTCAGGTCATAGTGCATCTGGTTGGCGCTGAGGCTGATGAGGTTGTCGACCCCATCCTCGCTGGTGGAGTACTGGCCATACAGCGACAGGTCGTCGCTGACCGCAAACACCAGCCCGGCACGCCAGTTGCCGCCTTGCAGGCTGCGGTCGCTGCGGCTGTCGGTGGTCAGTTTTTCCTGGTCGATGTGGTTCTGGTCGCGGCGCACGCCGGTGACCAGCGACAGGCGATCGCTCAACTGCAGGCGGTTTTCGGCAAACAGGGCAAAGGTGTGGGTGGTGGACAGCGTTTGCGGGCGTAACGGCGAGGCGCTGTGGAACCAGCCTGGTTGCGGCTGCCACGGGTCGACGTAGTCACCGCCCACATCGTTGTAGGGCGCGTTGCTGTCGACGTTGAAGCGGACCTTGTTGTACTCGGCGCCGACCACGGTCTTGCTGGCCAGGCCAAACAGCCTGTGGTCGAGGGTGAAGGCCTGTCGGTCGCCGAACTGTTCCTGGTTGTGCTTGATCTGCAGATAGCTGCCGCGCAGCAGCTGCTGGCGCCCTGCATCCCAGCTGTACTCCTCGGCATTGCGCCAGTGACGGCGGCTCTTGATGTAGTACAGCTGGTTGCTGGCGCTGAGGTGATCGTTCAACGTCCAGTCGGTATTCAGGCGGGTCCATTCATCGACGTAATGCTGCACGTCGTCCTGCACGTTGTAGTTCTTCTTGCGCAGGCTGCTGCGGTAGTGGCCGTCGATCAGCGGGGTGCCGTAGTAGTTGGCAGGCTGCGCATCGCCGCGGTCGTGGGCGAGGGTGAAGCTGAGGTCGTCGCTGGCATCGAAGCGCAGCGCGGCGCTCAGCGCCAGGCTGCGTGACGGGGTGCGGTCGACCCAACCGTTACCGGTTTGCTGGTTCAGGGCCAGGCGGTAGCTCAGGCGCTCACCGAGGCTGCCGCCGCTGTCCAGGCCGAGCTGCTGGCGGTCCCACGAACCGTAGCCCAGGCGCAGGTAGTTGCGTACCTCGCCGGCAAACGGCTTTTTCGGGATCACGTTGACCACTGCCCCGGTGGCGCCTTCGCCATACAGCACCGAGGCCGGGCCGCGAATGACATCGATGCGCTCGACCATCCACGGGTCGACCGGGAACGTCTGGGTGCCGGCACCGGTGTACAGGCGTGCGCCGTCGAACAAGGTCATCACCGAGCCGTGCCCGGTAAAGCCGCGGGCGGACAGCCCCGTGCCGCCGTCGCCCGGGGAGCCGATGTAGCTGATGCCCGGTGAGCGGGTCACCGCGTCCTGCACGGTGAGGTTGTTGCGCTGCTGGATCTGCTCGGCGCTGATGCTGCTGGTGCTGGCCGGTGTCTCCAGGGCGCTGAGGCCCAGGCGCGAACCAGCCTGGGTCGGTGTGGCCAGGTCGATGGCGTGGCTGTCGAGCGTGTCGGTGATGGCCGTGGAGGGCAGGGCCAGTGGTTGTCGCTCGAGGTCATCGGCCAGGGCCGGCAGGGAAACGGCCAGGCAGGCCGCCAGGGGGTGAAGCTTGAAGATACGGGACATGTCGTTCCACTACTGCAGGAATGAATGGATCCCGGTGGAAAACACGCAAAGGCGCACCGTGCACGCAGGCGCACGCACGGATACCGGCCTGCGCCCGCCCACCGCGGGTTGCCAAGTGAAGCTCCAGGCCGGTCTCCGGGCTTGCGAGGGGCATGAAACCTTCACCTTCCCATGCAAGTGCACAGTGGTATCTCGAAGGGTTCGCTCGCTTACCGTTGCGGGGGCAGCGCCGGACTTATCGTGGGCAACACGACGCACCGGCTTCCCGTTTCACCCTGCGCGCGGCGGCGCAGGGCACCTGAAACTGGCGGGCATATGACCATTGAAACGCGGGAGGCGTCAAATCTGCCTGCTACCAATGAAACAACTCTCGTCGCGCCCCCTCGGTAATCGCCACGATCCCCGGGTGCTTGACCTTGCGCTCCACTGAAATGGCATAGAACGACTCGTGCACCGCCTCGGTCTGCCCGATCAGCTCCACGCCATACTGGCGGCACACTTCCTCGGCGATCACGCTGGGCGCGACGAAGATGCCGCTGCCCGACTGCCCGAATGCCTGCATCAAGGCACTGTCATCGAACTCGCCCACGATTCGTGGCTGCACCTGCTGCTCACCCAGCCAGCGCAGCAGGCGGCTGCGTACCACGGTTTCCTGCCCGGGGATAAGCAATGGCGCATCCTGCAGGCAGGCGGGGAAGGGGCCTTCCAGGCGGTGTGCCAGCGCCGGGGTGGCGAAGAAGCTCAACCCGCATTCGCCCAGTTTCTGGCTATAGCCCTTGATGTCCAGGTGGCTGGGCATGGGGCTGTCGGAAATCACCAGGTCCAGGCGCTGGATCGCCAGGTCGGCCAGCAGCCGTTCGAGCTTGTCTTCGCGGCAGTTGATGCGCAGCACGTCGTCCAGCTCCATGGTCGGTGCCAGCAGGCGGTAGACGATGGACTTGGGTACCACGTCCGCCACACCCACGCGGAACAGGATCTGCTCCTGCGGGCCGGCCCGCAGCATGGCCTCCAGTTCGCTTCCCAGCTGGAACATCTGCTCGGCATAGATCAGCGTCTGGCGCCCGGTTTCGGTCAGTTCCAGCTGGCGCCCCACGCGCTGGAACAGCTCCAGGCCATAGGTCTGCTCGAACAGGCTGATCTGACCGCTGATGGTTTGCGGGGTCAGGTTCAACTGTTCGCTGGCGCGGGCGATGCTGCCGGTCTTGGCCACGACCCAGAAGTAGTGCAACTGCCGATAGTTGAGCATCGGTATCGTTCCGGATTCGTAAAAACCGAAGTATAACCGCTGAAAATACGAATTTTCCGGATGTGTTGCGCTCTTTAGAATGCGACTCCATCAGGCGCCGTGTGCGCCGCCGGAACATGAAAAGCGAGGAACCCATGCTGCAACTAAAATCCATCGGCACGCCGCTGGTGCTGGCCTTGGCCCTGTTCACCCTGGCCGGTTGCGAGCAGGCCGAGAAATCCGCCCAGCAGATGCTCGACCAGGCCGCACAGTCGGCCAAGCAGGCCATCGACGACACCAACAAGGCCGCACAGCAGGCGTTGAGCGAGGCCATCGGCAGCGAAGGGCACAAGCCCAAGGACGCCGACAAGAAAGAAGACACCCAGGAAATCTGACCCCCAACCGCTGCTGCAGGATTTGAACAATGGAATACTTGCTGGAACTCGTCGCTAGCCCTACCGCCTGGGTTGCCCTGGCTACGCTGGTGGCCATGGAAGTCGTGCTGGGCATCGACAACCTGATCTTCATCTCCATCCTGACCAACAAGCTGCCGGTGGAGTACCGCTCCAAGGCGCGCCGTATCGGTATCAGCATGGCCCTGGTCATGCGCCTGGCCTTGCTCAGCACGGTGGCCTGGATCGTCCAGCTGACCGACCCGGTGTTCGAAGTGTTCGGCAATGCCTTCTCCTGGAAGGACGTGATCCTGATTGCCGGTGGCCTGTTCCTGCTGTGGAAGGCGACCAAGGAAATCCACGAGAACGTCGACCCGCACGGGGCCAAGGAAGAAGCCAAGGTGTCGTCGACGGTTACCCTGGGCTTTGCCGCGGCGATCTTCCAGATCCTGCTGCTGGACATCGTCTTCTCGGTCGACAGCATCATCACCGCCGTGGGCATGACCGAGCACCTGCCTATCATGATCATTGCCGTTATCACTGCCGTGATCGTCATGATGGTGGCCGCCGACCCGTTGGCCAACTTCATCAACGACAACCCGACCGTGGTGATGCTGGCCCTGGGCTTCCTGATCATGATCGGCATGACGCTGATCGCCGAAGGTTTCGGCGCCCATGTACCGAAGGGTTATGTGTACGCGGCCATGGCCTTCTCGACGGCGATCGAGATCCTCAACATCCTGGCCCGTCGGGCACGGTTGAAGCGTGAGGCGGCTGAAGGTTGATGTGAAAAAGCGGGGCGCTTGCGCCCCGTTCGCGGGTGAACCCGCTCCCACAGGTCCCCGCCGTTTCTGAAGGCAGCGGAGGACCTTGTGGGAGCGGGTTCACCCGCGAATGGGCCTCGGAAATCTCTGAATCAGTGCACCCCGGCATGCCGCCGCGACCGGCGCACAGGCTGTGGCTTGGCGGGGGCCTGCGGTGGCAGGTGGTGGTGGGAATGACGCCGCACGATACGCAGTACACCCCATAGCATGGCGGCTGCAACGCTCAGCCACATGCCAACCAGCATGAGGATTGCCATGGTCAGGCTCATCTGTGCCTCCATCTCTACGGGCCGCGCTCGGTCGCCGACGCTGGCCTTCCAGACACTGCTTTAGTCTAGTCTTTCGCCTGTGACGTTCCATTGACCAAAGGTCTATTGCTTGGTCCGATTTGCTCCTAAGCGGTGTCGGACTATACCCGCGCCGCTGTCCGACCTATGATCGGTGGCCAGAGCCGGGCGCTGCCTGCCCGGCGTTGGAGCAAGCGAGTGTCCATGCAGCAACCTTCCTTCAAGACCATCCCTCGTCGGCTGCTGGCTGCCTGCCTGGTTGCAGCCAGCCTGGCCGGTTGCGCCAGCGCACCCTCCGGCAACCTCAAGGGCCTGCCGCAGCGGGTCGAGATCAGCAGCGTGCCGTTCTACCGTGGCAACGCCAACCACAGCGGGGCCATGGCATTGGCGGCGGTGCTGTCGCAACAGGGGGCTCCGATCACGCCGGGGCTGCTGGACAAGCCGCTGAACCTGCCGCAGGGCGCCGAGGCGCTGGACACCGGCATCCCACGGGTGGCGCGCGACTACGGCATGGTGGTGTATCCGCTGGACAAGCAGCTGGACGCGCTGTTGACCCAGGTGGCGGCGGGCAACCCGGTGCTGCTGCGTTACGAGGATGGTTCGGCCTGGTGGAGCGAGCCACGCTACGCCGTGCTGATCGGCTACGACCGCTACAAGCAGCGGGTGCTGTTGCGCTCGGGCATGCACCGGCGGCAGTTGATGGCGTTCGATGACTTTGCCTCGGCGTGGGCGAAGCTTGGGAGCTGGGCGGTGCTGGTGCAGCCACCTCGGCAGCTGCCAGCCCAGGTGGACCGCCAGCGCTGGTTGCAGGCTGCCGATGAACTGGCCCGGGCGGGGCAGGAGATTGCGGCGAAGCAGGCTGTGAGTAGCCTGAACAAATAGCTTTGTCTGTACCGGCTCTTTCGCGGGTAAACCCGCTCCCACAGGAAACCCGCTGCCCTCAGGTCCAGTGATGTCCCTGTGGGAGCGGGTTTACCCGCGAAGAGGCCAGCCCTGCCTACATCAGAAGCCCAGGCGATCGCGCAGGCTGTAGTACCAGGCGCCAATGGCGCTGAACGGCACGCGCAGCATCTGGCCACCCGGGAACGGGTAGTGCGGCAGGCCGGCGAAGGCGTCGAAACGCTCGGCCTGGCCACGCATGGCCTCGGCCAGCACCTTGCCCGCCAGGTGGGTGTAGGTCACGCCGTGACCCGAGCAGCCCTGGGAGTAGTAGATATTGTCGCCGATACGGCCAACCTGTGGCAGACGCGACAGGGTCAGCAGGAAGTTGCCGGTCCAGGCGTAGTCGATCTTCACGTTTTTCAGTTGCGGGAAGGCCTTGAGCATCTTCGGACGGATGATCGCCTCGATGTTGGCCGGGTCACGCGCGCCGTACACCACGCCACCACCGAAGATCAGGCGCTTGTCGCTGGTCAGGCGGTAGTAGTCGAGCAGGTAGTTGCAATCCTCGACGCAGTAGTCCTGCGGCAGCAGGGTGCGCGCCAGTTCGTCGCCCAGCGGTTCGGTGGTGATCACCTGGGTGCCGCATGGCATGGACTTGCTGGCCAGCTCCGGCACCAGGTTGCCCAGGTAGGCGTTGCCGGCGACGATGATGAACTTGGCGCGGACCTTGCCCTGCGGGGTGTGCACCACCGGGTTGGCGCCGCGCTCGATGCGTACGGCCGGGGTTTGCTCATAGATGATGCCGCCCAGCGACTCGACCGCAGCGGCTTCGCCCAGGGCCAGGTTCAGCGGGTGGATGTGGCCGCCGCTCATGTCCAGCATGCCGCCCACATAGTTGTCGCAGGCGACCACTTCGCGGATGCGCTTCTGGTCCATCAGCTCCAGCTGGTTGTGGCCGAAGCGTTCCCACAGGCGCTTTTGCGACTCCAGGTGGCCCATCTGCTTGCTGGTGAGGGCAGCGAACACGCCACCGTCCTTCAGGTCGCACTGGATGTTGTACTTGGCCACGCGCTCACGAATGATGCGCCCGCCTTCGAAGGCCATGTGGCCCAGCAGTTGGGCCTGCTTGGGGCCGACGGTGCGCTCGATGACGTCGATGTCGCGGCTGTAGCTGTTGACGATCTGGCCGCCGTTGCGGCCCGATGCGCCGAAGCCGACCTTGGCTGCTTCGACGATGCTGACCTTGAAGCCGTTCTCCAGTAGGAACAGGGCGCTGGACAGGCCGGTGTAGCCGGCGCCGATGATGCACACATCGGTTTCCACCTCACCCTGCAGCGCCGGACGTGGCGGCACCGGGTTGGCCGAGGCGGCGTAGTAGGACTGGGGGTAGGGGGTGTTAGCCATGCTGCAGGAACCTCGTGTTTTATATTTTTAACGAATGTACCGATGCTATCAATAATAATAAACACCCGCTAGTCGTCCGTTGAAAATCCTTTACTCGGTCCCCGCCAGCGCACTTTTCTATAAAGAGTTTAAGATTCAGTAAGTTAGCGCGAAAAAAAGTGTTGACAGGGTTTTTGGAATGGGTAGAATGCGCACCACACGACAGGCACATAGCTCAGTTGGTTAGAGCACCACCTTGACATGGTGGGGGTCGTTGGTTCGAGTCCAATTGTGCCTACCAAATCGAAGAAGGGGTGATCCGCAAGGGTCACCCCTTTTTTCATTGGGTTCTCGCGGCCTGGTGCTGCGCAGCAGGCCCTTATGCACGAATTCGCAAAGTTTTTGATTTTTCTGAAAAAAACGCTTTACAGGTACGCATTTGATCACTAATATGCGCACCACACGACAGGCACATAGCTCAGTTGGTTAGAGCACCACCTTGACATGGTGGGGGTCGTTGGTTCGAGTCCAATTGTGCCTACCAAATCGAAAAAGGGCGATCAGTAATGATCGCCCTTTTTGCTGTGCGCATGAAGCAGCGTGTAACGTTTGGTCGCGGTTCGGGGCATTGCCCGGCGTGCTAGAATCCGCCCCTTCGAATCTGGAGGTACACGCGTGCGCAAACTGGCTGTGGTAATGGCAGTGCTCGCCCTGGCGGGCTGTGAGAACGAGGTCGAAGGCGTGCACAAACAGGTGGCCGAACACCTGCACAACCCCAAGACCGCCAAGTTCGGCAACGTTCGGATCGACACCCAGGGCACCATTTGTGGCCAGGTCCGTGGCAAGGATGATGCCGGGCAGTACGAGGCCTACCGCAGCTACGTGGCCATCAAGCGCGATGGCCAGTACGAAATCATCGTCGACGACAGCGGCAACAACCTGCGCATCCGCGAGATGTGCGGCGGCGCCGAGCTGCAGCGCCGCGCCGAGGCCCTGGCTGGCCAGCCGGCCCCGCAAGGCTGGGATGTGGAAGTGATTCAGGGTGCAAACATGGGCGCGCTCAGCGACATGACCGCACGCCTGATCGAAAAGGGCATTCCGTCCTCGGTGGAGTACCGCGACGGCAAGCCGGTGGTGCTGATGGGGCCATTCCCCACCCGTGAGGAAGCCGAAGCGCGCAAGGCCGAGGTGATGGCCAAGCTGGGTACCGATTCGGTGGTGATTCAGCACGGCGCAGCGCGATAAACCCGGTTTCTGCAGGCGCGGCCTTTTGTGGGAGCGGCTTCCACAAGGCTGCTTGTGCAAGGTCGGCACGGCATAGTCACACGCGCGCTAGACATTGTCCGCACAGTTTTGGCTATGCTTGTCAGGAAGAAGCCGAACGGGGAGGGCCTCATGTCTACACTGGAGCGGGCCATTGCCGTGGCCGCCAGGGCGCATGAAGGGCAATACGACAAGGGTGGGGCCGCTTATATCCTCCACCCGCTACGCGTGATGATGCGGGTTTCCACAACCGAACAACGGATTGTCGCTGTGCTGCACGATGTGATCGAAGACACCCCGCTGACCCTGTCCGACCTGGCGCGCGAGGGTTTCGCGCTGAAAATCCTTGCCGCCTTGCTGGCGCTCAGCCGCCGTGAGGGCGAGGCCTACCAGGACTTCGTGGTGCGCCTGGGCGGTGACCCGCTGGCGCGCACCGTCAAGCTGGCCGATCTGGCCGACAACAGCGACCTTTCGCGCATCCCGTGCCCAGGCCCCACCGACCTGGCGCGGCTGGCGCGTTACCGCGAAGCCAGCGCCTACCTGCAGGCCTTGGCTTGAGGCTGAATGCAGTCAGTCTTCCTTCGGTACCGTCCAGAAAATCTGCACGCCGCCATCGTCGCGGTGGGCGAGGGTGACGTTATCGTTTTCGGCGATTTCCTCTAGCAGGGTTTCCCAATCTTCCGGGGTTTCCTGCTCCAGACGGAAGATCAACGCCGCACGGCTGCGCTGGGCAGTGGGGCTGTTGATGATTTTCTGAATGCGCATACCCAGTTGTTCATAGCTGCTTGGGGTGGCGGAGGCGGTGCTGGACACAAGTGTTTCCTTGTTTTTGCTGTATGCGCATACAGTATTTCACTGTAAGTAATTTCGCAACAGTCAGACAGCAAACGCCCCGCCAGGGCAGCGGGGCTGTTTGCATTTCAGGGGGGGCGGCTGGCGATCAGTACTCCCAGAAGATGCGCTGCAGCTCCTTGCTGTCCTGGGTCCTGGTCATCGCCACCATCGCCAGAATCCGCGCTTTCTGCGGGTTCAGGTCATGGGCCACGACCCAGTCGTTCTTGTCATCCGGCTGCTCGGCGTTGCGCAGCACGAAGCCACCCTGGTTGACGTGCGACGAGCGAATGATCTGCACGCCGTTCTTGCGCAGCTCCTGCAGCGCCGGCACCACGCGCGACGACACCGAACCGTTGCCGGTACCGGCATGGATCAGTGCCTTGGCGCCATTCTGCGCCAGTGCCTTGTAGGCGGTGTCAGTGACGTTGCCATAGCCATAGGCGATATCCACCTGCGGCAGGCTGCTGATCTGCTTGATGTCGAACTCGGAGTTGACCGTGTGGCGCTTGGCCGGCAGGCGGAACCAGTACGACTTGCCTTCCACCACCATGCCCATCGGGCCCCAGGCGCTCTTGAAGGCTTCGGTCTTGATGTTCACTGCCTTGCTGACATCGCGCCCGGACTGGATCTCGTCATTCATGGTCACCAGCACGCCCTTGCCGCGCGACTGCTTGTCGCTGGCCACGGCCACGGCGTTGTAAAGGTTGAGCATGCCGTCGGCGGACATGGCGGTACCCGGGCGCATCGAACCGACGACCACGATCGGCTTGTCGGTCTTTTCCACCAGGTTGAGGAAGTAGGCGGTCTCTTCCAGGGTGTCGGTGCCGTGGGTAATGACGATGCCGTCGACGTCCTTGCTTTCGGCGAGTTCGGCAACGCGTTTGCCCAACTTGAGCAGGTCGTCGTTGGAAATGCTCTCAGAGGCGATCTGCATGACCTGCTCGCCGCGTACGTTGGCCAGGTCGGCCAGCTCCGGTACGCCGGCGATCAGCTTGTCGACGCCCACCTTGGCGGCCTGGTAGGTGGCGCTGTTGGCAGCGCTGGCGCCAGCGCCGGCAATGGTGCCGCCGGTGGCGAGAATGACCACGTTGGCCAGCTTCTGCTGGGTTTCAGCCTCTTTGGCCGAAACGGTGGCTGGAACGGCCAGCAGTACGGCGAGTGCGCTGGGGGCGAAGATTTTCAGTGCGGCATTCATCGTTATTGTTCTCTCTCTTCCTAATGAGATGGTTGTTTTGTCGCACAGGGTGCAAGGCAGGTTTCGTACCAGTTGCGCGCACGGCCCTTGTGGGAGCGGCCTTGTGTCGCGAAAGGGGCGCGCAGGGGCCCCGGATTCCGGCGCAACAACACACATTGCCGGGGCCGCCTTGCGGCCCTTTCGCGTCACAAGGCCGCCCCCCACATGAAGGTGCGTTCCATTCGAGATTCCGAACAAACGCAGGAAAAGACGTTCGGCTTTTCGGAAAAAATCCGGATAAACTGCGCCAAGCTCGACTTGACCTCCGACAGCCAAACGGATTTGACAAACCCCGGTCCTGTTTCCATAGTTAGGCAACGCAAACGTTTGCGATCCGACAAAAAACACAAGATTCGGAGTCATCGTCCATGAAACTGCCGTTCCCCGGTCGTCTGCTGGCCCTCGCGGTCATTTCCTCGCTGTCCCTGGCCCTGCCATTTTCTCCCGCCCATGCCGAAGACAAGCCCAAGGTCGCCCTGGTCATGAAGTCGCTGGCCAACGAGTTCTTCCGCACCATGGAAGACGGCGCCAAGGACTACCAGAAAGCCCACGCCGATGAATTCGAACTGATCGCCAACGGCATCAAGAACGAGACCGACACCGGCGAGCAGATCCGCATCGTCGAGCAAATGGTCAACGCGGGCGCCAAGGCCCTGGTCATTGCCCCGGCGGACTCCAAGGCGCTGGTATCGGCGGTGAAGAAGGCCATGGACCAGGGCGTTGTGGTGATCAACATCGACAACCGCCTGGACCCTGAACTGCTCAAGAGCAAAGGCATCAGCGTACCCTTCGTGGGCCCCGACAACCGCAAGGGCGCGCGCCTGGTGGGTGACTACCTGGCCAAAGAGAAGCTCAAGGCCGGCGACCAGGTCGGCATCATCGAAGGCGTGCCGACCACCACCAACGCCCAGCAGCGTACCGCTGGCTTCAAGGACGCCATGGACGCCGCGCAGATCAAGATCGTATCGGTGCAGAGCGGCAACTGGGAAATCGACAAAGGCAACGCCGTCGCCGCCTCCATGCTCAACGAATACCCTGACCTGAAAGCCCTGCTGGCCGGCAACGACAGCATGGCCCTGGGCGCGGTCTCGGCCGTGCGTGCCGCCGGCAAGACCGGCCAGGTGCAAGTGGTGGGCTACGACAACATCAACGCCATCAAGCCGATGCTCGCCGATGGCCGTGTGCTTGCCACCCTCGACCAGGCGGCCAGCCAGCAGGCGGTGTACGGCATCCAGGCGGCGCTGAAAATGGTCAAGGGCGAGAAACCCGACGTGGATGCCGACAACGTCATCCAGACCCCGGTCCAACTCATCACCAAGCCCTGATCGCTGGCAGGAGAAACGGCCATGCCTGCATCGGCCAACGAAGTAGTGCTCGCCGCCAGCGGCCTAGGCAAGACCTACGCCCAGCCCGTGCTCGGCGAGGTCAGCCTGAACCTGCGTGCCGGCGAAGTGCTGGCCCTGACCGGCGAGAACGGCGCCGGCAAAAGCACCCTGTCCAAGCTCATCAGTGGCCTGGAAACCCCCACCACCGGGCACATGCGCTACCGCGGCCAGGCCTACGCGCCTGGCAGCCGCAGCGAGGCTGAGCGCCTTGGCGTGCGCATGGTCATGCAGGAACTCAACCTGCTGCCCACGCTGACCGTCGCGGAAAACCTGTTCCTCGACAACCTGCCCGGCCGCTTCGGTTGGATCAGCCAGAAGCGCCTGCGCCAACTGGCCACGGCCGCCATGGCCCAGGTCGGCCTCGACGCCATCGACCCGGACACCCCGGTCGGCGAGCTGGGCATCGGCCATCAGCAGATGGTCGAGATCGCCCGCAACCTGATTGGCGACTGCCATGTGCTGATCTTCGACGAGCCCACCGCCATGCTCACCGCGCGCGAAGTGGAGCTGCTGTTCACCCAGATCGAGCGCCTGCGCCAACGTGGCGTGGCCATCGTCTACATCTCCCATCGCCTGGAAGAACTGCAGCGCGTGGCCCAGCGCATCGTCGTGCTGCGCGACGGCAAGCTGATGTGCGACGAACCGATCCAGCGCTACAGCAGCGCCGAACTGGTCAACCTGATGGTCGGCCGCGAGCTGGGCGAGCATATCGACCTGGGCCGCCGGCAGATCGGCACGGCGCTGCTCAAGGTCGACAGGCTCAGCCGTGCCGACAAGGTGCGTGAAGTGTCGTTCGAGGTCAGGGCAGGGGAGATCTTCGGCATTTCCGGCCTGATCGGTGCCGGCCGTACCGAACTGCTGCGCCTGATCTACGGCGCCGACCGTGCCGACAGCGGCAGCATCGCCCTCGGCCAGCCGCCCAAGGCTGTCACCATCGACTCGCCCAAGGCTGCGGTGCAGGCCGGTATCGCGCTGATCACCGAAGACCGCAAAGGCGAGGGCCTGCTGCTGACGCAGTCGATCAGCGCGAATATCGCCCTGGGCAACCTCGGTGCGGTATCACGGGCCGGGGTGCTCGATGGCGAAGCCGAAGCGGCATTGGCCGAACGCCAGATCCAGGCCATGCGCATTCGCAGTGCCGGCCCGCAGCAGGTGGTAGGCGAGCTGTCTGGCGGCAATCAGCAGAAGGTGGTGATCGGCCGCTGGCTGGAACGCGATTGCCAGGTGCTGCTGTTCGACGAGCCCACCCGTGGCATCGACGTCGGCGCCAAGTTCGACATCTATGGCCTGCTGGCCGAGCTGGCGCGCCAGGGCAAGGCCCTGGTGGTGGTGTCCAGCGACCTGCGCGAGCTGATGCTGATATGCGACCGCATCGCCGTGCTGTCGGCCGGTCGCCTGATCGACACCTTCGAGCGGGACCATTGGAGCCAGGACCAGTTGCTGGCCGCGGCCTTTGCCGGTTATCAGAAACGTGACGCACTGCTGCATGAAGCAGCTCCCAGGATGGATGCATGAAAACCACCCCGTTCGACAGCCAAGGCGCCGCACCGGTGCGCCGCAGTGGCACCTATCTTGGCCTGGGTACCTACCTGGGCCTGGCCGGCGCCTTGCTGGCGATGATCGTGCTGTTCTCGTTCCTTAGCAGCCACTTCTGGTCGTACAACACCTTCAGTACCCTGGCCAACCAGATCCCCGACCTGATGGTACTGGCGGTGGGCATGACCTTCGTGCTGATCATCGGCGGCATCGACCTGTCGGTGGGCTCGGTACTGGCGCTGGCGGCGTCCACGGTCAGTGTGGCGATCCTCGGCTGGGGCTGGGGCGTGCTGCCTTCAGCCCTGCTGGGCATGGCCGTGGCCGCGATGGCCGGCAGCATCACCGGCGGCGTCACCGTGGCCTGGCGCATTCCGTCGTTCATCGTTTCGCTCGGGGTGCTGGAAATGGCCCGCGGCCTGGCCTACCAGTTCACCGACTCGCGCACCGCCTATATCGGCGATGCCTATGCCTGGTTCTCCAACCCCATCGCATTCGGCATCTCGCCGGCGTTCATCATCGCCTTGCTGGTGATCGTGCTGGCCCAGTTGGTGCTGACCCGCACGGTGTTCGGCCGCTACCTGATCGGCATCGGCACCAACGAAGAGGCCGTGCGCCTGGCCGGCATCGACCCGCGCCCGTACAAGGTGCTGGTGTTCGCCCTGATGGGCCTGCTCGCCGGCCTGGCCGCGCTGTTCCAGATCTCGCGCCTGGAAGCCGCCGACCCCAATGCCGGCTCCGGCCTGGAGCTGCAGGTGATCGCCGCCGTGGTGATTGGCGGCACCAGCCTGATGGGCGGGCGCGGCTCGGTCATCAGCACCTTCTTTGGCGTGCTGATCATTTCGGTGCTGGCCGCAGGGCTGGCGCAGATCGGTGCCAGCGAACCGACCAAGCGCATCATCACCGGGGCGGTGATCGTCATCGCCGTGGTGCTCGACACTTACCGTAGCCGGCGTGCAGGCCGGCGGAACTGAAAACATGGCAACCATCAAAGACGTCGCGGCACTGGCGGGCATTTCCTACACCACCGTGTCCCATGTGCTGAACAAGACCCGACCGGTCAGCGAGCAGGTGCGGTTGAAAGTCGAAGCCGCCATCGCCGAACTCGACTACGTACCCAGCGCCGTGGCCCGCTCGCTGAAGGCGCGCAGCACGGCCACCATCGGCCTGCTGGTACCTAACAGCGTCAACCCGTACTTCGCCGAGCTGGCGCGGGGCATCGAAGACGCCTGCGAACGCAACGGCTACTGCGTGATCCTGTGCAACTCCGACGACAACCCGCAAAAGCAGCGCAGCTACCTGCGCGTGCTGCTGGAAAAGCGCATCGACGGCCTGGTAGTGGCTTCGGTCGGGCAGGACAGCGACCTGCTGCAAAGCCTGGCTGGTGTGCGCACGCCCATGGTGATCGTCGACCGCGAACTGGACGGTGTCGATGCCGACCTGGTGCGCATCGACCACGAGCAGGGCGCCTTCCTGGCCACCCAGCACCTGCTGGAGCTTGGTCACCATGACATCGCCTACATCGGCGGCCCCGCCGAGACCGGTGTGACCCAGCTGCGCCTGAGCGGCTTCCGCCGCGCCATGGCCGAAGCCGGTGTGCCGGTGCGCAACGACCGCGTGCTGCACTGCGACTTCACCAGCCCCGGCGGCCATGCAGCCGCAGGCCGGCTGCTGGAGGGCAAGCGGCCTACGGCGATTTTTGCCGGCAACGACATGATCGGCTTCGGTGTGCTGCGTGCCGCGGCCGAACGCAATATCAACGTGCCCGGCGAGCTGTCGGTGATCGGCTTCGACGACATCGAGCTCAGCCGTTACGTGTACCCGCCGTTGACCACGGTGGGCCAGTCGATTCGCGAGCTGGGCGAGAGCGCCGCGTCGCTGTTGCTGGCGCGTATCGGCACCCCCCGGCAGGGCGCGGCAGAGCAGCGCATCGTCGCCCCGCGTATCGTGCTGCGCGAGTCCACCGGGCCGCGCCCGGACCTGTTCAACGATTACCGCTGATGCTAAGGAAATGTCATGAATGCCAAGGTTGTGGTAGTCGGTAGCCTCAACATGGACCTGGTGGCCCGCGCGCAGCGCCTGCCCCGGGCCGGCGAAACACTCCCCGGCGAAAGCTTTTTCACCGTGCCGGGCGGCAAGGGGGCCAACCAGGCAGTGGCCGTGGCGCGCCTGGGCGGCAGCGTTGCGATGATCGGCAACGTTGGCGACGATGACTATGGTCGACAACTGCACCGGGCCCTGTATGTGGAAGGCATCGACTGCCAGGGCGTCACCACCTGCCAGGGCGTGTCGAGCGGGGTGGCGCTGATCACCGTGGATGCCGCCAGCCAGAACTGCATCGTCATCATCCCCGGTGGCAACGGCCTGCTGACGCCGCAGTCGGTGCAGCGGTTCGATGCGCTGCTGCAGGCGGCCGAGGTGATCATCTGCCAGCTGGAAGTACCAGCCGACACCGTGGCCTGGACCTTGGCCAGGGGGCATGAACTGGGCAAGCGGGTGATCCTGAACCCAGCGCCGGCGACCGGCCCCTTGCCGGCGGACTGGTTCGCCCACATCGACTACCTGACGCCCAACGAAAGCGAGGCCGAAGCCCTGACCGGCGTGGCGGTGGCTGATCTGGACAGTGCCCGGCGCGCCGGCGAGCGCTTGCTGCAACTGGGGGCGGGCAAAGTGATCATCACCCTGGGCGCGCAAGGGGCTTTGCTGCTCACCCCTCAGGGCCACCAGCACTTCCCCGCGCCGGTGGTGCAACCGCTGGACACCACGGCAGCCGGCGACACCTTCATCGGCGGCTTTGCCGCTGGCCTGGTGTGCGGCCTGGAGGAGGGCGAAGCCATCGCCTTCGGCCAGCGCGCCGCGGCCCTGTCGGTTACCCGCGCTGGCGCCCAGCCGTCGATTCCCTACCTGGCGGAGCTTGCGCCATGAAGAAAACACCACTGCTGAACGTCGCCCTGTCGCGGACCATCGCCGGCATGGGGCATGGCGACATCCTGGTGATCGGCGATGCCGGGCTGCCGGTGCCGCCGGGTGTCGAACTGATCGACCTGGCCGTCACGCCCGGCCTGCCGGACTTCGCCAGCGTGTTACGGGTTGTGCTGAGCGAGTTGCAGGTAGAGCGCCACGTGCTGGCCGAAGAGATGCAGAAAGTGGTGCCGCCGGCGCTGGTCGAGATCGAGCGGCTGAAGGGCAAGCTGGGCAAGCGCGAATGGCTGAGCCATGAAGATTTCAAGGCATTGACACGCAGTGCCCGTGCGGTAGTGCGTACTGGCGAGTGCCAGCCCTACAGCAACATCGCGCTGATTTCCGGCGTGACTTTCTAGCTCGTCGTCCCCTGTGGGAGCGGGTTCACCCGCGAACACCGGCGAAGCCGGTGCCAGCCACCGCGTTGCCTTCTTCGCGGGTAAACCCGCTCCCACAGGGATTTGCGGTGTATCAGGAATACCAATCCAGGCAACAGGAGTGCCACCCATGCTCAAACCCCTGCTACAAGGAATCGCCCTCATGGCCGCAGCCACCACCCTCCAGGCCGCCCCCATCGACCTGATCATCGACACCGACCCCGGCGCCGACGATGTGGTCGCGCTGTTCCTGGCCATGGCCTCGCCCGACGAGCTCAACATCCGCGCCATCACCACCGTGGCCGGCAACGTGCGCCTGGAAAAGACCTCGCGCAACGCCCGCCTGGCCCGCGAATGGGCCGGCCGCGAAGACATCCCCGTGTACGCCGGCGCCGCTCGCCCGCTGGTGCGCAAGCCGATCTACGCCGCCGAGGTGCACGGCGAAGAAGGCCTCACCGGCATCCAGGTCCACGAACCGAAAGCGCCGCTGGCCCAAGGCAATGCCGTGCAATACCTGGTTGACACCTTGGGCGCCGCCAAGCCCCACAGCATCACCATCGCCATGCTCGGCCCACAAACCAACCTGGCCCTGGCGCTGATCCAGCGCCCGGACATCGCCAAAGGCATCAAGCAAGTGGTGGTCATGGGCGGTGCCCATTTCAACGGCGGCAATATCACCCCGGCTGCGGAGTTCAACCTCTATGCCGACCCGCATGCCGCCGAAGTGGTGCTGGCCAGCGGCGTGCCGCTGACCTACCTGCCGCTGGACGTCACCCACAAGCTGCTGACCAGCGACGCCCGCCTCAAGCAACTGGCAGCGGTGAACAACCAGGCCAGCAAACGGGTGGTGGATATCCTCAACGCCTACATCACCCACGACATGGACCTGTACGGCATGCCCGGCGGCCCGGTGCACGACGCCAGCGTCATCGCCTACCTGCTCAAGCCCGAACTGTTCAGCGGCCGGCGTATCCACATGACCATCGACAGCCGCGAAGGCCCCAGCTTCGGCCAGACCCTTGCCGACTGGTACGGCGTGCTCAAGCAGCCAGCCAACGTGATGTGGGTGGACGAGGGCGATGCCCAGGGCCTGTTCGACCTGCTCAGCGCCCGTTTGGCGCGATTGGAATAGCCGTGTGCGGCGCGTAGCGCTCGAACACCTGGTCGAAGAAGCTGCGTGCCGCCTCGGCGCCGCGATCGCGCACCAGCAGGTCGATGGCAATCAGCAGCAACTCCTCCGGCGTGCCAGGGCTGTACGCGCTCTGGCCTTCGGCCCATTTGACCTTGATATCGGCTTCGATGCTGTGGCTGCTCATGAAAGGCTCTCGCTTGGGGCCCGGGACGAAGGGGCGAACACCTGACCCTGGTGTTCGATGGAGGCGGGGTGCGCTCCACTTCTTGCACTAAATCATGACTTTGCGTCAGTGACCTAGCGGCTTAAGCATATGGCAAACGCAGCGGGTTGTGCAAAATCCGGTCACGATTGCGTTTTCGCCTCGGCTGGCGAGTTCAGGCAGACTTGACCGGTTTTGCAACAAAAGATCAGCGGAACTGTCGGATCAGACAGTTCCCGGACCGATTTAGGAGGCTTCATGTTCCGTACCCGTGCTTACCTGGCAACCCTGGCGGTGGCTGCTGTCCTGGCTGGTTGCAGCACTGGTGGCAATTCTGCTGGTGGCGCTGCGCCAGCCACGCCGGCAGGCAACGATGGCCGCTGCGAAGCCAGCGGCGCCGATTTCGCCATTGGCAAGCCGGCCAGCGCCGAGCTGCTGGAGCAGGCGCGCAAGGCCAGTGGCTCGCAGATGGCCCGCATTCTCAAGCCGCACGACGTGGTTACCCTGGAGTACCGCTCCGAGCGCTTGAACCTGAATGTGGACGAGCAGGGCAAGGTGGTTCGCGTCAACTGCGGTTGATACGCGGTCCTTGTGGGAGCGGCCTTGTGTCGCGAAAGGGCCGCAAAGCGGCCCCGGCATTATAGGCTGCAGAGCTGAAACCCTGGGGCCGCTACGCGCCCCTTTCGCGACACAAGGCCGCTCCCACAAAAAAAGCCGCGCCCGCATGGGCCAACCCCTTCAACCCATGCAGCACCCATAAAAAAACCCGCCACAAGGGCGGGTTTTTTTACAGCTATCCGAATTACTCCGGACGAACCTGTGCAGCCTGCATGCCCTTCTGGCCGCGCTCGGCGACGAAGGAAACAGTCTGGCCTTCTTTCAGGCTCTTGAAGCCGTCAGATTCGATGGCCTTGAAGTGAACGAACAGGTCGTCGCCGCCGCCTGCTGGGGTGATGAAGCCGTAGCCTTTCTCATCATTGAACCATTTGACGGTGCCTTGTTGGCGATTGGACATGGGTGAATCTCCAGAACATTTAGTTTTTTCAGTGGTGCAATGCGGCCGAGGCTACGGAGCACGGAACACATCATAGTCTAATTCTGCGCATCTAGCGCCTTTTACCTTCGCAGGATGTTGATCCAGCTCAAAGAATGGCTGGTCTGCTCTGGCTTTAACGTTTCAGCTCTTCGGTGCACAGGCCTGTTTCACGACCATCTGGGCCTTCTGCATCAGCTTGGCGTCCACGCCATCGTTGCTGTCGAGGTCGGCAATTTCCGCGTCGGTGAAATTCTTTTTGATGGTTTGCGCGCCACAGTCGCAGTGTTTTTTCGCGGCCGCAGCGTCAACGCCTTGGCCTTGAGCCACTTGCGTGCACTGGGTCATGTAGGCAGCTTCCTTCCCGGCCGGGAAGTTGCCGGCGTTCGCAGCCATGGGCAGCAGCAGGGCCCCAGCGGCCGCCAGGGCCAGAAGAGACGGAACTCGCATAACCAGTTACTCCTTGGGTTAAGGTCTCATCAAGAGTAGGTTGCTTCCCAAAGTCTGATAGGAATTTTTCCGCGTTAGTTCACCGCTGCGGCGTAATTTCCAAATATTTCTGCCTGGCGTGCAACCCGCGTGCTAGCATGCCCGGCTTGCAGCTGACAACTTGCAGCTTGCAGCTATCTTTTTTCTTTCCAGTCACTCTGGTTCGTCCCTGGCAAGCCGAAAGGCTTCTGCCACTGTGAGGCAGGCTTCCCGTTGCGGGAAGGCAGGTCGGATCTTGTACTGGCTCATCCCAACCCACGTGACCTTTGGTAGGGGTCACCACTAGGAGAGGAGGCGCCATGCCCGTTATTACTCTTCCCGATGGCAGTCAACGTTCGTTCGATCATGCCGTATCCGTAGCCGAAGTCGCCGCTTCCATCGGCGCCGGCCTGGCCAAGGCCACCGTGGCCGGCAAGGTCGACGGCAAACTGGTCGATGCCTGCGACCTGATCAGCAACGACGCCACCCTGCAGATCATCACCCCTAAAGATGAAGAGGGACTGGAGATCATCCGTCACTCGTGCGCCCACCTGGTCGGCCACGCGGTGAAGCAGCTGTACCCGACCGCCAAGATGGTGATCGGCCCGGTCATCGATGAAGGCTTCTACTACGACATCGCCTACGAGCGCCCCTTCACCCCTGAAGACATGGCCGCCATCGAAAAGCGCATGATGGAGCTGATCGACAAGGACTACGACGTCATCAAGAAGGTGACCCCGCGCGCCGAAGTCATCGACGTGTTCAAGGCCCGTGGCGAAGACTACAAGCTGCGCCTGGTCGAAGACATGCCGGACGAGCAGGCCATGGGCCTGTACTACCACGAAGAATACGTCGACATGTGCCGCGGCCCGCACGTGCCGAATACCCGCTTCCTCAAGGCATTCAAGCTGACCAAGCTGTCCGGCGCCTACTGGCGCGGCGATGCCAAGAACGAACAGCTGCAACGCGTGTACGGCACCGCCTGGGCCGACAAGAAGCAGCTGGCTGCGTACATCCAGCGCATCGAAGAAGCCGAAAAGCGCGACCACCGCAAGATCGGCAAGCAGCTCGACCTGTTCCACCTGCAGGAAGAAGCCCCGGGCATGGTGTTCTGGCACGCCAACGGCTGGACCGTGTACCAGGTACTCGAGCAGTACATGCGCCAGGTCCAGCGCGTCAACGGCTACCAGGAAATCAAGACCCCGCAGGTTGTCGACCGCATTCTGTGGGAACGTTCCGGCCACTGGTCCAACTACGCCGAGAACATGTTCACCACTTCGTCGGAAAGCCGTGACTACGCAGTCAAGCCGATGAACTGCCCGTGCCACGTGCAGGTGTTCAACCAGGGCCTGAAGAGCTACCGCGACCTGCCGCTGCGCCTGGCCGAGTTCGGTGCCTGCCACCGTAACGAGCCGTCCGGCGCCCTGCACGGCATCATGCGCGTGCGTGGCTTCGTGCAGGACGACGCGCACATCTTCTGCACCGAAGAACAGGTAAAGAAAGAAGCCGCCGACTTCATCAAGCTGACCCTGGACGTGTACAAGGACTTCGGCTTCACCGACATCGCCATGAAGCTGTCGACCCGCCCGGCCAAGCGCGTGGGTTCCGAAGAGCTGTGGGACCGTGCCGAAGGCGCACTGGCCGACGCCTTGAACGAATCGGGCCTGGAGTGGGAATACCAGCCGGGCGAGGGCGCCTTCTACGGCCCGAAGATCGAGTTCACCCTGCGCGACTGCCTCGGCCGTAACTGGCAGTGCGGTACCCTGCAGTACGACCCGAACCTGCCAGAACGCCTGGATGCCAGCTATATCGCCGAAGATAACAGCCGTGTTCGCCCGGTCATGCTGCACCGCGCCATCCTCGGTTCGTTCGAGCGCTTCATCGGCATGCTGATCGAGCACTACGCCGGCGTGTTCCCGGCCTGGCTGGCCCCAACCCAGGCCGTGATCATGAACATCACCGACAAGCAGGCCGATTTCGCCCTCGAGGTGGAAAATACCCTGAACGGTAGCGGTTTCCGTGCCAAGTCGGACTTGAGAAATGAGAAGATCGGCTTTAAAATCCGCGAGCATACTTTGCTCAAGGTCCCGTACCTTTTGGTTATAGGGGATCGCGAAGTCGAAACGCAGACCGTCGCCGTACGCACCCGTGAAGGCAAAGACCTCGGCTCCATGCCGGTGGCTGAATTCACGCAGCTGCTCAACAGCGCTGTTGCCCAGCGCGGTCGCCTAGAATCGGAGTAATGACTATTAAGCGTGAAATGAGAAACGATAAACGAACTGCACCGAAAGCCCCGATCAACGAGAATATCTCGGCACGCGAGGTTCGGTTAATTGGCGCTGACGGCGAGCAGATTGGCATCGTCTCGATTGATGAAGCGCTTCGTATCGCTGATGAAGCGAAGCTGGATCTGGTGGAAATCTCCGCCGACGCGCAACCGCCCGTCTGCAAGGTGATGGACTACGGCAAGCACCTCTTCGAGAAGAAGAAACAGGCCAACGAAGCCAAGAAAAACCAGAAGCAGATCCAGATCAAAGAAATCAAGTTTCGTCCAGGGACGGAAGAAGGGGATTACCAGGTAAAACTACGCAACCTGGTACGTTTCCTTACCGATGGGGACAAGGCCAAGATCTCTCTGAGATTCCGTGGCCGTGAGATGGCCCACCAGGAGCTGGGCATGGAGCTGTTGAAGCGGGTCGAAGCCGACCTCGCCGAATACGGCTCCGTTGAGCAGCATCCGAAGATGGAAGGACGCCAGCTTATGATGGTCATCGCCCCCAAAAAGAAGAAGTAATCTCCCGGGCACGGCAGGCCTGATGATTATTGTGTAATTTTATCGAATGCGGAGTTCCAACATGCCAAAAATGAAAACCAAGAGCGGTGCTGCGAAGCGCTTCCTGAAGACCGCTTCCGGCTTCAAGCACAAGCACGCTTTCAAGAGCCACATCCTGACCAAAATGTCGACCAAGCGTAAGCGTCAACTGCGCGGTGCCAGCCTGCTGCACCCGTCTGACGTGGCAAAAGTCGAGCGCATGCTGCGCGTACGTTAATTCTGGTTTAGATAGAGGAAGTTACTCATGGCTCGTGTTAAGCGTGGCGTCATCGCTCGTAAGCGTCACAAGAAAATTCTGAAACTGGCTAAAGGCTACTACGGTGCACGCTCGCGCGTATTCCGCGTTGCCAAGCAGGCTGTCATCAAGGCAGGTCAATATGCCTACCGTGACCGTCGTCAGAAGAAGCGTCAGTTCCGCGCACTGTGGATCGCTCGTATCAACGCCGGTGCCCGCACCAACGGTCTGTCCTACAGCCGTCTGATTGCTGGCCTGAAAAAGGCTTCGATCGAAATCGACCGTAAGGTTCTGGCCGATCTGGCAGTGAACGAAAAAGCGGCGTTTGCTGCGATTGTCGAGAAAGCTAAAGCCGTTCTGGCTTAAGTACCCGCGACAATCACCCGGCGGCGCTAGCGCCGTCGGGCATTGAACGTCATCGATAGGGGAAGAGCCTTCAAAGCTCTTCCCCTATTTTCGTATCTGGAGTCTGTACATGGAAAACCTGGATGCGTTGGTCTCCCAAGCCCTAGAGGCCGTGGAGCGCGCTGAAGACATCAATACCCTGGAACAGATCCGGGTGAATTATCTCGGCAAGAAAGGCGAGCTGACCCAGGTGATGAAGACCCTGGGCAACCTGCCAGCCGAAGAGCGGCCGAAAGTCGGCGCGCTGATCAACGACGCCAAAGAGCGCGTTACTGTTGTGCTCAATGCCCGCAAGGCCGCCTTCGAAGAAGCCGAGCTCAGCGCTCGCCTGGCTGCCGAATGCATTGACGTCACCCTGCCAGGCCGCGGCCAGGCCACCGGTGGCCTGCACCCGATCACCCGTACACTCGAGCGCATCGAGCAGTTCTTCACCCACATCGGCTACGGCATCGCCGAAGGCCCAGAGGTGGAAGACGACTACCACAACTTCGAAGCGCTCAACATCCCCGGCCACCACCCGGCCCGGGCGATGCACGACACCTTCTACTTCAATGCCAACATGCTGCTGCGCACCCACACCTCGCCGGTGCAGGTGCGGACCATGGAGTCCACCCAGCCGCCAATCCGCATTGTCTGCCCGGGCCGCGTATACCGCTGCGACTCGGATATCACCCACTCGCCGATGTTCCACCAGGTCGAAGGCCTGCTGATCGATCGCGATATCAACTTCGCCGACCTCAAGGGCACCATCGAAGAATTCCTGCGCGTGTTCTTCGAAAAAGAACTGGCGGTACGTTTCCGCCCATCGTTCTTCCCCTTCACCGAGCCGTCCGCCGAAGTCGACATCCAGTGCGTGATGTGTTCCGGCAAAGGCTGCCGCGTGTGCAAGCAGACCGGCTGGCTGGAAGTGATGGGCTGCGGCATGGTGCACCCGAACGTGCTGCGCATGTCCGGCATCGACCCTGAAGAGTTCCAGGGCTTCGCCTTCGGCATGGGCGCCGAGCGCCTGGCCATGCTGCGCTACGGCGTCAACGATTTGCGTCTGTTCTTCGATAACGACCTGCGGTTCCTTGCCCAATTCCGCTAGGCCCAATCGACGCACATTCTAGGAGAACAGCATGAAATTCAGTGAACAGTGGCTGCGCGGTTGGGTAAACCCGCAAGTCTCCCGTGACGAACTGGTCGCCCGCCTGTCCATGGCCGGCCTCGAAGTCGACAGCGTTACCCCCGCTGCCGGCCAGTTCAGCGGCATCGTCGTGGGCGAAATCCTCGCCACCGAACAACACCCGGACGCCGACAAGCTGCGCGTGTGCCAGGTAAGCAACGGCCAGGAAACCTTCCAGGTCGTGTGCGGCGCCCCTAACGCCCGCCCAGGCATCAAGATCCCGTTCGCCATGATCGGCGCCGAACTGCCAGGCGACTTCAAGATCAAGAAGGCCAAGCTGCGCGGCGTCGAGTCCTTCGGCATGCTGTGCTCGGCTGCCGAGCTGCAGATCAGCGAAGAGAACGACGGCCTGCTGGAACTGGCTGCAGACGCCCCGGTTGGCGAAGACATTCGCCAGTACCTGAGCCTGGACGACGCCAGCATCGAAATCGGCCTCACCCCCAACCGCGGCGACTGCCTGTCCATCGCAGGTCTTGCCCGTGACGTCAGCGCCCTGTACGACACCCCGGTCACCCGCCCGGTAGTGCCAGCCGTACCGGCTGCCCACGACGAAGTGCGCCCGGTCGAAGTCAGCGCCCCGGCTGCCTGCCCACGCTACCTGGGCCGCGTCATCCGCAACGTCGACCTGAGCAAGCCGACCCCGCTGTGGATGGTCGAACGCCTGCGCCGCAGCGACGTGCGCAGCATCGACGCCGCCGTCGACATCACCAACTACGTGATGCTCGAACTCGGCCAGCCGATGCACGCCTTCGACCTGGCAGAAATCAACGGCGGCATCCGCGTACGCATGGCCGAAGAGGGCGAGAAGCTCGTCCTGCTCGACGGCCAGGAAGTTGCCCTGCGCGCCGACACCCTGGTAATCGCCGACCACACCCGCGCCCTGGCCATCGCCGGCGTCATGGGTGGCGAGCACAGCGGTGTGAACACCGAAAAAACCCGCGACCTGTTCCTGGAAAGCGCCTTCTTCGAGCCGATCTCCGTCGCCGGTAAAGCCCGCTCCTACGGCCTGCACACCGACGCCTCGCACCGCTACGAGCGCGGCGTGGACTCGCAGCTGGCCCGCGAAGCCATGGAGCGCGCCACCCAGCTGCTGCTGGACATCGTCGGCGGCGAAGCCGGCCCGGTTGTCGAAGCCGTCAGCGAACAGCACCTGCCGCAAGTGGCCCCGGTTACCCTGCGCGCCGAACGCATCACCCAGATGCTCGGCATGGAAATGGACCCAGCCCAGGTCGAGCAACTGCTCAACGCCCTGGAGCTGACCACCACCAAAAATGGGGAAGGGCAGTGGACCGTCAATGTCCCAAGCCACCGCTTCGACATCAGCCTGGAAGTGGACCTGATCGAAGAGCTGGCCCGCCTGTACGGCTACAACAACCTGCCGGTTCGCTACCCGCAAGCCCGCCTGGCCCCCCAGGGCAAGCCGGAAACCCGCGGTGACCTGCCGACCCTGCGCCGCCTGCTGGTTGCCCGCGGCTACCAGGAAGCCATCACCTACAGCTTCATCGACCCGAAACTGTTCGAACTGTTCAGCCCGGGCGTAGAGCCGCTGCTGCTGGCCAACCCCATCTCCAGCGACATGGCCGCCATGCGCGCGTCCCTGTGGCCGGGCCTGGTCAAGGCACTGCAGCACAACCTGAACCGCCAGCAAGACCGCGTGCGCCTGTTCGAAAGCGGCCTGCGCTTCGTCGGCCAGCTTGGCGACCTGAAGCAGCAGCCGATGATCGCCGGCGTTGTCACCGGCAGCCGCCTGCCAGAAGGCTGGGCCAACGGCCGTGACGGCGTCGACTTCTTCGACGTGAAGGCCGACGTGGAAGCCCTGCTGGGCTACTCCGGCGCCCTGAGCGACTTCACCTTCAGTGCCGGCAAGCACCCAGCCCTGCACCCAGGCCAGACCGCCGCCATCGAGCGTGACGGCAAGCTGGTCGGTTACCTCGGCGCCATCCACCCAGAGCTGGCAAAAGCCCTGGACCTGGACCGCCCGGTGTTCCTGTTCGAGCTGGTGCTGGGCGACGTTGTCGAAGGCCGCCTGCCGAAATTCAGCGAGCTGTCCAAGTTCCCGGAAACCCGCCGCGACCTGGCTTTGATCGCAGGACGTGATGTAGCTTCTAGCTCGGTGCTTGAAGTAATTCGTGACAATGCAGGCGAATGGCTCACAGACCTCAGGCTGTTTGATGTCTACCAAGGTAAAGGCATTGATCCTGATAGAAAAAGCCTTGCCGTCGGCTTGACCTGGCAGCATCCATCGCGCACTCTTAACGACGATGAGGTGAACGCCGCACTGCAAAACATCCTCACCTCGCTCGAACAAAGGTTGAACACCACGTTAAGGAAATAACGGCATGGGTGCTCTGACGAAAGCTGAGATGGCCGAAAGGCTGTACGAGGAGCTGGGGCTTAACAAGCGTGAGGCCAAGGAGCTGGTCGAGCTGTTTTTTGAAGAAATTCGGCACGCACTTGAAGAGAACGAGCAGGTCAAGCTGTCCGGTTTCGGCAACTTCGACCTTCGCGACAAACGCCAGCGGCCGGGCCGCAACCCCAAGACAGGGGAAGAAATCCCGATCACTGCACGGCGCGTCGTCACCTTTCGTCCAGGGCAGAAGTTGAAGGCCCGGGTTGAGGCCTATGCTGGAACCAAGCCATAACGACGAACTGCCCCCCATACCGGGCAAAAGGTACTTCACCATTGGTGAGGTGAGTGAGCTTTGTGCGGTAAAACCGCACGTGCTGCGGTATTGGGAGCAGGAGTTCGATCAGCTCAATCCCGTGAAGCGGCGGGGGAACCGGCGGTATTATCAGCGGCAGGATGTGCTGATGATTCGCCAGATTCGTGCGCTGCTTTATGACCAGGGGTTCACCATTGGCGGGGCTCGGTTGAGGCTCTCCAGTGATGAGGCCAAGGATGAGTCTAGCCAGTACAAGCAGCTGATTCGGCAGATGATTGTCGAGTTGGAGGATGTGTTGGTGGTGTTGAAGAAGTGACCTGGGTTTTTGATGAGTGAAATTTTTTGAGAAAAAGCTTTCATTTATCAGGAGGTTAGGGTAGATTCTTCATCGTTCTCAGAGGTTATGAGAATGTAGTCGGGGCGTAGCGCAGCCCGGTAGCGCACTTGCATGGGGTGCAAGGGGTCGAGTGTTCGAATCACTCCGTCCCGACCAATATATTCAACAACTTAGCCACCTTCGGGTGGCTTCGTTGTTTCTGGGGATAGTGACTTTTCGAGTGACTTCGCCTTTTTCCTCATCCGATCCTCCTCTTCAAAATTGTCAGCACCGGTCCGCGCGAGTCGGTCGCTGATACCTTGTTTGCTGCTTCTATCAGTTGACCAAGCTCCGCGCCGGAGTAGTGACTGGTCACGCTTCCGTTCTTATGGCCCAATAGCGACTTGCGGTCCTCTTCACTAACGCCTGCTGCTTTCAGCCTCCTGCCGAAAGTGTGCTTGAGGTCATGAATGCGTATGGATGCGAACCCGGGGTGTGCCGGCCGCAAGTGTTGCTCCTGCCAGAGCTTCGCCGCGCGCACCCGTGCTTTCTTCCAGGCTGAGTCGTTCATGCGATGCATAGCCGTGCCGTTGTAGGGGAATACCCATTCCCGACTGATGCCTCGCTGACTATCGATTATCGACTTCGCCACGCTGTTCAGCACTACCAGGCGCTCGTCCCGGTTCTTGACCCCCGAGTTTTCATGTCGGCCGCCAAACTCGGCCGGTATCAGAAACACGCTAGTGCCAAGCTCCGGTACAAAGATTTCCCAATCCCATCTCAGCTTGCAGACCTCTTGCTCGCGGCAACCGGTGTTCACCTTGAACAGAGCCATGCGCTGCAGGTGGTCCGGTAACTCCCCGAAGAGGATCGACTGTTCTTCCCAGGTCATGGGGTAGGGCTTTCGGCTCGCCTTCTTCTCTTCCAGCTTGGTCAGCAGCGGTACGCTATCGAGCCAAGGCCTGCGCTCTTCGTCACGCCACTTCCTGCAAGCCAGCGACAACACGCGAATCGCACGCTCGATCGCGATGTTGATCGTCCGATTGCTCACTCCCTTCTTTATCGTCCCGTCCGGCAGAACGCTGTCGGCCTTTCGGTCCCGGATGAATGGCGCCAATGCCTCATCATCAATATGCGTCAGAGGCAGGTGGCCGATGTAGTCATCCAGCTGATTTAGGTAGGTGGCAGTGACGTTGAATGACGGCTGGTCCTTGTGCTCAATCAGGTACCGCGCTGCCGCGGCACTGAAGGTCTTGATCTCTCGCACGCCATACACTTTGCGCAGCCGCATCTTCTCCAGAATGTGGATCAGGTACTGCTCAGCCTCTACCCGGTCAGTAGTGCCAGTGCTCTCTTGAATTCGTTCCCCCCTGTAGACTTTGTCGATTTTCCAGATGCCGTTTGGCATTTTCTGGAGCCCTGTGATTGCCTTTTTGGCCATGGAGTCTCCTTGGATTCCCCGGCCGTACTTCCGCTGCGGGGTCGATTGTTGTCCTGATTGCTGGCCTTTTCAACGGCCATGGCCTCGATGTAGGCGTCAGCCCAGGCATCCAACTCGAGGCGGTCGAAGCCGACGCCCTGCTTCCCGATAGGGAATTCACGGACATGCGGCCTGACGGTGTTCTTGAATTCGTCCTTGCACATGCCGAGGTAGCCCGGCGCGTCTTTCGCGCGCAGGAACCTAGGCTGCAAGGCTGTCGGTGCAGCTGCAGTGGCGTTTGCCATGTGTGTCTCCTGCGGCCAGATCAGGCCGTGAAGTGGTATCCGACCTTCGCCGCGCGGGCGGCTTCCTCGGTGCGGAACATGAGCTGGGTTTTGCTGATCCGGCCATAGGCCTCGTATTCCGCATCGACCCACCAGGCGCCGAACTTGCGGTACGGCTCTCCGAGGATCTTCGTGACGTAGCAGTCGATCAGGTTCATGGATGGTCTCCACGCCGCCGGTGGCGGCAGGTTGGTGGTCAGTCGCGGTGCAGCCTGATAATTTCGCGGGCATGCTCGAGGGATGCCAGGTGTTCTTCCTCGGCACCGATTTGGCCATTGGCATCAGGCGTGGTCACGGCAACCAGGTGCTCAAGAGCGGCCACAAGCTCATCGCGCTGTTTGCCCTCGGCCCGGCCGATATCCCAGAACTCTTTGCCCCAATGGCCTTCCGGCGGCGGGTTGCTGTTCTGCTTGCCGAAGGCCAAGCGGCATGCCCAAGTACGCACCGAGGTACTGGTCTTCGGTGTAGACCGGGCGCTTCTTGAACTCCAGGCGAGCAGAGAACCGCCAGCGCTTGATCTGCGCCAGTTCGCCACCGGTGTAGATGCCTTTGAAGTGCACCAGGTGCACCTGCATCCCCAGCGGGGTCTGAAGCGGCATCTCGAACCACTCGACGCCAAGGTTCAAAGCCCATGTATACCAACCCTCGAAAAGGGCGGCTTCCTCTTGGCTGAAGTTGAATGTGAACTGAGCGGAGGCCGGAGGATTGCTGGTTACCCGTCGGTACCGCGACCGCCCGGTGACCATCGGCGTAGCCCGCATCGGATCAACCGTGCTCAGGCCATACCCCTCCTGAAGAGGAAGTGGCAATTCTGCCGGGTATTGAATCATTGCCGTTCCTCAGCTGAGGTTTGCGTTTAGGTGAGAGGGCTGGGCGCTGGATTGATGAGAGGTATCAGCTGTGAGCAGCACGAATTGGAACGTCGCACCTCGCGATGCTCAGGCATGGGCACCCAGCACTCCCAAGTTCATGGCCGGCTGGTACAAGACAGACGCAGAAGGCCGCTGGTATTTCTCGCTATCGCGCAGTTCTGGTTGGTGGGGTATCGAGCGGCCATCGACATATCGCCAGCGCCAAATGGAGCGGCGACCATGACCGACCTGATCGAACTGCGGGTATCCAACCTGGTCGGCGAGGCCTTGGGCTGGGCAGTAGGCAAGGCCGAAGGGCTGGACGTGTACTTGGAGCCGCCCGGATACAACGGCGTGCCCTGGCGGGTGTTCGCACGGTTCCAGGGCGAGGCCATCGCGCACACCAAGCGCTACAACCCTTGGGAAGACTGGACGCTGGGCGGGCCGATGATTGAGAAGCACATGGTCAGCCTGCATTGCCCGCAGAGCACCGACGATGTCTGGGCTGGCTGGGTCATCACCGACAAGGGCGAGTTTTGCCAAGCCGGTGACAGCGCCCCGATCGCCGCGTGCCGCGCCATCGTCTCCGCCAAGCTCGGCGATACCGTCCAGGTGCCGAAGGAGCTGCTGCCATGAAAGCGCGCATGACCTACTGGAACGGCTCCTGGTGGTGCCGCCGCATGGGCTGCACCGGCCAGGGCGCCACCATGAAGGAAGCCTGGGACGACATGTGGAACCTCTACTTCGAGGCTGTCCGCCCAGCTCGCACGCAGACGCTCCACTCGCCGCGCGTCCGCTGCGGCTGATTCCAGCCTAACCCCTCCCCCAACTACTCAAGCCCGCCGACATGCGCGGGCGAGGATTCCCTATGTCCGCAACTCAGCAATTTCATCAAACCGCCAATGACTGCCTGGAGCGCATCGCGGCGGACCTCTGGCCAGGCGCCAAGCTGGCCCTGGTCATCTACACCCCGGATAAGCCAGAGCTCGACATCGTGCTCAAAGACAGCGGCCTGAAAGTCGACGAGGTCGTCAACACTCTGCGCCGACGCGGTGGCCTGGGTCTGGATGGCGAGAACATCTACAAGCGGCTGCTCTGTGACGCCATTCTCGGCGCCATGGGGGGGGGATTCACGCCGGAAAACCAGGACCGCATCGCGCTGCAGCAAATCCGAGAGCGGCGCGCGCTGGAGGACATCAAGGCGGGCCGCATCGCGCTGGCCATCTCCAAGTGCTCGAACATCTGGGCATCGCTGCCAGGGAACAATTATGGGCAGAACCCGCATCGCCTGGACAAGCTGCTCGGGCGCTGGGTTGAGCTTGGCGGGGTGCTGGCATGACCATCAAAACGATAGGCCGCTGCCTGGGCCAGGCCCATGACGGGTCGCTGTGGTTCTTCTGCAGGGGCTGTGACCAACCGCACAGCCTGAAGGTCGACTCGGGACCGGGCCCGCGCTGGGGCTACAACGGCAACGCCGATTCCCCGACATTCACGCCATCGGTCCTGGTTCGATGGGATCAGTGGGAGCCGCCAGCTACCACGCTGGAGGACCACGACAAGATCATGCGCGGCGAGATCGTGCAGACCAAGGTCGCCAAGGTCTGTCATTCCTTCGTCACTGACGGCCGCATCCAGTACCTGGGCGACTGCACACATGGGCTGGCTGGCCAGACGGTCGATCTTCCGGACTGGGAGGCGTCATGGAGCAGCTGGTGATACGGGCGATTGGCCCCGGTCTTCTGGTGCTGGCCGGTATTGCGGTTGGCGCCTGGGCTACCACCGGTCACTTCCGGCCGCTACTGGACGCCGAGCAGAACCAGGTCGCCAGTTGCAAGGCTGCCCGCGACAACCTCAGCGGGCTGGCGGCGGAGCAGGGCAAGGCCTTGGGCGACCTGACCCTGGCGGCAAAGGCTCGCCAGGCCTGGGCTGAGCAGGCGGTTGGCAAGGCGAAGGCCAGCGCGGAGGTCGACTACGCCGCGGCAAACCGCCTGCAGCAGGAGCGCACCGGCGGCGACCAGTGCGCAGCAGCCACCTCGATTATCGACAAGGAGCTTGGGCTATGACGGTGGTGGTGAACTCGCTGACCTGTGGGAGCGGAATGGGCATTTTCTGGTCTGTACGCCGCGTAATTCGGGATCTTGCCTGTGGGATCGGGGTGGTGGTAACCCTGCTGTACCTTGCCGGTTGCGCGACAAAGGCGGAGACAGAGATCCGCTATGTGCGCGTCGAGGTGCCGGTGCCGGTACCGTGCCGTGCACCCCATGTTGCTACCCCGCCTTGGGCATCTGCTGGCCTGCGCAAAACTGACAGCTTGGACCTAAAGGTGCGGGCGCTGCTGGCTGAGCGACGGCAGCGCATTGGATATGAAAAACTCTTGTCGGCCGCATTAATTTCCTGTCAGTAGTGGCGTCGACTTCCCAGGCTTCTTAGTGGTGGGTACTCTCGGGATTAATGACTTAGTAAACCTGGAAACCCTGGCGATTACACTTGCTCCTACATAATGATTTATAATCCACTTGCTTGGGCAGGCTATTCTAACGCCCATTATCCTTCTATCGTCATTCAGCTTCAAGCTATACGGTGAATGTACCGTATTTACAAATATGTCGATAGTTGTGCTATGACCACAATTTTCGAACGTCAGCATGCCTTTGCGAACCCTGACGCCTATCCACCGGTCGTCAACTAAATATCTAGCCCTAATGCTTTGCTTCGATCTTGAAAGACATGACACTGGTATTGATATTGAGCGGGTTTTTCCAGTCAATAGGGTTGACTTGATAAATATTCTCGACCGGGTTGCTGCGCCCCATCGCCCCCATGACTCCTCAGCATGCCACCCAAAGCCAAAAGAAATGTTCTCAGAGAATGGTGTTGTTTTCTTGTTTTGGATGGTGGATTTTTTATCCAGATCGGAAACCAAGCGAAGAATGGATTTGCTTGCCCCTTCCTGTTGAGACCACTCTGCCCCGTAGCTTTTGGCGAGATCTAGCTTGTCAGTAGCGATCAACGCTCGAAGGAGAATCAGCTTCACACCTTGACTGGCGTTTGGCAGAAAACGCTCGACGTTATCTGCGAGATAGTCCAGTGCACATGAAATGAAGAGGTTTCGAACTAGGCCTGGTGTCACATCTGATGTGAGAGGGCCTTCGTAGTCATCGACCAGTTTTGTCGCGGTGTCTTTGTTGCGTAAGGCCAGATCACGAGCTAGGAATATTTTCCTAGCTGGCCATTTACGTTTGGATTTTCTGACGGATTTGAAAATTCCTGGCAAGTCGCTGGTAGCAGCGTATCGTATGATGTCCCCGATAGCTTCACTATTTGCAATGGCTCGAACGGACTGGTGCCCTGTACCAAACATCTCAATTTTTCTGACGTTCCTGATTGTGTCGCGGATGTGAGTAAAATTGATTTTGTCTAGGTAGTCCTTCGGGTCGTAGAATACATACGATATACAGTTTTCGCCTTGATCACTCTCGATGATCTCGCGGTGGTCCACGGTGTTTTTCAAATATAGAGAGAATCGCTTATCAACTCCTCCCATGCTATTTTGCGCAATAGAGTATTGAGGGCAAAATGATATAGTTGCAGAGGCGCCAAATGTAGATGCATATCTTATCGATGCATAACCGCCTTGAGAATGACCGTAGGTGATAATTTTGGCGAACCGTTCAATTACTTCTGAAAGAGCCTTTCGGGCTGCAGTCACACTACTTTCAGGAAACCAGTTAGGTAGCTTTGAGACAAAGCCAAGGTAGGAGAATCCGTTCTTGCGCAGTGCTCCACCACCCCAAGATCCTCTGCCTGGCTTAGTGCCCATCTCATTGAAAGTAACTACAAGAAGATCAGATTTCCCCTGGGAAAAATATACCTCTAAGTGGCTGTCCTTAAATACAATCTCTTCCATTAGCTGCGCTTCTTTTCCTGTTTGGCTGTGTAACCTAAGTTGTTTATATTGCTTTCCAAGTTACTTGGTGGATGCCAACTGCTGCCAGTGCTTCCCTGGCACCCTCAATAGTTAGGTTGTCGGACTTTGATTTGTCGCCATCATTGACCTCGACAGATACAACATGACGCAATATATCTATCTCTCCAGAATCCATAGGCATATTGAATTCTGACAGAACTTGGGGGTCGCCATATTGATCATATTGGATGTGAAGATAGCCTTGTGCCATTATCTAGAGTCCTTCATATTCAAAAAATTGTCTTAGAATACCATTGGTTTTGAGCTGTGGTAAGTAGATCCGCGCTCGGGGGTGGCTGCGCTCCGCCTCCCACAGGGCCGAGAGGAAGAAACAGCGAATCGGCGTCTCCCGCGGCTAACTCCTATAATGCGCTCATCTCTTGATTGGGGAAGGGAAGCGGGCAATGGACAAGCGCACCGTCATTGGGATGGTCGAGGCCGGCGAGCCGCTGATTCAGCAGGCTATCGATGCGATGCGTGACTATCACCAAGCTCAGGATCGTTGTGCGCCGCCTGAAGAGGTCGAACGTCTACGCCTATTGGCGCATTCGCTATACCAAGCGGTTCTCGATTACCAGTTAATCCAAGCAGGTCGGGCACCGGCTACTATTCAGTGATGGCCTTCTCAGGATGGAGCCCGATGAAGTGTAAGCCGCCGATGCTTTACCCTGACCATCCCATGTACACCGACGCCGTGGACGCTATGAAGCGTTATCACGAAGCCCAGGCTTCGGGTGAGCCGGCGGAAGAGGTGGAGCGTCTGCGGCTGATTGCCGAATCGCAATTCCAGGCGGTCACCGACTACCAGCTCAAAGCGTTAGGCGGCCCTGCGGGCCCGATTCACTGATCGGGCCGCATGTGTCGAACTCTTTCCTGAGCAACCACGCATAGTCCGCCGAGCGGTACTGGCGCGCTTGCGTTTCCTGATGCTGAAATACTGTATCCATATACAGTATTTGGTGCAGCATGTACTTCCTCCTCGTTCGCCGCCGCGTGAATGGCGTGGCCATCCCTTCCGATCAGCTCAAGAAGGTCCAGCCCCTGCGGGCCGACATCCACATCGGTGACCACCACAGTGAGCCGCTGGGCCGGGTTTCGACCCAGGCCTGGGTGTTCAACCCATCACCCGGGCCGGACATCATCCCCCGTCTGCACGACGCCAAGCTCAACGGCATGGCCCAGCTCGGTATCAACATCAACGGAGTCGAGGAAATCGACGGGGTGCTGTATGCCCAGTCGTGGTGGTGCCGGGCGGTGGGCGACTATGGCAACTGAGCTTCCCCAGGCCTGGCTGGCCGAGCTGAACGATCAGGCTGCCCTGGTGGCTGACCCTGATGGGCGCGCATCGGTGCTCGATGAGATGGCCTATGCCGCGCGCCGACGGCGAGAGGTCAATGACGGCGACCTGGTCGACATGCTGGAGATCGTCGAGTCGGCCAGGCTTTGGGCGCTGGAAGGCGCCGATCTGTGAGGAGCTATATAAAGGAAGGGAATCGATCGGCAGAACGCCGTGGGCGGGCTGGCCTGGGCCAGTGACTTTTGAAGTGACTTCGCTAGGATGCGTCCGGACGCGTGAGGCTTCGTTGCAGCGAAAGCAGGGCCGGAAATCCTGTGTTATCATGCCTTTAGGTTGGCTTGGCATGCATGGGGTGCAAGGGGTCGAGTGTTCGAATCACTCCGTCCCGACCAAAAATCCCTAAAAATCCAGCCACTTAGCGGTGGCTGGATTTTTTTTGTTCACCGTTTATCGAGCTATTTATTTTGGGCTTTCCGGTTGCCGATTGAGATTCGGTTGCTCAAACCTCGGCGATTGCATACTGCAATAATTTTTATAGCTCCATCTCAACGAAGCCCGGATCGCAGGGATCAGCATCATGACACCGGAATCTAAAGTACGTCAGCAAATTGACCAGAAGCTCCAGCAGGCTGCCTAGGTCATCTATGATGCGGCGTGTGGCGTGGCTGTGCGAGAGTTTCACATTGGTTCCGGGCTTGCGAATTTTATGCTTTTTGTAGATCGAGTCCCTGTAGGGATAATTGAAGCTAGAAAGCGCTTTGAATGTGAGGTTCATGGAGCACTTACTCCTAAACGGCCTGGGCTTTGACCGGTCGGATAGGAGCTTCGTTGGCGCATGGGATCCTAGCGATAAGGGCGATCGCGTCCGCTTAAAATTACGCGGACACCAACGGCCTTAATGCTGGCATTCGGAAGGTGAGTTGGCCGGACGCTTACCAAGGGGTGAGGTTGTGGGACGCTTATGGCGCTTTGCTATATAAGGTCTCCGCTAGCCCCTGTTGGTACAGGGGCTCTGCGCTCGGAGCTCAAGGCTGTAAATAGCTGCTTTACTGCCCTTGCAGCGCGTCTGGTTAAAAAGCTCTATCAGCTTTTCGGAGCGTACTGCTTGGCCATCAAAGGCGAGGGGAGCTGAAGGTTATAGGTTGCCTTGGATTGGGGAGGAGTATTTAGTGTCTCTTACCATCCACCAGCACTCGGTTTTTTTGGCCCATTCAGAGATCATTTTTCCTCCCGCACTTCGATGTAGCGCTTCGTTAACTTCCTCCGCCCAAATCGCGATTTGTCGATGAAGCTGCGGTGATATTGATTGTTCCTGCCAGATATGGTCCAGATCAAGGGTCGGCCCTAGCTTGAGTGCCAAAATCGAGACTGTATAGGACGTTATATTAGCTTGGAAAGCTGGGAACATAGGGCGTATGATTTTTTGGGCAGACTTAAAAAGTATCGCCTTTGCAATCATCTGTTTGTATATGGCCAGGTCTGGTATCACGTTTTCACCAGCGGTTTCTCTATCGGCAAGCTCATCCATGAATGCTTGGAAGTTTTTCTGGCTACCGAGGCTAACGATATGGGGTTTTTGATCCCATGCAAATAGGAACTTTGCCAAATCAGGCTTGGTGAGTTTTCTGTAGGGTGGAATTGCCGTTTGAAGCTTCTTCTTCTGCGCGGAGGTGCTGGCTTCCTTTTCAAGCATGACCTTATAACTTCCAGCTGAGCGCTCGTAAAACCAGCGGCCGACCCCATCAGGGCAGTAGGTGCGCATGGATAGCTTTTCAAGCTCCCGATGGAAGGGCTTGTTGGCGGAGAGATCGGACTGTTTGACTACGTTCTGGCTGTTGGCATAACGTGAAATATTGGCAATGAGTTCCTCGTCATCGGCTTGTCCAGAGCGGAGCACGATAATCTTGGCCGGAACACGCACGCTGGAAAGGTCGATGTCCGGATGTTTTTTCTTGGCAAAGTAGATAGATGCAGTGGTCTGTCCGCCGTTGACAATCTGCATGCCTTGTAGCCAGAGGAGACCTATTGAGCCATCTGCGGCGGTGTCGAGCTTGGCATGGTCGGCTACTACAACAATGCCGTTGTTGTAGGCCATGAAGCGGTCGGGCTGATTGCGCAGGCTGTCGCGAATTCCCTTGTTGACTCCCTTGCTACTCACACCCAAAAAGGAGCGCACGTTAGCTTCCAAGATGCGAGGGCCGTACTTTTCGTATAGGAACCGTAAAGCGTCGCCAGGTACTGCGGTCAGGGCATAGTCATATTCTTCGTCCCCTGATCCAGGTACCCATACGCTAGGCAAGGCAGTCCCACAAATTTCCTTGAAGTTAACTACTAGCTCATCCCGTGGACGACCTTGCTGCCAGTGGTTGAATAGGCGCTGTACGTCCATGACCTCTAGGCGGACCTGCTTACCTTGGACCTCCTGTGGTGCATAGTTCCTCGTCTTGGCCAATGCGTCGGTGATAATGAAAATACGGATGCTATCAAGCGTTCCGAAGATTCGCTCGACTTCGGTAACAAGAGCGTAAGCGTCATTGGTTTCATCTAGCTTGTCAGACAGCTGGCCGGTTGCGCAGAACCTTAGGAACTGAAGTCCCTCCTTGGCAGCCTTGCCGACCTCTGGGTCTGGTAGTGACTCGATTTCATCGAGTCCCTTGTACAGGCTGACAAAAAGGTCTAAGCGGTCTGGGTTGCCCGTCTCGTCGGTGGTGTCTGATACGGCGTACCCGCTGATCTTGACCTTGTAGTTTGAGCCTCTGCCTCCAAAGCTTCCGGGTACTAATGCTTCGTAGTGGCAGACCATAGGTTCGAAGGTTATTCCCTCATCTGACATATGTTGCATCACATGTTCAGTGAATACGGCTTCAGGGGGGATAGGGGCTTCCCCAGGGCCTATATCTTTCTCCACTTCCTCACGGATAGCGGCCTGCGTTTCACGCAGAAAATCGACAAGTTCCATCAAGCGATTCCTAACTGTTGGAGTACATCACTCAGTGAGTGGTTGGCTGCCGTAACAAGAGCGAGGTCCAACTCATATGATGCATGGCGGATTGCTGGAGAGACATTAAAGGGAGCTAATCTGGGAAACGTCCCATCCACTAAGTGAAACTTTGCTTCGGTGAGAAGGAAGCGTCGTGTATAGCTTGCAGCATGCATGTCCAAGTATCCGGCTTGGTGGATAGCTAGCTCGAATAGGCGCATCGCAGCCGGGTCTGCTTCAAGGCGGTGCCGAGTGATATCTACTAGCTCGGTGAGCGTCTTACCTGTCTCCTGAAGGCTGAACCGAAGACCGCCAAGAAAGAGTGGTGGGCAGCTGGTGTCGTCAAGCTGCTCAAGTGAGCCGATTCGAATAGGGAATCCTTCCAGAGCCAACGTTGACTTGATTTCGACACTGCCAAAGCCGATGCGGAAATCGTGTAGCCCTCTCTCAGGGCCTTTCCAGCTCTCTACTGCAGCAAAATCCAAGACCTTGGCATCAATCAGGAGGTTGAGAAAGCTGAGCTCCCCGATCAATCCTAACTCCTTCTCGGGTCCTAGTCCTTCTCTTCCTTGGCGCATGAACTCCTGCCACCCACGCACACGTCCAAGGAAGCGTTGGAACAACATTTCCTCGGGAAGGGTGTTGGATGATTGGATCAGGCTTACGATATCGGAAACTACCTTCGCAAATAGTTCAAGGTTTCCTTCGGGCTGCCGGATAACAGCTAGCCAACGGTGGTAGCTACCGAGCTCGCCAAGTGTGGTGCGCTCAATGCGGAAGCCTTGCCCGTGGGGAAGTTGTGTCCCAGGTGCAATTTTTGTAGTTGCAAAGCCAACCAGTATCGCCTCTTCGTTACTCGGCGATAGTCGAGCTGCCTTTAGTCGGCAGGAGTTTGTTTGCTGAATAAGATCGATTGTTCGCCATCCGGGAGTGGAGGCGTTGCCGGACAGCGCTTTCCATACCCCCAAAATCTCAATGTCACTCACTTGCGCCATACTGCTGCTCCCAGAGCACATTGGTAACAAGATAGGGCACGGACTTCCCAGCACTGCTAGATGGGAAGCTTATGGCAAATGCCACTACAGGTGTGGTTACACCATTTACGTTTGAGTCCTTGGGATCCAGCAATGAAATGATTAGTAGCCCCTTTTCCGGCTGGGGCTCTACTCCATCAGCGCCTAGACCTTTCACGTGTCTGATTGCTGGGCCGTTGGGCGTCTCGGGAGGTTCTTTGCGCCTTGAGCGCGCTGGGTCTTTCACCCATGCTCGCTGAGTTAACTCAAGTGCAGCATTCCATCCATCCTCATCAAGATCCATAGACTCGTCTTGAGGAGAAAGAAGCCGTCCTATGGAATACTTGCCTTCCCCTTCGCCCGCCTTGTTCTGTCGTTTCATAAGTTTGACGGGGCTGCCGCCAAAACTATGCGTCCTGTCGGCGCCACCTGCAACAACTGCGACTGTCCAGGATGTAAGTTCTCCTGAGAGACTCATTTCCTCGATGAAATCAGCTAGGAGGTCACTCTTGACCTTTCTTGAGTCGGGATGGGTCTGATAACCGCGCAAGAAGCTGGTTACCAATGGTGCTGAGACATCAGTCCACTGGATGCCGCTCCAGTTATCCGTTTTGTCATTACGTTTCTGCGAGGGGATCGGGGAGGGAAGTCCAAGTTCACTTGCAAGGGTTGTGAGAGCTGCCAAATTCGTTTCTAGAATTTCCTTGTCAGTGTGGAAACTGACGGTCTCTACCACGTCACCACTGAACGAGAGATAAAGAGTTTTAGCTGTGCGCATTTTCAGTGGTGAAGTGACCATCAGCACTGGGTGAGAGCGCACCTTGAGGCCGTACTCCCTAGGTGTAAGTCTGCTTTCCATCATGAAGTCGAACTCGGCCCGCAGCTCCTCCGCGGCATCGGCAATATGCTCGAACCATTCAACCAGGTCACCAGTTGTATAGAGGCGACATAGATCAAGATAGCCAGGTCGATAGCCGAACCACCGGCCCATCTGCATCAGGGTGTCGTACATTTTAGATGCGCGCAGGAAGTAGCTGGTGCATAGCCCTTCAAGGGTCAAGCCCCGAGCAAGCTTGTCTCCGCCGATGGCAATGACCTTAAGTCCGGTTGCGCTGTCGGCGTAATCGAGAGCATCTGTAGCCTTGCCGTTGATCATGCGTACATCAATTTCTTCGAGCGTATCCATTAGCAAGACCTCGATGTCCTGCCAGGTTGTGCCGAGGTGGCCGGACACTTCTGCTACTTCTGCTTCGATTGCAAGACTGGTACCGACAAAATCTTTTTCCCAGAGATCCTTCAGTTCTGCCAATGCGCTCAGGTGATCTGTGCACCTCCTGAAACGTTGCTTCAGGCCGTGAACATAGCCTTGGACCTGACGGTGGACATGCTCTTGAACCAGATTGAACCTAGTGACGTGAATCAGCATCGAGCAGTGTTGGGAGCCCTGACCACGCAGTCCTCTTATGGTGCATGAGAGAATGAAGGAATGTATAGCTTCGGTCAGAGAGGCTGGCATTGCGTCTTGACCGTTGATCAGTGGGACATGGTTGCTCCTATGGCTGACTGGCATCCAGCCACTCTTGCGGTCCTCATTACACTGATCTTCAACAATTCGCACTAGGTTCAGCGCACCCACGCGTCCGCTTTCTCCTGCAAGTCCGAATACTCTCGATGGACCCACGTAACTGGACGGTGCCGAGAGATTGGTAATAAAGGCGGAAGGGAACAGATCCGGGCCTTCTTGAGCCGTTTCGCCATGCTCGTGGATGTAGATGTTGGCAAAGGGGGTCGCGGTATAGCCGACATACGCCTTTCTCGAGAATGCATGGAGAATTTGGCGGATCAGGCTGTTAATGGCAGTTGGTTCGTGATCCAAGTCTGGATTGCCGGTTTCGTCAACCACTCTTTCGCCTGTGTCGACTGAAGCGTGGTCAGCCTCGTCATCAACTATGAGCAATGGTAAGTGTGTAACAATAGGGCGACCGCTTTCCGGGTCTTTGGTTTCCGCTACATGTGTATGGATCCAGTTCAGCAAGCGTGTCAGAACCGTCCTGTTTTTTTTGACGACAAAAAGCCAAGGGCGTTGTTCCGGAGATACTCCCAGATTCCTAGCGAACCTTGTATTGAAGTCACCTGTTTCGGATCTGTTGGTTACATATTGCGGGCGAAGCGATGGCGAAGGATCGATTTTACCGACCCCTATCAGTGTGTTTCCCTCTCCCTCGATTGCTCTTGTCTCATACCCCAAAAAACCTTCATCTAAGCGCATTTGAGTCTGCGCACGAAGGTTGTTGTGAAGGCCTGCAAGCACGATGATGATCTTGTATCCGGCATCTGCTGCTTTGCAGATCAGGCCGGTGTAATTCCCTGTCTTGCCCGATTGTACATGGCCGACCACCATTCCTCTGCGGTCCCAGGCGCCATCGCGCTTTGGGTCTTCGAGCATCGATAGAACATTGTCTGTAGTCTTGTCCAAAGACTCCATAGCGCTTAGCGGCAGTTTCAATTCCTGCCATTCACGATATCGCTGCCAGTACCGCCAGTCCTTTTTGCGTTCGTTGGTGAGCCATGGTTCGTGTCCGGTTAAGTCTACCAGCGAGGAGTCATCACCTACCCAGACGCTACAGCGTCTAATCAGTTCTTCGGTAACCGACGCTCGATCTAGGCCCTCGCCCTTGCCCGGCATGATCTTGAGAACCATGTCGATTTTTTCTGAGATCAGGTGAGGGGTTATTGCGGACTTGTCTTTCTCTTCAGCCAGCATTTCCTGGACGAACTTGACCACACTCCATTTGTTCTCCTCAGACATGAGGCGTTACTCCTTTTGGGTTTCTGGCAAGGCACTGATGAGGGCAGGGTATGCGTGGAACGGTTCCATATTTTTCAGCTGCTCCTTAGCTGCTGTTGAGGAATAGCCTTTCCTTTCAATCATGCTGCGATACATAACCATCATTATGTCGCTGACCTCCTGTGGAGGTGTCTTTTCGAAACCGGTGCAAGGAGTGTCCTTGTTTTCAGCGGTATCTATCCAGATTCGTTGCACCGGCACCGTTTCTTCGATTACGCGGAGCATTGCCTTGAGCAGGGGAAGAAGGCTGCCTGCTTCATCTAGAGCCGCTCTTACTGCCGGATGTTCTGTGTCGATCCGATATCGCATTCCATCTGAGAGTCGCTCGACCTTCCAGGCTTCCGCAATCTGTCTTTTCCCCACCATGACAGGCCTGCCTCTGTGGGCAAAAGCTCTTCTTGCACGGGCGCGGGTCACTTCAGCAAGGCGTGTCAGCCAGTCTCGAAGATATACTGGTGGTCGCGCAGTCGATTTCCGAATGTCGATCTTCCAGTCCGCATCTGCGTTGTTGGGAATATCGAGTCGGATTCGGGCGAGGCGATGAGCTTCATCCTTGGTCCAAGAGCGTCCGATACCAAGGCCCAGCCAGCTGCCAGCGACAAGCAGTCGCTCTTTTCGATAGATGTAGAAACCCTGCTGTGCTGTCCAGCCCTCTGGGCCAGCCAAGCGCTCAAACTCTAAAGTGGATAGCATGTCCTTATGTGGCAGGACGTGACACTCTGTCTCGATATTCTTGCGGTTTGGGTGTTTGAATACCGGAGGGTTGTACGGCTTTCCAGGGTGATCCGACATGAAGGGGTCCCAAGGCTTGACTGGTTGGCCGTTCAAAAGAATTCGTAACCGGGGCCTGGTGCCTTCTAGATATCTATGAAAAACCATCCCCAAATGCTGTTCGACCTTGTCGACCAGATTGAGAAAGTCCTGCACAGTGGTTCCTGGCGTGACGATGCGATCCAGGTTTTCCCAGAGAACCAATGTGCCGGTTGCACTAGTAAGCCTCTCTAGGAATTTTTCCGAGCCGGGATGAGCGCCCTCTAGAAGGTGCCATCCATCGTCGGCACTGTTTGCCAGAAAGTCAAGATCCCATCGGAGTGTATGAAGGTCTTCACCTCCACGGGTGGCGACGGTCATCCTTCGGCATTGAGAAAAGGAAGCTGTCTTGAGGCCAAGACCGAAACGGCCCAAGTCGTCTGCTGATCTCTCCTCTAGGGGGTTTCTATCTCCCAAGCGCATCGCCCGGTCGAGCCCTTCGGCGGTCATGCCGGTACCATTATCGATGCAAAGCACGCAACTTTCTTGATCGGCCCAGACGAACTCGATATGTACTTCATTCGCACCAGCAGCAATGCTGTTGTCTATGATGTCAGCTAGTGCTGTCTGAGTGTTATATCCCAGTCCGCGCAATGCCTCGACCATCGCGCTTGCTTTGGGCGGAGCACTGCGACTTTTGAATGAGGGATGGTCCACATCAACTCTCCGTTTCGAACATGCGGAACTGCTTTATCGGCAGTCTTACTGAATTACCGGAGTTTTTTCCGCTTATTAGAATTCGTGCAACGATATCGGCAATCTGGTGCGCTAGAAGTGGCGGCACGGCGTTACCTACCTGATGGAATTGCTGCGTTCGGTTACCCAAGAAAAAATAGTTGTCCGGGAATGTCTGCAGTCGCGCAGCTTCGCGAACAGTCAGGCTGCGGCATTGCTTGGCATCGTAATGGATGAAATAGTGGCCATCCTTTGCGATGTGGCTGGTAATCGTTGTCGATGGAATTCCAGCACGCTGTACTCTGAAGCGATCGCTGAACTTCCCTGTCTTCCAGTTCTTGTGGTCAGGTTCAAGGCCTGGCAAATCGAAGTCCTGATGGCCCTTGGGGGAGCCCTTCTTGACATCGGCAAAGACCGCTGCATAGACGTAGCGACGAAGGTCGGAGCTCATGTGCCCTCGGGCTTCGTGATTGAGCCAGAAGCGAAGTCGAGGATCATGAAGCCATGCATCGAGATGAGTTCCGGTTTCGCCACTCCATTCCGGGCGTTTCAGCATTCGCAGGCCACCATTTGTCCAGCCGTTGCTGCTAAAGCTGTCAGCCATTATGCCAAGTCGGCGCGCCAGCATGACGCCGCTTGCAGTGTCATGGTTCTTGTCATCGCATGATTCGGCCAGCTCTGCGAGATGTTGCTTGACCACGTCAGCCCAGAGCTCAGGGGAATCTGCCTGGCGAGTCAATGTGCTGCGCAGGGGAGGCAGATTTCCGATGACCTGGTCAATGCTGGGAGACGCGGTCTCGAGCAGCTTGTGATCAGCTACTGCGCCCAGATACTCCTCGGAAACACCTAGCAGAATCACTCGATGTCGGGCTTGAGGTATTCCGAATCTCTCTGCATGGATGATGTAATTTGCAGGGGATACGCTGTCCGGATCCGCCCCGCTTTCATAGATGTCATCAGTGACAAGCGAGCAAATGCGATACTTCGGCCCAGTAGTGCTTTCACCGAAGGCGGCATCCGGATCTGCCAGATCGCGCAAGATCTGCGGAAACATCTGATTGCCACCCACCGTCGATGACAAGATGCCTTTGACGTTTTCCATCACGAAAATGGCGGGGCGTTTGCGCTGAATGATCCTCAGATACTCTCTGTACAGGAAGTGCCTGTGATCATTTTCTGCTCTGTAATCGGACTTGGCCTGGTTTCGGGCTCGCCCCATGATCGAATATGCTTGGCAAGGTGGGCCGCCAATCAGGACCCACGGCTTGGACTCATCGAGGCGATGCTCCAAAAGACCATCCAGCTTGTTGTTGCCTTCTGGAGTTCCCAGTTCAATTTGCTGTGCTTCATTGTCAGCGTGTTTCCAGGCGGAATGGCTTCGTCTGGTGTAAGGATTCTCCACATCTGCGGTCTCGCAGAAGTGATAATAGTCCTCAAGAGCTTCCGGGAATTCGCGCTTGAGAAGTCTGTAGAACGCCCGAAGTCGCAGTGTCGATCTTGCGGATGTCTCCATTTCGGCTGAAACCTTGATTTCAAAGGTTTCAGCGCCATCGCTCAGGTGAGAGGAAAAACCTTCTCCAAGGCCTCCAGGCCCTGCAAACAGATCCACTACCTGGATGGGATAGGTACGACTCATGAATTCACGCTGCTGTAAAAGGGAGATGAATGGATATCGTTGACACGGCAACCCGATCTCGCATGATGGCTGGTATCAAGGGGCGAAACACACGACCTGAGATGATCGTACGGCGCTTCCTCCATGCCAACGGTTACCGATTTCGGCTTCATCGTCGGGACCTTCCGGGAAGCCCGGACATTGTACTCCCCAGATTCAGAACCTGTATATTTGTCCATGGATGTTTCTGGCACCGCCATGATGGCTGTCGTTACGCTACTACCCCCAAGACTCGCGCAGACTTCTGGCAAGCGAAATTCACCCAGAATGTCGAGAGAGACGCTCGTGTCAGGCGCGCGCTCAGAGCAGATGGATGGAAAGTGCTCACAATCTGGGAGTGCGAGCTCAAAAGCCCGGCCAGAGTTCTCGGACATGTGTTGGAGTTCCTCCGAGTCCAAGGAAAGGGACTTGACAATCTCTGACGTCACTCGAGGTTGCCGTCCATGACGGCAAGAACATCCTGCACCCACGTATGGCATGCCCAGCCACCTGACCTGGTTTTTTCCACATAGCGGCTCAGCGTTCCTGTAAGGAGGGCGTTGATCATTCCGCGCGGAATACCGGTGAACTCCTCTGCATGTGAGCTTTTGTCATCGGGGTTGTCGGCAAAATACCTTAGTACCTCAAGGGCTGCCTCGCCTAGTCCCGCAGTTTTCTCGACAATAAAAGCTAAGTGTGGCGAAGGTAACGCCGAGCTTCTAGCTGCTGTGGGAGGCGCGGACGCCTGAGGTGCAGGATTATCTTTCAAGGGTAACGAAGACTCGGGTTCAGCATCGCTGAGAACGTTCCTGTCACCGGTGGTAGGCGCAATAAGCTGCCAGTCGTCAGCAGCGGGTAGATCGACCAGGCTTTCGATGCGAAGTCCAGTTTCTAATGCTACATGAGAGCCGATCAGCTTTTGTGTTTTTGTAGCAAGGTCGCGCAGCTCGGAGTCGTCTGCCTCGGTTGCATTCCACCCAAGCTCAGGCTGCCAGTCGAATGACCAGTCTTCATCTCCCGCTCTCGTGTCTGGCAGCTCTCCGAAATTGATGTCTGCTGAGTCGAAAAATGAAGCGTCTTCTGCCTCAGCATGATTGTGCTCGGAGGTGGAAGGAGTTAGGTCGGCATGTGACCGGCACTGATGATGCAGCTCAAGGAAGTCCATGAGAACTTCCTTTGCAACAAGCTTGAGTCCCAGCTGCACGAGCGTTGCTATGGATATCACGGTAGCATCAGGCACTTCTGGAAATCTGGACCGCAGCAGAGCTGTACAGTCAGTCAGACCTACGGTCAGAGGTTTTTCGATGAGGTCTAGGAACGGCCTGAGGTCAGCAAGAAGGGCTGCATTCTCCAAAGTCGCAGGCATTTCAGGCAATGCATCGACATGGATGCAACCATCTTCAACGGGCCATTCTCTCCGTCGGTACCAAACGAAGGATTCCCCATCGACGTTCTTATGCGCCCGCGTTATTCGGTCAATCTCACGACCGGCCATCATGACCCGCACCGTCAATTCCATATCCAACTGCCTGAAACAAGAAAGTTTGCGCTGTGGTGGCGTTGTGCCAATAATGCCAACGATAGCTTTCCGAGTACAGCGGTCCGCTCTCGTGAGCGATCAAAGGCAACCGCTGGAGGGCGGTCATGGCAGGTCAGAAATGAGCTTTGGCATCAAATGTCTGAGTAGTGCTCCATCCTGGCTGTCCAGCGTCGGGCTATTTGTACCAAGGACAATCAGGTGCCTGTGGGGCAGGGGCGGGGGAAGTGTGGGGCTTGCGTTGGACAGACCTACCTCGAACGTCCCACGAAAAACTCGAAATCACTTTTTTTCGTAGGAACATGGATGCCAATCGATCAAAAAAATCAGCTTCAATCCATCAGCCAGGCTCAGGCTCTGATCTCAGATTGGATCATTCCCGATGCTACTAGCCAGCACAATCAACTTTCACAGTTGTTGAGTCTTTTGGAGACGACTGATATCACCAGTCAAGGGCAACCCTCTCTGGAGATTGATTCGAGCTTGTTGCCACCAGCCCAGAAGGTTGCTTATGACCTGCTGCGCAAATACAAGGTCCTTATTGACCCGAGTACGCTGAGCGAGTCGGCAATAGCTCGGCTTAGAGCGCGAAAAAACTATCCTCGTGGGGATGAGAAGGCGACGCTGCGAGAGTGGGGGGATGCAGTGCTCGGTTATGGGGAGCAAGTGAATTTCTTTCTGCCATGCGAGCTCCGACGAAATACTCAGTTGGGTACCGTGCAGCGGATGACTCGCAGGGCCGGTGACTTGATAGGCGCCCTCGTGGCGTCCGTACAGCCAAAGGCTGTGGGAGTTGCTTGCGGGGAGCAAGGTGAGGGGCTCGCGACTTCGTCAGCCAGTCAGGAAGAGGAGCGCAAATCAGCTTTTCAGGCGGAAAGGGATGTGATCATGGACGCAGACTACGGTGGGCTGCAGTTGCTGGAATCGCTGAAGCAGCAGGCAGAGCAGCGCTGGTCTCCAGTAATTCAAGCTTGCATCAACGAAGTCGCCCAATCTGGGGGCATGGGGAGCGAGTCGGAAATGATGATCCGCTTGTTGGACTGTCTCGATCATTTCAATCGGCGCAATGTATAGCTTTGTTTCTCGTAGTATGACTATTCACTTGAAGGTCTCGGAATGGGAGGGTGAGATGCCTCCGGCGCTGGGCTTTGCCCAACTATCGAAGGCGGTGCTGAGATAGTTGACTCTTCAGCGCATCATTCCCAGCTCGGCATCATCCATCAGCGCCTTAGCCAATGCGCAGAGGTAATGCGAAGCCCAGATCAGCTGGGGTTTGTCTTCCATCAAGCCGTCCAGGGTCATATCCCGTGCGTAGCCCATAAGCTCTGAGGCTTGTTCGCGGGCGCTTTGGCAGGGGATGCCTGCTTCGATGCGGAACAGCGGATGGGTCTGGTTTTCACCTTGATAGAAGGTGGTTTTGCCGACGGTGAATTTGGTTTCTTCTGTGGTCATTGTTCAATCTCCCCGAGATCTCTAGTGCCTGGTCTGGCCTCATCGCCGGCAAGCCAGCTCCCACAAATACCGCATAGGCCTCGAGATCTGTGGTGCAGCTCAGATCCATGCGGGAGCCCGGCTTGCTGGCGATAGGGGCAGCCCAGGCGACACATAAATGAAGCCTTAGTGCAAAGTCCTAGGCTCAGTGGGCATCTGCACCTGGATCAGTGCGGACTCAAGCAAAGCTCGCAGCGTCTCCAGCTCATGCATCGAGGCCATCATCAGAATCGACGCTGGTGACTTGGGCTGAAGCAGCATTGCCTGATGCACAACGGTCGCCGCGCATAGTGCGTAGTCCGTGGCTTGGATCAGGGTGTCTTCAAGGCAGAGAGAATTTTGGGGTGGATCTGGGACTATCTTCAGCATGCTTACGCTCCAACAATGGTTGAGCTGCTATCCACCTCGCTGTCAAACGGGAGGGTGGCAGCTGTACGCGGGTTGACAGACCGAGATTGTTGGCACTCGGCGCACACGAGGGTGCCCGCACGTACAGCCGCCATAAGCGTATGCACACGGACAACAATCGACGGCCTGTCAAAACCGGTCGCTGAATTGGCAGCGACGGGGCGAGACTAGGGCTCACGATTTCCATGTGCAACGAAAAACAGGCGCAGGGAGTATCTTTGGGAAATGGCCTACAAGGAAGGGGCTAATTCTGACTTTTTTTGCCTATTCACCCTCACAGCCTGCAACGCCGGCTGCTCTGTTAACGGTTTGTGGCTCTCAAAAAGCTTTCCCCTCACGAATCCCTGTATCCAGTTATGTCGCGATGCCAACAAACGGCCCAGCATGGACTTTCGCCACTCAAGCCTTGAAACTGACCCGCTCGCATCTGGACCAAGGCAGGTCACGGGCCAGCCTCTGACAACGGACGCCAAGTCACAGCCCATGGAATGCACCGAAGATGACTATCGAAGCTTTTACCCCTTTCCAGCGCTTTGCCGCAGACCTGCTGAAGTATCTACCGGCTGACCAGGCAGATGGCTCCCACGACCTGTCCCACATCCATCGCGTATGGGTCAACGCACAACGGATACAGCGCGTAGAAGGCGGCGACCTGGAAGTGCTGCTTGCAGCGACTGTGCTGCATGATTGTGTCGCAGTAGAAAAGAACTCGCCCTTGCGTGGGCAGGCGTCAACGCTGTCCGCACAAAGGGCGGCGTCAATCCTGGCTGATAGGGGCTGGCCCTTGCAGCGCATCGAGCAGGTGGCGCATGCAGTCAAAACCCACAGCTACTCGGCTGGCTTCGAACCACTCACCCTTGAGGCCAGGATTCTGCAGGATAGTGATCGCCTGGACGCCATAGGTGCAGTGGGTATCGCCCGGTGTTTTTACGTTTCCGGGCGAATGGGGTCGGCGCTTTACGATTTCGAGAACCCCGCGGCGCGGGGGAGGGAGTATCAGGACAAGGCGTATGCGGTCGAGCACTTTCATACCAAGCTGCTCAAACTTGCGTCAGGGTTTAAAACTGCTGAAGGGGCTCGGCTGGCTGGTGAACGCCATGCTCGGCTTGAAGTGTTTCTTGCGGATTTCATGGATGAGATTGGGGCTGGCGGGGCAGGGGCAAGTGGGTAGGCTCCGAGATCTTCGGCAGTTTGTATGCGCTAAATCGGTCTCATGGAATAGCATATGACTGATTGATGTAGCAGGGACTCTGTGGGAGCGGGCGTGCCCGCGAACACCGGCGCAGCCGGTGCCAGCCTCCGCGTTGAGTTCTTCGCGGGCATGCCCGCTCCCACAGGCGCCGCGTCGCGCTTGCGAGTTGAGCTCTCTGCGCGATAGCGCAACCCTAAGGGCCGGGCGATCTCTTACAGATCGTGTACTTGCCTCGAAAACGAAGCTGGCCAGGTGGTCGGTATCTCGGGCGCAACCAGTCGATTCACTAGAGGGATGCGGCGGGGACGCAAAGTTGTCACGCGCTTCAAGTGCGATGCCTAGGGATAGATAATTGGCTTGGCTGTTTGTCGTGTGTCTATGTGGCCATGTACTTGTCCAGACTTTCCTCTCGGGTGTCTTCCTCTGGCATCCAGTAGCAGGCCTAAACGGATTGGTGATGAGTTAGAACAGGCGCACTGTGGCTGGTACCGAAGCTGGCGTTAATGCAATAGTCTCTAACAAAGCAAGGCGTGGGTTTCGGAACGGTCCTACATACTCGGCGATATTTTTTCTATAACCTCCAAGCCTCTCCCTTACAAGGAGTTGGCGAAATGGCCTATTGTCTCCGAAATTTTATACATGTTGACAGGTGATCAAGTAAGAGTCGAACTGAGGGATAGGTGATGGCATGGTTATTCATTTTGTGCACCGTGTTCAGTGTGTGCGGTGCATTCATTTTGCGTGCCAAGTGCTCGGGGCCTCATCTCGGTTATGGGCTGTTCTGTCTGTGCTTGCTATACAATATCTTCTTCGTTGTTACATATATGAGGATATTGGAGTTTCAGCAGTTTTTGTTTTTGGGGTATCAGCCTGAATTCCTCAAGAAAAATATAATGGTGGGGTGGGTTGCTCTGGTAGGTGTGTTCTTGCACTGTGGGGCAATGCCTACTAGGGGCGCTACGTAGAGCAACTGGGTTGCGCATGACCAGTTGACTCGGTCCAGGTTGAACGCTTCGCGGGCACACCTGCTCTCACAGGGTGCCGTGTAATAGGTTTGAAGCCCGAACCATGCCCGTCTCAGAATGGCGGCGCCACATACACAACCCGGTTCCGACCATTCTGTTTGGCGTCATAAAGCCCTTTGTCAGCGCGTTCCAGCGCGTCATCCAGCGTTTCTCCTTTGGCAAACAGGGTGCACCCGATGCTCAGGGTTACGTTCAATTGGCCACAGGGCAACTGCATCGGGCTGGCACCCACCTGTTCGCGAATCCGCTCAGCAATCCGGGTCAGCTCTTCGCTGTCCTTCACCTGCAAAATTGCAACAAACTCCTCACCCCCATGGCGCACCACCAGGTCATCGGGGCGCAGTGCCGCGCGCAGGCGACGGGCCGTTTCGCACAGCACCTTGTCACCGCCGCCATGGCCGTATTTGTCGTTGATGGACTTGAAGTGGTCCAGGTCGGCATAAACCGCACCCAGTTGTAAGCCGTTCACCTCGGCCAATCGCCGTTCATGCGCTTCAAACGCCGACAACGCGCCGCGGTTCCACAGTTGTGTCAAAGGGTCGAGCAGGGCTTTGCGCTGCTCGCGATCCATTTCAAGCCGCAGATCGCGGTTCACCTGGGCCAAGGTACGCAGCTGCAGATACCCCTCGGCGAGCGTGGCCAGGTCCCTGAAGTTCGCTTGTTGAGCCTCGCTGAGCACGCGCGGGCGCGGGTCGAACATGCACAGCGTACCGATGGCTTTACCGTTGCCAGCACGCAAGGGGTGGCCGGCGTAAAAGCGGATGTAGGGCGCGTTCAGCACGAGCGGGTTGTCGACGAATCGTTCGTCGCACAGGGCGTCGGGCACCGTCAGGGTATCCTCGCCGAGAATGGCGTAGCCGCAGAACGAAACACTGCGCGTCGTCTCGCTTGCCTCAAGGCCTATGCGGGCCTTGAACCACTGCCGGTCCTGGTCGATCAGGCTGATCAGCACAGTGTCCACATGGGCCAGGTCCTGGGTGAGCCGCACCAGGGTATCCAGGTAATGCTCGGCTGGCGTGTCGACCAGGTTCATGTCGTCGAGCGTGCGCTGGCGCAGCGCTTCGTCAGCGGGCAAGGGGCAAGCTGGCATTGTGGGTCCTCCGTTCCTTGGTTGGCTTGGGTACCTGGCGGGTGCGCGGGCTGTATACCGTCGAAACAAGCACAGCATAGGCCATGGCGTGATGCACGGTCGGCCGACAATTTCTTGCCGGGAGTGTGATTTCTTTCGCTCGATCTTCGTCAAGGATGCTACCCCTTAGCCGTCGTCTGGGGACTGATACAGGGCCTTCCATGCAAACGCTGTTGAACGAGATTCTCGAAGAAGTACGTCCCTTGATCGGCAAGGGCAAAGTGGCTGACTACATTCCCGCGCTGGCCGATGTGCCGGCGAACCAGCTGGGCATCGCGGTCTATGGCAACGATGGCAGCTATTACTGTGCAGGCGACGCGCTGGTGCCGTTCTCGGTGCAGAGTATTTCCAAGGTGTTCAGCCTGGTGCAGGCGATTGGGCACTCCGGGGAAGCCATTTGGCAGCGGCTTGGCCATGAGCCTTCCGGCCAGCCGTTCAACTCGCTGGTGCAGCTGGAGTTCGAACGCGGTCGGCCGCGCAACCCCTTTATCAATGCGGGTGCGTTGGTGATCTGCGACATCAACCAGTCGCGCTTCGCTGCACCCACGTTGTCGATGCGCGATTTCGTGCGGCGGCTATCGGGCAATCCCCATATCGCGATCGATGCCCGCGTTGCCGACTCGGAGTATCAGTTCCGTGCGCGTAACGCGGCCATGGCCTACCTGATGCAGTCGTTCGGCAACTTCCATAACGAGGTGGAAACGGTACTGCGCAGCTATTTCAGTTACTGCGCGCTGCAAATGAACTGCCTTGATCTGGCTCGGGCGTTCTGTTTCCTGGCCAATGATGGGTTCTGCAAGCACAGTGGTGAGCAGATTCTGACCCGGCGTCAGACCCAGCAGGTGAACTCGATCATGGCCACTAGCGGGTTGTATGACGAAGCAGGGAATTTCGCCTATCGGGTGGGGTTGCCGGGCAAGAGTGGCGTGGGGGGCGGGATTGTGGCCATCGTGCCGGGGCAATTCACTGTGTGCGTGTGGTCGCCGGAATTGAATGCGGCGGGTAACTCCCTGGCCGGGATGGCGGCGCTCGAACTGCTCAGTTCGCGGATCGGCTGGTCGGTGTTCTGATCGGCGGGCCCGGTGGCTGAGGTGGGCCCGGTTGATACCTCAGCTCGTTGGGTCCTGCCCCAGTACCTTGGCCAGGGCCACGCGGGCATCTTCAAGCTGTACCAGTGAAGCATGCCGCGCGCCCAGCGCGTCACCGTTCTGGATAGCGGTCAGAATCGCCTTGTGCCGGGGCAGGGCGAGTTCGTCGAAATTCGCCCGCTGGTTGGAGTAGCGCACCGACTCGCGCAGCGCCATCGACAGCATGTTGCACAGGTAGGCCAGCAGGTCGTTGTGGGTGGCGTCGGCGATGCGGGCGTGGAAGTCCAGGTCCGGTTGCAGGCGCTCTTCATGGTTGCGGGCGGCTTCCATGCGCTGGTAGGCCTCGGCGATCGAATCGACGTCGTCGGCGCTGGCGTTGGTGGCGGCCAGTGCGGCGGCGGCGGGTTCGATGACCCAGCGTACGCTGCTCAGCATGTTGAAGAATTCCTGTTGCGGCGTGGCCTGCATCAGCCAGTGCAGCACGTCCGGGTCGAGCATGTGCCAGTCATGGCGCGGCCGAACCAGGGTACCCACCCGCGGGCGGGCCTCGATCAGGCCCTTGGCGGTAAGGGCGCGCATCGCCTCGCGGAACACCGGCCGGCTGATCGCGTAGGCTTCGCACAGGCTGGCCTCGGAAGGCAGCTTCTGCCCGGGTGCGAGTTGGCCGGATACGATCTGTACGCCAAGGTCCTGGACCAGGGTGGCGTGCATGCTCTTGCGCGTGGTGGGTTGGCGGTAGTTCATGTGGGGCGGGGCGGATCCTTCGGGCGGGGGCAGCATCATAGCATTAGCGCGTCGACGCGGTGCATGGCACCGGCTGCGCCGGTGTTCGCGGCCACGGCCGCTCCCACAGGTACCGCGTGAGCCTGAAGCCTGTGCCGTCCCTGTGGGAGCGGGTTCACCCGCGAAGCAGGCGACGCGGTGGATGGCACCGGCTGCGCCGGTGTTCGCGGCTGAAGCCGCTCCTACAGGTACAGCGTGAGCCTGAAGCCTGCGCCGTCCCTGTGGGAGCGGGTTCACCCGCGAAGCAGGCGACGCGGTGGATGGCACCGGCTGCGCCGGTGTTCGCGGCCACGGCCGCTCCCACAGGTACCGCGTGAGCCTGAAGCCTGCGCCGTCCCTGTGGGAGCGGGTTCACCCGCGAAGCAGGCGACGCGGTGGATGGCACCGGCTTTGCCGGTGTTCGCGGCCACGGCCGCTCCCACAGGTACCGCGTGAGCCTGAAGCCTGCGCCGTCCCTGTGGGAGCGGGTTCACCCGCGAAGCAGGCGACGCGGTGCATGGCACCGGCTTTGCCGGTGTTCGCGGCCACGGCCGCTCCCACAGGTACCGCGTGAGCCTGAAGCCTGCGCCGTCCCTGTGGGAGCGGGTTCACCCGCGAAGCAGGCGACGCGGTGGATGGCACCGGCTACGCCGGTGTTCGCGGCTGAAGCCGCTCCCACAGGTGTAGCGTCAACTCGAAGCCAGCGCAGTACCTGCGGGGGCGGGCATGCCCCAATGACATCAGGCCTTAGTGCGAGTGCTTGGGCACCGCCGCCCCTCGGCAACCAACCAGGAAGTCGAAGTCGCAACCCTCATCGGCCTGCATGACGTGGTCCAGGTACAGCCTGGCGTAACCACCGCTGATCAACTGCGGCGGGGCTTGCAGGTCGGCCAGGCGGCCGGCCAGTTCCTCGTCGGAAATGTCCAGGTGCAGCCGGCCTTCCTTGCAATCCAGTTCGATCCAGTCGCCTTCGCGCACGGCAGCCAACGGCCCGCCAGCTGCCGCTTCCGGCGCCACGTGCAGCACCACGGTGCCGTAGGCGGTGCCGCTCATGCGGGCATCGGAAATACGCACCATGTCGGTCACGCCCTGGGCCAGCAGCTTGGCCGGCAGGCCCATGTTGCCGACCTCGGCCATGCCCGGGTAGCCCTTGGGCCCGCAGTGCTTCATCACCAGCACGGAACTGGCATCCACATCCAGCTCGGGGTCGTTGATGCGTGCCTTGTAGTCGTCGAAGTTCTCGAACACCACGGCGCGGCCACGATGCTGCATCAGCGCCGGGGTGGCGGCCGAGGGCTTGAGCACGGCGCCCTTGGGCGCCAGGTTGCCGCGCAGGATGCAGATGCCGCCGTCGGCCACCAGCGGCTTGTCGATCGGGCGGATCACCTCTTCGTCGTACAGCGGTGCGGCCTGGCAGTTGTCCCACAGGCTCTTGCCGTTGGCCGTCAGCGCGGCAGGGTTGGGCAGCAGGCCGTTTTCGCCCAGGCGGCGGATGACCGCAGGCAGGCCGCCGGCGTAGTAGAACTCTTCCATCAGGAAACGGCCCGAAGGCTGCAGGTCGACCAGGGTTGGCGTACCACGGCCGATACGGGTCCAGTCTTCCAGCTGCAGGTCCACGCCGATACGCCCGGCAATGGCCTTCAGGTGGATCACCGCGTTGGTCGAGCCGCCGATGGCGGCGTTGACGCGGATGGCGTTCTCGAAGGCTTCGCGGGTGAGGATTTTCGACAGGCGCAGGTCTTCGCGCACCATGTCGACAATGCGCATGCCCGACAGGTGGGCCAGCACGTAACGGCGTGCATCCACCGCCGGAATGGCGGCGTTGTGCGGCAGCGAGGTGCCCAGCGCTTCGGCCATGCAGGCCATGGTCGAGGCGGTGCCCATGGTGTTGCAGGTGCCTGCCGAGCGTGACATGCCGGCCTCGGCCGAAAGGAACTCGTTGAGGTCGATCTGGCCGGCCTTGTAGGCCTCGTGCATCTGCCAGACGATGGTGCCGGCGCCAATGTCCTTGCCTTTGTGCTTGCCGTTCAGCATCGGCCCGCCGGTAACCACGATCGCCGGCACGTCACAGCTCGCCGCGCCCATCAGCAGCGCCGGGGTGGTCTTGTCGCAGCCGGTCAGCAGCACCACGGCGTCCACCGGGTTGCCACGGATCGCTTCCTCCACATCCATGCTCGCCAGGTTGCGGGTGAGCATGGCGGTGGGGCGCAGGTTGGACTCGCCGCTGGAAAACACCGGGAACTCCACCGGGAAGCCGCCAGCCTCCAGCACGCCCTTTTTGACGTGTTCGGCAATCTTGCGGAAGTGCGCGTTGCACGGGGTCAGCTCCGACCAGGTGTTGCAGATGCCGATGATCGGCTTGCCCTGGAATTCGTGGTCCGGAATACCCTGGTTCTTCATCCAGCTGCGGTACATGAAACCGTTCTTGTCGGCGGTGCCGAACCATTGGGCGGAGCGCAGTGGGCGTTTGCTATCAGACATGGGAACACCTAATTAGTATTACTATTTGTCGTTGTGCGATCGACTGTACTGATAAAAATGGTCTCTGTGAAGGCTTGTTGGCTCAATTAGTAATACTATAAGATCATTCACCCAGGTCAGAGGTCTGCCAAAAAGTCCCCGACCAGGTGCTGTACCCATTACAAGAACAATTGGAGACATCGCCATGATTCAGGAGCAGCGGCTCGTCCGCCTGATCACACTGAAACTCATCCCTTTTCTGGTACTGCTTTACCTGGTGGCCTATGTCGACCGTTCCGCGGTGGGCTTCGCCAAGCTGCACATGGGCGCCGACATCGGCCTGGGTGACGCGGCCTACGGCCTTGGCGCCGGGCTCTTCTTCATTGGTTACTTCCTGTTCGAGGTGCCGAGCAACCTGTTGCTCGACCGCTTTGGCGCGCGCCGCTGGTTCGCCCGCATCCTGGTCACCTGGGGCGCGATCACTGTCGGCATGGCCTTCGTTACCGGGCCCAACGGTTTCTACGTGATGCGCTTTCTGCTGGGGGCGGCCGAGGCGGGCTTCTTTCCGGGCGTGCTGTACTACATCACCCAGTGGTACCCGGTGCGCCATCGCGGCAAGATCCTCGGCTTCTTCATCCTCTCCCAGCCGCTGGCAATGCTGATCACCGGGCCGCTCTCGGGCGCGCTGCTGGGGCTCGATGGCATCTACGGCCTGCATGGCTGGCAATGGCTGTTCATCTGCATCGGTACCCCCGCGGTGCTGCTGGCCTGGCCGACCCTGCGCCTGCTGCCAGACAGCCCGGCCAAGGTGCGCTGGCTCAGCGACGAACAGCGCAGCTGGCTGCAGGAACAACTGGCCAACGACCTGCGCGAGTTCGGCCAGACCCGCCATGGCAATCCGTTGCATGCCCTGAAGGACAGCCGGGTGCTGTTGCTGGCGCTGTTCTACCTGCCGGTGACCCTGAGCATTTACGGCCTGGGCCTTTGGCTGCCCACGCTGATCCACCAGTTTGGTGGCAGTGACCTGGTCACCGGTTTCGTTTCAGCTGTGCCTTACCTTTTCGGCATCATCGGCCTGCTGATCGTGCCGCGCAGCTCCGACCGCCTGAACGACCGCTATGGCCACCTGGGCCTGCTGTATGCCCTGGGTGCGATCGGCCTGTTCTTCAGTGCCTGGCTTAGCGTGCCGGTCATGCAGCTGGCAGCGCTGTGCCTGGTGGCATTCGCGTTGTTCTCCTGCACCGCCATCTTCTGGACCTTGCCGGGCCGGTTCTTCTCCGGGGCCAGCGCCGCAGCGGGCATCGCCTTGATCAACTCGATCGGCAACCTCGGCGGCTACCTGGGCCCGTTCGGTATCGGCGCGCTCAAGGAGCACACTGGGCAACTTTCGTCGGGGCTGTATTTCCTGGCCGTGGTGATGCTGTTCGGGCTGTTGCTCACCGGGGTTGTCTACAACCGCCTGGAGCGCCGCCAGCGCCTGGCTTCCTCGCGGGCAGCCGAAGCCTCCCGCTAATTTTCGCAACCGAGAAGCGAGCACAAACATGCGATTGATCCAATTTGAAACCGCCACCGGCGAGCGCTGCGTGGGCGTGGTGGAAGGCGATTACGCCCTGCAGGTGCAGGGCGCAGCCAGCACCCGCGAGCTGGCCCTGCAAGCCATTGCCGCCGGCCGTGACCTGGCCGCTGAAGTGCAGGCTGCCGGCCTGGGCGAGCGCCACGACTACCTGGCCATGCTGGCCGAAGGCCGCGTGTTGCCGCCACTGGACCACCCGGACCCGGCGCACTGCCTGGTCACCGGCACCGGGCTGACCCACCTGGGCAGCGCCGCAACCCGCGACAAGATGCATCAGCAGCAGGCCGAAGGCGCGGTGACCGACAGCATGCGCATGTTCCAGTGGGGCCTCGATGGCGGTCGGCCGCCGGCAGGCGAGGAGGGCGCGCAGCCGGAGTGGTTCTACAAGGGCGACGGTGGCATCGTCGTGCGCCCTGGCGCCGACCTGCCGCTGCCGGCGTTCGCCGAGGATGCCGGCGAGGAGCCAGAGCTGGTCGGGCTGTACCTGATCGGTGCCGACGGCACGCCTTACCGCCTTGGCTATGCGTTGGGCAACGAGTTTTCCGACCATGTGATGGAGCGGCGCAACTACCTGTACCTGGCCCATTCCAAGCTGCGCGCCTGCAGCTTCGGCCCAGAGCTGCGCCTGGGTGCGCTGCCGGCCCACCTGGAAGGCACCAGCCGCATCCTGCGCGACGGCCAGGAGCTGTGGCGCAAGCCGTTCCTCTCGGGCGAGCAGAACATGTGCCACAGCTTCGAGAACCTTGAATTCCACCACTTCAAGTACACCCAGTTCCTGCGCCCCGGCGATATCCACGTGCATTACTTCGGCACTGCCACGCTGTCGTTCGCCGACGGCATCCAGGCGCGCCCGGGCGACACCTTCGAAGTCAGCCTCGACGCGTTCGGCCAGCCGCTGCGCAACGGCATTGCCGCCGCGCCCGGGCAGGTTCGCCCCGGGGTGGTGAAAAGCCTTTGAGCCCGCTGCCAGCCAGTTGCTGAATCGGGGCCGCTCTGCGCCCCTTCGCGGGCTCGCCCGCTCCCACAGGTACCCTGTAGGAGCTGGCTTGCCTGCGATGGGCTGCGCAGCAGCCCCCTTACCGCCACGAGCATCTGAACCGTCTTTCTCAATTACAGGAGCCAACCATGTCTGGAAGCAACTTCATTGGCGGCCAGCGCAGCGCTGCCGGCAGCGTGCGCCTGCAAAGCCTCGACGCGCGCACCGGCGAAGCCCTTCCGCAGGCCTTTGCCCAAGCCACCCCGGAGGAAGTGGACGCCGCCGCCCAGGCTGCCGAAGCGGCCTTCGCCGAATACAACGCCCTGGCGCCGCAGCGCCGTGCGCAGTTCCTCGATGCCATTGCCGACCAGCTGGATGCGCTGGACGACACCTTTGTCGCCACCGTGTGCCGCGAAACCGCACTGCCGGCCGGGCGCATCCAGGGCGAACGCGCGCGCACCAGCAACCAGATGCGCCTGTTCGCCTCGGTGCTTCGTCGTGGCGACTACCTGGGTGCGCGCATCGACCGCGCCCAACCCCAGCGTCAGCCGCTGCCGCGCCCTGACCTGCGCCAGTACCGCACCGGCGTCGGCCCGGTAGCCGTGTTCGGCGCCAGCAACTTCCCGCTGGCCTTCTCCACTGCTGGGGGGGATACCGCCGCAGCGTTGGCCGCTGGTTGCCCGGTGGTGGTGAAGGCGCACAGCGGCCACATGGCCACTGCCGAACGGGTCGCCGAGGCCATCGAGCGGGCGGTAGTAGCCACCGGCATGCCCGCGGGCGTGTTCAACATGATCTACGGTGCCGGTGTCGGCGAAGCGCTGGTGCGCCACCCGGCGATCCAGGCCGTGGGCTTCACCGGTTCGCTCAAGGGCGGCCGTGCGCTGTGCGAGCTGGCTGCAGCGCGCCCGCAGCCGATTCCGGTGTTCGCCGAAATGAGCAGCATCAACCCGGTGCTGGTCTTGCCTGCGGCCTTGCAGGCCAGGGGCGAGCAGGTAGCCAGGGAGCTGGCCGGTTCGGTGGTGCTGGGCTGCGGGCAGTTCTGCACCAACCCCGGGCTGGTCATCGGTATTGCCGGCGAGGCGTTCAGCAACTTCCTGGCGGCCCTTGGTGCGCAGCTGGCCGACCAGCCCGGGCAGACCATGCTCAATGTCGGTACATTGCGCAGCTATGCCCAGGGCGTGCAACGCCTGCACCAGCACCCGGGCGTGCGTCATCTGGCCGGCGCCGACCAGGCTGGCGACCAGGCGCAGGCGCAGCTGTTCCAGGCGGATGTGAGCCTGCTGCTTGACGGTGATGCGTTGCTTCAGGAGGAGGTGTTCGGGCCGGCCACGGTGGCCGTGGCGGTGGCCGACGAAGCCGAACTGCGCCGCGCGCTGCAAGCCTTGCACGGGCAGCTGACGGCAACGCTGATTGCCGAGCCACAAGACCTGCAGCGCTTCGCCGCGCTGGTGCCGCTGCTGCAGCGCAAGGCCGGGCGCCTGCTGGTCAATGGTTACCCGACCGGTGTCGAAGTGTGCGATGCCATGGTGCATGGCGGGCCATACCCGGCCACGTCCGATGCCCGTGGGACCTCGGTCGGCACCTTGGCCATCGACCGCTTCCTGCGGCCGGTGTGCTACCAGGACTACCCGGATGCGCTGCTGCCCGACGCCCTGAAAAACGCCAACCCGCTGGGCCTGCAACGCCTGGTCGACGGCCAGCACAGCCGCGAGGCGCTGGCCTGACGCCAAGGGCTTTGGCGTGGTACCGCTGGACCCCGCCCGGGTAGGCCCGGGCGGGGTGTCAGATATGCGGCCAGAACGCCAGCAGCAGACCACCAGCGATAAGCAGGGCGCCGCTGTAGCGGCGCCAGGCCGCGCCCAACCGCAACACTTTCTCCGCCAGAACCAGCATCGCCAGCGCGGCCATGCCCCACAGGCTCATGGCGCCAACCACCAGCAGCACCAGCATCAGCGCCCAGCAGCAACCGATGCAGTACAGGCCATGCTGCAACCCCAGCCTCCAGGCACCGCCAAGGCCCGGGCGTACATGGTGCTGAAGAAAGAACAGCGGGCTCTGGCAATGCTCCAGGCAAGCGGCCTTGCCCTGGCTCATCTGGTAGCCACCGGCCAGCAGAAGCAGTAGCGCACCCATGAGCGGTGGCAGGCGCAGGGTCATGGGATCGAGCCAGCCAAGCCATTCGCCAAGGGCCTGCAGCAGGGTCATCAGCAGGGCGAAGCCACACCAGAGCAGCGCATAGGCCGCGCAGAACAGCAGCAGCTTGAATGGGCCGGCGCTGTCGAGCACCAGGCAGCGTCGGTAAAGCAGGAACACCGGCAGGGCGGCCGGCAGCATCATCGCCTGCATCATCGCCAACCACATCAGCAGGGTCAGCGCGCCCTGGCGCGACCACCAGGCGGTGGGTGGCATCTGCATCTCGCCCATCGCCGCCATGGTCGTTGCCTGCTCGACGTGCCACCACCAACCCAGCGCGCTGATCATCAGCACCAGGGCGCCGGTCACCAGCGCGCCCGGGGCTGGCCAGCGGCTAGCCGCGGATGATTCCATTTGGCCCCATATCCAGGTCGTAGAGCATGGCGTTGCGCCCGGCATAGTCCAACTTCACCGCCCCGGAGCAGTTGAAGGTGGCGCTGGCGCAGTCCGTCTCGCCGAACTCGAAGCCCTCTGGCAGCACCAGCCTGGCCCGGTGCACCGATCCGTCCACGGGGTTGCGGATCGGCTCGGCCCGGCCATCCAGCACCCCGGGCACGTGGATGCTGGCGGTCAGTGCGGCACGGTCGGTGTGCACCTCAACCGGCACGAACTGCGGTGCGTGCATGGTCTGCACCGTGCTGGCAAAAATGGCGAAGAAGGCCGTGGGTTCCTGCTCCTGGCCGCTGAGAATGGTCAGCAATGCCTGGCGCTGGGCATCACTGGCGCGTTCATCGATAAAGGCCTGGCATTGCCCACCGCCCTCGTGGATGGGCCCAGGCCAGGCGAAGGTGCAGGCCACATTCAAGCCGGCCAGCGACACCTCGTCGAAGTACCCATCCTCGATGTGATAGCCCACTGCCGCTTCGCAAGTGCCATGGGTGGGCAAGGCATTGAACTGGCAGGGGCAGCCATAATCGCAGTTGCAAAGGTCGACCCCTGCGCCGCGCAATCGCCAATCGACATAAGCCATGATCCTATCCTCGCAAACAAGTGCCACTTGTTAGTTTAGTTCCGGATCATGCCGCCATATTTAGATAGATTCGGCATCTGTCACGGGCCGTATAAAACCACTGCTTCAAAGCATCGGCCTTCTCAGTCAGATGGGGCAGTGCGGGATTCACGGTCAATGTCCTCCGGCCAATGAACCTTGGGTGCCAGGCAATGCATGTGGCTCAGGCCATCGTCATCGTTCCAGTCACGGGGTGGGTGTACGAACGCTGGCAGGGCTTCTGGGCCTTGCTGCATGAATAGCCGGGCGATAGCCCAGTAGGCTTCGCCTTGGTACAGGTCATAGGTGAAGAACACACGGTCGATAACTTCGTTGGTTTCCGGGTTGCGGACCGACAGCATGACGTTTTCGATCAGGCCACCGTGGCCGGGGGCGTAGACTCGGTAGACTTCGGCGGTTACATCGTCCCAGTTGTAGGCGACCGGTTTGACGCCCCAGCGTTTGCGACTGAAGATGAAGATACGGTCATATCGAAACTCATAAATGTATATCTTTTGGCGGAGTCGATTGAAGCGAATTGGCTCATCTCTAGGCGTAACCAGATCAAGTCTGACATAGGGAATCAAAGCCCATAGTATTGCCGGAGGAAAAATTATTGATATGTTTATTAGCCAATCGCGCTGCCAACCGTCATGTAAAAGACCCCAGTAGAAGCAAAGCGTCAATCCTAGAATAAAAATCAAGCCCGGAACCCCAACTAAAAATATGACGCCTCGGAGGACGGTGCTGCTCCGTGGTAACTCGAGATATACATCATCGAAATAATTGGGTGCCGGCTTGACACTCGCCCATACGCTCCGCCATTTTGGCACTTCATCCACCTTGGGAAGGTCATGACTCCAGCCTAAAGCACGTTCGCACAAAACTTCATCATCACGTTTCACTCGTTAATCTTCTTTGCACAAACCCCAATGTACCCACTTGGCATCTAGGCAGAGCGTGTAGCAGCAGGGTGCTTACCGTGCCCTCAGCACCTCGCGCTAAGGTTTTAGACGACTTCATCTGTTGTCGGTGCGCTGCGAGACTCCAAGTCGATTTTCGCTGGCCATCGGACCCTGGGGGCGAGGTATTGCATAGGGTTCAGACCATTGCCAATCTTCTGACCCTGAAAAGGGAGTAGAGAGTCAGGAAGAGCGTCATAGCCACTTTGCATGTACAAACGTGCCAGTGCCCAATACTGCTTGCCTTGCTCTATGTCGTCACACAGGAACAGGCGGTCGATGACTTCCTCGGTGTCTGTTTTACGAACCGATATCATTACATTTTCAATGAGGCCGCCGTAGCCCATTGGGGCGTATACCCTGTAGACCTCGGCAGTTAGGTCGGCCCAGTCATAGGCCACGGGTTTTACCCCCCAACCCTTGCTGCCGAAGGGGTGTAGGCGATCAAACCTGTACTCGTAAAAATAGACTTTTTGGCGTGCTCTATTGAAGCGTATGGGTTCATCGCGAGGAAGTCGTAGGTCCATACGAAACAATGGAAAAAAAGCCCAGGTTGAAAGAGTTACAAGCATGATGCCTATGGTCGTAATTTCAATTCCCGATTGCCAGTCATGGAGGAGGGAAGTGACGATGTCGGGGACGATAAAAGTCATTGTATAAATTAAAATAATCAAGCCTCCAAAAAAAGATATCCCTCGCGCGCTGACCGATGAACGGGAAAATTCGATGAATATACGCCCGGCCCGATTGATCTTTAAATTGGATGCCAAAGACACCTCGCGCTGCGTGGGTGCAGTATCATTCGGGGGAAGATCATATTTCCAGCCAACCCCTCGGCTAGGCAGCATATTTCTTTCTCCTTTCATGCATTCAGTTCTGTGGAAACTACCTGAACATATACGTTAGGCATATTTCGATCAGGCCAAAATAACAAGGATAGCGTCACGGCAGTAATAGTAGGGTTGTCAATGTATGGAGTCAGATCGAATCTTCCAAAACATTGCCTGATACTCACGTTCCCAGCAGTTGTAGCGACTACGCGATCAGTTTCATTCTGCTCAATACTGCTGGTTTCGTAATCCGGATGTTTGAGTGGGTTGTATTGCTCATTCGAACGGCTTATCATTTCCTTCTTGGTGGTCGCGGGCAGATTTGATGCGCTACCTATAATGACTTGGCCTTTGGCGTAGTCGGGGAACAGGCCATCACCTTGGCGGTGAGCTTGCAATTCCCAGTAAAGGCCTGAACTTTTCTCGTTAAAGTAAGGAAGGGTAATTAAATAACTTACACGTTGTTGGACAGTTAAGCCTAGTGTGCTACCCACCGTGGTGTTAGATAGAATGCCTGAAATGTCAGTTTCGAATTTAACGTTTGCAGTGATACCCAATACAGCAGCATTGAGCTCTGCTAAGGCTAGATCCGCATATTCAGGGACGTTCCAGTGGACAACCGGTACCTCGTTAGCCTTCCCGAAGTAACACCGTCTAACCCAACGGTCGAGCGGTGACGACTCGTTCTCCTCGGCCCACTTGCTTAATGCATATGCACCCAAGCCTGACACCAGTGCTATGCCTAACACCCCTAGCAATAAGGGTTTGAAAACTGCAGCAACCGAAGCAACTACACCAATGCCAAATAAAAGACCTGCGTATTTATAGAGTCTCAATGCGCGATCATCACCATTTTTTGCTGAACGGCCTACAGCGCTTATGGCTTGTAAAGCGTCAAAAACGCCAGATCCTGCATTGATAATCGCTCCGATTCTAGCTACCACACGTCCGATTTTTACCAAGTTTGTAATTTTATGTTCAGCAGCAAAAGACAGCGTTCGCATACGCTGGATTTCTGAAGCTCCAGAAATTACAACCAACCCAAGCGCTTCAATGCTTCCGCCCAAGATGCCTATTCGTACGCCATTCAAGGCCATCATGGCTTCCGTGGCTTTGGGCCCGAGTTCCGCTTCAGCTTTCGCTTGGTTCCTATTCAAACTATCACTTTGCAAATAAAGTCCTCCCATCGCCAGCAACAACTCCCAGCTACCCACCACCCCCCGCAATCCGTTAAAGCTGGTCCGTACCAACTGCGTCGCCTGTTGAGAAGTGATCCGCAAACCTTGCAATACCTTGCGTGCATTTGTGTCCAGCGTCCCCGCTGCCACCGAGATATCCACCAAGGCAAGCTGCGCCGCGCTGCTCGCCTGGGTTACCCCCATGCTGGCCTCCTTGAACAACCGCCCATGCACTTCCTCGGCCTTGCCCTCGACCCACACCGTCACGCTGATCATCGAATTGGTGAACTGCGGGTCGAGCACGGCCAGGCTCATCAGCCCGTGCTGGATGATCGGCCGCACCTTGCGCATGGCCTTCATCGAGCCAAACTCGAAGTCATCGATATTGCGGTGCATCCGGTCCCGCGCCTCGGCGATCGACGCGTTGGCCTTATGCTGCAACTCCCGGAGGTGGGCGCTCTGCAAGGCGTAGTACTCGCCCAGCTTCATCTTCACTTCCAGCTCGATCAGGTGGACGCCGTTGTAGAGGAACTGCGTGGCGCTGTTCAGGTGCCGCACGGCCTTCTGAATACCTGGCGACAGACATGGCGCCAGCCGCTGACTGGCCGCATTGAGCGCACCCTGCGTTTCCGCAATGGCCTGCTTGAGGGTATTGCGCATGCGCAAGCCGGCGTCATCGCTGGCGATGATCTTGCTCAGCATGCCGTAGAGCTTGTCGCTGTCGTTCCAGTTGATCGCTTCTGTGGCGGAGAAACTGGGCAGCAGCCCGGCCAGCAGTGCCTGGTCGCGTATCAGCAAGGCGCGGTAGGGCGGGCTGTCAGGGTCCTGCAGCCATTTCAGCCAGAGCAGTTCGCTGGTGCCGGAAGCGGGAACATGCGGTTCAAGACGGGGGACGACAGCTTCCGTAACCCCGCCGCCCAGGCACAGGGCCATGGTCTTGGCGTAGGCCACCCCGGACTCACGATCGTTACCGTCGTAGTCGTATGCCTCGGCCACCTTGAACATGGGCGTATCGAACAAGGCAACGTACGCCTGGGCATCCTTGTCGATGTAACGCTGAAACTCACGCTCCTGCTGCTCATATTCAGCCTGGAACGCGGCCCGCTGCGGTTCGTGGTAGCGCTCTTCAAGCCGCTCGTCACTCTCCTGCTGCGCACGCTCGACCAACAGCTGCCGCTCGACTGCCGGGTCGGTGAACACCGGCGGCCCATCGCCCGTCATCGGTTCCAGCGACGGCACCTTCTGCGCCGCCCATTCCCTGTGCGTGGCACGAATGATCTGCAGGATCTGCGAGGTCTGCAACTGATAGGCCCGCATCGGTTCTTCACGCCAGGCCTGACGCTTCAGTACCCAGTTCAGGCGCTGATGGTTGTACTCCTGAATCAGCCCGACGGTGTCGTCGAGCACCACCGCCAGCACGCCGTTTTCCAGCTGGTGCCGGTTGATCGCATTGACCAGATAGCCGCGCAGGGCGAACCGGCGCAACCAGCGGCTGTGGAAGCCGTGCGCACTGTCGAAGGGGGCGCAGCCATGCTGGGCATACTCGAACACCTGCTGGTCGACCCCAAGCTTATCGGGCGTCATGGCGATGCCCAGCAGTTCGGGATTGCTGCGGGCCTGGATCAGGTCCAGGCCCTCGAAGCGATGCGCAGGCGACGCGCCGCTCTTGTAGGCGTTCAGCACGCTCACCGGCCAGGCGTCACTGGAGAAGGCCAGCCAGGCGCTGGTGTACCTGCCGGTATCGAGGTTGAGAAAGGCCGAAGGAATGTCGTGATCTGCGTTCACGCATTTTTCGGGCAGCGGCGAAGGCGGGCCATCTGGCGGCTCGTAAGGGTTGAAGCGGCGCAGATGACCTTGCTCGCTGACGGCATAGGCATGCCAGACCTGCTGGTCGAGCAGCACATACAGGAAGCCCCTGCGCAAGGTGCGCAAGCCGATCTTTGTCGAGATATGCCGGTTATCCGCCACGGTGGAGACACACTCGGGGCGGGCATCGGGCACCAGGGCGCGGCGCAGCGGCAGGATCGGCAGGCCCTGGCGCTCGCAGAACATGCACTGGTCGTGCGGCAGCCCGGCTTCGGCGATCGCGAGGGCAATACGTTGGCTGATGGTCATGAGCGATCCTAGTGTTGGACAGGTCCTTGTCGACCCCTGAACACTAACGGGGAATCGCTTTCCAGAGAGGCTTTGGGCTTCCCAAAACCTTGTAGGAAACGTCTCTGAATAATGGTTTAGCTCTATATGGGGTCATGATCGGTACCCCGGCCTTTTGCGCCACCTGTCGAGCCCAAGGCACTGCTGGTGTCCGTTTTCCGTCCGATCTGTATGCGCGATCAACGCGCAAACCCAGGAGAACGTCCATGGCAAACGATCAGAATGACCCCGGCCTCGAGCAAACCGAATCCCAGCCCGGCAGCGGTGACGGAGAGGTCCCGCTACCTTCGGATGACGAAGGCCCGATCGAGGAGGAGATGGAGGACGTGCAGGCAAACAATTCGGTTTCTGCCGAGCACCCGCAGCCTCGCTGACGGGATTTGGCCAAAACGAATGCGGTTCACATCTTTCTTGCGAGGTATGCAGCGATGAGCCCCAACCCGAATGCACAAGGCGGCACGAACCCGGAAATGCCCACTTCACCCGACCCGGCCGTTGACCCCGACCGCCCGACCATACCCGACCCTGATGACGACCCGCTCATGAACGAAGAAGAGGGTGGTGATTGGCAGGAGGAAGACAACTTGGCTGATGACGGCCGGCAGAGCGTGGAACAGCCTGCGGTAGACCTGGATCAGCGCAGGGAATGACCATTGATAGGGCAGGCCCCTGTGGGAGCGGGTTTACCCGCGAAGAATCCAACTCGGTGTATGGCACCGGCTGCGCCGGTGTTCGCGGGTGAACCCGCTCCCACAGGTACTGCGGCTGCCTTGAAGGTTGTGGTGATCCTGTGGCTGCCTTGAAGGTTGTGGTGATCCTGTGGGAGCGGGCAAGCCCGCGAAGAATCCAGCGCGGTGGCTGGCACCGGCTACGCCGGTGTTCGCGGGCACGCCAGCTCCCACAGGTACTGCATCTGCCTTGAAGGTTGTAGTGATCCTGTAGGAGCTGGCTTGCCTGCGATGGGCTGCGCAGCAGCCCCCTGGCATGCGCGCCGGTGTATCACCCCCGTCGCAACGCAGCCGCCAGCCCCACGGTCAGGACCACGGCACAAAGCATGGCCAGGCTGATGGTAATTGCGACACCCCAGGCATCGAGCAGCCCTGCCAATACCAGATAAAACGCAATCACCCCCACCGCCCCGATCGCATTGCCCCGCACCATCGCCGCCATTCCTGCACGGCCAGTCTGCACATGGGCGAACACCACTAGCGGCCAGGCAATCACCGGGATCGGCGCCAGCATCCCGCTGGTCGCCGGGCCCAGCCAGTTGGCCAGGCTTGTGGTGACCATCAGCAACGAAGTGGCAGACACCATGCGCAGAGGGATTTCCCAAAATCGATGCCGGGGCCGGACCAGGGTGTCCGGCCTGGGCTCGCGGCCGCTGGCGCGTATCAGCACGCCGATCAGCACCAGCGCCACGGCAATCGACAGGTACAGGTTGCCCCCGTGGGTAAACGCGTAGGCCGCGACGCCATAGAACAGCATCGCCAGCAATACAGCCCAGCCGATGCCGAGCCTGCGTGTGGCGAACAGGTAGAAGGTGTACGTGGCCTGCACCGCCGCCAGGCCGCCCAGCGCGCCGGGCACCGCACCCAGGGCAAAGGCTGTGCCCTGTTCCAGGCACAGGAAGGTCATTACCAAGGCCGAAGTGATCGGCAGGCCGGACAGCAACCCGCCGAGCAGGCCGCCCCAGCGACGGGAGGCGAGGGAGATGGCCCACATCAGGAGCGGGGTGACGATCAGCTTGAGGTAGAACAGGGTCATCGCAGGGCTATCCAGATGTGCGAAAGGTGCGCCCGCCGTAGGCATTGGGTAGGGCGCAGATGAATCAACCGCGGCTGGCCTCCAGCGCCTGGGCCAGGTCGGCGATGATATCGTCGCTGTGCTCGATGCCGATCGACAGGCGCACCATGTCCCGTGGCACGCCGGCCTTTTCCAGCTCCTCGTCATTGAGCTGGCGGTGGGTGGTAGAGGCGGGGTGGCAGGCCAGCGACTTGGCGTCGCCGATGTTCACCAGGCGCACCACCAGCTGCAACGCATCGATGAAGCGCGCACCGGCCGCCTGGCCGCCCTTGATGCCGAACGACAGGATCGACGCTGGTTTGCCGCCGGTGTAGCGCTGGGCCAGTTCATGCTCGGGGTGGTCAGGCAGCCCTGCATATTTCACCCACGCTACCTGCTCGTGGGCTTGCAGGTAACGGGCGACCTTCAGCGCGTTCTCGGTGTGGCGTTCCATGCGCAATGCCAAGGTTTCCAGGCCTTGCAGGATCAGGAAGGCGTTGAACGGCGACAGCGCCGCGCCAGTATTGCGCAATGGCACCACGCGGCAGCGGCCGATGAAGGCGGCGGGGCCGAAGGCTTCGGTGTAAGTGACACCATGGTAGGACGGGTCGGGGGTGTTGAGCAGGGCGAAGCGCTCCTTGTTGTCCGCCCAGGGGAACTTGCCGGAGTCGATGACGATGCCGCCGATGCTGGTGCCATGGCCGCCGATGTACTTGGTCAGCGAGTGCACGACGATATCGGCACCGTGCTCGAACGGCCGGCACAGCACCGGGGTGGCCACGGTGTTGTCGACGATCAGCGGCACACCATGGCGGTGGGCGGCCTCGGCCAGCGCGGCGATGTCGACGATATTGCCGGCAGGGTTGCCGATGGACTCGCAGAACACCGCCTTGGTGCGCGAATCGATCAGCGCTTCGAGGGCGGCGATGTCGTCATGGGCGGCGAAGCGGGTATGGATGCCCATGCGTGGCAGGGTGTGGGCCAGCAGGTTGTAGGTGCCGCCGTACAGCTTGGCCACCGAGACAATGTTGTCGCCGGCCTCGGCGACGGTCTGGATGGCGTAGGTGATGGCCGCCATGCCCGAGGCCACCGCCAGCGCGCCAACCCCGCCCTCCAGGGCGGCCATGCGCTGCTCGAGCACGTCGTTGGTGGGGTTCATGATGCGCGAGTAGATGTTGCCGGCCACCTTCAGGTCGAACAGGTCGGCGCCGTGTTGGGTATCGTCGAAGGCGAAGGAAGTGGTCTGGTAGATCGGTACGGCCACTGCCCGGGTGGTCGGGTCGGGGCTGAAGCCTGCGTGGATAGCGAGGGTTTCCAGCTTCATGCAATCGTTCCTTGAGCGTGGGTGGAGCGATCGAGCATGTGGTGGGTGGAGGGTGTGGGTCAAGGGTGAAACCGCGATGGGCTGCTCGACAACAGCCCATCGCGTTCAAGGGCGCGTTAGAACGTTGTAAATGGCGCGCCGGTGCAGCATGGCCCCGCCATGCCAACCGCTACAGCATTCGCACCATCTCCCAGAACGATGCCGCCACCCCGGTAATGCTTTCCCCGGCAATCAGCCCCGCTGCGGCCGTGATCGCAAACCGCTCTGTAACGCTCGGCCAACGGCAACCGACCAGCCAGGTGACCACCGCGCCGAGCCCCATCATCATGCTGATCGATGCCGGCAGTATGAACGCCAGCCCCAGTGCGCCGGTACTCGGCAGCCAACGCGCTACCCATTGCGGCAGCAGGCTGTCCAGCGTGCCCAGCAGGACGCCTGCCGCGCTGCCGGCCACGATCGCCCAGCGCAGCTCCGGCGACAGCGCCCCCAGCCCCTGCATCAGGGTCTGGGCCACGGCCTTCCAGGTTGCCACGGCCGGTGCGGGCCATTGCTCGGTGAGCAGCAGGGTCTGCGGATCGGGAATCAGCACCAGGTACACCAGCACGCCCACCACGCTGCCGATGAGGATGCCCAGGCACTGTGCAATCAGTTGCTTGTGTGGCGTGGTGCCGATCGCCTGGCCAACCTTGAAGTCGTTCATCAGGTCGGTGGCTTGCCCGGCCGCGCCGCCGGCAGTGTTGGCGCTCATCAGGTTGATGGCCACCTGGCCCGGGGCGACCAGGCCAAAGCTGAGCTGCGACAGCTTGCCGATGGCGCCGATCGGCGCAATACCGGTGGCGCCGACCACGCGCGCGGCGACCACCGCAAGGCATATCGCCAAGGGAATGCTCAACAGCGCCATCCACCAGTCGATGCCGAACAGCAACGCCTGTAACGCCACCACCAGCGTAATGGACAATAACAGCCCGCACGCAGGTGCCAGGGGAAACCGCCCACGGGTGTGCGCTGCCCGACTTGCCAGCGGGGCGGTGGGCCTCTGCCGGGGCATTTGCAACAGGCGGACCGACAATGACGTCAGGGTTGCGCATACCATCAGGCTGACGCCCGGCCACAACAGCCATTCCACCAGGGCGGCGAACTGTGGGCCGCTGGCGTTCGGGGCCAATACCACCAGGGCATGGTCGATCAGCCACGGTGCCAGCCCGCCCCAGGCCAGCGCGGCGCCGAACAGCAGCGTCAGGCCCACGCGGATGCCGATGATGCCGCCGAAGCCGACCAGCATCAGCGAAGGGTCGAGCGTGAAGGTCAGGCGCTCGAGCACAGGCGAGGGTGCCCAGCGCGGTATCGTCCAGACAAACCCGTCAATCCACTTCACCAGCCCCGACAGCAACGCGGCGCTGCACAGCACCTTTATCCGCATCATGGCTTCGTGGCCGTGGCGGTAGATCTGCTGCAATGTCTCCAGGGTCGCCATGCCCTCAGGGAACTTCAGGCCATGGTCATCGAGCAGGGCGGGGCGCAGATACCAGGCGATCCAGATGCCCAGGAAGCTCACGGAGAACACCCAGGCCATCATCGGCAGTGGGTCCAGCTGGTGACCGGTGAGCAGGGTATAGGCGGGGATCGGCGCGACCAGCCCGCCAGAAACGATGGAAGCGGCGGCCGAGGCCACTGTCTGGTTGATGTTGCTTTCGTGCAACGTCCATGCGGGCCGGCCCTTGCTGCGCCCCGCCAGGCCCTGCCACAGGGTGAAGCCGACCAGCAAGGCGATGATCGACATGTTGAACGACCAGCCGATCCGAAGGCCCGCGTATACATTCGAGGGTGTCAGCAGAATGCCCAGCACTACGCCGGTGAGCACCGCCCGCGGGCTTAGTTCACGTTCGATGCGAGCCTGGGGAAGGGCGGTGGAGGGGGCATCTCTCATGGCAATCCCTTGTCGGAGTGGTAAGCGCGCTTTGCACAACTGAGCCACTGCTGCCACAAAGGTTCACTGTCGCTTCTGGTTGTGAAAGGTGTCCGGCAATAGCCCGGAAGTGCTAGCGGTTACACCGGCGGGTCTCAAGAAAAGTGCTGCGCACAGGGGCCCGCTCTTGCTGACACTGCCGAATCAAGAGAGATTAGTGAAGTTATCTAAATTCGATAACTTTCCTAATCTTGGTATAAGTCAGGAGTGGGGCAAGCACTCATGGGATGTAGCCTCGCAGAGCCCCATCACCAGCGCTGATGTCGAAACCGCTTCAGAGCAGGCGATTGCCACACTGGATGAGAGCTTCTTCCGGGTGCGCTTTGACCGCCTTACGCTTGCGGAAAAGAAGTACCTGCGTGGCATGGCGGATCTGGGGGCCGGCCCTCATCGTTCTGGTGATATCGCGGCCAGCCTGGCGCGGAAGGTTTCCACGCTCGCACCACTGCGCAGTGCATTGATCGAGAAAGGGATGATCTACAGCCCGAACCACGGTGATACGGCGTTCACTGTGCCGCTTTTCGATGAGTTCATGCGGCGTATCATGCCGGGCGATGATTGGCGGATGGGCTAGCCTGCTCTACAGGCATGCAAGCCGCAATCACAGGCAACGGTCCTCCCCGATTGCCAGTACGACTGTAAAGATATGCAAAGTATCCCTAGGCCATCACGCTGTCACTCTAGAATCCGCCCGCTGCCGAACCTGGTAATGGCAGGCAGCAGATCTAGCGTTGTGGAGCGTTCCAATGAAGTCGAAACACCTTTTCCGCGCAGCCCTGGTTGCGGCGCTGGTATCGGCCTTGTCAGGCTGCTGGATGTTCATGCCGCCGGGTGGTGGCGGTGGTCATGGTGGTGGCCACGGTGGCGGCGGTGGCTTTGGCGGCCATCAGGGCGGTGGCCCTCGCTAAGCTGACCTAGCGATGGAGCGCACAGCCTCGGCCGGGACGCTAAAGCGTACCCGGCGCGAGCGCACATAACACGGTTCATTTCATCCCGACCGCCCAAACCGCTTGCGATACTCCGCCGGCGTAACCCCCACATGTTTCACGAACGCCCGCCGCAACGTATCTGCATTGGCAAACCCGCACAGCGCCGCCACCTGCTTCGGTGCCTCTCGCCCAGCCTCCAGCCGCGCCCGCGCAGCATTCACCCGCGCCAGCTCCACCCATGCGGCCGGGGTCATGCCCACATCACTCTGAAACACCCGTGCAAAATGCCTCGGGCTCAGCCCAACCCGCGCAGCCAGGCTGGCAACCCCGTGGTCCAGTGCAGGGTTGGCGGCCACGTAACGCTGCAACCCCTGCAATGCCGAACGCCCGACCGGTGATGTCCCACCTTGCCGGCTGAACTGCAGCTGCCCGCCAGGCCGCTTGAAGTACATCACCAGATGCCCGGCAACCTGCTTGGCAATATCCCGCCCCAGGTCTTCTTCCACCAGGGCCAGTGCCAGGTCCAGCCCGGCCGTTACCCCCGCAGCGGTACGCAGGTTGCCGTCATGCACCTGAATGGCATCGGCATCCACCTGTACCCGCGGATAACGCTCGGCCAACGGCTGCGCCACGGCCCAATGGGTGGTCACACGCCGGTCATCCAGCAACCCGGCAGCCGCCAGGGCAAACGCCCCCGTGCACACCGAGCCGTAACGCCGGCAAGCGCCCGCGCGTTGCCGCAGCCAGTCGAGAATGCCGGGGCGCAGGTATTGCTCGGCAGCCTGCGGTGTGCCGGCGACCAGCAAGGTGTCGATGGCTTCCAGGTCTTCGCCGATCCAGCCGTCGGCGACCAGGCGCGTACCGGAAGAGCTCACCAGCGGCCCCGGTTCGCAGGCCAGCAACAGCAGGCGATAGGCTTCACGGCCGGCCTGACGGTTGGCTTCTGCGAATACATCGAGCGGGCCGCAGGCATCCAGCAGTTGTACGCCGGGCATGGCCAGTATGGCGACCGTGATGGGGGCAGAGGGCATGGTGGCTCCGGGCGTTGCGCCGCAAGTCCGTAATCCGCCGACAATGGCAGTATTTGGCTGTACAAGTCAATTGAGGACATTGGCCCACGACCGCAGACTGGGCTCGTCATCAACCCACCCAGGAGCGACCATGTCTTCATCCATCGCCGGTATCCAGGTGCCCGACAGCGCCATGGCTCGGGAAATCACCGAGCTCGTCCGTGACACGGCTTCCCCTTTGCTGTTCCACCACTCCAGCCGGGTGTTCTACTTCGCGGCCCTTGCCGGGCAGCGGCTGGGGCTGCGTTACGACAGTGAACTGTTGTACGCAGGCTGCATGTTCCATGACATGGGCCTGACCCATCAGCACAGCAGCGATTGCTGCCGCTTCGAGGTGGACGGTGCCAATGCGGCGCGCGATTTCCTCCAGCGCCACGGCGTGGACGAGCGCGATGTCGAGCGTGTGTGGACGGCGATCGCGCTGCATACCACGCCGGGCATTCCAGAGCACATGCACCCGCTGATCGCCCTGGTCACGGCGGGGGTAGAGACGGATGTGCTGGGGCTGCACCACGATGGGCTGGGGATTGCCGCGCGGGATGCCGTGGTCCAGGCGCACCCGCGTGGGGAGCGGTTCAAGGAGGCGATCATCCAGGCGTTTTACGACGGCATCCGGCACAAGCCGCAGACCACGTTTGGCAACGTGAAGGCGGATGTGATCGCGGACAAGGAGCCTGCATTCCGGCCTGGGAATTTCTGCAGCGTCATTCGGCAGTCCTGCTGGGCGAGCTGAGTAAAGCGGGCTGGTGCTGCCGGTGTTGGCAGGCCCTGGTGCCTGTCAGCTAAACAGATTGGGGCCGCTTTGCGGCCCTTCGCGGGCGTGCCCGCTCCCACAGGTTGCGCATCAGATCAAACCGGTGCTCTCGAAGTGGGAGCTGGCACGTCGAGCGCAGAGTCCGCCGCCGAGCGCTCGCGATTCGCCACCCCGAACGGCACATGCACCATCGGCAAGTCCCCCGCCGGTGACTGCAGGTGGCTGCGCTGGTCATCAAAGAACACATGTGGCTTCAGTATCGACAGCACCCTGGGTTTCTCCATCCCGCCTAGAAAGAAGCACTCGTCCGGCGATACGCCCCAGTCCTTCAGCGTCGTCACCACCCGCTCATGCGAAGGGGCATTGCGCGCCGTCACGATGGCGATCCGCAAGATGCGCTTGTACGCCGGGTCTTCGGCCAACTTGCGGTCCTCGAGCATGCGAATCAGCGAAAGCTTGCGGTACAGGTCCGCCAAGGGCCCCGGCGAATGCGGGATCCCCTTGCGCACACGTTCATGCTCCTGAAACTCGTCCAGGTTGTCGTCGCGCTTGTACACGCGCTCGGCCTCGTCATCGGCAATCACCCCGTCAAAGTCGAAGGCCACCCGCAATTCGGTGTCGATCTCGTCATCGTAGATGCGTGTCGGCAGCACCCGCCCGGCGGGGTAGTTGGCGTCGATGGCTTTCTGTACATCTTCCTCGTTGGCACTTAGGAACAGCGAGGCATTGAACGCCGGGATGTACTCGTAGGGCGAGCGGCCCGACATGAATGCCGCGCGGGTGATGTCCAGCTGGTAGTGGTTGATCGAGCGAAACACCCGCAGGCCGGTCTCCGGCGAATTGCGCGACAGCAGCACCACCTCCACCGGCAACTGCTCGGGGAAGGCCTGGTTGATGCTCAGGAAGCGGCGAATGAACGGGAACGCCACGCCCTTGGGGAAGGGCTCGTCCAGGTTCTGCTGCTGGTGCTGACGGTAAGCCTCGACGCCCTCGGTCTGGTAGATGTCGTCCGAGACGGTGAGGTCGAACAGCGCACTCGAAGCAACGCCGATGACCAGTTTCTGTTCGATGGGGTAGGGCATGAAACAACTCCTGAGCGTGAGCTGAAGGCAAGTGTACCCGTGCGCTGTGACGAAAGCCCTCAGTACCCACAGGCGCTATCGGCATCAGATGAGGATGTAGTCACTACGCACCATCAGCGGCTCATGCGCCCCTTCGACCAGGTGCACGAACTGCCCTGCCACCTGGTCGATCGCCAGGCAGTCGTCGACATCCAGCAAGGCATCGGTATGCGGCTTCAGCCAGTCCGCCTGCATGCGTTGCTTGCCCAGGGCCTTGGCCTCGGTCTTGCTGTGGGCGGTGACCAGCAGGTAGCGGTGGGCCTCGCCGAATACTTCGCGTTCATAACCACCGAGGTTGATGAAGTACAGGCGCAGCGCACCGGGGGCGGGGGCGTGCGGGCGCAGTTCGATGCGCTGGCCGTCGACACCATGCACTTCCAGCCATGAATCGATGTGCAAACCTTTCGGGCTGCCGAACCAGGCTTGGCGCAACTGCGGGTAGGCCTGTTCGAAGGTGTCGGCCAGGGCGAACACCACATCGTGAACTTCGATCTTGGCGCCTGGGTGGCGGCCTCCGAGCATGACGACGTAAAGCATGGGCGGTCCTTTGCGGGGCTAACGTAAGAATGCGGCATTGTACTGCCTGATTCGCGGATGCCGCTTTCATGGAACTGCACAGGACTCACTGAATTAGCAGGGCCCCTGTGGGAGCGGCTTTAGCCGCGAACACCGGCGCAGCCGGTGCCAGGCACTGTGTTGGATTCTTCGCGGCTAAAGCCGCTCCCACAGGGTACGCGTACCGTTTGCGCATTCAGTTCTCTGCGCGACAGCTCCGGCCTGACAGTTGCTCTACCAGAAAATCCACGAACACCCGCACCCGCGCCGGCATCGCCGGGCCGCCGACGAACACCGCATGGATCGGCTCGCGATCACCGGGGTTGTACGCCTCCAGCAACGGCACCAGCTGCCCGTTGGCCAGGTCATCGGCCACGGTAAAGGTACCGATGCGCGCCACGCCGGCGCCGAGCCTGGCCAACTGCGCCAGGGCCTCGCCGCTGCTGCATTCGATATTGCCCGTCACCTTCAACGAGAATGCCTGCCCGTCGCGACGGAACGGCCAGTCGGGTGCGGCGCGGCGGAAGTTGAAACGCAGGCAGTTGTGCCGGGCCAGGTCCTCTGGCACAAGCGGCGTACCGCAGCGCGCCAGGTACTCGGGCGAGGCGACGATCACCTGGCCGGTTTCGCCAATGGCACGGGCGCTCAACGAGCTGTCTGGCAGGTGGCCGAAGCGCAGCGCCACATCGGCCTGGCCGCCGAGAATGTCGGCCACTTCGTCGCTGAGGGTAAGATCGACCAGCACCTGCGGGTAGCGCGCGCTGAACGCCGCCAGCAGCGGCACCACGGTCAGCCGGCCATGGCCCAGCGCTGCGCTGACCCGCAAGCGCCCGCGGGGCACACCCTGGTCGGTGATGGCCTCTTCCACTTCGAGCATGTCGGCCAGCACCCGCCGTGCACCGCGCAGATACGCTTCGCCCTCGGGCGTGAGGGTGATCGCCCGAGTGGTGCGCAGCAGCAGGCGGGTGCCCAGGCGCTGTTCGGTCCGCGCGAGGATGCGGCTCACCGCCGACGGCGTCAGGCCCAGCGCGCGGGCGGCGGCGGACAGGCTGCCCTGCTGGGCCACCTTGGCAAAGATTTCCATCTCTCCGGATCTTCCACTGAAGTCCATTTGTGCCTCATGAGCAAAGGTGGTTCGCAAAAATGCAGTCTAGTGCGGCTCAGCTTCGGATCGTAGCATTTGCAGCACAGATAAGGAGCTTGCCATGCGTATCAATCCACCTCTTGTCGCGCTCGCCATCGGTGCCTTCGGCATCGGTGTCACCGAGTTTGCCCCCATGGGCATGTTACCCAGCATCGCCACCGACCTGGGCGTCTCCATCCCCGCAGCCGGGCTGTTGGTCAGTGCCTATGCGATCGGTGTGCTTATCGGTGCACCGCTGATGACCCTGGCCACGGTGAAGATCCCGCGGCGTTACCTGCTGATCGGGTTGATGGCCATCTTCACCCTCGGCAACCTGATGTCGGCCCTGGCCAGCGACTATGCCAGCCTGCTGGTCGCCCGTGTGGTCACCTCGCTGAACCACGGTGCGTTCTTCGGCATCGGTTCGATCGTCGCGGCCAGCGTGGTACCGCCCGAGAAGCGCGCCGGGGCCGTGGCCGCCATGTTCATGGGGTTGACCCTGGCCACCATCGGCGGTGTGCCGCTGGCGACCTGGTTCGGTGAAATGCTGGGCTGGCGCACGGCCTTCTGGGGCATCGCCGGGCTCGGCCTGGTGGCAATGACCACCCTTTGGTACGCACTGCCTAATGTGCCGTCGCCCAAGGCTGGTGGGGCCATGGCCGAAATCCGCGTGCTGGGCCGCGGGCCGGTGCTGGCGGCATTGCTGCTGACCGTGGTGGGCTCCAGTGCGATGTTCACGGTATTCACCTATATCGCGCCGATCCTGCAGAGCGAGGCGGCAGCGTCCACCACCTTCGTCACGGCCATGCTGGTGTTGTTCGGTGTCGGCCTGACCTTGGGCAACGTGTGGGGTGGCAAGGCGGCGGACCGCTCGATCGACCGTACCCTGATGCTGTCGCTGGCCGTGCTGATTGCGGTGTTGCTGGTGTTCCCGCTGGTGATGGACTGGCCGCTGCCGACTGCGCTGGCGATCCTGGTATGGGGCGCTGCCAGCTTTGCCCTGGTGCCGCCGCTGCAGATGCGGGTGATGGAGGCGGCCAAGGATGCGCCCAACCTGGCGTCGGCGGTGAATATCGGGGCGTTCAACCTGGGTAACGCGATTGGTGCGGCGCTGGGTGGGGCGGTGATCAATGCGGGGCTTGGGTATTCGGCGGTTTCCCTGGCGGGGGCGGCGATGGCGGCGGTTGGGTTGGTGATGGTATTGATGTTTGCCTGGCGTGGGCGGGCGGTGGCGTTGGGGGATCGGGCAGCAGTGTAAGGGCTTGAGATCCTGGGGGCGCTTTGCGCCCCTTTCGCGACACAAGGCCGCTCCCACAGGGAACGCGCTGGCAGTACTTGTGGGAGCGGCCTTGTGTCGCGATGGGCTGCAAAGCAGCCCCACGGTCTTGCCCCGGTCGTCAATCTGTTGCCATCACGGCGTACCGTTACGGCCATGCAGGTGATAGGCCGGGCGCTCGCTCAGCCGCTCGTAATAATCGCGCACGGCCGGCAGGTGCGGGTGCTCTAACGGCGTTTCGAACCAGCGGTTGACCGACAGGCCAATGGGGATGTCGGCCAAGGTGAACTGGCTGCCGGCCACGTAGGCACCGGTGCTTGCCAGCTGGCGGTCGAGAATATGCATGTAGCGCGCCCAGTCCGCGCAGCCGGCGGCCAGGGCCTGTGGGTCCTGGTGGGCCGGCGAGTGCCTGACCAGCGACATGAACGCGTAGCTCCAGGAACGGTTGAGGTCCGAGGCCTGCCAGTCGATCCACTGGTCGATCCTGGCCCGCGCCTGGGCCTCGCCCGGGTAGAACGCGGTGGCACCATAGCGCGTGGCCAGGTAGCGGATGATGCTGTTGGATTCCCACAGGGTGAAATCGCCATCCTGGATCACCGGGATCATGGCGTTCGGGTTCAACGCAAGGAATTCGGCGCTGTCCGTGGGCTTGAAGCCCGCCCCCCAGTCTTCGCGCTCGAACGCGACCTCGAACTCGGCGCATGCCCACAGGACTTTTCGTACATTGATGGAGGAGGCTCTGCCCAATATCCGTAGCATGGTGTTCATCCTTGTGAGGGGGGATTGATCGTCCGTCACTGCCGCTTGGCGGTCAAGAGCCAGCGTGGTGGCGGAGCGTCCTCTTTGTAGGGTTCTTGTAGTCCATTTCCGAAAGTAAGCCTTTCCACCCCCAAGGTTATTGTGGCGGGGCAGGCAGCGCCCTAGTCTCGGCACCCTCGTAACCCGAGGAAATGGACATGGACAAAGACACTCCGAAAGAAGGCGGCAATCTCAATGTCGTGCGTGCAGCGGGTCGTTTTGGCAACGGCGGTGCCGAACTGGTGCAGATGAACGCGCAGTTGCCGATGCGCACGGCATTGATGGAGGCCTCGAGCATCATGGGCTGCATTACCGAACTCACCCGCAAGGCCATCGACCGGCCCGGTGACCGCAAGGCGATGATGCAGGCCACGTACTACCTGGCAGGCATGGCCAAGGCGCTGATCGACGGCCAGTTGCAGCAGTTGCGCCAGGCTCGGGGAGGCGAGCAGGAGCCTTAGTCAGGCTTGCCTGGGGACCATGAACTTGGCACCCTTGGTCAGTTTGAATCTCTGTATCACGACAGAAGGAAGTTCGCATTGAGCTGGGACAAGGTGGGGAAACTCCTCGTAGCCGTGCTGCTTGGCCTGATGGTCCTGCTGGCCGCCTATGGGTTGCTCAGGGGCAACCCGCGCCTGGAGGCATCGCTGACCTATGCCTATCTCACCTATCCCAGCCAGTTCAGCGAACGCATCACCAAAGCCAGCGAACAGCTCAAGTACGAGCAGTTGCAGGGGCGTATCAATGCCATCAGCGAGGGCGGGCTGAGCCACGATCAGGTCGAGCGGCTGATCGAAATGGCCCAGGCGCCGTATGCCCAGCTGTTCGCCAAGCCCTTCGAGGCCGGGCTGGTCGATCACCGTACCGGTCTGCTCATCGAGCTGCGCAACCGTGGTGATGCGCAGGTACGCCAGGTGAAAATCCGCCTGCCGGCGAAAGGCCTGGTGCAGGTGCGCGATGCAGCTGGCAATGACACCATCGTGGAAACCTCTACCATGCAAGCGGACATCCCCACCATCGAGCCGGGTGGCGTATGCAAGGTATGGGTGTATTTCGATGCAGACTATTCGCAGATCCGCCAGGGCGGGGTCAGCATCAGTCACGCCGATGGCAACGCTGACATACAGGTTTACCGCGAGGTCATCGGTATCCCGGCCTGGGTGGCCCGCTACAGCCGCGAGCTGATGATGTTGCTGGGCGTATTGGCGGCCAGCGTTTTGGGCCTGGGGTATGCCTGCCTGTCGCGTCGCCGCGTGGCGTGAGCTTGCCGGGCGTGTCTTCAGGGCAAAGGACATTTGCCGCAAACTCAACAATCGCCCGTTGACAACCCTCTATAGTGCTCGGCATTACAAGACCCATGCCGAGCCTGCCCGATGATCCCCTCCCTGGACTCCATTTTTTCCCGCCTGCGCCTGCGTCAGTTACGCCTGCTCATCGAACTGGACCGTTGCAGCTCCCTGCACAAGGCGGCGGAGGCCATGGCGATTTCCCAGCCCGGGGCCACCAAGGCCTTGCGCGAGGTGGAGGAGGTGCTGGGTGTGCCGTTGTTCCAGCGCCTGCCCAGCGGCCTGGTGGCCAATGACGTGGGCCGTTGCGTGGTGCGATATGCGCGGTTGATTCACAGTGACCTGGGGCATTTGCGCGAGGAGGTGCTGGGCATCGTCCAGGGCCAGGGTGGGCGGCTGGCGGTGGGTAGCATCATGGGTGCCATGCCGACCCTGGTCGGTGCCCTCGGGCGGTTGCGCCGCAAGCAGCCGCAACTGGCGGTGGAGATCGCCGAGAACACCAGTGCCAACCTGCTGGCCCAGCTTGATGAAGGGCGCCTGGACCTGGCCATCTGCCGGCCAGGGCTGGGCCGCAATGCGGCGGACTACGCCTTTGTCGAACTGGCCCAGGAGCCGCTGGCGGTGGTCGCGCACCCGCAGCACCCGCTGGCCGGGGCGGCGACGCTGGAAGTTGGTGACCTGAGCCAGTACCGCTGGATTGTCTACCCGGCCAACATGCCCATGCGCCAGGCGCTGGAGCGTGAGTTGAGCGAGGCGGGGGTGGAGGTGCCACGCTACCCGCTGGAAACCTTCTCCACCTTTGCCACCTTCATGCTGCTGGAAGGCGACCCGACACTGGTGGCGGTGATCCCCAGCGCCGTGGCGGCCTTTGCCGAGCAGCGCGGGTTGCTGGTGTCGCTGGCAGTGAAGCTGCGGGCACTGAGCGAGCCGTTCGGGATCGTGCACCGGGTGGCAGCGCCGCTATCGCCGGCGGCGCGGTTGCTGGTGGAGGAACTTACGGCCGGTTGAGCCCTGTTGCGACCCCTATGGTAGCGGGCAAGCCAGCGAAGCAAGCGACGCGGTGGATGGCACCGGCTACGCCGGTGTTCGCGGCCACGGCCGCTCCCACAGGTACAGCGCGAGCCCGAAGCCTGCGCCGTACCTGTGGGAGCGGGCAAGCCCGCGAAGCAGGCGACGCGGTGGATGGCACCGGCTACGCCGGTGTTCGCGGCTGAAGCCGCTCCCACAGGTACAGCGTGAACCCGAAGCCTGCGCCGTACCTGTGGGAGCGGGCAAGCCCGCGAAGCAAGCGACGCGGTAGATGGCACCGGCTACGCCGGTGTTCGCGGCCACGGCCGCTCCCACAGGTACAGCGCGAGCCCGAAGCCTGCGCCGTACCTGTGGGAGCGGGCAAGCCCGCGAAGCAAGCGACGCGGTGGATGGCACTGGCTACGCCGGTGTTCGCGGCCACGGCCGCTCCCACAGGTACAGCGCGAGCCCGAAGCCTGCGCTGTACCTGTGGGGGGCGGGCAAGCCCGCGAAGCAGGCGACGCAGTGGATGGCACCGGCTGCGCCGGTGTTCGCGGCTGAAGCCGCTCCCACAGGTACAGCGCGAGCCCGAAGCCTGCGCCGTACCTGTGGGAGCGGGCAAGCCCGCGAAGCAGGCGACGCGGTGGATGGCACCGGCTGCGCCGGTGTTCGCGGCTGAAGCCGCCCCCACAGGTACAGCGCGAGCCCGAAGCCTGCGCTGTACCTGTGGGGGGCGGGCAAGCCCGCGAAGCAGGCGACGCAGTGGATGGCACCGGCTGCGCCGGTGTTCGCGGCTGAAGCCGCTCCCACAGGTACAGCGCGAGCCCGAAGCCTGCGCCGTACCTGTGGGAGCGGGTTCACCCGCGAAGCAGGCGACGCGGTGATGGCACCGGCTGCGCCGGTGTTCGCGGCTGAAGCCGCTGCCACAGGGATCTCGCAATCCCTGCCTCAGAACTGCCGCTCGCGGTAATCGATCAAACTGGAAAACACCGCAATCAACACCGCAGCCACCACAAAGAAGATCAGCGCAAAGAAGTAATCCCCGGTGAACTGCACGATCAGCCCGATCACGATCGGCACCAGCACCCCGGCCATGTTGCCGCAGAAGTTCATGGTGCCACCCAGCACGCCGGTGCGCGACGGCCCGCCGATGATCGCCGGCAGGCACCAGTACATCCCGCACCAACGGATGAAGAACATCGCCACGCACAGCAGGCTGATCACCGCGACGGTCTCGCCCACATAGGCTGCCGCCAGGATGCACAGCGCCGCCACCAGAGCCGAACCGCTGAACATGGTGCGCATCACCAGGTTCGGCGAGGCGCCGCTAGCCCGCCAGCGGTCACCGATCCAGCCGCCGATCAGTTCGCCGACAAACCCGCACATGAAGATCAGGAAGGTCGCCCCGCCCATGGCCGAGATGTTCAGACCGTGGGCCTTGTGCAGGTAGCTCGGCATCCAGGTCAGCAGGCCGTAGAACACCGCCAGGATGCAGCTGTAGCCGGCGAACATGGCAAAGATCGAACGGTCCTTGAGCAGCTCGCGCAGCGGCAGGCTGGCCTTGGCTGCCGCTGCGTGGGCGCTGGCGTTGCCTTCGGTGATGTGGCGCAGTTCGGCCTCGTTGACCCCCGGATGCTCGCTGGGGTGGTTGCGGATGTACTTCCACGCCAGGATGCCGGCCAATACGGTGCCGACCCCTGCCACCACGAAGGCCAACCGCCACGAACCCAGCCAGGCAATCAGCCCGGAAATCAGGATCGCCCCCAGGGCGCTGCCCAGCGGCGCTCCGCCATCCACCAGCACCGCGCCACGGCCACGTTCGTTAGGCGTCAGCCAGGCGCCATTGAGCTTGGCCCCGGCGGGCATGATCGGCGACTCGGCCACGCCCAGGCCGATGCGCGTCAGCAGCAGTACCAGCCAGTTGTGCGAGGCCGCGCCCAGTGCCTGGAACAGGCCCCAGGCCACGGTTGCCGCGCCAATGATGCCGCGGGTGTGGAAGCGGTCCAGCAGCATGCCGCCTGGGATCTGCATCAAGGCATAGGACCAGAAGAACGCACTGAGCATCAGCCCTTCCATGGCCGGCGTCAGGTTGAATTCAGGGGCGATCAGCGGCAGCGCCACCGACAGCGAGGCGCGGTCGATGTAGTTGATTGCGGTCAGCAGCAACAGGATCAGGAAGATGCGCCAGCGCACCGTGGTCATCGGGGCCGCAGCGGGCAGCGCCAGGTCGGCCGGGGAGGGGATGGTCTTCATCGCAGGAGCTCGTTGTTGTGATTATCGGGAGGCGTAGCAACTACGCAGGCCGATTGTTGGAGCGCTGCCGGCAGTGCAGGTAATGAAAAGAGCTGATCCGCCAATAACGCCTGCTTATTACCCGGCGGGGGATAAGCAGTGGTTATTGGCGGATCAGCTCTTTTCATTATCGGCGGCCCTGGCCCGCGCTCTAGATTGGCTCGGCACGGCCCGCCAGCGTCACGGCGGGCACAACAAGAACAACGCAGTAGCCTGAGGACCCCTCATGAGCCAATTCCAGTTCCATTTCCCCACCATTGCCAAATGTGGCGCGGGCCTGGCCGACCAGGCCGGTGCGCTACTCAAGCCGTACGTGGACGGCACCCTGCTGGTGGTCACCGACCAGGGCCTGATCGATGCAGGCATCCTGGCCGGCTTCTTCGCCTCGCTGGAGCAGGCGGGCATCGACTACCAGCTGTTCTGCGCCGTTGAAGCCAACCCCAGCACCGACGTGCTGGACGCTGCCGTGGCGCTGCTGAAAGAGCGCGACTGCACCGCCGTGATCGGCGTGGGCGGCGGCAGCAGCATCGACACCGCCAAGGGCGTGGCGGCGATGGCCACCAACCCTGGCAACATCCTCGACTACGAGGGCTACGACAAACTGACCCAGCCGCCGCTGCCGATCTTCGCCATCCCGACCACCTCCGGTACCGGCAGCGAATGCACCGCGTCGACCGTGTTCACCAACAAGCGCACGCTGTTCAAGACGGTGATTGTCAGCCCGCGGCTGTTCCCGCGCCTGGCCATCCTCGACCCGGCACTGACCCTGAAGCTGCCTGCGGCCATTACCGCCGCCACCGGCATGGACGCCCTGACCCACGCCATCGAGTCGTATGTGTCGCGCCAGGCCAACCCGATCAGCCAGGCCATGGCCCTGCAAGCCATTCGCATGATTGCCGGCAGCCTGGAAAAAACCTACTTCGTCGGCACCGACATGGCGGCCCGTGAGCAGATGCTGCTGGGCTCGTTCCTGGCCGGGGTGGCGTTCTCGCAATCCAAGCTGGGCAACGTGCATGCCATTTCCCACACCTTCGGCGGGGTGTTCAACATTCCCCATGGCATCGCCAACGCCGCCCTGCTGCCTTACGTGATCAAGTTCAACCTGCCGGCCTGCCCGGAGCGCTTCCGTGACATCGCCATTGCCCTGGGCGCCGATGTGACCGGGCTCAGCGTGGAGCAGGCCGCGGCGCGCACGGTGGATGCGGTGGTGGCCCTGAACCAGGCCATCGGCATTCCCGCGACCATCCGTGAACTGGGCGTGGACCTGGAGTTCCTGCCGCAGATGGTCAGCGACTCGATGCGCAGCGGCAACGTGCTGGTCAACCCACGCCTGACCACCGCGCGCGATGTCGAGCGCCTGATCACCGATGCCTACCACGGCAGCCTCTGAACCTTTAACGGAACCACTACCATGTTCTATGAAATGCGTACCTACACCCTGCACATCGGCAAGATGAAGCAATACCTGGAGCACTTCGAAAAGGAAGGCTTGCCGGTGATCTCGCGCTACGCCAAGCTGGTGGGCTGGTGGTACACCGAGATCGGCGAACTGAACCAGGTGGTGCACATCTGGGCCTACGAGAGCCTTGACGACCGCATCGAGCGCCGCGCCGCCCTGTACCGCGATGCGGACTGGCTGGAGCGCTTCATCCCGGTGGCCTTCCCGATGCTGGTGCGGATGGAATCGAAGCTGTTGATGCCTGCCGCGTTTTCGCCGATCCAGTGACCCTGTAACAGCATTGCATCAAGGAGCAACCCAATGGATCTAGGCATTACCGGCCGCTGGGCCATCGTCTGCGCGGCCAGCCAGGGTCTGGGCAAAGGCTGCGCCGAAGCGCTGGGCAAAGAAGGCGTCAACCTGGTCATCAATGCCCGCACCCAGGCCACCCTGGAGCAGACCGCCGCCGAGTTGCGCGCGGCCTGCCCGGGCATCGAGGTGCGCACCGTGGCCGGTGATGTCGCCGACGCCGAGGTGCGCCAGGCGCTGCTGGCAGCCTGCCCGCAGGTGGATATCCTGGTCAACAATGCCGGTGGCCCGCCCCCGGGCGACTTCCGCGACTGGGGCCGCGAGGACTGGCTGAAGGCACTGGACGCCAACATGCTTACCCCCATCGAGCTGATCAAGGCGGTGGTCGATGGCATGGCCGAGCGCGGGTTTGGCCGGGTGGTGAACATCACCTCCGGTGCGGTGAAGGCGCCGATCGATATTCTTGGCTTGTCCAATGGTGCGCGCAGTGGCCTTACCGGCTTCATCGCCGGCCTGGCCCGTCAGCAGCGCCTGGCGGGCCGCAACGTGACGTTGAATAACCTGCTGCCTGGGGCGTTCGACACGGCGCGCCTGCAGAAGACCCTGAAAGCGGCAGGTGGCGATGTGGAAGCCACCGCCCAGTCGCGGCGCAAGGCCATCCCGGCGGCACGCTTTGGCGGCGCGGGTGAGTTCGGCGCTTACTGCGCGTTCCTGTGCAGTGCGCATGCCGGCTACATCACCGGGCAGAACCTGTTGATCGATGGCGGGGCGTTCCCCGGCACGTTCTGACGGCCCCAACGCTGCTCCTACAGGTCAGTGCCCATTGGCACTGATAGTCAGTGAATCGCCACGGGGTTGGTGTTCTTGCCGGTCAACAACCACCCTCGTGCAGCGCCAGGCTCTGGCGCAACTGCACGAGCATGGCCTGTCGCAATGCCTGCGGCGCCTGCACGCGGATCGAGCCGGCCTGGGACAGCAGCCAGCCCATCAGCGAGCGGTTGTCGTCGACGGTAGCTACCAGGGTGGCACCACCTTCCGCCTGCAGCGTCAGTTGCATATCTGCCGACAGTGGCGACGCCTCAAGGCGCCGGGCAAGGGCATCATCGACCCAGGCGTGCAACTCGACCTGTTCCGCAGGTGAGAGCGCATCGGGCTGCAGCTGTTGCGCTTCGCCAGGGTTCAGGCCCGCTTGCCAGTACCAGCCGTAGGGCATGCCTTTGCTGTTGCACTGCAGCGGGAACAGTGCCGCGAGTTCGACCAGGTCGCGTTCGACCGTGCGTTTGCTGGTGATATAGCCAACGGTGGTCAGGGCGGCCTGCAACTGGGTGGAACTCATCCCCGGGTGACGGCCTGGCAGCAGCTTTAGCAGCTGCCACTGGCGGGCGATGGTGTGGCGGGTAGGGTGGCTGGGCAAAGGGCTCGTCCTTGAAGGCAGGCACGAAGCCTGCCTAAGTAGTGGCGTTTAGCTATTGCTCAGCATACCTTGTAGCAGAATGGGATCCAAGTTTTCGCATTTGGCGTTCAGTCCAGGCGCGTCACCCATTTGCCTGTGCCTTGGCCCTCTTTCAGCTGCCGCAGAGCCTGTGGCAAAGCCGAGAAGGTGAACTCGCGGCGCTGTGGCGCGATCAGGCGACCATCGGCAATGGCCTGCAGCAATTTTTCACCGGCCACGCGCAGGGCTTGGCGGTCTGCCAATTGGCCGTAGGCATGAATGCTGTTGAGCGCCACTTCATGCAGCGAGATCGCCGTGCTGAAAGCGGGCGTTGGTGCGGTTTCCTGGCGGTCCTGGATGCACACGAGGTGGCCGTTGTAGCCGAGCAGGTGGGCCAGGCTGCCGGCATGGGCGCCGCTGACGGTGTCGAACAGGGCATGCAGCGGGCGCTCGCCCAGGGCGGCCTGCAGTTGGTTCTGCCAGTCGGCGTCGTGGTAGTCGAACACCCCGCTCACACCGAGGGCCTTGAGCGAGGCGTGGTGGTGTTGGCCGGCACTGGCCCACACGCGCAGGCCACGCTGCGCGGCCAGCTGCGCGAGGTAGAAGCCCACCGCGCCACCGGCGCCGATCACCAGCACGTCGCGGCTGGCACCTTCGGGTACCTTGGCCAGGGCCTGCCAGGCGGTCAGGGCGGGGCAGGGCACGGCGGCCGCGGCAGTGTCGCTGAGCGCGCTGGGGATGTGCATGACCAGGCTTGCATCGAGCAGGCAGTGCTCGGCAAAACTGCCGTCACGCGCCAGCGATTGGTGGTAGGCGACGCGGCTGCCCAACGGCATGTCGACGCCTGCGCCAACGGCGACTACCACACCGGCGCCATCCACGCCCGGGACCGTGCCCTGCTGCCAGGCCGGGTGGCCCCACTCGCAGATTTTCCAGTCCACCGGGTTGAGGGCAATGGCGCGGTTGGCCACCAGCACCTCACCGGGGCCGGGTTGTGGCAGGGGTTTACGCAGCAGTTGCAGGCCGTCGAGGCCGGCGTTCGGGGTCCAGGCCCAGGCTTGATGATGGGTTGGCATGGTGCGGGTCCTTACGAGACGGGTGTGGGCGGCAGGCTAGCGGGGATCGGGCGTGGGAAAAAGGTGCGGTGAGGGCAAGGTGTTTTGACTGGAGGACAAAAAAGCGGGGCCGCTGGGCGGCCCATCGCAGGCAAGCCAGCTCCTACAGGTACAGCACCAGCCCGGAGCCTGTGCAATTCCGGTGGGAGCGGGCGTGCCCGCGAATGCGTCTGTCAGGCAACACAAAAGATTGACCCTTTCGCAACAGCCCCATCGCAACCTTTGCTTCCAGATCAAAACTCATTGTCCCGCGCCCATCTTTTTCCCGTCCCCACGTCCCCCCGAGAATCCATCCATCCCAACCTTCCACAGGTGATTCTCAAATGCCTCTCGCCTTGTTAGCCCTGACCCTGGCGGCTTTCGCCATCGGCACCACGGAGTTCGTGATCGTCGGCCTCATCCCGACCATCGCCAATGATCTGGCAGTGACACTGCCTTCGGCCGGCCTGCTGGTAAGCCTTTACGCCCTCAGCGTCGCCATCGGCGCGCCCTTGCTCACCGCCATGACCGGCCGCGTCCCGCGCAAGCTGCTGCTGGTCGGCCTGATGGCGCTGTTCACCGCCGGTAACCTGGTGGCCTGGCAGGCGCCCAGCTACGAATCGCTGATCATGGCGCGCATCCTCACCGGCCTGGCCCACGGGGTGTTCTTCTCGGTCGGCTCGATCATCGCCACCAGCCTGGTGCCGAAAGAAAAAGCCGCCAGCGCCATCGCCACCATGTTCAGTGGCATGACCGTGGCCTTCGTCACCGGTATCCCGCTGGGTACCTTCATCGGCCAGCACTTCGGCTGGCGCGTGACCTTCCTGGTGGTGGCTGCCTTCGGCCTGGTAGCGCTGCTCGGCGCACTGCTGTTCGTGCCCAAGCGCATCCAGCACAGCCAGCCGGCACCGCTGCTGCGCCAACTGCGGGTGATGCTGCAACCGCGCCTGCTGCTGGTGTATGCCATGACTGCCGTGGGTTACGGCGGCTCGCTGATCGCCTTTACCTTCCTTGCCCCGATCCTGCAGGACATCGCCGGCTTCGGCGCCAACAGCGTCGCCCTGGTGCTGCTCGCCTACGGCGTTTCGGTTGCCCTGGGCAACATCTGGGGCGGCCGCCTGGCCGACCGCAAAGGCCCGGTCAAGGCACTGTCGATCATCTTCCTGCTGCTGGCCGTGGTGCTGCTGGCGCTGACCTTCACCGCGCCGCATCCGGTGCTGGTGGTAATCACCGTACTGGCCTGGGGCGCGGTGGCCTTCGGCAATGTGCCGGGCCTGCAGGTGTACGTGGTGCAGCAGGCGGAAAAGGTCGCCCCCGACGCAGTCGACGTGGCGGCCGGTTTCAACATCGCCGCCTTCAACCTGGGTGTGGCCGGTGGCTCCTGGGGCGGTGCCCAGGTGGTGCAACAACTCGGCCTCGGGCACACCCCATGGACTGCCGCGCTGGTCACCCTCGGTGCCCTGGCCCTGACCCTGTACAGCGGCCGCCTCGACCGCCGCGTACCTGCCCAGTCACAACCTGTCGTCAGCCGCGCCTGACCCCTGATTCGCCTTACGGAGATGCTCGCAATGGCTCAAGATCCACTGTTCCAACCCCTGCAATTCGGCGCCCTCAACCTGCCCAACCGCGTGCTGATGCCACCGATGACCCGCTCCCGCGCTGCCCAGCCTGGCGATGTACCGACCGCGCTGATGGCCGAGTACTACGCACAACGCGCCAGTGCCGGGCTGATCGTCAGTGAAGGCACCTGGATCTCGCCACTGGGCAAGGGTTACGCCCGCACCCCGGGTATCCACACCCAGGCGCAGATCGACGGCTGGCGCCTGGTCACCGAGGCTGTGCATGCCGCGGGCGGGCGCATGTTCGCCCAGCTCTGGCACGTCGGCCGCCTCAGCCACAGCAGCCTGCTTGGTGGCCAGGCACCGGTGTCGTCCTCGGCGATGCAGGCTGAAGGCGTGAATGTGTTCATCGACAATGCCGACGGCACGCCAGGCTTTGTCCAGGCTTCCAAGCCGCGCGCGTTGAGCGAAGCGGAAATTGCCGAGATCATCGAGCAATACCGCCAGGCTGCGCGCAACGCCATGGCCGCCGGTTTTGACGGTGTCGAGTTGCACGCGGCCAACGGTTACCTGGTCAACCAGTTCCTCGATTCCGGCGCCAACGACCGCACCGACCGCTTCGGCGGTTCGCTGGAAAACCGCCTGCGTTTCCTCGACCTGGTCACCCGTGCGCTGGTCGAAGGTACCGGCGACGCCCAGCGTGTAGGCGTACGCCTGGCGCCGCTGACCACGCTCAATGGCTGTGTCGACGCCGACCCGGTCACCACCTATACCGCAGCGGCCAAGCGCCTGGGCGAAATCGGCATCGGCTACCTGCACATTGCCGAAGCCGACTGGGATGACGCGCCGGACATGCCGGTGGACTTCAAGCAACAGCTGCGGGCGGTGTTCCCCGGGGTGATGGTGTATGCCGGCAAATACACCGGCGAACGTGCACGGCGCGCGCTGGAGGAGGGCTGGGCTGACCTGGTCGGCTTCGGCCGGCCATTCGTGGCCAACCCGGACCTGCCGGCGCGGCTGAAGCTGAATGCGCCCCTGGCCGAGCACGAACGGGCCACGCTGTTCGGTGGTGATGCCCATGGCCTGACCGACTACCCGGCACTGGCAACAGCCTGACCCCGATCGCTCCTCATGGAACTGCAAATGACTCATTGAGTTAGCAGGGACCCTGTGGGAGCGGCTTTAGCCGCGAACACCGGCGCAGCCGGTGCCATGCACCGCGTTGGATTCAGAGGGCTGGGCGATCTCCCAAAAAGACGGCATTTCGCCTGTCGTGTCTCACCTCTGTGCTTGAGCAGTGACGACTTGTTTGTGTCCTATATATGGACCAAAATATGGCTCTCTTTTGAGGGTGAAAACATGCAAAACATATTCGCTGACGTGGCCGTAAGCGTGTCGGAACTGAAAAAGAACCCATCCGCGGTGATGACCGGCGCTGCGGGTATGCCCGTCGCCGTGCTCAATCACAACCGCGTGATGGGTTACATGGTGCCGGCCGAACTGTACGAGGCCATGATGGAACGCTTGGAAGATCTCGAATTGAGCGAACTGGCCAAGTCGAGGTTGGGTGAAAAAGGCGTACCGGTATCCCTGGATGACCTATAAACTCGAATTCCTGCCTTCGGCACTGAAAGAGTGGGGCAAGCTAGGCCACACCGTGCGCGAACAGATCAAGAAAAAACTCGCCGAGCGCCTGCAGTCACCCAAGGTACAGGCCGACGCGCTGCGTGACCTGCCGAACCACTACAAAATCAAGCTCAAGGCCTCTGGATATCGCCTCGTCTATCGAGTCGAGGACGAGCGGATCGTTGTAGTGGTGGTATCGGTTGGCAAACGCGAGCGTAGCGAGGTGTATCGATCCGCTCAGAAGCGGTAAACATCATCACGGTGTAGCCATCCCTCTGTTCCTCGTTGCTATTCCATCAGCATCACAGCGTTGGCGTATTTTTCCTGGTCCGGTGTGAACGTTGTCAGCATGCCGGTGTGATTACAGGTCAGGGTGAGCTCTGTTCGCGTATCGATGAACAGATCCTCGCCGCGAAGGCCCTGCCATTGCGCCAGGTACTTGAACGAACCGTACTTCATCGGTTTCTTCAATGCGCGATCATGGCCACCTTTCCAACCTAGCACCGGGAGTGCGCCATCGGCGCAGTGCCGGGCAAGTTCTGGCTGGGCCAGAGCCCGCTCACGGCCAATCTCCCAGCAGCGGATCAAGCCCTCGTCGGGCCCCTTCCATGCTTCTTCCCAAGTGATCAAGGGGCGGATGGGGTGATGAATAGGGCGTCGAATGACCCCGGTAGCTCGATCCATGACTGAGATTGTCCGTAATGTTCAGTTGGGCTGGATGCTACTAATTGGCCACTATCGTGTCCAGTGCTCGTCGACCCCAGCTCTGCGTTCAGTCAAGGCTGTGCTGCAACGCCTCGATAAACACCTCTTCCGCGCGGCTGAAGCGCTGCTCCCTGTTCCACAACAGGTGGATATCCACATCGGCAATCCCTTCCTGCGGCGGCAGCTTCCACAGCAACCCGGCGTCTACATCCGGCGCTACCACATGCTCGGGCAGGCAACCTATGCCAAACCCGGCAATCACCAGCCGGCGTACCTCCTCAAGGCTTGGTGACGAGGCCACGATCCGCCCGGCAAACCCCTGCTGGTCGCGGAAAATGGTCAGTGGCGACAGCATTCCGCCAATCTGGTCACTGGTGAAACTGACGAAATTCTCCCGCTGCAGGTCGCCTTCGTCCTGGCCGAACAGGGCATGGTGCTTGCCACAGAAGAACGCATAGCGCTGGCGCAGGAACAACCGTTGCTCCAGCCGTGGCTGCGCACGCCGGTTAAGGCTGAGGCCCGCCGTGGCGGTTTTCTCCTGCAGGGCGGCAACGATGTCGGAGCTGCGCATCACGTCGATCTCCAGCTCCACCCGCGGGTGCTGGCGGTGGAAGTCGGCGAGGAAGTCGTCGAAGTGTTCGTTGACGATACGGCTGATCATCAGCAGGCGTACCTTGCCCACCAGTTCGTCCGCCGGTTGCTCCAGCAAGCCGCCGATCTGCGACATCTGCCCATAGACCTCGCCAGCCAGCTGGAACAGCTGCTCGCCCATTTCCGTCAGCACGAAGCGCGGCCCGCGGCGGGCGATCAGTTGGCGGCCAAGCTGTTCTTCAAGGCGCTTGAGCGCCTGGCTCACTGCCGGCTGGGTGAGGTGCAGGCGGGCGGCAGCACGGCTGATGGACAGCTCCTGGCCGATGACCCGGAAGGTGCGCAGCAGGTTCCAGTCGAGGCGGTCGTTGAGCAGACGGTCGGGCATGGCAGGGCTCGATAATAAGCAAGGCTAATATTTCGAATAATAAATAGAAAATTGACTAATCATAGCCCCGGGCCGATAAATCGCAGATATCGAGGCCTGCCGAATCGGTGTTGGCTTCTTCGCGGGTAAACCCGCGAAGAAGCTGACACCAGACCAACAGGCCAAGCGCCACAAGAGCGCCCCCGTGCCCCTGACAACTCCTGCCAGAACAACAAGCAAAGGAGCCCCCATGAAGCCCACCGCTTCCCCCCAGCCACGCCGTGCCGCCGCCGCCGCGTTCATCGGTACCATGATCGAGTGGTACGACTTCTACATCTACGCCACCGCCGCCGCCCTGGTGTTCGGCGCGCTGTTCTTCCCCTCCGACAACAGCCTGTTCAGCACCATGGCCGCGTTCGGTACCTTCGCCGTCGGCTTCTTCGCCCGGCCGCTGGGGGGCATCGTTTTCGGCCACGTGGGCGACCGTATCGGCCGCAAGAAGTCGCTGGTCATCACCTTGCTGATGATGGGCATCGTCACCGTGGGCATCGGCCTGCTGCCGACCTACGCACAAATCGGCGCCACCGCGCCGGTACTGCTGATCCTGCTGCGCATCGTCCAGGGTATTGCCGTGGGCGGTGAGTGGGGCGGGGCGGTGCTGATGGCCGGTGAGCATGCACCCAAGGGCCGGCGCAACTTCTTCGCTTCGTTCGCCCAGCTGGGCAGCCCGGCGGGCCTGATCCTGTCGCTGCTGGCCTTCGGCGCGGTCACCCGCCTGCCGGAAGAAGACCTGATGAACTGGGGCTGGCGCGTGCCGTTCCTGGCCAGCGCGCTGTTGCTGCTGGTGGGCCTGGCGATTCGCCTGGGGGTGAATGAGTCACCCGAGTTCATCGCCAGCCGCGAGCAGGCGGAAAAGGCCCGGCGCAAGGAGCAGGCCCCGGTATTCGAAGTGTTGCGCACGGCCTGGCGCCCGCTGTTGCTGTGCATCGGTGCCAATACCCTGGGTATTGCCGGGGTCTACTTCACCAACACCTTCATGATCAGCTACACCACCACGCAATTGCACCTGGAGCGCTCCTTGATCCTGGAGTGTCTGTTCTTCGTGGCGATCATCCAGTTCTGCGTGCAGCCGTTGGCCGCCTGGCTATCGGAAAAAATCGGCGCCACCCGCTTCCTGGCCCTGGTCGCGTTGCTGGCGATGGCCTCGCCTTACCCGATGTTCGTGCTGGTCAGCTCGGGCCAGGGCCCGTTGATCGTGCTCGGCATCGCCCTGGCAGCCGCGTGCATGGCGTCGTTCTACGCGGTGATCGCCGGCTATGTCAGCGGCATGTTCGACACCCGCGTGCGCTACACCGCCATTTCCCTGGCCTACCAGATCTGCGGCGCCATCGCGGGCGGCCTGACCCCGCTGATCGGTACGTGGCTGGCCCACACCTTCACCGGCCAATGGTGGCCGATGGCGGTGTTCTACACCTTGATCGCAACCATTTCGCTGGTCTGCGTGCTCGCCCTGGCGCGCCAGTACGCCCGCAGCCAGCGCCTGGAACTGGCCTGATCGAACCGCTTTTTTCTGGAGTACCCGCACATGTTGAAAAGCAATGGCGAACGCCTGTGGGCGAGCCTGATGGCCATGGCCGAAATCGGCGCTACCGCCCGTGGCGGCAGCTGCCGCCTGGCCCTGAGCGACGAGGACAAGGCTGGCCGTGAACTGTTCAGCCACTGGTGCCGCGAAGCCGGCCTGACGCTGACTGTGGATGCCATCGGCAACCTGTTCGCCCGCCGCGCTGGCAGCGACCCCGATGCAGCGCCGGTGATGATGGGCAGCCACCTCGACACCCAACCTGAGGGCGGCCGTTTCGATGGCGTTTACGGTGTGCTGGCAGGCCTTGAAGTGGTGCGCCGGCTCAATGATCTGAACATCCAGACGCGCAAACCGCTGGAAATCGCCGTATGGACCAACGAGGAGGGCGCCCGCTTCACCCCGGCCATGTTCGGCTCGGCGGTGTTCACCGGCACCCTGGCACTGGACGAAGCGCTGGCCATTCGCGATGCCAATGGCATCAGCGTCGCCGACGAACTGCAACGCATTGGTTACGCCGGCCGGCGCTCGCTTGGCGGCCAGGTCGATGCCTATTTCGAGGCGCATATCGAGCAAGGTCCGATCCTTGAAGACAACGCCAAGGCCATTGGCGTGGTCAGCGGCGGGCAGGCTCTCCGATGGCTCGACGTCACGGTCGAAGGCATGGCCGCACATGCCGGCACCACGCCGATGCCGCTGCGCAAGGATGCCCTGTTCGGCACCGCACGGATGATCCAGGCGGTCGAGCAACTGGCTGCCGATTTTGTCCCTGAAGGCCTGACCACGGTGGGTGAACTGTCCATTGCCAAGTCCTCGCGCAACACCATTCCGGGGCTGCTGCAGTTCACCGTCGACCTGCGTCATCACCGGGATGAAGCCATCGAGGCGATGGAACGCGACCTGAGGTTGAAGCTGCAAGCCATCGCCAATCAGCGCGGGTTGCAGGTGCGTATCGAGCGCCACTGGACAAGCCCGGCCACGCCATTCGATGCCGATTGCGTAGCCGCCGTGCAGCAGGCGGTGGATGGCCTCGGCTATGCCCAGCAGTCGATCGTCAGCGGCGCCGGCCACGACGCCATCCTGCTGGCCCGCTACTGCCCGACCGCCATGGTGTTCATTCCCTGTGTCGGCGGCCTGAGCCACAACGAAGCCGAAGACGTGTTGCCCGACGACGCCCGCCAGGGTGCCGATGTACTGCTCAATGCCGTGCTGGCCCGCGCGGGCCGTATCGAACAGGGAGATGCCTGATGCGTTGTTACTTCCACCCCGAACAACTGCTGCACCACCCACGCAGCTACTACTCGCGCGGCGCCATGCGCACCCCGCAGGAAGTCCCCGAACGCGCCCAGCGCCTGCTGCAGGCGGCCAAGGATCTGGGCTTCGACATCCGTCAGCCTGAGGACGCCGGCCTCGAACCGCTCAAGGCAGTGCATGGCGAGGCCTACCTGGCCTTCCTCGAAGAGGCCCATGCGCGCTGGAAGGAAGTGCCCGAGGACTGGGGCGACGAGGTCATGTCCAACATCTTCGTGCGTGAACCCAACGCCTTGCGCGGCATCCTCGCCCAGGCCGGGCGCTACCTGGCTGACGGCAGCTGCCCTGTAGGCGAACACACCTGGCGCTCGGCCTATTGGTCTGCGCAAAGCGCAGTGGCCGGTGCCAAGGCCATTCTCGACGGCGAGCCGGCGGCCTATGCCCTGTGCCGGCCGCCAGGCCACCATGCGCGCTTCGATGCGGCCGGTGGTTTCTGCTACATCAACAACGCCGCTGTCGCTGCCCAGGCCTTGCGCAGCCGCTACAGCCGCGTGGCCATCCTCGATACCGACATGCACCACGGGCAGGGGATTCAGGACATCTTCTACGACCGCCGGGATGTGCTGTATGTGTCGGTGCATGGTGACCCCACCAACTTCTACCCGGGTGTGGCCGGGTTCGCGGACGAGCGTGGCAGCGGTGCGGGGGAGGGGTACAACCTCAACTTGCCGATGGCGCATGGGGCTAGCGAAGCGGACTTCATGGGCCAGCTGGAGATCGCGCTGGCGGCGGTGAAGGACTTTGGCGCCGAGGTGCTGGTGTTGTCGCTGGGGTTCGATATCTACGAACTCGACCCGCAGAGCAAGGTGGCGGTGACGACTGAAGGGTTTGCGGTATTGGGCGAGCGGATTCGGGCGATGCGCTTGCCGTGCCTGATCGTGCAGGAAGGGGGGTATCACCTGGAGAGCCTGGAGGCGAACGCGCAGGCGTTTTTTGCCGACAAGGCGGACTGGCGATAAGTGCGAGGGGCCGGCAGCTGAGGAATGGCTGCCGGCCTCTTCGCGGGTGAACCCGCTCCCACGGGTACGCCATCGCCTTCGAGTGGTTGTTTACCGGTTAGCGGGTCGGGGCAGCCGAGGGCAATGCCATTAGTCCAGAATAAATACACGGGGCAACTGATATTTTTGTCAGTTGTCCGGCTTCGGAGAGCGTGTGAGTCTGTCGCCGCAGTACAGGGAATTCACTGTTCTTTCGGAGATTGATCATGGGAAGTGTAAAAGTCGCCAACACCAATTTGCTCGACCTGCCGATCCTGCTGGATTATGCGGAGGTGGACTCGAATCTGGATGGCAAAGTTTCCTACGCTGAGGTGTCGCGGTATTTCAATGGGCAGCTCGAGCGTCTGCATTTTGAACGCGCTTACCTCGATGAGCAGCACAGGCTGCTGGAGGAAAAGCTCAAGCAGGTTGCCCAGAAGTTCACGTACTTACAGAAAAAATGCTTGGCTTTTAATGATACCAATCGTGATGGCTATATTTCGTTCGATGAGTTCAAGGCAGCACTGTCGAAAATTCCTGTTGCAGTAGAGTTGGAGTAAAGGCTTGGTAGGCTTCGAGCCTGACAGCTGGTTGTGCATATCGCTGGGCTGCTTTGCAGCCCATTCGCGAGATTGGCCCGAACAGATGTAGGAGCAGCCTTGTGCTGCAAAGCGCCGCGCGCGCGGCGCTCAATCTCATAGGCACTGAAGGTGTTGTGGCGAACACCCCGCAATCCGTTACACCCCACCCCGCCGCACATGCTTCACCAACACCTTCTCCAGCAACTCCCACATCGCCGGCTCGGTACTGAACGCCACGTTGAACCGCATCCACCCGGTCGCTTTGGCATCGACCATGAACAACTGCCCAGGCCCGAGCATGATGCCTTTCTCCAGCGCATCATCCAGCAACGCCGCACTGTCTGGAATCGCCGGGTGGCGGGTCCAGATATACATCCCTTCATCCGACTCGATGAACAGCTCGAAGCCCAACCGATGCAGATGCCGGCCAACTTCCTGGTGCGCCTCGGCCAAACGCTGGCGCAGGCGCTTGAGGTGCTTGCGCCAACGCCCGTCGATGATCGCGGCATACACCACGCGCTCCATCACCTGCGAAGTGGTCAGGCCAGAGCGCATCTTCAGGTGCAGCAGCTTCTGCATCAGCTCGGGGTTGGCCAGCATGTAGCCGACCCGCACATTGGGCGAAATGCTCTTGGAGTAGCTGCCCACGTACACCACCTGCTGCAGGTGGTCGAGGCTGGCCAGGCACGGCTGCGGTTCGGCGACCATGTCGGCGTACAGGTTGTTCTCCACCAGGCGGAAGCCGTGCTGGCTGGCCAGTTGCAGCAGGCGGTGCAGCTGCGGTAGCGGCGTGCGCGAGCAGGTCGGGCTGTGCAGGTGCGGCTGGGTGAAGAATGCAGTGGGGCGGTGATGGGTGAGCAACTGTTCCAGCTGGTTCAGGTCGTAGCCGGCCGGTGTGCGCGGCACGCCGACAAGGGTCGCGCCCTGGGTGCGCAGGATGCTCATCAGGTTGGGGTAGCCGGGGTCGTCCACCAGCACCACGTCGCCCGGGCGCACCAGGGTGCGCGCGGCCAGGTCCAGGGCCTGGCTGGCGCCATGGGTAAGCATCAGCTGCGCCGGGTTGGCAACGATCGACAGTTCCTGCTGCAGGTTCTGTGCGGTCAGTGCACGCAGCTCCATCAGGCCCATGGGGTCGCCGTAGCCCGACAGCTCCAGCGGGCTGCCGGCCACCTGGCGCAGGCCGCGGCGCAGGCCGTCTTCATACATCCAGTCGTTGGGCAGCCAGCCGCACCCGGGCTTGAACGGCAATTGGCGGATTTCGAAGATCTGCTGCAGGTACCACTCGGAGTTGAACGTTGGTCGACTGGTGTCGGCCTCGGCGTTGTGCGGGTCGAGCAATTCGCCCGCCGCGCGGTTGACGAAGAACCCCGCATTGCCCCGGCTCACCAGCAGGCCCTGGGCGACCAGACGGTCGTAGGCCTCGACCACGGTGAAGGTGCTCACCGAATAGCTCGCGGCAAAGGCGCGGATCGAGGGGACCTTGGCGCCTGGCTTGAGGGTCTGGTTGTCGATCAGCTCGCGCAGCCCGTCGATGATCTGGTTCACCAGCGGGGTCGAGGAGTCTGGATGTAATTCGAACATTTGGGCCTTCAGGTTGCGTATCGCCCGGCGTTTGCAAGGTGTATTGCAAGGGCGACCTGTACAGTGCAGTGCGAGTTTCATGCCACTGTGCATGGCTCTCTGCGTCGGACATTTTTACATTAGGTGTCAGATATCGCCACCTAAAGCATGTTCAGTTCGCTCCAGGCGCCTGCCTTGGGGCGCGTCAGCAGGCCGCCATGGAAGGCCTGCGTGTGTTCGCTCACACCATCCTGCGCGCATTAGCACTGATGTACGTGAAACCGCCAGCCATCGGGGTTTCACAGTTTTCCTTGGATAAAAAGAAGCACGGGGTACACAACTGATGGACGCAACATCCACAACCACCACCGCGAAAAGCGGGCATGAGAGCAAGCTCAGTGCCTCGCTCAAGTCGCGCCACCTGACGATGATGTCGATCGCCGGGGTTATCGGCGGCGCCTTGTTCGTCGGTTCCGGCAGCGTGATTCACAGCGCCGGCCCAGCTGCTGTGCTGGCCTACCTGGCAGGCGGCATCCTGGTGGTACTGATCATGCGCATGCTGGGTGAAATGGCGACTTCCTCGCCAGACACCGGTTCGTTCTCCACCTACGCCGATCGCGCCATCGGCCGTTGGGCCGGTTTCACCATCGGCTGGCTGTACTGGTGGTACTGGGTCATCCTCATGGCCTGGGAAGCTTATGTGGCGGGCAAGATCCTGCATGGTTTCTTCCCCGACGTCAGCGTCAACGTGTTCGTGCTGGCCACGACCCTGTTGCTGATCACCGTCAACTTCTTCAACGTCAAGCACTACGGTGAGTTCGAGTTCTGGTTCGCCTTGATCAAGGTGATCGCGATTGTCTGCTTCCTGATCGTGTGTACCGCTGCCGTGCTGAACATCTGGCAGTTCGGTGAAGTGCGTGGCATCAGCCACCTCACCGCCGAAGGCTTCATGCCCAATGGCATCACTACAGTGATCGGTGCCTTGCTCGGGGTGATGTTCGCCTTCCTCGGTGCGGAAATCGTCACCATCGCCGCTTCCGAAGCCAAGGACCCGGCTGCGCAGATCGTCAAGGCGACCAACTCGGTGGTCTGGCGTGTGTGCCTGTTCTACGTGGGTTCGATCTTCCTGATCGTCTGCCTGGTACCGTGGAACGATCCGCACCTGGGCGTTTCCGGCTATGGCGCCTACCGCCGCACCCTGGAACTGCTGGGCGTGCCGTATGCCGAGCTGCTGATGAACTTCGTGGTGCTGACCTCGGTGAGCAGCTGCCTGATCTCGGGCCACTACACTGCTTCGCGCATGCTGTTCTCCCTGGCCCAGCGTGGCGACGCGCCGTCGTTCTTCAAGATCACCCGCGCCGGCACCGGTGTACCGGTGTACGCGATCATGGGTTCGTGCGCCGTGGCCGTGGTGTGTGCGCTGATCAACTTCAGCGAGACCCTGCGCCCGAAAGACGTGCTGGAAACCCTGATGAACACCACCGGCATGATCGCCCTGCTGGTGTACCTGGTGATTGCTTTCTCGCAGCTGCGCATGCGCCGCAAGCTGGTTGCCGAAGGCAAGGAAGTACGCCTGAAGATGTGGCTGTTCCCATGGCTGACCTACCTGGTGATCGCGTTCATCGTGGCTGCTCTGGTGACCATGGCCTTCATGCCTGACTACCAGATCCTGGTGATTTCCACCGGTATCGCCGCGGCAATCGTGGTGGCGATGGGTGTAGTGCACCAGATCCGTACTGGCAAGCAGCACTAAGCGTCACTCGCTTCTCGAAACGGCCGGCTCCCTGGGGGACCCGGCCGTTTTGCGTTATTGGGCCAGGTTTTGTGGGAGCGCGTCAGACCTATCAGAACAGTGCAGATGGCAATATGCTGAACACATTGCCCGCCCAAAGGAGCTTCACATGGCCTGGTCCGCCACCCAGTATTCGCTGTTCGAAGACGAGCGTACCCGCGCCGTGCGCGACCTGCTCGCCGCTGTGCCACCACGCCCGGTACGCCACGCCACCGACCTGGGCTGTGGCCCTGGCAATTCCACCGAGGTGCTGCTGCAACGTTATCCGGATGCCCAGGTGACTGCCCTGGACAGCGACCCGGACATGATCGACAAGGCCCGCGAGCGCAAACGGCTGTGCATCCCCCGCGTGCGCACAGTCATCGCTGACATTGCCGGCTGGACCGCCCCCGAGCCGCAGGACCTGATCCTGGCCAATGCCTCGCTGCAATGGGTACCCGACCACGCCTCGCTGTACACGCACCTGGTGCGCCAGCTGAGCGAAGGTGCCAGCCTGGCCGTGCAGACCCCGGACAACCTGGATGAGCCGGCCCACCGGCAACTGCGCGAAATCGCCAGCCAGGGCCCTTGGGCGGCGAAGTTCGCCGATTTCCAACTACCGCCTCGGCACAACGCGGCGTTCTATTACGATCTGCTCAGCCCGTTGTGCGCGCGGGTGGATGTGTGGCGTACCACCTACCACCACCCTTTGGCCGGCGGTGCCGAAGCCGTGGTGGAATGGTTCAAGGGATCGGCCTTGCGACCGTACCTGGGGCGGTTGGAGGAGCAGGAGCAGGCGGATTTCCTGCAGATGTACCTGCAAGCGATGCAGCGCGACTACCCGCCGGCCACCGATGGCAAGGTGCTGTTGCCGTTCCCGCGGCTGTTCGTGATCGCTACCCGCTAGGGCGGCGCCAGCGGCAGGCCACGTAGCTGTAGATGCCGAGATTGAGCAGCAGCACGAACGTGCCCAGCAGCAGCTGGATGTGCGGTGTCAGCCCGGCGGGGTAGATCAACGGCCAGATATAGTGTTCGACGAAGCCGCCCTGATAGCCCGCGTCACCAGCCGCGCTGCGCATGCGGTTTTCCCAGGTGGTCAGCGGGCAGCCCAGGTGCAGGCATTCCACCGCCAGGCCCCAGGCCATCGCCGGCAGGTGCAGCAGCAGGGCAGGGCGCCAGCGCAGTACCAGCAGGCCGCCGAACAGCACCAGCAGGATGAAGAGCAGGTGCAGCAGGACCAGGGTGTCGGCGGCAAGGCGGTAGAGCATGGGTTGTGTGCCGAGGGTTGAGGTTATCCCAGCATAGTTGGGTTGCCTGTGCTGGCCTCTTCGCGGGTGAACCCGCTCCCACAGGTACTCCACAGAGCTTGAGAGCTGCCTGCATTGGTCTCCCACAGGTACCGTGCCAATCTGAGCCTTAGTGCGGCCCCTGTGGGAGCGGGTTCACCCGCGAAGAGGCCGGCACAGGCTTACAACCCTTCCTCCACCATCTGCAGGAAGGTCGCCACCACCCGCCGCGTGCGCTGCTCGCTCAGGCACACCAGTGTCTCGGTCAGGTGCCGCTGGCAATCGACGATCGGCAACGCGCACACCCGCGCATCCGCACCAAACTCAGCCGCCGACACCACCCCCACACCAATCCCCACCACCACCGCCTCCCGCGCCGCTTCCCGGCCTTCCACCTGGATCGCCGGGCGAATCCGCAGCCCGGCCCGTTGCATTTCTTCTTCCAGCGTCTGCCGCGTCACCGACCCGGGCTCGCGCAGCACCAGCGGCGTATCGTCCAGATCCGCCAGGCTGATCGCGCCGCGGCTGGCCCAGGGGTGCTGGTGCGAGACAAACGCCACCATCGGGTCGCGGCGCAGCGGCAGGCAGTGCAGCCGCTCATCGTCGACGTCCCGCCCCAGCAGGGCCAGGTCGGCCTGGTAGCTGAACAGCCGGGCCAGCGACTCGTCGGTGTTGCCGGTCTCGATCTTTACCTGGATGCCCGGGTAGCGCTGGCAGAAGCGGGCGATCTGCGGCAGCACGTGCACCGGCGCGTCCACCGCCAGCACCAGGCTGCCGGTGTGCAGCGCACGCGAATCCTGCAGCAGTTCATGGGCCTCGGCCTCGCAGGCGAACAGGCGCTGGCTGATGCCCAGCAGGCGTTCGCCGAGGTCTGTGAGCTGCACCGAACGCTTGTTGCGGTGGAACAGCAAGACGCCGAAGCGCTCCTCCAGTTTGCGCACCTGGTCCGACACCGCGGGCTGGGTAAGAAACAGCTTTTCGGCGGCGCGGGTAAAGCTGCCGTGCACCGCCACGGCGTGGAAGGCCTTGAGTTGTGCGTGGGAAACCGACATGACGACCTCAGTAACAAGCTGGGCTTATGTGTGAAATACGATAAATCGATTTTATTTATCTTAGCGCAACTGTTTCCATGCATGTCAGCCCGACGCTGGCACCACAAGTGCTGACCAGGGCCATGGCACCCAAACGGCGCCATCTGACCCGATGACAGCCTCGTCATCGCTGTGCGTAACACAAGAACAAGACAGGCGTTTCTTCACATTCTGCCGGCACACTCAAGCAAGAGGTCAGACTTACATGAACCAATCCCTAGCCGCGTTCAAACGCTGGCGTATCCAGATTTTCGCCATTACCTGGCTGGCCTACGCCGCCTTCTACTTCACCCGCAAGGCCTTCTCGGTGGCCAAGCTGGGCATCGGTGAAGACCCCGACTTCATGCTCGACAAGGCCGCCATGGCCAACCTCGACGCCATCTACCTGGCCGCCTACGCCGTGGGCCAGTTCACCTGGGGCATGCTTGCCGACCGCTTTGGCCCACGCGTGGTGGTGCTCGGCGGCCTGCTGATTTCTGCTGTTGCGGCGGTGGTGATGGGCAGTTACGCCACATTCCCGATCTTCGCCACCTGCATGCTGGTGCAGGGCCTGGCGCAATCCACCGGCTGGGCCGGGTTGTGCAAGAACATCGGCAGCTTCTTCCCGGCGTCGCAGCGTGGGCGGGTGCTGGGCCTGTGGAGCTCCTGCTATGCCTTCGGCGGCCTGGTGGCCTCGCCGTTCGCCGGCTGGTGGGCCTATACCCTGGTCGGTACCTGGCACGCGGCGTTCTTCTCCAGTGCCGCGGTGGTGGCGCTGGTGGCCGTGCTGTTCTTCTTCCTGCAGCGCAACAAGCCTGAAGACGTCGGCCTGCCGGCGGTGGAGCCCGAGCCGCAGAGCATGGCCCCGGCCGGCAACCTGTGCAGCGTGTGGGCGCCCCTGAAGGAGATCATGCGCAACCGCACGGTGCTGACCCTGGGGCTGGCGTACTTCCTGTTGAAACCGGCGCGCTACGCCATCCTGCTGTGGGGGCCGGTGATCGTCTTCGAGCAGATGCCCTCGGTGGGCAAGGTGGGGGCAGCGATCATCCCGACAGCCTTCGAACTTGCCGGGCTGCTCGGCCCGATCATCATCGGCCTGGCCTCCGACAAGCTGTTCGGCGCCCGGCGCATGCCGGCCTGTGTCATCAGCCTGGTGCTGCTGACCGTGGCGCTGGCGGCATTCATGGCGGCCATGCACACCGGCAGCGTGATCCTGGTGGTGGCCCTGCTGTTCGTCATGGGCCTGACCCTGTACGGGCCGGATTCGATGATCAGCGGTGCTGCGGCCATCGACTTCGGCACCGCCAAGGCCGGTGCCACCGCAGCAGGTTTCGTCAACGGCTGCGGCTCGGTGGGGGCGGTGCTGGGCGGGCTGCTGCCGGGGTACTTCGATGGCGTCACGGTGTTCATCGTGTTTGCCGGCTGCGCGCTGTTCTCGGCGCTGGTGCTGCTGCCGCACTGGAACAGCCGCCCAGCCAGCGCTGCGCAAAGCACCGACGTGGCACCGAATACCAGCATGGCAATCAAGCCACTGCGTACCTGAAAGGAAAGCGAGCGAATGAGACCCTTCTGGCTGCAACAGGCCCTGGATTCGGCGCAAGAGGCGGTGTGCCCGCCGCTGCAAGGCGATGCCCGTTGCGATGTATGCATCGTCGGCGGCGGCTATACCGGGCTGTGGACCGCACTGATGCTCAAGGAAGCGGTGCCGGCCCTGGATATCGTGCTGATCGAGGCCGATATCTGCGGTGCCGGTGCCAGTGGCCGCAATGGTGGCTGTGCGTTGTCGTGGTCGGCCAAGTACTTCACCCTCGAGCGGTTGTTCGGGGTGGCCGAGGCGGTGCGCCTGGTGCGTGAGTCGGAGCGCAGCATCGGTGAGATCGGCGCGTTCTGCGCGGCCAATGGCATCGACTGCGACTACCGCCTGGATGGCACGCTGTACACCGCCACCAACGCCGCGCAGGTCGGCGCCACCGACGCGGTGATCGCCGCGCTGGAGCAAAAGGGGATCAATTCGTTTCGCCGCCTGCCGCTGCAGCAGCTGCAGCGCCTGGCGGGTTCGGCGCGGCACCTGGAAGGCTGGTTCTCGCCGGCCGCGGCCACGGTGCAGCCGGGCAAGCTGGTGCGCGGCCTGCGCCGGGTGGCCTTGCAGCGTGGCGTGCGCATCCATGAGGGCACCGCCATGACCGGCCTGGAACACGGCGCCCCGGTGCAGGTGCGCACGGCCCATGGCACGGTGCGCGCCGACCGCGTGGTATTGGGCCTGAATGCCTGGATGGCGCGAGCTTTCCCGCAGTTCGAGCGCAGCGTGGCGATTGTTTCCAGCGACATGGTGATCACCGAACCTTGCCCTGAGCTGCTGCACCAGATCGGCCTGGACAGTGGCATCAGCGTGCTCGATTCGCGGATATTCGTGCATTACTACCACAACACCTCCGATGGTCGGCTGATGCTCGGCAAGGGCGGCAATACCTTCGCCTATGGCGGGCGCATGTTGCCGGTGTTCGACCAGCCGTCGCCGTACCGGCCGCTGCTGCGTGAAAGCCTGGGCGGGTTCTTCCCGGCACTGGCGCAAGTGCCGCTGGCGGCCAGCTGGAACGGGCCGTCCGACCGCTCGGTGACCGGTTTGCCGTTCTTTGGCCGGCTGAACGGGCAGGGCAACGTATTCTACGGCTTTGGTTACTCCGGCAGCGGCGTCGGGCCGTGCCACATGGGCGGGCAGATTCTGTCGTCGCTGGCGCTGGGGCTGGACAACCCATGGACCCGTTCGCCGCTGGTCAAGGGGCCGCTGGGGCTGTTCCCGCCCGAGCCGATTCGCTACCTGGGCTCGCTGATGGTACGCAATGCCATCCGCCGCAAGGAGCGGGCAGAGGACCGTGGGCAGCGGCCGCGGAGGCTGGATGTGCGGTTGGCGCGGTTCGCGGCGGCGGCGGGCAAAGCCGATAAAGGCTGATGAGATTTCTTGTCGAATACAGGCCAGAGGGCGTATAAACTGCACCCACTTTTGGCCGGTCGCTTCCTGAACCGGCCGCTGAAACAAGAGAGTCGACATGGGCGCACAGTGGAAAGCCAAACATAAAGAAGCCGCGGCCAACGCCAAAGGCAAGATCATGGGCAAGCTGTCCAAAGAGATCCAGATCGCCGCCAAGTCCGGCGCCGACCCGGACATGAACCCACGCCTGCGCCTGGCCATCGAGCAGGCCAAGAAGGCCTCGATGACCCGCGAGACCCTGGAGCGCGCAATCCGCAAGGGCGCGGGCCTGGACGGCGATGCCGTGCAGTACTCGGCGGTAAGCTACGAAGGTTTCGCCCCGCACCAGGTGCCGCTGATCGTCGAGTGCCTGACTGACAACGTCAACCGCACCGTCGCGCAGATCCGCGTGCTGTTCCGCAAGGGCCAGCTGGGTGCCAGCGGTTCGGTGGCCTGGGACTTCAACCATGTCGGCCTGATCGAAGCCACCCCGAACGGCGACGCCGACCCGGAAATGGCGGCCATCGAAGCCGGCGCCCAGGACTTCGAGGAAGGCGACGAAGAGGGTTCGACCCTGTTCATCACCGACACCACCGACCTGGACGCCGTGCAGAAGGCCCTGCCGGAGCACGGCTTCACCGTGACCTCGGCGAAGATTGGCTACACCCCGAAGAACCCGGTGAGCGCGGCCAGCCTGAGTGCCGAAGCGCTGGCCGAGGTGGAAGCGTTCCTCGAGGCGATCGACGAGAACGATGACGTGCAGAACGTTTATGTCGGCCTGACTGACTGATCTGCTTCTCTGGGGCCGCTTTGCGGCCCAATCGCCGGCAAGCCAGCTCCCACAGGTACAGCACAAGCCCCGATGGTTGTGGTGACCCTGTGGGAGCTGGCTTGCCGGCGATTGGACCGGTCGATCCTTAGACGGGAGCCTGTATGAACCCCGCTTTCGCCTCCCTCAGCCTCGCCCACCTGCGCACCCTCGACCACCTGCTGCAGCTGAAGAACCTCAGCCACGCCGCCGAGCGCCTGGGCGTCAGCCAGTCCGCCCTCAGCCGCCAGCTGGCCCATTTGCGCGAAGCCTTCGACGACCCCTTGCTGGTACGCCAGGGCCGCGGTTACGTGCTCAGCGAACACGCCGAGGCCCTGGTCGAACCCCTGCGCCAGGTTCTCGAGGAGCTGCACGCCCTGCGCCAACCCGCGGTGTTCGACCCGGGGCGCTGCGAGCGGCGTTTCTGCTTGGCCGCTTCGGACTACGTGGCCGAGCATATGCTGCCGCTGCTGGTGGCGGCGCTGGAGCGCGAAGCGCCGGGTGTATCGCTGGAGTACCGCACCTGGCAGGCCGGCCAGTACGCCTTGCTGGCCAGCGGCGAGATCGACCTGGCCACCACGTTGTTCGACGAGTCGCCACCCAACCTGCACGGTCGGCTGTTGGGCGAGGACCGGGCAGTGTGCCTGATGCGCAACGACCACCCGCTGGCTGCCCACGGTGCGCTCAGCCAGGCCGACTACCTGGGCCACAAGCATGTGCGTATTTCCGGCGGAGGCGACAAGGACAGCTTCATCGACCGCCACTTGCGCGCCCAGGGCCTGCAACGGCGGGTCAGCCTGGAAGTGCCGTTCTTCTCGGCCACCGTGCAGGTGATTGCCAACAGCCAGGCGCTGGCCACCGTGCCCGAGCACATCGCCCGGCAGCTGTGCCGCCTGCATGACCTGGCCTGGCGGCCTTTGGGTTTCATCGACCACAGCCAGCGCTACTGGGTGGTGTGGCACCAGCGCCTGCAGGCCTCGGCCGAACACCGCTGGTTGCGCAACCGGGTGTTCGAGTTGTGGCGCCAGTCGCAGTTCGGTGTGCAGGGCGGGCATGCGGGTTTGCCATAGCAGGTATGCGCGAGGTGGGGTTATTCACTTCGGGATAGGTGCCTAGACTGGGGCATTGTGTTGCCTGTACCGGCCTCTTCGCGGGTAAACCCGCTCCTACAAACGATGCAATACCTGTGGGAGCGGGCGTGCCCGCGAAGAGGCCAGCACAGGCAGCGAAAAAACCCACAGGAGACCCCAGGTGACCCCCGAACAATTCCGCCAGTACGGCCACCAACTGATCGACCTGATCGCCGACTACCGCCAATCCGTCGGCGAGCGCCCGGTCATGGCCCAGGTCGAGCCCGGCTATCTCAAGGCCGCCTTGCCCGCTCAGGCCCCCCGGCAAGGCGAACCTTTCGCAGCGATCCTCGACGACGTCAACCAGTTGGTCATGCCCGGCCTGTCCCATTGGCAGCACCCGGACTTCTACGGCTACTTCCCCTCCAATGGCACCCTTTCGTCGGTCCTCGGTGACTTCCTCAGCACTGGCCTGGGCGTGCTGGGCCTTTCCTGGCAGTCCAGCCCGGCCCTGAGCGAGCTGGAGGAAACCACCCTCGACTGGCTGCGTCAGCTGCTCGGCCTGTCTGGCCAATGGAGCGGGGTGATCCAGGACACCGCATCCACCAGCACCCTGGTGGCGCTGATCTGCGCACGGGAACGCGCCAGCGATTACGCACTGGTACGCGGCGGCCTGCAAGCCCAGGCCAAGCCGCTGATCGTCTATGTCAGCGCCCATGCCCACAGCTCGGTGGACAAAGCCGCATTGCTGGCCGGTTTTGGCCGCGACAACATACGCCTGATCCCGACCGACGAACGCTACGCTCTGCGCCCGGAGGCCCTCCAGGTTGCGATCGAGCAGGATTTGGCCGCTGGCAACCAGCCTTGCGCGGTGGTCGCGACCACCGGCACCACCGCCACCACGGCCCTCGACCCACTGCGGCCGATCGGCGAGATCGCCCAGGCCCATGGCCTGTGGCTGCATGTGGACTCGGCCATGGCCGGCTCTGCGATGATCCTGCCGGAATGCCGCTGGATGTGGGACGGTATCGAGCTGGCCGATTCGCTGGTGGTCAACGCGCACAAGTGGCTGGGCGTGGCCTTCGATTGCTCGATCTACTACGTGCGCGACCCGCAGCACCTGATCCGGGTCATGAGCACCAACCCCAGCTACCTGCAGTCGGCGGTGGACGGCGAGGTGAAGAACCTGCGTGACTGGGGTATCCCGCTGGGCCGCCGGTTCCGTGCGTTGAAGCTGTGGTTCATGCTGCGCAGCGAGGGGGTCGAGGCGTTGCAGGCGCGGCTGCGGCGTGACCTGGACAATGCCCAGTGGCTGGCCGGGCAGATCGGCGCGGCGGCGGAGTGGGAGGTGCTGGCGCCGGTGCAGTTGCAGACATTGTGCATTCGCCATCGGCCGGCGGGGCTGGAAGGGGAGGCGCTGGATGCGCATACCAAGGGCTGGGCCGAACGGCTGAATGCGTCCGGGGATGCCTATGTGACGCCGGCGACGCTGGATGGGCGGTGGATGGTGCGGGTGTCGATTGGCGCATTGCCGACCGAGCGGGAGCATGTCGAACAGCTCTGGGCGCGCTTGCAGGAAGTGGTCAAGGGCTGAAACTGCCGGGGCCGCGTTGCGGCCCATTCGCGGGCAAGCCCGCTCCCACAGGATCGCATCAAGGCTCAAGCTGACACGGTACCTGTAGGAGCGGGCTTGCCCGCGAAAGGGCTCCCACAGGGACCGCCCAAGACTTGAAGCCTGTGCGGTCAAGGTAGGAGCGGGCTTGCCCGCGAAAGGGCTGCAGAGCAGCCCCCTGCAATCTCAGTTGCTCACCGCCTGAAAGCTCCCTTTACGGCTAGCTTCATACGCGGTCTTGTCCATCGGCTTGGCATCGGGGTTACCCAGGTCTTCCATCGCCAGGCGATGGGTTTCCGGGGCGATGTACGCTGCCAGGGCACACACGCAGGTGATGAAGAACGCCAGGCTACCAACCACCAACGGGATGTTGTCCGAACCGGGCGGGGCTACCAGGGCGAACAGCGCCGGCAGCATGGCGGTCAACATGGTGCCGATGTTCTGCGCGATGGCCATGGCCGAAACACGGTAGCGGGTGTGGAACAGCTCTGGGTAGAAGCTTGGGAACACCGCGTTGTAACCCTGGTACACCATGCCCCACATCACGATCGACGAGGCGAACGCCAGCGGTACGTTCTGGATGCTGATCGCATACAGGTAGACGAAGGCAAGCAGGCCAGAGCCCAGGCAACCGGCGATCATGGTCGGGCGACGGCCAATCTTGTCGGACAGGTTGCCGACAAACGGAATCACCAGCACCGCGACGATGTTGCCGACTACCGGAATCCACAGGTACACGCTCTTGTCGAAGCCGATGCCATAGGCCGGTTGCACCGCGTAGGCCGCACCGAAGATGGTAGCGACCACCGGGATCACGTTCATCAAGGCCATGAACATCACCAGCACCATGTGCTTCCAGCTGTGGCGGAAGGCCTCGCTGATCGGCGACTTGGCGACCTTGTCCTGCTTCTCTTCCTTCACGAACGCCGGGGTTTCGTGCACTTCCTTACGGATGATGAAGCCGGCGATCAGCACGAAGGCGCTCAGCAGGAACGGAATGCGCCAGCCCCAGTCGTTGAAGGCTTCGCTAGGCATGAAGTAGGCCAGTGGCAGGAACACTGCCGCCGCCAACACCTGGCCAGCCTGCACGCCTTGCAAGGTGAAACTGGCGTAGTAGCCCCGTCGACCGAACGGTGCGTGCTCCATGATCATGGAACTGGCTCCGGAGATTTCCCCGGCCACGGCAAAGCCCTGGACCAGGCGCAGCACCACCAGCAACGCCGGGGCGAGCAGGCCGATGTCGTGGTAGGTGGGCAGCAGGCCAACGGCCATGGTCGACAGGCCCATCAGGAACATGCACAGCAGCAGTACGTTCTTGCGGCCGCGGGTGTCACCCCAGTGGCCCAGCACGAAGGCGCCGACCGGGCGCGCCAGGTAACCCACGCCGTAGGTGGCCAGCGAGGCGATGATGGCCATTTTCGGGTCGGTGTTGGGGAAGAAGATCTGCGGGAAAATCAGCGCAGCAGCCTGGGCGTAGATGAAGAAGTCGTAGTACTCGAGTGCCGAGCCTATCCATCCACTGGCAGTCGCTTTCTTGGCTTGAGAGCTGGAGTGAGCCATCGTTGTCTCCGTTGTTATTGTTGTTTGCACAGGTTCCGCCGGAGATTCGCCAAGGCAGGAGGCGAGGGTCGGTGTGCCTGCGTCTGTGGTTCATGTTGACCACGGGCCAGTGGGCTGGCAATTCGCTAAAACCGGTTTTGTTCGATAATCGAACGCAAAACTAACCATTCCGTACAAAGAGATTGAAGCGACGACTTTACCTGCGAATAATCGATCGTGCCAGGAACTGTGGCGCTGATTTTCCAGGTCCTGCCCTGGCCTTGATCCTCTAACAACAAGGAACTCCCGCCATGCAGCGTTCGATCGCTACCGTGTCCTTGAGCGGCACCCTGCCGGAAAAGCTCGAAGCCATCGCCGCCGCCGGTTTTGACGGCGTCGAGATCTTCGAAAACGACCTGCTCTATTACGCCGGCAGCCCGCGCCAGGTACGGCAGATGTGCGCCGACCTGGGTATTGCCATCACCCTGTTCCAGCCGTTCCGCGATTTCGAGGGTTGCCGCCGCGACCGCCTGCAGAAGAACCTCGACCGCGCCGAGCGCAAGTTCGACCTGATGCAGGAACTGGGCACCGACCTGGTGCTGGTGTGCAGCAACGTCCAGGCCGATGCCCTGGGTGAAGAGCAATTGCTGGTCGACGACCTGCGCCTGCTGGCCGAGCACGCTGGCAAACGCGGCCTGCGCATTGGCTACGAAGCCCTGGCCTGGGGCCGCCACGTCAATACCTACCAGCAGGTCTGGAACCTGGTGCGCCAGGCCGACCACCCGGCCCTCGGGGTGATCCTCGACAGCTTCCACACCCTGTCGCTCAATGGCGACCCGAGCGCGATCCGCGACATCCCCGGCGACAAGATCTTCTTCGTGCAAATGGCCGACGCGCCGATCCTGGCCATGGATGTGCTGGAGTGGAGCCGCCACTTCCGCTGCTTCCCGGGGCAGGGCGAGATGGACATGGCCGGTTTCCTGGCGCCGATCCTTGCCACCGGCTACCGCGGGCCGCTGTCGCTGGAAATCTTCAACGACGGCTTCCGCGCCGCACCGCCTCGGCAGAATGCCGCCGACGGCCTGCGTTCGCTGCTGTATCTCGAAGAGCACACCCGCCTGCGCCTGGAGCAGGAAGGTACCTCGATCGAGCCCGGTGTGCTGTTCACCCCACCGGCGGCCAGTGCTTATGACGGCGTGGAGTTCCTCGAGTTTGCAGTCGACGAAGCCGTCGGCGCGCGCCTGGGCAGCTGGCTGAAGCGCCTGGGCTTTGCCGATGCCGGCAAGCACCGCAGCAAAGAGGTGCAGCTGCTGCGCCAGGGCGATATCAACATTGTGCTGAACGCCGAACCCTATTCCTTCGGCCACAACTTCTTCGAGGCCCACGGGCCGTCGCTGTGCGCCACCGCGCTGCGGGTCAAGGACCAGCAAGCCGCCCTGAAGCGTGCCACCGCCTTCCGTGGCCAGCCGTTCCGTGGCCTGGTCGGGCCCAACGAGTGCGAAGTGCCGGCGGTACGTGCGCCAGATGGCAGCCTGCTGTACCTGGTGGAGCAGGGTACTGCCGGCCAGACCCTGTACGACACCGACTTCAGCCTGGACAAGAACGCCACCGCCACCGGCGGCCTGCGCCGTATCGACCACATGGCCCTGGCCCTGCCGGCCGAGTCGCTGGACAGCTGGGTGCTGTTCTACAAGAGCCTGTTCGATTTCGAAGCCGATGACGAAGTGGTGCTGCCTGACCCGTACGGCCTGGTCAAGAGCCGCGCGCTGCGTAGCCAATGCGGCACCCTGCGCCTGCCGCTGAACATCTCGGAAAACCGCAACACCGCCATCGCCCATGCGCTGTCCAGTTACCGTGGCTCGGGCGTGCACCACATCGCTTTCGATTGCGACGACATCTTCCGCGAAGTGGCGCGGGCCAAACTGGCCGGGGTACCGTTGCTGGAGATCCCGCTGAACTACTACGACGACCTGGCGGCGCGTTTCGATTTCGACGACGAGTTCCTCAGCGAACTGGCCTACTACAACGTGCTGTACGACCGCGATGCCCAAGGCGGCGAGCTGTTCCACGTGTATACCGAGCCGTTCGAAGAGCGTTTCTTCTTCGAGATCATCCAGCGCAAGGGGGGGTATGCCGGTTACGGTGCGGCCAACGTCGCGGTGCGCCTGGCAGCCATGGCCAAGGCCCGCAGCGGGGCGGCGCGCAAGCCGGTCCTCTGAGCCCGGCGCGGTCCCTTTAGGAGCGGCCTTGCAGCCCGTCGCGACACAAGGCCGCTCCTACACCGACCGCGTATGCTTCAAGGGCGTTCGGCCACCAACAGCAGCGACTGTGGCAGCGCACTCTGGGGGTGCTGTGGCTCCTGCAGGCTGACCAGCCGCAACCCTGCCATGTCCAGCGCGTTCAGCCAGCTGGCCAGGGTGCGGAAGTACCACGGCATCACCTGCCAATCCCCGCCGAACCCGGCAAATGACTCTTCCCGCCAGCCATCCTGGTAATCGCCATCCGCCACGCTCCACGGGTGCAGGGTCTGGATCACCAGCGCACCGCCGGGCGCCAGCAACGCATTCATCGCCGCCAGCAGCGGGATGATGTCCTGCTGCAACAGGGCGAAGTTGGCACAGATCAGGTCATAGTCCTTGCCAACATAGGCCTGCGCAGCGGCCAGCTGGGCATAGCTGGCCAGGTGTACCTCGGCGGAACCCGCAGCACGCGCGGCATCCACCAGCGCCCGGTCACCGTCCACACCTACCGCCTCGACACCCCGGTCGCCCAGCGCGCGCAGCAGCCAACCTTCACCACAGCCCAGGTCGAGCACCCGTTCGGGCTGGCGGCCAAGAATGGCCAGCAGGATGGCCTGGTCGGTAACCTGGCGACGGCTGTCGATACTGCCGCTGCGCACCGCATCGATCCAGGCCTGGGCGTTGTGCTGCCAGCTGTCGAGCAAGGCGTCTTCAGGGTTGCGCATGTTCATCTCCGTTGGGCGGGCGATGCTTCACTGTGCCCCGGTCAACAAATGGGTGGCAAGCCCCGCCAGGGCACAGGCTATCAACACCTGGATCACCCCACGCTTGTAACGGAACAGCGCCACCGCCGCCGCCAGCGCAATCAGCGCCGAAGGCCAGTCGAACCGCCCGTCGAAACCGGCCGGCCACAATACGTGGTAGCCGAAGAACAGCGCGAGGTTGAGGATCACGCCCACTACCGCCGCGGTTATCCCGGTCAGCGGGGCGGTGAATTTGAGTTCGTTGTGGGTCGATTCCACCAGCGGGCCACCGGCCAGGATGAACAGGAACGAGGGCAGGAAGGTGAACCAGGTCACCAGGCTCGCCGCTACCGCGCCGGCCATGAACGCCTGGTCGGTGCCGAACATGGGGTGCAGGTAACCACCGACGAAGCCGACGAAGGCCACCACCATGATCAGCGGCCCGGGGGTGGTTTCCCCCAACGCCAGGCCATCGATCATCTGCGTCGGCGACAGCCAGCCGTAATGGCCGACGGCCCCCTGGTAGACGTAGGGCAGCACCGCGTAGGCGCCGCCGAAGGTCAGCAATGCCGCCTTGGTGAAGAACCAGCCCATTTGCGTTAAGGTGCCTTGCCAGCCAAAGGTAGCCATCAGTACACCCATGGGCAGCAGCCACAGCGCGGCACCCACCAGCAGCAGGCCCAGCAGCCGCCCCCAGCTGAAGCGGGTGTGCTCTGGCGCCGGTGTGTCGTCGTCGATCACGGCCGGGCCCTGGCTGGCCCTGGTTGCGCCGTGGCCACCACCAGGCGCGAACTGCCCCGGTAGCAGCCGACCGCCGACATGGCCTAGCAGCGCGGCTGCCAGCACGATCAGCGGGAAGGGAACGTCGAGCGCGAAAATGGCCACGAACGAGGCCGCGGCAATGGCCCACAACCAGCCGTTTTTCAGGGCGCGCGTGCCAATGCGATGTGCGGCATGCACGACGATCGCGGTCACGGCCGGCTTGATCCCGTAGAAAATGCCAGCCACCACCGGCACTTCGCCCCAGGCCAAATAGACCCACGACAGGCCGATCAGGATGAACAGCGACGGCAGTACGAACAGGGTGCCGGCAATCACCCCGCCCCAAGTGCGGTGCATCAGCCAGCCAATGTAGGTGGCCAGTTGCTGGGCCTCGGGGCCAGGCAGCAGCATGCAGTAGTTGAGGGCATGCAGAAAGCGCCGCTCGCTGATCCAGCGGCGCCGCTCCACCAGTTCCTGATGCATGATCGCTATCTGCCCCGCCGGGCCGCCGAAGCTGATGAAACCCAGCTTCAGCCAGAACAGCAAGGCCTCGATCCGGCTGATGTGGCCACGCGTTTGCTCGGCGGCGCCTTGCAGGTGTTCCGTCATTTTCTTCCCTTTGGTATTCAGCTGGCCGCAGCGCGCTGTCGCTTGATCCGGTACATATCGCCATCAGCATGGCGCAGCAGCATGTCGGCATCATTGCCGTCTTCGGGGAAACGGGCCACGCCAATGCTGCAGGACGGCGCTCCGATGCCTGCAAACTCGGCGCCGAGTGGCTCGGCCATGGCTGCCAAAATGCGTGCCACCTGCTCGGCAATGGCCTCTGGCGAGGCGTAGTCGGTCAACAGCACGGTGAACTCGTCACCGCCCATCCGCGCCACTGTATCGGTCGCCCCAACGCAACCTTCCAGGCGCCGCGCCAGAATGCATAGCACCCGGTCACCCACGCTGTGGCCGTGGTTGTCGTTGATATCCTTGAAGTCATTGATATCGATGAACAGCAACGCCAGCGGGTGGTTGTGGTGCCGGGCCGCGACAAGTGCGGTGCCCAGCCGCTCATTGAACATGGCCCGGTTGGCCAGGCGAGTCAGCGGGTCATGGTGGGCTAGGAAACGCAATTCTTCCTCGGCCTGGTGTTGGGCGGTGATATCCCGCGCTACACCAATGCGGGCATTGGCCTCATCGGACCAGGAGGCTGACCACAGGATATGCACGATACTGCCATCCTTGCGGATGTAGCGGTTACGGAAGTCGTAATGGGGTTGGCCGTTCATCACCCGTACGATCGACGCGCGGGTAATCGCCAGGTCGTCAGGGTGCATGTAGTCGGTGATCGGGGTGCCGATCAGCTCGCAGGCCTGGTAGCCCAGCAGCGCCTCGCAGGCATCGCTGACGAAAATGATCTGGTTGCCCCTGTCGACCACGAACACCGTGTCCAGCATCAGGTGGATCAGCCTGGGGTATAACGCTTGCAGGTCTACGGGCATGGGGCATGGCGTCCGCGGCGGGGTCACCGATCATAGCCTGAAATGGAGAAAAATGCGGTAGGCGCCGCTGTGGGAGCGGGCCGCCGATAGTCAGTTGCTTACTACCAGTTCCGGCCCGAGGTAATCGTTGATCTGCTGGATATCGTCATCTCCCAGGCTGCCCACCGACGATGCCAGGCGCAGCCGCGACATCAGGTAGTTCAGCTTCGCCTCGAACAGGTCATGCCGGGCGTCAAAAAGCAATTCCTCGGCATTGAGCACATCCGAGTTGGTGCTGGTGCCGCCCTCCCTGAAGCCCTTGCGGGCCGAAAGCAGCGAGCGTTCGTTGGATGCCACGGCCTTTTCCAGCGCCTGGATGCGCAAGGCGCCACTCTGTACACCGCGATACTCGCGGGTGGTGTCGGAGATCACTTCCTGGCGCGTGGCATCCAGTTCATCCAGTGCCTTGGAACTGTTGGCGCTGGCCTGGCGGGTGAGGGCGCTGGTGCTGCCGCCGCTGTATAGCGGAATGTTCAGCTCCAGCCCGATCGAGCTGTAGTGGTTGCGCTGGTTCAGTTCGGAGATCGACTGGCTGCTGCCGGCGGTATAGCCCGCCACGAAATCCAGGGTCGGCCAGTGTCCGGCGCGGGCGCGTTTCACTTCTTCTTCGGCCAGCTCGTAGTTGTGCCGGCGCGCATGGATCAACGGGCTGTCGGCCTGGGCCTTGACCAGCCAGTCCTGCAGGTTGCCCGGCATCAGCGGCGGTGTGTTGAAGCCCGGCTGCAAGGTGGTCAGCGACTCCGGCGTTTCACCAATGTATTCCTCCAGCTTGCGGCGGGCGTTGACCAGGTTGTCCTGGGCCTCGATCAGGTCGGCCTCGGCCAGGTCGCGACGGGCTATCGACTCGTCGATGTCGGTGATGGTGCCGGCGCCCAGCTCCATGCGCCGCTTTGCCGACGCCAGCTGCTCTTCGAAGGCATTTAGCTTGGCCTTGGCCAGGGTGATGGTTTCGCTGGCCAGCAGCACGTCGAAGTAGGCGTCGGCCAGGCGCACCGCAGCGTCCTGGGTCTTGGCATCGAACACCGCCACGCTGTAGTCGGCACGTTGCTGGCCCTGATGGTATTCGGCCATCTTCTGCTTGTTGAACAGCGGTTGGCGCAACCGCACGTTGGCACCCTTGGAGTCATAGTCCAGGTCGTTGTCCCGGCCGCTCTGACGTTGGCTGCCATTGACCTTGTTGAAGTAACCCACAGCGTTGATCTGCGGCAGCAGGCCGGCCTGGCCGATGGCGCGGTTCTCGCTGCCGGCTTCTTTCTCGTGCACCGCGGCGCGGTAGATCGGGCCCTGGTATTGCAGCAGGTCCCAGGCTTGCTTCAGGTCCATGGCACTGGCCTGTACGGACAACCCCAACAGGCACAACATCAGGCACGGGCGATTCATGTCATTGCTCCTTGAACGAGGCGTCCACGCGTTCGAGCATCGGCTTGAGCAGGTAGCTGAGCAGGTTGCGCTCGCCGGTCTTGATGGTGACGGTGGCCGGCATCCCGGGGCGGATATGGTTGCTGCCCAGCAGGGCCATGCCGTCCTGCGTCACTTCCACCTGGGCCAGGTAATACGGCTGCTTGCTTTCTTCGTCCATCAGGCGGTCGGCGGAGATGGTCTTGACCCGCCCCGGGATATTCGGCGTCTTCGCATGGTTGAAGGCCGGGAAGGCCAGGTCCACGTCCAGGCCCGGCACCATCTTGTCGATGGCCTGCACCGGGATCATCGCGTCCACCTGCAACGGCTGGTCGAGCGGTACCACCTCCATGATCTTGGCCCCTGGCTGGATGATGCCGCCGACCGTGGCGATGCTCAGGGCCTGGACCATGCCGTCGATCGGCGAGCGGATCACCGTATGGGTCACTTCGTAGTCCAGCGCGCGCAGGCGATCGGCCAGGGTGGTGTTCTCCTTGGCGGTATCGGTCAGCTGTGATTCCACTTCCTTGAGGTAGTCGTGCTGGCGTTGCAGGATGCGCAGCTTGATCTCGGTGGCCTGGCTGCGCGCCCGGGCAATGTTGTTGAGGTTTTCGGCCTGACCGGCGGACAGGTCGGCATTGTTGCGCTCCAGCTCCAGCAGGCGATTGCGTGGTACATAGCCTTCGGCGGCGAGCACGCGTGTGCCTTGCAGTTCCTGGTTGAGGAAGCCGATCTGCGAGGCGCGGGCGCCATACACCTGCTGCAGGCCCTTGAGCTGCACCGCCGTGGCAGCCAGGTTTTCCTCGAGGATGCTCAGTTCGCCAGCCAGGCCCGCGCGGCGGGTGTCCAGCAGGCGCTGTTGCAGGTCCATCGCTGCCAGCAGGCGCGGGTCGCCGCCGTAGTGCTTGAGCAGGGCAGGGTCGAAGGTGACCTGGTCGCGGCCATCGCGCTCGGCTTCCAGGCGGTTCTCCACGGTCTTGCTGACGATGTACTGGGCACTGACCGCACCCTGTTCGGCCACCGCGCGCAGGGCGTCCAGGCGTACCACCTCCTGGCCTTTCTTCACAACATCGCCTTCACGCACCAGGATCGCCTCGACCGTGCCACCGGTCAGGTGCTGCACGGCCTTGCGGTTGCTGCTGACCTTGACGGTACCGGTGGCGACCACACCGGCATCCAGCGGCGCCAGGCCCGACCACAGCAGGAAACCGCCAAAGCCGGCGGCGACCAGCCACACGCCCCAGCGTGCCGGCCGATGAATGTCCAGGTCGATCTCGTTGCGAGCCTCGGCGGGAATCAACTCGGTGTGTTGGGTCATCTGCATGATCGGTCACTCCCGTACTTTTACCGACGCCAGCGGCGCAGCGGTCGCCGTCGGGATCACGCTGGCCTTGCGCAGCGCCGCGAACACTTCGTCGCGGCTGCCGAGCATGTGCACGGCACCGTCACGCAGCATCAGCACCTTGTCGACCGCGCACAGCACATTGGGCCGGTGGGAAATCAGGATTACCGTGGCCCCGCGTGCCTTGAGTTCGGCCAGCGCATCGACCAGGGCCTTTTCGCCAACGTCATCGAGGTTGGCGTTGGGCTCGTCCAGCACCACCAGGTTCGGCTCGCCATACAACGCGCGGGCCAGGGCGATGCGTTGCTTCTGGCCACCGGACAGCGGGCTGCCGTCGGCTGCCAGTCGGGTGTCGTAGCCCTGCGGGAAGCGCAGGATCATGTCGTGCACACCGCTGCTGCGGGCGGCGCGGATCACTGCTTCGCTGTCCACTTCGGCAAAGCGTGCGATGTTTTCGGCGATGGTGCCCTCGAACAACTCCACGTCCTGTGGCAGGTAACCGAGCCACGGGCCAAGTTCGGCCTTGTTCCAGGTGAAGATGTCGGCGCCGTCCAGGCGCACCTTGCCGGCCTGGGTCGGCCACACGCCTACCAGCAGGCGGGCGAGGGTGGATTTGCCCGAAGCCGACGGGCCGATGATGCCCAGGCTTTCACCCGGGACCAGGCTGAAGCTGACCCCGCGCACGATGCTGTTGCTGGTGCCGGGAGCACCGGCGACCACGTTTTCCACGGCCAGCATGCCCATTGGCCGTTGCAGCGACATGCTTGGTGGCCGCTGCGGGTAGTCGTGCAGCAGGTCGTTGAGCCGGCCCCAGGCGGAACGGCTGCCTTGTAGTTGCTTCCACGCGGCGATCACCTGTTCTACCGGGGCCAGGGCGCGGCCGGTGAGGATCGAGCAGGCAATCATCATGCCGGGGGTGATCTTGCCTTCGATCGCCAGCAGTGCGCCGGCACCGAGGATCACCGATTGCAAGGTAATGCGCACGAAGCGCCCGGTGCTACTGATGATCGCCGCGCGGTCGGAGGCCAGGGTCTGCATCTGCAGGATGCGCAAATGGCCCTGAAACCAGCGCTTGCCGATCGCTGGCAGCATGCCCATGGCTTCGATCACTTCGGCGTTGCGCAGGTTGTTGTTGGCGTAGCTGGCCGAGGACAGTGCCGCCTGGTTGGCCTCGGCCAAGGGTTTTTGCGTGGCCTTCTCGGTGAGGTAGGCCAGGCCCACCAGGATCAAGGAACCGATCAGCGTCACCAGCCCCAGCAGTGGGTGGATCAGGTAGCAGACCAGCAGGTAGATCGGCGTCCACGGGGCATCGAAGAAGGCGAACAGGCCGTTGCCGGTGAGAAACTGCCGTACCTGGGCCAGGTCCTGCAAGGCCTGGGCCGGGTTGCCGCCGGCGCGGCTCAGGTTGCGTTCGAAGGCAGCGCTGAAGATGCGTCGGTTCAGATCCATGTCGAGGAAGTTGCCGACCCGGATCAGTACGCGGGTGCGGACCATCTCCAGGGCCGACATCAGCATGAACAAGCCGATCACCAGCAAGGTGAGCATGGTCAGGGTGGTGACGTTGCGGCTGACCAGGGCGCGGTCGTACACCTGCAACATATAAATAGCTGGCGTCAACATCATGACGTTAATGACACCGCTGAAGGCGGCAAGGGCAAAAAAGCTGCGGCGCAGGCGGAACAGCACGTCGGCCAGCTCGGAACGGGTGCGTGGTGGCTTGTGCATCGGGGCCTCCCTTTATCACAAACGGGAAGCCCTTGCGGCGGCCCGTACAGCGGTAGTTGTGGCTTCTGGTCGGCTCGCAGGCGGGTCGCTCTGAGGGCGAATGGTCCAAAACGCTGCGCTGCTCCCACATGCTGGAGCGTAGGTTGCAGTGAAACACTCGGTAATATCTTTTTGCTCTATAAAATCTTTGAACTTTTCATAAGTGCCGTGAAAACAGTAAGTTGTATAGCGCTGTCAGCGTTGCGTGAATTTTTGACGGGATATTGACAAGCTTTTGTTCTGCGACTTTAGTCTGATGTATTCGGACCCTGTGCGAGCTGGGGTCGATGTGTGTGCGGTGCCTACCTGTATCGCACCATTTACAAGGTTCCCGCCATTCCTGTGGGAGCCGGCTTGCCGGCGATGAGGCCAGTGGCGATAACGCAGCACCGTAGTGCCCAACTGCCCCAGAACCCAGAATCAGAACTGCGCACGTCACATTGACTGGGCGCGGGAAGGACCCTGTTGCCCTGAGTCATCTCCCGACAGATCGAGGGCAATTGAAATGGCAGATTTCAGCAAGTCGGACCTGGAGTTCATCCTTCAGCAGATCTTCATCGCCGAAGCGCATGCCGATGGCGCCAGCCTGATCGACCTGCTGCCCAACAGCCAGGTGCCGTTCGGCCTGCGTACCGTGGACGGCAGCTACAACAACCTGGTGACCGGGCAGAGCGAGTTCGGCGCCGCCGACAATTCGTTCCTGCGCCTGCTCAGCCCATCCTTCACCGGCGACTATGCCGGCACCGGCACGGTCATCGACTCGCAACCACGCACCATCAGCAACCTGATCGTCGACCAGACGGCGAACAACCCGGCAGCGGTCGAAGCCAATGGCGGCGCCGCCCCGGTGATCAGCCCCGGCATCGACGGGGTATTCGGCACCGCTGACGACACGGAGGTGTTCTTCATCCCCAACGTGTCGCCCGACGTCGGCCTGACCGCCGGCTTCAACGCCTGGATGACCTTCTTCGGCCAGTTCTTCGACCACGGCCTGGACCTGGTCACCAAGAGCAGCACCGACGTCGTGTTCATCCCGCTGCAGCCGGACGACCCGCTGTACGTCGAAGGTAGCCCGACCAACTTCATGGTGCTGCCGCGCGCCGTGCGTACTGCAGGCGCCGATGGTGTGGTGGGTACTGCCGACGATGGCCAGACCAACACTACCTCGCCGTTCGTCGACCAGAGCCAGACCTACAGCTCGCACCCCTCGCACCAGGTGTTCCTGCGTGAATACACGCTCAATGCCGCAGGCGACCCGGTAGCCACCGGGCGCCTGATCACCAACCGTGACCTGGGCGCCGATGGCCGCTTCGGCACCGCCGACGATGGCAATGGTGAAAGCGGTGGCATGGCCACCTGGGCAGTGGTCAAGGCCCAAGCCCGCGACCTGCTGGGTATCAACCTGACCGACGCCGATGTGCACAGCGTGCCACTGCTGGCCACCGACCCCTACGGCAACTTCCTGCGTGGGCCCAACGGCATGCCGCAGGTGGTGATGCGCGTGAACAATGGTGCCGACGGCATTGCCGGTACCGCCGACGACGTCACCACGCTGGTCGAAGGCAACCGCGACGCGCCTATCAGCCTGGCCAATGCCGTGAGCACCGGGCATGGCTTCCTTGACGACATCGCCCACAACGCCGCGCCGGTGATCGTGAACGGTGTGCTGCAGGCCGACGCCGATATTGCCGTCGGCAACGCGCAGCCAACCGGGCCTGGCGGCAATAACCTGACCTATGACAACGAACTGCTCGACGCCCACTACATCGCCGGCGACGGCCGGGTGAACGAGAACATCGGCCTGACCGCCGTGCACCACGTGTTCCACTCCGAGCACAACCGCCTGGTGCAGCAGACCAAGGACACCCTGCTGGCCGCCGGCGACCTGGCGTTTCTCAACCAGTGGCTGATCGATGATGTCGCTGCCATCCCCACCACGCCCGCCGAAATCGCCGCGCTGGTATGGGACGGCGAGCGGCTGTTCCAGGCTGCCAAATTCGGCACCGAAATGCAGTACCAGCACCTGGTGTTCGAGGAGTTCGCCCGCACCATTCAGCCGCAGATCGACGAGTTTCTCGCCCCCAACGGCTATGACACCTCGATCGACCCGGCCATCCTCGCCGAGTTCGCCCACGTGGTTTACCGCTTCGGCCACTCGATGCTGACCGAAACCGTCGACCGCTACGACCCGACGTTCGCCACGGTGAATGACGACCCGCAGCTGGGCCTGATCGCTGCCTTCCTCAACCCGCTGGCATTCGCCGGCAGTGGCGCCACTGCCGATGAAGCGGCCGGTGCGATCATCCGCGGTGTCACCCGCCAGTTGGGCAACGAAATCGACGAGTTCGTCACCGAAGCGCTGCGCAACAACCTGCTCGGCCTGCCGCTGGACCTGCCTGCGCTGAACATCGCGCGTGGCCGTGACACCGGCATCCCCACCCTGAACGAGGCGCGCCGCGAGTTCTACGCCATGACTGGCGACAGCCAGCTCAAGCCCTACATCAGCTGGGCCGACTTTGCCGACCACCTCAAGCACCCGGCGTCGCTGATCAACTTCATCGCCGCCTACGGTACCCACGCCACCATCACCGGGGCGGACACCGAAGCGGCCAAGCGCGCCGCTGCCGTGGCGCTGGTGCTTGGCGGTGACGGCGCGCCAGCAGACCGCCTGGACTTCCTCAACGGCACCGGCGCCTATGCCAACGTGACACTGGCCGGTGCCGACGGCATCGCCGGCACCGCCGATGACATCACCGGGGTGACCGTGACCGGTGTCGATGCCATCGACTTCTGGGTCGGCGGCCTGGCCGAGAAGAAAATGCCGTTCGGCGGCATGCTCGGCTCCAGCTTCAACTTCGTCTTCGAAACCCAGCTGGAAGCCCTGCAGAACGGCGATCGGTTCTACTACCTGTCGCGTACGGCGGGCATGAACTTCGGCACCGAACTGGAGAACAACTCCTTCGCCAAGCTGATCATGCTCAACTCCGATGTCACCCACCTGTCCAACACCGTGTTCCTCACGCCCACCTTCACCCTGGAAGTGGACCAGACCAAGCAGTTCACCGGCCTGGGCGCAGACGGCCGGGCCGACCCGACGGGCGGCATCATGATCAACGGCGTCGAGGTGGTGTCGCTGGTGATCCGCGACAACCCCGATACCGTCAATACCCCCGATACCGGGCCAGACACCAACTACCTGCACTACACCGGTGAAGATCACGTTGTGCTGGGCGGTACTGCTGGCGCCGACATCATCATCGCCGGCGAAGGCGACGACACGCTGTATGGCGATGGAGGCAATGACCTGCTCGAGGGCGGCGCTGGCAACGATGCCGTACTGGGCGGCGCTGGTGACGACATCATCACCGACTCCTTCGGCGACAACCGCCTGGAAGGCAACGACGGCAACGATGTGATCGTCGCCGGCAGCATGCTGGTGGGCGGCAACCTGATCCTGGGCGGCAACGGCCAGGACTTCATCATCACTACCGAAGACATCAGCACCACCTTCGGCGGCCAGGGCGACGACTTCATTCTCGGCGCCAAGACCAACCTGCCACCGACCGGCAACGAGGGTGACGACTGGATCGAGAAGGGCACCCAGGACGGTGCGCCCGGCGACAACTTTGCGCCGCTGCTGGGTGACGAAGTGGTCGGCAACGACATCTTCGTCGGTGGTGGCGGCTTCGACGAAATGATCGGCGAGGGTGGCGATGACATCTTTGTCGGCAGCGATGCCCAGGACAAGATGGATGGCATGTCCGGTTTCGACTGGATTACCAACAAGAATGACCAGGTCGGCGTCACCGTCGACCTGACCCTGGCCGCCCTGGCTCAGCCTCATGGCAACGCACCGAACCAGAACACCGGTATTTTCAACCCGGTCGGCGCCTCGCCGGCCTCCATCCTCGACCGCTTCGCCGAGGTCGAGGGCGTGTCCGGTTCGAACTTCGCCGATGTGCTCAAGGGCGATAATGTCGATGCCGTGACCATCCTCAACCATGGTGGTGCTACCGGTAGTGCGCTGACCAACGTGGCGCTGATCCGTGGCCTGCAGCAGTTCCTGGCCGATGCTGGGTTGCCGACCACCGGCTTTGCCACCGGTAACATCATGCTCGGCGGCAACGGCAGCGACCTGATCGAAGGCCGTGGCGGTGATGACCTGATCGACGGCGACAAGTGGCTCAACGTGCGCATCGCTGTGTACGCGCCGGGAGACGTCAACCACACCGGCCCTGAAATCGCCAGCTTCGACAGCATGGTCGACATGATTCCGTTCATGCTCGACCGTACCTACAACCCTGGCCAGCTCAAGGCCGTGCGGGAAATCCTGCCCGGCACCTCGACGGGTGGGGCGGCGTTCGACACGGCGGTGTTTTCGGGGGTGCAGAGCGAGTACACGGTGACGCAGAACACCAAAGGTACGCTGGACACTTCCGATGACGTCTGGACGGTGACCGACAACGTGGCCGGCCGCGATGGCGTCGATACCCTGCTGCACATCGAGCGCCTGCAGTTCGCCGATAGCCAGCGGGTGCTGGTGGAAGGGCTGAATGCGCAGCCTGTCGGCAGCCCGACCGTTACTGATAACAACGGCGGCGCGATTACCGTGGGTGACCTCCTTACGGTAAACGTGGCCGGCGTGCGGGATGCCGACAACATCAGCGCCGGCAACCCGCTTGGCACGCTCGCTGACCGTTCGGTGTCGTACTACTGGCAGTTCGAGGCCACCCCGGGCAGCGGTGTGTTCGAAGACATCATCCTGCTGCCGGCAGGCGACCTGGCGTTCCAGAGCGCCGACGGCACCACGTTCAAGGTGTCGCCGGACCTGGCCGGGTTGTCGTTGCGGGTCAAGGCGATCTACCAGGACGCCCATGGCACCACCGAAGTGCTGTTCTCCCAGCCCACCACCGTGGTGCAACCGGGCGCGCCTGTGGTACCGACGCCAGCCACGCCGGTGGTGGATGCCACGGCAGGCGGTGCCGGGCTGCACATGGTGCGCTCCGACCTCAACTTCATCCTCGAGCAAATCAAGATTGCCGAGGCCGACGCCAACGGGGCAGACATCCTCTCGCTGCTGCCCAACATCCGTGCGCCACTCGGCCTGCGGGCGGTGGATGGTTCGAACAACAACCTGATGAACCTCAACGGCATCAACAACACCGAGTTCGGTGCGGCCGACAACGTCTTCCCGCGCGTGACCGACCCGGTGTTCAACCCGGCCGAAGGTGCACCGGCCGGCTTCTTCGGCCCTGGCTCGCCGGCCATTCCGGGCTCGTCGTACGAGCAGACCAGTGGCCCGGTATTCGACTCGCAGCCGCGCACCATCAGTAACCTGATCGTCGACCAGACCTCCAACAACCCGGCGGCCTATGCCACCGCGTATGATCCGGGTGCGGACGGCGTGCTCAACTTCGGCGTCGAGGGCAATGACGACGTGCTCAAGGACGGCGTGCGCATCGTCGCCAGCCCGGGCCTGGACGGCCAGTTCGGCACCGACGACGATCACGACGTATACCTGTTCGAGAACACCGCCGCCGATGCCGGCCTGTCCGCGCCGTTCAACGCCTGGATGACCTTCTTCGGGCAGTTCTTCGACCATGGCCTGGACCTGGTCACCAAGGGGGGCTCGGGCACCATCTACATCCCGCTGCAACCGGATGACCCGCTGTACGTGGAGGGCGGTTTCACCAACTTCATGGTGGTGACCCGTGCCACCAACCAGCCTGGGCCGGACGGCGTGCTTGGCACGGCCGACGACATCCACGAGCACACCAATACCACCTCGCCGTTCGTGGACCAGAACCAGACCTACAGCTCGCACCCCTCACACCAGGTGTTCCTGCGCGGCTATGTGCTGACTGACGACGGGCCTATTGCCACCGGCCGGTTGATCACCAACCGGGACCTGGGCGCTGACGGCCGCTACGGTACCGCCGACGACACCGAAATTGGTGGCATGGCGACCTGGAAGGTGGTCAAGGCCCAGGCTCGTGACGTACTGGGCATAAACCTGACCGATGCAGACGTAGACAACGTGCCGCTGCTGGCGACCGATGCCTACGGCAACTTCATCAAGGGGCCCAACGGCTTCCCGATGGTGATCATGAAAGGCGCCGACGGCATTGCCGGCACGGCCGACGACCAGCAGGTCGAGGGCAACCCGCTGGCGCCGATCGACCTGACCAACGCCGTGCGCACCGGTCACCAGTTCCTTGCCGACATCGCCCACAATGCCGTGCCGGTGTTCAGCAATGGCGTGCTGGTGCCTGATGCTGATACCGATGTCGGCAACGCCGTGCCGGTGAACCCGCAGACTGGCGCCAACCTGGCCTACGACAACGAGCTGCTCGATGCGCACTACATCGCCGGCGACGGCAGGGTCAACGAGAACATCGGCCTGACCGCCGTGCATGCGATCTTCCACTCCGAGCACAACCGGCTGGTGGCGCAGACCATGGACACCGTGCTCGACTCGGGTGACCTGGCCTTCATCAACGAGTGGCTGCTCAACCCGTTGAGCGCGCTGCCGGCCAACCAGGCCGAGATCGATGCACTGGTGTGGAATGGCGAGCGGCTGTTCCAGGCCGCCAAGTTCGGTACCGAGATGCAGTACCAGCACCTGGTGTTCGAGGAGTTCGCCCGTACCGTGCAGCCGCGGGTCGACTTGTTCTTCGCCCCGACCCAGGTGTATGACGTCGACCTCGATGCGTCGATCGTGGCCGAATTCGCCCACACCGTGTACCGCTTCGGCCACTCGATGCTGACCGAAACCGTCGACCGCTTCGACGTCGACTTCACCGTCATCAGCGACCCGGCCAGCGCCAACCCCGACCAGCAACTGGGCCTGATCGCGGCGTTCCTCAACCCGCTGGCGTATGCCGCCAGTGGCGTCACCCCCGAGGATGCCACCAGCGCCATCGTGCGCGGGGTAACCCGCCAGGCCGGTAACGAGATCGACGAGTTCGTCACCGAGGCGCTACGCAACAACCTGCTCGGCCTGCCGCTGGACCTGCCGGCGATCAACATCGCCCGTGGCCGCGACGTCGGTATCCCTTCGCTGAACGCCGTGCGCCGCGACATCTACGCGCAAACCGGCGATACCCAGCTCAAGCCGTACACCAGCTGGGTCGACCTGGTACAGCACCTGAAGCATCCGGAGTCGTTGATCAACTTCATCGCCGCCTACGGCACCCACAGCACCATCACCGGGGCCACCACGTTGCTGGAGAAACGCGCGGCGGCCATGGCCCTGGTGTTCGGCGGCGACGGCGCGCCAGCCGATCGCCTGGACTTCCTCAACAGCACCGGCGCCTACGCCAACGTCACCCTGCCTGGCAAGGATGGCGTGCTCGGCACCGTCGATGACCTGCGGGCAGTGACCGTGACCGGTGTCGATGCCATCGACCTGTGGATCGGTGGCCTGGCGGAGGCGAAAACCCCGTTCGGCGGCATGCTGGGCACCACGTTCAACTTCGTGTTCGAAAACCAGTTGGAGAAACTGCAGGACGGCGACCGCTTCTACTACCTGGAGCGCACCGCCGGCCTGTCGATGAATGCCGAGCTGGAAAGCAACTCGTTCGCCAAACTGATCATGGCCAACACCTCGGCCACCCACCTGCCGGGCCTGGTGTTCTCCGACGTTGGCTTCTACCTGGAAGTGGACCAGAGCAAGCAGTTCAACGAAGGCTTGGGCAATGCCGACCCACTGGGCGAAAACGGCGAGCAGGTGGTGTTCCGCGACAGCCCGCTGACAGTAGGCCCGGACACCAACTACATCCGCTACGCCGGTGACCAGCACATTGTGCTGGGTGGCACCAACGGTGACGACATCCTGGTTTCCAGCGAGGGTGACGACACTGTCTGGGGCGATGGCGGCAACGACCGCATCGAGGGTGGCGACGGCAACGACCAGCTGCGTGGTGGTGCCGGCGACGACATCATCAGCGACATGGGTGGTGACGACAACATCCAGGGCGGCGACGGCAACGATGTGCTGCACGGCGGTAATGGCATCAACCTGATCATCGGCGGTTTCGGCAACGACTTCATCGTTACCGGTGAGGACGCCTCCGAAGCCATTGGCGGCCAGGGCAACGACTTCATCCTGGGCAGCAAGGCCAACGAGCAGGACATGGGCAACGAAGGTGACGACTGGATCGAGAAGGGTACCTCGGACGGTGCGCCTGGCGACAACTTCGACCCGCTCGGCAACGACCCGATCATCGGCAACGACGTGTTCATCGGTGGCAACGAGAACGACAAGTTCAACGGTGAAGGCGGTGACGACATCATGGTCGGCAGCCTGGGCTTCGGTGACCGCTACATCGGTGGTTCCGGCTACGACTGGGCAACCTTCAAGGGCCTGGCCCAGGGCGTGACTGTCGACTTCAGCGACCGCTTCTTCGATGTGCCGCCGGTACCGGGTTCGGGCGCGTCTGCGCTGGTGCGCTTCGACATCATGGAAGGCCTGTCGGGGTCGGCTCATGGCGACTTCCTGCGTGGTGACAGCGAAACCTCTGCCACCTTGCCGACCAATGGCGCCAACGGCAGCGTACTGACCAACATCAGCCTGATCAATGGCCTGTCCAGCCTGCTGGCCGCCGGTGCAACGTTCTACGATGGTGGCAACATCATCCTCGGTGGCAGTGGTAGCGACCTGATCGAAGGCCGTGGCGGCGACGACATCCTCGACGGTGACAAGTGGCTGAACGTGCGCATCAGCGTGCGCGCCAACAGCGACGGCACTGGCCCGGAAATCGCCAGCTACGACAGCATGGAGCCGATGGTGCCGCTGATGCTCAATGGCACCTACAACCCGGGCCAGCTGGTGATCGTTCGCGAAATCCTCAACGGCACCGACAGCTACGACACGGCGGTGTACTCGGGGGTGGCCAGCGACTACAGCGTGGTAGTCGATGGCAACTCGGTGATCGTCACCGACTCGGTGGCCGGGCGTGATGGTGTCGACCGCCTGACCGGCATCGAGCGCCTGCAGTTCTCGGATAGCTCGCAAGCTTCCGGTGTGGGTACCGCCGTCAACGCCGGCCCCACCGGCAGCCTGGTGATCCTTGACGCTGCCACCGGCGTGCGTGACGACACACCGGTAAGCGGCCAGCTGCTGCGGGTTACCCCGCTGGCGGTACATGACGCGGACAATGTCAGCGCAACCAACCTGACCGGTGCGATCACCGGCCCGGTGGCGTACTACTGGCAAGTAGAGACGCTGCCAGGTTCGGGGGTCTATGAAGACATCACCTTCGTTGCTGCCGGCGAGGTTTCGCGAGCTGTCGGTACCACCTACCGGGTCACGGACGATGTGGCGGGGCTGAACATCCGCGTACGCGCGGTGTACCAGGACACCAAGGGCACGCTGGAAATCGTCGATTCGGCGCCGAACAACGCGCCGACTGCCGGGCCTACCGTGACCGGGCTGCTGGTGCAGAACCAGACGCTCACCGCCAACCCGGCAACCATTGTCGATGCCGACGGCCTGAGCAACCCGCGGTTCACCTTCCAGTGGCAGTCCAACCGGGGGACCGGCTGGGTCGACATTGCTGGCGCCATCAACAGCACCTTCCTCCTTACCCAGAACCAGGTGGGGCAGAACATGCGGGTGGTGGTCAGCTACGTGGATGACTTCGGTGTGCAGGAAAGCATCGCCTCCGACATCCTCGACCCGGTGGCCAACGTCAACGATGCGCCCACTGGTGCCGTGCTGATCAGCGACACCACGCCAGACCAGGGCCAGACGCTGACCGCGCTCACCGGCAGTATCGCCGACCTGGATGGGCTGGGCGCGTTCAGCTTCCAGTGGCAGCAGAACATTGGCGGCACCTTCAGCAACATCGCGGGTGCCACTGCTGCAACCTTCACTCCGGGCTTCGAACAGGGTAACCGGCAGTTGCGGGTGGTCGTGAGCTACACCGACGCCTTCGGCACCCTGGAAACGCTGACCTCGGCAGCGACTGCGGCGGTGGTGCCGCCGGCAGGCGTGGTGCTGGTCGGTACTGCCGGGGCCAACACCCTGACCGGTGGTGCGGGCAATGACACGCTCTCGGGGCTGGGCGGCAACGATGTGCTCAACGGCCTTGGCGGCGCCGACCAACTGTTCGGCGGTGATGGTAACGACATCCTCAACGGCGGTAACGACCCCGACAGCCTCGACGGCGGTGCCGGCAACGACACCCTCAACGGCGGGCTTGGTGCGGATGCCATGGTTGGCGGTGCAGGCAACGATACCTTCGTGGTCGACAACCTCGGCGATACCGTGAGCGAGGCGCTGAACGGCGGTGTCGACCTGGTGCAGACCACCCTTGCCAGCTACACCCTGGGTGCCAACGTCGAAAACCTGACCTTTACCGGGGCAGGCAACTTCACGGGTACCGGCAACACGCTGGCCAACACCATCACCGGTGGTGCTGGCAATGACCTGCTCGATGGCGGTGCCGGTATCGACCGCCTGGTCGGTGGCCTGGGCGACGACACCTATGTGGTGGACAACGCCGGGGATGTAGTGGTCGAGGCTACGGCTGCCGGTACGGATACCGTGCGTGCCACGGCGGCCAGCTACACGCTGGGTGCCAACGTCGAGAACCTGACCTATATCGGGGCGGGCAACTTCACCGGTACCGGCAATGGCCTGGCGAACGTCATTACCGGCGCGGCGGGTAACGACACCCTCAACGGCGATGGCGGCAACGACCAGTTGCTCGGTGGCCTGGGCACCGACACCCTGAACGGTGGCGCTGGCGACGACACCCTCGACGGCGGTGCCGGCAACGACTCGCTGTTCGGCGATACCGGCAACGATAACCTGCAGGGTGGTGCCGGCGATGACAACCTTGACGGCGGCAACGGCGTCGATGTGCTGCAGGGTGGCGATGGCAATGACACGCTGTTTGGTGGCGTTGGCAATGACACCTTGCAGGGTGGTGCCGGCAATGACTTCCTCAACGGTGCGGCGGGTAACGATACCGTCGTGGGCGGTGCCGGCGACGACACGATGATGGCCTCCGACGGCAATGATGTCTTCCAGTTCGCTGCCGGCTTCGGCAATGACCTGATTATCAACTTCGATGCAGTCCCGCAGGGTGGCCAGGACCGGCTGGATATCTCTGCTCTCAACATTACCGCTGCCACCTTTGCCGCCAACGTCACCATCGCCGATGTCGGCAATGACACGCTGGTCAGCATCGGTGCTACCGACTCCATCCGCCTGGTGGGGGTGGCGGATGCAACCACGGTGACCGTAGCGGACTTCAACCTGGCAGGTTGAGGGCCTGGGAGGACGCAGCAAGGGCCGCTCTGCGGCCCATTCGCGGGCAAGCCCGCTCCTACAGGGATATCACTGCCCTCAGGCTTGGTGATACCCCTGTAGGAGCGGGCTTGCCCGCGAAGAGGTTGGTTCAGGCAACAGATAACTCACAGATACCCCACAATACTCAGCCCTGTGGTGAACCTGTGGGAGCTGGCTAGCCTGCGATTGGGCCGCATAGCGGCCGATGTCGCACGCGCTTACTTAATGAACCGCACCTGGCTGTTGATCTTCTCGATCACCGCCCCCTTGCGTTCGTTGAACCGGGCCTTGTTCTGCTCGAACAGGTTGTTGCCCTTGGTGTCGATGGAGATGATCAACGGGCCGAACTCGCGCACGCGGTTCACCCACAGCGTCTCCGGCATGCCCAGGTCCTGCCATTCCGCACGCTCGATCTCTTCCACCTGGGTCGCCGCCAGCACCGCGCAACCGCCCGGGAACACTGCATGCACTGCCTTGTTCTCCAGGCAACCGGTCGTGGTCTCCGGGCCCATGCCGCCCTTGCCGACGATCAGCTTGACGCCGGTCTGCTCGATGAACTGCTTCTCGAACTTTTCCATGCGCATGCTGGTGGTCGGGCCAATGGAGACCATCTCGAAGCTGCCATCATCCTTCTTCCTGACGATGGGGCCTGCGTGGAAAATCGCGCCGCCACGCAAGTCGACCGGCAGCTCGCGGCCCAGCTCGATGAGCCGGCGGTGGGCAACGTCACGGCAGGTCACCAGTTGGCCGGTGAGGTAGACCACATCGCCCACGTTGAGGTTGGCCAGGTCTTCGTCGCTGATTGGTGTGCTCAGGATCTTCTTCACAGTACTACCCCTTCGTGCGAGAGGATGTCGTAGGACAGGTCGGCGTTGATGCGGATCTTGCCGCGGCGGTGCGCCCAGCAGCCGGTGGATACCGCCACACCGATGGTGGACGGGTGGCGGGCCGAAGACTCGATGTTCACGCCCATCACGCTGCTGTTGCCGGTCAGCCCCTGCGGGCCGATACCGATTTCGTTGAGGCCTTCCTCCAGCAACTTTTCCATCATCGCCGCGCTTTCGTTGGGGTGGCTGGAGTCCACTTCGCGCAGGATGGCCTTCTTCGACAGGCGTGCCGCCGTCTCCACCGAGGTCGACACCCCTACACCCACCAGCAGTGGCGGGCAGGCGTTGACACCGCGTGAGGTAATGACATCGAAGACGAACTCGGTCACCCCTTCATAGCCTTGCCCTGGCATCAGTACCTTGGCCGAACCCGGCAGGGTGCAGCCACCGCCGGCCATGTACACGTCGACGATGGCGTAGTCGGCATCGGGAATGATTTCCCAGTCCAGCCACGGGATTTTCGAGCCGGTATTGGTGCCGGTGTTCTTCTCGATGAAGGTTTCCACCGCATTGTGGCGCAGCGGCCCCTGGATGGTGGCTTCCCTGGTGGCGTTCTCGAGGATGCCTTCCATCTCGCCCAGCAGCGGGAAGCGCGCGCCTGCCGAGACGAAGTACTGGATGACGCCGGTGTCCTGGCAGCTGGGCCGGTTGAGCTTGTCGGCGTATTCCTGGTTATCGGCCATCGAGTCGTACACGGCGATGGCCAGCGGGTTGGTTTCGGCGGCACGCAACTTGGCGGTTTTTTCCTTGACGTCGCGGGGCAGGCGCTTGCCGATATAGGCGGTGAACTTGGCCATCACGTCGGTAAGCGATGACACGGCTGTTTCTTTGTCCATGATTATTTCCTCACTGCATCACAAGGCGGGTTCTTTTTGCTGGTTTTCGAAAGGTCAGGGTGCGGGGGTGCCGGCCTCCATGCGTGCAAGGGCGGGGTGCGGAGCCGCGGCCTCGGGTTCGGGTTCGGTCGGCAACTGGCCGTCCAGGGCCTTGGCCATACGCTGCTTGTCCAGCGCACCCACCCAGTTGGCGATGGCCACGGTGCCGACCGCGTTGCCGATGGTGTTGGTGATGGCCCGGGCTTCGGACATGAAGCGGTCCACGCCCAGCAGCAGGACCATGCCGGCCACCGGGATGTTGTCCATGGTCGCCAGGGTCGCGGCCAGGGTGATGAAGCCCGAGCCGGTTACGCCGGCAGAGCCTTTGGAGGTGAGCAGCAGCACACCCAGCACGATCAGTTGGTCCATCAGGGTCAACGGTGTGTTGGTGGCCTGGGCGATGAAGATGGCGGCCATGGTGTAGTAGATGCACTGGCCGTCCGGGTTGAAGGTAAGGCCCGAGGGGATCACCAGGCCGACCACAGGCTTGGACACGCCAACCTTTTCCAGCTTGTTCATCAGTTGTGGCACTACCGACTCGGATGAGCTGGTACCCAGCACCGTGAACAGTTCTTCCTTGAGGTACTTGAGGAACTTCCACAGGTTGAAGCCGCACAGCCGGGCAATGGCGCCCAGCACCACCACCACGAACAGGAAGCAGGTCAGGTACATGGTCGCCATCAGTTTGCCCAGCGAAACGATCGAGCCCAGCCCGTACTTGCCCACGGTGAAGGCCATGGCCCCGCAGGCGGCCAGTGGTGCCACGCGCATGATCATGCCGACGATGAAGAACATGCCGTGGGAGAACGCTTCCAGCACATCCACCATCGGCTTGCCGCGCGGGCCCAGGTGGGAGAGGGCGATGCCGAACAGCGTGCTGAACAGCAGGATCGGCAGGATCTCGTTCTTGGCGAAGGCATCGGTCACGCTGCCGGGTATCACATGCAGCAGGAAGTCGATGAAGCCGCCGCTGTTGCCGGCTGCCGCGGCGGTGTAGGTGGAGATACTTTTGGCATCGAGGGTGGCGGGGTCGACGTTCATGCCCTGGCCGGGCTGCACGATATTGACCACCACCAGCCCAAGCACCAGGGCAAAGGTGGACAGCACTTCGAAGTAGATCAGCGCGCGTACGCCGACGCGACCGAGTTCCTTCATGTTTTCCATCTTGGCGATGCCCAGCACCACCGTGGCGAAGATGATCGGGGCGAAGACCATCTTGATCAGTTTGATGAAGGCATCACCGACGGGCTTCAGATCAGCGCCAACCTGCGGCCAGAACACCCCGATCAGCACCCCGAGGGTTACGCCGATCAATACCTGTACGTAGAGCTTGCCGAACAATCGCTTGGCCATTGCCGTCTCCGAATTATTGTTGTGAGTCGGATTTATCTGGCGGCCGGGCTGCTCGTGAGGGTGCAGGTCACACCTGGCCTTGGCGGCCGAAGAGCCCAGCTTTCTTGTGGTTAATCACGCAGGGCAAAAGGTAATGGTTTTTCAAAAATGCTGTAATACAATGAAATTCAACTCATTGTTTCCCTCAGGTTAATTATGAATCCGGTATCGGAGCTGGCGTTCTTCACCCAGCTGATCAGGGTGGGTAGCCTGGCGGGCACCGCTCGCGAGCTGAACTTGACCCCGCCAGCGGTCTCCAAGCGCCTGGCGCAGCTGGAACAGCGCCTGGGCGTGCGCCTGCTAAACCGCACCACACGCAGCATCAGCCTTACCGCCGAGGGCGAGACTTACCTGGTGAATGCCAAGCGCATATTGGGCGAGATCGAGGAAATGGAGCGGCAGGTGTCCAGCAGCCGTGCCGAGCCCAATGGCTTGCTGCGGGTCAATGCGCCGCTGGGCTTTGGCCGTACCCATGTGGGGCCGGCGGTGTCGTCGTTTGCCAAGCGCTATCCCGAAGTGGAGGTGCAACTGCACCTGACCGACCGCCCCATTGCCCTGCCGAACGACGCCATCGACGTGGCCATCCGCTTTGGCGAGCTGCCCGACTCGCGGCTGATCGCCCGCAAGATCGCAGCCAACCGCCGCCGATTGTGTGCGTCGCCCGGTTATCTGGAAGCCCACGGTACCCCCGAAGCGCCGAAGGACCTGGCCAGCCACAACTGCATCGTGTTACGCCAGAATGACGCCGCGTTCGGTATCTGGCGGCTGAGCCGCGGCAAGCAGAGCGAATCGGTGAAGGTGCATGGCAGCCTCAGCACCAATGATGGCGAGGTCGCCCTGAACTGGGCGCTGGACGGGCAGGGCATTCTGTTGCGGGCCGAGTGGAACCTGGCCGATCACCTGCGCAGCGGGCGCCTGGTGGAGGTGCTTGGCGATTACCAGACGCCGCCTGCGGATATCTATGCGGTGTACCTGGAACGCCTGAACCTGTCGGCCAAGGTGTCGTGTTTCGTCGAGCACCTGAGGGCATTCTTCCGCCAGGGGGACAGCCTGGCAGCGTGGCATTGAGGCCTTTACCACAGGCGATCGCGTTATACTCCGCGCCTTTGCCCATGCCCGGAATCCGCCCATGCGCCAGGTTTTGCTCATTGTCGATGTCCAGTCCACCTTCAGCCCGCCCGAGTGGCTGGTCGATGGCCTGCGTCGGTTGTCGGCCAACATCCCCACCATTGCCTCGGTCGAGTTGCACGATGAACAGGTCACGCCGTTCGAGCGCCAGCTCGGCTGGCACCCGGCGGCGGAGGACGAGAGCCTGGTCGAAGCCGACCAGGTGTTCGTCAAGCATGGCTACGGGCAGAGCGCCGAGGCCATCGACTACATCAGGCAATTGGGCGTGGAGCGCGTGCTGGTATGTGGGTTGCAGACCGAAACTTGCGTGCTGGCCGCCGGTTTTGCCCTGTTCGATGCGGGGCTGATGCCCACTCTGGTAACGGACATGACTGTAGGGTCTTCGCTGGACAGGTCGGGCAAGCTGGGCATCGACCTTTGGAAGCATCACTTCCGCCAGGTCACTACCTCGGCCGAGGTGCTGGCCGAAGTGGCCTCACGAGGCTAGTGCATGCAGTCATCATGCGGGCATGCATTTGCGCTGCGCTGTCACGTAGAGAACTGAATTCGCAAGCGGTCCGCGTACCCTGTGGGAGCGGCTTTAGCCGCGAAGAAACCAACGCGGTGCATGGCACCGGCTGCGCCGGTGTTCGCGGCTAAAGCCGCTCCCACAGAGTCCCTGCTAATTCAATGAGTCATGTGCAGTTCTGTGGGAGCGGCCTTGTGTCGCGAAAGGGCTGCAAAGCAGCCCCGGCAATATGTGCAGCGCAGCTGAAATCGAGGGGCTGCTGCGCAGCCCGATCGCGACACAAGGCCGCTCCTACACAGAACGCGTCGCAAGGCGAAAACCTCAGGCCACATCCACCAGCACGATCTCGCTGTCCTCGATGGCGGTCACCCGCAGCACCTCCTCCTGCTCGATCGCCACGCCATCGCGCGCCTTGGCCCGCAGCCCGTTGACCTCCACCAGCCCCTTGGCCGGCACCAGGTAACCCCGGCGAGCGGTATCGAAGCGGTACTCGGCAGTTTCACCGGCCCGCAGGGTGGCAGCCACCAGCCGCGCATCGGTGCGGATCTGCAGGCTGTCCTCATCGCCCGCACGGCCGCTGGCCAGGGTCACGAAGCCTTCGCCACGCTCACCTTTGGGGAACGGCCGGGTACCCCATTGCGGTGCTTCGCCGGTGCGCTCCGGCACGATCCAGATCTGGAAAATACGCGTGTCGACGTCTTCCAGGTTGTACTCGCTATGCACGATGCCAGTGCCGGCGCTCATCACCTGCACGTCACCGGCTTCGGTACGGCCTTTGTTACCCAGGCTGTCCTGGTGACTGATCGCGCCTTCACGCACATAGGTGATGATTTCCATGTCGCGGTGCGGGTGCGGCGGGAAGCCGCTGCCAGCAGCGATCAGGTCGTCGTTCCACACCCGCAGGTTGCCCCAGTGCATGCGCGCCGGGTCGTAGTACTCGGCAAACGAGAAATGATGGTGGGCGTCGAGCCAGCCGTGGTTGGCGTGGCCGAGGCTTTCGAACGGTCGCAGTTGCAGCATGGTCGTGCTCCTTGAATCAGTGGAATGAGGCCATGATGCGTCAAAGAAGCATCGAAAATAAGCGTAAATATCGGCTTAAAACAATCAGTAAAGTTGATTTAATGCAATAGAGTGTTTTATTCGCTTCATCGCCTAATCCACTGATCTGCAAGCATTCGCTGGCGATTTTTTGTCGATGCGGCGAACATGCCCGCTGATTTTGTTTTTCAACGGAGTGACCGTGGCCCACGAGCAACCCCAGGCCCCCGCCGACCTTACCCCTCCTGCACAACTGCCTTGGTTTCGCCGCCTGGCGGCCCGCCTGCTGGGGCGTGGCCTGACCCGCCTGCAGGCCCAGCACCGCGACTCCTGGTTCCTCGGCCACGCCAGCGGCCAGCGCAGTGGCCATGCCGATGGCGTGCGTGAAGGGTTCGAACGCGGGCGGGTGGAAGGTTACGAGGCCGGGCGCCAGGTGCTGGTGATCCGCGACACCCGGCCAGACACCGCCGCCGTACCGGGCCGGGATGACAACCTGTTCGATGACTGGCGCCTGCCGCTGACTGCCGAGCTGAAAAAGCGCTTCAAGGCCGATGTCGCCCAGCGTCTGCCCGCCGAGGCGCAACCCAGTGCCGCGCAATGGAAGCTGATTTTCAGTGACACACCGTCCACCTGCGTGGTGGCAGGGGCCGGGGCGGGCAAGTCCACCTCGCTGGTGCTGCGCATCCTGCTGTTGCGCCACTACCTGGGCTACGAGCTGGATGCGATGACCGTGGTCACCTTCACCCGCGAGTCGCGCAAGGACTTCATCAAGCGCCTGCTGCAGGTTTTCGCCCTGTGGCAGATCAACCTGCAACCGCCGCAGGCCCGCGAGCTGGTGCGCACGTTCCATTCGCGCATCCTGCCGCTGGTGCGCAGCCTGCCGGGTTTTGGCCAGGTGCGCGCGTTCGAAACGCTGGGCAACGAGATGCCGGCCGGGCGTGAGGCCGAGGCCGAGAGCAACCCGTTCGACCTGCGCCTGAACGATGCCCAGCGCCAGCAACTGAACCAGTGCTACAGCACGCTGCTGGGCGAGAGCCCGCGTTTTGCCGAGCTGGTCGGCCTGTTGCGCAGCGAAGCCCTGCAGCTGAAGCCGCTGGACCCGAACAACCCCGATGTGCAGAAGCGCGCCCAGGTAACCCAGCTGGCTGCCCAGCGCGACGAAGAGCTGTGCGACGTGATCGAAGACCTGTGGTTCGCCGCCGGCGCCTGGCCGATCAAGGGCATCGAACCCTGCCGCGAGACCATCGAGATTCGTGGCAGCCGCTTCCATGTGCATGGCCGTCTGGCCGGCCAGGGGCCTCTGCTCGTGCTGGGCTTCGACCCGGCGGAAAGCGCGCAGTACCAGCGCCCCGGTGCCAAGCTGGCAGTGCGTGCCGAGTGGGCGGTCAAGCGCACCCTGTTGCAGGCCTTCTGCGACCAGCCGCTGATCTGGCTCGACAACTACGCCATGGCCCGGCGCCTGGCAGCGTCGCTGGCCGGTGATGCCGTGGCCGGCCCCGGCTTCGAATACAAGGTCAAGGGCGAACTGGCCCCGGCGCCGCTGCTCGATGCCTTTGTCGGCGCGGCGAACTTCATCGAGAACCTCGGCCTGGAGGTGAACACTGCCGTCGCGGCGATGAGCTTCCCGTCCGGCGACAGCGATGCGCTGTTCTTCGAGGCCCTGGCCCTGTACTGGAAGGCCCTGGAGGCGCACCTGCTGGACCAGTCGCCGCCGGTGATGAGCTACAACCGCATGTTCGCCTTGTTCGGCGAGAACAACCCGGAAAACCTGCAACTGCTGCCCGACCCGTTGCTGCGGCCGCTGGCGCACCTGATGATCGACGAGTTCCAGGACGTGTCACCGCAGATCGTCAGCTGGCTTCGCGCCAGCCTCGCCGAGATCCGTCGTCGCGGCCCGGCGATGCACACCGGGCGCCATGCCCAGCATTCGTCGCTGCTGTGCGTGGGCGACGACTGGCAGTCGATCTACGGCTGGCGTGGCAGTTCGCCCAAGTACTTCATGGAATTCACCAAGGCCTTCCCGTCGTCGGCCAACACTCGGGTGATGCTGGTCGACAACTACCGTTGCCAGCAGCAGGTGATCGACGCGGCCGAGCACCTGGTCAAGGGCACCCCGGCGATAGCCGGCAAGAAAGCCCGGGCCAGTGGCCCGGCGGCCGAGTTGCCAGGCTCGCCGGTAAAAGTGTTCGACCGTGACGAGGCAGCCCTGGGTGAAACACTGATCGAGCACTACCAGCGTGGCGAGACGGTGATGATGCTGTACCGCAAGGGCAGCGACAGGGCGCTGATGAACGAGCACCTGCAAGGCGTGCTGCACGCCGAGGCGGCGTTGCCGGCCGAGCAGCGCCGGCTGCGCCAGTTGACCTACCACAGTGCCAAGGGCTTGCAAGCCGATGCAGTGTTCATGCTGGGCGACTGCCAGTACCTGACCAGTTCACCCTACAAGAACCAGGTGTATCGCCAGGCCGGGCTGGGCAAGGCCGGTGATGCCCAGCCGTTCGATACCGCGCAGAAGGAAGAGGTGCAGCGCCTGGCCTACGTGGCGGTAACCCGCGCGGTCAGGCACTGCTATTGGCATGTGGAGGCGGCTAACGCAGAGGCGGCGGCAGCGCCGCGTGCGTCGAGCCAGGTGGATGGGCGGCAGGCCTTCTTCGAAGACCTGCGTGGTCATTGATCAGCTTTCAGGCATCGAGGATGTCTTCTTGCCGGGTAAGGCTCAGCAATAGCCCGGCTTCCACCTCCTCCTGTGCCTTGGTCAAGGCTTCCATAGCCTTGAAATACGCTTTCCCACTGAGCGGAACCCGGCGCAGCGTGCCGTTTTCGTCCAGCGCAAGGCCAGGCATTTCCGGGGCCAATGCCCGTATTATCGATTTGTCCAGGTGCGTGATCGCCTCCTGGCTTTCATCCAGGCAATAAAAGAGGTAATCGAGGCCAGGGCGCCAGAAGTCGGTAATGGCCTCGAACTGGCTGGCATATTTGCGCTTGAGGTAATCAACCCAGACCGGCCGTTCGCTTATCCACAGTTGTCGGGCAGTGGTGTCGGCATCGAGTTCGACCACGGCATCGCGCACGTTGTCGATGATCTGCTGGTTGATCTTGGCGAGGTCCCTATAGAGCATGCCGCTGCTGGGTTCTGGAAAATCGAGGTCTTCGCTCAACGACTGGCGCAATGCCAGGCGGACTTCAATATCGTCGACCAGGCCTGTGGTCAGGTCCGCATCGGGGAACGCCGCCGCGACATCCAGTACGTCACGGTCCGGTAACTGACCAGCATGTTCCTGCAGCGCCCGCTTGCGCAAACCGCGTTGCAGGCTGATGCGATCGGCCAGTTCGTTGACTTTCTCGCGACGGTACAGCTTGCGATAAAGGTCGAGTATCGGCTTTGCCGTGTCCTGTGCTTCCCCAGATACCTGGTGGATCAGCAACTCCACTTCCAGGGCGCTGAACGCATCGGCGCCGGCGTCACCGCAAGTGGGCGGGAAGATTTTCGCCACCTCGTTCAAACGCTCGCGCAACACCGCGTCCCCGTGGGCCTGCTCCAACAGTTCCCACACTCGGGCACGCAGGCTTCGCAGATCCCTTCGCGCTTCCACCGAGTCGGTCAGACGCTCCAACACCGCTTGCAGGTCGCCATTGTCGTTCTGATCGAACAGGTCGGACCACACCTGTACCTGATGATCGGTTGCGGAATCGCGCCAGAGCCGTTGCCACTCCTGCCTTTCGGGCGGGTGCTCGAAGATGTTGACGCCTCTTGCGCGCAGTTGCCTGGCCGGCTCGGCTTCCAGATTGTTGTAGTTGAAAAGCCAACGGCGATCGCGCACGCGCGCTGCGACGTCCCGCACATACGGACTGCGCAGGATGTTTACCAGGTCCGGAACATTGGGAATGTGGTTGGACGAGAGGTTCAGGTAACGTAACTGGTACTGTCGCTGGTTCATCAGGGTGCTCAGGCCAGGGGGAAAGGCATGCAGCTGAGTTCTGTCCAGATCCAGGTGCTGCAGCCGCGCCATGTAGCGCACATCAGGCGCGTGTTGCAGCGAGTTGAAGCTCAGGTCCAGTTGCTGCGGATGGATCATGTCCTGGAAGCGTGTGGCGAGGTTTTCATCAAGCGTGATGCGATTTCGACTCAGCTTCAGGATATTAAGCGGCTGATCGCAGAGGAAAGCCAATGTCGCTTGATCCAATGTAAGGTTGTTGCCGGTCAGGTTCAGTTCGCGCAAGCCTGGCATCGCTGCCAGCACTCGTTGTGCGGTGGGTGAGAGGGTAACAACGGTATTGTTGGTCAGGTCCAGTGTTTGCAGCTTGGGCACCGCTTCGAGCGCTTCGAACAACGCTTGCGGGTTGATTGTCGCGATGTTGGTCACTCTCAGCACTTGCAGGTTGGGGAAGCATGACAGGAACGCCCTGTCCAGTCGTTGCAGTTGCAGATCGTTCAGCTTGAGTTCACGGATGTAGGGCAGGCTCGCTGTGATCGCTGGCAGCTCGGATATTTGTATCTTCTCCAGAACGAGCGTGCCCAGTTTGGCTGAACCCTCCCGCCGCCAGGCCTCTTTGAGGCTTTCGGCGCATTTTTCTCGATCCTGGCGCCTGAAGATGTCAGGGGCGCTCTTGTACCAACTTTCCAGATTGCTATCCAGCGTTTGCCACTCCGTCTCCAGTTGCCGAATTGCCGAGCCCAGGTCACGGGTCCGGCTCAATTCGTCGCTCAGGGCGGTGATTTGTTTGCTATTCAGAGAAGGGAAAAGTCGATTGAGCCGACTTGTCGCGGCGGATGTGCTGATTGCTGCTCCTCGACCACTGAGCGGGTAACCGATTCGCCCATGTGCCAGGCGCATGGGCGAGCGAAAGCCTGGCTTGATTGATTGCTGGCCAAGCAGCACGGCGCAGCCCGATCGGTCGGCGACGGCGCTGGCGAACAGCTCGGCTTCACTCGCCTGCGGCTGTTCGGCTACCAATGCATCGCGCAGCAGCTGGCTGTCGGCATTGGCCAGGTCTGCTCGGTACAGGCCGGTCAAGGCACGATCGAGGCGGGCGCGGGCCTGCAGGTAGCGGGCTTCTTCAGCCACGCGCAAGGGCACGCGCCCGTTCTTCAGGCGTTCGCGTTCGGTGCTGTCGGCATGTGCGACGAGCTCTTCCAGGGCATTGTCAGGCAAGCCGGGGAACTGGCGGCCCAAGGTCTGTGCTTCGTCGCCAAGCGGTGCGCGATGGCTTTCCAGCATGCTCGCGAAGATTTCGTGACGACGTGCTGTCAGGTGGTTGGCCAGCAGCTCGTTCAGGGCGCCCGGGCGCTGCTCTACTGGCGTATCGGGTAGCAGCTGCTGTATGACATCTTCATCCATCCCCGCCAGGACAATCTTGCTCAGTTCGCCATCGTCAAGCTCTTCGCGGCCGATCTCGATTTGTACTGTGTCTGCTTTTGGCTGCGCACCGAAATAGTCTGCCTCCCCCCATTTTTCGGCACCGGTGAAGACCTTCAGCCTGTAGTTCTCGGGCCAGCCAGGCAGCTGTACCAGTTCCGGCAGCGCGAAGTTCATATGTGCAGCCAAAGGCTGGCCATGACGTACCCGGGTGATGATGCCCTCCACGTCGTCAGCCAGTCGCAGGCGCAGCAAGGTATCGGCCAGCAGAGCCGGGGGCCGCGAACCGTTGACCTGGCTGTGACGCAAGGTGTCTGCATCGACCTCGGTTATACGCAAGGCGGCAAGTTGCTCCGATGCATCCAGCCCCTGGCTGAATTGGCCCAGCCCTTCGAGCAACTGCGCATCGTCCCATTCGAGCGGGTTGTCATGCGCCAATTGCCAACGCTGGTCGCCGAGGTAGCGCAAGGCCGGTGCGTAGGCATCGGGGGCGTTCGGGTGACGCACATGCCACTGCCCGCCGGTTTCGAACACCTCATACAGTTTGCCTTGCAGCCAGACGTGGCTTTTGCCATCGAAGATGTAGAGCCCTTCGGAATTTGTCGGCACTCCGACTGGCAAGGAGTCCGAGGTGCTGTAAGGGCCCATGTCTGGGTGCCAAAGCCGTTCGCGGCCACCTTTCAAGACACTTTCCAGCGCATCGACGAACCCCGATGCCTTGAGCGCGCTGCTGCCGGCGGCGAAGCCGGCAACAACGGCGGCATTGATGGCCAGCGACTCGAGTTGTTGCAGCGCTTGCTGGGTATCGCCTTCTTCCCAGTCTTCGAACCCGGTGAACACCGAATCCATGAGGTCGTAGGCGAATACTCCAAGCATCGCGGCATCCAGCCCAGGCACGAAGAAGGCGGCCACGTTCAGTACGTTCATGCCTGCGTCCAGCCAGTGCTGCAGCCGTTCCTTGCGTGCCTTGGCGTCGGCATCGGCGGTCGGTACTGCAATTGCTCTGGCAGTTGCCTTGACGCGGCGCTTGTGGTCTCTGTAAAGCACCTGCCAGATAGGAAAGGCCAGGCGCGTTCGTTTGAAGTGCAGCTCAGGCTTGTTCTTGGGTTTGCGTGTGGAGGCGTCGTGCTCGAACAAGGCATTTTCGAGCTTGCGGCTGAGCTCGACCTGGTTGTCCTGGTCAGCGAAGCTGATCAAGTGCTGGCGAAACGTGGTTTGCACCAGGCGTTGACGCATGAGTGAGCCGGCTTTTTGCAAGGAAGCGAACTCCCTTACCGGGTGTTCGGAATCGTGGGGAATGTAGAGCATGCAGGGGTTGGTCTGGTCGGCTTCATCGGGGCCTATCAGCAGTACGCCATGAAGCGGGATGCCGAACAGGCTGAAGCGCCAGCAGCGAAGCTTGTGTTCGCCGTAACGCGGCGTGCTTTCGTTGTCGCATAGCTGTGCCAGAGCATTGTGGCCTTTGAGCGTCAACAGGCCCTTGAGGTAGGCGATCATTGCCTCGGTTTTCAGTGCCTGCTGGCTTGCATCGATCCACTGCTGTTCGATCGCGGCCTTTCTGGGGCCTTCATAAATGCCCTGCAGGTGGTCTTGATACTGCTGGCCCAGGTTCAGGCTTCGGCAAAGGTTCACGAACGCTTCGGGCTCGAGCCCGGGAAGTGAGGCGACGTTGTCCGTGCCAAGGGTCAGGGTGTCGAACGGGCCCACTTCGTCGGGTCCTTCGAAATTGTGCAGTGCGGCCTCCAGCAGCGAGCGCTTCTGTGGCGGCCCTTCGGGGCGCTTGATGTACGTATCGTCACCGCCGAGTGAAAAATCGAGGCCTGGGACATTTTCCAGCGTGGTGTACACCTTGAACGGCTGGTGCAGGTACTGGGCTTTGTCCACTTCGACATCCGGGCCCAACCGGCCCTCGAGCAAAGGCTTGCAGAATTCGCTGATCTGCCTGAAGTCATCGAGCAAGGCTTGCAGCGCTTTGAACCCGGCATTGCGGGCGCTGATCAGCTGTCGTAAACGCGCCTGGTCTTCATCGCTGGCTGCAGCGTACCAGGCGTAAGGCGAGCCGTTTTCGTCGAGGTAGTCCTTGCGCACGCTCTGCACGACGCGGCGGGTATGGTCGGGGTGCATCGTTCGGCACCAGGTAGGCAGGTTACGGACAATCTGGGCCTGATGGAAAGGCACGGGTGTGCTGGTCATGCTGAATACTCCGTGGTCAATGGAGGCGCCAGTCGACAGGTTTCGCCTTGGCATGCGGTGGTATTTAGTTGAATGCGCAGGTCGGTTCTGTGCACGAGAGCGTCGGTAGGGGAGCAGCGCGGGCAGGGCTGTTGGGAGATGGTGGCGCAAGGCATGGGGTAGGCATGTCGTGTGGATGACGCCGGCGTGTGGGGTATGGGTCGGTGTCATGTGATGCCTGGCCATGGGCCGGCGCTCTATCAGGGAGAACTAAGATGCATTCGCTGTGCAGTCCCAAGGATCACCTGCTGGACCTCGACGGTATTGAAATTGCGGTACGGACCTGGGGGGCGGAGGACGGCATCCCGGTGCTGGCCCTGCATGGCTGGCTGGACAACGCCGCCTCGTTCGAGCGCCTGGCACCGATGCTCGACGGCTGCTTCGTGGTTGCCCCCGACCTGGTGGGCCACGGCCGCTCGGACCATCGCCGCCACGACAGTGGCTACTACCTGTGGGAACATGCCGAGGACATGCTGGCGGTGGCCGACAGCCTGGGCATGGTGCAATTCCATGTGCTGGCCCATGGCATGGGCACCGGGGTGGCGTCGCTGCTGGCGGCCATGACCAGCGGTATTGCCAGCATGACCTTCCTCGACGGCATGGGCGCACCGTTCACGGTGGCCGAGGACGACCGCGTGCAGCACCTGGCCCGGGCCTACCGGCTCAAGCGCATGGTGCAGCGCAGCCAGTTGCAGGGTTTTGCCGAGCCGGACGTCGGCCGTTTCGAGGACCTGGACACGGCCCTGGCACAACGCCGCGAGCGCCTGGACACCGAGTTGTCGGAAGAGGCGGCACGGCTGCTGGCGCTGCGCGACCTGCTGCAGCTGGGCGAGGGCTATTGCTGGCGCCACGACCCACGCCTGGTGCTGCCCGAACCCATGCCGCTGACCGAGCGCGAAGCCTGCGACCTGCTCAGCCAGATCCGTTGCCCGTTGTACCTGCTGTTCGGCCGCCAGGGGGCATTCACCGGTGAGGCCTTTACCCGGCGCCAGGCGGCTTTGCCCAGCCAGGCGAAGATCTCCTGGCATCCGGGCGGGCACCACTTCCACCTGGATGCGCCGGACCGGGCGCTGGTCGATCAACTGCTGCGCATCCTCACCCGCCATGAAGGGGGCGTTCTGCAACGGTTGGTAAACGAGTAACTGCATATGGTCATGCCATGCGCACGTGGGCTATGGTGATGAATCTCATCGGGCTTGCGTGATCCCTTGTGGGAGGTTGTCCAGCTCTTTGGGCTGCGCTGTCGCGCAGATAACTGAATTCGCAAGCGATCCTCGTACCCTGTGGGAGCGGCTTTAGCCGCGAAGAATCCAACGCGGTGCATGGCACCGGCTGCGCCGGTGTTCGCGGCTAAAGCCGCTCCCACAGGGGCCCTGCTAATTCAATGAGTTATGTGCAGTTCCATGAGAGCGGGCGAAGCCCGTGCCATTCACCGCAACGCCTGATTCGCGGGCACGCCCGCTCCCACAGGAATCCAGCGGCCACAAGGAGCCTTGGCATGCGACCATTCGTCATCAAGCACATCGACCACCTCGTTCTGCGGGTCAGCGACCTGGAGCGCAGCGTCGCTTTCTACACCCAACTGCTCGGCTGCACGGTCAGCCGCGTGCGCGAAGACCTGGGAATGGTCCACCTGGCCACAGGCACGGCGATGATCGACCTGGTGACCCTGGACGGTCCCCTGGGTAAGCCTGGTGGAGCGGCGCCGGGGACCGAGGGGCGCAACCTCCACCATTTCTGCCTGCGCATCGAGCCGTTCGACGAGGCTGCACTTACGGCCTACCTGCAAGCTGCGGGGGTTGAAGTCGAACCTGCGGAAAAACGCTATGGCGCCGAAGGCGAGGGGCTGTCGCTGTACTGCTACGACCCCGATGGCAACCAGGTCGAGCTGAAAGGGCCGGTACCGGCAACGGAGGCTCCATGAGCAACCTGCACACCCGCGAGCACTGGATCGACACCGCCCAAGGCAAGCTCTTCGCCCAGGAATGGGCGCCGCTGCAGGCGCAGGGTGCGCCGATCGTCCTGCTGCACGATTCGCTGGGTTGCGTGGCCTTGTGGCGCGAGTTCCCGGCGCAGCTTGCGCAAACCACCGGGCACCGGGTAATCGCCTACGATCGCCTGGGCTTTGGCCGCTCCGACGCCCACCCCGGCAGCTTGCGCCTGGGCTTTGTCGAAGATGAGGCGCAGCAGGGGTTCACGGCGCTGCGCGAGCATTTTGGCATTGGCGATTTCATTGTCTTCGGCCACAGCGTTGGCGGCGGCATGGCCGTGGCCTGTGCGGCGGCCTTCGCCAGCCAGTGTGTGGGGCTGATTACCGAATCGGCGCAGGCGTTTGTCGAGGCCCGTACCCTTGAGGGCATTCGCGTGGCCGACCAGCAGTTTGCCGAACCCGGGCAGTTGCAACGGCTGGAGCGCTACCACGGCGGCAAGGCCGAGTGGGTATTGCGTGCCTGGGTGGACAACTGGTTGTCCGAGCACTTTGCCGATTGGAGCCTGGATGCGCTGCTGCCGCAGGTACGCTGCCCGCTGTTGAGCCTGCATGGCGACAACGACGAGTTCGGCTCGCCGGCACACCCCGAGCGGTTGGTGGCGCTGGCTGGCGGCCCGGGGTTGATGCGCCTGCTGCAAGGTTGTGGCCATGTGCCGCATCGGGAGCAGGCCGAGCGGGTACTGGAGGAAGTCCTGCAGTTCTTGCGCTGACCTTTCCCCAGGCTGACGCGGTCCTGCACGGATCGCGCAAGGCTCAAGTGGATATCCCGGCAAAGCCTATTATGCTTCAGTTACCTTGCTGCGATCCGAGGCGGCCTGCCTCGTCGTGCTTCGCATATCCAAAGCAAGCCCCCCAGGGCCTGGGTGCGATGGTGAAAAAGATTTGAGGTGCTCCCGGCCTGCATGACGACAAGACGGAGGCACCCCATGGCGGTTCTCGACAGCACATCCACGGGCAGCGCGCCCCAACGCGGTATCACCCGGGAGGAGCGCAAGGTCATCTTCGCCTCATCCCTGGGCACGGTATTCGAATGGTACGACTTCTACCTGTACGGCTCCCTGGCGGCGATCATCGCCAAGCACTTCTTTGCCGGGGTCAATGAAACCACCTCGTTCATCTTCGCCTTGCTGGCCTTTGCCGCCGGCTTTGCCGTGCGGCCATTCGGCGCCATCGTGTTCGGTCGCCTGGGCGACATGATCGGGCGCAAGTACACCTTCCTCATCACCATCGTCATCATGGGCTTGTCCACCGCTGTGGTGGGCCTGTTGCCCAGCTATGCCACGATCGGCGTGGCAGCGCCAATCATCCTCATCAGCCTGCGCCTGCTGCAGGGCCTGGCACTGGGTGGCGAGTACGGCGGTGCGGCCACCTACGTGGCCGAACATGCACCCAAGGGCCGGCGCGGCTTTTTCACTGCCTGGATCCAGACCACGGCCACCCTGGGGCTGTTCCTCTCGCTGCTGGTGATCATGGCTTGCCGCACGGCCATGGGTAACGAGGTGTTCGAGGCCTGGGGCTGGCGAGTGCCATTCCTGCTGTCGATACTGCTGCTGGCGATTTCGGTGTACATCCGCATGCAACTCAACGAGTCGCCGGTGTTCATGAAGATGAAGGCCGAGGGCAAGGCGTCCAAGGCGCCACTGACTGAGTCGTTCGCCCGCTGGGACAACCTCAAGGTGGTGGTCATGGCGCTGCTCGGTGGCACCGCCGGCCAGGCCGTGGTGTGGTACACCGGGCAGTTCTATGCGCTGTTCTTCCTGTTGCAGATGCTCAAGATCGAGCCGCAGACCGCCAACCTGCTGATTGCCGGTTCGCTTTTGATCGGCACACCGTTCTTCATCTTCTTCGGCAGCCTGTCCGACCGCATCGGCCGCAAGAAAATCATCATGGCCGGTTGCATCATCGCCGCGCTGACCTACTTCCCGATCTTCAAGGCACTGACCCAGTACGGCAACCCGGACGTGTTCGTCGCCCAGGAGCAGAACCCGGTGGTGGTGATGGCAGACCCTGCCCAGTGCGCGTTCCAGTTCGACCCGGTGGGCAAGGCCAAATTCACCAGTTCGTGCGATATCGCCAAGAGCCTGCTGGCCAAGCGGGCCATCCCCTATACCAACGAAGCGGCAGAACCTGGCAGCGTGGCGCAGATCCGCATTGGTGAACGGGTGCTGCCAAGCTTTGATGGACGCAGCCTGGCGGCAGCGGACTTCAAGGCACAGAGCGATGCCTTTACCGCGACCTTGACCGGGGCGTTGAAGGAAGCCGGCTACCCGGAAAAGGCCGACCCGGCGAAGATCCACTACCCGATGGTGCTGTTGCTGCTGACCATTCTGGTGATCTACGTGACCATGGTCTACGGGCCGATCGCGGCCTGGCTGGTGGAGCTATTCCCGGCACGCATCCGTTACACCTCGATGTCGCTGCCTTACCACATCGGCAACGGCTGGTTCGGCGGCTTCCTGCCGACCGTGGCGTTTGCCATGGTGGCGGCGACCGGGGATATCTATTACGGCTTGTGGTACCCGATCGTGATTGCAGTGATGACGGCGGTGCTGGGGATCTTCTTCCTGCCGGAGACCAAGGACCGCGATATCAACCACACTTGAAGGTTGAGGCTGACTGTACCGGCCTTTTCGCGGGCTTGCCCGCTCCCACAGGGATATCACTGTGCCCTGTGGGAGCGGGCAAGCCCGCGAAGAGGCCGGTACAGTCAGCCCATCAGTCGAAATAGCCACGCAACCCAAAGGCATACCCGGTATCCACCCCAGCAGCCTCGCCGCGGCTCCAGCGCTTCTTCAACACGAACTCGAACGCTGGCTCGTACAGCCCGTCCCGCACCAGTGCACCCGCCAGCACCTCCACGTCATACCAGCCATTGTCCAGCTCGATGATCGGCCGCCCCGGCACCTGGTAACGCGCCATCAGGTCACCCAGTGTCTTGGGCGTGAAGTGCTGCAGGATGCGCCAGGTGTACAGCATCAGCGCACCGTGCTCGACCTGCAGCACATAGCCATTGCGGCGGTGCTTCAGGCGGCTGCCGGGTTCGCGCAGGGCAGGGGTGTGGTTGTCCAGGGTGAACAGGATGCGGTAGGGCAGGTTATCGACCCCGGCCAATGGCAGCACGATCCCTTCGCGCACGGCCTGGTCGCCGCTGTCGCCGTGGGTGAAGGCATGGGCAAGGTCGTCGGGCAATTCATGTTGTTGCTTGAAGCGCTCGAGCAACTGGATATCGCCGAGCAGAAAGTAGTCGACCAGGTCGTTGAGCACTTCGCTGAATTCGTGGCGCATCTGTTTTCCTTGTTGGTGCGCGTGAGGGCAATGGCAAATGTAGCACTTCAGATTGGCTTCAGATTGCCCCCTGATACTGCCCCCAACACCTGACTTGAAAGGGGGACCGCCATGACTCAGGCAGACAGCGCCAGCCTGTTTCCACTGGCTATCGGCAGCCACGGCGAGCGGCTTGCCCGCATGACGCTGAAACGCCCGGGGGAGCCCGGGCGCGACGAGCTGGAACAGTTCATTCACGCCCGCTTTGCCTGCGCGCACCACGCCGACGTGCAGCACTACCTGCCCGAACTGCTCGGCCTGCATGACAGCCACGGGCGCCTGATGGCCGCCGCCGGCATACGCCTGGCCAGCAGTGGGCCGACCTTCCTCGAGCGTTACCTGGATGAGCCGCTGGAAGCGGCCGTGACCCGGCTGTCTGGCAGCTCGGTGAGCCGTGCACAGTTGGTCGAAGTGGGCAACCTGGCCGCGCTCAGCGCCGGCAGCGCGCGGATCATGATCATTGCCGTGACCTGGTTGCTGGCCGCCCGCGGTTTGCAGTGGGTGGCCTTCACCGGTGCCGCGACCCTGGTCAACAGCTTTCATCGCCTGGGCCTGGTGCCGACGGCGCTGGCTGTGGCCGACCCTGGCCGGCTGAACGGCGATGCCGACAGTTGGGGCAGTTACTACGCTCAGCACCCGCAAGTGTTCGTTGGCAACATCGGCTACGGCCATGCAGCCCTGGCCCGCGGCGGCGTTTTCGAGCGGCTGGGCTTGCCCGCGAGCGTGCAGGAGGCCGGCCATGCCGCGTGAATGCCAGCTGTTCAGGGAAGTGTTGCAACTGCATGCCCGCCACCGAGGGGCGCAACCGGCGTTGCTGGGCCTTGGCGGGCCGTTCACCTACCAACAATTGCTGGACGAGGTCGAGCAACGCCAGGCCTGGCTGAGCGCGCAGCCACCGGGCACTTTCGCCCTGGCCCTGGAGAACGGTCCCGAGGCGCTGTTCTGGGACCTGGCGGCGCTGTTCGCGGGGCGCCCCATCGTTATTCTGCCGGCGTTCTTCAGCAGCGCCCAGCGCCGCCACTGCCTGGCACAGAGCGCGGCGGTGCTGGCGCTGGCCGAAGAGGCTTTCGCTGACGACTTGCACGCCAGCGGCTTCACTGCCGGTGAGCGCTTCTGGAGCCGGCAGCCGCCAGCGGCCGCACCCTTGCCGCCGGGCACCGCGAAAGTCACCTACACCTCCGGCAGTACCGGTGCACCCAAGGGCGTATGCCTGAGCGCCGAGGCCATGCTGCGGGTAGCGCGTGAGCTGGAGGCTGCCAGCCGGCCCACGGCGCCCGGCAAGTACCTGGCGGTATTGCCTCTGGCGGTGCTGCTGGAAAACCTGGGCCTGTACGCGGCCCTGCTGGCCGGGGCGAGCATTGCCCTGTATCCGCAGGCGCAACTGGGTTTTCGCGGTGCCAGCCAGGTCGACTTCAAGCAATTGCTGGGCGCCATCGCCTTGAGTGGTGCCGAAAGCCTGATCCTGGTGCCGCAACTGCTGCTTGGGCTGGTCACTGCCATCGAGCGCGGCCTGATGCGGGTCGGCCCGTTGCGCTTCGTGGCGGTGGGCGGCGCGCGGGTGGCGCCGAGCCTGCTGGCCCGGGCCCAGGCCATCGGGCTACCGGTGTTCGAGGGCTATGGCTTGTCCGAATGCGCTTCGGTGGTATGCCTCAACCGCCCCGGGGCGCATCGTGCGGGCAGTGTCGGGCGGCCGCTGCCGCATGTGCAGGTGCGCATTGCCGAAGATGGCGAAGTGCAGGTGGCCGGTTCGGCGTTGCTCGGCTACCTGGGCGAACCACCCTGCAGCGAGCCGTGGTTGTCGACCGGTGACCTGGGCCACTTCGACAGCGACGGCTTCCTGTACCTGGCCGGGCGCAAGAAGCACCAGTACAGCACCAGCTTCGGGCGCAACGTCAACCCCGAATGGGTCGAGGCCGAACTGACCCAGGGCGGGGTGATCGCCCAGGCGTTCGTCCACGGCGAAGGCCTGGCACACAACCTGGCGTTGATCTGGCCGCTGGACCCGCAGGCTGACGACCACACCCTGGAACAGGCCATTCGCCAGGCCAATGCCGGCCTGCCGGATTATGCCCGGGTGCATGCCTGGCGGCGTCTGCCCGAACCTTTGAGCGCCGCCGGGCAAACCCTGACCGCCAACGGCCGGCCACGCCGCGAACAGATCCTGCGGTGTTACCAGTCTCTGTTATCCGACCTTCAATGATCTACGAGGTTTGCCATGCTTTTCTTCGACATGCTGCAGCAGGAAACCGCCGACGAGCGTACGGCATTGTTCAGTGTCCCGGTCATCCGCGACGCGCTGGCCGGCAAGGCCAGCCTCGAGGCCTATGTGGCCTTTCTCACCCAGGCCTACCACCACGTGCGGCACACCGTGCCATTGATGATGGCCTGCGGGGCCCGTTTGCCGGCGCGGCTTGAGTGGCTGCGCGGCGCAGTGTGCGAGTACATCGACGAGGAGTACGGCCATGAGCGCTGGATTCTCGATGACATCGCCGCCTGCGGTGGCGACCCGCACCAAGTGGCCGGCGGCCGGCCGGCACTGCCCATCGAGCTGATGGTGGCATTTCTCTACGACCAGATTGCCCGTGGCAACCCGGTCGGGCTGTTCGGCATGGTCAACGTGCTCGAAGGCACCAGCATTGCCCTGGCCACCCAGGCTGCCGGTACCCTGCAGAGCAGCCTAGGCCTGCCGGACAAGGCTTTCAGCTACCTGAGTTCCCACGGCGCCCTGGACCAGGACCACATGGCCACCTACCGTGGCCTGATGAACCGTCTGGACCAGCCCGAAGACCAGCAGGCGGTAATCCACGCTGCCAAAGTGGTGTATCGCCTGTATACCGCCATGTTCGAAGGGCTGCCGCGTACCGCGCAGCAGGAGGTAAAGCATGCGCTTGCCTGATTGCGTGGCGGTGCTCACCGGTGCCAGCGGTGGCATCGGCCTGGAGTTGGCGGCCCAGCTATGCAGTGCCGGTGCTCGCGTACTGGCGGTCAGCCGGCAGCAGGGCAAGCTGACCGAACTGATGGCGCGCTACCCCGGGCAATTGCGCTGGCAACAGGCCGACCTGCGCTGCGCCGAAGGCCGCCGTGACGTGCTGGAGGCAGCGCGGGCGATGGGTAGTTGCAACCTGTTGATCAACGCCGCCGGGGTCAACCGCTTCGCCTTGCTCGAACAGATGGACGAGGCCGCCCTCGACGAGTTGTTCGACCTCAACATCAAGGCCGCCGTGCAGCTCACCCGCCTGTGCCTTCCGCTGCTGCGCGCCCAGCCCAGTGCGCTGGTGGTGAACGTGGGGTCGATCTACGGCTCCATCGGCTACCCAGGCTACGCCACCTACTGCGCCAGCAAGTTTGCCTTGCGCGGGTTCTCCGAGGCATTGCGCCGCGAGCTTGCCGACACCTCGGTGAACGTGCTGTATGCCGCACCGCGCACTACCCGCACGACGATGAACAGTAGCGCCGCGCAGGCCCTTAATCAGGCGTTGAAGGTAGGCGTCGATGACCCGCACGATGTCGCCCGGGCAGTGCTCGACGCGGTACAGGCCGAGCGCAGCGAACTGTACCTGGGTTGGCCGGAGAAACTCTTCGTGCGCCTTAACGGCATGCTGCCAGGCGTGGTCGACCGCGCCCTGCGCAAGCAATTGCCGCTGATCCGTCGCTACAGCAACTGGCACAGCAAGGAGTCGAGCAAATGAAACGTCTGATACTGGCCAGCCTGCTGGCCATCGCCCCGTTCACCTGGGCCCTCGACCAGAACGGTACCCAGCAACTCAACGCCATCCAGCAGCGCTGGGCGGTGGTTCGCTATAACCTGCCCGAAGCCCAGCGTGCCGGGGCATTCGAGGCCCTAGCGGCACAGTCGGCGGCGTTGGTGCACCAGCATCCGGGCTCGGCCGAGCCGCTGATCTGGGACGGCATCGTCAACAGCAGCTGGGCCGGCGCCACCGGTGGGTTGGGCGCGTTGGGCAAGGTCAAGGCCGCCCGCGCCAGCCTGGAAAAGGCCCTGGCCATGGACCCCAAGGCGCTGCAAGGCTCGGCCTACACCAGCCTGGGCGCGCTGTACGACCAAGTGCCCGGCTGGCCATTGAGCTTCGGCGACCAGGCCAAGGCCGAGGCCATGCTGCGCCAGGCGCTGGCGATCAACCCGGACGGTATCGACAGCAACTATTTCTGGGCCGACCACCTGTACCGGCAAAACCGCTACGACGAAGCCCGCGCCGCCCTGCAAAAGGCGTTGCAGGCACCGCCCCGGCCCGGGAGAGAGTTGGCCGACCAGGGCCGGCGTGGTGAAATAGATGCTTTACTCAAAGCGATCAAGGACAAACAGGATTAAGCATGCGCTTGCTGTTGGTAGAAGACGACGCCGCGTTGGGGGAGGGGATTTGTGACGGCCTGCGCCGCGAGGGCTATACCCTCGACTGGTTGCAGGATGGCGCCAGTGCCTTGCATGCCCTGTGCCACGAAGAGTTCGACCTGGCCATCCTCGACCTGGGCTTGCCGCGCCTGGATGGCATCGAGTTGCTGCGGCGCCTGCGTGCGGCCGGGAAGACCCTGCCGGTGCTGGTGCTGACCGCCCGCGACGCCACCGATGACCGCATTGCCGGGCTGGATGCCGGCGCCGACGACTACCTGGTCAAACCCTTCGACCTCAACGAACTCAAGGCCCGCTTGCGGGCCTTGCTGCGGCGCAGTAGTGGCCGCGCCCGGGTGCTGATAGAGCATGCCGGGGTATGCCTGGATCCGGTCAGCCAGCAGGTGCACTACCTGGGCCAGCCGGTGGTACTCACGCCCAAGGAATACCTGCTGCTGCACGAACTGCTGGCTCAGCCGGGCAAGGTGTTCACCCGCGAACGCCTGACCCAGTTGCTGTATGGCTGGGATGAAGAGCCGGAGAGCAACACCCTGGAAGTGAACATCTACCACCTGCGCAAGAAGCTGTTCAACGGCCTGATCCGCACCGTGCGCGGGATTGGCTACCTGGTGGAACGCAAGTCATGAGCTCGTTGCGCCAACGCACCTTGTGGCGGGTGATGCTGCTGTTGCTGGTCGGCAGCGGGTTGCTGGCGCTGTATAACTATCACGACAGCCGCCACGAAATTAACGAAGTGTACGATGCCCACCTGGCGCAGAACGCCCGGCTGCTGCAGGGCATCATGAGCCTGCCGGTGCAAGAGCAGAGCCGTGACGAGTTGTACCGCGCCTTCGACGAGGCCTTGAGCAAGGCCGGGCACCACAAGGTGGGGCACCGCTACGAAAGCAAGCTGGCCTTCCAGGTATGGGCCGACGACGGCGGGCTGCTGGTACACACGCCCAGCGCCCCGCAGCTGGGGCAGGCGCCGCGGGTGCCGGGTTTTGCCGACGTGGTGGTGGATGGGCGCCGTTGGCGCAGTTTTGTCTTGCCGGTGCCGGAAAAACACTGGGTGATCTGGGTGGGCGAGCGCAACGACGTGCGTGACGACCTGATCGAACGCATCGTGCAGCACACGCTGTTGCCATTCCTGTTCGGCAGCCTGGCCCTGGCCTTGCTGGTGTGGGCGGCCATAGGCTGGGGGCTGCGGCCGCTGCAGAACATGGCCAGGGTGATCCGCGCCCGCCACGCCGAGTCGCTTGAGCCGTTGCAGCTGGTGCCGTTGCCTAAGGAGCTGGAGCCGATGCAGGCGGCGATCAACCGCCTGCTCGGGCAGATCGACGACCTGCTGCGCCGCGAACACCGTTTCATCGCCGACGCTGCCCACGAGATGCGCACGCCCTTGGCCATCCTGCGCCTGCATGCGCAGAACGCCCTGAATGCAGACAGCGCTGCCGAGCGGGACAAGGCCCTGCAGTTCCTGATGGGCGGTGTCGACCGCCTTGCCCGGGTGGTCAACCAGCTGTTGACCCTGGCCCGCCTGGAGCCGCGACCAGGCCGGCGTGACTGGCCGCGGGTGGACCTGGAGGGCGTGGTGGCCGAGACCCTGGCAGAGCTTACCCCCTGGATACTGGAGCGCGGGCTGGAGCCTTCGCTGGACATCGCCGACGGCGACTACCATTTGCACACCGACGCTGGCGCGCTGGGTATTGCCTTGCAGAACCTGGTGGCCAATGCCGTGGACCATTCGCCTGCAGGCGGTCGCATCACCGTGACCCTGCAGCGCGAAGGCCAGGCCCTGCTGGTCAGCGTCGACGACGAAGGGCCGGGCATAGCGGTGGTTGACCAGCAGCGGGTGTTCGAGCGTTTCTACAGCAAGGGCTCGACCAACGGCGCCGGGCTGGGGTTGTCGATCGTCAGCACCATCATGACCCGCCTGGGTGGCAGCGTGCAGTTGCGCAACCAGACGCCACACGGATTGCGCGCGACCTTGCGCCTGCCCGTGGAGCCCTGAACGCTTGCTAGTGTTTCTGGGCGATCTGGATCAGGTTGCCGCAAGTGTCATCGAACACCGCTACGGTGACCGGCCCCATGGCAGTAGGCGGTTGGGTGAACTGCACGCCCGCTGCGCACAGCCGGGTATATTCGGCCTGGATGTCCCGCACGCCGAACGAGGTGGCGGGGATGCCGTCCTGCTTGAGCGCGGTCTTGTAGACCTTGGCGGCCGGGTGCGCGTCGGGCTCGAGCAGCAGCTCGACGCCGTTGGGGTCGTTGGGGGAGGTGAGGGTCAGCCAGCGGTGTCGGCCCATGGGGATGTCGTGCTTGGGCTCGAAACCGAGTACGTAGTGGTAGAAAGCCAGGGCCTTGGCCTGGTCGTCGACGAGGATGCTGGTGACTATGATCTTCATGAACGCACACCGTATGCCTGGAGTCGTTGAGTACCAGTAAAGACAATCAGCGGCATTTGGCCAGGGCACCGGGTTCACTGCTAACCCTGCAACGCGATCCGACAGCATTTCTCTTCACGGTCAAAGTTCCAGATGGGTTGGTGGCAATGGGGGGTTGTAGCGTTGATCGGGCGATACCACCCAAACCAAGGAGTAAACCCCATGCAAGAAGAACCCGTTAACAAGCCAGACGACACGCTCGACCACGAACAGCTGGAAAATGCAGAACCGCAGGCAACGTTGTCCCGGCGCAAGCGCGGTATAGGGCCAGTAGTCGGCATGCCCTGCAGGCCAGGGTACAAGCTGATTGGTGATGACTGTGTAATCGCCAATATCGATTTCGAGTGAAGCAAAGGGGGGGCGCATCGCGCCCCTCGTAAAAACCTGCTCAAGCCATAGGTAAATCCTTCATCACCCGGCCCCCACCCGGCCGCTGCCGAGGGTAAAGTGACAGGCATGATCCCAGCGCGCCCAGACCGGCGTCAGAGAGGTGCCCGTGGCGGCCTACACATTGCGACAACTCAAGTACTTCGTCACCACCGTCGAGGCCGGCAGCGTGGCCGAGGCTTCACGCCAGCTGTACATCGCCCAGCCGTCCATCTCCACGGCCATCAAGAGCCTGGAAGAAAGCTTCGGCGTGCAGCTGTTCATCCGCCACCACGCCCAGGGTGTGTCTCTGACGCCCAGCGGCAAGCGCTTCTATGCCAAGACCAAGTCGCTGCTGCAGATGGCCCACGAATTCGAGCAGAACGCCCTGGCCGACAACGACACCGTGGCCGGGCAAATCGACATCGGCTGCTTCGAAACCGTGGCACCGCTGTACCTGCCGCGCCTGATCGCCGGCTTTCGCCAGCGTTACCCGGGGGTGGATATCCGCCTGCGCGACGGCGAGCAGCAGGACCTGATCCAGGGTCTGACTGCCGGTACCTTCGACCTGGCGTTCCTCTACGACCATGACCTGGACGGCACCATCGAGGCCGAGCCGCTGATGCCGCCGCAGAAGCCCTATGTGCTGCTCCCCGAGAACCACCGCTTCGCCGGGCAGGCCCAGGTGTCGCTGCGCGATCTGTGCCCGGAGCCGATGATCCTGCTGGACGTTGCCCCCAGCCGTACCTACTTCGTCAGCCTGTTCAACGAAATGGGCCTGACGCCCAATATCGTCTTCAGTTCGCCGTCGATCGAAATGGTACGCGGCATGGTCGGGCAGGGCTTTGGCTTTTCGCTGCTGGTGACGCGGCCGCATTCGGAGTACACCTACGACGGGCAACGCCTGGCCATGCTGGATATCGCCGAGCCAGTGGCGCTGTCAGGGCTGGCGGCGGCGTGGTTGAAGCGGGTGCAACTGACCAAGCCGGCGCAGTTGTTCGTCGAGTTTTGCCGGGAAGAACTGGCCAAGTTCTGAAACGGGCACGCCATGCATCCTCCTGCCGAGGCATGGCGTGCCTGCTGATCAGGGGTTGACCTGATAGCCGCGACCTTGCAGGCAGCCGGCGTAGGCACTGGCATGAGCCTGGGCTTTTGCTTCGTCCTGGCCGCGTCGGTCCTGGCGGCGGTCCTGACGCTGGCGCATGCCACCAACCGCAGCACCGGCGGCGGCCACTTCGCCGGCGCGGTTCTGTCGGTATTGCTCCTTGGCATCGTCACCGACCCGGTCATACAGCTCGTCGTGCTGGTTGCCGCGCACCTGCGCGCCTGCCGCACCGGCAACCGCGCCGGCGGCGGCACCGCGTACCCGGCCACCGACATGGGGGTCGCTGGAGGTCGCGGCACTGTTCGCGGCATTGGTCGCGACAGTATTGCAATCATTGATATCCAGTTGCATCTGCTGGCTGCTCTGGCCCTTGAGCGGCACCACCGACTGCGCCTGGGCTGCCGATGCCGCGCACAGCAGCACCAGCAGGCAACTCCACGTGAACGTACGCATGGCAAACCTCCAGCGGGTGGGGATCCCGTTTCACAGGATAGTTCTCTTTGCTGCCGATGATGGCAGTTTTGCCGGGATGGTCTAAACCGGATATCAAACGTGGTTCGCCTGCGTATCACGGCGTGAATCCGGGCTACCTGTGGAAACCCCATGAGCCAGAGCCAGCAACTGATCATCTGTGAGTACTGTGACACGGTGTACCACCGTGCGCCGCTGCTCAAGCACCAGCGCGCCGTTTGCCAGCGCTGTGGCGGCGTACTGTACCGGCATACCTCGCTGACGGTGCAGCAACGCCTGGCCCTGAGTGTGACGGGTGGCATCCTGCTGGTGTTCGCCAACGCCTACCCGGTGATGACCATCGGCATGCAAGGGCTCACCCATTCCGCGACATTATGGGACTCGGTACAGATCCTCAGCCACGGCAGCATCACCTTCATCGCCCTGGTCATGGCCCTGTCGATCATCTTTGCGCCGGTGCTGCAGATTACCCTCTTGTGCTGGGTGTTGGGTTTCGCCCTGGCCGGCCAGCGCGCACCCGGTTTTGCCCTGTGCATGCGCAGCCTGGAGGGCCTGCGGCCTTGGAGCATGCTGGAGGTATGCCTGCTGGGGGCGATGGTGGCGGTGATCAAGCTGGCGGGGTTTCTCGACGTGATACCTGGCATCGGCCTGCTGGCGCTGGCAGCGCTGAGCATGCTGATCATCCATATCGCCGGCAAGGACATCCGCGGCCTTTGGGAGCAGGTATGAATACCCCGGCCAACGCCGACGACCTGGGCCTGTGCCTGTGCCATGGCTGCGGTCAGGCCTGCGAACTGGGCAGCGACAAGCACACCTGCGAGCGCTGTGGTGCCGTCATCCACCGGCGCAAGGCCAATGCCATCAGCCGTGGCTGGGCGTTTCTGCTGGCGGCGCTGGTTTTCTACATTCCCGCCAACCTGTTGCCAGTGATGCACACCGAAATGCTCGGCAGTGGCAGCGAAAGCACCATCGGCGGCGGCGTGCTGGAGTTCTGGGAGGCAGGGGCCTGGGACATCGCGCTGATCATCTTCATTGCCAGCGTGGGTGTGCCGGCCATCAAGTTCTTCTCGCTCGGCCTGTTGCTGTTCACCGCCCAGCGCGGTTCTACCTGGGCCTGCCGGCAGCGCTCGCAGCTGTACCGTTTCGTCGAGCTTATCGGCTACTGGTCGATGCTCGATGTGATGGTGGTGGCGCTGGTGGCGGCGCTGGTGCAACTGCGCGGGCTGGGCACCATCGAGCCGCGGGTGGGCATCCTGTTTTTCGGCATGGTGGTGGTACTGACCATGTTTTCTGCGATGAGCTTCGATCCACGCCTGATCTGGGATAGCCGTACCAACGAGGGAGGCCGCATTGATGGTGCAACAGACTGACAAGCGCGATGGCGCGGGGCAGGTTGAAGTGCGCACCCGGCGCTGGAGCGTGTCGCTGGTATGGATCGTGCCGATACTGGCGATCCTGATCGGCGCTTCGCTGGTGGTGCGCAACTGGATGCAGCAAGGCCCGGTCATCGCCATTTCCTTCCACACCGGGGAAGGGCTGGTGGCGCACAAGACCCAGGTCAAGTACCGCAGCGTGGTGATCGGCGAAGTCACCACGGTGGACCTGGCCGACGACAAGAAGAGCGTGGTCGCCAAGGTCCAGCTGTCCAACGACGCCCGTGCCTTCGCCACCCAGGGGGCGCGCTTCTGGGTGGTGCGGCCACGCATTGGCGTGGGCGGCGTGTCCGGCGTGGACACGCTGCTGTCGGGCAGTTTCATCGGGGCGGATTCCGGCGAATCGAAAGTGCCGGAAAAGTCCTTTGTCGGCCTGGAGCTGCCACCGCCGATCACCTACGACGAAAAGGGCAAGCGCTTTGTCCTGACCGCCAGTGACCTGGGCTCGCTGGATATTGGCTCGTCGATCTACTACCGCAAGATCCCGGTGGGCGAGGTGGTGTCCTTTGCCCTGCAGGGCGATGGCAAGGGCGTGGAGATCGGCGTGTTCGTGCAGGCCCCTTACGACAGCTTCGTCACCGCCGACACCCGCTTCTGGAACGCCAGTGGCGTCGACATGCAGATCGGTGCCAACGGCCTGAAGATCGATACCGAATCACTGTCATCGATCCTGGTGGGCGGGTTGGCCTTTGGCTCGCCCGACTTCGCCCCGCAGGCCGAGGCTGCTGCCGACCAGGCGCACTTCCAGCTGTTTGCCGACCGCGATACCGCCCTGGCACCGCCCAGTGGCCAGGCCCAGTACCTGCAGTTGCGCTTCGACCAGGCCATGCGCGGCTTGTCGGTAGGCGCCCCAGTGGAGTTCAAGGGGGTCGAGTTTGGCCGAGTCACATCGGTGCAGCTCGACTATGATGCCACCCGCCAGACCTTCCCGGTGGTGGTCGAAGCGGTGATCTACCCGCAGCGGCTGGGGCCGGTACACCGCAAGATGCTGTCTGTTTTCAAGCATTCCGAAGGTGACATGGACGGCGCGCGACGGTTGATCGGCACCTTCGTCGAGCACGGCCTGCGGGCCCAGGCGCGCAGCGGCAACCTGATCACCGGGCAGATGTTCATCTCCCTGGACTTCTACCCGGATGCCCCCAAGGTGGCCTTCGACAAGACCGCAGACCCTATCATCATCCCCACATTGCCCGGCAGCCTGGAGCAGCTCCAGGAACAGCTGCAGCGGGTGGTGGAGCGCATCAGCAAACTGCCGCTGGAGAGCATCGCCAGCAACCTGGACGGCAGCCTGCGAGAGCTGCGTGCCAGCCTCAAGCAGTTCAATGGCCAGACGCTGCCGGAGGTGAAGGTGGCACTGGACGAAGTGCACAAGACTCTGCGCACGGCCAATTCGGCCATTTCCGAGGACTCGCCGCAGCGCGAGCGGATGGGGGAAACCCTGGACGAACTGGAGCGCATGTCGCGTTCGCTGCGAGACCTTGCCGATTACCTGGGGCGGCACCCCGAATCACTGATACGCGGCCGGCCGAAAGCGGCCACTGCCGCCGAGCTGGAACCCTGAGGAGACAGCCGATGCTTCGACTGCGCAATGTATGTGGCGCCGGCCTGCTGGCAGTGCTGTTGGGCTGCAGCAGTACACCGAACAACTATCACACGCTGGTACCGAGCGAGCCTGTACGCGACGGTGGCCAGCGCATCCAGGTGGCGAGGGTGGTCGTGCCGCCGCAGGTGGACCGCCCGCAGTTGGTGGTGCGACAAGGGCAGAGCGGCCTGGCCATCCTCGAGACGGAGTGGTGGGGTGCCAACCTGGTGGATGAGTTTCGCAGCGCCTTGCAGGACCAGTTGGGCGGGCCGGTGGGTGGCGGCAAGGTGTTGTTGCGCGTGGACGTGCAGCGCTTCGATACCGTGCCGGGGCGCTACGCCTCGCTGGAGGCGGTATGGCGCCTGACGCGCTCGGGGGAGGCCGAACTGACCTGCCGTACCTCGCTACAGACGCCCGCAGACAACAGCATCGCCAGCCTGGTCAATGCCCACCAGGCCAACCTGCGCAAACTGGCCGAGGCGGTGCGGGTGAGTGCCCGTCAGGGCAGCTGTTCTGCATCCTGAGCGTCTCGCGCTCCTGCAGGGTGATCAGTTCAGGCGTCCAGCATTCTGTTTCTTGCCACTGCTGACCGTTTCCTGTCCCCGCTCGGTTTTGTCCATTGGCAACTGGTCGAAGTCGCGCAGGCCATCCTTGCGGTACGGGTCGCCGATCCAGCGCGGCGCCACCACAAACTGCGGGCTCACCAGGCTCTTGGCCGGCTCGTAACGGTCGTAGCTCAGCCCAGCCAGGTCGGACAGGGTATGGATCAGGTGCGAGCTGCTGTAGGGGCGATCGGCCATCGCCTGCAAGTCGCGCGGGTGCTCGGCCTGCCAGCTTGGCGAAGTCCACAGCAAGAACGGGATGGTGTACATCGGCCGGGTCGGCGCGCCTTCGTTGCGCCCCAGGCGGTCGTGGTTGCCAGAGCTGTACACATCTTCGCCATGGTCGGACAGGTACAGCAGGAAACCATTGCGGGAACTGGCCGAGTAACGCTTGATCAGGCTAGACACCACGTAGTCGTTGTAGCGCACCGCGTTGTCGTAGAAGTTGTAGGTTTGCACCTGGTCGTCGGTCAGCTTGCCGGGCACCCCCTGGCGGTCGTTGAAGTGCGCGTAGTCGTTCGGGTAGCGGTAGCGATAGTCCATGTGCGTACCCAGCAGGTGCACGATGATGAACTTGTTTGGCGCCGGGTCCTGCAGTGCCTTCTCGAACGGCGACAGCACCACGTCGTCGTATTGGCTGGCATTCTGGTTGCGCTGGTTGTTCAGGTAGACCGGCGCGTCCGTCTGCTGCGAGAAGGTGGTCAGCATGGTGTTGCGCTTGGTCATGGTCTGCTGGTTGGTGATCCAGAAGGTCTTGTAGCCGGCCTGTTTCATCAGGTTGATCAGCGACGGGTCGGTGAGGAAACGGTCCGGGTTCTGCTCGTCGCCGAAAGTGAGGATCTGCTGCATCACTTCGATGGTATACGGGCGTGGCGACACCACGTTGCGGAACACCGTCAGGCCCTTGTCGCTGGCGGCCAGCGCATCGAGGTTGGGCGTGGTGTCGCGGTTGTAGCCATACAGGTGCATGTGTTCGCGAGTGGTGGATTCGCCCAGCACCAGCACCAGCGTGCGTGGCGCTGCACCGCTGCTGTCTCGCAGGTTCTGCAGGGGCGGTAGCGCGGCGTTCTTGGCCAGCAGCTCTTGCATGTTGTCCAGTTGCTGGCGGTACTGGCGGTAGCCGACCAGCAGTTGCCAGGGCACGGCGGGCTCCATGCGTTGCTGCACTTTCTCCGCCGCGTCGACGAAGCTGCGCTCCTGGGTGACCATCTGCTTGTAGAACGGGTACACCAGGTTGGCCAGCAGCAACAGGGCGACCACCGGCAGGCGGCTGCGCAGTGGCAGGCTGACCGGGCGCACGCGCTTCCACAGCAGCACCGCCCCCAGCGTGTACAACAGCAATGCCAGGCCCAGCCAGGCGCTGAAGTACTGGCTGAAGTACTCACCGGCCTCGGCGGTGTTGGACTCGAACATCACGAAAATGACGCTTTGCGAGAACTCCTGGCGATAGATGCCGAAGTAGCTCAGGCCCACCAGCGAAGCAGCCCACAACACCAGGCCGATGACCGCCGCCGTGGCGCGAGTGAAGCGCGGCAGCAGCAGTACCGGGGCCAGCCACAGGCTGCTGAGGAAGAATGCATCGCGAAAACCGGCGAACCCGGTGGTACCGCTGAACAGCAGCAACGCCTGGGTCACCCCCGAGAAGTACCAGAAGAACAGCAAAAGCCAGCCCAGGCCGGCCCAATCCACGCGCTTGGGCGAGGAGGGGGATGGAGTGTGTGACACGTATGCCTCGTCGTACTTGGCGGCCAGCGGATGTGCTCGTGGCCGGAAAGGGCGTGACGCTAATCTGCCGAGCGTGAAAATAACGTCAACGAGACGCTGGCCCAGGCAAGGTATGATGTATTCAGCCAAACCGGACTGACAGGTCGAGTGAGAATGAACCGTCGCAAGAAGATCAAGCAGCTACTGCAGGCGCACGCCAAGAAGGCCAGTGCCAAGCTGGCGCCGCGCAAGCCCAAGTACATTTGCAAGGCCGACCGTTTGAAGATGGAGGCCGAGGCTGCGGGGGATACCCCCACCTGACTGGCTGACGCGGACCTTGTAGGAGCGGCCTTGTGTCGCGATCGGGCCGCAGAGCGGCCCCCTGGTTCCAGCATTACGGCAACCAATGCTGGGGCTGCTGCGAAGCCCTTTCGCGACACAAGGCCGCTCCCACATCAAGCGTGCCAACTGCGGATCAACGATCAACGGCGATAGTAGCGGTAGTCATCGTTGTAGCGGTGGTGCATGGCCCGCTCATGGCGGTGCTCCCAGTCGCGGCGCCGTTCCCAGTCGCGTCGGCGTTCCCAGTCTCGCCGGCGCTCCCAATCACGGCGGGCCTGCTCGCGGCGCCACTGTTCGCGGCGCCAGTCGCTGCGGTGGTCATGCCAGCGGTCGTCATCGTGGGCCAGCAACGTGGCTGGCTGTTGATCGGCCACACTGGCCACCCTGGACCAGGGGTTGCCGGCAGGCTGCAACGATGATTGAACCGCCGGGGCAGCCACTGCGGGCGCCTTCATCTGTGTTGCCGATGCCGTGCCCATCGCCGCGAACGAGAACAGGCCGAGCAGCATCAACCTTGCGACATGTATTTTCATGAGCGAAGCCAACCTCTGATAACAATTGAGCCATCAGGCCAGCAGGTGTCGGGCGAACCTAGTCTCGCGTTCCGTTTCCTTTCTGTGCCTCCCACATAGACCGGTAAACGGGAAAAAGTTCGCAGCGGCAACAACTTGTAGAACTTCAGCGCTTCAAAAAAGGGCACTTTGCGCCTATGGCGACACAAAACAAGCTGTACCTGTGGCAGCGGCGCTCATTTACCATGGCGGTTGTTTTTGCCCATTACCAAGGAAACCCGCCATGAGCGCCCCCCAGTTTCGCACCCCCACAGCCGCCGATGCCGAACGCTGCTATGCCATCGAAATCGGTGCCTACGAAGGCGACGAGGCGGCCACGCTGGAGAAGATCCGCACCCGCATCACGCAGTATCCGCAGGGCTTCCTGGTGCTGGAAAATGCGGGCGAGATCGTCGGTTTCATCAACAGCGGCTGTGCCCACGAAGTGGTGATGTCCGATGAGGCATTCAAGGAGTTGGTCGGGCACGACCCGGCGGCGCCAAACGTGGTGATCATGTCGGTGGTGGTTGACCCGGCGTACCAGGGCAAAGGCTACGCCAAGCAGTTGATGGATGAATTCATCGCACGCATGAAGGCGGCGGGCAAGCTGACCATTCACCTGATGTGCAAGGAGCAGCATGTGGCCCTGTACCAGAAGCTGGGGTATCAGTACGTGAAACCGTCGCCGTCGGACCACGGCGGCATGGCCTGGCATGAGATGCTCATGGTCCTCTGATTTCGCAAGACACGGCAGCGTTGCCGGCGATGGGCCGCCAAGGCGGCCCTGAATGGTTGCTTATTCGCCGCTGACCAGCTGGCGTGCCAACTGGTTGTGGCGCTCCAGCACCCGTGGCAGGTCGACCGTGGCCAGCTGGCCGTCCTTCACCACCACACGGCCATTGATGACACTGGTGTGCACCTGGGTCGGGGTGCAGAACACCAGCGCCGCCAACGGGTCGTGGTGGCCACCGGCATAGGCCACGTGGCCGAGGTCGAAGGCGACGAAATCGGCCACCATGCCTGGCGCCAGTGCGCCGATGTCATTGCGGTTGAGCACCTTGGCGCCGCCGAGCGTTGCAATTTCCAGCGCCTCGCGCGCAGTCATCGCGTCGGGGCCAAAGCCCACCCGTTGCAGCAGCAAGGCCTGGCGCACTTCACCGATCATGCTGGCGCCGTCGTTGGATGCCGAACCGTCGACCCCAAGGCCCACCGGCACCCCGTGGTCGCGCATCTTGCGCACCGGGGCGATGCCCGAGGCCAGGCGCATGTTCGAGCATGGGCAGTGGGCGACACCCGTGCCGGTGCGGGCGAACAGCTCGATGCCATGCTGGTCGAGTTGCACGCAGTGGGCGTGCCACACGTCGTGGCCGACCCAGCCGAGGTCTTCGGCATATTCGGCGGGGGTCATGCCGAACTTCTCGCGGCTGTAGGCGATGTCGTTGACGTTCTCGGCCAGGTGGGTGTGCAACGACACCCCGTACTGGCGCGCCAGCACGGCTGCTTCGCGCATCAGGTCGCGGCTGACCGAGAACGGCGAGCAGGGCGCCACCACGATGCGGCGCATCGAGCCGTGGCTGGCGTCGTGATAGTCCTCGATCAGGCGCTGGGATTCCTTGAGGATGTCGGCTTCCTTCTCCACCACCGAATCAGGCGGCAGTCCGCCCTGGCTGCGGCCCACGCTCATGCTGCCGCGCGCGGCGTGGAAGCGCATGCCGATCTCGTCGGCGGCATGGATGCTGTCGTCGAGCTTGCAGCCGTTGGGGTAGATGTACAGGTGGTCGCTGGAGGTGGTGCAGCCGGACAGGATCAGTTCGGCCATGGCGGTCTGGGTCGACACCGCGATCATCTCGGGGGTCAGGCGTGCCCAGATCGGGTACAGGTTGGTCAGCCAGTTGAACAGTTCGCCGTCCTGGGCCGCCGGCACCACGCGGGTGAGGCTCTGGTACATGTGGTGGTGAGTGTTGACCAGGCCCGGGATGACCACCTTGCCGGACATGTCCAGCACCACGTCGGCCTGCTGTGGCAGGGTATCGCTGGGGCCGACCTGACGGATCAGGTTGCCTTCGATGAACATTCCGCCGTTCTTGATCTCGCGGCGTTCGCCGTCCATGGTGACCAGAAGTTCGGCGTTTTTGACCAGTAGCGTTCTTGGAGCATTTGTAGATGACATGGCTTAAGCCTGTCGCAATACGCATCGGCGATTACCGATGTCATAGGCGCATGGCATTGTAAGCAAGGTTTTTGCGGATTGTATACAGGGCTGATGGTCCTGTGCCGGCCTCTTCGCGGGTAAACCCGCTCCCACAGGTACTACACAGAATTCAAGCACTGTGCAGTACCTGTGGGAGCGGGTTTACCCGCGAAGAGGCCAGTACAGGCTACCTCAATGTCAGATCAAGCCGCGCCACGGCTGGCAACACCATCCACCAATCGCGCAATCCCCAGCGGGTTTGCACGTTTCAGCGCCTCCGGCAGCAGCGCATCCGGGTAGTTCTGGAAGCACACCGGGCGCAGGAAGCGGTCGATGGCCAAGGTACCGACCGAAGTGCCTCGGGCATCGGAGGTGGCCGGGTATGGCCCGCCATGCACCATCGCGTCCGATACCTCTACGCCGGTCGGGTAGCCGTTCAGCAGCAGGCGCCCGGCCTTGCGCTCCAGCAGCGGCACCAGCGCAGCAAAGGCACGCAGGTCGTCCGGTTCGGCAATCAGGGTGGCCGTCAGCTGGCCTTGCAGGTGGCGCAGCGCTTCGGCCAGTTGCTGGGCATCGGCCGCTTCCACCACCACGGTGGTCGGGCCGAACACTTCTTCCTGCAGCAGCGGGTCGCTGTCCAGCAGCAGGCTCACGTCCGCCTTGAACAGCTGCGGCTGGGCCTGCTTGCCGGCTTGTGGCTGCCCGGCCAGGTGCTGGATGCCAGGGTGCGCCAGCAGGTGCTGCACACCGCTCTGGTAGCTGCGCAGGGTGCCGGCGTTGAGCATGGTCTGCGGCGCCTGGTCGGCCATGCGCGCCACCAGCGTGTGCACGAAGCGTTCGAACTGCGGCGACTTGATGCCCACCACCAGGCCCGGGTTGGTGCAGAACTGCCCGCAACCCAGCACTACCGAGGCGGCCAGTTCGCCGGCTACCTGCTCGCCACGGGCCTGCAGGGCCTGGGGCAGGACAATTACCGGGTTGATGCTGCTCATTTCGGCGAACACCGGGATCGGCTGCGGGCGCGCAGCCGCCATGTCGCACAGGGCGCGACCACCACGCAGCGACCCGGTGAAGCCGACCGCCTGGATGGCCGGGTGCTTGACCAGTGCTTCACCCACGCCGGCGCCATAGATCATGTTGAACACACCTGCTGGCATGCCGCTGCCGGCCACCGCGCGGTCAATGGCCGCGGCCACGTGGGCAGCGGTCAGCATGTGCCCGCTGTGGGCCTTGAACACCACCGGGCAGCCGGCCGCCAGCGCCGAGGCGGTATCACCGCCGGCGGTGGAGAAGGCCAGCGGGAAGTTGCTGGCACCGAATACGGCCACCGGGCCGACGCCGATGCGGTACTGGCGCAGGTCCGGGCGTGGCAGCGGGGTGCGCTCGGGCTGCGCACGGTCGATGCGCGCACCGAGGAAATCGCCACGGCGCACCACATCGGCGAACAGGCGCAGCTGGTTGCTGGTGCGGGCACGCTCACCGCGGATGCGTGCCTCGGGTAGAGCGGTTTCGCGCATCACATGCTGGACGAAGTCATCGCCCAGTGCGTCCAGTTCGTTGGCGATGGCGTCGAGGAAGGCGGCGCGCTGTGCCGGGCTGGTGCTACGGTAGGCCGGGTAGGCAGCCTCGGCGGCCTGCACGGCGGCATCGACTTCGTCGCTGGTCGCCTGGTGGAAGGCGTATGGCAGAGGCTCGCCGGTGTGGGCGTCGACGCTGTTCAGCAGCACTTCACCGTTGCCGCTGAGCTGGCCGGCGATGTGGTTCAGGCGATGTTCGATGGACATTTCGTTTCCCGTTGGCAATGACAGTCGATGGGCTGGGACTGTAGGGGGCGAAACGCATGCTGAATAATGATTAATGCGGATCAGGTGATAACAGATCGTTATCGCAACGGCCTTCTTCAAAAGTTTCTATCGTATGCACGGCCCCCTGTAGGAGCGGGTTCACCCGCGAAGCAGGCGACTCGGTGTATGGCACCGGCTTCGCCGGTATTCGCGGGTAAACCCGCTCCCACAGGGACCGCGCAAATGCTCGACAGCGCGTAAGTCACTCTGCCATCTGCAACTCCGGCAGCTTCACCCGGAACGCGCGGGTAAGCCCCAGCAGCACCACAAGGCCCATGCCCATCCAGCACAAACCGATGGTGAACGACAGGCTGGTAAGGCTGCTCCACAGCCACAGCGTGCTGAGAAAGCCCAGGCCGGGAATGGCGCCATACAGCAGGTAGTTGCGACCACCACGCAGCTTCTGGTCGATGAGGTAGTGCTTGACCACGGCCAGGTTCACCGCCGAGAAGGCGAACAGCGCGCCAAAGCTGATCATGTTGGCCACCGTGTCGAGGCTGATCACCAAGGCAATCAGCGACAGCAGGCTGACCAGCAGGATGGCCGTGGCCGGTACGCGCTTTTTCGTCACCAGCTGGCCGAACGCGCGGGGCAACGCACCGTCGCGGCCCATGGCGAACAGCACTCGCGACACGCTGGCCTGGGACACCATGGCCGAGGCGAAGCAGCCGGCCACGTAGGTGGCGGTGAAGGCGGTCACCAGCAGTTCGCCGCCGACCCGGCGCATCACGTCCACCGACGCCGAGTCCGGGTCGGCGAAGCTGCCCCAGTCAGGGAACACCATCTGTGCGCAGTACGACACCACCAGGAACAACATGCCGCCGATCAGCGACACGGCGAGGATCGCCACGGGAATGCGGTAGGTGGGGTTGCTGGTTTCCTCGGCCATGGTCGAGACCGCATCGAAGCCCAGGAACGACAGGCACAGCACGGCGGCGCCGGTCATGATCAACGGCACGCTGAAGCCTTCGTGGTGGAACGGCGCCAGCAGCGACACCGGCTGCGCCTGCCCGCTGAGGTTGTGGATGGACAGGGCGACGAACACGACGATGAACACCAGTTGCACCACCACCAGTATCCAGTTCACCCGGGTGATCGACTCGATGCCGATCAGGTTGAGGAAGGTGACCAGGGCAATGGAGCCCGCCACCCACACCCAGGCGTGGATGGCCGGGAAGTACTCCGACATGTAGATGCCGATCAGCAGGTAGCTGAGCAGCGGCAGGAAGATGTAGTCGAGCAGCAGGGTCCAGCCGGCGATGAAGCCGATGTGGCTGCCGAAGGCCTTGCGGGTGTAGGTGTAGACCGAGCCGGAGTAGGGGTGGGCCTGGACCATGCGGCCGTAGCTGTAGGCGGTCAGCAGCATGGCGGCGAGGGTCAGCAGGTAGGCGATGGGCAGGTGCCCCTTGGTCATCTGGGTGACCAGCCCATAGGTGGTGAATACTGCAAGTGGGACCATGTAGGCCAGGCCGAACAGCACCAGGGCGGGCAGCCCCATGGACTTGCGGAAACGGCCGTTACTGGCGGTGGGTTGCGACGGGCTATGTGCAGGGCTTTGGGCTGTACTTGTTGTTGTATGCATTGCTAACTCCTGGAAAGGGATGCAGGACGCCGCGGTATGCGAGCGGGCTCGATACCGGTGGGTGTTGTGCAAGGAGGTCGAGCGGGTGGCTCGCAGCGCTGGGGCGGGTTGATGCTCCCACACCCCACCGGTACCCGGAATCACCCTTTGGGGTGAGCCGGCAGGGGGCTTTGCCTGCTCACCCCAAAGGGTGATTTCGGTGTTTGCAGTGCCATGGGAGTATCTGGCCAACGACGCACCGCACTGGCGGCGGTGCCTTTACTTGAGACGGCAGACCCACAGTGACTGATCAATTGCTTTCGCAACAGTGGTTCGAGCACCAGGCCAAGGTCACCGAGGCAATCGGCCGACCGGGCTTTGCCGCCACCCTGTTTGCTGCGCTTGGCGTGATCCGGCCGATCCAGGCGACCACGGTGTACCTGTACCCGCACGACGGCATGCCCAGCGCGCTGTTCGAGCAGGACGACAAGGCGCCCTGGCAGCCCGAGGGCAATGTCAGCCGCTACCTGTCCGGCTTCTATCTGCTCGACCCGTTCTACGGCGCCTGTGTGGAGCAGGTCGAGTCCGGTTGCTACGGCCTGTTCGAAGTGGCGCCCGACCACTTCGAGGTCAGCGAGTACTACCAGTCGTTCTACCGGCACTCGCACCTGGAGGATGAGCTCAACTACATCCTGCAGGTCGCGCCCGGGCAGAGCCTGGCAGTATCGCTGGCGTTCACCGACAAGCTCGATGGGCAAACCCGTGCGTTGTTCGCGCGTATCACGCCCTGGGTGCTGGCGGTGCTCGGCAAGCATTTCGCCGGGCTGGACAGCCGCGCCGGGCGCTTCGAGAACATCCTCGAGCAGCGCATCCACGCGGCGCTGAACAACTTCGGCAGCTCGCTGCTGACCGAGCGTGAATGCCGTATCGCCCAGTTGATCCTGCGTGGCCACTCGACCAAGTCGCTGGCCGAGCGCCTGGGGGTGTCGGAGGACACCATCAAGTCACACCGCAAGAACGTCTACGCCAAGCTCGACATCGGCACCCAGTCCGAGCTGTTCTCCCTGTTCATCGACGCGCTGGCCAATGCCCAGGGCGTGCTGGGCAAGGACCCGCTGGAAAGCTACATGGGCAAGCTGCGCTGAGCGCAAGCCACCCTGCAACCCCACCGCAAAGGAAAACCAACAATGAATGCGCCTTTCGCCCCGCAACGCCAGACCCGTGACTATCAGGCAGCCGATGCCGCGCACCACATCCATGCCTTCCTCGACCAGAAGGCGCTGAACGCCGAAGGGCCACGAGTGATCGTCGGTGGCGAACGCCTGCACCTGTGGGACAGCGAGGGCAAGCGCTACCTGGACGGCATGTCCGGCCTGTGGTGCACCCAGCTCGGCTACGGCCGCCGCGACCTGACAGCCGCAGCTGCCACGCAGATGGACCAGTTGGCCTACTACAACATGTTCTTCCACACCACCCACCCGGCGGTGATCGAACTGTCCGAGCTGCTGTTCAGCCTGTTGCCGGGGCACTACAGCCACGCGATCTACACCAACTCCGGCTCCGAGGCCAACGAGGTGCTGATCCGTACCGTGCGCCGCTACTGGCAGGTGGTCGGCCAGCCGGACAAGAAGATCATGATCGGCCGCTGGAACGGTTACCACGGCTCGACCCTGGCGGCCACGGCGCTGGGTGGCATGAAGTTCATGCACGAAATGGGCGGGTTGATCCCGGATGTGGCGCACATCGATGAGCCGTACTGGTACGCCGAGGGCGGCGAGCTGACCCCGGCCGAGTTCGGCCGCCGCTGCGCGCTGCAGCTGGAGGAGAAGATCCTCGAACTGGGGGCCGAGAACGTCGCCGGCTTTATCGCCGAGCCGTTCCAGGGCGCGGGCGGCATGATCTTCCCGCCGGAAAGCTACTGGCCCGAGATCCAGCGCATCTGCCGCCAGTACGACGTGCTGCTGTGCGCCGATGAAGTGATCGGCGGCTTTGGCCGCACTGGTGAATGGTTCGCCCACGAGTACTTCGGCTTCGAGCCCGACACCCTGTCCATCGCCAAGGGCCTGACCAGCGGCTATGTGCCCATGGGTGGCCTGGTGCTGAGCAAGCGCATTGCCGAGGCGCTGGTGGAGCGGGGCGGGGTGTTCGCCCACGGCCTGACCTATTCCGGCCACCCGGTGGCGGCGGCGGTGGCCATCGCCAACCTGAAGGCGCTGCGTGACGAAGGCATCGTGCGCCAGGTGAAGGAAGACACCGGGCCGTACCTGCAACGCATCCTGCGCGAGGTGTTCGCCGACCACCCGTTGATCGGCCAGGTGCAGGGTGCCGGGTTGGTGGCGGCGCTGCAGTTCGCCGAGCACAAGCCGACGCGCAAGCGCTTTGCCAACGAGAACGACCTGGCCTGGCAGTGCCGCACCTTCGGTTTCGAGGAAGGGGTGATCATTCGCTCCACCCTGGGCCGGATGATCATGGCGCCGGCACTGATCGCCAACCACAGCGAGCTGGATGAGCTGGTAGAGAAGACCCGCATTGCCGTGGACCGCACGGCGCGCCTGGTCGGCAAGCTCTAAAAACCTGTGAGCGCTCCGCAGCCCCTGTGGGAGCGGGTTCACCCGCGAAGAATGCGACGCTGTGCATCGCACCGGCTTCGCCGGTGTTCGCGGCGGTTCGACGCCTCGATGAACCCGCTCCCCCAGCGCTGTATCGACACTGCACCTTACGAGCAACAGAGAGACCGCCACGACGGTCGCCTGGAGTACAAATGTACACCCTCGAATTCTGGCAACAACGTGCCTCGGACCTCTACCTCCCGGCCAATGCACTGATCGACGGCAAGCCCGTCAACGCACAGGACGGCGCCACCTTCGCCGCCATCAACCCCGCCACCAACAAGGTATTGGCCCAGGTCACCGCCTGCGGTCAGGCCGAGGTCGACCTGGCCGTCGCCAGCGCCCGCAGGGCTTTCGAGCAAGGCCCATGGCCGCGCATGGCCCCGGGTGAGCGCAAGAAAGTGCTGCTGCGCCTGGCCGAGCTGATCATGGCCCATCGTGAAGAACTGGCCCTGCTCGACTCGCTGAACATGGGCAAGCCGGTCATGGACGCCTACAACATCGACGTGCCGGGCTCGGCGCAGGTGTTCGCCTGGTATGGCGAGGCGCTGGACAAGCTGTACGACCAGGTGGCACCCACCGCGCCCAACGCGTTGGCCACCATCACCCGCGAAGCCCTCGGCGTGGTCGCCGCCGTGGTGCCGTGGAACTTCCCGCTCGACATGGCCGCCTGGAAGCTCGCCCCGGCGCTGGCTGCCGGCAACAGCGTGGTGCTCAAACCCGCCGAGCAATCACCGTTCTCGGCCCTGCGCCTGGCCCAGCTGGCGCTGCAGGCCGGTGTGCCGGAAGGCGTGCTGAACGTGGTGCCGGGCCTGGGCGAGCAGGCCGGGCGGGCGCTGGGCCTGCACCCGGACGTGGATTGCCTGGTGTTCACCGGCTCCACCCAGGTGGGCAAGTACTTCATGCAGTACTCGGCACAGTCCAACCTCAAGCAGGTATGGCTGGAGTGCGGCGGCAAGAGCCCCAACCTGGTGTTCGAAAACTGCCAGGACCTGGACCTGGCTGCGGAAAAGGCGGCATTCGGTATCTTCTTCAACCAGGGTGAGGTGTGCTCGGCCAACTCGCGGCTGTACGTGCAGTGCTCCATCCATGACGAGTTCATCGAGCGCCTGCAGGCCAAGGCCCGTCAGTGGCTGCCAGGCAACCCGCTGGACCCGGCGAGCCGTGCCGGTGCCATTGTGGATGCCGGGCAGACCGGCCGGATCGAAGCCGCCATCGCCCGCGCCGGGCAGGATGGCGCGCGGTTGGTGTGTGGTGGCCGGCGCCTGACCATCGACGGCTCGGACAATTACATCGAGCCGACCATTTTTGCCGGTGTCGATGGCCGTATGAGCCTGGCGCGGGAAGAGGTATTCGGGCCGGTGCTGGCGGTCAGTGCCTTCGACAGTGAAGAGCAGGCCGTGCGCCTGGCCAACGACAGCATCTATGGGCTGGCGGCGTCGGTGTGGAGCGATGACTTCAACCAGGTGCACCGCGTGGCACGGGCGTTGAAGGCCGGCACCGTGTCGGTGAACACGGTCGATGCGCTGGATGTGACGGTGCCGTTCGGCGGTGGCAGGCAGTCCGGGTTTGGCCGCGACCTGTCGCTGCACTCGTTCGACAAGTATTCACAGCTCAAGACCACCTGGTACCAGTTGCGCGCCTGATACATCCGATCTTGCACCGCGTCGCCTGTTTCGCGGGCTCGCCCGCTCCCACAGGTACTGCACTGGCTGCGGTGCTGCGCGGTCCCTGTGGGAGCGGGCAAGCCCGCGAAGCAGGCGACGCGGTACCCGGATCATTCATGGCGTTCCGTTAATTTTCCTTGCCAACCCGGCAGAAAGCTCGGGTCCGCTCTACACTGCTGCCAAGATAGGGCAGGGCTATGTGCCGCCACGCCCCCCCGTCTCGCTGCCTGCGAATGGCTTCTGCCTGCATGATCGTCCTGGCTGCCCCGTCAAACCGCCATACATGGAGTACCTGAGATGGGCTGCGTGTCGAATGGTCGTGCTGCTGGCAACGCCGGACGTGGCATTTCACTGCAGTGGCTGGTGGCACTCGCCATCGTGCTGGGCATGTTGCTGCTCGGCGCCGCCCTGGCCTGGCAGGGCTATCACGGCATTCGTCAGACCTTGGTGGCCGCAGCGGGTGATTCTGCCCAGCAAATAGGCAAGACCATCGACGAGCGCGCCCGGCGCCTGATCGACCCCGTGCACAGCAGTATCCGCCTGCTGGCCCACAACCCGGCCGCGCAAACCCCGGCTCAGCGCCTGGAACGCTTGCCGCAACTGGTCGAGACGCTGGACGCCAACCGCATGCTAAGTGCTGCCTACATGGGTTACCCCAGTGGTGAGTTCCTGCTGGTGCGCCGCTTGCGTGACCCGCAGTTGCTGCAGCGTTTCGCTGCGCCGCCGGGCACGGTATTTCTGGTGCAGAGCGTCAGCCGTGAGGGCGGGGCGGTGCAGGGTGAATGGCGCTTCTACGACCGCTCGCTGAACCTGCTGCAAGCCCAGGCCAAGCCTGAATACCGCTACGATCCGCGCACGCGCCCATGGTTTGTCGAAGCCAGTGCCCAGCCCACCACCGTGCTGACCCACCCCTATGTGTTCTTCACCACCCGCGAGATCGGCCTGACCATGGCCCAGCGCAGCCTCGACGGCGGGGCGGTGATCGGCATGGACGTTTCGGTCGACGACCTGGCCAGTGAGACTCAGGGCCTGCGCATGACCCCCGGCACCGAGATCGTCGTGATCGACGACCAGGGTAGCGTGGTGGCCTACCCGGACCTGCAGCGGGTAATCGTGCACGAAGGGCAGGCCGTGCGCTTGTCGCGCATCGCCGAACTGGGCATCCCCAGCCTGGAGCACCTTTACGCCGACCTGCCGCAAGGCCCCCGGCCGCAGCCTTATCAGGTGGACGGGCAGACCTGGTATGGCATGCGTGTGCAACTGACCAACCTGGCCGGGCAGGACCTGCAGGTGCTGATTGCCGTGCCAGGCCATGAGTTGCTGGCCGGTGCACGCAAGGTACTGCTCGAACAGTTGCTCTGGACCGCTGCCCTGATAAGCGTGCTGCTGGTGCTCGGTGGTGTGCTCGGCCGGCGTATCGGCCGCCCGTTGCGGTTGCTGGCTGAACAGGTACAAGGCCTGGCCGGCTTTGATTTCAGCCGCGAAGTCGGGGTGCGCTCGCGGGTATCCGAAGTGCGCGAGCTGAGCCGCGTGCTTAGCCGCATGTCCGGCACCATCCGCAGCTTTCAGGCGATTACCCTCACACTCAGCAGCGAGCGCGACCTGGAACGCATGCTCGACGGTGTGTTGACCCATCTGGTGGAAGCCGCCGGGGGCAGTGCCGGCGTGGTTTACCTGTTCGATGCCGAACACGCCTTGCTGCGCCTGGCCGCTGCCTGCCATGGCGAGCAGTACCCTGGCGAGCTGGCCGTGGATGAAACTGCCCAGCAGCACCTGGCCACGGCAGTGAGCCAGGCCCTCGGCCTGCATGAGGGCACCCTGGCCTTGGTGCTGAATGACCGCAGCCAGGCGCTGCTGGGCATATTGATCCTGCAACTGGGCGATGGACATGTACACGAGCAGGCAGGCCAGCCGTTGCGCAGCTTTGTCGCGGAACTGTCCGGGGTGGCGGCGGTGGCGATCGAGACGCGCCAGCTGGCCGAAGCCCAGCAACGCCTGCTGGATGCCATGATCAAGTTGCTGGCCGATGCCATCGATGCCAAGAGCCCCTATACCGGTGGCCATTGCGAGCGGGTGCCACAACTGGCGCAGATGCTGCTGGACCAGGCGGTGGCGGCTGAAACCGGCCCGTACGCCAGTTTCAACATGACCGCGGCTGAACGCTACGAATTCCACGTCGCGGCCTGGCTGCACGACTGTGGCAAGGTCACCAGCCCCGAGTATGTGGTGGACAAGGCGACCAAGCTGGAAACCTTGTACAACCGTATCCACGAGGTACGCATGCGTTTCGAGGTACTCTGGCGGGATGCCGAGCTGGCCTATTGGCAAGGCCTGGCCAGCGGTGGCGACCGGCAGGCGCTGCAAGCCACCCTGGTGCGCAGCCAGGCGCAGCTGCAGGACGACTTCGCCTTCGTCGCCCAGGCCAACATCGGCGGCGAGTTCATGCAGGACGCCGACATCGAGCGCCTGCAGCAGATTGGCCAGCGCCTTTGGCAGCGCCATTTCGACAACCGCCTGGGCATCTCCCGTGATGAGCTGGAGCGCTTTGCCGACGTGCCTCCACCTGCGCTACCGGTTGACGAGCCACTGCTGGCCGACCGCCCCGAGCATTGCGTACCCTGGGGCCCCCGCAAGCCGCCGGTGGCCAAGGACGACCCGCGCAACCGCTGGGGCTTCGACATGCGCCTGCCGGCCTGTGCCAGCAATTACGGCGAGCTGTACAACCTGGCGATCCGCCGCGGCACGCTGAATGACGAGGAACGCTTCAAGATCAACGAACACATCGTGCAGACCATCATCATGCTCAGTTCCTTGCCGTTCCCTCGCCAGCTCAAGCGGGTTCCGGACATCGCTGGCAACCACCACGAGAAAATGGACGGCAGCGGCTACCCGCGCAGGCTGGGCAAGCAGGACCTGGGCATTGCCGAGCGGGTGATGGCCATTGCCGACATCTTCGAGGCGCTTACCGCGGCCGACCGGCCCTACAAGGCGCCGAAGACCTTGTCCGAGTCGGTGAAGATCCTGGTGGGCATGGCCCGCGGCGGGCACATCGACGGCCAGTTGCTGGAGCTGTTCCTCAGCAGTGGGGTGTACCGCCAGTATGCCGAGCGGTTCCTGCGTGCCGAGCAGATCGACGAGGTGGACGTGGCGTACTGGCTGGGGCAGATGCGTTGCCCGGCTTGAGCGAAAAATCAGATTCAGCCCCTTCCTTGTAGGCCAATGGGCCCAGCACTTTGCAGTAAGGCTTTATTGAAGTGTCGCCAGGGCTGGCCTCTTCGCGGGTGAACCCGCTCCTACAGGATCCTGTAGGAGCGGGTTTACCCGCGAAAGGGCCGGCTCAGGCACTCGAGATGTTTCAGCAGTCCCACAGGGCACAGCCATCAGTGACCCGCTCACCTCATTCATACCCCTGCGCCCCGGCAATATGCCGCCCGGCCACATAGCCAAAGGTCAGCGCCGGGCCCAGGTTGATACCACCCGACGGATACCAGCCGCCAAACACGCTGGCCATGTCGGTACCCGCCGCATACAGGCCAGCAATCGGCTGCCCAGCTTCATCCAGCACCCGGGCATTCCCGTCGGTGCGCAGCCCGGCAAAGGTGCCAAAGCAGCCGGGCTGCACCTTCACTGCATAGAACGGACCATGTTCGATAGGCGCCACGCAAGGGTTTGGCCCCTTGTGCTGCGGGTCACCCTGCTTGCGGTTGAACGGTGTGGAACCTCGGCCGAACGCCGGGTCCTGACCGTTGCGGGCATGGTTGTTGAAGTCGCTGACCGTGGCGCGCAACCCTACCGGGTCGATGCCGCAGGCCTGGGCCAACTGCTCGAGGGTGGCAGCCCGCTTGAGATAGCCGCTACGCACGTGCGGCCACACCGGCAGTGGCGCCGGGCGGGCGTGGCCCAGGCCGTAGCGGCGCAGGAAACGGTGGTCGCAGACCAGCCACGAACACACCTCTTCGCCCTGCGGCACCGCCGCGATCATCGCTGACACGTAGTCGTAGTAGCCATGCGCTTCGTTGACGAAACGCTTGCCGTTGGCCAGCACGCCGATGATGCCCGGTTTGCCACGTTCGATGATGTGCGGGAAATGGCCGACGCTGCCGTCGCGGTGCGGCACTCGCGAAACCGGCGCCCAGGCCACCGGCGACTTCAGGTCGGTAGCGACCACACCGCCGGCCGACTCGCCCAGGCGCAGGCCGTCACCCGAACAACCCTTGGGGGGCAGGGCCAGGTTGTCATGGCCACTGGCATCGCGCGGGAACAGTTGCTGGCGGCGGGCGTTGTCGTTGGGGAAGCCACCCGCCGCAAGCACCACGGCCTTGGCACGGATCAGTTGCTCGCCCAGCGGTGTAGCCACCAGCGCGCCCCGCACCTGGCCATCCTCGACCAGCAGGCGTTTGGCCGGCGCCGATTCCTGCAGGCGCACGCCCAGGTCTTGTGCCGACCTGGCCAGGCGGGCCACCAGCGCCACGCCGTTGACCAGGTGCATCGCCCGGCCATACCGGGCCAGGTGGTACAGGTGGCGGCCAAAGCGTTTGCACACGTGCAGCAAGGCCTTGGGCGAGCGGGTCATGTTGAGGAACGCGGCAAGGTCGGCACCCGCCATTATCGGCATGCCCATGAACGAGGTTTCGCGCATGGTCTTGCGCAGGCGTGGCAGCAGCGCACCCACCTCGCGGGCGTCATAGGGCGCGGCAATCACCTGGTGCCCGCCCTGGGCCGCGCCCGGTGTGTCGCCATGCATGTCGGGGATGCCGTTGCCGTCGGCAAACTGCAGCGCCGTGTGCTTTTCGAAAAACGCCACCATGTGCGGGCAGGCTTCGAGGAAGGCGTCGACGCGTTCGGCGTTGTAATACGCCCCCAGTTCATTGCGCAGGTAGGTACGCGGCTGCTCGATGTCTTCCTCGATGCCGGCCCGGCGTGCCAGCGGGTTGCGCGGCACCCAGGCCCAACCACCGGACCAGGCGGTGGCGCCGCCGAACACTGGCTCCTTCTCAACCACGATCACCTTCTGCCCATGCCAGGCCGCCGTCACGGCCGCAGCCAGCCCGGCGGCACCAGAACCTATGACCAGCACATCGCATTCGGTTTCGTAGGGAGCGGAAGGCATTGCGGGATTCCTGTATTGTTATTGGAACAAGGTTCCACATTCTTATTGGCAGCGAATCGGCCCGCAAGGGTATGGCGGCCCTTCCGGGCAAGTAATGGGCGATAACCGGACAGTTCGTGCAGCCCTTGCTGCGGCGGCTATCGGCGGTGTGGAATCATCTTCTAGAATTCGCAGAAATTTCAGGGACCTGTGTCATGGCTGGTAGTCAGATCGAACGCGCCTTCAGTCTTGTAGAAAGCCTTACCGGTGAGCCGCAAGGGCTGCCGTTGCAAACCCTGGCCGAGCGCCTGGATATCCCCAAGAGCGCCACCCATCGCATGCTCACCGAACTGGTGCGGCTGGGCTATGTGCGGCAGAACCGGGATAACAGCCGCTACCAGCTGTCGGCCAAGCTGGTGGCGCTGGGCTTCCGCTACCTGGCCAGCAGCGGTGCCGACATCATTCAGCCGATTCTCGACCGCCTGGCCCAGGACAGCGGCGAACTGGTGCGTCTGGGCGTGATCGACGGCGCCCGCCAGACCTGGATCGCCAAGTCCCAGGGTGCCCGCTCCGGGCTGCGCTATGACCCGGACATGGGCCGCGACGCGCCGCTGTTTTACACCGCGTCCGGGCATGCCTGGCTGGCCAGCCTGGACGATGAGCAGGCGCTGCAGATGGTGTTGCGCCAGGGTATTGCCGACCCGGCGCAGTTCGGCCCGAATGCGCCGCGCTCCACCGACGAGTTGCTCAGCTACCTGCGCCGCGCCCGCGAGCGCGGTTATGCCTGGGTCGAGGAAACCTCGGCCATTGGCACCTCGGCCCTGGCTGCGGTGGTGCGCCGCCCGCAAAGTGACGAGGTGATCGGTGTGCTGAGCATCGCCGGGCCCAGTGCGCGCCTGGCGCAAAGCCGCCTGGCAGAACTGGCGCCGCTGTTGCTGGCGGCGGCAGAGGAACTATCGGCGGCCAGCCGGGCCAGTGAGTTGTTCGCCTGAAGGTGCATTTCCGGTCGATTACCGCACACTCTGTCCTGCGGCTTCTTCTTAAAAGATGAACCTGGTTCTAAATTGTCGAATGTGGATTGTGGAATCAGATTCCGGAATCCGCATGACAACAATGACAAGAGGACAGGCTGTTGAACGCACCCCTTCGTATTGCCTTGATCGGCGCCGGCAGCATGGGCCGCCAGCATTACCAGCATTTGCTGAATGTGCCGCAGGCCCAGCTGTGCGCTGTGGCCGACCCGGGCCCGCAGGCCGAGGCCTTTGCCGCCGAATGCGGCGTGCCCTGTTTTGCCGACCACCGCCAGATGCTGGAGCACGCGCGCCCCGAGGCAGTGATCGTCGCCAACCCGAACAACCTGCATGTCGCCACCGCCCTGGACTGCGTCGAGGCCGGTGTACCGGTGCTGGTCGAAAAACCGGTGGGCGTGCACCTGGATGAAGTCCGCGCGCTGGTGGAAGCCTCGCGCCGCCACGATGTGCCGGTGCTGGTCGGCCATCATCGCCGGCACAACCCGCTGATCGCCAAGGCTCACCAGGTGATTGCCGACGGCAAGCTGGGCCGATTGATCAACGTCACCGCGCTGTGGCAGTTGCAAAAGCCCGACAGCTATTTCGACACCCCCTGGCGCCGCGAGCCGGGCGCTGGCTTCCTGCTGACCAACCTGATCCATGACCTCGACCTGCTGCGCCACCTGTGCGGCGAGGTGGTACAGGTGCAGGCATTCACCCGCAACGATGTGCGCGGTTTTGCCAACGAGGACAGCGCCGCGGTGCTACTGCAGTTCGCCAATGGAGCATTGGGCAGCCTGACTGGCTCCGACGCGGTGGCCGCGCCGTGGAGCTGGGAGCTGGACTCCGGCGAAAGCCCGGTCTACCCGCGCCAGGATGGCCAGCCGTGCTACCTCCTGGCCGGCACCCAGGGGGCGCTGAGCATTCCGCAACTCAAGCGCTGGCACTACGCCGAGGCCGGGTCGGGCTGGCACACGCCGTTGTTGCAGAGCGAGGAAAGCATCCCCGCCGGCGAGGCATTGACCTTGCAGTTGCAACACTTCGTACGGGTTGCCCGGGGTGAACAGGCGCCGCTGATCGATGCCGCCGATGGTGGCCGTACCCTGGCGCTGATCGAGGCGATCCGCCAGGCAGCGGAAACTGGCCGGGCCTGTGTGCCCGAGCACATTGCTTGAATTGTCGGGTGACGATAATGACTGATCGAATTTTCTCTCTGGCAGCGCTGACGGTACTCGAGCTGTCCCCGCCGGACATGGTCGAGGCAGCAGCCCGCGCCGGTTACAGCCACGTTGGCCTGCGCCTGGTGCCCGCCACCGAGCAGGAGCAGCATTTCCCGCTGGTGGCCGATGCCGGCCTGCGCCGGCAGACCCAGGCGCGCCTGCGCGACACGGGCATCAAGGTGCTCGACCTGGAGATCCTGAGGCTGAAGCCGGAAACCTGTGTCGCCGATTTCGAGCCGATCCTGGCGGTGGGCGCCGAGCTGGGCGGCACGGAGCTGCTGGTGGCTGGCAACGACCCGGATGAAGCGCGGCTGACCGAGCGCTTTGCTGCGTTGTGTGACCTGGCGGTGGGGTATGGCATCCATCCGCATCTGGAGTTCATGCCCTGGACTGATGTGCGTGATCTGCGCCAGGCCATGCGGGTGGTGGCCAACGCTGACCGTGCCAATGGCTGTGTGCTGGTGGATGCCTTCCACTTCAACCGCTCCGGTTCTTCGCTGGACGATCTGGCGCAACTGGCACCGCAGCGCATGCGCTATGCCCAGCTGTGCGACGTTGCCGGCCCGGTGCCGGCCGAGATGGAAGAGATCCTGCGTCAGGCACGCAACGAGCGGCGCTTCCCGGGCGAGGGCGATGCCGATCTGGTCGGCCTGCTGCGCGGCTTGCCGCCAAATGTGCCGTTGAGCCTGGAGATCCCCACACGGCAGTTGCTGGAACAGGGCATGAGCGGCGAACAGCGTGCGCGCATGGCGCTGGAGAAGGCCATGGCAGTGTTGGCCAGAGTCTGATTGATAGAGCGCGGCGCATGGCACGGGCTACCGCCCGTGTTCGCGGGCACGCCCGCTCCCACGGGTACAGCGCATGGCTTGAGCCCTGTGAAGCCCTTGTGGGAGCGGCTTTAGCCGCGAACACCGGCGCAGCCGGTGCCAGGCACCGCGTTGGATTCTTCGCGGCTGAAGCCGCTCCCACAGGTACAGCGCATGTCTTGACTCAGGCGCGACCCCACACAGTGCGTTCATCGGACTGATCAAAAAAAGGGCCCGCAAGGGCCCCTAGAGGAAAATGGTCAGCGCGTTCAGGCGCTCTCGATCTTGCGCGGCGCCATGAAGTACATCCACACCAGCGCCAGGAAGTACATCGCCGGGATCATGGTGAACAACACGGCATAGTTGTTATTGGTAGCGGTCAGCACGCTACCGACGATCTGCGTCATGAACATCCCGCCAATCGCAGCGCACATGCTGCCGAAACCGAACACGGTACTCACCAGGTGCTTGGGCGTGTAGTCCATCACCAAGCTCCAGATATTCGCCGTCCATGCCTGATGCGCACCCACCGCCAGCGAGATGGCCGCCACCGCGACCCACAGGCCACTGGCGTTGGCGGCAAAGGTGACGCTGACCATGGTGCAGGCGAAGATCAGCATCGACACCAGCCGCGCGGTGGTCGCGCGCACGCCACGGCCGATCAGCCAGGAAGACAGGATGCCGCCGCCGATGCTGCCGAAGTCCGCCGTCAGCCAGATGATGATCAGCGGGATGCCCATCTGGGTCACGTTGATGCCCAGGCTGTATTGCTGGTTGAGGAACGGTGGCAGCCAGTACAGGTAGAACCAGAACACCGGTGCGGTAATCGCGTAGGCCACCGCGAAGGCCCAGGTGCCACGCAGGCGCAGGATACGGCTGAACGGCACGCGGGTTGGTTCGGGCTCTTCATCCTGCTGGATGTACTCCACCTCGCTCTGGCGCACGCGCGGGTGATCTTCAGGGTTGTAGTACTTCAACACCCACAGCACCACCCACACCAGGCCCAGGCTGCCCATGGCGATGAACGCGGCCTGCCAGCCCCACACGGCCAGAATCATCGGCAGCAGGGCCGGTGTGACCATGGCGCCGACGTTGGTGCCGGCATTGAACAGGCCGGTGGCGATGGCCCGCTCGCCAGCCGGGAACCACAAGCGCACGGTCTTCACGCAGGCCGGGTAGTTGGCGGCCTCGGTCAGGCCGAGGATGAAGCGGCACACCATGAAGCCAGCGGCCGAGGTGGCCAGGCCGTGAGCGCCGGTGGCCAGGCTCCACAGCAGCACGGCGAAGAAGAACGCGCGCTTCACCCCGACCTTGTCGATCAGCCGGCCCTGCAGCAGGAAGCCGACCGCGTAGCCGACCTGAAACCAGAAGTTGATGTTGGCGTAGTCCATCGCCGTCCAGCTCATTTCCTTGGCCAGTACGGGCTGCATGATGCCGAGCGCGGCACGGTCGATGTAGTTCAGGGTGGTGGCGAAGAACACTAGGGCGAGCATGCCCCAACGGGTCTTGCCGACGCCGAAGGCGCCGCGAAGCTTGTCGCCGATCGAACCCTGGGGCATCCGGGGGGCGGCGGGGGTGATCTTGGAGTGGTTCATAAACTGCTCGATTCTTGAAATTGTATTCAGCTGCGGTGCTACGAGTACGTGACCAGTTCCCAGGCAGGGGGCACGCAAGGCCGGTGCATGGTGAGCAGTGAAGGCGGCAGCGTCAATTAAGGGGAGGGGCTAGTGTTCGGTTACCGAACGGTTGCGTTGGGCCTGCGGGCGAGGCAAGGGGCAACGTGAATTCAGGTGGTCAAGGTACTCAACGCTCTACCAGCCAGATAACCGAATGTCATCCCCGGCCCCAGTGTGATACCGCCACTCGGGTAGTGCCCGCCCATCACGCTGTGCATGTCGTTGCCCACCGCATACAGCCCGGGGATCGGCCGCGCATTGCGGTCCAGTACCCGGGCCGAGGCATCCGTGCCCAGGCCGGCGAAGGTACCCAGGCTGCCTGGCAACAGTTTCACTGCGTGGAACGGCCCGTGCAGCAGTGGCCGCAGCGACGGATTGGGGGCTTGCGACGGCTCGCCCTGCGCCCGGTTGTAGGCCGATACACCGCGCCGGAAAAGCGGATCTTCACCCTGGGCTGCATGGCGGTTGAAGCCGTCCACCGTGCGCTGCAACTGCTCGACGTCGATCCCGCAGCGCTGCGCCAGTTCCTCCAGCGTGCGACCGCTGTGCAGGTAACCGCAGCGTTGATAGTGACGGGTGGGGAAAGGGAAGGGCTTGGCCCAGCCGATACCATAGCGACGTTGCGCGGCATGGTCGCAGATCAGCCAGGCTTCCGGCGCTTCACCCTTTGGCGTGGCGGCGAACAGTGCGTTCATGAAGTCGTGGTAGCAATCGGCCTCGTTGACGAAGCGCCGGCCATCGCGGCGCACGGCGATGAAGCCGGGTTTGGCGCGATCGACCAAGTGCGGGAAATGGCCGAAACTGCCATCGCTGCGCGGCACCCGCGACACAGGTACCCAGGCACCCGCATGGGCCGTGGTCGCCTGGACCAGGCCACCGGCCTGTTCGCCCAGGTGCAGGCCGTCGCCGCTGTTTTCCCTGGGGGCTGCGGAGTAATGCCGGGTACCGTCCGGCGCATGCGGCATCAGTTGCGCGATGCGCTGGCGATCATGCGCAAAGCCACCGCAGGCCAGCACCACACCGCGGCGGGCGTGGATCATCTGGCCGTCGGCAAACTGTGCGCCGCTGACCCGGCCTTCGCCCAGCAGGCGGCTGGCCGGCTTGTCGGTCAGTAGCGTCACGCCAAGGTCCAAGGCGCTGCGCAGCAGCCGTGCCACCAGGGCGTTGCCATTGACCAGTTGCAGGCCGCGGCGGTGCAGCAGCAGATCGCGGCAATGGCGCAGCAGGCGTTTGCCCACATGCAGCGCGGCCGTGGGCGAGCGTGTGGCGTTGAAGAAGGCGGCCATGTCGGCGCCGCCGGCAATGCCCATGCCGGCCAGGCTGACGATGTCCAGCGGTGGGCGCAGCTTGTGCAGCCAGGGCCCGAGCAGGCGCCCGTCGTATGGCAGGGCGCACAGCGAACGACCACCGCGCGTGCTGCCATCGCCCTCGCGCATGTCGGGCATGCGGCTGCCGCACTGGAACTGCACGGCGGTGTGTTGCTGGAAGAACGCCACCATCTCCGGGCCATAATGCAGGAAGGCGCGCTGGCGCGGGTCCAGTTCGCTGACGTGGGTTTGCCCGCGCAGGTAGCGCTCCGGGGCATCGTCGGTCTCGACGATGCCTTCTGCAATGGCCAGCGGGTTGCGCGGTATCCACAGCCAGCCCCCCGACCAGGCACTGGTGCCGCCCAGTTGGCTGGCTTTTTCCGCGACGATCACCTGCTGGCCGTGATGGGCGGCAGTAACGGCGGCAGCCAGGCCAGAGGCACCGGAGCCGATGACGAGTACGTCACATTCGAGGGGTTGCATCGTGGGGTTCCGCTCAGGCATTGGAGGAAGGTTTTAGTTTTACTGCAGCGGCGAAAAGCCGGTGGGCCGCAGCATTCGCGACTGCAAGCGCAGCACCGCGCCCAGCTCGCGATTGCGCCTTGAGAACTCTGCCCAACGGGGGTCCGCTGCCATGGCTGCGCGGCGTGCCATGCGTTCGTCGAGGCTGGCATAGCCCCAGATATGCACCACCTGGTTGACCTCGCCGAACTCGCTGGTGAAAAAGCCGACCAGGTTACCGAGATGCTCGCTTTGCACCTCCAGCGCGTGGCTTTGGTACAGGCTCAGCCAGTCGGCCATTTTCAGTGGGTCCAGGGTGTAGGTTCTCAGTTCGTAGTACATGCTGGGGTCTCCATTTGGGTGGTTGGCGCCTGCAGGCGCGCGGCGATGTGGTTGGCAGCGAGCCAGCCGAAGGTGAGGGCGGGGCCCAAGGTGATGCCGGGGCCGGGGTAGGTGCCTTTCATCAGTGAGTTCATGTCGTTGCCCACTGCATAAAGCCCGGCAATCGGCTGGCCATCGCGGTTCAGCACGTTGGCCTGGGCGTTGGTCACCAGGCCGCGGGCTGAGCCAAGGTCGCCGGTGTGGATGCGGATGGCGTAGAACGGGCCGCTGGTCAGCGGCGCCAGGCATGGGTTGGGCGTGTGTTGCGGGTCGCCCATGTAGCGGTTGTAGCTGTTGCCGCCTTTGCCGAACGCGCGGTCGATGCCGTTGCGGGCGTCGGCGTTGAACTGCTCCAGGGTCTGCATGAATACCTGTGGGTCGACACCAATGGTCTTGGCCAGTGCCTGCGCTGTTGCGGCGCGGTGCAGGTAGCCGGCATGGATCAACGCCTGGTTGTCCACCGGCTTTGGCCGCGCGAGGCCCAGGCCGTAGCGGTTCATCGCTTCGGCATCGCAGACCAGCCAGCAGCTGGCGATGCCTTTGGCGAACATGGTCTGCACGAAGTGGTGGTAGGAATCGGACTCGTTGACGAAGCGTCGCCCGTCCGGGCCCACCGCGATCACCCCCGGCTTGGCGCGGTCGGTGACCAGGTGCGGGAAGCGCTCACGCTCGCCACTGACATGGCGCAGTTCCGAAACCGGTGCCCAGAAGAAGTTGGCCACCAGACCCTCACCCTGGGCAGCGGCCACGGCTTGGCCAAGGCGCAGGGCAGCGCCGTCATTGCTGGGCGGTGACATGGTCAGGTGCGGCGCCTGCCGGGCCGGCCGGTAGCTGTCGGCCAGCGCGCCTGCAGCGAACCCGCCCATGGCGCACACCACACCGCCCCGGGCCAGCACCCGTTCACGGCGCCCTTCGCGTTGCACCACCACGCCGGTGACCACGCCGCGTTCGACGATCAGCTCCAGGGCTTCGCTGCGCAACCACAGCTGGGTGCCATGGGCGAAGGCGCTGCTGGCCAGGCGGGCGATCAAGGCGTTGCCGGTGGTAAGGCGGGTGCCACGCGGATGATGCAGGCGGTCCCGCGCGTAACGCGCCATCAGCTTGAGGCAATGCCAAAGCGACCGGGGCGAGCGGCGAATACTGAGAAAGTGCTGGATATCCACGCGGTTGACCATCATGCCGCCGAACAGCAACATGCCGGGCGGCGGCATCTGCAGGTCCTTGAAGTGCGGGCCGAGCTGCCTGCCGTCGTACTCGACCATCTCCAGCGCCCGGCCAAACTGGGTGGCACCGGGGGCGTCCGGGTAGTAGTCCGGCGAATGCGGGCGCAGGGCGTAGCGCAGTTCGGTGTTCTGCTCCAGCCAGCGCAGCGCCTGGTGGCCATGCTCGATGAAGGCGTCGACCAGCGCGGGGTCATAGCCGTCGCCGATGACCTGCCTGAGGTAGGTGCGAATGGCCTCGGGGGAATCCACCGCACCAGCGGCGCGGGCTTGATCAGTACCATAGAGCCACACCGCCCCACCGGAAATTGCCGAGGTACCGCCAAAGTGCTCGGCCTTTTCCACCACCAGCACTTTCAGCCCCCGGCGGGCGGCGGTGGCGGCAGCGGTAAGGCCACCGGCGCCGCTGCCCAGCACGACCAGGTCAAAGTTGTGTTGCGCATGTTCATGTGTCGGCATGGCTTCAGATCTCCAGCGGCGTGACGCCCATGAAGGCGCCCAGGTGGCCGAGTTGGGCGAAGGCCATTTCCGGGCCGGTCTGGACCGCGCAGCCAACCTGGCGTGCCCGGTTCAGCAGCGGGGTGATCTCGGGCGAGGTGACCACATCGGCGACCAGGGTTTCGGGTTGCAAGGTGGCGAGCAGGGCGGCAGGCAGTGGCAGCTCCGCGCTACCGCCCATGCCGACAGGGGAGGCGTTGACCAGCAGGTCGAAGCCTTCCAGCCCGTCGACCCGGGTGGCGATTTCGACCGTGGGGAAGGCATTGCCGAGCAGCTCGCACACAGCGCCCATGCGCGCTGTGCTGGGGTCGCTGAGGGTGACGCTGGCGATGCCGGCCTCGCCCAGTGCATAGGCAATGGCACTGCCGACCCCGCCGCAACCGATTACCAACGCACGCTTGCCGGCCGGCTCGAAGCCATGTTTGCGCGCAGCACCGAGGAAGCCGGCGCCGTCCACGTTGTCGCCCAGCAGTCGCCCGTCACGCTCTCGGCGAATCACATTGACCGAGCCCAGCGCGGCTGCGCGCTCGCTCAGGCTATCAAGGCGGCTGGCCAGGGCCTGCTTGTACGGCACGGTGACCACGCAACCGCGCAGGTTCTGCCAGCCACGCAGAGTGCCGGCAAAGGTATTCAGCGCGGTCTCCTGCAGGTCGATGGGCAGCATGGCGAGGTTGCAGTTGTTGTTGGCGAACCAGGTGTTGAAGTTTTCGGGGGACTTCACCTGGGCAATGGGCGAACCGACGATGGCGACCAGTTCAGTCGAACCACGAATCATGCTGACCTCCTTATTGGCGTTGTTATGCAGGCCAAGGGTGAGGCAAGGGGGCGTGGGCAACAATGCGCTGATCGGGCGTTTAATGCGATAATCGCACCATTGATCCGGTTATCGCGGTAATCGGCTGTTTTTGCCCTGCTTGCGAGTCGAATAGATGAACACCCCCGCTATCCACCCCCGTGACCTGATCGCCGGCTTGCAGAAGGGCCTGGCGCTGATGCAGCTGTTCAGCGCCGAGCAGCCGCGCCTTAGCGTGCCGCAGGCGGCCAGGTTGTCCGGCCTTACCCCCAGTGCCGCGCGGCGGTTTCTGTTGACCTTGGTGCACGAAGGGTTTGCCGAAACCGACAGCCGTGAGTACTGGCTTACGCCCAAGGCGCTGCGCCTTGGCCAGGCGTATGTGGACTCGGCGCAACTGCCGCGCATGCTGCGGCCGATCGTCGAGCAGGTGGCGCGGCAGACCCAGGAGCATGTGTCGGTAGGTACCCGTGATGGTGACGAGATCATCCACCTGGTACGCAGCCGCTACAGCCATGTGTCTTCGTTGTCGATCCGGCCGGGTTCGCGGGTGCCGATGTATTGCACTGCCGGTGGGCGTGTCTGGCTGGCCTGGCTGGATGAGGTGGAGCGGGATGCCTACTTTGCGCGTAACCCGCTGCGAGGGTTGACGCCTTATACGCAGACGGACCGGTTGCAGCTGGAGGCGGAGTTGCTGCGGGTGAAGGAGCAGGGGTTCTGTATCGTGGACCAGGAGTATGAAATCGGCATGCGCGTGCTGGGTGTGCCACTGTTGGACCGGGCTGGCCGGCTGAAAGCGACGTTGACCATCACCACCCATGCTTCGCGGTTGAGTGTGGATGAAATACGCTTGCGGTATCTGCCGACCCTGTACGAGGCCCAGGCGTTGTTGCGGCCGGTGCTGGATTGAGGTGTTAGGGTTTGGAGGCGTGTTGCCTTCTCGCGGGAAACTCGATCTCATAGAACTGAACATGATTCATTGAGCTAGCCGGGACCCTGTGGGAGCGGCTTCAGCCGCGAACACCGGCGCAGCCGGTGCCATGCACCGCGCTGGATTCTTCGCGGCTAAAGCCGCTCCCACAGGGTACGCGGACCGCTTGTGAATTCCGTTCTATACGTGACAGCGCAGCCCAAAGGGGTGGGAGCGGCCCAGGCCCTCGGCTTATCGCTCGATCTGGCGGTTCCAGCGCGCGTTCCATTCGGGGCGCTGGGTGTTGACCTGGTCCCAGTCGATGGTCACGGCAGTCTGCAGGTAGGTCTGCATGGCTTCGACCTGGCCACGGGTCTTGTCGCTGGTGGGGGTGTTGGGGTTGGACGGGATCTGGTCACCCAGCTCCAGTGCCGGCGACTGCGCCTCGGGGCTGAGCAGGAACTCGGCGAGCTTCTGCGCAAGTTCCGGCTGGTCGTTGTTGGCCGTGACGCATTCGGCCTGGTTGAGCACCACGGCACCTTCCTTGGGCGCGGCGTACTCCACCGGGATGCCTTTGAGCTTCAGCGCCGTCACCTGGGTGGGGGTGAGCGGGAACAGCGCGGCTTCGTCGGTTTGCACCATTTCCGAGAGCTTGGCCGAGTTGGGGATGTATTCCAGCACGTTCGGGCCCACGTTCTTCTGCCAGGCCGTGAAGCCCGGGTTGACATCGGTATCGCTACCGCCGTGCAGGCGGTTGTACATCAGGAAACCATGCAGGCCGAAGGTGGACGATGCCATCGACTGGAACACCACCTTGTCCTTGAAGCGCGGGTCAGCCAGGTCGTTCCACGAGGTGGGCGCCGCCCAGCCATTGGCTTTGAACAGGCGGCTGTTGTAGGCAAGCCCGGTCACGCCCAGGCTGACTGCGGCGGCCTTGTCCTTGATCAGGGCCTTTTCCGGCAACTGGGCCAAGGTCGGGTTGGGTTTGAGCGTGCTGCACAGGCCCATGCCGATGGCGCGGTACATGATGCCGTCATCCAGCACCATCACATGGATCGACGGCTTGTTCGGCGTGGCCTGGACCTTGGCCAGGATGTCGGCCGAGGTGCCGGGGACAATCACCACCTTCACGCCGTTGGCCTGCTCGAACTTTGGCAGGATATTGTCGCTGAACAGCCGTTCCATGGTGCCGCCGTTCATGCCCAGGTACAGCGTGGGTTGGGCCATGGCGGGCAGGCAGGCGAACAGGCCGGGCACGGTGCAGAACAGGGCGAGCAAACGTTGCTTGTGCGTCATGACAGGTTTTCCTTGTGGTGGTTGGGCTGAAAGCGGTTGATGGAAAAAGCCGCCAGGCTGAGCGTCGGCGCGCCGTGCAGGATGCATTGCGCCAACGCTTCACCGGCAGCCGGGCCTATCTGGAAGCCGGCACCGGCAAAGCCGAAACCATGCAGCAGGCCGGGCTGGTGCAGGCTGGGGCCGAGCACCGGTTCGTCATCGGGCAGGTAGCCTTCGGTGCCGCTCCAGGTGCGAATGGCCTGGGCGCCGGCCAGTGCCGGGTACAGCTCGGTGGCGTTGTGCAGGATGTCGAGCACTGCGGCCTGGCCCGGGCGTGCGGTGGTCGGGGTCAGGGCAAAACCGCGCCCGCCGCCCAGCACGCAGTTGCCACGCGCCACCTGGCGGGCATAGATGCCGCCGCCTTCGACCCCGGTGCTGGCGGTCATGAACAGCGGCAGCGGCTCGGTGACCAGCATGGCTGGGTGGGCCGCGGTCAGCGGCACCGGCTCGCCGAACCGCTCGGCCAATTGCGCCGACCAGGCGCCGGCGCAATTCAACAGCCAGGGCGCCTTGAAGCCTTGGCCGCTGCTGGTGTGTACGCTGAAGTGGTGGCCGTCGTGTCCCACCTCCAGCACCTTGCACTGTTCATGCACCTGGGCGCCGCTGCGCCTGGCCGCCTGGGCGAAGGCCGGTGACACCAGCCGTGGGTTGGCATGGCCGTCCTCGGGGCAGTACGAGGCGCCGACGGCGATATCGCCTACCCAGGGGAAGCGCTGGCGCAGTTCGCGTCGTTCAAACAGTTGCAGGCGAAGGTCAAAAGCCTGGGTACGCCGGGCATAGGCCTTCAAGGCATCGAAGTCGGTTTCGCTGCGGGCCAGCTTCAGGTGGCCGCTGCGGGCGTATTCGCCATCGATGCCGATCCATTCGCGCAGATTCCCCCAGATGGCATGGGCGCGCATCGACAACGGCAGCTGGGCCAACGAGCGGCCCTGGCGGCGCACACCGCCGTAGTTCACTCCGCTGGAATGCGAGCCGCAGAAGTCGCGTTCCAGCAATGCCACTTGCCGACCAGCGCGGGCCAAGGTCAAGGCCGCGCTGCTGCCGATGATGCCGCCGCCGACGATGATGGCGTCCACTTCGATCAGCTTCATGGTTTTATCTCCAGGCCAAAGGGCAGGGGCTTGACCGGTGCCTGGCCACGCAGGCGCCCTACCTGGTCAATGGCCCGACCGCTTTCGCAGGCGATCAACTCGGCGGCAGCTGCACCGCACACGCGGCCCTGGCAGCGGCCCATGCCGACTCGGCACATGGCCTTGACCCGGTTGATTTCCCAGTGCCCGGCACGCACGGTGGCGCGGATTTCCCCGGCGCTGATCTGCTCGCAGCGGCACACGGTGAGCTCGTCCGGGGCTTGCCGGGCCCACTGCTCGGGGAATGGAAAGGCCTGCTCCAGCCCCTGGCGGAAGCGCTGCAAGGTGGCCAGGCGCCTTTCCAGTTGCTGCTGGCGCTGCGGGTTGCCGGGCTTGCCAAGGTCGGCCAGCAGTGTCAGGGCGGCCAGTTCACCGCTCATCTCGGCACCGTCGGCACCGAGGATGCCGGTACCATCGCCCGCCAGGTACACGCCAGGGCTGGTGGCCCGGCCCTGGGCGTCACGTACCGGTAGCCAGGCGCGGTTGAGCACGCTCCAGGCGAATTGGCAACCCAGCAGGTCGGCCAGTTGGGTTTCACTGCGCAGGGCGTGGGCGAATGCCACGGCGTCGCACGGCAAGTCGTGTTGTTGGCCATTGTGCGACCAGCGCACACCGCTGGCACGTTGCTCGCCGTCGATACCCAGCAGGGTCACGCCTTGGTGCACCGGCACACCCTTGCGGGCCAGCCAGGCTCGGTAGTACAGGCCCTTGGCAAAGGTGCCCGGTTGTAGAAGCAGGCGTGGCAGGGCACGCACCTGGGCGCTGAACGGTGAGGTGTCGAGTACCGCGCTGACCGTGGCACCGGCCTTGGCGTACTGGTAGGCCACCAGGTACAGCAGCGGCCCGCTGCCGGCCAGCACCACCCGTTCACCGATCGCGCAGCCCTGGAACTTCAGGGCGATTTGCGCAGCGCCCAAGGTATAGACCCCAGGCAGGGTCCAGCCGGGTATCGGCAATACTCGGTCGGTGGCACCGGTGGCGACGATCACCCGGTCGAACGCCAGGCGGTCGGCCAGTTGGCCCTGTTGCAAGGTGTCCAGCACTTGCTGCTCGGCGTTCCATACCAGGGTGTCCGGGCGGTAGTCGACCTGCCCGCGCAGTTGCTCAAGGGTGGTGTGCACGGCTTGCGCTTTTCCTGCCTCGAAGCCGTACAAGGCTTTGGCCGAGCGGCGAAAGTTGGTCGGCTGTTGGCGGTAGATCTGCCCGCCGCCGCGGCTGGCTTCGTCCAGCAACACCGGGCGCAGGCCGTGGGTTACCAGGGTTTGCGCGGCGCGGATGCCGGCCGGGCCGGCGCCGATGATCACGATCGCACTCATGGCTGGCGCCCCGGGTCGCGGGTCACGCACTGGCCCGGTTCCAGAAAGGTCGAGCAGGCGCGTACCCGACGGCCATCCTGCAGGCGTACCCAGCAGTCCTGGCAGGCGCCCATCAGGCAGAAGCCGGCGCGTGGTTCGGCGCTGAAGTCGCTGCCGCGCAGGTGCCCGGCATTGGTCAGGATGGCAGTCAGCAGGGTATCGCCACTCATGCCTTTGGCCGGTTGGCCGTCGAGCAGGAAGGGCACAGGCTCGCGGTCGTGTTCGGCCACGCGCTTGAACAGAGGCATGGGGGCATTCCTTGTCATTGCTTGCCCACCAGCACGCGGTCCAGGCCATATACGCGGTCCAGGGCGACCATGGTCAGGGCGGTGACGGCGATAACCAGCGCCGAGACGGCGGCCATCATCGGGTCGATGGATTCGGTGGCGTATACGTACATGCGCACTGGCAGGGTCTGGGTGGCAGGCGAGGTGACGAAGATCGACAGGGTCACTTCGTCGAAGCTGTTGATGAACGCCAGCAGCCAGCCGCCGGCCACACCGGGCAGGATCATCGGCAGGGTGACCTTGCAGAACAGCGTGACCCGGCCAGCACCCAGGCTTTGCGCGGCCTGCTCGGCGCTGCGGTCGATACCGATGGCTGCAGCCAGTACCAGGCGCAGCACGTAAGGGGTGATCACCACGACGTGGGCGAACACCAGCCAGGCGAAGCTGCCATTGACCCCCAGCAAGGCGAACAGCCGCAGCAAGGCCACACCCAGAACCAGGTGCGGGATGATGATCGGCGACAGCAGCAGGCCGTTGAGAAAGCCTTGGCCGGGGAAGCTGTAGCGGGTGATCGCCAGGCCCGCCGGCACGGCGATCAAAGTGGCCAGCGAGGCAGCCAGGGCCGCGAGTTTCAGGCTGTTGTAAAACGCATCGAGGAAATCGGCACGCTCGAACACGGCGCTGAACCAGCGCAGCGAGAAGCCGGCGGTGGGCAGGCTGAGGGTGTTTTCCGGGGTGAATGCCACCAGGCACACCACCACCAGCGGGGCGAGCATGAACAGCATCACCAGGGCGTGAAAGGACAGGGCCAGCGGGCCGTTACGGGTCATCGGTTCAGACTCCAAGTGCGCGTTTGTAGCGGCGTTCGACCAGCCGGTTCCAGCTGAGCATCACCAGCAGGTTGATCAGCAGCAGGGCCACGGCGATGGTGGCACCCATCGGCCAGTTCAGTTCGGCCAGGTACTGGTCGTAGATCATGGTGGCGACCATCTTCAGCCGGCGCCCGCCCAGCAGGCCGGGGATGGCGAACGAACTGGCGGCCAGGCCGAACACGATCAGCGTGCCTGACAGCACGCCGGGCATGATCTGTGGCAGCACGATGCGGCGGAACACCGTCCACTGGCTGGCACCCAGTGACAGCGCGGCTTGCTCGGCAGCCGGGTCGAGCTTCTGCAGCGAGGTCCACACCGGGATGATCATGAACGGCAGCATCACGTGGACCAGGCCGATGATCACTGCAAAGGGCGTATACAGCAGCTTCACCGGCTGGCCGCCGAGGGCAGTGATGCCCTGGTTGACCAGGCCGTCGGCGCCCAGCAGCAGGCTCCAGCCGAAGGCCCGCACTACCACCGAAATCAGCAGCGGGGTCAGCACCAGGATCAGGAAGATCGAGCGCCACGGCGCGCCCATGCGGCTGAGCACCAAGGCCTCGGGGATGCCGATCAGCACGCAAAGCAGGGTGACCAGGGCGCTGATCCAGAAGGTGCGGAAGAAGATCTCGTAGTAGTAGGTGTCGGTCACCAGGCTCAGGTAATGGCCGAGGGTGTACTGGCCGGCCTGGATGCCGCTGCTGTAGTCGAACGCGTTGAACGACAGCAGCACGGTCAGCCCCAGTGGCACCACCAGCAAGGCCAGGAACAACAGCAGCGCCGGGCTGCTGAGGCCGTAGCCCCAGGCGCTGCTGCGCAGCTTTGCCGCGCTCATGCCGCCACCTCGCCAGCGTTCAGTACCCGCAGCAGGGCATCGTTCCAGTCCAGGCCGACCTGTGTGCCTTCATCCAGCGGTGTGTTGCCGTCGTTGGCACGCACCACGGCCAGGTTGCCCAGAGCAGTGTCGACCCGATACAGCCACTGGCTGCCGAGGAAGTAGCGGCAGCTGATGCGGCCTGCGAGCCTGCCGCTACCGGCCGGGCCGAGGCTGATTTTTTCCGGGCGCAGGCTGAGGGTCAGCGGGCCCTGGGCATTCGCCTGCGGTTGCCCGCCGGGGCCGGTTACGCCGCGCAGGCGGTTGGCCTTGCCGACAAAATCGGAAATGAAGGGCGTACCCGGGTGTTCGTAGAGGCGGTAGGGGTCATCTACCTGGGTAATGCGCCCGGCCTCCATCACCACCACCCGGTCGCTGATCGACAAGGCCTCGGCCTGGTCGTGGGTGACCATCAAGGTGGTAATGCCGACCTCGTTCTGGATGCGACAGATCTCGAACTGCATTTCTTCACGCAGGTGGGCGTCCAGGTTGGACAGCGGTTCGTCCAGTAGCAGCACCGGCGGTTCGATCACCAGTGCGCGGGCCAGGGCCACCCGCTGACGCTGGCCGCCGGAGAGTTCGCGCGGGTAGCGCTCGGCATGCTTGTCCAGGCGCACCAGCGCCAGGGACTGGTCGACCCGGCGGGCGATGTCGGCGTTGGCCACCTTGCGCATGCGCAGGCCGAAGGCGACGTTGTCGCGCACGGTCATGTGCGGGAACAGCGCGTAGCTCTGGAACACCACGCCCAGGCCTCGGCTGGCCGGCTTGGCGTGGGTGATGTCGCGGCCGTCGAGGACAATGCGGCCGCTGGTGACCTCGACGAAGCCGGCAATCATTTGCAGGGTGGTGGTCTTGCCGCAGCCCGAAGGGCCAAGCAGGGAGACGAACTCGCCTTTCTCGATGGCCAGTGACGAGCTGGCCACTGCCTCCGTGGCGCCATAGCGCTTGCAAAGCTTGTCGATCAACAGAAAGGTCATGGCTGTGCTCCATCGCAAACGGAACCGGGGTCAACCGGCAGTTTCAGGGTGGGCAGAGCGCCAGCGGCGAAAAGCAATGCTTTTACGGACGTTGGCGCTCGCTTCTGTGGCGGCGGCCGATGTTGTGATATCGCCCTATGGACCGGAGAGTAGGGCAATGATTAGGATGGCGACAAAGGGTAATTTCACTGGGTGATAGCTATTTTGAAATTATTCCACTGAATGGAATTTTTAAGGGTTTGACGAAAAATGGATTCCGATAAACGAAATGTGCAGGCCAAGGAAGTAGGTGTCGGTGCGGTGTCGCGTTTGTTCGCCGTGTTGCGTGCGCTGGGAGAATGCGGCGGCGAGGGCGAGAAGGTCAGCCAGCTGGCGCAGCGGGTTGGCCTGGCGCAACCCACAACCCACCGCCTGCTGCGCAGCCTGATTGAAGAAGGCATGGTCGACCAGTGCGAGACCAGCAAGCGCTACCGGCTGAGCCTGGATTTTTTTGCCCTGGCGGCCAAGGCCGGGCAAGCCGGCAACCTGCGTGATGTGGTGCGCCCCAGCCTGCTGCGGCTGTCGGCCTCGTTGGGCGATTCGCTGTTCCTGCTGGCGCGCTCGGGGTTCGATGCGGTGTGCCTGGACCGCAGCGAAGGGCCATACCCGATTCGTACCTTCACCGGTGATATCGGCGGCCGTGTGGCCTTGGGGGTGGGGCAGGGCAGCCTGGCAATCCTGGCCTTCCTGCCGGAGGAGGAGCGCGACGAGGTGATCCGCTACAACCTGCCGCGGCTGAAGGATTTCCACCATTACGACGAAGTCATGCTGCGCGCCGAAATCGACAATGTGCGCAGCCTCGGCTATGCCGGGCGCAATACCGGAGTGCTCGATGGCATGGCCGGCCTGGCGGTGCCGATCCTCGATCGTAACGGCTATGCGGTGGCGGCCCTGAGCGTGGCGACCATCAGCGACCGCCTGGGGCCCAACCGCATGCCGACCGTGGTGGCGCTGCTCAAGCGCGAGGCGACGGCGATTGGCGAACGGGTCAACCCGTTTGACCCGGTGCTGCGCCGGCCTTCGCACGTGTTTGGTTGAGGGCCAGGATTGAGCTCAGTCCATCGTCGCGATGGAAACTGATGGAGGTCGACGCATGGCACCGGCTTTGCCGGTGTTCGCCGGGCCCGCTCCCATACAGGCCTACTCCATCGCCTCGGCCACACCCTGGTCCTCACCCAGGAACCCGCCGCTCTGGTGCTGCCACAACCGCGCATAAGTACCGTTCTTCGCCAGCAGTTCCGCATGGGTGCCTTGCTCGATGATGCGCCCTTCATCCATCACGATCAGCCGGTCCATGGCGGCAATCGTCGACAACCGGTGGGCGATGGCGATGACGGTCTTGCCTTGCATCATTTCATCCAGGCTCTCCTGAATGGCCACTTCCACTTCCGAGTCCAGCGCACTCGTGGCTTCGTCCAGCAGCAGGATCGGCGCGTTCTTCAACATCACTCGGGCAATGGCGATGCGTTGGCGCTGGCCACCAGACAGCTTGATGCCGCGCTCTCCCACCAGGGTGTCGTAACCCGTGTTGCCCTGGCGGTCGCTGAGCTGGCTGATGAAACCATCGGCCTGGGCATTGGCCGCAGCGGCGCGGATCTGCGCTTCGGTGGCATCGGGGCGGCCATAGGCGATGTTGTCGCGAATCGAGCGGTGCAGCAGCGAGGTGTCCTGGGTGACCATGCCGATCGCCGCGCGCAGGCTGTCCTGAGTGACCTTGGCCACGTTCTGCCCGTCGATGCGGATTTCACCACGGTCCACGTCGTAGAAGCGCAGCAGCAGGTTGATCAAGGTGGACTTGCCGGCGCCGGAGCGGCCGACCAGGCCGACTTTTTCGCCCGGGCGAATGTGCAGGCTCAGGTCGTTGAGCACCTGACGCTCGCCGTTGTAGTTGAAGCTGACCTTGTCAAAACTCACCGCGCCCCCTGTGGTTACCAGCTCCACAGCATCCGGCGCATCCTTTACCTTGGGGCCGCGGGTGAGGGTGGCCATACCGTCCTGCACGGTGCCGATGTTTTCGAACAGCGAGGTTATCTCCCACATGATCCAGTGCGACATGCCGTTGATACGCAAGGCCATGGCGGTGATCGCCGCCACCGCCCCGGTACCGACCTGGCCCTGGTGCCACAGCCACAGCGCATAGCCACCGGCAGCGATGATCAAGCCCACCACCAGCGCCTGGTTGACGATTTCGAACTGGCTGACCAGACGCATCTGGCGAAAGCCGGTCTGCTTGAAGTCCTCCATGGCCGCGCGCGCGAAGTGCGCTTCGCGGTTGGCGTGCGAGAACAGCTTCACCGTGGTGATGTTGGTGTAGGCGTCGGACACCCGCCCGGTCATCGACGATCGCGCATTGGCCTGCTCCTGGCCGACCTTGCCCAGGCGTGGCACGAAATACAGCATGGCCAGGCCGAACAGTACGACCCAGGCAATGAATGGCAGCATGAGTTTCAGGGCAAAGCCACCGGCCAAGGCAATGATCGCGATGAAGTACACCCCGATCCCGGGCAGGATCTCGATGACGGTGAACAACACATCGCGTACCGCCAGTGCCGTCTGCATCACCTTGGTGGTGACCCGACCGGAAAACTCGTCAGAAAAGAACGACAGGCTCTGGCGTAGCATCAGCCGGTGAAAGTCCCAGCGCAGCCGCAGCGGCAAGTTGATCGCCAGCACCTGGTGCTGAACCATGGTGCGCAGCGCCACCAACCCGATGCTGACCAGCAGGACGATGCCGATACCCCACAGCACCCGGGTTTCTTCGGGGCCGACGGTACCGCCGGCCTGCCAGGCCGAGAGCAGGTCCACGACCTGGCCGAGAAAGGCGAACAGCCAGGCTTCGTAGATCGATACCCCGGCACTGAGCAGCGCAAGCGCCAGGATGTAGCCGCGTGCGCCCCGGGTGCAGGCCCACATGAAGCGCAACAGGCCAACCGGTGGCGGTGGTACCTCATCAGGTGGGAAGGGATCGAGCCAGCGCTCAAAGATGCGAAGCATGCTTGTCTCCGGAAAATCAATTCTTGCCTGGCCGGTGACCATGACACGCAGCGATATGTCCGCTGTCGCCATGGCAGGCTTGGGCTGCAATGCAGCCCCAGTCAAGCCGGCAACCTTAACTGACAGACACTGACCCAACGGTCGTTGTTAACAAAACTTTGCAAATTATTACATTTCTGTCTGATTTCATTTTGCCTTGGTGCTGTAGGGGTACCCGCAACGAGATCGGGCCTGCAGAGAACGGTCAGCGCCGTGCCGACAACTGCTGCGGTGCCAAAAAAGCATCATGGAAGTAATTGCGTACAGCCTGCATCGCCGGGCTGAACGCCCGTTCCCGGTGCCAGGCCAGCCCAACGCTCATCGGTGTCACCGGGTCGCTGATGGTCACCGTCTCGATACGCTTGCCCTCCAGCGACCAGGGCCGGTGCACCAGGTCCGACAGGATCGCTACACCGCTGCCATTGGCAACCATGCTGCGCACGGCCTCCACCGAACTGGTCCGCACCCGCACTTTCGGCCGCTGCCCGGCCTGTTCCCAATAGCGCATGGCGCTTTGCTCGGCCTCATCCACGGTCAGCAGGATGAACGGCTCGCAGGCCACATCGGCCAGGCTTACCGCCGAGCGCTCGCACAGCGGATGGTTGCCAGGCAGCCACAGGCGGCGTTCGGAGTTGAACAGGGTTTCCGAGACGATGTCCGGGTGGGTGAGGTTGGCGGTGAGTACTACTGCCATGTCGAAACGACCCTCCAGCAACCCTTGCTCGATGGCGCTGCGCTCCTGCTCGTACAGCTCCAAGGTCACATCCGGATGCCAGTGCTCCAGCCGCTGCAGGTGATGGGGCAGGAAGTAGCCGATCACCGTGTAGCTTGCCGCCAGGCGCAGCAGGCCACTGGCGCGCACGTCCGGCAGCGGGCTGTTCAACGCATCGTCCACGCTACGCAGGATCACGTAGGCGCGGTTGAGGAAGTGCCGGCCAGCCTCGGTCAGGCTCATGCCCTGCGCCGAGCGCTGGAACAGCAGCACGCCGAGCATCGCCTCCAGCTCCTTGATCGCCGTGGTCACTGCAGACTGGGAAATGTTCAGGTGGATTGCCGCCTGGGAAATCTGGCCGATCTCGGCGGTGGCGACGAAATAGCGGACCTGGCGCAGGGTCAGTGACACGATAGCTCCCGGGGGTATCTGATTTTCAGAAGACACCCTATCTGTTTATAGATCTTCCCAAGGGGGTGCGGAGAATCTAACGTGGCTTGCATGCAGTCACAAGCGCCAGGAGAGACAGTCATGCAGGTGGTGGATTTCAACTCGGACATGGGTGAGGGCTTTGGCCCGTGGACGATTGGCGACGGCGTCGACAACGAGCTGATGGGCTACATCAGCACGGCCAACATCGCCACCGGCTTCCATGCTGGTGACCCCGGCACCATGCGCCGTACCGTCGAGCGGGCCAAGGCCCTGGGCGTCGCAGTGGGGGCGCACCCTGGGTTCCGCGACCTGGTCGGCTTCGGTCGCCGGCACATCAATGCCCCGGCCCAGGAACTGGTCGACGACATGCTCTACCAGCTCGGCGCCCTGCGTGAAATTGCCCGCGCCCAGGGCGTGCGCCTGCAGCACATCAAGCCGCACGGTGCCCTGTACATGCATCTGGCACGTGACGAAGAAGCTGCACGGCTGCTGGTGGAGAACCTGCGAGTGATCGAGCCGGAGCTGCTGCTGTACTGCATGCCGGGTTCGGTGATCTGCCGCATCGCCCAGGAGCTTGGCCAGCCGGTCATTCGCGAGTTCTACGCCGACCGCGAGTACGACCTGAGCGGTTCGATCGTGTTCACCCGCAATGTGCGGGGCTACGAACCTGGAGCGGTCGCTGAACGGGTGTTGCGGGCTTGCCAGCAAGGCGTGGTGCGCACGGTCGAGGGCCAGGACCTGGCCATCGAATTCGATTCCATCTGCCTGCACAGCGACACCCCGGGGGCGCTCGACCTGGTCGAGGCCACGCGCAAGGCGCTGGACGCTGCCGGTATCGTGGTGCGTGCGCCACGCTGAATCCGTGGGGCATCCGGCAGGTATACGCCGGAGCCCGTGCAATTTGCTTTCGCCTGCCTTTCTGTAAAGACTCCAAGAAAAGGAACAGTCATGGCCGAACCGCTCGCTACAACCCCTATCCGCTACAGCTTCGGCGCCGACGAGCACCTGTTTGCCGAAGTCAGCGAGAGCATGTCGCTGGAGGCCTTTTTCAAGGGCATGGCAGTCACCCGCGCGGTGGAGCGGCTGGCCCTGGATGGCGTGCTGGATGTGTGCCTGGCCAACGCCTCGTTCCAGATTCGCTTCGACCCGGACCGTATCGCGCCGCAGGCACTGCTGGAGGCGGTGCGCGGTGCCGAAGCGCAGGCAGTGGCCGAGCGCTCGTTGCAGACACGGATCATCGAGATTCCAGTGCTGTACAACGACCCCTGGACCCATGAAACACTGATGCGTTTTCGTGACCGCCACCAGGCCCCGGGCAGCACCGACCTGGAGTACGCCGCGCGGATCAACGGCCTGGCCGATGTCGAGGGGTTCATTGCCGCGCACAGCGGCGCGCCGTGGTTCGTGTCGATGGTCGGGTTCGTTGCCGGCCTGCCGTTCATGTTCCAGATGGTCGAGCGAGAGCGGCAACTGCAGGTGCCCAAGTACCTGCGCCCGCGTACTGACACCCCCAAGCTCACCCTTGGCCATGGCGGCTGTTTCGGCTGCATCTATTCAGTGCGCGGGGCAGGTGGCTACCAGATGTTCGGCGTCACTCCGGCGCCTATCTACGACCCGCAGCAGACGCTGAACTACCTGAAGGAGCACATGGTGTTCTTCCGCCCGGGAGACATCGTGCAGTTCAAACCCATTGACCGCCGCACCTACGACCAGGCGGTGGCGGATGTCGAAGAAGGCCGTTTCGACCTGCGCATTCGCCCGGTGGAATTCTCCCTGGACGCGTTCCTTGCCGACCCGGTCGGTTATCCACGGACTCTGCAGGAGGTGCTGGCATGATCAAGGTACTCAAACCCGGCTTGGCTACCTCGGTGCAGGACCTGGGCCGCGAAGGCTACTACCACCTGGGCATCCCGCCGTCCGGCGCCCTCGACCAGTACGCCCTGAGGGCGGCCAACCACCTGGTGGGCAACCCGGCCGGCGCCGCGGGCCTTGAGTGTGCGCTGGTGGGGCCGGAGCTGGAGTTCCAGCAGGATGCCCTGGTGGCGGTTTGCGGGGCGCAGATGCCGGCCTTGCTCGATGGCCGCGAGCAACGCCCGGACACCGCGTTTGCCGTACGTGCCGGGCAGGTGTTGCGTTTCGGCTTCCCTACCGCAGGTGCCCGGGCCTACCTGGCGGTGGCCGGCGGTATCGATGTACCCGAGGTGCTCGGCAGCCGCTCCACCTATGCGTTGGGTGCATTGGGTGGCTTGCATGGGCGCAAGCTGATGGCGGGTGACCTGTTGCCGGTCGGCATGCCCAGTGGCAAGACCCGCGCCGGCGCGAGCCTGCCGATGGCCTTGCGCCAGGCCTTGGGCGGCGAGGTGGTGCTGCGGGTGGTGCCGGGGCTGTATTTTCACCGCCTGACCAAGGCTGCGGTGCAAAGCTTTTTCACCGAAGCCTGGACGGTCGGCTCCGAGGCTGACCGTATCGGCTATCGCTACAAGGGCGGCAGCGCCTTGAGCTTCCAGCCACGGGAGCAGCCGTTCGGGGCCGGCTCGGACCCGTCGAACATCGTTGACAGCTGCTACCCGATCGGCTCGATCCAGGTGCCCGCGGGGCTGGAGCCGATCATCCTGCACCGTGACGCGGTATCGGGTGGCGGCTACGCCATGATCGGCACGGTGATCAGCGCCGACCTGGATCTGATCGGGCAGATGCAGCCCAACCAGCAGGCGCGGTTCCTCGAGGTAAGCCTGGAGGAAGCCCTGGAAGCTCGGCGCTCGTACAAGAAGAAGCTGGGTTTCCTGGCCAGGTTGTTTGGCTGATTGATGTTTGCGGCGGTGCGCCACCCACACAAGGGCTGGCGCAGTCGTTGCAGGAGCGGCCTTGTGTCGCGAAAGGGCCGCCGAGCGGCCCCGGAATTCCGGCATCACAGCGTCCAGACAAGCCAAAAGGAGAAAATTCCTACAGCGCTTTGGGACGCACCACGCTCCTCGAAGAATTGATTCCCCGATAGTGTTCATGTCTTCAGCCTAACTGGAAGACAAGGACCTCTTCATGCCCGGCCCATCTGCTGTTCGTATTGGAAAACCCCAGGCCGCCAACGCTGCCCATGACGTAACCGAAAGCAGCCTGCATGCCATGCTCGATGTCCCGGAGGGCAGCGATTCACCTTATCCACCCGGCCACGGCGGGCGCGCGGATCATGAGGGTTATCCGGCCGACCCGGACTTCCAGCTACGCGGCGGCTTCGCCAACCTGATGCTCGACGCGGCCAACCCGCTGTTCGGCCTGGTCATACGCCTGCGTACGCTGGATGACCTGCCCAACATCGAACAGGTGCACAAGACCCTGCAGATTCAGATCAGCACAATCCGCGAGGAAATACAGCAGCACGGTTATTCGTCGGTGCACCTCGAAGCCTATTCCTATGCCTTGTGCCTTTACCTGGACGAGGCCGTGATGAGTCGCCCCTGGGGGAACAATTCGTGCTGGAGCCACGAACCGCTGCTCAGCATCTTCCATGGCGAAACCCAGGGTGGCGAGAAGATCTTCGTGTTGCTGGAGCGGTTGATGCAGTCTCCGGAGGAGTTCCAGGATGTGCTGGAGTTCCTGTACTTCTGCTTTTGCCTGGGCCTGAAGGGCAAGTACGCCCTGGACCCGAAGTGCGATGAAATCATCAACGCCCTGATTTCGCGGATGCACAAGGTCATTCGTGAACTGCGCGGCCCCACGCCGGAATTCCCGGGCGATCCCTATACCAACGTGGTCCATCGCCCCCACCGTATGCGGCGTCGGGAATGGCCCTGGTGGAGCCCGTTGGTGATCTCCGCCATCGCCATGGTCTGCGCCTACTGCTACTACAGCTACCGTCTGAGCTTGATCACCGCCGAGGTGCTGGAGTCGCTCAACGGCATTTTGCAGCAGTAGTAAAGGGGATCCGCATGCCTAGCCAATCCGACTTGCGCTTCACCTTCCAGCCGCTGGCTGGCCAGATTGACTTCGAGGTGGTTTCGTTCGAACTCGACGAAATGATCAGCTCACCGTTCCAGCTGAAACTGGAACTGATCAGTTTTGAAGACGAGGTCGACTTCGGCCAGTTGCTCGACCAGCCAGTGCTGTTCACGATCTGGCGCGGTGAGCGCCCCCTGCGCTATGTGCACGGCCTGGTCAGCAGTTTCAGCCAGGGTGAAACGGGGTTCTATCGCACTCGTTACCGCGCATTGGTCGAGCCCGTGCTGGCCCGTGCCGGCTTACGTTCGAACTGGCGCATCTTCCAGCAGAAGACCGTGCCGCAGATTCTCGAATTGATGCTCAAGCGCCAGGGCATTGCCCGTTTCGAAATCAACAGCATGGGCGAGCATCAGGTGCGCGAGTTCTGCGTACAGGCCGGTGAAACGGACCTCGACTTCATCGCCCGCCTGGCGGGGGAAGAGGGTTTCGTCTATCGCTTCGAGCACACGCCGAAACATCACCAGCTGGTCATCACCGACCGACTGCTGGCGCTGGGGCAGATCAGCCGAAGCGCGCTCAAGGCCGACGACGAGGATGAAGGCTTCTTCGACGAAGACGACATTGGCCCCGACCAGGTGCTGTACCGCGCCAACAGCGGTGGCGACCAGGCCAGGCCTTGTCTGCGCCGCCTGCGTTACAGCGAACAGGTGCGCACTGCACGTCAGGTGCAGCGGGACTACACCTTCACCAACCCGCAGTACCGGCAGGAACACCGCGCAGGTGACAGTGGCATCACCCATCAGTCCCGGGACTACGAGCGCTTCGACTACCCCGGCCGCTACAAGCGCGATGCGGTCGGTGTACCCTTTACCGCTACCCGCCTGACGGCCCTGCGCCATGACGCCCGTATTGCCGAAGTCGAGGGTGACGATGTGCGGCTGCAACCGGGGCTGAGCTTTACCCTCATCGAACACCCGCGCAAAGACCTCAACGCCCATTGGCGTGTGATGCGTGTACATCACGAGGGCAGCCAGTTCACCAGCCTGCAAGAAGAAGCTGCCGGGGCCGAACAAGGAACGCGCTACTCGCAGGAAGCCGTGCTGGTACCCGGCCGGATCGAATGGCGTCCGGCGCCACTGCCCAAGCCACGCATCGACGGCCCGCACATGGCCACGGTCGTCGGGCCGCCCGGGGAAGAGATCTACTGCGACGAGTGGGGCCGGGTCAAGGTGAGCTTCCCCTGGGACCGGGAGAGCGAGAACAACGAGTTCAGCTCCTGCTGGGTGCGCGTGTCGCAAGGCTGGGCCGGCGGTAGCTGGGGTTCGATGGCTATCCCGCGCATCGGCCAGGACGTGATCATCCAGTACGTCAACGCCGACCCCGACCAGCCGATGATCACCGGGCGTACCTATTGCGGCGACCAACTGCCGCCGTATGACCTGCCCGAACACAAGACCCGCATGACCATCAAGAGCCAGACCCACAAAGGCGATGGTTTCAACGAGCTGCGCTTCGAGGACGAACTCGGCAAGGAAGAAGTGTTCATCCATGCCCAGCGGGACCAGAACAATGTAGTCGGCAATGATGAGACCACGCGTGTGGGGCGTAATCGTGTCGAGCAGGTCGGCAATGATGAGCACTTGAATATCGGCAATGACTTCCGCCAGGAAACCGGGGGTGACCATACCCAGCTCATTGGGCAAACCTGCCACGTAGACATCAAGCAGGACCTGATCGAGAAGATAGGCAACGACCGTAGCGAATCAACAGGGGCCAATCACCGGGCCCTTGTCGGGAAAGACGCCGAGCTGGTCGTCAAAGGTACGCAAAAGGTCACCGTCGGGCAGGGCATCGAGCAACATACGACGATCTTTCAGCTGCGCGCCAGTGAGCGCATCGAGTTCAGAACCGCGGGCGGCAGCATTGTGCTGGACGGGCAGGGCATCACCATCAACGGGCTGAAGCTCGAGCTGTTGGGGCAAACCAGCGCGGCTGCGTCAGGGGCTGGAAACAGCCAGCCACTTACGCTTGCGCCTGACGCCAGCAACAAGTGCGAGGCCAAGGCCTGATGCGCACTGACAACCTGGCGAGGCTCATCGAAAGCCATCATGGGGCGCACTTGTACTGCCATGTGCTGATAGATCCGCTTGCGACTGCTCACGATGGCGACCACACCGTGCTTGCCCCGCTGCGCAATGCCCTGGGTGAGCAGGCATTGACCCGTGTGCACCGGGCCGACCTGGCCCATGCCCCCCAACTGCATCCCGTACTGGTCTGCCTGGCTTCGCCCGGCATGGTCCCCAGTCGCCGTCTGCTGGAACTGACCGCCCGAGCGGCGCAGAGGGCGTTGTTTCAGCAACGGCGTTACCTGTGTGGCTGGCTGTTCAGTGAGGCGCCTTCGGCCGCTGTCGCGTCCCATCTCACGGCCTTGTGTCGGCTACCCGATTCCAATCGGGAATTTGGCTGCTACCCGGTCTACGAGCCCATCCGTCTGGAGTTGCTTGCGGCGACGTTCGAGCGGCTTGAACAAGGCCCATGGTGGCCGATCAGTGACTGGTTGTTCCTGAGTAGCGGTGGGAGGTTGGCAAGCCTGAAAGGGCAGAGCGGGCAGCGACACCCTTTGCCGACCCCTGCGCGGCGAATTCAGGATGACGTGGGGCTGATCGAACGTGTGCTGGCTATCTGGAGAGTGTTGCGGGCGGGTTCGCAGCACATCAATCAGTGTCAGATTCCACCGTTTGCTGCGGTGCGTGCTTCGAACCATATCGATGATGCACGCAGGTTGGGCCTGAGCGCGATGGAGGACATCGTGGCCTTCGCTCTCCATCACCTGAGCATTCATCCGAGGCTGCATACCGTACCTGTGGTGGGCGAAATGATCGATGCAGCGGCCAGAGGCCAGGCGCCTCTTGCCGCGTTGCTCGCCCGTTACTCCGAGGCGCAATGGCGCCAACTGATCGAATGCCTGCCGAAATCCGAGAGTCGCTCATGACCATCAGCCAACGTATTGCCCTCGCGATCGCCGAAGCCGGGCTGCCGCACGACCAGTGCATGTTCTGCGAGCGCCAGGGCCTGCCGATCCTGCCGCTGCGTCGCGCCCTGGTGCCCGATACCCGCCCCGAGTGTGTCTCCACCGTGGCGGGTAACCGGCATATCTCAACAAAGATCGGCTTGCGCACCTTGCGCAGGGGCTTCCTGTATGTGCTGCTCGACCAGCAGGTCTGGCATGCCTATGCCGTCAGCGAGCAAGGTCATCTGCGCCGCTTCAACCCCTACGAGCCGCCAGATGGCCCGCCTTCGCCGCTGCCCGAAAAATGCGTGAACGCAGATCACGACATTCCTTCGGCCTTTCTCAACCTCGATACCGGCAGGTACACCAGCGCCTGGCTGGCCTTTTCCAGTGATGCCTGGCCGGTGAGCGTGCTGAACGCCTACAAGAGCGGCGCGTCGCCTGCGCATCGCTTCCAGGGCCTGGACCTGATTCAGGCGCGCAACAATCCCGAACTGCTGGGCATCGCCATGACGCCCGATAAGCTTGGGGTCGACCAGCAGGTGTTCGAGTACGCCCAGCATGGCTGTGCTCCCTTCGACAGTGCGCATGGCTTCCACAGCCGCTGGTTGCGCCGGTTCGCCCTGCGCGGCTATCTGGTCAATGCGATCAACCGGCACAAGCTGGAAAACGGCGTGCTGGCAGTGGTGCTCGACGACACTGTCGGGCTGATTCAGGAGTACAACCATCAGCGGCTGAACTGGGTACTGAAGCGTCAGGCCTGGCGTGAAGACCCGATGCGCGCCTATCAGCTGCAGACCTCGCAGATCCTGCAGATCATTCGTGCCACGCACAGGGAATGGGCGGCGCAGAAGGTGCCGTCGCTGGAACCGATGACGGGTGATGGGCCGCCGGTGTTCACCGACCCGGCAGTCGAGCGGCAGCTGTTGGTCGAGCGTGCACAGCAGGAGAGTGACGAGCGGCTTGAAGAGCGCTACCACGAACCGCAGCGGGCCGCGTTCCAGGCTGACTATGAGCAGCAGGAACGTGAGTTTCAGCGTTACATCGACAAGGACGCGCAGGCGTACGTTGCCTTGTTCGATACGCCCATGTTCAAGGTGGCCGAGGCATACGACTACGACGGTAACGATCGTGAGTCCGGGGTGGCCTACGCCAAGACCATGGCACTGTGCCTGGGCGGTGGGGTTACGGAAGCTGTCGTCCCCCGCCTTGAACCGCATGTTCCCGCTTCCGGCACCAGCGAACTGCTCTGGCTGAAATGGCTGCAGGACCCTGACAGCCCGCCCTACCGCGCCTTGCTGATGCGCGACCAGGCACTGCTGGCCGGGCTGCTGCCCAGTTTCTCCGCCACAGAAGCGATCAACTGGAACGACAGCGACAAGCTTTACGGCATGCTGAGCAAGATCATCGCCAGCGATGACGCCGGCTTGCGCACGCGCAATACCCTAAAGCAGGCCATTGCTGAAACACAGGGCGCACTCAATGCGGCCAGTCAGCGGCTGGCGCCATGTGTGTCGCCCGGCATTCAGAAGGCCGTGCGGCATCTGAACAGCGCCACGCAGTTTCTCTACAACGGCGTGCACCTGATCGAGCTGGAAGTGAAGATGAAGCTGGGCGAGTACTACGCCTTGCAGAGCGCCCACCTTCGGGAGTTGCAGCACAAGGCCAGTGCGTCGATCGCCGAGGCGCGGGACCGGATGCGCCGCAATATCGATGACTTCGAGTTTGGCTCGATGAAGGCCATGCGCAAGGTGCGGCCGATCATCCAGCACGGGTTGATGAGCCTGGCCGTGCTCGACCCGCGGTTCACCAATTCGATGATCAGCGTGACGGTGTGGGTAGAGGGCAAGGCCGAGGAAGTGCATGGGCGGCTGTTCAAGGAGGCCAGCATGGGGGTAACCCAGGCGAGCAGCGCGGCACAGCTTGCCTTGGTGAATATCTCGGTGGCGGCGGGGACGTTGGAAACCGATGCGCGCAGGTTGTTGCACGGGATGAAGATCACGACGCAGCAGGCGGCTCGATTGGTAAAAACCGGTTTTTCTGGGTTGCGCGGGATTGCTGGCAGCTGGGAGGTCCTGCTGGCGATAGGCGGGTTGTATTTACAGCAGGACAGCCTGGGCAGGAATCAGGAAAAGGCGGAAACGGAGATCGGGCCGAAGGCGCATGAGGCCAGGTTGGCGTTGCAAGGATCGCAGTTGGGCCTGTTGGGAGGGCAAATCGAACTGGTTGGGCTCATTTTGAGATCAAGTGCTGGTCCACTGAATTTGGGGTGGGCAAAGGGTGTTGCAGCCAGTGGGGGGGCCTTGATAAGGCTTGGTGCTTTGGTGAGTGCGGTTGCAGGGGTCTTTGATACGGCTCAAGCAATCAAGGCCATGAAGCGCACCGCCGCTGCGGGTGATGATGCAGCGAGGAGCCAACACTTCTTTTCCTTCCTCTTATATGGCTCGGGCACTATGGTGTTTAGTGTTGCAGTACTCAAGCCCTTGTTTTTCGGCCCGTTGGGACTAGCGATAGCCCTCACGCTTGCTGCTTATCAACTAAGCAAACTCGCTCAGGAAAATGAATCAACGGATCTGGAGCGGTGGGTAAGGCGATGCTGCTTTGGAACAGCAAACGAAAAGCCGAGCATTCATTGGAATGCTCCAGAGCATGCGGATATCGCGTTCGCCGAACTCAATGCTGCTACGCTAAGCGTTCAGGCGAAGTTGAGTTTTGAGTCGCGCTTGGCCACTGATCCAAAACTTCCGAAAATCGGTGGCTTGATTAGTGTCGAAATAATTAGAAAGCTAAAATTCTTGATCGCATTGCCTATGTACGATGAGCGGTCCTCGGGATATCGCTGGAAATTGATTGTGCATCGTCAAGGTGACGGCAATCACCCTGATTACGTTGGCGGGGAAACTATTGCTTCGGGCAATTTCTTTGCAAACGCTGAAGAACCTCTCTCACCGTCCTCTTCATTTTCCAGCTTTGCATCGCCACGGATCCCCGATCACGACCGCAGTATTTCAATTAGCGAGAAGCAGAAACCTTCTTCTACTGGACTCTGTCAGTTAGAGATTTCTGGCTCGATATCGCTCATGGCGACTATAGGAAAACACACGATTCTGGCAGCTACGCTGTTGGTGATGTACTGGCCGGATCGGAGCTTGCCAAGTGGGTACATTGAGATTTGTGTCAGGGAGATTAACGAGTGAAGCGTGATGGTAAAGTTCTGTGGGAGCGTGCTTTAGGGTGGAGCCATGACCTTCCCAAGGTGGATGAAGTGCCAAAGTGGCGGAAAGTGTGGGCGAACGTCAAACCGTCGCCCAACTATTTCGATGATGTTTATCTCGAGTTGCCACGGAGCAGCACCATCCTTCGAGGCGTTATATTCCTGATCGGTGTTCCGGGTCTGCTTTTTCTTTTTGGGATGGCGCTTTACTTGTACTGGGATTTGTTATACGCCGACTGGCGGCGCGACTGGCTGATGAACCTATCAATGGTGATTATCGGTCCAGCACTACTATGGGTTTTAATTCCTGACATCAAGCTTGATCTCGTTGCCCCTAGAGATGAACCAATTCGCTTCAATCGACTTCGCCAAAAGATATATATTTATGAGTTTCGATATGACCGCATATTCATCTTCAGTCGCAAACGATGGGGCGTCAAACCGGTCGCCTACAACTGGGACGACGTAACCGCCGAAGTCTACCGAGTTTACGCCCCCGGCCACGGTGGCCTGATCGAGAACGTCATGCTGTCGATCCGCAACCCGGAAACCAACGAAGTCATCGACCGCGTGTTCTTCACCTATGACCTCTACCAAGGCGAAGCCTACTGGGCCATCGCCCGGCTATTCATGCAGCAAGGCCCCGAAGCCCTGCCGAAGTTCGTGCACCCACCCCGTGACTGGAACGATGACGATGGCCTGAGCCACATGCATTGCCTGGCACCCAAGGTTAATTGGCCAGAGGAGATAGACCGTGAATCTCGCACCGGGCCATCAGAAGGAGAGGCCCAATGAATCCTGTCGTACTTGTAGGCCATCGACATGTCTGTCCGCTGCATGGCATCAACGAGGTAGAAAGCGGCAGTGCAACGTACATCTTCAACGGCAGGGCGGTTGCCAGGGTGGGGGATCGGACCACGTGCGGCGCCGTGATCGAGAGTGGAGCCGAGCATTTCCTGATTGAAGGCGCGGCCGTGGCGCGTAAAGGTGACCGGACGGATCACGGTGGTGTGCTGGAGGAGGGCGATGATGGGTGGATGCTGGACTGATCAAATGTCTCTTGTACAAGATCGGGCCCAAAGATCTCTGTGCGGCTTTGGCCGCGAACACCGACGCAGCTGGATGGGGTTGCTATCTCGGTATTGACACCGAGTGCGCCGCGCCACCATTATCCAGCCATATCCACGCAACGGGCTTGCCGGCATGTCCATTTCCAACCACGCCATTTTCGCTTCGGGCTTCATCGCCCAGGCAGGCGCGTGCGTTGCCGTTGCCAAGAAATCCAAGAAACAGCCGCTCATCTGACCGAGGCGCGCTGTCTCGTCAGGTGGGCTGACGAGACAGAAGGCGCCAGGTATCCCTGCCAGACCACTTCGACTCTCCGCCCTGCTGACGCTGACTTTCGGTCAACATCAGGAGTTTTTGCATGTCGAATTTCCGTGGTATCTGGATTGCCCTCGTCACGCCATTGCGCGCTAATGAAGTCGACTTCGCCGCCCTGGAAAAACTGGTGAAGAAGCTGCTCGAAGAGGGTGTGGCCGGTTTTGTGGTATGCGGTACCACGGGCGAGGCGGCGGCGCTGTCCAAGGCCGAACAACTGGCCGTGCTGGATGCCGTGCTGGCCTGGGTGGAGCCGGGCAGGGTGGTGATGGGCCTGTCGGGCTACAACTTGCGCGAGCTGTTGGCCTTCCAGGCTGAAATCCAGCGGCGTGAGATTGGCGGGCTGCTGGTCCCTGCGCCGTGCTACATCCGGCCTTCGCAGGCCGGCATCGAAGCGTTCTTCAGCACCGTGGCAGATGCCGCCAGCGTACCGGTGATCGTCTACGACATACCCTACCGCACCGGGGTACGTATCGAGCGTGAAACCCTGCGCCGCATCGTGCGCCACCCGCGCATCGCAGCGGTGAAGGACTGCGGCGGCGACAGCGAGACCACCATGGCCCTGATCCAGGACGGCCACGCCCAGGTGCTGGCCGGTGAGGACGTGCAGATCTTCAACAACCTGTGCCTGGGTGGCGCAGGGGCCATTTCGGCTTCGGCGCATGTGCGGGCCGACCTGTACGTGCGCATGCTGCAGCAGGTCGACCATGGCGACTGGGTAGCCGCGCGCGGCACGTTCTACCAATTGCTGCCTTGGATAAAGATGGCCTTTGCCGAGCCCAACCCGGCTGTGGTCAAGGCGGCCTTGCAGCTACAGGGGCTGATGAGCGACGAACTGCGAGAGCCCATGCAGCCGTGCACCGAGATGACCCGGGGCAAGCTGCAAGGCGTGCTGGATTCGCTCGGTGCTTGAGATAGAACGGCACATAACTCATTGAATCAGCAGGGCCCCTGTGGGAGCGGCTTTAGCCGCGAACACCGGCGCAGCCGGTGCCATGCAGCGCGTTGGATTCTTCGCGGCTAAAGCCGCTCCCACAGGGTACGCGGATCGCTTGCTTCTGAATCTATGAAAGCGGCCTGGCCTCGCCAATCAGGATGTCTTCGAAAAACGCCCCGACCGGCTCGCTAGGGTGGCACAACTGGATCTCCAGCACCCACACCACTTCGCTCGGGACGATTTCCACCTCGGCCAGTTTGTCCTGCCCATACAGCACATGCGGGAAGTCGGCGATGCGATGCCCGGCCAGGTTGCGCTCCAGCTGCCAGCCTTTTACCTGGGCACTGCGCTCGGCGAAGTCGTACAGTTCGCGCCCGGTCAGGCCACGGCCCCAGGCCTGGCGGGTTTCGTCGAACACTTCATGCAGTGCCTTGACGCAGGCGTGGTGCAGCTCGTGCTGGCCGAACACGAAGGTGTCGCCATAGTCGCCCTCATAGCCATCCCATACCGGGCCGACGTCGACCACGACGATATCCGTAGTACGTAATACACGTTGCAGATCAATGCCTTGGCGCGGCGTGCGCACGGTGTCGTCGCCAAAGCGGATGTAGGTCGGGTGCCAGGTGTGCGATGCACCCATCGCCTGCAAGGTTTGCGCGGCCATCTCCAGCGCCTGGGCAGTGGTCATGCCGACTTTCAGCTGGTTCGCTATCGCAGCAACGGCCCGCACCGACTGCTCGCGGGCAGCGAGCATGCCGTCCAGCGAGTAGCGTGGGCCGACTTTTTCCAGCTCCGGGTGCAACGGGCTGGCTGTTGAAGCCTCTGGCGCCAGTGTGCCGCTGGCAACGAAAGCCTCCGCGACAAAACGATGGGGCTGCAGGCCTGCTGCGAGGCACTGCTCGCGAACCTGGCTGATCATCGTGGCATTGCCGCAGGCATAGACCTGGGTGTCGGCCCAGCGATGGGCCTGGGCCAGCGCCACCTGCTGCACGCGCGCCTGGTCCGACAGCACCGGGTGCCAGCGAAAGTGAGCGTGTGCACGGCTGGCCTGGTCGAGAAACTCACGGTCATAGAAGTCGGCGTCCGATCTGCCGCCCCAGTACAACGTGACCTCGGCATCACCTGCCAGGGCGGTCAGCAGCAATGGCTTGATGCCGGCGTAACCTGTACCGGTGGCGAACAGTACCAGGGGGCGCTGGGCCTCGTGCTGCCAGGTGCAGGCACCCACCGGTCCTTCCAGTTTCAAGGTGTCACCTGCTTGCAGGGTTGGCAGCAGGAGTTCGGTAAACAGGCCGCCACTGACCTTGCGGATGTGAAACACCAGTTTCCCCTGGTCCCGGTCGGGCAGGTTGGCGATGGAAAAACAGCGGCTGTCGCCGTTGGCGAGCCGAAAGCGCACGTACTGGCCAGCCCGTACCGCCAACGGCTGCGCAGGCTGAAGCACCAGTTCGACGATATCGGCGCTCAGTTCGCGTTTGCCATGAACCTGCGCGTGGATTTCCAGCGCCTGGGTTTCCAGGGACCAGCCGGGGATTTCCAGGCGCATGTCGCTGCAGGCGTGGCTCTGGCACAGCAACATTTCGTCGGCGGCGAGGGGGTAGCAGGGCGCGGGCATGTCTGCCGTCCGCTGCTTGTCCCGATACTGCCCCGACACCACCTTGACCTTGCACGAGCCGCAGGCGCCGCGGCGGCATGAGAAGGGCACCGGCAGACCGCTGGCGAGCATGGCATCGAGCAGCAGCTCCTGGCTGGCGTCGAAGGTTTTGCCCGAGGGCGACAATTCAATCACGTGGCGGTTCTGCATAGGCACCTCGGGGCAAGTGGAGGTTCGATTGTTGCTATAGTCCAGGACCAGTAGAACCTCCAGTTTCGGTTAATTCACATGGTCCAGCTTCGCAAATGGCAGCCGCTGCTCAAGCTCGACGGGGCGCAGCCGCAGGCTTCGTACAGGCAGATCGTCGAGGGCCTGGTAGCCGCTATCACCGAGGGCCGCCTGCGCCCCGGCACGCCGTTGCCTGGCACGCGGGAAATGGCGCAACTGCTGAACGTCAATCGCAAGACGGTGATCCTCGCCTACGAGGAAGCCGAGACCAAGGGCTGGCTGGAAAGCGTGCAGCGCCGTGGCACCTTCGTCAGTCGGCAGCTGGCGGCTGGCACCCTGACCGAGCCCGACGCAGCGCAGCCCTTTGCCCTGGTGCTCCAGGAGGAGCCTGCCGTTGCCTACTTCGCGGCCAACGAACAGGCTGCCGCGCAGCAGGATCGGCCGGGTGCGCTGTTCTTCGACAACGGTGCCTGTGACCACCGCCTGCTGCCGCAGACCGTTCTGCACCGCTATTACCGTAATGCCTTGCGCAACAGCTTTGCCGCCAACACCGTGCGCCATGGCAGCGCGTGCAGCAGCCACTCCCTGCGCAGCGCCCCACCGGCGGAGGTGGCCGCGGCGCTCGAACGCAGGGCGACGCTGCCCCTGGGGCAGGGTGATGCGGTGATGCGGTGATGCAGCAGATGCTGGCGGACTTCATCAATGATGGCGAGCTGAAGAAGCATTTGCGTAGGGTTGCCCGGGAGTATCGCCGGCGTCGAGAGACCCTGTTGGCTTGCTTGCGCGATGCCTTTGGCGAGCAGGTAACCGTGCGCGAGCCGGAAGGTGGGCTGGCGCTGTGGGTGAGGTTTGCTGACGGGGTCGATGTGGATCAGTTGGTTGGCAAGGCGTTGGAGTTGGACCTGGTGGTACGCAGTGGCCGGCAGTTTTCGCCGTTTGGTCATGCGGAAAATGCCTTGCGTCTCGGTTTCGCCTCGCTGGACATGGATGAAATCCGGCTGGCTACACAACGTTTGGCGCAAGCGGCGAAGGCGATTGCAACAGCGGTCCAGCGCAATCCCTGTGGGCGATCACCCAGCCCTTTGGGCTGCGCTGTCGAGTAGAGAACTGAATTCGCAAGCGGTCCGCGTACCCTGTGGGAGCGGCTTTAGCCGCGAAGAATCCAACGCGGTGCATGGCACCGGCTGCGCCGGTGTTCGCGGCTAAAGCCGCTCCCACAGGGTCCCTGCTGATGCAATGAGTTATGGGTAGTTCCATGAGAGCTGACTTGCGGGTGATCACCGGCGCAGCCGGTGGCAAAGCAGGTCGATGGTGGCCTGATGCGCAGCGTCTTATCGCCGTCAGTGCGCAGCCGTCGGCAGCATGCCCGGGCCCTGGGCCTTGTGCGCGGCTTCTATCAGCTGCAGGTTGCGGCTGCGCAGGGCGTGATTGTTGCCAACACGCAGGTTGGAGCGAAGCGCCAGGGTTTCGGCCTGTTCATACTGCCCTTGCTGAAGGCGCAAAACACCAAGGTAGTGCAATGTTGCCGGGTTGTTCGGCTGAATGTGCAGCGCACGCTCCAGGGTGGCCGCCGCCTGGTCCAGCTGGCCGTCGGCATACTGTTGCGAGGCGGTTTCGATCAGCACCGTCGAAGCATTGTTGCTGCGTGTGGGCGCGTAGCGTTCGCCGGCCAGTGCGCCCTGTGCCGTGATTGCGCTGAACAACAGGAGCAGGGCTGACAGAACAGGTGTGCTGGGCATCGGCGGAAGACTCGGCAGGGCTTGGGCGGGCCAGGTTGGAGGGCGAGGGGATGCTATCGACCGAATTGGAGCGTTGAAGTTCCCGCCTGGTCGGCTTGTTGCCCGTTGCCGGTATGTGCCTCGACAACATCTGTTCGGTTACCGCCCATAACCGCACTCCGGCGCCTCAAGCCTGGGGTAGTACCTCCGATAGCAGCACACCCACCGTCGAATCATCGACCAGAAGTGGTGCCAACAAGGAGTACTGCCCCCATGCTTGCCAACCTGAAGATCCGCACCGGAATGTTCTGGGTGCTGTCGCTGTTCAGCGTGACCCTGCTGTTTTCCACCGTCAGTGCCTGGCGGGCGGCGGTGGGCAGCGACCAGCAGATCACCGAACTGGACCAGACCGCGCACCAGTCGGACCGGTTGAACAATGCGTTGCTGATGGCGATTCGCGCCAGTGCCAATGTGTCCTCGGGCTTCATCGAGCAGCTGGGTGGTCATGAGGAAAGCGCCAACAAGCGCATGGCGCTGTCGGTCGAGCTGAACGACAAGAGCCAGAAGCTGGTGGACGAGTTTGTCGAAAACGCCCGCGAGCCTGCGCTGCACGCACTGGCAACGGCACTGCAGGCCACCTACGGCGAGTATGCCAAGGCGGTCGCCGGGCAGCGTGAGGCAACCCGTCAACGTTCACTCGAGCAGTATTTCAAGGTCAACACCGACGCCGGCAACGCCATGGGCCGGCTGCAGGCGCTGCGCCAGCAGCTGGTTGGCGCATTGAGTGAGCGCGGTCAGCAGATCATGCTGGGATCCGACCGGCGCCTGGCGCGCGCCCAACTGCTGAGTCTGGGGCTGCTGGGCGTGACGTTGGTGTTGGCGGTGCTGTGCTGGGCCTTTATTGCCCAGCGCGTGCTGCACCCGCTGCGCGAAGCTGGCCGGCACTTCCAGCGCATTGCCGGCGGCGACCTGAGCGTGCCGGTGCAGGGGCAGGGCAGTAACGAGATCGGCCAGCTGTTCCATGAACTTGAGCGCATGCAGCAGAGCCAGCGCGACACCCTGGGGCAGATCAGCAACTGTGCCAGGCAGCTGGACGCAGCCGCCACGGCGCTGAATATGGTCACCGAGGAAAGCGCCAACAACCTGCGCCAGCAGGGCCAGGAGCTGGAGCAGGCCGCTACCGCCGTTACCGAAATGACCACGGCCGTTGAGGAGGTTGCGCGCAATGCCATCACCACCTCGCAGACCACCAGCGAATCCAACCAGCTGGCGGCGCAAAGCCGCCGGCAAGTCAACGACAACATCGACGGCACCGAGGCCATGACTCGGGAGATCCAGGCCAGCAGCGCGCATCTGGAGCAACTGGTCGGGCAGGTGCGGGACATCGGCAAGGTGCTGGAAGTGATTCGCTCTGTGTCCGAGCAAACCAACCTGCTGGCACTCAATGCCGCCATCGAGGCCGCCCGTGCGGGCGAGGCCGGGCGCGGCTTTGCGGTGGTGGCTGATGAAGTGCGTACACTGGCTTACCGCACGCAGCAGTCGACCCAGGAAATCGAGCAGATGATCGGGCGCGTGCAGGCGGGTACCGAAGCGGCCATGACCTCGATGCAGACCAGTACCAGCCGCGCCCAGTCGACGCTGGACGTGACCCTGGCCTCGGGGCAGGTGCTTGAGGGTATCTACAGTGCGATCGGCGAGATCAACGAGCGTAACCTGGTGATTGCCAGCGCAGCCGAAGAGCAGGCCCAGGTGGCGCGAGAGGTAGACCGCAACCTGCTGAACATTCGCGAGTTGTCGACATCCTCGGCTGCGGGGGCGCAGCAGACCAGTGAGGCGAGCAAGGCGTTGTCGGGGTTGGTGGGGGAGATGGCGGCGTTGGTGGCGCGGTTCAGGGTTTGAGGTCTGGCGGGCACCAGACTGTGGCAGTGGGCGCGCCCGCGAACACAGGCGCAGCCGGTGCCTTCCACCGCGTCGCCTGCTTCGCGGGTAAACCCGCTCCCACAGGGACCCCACCAGCTGAAGGAATGCGCCATACCTGTGGGAGCGGGCGCGCCCGCGAACACCGGCGCAGCCGGTGCCTTCCACCGCGTCGCCTGCTTCGCGGGCATGCCCGCTCCCAGAGGGGCCCCACCAGCTGAAGGAATGCGCCATACCTGTGGGAGCGGGTGCGCCCGCGAAAACCGGCGCAGCCGGTGCCATCCACGGCGTCGCCTGCTTCGCGGGTAAACCCGCTCCCACAGGGGCCCCACCAGCTGAAGGAATGCGCCATACCTGTGGGAGCGGGCGCGCCCGCGAACACCGGCGCAGCCGGTGCCATCCACGGCGTCGCCTGCTTCGCGGGCATGCCCGCTCCCACAGGGACCCCACCAGCTGAAGGAATGCGCCATACCTGTGGGAGCGGGTGCGCCCGCGAACACCGGCGCAGCCGGTGCCATCCACGGCGTCGCCTGCTTCGCGGGCATGCCCGCTCCCACAGGGAGCCCATCAGCTGAAGAAATGCGCCGTACCTGTGGGAGCGGGTTTACCCGCGAACACAGACGCAGCCGGTGCCATCAACCGCATCGCCCGGTTCGAGGGCACGCCATCTGCGCTTTCAGTTATCGATCGTGCTTCGAAGAGGAGCGCCCGGCCTTGTTGTGTTCCTTGGAATGGGCAATGCCGGACCGGGTAGTGCCACGGCCGTTGTCATCATTGCGCAGGCTTCCATAGTGATTGCCGCTCTCGCCATGGTTGCGGGTGGCCTTGCCTGCATGATCACTCTCGTAGCCGGCGCCATTACCGTTGAACCCACCTTTGCCACCGCCATTGCCATTACCTTTGGCATATGCGGAACCAATCGGCGAGACATCGGCAGGCAACAATGCAGTTGCGCCGAGCGCCAGGGCACAGGTAAAGACGGCTACCAGGGTTTTTTCATGTTTGTTCGCTTCCAAAAGGCGCAGGGGGGAAATTTGAGTGCGGATACGACATAAGGTTGCCTTTTAAGTTCCGCAGTGCGCAGCCTTTCGACGAAGCGGCTGCCAGGCCCTTTCAGTACCTGGCAGCCTTAAGCTCATCGATCATTCTTGGAGGAGTTTTGTACCGCGCCGCTCAGCCCCTTGGCATTGTGATCACCGGGCGTAGTCCCCGAGATAGCGGTAGATTTCGTCAAGCCGCGAGTATCCTTGGACTGGGCAATGCCTGAGGTGGTGGTCCCATGGCCGTTGTCCTGGTTACGTGAGCTTCCATAATGATTGCCGCTCACACCATGATCGCGCGTAGCCTTGCCGGCATGATCACCCGCGAGACCCGCACCATTGCCAGTACCATTGTGCCCACCCATGCCGGCGCCACGTCCACCGCCATTGCCGCCGCCGTGGCCACCACCACCACCGTGGCCGCCACCGCCACCGCCTTTGGCATACGCGGAACCCATCGGCGAGATATCGGCAGGTAACATTGCCGTTGCGCCGAATGCCAGAGCACACGCAAAGACGGCCACCAGGGTTTTTCTCATGTTGTTTCGCCTCCAACGGCGCAGGTAGAGCTCAGGTGCTGGTAAGACATGCAGCGGCTTTGCAAGTTCTGTCGTCCTGACAAAAGGATCGTGGTCCATGACTGCTCAGATCTCGACCTGGGTGCCAAGCTCGATCACCCGGTTCAGCGGCAGCTTGAAGTACTTCAGGTTGCTGTTGGCATTCTTCAGCAGGAAGACAAACAGGTGCTCACGCCAGCGGGCCATGCCCATTTGCCTGCCTGCAATGACCGTCTCCCGGCTGAGGAAATAAGTGGTGCGCATGGGGCCGAACTCAAGGTCCGCACGCTGACAGCGGCTTAACGCCAACGGCACGTCGGGCTCCTCCATGAAGCCGAAATGCAGGCTCATGCGGAAGAAACCATCACCAAATTCCTCGACCTCAAAGCGCTTGCCAGCGTTGACCCGTGGCTCGTCCTCGAACACGACGGTCAACAGCACCACCTGTTCATGCAGTACCTGGTTATGCAGCAGGTTGTGCAGCAAGGCGTGAGGCACCGCCTCGGGCCTGGCGGACAGGAATACGGCAGTACCGCCCACGCGGTGAGGCGGCTGGGCCTTGAGGCTGGTAATGAACAGGTCCAGCGGCAGCGAACTTTCGTCCAGCCGCTCGACGATCATCCGTCGCCCGAGCTTCCAGGTAGTCATCAGGGTGAACAGTGCAAGGCCGGCAATCACCGGAAATGCACCGCCCTGGAGGATCTTCGGCGCATTGGCGGCGAAATACAGGCTGTCGACCAGCAGGAATGCCAGCAGCATCGGCACCGCCAGCCAGCGTGGTGCCTTCCACAGCAACAGCACCACTGCCGAAGCCAGCAGTGTGGTGATCAGCATGGTCCCGGTCACGGCTACGCCATAGGCGGCCGCAAGTGCCCCGGACGACTCGAAGCCGACCACCAGCAGCACCACGCCAACCATCAGTGCCCAGTTCACCATGCCGATGTAGATCTGCCCCTGTTCCTCGCTGGAGGTGTGCTGGATGAACATGCGCGGTACGTAGCCCAACTGGATGGCCTGGCGCGTCAGCGAGAACGCACCGGAAATCACGGCCTGGGACGCGATGATGGTGGCCAGCGTGGCCAGCCCGACCATGGGCAGCAGGGCCCATTCGGGCGCCAGCAGGTAAAACGGGTTGCGCACTGCCTGCGGGTCGCCGAGGATCAGCGCGCCCTGGCCGAAGTAGTTCAGTACCAGGCCGGGCAGCACCAGCAGGAACCAGGCCCGGGCGATGGGTTTGCGGCCGAAGTGCCCCATATCGGCGTAGAGCGCTTCGGCGCCGGTCAGCGCCAGCACCACCGCGCCCAGAATCGCCACGCCCATGCCCGGGTGCAGCACGAAGAACTTCACCGCCCAGAGCGGGTTGAGTGCCTGCAGCACCTCCGGGCGCTGGACGATGCCGTGCAGGCCCAGTGCACCCAGCACGACGAACCACAGCACCATGATCGGCCCGAAGAGGATGCCGATGCGCGCGGTGCCATGCTTCTGGATCAGGAACAGGGCCACCAGCACCACCACCGACAGTGGCACGACCCAATGCTCGATACCGTCGAAGGCCAGTTGCAGGCCCTCGACGGCCGATAGCACGGAAATCGCCGGCGTGATCATGCTGTCGCCGTAGAACAGCGCGGCGCCGAACAAGCCGAGCAGCACCAGTATCCTGCCCAGGCGCTGGTAGGGCGCCGCCGCCCGATGCGCCAGGGCGGTCAGGGCCATGATGCCACCTTCGCCCTGGTTGTCGGCACGCAGGATGAACAGTACGTACTTTAGCGATACCACCCAGAGCAACGACCAGAACACCAGCGACAGCACTCCGAGTACGCCAGCGGTGTTGGCCTGTACGCCATAGTGCCCGGCGAACACCTCCTTGAGGGTGTACAGCGGGCTGGTGCCGATGTCGCCATACACCACGCCGACAGCGGCGACGAGCATGCCGACAGGGTTGGACTTGGCGGGAAGGGATTGATTTGCGATGACGGTGGGCTGGCTCACGAAAGGTTTCTCTGGACTGGCGGGTATAAATGCATGCCATCCCTGAGCATCGCGCGCCCAGTATTCCTTCTGTCTGCCGGCTCAGTCGTAAAAAGAGCGTAAAAAATCAGCCAGCGCCCCAATATTTTGTCAGTTAAGCAATTCGGGGCCGCTTTGCGGCCCGGCCAGCTCCCACAGGTACAGCGCAGACTTCAAGAGTTTACGTGGTCCCTGTGGGAGCTGGCCTGCCGGCGATGGTTTGGTCAGCCAGGTTGCGCCGCCAGGCTGTTGCTGACGTTACGCCCCAGCACCAGCACCGTAGCGAAACCGCAACCCACCAGGGCCGTGGCCAGGCTCAGCAACACCGAGCTGCCCAGCTGGTCGACGATCCGACCGCCGAAGAACGAGCCCAGTGCAATGATCACCTGAAACATGGCAACGAACAGCGGCATGCCACGTTCGACATCCTTGGGCGCGACGACGAACATCCAGATACTGGCGCAGGCCGGGAACGCGCCGAAGGCGAAGCCCCACAACCCGATCAGCATCGCGGCACCGGTCATGCCGGTGGCGAAGTGAGGGAACAGGGCAGTGCTGGTGCCGATCATCAGCGCTACCAGCAGCAGGGTGTGACGTACGCTGCGGTTGGCGGCGAAACCGGCGAAGATATTGCCGAGTACCCCGGCCACGCCATAAAGCAGCAGCAACGAGCCAATGGTAGGTCCATCGAAGCCGGAGCTTTGTTTGAAGAAGGGCGCGACATAGGTGTACGCGGCAAAGTGCGCCAGGCCGATCAGCAACACGGCAATCAGGCCAACCCGCGCCTGTGGGTTGATGAACAGGGCCGGCAGGTCGCTGATGCGAATGGCTTTGTCCGGGTTGAGCCGCGGGAGCAACAGGATCTGCGCCAGCAGCACCGGTATGCCCAGTAGCGCGGTTATCAGGAAGGTCATGCGCCAGCCCATCAGGCCACTCAACCAGGTGCCTACCGGCACGCCCAGCACGGTGGCAAGGGTTACGCCGACCATGATGATCGAGGTGGCCTGGGCTACGCCCACGCCCTTTGGCGCCAGGCGGCCGCTGAGGGCAATGGCCGTTGCCCAGAAGCCGCCGATACTCACGCCCAGCAGCACGCGGCCGAACAGCAGCAGGTTGAAGTCGCTGGCGTAGGCTACTACCGCGTTGGCGATGATCATGATCAGCGTCAGCCCGATCAGCAGGTAGCGACGGTCCAGAGCGCCAATGCCCACCGACAGTAGCGGGGCGGCGAGGGCGGCCATGATGCCGGGCAGGGTAACCATCAGGCCGGCGTGGCCTGCACTGATGCCAAGGTCGCTAGCGACATCGTTGAGTACGCCCACCGGCAGGAACTCGCTGGTCACCAGGGCGAAAGCGCCGACGGCGACCGAAAGGATTGCCAGCCACTGCTGGCTGACGCTTTGTTGATCATGTTCGGGGAGGCCACGAGGGGCCTGGCTGGCACTTGGCATGGTATTGGATTCCAAGAGAGGGATGTCGCCTGAAGCAGGCGCAAGGAGCGGGGGAAATTTGCCGGGGATTATAGGGGGCGGTTTCGCCTGGCCAACATGCGGGTCGCTCGATAGTAGTCATCAGCGCAATCGATGAAACGCCTTGCGCAGAGGGCCCGCTGTTGGAGGGGAGAAATGCTGTGGTGCCTGAAGCCAGAAAAAACTGAGGGCGCTACGGTCGTGCCCACAACCTGAAGGCCAGCGCGATCCATGTGGGAGCGGGTTTACCCGCGAAGCAGGCGCCGCGGTGGATGACGGGTGCTTCGGTGGAGGACACGCAAGCGTCCTCCACATCACTTGCATCCTATGGCGATACCAGCACATCGCACTGGGATTCGTTCAGCACATGCTTGGTGACGCTGCCTATCAGCAGCTCTTCAAGCGCGCTTTCCCCTTGCTTGCCAACCACGATCAGGTCGCATTCCAGTTCTTGTTCCTGCTCGGCAATCCGCCAGGCAGGGTCGCCATGCACCACGATTTGCCGAGCATCTGCCACTCCGGCGGTTTCGCTCAAGGCCGCGAGCTGCTGGACCGCATCCTTGCGGATGACATTGCGGTAGTGTGCAAGGGTCTCATGGTCGATGTGGGCGAAACGCATGCTGCCTTCGAACGGCGCTTCGTAAACATGCAACAGAATGATCTCGGCCTGTGGGGCAATGGCTTTTGCCAGTTCGATGGAGCGCAGTGACGAAGGCGAAAAATCAACTGCAACCAGCAAGGTCCGGTAGGCATCGCGTGGCGCCTGCTTGACCACCAGCAAAGGGCAGGGCATGCGGTTCAGCATCTTCTGCACCGTGGAGCCCAGCAGCAGGCGCCGCGCGACGCTCTGGCCCTTCGCCCCGCATACCAGCAGGTCGCTGCGTTTATCCTGCACCACACGGGTGATCTCCGTGGTCACCGAGCCATGCGCTACCTGCACGCCAGCGGCGATGTCATGGCGCTGGAACAGCATTGCAGCCAGTGCGCGGATTTTTTCGCCAGCGGTATCCAGCACGCGCTTCAGCAGATCATCACCAGGTGCGACCAGCTGCTTCAAGCGCTCGAAGGGGGCCGGGTTGGCAACGTACAGCAGGTCCAGCGATGCCTGCTGCGCCTTGCTCAGGTGCGCAGCGCGCTCTGCCGCGTTGCGGGCGGAGGTGGACAGGTCGGTTGCTACCAGTACGTGGTTCAGGTGGCTCATGTGGGACTCCTTATCCAAGGCCGCGCACAGTGATCGATGGCGATGGCCTTGAGCACAATGCGCATGGCGGTTTTCGATTCGTTCCTTGCTGACAGCCATCGTCGCGCGAACCCGGCCCAGCGGCTTGACGTGCGTCAAGGGAGCACTTCGGCTGATAGGCTCGCAGGGCTATTGCGATTGTTTGCATGAGTCAACTTGATGCTTTCCCGTAGCAGTACTAATACTAAGAGACTGCCGGGAGGGGGATGATCATGCAGATGCGCTTTGTTGTGGTTCCCGCTGTGCCGCTCAAGAAAGAGATTTACCCGCGTAGTATTGGCTTTCCCGCAACGTTAGGGGAGGGCTATGACCTTTATGACACACAGGAAAAGCTGCGCCTGACCCTCAACTACCCCACACGTGCCGAGGCGGAATTCGTATGCGCATCCCGCAACAGTTGCCGGGATGCCGACACGGCGGATATCGCCGGGAATGGTTGATGCTGTGGCGGACACCGGCGTAGCCGGTGCCATGCATCACATTGCGTTCTTCGCGGGCACGCCCGCTCCCACAGGGATTGCGCCCGGTTCAGGGCTTGCGGTCATGCGTGCTTGAGCGCTTCCACCAACTGTGCCTTGGTCATGGTGGAGCGCCCTTTGATGTTTTTGCTGCGCGCTTCCTTCATCAGGCTTTGCTTGCTCTGGGTTTCCAGGGAGCTGCCCGATGTGCGGGAATGACCTTGGCGCGACTTCGCCGCCCGTTTGGCCGAGTCCGACCGGGCAGTTTTCTTCTCGCTGGAGGATGTAGCCTTACCCGAGCCACCTTTCTTCTCGCCTCCACCGGACTGTTTGTTCACGGTGGCCCAGGCACGCGCTTCGGCCTGGTCTTTCGGCACGCCTTTGTGCTCGTAGCTTTCCTCGATATGTTCGGCCTTGCGCTTCTGCTTGTCGGTGTATTTGTCCTTGTCGCCGCGTGGCATGGCATTCACTCCCGTCTGGTTTACATGAGCGGTTGAATGCCGCGGCAACGCCAGAGTGCCCGGTAATCGACCAGCGGTGCCAGCAAACCGGTTGCCCACTCTAAACAGTCATTCAACCGACACATCGAAGCCGTAGGGTTCAGACAGGAACCGCTCCAGGGCTCTGGCCCCTGATGTTGCCGTGATGGCGCCGCCAGACGGCTCTACCGTGCGGCCTGCCATTCATCGGTCACAAAGCTGTAACATTGCTGCTGCAAAGTGTGCCGGCCATCACACGGAGCGCTTTTCGATGATACGCCTGATGAAATCTGCTGCACTCGCCGTTGCCGTTTCTCTTTGCGCCACTTCGGCATCCTTTGCCGCAGAGAACATCCGCCTGACCGGTTCCGGCGCAAGTTTCCCGGCACCGATCTACCTGACCTGGTTCAAGGCCTTCAGCAAGGAAACCGACGGTGTCACCGTTGACTACCAGTCCAAGGGGAGCGGGGCGGGTGTTCAGGACTTTCTGAACAAGACCGTCGACTTCGCCGCCAGCGACTCGGCAATGAAAGCCGAAGAAATCGCCAAGGTCGGCGAGGGCGTGCAGTTGCTGCCAATGACCGCCGGTGAAATCGTCCTGGCTTACAACCTGCCAGGCAACCCCAAAGGGCTGAAGCTGCCACGCGATGTGTACTCCAACATCTTCCTCGGCAAGATCACCCAGTGGAACGACCCGCAGATCGTCGCGGCCAACCCTGAGCTGAAACTGCCAGCTACCCCGATCACCGTGGTCGTGCGTGCCGACTCCAGCGGCACCACTGCGGTATTCACCAAGCACCTGTCGGCCATCAACGCTGACTTCAAGCAAGCGCTGGGTGAAGGCAACACCGTCAACTGGCCGGCAAGCGACAAGTTCATCAAGTCGCCGAAGAACGATGGCGTAACCGCCACCGTCCGCCAGACCCCAGGTGCCATCGGCTACATCGAATACGGCTTCGCCAAGCTGGCCAAGGTCGACTTCGCCCAGCTGCAGAACAAGGCCGGCCAATACGTAGTGCCGAACGCCGAGAGCGGTGCCGAGGCGCTGGCTGCGGTGAAGATGCCGGAGAACCTGGTGGCCTGGCTGCCTGACCCGGACGGTGCCAAGTCCTACCCGATCACCTCCTACACCTGGATGATCTTCCGCAAGGACAACGGTAACCCGGCCAAGGCCAAGGCCATGCGCGAAATGGTCGAATACAGCCTGACCGAAGGCCAGAAGATCGCCGACTCGATGGGCTACATCCCGCTGCCAGCGTCGGTTGTCGACCAGGTACGCAAAGCGTCCGCCAACATCCAGTAACACGTCCAGGCGCTCCCGGTGTGGTCTGGTGGCCATGCCGGGTGTGTTTGCCCTCTGTCCCGGAACTTGCCCATGAACACTCCTTTTGCCATCCCGGCTAACCCCGACTCCGCGTGCCAGCCACCGTCTGCGAAAGACTTCCTGGTTGATCGCACCTTCCGTGCGCTTGCACGCATCGGTGTGGTGCTGGTGCTGGCGCTGGTCTTCGCGCTGGTCTACGAAGTGGGCCGCAAGGCACTGCCAGGCATCGAGAAGCACGGTTTTGACGTGCTGTTCGGCAGTGTCTGGGACGTCAACCAAGGCAAGTACGGTATTCTGCCAGCGATCTGGGGCACGCTCTACAGCGCCCTGATCGCCCTGTTGATCGCCGGTTTCTTCGGCGTCAGCATGGCCATTTTCCTGACCCAGGACTTCCTCCCGGCCCGGCTGGCGGCGGTGTTTCGCACCATCGTCGAGCTGCTTGCTGCCATCCCCAGCGTCGTCTACGGCCTGTGGGGGATCTATGTGGTCATCCCGGCCATTCGCCCGCTGACCACCTGGCTGAACAGCGAGCTGGGCTGGATTCCCTTTTTCGGTACTTCCCTGAGCGGCCCAGGGCTGCTGCCTGCCGCGCTGGTGCTGGCGATCATGATTCTGCCGACCATCGCCGCCGTTTCGCAGGACGCCCTGACCAGCGTGCCGATGAAGACCAAGCAGGCCGCCTACGGCCTGGGCGCCACCCACTGGGAGGCCATTCTCAAGGTAATGGTGCCATCGGCAGCCACCGGTATCTTTGGTTCGCTGGTGCTCGGCCTGGGCCGTGCGCTGGGTGAAACCATGGCGCTGGCCATGCTGGTGGGCAATGCCAACAACATTTCCCTGTCCTTGTTCGCCCCGGCCAACACGCTGGCGGCCTTGCTGGCCCTGAACTTCCCGGAGGCCGGCCCGAACGAGATCGAGGTGCTGATGTACGCCGCACTGGTACTGATGTTCATCACCCTGGCGGTGAACGTACTCGGCTCGATGATCATGCTCTACGCCCAGCGGGGTAACAAATGATGACCAACCTCACCACCCCTGCAAACGCGTTGCCCAGCCTGCAGCGCAAGCTGGAAGGCCGTTCCCTGCGCAGCCTGTTGTTGACCACGCTGGCATGGTTCGCGGCACTGGTGGCCAGCGTGCCGCTGATTTCCGTGCTGTACATGCTGATCACTCGCGGTGGCGCACGCCTCAACCTGGAGGTGTTCACCGAGCTGCCACCCACCGGCTTCGAGATGGGCGGGGGCTTTGGCAACGCCATGGCCGGTACTTTCGTCATGGTCGGCATTGCTGCTGCCATCGCCGTCCCGGTCGGTATCCTGGCCGCGGTGTTCCTGGCCGAACTCGGCCCGGACAGCAAGCTGGCCAACGCCGCGCGCTTTGCCGCCAAGATGCTCACCGGCCTGCCGTCGATCCTGGCTGGCGTATTCGCCTATGCCCTGGTGGTGATGACCACCGGCACCTACTCCGCGCCGGCAGGTGGTGTGGCCCTGGCGGTACTGATGCTGCCCATCGTCGTGCTGACCGCTGAAGAGTCGATGAAGATGGTGCCCAAGATCATGAAGGATGCTGCCTACGGCATGGGCTGCACCCGTGCCCAGGTGATCTGGAAAATCGTCCTGCCCACCGGCCTGCCGGCCATCCTGACCGGCGTCATGCTGGCCGTGGCCCGTGCCGCCGGCGAGACCGCGCCGCTGCTGTTCACCGCGCTGTTCAGCAACTACTGGATCCTGCATGACGGCGACCTGGCGGTCATGAACCCGACGGCCTCGCTGGCTGTACTGATCTACAACTTCTCCGGCATGCCATTCGACAACCAGCTCGAGCTCGCCTGGGCGGCCTCGCTGGTACTGGTGATGATCGTGCTGGTAATCAACATTCTGAGCCGAGTATTCGGCAAGCCCAAGTATTGAGAAAGGGAGCATCCGACCTTGAACGTATCCACTGCGCCAAAAGCCGCTCCCGTGGTCAGCGAAGCCCCCATCGTCATGGACTGCAAGCTGGACAAGATCTTCTACGGCAATTTCATGGCCGTTCGCGACAGCCATGTGCCGATCCGCAAGAACGAGATCACCGGTTTCATCGGGCCGTCTGGCTGCGGCAAGAGTACCGTCCTGCGTAGCCTCAACCGCATGAACGACCTGGTGAAGGGCTTCCGTTTCGAAGGCCATGTGCACTTCCTGGGCCAGGACGTCTACGGCAAGGGCGTCGACCCTGTGGTGGTGCGCCGCTACATCGGCATGGTGTTCCAGCAGCCCAACCCGTTCTCCATGAGCATCTTCGACAACGTCGCCTTCGGCCTGCGCCTGAACCGCTACAAGGGCGACATCGGTGACCGCGTCAAGCACGCGCTGCAGGGCGCCGCGCTGTGGGACGAGGTGAAGGACAAGCTCAAGGTCAGCGGCCTGGCACTGTCCGGTGGCCAGCAACAGCGTCTGTGCATCGCCCGCGCCATCGCCACCGAGCCGGAAGTGCTGCTGCTGGACGAACCCTGCTCGGCACTCGACCCGATTGCCACCCGCCGGGTGGAGGAGCTGATGGTCGAGTTGAAGAAGGACTACACCATCGCCCTGGTGACCCACAACATGCAGCAGGCAATTCGTGTGGCCGACACCACCGCGTTCTTCTCGGTCGATATCTCCAAGGGCACCCGTACCGGTTACCTGGTCGAGATGGGCCCGACCACGCAGATTTTCCAGAACCCGCGTGAGCAGCTGACCGCCGACTACATCAGCGGCAAGTTCAGCTGAGGCCGCACGTGCCAAGGTGGCCGGGTGTTGCAGTCAGGAAGGCTGCAACACCCGGCCGCATTACCTTCCGTCAAGTGTTACCAGGGATTTCCAATGCCAGCGACGCGTCGTATTGATCTGCCAGCGGTAGAGCGCGCACTGCGTGAGGTGCAGGCCCGCTTTGCCGAACTCAGCCAGCATTTCACCGAACCGCGCGATCCGTTTACCGACGAGGTGCTGCTGAATGTGGTTGAAGGCTATGCCCTGATTGACGACTATGTCGCCCGGGGTGTCGACCTTTTCGACCTTCAGCAACTGAACCTGATGCTGGAGATCAACGCCACCGTGCTGTGCGGCAGCGACCCGGCACGCAGGCTGGAGTTTGCCCCGCACCTGGCGGCGACCGAGGCGCACTTTTTCAACAACGTGGAGGGCGGCATCAAGGACCTCTACAACTGGTATTGCTCGTACGGCAGCGATTCGATCTGGAAGCGCGCGGCGGGTGTCTACGTTCGAATTCTGAGCAAGCCGCAGCTGTTCATCGAAGGCAACAACCGCACAGGGTCGCTCATTGTCAGCTACCTGCTGATGCGCGCGGGGTTACCGCCATTCGTGTTGTCGCTGGACAATGCCGAGGGTTACTTCAACCCATCCTCGGTCATACGCAACTCTGCCAAGCATGGTGTCAAGGCTTTGTACGAACTACCCAAGATCAAGAAAAAGTATGCAGCTTTCCTTGAAGCGCACGCGCCTGAGCCCGGCAAGTTCTTCCTGGACGTCACATCCATGCCTGCGCGCGAGAGGTGCCGCTGATGCAAAGCTCTTCTCTGTTCCAACGCGGGCGGCAAGCCATCGAGCGCACGTTCAACCGCCCGCAGATACGCATTTCGTTCGATATCGACGACACGCTCGCCTGCCAGGCCGACCATGCCGCCGCCGAGGACAGCAAGCTGCCGGCGTTCCTCCACCGCTGGTTGGGTGAACCCCTGCGCAGTGGCACGCGCTCGCTGATCCGCGACTTGCGCCGCCAGGGCTGCAGCATCTGGATCTACACCTCGTCGGGGCGCACGCCGTCCTACATACGCCGTTGGCTGATGCTCTACGGTATCCGCGTCGATGGCGTGGTCAACAGTGACCGGCACCAGCATATCCTGGCCGTGAACGGGCTTGAGAATGCGCCTTCCAAGTTGCCGTCGGCCTTCGATATCGACCTGCATGTCGATGATTCCGAGGGCGTGCGGCTGGAAGGCGTGGACCACGGTTTTCGCGTGGTGGTGGTGTGCCCCAAGGATGAGAACTGGGCGCAGAAAGTGATGGATGCGGCGGTCGATGTCCAGGCACAGCTGGCCTGGCAGCAACCGCACCGCTATGAAATGCCGGTACAGCAGCGTTCGCAGGCCCTCGCTTCCTGAGGGCCTCAAGGTACTTTTCTCGTTACGCCTCTTCGCTACTTGTTGCCCCCCAACACCTCCATTCGCGGCTTCCCATTTTCAGCTTCGGCTTGACTCGTGAAATTTTTCATGTAATTTTTCATGAAAAATAACTCTAAAAATTTCACGGCAGTCTCAAACGATGAAGATGCACGAAGAGGTTGAAGCCCTCGCGATCCTTATTCACGACCTGCGCAAATTCAAGAACCTGACCCTGGGCGAACTGGCCGAGCGCATCAACCGCTCGGTCGGCTTTCTGTCCCAGGTCGAGCGCGGTGTTTCGCGCCCTACCGTGGCCGATCTCACCGCCATCAGTGAAGCGCTCGGCGTATCCACCGCGTACTTCTACAACCTGAGCAAGCCCCGCAGCGTCAGCTGGGTCACGCGCCCCCACGAGCGGCGCACGCTGTACCTCGAGTCGGGCATCACCGATGTGCTGGCTTCGCCCACCATCGGCGGCGCGTTCTCCATGCTCGACAGCCATCTCGAGCCAGGCGCCAGCAGTGGCGAGCTGTACCTGACCGACCGATCCGAGCAGGGCTGTTTCGTGCTCGAAGGCGAACTCACGGTCTGGCTGGACCACGGCGACGCCGTGACCCTGCAGGCCAACGACTGCTTCCAGCTGCACCCCCACGCGCAGTTCCGTTACGCCAACCTGACGGAAAAAACCACCCGCGTGCTCTGGGTCTTCAACTGAATTCGTTCACCTCACAAGGACAAGAAGATGAGTGTCGTCTTTCCGGATCTGCTGACTGAAGTGCGCTCGTTCCGAGCGAAACACCCAGAAATACGTTATGTCGACCTGATTGCGCTGGATATCCCCGGGCACTTCTACGGCAAGCGCTACCCCATGGACATGCTGGAAAAAGTCGCAGCCGGCACGCCGCTGAAGTTGCCGCAGAACTGCGTGTTGCTGGGCACCCAGGGGGGGCTCTACCCGATCGGTGACTACTGCTTCGCCGACGGCGACCCGGATGCCGCCCGCCGCCTGGTGCCGGGTACCCTCAGGCCGGTGCGCTGGGAAAAGGAACCGATCGCGCAGATGCTCATCACCTCCGACGGCACCGCCAAGCCCATCGAGTTCGAGCCCCGTGAAGTGCTGGCCCGGGTGATCCAGCGCCTGGCCAGGCGCGGCATTCGCCCGGTGGTGGCCTTCGAGCTGGAGTTCTACCTGTTCGACCGCAAGCTCGATAACGGCCTGCCACAGTACCCACGCGACAAGGCGACCGACGACCACGACGACCAGCCGAACATGCACATCGAGCGGCTGTCGCGCTTTGCACCGGTGCTGCACGAGATGGTCGATGGCGCCAACGAGCAGGGCGTGCCGGCGAACGTGATCACCGCGGAGCTGGGCCCCGGCCAGTTCGAGATCAACTTCTCGCACAGCGACGATGCCATGAGCGCGGCGGACTGGTCGGCGCTGTTCTGCCGCAGTACCCGCGGTATCGCGATGAAGCACGGCTACCGAGCCAGCTTCATGAGCAAGCCGTACCTCGATGCGCCGGGCAGCGGCATGCATGTGCACGTCAGCCTGTACGACAACGCCGGCAACAACATCCTCGCCGGCGATGACCAGCGCAAGCTGCGCCATGCGGTGGCAGGGTGCCTGGAGTTGCTGCCCCACTGCATGCCGATCTTCGCCCCGAACCACAATGCCTACCGCCGTTACGGCGCCATGGTAAACGCGGCGAGCAAGGCCAGCTGGGGTTTCGAAGATCGCGATGCGTGTATTCGCATCCCCGAGTCCGACCCCCGCAACCTGCGCATCGAACACCGCCTCGCCGGTGCCGATGCCAACCCGTACCTGGTGCTGGCGGCCATCCTGACCGGGATGGAGCATGGCCTGGAGCGTGGCGTCGAGCCCATTGCCCCGCTGAACGACAACCGCCAGAGCGGCATCGAGTTCCCCAAGGATGCCTTCAGTGCCCTGGCGGCCATGCGTCACCACCCGGAGGTGAACGAGGGCCTGGGCAGTGAATTCGTGATGGTCTACTGCGAAAACAAATACCAGGAGCAACTGGACTTCATGCGCCACATCGATGCCCGCGAATACCGCTGGTTCCTGTAGGTGCCGGGGGCAGCGCCGCTGCACCCTGCCTTTCTACCGTTTCAATACAACGCGCAATATGGATTTGCCGGAGGAAGATATGCCACGTGTGCCCGTTATCGGCATTACCGCATGCACCAGCATGATCGAGCTGCATGCAACCCAGACCATCAGCGAGAAGTACGCGCGCGCGGCGGCCAAGGCAGCGTGTGGGCTGCCCATCGTGATACCCAGCCTCGCAGACCTGATGGACAGCGCCGATGTTCTCGACGTGGTGGATGGGCTGATCTTCACCGGTTCGCCGTCCAACATCGAACCGTTCCACTACAACGGACCGGCCAGTGCAGCGGGCACCCATCACGATCCGCTGCGTGATGCCACCACACTGCCACTGATGCGTGCGGCCATCGCCGCCGGAGTGCCGGTGCTGGGCATCTGCCGTGGTTTCCAGGAAATGAACGTGGCGCTGGGTGGCACCTTGCACCAGAAAGTGCATGAGACCGGCATGTTCATGGACCACCGCGAAAGCAAGGGTGAGCCCATCGAAAAGCAATACGGCCCGCGTCACGCCCTGCATATAGAGCCCGGCGGCATGCTCGACCGCATGGGTTTGCCAGCGGTCATCGATGTCAATTCCATCCACGGCCAGGGCATCGATGTACTGGCCCCCGGGCTGAGGGTGGAGGCGCTGGCACCCGATGGCCTGGTGGAAGCTGTTTCGGTCGAGAACAGCAAAGGCTTTGCCCTGGCCGTGCAATGGCACCCCGAGTACCAGGTCATGGACAACCCGCATTACCTGACCATCTTCCAGTCCTTTGGCAAGGCCTGCCGGCATCGCTCGGTACTGCGCCAGATGCTGTTGAAGACCGCCTGACAGCGATCTTTCCCAATTACAAAAAAAGTACCTGCGCAGCACGGCTGCGCAACTTGATGGAGTGAAGTCAATGAGTGAGCAGAATTCGCAGACCCTTGCCTGGCAAGCCATGAGCCGCGACCACCACCTGGCCCCGTTCAGCGATGTTCGGCAGCTGGCCGAGAAAGGCCCGCGCATCATCACCTCGGCCAAAGGTGTGTACCTCTGGGACAGCGAGGGCCACAAGATTCTCGATGGCATGGCGGGCCTGTGGTGTGTGGCGGTGGGCTATGGGCGCGATGAGCTGGCCGACGTCGCCAGCCAGCAGATGAAGCAGCTGCCGTACTACAACCTGTTCTTCCAGACCGCGCACCCGCCCGCGCTGGAACTGGCCAAGGCGATCGCCGATGTGGCCCCGCAAGGCATGACTCACGTGTTCTTCACCGGCTCTGGCTCCGAAGGCAACGACACCGTGCTGCGAATGGTCCGCCATTACTGGGCGCTCAAGGGCCAGAAGAACAAGAAGGTCATCATCGGCCGAATCAACGGTTACCACGGCTCCACCGTGGCCGGCGCGGGCCTGGGCGGCATGAGCGGCATGCACCAGCAGGGCGGGCTGATCCCGGATATCGTGCATATCCCGCAGCCATACTGGTATGGCGAAGGCGGCGACATGACCGAGGCCGACTTCGGCGTGTGGGCGGCCGAACAGCTGGAGAAAAAGATCCTCGAAGTTGGCGTGGACAACGTTGCCGCCTTCATCGCCGAACCGATCCAGGGCGCTGGCGGGGTGATCATTCCACCGCAGACCTACTGGCCGAAGGTGAAGGAGATCCTGGCCAGGTACGACATCCTCTTCGTCGCTGACGAAGTGATCTGCGGCTTCGGCCGTACAGGCGAGTGGTTCGGTAGCGACTACTACGACCTCAAGCCCGACCTGATGACCATCGCCAAGGGCCTTACCTCCGGCTATATCCCCATGGGCGGCGTGATCGTGCGAGATGAAGTGGCCAAAGTCATCAGCGAAGGCGGCGACTTCAACCACGGCTTCACCTATTCCGGCCACCCGGTGGCGGCTGCGGTCGGCCTTGAGAACCTGCGGATCCTGCGTGACGAAAAGATCATCGAGCAGGTGCACGACAAGACCGCGCCTTACCTGCAACGACGCCTGCGCGAGCTGGCGGACCACCCGCTGGTAGGCGAGGTACGCGGCCTGGGCATGCTCGGTGCGATCGAGCTGGTGAAGGACAAGGCCACCCGCGCGCGCTATGAAGGCAAAGGTGTCGGCATGATCTGTCGCCAGCACTGCTTCGACAACGGCCTGATCATGCGTGCCGTGGGCGACACCATGATCATCGCGCCGCCGCTGGTTATCAGCATCGAGGAGATCGACGAACTGGTGGAAAAAGCCCGCAAGTGTCTGGACCTGACGTACGAGGCTGTTCGCTGAGCGTCTGGGTCTGATACCTGTAGGAGCGGGTTTACCCGCGAAGCAGGCGCCGCGGTGGATGGCACGGACTTCGTCCGTGTTCGCGGGTAAACCCGCTCCCACAGGGATCGCACAAACTTCTGGAGTCTGGGCTAGACAGTCGCAGGCATATCGTCGCCGGCATCTTGCAATGCCGCGAAGCATCTTGCTTTGTGAAATGAATCATGTACTTTTCAGGGCATCAATTTTCCCATCCGTAGTCGCGATTCAACCATGAAAGTGCACGAAGAGATCGAAGGCCTGGCCGTACTGATTCGCGACCTGCGCAAGTTCAAGGGCCTGACACTGGGCGAACTGGCGCAGCGCATCGGCCGTTCGGTGGGCTTTCTGTCCCAGGTCGAACGGGGCGTATCCCGCCCAACCGTGGCCGACCTCACGGCTATCAGCGAAGAGCTCGGCGTCTCCACGGCCTATTTCTACAAGCTGGACCAGCCCCGCGAGCTCGACTGGGTCACCCGCCCTCACGAGCGTCGTACCCTTCACCTGGCCGGTGGCATCACCGATGTGCTGGCATCCCCCACGATAACGGGCGCGTTCTCCATGCTCGACAGCCACCTGGAGCCGGGGGCCAGCAGTGGCGAGGAGTACCTGGATGACAGCTCGGAGCAGGGCTGCTTCGTGCTCGAAGGCGAACTGACCGTCTGGCTGGATGGCGGCGAGCCGGTAACGCTGCGCGCCAATGACAGTTTTCAGCTGCAACCCCACGCGAGCTTTCGTTACGCCAACCTGACAGACAAGCTCACCCGCGTGCTCTGGGTATTCAGCTGAGAGGGGAATCCAGGCTGGCTCTGGAGTCACCAGGCAATCGGTGTCCCGTCCCACGCCCAGAATGTACCGCTCTGTTCCGGGCCGTGTCGGCTCACCAGCGCTAGGATGCATGTCGCTGCAAACGCCGGCGAGAACAGTTTTCCTGGCGCCACATTGCCCTGAAAGGGTTGGGAAAGGCGGGTGTCGGTGGTCCCGGGATGCAGCAACAGTACCGTGGAAGCAGGGTTCAGTCGCTTGAGCTCGATGCTCGCGGTACGCATAAGCTGGTTGAGCGCGGCCTTGCTGGCGCGATAGCTGTACCACCCGCCAAGATGATTGTCGCTGATCGACCCGACCCGCGCCGACAGCGCCACATAGGTCATCGGTTGCTGTCGCAACAAGGGCAGCAAGTGCCTGAGCAGCAGGACAGGGGCGAAACAGTTGGTCGTGAAGCTGGCCAGCAGCCCCGCCATATCTACCTGTGTCAGCGCTTTTTCGGCCCGCGCGGGCGGCGCTTGCAGCACCCCAAGCGTGCAAAATACAAGGTTCAAGTGGTTGCAGCAGGCTCCCACCCGCGCCGCCAGTGTTTGCAGTGCCACTTCGGAACACGCGTCGCAGTCGATGCGAACCAACTGTCGTGGGTGCTCGGCGAACAAAGCATCCAGCGCAGGGCTGCTGGTGGCATGTCGCGAGACGGCAAACACCCGTCCGATGTCGTCGCGCGCCAGCAGCTGGGTGCACAGTGCAAGGCCGATCCCCTGGCTGGCTCCGCAGACCAGCACGTTGGCGGGGGTATGAAGGTTATTGATAAGGCTCACTGAACTGCCTCCTTTGCCGGCGCCGACGCTGGTATGCCACTGTCACTGGCTCTGCCGAAACAAGGCCCTGAGACCCGCAAGTAAAAGTTGTACAACCTCATAAAAAACTGTACATAGTTTCTAATATTGTATAGGTATTTCACGTGCTCGAGGTCAGTATGGGGCACACAACTCGTTGGGCCTGGCTTTGCCTGCTATTGACTGCCCTGTCGGAGGCGGCGGACTGGCGAGCGGAGCTGCCGGCAGCGCAACGGCTGGGCGTCGGTGAGTTCAGCTGGTTTGGCTTGCGCCTTTACACCGCACAGCTCTGGGCGGCAGGTCCGGTCCAGGACTGGAGCCGGCCTTTTGCCCTTGAGCTGGCCTATCACCGAAGCCTGTCCAGGGACACGCTGGTACAGGCCAGCCTCGAGGAAATGTACCGGCTGGCACCTGAAAACGTGACGCCGCAGCGGCGCGCGGCGTGGTCCCAAGCCATGCAGCAGGCGTTTGTGGATGTACAGCCAGGCATGCGCATCACCGGCTTGTACATGCCGGGGCAGGGCTGCCGCTTCTACGTCGATGGCAAACTCAGCCGGGCGGTCGCCGACCCCGTTTTTGCACGGGCGTTCTTCGCCATCTGGCTCGATCCGCGGGCCAGGGATCAACAACTGCGTCAGCGTCTGCTGGGGGGCATGCCATGAATCTGCATAACGGTAACGCTGACCAGCCAGGGGTAGCCTGAAGATGCGCCTGGGTCTGGTACTGGGTGACCAGCTGTCCTTCGACCTGGCAAGCCTCAACGCCCTCGATCCTGCCCGCGATGCTGTGCTGATGGCGGAAGTGGAAGGGGAGGCCAGGTACGTGCCGCATCATCCGCTGAAGATCGTCCTGATCTTCAGCGCCATGCGGCACTTCGCACTGGCACTGCGCGAGCGCGGTTGGCAGGTGCATTATGTGCAACTCGATGATGACGGCAACAGCGGAACCATCGTTGGCGAGTTGCGGCGCTGGCAGCAGGCCCTGGGAGCCACGCATATTCACCTGACCGAGTGCGGAGAGTGGCGCCTGGAGCAGGCGTTGCGCGATGCCGCACTGCCGCTTGTGTGGCATCGCGACACGCGATTTCTATGCTCTCGCGAAGCTTTCGCGCGCTGGGCCCGGGAGCGCGGCCAACTGCGCATGGAACACTTCTACCGTGGCATGCGCAAACGCACCGGCCTGCTGCTGGAGCCTGACGGCAGCCCGGCAGGTGGAACCTGGAATCTCGATGGCGACAACCGCAAGGCCTTGCCTCGCCAGCTACGTGGCCCCTTCGCCGCACATTTCGCACAGGACGACATCACAGCTGCAGTCATAGCCCTGGTACGGCAACGCTTCAGCGACCACTACGGAGCCATCGACGGTTTCGACTACCCGGTGACCCATGCCGAGGCACAGCAGCTCTGGCAACACTTTCTGGATTTCGGCCTGGCGGCTTTCGGTGACTACCAGGATGCGATGGCCGAGGGCGAGCCGTACCTGTTCCATGCGCGCATCAGTGCAGCACTCAACATCGGGCTTCTTGATGTGCGTTTTCTATGCGACGGGGTCGACAAGGCCTGGCGCGAGGGGCGAGTGCCGCTCAATGCCGCAGAGGGCTTCATCCGCCAGCTGATCGGCTGGCGTGAGTATGTACGCGGCATCTATTGGCTGCGCATGCCGGAGTATGCCGCGCTCAATTACCTGGGTAACGAGCGAGCGTTGCCGGAATTCTACTGGACCGGTCGCACCCGCATGCGCTGCATGGAGCAGGCCATCGGGCAAACCCTTCGCTTGGGTTACGCTCACCATATCCAGCGCCTGATGGTCACCGGCAACTTCGCCTTGTTGGCCGGTATCGCGCCCACCGCAATCTGTGAGTGGTACCTGGCTGTCTACATGGATGCCTTCGACTGGGTCGAACTGCCCAACACGCTTGGTATGGTGATGTACGCCGACGGCGGCTACCTGGGCTCCAAGCCTTACTGCGCCAGCGGTCGCTACATCCAGCGCATGTCCGATCATTGCAAGGCCTGCAGTTACAGGGTTGACCAGGTGGCCGAGGAAGGTGCCTGCCCGTTCAATGCCCTGTACTGGCATTTTCTCATCCGTCATCGCCACCTGCTTTCGGCCAACCCGCGTCTGGCGCTGGTCTATCGAAACCTCGATGGCATGTCGGCTGACCGTCGCGATGCCATCTGGCAGCGTGGCCAGTCACTTTTGGCGCGACTCGATGCGGCGCAACCGATATGAAAAAGGGTCTTTTGCCCAGCAAGGTCTGCGTGGTGTGTGGGCGGCCGTTAAGCTGGCGCAAGCGCTGGTCACGTTGCTGGGAGCAGGTGCGCTACTGCTCCGAACGATGCCGCAAGTCAGCACCGCACCGCAAGGCGCACGAGCAGGGGGAGGGTAACGGCCCATATCGGCATCAGTAGCAGGCCGGTTACCAGTGGGCCCATGGGCAAGTCGACATTTGCCAGCCCCGCTCCGCCTACATAGGCCAGCGGGCCGCCAACTGCACCCAGCAGTGCACCGAGCTGCCAGTGCCTGTCGGCCCATGCCAGGCTATGGCGCATGCCGCTGGCCAGTACCAGCCACAGCAGCACAAGCCACAGCGGCAATGGCCAGGTGTCGAAGCTGAACACGCCCAGCGCGCCCAGCACGCTATCCAGCACACACCCGACCGGCGTTACCAGCAACAGCGCCTTGACCTCTGCGTGGACGGCCGGGCACAGGCTCAGATGCACGGCCAGGCCAGCAATCACCAGCATCGACAGGAAGGGCTTTTCGGCCCCCAGTACGCATAGCCACCAGCCAGCCTGTAGCCACAAGGCATTGGCGAGCAGCCAGCCACGGCTCATCAGGCACTGCCAGGCAAGGGCGCGCGCCGTGCCTGGGGCGCTGCCCAGAGCAGATGCGCGACACCGATGGTGCGCTCCTCGAAACCGCCTTGGCAGTAACACAGGTAGAACTCCCACAGGCGCTGGAACATGTCGTCGTAGCCCAGGTCCGTCAGCGCTGCGCGTGCCTGGCGCAGGTTTTCTCGCCAATGCCGCAATGTGTGGGCATAGTCCTGGCCGAAATCTTCCATGTGCAAGAGGTTGAGTGCGGTGTGCCGGCTGGCAGTTTCCAGCATCACGCTCAATGAAGGCAGTGCGCCACCGGGGAAGATGTAGCGCTGGATGAAATCGACCGACCGCCGCGCCTGCTCATAGCGCTGGTCGCGTATGGTGATCGCTTGCAACAGCATCAGGCCGTCGGCCTTGAGTAGCGAGGCGCACTGGCGGAAATACACCGGCAGGTAACGGTGGCCGACAGCCTCGATCATCTCGATCGAGACCAGTTTGTCGAAGGTGCCTTGAAGATCGCGGTAGTCTTCGCGAAGCACTTTCACCCGCTGCTCCAGCCCCAGGGCCTGAACGCGTTGCAGGGTATGGCTGTACTGCGCCTCGGAAAGCGTGGTGGTGGTGACCTTGCAGCCATATCGGGTGGCGGCGTGGATCGCCAGGCTGCCCCACCCGCAGCCGATCTCCAGCAGGTGGTCGGCAGGGCTCAGCTCCAGCTTCTGGCAGATGCGCTCCAGCTTGTGCAGCTGTGCTTGCTCCAGTGTCTGCCCCGGGTGTTCGAACTGAGCTGCCGAATACATCATGGTGGGGTCGAGCAGCCGCTCGAACAGGGCATTGCCCAGATCGTAGTGCGCCAGAATATTGCGGCGGGCACCACGCCTGTTGTTGCGGTTGAGTTTGTGCTGCAACCGCAGGGCAGGGCGGCCCAAGCGGGCCAGGCCCCCCTCGAGGGCGTCAAGTACCTCAAGGTTTGCGACGAACAGACGAGTCACCAGCGCCAGGTCGGGACTGCGCCAATAGCCGTGAATGTAGGCTTCGCCAGCACCGATCGAGCCATTGCCGGCTATCAGGCCCCAGGTGATGTCATCAAGGATCTCCACCTCGGCCTGCAACGGGCTGTGGGCGTCACCGAAACTCCACTGCTGCCCGTGGCTGAGCAGGCGCAGGTGGCCATGGCGCAGCCTGCCCAGCCGGGCGAGCACGGCATTTCGTGCCAGCCCGCCGAACAATGGCCCGAGGCCTGCGAACTTGCTAACGCTCAGGGTGGGGTTCGACATCATCAGGGTCCTCGCAGGAATGGCCGAGCGCCAGGTCACGCTGGCTGGCCGTGTGGTCATGGACGGGTGTGCGTTTGAACAGCAGGCGCAATGCCTGCCAGTAAATGGCCGAGACGGTGCGCAGGCTCATCCATGGGAAGGCCAGTACGTATCGGTGCACAGCGGCTCTATCCAGCGCCTGGCGTTGCAAGGCCAGGTCGGCCTCGAACACCTTGCTATCGCCTTGCCAGTTCTCCATGTGGATGCGCACATGTTCAGCGTCCAGGGCGAAGCGCAAGCGATAGTCCATGTGCAGTGGCATGAACGGCGACACATGGAAGGCCTTGGCGACGGTGAAGGGCCCGGCAAGGTTTCCGCGCACCGGCAGCACGTAATGGAAGCGTTCACGCCATGGTGTGTTTCGCACCTCCAGCAGGATTGCCGTCAGCCGTCCGTCGCGGTCATGGCAGAAATAGAAACTGACCGGGTTGAACGACAGCCCCCAGCAACGCAATTGCGTGAGCAGGTGCACCGGCCCCTCAGGCATTTCTCCCGTCGCGCTGCGCACCAGCAAACGTGCGGCCTGGGCCAGGGTCTCGCCCCGGCGGGTCTGGGCTGGCAGGTAATCTGCCTGGTTCCAGCTCAGCGGCGCCAGGCGCCAGCGCCACAGCCAGCGTGACAGGCCTGTCAGCAAGGCTTGCTCGTCCAGGTCCAGGTAGAACATGCCGATCCTGTAGCGGAAGGCGTGGGGGCGCGGCGCCAGGCGCCGGTGGCTGACCCAGCCCACGCAAAGGCTGCTGTTCACAGGTGCTCTCCGAAATGCGCGGCCACCTTCAACGCACTGACTACGCCATCCTCGTGAAAGCCGTTGCCCCAGTAGGCGCCGCAGAAGTAACTGTGGCGCTGGCCCTGCAGCTGCGCCTGGCGCGCCTGCGCGGCGCACGCCGCAAGGCTGTATTGCGGATGGTCGTACTGGAAGCGGGCAATGATCTGCGCCGGATCCACCAGCGCGGTCTGGTTGAGGCTCACGCAGAAGGTCGTCGGTGCCTGGATACCTTGCAGAATGTTCATGTTGTAGGTCAGCGCGGCAGGCGCCTGCTGCGGCCCGCCGAGACGGTAGTTCCAGCTGGCCCAGGCGCGCTTGCGGCGGGGTAGCAGACGGGTATCGGTGTGCAGCACCACATCGTTGCTGGCATAACCGATGGCGCCGAGCACTTCCCGTTCCTGCACGCTCGGCGCTTCGAGCAAAGCCAGGGCCTGGTCGCTGTGGCAGGCGAACACCACATTGTCGAAACGCTCGGTACCGGCAGCGCTCGTCAGGGTGACGCCACCTTCGTCGCGGCTGACCCGGAAAACCTTGCAGTCGAGGCGGATGCGCCCGGCAAACGGCCGGCACAGCGGACTGACATAGCTGCGCGAACCCCCTTCGATCACGCGCCACTGTGGACGTTGGTTGACCGACAACAAGCCGTGGTTGCGACAAAACCGCACAAAGAACGCAAGTGGGAAGCCGAGCATGTCCGCGCGGGACATCGACCAGATCGCCGACCCCATCGGTACGATGTAATGGTCGATGAAGCGCTGTCCATAGCGCTGAGCCCGGAGGTAGGCGCCCAGGGTCGCGTTGGCATCGATACGCTGGTTATCCAGGTCGGCGAGTGCCTGACGATTGAAACGCAGAATATCCCGTAGCATCCCCCAGAACCCCGGGGACACCAGGTTGCGGCGTTGGGCGAACAGGGTATTCAGGTCGTGCCCGTTGTATTCCAGGCCAGTGACCGGATCATGCACCGAGAAACTCATTTCGGTCGGCCGTGAGGCGACCTTCAGGTGGTCGAGCAAGCGGATGAAGTGCGGGTAGGTCCAGTCATTGAAGACGATGAAGCCGGTATCTATTGCATGGCGTTCACCCTGCCAGATCACATCGAGGGTATGCGTGTGGCCCCCGATCCATTTCTCGGCTTCGAAAACCGTCACCTCATGCTTGCGTGACAGCAGATGAGCGCAGGACAGCCCTGCAATGCCGCTGCCGATGATTGCTATACGCATGGATCATCATTCCTGTTCATGACGGGCAAGGCGTTGCCCAAGCCCCAGGCGCAGGCGCGCGGGCAGTGCGCCAAGCAGGCGCAATACCAGGATGAAAAGCCGGGGGAAGTTGATTTCCAGCGGGCGCTCGGGAAGGCGTTTGGCAATATGGCTGGCTGCGCGCTGCGCCGACCACAGCTGCGGCATGGGGAAATCGTTGCGACGGGTCAATGGCGTGTCGACAAAGCCCGGGTTGACGAGGGTGACGGCGATGCCTTCGCGGGCCAGGTCGATGCGCTGCGATTCCACCAGATAACGCACGGCTGCCTTGGACGCGCCATAGGCGCCGGCACGGGGCAAGGCCAGCCAGGTCACCGAACTGCCCATGACCACCAGATGAGGGCGTTGACCGGCGCGAAGCAAGGGCAGGGCCGCTGCCAGGCAGTAGCTGACAGCAAGGAAATTGGTACGGACCACACGCTCGACCAAGGCAGGGTCGAAATGGTCCGGCTCCAGGTACTCGCAGGTGCCTGCATTGAGGATCACCCTGTCCAGCGCTCCCCAGGCCTGCTCGATACGGGTTGCGATCCCGGCGACCTGTACGGGGTCGTCCAGGTCGCCAATGGCCAGCAGCACCTGCCCGGGAAAACGTTCAGCCAACGGGGCCAGACGATCTGCATGCCGTGCGCCCAAGGCGACCTGGTGGCCTTGCTCCAGCAGGCATTGTGCAAGTGCGGCACCGATACCGCTGCTTGCGCCTGTCAGCCAGCAGCGGCTCATGCCATCCGGCCTTTGAGCCATCGAATCGCACCGCCCATGACCGGAACATGTTCGTAGAGCAGGGCTGCTGCGTCGAAATAGTCCTGGTGAAAATGGACCCGGTCATGCCATTGCAGGTAACTGCATCCCTGCAAGCTGATCTGCTGACCGCGGGCCAGGCGTGGGTGGCGAAACTGCAGGGTCCAGCGCAGGTAACCTTGCCCGGGCATCACTTCGTCGATGCTGGAAAAGGCATAGCGAATGTCATGAGCGTTGGCGTACAACTGCGCGAAATAGGTTCGCAGAGCCCGCAGCCCCTGGATCTGATGCAACGGATCGCGAAAGGTGACATCGTCGCTGTACAGCTTTTCAAGGGGGCCGAGGTTGCCCCCGTCGAGTCTGCTGAAGTGCTCGGCGAATTGCTGCAGATACGCTGACATGCTGGACTCCAGGAAATCCTGTACAGAAATGGCTTGTTGTACAGGTATATCTGAAGTCTAAGCGTAAATCTATACAAGTCAACGATCTTGTATAGGTTTTGTTCAGCGCTCCGCCTGGCCCAGTTGTCGGCGCAATTCAGCCACCTCGGCCTCCAGCTCGCGTAGTTTCTCCTCAGCGAAAATCTGCGCTGTGACATCGCGCTGGATGCCGATGTAGTACGTCAACTGGTCCGCCTCGTTGTACACCGGCGTGACGGACAACTCGTTCCAGAACAAGCTTCCGTCCTTGCGGTAATTGCGCAGCACCTGGCAGCACGGCAGGCCTCCACGGATCGCCTCGCGGATGTTGGCAAGGCCGGCCTGGTCATGATCGTCGCCCTGCAGAAAACGGCAGTCCTGATACAGGATGTCCTCGGCGCGATAGCCGGTCAGGCGCTCGAAGGCGGGGTTGGCGTAGATAAGGATGCTGTCGTCGCCCTCCTGCTCTGCGACGACGATGCCATCGTTGGAATGCTCGACCATCAGTTGCATGAGTTTCGCGTTGATCATGGGGCCCACCTACAGGCATTTAGGATGCGAAGTGCGTAGCCTGGCCTGCGTGCAGAAGGCCTCGGCGCCGTTTGTTGCATGATGACCCAAGGAGGCTCGCCGCAGAAGGTGCATATGGGTTTAGAATGTGCCACCCCCCAGATAAACCCTCATCATGACTGACGCCACCCCAGCCGATTTGCTACCCATGCGCGATGTGGTCAGCCTGACCGGCATCAATCCGGTGACCTTGCGGGCATGGGAGCGGCGCCATGGGTTGATAAGCCCGCAGCGCACCGAGGGCGGCCATCGCCTTTATAGCGCTCGCGATGTCCAGCGCATACGCGACATCTTGCGCTGGACCGGCAATGGGGTGCCCATCAGCAAGGTAGGCGGCATGCTCGCAGGCCAGCCGGATGCGCCGGTGCAGCAGCACTCGGCGTTCGACGACTGGCGCGCTGCCGTGGAGCGTGCAACCAAGGCATTCGATACACAAGCGCTGGAAAGCATCCATGGGCAGTTGTTCACCGTCCTGCCCAAGGCCACCGTGCTGCGTGATGTGCTGATGCCAGTCTGGCATGGCCTGGCCTCAGGCATTGCGCCGGGCCAGCGTAGCCAATGGCTGTTTCTGGACATGTTCCTGCGCGCCCGCCTGCTGATGCGCCTGCAGATGAACCAGGCCGATGCACCGCGCGTGCTGCTGGCAGGCACCGAGGGGCAAGCCGAACTGCAGGTGTTGTGCACCGGGCTGCTGTTGAGCAGCGAGCAGCAACGCATCGAAGTGCTCGGTTGCGGGCAGCCGCTGGAAGAAATACCCATGCTGTGTGCAGCAATGCAGCCCGCGGCAGTGGTGATCAAGGTCCAGGTGCCGGTGGACCCTGCCTTGGCCAGGCGGCTGCGTTCGCTGCAAATGGCAATCGTTTGTCCGCTGGCCTTGATTGGCGAGGGATTGGCCGATTTACAACCAGCCTGGCAAGGCCTCCCGCTGTGTCTGCTGGACGAGCAGCGCGCTGACGTCGCACCCATGCTGAACGCCTTGCTCAGTGGTGCCCTGGACCTTTGACAGGGGCCCGCCGTAGTCTGCCGTACTGATCCTCGCCTGCTCCTGTGGGTTACGCCAGAAGTCTTGCCTCTGGGCGTAACCCGGTCCTGGGCCGGAATCATCACGCCGCGCGCGCAGGCCCAAAGCATCTGGCAGCCCCCTCCAAGGCAGCGTTTCTGGCTGTTTGCCAGCTTCTGATAATCGCCTCCGACATCCCGTCCCCGTTTCGGAGCGCGCCATGTACAACAATAAGAATCTGTCCCCACGTTTGCTGGCGGCTGTTACCGTCAGCCTGTCGACCCTTTGCCTGAGCAGCCTGGCCCAGGCCGAGATCATGCTGTACGACAAGGACCAGACGACGTTTTCCACCGACGGCTATATCAACGCCTTCTACGTCAACAGCGATGTCGATCGGCAGGGCGAGCAGTTCGATCGCCGCCAGTCACGGGTGAAGATGGGCTTTCTGCCCAACTACCTGGGCTTCAACATGGGCAAGCAGGTGGATGACCTGAAGCTCGGCGCGCGAGCCTCGTTCTGGGTGACCATCAACGACAGCGAAACCAACGGTACCGACACCGCCATCGACGTGCGCCAGTTCTACGGCACCGTGGCCAACCCCGAGTGGGGTGAGGTGCTGATCGGCAAGGACTTCGGGCTGTTCGCCCGTTCCAATATCCTGCTCGACGAACTGCTGGCCGGTTATGGCCAGGTCAGTGACACCCTGGGGCTGGTTGACGGCGGCGGGGTCTCGTTCGGCAACATCGGTAGCGGCTACCCGTACCCGTTCCCCACCTCGCAGATCACCTATCGCACCCCAGTGATGGACGGCCTGCGGGTGGCGGTGGGCATCATGGACCCGGTGGACACCAACGACAGCAGCCCGACCGGCAAGGCCTACCAGGAAAACCCGCGTACCGAAAGCGAGATCACCTACCAGTTCGACCTGGGTGGGGCGCAGATCTACAGCTGGCTCAACGGCAGCTACCAGACCTCCGACAACACCGACCCGGCGGTGCAGTCGGTCACCTCCAAAGGTGTCGGCTACGGTGTGCAGGCGAAGATGGGGGGGCTGTCGCTGACCGGCTCGGGGTTCCAGGCCAAGGGCATCAACCCGTTCTTCACCAACAACGCTGGCGAACCGACCTTGCGCAATGTCGACAGCGACGGCTACCTGCTGCAGGGCTCCTACAAGGTCGGCAAGAACCGGGTGGCGCTGTCGTATGGCAAGACCAAGGACGATGGCAACGGTGCGGTGGGCAGTGGTGCGGATTATGAAACCCGTGGCGTGGCGCTGTTCCATGACGTCAACGACAACCTCAAGCTGGTTGCCGAGTACAACCAGTTTTCCATCGACGGCCATGAAACCAGTGACCAGAACGAAGACACCGATACCTTTGCGGTGGGGGCGGTGTTGACCTGGTAAGCCCTCGGCCTCGACTCAAGACTGCTGGGGCTGCTGTGCAGCCCTTTCGCGACGCAAGGCCGCTCCCACATCGACCGCGCAAGCCCATGTGGGAGCGGCCTTGCGTCGCGAAAGGGCCGCGCAGCGGCCCCGGCAATCTTCAGGAAAAGCTATTACAACCATGGAACCGCCCACCCGCTACCCAAGTAGCATTCGTCCTCGATGATCGCCTTCGTACACTCATCACTCAGCCACCCCGCGCCGGAGACCACGATGCAGCAGGCTCACAACGACGGTGTGGTCAGCGCCATGTCCCAGGCAACCGATGCCCGGCAGGCAGCCCAGGAGCTGGCGGCGCAGTTGCTGCACCCGCACCTGGGCTTCGTGCTGTTCTTCTGCTCCGCCGAATACGACCTGCAGGCCCTGGGCGAAGCCCTGGAGCAGGGCTTTGGCGGCATCCGCCTGGTCGGTTGCACCAGCGCCGGGGAAATCACCCCGCAGGGCTATGGTCGCAACTGCATAACGGCAGTGGGGTTCGATCATCGGCACTTTTCCATCGCTACCGAGCTGATCGACGAAATGGAGCGCTTCAGCCTGATCGACGCCCAGCAGATGGTCGAGCGCCTGGTCGGCACCTGCCGCAGCAATAACCTGGCGCCGATCAAGGGCCACAGCTTTGCCCTGACCCTGCTCGACGGCTTGTCCAGCCGCGAGGAAATGGTGCTTGCCGCCCTCAGTGCGGCCCTGGGCGACATCCCGCATTTCGGCGGCTCGGCCGGCGACGACAACTACCTGACCCGCACCCATGTGTATTTCGGCGGCGCGTTCCACCACGGCGCGGCGGTGGTGGTGCTGGTCAATACCTGGCTCGACTTCGAAGTGTTCACCACCCACCACATCCTGCCGCGCCAGGAAAAGCTGGTGGTCACCGGCGCCGACAGTGCCCAGCGCCGGGTCTTCGAACTGAATGCCGAGCCAGCTGCCGAGGAATACGCCCGGCACATCGGCGTGCCGGTGGCCGAGCTCGATCATCGTGTGTTCGCTGCCCATCCGCTGGCCGTGCGCATCCACGACCAGTATTACGTGCGGGCGATACAGCAGGTGCACCCGGACCTGAGCCTGAGTTTCTACTGCGCTGTGGAAAACGGCATCGTGCTTACCGCCATGACCCCGGGCCCGCTGTTGCCAAACCTGCACCAGTTGTTCGACGGCTTGCAGCAGCGCCTCGGCCCGCTGCTGCTGACCATCGGTTGCGATTGCTTCCTGCGGCGGCTGGAGCTGGAAGCCCGGGACGGGCTGGAAGCGGTCGGTGCGTTCCTGCGCGAGCAGCGGGTGATCGGCTTCAACACCTACGGAGAACAGTTCGATGGCATGCACATCAACCAGACCTTCACCGGAGTCGCCATTGCCCGCAACCGGCCTCCTGTCGGTCGCTGAACTGCAGGCCGAGGTCGCCCGGCTGCAGCACCAGAACCACAAGCTGCAGCGTATCAACGGCGCCCTGATCGAGCGTATCGAGTCCGGCGTCACGCGTGGCAATGACCCTTATGCCGCGTTCCAGCATTCGGTGGTGCTGGCCGAGCAGGTGCGCGAACGCACCGAAGCGCTGAACCAGGCCATGGCCGAGCTCAAGGCCGTCAACCACCTGCTCAGCGAGGCCCGGCAGCGGGCCGAGACGGCACACCAGCACCAGATTCGCCTGATCACCGACCATGTACCGGCGCTGATCGCTTACCTGAATGCCGACCTGGTCTACGAATTCACCAACAAGGTCTATGAAGAATGGTATTGCTGGCCTCGCGGCGTGATGCTGGGCCAGAGCCTGCGCGAAGCCCACAGCGAGCAGCATTACCAGCGCCTGGAGGCCTACGTGGCGCGGGCGCTGGCGGGGGAGAGCGTAACCTTCGAGTTTGCCGAAACCAACATCAACGGCCAGGAACGCTACATGCTGCGCTCCTATGTGCCGAACCGCCTGGCCAATGGCGAAGTGGTGGGCATCTTCGTGTTGATCCGCGACATCACCGAGCGACGCAATACCGCACAGGCGCTGCACCAGGCATATCAGCACCTGGAGCAACGGGTACGCGAGCGCACGGCCGAGCTGACCAGCCTCAACGAGCAGCTGCTGCGCGAAATCGAGGAGCGCAGCCGGGTGGAATCGCGCCTGCGCGAGGCCAAGCGCGAGGCCGAGCAGGCCAACCTGTCGAAAACCAAGTTCCTTGCCGCCGTCAGCCATGACCTGCTGCAGCCACTGAACGCGGCACGGCTGTTCACCAGCGCCTTGCTCGAACACCGCGAGCCGCACAACAGTGCCCATTTGGTGCGTAATGTCAGCAACTCGCTGGAGGATGTGGAGAACCTGCTAGGTACCCTGGTGGATATTTCCAAGCTCGATGCTGGCGTGATCAAGGCCGATGTCGCCCCGTTCGCCCTGCGCGAACTGATGGACAACCTCGCTGCCGAATACGCCCAGGTGGCGCGCAGCGAAGGGCTTGAACTGCATTTCGTGGGCTGTTCCGCCGTGGTGCGCAGTGACATCCAGCTGCTGGCGCGGATCCTGCGCAACCTGCTCAGCAATGCCATTCGCTATACCCGCAGTGGGCGCGTGGTGCTGGGCTGCCGGCGCCAGCGTGGCGGCTTGCGGATCGAAGTATGGGACAGCGGGATCGGTATCGCCGAAGAGCACCTGGAAGAAATGTTCCAGGAGTTCAGGCGCGGTGATGTGCAGCGTCCGGACCAGGACCGTGGCTTGGGCCTGGGCCTGGCGATCGTGGAAAAGATCGCCGGCATTCTTGGCCACCGGATTCGGGTGCGTTCATGGCTTGGCAAAGGCTCGGTGTTCGCTGTCGAAGTGCCGCTGAGCACCACCGCGCCCAAGGCCCAGCCGAGCCAGGCAATCAGCGAGCCGATGCTCGAACGCCTGCGCGGGGCGCGGGTGTGGGTACTGGATAACGATGCCGCGATTTGCGCCGGCATGCGTACCCTGCTGGAGGGGTGGGGCTGCCGGGTGGTCACCGCTCTGTCGGAGGAAGACCTTGCGCGTCAGGTGGACAACTACCATGCCGAGGCCGACCTGCTGATCGCCGACTACCACCTGGACAACGACTGCAATGGCGTCGACGCCGTGGCGCGGATCAATGCCCGCCGTACCCAGCCCTTGCCGGCGATGATGATCACCGCCAACTACAGCAACGAGCTCAAGCAACAGATCCGCGAGCAGGGCCACACCCTGATGCACAAGCCGGTGCGGCCGATGAAGCTTAAGGCGGCGATGAGCCATTTGCTGGGCAGCAGTGTGGCATAGCCGCCGGCCTCTTCGCGGGCAAGCCCGCGAAGAGGCCGGAATAGGTCAACGCCGCAGGTAATCACCGAAATCGATATCACCGGCACTGAGGATGGCCTGTACCCGGTTGTGTACGTTGAGCTTGCGCAGGATCGCCGAAACGTGGGCCTTGACCGTGGTCTCGGCGATATCCAGGGTGTAGGCGATCTGTTTGTTCGACTCGCCCTTGGTCATGCGCTCGAGCACCAGCAGCTGCTTGCGGGTCAGGGCCTGGAGCATCTCCGGCGGGAAGCTCGGGGCATCGTTCAGGCGCCGGCTGGTGCTGCTTTTCTGGGCTCGGATGATGTCGGGCGGCAGGTAGACATTGCCGTTGAGGATCTGCTCGATCGCTTCGATCATCTGTGAACGTGGCGAGGACTTGGTGATGAAGCCCACCGCGCCATAAGTGATGGCCTGCAGCACGATCTGCTTTTCCTGCTCGGCCGAGACGATCACCACCGGCGTGGTCGGTGCCTCGTTGCGCAGGGTGATCAGGCCATTGAGGCCATGCATGCCGGGCATGTTCAGGTCGAGCAGGATCAGGTCGAGGTCGTCATGTTCGTGGGTCAGCGCCAGGGCGCTGTCCAGGTCGGCAGTTTCCATGACTTCGCTGCCCTGGAAGCCATCGCTGATAACGTTGTGGATGGCTTCGCGAAACAGGGGGTGATCGTCGGCAATCAGAATTTTGTACATGGCCTTTTCACCTCGTTTTTATTGGATGGAGCGGGCACGCGTTTGCAGGCGATGAATTCAGGGGAAGGGTTCCGGCTGCGCTGGCTGCAGCGGCAGGTTGGCCTGTTGCCAGGCGTCCAGGCCATCGCGGTACCAATACAGATTCTTATAGCCCAGGGCTTTCGCGCGTTTTACCGCGTTCCAGCTTAACCAGCAATCGGAGCGACAGTAAAAGACCAGCGGTTGCTCCGTGCGCCCGGCGGTGGCTTGTTGCAGGTTGCGCACGAAGTAATCGTGCCACGCCGGGCTCAGCTCGCCGTCGCCGGTGTTGGCCAGCCAGCGGCTGCCGGGGATGTTGGCGTGGGGTTCATCTTCGATGAAGCGGCCTTGCAGCCATTGGCGGCGATAGACGTCGATCAGCACCGGCTTGGGGGTGTGCCCCAGCAGGTCTTGCAGCATGGCGGTGTCGATGACCTGGCCGCCCTCGACCTGCTGTGGGGTCGGGCTGCGGTAGAGGGTGGTGCGGTAGCCGTCGGCAGAGAATAGCGGCGTGGTATCCGCCTGGGCAGCGCCTAGCGTCAGGCTCAGGGAAAGCGCCGCCAGCAATGGGCGTGGCAGCCGGGGCAGGGCACGTGGCATGGGGGTTGTCCTTTTTGTTATAGGCCCATTACATGCCAGTGGCGGTGCATTGTGAATGCGACGATCAGACAGCAAAGGCAGTACCAAAGTAGTAGAAAGCCGGGCGCCTCTGGCCTGATCCTGCCCAATATCTGAATGCAGGCGCGATCCCTGTAGGAGCGGGTTTACCCGCGAACACCGGCGTAGCCGGTGCCATGCACCGCGTCGCCTTCTTCGCGGGTGAACCCGCTCCCACACGGACCGTGTTCCTTCAACGGGTTCGGCGAAAGGTCCGATGGGAGACAGCTGCCGCTCAGCGCGGCTTGCGCAGCGCCGCATGCTGGGGGTTGAAGGTGAGGATCGCCAGCAGGGTGAACAGCACGGTCAGCCCCAGGCATACCGCCAGCGCCAGCGGGTTGAAGCGCTCATACAAGGCAAAGCGCACCAGCTCCACGGCATGGGTGAACGGGTTCACTGCACACAGCCAGTACAGCCACTGGCTGGCCTCGCGCATCTTCCACAACGGGTACAGCGCCGAGGACAGGAAGAACAGCGGGAATATCACGAAGTTCATCACCCCGGCAAAGTTCTCCAGCTGGCGAATCGCATTCGATAGCAACAGGCCCAGGGCGCTGAGCATCAGCGCCACCAGCAACAACGCCGGCAGCGCCAGCAACAGGCCCGCAGCCGGTGGCTGCACACCATACAACCAGGCGATGGCAAGGAAGGCGTACACCTGCAGCAGGGAGATCAACGAGGTCGCCAGCAGCTTGCTGCCGAGCAGGAAGGGCCGCGGCAACGGGCTGGTCAGCAACACGCGCATGCTGCCCATCTCCCGGTCATAGACCATCGACAGCGAGCCCTGCATGCCGTTGAACAGCAGGATCATGCAGGCAAGGCCCGGAATGATGTACACCTCGTAGGGGATGTAGGTGTCGTAGGGCTCGATGATCGCAATGCCCAGGGCCGCGCGAAAGCCGGCGGCGAACACCAGCAGCCACAGCAGCGGGCGCACCAGGGCGCTGAGAAAACGGGTGCGTTGCAGGACGAAACGCAGGCATTCGCGCAGGAGAATGCCGTTGAAGCACTGCCAGTAAGCGTTCATCGGGCATTGGCTCCTGTGGGGGCGCTGGTCAGGCGGGCAAAGGCATGGTCGAGGTCACCGCCGTGCTCCAGGCTCAGGGCATCGGCCGTGCCGCTGGCCACCAGGCGCCCTTGATGCAGGATCAGCAGGTCATCGCTGGGCTGCACTTCGTCCAGCAGATGGGTGGTCCACAGCACACTGAGGCGCTGCTCGCGGCACAGCAGCCGCAGGTGCTGGTTGAGCGCCAGGCGGCTGGCCGGGTCGAGGCCGACGCTGGCCTCGTCGAGCAACAGCAAACGCGGCTCATGCAGGAGCGCGCGGGCAATCTCCACCCGGCGCCGATGGCCGATGTTCAGCGCCCGGACCGGTTCGCGCCGCCGCTCATCGAGGCCCTGGCGGGCCAACTCGGCATCGACCCGAATATTGCCCTGGCGCCGCGACAGGCCGTGCAGCGAGGCGTGGTAGCGCAGGTTCTGCTCCACGCTCAGGTCCAGGTCGAGGGTGCTTTGCTGGAACACCACGCCCAGCTGGCGCAAGGCCGGGCGTGTGGCGTTGCGCAGCGAGCAGCCGCACACGCGGATGTCGCCATGCTGCAGGTCGTACAAGCGGGTGAGCAGGGCGATCAAGGTCGACTTGCCGGCGCCATTGGGGCCCAGCAAGGCGGCAAAGCGCCCGGGCGCCAGGCTGAAGCCGACTTGCCTGAGCGCCTCGCGCTGGCCGTAGGCAAAGCTCACGTCACTGACTTCGAGGGTATTCATGGCGTCACCACCACGCCCCAGGGGTAGCGGCCGACCTTCACCGACTTGAGCACCTTGAGGTTTTTTGCATCGATCACCGAAACGTCGCCACTGACCCCGTTGGTGGCCAGCAAATGGCTCTGGTCCGGGGTGAACGCCAATTGCCAGACCCGCCGGCCCACCAGCAGGTAGTCGAGTACTTCGTAGGTCTTGGCATCGACCACCGCCACATGGTTGGCCGGGCCCAGGGCGACGAACGCGTACTTGCCATCGGCGCTGAGCTTGATGCCTACCGGCTGGACCTTGTCCGGGTGCACGCCCTTGATCTGGAAGTTCAGGGTTTTCAGCACCTGGCGGCTGGCCACGTCGAGGATGGTCACCGTGCCGCCGATTTCTGCCGAGGCCCACAGCCGCGAGCCGTCCTGGCTGAACTCGACGAAGCGCGGCCGCTGGTCCACCGGGGTGCTGTCCGCCAGGGTCTGGGTGCTGGTGTCGATCCAGTGCAGCATGTTGGTGGTTTCGCTGGTGTTGACTGCCCATTTGCCATCCGGGCTCACCGCCATGCCTTCGGGCTCGATGCCGACGTCGATCTGCCCGAGCACCTTGTCGGTCTGGGTATCGATTACCGTCACCAGCGCGTCGTCCTCGTTGGACACATACAACCAGCGGTCGTTGGGGTGCAGGGCGAACTGCTCGGGGTCCTTGCCGGAGGGCAGTTCCTTGATGATCTTGCGGGTGGCCACATCCATCACTTGCACCCGGTCCGAATCGCTGGCGCAGATGTACAGCAGCGTGTTGTCGTGGGACAGCAGCAGGCCGCGCGGGCGCTGGCCCACTGGCAGGGTCTCGGTGACTTGCAGGGTCTGCATGTCGATCAGGCTGAGGCTGTTGTCCTTCTCGTTCGATACCCAGGCGGTGGCGGCCACGGCGTGCCCGCTGGCAAGGGCCAGGGCGCCGGACAGCAGGCTGGGGTAAAGCAGTGCCCGGTGAAAAGGGGAGCGACGCATGGCGAAATCCTTTTTTGTTTTGGTTATCGGGTCAGGGGTAGCCGCAGGTCACTTCGGGCCTGTCGTAGCCCAGGCTGTCCATTTCGTTGAACGGGTGCAGGAAGCCCTCCTGCGGTGAGGTACTGACCAGGGCCCGCGGCTGCACCAGCGGGATCGGCTGGCGCAGCTCGCCGTTCCACGGGCGGTAGCTGAGCTTGCGGCCCTTGAAGCCGTCCAGCGGCAACTGCTCGCTGAGCAGCAGTTGCTGCAGGGCGCGGGGCTCGGCCTGGCGCAGTTTGCTCACTGCGCTGGCGACGCTGCGCACGGCCATCCAGGCGGCGAAGTCGCGGTCGTTCATCCAGCGCCCGGCCTGGGCTTCGAAGCGCTTTTGCAACTGCGCCGCGCCGAAGGTTTCAACGGTCTTGTGCCAGCCGGTGGGGGTCAGGCCCTGGGTGCCGGCTACCGGCCGCGGATACCAGGTCTGGTAGGGCAGGTACTCGCCGAAGTCGCCGCGTTCGTCAGCCACCAGCACCACGTCGTACTCGGCGGTTTGGGTGAACAGCGGCATGTCGGCCTGGGCGCTGCGGCGCTGGTCGTTGTCGAATGTCCAGGCTTTCTCCGCGACCAGCTGCATGCCGAAGCGCTTCATGGCGCGGCGCAGGGCCGCCGCATAGGCCCGGTCATCGTCGGTCTGGCCGACGACCAACAGCGCCCGTTGCCATTTGCGCATTACCAGGAACTGCGCCAGGGCATCGGCCAGCATGGCGCGGCTGGGCAGGCTGTGCAGCACATTGCCCAGGCACTGGCTGCTGCGCAGGCTGTCGTCCGGGCTGCCGGCGTTGAACAGCAGGCTGTCGGGCAGGGCGGCAGATAGCGCGCGCAGGCTGGCGGCGGGGGCATTTACCACGAACAGCCGCAGGCCCTGGTCATGCTGGGCCTTGGCAGCCTGCAGCAGGGCTTCGGGGCTTTCGACCGTGGCATTGGCCAGGTGGAATTCCTGTTTGAGAAAACGCCCGCTGCTGTTGCTGTCGACAATCGCCAGTTCGGCGCCCTGCAGCCCGGCATCGGTGGGTTCGGGAATGATGTTGGACAGCAGCGGGCCGGGAGCGGGGCGATAGCCGAGATAGCCGATGCGCACTTGCAACGGTTCCCCGCCCGGGGCCTGCGCGGCGGGTGCCGGGCTTGCAGAAAACGTCGCGGCCAGGGCCAGCAGGCAGGTCATGGCAAGGTGGGCAGGCAGGCGCATAAGGCAACTCCACGGCAGATGGCGCCAGCATAGGAAGCGCGCCGGGAGGGGGGAATATGCAGAAAGTAGCGCTCGCCCGGTACCAAGGTAGTAATTCACCACATGGGCGCGGGTTTTACGATGGCCGCAGCAACCCCGAGGAGAACTGCCCATGCGCCTTGTCAACCTTTCGGCCCTGTGGCGGATCAACCTCTGGGTCACTTGTTGCTTCGCGATGTTGACGCTGGCCTGTGCCGTGGTGCTGTTGCGCCAGGCGGTGGCTGACGTGGAGCGGGAGCTGCAGTCGGCGCAAGCCGTGGTGGCATACCTCGGCGACACTGCCGAGCGCGACCCGCAGAGCCTGCAACCACGGCTGACGCAAAGCCTGCGCCATGTGCGGGTGCACTGGCTGGCGGCGGATGAACCTGCGCGGCTGCCGCAAGCAACCGGCCTGGATGCCTGGTTGGGCCGCCAACTGCTTGGGCAGCGCCACGACAGCAGCCGGCTGCTGGAGCTGGGGGATGGTCGCCGGGTAATGATCGCCGTGGATGCACGAGATGAAATCGACGAGGTGCGTGACTCCCTGCAGCAGTTGTTGGTCTTGTGCGGCCTTGCGTTGCTGCTGAGCTTGTTGACCATCCGTTGGGCGGTGCGGCGGGGCATGGGCTTGCTGGACGATCTGCTGCAGGCCTTGCGCCAGGTCTCGGGTGGGCAATTGACCGCACGCCTGCGCGAGGCCGGCCTGCCGGAGGCGCGCCAATTGGCGGAGCACTTCAACCGCATGACCGCGTCTCTGGAGCAGGCCCGCTGCGACAATACCCAACTTACCCAGGCCCTGCTGGCGGTGCAGGAGCAGGAACGCACCCAGTTGGCGCAGACCCTGCACGACGACCTCGGGCAATACCTGGCGGGTATTCGGGCCCAGCTCTGCCTGCTGCGCATGGTCGCCGACCAGCCAACCGCGGTGGCGCAGACGACACGCACCCTGGAGCTCGATTGTGAACGCCTGCAGCAAGGTTTCCGCGCCCTGGTACATGACCTGTACCCGCTGGCGTTGCAGCACATGCCGCTGGCCGAAGCCTTCGGCCTGCTGGTGAGCCAATGGCAGGCCAGCCAGGGTATCGATTGCCGCCTGCGGGTAGGCGAGCATTTGCCGGCACTACCCGGGCCGAGTCGCACGCATTTGTATCGTTTGCTGCAGGAGGCGTTGACCAACGTCGCCCGTCACGCCGGCGCAAGCCAGGTGCGGGTGCGCCTGCAACGCAGCGCCAAGGGCTTGCGCCTGCTGGTTCGCGACAACGGTTGCGGTGCCAGCCAGCCCCAGCGCCCCGGGGTAGGCCTGCACTCGATGGCCGAGCGCGCCCGCAGCCTGGGCGGTGAACTGCGCATCCTCAGCCGACCGGGTGCCGGCTGGGCGCTGGCCCTGAACATTCCCATGGAGGTGTGATGAATATCGTGTTGGTCGATGACCACGCCGTGGTCCGCCAGGGCTATGCCAGCCTGCTGCGAGCGGTGCTGCCGAAGGTACAGGTGCGTGAGGCTGCCAGTGGCGAAGAGGCGCTGGCGCGGGTTCAGGAACAGGTGCCCAACCTGGTGATCATGGACTTTGGCCTGCCAGGCATCAGCGGGCTGGAAACCACCCGGCGCCTGCGTCAGCGCCTGCCGCAGTTGCGGGTGCTGTTCTTCAGCATGCATGACGAACTGCCGCTGGTGCGCCAGGCGCTGGATGCTGGTGCCTCAGGATACCTGACCAAGAACTCGGCGCCCGAAGTGCTGATCGAGGCGGTGCAGCGGGTGTTGGCCGGGCATGCCTATATCGAACAGCCCTTGGCCACCCAGTTGGCCTGCACGTCACAGCAGAATGCCAGCGACCCGCGCCTGCAGCGCATGACCCAGCGTGAGCTGGAAATCTTCGTGATGCTGGCCAAGGGCACCCCGGTGCGAGGGATTGCCGAGCAGTTGTGCATCAGTGCCAAGACCGTGTCCAACCACCTGACCTTGCTCAAGAGCAAGTTGCAGGTCAGCTCCCATGCGGAGCTGGTGCATCTGGGGATTGATCTGGGGGTGGTGCGGGTGGCGGGGTGAGGTTTCTTTGAAGGCCAACATATGACTGATGGATTTAGCAGTGACTCTGTGGGAGCGGGTTCACCCGCGAATGAGGCGACTCGGTATATGGCACCGGCTTCGCCGGTGTTCGCGGGTGAACCCGCTCCCACAGGGGAACAATGTGCCCAAGCACGCTTTGCTCAATTGTCCCAGGTCTCGGGGCACCCCTTGCACCCCTCCATGTTGGCCTCTTGAAAATTCCCGTAATGCTGCCGCGCCCCGCGCAAGTCGGCGCGGGCCAGGTTGCTCTGGCCAAACTTGGCCTCCTGCAGGTTGGCATCGCCAAGGTCGGCCCCTTGCAGATCAGCCTTGCTCAGCCAGGCCATTTCCAGGTCCGCCGCGCGCAGGTTGGCCTGCTGCATCTTCGCCCCTGACAACCTTGCGAACTGCAGGTAGGCCGCGCTGAGGTCGGCCTTGGCAAATTGCGCACCCTGGGCAAACAGGCCCCAGCCCTGAATCGCAACGAGCCGGCTTTGGCTCAGGTCGGCCAGGCGCAGGTTGCTCTGCTGCAGGCTGGCGCGGGTCAGGTTGGCGCCTTGCAGGTTGGCCTTTTCCAGGTTGGCCAGGTCCAGCCGGGCATGGCGCAGGTCGGCATCGCGCAGGTCGGCGCCGGCCAGGTTCATCTTGCGCAGGTCCTGGTTGGCCAGGTTGGCGCCCCGCAGGTCGGCCCCCGGGCACTGGCTGGCTTCGGCAATCACGCAGCCGTTGATGGTCAGGGGGGTATCGTTGCCAGCGTCGTCGGCATTCTCGGCCATGGCAGGGGTCAGCACGATCAACAAGGCAAGTGGCAGGTAGTTCATGGCGAAAGGCTCTTGGCAGGAGAAAGGCAGAAGCGGGGAGGGGCGCAGGCCCGCTCCCCGCTGCAAGTCAACGCTGTGCAGTCTTGTTGTCCCAGCTTGGGATCTTGAACACCCAGAACGAACCACCCTGGGCCACCGGCTTGGTCAGTTCGGCCATGTCGCCGCCCCACAGCGGTACCGCGCCGCCGTAGCCCACGGTCACGCCGATGTACTGCTCGCCGTCCTGTTCCCAGGTGATCGGCGGCGAGACGATGCCGCTGCCGGTCTGGAACTTCCACAGCTCCTTGCCCGTCTTGGCGTCGAAGGCCTTGAAGAAGCCGTCGCCGGTGCCGGTGAACACCAGGTTGCCCTTGGTCGCCAGCACGCCGGCCCACAGCGGCAGGTGCTCCTTGTGCTCCCAAACCAGCTTGCCGGTGGTCGGGTCCATGGCGCGCAGGGTGCCGACGTGGTCGTCGTACATGCGCTTGATGCGGAAGCCCATGCCCAGGTAGGCCGAGCCCTTCTTGTAGTTCACTTCCTCGGTCCAGTACTCCTCCTTCCACTGGTTGCCGGGGATGTAGAACAGGCCGGTGTCCTGGCTGTAGGCCATGGGGTTCCAGTTCTTGCCGCCAAGGAAGGGTGGCGAGACCTCCACCGGCTTGCCCTTGGTTTCTCCCGGCAGCGGTTTGGCCGGGCGCTGCCCAGGGTTTTCCACCGGGCGCCCGGTCTTGAGGTCGATGTGGCTGGCCCAGGTGATGTTGTCGACGAAGGGGAAAGCGTTCTGCAGTTTGCCGTTGCTGCGGTCCACCACGTAGAAGAAGCCGTTGCGGTCGGCGTGGCCGGTGGCCTTGACCAGCTTGCCGTCCTTGCCCTTGTAGTCGAACAGCACCAGCTCGTTGTTGCCGGAGAAATCCCAGGCATCGTTGGGCGTGTGCTGGTAGAACCACTTCACTTCACCGGTGCTCGGGTCGACGCCGACCTGCCCTGAGGTATACAGGCTGTCGAAGTCATGCGGGTTGCCGTCCTTCGAGGTGCGCGCCCAGGTGTTCCAGGGGCCAGGGTTGCCGGCGCCGACAATGATGGTGTTGGTCTCGGGGTCGAAGCTGGCGCTTTGCCAAGGCGCGCCGCCGCCGTGGCTCCAGGCTTCGACCTTGCCGGTTTCGGTAGTGGGGTCGTCCGGCCAGGACGGCGCCTTGACGTCACCGGTCGGCGTGCTGTCCTTGCCGTTCAGGCGGCCCATGTGGCCCTCGACGAAGGGCCGCATCCACACCTCTTCACCGGTGTCCGGGTCGCGGGCGAACAGTTGGCCGACCACGCCGAATTCATCGCCGGAGCTGCCGTGGATCAGCAGTACCTTGCCGCTGGTCTTGTCCTTGATCAGCACCGGGGCACCGGTCATGGTGTAGCCGGCGGCGTGGTCGCCGAACTTCTTGTTCCACACCACTTTGCCGGTGCGCTTGTCGAGGGCGATGACCCGCGCGTCGAGGGTGCCGAAGTAGATCTTGTCGCCGTAGATCGCCGCGCCGCGGTTGACCACATCGCAGCAGGGGCGAATGTTGTCCGGCAGGCGGTGGTTGTAGGTCCACAGGCGTTTGCCGGTTTTCGCATCGAGGGCGAACACCCGCGAATATGAGCCGGTAACGTAGACCACACCGTCGCTGACGATGGCCTGGGATTCCTGGCCGCGTTGTTTCTCGTCGCCGAAGGAATAGGACCACGCCGGGGTCAGCTTGAACACGTTCTTGTCATTGACCTGGGCCAATGGGCTCCAGCGCTGGGCGTTGGTACCCATGCCGTACTGCAGCACATCCTGGGTGGTCAGGTGGTCGTTGGCGATGTCTTCCCACGTCACGTTCTTGCTGGCAGGTGCCGCAGGGGTGGTGGCTGCCGTGGCCACGCTGCCCAGGGCCAGGCTACCGGCCAGCAGCAAGGCCCGCACGCTCAGGGCCAGAGGGGAAAGGGCGGGTAGCGTTCTTGTTGTCATGGTTGCAGTTCCCAGTGGAGGTTTTGGCCTGCACAGGGTGGGACGGGGCGGGCCTTGCGGGATACGGAAAAAATCCCGCCCTTGCCGGGAATAGTTCCCACGGGGCACCTCATTTGGCCCTTCGCCACAAGCCCTACTACCAAGGGAGTAAGGCGCGGCCACCAAAGCAGCATTCGGCCGCCTGCGGGCTGTTTCTAAGATGGCGACACGGCCTCTGTGGTTGAGGCCTTGCGTGCAATCGTGAGGGCATAAAAATGACAACAAAACGCAACGTCTTGCTGGCTGCCGGGCTGCTTGCCAGTGCAGTGCTGACCGGCACTGCCTGGGCACATGGCAATGTGGTGCCCCAGGCCGTGGAAACCAAGGGCCTGACCCCGATCAAGGACGCTGGCGTAACCCTGGACGGCGATGGCTGGGCAGCGGTCAACCCGTACCGCAGCTCTCCCGAGCACGACAAGGCCGTGGAGATCGGTGCCTCGGCCTACAACCAGAACTGCGCCGCCTGCCATGGCCTGGAGGCCAAGTCGGGGGGCATCGCCCCGGATCTGCGCATGCTCGATGCCGGCGAGGCCGGGGATGAGTGGTTCGTCGAGCGGGTACGCCACGGTGCGGTCCGCGACGGCCGGGTGTACATGCCGAAAATGGCCGACTACCTGAGCCAGGAGGCCCTGTGGGCGGTGCGCACCTACCTGGACAGCGTGCACGTCGAGGAATGACGGCCATGCGTCTGTTGGCGGTGCTGTTCAGTGGCTTGCTGCTGTGCTGCGCGGCGGCGCAGGCGCAGGTGCGCAACTACGATGCGATCATCGCCGCCGGCGAATTGAAGGTGGCTGTGTACAAGGACTTTGCGCCCTACAGTTTCGAGGACCACGGCCAGCCGCGAGGTGTCGACGTGGAGCTGGCGCAGGCCCTGGCCACGGCGTTGGGGGTGCGCTTGCAGCTGATCTGGGCGCCACCCGGGGAAAAGCTCGACGACGATCTGCGCGACTACATCTGGCGCGGCAGCCCGTTGCGCCACCAGCAACTGGCCGACCTGATGATGCGGGTGCCATACGACCATGCCTATGCGCAGCGACGCAACGAGGTAGGCGAGCTGGAAAACGCCCAGGTGGTCATGTTCGGCCCTTATCAGGAGGAGCGCTGGCAGGTCGCCTATGATCGCCGCCGCCTGCCCTCGGTGGCCAGTGTCGCGGTGTTCCAGCAGCACCCGATCGGGGTCGAGGTGGACAGCGTACCGTCGTTCTATCTGACTTCTGTGTTCAACGGCATGCTCAGTGCCAGGACCCATCACTACCCCAATGTGCAGCAAGCTTTCGGCGCCATGCAGGCCGGCCAGGTGGACGCGGTGATGGCGATGCGCGGCGAAGTTGACTGGCAACTGCATCAAGCTGCCGACCCGCAGCTGGCCCTGGCGGAAAACGCCTACCCGAACCTTGGCAAGCAGGCCTGGGAGATCGGCATGGCGGTGCATGAAAGCAACCGGCAGCTGGCCTATGCGGTGGAGGAAGCGCTTGAGACGCTGATTCGTGATGGGCGGATGAAGGCGATTTATGCCAGTTATGGCCTGCGTTACCAGGTGCCGGAGATGTATCAGTAACAGGCTTCGCAGGCTTGTGAGTTTGTAAAAGCAACACATCCCCCTGTGGGAGCGGGTTCACCCGCGAAGAATGCGACGCGGTATATGGCACCGGCCTCGCCGGTGTTCGCGGGTGAACCCGCTCCCACAAGGACCGTGCACTGTCAGCCAGGTTTGCGTTGATCAAAAGGAGTGGGCGATGAACTGGCGAGCGACTTTCCTGCTGGCCTGCTGGGTGCTCTGGGCCGCACAAGCCCTGGCCAGCGAGCCAGGTAGCCAAAAGGACCCGGTGCCGTCGGTGATGTGGGACTTCTACCACAAGCAGCTGCTGGGCCAGGCCGCATTCGTGTTCGATGATCGGGTCAAGCTGCTGGCGCCACCCTTTGCCGAGGACGCACGCCAGGTGCCGTTGGAGATCGACGCTCGGGCGTTCAGCGGTGAAGTGGTGCGGATCATCGCCTGGGCCGAACTCAACCCGCTGCCGCGTATCGTCGACTTCCAGCCTGGCGAGCGCGTGCTGCCCTGGTTGTCGATCCGCATCCGCGTCGAACAGGCCACACCGCTGCGTGCCGCGGTGCTGACCCGCGACGGCCTGTGGCATGTCGGCTCGACCCTGATCGATGCTGCCGGCGGCGGTTGTACCGCGCCCAGCGTGGTACGCACTCAGCCCGGCTGGGAGGAACACCTTGGCGAAGTCCTGGGCGGACGCTACCCGCGCGGCGACAGCAGCCGCTTGCGCCTGCAGGTGGCTCACCCCATGGACAACGGCCTGGTCAGCGGCGTTCCCGAATTCTTCCTCAACCATGCCGAGTTGCAAGGCGCGGACGGCCAGCGCCTGGCCAGCCTGGAACTGTACCCGGCGGTCAGCGAAAACCCCAACCTGGGCTTCGACATCCAGGGCTCCGGGCCGACCCGGCTGTTGTTGCAGGACAACAGCGGCAACCAGTTCGAGGCGGCAGTGCCCTGAACGCGTTGCCGACTCCATCCCTGACCAGAGGCGCCCGTCATGCGTTGCATTCTGCTGTTGCTACTGTGCCTGGGCCTGCCGGCCTGGGCAGACCTGGACTATCGGCTCAAGCCCCGGCAGATCGCCGAAGGCACCTGGCTGCTGGAGGGCAGCACCGACAATTTCGCCAAGGATAACGGCGGCAATATCGTCAACACCGCGTTCATCGTCACCGACAGCGGGGTGGTGGTGATCGACAGCGGGCCGTCGAAACGCTACGGCGAAGCCTTGCGCCAGGCCATTGCCGCCACCACCGACAAGCCGGTAGTCGAAGTGCTGCTGACCCATCATCACCCCGACCATGTGCTGGGCAACCAGGCCTTTGCCGATGTGCCCATCGGCGCCCTGGCCGGTACCGGCGAGCTGTTGCGCCAGCAGGGGGAGGCCATGGCCGAGAACATGTACCGCCTGGTTGGCGACTGGATGCGCGGTACCGAGGTGGTGCTGCCGACCCGCGTGCTGGAGCCAGGTATTCACGAGGTGGGTGGGCACCGCCTGCGGCTGCTGGCGCTGGGCGGGCACACCGGTGCCGACCTGGCGATTCTGGATGAAAGCACCGGTGTGCTGTTCGCCGGCGACCTGGTGTTCTACGAGCGCGCATTGACCACGCCCAACAGCCCGGGGCTGGAGGTGTGGCTGAAGGACCTGGACACCTTGCAAGCGCTGCCCTGGAAGCAGCTGGTGCCTGGTCATGGCCCGCTCGCCAGCGATGCCCGGCCGTTTGCCCAGATGCGTGATTACCTGGGCTGGCTGGACGGGCTGATGCGCGACGGCGCGGCGCGTGGCGATGACATGGCCGAGATGATCCGCAGCCCCATACCCGAACGGTTTGCTGCTATCAGCCTGACCCGTTACGAGCTGATTCGCAGTGTCAGCCACTTGTACCCCCGTTACGAACGCCAGCAGCTGCGGCGTGTCGACGCCAAGCCCCCAATCTGAGGGTGTAACGCGGCCCCCTGTGGGACCGCGCAAGTTCACTGCTACCAAGGAACTAGAAAACTCAGCACTGCGGGCAATTGTTGGCAAGCAGGTCGGGACCAAGAATTCCCGACACACCGGGAAGTTTTCCCGGATACAACAAAAAAACCAAAGGTAGCCGTCATGACCCGATCCACACGTCGTCCCGTGTTCGCCTTGAGCCTGGTGCTCAGCGCCATGCTGCTTGCCGGTGCAGCCCACGCCGCTGTCAGCAATGAAGAAATTCTCCAGGACCCGAAGAACCCGCAGCAGATCGTGACCAATGGCCTGGGCGTGCAGGGCCAGCGCTACAGCCCGCTGAACCTGCTCAATACCGACAACGTCAAGGACCTGCGGCCGGTCTGGGCATTTTCCTTCGGTGGTGAGAAGCAGCGCGGCCAGCAGGCCCAGCCGCTGGTCAAGGACGGGGTGATGTACCTGACCGGCTCCTACTCACGGGTGTTCGCCGTGGACGCCCGTACCGGCAAGAAGCTGTGGCAATACGATGCGCGCCTGCCCGATGACATCCGCCCGTGCTGCGACGTGATCAACCGCGGCGTGGCGCTGTACGGCAACCTGGTGTTCTTCGGCACCCTTGATGCCAAGCTGGTGGCGCTGAACAAGGACACCGGCAAGGTGGTATGGAGCAAGAAAGTGGCCGACCACAAGGAAGGCTACTCCATCAGCGCCGCGCCGATGATCGTCAACGGCAAGCTGATCACCGGCGTCGCCGGCGGCGAGTTTGGCGTGGTGGGCAAGATCCAGGCCTACAACCCGGAAAACGGCGAGCTGCTGTGGATGCGCCCGACCGTGGAAGGGCACATGGGCTACGTGTACAAGGACGGCAAGGCGATCGAAAACGGCATTTCCGGCGGCGAGGCGGGCAAGACCTGGCCCGGCGACCTGTGGAAGACCGGTGGTGCGGCGCCTTGGCTGGGCGGCTACTACGACCCGGAAACCAACCTGATCCTGTTCGGTACCGGCAACCCGGCGCCGTGGAACTCGCACCTGCGCCCGGGCGACAACCTGTATTCCTCGTCGCGCCTGGCCCTGAACCCCGACGATGGCACCATCAAGTGGCACTTCCAGAGCACGCCGCATGACGGCTGGGACTTCGACGGCGTCAACGAGCTGATCTCGTTCAACTACAAGGACGGCGGCAAGGAGGTCAAGGCCGCCGCTACCGCTGACCGCAACGGCTTCTTCTACGTGCTGGACCGCACCAACGGCAAGTTCATCCGCGGCTTCCCCTTCGTCGACAAGATCACCTGGGCCACCGGCCTGGACAAGGACGGCCGGCCAATCTACAACGAGGCCAGCCGGCCGGGGGCGCCGGGTAGCGAGGCCAAGGGCAGCTCGGTGTTCGTCGCCCCGGCGTTCCTCGGGGCCAAGAACTGGATGCCGATGGCCTACAACAAGGACACCGGGCTGTTCTATGTGCCGTCCAACGAGTGGGGCATGGATATCTGGAACGAAGGCATCGCCTACAAGAAGGGCGCGGCGTTCCTCGGTGCCGGCTTCACCATCAAGCCGCTCAACGAAGACTACATTGGCGTGTTGCGCGCCATCGACCCGGTCAGCGGCAAGGAAGTGTGGCGCCACAAGAACTATGCGCCACTGTGGGGCGGGGTGCTGACCACCAAGGGCAACCTGGTGTTCACCGGCACGCCGGAAGGCTTCCTGCAGGCCTTCAACGCCAAGACCGGTGACAAGGTCTGGGAGTTCCAGACCGGTTCCGGCGTGCTCGGTTCGCCAGTGACCTGGGAAATGGACGGCGAGCAGTACGTTTCGGTGGTTTCCGGCTGGGGCGGCGCGGTGCCGCTGTGGGGCGGTGAAGTGGCCAAGCGGGTCAAGGACTTCAACCAGGGTGGCATGCTCTGGACCTTCAAGCTGCCCAAGCAACTGCAAACGGCAAGCGCCAGTCGCTAAGCCTGCAACCTGCCGCTTGCTGCCAGGGACCCTGTGGCAAGCGGCCCTACTACCAAATGACGAGAGCCCCGCTGCCAACGATGCATTCGCCCGGCAGGCGGGGCTTTTTACCATCGGCTCATCGCCTGTCGCCGGACAGGCATCGACCCACAGAGGCTCAGCATGATCTACGCACAACCCGGAACCCCAGGCGCCGTCGTGTCCTTCAAACCACGCTACGGCAACTTCATCAACGGTGAATTCGTGCCGCCGCTGGGCGGCCAGTACTTCACCAATAGCTCGCCGGTCAATGGCCAGCCGATTGCCGAGTTCCCGCGCTCCGGCGCCCAGGACATCGAGCAGGCCCTGGACGCCGCGCATGCCGCTGCCGAGGCCTGGGGCAAGACCTCGGTGCAGGACCGCGCCCTGGTACTGCTGAAGATCGCCGACCGCATCGAACAGAATCTCGAAGTACTGGCCGTTACCGAGAGCTGGGACAACGGCAAGGCCGTGCGCGAAACCCTCAACGCCGACGTGCCGCTGGCGGCGGACCACTTCCGCTACTTCGCCGGCTGCATCCGTGCCCAGGAAGGCGGCGCCGCCGAAATCAACGAGGGCACCGTGGCCTACCACATCCACGAGCCATTGGGCGTGGTCGGGCAGATCATTCCATGGAACTTCCCGCTGCTGATGGCCGCCTGGAAACTCGCCCCGGCGCTGGCAGCCGGCAACTGCGTGGTGCTCAAACCGGCGGAGCAGACGCCGTTGTCGATCACCATTTTCGCCGAGCTGATCGCCGACCTGCTGCCAGCAGGCGTGCTGAACATCGTCCAGGGCTTTGGTCGCGAAGCCGGTGAGGCACTGGCCACCAGCAAGCGCATCGCCAAGATCGCCTTCACCGGTTCCACCCCGGTGGGCTCGCACATCATGAAGTGCGCGGCCGAGAACATCATCCCGTCCACCGTCGAACTGGGTGGCAAGTCGCCGAACATCTTCTTCGAAGACATCATGCAGGCCGAGCCCGCGTTCATCGAAAAGGCAGCCGAAGGCCTGGTGCTGGCGTTCTTCAACCAGGGCGAAGTGTGCACCTGCCCGTCGCGGGCGCTGATCCAGGAATCGATCTACGAGCCGTTCATGGCCGAGGTGATGAAGAAGATCGCCAAGATCACCCGTGGCAACCCGCTGGACACCGCGACCATGGTCGGCGCCCAGGCCTCGGAGCAGCAATACGACAAGATTCTTTCCTACTTGCAGATTGCCCGGGAGGAGGGCGCGCAGCTGCTCACCGGTGGCGCTGCCGAGCGGCTCGACGGCGACCTGGCCAGCGGTTACTACATCCAGCCGACCTTGCTCAAGGGCAACAACAAGATGCGCGTGTTCCAGGAGGAGATCTTCGGCCCGGTGGTGGGCGTGACCACCTTCAAGGACGAAGCCGAAGCGCTGGCGATCGCCAACGACAGCGAGTTTGGCCTGGGCGCGGGGCTGTGGACCCGTGACATCAACCGTGCCTACCGCATGGGCCGCGGGATCAAGGCCGGGCGCGTGTGGACCAACTGCTACCACCTGTACCCGGCGCATGCCGCGTTCGGTGGCTACAAGAAGTCCGGGGTGGGCCGCGAGACGCATAAGATGATGCTTGATCACTACCAGCAGACCAAGAACCTGCTGGTGAGCTACGACATCAACCCGTTGGGCTTCTTCTAAAGCCTGAGCTGGCCTCGGGGGCTGCCTTGCAGCCCATCGCAGGCAAGCCAGCTCCTACAGGGACCGCGCAGGCTATGGATCTTGTGCAGTCCCTGTGGGAGCGGGCGAGCCCGCGAAGAGGCCGGCACTGCCATGCACAAATCCAAAGTTGCTCCGTGTTACCCCTACCAACGCACCCCGCAAACCTGTCCCAAAGTAGCATTCGGCCCCGTCGCCCCTCGTGCATTAATGCCTCTACCGGAATCGCCCGGCACCAAGAAGAGGAATGCCCCATGTGGACTAAACCCGCCTTTACCGACCTGCGCATCGGCTTCGAAGTGACGATGTACTTCGCCAATCGTTGATGCCTGTCCGGCCATCAGCGCGATGGCCGGTTCTTCATTGAGCATGCCCGTTGTGAACCTGATCGATCGCGAACAAGCCCTGGCCTTGCGCAAGGGCTTCCGCCTGCGCTGGGAGCCCTGCCGGGCCTGCCATGTGCTGCTGTACCCGGAGGGCACCATCGAACTCAATGCCAGTGCCGGCTGGGTGCTCGAGTTGCTGGACGGCCGGCGCAGCGTGGCGGCGGTCATCGACCGCCTTGCACAGCGCTTCCCCGGGGTGCCGGGGCTGGACGAGGACATCCTGGCGTTCCTGGAGGTGGCCCGTGCCAAGTACTGGATCGAATGAGCCGTGGCCAGGCTTTGGTCTGGTTGCTTTCGCTGCGGGATGCTTTACGCTGGCGGTTACCTTCCAGAACAATAAGAACAGGCTTCCCGATGAGCCAGAGTTTCAGCCCGCTTCGCAAGTTCGTTTCGCCCGAGATCATCTTTGGTGCCGGCTGCCGGCATAATGTCGCCAATTACGCCAAGACCTTCGGTGCGCGCAAGGTGCTGGTGGTCAGCGACCCCGGTGTGATTGCCGCCGGTTGGGTGGCGGACGTGGAGGCCAGCCTGCAGGCCCAGGGCATCGACTACTGCCTGTACAGCGCCGTATCGCCCAACCCGCGTGTGGAAGAGGTGATGCTTGGCGCCGAGATCTACCGGCAAAACCACTGTGATGTGATCGTCGCGGTCGGCGGCGGCAGCCCGATGGATTGCGGCAAGGCCATCGGCATCGTGGTCGCCCACGGGCGCAGCATCCTCGAATTCGAAGGCGTGGACATGATCCGCGTGCCCAGCCCGCCGCTGATCCTGATCCCGACCACGGCCGGCACCTCGGCGGACGTGTCGCAGTTCGTGATCATTTCCAACCAGCAGGAGCGCATGAAGTTCTCCATCGTCAGCAAGGCGGTGGTGCCGGACGTGTCGCTGATCGACCCGCAAACCACCCTGAGCATGGACCCGTTCCTGTCGGCCTGCACCGGTATCGATGCGCTGGTGCACGCCATCGAAGCCTTCGTTTCCACCGGCCACGGCCCGCTGACCGACCCCCATGCGCTGGAGGCCATGCGCCTGATCAACGGCAACCTGGTGGAGATGATCGCCAACCCCACCGATATCGCCCTGCGCGAGAAGATCATGCTGGGCAGCATGCAGGCGGGGCTGGCGTTTTCCAATGCGATCCTGGGTGCGGTCCACGCCATGTCGCACAGCCTGGGCGGGTTCCTCGACCTGCCGCATGGCCTGTGCAATGCGGTGCTGGTGGAGCACGTGGTGGCGTTCAACTACAGCTCGGCACCGGAGCGTTTCAAGGTGATTGCCGAAGTGCTGGGTATCGACTGCCGCGGCCTCAACCACCGGCAGATCTGCGCGCGCCTGGTGGAGCACCTGATCGCGCTCAAGCGTGCCATCGGCTTCCATGAAACCCTGGGCCTGCATGGGGTGCGCACGGCCGATATCCCGTTCCTGTCGCAACATGCGATGGACGACCCGTGCATCCTCACCAACCCGCGTGCGTCGAGCCAGCGTGATGTCGAGGTGGTCTATGGCGAGGCCCTCTGACGAGCAGCAACGGGCGCTGGCCGGGCTGCTGGGGCTGGGCGACCACTCGGCGCGCAAGAGCCATTACCCGGAGCTGGCGGCGCGCCTGGACGAACTGGAGGCCGAGCGCAACCGCTACAAATGGTTGTTCGAAAACGCCGTGCACGGGATTTTCCAGGCCAGCCTGCAAGACGGCATGCGTGCCGCCAACCCGGCGTTGGCACGCATGCTCGGTTACGACAACCCGCAAGCGTTGCTGTTTCCGCTGACGGACCTTGCCGCCAACCTGTTTGTCGGCGGGGCCGAAGAGTTGCACGCCATCACCGCGACCCTCGCCCGTGAACGCAGCCTGCACGGTTATGAAACCCGCTTGCGGCGCAAGGACGGCAGCCACCTTGATGTGTTGATGAACCTGTTGCTCAAGCCAGGTCAGGAAGGGCTGGTGGAAGGGTTTGTCGCCGACATCACCGAACGCAAGCTGGCCCAGCAGCGCCTGCAGCAACTGAATGACGAGCTCGAGCAACGGGTGGCTGCCCGTACCGATGAGCTGCTGGAGGCCAACCGCAACCTGCAACAGCAGATCGCCGAGCGCAAACAGATCGCCCGCGCCCTGCGCGATGCCCGCGACGCCGCGGAAACCGCCAACCGCAGCAAGGACAAGTACCTCGCTGCCGCCAGCCATGACCTGCTGCAACCGCTGAATGCCGCGCGGCTGCTGATCTCGACCTTGCGCGAAAGACCGCTGCCAGAAGCGGAAAAAGTGCTGGTGGAGCGTACCCATCAGGCGCTGGAGGGCGCTGAAGACCTGCTGACCGACCTGCTGGACATTTCCCGGCTCGACCAGGCGGCGGTCAAGCCGGACGTGGCGCTGTACCGCCTCGATGAGCTGTTCGGGCCACTGGTCTCGGAGTTCCGCACGGTGGCCGATGCGGCAGGCCTGAAGTTGCGTGCGCGCATTGCCGACTACGCCATCAGCACCGACCTGCGGCTGATGACGCGTATCCTGCGCAACTTTCTCAGCAACGCCTGCCGTTATACCGATGAGGGCAGGATTCTGCTGGGCGCCAGGCGCCGCGGCGATCACTTGCGCCTGGAGGTGTGGGATACCGGGCGGGGCATCGCGGCCGATCGGCTGCAGGCCATTTTCCTCGAGTTCAACCAACTTGACGTAGGCCGTGCCGCCGATCGCAAGGGTGTGGGGCTGGGGCTGGCGATCGTCGAGCGGATCGCCAAGATTCTCGGCTATCGCGTCGAGGTGCGTTCATGGCCGGGGCGTGGCTCGATGTTCAGTATCGACGTGCCGATCGGCGAAGCCATGCCGCTGCCTATCCACCAGGCCGCGCCGCAGCCTGGCGCCGGCAACCCGTTGCCGGGCCGCCGCCTGCTGGTACTGGACAACGAAGTGAGCATCCTCGAGAGCATGGGCGCGCTGCTCGGACAGTGGGGCTGCGAAGTGGTCACCGCGACCGACCAGGCCGGGGCCTTGCTGGCCTTGCAGGGGCGGGCACCGGAATTGATCCTGGCGGACTTTCACCTGGACCACGGTGTTGTCGGCTGCGAGGTGGTCAGGCACTTGCGTGAACATTTCGGCGCCGCCATTCCCGCGGTGATCATCACTGCCGACCGCAGCGATCAGTGCCGACGCTCCTTGAACAAGCTCGGTGCGCCGTTGCTGAACAAACCCGTCAAACCGGGGAAGTTGCGTGCGGTGTTGAGCCAGTTGCTGGGCTGAAGTCTCAACCCCATGGCCTTGCGTGACAGATAACTGAATTCGCAAGCGATCCTCGTACCCTGTGGGAGCGGCTTTAGCCGCGAAGAATCCAACGCGGTGCATGGCACCGGCTGCGCCGGTGTTCGCGGCTAAAGCCGCTCCTACAGGGGGGGCGCGCAGTGCCAGGTGGCTGTTCCTGAAATGGGACTCTGTATGGCCCTGGTGGATCACAAGTCAGTTGTGTGCCGCCGGTGCCTTTGCCTCCAGCAGGGCGGTACCGAGCGTTTGGTGATAGTGCCCGGGGCCAAGCAGGCGCAAGATTCCGGCCTTTTCGAGCTTGCCAAGCACCTTGCCGTTGGCTTCGCACAGTTTCACAACGATCTGGCGTTCATGCAGTTGCTGGATCACTTCCTCCAGGGTCTGCAGCCCGGTGATATCCATGAAGGGCACCCGCTTCAGGCAAATTACCAGCAGTTCAGGGTCGGTATGCGTTTGTGACAGAGCGCGCTCGAAGGTTTCAGCGGCGCCAAAGAACAGCGGGCCTTCGATGGTGTACACCAGCACGCCGGGGGGCAGCGATTTCTGGCCGTTGCTGTGCAGTTGATTGGCCAGTTCCTCTTCGACCACCTGCTGGACTTCGACGGACGATGCCATGCGGCGCATGAACTGAAGCATGGCGAGGATGACGCCGATATTCACGGCGATCACCAGGTCGCTGAACACCGTCAAGGTGAAGGTGACGAGCAGGATGGCGATGTCGGCTCTCGGTGCGCGCTGCAGCATGCGCTTGAAATGCTTCAGCTCGCTCATGTTGTAGGCGACGACGAACAGGATCGCTGCCAGTGCGCAGAGTGGAATGTTCGACGCCAGTGGCGCCAGGAACAGAATGATCAGTACCAGTGTCAGCGCATGGATGATGCCGGCCAACGGCCCGGTAGCACCATTGCGGATGTTGGTCGCTGTCCGGGCAATGGCACCTGTGGCGGCAAAGCCCCCGAACAGCGGCACTACCAGGTTGGCGACCCCTTGGCCGATCAGTTCCTGGTTCGAGTCGTGCCTGGTCCCTGCCATGCCGTCGGCGACAACAGCAGAGAGCAACGATTCGATGGCCCCCAGCATGGCGATCGCAAAGGCTGGCCCGATCAGTTCGATCACCCGCGCCAGGGAGACTTCGGGCCAGGTCAGTGACGGCAAACCTTGTGGGATAGCCCCGAAGGCGGTGCCGATGGTAGCCACACCGTCAAAATGAAACAGGGATTGGACCAGCGTCGCGAACACCATGGCTACCAGTGGCCCGGGCAGGCGTTTCAGCACGGGCAGCCTTGGGGCCAGGATCAGCAAAGCAAGGCTGCATGTCGCGAGCAGCGTCGTGGCAATGTGGAGGTCCGGCAGGGCTAGCAACAGATGCCACAGTTTTTCGTGGAAGTGCCCACCTTCGATTTCGGGCAGGCCGAAGAAGTCACGCCATTGCCCAACCCAGATGATGATGCCGATGCCGGCGGTGAAACCTACGATCACCGGGTCGGGAATGAACTTGATGACTGCACCCAGGCGGGTAATGCCAAGCACCAGCAGTATGGCGCCAGCCATCATCGTGGCCAGTTGAAGGCCTTCCACTCCGTACTTCGCCGTCACCCCTGCGAGGATCACGATGAAGGCCCCGGTCGGTCCGGCGATCTGCAATCGACTGCCGCCCAGCAAGGAAACCAGCAGCCCGCCTATGATCGCCGTGTAGATGCCTTGCTCCGGCTTGACCCCGGAAGCGATGGCGAAGGCCATGGCGAGGGGCAGCGCAACAACCCCGACGATGAGGCCGGAGACAAGGTTGCGCATCCAGTGTTCACGCTTGAACAGGCCGGCGTTCCAGGCTTCGCGAACCGCGATCATTGCAGGCTCCTTGATAAGGTGCATGCACATAGTATTTAGCATGCCATGGGCCTGTTGTGCCTCTGAACGAACTGATCGAGCTGAACGAGGCGGAGCAGGGTAGGCGCGGCATCTGCACCCTCAAGCGTTCATATTCGTGAACAGTGCACAATATTGATTTGTTCGCGGCGCTATTTCTCTTGCCCCCGCAATTCCCAAGAATTCGCCTCACTTTCAAATACCGAGGCTTTCCCCATGACCGCCATCAAGCACGCCCTGCTCGCGTTCGCCACCCTGGTCACCCTGTCGTCCACCCTGGCTGTTCACGCCGAGGAGTCGTCGGCATTCGTCGAGCGCAACCATTCCCTCAACGCCCACGCCTTCAGGAAATGACGCCGGTTATGGAGATCATGAACGTGAAACTGCCCGTAACGGGCAAAAGGGCGCTGTTCGCCTTGTCGCTGGCGGCATTGCTGGTCGGCTGTGGCCCGCAGGCGCAGGAGAGTGCTCCGGCGGCGCCGAGTGTGGTGGTGAGCCAACCGTTGAAGTCGACCATCAGTGACTGGGACAGCTTTACCGGCCGGTTCGAGGCAACCGATTCGGTAGAGGTACGCTCGCGCGTCAGCGGCTACCTGGAGAAGGTAGCCTTCCGGGACGGTGCAATCGTGAAGAAGGGCGATCTGCTGTTCGTCATTGATTCGCGCAGCTTCCAGGCGGCGGTGACCCAGGCCCAGGGCAAACTGGCCCAGGCCCGTTCGCAACAGGCTCTGGCCGAACAGGAGTATGCCCGCGCCAAGGTGCTGATCGATTCCAGGACCATTGCGCAGAGCTTGTACGACCAGCGCCTGCAAGCGCGCGAGGCGGCCCGCGCCGAAGTGCTCAGCGCCGAAGGCGCGCTGGCCAGCGCTCGTCTGGACCTCGAGTTCACCCGTATCACCGCGCCCATGAGCGGGCGTATCAGCCGCAAATTGATCAGCGAAGGCAACCTGGTCAACGGTGGCAGCAACGATGCCACCCTGCTGACCACCATCGTCTCGCTCGATCCCATCGACATCTACTTCGACATCGACGAGCAGAGCTACCTGAAGTACCGCCGTCAGTCGGCCGGCAACATTGCCGGGAGCCAGGTGCGCATCGCCCTGCCAGGCGAGCTCCAGGCATCGCTGAGCGGGCGCATGGATTTCATCGACAACCGCCTGGACCCATCCACCGGCACCCTGCGCCAGCGCGCGCGGGTCAGCAACCCGGACCTGGCGTTGAGCCCGGGCCAGTTCGGCCGCGTGCAGTTTTCCGCGCGCCCGGCCTATGAGGCCTTGCTGGTGCCGGATACGGCCGTAGGCATCGATGCCACGCGCAAGGTGCTGTATGTGCTCGATGCACAGAACCGCGTCGAACTGCGCCCGGTACAGCTGGGCAAGCTGCATGACGGCCTGCGCGAAGTGGTCAGCGGCCTGCAGGCCGACGACCGGGTCATTGTCGATGGCCTGCAACGGGTACGCGCCGGGGATACTGCTATCGGTGAACAGCGCAGCCTGACCCGGGTTGCCGCCGCCAACCCGGCCCAGGAGGCGACGCTATGAACCTGGGACGCACCTCGATCGACCAGCCGGTGCTGGCGATCGTCCTCTCGGTGGTGCTGATGATCGTCGGCGGCCTGGCCTACCTGGTGCTGCCGACTGCCGAGTATCCCGACATCGCGCCACCCACGGTAGTGGTCCAGGCCACCTATCCGGGGGCCTCGGCGCAGACCGTCGCCGAGACTCTGGCGATCCCGCTGGAGCAGGAGGTCAACGGTGTCGAGGACATGCTCTACATGTACAGCCAGGCCACCTCCGATGGCAGCCTGAACCTGACCGTGACCTTCAAGGGCGGCACCGACGTCGACAAGGCCCAGGTGCTGGTGCAGAACCGCGTGGCCCTGGCCACACCACGCCTGCCCGAACCGGTGCAGCGCAGCGGTGTGTCGGTGCGCAAGTCCTCGCCGACCCAGCTGTCGACCATTTTCATTTCCTCGCCCAAGGGCACCTATGACCAGCTGTACGTGTCGAACTTCGCCATTCGCACCGTGGCCGATACCCTCAAGCGCATCGACGGCGTTGGCGACATTAACCCGCTGGGCGCGCGTGAGTATTCGATGCGCATCTGGCTGGACCCGGAGCGCGTCGCCGCCTTCGACCTGACCCCGGGCGACATCATCGCCGCCGTGCGTGCGCAGAACACCCAGGTGGCCGGCGGCGTCATCGCCCAACCACCGGTGGCCTCCCAGGCGTTTCAGCCGAACCTGATCTTCGAAGGGCGGCTCAAGGAGCCGGCTGACTTCGACAACATCGTGCTCAAGTCCGGCGAGGCGGGCCGCCTGGTGCGCCTGAAGGACGTGGCGCGTACCGAGATCGCCGGGCTGGCCTACGTCAACAACACCTACTACCTGCGCAACCCGGCCATCGGCCTGCAGGTGCTGCAGCGTCCGGGCGCCAATGCCCTGGCGACCATGCAGGTGGTGGAGCAGACCATGCAGCAACTTAGCAAGGACTTCCCGGAGGGCATCGAATACAGCATCGGCTACAACCCCACGGCGTTCATCGCAGACAGTATCGGTGAGCTGGGCAAGACCATCTACGAGGCGGTAATCCTCGTGGTGCTGGTGGTGCTGTTGTTCCTCCAGGGCTGGCGGCCGTCGATCATTCCGATCCTGGCCATCCCGGTGTCACTGGTGGGTACCTTCGCAGTGATGGCGCTGCTGGGTTACTCGATCAACAACCTGACCCTGTTCGGCCTGGTGCTGGCGGTAGGGATCGTGGTCGACAACGCCATTGTCGTGGTGGAGAACGTCGAGCGCCACCTGGGCGAGGGCAAGAGCCCGCTCCAGGCGACCATCGTCACCATGCAGGAGATTGGCGGTGCGCTGGTGGCGATCACCCTGGTGCTCTGTGCGGTGTTCATTCCCACGGCGTTCATCCCGGGGATTTCCGGCGAGTTCTTCCGCCAGTTCGGCGTGACCATCGCGGTGGCCACGGCCATTTCGCTGTTCAACTCGCTGACCCTGTCGCCGGCGCTGGCGGCGATGATCCTGCGCCGTCACGGTGGCCATGCGCCGCTGCGTGCCGGTCTGCCGGGCCTGCCGCGGCGCGCTGCCGAAGCGTTCAACCGGGGCTTTGCCCGGCTGTCCAATGGTTATGCCGGCAGCGTCCGCGGCCTGGTTGCCAGGACGCCGCTGATGCTGGCCGTGTATGCCGTACTGATCGCCGCTACCGCCTACCTGATGGTGTCCACGCCCAAGGGCTTCATCCCGGCCCAGGACCGTGGCTACCTGGTGGTGATCGTGCAATTGCCCGACGGCGCATCGCTGGAGCGTACCAACGCGATTTCCCAGCAGATCGAAGCCATCGCCCTGCAGGTGCCGGGTGTCGACAGGGTGCCGACCTTCTCGGGCTTCTCGATGGTCACCGGGACCAACTCGTCCAATTCGGCGGGCCTGGCCCCGGTGTTCGAACCCTGGTCCAAGCGCAAGCTGAAGGGCCGCACATCGGACGTGATCGCGGCCGACTTGCGCGAACGCCTGAAAGCGGTCAGCGGTGCGTCGGTGATTGTCGCCACGCCGCCGCCGGTGCAGGGGCTGGGCAGTACCGGTGGTTTCTCCCTGCGTCTGCAGGACCGTGCCGGGCTAGGCAGTGACGCGCTGGCCAAGGCCACGGCGCAGCTGATTGCCGCCGCCAACGCCACACCGGGCATGACGGGCGTGTATTCGCCGTTTTCGGCCAGCACTCCGCAGGTGTTCGTCGAGCTCGACCGTGAGCGCGCCGAGATGCTGGGCGTGCCAAGCAGCCAGATCAACCAGGCCATCGAGACCTACTTCGGCTCGACCTACATCAACGACTTCAACCTGGTCGGCCGCACCTACCGTGTCACTGCCCAGGCCGACCTGCCTTACCGGGTCACGCCAGAGGACCTGGCGCGGGTCAAGGTGCGCAATCAGGCCGGGCAGATGGTTCCGCTGGCCAGCGTGACGCAGCTGCACGAGGCCCTGGGGGTAGAGCGCTTCCCGCGTTACAACCTGTTCCCGACCGCCGAGATCAACGGTGACACCTTGCCAGGCCTGGGTTCGACCTATGCCATCGAGACCATGGAACGCCTGGCCAAGGTGAATCTGCCGGCGGGCATCAGCTACCAGTGGACCGACCTGAGCTACCAGCAGACCACCGCCGGCAACATGGGCCTGCTGGTCTTCCCGCTCTGTGTGGTGTTCGTCTACCTGGTGCTGGCGGCGCAATACGGCAGCTGGAGCCTGCCGCTGGCGATCCTGCTGATCGTGCCGATGTGCCTGCTGGCCGCGGCCGTTGGCGTGCGCCTGATGGGCCAGGACATCAACATCCTCACCCAGATCGGTTTCATCGTCCTGGTGGGCTTGGCGGCAAAGAACGCCATCCTCATCGTCGAAGTGGCCCGGCAACTGGAGAAGGAAGGGCAGGGTACGGTCGAGGCGGTGGTGGAAGCCTGTCGCCTGCGCCTGCGGCCGATCCTGATGACCTCGCTGGCGTTCATCCTTGGCGTCTTGCCACTGGTGCTGTCCGAGGGGGCCGGTTCCGAGATGCGCCTGGCGGTGGGGGCTGCGGTGTTCTTCGGGATGATCGGGGTAACCCTGTTCGGCCTGGTGTTCACACCGATTTTCTATGTGCTGGTTCGTCGCCTTGCCGGCGGCGAACGGCAGGTATCGTCACAGCCTTCGGCTGTCGAACAGGACTTCCAGCGATGAACATGCGTCTTCGTTTCCCCGTACTGGGTTTTACTGCGGCGCTGCTGGCTGCATGCGCTGCCCCGAGCTTGCCGCCGCCCAGCGCTGCACCTGTGCAGCATTACCTCAATGCCCGCTCCGAAGCACCGCTGGCTGTGACCGAACAGTGGTGGCGCGGCTATCACGATCCGCTGCTCGACCGCCTGGTACAGCGGGCACTGGATGATAATCTCGATCTGCAGGTTGCCCTGGCGCGCATCGATGCAGCCCGGGCCCTGAGGGCAGTCAGCGCTGCGGCCGGCAGCCCGGCCCTGGACTTCGGCGCCAGTGCCGCACGCCAGCGTACCTCGGCTTACCAGACCGGCTACAGCGAGGCACTGATCGATGCGCCGATCTCGTTGGGCCTGGGCGCCAGCTGGGAGCTTGACCTGTTTGGCCGCATCCGTGAAGGCGTCCGCGCTGCTGACGCCGAGGTGACGGCAAGTGAAGAGCAAGCCCATGCAGTAAAGGTTGCGCTAGTGGGTGAAGTGGTCCAGGCCTATGCCCAGGCCCGAGGCCTGGAGCAGCGCCTGGAGATCGTCCGCCAGAGTGCCCAGAGCCAGGCCGAGACCTTGCAGTTGAGCGAGCAGTTGTACGCGGCGGGCAGCAGCCCGGAGGCCGACCTGCTGCGGGCCCGCGCCCAGGCCGACCGCACTGCGGCCCGGGTGCCGGCGCTGCGCCTGGAGTGGCAGCGCACCGTGCACCGGCTTTCGGTGCTGCTGGCCATGCCCAGTGCCGAGTTGTACGGGCAGATGCATGCCAGCCCGGCGAGTGTGCGTGAGGTGGCCTTGCAGGATGCTGGCACGCCTGCGGACCTGCTGCGTCGGCGTCCTGACGTGAAGGCTGCCGAGGCACGGGTGGTTGCCGCCTATGCGCGGGTTGGCGTGGCCAAGGCAGAGCTGATGCCACGTCTGAGCCTGTCGGCGGCGTTGGGTTCGTTGATCAATGGCATGAGCGCGGCCACGCTGGCCAACTCGACCTTCTGGCTGGCCGGCGTCAATGCCAGCGCGCCATTGTTCGATGGTGGCCGGCGCAAGGCGCAGGTGCAGGTCCGGGATGCCGAGGCGCGGGAGGCGTTGCTGAGTTACCGGCGCACGGTGCTGGTGGCGGTGTCGGAGGTGGAATCGGCACTCGCGGCGGCACAGCGCAATGCGGAGCGCCAGGTACTGCTGGCACGTGCCAGCGAGCAGTCGACCTCGGCCTTCGAGCAGATCCGCCGTTCGTGGCAGGCTGGCGAGGCGCCGTTCCTTGATGTGCTGGAGGCCCAGCGCAACCAGCTCAGTGCCCTGGATGCCCTGGCCACGGTACGCACTGCCCAGTGGCAGAACCAGGCGGCACTGGTCAGTGCGTTAGGCGGGTAAGCGTAATGGGGGCTGCCTGGCAGCCCCAGCGTCTACGACTCAAACCTGATCGATCGGAATGCCGTGGTTGTTCTTCCACATCAGTACCACGCCACTGGCAATCAGCGCCACGACGATCAGGTAGACGTTGAACACCCAGCCAATCTGCTCCGAGTAAAGCCAGGTTGTCACATACGACGCAGTTCCCCCGAATACCGCCACACCCAACGAAATGCACACACCGAACATCCGCGTGCGATAACGGGTAGGGACTTGCTCGGAAATCGATGCGGGCTTGCAGCCGGTGATGAAGGCCACCAGCATCAGGCCGGCAGTCTGCGCCACCATCAGGGTCCACGGCTCGCTGGAGATCATGCCCCACAGAGGGAACAGGGTTGCCGCGATACCCAGCAGCGAAATCAGTGCACAGACCTTGCGCCCCACCTGGTCCGAAACCCAGCCGCAGACCGGCAGGAAGGCGAGATAGATGACCTGGGCGACGCAGCTCATCATGAAGGCGTTGTGCGGGTCCATGCCCTTCACGCTCATGGCATAGATCGATGCCGACGTGACCCAGGTGTAGTAGGTCAGGGTGGCGCCTGCTTCATACAGGAACAACCGCACACCATGTTGCAGTACCTGCCCGCGGCTCCAGCAAGTAGTGTGCTGCGTTGCGCTGGCAGTGCTAGGGCTGTGGTCGCTTTCCATCATGTTGCGGCGCAGCCACAGGGCAACCACCGCCAGCAGGCCACCGGTGGCGAAGGGGATGCGCCAGCCCCAGTCCTGCATCTGCTCGGTGCTCAGCATCGAGGTCAGCAGGGCCATGTAGAAGGTTGCCAGCAGCGAGCCGCTGCCCACCGCGAAGAACACCGTGCTCGACCACAACCCCCGGCGCTTTGGCGGGGCGATCTCGGCGATGTAGGCGTAGGACGTGGTGGTCTCTCCACCGTGGGCGAAGCCCTGGACCAAGCGCGCACAGAGCAGCAATCCGGAAGCCCAGCTGCCGATAGATTCATAGGAAGGGATGAACGCGATCAGCAGGCTGGCGCCAGCCATCAGCAGCATGGTGCTGAGCAGCACGGTGCGTCGGCCGAGGCGGTCGGCGAGGATACCGAAGACGATGCCGCCCAATGGCCGCAACAGGAAACCTGCGGCGAACACCGCCAGGGTGGCGAGCAGCGCCGAGGTGGGGTTGCTCTTGTCGAACAAGGCACTGGCAATGTAGACGGAGGCAACGGTGTAAAGGGTCCAGTCGAACCACTCCAGCAGGTTGCCGACGCCGGTAGCAAGCAAGGACTTGCGACGCAGGCGCGTGGCGTCAGGTGCAGCGTAGGCAACGCTGCCTGGCAGGGTCTCGGTCATGTTGTTCATTGTAGTCTCCGAGCGAATGGGGCGGGCAGCACCCAAGACGGCGCTGCCCGTATTGCGGGGCGGGTCAGCTCGCCATGTGGGCCAGGGCCACTTCCTCGATACCGGCGGCATCGAGCTTGTAGTGCTGGTACAGGTGGGTCGGCGGCGCGATCAGGCTGTATTCGTCGTAGATGCCATGACGCTTGAGCTTGACCCCGACGCCTTCGTCGGCCAGCACCTCGGCCACCGCGGCGCCCAGGCCACCGAGCACGTTATGCTCCTCGACGGTCATCATCCGCTTGCTGCGCGCAGCGGCCTGGAGGATCGTCTCGCGGTCGATCGGCTTGATCGAGGCCATGTCGATCACGCCCACCGAACGGCCTTCGGCATTGAGCTTGCGGGCCGCGGCAAGCGCCGGGTGTACGGTGATGCCACAGGCGATGATGGTCAGCTCTTCACCCTGCAAGTGCTCGGTGGCCTTGCCGAACTCGAAGGTTGTGCCGTGCTCGTAGATGATCGGGTCGCGGCCGCGACCGATACGGAAGTACACCGGTTTGTCGTAGCTGGCCGAGGCCTTGATCGCTGCCGCCAATTGCGGGCCGTCGGAGGGCGAGACCACCGCCAGGTCGGCGATCGAGCGCATGGTGGCGATATCCTCGGTGGCATGGTGCGAGGTGCCGTAGAAGCCCAGCGAGATCCCGGTATGGTGGCCGATCAGGCGCACCGGCTGGGCCGAATAGGCCACGTCCATGCGGATCTGTTCGCAGCACAGCAGGCCCAGGAACGAGGCGAAGGTCGCCACGAACGGCATCACCCCGCAGGTGGCCAGGCCGGCGGCAGCGGTGACCATGTTCTGCTCGGAGATGCCGAACTGGATGTAGCGGTCGGGAAACGCCGTGGCGAACTTGTTCAGGCCATTGGAATACTGCAGGTCTGCCGAGCCTGCCATAACCGGATGGCCTTCACGGGCCAGCTCGATCAGGGCATCGGAGAGGTAGGACAGCCCTGGGTTCATGGCATTCAGGCCACGGTATTGCCAGGAGTTGGGGGACAGGGGGGCGTTCATGTTTCAGATCTCCTTGGCTTCGATTTCAGCGATCGCGCGTTTGGCGTCTTCAGGGTCCAGGTAGCCCAGGTGCCAGCCCGGCTCGGTTTCCATATAGGAAACACCTTTGCCCTTGACGGTCTTGGCGATGATGCACACCGGCTTGTCGCGGTTTTCGTCGGCCTTGACCTTGCGCAGGGTGGTGGCAACCGCGCGGATGTCGTGGCCATCGATGACGTGCACTTCCCAGCCGAAGGCGCGCCATTTTTCGTCCAGCGGCTCGACGCCGATCACGTCGTCGACGCTACCGTCGAGCTGGAAGCCGTTTCGGTCGACGATCGCGATCAACCGGTTGGCCTTGTGGTGGGCGGCACCCATGGCAGCTTCCCAGACCTGGCCTTCCTGCATTTCGCCGTCACCGAGCATGACGAACACGTCGTAGCTTTCGCCAGTGAAACGCTGGGCCAGGCACATGCCCAGGCCCCCGGAAAGGGCGTGGCCAATGGAGCCGGAAGAGAAGTCGATGCCGGGTACCTTGCGCATATCAGGGTGATCACCCAGAGGGCTACCCAGTCGCGTGTAGTCATCCAGCCACGCCTTGGGGAACATGCCGAGGTCGGCAAGTATCGGGAACTGGCCAACGGCCGCGTGGCCCTTGCCCATCAGGAAGCGGTCGCGCCCGGCCCAGCCCGGCTCCTCGGGGCGCAGGTTCATCACGTCGTAGTACAGCGCCGAGAACAGTTCGGCAGCGGAGAACACCGAGGTGTAGTGGCCGGTCTTGGCGATCTCGATCAGGCGAATGGTTTCCAGGCGGACGAATTTCGCCCGTTCGCGCAGGTGGGCGACGGTCTCGGCGCTGGGCACGAAATCGCTGGCTTTCCAGGCCTCAAGGGTTTTACGGGGTGTAGCCATCTCTACCTCCAAATGCAGGCATAGCAGGGTGGGTGTTGCCGGGGGAAATCAGCGGGTCAGGGATTCGAGTGCGCGCATGGCTTCGATCAGTTCACCGCTGTGTAGGGGTTGGCCGTTGCCACGCACGAAGTTGCGTGCGTGGGGGGCTTGCAGGGTGGGTTCGGCGACCTTGAGCAAGGTGGCGTCGTCGACGCCCGTCACACCTAGTTCGGCCAGGTTGCAGGGCAGCCCGATGCGTCGGTAGAAGGCCAGCAATTCGGCCATGAAGGCCGCTTCGCGGTCTTCAAGTACCAGTTGCACCAACAGACCATAGGCAACCTGCCAGCCATGCACCTGGTCGCGGGCACCGGGGATCTTCGACAGGCCACGGGTCATCGCGTGGGCGATGGACAGGCCGCCACTCTCGAAGCCCAGGCCGCTCATCAGCAGCACGGCTTCGATCAGGCGTTCGAACGCTTCGTTGACCTGGCCGCTGCCGGCCAGCGCCAGGCCCTCTTCGGCATGGGCGCGCAGCACGGTATAGCATTCGCGGGCCAGGGTGACCCCGGCAATCGACGGGCGAGCGCCAAACATGTTCACGCCGCCGGCTTTGAGGCATTGCTCGGCTTCGAACTTCTTGGTCAGTGCGTCGGCGATGCCGGCCAGAAGGAAGGGGCGCGGGGCCTGGGCTATCAGGCGGGTGTCGACCAGGACATAGCGTGGGCTGCTGAGCAGGTGGCCGACTTCGCTGAGTTGGTGATGCTCGTCGTATACCACGAAGTTTTTCGAAGTAGGCGCATCGTTGGAGGCAACCGTGGGCATGCTCACCAGCGCCGCACCGCAGGTGTGGGCCAACGCCTTGCCGGCATCGATCGATTTGCCGCCACCGACCGCCAGGACCACGTCGAAGTCGAAGCGCGCGGCCGATTGGCGCAGGCCGGCGATGCCCTTGGCGGTGATTTCGCCATCGAAGGTGATGTAGTGCAGTTGCACATCGGCGCGAGCGCAGGTGGCGTCGAGGCGCTCCTTGACCAAGCCGATCACGAAGCTGTCGATGACCACCACGGCTCGGCGGCCGCAATGGGCCAGGTACTGGCCTGCCTCGTCAAGAACATCGGGGCCTTGCACATAGCGCCCGGGTGAGCCGAATACCAGATTCATACGGCACCTCTTTATGACTGTTTGTTGTTGTTATGCGAGACCTCAGGGGATCTGCGTCATTTGTGATGCATCATATATCATGCGTGATGGCCGTCAAGCTTGTTCGGGGGCAGTGGTAGCCATCTGTCTGTCGAATGGGATATCAGGCGATGGAGTAGCCGCCATCGACGGCCAGCGTGGTGCCGGTGATATAGCGGGCGCTGTCAGACGCCAGGAAGGCGATGGCATTGGCCACGTCCTCGGGTTGGCCCCAGGCGTTCATCGGGATGCGTGACAGAATGCCGGCCGAGCGGGTGGGGTCTTCATAGGCTCGGCGCGACAGCTGGGTGAGGATCCAGCCCGGGGCCACGGCATTGGCGCGCACACCGTCGGCGGCCCAGGCCACCGCCTGGCAACGGGTCAGCTCGCTGATCGCGGCCTTGCTCGAGGCGTAGGCGGGGGTCTTGGCCGAGCCGAAGATGCCCCACATCGAAGCGAAGTTGATCACCGCGCCGCGCGCCACTTTCAGGCCCGGCAAGGCGGCATTGCTGATGCGCAGGACGGCGGTCAGGTTGACGTCGAGCACGCGGTTGAAACCGTCGATTTGCCATTCCCGGTTGTGGTCGATCACGCCGGCGGCATTGACCAGGGCATCGACGCGCTCGAAGCGGCTGAAGAAGCCATTGACCTCGGCATCGCTGGTCACGTCCAGCACCTGATAGTGGATGCCTTCGACCCGTGCTTCAGGTTCGCCCAGGCCCAGGGTGTGCACCTGATAGCCATCGGCAAGCAGGCGCTGCGCGGTTGCCAGGCCGATGCCCGAGCCGCCGCCGGTGATGATTGCAATCTTGCTCATGGGTGTAGCTCCTTTCGGGATGTGTACATGGGGGGGGCCTGACCCAGGCGCCCCGCGAACAGGCCGACAAAGGCACAGGGCGCGTCAGCGACCGGGCGCTGCGCCAAACAGGTAATCGGCCAGCAGCTCGAGCTGCCCGGTGAGCATGTGCACGCCCTTGTGGATGGGGCAGCCACGGGCCTGGGCCGCTTCGAGCAACGGGGTGACATCAGGATTCATCACCACCTCGCCCACCAGCGTGCCTGGCTGCAGGGTATCGGCCGCCAGCGGCAGCGGATCGTCCGCCTTCAGGCCCAGTGCGGTGGCGTTGATCACCACATCGAAGCCGCGTGCATCGGCCGCACCCGCAGCGATATCTCGACCAGGCATCAGCGTGCGCAACTGCGCGGCGAGTGCTTCAGCCTTGGCCAGCGAACGGTTGGCGACCACCAGCCGGGTGATCGGCTCACTGAGCAGGGCATGGGCGATACCGGTGGCGGCACCACCGGCGCCGAGCAGCAGCACACGCCGGCCGCCCAGGTCATGGCCCTGGTTCTTCAGGCCACGTACGAAGCCTTCGCCATCGAACATGCGCCCGACGAAGCGGCCATCGGGCAGACGACGCGCGACGTTGCACACCTTGAGCACTTCGGCGATGCCCAGCAGCTCGTCGCACAGGTGGGCCACTTCGATCTTGTGCGGCACGGTCACGATCACCCCGGCGAGGTTTTCGATACCACGCAGGCCAGCCCAGGCCGAGGCCAGGTTGTCGGGCGAAACCTCCCAGGGGACCAGCACCCCGTCATGCCCCAGGCGTTCAAGAAGCGGGTTGAACAAGGACGGTGTTCGCAGGTGCTTGGCTGGGTAGGTGAGATGTACCACCACCCGGGTAGTGCCGGTGACAGGCATGGCTGTTTCCTTGAAAGCTGGCGTGAAAAGGCAGAGCGCGGGCCAGCGCCGCGTTCGTTATTAGATTCATAAATGCATCATATATCATTAGTCAATCCCCATCCTGGCCGCAAAAGTCTTTTGCATGAAAGTCAAAAGACTTGATCTTGCGATTTAAAAATCAAACATGATATATCATACCTCCAGTCGGCTGCGGCCGCTGAACGTCCTGATATCAAAAACAACAAGGCCTTCTACGAAAGGCGAGGATGACCTCATGCACGGAATGCTTCATGCATTGCCGGCCCTGCGTGACGGGAGGTGCGAATGACCCAGATATTCGCCGCGCCCGGTCGCTACATTCAGGGCTACAAGGAACTTGAACGCCTTTACCGGCATATCGCCTGGTTTGGCCAGCGCTTCCTGATCATCACCAGCCAGGGCCGTCTGGATAGCCTGCAGCAGACCCTGGCCATCAGCTTCGACAAACCTGAACATGCCCTGCGTTACGCCGTATTCGAAGGCGAAGTCACCCGAGCCGAGGTGCAGCGGCTGTGTGCGTTGCGCGAGCGACTGGGCTGTGACGGGGTGGTCGGGGTGGGTGGTGGCAAGGTGCTCGACGCTGCCAAGGCGGTTGCCCAGCAGGGCCGGCTGCCGCTGTGTATCGTGCCCACGGTGGTCTCCAACGATGCCCCCACCAGCGCCTTGTCGGTGCTCTACCACCCGGACGGTGCCTTCGACGATGTACTGTTCCACGAGCGCAGCCCGGACGTGGTGGTGGTGGACACCTGGATCATCGCCCAAGCGCCGGTGCGCCTGTTGGTGGCTGGCATCGGCGATGCTCTGGCGACCTACTACGAGGCACGCACCTGCGTGCAGGGCGACCACGACAACTTCCTTGGCCTGGCCGGCGGTGGCCTGCAATCGAGCGCGGGCGGCGGCAAGCCGACCCTCACATCGATGGCCATCGCCCAACTGTGCCACCAGGTTTTGCAAGCCGATGCGGTGCAAGCCGTGCGGGCCTGTGCGCAGCAGCAGGTGACCAAGGCGCTGAACCGGGTGATCGAGGCCAACGCACTGATGAGCGGCATCGGTTTCGAGAGCAACGGGGTGGCCACCGCTCATGCCGTGTATTGCGGCTTCAGTGAGCTGGGTCCACGGGCCACGGCCTACCACGGCGAATACGTTGCCTTTGGCACCCTGGTGATGCTGGTGCTCGAGGGTGCGCCGGCCGGTGAACTGGATGGCCTGCTGCGACTGTGCCTGGCGGTTGGCCTGCCGGTGTGTTTCGCCGACCTGGGCCTGGCGGACCTCAGCGAGCAGGAGCTGCAACGGGTGGTGCAGGTGGCGGCCTCGCCGCAGCAGACCAGCCGCGTCGAGCCCTTCGACGTCACTGAGTGGGAGATGCGCGCAGCGCTGCTTGCCGCCAGCGACCTGGGGGAGTTCTACAAGAAAGGCGGATCGGTTCTGGCAAGTTCGGCCAGCCCGCGTTTGCCATCGGTCATTCGCCACGAACAGAGGTAAGTAGATGAAAGCATTTCAGGCAAGCCTGCCGGTCAAACTGGACTTCGAGGCCGGTGCAATCCGCCGCATGGGTGAAAAGGTCGCGCCGTTCGGCAACAAGGTGCTGTTGATGGTCGACCCGTTCCTTGAAGGCAGCGAGCTGGTCGCCCAGGTGCTCGGCAGTTTCGCCGAGCGTGGCATCACTGTCCTCGAGTTCTACGACATCGTGCCCAACCCGCGCCATACCACCATTGACCGCGCAGTGGCGCTGGTGCGTGACAGCGGCTGCCAGGCTGTGGTGGCGATCGGCGGCGGCAGCGCCATCGACTCGGCCAAGGCCGTGGCGTTCGTCGCTGTACATGGCGGCCGCTGTTGGGACTACACCGAGCGTCTCGGTGAGCCGGTGACGAGGCCGCAGTCCCGTGGTCTGCCGCTGCTGGTGGTGCCGACCACCTCTGGGACCGGGACCGAGGCGACACCATTCGCGGTGATCAACAATCCTGAGCTGGGCCTCAAGTGTGCCATTGTCAACCCGCACATCTACCCGGATGTGGCGTTGATCGACCCGCAAATCCTGGTTTCCAAGCCGCCACGGCTGACGGCGCTGACTGCCGTGGATACTTTCTGCCACGCACTGGAAGCATTCATCAGCATCCATGCCACACCCTGGGTGGAAATGGTCGCGCTGGAGTCGATCCGCCTCTTTGCCGCCAATGCCCTGCGCTGCGTGGAGCATGGGGACGACCTGGAGGCGAGGGCGCGCATGGCCTTTGCGTCGACCCTCGGCGGCATGGCCATTGCCGGCGCCGGGGTCACCGTATCCCATGCGCTGGGCCAGCCATTGGGCGCCATGACCGATGCGCCCCATGGCGGCACGGTGGCAGCCAGTACGCCGCAGGTGATCCGCTGGACCCTACCGGTGGCCGAGGACAAGTTTGCCCGGGTGGCCGAGATCCTCGACCCGGGCACTCATACCTTGCCGCTAAGCGAGCGCGCCGCGCGCCTGCCTGACATCGTCAGCGCCCACTTCACCCGCCTGGGCGTACGGGACACGTTCGGCAGCTATGGCCTCAAGCCCGAGCAGGTCGATGAGTTCGCTCAGGTGGTGTGGACCAGCTTCAACCAGGACCTGGCCTGCCACCCCAAACCCATTCGTGACCAGCAGGAGGTGGCCGAAATCGTCCGCCAATGCCTGTAGTTGGCGTCACCCAGCCCTGGCCGCCTTGCGCGCGGCCAGGTCAGTGACGCCAGGCGCCCTCGTTGCACGCTCGCAAAGCTGAACAAAAACCACAAGAAAACAGTTTCGGGAACAGATCGCAATGACAAGATCCACCTTGATCGGGGTCGGGTTGCTGGGCGTATGCGCCTTGCAGCAGGCCCAGGCCGACAACTACTCACCCGGCAATTTCCTGTTCGGTGACTGGCAGGGGCAGCGCACCCGTCTGCATGAGAAGGGGGTAGACCTGCAGTTCACCTATGTCAATGAACTGGCCTACAACACCCAGGGAGGGGCGCAGCACAAGGGCACCTACAGCGACCAGCTGATGGCCGATGCCCGCTTCGACCTGCAGCGCCTGTTGGGCTGGCAGGGGGCCGCGTTTCGCATCACTTTCACCAACCGCAACGGTGAAAGCCTGACCCGCGAAGCCGACACCGGCACCCTGTTGGCCGCCCAGGAAATTTACGGCTATGGCAGTGTTACCCGGCTGGTGCAGTTCTATTACCAGCAGGCACTGCTCGATGAGCGTTTGCTGTTCAAGATCGGCCGGCTGCCCATGAGTGGCGATGTATTTCCGTTTTCCTGCACGTTCCAGAACCTGACCTTCTGTGGAACGGTGCCTGGCTACATCACCCCCAACTGGTTCACCTGGCCGGTCAGCCAATGGGGCGCGAGCCTGGCGGCGCAGTTGGCCGATGACTGGTGGCTGAACACCTCCGTGTACCAGGTCAACCCACACTTTACCGAGAACAGCCAAGGGTTGAACTTCGGCAGCCCCTCGGGCACCACCGGTTACCTGGCGGTTGGCGAACTGGCCTGGAAGCCGGTGCTTGGTGGCCTGCCTGGCAGCTACCGGGTTGGCGTGTGGCGCAATACTGGCGACTTTGATGACCTGTACCAGGACATCGATGGGCAACCCATCGGCTTGACCGGCGCGGCACCCGCGCAACACGACCAGGCAAGCGGCTACTACGCCATGGCCGAACAGCAGGTCTACCGCAACCCGGATAATGCTGCGCGTGGCCTGACGCTTTTCACCAACTTCATCCAGTCCGACCGGGACGTTTCCAGTGTCGAGCGGCTCTGGCACCTGGGCGCGTTCATCCGTGGGCCCCTGGCCCAGCGCCCGCAGGACGAGATCGGGCTGGCGTTGGGCCGCCTGGAGGTCAACCCGCGTTCGGCGCGGCGTGTGCAGCAGGCCAGCGGCGTGCCCCGGCGGGCCGATGTCGAGTACCCGGTCGAACTCTATTACGGGTTGCGGCTGACACCGGCACTGACCCTGCGCCCCAACCTGCAGTACGTACGCAACCCCGGCGGCTTCGAGCATGACCGCAGTGTGGTGGTCTGGGGCCTGAAGACCGAAATCAGCTTCTAGTGCAGTGCCGGCGTCAGGCCGACGTCTCGCTGTTTTTATGATGCATCATGTATCCAATGGAGAATCCCATGAGCCTTGCCAGTTTCATTGACCTTACCACCGTGCAGCAGCGTGCCAGCGAACTCCAGCTGCTCGGCCAGGCCTTCATCGACGGCCGCTTTGTCGATGCCTTGAGTGGCGAGACCTTCGCCAACATTTCGCCGCGCGACGGGCGCGTGCTCAACCAGGTTGCCTCGTGCCAGGCCGAGGATGTGGAGATGGCCGTGAAGGCCGCGCGGCGTGCCTTCGACAGTGGTGTGTGGTCGCAGCGCACACCGAAGGAGCGCAAGCGCGTCATGCTGCGCTTCGCTGCCTTGTTCGAGCAGCACATGGAAGAGTTGGCGTTACTGGAAACCCTCGACATGGGTAAGCCCATCAGCGAGAGCGCCGGGTTCGATGTGCACGCGGTGCTCGATTGCCTGCAGTGGTACGCCGAAAGCTGCGACAAGCTGTATGACGAAGTCGCGCCGTCGGGGCCCTCGGCCGTGGGCTTGGTGACCCGCGAAGCGATCGGCGTGGTGGCGGCGGTCACCCCCTGGAACTTCCCGATGCTGATGGCCATGTGGAAGGTCGCACCCGCCCTGGCCATGGGCAACTCGGTGGTCCTCAAGCCCGCCGAGCAATCACCGCTGACTGCCCTGCGCATTGCCCAGTTGGCCGCCGAAGCCGGTATCCCGGCGGGTGTGTTCAACGTGTTGCCGGGCTTTGGCCCCACCGCGGGCAAGGCGTTGGGCCTGCACATGGACGTTGATACCCTGGTGTTCACCGGCTCCGGCGAGGTCGGCAAGCTGTTCCTGCAGTACGCGGGGCAGTCGAACATGAAGCGGGTGTGGCTGGAGTGCGGCGGGAAGACCCCGAACATCATTCTCGATGACTGCCGTGACCTGGAGAAGGCCGCGACCACTGCGGCGCGCTCGATGTTCTTCAACCAGGGCGAAGTCTGCGTGGCGCCCTCGCGGCTGATTGTCGAAGCTGGCATCCGCGCCGAGTTCGTTGCCGAGGTGCTCAAGGTGGCACGCACCATCGCCGTCGGAGATCCACTGGACCCAACCACCCAGCTTGGCGCCATCGTCGATGCCAGCCAGTTGCAACGGGTATTGGGTTATATCGACAAAGGCGTGCAGGAGGGCGCACAGCTGATCCTCGGTGGTGAACGGGTCAAGCACGGCCTGGGCGCCGAGGGCTTTTACATCCCGCCGACCATTTTCGACAACGTCAGCAACGACATGACCATCGCCCGAGAGGAGATCTTCGGCCCGGTACTTTCGGTCATCACCGCCCGTGACCACCTCGATGCCCTGCGCATCGCCAACGATACCCCGTATGGCCTGGCCGCCAGCCTGTGGACCCGCGACCTCTCGCGGGCCCACCAAATGGCCCGGGGCCTGCGTGCCGGCAGCGTGTGGGTCAACTGCTTCGATGGGGGCGACATCAGCATGCCGTTCGGTGGCTTCAAGCAGTCCGGCAACGGTCGCGACCGCTCGTTGCATGCCCTGGACAAGTATTCGGAGCTCAAGTCCACCTGGATCGAGTTGTGACCTTTTGCCTGGCAACCCTGGAGAACAACAATATGAAAAGCACAGTTGCCCGTACCCTGGCCACCTTCGGCCTTGCCACGCTGCTCGCCGGGCCGACCGCCGCCGAGGCGCGCCACCCACTGTACCAGCTGATACCTAACACGGCGTTGTCCGGCCTGGTGGACCCGCAAATGGCCGATCGTACCGACATCGACAAGGGCTTGCCCTTGAAGCAGAAGGGGGAACGGTTACGCATTGGCTGGACCGACATCACCCTGGGTAACCCCTGGTTCGTCTCGATGATCGACGACGCGCGCAGCCTGGCCGAGCGTTACGGCTATGACATGCAGGTGCAGGTGGCCGACGGCGATGTGGCCCGCCAGAGCGCCCAGGTCGACAACTTCATCACCCTTGGGGTGGATGTGATCGTCATCGACCCCACCGACATCCTCGGTTCCGTTGCCGATGTCGAGCGAGCGGTGGCGGCCGGGATCCCGGTAATCACCGTCGGCACTGCACCCGACGCGCGAGCGCCGGTGATCACCACCAGCACCGGAAACCCCTACGGCAGCGGTGTCGAGGCCGGGCGCTATGTGGTCGAGCACACTGACCCGGGCAGCGAAATCAACGCTGCCATGGTCATCGGTGTAATGGGCAACTCGACCTCCGAGAGCCGCCTCAACGGCATGATCTCGGGGATCGTCCAGGCCCGTGCCGAGCAGCGCCAGCTCGGCCTGTCGAAGGAGGATGCGCTGCTTAAGGGGTTCGAGCTGTTCCAGCAGGTCAAAGCCAAGGGCAGTTTCAGCTGGCCTGAAGGGGGCTTCAACGTGCTGGCCTGGGGCCGTGGCGAATGGACCGAGGAGGGCGGCCTGGCCGCCACCGAGGACATCCTCAGTGCCCATGGCGAGCGCCTGAACCTGATCCTGGCGGAGAACGACTTCATCGCCATCGGCGCCATCAACGCTGTGGACAATGCCGGCAAGGCCGGGCAGGTACGGGTCGCTGCGGCAGCTGGCAGCTTCAAGGTTGCGCTGGATCTGATCAAGCAGGGCAAGCTGCTGGTTAGCGCCAGTAACAGTGGTTCGCAGACCGGGGTGGCGGCCATCGAGCTGATCCACCAGATACTTGACGGCCGGCTGCAGGCCAACAACCTGCCGTTGGCGTCGTACTTCCCGGTGGAGCTGATAACCCCTGGCAACGTCGACCACTTCATCCAGCTCGAACAGGGCCCGGCCACGGTCGAGCGGCTACCCGCATTCCGCTCAATCGACCAGCTCAAGGCAGCCATGCGCTGATCCGAAGGTTGCGGCGCCTGCCTGGCAACGCGCCGCTTGCAGAGGTAAGACCGATGAATGCAATACACAAGACCGCCGTCGAGTTGCGCGACATTCACAAGGCGTTCGGCGGCATCAGTGCGCTCAGTGGTGCGAGCTTCAGTGCCAACGTGGGTGAAGTGCATGCGCTGATGGGTGAGAACGGCGCGGGCAAATCGACCCTGATGAAGATCCTCGCCGGCGCCTACGTGCGCGATGCTGGCGAGGTGCTGTTGCACGAGCAGCCGGCGAGTATCGGCAAGCCGGCCGATGCGCTTCGCCTTGGCGTATCGGTGATCTACCAGGAGTTTGCCCTGGCGCCGCACCTGTCGGTGGCTGAAAACATCTGCATCGACGACCTGGGCGCGAACAGGTGGCGGGTGCAGTGGCCGATGCTGCGTGACAAGGCGCGGTGCATACTCGATGAGCTGGGGTTTGCCAACATCGACGAACGCCGGGCAGTGGGCGAGTTGCCGGTGGCCCATCAACAGGCGGTGGAAATCGCCAAGGCCCTGTCGCGCAACGCCTCGGTGCTGGTGTTCGACGAACCGACCGCGGTGCTCACCACCCACGAGGCCGAGCAGTTGTTTCGCATCCTGGGGGAATTGCGGCGCAAGGGCGTGTGCATCATCTACGTCTCGCATCGCATGGACGAGATCTTCCGCATCTGTGACCGCGCCACGGTGCTCAAGGATGGCCGTACCGTCGGCACCCTGCCGCTGTCAGCCATCGACGAGCGCGGGCTGGTGCAGATGATGATCGGCCGTGAGCTGAGCGACCTGTTCCCGCCACGCCAGGCAAGCATCGGCGAGGCCCGCCTGCGGGTCGAGGGGCTGAGCGCCGGGCCACTGGTACGCAATGTGAGTTTTCAGGTACACGCCGGTGAGGTGCTGGGCTTCAGCGGACTGGTCGGCTCGGGGCGCACCGAAACCATGCGCGCGCTGTTCGGCGCCGAGCGCAGCAGCGCCGGCACTGTTCACCTGGATGGCCGCCAACTGCGCAACCGCAGCCCGCGCGAAGCGATCGGCAATGGCATCGGGCTGCTGCCCGAAGACCGCAAGCAGCAAGGCGTGCTGCTGGAGATGTCGATCCGCGTCAACGCAGCTTTACGGCCCGGCTCGCCCTACTCCAGTCGCTTTGGCTGGATCGATGGTGCCCGCGAGCGCGCCGGGGTCGAGGCGCTACGTCAGCAGTTGCGTCTGAAGACCGGCTCGATCGAGCAGGCGGTGGGCGATCTGTCCGGGGGTAATCAGCAGAAGGTGGCGCTGATGAAGTGGATCGACGCCGGCTGCCGGGTGCTGATCCTCGACGAGCCGACCCGTGGTGTAGATATCGGCGCCAAGACCGAGATCTACCGGGTCATCAACGAACTGGCCGAGGCCGGGGTGGCGATCATCCTGGTGTCCTCGGAAATGACCGAGCTGATCGGCATGTGCGACCGGGTGCTGGTGATGCGCGATGGTGCCATCGCCGGCGAGCTTGGCGGTGATGCAATCGAAGAACACGCAATGATTTGTCTGGCGATGGGAGTCGAACACCATGGATAACAACTTGAGCAAACTGGCCGCCCCCTCGCTGTCGGGCGAGTCCAGGCAGCCGCTGGGGCGCGTTGTGCGCCGGCTTTTTCTGCAACACAACGCACTGGTGATGCTGCTGGTGCTGGTGGCCGTGGCCAGCAGCCTTTCGGCGGACTTTTTCACCTGGCAGAACCTCGGTAACCTGCTGCGGCAACTGACGCCGCTGATACTGGTCAGCACTGGCATGCTGATCGTCATCCTCACCGCCGGTATCGACTTGTCGGTTGCCTCGGTGGCAGCGGTGGGCGGGGTGGTCGTGGCGATGAGCCTGAATCTGCTGCCGCTGGAGGACAGCCTCGGGTTGTTGCTGGCGGTGGCCATCGCGGTGGGGGCAGGGGTGTTGATGGGCCTGGTCACCGGCAGCTTCGTGGCCTACTTTCGCATGGCCCCGTTCATTTCCACCCTGGCGATGATGACCATTGCCCGAGGGCTGGCGTTCATCCTCTCCAACGGCCAGCCACAGCGGCTGGCCGACAGCCAATCGGCTGCCAGCCTGTTGCGAGACTTCGGTCGCCAGGCCGATGGAGTGTTCGGGGTGCCTTGGCCGGTGTGGCTGGCGGTGCTGGTGATTGGCATGTTCGCCCTGATCCTGCGCTACAACGCTTTTGGCCGGTTGATCATCGCCAGCGGCAGCAATGAGACTGCCGTGCGCCTGGCGGGGATTGCAGTGGAGCGCTACAAGCTGGCGGCCTATGCGATTTGCGGCGGGCTCAGCGCCCTTGCCGGGGTGGTCATCGCCTCGCGTTCCGGGGTCGCCACGCCCAGTGCCGGCATGGCCCTGGAACTGGATGCCATTGCCGCCTGCGTGATCGGTGGTGCGCTGTTGTCCGGCGGCAAGGGTAGTTTGTTCTACACCGTGGTCGGGGTGCTGGTGCTTGGTTTGATCGGCAACATCATGAACCTGCTCAGCGTCCCGGCGTACCCGCAACAGATCATCAAGGGCGCGATCATCGTGGTGGCGGTGCTGCTGCAAGGGGTGGGTCGACGCGACACGCGGATCTGAACCGTTCGCACGAGATGGCACGGCATGGGCGATGATGTATCATGCGTCTTCGCCATGTCGCCCAGTGTTTCCTCCGGCGGTTGGCCCTGTGCTATTCATCAGACAAGAGAGAACAAGCGTGACAGTTCACAAGCCACTGGATAAAGGCAACCTGAGCGAGCGGGTCTACAGCATCATCCGCACGGCATTGATGGACGGCCAGTATCAACCGGGTGACCGCCTGCGCATCAGTGCCTTGGCCGAGGAGTTTGGTGTGTCGATCACGCCGGTGCGTGAGGCGATCTTCCGCCTTGTCAGTGATCATGCACTGGACATGAAGGCCGCTACCTCCATCTATGTGCCGGAGCTGACCGTCAGCCAACTACGGGAAATCCAGCTGATCCGCCATCTGCTGGAGGGCGAGGCGGCGGGCATGGCGGCCGAGCGAATTTCCGCCGCCGAGCTGAAGCATCTGGAAGAGGTGCAAACGGCCTTCCAGGCGGCTGTCAGCACCGACTACAAACAGGCTTCGCTGCTCAACCGCGAGTTCCACTTCGGTCTGATTGCCGCCGCACGCATGCCGGTGATCTTCAAGACCCTGGAGAACATGTGGGTGATGATGGGGCCGCTGCTCAGCACCTTCCATGCCGAAGTGCCCAAAGCGGAACTGGCCAGCGCCAAGCACAAGCACTTCGAAGTACTCGAAGCCTTGCGCAAGCGCGATTCGGCAAAGGCCAAGGCGGCCCTGCAAGCGGATATTGCATGGGGGGAGTTGATGGTGGAGTGGTTGGAGCGCAAGTCGCTGGCCCAAGGTTGATGGCGGATGCCTTGATCGCCGTCCGGTCCCCAGTGAGTCGGCGATGACATGACCGCCGTCAGCATCCGGCCGAACATCGTGTCGCCCAGCGTGGCCCAAGGATAGTGACGAACGGTCAAGCAGGCTTGTGCAGGGCACATCACCTGCACAAGCGTGCCTGACCGCAATGCCTCACTGCACCTCGCACGCTTCCTGCGAAGGCACACCGTAGGACACGTAGTACGCCAACCCCACGAAGATCGCCCCACCCACCGCATTCCCCAGGAACACGGCCATCAGGTTCTCCACCAACTGCCCCCAGCTCAGGTAGCCGGCAAAGATCGCTGCCGGAATCAGGAACATGTTGGCTACCACATGCTGGAAACCGATGGCGACGAACGCCATGATCGGGAACCAGATGCCGAGAATCTTGCCGCTCATTTCACGGCTGGCATACGACAGCCACACTGCCAGGCACACCAGCCAGTTGCAGCCGATTCCGGACACGAAGGCGTGGAGGAAGTCGGCGTTGGTCTTGCTGGTCGCAGCCGCCAACACCTTGTTCAGGTAGGCCCCCTCGGTCAGGCCCAGCAGGTGACCGAAGCACCCGGCAACGAACAGTGCACCGAACAGATTGGCGACGGTCACCAGCAGCCAGTTGCGCGCCACGGCGCCTGGGCCGATACGCCGGGCGAACATCGCCAACGGCAAGCTCATCATGTTGCCGGTGAGCAGTTCGCCACCGGCCAGGATCACCAGGATCAGGCCGATGGGAAATACCGCGGCGCCCAGCAGCGTGCCGAACGAGGCCCACTGTACCGGGATCATGGTGCTGACGTGGATAGCCAGGAGAAACCCTAGCGAAATGAATGCACCTGCGAGGAACCCCAGGACCAGTGTCGCATGGGTGGATAGGTGGGCTTTCTTGACGCCGCTCTCGATGACGAGCTCGGTGATACGGGTGGGGCTATTGACGGACATTTCGGAAACTCGAACACGGTGACGGCGACGCGACTGGCGCGCACGCCGTGGTGGGGCTTGATCAGTACGGGGGTAGGCTACGCAACTGGTGCAAAGGTGTAACGCGCACCTTTGAGCCAGCGGCGAAGAGGGCGGCAAGCTACATGAGTCAATTTGACGCGGTCAAATCGATGGAATGGATGATCTGATAGACCGCGTCGATGAGGCTTGCAGGTCTGCGCGCATGGATCTGCTTCCCGGCAAACCAGGCCTGGAACATCACTTGGGGGTTCACCCAGGGCAAATTGAGCCCGCTGGCAGGCTGAAGATGACAGACGGGTTGCCGACCGCCCGTTATGATCGGAATGTAGCTTGCCGGGCCTGACTGATGGCACTTTAGGCACGGTCACCTGGAAAACGAGATCTGCGAAACAGCGGAATAGAGCATTCAAAGTCATTTGCGAAGTTTGGATCCAGTTGTCGATAAAACTTTCCGCTCGGTCAAATTACAACAACTTAGCAAACTAACTAACTTGATTTAGTGTACCGCCTGTCGGTCGTTTTGCTCGAGAAATGAACGATTTGGGTGACGCTGACTCCTATTTGCCAGCAGGTGCCTTCAATGTGATTGCACCTCGCGCCTTTCCCCCAGAACTTATGGACGTTCAACCTCATTAGCATCGCAGGGATGCTCATGGGGCTTTTTTTTCCTGAATAGTGGAGCAACGCCATGCCCAACCGAGGCTCTTCGGGTGAGCCACCGTGTGTATTGAATAATTATCTGCTTTTTCATTTAACGATTCGAATTTGGCTTTGCCACTGCGATTAAATCGTTCGCACGCCTATTGCAAGGTCATCTAGCGCTAACGCATTACGTGGAGAAAACGTCGTGGAGATTAATACAATTATTAGCCTGTTCGGGCAGAAAGAATCCATGGAGCTGGTGCGGTTGTCTGTTATTTACGTTCATTTATTGGCCTGCTGCATTGCCATCGGCATGGTATTCGCCAGTGACGCCGAGATGGTCAGGAACTTGTTGAAAGGTCATAAAGAAGCCGGGCATGACAGTAAGCATATGACGAGCTTGCAGAAGTCCGTGGCCAATGCCCTGATATTCTTGTGGCTCACGGGCGCCGCAGTGATTGGAATTGACTACCTTGATAAAGGTATGAACTATTTTGCCAATCCGAAACTTCAAGCGAAGGTCATTATTGTCATGTTGCTGACCTTCAATGGCATGCTGTTGCATCGTTATGTATTGCCTGCCCTGCTCAAAGCGGGCAACTTGCTCGACCTTAATTTTGGCGTGCGGATGTTCGCACTGTTCTCCGGCGCACTGTCGGGTGTGTCCTGGCTGTATGCGGCGATGCTGGGTGTTGGTCGCCCACTGGCCTGGAAATACTCGCTGACCGAATTGCTGCTGGCTTATCCGGTACTGATCCTGCTGGGCTTTGCCATGATGGCTGCCCTGACCCAGTGGGCACGCAAACGCAGCCAGGCCGAACCGGCTCCGGCGCCTGTCTGGCGGCTGGCTGGCATTCCTACCTGATTGCCTGAGTAACGCTTCGGTTGCGCCGCGAACCGGGAAACCTGGTTCGCGGCGAGCTCGTTTCATGCGCAGCCTCTGGGCGGTTCGGCTGGCGGTTGGTAAAGGCCTGAAGTGATGTGTCGCCTGATCTGGCCTCTTCGCGGGCGCGCCCGCTCCCACAAGGTCCCGCGCAGTTCTGTGGGAGATCGCCCAGTCCTTTGGGCTGCGCTGTCGCGTAGGGAACTGAATCCGCAAACAGTGCGCGTACCCTGTGGGAGCGGCTTTAGCCGCGAAGAATCCAACGCGGTACATGGCACCGGCTGCGCCGGTGTTCGCGGCTAAAGCCGCTCCCACAGAGTCCCGGTTAATTCAATGAGTTATGTGCAGTTCTGTGGGAGCGGGCGTGCCCGCGAAAGGGCCGGAACAGGCAGTCGAGAAATTTCAGGACTTTCACTTCTACCAAGATTGCGAACCAGCCCCATCCGCTGACGGGTCAGGCGCGAACCAATAGAAATATCGCCGGTAGCAGCTGCCCATCGTCAGGCGGCAGGCCGCCTGCATTGGTTTTTTGCGCTCGTTGCAGCGTGGTGGCGATGGTGATTTCCGTTCGCGACTCGATACTCCGCGCCACACCTCCCACCGAGCCTTCACCGAAGCCCAGCAGCGAGCAGCCGTTGTTGATGAGCACGAAGAAAACGATCACCCAGAATGGGCCGCAGTTCATGGTGCAAGCCCCAGGGCGTCGATGGCTGCGCACGAAACGATGGAAACGCTATCGCCAAGGTCCGCTACATCAGCGCCTTGTCTCATTGAGTTGAAAATGGGGGAGGCCATGTACCCGCTCCAGATGTTGCTTGTGGAGCTAATGGTGACGGCGCGGTGATTCAATGAAAAACGATGCTCAGTGATCCAGGATATCGATCCGCTTGATCATTGAACGTAGCGATCAGCGTTGGATTTGAACGTCGCTGCATGGTTGAGGTTCTTAATGCAAAGGACACCGTGAGGGCTCCATCATGAGCATTGAACGCAGCATCCCCGAGCTCGAAGCCTGGTACGCCCAATACGACGACATCAGTTACCGCCGTGAGTCGCCGGATGCCTACCACCATGAACTGCTACGCACGGCCGAGGCGCTGCGTGACGATGGTGCCATCGACTGGGACGACTGGCTGGCACTCAAAGCATTGGCCGATGACGCCCATGTGCGCGCCCTGGAAGATGCCGTGCAGGCCCATGTCAGCGACCCCGACGCATGAAAGCGCTGAAGATTGCCACGTTCAACATCAACGGCATTCGTAGCCGGCTGCCGGCACTGCTGGCTTGGCTGGAGCGGGAAAAGCCCGACATCGCCTGCCTGCAGGAACTCAAGGCGGCGGATCAGCAGTTTCCTCGCCAGGCGCTAGAAACGGCGGGTTATGGTTGCCTCTACCAAGGGCAGCCTTCGTGGAATGGCGTGGCCATTCTGGCACGGGGCAGCGAACCGCTGGAAGTACGTCGTGGCCTGCCTGGCATGGAGGACGACAACCAGAGCCGCTACCTCGAGGCAGCGGTACAGGGAGTGCTGGTGGCTTGCCTGTATCTGCCGAACGGCAACCCGCAACCGGGGCCGAAATTCGATTACAAGCTCCGCTGGTTCGAAAGCCTGATCGCCCATGTGAAAGGGCTGCATGACAGTGGCCATCCCGCGGTGCTGGCGGGTGATTTCAATGTGGTGCCTACCGACATGGATATCTACAACACGCGCTCCTGGATGAAGGACGCGCTGCTGCAGCCCGAATCACGCGCGTGCTACCAGAAACTGCTCCAGCAAGGCTGGCTCGACGCCATTCGCCATCTGTATCCGGACGAGCGCATTTACACCTTCTGGGATTATTTCCGCAACCACTGGGCACGCAACGCCGGGTTGCGTATCGACCACCTGCTGCTCAACCCCGAGCTCGCGCCTTACCTGAAGCGGGCTGGTGTCGATGCCTGGGTGCGTAACGAACCCAAGGCCAGCGACCATGCGCCCGTCTGGATCGAGCTGGGCACGCGTCGCCGGCCATAGGGCAGTTCGAGCGAACCTTCAACTACCGGAACCACCGCTGGAGCCCGAACCACCAGAGCCTCCGGTCCCGCTACCCGTCCCGGTGCCGCGTTCCGATCCACTGCGGTCACTACCGGATCGGTCGGTGGTGCCATCGCCACCGGTATTGTCAGTGTCATTGCCATCGGTTCCGCCGGAACCTGTCCCCATGGCATCCGCAGGCGTGCCGGAGCCGGTCGCTCCGCCTTGGTTGTTCATGTGCCCGCTGTCATGCGGCTGCGTGCCAGGAGCACGCTGATCGTTCAGGTCGGTGGCTGCCAGCACCACAGGTGCGCTGAGCCCCAGGCACAGCGCGAGCAGTAACGAATGAGGCTTCATGATCTTCATGGCGATACTCCGTTGCGGGTTGGTCACCTTCTGTTCGGCCTGCATCACCCACGGGCGTGCCGTGAAATCGACGGAATGCATGGAGCGCAGACATGCACGGGGGCGGGTTACCCCACGTGAATACTTTGAGGCCCGCGCTTCGATTCCTCTGGCAAGGCCGTGACCTTGATCGCGCGTACCGGTACGGCGAATTTTGCACCGACCTTCGAAAAGCGCTCGAGCAGGTGGAAATTGATGGCTTGCTGGATGTCCATGTACAGGTTGTAGCCCGGGTCCTTGACGATATACACGCACTCGAATTCCAGCGCCTCCTTGCCGAAGCCGCGCAGGTGGGCACGGTCGAAGCGCACCTGCTGTTGTGCCTTGATCGCTTCCTCGACGATGGCGGGTGCCTTTTTCACGGCCTCGGTTGGCGTGTCGTACGACAGGCCGAACTCGAACACGATCCGTCGTTCCTGCAGGCGCTTGTAGTTCTGGATGGTGCTGCTGATCATGCTGGCATTGGCCATGACGATCTGCTCGCCGCCCAGGCTGCGGATGCGTGTGGTCTTCAGCCCCACGTGCTCCACCGTGCCGGCCAGCGGGCCGATGACGATGAAGTCGCCCACCTCGAACGGCTTGTCGACGGCGATGGACAACGAGGCGAACAGGTCGCCGAGGATGTTCTGCACGGCCAGTGCAACAGCGATACCGCCTACCCCCAGGCTGGCGACGAAGGCGGTGATGTTCACGCCCAGGTTGGACAGCATCGCCAGCAGCACCACTGACCACAACAGTACCCGCGCACCCCATGCCGACAGCGTGGCCAGCGCGCTGCCCTGGTTCAAGCCGTCGGTGCGATGCCGGGCGAAGTAGCGACTCAGGCCCAGGCCGATGGCGCGGTTGGCCCACAGCCCGATCTGCAATGCCGCGACCACGAACCACAGGCTACCGACCCGGGTCAGCCAGCGCTCGGGCAGGTCGAGCATGCTCAGGCCCACCAGCAGCGAGGCAAGGAACAGCAGAAAATTGCTGGTCCCGGCGAGCACCTTGGCCAGTACCTGGCTGAGCGCGCCGTCATGCTCGGACCAGCGCCTGACCCGATGCAGCATGAAACTGATGGCCGCCCGCGCCACGACGAATGTCAGCAGCGCTACCGTCAGTGCCAGCAACAAATTGAGAACGGAAACTCCGAACAGTGTGGTATCGGTGAACAAGGCGATGATGCGATCACTCATGAGACACTTGCCTCCTTCCATAGGATTGGGTGACTGGTGGAGCGGCATTGCCGGCGAAGCAGGCAATGCCGCTCGCCAGGTGAGCCTCAGCCGTCGGACTGCTCCTCTGGCGGCACCTGGCCTTCGGGCCAGTCGGGTGCTTCCTTCTCCTGTTCCTGTTCCTGTTCCTGTTCCTGTTCCTGTTCCTGTTCAGGCACAGGCTCGCCCGGGTTGTGCGGTACTTCGTCCACGTACGGGTCGGGTTGGTTGGGGTCGATCATGGTCTGGCTCCTCGCCGTTGGGCTTTCAGGCATGTGTCCGGGCGTTCAGCCCGGCTCCACGGCAGTGTTTTTCTTCCAGCCCCGCAGGTTCATGGCGCACAGGCAACCCTGCAGGATGATCAGCGCCCAGGCTTGCGCCTGCCACCCCCAGGCGGCCCACAGCACGTTGCTGGCAATGAAGCAGCAGAAACCCAGCTTGCGCCGGCCTGGGCGCCGTGAGCCGATGCACCAGGCGGCAAGTACCGTCAGGGCCATGGCAGGCCATTCAAGAAAGTCGATCCAGGCTTCCATCACGCAGCACGCTGTTCGCCCTTGAGCAGTTTTTTCTGCGCTTCCATGGCCTGGCCGAGCTCATCCAGTTGCTGCTTGCCCAGCAACTTGCGGGCGGTCGGAAACAGCTCGCTTTCTTCTTCCTCGATATGGTGTTCCAGCAGTTCCTTCATCACTTTGACCCGCCCGGCGAACTCGACGGTGCCGGTCTCGGTTTGCAGCAGGTCCGGCAGCACCAGGGAGTCCACGGTGCGGTGTTCCTCCTTGGCTTCGTAGTACATCTTCGCTTCTTCCTTGCCGCCGGCCTGCTTGATGGCCGGATACAGGATTTCTTCTTCCAGGGCGGTATGGATGCTTACCTCCTGCTTGATGCGTTCGAGCAACTCGGCGCGCTTTTTCACCGCGCGCTCAGTGGTGGAGGAGAGTTCCTCCAGCAGCTTCTTCACCAGCTCATGGTCCTGGATCAACAAATCGATAGCGTTCATGCGACACCTCTTCGGGGCTGAAAAAATCACGATTGCCTTCGATGGAGTAGGGGCCGCGCGCCAAGGTTCAAAGCGGATGATCAGCGTACTGCTGTCGCGAAAGGCGGCTCTCACCGGAATCCGCGCGGGTTGCGCCGGCCAGGCAGGGTCACTCCTGCGGAATGATCGAGATCTTGCCGTTGCGCTCGACGATGGCGAACTTGATCTGCCCGACGCTTTCGATTCCCTGGCTGTCCCGGGCGGACTCGAGAATGTCGTCTTCGGTCAGCCGCGCCCGCCGCATTCGGTGGTGGAGAAAGCGCCCGTGATCCACGACCAGTGTCGCGTGGCCGTCGACCAGACGGGCCAGGCGCTTGGAGTTGAGCTTGGCCAGCGACAGGCCGACATCCAGGACGATCAGCGTGGCGATCACCAGCATGGCGTTGGTGAACGAGAAGTCCTCGCCGAGCAATGCCTGCTGGGTTGCTTCGCCGATGATCAGCAGCAGGACGAAGTCGAAGGTGGTGAGGTCTGCCAGCGAGCGCCTGCCAGCCACGCGAAACAGCAGCATCAGCGCGATGTACATGCCGGTCGCACGAAGAATGGAGTCCATGTCGCGCTCCTACGGGTAGAGAAAGGTGGAGAAACGCACTGCGCTGCCTGGGCCGGCGCTGACAATACCTTCGAGAGTGCCGACATGTTCGCTGCGCAGGGTCAGGTAGAGGGTGGCGATACCCTCTTTGCTGGTGCCAAGCTGGAGCAGGAGCGACCTGCCATGGGAAAGCGATACTTGCGGCTCTGGCTGCAGCGTTTCGATGCTGGCTTCGCGTAGCAAGGTCCCCCCGAGCAGCAACATCACAGGCTCCCCGGCATTGCCGCGAACCGTGATGCGCAGGTTATCGGTGGTGCCGCTGCGGCTGAGGCGCTGATACTCCACATGCACCCGGCCGTCGTCGCTCATGACCTGGGCGTCACTGAGCGGACCGTTGCCGAACAGCCCGGCCAGGCCCAGCATCACGACCAGCACCAGCGCGTACCATCCGACCCGTTCGAATCGCCAGACCCGCTGCTGCATGCGCATGTCTTCCTCGACGGGGTGATGCCTTGAAGCCAACTCGTCTTCGTCCATGCTTGCAGCCTCTCACATAGCCTCTCACGTAGCCCCTCAGGCGCGCTCACCGCGCAGCCAGCGTTGGTGGTAATGGGCCAGGTGCGACAAGCCGTAGAGCGCGCCTTGGCGGATTACATCCGCGCGCTCGCCAAAAAAGCGCTGGCTGCGTGTGAATACCGCCAAAGGCTCGCCGGCAAAGGCCCAGGCAAAGCACACAGTGCCCGGGGCGATGCCATCCTGCGGCTGTGGCCCGGCGACACCCGTGCTGGCGATGGCGACGGTGGCGTCGCTGTCTTTCAATGCGCCGAGGGCCATCTCCCAGGCTACCGCCTCGCTGGTCAGGCCGTAGCGTTCGATAGTCTGTGGGCTGACGCCGAGCAGGCGTTTCTTGGCGCTTGGCGAGTACACCACGTAGCCGCTTTCCAGAACCTCGCCGGTCCCCGGCACTGCTGCCAACAGCGCAACCATGGCACCGGCCGTGCAGGATTCTGCGGTGGTCAGTACCAGCTTGTGGGCCTTGAGGTAATCAAGGGCCTCGAGTACGGGGTCGGTCGTCATGGCCGGTCACTCGTGCGTTGTTTTTTGGTGGACGTGTTTCCTGCGGGATTGGTTCATTGCTTGTGTGCCACCCATCAATGGTGGGGAAAGCTTCCTGAACTTTGTTCCGTTTGCCGGCTTCCTCTAGGTAGGAGGGCGGCGGTGCGGGCCTCGCGCTGCGGCCGGACTAACAGAGGAGAAGCGATCATGACCGAGCCTGTGACATATTTCTGGATCGCTGTTGCAGCGATCATCGTGTTGCTCGATCTGTGGGCCATCGTCAGTGTTTTCCGCAGTGACAAGAGCGACGTGACGAAGGCGATGTGGGCACTGTTGCTGTTGGCGTTGCCCATCGTCGGCCTGGCCATCTGGGGCGTGCTTGGGCCGCGTGGAATCAAACGCGGTACCGGGCCGTCGTCGCCTGAACATAGCAAGGGGTAGGAGGGTAGATGAAGAAAGGATCGGAGACACCTCGTAGCGGAACCCGAGGTGAAGAGGAACGGGACAATGATGCGCAGCGTCCTGATGGGTCAACTGGCACGTCCCATGATTCCACTGCGCAGAAAACAGCTCGTGATGAAACGCAACGCAAGCGTTGAGCAGGTCGGTGTGAAGAACTGAATTCGCAAGCGGTCCGCATAGCCTGTGGGAGCGGCTTTAGCCGCGAAGAATCCAACGCGGTGCATGGCACCGGCTGCGCCGGTGTTCGCGGCTAAAGCCGCTCCCACAGGGTCCCTGCTAATGGTCAGGTCCCAATGTACCGGCAGCAGCGCCCGGCACGAGGATGACCTTGCGGCAGTCGTCCTGTTTCTGGTCGAACAACTTGTAACCCAAAGCCGCTTCTTCCAGGGCCAGACGGTGGGTGACGATGAGTTCCGGCTCCAGACGCCCGGCCTCGATATGTTCGAGCAGTTCAGGAAGGAACTTCTGCACGTGGGTCTGGCCCATCTTGAACGTCAGGCCCTTGTCGAAGGCATCACCAAACATGAAGGCGTGGATAAAACCCGCATAGACCCCAGGCACGCTGACCACGCCGCCCCGGCGCACCGCGGCGATACTCTGGCGCAGCGCCTTGCCGCTGCTGCTCTCGATCTTCAGAGTGGTCAGTACCGTTTCGGTGGTACTGCCCTTGGCCTCGAAACCGACCGCATCGATGACGGCGTCCACGCCGCGCATGCCGGGGGTCAGGCGGATGATGGTGTCGGCCGGGTCGTCATCCTGCTCGAAGTTGATCGGCACCACGCCGTAGGCATCGCGGGCGAACGCCAGGCGGTAGTCATTGTCGTCGACCATGAAGATCGTCTGGGCGCCCAGCATGCGCGCGCAGGCTGCGCTCAGCAGGCCTACCGGCCCGGCGCCATATATCGCAACTGTCGAGCCTGAGCCGACCTGCGCATTGGTGACGGCCTGCCAGGCTGTGGGCAGGATATCCGAGAGGAACAGCACCTTGTCGTCCGGCAGGGCGGTAGGCACCTTGAACGGGCCGACGTTGGCCTTGGGCACCCGCACGAAATCCGCCTGGCCACCGGGCACACCGCCATACAGATGGCTATAGCCGAATAGCGCGGCCCCTGGCGGGATGCCCTTCTTGTTGATGATTGCACCACGGCCGGTGTTGGTCGTTTCGCAAGCGGCGAACTGGTCGAGTTGGCAGAAGAAACAGCTGCCGCAGGCGATCACGAAGGGAATCACCACGCGGTCACCGACCTGCAGGTTGGTCACCCCGCGGCCGGTATCCTCGACGATACCCATGAACTCGTGGCCGAAGATATCTCCCGGCTCGGTCTGTGGAATCTTGCCATGGTAGAGGTGCAGGTCGGAGCCGCAGATGGCGGTAGCGGTGACTCGGAGGATTATATCGTCCTCGTCCTGGATGAGTGGGTCGGGGACATTGTCGACCCTGACGTCCTGGGTTCCGTGGTATGTCAGTGCTCTCATTGGTTCATCTCCTGGGGCCGGGTGGTCTATGCAGGGGAAGCCAAGGAGGGAGGTAAAGTTCAGGTGGAATCATCCATCGGTAATTTTCAGTGCTACTGGCCCCAACAACATCATGAAGAACTGTCGTTGAGGTGACATGGCATCAGGTGAAGCCGGCGCCCGGAGGAAACTTTAGCTGCCCTGCGAGGCTCAACCGTGCTCAAGCCGAGCGTAAAACCATGAACAGGAATCCAACATTGCAAACAAGCTTTGCCCCTTCGGCCACGCCACGCCAAGCCGCGGGCTTGCTGACATCGGCCATGTTGCTGATGCTTGCCTCGGGGGTTGCGCCGCTTGATCGTGCGGATTGGTGGCTCGAAAACGTTTTGCCGCTGGCGCTTCTGCTCACCTTGGCTGCGACCAGCCGTTATTGGCGCTTTTCTCGGCATGCTTACCTGGCAATCGTGGTGATGCTGGCGATTCACGAGCTAGGAGCGCATTTTACCTATGCCAAAGTCCCCTATGACGCTTGGCTGCGTGCGCTTACCGACCACTCTCTGAATGCCTGGATGGGCTGGCAGCGCAACCAGTTCGATCGTCTGGTGCATCTGAGTTACGGCCTTTTGTTCGTCCTGCCGATCAGGGAGCTGCTCCAGCGCCAGGCCCGGTTGCGAGGTGGTTGGTTGGCGTTGTGTACCGTTTCCTTCGTCCTTGCCACATCGGCGCTGTACGAGCTGCTGGAGTGGATAGGTGGCCAATACCTGGGTGATGACCAGGCACAAGCCTTTCTCGCGACCCAGCAAGACCCTTGGGATGCACAAAAGGACATGGCCCTGGCTTTGCTTGGTGCACTTGTCACCTTGTTGATCCAGCGGTTTGGGGCAAGCAAGGTCTGGGGCAGAAGGGTAGTGAGTTTGGAGGGGGAGCACGGGTGACGGGTAGAAATAAAAGGCTTCTCCACCACTGGAAAGGCTTTTTGCAATCAGCCTGTGACCGTTGAAAAACCCTTAAGTTTCCATCGGGAAAACAATAACTTGGAGAATTTTTCCAAGTCGTGTCACTCGTCGGATTTCCATTGTAAGCCCCTGTCCAGAGCCTCAGGATCGCCTCCGTATCCCTCTGAGGCTTTCACAAATGAAGTACTCCTCGATTCTGTTGTTGTCACTTGGCCTGCTTAGCGGCGTTGCGTCGGCAGGCGGCAATACCGGAGCAGGTATAGGTGGCGCATTGGGTGGAGTATTGGGCTCGGTAGTCGGTCAGTCGATCGGCGGCAGCACCGGCTCGGCAATCGGCGCCGGCCTGGGTGGCGCGGCCGGTGGTGCGGTGGGTGCCGACAAGCACAGCCGTGGCGAGGCGGCCATTGGCGGCGCACTGGGTGCAGCTGGCGGCAACGTGGTGGGTCGCAAGATGGGCGGCACCACTGGCAGCATGATCGGCGCAGCAGCCGGTGGCGGTGTGGGTGGTGCCTTGGGCAACCACATGGGCCGGGAATACGATGACGAGAGCGGGCATCGCTACCGGGATTATGACGACGATGACGACGACCGGGGCTGGCGCCGTCACCGCCACGACCGTGGCCATCATTATGGCTGGCGCAACAATCACCGCTACGACGACTGATCCCCGCGTTACTGGCCCATCGCCGGGTTGGCTGCAGCTGTCACTCGGCTAGGCATCATGCGTGCTCTGCTGTAGCCACTCCCTCGGGCTTGCACCCACCTTGCGGCGAAAGGTGCGGGCCAACGCAGACGGGCTTTCGTAGCCGACCTCATCGGCAATCAGGGCGATGGGGCGGCCTTCGCGCAGCCGTTTCTGGGCAAGGCTGATTCGCCAGTTCGCCAGGTAATCGGCAGGGGTGATGCCCACGGTCTCGCGAAAGTGCGCAGCAAAGCTCGCGCGCGACATGCCTGAGCGGTCAGCCAACTCTGCCACGGTCCAATTGTGCTGTGGCTCGTTATGGATACCCACGAGCGCACGGGACAGCTGTGCATTGGCCAGCCCGGCCATCATCCCCGAAGCAATGCTGCGGCTGGCGATCAGATGGCGAAGTAGCTGAATCACCATCAACTCGAACAGCCGATTGAGAATGACATCCCGTCCACACTCGTCGCCGAAGGCTTCTTCGAACAGCCATTCGAGGGTGCCATCGAGGCCCTGCAATTCGCGCAACGGCTTGATGATGAAGTCCGGCAAGGCCTGGGTCAGCGGATTGTTGGCGCCACCATCGAACTGCAAGGTGGCGCACACCAACTCCGCTTCGTCTGCTTCGATCGCCAGCAACTGATGCTCCTGCGGACGTACCGCAAGTATCAGGCTTGGCTCCGCCAGCTCCATGAGCTGACCACGTTTGTCACTGAAGGTCAGGCGACCCGAACGAAGCAGGTGCGCGTGACCGGAACTTTGCTGCCCATGAAAGCGGGTCGTTCCACAAAAACCACCGTGGTGGAAGGTAGACGCATGCAGGTTGAAGTGCTTGAGCAGTGTCGATAGTCGGTCCATGGGGCGCTCAGGTTTGGACGATCGGTTGCATAGATTCGACGATCTGAAGCCGAAAGGATAGTCGTCTTCCCTAGTATTGACTCCAGGCTTGATCGACAAGCTGGTTAATCACCCTACTGGAGAAACTACCATGACTCGTATCGCTGCTCTCTCGCTGGACCAGGCCCCTGCTGGCTCGCGCACTGCGCTCGAAGGCATTCAGAAAGGCCTTGGTTTCATACCCAACGCCTTCAAGACCCTGGCTCACTCCCCAGCCGCTCTCAATGGATACCTGGGCCTCGCCCAGGCTCTGGGCAAGAGCTCACTGAGCGCCGCGGAGCGCGAAGTGGTTGCGCTTGCCACCTCGGAAATCAATGGTTGCGACTATTGCCTGGCGGCACACAGCTTTTTTGGTGCCAAAGCCGGCTTGAGCGATGAGGCCATTAGCCAGGCGCGTAGTGGCACGCTCAGCGCGGTCGCCGCGCTGGCGCATCAGATCACCAAAAGCCGCGGCCAATTGAATGACGATCAGGTCGCCGCAGCACGCGAGGCCGGTCTGAGCGATGGCAAGATCGTGGAGGTGGTGGCACAAGTCACGCTGTTGACCCTGACCAACTACCTGAACAACATCGCCACCACCGATATCGACTTCCCGCCGTCGGCACACTAGGAGGGCAACCGACATGAGCCAAGTGACAATCTATACCACCCAACACTGCCCTTACTGCGTGAGCGCCAAGCGACTGCTGGCGCACAAGGGGGTCAGTGCCGTGGAAATCGATATCGAGGCTTCGCCGAACCATCTGGCCGAGATGCTGCTGCGATCCAGGCGCAGGACCGTGCCGCAGGTCTTTGTGGGGAGTGTCCATGTGGGAGGTTTTGATGATCTGAAACGCCTCGATCAAAAGGGCGAGCTCGAAGTATTGCTCAGTGCCTGAAGGGCTGATTCAGCGATATTTGCCTTTGGCCGTTAGCCGCCCTTGGCAAGGGCAGCTAACGGTTCAAAGCGGTCACTTGCGATCCCTGTTTCACCGACGCTTTGTTGCATTCGTCGATGATCAGCACTGAGCCGCGGCAACCTGCTTGCGTTCACCCATGGGAGAGACGCCGAAGAAACGGCTGTAGCATTTGGAGAAATGCGCCGGCGAAACGAAACCACAGGCAAGGGCGATATCCCGTACTTGCGATTCGCTGTGCAGTAACAGTTGTCGGGCGCGCGACAGGCGTAATTCAAGGTAGTACTGGCTAGGGGTACTTTGCAGATGCTTGTGGAACAGGCGCTCCAACTGCCGAACTGAGATGTCGTTCAACTGCGCCAGTTCCTCCAGGGTCACAGGGTCTTCGAGATTGGCCTCCATGATGCTGACTACCTGGCTGAGCTTGGGTTGGGACGTCCCTAGCCGCTGTCGCAGGGGCACGCGCTGGCGCTCTTGCGAACTGCGAACGCGGTCGCACAACAGCAATTCGGCCGCATGTTCGGCAATCTCTCGCCCGCCGGGTTCGCGTGCGATCAGTTGCAGGCACATGTCCATTGATGCCACCCCACCCGAGCTGGTGTACCGGTCACGGTCAAGTTCAAACAACTGGCTGGAAATGATGATCCCGGGAAAGCGCTCTTTCAGCGCTTCGATATCTTCCCAGTGGATGGTGCAACGGTAACCCGTGAGCAGATTGGCACGCGCCAACAAATGGCTACCCGTGCAAATGCCACCCAATGCCACTTGGTCATGGGCCAGCTTGCGCAGCCAGTTCACGATGGCGCGGGTATTGTGGTCGGAGACGATGGGGTTTGGCCCTACCACAAACAGCATGTCCAGCTTGGGCGCATCCTTGATGGTGTATTCAGGCAGGATGCGCATGCCGTTGCTGGCGCTCACCGGCTCCATGTCGGCGGCGATGATGAGTGTCTGGAACATGGCCCTGCGCGCAGCAAGGTTAGCCATGCGCAAGGTCTCCACCGCAGAAGCGAACCCGATGGTGGTGAAATTGGGGATCACCAGAAACCCGACGATCTTGGGTGTGGGGGCATCGACAGGGTAACCCGTGGCCAGCGGGGAGGATCTCGGCGTAGCCATCAATACGACTCCTACAATGCAAGATGACGTGTTCAGCGCCTGTCTCCCGATACAGGCAATTTTTTGTGTAAAAGGGCTCCAAGCCTGCGGCGGCATACTACACGCAGCAATCAGGCTACAGGGTGCGCACTGGCCGATATTCGCCCCCTGTTTTCGGTTTGACGCAAAAAGGCGACACCCTGCGAACGCATAGCCTTCGCAGGGCGAAGCGGCTGAGCCAGCCTCAGGCCGATTTGGTTGCGACACGGGGTAGTGGGCGCTTCTTGGGCGAGAAGATCGAACTCATGCACACGATGGCAATTGCCAGCGCGCCGGTTGTCATTACTTCCATGCGGTGGCCGGGCATGATCAGCATCATTGCCAGAATCCCGATGATGGAGGCGACGACCAAGTAGCTCAGCCAGGGGAACAACCACATCTTGAAGGCCATGACCTCACCTCGACGAGCCATCTGCTTGCGCAGGATCAGTTGCGATACCGCGATGGCCAGGTAGACCAGCAGTGCCACGGCACCGGAACTCGCCAGCAGGAAGGAGAACACCTCGTCCGGCGCAAAGTAGTTCAACGCGGTGGTGAGGAAGCCTACAGCGGTGCTGGCCATGACCGCGACGAATGGCACACCGGCCGATGAGGTGCGCTGGAGAACGGCAGGGCCGTCGCCACGTCTGCTCAGCGAGTAGACCATGCGCGATGCGGTGTAGATTGCCGAGTTGAGGCAGCTGGCCACGGCAATCAGCACGACGACATCCACGATCATCTTGGCGTGAGGGATGTTCATCAGCTCAAGGGCCCTCTGATAGGAGCCGACCTGCACCAGCATGGGGTCGTTCCAGGGCACGATCGAGACGATCAGGAACACCGAGACGATGTAGAAGATGCCCATGCGCCACACGACCGAGTTGGTAGCGCGGGTGATCTGTCTGGAGGGGTCCTTGGATTCTGCGGCGGCGATGGTGACGATTTCGGTGCCCATGAAACTGAACACCGTGGTCAGCATGGCGCCAATCACCGCTGCCATGCCGTTGGGCATGAAACCGCCGAAGTCGTTGCTCAGCTTGGCCACGCCACTGACGCTGAGGTTTGGCACCACGCCGGTCAGGGCCAGCGCACCCAGGGCGATGAAGGCCAGTACGGCGATGACCTTGAGCATGGCGAACCAGAACTCGAACTCCCCGTAGCGCGCAACGCTGAACAAGTTGGTCAAGGTGAGCAGGGCAGTAACGGCCAGTGCGAATTCCCAGGTTTCGATCGCGGGGAACCAGGCATGCAGGATTGCCGCTGCGGCAATTGCCTCGATGGGAATGACCAGCACCCAGAACCACCAGTACAACCATCCAATGGTAAAACCGGCCGAACGACCCATTGCGCGTTCGGCATAGGTGGAAAACGAACCGGTATCAGGGGAAGCAACTGCCATTTCACCGAGCATGCGCATGACCAGCACAACCAGTGTGCCGGACATGATGTAGGCCAGGATGGCCGCTGGGCCGGCCGCTGCAATTGCATGCCCCGATCCGATGAAAAGGCCGGCACCGATAGCGCCGGCTATCGAGAGCATGGTGACGTGGCGCTGCTTGAGGCCGGGGGCCAGAGTTGAATGGCTGGACATTATCATTACCCTTGTTGTTATAGATGGCGGGTTAACAGCTAATGCGAATCGTGCTCTGGTAGATCAATGCGGTGTTGTGGCGCTTAACTGAATGCCTCGCGGACAGCGTTGCTGATGCCTTCGGTGCAGACACGCAGAATCAGTTCGCCTTTCTCGCGGCTGGCGCCTTTTGGCGATGACAAGGTTCCACACGCCGGCGTGCGCTCGGCAATGATCGGGAACACATCGTAGGGGGGGAAGGTGGCTGGCGGATGATCGATGGCACGGGCCAGGTCGACTTTCTCGGGGTGCAGGGCCAGCATCAACGAAGTCTCGAAGACGCCACCGTGTTCAATGTCCCAGCCGAGGAATCCGTCAGGGTAGAGTTCCTGGATGACCTCAGGTGCATTGACGAAGTCCCAGTAGGACAGGACCACGACCTTGAAATCGGTGATGCCGGCATAACGGAGTTCGCGCAGCGCCAGGTCGATGCCTTCCACGATGAACATGGAGTTCTCGTAGTGCCCGTTCATCATCACCAGCTGACGCGCGCCGTGCCGGGCCAGCTCCCTGATGATGTCCTGGATGGTATGTGTCAGTGTTGCGCCATCCAGGCTGGTGGTGCCGGGAAAGTGGTTTCCGCCGCCCGATTTTTGCTGCGACTTGTAGCCGTAGGCCAATGCGGGGAGCACCAGGCCGTCGACATTGCGCGCTACGGCCTTGCACAGCGCGGTCGGTAGCAGTACATCCACTTCCATGCACATGTGGTGGCCGTGTTGCTCCAGGGCGCCTACAGGCAAGAATATCGGGCTGCCGGATGCAACACGCCGGGCGTACTCGGGCCAGGTGAGTTCGCCAATTACAACGCTATCGTTCATCGGGTGGTCTCTCTATGTTCTTGTAATTGCAAAAGCTCGTCCGGTTTGCAGCAGTAGCAGATGTCCCAATTTGATCAGATCGCCATCGGCTGGAATTGTCAGTTTCCGACCTGGAATTGACAAAAGCTGCCGTGGCTCTATCCCGTAGGTCACGGCATGCGTTGATTCACGAGTTCAGGGGCGGCGAAAACGTTCATGTCGGACGAACTGATTTGCTTGCCCATTCTGCCTGGCAATTAGGGGTCGAAATCTGACATATCTGGCCAGGCAACTACCGGGACAATATTACTGTTCGCAGTAGACGCTGCGTGGGTAAAGTTGGAGGTAGTACATGCAGCAATTGACCGAAGTGGGCCAGCCATTGGCAAGCACAGTGCGCATTGGTTTCCTGTTGAGTGAAGGGTTTGATTTCTATGCGTTGGCCGCCGCATTGGAGCCGTTGCGCATCGCCAATGAAATTGCCCGGTGCGAAGTGTGCCAGTGGCAGATCATCAGCCTTGGCGGCCGGCCGTTGAAGGCCAGCAACGGTATTTCCACGGCCACCGTGGAACTGAGCCAGGCAAAACCGCTGGATATACTCATTGTCTGCCCGGGTGATGAAATGCGTTCACGCACAGGCACCCCGCATCTGCGCCACCGTGTATCGGGGCCGAAGGTGCGCTGTGCGGCAAAACAGATGACGTGGTGGTTGCCCACCGTTGACGATTACGCAGACCTGCCTGTCGGCCAGATCAAATGTGTGCATGCACCGGCCAGTGTTTCGGAACAAGTCAAGAAGACCCTGGCTTTGTTCCCGCCGTCTACATCCCACCTGCTTGGAGTCAGCGAACTGGCAACGCTGATCGGCGTTTCGCGGCAACTTCTCGAGCGCTTGTTCGCGCACCGACCCCACTGAATCCTCACTATCGGTTGATTGCGCTGGCGCCTCGGATTCTGCGTCGCCTTTGCGGTGTTTGGCCTCGTTTGCAGGGCGACGGATCTGGTCATTTACGGGTCGGATTCGCGCAAAAAACCATTCGGCTTATCTGGTCGAATGGTCACCAGTGGCACCGATAAACAAGTTTCTCCGCTGTTAACTACAAGGAATAAAAAACATGCAAATGCCAAAAACCATTCAGATCAAGAACGGCGAAAAAGTCAAACCGACGTTCTCGCAACAGGAATATGCCAACCGTCAGTCCAAGTTGCGCACTTACCTGGCACAAAACAATATCGATGCTGCGGTCTTTACCTCCTACCACAATATCAACTACTACAGCGACTTCCTGTACTGCTCGTTTGGCCGCCCCTATGCACTGGTTGTCACTCAGGAAGCCGTCGTGTCGATCAGTGCCAACATCGATGGTGGCCAGCCATGGCGCCGTACGGTCGGTACCGACAACATCATCTACACCGACTGGCAGCGTGATAACTATTTTGTCGCGATTCAGCAGGCACTGCCCAAGGCCGGGCGCATCGGCATCGAGTTCGACCACCTGAACCTGATGAACCGGGACAAACTGGCCAGCCGTTACCCGCAGGCCGAGCTGGTGGACATCGCCGCGCCGTGCATGCGCATGCGCATGATCAAGTCGGCTGAAGAACACGCGATCATCCGCCAGGGCGCCCGGGTAGCCGACATCGGTGGCGCTGCAGTGGTGGAGGCCCTGCGTGACCAGGTACCTGAGTACGAAGTGGCATTGCACGCTACCCAGGCGATGGTGCGTGAGATCGCCCGCACCTACCCGGACTCCGAGCTGATGGATACCTGGACCTGGTTCCAGTCGGGCATCAATACCGACGGCGCCCACAACCCGGTGACCTCGCGCAAGGTCAACAAGGGCGACATCCTCAGCCTCAACTGCTTCCCGATGATCGCGGGTTATTACACCGCACTGGAGCGTACGCTTTTCCTGGACCACTGTTCCGATGAGCACCTGCGCCTGTGGGAGGTCAACGTCAAGGTGCATGAGGCTGGCCTTGAACTGGTCAAGCCCGGCATGCGTTGCAGCGACATCGCGCTGCAGCTGAACGAGATCTTCCTGGAGCACGATCTGCTGCAATACCGTACGTTCGGTTACGGCCACTCGTTCGGTACGCTTAGCCATTACTATGGTCGCGAGGCAGGCCTGGAGTTGCGTGAGGACATCGACACCGTACTCGAGCCGGGTATGGTGGTGTCGATCGAGCCGATGATCATGCTGCCCGAAGGCCTGCCGGGAGCTGGCGGTTACCGTGAACACGACATCCTGATCGTCAATGAGCACGGTAGTGAAAACATCACCAAGTTCCCGTACGGTCCGGAACACAACATCATCAAAAAGTGATTGAACCCGCCGCACAGTCACCCTGTGCGGCTTTCTCCCTGCACCGGCGATTTGCGCGGTGCGCCTGAAGGCGTGAACCGCGGTTGACTGAATTACGCCGGATATAACTGCTCCTCTATCGAAACCGTGAGTGATGAAGTCTCTGCGCCGGTGTGGAGGGTGGTATCCGTTTCGATCAGCATGACCGCACATTCTTCCTCGGCAATCGGCCGGTGTCGCATTTGCTTTGGAATCACGCAGAATTCTCCTGCGTTCAGGACAATGGTGCGGCTTTCGAGCTCGATGCGAAGCGTGCCAGAGACCACCGTAAACATTTCGTCTTCATGTTCATGGGCATGCCAGACGAACGCGCCTTTCAATTTCGCAACCTTGATGAAATGGTTGTTGACGCGGCCGATGACCTTGGGCTTCCAGTATCCGGTCAGCGTATCCAGTTCATGTTGCAGGTTGATGCTGTCCACCGTGTTGATCATGCGCGTACTTCCTTCTGCAAGTCAGTCTGAGGCTTGCAATCTAGAGCGGCGCGTGGCTTTTGCGTAGCTACGAATTACAATACCGGTATTAACACTGCTAATGGCCTGGCATGAACAAGAACCACACCCTTGATCTGGCGCTGCTCAGGGCCTTTGTCGAAGTGGCGGATACCGGAAGCATGAGTGTTGCATCGGTAGGCCTGCACCTGACACAAGGGGCTGTCAGCCAGCGAATCAAGCGGTTGGAGGCATTCCTCGGCTGCCCATTGCTGATGCGTGACACTCAAGGCAGTAGCCTGACTTGGCAGGGGAGGTCGTTGTTGCCTGACGCTCGTCGCCTGCTGCGGATGCATGATGCATTTTGCGCCAGTGTCGGGGCCAGGGAATCAGACGCCCCGGTGCGTCTCGGGCTCCCGTTCGATATGGCCGGCGCGCCGCTTGCTCCCGTGCTGAAGGCGTTCGGTGATGCCTTCCCCAAGGCCGAGGTAAAGATCTTCAGTGCTTCGTCCGTGGACCTCGACCAGGTGTTCGCCACGGGCGAACTCGATCTGGTGCTCAGCCAAGGCCCGGTTGATGTCGAGTTGGGCGAACGCCTGGCTGTTGATCAGCTGGTGTGGCTGGGCAACGAGACTGCATCGGCACGGCGCCCATTGGCTCTGTGCTTCCTGACGGCGAATTGCGCCTTTCGCGACACCGTTTTCCGGTGTCTTGGCGAAGCAGGTATCGTGGCAAAGGTGGTATTTGAAAATGCGTCGGTCGATACCACGTTGACCATGGTTCGCAACGGGCTGGCGGTTACGCCATGGCTGCAAAGTCTCGTTCCTGAAGATATCAGCCTGGCTGCACCTGAATGTGGGTTACCAACACTGCCCGCGTTCGCCGTGCGGTTGCAGACGGTCGAGGATGCCAGTCGTTCCGTTTCTGGCCTCGCGGACATTATCCGGGAACATTTCAAGCGCTGAGACGGCTGCGTTTCTCATCACTGCGAAGCCGGTCCAAATGAGCAGTGCCAGATTGTTTGTTGACGTTGCTCCACGCCTGTGCACCCGACTGACGCAGGCCTACGGCTCTTGCGCAAGACCGTGCAGGTGCTCGCGCAGAAAGTCGATGAAGGCCATCGCCCGTGCCGAATGTCGCCGCTCGCGGCTGAACACCGCGCTGACGGGCAGTGCCGTGGCTTTGTAATCGTCAAGCACGCTTAGCACGCTGCCGCGTTCAACGTCTGCTTTGAAAAGCCATTGTGGGGAGAGGGAGATGCCCAAACCGCACAGCACCATTTCCCGAATGGCCTCGCTGCTGTTGCTGGTGACGTTGCCTGTGATGGCGATATCGAACGCGTCCGACCCCCGTGTGAAGCGCCAGCGATCGTATTGCTCCAGCAACGTGAAGCCGATGCAGTTGTGGTTTGCCAGTTCGCCAGGCTCCAGTGGCAGGCCGTGGCGTTCCAGATAGGCAGGCGAGGCGTATACCTGCCGCAGGGTGTTGCCGAGCGGTACCGCCACCAGGCCCTCGTTTTTCACTACGCCTATCCGGATCGCCACATCTATGTCCTCCATGAGCAGGTCTTCGTTGTGATCGTTCAGCCGGAGGTCAAGCCGCACATCGGGATAGCGCTGCAGAAAAGTCCCGATCAGAGGCGCTATGCACAAGCGTCCGTAGCTGACCGGTGCGGCGACGCGCAGGGGCCCCGCTATCTGCTCCTGGCCACTGGCAAAGCTGCGTGTGGCACTTTCGAGTTGACCGAGAATTTCCTGGCAGTGGCGGTAGAAACGTTGCCCTTGGTCGGTCAGCGCCAGGTGGCGGGTGCTGCGGGCGAATACTGGCCCGCCCAGGTATTGCTCCAGCGCACGGACCTGCTTGCTGATTGCCGGCTGCCCCATGTTCAGCTCCCGGGCCACTGCCGAGAAAGACCCACGCTCCACGACGCGTACGAAGATGCGCATGCTGTCGAACAGATCCATTGCCACCTGGCCTCTACTGGGAATGAGTAATATGCAAATTCAGCTTCTTATCGGAATGGGTGAGGGGGCGCAACCTGTATGCATCCACTGAACAGAGGTATCCGTCATGAGTCAGACCATGCTTGCCGCCATCGCCGAGTCCGCCCAAGCCCCACTGGTCGTTCGCCGCATTCCTCGCCCGGTTCCCGCTAGAGGCCAGGTCCTTGTCAGCGTTCACGCCGCTGGAGTAAACCCGCTCGATACCAAGATTGCCTCTGGTGCAGGGGCGCACGCCCGTCAGGCGCTGCCAGCGGTGCTTGGTCTGGATCTGGCCGGTACGGTCGTCGAACTGGGCGAGGCGGTAGAGGGCTTCACGCTCGGCCAGGAGGTTTTCGGCATGGCCGGCGGAATCGGCGGGGCCCAGGGCACCATGGCCGAATACATTGCCGTGGATGCCCGGCTTATCGCAGCAAAACCGCACACTCTGGGCATGCATGAGGCAGCAGCCTTGCCTTTGGTGTTCATCACCGCCTGGGAAGGTCTGGTTGATCGAGCCAATGTCCGGGCTGGCCACACCGTGCTTGTTCACGGTGGTGCAGGTGGGGTAGGCCAGATGGCCATCCAGCTGGCGAAAGCTCGCGGGGCCAAAGTCTGTGCCACCGGTTCGGCCGGCAGCCTCGATTTCATACGTTCACTGGGCGCTACGGCGATCGACTACCAGGCGCAGAGCGTAGAGTCCTGCGTCGAGCAGCATACCGCAGGAGCAGGTTTCGACATTGTTTATGACACTGTGGGCGGTAGCACGCTGGATGCGTCATTCAAGGCGGTGAAGCCCTATACCGGTCACGTGGTGAGCTGCCTTGGTTGGGGCGAGCACAGTCTTGCGCCGCTCTCGTTCAGAAGCGCCACTTATTCGGGGGTGTTCACCCTGGCCCCGTTGCTCACGGGCCAGGGCCGCGAACACCATGGCGCAATCCTGCGCGAGGCGGCCGAGCTGGCAGATGCGGGGCAACTGACGATCCGGGTGGATCGGCAACGGTTCGCACTGGACGAGGTAAACGACGCCTTCCGCCAGGTCGCAGAAGGCCGCGCCAAAGGCAAGACAATCATCCAGTTGTTGAGCGAATAGAACCGAGAACGTTGAACGCCAAGGTATCCGCCGATGGGGGCAGCTTTATCGAGCGGCCCCTGACTTTGTCGTGCTGAGAGCAGATTTCGGGGGACGCGATTCTATGGCACACGCTGAGTGGGTCAATTGCAATCGCTGGCATGCCTTGGCAATGCACTCGATATCAGTGCTGCCAGCAGAACAAATACTGTGGAGATCCACAGGCAGGCCTCCAACCCGTAAGCCTGGAATACCCAGCCGGAAAGCAGCGTACCGACCAGCCGCCCTAGCGCGTTGGACATGTAGTAGAACCCCACATCCAGCGATACCCCGTCTTCCTTGGCATAGCTGACGATAAGGTAGCTATGCAGTGACGAATTCACGGCGAACAGCACGCCGAACAGCATCAGCCCGCCAAGCACCATCACCTGGGCCGACCAGCCTGCCGACAGGCCCACGGCGATGAGCGCCGGCAGCCCGGCAAGGGCAATGGCCCAGATGAAAGCCGCGCGACCGTCGGGCACCTGGCCGCGTTTCTTGCCAGTGATGTGGGGGGCAAGCGACTGGACGATGCCGTAGCCGATTATCCATGCAGCCAGGAAGCCGCCGACCAGCCAGAAGTCCCAGCCAAAGGCCGTGGTCAGGTACACCGGCAATGCCACGACGAACCAGACGTCACGGGCGCCAAAGAGAAACAGCCGTGCGGCCGAAAGAATGTTGATGGCCCGGCTCTTGGACAGCATGTCGCGGAACTTCGGCTTGGCCTTGGCCTTGCCCAGGTCCTTCTTCAGCAGGATCAGGCTGCCGACCCAGATCAATGCCAGTACCGTCGCCATGGCCAGCACCGCCAGGGTGAAGCCGAGCAGGGCGAGCAGGGCGCCACCAAGGAAGAAACCCACGCCCTTGAGCGCGTTTTTCGAGCCCGTCAGGATGGCCACCCACTTGTACAGGGTGCCTTGCTGGCTGCCTGGCACCAGCAGCTTGATGGAGCTCTTGGCACTCATCTTGTTCAGGTCCTTGGCGATGCCGGACAACGCCTGGGCCGTCATCACCCACGGCACTGTCAGCCAGGCTGCTGGCACCGTGAGCATCAGCAAGGCCAGCACCTGCATGCCCAGGCCGATGTTCATGGTGCGGTTGAGCCCCAGGCGGGCGCCGAGGTAGCCGCCCACCAGGTTGGTGATCACGCCGAACACTTCATAGAACAGGAACAGCGCCGCGATCTGCAGCGGCGTGTAGCCCAGCGTATGGAAATGCAGTACCACCAACATGCGCAACGCACCGTCGGTGAGGGTGAAGGCCCAGTAGTTGCCGGTAACCAGCAGGTACTGACGCACGTGTGCAGGCAGGGCTGACAACGCCTTCATGATTGCCGGTTACTCCGCCGTGCCGACCATTCGGGCCAGTTCCGCTGCGCGGTTGGCGTAGCCCCACTCGTTGTCATACCAGGCGTAGATCTTCACCTGGGTACCATTGACCACCAGGGTCGATAGCGCATCGATGATGGAGGACCGCGGGTCGGTGCGGTAGTCGATGGACACCAGCGGTCGCTGTTCGTAGCCCAGAATACCCTTCAACGGGCCTTCGGCAGCCGCCTTCAACAACGCATTTACCTCTTCGGCCGTGGTCTCGCGTGCCACTTCGAACACGCAGTCGGTCAGCGAGGCGTTGGCCAGCGGTACACGTACGGCGTGCCCATTCAGCTTGCCGCGCAGTTCAGGAAAGATCTCGGCGATTGCGGTAGCCGAGCCCGTGGTGGTCGGGATCAGGCTCATGCCCGAGGCGCGGGCGCGACGCAGGTCCTTGTGCGGTGTATCGAGGATGCTCTGGGTATTGGTCAGGTCGTGGATGGTGGTGATCGAGCCGTGGTGGATGCCCAGGTTCTCGTGAATCACCTTGACCACCGGGGCCAGGCAGTTGGTGGTGCAGGAAGCGGCGGTGACGATACGGTGCTGCGCCGGGTCGAACAGGTGCTGGTTGACGCCCATCACCACGTTCAGCGCGCCTTTCTCCTTCACTGGCGCGCAGACCACCACGCGTTTGACGCCCTGGTCCAGGTAGGCCTGGAGCACGGCTACCGACTTCATCTTGCCGCTGGCTTCGATGACCAGGTCGCAGCCCGACCAGTCGGTGTCCGCAATGTTCTTGTTCGCGGTGACCTTGATGCGCTTGCCCTCGATCACCACCGAGTCGCCATCTGCCCCGGCTTCACGATCCCAGCGGCCGTGGACCGAATCGAAATTGATCAGGTGGGCGTGGGTTTCGGCGTCGCCGGCCGGGTCATTGATCTGGACGAATTCGAATTCCGGCAAGCCCCAGGACGCGCGCAGCGCCAGGCGACCGATACGGCCAAACCCATTGATGCCTACTTTGATTGCCATGGTCTTGTTCTCGAGTTGTGACTTCAGATGGATCGTTGATTGACACGCCTGGACAATTCCTCGGCCGACTCCTTGCGCTCGGAGTAGCGGTCGACGAGGTAGTCGGCGCGGTCGCGTAACAGCAGGGTGAACTTCACCAGCTCCTCCATGACATCGACGACACGGTCGTAGTACGGGGACGGTTTCATGCGGCCCGTTTCGTCGAACTCCAGGTAGGCCTTGGGCACGGACGACTGGTTAGGGATGGTGAACATGCGCATCCAGCGGCCAAGCACGCGCAACTGGTTGACCACGTTGAACGACTGCGAACCGCCACATACCTGCATGACCGCAAGGGTCTTGCCCTGGGTCGGCCGTACGGCGCCCATGCTCAGGGGGATCCAGTCGATCTGCGACTTGAACACGCCGGTCATTGCACCGTGGCGTTCCGGCGAGCACCAGACCATGCCTTCGGACCACAACACCAGATCGCGCAGTTCCTTGACCATGGGGTGGTCATCGGGCACGTCATCCGCCAGTGGCAGCCCGGTCGGATTGAAGATGCGCGTCTCGGCACCGAAGTGCTCCAGCAGGCGCGCCGCTTCTTCCGTCAGCAGGCGGCTGAACGAGCGTTCGCGGGTCGATCCGTACAGCAGCAGGATGCGAGGCTTGTGGGTGGACTGCTGCGCGATCGCCAGTTTCTCGGCTGTCGGCACATCGACCAAGTCGTTGTCGATGTTGGGAATGTGGTGTTCGGTCATGGTTTCACTCCTGAGACAAGGCGCCAGATGGCTGATCGAACCAGCGACGCTTGAGCCACCAGGCCACGCCAACCAGCGAGATCAGTACCGGCACTTCCACCAAGGGCCCGATGACGGTGGCAAACGCGACCGGCGAGGCGAGGCCGAAGGTGGCGATGGCCACAGCAATGGCCAGTTCGAAATTGTTGCTTGCCGCGGTGAAGGCCAGCGCAGTGGTGCGGGGGTAGTCGGCCTCCAGCAGCTTGCCCATCCAGAAGCTGAAGAAGAACATCACCACGAAATAGATGGTCAGCGGGATGGCGATGCGCAGCACGTCCAGCGGCAGTTGCAGCACCATGTCGCCTTTCAGGCTGAACATGGCAACGATGGTCAGCAGCAACGCCACGAGCGTCAGCGGGCTGATTTTCGGAATGAAGTGCTCCTGGTACCAGGTGGCACCTTTCCGGCTGATCAGGGTCTTGCGGGTCAGGAAACCGGCCAGGAACGGGATGCCCAGGTAGATCAACACCGATTGGGCTATATCGAGGAAGCTGGTCTCGATGACGCTACCTTCCAGGCCGAACAGTGGCGGTAGCAGGCCCAGGAAGATCCAGGCGTACACGCTGAAGAACAGGATCTGGAAAATGCTGTTGAAGGCGACCAGTCCGGCCACGTACTGGTTATTGCCGCCGGCGATCTGGTTCCATACCAGCACCATGGCGATGCAACGCGCCAGGCCGATGAGTATCAGGCCGGTCATGTACTCGGGCTTGTCGGAAAGGAACACTACTGCCAGCCCGAACATCAGCACCGGGCCGATCACCCAGTTCTGGATCAGCGACAGGGCGAGGATGCGCTTGTCCTTGAAGACCTGTGGCAACTCCTCGTATTTCACCTTCGCCAATGGCGGGTACATCATGACGATCAGGCCGATTGCGATGGGGATGTTCGTCGAGCCCACCGACAGCCCGTTCAGCCACGCTGGCAACCCCTGGAACAGGCTGCCGAGAGCGATCCCCAGGCCCATGGCCAGGAAGATCCAGACCGTCAGGTAGCGGTCGAGGAAGGAAAGCCGGCTTTTGCTCATGGTGTATCTCCCTGAACGTCAGTGCGTTCCGATGATCGCCAGCTCGGCCTTGAGCCCGGCGGCATCCAGTTGTTCGAAAGGCAATGCGAGAAATGCCTTTTTTCTCGGCAGTGGTCAGCAGCAGGCAGCGACGCGCTGAGGGCGGTCACCCATGGTGTCCAGTCGTTTGGCGCTGGTGCTCAACCATTCGCGATTGGCTTCCAGTGTGGTTACCAGAACATCGCGTACCCAGGCGGGAAGCTCTGGATGCAGGCGGTAGTAAACCCATTGGCCCTGCCTGCGGTCTTCAAGCAGGCCGCAGGTGCGCAATTGTGCGAGGTGGCGGGAAACCTTGGGTTGGCTTTCTTCCAGGGCACAGATCAGTTCACAGACGCACAGCTCTTCCTCGCGAGCGATCAGCAGCATCATCCGAATGCGGTTCTCGTCGGCGAGGCATTTGAAGACCTGGGTCGGGGTCAGCGAGTCAGTCATGGGCGTTCTCGGGGCGGGCAGCTGGTGCCTATGGCGGGGTATTCAATGTATATGTTTTTTCGAATATACGGATTTTCGAATGTATTGCAAGGCCGCCGGATCTGTTCTGCGCACCATGTGAAAGCAACGGCCTTGCTCAATTCCCAAAGCTGGCGCGATCCCTGTGGGAGCGGCCTTGTGTCGCGAAAGGGCCGCAAAGCGGCCCCAGGTTTGATGTGCAACAGTTGAAATTGCTGGGGCTGCTATGCAGCCCTTTCGCGACACAAGGCCGCTCCCACAAGGTCCTTGTCAACTTGATGAGGCACAGTGGCGTTCTGTCGATCCAGGCTGTGCAAATACGTTTAACATGCTCCAGGCCCGCCCTCATCGTTGAAAGAGAGTTGTATGGAGTTACGTCAGCTTCGCTATTTCCTGAGTGTTCTGGAGTACGGCAGCCTTGGCAGGGCTGCGGTCGAGCTAGGGGTTGGCGCCTCGGCTTTGAGCCAGCAGTTGTCGAAGCTGGAGAGCGAGGTGAGTACCCGGCTTTTGACGCGTTCGAGCACCGGCGTAGCGCCGACCGCGGCCGGGCTGGCCTTCGAATACCATGCGCGTCTTGCGCTTCGTCAGGCGGAACATGCTGTGCTGGCAGCTCAAAGTGGCCGCATGAGCGGCTATGCCAGTGTGGGGCTGGCACCGACCACTGCATCGATCCTTGGCTTGGCGTTGATCGACAGGATGCGCGAACGCTATCCCGACATCCGGCTGCACCTGGTGGAGATGCTGTCTGGTTATCTGATGAACCAACTCAATGCCAGGCACCTTGACCTGGCGGTGCTGTTCCAGGCAGAGACGGGGCCGCGCCTGGAGGTGCGGGGGCTGCTGACGGAGCGGCTGTTCGTGCTGGTTCCCGCACCGCTGGTCAAGGACGGCTGGGGCGAGTCGCTCACGTTGCAACAGATCGCGACGTTGCCGTTGGTGATGCCCAGCAACCAGCATGGATTGCGCACGACGTTGCGCTCGATTTTCGAGCGGGCAGGGCTGGAGGCCAGCATCGTCATGGAAGTCGATGGCCTGTCGCTGTTGATGGATTGCGTCTGTGCGGGCCATGCCGCCACCATCCAACCTGGCGCGACAGTGGCCCGGGCGCATCAGGCGGGCCTGCGCGTGTTTGCTGTCGACGAAGCCCTGGCGCAGCGTCGCAATGTGATTGTCAGCCTGACTGATGACGAGCTCTCACCGGCGGCGCTGGCTACGCGGATCGTACTGCAGGACGTTGCCCGGGAGCTGGTGGAGCAGGGCCGATGGCCAGGCGCACGGCTGCTTTGACCCAGGCGCCGGGTGCGCTTGTTCCGACCCTTTAGAAAAACTGAATGCCTCCCCCCGACCATCGCGTTTCGCGGTCTGCGGGCGCTCATTAAAGTCCCCGGTCACGAGGAGCAGCCGAACATTCGGCTCTTCGTGATCTGGAGGCGAAATGATCGATGTGCTAGTCATCGGAGGGGGCAATGCCGCCCTCTGTGCCGCGCTGATGGCGCGAGAGGCCGGAGCCAGCGTGCTGCTGCTCGAGGCCGCACCCCGCGCCTGGCGTGGTGGCAACTCACAACACACGCGCAACTTGAGGTGCATGCATGATGCACCGCAGGATGTGCTGGTCGAGGCATACCCGGAAGAAGAATTCTGGCAGGACCTGCTGAAGGTTACCGGTGGCCAGACCGACGAAAAGCTTGCGCGGCTGGTGATTCGCGCGTCCTCCAGTTGTCGCGGGTGGATGCGCCGCCATGGCGTGCATTTTCAGCCCTCATTGTCCGGTGCGCTGCACACAGCAAGGACCAACGCCTTCTTCATGGGCGGTGGCAAGGCACTGGTCAATGCCTACTTTCGCAGCGCCGAAAACCTTGGCGTACAGATACGCTACGACACGCCAGTAGCCGACATCGAACTGCAGGGCGGACGCTTCGTCGCGGCCCATGTGCCGGCGCGTGAGGTTCAGGGGCGACACCTGCCTGCCGAGCGCATCGAGGCGCGTACCTGTGTGCTTGCCGCCGGCGGCTTCGAGTCCAACCGTGAGTGGTTGCGCGAGGCGTGGGGGCAGAACGAGCGAGGGGAGTGGCCTTCGGACAATTTCCTGATCCGTGGCACGCGCTTCAATGACGGGGTGCTGTTGCGCCGCATGATCGAACAGGGCGCCGACACGATTGGCGACCCGACCCAGGCGCACATGGTGGCGATCGATGCTCGTGCGCCGTTGTACGACGGCGGCATTTGCACGCGCATCGATTGTGTGTCGCTGGGCGTGGTGGTCAACCGCGATGGCCAGCGCTTCTACGATGAAGGCGAGGATTTCTGGCCCAAGCGCTATGCCATCTGGGGGCGCCTGGTGGCGCATCAGCCTGGGCAGGTGGGGTTCTCTATCATCGACCAGAAAGCCCTCGGGCGCTTCATGCCACCGGTTTTTCCAGGCGCCACTGCCGATAGCCTGGAGGCGTTGGCCGGCCTGCTCGGTTTGCCTGTGCAGGCCTTCCTCGAAACCGTGCATGCCTACAACCGAGCCTGCCAGGTGGGCACTTTCGACCACACCCGGCTGGACGACTGCCACACCGCAGGCCTGGAACCGGCGAAAAGCCACTGGGCGCGCCCGATCGATACGCCGCCTTACTACGGCTACCCGCTGCGCCCTGGCGTGACTTTCACCTACCTGGGGCTGCGCACCGATGAAACCGCCGCCGTCCATTTCGACGGGCGTCCCAGCCCGAACCTGTTCGTTGCCGGCGAAATGATGGCGGGCAATGTACTGGGCAAGGGCTACACCGCAGGCGTCGGCATGTCCATTGGCACCGCCTTCGGCCGTATCGCCGGGACCAGCGCTGCTGCGGCGGCGGGTTACGAACATCCAGAAAAAGAGAAGAGCCATGACTGCGCAACTGCCTGAGCCACGCCAGCCTGACACCGCCGGGCCGGCCCTCGAACTGATCCCGGTGTTGAATGTCGAGGAGCAGGAAGTGGACCGGCAAATGCGGATCTGCAATGCCTGCCGTTACTGCGAGGGCTTTTGCGCCGTTTTCCCGGCGATGACCCGCAGGCTGGAGTTCGGCAAGGCCGATATCCATTACCTGGCTAACCTGTGCCACAACTGCGGCGCCTGCCTGCATGCCTGCCAGTACGCGCAGCCCCACGAATTCGCGGTGAACGTGCCCCAGGCGATGGCCAAGGTGCGCGGGCAGACATACGCCGAGTACGCCTGGCCGGCCCTCTTCGGGCGGCTGTACAGGCACAACGGTACCTATGTCGCCAGTGCATTGGCCGTAGCCTTGTCGCTGTTCCTGCTGCTGACCTTGTTCGTCAACGGCACGCTGCTGCCCGGGCGGTTGGCTGGGAATTTCTATGCGGTCTTCCCGCACAACACCCTGGCACTGATGTTCGGTAGCGTCTTTGCAGCTGCAGCGCTGGCCCTGGCGGTGGCGGTACGTCGCTTCTGGCGCTCGGTCTCGCCTGCCGAGGCGCTGGCGCAACCGGCCAAAGGGGCAGTGCTTGAGGCATCAAGCGCGGTGTTGACCCTGAAATACCTCGACGGTGGGCACGGCCAAGGTTGCAACAATGCCGATGATCGCTACACGCTTTGGCGCCGTCGCTTCCATCACTTCACCTTCTACGGCTTCATGCTGTGCTTTGCCGCCACGGTGGTCGCCACCGGTTATCACTACCTGCTGGGCCAGCAGGCGCCGTACCCGCTGCTGAGTGCACCGGTGTTGCTCGGAACCCTGGGCGGAATTGGCTTGATTGTCGGGCCGGCCGGGTTGCTGGCGCTGAACCTGCGCAGGGCGCCGGAGCAGGGCGATGTGGCCCAGCGCCCCATGGACCGGGCCTTCATTCTGCTTCTGCTGTTGGTCAGCGCCACAGGCCTCGCCTTGTTGGGCCTGCGTGATACCGCCGCGATGGCGATCGTGCTGGCGCTTCACCTGGGGACGGTGATGGCGCTGTTCATCACGCTGCCCTATGGCAAGTTTGCCCATGGCCTGTTCCGCAGCGCGGCACTGCTCAAGTTTGCAATCGAGAAGCGCCGGCCCAACAAGCTGGGCCTGGGCGGGGAGTGAATCATGAACTCAGTCCGTATTTCCCCTGCGCCGTGCCGAGCCGGAAGCAAGGCATTTCGTTCAACGGTTGGGCCACTTGTCCAGCAGGATCGACACGAACTTCTCCGCTGCCGGCGACAGCGACGCCCCTCTGCGGTAGACCAACCCCAGGGTGCGGGTTACCTGGGGCTCGATCAGCGGCACGCTGACCAGCGTCGGGTGGTCGGCGCTGGGCATGGCCAGGCTGGGCATGGCCGACACGCCCAGCCCGGCCTCGACCATGCCCAGCGAAGTGGACAGGTGCTGAACCTCATAGAACCACTTGGGCCGCAGGTTGAGCCCGGACAGGGCATGGTCCAGCAGCATCCGGTTACCGCTAAGCCGGCCTACGCCGATCAGGCGGTAGTCGGCCAGTTCTGTCCAGGTGACGGCCTCACGGTTCGCCAGCTTGTGGTCCCTGCGGCAGGCCAGCACGAAGTGCTCCTGTACCAAGGAGACGAACTCGATGTCCGGGTGCTGGCCACTCATCATGTTGATGCCGAAATCGGCTTCACCCCGCAGCACGGCTTCGAGCCCGTCGTTGGCACTGAGGTCCAGCAGACGAATGCGAATCTTGGGGTATTGCTCGTTGTAGTCGCGGATCACCGATGGCAGGAAATAGAACGCTGCGGTCGGAATACAGGCGAGGGTTACCTGGCCGGTCTGTCGTTCTGCGAGTTCGCGAATGCTCAGGATCGAGTCTTCGAAGTCATCCAGCAGGCGCCTGGCCTTGGGCAGGAAGTCACGCCCGACGCTGGTCAGGCTGACCCGACGAGTAGTGCGTTCCAGCAACGAAGTGCCCAAGCCTTCCTCGAGCTTCTTGATCCGTCGGCTCAAGGCGGGCTGGGACAGGTGCAGCGCTTCTGCGGCTTCGTGGAAGCTGCCGAGTTCGGCGATTTTCACGAAAGATCGTATGTCTTGCAGCTCATATTCCATCTCGGATCGCTCTTGGCATTGGGTTCGGTATTGATGCTTAAATCGGAACAATAACTACGATATTTGCATTGGATTGATTTATCCATCCCTGTCAATCTTTTGTCCACAGCATCAATGATGTCCATTGATCAACAAGAGTGCGAAATCATGCAACGAATTCCTTGCGTACTCATGCGCGGTGGCACCTCCAAGGGCCCCTTTTTCCATGCATGGGACCTTCCTGCCAATGTGGTCGAACGCGACGAATTGCTGATCAACCTGATGGGTTCCGGGCATGAACTGGAAATCGACGGCATCGGTGGCGGTAGCCCGCAGACCAGCAAGGTAGCGATTGTCAGCCCCTCGCTGCATGCCGACGCCGACGTCGACTACCTGTTCGTGCAGGTCATGGTCGCCCAGCGCCGGGTCGATACCGCGCCCAACTGCGGCAACATGCTGTGCGCCGTTGGCCCGTTCGCCATTGAGCAAGGTCTTGTCAAAGGCCAGGACGGCAAGACGCTGGTGCGTATTCGCAACCTCAACACCGGCACTTTCGTCAATTCGCTGGTGGAAACCCCCGGCGGCATCGTGCGCTATGAAGGCCGCACGGCGATCGATGGCGTACCGGGCACTGCCGCCCCGGTACACCTGACCTTCCTCGATGCGGTCGGCAGCAAGACCGGCAAACTGTTCCCGACTGGCAAGGCCAAGGATGTGATTGACGGCGTTGCAGTCACCTGCATCGACATGGCCATGCCGATGATGGTGGTGGAAGCCAGCCAGCTGGGCGTCACCGGCTCGGAATCCCCGGCCGAACTCGACGCCAACGGCGAACTGCTCGAGCGCCTCGAGGCGTTGCGCCTGAAGGCCGGCAAGGCCATGGGCCTGGGTGATGTCAGCGGCATGGTCATCCCCAAGCCTGTGCTGGTGTCCAAGCCCCGTTATGACGGCACGTTGCAGGTTCGCTACTTCATGCCGCACAACTGCCACCGCGCCTTGGCCATCACCGGAGCGATAGGGCTGGCGACTGCCTGCGTCAGCCCAGGTACGGTGATCGGCGATCTGCTGGGCGAGGGCGCCGTGCAGTTGACCGAAGTGCGTCTGGAACATCCAAGTGGCGGTATCGATGTCGCGCTGTCGCGCAGTGGCGCAGATGGCAAGACGATTCAGGCCTCTGTGGTGCGAACTGCCCGGCGGTTGTTCTCAGGCTTCGTTTACGCGCCTACATTCCGCAGGTTGGCGGGGTAGGCCCAGGCGGTAGTCCAGACCTGTACATTCGCAACAAGCGCATCCGCACAATTTCAACAATGGGTGATGCCTCATGAGACTCGCCAAATCGCTGTACTTCCAGATCCTCTGCGCCGTCCTGCTGGGCGTGGTGGTCGGTCACTTCTGGGCGCAACAGGCCGTTGCGCTCAAGCCTCTGGGTGATGCGTTCATCAAGCTGATCAAGATGATGATCGCGCCGGTGGTCTTCTGCACCATCGTCACCGGTATCGCCGGGATGACCGACAAGCGCTCCCTCGGGCGTTTGATGAGCAAGACCTTGCTGCTGTTTCTGGTATTGACTGTCATCAGCCTGATGATCGGCCTGGCAGCGGTATACCTGTTCCGCCCTGGTGTCGGCATGAACATCGACCCTGCCACTCTCAGCACTGCGGGGCTCGGCCAGTACGCCGCATCTGCGGCGAAGCTCAGCGTGGTCGACTTCTTCATGCATATCATTCCCGACACGTTCATCGGGGCGTTCAACAAGGGTGAAGTGTTGCCAGTGCTGTTCATCGCGGTGCTCAGCGGCTTCGCCTTGTCTTCGATGGGCGAGAAGGGCAAGCCGGTACTCGATGTGCTGGAGTCTGCTTCGACCATGGTGTTTCGCATCTTTGGCTACCTGATGCGTTTCGCACCGGTCGGCGCCTTCGGTGCCCTGGCCTTCACCGTCGGGCAGTATGGCGTGACGTCCCTGGGTGCACTGGCCAAGCTGGTCGGTACGCTCTACATCGCCTGTGCGTTTTTCGTGCTGGTGGTGCTTGGCGGCATCTGCCGTGCCCATGGCTTCAGCTTGTGGAAGCTGCTGCGCTATTTCCGCGAGGAGTTTCTGGTGGTGCTCGGCACCTCGTCCACCGAGCCTGTACTGCCGCGCATGCTGGAAAAGCTGGAGAAACTGGGCTGCAAGAAAGGTGTGGTCGGGCTGGTACTGCCAACCGGTTACTCCTTCAACCTCGACGGTACTGCCATCTACCTGTCGTTGGCGGCGGTCTTCATCGCTCAAGCTTGCAACATCGACCTGAGCCTTGGCCAGACGGTGACGATGCTGGCAATCATGCTGTTGTCGTCAAAAGGCGCGGCGGGTGTGACCGGTAGTGGTTTCGTTGCGCTGGCTTCGACCTTGACCGTCATTCACGACATCCCGTTGGCAGGGCTTGCCTTGCTGATCGGCATCGATCGCTTCATGTCCGAGGCGCGTGCCCTGACCAGCCTGGCCAGCAATGCCGTGGCCACGGTGGTCATCTCGCTGTCGGAGAATGCCTGTGAGCGGGAAACCTTGCTGCGCCGCCTGAACGGCATTCCGGCTGCACCGGACGAGGCGGATATTGCGCAGGCCGACTGGTCTGCCGAGCCTCGGCATCACGGCTGAAAAGCCTCTTCACCTTCCATAGTTGACTTAGAATCCCACTCAGCATCCCTGCGATGCCGAGTGGGGTAGGGGGCCGTCTGCCTTGCCGATGGCCGCAATAGAATAAAAACAAGAGAAAAGACCATGCTCGCACTCCTGGGCCTGATCATGGTGGTGACCTTCACCTACCTGATCATGAGCAAACGCCTGTCGCCAATCGTTGCGCTCACCGTGGTACCCATTGTCTTTGCAGTGATCGGCGGCTTCGCCCCCGAGCTGGGCAAGATGATGCTCGATGGCTTGAAAATGGTGGCGCCCTCGGCGGCCCTGTTGTTGTTCGCCATCCTGTTCTTCGGCCTGATGATCGATGCCGGCCTGTTCGACCCGCTGATCCGCAAGATCCTCAAGCGCGTCAATGGCGACCCGGTCAAGATCGCCATCGGTACCGCGCTGCTGTCGCTGCTGGTGGCGCTCGACGGTGACGGCACCACCACCTACATGATCACCTGCGCGGCCATGCTGCCGCTGTACAAGCGCATCGGCATGAACCCGATGATCCTGGCCACGGTATCCATGCTGTCGCTGAGCATCATGAGTGGCATGAGCCCTTGGGGTGGGCCGGCCACCCGGGCCATTGCCGCGCTCGGGCTGGATGCGACCGAGTATTTCATCCCGATGCTGCCGACCGTGATCGGCGGTGCGGCCTGGGTAGTGTTCACCGCGTTCCTGCTGGGCCGCGCCGAGCGCCGACGCATCGGTAACATCGCCCTGGAGTCGGGTGGCGGCAACTGCTACATCAAGGAAATCCTCGGCGAGAGCCCACATAAGCGCCCACGCCTGGCGTATGTGAACCTGGTGCTGGTGATTGCCGTCATGGCAGCGCTGGTGATGGGCGTAATGCATTCCGCACTGTTGTTCATGATCGGTTTCGTCGCGGCGCTGATGATCAACTACCCGCAGCTGGATCTGCAGAAAGAGCGCATCCTCGCCCATTCTGGCAATGCCATGACAGTGGTACTGCTGGTATTCGCCGCAGGCATCTTCGCGGGGATCTTCTCGGGTACCAAGATGGTCGATGCGCTGGCTCAGACCCTGGTCGACTGGATTCCCGAGGCGTGGAGCCACTGGTTCCCGCTGGTGGTGGCGCTGACCAGCATGCCGCTGACCTTCGTACTGTCCAACGACGCTTACTACTTTGGCGTGGTGCCGATCCTTGCCAACGCTGCGGCCGCCTACGGCATCGACCCGGTTGAAATCGCCCGCGCCTCGGTGCTGGGGCAGCCAGTGCACCTGATGAGCCCGCTGGTGGCCTCGACCTTGCTGCTGGTGGGCATGGTCGATCGCGACATCGGCGACTTCCAGAAGGCCACCGTGAAATGGGCGGTGCTGACATCACTGGTCATCACCGCACTGGCCTTGGTCACGGGTGCCTTGTCCTTCTTCGTCTGATCTGCTTCGGGCGCCGCTGGCGCCCACCTCATCCAAGAACAACAACAGAGTATCGAAAATGTCCCGAACTGTTTTCCGCCGGGCCACCTGTGGCCTGCTCTGCGGCTGGCTGCCTGTGGCCGGCGCTGCCGGATTCATCGACGACGGCAAGCTCAAGCTGCAGCTGCGCAACGTTTACTTCAACGAAAACTTCCGCGACGAACAAGGCATGAGCGCCCGCGCTGCTGCAACTGCAAAGAGCGAGCGGGTGGAATGGGCGCAGGGTTTTCTGCTCGACTACCAATCAGGGTTCACCCAAGGCCCGCTGGGCCTGGGGCTCGATGCCCTGGGGCTTGTAGGCGTACGGCTGGATTCGGGCCGCGGCCGCAGCGGTACCGGCTTGCTGCCGGTGCATGACGATGGCCGTGCCGCGGACGAGTTCGCCAGTGCCGGGGTAACCGCCAAAGCGCGACTGGGGCAGACCATCGTCAAGCATGGCACCTTGCTGCCCAAGACACCGGTGTTGGTGTACAACGATGCACGATTGTTGCCTCAGACCTACCAGGGTACGCAGCTGACCAGTACCGATGTCGATGGCCTGACCCTGACCGCCGGCCACCTGGACCGCTTCAAGCAGCGGGACTCCTCGGACAGCACCGGTCTGTTCCTGGATGGTTATGGTGGCGGCGAGTCTGGCGATTTCAACTTTGCCGGGGCCGACTATGCCGTCAGCAAGCAGCTGCGCCTGAGCTATTTCCACGGCCAGCTCGAACACTTCTATCGCCAGGACTATGCCGGCCTGGTACACGACCTGCCGTTGGGTGGAGGGGTGTTCACCACCGACTTGCGCTATTTCAAGAGCCGCGACAGCGGAGCCGCTCATGGCGGCCAGATCGACAATGACATGTTCAGCGGGCAGTTGTCCTATACCCACTCCGGGCACACTGTCGGTGCCGGTTACCAGGTGCTCGACGGCGAGGCAGGGCTGCCGTACATCAGCGGCGCGACGGTTTACTCGTTCAGTAACGTTGGCATAGGCAAGTTCATCGAGGAGGAAGAGAAAACCTGGATGGCGAGCTACGCCTACAACTTTGCAGCGGCCGGTGTGCCCGGGCTGACCTTCATGGCGCGTTACCTGAGCGGGGACAACGGTCGTTCCGGTGAAGCCGGGCTCAGCGAGTGGGAGCGTGATGTGGAGCTTGCCTACGTGGTGCAATCCGGGCCTGTGAAAGGTCTGGGTGTGAAGCTTCGCAACTACGTCTACCGCTCTGACTTTTCCCGAGGGCGCGACAGCAACCGGATCTACCTGACCTACGATATTGCGATCTGGTAATGCGGCCGTGCGAGCATGCATGCCTCGAGGTGCTTGCTCGCACGCGTTTCATGCTTTGGACGGCTGTGGCGCTTTCTTGCCAAGTCGGATCAGCTCATTGGAGAAGCACAGGCCGAAGAGAATCAGCCCGGCCCCCAGGTACAACGTGTCCCGCGGTACTTCATTGAGCACCACGAACGCCAGCAGTGCGGCAAACAGCGGCTCGGTCAGCTCCAGCGCCTGGACTTGCGAGGGTTTCAGGTACTCGATGGCCTTGGTGGTACAGAAGAAGCCGAGGATAGTCGGCAACGCAGCCAGCGCCAGCAATGCCAGGACCGCTCCCGGCGACAGTTCACCAATGATGAACCCATCGGTTGCAGCCGGCATCAGCAGGTAGAGGCTGCCGAAAAACAAGAGTTGCCGAGTGAAATGCAGCCCCCCGGAAACGCCCATGCGCTTCATGGCAACTGAAAATGCACCGTAGCCGCAGCCCCCAGTCGCAGCAAGCATTGCGCCTTGCAGCGTGAAGCCTTGGTCCAGGTCGGCTCCAAAAATCACGGCAATACCAGCTATGGTCAAACCGGCGCCTACTGTCGCATTGGCGGTGATTGGATCCTTGAGGACTATCCGTCCCAGTAATATCGAAGAAATGGAGGCGCTTGCCATCAGGATCACCACGACGCCTGCCGCGGCGTAATGGCTATAGGCCGAAGTCTCAAAGTGGAACAGCACAAAAATGCCGAGAAAGGCGCAAACGGCGGCATGGAACCATTTGGCCGTATGCAGTGGCCGCTTGAGGAACAGTAGCAGTGCTGACAGCAACAGGCAGCCGAGGACTGTTTTTATCAGGGCGATGCTGCTGGAGCTGAATCCACTGTTCATCAATACCTTGCTGAGTACACCGATCGTTGCATTCAGTGCAGCGGCGCAGAGTGCAAAGAGCAAGCCTTTGCTGAAATGAGATTGCATTTATACATTCCTTGTTATTTGGCTTTATGTCTTCGCCCGGTCGACATGGAGGCGATTGCGGCCGGCCTGCTTGGCGATATAGAGCGCCCGGTCGGCGCGCTCAATCAGTGATGGCGCGCTGTCCAGGGCCGTACCTTCGGAGCAGGCGATGCCGATACTGGCGGTTATGTGTCCGAATGGGCTGCCGTTGTGAGGGATGGCTTGCAAGGCCAGGCGCTCGAGCATCAGCCTGGCGACGACGGCCGCTCCATCGTTGTCGGTATCGGGCAGGATTACCGCCATTTCCTCACCCCCGTAGCGTGCCAGCAGGTCGCGAGGGCGGCGAATGCAGGAAGAGAGCAGGGAGGCTATCTGCTGCAGGCAGGCATCGCCCGCCGGATGCCCGTAGGTGTCGTTGTAGGGTTTGAAATGATCGATGTCGATCATCAGCAAAGCCAGCGTGGTGCCATTGCGATGGGCCGTGCGGATTTCCTGAGTCAGCGCTTCGTCAAAGCAGCGCCGGTTGGCAAGCCCCGTGAGCGCATCGTGCATCGCCAGGCTCTCGAGCTGCTGGTTGCTGTCGAGTAGCCGTTGCTGGGTCAGTCGAAGCTCGCTTTCGACCGCATTTCGCCGGCTCATGGCGCGAATCAACAGCCAGCCAATGGCCCCGGTCAGTGCCAGCAGCACAGCGACCACCAGCGTTGACAGCAGCGCCTCGAGCCGCCAGGCCGAGAGTGCCTCCTGCTTGCCCAGCGCGACCGTTGTCACCAAAGGTAGCTTGTCGCTCTTGCGAAACGCATAGAGGCGCTCCACGCCGTCCAGGCTGGAGGTGAACGATGCAGTGCCTGCTGACTGGTCGACGAGATACTTGGTAAAGATGGGCGACTTCGAAAAGTTGCGCCCCATGTCCTGTTCCCGAAACGGGTAGCGCACCAGCATGGAACCGTCGGTATAGGCCAGCCCGATGGCACCCTCATGGCCGACATCGAGTTTGCCGAATAGCTGCAGGAAGTTCTCCACGCCAAGCGTCATGGCGACAACGCCGGCGAATTCGCCATGGTCATCGTTGAACCGCCGGCTGATGGTGATCACCCATTCCTGGTTGACGCGGCTACGGATTGGCAGGCCGATGAAAGGGTCGCGGGACGGGTCGTCACGATGGTGTATGAAAAAGGCGCGGTCGCTGCTGTTGGCACCGACGGGGGTCGGCTGGTTGGACGACATCAGCCAGCGTCCGTCCCTGGCGTAGATCATGATACCGCTCATTGGCGGCATCAATGGTTGCTGGCGCTTGACCAGTTGATCCAGCCGCTCGATCTGCGCAGGTCCCGAGCCCTCGGTTTCCAGGCGCTCGACCAGCCCGAGCAGCAGCATTGAGCTCTGACGGACAATACCTTCCGAATAGGTGGACAATGCCTGGGTCAGGTTAAGGCCATGGACATTGATGTCTTCCAGGGCACGCTCGCGAGAAGCCATGACCTTCCACAGCGTTAGCGAGGCGAGAGAACAACCGATGACCGATAGCAGTAGCACAACGAGGTGGATGTCACGCTTCACGTCAATTCACACGCCTTTTTCCCTAAAGACCAAGTTGAGCGTCGACACGCTTTAGCTAACCGGACGGTCAGAAAGTAACCAATCGGTTCATGTGCAACAATATAACACCGAAGTTGCTGGAATGTTCGACAGAATCACGCGTTCTGTCAGAACCCGTTTGTTATCTTCCGGCAGGATATGCAGAAGTATGAACATGACGATTGGGCAAGTAGCCCTCAACGTAGCGCACCGTCTTTTCCAAAGTTCGCGTCATGTCGGGATGGGCCAACTGATACTTTCGTTCCAGTTGCTGGCTGTCGTTCATGTCGAACCGCTGCGTCTGGATGAAGTTCAGTGACTCCGCGCTGATCGATAATCGGTTGGCCAGTCCTGGAATCGCCAACAGCCACTTCAGCAACCCTATGGGTACATGGCGGCGGGGGGGCTCTATATCCAGCGTTTGTGCCATTTGCTCAAGCATACCCTGCAGGTTCGGCGTGTACTCATACAGCGCCAGGACCTGCCGGTTGACCATTGATGGGTCGAACGCCACGCACGTCATCATCTTTACCAGGTAATCAACGCTGACCAGCGGCAACCAGTGCCTGGCGGAACCGGGGACAGCCTTGAACCGGCCCAGTGCCAGGTTTCTGATGAGGTCCACCAGAGGTTGACCTTCAGGGATATGCCCACTCTCGCTGTGACCACATACCGTAGCAGGATGAACGATCGAGTAATCTGCGCCTACCTCCTGCATGTAACGGATGACTGCGAAATGGGACTCCAGCTTGCTGCCTTCGTAGCCCCCGACACGGCCATATACTGCAGGCCAATTGGTGTTTTCAGGGTGCGCGTTATCAACCCCGATACTTGCAAGATGGGTAAGGTTCTGCAGCATATAACCGCCAGCCATTAGCAAGCGGATACGCTGGCTCGCCGCAAGCCTGGCGACCCTCAGCGCCCCTTGTACGTTGACTGCGCGGGCCTGTTCCATTGTAAGGCCCCAGGTAAACTGCGCCGCGAGGTGAAAGACCACCGCGGCCGAAGTTACGCATTGCCTGTCTGCTTCGCTGAGTCCAAGCCCATCCCTGCTGATGTCTCCTTCAACTGCGTTTAAATAGGCGGGATTACCTCCCAGCTGGCCTACCTGCTCTTTGAGGCGTTCGATGTTTGCAGGGTTGCGCATGAGCACCCAGGTCTTGTGCCCTGTCGCGGTAAGATGGGCCAGCAGATGTTGACCCACAAACCCACTGCCGCCAGTGACGAAGCATTCCACGCTCATATCTGAATCCTTGTCTGGATGATCGGCGCAGGCTAAGGTGTAGAGCCTACTCTACAGTCAAGGAATTTTTATCGTGAATGTCGGAGAGTTGGAGCGCCGGAGTGGGGTGGGCCGCCATACATTGCGTTATTACGAGCAACTCGGGCTTATCGTGGCCCATCGCCAAGCCAACAATTACCGCAGCTACAGCGACCAGACCGTTGTTGACCTGGCCTTTATTCAAAGTGCCCAGAGTGGCGGTTTTTCGCTCGCCGAGATTGGCGACATCCTTGCGGCCAAGCGCGGTAACACGATCGATTGCGCCCAAGGCGCGATGTTGGTAGCCGGCAAGATGGCCGAAATTCAAGCGAAGATCAACACGCTGCAAGCCGCCTATGTGTTTCTGGATGCGGAGCGTGCAAAGCTGGAAGCCAGTGCCATTGCCAACGGTCTGACCATTCCTCGCCCTCTCTCGGTTTAGCATGGCTCGATGCAGTAGCTTGTTTATTCGCAATTATTTCTCATTTACACTTGTGTCTTGTTTTCGAGGCCTACCTCTTATCCAGGATGCATCGTGTCGTTCGATCCCGCCAAACCGTCGCTGCTGTCTACATTGGTCCGTCACTATGACGAGCTGGTGGACCACATTCGCCGACGCTTCGGCGACAGAAGCGTGGCGCGCGATGTAGTGCATGACGTGTGTGTGCAGTTGCTTGAGCGCGGTGAGAAAGAAGACGTCAGAACCCCACTGGCCCTGCTACGAAAAATCTCCCACGACACCGCCGTGAGCCGCTATCGTAGCGATCGCCGCCGAGGCGCCTGGGTAGAGGCAATTTCCGAGCTGCCAGAGGTGGCCTGCCCGGCAGCCACCCCGGTGACCAGGTATGACAGCGCGCGCGAGTTTCAACTGCTCGTCAACGCTATCGCTGATCTCCCACCACGCTGCCAGGCTGTTTTCGTCATGCACAAGATTCACGAAATCCCCCAGGCAGAAGTCGCTGCGCGCCTCGGTATTTCCCTCAAGACTGTGGAAAAGCATCTGCGCCTGGGGTTGGCGGCGTGCAGGCAACGGCTTGGGCGCGATGAGGTGCATCCATGACCAAGCAGCCCGAACAGGTGCCATTGGACGAGGCACTGGGGCGACATCGTGAAGAGCTCAAGCAGCTGTTCCCCATGCCGCCGTCCAGGTCAGCGCCCTCCAAAGCGGTGAAGTCGGCCGGTATCACACTAGCGGTTGCGATCGCCTTTGCGGCCCTGGCGTGGCTGAACCCAGCCTACAAGAGCGAGCGTTTCTCTACCGCCATTGGTGAGCGGCGCGCTGTGCTGCTGAGCGATGGAAGCAAGCTGCTGCTCGACAGTGGCACGCATGTCGATATCAGTTGGCGTCTGCTCAGCCGCGAAGTCGACCTGCGCGCAGGGCAGGTGCTTTTCGATGTGTCCTCGGCCGTGTACCGCCCCTTCGTAGTGTCCGCTGGCATCGCGAAAGTCGAGGTGCTCGGTACGCTGTTCAATGTCCGCCGGCTGGATAACGACGCGGTGCGTGTGACCCTGGCCCGTGGGCGCGTGGACGTCACCGCTGCTGCAGCACAGGCGCCTGTCACCCTGACGCCAGGGCAACAGGTCGACTCGATTGGCGGGCAACTGATGCCGGTTGCAAAGGCTGACGCCTCCAAGGCGATGGCATGGAAAGATGATCGCATCGTGTTCGAGCAGACGCCGCTGGATGAAGCGGTGTCGTTGTTGCGCCACTATCGCAAGGCCCCCATCGAGCTGAGCGACCCAAGCCTGGCCGCACTCAAGGTGACGGGGGTGTTCGAAGCGCGCAATGTCGACCTGCTACTGGATCTGCTCCCCAGCATTCTGCCTGTCGCCGTGCTGCAGGTAGGGGACGGCAGTGTCCGGATTCAACGCAAACCGACAAGAAAATAATTCTCAGGCGCAGGTAGGGTTTCTCGATCCCCATGGCGGCTACTGAAAAAGCCCAACCACAAAAAGGAACTCGAGAAGTGCATTTTCCCCTCCGCAGTCGCCAGCTACGCCTGTCATTGCTTGCCAGTAGCCTGCTCATCGCAATGTCGGCCCAGGGCCGGGAAAAGGTGAACGTGGATCTCCCCGCCGCACCGCTGGGCGATGCCATCAACGCACTCGCACAGCAATCTTCGGTACAGATCATCTTCGCCAGCGATCTTGGTGCAGGCCGAAACGCGCCTGCGGTGAAGGGGCGGTTCACACCCGAGGAAGCACTTCAAACACTGCTCAAGGACAGTGGCTTGCAGGTACAGGCCAAGGATGAGCGCACGTTCGTCATCGTCGCGCAGGGTGCCCCTGCATCAAGTGCTGGAATCCAGAGCGGACCCGTGGAAATGGCGCAGATGGAAATCACCGCCTCGCGCACCAGCAGCAGCCTGGTTTCCGCAACGCGGCAATCCACCATTCTCGAGCATGAACAACTGCAGGAGCTGCGTCAGGGGTCAGAGAGCCTGGCTACGGTACTGGCCAAGGCGGTTCCCGGCATGTCCGACTCCAGCCGCACCGTCACCGAGTATGGCCAGACCCTGCGCGGGCGCAGCATGCTGGTCATGGTCGACGGGGTGCCGCTCAATACCAACCGCGACTCCTCGCGCAACCTGGCCAACATCGACCCGGCACTGATCGAACGGGTCGAAGTCATTCGTGGCAGCAGCGCCATCTACGGCAGCGGCGCCACGGGGGGCATCATCTCCATTACCACACGGCCCGCGGGGGGTGAAAACCGCGCCGAAACCAGCCTGAGCGCGACCTCGCCGCTGACCCGCCTTGGCAGCGATGGCCTGGGGGGGCAGTTCCAGCAATATTTCGCGGGCTCTCAGGGTGCGGTGGACTACTCGTTCGACTTCGGTACCCGCCATATCGGTGCCTCGTACGATGCGCACGGTGACCGGATTGCCCCGGAGCCAAGCCAAGGCGACCTGTTCGATTCGAACATCTACAACATTGGCGGCAAGCTGGGGCTGCACATTGACGAGAACCAGCGAGTGCAGCTTGCAGTCAGCCACTACGATGCCCGCCAGGACACCGATTACGCTACCGACCCAAGCGTCGCGAAACTCCCTGCAGGCTCTGTGCCGGCCAATGCGATCAAGGGCCTGGATCTTGACGAGCAGAACCGCATTCGCAACACGCTGGTGAACCTGGAGTATGAAAATCTCGACATCCTCGGCAGCCGGCTTTCTGCCCAGATGTACTACCGGGACTACTTCACACGCTTCACCCCGTTCGATGCCCGTGCCGTTGCTACCCGCGGCGGCAATGTTGACCAGATCATGCAAAACAGCGAAGTCTTCGGAAGCCGCCTGACCCTGCGCACGCCGATTGGTGACAGCGGCAGTACCGAACTGGTGTGGGGTGGTGACTATAACCAGGAGCGCAGCGACATGCCGCTCGATGTCTTCGACCCGGCGGCTTATGACGCCAGTGGCGGCCTGGTTTTCGACAAGACTGGCAAGCTCACGTACATGCCCCCGCTGAGGACGCGAAGCGCCGGTGCCTTCGCCCAGCTGCAGCATCGCTTCGACGAGCATTGGTCGGTCGACGGCGGCCTGCGCTACGAATACTCCACCGCCGAATTCGATGACTTCGTTCCGTTGTCCGAATCCACGTCTGCCTCCCCGGTGGCGGTGAAGGGTGGCGACATTCATTACGATGCGGTGCTGTCGAACCTGGGCATCGTCTACTCGCCGGTACTTGGCCAGGAAATCTACGCCTCCTTCAGCCAGGGCTTCCAGTTGCCCGACGTGGGCATCCAGCTGCGCAATGCGCGCCGTGGCTTCGACATCGGCGCATCGAACCTGGAGCCGGTCAAGACCAACAACTATGAGCTTGGCTGGCGAGGAGACCTGGGCAGCAACACACTCGGCACCCTGGCACTGTTCTACACCACCTCCAAACTGGGGGATGTGCAAAGTTTCAACAATGGCCTGATTCTGACCCGCACCAAGGAGCGTATCTACGGTGCTGAAGCCAGTGCCGATTGGCTGTCGGACGATGCTGTGTGGGGCGCAGGGGGGAGTGCGACCTGGATGCGCGGACGAGAAAAACCGGACGGTAAAGACTGGCAAGACATGACCGGCTATCGCGTTCCGCCGCTGAAGCTGACCGCCTACGTGCAATACAAGCCGACCCTGGATTGGAGCAACCGCTTGCAAGCCACGTTCTTCGATGCCAAGGACTACAGGCTCGATGGGGTGGACAGCTTTGGTCGACATCAGGTTAGCAGTTATACGACAGTCGACCTGGTCAGCCAGTACCAGATCTCCGCAGACGACAAGGTGAGCGTCGGCATCCAGAACCTGTTCAACCGCGACTACTACCCGCTCTACAGCCAGTTGCTGCGCAATAACAACAACACCAGCCACTTGCCGGCCCCCGGCACGGTATTGACTGCCAGTTACACGCACAATTGGTAAGGTAGTGAAAAACCACCGGGCTCGATGTCGGCCCCGGTGGTCATTGTCATGTTTCACACCAATAGCTGGCCTGTAGGGTAGGGAGTCTACGATGGAACGGTCTTGCACCACTTATTATCTGGAAATGGTCTCGGCATCCGAGCTGAAGGAAAAACCACAGCCTCACGAACTCCAGATCATTGAATGTGAAGTGCCTCAGGCGGAATTCAATCGGTTTCTGTACAAGCTGGTAGGCACACCTTGGGAGTGGGGCGATCTTGACACCTGGGGGATTTCTGACTGGCAGGCACTCGTCGAACAGGATTGCCACCGTACCTGGGTTGCCTATTACCGTGGTGCGATAGCCGGCTATTACGAGCTCTATCGCCCCGATGGCAGTAACGCAGAGATACGCTACTTCGGGCTGGCACCTCAATTCCTGGGGTGTGGCTTCGGCGGAGCGCTCCTGAGTCACGCTGTTCGAGCAGCGTGGGAGTGGAGCGGTACAGAGCGGGTGTGGGTACATACCTGCACCTTCGACCATCCTGCCGCGCTTCTAAATTATCAGGCGCGAGGGTTCCGTATTTTCAAGCAGGAGCAGGTGGTGGAGGCAAGCCAATAAGCCCTTTGTCCTGGAGCCGCATTCGTCTTTGACAGATTTTGGATGTGGCTGACTATTTTAATTTTTCGATATAAAATTCCATTTTTACATTATTTATAGCAATAAATGTTCGCCAGTTGCCGAATTGGTGCTCAATAACGCAATCGAGGTAAGCCAGGTTCTGTGTAAATTGGATCCAATATTTTGGCTTGTCCATCACGGGCAAGTACAAGGTGTTACACAGGCCCAGGAGAAAGCCGCCATGATGCTCAAGGATCCATCAATCAAATATCGCCACTTCGCCACAGTCGACCTGCCAGACCGCCAGTGGCCCAATCAGGTCCAGAAGGTCGCTCCCACCTGGTGCAGCGTCGACATGCGGGACGGTAACCAGGCACTGATCGAGCCGATGAACGCCGAACGCAAGCGTCGATTCTTCGACCTTTTGGTGAAGGTCGGTTTCAAGCAGATCGAGGTTGGCTTCCCGGCAGCATCGCAAACCGATTTCGACTATGTGCGTGAATTGATCGAGAGCGGTCGGATCCCCGAAGATGTGACTATCCAGGTCATGACACAGGCCCGTACACACTTGATCGAGCGTACCTTCGAAGCGCTCAAGGGGGCGCCACGGGCCATCGTTCATGTGTACAACGCAACGGCTCCCGTATTTCGTGATGTGGTGTTCGGCGTGGATCGCACAGGTTGCATCGGCATCGCCACGCAGGCTACCCGGGAGATCAAGGCGCTGATGCAGGCCAATCCGCAGACGCAGTGGACTTACCAGTATTCACCAGAAACCTTCTGCTTCACCGAGCTCGATTTTGGCCTGGAAATTTGCGAAGCGGTGATCGACGTATTCGAACCGTCTCCCACCAACAAGATGATCCTGAACCTGCCTACCACCGTGGAAGTTTCGACCGCCAACGTGTTCGCCGACCAGATCGAATGGTTCTGCCGCCACGTACGCAAGCGCGATAGCGTGATCATCAGTATCCACCCGCACAATGACCGTGGCACAGGTGTGTCTACCGCCGAGCAGGCCTGCCTGGCAGGCGCCGAGCGGGTCGAGGGCACCTTGTTCGGCAATGGTGAGCGCACCGGTAATGTCGATATCCTGACCTTGGCCATGAACCTCTACACCAGTGGCATCAGCCCGGAACTGGATTTCTCTGACATCATCCATGTCCAGCGTGAGGTCGAGTTCTGCAACCAGTTGCCGACCCATCCACGCCATCCCTATGCGGGAGAGCTGGTGTTCACGGCATTTTCCGGCTCTCACCAGGACGCAATCAAGAAGGGCTTCGCCCAACGGCGGAAAAACCCCGACGGTTTCTGGGAGGTGCCGTACCTGCCGATCGACCCGGCCGACATGGGGCGCAGCTACGAGGCAGTCATCCGGGTCAACAGCCAGTCGGGCAAGGGTGGTGTGGCCTATCTCCTGGAGCAGCAGGGTATCGTCCTGCCGCGCCGGTTACAGATGGAGTTCAGCGGCCTGGTGCAGCAGGTCGCCGATAGTGAAGGGAGGGAGATCACCAGCGAAATGATCTTGTCGTGCTTCACCAGAAACTACCTGGAGCAGGGTAATCCCTACGCCTTGCTGCACCCCATGGTCACCACTGACGAAGCCTGCACTTACCTTGACGCTCAACTGCTGGTCGAGGGTGAACGCCTGGCGTTCGCTGGCAAGGGTAATGGCCCAGCGGCCGCACTGGTCCATGCGTTCGCCCAGCAGGGGCTGGTCTTCGATATTGCCGATTACCACGAGCACGCCGTGCGTGATGGTGCTGAGGCCGAAGCCATTGCCTACGTCGAAATACGTGTCAAGAACCAGTTGCTGTTTGGCGTGGGCAGGGACGGCAGCACACTCCAGGCATCACTCAAGGCTGTGGTGAGTGCTGTCTGCCGGGCCACGCGCCTGGGGCTGCTCGATACAGTGAAAAGCACGGTCGCCACGGCTTGAGGGATACTGGCTGGCGCTGCTCGGCGGTGTGGTGACCAATGCTGCTGCGGCCACGGCGAAAAAGGTGAAATGCCAGCTTTGTAACCCTGAACCGCTATTGACCTCGAGTTAACTCAAGGTTTTAGAGTGGCGGCACACTCGCTGCTTGCGCAAACGAACTCGCAAGCACCAGAAATGGACACTCCGACTTCACTGCTGGTTTTCCAGATTATCGGCTTCATCGCCTTGGGCCTGTCGAAGGCTATGACCGATCCAGTGAGGCCTGGAGCAGATCAGGGAAAGAGGAACAGCATGTGAAGACGATGATCGTAGGCGCCAGCAGAGGGCTGGGGCGGGCTTTGCTCGAAGGCCTCGGCAAGCCCGGGGACACGCTGATTGGCGTATCACGCAAACAGCCGAAAGATCTGGCCCTTGCGCCGGGCATCGACCTGTACTGGATCGATGCCGACCTTTCCAAGCCAGTGGCGGCTGTAGCACGGATCGCGGACCGAACACCTGCCGATCTGGACGTACTGATATACAACGTCGGCATCTGGGAAGAGCATGCCTTCAGCGAGCACTATGCATTCTCCGAAGACAGCGACGAATCGATCACCCGGCTGGTCGAGGTGAACGTCACCGCCACGCTGCTCCTTCTCAAACGCCTGATACCCAGATTGCTCGGTGCTCCCCGGCCGCAGTTGATCCTCACCGGCTCGACTTCGGCTCTTCGCCAGAGCGGGCGCCCGGAGGTAGCGTTCGGTGCCTCCAAGTTCGCCCTCAACGGCATGGCTGATGCGCTACGCGAAGGCTTCAGGGATGACAACCTGGCGGTGACCGTGCTTCAGCTGGGTTACCTGAATACCGATGACGCCCTGTCCACGCCATTGATGCAGGCTGCTGCGCGAGGTGAGCGGCGTTGGGTACCGGTACATGATGTGGTCACCATGGTCGATGCGTTGTTGCGCCTGTCAGGGGCTTCATTCGTACGGGAGTTGATCTTGCCCGCGATCGGGGATGAGCGCTTCTGACTCGCCCTGAGTCCGGATAGCAGCTGACGCGTACCAGGGCGCGACAGAATCGACATGCACGTGTTTCTGCTTCCTTGGCAGAAACGGTGTATCAAAGGTACCGCTGAACGGTCAGTGGTTGCCAAACTGCGCACGATACCTCATGGGCGCCAACCCCACGGTCTTGCGAAATGCTGCCCGGAAACTTTCCGCCGAGGCGAACCCGCAGCGTTCGGCGATTTGCTCATTGCTCAATGGGCTGCTTTCCAGCAACTCACGCGCCACGTTCATGCGCACCTGAAGCAGCCAGGTTTTCGGCGTGATGCCTGTCGCTTCGATGAAGCGTCGCAGGAAGGTACGTTCGCTCATCAGTGCCTTCGCTGCCAGCTGCTTGACCGTAAGCGGCCTGCCCACATGCAAGGTCGCCCACTCCAGCACCGCGGCAAGATCATCGCGAGGCTTCTGGGCAACGGGAGCGGGGAAGAACTGTGTTTGCCCTCCGGAACGCTGGGGTGCCATAACCAGGCGACGGGCAACGGTGTTGGCAACCTGGGTACCAAAGTCTCGACTCACCAGGTGCAGGCAGGCATCTATACCGGCAGCGCTGCCTGCCGAGGTAATCAGCTGGCCGCAGTCTACGTAAAGCACGCCAGGGTCAACTTCAATGAGTGGATAGCGTGCCGCGAGTTCGTCCGTATAGCGCCAATGGGTGGTGGCACGCTTGCCGTCCAGAAGGCCCGCAGCCGCGAGCACGAACACCCCCGAACAGATGGAAAGCAGCCGCGCCCCGCGTTGATACGCGGCGCGCAAGGCGTCCAGCAGCAACTGCGGCGGGCGCTCATCGCGGCTACGCCAGCCCGGAATGATGATGGTATGGGCATCAACGAGCGACTCCAAGCCGAACTCGGCAATGACCTGCATGCCACCTGCCGCGTGCATTGGTGCGGGATCGACGGCGACGATGCGATGTGTGTACCAGGCGAATTCGAACTCCGGGCGTGGCAGCCCGAAGATCTCCACGGCAATGCCGAACTCGAAGGTGCACAGCCCGTCATAGGCCAGCACGGCGACCAAACCAGGGTTCGTGAGCATTGGCGGAAAACTACCGGTGACTGTCGAATGCGCCACTGTAGCGATACAGGCGGGCTTCCTACAATGGGCGCACCTTCAACCGAGGAGTGAAATCCATGCCAAGCCTGGTCAGCGAATATCCTGCCGCAAGCCCATCCGATGCCCTGCTTCATTTCAGCCGCCGTCTGGCGTTCGAGACGGATTGTTCGGATGTTGAACGTAGCCAGCGGTCGGGTGATGTCGACTATGTGCTGGTAGATGTAAGGAGCAGCGAGGCGTTTGCGCAGGGCCATGTGCCGGGCGCGATCAATATTCCTGGCCGCACCATCAGCGCAGACCGCATGGCTGACTATGCGCGCCAGACGCTTTTCGTTGTTTATTGCGCAGGGCCGCATTGCAATGGCGTACATCGGGCGGCGGTTCGTTTGGCTGAGCTGGGTTTTCCGGTGAAAGAAATGATTGGCGGGGTTACCGGCTGGCTTGACGAAGGTTTTTCGTTGGTGGGGGTGGACGTTGCCGCACAGGGTAACGGCGTTTCCTGTGCATGTTGAGTCGAGAGGGCACAGTTCGAGCGGCATCACCCGAGGACGTACCCAGCGTGATCGAGGAAAGGCGGCCCGAATGCAGCCGCATCGCCAAGATTTCCATCCACCATGAGGGTCTTATCCGAGCAGGACCAGGGCGACAACGCCCCGGTCCTGATTGCCGCTGTCACTGGAGGTGTTGCCTGATCGCCTGTGCAGCCTGGTCCATCGCACTTCGGGTGCCAGGGACTTCGCCGAGGACATTCAGCAGGCCGAAGTCGTGAATCATCCCGTTGTAGCGTACGGCGGTTACCGGAACACCGGCGGCATTCAACTTGCGGGCATAGGCTTCACCTTCATCACGCAGCACGTCCATTTCAGCAGTTTGTACTAGTGCCGGCGGTAAACCTTTCAGCTGATCCAGGCTGGCACGTAGCGGCGATGCGTGAATGTCGTCGCGCTGCTTCGAATCAGTGGTGTAGTTGTCCCAGAACCACTGCATCATGTTGCGTGTCAGGAAGTGCCCTTCGGCGAATTGGTTGTAGGAACTGTTGTTGAAGTTGGCATCAGTCACGGGCCACAGCAGTGCCTGGAAGCGCAGCTTCGGAGTTCCGGCTTCCTTCGCTTTGATGGCTACTACTGCAGCCATGTTGCCGCCGACGCTGTTGCCAGCCACAGCGAGGCGGCCGCCGTCGACACCAATCTCCTTGCCATGCTCGGCGACCCAGCGGGTGGCGGCGTAAGCCTGGTTGATCGCTGTGGGGAACTTGGCCTCGGGCGATGGCGTGTAATCGACGTAGACCGCTGCCGCACGAGAGCCCACTACCAGGTCGTGGATCAGTCGCTCGTGGGTCGGATAATCGCCCAACACCCATCCACCACCATGGAAGAACATGAACACCGGCAGGTCACCCTTAGCCCCCTCCGGCCGCACTACCCGGATTTCCAGCGGCTGGCCATCGGCCTGGATGGTACGGCGCTCGACCTGAATACCGGACAAGTCGACCTTCACGCTTGCCTGGGCGCCTGTCAGCACTGACCGGGCGTCTTTCGGCGACAAGGTCTCAAGCGGCTTGCCGCCGCCTGCAGCCAGAGCCTGAAGGAAGCCTTGGGTGGTGTGTTCCACGCCCGGGCTACCAGCGGCGAAGGCACTGTTGACAGCCAGAGCCAGCAGGCCGGCGGTGAGGGTACGGGGCAGTTTCATGATTGTGCTCCTAGGGTGTGGGCAGGTGTTCAGTTCTGGTTGGCTGCAAAGTCCGGACGGATGTAGCTCACCTTCTGCTCCTCGCCGTGGCTGTCACGGTAGGTCAGAGTCGCAATGCTGTTTGGGCCGCCGTTGCTGGGTGTGGCCTCCACAGAGACGATTTTGTCGATATCCAGATCCATTCCGTAGTGATACGGAGTTGCGGTCTGCGCAAAAGCACCAACATTGGCGCCGAGCGTAAGGGTGACGATGGCGAATGCTTTGGTAATGGTCATGATCGTTCTCCGGTGTCTCGTAGGTGTGAGCGGTTGCTTCGTACTTGGGGTTAACTTTGCGCGATAATAATTAGTGCGCAAAATATATTTCCGCTATGGTCACGATTGAGTCAGTGCATCAGCGTCGGATAACCGCAGGCTCCGACAGCCAATAATGGGCGCCTTGCTTTGTTCTGGTAGCGCCATCAGAGAGCTCTCGCTGTCCGCCTGGTCGCGCTCGCACCCGACGGGGCCGTCGAATGTGCACCTGAGCAGTACCAAAGGCTCTCCTCACCACCTGGCGTCATCAGCCATGGGCTGGGATAGGGTCCTACAACAGGAGGTCAAACGCTGAGGCCGCCCAGGAATTCATTCCAGGTACCACTGGGGCGCGCGCCTTTAATCGAAGAATTCACCTGATGGTGCTTGACCGGAGAGAACGATCGTTCTACATTGAATCCATGAGCAGACCAACGATAGATCACAGAGCCCAAATCCTGGCCACCGCCGAGAAACTCATCTACGAAAACGGGATTCATGCCACGGGCATGGACCTACTGGTGAAGACCTCTGGCGTGTCAAGGAAGGGTATCTACAACCATTTCGCTACCAAAGATGATGTCGCAGCTGCGGCCTTGAGCGCTCGCGACGTACGCTGGATGCAATGGTTCAGGACCGAATGCGACAAAGCGGCTACACCGTACGATCGAATACTGAGCATGTTTACTGTTTTGAAGGGCTGGTTCGAGACGGATGGTTTCCGCGGCTGTGCGTTCATTAACACGGCAGGCGAGGTAGGGGATCCCGATGACCCCATCCGCCAGATCGCGAAACTGCACAAGCAAAAGCTCTTGGACTATACGCTTGAACTGACTGAACAATTGAACACTGAGCAACCGTTGGTCTTAGCCAGGCAGTTATTTATTTTGATGGAAGGCGCAATCACCACGGCTCGTGTTATGGGTGATTATCACGCTGCTGATAATGCAAAGGAAGTTGCGCAGATGTTGCTGAAAGAGCTTGTGCCCTAAAGCTTGAGCGTCAGAGACGCTACTCACACTTATCTATCCAACTAGGCTGGAGTCACTACCATGTCCAATGCCCAAACTCGCCCGCCACTTCCTCCTTTCACTCGCGAAACAGCGATTGAAAAAGTTCGACTTGCTGAAGATGGCTGGAACAGCCGCGACGCGGAAAAAGTCTCACTTGCCTACACGCTGGATACCAAATGGCGTAACCGCGCTGAGTTTGCTACCAACCGCGAAGAAGCTAAAGGGTTCCTTACCCGCAAGTGGAAAAAAGAGCTGGATTATCGCCTGATCAAAGAGCTCTGGGCGTTCACCGATAATCGCATCGCTGTCCGTTACGCTTACGAGTGGCATGATGATTCCGGTAACTGGTTCCGCTCCTACGGTAACGAGAACTGGGAATTTGAAGCTGATGGTCTGATGCACCGTCGCTTCGCCTGCATAAACGACATGCCTATCAAGGAAAGCGAGCGCAAATTCCACTGGCCGCTGGGCCGCCGCCCAGATGATCATCCCGGGCTGACTGAGTTGGGGCTGTAACTCCGGCTCCACTGTAAATTCTTTCAAACTCAGGGTGCTCGGCTAGGCAGAACGAAATTTAAATTCGATTGCCTACACTGCAGGTAGAGTACGAACGCTTTTAGCATAAGCATAGTTCTTATGATATTCCACGGAAACATAGTTTCGAGGATACGTGCGCCTGCACCTATAGCATCTCTATTAGTTGCAACCGCCTCCATCAAGGCGCGGCAATAGAGTTTAATTTAATGCTGTCGTTAGCAGTGCGATTCAACTTTCACAGATTGATAATTCAAGCGGCCTTGCTATAGGCCCGCGATCCACTGGCACTGGTTTACTCAATTATCCAATTAATCTGGAGGCACCACCATGTCCAATATCCACACTCGCCCACCACTTCCTCCTTTCACTCGCGAAACGGCGATTGAAAAAGTCCGACTGGCAGAAGATGGTTGGAACAGCCGCGACGCGGAGAAAGTTTCGCTCGCCTATACGCTGGATACCAAATGGCGTAACCGCGCTGAGTTTGCTACCAATCGCGAAGAAGCTAAAGGGTTCCTTACCCGCAAGTGGAAAAAAGAGCTGGATTATCGCCTGATCAAAGAGCTCTGGGCCTTTACCGATAACCGTATCGCCGTCCGTTACGCATACGAATGGCATGATGATTCCGGTAACTGGTTCCGCTCCTACGGCAACGAGAACTGGGAATTTGAAGCTGATGGCCTGATGCATCGTCGCTTCGCCTGCGTAAACGACATGCCTATCAAGGAAAGCGAGCGTAAGTTTCACTGGCCACTGGGTCGCCGTCCGGATGACCACCCAGGTCTGACCGAGCTCGGCCTGTAAGTCACCGTCAACCTGATCCTTTTGTCTTAAAGGATCAGGTTTTTTTCGTTCAGAAGCGATTCGTCATCCCTATTGCGGTTTGTGATACACAACAGCGCCGTCGGCGGCTAGAAAGCCAATAGAGGGCTTTCCTCTCCTTCCAGTCTCCGCTTCGTCGGTCAGGCAAAGCGTCATCGTTGCACTTTTCCTTCACCCTTGGGCCCTGTTGCACACGCGCATCCTGCGGTCACGCAAAACCTCACTGATCAAGATCGCTGGATACTTCTTTAGCCAGCTCGAGGAAGACGCGCACCGCCGCGCTCAGAAAGGCGTCTTTGCGCCGCATTAGAACGGCTCGTCGCTCCAAGCGCTCCGGCTCCAACGTGATGGCCACCAGGTCGTCATGGGCCAACGCAATTCTGGCAGGCAATAAGGTCGAAAGATTCGTCCGGCGAACGATCTCGATCACTGCGCCTAGGGCATTGGCCTCCATCTGCACCTTAGGGTTAATCTCATATTTGCGGCAGTAGCGGTCGATTTGCTCGCGAGTGGCAAACTCTGTGCTGAGCAAGACTAAAGACTCAGCACTCAGGCCGTGCGAGGTAATGGAGCGTTCCTCGGCCAGGCGGTGTCTGCGGTTCATAACCAAAGCGAGCGTTTCGTTCAGCAAGGGGATGGCTTCGATGTCCGATGAATGTATTTCATCGAATGCGATGCCTACGTCCAACTCTCCCGCCAACAGCAGCTCCTCGATCCGTTCCTGGGAGATCTCTTTCAGGTTGACGGTGATCTTGGGGTATCTGAGGTGAAATGCCTCGATGAGTGGCCCCACCAGATAGCTCGTAAACGTCGGCGTTACGGCAACACGCAATGAGCCACGGCTGAGGTCGCTGACATCATGTATAGCCCTTTTGGCTTCCTGCAATTCCTGATGCGCACGGCGCGCATAGAGAAGATAGACATCCCCCGCGTCAGTCAAACGCGTGGTGCGGCCTGATCGGTCAAACAACTGGGCTCCCAGGCTCTCTTCCAAGTGCCTTACTTGCTGCGAAAGGGCCGGCTGAGAGACATGCAGCGCCGCTGCAGCCTTCGTGAAACTGAGGTGCTCCGCAACGGCTAGAAAGTACTGGATATGTCGAGCGAGCATGTCTAAGCCCATAAGATAATCGAATCCGACTCATAATAAATGAGACTTTTACCTTATGTCATGCACTGCTTAATCTTTGTCTCACACCCAGCGACATTGAGACAGCAACCATGAAAGCGATCATCGACGGATTTCTGAAGTTTCAAAAAAACGCTTTTCCTGAGCGGGTCAAACTGTTCAAGGACCTTGCCAATCAGCAGGCGCCGAAGGCTCTCTTCATCTCCTGCTCTGATAGCCGGCTGGTGCCTGAATTGGTCACCCAACGCGAGCCAGGCGATCTGTTTGTAATCCGCAACGCCGGCAATATCGTGCCGTCGTATGGGCCAGAGCCGGGTGGCGTTTCGGCTTCGGTCGAATACGCGGTCGCCGGACTCAACGTTGCAGACATCGTGATCTGCGGCCACTCCGACTGCGGCGCGATGACCGCCATCGCCACCTGCAAATGTCTGGATCACATGCCCGCTGTGGCCGGCTGGTTGCGGTACGCCGACTCGGCCAAGGTAGTTAATGAGGCCCGTCATCACGTGGATAAGCGCAGCAAAGTCGCCTCCATGGTGCGCGAGAACGTGATCGCGCAACTGGCCAACATACAGACCCACCCATCCGTTCGCCTGGCTCTCGAAGAAGGCCGCGTGACCCTGCATGGCTGGATCTATGACATCGAGACCGGACGTATCGACGCCTTTGATGGCAGTACCGGCACCTTCGTGTCTCTCGCGGAAAACCCGGAAGTCCACGCCGTTTCCCAGCAAGCCAGGCACGTCGCCTGAAACCTGTACCTGCACCTTTACTTACCCAGGAGATTCACCATGATCCAGACTCAAGCCACCCGCACCGCCCGCCAGGAACTGACCGAAGTTATCATTCTGGCCAAGGCTCGCAAGGACCTGTCCTTTGCGCAGATCGTTGACGGTACCGGCCTGTCCGAGGCCTTTGTCACCGCTGCCTTGCTTGGCCAACATCCGCTGCCTGAAAGCGCCGCGAAGGTCGTAGGCGATAAGCTCGACCTCGATGCTGATCAAGTTGCACTGCTGCAATCGATGCCGATCCGCGGCAGCTTCTTCGACGGAGTGCCGAGCGACCCTACCATCTACCGCTTTTACGAAATGATCTCGGTGTATGGAACCACCCTCAAAGCTCTGGTCCACGAGAAGTTCGGCGACGGCATCATCAGTGCCATCAACTTCAAGCTGGACATCAAGAAGGTCGAAGATCCGGACGGTGGCCATCGCGCTGTGATCACTCTGGACGGCAAGTACCTGCCTACCAAGCCCTTCTGATGTAGCTCAGCCCGGCGCCTGACTGCGCCGGGCCACACCCAATCGTTTATGACGACCGAGCGCCGATTGGATGCTCAGGCCTTCTTACGCCCTCAGTACAGGTGATTACCATGAAACTGTTACTCGTTTTGTTCCTAGGCTGCCTTGGTTCTGTTGCTATGGCCGATGACCAAGGTACTCAAACTGCACAAATTACGGTTGAACCCTATCGCTACTCCCAGAACCTGGATATCGCGCACGTTGTGGCTGTTACGCCGGTGCCCAATGTCTGCGATGTTGTGCCGATGCAACTGACTTACGACGACTCCAAAGGCGAACGGCATATCATGGAGTACCGCATTGTGGGGAATGGGTGTTCTGACAACTGATGCGCCGTCCATACCCCCGCCTGACAGTGAGCTCCTGGGCATTAGGGGCGCTGCGATCGAAGCTTAATGTTCTGCATGGAAGGGAGCCCACTCCGAAGATCGCTGTGGGCTCTCTGGCTTTCGACAGATGGAGATCCGCCCAAGCAAGCTACGAGCCTGCAATCTGACCAAGCTTCGCGTACGCGACATTGCTCATGGGGAGCACTGGCCTTGCAAACTGCTACGCGGAACCCTCGCTCGGCGTCCATGCTGATCGATACGTCGCAGCGAACATCCCGATGGTATTCGCGCGATGTCGCAGGATGATCAGTTTTTGATCTGGCGCAAAGTATTTACCCTCCATCGGCGTACTTTTTTTATTACCAAGACCTTTCCTCGCCACGCCGGAAATTTGCGCTCACCTTCACGTGTGTCAGTGTGTTTTTGATGAGTTTTTGTCTTTTTCATGCTTTCAAGGGAGCCCTATGAAAACCTCATATTTCGTGGCAGCGACAATCCTGGCCGCGTCTGCCATCGCATTTCATGCCAACGCGCAGACCCTCGAAAAGGTTGCCGATAGTAACAAAATCACCGTGTCTTACCGGGAGGCGTCGGTACCTTTCAGCTACTTGATTAGTCCCGGCAAAGCGGTTGGTTTCTCCGTCGATTTGACCGATGCCATCGTTGCTGATGTGCGTAGCAAGCTCAAGAAGCCGAACTTGGAAGTGGTTTACATTCCTGTGTCTTCACAAACCCGCATTCCGTTACTGGTCAACGGCACATACGATCTGGAGTGCGGTTCCACCACTAACAACGCCGTGCGTGGGAAGGACGTGGCTTTTGCAATCAGCCATTTCTACACCGGCACACGCCTATTAACCAAGAAGACCTCCGGCATAAAGAGCTACGCCGATCTTGCAAGGAAAACTGTTGCCAGCACCGCCGGTAGCACGAACGAGAAGGTCCTCCGTCAATACAGTGCCGACCACAATCTAGACGTACAGGTCGTCTTGGGCAAAGACTATGATGACTCCTTGGCGCTGGTTGAGAATGATCGTGCCGTGGCGCTTGCCCTGGACGATGTCCTCCTGTTTGGCCTCATGGCGAACTCCAAAAATCCCGACTCGCTCGAAGTCGTGGGTGATGCGCTGCAAGTAGAACCCTATGGCTGCATGCTTCGAAAAGATGATCCTGAATTCAAGGAATTGGTCGATGGCACCATAACCCGTCTCATGAAGTCGGGTGAATTCGCAAGGCTATACACCAAGTGGTTTCAATCACCGATTCCTCCAAAAGGGATGAATTTGAACATGCCGATGAGCGAACAGCTCAAAGCCAATCTCGAGGCGCGGAGTGACAAACCAGCGCTGTAGAGTTTGAGTGGTTGCGAACGTCTTCTTTGAAGCGCCTACAAGCATTTTGATGCGCGGGATGATGGCTGGACGAAGGTGGTGCTCAAGCCTGCTGCTTGATCCGTACACCGATGCTTCCAGGGAAGGAAGCTCGGCGAGCGAAGGTTTCGCCGTGTGTGCTAACCGGCCCCTGTTTGAAACAAGCCCCGTACCACCTCCCTGATCCAGCGATTCCCGCTGTCTTGCTGGTACCGTGCGTGCCAGTGCTGCTTGACCGTGAAACCTTCCACTGCAAACGGGCAATCGTGCACGTGCAAACCATGCATGTCGGCGAGTGTCTGGCCGATGTGCCGTGGCAACGTAGCCACCAGGTCGGTCGACCCGACAATCATCCCCAACCCCAGAAACGCCGGCAGCTCCAGCATGATCCTGCGTTCGATGCCGGCCCGCGCCAGGCCGGCCTCCAGCAACTTCTGCCCGGTCCCGGCACTGATTTGTACATGCCCCTCGGCCTGGTAACCCGCCACGCTCATGCCGTTGCTCAAACGCGGGTGTAGCGGGTTGCTCAGGCAGACCCAGTCCTGCTCGAACAACACTTGCTGATACATCCCCGCACCCAGCCAGGGCACGAAGCCGATGGCCAAGTCCGCCTCGCCCGACTCCAGCGCGCTCTCGGTATTGCCATCGATGCGTGCAGCTTCCAGGCGAATACCCGGCGCGTGGGTGCGCAGGTGGTTGAGGATGCTGGGCAGCAGGGTGATATGGCTGGCATCACTGACGCACAGGCGAAAGCGCCGCTGCGCCGTGGCCGGAACGAACTGCGGCTCCCAGGTAGTCAGGCGCCGCAGCGATTCCAGCACCTCGCGGCATGGCCCGATCAGCTGGTCTGCCCGCGGGGTTGGCGCCATGCCGCCTGGCGTACGCACGAACAGTGGGTCGTTCAACTCTTCACGCAAGCGCCCCAACCAGATGCTCACGGTAGGTTGGCTCTGGCCGAGCTGTTCAGCACTGCGAGTGACGCTGCGGCATTGGTACAGCACATCGAACAGTTGCAGCAGCTTGGGGTCGGGCAAAGCGTCGAGCGCACTCATTATTGCGAAATCCAATAAGTGTATTGAGTCCATTGTATAGCCGAAATAAGGCTCGCTGCATAAGGTAGTCGCAAACCACAGGAGGTCAGCGATTTGAAAATCTGCATTCTGGGCGCCGGCGCCTTGGGTTGTGCCATTGGTGCGGCCTTGAGCGAAGCGGGGCACGAAACCTGGCTGTTGAACCGTGGCCATGCACATGTCGAGGCGATGAACCTGCACGGGCTGCGGGTGCAGGATGAACGCGGCGAGCGGCAGGTCCGGGTGAAGGCAGCCTGCGACGCGGCAACCGTGGGCGTGGCCGACCTGGTGGTGGTGCTGGTCAAGTCATTCCACACCGGCGAGGCGATTGCCGGGGCCAAGGCGCTGATCGGGCCGCAGACGCTGGTGCTGTCACTGCAGAACGGTCTTGGCCATGAAGACATCCTGGCCGAGGCCGTGGGCCGTGAGCGGGTGCTGGCTGGCAAGACCTACGTCGGTGGCGTGCTGCTGGCGCCGGGTTCGATCCGCGCCGGTGTTGCGGGCAAGCAGACTTTCATCGGCGAGCTCGACGGCCAAAGGACGCTGCGTGTGCAGGCCATCGCCGAGGTCTTCAATGGTGCCGGGCTCGCCACCACGGTCAGTGACAACATTCTCGGCACCATGTGGGACAAGCTGCTGGTCAACGTCGCGACAGGCGCGCTCAGCGGCATCACCAGGCTCGGTTATGGCCAGTTGTACAGCGAGCCGCTGCTGGAAAGCACCGCCAAGGCAGCGGTGGCTGAAGCCATTGCCGTCGCTGAACGAGCAGGCATCCGCCTGAGCCTCACCAGCCCGGATTCTGCATGGCGGCTGGCCGCCGAAGGCCTGCCGGCAAGCTTCCGTACCTCGATGTTGCAGAGCCTGGAAAAGGGTTCGGTCACCGAGATCGATTTCATCAATGGCTCCGTCGTGCGCTGGGGCCAGCGCCATGGCGTGGCCACGCCGGTCAACGCGACCCTGGTGGCCTGCATCAAGGGCATCGAACGCGCCATGGCCGATCAGCAGAAGGGGAGTAATCCATGAGCCAGCCGAAAGCCTACCTTGAACACGTTGCGTTCTGGGTGCGCGACATCCAGTGGCACATCCGCTTTTTCAGCGAGGTGTGTGGCATGACCATGCGTGAAATACAGGGTGACGTCGAGCAGCCTGCACAGTACTGGACCCTTGGTGGCCTGCAGTTCATCCACCAACCGGACTTTGCCGGCCCGGAAGGGCGCATGGCGCACCTGGGCATCATGTGCGAGGACCTCGAAGCCACCCTGGCCGCCGCACAGCGTTTCGGCGTCAGCGAAATGCCCCAGGGCCGCAACTGGCTGCGCCTGCCTGACGGCCTTGCGGTCGAGTTCATTCAGGCATCGCCGGCGAAATGCGTCGCCCAGGCACTGGCCATCGACCCACGTGCAGAGGTGGTGGCATGAGCGTAGTGGAAAGATACTGGGACGATGCCCGCGAAGGCGATGAATGCATCAGCCCCACCTACACGGTGACCCGCGAACGTATCCTGGCCTACGCAGACCTCACCGGCGACCACACCCCGGTGCATGTCGACGAGGCCTACGCCAACGCCAGTCATTTCGGCTGCCTGGTTGCCCACGGCCTGTTCGGCCTGTCGATCGCCGACGGCCTGAAGACCCAGTGCGAATACCGCTTTGTACCGGGCATGTCGCTGGGCTGGACCTGGGACTTCGTGCTGCCGATCAAGGTCGACGATGTGCTGCACGTGCGCATGCGCGTGGGGGCGATGCGCCCGAGCAACAGCCGACCGGGCTGGGGCATCGTGGTCTTGCCGTCGGAGCTGATCAACCAGCACGGCGAAGTCGTGCAGCGTGGCGAGCACCGGCTGATGGTGCCCCGGAGGGTGCAGGCATGAGCCAGGCATTGCCATTGGCAGGTATCCGCGTCATCGACTACAGCCACTTCCTCGCCGGGCCCTATGTGGGCCGCTGCCTGGCAGCACTCGGCGCCGAGGTGATCAAGGTCGAACGGCCGGGCAGCGGCGATGCCGGGCGCCAGCATGCATTTACCCTGGATGAGCAGCAGAGCGGTTACTTCCTGCAGCTGAACATGGGCAAGCAGGGCGTCAGCGTGAACATGAAGGACCCGCGTGGCAAAGCGTTCATGCAACGCCTGACCGACTCGGCCGATGTGTTCATCGAAAACTATCGCCCCGGCGCCCTGGACAAACTGGGCCTGGGCTATGCCGAGCTGTCGGCGCGCAACCCGCGTCTGGTGTACTGCTCCATCTCCGCCTATGGCCATACCGGGCCGGATGCCCACCGCGCCGGTTTCGGGCTGATCGCCGAGGCCAAGAGCGGGATCATGCAGATGGTCGGCGTGCCGGGCGAAGCGCCGCCGTTGCTGCGCATTTCCCTTGGCGACATGTACACCGGCATTCATGCCGTGGCGGCGATCAATGCGGCATTGCTGGGCCGGGTGAACAGTGGTCGCGGCCAGCACATCGACATGGCCCTGTACGACACGCTGGTGTCGATGCATGAATATGCGGTGCAGTGCTACACCTTGTCCGACGGCACTGTCCTGCCCGAGCAGACCGGCCATGACATGCCCACCTCCACCCTGTACGGCGTGTTCCGCGCGGCCGATGGCGACCTGGTAATCGCCGCCCAGGTCGACGATGCCTGGAAGCGCTTTGCCGCGATGCTGGAAGCCAACGGTGGCCCGGCCGGGTTCGGCAGCGACAGCCGCTACCACAACCTCAATGGCCGCAACGCCCATCGCCAGGCGATTCTGGCCGTGGTTCGCGACTGGGTCGGCGCGCGCCAGGTGGCGGATATCCTGCAGTTGCTCGATGACATCGACATCCCCAGCGCCAAGGTGCAGCGCATCGACGAGGTGGTGGCCGACCCGCAGATTCAGGCGCGCAACATGGTCATCGAGCAGCAGCACCCGCGCTACGGCACCTTGCGCCTGCCCAACCTGCCGTTTCGCTTTTCCGACTGCGACACCACGATCCACCAGGTGGCCCCGGACCTCGGTCAGCACAATGCCGAAGTGGCCGCCGGCCTAGGTTTCACCCCTGAAGAAATCACCGCCATGCAGGCAGACGGTGTGCTGTTCACCCACGGAGATGCACGATGAGCGACCGCTATGCAGTGATCGGCCGGCCGATCAACCACACCAAGTCCCCGTTGATTCATGGCCTGTTCGCCCAGGTTGCCGGCCAGTGCCTGGAGTATGGCGCGCTGGAGGGCGAGCTCGAGGGCTTCGAGGCTCAGGTACTGCAGTTTCGCAGTGATGGCGGGTTGGGCATGAACATCACCGCGCCGTTCAAGCTGCGAGCCTTCGAGCTGGCCGACCAGCGCAGCGAGCGCGCCCAGTTGGCGCGGGCGGCCAATGCGTTGAAGTTCGAGGATGGCCGTATCTTTGCCGAAAACTTCGACGGCATCGGCTTGCTGCGGGATATCGAGGAAAACCTCGGTGAGCCGCTGGCCAATCGACGGGTACTGTTGCTCGGCGCCGGTGGCGCGGTACGCGGTGCATTGCTGCCGTTCCTGCAGGCGGGGCCGAGCGAGCTGGTGCTTGCCAACCGTGACATGGCCAAGGCGCTCGCCCTGCGCAACGAACTGGATCATCCAAGGCTGCGCATCAGCCGTTATGAGGAGCTGGAGGGACAGTCCTTCGACATCGTGGTCAACGCCACCTCTGCCAGCCTCACTGGCGAGCTGCCGCCACTGCCTGAAGGCGTGCTGGGCGCGACGCAGCTGGCTTACGAGCTGGCGTATGGCAAAGGCCTTACGCCGTTCCTGCGCATGGCCCAGGCGCAGGGGGTGGTGCGCCTGGCCGACGGTGTCGGCATGTTGGTCGAACAGGCGGCGGAGGCTTTCGCCTGGTGGCGCGGGGTACGGCCAGAAACCCGCGCCGTCATCGATCGCCTGACCATTCCCCTCAAGTAGGATCACGGTCCCTGTGGGAGCGGGCAAGCTGCACATAACCTATTGAATCAGCAGGGCCCCTGTGGGAGCGGCTTTAGCCGCGAACACCGGCGCAGCCGGTCCCATGCTCCGCGTTGGATTCTTCGCGGCTAAAGCCGCTCCCACAGGGTACGCGGTCGCTTTCGAATTGAGTTCTCTACGCGACAGCGCAGCCCACAGGGATCCCTGCCAATCAGTAGGGCGGCGCTGGCAGTTCGGCCAACAGTCTTTTTAGCCCGTCGCTCCACTGCCTGCGTATCTGCTCGTAGTACACATCGTCGCTGGCGATACGCTGGCGTTTCGGTGTTTCCAGGCTGTCCTTCTGATACACCAGCAGGTCCAACGGCATGCCCACCGACAGGTTGCTGCGAATGGTCGAGTCGAACGAGATCAGGCCGCAGCGCAACGCTTCATCGAGTGGCATATGGTAGCCGAGGTTGCGGTCGAGAATCGGCCGCCCGTACTTGCTTTCGCCCAGTTGCAGGAACGGGGTGTCCGGCGTGGCCTGGAAGAAATTGCCCTGCGCATAGACGTTGTATATGCCCATGGGGCCGCCGGCAATCTGGCCGCCGACGATGAACGAACTGCTCAGGTCGATTCCAGCCGAAAGCTTGCTGCGATCACGGCTGACCACCTCGCGCAAGGTGTCGGCGACCAGTACCGTTGCATCGTAGAGCGTCGCAACGTTCAACAGGTGGGGGCCGGGGCCCTTCGTACGTTGCTGGAGCAGGTTCACCACCGATTGCGAGGTCGCCAGGTTGCCAGCGGTCTGCAGGACGATCAGGCGCTCCCCCGGCACGCCGAACACGAACAGCTTGGCAAAGCTGGCGATCTGGTCGATGCCCGCATTGGTGCGTGAGTCGCTGATGAAGACAAGCCCGTCCGCCAGGTGCATGGCGACACAATAGGTCATGCTGTTTCCCTTGTTTTTTTCATGAACGGATGCCGCACCTGTCATTGGCGGTGCACGTGTACGCTGGCCTGCATCGATTCGGCGCCGCCCCCGCGGCGCACGCCCCTGACCGGGCAGGCATCGAGGTAGTCCAGGCCCACTGCCAGCTTCAGGTGGCGTTCTGGCCGGGTCAGGCGGTTGGTGATGTCGAAGCTGTACCAGGCGTCATCGACCCAGGCTTCCGCCCAGGCATGGCTGGCCAGGTGCTGCTCGTCTTCGGTACATAGGTAACCGGACACATAGCGTGCCGGAATACCCAGGCTGCGCGCGCAGGCGAGAAACGCATGGGTATGGTCCTGGCACACCCCGGCAGCGCCGCTGAACGCTTCGATGGCAGTGGTGCCCACCGATGTGGCACCGGGGCTGTATGGCATGTGCTCGGCCAGGCCTTGCATCAGCCCGATCAGCGCTGCCCGGTCACGGTGCTTGCCACAATGTCGGCTGGCGAAGGCCTTGAGTGTGTCATCGGCCTGGGTCAGGTGGCTGCCGCGCAGGAAGGGCAGGGGTGAATGTTCGCCGGCCTCTTGCTCGCGATCCGGGTCGATTTCTACCTGGCCGCTGGCGGTCAGTGCCAGGTGGCCATGGGGTTTGTCCAGGGTCAATACATGCAGGATGTTGCCATACGGGTCGATCTGGCCGTTGACCTTGCAGGGCAGGTCGAGTTGCCATTCAGTGATGCGCTGGCGCTCGCTGCTGCGTGGCGTCAGGCGCAGGAACTGGATGCTGTTGCACACATCGCTTGCATAGCTGTAGGTTGTGTCGTGGCGAATGGACAGTTTCATACGACCTCCAGATAGGAGTGGTGGACCGCCTGGCCCAGTTGATTGATGCGCCCGATGAAGTCGCTCAACCACGGGTGCAACCCTGCTTCGAGTATTTCGTCGATCGCGGTGTAGCGCAGGCGAGCGTTGAGTTCGGCGGCCATGCGCTGGGCGGCGCGCCCGGTGCTGCCCGGCAGGCTGGCAAGGATCTGGTCCAGCTCCTCGATACAGGCATGCAGCGAGCGGGGCACATCGACCCGCAGCAATAGCAGCTCGGACACCGGTCGTGCACTGGGTGCGGCGCGATACAGTTCGTTGAAGGCTTCGTAGGAGGTCAGCGCGCGCAGCAAGGCGCTCCATTGGTAATAGCCGCGGGCAGAATCATCGCTGACTTCCTCGGAGGCCTCCCCGAACATTTCATAGCGTGCATCGAGCAGGCGCAGGGTGTTGTCAGCCCGCTCCAGGAAGGTCCCCAGGCGGATGAAGCTGTAAGCGTCGTTGCGCATGATGGTGCCTGAAGTAGCACCGCGGAACAGGTGCGAGCGTTCCTTGACCCAGTCGCAGAACTGGCTGATGCCATAACGGCCGAGGCCATTGCTGGCAATGTTGCGCATCTCGATCCAGGTAGCGTTGATGTTCTCCCACATGTCGGCAGTGATGCGGCCACGCACTGCGTGGGCATTGGTCCTGGCCGCCTGCAGGCAGCAATAGATGCTGCCGGGGTTGGTCGCATCCAGGGCGAAGAAGTGCAGCATGCGCTCGGTGTCCAGCTCGGTGTGCCGGCGGCGGTAGTCGTCCAGCGTTCCGGATGCCAGCAGTGACATGGCCAGCTCGGCATGGCCGTCGCTGCGGCCAGCCTGGGGCATCAGCGACAGCGAATAACTGACCTCGAGCATGCGCGCAAGGTTTTCTGCACGCTCCAGGTAGCGCGACATCCAGTAAAGGTCGGAAGCAGTTCTCGAAAGCATGGTTCAGTCCTCCACCACCCAGGTGTCCTTGGTACCGCCGCCTTGCGACGAGTTGACCACCAGCGAACCTTCCTGAAGGGCCACGCGGGTAAGGCCGCCTGGCACCAGTCGGGTTTCACTGCCGGACAGCACGAACGGGCGCAAGTCGATGTGGCGCGGTGCGATGCCGCTGTCGACGAAGGTCGGGCATGTGGAAAGGCACAGGGTAGGTTGAGCGATGTAGGCGTGCGGGCGGGCCTTGATGCGGGCGCGGAAGTCCTCGATCTGTGCGCTGGTCGCCGCAGGCCCGACCAACATGCCGTAGCCACCGGAGCCCTGGGTTTCCTTGACCACCAGCTCGGGCAGGTGGGCCAGGACATGGGAAAGCTCTGCAGGCCTGCGGCACTGCCAGGTAGGAACGTTGTTCAAGACCGGCTCTTCGCTCAGATAGAAGCGGATCATGTCGTCGACATAGGGGTAGATCGACTTGTCGTCTGCCACCCCGGTGCCTACCGCATTGGCCAGCACCACGTTGCCAGCGCGGTACACCGAAATCAGCCCCGGCACGCCCAGCATCGAGTCAGGGTTGAACGACAGCGGGTCGAGGTAGTCGTCGTCCAGGCGGCGATAGATCACATCCACCTGTTTTGGACCAGCGGTAGTACGCATGTAGACGTGCTCGTCACGGATGAACAGGTCCGCACCCTCGACCAGTTCGATGCCCATTTCCCGGGCCAGGAAGGCGTGCTCGAAATAGGCACTGTTGAAGCGGCCAGGGGTGAGCAACACGGCAGTGGGGTTGTCCAGTGGGCTGGCGCTCTTGAGCGTGTCCAGCAGCAGGTTGGGGTAGTGGTCGATGGGCGCGATACGCTGTGCGGCGAACAGCTCGGGGAACAGCCGCATCATCATCTTGCGGTCTTCGAGCATGTAGCTGACCCCGCTGGGGGTGCGCAGGTTGTCCTCCAGCACGAAGTAGCTGCCATCCCCGTCACGGACCAGGTCGACGCCAGCGATATGGGCATAGAGCCCGCGGTGCAGGCCCAGGCCCTGCATGGCGATCTGGTAGCCTTCGTTGGCCAGCACTTGTTCCGGCGGGATGATGCCGGCCTTGAGGATGCGCTGGTCGTGGTAGATGTCCTGCAGGAACAGGTTCAACGCCTGAACCCGCTGGATACAGCCGCGCTCGACCATGCGCCATTCGCTGGCGCGAATGCTGCGCGGGATGATGTCAAAGGGGATCAGGCGCTCGGTATCCTCTTTGTCACCGTACAAGGTGAAGGTGATACCGGCGCGGTGAAACAGCAGGTCAGCTTCGCGTCGGCGTTGCTCCAGCAACTCCAGCGGGGTGTTTGCCAACCAGCGGGCGAACTCCTGGTAATGCGGGCGGCAACTTCCGTTCGTATCATACATTTCATTGAAAAATGCCCGGGACATACCCACTCCTTGCCACCGTTGCCGGCAGCTTCATTGCGGTTCATCTACGTGTTTCAGGGTGCGGCCTTGCGGGTCGGTGGGTGTTTTGTCTGCGGTGAGCCTCGAATCCGATCAATTGCTGTGCGTTGTGCACGCAAGAGGCCATTGCAATGAAGGTGCCGAAAGCCGGGCACAGCTCTGGAGTGGCAACAGGCTGGCGGTAACACCTTGAAACTCTTGGGTTTTATTGCTGAATTCGATGACTGCGCCGCATGCAGCCGTGCGGGAACGTCGGGAGGGGGGGGCAGGCGCGCCTCAAAAAAAGGCGCGCTATGCACCGAGCTGCAGCTTTTGCTCCGAATTGGAGCGAGTCCATGGCGAGGCGACACTCCGGCCGCGCAAGCAAGGAGTAGTGCGTTTCGTTCCGAGTGTCAGGTTATGACGCAGTCACCGACGCAGAATGTTCTGGACGTCGCTTGCAGATCGAAAACGGTCACTATCAATCAATGGATTTGGCCATTTCCGATGTTCCAGCCGCGTCGTTCCAGGATGAAAATGCATTTCGTCGAGTGGGCGGAGGAGGAGTCGGCATGATGGACGAATCCTCCTCCTGTAGTCCGTGACGACGATCAGGCTTGTACCGCGTCGGCCCCCCCAGAGAGCACGGATTTTTTGCGTACCGCTTGATAGAGAAGGCTGGACACCATGAAGCCTGCAATGGCCAGCACGCTCATCAGAATGAACACATAGTTGTAGCCCTGTTGACCAGGGAAGTGGTCGAGGATCGCGCCATAGATGACGTAGGCAAACATGCCAGGGGCATAGCCGATCAGGCAACCGATGCCGAAGGCCGAGCCGGTGATGTGCTGGGGAATGCCGACTTCGCCCATGGGTGCCCAGAACACGCCGCGCATCGAGAAAACAATCAGGGCGAAGGATAGGGTGGCCGCCATCCCCGCATAGATGAAGCCCGGGCTTTTAGGAATCAGCATGATCACGGCCATCAGCGGCAATAGCGCCAGAAATGCCCACTTCAGATAACGGCTGGTGCTCTTGAACTGCTTGTCGGCAATGAAACCGCCGGCAGGCCCGCCGAGGATTTTCAGGAAGTATTGATTGATGATGCCGTAGGCGCCTACCAACGCTACTGGCAACCCGTACATTTCCTTGAGGTAGGGGATGAAATAGGTCAGGCCGCAGTAGACGATGTAGACCATGAACACATTGAGGCTGACCAACCAGATACCGGGTACCTTGATAGCCTCCATCAGGTTTGCCAGACCGTTTTTCGGCTTGGTAGCCGATTGCGCATTACCGCCCTTGAGCAGGACCCAGGTCAGGGTGCCAGCCAGAATGTCGATGACCGAGTAGAACAGGATCGCCGATTTCAGGCCGGCTTCCCCCGAGCCCATGGCGACGAACACGCCCAGTGCGGAAAAGGCCACCAGCGTATCAACCACGCCGCGCCCGCCTTCCAGCAGGCCGAACAACCGGCCTTGCTCCTGATCGTCACCCAGATTGCGGATGGCCTTGAGCAGCGATGGCCAGAACAGGCAGTCGGCACAGACGGCCAACAGACTGAACACGATCAGCAAACTGCTGAAGGGCGGAAAGGTCGCCAGGTACAACCCCAGGCTCCCGGTCCCGATCAGGCCGAGGGGGATCAGTTTGCGCGTGTCGTAGCGATCGGCGAGCAGGCCACCAACCACGAACAGTGCAGTCGCGATGATTGCGTTGGCACTCAACAGCATGCCGATTTCAGTGTGGCTCAGGCCCATGAATTCCTGCATGGGGACATAGAAGGCGTCCTTGAGATTCGCCAACTTGTAAATGGTGCCGCCACCAAGGATGAGAATCAGGAATCTGAGCCATTTGGCCTTGTTTTGAGTTGTCATTATTGTTCTCCGGGCGTAATCGGGTCTTCAGGTTCAGGCGTTGGAAGGAGCGGCCAGGGTCAGTTCAGCCAAGGTGCGCAGTTCGCCCAGCAAACCTCGGACATAGGCCACCTGATTGTTCGCCCAGCGGTGTTCGTCGGCCAGCATGCGCTCGAGCGAGTAGCCTTTCGGGAGCGGCGTTTCGCTCATCTCCCGGTAAGCAATGAATGGATCGGCTGCTTCGAGGCTCTGGCGGAAGGCCGGGGCCACGTAGTGATTTTCCTGCTCGAGAATGAACGCGATCACTTGTGGGGTTGCTTCGCCCAGCATCAACAGTTCGAACAGCATGCGGGCGCTGGGCAGATCGTCTTCGTCGCTGCCTTGCAACACGCCGTAATGGCCGAAGCCGTTTTGTTCGGGGACGATGCGTACGCCCTTGAGGTGAGCCTGGCGGATGTGCGGCGCCAGGTTGTGCAGGGCCTGCAGGGGCTGTTCGCAGGCATTGATCATGTTGCCGAAGTCGAACAGGGCATGCAGGCGAGGGTGGTTGACACGGTTGAGCAGCTGCGCAATTTCGCTGCTCTTGAGTTCTTCATGCTGCTCGAAGTCAAAGTACAGATCGTTGGCATCGGCCTGTTGTGCGAGGTAGTGCAGGTCGGTCTCGATCACGTCCATGACCCGCGACAGCGGACCCTCGTAACGTGAGTAGACACGGATGTTGCGCACGCCCAGTGCGTTGGCGATGGCGATCACCTGGTCGACATCCTTTTTCAGCGTGCTGCTGATTTCCAGGTGCACATCCAGCCCCAGCGCCTTGGCCTTGCTGGCAAACGCCTGGAGCTGCTCTGGCGACATCTGGCTCAGGCTGTTTTCCTCGCCGTCGAGCAAGTGCAGGCTCAGGCCTTGCAGTTCGTGGCGATAGGCGAAGTCCAGCATGTCCGCGGGTGTGACACGACCGTGGGTGAGGTTGGTCAGAAGCGGGTAGGCGTGGGCAAACAGGCGCAATTGCCCGAGACGCTCAAGCAGCCGCTGGGCCAGTGCCGCTGTCAGCACTGGAGCAGCCACGTGTTCGACCACCTTGTGGCTCAGCAAGGCGTTGAATCGTTCCTGGATCTTGTTGTTCATTAGAGTTGTTCCTGGTTCAGGCACCGGTCTACCGGCGCAGCCTTTATCGCGCCAGCCAGGAACTCTCGATAGATCCATTATCAATTAATTGATAAGGCCACTTTCCACGCATCAAGTGGTCGGCGGAAGATAACCCAGCGTGCGCAAAGCCTGGGCCAGCTCCTCGACACGCTCCCGGGCCTGCTTTTCAGGCGTGCCGGCAAAGCCGATCAACAGGGCAGGCGGCAGGTCATGCTTGATGCGGTAGTCGCTCAAAGCGTAGGTGTGGATGTTGTGTCGGGCCAGTTGCCGGGCGATTTCAGTGTCACTGAGTTCGGGGGGCAGCCAGGCGATCAGGTGCATGCCAGCATCCGTCGGAGTGATCCTGAAAAAGCTGCCGATCTGCTTTTCAAGTTGTTCGATCAACGCCTGCTGGCGCGCCTTGTACAGTGCACGCATGCGGCGGATGTGCCCCAGGAAGTGGCCTTCGCTCATGAAATCGGCCGTTGTGGCCTGAAGCAGTGTGGGCGGGCTGCGATCCATGACCGCGCGCAGGGTGCAGAAGGGCTCGACCAGAGCCTGCGGCAGAATCACATAGCCCAGTCTCAGTGACGGGAAGAGCACTTTGCTGAACGTGCCGACGTAGATCACTCGGGCCATCTGGTCCATGGCATACAGTGCCGGAAGAAGTCGACCACTGTAGCGAAACTCGCTGTCGCAATCGTCCTCGATGATCCAGCTCTGATGCTTCGCAGCCCAGTCGATGAGTGCCTGGCGCCGCACATAACTCAGGGTGACACCCAAAGGATGCTGACGCGAAGGCGTACAGAATACCAGGCGCGCATCAGGGCACTCGGCAAGGCCTTGCTGGACATCGATCCCCTGTTCATCAATACGCAACGGAATGATCCGGGCCCCCTGGGCTTGCAACGCAATTCGCGCGGCGATGTGCCCAGGGTCTTCCATCCAGACACTGTCCTGCGGATTGAGCAGCAGCATGCCCAGCAGGTTGAATGCTTGCTGCGCGCCGGAAACGATCACTACCTGCCCGGCATTGCAGTCGATACCTCGCGCATCGAAGACATACTCGGCAATCGCTGTGCGAAACGCCTGCAAGCCTTGCAACTCGCCATAACCCAGGATCGCCTTGGTTGGCTTTAGCAAATGACGGTTCATCAGGCGCCGCCAGATTGCTTGCGGAAACCCTTCATAGGTGCTGTGACTAGGCAGGAAGGAGGTCGGCGTCGCCGGATCCCAGTCGGCATAGGACACCCCGCGAAAATGATCGCTGCGCAGCGACAGCATCGACTGGCTCAGTTCGGACAGGCGCGGTGGCTGGCGCGGTTGCTCGTCCTCGATACTCCGGTTTTCCCACTCAGTACCGACATACGTACCTGCACCCGTGCGCGAGGCCAGGAAACCTTCGGCAATCAACTGATCGAAAGCATTGAGGATGGTGATCCGCGACAGCCCCAACTCGATGCTCAAGGTCCGCGTCGACGGCAGGCGCACGCCCCCCTGAATTCTGCCGTTGAGTATCTGTTTGCGAATTTGCAGATACAGTTGACGGTACAGAGGTATGGCACTGGCACGGTCCAGTTCGATAGCCGACAGCAGCAAACCTGTGGGGGATTTCATGACATGCTCGTCTGGTGAAATGGGACTTGACCTGGAAACCGTCAGGCGACGGGGCTTTCAGGGTAGCGAGCGATACCCGATAAGTCATCCGTCCGGCTTTGATGTCCGGTGCAGTTTGATGGCTGGATACTGCAGAAAAGACCGAATAAAGCGTCCGCTTTGGGTCGTTGACGCTCAGTCGCGAATGGCTGCTAACGATCCATTGCGGACACCTGTAACCGGGGCCGCTTCGCGGCCCATCGCCGGCAAGCGCGGCTCCCACAGGTACAGCGCATGCCTGAAAGTTGGTGATATTCCTGTGGGAGCCGGCTTGCCGGCGATGAGGCCGGTACTGACTACAGAGCTTTGGATCAGTGTCTGCCGTGGGTCGTTAGCCGCCATTCGCGGTCGATCGCTTTTGGCCCAAAGCGGACGCTAAAGGATAACTGGTTTCGTAAGCGCGACGCCGCTCCTGTGGGAGCGGGTTTACCCGCGAAGAGGCCGGTGCAGGCGACACAACATGGTGATCACTGCTGATTCGCCGGCCGGTGATAAGTGAGAGGCGCCAACGGAAGTGTTACTGCACATTCCCTTCGCTTGAAACGCTTCCCTGACACCGGTAGTCTTTGCCCGCTGCTGTAAGTCCAGCGGCCGGGTTTGGTCACCCGCAATCATCAAGGCGCACAAGCGCCCGCTCTGCGATACAGTTGGCGCATTTTTTGTGCCCGCTGTTTCGTTTTATGGCGGCTGTGCGTGGGGCGCCTCCGTGCGCGCCGGTTTCCTTGATTCCCGGTTGACCAACCCGCGTACAGTCGCCACCCATTCGTTTGGTCACGTTGTGTGGCGGCTCCAGTGAATCAAGGAGCGACACAATGACAAAAGGCTTACCCGATCCTCCCGTACGCGCCACCACGGCGTCCTCCAGTTTCTCCACGTGCGAATGCAGCCATCCGCCGTTGTTTGCCGTGCGTTCTGGGGTGGACTACGAAGATGCGCTGGTGCATCTGTCCACGCTGCTCAAAGGCGCTTTTGCGACCAATCTCAAGGCACTGGAGCTGGCCAAGGGAACCTGTCGTGATCTGTTGTTGAGCAATGACCATGGGCTGGATTCGGCCAAGGCGGTGGTGGAGGCGTTGCTGGATGGGGTGGAGAGACAGCAACTGGTTGGGCGGAAGACGGTACCGGGTGTCTGACGAGCGTTTGGGCTTTGTTTGACTCAAGCGGCAGCCGTGATTGACCTCGAGGGCCCCTTCGCGGGTGAACCCGCTCCCACAGGTTCAGCGCCAACTCGAAGCCCGCGCAGTATCTGTGGGAGCGGGCGCGCCCGCGAAGCAGGCGACGCGGTGGATGGCACCGGCTTTGCCGGTGTTCGCGGGCAAGCCCGCTCCCACAGGTACCGTGTGATCTCAAGTGCGACGCCGGCCCTGTGGGAGCGGGTTTACCCGCGAAGAATGCGACATGGTGCATGGCACCGGCTATGCCGGTGTTCGCGGGTAAACCCGCTCCCACAATGATCGCCGTTGGGCAAAACGACAGCTATGGGTCGTTATCCGCGGTACGCACCAGAACCGTTATCCAACCTGGCGGTCGTTCACCGCTGGCAGGCCCCCGCGCTGTGCTGACCATAGCCCCGTATCAGGCTCTAGGTTGCCTTTCGCCAACCACCGATCGTCAGCTCCATCGACCTCCAAGCCTGCCGCCCGGTCAACCGGGAGACCCTAGGCCGCGATGGTGAACCAATGGACGTCCTTGCTGACAATGAAATGTCGACCCGTAGTCATGTGGTCGGGCAACTGATCGTGGTGTTTTCCTTGATTCTGCTGCTGGCCTTGTTACTGGGGCTGTTCTCCCTCTACCGCCTCGCCGAGGCGCTGGATGCCCGGCAAGTGCAGCAAAGCCGCTTCTATGCTGAATCCGCCATGGCCCAGTTGCAGAAAAACGACAAGACGTTCCTGCTGACCCATGCCAACTGGCAGGCCGCCTATGATCACTTGGGCGGGCAGGTCGATGCACATTGGGCATACGACGAGGACAACGTCGGCGCCACGCTCTATACCTCCGATGGGTACGAAGGCGTATATGTGCTCGATGACGACGGCACTCGGTACGCAATACTGGACGGTAAGCTCAGCCAGCAGGGCCTGGAGCATCATACTGTCAGTGCTGGCAAGATCCTGCAGGAGGCTCGGCAAGCAGCGCAGCACGATCAGGCGTCGTCAGGCTACCTGGTCTTTCGTGGCCAGCCGGCGGTGTACGTCGCTGCACTGATCCGCCCGCAGACCCAGCCGGCCCGCCCGCCGGGACCAACTGCGGTGTTGGTGTTCATTCGGGTACTATCGCCACAGGTGCTTTTGCCGCTGGGCCAGGCGGCGGGGTTGTCCGGCCTGGCCGTGTACGATTCGGCCGATCAGCGCCAAGGGCGCGGTGCCCTGCCACTCGAAGGCAGCGGCCACGCCTTGACATGGGATATTCCGCAGCCTGGCACCGAACTGATCCAGACGGTTATCGCGCCCTTGGCTATCGCGGTTCTATTCATCGCGATGAGCATGGCATTGTTTGCACGCTATGCGATTCGGGCCAGCACCAGGATCGATCGTAGCCACCGTGCTCTGATGACTTCCCGGGTTGCCCTGCAATCGAGTGAAGAGCGCTTCAAGGCCGTGGCCGAAGCCGCGTCGGACTGGATATGGGAAACTGATGTACTCCTTCGGCTGACCTACCTTTCGGACCGGTTCACCGCACTCACCGGGCACCCGGTCGAGTCGTGGCGACAGCGCCCGATTACCGAGTTGCTGTCGTGTGACACCAGTAACCTGCGGACCTCGCTGCACAGCCTGGCCGCGACAGGCTCTTCCGGCACGCTGCGTTGCCAGTACCAGGACCATCTCGGTCAACAGCGTATCTGAAGGATCGCATCTCGTGCGATCGTGGCCGAGGGCGTCTGTACCGGCTTTCGTGGCACGTGCAGCGACATCACCGACGAAGTGGCCGCCCATGCCCAGATTCAGCACCTGTCTTTGCACGACGCCCTGACCGGCCTGCCTAATCGCAACAAGCTGTTCCGTTTTCTCGAACAATCAACGCCTGGCGCCCAGCTGGCGCTGTTGATGCTGGACCTGGACAACTTCAAGCCCATCAACGACAGCCTTGGGCATCCAGCCGGCGACGCGGTGCTGCTCGAGGTAGCGAGCCGCCTCGGTCAAGCTACCCGTGACAGTGATCTGGTCGCCCGTCTGGGAGGTGATGAATTCATCGTCGTACTTACCCGGCCGGGCGATCACGAAGACATGGACCGGTTCTGCATGCGCGTGATCGAGGCGATCAAGCGCCCCATTCAGGTCGAAGGGCATGTCGTGCAAGTGGGGGTGAGCCTGGGTGTAGTGCTGTCGGCCGAATACCCCGGTACACCGAGCGACCTGATCCGGCACGCCGACGTGGCCCTTTACAGCGCCAAGCAGGCGGGCAAGAACACCTGGCGCTTCTTTTCGGCACAGATGAACGCAGCATTGATGGAGAAACGTGTGCTGGAAAGCGAGTTGCGCGAGGGTATACCGCGTGGCGAACTGGTGCTGCATTTTCAGCCGCGCTTCAAGGTCGATGGGGTCTCGATCGCATCGGCCGAGGCCCTGGTGCGCTGGCAACACCCTCGCTTGGGCCTGCTGCGCCCGGACCGTTTCATTCCACTTGCCGAAGAGTCCGACCTTATCGTGCTGCTTGGCAACTGGGTGCTGCATGACGCCTGCATCAAGGCGCGGGGCTGGCCGCAGGCGGTGATGGTTTCGGTCAACATGTCGCCGGCCCAGTTCAGCCGCAGTGATGTGGTCCGCGACGTCGGTAACGCGTTGCGCGCCACCGGGCTGCCAGCCCACCGCCTGGAGCTGGAAATTACCGAAAACGTCATGCTCAACGATGTCGAAGGCGCACTGCACACCATGCTTGCACTGAAGGAGCTGGGCGTGCGCCTGAACATGGACGACTTCGGGACCGGTTACTCCTCGCTGGGCTACCTGCGTACCTACCCGTTCGACAGCATCAAGATCGACAAGCGCTTCGTGCAGCACCTGGGCAAGAGCGGCAGCGACCGTAGCGTGGTCCAGGCCATCATCAACCTCGGCAATGCAATGGGCATGACGGTGACTGCCGAAGGTGTCGAGACCGCCGAGCAACTGGCCTTGCTCAGCGATGACCAATGCCATGAAGTACAAGGCTTTCTGCTCAGCAAACCGCTGGAAAACGAGGCACTGATGGGGATGATGAAAGACCAGGTGTCGTTAGCGCAATGACGCCTCGCAGAGGAGCGCAGTTTCATTCGGATGCAAACGACGGCCGTTCCGCGAACCATGCCACCGCCAGCTCCTTGAACGCCTCAGCCGAAGGCGTCAACGGATAGCGTTGATCATGCGCCAGCACGATGCTGTGCGCTGGCAATTTCTCCTCGGTCGGCCGACATACCAGCGCTTGACCATCATAACTGCGGTCACCAAATGGCCGGGTGTAGATCAGCGCCACGCCAAACCCGTTGGCGACCAGGCTACGCTGCATCTCGAAGGTGCGCACACGGTGCACAGCGGCGGGCGAAAGATCGTAGAAGCTGAACAGATCCAGCACATGCTGCCAGCTGTGGACCTGATCGGTGACTACCAACGTGTATTCGGATAGCGCTTTGAGGCTGACGCGCGATTCCTTGGCCAACGGGTGATCGGCAGCCAGCAGTACCTGAGCGGTCAGCTGGCACAACTGGGTGCATTGAGTGTTCGGCGGCAGACCCAGATCGTAGGTGATCGCCAGCTCTATCGCACCCTCACTCAGCCGCTTGCCAACATAATCGAAGCTGCCTTCGCGCATATCGACCGTGACCCTCGGGCAGGACTCCTGCATCCGTCGCACGATCTGTGGCAGGCAATAGGGCGCCAGGTCTTCAAAACATCCGACCACCAACTCTCCGACACACTCTCCTGCATTGGCATTGATCTCGGCAAAGGTCCGAGCCTCGCTCAGAACGCGGCGGGCCTGGACCATGACGGTACGCCCGAACGGGGTCAGCGATATGCCGAGGCCACGTTGGCGCACGAAAATCGATTGGCCCAGCACCTCTTCCAATTCGCTGATGGCCGCCGAAATGGAGGGCTGCGAAACATGAAGCTCCATGGCGGCAGTCGTGAGGTTCCCGTGCTTGGCCGCTGCGAGCGCGTAGCGCAGTTGTCGCAGTGTGAACTTCATAGGTTTTTCCGTTGTGATACATCAGGACATATTATTTTATCCTTTTTTGAGGTTGTGAAATATTTCCTCTGTGTAGTGGCAACCGATCACAGGTGCCACGCCGATGCCGATTGCAAGGCTGATCAGCCAGTTTGGCGACCATCTTTGGGCCGGATGCCCTCGACTACTGCAATCCATGTTCTTGTTTGGGAGCGTCACAATGAAAATTACAAAGGCTCTGCTGACCACCACACTATCTTTCGGGCTGCTGGCGGCCGCTGGTGCCAGCCAGGCGGCCGGCTGGTGCGAGTCTGGCAAACCGGTGAAATTCGCCGGATTGAACTGGGAAAGCGGGATGCTGCTCACCGACGTGATGCAGTTCGTGCTGAAAAATGGTTATGGCTGTGAAACCGACAGCCTGCCGGGTAACTCCATCTCCATGGAAAACGCCCTGAGCAGCAACGACATTCAGGTGTTTGCCGAAGAGTGGGTAGGGCGCAGCGAGGTCTGGAACAAGGCGGCGGCCGCCGGCAAGGTCGTTGGCGTCGGCGCGCCGGTCGTTGGCGCAGTCGAAGGCTGGTATGTGCCGCGTTACGTGATCGAAGGCGACCCCAAGCGCAAACTCGAAGCCAAGGCACCGAACCTCAAGACCATCGCCGATCTTGGGCAATACGCCCAGGTATTCAAGGACCCGGAAGAGCCGGACAAGGGGCGCTTCTACAATTGCCCGGCCGGCTGGACCTGCGAGCTGGACAACAGCGAGATGCTCAAGCACTACGGCCTGGAAAGCAGCTACACCAACTTCCGCCCGGGCACCGGCCCGGCACTGGATGCCGCCGTGCTGTCGAGCTACAAGCGTGGCGAGCCGATCCTGTTCTACTACTGGTCGCCGACGCCGCTGATGGGCCTGGTCGACCTGGTCAAGCTGGACGAGAAGCCAGGCGTGGATAAATCCCTGACCATCAAAGTGGGCCTGTCGAAGGCCTTCCACGAGCAGGCGCCGGAACTGGTGGCGGTGCTGGAAAAGGTCAATCTGCCGATCGACCTGCTGAACCAGAACCTGGCGCGCATGAGCAAAGATCGCATCGAGTCGCCGGAACTGGCCAAGTTGTTCCTTAAGGAGCACCCCGAGGTCTGGCACAGCTGGGTCAGCGAAGACGCAGCCAAAAAGGTGGACGCGGCACTCTGAGCGTGTGGGTTCGTCCGGCTCCTGCCGGACAAGGCACGCGACAGTCCGTTTCATGCACTTGCTCGAGAGAATTCCATGTTTCCCAAGAACTTCACGTTTTCCATTGCCGACTGGGTCAATGGCTGGGTCGATGCGCTTGTAACCAACTACGGTGACGTGTTCCGGCACATCTCCGACACCCTGCTGTGGGCCATCGTCAACCTCGAAGGCCTGCTGCGCGCAGTACCCTGGTGGCTGATGCTGGCCATTGTTGCTGGTATCGCCTGGCACGCCACCCGCAAAGTCGTGACCACTGCCGTGATCGTCGGCTTGCTCTTTTTGGTCGGCGCGGTCGGCCTCTGGGACAAGCTGATGCAGACCCTGGCGCTGATGCTGGTCGCAACGCTGATATCGGTCCTGGTCGGCATTCCGCTGGGTGTGCTGTCGGCGCGCAACGATCGCCTTCGGGCGGTGTTGATGCCGCTGCTCGACATCATGCAGACCATGCCCAGCTTCGTGTACCTGATACCGGTGCTGATGCTGTTCGGCCTGGGCAAGGTGCCGGCGATCTTTGCCACCGTCATCTATGCCGCGCCGCCGCTGATTCGCCTGACCGACCTGGGCATTCGCCAGGTGGATGGCGAGGTCATGGAGGCGATCAACGCTTTCGGTGCCAATCGCATGCAACAACTGTTCGGCGTGCAGCTGCCACTGGCGTTGCCGAGCATCATGGCCGGTATCAACCAGACCACCATGATGGCCCTGTCGATGGTGGTCATCGCCTCGATGATCGGTGCCCGCGGCCTGGGTGAAGACGTCCTGGTCGGCATCCAGACCCTGAATGTGGGCCGCGGCCTCGAAGCGGGCCTGGCCATCGTGATTCTGGCGGTCGTGATCGACCGCATTACCCAGGCCTATGGCCGACCACGGCATGGGGTGGGCAAATGAGCGCCAAACAGACAATGAACAAGATCGAAGTCAAGAATGTCTTCAAGATATTCGGTGCTCGCGCCGAAGATGCCCTGAAACTGATCCGCCAGCAAAAAGCCAAGGATCAGGTCCTGGCCGAAACCGGCTGCGTGGTTGGGGTCAACGATCTCTCGTTGTCCATCGGCAGCGGCGAGATCTTCGTGATCATGGGGCTGTCGGGCTCGGGCAAGTCGACCCTGGTGCGCCACTTCAACCGCCTGATCGACCCGACCAGCGGCCAGATCCTGGTCGATGGCGAAGACATTCTGCAGTACGACATGGACGCCCTGCGCGAATTCCGCCGGCACAAGATCAGCATGGTATTCCAGAGCTTCGGCCTGTTGCCGCACCGCAGCGTGCTGGACAACGTCGCCTACGGCCTGAAAGTCCGTGGCGAGAGCAAGGCCAGGTGCGCGGAGCGTGCCCTGCACTGGATCAACACCGTGGGCCTCAAGGGTTACGAAAAGTCGTACCCGCACCAGTTGTCGGGCGGCATGCGTCAGCGCGTCGGCCTGGCCCGCGCCCTGGCAGCCGACACCGACATCATCCTGATGGACGAAGCCTTCAGTGCGCTCGACCCACTGATTCGCGCCGAAATGCAGGACCAGTTGCTGGAGCTGCAGAAGACACTGCACAAGACGATCGTCTTCATCACCCACGACCTGGACGAGGCGGTGCGCATCGGCAACCGGATTGCCATTCTCAAGGACGGTCGCCTGGTGCAGGTCGGCACGCCGAAAGAAATCCTCTACCAGCCTGCGGACGAATATGTAGATCGTTTCGTGCAGCGTCGCGTAGCTTCGCTTTAAGGAACCGGGTGTATGTCGTTTGCCGAAAGAATCATCATCGCCGACGCGCCAGTGCGTTGGCAGGACGTGGTGGCAGTGGCCCGGCATGGCGCGAAGCTTGAGCTGGCCCCATCGGCCTGGGCACGGATCGAGAACGCCCAGGCGATTGTCCAGCGCATCGTTTCCAGCGGTGACCGCGCCTATGGCGTCAACACCGGGCTTGGCGCCTTGTGCAATGTCTCGTTGCAGGACGAACAACTCAGCCAGCTGTCGCACAACACCTTGCTCAGCCATGCCTGTGGCGTGGGTACGGCGCTGTCGGACGAACAGACCCGGGCGATAATGTGCGCGGCGATCATCAATTTCTGCCAGGGCCGTTCCGGCCTGCAGCGCAAGGTGGTCGAGGCGCTGCTGACCTTGCTCAACCAGCACATCACACCGCAGGTGCCGAAGCAGGGGTCGGTGGGGTACCTGACCCACATGGCGCATATCAGCATCAGCTTGCTGGGCGTCGGCCAGGTCAGCTATCGCGGCCAGATCATGCCGGCACAGCAGGCCTTGGCCGAGGTCGGCCTGGCGCCGGTCAAACTGGGTGCCAAGGATGGCCTGTGCCTGGTCAACGGTACCCCTTGCATGACCGGCCTTAGCTGCCTGTCCCTGGACGATGCCACGCGGTTGAGCCAATGGGCGGATGTTATCAGTGCCATGAGCTTCGAGGCCCTGCGCGGCCAGCTCGATGCCTTCGACCCTGAAATCATCGCGATGAAACCGCACCCCGGCATGCAGCGCGTGGGCAGTAACCTGCGGCGCCTGCTCGACGGCAGCGAAATCATTGCCAGCAGCCAAGGCATTCGCACCCAGGACGCGTTGAGCATTCGCTCGATTCCGCAGGTTCATGGCGCCGCCCGCGACCAGCTGGACCACGCTGCGCGGCAGATCGAAACCGAACTCAACTCCACCACCGACAACCCGATGCTGCTGGGTACGCCCGAGTCGTATCGGGTGGTTTCCCAGGCGAATCCGCACGGCCAGTCGGTGGCCATGGCGGCTGACTTGCTGGCCATCGCGGTGGCCGAGATCGGGGCGATTGCCGAGCGTCGTCTCGATCGCCTGATCAACCCGTTGGTCAGCGGTTTGCCGGCTTTCCTGGTCAGCCAGCCGGGAGTTAATTCGGGGATGATGATTGTCCAGTACGTGGCTGCTTCACTGTGTGCAGAAAACCGTCAGCTGGCACAACCGGCAGTCGTCGACAACTACGTCACCTCCGGCCTGCAGGAGGATCATCTGAGCATGGGCACCAATGCCGGGTTGAAGCTGCACCGCGCCCTGGAGAACTGCACGCAGATCCTCGCCATCGAATACCTGTTGGCGGCCCAGGCATTCGAGTTCCTCAAGGAGCAGCGCTTTGGCGCGGGTACCAACGTTGCCTGGCGGTTGTTGCGCGAACGGGTCCCGGCGTATGCCCAGGACCGTTGGCTGGCCCCGGATATCGCCAGCAGCGCATCGATCCTGAAGGATCCGGGCCTGCTTGGCGCTGCATTCCCCGAGCTGCTATGACCAATGCAAGGGCCACTCATGGCTTCGGATCGTGAGGGGCAGGACCTATGCAATCGGGGGGGCAAATGCCCCCTTGATTGCGAACGACCAATAAAACGTTGACTTTGCGCGCGCCCAGGAACATTCATGATTCCAGGGTCATTGATGTTCGAGGTGAGATCATGGCGCAGACCGACGTTCTCATTGTCGGAGCCGGTCCGACCGGGCTGGTTCTTGCTCTTTGGCTCAACAGGCAAGGCGTTGCCGTAAGGATCGTCGACAAGAGCAGTGGTCCTGGCGAAGCTTCTCGCGCAATGGCTGTTCAAGCCCGCACGCTGGAGTTCTATCGCCAGCTCGACCTAGCCGAGCCAGTGATAGAGGCTGGCTATAAAACCCCTGCCATGAACATGTGGGCACGCGGTCGGCACAGGGCGCGTATCCCCTTGGGCGACGCAGGCAGAGAAGTTTCAGCGTATCCCTTCGTGTTGATCTACCCCCAGGACCGCCATGAGCGCCTGCTGGTGCAGCAGCTCCAGTCACTCGGGGTGGATGTGGAACGGCAGACCGAACTGCTGTCCTTCGAGGAGGGTGAAAGCCATGTCACGGCCCTGCTGAAACATGCTGATGGGCGAGAAGAGTCCTTCACTGCGGCTTTTCTGGCGGGGTGCGATGGCGCTCGTTCGCTCGTTCGGCAAGAGATCGGCAGCGGTTTCGATGGCGGCACCTACAAACAGCTTTTCTATGTTGCGGATGTCAGGGTAACGGGCGTCGAGCCGGCAGGCGAGGGGCATATCGCTTTTGATAAATCCGATTTTGTGCTGCTTTTGTGCTATGGCGAAAAGGACCAGTACCGCTTGATTGGCACCGTGCGTGATGAGCGAGCCGAGCATCCTGAACATCTGACGTTCGAGGACGTTGGTCATGATGCCATCAACGGCTTGAACCTCAGGATTACCGCCGTGAACTGGTTTTCCACCTACCGTGTTCACCATCGCGTCGCGGACCATTTCCGCCGTGGCCGGGCGTTTCTGCTCGGTGATGCTGCGCATGTGCATAGCCCGGCGGGAGGGCAGGGCATGAACACCGGCATTCTGGACGCGATCAACCTGGCATGGAAGTTGGCCGCGGTGTTGAAAGGGAAGGCGCCCGACACATTGCTCGACAGCTACCAGATCGAACGCCAGGCATTTGCCCGCACGCTGGTAGAGACAACTGACAAACTGTTCACCTTCGTTACCGCTCAAGGCGGATTTGCCGACTTTGTACGCACTCGCATCGCGCCGATGTTCGCGAGCGTTGCGTACAAGAGCGAAAACGTCCGTGAGTACCTGTTCCGAGTGGTTTCGCAAACCACCCTCGATTACCGCGAAAGCCCGCTGAGCCAAGGCAAGGCCGGTGGCGTTCAGGGCGGTGATCGCCTGCCTTGGCTGCCTGTGGGCACCGAGGACAACTACGCTTCACTGGCAGCCATTCAGTGGCAGGTGCATGTTTACGGCGAAGCCAAGGCCGACTTGTCCCAATGGTGCGCAAGGCACGGTATTGCACTGCATGTTTTCGCTTGGGAGCATGCGTACGAGAAAGCCGGCGTTGCCAGAAATGCTGCTTACCTGTTGCGGCCTGACAACTATGTCGCGCTGGCTGATCCTGAGGGGGAGGCGACCGCCTTGAGTCAGTATTTCGAGGAGCAGGGGATGATGCGATGAGCATCGCATGCCAGATTTGTGCAGGTTGTGGTCGACAGCGCATGAACTATCGATGCCGGGAAATTCTCGGGTACTGCCTAAGATGCGTTAACCACATGCAGCGGAACGATCGGTGGTGGCGCTGAGCATTCTGCTGCACGGATTGAACGTTCAACCGCTGCTTGCCAGTACGAAGCGTGGAAGGGGCGGCTCACTGCTTCGTTGTAGCTTGAAACCGACGCAGAGCGTTTGGTGGCCACTGCGGTTAAATCCAGAAAAAAAGGCCAGGGTGCCGTGCACCCTGGCCGAGCTCATTTCAAGTTAGCGATTTTCGCTGCCACGACCGCCGCCGTGGCTGTTCTGTCCGCCTTTACGTCCAGCCTCAGAGGCGCGTTCTCTGTCGTTGGCAAAATTGCCCCCAGAGCTTTGTCCGCCTTTGCGACCTGCCTCCGACGCCTTCTCACGGTCATTGGCAAAATTGCCTGGATTGTTCTGGGCGGTACCACCTTGGTGGCCACGATTGCTTTGGTTGTCAGCCATGATCTTTCACCTCATGTCGTCACACAGGAAAGTCTGTGTTCAACTCTGACGTCAGGCAGAGGGGCGTTTGCTCTACTGCATTTTGCTCGGCCCGACGGGTTGCGCGAAAGAACCCGTGCGGGCGCCTGTGGTGCAGCAGAGCTTTGTTCGCCAACCTTTGGGAAGGATCGGGCTTGCATCGACTTTGACGGCACGGTCGTTCAGCTCCTGCGTCGTGAATGGGTGATTGCAAAACCTACGATCATTCCAAGCGCCGCTGCGCCGATCAGTAGTGGCGTCTTGTCTTTTGACTTCCTCCAACCCCCGTCGATACTCCTCCTGCCACTCGGCGGCTCAAAGAGGTTGCCAGATGATGTTTCGGCTTTGGGACTGCGGTTTATCCCCCGACGCGTCAGCCACCCCGATAACAGAGGCAGGCCTGGTACCAGGTAACTGGCCAGATGCGCCAGGCGGGCCGTGGCACCGACCGTGGTGTGAGCGCGTGGCGAGATTGCACAGGCCACCATGGCCTTCGCCACAAGTTCGGGATCATATACAGGGCCCGGAGGCGTCAGCGCATGGCCTGTGTAGTTGCCGCCGTCTCGGAAGCCCGGTGTGTCCATGACGGCCGGATAGATATCGCAAACATGGATATCGGGAAACTCCGTCAGTTCCCTCCGCAGCGCCTCGGTCAGGCCGCGCAAGCCGAACTTGCTCGCGGAGTACGCGGCTGCATAGGGTTGGGCCACCCAGCTGCCCAGTGACAGCGTATTGATCAGGATGCCGCTGCCCTGGGCTTTGAAGAGGGGGAGGGCTACGAACGCACCGCGCAGGTAACCCATCAGGTCGGTCTGAATGACCTGCTCGTGGGCCTCCAGCGGTGTTTCCTCGAAATTGCCGACCGCCCCAACGCCGGCGTTGTTGATCCAGATATCGATTCGCCCGTGGCCGAACTCTGCTGCCTGTGCGGCCAGCGCTTGCACCTGGTCGTTGCGGGTGACGTCGGTCGTGATCGCGATGGCATCGGTACCGCAGTCGGTGCATTCATCCAGCACGTCGAACAACGCCTCTTCATCGCGCGCAGCGAGCACCAGGCGAGCACCCTTGCAGGCAAATGCGTGCGCGGCGGCCCGGCCGATACCGCTGGAAGCGCCAGTGATCACCACGACTTTGCCGCGCAGTGGACCTCTGCTCTGAACGCCCCCGCGGGGCGCTTCCTGTTCTGTGCCAGATTTCTTGTGGTCGTCAAGTGGCGCGATCGTTTCGCTGGCCTCGATCCGAGAAAGCTCAAGAGCGGTGCCATCGACCAGGGTCAACCTCAGCCCTTCAATCGTGCCAGCCTCCCGGTTCGGAAACACGGGTTCACCCTCGGCATCCACGCTGTCGTAGATGAAGCGCGTGCCTTCGATCCACCCCACGGCGGTCAAAAGCTCAGGGCCGAGATAATACTTCCCGTCTTGAAAGAAGCCAGGGAACTGATGAGCCCGCTCCACGTTTTCCACGCGATAGCGTTCTCCTGGTTTCATACCTGTCGCTTGATCGATCATTTTGCAAACCCCTGTAGTTGGACCTCGGAAATGCCAGCCTTTGCTGTGCTAGTCAGAAGCAGGCCCGGTGCGCTTGACGCCGCGCGGGCCAGCAACGCTCCGGATACCAACGCGCTCGTTGGCACCTGCCCGGCAGGCGCATCTTTGCGTGTTGGATATGCAGGGGAAGCCAGGGCGGACGGCAAAGTTCAGACCAACAAGTCCGGTGGTACCAAACGGTGCTTCGTTGCATCCGTGTGTCACTGGATGATGTCCTGAACCGCCGCGCCCGTATTTCCGCTGGTTCCTCGGCCCTGGGCAGTAAACGCTGTGCTATCACTACCTGCATGGTTTTCGCCATAGGGGCCCGGGGATTTCATGATGAAGCGCCTTTATTGCCTGCTGTTGATTCTTTTCACCCTGCAGCCCTTGGCCGGGCACGGTATCGACGTTGCAGGCAGTGCCACAGATGGCGTACCCGGTGAACCGGCCGAGCTGACCATCGCCAATCGCAGCATCTTCATCTTCCACGCCACCTTGCTGGGGGAAACGCCGGCGGCGCGGGTGCAACGGGCCACAGCCGTGATCGAAGAGGCATTGCGCGGGACTGATGAGCTGAAGGTCAGCGTCGACCCCATCCTGAATAGCCACCTGGTGCTATTGGGAGAGCGGCGTGCCTTCATCATTGCGCCGCAGGACCTGGGCCTGGCCGGTGGCGATACTCGCGAAGCCGCCGAGCAGGCAGCCGCTATGCTGCGCCTGGTGGTCGACGAGACCGGTCAGGCCCGCAGCCTGCGCTTTCTGCTCAAGGCAGCAGGCTACTCGGTGCTGGCCACGTTGATCTACGTGGTGCTCATCAAGGGCACCAACCTGGCTCGGCGCAGGCTCCAAGGCCTGTTGCCGCAGCTGATGCGCGAGCGCGCCCGGCAGATACGGCTCGGGCAGATGCCGCTGTTGGACATGCAGCTGGTCTACACCGTGATCGAACGCCTGTTGCGGCTGCTGCACTGGGGCGTAGTACTGTTGCTGAGCTACCAGTGGCTGAGCTTCGTGCTGTCGCAATTCCCCTACACCCGGCCTTGGGGGGAAAGCCTCAACGTCCACTTGATCGACCTGTTACGTTATCTGCTCGACGGCATTTTGCAGGCAATTCCCGGCATCGCCGTGGCCATCATCATTTTTTTCATCGCCCGCGGTATCAGTGGCTTCAGTCGGCGCCTGCTGGAGCGCATGGCCCGGCCGGGCACCCTCAAGTGGCTGACCGAGGAAACCCTGCAGCCAACCACACGCCTGACCTCACTTGCCATCTGGCTGTTCGCCCTGGTGATGGCGTACCCGTACCTGCCGGGTTCCGGCACCGACGCCTTCAAGGGGCTGTCAGTGCTGCTCGGTCTGATGATTTCTCTCGGCGCCTCCAGCATTGTCGGGCAGGCGGCAGCGGGCCTGATCCTGACCTATTCACGCACCTTGAAGGCTGGCGAGTATGTGCGGGTAGGTGACCACGAGGGCACGGTGACCGAAGTCGGCATGTTCAACACCACGATCCGCACTGGACTGGGCGAAGTCTTGACCTTGCCCAACTCGATGATCACCGGCTCGGTGACACGCAATTTTTCACGTGTTGTACAGGGGCAGGGCTACATCGTCGATACTGTGGTCACCATCGGTTACGACACGCCGTGGCGCCAAGTGGAGGCGATGCTGGTGGAGGCGGCCAAGCGTACCGACGGCATACTGGAAAAAACCAGGCCGCAGGTGTTTCAGACCGGGCTTTCGGATTTCTACCCCGAGTATCGCCTGGTGGCGCAGGCGGTGCCGAGTGAGCCACGGCCTCGGGCAGAACTGCTGAGCCTGTTGCACGGCAATATTCAGGATGTGTTCAACGAGTACGGGGTGCAGATCATGTCGCCGCATTACCTGGGCGACCCCGCGCAGGAAAAGTGGGTGCCGCACGAGCGCTGGTTCACGGCACCTGCGCGGAAACCTGATGTTGGCCAGCAGGGGGAATAGCGTCATAACCGGCGATCACGGGGTCGCCATGCTGCCGACGGTGCTCCCGAACCCGCGTTGGCCAGGCCGTTGCCTTCCTGGCCGGCTTCGTTGCGGGCACGCCTCTTCAGGTTGCTGATACAACCTCATATCAAAAGCCCCAGCCACATTGCGCCGAGGATGACCAGTTGGCCGGGAACAAGGTATCTCCCGAAGCTGCAGCCGCCGCTACCGAGGGACAGAATACATTTGGTCAATGTATTGCCGGTCAATGCCAGTAAACCGGGTACTACCAGGCCATCTACACCGAGTCTACCGGCAACGACCAGTGAGGCGACCGACGCTGTCGCTACGTGAGCATCGGCCAATCCGCTGATGAAGGCCGCGATTCTGACCCCGTTGTGGCCCAGATGGTGAAGTAGAAATGCACAGAACAAGGCGATTCCGGTCAGCGCGACGGTGATGATCAGGGCTGTGAAGAGATCGAAGGCACCATCGCCCTGATGCGCTGTTGAAGTGCCTTGGTCGCTGCGCCAGGGCGCAAGCAACAAAGTGCCGTAAACCACCGTACCCGCGGTACCGAGCCCGATCGAGGCCACGAAAGGCTTCAACAGGTGTCGGTCGACGATGCCTAGCACCAGGGCGAATTGCGCGATGCTGGCGAGGTTCGACAGTACGGCAGCGGCGGCCAAGGGCCTCACGGCTGTGACTTGCCGACGTGCCTCATGGGCAAGCAGCGCAATGGTTGCCGTGCCGGAGGCGAAACCTGAGGCGATCGCGCTCAGGGGCAAGCCGTAGCGTGGGCCCACCAGACGCATTGCGATATGCCCCAGTGCACCGACGGTCATCAGCAGGACGACCAGCGTACAGATGGTGCGAGGGTTGAGTGCGCCATACGGCCCCATGAACCTGTCCGGTGTCAACGGTAGCACCACCAGCGCTACCGTCAGCAGCATCAAACCATCGCGCAGCTCTTCCTCGCTCAGCTGCTGGAGCACGAAATGGTGCAGCTCGCGGCGCAGTGCCAGCAGCACGGTCAACACCACGCCGACCGCCGTGGCAAGTTCTGGCTCGTCAAGGCTCAGTGCGCCCAGCGTCAGCACCAGTAGCAGAGCGATTTCGCTGGTGACTTCAGGGTCTTTGTCGGCGTGTTTGCGGTAATGCATGCACAGCATCAGAACCAGGCCCAGGCTGGCGACCCCGACCAGCACCGGCCCGGCCAGCAACATGCTGACGTAGCCCAGCAGGGCGGTGATGGCGAAGGTCCTAAGGCCAGCAGCGGCATGATCTTCATTGCGGCCTTTCTTGCGCTCGCGCTCAAGCCCCACCAGCATGCCGATGCCCAGCGCGATGGCACCGTGGCCGACATTCACCGCGTCGAGCATGGCGCCTTCGGGGTGTCCTTGGGGGTGACTTCCGCGCTGCCTTGCTCGAGGGCTATCAAGGCTGGCAAATCGAGTATCTCGACAAGCCTGCCACGCATGCTGACGATGCCCAGCGCGCGCAAGCGGGCGACCGAGCGACACACGGTTTCCAGGCGCAGGCCCAGGTACGAAGCCATGTCTTCCCGGGACATGCGCAGCATGAAGCCGTGGGCAGAGTAACCGCGGCTGACGAAGCGCTGTGACAACCCAACCAGGAAGCTTGCCAGGCGCTGTTCGGCGGTGAGGTTGCACAGCATCAGCACCCGCTCATGCTCACGCACGATTTCTCGGCTCATCAAACGGTTCAGGCTTTGCTGCAGGACGGGAAAGTCACGCGCCAATGCCTGCAGCCGGCGATAGGGGACAGGGCACACCTCGCTGTCTTCCAGGGCAATGGCATCGCATACGTGATGTTCGGTGGCGATGGCGTCGAGCCCAAGTACATCGCCCGGCATCCAGAAATTGATCACCACTCCCTGGCCTTCGGCGCTGTTCAGGCTGGTCTTGAAGCTGCCACAGCGCACGGCATAAAGCGTCGTCAGCGGATCGTTGGCGTTGAACAGCGCGGCGCCTTTGCGAATACGCATGCGCGGGCCGATCAGTGCGCCCAGGCAACTGTTGTCATGCACGGGTAAACCGGTGGGCAGGCACAGCCCGCTGACACGGCACTCTGTGCACAGGGTCGTCAGCGGTTTCAGGTGAATCGGTGTTGCCGGGCTCGACGCTGCAGGTTGGTCGAGCAAGGTCACTTTCAGTAGGCCAGTCATTTTCAGGCCTCCTTCGCGCATCGGAGACCTGCCTGGGCTGCCATCCCTGCATTGGTTTTGCCAACGCTGCCCATACCTGGGCGTGGTGACCAGTCGGCGAGCATGTCCCGCGAGTGGGGCGCGTTGAGGCGCGCATTCAACCGGTCGACAAAGGCTTGCGCTTCGGCGGACGTAACGAAGCTCACCCGGCAGTCGTCCATGCGGACCCACCAGCGGTTCTGCTGAGGGCTATTTTCGACGTAGATGTTCATGGAAGCCTCCAAAAGCATGCATGAGCAAACCAACTGCAAATCCATGCGAAAACGAAGGCATCCCTGCCGGCAACAGGGGTGTTCAGGGCGTGATGGCCATTTTCATCGCACTATCGCGCCGGTTGGCGAACGACCATAGGCGACACTCGATGGTTTTCATGAGCGCCATGGCACGCCTCCGGGGCATTCGATGATTGTTGTTGGTGTAGGGTCAGATTGCGCCGTTAAGGGCCAGGAGCTTTGACCAGCATCAAATTTTCGCCCAGCGGGCGTTGCCGTTTGTCCGCCCAGTGGTTCAGTTGATAAACATCAAATCCGCCAGGTGCGGGTGATGGATGATCCAGGAACACTTCCCAACCGCTGAGGTGCGCCATGGACAACCCGCAAAGACTCCTGCTGATCGCCTCGCCTCTGATGCGGCGCACCCCGGTCTACGACCGTGCGGCTGCGCTGGCCAAGGCCAAGGGCATGGCCCTGCATATCGTTGCTTTCGACTATCTCGAAGGCCTTGCCACGGCGGGCCTGGTCAACGACAAGGCACTGGCTGTGATGCGTGAAGGTTATGTACAGCAACACCGTGGATGGCTGGAAACCCAAGCGCTTTCGATGCGCCGTAACGGGGTCACGGTCACCACCGAAGTGGTATGGGTGCAGCATCCGCTGGACGAGATCCTCGTCCACCTGCGCGAGCAGCCGTTCGCCATGCTGATCAAGGCTTTCGAGCATGAACCCTGGTGGGCGCGGGCGATGTTCACCTCGCTGGACATTCAGTTGCTGCGGGAAACCCGCATCCCCCTGCACCTGGTGCATCAGGCCAGCCACGCGCTGCCGCGCAAGATTCTGGCTGCCGTGGACCTGTCCCGCCCCGAGGACCAGTTTGAGGGGTTCAACGACCAGATCATCAGTGAAGCACTGAAACTGGCATTACAGTGCAACGCCCAGATCGAACTGCTATATGCCTACGACCTGGGGTCCATGTACCTGGACTCAGGCGGCAGCCGCGAGCATTCGTTTCTGTTTGACTCCAACCTCGCCCAGACACTGCACGAGGCGCAAAGCGAGGCATTCCAGGCACTGGCCGAACGTAACGGTATCGGCGCCGAACACCGCCACCTGCGGCTGGGAGACCCGGCCAAGGTGCTTGCGCTGTTCATGGAGAACAATGATATCGATGTGCTGGTCATGGGCAGTTACCACCATCGCGGCATTGGCTGGTTCATCGGTAGCACTGCGGAGCGGGTATTGCATCGGTTGTCCAGCAGCGTGCTGGTGATATCACCAGAGCATTCCCAAGGCTGAGAGACAAGGCCCGAAAGGGCCTTGCTTTCAGGCGTGAAGATCGAGTTCGTGAAGGATTTCGCTGACATCGCCACCCAGGTAGCGGGAGGTGAACCCCAGGGTCTTGGTCAGCCGGTGCATGGCGTAGTTGTTCGCCAGGTCCCTGGAGATCATGCAGTGGAAGCCATTGCGCTTCGCGGCCGCGATCAGGTGCTGCATCAGCAGCCGGCCCAGCCCCTTGCGTTGCCATTCTTCATTTACGGCTACCGCGCATTCGCACTGGAGGCTGCCGGGAACACTGGCATACCGGCTGACCCCGATCTGGCGCAACTGGCCATCTGCATGGACCAGGGCAACGTAGGCTTCGCACTGGTGATGATCCACTGGCATATGCTGCGCATCCAGGCTCGGCACACCGCCACAGAGCCCGGCAATGAAGCGGAAACGCCGGGCCTCGTAGGCGATCGTGCTGAGAAAGCGGCGGTCCCTTTCGCGGTCTTCCTCGCGCAGGGGGCGGATCAGTACGGCAGAGCCATCAGAAAGCTTTTCGATCCAATGCTCGCACGCGTCTGGCTTTTCAGTCTGCTGCCTGTTCATGTCGCCTCCCGGTCACCTGGTCGATGCTTGCCAGAGCTGTTGTACCGTGCTGGGCGGCGCTGATTCTGACAATCGTCAAGTTCCGGCTCGGATGGTGGTTTTCTGATCTGCATCAAGCGCGAACAGGCCTGCTTTCGGACAATCGCCTACATCATCACGCCAGCCGCGCAAGCCCGGAGGTTCGCCATGGGTCAATATCGACAACTGCTGGTGCTGCTCACCGAGCTCGATCCGCATTCGGCCGCGCTGCGCCGGGCCCTGGCGCTGGCGCATGTCAGTGGTGCCAGTGTGCATGTACTGGGCTTGTTCGAACCGACGCAGGAGCACCTGCTGCGCGAAGAGCGATTGAACGAGGCCGATATCCAGCGTCAGTTCGACCACTACGGTTTGCGGCTGGCGGGGTTGGTCGAGCATCACCGTGGCAGCGGCATCGCTCTGACGGTCGACACCTTGCAGGCAGATGACATCCGCAGCCAGGCCATCGACTACATCAGCGAACTGCACCCCGATATGGTCATCAAGGACAGCGAAGTGACGCCAACCATGGTGCGCCTGTTCAGCACGCCCCTGGATTGCGCGTTGATGCGGGGCTTGAAGGGCATCACGCACTTCGTACCGGAGGCGGCGGTGTCGCTGCCCCGGCGCGTGCTGGTCGCCGTGGACACCTCCTTCAGCGAAACCCCCGAGGACCAGGCGTCCTTCAACCGCAGGCTGATTCGTGCCGCGCAGGCGCTGGCACTGCAATGCGATGCACAGCTGCACCTGCTCTCGGCCTACAACCTGGCGGGCGTGTTCGCCTCGGACATGAACGTTACCCAGGCGTGGATCGATGAGATGCGCAATGCCTTGAAAGAGCCGTTCGACACCTTGGCGGATGCCGAGGGGGTCCCGGCCGATTGCCGCCACTTCCTGGAAGGTGGCCCGGTTCAGGTGATTCGCGAGCAAGTCGCTGCGCTGGATATCGACGCGGTGGTCATGGGCGTCGTGCAGCCAAAGGGCCTGGACAAACTGCTCGGCGACACCACTGAACGCATCGTCAGCCGCCCGCCGTGCAGCGTCCTTGCGGTTCACCCTCAAGCGGCCGAAACCTTGGAGCCCTAGCCATGCAACTGACATTCCTCGGTGGTACCGGGACCGTGACGGGCAGCAAGTTCCTGTTGACCCGCGACAGCAGCCGCGTGCTGATCGACTGTGGGCTGTTCCAAGGCTACAAGCAACTGCGCCTGCGCAACTGGGAACCGTTATCGGCGGCGCTGCGCGCGCTCGATGCCGTGGTGCTGACCCACGCCCACCTCGACCACAGCGGTTATCTTCCGGTGCTCGCCAAGGAAGGCTATACCGGGCCGATCTACGCAACACCGGCCACCTGTGCCTTGGCCGAAATCCTGTTGCTCGACAGTGCCCGGCTGCAAGAAGAGCAGGCAGAGCATGCCAACCGGCACGGCTACTCGAAGCATTCGCCGGCACGCCCGCTTTACACCGAACAGGATGCAAAGCGTGCCTTGGCATTGTTGCGCCCTGTGGAGTTGCATCACCCGACCATGATTGCGCCGGGGATGGAGCTGCTGTTGCGCACAGCTGGGCACATACTCGGCGCGGCGACGGTACAGATCAAGGTCGACGGCCAGACCTTGGTCTTCTCTGGCGACCTGGGCCGGCCACAAGACCCGATCATGCGCGCGCCGGAACTGATCAGGACGGCAGACGTGCTGCTGGTGGAGTCCACCTATGGCGATCGCCAGCATCCAAGCGAATCGACCGAGCAGTTTCTGGCCCAGGTCATCAACCAGACTCTCCTGCGCCACGGCATCACCTTGGTGCCCTCATTCGCGGTTGGCCGGGCCCAGTTGCTGATGTATTACCTGTACAAGCTCAAGCGCGATGGCCTGATACCCGACATTCCGGTCTACCTCAACAGCCCGATGGCTACAGACGCAACCACCCTTTACCAGCAGTTCCGGAGCGAGCATCGCCTGACGTTGGCGGAATGCGCCGAAATGTGCAGGGGCACGCATATCATCCGTACCGTCGATGAATCCCGGCATCTGGATCAGCTGCGTGAGCCCGCGGTCATTATCGCCGCCAGTGGCATGGCGACCGGTGGACGAGTCTTGCACCATCTCAAGGCACTGGCACCCAACCCGCGCAACAGCATTCTGTTCTCTGGTTTCCAGGCCGGTGGTACGCGCGGTGCCGACATCGTCGCCGGTGCGCGCAGTGTCCGCCTGCACGGTGAAGACGTGCCTATCCGGGCCCAGGTGCATGCGATGGATAATCTCTCTGCGCACGCCGATGCCGACGAGATCATGGAGTGGTTGCGCGGTTTCGCCCGCCCGCCACGCCAGACCTATGTCATCCACGGTGAGCCGCACGCCGCCGACACGTTGCGGCGGCGGATCAGCATCGAGCTCGGTTGGCAGGTGTACGTACCCGAGTACCACGAAACGGTTGCTATTGACCCAGTGCGCTAGCCTGGGCCGGGAGGCTGTCATGGATACACAAGCAAGGGCGAAACTCCGGGCCTGGATGCATCGGCCACGGGGTAGCCTGGGGTTTATCGTGGCAATCTTCGCACTGCTCGTCGTGATCGCTGCCTACCGGTCGTTGAACCCGAACTGGCGCCTGCCGATGCAACATCCACTTATGCTGCTGGCCTTGCTCGCCCTGTGCGTGGCGTTGGGGTGGGTGGTGCAGCGTGGCGTGAAACGCACGGTAGGCAAGACCATATTCAACGGCCAGGCCACGGGCTGGCAGGCTCGGCTTGCCTTCCTGCGCTCGGTCACCCAGGAGTCGAACGTGCTCTTGGGCATGTTGCTGTTCCTGGCGTTGCTCGCTGGCGGCACGGTTTGGCTGGCGGGGCGCTCGGTGGACCGAATCGTGGAGAATTGCACAGACAGCCTGCAGGCCCGGGTGAACACCCCTGAGGATGAAAAGCTCACGGCATTGGTCGGCAAGCCGGTGTGTACCTGCCTGGCGCAAACGTTTCTGGACCGTAATGGGGTGATACGCCTGGCCTTGTTCGATACGCCGATGCGGGAAGTGAGCGCATACAAGGCGTTGACGGCAGACGATGAACAGCGCTGCCTCGAGCAGTTCGACCTGCTGCCTGAAGAGGCCCGGGCGACGCTGCCTTGAATGGCGGTAGTGCTTGCCAGTAGCTGAAACGACAGGCGCCCGTCGCGGCGCGGGAGGTTTCCATGTCGCATGATCTTGCTCGTCGCACCCTGTACCCCGACCGTGCTGAAGCCGGTCGCTGCCTGGTGGCGTCGTTGAGCCGATATGCCGGACGGGCTGATGTGATCGTGCTCGCCTTGCCACGAGGCGGCGTGCCGGTGGCTTACGAGGTCGCTACCGCCCTCAAGGTTCGCCTTGACCTGCTGGTAGTGCGCAAGCTTGGAATACCGTCGCACCCTGAATATGCCATGGGTGCGATCGCCGGGGGCGGGGTGAAGATTCTCAACGACGATGCACTGCGGGCTTACCCGGTCGATCGCACCTTGCTGGAAAGCGTGGTTGCCAGGGAAACCCAGGAACTGATACGTCGCGAGCGCGCTTATCGAGGTACCCGACCACCGCTTCGGCTCAAGGACCAGACCGTAATCCTGGTTGATGATGGCCTGGCAACCGGGGCCTCGATGATGGCGGCCATTCAGGCGACACGAGCGTTGTCCCCTTTGCGTATCGTAGTCGCGGTGCCAGTCGCGCCACCGGAAACGCTGGAGGCCATGTGGGGCGAAGTGGACGAGGTGGTCTGCCCGCTGGTGCCTGAGCGGATGGTTTCGGTCGGCTACTGGTACCAGGACTTTCCCCAGACGTCGGACGAAGAAGTCATCGCGCTGATGGACAAGGCCGGGCTCGCGGAGTCCTCCAGAGCGCGTGCCGGGGAGGCTGAAGATGACCATGCTCGCTAGTCGCGGCCCCCAAGCCTCTTCTCTTGAGGCTTGCAGGCCGGATATTCAGACACCGAACGGATAGGTTTCGTCTTCCGGTTCGAGGTGCTGTTGTTTCGGTAGTGGCAGGGCGTTGACCGGCTGGGTCTGTTCGATCCAGAGCATGGCATCGAATTGCTCGGCCAGCACTGCTTCGAAGTAATGGCTCAGCCGTTCGCTTTCCGGTCGGTAGATGACGCCGATCGCGCGCTCGAGCAGTGGCATGGACAAGATGCGACGCAACTCCTTGCGCTGTGGGTCTCGCCAGTCGGTCAAAGAAGCCGGTACGCCTGCCAGGCGGAACTGGTGCTCCCAGCTGTCCGACCGCGAAGGGCGGACGTCCTTGATCAGCATGTCGCCATCCCAGTCACTGGCGGCGGCCACTTGACCGCGGTCAGTGGTCATGCCAATCAGCACGGCCTCCCGGCCAAAGGCTTTACGGCACAGTTGGCCGATGTTGAACTGGCCTTTCCAACCCATTTCCGTGGCATCTGCGTTGCCGATGTGGGAATTGTGTGCCCAGACCACGGCTTTGGCGTGTGGTCCGCGATGTTCCAGCAGTGCGCGCAGGGTATCGAACATATGCCGGTCGCGCAGGTTCCAGGAGGCGGTCGAGCCTCGGTAGATCGCGCGGTAATATTGCTCCGCAGCGATGATCACCCGTGCGTTCTGGGTGGCATTGAAGAACGCTTCGTCATTGCGGATCAGGCCCGACAGCTGTTCGGCCAGCATCACATTCAGTTGTTCTACCACAGGCTGCTCGCACGGCATGACGCCACCGCGCTCGACGAAGTGGCCGTACAGGGCCGGGTCATCCTGCCAGGGCGTCAGGCAACCATAACGGTGGCGCGCTTCGCGGGCCAGGTGCGGATCTGCCCGGTCCAGAAAGGCCAGCACTTCATGAATGGAGTTGCGCAGGCTGTAGACGTCCAGGCCTCTGAACTCCACGCGGCGCTCGACGGCCAGCAGGCGGTTGTGTCCATGCAGCCAGTGGGCGAATGCCTTGACCTCGTTGTTGCGCCACATCCAGGTTGGGAAACGGCTGAAAATATGGCGCTTCCATGCCGAATGGGCCAAGCCCCGCACCTACTGGTCGACGTGCCCGGCATCCGGCCAGTCGGCTTCTACGGCCACGATGTTGAAGCCGTGCTGTTCGATCAACCGGCGGGTAATTGCCGCGCGGGCGCGATAGAACTCGCTGGTGCCATGGCTTGCCTCGCCCAGCATCACCACACGGGCGTCGGCGTAGCGGTCGAACAGCGCAGCGAAAGCGGGGGAGTCCAGGTCAGGCAAGGGTTCGGCGAATTGATGCAGCAGGGGGGCGATCTCAGCGCTGTCGACCTGGTATTGCTTGCCGTAGAGCTTTTCCATCAGTTTCCGCGAATTACCGTTCATGGATACCCTCCTCGTGCGGATAGGGCCGGAGGTCGTGGGGCTTGCAGCGGGCGGGGCAGCACGGTGGCTGCCCCAGGCGCTGGCGCAGCGGCGCTTCAGGTCAGGTTGAGGCGATGGATGACCTGGGCCGGATCATCCGGATCGGTAGTGGTGGTGAATCCTGCCGCCTTGGCCAGGTCGCGCATCGCCAGGTTGGCGGCTGAGTCGATCGAGTACATCTGCCGCAGGCCTTTTGCCCGGGCATGATCGGTCAGGTGCTTGAGCAGCAGGCGGCCCAGGCCATGGTGCTGCCAGCTGTCGAGTACTGTCACGGCGCATTCGCATTCATCCTTGCCGGCAATGGCGGCATAACGCGATATGCCCACCTCCTGCAGCTCGCCGTCCACATGGGCGAGGGCGACATAAGCCGCTTGTCGGTCCTGGTCGACCGCCATCAACTGGTCGAGCATCGCCTCACCGGGCTCTTTGATCTGGCACAGGAAGCGAAAATGCCGCGACTGCGGTGACAGCCGTTCGATGAAGGCCCTCTCGCGCTCCCGGTCCTTGGCTTGCAGCGGCCTGATCAGTACATGGGTGCCATTGTCGAGGGCTTCGATCCAATGTTCGCCCGCAGGCTTGGGAAACGAGGGCGCGGTATGTTGACGGGAAGTATCAGCAGAAGCCATGGCAGTATCCTCGTGTGATTGAGATGGGGCGGTTGGGCGCTTGAATTTGCACTCCAGCTAATGCCATTGATGTTTTATTTCCAGCCATTGACTGTTTGAAAGCCATTTTTCTGCAGCTGGAAAGAATATGTTTTCCTCCGACTCCATGTGGTCGTAATATTTTTCGATATAGTCATCGACAGTGTCAGCGATAACTTTCGTGTCTTTTGCCGTAGCCGCTAATGTCTTCAATTGCCCAGCAATGCGCGCAAATGCCTGGTGATCTCGCTCGATATCCAGGATCCGCGGGTGGATCGGCGCCTCCGTGGCCAGCAAGGCTCGCCGAATGATTTCTTCATTCTCATGGTGGTGCCGCTCTGCGTTGCTGTGCAAGGCCTCCAACATTTCGAACAAAAGCTTACAGTCATCAGTGGCATCGGGTTCATGCTTTAGCTTTTTCAGCAACTTCCTGATCTGGCTTATCTTATTGGCCATGTCATGATGATAGGCGTGAAGTTCGTTCAGTAAGGTATTCATGACACATCCTCTTCACGTTACCAGACAATGCAGATTTATAAGGCCCAGGGGCCTTCAGACAGGAACACGGGTTGAAGGCTGTCTAAGTCGAGCATGAGGGCAGCGCATTGGCCTGACTTGATCTTGATCAAGCTTTAGTGGGGCACCACCATGACCCTTGGTCAGTTGCCTCAGAAACCTCGGGCGAAGCGGCTAGCGTTTATAGAGCCCGCAAGAAAAAGCGGAGACATCGTCATGTCAGGCCCTGAAGATATGGGTATAAAGCCCCAGGTAAAGTGCCTTGCGTGCTCTTTGAGCCGACTTTGCCTGCCCGCCAGCCTAAGCGTCGATGAAGTGGAAAAGCTGGAGCGTATCATTCGCCGTAACCGCCCTTTGAAGAAGGGCGAGTATCTGTTCAAGGCCGATGAGCCCATGGGGCATGTGTTTGCCCTGCGCTCAGGGGTCATCAAGAATTTTCTGATTGATTCCGAGGGCAACGAGCGGGTCATCGGCTTCGTTCTGCCGGGCGAAATCTTGGGGCTGGACGCTATCGGGGCAAGTCATTATCGGAGCTATGCGTTGGCGCTGGACGTTTCGCTGGTCTGCTCGATCCGGCTGGACCAGTTGGTTGATCTGTCGGGGCAGATACCCGGATTGCGCTATCAACTGTTGCACATGCTCAGCCTGGGTATTCAAGGCAAGGACGAACACCTGCGCTGCTGCCACGGGCGAGCCGAGCAGCGCCTTTCGCTTTTCCTGTTGGGCATGGCGGCGCGTTATCAAGAAAGAGGTTTGCGTGCAGACGTCCTTAATCTGCCCATGTCGCGAGGAGATATCGCAAACTACCTGGACCTTACCCTGGAAACTGTCTCCCGGCTGTTCAGCCGGTTCAATCAGGCTGGGCTCCTGCAATGCGTTGGCCGGGAAGTCCGACTCATCGATCAACAGGGCCTGCTCAAGCTCAGTCGGATGGAGGAGCCGAATTGAGGGCCTCGAGAATCCTGTCATAACGTTGCACAGGCCCATTCAGAGGAAATTGACAATTCCAGAATGGACGCGACACATGGTCTGCCCGCAACCAGATACGCTGTATCGGGACACCTTTTTGCCAACAGATGCGCGCGGCATGCCTTGCCACCAAGGATGGCGCGCAGCAGTAGACAGTGTCCGGCTTGAAATCCTCCAGCTGTTCAGTCAGTTGACTCCAAACGCTTCTGCTGTTGCGCGGCACCGAGGTAAACGCTGAGATCCATGGCTTACATTCAGCGGGCAGGTGCTCCTGCTCAAAGCTTTCGTGCAACAGCCTCACCTCTACCCAAGGTAGCCAACAGCGAACCTCATCCAGTGTGCAAAGTAGCGCCAAAACCCCCTCGCCGTGAGTGATAGCCAGCAGTCGCACAGTCTGCAAGGGCACCGGCCATGCGCTGCCCAGAGGGCCTGAGTACTCGAGCAGATCTCCGACCTTCAATGCCAGGACGCTGCGGGTGGCGACCATGAACCGACCTGCTGCGCCAGGCATGCTGATGTAGTTGCAGGTCCAGCGCTGGGTTTGATTCGTCAGTTGGCAATACTGGCCTGGCATCGCCTCGCTGCGTTGCGGGTTGCACAGCATCAGGCGAAGGTACTGTATGCCGGGCCCCGGCAATGTTTCCAGCAAACGGACACACTCACTGTCATCCTGGTCCATATGCGTCTCGAACAGGTTTGGGCGGGCCACGTTCCATATAAGCTAAGCCCCTGCGATGGCAACACTTTGATCAGGATCAAACCGACAGAGGATGGTGGCCGCATCCTGATTGATAAAGGTCAAACGGGGGCTTGCCTGCCAGCGCAATATCGAGGCGTCTCCCAGGGAGGCATTACTCATTAGAGGAGGTCGCCATGTCCGAAACAGCGAAGAAAGTACCTGTCACTTCCGCAACCACCCAACCTGCCAAGGCTACGCCGCCAAGTACCGAGCCATCGGACCTGTGGCGCCCATTCCAGCAGTTGCGGCGTCAGATCGACAGCCTGTTCGACGATTTCGGTCGCCGGCCATTGCGCATGCCGTTCAGCCATACCCCGTTCGATGTCGAGCCATTCTGGCGCCGTGAACTGTTCAGCCATGGCATGCCGGCGATGGATATCAGCGAACTGGCCGATGAGTTTCGCATCAGCGCCGAACTGCCGGGTGTGGACGACAAGGACATCGAGATCAAGCTGGTCAATGGCAACGTTGTGATCCGCGGCGAGAAGCAGGAAGAGGTTGACGAAAAACGCAAGGAGTACCACTTGTCAGAGCGGCACTACGGTAGCTTCGAGCGGGTTTTCCAACTACCCCGTGAAGTAGATGCGGAAAAGATTAATGCACAGTTCGCCAAGGGCGTGCTGCTGGTGCATCTGCCCAAGCGTGCAGAAGCGATTCACCCTGAGAAAGTGATTCCTATCAAAAGCAGCAAGTGATTGACCTGACCGATTTCAGGAGCAGGGACGCTCCGTCTTCGCATTCCAAAAAGGTGAAGCATCATGTCCATCGGCAAATACTGCAACCGGGATGTGGTCACTGCGCTCCCCAGCATTTCGATCTTCGCCGCAGCGCGGATGATGAGTCGGTACCACGTCGGTGACCTGGTGCTGGCCGAGCCCGTCGATCGAGACCGTTACCGGCCTATCGGCCTGATCACCGACCGTGACCTTGCGCTGAGGATCATCGCCTGCAACCCTCCTGACCAGGAAGACCTCCAGGCCATCGATGTCCTGCCACGCCCATTGATTACCGCAAACCAGAATGAAGACCTGTTCGATGTGATTCTGAACATGCGACGGGCCAACATCAGGCGGATCCCGGTGGTCGATGACTTTGGCCTGTTGGTCGGCATTGTCACTGCAGACGACCTGGTGGGGCTGTTGGCCGACCACCTGCACGAGCTGACCTTGCTGATCCGTCAGCAGAGCCGACGGGAAGAAGATATCCGCGCCGGGGATATCTGAACGCCTCCACATAAGCGTGCGCGCCATCGACAGAGGGGCGATCATGAACGATTATCCAGGTACCGAGGAACTCGAATGGCTGGATGCCTACTGGCGGGCCGCGAACTACCTTACCGTTGGCCAGATCTATCTCCAGGGCAACCCCTTGCTGGCCACCCCGCTGAAGTTGGCCGACATCAAGCCCCGGTTGCTGGGGCACTGGGGTACATCGCCGGGGCTGAACCTGATCTACACCCATCTGAACCGGCTGATCCGCCATTACGATCTCAACATGCTCTTCGTCACCGGCCCTGGCCATGGCGGCCCGGCCATGGTTGCCCAGGCGTATCTGGATGGTACCTATACCGAGCTGAACCCTGCGATAGAACGCAATGCGCAGGGGATGGCACGGTTGTTTCGTCAGTTTTCATGGCCGTATGGCATTGGCAGCCATGTCGGCCCGCATGTCCCGGGTTCTCTGCACGAGGGTGGCGAGCTTGGCTATGCCCTGGTCCATGCCTATGGCGCTGCCCTGGATAACCCGCAGTTGATCGTGGCCTGCGTCATAGGCGACGGCGAAGCGGAAACCGGCGCGCTGGCCGCAAGTTGGCATTGCAACAAGTTCCTCAATGCCGCGCGCGACGGTGCGGTACTGCCGATCCTGCATCTGAACGGCTACAAGATCGCCAACCCGACGGTGCTGGCGCGGATCAGCGAGGACGAGCTGACCAGCCTGATGTATGGCTATGGCTATGACCCCTATTTTGTCGAGGGCGACGAACCGATGGAAGTTCATCGGGCGTTGGCCAGGACGCTTGATGTGATCTACGAGAAAATCTGCCAGATCCAGCGCCTTGCCCGGCACACCGAATCGGGCGTAGCCATCGACCGGCCGTTGTGGCCAATGCTGGTATTGCGCACCCCCAAAGGCTGGACGGGGCCGAAATTCGTCGATGGGCAGCGGGTAGAAGGGACCTGGCGCTCCCACCAACTGCCCCTGGGTGATCTTCGCAAGCCGCTGCACTTGCAGCAATTGCAGCAATGGCTGGAAAGCTACCGCCCTCATGAGCTGTTCGATGCCCAGGGCGCGTTGTTGCCGGAACTGGCCGCACTGGTCCCGACCGGACGGCGGCGCATGAGCGCAAACCCTCATGCCAATGGCGGGCTGCTGTTGCGGGCGCTCGACCTTCCGCGCTTCAGCGATTACAGCGTGAAGATGGACGCACCTGGACAGGTGCGTGCAGAGGCGACGCGGGTTCTTGGCAGTTACTTGCGCGATGTCATGAAGAACAGCCTGGTGTCCCGCGATTTCCGCCTGTTCGGGCCTGACGAGACGGCGTCCAACCGGCTGGACGCCGTGTTCGAGGCGACCAGCAAGGTCTGGCTGGATCCCCACGGCGTCGAAGATAACCACCTCGGGCCAGACGGCAGGGTAATGGAGATACTCAGCGAACATATATGCGAAGGTTGGCTGGAAGGCTACCTGTTGACCGGTCGGCACGGCCTGTTTTCCTGCTATGAAGCATTCATTCATATCGTCGATTCGATGATCAACCAGCATGCCAAATGGCTCAAGACCGCCGCCGAAGTGCCTTGGCGCAAGCCGATCGCCTCGCTGAACATCCTCCTGACTTCGCATGTCTGGCGCCAGGACCACAACGGCTTCTCGCACCAAGACCCAGGTTTCCTCGACCTTATGGCGAACAAGAAGGCCGATCTTGCGCGCATCTACCTGCCACCGGACGCCAACTGCCTGTTGTCCGTGGCTGACCATTGCTTGCGTAGCCGTGACTACATCAATGTGATCGTTGTCGGAAAACAGCTGGAATGGCAGTGGCTGGATGGGCAGGCGGCGAATCTGCATTGCCAGGCCGGCATTGGGCGTTGGGCATGGGCCAGCCATGACGATGACCTGCCGGAGGTGGTCCTCGCCTGCGCAGGCGATGTGCCGACGCTGGAAGTGTTGGCGGCCGTGACCCTGCTTCGTGATTACGTTGGCGATCTGCGGGTGAGGGTGGTGAACGTGGTTGACCTGATGGCACTGCAATCACCGCAACAGCATCCGCACGGGTTGCCCGACAGTGACTTCAACGCGCTGTTTACCGAAGAGCAGCCGGTGATCTTCGCCTTCCATGGTTATCCTGCCCTGATTCACCGCCTGATCTACAAGCGTGCCAACCCGCAGCGCTTCCATGTGCATGGTTTCCGTGAAGAAGGGGCCACCACCACGCCGTTCGACATGGCAGTCATCAACAACCTCGACCGCTACCAGCTGGTTCTCGATGTGTTCGAACGCGTGCCTCGCCTGCGAGCACAGGTGGAGCAGGCGCGAACCCGCTACTGGTCGACCATGGAAAGGCACAAGCTGTACCTCATCGAGCATGGCGAAGACATGCCTGAGGTTGCGCAATGGCACTGGACGCCACACCCAGACGCCTGAACAGGCGCTATTTGGCTTTCCAGTATTTCTGCATTTCGAGGAACAGGAACGACGCGGTCCAGGTGATCAGCACCAGGCCTGTCAACGCTTGCAGGCCGGTGAGGTACTTCAGATGGCCGTTAGGCGCGATGTCGCCAAAGCCTATCGTGGTGTAGGTAGTGAAGGAAAAGTACACGCAATCCAGGAAGCTGCCGTCGAAGTTGCCACTGAGCGTGCCCCAGCCTTCGGCGTGAATCATCAGGTAATACACCAGGGCGAAACACCAGACCTCCAGCGCATGAGCCAGCAGCGCGCCGAATACGCCTGCTACGATCCGGAATCGGCTCCACAGTTTCAGCCGCGGTAGCCAGTCGTTCAGGCGCAGCAGGCATTCGTAGTGGATGATCACCACCAGGATCACCACCAGCATGTTGATCAATGTGACGGTGAGCATGGTCGGTACTCGGACTGGATCGGAGTGTCATTTGGCCGCATCGACCAGATTATAGGTGGCAGGGTCCTTGGCCACCGGCAGCAGCGCCGGGAATTCTTCCGGGGTGATGGTTTCCCTGGCCAACAACAGGCGTGCCCCAGTGTCCAGGTCGGTGCGTCGTTGCTCGAGCAAGGTCCGGGCACGGGCGTAAGCGTCTTCCAGCAGGCCTCGGATACCCAGGTCGATTTCGCGCGCGGTCTGCTCTGAGTAGTCCTTGCGCTCCTGGCGCAACAACGATTCGCCCAGGTAACTGGCCTGTTGGCGCTCCAGCACTGCCTGGCCCAGTTCCGTGCTCATGCCGAATCGGGTGATCAACTGGCGGGCGATGTCGGTGGCGCGTCCCAGGTCGTCGGCAGCCCCGGTGGACACCTGGCCGAATACCAGGCTTTCGGCGGCTCGTCCGGCCATCAGCACGACGATCCGGTCGCGGAGCATCTGCGCGCTGATCAGGTAGCGGTCATCGGTCGGCCGTTGCAGGGTGAACCCCAGCGAGCCAGCGGCCCTGGGGATGATCGACACCTTGTGCACCGGGTCCATCGCCGGCAGGCTGCTTGCGGCCAGCGCGTGGCCCATCTCATGGTACGCCACGACCTGGCGTTCATCGTCGCGCAGCACGTTGCCCTTGCGCTCCACGCCTGCCACCAGGCGCTCGACGGCAGCGGTGAAGTCCTGCAGCTCGACCCATTGGCTGGCACGTCGGGTGGCGACGATGGCGGCTTCGTTCACCAGGTTGGCCAGGTCGGCGCCGGTCAGGCCGGGGGTGATGTCGGCGATGCGTTCGCAGTCCAGGTCGTTCTTGTAGACGATCTTGTGCAGGTGCACCTTGAGGATCGCCAGGCGACCCTTGCGGTCAGGCCGGTCGATCAGGATCTGCCGGTCGAACCGTCCGGCTCGCAGCAGCGCGGGGTCCAGTATCTCAGGGCGGTTGGTCGCCGCCAGCAGCACGACGCCTTCGCGTGGGTCGAAGCCATCCAGTTCGGCCAGCAGTTGATTGAGCGTCTGTTCCTTCTCGTCATTGCCGCCCAGGCTGCCGAGGCCACGCATCTTGCCCAGGGCGTCCAGTTCGTCGATGAAAATGATGCAGGGCGCGGCGCGTCGGGCCTGGTCGAACAGGTCGCGCACCCGCGCCGCGCCCACGCCGACGAACATCTCGACGAACTCGGACCCGGAGATCGAGAAAAAGGGTACCGCCGCTTCGCCGGCGATCGCCTTGGCCACCAGGGTCTTGCCGGTGCCCGGGGGGCCGACCAGCAATGTGCCCTTGGGCACATGCGCCCCCAGACGGGCATAGAACGCCTGGTTCTTGAGGAAGGACACCACTTCGGTGAGTTCGCCCTTGACGTCGTCTATGCCCGCCACATCGGCGAAGGTGACCTTGATGTCACGCTCGACGTAGACCCGGGCGCGCGACTTCCCCACACCCATCAGACCGCCCAGGCCTTGTTTATCGGTTACCCCACGAAACAGGAAGAACCACAGCGCCAGCATCATTATCAGCGGCATGAGCCAACCCACCATGGCAGCCAGGTTGCTGTCCTCGGCTACTCCGGTGAAGGTCACGCCCGTGCGGCCCAGTTGCTCGCTCAGTTGCGGATCGATCCGCACCGTGGAGAACATCGAGCGGCCTGCGATGGGTTCCTGCAGCTTGCCCAGGATACGGTCGTGTTCGACCCGAAGGTCGCTGACCTTTTGCTGCTCCAGCAATTGCAGGAACTGGCTATAGGAGATGGTCTGCACGGCCGCACGGTCGAATAGGCCGAACTGAATGGCGGCGAGCACGGAAAGCCCGATCGCCAGCAAGTACAGCTTCCAGGGCTGATCTTTGTTCATGACCATATCTCGTGGTGGGCAGCCGGGTCAGGCGATCAACAAGTAGTCTTCGACCTTGCTCACGTCCAGGCAGCGCGCTCGACCAATTTCCGTTCGCGAAGCAAATGCACCTTGGCTTCCAGCCCACCGTTGACGGTGTCGCGCAAATCAAGGTCGTTCGGGTGGTCTTCGCTATTCGTTGGAAAGGTGGGCTGAGATGCCCTCAGCCCATGTTTCTACCCCCAAGCGGTATTACGTGATTGACAAAGGTCAAAACCGGCGCGCTATCGCACGCTGGGCGAGATTGATAAATGTCAGGCTGCGCTGAGTGGCGATGCCGATACTGAGGGTGTCTTGGGCATGCGCGAGGGCACCAACATGCAACGCTATCTGCTTGCCGGATTGTCCAGTCTGCTGCTGGCATCGGCTTCGGGCTGTACCCCTTGGCACGCTGAAGAATACGACGCGCGCCTGGAGTCGGCCGAGAACAACGCGGCTACCGCCCGTTTGCGGGCCGACCAGGTGTGCTACCGCATCGACCTGGTCGAGCAGACCGCCAACGAGGCACTGCGCAGAGCGACCCAGGCCCAGGAACAGGTCCAACAATTGCTGCAGCAGGCCAAGCGCAAGTGACCGCCATGTCACGTCGATGGCTGGACCCAAGCCTGTTGCTGGTCTGCGTCCTGGCCTTGCTGCTCGGAGGGCTGGCCTATGCGGCGCAACGGCCGACCTGGGCTGCGCTGATCTGGGCCGCCGGCAGCGCGATCATGGCAGCGGTGCTGGCGGTGGAAATGGCCCGGCGCCTGGCCAGGCGTGAGGCGGGCATTGACCTGATCGCGCTGATGTCGATTGGCGCGGCCCTGGCCCTTGAGCAGATGCTGGTAGGCGCCGTGGTTGCGCTGATGCTTGCCTCGGGCCGTACATTGGAGACTCTCAGCTTGCGTCACGCCGAGCGCGAGTTGCGGGCACTGATCGACCGGGCCCCTCAGCGGGCCTGGATTCAAGAGCAGGATGGTTTGCGTGAGGTACCGGTGGACGAAGTCCGCGCTGGGCAGAGTGTACTGGTGCGCCTGGGTGAGATCGTGCCGGTGGACGGGTGGTTGCAATCCGAGCAGGCGACCCTGGACGAAGCGGCGCTGACTGGCGAATCGTTACCGGTTACCCGCCATGCCGGTGAGCCGGTGGCCAGTGGGGTGACCAACTCCGGTGCGCCGCTGCTGTTGCTGGCCACGCATACCGCGGCGCAAAGCACCTACGCTGGCATCGTGAAACTGGCCGAAGCGGCACGTCAGTCACGGGCACCTTTCATGCGCCTGGCCGACCGCTATGCGCTGGCGCTGATCCCGCTGACATTGCTCATTGCTGCGCTGGCGTGGTGGGCCAGTGGCGATGTGCAGCGAGTGCTTGCCGTGCTGGTGGTCGCCACGCCTTGCCCGCTGATACTGGCGGTGCCAATTGCCATCATCTCGGGTATTTCGAGGGCTGCACGGCGCAACATACTCGTGCGTGACGGCGAGGTGCTTGAAGCCCTGACCGGCATCCGCCAGGTGTTCCTCGACAAGACCGGTACCTTGACCAGTGGTCATGCCCAGTTGCAGTCGATCGAACTGAAGGGGCAAGGCGCGCCGTTGCAGATGCTGCAGTTGGCCGCTTCGTTAGCCCAGTCATCGACCCATCCGATTGCCCAGGCCATCGTTCATGCTGCCCGCCTGCGCAACCTGACGCTGACCGCGCCCGAGCAGGTGCAGGAAAGCCCCGGCCAGGGGCTTGCCGGGATCGTTCAAGGCAAGGCTGTACGCTTGGGCGCCCTGGCCTATGTGCAGAACGAGAAGGACAATGGCCAGTGGGCACAGGCACGTTTGCAGCAACTGGACTACCTGGCCAACAGCGGCAGTTTCGTGGCGGTTGACGGTGAGTTGAAAGCGGTACTGCGGCTGGCCGATGACTTGCGCCGGGAAACCCCCCAGACACTGCGCCGCCTGCGGGCGCGCGGGATCGAAAAGGTCGTCATGCTCACCGGTGACCGCCCGGAAACGGCGGAAATGGTTGCGCTGGCGGCGGGTATCGATGAGCTTCGCTCGGGGCTCTCGCCAGTCGACAAGATTCGCCTGGTGCAGGACGGCTGCCGCATGGCGCCCTCGCTGATGGTCGGCGATGGCATCAACGATGCGCCAGCATTGGCGGCGGCCGATGTCGGGGTTGCCATGGGCGCTTCTGGCGTCACGGCCTCTGCCCAGGCGGCCGGTGTGGTGTTGCTGGTCGATCGTCTCGATCGATTGGTCGATGCCTTGGATATCGCCCGGTACGCCGTGTACATCGCCCGTCAGGGGGTATGGGTGGGCATGAGCTTGTCGTTGCTGGCCATGCTGGTTGCCGCCGCCGGCTACCTGCCCGCGCTGCTGGGGGCGGTGTTGCAGGAAGGTATCGACCTGTTGATCATCGTCAACGCCTTGCGTGCGCTGGGCCCCTTGACGGCCGGACGACGCAGCGGGCTTGCCGTCGAGGACCTGGATCGGTTGCAGGATGAGCATCGGCAACTCGACGGGTTGCTGACGGAGCTGAGCCAGATGGCCTGCGATTTCGCCAAACGCCCCATCGAGCAGGCGCGGGACGACCTGGGCAAACTGGTCACCGGCCTGCATGACCTTCTGGAGCGCCACGAGCGCGATGACGAGCGTCGTTTGTATCCGCTGCTGAGCCGCTTCATGCAGGGCGAAGATCCGCTCTCGGCGATGAGCCATACCCACCGGGAAATCTTCCGCCTCATCCATCTTCTTTCCTGCATGAGCCAGGATTTCAACCGGGCGGCAGCGAGCCCGAGCCCTGACGACATCCAGCACCAGCTGATACGCCTGGACACCTTGGCCAAGTTGCATTTCGACCAGGAAGAAGCCCTGTACCGGTACCTGGATCAACGCTGAGCGCGGCGTTCAGCGCCCTGTAGGGTTGATAAAAATCAAGCACCCAACACGGTGCAGCGGGATGCTGGCAGCAGTTGTTCTCTGCCCTGGCCTGAACGGGAGGCAATACCATGCCCCACAGCAAAATCCTGTTTCGCTCCGCAGCGCGGGAGAAAATCCTCAGTGGTGCCACCCAGCTCGCCGATGCCGTGCGCGTTACGCTAGGGCCCAAATCGAAATCGGTACTGATGCAAAGCAGTTGGGGTAAACCGACTGTCTGCAACGATGGCGTGACCATCGCCAAACGCGTCTTTCTGCAGGATCCGGAGGAAAACCTCGGCGCACAGATGCTGCGCCAGGCGGCCGAGCGCACTGGTGAAGCGGTGGGTGATGGCACCAGTACCGCAACTGTGCTCGCTCACGCGATCCTGGCCGACGGCGTGCGCAACGTGGTGGCCGGAGCCAGTGCCATCGATCTCAAGCGAGGCCTGGACAAGGGCTTGGCGCTGGTCATCAAATCGTTGCTGGCGCAGTCACGACAGGTCTGCACTGCCAAGGAAAAAGCACAAGTGGCGACGTTGTCAGCGCACAACGATCCGTTGATTGGCCAGTTGGTCGCCGATGCCCTGGAAAAGGTTGGCGTGGAAGGTGTGGTCAGCATCGAGGAATCCAAGACCACCGAAACCAAGGTCGAGATCATGGATGGCATGCGCTTCGACCGAGGCTATGTGTCGCCTTACTTCGTCACCGACACCGAGAAGATGCAGGTCGAACTGACCGATGCCTGTGTCTTGCTATGCGATCACAAGATCGGCGCACTCAACGATCTGCTACCCCTGCTGGAACAGGTGGCGAAAAGCGGTCAGCCGCTGGTGGTTATTGCCGAGGACATCGACGGCGAGGCCCTGACCACGCTGGTAGTCAACCAGATCCGCGGCGTACTGCGCGCGGTGGCGGTGAAGGCTCCTGGGTATGGCGACCGGCGCAAGGAAATACTTCAGGACATCGCGGTGCTCACGGGGGCGACCCTGGTGTCGGCAGAGCTTGGCGTCACGCTCGATCAGTTGCAGCTGTCCCAGCTTGGCCAAGTGCACCGTGCGGTGGTGTTGAAGGACAGCACCGCGTTGATTGGAGGCAGTGGCACGCAGCAAGCGGTGGCTACCCGCGTTGCGCATATCCGCGCCCAGATCGAGGCCAGCACCAGCGATTATGATCGGGAAAAACTGCACGAACGCCTGGCCAGGCTTGCCGGCGGAGTGGCAGTGATACGTGTCGGGGCACCCTCCGAGGCGGAGATGAAAGCGCGCAAGGACGCATTGGACGATGCCCTGGCCGCCACCCGTGCAGCCATCGCCGAAGGCATCGTGCCTGGCGCCGGCCTGGCTTTGCTGAAGACTGTGTCGGTGTTGCTCGCTGAAGAGGCGAACAGCGAAGGCGATATGCGTACGGGCCTGCAGATACTGCGCCGTGCGCTGGAGGCCCCGGCGCGGATGATTGCCGATAATTCCGCGGTGGATGCGGGTGTGGTGGTGGCACGCATGCTCGCCGAAACGGGCAGTATCGGGTTCGACGCGGCGGCCAACACCTATGTCGACCTGTACGAGGCCGGCATCATCGACCCCACCAAAGTGGTGCGCATCGCCCTCGAGAATGCTGTTTCCGTCGCCAGCATCCTGCTGCTGACCGAGGCAACCATGACCGATATCCCGGAAAAACCAGCACCTTTGATGCAACCCCCAATCCCTGAGTGATCAGGCGAACCGATCATTGGAGGCTACCATGAGCCACTATCAACGCCTGTTGCTGATCCTGCGCCCGGCATTGTGCCAGTCCTGTGCCTTGGAACAGGCTGCCGCCCTGGCCAGGTCAAGTTCGGCCAGCCTGCACATAGTGGGTTTGCTGGAGTCGCTGGACAAGCTCAGGTTCCTGGAGACAGGTGACCCTCGGAGCGAGCGGCAGGCTTACCTGCAATCCCAGCAAGACCAGCTTGAGGCTCAGGCCAAGGTGCTACGAGCCTCGGGTGTGCAAGTGACGACGGAAGTCGCCTGGAGCAGCGATCTGCAGGCGGATATTCTCGAACATGCCCTGGAGATGCAGCCGGATGTACTGCTCAAGCAGGTCGAGCACGAGCCGGTGCTCAAGCGGGCCTTCTTTACCCCGTTGGACTGGCAGTTGCTGCGCCATTGCCCGATCCCGGTCTACCTGTTGGGCGCCGCCAGACCGGCCTTGCCTCGCCAGATCGTCGCGGCGGTGGACGTGGCCGATCAATCACCCGAGGGTCAGGCGCGCAATAACAGCATCGTCCAGCAGGCCAATGCGCTGGCCTTGCAGACCGGCGCGCAACTGGACCTGCTGTTCGCCTGTGACCTGACCATGGCCTACATGGGCGACATGGGATATGGCGCCTGGGCTATTGGCGACGTCGGCGAGTCCTTGCGCCACGCCCTGGAGGACGATTTCAAGGCGCTGGCCGACCGCTACGGTGCGCCGGCCGAACGCAGGCACTTCCTGCTGGGCCGCCCGGTCGCGGTGCTGAGTGAATATGTCGAGACCCACCCGGTGGACGTCATCGTCATGGGCAGGCCGCTTGCCCGTGGGCTGGACCGACTGTTCGGCAGCACCACGGAGCATGTGTTGTACCAGATACCCTGCAATATCCTGGCGGTGTAGGGCGATGTCTGGGGTTCATGCTCCCCAGCCCCGGCGGTTGGCAAGCAACTCGGCGACCAGGGCGCTGGTATCGACGATATCCAGCTGCTGCAGGCATCGCACGGGCAGGCGAAAGGGCGCAATGCTATCGGCCACCAGTACCCGTTCGAATACCCCGCTGTCGAATAGCTCGCCACCAGTGGTGAACAGGCCATGGGTGGCAGCGGCCAGCATGCGGCTGGCTCCGGCCTGTCGGCAGGCCTGAGCTGCGCGCAGCAGCGTCTGCCCCGTGCTGATCAGGTCGTCGAACACGATGACAGTGCTACCTGCCACGTCACCCACCAGGTGTTCGCCGCTCAGGCCCGTCTGCTGGCGGTGCTTTTCCATCATGGCCACAGATACCGGGCGCCCGAGCAGGTCCGCCAGAACCTGGCGAAACTGCTCGGCGCGTTTGATGCCGCCAATATCCGGCGACACGACCGTGACTGCCTGCTCACCGAGCAGCGGGGCCAGGTGTTGGGCGAACAGCTCGGTGCATTGCAGGTTCCAGCTCGGGACTCGGTAGGCGTTGTCGAAGGCGCTGGGGTTGTGTACGTCCAGCGCCACCACGCGGTCGACACCGATGCTTTCCATCAGGCAAGCCACATGGCGGGTGATGGTCGCATCCTGAAACTCCACCTTGCGGTCCTTGCGGCCATAACACAGGTAAGGCGTGACTGCTGTCACCTGGCTGGCACCGGCGTCCTTGAGCGCACCACAGAAGAACAGCAACCGGCACAGCTTGTCGTGTGCGCTGTGGTGCGCGTCGCCATAGAGCGAGTGAAAGACGATGACCGATCGACCGTCGACCGATTCGCCAGGCCAGCATTTGTGTTCTCCGTCCTCGTAGTCACGCTCTTCATGTGCTGACAGTGTCCACCCCAGGCGTTGCGCCACGGCATTCCCATAGGCCTGGCTGCCTCGCAGGGCGAACAGTAACGGCGGTGTGTCATTCATGCCCTGCGCTCCATTGGTCGTACATAGCAACATAAGCTGAGTTGGACTGTGGGGTTTGACGTTTATCAAGTCGAGCATAGCCAGCAGGCGGACACTGGGCAGGTCAGAGCATGCCAAGGCCTGCGCACCTATACCCTGCACGGAGAGTACGCCAATGGACAAATACCAGAAAAGCCACAAGGACAAACTGTTCAAGCCACACCCGTTCGACCCCTATGCCACGCCGCTTCGTTCTGGCGGCAGCGCGCGTTGTCCGCAATGTGGCGTTGTCTACCACGGAGGGGAGTGGCACGCCTATGGGGCGATGGGGCCTGGGCCGGTGGATTCGATTGTCTGCCCCGCATGCCGACGTATCGAGGACCGTGCCGCTGCCGGACAAGTGCGGGTGTCGGGCCGTTTTCTGGCAGCGCACGAAGAGGAGATTCGCAAACTCATGCATAACGTGGAGCAACAGGAAAGGCAAAGGCATGTTCTTGAGCGCTTGATAGCCATCGAGTACCAGCAGGATCAACTGGTAGCAACCACCACTGGTACCCACCTGGCCAACCGCATCGGTCATGAGCTGGAGGCCGCCTACGATGGAACTTGCAGCTACCGTTACAGCGACAGCGATGTGTACTTGAGTATCGACTGGCATCGCGACTGAGGTCAGTTCGCCTGGTTTCACTCCAGGGAGAAGGTGAAACCAGGCAGGTGATCGTTCAACCGTGGATCGCCAGAATGCTGGAGTGAACCTTGTACAGGGTTTGCTCTGTAGTACTGCCAACGACCTTGCTCACCCCCTCGTGGTAGAGCGTACCCATCACTACCACATCGAAGCCATGCTTGTTCGCGTAGTCGCTGACCACGTTACGGGCAGCGCCTCGCACCAGGTGCAGATGATCTGGCTTGATGCCGTAGCGGCCGCCGAACGTCGCCATGCGCTCGCGCGCGCGACCAGATATTTCCTCTACCAGCTTGTCAGTCCAGGCCACGGGTGCGGCGGCATAGGCAACGAAGCTGGTGCTGGGTTCATAGGCCTGCAGCAGGTGCAGTTGCGCCTTGCATCGCTGTGCCAGTGCCTGTGCCGATTGCAGGATGTGGTCGTTGAGCCTGTCGATCACCGGGTCGTGCTCGACAAGATCCACGGCGACAAGGATGCGCGCTGGCAGCTTGGTTTCAGCCTGGGCCACCAGGTGCATCGGGATCGGGCAACGGCGCAGCAGTTGCCAGTCCAAGGGGGTGAGCAGGGCACGGCTCAAGGCGGTTTCGTGCCTGATGTCCTTGATCACCATCTCCACCCGGTGCAGTTGGGCCAGCCGGATCAAGTCCTTGAGCGGGTCTTCATCGTCCAGTGTCTCGGCGTAGGCGGTAATGCCCAGTTCGCCCAGCGCCTTCACCTGGTCGGCGAGCCAAGCCTTGCGGTGCTCGGCGTCCTGCTTGCGGGCATTGCTGCGCAGCACCTGGTCCAGGGTGGCCAGGCGTGAGGGCAGTTGACTGAGCACCACGAGGTGCAAGGTGGCGCCTGTCGTACTGGCCAGCGCCTGAGCACGCGTCAGGGCAGGCGAGGGGTGCAGGTCTGGATGGCAGATCAGTAGCAGTCGCGAGTAAGCGTTCATGATGGCCTCCACGGCGATGGCAGCCTCGATGAAGGCCCACCGGTACAGGCCAAGGGTGACGCACTGGGGCTTGATGGCCTTGATATTTATCAAGATTGGCTGAGCGGCAGCTTCGATAATGACAGCGGTGCGGCACCCCATATTCGCGCCAGGAGGTGGCTGATGAGCCCGTACCGCCGGATTCTTCTGGTCATGACCAAGGTCCAGGCCCATGCCGCGATGCATCGGGCCATGGCATTGGCTCGAGCGTCAGGTGCCTTGTTGCACGTACTGGGCATCCACGCCACCACTGAGCCTGGCCTGCCCGAGCCAGGGCAGCAAGCTTCACAACCTTCAGCCGCGTTCGCGCACTTCAGTGCCGGGCTAAAGGCTTTGCTCGACGAGCAGGCGCCCGCAGGGTTGCACACCACCTTCGAAGCGCTGGAAAGCTCCATGGCGCGTGACCTCGTACCGGCGTGCATTGCACGCTTTGCGCCTGACTTGGTGATCAAGGGGCTACCCGCCAGTCCGGTACCTGGCCTGAACGACAAATCCTCGGTTGACCATGTGTTGCTGCATACCAGTAAGGTGCCATTGCTGCTCGTGCCTGCCGAGGCCAGGGCCATGCCCGCGAACATACTGGTGGCCGTGGATGTGGCCAAGGCCGACCTTGCGCAGCAAGCGCTGAACCATGCGCTGGTGGAGGCAGGCCGGCAACTGGCGAGCCCATGCAACGGCCAGGTCCATCTGCTGTCGGTCTACGATCTACCGTTGGCCATGCTGGCCAATCCCGACCTGGCAGCGCCATGGGCGGAGCAAGTGCGCGAGTCACTCCAGCTACCATTCGATGAACTGGCCGATATCCATGGCATTCCCTATGCGCAGCGCCACTTTATCGAAGGTGCGCCGCTGCGCGTCATTCAGTCTCTCGTCCCCACGCTGAAGATCGATGTGGTGGTGGTCGGCGTGGTGCAGCCCAGACGTTGGGCCAAGCTGATCGGCGATACTACCGAACGGCTCGTCAATCATGCCCCGTGCAGCGTTCTGGCAGTCAGGCCCCCGTCAGCCGATTGATTCAGGCGGTATCGCCGGCTCGGCCGTGGCGAATCACTTCCACGCTGAAATCCGCTTCGAAAGGCGGCACATGACATTCGACGATGTCCTGCTCGGCGACTTGCAGGTGTATGCCCACGATGTGTGCATGCACGGGTTGGCGGCAGGCGTGACGGTCAACGAGCACCGCGCTGAGTACCCGTCGCGCCCCAATCTCAGCCAGGTAAGCGCAGGTGCGCAGCAGGGAGTGCCCTTCGTACAGCACGTCATCGACCACCAGCAAGGTGGTTTCGGCCAGATTCAGTTTGGCCAGCTCAGGGTTCTCGGTGAGCTGCGTATGGGCATGCAGGAGGCTGAGGTCGTCGGCGTAGCGCTTGACCTTGATCGGGTAGAGCGGCAGTGGCGCGGCACTTCCGGTCAGTTGCTGCAAGTGCAGTTGCAAGCGCCGTGCCAAAGGCTCACCTCGGCGTTGAATTCCCACCAGTACCAGGGGCTGCGCAGGCATCAGCGCCAGGGCCTGATACGCCATTGTACGCAGCACGCTATCGAGATCTTGTTCGTCATACAGGCGAACGCGTGAGGGAGCGGGGCGGTTCATGATTCTTGTCCGTAGCCGGCCAATGGTCATTGGCAAATTACGCTGCCACCGCCAATTGGACTTGATAAAAGCCAAGCACAGGTCAGTTCCATGACAATGCTTGCGGTCGATGTCGAGGGCATTGGGGCTGGCACCGCCCGATGCGCAGCGGTCTTGCAGGTTAATTACTTCAACTGTTGACCTAAGATAACTTCTGCCGCCTTTGGGATCGCCGCGCCACGGACGCAGTGGTAGCGTTTTTATACAGTCGTGTCGATCACGGTGGGTTGTCATGTATCAGAATCTGGCTGTCCTGGCTGCCTTGCTGGTGCTTTACGCCAACCTGGCCGGCGCGCTCGAATCCAGACCCGTCAACGGGCCGCTGTTGTTCCTGCTGGCGGGCCTGGTGGCCGGCCCGGCCGGGCTCGGGTTACTGAACCTTTCCCTGGACCGCCATGATCTTCGGCTACTGGCCGAGCTTACCCTGGCGATCGTGTTGTTCAGCGATGCTGCCCATGCTGATCTGGCTCAGTTACGCCGCAACCGGAGCCTGCCGCTGCGCCTGCTGGCGATCGGCTTGCCGCTGACCCTGGTCGCCGGTTGGCTAGCTGCGTGGCTGATGTTTCCACGCATGCCCTGGCTGGAAATGGCCCTGTTGTCGACAATCCTGGCCCCCACCGATGCCGCCCTTGGCAAGGCAGTGGTGACCAACCCCCTCGTGCCAGCCAGCGTGCGTGAAAGCCTGAATGTCGAAAGCGGGTTGAACGATGGCATTTGCGTGCCGGTGCTGCTCTTGTTGCTGGCATTGTTGATGGAGAGCCGCTCGACGATGCCTTTTGCCCTGGGGGGATACTTCTTGTTTGAGGAGTTGGGTATCGGCGCACTGACGGGGGCTGTGCTGGCGCTGATGGTGGGAGGGTTGTTGCGTCTTTCGCAGCGCCGCTGCCTGCAGGTGGAGTCTTGGCAACAACTGGTAATGCCCGCCCTGGCGTTGCTGAGTTTCGCCAGTGCCCAGGCAATGGGCGGAAGCGGTTTCATCGCGGCATTCTGCGCAGGATTGCTTACGGGGTACCTGTTCAATCGGGAAACGCAACTGCTGCTCAAGACCGGCGAATCCTGCGGTGAAGCGCTTTCGCTGCTGACCTGGGTGGTGTTCGGTGCCTACGTTGCGCCCAAGGCCTCGCAAATCCTGTCGCCCTCGGTATGGTTCTACGCGCTGCTGAGCCTGTCGCTGGTGCGTATGGTGCCTGTCTGGGTCAGCCTTGCCGGGAGCGAACTGACTGCCGATAGCCGTCTGTTCATTGGCTGGTTCGGGCCGCGTGGTCTAGCGTCTATCGTTTTCGCTGTGCTGGTACTCGATGCACGGTTGCAAGAGGGCAGCACGATCATCGCCACGACTATCGCTTGCGTCGTGCTCAGCGTGGTATTGCACGGCATAAGCGCTGCACCTGGGGCCCGTCGGTTGGGACGCAGCGTTGGAAAGTGACGATCGGTTCTTCGACAGGCTTTCGCGGAGGTTGCCGCCATGCGTGAAAAAGCAAAGAAAATGGGCCTGGTCGGACTGACGACACTGGTCACGGTAAACATGATGGGGTCCGGCATCATCATGCTGCCGGCGAGCATGGCGCAGATCGGCGCTGTCTCGCTGTTGTCCTGGGTGATCACGGCCATAGGCTCGATGGCTATCGCCTACTGTTTCGCGCAATGCGGCATCTACTGCACGCAATCGGGTGGCATGTCTGCCTACAGTGAACAAGCCCATGGCAAGTCTGCTTTCTTTCTGTGCTCCTACCTTTACTTTCTGTCACTGATGATTGGCAACGTGGCCATCGCCATTTCCGCCGTGGGCTACCTCACGCCTTTCATTCCCTGGCTTGGCAGTGGCGGCGGGCCGCTACTGGCAGGAGCGGTGATGTTGATCTGGTTTACCACCTTGTCCAACCTGGGTGGCGCCGAGGTTACCGGTCGTATTGGCGCGGTCAGCGTGTGGGGTGTCATCGTCCCGGTTGCCGGCTTGAGCTTGATCGGCTGGTACTGGTTCAGCCTCGCAACCTTCCAGGACGCCTGGAATCCAGGTCAAATGCCGGTGGCTCAGGCCATAACCAACAGCATTCCACTGACCTTGTGGGCGTTCCTGGGTATGGAATCAGCTGCGCAGAACTCCGACGCGGTGGAAAATCCGAAGCGCAATGTGCCTCTGGCATGCTTGCTCGGCACCCTTGGCGCGGCCGTGATCTATATCCTCTCGACCAGTGTCATCCAGGGCATCGTGCCGAATCCGGAGCTTGCCAACGCCAGCGCGCCCTTCGCCATGGTCTATGCACAGATGTTCAACGACTCCGTCGGCAACGTGATCATGGCATTGGCGGTGATCGCTTGCGTCGGTTCGTTGCTTGGCTGGCAGTTCACCTTGGCTGAAACCGCCAGGGTCACCGCCGGGCAGGGGCTTTTCCCAACGCTGTTTACACGCACCACGGCCCGTGGCGTGCCACTGGCGGGCATGCTGACCTGCGCGGTGCTGCAGAGCCTCATTGCCCTGTCGACGCTCTCGCCCAATGCCAGCGCCCAGTTCAGCAAACTGGTGAACCTGGCTGCCGTGACCAACATCATCCCCTACATCACCTCGCTGACCGGGCTGTTGGTGATCATGTACAAGGCCCAGGTACAGGCAGCCATTATTCGCCGTAACAGCGCAATCATGGTGGTCGCGGTTTGCTATTGCTTCTACGCACTGTACGCCTCGGGCCTGGAAGCCGTATTCGGTGCGGCACTGATCATGGCGCTGGGTTACCTGCTGTTCGGCTTCATTGCCAAACGTTTCGTCAAGGCGCTGGACATGATCGGAGGTGCGCCATGAAGCGCGGATCGAAAGTGACCGGTTGGTGTCTTTTCAGTTTGCTGTCGTGCGCGTCAGCGGACAGCACCGTCGCCGCTGCCGACACGTTGGGCCGGTTACGCCAGGAGCAGGTGCTGAACCTCGGATTCATGGAGGGGTTCGCACCCTTCTCATCAGGCAGCGATCAGGCTCCGGAGGGGTATTCCATCGACCTTTGCCAAGCAGTCGTCGCACGTATTCGGGAATTGCCAGGGCTCGCTGGCTTGCAGGTGCGCTGGCACTCACTGGCAGAGCCAGAGGCTGTTCGGGCCGTGGGCAACGGGCAGGTCGACCTGCTGTGTACACCGATGGTGGAAACCAAAACCAGACGAGGCACGTTGGATTTTTCCATTCCGGTGTTTACCTCCGGCCTCGCGGCTTTGGTCAGGCGCGATGCACCTGCCAGCTTGCTCAGCCCCCTCAGCGGTAGCACGGACAATACCGGCCCGCGCTGGCGCGCGACGATCAATGCAGGGCTGAGCAAGCACAGTTTCGCCGTATTGCGTGGCACCTTGAGCAGCCGCTGGGCCCATGAGCGGATCCGCCAGCTTGGCTTGCAATCCACGCTCGAGGAAGTGTCGACGTACGAGGAGGGGGTGCAACGGGTGGCCGACCGCAAGGTCGACGCGTTCCTCGGAGACAGGGTGGTCCTGCTGGCCCACCAGGCCCGGCAAGCCGAACGCGACCAGCTGTGGGTTCCGGATCACCTGTTCGTCATGAGCCGGGTGGCGTTGTCGATGCCAAGGGGAGATGTTGATTTTCGCTTGTTGGTGGATACCGCCTTGAGCCAGGCCCTCTCGGGCCCGCAAGGTGAGGCGCTGTTCGTTCGCTACCTAGGTCCACAGTCCGCACAGGACCGCTTGCTGCAAAGCCTGTATCCGCTGCCGGACTAGTTGGCGGGGATGGTGATGACTGGTGTTTCCGGCGCGACGCCGGTTTCGGCAAGGGACAAGAGCACAAGGATGAACAGAAACTCGGACTTGGACCTCAGGTCGCGATCGTCTATCCAGAACCAGTGATCGCGATAGCGCACGGCCGTATAGGCATTATCTGGCTTGTGCTCGCTTGAGAAGATACGCACCAGTGGCGCGTCCCACTCGCTGGAAACCACAGGAAGGGCAGGCGCGGGGTTTGCCCGCCCTTCTTGCACATGGATGGGCGGGGCGTCGATGGTGGCGGCAATTTCCGAGAAGATCTCCGACATCGAGCGCGTCAGCAAGGCCACTTCGGAATCGTTCCGCTGCACCGAGCCGAAAGTGAGGTGCAGTACCTCCGCATCGGGTCGAAGGTGCAGCGACTGGCGCACCAACCGGCGATCATTTTCGACGATCTCCGACCTGGAGTCGGCAATCAGCAGCAACTCACTGTCAGCCCCGGCACGTTGACTGATCCGCATACCCAGCTTTTCCGAACGCTGAATCCGTCTAAGTGCATCCAGCACCGCATAGAACTCAGGGTCTGCTGAACGTAAACGAGACGGGGAGGTAGACCTGTTGTACAAGCCGTTTGCAGCACGCGTGGTCAGGTGCAGCACGCGATCGACCGGATAGCCCGCCTGAATCAGCGAGAATATCGCCGCTGGCGAAAGCGGCGTGAGCAGATAGCGGGAAAAGCGTTCACCGGATAGCGGTGTGTAGCTGATGGTAGGGCGATCCGTATAAAGGCCCGAAGCGCCCAATGTCTGGCTGTTACCCTCGGCTGGTGAACCGCTGAACCAACTTGCGGAAAGGTTTACCTGGCTTTGGATGGCCGTGGAACTGATCACCGAAGACACCTCCAGATACACAGGGGCATCGGCGTAGCGCAACTTGACGATGTTCAACAGGGTCTGTTCTTTCCAGGTCGTGGCTATGACGGTCGCGTAATCGCTTCTATCGCGCTCGATAGTAGAGGGGCCGAGCGTGGAACAGGCGGTCAACATCAGTGTGGCCGCGACGAGAGCGGTTCTGTTGAAACGGAAGGAGCTTGAATGCACAGTGGAAACACGATTTTCATTCATCTTCTTGAATCCAGATAAATGCAGTCGGGTCACTCCCGGGCATAGGCCATGGCAGTGCTCAATCGTCTTCCTCGCGAAACGCTTTTATCCTGCCTTTTTTCTCGGCGTTGACCAGCGCCGCGTGGTACCTGGCATTCTGCTCGGCATAAGCCAGGGCAAACTTGCCAAGGGCCTGATCGAAGGCGTCCGACTTGCCGAGATATCCGCTGATCAGTGCTGCGTCCCCTGACTTGGCATGCGCCCGCGCCAATGTCATGCCGCACACCTGCGCATACATGTTCATCTGCTCGAAAGACGCACCTTCCACCGGCAATGACATCTTCATATCGCGCAGTTGTCTGACGAAAAACTGCCGGCCCTTGCTGCTTTCGGTCCAGCCCAGAAAAATGTCGCTGGCGGACTGCGAAAGGCGCTGGCCGGTAACCACGCGCTGACCTTGATTGGCAAATTCGCTCTTGCCGGCATAGGGCGCCAGCACTGATGGGCAGGCTTCCTTGAATTGCAGCAGTAGCGGATGGTTTTCGGCCGAAAAGAACAAGCCAACGAAGCAGAACGTGCCCACGCTGCCGATGCCTACGGCTTTTACTGCAAAGTCCTCGAGGCGATAACGGTCGTAGAGAAATCTGCGCTCGGGTAGCAATGAACTGCGGTAATCCTCAAGAGCCAGCTTCACGCGCTTGGCAAAACCGGCTTCATGGATATGGAACAGGATTGGCGGCTGGTCGACCAAGCGCCGCCTACCGCCCACTTCATCACTGATCTGGGGATACAGGTAGTCCCCAATGCGCGTTCTGGCCCTGGCTATCAACTCTTGCCGCGCTTTGCGGTATTTCATGCTGGGTGCCATGTCGATGATCGCTTGAGCGTCCAAGCGGTCGTACCAGACGTCAAGCGGACTCATCTCCGACAATTCACGCATGCGTTTGCGGTAGGCCTGCACGCAGGCCATGGCCAGTTGTCCTGCCTCCTTATCGTTCAGCCGATTGTCTTGGGCGGCGACGGCAAAACTGACCGCCAACCGTTTGATGTCCCATTCCCAAGGTGCAGGAAGCGTCTCGTCGAAGTCGTTGATATCGAAGATCAGGTTGCGTTCAGGGGTGGCGAACAAGCCAAAGTTGAGCAGGTGGCAATCGCCGCACGCCTGGACGCGTACGCCGGTGCAAGGCAGTGTGGCGAGGTCGCGTGCCATCAGGCCGGCCGAGCCGCGCAAGAAGGTGAATGAACTGCGCAGCATTCGCCCGTAACGCACAGGCACCAGTGCCGGATGTCGGTCACGGTTGGACAGTTCGAGCAAGCCGACAGGATCACGCTGCTTGGGCTTGCATTTCCACGTTGCATGAGCCGCTCGCGGCACGACATCTCGTAGACGTTTGCCGGCCTCCAGTCTCTCCTTGAGCGAGTGAAAATTCTTATCTTCACGGATGTCGTCTATTACCCTGGACAACCGTTTGGTTGAACGCTTCTTGAACTCAGCCATGTCGGCACCTTGGATGAGCAAAGGGTGGGCCCGACCGACAACGGAACTCGTCTGTGATGAATCACTAATGCGGCGTCGAATATTCCCGGACAGCTACTGAAAAGCGTAGCAGTAATTCACTTATCCCAAATTGGCCGTGCAGCTACCAGTCTGTTGAGGCGGGCAGTGGCGTGACAAGGAGCGGTAATTGCCTTCGACACTGTGTTCAATGCTGTTGTGTTGTTGTTTGTCGTGCCTGCGCCGCTGCTGGTTTGCATCAAAGTGGTATTGGCGCGCAGGGCCAGAGGCGCACAAAGAAGCCCTGGCCAACATTGAGCCAGGGCCGCCAATTACCTTCAGGCGATAAGGTCCACTGCAAGTTGGAGGGCTACCCATAACGCCAGGCCAGTGGCGAATGCCAGCGCGATGTTTTCAAACCAGTTGTTGCGGTACGCCTTGCCCAGCAGCGATTTCTGGTTGGACATGATCAGCAGGCCCAGCGAGATCACCGGCAGGCCGATGATGTTCAGCGCGCTGACACCGATGGTAAGGGTCACGAAGTCGGGCATGCCCGGGATCGACCAGACCAGTGGCGTCACCAGGATGAACAACATGAACCACTTGTGCATCGGGTCGTTGTGGAATTCCTTTCCATAGCGTTCGCGCCGTTCGGGCTTCACATGTTGGAAAGCGTCGGTGATCAGCATGGGGAACGCAGTGGTCTTGCCGGAAATGCTGGCGAACAAAGTGGCGAATACGCCTACGAAGAAGATGTACCAGCCGATCGGGCCGAAGAACAGTTCCAACGCCTTGCCCAGGTCGCCGAGCGTTTTCACCTCGATGCCGTTGGGCCGCAGGATTTCCGCGCCGACGATCCAGATCGCCAGGTTGATGACGATACCGACGAATACCGCGAACAGCAGGTCGTTGCGCTGGATGCGTTTGTGTTGCGGGCCGACCCAGCCTTTTTCACGCATGACATAAGGGTGCACGAAGTTGGCTACCGAACCTGCCACGGCACCGATCACCGATACCGCTACCAGCAGAGCGCCGTGAACGCCTTCATCGGCTGGAATGCTGAAGCCGAAGTGAAGGGGCAATCTCAAGAGGGTGGGCCGAGACGACACCGAGAGGCTTCCTCAAATAGTGAGGGAAGGCCGCATTTGTCGCGGCCTTTACTCGTTAGACTTGCGCCTGGCCACCGTCGACGAACAGTTCGGCCCCGTTGACGAAGCTGGCGTCGCTGGACGCCAGGAACAGAGCGGCTTTGGCAATCTCTTCAGGCTCGCCGACGCGCCCCAAGGGAATCTGCGATGCCAGGTAGTCCAGCAGGCCTTGCTGCTGAGCTGCGTCCGGGCCGGCGAGGTCTACCAGACCCGGGGTGCGAGTCGCGCCGGGGCTTATGGTGTTTACCCGGATGTTGCGATCTTTCAGGTCGAGGATCCAGTTACGGGCGAAGGCACGCACTGCAGCCTTGGAGGCCGCGTACACGCTGAATGCGGGTGTGCCCGAGCTGGCCGCAGTGGAACCGGTCAAAATTACCGAAGCGCCTTGGGCCAGAAGTGGCAGCGCTTTCTGAACCGTGAACAGCGTACCTTTGACGTTACGATCAAAAGTGTCGTAGTAGTGCTCTTCAGAAATGTCTCCCAGAGGCAACATCGAGCCACCCCCTGCGTTTGCGAACAACACGTCAATACGCCCGTGCTCTGCAGCGACCTGCTGGTACAGGGCATCGAGTTCGTCCGGCTTGGAAGAATCCACTCGAACCCCGACTGCGCTACCAATCTGTGCGACGGCGTTGTCCAGCTCCGCCTGGCGGCGGCCAGTGATGAATACTCGTGCGCCTTGTTGAGCGAAAAGCTTGGCAGTTGCCAAGCCGATACCCGAAGTTCCGCCAGTCACGATTGCGATTTTGTTTTCAAGCTTGCCAGTCATGATCTTCTCCAGTGTTTGTGATGTTGCGTTGGGAGAAGCGTATCGACGACCGGAAAAAACCAAAATAGAATTGTTGTAAACTCATCGTTGCAGAAATGAAATGAGCAAACTTCCGGATTTTGAAGGGTTGGCGATGTTTGCCAAGGTAGCTGAGGAGGGTTCGTTCGCAGCCGCCGCCAGAGTCATGGGCGTTTCAGTGCCCACAGTTTCCAGGGCGGTAGCACGGCTGGAGGAGCGACTGGGGGGGCGCCTGTTCAACCGCACGTCTCGACAACTTTCATTGACCGAGTTCGGTCAGAGCATGGCGGGCAGGGCTGGGGAAATCTACCGACAGGCCGAAGAGGTGGAAGGCGAGGCGATGGAGCTCTCCGTTCGACCTCGCGGCCTGGTTCGCCTCGCGATCCCCATGTCGTTCGGCTTGAGATGGGTCGCGCCCTTGATGCCCCAACTCATTCGGCAGTATCCAGAGCTCTCGGTAGACCTCCATTTGTCCGACGCTTCGGTCGACCTGATCGCGGATGGTTTTGACGCGGCCTTGAGGATCGCTGCATTACCCGACTCCTCATTGGTGGCTAGAAAACTCTGTGCCGTGACTCAGTTTCTTGTCGCCTCACCGGCCTTCCTCAATCAGCACGGTAGGCCGAAGCACCCCCGAGAGCTGGCAAGTATGCCTTGCCTTAGCTACGCCTACCGTGCTCGGACGCAGGTCTGGAGATTCACTCATGCATCTGGAGTAGAAGAGGATATCGTGCCTACCGGGCCTTTGCGTGTCACTAATTCGGAGGCGATGATCCCAATGTTGCTAGAAGGGATGGCCATCTCTGAACTGCCTGAGTTCATCGCGAGTGAGTACCTGACGGATGGGCGCTTGGAAAGAATCTTGCCGGAGTGGAGTATGACTCGGGGCGGCTTGTATTTCGTGACACCGTCTGCGCGAACCCGGCCAGTGAAGATCAGAGCTGTTTCCGATTTCTTCTTTGAACACTTGTCCGCGCCGACGTGGCGCTGGACGCCCGGGTATGAGTCATCAGGTGATATTCAGCGAGCAGGGCTGTAGTAAGGTTGGTTCATCTACGGAGAATGACATGGGTAGTCAACTTCCAAAGGCCCTGGCCCATGAGAAACGCCGGAATCAGAAAAATTTTCCCGAAAATACCCTTTGATACTCCAGCAGCCTATGGCTGGTGCTTGCCAGCGCCGTAGCGCTTCTTGCGGGATCAGTATCCGCGCTGCTTCTGTTCTCCCTCGATCACGCGACCCAATGGCGTGCAACCCACCGCTGGGCCATCTGGCTGTTGCCTCTGACCGGCTTTGCAGTGGGGCTGGTTTATCACTTGATCGGCAAGCCGGTGAACGCAGGCAATAACCTACTGATCGAATAGATTCACGCCTCGAAGAAAACCGTTCCGCTGCGCATGATGCCTCTGGTTCTTGCGGGCACGGATATATCCCACTTCTGGAACTATCGTGCTGTTTCAAGCAATCGATTTTGTCATTCTACGATCCCTCTCCAAGCACTATTGAGCTGCATAAATCAAAGGTTTCAAGGCCCGTCGGGATTTCTCGCAAAAAGCAATGCTGGCACGTTGACTCTCCCCTTAGGGGGAGACTTTAGACTCCCGGCCCTCGATATATCTGGCCTGAAAACAGCATTTTTTGGCCCGATGAATTTATTCATTCAATGCGGCTTTTGTAGGGAAACAATCAATGAACAATCCCTTGGAATTGGACAGCGTTATCAGCAGTACACAGGAGATTCTTGCGCAGTTGCTGGTGTTGGACCGGGCCGACGTGGCAGAGCACAGCAGTATCGTTGACGACCTCGGCGCCGACTCGCTGGACATCGTCGACCTGAGCTTCCAGCTGGGCCGTCAGTACGGTTGCACCTTGCCGAAAACCAGCGTGCTGGATCACGCGGTAGCGGTGTTCGGCGACGCCACCCGGTTTGTCGAAAAAGGTCGAATCACGCAGGACGGCGTGGCCTTGCTGGAGCAGAGCCTCAGCGCTTATGCGCCGGGCCAGTTGCACGCGGGCATGCAGCCGGGCGATGTCTTCTCGGCCACCACCGTGCGCAACTGGGCGCAGCAATGCCATAACGTTTTCAACTACCTCCCCGAGACCTGCCCTGAGTGTGGCGCGGTGCATGCCCAACTCAATGAACGCAAACAAGTGGTGTGTGGCGGTTGCAGTGCTCGTCTGACCCCTCTGGACGGTGACTCGATCTCGCGTCTGTTGGTTGAGCAGTACGCGGCCGCCCAGTTGAAGGCTTCGGCGTAGGGGTTGCCTTGATGCAGGCCCGAGAGGTTCTGGTCACCGGCTATGGTCTGGTGGCTCCCACGGCACTGGATGCAGCCTCGCTGTTCACGACGATCAGCGAAAACCGTTCCTGCATTCGCCAGCACCCGGCGTTTGTCGAACTGGGCTTTGCGAACCCGGCGGCCGGGTTTATCGATGAGCAACAATGGCAGGTGATCGCTGCGGCCTTTCCGGGCGATCTGCAGACCACCTCCCGCCAGGAATGGCTGGCGCATTACGTGGCCCGTCAGGCGTTGGCCCATGCCGGGTTGGCCGACGGCGCATTTGCCCGGGTCGCCAGCGGTATTTTCGTCGGGGCCAATAAATACTGCATGAGCGGTGATTTGCGGGACGCCAGCCGTTACATGGACGATCAGGGGCGGGTCGATCTTGACCAGTACCTGGATAACCACACCCTCAGCGGTGGGGCGTTCGCCCGGCGGGTTGATCAGCAAACCCGCCATCTCGCCGAATGGCTGGGTGTACGTGACCATATCTCCACACATTCCGATGCCTGTGCCGCTGGCACCATGGCCATCGGCAGCGCCTATCGAGCGATCGCCCGTGGCGAGATCGACCTGGCGTTGTGTGGCGCGGTGGAGTTGATGGCCCATGAATTGTCCTACTACAGCTTTGATGGGCTGGGCGCACTCTGCCAGCGAGTGGACTTTTCCCCACAAGAACAAAGCCGGCCGTTCATGCCAGACCGCTGCGGTTTTGTGCTGAGTGAAGGGGCGGCGCTGTTGGTACTGGAATCCCGCGAGCATGCCGAGCGTCGTCAGGCCCGCTCGCTGGGCCGGGTGCTGGGTTACGCGAACCTGTGCGAGGCAGAGAAAATCACCTCCAGCAGCCGCGATGGCAGCAAGTACGCGGCCTGCATGACCGCGGCCCTGGCCGATGCCGAACTGCCCAGTGCCGCTGTGGACCATGTGAATGCTCACGGTACGTCGACACAAGCCAATGACCGTTGCGAGGCCCTGGGCCTGGCGCAGGTGTTCGGCGAAACCCTGGAGCAGATGACGTTCACCGCCAACAAATCTGCCGTAGGGCATTCGTTGGCCGGCAGTGGTGCCATTGAGGCGGTGCTGTCGTTGATGAGCATTCAGTCGGGAGTGGCCTTGCCGACCCTCAATTTTCAGCCGGAAAAATCCGAATTTCCGGAGTTGAAATTCCTTTGCGAACCGTTGCAGCAACCGATCAATGTCGTGCTCTCAAACTCCTTCGGGTTTGGTGGCGTGAACAGTTCGTTGGTGCTGGGCAGGGCATGACATGACCAGATCCAATTCAACTGCTGTTTATATCACTGCAGCGTCGGTACTCAACGCCGCCGGTACTGAATGTGCGCCTCGTGACAGTCAACCTCAGGCCGCGCAACCGCTGGATTTCGACCCGGCACGCCTGGCCCGTTGTGTCACAGCGCCCGCCTTGCCGGCTGGTGTGTACGACCGCAAATTGTCCCGCAGCCTCGAGCCTCAGGGCGCGCGCCTGCTGTATTGCGCCGGCCGCCTCGCCGAGGCCTTGCGTGAGCTGGAACTGCCCGATGAGCGGATCGCATTGACCGCTGCCATTCCGGAAGTGGATGGCCCCAGCTCGTGCTGGGATGCAGTGCAGGCCATTGGCGCACAACCGGCGGATCTGTTGGCGCAATTCTTTGCCCACACACCGCCGCTGCATGCGCTGATGATGCTCAACAGCAGCGTCATGGCCCACGCGGCTGAGGCCTTGCATTGCAAGGGCCCCATGGGCGGTTTTTGCTCCCAGGGCAATGCAGGACTGGATGCTTTGATGGAAGCCGCCGCCCATCTGAGCGAAGGCCGTGCCGATGCTGCCGTCGTGGTCAGTAGCAGCCCGAATATCACCCCGGCATTGTACCTGCGTGACGCTACACACCCACCTGTGAACCCCGGCCCGTGGGTTTTCGGCGAAGGTGCTGCGGCATTGTTGCTGACGACCAAACCGGACCGCGGTGCTCAATCTGCGTTGCGCATTGCCGGGTTTGCCCGTGGTTACAGCGCGCAACCCGAGCGTGGGCTGGCGGTTGGTCGCGACGTCATCGAGCGTGCTTTGAGCAACGAAAAACTATGCCTCAGCGATGTCGGGCAAGTCGTCGCCGATGCACAGGACCCGCAGATTGCCGCGTTGTTCACCCTATCGGGGCACACCCTCGAACACTCCAGGGCGTTGGTAGGTGACTTGGGCGCCAGCGCCTTGCTCAGCGAAATCGCTGTGACCTGGGCACTGGATTGCAGCCGTTACACGCTGTTGCTCGAACATAGCCGAGGTGGGCATTGGGGCGCGGTGCTGCTGGCCAGAACGTCGTCGGACACAGAGACAATGGAGAGTTACCCATGAGCCCCAGGCGGATCGTGATCACGGGCATGGGCGCCGTCACCGGCTTCGGTTTCGAGTGGCAGTCCATGTGGCAAAGAATGTTGGCCGGCGAGCATTGCATTCGGCCATGGCAACCGGAAGGTGTCGAGGCGGGTGCGTTCCCCGTGCGTTACGCAGCACCCGTGGATATGGGCTTGATGCCGGCACACTTGAAAGACCATCCGGCCTGGGGGTTGTCGCTGGAAAAACGCACCCGTTTTGGTTGGGTCGCGGCCACCCAAGCCATTTCCGACAGTGGCCTGAGCCCCGAACAGTTGCGTGGCGCGGCGGTATTGTCAGCGTCCGGCGCACCTGCTCATCGTTTGCAGGACATGCTGCTCAGCCTGGCGGATGACCCGGCGCAGGCACCGTCCTGGGCTCAGTTGATGGCGCGACAGGCGCAGGTCGATCCTGACAGTTCACTGTTTCAGAGCAACGACCGCCTTGCGCGGGTAATTGCCGATGGCATCGGCAGTGAAGGCCCGGTGATCAATATCAGCAGCGCTTGCGCGGGAGCATCCCAGGCCATCGGCAATGCATTCCAGATGATCCGTCGCGGCGAGGTCGAGCTGGCCATTGCCGGGGGCGCCGATTCGGTGCTGAGCCTGGACACCATGACCGCGCTGTATCTGCTCGGCGCCGCCAGCAGCGAGCAGCGTTGGGGCACCGAACTTTGTCGGCCATTCGACCGCCATCGCAGTGGCTTGATTGCGGGTGAAGGCGGTGGCTTTGTCGTGCTCGAAACCCTCGAGCGGGCGCTCGCCCGAGGGGCAACGCCGTACGCCGAAGTGCTGGGTTTCGGCAGCAGCCTGGATGCCTACAAAATCACCGCACCCGACCCGCAGGGCCGGGGAGCGGTGCTGGCGATGAAGGCGGCCCTGACAGATGCCGGGCTGGAGCCGCAACAGGTCGATCTGATCAATGCCCACGGTACGTCGACACCCCTCAACGATGCCGCCGAAACCCTGGCGATCAAGACCCTGTTCGCCGAGCGCGAACATTATCGGCGGTTGTTGGTGACGGCCAACAAATCCCAGTTCGGCCACCTGATTGCGGCCGCCGGAGCACCCGAATTCATGCTCACGGCCTTGGCCTGCCGGGATGATCGGGTCACGCCGACCCTGAACCTGCATGATGCTGACGAACAATGCGACCTCGACTACTGCGCCCATCAAGCGGTCAAGCGCAAGGTGGACGTTGCCCTGAGCAACTCCTTCGGTTTCGGCGGCCTCAACACTTCACTGGCGCTGGGCAAGTACCGGGAGGCGCCGCGATGAAACAGGCGGTCGCGATTGCCGGTGCGGGTTGCGTGTTGCCCAGCGGCTGGGGTGTCGAATCTTTCTGGGCGGCTGCGAACGAAGGGCGCAGTGCAATTACGGCGCTGAACGCCCGAAGGTTCAGCAGCGAACGCGTGGTGGCGTTCGGGCAAATTCAGGATCAGGACCACCAACGCAGCCGACAAGACCTTGCGCAAAACCTTCAGCGTTACTGCACGCCGGCAGTGATCTGGGGTGTCAGCGCGGTACGTCAGGCGTTGGAAGAGGCAGGCCTGGCCGATGAGCAGGCGGATGTCCGTTTTGGTTTGTATTGCTGTCAGGGCGGCTACACCCATCCGTCTCTGGAGTCCTATGCCGAGTTGTTGCTCGGCTGTCGGCAGGACGGCGTCGCCGACATGGCGGCGTTCGCCAAACGGATCCTGCAAGACCGTGCCCAGGACCCTTTTCTGGTGCTCAAAGGCTTGAGCAACTGCTTGCTCGGTGTCACCAGCCTGGCGCTGAAACTGGTGGGTGAGTGCAACGCCTATATGCAAGGTGTCGCCGGCAACCTGGCAGCCTTGCGTGAGGCTACGGCCGCTTTGCAGGATGGCCGAATCGACGCGGCAATCGTTGTCGGTGCGGGCAGCGAGCTGGATGCCTTGGCGCTGTCCGGGTTGGTCCAGGCGGGGGGCATCAGCGCCAACGGCTCGAACACTCTGCTGCCGTTTGACCTTCGGGGCACCGGCGGCATTGCCGGGGAGGGCGCGGCAGCATTGGTGCTGCGCCGGCGCGAAGACCTGCCGGCCGGCCCTCAGGCGTGCCTCGGCGACATGACGGCCCATGCCACCCTCGGTCGCTTGAGCCTGCCCGACAGCCCAACCGATCTGTTGGTGTGCAGCGGCACCGGCGATGCGCACAAAGACCGCGTGTTGTGCCAGACGCTGGCCCTTGCGCGCGCCTCGCACATCACCAGCGGGTTGGCGATAAACGGCATTCTCAGCGCAGCGCCGAGCCTGGTGGATCTGATGCTTGCGCGTTGCGCATTGCAGGCCCAAAGCGTGCCGCCGATTGCCGGTTTGCAGCAGCCAGTGGCAAACCTGCCGTTCATTCAGGGCGCGCCCCACGCCGCGAGCCTTGAGCATTGCCTGGTGCTGAACCGCGACGACAACGGATTCAGCGCCGCCTATCAAGTGCTCTACAGCGCAAAGGTCACTCAAGACTGACGCTGACTACCGCCTATTTTTACTTTCAGGGATATGACAGTCATGGATTATCGCGATTTCGTTCGGCCCAAATTCGTCGGCCTGCTCCAGGCACTGGGCCTGGAGTGTGAGTTTCAGCGCGCCCTCGGTAGCCAGTTGTTCTACCGCAACCCCAAGGGCGACATGGTCACGGTCACCGACTTTCTCGGCGGTTACGGTGCGGCACTGTTCGGCCACAACGACCCACAGTTTGTCGATCAGCTCTGTGCGCTGCTGCGCAGCGACGTGCCGTTCAACGCACAAATGTCGATCCGCGGTGCGGCCGGGCAATTGGGGCGAGAGCTCAGCGACGCCTTCAATCGCGAACTGAAGAACACCGAACGTTACATTTCGACTTTCTCCAACAGTGGCGCAGAGGCGGTGGAAATCGCCGTCAAGCACGCGGAGTTCCGTCGCCAGAAGAGCCTGCAAAAGCAGTTCGACGACATCGATTTCACCCTGGCCAGCCTGACCGCCAGCGAACGCGCTTATCGCGAGCTGGATGTGGCCGACCTCGACCTGCCTGCAGGTGTCCTGCCAGCCACACTGAACAGCGTGACCTTGCGTCAGGTGGTTGAGGCCGTTCGCCAACACAACCTGGCGCAGCTGCATATCGAACCGGTATTCATCGCCCTGCGCGGCAGCTTCCACGGCAAATTGGTCAATACCGTGCAACTGACCTATGGCCGTCAGTACCGCGCGCCGTTTGCCCGTTTTGGTCTGAACGTCGAGTTCATCGACCCCCAGCAGCCCCATCAGTTGCAGGAATTGCCGGCCCGGCACACGCACCATTGGCTGAGCCTGCAATGGGACGGCGAACACCTGAACGTGCTGAAACTGCCGTTCAGCGCGATTACCGCCGTGTTGATGGAGCCGATTCAGGGTGAAGGCGGTATCAACGAGTTCGCGGCCGAGTTCTACCTGGGGCTGCGCAAGCTGTGTAACGAGCAACAGTGCCCGCTGGTCATCGATGAAGTGCAGTCAGGTTTTGGTCGCGCCGGGACGTTTCTTGCCAGCAGCCAGTTCAACCTGCAAGGCGACTATTACTGCCTGTCCAAGGCCCTCGGCGGCGGCTTGATGAAAATCGCAGCGACGGTGATCCGCAGCAGCCACTACGAAGGCGAGTTCAGCTACATCCACAGCTCGACCTTCGCCGAGGACGATCCGTCCTGCCATATCGCGCTGTCGGCATTGCGCCGGTTGTTCGCCAATGACGACGCGATGCTCAAAGACATACGCACCAAGGGCGCCTACCTCAAAGCCTCGCTCAATGAACTGAAGATGGCCTATCCGGATGTGATCGCCGACGTGCGCGGGCGCGGCTTGCTGGTGGGTTTGGAATTGCACGACCTGAGTGTCAGCAGCTCGCTGGTACAGGCGTCGGCCCAGTACAACGATGCCTTGGGTTACTTGATCGCCGGCTACCTGTTGCAATTCGAAGCGTTGCGGGTAGCACCGTCGGGCAGCAACTCCAACGTGATTCGCCTGGAGCCGCCAGCCTGTATCACCCTGAGCGAAATCGACGGGCTGATCGGTGCCTTGCAACGGGTCTGTGACATGCTGCGCCGTGGCGATGCGTTGCCGTTGGCGGCGGGTATCTGCGCGGACTCGATTCCCGCCGTGCCAGCCCGTCAGGACGATTTTCGGATGGCCGAGCCCGTTGAAAACATCGATGCCAAGGTCGAAGTCGTCGCCCGGGTAGCGTTCATCAACCACCTGATCGATGCCGATATCCTCGGTGACGTCGATCCCTCGCTGGCAGCCCTGAGCCCGGAACAGAAACGCACGTTCATCAACCGCACCAAGCCTGAACGCCGCGCTGCGCCAGTCGGCCCGGTGATCATTCGGTCGCGCCTGGGCATGGCGGTGGAGTTCACGTTGTACCCGCTGTGCATGGATTCGGATGCCATGGCCGAGTACATCCTCAGCGGTGACCTGGACAGCATTCGCGAAGAAGTCGGCAGGCGTGTCACCGATGCCCGCGCCGATGGCTGCAGCATCGCCGGCCTCGGGATGTACACCTCGATCGTCACCAACAATTGTCAGGCGCTGAAGATTGCCGACATGGCGCTGACGTCCGGCAATGCCCTGACCATCGGCATGGGGCTCGAAGCCATCGAGCAAGGCTGTGTACAGCAAGGCCTGGCACTGCGCGAGCAAACCGCTGCCGTTGTTGGTGCCGCCGGTAACGTTGCCTCGACCTATGCCTCGGTGCTGTCCGCCACCGTCGATCACCTGATTCTGATTGGCAGCGGTCGTGACGGCTCGGTTCGGCGCCTGGAGAAAACTGCCCAACTGATTTACGCCGACGCGGCCCGTTCGATCCTCAAGGGCACAGCCGAACACGACCGGTTGGCGCAGCGACTGCTGAGCCTTGATGGTTTTTGTGACTTGTTGCGCTCACATGGACAAAAAGCCGACCTCGGTTTGCACATCGCCCGTCTGGTGGATGAGCGCCTTGGCGCGAACGCCTTCATCACGGTCACCAACGATCTCGACGCCCTCAAGGGCGCACGGGTTGTCCTGTGCGCGGCCAATGCGCCTCAGCCATTCCTCGGCGCCGAACATTTCGCCGAGCGCAGCGTGATTTGCGATATCGCCGTGCCGCTGAACGTTCATCAAGACATGCCGAGCCAACGCGAAGACGTGCTCTACATGCACGGCGGCATCGTCCAGACGCCGTTCGACGACGGCCTGGCGCCCAACGTGCGGGCATACCTGAAAAAAGGTCAGCTGTATGCGTGCATGGCCGAGTCGGTGTTGATGGGCTTGTCTGGCATGAGCCAGCACGGCTCCTACGGCGATATCAGCCGTGAGCAAGTTCAGCAGGTCCGCGCACTGGCCGCGACCCACGGCTTCACCCTCGCGCAATTCAAAACTCAAAACTCGCTTTAAGGAGCGGTCATGACTCAGAAAATAGCCGTCGTGACCGGCGGCAGTCGCGGCATTGGCAAGTCCGTCGTGCTGGCCCTGGCCGGCGCGGGTTATCAGGTTGCCTTCAGTTATGTCCGTGACGAGGCGTCAGCTGCTGCCTTGCAGGCACAGGTCGAAGGGCTCGGCCGGGAGTGCCTGGCTGTGCAGTGTGATGTCAAGGATGCGCAGAGCATTCAGGCGTTTTTTGAACGGGTCGAGCAGCGTTTCGAGCGTATCGACTTGTTGATCAACAACGCCGGTATTACCCGTGACGGTTTGCTCGCCGCGCAATCGTTGAGCGACATCACCGAGGTCATCCAGACCAACCTGATCGGCACGTTGTTGTGCTGTCAGCAGGTGCTGCCCTGCATGATGCGCCAACGCAGCGGGTGCATCGTCAACCTCAGTTCGGTGGCCGCGCAAAAGCCCGGCAAGGGCCAGAGCAACTACGCCGCGGCCAAAGGCGGTGTAGAAGCATTGACGCGCGCACTGGCGGTGGAGTTGGCGCCGCGCAACATCCGGGTCAACGCGGTGGCGCCCGGCATCGTCAGCACCGACATGAGCGAAGCCCTGGTCGGCGCCCATGAGCAGGAAATCCAGTCGCGGCTGTTGATCAAACGGTTCGCCCGGCCTGAAGAAATTGCCGACGCGGTGCTGTATCTGGCCGAGCGCGGCCTGTACGTCACGGGCGAAGTGTTGTCCGTCAACGGCGGATTGAAAATGCTATGAGCCAGGCACGCACGATTGTGATCACCGGCGCGGCCAATGGTATTGGCCGCGCCGTCGCGGAAAGTTTTGCAGCCCAGGCCGAGCACCTTTTGATCTTGCTTGATCGGGATCTGGCAACCTTGCAGAGGTGGGTCACCGAGGGCGAATTTGCCGCTCGCATCGAAACCCATCAAGCGAACATCGCCGATCTGGCCAGCCTGCAACTTCTGTTCAAGGGCCTGGCCAACCGGGTCGGCTTTGTCGATGTGCTGGTCAACAGCGCCGGGGTTTGCGACGAGAACGAGCCCGAAGACCTCGACAACTGGCACAAGGTGATTTCGATCAACCTCAACGGCACCTTTTACGTCACCTCGTTGTGCCTGCCACTGATGGCGGATGGTGGGCGGATCGTCAACATGTCGTCGATCCTCGGCCGAGCGGGCAAGGTCCGCAACACCGCTTACTGCGCCTCCAAGCACGGCATCATCGGCATGACCAAAGCCTTGGCGCTGGACCTGGCGCCACGGCGAATCACCGTCAATGCCATCCTGCCCGCCTGGATCGATACCCCGATGCTGCAAGGCGAATTGGCGGCTCAGGCGCGCATCGCCGGAATCACCCATGAGCAAATCCTGCGCAATGCCAAGAAGAAGTTGCCCCTGCGGCGCTTCATTCAGGGTGACGAAGTGGCGGCCATGGTCCGTTATCTGGCGAGCCCGCAGGCGAGTGGTGTCACAGCGCAAAGCCTGATGATCGACGGCGGTGCCGGGTTGGGAATGTAGCCATGGCTCGACTGGGATTGAACCGCGGCCTTTTGGCCGCGCTGGTCAGCCTCGGCTCGCCGGTAGCGATCGCCGAGTGGTTGCCGGAGCATCATGAAGCGGAGATCGGCGTTGCCACGGCCGTGCGTCTGCACGGTGACGACCAGGTCACGCAAAAGGCCGTGTACCTCAAGTTCAGCCTGGAGGATGCTTGGGACAGCGGCTACTACAAGGCCAAGGGCCGAGCCCGTTACGACTTCCGTTATGACGGCAACAACCCCTACAGTGCGCAAGCCCGGGACGATTACCGGGCGACCGCCGATTGGCGGCACCTTTACTGGGGGCTCTACGTCGGTGACGGCGAGCTGACGGTGGGCTGGCAGCAGGTGGTGTGGGGGCGTGCAGATGAATTACGGGTGCTCGATCAGATCAACCCGCTGGACTATCGCGAGGGGGTGATCGGTCTGTTGGAAGACAGCCGCATCGCGGTGCCGATGATTCGCCTGGTGCAGCCGGTCGCCGAGTGGGAGCTCGAAGCGCTGGTGATCACTGATTTCGTGAAAAACCAGGCGCCGGCCGTCGGCAGCGAGTTCGATGCACCGATCTTTGCCACACCCGATCCGCAGATGTTTGTGGTCGATTCGCGGCCCGGTTATGACGGTCACAGTGGCTTCGGTTATGGCGCCAGTGCCAACGGCCGGATCGGCACGGTGGATGTCAGCTTCGTTGCCCTCAACGCCCGCCAGCAGGACCCGGTTTACGCCGTCGAAGGCCAGACCGAAGAGGGCCTGATTCGCCTCGAACGGCAATTCCCGCGCTATTCCATGGGCGGCGCCAGTGTGGCCATCGATGCCGGCCACAGCATCGTGGTACGCAGTGAAGTCGCCTACTTCGACAATTGGCGCGTCACCAATCCTTACCGCGCTTACGGCAGCGACCAGACGGCGATGACCAAGTCGCTGCTGGGCGTCGATTACCTGTTGCGGGACTGGCTGATCTCGACGCAGTGGCAACATCAGCGGCTGCTCGACTGGCAGCCCGGCATGGTCCAGGACAAACGCGACGACCTGTTCACCGTGTCTGCCGAAGGCTCGCAGTTCCAGGATCGCCTCAAGACCCGCCTGGTTTTCGGCATGTCGCCGCCAGCGCAGGACGACAGTTTCGTTCAGGGGATCTTCACCTACAAACCGGTGGACTGGCTCAAGTTGGGGCTCGAAGTCGATGTGTTCTTCGGCAAGCCCGACCGCCAGTTCGGTGCTTACGCCAACCGCGATCAGGTGCGCTTGTCCGCCGGTTATCTGTTCTGACCACACCGGTCCCGGTGTGCGAACCACTCAAACAATGAAAAGGAAATCGCGATGTTGCCCATCTTCAAGACCCTGACTGTAAGCGCACTGTTGCTGAGCGCCGCTGCCGCCATGGCAGCTGAACCACGCACGGCCGACGACATCATTCGCCAGGCCCGGGACCGCGATGACGGCAAGAGCTTCATGTCCCAGGTGTCCCTGATCCTGATCGACAAGCAAGGTAACAGCCGCATCCGCGAGTTCAGCTACCTGCAAAAGGATTACCCGGACAGCGACAAATTCACCATGTATTTCTCCGCGCCGAGTGATGTGCGTGACGTCGCCTTCCACATCGAAAACCCGCGCGAGGCCCTGGGCCTCGAAGACAGCCAATGGATGTATTTGCCGGTCAGCCGACAGACCCGAAGGATTTCCACCACCGACAAACGCGGGGCGTTCATGGGTAGCGACTACTCCTATGCCGACCTCGACAAGATTCGCGCCGAAGACTATCGCCAAACGCTGGTTGGCGAAGAGCAGTTGCAGGGCCGCGATTGCTACGTGATCGAGCGTGAGCCGGCGACGCCTGCCGTGCTGGCCAAGACCGGCTACAACAAGCTCAAGGTCTGGGTTGACAAGAAGAACTCACTGGTGCTGCGCCAGGACTTCTTCGATGTAAAAGGTGTGATGTTCAAGCAGATGCGCACTCTGAAGACTGAAACCATCGACCAGATCGACAGCATTACCTTCAGCGAAACCGAAGACTTCATCGCCGGTACGCGCTCTCAGCTGCGCTTCAACCAGTTGCAGTACAACGTCGCACTAGACGACCGCCTGTTCACGCAGACCGCGATCAAGCGTGGGCTGAAAGCCGGCGACTTGCCGGAATACACCGTGTCTGCCCGCTAAGCGCCGCTTTCGATTCATCTGGAACCCTCATTCATGGAAAGATACCTGAACTTCGTCGAGCGCTATGCGCGGGCAATTGTGTTCGTGCTGGTGGCGATCACCGCCTACTTCACCTACACCCTCGGCGCGCTGATGTCGGACACCAATCCGTATCTGCTCAAGGACACTCACCCGGCGCGCAAGACGATCATTGATTTGCAGCGCGAGTTCACAGGCACATATGACTCGGTCATGGTGGCGCTGAGCAACCCCGAGAGTGTCTTCAACACCACGTCGCTGAACGCGCAGTTCGAGTTGTCCCAGGCCATACGCCGGCTGATGCTGGCGAACGATGAGGACCGTGTGGAACTGCAGCGCATCGTTGGCCTCCACAGTGGCGACCCCGATGCCCAGGCCTTGCTGGTGCAGATCCTCGCCGAAGGTTTTTCGCAGAACGATTACGCTGCCGCCAAAGCGCTGCGCGACCATGGGATTGCCCGGCACTGGGACAGCCACGACCTGCAGTTCCTGAGCTTTCTTGCCGAGCGGCTCAACCCGATCCAGGAAATGGCCTCGATGGCTGACCTGGAAAACATCAGCTTGAGTGCCGATGGCGAGTTGTGGATCCACAAGACCCTGCACGCCCTGGATATGGACCCGAGCAAGGTCGAAGCGCAGATCATGGGCAACGAGCAGATGGTTGGTGGCGTCGTCTCGGCGGACAAGAAAGTCGCCATGGTCGTCGCCGAACTGGGCACCAAACAGGACGACGCTCAGGCCCAGTTGCGTGCCTATCACCAGGTCCGCGAGATCATCGCGAAGTACCAGGCCGCTCACCCGGAGTTCACCGATGAGGTGTTCATCGCCGGCATGCCGATCTTCATTGCGGCCCAGCAGGAGATCATCGATCACGACCTGGCGATGCTGTTCCCGATCGTGTTCCTGTTGGTGACTTCTCTGCTGGTTTTCTTCTTTCGCAAACCACTTGGCGTGGTGCTGCCGCTGTTCAATATCCTGTTCTGCACCATCTGGACCCTTGGCCTGATGGCGCTGCTGCGTGTACCGATGGACTTGCTCACCAGTGTGTTGCCGGTGTTCCTGTTCACCATCTGTTGTGCCGACGCGATCCACGTCATGGCCGAGTATTACGAACAGCTCAATTCGGGCAAGTCTTTCCGCGAAGCCAACCGAGAAACCCAGCGCCTGATGGTCACGCCCGTCGTTCTGACAACGGTCACGACTATTGCGACGTTCTTGATTTCCACCACCAACAACATTGTCAGCATCCGCAACTTTGGCGTGTTCATGTCCATCGGCCTGACGGCGGCGCTGATCATTTCGTTGCTACTGATCCCGGCGTGGATTTCGATCTGGGGCAAAGATGCCGTCCCGCGCAAAGTGCAACTCAAAGAGTCGCTGATCTCCCACTATCTGGTGGTGTTCTGTGCCTGGCTGATTCGCTGGCGCAAGCCGGTATTGCTGGTGACCCTGCCGTTGTTGGCGATGATGACGGTGTTCACGTTCAAGGTGGATATCGAAGACTCGGGTATTGCCTACTTCAAGAAGGACAGCCCGGTGCGGATGTCCGACGAGTTCATCAACCTGGCCGGGGTCGCGGGTACCTCGCCGGGCTGGATCGCTTTCGACACCAAGACTCCGCGTGGCGCGCTGACCACTGAAACCGTGCAGTTCCTGGAACGTCTGGACCAGTTCATCAGGGCCCAGCCGAACGTGAGTTACACCTATTCGGTGGCGACCTACATCAAGCGCATGAACCTTGTGCTCAACGACATGAACCCTGCTTTCCTGCGGGTGCCGCAGGCGGTGGAGCAGGTGACGGTGGTCGATGATGACGGGAAACCGGAGACCTTCGATGTCGATGGCAACTCGCTCATCGAACAACACATCATGATGTTCGAAAACGGTGGCGGCACCGACTTGCAGAACGTGCTCAATGCCGATTACTCGAAGGCGGTGACGCTGTTCACCATGACCTCCTCTGTGGCGGGCGATTACCAGGCGATGCTCGATAAACTGGACGCCTGGCTGGCGATCAACAAACCGGCCAACCTGCAAGTCACCCATGCCGGTACGCCGTACATATGGACCGGGGTGTTGCAGGAAATCACCCAGGGTCAGGTGCTGAGCTTCTCGCTGGCGTTGCTGGCCGTGACCTTGATGATGATGTTCTGGCTCAAGTCAGTACGCCTGGGCATCCTCGGCATGCTGACGTTGCTGACCACGTCGGTGACGGTGTACGGCAGCATGTACCTGTTGGATATCGAGTTGAACATCGGTACCACACTGGTGACGTTCCTGGTGGTGGGCGTCGTGGATTACGCCGTTCACCTGCTGTCACGGATCAAGATGCTGGTGCAGAAGGGCGCCGAGATCGACGAGGCCATCCTGGCGGCCATGCAGGGCGTCGGGCGTTCGACGGTGGTCAATGTCGTGATCTTCTCGATGGGCTTTGTCGCGCTGCTGTTCTCCGCCTACAAACCCGTCATTGACCTGGGTGTACTGGTGATACTGGCGCTGTCATCCAGTGGCTTCATGACCATTTTGTTGGTCACGCTGATTTCGCCGTGGTTCTTTGCCTCGATTGTGCCGCAGCCAGCAGTGCAAGAGGGCGAGCAGCCGCGGGGTGAGGCTGTGCCAGGCTAAATCGCCGGGGCGCCTGCGTGTTGAAAACGGCACGGGGCGCCATGGCCGTTCAGCGGCGGCGGTGCGGATTCAGCGGGCTTTTTCCAGGTGTTCGAACTGGCATTGCATCTGAGCATCTTTGAGGCTCAGCTCAAACTCGACCAAGCCGTCATGCACTTTCTGCAACGCCTGGATCTGCCCCATCAATTCCTGCTTTTTGTTATCGATGGCCTGCATGGCCAGATCCCAGGGCAGCTCCTGGCCGCGATGATCCTGCAGAATGGCCTGCATTTCCTTGAGCTTGAAACCGAGTTGCTGAGCGCATTTGATGAAGGTCAGCAGCTCTACGCTTTGCTGGCTGTAGATGCGGTACTTGCCTTCGCGTTGCGGGGGGGGCAACAGGCCGATTTCTTCGTAATGTCGAATGCTTTTGACGGTGGTGCCCGACAGCTGGGCGGCTTTGCCGATGTACATGAAAATCCCTTTTTGACGCATCAGAAGCGAAAAGATGTCGCGCGCTCGCACAGGCGCGCGACATCTTTGCACAAGCGTCAGGGGGTTGGAAGCCAGTTTGGACAAGGTGTCGCAGCAGGTAGGCTCGGCTGGGCAGTGCAGGGGCACGGCACGACCGGGGCCGATCAGCGGCTGGCGACTGCCTGGACTTGTTTGAGCCAGGCTTCACGCTGTTCCGGCTTGGAGCCCAATACCGGACCGAAGGTCAGGGTTTTCAGGGGCTTTATGCCGCAGAACTCCAGGGTGGTCTTGCGCATTTGGTGCAGGCCCGGCATGCGATACACCCATCGGTAGTACCACGGCGGCGTGTCCATGGTCACCAAAAGGTGAGCCGTGCGACCCTTGAGCAGCTTATCCGGGAAGGGCGAGCCCTTGCGGTACTTGAAGGCAAAACCGGGCAGAAACACGCGGTCGAAGAACCCCTTGAGCAACGCCGGAATGCCGCCCCACCAGATCGGGTACACAAATGTCAGGTGTTCGGCCCAGGTAATGTCGTTCTGTGCGGCGATCAAATCGGGCTCAAGCAACTGGACCTGGTTATAGCCATCGTGCAAGACCGGATCGAAAACCAGGGTGTCCAGGCGCAGCAAGCGCACCTCATGGCCTGCTTGCGTGGCGGCCTCGACGTAACGTTCGGACACAGCGCCGCAAAAGCTGTCGTTCGAAGGGTGGCCGAGGATTACGAGCATGCGTTTGCTCTTCATGACAAACTCCAGGTAATGAAGTGCCAAGGGTAAAGTCTGCCCCTTACGGTAGAGTCAAGCGTTGCCGGTTAGCGGTAGAGACAAACAGTTCAGCAGCGCTCGGGTGTAGCCCGGCAAACCGTCGAATGAGTGGGCAGGAACGTAATGTTTCAGGGTCCCCGAAGAATATTTGGACAGGGCTCTGGGGCGGCATTTTTGCTTGATGGAAGCAGAAATGTACCCCCAGAAATACCCTTCGATACCCTCATCAGAATGCGCGATCGAGAACGGCGATTTCTGACAGCTTTCGAACAGGCCCTCGCTGGACTTTAGTGTACCTCCACGGTTGTGTGGCCGATAACGGGGCAGGGCTGGGGCCGTTTGGGAATGCTTTCACGAAGGGGTGCTTTCGACCCGAAGCTGCCTTTCGCTGAGGGCAGCAAAGGGAAAAAATATGACACAGCGAAACTTCATCCTAACGGCATTCTATGCAGACTTTGTTGAAGCCATGCAGGGAATGAAGGCCAATGCTCATCTGTGCTTCCGTTATGCGGCCTGTATCGAACAGCGCCAGATTCTAAAATTTGAGATTGGTTACCGATGCGCATATAGCATGGCATAAAGGCGTAGATTCGTGGCTACGCCTAATGCATGGATTAACTAGGGCACAATGTTAGCTCCTGACCAGCGCGATCATTTCGATTTCTACTTCAGCCCCCAGGGGCAGAGCTGCGACACCTATTGCAGCACGAGCGGGATACGGCGCGGCGAAAAACTCAGCCATAACCGAGTTTGCCAGCGCAAAACATGAAAGATCAGTTAAAAAAACGTTTACTTTAACCACGTCTTTCATCTCGGCGCCGGACTCTAAAATAAGCGTCTCGGCATTCTTGAAAGCTTGGCGGATCTGCGCTTCGATGCCCGAAACCAGCTGCATGGTGCTGGCATCCAAAGGCAACTGACCAGAGAGGTACAGCATGTCGCCGGCCTTGACGGCATGAGAATATGCGCCGACGGCTCCAGGTGCGTTTTCTGACACTAAATGCTTTAGCATAAAACCCTCAGATTGGACATGTTTACTATCTTTCATCGCTATATTGAAACTTTGGCATTTCCCAGTGGAAGCGAATAGCCAAAAGCCGGAGAGCAAAACCTCCTAGGAAGGTGAGGAGAATCGCTTGATTATGTGAAAACCCTAAGCAGTCACAGGCGAAGTAGAACCAAGAAGCAACGAATGCAACACCTGCATAGAGCTCACGCCTGAACACCAGTGGAATATCATTGCAAAAGATATCGCGAAGTACGCCACCAAAAACACCTGTCACAACGCCACTCAAGGAAGCAATTAATAATCCATGCCCCATATCGAGAGCGGTCTGGCATCCGATCAAAGTAAAGGCAATAAGGCCAATTGCATCCAGAACCAGAAATAGAGATCTCAAGCGTCTCATTAATGGTGCGATCATGACCGTGAAAAGTGCTGCAATACTGGTGAGAATCAGATACTCGGGGTGTTTCACCCAAGTAAGCGGATAATGACCGAGTAAAATGTCTCGTACCGACCCACCGCCTAGCGCTGTTACACAAGCCACCAGTATTACGCCAAACCAATCCATGCCTCTCCGCCCAGCAGACAACGCCCCTGTCATCGCTTCTGCGGTGATCGCCATTAGATATATGTAAAGAAGCATAGGTAGTACCTGAGTGTTCAGGTGGATAACTCTACCTTCTGACTTCATTCAAAAACATCGACATTCAATAAGCCACGCTTATCACCCTATAAGCACAGAATATTGATTCGTTCTAGGTCGGGGAATAGCCTCTGCCCACCCCTTCGAAACGAATGAAAAAAATGAAAACCCAACCGTTTAAAAGCCTCGTGCCAGCCATTCACCGGGCGTCCACAGTCGTCTTTGACAACTTCGCCGACTTTGCAAACCGTCGCGAGCGTCAGCCTGATGGCTTCAGCTACGGCCTGACCGGAACCCCGACGAACCGTGAGCTGGAGCAGGCAATCTCTAGGCTGCACGGTGCAGCACATACCGTGGCTTTGCCTTCTGGGCAGGCCGCCCTGGTACTTGTCCTGCTGAGCTTCCTGAAGGCTGGCGATCACGTGATCGCACCAGACAACTGCTATGGGCCCACTCGCGAGTTCCTCGCCAACAACATTCGCTCGTTCGGTATCGACGTCACTTTCCTCCCAGATGGATCGCCACAGGCCATCGAGGACTTTGTCAAGCCCAACACCAAGCTGATTCTCGTGGAATCTCCTGGGTCGATCACCATGGAGATGCAGGACGTTCACAGCATCGTGCGGACTGCGAAGAAGCATTCCATCCTCACGCTGATCGATAACTCCTGGGCGAGCCCCCTTAACTTCCAGCCCATTACGCATGGGGTCGACCTGGTTGTCGAGGCGCTTTCGAAGGTAATCAGCGGGCACTCCGACCTCCTGATGGGAAGCGTCACGACCAACGACACAGAGCTCTACAAACGCATGCGTCTGCAGCAAGACCTACTGGGTATGTACGTGAGTCCGGATGATTGCTATCTGACCCTACGGGGCCTGGAGACTTATCCACTGAGGCTCGAGCACCAGAGCAAGAGCACACTCGCTATCGCCAACTGGCTGGAATCCCACCCGCTGGTTGAAAAGGTGTACTACCCGGCATTGGAAAGTGCTGAAGATCACCAGTTGTACAAAACCCTGTTCAACGGCCCAGGATCGCTGTTTTCCTTCTCGCTCAAATCAGACGAGCGTATTGGCAACTTCTTTGATGCCCTTCGCACCTTTGCAATTGGTGCAAGTTGGGGCGGTACACATAGCCTCGCTGCATATTATCCACAGCAAGTTATGGCTGGTCGGCAACACAATAAAATCAACACTTCATTGATTCGGCTATCTATCGGCCTGGAGCCAGTAGATTTGCTCTTGGAGGATTTGGAAAAGGCACTCAATCAAGCTCAGTAAGCTTTACCAAAAAGCTTTGATCATATGACCACAAAAAGAACAAGAGACGACATAAAATGACCGAAATTACGATGCAGGCGGTAAAACCTGAAATCCGTAAGAAAAGCTTCACGAAAGATGATTTTCTTTGGGTTCTCGGCATCTATGGCTGCGCCGTCGGGGGAGGTTCGTTGTTCTGGCCTATCAGCCTTGGGCTGTCGGGCTTTTGGGCAATGCTTATTCTGACGCTAATCGCATTCCCGATTACCTACTACAGCTATCGAGTGCTTTGCCAGTATATTTCAAGTGGTACCGTAATAGCCGAATCCACCAGTAATATCGTCGACACTACGAGGGAATTGCTCGGGGATCGCGCCGTTAGAGTGCTGAGTATTGCGTACTTCATGATGATTTTCCCATCACTTGTCGTCTACGCGATCACCATGTCAAACACCTTCATCGACTTCTTCAATACTCAGCTCGGTATCCCTGGGTTGAACCGCCCGCTGGTCGTAATCGGAGTTACGTTAACGGCGCTTCTGATCGCTCAAGGCAAAACAACCTTCGTTGTTAAAGCCATCGGGCTCATCGTATTCCCGTTCATTTTCTCCCTCATCTTCTTTGGCCTGATGGGTATTCCACACTGGAACACATCGTTCATGGTCACGGCGCATGACTATGGTGGAGTGAGCGGCATCATGGGCTCGGTGTGGTCGTCGTTGCCGATGGTGATCTACGCATTCAGCTTCACACCAATCGTTTCGAGCTTCGTTGCGCACTACAAGAAGCATTATGGCTCTGAAGCTCAGCAGCGAATCGGACGTACCTTGCTGATCGCAATCGTTGTGGTCGTGGTGACTGTGGTGTTCTTTGCATGGAGCTGCATTTTCGCCCTCTCGCCACAGGAACTTCAGGCAGCTCGTGGCGAGAACCTGACAGCCTTGTCCTACATGGCGAGAAAATTTGATAATCCGTGGCTGGCAATCAGCTCCCAGATCATCATCTTCTTCGCAGCCTTGAAGGCGTACCTGGCTCAGTACCTGGCTACCCGAGAAAGCCTGAAGGGCATTGCGAAAAACTACTTCGGCAGCAGCACCGAGTTTGTCGACGGTGGGGTGATGAAGGCCATTATCCTGACGCTGGTCTTCGCGATTACCGTGATCCCCGCCATTCCAAACCTCGACATCATCATGTTGATCAAATACTTCATGGTGCCGGTCAGCGTATTTGTGGTGTACTTCCTGCCACAGTATGCGTTTTACAAGTCGCCAAAACTCCAACACCTGCGAGGCGGATTGGTTAACTACTTCGTACTGACCATCGGCCTGCTTTGTCTGTTCAACGGCGTACAGAATATCATCAAATACCTCCTGCACTAAACCCAGCAAAAGGAAACGGACTTCCTTTTCAATCCAACACGCTGAATCCAAGTAGATTATCCAAGCGCTTGATATCGCCTTCCAATTGGATCCTCAGTAGACGTATCAGCTCCTTTGCTTCCAAAGACAGCCTTGAATCTTTCCGAAAAATCAACTTTGACGTAAAACGCACTTCTTTATCAAGCAACCTTGCTTCTAGTTTGTCAGGCAGGTAGCTAGACGCCACAATAGGATGCGCCAAGCCGACGCCAACGCCTTGAGCCACCAGCTCACAAACCGTCAGGGCATAGGGGGTTTGTACGGCAATATCAAGTTGCTTTGCCGCAGCGCCCATATGTGCTTCAAGCTCTAGGCGCGTGTGATCCTCAGCGTTCATGGCCACGAATGGGTACTTTAGCAAATCAGATGTCGTTAGCTCCTTAACGTGTCCACCTATAAGGCCAGGTGGTGAAACAATTAATCCTCTAGCACTGCAGAAGTTGTACTGCTCACAATCTTTCGTTTCGATTTCGTTTGCAATTATGCCGAAGTCAATCTCACCAGAGTGTACCCGTTGGTAAGCGCTGGCTGAGCTGCATACCTCAAAGAACACCGGCACATCAAACTTCTGACGAAAGCGTGCAATGGCCATTGGAGCCAAGAAATTTCCATACGCGGGATGCACAGCAAGACGTAGACTCGACTTTACACTGCTTTTCAGCGACCGAAGTTTGTGATCAATCATCGCCAAGCCGTTGAAGAAAGTCTCAACCTCCTCCATTAAGGCATGTGCTTCGCGGGTAGGAACCAAACGCCCGCGATTACGCTCAAACAACACAACATCGTACTTGCTTTCAAGCTTCTTTATTTGCTGACTTACAGCTGGCTGGGTAATCTCCAGCATTTTCGAGGCCATGCTTGTACTTCCGGCAAGCATTACGGCACGAAAAACCTCAAGCTCCCGATACATGTTGATTTTCATCGCTCATTCCTTTAAGAGGCGATTACAGTAAACGCTGAATGCATGACAGGGTTGGCGACTCTATAATGGAAAAACATATTAAGCTCAAGCAGCTATCAGTTTTTCAGCGGCATGGCTAATTTTAGGTGAAAAGCAGTTGCTGGGGTTAGTGAAATATTTTCGTGCTGATCAATTTCGGTTCCCTAAACACATAAAAACTTAGTTCGATTGCTAGTCAAAAGTGGTGGAGTACCTCAAGTGAACGGTGGATATTGATCAGGCGTCAGGCATACGGAAGGTTACACACACCTCCAACGTCCGTTATGGGTGAATTCTGGCAGTGCTGAACGGCTGCAATGGGTCAAAAGCGGTCGGACGCGATCAGCTACCTGCGACCTGTAGCCGGTCAGCGGCGACACAGGCGGGGACGTTGTAATCGACCACTCGCTTGACGCTTACCAATACCCTCATAGGTTCTCCAGTCATTGATGTTGGGGCGGCGGGCAGGGGGGCAACGACGGTAGCGCAGTATTGGCGGGTGGGGATCGTCCGTTTCGAGTAGCGGGGTGAATCAGGGGGAGCCGGGCTGGGAGGCGCAGGCATCGAGGTCTTCGAGGAACGCCTGCAGGATGGGTGGGCGCGATACACCGCGGCGGGTGACCACATCGAACGGCGAGCAGAGGTCCAGCAGGCTGGCACCCAGGCGACGCATGTCGCCCGTCTTGATCCATTGCTCGGCGAAGTGCACTGGCAAGAAGCCGATATAGGCGCCGGAAATGATCAGGATCGCCGCTGCCTCGATGTTCTCCACGGTCGCATCGGCCTTGGTGATGCCCAACTGCTCCAGGTCGTACTGCTGCATGTAGCCGCGTACCACGATCCGGCTCTGGCGCACGTCCTCCATCAGCCGACCGTTGCTCGCATTGCTGGCGAACAGCGGGTGGCGCCGGCCACAGTAGAGTCCCAGGGCCTCGTCATACAGCGGCTGGTAGGACAACCCCGCGACCCGCAATGGGAAGTGACCGATGGCCAGGTGCAGCCTTCCGTCGAGCACGCGCTCTTCGAGTTCCGCCGGGGCACCGATATAGATGTGCAGGTGGGCATCGTGCCCACGCGAAACAAAGCGCTGGGTGGTGCGCGGCAGAGGCGAGATGGGGTCGGTCAGGGTGGAGTCGATGATGCCCAGGTTGAGCTTGCCGCTGATGTGCTGCTTGAGCACGTCGGCGTCCATGCAGAAGCTTTCCACGGCACTGAGCAGGCGCAGGGTCGCTTCATGGATGGCCACCCCTTGCTCGGTCAGGCGAAAGCCACTGCGCCCGCGCTGGCAGAGCTTGACCCCCAGGCGGGTTTCCAGGTGCGACATCTGTTCGCTTATGGTCGACTGGCCGGCATTGAGCGCGGCCTGTGCCGCAGAAAAGCCGCCGCACCTGACGATCGTGGTGAATACCCTGAGCAGTTTGAGGTCGACATCGTGCAGCTGGATCACCGTAGCCTCCCGGTCGGGTGTCACATCGCCAGTGCTGATATGAACACCCGTGCATTGTTCTTGTCGCGCAAGCTAACCATGAGTACCTGGCCGCTGCAATGCCTGGTATCGCCGGGTTTAACCACCGGCAGATACTTCGGATAGGGCGATGTATGTATCTGCACTTGCGCATTTTTCCTCGCTGGCACGGTTGCCATAGTGGATCGCAACGGTGGTCGAGCAGTCGCCCCGTCTCCTGAAACAGAACAAGAACTGGAGAAACCAGAACATGGCAAAGCACGGTTACGAGTCCGGCCGCCTGAACCTGCCCTTCGTGGGCCATTGCACGTTTGCCAAGGCCCCGGTGTGCACCGACTGGGCGGCGATCGACGCCGATGTGGCAATCCTCGGTGCGCCCAACGACATGGGCACCCAGTGGCGTTCGGGGGCACGTTTCGGACCCCGCGGCATTCGCGAGGCATCGACCCTGTTCTCCTTCGGCCATGCCGGCGCCTACGACTTCGAGGATGACGCCACCTACCTGACCGAAGACCAGGTCCGCATGGTCGACGTTGGCGATGCCGATATCGTGCACACCGACATGGCCAGCAGCAACGCCAACATCGAGTCGGCGGTGCGGCAGATCCTTGCAGCGGGGGCCATGCCGGTGGTGCTGGGCGGTGACCATTCGGTGCACGCCCCGGTCATCAAGGCGTTCGAAGGCCATGGGCCGATCCATATCGTGCACTTCGATGCCCACCTGGATTTCGTCGACGAGCGCCATGGCGTGCGCTACGGGCACGGCAGCCCGCTGCGCCGCGCTTCGGAGCTGGAACACATTGTCGGCATGACCCAGATGGGCATCCGCAACGTGTCGTCTTCCAACCGCGACGACTACGATGCCGCACGTGAGGCCGGTTCGCAGATCCTGTCGGTACGTGACGTGCGCCGCCTGGGCTGCGCGGGCGTGCTGGCGAAAATCCCCGAAGGCCGCAACTACTACATCACCATCGACATCGACGGCTTCGACCCGTCCATCGCCCCTGGCACCGGCACGCCGAGCCATGGCGGATTCTTGTACTACGAAGTGCTGGAGATCATCCAGGCACTGGCGCAGCGCAGCCACGGCCGGATTGTCGGCATGGACCTGGTCGAAGTGGCCCCGGCCTACGACCCCACCGGCATGACCTCGATCCTCGCCGCGCAACTGCTGATGAACAGCATCGGCTTCATCTTCCACGCGCGCGCCAAAGCCCGCTGACTCGGAGACTGTCCTGTGGACCACAAGGTAAAAGACTACTTGCAGGCCTTTGGTGTATCCGAGGCGACCCAGCACTTTCTCGGCAAACCGCAGCGCATGTTCATTGGCGGCGCCTGGCTCGAGGCCAGCGACGGTGGCAGTGCCGAGGTGCTCGAGCCGTCCACCGAGGGTGTGCTGACGCGCATCCCCATGGCCACTGCGGATGACCTTGATCGTGCCGTGCGCGCAGCACGTGCGCAGTTCGATGGCGGTGCCTGGAGCCAGCTCAAGCCACTGGAGCGCGAGCGCCTTATCCATCGCCTGGCCGACCTGATCGAGACCCACGGCGACGAACTGGCGCAGATCGAAGCCATCGACATGGGCAAGTCGGTCACCCAGGCACGGGCGGTCGATATCCAGGGCACGGTCGATACCCTGCGCTATTTCGCCGGCTGGGCCAGCAAGATCCACGGCCGCACGGTCGAGCCTTCGCTGCCAGGGAACTACCTGGCGTACACGCGCAAGGAGGCGGTGGGGGTGGTCGGTGCCATCGTGCCGTGGAACTTCCCGCTGCAGACCATGGCCTGGAAGCTCGGCGCGGCGCTGGCGACCGGTTGCACGGTGGTGGTCAAGCCGGCAGAGCTGACTTCGTTGTCGGCGCTGCGCTTTGCCGAGCTGGTGCAGGCCTCGGGTATTCCCGACGGGGTGGTAAACATCGTGACCGGGCGCGGCAGCGTGGTCGGCGAGGCGATGTCCCGTCACCCGGGCATCGACAAGCTGAGCTTTACCGGTTCGACACCGGTCGGCTGCTCGGTGGGCAAATCGGCGATGGACCAGATGAAACGCCTGACCCTGGAGCTGGGCGGCAAGTCGCCAGTGCTCGTGTTCGCCGATGCGGACATCGAGGCAGCGGCGCAAGCCGTGGCCAACGGGGTGTTCTTCAACTCCGGGCAGGTGTGCGACGCCGGCACCCGTGCGTATGTCGAACGCAGTGTCTACCCGGCGTTCCTCGAAGCGCTGGCCAGGTACACCGCCACCCTGAAGATCGCCCCGGGCCTGGACCCGGACTGTTTCATAAGCCCCATGGTGTCGCTCCAGCAACAGCAGCGGGTGCTGGACTACATCGCCCTGGGCAAGGCCGAAGGCGCGCAGGTGTACTACGGCGGCGAGCCGCTCGACGGCCCGGGCTTCTTCGTGCAGCCCACGATCTTCGCCAACTGCAGCAACGACATGCGCGTGGTTCGCGAGGAGATCTTCGGCCCGGTGCTGGTGACCCAGCCGTTCGACACCCAGGAACAAGCGCTGGCCCTGGCCAACGATTCGGAGTTCGGCCTGGCGGCGGCGATCTACTCCAACGACCTGGGCAAGGTCCATGGGCTGATTCCGCACCTGCGTGCGGGCACGGTGTACGTCAATGCCCACAGCACCCTGGACCCGTCCATGCCGTTCGGTGGCTACAAGCAGTCGGGCTATGGCAAGGACATGGGCGCAGAACAACTGGAGTTCCTGCTGGAGACCAAGGCGGTCTGGATCACCTTGCCCTGAGGTAACAGGGCCGTCCTGCGCCGCTGAAGGTTGGCGAGCGGCGCAGGTTTATCGAATGCATCGAATTTCAAAAACAAGAACCTGTCGAGGTGATGCCGATGAACAGCCAAGTGGATATCGAGCGAGCGCAAGACCTGGAAAGGCGCTTGCGCGCCTATGAAGAACTGGAGAACAAAGCGCACTGGCCGGGCGCATTGACGGTGGCCGACGTGGTGGCACTGGCCCTGCTGACGCTGGTGATGGTTGCCGGCGCGTACTACCTGGGAGGCCAGCCATGAGTGCTTCCCGCGAGCAAGAATTTCGCCTGAGCGCGGAACGTGGCGACACCCCCTTGCTGCCCAATGAGCGGGTTTGGGGTTTCTGGGGGTTTGCCTACGCCAACTCGGCGCTGGCGGTGGCCACCTGGGTGTTCCTGATCGGCGGCGCCACCGCGCTGTTCGTCGGGCCCTTGCAAGGGATTGCCGCAATCATCATCGGCAACATCATCGGCGTGGTCCTCGCCGCGTCGTCCACCTGCCTGCCGTGTGGCAAGTACGGCGTCGAGCAGTTCACCTTCCTGCGCAGCATGTTCGGCCTCAATGGCAGCCGCCTGGTGTACTTCCTCTCGGTGGTGGTGCTGACCATGGGCTGGCTGGCGGTGCTGGGGCTGATGTGCGGGCGGGCGCTGGACAACCTGGAAACCCTGGTACAGCAGAGCCAGCCCAACGGTGATGGCTGGCTGGTAACCGCGGGAGGCTTGCTGGCCATCGTGCTGGCGGCGCTGGTGGCCATGCGCGGGCCGGACATGATCCGCCGGCTGAGCGCGGTGATCGCGCCCAGCCTGATCCTGATCATGCTGGCACTGATGTACTTCATCTCCGGTCGCTACAGCTTCGACGAACTGCTGGCCATGCCGCCTTTGCAGCCACCGTTCGAGAACCCGCACGTCAACTTCATGGTCGCGGTGGAGATCAACATCGCCGCGGGCTTCTCCTGGTGGCCCTACATCGGCAACCTGTCGCGCCTGTGCAGCAACCAGCGCACGGCCTTCTGGCCCAACCTGGTGGGCATCTTCGCTGCGGCGTCGCTGGGCGAGTCAATCAGCCTGTTCGCCGCCACTACCCTGGGCAGCAGCGACCCTACCGCGTGGATGCGCCTGGCCGGCGGCATGGGGTTCGGCGTCATCGCCCTGAGCTTCCTGGCGCTGGCCAACCTGACCGGCATGGTCAACATCCTCTACACCGCGGTGATCGGCTTGCGCCAGCTGGCCGGCGAGCGCCTGCGCAGCGTGGGCTGGGGGGTACTGATCGGGCTGTTCTGCATCATCCCGGTATTGATCGTGATGTTCCTGCCGGGGATCTACGACGGCTTCTTCATCTTCCTGGTGTGGACATCCGCGCTTAACAGCGCCCTGGCCGGCATCGGCATCGCCGATTATTTCTTTTTGCGCAAGCAGCGCCTGAACCTGCGCCAGCTCTACGCCGAACAGAGCGTATCGCCGTTGCGCTACTGCAAAGGCTTCAACCCCATCGCGCTGCTGGCGCTGGTGGCGGGCTTCGCGATCTATGTGGTGGTGTTCAACCCGCAGACGCTGGCCCATACCGACTTCTTCACCTTCGCCACCGCCTCGCTGCCGTCCTGCCTGCTGGCCGGGCTGGTGCACTACGGCCTGACCCGGCTGCTGGCGGCGCGCCTGGGCTGGGGCGGCTACCCAAAGCGCAATGAACACAACATCCAGGCTGCCGGCCTTCGTGTACAGGACTAGAACCATGACCAAGCGATACGACTACATCATCATCGGCGCAGGCTCTGCTGGCTGCGTCCTGGCCAACCGCTTGAGCGAAGACGCCGGTACCTCGGTGCTGGTCCTGGAGTTCGGCGGCAGCGACCGCAGTGTGCTGATCCAGATGCCCAGTGCCTTCTCGTTGCCGATGAACACCAAGAAGTACAACTGGCGCTACGAGACCGTCGCCGAAGCGCACCTGGACAACCGCCGCCTGCATTGCCCGCGGGGCAAGGTGCTGGGCGGCTCGTCCTCGATCAATGGGCTGGTCTACATCCGTGGCCATGCCTGCGACTTCGATGAATGGGAAAGCCTGGGGGCGAAGAACTGGAGCTACCGTAACTGCCTGCCGTACTTCAAGCGTGCCGAGCAGTACAAGTTTGGCGGTGATGACTACCGCGGCGGCATGGGGCCGCTGGCCACCAACAACGGCAACAACATGCAGAACCCGCTGTACGGCGCCTGGGTCGAGGCCGGTGCCGAAGCCGGCTATATCAAGACCGACGACTGCAACGGCTACATGCAGGAAGGCTTTGGTGCCATGCACATGACGGTCAAGGATGGCGTGCGCTGGTCCACGGCCAACGCCTATCTGCGCCCGGCCATGAGCCGGCCGAACCTGACCGTGATCACCCATGCCATGACCCGGCGCATCCTGCTCGATGGCAAGCGGGCGGTTGGCGTGGAATATGATCACGGCGGCCAGACCCACAAGGTCCTGTGCAACCTCGAGGTGCTGGTGGCGTCCGGCCCGATCGGTTCGCCGCACTTGTTGCAACGCTCCGGCATCGGCCCCGAGGCCGTGCTGAAGAAGGCTGGCATCGAGGTGCGCCACCCCTTGCCTGGGGTGGGCGAGAACCTGCAGGACCACTCGGAAATCTACATCCAGTATGCGTGCAAGGAGCCGGTGACCCTCAACGGCAAGATGAACCTGCTGGGCAAGGCGATGATCGGTCTGCGCTGGTTGCTGTTCAAGGACGGTCTGGGCGCCAGCAACCACTTTGAGGCGGGCGGTTTCATCCGCTCATCCAAGGGCCTGCGCTGGCCGGACATCCAGTTCCACTTCCTGCCGGCGGCCATGCGCTATGACGGCGACAAACCGTTCAAGGGCCATGGTTTCATGGTGCTGACCGGGCCCAACAAGCCCAAGAGCCGCGGCCATGTGCGGGCGCTGTCGGCCGACCCGTACCAACATCCGGAAATCCGCTTCAACTACCTCGAGAGCGAGGAAGACCGGGAGGGCTTCCGCCGCTGTGTGCGGCTGACCCGCGAAATCATCGCCCAGCCGGCCATGGACCGTTTCCGCGGCGAGGAGCTGGCACCCGGGCCGCAGGTGCAGACCGATGAACAGATCGACGCATTCGTGCGCGCCAACATGGAAAGCACCATGCACCCGTGCGGCTCGTGCCGGATGGGCGAGGATGACATGGCAGTGGTCGATTCGACATTGCGTGTGCATGGCCTGCAGGGGCTGCGGGTGATCGACTCCTCAGTGTTCCCGAGCGAGCCCAATGGCAACCTCAACGCGCCGACCATCATGCTGGCCGAACGCGCTGCCGACCTGGTGCGCGGGCGCCAGCCGCTGGCACCGAGCGATGTGCCGGTTGGCCTGGTTGGGGGCTGGGAGGAGCAGCAACGCAGCCGTGCGCCGCTGCGCGAGATGCCTGTCCGCTAAATAGCCGGGCTGACTCGTTCGGTGCAGGAGCGTCCGTGTGTCGCGATAGGGCTGCGCAGCAGCCCCAGGATTTCAGCGCAGAAGCGAACATTGCCGGGGCCGCTTTGCGGCCCTATCGCGACACAAGGCCGCTCCTACAGGGGATCGCGTCAGCCTGGCGGACTGAATGCGCTCCATTGGAATGATTTCGATACAGAATGGGGAGGGGCAGCGCTCAGTGTGCCCGCGGCTGCTTGAACGCCTGAGTGGCACGGTTTTCTGGAGTGACTTCTTTACAGCCACGAAAGCCCTGATTGAATAAAACCCCGCCAACTAGCGCTATTGGCGTTTGGCACAGAGCTTGCTCTCTACCTTGCACGCGATCGGATTTGAAAGTTGTTCATCCGGTCTCGAGGTTTGAACTTGTGACGTTATAAAAACAATTAGACTAGCAAGGTAGAAAACAATGAATAACTTGCCCCACGATCACCGCCCGCCTGATGGTGACGCACACGAACTCAAGCGTAACCTGTCCAACCGCCATATCCAGTTGATCGCCATTGGCGGTGCTATCGGCACCGGCCTGTTCATGGGCTCTGGCAAGACCATCAGCCTGGCGGGGCCCTCCATCATCTTTGTCTACATGATCATCGGCTTCATGCTGTTCTTTGTCATGCGGGCAATGGGCGAACTGTTATTGTCCAACTTGAAGTACAAGTCGTTCATCGATTTCTCGGCTGACCTGCTCGGCCCGTGGGCAGGGTTCTTCACCGGCTGGACCTACTGGTTCTGCTGGATTGTCACCGGTATCGCCGACGTGATCGCCATCTCTGCCTATTCGCAGTTCTGGTTCCCCGACATCCCCTTGTGGATACCGGCGTTGGCGTGTGTCGGCCTGTTGCTCAGCTTGAACCTGATGACGGTGAAGATGTTCGGCGAAATGGAGTTCTGGTTCGCCATGATCAAGATCGTCGCCATCTGCGCGCTGGTCTGCACCGGGTTCTACATGGTGGCGGTGGCTTACCAGTCGCCGGCCGGGCATGCGGCATCGCTGGCCAACCTGTGGAATGACGGTGGCATGTTCCCCCATGGCGCCATGGGCTTCTTTGCCGGCTTCCAGATTGCGGTGTTTGCCTTCGTCGGCATCGAACTGGTGGGGACCACCGCCGCCGAAACCAAGAACCCGGAACGCAACCTGCCACGGGCGATCAACTCGATTCCCTTGCGCATCATTGTCTTCTACGTGCTCGCGCTGGTCGCCATCATGGCCGTCACACCCTGGCGTGAAGTGGTGGCCAACAAGAGCCCCTTCGTCGAGCTGTTCGTACTGGCCGGTCTGCCGGCAGCCGCGGGCATCATCAACTTCGTGGTGCTGACCTCGGCCATGTCGTCGGCCAACAGCGGCGTGTTCTCGACCAGCCGCATGCTTTACGGCCTGGCAGTGGATGGCGATGCGCCTGGCAAGTTCGGTGCGCTGTCCCGCCGCGCGGTACCTTCCAACGGCCTGATCTTTTCCTGTGTGTGCCTGACGGGCGGGGCGCTGGTCATCTACCTGGTGCCGAACATGCTCGAGGCCTTCACGCTGATCACCACGGTGTCGGCACTGCTGTTCATGTTCGTCTGGTCGATCATCCTGCTGTCGTACCTGGCGTACCGCAAGCAGCGTGGCCCGTTGCACCAGGCGTCGATGTACAAGATGCCGGGCGGCACGTTCATGTGCCGGGTGTGCCTGGTGTTCTTCGCCTTCATCCTGGCCTTGCTGGCGCTGGAGGCCGACACCCGCAGCGCGTTGTACTTGATGCCCGCCTGGTTTGCCGTGCTGGGCCTGGCCTATCGATCGATCTGGCGGAAAAGGCAGCAGGCCATGCAGCTGTCATTCGATGCCGATTGATCACCTTATTCACGTTTTGCCCAGGGGGGACGGCGCGCTGCGCTGTCCCCCTGTCGTCTTTTTGCCAAGCAGGGAATCTTTATGAGAATCCACGTCAACTTTGTCGACCGTGTTGGTATCACTCAGGAAATCCTCTCGCTGCTTGGGGCGCGCAACCTCAATCTTGATGCGGTGGAGATGATTCCGCCCAACGTCTACATCGATGCCCCAACCTTGTCCCCGGTGGTGCTGGACGAACTCTACGCTGCCCTGATGGACGTGGACGGCGTGCAGGAGGTGGCGCTGGTCGACTTCCTCCCCGGCCACCGCCGGCGCCTGCAGCTGGAGGCATTGCTGGCGGCGATGAGCGACCCGGTGCTGGCGGTGGACCCTGGCGGTCATGTGCTGCTGGCGAACCCGACCCTGGTCGCCCTGGTGGGGCGCGAGCCGGCCGGTGAGCCGTTGAACAGGTTGTTTGCCGAGCCGGACCTGGCCAAGACCCTGATCGACAAGGGCTTCCGCCTGCCAATGTGCGAGGTGGGCTTTCAGGGCCAGGCCCTGCTGCTGGAGGCCACGCCGATCAGCGGTGGCGCCGATGGCCTGGTGGGTGGCCTGCTGACGTTGTACCCACCCAGCCGCATCGGCGAGCGCCTGGCCTCGCTGCTGCATGACAACAGCGAAGGCTTGGGGGCGTTGCTGGGAGAGTCGGCGGCGCTGCAGGCGCTCAAGGCCCGCCTGCACAAGGTGGCGAGCCTGGAGGCGCCGGTATTGATCCAGGGCGAGACCGGTACGGGCAAGGAACTGGTGGCCCGTGCCTGTCACGCGCTGAGTGCCCGGCGCGATGCCTCGTTCCTGGCGCTGAACTGCGCGGCATTGCCCGAGAGCCTGGCCGAAAGCGAGCTGTTCGGCTACGCCGCCGGTGCCTTCACCGGCGCCCAGCGGGGCGGCAAACCGGGCCTGCTGGAACTGGCCGATGGCGGTACGGTGTTTCTCGATGAAGTGGGCGAGATGTCGCCGTACCTGCAGGCCAAGCTGCTGCGTTTTCTCAATGACGGCAGTTTTCGCCGGGTGGGCGGTGGCAGCGAAGTGCAGGTGAATGTGCGGGTGGTCTGCGCCACCCACCGCAACCTGGAAAACATGGTGATCGAGTGCGGCTTTCGCGAAGACCTCTACTATCGCCTCAATGTGCTCAACCTGCAGGTGCCGCCGCTGCGTGAGCGCGGCAAGGACATCCTGCTGTTGGCCGAGCATTTCCTGCGCCAGGCCTGTGCGCAGATCCAGCGCGCCCCGTGCCGGCTGGCGCTGGCCACCCATCCGCTGCTGCTGGGCAATCGCTGGTCCGGCAATGTGCGCCAGTTGCAGAACGTGATCTTCCGTGCGGCGGCCATCAGCGAAGGGGACGTGATCGACTGCGATGACCTGGAGCTGGCTGGTACCGCCCTGAGCAGCCAGCAAGCCGAGGGGCTGGAGATCGTCAGCCTCGAAGCGGCCGTGCAGGCATTTGAAAAATCCTTGCTGGAAAAGCTGTACACGAGCTACCCCTCGACCCGGCAACTGGCGGTGCGCTTGCAGACTTCGCACACGGCGATCGGCCAGCGTCTGCGCAAGTACGGCATCGCTAGTCGGGGCTCGTAGCCGGCCCGGTGCGAATACGCTCCACTGGAGTGATCATGCTCCAGGCGGGCGTGGTCCCGGGTTCATTGGCCCGTGCTGTCAGGGTTGGCTGCCGGGCCCGGGCCACGGAGCGAATACGCTCCATCGCGCAGGCTTGGGATGGACCGAAATAAAACAGCAAGCCATTGATGTATAAGGGTTTTAAAGAGTTGGCATCACCCTTGCTCTGTATCAGTCAGTCCTGCATCAGGACCTATCTGATAACAAGAGAGGAAGATCCATGAGCATGCTGCGTTTTACTCCTGAACACGAATGGCTGCGTCTGGAAGCGACTGGCGAGTTGACCGTCGGCATCACCAGCTATGCCCAGCAGGCCCTGGGTGACGTGGTGTTCGTGCAACTGCCGGAGCCGGGCGAGTACGGAGAGGGCAACGAAGTCGCGGTGCTCGAGTCGGTCAAGGCCGCCAGCAACATCACCATGCCTTTGCGCGGCACCGTGGTTGCCGTCAACCAGGCCCTGGCCGACGACCCCGAGCTGGTCAACACCTCGCCCATGCAGGACGGCTGGTTCTTCCGCATCCAGGCGGCCAACCCGTCGGAGCTCGACGGCCTGATGGACCAGGACGGCTACGACCGCTTCCTGGCCGACAACGCCTGAGCCAGGGGGCAGAGATGACCAATGCATCCATCCCGCTGGGCACTGACAACGAATTCATCGCCCGCCACATCGGCCCGCGCGAGGGCGATATCGACGCCATGCTGGCGCTGGTCGGCCATGACTCACTGGAAGCCCTGATCGACAGCGTCATCCCCGCCAGCATCAGGGGCACCAGCGTGCTCGAGCTGAGCAAGGGGCAGGGCGAGGCTGAAGCCCTCGCCGCACTCAAGGCCATCGCTGCGAACAACCAGCTGTTCAGCAACCACATCGGCCAGGGCTATTACCCGTGCCACACGCCCACGCCGATCCTGCGCAACCTGCTGGAGAACCCGGCCTGGTACACCGCCTACACGCCATACCAGCCGGAAATCTCCCAGGGCCGCCTGGAGGCGTTGCTGAACTTCCAGACCCTGGTCAGCGACCTCACCGGCATGCAGATCGCCAACGCCTCGTTGCTCGACGAAGCCACCGCCGCCGCCGAGGCCATGACCTTCTGCAAGCGCCTGGCGAAGAACAAGGCCCCGGCGTTCTTCGCGTCCAGCCATTGCCACCCGCAGACCCTCGATGTGCTGCGTACCCGTGCCCAGCCACTGGGTATCGACGTGGTCATCGGTGATGAAGCGTTGCTGGATGGCCAAGCCCTGGACGGTTATTTCGGCCTGTTGCTGCAGTACCCGGCCAGCACTGGTGCCATCACCGACTACCGCGCCCTGGTACAACGCGCCCATGCGGCGGGTGCGCTGGTGGCTGTGGCCGCTGACCTGCTGGCACTGACCTTGCTGACCCCACCGGGTGAGTTCGATGCCGACGTGGTGCTGGGCAGCGCCCAGCGCTTCGGCGTGCCGCTGGGCTTTGGCGGCCCGCATGCGGCGTACTTCGCCACCCGCGATGCGTTCAAGCGCGACATGCCCGGCCGCCTGGTCGGCGTGTCCATCGACCGCTTCGGCAAGCCTGCCCTGCGCCTGGCCATGCAGACCCGCGAGCAACACATCCGCCGCGAAAAGGCCACCAGCAACATCTGCACCGCGCAGGTGCTGCTGGCCAACATCGCCAGCATGTATGCGGTCTACCACGGTCCCCAGGGCCTGGAGCAGATCGCCCGGCGTGTGCACCGGCTGACCGCGATCCTGGTGCAAGGGCTGAAACAGCTCGGGCACAAGGTCGAGCAGGCGCACTTCTTCGACACCATCAGCGTGGTCACCGCGAGGCCTTTGGCCGATGTGCTGGCTGCCGCCAATGCGGCACGCCTGAACCTGCGCCTGATTGACGAACTGCGGGTTGGTGTGTCGCTGGATGAAACCTGCGAACAGGCCAGTGTCGAGGCCCTGTGGCAGGTGTTCGCCGAACCCGGCCAGGCGCTTCCAAGCTTCACCGCGTTGGCCGCCGGCAGCAGCGATTGCCTGCCCGTGCCACTGCTGCGCGCGACCCCGTTCCTGCTACACCCGGTGTTCAACCGCTACCATAGCGAAACCGAACTGATGCGCTACCTGCGCCGCCTGGCCGACAAGGACCTGGCCCTGGACCGCAGCATGATCGCGCTCGGCTCGTGCACCATGAAGCTCAATGCCGCCAGCGAGATGGTCCCGATCACCTGGCCCGAGTTCGGCGCCCTGCACCCATTCGCCCCGGCTGAGCAGTCGCAGGGTTACCGCCAGCTGACCGATGAACTGGAGGCCATGCTCTGCGCGGCCACCGGCTATGACGCCATGTCACTGCAGCCCAATGCCGGTTCCCAGGGGGAGTATGCCGGCCTGCTGGCAATCCGCGCCTACCACGCCAGCCGTGGCGAGGCAGGGCGCGATGTATGCCTGATCCCGTCGTCGGCCCATGGCACCAACCCGGCCACGGCGCAGATGGCCGGCATGCGGGTGGTGGTGGTCAACTGCGACGAGCGTGGCAACGTCGATGTCGCCGACCTGCAGCTCAAGGCCGAGCAGCACAGGACGCAACTGGCTGCGCTGATGATCACCTACCCCTCGACCCACGGCGTGTTCGAAGATGCCATCACCCGCATCTGCGACATCATTCATGAGCACGGCGGCCAGGTGTACCTGGATGGCGCCAACATGAACGCCATGGTCGGCCTGTGCGCCCCGGGCAAGTTCGGTGGCGACGTGTCACACCTGAACCTGCACAAGACCTTCTGTATCCCCCATGGCGGTGGCGGCCCCGGTGTCGGCCCGATTGGCGTCAAGGCGCACCTGGCGCCGTTCCTGCCCGGTCACGCCCATCTGGCGAACCCGCGGGGCGCGGTCAGCGCGGCGCCTTATGGCAGTGCCAGCATCCTGCCAATCACCTGGATGTACATCCGTATGATGGGCGGGGAAGGGCTCAAGCGCGCCTCGCAGCTGGCGATCCTCAATGCCAACTACATCGCCCGCCGCCTGGAGGAACACTACCCGGTGCTGTACACCGGCGAGAACGGACTGGTCGCCCACGAGTGCATCCTCGACCTGCGCCCGCTCAAGGACAGCAGCGGCATCAGCGTCGAGGACGTGGCCAAGCGCCTGATCGACTTCGGCTTCCATGCCCCGACCATGTCCTTCCCGGTGGCTGGCACGCTGATGGTCGAGCCGACCGAGAGTGAGTCCAAGGAAGAACTGGACCGCTTCTGCGCAGCGATGATCTGCATCCGCGAGGAAATCCGCGCCGTGGAAAACGGCACCCTGGACAAGCTCGACAACCCGCTGAAGAACGCCCCGCACACCGCCACCGAGCTGGTGGGCGAATGGCCCCACGGCTATGCCCGGGAGCTGGCGGTGTACCCGCTGGCCGAACTGCGCGACAGCAAGTATTGGCCGCCGGTGGGGCGCGTGGACAACGTCTACGGCGACCGCAACCTGGCCTGTGCCTGCCCGCCGCTGTCGAGCTATCAAGATGCCTGACCCTGCCGGCCCGGACGCTTCCGGGCCGTGCTTGCCGACCGAACAACAAGGAATCTCACCCATGTTCCACAAGAGCCTGACCCTGTCCGATTTCGACCCTGCACTGTCCGCGGCCATCGGCCGTGAAGTGCAGCGCCAGGAAGACCACATCGAGCTGATCGCTTCGGAAAACTACACCAGCCCCCAGGTGATGCAGGCCCAGGGCACCGAACTGACCAACAAGTACGCCGAAGGCTACCCCGGCAAGCGTTACTACGGGGGCTGCGAGCATGTCGACGTGGTCGAGCAGCTGGCCATCGACCGCGCCAAGCAGTTGTTCGGTGCCGGTTATGCCAACGTCCAGCCACACTCGGGCTCCCAGGCCAACGCGGCGGTCTACCTGGCTCTGCTGCAGGCCGGTGATACCTTGTTGGGCATGAGCCTGGCTCATGGTGGCCACCTGACCCACGGGGCCAAGGTGTCGTCCTCGGGCAAGCTGTACAACGCCGTGCAATACGGCATCGATGCCAACGGCCTGATTGACTACGACGAAGTCGAGCGCCTGGCGGTCGAGCACCAGCCGAAGATGATCGTGGCTGGTTTCTCGGCCTACTCGAAGACCCTCGACTTCCCGCGTTTCCGGCAGATCGCCGACAAGGTCGGGGCCTACCTGTTCGTCGACATGGCCCACGTCGCCGGGCTGGTCGCGGCAGGCCTGTACCCCAACCCGCTGCCGTATGCCGATGTGGTCACCACCACCACCCACAAGACCTTGCGCGGGCCGCGTGGCGGCCTGATTCTGGCCAAGGCCGACCCGGAGCTTGAGAAAAAACTCAACTCGGCGGTGTTCCCAGGCGGGCAGGGCGGGCCGCTGATGCACGTGATCGCGGCCAAGGCGGTGTGCTTCAAGGAGGCCCTGGCGCCTGGTTTCAAGGATTACCAGTGCCAAGTCATCAGCAACGCCCAGGCCATGGCGCAGGTGTTCATGCAGCGCGGTTTCGACGTGGTTTCCGGTGGCACCGACAACCATTTGTTCCTGGTCAGCCTGATCCGCCAGGGCATCACCGGCAAGGATGCCGACGCCGCGCTGGGCCGTGCGCACATCACGGTGAACAAGAACGCGGTGCCCAACGACCCGCAGTCGCCGTTCGTGACCTCGGGCCTGCGCATCGGTACCCCGGCAGTGACTACCCGTGGGCTCAAGGAGGCGGAATGCCGCGCCTTGGCGACCTGGATCTGCGACATCCTCGACCATCTCGGTGATGCCGACGTCGAGGCCCAGGTGGCGCGCCAGGTGGCAGCGCTGTGCAAGCTGTTCCCTGTCTATCCGGCCTGACCTCAGGGCTTGGCGGCTGTCGGCAGTGTGCCGGCAGCCCATATCATCGAAGGCCAGGAGCCAGCCATGACCACAGAACAACTGCAACAAACCCCGCTGCACGACCTGCACCTGGCGCTGGGGGCACGCATGGTGCCATTCGCCGGTTATGCCATGCCGGTCCAGTACCCGCTGGGTGTGCTCAAGGAACACCTGCACACCCGTGAACAGGCTGGTCTGTTCGACGTTTCGCACATGGGCCAGATCCGCCTGCGCGGCGCAGAGGCCGCCAGGGCGTTGGAAGCGCTGGTGCCGGTCGACATCATCGACCTGCCGGTGGGCATGCAGCGCTATGCGCTGTTCACCAATGACGATGGCGGCATCCTCGACGACCTGATGGTGGCCAGGCTGGGTGACGACGAGCTGTTGCTGGTGGTCAACGCCGCCTGCAAGGAGCAGGACCTGACCTACATGCGCCAGCACCTGGAAGGTTATTGCGAGGTCGAGTCGTTGTTTGCCAGCCGGGCCTTGCTGGCCCTGCAAGGCCCGGCGGCGGCCAAGGTACTGGCGCGACTGGCGCCCCAGGTTGCCGGCATGACTTTCATGCAGTTCGCCAGTGTGAGGCTGCTGGGTGTCGACTGTTACGTCAGCCGCTCGGGCTATACCGGCGAAGACGGCTACGAAATCTCGGTACCGGTCGAGGCGGCGCCCATGCTTGCCCGTTCGATGCTGGCCGAAGCCGAGGTCCAGCCCATCGGCCTGGGGGCCCGTGATTCGCTACGCCTGGAGGCCGGGCTGTGCCTGTACGGCCATGACATGGCGGTGCACACCACGCCGATTGAGGCCAGCCTGGGCTGGGCGATCTCCAAGGCCCGGCGTGCCGAGGGTGAGCGCGCTGGCGGCTTCCCCGGCGCCGAGCGCATCCTTGCCCAGCAGCACGAAGGCGTGGCCAGCAAGCGCGTGGGCCTGCTGCCTGCAGAGCGCGTGCCGGTGCGTGAAGGGGCAGTGATCATCGATGCTCGGGAGCAGGTGATCGGCCGGGTCACCAGTGGCGGTTTCGGTCCCAGCCTGGGCGCGCCGCTGGCGATGGGCTACCTGCAGAGCGAGCAGGCAGCGCTGGGCACGCAAGTGTTCGCCCAGGTGCGCGGCAAGCACGTGCCGATGCAGGTGGTGCGCACACCGTTCGTGGCGCAACGTTACTACCGTGGCTAAAGGCCAGACTGTCGGAGCATGAGCATGAGTAAAATCCAGACTGCCCCTAAGCACCCGCAGCCCTTGCAGGTCGGGGTGAAACTGCGCGGCGCCGACAAGGTGGCGCGCATCCCGGTGAAAATCCTGCCCACCGAGCAGGTGCCGCGCAAACCCGACTGGATTCGCGTGGAGATTCCCACCACGCCGGAAGTGGCACGGGTCAAGGCCCTGCTGCGCAAACACAAACTGCACAGCGTGTGCGAAGAGGCGTCCTGCCCGAACCTGGGCGAGTGTTTCTCGGGCGGCACGGCGACGTTCATGATCATGGGCGACATCTGTACCCGCCGTTGCCCGTTCTGCGATGTTGGCCATGGCCGGCCTAAACCACTGGATGCCGATGAGCCGACGAACCTTGCCATCGCCATTGCCGACCTTGGCCTGAAGTATGTGGTGATCACCTCGGTGGACCGTGACGACCTGCGCGATGGCGGCGCCCGCCACTTCGCCGATTGCCTGCGCGAGATCCGCAGGCTGTCGCCGGGTATTCAGCTGGAAACCTTGGTGCCGGATTACCGTGGCCGTATGGACGTTGCTCTGGACATCACGGCGCAAGAGCCGCCAGATGTGTTCAACCACAACCTGGAGACCGTGCCGCGCCTGTACCGGGCGGCACGGCCGGGCTCGGACTTCGAGTGGTCGCTGGACCTGCTGGAGCGCTTCAAGCAACGCCTGCCGGCGGTACCGACAAAGTCCGGCCTGATGCTAGGCCTGGGCGAGACCGATGCCGAGGTGGTCGAGGTGATGCAGCGCATGCGTGAGCATCAGGTTGACATGCTGACCCTGGGGCAGTATCTGCAACCGTCTCGCAGCCACCTGCCGGTGCAGCGCTTCGTGCACCCTGACACCTTCGCCATGCTTGCCGAGCAGGCCTTGGCTATGGGGTTCAGAAACGTGGCCTCCGGGCCGCTGGTGCGCTCGTCTTACCACGCTGACCGGCAACTGCAAGCAGTTTAAGGGTTCAGATCACCATCATTCGCGGTAAGTGCCTTTTTGCTTGGCGGCGTGAACCGCGAGTGCATCCATGAGTGGGGGGCGACAAGCAGTCGTAAGGTTCCAGGCCAAGTACACGCAGACGCTCGCGAATTGCCGCCATCTGTGCCGGTGGCGTGCCGCTTTCGATCACCGAGGACACGAAAGCGGCAAATGCCAGGATGAGGCCTTAGTTCACCATCACTTCGTCCAGTGCCTGCTCGAGGGTGCTGACCGTGCGCTCGATATTGTGCAGTTTTTCGAGCCCGAACAGACCGATGCGGAAGGTCTGGAAGTCGGCCGGCTCGTCACATTGCAACGGCACTCCGGCGGCAATCTGCAGGCCGTGCTCGACAAATTTCTTACCGCTCTTGATATCGGCATCATCGGTGTAGCTCACCACTACGCCTGGGGCCTGAAAGCCGGCTGCGGCCACGCTCTTGATGCCTTTGCCGGTCAACATGGCGCGCACCCGATCGCCCAGAGCCTGTTGTTCGCCGCGGATCTTGTCGAAACCGTAGGCTCGCATCTCGTTGATTACTTTGTTAAATCGCGCGAGAGAGTCGCTGGGCATGGTCGCATGATAGGCATGCCCGCCCTGTTCGTAGGCCTGCATGATCTGCAGCCACTTTTTCAGGTCGCAGGCGAAACTGCTACTCTGCGTCTGCTCGATACGCTCCAGGGCCAGAGCACTGAGCATCACCAGGGCGCAGCAAGGGGAGGCGCTCCAGCCTTTCTGTGGAGCGCTGATCAGCAGGTCGACTGCGCACTTTTGCATATCAACCCATATCGTGCCTGAGGCGATGCAGTCGAGCACGAACAGGCCGCCCACCGCATGCACAGCGTCGCCGACGGCCCGCAGGTAATCGTCGGGCAGGATAATCCCGGATGAGGTTTCAACGTGGGGGGCGAAGACAATCTGCGGCTTGTGCGCCTTTATCGCCGCCAGCACTTCGTCCAGAGGGGGCGGAGCGTAGGCAGCCTGGCGACCAGTGTCGACCGGTCGGGCTTTCAGCACCGTGGTGGCCGCCGGGATGTTGCCCATCTCGAGGATCTGGCTCCAGCGATAACTGAACCAGCCGTTGCGTATCACCAGGCATTGCTGACCGGTGGCAAACTGGCGCGCTACCGATTCCATGCCGAATGTACCGCTACCGGGCACTACCGCAACAGCCTGGGCGTTATAGACCTGTTTCAGGGTCTGGGAAATGTTCTTCATCACGCCTTGAAACGTCTGCGACATGTGATTGAGCGAGCGGTCGCTGTACACCACCGAGTACTCGACCAGCCCCTCAGGATCAATGCTGGGATAAAGCTTCGACATGGGTGACTCCTTTGGCAGGGATGTCATTGGTATCGACCCTGTATTTAGCCTTGTCAAATGCCAAGATTGACCGGGACTGATGAAATCCATGTAATACCGCGGCGCCTGCTTCGCGGCTGAAGCCGCTCCCACACGGGGGGCGTGGCGTTCTTGCCGGCCAAGCGTGAAAGCCTTGATCCATAGAGCCTGGGCCATTTGCGCGATGAGGTGTTGGGGATCGTGCTCAGAGGCTGTCCGGATCCCCGAAGAACATCTGAATCCGCGACCGCAACCACCGCTCCGCCGGGTCATTGTCCTGCGCCCCGCGCCAGGCCATGTGCAGTTCGAAACTGCGCACATCCAGCGGCAGATCCTCGGCCCGCAACCCACCCGCCGCGGTCAACGCATCCGCCGTGTAGTCCGGCACCGTAGCGACAATATCGGTGCCCGCCAGCAAGCTCCCCAGCCCGTTGAACTGCGGCACCGCCAGCACCACATGGCGCTTGCGGCCAATCTCTTCCAGCGCCTCGTCGATGAACCCCGACAGGTCCCCGGCAAACGACACCAGCGCATGCGGCCGCGCGCAGAAGTCGTCCAGGGTGATGGCGCCGGGAACGCTGTCGGCGCGCAGCAGTTTCGGCATGCTGCGGCGCAGCACCTTGCGCTTGGCGTTGGCTGGCAGCTCGCTGGTGTAGCTGACCCCCACAGAGATCTCGCCCGAGGCCAGCAGCGTCGGCATCAGCAGGTAATTGACCCGGCGCACCACCAGCACGATACCCGGCGCTTCGGCGCGTATGCGCTTGAGCAGCTGCGGCAGCAGGGCGAATTCGGCGTCGTCCGACAGGCCGATGCGGAACACCGCATTGCTGGTGGCCGGGTCGAATTCGGCGGCGCGGCTGACGGCGGTGGAAATCGAGTCCAGCGCCGGGGACAGCAGGGCGAAGATCTCGTGGGCCCGGGCCGAGGGCTCCATGCTGCGGCCGGTACGCACGAACAGCGGGTCGTCGAACAGGTTGCGCAGGCGTGACAGCGCCGCGCTGATGGCGGGCTGGCCGAGGAACAGTTTTTCCGCGGCACGGGTCACGCTGCGTTCGTGCATCAGCGTTTCGAACACGATCAGCAGGTTGAGGTCTACGCGACGCAGGTCGTTTCGATTCATCGGTGAGCTTCGCCTGAAGTGGGGCAGAGGTGAATCTTAAGGCCAAAGGCTGGTACCCTGCACGGGTTTAGGGGGACCAATCGCAGGGAAAGTCAGGTGCCCAATCGATGACAGGCATGTCGACTATTAATGACCACTGATGGTCTAACCGGCAAAGCCCGGATAAAGTCCGTGGTAATTAGAGGTTCACAAAGGCGAGGTATGCGATGTCCCGCATGATCCGTTTCCACAAGTTCGGCGCTGCCGATGTGCTCCGTTGCGAGGAGCAGGCCGAACCGTCACCTGCTGCCGACGAGGTGCAAATCCGCGTCGAGGCGGTTGGCGTCAGCTGGTATGACGTGCTCTGGCGCCAGAACCTGGCACCGTCCCAGGCACGTCTGCCGGCGGGGATCGGCCACGAGATGGCCGGGGTGGTGACCGCGGTCGGTGAAGGGGTCGAGGATATTGCGGTGGGTGACCGTGTTGCCAGCTTCCCGGCCACCAGTGCCAACGACCACCCGGTGTATGGCGATGTCATCGTGCTGCCGCGTTCGGCCATTACCCGTTATCCGGATGTGCTTACCCCGATCGAGGCCAGCGTGCACTACACGCCGCTGCTGATCGCCTATTTCGCCTACGTCGACCTGGCCCGGGCGAAAGCCGGGCAGACGGCGCTGGTCACCGATGCCAGCCACTGCGCGGGCCCTGCCTTCGTGCAACTGGGCAAGGCCCTGGGGCTGAAGGTGTTCGCCGCCACCAAGGAGCCGGAACAGCGTGAGTACCTGCTGGGCCTGGGCGCCGACAAGGTTATTGTCACCGAAGAGCAGGACCTGCTGCTGCAGGTTGGCAAGTACACCGATGGCCGTGGTGTGGACATGGTCCTGGATGGCATGGGTGGGCCGCAGATGTCGCTGCTCGGCGATGTACTGGCACCGCGCGGCAGCCTGGTGCTGTATGGCCTGCAAGGCGGGAATCAGACGCCATTCCCGGCTTGTGCGGCGTTCCAGAAGAACATCCAGTTCTATGTGCACTGCATCGGCAACTTCACCGGCAAGCCGGAGCTGGGTATCAGCCAGGACCAGGTGGCGCTGCAGCGCGCCTTGCGCGATATCAACCAGTTCACTGCCGACCAGTTGCTGACACCGCAGATCATCAAGGTTTACCCGTTCGAGCAGGTGGTCGAGGCGCATCGCTACATGGACCAATGCCCATGCGGCGGGCGCGTAGTGCTGGACATGGCGCAACACTGACAGCGGTCTGCGTCATCAGGAAGCCCGGGCAGAGTCCCGGGTTTTTTGTGTCTGGTACATCATGATTGATGTTCAAAAAAGGAAATTTCCTACAATAAAAAGAGATGGGGATTATATTTAAGCTATCACCGGAGGTTGGTCGAAATATCCGGCCAAGCTTTTTGCCTTGAATTGTTATTCCCTCGCGGTCAATGTGTTTTCTCACTTCTTCTGAATGGTTTTTTTACCCTGATCTGTATCTTCTATTCGCCTTGCATCCCTCGATAATGGCTCAATGATAGTTTGCGCAAGGAGCGTGGAATGAGCATGGCTATGCCCAGGCCAGGGCGGTGTATGGCAGCGGCGGGGCGTCGCTACGATGCGTTTTTCTCGATGTCTTGGCGACAGTGACTGGTTACGTCATTACTTCCAATTAGTTGTAGGAAATTTCTTCTGGAAAAGTTCAGGGCATGTTGATGTTCAGGTTCTCTGATCAACGTGCGCTGGCTGCATGAAGTTGATGAGGTGATTTCGTGACTGCTATTCACGACCAGGCAATGCACTATATCTACCAGCAAGTACTCGAGCGCTTGCTCAGTCATATGTCACAGGCGCAGCGTGCTTCCTTGCAGTTGCTGATACAACGGCTGCTGGTTGCTGCAGGCGGGCCAGAATACATCGGCACCTACCGCTTGCTGGTGCTGCAAGGCAACGATCACCGCAGCGCCCGGCTGCTGGCGATGCTGCGTGCCGCACAACTGAGTATCGCCCTGCGTGCGCCGGTAACCTTCCAGCTGCGGGTGCTGGTAGTGAGCCTGCCCGTGGCTGACAGTGCCACGCTCGAATGCCATGAGCGCGGCTTCAATGCGCTGTTCTTGCAGGATGACCCGCGGGTGCAACTGCAGATGATCAGGGGGCGTGAAGTAGTACCGTTCAGCCGGCATGCTCCTGCCGCACCCGAGAGCTGGCTGTTGGCGAGGGACGCCATGCTGATGTTCGGTCACCTGGTCGACGCCAGCCCCGAAGCGCTGCTAGGGAGTCGTCTGCACCTGGAGTTGGCGGCCGCGGTGGGCTTTGCGCTGCAGGCCCATACCCCTGCGGATGTATTGATCACCGCCATCCCGGCGTGCCAGCGCCGCCGGTACCTTGCCTGGGCACGGCGCAGCTTGCGCCTGGCAGGGGAGCGGGGTTCGCATGCGGTGCACCAGTGCCTGGCGACGCTGGCACAGGGGCTCAGTCGCCTGCACGGCAGCATCGGGGGCCCATCGAGCGCCCTGGCGGAACCGGCCGTGGGGGCGGCGCCGCAAAACACGCCGGTGCGGTTGATTGCCATTGACGACCTGCTGCCGCCATTGCTCGAAGAACAGCAGCTTGACCTCATGCTCGGTTGCCGCTTCGAGGGGGGCCAGGACGCCCGGCCATTGGCCGCGTTCGTCGAGCCGTTGGCCCCGGCGCAGTTGCAGCAACTGCACGCGCGCAGTCTCGAACCGCAGGCAAGTCGCCCGGCATTGCGGCTGGCTGGCCAGCCGGGCGCCAACAAGCGGCGCGATGTGCATCAACTGCAGTTCGGCAGGGCATACGGCATCAACCAGATCCAACAGGTGTGCCTGCTGTTCAGCCCGTTTGCCAGGCAGGGGAAGAACCTGGAGCGCTTTCTGCAGTGCTGGCATGCCGACATGCTGGTGGCGCTGCCATATCTGCATCGGGCCTTGCAGGGTAAACCCTGCCCTGAAGCGGTGAAAAACTGGCTGGTGAACACCAGCGGCCTGCCGCTGGGGCAACTCAGGTTGATCTATGGCGGGGGCCTGCCGCTGGCCTCCTGGCGCCTGATGAGCCATCTGGCCCGTCGCGATGTACAGCTGAGGTTGCTGCCGCGGCGGGCAGCGGGGCGGCGGCGTGGTCATGCGGGGCCGCCTTGATGGAGCAATCGGGCGCCGGAGAGTTCGCCTATCGCAAGGTCTATCGCTACCTGGAAGCCTTGATCGACCAGGCTCCACGAAGTGGCCCCTGCCGTTTGCCGTCGTTGCGCGAGTTGGCCCGGCGGTTGCGGGTGTCATTGGCCACCGTACAGAGTGCCTACAGCCTGCTGGAAGAGGAGGGCCGCGTGCAATGCCTGCCCAGGTCGGGCTATTACGTACAGGGCGCTGCCAAGGATGCTGCAGCGGCCATGCCCCTGCAGGCCCCCCTGCCGACACAGCCGATGCTGGAGCGAACCCTGCTCAGCCACGAACGGCGCCTGGCACGTCAGCGCACGCACAATGGTGCCCCTTGGGACGCGCCCGGCAGCGCCCGCCTGCGCAATGCCGTCGCAGAACGCTATACCCGTTCCTCCAACCGGTACTGGCGTGCCGAGGACGTTCAGTTGGCTCCGGATGTGCAGGCGTTGCTGGAGACCTTGCTGGCGGCGTTGGCTGTGCAAGGTGGAACCGTGGTGGTGCACTCGCCCTGTTGCTGGCAGGTACTGCGCGCGTTGGCCCGCGCTGGCATGCGAGTGTTGGAGGTACCACTGGATACCTGCGGCAACCCGGACCTGCGCGCCCTGGCCTGGCTACTGGATAGCGAGCCGGTGTGCATGCTCGTGATGCCGTCGTGCCTTGGCATGCCGCAGGGGCGGCTGGTATCACCGCACTATCAGCAGCAGCTTGGCCAGATGCTTGGGCAGCACTCTGTATGGGTGCTGGAAAACGACCTGGACAGTGAGCACTGTTACAGCGGGCCGCCGAATATGCGCCTGCGCGATTGGGTCGACCCCCGCTGGCTATTGGTGATGGGGGCGTTCGATGCCGCAGTGGGGAGCGAGGCGCCCTATGCCTACTTGCTGGGCCATGATGCCGGGCTGGCCAAGGCTTTCGCGGAGCGTGCGTTTCGGCTTGCACCGCTTCGCCTGCAAGCGCTGGCGCACATGTTGGGCAAAGGCGAGATCGAGACGCAACTGGTGCGGCTACGTACGGACCTGCAAAAGCGTATGCAATGCCTGGCGCGTGAGTTGCAGATGCAGTTCGGCCAGCGGGTGGTGTTGGAAATGCCGGAGGGTGGCCGGACACTGTGGGTGCGCTTTCGCCAGCCACTGCCGTGGGCGGATATTGCCGCGTCGTTGGCGGGTTCAGCGCTGCATGCAATGCCGGGCGAGCAGTTCAGCTTGCAGGGGCGCTACCAGCAGTGCCTGGCGATGGCCTGGCTGGGTGATCACCCGGGGGAGCTGCAACAGGCGGTAGAGCGCCTGGCGCAGGTGCTGGAACTGCGCTGTGGCCGGCCCGCCGGCGCTACACCTTGAGCCGCCGGGGTTGCGTTGCAACCCATCGCCGGCAAGCCAGCTCCCACGGGTGCAGCGTTGAACTCAAGGTTGTCGCTGTACCTGTGGGAGCCGGCTTGCCGGCGATTAGGCCCTGGCAGGCAAACGCCTCCTGTCAGCGATTCGCTTGCTCCTGCCCTTGCCGCAAGCGGGTACTGACCAGCGCTGCCATCACCAGCAACGCGGCGATGATCCACAAGCCATTGCGGGTACTGCCGGTGGCCTGCTCGATCAGGCCCATCACCGATGGGCCGACGAAACCGCCAAACAGGCCGCAGGTGGTGACAAAGGCCAGTCCTGCCGCCAGGGCGCTGCCACTCAGGCGGCTGGAAGGGAAGACGAAGATGATCGACTGCACCACGAACAGCATCAGGGCAGTCAGCGAAAACCCGATCAGGCCGATGAACGAGTTGGCCAGCGACGCCAGCAGCAGCCCGGCCGCCATGGTTAGCAGGCCGCCGAACAGCAGGGTGCGGCAACGACTCGGCGAGGTGGCCAGGCGTGGGAAGGTGGCGGCGCCGATGGCGGCAGCAATCCACGGTAAGGCGGTCAGCAGGCCGACCTGGAAGGGCGACAGCGCGCCGTAGGTGCCGATGATGCCCGGCAGGAAGAAAATCACCGTGTAGATGGTGATCTGGTGCACGAAGTACACCACGATCGCCAGCCAGATCTGCCGGTCGCGGAACATCTGCCCCAACTTGCTCTGCTGCGGTGCGGCGGCCCGCTCCGCAGCCAGGCGGCGCTCGATGTCCTCGGCTTCGGCGGCCGACAGCCAGGGCGCCGAGGCCGGGCCATCGGGCAGTTTCTTCCATACCACATAAGCCAGCGCCACTGCCGGCAGGCCCTCGAGCACGAACAGCCATTGCCAGCCGTGCCAGCCCAGCACACCGTCCATTTCCAGCAGGGCACCCCCCAGCGGGCCGCTGAGGATGTTGGCCAGGCACACGCCCAGCAGGAAGTAACCCGTGGCGCGGGCACGCTGTTCACGGTCGAACCAGTAGGTCAGGTACAGCATCACGCCGGGGAACAGGCCCGCTTCGGCGACCCCGAGCAACAGGCGCATGACGTAGAACGAGGTTTCGCCCTGGACGAAGGCCATGCCCGCCGAGAGCAGGCCCCAGGTGATCATGATGCGGGTGATCCAGAAGCGTGCGCCCACCCGATGCATGATCAGGTTGCTGGGTACTTCGGCCAGGGCATAGGTGAGGAAGAACAGGCCGGCGCCCAGGCCATAGGCCGCTGCCGACAGACCGAGGTCGATGCCCATGCTGGCCTTGGCCAGGGCAATGTTGGTCCGGTCAAGGAAGCTCATCACGTAGACAACGATGAGCAGTGGCATCAATTTGCGCAGCAGCAGGCCGTTCAGGCGCTGTTCGGTGGTGGCGGCAGGGGCGGGCGCCGCTGCAGTACCGGTGAGGATTGTCATTGTTTTTTCCCCGTGGAAAGAGCTGGTGGCGTGCCGCGCAAAGGCGGCACTCCCAGGTAGGTGGGTCAGGAACGGTTGATGTCGAGCCACACCGCGCCGTTGGGGTACTGGTAGCGCTCCAGGGTCTCGGCATGCATTTCGATGCTGTAGCCCGGGCGTTGCGGTGGCATGTAGCGCCCGCGGCGGATCACCACCGGGTCGATGAAATGCTCGTGCAGGTGGTCGACGTACTCCAGCACCCGGTTGTGCAGCGAGGCCGACACCGCGATGTAGTCGAACAGGGCAATGTTCTGCACATATTCGCACAGGCCGACACCGCCGCCGTGCGGGCACACCGGTACGTCGTACTTGGCAGCCATCAGCAGCACGATCAGCACTTCGTTCAGGCCACCCAGGCGGGCCGCGTCCAGTTGGCAGAAGTCCAGCGCGCCGGCCTGGAACATCTGCTTGAACATCACCCGGTTGTGGCAATGTTCACCGGTGGCCACGCCAATCGGCGCAATGCGCTGGCGGATGGTGGCGTGCCCGAGGATGTCGTCCGGGCTGGTCGGCTCTTCGATCCACAGTGGTTCGAAGGCGGCCAGGCGGCGCATGTTGGCGACGGATTCCTCGACGCCCCATACCTGGTTGGCATCCATCATCAGGGTGCGCTCCCAGCCAATTTCGTCGCGCAGGATGCTGGCGCGGCGAATGTCTTCCTCCAGGTCCGCACCGATCTTCTGCTTGATGTGGGTCCAGCCATCTTCCACCGCCTCGCGGGCCAGCTTGCGCATCTTTTCTTCGCTGTAGCCCAGCCAGCCCGGCGCGGTGGTGTAGCCGGGGTAGCCTTCGCGCAGCATCTGCGCTTCGCGCTGGGCCTTGCCCGGGGCCTGGCGGCGCAGCAGGGCGATGGCTTCTTCGGGGGTGAGCACATCGGTGACGTAGCTGAAGTCCAGGCAGCGCACCAGTTGCTCGGGCGTCATGTCGGCCAGCAGCTTCCACACCGGCTTGCCTTCGTGCTTGGCCCACAGGTCCCACACGGCATTGATGATGGCGGCAGTGGCCAGGTGGATCACGCCCTTTTCCGGGCCCAGCCAGCGCAACTGGCTGTCGCTGACGGTGAAGCGGTGCCAGAAACCGCCCATGTCGGCCGTGATTTCCTCCAGGGTAAGGCCGACGATCAGCGGCGCCAGCGACTGCACCGCCGCCGCGCAAATCTCGTTGCCTCGGCCGATGGTGAAGGTCAGGCCGTGGCCTTCGAGGGCCTCGGCGTCGGTGTGCAGCACCACATAGGCCGCTGAATAATCGGGGGCGCTGTTCATGGCGTCGGAGCCGTCCAGCGACAGCGAAGTGGGGAAACGAATGTCGCGAACGCTCAGGTGGGTAATACGTATGCTCATGGTCGGCTCTTGTTCTGTTCAAGCACTGGGGGACCTGACTGTAGGTTGTCGAGCGATACAGGCATAATCGCCAAATCTTAACCAGCGATACCGGATTCGATATGTCTCGATTGCCACCCGACAGCGCCCAGGCGCCTGCCAGCCTCGGCGCATTGAAGATCTCCAGCCGGCAGATCACGCTGCTCAACGCCTTGGGCGAGTTCGCTAATCTGCGCCGTGCTGCCGCGGCGATGCACACCACGCAACCGGCAGCGAGCCTGTTGCTGCAACAGCTCGAGGAACGCCTTGGCGTACGCTTGTTCGAGCGTTTGCCACGGGGCATGCAAGCGACGCTGTATGGCGAAGTGATGATCCGCTATGCGCAGAACGCGCTGCATGAGTTCGAGCACGCCCAGGCGCAGATTGCCGAGCTGGCGCGCGGGGCTCAGGGCCTGGTGAGGGTGGGCAGCGTCATGGGCCCGGTGCCGGGTGTGCTGACCAGGGCGGTACTGGCCTACAAGCGCGATCACCCCAAAGTGCGCATTTCCCTGGAGGTTGGCACCAGCGACACCTTGCTGCCGGCCTTGCTGCGTGGCGACTTCGACATGGTGGTGGGGCGCCTGCCGGACCAGAGCGACAGCCAGGAATTGAACATCGAACTGTTCGAAGGCGGTGAGCAGATGCGCGTTATCGCCCGCGCAGGCCACCCGCTGGCCAATGCCACCGGGCTGCAACTGGCCGACCTGGTGGCGTCGACCTGGATACTGCACCCGATCGGCAGCCCGATGCGCCGCCGCGTCGAAAGCGCGCTGCAGGCCGGCGGCATGGTGCAGTCACTGGATATCGTCGAAACTGCCTCGATCCTGGCTACCACCGCCATGCTCGAAGCCTCCGAGATGATTGCGGTGGTGCCCGATGACGTGGCCAAGCATTATGCCCGCTATGGCATGGTCGCCATCCTGCCGGTGGAACTGCCGCTGGCCATGGCCAACCTGGGCGTGCTGACCCTGCGCTCGCGGCCCAACTCGGTTGCCCTGGACACCTTGCTGCACTACCTGCGGGCGCAATAGCCCTGCCTTTTCACTTGCCTGAGGCCCTGCGTCAATGCCGCCGGACATGACCCATTCCAGCTTTTGCAACTGGATCCGCTACAAGCACCTGGTGCTGATCGACACCTTGGCGCGCACCCGCAACATGCACGCCACCGCCACGCGCATGAACCTGAGCCAGCCGGCACTGAGCAAGATGTTGCGTGACCTTGAGGAGCAGTTCGGCTTCGCCCTGTTCGAGCGCCTGCCGCGGAGCATGCCACCCACCGAACTGGGTGAATATGTGGTGCGTTATGCCCAAGGCGCGCTGGCCGAGTCGCAACAGTTCGTCGACCAGGTAAACCGCCTGCGCAATGGCGGGCACGGCTTTATCCGCGTTGGCGGGATCTTTGCCGCCACCGCGCTGGTGTTGCCGCAGGCCATCGCCGCGATCAAGGCGCGCAGCCCGTTGCTGTCGATCGAAGTGGTGGAGCATTCCAGCGATCACTTGTTGACCATGCTGGAGCAGAACAAGCTCGACATCATGATTGGCCGCTTCACCGAAGAACGCTTCAGCCAGCTGTTCGACTTTCAGCCCCTTGAGCCGGAACCGTTCAGCTTGGTGGTCAACAGCGAGCACCCGCTCAACCAGCTGGAAAGCACGCCGCTGACAGCGCTGGGCGACTGGCCGTGGGTGCTGTACCCGGTGGGCACGCCGATCCGCAACCGCCTGGAGCAGGCCTTCCGGATTGCCGGCATTGCCACGCCTGCCGACAGCGTTGAAACCATCTCCATGCCGATGTTCCTGCAATTGCTGCAGGCGGCGCCGATGATCGCCATGTTGCCGCGCTCGATGGTTGCCGCGCAGTTGGCCAGCGGCCAACTCAAAGAATTGCGCAGCCCCTTGCACTTGGCGGCGCTGGAGTACGGCGTAGTTACCCGCAAGGACGAGCCGCTGAGCGCTTCGGCCCGTGCGTTTGTCGAGATTTTGCTGGAGGGCGCGCGGCGCCGTCAGCAGGAACAGAGATAAAGCCCATGGGGCCGCTCCCACAGCGATCGCGCCACCTTGTGGAATTTGAGCAAGACAGTTGCTCCCACAGGGACAGCGCATGGCTTGATGTCAATGCAGTCGGTGTGGGAGCTGGCTTGCCTGCGAAGGGCTGCGCAGCGGCCCCAATGGCCCTCAAAGTGATTGATAAACGCGCTCTGATACCTGCTTTTGATAACCCAAGGTTATCGCACGATCGGATCATCTCATTGGGAATGTTGCCCAAGGCTTCTTACAGTGGTCGCAGCCATAACAAGAAGCCAGCCGCACCGCCCTGAGAGGTCCCATGCAACTGATTGCCAAATCCGGTGACCTTGCCGTCATCCGCCTCAACCCGCTGGACAACGTGCTCATCGCCCGCCAGGCCCTGCCACAAGGCATGCGCCTGGACGCCGAGGCGATTACCGTGCGTCAGCCGATCCCCTCGGGCCACAAGCTCGCTACCGAGCGTGTAGAGCAGGGCCAGCCCCTGCGCCGTTACGGGCAGATCATCGGTTTTGCCTCTCAGGCCATCGACGCCGGCGAACACGTGCATGTGCACAACGTGCAGATGGGCGATTTCGCCCGTGACTACGCCTTCGGTGTCGACACCCGCAGCCAGCCCGGCCGCGAGGCACAGTTCCAGGGCATCGTGCGCACCGATGGCCGGGTCGCCACCCGCAACTACATCGGCATCCTCACCTCGGTGAACTGCTCGGCGACCGTGGCCCGGGCCGTGGCCGACCATTTTCGCCGCGACATCCACCCTGAAGTGCTGGCTGATTACCCGAACATCGACGGCGTTGTGGCGCTGACCCACGGCGCCGGCTGTGCGGTGGACCCCAGCGGTGAAGCCCTGGGCCTGTTGCGCCGCACCCTGGCCGGGTACGCCGTACACCCCAATTTCGCTGCCGTGCTGATCATCGGCCTGGGCTGCGAAACCAACCAGATCGAAAGCCTGCTGGAAACCCAGGGCCTGCAGGCCAGCGCCCAGCTGCGCGCCTTCACCATCCAGGGTATCGGCGGCACCAGCAAAACCATCGCCGCCGGTATCGAGCAGGTCAAGGCGCTGCTGGCCGAGGCCAACCAGGTGCAGCGACAGCCGGTCAGTGCACGGCACCTGGTGGTCGGCCTGCAATGTGGCGGTTCCGATGGCTATTCCGGCATTACCGCCAACCCGGCGTTGGGCAATGCCGTCGACCGTCTGGTGGCCGCCGGCGGCACCGCAATCCTCTCTGAGACCCCGGAAATCTACGGTGCCGAGCACCTGCTCACCCGCCGTGCGGTCAGCCGCGAGGTTGGCGAAAAGCTGGTGGCCCGCATCCGCTGGTGGGAAGACTACTGCCAGCGCATGAACGCCGAGCTGAACAACAACCCCTCGGCCGGCAACAAGGCCGGGGGCCTGACCACCATCCTCGAGAAGTCCCTCGGTGCGGTGGCCAAGGCTGGCTCCAGCAACCTGGTCGATGTGTACCAGTACGCGGAAGCGGTGCACGCCCAGGGCCTGGTATTCATGGATACCCCCGGTTACGACCCGGTTTCGGCCACCGGTCAGGTCGCTGGCGGTGCCAACCTGATTGCCTTCACCACCGGCCGTGGCTCGGCCTACGGCTGCGCCCCGGCGCCGTCGATCAAGCTGGCCACCAACAACCGGGTGTTCGAGCACCAGGAAGAAGACATGGACGTCAATTGCGGCGGTATCGCCGACGGCTCCACCAGCATCGAGGAGCGCGGCGCGTTCATCTTCGAACAGATGCTGCGCATCGCTTCCGGTGAGCGCAGCAAGAGTGAGCTGCACGGCTACGGGCAGAACGAATTCGTGCCCTGGCAGATCGGTGCCGTGACCTGATCGCCAGCCCTGTCCCATTTCCGAGGCAACCGCAATGACTCAAGCCACACATTACAACGTGCAAACGCTCACCACCTTCGTCGAGCGGCTGTTCGAAAAGGCCGGCGCCGACGCCGAAGTCGCCCAGGTAGTGACCCGGGTACTGCTCGAAGGCGAATTGCTGGGCCATCGCACCCATGGCCTGAATCTGGTCAGCCGCTACATCGACGGCATGCTCGGCGGCCAGGTCAAGGCCCGCGCTCAGGTACTGGAGCAGGTGTCGGACAGTGGCATTTCCAGCCTGTTCGATGGCCACTACGTGTTGGGGCCGTACTGCGTCAGCCGTGCTCTGGACTGCGCGGCAAAGGGCGCCACTTTGCAGGGTATCGGTATCGCCGTTGTGCGCCGTGCCGCGCATATCGGCTGCCTGGCAGCCTACCTCAAGCCTTACACCGACCAGGGCCTGGTAGCCATGCTGTATTCCTCGGACCCGTCGGTAGGGCTGGTCTGCGCCCATGGTGGCGTCGACCCGGTGTACACCCCCAACCCGATTGCCGCGGGCATCCCGACCCAGGGCGAGCCGATTCTGCTGGACGTGAGCATGTCCACCGTCACCCTCGGCCTGGTCGGCCAGTGCCGCGACGCCGGCAGCCGCCTGCCGCACCCGGTGCTGGTGAGCAATGACGGGCAACTGAGCGACGACCCGCGCGACTTCTTCACCAGCCCGCAAGGCAGCATCCTGCCCTTGGGTGGCCAGGCTTTCGGCCACAAAGGTTTCGCCCTGGCGCTGCTGGTAGAAGCCCTGACCTCGGGGCTGGCCGGCCATGGCCGCAAGGACGCACCAGACCAGTGGGGTGCCTCGGCCACCGCCGTGGTCATCGACCCGCGTTTCTTCGGCGGCCTGCAAGCGTTCACCGACGAAACCAGCTTCCTCGGCCGGCTGGTCCTGGCCAGCCGGCCACTCGACCCCGAGCGCCCGGTGCGCCTGCCTGGGCAGGCTGGCCTTGCCTTGCGCCGCCAGGCCCTGGAGCAGGGCGCAAGCCTTTCGTCACAGCTGGTGGCCGACCTTGACCGCCTGGCCGGGCAGCTGCAACTGCCGGCACTTTCCCAATGAATGACAGTAAGGGTACACACATGACTGATCGAGCGAACGGCAAGCGACCGCTGCCACTGAATCACGATGCCAGCGCGTTCGACAGCGGCAGTTGGGTAGGGCGGGTCTGGCTGCCGGAGCAGGGCCCTGCGGTGGTACTGGTGAAGGCCGGTGCCGTGCACGACATCAGCGCCCATGTAGCCACCGTCTCGGCCCTGCTGGAGTTGGCCGACCCGGTGGCCTACCTGCGCGGCCTGCCGCTGGCCGAGCCACTGATCGGGCTGCCAGCCTTGCTGGGCAACAGTGACCCGGCCCGACGCGACCCGCGCCAGCCATGGCTGCTGGCACCCATCGACCTGCAGGCGGTGAAGGCCGCTGGGGTGACCTTCGCCACCAGCCTGCTGGAGCGCGTGGTCGAAGAGCAGGCCAAGGGCGACCCGGCCAAGGCCGATGCCATCCGTGACACCCTGGCCAGCCGCATCGGCGCCGACCTGTCGCAGATCGTGCCGGGCTCGGCCCAGGCCGAAGCGCTGCGCAAGGTGCTGGTGGAGCAGGGCCTGTGGTCGCAGTACCTGGAAGTGGGTATTGGCCCGGATGCCGAGGTGTTCACCAAGGCCCAGCCGCTGTCGGCGGTCGGCCACGGCGCCGACATCGGTATCCACCCCAAGTCGAGCTGGAACAACCCCGAGCCGGAAGTAGTGCTCGCGGTGTCGAGTGATGGTCGCATCAAGGGTGCGATGCTCGGCAACGACGTCAACCTGCGCGACTTCGAAGGCCGTAGCGCCTTGCTGCTGTCCAAAGCCAAGGACAACAATGCCTCCACCGCGCTTGGCCCGCTGCTGCGCCTGTTCGACGAAAGCTTCGGCCTGGATGACGTACGCGCCGCCGAGGTGGACTTGCAGGTGGTGGGCGAAGACGGTTTCATCCTCGCCGGCCGCAGCTCCATGCGCCAGATCAGCCGCGACCCGCAGGACCTTGTGCAGCAAACCCTCAACGAGAACCATCAGTACCCCGACGGCCTGGTGCTGTTCCTCGGTACCTTGTTCGCCCCCAAGCAGGACCGCGACCAACCGGGCAACGGCTTCACCCACAAGCCGGGCGATGTGGTGAGCATCAGCAACCCGCAACTGGGTACCCTGTGCAACCGCGTGACCACCAGCGACCTGGCACCGCAGTGGCACTTTGGCCTGCGTGCGCTGATCGACAGCCTCGGCCGACGCGGGCTGCTGGAAGTTGCAACCACCGCGCGCCAGCCTTGAGCGGCGCGCTGCGTCAGGGAGGGCGCAGCTTGAACGAAGGACCGCCAAGGCGCGGACAGCGCGGCAACAATAATAATAAAGGTCATCACATGAACCCTATGAAGAAGTACCAACGCATCACCGTCGTGTTCCTGCTGTTGATCGGCATCGTCAACTACCTGGACCGTAGTGCACTGTCGATCGCCAACACCTCGATCCAGAAAGACATGATGATCAGCCCGTCGCAGATGGGCATCCTGTTGTCGGCGTTCTCCATTGCCTATGCCTTTGCCCAGCTGCCGATGGGCATGATCATCGACCGTCTGGGCAGCAAGATCGCCCTCGGCGCTTCGCTGCTGGGCTGGTCGTTGGCCCAGGCAGCGTTCGGCATGGTCAACAGCTTCGCCGGCTTCATGGGCCTGCGGGTGCTGCTGGGGATTGGCGAGGCGCCTATGTTCCCGTCGGCGGCCAAGGCCCTGTCGGAGTGGTTCGATGCCAATGAACGCGGTACCCCGACCGGCGTGGTCTGGTCCTCGACCTGCCTCGGCCCGTGCCTGGCGCCACCCTTGCTGACGCTGTTCATGGTCAACTTCGGCTGGCGCGGCATGTTCATCATCACCGGTGTGATCGGCGTGGTGCTGGCGCTGTGCTGGCTGACCTTCTACAAAAGCAAGGCACGTTACCTGGCGGAGCTTGCTGCCGAGGGCAAGCCGTTGCCGAGTGGGCAGCAGGTGCCTGCAGCCACTGCACATGCGCCGAAGGCCTCGTACTTCGCCGGCTGGCTCGACCTGTTCAAGCACCGCAGTACCTGGGGCGCGGTGCTCGGCTTCATGGGCGTGATCTACATGCTCTGGCTGCACCTGACCTGGCTGCCTGGCTACTTCGAGCGTGAGCACGGCCTGGACCTGTACAAGACTGCCTGGGTAGTGTCGCTGGCCTATGGCTTTGGCGCAGCGGGCACGATCGTTGCCGGGCGCTTCTGCGACTTGCTGGTCAAGCGCGGCATGAGCGTGCTGGCCAGCCGCAAGTTCAGTGTCATCACCGGCCTGGTGCTGGCGGCGCTGTTCACTTTGCCGCTGTCGTTCGTCACCGGCCTGACCGGTTGCATCATCCTGCTGTGCCTGGCGCTGTTCAGCATCAACATGGCCAGTGCCACCGCCTGGATGATCGTCAACACCATCGTCGACAGCCAGCGCGTGGCCTCGTTTGGCTCGATCCAGAACTTCGGCGGCTACATTGCCGGCTCGGTGGCGCCGATCGTCACCGGCTTCAGCATCCAGTATTCGGGCTCGTTCACCACGGCGTTCATGATCAGTGCGGTAGTGGCGCTGTGTTCGGCGGTGGCCTACTTCCTGCTGCTGCAGGCGCCGATTGGCAGTGCCAAGGTCAAGGCGGCGGAGATAATCGGGGCGACGGAACAGGTGTGAATTCCGGGGGGGGCTTTGCGCCCCAATCGCGACGCAAGGCCGCTCCCACAGATATCGCGCTGGTTTCAGCAGCACTGCAATACCTTGTGGGAGCGGCCTTGCGTCGCGATTGGGCTGCAAAGCAGCCCCCAAGCCGGTAGCCGATTGTTGAGCGACCCACGGCACTTGCCAGGCATACTGGTCTGTATGTATAACCAGTATCCATTCCAGCCGCCTGACCCCAGCCCGTGATCGCCCATTCCGTCGACGACCCGTTCTATTACCTGCACAACTTCCGCCAGGTGCTGCTGTGGGTCGAACAGCGCTACGAAGACCTGCTCGACGATCAGGAACTCGCTTTCATCCACACCTTCAGCCAACTGGACGCCCCGGCGCAGGCCCTGATGGTGCGCATGGTCATGCGCAAGGGCGAGCTGTTTCGCAGCGATCGGCTCGACTATGCCGAAATCGGCGATACCGGGCAGGCCCTGCAACCGTTGCTGGCCCTCGGCTGGGTACGGGAGCCCGCGCAACTGGAATTGGAGCAACTGTTCGCCCTGTTGCGCAAGGACGAATTTGCCCGTTGTTTTGCCCCACAGCTGAGCCGCCCTCGCGCCGCCAAGCATGACCTGCTTGCACAGCTGCAACCTCTGGGCCTGCAAGCCCGTTCACTGGTCGAGTGGTTCCCGGACAGCGGCATGCGCATCCTCCATTGGTGCCTGCAACCCTTGTGCGACCGCATGCGCCTGCTGTTCTTCGGCAACCTGTACCAGGACTGGTCGGACTTCGTCCTCGCCGACCTTGGCTTGTTGCGCTACGAACAGGTGCCGTTCAGCCCCGATTCGCGTGCCCTTCAACAACGTGCCGAAGTCGACCTGGCCATGGCCTTGCACAGTTGCGCCGAGCGCCTTGAGCAAGGCGACGACCCGCAGGCGATCCTGGCAGCCATGCAGGGCCTGCACAGCGACAACCCATGGCTGGCCCGGCGCCATGCGCGCCTGCAATTCGCCTTGGGCCAGCAATGCGAGCGTCTGGGCGACTGGGCGCAGGCCATGGCTGTGTACACGCAGTGCAGCCACGCCCAGGCGCGCATCCGCCAGGTGCGGGTGCTGGAGCGCAGCGAGCAGTGGCACCAAGCCCATGCGCTGGCGCTGCAACTGGCCGCGGCACCGGCCAACGCCCTGGAAGTGCAGGCGCTGGAACGCATGTTGCCACGCCTGGCACGCAAGCTCGGTGGCCCGCCACAGCGGCGCCAGCGTGTCGCGCCGCTGGAACTGATCGAGCTGGAGCTGCCCCGGGAACAGGCAGCGCTGGGCGTGGAGGAGGCGGTACGCCAGTACCTGGCCGAAGCCGGTGGGCCGGTGCATTACGTGGAGAACACGCTGTTCAACAGCCTGTTCGGCCTGCTGTGCTGGGAGGCGATCTTCGCCCCGGTGCCTGGCGCCTTCTTCAACCCATTCCAGGCCGCCCCGCAGGACCTGCACGACGGTGATTTCCAGCAACGCCGCAGTGCTCTGTTCGACCGTTGCCTGGGGCGACTCGACGATGGCAGCCATCACAGCGCGATTCTCGACTGCTACACCGCCAAGCAAGGCCTGCAGTCGCCGTTCGTGTTCTGGTCCGTGCTCAGCGAAGAGTTGCTTGAGCAAGCCCTGGCCTGCCTGCCGGCGGCCCATTTGAAACAGTGCTTCCTGCGCCTGCTGCAGGACATCCGAAACAACCGCGCCGGCATGCCCGACCTGATCCAGTTCTGGCCCGAACAGGGCCGCTACCGCATGGTCGAGGTCAAGGGGCCCGGCGACCGCCTGCAGGACAACCAGCTGCGCTGGCTGGAGTTCTGCCGGGCGCACGGTTTGCCTGTCGCGGTGTGCCATGTACGCTGGAGCGAAACGCCTTGAGCTATAGCGTGGCGGTACGGGCCTTGTGCGAGTTCAGCGCCAAGGTAGGCGACCTGGACCTGCGCTTCACCCCATCACCCACCGCTCAGGAGGGGATCGAAGGGCATCGGCGCGTGGTGGCGCGACGCGCCGCGGGCTACGAGTCGGAAATTACCCTCGAAGGCCAGTTCGAAACCCTGAAAGTGCGTGGCCGCGCCGACGGTTACGACCCCACCTGCAACCGCCTGGAAGAGATCAAGACCCACCGTGGCGACCTGTCGCGCCAGCCGGCCAACCATCGCCAGTTGCACTGGGCGCAGGCCAAGGTCTATGGCTGGTTGATGTGCCAGGCTCGGCAACTGCCGGGCATCGAGGTGGCGCTGGTGTACCTGGACGTGGACAGCGATGGCCAGACGCTGATCAGTGAACACTGCACGGCAGCCGAACTGCAGGCCTTCTTCGAAACCCAGTGCCAACGCTTTCTGGCTTGGGCACAAGAGCAGGAGCAGCGCCTGGCCGAGCGTAACCAGGGCCTGCAAGCGCTGGGCTTCCCCTATCCGGCGTTCCGCCAGGGCCAGCGACAACTGGCGGAAACCCTGTACAAGGCCGTGAGTACCGGCCGTTGCCTGATGGCCCAGGCCAGTACCGGAATTGGCAAGACCCTCGGTACCTTGTTCCCCCTGCTCAAGGCCATGGTGCCGCAGCAACTGGACAAGCTGTTCTTTCTCACCGCCAAGACCCCGGGCCGGGCCCTGGCCCTGGATGCCATGCGCCAGATCACCCATGCCACGCCGCAGCCGGCCTTGCGCACGCTGGAGCTGATCGCCCGCGACAAAGCCTGCGAGCACCCCGACAAGGCCTGCCATGGCGAATCCTGCCCCTTGGCCGCAGGCTTCTACGACCGCCTGCCGGCCGCGCGCGCTGCGGCGGCAGCGTTGCCCATGCTTGACCGCGCCCAGCTGCGCGAAGTGGCATTGGCGCACCAGGTATGCCCGTATTACCTGGGCCAGGAGATGGCGCGCTGGGTAGACGTGCTGGTGGCTGATTACAACTACTACTTCGATGCCCATGCCTTGTTGTTCGGCCTGACCCAGGCCAACCAGTGGCGGGTCGCGGTGCTGGTGGATGAGGCGCACAACCTGGTCGAGCGCGGCCGCGGCATGTACAGCGCCAGCCTCGACCAGGGGCAGTTGCAGGCCCTGCGCCAGAGCAAACCGCCTGGGCTGGTTAGTGCGCTGGACCGGCTGAACCGGCAGTGGAACGCCCTCTACAAGGAGCAGCGCGCGCCGTACCAGGCCAGCGAGTCGCTGCCAGATGCTTTGCTGCGTGCCCTGCAGCAATGCATCGGGCTGATCCAGGAACAAATGAACCAGACGCCTGCGCAAATGGACCCGCAGGTGCTGCAGTTCTTCTACCAGGCGTTGCAGTTCAGCCGGGTTGCAGAGCTTTTCGACGAGCACTTCCTGTTCGACATCAGCCAGCGCCAAGGGCCACGCAAGCGGCGGCTGGCCACCCTGTGCCTGCGCAATGTCACCCCGGCGCGCCTGTTGGGCCCACGCATGCAGGCGGCGCGCAGCGTGACGCTGTTCTCTGCAACCCTGAGTCCACGGCGTTTCTACAGCGACCTGCTGGGCATGCCGGCCGATACCGCCTGGCTGGAAGTGGCCGCGCCGTTTCGCGCCGAACAGCTGGAAGTGCGCATCGCCAGCCAGGTATCCACCCGCTACCAGCAACGCCAGGCTTCGTTGGCGCCGATCGTCGAGCTGATTGCCCGGCAGTACGAGCGGATGCCGGGTAATTACCTGGCGTTCTTCAGCAGTTTCGAGTACCTGCAACAGGTGGCCGGGCTGCTGGCCGAGCGACATGCGCAGATACCCATGTGGGTTCAGGAACCAGGCATGGACGAAGCGGCCCGCCAGGGCTTTCTCGATCGCTTTGTAGCGGATGGCCGTGGGGTGGGCTTTGCGGTGCTGGGTGGTGCATTCGGGGAGGGGGTGGACTTGCCGGGCACACGGCTGATCGGCGCGTTTGTCGCCACCCTCGGGCTACCCCAGGTCAACCCGGTCAACGAGCAGTTCAAGCAGCGCCTGGGGCGGCAGTTTGGTGCGGGGTTCGATTACGCCTATCTCTACCCGGGCGTGCGCAAGGTTATCCAGGCGGCAGGCCGGGTCATCCGGGGCGACCAGGACCGTGGCGTTCTGGTCTTGATCGACGAGCGCTTCGCCGAACCCCGAGTGCAGCAGATGTTCCCGGGGTGGTGGCCGGCGCCGGGAGGTTAACGCGGCCCCGGCGATGGGCCGCAAAGCGGCCCCAATCTAGGCATCAAGGCTAGCCCGGCATACCGTCAGCCCGTGGCCGCAGCAGGATGGGCAGGTAGTGGCGCAGGAACAGCAGCAGCGCCAGGCTCCAGCACACCACCGAAAGGCTCACCCCCAGCGGCGTGAACAGCGGCAGCACCACCCGCGCCAGCGTCGCCAGTTGGATCAAGGCAAAGGCCCAGGCAATGCTGGTCGGCACCTGCAGCGGCCTGCCGGTGTGGCCCAGGCTGACCCGTGCCATCATCGCCAGGATCAAGCCGCTCATGGCGCCCACGGTCAGGGCGTGGGTCACCAGGCTCGGGCCCAGCGCCACCCCGGCATGCCACAGCGCCATGCCCAGGCAGGCAATGGCAATCCAGGCATAGGCCAGATGCAGCGACCACAGCAGGGGCACACGCCACAGGCCGCGGTCATGCCACAAGGCCAGGCGGGCTGTATGCAGGGCAAACAAGGTGCCGAACAGCACGGCCAGGCCGATACGCGGCGTATCGGCCAAACCCGAAGCAAAGGCCAGCGGTACCGCCACGCTCAGCAGCAGGCAGGCCCGGTCCAGCCAGGGGCGGGCAGGGGCCGGTGCCATGTTGCCCAGGCCGCGCCGGGTAAAGAACGGGATCACCCGCCCGCCAAGCACGGTCATCATCGCGGCCACCAGCCACAACCCGGCAAACACCCCGCGGCGCTGCCACAATTCGTCCTGGCGCAGCCAGCCGACCAGGGTCAGCCACTGGCAGGCGGCGATCAACAGCACCAGGCCGACGATCGGGTAGTTGTTACGCAAGCGCCGCTGCACGATCGGCCGTGCCAGCGCCAGCCCCACCAGCGGCAGGAAGCTGCCCTCGATCACTACCAGCACGCTGCCCGGTAGTGGCAGGAACCAGCTCACCCGGCCCAGCAGCCAAAGCAGGAACAAGCCCTGTAGCGCGCGCCCGTTCAAGCCTGGGATGCCGCTCCAGTTCTGCACGGCGGTCAGCAGGAAACCCGCGATGATGGCGGCAGCAAAGCCATAGAGCATTTCGTGGCGGTGCCAGGCGAGCATGCCGCCGGGGGGCGTGGGCTCCAGCGCACCGGCCAGTACGCCGCCCCACAACAGCAAGGCGAGCAGCGCAAACAAACTGCCACCCAGGAAGAATGGGCGGAAACCCAGGCCCCAGACGGCCTGGCGTGGGCGTGAATCGATCGGCTGCACAAGCATGGGCTGACCTTCGTTCGTTCAGTGGGCTCAATTGGGGTAAGATCACGATCCGTGCCAGCTCCGAACCCCTTGTATATCAAGGTGATGGCACTTCTCCGGGTCCGAATGACATGTGTATTCCGCTGTTATTTGGACCTGTTTGTATGTCGTATTGACTTGCTTCAGGGTCTGGCCGGTTCGCCGCTGGCCAACGCTTCGCTACAGGATTCACGTTTTGTCCGACCTCTCGAAAAATCCGCTGCTGCAGTACATGGCCCGCCTGGCCCCATCCAGCCAGCAAACCATGCGCTACATCCTTCAGGACGCCGCCGATCGGCTGGGTTTTGTCGACTGCAATATCGTCGATGTGCCCTGGCATCGGCTCGAGCCCGGCCATGTGATCGCCCTGGTGGCGGCGCTGCGTGCGGATGGTTACGCCCCCAACAGCTCGTCGCTGTACGTCAACGCCATTCGCGGTGTGATGAACGAAGCCTGGCGCCAGGGCCTGATCGATCACGAGCAGTTGCTGCGCATTCGCGAAGTCAAGCCGGCCACCGGCAGCCGCCTGCCGCCGGGGCGCAACCTGCGCCGCAGCCTGATTCGCGAGCTGATGGATGTGTGCGCGGCCGACCCACGGCCGCAGGGTGTGCGTGACGCGGCCATCATCGCCTTGCTGTACGGCACCGGCATGCGCAAGTCGGAATCGGTGGACATCGACCTGGACCAGGTCGACTTCGAGGCGCGCAGCCTGCAGGTGCTGGGCAAAGGCAACCGCCAGTTGATCAAGTACGCCCCGCCATGGGCGTTCGAGAAGTTGCAGGCGTGGCTGGACCTGCGCCGCCAGGACTTGCCCGCAGGGGCCGAAGACGACCCGTTCCTGTTCAACCGCATCCGCCGTGGCAGCCATATCACCCGGGCGCGCATCACCAAGCATGCCATTTACTACATCGCCCGCCAGCGTGGTGCGCAGGTGGGCGTGAAGATCATGCCGCACGACTTCCGTCGCGCGTTCATCACCCGGGTGATCGAAGAGCACGACCTGTCCATTGCCCAGAAGCTGGCGCATCACGCCAATATCCAGACCACCGCCATCTATGACCGGCGTGACGACAACGAACGCCGGCGTGCGGTGGACCGCTTCGATTACTGAGGCCTTGTCGCTGTATAAAGGGCTTGCTCTAACCCTGTGGGAGCGGGTTCACCCGCGAACACGGGCGAAGCCCGTGCCATGCACTGGGTTGGATTCTTCGCGGGTAAACCCGCTCCCACAGAGGCCGTGTCGCAGCATCGGGTAATTTTTGCCTTGAGATCCCAGCACCGAAACAGGGCCGAAGCACGCCCCTGCCTTGTGCGCCATCTCCCTCTATGCCCGATGCCAGAGCGGCCATGGCAAATCCTTCATCTTCGTTCACCTGCGGAGTTGGCCCGCAACCTGCTATATCCAGCCTGCGAATTTGATCGAGTGGTCAGGGCGCGCACGCCATAGCCGTGCGTGCCTGCCACTCTAAACGGCCAGCAGGCCACGGATTTCAGGGGCCGCAGGATGTCGCTCGCGGAGCAGATCGAACAACAACACGACGATGCCGGCTGGAGCGCTCACCTGCAGTTGCGCTTCGTCAAACGCGACAAGGTGACCCGCCTTGGTGCGTGGCGGCATTTCGGACCTCTTTTGGTGCAGCGGCCATTCTATCCCGAAGGTGCACCGTGCCATGTCTACGTGCTGCACCCGCCCGGAGGGATCGTCGCTGGCGACCGCCTGGAGCTGGATATCCAGCTGGAGCCGGGCAGCCACGCGCTGCTGACCATGCCCGGCGCCAGCAAGTTCTACCGCAGCATCGGCCCGACCGCGCGGCTGGTCCAGCGTTTTCACCTGGGCGCCGACAGCACCCTGGAGTGGCTGCCGCAGGACAGCATCTTCTTCTCCGGCGCCCGCGCCAGCCTCGACAGCCGTTTCACCCTCGAAACGGGGGCGCGCCTGCTGGCCTGGGAAACCCTGTGCCTGGGGCGCCCGGTGATGAGCGAACGGTTCGATCACGGAGCCCTCGACAGCCGCTTGCACATCGAACTGCCCGACGAAGTGGGCCTGCACGAGCGCCTGCGCGTCGAAGGCGGGCGCCTGAGCAAGCTTGGCGGGCATCCGCTGCTGGCCACCTTCTGCGCCGCACCCGCCGACCAGGCCGTGCTGGATCTGGTGCGCCCGCTGCTCGACGAGATGGCCAACCCGGCCGGCGCGACCCTGCTCGGGTCGTTGCTGGTGATCCGCGTGCTCGACCATGACAACCAACACCTGCAACGCACCCTGCAACGCCTGTGGCATGTGCTGCGCCCGGCCGTCCTCGGCCTGCCGGCCTGCCCGCCGCGTATCTGGGCCACCTGAGAGAGCGCCATGGAGCTGACCCCGAGAGAGAAAGACAAACTGCTGCTGTTCACCGCCGCGCTGCTGGCGGAGCGGCGCCTGGCCCGTGGCCTGAAACTCAACTACCCGGAAGCGGTGGCGTTGATCAGTGCCGCCGTGCTCGAAGGCGCCCGTGATGGCCGCACCGTCGCCGAGCTGATGAGCCTGGGGCGTGAAGTATTGAGCCGCGAGCAGGTAATGCCTGGCATCGCCGAAATGCTCCACGACGTGCAGGTTGAAGCGACCTTCCCGGATGGCACCAAGCTGGTGACCGTGCATGACCCCATCGTTTGAAATTGCCCAGGAGCCCCGCATGATCCCAGGTGAAATCCAGGTCGCCGCCGGCGACATCGAGCTGAACAGCGGCCGCGCGACAGTAAGCGTCAGCGTGGCCAACCATGGCGACCGGCCGGTGCAGGTCGGCTCGCACTACCACTTTTACGAAGTCAACGAGGCGCTGGTGTTCGAGCGCGCGCCTACGCTGGGCTTTCGTCTGGACATCCCCGCGGGTACCGCCGTGCGCTTCGAGCCTGGTCAGGCGCGTACCGTGCAACTGGTGGCATACGCCGGCAAGCGCGAGGTCTACGGCTTCCAGGGCAAGGTGATGGGCGCGCTGGAGGGCAGGGCATGAGCCGCATTTCCCGCCAGGCCTATGCCGACATGTTCGGCCCCACCGTGGGCGACCGCGTGCGCCTGGCCGACACCGCGCTGTGGGTCGAGGTGGAGCACGACTTCACCATCTATGGCGAAGAGGTAAAGTTCGGTGGCGGCAAGGTCATCCGCGATGGCATGGGGCAGGGCCAGATGCTGGCTGCCGAAGCCATGGACCTGGTACTGACCAATGCCCTGATCATCGACCACTGGGGCATTGTCAAGGCCGATATCGGCATCAAGCACGGGCGTATCGCGGTGATCGGCAAGGCTGGCAACCCCGATGTGCAGCCGGGCGTGAACGTGCCAGTGGGCCCCGGCACCGAGGTGATCGCGGCCGAGGGCAAGATCGTCACCGCCGGTGGTGTCGACTCGCACATCCACTTCATCTGCCCGCAGCAGGTGGACGAGGCGCTAAACAGCGGTGTCACCACCTTCATCGGCGGCGGTACCGGGCCAGCCACCGGCACCAACGCCACCACCTGCACGCCCGGCCCCTGGTACCTGGCGCGCATGCTCCAGGCCGCCGACAGCCTGCCGATCAACATCGGCTTGCTGGGCAAGGGCAACGCCTCGCGGCCGGAAGCGCTGCGCGAGCAGATCGCAGCGGGCGCCGTGGGCCTCAAGCTGCACGAAGACTGGGGTTCGACACCAGCAGCCATCGACTGCTGCCTGGGCGTGGCCGAGGAAATGGACATCCAGGTGGCGATCCACACCGACACCCTCAACGAGTCCGGCTGCATCGAAGACACCCTGTCGGCGATCGGCGACCGCACCATCCACACCTTCCACACCGAGGGTGCTGGTGGCGGTCACGCCCCGGACATCATCCGCGCGGCAGGCCAGGCCAACGTGTTGCCTTCCTCGACCAACCCGACCCTGCCGTACACGGTCAACACCGTGGACGAGCACCTGGACATGCTCATGGTTTGCCACCACCTGGACCCGAGCATCGCCGAAGACGTGGCCTTTGCCGAGTCGCGCATCCGCCGCGAAACCATCGCCGCCGAGGACATTCTCCACGACATGGGCGCCTTTGCCATGACTTCGTCCGACTCCCAGGCCATGGGCCGGGTTGGCGAGGTGGTGCTGCGCACCTGGCAGGTGGCCCACCAGATGAAGCTGCGCCGCGGGCCACTGGCGCCGGACACCAGCTACAGCGACAACTTCCGGGTCAAGCGCTACATCGCCAAGTACACCATCAACCCGGCACTGACCCACGGCATCGGCCACGAAGTGGGCTCGGTGGAAGTTGGCAAACTGGCCGACCTGGTGCTGTGGGCGCCGGCGTTCTTTGCGGTCAAGCCGGCCCTGGTGATCAAGGGCGGAATGATCGTCACCGCGCCCATGGGGGACATCAACGGTTCCATCCCCACGCCGCAACCGGTGCATTACCGCCCGATGTTCGGCGCCCTGGGCGCGGCGCGGCATGCCACGCGCATGACCTTCCTGCCCCAGGCGGCGATGGACCGTGGCCTGGCCGAGGAGTTGAACCTGCGCAGCCTGATCGGCGTGGCCCACGGCTGCCGCCGGGTGCGCAAGCCCGACATGGTCCACAACACTTTGCAGCCGCTGATCGAGGTCGATGCGCAGACCTACCAGGTGCGTGCCGACGGTGAACTGCTGGTCTGCGAACCGGCCCGCGAACTGCCGCTGGCCCAGCGTTACTTCCTGTTCTGAAGGAGCACCGATGATTGTCTTGACCCGCCGTATCACCGAGCCCGGCACGCTGGGCGAAACCGGCACCGTTACCCTGGACGTGGACAGCCGCATCAAGAGCCGCCTGCGGGTGACCCTGGATGATGGTCGCGAGGCCGGGCTGATGCTCGAACGCGGCCACCTGCTGCGCGGAGGCGAACTGCTGGCCGATGCCGAGGGCACCCAGCTGATCCGCGTGCTGGCAGCGCCCGAGGCGGTGTCCACGGTGCGTTGCACCGACCCGCACCTGCTGGCCCGCGCCGCCTATCACCTGGGCAACCGCCATGTACCGCTGCAGATCGAACCCGGCCTGTTGCGCTTCCAGCACGACCACGTGCTGGACGACATGTTGCGTGGCCTGGGCCTGACGGTAGAGGCCGAACAGGCACCGTTCGAGCCTGAAGCGGGCGCCTATCAGAGCGCACCGCACAGCCACAGCCATAGCCACACCCACGGCCACGATCACCCGTTCGTGCGCCTGCCTGCCCATTCCTGAACTGCCTGGAGCAACCGATGAAAAAGACTTTCGCCCTGTTTCTGCTGATGCTGGCTCTGCCTGCCTTCGCCCACCCCGGGCACGACGCCAACCCGCTGCAGGACGGCCTGCTGCACCCGCTGACCGGTCTTGACCACCTGCTGATGCTGCTGGGCACCGGTGTGCTCGCCGCGCTGACCCGGCGCAACCTGACGCTACCCCTGGCAACCCTGGCGGCGATGTTTGGCGGCGCGGTGTGCGGCCACCTGTTCGGCGATGTACTGGGTATGGAAACCCTGATCGCCCTGTCGCTGCTGGTGGCTGCGGGTGCAGTGCTGCTGCCCAGCCGCCAGCTGCTGCTGGCAATGGCCATGCCGGTGTTCGCCCTGTTCCATGGCTGGGCCCATGGCGTGGAAGCCACGCCAAGCGCGTTCTGGCAGTTCAGCGCCGGCTTCGTCACGGTCAGCGGCCTGTTGCTGGCGGCCGGCTTTGCGGTCGGTTGCCTGTTGCGCAGGCATAGCGGCCTGCAGAAGGCCTTTGGCGGCGGCCTGCTGGCCGGCGCCGCGCTGGTACTGGCTGGTTGATGGACAGCGACCTGGCGCTGTTGCGCCTGCTGCAGCTGGCCAGCCCTGGCTTGCCGGTGGGTGGCTTCACCTACTCGCAAGGCCTGGAATGGGCGGTCGAGGCGGGCTGGGTACGGGACGTAGATGGTTTCGCTGCCTGGCAGCGCGAGCAGATCGACGACACCCTGGCCTGCCTCGACTGGCCGGTGCTGGCGCGCTTGTACCACGCCTGCCAGGCCGAGGACGCCGAAGCCTTCTGCCACTGGAGCCGCTTTCTGCTGGCCAACCGTGAAACCGCCGAGCTGCGCCTGGAAGAACAGCAGCGCGGCGCGGCGCTGGCACGGCTGCTGGACGGCTGGCAACTGGGCCAGGCGCCGGCCTGGCGGGCCAGCCTCGAACTCACCCAGCTGGGCGGTATGGCCTGGCTGGCTGCGCATTGGGCGATCCCTCTGCGCCAGTTGGCCCTGGGCCATGGTTTTGCCTGGCTGGAGGGCGCGGTAATGGCCGGGGTCAAGCTGGTGCCGTTCGGCCAGCAGGCCGCCCAGACCTTGCTGCGCGACCTGGGGGCAGGGCTGCCCGCGGCCCTCGACCAGGCACTGGGCCTGGGCGATGACCAGCTTGGCGGCGGCCTGCCGTTGCTGGCCATTGCCTCATCGCGACACGAAACCCAATACACCCGTTTGTTCCGTTCCTGAGGACTGCCTGCATGCAAAGCTATCAACAACCCCTGCGCGTCGGTGTCGGCGGCCCGGTCGGCTCCGGCAAGACGGCGCTGCTCGAAGCCTTGTGCAAGGCCATGCGCGACCATTACCAGATCGCAGTGGTCACCAACGATATCTACACCAAGGAAGACCAGCGCATCCTGACCGAAGCCGGGGCCCTCGAGCCGGAGCGCATCGTCGGCGTGGAAACCGGCGGCTGCCCGCACACGGCGATACGTGAAGACGCCTCGATGAACCTGGCGGCGGTCGAAGCACTGGCGCGCAAATTTGGCAACCTCGAGGTGATCTTTGTCGAAAGCGGCGGTGACAACCTGAGTGCCACCTTCAGCCCTGAGCTGGCCGACCTGACTATCTACGTGATCGACGTGGCCGAAGGCGAGAAGATCCCGCGCAAGGGTGGACCAGGGATTACCAAGTCGGACTTCCTGGTGATCAACAAGACCGACCTGGCGCCCTATGTGGGGGCTTCGCTGGAAGTGATGGAGCGCGATACCCAGCGCATGCGCCCGCAGCGGCCATGGACCTTCAGCAACCTGAAGAAGGGCGAGGGGCTGCAGGCGGTGATCGACTTCATCGTCGAGCGCGGGATGCTGGGTGTGCGCGGGTGATGTAACGGGTTGAACGCAGTCTTGACCATGGCGCAATTCCTGTGGGAGCGGGTTTACCCGCGAACACCGGCGCAGCCGGTGCCACCCACCGCGTTGGCTTCTTCGCGGCTAAAGCCGCTCCCACAGGGATATATGTTGCCTCACGTTATGTATGGCAGCAGTGAGGTTTATCCGGCTGCCCGTCATAACGGTCATGGTGCCGCACCCAGTCCATGGTCCCGGCCTCGTTGCGCCCCAGTGGCGCGATGTCGAGGAAGTTGTAGGTGTTGACCAGGATGTCCAGCCCGCGGGCATAGGTCGAGTAGGTGTGGTACACGCTGCCGTCCTGCTCGCGGTAGAACGCACTCAGCCCGGGAAGCTCGCTTTCATCGCCCTCATATGGCTCATAGTTGTACTGCCGCTGGCCCTCGCTGCCGACGCTGACGCCAAAGTCCTCGTTGAAGCCGCTGCCATGTGACGAATACCAGGGGAACTGCCAGCCCATGCGCCGCCGGAATGCCTGGAACTCGGCATACGGCGCACGCGACACCGCCACCAGCGACACGTCGTGATGGGCCAGGTGCAGGTTGGCGCCGTCAAAGTGGTCGGCCAGGAATGAGCAGCCGTGGCAACCTTCGCTCCAGCCTTCGGCGAACATGAAGTGGTAAACCAGCAGTTGGCTGCGGCCTGCGAACAGGTCGGCCAGGCTCAGTTCGCCGTCCGGTCCCTGGAAGCGATAGTCGTGCTCCACCTTGACCCAGGGCAGGGCGCGACGGGCTGCGGACAGCGCGTCGCGGTGGTGGGTGAAGGCCTTTTCGTGCAGCCACAGCTGCCGGCGGGCCGCCAGCCACTGGCTGCGGGAAACCACCGGGTGCCTGCTTTCGCTCGTGCTCATGGTGTTATCTCCACATTGGGGGGATTCACACACTAGTCGAGCACGGGCGGGTTGAATCGACAGGTCGCGGCGGCCCGGCGATGAGTGGTACCGTTCAGCCCGAATGGGCGATATGCCCTTCGGTCAGCTCATCCGCTGCTTCGTCTTCCCCTGGCAGTGCGGTTATCACACTGAAGTCGCTGATTTCCACCTGGCCACCACCATAGCCCAGCAAATGGAAGGAAAACGCCTTGCGCGCTGTCGGGTTGTCGAAGCTGAACTCCATCTCCAGCGGCTCGTCGGCAGTGACTTTCACTTCGTAAGGCAAGCCCAGCGGTACGTCCTGCTCCAGCTGCTTGGCCTTGAGCTGGATATAGGCTGCGCGCTTGGGGTCCAGTGAACGTACCTTGACCCGTACGCGGGTATGCGAACCCTCGGGCATTTCCAGGTACTGGGCGCCGATCAGGTTGTCGGCCCAGTCATCTTTGATGCGCTTGCGCAGCTGGATCGGCGATGGGCCGCCGAACTGGTAACGCAGGTTGAGCGGTGTCTGCAGCAGGGACTGGTCGAGCACCCCGGCGAGGGCACCGATCTGCTGGCCCAGCAGGTTGTCGCCGGGGCCAAGGTAACGTGCCTGGTCGGTGATGAAGCCCTCGCTGGCGTAACGCCGGCAGCGCTGCTGGAAGTCGCATTCGGTGAACACACCCCGGCCGTCGTGATAGCGCAGCATGCCGTTGGTGTAGGAGATCATTTCACGACCGCTGTCGTAATCGCGGTACAGCGAGCGACCGCCGAGCGCCATGGGGATGGGCAGCGCAAAGTAGTCGAGCAGCGAGGTGGCCAGGTCGATATGGCCGTAGGTGCCCCGCTTGATCCGTGGCAACTGCGCCTGCTCCGGCGCCAGGGTGAGGTTGAAGCCCCAGGACGAGGCCAGGCGCACACCGTCGATGCCGTGGGACTCGTCCGAAGTCACTACCACCAGGGTGTCCTTGAGTACACCCTGGCGTTCGAGGTTGTCGAGAAATGCACCGAGTGCATCGTCCAGGTAGGCGACTGCCGCCTGTTTCGGCGTGTCGTAGCGCTCCATGTACTCGAACGGCGCCGAGTAGGGCTGGTGGGTGCCCACGGTGAGCAGGGTCAGCATCCATGGCTTGTCCTGCTTTTGCAGCTGGCCGACGTAGTCCAGCGCACCCTCGAAGAAGGAGCGATCATCCTTGCCCCAGGGGAAGTCCAGGTAGTTCTTGTTGCGGAACCACTCCTGGCCGTGCACCGAGTCAAAGCCGATGTGCGGCATGATGCGGTCCTTGGCCATGAAGCGCAGGCCGGCACCCTGCAGGTAGTGGGTAGTGAAGCCGGCCTGGCGCAACTGCGCTGGCAGGCAGGCCTGGTTGCGTTCGTTCTGGGTCAGCAGTTCCATGCCCTTGGGCGTGCCGTTGGCCAGCTTGTCATAGTCACCGCAGAGCATCGCGTAAAGGCCACGGATGGTCTGGTGGGTATGCAGCACGTAGTCCGGGGTGTTCATGCCGCGCTCGGCCCACTGGCTGAGCTTTGGCATCAGCTCTTCGTCGAAGCGGCTGTGCAGGGCCTGGCGGTTGGGCCGCAGGTAGGCCCCGGGGATGCCTTCCACGGTGATGATCAGCAGGTTGCGGGCGTTGCCTGGCCCGGCGAGCAGCCGCTGGCCATGCAGGTCGGACTGGGTCAGGCCGGTACTGGCCAGAGGGGTGAAGGTTTGTGTGCGGCCCATCCAGCCTTCGACCTGGCGCTGCAGGTTGCCGGCCCCGGCCGAAAGCAACTGGTGGGTGAGGTTGTATTGCCGCCATTGGTCGGCGTCGGAAGGTACCAGTTGCTGGCTGCCCCAATGGGCGCCAAACAGCAGCAGCGGAATGGCCCAGGCCTTGCGTGGCAGCGGTTGGCTGCGTTGGCTACGGCTGCGCCAGGCGATGGCCAGCCAGCCCAGCAGGCCGGTGCCCATGATCCAGGGCAGCCAGGCATGGGCCAGGCCGCCACCGGTCGAGTTTTCCATGAACTGCGGGTCGAGCAGGTATGTCAGGTCAGCGCTGGTGGGCAAACGGCCGACCGCGCTGACCAGTTCGGCCGAAGCCACCCAGAGGGCCGCCCAGGCCAGCAATACGGGGAGCGCCAACCACCACGGCCGACGGTGCAGCAGCAAGACCAGCAGGCTGCCGAGTGCGAGGTCGGACAGGTAACCGAGCGGGTTGGACCAACCCAGCATGGCGCGCGTACCCAGTGGGATCACCAGTACCAGGGTCGCCAGGGCGACAAGCCGGGTACGTGGGTGGTCTGACAGGTTCTTCACGAAAACATCCCTTTTGCCATTAAATCGTCATGCAACTGTGCTTGATGATAACAGGCCGTGGCATGGAAGGCGGTCCGGGACAAGACTGGTAACCAAAGCCGGGCCCCTTCGCGCGGGCCCGGCCGAGGGCAAGTATCAGAAGTAGTAGGGGAATTTCAGGCTGAAGGAAAAGTCGGGCGCGTCATCGGTCAGACCAATGGACAGGTTGGGCACGATGGTCAGGTTGTCGGTGGCGGCGAAGGTCATGCCGATGTTGAAGTTGGCTGCGTTGTAGTCGCTATTGGAGATCGACTGCCAGTCACCGCCATCCGGCTTTATCTTGCTCTTGCGGGCGAACTGGTCGGACACCGAGAACGACATGCTCATCTTCTCGTTCAGGGCAAAGGCGATACCGCCGCCGATCTGCCAGGAGTCGCCCAGCTTCACGTCGCCGGGCACCTTGCTGTTGACCTGTGGGCTGATGTCGCTGAACGAGTCTTCCATGTTGTAGGTGTACGACAGGCTGCCGAACAGCACGGCCGGGTCGAACGTCTTGACCAGCGAGATGCCCGGCGTGATAGACCAGACGCCGTTGCCGGTCGGCAGGCTTTCCGGTACCGACAGGTTGTCGTTGCCCTCGACCTGGCGCAGTTTGATGCCATACGGGTCTTTGCCGGTCGGTGCCTTTATGCGCAAGGTAGCGACGGCGTCAGGCCAGGTCTCGTCTTCGTCGAGGAACTTGTAGGCGACGCCGACGTTGACGTCGCCAATTTCCGGGTCGCGGGTTACGGTTTCGTCCGAGGTGCTCGCCCCGGCTCCCCCCGCACCGCCGGAAGAATAGGTGGATTCGCGGTACACCACCGGGACGTTGATGTCGAACTGCCAACGCTGGGCGAGGTTGTAGCGGGCAGTCATGTCCAGGGTCCAGTTATCTGCCTTCACCCGGTCAAGGTTGATACTGCCGAGGAAGATCGAGTCCAGTGCCAGGAAGCCGTTGAGCACCAGCGCCCGAGTATCGTAGTGGGTATAGGTGACACCGGTCTCGAAGCTGAACTTGCCGCCGCCGAAGAAGCCGCTGGCCTCGTCATACAGGTTGGACACGCTCTGTGCCGGTTCGGCGTCGGCGGTCAGCGCCTGGCCATAGGAGCTGCCGGTGGTGCCCGGTGCGCCCGATGCCACCGTCTGTGCGCCCTTGACCCCTTCGGCCGGGGACCTGACCAGGCGTTTGGGCGGTGGTGCTGCCGGGGTTTCCTCGACCTGGCGTACGCGCTGCTCCAGCACCATCAGCGCTTGCTGCTGGGCTTCGTAGCGACGTTTCAGTTCCATCAGTTCCTGCTTGAGGGCCTCAACCTGTGGGTCGGAGGCGGCGTAGAGCAATGTGGCCGGGGCCAAAGTGGTCAAACACACAAAAGCTTTGAGCGATAAAGATCGGTGCATGGAATTGCCGTCCCTGCCGACTACTTTTGATGAGACTGAGCGTAGATCAGTATCCGAATGTGCGAAGACCTTTGAGCTGATCGAGGCTACCGTTCAGCGACGCGGCTGTAGGCACGCTTTCACGCATCACCACATTGAGCGTGGTGACGTTGCTCACCCGGTTGCCATTGCCCAGCAGCGTCGAATTCTGCATCAGGCCACCCTGCGCCAGGCGCTGTACGCTGCTGCCCTGGTTGTTGCTGGCATTGATATTGAACTGCACCCCTACGCCGCTGGCAGACACACTCAGCGCACCTGCGCCGTTTTCGCCCGTCAGCGTCTGGCCGTTGGCCAGTGTTTGGCCCTGAGGCTGCACGGCGGGCGCCTGGTTGGCCTTGGAGACATTGATGGCGACATCGTTGTAGGCGGTGTTGTTGTCGCCAGCGGCGCGTACCACCTGGGTAACACCCTCTGTGGTGTTGAGGCCGGCACCGCCCGTGACGGTACCGGTACCTGGTGCGGTGGTTCCAGCTGACGCTGTGCCAGTGCCGCTTTCGTCGATCAACGACACATAGAATTGCGGTTTGATGGTCGACTGCTGAATCTGCATCGTGCTCGTGGCACCGATCACGTCCCCTTTGGCATTCTGCCAGGTGCTGGACATGACAATGCCGAAACTCACGATCCGCCCCGGCATCACGTAGCGGCCACGCAGGGTCGCCAACTCATGGTCCTTCAGCTCGATGGGCTTGAACGTTTCGGCATGGGTGGGAAGGCTGACGGCCAGGCATGCGATCGCGAGCCAGAATGGGTTCTTCATTGGGGTGCTCCCCGGAGCCTCGTGCTCCTTGTCGTTGCAAGAGTCGTTAGAAGAAGTCGCTTTTGATGAAACCGAAGTCCAGCAGCTCTGCATCCTGCACCGGGGTGAAGTTGTTCACCCGGCCCTTGGCGGTCAGCGGCAGGGGCGGGTCGAGCAGGATGTTGTTCTTGTCGTAGCCTTGGCCGATGACGGCGAAGATGATGCCGTTCCAGCCCTTGAGAAAATCTTCGACCTTGTAGCGCTTGTGACCCAGTACCGGGTCACCGATATACACCCAGCCCTTGTCGACCTTCTGCATGACCACGAAGTGCTTGTAGCCGCGCACGTCCATCAGCACCACGACCGGGATGCGCACGCTGTGCAGGGTCTCGGGTGCCACCCGGTAGCCGCGGGCACGCATCCCCAGGCTTTCCACGTAGCGTTTCATGTCGAGCATCGAGAAGCCTTGCGTGCGCACCAGGTCCTGGTCGGCGTGGGCCAGCATGCCTTCGATGATCTGTTGCTCGTCCACATCCAGCCAGTAGGCCTGGCGCAGGATGGTGGCCAGCGCGGCGGCGCCGCAGCTGAAGTCGGTTTTCTGTTGCACCAGGTCGGCGAACTTGCGCTCGCGTATGCTCTGGATGGGCTTGAACACCACAGCGCCGCCCGGCAGGACGGACAGCGGCATTTGTGCAGCTTCGCTCATGCTGGCCAGGCACAGCAAAAACGCCAGGGCAATGATGCGCATGATCGGATGCCTTCCGGTTCTGTTGAAGAAAGGCCCCCCGAAGGGGGCCTCAAGCACAGCGATCAGAACGAGGTGTTGGAGATGGCCAGCGAGTTGCTCTGCTGGTTGCCCACACCGGCTGCCACGTTCACGCCCAGGTTGCCACTGCCGCCATTCACCGAACCACTAAGGGTTGCAGTGTTGGTAACAGGGTTTGCCCAGCCGGTCGGGGTCAGCACTTGGAAGGACACGGTATTGCTCAAGTCGTAGGCACTGCTTTCGCTGTAGCTCTTCGACACGTCGTTCGACGATTGAGACGATTTCTCGCCAGACTTTTCAAACGCCGATTCCGATGCATTGGCATAGGACGACTCGTGAGCCTTCTCATACGAGGAGTCGCGAGACTTCTCGTAGCTCGATTGGCGAGCCTTGTCATACGACGAGTCGAATGCCTTCTCGAACGACTTGTCGTAAGAGCTTTCCCGCGAGTGGTCGACATCCACATTGAGCGATGCATTGAGCGAGGCATCGAAGCTGTCGGTGCGAGTGCGCTCGTGACGGCCGTAATCGGTGGTCGTGGTGCGGGTCGCATCGGCTGCCGCGGCCAAGGAGGCGCTCAGGCTGGCACTGCTGGACGAACTGGAGTTGCCGGCCATCGAACCACTGGCGTTCCAGCTGTTGGAGCCGCTGGCAGTGGAACTGTGCGAGCCGCTGGCGTTCATGCTGCTCGAACCGCTGGAGTTCCAACCACTGGAGCCACTGGAGCTGGCACTTCGCGAGCCGGCCACGCTGAAGCTCGAGGACGAGCTGCGGTCGTCGGTCGAATTGAACGTGCCCTCACGCGAGCTGGAACCGCTCTTGGTGGTGGTGATGGTCAGCGTATCCACCCGGTAGGTGCGGTCGGCGCCGTTGTTCACCGTCAGGCCTGGGCCGTTCTGGTCGGCAGAGGCGGTGGCAGTGGCATTGCCCAGCGGGGCACCGGTGTTGGCGATGGCCATGGTGTTCTTCTGCTGGTTCAGGTCGCCGCCAGCGATGTTGATGCCGACGTTACCCTCCGCACCATCGGCCGAGCCGGCCATGACTGCCGAGTTCTGGGTGGACCAGTTGTCGACACGGTTGTTGTTGCTGAACTGGCGAACGTCAGCGGTGGCTTCGGCGGTGCCGAACACGAAGCTGTTGTCCAGGCTGGACTCGGACGATGCATTGGCAATAGCCGCAGCATTGTCCTGCTGGTTGCCGTTACCGGCTGCCACGTTGACACCCACGTTGCCGCTTGCACCTGTGGCCGAGCTGCTCATTTCGGCTTCGTTGATGGTGCCTTGGTTGGTGATGGTGTTACCCGTGCTGCGTTGGCTGTCCATGGCGTTGGCTGTGGCATACACAGGGATCCGGGTGGGAGGAGGGGTGTGATGCCCGTTATTGTGGTGACCATTGTGGTGCCCGCCACGCCGGTCGTTCTGATCAGCTTGTACAGCAACAGCCATGACCGCAGCAATTGCGAAAACCAGAGGCTTGATTGCCATCGAGGGTTTCATGGTGATTCTCCGTACTTTTAGGTTAAGTGTTGTTCTTAACTGGATGGGTCAATCCGCGACCCGGATGCTCAAGGTGTTGGCCATTCGGTTTCCCACCCCGGCACTCTGGTTCAACTGAATCACTCCACGGCTACCGGTGAAGGCCTGGTCACTGGTGGTGACCTGGCGATTGCCAGTTGAAGTGTCAATCGGACCGGAGTTGTTGAGCAGCGCCACGTTCTGTTGCATGAGGACGCTGTCGTCGATGCTTTGCGGCTGGGCACCGAGACTGATGCTCAGTGCGTTCGCTTGCTGGGTGTTGGCGCCGGCGCTCTGGTTGACCCCCAGGGCGCCGCTACCGTTGCTGAAGGCGTCGCCCTGTATGGTCGAGCGCGCGTCCATCGCGGAAGTTGCGGGGGCGTTCAGCCGTTGGCGGATCTGCGTGGTGGCGCCAGCCTCGGGCCCTGCGGCGAAGGCGCGCGCGTTGGCCTGTTGCTGATGGTCGCCGGCTGCCTGGTTGACCGACAGGTTGCCCTGGTAACGGCTGCCCGAGCTGTCGATGTCGGCGTTGTTGATCACGGGGACCGGGGATTGCGCGAAGGCCGATGTACTGCACAGCGTGACCAGGATCAGCAGCGTGTGCTTCATCTCACTTGCCTCCGGTCAGGATCTGCAGCGGCGCCAGGCCGCGCTGCACACTCGAGTTGACCATGTTCGAGATGCCATTTCCCGAGCCTGTACCGCGGCCACCGGCCAGGTTGGGCAGTTGGGATTGGTTATTGAGGTTGCCGCCCAGGTTGTTGGTCTGCTGGGTAATCAGGGTGCTGATGCCCGCACCGCTGCTGATGTTGGCGAAGTCGCCATCACTCAGTTCGTTGGTTTGCTTGAGGATGTGAGCGGAAGGATTGGCATTGACGGTGGTGGGGTTGGGGTCGGGTCTTAACGGCGGGACCATAGCGTTGCGTGTCTGCACATCACGGGTTATCACGATGATGCCGTTGTCGGCCTGGGCCGTCAGGCTCAACGAACCCAGCACATAGCCCATCAGCAGCAGGTGATAAAGGCGTTTGTCAGTTTTCCTCACGACGGCAACTCCTTCAATGAGCGCTGGCCCTGTTCAGCGATGTGAACGACGGAGCAGAAGGTGTGCCGCTTTCGAGAAGCGGTTTCAGATCAAAAGGTTAAGGTAGGCACCATGACAAGCTGCGGCATATTCTGTCTCAGGGCTGAAACAGGCAGCCGCGAGTGGTGCAGGCAAAGTCAGTGCTGGCCTTGATTGGAAGGGTTTTTGCAAGAGTGTTTCAGCGCCTTGACATTACTTTCGACGCCCCGCAAGACCTCATGTTTTCAGGGGCTTCGCCCCACAAGGGTGTGTCAGTGGGTTAACACTCGGTGGGGCAGGATGGCGTATTGCTATCAATGAGCTTAGCGACTGTTTGCAGTGCCAGCAACTGGCGTTGTGGCCAATTGCCCTCAATTATTTTGTACGCTTGCTCATGCCGTTGCAGCCAGTGCAGGCTGTCGTCGAAAAAGCGCTGGCGGTCGCGCAGTTCGGGCTGGCTGCGCTGGCCATCGGCAACCCAATCCACGCCTTGCGGGCTCAGCAGCAGGTGCAGGTGGTAATGCCGCGCCAGCAACGACTGTTCCAGCCAGGCCGGGCAGTCGCCGAACAGGGCGTGGCTCCAGAGCATGTTGCTGAGCAGGTGAGTGTCGAGAATCAGTAGCGACGGTGCCTGCTCACGGGCCTGGTCTTCCCAGGCCAGCTGACCACGAGCGATGGCAGGGATATCGGCATAGCAGGTGTCGCGGCGTTCCTGATCGATGAAGTGGCGCACGTATTCGGCCACCACCACGCCGCCGAAATGCGCCTGGATCACACCGCTCAGCCAGCTCTTGCCGCTGGATTCCGGGCCGCACAGCACCAGTACTTTCATGGATTGTGCCGCGCTCATGGCTGCACCAACGCCGGGTCACGGCGCCATTCCAGCCAGCCGCGCACGGCAATCAGTGTGAGCACGGCGAAGAAACCGGCGGTGAAGTACAACTGCTGGTGCAGGTACTGGCCCACGTAGACGATATCTACCACTACCCACAGCGGCCAGCACTGCAGGCGCTTCTGCGCCATCCACAGTTGTGCCACCAGGCTGAAGCCGGTCAGGGTGGCGTCCAGCCAGGGCAGGGCGGCGTCGGTCCAGGTTGCCATCGCCGCGCCCAAGGTGGCGCTCAACAGTACCCCGCCGGCCAAACCGACGAGCAATGCCGGGCGCTGCAGGCGGGTGACCTGGCGGGCGTCTTCAGCATGGCCCGGGCGCTTCCATTGCCACCAGCCGTAGACCTGCAGGATGGCATAGGCCAGTTGCAGCAACATGCCGGAGTACAGCTTCACCTCGTAGAACAGCCAGCCATAGATCAGCACCATGACCAGACCAATGGGCCAGCACCAGGCGTTCTGCTTGACCGTGAGCCAGACAGCGGTGACGCCGAGGACGGCGGCGATGAGTTCAAGGCCGGACATCGGCGATCCTTGGAGACTACGAGGAGGGGCGCGATTGTAGCTGGTCGGCCAAAGAAGGTGTAGGGCGTTGGGGCCTTTGGGGCCACTCCCATAGGACTGCACATAACTTTGAGTCAGCAGGGATCCTGTGGGAGCGGCTTTAGCCGCGAACACCGGCGCAGCCGGTGCCAAGCACTGCACTGGGTTCTTCGCGGCTAAAGCCGCTCCCACAGGGTACGCGGATTGCTTGCAATTTCAGTTATCTAGGCGACAGCGCAGCCCAAAGGGCTTGGCCATCTCCCACTGGGGCTTGGCCTTATACGCGGAACTGCCGCAACAACTGCTCCAGCTCTTCGCTCAGCTGCCCCAGCGCCATCCCGGCATCGCTGGACTGCCGCGCCGCATCGGCGGTCTGCTGAGACAACCCGGCAGTATCCAGCACGTTGCGGTTGATCTCTTCTACCACGTGCGACTGCTGCAAGGTGGCGCTGGCGATGGAGGCATTCAACGCCGTGAGGTTGTTCAGTGATTGGTTGATGGCATCCAGGCTGGCACCGGCCTCGCGGGCCTGCTCGACCGTCTGGCGCGAGGCCTCGCTGCTGGTGTCGATGGCTTTGACCGCAGCGTCCGACTGGCTTTGCAGGTGCTCGATCATGGTATGGATCTCGGCAGTCGACTGCGCCGTGCGCTGGGCCAACAGGCGCACCTCGTCGGCGACCACGGCAAAGCCACGGCCCTGCTCTCCGGCCCGCGCCGCCTCGATGGCCGCATTCAACGCCAGCAGGTTGGTCTGTTCGGCGATGGAGCGGATCACATCCAGTACACCACCGATGCGCGTGCTGTGCCCGGCCAGTTCACGGATCACCTGCACGGCCTGGTCGATGGTCAGCGACAGCCGGTCGATCTGCGCCAGGCTGCCGTGAATGGCCTCCTGGCCGTGTGCCACTTGCTGTTGCGCGGTACGCATTTCACCAGCGGCCTGCTCGGCGGTCTTGGCCACGTCTTGCACGGCGTAAGTCACTTCGTTGACCGCAGTGGCCACCTGGTCCATCTGCAGCGACTGTTGGGCGCTGTGCTGCTGCGCGGCACCGGCGTTGTCGCCGACATGCCCGGCGGACCGGGCCAGGGCATGGGCCGCGCCTTGTAACTGGCCGACCACGCCTTGCAGCTTGCCATTGAAGCGGTTGAAGTGCTCGCCCAGGTGGGTGATTTCGTCACGGCCGTGAGTATCCAGGCGTCGAGTCAGGTCGCTTTCTCCACTGGCGATGTTGCCCATGGCCTGCACTGCTTCCTGCAACGGGCGGGCGATGCTGCGCGCAATCAGCATGACCACCAGCGCCATCAGCAGGGCGATGGCCACGCCCACCAGCGAGGCGTCGCGCAACTGGCGGGTGAATTCGGCCTGCACGTCATCGACGTACACGCCTGAGCCGATGATCCAGCCCCAGGGCTTGAACAGCTGGATGTAGGACGTCTTGGCCACCGGCTCGCTGGCACCGGGCTTGGGCCAGCGGTAGTTGACCGGCCCGGCGTCCTGCTGCCGAGCCAGGGCGACCATCTCGTTGAACACGGCAAAGCCGTCGGGGTCGCGGATGGCCGACAGGTCCTGGCCGTCGAGCTTGGGGTTGGCCGGATGCATGATCATCTTCGGCCCCAGGTCGTTGATCCAGAAGTAGTCATCGTGGTCGTAGCGCAGCGCCCGCACCACTTGCAGCGCCTGTTGCTGGGCCGCTTCACGGCTGAGCGTGCCGGCTGCCTCCAGCCCTTGGTAATAGGCCAGCACACCGGCTGCGGTCTGCACCACGTGGCGGGTTTTCTCCGCTTTGGCCTGGTACAGGTCACCGTGGATCTGGCGCAGCATCAGCAGGCCCAATACCACCAGCATGGCCACCGCCACCAAAAGGATCAGCCACAGACGGCGGCTGATAGACATCGATCTCAGGGTTTTCATACCACAGCTCCCGCATTGTTCTTTTTATTCAGGCGCATCCAAGCATGCTTTGCGCGAGGCCCCCACACGACTAATGGCTAAGTGCTATCCATTCAATAGTCTGCAGCAGTTTGTACAAGGTGATTGCGAAGGCGCTCTGCTAGGATTTCGGCCGCGCAAGATGAAACCTTTAGGCGGCGTGAACTTTTCTACTGGCATTACGCCCAACAGTCGCTGTAAAACAGCCGGGCCGCGCGCGGCAATTTCAAGCAAATCAAGAACAAGGGGCCTGCAACGAGCAGTGCTCCATCGGGGGAACGATGGATTTTTGGACTGCCTTCCAGGCAATCATCTTAGGCGTGGTCGAAGGGCTGACGGAGTTTCTGCCAATCTCCAGTACCGGTCACCAGATCATCGTCGCCGACCTGATCGGGTTTGGTGGCGAACGGGCCATGGCTTTCAACATCATCATTCAGCTGGCGGCGATCCTGGCGGTGGTGTGGGAGTTTCGCGGCAAGATCTTCGACGTGGTCTTCGGCCTGACCAGCCAGCCCACGGCGCGGCGTTTCACCGGTAACCTGTTGCTGGCGTTCCTGCCGGCAGTGGTGCTGGGCGTGCTGTTCGCCGACCTGATTCACGAATACCTGTTCAACCCGATCACCGTGGCGGCTGCGCTGGTGGTGGGCGGGGTGATCATGCTCTGGGCCGAGCGCCGCGAGCACCGTGTGGAGGTGGACCACGTGGACGACATGCGCTGGAGCCACGCGCTGAAGATCGGCTTCATCCAGTGCCTGGCGATGATCCCGGGCACTTCGCGCTCCGGTTCGACGATTATCGGTGGCCTGCTGTTCGGCCTGTCGCGCAAGGCAGCGACCGAGTTCTCGTTCTTCCTGGCGATGCCGACCATGGTCGGTGCGGCGGTGTATTCGGGCTACAAGTACCGCGACCTGTTCCAGCCCGGCGACCTGCCGGTATTTGCCATTGGCTTCGTGACCTCGTTCATCTTTGCCATGATTGCCGTGCGTGGCCTGCTCAAGTTCATTGCCAACCACAGCTACGCGGCGTTCGCCTGGTATCGCATTGCCTTTGGCCTGCTGATTCTGGCGACCTGGCAGTTCGGCTGGGTTGACTGGGCGACGGCCCATGGCTGAGGTGGCACGGGGGCAAAGGGTGGAGGGCGTACGTAATGTGCGCCTGAAGCTGCTGCTGTTGGGCCTGCTGTGCCTGCTGCCCGCCCTGGGCGCGGCGCGCATGGCCTGGGTCGACCAAGCCTGGTGGCCGCTGGCGTTGTACCCGGCAATGAGCCTGATCAGCCTGCTGCTGTATTGGCAGGATAAACAGCAGGCGCGTACCCAGGCCTGGCGTACGCCCGAGAAGGTGCTGCATGCCAGTGAGCTGCTGGGCGGCTGGCCTGGTGCACTGCTGGCGCAGCAGCTGTATCGACACAAGACCCGCAAGGTGTCGTACCAGCTGGTGTTCTGGGGGATTGTGCTGGTGCACCAGGTGTTTTGGGCGGACTGGCTGTTTCTTGGCGGGCGGTATCTGCCCTTCAGTTGATATGTGACTGTGCCGGCCCTTTCGCGGGTAAACCCGCTCCTACAGGTACAGCACAAGACTTCAGACCAGTGGAGAACCCTGTGGGAGTGGGTTTACCCGCGAAAGGGCCGGCACAGGGAATTCACAATAGCAACCCCACCTGCAACCGCTTTGGCAACCGCCGCACCACTAGCTGGTGCGAGCGCTGCAACAGATCACACAGCTCCTCACGCCCCATGGGGTAGGGCGATGCCATGCTGATCCACCGCGCCCGTGCCAGATACGGCGCAGGCCGCACCCCCGGGCGGTCGCAGTAGCCAAGAAACAGTTCGTCGGCCACTTTGAACGACAACCCCGCACCCGCCAGGTCGAGCACCGCGAACATCTTGTTGCCCGCCACCGAGAACACCCGGATGCCGCCCCATTTGTAGTCTTCCCGTGCACCCGGCAGGCTCAGGCAGAACGTTGCCACCTGGGCTTCGCTCATGTTTCGCTCAGACATACTTTTCTCCACAGGCCTCGAACGACGCCGCCAGGTGGTCGATCCATACCCGTACCGCAGGCAGCAAGCCGCGCCGGTGCGGGTACACCGCCTGCAGGTAGCCACCCGGCAGCGACCAGTCCGGCAGCAGGCGCACCAGTTCGCCGCGCGCCAGTTCTTCTTCACAGAACATGCTGGGCAGCGCGGTAAACCCGAGGCCTGCCCGTACAGCAGCATTACGTACTACGAAATCATCAATGGCAAGGCGCGGTTCCAGGGCGATTTCCTGCTGTTTGCCGTGGGGGCCGAACAGGCGGAAGTGTACCAGCCGATCCGCCTCGGCAGCGCCCAGCACCGGCAATGATGCCAGTTGGCCCGGTTCGCGGATGTGGTCGGCGAAACCGGGCGCTGCAACCAGTTGCATCTGCGCCTGGCGCAGGCGGCGGGTGACCAGGGCCGGGTCTTCATCGCCCAGGTCGCGTACGCGCAGGGCCACATCGATTCCTTCGGAAATCAGGTCGACCCGGCGGTTGAGCAGCACCATGTCCAGTTGCACCAGCGGGTACTGCGCGAGAAAGCGGCTGATCACATCCGGCAGAAAGGCGTGGGCCAATGCCACCGGGCACGACACCCGCAAGCGCCCGCGCGGTTCGCTGCTCATGCTGGCCACGGCTTCGTCGGCGGCTTCGGCTTCCAGCAGCATGGCCTGGCAGTGGTGCAGGTAGCGCTCGCCCACTGCGGTGAGCTTCAGTTGCCGTGTAGTGCGTTGCAGCAGGCGCGTGCCCAGGCGTTCTTCAAGCTCGGCGATACGCCGCGACAGGCGCGACTTGGGGATGCCCAGCTGGCGGCCGGCTGCGGCGAAACCGCCGGCTTCGACCACGCGGGCGAAGTAGAAAAGATCGTTGAGGTCTTGCATGGGAATGTCTCACTGTTCCACCAGTAGGACAAACTAACGCATTTTTGCTGCCTTATCAGCCATTGTTGATGTCGGTAGGATTCTCCCCATCGTGATCGCCCAATGTCGCGGTCTTCATTCACAGGAGAATCCCATGAAACTGTTGCACATCGATTCGAGCATCCTGGGCGACAATTCCGCCTCCCGCCAACTGAGCCGTGAAGTGGTCGAAGCCTGGAAGGCCGCCGACCCGAGCGTGGAAGTGGTGTACCGCGACCTGGCCGCTGACGCCATCGCCCACTTCTCCGCGGCTACCCTGGTAGCGGCTGGCACCCCGGAAGACATGCGCGACGCAGCCCAGGCCTTCGAAGCCAAGCTGAGCGCGGAAACCCTGGAAGAGTTCCTGGCTGCCGATGCCGTGGTGATTGGTGCGCCGATGTACAACTTCACCGTGCCGACCCAGCTCAAGGCCTGGATCGACCGCGTTGCCGTCGCCGGCAAGACTTTCCGCTACACCGAAGCCGGCCCGGAAGGCCTGTGCGGCAACAAGAAGGTAGTGCTGGTGTCCACCGCCGGTGGCCTGCACGCTGGCCAGCCGACTGGCGCCGGGCATGAGGACTTCCTCAAGGTATTCCTGGGCTTCATCGGCATCACCGACCTGGAAATCGTCCGCGCCCATGGCCTGGCTTATGGCCCTGAGCACCGCAGCCAGGCGATCGATGCTGCCCAGGCGCAGATTGCCAACGAGCTGTTTGCTGCTGCCTGATCCTGCTGTCTTGCGCAAGCTTCAAAGGCTTGCGCGAACTCTGTGGGAGCGGCCTTGTGTCGCGAAAGGGCCGCAAAGCGGCCCCAGAGATCTCGGTGTAAACGCTGACATCCTGGGGCCGCTACGCGGCCCTTTCGCGACACAAGGCCGCTCCCACAATCAACCTCAGGCCACTGGAATAGCCGGGTCAGCCGCTGCTAGCGCCGCAGCACGTTCGGCCGTCGGCGGATAGATCCACACTGTATTGATCTGCGCCTTCAACACCTTGGCTTCGGCCTTGTCCTCCGGTGGCGACACCGTGCGTTCCCACCCTTCGGTATACACCGCCCCCCAGGCCCCAAGGTCCAGGCAGGTCACGTACTTGGGCTGGCTGTAGGTCTTCGGTGCCACGCCAATCAGCTCGGCTGCCGCATTGTTGCCCGCATGACGCCCCAGCGGAATCGCATGCTGGCAGGACATCACCGCATGATTGCCAGCCTCGTCGCAGGCGGCGTAGGCCACATCACCCGCCGCGTACACGGCATCATTGCCTTTCACCTTGAGATTGCCATCGACATGCAAGCGGCCCTGACGGTCGCGCTCGCCACTGATCTGTTCGGTGAGCGGGTTGGCCTTGAAGCCCACGGTCCAGATCACCGTGCTGGCGTCGATGCGCTTGCCGTTGTCCAGCACCACGCCGGCAGAATCGACCGAGGCTACCGTGGCACCACAGATCCACTCCACGCCAAGGGCCTCGGAGGCCTGTTCGATGGCTGGGCGGATGCCGTCACCCAGGGCCGCACCAATCCTCGCGCCACGGTCGACCACCACCACGCGCAATGCCGCGTCCTCGCCGAGGATTTCGCGCAGGCGGGCCGGCAGTTCGGTGGCGGTCTCGATGCCGGTAAAACCTCCACCGGCCACCACCACGGTATTGCGCGCCGGTGTGTCGGGCAGGTTGGCCAGTGACTTCAGGTGGGTTTCCAGGCGCGCGGCGCTGTCGAGCTTGTCGACATCGAACACATGCTCGATGCCGACCATGTCGGGCCGGTTGAGCACGCTGCCGCAGGCCATGATCAGGCGGTCGTAGGGCAGGGTGCATTGGGTTCCGCTGCGGGTGCGATAGCCCACACGGCGGGCCGCTTCATCTATATGAAAGGCCGTGCCCTGCACGAAGCGGACGTTGGCGGCATCGAACAGCTCCTGCAACGGCGCGGCCATGGTATGTACGTCGGGTTCGTAGAAGCGCGGGCGCACATGCAGCTCGGCCTGGGGTGCAAGCAAGGTGACCTCGACATCCTTGCGGCCATGGAGGTCAAGCTGGCGGGCGGCGCTGAGCGCGCTCCACAGGCCGGCAAAGCCCGCGCCTATGATCAGGATCTGCTTCATGGTTGTGCTCCTCTAAAGTTCGGTTAACAAGGTAGACCCTGTTGCTGGATGTTGGGGAGCGAGCATGCTTCAGAATGTTGGCGGCGTGATCACCCAGATCACCACGGCATCGACTTCACCGGGGTTGCCGTAGCGGTGCGGTTCCTGGCTCGAGAAGCTGAAACTGTCCCCTTCACCCAGCTGGAAATGCCGCTCGCCCACCCACAGCTCGAAGCTGCCGCTGAGGATGTAGCCGGCCTCTTCACCGTCGTGGCTGTAGCTCTGTTGGCTGTAGCTGCCCGGAGGGAAGCGCGAATGCAGGATTTCCAGCTGACGGTTGGGCTGGGGCGTGAGCAGTTGATCGACGATACCGTCTTCGTAATGCACGCTCAGGCGGCTGTTGCGTCGTACCACATAGCCCTGGTCTTCGGGCGCAGTGATGGCTTCGCTGGCGAAGAACCACTGGATGGTCACCCCCAGGCTGCGGGCGATGTTGAACAGCGCCGGAATCGATGGATAGGAGAGGTTGCGCTCCAGCTGGCTGATGTAGCCGGCGGTCAGCTCACTGTGCGCGGCCAGCTCCGCCAGGGTCATGCCACGGCGCTTGCGCAGGCCGCGAATGCGGCTGCCGAGAAACTGCGGCGCGGCGCCCCCGGCTTCGCTGGCGGGGGGCTGGGGGAGTTGGCTCATGCATGTCGGTCCATCGTAAAAGCCGCAGTATGTACAGCCTCAGAGCGCCCAGGCAACCGTCAGGCCATCGTGAATCGCTTCTTCGGCGGTACGCGGCGCCAGGCAGTCGCCAATGCGGCGCACCTCGACCAGGCCGGCCAGCTCCGTTGCCAGGCGGTCTTCCGGTTGATGGCCCTGGCACAGTACCAGGGTGTCGATTCCTTCGAAGATCATCGGCTCGCCGCTGGCGGTGTGCTGCAGGTACACCGTGTTGTCGTCGCAGCCATACAGGCGGGCATACGGTGTGATGGGAATACCCAGGCGATGCAGCTCGCCGGCCAGTTGGTCGCGCACGTACAGCGGCAGGCTTTCGCCGCAATGGGTGCCATTGACCGCCAGCTGCACTTGGTGGCCGTCGCGTACCAGGCGTTCGGCGATGCCGGGGCCGATCCAGTCGCAGCGCCAGTCGATCACCAGTACCGAGCGGCCCGGTTTTGCTTCACTGCGCAGTATTTGCCAGGCATCCACCACCTGTAGATCACCGGTGCGCTCGAAGGCCGGCCAGTAGGGGGTGGCACCGGTGGCGGCGATCACCAGGTCGGGGCGTTCCCGTTCGACCAGTGCGCGGTCGACCCGGGTGTTGCGCACCACTTCCACGCCCGCCAGGGCCATTTCCCGTTGCAAGTTGGTGCTGGCGCCACCGAACTCGCTGCGCCGTGGCAGCAACTGGGCCAGCAGCACCTGGCCACCGAGCTGCGGGCCAGCCTCGTACAGCGTGACCTGATGCCCGCGCGCAGCGGCCACGGCGGCGGCTTTCATGCCTGCGGGCCCGCCACCGGCCACGAGGATGCGCTTGGGGCGGGTGGTGGGTGGCAGTTGCTCGTACTGCAACTCGCGGCCAGTCTCCGGTCGCTGGATGCAGGAAATGGGCAGGCCGCGGTGGAAATGGCCGATGCAGGCCTGGTTGCAGGCGATACAGGCACGTACGTCCTCGACCTGGCCATGCTCGGTCTTGTTGGGCATCTGCGGGTCGCATATAAGCGCGCGGGTCATGCCGCAGACGTCGGCCTGGCCACGGGCCAGGATCAGTTCGGCTTCCTGGGGCTGGTTGATACGCCCGGTGACGAACAGCGGGATGCCCAGGTGTTGTTTGAAGGTGCCGGCCTCACGGGCCAGGTAGGCCGGTTGAATGGCCATCGGCGGCACGATATGCACGGCGCCGCCGAGGGACGCCGACGTGCCGGCAACGATGTGCAGGTAGTCGAGCTGGCCTTGCAAGGCAACCGCTGCGGCCAGCGATTCGTCCTCGCTCAGCCCCTGGCTGTCGCGCTCGTCGGCACTGATGCGCAGGCCGATGATGAACTGCTCGTCGGTAGCCGCGCGGACGGCGGCCAGCACTTCGCGCAGGAACCGCAGGCGCTGCTCCAGCTCACCGTTGTAGCCATCCGAGCGCTGGTTTACCCGCGGGTTGAGGAACTGCGCAGGCAGGTAGCCATGGCTGGCCACCACTTCAACGCCATCCAGCCCGGCCTGGTGCAGGCGGCGGGCAGCGCTGGCATAGCCCTGGACGATCTCGTCGATCATCGCCTGGTCCAGCGCGCGCGGCATCACCCGGAAGCGTTCATTGGGTACCGCGGACGCCGAGTAGGCCACCGCCAGCAAGCCGTCCGCCGACTCCATGATCTCCCGCCCGGGGTGGAACAGTTGCGACAGCACCACGGTGCCATGCTCATGGCAGGCCTCGGCAAGCTGGCGGTAGCCGTCGATGCAGGCATCGTCGGTGGCCATCAGCACATGCGAGGTGTAGCGAGCACTGTCATGCACCCCGGCCACCTGCAGCACGATCAGGCCGACGCCACCGGCGGCGCGGGCGCGCTGGTAGGCGATGAGCTTGTCGTTGACCAGGTTGTCGGTAGGCAGGCAGGTGTCGTGTCCGGTGGACATGATGCGGTTCTTCAAGCGTTTGCCGCGGATCTGCAAGGCTTCGAACAGATGAGGGAAGGCGGTCTGCATACAGGCGGCTCCGGTGCGATGTTGTTCTTGTTTTTTTATAAAAGTGTAGCGCCAGTAAAAAATCAACTTGTTTTTTTACTGATCGGCGACTAGGTTTTTCTCACCCTCGTGGCGAGGGCGTGACCTCACAACAACAAGAAAACGGGCCCCTCGGGCACCGGCAGGAGGCAACTACGATGCAGGTATTCCCACGTGTAAGCAGCCTTTGCGCAGCGTTGCTGGCCATGGGCCTGGGCAGTGCGCAAGCGGCACCGCAGATGGTGGTGGTCGGCTATGGTGGTGCCGGCCAGAAAGCTCAGGACGAGGCGATCTTCAAACCGTTCAGTGCCCAGGATGGCAGCAAGCTGATCCAGAGCGAGTACAACGGCGAGATGGCACGGATCCAGGTAATGGCCGACACCGGCAATGTCGACTGGGATGTGGTGCAGATCGAAGGGCCTGACCTGATGCGTGGCTGCGACGAGGGCATCTACGAGCAGCTGGACTGGCAGCGCATGGGCCATGCGGATGAACTGATTGCCGATGCCGCACAGGCCTGCGGCTCGGCCGCGCTGGTATGGAGCGTGGCCATTGCCTATGACCGCAGCAAGCTGGCGCAGGCGCCTGCGTCGTGGGCCGACTTCTGGGATGTGAACAAGTACCCTGGCAAGCGTGGCCTGCGCAAGCGTGCGGTGTACAACCTGGAGTTCGCCCTGATGGCAGATGGGGTGAAGGTCGAGGATGTGTACCAGGTACTGGCCACCCCGGCAGGGGTCGAGCGTGCCTTTGCCAAGCTCAGCGAGCTCAAGCCGTATATCCAGTGGTGGGACGCCGGCGCCCAACCTGCCCAGTGGCTGGCGGCGGGAGATGTGGTGATGACCTCGACCTATAGCGGGCGCATCGCCGTGGCGGCCCAGCAGGGCAGCCCGCTGGCGGTGGTCTGGCCTGGCAGCCTTTATGGCATGGATTACTGGGCGATCATCAAAGGCTCGCGGCATGTCGACCAGGCCAAGCGGCTGATTGCCTACGCCAACCAGCCGGACACCCAGGTGCGTTATGTGCAGCAGATTCCCTATGGGCCGACCAACACCCAGGCGGCGGCGAAGCTAGACTCGTCCCTGGCCAGCTGGGTGCCTACTTCGCCGCAGAACCTGCAGGGGGCGTTGGCGATGAATGTGGAATTCTGGGTCGACCATGGCGAAGAGCTGGAACAGCGCTTCAATGCGTGGGCCAGCAAATAGCGTACTGCAAAGGTATAACGATGATGACCACAACGGAACAAAGCCTGCGCCAGGAGCTGGCCGCCTGCTATCGGCTGATCGCCCATTTCCGCATGAGCGACCTGATCTTCACCCATATTTCCCTGCGCCTGCCGGGGCCGGAGCACCACTTCCTGATCAATCCGTACGGCTTGCTGTTCGATGAGATCACGGCCTCCAGCCTGGTGAAGATCGACCTGCAGGGCCGGCCGGTTGAAGCGACGCCGCACCCGGTCAACCCGGCCGGTTTCGTCATCCACAGCGCCATCCATGCTGCCCGCGAGGATGCCCATTGTGTGTTGCACACCCACACCCGGGCAGGTTGTGCGGTGGCGGCGCTGGAATGTGGGCTGCTACCGCTCAACCAGATGTCCATGGAGTTTTATGGCAAGGTGGCATACCACGCCTATGAAGGGATTGCGCTGGACATGGATGAGCAGCGAAGGCTGGTAGCCGACTTGGGCGAGAAGCCAGTGATGATTCTGCGCAACCATGGCCTGCTGACTACCGGGCGCAGCGTGGCCGAAGCATTCCTGCGCATGTACTACCTGGAAAAGGCCTGCGAGATCCAGTTGGCGGCGCAGAGTGCGGGGCAGGTGATTTTGCCGCCGGCCGAAGTGTGTCGGCATACCGAGCGGCAGTTCAATGATCCGGGACGGGGGTTGAAGCAGGGCGAGCTGGCGGATCCGGATGCGTTGCAGCTGGCATGGGCGGCATTGTTGCGGATGCTGGAAAAGGTTGCACCTGGATACCGGAGCTGACGCGCTCCACCAATCACCTCGGCAACCCTTGCACGATAACAGTCACTGTTGCGCACCTCTGGGCCGCAACTGTGCTGGTCCCTGTCAAAGGAATAGCCTTATGCTGTAACGAAATATGTCTAGAAAGCTTGAAGAAGGATGTCGCAATGCCACTCAAGGATCTGCTCATCGCCCTGGTGGTGATTGTCGCCTGGGGAGTCAACTTCGTGGTCATCAAGGTTGGCCTCGATGGCTTGCCGCCGATGTTGCTGGGGGCATTGCGCTTCTTGTTGGTGGCGTTCCCGGCGATCTTGCTGGTCAAGCGGCCGAAGTTGCCCTGGCGCTGGCTGATCGCCTACGGCGCGACCATTTCGTTGGGCCAGTTCGCTTTCCTGTTCCAGGCCATGTACAGCGGCATGCCGCCAGGGCTGGCCTCGCTGATCCTGCAATCGCAGGCGTTCTTCACCCTCGGCTTCGCCGCGTTGTTCCTCGGCGAGCGGCTGCGCCTGGCCAGCGTACTGGGGCTGCTGGTGGCCGCCAGCGGCCTGGCGCTTATCGGCAGCGAAGACGGCGGCCATGTACCGATGTTGGCGCTGGTACTGACCCTGTGTGCCGGCGCCATGTGGGGCATGGGCAACATCATCACCCGGCGCTTTGGCTCGGTTGACCTGGTGGCGCTGGTTATCTGGGGCGGGCTGATCCCGCCACTGCCGTTCCTTGCGTTGTCCTGGTGGCTGGAGGGGCCGGAGCGCATCGGCCACGCCATTGCCAATATCAGCTGGAGTTCGGTATTGGCCCTGGCTTACCTGGCGTTTGTCGCCACCATGCTCGGCTACAGCCTGTGGAGCAAGTTGCTGTCGCGCCACCCGGCCGGCAAGGTGGCGCCGTTCTCGCTGCTGGTGCCTGTGATAGGCCTGAGTTCGTCGGCGTTGTTGCTGGGCGAGCGTCTGACCGCGACCCAGGGCTGGGGCGCATTGCTGGTGATGGCCGGGTTGCTGGTGAACGTGTTTGGCGCAAGGCTTGGGCGCCGTTTAAGGGCTGTCAGCGCGTAGCCGCTCCCACAAATGCGCGTTGCAAACAGGGTGCTCTGTTAGAATCGGCCTCTTTTGCCAGGCCAATGGAGCGCACCCCATGATCATTTCCACCACCAGCCAGCTCGAAGGCCGCCCGATTGCCGAATACCTGGGTGTGGTCAGCTCCGAATCGGTGCAGGGCATCAATTTCGTGCGCGATTTCTTTGCACGTTTTCGCGACTTCTTCGGCGGGCGTTCGCAAACCCTGGAAAGCGCACTGCGCGAAGCCCGCGAGCAGGCCACCGAAGAACTGAAGGCGCGGGCACGCCAGTTGCAAGCCGATGCGGTAGTGGGAGTGGATTTCGAGATCAGCATGCCGTCGGTACAGGGCGGCATGGTCGTTGTATTTGCTACTGGTACAGCGGTGCGCCTGAAGTAGAGCGTCTGCCGCTGGTCGGGTCCAAGGCTTCGGTCTGGGCGGTCCGCAAATGACCAGCTAGTCTCACTTTCACAGGTCGCGTTTGGTAGAGCAACTGTTCTGGTTGCCGACGCGTCCGCCACTGGAGGGAGACAGGGCATGAGCGAATCCTTTTTCGAAGACCTGAACGACGCGTTCCCGATCAACAGCCAGGTGCGTTGCGGCCAAGCGGCATTTCGCCTGGGCTTCGCCCACATGACGCTGGATGATTCCGAACAGCTCCAGCCTGCACATCTGCAGCGCAGCAAAAAAGGCCGCTTCATGCCGCGGGTTCCGCTCAGGAAGTGATCCCGCTCCAGCACAACCCCGCCGAATGGCGGGGTTTTTATTGCCATTTCTTGATCCGCCTCATGGCATTGCCGGGTTGCGCTCGCAGGATGGCCAAGGCTGTGGTTTTCTTGCGCGGCATTCCAGCAACGGAGGATTGAATGCTCATGCGAGTCAGGGAAGAGACCTATTGGCAATGGGCCGACGCACAGCTGCACAGCCGCTGCCACGACGAAGCACTCAGTGACGGCACCACGCTCGACGTGCAGGTGCGCCTGTCGCGCCTGGGGGCGACCCAACTGTTTTTGGGGTTGTACGCCGGTGATGGGCGAGCGTTGCTGGAGGAGTATTACCCCGCACGCCCAGGGGAGACCATGACCCGCGCCCTGGTGTGGGGTGTAGACCGCGCCCGGGCGATGGCAACCGGCGCCTTGCCGCTGCCGGAACCCCGCAGCCAGCGGCGCCAGGCATGAAAAAGCCCGGCCTGTGCGGGCCGGGCTCTGGTAAAGGTGGGAACCCTCAGTTGAGCGGTTCGATCACCTTGACTGACTGCTGCTCACGGGCAGCGGGCCATTCTTGTTGCAGGGTCTGCAGAACGCGGCCGACGAACTCGGTGTCGGCGGCGGCCTTCTTGCCGACGTAGCCTTGGCCACGGCGGTAGACCTTGAAGCGGGCACGCATGCTGGGTAGGTGCTCTTCGAATTCATCTTCGACGGTGTTCGGTGGCAGGCGGTCGAGGCGCACTTCACCGGTCTGGCTTACCCACAGCAGATGGTCGTCAAGGCTGTCCTTGCGTACGGCGAACAGCTGGGCCAATTGGTCGATAGTCGGATTGTTGTTCAAGTTCATCATAAAGCCCCCATTACCCATTCGTAGGTGATTTTTCACAGTTGGCGCTACTACGGTGTAGCGCACTACCAAGGCTGCTACAGCAGCATCGCAACAGGGGCTTTCTCACGCTGCCTTTTGGACAGTTTCCCTCTCCACGGACGGCCTGCGTTACCGCGCAGGCCGTCTGGAACACCCTTGCCACCGCTCCCGATCAGGGAGACGGCTTCATCATGCCCAAGGGCGATGAACGGCGTCAACCATTTTGTAGTGAATATTTTTCCTCACTACATTGTGTCGTTTTGTTCGACAATCGCTGCCCGCACTACAGCCCGGAGAGAATGTCGAAGGCTGCGCGCACCCGGGCTTCGTTCGGGTAGTTTCGGTTGGCCAGCAACACCACGGCCAGTTGTTCGGCGGGCACGAACGCGGCGTAGGCGCCGAATCCATTGGTCGAGCCGGTCTTGTTGTACCAGGCTGCCGGCAGCGGCGGCAGGGCTGGTTGCAAGCGTGTGGTTGCCTGCGGTTCACGGATTAGCTGCGGGCCGTTGCCATCGATCAGTGTGGCCAGCGTGACCGGGTAGGGGTAACGCTCCCAGCCCAGGCCCTGGGTCATGGCGCCGACCTGGAAGTAGCCCCGCTGGGTGATGGCCGTGGCTTGTGCCAGCGCCGGTGGCAACCCCTCCGGCTGCATGTGGAGGCGCACATAGCGCAGCAGGTCGCTGGCGCTGGTCTTGATGCCGTAGGCTTCGTCGGCGTAAGGGCCGGGGCCGACACGCACCGGCTTGTCGGCACTGTCGTAACCTTGGGCATACAACCCCTGGGCGCTGGCCGGGACCTGCAGATAGGTGTTTCGCAGGCCCATCTGTATCAGCAGGCCCTCGCTCATCAGCGTGGAAAACGGCTGATGCTGCGCGCGGGCGGCCAGGTCACCGAACAAGCCCAGGCTGGGGTTCGAGTAGCAGCGCTGGGTGCCGGGTTTGGCGCGGGGTTGCCAGTGACGGAAGAAATCGACCACCTGCTGCGGCGTCTGCACCGCATCCGGGAACTGCAACGGCAGGCAGTCGGCACTATAGGCGCCCAGCTCCAGCACGCTTGCGTCGCCGATGGGGGCGCCGGCAAGGGCCGGGTGATAGCGCTTGGCCGGGGCATCGAGGTCCAGCTTGCCTTCGGCACTGGCCAGTGCGGCCAGGGTGGCGGTGTAGGTCTTGCTCAGCGAACCGATCTCGAACAGCGTGTCGCGGCTGACCGGCACATTGTCGGCCTTGCTGGCCACGCCATAGCTGAAGTAGTGCGCGTGGTTGCGAGCATAGATGGCCACGGCCATACCGGTGATGCCTTGCTCCTGCATGAGCGGGCGGATGATCTGGTCGACCTTGGCCTGCAACTGGTCGTCGGCCTGGGCGGCACTGTAGCCCAGGGTGAGAGTGATGGCGGCTGCAAGTGCAGCCAGGCGGGAGAGGGGCATGAGCGGGTCCTGTGCTGGAGCGTGTCCGTTGAGCGACACCGGTGGGGGTTCCGGCGTTAGCGGCGAAAAACCGAAGACCTTATCGTCTGCCCTTGCACAATGACAAGACGGAAACTGTGATGAAGTATTTGCGCATGTTATTCGACAATTTCACCCTGGCCTTGCTCGGGGTGGTGCTGATTGCCACCGTGCTGCCTTGCTCGGGCGACGGCGCGGTGTATTTTGGTTGGCTGACCAACCTGGCCATCGGCCTGCTGTTCTTCCTGCACGGCGCCAAGCTGTCGCGCGAGGCGATCATCGCCGGAGCGGGGCACTGGCGCCTGCACTTGCTGGTGTTCTCCTGCACCTTCGTGCTGTTCCCGCTGCTGGGCCTGGCGTTCAAGCCACTGTTCGTGCCGCTGGTGGGCAACGAACTTTACCTGGGCGTGCTCTACCTGTGTGCCTTGCCGGCTACCGTGCAGTCGGCCATCGCCTTCACTTCGCTGGCGCGTGGTAACGTGCCGGCGGCCATTTGCAGTGCGGCGGCATCCAGCCTGCTGGGTATCTTCCTCACGCCGTTGCTGGTAATGATGTTGCTGGGGGCCAGCGGTGATACTGGTTCTGGTCTGGATGCGGTGCTGAAGATCACCCTGCAGCTGCTGGTGCCGTTCGTGGCCGGGCAGGTCGCCCGGCGCTGGATCGGTGCCTGGGTCAAGCGCAATGCGCGCTGGCTCAAGGTGGTGGACCAGGGTTCGATCCTGCTGGTGGTCTACACCGCGTTCAGCGAGGCGGTGGTCACCGGGCTGTGGCACACGGTATCGCCGCAGCACCTGGCCGGGTTGTTTGCCGTGTGCGGAATCTTGTTGGCGGTGGTGTTGTACGGTACCCGGCTGCTCGGCAAGCTGGCGGGCTTTGACCTGGAGGACCGCATTACCATCCTGTTCGCCGGTTCGAAGAAGAGCCTGGCCACCGGGGTGCCAATGGCGCAGGTGCTGTTCGTCGGCAGTGGCATTGGCGCGATGATCCTGCCGCTGATGCTGTTCCACCAGATTCAGCTGATGGTCTGTGCGGTGCTGGCGCAGCGTTATGCCAGCCGTGAGCAGGTGGCTGAAGAAGCTTCGGCGGCGTCCTGACACCTGGTTTGGCCACTGATGCGGTCGCCGCTCCTACACGGCGACCGCGCAATGACCAGAAATTATCTGGCCTGCCCTGAACCACGCTCGCGCAGCGCCTTGCCTACCTCGGCCTCGATCTTGTAGGCCGGCGCTTCCAGGTCGTCGTAGTTGCGCGTGTAGCGCCGGGCGAACTCTTCCACACCCAGCTGCTGATACTGCTGCACATGCTTGAGCTCATGTGCCCACAACGCCACGTTGTCCTCGGCATCGGCGGGGCGGCGGAAAATGATCGTGTCGATCAGCGTCACGGCGTTCACATCGGGGTTCTGCAGCAGCGCATTGGCCGCGCTCATTTGCTGTTCGTCACCCACCCGGAAGCGCGCCGCGTCGAGCACGGCAAAGTCGTACCAAGGTTCGAGTTGCGCACGGATATGCAACGGGATCGGCTCGACGCCGCTGGCGGTGGCTTCGTCGCGGGCCTGCTGCAAGGCGTAGGTCAGACTGGACGAAGCCAGTACTTCCACGTCCTTGAAAATCTGCCCGGCCTGGCCGGGGTCGATGGGCGCACAGAAACATCCCATCAGGCACACCTGGTATTGCCCTGGCGGGCAGGCCTGTTCGGCGAGTGCAGGCAAGCTCATCAGTAGCCCCAGCAGTAGACTAATCCGCTTCATGCAGGGCCTTCTCGACAAAGTGGCGGCTGGCGTCCAGTACCTGCGACTGCACGCTTTCCGTGGCCAGCATGCGCCCGACCAGCAAGGCACCGACGCACTGGCTGATCAGCACCCAGGCCAATTCGCTGTCTTCCAGGGTCGCGCTCCAGGCCTGGTGCAGCTCCAACAGCCAATGCTCGGCCACTGCACGCACCGGTGCTTCGGCCCGGGCAATCTCCACCCCCAATGGCGGCAGCGGGCAGCCACCTTCGGCATTGTGCAGGTGGGCCAGGCTCAGGTACTGCTGCAGGCAACGGCCCAGGCGTTCGCGACTGGCGCCCTGGTTGGTCAGGCGCGCCAGCGGGCTGTTGCACAATTCCTGCCGCACTACCTCGGTGAACAGGTCATCCTTGGACGGGAAGTGGTTGTAGAAGGCTCCGCCGGTCAGGCCGATCGCCTTCATCAGCCCGGCTACGCCGGTGCTGGAAAAGCCCCCGCGTTTGGCCAGCGCGCCGCTGCTGGCCAGCAGCCGCTCGCGGGTTTGCTGTTTGTGTTCGTTGGTGTAACGCATTCATTTGCCTCTGCAGGCGGGCTTGACGGTGGCGGCGATCATAACATAGCGTTCGTTTACTAAACGATCATTTACTAATAGAGGCTGGCATGACAGAACAACAAAAAGTGGTGCTCGTGATTGGCGCGGGGGATGCTACCGGCGGCGAGATCGCCAAGCGCTTTGCCCGCGAGGGCTACATTGCCTGTGTTACCCGGCGCCAGGCTGACAAGTTGCAGCCGCTGCTGGACGAAATCCGTGCTGCCGGCGGCCAGGCCCACGGGTTTGGCTCCGATGCGCGCAAGGAGGAGGAGGTGGCGGCGCTGGTCGAAACCATCGAGCGTGATATCGGCCCGATCGAAGCGTTTGTGTTCAATATCGGTGCCAATGTGCCCTGTAGCATTCTTGAGGAAACCCCGCGCAAGTACTTCAAGATCTGGGAGATGGCCTGTTTTGCCGGTTTCCTCACCGCCCAGGCGGTGGCCCGGCGCATGATCCAGCGCGAGCGTGGCACCATCCTGTTCACCGGCGCCACCGCTGGCACTCGTGGCGCGGCGGGCTTTGCGGCATTCGCCGGGGCCAAGCACGCTTTGCGCGCCCTGGCCCAGAGCATGGCGCGCGAGCTGGGGCCGCGGAACATCCATGTCGCCCACGTGGTGGTTGACGGGGCCATCGACACCGCCTTCATCCGTGACACTTTCCCCGAGCGCTACGCCCTCAAGGGCCAGGATGGCATCCTCGACCCGGCCCACATCGCCGACAGCTACTGGTTCCTGCATGCCCAGCCCCGCGACGCCTGGACCTTCGAGCTGGACCTGCGCCCCTGGATGGAACGTTGGTAAGCCCCTTTCACCGAGCAAGGACCGTAACCACATGAACAAGACTGTCGATTTCTTTTTTGACCTGGGCAGCCCGGCCAGCTATCTGGCCTGGACTCAACTGCCTGGGCTGTGTGCCCGCCAGGGTGCCACGCTGCGTTACCGGCCGATGCTGCTGGGCGGAGTTTTCCAGGCTACCGGTAATGCTTCGCCGGTGATGATCCCGGCCAAGGGCCGTTACATGTTCACCGACCTGGCGCGCTTCGCCGAGCGCTACGGGGTACCGTTCGGGTTGCCGCCGGGGTTCCCGGTCAATACCTTGACCCTGATGCGCGGGGCAATGGGCACCCAGCTGCGTTCGCCGGAGCGGTTCGAGGCGTTGCTGGCGGTGCTGTTCAATGGGCTGTTTGCGCAGCGCCGCAACCTGGGCGATAACGCCGTCCTCGACGACACGCTGAGCCAAGGCGGCTTCGACCCGCAGGCATTTCGCGCGCTGGCGGGTGATGACGAGGTGAAGGCCGCGCTCAGGCACGCGACCGAAGCTGCAGTGGAGCGCGGGGTGTTCGGCGCGCCGACCTGTTTTGTCGGTGACGAGATGTTCTTCGGGCAGGACCGTTTGGACTTTGTCGAAGAGGCCCTGCGTCAGGGCGCCGGCAGCCCTACCTGAAGGCGCCTCTCCCACAGGGTTGGCGCGTTTCCTGTGGGAGCGGCTTCAGCCGCGAACACCGGCAAAGCCGGTGCCATCTCCATGCATAAAGCAGTCAGAAGTTCGCCGGGGTGTTGGCGCTGATGATTTCGGCCTCGTCCGGGCCGATGTTCTTGAAACTGTGCGGCAGGGTAGTGGGGATGTAGTAACCGTCGCCCGAGTTGAGCACGCTTACCTGGCCATCGACCCACAACTCGACGGTGCCGCGTGTGACCAGGCCACACTCCTCACCCTCGGCATGTACGATCGGCTCGCCCGAATCGGCACCCGGTGCATACAGTTCACGCAGCATGCGCATCTGCCGGCCTTCGACGCTGGCGCCAACCAGCAGCATGCGCAGGCCGTTGCGGCCCAGATCTGGCTGCTCGCCGCCACGGAACACGTAGCGCTCTTCGCGCACCGGCTCGTCGAAACTGAAGAACTCCGCCAGGCTCATCGGAATGCCTTCGAGCAGTTTTTTCAGGGAGCTGACCGAAGGGCTGACGCGATTCTGCTCGATCTGCGAGATCGTCGAATTGGTCAGCCCGCTGCGGCGGGCCAGTTCCCGTTGGGAGAGGTTGTTGCGTTCACGCACCAGTTTGAGTCGCGTCCCCGTGTCCATAGCCGCCTTGTAATCAGAGGTGTCAATAATAATGAGCGATGCGCATTAAAACACACTCTGCGCGCTTGCGCGCTGTGCTTGTCAGGCCCGCTGATCGCGCGGCATCGGCCATGACCCGACCAGCAGCAACAGCGCCGCCACCGCCAGGAATGGCAAGCGAGGATCGACGGCATATACCAAGGTGCCGGCCAGCGGCCCGATCACTGCACCCATGCCCTGGGCAGCACCGATGGACCCGGCCGTGGCGCCTTGCTCGGAGGCGTGCATGGCATTGGCCGCCAGCGCCGAAAACGCCGGGAAGACAAAGCCCATGCCCGCCGCCGCGACAAAGTAGCAAGCCCAAAGCCATGGCGCCGTGGTGGCCAGCGAGCCGCAGGCAAAGCCCAGGGCCGAAACCGTGGCGCCGACCCGGATCATCTTCAACGGCGGCCATTCCAGCTGGCGCAGCAGCATCTGCGCCAGGATCAGTGCAACGCCTACCGTGGTCAGGGCGATGCCGGCAGCCTGGGCAGCCTCGGCAGGGCCCAAATGCAGGCGGTCGAGGGCAAAGAAACCGACGATGATCTGCGATACCGTGACGCTGAGCATGGCGCTGAACGCCACCAGCAAAGGCCGGCGCAGGCGTGGGTCGTTCAGGCGCACCGGGCTGGGAGCATGGCTGTGCGGCAGCGCCTGCGGCTTCAGGGTGAACAGCAGGACCAGAAAGGCACTGGCCGGCAGCAGCGACATGATATGGAACGGCAGGCTCAGGCTATGCCGCGCCAGCAGCGCTGCCAGCGCCGGCCCCACCACCAGGCCGACGGCGTTGGCCGCCCCCAGCGAGGCCATGGCCCGGGCCCGGCGTTGCGGTTCGACATGGTCGGCGATCAGCGCATTGCAGCCCACCGGGATGGCAGCATAGAAGGCGCCGATACAGCCGCGCGCGACCATCAGGCCGATGAAGGCCAGGGTCGCCCCCGGTAGCCAGCGCAGCGCACCTTCTACGAACAGGCACAGCAGCCAGTAGGCCAGGGTGAAGCCGGCGCTGCCCAGCAGCAGGATGCGCCGACGGCCCAGACGGTCTGCGGCGCGCCCCCAAGGCCGGGCCAGCAGCACCCAGACCACGCCCGCCACGGTCACGGCGGCACCGGCTTGCCAGGTGGCCATGCCGAGCTGGCGGGCGATCGGGCCGATCAGGGCGACGAAGGCCATCATCGACATGGTGCAGGCCATGTTGGCCAGCAGCAGGGGGCGCAAGTCCAGGGTACTGGCGGGTGCGAGTGTGGCAGGATCCTTTGCGACATTCATAGGGCAGTCCAGGGCGGTACGGCAAATAGAAAGCCGATCTTGTTGGGAATCGTTATCGGTGTCGAGCCCCCGGGCTGCCGAGCGTCATTGGCTGCGGCGCAGCGGGCCAGGCCACATGCTACGCAACACGCCATCGCGGCGCACCCACGCGTGCATCAAGGCCGCACCCACATGCACCAGCACCGTGGCGAACAGCAAGTAGCCAGCCCAGCCATGGGCCTGGCGCAGCACTGCATACAGTTGCAGGTCATGGGGGGCAATGGCCGGCAAGCCCAGCGGGCGGGGGTAGCCACCGGCCGAAAGCATGGCCCAGCCCAGCAGCGGCATGGCAAGCATCAGTCCGTAGAGCACCAGGTGCGAAGCCCCGGCGGCCCAGCGTTGCAGTGCAGGCAGGTCGCGCGGCAGGGCTGGGTGGGGCAGGGCCAGGCGAACGGCGATGCGCAGCAGCACCAGCACCAGCAGGGCCAGGCCGGTTGCCTTGTGCAACCCGATCAGCACGGGGTGGCGCGGCGACAGGTCGGCGACCATGCTCACACCGATGAACAACATGGCCAGGATCAGCACGGCCATCAGCCAGTGCAACAGGCGGGCGAGGGGGTGGAAGGCGTCGGTTTTCATGGGTGGGCTCCGGTGTCGAGCGATTCGCGGCTGCGGCGGTTGAAGGATTCCGAGTAGGCGGCTGAACGGGTGGCGAGAATCGGGTCGGCAGAGGCCTGGATGCCCCGGGGTAGAATCAGCGGGTCGAAGTTGATGTCGCGGCAGGCCCCTTGCTCGGGGCCGTCGACCTGTTCCAGTACCAGCGTGCCGGCGTCCACGCTGCGCCGGTCGGCAGGCCACGGGCTGGCAGGGTCGTCCACTGCATCGCCGGGTTCCGCCAGTACCAGGCGCAGCGTCCAGCGCAGCGGGCCCTGGGCCAGCCGTTGCTGCAGGTCGTGCTGCAGGAACTGTTTGTCATCGACTTGGGCAGGCAGGGCGGCAAACGCTGTCTGCGGCTCCAGTTGCCAACGCACGGGGTGGGACGCGCCGCTTGCGTCGATCAGGCGGAAGGCGTTGATGCTGTGGTACTGCGTGCTGGCGAAGCTGTTGCTGGGCTTGTACCCCGCCGCCCATTGGCGAAACGCCGCGCTTTCCGGGTGGGCGGCGAAAAACGCCTGCAGTTTGCCCGGGTCCGGTTTGCCGGTGGCCGGGTCGGGTGCCCCCGCCAGTACCTGTTCATAGAAGGCTTGTGGCGTGCTTACCGCCAGCACCGGCGGGTTGTTCATGCCGGTACGCCAGACTTGCCCGTCGTCGGTGCTCAACTCGATGGCCAGGCTGCGCACCGGTATGCCGGTATCCGGCGCGAACGGGTTGGCGCCGCCGATGGCGAAGCGGCCGATCACTGGCACCCGCGGCTGGCTGAACGCCCGCGCCGTGGACAGGCTGACGGCCTGCCCGCTGGGCTGGAAGTAGCCGCTGACGCACAGGCCCTTGGCGTGGTTCTTACGGTAACCCGGGTAATGCCCGGCCTGGGCTTCGAAGGTGTCGATGATGCGTTGTGGGGTCAGGCGGGTATCGCCAACCCAGCCGGCGGCATAGGCAAAGGCGGCGCCCGCGCCCAGCATCACGACGCCGATGGCGGCCAGGCGCAGGGCCTTGGCCGGGCCGTGCAGGGGTGAGTTCATGGTCATTGTCCGGTTCAGTGAAGGTGCCGGTACGACGGCGCAGGGAAAAACTTATTCCCTTGCCGGGAATAGATTTTCCTCGCAGGCGTCTGCCTCTTACACTGACAACCCCAGAGGCCGGGACCTTGCCATGCATGATCTGGACGACCACCAGTGGCGCGAGCTGCTGGCCCGCCTGCGCCGCTTTGCCGTGTGGCTGACCCGCGAGCCGGGCAGCGCCGACGACCTGGTACAGGCCACGGTCGAGCGGGCCTTGAGCCGGCGCGACCAGCAACGTGATGCCGATGCCCTGCGGGCCTGGCTGTTCACCATCCTTTATCGGCTGTTCCTCGATGGAAAGCGCCGCGAGCGCCTGCACGCGCGATGGCTGTCCTGGTTCGGCCGCGGCGAGCGCGATGACGAGCCGGTTGGTGGCAACCTCGAGGCCATTGTCCTGGCCCAGGCCGACCTGCAGGCTTTCGCCCGGCTCACGGCAGAACAGCGTGCGTTGTTGCTGCTGGTCAGCATTGAAGGTTTGAGCTACAAGGAGGCCGCCCAGGCCCTGGGCATCCCAATCGGCACTGTGATGTCGCGCCTGTCACGCGCCCGCAATGCCTTGCGCGAACTGACCGAGGGCAGCCCCCAGCCCCCGGCCTTGCGGAGACTGAAATGACGCGCCTGATCCCCAGCGAAGACGAACTGCACGCTTATGTCGACGAGCGCCTGGAGCCTGCGCGCCGGGCCGAGGTTCAAGCCTGGCTGGCGGCCAACCCGCAGGCTGCGGCCAAGGTCGAGGGTTGGCGTGCCGACGCCCGCCGCCTGCGTACGGCGCTGGCCGGGTTTGGCGAAGTGCCGGTGCAGCTGGACCTGGGGCAGTTGCGCAGGCAAGTGCGCCAACGCCGCCAGCGCCGCTGGGCCACGGCGGCGGTGCTGCTGCTGGCGTTTGGCGTAGGTGGCCTGGGAGGTTGGCAGGTGCGCGATGCGACCTTGGCGCGTGCCGAGCTGCCAATGGCCGATGCCGTCCAGGCGCACCGCTTGTTTGCCGGTAGCCAGACGTTGGATATCCAGGCCAGCGACCCAGGCCAGTTGCGCGACTGGCTGGGGCGCCACTTCAGCCGCGTTGGCCACTTGCCGGACCTGGCGGGCTACGGCTTCAAACCGGTGGGCGCGCGCCTGCTAAGCAACGAGCAGGGGCCGGCGGCATTGCTGGTGTTCGAGGATGGCAAGGGCCAGCGCATCAGCCTGTTCCTGCGCTCACCAGGTGATCATTATCGGCGCATGCCGGACGGGCAGCGCGTGGACGGGCAGCTGGAGGCGCGGTACTGGTCGCATGGGGCCTACAACTTTGCTCTGGTCAGCGCGGTGGACGATTTGCGTGGGGCGGGGGTGGGGGAGGCGTTGCGCTTGGGTTTGTGAGCCCGCTCTCGCCGGAATCGCGCGTGGATGCTGTGGTGATCCTGTGGGAGCGGGCGCGCCCGCGAAGAGGCCTCGCCAGGCCACACATTCCTGCCATTTTCCCCTGCTCACTCGCCCAACCGCTGCTCACGCGACGGCGGGTAGCCAAAGTAAGCCGCATAGCATTTGCTGAAGTGCGACACCGAAACAAACCCGCAGGCCACTGCCACCTCCATCACCGACAGGTCGGAATACTGCAGTAGGCGGCGGCTTTTGGTGACGCGCAACTCCATGTAGTAACGCCGCGGCGAAGTGCCCAGCTGGGCCTGGAACAGGCGGTCGATCTGTCGGCGCGAGCGCCCGCTGTAGGCGGCCAACTGGTCGAGGCTGAGGGTTTCCTCGAGGTTGTTCTCCATCAGCTCGACGATGGTGCGCAGGTGCAGGCTCATGGACTTCTTCGCGCCCGGGCCGACCTGACGATAGCGGGCACCGGAGAACGACAGGATCTCCTCGACGCCTTCGGCCAGGCCGTCGCCATACAGCCGGCGCACCAGGCCGAGCATCAGCTCCATGGCACCATTGGGGCTGGCAGCGCTGAGGCGGTCGCGGTCGAGAGTGAAGCTGGCTGGGGTGATCCGCGTCTGCGGGCTGCGCTCGGACAGGCTGGCGCGTTGCTCGGGGTGGATACTGCAGCCATAGTCGTCCAGCACCCCTGCGCGGCCGAGGAACCACGCGCCGTTCCACAAGCCGCCCAGGGCCATGCCGTGGGCCGCGCAATCGCCCAGCAGGCGGTCAAGCTCGGGGTACTTCAATGGCGTGCGCAGGCCGCCACAGATCACCAGCAGGTCCAACTCCTTCAGGGCCTCGGCGGATAACTCGGTAGCCACCAACTCCAACCCCAGGTCGCTGAGCACGCGGTCGCCTGCAAGCGACAGTGGGGTGAATCGAAAGCTGTCGGCGCGCAGCAGGTTGGCCGTGACCAGCACGTCCATGGCCACGGTGAAGCTGGCCATGGAGAAGTGTTCGAGCAATACGAAATCGACCCGATAGGGGGCTTGGGCATTGGCGCTGGTGGACTTCAGCCGCAGCATGTTGCTGGTACTGGTCTTCTTGCTGAACTGGCGTGGCGTGGGCACTCTGGACTCCGCTTCCTGGCTGGCCTTGAGAGTGTGGCGGGTGGCCGGGGGAAAGACAATCTCCCGGGTGGCCGTGTCGTATTCCAGGTCGTGTTCAGGCAACCTGTCTGGCTTGGCCCGTTGCCGCTATGCTGATGCTCCTGTCACTGAGGATACCTTGATGAAGTACGCCGCTGCCCTGTTGCTTTGCCTGATGCCATTGTTGGCCAATGCCCTGGAGCAGGGCGACAAGCTCGCCCCGTGGACGCTGCTCGACCAGTACGACCAGGCCTATAGTCTCGCCGCCGGCACGCACATCCTGCTGGTGGCGCGCGACATGGATGGTGCAAAGCTGGTGAAGGCGGCGTTGGCCGAACAGCCCAAGGGTTACCTGGAGGCGCGCGATGCGGTGTTCGTTGCCGACATCCAGCGCATGCCGGCGCTGATCAGCAAGCTGTTCGCCATCCCCGCCATGCGCGATTACAACTACCGCGTACTGCTCGACCGCGACGGGCGCGTGGCCAGCCGTTATCCAGGGCAGGATGGCCAGGTGCAGTGGTTGCAACTGGAGCAGGGCAAGCTGGTGAGCCAGCGGGCATTTGCCGATGCACCGGCGTTGAAGGCGGCGTTGGAAGCTGCACCACGGCATTGAGAGCTGTCACTGCTCCCTGTAGGAGTGGTGCCATGCCGCCAGCCAAATCAATCTGAACCCTCGGCAGCCTCTGCAACCCAACCCATTACATGCCAAATGGGAGAGCGCTCATGGAAATCGGAACGATCTGGATCATCGTCGCGGCCTTTGTAATCCTGCTGGAAATCTGGGCCATCTGGCACATCATCGGCAGTGACCGGCGCGCCGAGCGCAAGATGCTGTGGATCGTCTTCGTGGTCTACGCACCGTTCCCCGGCTTGCTGTTCTGGGCCTGGCGCGGGCCTCGGGCGGTGAAGGGCAGGGCGGTACTGCAGGAAAAATGATGGAGAACGGCCTCAGGCGCGGGGGCGCCTGAGGCCGTCGATGTTCACTTGGGCAGGATATCGAAGCGAATGGCTGACCCCAGCCCGTCCACCATCAGGCAACCGTAGAACTTCACGGTCGACAGCACACACAGATGCTTGAGCGCTTCATGGATGTAATCGTGAAGCAGCTTTTCGGCATCGCGCCTGCGGTCTGCGAGCGTGGTGCTGCTGAGAGTGATCACCCCGAGCAAGGTGGTTTCAATGTGTTCGACGGTGTCCAGGCCAATTTTTTCGCGCAGGTGCAGGCGCGCCTTTGCCGCATCGTCTTCATTTCGTGCGGTTTTGGGCTTGATGGTATAAGCCAGCTGAAAATCATATTTGCTCATCGCTTTATCCTTGATACGTGCAGGCCTCCATGCCGGGCCTCGCAATCTAGCGCCTGGCAGCCACCGCGCATACAAACGCGTGGTTCACGCAAGCCAGCGCGCTGTGCGAAACGTCCTACGCAGGCAAGCCCGTTTTTACGATGCATGCTTGACCTCGAGTTAACTCAAGGTTCGATACTCCGTCCCTCTTCCAACTGATCGAGGGTTTACCGTGAGCCATTCAACCGCGTTCCAGCTGAGCAACCCCGAAGGCCTGTACGACCCCAGCGGCAATGCCTACTCTCATGTCGCCGAGGTTCATGCCGATAGCCGCCTGTTGTTCATCGCCGGCCAGGGCGGGGAGGACCGCAACGGGCAGCTGTCGCCGCTGTTCGCCGAGCAGGCGCGCCAGGCACTGGCCAACCTTGAGATTGCCCTGGCGTCGAAAGGCGCCAGCTTGGCCCATGTGTTCAAGCTGACCCTGCTGATCGTCGAGCATTCCGAAATGCGACTGCATGAATGGGTAGCCGAGGCTGACAGGGCCTGGGGCCGTTGCATGAAACCGACCTGCACGCTGATACCGGTACCCCGGTTGGCGCTGGACGGCATGCTGGTGGAGATCGAGGCAGTGGCGGCTGTATAGGTCCGGGCGATTCGGTGGTGGCGGCAGATAAGCGCTATGTTGTATATCGGTGCTGGCCCAACCAGCACGGCCGCTATAACAACAATTGACCTCAAAGGTGACCACACCATGAGCACCGGCACCACCACGCTTGCCGACCCCAAGGCTCGGGCCTGGATCTGGCCGGCACTTTTCAGCCTGGTGGCCTTCGCTGCCAACTCGGTATTCTGCCGGCTCGCGCTGAAGGATGGGGCCATCGACCCAGCCTCCTTCACCGTGGTGCGCCTGGCCAGTGGTGCACTGTTCCTGCTGCTGTTGATCCGCCTGCGAAAACCCGCGCTTGCCATGGGGGGTAGCTGGCGCGGCGGCTTGGCCCTGTTCCTCTATGCATTCCTGTTTTCTGCGGCATATCTGCAACTGGGCGCAGGCGCGGGTGCGTTGCTGCTGTTCGGCGCGGTGCAGATCACCATGTTCGGCTTCGCCTGGTACAAAGGCGAACAAATCACCGCGCGGATGCTGCTGGGCATGCTGATCGCCTTCGTCGGCCTGCTGGTGCTGCTGTTGCCCGGTACTGCGGCGCCACCTTTTGCCAGCGCCTTGCTGATGGCCCTGTCTGGCGTGGCCTGGGGCGTTTACACGCTGCTGGGCAAAGGTTCACCCAGGCCGCTGGCCGACACTGCCGGCAATTTCACCCGGAGCCTGCCGTGCCTGGTGCTGCTGGCGCCGATGCTGTTGCTGGGCGCCGACTTGCACCTGAGCCCGCTCGGCGTGCTGTATGCGCTGGGTTCTGGTGTGCTGGCGTCCGGTGCTGGCTATGCCGTGTGGTACGGCGTGGTCAGGCAAGTCAGCGCGCAGCAGGCGGCGACCATGCAGCTCAGCGTCCCGGTGATCGCGGCGTTGGGCGGGGTTGGCCTGATCGGCGAGCCATTGTCGTTGCGCTTGCTGGTGGCCTGCGTGGTGGTGCTGGGCGGTATCGCCCTGGCGCTGGCGTCGCGCCGTTAAAAGAAACGGCGTTGCGCCTTGAGCGTGACCATGCTGTCGCAATAGGTGTTGATGCCCGAATACGCATCACACCCGCCACCACTGAGGTTTGAGTTGCTGTAGACCAGGTTCAGGTCGATGCCGAGCCAAGGCCGGGATAGTTCCAGCGACCAATCGGAAAAGGCATTCACCTCGCTGCCATCACCAATGGTGAATGGCGTACCTAGGCGGTGATGGGCGAGCTTGACGCTCAGGTCGACATCAAACAGCGGCAGTTGGCCGAAGTCGGCGAATAGCGTGGCGGTGCGGTTGTCGGGATTGTCGCGCAGCGCTCCACCGAAACGGCTGCCCAGCACCGAAACACCACCGTACAGGGCATAGCTGTCGGGGCCCGCAACGTTTGGCTGACTATAATGGATCAACCCCACCTCGTAGCCCAGGCTACTGTCGAACCGGTGCTTGTAGCCCAGGTAACTGTCCAGCCGCAGGGTGGAGTCGGGCGTCACGCCCATGCTCGGGGCGTACTGGCCAAGGTACCAGCCGCTGGGGTGGCTGAAGTCGAGGCCACCGTGGAACGCACCGATGGCGCTGGGCGATATCAGCCCCTGGGCCATACTGCGTGAGGGGGTGGTGCCGAGTGTAAAGTCGAAGTCGCCCAGTTCGCGTTTGATCTGTTGGGCCAGCAGCATGGGGCTGAACAGCAGGGCAGCACTCAGCAACAGAAGGGGCCTGGTCATGGTCTCCGTCCTGGAAGGCTTGCGGTTGAGCGGTAAAGCATACCTGTGCAGATAACGTGAGGGAACCGCCGGCTAGCCCATTCAGCCTTTGGTCGAACGGTCGGCGTCTGCAGCTTCGGTCACCACGGGCAGGTTGCCGGCACGCTGGATTACCCGCCGTTGCTGCTCGTAATCTTCCAGCGACAGGCCACGGCGTTGCAAGGCTTCCAGTTGCAGTTGACGGGTTTCTTCGGCGGTGTAGGGACGCAGTTCGGGGTGGCTGGCACAGCCGCTGGTGATGGCGATGGCAATGACGGCAAGGGTGGCGGACAGCAGGCGGGCCAAGGTGTTCATCAGATAGCTCCAGGGGCCGGTGTGGTGGGCGGCGAGTCGATGGAGCTAGGTTATTCGGCCATGTCGTTCGGCAGAAATTGCCATTCTCGATAGTGACTATCGATGGTTCCTGGGAGGGTGCGATGGGGCAAGACGAGCAACCGCGAAAATGGGGCGTGCTGGAACCGATCGACCGGATCACCGAAGTCATCTTCGGCCTGTTGATGGCGATGACCTTCATCGGCTCGCTGAGCGTGGCCACGGCAGGGCGCGAAGACGCGCGGCTGATGCTGATTGCCGCACTCGGCTGCAACCTGGCCTGGGGCCTGGCCGATGCCGTCATCTACCTGCTGCGTACCTGGACCGAACGTACCCGCAGCCGGACCTTGCTGGCCCGCTTGCAAGCAGGTGATATCAACCAGGGGCGCAGGCTGATTGCCGATACGCTGCCAGAGCGCATCGGCCTGGCACTGGATGAAGACGGGCTGGAGATGCTGCGTGGGCGCATGCTGCGTGATGCTGGCCGCCCGCTGCCGGCACGCCTGGGGCTGGATGATTTCAAGGCGGCGCTGGCCACTTTCCTGCTGGTGGTACTGGCAACTTTCCCGATGGTCATTCCGTTCCTGCTGATCGAGACCACCGGTACGGCCATCCGTGTATCGAACCTGGTCGCCCTGGCCATGCTCTTCCTTGCGGGCTGGCTGCTGGCACGCTATTCCGGTGGCCGCGCCCTGTTGACCGGCGTGGTTCTGGCGGTAGTCGGGGCGTTGCTGATCGTGGCGATCATCGCCTTGGGCGGTTGAGCACCGCCCGCTCAGTATTTCATGTCGCGGGCGCGCTCACGGCCTTGCTGTGGATACGGCCTTGTGCATGCGCCGGCCTCTTCGCGGGCACGCCCGCTCCCACAGGATCACCACAGGTTTGAACATTGTGGAGTACCTGTGGGAGCGGGCGTGCCCGCGAAAGGGCCGGTACAGTCAATTACAGATCTCAACCCAGCCCTGACATAGATTCAAAAGCAGCAACCACCCCACCCTTAGAGCGCGAAAAGTTTGCGCCCCCGTATCTGGCCAAAAGCAGCGCCATTGCTACCCTTAACCCACGCGGCCTGATCTCACGGAGAGATGCGATGCGCATGCCATTGTCAGCGGTCCTGTCGGTGATCCTGTATCTGAGTGCCACGCCCGGCCTGGTGCTGGCAGAGGATGTACCGGCCCCCGACCCGGCACCACAAACCGACACGGTCGCGGCCAAGGACCCGGTGTTCACCCAGGAGCAACTGGATCAGATGCTGGCACCCATCGCGCTGTACCCCGATGCGCTGCTGGCACAGGTATTGATGGCCTCCACTTACCCGGGGCAGGTGAGCGAAGCTGTGACCTGGTCCAAGGCCAACCCCAAGGCCACCGGCGACGATGCCGTCAAGAAGGTGGCGAACCAGCCCTGGGACCCGAGTGTACAGGCGCTGGTGGCCTTCCCGCAGGTACTGGCGACCCTGGGGCAAGACCCGGTCTGGGTGCAGCGCCTGGGTGACGCCTTCCTTGCGCAGCCCGACGATGTCATGGGCGGCGTGCAGCGCCTGCGCCACCAGGCCCAGGCCGCCGGCAACCTGCAGAGCAACCAGTACCAGAACGTGACCGTGCAGACCGCCCCGGCACCGGCCTCCAGCGGTAGCAGTACCCAGGTGGTTACGGCCAGTAGCCCGCCCACCACCATCATCATCGAGCCAGCCGACCCGCAAGTGGTGTACGTGCCCAGCTACAACCCGACCACCAGCTACGGCACCTGGGCCTACCCGGCCTCGCCGCCGGTGTATTACCCGCCACCGCCCATGTATTACCCTGGTTCTGCACTGGTGGCGGGCCTGGCCTTCGGTACCGGCGTGGCGATCGTAGCCTCGCTGTGGGGCGACTGTGACTGGGGCAACAACGACATCGACATCGACGTCAACCGCTACAACAACATCAACGCCAACAACCGCATCACCAACAACCAGAACAAATGGCAGCACAACGCCGCCAACCGCGACGGCGTGCCCTACCGCGACTCTCGCAGCCGCCAGCAGTACGGTCGCCAGCTGGACGGTGCCACCCAGCGTACTGCCTTCCGCGGTGACGACACCCAACGCGCCCAGGCGCGGGACAAGGCCCGGGCGTCGATGGACCGGGCCGGCATCGAACGTCCGGCCACCAGCAACCGCCAGGCACGCCAGCAGATGCGCGAGGCGCAGGCAGGCAATTCGGTCGGCAACCGCATGCAGCCTCGTAGCGACAACCCCAGGGCAACCGACCGTCGACAGGAAACCCGCAACACCCAGGCTCGCCAGCAGAACAGCCAGGTGAACCAGCGCAGGCAGGGCGAAGGCCAGGGGCGGCAGCTGGCACAAAATCGGCCTTCCAATACCGCTGGCCGCGCGCGTAACAATGCCTTCGACGGCGTCCGTTCACCCTCGCGCACCAGCGTGCAGGCCAGCCGTGGCCGCACCAGCCAGTCGTTCGCCCAGCGACCGAGCGCATCACGTGCCGCCGGGCACCAGATTTCCCGGCCCAGTGCGCCCGCACGCCGCGGGGGAGGTGGCCGTCGATGAACCGTCAAATGATAGCGGCACTGGTAATCGCAGCCGGTATGACATGGTCATCCCTGGCCGCTGCGCAGGAAGCCTTCCCGACACCGGAGAAGGCCGTGGAATCCTTTGTTGCGGCGCTGGGCGAGGAGAAACCTGATGAAGCCCGCCTGGCCCGGTTGCTGGGTGATGACTGGCGTGCCTACATACCGCGCGGTGGTGTGCAACGCAGTGATGTGGACACGTTCCTTGCGCAGTATCGCGCGCAGCACAGCATCAACCTGTCGGGTACAAACAAGGCCATCCTTGCGGTGGGCAGTGATCACTGGACGTTGCCTATTCCGTTGACCAAAGGCGACCAGGGTTGGCGTTTCGACCTCAAGGCCGGCAGCGCCGAAATCCGCGCCCGGCGCATTGGCCGCAACGAGCTGGGTGCCATGCAGTCGATGCTGGCCTATCACGATGCGCAAATGGAGTACGCCACCCAGGACCACAACGGCAACGGTGCGCTGGAATACGCGCAGAAGATATTCAGCGAGCCCGGCAAGCATGACGGGCTGTACTGGGACGACGATGGCGATGGCCAGGTCAGCCCGCTGGGCCCGTTGTTCGGCCAGGACCGGGTTGGCGACGACTGGTATGGCTACCACTTTCGTATCCTCGATGCACAGGGCCCATCCGCCCCTGGCGGTGCCTACAGTTACCTGATCGGCAACCAGATGAGCCGTGGCTTCGCCATGGTTGCCTGGCCGGCCAGGTACGATGACACCGGGGTGATGAGCTTCATGATCAGCCATGACGGCGAGGTGTTCGAGAAAGACCTCGGGCCGCACGGTGACAAGCTGGCCAAGGAGATGAAACGCTTCGATCCGGATGACAGTTGGAAGGTGGTGGATGTACCGACGGGGGATTGAGCCGCTCGTATCACCCACCCCCTTTCAGGGGGCTGTTCTCGATTCCAGATCCATCTCTGACGGCCAGTTTACCTTCGGTGCCAAACGCAGGGCGAACTCACACCAGAGCACATCGTTGTGGTCTTTGGGTTCGCCTGGTGGTGGCAGGGCTGAGGGGCCTTCCTGCATGTAGGTGCAGATGTAGGCCCAGGCATGTTCATTGGCGCCCATCGTGACCAGAGGAAAACGGTCGATGACATTGTTTGTGCCTGGTGCAACGATGGAGAGTGTGACACCCCATTTGAAAATTAACCCACCGTTTGGCAGTGCGCCGGTTTGGGACCAGCGCTCGGCGCGGACTTGGGACCAGTCGTAACTGACCGGCACGACCTTGCCTTTGTCGAAGGGGTTCCACCATTGATGCTTGAAGTTGTAGGCGTAGATTTTATTACGGGCCCGGTTGAATCGAATGGGCAGGTCTCGGGGCGCTGAGAGGTCTGCCCGGAACAGGACAACGGTGCACCATGCTGACAATGAGAGCATGATAATTTCCTGAAGAACACTTTCTATGTCCGTTGGGTCCGTATGCCTGATCACCCAAGGAAGGTCAACCAGGATCGAAATCAGAAAGATAAGTGCCAATATCGAAACGATCCCACGATACGCCATTGCTGAGCGACAAATCTCGAGGTAAATATCATCTTGAAAGTTCGGCGTGTGGGGAGCCAAGCCAGGTTCTAGAATCGGTGCATCGAAGGGCGATGGCAAGTCTTCTTGCCAGCCAGTGCAGGGTGGGATCAGTCTTGGGCGGCTCATTGATTTTTGCTCTTGTTGGTGCGTATCTCATTCTCTATTAATACAATCTGAGCGAGTGTTGTTTTGTCGTCTTTGTCAGGCCAGAAGTTTAGGGTGAATTCTATTGCCTGGATGGTGTGGTGGTCGGACAATGGCAGCGCTCCTTGAATGGTGAGGGCTTTAGTCATTGGGTCGACCTTTGCGAGTGGCTGCATATCGGGTGGTCTGGAGAAGAGCTTATTGGTCGCTCTGTCTTGAGCTTGCAGTTTCAACGGCGAGGAACTGTCTGCGGACAGTACAGCTAATTCACTACCTCTAGGTCCGTGGTACAGGCTTAAGCTCCACTCGTAATGCGACAGGTGCTGATTGAAATTTGGAATGCGAATAAAGAAAATCAGGCCGACGCTTGCCGGGACCGCATTACCATCACTGGTAAATATCGTTGACGCATTTTCTTTGTGGATGGAGTGATTGATTTCGAATTGGATTTGAATCGAGACCTCCGCCTCCAAACCGAGGAGGGACGCATTGAGGGCGGCAATGGCCGCGTCCATATCGGCGTTGGTCATCCATTGGCGATGTGATTCCGGTAACCCCCACTTGGCATTTCTGGCCCAAATCTGCGTTGCTGATGATTCTTTGTGCTTGGCTGAAGTTGCAAGCAGATAGGCTGCTATGCCCAAGGTGATGCTTATGCCTATCGGGCCAAGTAAAGCGCTGGAGCCAAATGCGGCCCAGACGCCAAATGCTGCGGCCCCGAATGAAGTGGCACTTGCGAACCGGTAGAGGCGAGCTGCAGAGCCATCTCCCACTCTCTCGGATCTAAGGTTTGCATACCTGTACTGAACCGCATCCATGACACCAGCAAGCGCAGAAATCCCCGAGCCGAATCTGGCAATACCGGTTCCCAATGAGATTGTTGTCACCGTCCCCGGCCACGGTATCTTCGGACGCACAAGCGCAACAACCAGTCCCGCCGCTTCGACGCTGGCACCCAACAACCCAAGCGAAGAAGACCAGATCGCCGCAAGCGCCTCCGGGTTGTCCTGATGCGTCTCTTGCAACGCTCGATAGTTCTTGCCCAGGCTGTCCTGATGGAACCACATGCTGCCCAAGGCAAATAGCAGCCCGACGCTTCCGCTACTCGCTGCAGCATCCCGCAGGCTGCGCATGGCATCGCTTGCCACGCTTTGCGCGGCCGTAGAACTGATCTTCAAACCACCCGTAACCTGCGCACGCAGCGTACCCGCACCAATCGCAACATTGCGTACCAGCGCCCCGACGCCACCGGCTGCACCCTCGCGCAACTGCACCAACCGCGCCTGCAAACTCTCGGCGCTTTCGAGCGTCCAGAGCATCACCTCGATCATCTGGCTACGGTTACCCGCTGCCGCAATATTGATCGCGCCACTCAGCACCATGGCCCGCACCTTGCGGCCCAGGGGATCACGGAACTGCTTGTCTACCTGCTGTAGAAACGCATCGGTCCGCGCCTCCAGGGCTTCATTGAGCAGGCTCATGTATTCGCCCACTGTCAGCGACACCCGCAGCGGCGTTACCTGCTGCCCGGCGAACAGGGCAAACGCCGAGCGATGCACATGGCCGATCAGGGTCTTGGTCCGTTCACTGATGTGCTGGCTGAGCGCATTCCCTGCGCTGTTGGTCGCGGCCAGCAACTGGCCAACGGCATCCTGTATCGGCTTGATCATCAGCAGTTGGCCATCGGCGGTCCCGGCGATGCCCTTGATGATGTCGTACACCTTGCCGAAGTCGTCCCCGGACAGCGCGCTGGCCACCTGCTGCATCAGCTTCTGGTTCTTGGCCAGCAGTGCTTGGTAAAGCAGGCTGCGGTCGTCTTCCAGCAGCTGCTGCCAGATATGCTGGGTGATCCCGAGCGGCTGACCCTCCTGAGGCAAGGTTTCAGTGGGCCCGCCGGCCAGGCAGGCGGCCATCATCTGGATGAAGTACTCCACCGAAACGGGGGAGGTCGCGTCATAGTCGTAGTAGCCGATCTGCTGAAACGCCCGCTTGGCATAGTGCCGCGCATACAGATCGCCAACCTGGTCGATCATCGACTGCCAGTTTTTCAGTTCGCGGTCGTAATCGGCCTGGAACGCCGCGCGGGCGCTTTCGTCGTAACGCTCTTCCAGCCGCTCGCGGGCGTCCTGCTGCTTGCGCGCGGTGTTGCGTTCGGCCTGCGCGTCGATGTCCACCGGCGGCAGATACGCCTTGGCCGCGATCGGGCTGTCGTTCCACTGCTCGATCTGCCGGGCTTCCCGCTGCGCGTCCTCGGCACCCTGCACGGCCGCCATGGCCGCGTGCAATTCGCGGATGCCCAGCAGTGCTTGCGAGGTGAAGTATTCGAAGTGCCGCTGCGGCTGGGCCCGCCATTCCTGCAGGGCTTGCACCCAGCCAGTGCGTTGCGCGTTGAGCTCCATGACCATGCCGACCGGGTCGGGTAGCGTCAGCGCCAGCAGGCCATTGGGCAGTTGTTCCTGCTCGATGACATTGCGCACATGCGTGCGGGTTTCATGCCAGCGGCCCAGGCGGCTGTAAAAGCCATGAGCGCTGGTAAACCTGGCAGAGGAAAAGGTGGAAAACTCCAGGACCTGTTCCAGGCCGAAGCGGAAGCTGTCGGTCATTGCGATGCCGAGGCTGGCAGGGTCGTTGCGTGCGGTGTTCAGGTCCACCTCGACGAAGCGGGCGAGGGTGCCCGGGTCGCTGTTGGCGATGCCTTGCCGATAGCGGTCGAGTACCGCTCGGGGCCAAGGGTCGTTGGCGAAGGCGATCCAGGCCTTGCGGTAGAGCAGGGTATCGATGTTGATGAACGAGGCAATCACATCGTGGCCTTCGGTGGCGCATACCTTGGGTAACGACCTGGGTGGCCCCAAGGGCATCTGCGACACCGGAAAGCGCTGCAAGGTACCTTCCGCCGCCACCTCGTAGGCCTGCCAGATTTCCTGGTCGAGCAGTACGTAGACATAACCCTGGCGCAGGAGGCGCAACTGGTCGGTGTGCATCGGGTGGAAGATGATTTCGCTATCGTCTGCCAGGCGATAGGGGCGCCCTGTGTCCGGGCGTGGGGCGTAGGCCTCGCGCAGCAGCAGAATCGGCAGGCCGGAGCGTTCGCAGGCATTGCAGGTGCCGTAGGTGTTGGGGATCTCTTCCTGCATGGCGATGTGGATGGCTTTGCTGATGCTCATCAGGAGTTCCTTTCCAGTGATTTGACGCAACGGCCAAAACACTAGCGAGGAACGCCTTCGCGGGGGAGCAATGGGCTTCCTAAAACGTTGTAGGATTTTTCGCTTTAGTCCCCCTATAGGAGCGGCCTTGTGTCGCGACTGCTGCGCAGGAGCCCCAGGATCTTGCCGGCAATAAAAGTCTATTGCCCCAACATCTGCCGCACTAGCCACTGCCCTGCCGGCCCGAGCGCGCGCCGGCTCGACCAGGCCACGTCCATGTCTACCCGTCGCGGATACCCGGCCACCTGCAACTCCACCAGCCCACTGCCAAACCGTGCCACCAGTGCCCTGGGCAGCTCGGCCCAGCCGAACCCGCGCACGGCGAACTCCAGCAGGGTGAGGTAGTCCGGTGCCGACCAGGCTTGGCCACGACCGTGGTGCAGGCTGGGAGCATAGGTCTTGATATACAGCTGCCGGACGTTCTCCAGGTGCTGCGTCTGCACCTGGGGCAAAGCCGCCAACGGATGCCCGCTGGCCACGTACACCCCAAACTCTGCCTGCTCGGGCAAGCGTGCCACGGCAACGTCAGCGGGGTAGCTGGGCTGGGTGGCAAGAATGCCGACGTGTGCCAGGCCCTGCTGGATCAGCTCGATCACATCGGCATCTTCCGATGGGCCGCAGCGCAGCTCGGTATGCGGGTAGTGCTGGGCGAAGCGGGCCATCACCGCGCCCTGGAAGGTCACGCTGTAGCTGTCCGACATCACCACCGAGACCAGTGCCTCGATGTTTTCCGCCAGCCGCACCGCCAGGGCATCGAGCTGGGCGCTGGCATCGAGTATCGCCTCGACATGGCTCAGCACCTGCCGCCCAGCTTCGTTCAGCGTGGGGTGGCGACCGCCACGCTCGAACAACGGGCAACCCACATCGGCCTCGAAATTGGCGATAGCAATGCTGATGGTGGACTGGCTCTTGCGCAACTTGCGCGCCGCAGCGGAAAACGAACCCAGCGATGCGGCTTCGACAAAGGCGACCAGAGCTTCGGGTGAGTAGCGCATGATATTGATAAAACCGATGGTAGCTATGTCGCGAGTATCAGTTCTATCAAAGAAAATAGGAAGCACGACTCACGCAATGGATGGAATCTGCAATGAAAAACGTTTCTTTCACCGAACGCCTGGTCCACGCCGTCGGTTATGAAGTGTTCGCCGTGCTGCTGTGTGCGCCGCTGTTGTCCTGGATCATGGGCAAGTCGCTGGCGACGGCGGGGGCGCTGGCGGTGACCCTGTCGGTGATCGCCATGCTGTGGAACATGGTCTACAACGCACTGGTCGATCGCTACGTGCGGGTCGAGCGCATCCACTGGAAGGCCAGCGCTCGCTTTGCACACGGCCTGGGCTTCGAAGCCGGGCTGGTGGTGTGGTGCCTGCCGGTGGCGGCGTGGATGCTGGAAATTTCGTTGCTGCAGGCGTTCATGGTGGAGTTGGGCTTCTTCGTGATCATCTTGCCCTACACCGTGCTGTACAACTGGGCCTTCGACAAAGCCCGGCACCTGCTGATGCAGCGTCGCCTTGCATGAAAACTACCAGCCTGCGCTGCTCCTCGATTTGTGCATTGCGCGGATATCCTGGGGCTGCTTCGCAGCCCTTTCGCGACACAAGGCCGCTCCTACAGGGATGGCGTAGGCTTCAGGCTTGCGCTGTACCTGTGGAAGCGGCTTTAGCCGCGAACACCGGCGCAGCCGGTGCCATCCTATAGTTGACCGCGTTTGCCCATAAAAAAACGGGGCATGCCATCGCTGGCATGCCCCGTTTTTCAAACCGTTAAAGCGCCTCAGGCAACCTTGACGATCCAGCCAGCCGGTGCTTCCACGTCACCGCTCTGGATACCGGTCAGCTCGTTGTAGAGCTTCTGGGTAACCGGGCCGACCTTTTCCAGGTCGTGGAACACGTGCAGCTTGCCGTTGTACTCGATGCCGCCGATCGGGGTGATCACCGCAGCGGTACCGCAGGCGCCGGCTTCGATGAAACGGTCCAGCTTGTTGATTTCCACATCGCCTTCGATCACGGTCAGGCCCAGGCGCGATTGCGCCAGTTCCATCAGCGACAGGCGGGTGATGCCTGGCAGCACCGAAGCCGATTTCGGGGTGACGAACTCGTTGTTGGCGGTGATGCCGAAGAAGTTGGCCGAACCGACTTCCTCGATCTTGGTGTGGGTCAGCGGGTCGAGGTAGATGGCGTCGGCGAAGTTGGCTTTCTTCGCTTCTGCACCCGGCTGCAGGCTGGCGGCGTAGTTGCCACCGACCTTGGCCGCGCCGGTGCCTTGCGGGGCTGCGCGGTCGAAGCTGGAGATCTGGAAGTTGTGCGGCTTCATGCCGCCCTTGAAGTACGAGCCAACCGGGATGGCGAAGATCGAGAAGATGAACTCGGGGGCGGTGCGCACGCCAATGTTGTCACCGGTGCCGATCACGAACGGGCGCAGGTAGAGGGCGCCTTTACCATGCGGTGGCACGAACTTCTCGTTGGCCTTGACCACTTGCTTGCACGCCTCGATGAACACATCGGTCGGCACCTGCGGCATCAGCAGGCGGGCGCAGCTGCGCTGCATGCGGGCGGCGTTCTGGTCCGGGCGGAACAGGTTGATCGAACCGTCCTTGCAACGGTAGGCCTTGAGGCCCTCGAAGCACTGCTGGCCGTAGTGCAGGGCAGTGGAGCCTTCACTGATGTGCAGTACGTTGTCTTCGGTCAGGGTGCCCTTGTCCCACTCGCCATTGCGCCATACGGACAGGTAGCGTTTGTCGGTCTTGATGTAGTCGAAACCCAGCTTGTCCCAATTAATGCTTTCGTTGCTCATGACACCCTCATTGTCTTGCAAGTGCCCGATTGCTCGGGCTGCTGTTATATGCGCACCACGCCACCATAATACATCCGTGGCAGATCGGGAACGGCCTGTCACGAATTGATAGCCTGCAATGCATTTATTGTGGCTTCTACAAGTGCAGGTATTCGTCCAGCGCCAGCCGGTCGAGCAGTACCTGGTCGTGGGACGCCACCACCAGCGCCCCGCGAAACTGCCCGAGCATGTGCTCCAGTGCGGCCAGCGACGGCAGGTCCAGGTGGTTGCCGGGTTCGTCCAGCAGCAACAGGTCGAGCGGCCGTTCGCGGTACAGCACGGCGGCCAGTGCTGCCTTCATTCGTTCACCGCCGCTGAGCAGGCCGCTGGGCAGTTCGATGCGGGCCGCATCCAGGCCAAGTTGTGCCAGGCGGCTGCGCAAGTCGCCCTGGGCCAATGTCGGGTTTGCCTGGTGCAGGTGGTCGAGCACGCTGGTATGGCCTGGTAGTGCGCTGCAGTGCTGGTCGAGCAGGGCGGTTTCACCACTGAGGCGCAGGCTGTCGGGCGGTGCTGGCAACTCGCCGTTCATCAGCTTGAGCAGGGTGGACTTGCCACTGCCATTGGCGCCGACCAGGCCCACCCGCTGGCCCAGGCACAAGCGCAGGTTCAATGGTTTGCGCGTGCCGCGGGGTAGGTGCAGCGCCTGCAAGGCCAGCACTTCGCGGCCCGGATGGCGCTGCGGCGTGGGTGCATGCAGGGTAATGGCGCTGTCCTGCTCGACTTCGCGAGCGGCGTCACGCACTTTGCCCTGCAGCGCCTGCCGGGCGTCGCGATGGTCGCGGCACTGCTTGCCCGCAGTGGCCTGGCTGCGTTCCTGCTGGCGGTCGACCAGGATCTTGGCCTGGTTGGCGTGCCTGGCGTTGCGCCCGGCGCGGGCTTGATGACGTTCCAGGTCCTCGCGCTGGCGCTGCAGTTCGCGCGCCTGGCGTTGCTGCTCCTGTTTCAGCCGGGCAAGTTGCTGTTGGGCCAGCGCCGTCTGGCTGGCTTTCTGGGCCGAATAGAAGCTGTAGTTGCCGCCATAGGCCTGCAAGCCCAGGCTGGACAATTCGACGATGCGCGTCATGTGCGCGAGCAGTTTGCGATCATGGCTGATCACCAGCAAGCCCCGGTCCCAGGCTTCGATCATGCTCAGCAGTTGGGCGCGGGCGTTGCTGTCCAGGTGATTGCTCGGTTCGTCGAGGATCAGGTAGTCCGCTTCGCTGAGCCAGGCGCCGACCAGCGCCACGCGCATGGCCTGGCCACCGCTCAGGCTGTGGGCGGGCTGGTGCCAGTCGAGCTGGCCCAGGCCGTGGCGTTGCAGGTGCCCCTGCAATTGCTCGCGGATATCCCAGCGTTCGCCGACGGTGTCGAAGTCACTGGGTGCGACGCTGCCTTGCTCGATGCGCTCCAGCGCAGCGAGCACCGCGCCCACCTGGGCCAGGTCGGCGACCGTGGCGCTGTGCTCGATCACCTGCTGGTCCAGAAGATGGATGCGCCCAAGGCGCCGACACTGGCCGCTGCTTGGTTCGCGCTGGCCGGCAAGTACCTGCCCGAGCAGGCTCTTGCCCACACCGTTGCGCCCGACCAGGCCGGTGCGGCGTTGGTCGAAGGTTTCGCTGAGGTTGGTAAATAACAGCCTGCCGTCAGGCAAGGCCAAGGAGACGCTGTCCAGCGTCAGGATCGACGTGTTCGTCATGCACAACTCCACAAATGCCGCGACATCTCCGGAGCGAACCGGAGGCTGAAGACAGGCCGTCGAAGGGACGGCGGCATCAATGGCGCATTGGACGAACACCTCGTGACAGGGGAATGCGTAGCCTAACGGATAGAGGCATCGTTGTCGCGGAAAAACAGATTCCGCGAGTGCGCCGCGTGCCCTGTAGGAGCGGGTTCACCCGCGAAACAGGCGACGCGGTGGATGGCACGGGCTTCGCCCGTGTTCGCGGTTAAACCCGCTGCCACATGGTCGGCGTCGCCCTTAAAGCGTGCACTGGACCTGTAGGACCGTGCATGCCCCTGGTTCAGCGCCCCATCAAGCGCCTGGTCCAGTCGCCCCCGTGGCTCTGCTGGCAGGCCTCTTCACTGTCAAACCGCACATGCCAGGCCGGATGATCCAGCTGAACGCCGGCCTGCTCCAGCGCAAGGCCTGTCAGCGCCAGCATGCGCACCTTCGCGTCGCCCGCCACGGCGGCGGCCTTGTCGGCCTCTCGCTCGAACACCCAGGTAATACGCAGGCTGGCCGGAAAGTCCTCGGGCGCGAGACGATGGGTAAGCCAGCTGAAACCGACGATCTGCGCCTTGGCGGTTTCGCAGGCTTCGGTCAGGCAAACCACCAGTTCACGCTCCAGGCGTGCCATATCGCGCTTGTTCAGGGGTTTCACCGGTGGGCCTCGCTGCTCAAAGCCACCACTGTAACGCAGTTGCGCCACTTGCTGTCGGCCAGCCCGACAGCAATGGTTGACCACCCGCCAGCCACTGCGTAGCCTTGCCACTTCGAGGTTCTTCGGCCAGGCCGAAGCTAAGACGGGAACGCGGTACAAGCCGCGGCTGCCCCCGCAACTGTAAGCACCGACAACGGATCGACACAGCCACTGCGCCCGCGCGCGGGAAGGCGTCATCCCGCCAGCCCGCTGCACCAGCGGGCACATGGAACGGTGCGAGCCAGGAGACCTGCCTCGTCACGTTTTCGACTTTCAACCGGGCGGGGTGATCCGGTGGCGAACAAGCCCGGCCGGCCTGGCCTGCGGCTGTCGTCCTGCATGCCCGCGCCAATCTGCCAAGGGCAATGCGACATGAAAACACTGGCCAAGCTCCCCGTCACCATCGTCACCGGCTTCCTCGGCTCGGGCAAGACTACCTTGCTGCGCCACATGCTCGACAACGCCCAGGGCCGCCGCATTGCGGTAATCGTCAACGAGTTCGGCGAGCTGGGCATCGACGGCGAAATCCTCAAGCAGTGCAGCATCGGTTGCACCGAGGAAGAAGCCACCGGCCGCGTCTACGAACTGGCCAACGGCTGCCTGTGCTGCACCGTGCAGGAAGAGTTCTTCCCGGTGATACGCGAGTTGGTGGCACGCCGTGGCGACCTGGACCATATCCTCATCGAAACCAGCGGCCTGGCGCTGCCCAAACCGCTGGTGCAAGCCTTCCAGTGGCCGGAAATCCGCAATGCCTGCACCGTCGACGCGGTGATCACTGTGGTCGACAGCCCTGCGGTGGCCGCCGGTACCTTCGCCGCCTACCCGGACCAGGTCGATGCCCAGCGCAAGCTCGACCCCAACCTGGACCACGAGTCGCCACTGCACGAACTGTTCGCCGACCAGTTGGCCAGCGCCGACCTGGTGGTGCTGAACAAGGCCGACCTGATCGACGCCGAAGGCCTGGCCAAGGTCCGCACCGAGGTGGCCGAAGAACTGCCTCCGGCGGTCAAGGTTGTCGAGGCCAGCAGCGGCAAGCTGCCGCTGGAGGTGCTGCTGGGTGTGGGCGCCGAGTCCGAGGCGCACATCGATGGTCGCCGTACCCACCATGATTCCCACCATGACGGTGATGACCATGACGATCATGACCACGACGCCTTCGACTCCATCTCCATCGACCTGCCCGAAGCCGACGAAAGCCTGCTGCTCGATGCCCTGACCCAGCTGGTGGTGGAGTTCGGCATCCTGCGCGCCAAAGGCTTCGCTGCCATCCCGGGCAAACCGATGCGCCTGCTGGTGCAAGGCGTGGGTACCCGTTTCGACAAGCACTTCGACCGCGCCTGGCGCGCCGACGAGCCGCGCATCACACGCCTGGTGCTGATTGGCCAGGACCTTGACGCCGCCCAGCTGGAAGCGCGCCTGCGCCAGGCACTGGGCGCCTGACCCATGCACCTGCTGCGGACCCAGCCCGGCGGCTTCGTGCCGGATGACAGCATTGCCGACCTCGGCCAGACGCCCGCCGAGCTGGTGATTCTCTGCAGCGGCGATTCGCACCTGGCATTGCTCGCCGATACCGCCGAGCAATTGCCCGAGGATTACCCCAGCCTGCGCCTGGCCAACCCGATGCAGGTCCAGAACCATGCCTCGGTCGACCTGTACGTCGACCAGGTGCTGCGCCATGCCAAGGTCATCCTGGTGTCGCTGCACGGTGGCGTCGGCTACTGGCGCTATGGCGTCGAGCAGTTGGTCGAGCTGGCCGGACGTGGCGTGCAGCTGATCCTGGTGCCGGGTGACGACCGCCCGGACCCGGAGCTGACCAGCCTGGGCAGTGTCAGCGGCGAGCAGGCCGAACGCCTCTGGCACTACTTGCGCCAGGGCGGCAAGGCCAATGCCATCAACCTGTTCAACTGCCTGGCCAGCCAGTGGCTGGGCCGCGACTATGCCTGGGACGAGCCGCAGCCGCTGCCGCGCACTGCCGTGTATCACCCGGCCAAGGGCAGCGCCACGCTGGAGGATTGGTACACGCAGTGGCACCCCGAGCAGCCGGTGGCACCACTGTTGTTCTACCGCTCGCACCTGCAGGCGGCCAACACCGCGTTCATCGATGTGTTCTGCCAGCGCCTGCAGGCGGCCGGGCTCAACCCATTGCCGATCGCCGTGGCCAGCCTCAAGGAAAGCGCCTGCCTGGAACAGGTCGAAGCCTGGCTGGACGAGGTGGGGGCCGAAGTGCTGGTCAACACCACCGGCTTTGCCCTGTCCAGCCCCGAGCGCCCCAACCTGCGCCCGTTCCGTCGCGACATCCCGGTGCTGCAGGCCATCTGCGCGCAAGACAACCAGCCCGGCTGGGAAGCCAGCGAGCAGGGCCTGGGGGCGCGTGATCTGGCCATGCACATTGCCTTGCCAGAACTGGACGGGCGCATCATCACCCGCCCGGTCAGTTTCAAGGACATGGCCTGGCGCAGCGAGCGCAGCCAGTCCGACGTGGTCTGCTACCGCGCCCACCCCGAGCGCATGGACTTTGTCGCCGAACTGGCCCGCCGCTGGGTCGAACTGGCGCGCCTGCCAAATACGCAAAAGCGCGTGGCCCTGGTGCTGGCCAACTACCCGACCCGGGATGGCCGCATTGGCAACGGCGTTGGCCTGGACACGCCAGCGGCCGCGCTGAACATCCTCAAGGCCCTGCAGGCCGAAGGCTATCCGCTGGCCGACTTGCCGGGCAGCGGCACGCAGCTGATCCATCAGTTGCTCGGTGGCGTGACCAACGACCTCGACCATCTGGACCTGCGCCCCTGCGCGCAGAGCCTGAGCCTGGCCGACTACCAGGCTGCCTTCGAGCGCCTGCCAGAGGCAAACCGCCAGGCCGTGCTGGAACGCTGGGGGCCGCCGCAGCAGGACCCGATGTACCGCAGTGGCCGGCTGATGGTGGCCGGCCTGCGCTTTGGCTTGACCTTTGTCGGCATCCAGCCGGCGCGCGGTTACCAGGTGGACCCCAGCGCGGTGTACCACGACCCGGACCTGGTACCGCCGCACGGCTATCTGGCATTTCACTTCTGGCTGCGCCATGCCTTTGCCGCCGACGCGGTGATCCATGTCGGCAAGCACGGCAACCTCGAATGGCTGCCCGGCAAGGGCGTCGGGTTGTCGGCGCAGTGCTGGCCGGACGCCTTGCTCGGCCCGCTGCCGAACATCTATCCGTTCATCGTCAACGACCCGGGCGAGGGCGCCCAGGCCAAGCGCCGCACCCAGGCAGTGATCATCGACCACCTGATGCCGCCGCTGACCCGTGCCGAAACCTATGGCCCGTTGCGCCACCTGGAGCAATTGGCCGACGAGTTCTACGAAGCGCAGCTGCTCGACCCGCGGCGCGCTCGCGAGTTGCAGCGCGACATTCTCGAACTGGTCAAGGCCAACCACATCGACCGCGAACTGCAGCTGGAAGGCCAACTGGACGATGCCGCCGTGTGGCTGCCACGCCTGGATACCTACCTGTGCGACCTGAAGGAATCGCAGATTCGCGATGGCCTGCATGTGTTCGGCCAGTCCCCGGAAGGCCGGCTGCGGCTGGATACCTTGCTGGCGCTGTTACGGGTCGAGCGTGGCGACGGTCGCGGTGGCAATGCCAGCCTGTTGCGGGCCCTGGCCAAGGCGCTGGTGCCAGGCTTCGATCCGCTCGATTGCGAACTTGGCCAGCCGTGGCAAGGGCCACGCCCGGACCAACTGCAGGCCATGAGCAGCGAGCCTTGGCGCACCTGTGGCGATACCCGCGAACGCCTCGAACTGTTGGCGCTGCAGTTGATCGACCAGGCGCTGTGCGGCACCGTGCATTTACCTGCCCAGAGCGAATGGCAGCCGGTGCACGATGTGGTACGGACGCTGCGAGAATCGGTGGCACCCAGCCTGGACGCCTGCGGCAGCGCCGAAATGGATGGCCTGCTGGCGGCGCTGGCCGGGCGTTTCGTGCCCGCCGGCCCCAGTGGCGCACCCAGTCGTGGTCGCCTGGACGTGCTGCCCACCGGTCGCAACTTCTATACCGTGGACGTGCGCAACCTGCCCACCACCACCGCCTGGCGCCTGGGCTTCGCCTCCGCCAACCTAATCCTGGAGCGCCATCTGCAGGACCACGGCGATCACCTGCGCCAGCTCGGTCTTTCGGTGTGGGGCACGGCAACCATGCGTACCGGCGGTGATGACATCGCCCAGGCCATGGCGCTGATGGGCGTGCGTCCGGTGTGGGCCACGGGCAGCCAGCGGGTAGACGATTTCGAGATCCTGCCACTCAGCCTGCTCGACCGCCCGCGGGTGGATGTGACCTTGCGCGTTTCCGGCTTTTTCCGTGATGCCTTCGGCAACCTCATCCGCCTGTTCGATGCCGCAGTGCAGGCCGTGGCCGCGCTGGATGAGCCCGACGATCTCAACCCCCTGGCCGCCCGCGTGCGTAGCGAGCGTGCCGCGCTGCAGGCGCAGGGCGTGGACGCCGAGCAGGCCGCGCGCCAGGCTGGCTGGAGGGTGTTCGGTGCCAAACCAGGGGCCTACGGCGCGGGGGTGCAGAACGCCATCGACGGGCGCCTGTGGCACAGCCGCGACGACCTGGCCGAGGTCTACCTCAATCACGGCGGCTATGCCTACGGCGCCAGCGACGACGGAACCCCGGCCCGAGCCCAGTTCACCCAGCGCCTGGCCAAGGTGCAGGCGGTGCTGCAGAACCAGGACAACCACGAACACGACCTGCTCGATTCCAACGACTATTACCAGTTCCAGGGTGGCATGCTGGCGGCGTCGGAAACCTTGTCCGGTGCGGCAGTTGCCAGTTATCACGGCGACCATAGCCAGGCCGACCGGCCGCGCATCCGTACCCTCAAGGAAGAGCTGAACCGGGTCATCCGCGCCCGGGCGCTGAACCCGAAATGGATCGACGGGGCCAAGCGCCACGGCTACAAGGGCGCCTTCGAGATGGCGGCGACGGTCGACAACCTGTTCGCCTTCGACGCCACCACGGAACTGATCGACGACCATCATTACCAGGCGCTGGCCGATGCCTACGTGCTCGACCCGGCGACCCGCGACTTCATGCGCGAGCACAACCCCGAGGCCCTGCGCGACCTTACCGAGCGTTTGCTGGAGGCCCAGCAGCGCGGTCTGTGGCAGGCACCGGGTGACTACCGCGAGGCCCTCGAGGAACAACTGCTCGACGGCGAGGAACAGGCTTGAAATGAGTGAACCCGTGCAATTTCCACTGGCAGCCGTGGTCGGTGCCGATGACCTGAAACTGGCGCTGTGCCTGACCGCAATCGACCCGAAGATCGGCGGCGTGCTGATCGAGGGGCCACGTGGCATGGCCAAGAGTACTCTGGCCCGTGGCTTGGCCGACCTGCTCGGTGAGGGCCCGTTCGTGACCCTGCCACTGGGCGCCAGCGAAGAGCGGCTGGTCGGCACCCTCGACCTGGATGCCGCACTGGGGCAGGGCAAGGCGCAGTTCTCCCCAGGGGTACTGGCCCAGGCCGATGGTGGCGTGCTGTATGTCGATGAGGTCAACCTGCTGCCCGACACCCTCGTCGACCTGTTGCTCGATGTGGCGGCCAGTGGCACCAACCGTATCGAGCGCGACGGCATCTCGCACCGGCACAGTGCCCGCTTCGTACTGATCGGCACCATGAACCCGGAGGAGGGCGAACTCCGCCCGCAGTTGCTCGACCGCTTTGGCCTCAATGTGGCTCTGGAAGGCTTGCCCGAACCTGAGGCGCGCCAACAGATCATTCGCCGCCGTCTGGCCTTCGACAGCGACCCGCAGGCCTTTTGCGCGCAATGGGCCGAGGCCCAGGCGCAATTGCGCGAGCGCTGCCAGGCGGCGCGTCAGGCCCTGGCCGGCATTGCCCTGGACGACCAGGCACTGGCCTGGATCACCGAACGCTGCTATGCCGCTGGGGTCGACGGGTTGCGCGCCGATCTGGTCTGGCTGCGCGCCGCACGCGCCCACTGTGCGTGGCGTGGTGGCGAGGCCATCGAGGAGGCCGATGTCGATGCAGTGGCCGAGTTCGCCTTGCGCCATCGCCGCCGCGTTTCGCCCCAGGCCAACCCGCCTGCGGCGCCGCAGCAGCCTGAACAGCAACCCGGTCGACAAGACGCGGGCAACCCTGGCGAACAGGGCGGGCAGGGCGACTGGGGCGCAATGCCGGCGCAGCCTGTGGCCAGCGGCGCTCGCCGCGAGGTGCCGAACTGGGCAAAAAAGCCCTGAGCATCCCCCAGTCACCTGCCAAAGGGGCGGATGCCAACGCAGGCGCAGGTAAGCAATACGGTGCCAGCCGAGGCCGGGCGCGCAGTGCTGCGGCCGGGCGGGTGGCCTGGTTGCCGACCCTGCTCAAGGGGCGGCCACGCCAGCGCCAGGACCTGTGCTGGCAGCAACGCCAAGCCAGGCCCGCAGAACTGTGGCTGGTAATCGTCGATGCTTCGGCCTCGACCCGTCGCCACCAGGCGTTGGCGCAAACCAAAGGGCTGCTGGCGGCGCTATTCGACCAAGCCTACCGCCAACGTGCCCGGTTGGCCCTGCTTACCGCCAGCGGGCGCTCACCGCAGTGGCAGCGCCACGGCCTGAAGGCCTCGGCCGCCTTGCAACCGTGGCTGCAAGCCTTGGGAGCTGGTGGTGGCACGCCGTTGATCGCTGCACTGGAGCAGGCTCGGCACTGGTTGCAGGATCGGCAACGGGCCCACCCCGAAGAAGCGTTACGCTGCCTGGTGTTCACCGACGGTCGCCTGCAACACTGGAATACCGTGCAGCCGATGCCGTGCGCCACTCTGTTGGTGGACATGGAACTGGCGCCGGTGCGCCTGGGCCGTGCGCAGCGCCTGGCGCAGCAACTTCAGGCGGATTACCAGCACCTGCAACAGTTCAGGTTGGTGGATTGAAAAAGCACCGGTGCGACACTATGCCGCAATAAGAAAAAGTTGCCAGAACAGCAACCCGGAAGTTGTACAAGTGCGTGGCGACGCACGCACTTGGTTTGCCGGCCGATATTATTTCGGCATTGACCACGGCTGCAGGTCGTAACCTTTTTCGCACAGCTCGGCGCGCACTTCCTCGATCAGGCTGGCCCACTGGGCCGGGTCGGAATAGATGCGCGAAGACACTTGCTTGCTGCCGATGCGGGTGCTGGTCCGGTCGATCACTGCCAGGCTCAGTTCACCAGTACCGTTGGGTGCATCCCAGGCTACGCACTGGAAAGGTTCGAAGGCGTGGTCGGCAATCAGCAGTGCTTCGTTGACACGGAGCGGGGCATTCATGGTTCGGTCTCTCTATGGTCCCAAACATCCAGTTAAAGTCCGCGTTGCTTCGAAGTCGCCTCGGTTATCGCGAAGTGCAGCGCGGGGTTATGTGTACTGATGCTCGTTGTCCGGGGGCGAGTCACACATTGGTTGTAAAAAATTTTGCCAGGGTCGAATCCGTTCTTGCCCATGCCGCCATGTGATGTCGATAAAGTGCGAAAATTCCCGTCACGCATTGTAAAAAAATGATTCGGCAGACAGACGGTACTGGGAACCGTCAACTTAGTTGCTACTGTTAATCGGGCGCCACAACTTACTGTTTTATTTCAAAAAACTGAAAACTGGCGCCAAGGATTGGTCATGCAGCAGCCTGCCGCCCAACGCCGTTTGCTCATCGTCGACCCCTGCGATGACTGCCATCGTTTGTTACCCGGATTGCGCAGCGCAGGCTGGGATGTGCACAGCTGCATGCTCGGCGCCGCGTTGGATCACCCTTGCGATGTGGGCCTGTTGCGCTTGCAGGCGTCACACCTGAGGCGCCCGGACGGGGTCAAGGACTTGATCAAACGCAGCAACACCGAATGGATTGCCGTGCTCAGCGCCGAACAACTGCGTATGCCGGCCGTCGGCGATTTTGTTTGTGAATGGTTCTTTGACTTCCACACCTTGCCGTTCGACGTTTCCCGCGTTCAGGTCACGCTGGGTCGGGCCTTCGGAATGGCGCGCCTGCGCGGCAAAGGGATGGCGAGGGTGGATGAAGCAAGCCACGAACTGCTCGGTGATAGCCGCCCGATCCGCGAACTGCGCAAGCTGCTGGGCAAGCTGGCGCCCACTGAATCGCCGGTGCTGATCTGTGGAGAAAGCGGCACCGGCAAGGAACTGGTGGCCCGCACCCTGCATCGCCAGTCGCAACGCAGCGAGCAACCGTTCATTGCCATCAACTGCGGGGCAATCCCCGAGCACCTGATCCAGTCGGAACTGTTCGGCCATGAAAAGGGCGCTTTCACGGGTGCTCATCAGCGCAAGGCCGGGCGCATCGAAGCGGCTAATGGTGGCACGCTGTTTCTCGACGAAATTGGCGATTTGCCGCTGGAGTTGCAGGCCAACCTGCTGCGCTTTCTGCAGGAAAAGCACATCGAGCGCGTGGGGGGCAGCCAGCCGATCCCGGTGGATGTCAGGGTGCTGGCGGCTACCCACGTGGACCTGGAAAGGGCCATCGAGCAAGGGCGCTTTCGCGAAGACCTGTATTATCGCCTGAACGTGTTGCAGGTGGTGACCGCACCATTGCGAGACCGGCATGGCGACCTGTCGATGCTGGCCAGTCATTTTGCCCATTTCTACAGTCTTGAAACCGGGCGTCGACCGCGCTCGTTCAGCGAGCATGCCCTGGCGGCCATGGGCCGGCATGACTGGCCGGGCAATGTCCGCGAGTTGGCCAACCGGGTAAGGCGCGGGCTGGTGCTCGCAGAAGGCCGGCAAATCGAGGCACAGGACCTTGGGTTGCAGCCCCTGGACCAGGTACAGCAACCGCTGGGCACGCTGGAAGAGTACAAGCACCGAGCCGAGCGTCAGGCGCTGTGCGATGTACTCAGCCGGCACAGTGACAACATGAGTGTGGCGGCCAAGGTGCTAGGTATATCGCGGCCGACTTTCTATCGGTTGCTGCACAAGCACCAGATTCGCTGAGCAGCAGCCCTCGGCCGTGCCCGAGCCTTGTGGGAGCAGGCATGCCCGCGAAGCAGGCGCTGCGGTGGATGGCACCAGCTACGCCGGTATTCGCGGGTAAACCCGCTCCCACAAGAGGCCGTGTTATTCGTCCAGGTCTGCCGCTGCATGCCGCTCCGGCACCTGGCTGGCCTCATCCCCCCAGGTCCGGTTCACCCGTGTGCCACGCTGCACCGCCGGGCGCAAGGCAATCTCCTCGGCCCAGCGCTGCACATGCTTGTACTCGTCCACCGCCAGGAACTCCGCCGCGCCATACAGGTTGCCGCGCACCAGCTGGCCATACCAAGGCCACACGGCAATGTCGGCGATGCTGTATTCCTCGCCGCCCAGGTAGCGGCTTTCGGCCAGGCGCCGGTCGAGCACATCCAGCTGACGTTTGGCTTCCATGGTGAAGCGGTTGATCGCGTACTCGAACTTTTCTGGCGCATACACATAGAAGTGGCCAAAGCCCCCGCCCAGGTATGGCGCCGCGCCCATTTGCCAGAACAGCCAGTTCAGGCTTTCGGTGCGTGCAGCTGGCGCTTTCGGCAGCAAGGCATCGAACTTTTCCGCCAGGTACAGCAGGATCGAACCCGACTCGAACACCCGCACCGGCGGCTCGACGCTGCGGTCGAGCAGGGCGGGGATCTTCGAGTTGGGGTTTACCTGGACAAAGCCGCTGGAGAATTGGTCGCCCTCGCCAATGCGGATCAACCAGGCATCGTACTCGGCACCAAGGTGGCCCAGGGCAAGCAGCTCTTCGAGGGCGATGGTGACCTTCACGCCATTGGGCGTGGCCAGGGAGTACAGCTGCAGCGGGTGCTTACCCTGGGGCAGGTCCTTGTCGTGAGTCGGGCCGGCAACCGGGCGGTTGATGCTGGCGAACTGGCCACCGGACGCGGCGTCGTTGCGCCAGACCTTGGGTGGCACGTAGACGGGCTTGCTCATGCGTGAATCTCCTTAAATGGCGCGAAACGGTCACGTAGAGACGTGGACCTGCATCTATGCCACGGGTTCGACGAAAAGCGCAAATGCATAGGGCGGGGGCGTGAAGTGCATGACTTCGGTTTCATTCAGGTTTCATCCTGTGCAGCCCAGGCCGGTTCTATGCTGGGCTATCTCTTCGCCCTGCAAGGAACCGCCGGCCGATGACTCACTCTCGCTGCATGCTGGCACTGGCCCTGCTCGGTAGCCTTCTGGCCCATGCCGAGGCCGCACCCTGGGTTGCCGGCCTGCATCACATGACGTTGGCCGACCCGGTCGACGCCCGGCCCATGCAGGCGCTGGCGTTCTACCCGGCCATTGGCAAGACCCGCAGCAGCCGGATAGACGGCTACCCGGTCGACGTGAGTGAAGAGGCGCCGGTAGCATTGGGCCAGTTCCCATTGCTGGTGCTGTCCCACGGCAATACCGGCAGCCCGCTGGCCTTGCACTACCTGGCGACGTCGCTGGCGCGCCAGGGTTTTATCGTGGTGGCGGTGGTGCACCCCGGCGACAACGCCCGCGACCACAGCCGCCTGGGCACCCTGAGCAACCTGTACGGCCGGCCGCTGCAAGTGAGTGCCGCAATTACGGCCGCCCGCGATGATGCCTTGCTGGGGCCTTACCTGAACGGTGGCAAGGTTGGGGTGATCGGCTACTCGGCCGGTGGTGAAACTGCCTTGATCCTCTCAGGCGCGCGCCCGGATCTGGACCGCCTGCGCAAGTACTGCCTGGAGCGCCCTGACGACGCCGACGCCTGCAAGACCCACGGTGTACTGATTGCCGACCGCAGCGAGCTGGTGCCAGAGGCCGACCAACGGGTGGGGGCCGTGATGCTGATGGCACCTCTCAGCCTGCTGTTCGGGCGCCATGCCCTGGCCGGGGTGCAGGTGCCGGCGCTGATCTACAGTGGCGACAGCGACCAGCTGGTGGCGGTGGACCGCAACGCCGAAGCCCTGGCCCGCAAATTGCCGGTCACACCGGACTATCGCCTGCTGGCCGGCGCCGGGCACTTCGTGTTCATGGCCCATTGCGATGCCGAGCAGTCCGTGCGGATGCCGGCGCTGTGCAAGGACGCCGCAGGCGTGGACCGCCGGCACATCCACCATTCCCTGCAGCAGGAAGCCGCGGTGTTCTTCAGCCAGGCGTTGGGCGCGCCGGAGCCGGCCGAGCGTTCAGCCGCGAGTGGCGCGCCGCGCCAGCAACAGCGTTAGGCCGACACCGGCCAGGGCGAGCAGGGCGGCCACACAGAAGATCGAGGCATAGCCCAGATGTGCGGCCACTGCGCCCATCACCGGCCCGGCGATGGCCAGGGCCATGTCGAAGAACACGGCGTAGGCCCCCAGCCCTGCACCACGGCTACTGCTGGGTACCTGCTTGATCGCTTCAACCCCCAGCGCCGGGTACACCAGCGATAGCCCGAAACCGGTAAGCCCGGCACCGATCAGCGCCCACGGCGGCGACGGTGCCAGCCACAGCAGGCTCAGGCCGAGCACTTCGGTGGCCATGCACGCGACCGCCACGTTGTAGCCACCAAAGCGGTTGACCGCATTGACGAACAGCAGCCGGGAAATGATGAAACACACGCCAAACGCACTCAGGCACCAGGCTGCGCCCACCCAGCCGCGCTCCAGGTAATACAGGGTGACGAAGGTGGTCAGGGTACCGTAGCCGATAGAGGCAAGGGTCAGGCCCAGACCGCACGGTGCAACCCGGCCGAAGGCCGACCAGAAAGGCAGGCGTTCGCCGCGCACCACCACCACGTCCGGCCGCTTGCGCAGTACCAGCAGGGCAGATACCGCCAGCACCAGCAATGCCGGCCCCAGCACGCTGAAGTCCAGCCCGTCGACGGCCAATACACCCAAGGGGGCACCAATGGCGATGGCGCCATAGGAGGCGATACCGTTCCACGAAATCACCCTGGCAGTGTGTTCGGGCCCGACCTGGCCGATGCCCCAGCTCAGCGTGGCCACGCCGATCAGCCCTTGGGCGACGCCCAGCAGCAGGCGCCCGCCGAGCAACAGCGCCAGGCTCAGCAGCGGTAGCGTCAGGGTCCAGGCTGAGAGCAGGGTCAACACCCCGCAGCCGGCAATCCCCAGCAAACCGAAGCGAATGGCCTGCTTGCCCCCCAGGGTATCGGCCACGCGCCCGGCAAACGGGCGGCTGAGTAGCGTGGCCAGGTATTGCAGGCCAATGGTCAGCCCGGCGACCACCGCGCCAAACCCCAGCTGGTCGTGCACATGGCTGGGCAGCACGGCGATCGGCAGGCCGATGCAGAGGAAGGCGATGAAGGTGTAGAAAACGATCGACAGGATCTGCAGGGTGATTTGCAGCGTGTTACTGGCGGGGGCGGGTTGTTGCGCGGTCATGGGCTCGTTCGCGGGCGGGCGGTTGGGCGTGGCCCCATCATGGCCGTTGCGCGAAGGAAATGAAAGCAGGCTAACGAATTAATCGTCGGGCAGTGCCAGCCCGTGGGATCGGCGGTGAATTCTTCGCGGGCGAGCCCGCTCCTGCAGGATGTGCATAGGCCTCAAATGCTACGCAGCCCCTGTGGGAGCGGGCATGCCCGCGAAGAGGCCGGCCCAGCCATACAAGATGGCCAAGCCGCCCCATCAATCAGACCAGCACACCCTGGCTACGCAGGTAATCGTCATTCGCGGGCTCGCCCGCTCCCACAGGATTTGCATAGGCCTCAAGTGCTACGCAGCCCCTGTGGGAGCGGGTTTACCCGCGAAGAGGCCGGCCCAGCCATACAAGATGGCCAGGCCGCTCCATCAATCAGACCAGCACACCCTGGCTACGCAGGTAATCGTCGTAGGTACCGCTGAAGTCCACCACGCCATCAGCCGACAGCTCGATGATGCGCGTGGCCAGCGAAGACACGAACTCACGGTCATGGCTGACGAACAGCAGGGTGCCCGGGTAGTTCTCCAGCGCCAGGTTCAGCGCTTCGATCGATTCCATGTCCAGGTGGTTGGTCGGCTCGTCCATCACCAGCACGTTCGGCTTCTGCAGGATCAGCTTGCCGAACAGCATGCGGCCTTGCTCACCACCGGAAATCACCTTCACCGACTTGAGGATCTCGTCGTTGGAGAACAACATGCGCCCGAGGGTGCCGCGGATCACCTGCTCGCCGGAGGTCCACTGGCCCATCCAGTCGAACAGGGTCATGTCGTCTTCGAAGTCGTGGGCGTGGTCCTGGGCGTAGTAGCCCACTTCGGCGCTGTCGGTCCACTTCACTTCACCCTTGTCCGGGGTCATTTCACCGACCAGGGTGCGCAGCAGGGTGGTCTTGCCGATACCGTTGGGGCCGATGATCGCCACGCGCTCGCCAGCCTCGATGGTAAAGCCCAGGTCCTTGAACAGCACCTTGTCGTCGAAGGCCTTGGCCATTTTTTCGACGGTAACAGCCTGGCGGTGCAGTTTCTTGGTCTGCTCGAAGCGGATGAACGGGCTCACCCGGCTCGACGGCTTGACCTCGGCCAGCTGGATCTTGTCGATCTGCTTGGCCCGCGAGGTGGCCTGCTTGGCCTTGGAGGCGTTGGCCGAGAAGCGGCTGACGAAGGTCTGCAGTTCGGCGATCTGGGCTTTCTTCTTGGCGTTGTCCGACAGCAGCTGCTCGCGGGCCTGGGTGGCAGCGGTCATGTACTCGTCGTAGTTGCCCGGGAACACGCGCAGCTCGCCGTAGTCCAGGTCGGCCATGTGGGTGCAGACACTGTTGAGGAAGTGCCGGTCGTGGGAAATGATCACCATGGTGCTGTTGCGCGCGGTGAGGATGTTCTCCAGCCAGCGGATGGTGTTGATGTCCAGGTGGTTGGTCGGCTCGTCGAGCAGCAGTACGTCCGGGTCCGAGAACAGCGCCTGGGCCAGCAGGACACGCAGCTTCCAGCCCGGAGCCACCTCGCTCATCGGGCCGAAGTGCTGTTCCAGCGGAATACCCAGGCCCAGCAGCAGTTCACCGGCGCGTGATTCGGCGGTGTAGCCGTCCATCTCGGCGAATTCGGTTTCCAGTTCGGCGACGGCCATGCCGTCTTCCTCGGTCATTTCCGGCAGCGAGTAGATGCGATCGCGCTCGGCCTTGACCTTCCACAGCTGGCCGTGGCCCATGATCACCGTGTCGATCACGGTGAATTCCTCGTAGGCGAACTGGTCCTGGCGCAGCTTGCCCAGGCGCGTGTTCGGCTCGAGCATGACCTGGCCGCCGGACGGCTCCAGGTCACCGCCGAGGATCTTCATGAAGGTCGACTTGCCGCAACCGTTGGCGCCGATCAGGCCGTAGCGGTTGCCGTTGTTGAATTTGACGGAAACGTTTTCGAACAGCGGCTTGGAGCCGAACTGCATGGTGATGTTGGCGGTGGAGATCAAAGGGCTTACCTATCAGTCACTTACAGAGCTGGCTTTCAACCTGATACCGATTTGATACCAATCTTGAGTTTTTCCAGCTCGCTCCAGTCGGAGCTTGAGTTGAGCCAACGGGCATACGTCGACAGCAGCATTTGGACGCTGTGACCCAGCTGTTGGGCGATAAATGCGGGGTTGAGGCCGGACATTAAGCATATTGTCGCATAGGTGTGCCGGCAGTTATATGGGGGACGCCGCCGAATACCCAGCTCATTCAGCACCGGCACCCACTGTTTGTGCAGATCGGAGGTCTGTTTCACGTGCTCGGCGTTCTTCGACGGCGGGAACAAGAATGGTGTTTCGGTCACCGCTCCCTTCCCATGCCGGCGACGGTCCGCGTATTCCCTGGCGAACTGAATCGCGCGCAAGGCCCGGTCATTCAGCAGCACGAAGCGATCCCTGCCTGTTTTCGTCCTTTCCTCCACCTCGCCCAAGGCGACGGTCCTCTTTACGTGCACAGTCCTCTTTTCCATATCGATCACATCCCAGCGCACTGCCAAGGCCTCCGACAAGCGGAGGCCGGTGAAGAACATAAACTCGAACAGCGCGGCATAGATAAGGCTCGGCCAATGCTTGTGTTCGTAGAGCTTGTCGATGATGGTGTTGGCTTCGGCCAGGGTGAACGGGTCGATCTCCTTATTCCGGCGCTGATTCGCGAATCCAAAGACGGCATCGGCCGCGTTGCGCGGATCGTCAAAGACCTCAAGGACTTTTCGCGAGTAGAGACCAGCCATGACTGGCAAGTGGCAGACTTGCATCAAGGCATAGAGTCAACTCTGAACATTGTTGCCAGCGAACTCAGGCACAAGGCGGACCTTGTCAAGGATTACAGCCCATTGCCGCCGGTCGAATGCCTACCTTCACAGATCAATCAGGTAATCATGAATCTGCTGGTCAATGCCACCCAGGCGATGGGGGCCGAGCGTGGCAGAATTACCCTGCGAACCGGTGCCAGTGACAAGTGGGTATGGATCGAAGTCGCAGACAATGGTTGTGGCATTCCTGGCGAAAGCCTGCAAAAGATCTTCGATCCGTTCTACACGACGAAGCCCATCGGCCAGGGCACCGGGCTGGGATTGTCACTTTCGTACGGAATCATCAAGCGTCATGGTGGCGAGATCCGCGTAGACAGCGAGGTGGGAGTCGGTACGACATTCAGGGTCGAACTGCCCATCCATCAGGCTCGGTCGGCCTGAGCCCGCTCCGAGCACACCAGGGAAGTGGAATGCAAATTGCTGTGACCCCTTGGTGCATCGTTCATGCGGAGTACGCAGAAATGACTCAGAATGACCGCTACTACATGATCTTCGTTGTGGTTGCTGTGCTGGTTCTGGATCTAGCAGCGACATTTGTGTTTCTGAAGGTCATCGCCTGACCCCCGTTTGTGGGTCCGGTTGTACCCGAAATCGGGGACATCGGCAGAGTGAACCCGGCCCAGGCTGGCCTGTCTGGCACTTTTCCACTGATCCATGAACGTAGGTTATCTTCGCGAGGAAAACCCGCCCGGAAGCCGATATAGCAAACAAGCCTATTGCCCGGCTAACGTCGAGCAGTACCATGAGCGAACAAAAACCAAAAAAAGGCATGCGGCTTGGCAACACTTTCCCAAGTTACTCGATGGGGCAGCAGGAGCGTGTCGCGTGAAAAGTCCAAGATCGGTAGCAGGCGCAATACTGATGTCCACTTTCGCCACTCTGTTCATGGCAGGCTGCGCACATGAGCCCGATGTGCGTCAGGGCCATGGGTATGCGGCCGGGGCCACTGAAAGAAGTACGCCGGCGTACCTGGGGTGCGTCAAAAGCGAACTTCAAGGTAATGTGAAAACGTACCAGGTCGATGGCGATAACTCGGTCAGGCTGTTCGTTGATAGCACCGACCCCGACACGGCGGGTGGCCTGGTCGAAGTGCGGGGCACGGGGACCCAGCGCCAGTTCGCGGCCTATCAACGTGATGCCTGGTACGACCATGGCAGGCTGCTGGATGCCGCGCTGATGTGTTCGAAAGCGTGATCATCTGACCCCTTATACAAAAGGCCCGCCCTCGAGAGCGGGCTTTTTGCATTTGCCGACCCCAGCCGCAATAATCCGCTCATTTGAAGGAGAACACCAAGTTGGAAGAAAGAAGCGTTGTTGCTGAGATGTTCATTGGGATGCCGACGCATTTCTGGGTGTTGCCCGTTGCCGGCCTGATCGCCTGGTTCGGCCTGAAATGGGCCGAACAATCCGGTAGCCGCGCCAGCACATTGCGGATCGTGACCTACCTTCTGCTCATTGCGTTGGCGGTATTGCCCAATGGTTTTTATGCGCTGTTTCCCCCTTCGTCCGACATGCCCGAGCTGTTGTTGAATCGTGAGCCGCTGCCCAACTACGAGGGGCGCTTTTACCTGGATGCGTTTTACGTGTTCAGTGGGTGGGCACTGAGCAAGGTGGCCAAACTCAAGTTCAACTAGAGCGAACACGAGATTCCATTTCCGATCAAGAGATCAATTGCGACTGGCGTTTTCGCCAAAGTTGGAGCGCTCCCAAGGCATTTTGCCCCGGATGGCAGCAGCATCAGCGGTACTGCCGAGCCGAACAGGCGGCAACCGGTTCCTGCGCGGCAAGAAAGTACTGCCGATCATCCCCGGCATGGTTGCCGAGATGGATATCCTCAGCGGCAAGCGCAGCCAAGGCCCGTCTCTACTGAGCTGGAGCGTCAGGCCATCAGTACGGATGCCAGTAGCTTTATTGCCGACGTGCGGTGATGGCCGGCACTGTAGGCCAACACTATGTCGCGGCAGTACCTTGGTTCTTCGGCCAGAACCAGGGCGTTTGGCGATTGCTCCAGCAATGACGGCCATTGCGGGACCAAGGAAACGCCTTGCCCCAGGGACACCAGCAGGCTGATGGCCTCGAGTGCATCCAGGTCGCAAGCCACGTTGGGTGCGAGGCCCAGATCGTCCAGATAGCGCTGGGTTATCAGGCCTCCCCAGGAGTCGACGGCATACCGGATATAGGGCCCAGTGGCCAGCATTGCGTGTGCTTCAGCGCGGGAGGCTGTGGCAGGTGCCAACAAGCACAGCGGTTCGCTGCGCAACGTGAGCATTCTCAACGATTTTGCTGTCTTGAAGGGTGGCGTAACCAGAATTGCCGCATCCAGTTCCTGATTGATCAGCTTGTCATGGAGCAATTTGGAGTCACCGGGCGTGATGGTGAGCTTGAGGTTGGGCGCGGAGGATGACAAATGCTCCAGTGCTGCCGGTACAAGGCCGGTGAGTGCAGTTGATATGGCGCCAATGCGCAGTTCCCCGGTCAGCGTGTCGGCGTTCAGGTCATTCCTGAGCTGACTGGCATGTTCGACAATGCAACGTATCCGTGGCATCAATACCAGCAGCTTGTCTGTCGGCCTGATCGCATGTGCCTCTCTATTGAAGAGTGCACAGCCCAGGTGTTTCTCCATATTGCGAATACGCAAACTTATTGCAGCGGCTGAAACATTTGCTTTCTTTGCCGCACCCGCAATGGAGCCGCATTCGACAACGGATATGAGGCTTTCCAGATTTTGAATGTCCATAAGTAATGCTTATGCTCAGGCCAAGTGTCAGTTGGTGTACATGGATGCCGGGCGGTGTGAGGATAGTGGCTCTGTTCGAGGAGTACCATCATGTTGACACCCTTTCATGTTGCTTATCATGTCAGCGATCTGGACGTGGCAAGAAAATTCTATAAAGAAGTTCTTGGTTGCGTCGAGGGACGTAGCACTGAGACCTGGGTAGACTTCGAGTTTTTTGGTCACCAGATATCTCTGCATGTGGGCAAGCCCTTTGAAACCAGCCGCACTGGCAAGGTCGGCCCACACCTTGTATTGATGCCTCATATCGGAGTGATATTGCCTCTGGAGCGATGGCAGGCCTTGGCTAAGCGCCTTGAAATTCTGGGCGTGCAGTTCGAAATCCCGCCGGTTGTTCGTTTTGAGGGTGAGCCTGGCGAACAAAGGACAATGTTTTTCCTGGATCCCAGTGGTAACCCGATCGAGATCAAGGGGTTCAAAAACTTTCGTGCAATCTTTGCTTCCTAGTGTTTTATAAAAACAGAGATCAATCCCGTGAGAATAAAAATAAATCTAATCACGCAAATTGCAATTGGTCTGGCTTTCGGTATATGCGTTGGCCTGCTATTGAATCATTTTCCAGATTACAAGGGCTGGTGGATCGAGCAAGCGCTGCAACCGGCGGGTGATGCGTTCATAAAACTGATGAAAATGATCATCGTGCCGCTGGTGTTTTCCTGCATGGTGGTAGGCATAGCCGGCTCCGGCAAGCGCGCCCTGGGGCGGGTGGGAACAAAGAGCCTTGTCTATTTCTTTGCCGTGACCGGGGTCGCAATCATTTTCGGCTTGTTGGTCGGTAACGTGCTCCAGCCAGGCGCCGGTGCGGGGTTCGCCGTTACACCGGCGAGTGGGGCAGTGCCTCCTGTGCAAAATGCTTCGGCAGGGCTCGGCAAGGTACTGTTGGGCATCATTCCTGATAATGTAGTGGCGGCAATGGCGGAGGCTAAGCTGTTATCGGTACTGTTCTTCGCAATCTTGTTCGGGGTGGCACTGTCTACGCTGGATGAACCCAGGAAACAGCCGTTGGTTGCAGTGCTGCAGACGGTAGTGGATACCATGTTCAAGGTCACTCATATGGTCATGGCCTACTCACCGATCGGCATCTTTGCCCTGATAGCTGTCACGGTGTCGACCTTCGGGATTGATTCACTGCTGCCGTTGGCAAAACTGATAGCCATTACTTATGTGGCGGTACTGTTCTTTGCAATTGTCGTGCTGGGCCTTGTTGCCAGGGCTGTTGGCGAGAATATCTTCGAGATCATCAAGGCCTTCAAGGGTGAATTGATACTGGCGTTCAGCAGCGCGAGTTCTGCCACCGTCATGCCGCAATTGATGGCCAAGACCGAAGCACGGGGTGTACCGCGTACGATCACTTCGCTGGTGATCCCGTTGGGCTATTCATTCAACCTGGATGGCGCGTCGCTGTTTGCGGGCCTGGGTACGCTGTTTATCGCGCAGGCCTACAATATTGAACTGGCCTTGGCAGACCAGGTTATGTTGGTCTTCATCATGGTATTGACGTCCAAAGGCGCTGCCGGAGTGCCCGGGTTCATGTTTGTCATTCTCACCGCAACCCTGACGGCGGCAGGTTTGCCTTTGGAAGGCGTGGCCTTGATTGCAGGGGTGTATCGATTGATGGACATGCCCGTTACGGCACTGAACGTACTCGGCAATGCGCTGGCGCCGATAGTGGTCGCAAAATGGGAAAGCCGCGCTGGAACATTACCGGCTGATGTCGTGGTTATGGAGCAATCATCTCGATAGCAGATGGGCAGGCTCGTTCAGCCAGGCGTTTGGAACGGGAATTGCTGCATCCCTGAAAACCTGCTCATTTGGGGATACGGCCATGTTTCCAGAAGATCTGTACTTCATGTTTCTCTACGCCGTTGCCGTGTTGGCTCTCGATGTGGCAGCCATCATGCTCTATCGGAGTGCCAAGCCCTGACCCGGGTTCGGGGACTTCCACCCTGAACCGGGTTTTGGTCTACAGTGCTGGGACGTCTTCCGTGTAAGGAAACAGCTATGGCAAAGCGTCGATGGGCAGTTATCGCTACCTCGATTGCGCTGGCAGTGGGGCCGGCGCTCACTTATGCCGACCCGGGTAATGGTAAAGGGCAGGGCCACGGCAAGGACAAGGGGCAGCATGGTCAAGGTCACGGGGGCTCGTATGGTGGGCCGTCGATAAACCGCGGCGATGTGCTTGGCATTCTTGACGGGCACCGCAGCTACTGGAGCGCAGGGCCGGCGCTGCCCCCGGGCATTCAGAAGAACCTGGCCCGTGGCAAACCACTGCCGCCGGGTATCGCCAAGAAGCTGGATGGCAGGCTGCTGGGGCAGTTGCCTCATTACGATGGCTATGAATGGATGCAGGCGGGTGCGGACCTGATCCTGGTGGCAGTTGCTACGGGGATCATCTACGAAGTGTTGAACGGCGCACTGGATTGACGTCAGGCGCAGGTGTCAGCGAGCGCCGTCAATTGCAGGAGCGGCCTTGTGTCGCGATGGGCTGCAAAGCAGCCCCCGGCAGGCGACGCGGTGGTTGGCACCGGCTGCGCCGGTGTTCGCGGGTAAACCCGCTCCCACAGGTACAGCGCATGCTTTCGGCAGGTGGGGTCCTTGTGGGAGCGGGCATGCCCGCGAAGCAGGCGACGCGGTGGTTGGCACCGGCTGCGCCGGTGTTCGCGGGCGTGCCCGCTCCCACAGGTATGGCGCATTCTTTCGGCTGATGGGGTCCCTGTGGGAGCGGGTTCACCCGCGAAGCAGGCGACGCGGTGGCTGATACCGGCTACGCCAGTGTTCTCGATAGCGCCCGTTTCTCCAAAATCAGGAGTTTTCCTGCACGTTCAGTACTGAACCCTTATCGTCCGTCGCCAGCAAGCCGCTGGAGTGGGTGCCTTCAGTTTGCAGTTCGGCGAGTGGCACATCTGTAGTACGGAAAATACTGCGACCTTGTTCACCAACCGTCAGAGAGATCAGTTTTCCATTCTGATAGAAGAATTGCGTTCTGTTGGTGTTCTTTTGCATGGTTAGTGCTCCGAAGGCTATTGGCAGATGCACTTTCCCAGCCTTCACTCACCCAGGCTACTGGCAGAAATATCAGGCGGGCCTGTGCTGCGAGACTTTGGTTGATTGGTAAGCCAATACAACCCCCGATAGAATGCAGCGTATCCTTGATGGCTAATCGCAAATGTCTATGCTTCGTATCTTTCTCTTCGCCGTGCTGGTCACCGGTGTTGCCGGCTGCGCAACCCCTGGCAAACCCACTGCCAGCAAACTGACTCACAAATCGCCCCAGCAATACGCCGCTTGCGTACTACCCAAATGGCAAGCACTGGCGCCTCAAGCCACGCAGAAATCGATCGCCCACGGCTATCGGCTAACGGCACCCAGCCCCGTGGCATCCGATGATGTGCTGGACGTAGTCGATTCCCACGAGGGTAGCCGCGCGACCTTCTACAAGGGCAGCTTCCTGTCTGGCGACAAATTGCGCCAGGCTGCCAGGGAATGCCTGGACTGACTCAGTAACCCGATCCGCTAGAGCCGCCCATGCTGGGCAGGCGGGCCCTGCGCTGAGCATTGCTCCACTCGGCGCAGGTCATGAAAGCGGTATTGTCCACTTTGCCGGTGCCGTCGAAACTTACGCTGTAGGGCTGCCGGTTGTCGGCCTTGGTCAGCATGTAGTCGAAACAGGTGCCGGGCACCACGGTGCGTTCGATCTCGGCATCGGGCTTGCCGCCTACCTGCATGACCTGGTCTCTGCTCATGCCGTTGGTGACTTTCGCCACCAGCGGCTGGTCGTGGTACAGCGTGGAGTTGAACGAGCAGGCGGAAAGCGCTGCCATTGCAAGGATCAGCGCGTGAAAGGGTTTGTTCATGGCAGTGCTCCGGTAGAGGACGCCGACCGGCGATATCAATTCGCTCGGCTTTCAATCATACGCCTGCACTGCCTCACCCGCAGTAACGTGCCCCCATGTGGGAGCGGCTTTAGTCGCGAACACCGGCGCAGCCGGTGCCATGCACCGCGTTGCATGCTTCGCGGCTAAAGCCGCTCCCACAGGGTCCGCGGACTGCTTGCGAATTCAGTTCTCTACGTGGAAGCGCAGCCCAAAGGGCTGGGCGATCTCCCACAGGGATCGAGCAAGGCTATTGCTTGCGCGATCAGCCTGCATCACCGCGCTTGTTCATCTGCTCACACTGCGTCTGCGCAGCCGTCCTGCTTGGATAACTGGGTTTGAGCCGCTCCTTCGCTTGGTTATCGTAGATGTCGAAACCCCCACATACGGTAGCGGCGTAATAGCGGCTACCCACGCGGAACGACTCCTTTTCGATCGGCACAGCGGGAACGATAACGAATCTTGGTTGCATTTTTCGTGCCTCCCCAGGCAGAGACTTAAGTATTAGTCTGACCATTGGCAAGCATCAAGGAGGCTCATGAATAAAACACGGTTTTCGTGATCGGCAGGTTGACGCTCGTACTGTCATCAAATGAAAACCCGCTGTCGTCCGATGCGAAGCACCCCACACACCAAGGGCATACAGTCCAATTACCCAGAACTGACGCCATGCGTCCAGATCGATGATTGGAGAGACAAGCATGTCCAAAGTCGTACGTTTCCATCAGACCGGTGGCCCCGAGGTGCTGCGCTACGAGGACGCCGAGGTCGGCGAGCCCGGCCCGGGGCAGGTGCGTTTGCGCCAGGTGGCTGTGGGCCTGAACTACGCCGATACCTATTTCCGCAACGGCACCTACCCGATCCCGCTGCCCAACGGCATCGGCGTGGAAGCGGCCGGGGTGGTCGAGGCGCTGGGCGAGGGTGTGACCCAGGTGGCAGTCGGTGACCGGGTCACCTACACCGGCTTCCTCAACACCCTGGGCGCCTATTGCACCGAGCGCCTGATCCCCGCGGCCGCGCTGATCAAGCTGCCCGATACCATCGCCTTCGAAACCGCCGCTGCCATGACCATGCGCGGCCTGACCTCGGCCTATCTGCTGCGTCGGCTGCATGACTTCAAACCCGGCGACAGCGTGCTGCTGCATGCCGCTGCTGGCGGGGTCGGCCTGATCGTCGCGCAGTGGGCGCAGCTGCTGGGGCTTAACGTGATCGGCACGGTGTCCACCGAGGCCAAGGCCGAAGTGGCCCGCGCCCATGGCTGCAACCACGTCATCAACTACAGCGTCGAGGACGTTGCCACGCGCGTGCGTGAGCTGACCGACGGGGTGGGGGTGAACGTGGTGTTCGACAGCGTTGGCAAGAACACCTTCATGGGCTCGCTCGATTCGCTCAAGCGCCGCGGCCTGATGGTTTGCGTCGGCACGGCGTCAGGCACCATCCCGCCGTTCGACCCGCAATTGCTGGCGATCAAGGGCTCGCTGCAGCTCACCCGCCCGGCACTGGCCGACTTCATCGCCGACCCGGCGGAAAAGGCCGACCTGGCCGGTGAGCTGTTCGATCACGTCGGCAGCGGGCGCATCCGTATCGAGATCAACCAGCACTACGCACTGCAGGATGCCGTCCAGGCCCACCGTGACCTGGAAGCGCGCAAGACCACCGGCTCGTCGATCTTCGTCATCTGAAGAGGGCAACAGCATGCACATCGAACAACTGACCTGCGCGATCGGTGCCGAGGTAAGTGGGGTCAACCTGGCCGACGCGATCCACGACGACGACCTGTTCGCCCAGCTTCGCGCGCAGTTGCTCCGGCACCGTGTGCTGTTCCTGCGCGACCAGCACTTCAGCCGCGCCGAACACGTGGCGTTCGCCCGCCGCTTCGGCGACCTGGAGGACCACCCGGTGGCCGGCAGCGACCCGGAGCATCCGGGCCTGGTACAGATCTACAAGCGCCCGGACCAGCCCAACGACCGCTATGAAAATGCCTGGCACACCGACGCCACCTGGCGCGAGGCCCCGCCGATGGGCTGTGTGCTGCGCTGCATCGAATGCCCGCCCGTGGGCGGCGACACGATGTGGGCGAACATGGTGCTGGCCTATGAAAACCTGCCAGGCGATGTGAAGGCCAAGATCGAAGGCCTGCGCGCCCGCCACAGCATCGAGGCGAGCTTTGGCGCTGCCATGCCGCTGGAAAAGCGCCTGGCGCTGAAGGCGCAGTTCCCCGATGCCGAGCACCCGGTTGTGCGCACCCACCCGGAAACCGGCGAGCAGGTGCTGTTCGTCAACGCCTTCACCACCCATTTCAGCAACTACCACACCCCGCAGCGGGTGCGCTTCGGCCAGGACGCCAACCCCGGCGCCAGCGACCTGCTGCGCTACCTCATCAGCCAGGCCTACCTGCCGGAGTACCAGGTGCGCTGGCGCTGGAAGCCCAACAGCGTGGCGATCTGGGACAACCGCAGCACACAGCATTACGCCGTCATGGACTACCCGCCGTGCCATCGCAAGATGGAGCGCGCCGGGATCAAGGGCAGCCCCACGTTCTGAGTTCGTCGCCGTCGCTGGCGGCAACCGCACAATAACAATAGCGAGGACTACAGCATGCAATTCTTCGACGATTCGTTGCACCCGGAAAACATGGAAAAGGTGGTGATCACCGTGGCCCCCTATGGCCCGGAGTGGATGCCCGAAGACTTCCCTGAAGACATTCCCCTGACCATGGACGAGCAGGTGCAGAAGGCTGTCGACTGCTTTGATGCAGGTGCCACCGTACTGCACCTGCACGTGCGCGAACTGGACGGCAAGGGCTCCAAGCGCCTGTCCAAGTTCAACGAGCTGATCGCCGGGGTGCGCGAAGCGGTGCCGGACATGATCATCCAGGTTGGCGGATCGATTTCCTTCGCCCCGGAAAGCGAGGGCGAGGCGGCCAAGTGGCTGTCGGACGACACCCGGCACATGCTCGCCGAGCTGACGCCGCGCCCCGACCAGGTGACCGTGGCCATCAACACCACGCAGATGAACATCATGGAGTTGCTGTACCCCGAGTACCTGGAAGGCACCTCGCTGGCCAGCCCGGCGATTCATGCCGCCTACAGCGAAATGACCGTGCCGGCCGGCCCAGCCTGGGTCCGCGAGCACCTGCGCCGCCTGCGGGCCAGCAACATCCAGCCGCATTTCCAGCTGACCGGCATGCATGCCCTGGAGACGCTCGAGCGCATCGTGCGTCGCGGTGACTACATGGGCCCGCTGAACCTGACCTGGATCGGCATTGGCGGCGGTTTCGACGGCCCCAACCCGTTTAACTTCTTCAACTTCATCCACCGCGCGCCGGACGGCTGCACCCTGACCGCCGAATCGTTGCTGAAGAACGTGCTTCCGTTCAACACCATGGCCCTGGCCATGGGCTTGCACCCACGCTGCGGCAACGAAGACACCATCATCGACCAGCATGGCAAGCGCTTCACCTCGGTGCAGCAGATCCAGCAGACCGTGCGTGTGGCCCATGAGCTGGGCCGCGAGATTGCCAGCGGCAAGGAAGCACGCGCCATTTATCGCATCGGGCAGCAGTACGACAGCATCGAGCAGACCCTTGAGGCCAACGGCATGGCGCCGAATCGCCAGCCGGGTGTGAAGGGCGTGCCGCAGCGCGGCTGATACAGCAGGGTGCCACGGTCTTGATGCTTTTTGTGGGAGCGGCCTTGTGTCGCGAAAGGGCTGCGGAGCAGCCCCAGCAATTACTGCTCTGTCGCTGATTTCTGGGGCTGCTCCGCAGCCCTTTCGCGACACAAGGCCGCTCCCACAGCGACCGAACAAGGTTTTGCAGTAGTTCATAACAACAAGAACAACCTCACGCCCTACATCCCAAGGAGGCAACATGGCCACCTATCTCGCCAGTGCCGAAGATTCCGGCACCGACACCGCCCACAGCGTCCCTCGGCGCTATGCCTGGGTGGTCTTCGCCCTGACCTTTGGCCTGTTGATCTCCGACTACATGTCGCGCCAGGTGCTCAATGCGGTTTTCCCGCTGCTCAAGGGCGAATGGGCATTGAGCGACAGCCAGCTCGGCCTGCTCAGCGGTATCGTCGCGCTGATGGTCGGCCTGCTGACCTTCCCGCTGTCGCTGCTGGCCGACCGCTTCGGCCGGGTGCGCAGCCTGGTGCTGATGGCAGTACTGTGGAGCCTGGCCACCCTCGGCTGCGCCCTGGCGGAAAACTACCCGCAAATGTTCGTCGCGCGGTTTCTGGTGGGGGTGGGCGAGGCTGCCTACGGCAGTGTCGGCATCGCCGTGGTGGTCGCCGTGTTCCCCCGCGATATGCGCTCGACCCTGGCCGGCGCGTTCATGGCCGGTGGCATGTTCGGCTCGGTGCTGGGCATGGCCCTGGGCGGAGTACTGGCCCAGCACCTGGGCTGGCGCTGGGCATTTGCCGGCATGGCGCTGTTCGGCCTGGTGCTGGCGATGCTGTACCCGATTATCGTCAAGGAGGCGCGTATTGCGCCTCGATGCGCGCAGCAGTCGCAAGGCAAGGCCAGCCGCCCGCTGCGCACCCTGTACAGCAGCCGTTCGGTCATAGCGGCCTACGTCGGCAGCGGGCTGCAGCTGTTCGTCGGCGGCACCGTGATCGTGTGGATGCCAAGCTACCTGAACCGCTATTACGCCATGGGCACCGACCGCGCCGGGGCGATTGCCGCAGTCATCGTGCTGTGCAGCGGCATCGGCATGATCCTCTGCGCCATGCTCTGCGACCGCCTCGGGCGGCAGCGCCCGGACCGCAAGATCAGCCTTGCCATCGCCTACTGCCTGGGTAGTTGCGCGCTGTTGTCCATCGCCTTCGCACTGCCGGCCGGCACCGCCCAACTGGTACTCATCTGCCTGGGCATGATGATCGCCGCCGGCACCAACGGCCCGTCCAGCGCCATGGTCGCCAACCTCACCCACGCCTCGGTGCACGGCACCGCGTTTGCCACCCTGACCCTGGCCAACAACCTGTTGGGCCTGGCGACCGGGCCGCTGATCACCGGGCGCGTTTCCGACCTGATCGGCTTGCATGCCGCCTTCCAGCTGGTACCGCTGATGAGCATCGGCGCGGCGGCAGTGTTTTTCCTTGCCAAACGTCATTACCACCGCGACATGGAGCGTCTGCATGCACCGGCAGGCGACGCTGCCGCACCCCGGGAGTTGAAACCGTGAAACAGCTGTTGTCCGTCGAAGTGTTCTTCGATTTCGTCTGCCCCTGGTGCCTGATTGGCCAGCGACACCTGCAGGCCGCGCTCTTGCACTTGCAGCGTGAACAACCGCAAGTGCAGGTACAACTGCAATGGCGAGGTGTGCAGTTGTTGCCGGGCTTGCCAGCCAGTGGCGTGCCGTTCCATGCCTTCTATCTGCAACGCCTGGGCAGCGAGGAAGCGGTACGTGAGCGCCAGGCCCAGGTGCGCGCCGCTGCCCGCGTGGTGGGCGAGGACATCGACTTCTCGCGTATTCGCCGCATGCCCAACACCGGCAATGCCCATCGGCTGCTGCAACGTGCTGCTCAGTTGCTCGAAGCAGGGCAACTGGAAGCCTTGCTGGCACAGCTGTTCATCGCCTATTTCCACCAGGGGCGCGACCTGGGGGATAGCCGCACCTTGCTCGACATCGCGCAGTGCTGCGGGCTGGAAGCCGCGCAGGTTGTCGACTGCCTGCGTGACGACGGCAGCCCGTTCCTCGATGGGGCAGGGCGCGCCGGCAGTGCAGTGCCTCGTTTTCGTTTCAATCAAGGGCCGCTCATTGCAGGTGCGCAGCCTGCCGAGGTGCTGTATGCGGCCATGACCGAAGCGCTGCAAGAGGTTGAGAGGGCATGACCCGGCGCATTGCATTGGCCCTCCATCAGGTGCCGGAGCGTGACGGCCGTGTGCTGTTAGCCTGCGAAGGGCGCAGCGTGGCGCTGTTCAACGTTGCCGACTCGCTCTATGCCATTGACGACAGCTGCCCGCACCAGGGCGCGTCGTTGTGTGGCGGCCGGCTGGAAGGCCGTGTCATCCAGTGCTGCGCGCACGGCCTGCGCTTTGACCTGGCCAGCGGCTACCTGGTCAATTCCAAGGCCTTGAAGGTTGCCAGCTACCCGGTCGAGCAGCAGGGCGGGCAGGTTTACATCGTGTTTGACTGTGAGGAAGCGGGGCAATGAATACACTGGCACTTGGCGCTACCCATCAGCGTATCCGCACCCTCGCCCCGGGGGTGGTGGTCAGCCTCATCGTCGGTGCGGCCGCCAGTTTCCTCAGTGAGCATTACGCAGCGCCGGTCATGCTGTTTGCCTTGTTATTGGGGATGGCGCTGAACTTTCTCGCGGTCGACGGCCCCTGCAAAGCCGGTATCGAGTTTACCGCCCGCACGGTACTGCGCCTGGGCGTGGCGTTGCTTGGCATGCGCATCACCCTGGACCAGATCGCCAGCCTGGGCTGGAAGCCCGTGGCCCTGGTCGTGACCCTGGTGGTGGTGACCATCCTGGTTTCGGTGGTGGTGGCCAAGGCGCTGGGGTTTTCACGGCTGTTCGGCATGCTCACCGGCGGTGCCACGGCCATTTGCGGTGCCTCGGCGGCGCTGGCGCTGGCAGCTGCCTTGCCCCAGCACCCGCGCAAGGAGCATGCAACGCTGTTCACCGTGATCGGCGTGTCGGCGCTGTCGACTTTGGCGATGATCCTCTACCCGATGATTGCCCAGTGGCTGCACCTGTCCCCAGCCCAGGCTGGGGTGTTCCTCGGTGCGACCATCCACGACGTGGCGCAGGTGGTGGGCGCGGGCTACAGCATGTCTACCGAGACCGGCGACATCGCCACCGTGGTCAAGCTGATGCGGGTGGCCATGCTGTTGCCGGTCATTGTCTGCGCGGCCATGATCACCCGGCGCCAGGGCCTCGAAGCAGGCGGGCAGCGGCCGCCCTTGTTGCCTTGGTTCGCGGTCGGCTTCCTGCTGCTGGCGTGCGTCAACAGCACAGGCTGGGTACCCGCCGCGGTGCAGGGTGGTATCAACGACCTGTCGCGCGGCTGCCTGGTGGTGGCGATCAGTGCCCTGGGCATGAAAACCCAACTCAAGGCGCTGGCCTCGGTCGGGGTGAAACCCATTGCGTTGATGGTGGGGGAGAGCGTGTTTCTTGTGCTTTTGGTGCTGGCGTTGATGCACTGGGGCCTTTAGAAAGTGACCGTGGGTGACAACACTCCGCGGCGCCTGCTTCGCGGGCATGCCCGCTCCCACAGGGCTCGCGCATGGCTTGAGGTCAATACGGTCGAGGTGGGAGCTGGCTTGCCGGCGATGGGCTGCATGGCAGGCCCAATGGGTCAGCCCGCTGTGCCCGCCAACTGGCAGGCGGCATGCCGAACTGGGCGATAAACCAGCGGGTGAACGAGCTGGGCATCGAATAACCCAGCATGTCGGCGATACGCCCCAGCGAATAGCCGGGGTTTTCCAGGTAGCGCATCACCAGGTCACGGCGCACGCTGTTGATCAGGTCCTTGAAGGTCAACCCGCTTTCTTCCAGGCGCCGCTGCAGGGTGCGCACGTTCATGCCCTGGGTCTGTGCCACCTGTTCGATGGTGGCGCGGCCCATGGGCAGCAGCAGGTAGATGGTCTTGCGCAACTCCAGCTCCAGGGACGGCGAGCCGCCCGCCGGCAGGCTGTCCAGATAGCGCTGCGCCAGGCGCGCCATGGCCTCGTTGGCCTGCGGGCTGGCGCTGTCGAGGTCGGCGGCCGGGCAGACAATACCGTTGAACTCGCTGCCGAACACCAGCGTGCAGCCAAAAATGCGCCGGTGGGTGGCCAGGTCGGCGGGAGGCGCGTGGGTGAAGTTGGCGCTGATCGGGTGCCAATGCGCACCTAGCAGCGCCGCGCACAGGCGCATCATCACGCCGATCGCCAGCTCGGTGGCCTGGCGGCTGCAGGGCGCGCGTTCGTTGATCACCTCCTCACGGATGACCACGGTCTTGCCGGCTTCCTCGATATGAATGGCCAGGGCGTCATTGAGCAGGTGACGGTACTGCACGATCACCTGCAGTGCATCACGCAGGGTGCGTTGGTGGCTGAGCAACAGGCTTATTTCGCCGAAGTCCGACAGTTGCCGCAACTCGGCCATGCGCAGGCCGAAGCTTTCGCAGCGGGTGGCGCTGGCGGAGGCTTCCAGCAAAGCGATGACGCTGGCAACCGGAATACGCCGATTGGGGTCTTCGAGCAACGCGGCGCTGAGGCCAACCTGTGCCAACAGCGCATGGGGATTGAGGCCCAGGTGGCGGGACACCTCAAGGTAATTGGTCAAGCTGGCGGCACGGACTAGGGCAGGCATCTTTGGTTGTTTTCCATGCGGTTTTTTGTTTTTGGGTATGCCGACATGCGTTTTGTGTTTTATAGCCTGCGTGTCATGAATTGAAAAGCAAAGCCCTGTCTTGGCCATTGTCATCAAATGAAAAGCCCCTGACGCCCAATGTGAAGCACCCGGTGGGTGGGCTGTTTACTGTGAACCTCAAGAGCTACACCGCACACGAGGTTCACCGTGGAAAAACTGCAAACCACTGCCACCGTGCTGATCGTCCCCGGCCTGCGCGACCATGTTGCCGAACACTGGCAGACCCTGCTCGCAGGCCGCCTGGCCAAGGTGCGCAGCGTGCCGCCACTGCAGGTCGACGGCCTGAGCTGCACAGCCCGGGTCGAGGCGATCCAGCGCGAACTGGACCAGATCGATGGTGAGGTGATCCTGGTGGCGCACAGCGCTGGCGTACTGATGGTCGCCCACTGGGCGGCGCGCTACCGGCGGCCGATCAAGGGTGCATTGTTGGCGGCGCCGCCCGACCTGAACGCGCCATGGCCGGCCCACTACCCAAGCCCGGCCAGCCTGGCCGAGCACGGCTGGTCGCCATTGCCCCAGGCGCCGCTACCGTTCCCCAGCATTGTCGCGGCCAGCAGCAACGACCACCTGGCCAGCTTTGCCGCAGCCAGCGCCCTGGCCCATGGCTGGGGTAGCGAACTGGTCGCACTGGGGGCCGTCGGCCACCTCAACCCGGCCTCCGGCTTCGGCCCCTGGCCGCAGGCCGAGGCGTTCATCCAGCGACTGGACCAGCCCAACCTGCAATAGCGCATGGACGCCCCAGCCACGCTCGCAAAAGACGGGCGGCGAAAAAAACAATAACAATACGTGGAGCCATCGTAATGCCAGAACACCGCATTTACCGTGCTGTGAAACCACAGTGCTGCCTGCTTGCCTGCGCCATCGGCCTGCTCACGCTGCCCGCCGCCCAGGCGTTCGAAGTCGATACCGGTAATGAAAACTGGGCCGTGCGCTTCGACAACACCGTCAAGTACAACTACGGCGTGCGCACCGAAAGCGCCGACAAGCGCATGCTGGGCACGCCCAACAGCAACGACGGTGACTACAACTTCCGCAAGGCCGGCACCAACATCACCAACCGGGTCGACCTGCTGACCGAACTGGATGTGGTCTACCAGGGCAACACCGGGTTCCGCGTCAGCACCGCCAGCTGGTACGACAAGGCCTATGACAACACCGGCTCCAATAGCAACCCGTTCGTCAACGGCAACGGTGACCAGTCCGGCATCAACCCCAGCCTCAATGGCTTGCCTGGCACTGGTGTGCCGTTGGGCAGCCCGCGCCTGAGCAACTACGCCCAGCGTTACTACAGCGGCCCGTCCGGTGAAGTGCTGGATGCCTTCGTGTTCTTCAGCCGGGAAGTCGGCGAGGCCTCGCAGGTCAGCGCCAAGCTGGGCCAGCACAACCTGTTCTGGGGTGAAACCCTGCTCAACCCGGTGCACTCGTTGAGCTACGGCCAGTCGGGCCTCGACCTGGCCAAGCTGGCCGCCTCGCCGGGCACCGAGGCCAAGGAGCTGTTCGTGCCGCGCAACCAGCTGTCGACCTCGTTCCTGGTCAACTCTGAACTGACCCTGGGCGCCCAGTACTTCTTCGACTGGGACGCCGCCCGCCTGCCCGAAGCCGGTACCTATTATGGCGGCTCGGACGTGGTAGGCGAGGGCGCCCAAAGCTTCCTGCTCGGCCACACTGGTACCCCGGGGCTGATCCCGGTGCGCGGTGCGCTGACCACCATCCGCCGTGGCCATGACCTGAACCCAGGCAAGAGCGGCGACTGGGGCATCATGGCCAAGTGGTCGCCGGAGTGGCTGGGCGGCACTCTCGGTTTCTACTACCGCAAGACCTCCGAGATCCTCCCGCAGGCCTGGCTCGACGCGCGCGGCATGACCGTCGCCAACGGCCCGTTCGGCAACCCGCCGGGCAGCCGCCAAGGCGCAGTCGGCAACCTGTACAACTCGCTGCAAAGCACTACCTACCAGTTCGCCTACTCCGGCGACATCGACATCTATGGCCTGAGCCTGTCCAAGGATGTGGGCGGCATCAGTGTCGGCAGCGACCTGAACATCCGCCACAACATGCCGCTGGCGAGCATCCCGGCAATCGTCAGCGCCCCCGGCCAGGGTGGCCTGGGCGGCGGCTTCGGCCTGCTGCCGGCACGCCTGCCCAGCAGCGGGGTGATCTACGACGTGCCCAAGGATGGCGACGGCCTGAGCGCCACCGGCGACACCTTGCACTGGACCTTGAACGGCCTGATGACCATTGGCGATACGCCGCTGTTCGATTCGGCAACCCTGCTTGGCGAGCTGTTCTACAGCAACCTGCTCAAGCTCGATAGCCACAACGAGGCCTTGTACAAGGGCAAGAGCAGCTACCGCGGCATCGACAAGGCCACCCGCGACAACTGGGGCATCGCGGTCAACTTCACCCCTACCTGGTACCAGGTGCTGCCGGGCATGGACCTGAGCATGCCGCTGTCGGTCAACGTCGGCCTCGACGGCGTGTCGCCGGTGCAGGGCGGTGGCGCCGAGAACACCGGCAACTATGCGGTGGGCGTGAGCGCCGCGATCTACAACCAGTACTTCATCGACCTCAAGTACGTCGACAGTTTCGGTGAGACCAAGGCCTGCAAGGACGGCCAGACCGACGGCAGCACCCCCAACGCCCTGGACGGCGAACAGGATTACACCTGCTACGGCGGCGGCTACGCCTCCTTCTCCGGCGGTGGTGCCACCACCGAGGACCGTGGCGCCCTGTACCTGACCGTCAAGACGACCTTCTGAGTCATGTTTCCTACAGCCTACACAGGAAGACAACCATCATGAATTTCGTACGTACCCTGCTGGCCTCGTGCCTGTCGCTGGCCGCCCTGAATGCTGCCCAGGCCGCCGTTTCCACTGACCAGGCCGCGCGCCTGGGCACCAGCCTGACCGCCATCGGCGCGGAAAAGGCCGGCAATGCCGATGGCTCCATCCCGGCCTACCAGGGCGGCCTGCTGACGCCGCCAGCCAGCTACCAGAGCGGCGCCAGCATGCGTCCCGACCCGTTCGCCAGCGACAAGCCGCTGCTGGTCATCGATGGCAAGAACGCCGAGCAGTACAAGGGCCAGCTGACTGCCACCACCCTGGAACTGCTCAAGCGCTACCCCAGCTACCGCGTCGATGTATACCCGACCCACCGTAGCGTAGCGCTGCCGCAAGCGGTACTGGACAACACCCGCAAGAACGCCACTGCCGCCAACAGCAAGGAGGGCGGTACGGCGGTGGACAACGTGCTGCCGGGTATCCCGTTCCCCATTCCGCAGAACGGCGCCGAGGCCATGTGGAACTTCCTGCTGCGCTATCAGGGCGTGAGCATGGCTGCCAAGTACGACTCGTGGAACGTCGACGCTGCCGGCAAGCCATCGCTGTCGACCACCGGCCAGGCCAATATCAGCTACCCGATCTACGAGGACATGACGAAGCCGATCGGTGCCAAGGACACTTACTACCAGATGAAACTGGTGTACACCGGGCCCGCACGCCGTGCAGGCGAAGCGATGATGCTGCGCGATGCCGCCAACCCGCTGGTGCAGCCACGCAGTGCCTGGCAGTACCTGCCGGGCCAGCGCCGGGTCAAGCTGGCACCGAACCTCGCCTACGACACGCCCAACCCGGGCACTTCGGGTTCGGGTACCTACGATGACGTGTTCGTCTTCAACGGTGCGCTGGACCGCTACGACTGGACCCTGGTCGGCAAGCAGGAAATGTACGTGCCGTACAACACCTACCAGCTGACCTACAACACCGACGTCAAGCAGGTGATCACCCCCAATCACCTGGCGCCACAGTTCGTGCGTTGGGAGAAGCACCGGGTGTGGGTGGTGGAAGGCAAGCTCAAGGACGGTGCGCGCCATATCTACCACAAGCGCCGCTTCTACCTCGACGAAGACAGCTGGATCGCCCTGGCCTCGGACCAGTACGACGCCCGTGGCCAGCTGTACCGCGGCTCGTTCGCCTTCCTCACCCAGAGCTATGACAAGCAGACCCCGGACGCCACGCCGTTCATGATCTACGACCTGATCGGCGGCACCTATAACCTCAATGGCGTGGTCGGTGCCTACGGCGGCATCCGCTATATCGACCCACTGTCGAAAACCCAGTGGTCGCCCGAGTCGCTGGCCGGCAACGGCATTCGCTGAACGCACGGAGCAGAGGTGGCAATGTCTGTCTTCAAACGATGCAGCGTGGTGGTTCTGGCTTTGGCCGCGCTGCAGGGCGCGGCCCAGGCTGCGCCCTTCACCGATGTGCTGGACCTGCCCGCCAGGCCCAGCGCCCTGGTCGCCAGCAGCGCCTTGCGCGATGTCACCCTGGCCGGCCAGCGCCTGGTCGCGGTGGGCCCGCGAGGGCACATCCTGTACTCCGACGATCACGGCGCGCACTGGCAGCAGGCCCAGGTGCCGGTCAGCGCCGACCTGAATGCTGTGAGCTTCGCCACGCCCGAACTGGGCTGGGCGGTTGGCCACGATGGCGTGGTGCTGCACAGCCGCGATGGCGGCGTGCACTGGCAAAAGCAGCTGGATGGCCGGGCACTGGCCGAACAACTGCCGGGCACGGGTAGCGACAATGCCTTGCTCGACGTGTGGTTCAGCGATGCCCGCAATGGCTATGCGGTCGGCGTGTTCAACCTGCTGTTGCGCACCGTTGATGGCGGCGAGCACTGGCAGCCTTGGCTCGACCACAGCGATAACCCGCAAGGCCTGCACCTGACCAGCTTGGCCGCGGTAGGTGACGAGCTGTACATCACCGGCGAGCAAGGCCTGCTGCTGAAGCAGGACGGTGAGCGCTTCAGCCGTGTCGAGACACCCTACGCCGGCACACTGTTCGGTGCTGTCGGCAAGCCTGGCGTACTGGTGGTCTACGGCCTGCGTGGGCATGCCTACCGCAGCACCGATGGCGGCCGGCAGTGGCAACCGGTCAGCACGGGTGTGAACACCAGCCTCACCGCCGCCGGTGTCGACCGTGACGGCCAGCTATGGCTGGCCAGCCAGGCCGGCGACCTGCTGCTCAGCCGGGATGATGGCGCCAGCTTCAGCCCGGTGCCGCAAAGCGCCCGTGGCCCGGTGACCGCGCTCGCCACCGATACCGGCAACGGCCTGGTACTGGTCGGCGAGCGGGGCGTGCGCAACCAGCCCGGTAACCCCACGCTGCACCCATAACAAGAGAAGACCCTGATGGCCGCTACCCGCCAAGACACCCTGCCGGTAATCCGCAACCTCGACGATTTCGACCCACGCTCGGGCAATTGCCTGGAGCGCCTGGTGTTCAACCATCGCCTGCCGTTCCTGCTGTGCATGCTATTGGCGACCCTGGTGCTGGGCTACATGGCGCTGACCCGCCTGGAGCTGCGCCCCAGTTTCGACAAGATGCTGCCGCAGAGCCACCCCTACATCCAGAACTACCTGGAAAACCGCCCATCACTGCGTGGCCTGGGCAACGCGGTGCGGGTGGTGGTGGAGAACACCCAGGGCGACATCTTCGACCCGGGCTACCTGCAGACCCTGCGCCACATCAACGACGAGCTGTTCCTCAGCCAGGGCGTGGACCGGGCCTGGGTTAAGTCGCTGTGGAGCCCGGCGGTGCGCTGGACCGAGGTGACCGAGGAGGGCTTCCAGGGTGGCCCGGTAATGCCCGACGGCTACCAGGGCGCTGCGGGTGACATCGAGCAACTGCGGCAGAACATCGAGCGCGCCAACATCGTCGGCAGCCTGGTGGCGCGCGACTTCAAGTCGAGCATGCTGGTCGTGCCGCTGCTCGACCAGGATTCGGCTACCGGCAAAGGCCTCGACTACCACGCCTTCTCGCAGAAGCTCGAACAACTGCGCAGCCAGTACCAGGCCAGCGGCCAGTACCGCATCCATGTGATCGGCTTCGCCAAGCTGATGGGCGACCTGATCGACGGGCTGATCCAGGTGATGGCGTTCTTCGCCCTGGCGGTGCTGACCAGCCTGCTGATCATCTACTGCTACACCCGTTGCGTGCGCAGCACCCTGCTGGTGGTGCTGTGTTCGCTGACCGCGGTGGTGTGGCAGCTGGGCATCGTCGCCTGGCTGGGCTACGCCATCGACCCGTATTCGATCCTGGTGCCATTCCTGATCTTTGCCATCGGCGTATCCCACGCGGCGCAGAAGATGAACGGCATCCTTCAGGACATCGGCCGTGGCACCCACCGCCAGGTGGCAGCGCGCTATACCTTCCGCCGCCTGTTCGTGGCCGGGGTGACTGCGTTGCTGGCGGATGCGGTGGGCTTTGCCGTGCTGATGCTGATCGACATCCCGGTGATCCAGGACCTGGCCATCACCGCCAGCATCGGCGTGGCGGTGCTGATCTTCACCTCGCTGCTGCTGATGCCGGTGGCGCTGTCTTATGTTGGTGTTGGCCACAAGGCTGCCGAGCGGGCCCTGCATATCGACGCCCGCGCAGCCCAGCACCGAGGTTTCGGCCGGCTGTGGGACCTGCTCGACCGCTTCACCGAACGCAAATGGGCCAGCGTCGCACTGCTGGTGGCGCTGGCCCTGGGCGCCCTTGGCATCTGGGGCAGCCTGCAACTGAAAATCGGCGACCTCGACAGCGGTGCCCCCGAACTGCGCGCCGACTCCCGCTACAACCTCGACAACGCCTACATCACCCAGCACTACGCGCTGTCCAGCGACACCTTCGCGGTCATGGTCAAGACCGCGCCGGAAGGCTGCCTGCAATACCAGACGCTGGTGCTTGCCGACCGCCTGGCCTGGGAGCTGCAGCAATTGCCGGGTGTGCAGACCACCGTGTCGCTGGCCAATGCCGTGCGCCAGATCACCGCCGGCACCTATGAAGGCAACCCGCGCCTGAACAGCCTGCAGCGCAACCAGGACGTGCTCAACTACGCCGCCCAGCAGGCCTCGGTCAACGCCCCCGAGCTGTTCAACAACGACTGCTCGCTGATGCCGGTAATCGCCTACCTCAAGGACCACCGCGCCGACACCCTAGCCCAGGTGGCCGCCGTGGCCGAGCGTTTTGCGCAGGCCAACAGCAGCGCCGAACAGCAGTTCCTGCTGGCCGCCGGCAGCGCCGGCATCGAGGCCGCCACCAACGTGGTGGTCCGCGAGGCCAACCACCGCATGCTGTTGCTGGTGTACCTGGCGGTCACGCTGTTCTGCCTGTTCACCTTCCGTAGCTGGCGCGCGACGCTGGTGGCGATCCTGCCGCTGATGCTCACCTCGGTGCTGTGCGAAGCGCTGATGGTAGCCATGGGCATTGGCGTCAAGGTCGCCACATTGCCGGTGATCGCCCTGGGCGTAGGTATTGGCGTGGACTACGCGCTGTACCTGCTCAGCGTGCAACTGCACTACCAGCGCGCCGGGTTGAGCCTGGCCCAGGCCTACCAGAAAGCCGTGGCCTTCACCGGCCGGGTGGTCGGGCTGGTCGGCATTACCCTGGCGGCCGGTGTGGTCGGCTGGGCCTGGTCGCCGATCAAGTTCCAGGCCGACATGGGCCTGCTGCTGACCTTCATGTTCCTGTGGAACATGCTCGGTGCGCTGGTGTTGATCCCCGCCTTGTCGCATTTCCTCCTGCGTGGCCAGGCCGCCCCGGCGCCTGCCGAGGCCCCGGCCACGTCGCTTCCGCAAACCCAAGAAACCGAGTGTTCGCCTCATGTCTGATTACCTTCCGCCACTGCGCGACATGGATTTTCTGTTCAACGAAGTGTTCGACATCCCGGCCTGGTGGGCGCAAACGCCCGCGCTGGCCGAGCAGGTCGATGGCGACACAGCCCGGGCCGTGCTCGAACAGGCCGGCCGGCTGATTGCCGAGGTGGTGGCGCCGCTCAACCGCAGTGGCGACGAGCAGGGCTGCCGCTGGGAGGCCGGCCAGGTATACACCCCCGATGGCTTCGCCGACGCCTACCGGGCATTTGCCGCGGATGGCTGGGTGGGTGTGGCCGGTGCCCCGGAATATGGGGGCATGGGCATGCCGAAAGTGATCGGTGCCCAGCTCGAAGAAATGCTCAATGCCGCCAACCTGTCGTTCGGCCTGTACCCGATGCTCACGGCCGGAGCCTGCCTGGCGCTGCTCAACCATGCCAGCGAGCCGTTGAAGGCGCTGTACCTGCCGCCCATGTACCAAGGGCGCTGGACCGGTTCGATGTGCCTGACCGAGCCGCACGCTGGCACCGACCTGGGCCTGATTCGCACCCGTGCCGAGCCGGTTGCCGATGGCCGCTATCGCATCAGCGGGACCAAGATCTTCATCACTGGCGGTGAGCAGGACCTGACCGAGAACATCATCCACCTGGTGCTGGCGCGGCTGCCGGATGCGCCAGCCGGGCCCAAAGGCATCTCGCTGTTCCTGGTGCCCAAGGTGCTGGTTGACGCCGACGGCGTGCTGGGCGAGGCCAATGCGGTGAGTTGCGGGTCGATCGAGCACAAGATGGGCATCAAGGCCTCGGCCACCTGTGTGATGAACTTCGACGGTGCAATCGGCTACCTGGTCGGCGAGCCGAACAAGGGCCTCAACGCGATGTTCACCATGATGAATTACGAGCGCCTTGGCGTAGGTATCCAGGGCCTGGCCCTGGGCGAACGCTCCTACCAGGGCGCCATTGCCTATGCCCGTGATCGCCAGCAGGGCCGTGCGCCGACGGGGGCCGAAGCGCCGGGGCAAGCCGCTGACCCGATCGTCGTCCACCCGGATGTGCGGCGCATGCTGCTGACCATGAAAGCGCTGAACGAAGGCGGGCGGGCCTTCTCTACCTATGTGGCACTGCAGCTGGACCTGGCCAAATACAGCGAGGCCCCGGTCGCACGCGCCCAGGCCGAGGCCAAGGTGGCATTGCTCACGCCAGTGGCCAAGGCCTTCCTAACCGACATGGGGCTGGAAACCACCGTGCACGGCCAGCAGGTGCTGGGCGGTCATGGCTATATCCGCGAATGGGGCCAGGAGCAGTTGATCCGCGACTGCCGCATTACCCAGATCTACGAAGGCACCAATGGCATCCAGGCCCTCGACCTGGTGGGGCGTAAACTGTTTGCCGATGGCGGCCAGGCCTATCGCAGCGTGTCCGATGAAATTACTGCCTTTGTCGAGACGCTGCCCGCGGCGTGCGCCGAGTTCGGCGCGCCGCTGCTGGCTGCCGTGCGCAACCTCGACGAGCTGACCGCCTGGTTGCTCGATCGGGCCCAGGGCAACCCGCGTGAGCTGGGCGCGGCGGCGGTGGAGTACCTGCAGGTGTTTGGCTACACCTTCTACGCCTACCTGTGGGCACGCATGGCCGTGGTTTGCCAGTGTCATGCGGCTCCCGAGCCGTTCCACCTGAGCAAGCTGGGCACTGCGCGTTTCTACTTTGCCCGCCTGCTGCCACGCATTCATTCGCTGAGCGCCAGCGTCAGGGCCGGTAGCGACAGCCTGTACCTGCTCGAGGCCGGGCAACTGTGAAGGCCGCCGACATGATCACCACTCGCATCATGCCTGCGGCCGAGCAGGCCTACGCCTATCCGCTGCTGATCAAGCGTCTGCTGCTGTCGGGCGTGCGCTACCAGCCCAACCAGGAAATCGTCTACGCCGACAAGCTGCGCTACACCTACACCACGCTGCTCGAACGCATCCAGCGGCTGGCCAATGTGCTGACCGCCGCCGGGGTCAAGCCTGGCGACACCGTGGCCTTGCTCGACTGGGACAGCCATCGGGCCCTTGAATGCTTCTTCGCCGTACCGATGCTGGGTGCGGTGCTGCACACGGTAAACGTACGGCTGTCCACCGAGCAGGTGCGCTACACCATGAACCATGCCGAGGACCGCCTGGTACTGGTGCATGACGACTTCCTTCCGTTGATGGCGCAACTGCGCGATGACTTGCCGACGGTCGAGGGTTTCATTCGCCTCAGCGAAGGCGGCCCGGCAACGCAAGATGTGCCGTTGCTGGGTGAGTACGAAGCGCTGCTGGCGGCTGCCGAGCCACAGTTCGAATTCGCCGATTTCGACGAGCACTCACTGGCCACGCTGTTCTACACCAGCGGTACCACCGGCAACCCCAAGGGCGTGTACTTCAGCCACCGGCAACTGGTGCTGCATACCCTGGTCGAGCAGGGCACCCTGGCTGCCTGCGGCGAGGTGCCGCTGCTGCGCAGCGGCGACGTGTACATGCCCATTACGCCGATGTTCCATGTGCATGCCTGGGGCGTGCCCTATGTGGCCACGGCACTGGGCATCAAGCAGGTCTACCCGGGGCGCTACGAGCCCAACCGCCTGGTGCGCCTGTACCGCGACGAGGGCGTGACGTTCTCTCATTGCGTGCCCACGGTGCTGCAGATGATGCTCGACAGCGAGGAAGGGCGCCGCGCCGACCTGAGCGGTTGGAAGATGCTGCTGGGCGGCAGCGCCCTGACCCTGGGCCTGGCGCAGCGTGCCAGCGAGCGCGGCATCAGCGTGCATTGTGGCTACGGCATGTCGGAAAGCTGCCCGCTGCTCAGCATCACCCACCTGAGCGCCGAGCTGCTGGCACTGCCCATGGCGCAACAACTGCCGCTGCGTATCGATGCTGGCGTGCCGATCGCCCTGGTGGACCTGCGCATCGTCGACGCTGAAGGCATTGATGTGCCCCGCGACGGCGAGAGCCTGGGTGAAATCGTGGTGCGTGCACCGTGGCTGACCCAGGGCTATCTGCACGAACCGGAGCAGGGTGCCGCGTTGTGGCTGGGGGGCTGGATGCATACTGGCGACCTGGCCTGCATCGACCCTGCGGGTGTGGTGCGCATTCGTGACCGGATCAAGGATGTGATCAAGACCGGAGGCGAGTGGGTCAGCTCGGTGGCGCTGGAAAACCTGATCAGCCAGCATCCGGCAGTCGCTTCGGTGGCAGTGATCGGCATCCCGGACCCGCAGTGGGGTGAGCAACCCTTGGCCTTGGTGGTCCGTTGTGACGGAATGCAGTTCGACCAGGCGGCATTGGCAGGGCATCTGCAGCCGTTTGTCGACAGCGGGCACCTGAACAAATGGGCGATACCGCGGCAGTTGCGTTGCGTGGAGGAGATCCCCAAGACCAGCGTTGGCAAAATCGACAAGAAGCGGATCCGCCAGGCATTTCTCTGAATGCAGGCAGCGCCGGCTGATGGCACCGGCTACGCCGGTGTTCGCGGGCGCGCCCGCTCCTACAGGTATGGCGTATTCCTTCAGCTGGTGGGGCCCCTGTGGGAGCGGGCATGCCCGCGAAGCAGGCGACGCGGTGGATGGCACCGGCTGCGCCGGTGTTCGCGGGTAAACCCGCTCCCACAGGTACAGCGTATTCCTTCAGCTGGTGGGGCCCCTGTGGGAGCGGGTTCACCCGCGAAGCAGGCGACGCGGTGGAGGGCACCGGCTACGCCGGTGTTCGCGGGCGCGCCCGCTCTTACAGGTATGGCGTATTCCTTCAGCTGATGGGGTCCCTGTGGGAGCGGGCATGCCCGCGAAGCAGGCGACGCGGTGGATGGCACCGGCTGCGCCGGTGTTCGCGGGTAAACCCGCTCCTACAGGTATGGCGTATTCCTTCAGCTGATGGGGTCCCTGTGGGAGCGGGCATGTTCTGCGAAGCAGGCGACGCGGTGGAGGGCACTCTGGTCCGGGCAATATGCCGACGCCGATGTTCCGCTTGCGTGATTGCCTGAGCAAGAAAGCGGATGCAGGCAGAACTGGGGATGCGTACAGTAGGTTGATCGCAACCTGGCAGGAGCCTGCTTATGTCCAGCGCATTCACCTTCATGCAGTCACCCGTCGGCACCTTGACCCTGGTAGCCCGTGGCGAGTGCCTGACAGCCGTACTGTGGGAAGAGGAGCGGGAAAACCGCGTGCGCCTTGGTGCCCTGCACCGTGATGACCAGTGCCCGGTACTGCTGGAAACCGCTCGCCAGCTCGGCGAGTACTTTGCCGGCAAGCGCCAGCGCTTCGACCTGGCGCTGGATTTTGCCGGTACCGAATTCCAGCGTCAGGTGTGGGCTGCGCTGTTGGCGATTCCGTTCGGCGAAACCCGCAGCTACAGCGACATCGCCCGACAGATCGGCAACCCCAGCGCGGTGCGTGCGGTAGGCGCCGCCAATGGCCGCAACCCGATTTCGATCATCGCCCCGTGTCATCGGGTAATCGGTGCATCTGGCAGCCTGACCGGCTTTGCCGGTGGCCTTGCGGCAAAGCAGTACCTGCTGGCGCTGGAAGGCCGGCAAAGCCTGGCATTGGACCTGTAGATGTCAGCAGAACCAGCTGGCGGCCAGGCAGACCAGCAGGGCCAACGCCGAGCCGGCCATCAGGGTGTACTGCCGATGGGCCCGGCGCGCATGTGGCTTGACTGCACGCAGATATTCGCCGGGTGTCGGCGCATCAGGCCGGTGGCGCAAACCCTCGGCTACATCGGCCAGTTGCCCATGGATGAGCAGCCCCGTCAGGTAATAGGTACAGGCGTAGCTCAGCAATGCCAGGAACAGATAGATCATGACGGGTGCGGGGCCAAGGACACCGCCATGGCACTGGCGCTGGCGGTGTTCAGCACGATCAGCCCTTCGCTGTGGTCGTCCAGGCTGGCCAGCAAGCGCCCCTGGCTGTCCCACGCCGCCGAGCCGCCAGCGCCGATGAAGGTGTCGGCCGGCCCCACGCAGTTGGCCAGCAACACTGCCATGCCCAGCTCTCGAGCCACCTCGGAGTAGTGCAAGTAACCCTCGCGAATGCCCTTGGCAGTTTTCGCCACACTGACCAGGTACAGGTCGGCGCCGTGTTCCCGCGCGGCTGCCGCATGCGCCATGAACATCGATTCGTAGCAGATCGCAGGCGCTACCCGGTGCGCGCCCACCTGCAGCAGCAAGGCTTGATCGCCTGGGGTGAACCAGGGCAGTTCATCATCATGCAGGCGCCGCTTGGCATAGGCCTGGCGCGGTACACCGGGGCTGAGGATTGGCATGCCGATACGAATGCCATCAGGGGTCGGCAGTGGCAGGCCCGCTGCGACAGTGATACCAAACCGGTCGCAGGCTGCCTGCAGCGGGTCCAGCCGTGCCGAACTGACTGGCAGGGCGGCCTGGCGCGCTAGGGTTGGCTCATAGCCGGTCAGCGACAGTTCGGGAAATACCACCAGTTCGGCACCAAGGGCCGCGGCCTGTTCGATGCAGGCCAGGTGGCGTTCGAGGTTGGCTTGCACATCGCCCTTGAGCGACGCCAGTTGCACGGCGCACAACTTCATGAAAAACCCTTCCCTGGTTCAGGTTGAAGGGCCGAGCATACTACCGGCACCAACGCCTGTACCAGTGAAGGGATTTTCAGGATGCCGGGTGGACGGCGAAACGCTGGCGGAACCAGTCGTCGAGCATGGCCTTTTCGGCATACAGGCGGTCGCTGCTGCTCGTGACCCGGCCCGGGCGGCTGAGGTACATCTTGTCGCTGACCCTTTCCTGCGCCTGCTGGTCGGGTTTGCCCGGTTGGCTGAGGGTGTAGCTGAGGTCGATGGTCGGCCAGGTGATTTCGCGCATGAAGCGTACATCGTAGGCCTGGCTGTGCCAGGGCTCGAAACGCCCGGCCAGGTCGATGTCGCGAATGTCGATGACCAGTTGCTGGCCAGGTTGCAGGTAGCGTTGGCCAAGCTTCTGCAGGTACTGGGTCAGGGTTTTCATCACATAGGCGTCGGCGCCACGCTCGTACCCGTGGCTGTCGAGGCTGGCATCGCGGAATTTTTCCGGATGGTCGAAACGTACCTCGACCTGCGCGGCCGGGGCACCTTGTGCCATGCTGTCCAGAGACAGCGCCATGAGCACGGCACACACGAGGGCGGTACGCATGATGCACCTCCGGGGCAGATTGTGTGTGCCTCCATTTTACCCCTGGCATGGCGGCACCAGCAGAGGAAGATTGTAATGGCACGGTTTCGGCGTCTGATTGCCAACCTGCGTGGGCGTGACCTGGCGGTGGGCGATATCCATGGTCACTTCCAGCGCCTGCAGCAATGCCTGGATGGGGTGGGGTTCGATCCGGCCGTGGACCGCCTGTTCAGTGTTGGGGACCTGGTCGACCGTGGCCCGGACAGCGAGGCGGCGCTGGATTGGCTGGCGCAGCCCTGGTTCCATGCCGTGCAAGGTAATCATGAGGCCCTGGCGATTACCCGCGTGCGCGGCGGGCGGCTCGATCTGGACATGTATCGCGCCGCCGGGGGGGGCTGGTTTCTGGACCTGCCGAGGGCTCGGCAGTTACGTTTCGTCGAGCGCTTCGAGCAGCTGCCGATCGCGATAGAGGTTGAAAGCGCGGCCGGCCTGGTAGGCCTGCTACATGCCGACAGCCCGTACGCCGACTGGACGGTGTTGAGGACCTGGCTGGAACTGGATGACGACCCGCAGGTACGGGAGGTGTGCCAATGGTCGCGGCGGCGCCTGAAGGTAGGCGATACCGCGCCCGTGCAGGGCCTGCGTGCCTTGTTGGTGGGCCACACACCGGTGCTGGAGGCCAAGCTGCTTGGCAACGTCTGGCACCTGGACACTGGCGGCTGGGCCAGTGGCCATTTCACCTTGATGGACATGCGCACCCTGCAACTGGTCAGCCCCAGGCCAGGTGAAACAACAGTGCCATAGCCAATAGCACCAGCATGGCCCCGGAGGCCCGTTCCAGCCAGGGCAGGCTGCGGGCGAAGCGCCGCAGCACCAGCGAGTTGCCGATGGCCACGGCAACCAGCAAGTCCCACAGCAGCACAATGCTGAACATCCACAGGGCACAGGTTGCTTTCCAGGCAAAGCTGGCGCTGGCGACCATGCTGACCAGGCTGGCATAGAACAGCGCATTCTTGGGGTTGAGGATGCCGGACAGGAACCCCATGCCCAATCCCCGCCACCACCCATGGGCGGTCTGTTTGCCAGCGACTGTGCCCAGGCTGGTTTGCCCGGCATGGCGCAGGAACAGGGTGCCGATGTACAGCAGGTAGCCGGCGCCGGCCAGTTGCAGGGCGGTGAACAGCAGGCTGCCTTCCTGCAGCACCGACAAACCGGTGAAAGCCATGGCGATGAACACGCCATTGGCCAGGGCGATACCCAGGCAGGCGCCGCTCGCGACGCGCCAGCCAGCGTTGACCGAAGTGCGTGCGACCAGGAAGAAGTCCGGGCCGGGAGAGAGCAGGGCGAGGAAGTGGGCGAGGGCGATGATCAGGAACTGTTGCATTGGGGTGAGGCTGCTCTGGCGGAAAAGCCTGACTCTGCCCTTCGGCGCTCATGCCGTATTGAACAATATTGCAGGCCCATTGCCGGGGCTGCTGCGCAGCCCTTTCGCGACACAAGGCCGCTCCCACATTGAACGGCGTACGCAGCACCTTGTGGGAGCGGCCTTGTGTCGCGAAAGGGGCGCACAGCGCCCCCATGGTCTCAGAGGCTGTGCAAGTCCCGATACTGCCCCGGTGTCACCCCCACATGGGCCTTGAACACCCGCTGGAAATGGCTTTGGTCGGCAAAACCGAGCCGATAGGCCACCTCCGCCAGGGCCTGCCCTTCACCCAACAATTGGCGCCCACGGTTGACCCGTGCATTGAGCAGGTAGGCATGCGGCGTAAACCCGGTGGCCGCGCGAAATGCGCGAATCAACTGGTAGCGCCCAAGCCCGGCCTCCCGCGCGAGTACCGCCAGGCTCAACTGCGCCGGGTCCTGGCCTTCGATGTGCGCAATCAGCCCACTCAACGCGGTCGCCCCCAGGGCCGGTGCCGGTGCCAGCGGCGCGTGCCTGGCAAAGTCCAGGTCACCCAGAAAGGCAATCAGCGCGGCATCCTTCTCACCATTGCTGGCGTTGGAAAACAGCAGACTGTTCAGTTCGCAGAACTGCCGATACACCTCCGGCACCTGGCAGATACGTGCCGGCTCGCCGGGCCCGGCACCATCCAGCCCGGACTCCAGGTGCAGCTGTGCCAGCCAGTCGGCATCCACATGCAGCATCTGGTAGCTCCACGCCTGCCCGGGCTCGGGGTTGCAGGCATGTACCCGGCGGGCCGGGACCAGCACCAGAGTGCCAGGCGTCAGGCGTTGCTGGCCGTTGCCGGCACCGGTGAAATGACTGTGGCCGGCATCCACCACACCGATGGAAAACGTTGGGTGGCTGTGGGCCTTGTAGCAGGCGCGGCTATGGCAGGCGCGGCGGCTTTCGACATGCGGCAGGGCCGGGTCGCGCCACAGCGCGGCATGGGAACGGGGCATCACAGGGTCCTCGATATGCCCGGCAGCTTATCAGGCGCCGCGCACCCATACAGTTTTTTCCACTGGCTGTAACTTGACCACCAGGCCAGCTAACCGCCGAAATAGGCGCCTGTTGCCAAAGGAAAACGATAATGGACCTTTCAAGCCTGCTGCTTTTCATCCCCGCCTGTTTCGCCCTGAACATGGCGCCGGGGCCGAACAACCTGCTGTCGCTGCACAATGCCAGCCGTTACGGCCTGCGTACGGCCTGCGTGGCCGGTGGCGGGCGCATCGTCGCCTTCAGCGGCATGATCGCCCTGGCGGCGATGGGCCTGGCAGTGGTGCTGCATACCAGCGAATACCTGTTCCTGGCCATCAAATTGGCGGGGGCGGCCTACCTGTTCTATATCGCCTGGCAACTGTGGCGGGCACCGGTGGGCGAGGCCGCGGTTGCAGGTGATCAGCCACACGGCACCTGGCGTCTGGTACGCCAGGAGTTCTGGATGGCTGCTGGTAATCCGAAGGCTATCCTGATCTTCACCGCGTTCCTGCCGCAGTTCGTTTCGGTCGGCAGTACCACTCCGGTGAGCGAGCAGTTCCTCTGGCTGGGTGCGTTGTTCCTGTTGCTGGAATGGGCCGCGATCGCCATCTACGCCGGCCTGGGGGCGTACATGCAGCGCTGGTTCAGCCAGCCCGGCCCACGCCGGCTGTTCAACCGGGTCAGCGCCTCATTGCTGGGCTGCGCCGGCCTCGGGCTGCTGGCTGCGCGGCGCTAGAACTGCCAGCGCAGGCCCAGGTTCACGCCGCTGGCTTCCTGCTGGCGGCTGTCCAGGTTGGCGGTGTACTGCACGCCGCCATGCAGGCTCAGCGCTTCGTTGACCTGCGCTACCACGCCGCTTTCAAGTTGCACCGAGGTATAGCGGTAATCGGTCTTGATCTTGTCGACGCCATCGAAGGTCAAGGTGTCGCGGCCACCGTCGCCATGCCACAGGTTGACTTGCGCATAGGGTTGCAACAGGCGGTCGCTGCTGCCTTTGAAGGCCCCCTCGAGCCGAACCCCCAGTCGGCCGGTCAGCTCGACCTGGGCGTCGTGGCTGATGTGGGAGACGCTATCGCTGGCGCTGTCGAGCGAGACTTTTTGCGCGATCACCTGAGCCTGCGGCTCCAGTACCCAGCGTTCGGACAGGGCGATGGGATAGCCGGATTCCAGTGATGCGGTCCAGGCGTGGCCGTCGATGTTCAGCTTGTCACCACGGTCCGAACGCGCCCGGCCATCTAGGTTGGTGTACTGCAGCGCGGCGTCGAGGTAGCCGCCTTGCGGTCCGACCAGCGTCCAGTAGGCGCCGACGCTGCCGCCATCAAGCTCCAGGTCACCGACGCTGCGGTTCTCCACGGCGAGGGCGAAGCCTTTGACGTCGGCGTCCAGACGGCTATGGCTGACGTAGATACCGATGTGCTGGCGATAACCGCTGTCGCCAACCTTGGCATACAGGTCCTGGCCCACCTTGAAGCCGTACAGGTCGCCATCCAGGCTCGGGCTGACCGTGCCGCTCCATTGCTGACGTAACGCGCCGCCATAGGCCTGGCCCCAACTGGCGGGCACGGCGCCGTCACCCTGCAGCAGCTGCTGGTCGCCCTGACGCTGGTGGAACGTGCCCAAGGCCTGGCGGGCGATGATCGCGGCGCCCCTCGGCGCAGTGGCGTACAGCGGGACTTCAGGCCGGTACAGCGGCAGGCTCTCGCCTTGGATCGGGGCAGGCAGCTCGACCTGGCCGGGCGCCGGGGCCGCGACAGGCGGGGTAGCGGCGGGTGCGATGACCACTGGCTCGCCCGGTTGCGTTGGCTGTGTCGGCTCGCCCGGTTCCGGCGCAGGGGCCGGAGCGGGTGGCGCAACCAGGGTGGAGCGCAGGTACCAGCTGTTTTCACTGCCTGCAGTCACGCCGCCCTTGAACAACCGGTAGTCGTAGGCGCCGGCTGAAAGGGTCTGGGTCTGGACAAATGCGGTGGCCGTGCTGACCGCGCCGTCACGCGCTTCAACGACTTGAATACCGTTTTGCGCCGTCGCCGCGCCAGCGCCGTTGAGGTTGTTGATGAGCAGCTGGGTAGAGCCGCCAATCGCACCACGGCTGACCACCAGGCGATCGGAGGCGGCGCCGTCGCCGGCCAGCATGCTGTTCAGTCGCAGGGTGCCGTTGTTGCCGGTGTAGTTGCCCTGGATGGTCAGGCGGCCCTGAGCGTCGTTGCCACGGCTCAGGTCTATGGTGCCGGCGTTTACCACGGACGCCTTGTTGCCATTCTGGATGCTGACGATGCTGCCGTGGCGACTTGTCAGTGTGCTGGTCGCGTCGACTTGCAGGGTACCGGTGCCCGTGGCTGCGGCTATCGGTTTCTGATCGGAGCCCAGGTCACCCAGGGCCAAGCTGTCGTTCAGGGTCAACTGGCTGCCCTGGTTCAGGTTGATGGACTCCCAGTTGACATACAAGGCACCCTGACCGACCTTGGCTTGCTGAAACGTCAGGGTATCCGTGCCCGTACCACCGTCCAACAGCACTGTTGAACTGCTCAAGTCGAGTGTGCTGACGGTGGCCGTGTCATTGTCGGCGCCCATGTCGACTTTCTTGCCGATCTTTCCGCTCGTCCAGTTGAAGTTATCGTCGCCCTGGCCGGCACGTATCTCGCCTTTGAGATTGACGCCTTCGACATTGATCTTGTCTTTGCCGCTGCTGGTACTGAGATCTCTCCCGATGGTGCCGCCAGCCAGGATGTAAGTATCGTTGCCAAGGCCGCTGACCACGTTGCCAACAACGATGGTTTCCACACCAAGGTTTTCGGACATTTCAAGGAAGTTATCAGCCATCTTGAGGTCGATGCTGCCAATGCTGCCACCCTTGAATCGGGCCGTATCGCCATCTTCGAAGGCACCCTTGATGGTCCCCTTGGTCATGAGGAAATCGTCCATGGCACCGCCTTGATTGAGCGACCCTAGTTCGCCACCAGACATGTTGAACGTGTCCTGCCCCTCGCCTTGTTGCAACGATGTGACCTTGCCGCCGGTGATGATGAACTGATCTGCAGCTGGCGTCTGAACGATGGCGCCCAGGTCCTCGCCTGCTGCAACGGTCAGGGATTGGGCATGAGACAGCAAAGGCAAAGTCAGCAGAGGGAGTGCGGCAGGCAAAAGCAGGCGAGGGCAGCGCATAGGCAGGTCTCCATTAGAGGGGCCACTGCCTGAGTTGTATGTTTTGTACGGTAGGGGGACAACTGGCAAAAATGTCAGGTGGCCCGGGGCTATCAGTCGCGGTAGAACGTCTGCACCAGGTGATAGCCGAACTTGCTCTTGATCGGCCCGTGCACCACGCGCAGGGGCTTCTTGAAGATCACCTGGTCGATGGCGCCGACCATCTGCCCGGGGCGGATTTCACCCAGGTCGCCGCCACGCTTGCCCGAAGGGCAGGTGGAGAACTTTTTTGCGAGCACGTCGAAAGCCTCGCCATTGGCGATGCGCTGCTTGAGCTTTTCGGCTTCGTCAGCGGTCTTGACCAGGATGTGGCGGGCTTGGGCTTTCATGGGGTACCTGTGCTTCGGGGCGAAAAAGGTCGGCATTATGCCTGATCGAGTCGAGTGGAGGCCATTGTGGGAGCGGCCTTGCGTCGCGAAAGGGCCGCAAAGCGGCCCCAGAAATCTATGCTTCGCTGCTGAAATCCCGGGGCTGCTTTGCAGCCCTTTCGCGACGCAAGGCCGCTCCCACAATGACGGTGAATACCTTCTTTATGGGGTGCGCAACTCCTCGCGATCCCGGAACTGCTCCAGCGCCTCGGGGTTGGCCAGGGCGTCGGTGTTCTTCACCGGCAAACCATGCACCACATTGCGAATCGCCAACTCCACCAGCTTGCCGCTGATGGTACGCGGGATGTCATCGACCTGGGCGATCACCGCCGGTACATGGCGGGGCGTGGTGAACTGGCGGATCACCTGGCGGATGTGCTGGCGCAGGGCCTCATCCAGCTGCAGGCCGTCACGCAGGCGAACGAACAGCACCACCCGCACATCGCCTTGCCAGTCCTGGCCGATGGCCACGCTTTCCAGCACCTGCTCGACCTTTTCCACCTGGCGGTAGATCTCCGCCGTGCCAATGCGCACGCCACCGGGGTTGAGCACGGCATCGGAGCGGCCATGAATCACCAGCCCACCGTCGGCACGCTGTTCGGCGTAGTCGCCCTGGGCCCACACCCCCGGGAACTGGCTGAAGTAGGCGTCGTGATAGCGGCTGCCGTCCGTGTCCTTCCAGAACCCCAGCGGCATGGACGGGAAGTTGCGCGTGCACACCAGCTCGCCTTTTTCGCCCAGCACCGGCTGGCCATGCTCGTTCCACACCTCCACCGCCATGCCCAGGCCCTTGCACTGGATCTCGCCACGGCGCACTGGAAGGGTCGGGTTGCCCAGCACGAAGCAAGAGACGATATCGGTACCGCCGGACATCGACGCCAGGCACAGGTCGGCCTTGATCTTGCGGTACACGTAGTCGTAGCTGTGTGGCGACAGTGGCGAGCCGGTGGACAGTAGCAGGCGCAAGCGCGCCAGGCGGTGGCTTGCCGCAGGCTCCAGGCCCGCCTGCTCCAGCGCCGCCAGGTACTTGGCGCTGGTACCGAAGGCCTGGATATCCTCGGCGTCGATCAGGTCCAGCAGCCGCTCGGGGCCGGGATGGAAGGGCGAGCCGTCATACAGCACCAGCGTGGCGCCCACCGCCAGGCCGCTGACCAGCCAGTTCCACATCATCCAGCCGCAAGTGGTGTAGTAGAACAGTACGTCATCGGCTTTCAGGTCATTGTGCAGGCCATGTTCCTTCAGGTGCTGCAACAACACGCCGCCAGCGCGGTGGACAATGCATTTGGGCACGCCGGTGGTGCCGCTGGAATACAGGATGTACAGCGGGTGGTCGAAGGGCAGCGGGGTGAAGCGGGGCTCGCCGCCGGGCTGATAGAACTCGTCCCACAGGCTGACATTGGCGGCCTGGAATTCGTCGACACGCGTTCCGCTACGGGTGTGGGGGACCACGATCAGCTGTTCCAGCCCGGGCAGCTGCGCGCACACCTGGTTGACCTTGTCCACCTGGTCGATGGCTTTGCCGGCGTACTGGTACCCGGCGCAGGCGATCAGCAGCTTGGGCTCGATCTGACCGAAGCGGTCGATGATGCCGTGCACGCCAAACTCGGGCGAGGAGCTGGACCACACCGCACCGAGGCTGGTGCAGGCAAGCATGGCGACCAGTGTCTGCCAGGTATTGGGCATGATGGCGGCTACGCGGTCGCCGGGGCCGATGCCGGCGGCCTTCAAGGCTGTTTGCAGGCCGGCCACCTGGGCGGCCAGCTGGGCATGGGTGAACAGCTGACGCTGGCCGTCTTCGCGCACAGCGACCAGGGCCGGGCGGTCGTCACGGCGGCGCAGCAGGTGTTCGGCAAAGTTGAGGGTGGCGTTGGCGAACCACTGGGCATCGGGCATCTGCGGCCCTTCGCTGAGCACCTGGCTTGGCGGGTTATGCCAGTGAACGTGGAAGTAGTCGGCAACGGTTTGCCAGAAGGCAGGGCGCTGCTCGATGCTCCAGCGGTGCAGCGCGTGGTAGTCGTCGAGTTGCAGGTTGTAACGCAGGTTGACCCGGCGGCGGAAGGCATCCATCCGGCTGGCCTCGATCTGCGCCGTGGAGGGGCGCCAGAGCACATCGTTCATGCCGAACCTCCAGATGATCATTTGGATTCGAGGGCGCCTTCGCGGGCTCGCCCGCTCCCACAGGTACAGCGTAGATGTCCAGCCTGGTGATAGCCTGTGGGAGCGGGCGTGCCCGCGAAGAAGCCCCCAGCAGGGGCTTGCGCGTTACTCTACTTTAGCCTTTTGCACGTCCTGCGACGCGGTCCAGACGCGGTAGCGCACTTCGACGTCCTTGGGCACATACACCACCACCGGCAGCTTGCTGTTGTAGCGCAGCATGAAGCCTTCACCGACCACTGGCACGAAGGCCTCGGTCTTCTTGCCATCGGGGCAGGCCATCAGTGTGCTGGCCGGGCCGCTGACCTTGTCCAGGCGGTAGTAGCTGTAGCCCCAGCCTTCCAGGGTACGTTCCTCCAGGCTGCCGCCCAGGCGCTGGCGATTGCAGTCAACCTTCAGGGTCTTGCCGGCGAGGATTTCCAGTTGATAGGCCGACTCATCAGCCTGGGCCGGCAGGTGGATGACCTGCCGGGTGAAGCCTTTTTCCGCCTCGGGGTAGGGCGCGACGTCCTTCAGGCTGGCTGCCATCGCGGGTGCGGCGGCAGCCAGGGTCAGGGCAAGAATCGCGGTCATCGGGGTTGGGCGCATAGGGCCTCCTTGCAGATAAACAAATGCAAGACCGCCGCCAGGCCCAGGCCGCCCGTCACTGGGCCAACCAGCCACCATCGACGTTCCAGGCGGCACCGCGAACCTGGCTACCGGCCTCGCTGCACAGGAATAGTACCAGCTCACCCAGGTGCTCGGGGGTGACGAAGGCCAGCGACGGTTGTTTTTCTGCCAGCAGATCGTGCTGCGCTTGCAGCGGATCGCCACCGTTGGCAGCACGATCGTCGATCTGCTTCTGCACCAGCGGGGTCAACACCCAGCCAGGGCAGATGGCATTGCAGGTGACGTTGCTGGTGGCGGTTTCCAGGCCCACCACCTTGGTCAGGCCGACCACGCCGTGCTTGGCCGCCACATAGGCCGCCTTGCCGGTAGAGCCGACCAGGCCGTGCACGGAAGCGATGTTGATGATGCGCCCCCAATTGCGCGTGCGCATGCCGGGCAGGGCCAGTCGCGTAGCGTGGAACACGGCCGACAGGTTGAGGGCGATGATCTTGTCCCAGCTTTCCAGCGGGAACTGTTCCACTGGCGCCACGTGCTGGATACCGGCGTTGTTGACCAGAATGTCGACGTCGCCGAACTCGCGCGCGGCCACGGCGAACAGCGCTTCGATCTGGGCCACGTCCGAGAGGTCGGCCGGGTGATGGACTACCTTCACCCCGTGCCGGGCGATCTCCGCCAGCGCCGGTGCAGGGTCGCCGAAGCCGTTGAGCACGATGTTGGCGCCTGCGCGAGCCAGTACCTGGGCAATGCCCAGGCCGATGCCGCTGGTGGAACCGGTGACGAGTGCGGTCTTGCCTTTGAGGGTCATGCAAAACTCCTTAGACGATGCCGGTGGCGTAGAACGTGGCGATGACCACGAACACCGCCAGGGTCTTGATCAGGGTAATACCGAAAATGTCCTTGTAGGCCTCGCGGTGGGTCAGCCCGGTCACGGCCAGCAGGGTGATGACCGCACCGTTGTGCGGCAGGGTGTCCATGCCACCGCTGGCCATGGCGGCCACGCGGTGCAGTACTTCGAGCGGTATGTTGGCGGCATTGGCGGCGGCGATGAAGGTGTCGCCCATGGCCGCCAGGGCGATGCTCATGCCGCCCGAGGCAGAGCCGGTGATGCCGGCCAGCAAGGTCACGGTAATCGCTTCGTTGACCAGTGGGTTGGGGATGCCGCGCAGGGCGTCGGCCAATACCAGGAAGCCCGGCAGCGAGGCGATCACCGCGCCAAAGCCGTATTCCGAGGCGGTGTTCATGGCCGCCAGCAAGGCGCCGCCCACGGCGCTTTTGGTGCCTTCGGCCAGGCGGGTGCGGATGGCGCCGAAGGCACACACCAGCACCATCAGGATGCCCACCAGCAACGCCGCCTGCACCGCCCAGATGGCAGTGAGCTTGGCCACATCGCTTTGCACCGGTGCGCTCATGCCGGGCAGTTGCAGGCTGTGACTTGGGCCGTACCACTGCGGGATCCAGTGGGTGAACAGCAGGTTCATCACCCCCACCAGCAGCAGCGGTGACAGGGCCAGCCAAGGGTTGGGCAGCGCCAGGTCGGCAGCGGTCTCCGGTTCGTTGCGCAAATCGCTGCCATAGCCTTCACCGGCGCGCTGGGCCTTGTTGCGCTGGCGCTGCAGGTAGGCCATGCCGGCGCAGAACACGAACAATGTGCCGATCAGGCCCAGCCATGGCGCGGCCCAGGCGGTGGTGTTGAAGAAGGTGCTGGGGATGATGTTCTGGATCTGCGGGGTGCCGGGCAGGGCATCCATGGTGAACGAGAACGCGCCCAGGGCGATGGTTGCCGGAATCAGGCGTTTGGGGATATTGCTCTGGCGGAACATCTCGGCGGCGAACGGGTACACCGCGAACACCACCACGAACAGCGAAACGCCGCCGTAGGTGAGCAGCGCGCAGACCAGCACGATCACCAGCATCGCCTGGCGGGTGCCGAGCACGCGGATGGCGGCGGCGACGATCGAGCGCGAGAAACCGGACAGCTCGATCAGCTTGCCGAACACGGCGCCCAGCAGGAACACCGGGAAGTAGAGCTTGATGAAACCGACCATTTTCTCCATGAACACCCCGGTGAATGCGGGGGCCACGGCGGACGGGTCGGTGAGCAGTACCGCACCGAGGGCGGCGATGGGGGCGAAGAGGATTACGCTGTAGCCGCGGTAGGCAGCCAGCATCAGCAGGGCCAGAGCGGCGAGGGCGATGAGCACGGTCATCGGGGTGGGTCTCCTGGGTGAGTCTTGTTTTTATCGGTGAGCAGGAGATAGCGGGAATCGTGCCAGTTTTTAACTCACTGATTTATATAGGTATTTTGTTTTCTTCTGAATTTTTGTCTCTGTCTTGAGATTTTGGGGCCGCTTTGCGGCCCCTCGCGACACAAGGCCGCTCCTACATGTGCACCGCGATCTCCTGCAGGAGCGGCCTTGTGTCGCGATCGAGGGCAAAGCCCTCGCGACAGTCTCGAAATGGAAACAAAAGTCTCCACTCAGAGACCGAGCGCTACCATCTTCTTATACAGCGTTGACCGCCCCAGTCCTAACGCCGACGCAGCTTCCGGCACATTTCCCCCATGTTCGGCCAGTGCCCCAACAATCAGCTCGCGCTCAAATGCCTCACAGGCCTCACGGTAAGTCTGCCGCATAGGTTCACCCGCCACCGGGCTCAACGGCCCCAATGCCGCCCGAAGATCCGCCACCCCCAGCCGCGGCTGATCCGCCAGCAGCGTGGCCCGCTCCAGCACATTGCGCAGCTCGCGAATGTTTCCCGGCCATGCATGCCGCGCCAGTAGCTGCTGCGCTTCGGCCTCCAGCTCATACTGGCTGCCCAGTTCGCCCAGGATGGCCTCGCACAGCGCCGGCAGGTCCTCCAGCCGTTGCCGCAGTGGTGGCACCTCGATCGGCAGCACATTCAGCCGGTAATACAGGTCGGCGCGGAATGCCCCTCGGGCGATGGCGGCCTGCAGGTCGATGGAAGTGGCGGCAATGATGCGCACATCACTGCGCAGCATCTGGTTCGAGCCTACCGGCTCGTATTCCTTTTCCTGCAACACCCGCAGCAGCTTGCTCTGCAGGGCCAGCGGCATGTCGCCGATCTCGTCGAGGAACAGCGTGCCGCCTTCGGCCAGTTGCAGCTTGCCGGTGCGGCCCTTGCGGTCGGCGCCGGTAAAGGCGCCGGGGGCGGTGCCGAAGAATTCGGCTTCCAGCAGTGTTTCGGGGATCGCCGCACTGTTGATGCTGACAAACGCCTTGTGCGCCCGCGCCGACGCCGCATGGATGGCATGGGCCAGCAGTTCCTTGCCGGTGCCGGTTTCGCCCAGCAGCAACACCGGCGAATCACTGCTCGCGCCACGCCGGGCGCGGCGCTTGGCCTCCAGGCTGGCGGCGCTGCTGCCGACGAACTGGGCGAAGCTGTACTTGGCCTGGCGAGCGCGCAACTGCGAGCGGGTCGAGGCCAGTTCCTGCTGCATGCTGGAGTAGCGTTTGAGCAGCGGCGACAGGCTGCGCAATTCATCGAACAGGGCAAAGCCGATGGCACCGATCAGCGCGCCCTGGTCGTCGTGGATGGGCAGGCGCATCACTACCAGCGGCTCGTTAGGGGTATCGAGCATGTCCAGCAGGATTGGCCGGCCATTGTTCACTACTTCGCGCATCAGGCTGCCCGGGATCACCGCCTCGCATGGCTGGCCGATGGCACTGGCGGCGTCGGCCAGGCCAAAGCGCCGGGCGTAGCGCTCGTTCATCCAGACGATGCGCGCCTGGCGGTCGACGATTACCGTGCCCTCGCTGGACTGCTCGATAATCTCGAACAGCGAGCGGATCGCCAGTTGCCGTACCTGGGGGTAGTCCTTGAGGCTGTCGCTGTCGTGCATGGGTAGAAATCCTGAAATCTGTAAAAGCAGGGCCGGCCTCTTCGCGGGTAAACCCGCTCCCACAGGTACCCCACAGCCTCAGGATTTGTGGTGACCCTGTGGGAGCGGGTTTACCCGCGAAGAGGCCAGACCTGAAAACCTATCCCCTGGGGTCGAACGCCTCGCGCAAGGCATCCCCGATAAACACCAGCAGCGACAGAATCACCGCCAGGGCAAAGAATGCGGTAAAGCCCAGCCACGGCGCCTCCAGGTGCTGTTTGCCCTGGGTCACCAGCTCTCCCAGCGAAGCGTTCCCGGCCGGCATGCCGAACCCGAGAAAATCCAGCGCAGTCAGGGTGGTGATCGCCCCGGTCAGCATGAATGGCACATAGGTCAGGGTCGCATTCATGGCATTGGGCAGGATGTGCCGCAGCATTACCTGGCTGTCTGGCAACCCCAACGCTCGGGCGGCCTTGACGTACTCCAGGTTGCGACCGCGCAGGAACTCTGCGCGCACCACGTCGACCAGCGTCAGCCAGGAGAACAGCGCCATGATCCCCAGCAGCCACCAGAAGTCCGGCTCGACGAACCCGCTGAGGATGATCAGCAGGTACAGCACCGGCAACCCCGACCACACCTCAAGCAGGCGCTGGCCGACCAGGTCGACCCAACCACCGTGGTAGCCCTGCAGGGCCCCGGCCGCCACCCCGATCAGCACGCTGACCACGGTCAGGGCGAAGGCGAACAGCAAGGATACCCGCGTGCCATATAGCACCCGGGCCAGCACGTCGCGGCCCTGGTCGTCGGTACCCAGCCAGTTGCTCGCGCTCGGCGGGCTGGGGGTGGGCACCTGCAGGTCGTAGTTGGGGGTATCGGCGCTGAACGGGATGGGGGCGAACAGCATCCAGCCACCTTGCTGCTCGATCAACTGGCGTACATAGGCGCTGCGGTAGTCTGGCTGGAACGGCAGCTGGCCGCCGAACTGCTGCTCGGTGTAACGCTTGAGCGCTGGCACGTACAGGTCGCCCTTGTAGCCCAGCAGCAGCGGTTTGTCGTTGGCCACCAGCTCGGCGCACAGGCTCAGCAGCAAAAGGGCGGTGAACAGCCACAGCGAAACCCAGCCCAGGCGGTTACGGCGAAAGCGTTGCAGGCGGCGACGCGAGATCGGCGAAAGCATCAGTGTGCCCTCGCGTCGAAGTCGATACGCGGGTCGAGCAGGGTGTACGACAGGTCACCGATCAGGCGGATCAGCAGGCCCGCCAGGGTGAAGATGAACAGCGTGCCGAACACCACCGGGTAATCCCGCGATACGGCCGCCTCGTAACTCATGCGGCCCAGGCCATCGAGCGAGAAGATCACCTCGATCAGCAAAGAGCCGGCGAAGAACACCGTGATCAATGCCTGCGGCAACCCGGCTACCACCAGCAGCATGGCATTGCGCAGCACGTGGCCATACAGCACCCGGCGTTCGCTCAGGCCCTTGGCTCGGGCGGTAACCACGTATTGCCGGGAAATCTCGTCGAGGAAGGCGTTCTTGGTCAGCAGCGTCAGGGTGGCGAAGCCGCCGATCACCAGGGCGCCGACCGGCAGCACCAGGTGCCAGAAGTAGTCGGCGACCTTGCCCAGCAGGCTGAGCTCGTCGAAGTTGTCCGAGACCAGGCCGCGCACCGGGAACCAGCTGAGCGAGGTGCCGCCGGCGAACAGCACGATCAGCAACAGGGCGAACAGGAACGAGGGCAGGGCATAGCCGACCACGATCAGTGCACTGCTCCAGGCATCGAAGCGGCTGCCATGGCGCACCGCCTTGCGGATGCCCAGCGGGATCGACACCAGGTAGGTGATCAGCGTGGCCCAGAAGCCCAGCGACAGGGTTACCGGCAACTTGTCGAGGATCAGGTCGGTGACCTTGGCGCCGCGGAAGAAGCTGTTGCCGAAGTCCAGCCGGGCGTACTGGCCCAGCATCAGCCACAGGCGCTCGGGGGCGGACTTGTCGAAGCCGTACTGGCGTTTGATCTCCTCGATCAGTTTCGGGTCCAGGCCACGGGTAGCACGTGACTCGCCGTGCACCACCTCGGCCCGGGCACCGGGAGCGCCACCGCCGATACCTTGCAGGCGTGCCACCGCCTGCTCCACCGGGCCTCCCGGTGCGGCCTGGACGATCAGGAAGTTGACCAACAGGATCGCCAGCAGGGTCGGGACGATCAGCAGCAGACGGCGCAGTATGTAAGTGGTCATGGCGAGGATTTCCGGCGGTCGGCCATTTGCGCGTTGGTCAGCGCGGCAGGGCTGACTTCCCACCAGGTGTCCAGGCCTTCGTCATAGGCAGCCTGGACCTTGGGCAGGCCGAAGCGGTTCCACCAGACAGTGGAGCTGCCCGGTGGGTAGTAGTTGGGGATCCAGTAGTAGTTCCATTGCAGCACCCGGTCCAGGGCATGGGCGTGGTACAGCATGTCGGCCTGGGTGTCGGCGCGCACCAGGCCGTCGATCAGGCGGTCCACGGCAGGGTCCTGCAGCACCATCAGGTTGTTCGACCCAGGGTCGTGGGCCGCCGCCGAACCGAAATAGTTGTACAGCTCGGCGCCAGGCGACAGGGTGACCGGGTAGCCGGTGACGATCATGTCGTAGTCACGTGCCATCAGGCGGTTGACGTACTGGGCCGAATCGACGTTGCGGATGTCCAGGGTCACGCCAATCTGGGCCAGGTTGCGCTTCCACGGCAGCAGCAGGCGCTCCATGCCTGCCTGGCCGTTGAGGAAGGTGAACGCCAGCGGCGTGCCCTGGCTGTTCACCAGGCGGTCGCCTTCGGGGCGCCAGCCGGCTTGTTCGAGCAGCGCCAGTGCCTGCAGCTGCTGCTTGCGGATGATCCCCGAACCATCGGTGACCGGGGCGGTGAACACGGTGCTGAAGACTTCGTCCGGCACCTTGCCGCGCAACGGTTCGAGCAGTTTCAACTCGCCGGCATCCGGCAGTTGGCGGGCGGCCAGCGGGGTATTGGAGAACACGCTCTGCTGGCGGATGTACATGTTGCGCATCATCTGCCGGTTGCTCCACTCGTAGTCCCACAGCATGCCCAGCGCCTGGCGCACGCGACGGTCATTGAACTGCGGCCGGTCGAGGTTGAACACGAAGCCTTGGGCCACCTGCGGTTTGGCCGGGCCCAGGTGGGCGCGCTGCAGGCGGCCGTCGTCCAGTTGCGCGCCGTTGTAGCCCAGGGTGTAGGCGGTGGCGGAGAATTCGCGGTTGTAGTCGTAGCCGCCGCCTTTGAGCACCTGCCGCGCCACTTCGGTATCACCGAAGTACTCGATGCGCAGCTTGTCGAAATTGTAGCGGCCACGGCTGACCGGCAGATCGCGCGCCCACCAGTTGGCGTCGCGCTGGAAGGTGATGCTGCGGCCGTTGTCGATGCGCCCGATACGGTACGGCCCGCTGCCGACCGGCTTGTCGAAGCCGGCGCCGTTGGCAAAATCGCGCTGCTGCCAGTCGTGTTCGGGCAGAACCGGCAGGCTGGCGAGGTCCAGTGGCAGGGTGCGGCCGTGGTCAGGCTTGAAGTCGAAGCGCACGCTGTGTGGGCTTTCCACCACGACGGCGGCAACATCGGCGAACTGGGTGCGATACCTCAGGCTGCCCTTGCTCATCAGCAGCTCGAAGGTAAAGCGTACGTCCTCGGCGCGCACCGGCTTGCCGTCGGCGAAGGTGGCACGCGGGTCGATCTCGAACCGCAGCCAGGCATCCTCCGGGCCGCGCTCCATGCGCCGGGCGATCAGGCCGTAGACGGTGTAGGGTTCATCGAACGAGCGCACGGCCAGTGGCGCGTACAGCAGGCCATCGACCTCGCTGACACCGATGCCTTTGTCGATGTACGGCAGGATATGGTCGAACTGGCCAATCTCGATGGCCGAGCGGCGCAGGATGCCGCCTTTGGGGGCGTCGGGGTTGACGTAGTCGAAATGCTGGAAGCTGGCGCTGTAACGGGGGGCTTCGCCGTAGACGGTGAGGGCGTGGGTGGGTGCAGCCTGGCTATTGAAGGAAAAACAAAGCAGAAAAAGGTAACACAGGGCCTGTGGGAGCGGGTTCACCCGCGAATGCGTCCGTTCACGCAACGTCGTTGCCTGATCTGGCGATTTCGCGGGTGAACCCGCTCCCACAGGGGACATGAGCAGCTACTGGCTACTTAGTCCTGGCGGCTGGTCACTTCCAGCAGGTGGTAGCCGAACTGGGTCTTGACCGGGCCTTGCACGGTATTGACCGGGGCGCTGAACACCACGGTGTCGAACTCCTTGACCATCTGGCCCGGGCCGAACGAGCCCAAGTCACCGCCCTGGCGGCTGGACGGGCAGGTGGAGTTGGCTTTGGCGATTTCAGCGAAGTCGGCGCCTGCTTCGATCTGGGCTTTCAGTTCGTTGCATTTCTCTTCGCTGCTGACCAGGATGTGGCGGGCGGTTGCACGGGCCATGGGTACTGCTCCTTGGGGTAAAAAAGGCAAGCCTAGCGCACTTGTCCAGGGTATGTCTCGCCAGGCTTGCGTCCCGCTACCTAGAGTTTTTGTGCCGCCTCGCGCAACAGGGTTTCGGTCGAGGCCCAACCCAGGCAACCGTCGGTGATCGACACGCCGTATTTCAGCGCGCCCTTGCCCAGCGCCTGGCAGCCGTCGAACAGGTGCCCTTCGATCATCACGCCGACGATCGAGCGGTCGCCGGCCAGGCGCTGCTCCAGCACATCGTTGAAAACGGCCGGCTGACGCGCCGGGTCCTTGCCGCTGTTGGCATGGCTGCAATCGACCATGATCCGCGCCTGCAACCCGGCCTTGGCCAGCGCCTGGCGGGCCATGGCGATGCTGTTGGCGTCGAAGTTCGGGCCCTTGTGGCCGCCGCGCAGCACCAGGTGGGTGTCCGGGTTGCCCAAGGTCTCGATGATGGCCGGGTAGCCCTGCGCATCCATGCCGAAGTGGCGGTGCGAGTGGGCGGCGCTACGCATGGCGTCGCTGGCGATGGCGATGCCGCCGTCGGTGCCGTTCTTGAAGCCGACCGGCAGCTCCAGGCCACTGACCATTTCGCGGTGGATCTGCGACTCGGTGGTGCGCGCGCCAATCGCGGCCCAGGCCAGAAGGTCATCGAAGTAGCCGGCGACCATTGGCTGCAGCAGTTCGGTGGCAACCGGCAGGCCGCGTTCGATCATGTTCAGCATCAGCCCGCGGGACAGGGCGATGCCGGCGTGCATGTCGTCGCTGCCATCGAGGTGCGGGTCGTAGGCCAGGCCCTTCCAGCCGACCGTGGTGCGGGGTTTTTCGACGTAGGCGCGCATCACCAGCAGCAGCTTGTCGTCGACTTCGCGGCTGAGGGCGGCCAGGCGGTCGGCGTATTCCAGGGCCGAGCGCGGGTCGTGGATCGAGCACGGGCCAACGATCACCAGCAGGCGCTGGTCGCGGCCTTCGAGGATGTCGCGGATGGCCTGGCGGTGGGCATGGACTTGCTGGGTAAGTTCACTGGACAGCGGCATTTGCTGCTTGAGCAGGTGCGGGCTGGGCAGGCGCTGGCTGACGGTGGTGTTGGCTGCTTGCGGCTGGGTCAGGGCGAGGCTGGAAGCGTGCATGGCATTTTTTCCCTGGGCGGACGGCGGGTTCTGGCCCGCGTCGTCGGCCCTATCGAGGTGTTCGACAAATCGTTGAATTCGTATTGGCTGCTGCATTGCCACCTGTGGAAGACCGAACGGAGGCGGCAGGCTGGCCCGAACGGGATTGGCTAAATCGCCAGGCGTAGGTGTTTGCGTAGTAATAAGTGGCGTAGTTCATGAATCTGTCCTCAATGTGAATCGGTGTTGTTCAAAGGCCTGAAAAGCAAAACCCCCGGTCGGGGAGCCGACCGGGGGTTTGAGTATTCTCATGTTCGGCGGCCCCTCGAAGGTGGGCGCCGTGTGGGTATCGGCGCCTAGTGGCTAAACCAATACCCAAAGTAATAGCTGGCAGGTGCCACGCAGCCGGCAACGGCCAGCACAGGGCGCAGGGTGCGACCGGTGTGGTTGGCGTGGTTGCGGGTGTGTTTCGGCATGTTGCTCTCCAGTGAATGAGCCCGAGCTTACTTCAGTTCGACTGGGCCATTCAATGGATAAATGCTATGGGGGTGTTTAATTGTTCCGGTACGGCCAGGCTCAGTGGCCATAGCGCCCGACCAGGCTCTGCGCCCCCAGCGCGTGGCCTTGCAGCAGTTGCAGCAAGCCGCTGCGATCCAGGCCTTCGGGCAGGGTACCCAATGGCAGGTCGGTGGCGATCAGCGTCAGCGCGTAGTGGTGCGGGTTGTCGCCGGCGGGTGGACAGGGGCCGCGGTAGCTGAGCGTGCCCCGCGAGTTGCGCCCCACGGTCACGCCTTGCCCGGTCAGCCCGGCGACGCCTTCCTTCAGCCCATCCTGGGCCGGGTCGATGTTGTAGGCGATCCAGTGGACCACGCCAATACCCTTGCCGCCGTCCGGATCGAACATGATCAGTGCCAGCGACTGAGTGCCTGCGGGGAGGTTGTCCCAGCTCAGTTGCGGGGTGCGCTCTTCGCCAGCACCACAGGCCGGGTCCGGGCCAACCTGCTGCAAGGCGATCACGCCGCCATCGGTGAACGACGATGAGCTGATCGACAGCGCGCCCTGGCTGCCAGCGACGGCCAAGGCGCTGCAAGGCAGCAGGGCGGCGAGCAGCCAGGGTTTGAGGTTCATGGTGAATCCTTGGCAGGGCGTTCCGGCGCAGTGTAGCCCAGGCCGGCCTCAATGGCTGTTCTGGTCCTCGGCGGTGCCACCGGTGTGCCCGGCGCCGGAGCCGGTTGCTTCGCCGGTGCTGTTCGAGCCACCAGCGGCGCCGTCGGCGGCATCGCTGTTGCTGCCGGTGTCGCTGCTGTCATTGGTTTTGCTGCTGCCTGGGCTGTTTACGCTGCTGTCTTCACCGGCGGTCTTGCCACCGTGCTGGTCGGTTTGCGGGCGGCTGTCGGTGGCTGTGTCGGTGGCGGCGAAGCTGGTGCCAGTGACGCTGGCCAGGGCAAGGGCAAGGCACAGTGAGAGTGGGCGAATGCGGATCATGGAACGTCTCCTTTGCGGATGATCTGTCATTCGTTGGGCTGGGGGCGGGGAGTGGGGTGCCGTCTGGGCGACGGATGGTCATTGTTGCGGGCTGCTGTGCAGCCCGCTCGATTGCAAGGGGGCCGCGCAGGCCCCGAGGAAGGCGATCAGCGGCAGTTGCCCGCCTTGCGATAACCCGCTGCCTGCGCCTCACCCTCTGTGGCGAAGGTGACCTGGTTCTTCGCGGTAACCTGGGTATAGCCCGGGCAACCAACGGAAAGGTGATAGACATGGCTGTTGCGGTTGCCAAGCACCGCGCCCACCGACCCGGCACTGGCCAGGCTCGGCTTGGATTCGGGCTTGGCGGCCTTTTCTGGCACCGCCTGCACCACGCCACTGCCGACCGGCTTGTAGTTGGCGGTCCATTTGCGTTCCCCGGTCACGAAGGGGTTGGCATGCCCCATGATCGCGGCAATGCGCCGGTCACGCTCTTTCTCCCAGGCCGACACCGGGTGCTGTTTGTCCCAGGCCATCAGCAACTGCTGCTGTTGGCGCGACATGCTCAGCTTGTAACGGTCGTACATGTAGAAGGTGGTGCGGGCGACCAGGCCTTTCACTTCGTCGCGTGGTTCGGCAGCACGCTGCACGAAGTCCACCTTGGTGGTGCACTGCCCGTATTGCCCTGCATTGCCAGCAACCATGCCGTAGTTGAAATTGCTGCGATCACCGTTTACCTCGCCCACTGCCGGGTACAGGTTGAACAGGTCGGCCTCCATGGCGCGGAACACCGGGTCGTCATCCACGCAATGCTCGCGGCCGCCATTCTTCCAGCACTGGCGCTGGTTGCCGAAGGTGTAGGCCGGCACGATGTGTTCCCATTCGGTGCGTTCGGCGCGGTTCTGCTGCTTGCGGGTCTGGTAGCCGCACGAGGCGGCATCGATACGCCCGCCAGACTTGCCCACCCAGGCCCATTTGCAACCGCAGTACAGGTCGCCCATGGCACTGCTGGCCTGGTCCATGTACACCTTCTGCTTGGCCACCACCTTGGCCTCGGTGAAGGTTGCCGGCGGGCTGGCCAGGGCAGGGAGGGTGAAGGAAAACAGTAAGGATACGGCGTAAAGCAGTGATTTCATGGGAAAAACATATTTCAGGTTGGGGCATGCATTGTAATCATTTCCTTGGGGCTGGCCAGCTCACTGATCCACACTAGTGGGCGGCGCGGGTCGTCGCTGCCCATGAAAATTTCAGGCATTGTGCGGTCTCTGTGGGAGCTGGCTTGCCGGCGATGGGCTGCATGGCAGCCCCCTTCACGCTATCTGTCAGGCCTCAACCTTAGTGCCCACCCTTCATCCGCCGTGCCACCAGGTAGATCCCCAGCCCGACCAGCGCCGTAGCCGCGCCGATGTACCCGGTGCTGGTCCAGCCCATACCCGCGGTAATCGCCATGCCACCCAGCCACGGCCCCAGCGCATTGGCCAGGTTGAACGCCGCATGGTTGGACGCCGCCGCCAGGCTTGGCGCTTCATGGGCAATGTCCATCAGGCGGATCTGCAACGGCGCCGCCAGGGCAATCATGGTGCCGACCAGGCCAATGCCCAGCAGCAGGCTCCACAGCGCCTGGGCGGCAAAGCTGAAGAACAGCAGCACGGCAATCGACCACACCAGCACCAGCCCGACGGCGCGGAACTGCAGGCGGTCGAACAGCTTGCCACCGGCGATGTTGCCGACGATGCCGCCGACGCCGAATGCCGCCAGGCCGAATGGAATCCACTGCGGCGACACCTGGGTCACCTGCAACATGGTCGGCGCCAGGTAGCTGAACACACAGAACATGCCGGCAAAGCCGATCGAGGCGATGCCCAGCGCCATCCAGACTTGCGGCAGGGTGAAGGCTTGCAGTTCCTTGCGCGGGTCGCTGCGCACTTCATCGTGGCGCTGGGGCACGAAGCGCCAGACCAGGGCGATGGTGCACAGGGCGATCGCGCCGACCAGCACGAACGCCGAGCGCCAGCCGAAGTACTGGCCCAGCAAGGTGGCAACCGGGTTGCCGAGCAACATGGCCACGGTCAGCCCCATCATCACCCGGGCCACGGCCCCCGCCCGCTGGTCCTTGGCCACCATGCTCGACGCCACTACCGCCGCGATGCCGAAGTAGGCGCCATGGGGCAGGCCGCTGATGAAGCGGAAGGCGACCAGGCCTCCGAACGAGGGGGCAAAGGCGGTAGCCAGGTTGCCTATGGCATACAGCGCCATCAACAGCAGCAGCATGTGCTTGCGCAACAGCCTGGCACCGATGATCGCCAGTGTCGGGGCGCCAACCATCACCCCCAGCGCATAGGCGCTGATGGCATGGCCCACCTGGGGCTCGCTCAATTGCAGATTGCTGGCGATATCGGGCATCAGGCCCATGATGGCGAACTCGCCGGTGCCAATGGCAAAGCTGCCCAGTGCCATGGCGGCTTCCATCTTCGCGACGGTACTTTTGCTAGGGAGAGGGGGTAATTCCTGAACTGACATCTGGATCCTTGTGAAACATGCTGAAACGTTCAAGGCGGGATCATAGTCAACTCGCGATAGTGACGTCGAGCAGGGTGGAGTCAGCGCTCCAGGTAATGAGTCTGCGCGGCAAAATCGATGAAGCGCTTGCTGGCCAGCGACAGATATTCCCCCGAGCGCCAGCACAAGCGGAAGCTCATCTGCTGCGCTGGCTGGAACGGTACGCCGACGATGCCCGGTGTGCGCTGTTGCACCGAGCGCAGCAGGGTCGCCACGCCCATGTTGTCCAGCGCGGCCTGTACCACCAGCGATACGAAGTTGCTTTGCAGCGCTACCCGGTAGGTGATGCCATGTTCGGCAAAGAACGCATCCAGCAGGTGGCGCTGGACGAAGGTGCGATCGAATACCACCATGTCGGTATTGCGCAGGTCCTCGGCCGTGAGGAAGGCCTTGCCGGCATAGGGATGGTCAGGGTGCATACACGCCAGCATCTCGTCGCTGCCCAGCAGGATCGATTCTTTGTCGGGTGGCACGCGCCGGGACTCGAGCAACGCCAGGTCGATTTCCCGTTGTTCCAGGCGATGGCCGATGTCCTCGGCACTGCCTTCGAACACGGTCATGCCAATACCCGGGTACAGCTGGCGGAAGGCGTTCATCAGGCCGGGCACATAGTGCAGGCCGAACATCGGCGGGATACCCAGGCGCACTTCGCCGCGCTTCAGGTCGGCCATGTCGCGCAGTTCTTGCCGGGCCACATCCATTTCGCGCAGGGCCGAAGCGATACGTGGCAGGAAGCGTTCGCCCTCGGCCGTCAGTATCACTTTGCGCGTGGTGCGGTTGAACAGGGTGACGCCCAGTTCTTCTTCCAGGCGGGTAACGGCCATGCTAAGTGCCGGCTGGGCGATATGCAGGTGCTGCGCGGCTTTGGTGAAGCTGCCTTGGCGCACGATCTCGACGCAGCAGCGCAATGCCTTGAGGTTCATTGAGGGGGGTTACCGTTCATAACAAACTGTGATGCCAAGCATCATAACAATATATTTATTATTATTAACCAGAGGGCCTACGATGCGCGCCACTGAGACATCCTGCAACATCTCAGTCACGCAGCTTAATAAATCTGCAATCCCACAAAGATTTTGAGGTAGTACCCCAAATGGCCAAGGCCGCCGATGTCGTTGTGCAATGCCTGGAAAACGAAGGTGTCGAGTATGTGTTCGGCATTCCTGGTGAGGAAAACCTCGACCTGCTCGAATCGCTGCGCAAGTCGAAGATCAAGCTGGTACTTACCCGTCACGAGCAGTCCGCAGGTTTCATGGCTGCCACCTATGGTCGCCTGACCGGCAAGACCGGCGTCAGCCTGTCGACCCTCGGCCCTGGCGCCACCAACCTGGTCACCGCCAGCGCCTACGCCTACCTGGGCGGCATGCCGATGATGATGATCACCGGCCAGAAGCCGATCAAGAAGTCCAAGCAGGGCCGTTTCCAGATCATCGACGTGTGCGGCATGATGGACCCCATCACCAAGTACACCCACCAGTTCGCCTCCGCTGACAACATCCCTTCGCGCATGCGCGAAGCCTTCCGCCTGGCTGAAGAAGAAAAGCCGGGTGCCGTGCACCTGGAGCTGCCGGAAGACATCGCCGCCGAGCAGACCGACGCACTGCCGATCCCGCCAAGCCTGCACCGCCGTCCGCTGGCCGAGCACGTGGCGATCGACGCAGCCGTACAAAAGCTGCTGAACGCCCGCAACCCGATCCTGGTGATCGGCGCCGGCGCCAACCGCAAGATGACCGCGAAGGTCCTCAAGCAGCTGATCGACAAGACCGGTATCCCGTTCATCACCACCCAGATGGGCAAAGGTGTGGTCGACGAGCGTCACCCGCGCTTCCTGGGCAACGCCGCACTGTCGTCGGGTGACTTCGTGCACCGCGCCGTCGAAGCCGCCGACCTGATCGTCAACATCGGCCACGACGTGATCGAGAAGCCGCCGTTCTTCATGGTCCGTGGCGGCACCGAGGTCATCCACATCAACTTCCGCTCCGCCGAAGTCGATGCCGTGTACTTCCCGCAGGTTGAAGTGATCGGCGACATCGCCAACGCCGTATGGCAGATCAGCGAAGCGCTGAACGACACTTCGCACTGGGACTTCACCCGCCTGATGGCGATCCGTGAAGCCAACGAAGCACAGATCGCCGAAGGTGCTGACGACAACCGCTTCCCGGTCTACCCGCAGCGCATGGTCGCCGACATCCGTCGCGTGCTGCCGTCCGAAGGTATCGTTGCCCTGGACAACGGCATCTACAAGATCTGGTTCGCTCGTAACTACAAGGCGCACAAGCCGAACACCGTGCTGTTGGACAACGCCCTGGCAACCATGGGCGCCGGCCTGCCATCGGCCATGGCCGCGCACCTGGTGCACCCGGACCGCCCGGTGATCTCGGTTTGCGGCGACGGCGGCTTCATGATGAACAGCCAGGAGCTGGAAACTGCGGTACGCCTGGGCATGCACATCACCGTGGTGATCCTGCGTGACGATGGCTACGGCATGATCCGCTGGAAGCAGGCGAACATGGGCTTCACCGATTTCGGCCTGGACTACGGCAACCCGGACTTCGTCAAGTACGCCGAAGCCTACGGTGCCAACGGCCACCGCGTGGAAAGCGCCGAAGGCCTGCTGCCGCTGCTGGAGCACTGCATCAAGACCCCGGGCGTGCACGTGATCGACTGCCCGGTCGATTACAGCGAGAACGACCGCATCCTCAATAGCGAGCTGCGTGAGCGCGCGCTGGCGGTGTAAGGCCTGACAGGATCGGCGCCACCTCAAGGCTGGCGCCGATCCGACCTGCCTCAGAATCCGCAACCGCAAACACCGGCGCCGCCGGTGCCATCCAGAGCATCGCTCAAAGCGCCGTATCGACCTGAGTGGACAGCTCAGGCTTCCTCGAAGTGCATCTCCGGGGGCTTGCGCTTGAAACCACGGGTAATCACCGTCAGGTAGAGCACGCCGAGGCAGAGCCAGCCTGCCCCCAGGTAGATCGCCAGGTGATCAAGACTTGCCATCAGCCACAACGTGGATGCAAAGCCCACCAAGGGGAACGCGAGATACATCAGTAGCGCGTTCGCACCACGCTGCTGCATGGCGACCCAGTAGTGGAAGATTACCGCCAGGTTGACCAGGCTGAACGCGAGAAATGCACCGAAGTTGATGAACGAGGTGGAGGTCGTCACGTCCATGCGCAAGGCAAGCAGGGCGACCACCCCGCACAGGATGATGCTGGGCACCGGCGTGCTGAAGCGTTCGCTCAACCTTCCGAAGAATGACCTGGGCAGCACTCCGTCACGCCCCATCGCATACAGCAGCCGGGAGGCGCTGGCTTGCGCCGACAGGCCAGAAGTGAACTGGCCGACGATCAGCCCCAGCAGGAAGATGCTGACGAAGATGTCGCCACCGATGTTCTGGGCGATTTCATAAGCCGCCGCGTCGGCGTTGGCAAAGTCGGTGGACGGGTGAGCGAGCTGAACGAAGTAGCTGCAGGCGATGAACAGCCCGCCACCGATCAGGGTGATCAGCAGGATGGCTTTCGGGATGTTCTTGCGTGGTTCCTTGGTTTCTTCGGTCAGGGTACTGACCGCGTCGAAGCCCAGGAATGAATAGCAGGCAATCGCCGCACCGCTCATGATCAGCGGCAACTGGGTGCCTTCCTTGTAGAACGGCTCGAGTGTCCACAGTGGTACCGTGGGGTCGCCCCAGACATAGTGCACCGCCAGTGCAACGAACGCCGCCAGCACCAGCAGCTGAATGAACATCAACAGGCCATTGACGGTCTTGGCCAGCCGCAGGCCGATTACATTGATCGTTGTTGTGATGCCGATGAATGCCAACACCCAAATGGCTTGTGGCACGCCCGGGAACGCCGAGTGCAGATAGGCCGCGCCAATGAGCCAGATCGCCATGGGCAGGAACAGGTAGTCGAGCAACACCGCCCAACCGGTGATGAAGCCCAGCTGTGGGCTGATCGATTTGCGCACGTAGGTATAGGCGGACCCGGCGACCGGGAAGGCGCGCGCCATGTGGCCGTAGCTCAAGGCTGTAAAGAGCATGGCGATGGCTGCAGCGAGGTAGGCTGCAGGTACCCTCCCTCCCGTGGTCTCGGCCAGGATACCGAATGTGCCCAGGACGATGATGGGGGTCATGTAGGCGATGCCGAAAAGCACCACCGAGCCCAGCGAAAGCGTTCGCTTGAGTGTGGCCATTACTGCTTGCTCCAGCTTGTGATTGTTATTCAGAGTCGAACACGCTGCCGTCCCTGGCGGCCTTGCATTCCAGTAATAGAGCCTGGAAGGGTGGAATTTTCAGGAGGGGATGATCAGTTCGCGAAGACCGTTGGCGTGCTCGACCTGTTCACCCGGCAGCTGGATGCGGCGCTGGGCGATGTAGGTGTAATCGCGCCGTGACTGCTGCAGTTGGTCCATGGCCAGCTCGACGGTTATCCGGCACTCGCCACGGCCGGCTTCGCACAGCAACTGGCCGTACGGGTCGACGACGGCACTGCCGCCGGCGAAGACCAGGCCGCCATCACCATCACCCACGCGGTTGACCATGACCGCAAAGGCCTGGTTTTCCATGGCGCGTGCGGTGATGGCGGTTCTGTGGGTGGGCCCGTACGGGTCCATGTTGCCGTTGGTGATGATGATCAGTTCTGCGCCCAGCTGCCCCAGGGCACGGGCGGTTTCCGGGAATTCGATGTCAAAGCAGATCAGCAGGCCGACACGGATGCCTTTGAACAGGGCTGTCGCAAAACGGTCGCCTGGGGTGAAAACCCCGCAGTCCGATGCCCAAAGGTGGGTTTTGCGATAGGTGAGCGCTACGCCTTCAGGCGTGACCAGCACGGTGGTGTTGTAGAAACGGCCGTCGTCTGCGGCTTCGGCCATCCCGACGACTACGGCAACATTCTGCGCTTGTGCGGCCTGTTGGACTGCCGTGATGCTCGGGCCATCCAGTGGCTCGGCGATGCGGCCGATGTTTTCTTCGGTTGGGAAGCCCATCAGCTGGGTTTCCGGGAAGACCAGCAGATCGGTATCGGCGCCGCAGTTGCCGATCGCTTCGATGGTGCGCTGCAGGTTGTACGCGGTATCGCCATCGCGACCGGCCAGTTGGACAAGCTCTACCTTCATTTCCAATCCTCGACTAACAGCTTCGACCGCCATGCCCTGGCGGCATGGGGTGTAAAAAACGATCCCGGTACAGGTTCGCTCAGCGTAAGCTAGCCCGGATTATGGGGTGGTCATCATGGCGGGGGGTATTACGCCCACGTGGTAACCCAACAGGGGTAGAGGATGAATTTTACGCTGCACGACATCGCCTGGCACCGCTCGGTAGGCCAATTGATCGAAACCCTCGACAAGGACCACTTCTGGACAGCCTTGGTGCGGTTGCTGAACGAGTACGTTGCCTGCGACAGCTGGGTTGCGCTGCTGTTTTCCGCAGGGCGCCCGCAGGTGTTCGCCGAGTGCCCCAGTGCAGACGGCAACCCTGACCCGCTGTTCCAGGACTACCTGAAGGGCTTGTACCTGCTGGACCCTTTCTACGTGGCTAGCCGAGAGGCTGCGGTGTCCGGCCTGGTGCGCCTGGCGGATGTGGCCCCTGAGTGTTTCGAGCAGACGGACTACTACCAGCGCTATTTCCGACTTAACGTGGTTGCCGATGAAATTCAGTTCAACGTGCAGCTGGATGCGCAGCGCACGCTGTGCCTGTCGTTGGGTAGCAAGCGCCGGTTCAGCATCGAACAGGTCACCCTGCTGGAACTGTTGCGGCCATGGGTCACTGCGCTGATGCGCCAGCGGATGACGTTCGAGCGGGAGTTGCTGGAAGAGGCCACCAAACCTGCGCCGCACTGGCAAAGCCGCATGGAGGACAGGGTCGAGCAGATGGAGTCGCCGCTGACCGGGCGTGAGCTGGAGGTGGGGCGGCTGATGCTGAGCGGGTGTTCCAGCAAAGAAATTGCGCGCAAGCTTGAAATCTCCGTGGAGACAGTGAAAGTGCACCGCAAGCATATGTACAGCAAGTTGGGTATCAAATCGCAGTCGGAGCTTTTTTCGCTGTTTCTTCAGGCCCAGCTGGGTTGAATCAGGCTAGCTGTATGGCTCCACTGGCTTGTGATGAATACTGTGGCACCCAGGCCTGCGCTGCATCTTCAGATTCGACTGGTAATTAAAAATGACCCGCCCGCTGTTTGTTTCCATCGATGGGCCCAAGGGCACCGGCAAGACCACGCTTCTGGAGGCGGTTACCAAGGCCTTGCGGGCTGACAACAAGAAAGTGATCCGGCTTTGCGAGAAAAAAAGCGACCCCTACCGGGGGGAAACCATGGCCCTTGTCAATCAACTGGTCAGAAACCCCTCCCGGGACCTGGAATTGAGGGTATGCGAGCGCTTCGCCGAAAGCCGTGCCTGGATTTCCCGACACGTGCTGCCCAGGCAGCCAGCGGGCAGCATCATCCTGATCGATCGCTGGTACCCTTCTGATGCCGCATTTCGCCGCAGCGTGGCGTTCGACGAGATCCTGCGCCTGAACCTCGAGCGAAATGTGCAAGTGCCCGATTTGCATGTCGGGGTCGTCACGGCCCCCGATACTTCATGGGCAAGAGCCGCGGCAAGGACGCGCGGGCTGGGCAGTACGGTGATCCATAGCCTGGTTGAGCAGGTTGCCTGTACCGAAGCGTTCGAGCGTGCGGTTGCGGAACACGGCTGGGTATTGTGCCGTAATGAAGGGGCCATCGAGGATGCAACGCGGCAGATAGTGGCCGAGATCGATGGCGTGCTTCGACCACGCCATCGACCGCAGTGCGATCAGTGCTGAAACAACAGCAAGTACTGGTTACTGCTTCATGGGCATATCCATCATCGACGACTGCTGATCCATCATCTTCATCATCATGTCCATCATTCCGTCGCCCATACCCATGCCACCCTTGGCTCCCGACATTCCCATGCCCGAACCCATGCAGCCCGCAGCATGTTGCTGGTGCAGCATGGCCATGCTCTCCTTCATTGTCTTCATGCCCTCGCGCATGGCGGCCTGGCGCTCGGCAGGGGTCTTCGCGGCTGCGGCTTTGTCATGAGCAACCTGCATCTTGTGCATTTGCTCGCTCATCGCCTTGTGCATGGGCGACTCGGAAGTTGTACTGGCGGCTGGGGCGCTGGTGGAGGCGTCGCCAGCCTGATTTTTGGCTTCGGCATGCGCCATGAATGCACTACCGGCCAGAACAACAGCAAGAACCAACTTCAATTGCGTTTGCATGGCGAACTCCACTTTTATGGATATATACGACGTGCGTCGAGGCCTTGGTATGCCTGGATGATTGCAGTCTAGGCGGCCATCTGGTCGCGAATTTGACCTGCATCAAACAAGTGCAGCTTCATGTACTTTGAATAGGCTGGCTAATCTCATTGAAGTTGTCGGCATAGGGTCGTGGTATTTTTCAGCTTTCTTACTGAACCGTTAATTGTTCTCTTGTTCATGTTCCGGGAGAAATACGATGGCAATTGATTGGCTGGCCTTTACACCATGGTCCGCGCTGGCTGGTGGTGTGTTGATCGGGCTGGGGGCTGGGCTGTTCGCGGTGGTGAATGGCCGTATTGCAGGAATCAGTGGTTTGCTCGGTTCGATGCTGCAGCGAGGCGGGGAAGGGCGCAGAGAAAAGCTTGCCTTTCTTTTGGGGCTGCTGGCAGCCCCGTTGCTTTGGGGGATATTTGCCACGCTGCCGTCAGCCCGTTTCACCACGGCATCCTGGACACTCATCGCAGCGGGCCTGCTGGTAGGGCTCGGCACCCGCTACGGCAGCGGTTGCACCAGCGGCCACGGCGTCTGTGGCCTGTCGCGCCTGTCACCCCGTTCGGCGGTGGCAACGCTGTGCTTCATGGCTACCGGTTTTGCCACGGTGTATGTGGTCCGCCATCTCGTACAAGGGGCCTGACATGCCAGTGTTCAGTGGTTTCATCGCCGGGCTGCTGTTCGGCGTGGGGTTGTTGCTTGCAGGCATGGCCGACCCTGCCAAGGTGCTCGGTTTCCTCGACATTGCCGGGCAATGGGACCCTTCATTGGCGCTGGTGATGATCGGGGCGATTGCCGCAGCATGGATACCGATGCGCTGGGCGAGCGGTCATCCAACGGCCCTGCTGGGTGGGGCGATGCAATTGCCTGGCCGACGCGATGTGGACCGCCGCCTTATCGGCGGCAGCCTGGTATTCGGCATTGGCTGGGGGCTTGCGGGCATCTGCCCGGGGCCGGCCCTGGTGCTGCTGCCTGCAGGGTACTGGCAGGCCTGGCTGTTCGTCGCTGCGATGCTGGTTGGCATGGGGTTGTTCCAGTGGCTTGAGGCGCGTCGTGGTAGCTGACATCCAACTTTCCAGGCCAGACCGCTGTATGTACGCACCTTGGTGGATGCTGCATCATGCCTGGCCATTTACCGCCCCACGGAGAAAACGATGATCAAGACCGGCGAAACACTGCCCGACGTAACGCTTTACCAGTACAGCAACGGCGAGGGCGGCTGTGCAATCGGCCCGAACGCGTTTTCCCTGCACGAGCGCTGCAAGCAGAAAAAAGTGGTGATCTTCGGCTTGCCTGGTGCCTTCACGCCTACCTGTTCGCAGCGGCATGTACCGGGCTACGTGGCCGCGGCCCAGGACCTGTTCGCTGCCGGGGTTGCCGAAATTCTCTGTGTTTCGGTCAATGATGCATTCGTCATGAATGCCTGGGGCGCGAGCCTGCAGGTGGGCGAGGCGGTCAGGATGATTGGCGATGGCAATGGTGAATTCAACGAGGCGCTGGGCCTGATCCAGGACCTATCGGCACGCGGCATGGGTCGGCGTTCGCAACGCTATGCCATGTTGGTCGACGACTTGGTGGTCAGGCACATTGCGGTCGAAGCACCCGGCAAGTTCGAGTGCAGCGACGCTGCGAGCATGTTGGCCTTGCTGCGTTAGTTCGTGAGCACTGAAGGCATGCGCTGTCTCGCTGAAAACTGAGCATGCGGGTGTTTCGCGTACCGCTGGGGAGCGGGTTTACCCGCGAAGAATCCAATGCGGTGCTTGGCACCGGCTTCGCCGGTGTTCGCGGGTGAACCCGCTCCCACAGGGCCCTGCTAAATCAATGATTCATGTGTTGTTCTATGAGAACGGGTACTAAATAGGCCCATCAACCTCCGCTGGGCGCCTCACTCCGGGATGGCTTCAACTGAACCCCCTCCCAACGGGCAATCACCAGTGGTGCGATTGCATTGCCTAGCACGTTCAGCGTGGTAGTCCCGCTTTCAATCACTCGGAAGATGCCTGCGCTACGATCGCTCGTCATTTGGTGGGCGCCAGGTCGACCGCTTCATTGCCCTGGTTCACCCTTCAAACGTTGCCTTGAGCGTGCAGGTTACGCTCTTGGTCCAGCTGATTGTCGAGGCGGCTGTTCAATGCCACTGACAACCTGAACCGGCGCCCCCGGTTCAGGTTTGGCACGCCAGCGACGGCTACGCGGCAAAGTCGGTAGAGAGCGACAGGTCCCGCCACTGGGCCAGCTCTTGCTCTACCGCGCTGTTCTTGGCCTCGATGCGCGCGACGGCATCGCTGCCCAGCGCCAGGCGCAGTGGCGGGTTCGCTGCATTGACCAGGGCCAGCAGGGCTTCGGCCAGCTTCGCAGGGTTGCCGGGCTGGGCATGGTTGGCCGCCTCGGCGTGGTGGCGCATGACGCCGACGGTGGCTGCGTAGTCAGGCAGCTCCAAGGCTGTCTTCACCAGCGATTGGTCATCCAGGAAGTCGGTACGGAAGAAGCCCGGCTCGACCACGGTCACCTTGATCCCCAAGGGGGCCAGCTCCTGATGCATCGCTTCGCTGATGCCTTCGACCGCGAACTTGGTCGAACCGTACACCCCCCAGCCCGTGTAGGCCTGGTAGCCGCCGAGCGACGAGATGTTGATCACGTGGCCGCTGCGTTGGCGACGCATGTGGGGCAGTACGGCGCGGGTTACGTTGAGCAGCCCGAAAACGTTGGTGGCGAACAGCCGTTCGGTTTCGCTGGCGCTGGTTTCTTCTACCGCGCCGAGCACGCCATAACCGGCATTGTTGACCAGCACGTCGATTTGCCCGAAATGCTTGATGCCAGCAGCGACCGCCGCATGGGCGTCCTCTTCGCGGGTCACATCCAGGCGCACGGCCAGCAGGTTCGGGTGCCGGCCAAGGCGAGCCTCGATGGCTTCCGGGTTACGCGCCGTTGCGATGACGGCGTCACCCGCTGCCAGGGCCTGTTGGGCGATCAGGGTGCCGAAACCGCGGGAAGCGCCAGTAATGAGCCAGGTACGCATGTCAACTCCTCCTGTATCCGACCCTGCACCATGCGAGCCTTCTCGATGAGTTGAGCGAACTTTAAAATCTGCGGATTGCTGTGATAATCCCATGAATATTACATAGGCCTTTGAGTAGCTTTCAGTAATGAAGCCAACCAGCACCGCCGATCTGTCCCTGTTCCTGTGCATTGCCCGCCACCTGAACTTCAGCCGCGCGGCAGTCGAGCTGGGCCTTACGCCCTCGGCCCTGAGCCATGCGCTGCGGGCTCTGGAAACCCGTCTTGATGTTCGCCTGTTCAACCGCACCACGCGCAGTGTGGCGCTTACCGAGGCCGGGGAGCGTCTTTACCAGAGGCTGCAACCGGCCTTTCGGGACATCGCCGACGCGCTGGAGGACCTCAACAACTTCCGCGACAAACCGTCAGGCAACCTGCGTATCACTGCCGGGCGCGCCGCAGTAGAGCTCGCGCTACTGCCACTGGCCAATCGCTTTCTGCTGGCGTATCCGGATATACGCCTGGAAATCGTCAGTGACGATGCGCTGGTGGACATGGTGGGCACCGGCTTTGACGCTGGCGTGCGCCTGGGGGAGCGACTCCAGGCGGACATGGTTTCGCTGCCCATCGGCCCTTACCTTCGTTCGGTGGTGGTAGCGGCGCCCGCGTTTTTTGATCGATATCCTGTTCCACAGCACCCGCAAGACTTGAAGCAACTACCTTGCATCGGGCACCGCTTCCCTGGTGGCGCACTTTATCGATGGGAGTTCGAGCGCGGGGGTGTGCAACTGGAGGTCGATGTCCAGGGGCCCTTGGTATTGGGTGACGTCAGCCTGATGCTGGCGCCTGCCTTGCAAGGGCTCGGCCTGGCCTACGTGTTCGAAGACATGGCCAAGGAGCACCTGGAGCGTGGCCATTTGCAGCAGGTGCTGGAGGACTGGTGTCACTACTACCCGGGGCTGTATCTGTACTACCCGAGCCGCCGCCAGGTGCCTGCGGCGTTGAGGGCCTTCATCGAGTTCGTACGGGAGCAGCGCTAGCGTGAGCGTGGCTTTTGGAGGCAGGTAGGGAAGGGCTAAACTGGCGCCAGTTCCAGACGTTCGCTTTTCCGCCGCTGCCTGCATACCCCGGAGGTAACTCATGGCTTCTGCACCTGAAAGGCTCTTTTTCGAGGACTTGCAAGTAGGTGAGTCCTTCATGAGCGGCTCGTATGAAATGACCCAGGAGGGGATCATGAGTTTCGCCTCGGAGTTCGACCCCCAGCCATTCCATACGGACCCCGATGCTGCCCAAGAAACCTTTTTTGCTGGGCTGGCTGCTAGCGGCTGGCATACCTGCGCAGTCACGATGCGGTTGTTGGTAGAGAGTGTTCCAGTGGCTGGAGGGCTCATCGGCGCCGGCAGCGAAATCAGCTGGCCAAGGGCCGTGCGACCAGGTGACCTGTTGCGAGTGACCACAACCATAAGGGAGCTTGCCGCGTCGAAGTCCAAGCCTGACCGGGGCTTCGCTGTCCTTGAGAGCATCACGCTCAATCAGGACGATGCCGTATGCCAAACCACTGTTTCAAGGGTATTGGTGTTTCGCCGGGCAGATGTGTAAGGCCCCGAACTGTCCACATCATTCAATGCTCATGGGCATGCGAGTGAACGGTCAGGGCACCCGGCACCTTGGTCCGTTCGAGCCCGCCGTGGTCCAGCCACCGAAGCGTCTGCTCATAGGCCCGCTCCAGCAACGACTCGGTCTGGTCGAAGTTGAATACCGAGACATCGACCGGGCACAAGGGCGGAACGATATGCAGGCTGGTGAGCGTGCGGAAGTGTTCGATGTCACTCACAAGCTGGCGCATGCTCATCAGGTTGACAGTGTGCAAGGCCAGGGCGACAAGGCCGCGGGGCGGTTGAGTCAAGGCGCAGCTGAGCCCGGTGGGGATTACCACGACATTGCTGGCGCCCAGCGCTACGGCTGTCGAAATAGGCGTGTTGCTTGCCACACCGCCATCCACCAGGAACTGGCCGCCGATCTGCACGCAAGGGAACACCAGCGGTATCGCGGCGCTGGCCAGTAGCGCCTGCTCGAGCTCGCCATTGGACAGCACTGTCTCGGCACCACTTAGCAGGTCGGTGGTGACGATATGCAGGGGCAGTTTCGCATCCTCGATGCGATGGATCGGCAGCGCCTTGCCAAGCAATCGATGCAAGGCCGCTGGTTGCAGCAGGAAACCACGACGTTTGAGCAGGCCTCGGCAGGTATCGAGCCAGGACAAGGGAAAGATGTCGGTTCTGCTCAGGCCTCGCCAGAATTCGGCGAGAGTCTCGACACCCTGAGCGTTGGGCCTCGCTGCAAAGTAGGCACCGTTGATGGCGCCTACCGAGGCGCCAACCACCCTGTCGAACTGGACTTCGGCTTCGACCAGAGCCCGCAGCATCCCCACCTGGACCGCACCCAGACTGCCGCCGCCAGCGAACACGATTGCGGTTTGCGTAGGCATGATTGCTGTCTCTGCGCAGACGTGTGTCGACTGAGTGTAGTTGGCCGGGTGCCGGCGGGGCTGGTTGCTACCAGTGCCGCGCACATCTCATTTCTTGCCCGGCAATACCGAACCGAGAACTTGCCTGGCCGTCTGCACGATGACCCCAGCCTGGTCCGGGTCGCCCTTGAGCAGGCTGCTGGCGAACTTCTTCGCCTGTTCAAGCTTGATGTGCGGCGGCAAGGGAGGTACGTCCGGATCGGTCTTGAACTCGATCAACACCGGCCGGTCAGCCGCCAGGGCTCGCTCCCAGGCGCCGGCAATGTCTTCTTCGCGTTCCACATAGATGCCTTGCAAACCGATGGAGATGGCGAACAGGTGGTAGGGCACATCAGGAATCGCCTGTGAGGCCTCGAACTTGGGGTCGCCCTCCATTACCCGTTGTTCCCAGGTCACCTGGTTGAGGTCTTCGTTGTTGAACACCGCGCAGATCCACTGGGGGTTTTCCCACAGGCGCCAGTACTTGGCGACGGTGATCAGCTCGGCCAGGTTGTTCATCTGCATCGCCCCGTCACCCACCAATGCCACCACGCTGCGCTGCGGATGGGCGAACTTGGCGGCGATGGCATAGGGTACCGCCGCGCCCATGCTGGCCAGGCCACCGGACAACGAACACTGCATGCCCTGGCGTATCTGCAGGTCGCGGGCAAACCAGTTGGCGCAGGACCCGGAGTCGCTGGTGACGATGGCGTGGTCGGGCAGGCGAGGGGAGAGTTCGTGCACCACGCGCTGGGGGTTGATCGGGTCGGCCTTGACCAAGGCGCGTTTCTGCAGGGTCTTGTCCCAGTCTGCGCGCCAGCCTTCAACCTTGTCGCGCCAACGGCGCTCGGTCTTGTGTTCGAGCAATGGCAGCAGTGCCCGCAGCGTTTCGCTGGCGTCACCGACCAGGTTGACCTCCATGGGGTAGCGCAGGCTGAGCATGTCTGGCTGCAAATCGATCTGCACGCCACGGGCCTGGCCTTCCTCAGGCAGGAACTCGGCGTAGGGGAAGCCGGAACCGATCATCAGCAAGGTGTCGCATTCGCTCATCAACCGATAACTCGGTTCGGTACCTAGCAGCCCGATGGCGCCGGTGACCCAGGGCAGGTCGTCTGCCACTACGGCCTTGCCCAGCAGCGCCTTGGCCACGCCTGCACCAAGCGTTTCAGCTACCGCGATCACCTGCTCGGTGGCTTGCAGTGCACCGGCTCCGACCAGGATCGCCACTTTTCGTCCAGCGTTGAGTACCTCGGCGGCACGTTGCAGGTCCTGCTCGAAAGGCACCACCCTGGGCCTGCTGTAGCCGATGCCGGAATGCACCGTGCCATGGGCTTTCGGTGGTTCGTGGTAGGGCAGGTCCTGCAGGTCGTTGGGCAGGATGATGGCGGTGACCCGGCGTTCGCCGACGGCGGTACGTACGGCGCGATCGAGCAAGTGGCGCACCTGTTCCGGGGTCGAAGCCTGCTGCACGAAGGCACCTGCGACGTCCTTGAACATCGACAGCAGGTCCAGCTCCTGCTGGTAATGCCCGCCAAGCGCTGCTCGCGCCTGCTGACCGACGATGGCCAGCACCGGCTGGTGATCCATGCGCGCGTCATACAGGCCGGTAAGCAGATGTGAAGCGCCGGGGCCGGAGGTGGCAATGCACACGCCCAATTCGCCGGTGAACTTGGCATGGGCGCTGGCCATGAAGGCTGCCATTTCCTCGTGGCGTGTCTGGATGAACTGGATCTTGCCCTCGGCCCGGCTCAACGCCCCAAATACCCCATTGATGCCGTCGCCGGGGTAACCGAAGATGCGCCGCACCCCCCATTGATACAAGCGCTCCACCAGAAAGTCGCCTACCGTGCTGGTCATTGCCTTCTCCCGTCCTGTGACCGATAGGGGTCTGGACTTGGCGCGGATCGGGAAAGTTTCAAACGTGTGCGCACTGGTCTACCGACTGGAACCTTGCATGAGCCATCGGGTTCGCAAGTGAACGGACAACAGGATCAGGACGCTCGACATGAATGCGACAGACACTGCTGGTGCAACCGTGCAGACCTTGTATTTCAAGGACGACGGTGCAACGCCGAACAGCCATTTCCCGGTATTGCTGTACCGCTTGCAACTCAACCCGTCGCAAGACTGCGCCAGTGCCTTCGAGGCGCTGTTCACCGCACACCAGTGGGTGCCGCTGTGGCGCGGTGGGATCTTCGATTACCATCACTTTCACCCCAATGCTCATGAAGTTCTGGGCATCGCATGCGGCCGGGCGCGGGTGACGCTGGGCGGTGAAGCGGGGCAGACCATAAGCGTGAAGTGCGGCGACGTACTGGTACTGCCGGCAGGAACTGGCCATCGCTGCGTCGAGAGCAGCGATGATTTTCTGGTGGTCGGCGCCTATCCCAAGGGGCAGGAAAACTACGATATCCAGCGCCCAGAAAGCGCAGCGCACCAGCAGACGCTGGCGCGAATCGCCTCCGTGCCCGGCCCCGCACAAGACCCGGTCAACGGCACGCGTGGTGCCCTGATGGCGGCCTGGCGCTGAGTGCCTGAGCCGGTCGTCGCCCCTGCTGAACGGCTGCACTCAAGCCAGGATCAATCGAGCTGAGTCGCCCGATTTCATTCAGCCAGCAGGAGTTACAGCGATGGCCCAGTACCTGTACCTGATCAGCTACATCCTCGACAACCAACCCGGCACCTGCGAATTGCGCAGCGACCAGGAAGACCTTAGCCGCGAAGCAGCGCGCGATTACCTCCAAGGCCTGCACCGCAACGAAGCGTCATCTTTCACTGACGTGCAGGTGCAACGTCTGGAGCACGACCATGAGCCAGGCACGTCGCCGGGGCATTATCAGCAACCGTGAAGAGGTGAGGGCTGGCAGATGAAAAGAAGAGGTGAAACCTATAGAAAGTGGTGCGACCCGATCCTGCACCATCAAACCCATGAGGAAACGCTCGGCACCGGCACTTGCCTGGAAGTGCAGACGCGCTTGTCACGCACAGGCGCCACGCAGTTGTTCATTGGCGTCTATCGCACTGACGGTTCGGTGCTGTGCGAACGGATCTATGACCAACGCGCGGGGGAAACCATGAGGCGTGCGTTGCTGTGGGGTGTGGGGTATGCCCGGCGCGTCGCGGGTGAGGGCGAGGCGTTGCGTGGCGAACCGGCCGGTAGCTGATGATTTATCTGGGTTGCGCTGGCTGGAGCCTGTCGAGCCGTTACGCCGAGGCATTTGCGCAGCCCGGCAGCCACCTGCAACGCTACGCCACCCGCTTCAATGCGGTGGAAATCAACAGTTCCTTCTACCGGCCCCATCGCCCGGAAACCTATGCCCGTTGGGCTGCGTCCGTACCAGAGCATTTCCGCTTTGCGGTGAAGGTGCCCAAGGTCATCAGCCATGAGCAGCGGCTCTGCGGGTGCGAGGACGCGCTGGACAGGTTTCTTGCTCAATGCGGGCAGTTGGGCGACCGCCTGGGTTGCCTGCTGGTACAACTGCCGCCATCGCTTGGCCATGCCCCCCAGCATGCGCGACGTTTCTTCGAAAGCCTGCGGCAACGGTATGACGGGCCGGTAGCGCTGGAGCCCAGGCACGCCAGCTGGCAATCGGCTCAGCCGATGCTGGTCGATTTGCGCATCGCCCAGGTTGCCGCGAGCCCGTCGCGCTTCGTTACCGATGCGCAACCGGGAGGTTGGCCGGGGCTGGTCTACTGGCGCCTGCATGGCGAACCGAGGATCTACCACAGCGAGTATCCCGACGAATATCTGCAGCGTCTGGCTGAACACTTGCGGTACAGCCTTGCCGCCGGAGTGCCCACCTGGTGCATTTTCGACAACACCGCCTCCGGTGCTGCGATAGCCAATGCACTGGCTCTGGAGCGGCATTTGCGCTGAGGAAGTGATGGAAGCATGGCGATGGAAAAGAGCGATGACCAACCAGTCAAAATTAATGAATCTTTTTACACGTTGCTCGCTCCATTAGTCTGAATTGGTGAAGGAGAGTGCAATGGCTGGACAGCAGTTGTATGTGATCGAGTACGAGCTTCATGGGGAATTTCGCACCTTCATCATCCGGCTCGAGCGTATGGACAACGCCGAAGCCTGGCACTGGGCAAGTTGCGATGCCGGCGTGGGTATCATTCCACGGTTCGGCCAGCACAAGATCAAGAAGGTCAGCCGGCCGATGGCTGAGCGCTACGGCATCAACAATGTGCGCTGGCGGGTATCGGGCGACGGGCCGGAATTCGTCGCACCGACCATTGATGTAAAGAAGTTCTCCAATAGCGGTACCGGCAATACCTGAAGCTTGTTGTGCGCAAGCCTGCCTGAAATCTTCAGGCAGGCTTGCGCTCATGGGTTCGCTTCCCAAGTTTCGAGGCATCACCACTCTCACTTTCAGGAGCCAGTACGTGCCGCAAATCATCACTCCAGGCACCCCTGAACACGAGATCAGCGAGCGGAACGCCCGCATGTTCGGCTCGCCAAAGGAACGCCTGGATTTCTACCGCCGTGAAATCCAGTACGAGACCAGCATCCTTGCCAACCGCACTGACGCCTATCTAGCTGCCCAGTCGTTTCTGGTGATCGCCTTCGTGTCGTCAATGAGTAACCTCAACCAGAGCTGGGGCGAGATGTTCACGCTGGTGGTTCCCCCGTTTCTTGCCTTGCTGGGCGTATTGAGTTCACTCAATGCCTGGCCGGGTATTCGCGCGGCCTACAAGATCATCGAGCATTGGCAAGTGAAACAGAGCCACCTGCTGCGCAGCGAGCCATTGATGGGGCTGGCGTATGACGAATCGCCATTGTTCAGTGAGGCGGAAATTTCAGAGGCCGGGCACCGTAAGTCGTTGTTGTTTTCGCTGCGTACGCCTTGGATATTCCTGGTCTTCTGGATGGTTCTCGGTATCTACGCGGTCTTCATCCAGCTGGCGTGAGCAGCACAGCTGCACCCCCTTACAAGGCGGTGCTGCGATCGTTGTCGACGCTGATTACCGCCACATGCAAAGCCTCTGCTCCGGTACCAGCAACCAAGATTGATTGCGCTATTTTCTTTGGTCCTCTGGACAAATGTCATAGATCACAAACGCTGAACTCCTGCCACCTCACCTGCGTCCCTCGAATGAATGCCCCAATAAAAGCGGCACTCACCCAACAATCAGCTTCGAGGGCGAAACGATGGACAAGACCAATCAAAGTTCGACATCTCCACCCGGTAGCACCCAGGAGCATGCCTTTATCGACGACGCCGGTGCGCTGCTTGGCGAGGCCAGGCACAAAGGCAGCGAGCAGTTCGAACATTACCGCGATAACGCAGCCGATCAGCTTGATTCGCTCGAGGAAGGTGCGCGTTCGGCGGCAGCTGCACTGCAAGGCAAGGACAGTCTCGGGCTGTCGCAGTACCTGAACCAGGCAGCAGAGTGCGTGGGTGAGTTCGCCGAACAGGTACGCCATGAAAGTGCCGAAAGCCTGCTGCAGCGTGGTGCTCAGTTGGCCAGGAGCAACCCGGCGCTATTCCTGGCCGGTAGCGTCGCCATCGGGTTTGCCGTATCGCGTTTCATGCGAGCCAGCACCAGCCATGAGTCCACCACCCCTGCGTCGTCCGGTGATTGGCAACAGTCCCACCCCGCGCAGCCAGTGCCTGATCGTGGTAGCGACGTATCCACCCGTGAACCTTTCACCCCAGTCGACCCAGTCGGCCCTGGTGCAGGCACGCCGGTCAGTGGCAGCCCGTTCGAACGCGATCCTCTCAAAGGAGGTGAATGATGAACAAAGAACCCTTGCATACCACCCCGAGCTTGCACACGGCGGAAGACGACGCCGTCGGTGTTGGCGGTTTGTTGCGCCAGCTGATGCGGGAAGTACCGGACCTGTTCACCAAGGAGCTGGCGCTGGCCAAGGCAGAGCTGCAGCAGAACCTCGCCACCCTCAAGGCCGGCACGGCTGCGGTGGCAGCGGGTGCGATCGTGATGCTGGCGGGCTTCGTCATCCTGTTGCTGGCGGCAGTCTACGCCTTGGCGACGGTGCTCGAACCCTGGCTGGCAGCCCTGATCGTGGGCGCGGTCACCTTGGTAATCGGGTTCATCATGTTGCAGTCGGGCAAGAAACGGTTCGAACCCACGCACCTGGCCCCTGACCGTACCTTGCATGCCATGCAGCAGGACAAGGACACGCTGAAGAGGAAACTGCCATGACCACTTCCTTCGAACATGAAGCGCACAAAGACCCTGACTTGCTCGAGCAGGAAATCAACGCCAAGCGCGAGCACATCAGCGATCTGGTGGACGCCCTCGAACAGCGCCTGAGCCCGGGCCAGATGGTCGACCGGGTCCTGGCCTATGCCAAGGGCAATGGCGGCGAGTTCTTCGAGAACCTTGGCACCACCCTCAAGAACAACCCCGTACCCGCAACCCTGACGGTATTGGGCCTGGCCTGGCTGGGCCTGAACCAGAACCGCCCCTTCAACCCCGGGCCTGCGCACCATGGGCCTGGGTTGGGCGAAAAGCTCGGCGACGCGGTGGACACGGTGAAGGGCGCTTTCGCGCAGGCGGGGGAGGCAGTGCACGACGCCAGCCAGAAGGTGCGCATGAAAGCCCATGACATGCGCGATCGGGCCAGCGACCTTGGCAGCGGCGCCCGCGACTCCGTGGGGGCTTCCGCGGATACCCTGCGCCATTCGGCACACAAGGCCGCAGATCAGGCCACGGCACTGAAGGGCCAGTTCGATCACCTGCTTCAGGAGCAACCTCTGGTATTGGCCGCTTTGGGCATAGCACTGGGTGCGACATTGGGGGCCGCATTACCCACTACCCGCAAGGAAGACCAGCTGATGGGCGCCAGCAGTGATCGTTTGACCGACACACTCAAGGCCAAGGGCCGCGAGGTGAAGGCGTCGGTCGAAGAGTCGTTCGATCAGGTGGGTGGTAAAGCGTCTACACAGGCAGAGCGCAAGCCCGGAAACTCCGACCTTTCCTCAGGGTTGGGCTTCAATTCCTGATCCCGCTGGATGTGCGTCGCCGGCCCCTCTGCCTGCGCAGAGGGCTGGCGGCTCATCACGAATGTTGTAGGCCCAGGCTGGGAATGGCTGCGCAATGTCGCTACGCTTTGGCCCACGCGCCAGGTCAAGAATTCGCCACAGTGAAGAAAACAGTTCGGTTTGATGATCTTCAGGTCTTCGTCACAACAGCCTTTGCCGGCAGCTTCTCGGCAGCGGCCAGGTTGTTGGATATTTCACCGGCCTTGGCCAGCGGGGCTGTCCAGCGACTGGAAAGCAGCCTGGGTGCCAGGTTGTTCGTGCGCTCCACGAGGCGTTTGCGGCTCTCGGATGATGGCGAGCGATATCTGCCCCATGCCCGTCAGGCCTTGGACGCACTGGACGCCGGTGAGGTGGCGCTGACCGAAGGGAGAGATGAGATCGCGGGTACACTTCGCCTGTCCATCCCTTCGGATATTGGCAGGAATCTGCTGCTGCCCTGGCTCGACGATTTCCAGCGGTTGAACCCCAAGGTGACGCTGCAACTGCGGGTCAGCGATCAGGTGGCCGACCTTGTCGGCCAGCAACTGGATGCGAGTATCAGGTATGGGCAACTGGCAGACTCCAGCCTAGTTTCACTGATGCTCGCCCCAGGGAATCGCAGAACGGTCTGCGCCTCACCTCGTTACTTGGCACGACATGGGGCGCCAGACGCTCTGGAAGACCTGGGCAGGCATAATTGCCTGCGCTATGTGATGGGCGAGCAGACTTACGAGCGATGGAGCTTCCATTTGCCCGATGGAATCAAGACCGTCCAGGTTACAGGCGACCGCTTGAGCGATGACGCCGATGTCGTTCGGCGCTGGGGTGTTGAAGGATTGGGGATCGTTTACAAATCCAGGCTGGACGTTCTGGCGGACATACGCGCTGGGCGGCTGGTCGAGTTGTTTCCTTGGGATTACGGCCAACCTGCGCCGTTGCAACTGGTGTGCGCTCATCGAACCTCGCTCACACCTGCTGTGCAGGTGCTCAGAGCGTTTCTGGCGGAGCGATTCGAGCAGCTCATCGCTGCTGATGGATAAGCTGACGGGGCTCATGGCCCCGCCTTGGTTACCTTGACTGGATGAATGCTCAGAAGCCTTCCAGGACAATCTTGCCTTTTGCCTTGCCGCTTTCGATCAGGGCATGGGCGCGTTTGAGGTTGCTGGCATTGATGCTGCCGAAGTGCTCGCCAACGGTGGTCTTGATGACCCCTTCGTCGACCAGCGCCGAGACTTTCTCCAGCAGATGGTGCTGCTTGATCATGTCCTCGGTCTGGTACAGCGAGCGGGTGAACATCAGCTCCCAGTGCACCGACAGCGATTTGCGCTTGAACGGCACGACATCAAGATGCTCAGGGTCATCGATCAGCGCGAGCTTGCCCTGTGGGCGCAGGACTTCGACGATCTGCGCGAGGTACGCATCGGTGTGAGTCAGGCTGATCACGTAATCCACTGGGTTGAGCTGGAGTTGCTCCAGTTGCAGGGCAAAGGATGCCGAATGGTCGATGACGTGATGTGCTCCGAGTTCGCTGACCCAGGCCTGGGTTTCAGGCCGTGACGCGGTACCGATCACCTTGAGCTGGGTACGCTTGCGTGCAAGCTGTACCAGGATCGAACCAACCCCGCCGCCGGCACCGATGATCAGCAGGCTCTTGCCAGCGCCGCCATTTTCCTCAACACCCAGGCGGTCGAACAGCAGCTCCCAGGCGGTGATGGACGTCAGCGGCAAGGCTGCGGCACTGGCATTGTCCAGAGTACGAGGCTTGTGCCCGACGATGCGTTCGTCGACCAGGTGAAATTCGCTGTAAGTGCCCGGGCGGTCGATCGCGCCGGCGTAGAACACTTCATCGCCAGGCTGGAACAACGACACCTCGGCGCCGACCTCGCGAACGACGCCCACGGCATCCCATCCCAACACCTGGGGATGGGCGCCGCTGCGGCTGGCTCTGACCTTGGTATCGACCGGGTTTACTGCGATAGCTTTGACTTCCACCAACAGGTCCCTGGCGCCGGGCGTGGGTTTGGGCAGTTCGTGCTCGTACAACGATCGGGAATCCTGGATCGGGAGGCCGGGGGTGTCGTAGACGATTGCTTTCATTGGGATGTGACCTTTCAGGTAAACAGTGGTAACAGGCTAATCGTGTCGGCCCCCCTGAAAAACCGGGCTATTGCCGGAACACTTTCCGCGTTTCGCTGAAAATCGGCTAGCTGCCGCCCGGGTTGAAAGGGCTCCCTTGGACCGGGCGGCAGCAATCGGCAGCCTTGTGGTGGAACGTTGCCAACAGACTGCGCAACGTTGTCGGGATTCGGGAATTGGGTCAGGCAACAGGGATCGGGTTCTCAACCAGCGCCAGGTTGAACTGGTGAATCAGTTCGTGTTCGTTCAGGCCCTGGTTGGCTCGCAGCGGGACGACACGATCCACCAGGACTTCCGTGGTTGCGGATTCGAGCTTGACCAAGGTTTCCTGGATAAAATCATCCAGCGGCATGGCGCGCTCATCACCGCTCTTGTGAATCAGATCGGTGTCCACCCAAGGGGGCGCAATTTCCAGTACCTTGACGCTGGTGTCACGCAGGCTGAACCGTTGCGACAGTGAGTAGGAGTGGATGGCGGCCTTGGTCGCCGAATACAACGCGGTGGCCGCTAGCGGCAGGTAGGCCAGAACCGAACTGTTATTGATGATGCAAGCATCCGGTTGGCGCTTGAGGTGCTCGACGAAGGCCGCGCTGACGCGCACCGGGCCGAGCAGGTTGGTCTGCAGCAGGCTCACTGCTTGTTCGTCGTCGAGGTCCCCGGAAGCCGGATTGTCGAACGGCATGACGCCGGCATTGTTGATGATCACGTTCAATGCAGGATGGCGGCGGATCACATCCTGGGCCACCTCCTTGATCTGCTGCGGATCATTGATGTCCAGGCGCACTGTATCGATCCCCGGGTTGGCCTGGGCGATTTCATCCAACAGTGCCTGACGGCGCCCCGCAACGATCACTTTATTGCCACGTTGGTGGAATGCCTCGGCCAGGGCGCGGCCGATGCCTGAGGTACCGCCGGTAATGAAAATGGTGTTTGCGCTAAGTTTCATGATCCGTCTCCTTGCATTGTTCAGTTGGCGTTGTAGCGAGGGGCAAGCTGATTGCTGGACAACTGGCCGAACAGGGCTTGCCGGCTGGCCTCGTAGCGTTCGAAGGACTTCAGGTCATGCATCGAGGGGATAGAGATCAGTACCTCGTCGTCAAAGTCCTGCAGGGCACCGTCCACCAGGTCCTGGGCCGACATCACGATGCCCGGATCAAGGTTTTCGACCGGCAAGCCGCCGATCTGCCAGAAGTCGGTGGCGGTGGCTCCTGGCAGCACTGCCTGGATCCTTATGCCTTTGTCCGCAAGCTCCTTGTGCAGGGACTGGGTAAAGGCGGTGACATACGCCTTGCTGCCACCGTACACACCATTGAGCAGCTCCGGCGCCAGGCTGACAACGGACGAGATGTTGATCACGGCGCCTTGCGCACGGGCGACAAATCCGGGGATGGCCGCGTAGGTGAGGCGGGTGAGGGCGGTGACGTTGAGGGTGATCATTTCAGCCATGCGCTCGACATCACTTTCCAGCAGGCTGGTGTGGGTGCCTATGCCTGCGTTGTTCACCAGCAGGCTGATACTGGCGTCCTCGCGCAATTTCCGCTCTACCTTGGCCAGGTCATCTGTGTTTGCCAGGTCTGCCGGAAACACCTCCACGTTCTGCCGGGTTTCCGTAGTCAGCCGGCTGGCCAGCGTATTGAGGCGCTCCCGGTTGCGGGCCACCAGCACCAGGTCGTAACCCCGACGCGCCAAGCGTTCTGCGTAGATCGAGCCGATGCCGGTAGAGGCGCCAGTGATGAGGGCAGTGCCTTTGAATTGCTGCTTCATGGTCATGCTCCGTTGTTGGATGTGGAGCCCATGATGCAGAAGGTCGTCTTTGTCTTAAACGACACATATGGTACGTTTTCAGGACATCTAATGTGGAGCTCCAACCATGCACCGGGTCGGCTATCTCATCACCGAAGGTTTCCAGATCATGTCGCTGGCGACGCAGGCCGTGTTCGAGTTCGCGAACATTGTCGCGGGCGAAACGGTTTACAAGATCCAGAATTTTTCCATCGGCGGCGGCACGGTGCGTTCTTCCCTGGGCATGTACATGGACACGCTGCCGTTGGGCGCTCCTGGTCTGGCTGATACCTGGATGATCACGGGAACCCTGACGCCGCTGACTCCGCCAGGCGAGGAAGTGCTGGCCAGCGTCAGAGGCTTTGTCGATGGCGCTCGACGCACTGCCGGTCTGTGCACCGGCTGTTTCGTGTTGGCCCAGGCAGGCGTGCTGGACAACCGGCGGGCCACGACACATTGGGCCTATGCGAAAAAGTTGCGTGAACTGCACCCGAAGATCGAAGTGGAAGAAGACCGAATCTTCATTGTGGACGGGCAGATCTGGACGTCCGCCGGGATGACCGCCGCCCTGGACATGGCACTGGGTATGGTGGAAAAAGACCTGGGAACCGAGATGGCCAGGTCAGTGGCACGCAAGCTGGTGATGCATCAGCGGCGCTCCGGAGGGCAATCGCAGCATTCCGAGTTGCTGGCGCTTTCGCCGAAGTCTGATCGGATACAAAACGCCCTGGATTACGCACGCAAGCATTTGAGCCGTCCACTTAGTGTCGAAGAGCTCGCCGAGTCCGTGCATTTGAGCCCCCGACAATTTACCCGCGTATTCACTGCCGAGACAGGTCAGTCACCTGCCAAGGCTGTGGAAAGCCTGCGTCTTGAGGCTGCCCGCCTGATGATCGAGCAGAGTCGCCACAGCCTGGATGTGGTGGCGAAGGAAACCGGGTTCAGGGACCGGCGGCACATGCGGGAGGTGTTCATTCGTGGTTTTGGTGTCCCGCCTCAAGCCGTGCGAAGAGATGCCCGGCGGGTCGTATTGGTTGAATGACAACGCACGCAGCCCGGTGGATGTGCGCTTTCTGGCTCTGATCCACTACACAGGAAGCAGGTGTTCTCGTTCAAGCAACTCGATGTTTGATGGCTTGACCCGAACTTCGTGAAGCTCTGGGGCAGTGAACCAGCGGCACTCGACTATCTCGTGATCTGCAGCAGGCTTTGCTCCCGCTTCAACAGGCAGCTGATAGAGGTAGTGCTCCTCACCTGCGAGCACGTAATGGTTGAGGAATCGAGCACCATTGAAGGGTAGGCAAGTTTCCTCCATCAGCTCGCGCTGCGCTGTATCCAGGTGGTGCTCGCCTGGGTCAATCTTCCCGCCTGGCAACGCCCATTCAGCGCCTTGCTTGCGCACGAAAAGGATGCGCCCTGCTTGCAGGCAAATGACAGTCGAGTGTCGTTCTCTGGCGTTGTTCATCATGCCCCTCCCGGACCATGGAGGTGGCATCAGGGCAGCAATCACCCTGATGCCCGCTGCTGATTATCAGCGCTCTTTATCCCACTGCTGCTGATCATCTGCCTGGTTTTGCTGACCACCCATGCGGTCCTTGTCTTGCAGGTTCTGGTTCTGCTTGTCGGTTGAACCCTGGCCGCCCTGGCTGCCCGTATCACGGGAACGTTCCCAGTCCTTGTTCATCTTGTCCTCAGGTTTTTGGCCGGATTGGCTGCCACCTTGCTGCTGACCGGGCATCCGCCCCCCCGAACCTTGGCCGCCTTGCTGGCCAGCCCCGGCAGTATTGTTGCCCATGCCGGTGTCAGCATTGCCCTGGTTGCCACCTTTGTCTTGATTGTTTGCCATGATCGCTTACCTCGGGTCAGACACAGGAAGGTCTGTGTGTACTGTTATGACCGAGGCCCGTTCGCGCGGTATGCAAGGAATATTTGGCTAGCTGACTAAACGCATGAATTTCAGGGGTACGAGATTTTGGTGTGCGGGCAGGAAGGTGCCTGAAGGGCAGCGCCATCTGCGAAACCCTGTTCGGGGCGATCGGTGATCGCCCCTTTTGCGGTTCAGGGGCGGTCCTTGAGGGTTTCGAAGGCTTTGACGCTTTTGATCAGGCTTTTGTTGCTGGCGGAGCCGGCACTGTTGAACAGGAAAGAGAAATCCGAGGCCAATGACGGGCTGCCGGCAATCGTCGCGTATTGATGGCACTGATTGCAGTCATCACCCTGCACGTAGGTCTCCATGGTGGTGTTGGCCACTGGTACGTTGCCCTGGCTGATGAACGGCCCGTACGACAGCGGCACTTGCGCGTTGGCGCCCGGTTCCGGGCTGGGCGGATTGGGGGCGAGGGTCCAGAGTACGTTGATCAGCTTGTAGTACTGGAACACCGACTTGCCTTGGGTGTGCTGCGCGAAGTTGGCTTGTACCGCGCTGTTGAGGGCCTGCAGGTCGCCGGGCACGGGGTGTTCGCGGGTGGTCTGTACCGGCTGGTCGCGTGGGAAGAGATCGGTGCAGTCCTTGTCGGGATGCGTTTGCTTGCACTGGATACGGGCTTGGTTCGGTGTGCACTCGGGGCCGTCGCCACAGTCAGGGTTGTTGAAGGCGAACCCGTTCGGCGGGGTTTGTTGCGGCGGGACCTGGGCCGGTTCGGGCACGTTGTCCACCTGCTCGAAGGTGGTCCAGATGAAGTTGGGCGAAGCCTGGGTCTTGTTGATGATATGCAGGCCCACCAGCCCCACCACCTCCTGGGTACACTCCAGCGTGTCGGGGCGTTTGAGCCAGGCGACGGTAGTCAGGTAGCGCCCGAACAGCTCGGGTTTGCCGGTCAGAACCCGCCAGGCGGCCTTGAGCTCGATCGCGCCCAGTTGCTCCTGTGGCACTGGGGAGGTTGGCAGTGAGCGCATCGGTTCGCCGATGGGCAGCGACAGGCCCTCCGGTGTCTGGCCGTCGAGGTTTTGCGCGACCTTCAACTGGTTGGCAGCGTCGTAGAGCCCCTTGTCGACGATGTAGTCGAACTCGGCCTTGCCCACCTTGCGTTCGAAAAACACCAGCTTGCCCGCCTGGTCCGTCAGCCAGCCGCCGGACGCCTCCATGACCGGGTCGGGAATGGACGCAAGTGTCCCGGTCGACAGGTGGAAACCGTGCAAGGCATTGATCGCGCCTTCGGAGGTGGCGTTCATGAACTTGCGTGCGCCCACCTTGAGCGCCTTGAGGCTACCCTGGGTGCTGCAGCCGGACGGCACCAGGGTTTGCACACCCCAGCCGGTAGGCGTGGGTGCGCCGGGCAGGAAGATGTCGTTGGCGTCCTTGTAGCTGGCCCATACCGGGGCCACGCTCATGGGCTGACCCGGTGCGGAGGGGACCCCGAACTGCGCCAGCGTGCTCTGCATGTCGGGTTCACCCGCAAGGCTGGCGGTGGCCGGCCAACCGGGGTTCACCGGCCAGTTCAAGGCAATGAACAATTGCCAGCCAAAGCAGTTCATGAACGCCTGGCTGGTGGCATTGAAGTTGTTGACCGGCAGGAATCCCCCGCTAGCCGGGTTGAACACCAATTGCTGCTGTACACAGGTATCGGCGTCCGACAGCGTGGCCGCCGTGGCAAGTTGCGGGGTCGACAGGCACAGTAGAATGCCGCACAGCAGCGACAGAAGACTCAAGCGTGACCTGGGCATCATTGCGCTCCTTGCAAGCTGTGAAGCCGCACCCGAAGGTGCGGCGGTAGAAGGGCGTAAGTGGCGTAAGTGGCGTGGCTCAGGCGCCAGGCACCAGCGCCAGGCCAGATTCCCAAGGGTGGTCTGTCGCGCTCACGTTCACATCTTCACCCGGGTTGAGGGCACGCACTGCCACCAGGCCGGGTGCTGCGGAGGGGCTGACCGTGATGGTCAGAATGTAGGCCTGGGTGCCGCCCGAGTTGGTCTGGCCAGGAATGGCCGATGCGTCGGGCAGGTACTGGGTGACCTGCGCCGTCACCCCGGGGTTGGAGAATTGCACCCTTGCATTCTGCGCCGTGGTAGTCGGGTCGGCACCTTGCACCACCAGCACGAACTGGTTGCTGCTACCCGGTGCAAGCCAGGCGGGCAGGTCGGTGGGGGATTGCCCGTAGAACAGGTCCAGCGGCAGCAGTTGCACTGGCCAGGGTTGCAGGCCGGCCACCCGGTCCTGCACGCATGGGAACGCTTGAGGCGTGGTGCTGAGCGGCTTGACGGTGACGCTCAGGCCGACCAGCAGTTGTTGGGCGATGACCCACACATAGTTGACCTTCTGGTTGTTGATGGTGATGTCATTGATCGAGAAACCAGCGCTTTCCGGCACCTCGAACACCGCCTGCAGGATCTGGTCGGAACCATTGGCGGCCGACTTCGCCGTACCGCGCGTGATGCGCCAGTACTGGCTCACGTCCTGGCCTTGCGGGCCCTTCCAGGCGCTGAAATCGGTGGGCTGCTGCAAGTACAGGCCAATGGGGTTGGTCAGCGACAGTCGGTTGTTCACCGCCGTGGTATTGGCCATGAAACCGATGTGCGGATCAGAGTTGCGATAGTTTTGCCCGTACTGCGCGCAGCAGATCAACGACTGGGCGTTCTGGCTGCTGCTCACCGGGCGCAGGATGGTGGCGGCGGCGGCCAGGTACACCTCGGCGCTGAGGGTATTGGGGCCGGAGGTCAGGTGCATCGCACCGCCGTACTGGCCGGGTACACAGGCCGTTCCGGCGTTCCATTTGTTGACGGTGTCATAGGCCGGCTTGCCGGTGGTGGGGTCGATGACCGGGTCGCCGGCTTTGCCGGTCGGGCAGTCGACGGCGTAGCGCAGGTACAGGTCTTCGAGTTGCACGTTCGGGTCGATGTAGTCGCGATACAGGCCCAGTACTGCGTTCGGGTCGATGCGCCACATGGTCAGGAAGTACGCGGGGTTTTCGCAGGTGAAGGTGATCTTGCGCATGTTGCCGTTGGCATCGCGTACGATCGACCACTCGCAGTACTCGTCGAGCCAGCCCCGCGGGCCGGAAGGCGAGAACGCCGTGTATTTGCCGTTCCAGTCGATGCTCGGGCAGCGCTTGGCCGGCAGTTGCAGCACGGTACCTTGCTTGTTGGGGTCGTAGAGCATGTAGAGGGTGTTGTCGAGGGTGATCTGGCCGTGGTCGGTCAATTCCATCACCTGGTCCAGGGTCATGGCCTTGCCACCCAGCTGGGGAATGACCGCCGCACCGTTGTTGTAGAAGAACGTCCAGAGCCGGTTGGGGAAGGGCGCCCAGGTGATCGCCGGGGCGGTCACGTCGCCGAAACCTTCCACCAGCGGGTTGTAGTAACCCGAGCGGGGGGCGTCGTTCAGGCCCGACCAGGGGTTGCCGATGATCGACGATTCGGTCCAGCCGGTGAGGTTGTTGTTCCAGTCGGTTTCAAACTGCGGCAACTGGTCTTCCAGGCCCAGCTTGTTGTAGTCCTTGGGGGCTTGGCCGGCGGGAGAGGTGAACTGCTTGAAGGGCGTGCTCATGTCGGTTCTCCTGATGTGCGTGAGGTGGAAGCAGAGCAGCAGCCGGCGACCGGGGGCGGGCCGGCGAGGGTCTGGCGCGGGTCGTCCCACACCAGTTGGGCGATGAAACCGGGCAGCGTCGTGTATTCGTCAGGCGTCAGCACGCGGCCGCTGTCGAGGTGGGTCACCACCAGCGACAACTGCACCGCGTCGCCGCGGGCAAGGCCCAGCGCAGCGGCGTTGCGGGCCGCATTCAGTGCGCGGGACACGCCGTGGGTGATGCATCGGCCCTTGTCGTCCACCAGCCCCATGCCGATACGGCTGAAGCGCCCCACGTAATGGGGGTTGTCGGCGCTGATGTGCTGCGTGGCAGCGTCGGGCTGGTCGAGAAAGACATCGATCAGATAGGTGTCATGGGTGCAGCGCACGTGATCGAACACCACCCACGGCCCGGGCCCTGCGGCGTTGCCCGCGGCAGGCCCGGCTGTTGCGCTGTGCTTGCAGCAGGCGCCGGTGGCCGCCTTGGGCGCGCCGAATTGTGGGGCCACCGGCACGCCGTAGTCGTAGCCGATGTGCCGGCTGTCCTGGGCCATGTCGCCGATGGTGGTGTAGCGCCAGGCGTCGGCGCTGGTGAATGTGAGCTGCGTGGCATCGTGACCGGAGAACGGCTGGAGCAGGCACTGCGTGGTGAATTGCGCCCCGGGGTTGGCCCTGATCCATACCTCGAGCATGCGATCGATGTTGGCGTGGTAGGAGCAGAACACCGGGTCGAAGGCGGTGTAGGCGTTGTCGGCCATGTCACCGCCGATCCAGCCGTGATAGTTGTCGTGGGGTTGCTCGTACAGGCCGTCGAAGTTGAGGGCACGGTTGGGGTACAGGCTGTCCTTCTGGGGCGGGTCGAACACCGGGATGTTGGCCCACGGATAACCGGGCACGCCCTGTGGTTGGCTGAAGGTGGTGAACTTCAGGGCATCCACCACCTGTTGCTGGAAAATCCGGCTCATGCCGAACAAACGGGTGCGCTCCGAACGCGAGTCGTCACCGTGGGTGTAGAACAACCGGTCGCGCTGCACATACCGGCAGTCCACCCCTTTGACCGCACCGCTGGCGCACACTTTCGAACAACCATCCTTGGCGGCCGCGTAGCGCAGGGGGTTGGGCCGGGTTTCGCCGGTGTGGGGGTGCACATAGGTTTCATCGAGAAAAGCCTGGGGCAGGCCGGCCTGGGGGCTGCCGTCGACGCTGGCGTCTTCGGCCATCCAGTCCCAATAGGGAATGGCACAGTCGATCAGTTGTTCCAGATACAACAGGTAGGCCCGGTGCCAGAGGGCAAACGCCTCCTGATAATGCAGGCACCAGTTGGTGTGGATGTAGGCGTAACGTTGCCAGGGCGAACCACTGTCGGGGTCGCCCACCTGCATTACATCGTCCAGGCGGGCGCGGTACAGGTTCAGTTCCTCAAGGGTCAGGGCGCGGATGTCCTTTCTCACCCGCCTGACTGATTGGGGCAGGTCGGGTGGTGGGATGCGCTCGGCCAGATCGAAGGGAGAATCGGCGTTCAGGCGCCAGCCCTGGTTGACCCACAACCTGAAGGTTTCCAGCGCATCGATCGGCCAGAACTGTTGCTGGTCGAGGGTCAGCGGCATGTTTCGCGAGGCCAGGTGCTGGTAGATGGTTTCTGACCAGGTTTTGACCGAGCCCGGGTCGTCCAGGTAGACGAAATAGGCGTTCATGCACCCGGTCCAGGAGGCTGCCACGGCCGCGCGCTGCGCAGCAGGAATCCAGTAGGGAGCGGTAAAAAGGCCGTGGATGTCCGCGGTCCATGTCGGTTTCGCGATGATCATAAGGTCCCTCTCATGCGCCCCGCAGGCCATATTCGGCCGGGCTGCTAAGCTCAGTTGATGGTAAAGAGCTGGCGCGCAGGGAATCGTGCAAATTGGCGCGTCCTTGCGGCGGATTCATTGCAGTTTTTCAGGGAAGACACGTGAAAAATGACAGACGCCATGGATCTGAAGATTCTGGGAAAGCTGCAAAAGGATTGCAGCCAGAATCTGGAGTTGCTCAGCGACAGCGTTGGGCTGTCTTCCACCAGTTGCTACCGGCGTATCAGGCGCCTGGAGAGCGCAGGCATCATCAAGGCCAAGGTCGCGATACTGGACGAGCGCAAGCTTGGCATTCAGGTGACTGCCTTCTTTCTGGTGAAGCTGGACCGCGACAGCAACGACATTGACCGCAAGATGCAGCACATCCTGGCCAGCCACCCGGAGATTCAGGACTGTTACCTGATGACGGGCGAGTTCGATTTCGTGATGGTTGCCAAGTTTCGCGATGCCACCGAGTACACCGACTATATCTACCGGTTTCTCGACACTTACCGGGATATTCCGATTCGCACTTATTCCTCGACGCTGGTGGTGCGTACGGTGAAGAAATCATATGAATTGCCGCTGGGAGGAGGGTTGCAGCAGGCTGTCGATGCCTGACAAAGCTAGCGCGGTACCCTGAACCGCTCGTGATACTCAGCATTTATTCAGAGGTAGATTGCTGCCGTTGCGTCGGAAGAGTACAGATGTGCTCCTTGATTGAGCAAAGGCTCAGTTTGAGTGGACGCTTGTCGCTGCCAGGCCTGCGGCGATATTCCCTCGGCCTTCACGAATGTGCGGCAAAAGTGGGACTGATCGCAGAAACCGCACTCCAGTGCGATCTCAGCGAGCATCATTCCCGAGCCCCCCAGTAGCTCCTTGCTTTTGCGCAACCGTTGTTCACGCATCCACTGTTGCGGGGGCACGTGCATGGTATCCCTGAACATTCGTGTGAAATGGCTACGCGACAACGAGCAGGCTTGGGCGACTTCCGTAACGGTTATGCCAGTGTCCAGGTTCTCCAGCATTAACCTCTTGGCAGTCGTGACCTGCCAGGGCTTGAGGAGCCCGGTCGTTTTCAGTGCGACAGTCGCCAGCACAGTGCAGTGATCACTGTTCATACAGATCCATCAATCAGTGAAATGGGCACGTTTAGAGTGGGCAGGGCAGGCCACTGCAGCCTCGGGCGGGCTACAGACGATAACGCTCGATTCGATGGCCTGGCTCAGCCAGCCGGCGTACCCATCAGCGGGTCAATGAACAGCCCCTGGATGCAGGGGCTGGCAATGGTCAGACAGCGGCAGCAACCGGGGCCAGGGTTGGGCCGTGCTGAACGCGCTCTGGTGCTTTGTGCACCATGGTGTAGGCATAGTCGACACCCATGCCGTAGGCGCCGGAGTGTTCTTTCACCAGTGCCATGACGGCATCGTAGGTGTCGCGGTTTTTCCAGTCGCGTTGCCACTCCAGCAGCACTTGTTGCCAGGTCACCGGAACCACGCCTGCCTGAATCATGCGCTGCATGGCGTAATCGTGGGCTTCCTTGGTGGTGCCACCGGAGGCGTCGGCAACCATGTAGATTTCATAGCCGGCATCGTTCATCGCCGACAGCGCGAAGGTGGTGTTGCACACCTCCGTCCACAGGCCGGAAACGATGATCTTGTTGCGCCCGTTTTTCTTCAGCGCGTCACGCACCTTCTGGTCATCCCAGGAGTTCATGGAGGTTCGCTCCAGCAGCGGAGCGTCGGGGAAGACGGCGAGCAGTTCGGGGTAGGTGTGCCCAGAGAAGCTTTCAGTCTCGACCGTCGTGATGGTGGTGGGCACATTGAAGATCCTGGCTGCCTTGGCCAGGCCCACGGTGTTGTTCTTCAGCGTCTGGCGGTCGATGCTCTGAACGCCGAAGGCCATCTGTGGCTGCTGATCGATGAAGATCAGCTGGCTGTTGAATGGGGTCAGTACTTCAGTTTTCGGATTGTTCATTTGTGTTCCCTGTCACCTGGATGATGGTCATCGCACAAGTCACGGCGCCTGTTTTCTGCAGGCTGTGCTGAGGCACTGGATGACGTCCTCAGTGATGCCCGTTGCTTGAGTCCGAGAACAAGATAGCCAATCGCAGAACGAAGCGGTGGCGCACTTTTGCGCTCTCAAAGGCGCATTAATGCGCCCTTCGTTTGTTCATCCTGTTGCTAGTATTCGCACGCAAACGCGGGTCTACCTGATCCGGTTTACGCCAGGAGAAAGCGATGGCAGCTTCACAACCACTCAACAAACAAACCGCTTATTGGGGCGTTCCGTGGGAGAATTCTTACGGGTATCCGCAGGCACGGCGGGTAGGGGACGAGATCTACGTATCGGGCCAGTTCAATCATGACGAAGAAGGCAACCTGGTCGCGCCGGCACCCTTGGATCGTGACGGCAGGCCCTGTGATTTCTCTTCGATGGGGGATCAGATGCGCGCCGCCTACGACAATATTGCCAAGCTGCTCGCGCTATACGGGGCGACGCTTGAAGATGTCGTGGAAGAGACGCTGTACGTGCTGGACATGGACGCGGCCTTTGCCGTGGTCGGCAAGGTGCGCAAGGCCGCCTACGGCACGGAACGGCCTCAATGCGCCAGCAACATCATCGGCGTATCGAGGCTTGCCCAGCGCCCACAGCTGATCGAAATCGCCTGCAAAGCGGTACTTGGCTCACGCGCTGAGTGACTTGCACTCCCGGTTTCGCTCTATGTGACCGGGAGTACCAGTTGGCCCTCGATCAACGGCTTCTGGTTGGCAACGGCAGCTGCACAGAACGTCATGAATGCTTTGACCCGCCACGATTTGCGGATGTCCTGGTGCGTCAGCAGCCACAGCTCATCCTGCAGCTCCGGCACCACCGGGCCGACGCGTTCAAGCCCTGGCGTGATATCACCCAGCATGCAGGGCAAAAATCCCACCCCCAGGCCCGCCGCGATTGCAGCACTTGCCGCCGCAACCGAATCGGTGCGGTACGAGATGCACTCGGCTGCGACCCTGTTTTCGACATAGCTCGTTGCCTTGAGCCCGCGTAGCGCTGCGGAATAGGAAACCCATGCCTGGCCTTCAGTGAACAGAGGAGTAGGCGATGTGTGGTTGCTGCTGCCGTAGGGAGCCCAGGCGATTGTGGCCAGTTTGCGGCCCACCAGGCTTTCGGCGGGTTTCCTGGTCGCTCGAACCGCAATATCCGATTCGTCTCGCGCAAGGCTCAGTGATTCGTTGCCCACCAGCACCTCAATCGTGATGCCTTCATTGAGGGCCTTGAAGTCCGCGATGATGGGGGTGAGGAAGTAAAGCAGCAGTGAGTCGCTGGTGGTGATACGAAGCTTTCCGAGTGGCCCCTGGCCGGCACGTGAGACACGCCGCGTCACGCTGACAATGTCCAGCTCCACGCGCTCGGCGAGGGCACGCAATTCCGCGCCCTCGATGGTGAGCAGATAGCCTGATTTGCGGTGATCGAACAAGGCTACGCCAAGTGTTTTTTCAACCTGGGAGACCCTGCGGGAGACGGTGGACACGTTGATGCCGAGCTTCTTGGCTGTGGCAGCGCGATTGCCACACTCACTGAGCGTTTTGATGATCCGCAGGTCGTCCCAGGAGAGCTGGTTGGCAGCCTCGCCCACGTTCCATTTCACGTCCTTGGGGGCAACTGGGGTAATTGGGACATTTCCAGGTAACGACTTCACGAAATCCGTTCCAGATCAGATTGCGACGATCATACGAGAAGGGGCTGCGTGAACCAAGTATCAGCATGAAGGCGAAGGAGGGGGCTTCGGTCGTCCCTTCATGCGCACATCGACACTTGTCGGCGTTATCCTGAATAGTGAGTCCAGGAGCCTTTGGGGAACTGCCCATGCGCAAGTTGACACTGTTGTTCGCGATCGCTGCATTTGCGGGTTGCCAGGCGCCGATGCCCAGTGCCAACCCACAGATGGCATGGGTCGATCTCTCGACACCATTCCCGAATGACCGTGTGCTGTTGGCCGAACGCCTGGATAAACAACGCCTGCGTGATGGGCGCTTCTTTGAGGTCAGCCCCGGCAGCCATGAATTGGTCGTCAGGTTCGACTACGAAGTAAATGGTGGCGGTGGCATCAGCCTGATGGGAGGTACCACGGTAAGGCAATGCTACCTGACCATCGACTATGAGCATTTCAAGGCTGGGCAGCGCTACGTGCTCGAGGCCCGCTCCATGGCCATGACGCCAGAGGCGAGGCTTTATGATGCGAAGGGAGAGATTGTGGCAGAGGTTAGGGAATTCTATTGCCTGATGTGATGGTGCTGCGTACATCAATGACTGGCATGGTTGCTTGGGGCCCCTGGATAATGGAGGGGAATCACAAGGGCCATGCCATGCTGACCATCTCTAATAATGTGCACCTGCCAGACGCCGAAATCGAACTGACATACATCCGCGCGCAAGGCGCAGGCGGGCAGAATGTCAACAAGGTGTCCAGCGCCGTGCATCTGCGCTTCGACATCACTGCCTCGTCGCTACCCGAGTTTTACAAGGAGCGGTTGTTGGCGCTGCGTGACAATCGCATCACCGGCGACGGCGTGTTGATCATCAAGGCACAACAATACCGCACACAGGAGCAGAACCGTGCGGATGCACTGGCGCGCCTTGCCGAGTTGATCATCAATGCCGGCAAGACCGAGAAGAAACGCCGTCCCACCAAGCCAACCCTCGGCTCGAAGACCCGTCGCCTCGAAGGAAAAGCCAGGCGCAGCACTGTCAAGGCGGGGCGGGGCAAGGTGGAGTTCTAGGCACTGGATGAAAGAGATGTCGCGAACGCTGCCTGGAATAAGTCAGCTCGACCATGGCGGTGTAACCGCCCCAACGCCACGGTTCTGCATGTTGAGGGCAGTGGTCATCGCTTAACAGGCGGTTGACCAAGGCACTGCGTGCTACTTGTGAAGCTTGTAGTGGTCTACTAACCCCGGACACCTTTTTAGGCGAAAATGGTCGCCACACAGAGGTGTTCGATGAGCAGACAACGACGTACTTTCACCCCCGAATTCAAGCGCGAGGCAGCCGGCCTGGTGCTCGACCAGGGCTATAGCCTTACTGAAGCCGCCCGGTCGCTCGACTTGGTTGAATCGGCGCTTCGCCGCTGGGTGAATCAACTCCAGTCAGAACGTGGCGGTGCTACGCCAACGAGCAAGGCGCTGACCCCCGAGCAGCAGAAGATCCAAGAGTTGGAAGCTCGGATCAACCGGCTGGAACGGGAGAAATCGATTTTAAAAAAGGCTACCGCGCTCTTGATGGCCGAGGAACACGAGCGCTCGCGTTGATTGATCAGCTCCGCCGCGAGGAGCCTGTCGAATTACTCTGCTCGGTGTTTGAAGTCACTCGCTCGTGTTACTACACGCATTGCCATAAACGGCGATCTCCGGACGTTGCGCGACTGGCACTGCGCGTTCGGGTTAACGAGCTATTTACACAGAGCCGTAGTGCCGCAGGTAGTCGAACCATCATGTGCATGATGCGCGAAGAAGGCATTCAGATCGGCCGCTTCAAGGTGCGCAAGTTGATGCGCGAAATGAAGCTGATCAGTAAGCAACCGGGCTCACATGCCTACAAGAAGGCCACAGTGGAGCGCCCTGACATCCCGAATGTGCTGGAGCGCGCATTCGATGTCACGGCACCGAATCAAGTATGGTGCGGCGACATCACGTACGTGTGGGCTCAAGGTCAGTGGCACTATGTGGCGGCAGTTATCGACCTGTTTGCACGGCGCATGGTGGGATGGGCGTTTTCACCTAAACCGGACAGTGAGTTGGTCATCAAAGCGCTGGACATGGTGTACGAGCACCGCGAGCGGCCGCAGAATGTACTGTTTCACAGTGATCAGGGCAGCCAGTATGGCAGCCGAGCTTTTCGTCAGCGGTTGTGGCGTTACCGCTTCAAGCAAAGTATGAGCCGCAGAGGTAATTGCTTGGACAATGCGCCTATTGATCGTTTGTTCCGCAGCCTGAAAACGGAGTGGGTGCCAAGTGTGGGCTACATGAGTGCTGCGCAGGCACAGCAGGACATCGGCAGGTTTCTGATGCAGCGCTACAACTGGGAGCGACCGCATCAGTTCAACGGTGGGTTACCTCCGGCGATTGCCGAGGAAAAACTTAATCCGGTGTCCGGGATTAGTTGACCACTACATAGGGACGCTCGTTTGCGAGCGGATATCTGTCACTGAAGGAGCTGTCAGCATGGAGTTAACTGAACGTAGCGAGTCTGAGGTTTTTGCTGATCTTGTCGCGCTCACGGCACAGCCTGGGTACGTGTACGCGATCGCACAGATCTGCCACCGAGACAATCTGGTCGCGTACCAGGATGAGTACACTGCCGATGACCTGAGCGACCTTTACGCTCCCGAGCGCCTTATCAGGACGGAGATCAACACGTTGCTTGGGCTGATGATGCGCCAGCCGCTCGACCTCACCCTGCCTGAACCCGGCCAAATTCAAATCTATGTCGAACGCAGCGATGAACTGATGGCCGAACTGCATGATGCCATGAGTGGCTCAATGTTCGAGTCGTTGATGGGCAAAGCTGAAAGCGGAGCAACACCCGAGGACGTTTGGAAAGGCTCGATGATGCGGGAGCCGATTTTCTATGGCTCTGAGTCCGCCTACAGCTTTCAGTATCGTGACTTTTTCGTGGAAAAACACAGCTGTGATGATGCCTGGCTTGAACAGAACAAGGGCTTCACCAGTCGGCAGGCACAGCAGGTCGCCCGGGCAATGTGTTCAAGCATGGATGCTCGTGCTTCCGAACTGTATCAGGGAGGGGCGCGCGCCAAGCCTGCTGCCGATGAGCTTTTGGCTCATTTCGAGTTCTCAGCAGAGCAAGTCAGTCAGAAGACCGGTTTAAACATTGGCATCGTACAAGCCGTATTTGATGCCTTGACGTTCACCGGCGACAATTCTACGTTCCAGGAACTGGGTGATTTCAATAGCGTTGCCGCCACGCCGTTGCTGTCAACGGGGCGCGGGTCAGTACTGCTTTTCATGCATTACTCGATCTATGAGGCGCTCTATGAGTCCCCGTTCTTCTGGATGAACGCTGACCCCCTTTACCGGCAACAGGCGTCCGATAATCGAGGCGCATTTGTAGAGGAGTTCGCTCACAGACGGTTGAAGGCTGTCTTCGGCGCCGCGAATGTCTTCACAAACGTTAACCTGATAAAAAAAGATGTCGTCGCGGAGGCGGACGTTCTGGTGATCTTCGGTGATCGAATGATCATCGTTCAGGCTAAAGCGAAGAAGCTCACCTTGGCAGCTCGTAAGGGCCATGATGGTCAGCTTAAGCGGGATTTCGCGGCAGCAATCCAAAAAGCGTCTGATCAAGCTTGGGAGTGCGCCACCGCTATCCTCTCCGGACAATGCCGGATGGTTGATGACAAGGGGAGGGAGATTACTCCACCCCAGGCAATCAAGGAGATCTATCCGTTCTGCGTGGTTTCAGACCATTACCCCGCGCTCGCATTCCAAGCCAGCCAGTACCTCAATTACCAGAAAACCGAGGTCGTCCAGCCGCCTCTGGTAATGGACGTCTTCCTGCTGGATGTTATGACGGAAATGCTTGATACACCGCTGCGCTTGCTCAGTTATGTGCGACTTCGAGCTAAGGCGGTCAAATCGGTCATGACGAGCCACGAATTGACAGCGTTGGCTTACCATCTACACCAAAACCTCTGGCTTGATCCGGATGTCAGCTTGATTTCGCTGCATGACTCGATCGCGGGTGATTTGGATGTCGCCATGACGGTCAGGCGAGAAGGGTTGCTAGGCAAGCGAACACCACCCGGCATTCTGACGCACATGCAGGGGACGTTGTACGAACGGCTAATCATGCAAATCGAGCGTCGTACCGATGCAGGTGTGCTGGAGCTTGGCTTTGAACTGTTGTCCATGAATGACCGGTCATGCCAGAGCATTCACGACGGACTGGCGGGCATCACGGCCTTGGCGACGAAAGATGGCAAACGGCATGATTTCACCCTTGTCGTTGACGAGGGTAAGACCGGTATCACGTTCCATTGCAATCCGAATCCAGGTTCATCAGCGATTAATGACCTGCAGCTGCACTGTCAGAAGCGCAAATACGTTCAGCGGGCAACGGCGTGGTATGGCGTGTCGCTAAGCCCCGCAGGTGATATTCAATTTGGCTTGACCTTCAACGCTCCTTGGGTTCGTTCCGACGCGATGGACGAACTCACCAAAGGCATGAAATCCCCTATGCGCATGGGCGCAGTCATCAAGACTCTGGAAAGAGGGTTGCGCGAAGAACAGCCAGGCCGCAATGATCCGTGCTTCTGCGGGAGCGGGAAGAAGTACAAGAAATGCTGCTTGCCCTGAACCCAAGGCATAGGGGGCACTGTGTGTCCCCTATGCAATAGGGCTAGCGAGCCACAAGCCCTTCATGACACTGCAAAACTGAACTCTGCTTGTTGGCCCGATGAGGCGTGGGGAAACTGAGGCTTACGAGGTACTCGGGTTGAAATGCCTTGCATTGCCTTTTCCAGACCCGGCAGACCGCCATTACGCTCAAGGCCCTCGACTTCTGCGCGAAGCTGAGTAATTAGGTCTACTACAGGGCTTTCCGTTTCCGCGCTCAGGGTGAGGGCCAACAGAGTAAGCGGGCTCATGCCTAGACGTTGGCTAACCAGGTCTAGCTTGTCCAAAGTAATGCTGCTCTTGGCGTCTTCGAGCTTCGACAGATAAGTGCGACTGGCGTCTCCAAAGTCGCGTTGCGAAATATTTCGCTTGATTCGAATGGCTTTGAGGACTGTCGCAAACGACGTTTTCAGCGTCATAGGCTGTACCTGTGCTTACCCAATTTTATGCCCTCTGTCATTCTTAATTCGCGGCTCAACCGCAGTTGATGGCTGCACGCAAGCCCCGCCCCAGAGGGTACATCACACTATCATGGGATTTCAGACCCAACGTACTTGAGCTTCGGGTCAGCCGACATTTCGATGTGAAGGCGCCATCATATCAAGGTGCTGTTTATGCATACAGCTCATGCAGTTATTCTCCCGGGGAGAACATTTGTACTCAATCCTATGAACGCGTTTTGAGAGTGAGCTCGTGGTCATGGGCGAGGAACTGAGCACCAGTCGCGAGAAGATCGCGACGTTGGTGAACCCGATCTGCTCCAGCGGAATGTGAACAAGCCGAACCACTCCCATGATTCCTTCCTTTGATTTGTAGAGGTCAATGAAACCGTGCACCTCACGATGGCGGCATTGTGACGCCATTGGATTAGGTGAACAGGAGGAGAGGAACATGATCACCGGTCAGTCCCTCAGATCGATGGGACGAATCATCATCGAAGCACGTGGTGCTAACGAACTGATGTTCATTGCTCGTCGCGAGCGTATCGCCCCTGAGCGCCAAGCAGCGCTGGGGCTCGACCTGCTGGTACAAGAAGGTGACGCCATTCAGCCATCTGGGGTGGGTAGGGTCACTGAGTACAACGCACGTGGACGGGAGATCAAGCTCAAGGATCTGCCTCTCGTGACGAAGCACATACCCATGTACCGCAGTTGGCTGGACTGGCATGGCTATCCGCACTCGGGCATTCAAGTACATGCACGTAACGTCTACCAGGTCGACTTCCAGCCGCCGCCTGGAGAGGATCTGGCGCTGCGAGTGATCGATGGAGAAGCATACATAGCAACACGCCTTTTCCAGATCACGGACAATCCCCTCGTGATCCTGCACCTGGCCAACCTTATGCTTGAGTGCTTCGGCGGATTCGAAATTTTCGACAACCAGCGCCAGCAGATTGCCCACGTGCCTGTAAGGCAGCTCCATTGGGAACTGTTGCCACAGGGACGGTACCCCTGGAACGTTACCTCAGGGATTGTGGAGCCGTACCTGCAGCATCTCAATGCGTCCGAGAAAGGCGTTGTCGAGTATCGCATGCGCGAGATCACCAGCTATGAGCCGGATTTTGTCGCCACAGGTCGAGGAGGGTACCAAGGCTATTTCGTGTACGGGTTCACCGATCGCAACCTGTACCTCCTGGAGAGTATTGGGCCTGCCCCGTGACAACGGACGCCAAGAAGCGATACTTACATGCTATCTTGGAGGTTGTCACGGGGCAGGCCCATATTTACCTCAACAATGCCACCTACGGTTTCGGCACTGATTGGCAGGAACTGTCGGGCCTAACGAAGGCGGAAATCCTCAACGGCGGACATGAGCATAACCGGATCATCCACGACCAACATTGGGATGGCAGGGTTAGACGGTTGATGCGGCCAGGTGAAGAGTTCGCGCGTTTCTAAACGCTGGTTGAGCGTGGGCAGAGGGGGCATGCCTATCACTAGAGAGCATGCCCGACACGTTCGTTTCGGCGGGGTCAAAGGTTCAACTGATCCACAAGAACGCCCAAACCCGCAAGACGCAGGCGAACTGCTGTCTTGGAGACCTTGAAGTGATGGCTCAGATTGCCTACCACGAGCTTGAAATTGCCGTAGTTAACCGCTTGCTTATCAACGTACAAAATCCCGTGGCCTCGATTGCGTATACCGTAAATTTTGGCAATCAGGTCGAATCGCTCCAGTAAGGCACGGCGCGGCAGCAAAAGGTAGGACGCAAATGTGTTGGCCTGCCACTCCAGTCGCTCAACGTCGCTACCCGGGATGCGGCTGCTAGATACAATCTCCAGGTCATCTGGGCGCACCTCTTCACGCTGCAGGTACTGCCCGTGGCCAAGAAAAAAATGACCCAATTCATGAGCCAATGTGAACCGGGCGGTTGGGGATTCACGATCCTGTGTGTAAATATTGATCTGTGGCGGGTGGAAGGATATCCGGCCTAGCGCTGATCTGGACTCATCCTTGAAATGAACAATCAGCCCGCTGATCTGCTGTTCATGCGCGATCAATGAATGGAGATCCACACTGCCACCCAGGTACCCTGCAGCCTCTAAGATTGCTTGCGTACGCTCCTCGATCGCCGTCTTCGAAATAAACGCGACACGTTCCTTTCCGGGCTGGCGCCGAACAACCAGCTTTTCAAGGCCTGCCAGTTTATCCTTAAGCCCATGCATGAAGTCCTGCATCACGCCTTGCCAAGCATTGGTGAAACCGATGGGCGTTGAAGCGTAAGCGGTGTATGCCGAGGGCTGGAACTGGGGCTCAACCATCCCGTGCTCAATCTCTGCACACTGCCTGGCGGTCAAGTTGAGAGCACGCATTAGAAGGGGGCGTGACAGCTCCCACTTAAACCCCTGCTCATCGAAATGCCGGACTACAGCCACGCCTTTATTTTTTGCAAGCCTGAACGCTCCGGCTTGGAACGCGCTGGCCGATGCAAACACTCCCTTTACGTTGGCACCTGTGACTTGGCCGATTTTCGAGCAAAACTCCTCAATATCATTGACGGGAATCGTGCTTTCGTAATGCTTGCACTCAATGAGTACAATCAGTGAAGGCTCATCCAGCTCCGGACGCTTAACCTCAATGGAAATGTCGAAGACGATAAAGTCCTCGCGGTCACGTGAGTAGTATTTCTTCTTCCTGAAAATCTGACTGAATTTCGGGGAGAGCCACAGATCACCTTGCTCCAGTTCGTGTTTCAGGTACTCGTAGACCCTCTCCTCGAAAAGGTCGCCCTTCGCGTACGTGCTGAGCTTTTCAGATTCCATCGGGTGAGAAGGCATATTCATGGGGCAGGCTATTCGAGGTGGGGCACTATGGCAGAAGAAGGCCCAGAGCACGTTACGCCTGGATGCAGTATGAAACGAGTGTGCTTACGATAGCGAAAAGCCATGATCGATCCAAGTATTTAATACATGTCCTGAGCCGTTGAGCATCCCGGGGCCGAGGCTGCGAGCAAAATGATGGGGGCTGGGGCAAGGGTGCCTTGGCCACGTTCGGGCGATTGGCACCGACATCTTGGAGGTAGTAGTTCAAGAACTGGGTGACGATTCTGATCTCGCGCTTCCAAACATTTTTCTCGATCTCATTTTCGGAGCCAGACGTACGCGACAACTTAAATGGCAGCCAGGCCGGATTTATGGCCCAATCCCGAAACTCATGCTGGGCGTCGGAGATGAAGCGTGCCTGCACGCCAGGAGTGCACCATCGTGGATCTGGCTTGGCAATGAAATCCGCGTAGCGAATGAAATCATCACGAGTCAAGTCGATCATCCGCGCAGCTACCTGAGCATTAACAGGTAGCTGTGTTTCCTGACTCGGCCACCAATAAGCGTATGGGGCGAAAATGGGGAATGGGATGAATGGCCGCATATCTGGACATCAACCGAGCTACTATTAAAGGATGTCTATTAGGTTTAGCAGATAAGTAGACGGTCATCCAAGGCTAGGCTATGGATAGCGAGCTGAACGGAGGTTTGTGAAACCGATTGAAGGCAGGAGGGACAGGTGACGATGGGTAAGTGGTTGATTTTTCACGAACGGGGTTTTGTGAAAATCTCAACGGAGGTTAGTGAAAGCGGACACCAATATGAACGGGCACTTCCAAATACGTCATTTAACATAATGCTCATTATGCGCTAGCCTATATTTGGTCACCAGACCACGAGTGAGGCACTTTGGGACCAGGGAAAGCTCCCTGGTCGATTTGATCTTCCCGCTCTGATCGATCGCTGGCCCACCAGCGCGGTCGTCAATCCGGTACCTCTGTCCGTGGTGCCTGCGATGCAAAAACGAAATCAGACCTTCGCACCTCAAGCGTCAGGCCAGCCATGTGCTTTCAGATTTGCGCGCAGGCCAGGAGCTTTCGGCATCACCGCACTTACTGTTCAGCCTTGCCCATCCCATTTCCATCCGCTGCCATTTGGAACGCAACGCGTGCGCATCCTCATTCCATGCCTCGTGTATGGATTGCAGGCTACGGCGATCAGTTCACATGATCGGCCTTATCGTTCAGCTCCCTGAATCCAGTCGCGCACCAACCGTTCACGTTGTTCATCAGATAACGCCGGCCTGCTGCAGGCCAAAGTTTACCTTGATCATGAAGTAGCGACCGTCTGCTGGCTTCTTCGCGGGAAAGCCCTGCACCCGCATGTAGAACGCAAGCTTGAGGTTAACGCGGTACCTGTGGGAGCGGCGCCGCGCCGGCTTCTTCACGGTGAACCCTCCCAAAAGTACAACACAAGCTTCAGGTTCACACGATAACTATGGGAGCGGCTTCAGCCGCGGACTGACTGGCATGCGACTACTGACGATACCGGGACAGCACCCTGCGGAACACTACGTTTGCGCCTAATATGCAAATAAATTATAACTATGCTAAATATTCATTTAGAGTAGTTATATTAAAGCACCCACCTACCTGAGCATCCGCACCGAACTGGTCGCATCACAGGCCATATCCAGGTCTTCTCCTGAGAGGATTTGCGCGTAATGATCCTTTAACTCCTGCTCCCAGCTCGCCACTTCTTCAAGCAAATGCTCGGCTTGATCCCGTGTCAGTGCAAAGTGCGTATGGTGGCTGAGCAGATTGCTCCGGCTGACCTGGCTGCCCTCCCGGCCAATCGCCATGGCCAAGGCCTTCGCGGGCCCCTCATCAAGCATCGGCAATACGTCGTACATCGGTGAAAGCCGCCACTTCCCGCCAACCCAGACCACTGCATGGTTGCGCGGATGGTCGTCGGAGTTGCCTGCCAGGGCGTTGTAGCACATGCGTTTGAACAGCTCCTGCAGGTCGCCATCCGGCACTCCCCGCCGACGCATCTCGTCTGCCACGGCGGCATAGCGCCAATCCCTGTGGTGCGGGCCATCCCACTCCGAGTCGAGCAAAGTCAGAGCACTGAGCATCGGTATGCGCCTAGCGCCCTCGGCAATGGGCGTGCGGTCAAAGCGCTCGACCAGCAATGTAGATGGGTTTTCAGCATGCAGCGCGGTCCGGGCCACGTTAATACCCTTCCCCGCCGCAAATGTCATACAGGCGTACTCAATCGTCGGTAGGTCGTAGTGGTCAAACCGATCGCGTGGTTTAGCCAGAATGAGCATCCCTTTGTCCTGAAGGGTGCGTTTCGGTCGTGCGCCACCCAACGCAGAGCGTTGCTGCCGCACATTCAGCGTAGCGGCGGATTCACTGTCGAGCTGCCCGTCATATACCGTTTCACAAGCGGCAACGAATCTTGCCAGACCCATCAGGTTCGGTACCGCACCCCCGCCAATGCCTTCGGCAGGAGTTGTGGCGCTGCCTGCCATCAGGTTGCCGACGCGATCGTTGTTTGGTGATTTGAGCAGAAAGTCGATTGTGCCCAGGTCTTGCCCGTAAGCCCGGTGCAGCAGTCGCTCCCCCCAGCCGTCAGGCATGGCATCATTGATGAAGCCAGGTATGCCGCGGTTCTTGGTAATGCCGGAGTAGGCTTCGGCGCGCAGAGGGTAATTGATCGGGTCAGGTATCCAGCCGCCACGCGCCACCTGGTCTGGGGCATACAGGAACTCGCCCACCTTACCTTTCAGCGTTAGCCGCCCAAGAGTCATGACTTCGCCCGTTTCCGGGTGCTCCATATAGATGTACGCGCGAGACATCAGAACTCCTCGGGCTTGGGCTTCGCCAGCCGTACACGCTTGGCCGCGATGCCCTGATGCGCGTCGTGGCCTCGGGTGAAGCGTGTGATCTGTGAGCTTTTTTCCAGGCCCTCCAGCGACGAGAACACCGTATCACTGATACCAAGTCGCCACAGCACCAGCATGAACGACCGTAGGTCCACTAGCTCGGAGCCGCTCTCGATCTTGCGCAGGGTATGCGCTGAAACATCGATAGCTGCCTTGAGGTCAGCCTGGCGCAGGCCTAGCGCCAGGCGCCGGGCCTTGACCAACAACCCGATTTTACTGAGTGTGTCGGCACATGCGACGGGAAAGTAGTCCGGCATAAGGCTTACCATGGTTAACATTAATCAATTTAAAGTTAACCATATCATACATTACGCAGGGCTTTCCCAAACCTAATGTCTATATGGGTTTACCTTATAAAGGGTAAGGCTCACTATGGTTGACATTATTTTTCAAATCAGCCCGCCAAAACGCCTGTAAAAGCCTTCATTCACATCCGGCAACGGCCCATCAGCCGTCTCCAGCGCTACATTCAGCCATTCTTCCGCCTTGGCAAACACCAGCCGATAGAGGTTACGGCACAACTGTCGCGCGGCCCTTCCCTCCCAATCCCCAGGCAGCAGCTCGTCCGGCAGTTGCGGGTCACGCAGCAGCAGCCGACGGTATTCGTGAATCAGCAGCGTACGCGCCAGGAAGCAATCCTGCGCATCAAGTTGTTGCTGCTCTTTCAAACCTTGCCAGAGCGGCCTGAACAGCTGGATGAACTCGCTGTACTGCTGCCCCAGTTCGTCGATGCGCCAGCTTTCCCTCACCTGGGCACGCATGGCCTTGGATGCCAGCACTTCCTGGGTGTGGGTTTCGAAGACGATGCTGTAGTCGCTCGCCTCCAGGTCACGCAAGGTGGCGGCCAGGTCGGCGCGGTCTGCCCGTGGGCAGCCCAGTAGGTTCGGCGCCATGGTCCCGAAGCCCTGCCACTCCAACTCTTCACGCAAAGCCTTGCGCTTGCCGGCCTCCAGTTGCGAGAGCAAAACCAGTGTCCAGGCACCGTCCCAGGCTGGCTGGCTGGGGCTGTAGACCCGCTTGAAGGCCTTCTCGAAACGTCGGCGGCCGGTACCTGTCAGGCTGTAGTAGCTGCGGCGGCCAACCTTTTCGGCAGTGAGCCAGCCTTCCTTGGTAAGGCGGAAGATCGATGTGCGGATCAGGCGCTCGTTGATGCCGATCGGCTCCAGCAGGTTGATCAGGCTACCCAGCCAGACGGTTCCGCCGTGGGGCTCGATGGCGTCGCCGTACAAAGTGATGATCAGGGAACTGGCGCGGATCGGCGTCTGCTCCTGGAAGCGGGTGATCAGGTTGTTCAGTGGGGCGAGATTGCTCATGGGCGAACTGTGCGCGGTTAAAGCACCGACTATACCTGCGCGGCGGGCCGCCTGACCATTGCGTGACGCTGCCAGGCTCATGCCGATGCCTGGCCTTTGGGCCTGACGCCGGTGTCTTCCATGCGTGGGCGCTCGGGCTCGACCTCGGTCAGTGGCGGGGATTCGACCATGCTGTTCATGCAGCGTTGCGCCAGGTGCTGATACTCCGACGTGCCACGTTGCTTCCAGGCCAGTTCCTGTTCGGTCAGTGGGCGCTTGACCTGAGCTGGCGAGCCCATCACCAGGCTTTGTGCCGCACATTCGAAACCCGCCTTGACGAATGCCGTGGCCGCGACGATGCAGCGCGGTGCCACATGGGCGCCATCCATCACCACCGCGTTCATGCCGATCAAGGCGTCTTCACCGACGCGGCAGCCGTGCAGCACGGCGCCATGCCCAACATGCCCGTCGCGTTCGACCACCGTATCGCCACCCGGGAAACCATGCATCACGCAGGTGTCCTGCAGGTTGGCCCCCTCCTCCAGCACGATACGGCCGAAATCCCCCCTTAGTGATGCCAGTGGGCCGACGTAGCAACGAGGGCCGACGATGACATCTCCAATCAGCACGGCGCTGGGGTGCACGTAGGCTGTCGGATGAACTACGGGCGTCAGGCCGTCCAGTCGATAGCAAGGCATGGCAAAGCTCCTGAAATGATTTCAAATGCGCCTTGATCTTGTATCACAATCTTGTGATGCGTCAATCGCCATGGTCGTGTATCGCTTTTGCTGGGGTCATAGCGCTCCATTAAAATCAGCTTAATTCGTTGATTACAATGTGATGAAGCGATTCAACATCATAAAACCCTTTGCTGAGGCAGGTGTCACCCCTGCAAAAAGAGATACATGAAACAATTTTGAATGTTGCTTTTTTGTATCGCGTAATGCATATACTGGTTCCACCTGGACGTGACCCCCGCATCACGCCCCTGCAAACAATTCCAAGAAATGCCGGCCCCACGATGTGCCGTGCGTGCAGCCAGAGGAACCCGACATGCCGCGATATCTCGATGTGCAGGCGCCTGAACAGGGCGTCCAGCTCATTACCCTGCAACGGCCCGAGGCGCTCAACGCCCTGTGCACCGAGCTACTGGCAGAGCTGGCCGCAGCGCTGGAAGCGGCCGGGCAAGACGAACAGACCCGCGCGGTGGTCATCACCGGCAGCCGCAAGGCATTCGCCGCAGGCGCCGATATCCGCGAGATGGCCGAGCGCGACCTGGTCGGCATCCTCAACGACCCCCGGGTGGCCCACTGGCAAAGCATCGCCGCCTTCGCCAAGCCACTGATCGCCGCCGTCAACGGCTACGCCCTGGGTGGCGGCTGCGAACTGGTGATGTGTGCCGACATCGTCATCGCCGGCAGCGACGCCCGTTTCGGCCAGCCGGAAATCAACCTCGGCATCATCCCCGGTGCCGGTGGCACCCAACGCCTGCTGCGGGCAGTAGGCAAGCCGCTGGCCATGCAAATGGTGCTGACCGGTGAAGCCATCACCGCCCCTCATGCATTGCAGGCCGGGCTGGTCAGCGAAATCACCCAGCCGGAACTCACCGTAGAACGCGCCCTGCACATCGCCCGCGGCATCGCCGCCAAGGCCCCGCTGGCAGTGCGCCTGGCCAAGGAAGCGTTGCTCAAGGCCGGCGATACCGACCTGGCCAGCGGCCTGCGCTTCGAACGCCATGCCTTCACCTTGCTGGCCGGCACCGCCGACCGCGACGAAGGTATCCGTGCCTTCCAGGAAAAACGCCAGGCCCGCTTCCAGGGCCGCTGATCATCTTTCCCTCGACTGACGGAGCGAGTCTGTCATGACTTTCCAGCACATCCTGTTTTCCATCGAGGACGGCGTCGCCCTCCTCTCGTTGAATCGCCCCGAGCAGCTGAACAGCTTCAATACCGCCATGCACCTGGAAGTGCGCGAGGCGCTCAAGCAAGTACGCCAGAGCAGCGAAGCCCGGGTGTTGTTGCTGACTGCCGAAGGCCGGGGTTTCTGCGCCGGCCAGGACCTGTCCGACCGCAACGTCGCCCCGGGCGCCGAGATGCCGGACCTGGGCGAATCGATCGACAAGTTCTACAACCCGCTGGTGCGCACCCTGCGCGACCTGCCGCTGCCGGTGGTCTGTGCAGTGAACGGCGTGGCAGCCGGCGCCGGTGCCAACATCCCGCTGGCCTGCGACCTGGTGCTGGCGGCCCGCTCGGCCAGCTTCATCCAGGCCTTCTGCAAGATCGGCCTGGTACCCGACTCCGGCGGCACCTGGCTGCTGCCGCGCCTGGTCGGCATGGCACGGGCCAAGGCTCTGGCCATGCTGGGCGAGCGCCTGGGCGCCGAACAGGCTCAGCAATGGGGGCTGATCCACCGCGTGGTGGACGATGCCGCGCTGCGTGACGAAGCCCTCACCCTCGCCCGCCAGCTCGCCACCCAGCCCACTTACGGCCTGGCCCTGATCAAGCGCAGCCTGAACGCCAGCTTCGACAACGGTTTCGATGAGCAGCTGGAGCTGGAGCGCGACCTGCAGCGCCTAGCCGGGCGCAGCGAGGACTATCGCGAAGGCGTGAGTGCCTTCATGAACAAGCGCACGCCGGCATTCAAGGGGCGTTGATCATGAGCGCACTCGCAAGCAATGCCCAGGTGGCGGTGATCGGTGCAGGCGCCATGGGCGCAGGCATCGCCCAGGTTGCGGCCCAGGCCGGCCACCCGGTAAAGCTCTACGACAACCGCCCGGGCGCTGCCGCCCAGACGGTGGCCGGCATAGACCGGCAACTTGCCCGCCTGGTGGAAAAAGGCAAGATGCAGGCTACCGAACGGGAAGCCATAAGCGCCCGGCTGTGCCCGGTAGACGCCCTCGAAGCCCTGGCCGATGCTCATCTGGTGATCGAGGCCATCGTCGAGAACCTGCAGGTCAAGCAGGCGCTGTTCAGCCAGCTGGAAGCCTTGTGCGCCACCGACTGCATCCTCGCCAGCAACACTTCGTCGCTGTCCATCACCAGCCTCGCCGCCGGGCTGCAACGCCCGCACCAGGTGGTTGGCATGCACTTCTTCAACCCGGCGCCGCTGATGGCCCTGGTCGAAGTGGTCTCGGGCCTGGCCACCGCCCCGGCTGTTGCCGCGTGCATTCATGCCACCGCCCAGGCCTGGGGCAAGCAGCCGGTGCACACGCGCTCCACGCCGGGCTTCATCGTCAACCGTGTGGCGCGGCCGTTCTACGCCGAAAGCCTGCGCCTGCTGCAGGAAGGCGCAGCCGATTGCGCCAGCCTCGATGCGCTGCTGCGTGATGCCGGTGGCTTCCGCATGGGCGCGTTCGAACTCACCGACCTGATCGGCCACGATGTCAATTACGCCGTTACCTGTTCGGTCTTCGATGCGTTCTATGGCGACTTCCGCTTCCAGCCTTCGCTGGTGCAAAAAGAACTGGTGGACGCGGGCCGCCTCGGGCGCAAGACCGGCCAAGGCTTCTATAGCTATGCCGAAGGCGCCGAACGCCCGCAGCCAGCCGAACTGCATAGCCCCGCCATAGTCGATGCCTGCGTCGTCGAAGGCGACCTGGGGGTGATGCAGCCGCTGGTCGAACGCCTGCGCCAAAGCGGCGTCGCCGTGACCCAGCGCGCCGGCAGCGGCCTGATCCAGGTGGGCGATGCCACCCTGGCGCTGTCCGATGGCCGCCTGGCCAGCCAGCGCGCCCGGGAAGACGGCCTGCGCAACCTGGTGCTGCTCGACCTTGCCTTGGACTACACCACCGCCACCCGCCTCGCCATCAGCTGGTCGGCCGACACCAGCGACAACGCTCGCGACCAGGCGGTGGCCTTGCTGCGGCGTGCCGGCCTGAAGGTAACGGCGGTCGCCGACCTGCCCGGCCTGGTGGTGCTGCGTACCGTGGCGATGCTCGCCAACGAGGCCGCCGATGCCGTGCTGCAAGGTGTCGGCAGCGCCGCCGACATCGACCTGGCCATGCGCGCCGGCGTCAACTACCCCTGCGGCCCGCTGGCCTGGGCCGCGAACCTCGGCATCCCCCACACCCTGCGCGTGCTCGACAACCTGCAGCGCAGCTACGGCGAGAGCCGCTACCGCCCTTCCCTGCTGTTACGCCGCTGCGAAGCCAAAGGAGGCACCCTGCATGACTGAAGTCGAACTGGCACAAGCCTGTGCCGAGGCCATGTACGCCCGCGACCAGGCCACCCAGGGCCTGGGCATCCGCCTGCTGGAAGCCGGCCCGGGCCAGGCATGCCTGCGCATGCCGGTACGCGCCGACATGATCCAGGGGCATGGCACCTGCCATGGCGGCTTCCTGTTCGCCCTGGCCGACTCGGCATTTGCCTTCGCCTGCAACAGCCACGACCAGGCCACCGTCGCCCTGGGCTGCAGCATCGACTACCTGGCCCCGGCGCTGCGCGATGACGTGCTTACCGCCTGCGCCAGCGAGGTCAGCCGCAAGGGCCGCACCGGCCTGTACCACGTCCGCATCGAGAACCAGCGCGGTGAGCTGGTGGCGATGTTCCATGGCAAATCCTACAAAGTGCGCGGCACCGTGCTGGCGCAGGAGACGCAAGATGACTGAACACACTCAAGCCGATGCCTTGATCATCGACGCCGTGCGCACCCCCATCGGCCGTTATGCCGGCGCCTTGAGCGGCGTGCGCGCCGATGACCTGGCCGCTATCCCGCTCAAGGCCCTGATCCAGCGCCACCCCGAACTGGACTGGAAAGCCATCGACGACGTCATCCTCGGCTGTGCCAACCAGGCTGGCGAGGACAACCGCAACGTCGCGCACATGGCCAGCTTGCTGGCCGGGTTGCCGATCGAAGTGCCGGGCACCACCATCAACCGCCTGTGTGGCTCCGGCCTGGATGCCATCGGCAATGCAGCCCGCGCCCTGCGCTGCGGCGAAGCCGGGCTGATGCTGGCCGGCGGCGTGGAGTCGATGTCACGCGCGCCGTTCGTCATGGGCAAGTCGGAGCAGGCGTTCGGCCGTGCGGCCGAACTGTTCGACACCACCATCGGCTGGCGTTTCGTCAACCCGCTGATGAAGGCGGCCTTCGGCACCGACTCGATGCCGGAAACGGCCGAGAACGTTGCGCAGCAGTTTGGTATTTCCCGCGCCGACCAGGACGCCTTTGCCCTGCGTAGCCAGCACAAGGCCGCTGCCGCCCAGGCACGCGGGCGCCTGGCACGGGAAATCGTGCCGGTCGAGATCCCGCAGCGCAAAGGGCCGGCCAAAGTGGTCGAGCACGACGAACATCCCCGCGGCGACACCACCCTGGAGCAACTGGCCAGGCTGGGTACCCCGTTCCGCGACGGCGGCAGCGTCACCGCCGGCAATGCCTCCGGGGTCAACGATGGTGCCTGCGCCCTGCTGCTCGCCAGCAGCGCCGCCGCCCGCCGTCATGGCCTGAAGGCTCGCGGCCGCATCGTCGGCATGGCGGTGGCCGGGGTCGAACCACGGCTGATGGGCATCGGCCCGGTACCAGCTACCCGCAAGGTGCTGGAGCTTGTCGGGCTGTCGCTGGCCGACATGGACGTCATCGAACTCAACGAGGCTTTTGCCGCCCAGGGCCTTGCGGTACTGCGCGAGCTCGGCCTGGCCGACGACGACGCGCGGGTCAACCGCAACGGCGGTGCCATCGCCCTTGGCCACCCATTGGGCATGAGCGGTGCACGCCTGGTCACCACCGCGTTGCACGAGCTGGAAGAAACCGCCGGACGCTACGCCCTGTGCACCATGTGCATCGGCGTTGGCCAAGGCATCGCGATGGTCATCGAACGCCTCTGAGCAGCTCAGACCATCGGCTTGTTACCGAACCGAACGCAGCCGTATATGCTGCTTCCATGACACTCACCACGCGGCCTGCAACCGGTACCGCGCGGCGTACAAGAACAATTCGAGTGAAGCCATGAACATGTACCATGATGCCGATCGTGCCCTGCTGGACCCGATGGAAACCGCCAGTGTCGACGCCCTGCGCCAGCACCAGCTGGAGCGCCTGCGCTGGAGCCTGAAGCACGCCTACGACAACGTACCGCTGTACCGCCAGCGCTTTGCCGAGTGCGGTGCCCACCCCGACGACCTCAAGTGCCTGGAAGACCTGGCGAAGTTCCCCTTCACCGGCAAGAACGACCTGCGCGACAACTACCCCTACGGCATGTTCGCCGTGCCCCAGCAAGAGGTGGTGCGCCTGCACGCCTCCAGTGGCACCACCGGCAAGCCGACGGTGGTGGGCTACACCCAGAACGACATCGACACCTGGGCCAATGTGGTCGCCCGCTCGATCCGCGCCGCGGGTGGGCGCAAGGGGGACAAGGTGCATGTCTCCTACGGCTACGGCCTGTTCACCGGCGGGCTTGGCGCGCATTACGGTGCCGAGCGTCTGGGCTGCACGGTGATCCCCATGTCCGGTGGCCAGACCGAGAAGCAGGTGCAGCTGATTCGCGACTTCCAGCCCGACATCATCATGGTCACCCCCTCCTACATGCTCAACCTGGCCGACGAGATCGAGCGCCAGGGCATCGACCCGCAAGACCTCAAGCTGCGCCTGGGCATATTCGGCGCAGAGCCGTGGACCGACGAGCTGCGCCGCTCTATCGAGCAACGGCTGGGCATCGATGCCCTCGACATTTATGGCCTGTCGGAAATCATGGGGCCTGGAGTGGCGATGGAGTGCCTCGAAACCAAGGATGGCCCGACCATCTGGGAGGACCATTTCTACCCCGAGATCATCGACCCGGTCACCGGTGCGGTGCTGCCGGACGGCCAACTGGGCGAACTGGTGTTCACCTCACTGAGCAAGGAAGCGTTGCCCATGGTGCGCTACCGCACCCGCGACCTCACTCGCCTGCTGCCCGGTACCGCCAGGCCAATGCGGCGGATCGGCAAGATCACCGGCCGCAGCGATGACATGCTGATCATTCGCGGGGTCAACGTGTTCCCGACCCAGATCGAGGAGCAGGTGCTAAAAATAAAACAGCTTTCCGAGCTTTATGAGATTCATCTGTATCGCAATGGCAACCTGGATAGCGTCGAGGTGCATGTGGAACTGCGTGCGGAGTGTCAGCACCTCGATGAAGGCCAGCGCAAGCTGTTGACCGGGGAGCTGACCAAGCAGATCAAGACCTATATCGGCATCAGCACCCAGGTGCGCCTGCAGCCCTGCGGCACGCTCAAGCGTTCCGAGGGCAAGGCCTGCCACGTGTACGACAAACGGTTGGCCAGCTGATTCATTCGGCTGCCTTTTCGGCCCCGGCATCGTCCGGGGCTTTTTTTTGGCTGGCCTCTTCGCGGGTAAACCCGCTCCCACAGGAATTGCATGATGCCTGGGGGCTGCACATGACCTGTGGGAGCGGGTTTACCCGCGAAAGGGCCGCCAATGTGATACACAAATCTTATTCGATACACATAAAACTGTTTGACGTTATGTTTTGTATCGCTTACAAATGACTCATGCCTTAGCAGGAGTCGGAACACATGTACGCACAGCTAGTGGAAACCGGAGTCAAGCGCGTCAAGTCGCTGGAAGAGATGTCGCCCGAGGAGCGCAACTTCCAGGAAAAGATCGACGCCGAAATCAAGATCGAAGCCAAGAACTGGATGCCCGAGGCCTACCGCCAGACCCTGATCCGGCAGATCTCCCAGCACGCCCACTCGGAAATCGTCGGCATGCTGCCCGAAGGCAACTGGGTCACCCGTGCCCCCAGCCTCAAGCGCAAGCTGCAGCTGATGGCCAAGATCCAGGACGAAGCCGGCCACGGCCTGTACCTGTACAGCGCCATGGAAACCCTGGGCGCCGACCGTGACGAAGAAATCGCCAAGCTGCACAGCGGCAAGGCCAAGTACTCGAGCATCTTCAACTACCCCACCCTCAGCTGGGCCGACATGGGCGCAGTGGGCTGGCTGGTGGACGGCGCCGCCATCGTCAACCAGGTGGTGCTGCAGCGCACCTCCTACGGCCCCTATTCACGCGCGATGATCCGCATCTGCAAGGAAGAGAGCTTCCACCAGCGCCAGGGCTACGAAATCCTCCTGACCATGATGCGCCACGGCACCCAGGCCCAGCGGGACATGGTCCAGGATGCGATCAACCGCCTGTGGTGGCCGGCACTGATGATGTTCGGCCCCAGCGACGAGCATTCCCCCAACAGCGCCCAGTCCATGGCCTGGAAGATCAAGCGCCAGACCAACGATGAACTGCGCCAGCGCTTCATCGACCAGACCGTGCCGCAGCTCGAACTGCTCGGCTGCACCGCCCCCGACCCCGAACTGAAGTGGAACGCCGAGCGCGGTCACTACGACTTCGGCGAAATCCAGTGGGACGAGTTCTACGAAGTGATCAAGGGCAATGGCCCGTGCAACCAGGAACGTGTCGCCACCCGGCGCAAGGCCATCGAGGACGGCGCCTGGGTACGCGAGGCCGCCGTGGCCTACGCGCGCAAGCAACAGAACAAGAACGCCGCCTGAGCGGCGATTGATGCGGAGATCGAAAATGTCTGTCTGGACCCTCTACGAAGTGTTCGTGCGCAGCAAGCACGGCCTTAACCACAAGCATGTCGGCAGCGTGCACGCCGCCGATGCCGCCATGGCCATCGAAAACGCCCGCGAGCTGTACACCCGCCGCAGCGAAGGCGTCAGCCTGTGGGTGGTGCCCTCGGCACTGATCACCGCCTCTTCCCCGGACGAGAAAGACCCGCTGTTCGCCCCTGCGGACGACAAGGTCTACCGCCATGCCAGCTTCTACGAACTGCCCGACGAAGTCGGACACATGTGAGGTTGGCCATGCACAACGAAACCCTTGTCCCCTACCTGCTGCTGCTCGGCGACAGTGCCCTGGTGCAGGGCCAGCGCCTCTGCGAATGGTGTGGCCGCGCCCCGGCCATCGAAGAAGAACTGGCCCTGATGAACGTCGGCCTCGACCTGGTAGGCCAGGCGCGCAACTGGCTGGAGTACGCCGCCGAGCTGCTCGATGATGGCCGTGACGCCGACGCCCTGGCCTTCCGCCGTGACGAGCGCGCCTATCGCAACCTGTTGCTGGTCGAGCAGCCCAACGGCGATTTCGCCGTGACCATGACCAAGCAGTTCTTCTATGACGCCTGGCATTTCGCCGTGCTTCAGGGGCTGGTCGGCTCGAACGACGAGCGTATCGCCGGTATCGCCGCCAAGGCCCTGAAGGAAGTCACCTACCACCTGCGCCGCTCCAGCGAGTGGGTGCAACGCCTGGGCGGTGGCACCGAAGAAAGCCGCCAACGCATGCTCGCGGCCATCCCGGCACTGTGGCGCTTCACCGTCGAACTGGCCGCCGGTAGCGACCATGAAGTGCACCTGGCGCAAGCGGGTATCGCCGCCGACCCCGCTGCCGTCGGCGCGGCCTGGCTCAAGCAGGTTGGCGAGACCTTCGCTTCGGTCGAATTGCCGTTGCCCAAGGCCGCCAGCCACTTCTACCTGGACGGCCGCAAAGGCCTGCACACCGAGCACCTGGGCCTGCTGCTGGCCGAGATGCAGTTCCTGCCAAGGGCGTACCCCGATGCAACCTGGTGAGCTGATTGCCGGCGACCGTGGCGCCCGCGCGCCACGCGGCGATGACCTGGCCCGGGCCTGGGCGGTACTGGCCCAGGTCATGGACCCGGAAGTGCCCGTGGTCAGCGTGGTCGACCTGGGCATCGTGCGCGACCTCGACTGGCGCGCCGGGCACCTGCACCTGGTCGTCACACCGACCTACTCCGGCTGCCCTGCCACCGAGGTGATCGAAGGGGATATCCGCCAGGCGCTGGAGCAGGCCGGCTTCCCCGCGCCGCTGCTCGAGCGCCGGCTGACCCCGGCCTGGAGCACCGACTGGATCAGCGAACTGGGCCGCGAGCGCCTGCGCGCCTATGGCATCGCCCCGCCACAGGGCAGCGCCAGCAAACGCAGCCTGCTCGGCGAAGCGCCGCAGGTGTGCTGCCCGCAGTGCGGCAGCGCCCATACCGAATTGCTCAGCCAGTTCGGTTCCACGGCTTGCAAGGCGCTTTACCGCTGCCGCGAGTGCCTGGAGCCGTTCGACTATTTCAAATGCATTTGAGCCGTGGAGAACGCCATGAGCCAGTTTCACAGCCTGACCATCAAGCAAGTGCGCAACGAGACCCGCGATGCGGTGTCGATTGCCTTCGACGTGCCCGAGCACCTGCAGGCGCAGTTCCGTTTCACCCAGGGCCAGTATCTGGTCATGCGCACCCACCTGGATAACGAAGAAGTCCGCCGTTCCTATTCCATCTGCAGCGCCGTGCAGGATGGCGAACTGCGTGTGGCGGTAAAACGCGTGCCAGGCGGGCGCTTCTCGTCATTTGCCAACGACGTGCTCAAGGCAGGCCAGCAACTGGAAGTGATGCCGCCGTCGGGCAGCTTCTTCGTGCCACTGGAACCGGCCCGCCAGGGCAACTACCTGGGCGTGGCTGCCGGCAGCGGCATCACGCCGATCCTGTCGATCATCGCCACTACCTTGGCCAGCGAGCCGCACAGCCGCTTCACCCTGCTGTACGGCAACCGCTCCAGCTCTGGCGCACTGTTCCGCGACAAGCTGGAAGACCTGAAGAACCGTTACCTCGACCGCCTGAACCTGATTTTCGTGTTCAGCCGCGAGCAGCAGGATGTCGACCTGTACAACGGCCGCATCGATGCCGACAAGTGCGGCCAGTTGTTCTCGCGCTGGATGGACGTTGCCAACCTGGACGCTGCATTCATCTGCGGCCCACAGGCGATGACCGAGACGGTGCGCGACAGCCTGCAGGCCAATGGCCTGGCCAAGGACCGTATCCATTTCGAGCTGTTCGCCGCAGCCGGCAGCGAAGCCCGCCGGGAGGCCCGCGAGGCGGCGCGCCAGGTGGATTCGGCGCTCAGTCACATCACCGTGATCAGCGACGGCCGCGCGCTTACCTTCGACCTGCCACGCAATACCCAGAACGTGCTGGACGCCGGCAATGCAATCGGCGCCGAACTGCCGTACTCGTGCAAGGCCGGCGTGTGCTCGACCTGCAAGTGCCGGGTAATCGAGGGCGAGGTGGAGATGGACAGCAACCATGCCCTGGAGGACTACGAAGTGGCGGCCGGGTATGTGCTGTCGTGCCAGACCTACCCGGTGAGCGACAAGGTGGTGCTCGATTTCGACCAGCTCTGAGACCGCGTCGCCTGCTTCGCGGGTGAACCCGCTCCCACAGGGACTGCACAAGACCTGAGAGCAGCGCCCTACCTGTGGGAGCGGGTTCACCCGCGAAGAGGCCATCAGCAACACCGCAACACCCGCGTGACCTCAACAAAACAATTACAACACCCAGAGATCGCAACCCATGACACCCGAACGCATCGAAAGCATCGCCAACCACCCCGACTTCCAGCACCTGGTGCAGCGCAAACGCCGCCTCAACGGCAGCCTGACCCTGGCCATGCTGGTGATCTACTACGGCTTCGTCCTGCTGGTGGCGTTTTCCCCCAGCACCCTCGGCCAGTCCCTCAGCGGTGGCGTGACCACCGTTGGCATGCTGGTGGGGGTGCTGATGGTACTGCTGTCCTTCGCCTTGACCGGCATCTACGTGCACCGCGCCAACAACGTGCTCGACCCGCTCAACGACAAGGTCAAGCAGGAGTGCGCACAATGAACTGGACTGCCATCTCGATGTTCATGGTGTTCGTCTGCTTCACCCTGCTGGTCACCCGCTGGGCTGCCATGCGCACGCGCTCGGCCAGCGATTTCTACACCGCCGGCGGGGGCCTGACCGGCATGCAGAACGGCTTGGCGATCGCCGGCGACATGATCAGCGCCGCCTCGTTCCTGGGCATTTCGGCAATGATGTTCATGAACGGCTATGACGGCCTGCTGTATGCCCTGGGCGTACTGGCCGGCTGGCCGATCATCCTGTTCCTGATCGCCGAGCGCCTGCGCAACCTGGGCAAGTACACCTTCGCCGACGTGGTCAGCTACCGCCTGGCGCAAACCCCGGTGCGCCTGACCTCGGCCTTCGGCACCCTGGTGGTGGCGCTGATGTACCTGGTGGCACAGATGGTCGGTGCCGGCAAGCTGATCGAACTGCTGTTCGGCATCAGCTACCTGTACGCGGTGATGCTGGTCGGTGTGCTGATGGTCGCCTACGTCACCTTCGGCGGCATGCTCGCCACCACCTGGGTGCAGATCATCAAGGCGGTGATGCTGCTGTCGGGTACCAGCTTCATGGCCTTCATGGTGCTCAAGCATTTCGGCTTCAGCACCGAAGCGATGTTCGCCAGCGCCGTGGCCGTGCATGCCAAGGGCCAGGCGATCATGGCCCCGGGCGGCCTGCTGTCCAACCCGGTGGATGCCATTTCCCTGGGCCTGGGCATGATGTTCGGTACTGCCGGCCTGCCGCATATCCTGATGCGCTTCTTCACCGTCAGCGATGCCAAGGAAGCGCGCAAGAGCGTGTTCTATGCCACCGGGTTCATCGGTTACTTCTACCTGCTGCTGATCGTCATCGGCTTTGGTGCGATCGTCATGGTCGGCACCGAACCGTCCTACCGTGATGCCACCGGCGCCATTATCGGCGGCGGCAACATGGTCGCCGTGCACCTTGCCCAGGCCGTAGGTGGCAATCTGTTCCTCGGCTTCATCTCCGCCGTGGCCTTCGCCACCATCCTGGCAGTGGTCGCGGGCCTGGCGCTGTCCGGTGCATCGGCGGTTTCCCACGACCTGTATGCCTGCGTGGTGCGCCAGGGCAAGGCTAGCGAGCAGGAGGAAATGCGCGTGTCGCGTATCGCCACGCTGCTGATCGGCCTGCTGGCGGTCATCCTCGGGCTGATGTTCGAGTCGCAGAACATCGCCTTCCTCTCGGGGCTGGTGCTGGCCGTGGCCGCCTCGGTCAACTTCCCGGTGCTGCTGCTTTCGATGTTCTGGAAAGGCCTGACCACCCGCGGCGCAGTGTGCGGCAGCATGGCCGGCCTGGTTTCGGCGGTGCTGCTGGTGGTACTGGGCCCGGCGGTGTGGGTCAACGTGCTGCATCACGAAGCGGCGCTGTTCCCCTACAGCAACCCGGCACTGTTCTCCATGAGCCTGGCCTTCCTCGGCGCCTGGGTGTTCTCGGTCACTGACAGCTCCGAACGCGCCAACCAGGAACGTGGCCGCTACCTGGCCCAGTTCATCCGTTCCATGACCGGAATCGGCGCCGCCGGCGCCAGCAAGCACTGACTCTCAGGGAAGAACAACCATGTCGGGTAAAACAACAACAATGAACCGCACGCACTTCATTTCGGCCGCCTGGCTGGCGACCCTCGCCTTGCCGATGCCGGCGATGGCAGACTTCATCGGCGACAGCCACGCTCGGTTGGAGCTGCGCAACCATTACCTCAACCGCGACTTCCGCCAAAGCAATGCACCGCAGGCCAAGGCCGAGGAATGGGGCCAGGGCTTTACCGCCAAGCTGGAGTCGGGCTTCACCGAAGGCCCGGTCGGCTTTGGTGTCGACGCCATGGGCCAACTGGGCATCAAGCTCGACTCCAGCCGCGACCGGCGCAATACCGGCCTGCTGCCTTTCGGCCCGAACAGCCATGAACCGGTCGACGACTACAGCGAACTGGGCCTGACCGGCAAGGTGCGGGTGGCCAAGAGCACCCTGCGCCTGGGGACCTTGCAACCGATCCTGCCGGTGGTGGTGTACAACGACACCCGCCTGCTGGCCTCCACCTTCCAGGGTGGCCTGCTCACCAGCCAGGACCTGGCCGGCCTGACCTTCAACGCCGGCCGCCTGACCAAGGCCAACCTGCGTGATTCCTCGGGCCGCGACGACATCGGCTACGGCGCCGCCAGCAGCGACCACCTGGACTTCGGCGGCGGCAGCTACGCCATCACCCCGCAAACCAGCGTCAGTTACTACTACGCCAAGCTCGAAGACATCTACCGCCAGCAGTTCGTCGGCCTGATCGATACTCGCCCGCTGGGCGAAGGCCTGAGCCTGCGCACCGACCTGCGCTACTTCGACAGCCGCAACGACGGCGCCGAGCGTGCCGGCAACATCGACAACCGCAACTTCAACGCCATGTTCACCCTTGGCGTACGGGCCCACAAGTTCACCGCCGCCTGGCAGCAGATGTCCGGCGACAGTGCCTTCCCGTTCGTGAACGGCGGCGACCCGTTCACCGTCAACCTGGTCACCTACAACACCTTCACCCGCGCCGGGCTGGACTCGTGGCAGGTGCGCTACGACTACGACTTCGTCGCCATGGGTATCCCCGGCCTGAGCTTCATGACCCGCTACACCGATGGCCGCCACGCCGAAACCGCCACTGTCAGCAACGGCCGTGAGCGTGAGCGCGACACCGACATCACCTATGTCATCCAGAGCGGCCCGTTCAAGGACGTCAGCCTGCGCTGGCGCAACGTCACCTTCCGTTCCGGCAATGGCCTGACCAACGCCGTGGACGAAAACCGCCTGATCATCGGCTACACCGTGGCGCTGTGGTAACAGCGCCCCCCTCTACATTGGAGAACAGCATGTCTGCCGCCCCTACCCTGCAAAGCTTCATCGCCGGCCGCTGGCTTGGCCAGCACGGCGCCCAGGCCCTGCGTAGCGCCCTGGATGGCCACGTCCTGGCCTACAGCCACGAAGAGCGCCCGGACTTCGCCGAAGCCGTGGACTTTGCCCGCGCCCGTGGCCTGGCCACGCTGATGGCCATGGACTTCCAGCAACGCGCTGCCCGCCTGAAGGCACTGGCCCTGTACCTGGCCGAGCGCAAGGAGCAGCTCTACGCCCTGTCCCACCACAGCGGTGCCACCCGTGCCGACAGCTGGATCGACATCGAAGGCGGCAACGCCACGCTGTTCTCCTATGCGGGCATCGGCAGCCGTGAACTGCCGTCGGGCAATCTGGTGCACGAAGGCCCGGCCATCCCGCTGGGCAAGCAAGGCCATTTCGCCGGCAGCCACATCCTGGTGCCGCGCGCCGGCGTGGCGGTGCACATCAACGCCTTCAACTTCCCCATCTGGGGCATGCTGGAGAAGTTCGCCCCGACCTTCCTGGCCGGCATGCCGTGCATCGTCAAGCCGGCGACCTCGACCAGCTACCTGACCGAGGCCGTGGTGCGGCTGATGAATGCATCCGGGCTATTGCCCGAAGGCAGCCTGCAGCTGGTGATCGGCAGCACCGGCGACCTGCTCGACCGCCTGCAAGGCCAGGACGTGGTGACCTTCACCGGTTCCGCCGACACCGCCGCCAAGTTGCGCGTCACGCCGAACCTGGTGCGCAACTCGGTGCCGTTCACCGCCGAAGCCGATTCGCTCAACTGCGCCATCCTCGGCCCGGACGTGACCCCGGACAGCGAAGAGTTCGACCTGTATATCAAGGAGGTGGTCCGCGAAATGACCACCAAGGCCGGCCAGAAATGCACCGCCATCCGCCGCGCCATCGTACCGGCCAGGCACATCGACGCGGTTGCCACGCGCCTGCGCGAGCGGCTGGCCAAGGTGGTTGTCGGTGACCCGTCGCTGGAAGGCGTGCGCATGGGCGCCCTGGCCTCCCACGACCAGCAGCACGATGTGGCCGAGCGAGTGCGCAGCCTGCTGCAGAGCTGCGACCAGCTGTTCGGTGCCAGCGATGGCTTTGCGCCGCGTGGCGAGGGCGTGGCCGAGGGCGCGTTCTTTGCTCCGACCTTGCTGCAGGCCCGTGACCCGCATGCCGAAGGCGGTGCCCACGATATCGAAGCGTTCGGCCCGGTCAGCACGCTGATGGCCTATGACGACCTCGATGAAGCCCTGGCGCTGGCCGCGCGGGGCAAAGGCAGCCTGGTGGCGACCCTGGTTACCGCCGACCGCAGCGTGGCAGCCAAGGCCATTCCAGTGGCTGCCGCCTGGCACGGCCGCCTGCTGGTACTCGACAGCGAAGCGGCCAAGGAATCCTCCGGGCATGGCTCGCCATTGCCGCAACTTAAGCACGGCGGCCCGGGCCGCGCTGGTGGTGGTGAAGAGCTGGGTGGCCTGCGTGCCGTCAAGCATTACCTGCAGCGTGCCGCAGTACAGGGTTCGCCGAGCATGCTGACGGCGGTAACCGGCGAATACGTGCGCGGTGGCGAAGTGATCGAAACCGAAGTACACCCGTTCCGCCGCTATTTCGAGCAGTTGCGCATCGGCGAGTCGCTGCTCACCCACCGGCGCACCGTGACCGAAGCCGACCTGGTCAACTTCGGTTGCCTGTCGGGTGACCATTTCTACATGCACTTCGACGAGATCGCCGCCAAGGAATCGCAGTTCGGCAAGCGCATCGCCCACGGCTATTTCGTGTTGTCGGCAGCGGCCGGGCTGTTCGTCTCCCCGGGTGCAGGCCCGGTACTGGCCAACTACGGCCTGGATACCCTGCGTTTCATCAACCCGGTCGGCATCGGCGACACCATCCAGGCGCGCCTGACCTGCAAGCGCAAGATCGACCAGGGCAAGACCAGCCCGCTGGGCCAGCCCCAGGGCGTGGTGGCGTGGGATGTGGAGGTGACCAACCAGCTGGGCGAGCTGGTCGCCAGCTACGACATTCTCACCCTGGTGCTGAAACAGCCCTGACAGTGCCGTTGGTCAGGGGCGGTGGATATCCAACCGACCGCCCCTGGCTGTTGCCGCTCTCATTCAATGAGGGGTGGTCAATGGCTTCGCCTCTCACTCCTGTATTGGGCCCGCCTGATCGCGGGCCTTTTTTTCATCGAGAGCGAGGGTTGCGAGATGAAAGAGTTTACTGCGATGGGTGGCGGCAGCGCACAGGATGACTGGCCGGAGCTCGAGCCGGACCGGCGCAATGACCGGGCAGATGACCCGGATGCCGACCCCAATGTGACTGAAGACGAAGAAAACCGCCCGGGCGTACCGGCCAGCGACCCCGAGTCCGGTGCCTGACCGTCATGCAGACGGTCTGCGCGATCCCCTGTGGGAGATTGCCCAGCCCTTTGGGTCGCGCTTTCGCACAGATAACTGAATTCGCAAGCGATCCTCGTACCCTGTGGGAGCGGCTTTAGCCGCGAAGAATCCAACGCGGTGCATGGCACCGGCTGCGCCGGTGTTCGCGGCTAAAGCCGCTCCCACAGAGGATCGTGCCAACTTTTAGAATTTGAGCAGGATATTTGTTCCCGCACGGATTGTGCAGTCGGGGAATCACATTGTCGCCGCAGACTGGTTCGGCTTGCCGCCGGATACCCGCCAGCTCACCGCGGTAATCCCGTAGCGCTCGGCCATCGGCCTGCTGACTTTCCTGATTTTTTCGCGCCCGAACTTCGGAATGATGCCGATGCCCGCATCACAACTTGCCCAATGCCAGGCCTCGGCGTTGTCCAGCGTCTCCAGACGGATGATGAAACTGCGCGGCTTGCCATGCAGTTGGTAATCGATGATGTACAGCTGTGGGCCAGGCATCGCAGGGGCCTCCTCTTCTCCATGGATGACACCCTGATTGATCGGGGTACGGCCAGAAGATTCAAAAAAATGTCGAGCAACAGGTACCAAAGGCCATTGCAGCCTCGGTACACAGGAGGTGGCCGGCACCCGGCACTGCGGGTACCGGGTGCCCAGAAGCATTCAACTCACTGTTGGCGGCCCCCGCCGTGGCTGTTCTGGCCGCCCTTGCGACCGGCCTCCGATGCCCGTTGGCGGTCGTTGGCGAAGTTGCCGCCAGAAGCCTGCCCACCCTTATGCCCCGCGCGGGAGGCCCGTTCCCGGTCATTGGCAAAATTGCCAGGGTTGGTTTCCTTGGTGCCGCCGCGCTGGCTGGTTCGCTCTTGATCCTGCGCCATGTGGTATCTCCTTGCGATGGATTGGCTGCTCGCATGGATGTTTGCCATGCCTTGGTTCCGAGCCGCCGATCACAGACTTTGCTCAATGGTTTTGCCAGCAACTGACCAACGGCACCAAACGTGTGTCGGCAAAAGGTTCGGGCGGCGGATGCAGGCGGGTCGCACTTTCCTTCGCAAGCAGAGGTCTCAATAGCATGGCGACGGCCTATAATCCCGCCACACACACGCCCGATGATGCTGCTGAGGGCTGAACGTTCCGGTCTGCACAAGGCTCCGTCCATGAAGTCGTCCCCCAAGCAACCTGCCTCGCCCCAAAACCCGGCACTCAGCACCAGCCACCTGGATTTCCCGGTGGTGGGCATCGGTGCATCGGCAGGCGGCCTGGAGGCGATCTGTACGCTGTTCCGGCAAATGCCCAGCGATTGCGGCATGGCCTTCGTCGTGGTCCTGCACCTGTCCCCCGACCACCAGAGCGTCGCCGACCGCATCATCCAGGACACCACGCAAATGCCGGTGCGCCAGGTGACCGAGCCGGTGCCGATCGAGCGTAACCATATCTACGTGATTTCACCGGCCAATCGCCTGTCCACCAACGACGGCTACCTGCGGGTGACCCCGGCCAACCGGCGCCGTGGCGACCACGTGGCCATCGACCTGTTTTTCCGTGACCTGGCTGACGTGCACAAGGACCACGCCTTCTGCGTGGTGTTGTCCGGTACCGGTGCCGATGGCGCCGTGGGCCTGTCGCGGATCAAGGAGCAAGGCGGTGTGACCCTGGCGCAGACACCGGACGACGCCCAGTACGACAGCATGCCCCGTGCCGCCATCGAGACCGGCATGGTCGACCTGGTGCTGCCGGCGGCAGAAATGCCGCAGAAGCTGCTGGAGCTGTGGCGCAATGCCCGCCAGGTCCGGCTCCCGGAAATCGAGGACGACACCCTGCCTCCGGCCTTGGGCACCCGTGTCGGCGATGCCCAGGCCAGCGAGCCGATGCTCGAAGAGATCCTGCTGCAGTTGCGCAGCAATACCGGCCACGACTTCCAGCACTACAAGCGCGCCACGGTACTGCGACGCATCGAGCGCCGCCTGCATGTGACCGGCCAGGCAGACCTGGCGGCCTACCTGCATTACCTGGAACAGCACCCAGCGGAATCCCGGGCGTTGCTGGCCGACATGCTGATTGGCGTGACCAATTTCTTCCGCGACCGCGAAGCCTTCGAAGCCCTGGAGCGCCATGTGCTGCCGCAGCTGGTCTGCGAACGCGACCCGGCCGAGGGCGCGGACGAGATACGCGTGTGGTCGGCCGGCTGCTCCACCGGCGAAGAGGCGTACAGCCTGGCCATGCTGGTTTGCGAGCAGCTGGCACTGGAGCAGCGCTCACACAAGGTGCAGGTTTTCGCCACCGACCTGGACGAACGCGCCATCGGCATCGCCCGCAGTGGCTCATACCCCGAGGCGATCGTCACCGACGTGCCGCCCAGCCGGCTGCGCCAGTTCTTCGTCAAGGAAGACCAGCATTACCGGGTGCGCAAAGAGGTTCGCGAAAAGGTGCTGTTCGCCCGGCACAACCTGCTGTCGGACCCACCGTTCTCGCAGATCGACCTGATTGTCTGCCGTAACCTGCTGATCTACCTGGACCGCGAGGTGCAGCGTGACATCCTGCAGATGTTCCACTTTGCCCTGCGCCCGGGTGGCTACCTGTTCCTCGGTTCGTCGGAGTCGGCCGACGTGGCCAATGAACTGTTCGCCCCGGTGGACAAGCGCAATCGCATTTTCCGCGCACTCGATGCCAGCAATACCGGCCGCCGTTCCGGCCGTCAGCTGCCCGGCACTTCTGCCGCCGGCAGGCCCCAGGAAGCGCTGGCCAAGGCCAAGCCGGGGCGCAAGCCATCGTTCGCCGACCTGCACTACCGCGCCCTGGCGCGTCGCATGCCGCCCAGCCTGATCGTCGATATCGATGGCAATATCCTGCACATGAGCGAAGGCGTGGGGCGTTTCCTGCAAGTGGCCGGTGGCGAACCGAGCCGCAGCTTGCTCAACCTGGTGCTGCCGCCCCTGCGCCTGGCCCTGCGCAGCACCTTGTTCCAGGCGCGCCAGGGGACCGAGGCGGTCACCTCGCGCCCTGTCGACCTGGCGGAAACCATGGGCAAGCTGCAGGTGGAAATCACCGTGCAGCCGTACAGAGACGACCTCAGCGGTAGCGATTGCCTGCTGGTGGTATTCGAGGAGCGCGCGCCTGATCCGTCCCTGCCGATGCCTGGTGTCATCCGCCAGACCGACAGCATGGTCTTGCACAACCTCGAGCGCGAACTGCAGCGTACCCGCCTGCAACTGCAGGAAACCATCGAGCAGTCAGAGGTCTCCAGCGAGGAACTGACGGCTTCCAACGAAGAGATGCAGGCCATCAACGAGGAGTTGCGGTCGGCCAGCGAAGAGCTGGAAACCAGCAAGGAAGAGCTGCAGTCGATCAACGAGGAGTTGCTCACGGTCAACTACGAGCTGAAGAACAAGGTCGAGGAAACCGACAAGGTCAACGACTACCTCAGCAACCTGATCGCCTGCACCGAGATCGCCACGGTGTTCGTCGACCGCAACTTGCATATCCGTTGGTTCACGCCGCGCGCCACCGACCTGTTCAACATGCTGCCGGTCGATACCGGCCGTTCCCTGCTCGACATCACCCACCGCCTGGATTACCCGGCTCTTGCCGACGATGCCCGCGCCGTGGCTCAGGGCGAGGCCATCATCGAGCGTGAAATCGGCGGCCAGGGCGATCACTGGTACCTGGCGCGCCTGCTGCCCTACCGCTCCAGCGAACAGAAAATCGACGGCACGGTGCTGACCTTCATCGACATCAGTAGCAGCCATGCCGCCGAAGAGCGCGTGCGCCTGGGCGAAGAGCGCCTGAGCAAGCAGCTGGCCGAGACGCAGAGTACCAGCCACATGAAGGACGAGTTCTTCGCCGTCATGTCCCATGAACTCAAGCACCCGCTCAACCTGATACAGCTCAATGCCGAAATCCTGCGCCGCCTGCCGTCGCTGCGGAACATCAGTGCAGCGAGCAAAGCCGTGGGTACCATCTGCGACGCGGTAACCAGCCAGGCGCGGATCATCGACGACCTGCTGGATGTGGCGCGCATTCGGACCGGCAAGCTTAAGCTCAAGACCGGACCTGTGGATCTGCTCGCCCTCCTGCAGGGCATCCACGATGTGGTGGTGAGCGAGCAACGCCCCTGCCCGGTTCGCCTGGAGCTGCCCGCCGACACCCTGCCGGTGATGATCGAAGGTGACGTTACCCGTCTGGAGCAGATCATCTGGAACCTGCTCAACAACGCGCTGAAGTTCAGCCCAGCGGGCAATGAGATACGCCTGGTGCTGAGCCACGACGAAGACCACGCGCGGCTGCAGGTGATCGACCATGGCGTAGGCCTGAGCCACGACAGCCTCGAGCACATCTTCGACCTGTTCAGCCAGGCTACGCCGCAACAGGCCAGCCACAGCCGCGAGGGCCTGGGCATCGGCCTGTCGCTGGTACGGCAACTGGTCGAGGCGCATGGCGGTACCGTACGCGCCAAGTCACCGGGGCTTGGCCTGGGCTGCACCTTTGAGGTCACCCTGCCACTTTGCGATACGCAACTCCCGCAGCGTGAGCAAGGCTCGGAGCCACTGAGCGAGGGCCGCCTTAATGGAATTCGCGTGTTGCTGGTGGACGACTCCGTAGAAGTGCTGGCGGTAATGCAGGAGCTGCTGGAAATGGAGAGCGCCACTGTCAATGCCTTCAGCAAGCCACGTGAGGCCCTGGACGCCGCTGCGGGTGAGGAATACGACATCATCCTGTCCGACATCGGCATGCCGGTGATGGACGGCCATGCGTTGATCAAGGCCCTGCGTGGCTACGTGCACCTGCGCCATACCCCGGCCATCGCCCTGACCGGTTATGGCGCCAGTGCCGACCAGTACAAGTCGCGCCAGTCGGGCTTCGACCGGCACCTGAGCAAGCCGGTGGGCTATGACGAGCTGGTGGAGGCCATCGAGGCGCTAAGCGGCTCGGTGCCCTACTGACCGTTGGTCGCTTTCAACGCAACGTTCATTGCCGCCGGGGGCCGAATCTACATGGAATGAGGGATTCGCCCGGGAGCCTGAATGAAACCAGTCAAGCATCGCGCAACGATCATCTGTCGGCATGGCAAACAAACCCATAAATGGCTGTGGGTGAGAAAGCCCAACGCCGCCTGGACCCTGCCCGGCGGCAAGATAGAGCCCGGCGAGACGCCAATACAGGCAGCGGAGCGTGAATTGCTTGAGGAAACCGGGTTGCAGGCAGAATCGCTGACCTTGTTGATGCGCCATGAAGCGGCAGAGCGCATGCATTATGTGTTCGAAGCGGAGTTCGCCGGCGCCCCGCATCCCAAGGCGCTGCATGAAATTGCCGATTGCCGGTTCGCTCACCCGGACCACGTGCCCATGCTCAAGGACGAGATCAAGCTGCTGATCCGCTCGTTGCTGGCGTGTGACCGGGCAATGGCAGCGTCGGTCAGATAGATCTTCTTGACCTGTGCCGGCCCTTTCGCGGGTGAACCCGCTCCCACAGGTTCGGTGGAATGCCTGTGGGAGCGGGTTCACCCGCGAAAGGGCCGGCACAGGAATCAGCTAGGCATGCACACTCCACTGACACGCCTCCACCTCGATCGGCATCTCGTCTATGGCATGGATCATCCCGTTCGCCAGGGCCTCCCGGGGCCCGAGTATCCGCGGGTAGGCCATCAGATACCGTGGTACATCCAGCACCTCGTCCGCCCCTTCGGTCCGCTCGGCGACGATTTGCCCGTACAGCCGCAGGTCATAATCCAGGCTCATCGCATATTCAGCCATGCGTGAGTGGTCGACCGAGCCATGCAAGGTCCAGTGGAAAGGATGAAACAGGAACTTGCTGTAACTGCATGCCGTGCGCCGTTCCCCGGCCAGGAAGATGATGTTGCCCATGGATTCCACCGTGCCCAGGTTGTGGGTATGCACCTCGACCGGTAACGCCCGCAGAAAGTTGTACAAGGTAAACCCGTAGCTGCACTCGCCGCCCATGGTGGCGATGTTCAGTTGCAGGACGTCGGCGCCCTGCTGCAACGCCCGCGAACAGGTGTTGATCAGGTTGCCGCAGGTGGATGAATTGATAGGCCCGGTGAAGTGGACGATATGTCTGGCCATGCTTGCCTCCAGTGTTGGCAGGTCATTCCTTGGTTGAATGCGCATCGTCACCCTGCCCGGCCATCTGCCGGTATTGCTTGCGCAGGGCATGCAGCTCGGCCGGATCCATGTCTTCAAGGTCCAGCAGCGCCTTGTGCGCCTTTTGGGTGGTGCGCAACAGCTCATCGATCTTGATGTGCAGTTCGTCGTTGTCGCGGTTCTGGGTGTTCTGGATCAGGAACACCATGAGGAAGGTGATGATGGTGGTCGAGGTGTTGATCACCAGTTGCCAGGTGTCGTTGAAGCCGAACAGCGGCCCGGTCACTGCCCAGATCAGGATCAGCAGGCAGGCGATGCCGAAGGTCAGCGGGCGGCCGGCCCAATTGGCCAGCCATTGGGCGAAACGGTCGAATTTCATCCTGGTGCCCTTCCTCGTAGCAGGTATGCGGTGGAAACGCCGCGGGCCGCAAAGTTCCACGCCGCATCAGCCTTTTCCGTTGGTCAACCGTGCTGAACCCTGGCCGCTGTTCACCAGTCGCACCTTCAGAGTGACCGAACAAGGACTGGCAATGAGGAAGGCAGCGTGAGCGATATCCGCATCGGCATCTCCGGTTGGCGCTACGGCCCGTGGCGCAAGGATTTTTACCCGAAGGGCCTACCCCAGGACGACGAACTGGCGTTCGCTTCGCGGGCGGTCAACAGCATTGAAATCAACGGCTCGTTCTACAGCCTGCAAACACCCGAACGCTACCAGGGCTGGCATGACCAGACGCCGCCCGGCTTCGTGTTCGCGGTAAAAGCCCCGCGCTACATCACCCATGTACGCCGGCTCAAGGACATCGAAGAAGCAGTGGCCAATTTTTTCGCTTCCGGGCCGCTGCTGCTCGGCAAGAAGCTCGGGCCATTCCTGTGGCAGTTTCCACCCAACATGAAGTTCGACGAGGCCCGCTTCGCCCGTTTTCTCGAACTGTTGCCGCACAGTCGCAAGGCTGCCCGCGAATGCGCGCAGGGGTGTGCGCAACGGCTGCGGGACAACGGCAGCACCGATATCAAGGGCAACGCTCGGCTGCGCCACGCTGTGGAGATCCGCAACGAAAGCTTTTTGTGCGAAGCCTTCATCAAGCTGCTGCGCAAGCACCGGGTAGCGCTGGTCGTGGCCGACAGCGCCGGGAAATGGCCGTATGTCGAAGACCTTACCGCCGACTTCGTGTACATGCGCCTGCATGGCGATGTCGAGCTGTACAGCAGTGGCTATACCGCCCAGGCGCTGCGGCGCTGGAAGCAGCGCATCCAGCACTGGAGCCAGGGCCGCCAGGCCGACGATGCCCAGCTGGTGGTACCTGGGCCGCCACCACGGCGCGCTGCCCGGGACGTCTACTGCTATTTCGACAACGACCAGAAAGTCCATGCGCCTTATGACGCCCGGCGCCTGTTGCAGAAGCTGTCGCTTGACCATGAACTGATGACCGAGCCTGGCGTGGTGCCGGAGGTGACCCTGTGAACAGGACCCTGCCTGCCCCGCACGGCATCATCGACAAGATCACCGCCGTGCGTCGGCTGAATGTGCTGACGTTGAACGTGCACAAGGGCTTCACCTTCTTCAATCGGCGCTTCATCCTGCCCGAGTTGCGCGAAGCCGTGCGCGCCACCGGCGCCGACCTGGTGTTCCTGCAGGAGGTGCACGGCAGCCACCAGCAACATGCCCTGCGCCACCCGGCCTGGCCGGATACGCCACAGTACGAGTTCCTGGCCGACAGCATGTGGCCGCAGTTCGCCTACGGCCGCAATGCGGTGTACCCCCATGGGGACCACGGCAATGCGCTGCTGTCGAAATTCCCCATCAGCCGCTTCGACAACCTGGATGTCTCGGTGCAGGGCAACGAGCAGCGCGGGCTGCTGCATTGCCAGCTGGAGGTGCCGGGCCATGACCACGTGCATGCGGTGTGCGTGCACCTCGGCCTGCGCGAGGCCCATCGGCAACGCCAGGTAAAGCTGCTGCTGGACCTGCTCGACAGCCTGCCGCCCAAGGCGCCGGTAATCATCGCCGGCGATTTCAACGATTGGCGGCTGAAGGCCGATGCCGTGCTGAGCGAACACCTGGTAGAGGCCTTCGGCGAACATTTCGGCACCCCGGCGCGCAGTTTTCCGGCGCGTCTGCCGCTGTTGCGCCTGGACCGCATCTACCTGCGCAATGCCATGCCCGGCACGGCCCAGGTGCTGTCCAAGTACCCGTGGTCGCACCTTTCCGACCACGCCCCTCTGGCTGCGGAGATCAAACTGTGAACCGACCCTGGGTAGACGGCAACAGCGTGCAGTTGCTGATCAATGGCGAGCAATACTACCCCCGCGTGTTCGAGGCCATGGCCCAGGCACGGGAGGAAATCCTGCTGGAGACCTTCATCATTTTCGATGACAAGGTTGGGCAGCAGTTGCAGCAGGTGCTGATCGATGCCGCCCAACGCGGCGTGCGTGTCGAAGTGGCCGTGGATGGATACGGCACGGCCGATCTGCCCGACTCCTTCATTGCGGCCATGACCGATGCCGGGGTCAGTTTCCACGCCTTCGACCCTCAGCCAAGGCTGGTGGGCATGCGCACCAACCTGTTCCGGCGCCTGCACCGCAAGATCGTGGTCGTCGATGGCGAGCGGGCCTTCATTGGCGGCATCAACTACAGCGCCGACCACCTGGGCGACTTTGGTGCCATGGCCAAGCAGGACTATGCCGTGGAAGTCGCCGGCCCGGTGGTGGCGCAGGTGCATGCCGCCAGCAAGCGCTTGATGTCGCCGGTGCTGCAGCCGCCCAGCGCGGTACGGCCGCTGACCGAGCCTGCCGGTACCTGCAGCGCCGTGCTGGTCGAGCGCGACAACGGGGTGCGCAGCACCGATATCGAAGCCCACTACCTGCAGGCGTTTCGCAGCGCCCGGCAGCGCATCGTGGTGGCCAACGCGTATTTCTTCCCGGGCTACCGGTTGATGCGTGAACTGCGCAATGCGTCCCGGCGTGGCGTGGAGGTGCGGCTGATCCTGCAGGGCCAGCCAGACATGCGCTGGGTGCGGGCGCTGTCGCGGCTGTTGTACAACTACCTGCTGCGCGATGGTGTGGCCATTCACGAGTATTGCCAGCGGCCGCTGCACGGCAAGGTGGCGCTGGTGGACGATGAGTGGGCCACGGTCGGCTCCAGCAACCTGGACCCGCTCAGCCTGTCGTTCAACCTGGAAGCGAACCTGTTCATCCGTGACCGTGCCTTCAACCAGCAGCTCAACCAGCACCTGCAGCAGCTGGCCCACGAACAATGCAAGCCGGTCACCCTGGAACGCATGGTTCGCGGATACTGGTGGCGGGCGCCGTTGATATTCGTGTGCTTCCACGTGATCCGCCATTTCCCGCGGATTGCCGGCTGGTTCCCGGCGCACCGCCAGCACCTGCGCTCGGTGCAGCCGGAGGCCGAGGCACAGGGTGACTACCACGAGGGCCAAACCTGATGGCGCGTAAGAACTGGCAAACCTGGGGCAAGCGGCTGTTCACCCTGGCATTCCTGATCCTGATCCCTGCGCTATTGTACCTGCTGGCGCGCAACCTGGACTGGAACGAGGTGCGCCAGTCGTTGCTGGCCTACAAGCCCGGCACTCTGGCCATAGGCCTGGCGCTGGCCGGGTGCAGTTACCTGACGTTCGCCAGCTACGACCTGCTGGCCCGAGCCTACACCGGCCACCACCTGCCGGCACGCCAGGTTTTGCCAGTGGCTTTCGTGTGCTATGCCTTCAACCTCAACTTCACCACCTGGGTGGGTGGCGTTGCCTTGCGCTACCGGCTGTACAGCCGCCTGGGCCTGGACACGGCTACCATCACCCGCATCCTCACCCTGGGCCTGCTGACCAACTGGATGGGCTACATGCTGCTGGCTGGCACCGTGTTCGCCTTGCGCCTGGTCGAGCTGCCCGCCAACTGGGCGGTCGGTGCCAGCGGCCTGCAACTGATCGGCGTGGTGTTGCTGGCGATTGCCGCTGGCTACCTGCTGGCCTGTGGCTTCGCCAAAAAGCGCACCTGGCGCTGGCGCGACCATGAGGTAACGCTGCCGTCGCTGCGCCTGGCGCTGTGCCAGGTGGTACTGGGTGCCAGCAACTGGGCGCTGATGGCGCTGCTGATCTTCTGGTTGCTGCCTGGCGAAGCCTTTTACCCGTCGATTCTTGGCATCCTGCTGATCAGCTGCGTTGCTGGTGTGGTTGCGCATATCCCGGCCGGGCTGGGTGTGCTGGAAACGGTGTTCCTGGCCCTGCTGCATGGGCAGCTTGCCCAGGGCACGCTGGTGGCGGCCCTGCTGGGCTACCGCACGCTGTACTACCTGGTGCCGCTGTTGCTGGCGGTGCTTGTCTACCTGATCCTCGAGAAACGCGCCAAGGCCATGCGCCGGCGCGACAAGCCTGCCTAGACCTGACAAGGGCCATTGGCCCGGGAGGTGGCAAATGCGTGGCGCTGTCTTGAAGCCGATGTTGATACTGATGATGGCCAGCCTGCTCAGCGGCCAGGCCCTGGCCGAAGCCTGCAACGTGCTCACTCGCTCCTCCAGCGAGGCGGTAACGCCGGTGGAGCGACACAGCTGCTACAGCTACAGCAACCTGCCCGCCGAAGCGATCAACTGGTCGTGCAGCAATGAGAGCAAGGACATGCTCAACAGCGAAAAGCACAAGGTCGCGCGCTGTGCCGATGGCAGCGTTGGCAGTTGCATCGCGCCATTGACCCAGGAGGCATTGGCCAACCCCAAGGCAACTGGCGGTGACAAGCCGTCGTTGCCCAAGGATGCGCGGGTAATCACCTACTACTACGACACTCCCAGCCTGGGCCAGGCCCGCACCGATTGCGAGCGTAGCAACGGCATCTGGCAGACTCACTGATTCTGCAGGCTCGCGCGCTGCTTTTTGTGGGAGCGGCCTTGCGTCGCGAAAGGGCCGCAGCGCGGCCCCAGGATTTCAGCTTCGCACGGAAAATTGCCGGGGCCGCTTTGCGGCCCTTTCGCGACACAAGGCCGCTCCCACAGGATCATCACAGCCCTATAGACCTATGCAGAACCTATGGGACGGCGATGTTTCAGGGCGAGATCGGGTCACTCGCCGGGAAAGTCTCGTCCAGCGCATTGTCCACGGCACTTTCCTTGGTTTTTTCCCCGCAGTGGCAATCCGGCATCCGGCACGGCTCGCCATTGCGATGCCCGTTGGCACAGGCCTCGCAGCAATACACCTTGCCTTCGAGCCGCAAGGCATTGGCATCCACGGTGCAGGAACAATCTGCACAGGCACAACGCAACTCGTTCATGGCTTGCTCTCCTCGTCATCGATCACATCATCGGTCCACGGTTCGCCATCAAGCGGTGCGGAGCGGGCCAGTTCGGCTTCGTCCAGGCCTATGCCGCCGCCAATCTCATTGGCCTCTACCCGCCTAAGGGTCTTGTCTGCAGGGCCACCGCTGCCACCGGGTTCGTGCGGGTCACGGGCACCGGTCTCGTCCAGCAAGGTGTCCGGGCTCAGGTCGTCGTAGGTGACGTTGTCCTCGTGCAGGCTGTCGCTCAACGCCTCGCCGCCAGTCATGCCGCTTTCGGCCACGCGCCGGGGCGGGAACTCGCGGGCCACGTCCGCGGCCGGTCGCTCGTCACCCGCACGCCCCTCGCGCTCGTCCAGGCGCTCGTCGAAGTCCAGTTCATGCACGCTGCCCATGCGGTCTTCGGTGTCGTCGATTTCAGTGGGGGTATAGGGCTTCGGTTTATCTGTTCGGGCCATGTGCGTTCTCCGTCAGGTGGCTTCATTCGGTCGACTGCACTTGCTGTTTGAAGATTCAGAGTTTTTTTGAACTACCGCCCGGGCCGTTGCCTCCCAGATTAGAGACTGCGAATCGCCCGGAGCCCGCCATGGCCAAGCCCCTGCAGGAATATGCGCGCAAGCGCGACTTCAATGCCACGCCCGAGCCCAGCGGCAAGCGCAGCCGTGGCAAGCGGGCCCACGCGCTGCAGTTCTGCATCCAGAAGCACGATGCCAGCCACCTGCACTACGACTTCCGCCTGGAACTCGATGGCACGCTGAAAAGCTGGGCCATCCCCAAAGGGCCGTCGCTGGACCCCAAGGTGCGCCGCCTGGCCGTGCACGTGGAGGACCACCCGCTGGACTACGCCGACTTCGAAGGCCATATCCCCGAAGGGCATTACGGCGCGGGCGACGTGATCGTCTGGGACCGGGGCATCTGGGAGCCCGAAGGTGATGCGCATGAGGCCTATGCCAAGGGCAAACTGCGTTTCCGCCTGCAAGGCGAAAAGCTCGGCGGTGTATGGAACCTGTTCCGCACCCACCTGGCCGGCAAGAAGGAGCAGTGGATGCTGGTCAAGTCGCACGACAGCCAGGCGCGCAGCGAAGCCGACTACAGCATCGTCGACGCCCAGCCCGACAGCGTGCTCAGCGACCGCACGCTGGTGCCGCGCAAGCCGACAGCAAAAAAGGCCGCCGCGCCACGTCGCAAAGCCGCCAGCAAAGGCCGGAAGGTGCCGTTGCCGGCGCAGCTGCAGCCACAACTGGCGACCTTGGTCGACTCCCCGCCCAGTGGCGACTGGCGCTACGAGGTCAAGTTCGACGGTTACCGCATCCTTGCCCGCATCGACGGTGATGACGTGCGCCTGTTCACCCGCAATGGCCATGACTGGAGCGGCAAGATGCCCAGGCAGGTTGCCGCTTTGCGCGCGCTGGGCCTCGATTCGGCCTGGCTCGATGGCGAGGTGGTGGTGGCTGGCGAAAACGGCGCGGCGGACTTCCAGGCGTTGCAGAACGCTTTCGACACCGAGCATGACGAGCACATCACCTATTACCTGTTCGACCTGCCCTTCCTGGGCAGCCAGGACCTGCGCCAGTTACCGCTGCAGGACCGGCGCGACACCTTGCAGCGCTTGCTGGAACACAACGAATCGGACGTACTCAAGTACTCCGCCGACTTTGACCAGCCGGTCGAATCCCTGCTCGACAGCGCCTGCCGGCTGCAACTCGAAGGCCTGATCGGCAAGCGCGTCGACAGCCCCTACAGCGGCCGCCGCAGCCCCGACTGGATCAAGCTCAAGTGCAAGCAGCGCCAGGAGTTCGTAATCGTCGGCTACACCGACCCCAAAGGCAGCCGCAGCGGCTTTGGTGCCCTGCTGCTGGCCTTGCACGACAACGACAGCGGCGAGTTGCGCTATGCCGGCAAGGTCGGCACCGGCTTCAGTACAACCACGCTGGCCAGCATCCATGCCCGGCTCAAACCATTGGAAACCGCCAAGCCGGCCCTGCCCAAACCGCCCACCGGGGCCGAAGCCCGGGGCGTGCATTGGCTGAAACCGCAACTGCTGGCCGAAGTCGCCTATGCCCAGATGACCCGTGACGGCATCGTGCGCCACTCGGTGTTCCACGGCCTGCGCGATGACAAACCGGCTACCGCCATCGACCTGGAGCGCAGCATGCCCGCCAAGACCCTGCCCAAGCGCAAGCAAGCCAAGGCCCCCGAGGCTTTGGGCGAGCTGCGCCTGACCCACCCCGAGCGGGTGGTCGACGCCACCAGCGGCGTTACCAAGCGCGAGGTCGCCGAGTACTACGCCGCAGTCAGCCAATGGATATTGCCCCAGCTCAAGAATCGCCCGGTGGCGCTGGTACGTGCACCGGACGGGCTGGCCGGGGAGCTGTTCTTCCAGAAGAACGCCGGCCAGTTGCATCTGCCCAACGTGCTCAGCTATGACAAGGCCGAGGCCGGCCAGGCGGCGATGGTCATCAATCGCGCCGACACCTTGATCGGCGCAGTGCAGATGAACATGCTCGAACTGCACACCTGGAACGCCACGGACAAAGACTTCGACAAGCCCGACCGCTTCGTCCTCGACCTTGACCCGGACCCGGCACTGCCGTGGAAGGCCATGCTGGAAGCCACCCAACTGGCCCTCACCTTGCTGGATGAACTGGGCCTGAAGGTGTTTCTCAAGACCAGTGGCGGCAAAGGCATGCACCTGGTAGTGCCCCTGACCCGGCGTGCCAGCTGGGATGAAGTCAAGGCATTCAGCCACGGCATCGTCGATTACCTGGCCAGGTTGTTCCCCGACAGGCTCAGTGCCGTGTCCGGGCCCAAAAATCGCATCGGGCGCATCTTCATCGACTACCTGCGCAACGGCAAGGGGGCTACCACCGCCTGCGCGTATACCCTGCGCGCCCGCGAAGGCCTGCCGGTATCCGTGCCGATCTGGCGCGAGGAACTGCCGCAACTCAAGGGCGCCAACCAGTGGAACATCGGCAATGTGCTTGAACGACTGGGCGATGTCGACGACCCCTGGGCCGATTATGGCAAGACCAGGCAATCGATCACCGTGGGCATGCGCAAGCAGCTGGGGCTGGCCTGATGACGGCTTGCCTGCAGCGCTACGCCCGCAATGCCTCACCAAGGAGCCGAGCCCATGAGCATTGTCCAGGATTTTGACCTGACCAACCTCGATCGCCTGTTGCGAGCCTTCGGCGAGCGGCAGCAACCGCTCAACCTCGATACCCAGTTGCCGCAGCTGATTCAGGCACTGCAAGCCGACCACCTCGACCTGCTGCCCCTGCCCGGCCAGGGCAATACGCTACGGCGCTGGCAAACCCTCGCCCGGGTGGCAGGCTGTGACCTGGCCTTGGCCAAGCTGTACGAGGGCCACACCGACGCGTTGGCGATCCTTGCCGAATGCGCGGCTGCACACCACGCTGCCGAGGGTATATGGGGCGTGTGGGCCGCCGAACCGCCGGATGCCCGCGCCTGCATTGTCGCCCGTGATGGCGACCAGGTCCGCCTGGAGGGTCGCAAGGCCTGGTGTTCGGGCGCACTGCAGATCGACCGGGCGCTGGTCACGGCCTGGGACCAGCATGACCAACCCCAGCTGGTGGCCATCGAACTGTCCCATCCCAGCCAGGGCCTTGTCATAGACCGCTGGCAGGCCATTGGCATGGCCACCACCGCCAGTGTCGAAGTCGAGTTCAACCACACCCCTGGCATCGCCATCGGCCGCCCCGGGCAATACTTGTCACGCCCCGGCTTCTGGCATGGCGGTGCTGGCATTGCAGCCTGCTGGTACGGCGCCGCCGAGGCGTTGGCCGATTACCTGCGCGAACACTGCCGCAACCCCCGCCCCGACCCACATGCCGACGCTCACCTGGGCGCAGTCGACGCCGCCTTGTACGGCGCCAGGGCGGCACTGCGCGAATGCGCGGCATGGATCGACCGCCAGCCAGGCGCAGACGCCAGCTTCGAAGTGCGCCGCACCCGCGCCCAGGTGGAACAGGCCGTTGAACAGGTGATTCACCACGTTGGCCGGGCGCTGGGCGCCACTCCTTTCTGCCGTGACAACCACTTTGCCCGGCTGAGTGCCGACTTGCCGGTGTTCCTGCGCCAGAGCCATGCCGAGCGCGACCTGGCGGCGCTCGGGGAGCAATTGGCAAAACAGCCGGCGGGAGTCTGGCAACTATGAGCGAGAACCTGATCCAGGCGAACAGCGGTACACCGTGGGCGGACTGGCAGCAGGCCGCGCACCTGGCCAGGGCCACCTGGATCACCCCTCAGCAATTGTGCCCGCCGGGCCGCCGCCTGGTGCTGCTGGCACCGCACCCCGATGACGAGATTCTCATGGCCGGCGGGCTGCTGGCGGGCTTCCACGGCCGGGAAGACGACCTGGTGTTGATCTCCGCCACCGATGGTGAAGCCAGCCACCCTGGCTCTACCCACTGGAGCGAACGCCGCCTGCGCCGGCAAAGGCCATTGGAGAGCCACCATGCCCTGCAACAGCTTGACCTAGACCTCGGCCGCCTGGACTGGCGACGGCTCCACCTCAAGGACGGCGCGTTGCCACGTGACGAGGCATTTCTGCTCAACCACCTGAGCCAGTTGCTCAGGCCTGACGACCTGCTGATGGCTACCTGGAGCGGCGATGGCCACTGTGACCACGAAGCCGTAGGCCGGGCTGCCGCGCAGGCGGCCCGGATGCGCAAGGCGCAATGCCTGGAAGTACCCGTGTGGGCGTGGCACTGGGCACGACCGGACGACCCGCGTCTGCCGTGGCCGCGTGCCCACCGCATTCAGCTGGACGAGGCCCGCCTGGCCCGCAAGCGCAAGGCCCTGGCCGCCCATGTCAGCCAACTCGAACCGGACGGCCAGCGCCCGCCCGTACTGCCGCCGAACTTGCTGGATTGTCTGCTGCAACCTTTCGAACTGGTGTTCCTGTAAATGGAGTTGTCATGAGCCTCGACCCACAGTATTTCGCCGACCTGTACGCCACCAGTGAAGACCCTTGGGCCTTTCGCACCCGCTGGTACGAAAAGCGCAAGCGCGAGCTGGTCATGGCCTGCCTGCCGCGCCAGTGCTACCAGCGCGTGTTCGAGCCCGCTTGCGCCAATGGCGAGCTCAGCGCCTTGCTGGCCGAGCGTTGTGCCAACCTGGTGTGCCAGGACCTGGACCCTACTGCGGTAGCGCTGGCCGGTGAACGCTTGGCTGGGCTGCGCAATGTCTCGGTGGAACTGGCGCGGCTGCCGGCGGACTGGCCAGGTGGGCGTTTCGACCTGATCGTGCTGAGCGAGGTGGGTTACTACCTAGACCCGACCGACTGGTTGCAGGTGATCGAACAGTCGGTGGCCAGCCTGACCTACGACGGCGGGCTGCTGGCCTGCCACTGGAAGCATCCCATCGTCGGCTGCCCGCAGGACGGGCGTGAAGTGCACCGCATGCTGGCCCGGCACCTTCCGCTGTATCTGCAGTTCCAGCATGACGAGGCGGACTTCTTGCTGGAGTACTGGTCCTCTCAGCCCAGCGTGGTCGACCTCGATGAGACCTGCCCATGATTGCCGTGGTGATCCCGGCCCACAATGAGGCCCGGCGCCTTGGGCGCTGCCTGCGGGCAGTACAGGCTGCCGCCCTGCAGGCGCAGCAGGCGGGGCACCAGGTGGAGGTGCTGGTGGTGCTGGACCGCTGCAGCGATGGCAGCGCCGCCGTGGCAAGGCGGTTCGGTGTACAGGTGCTGACCGTGGATGCCGGCAACGTCGGTATGGCCCGCCGGGTGGGCGCGGCATACATGCTCGAGCGCGGCGCGCAGTGGCTGGCGTGCACCGATGCCGACAGCAGGGTGCCGGCGCACTGGCTGCTGTCGCAACTGGCCTGCAGGGCCGAGGTAGTGTGCGGCACGGTGCACGTCGAGTACTGGCAACCCTGGCAGACAGCGGCCTTGCGCAAGCTGTACCACAGCCGTTACCAGGCACATGAAGGGCATCGGCATGTGCATGGGGCCAATCTGGGAGTGTGTGCCGACGCCTATGATCGCGTGGGCGGCTTCCAGCCACTGGCGGCGCATGAGGATGTGCAACTGGTCAGCGACCTGCAGGCCAGTGGTGCGCAGATCGTATGGACCGCCAGGCACAGCGTGGCCACCAGCAGCCGGCGCGACAGCCGCGCCCGCGAAGGGTTTGGTGATTATCTGGCGGGGTTGCAGACTCAGATCTGATGCTGGTTTGCAGGCGGCGCGTACCCTGTGGTAGCAACTGTCTTGCTCAAATTCTAAAAGTTGGCGCGATCCCTGTGGGAGCGGCCTTGTGTCGCGAAAGGGCTGCAAAGCAGCCCCAGCAATTTCAACTGTTGCGCATCAATCCTGGGGCCGCGTTGCGGCCCTTTTGCGACACAAGGCCGCTCCCACAGGTACAGCGACAACCTCGAGAGCAACGCTGTACCTGTGGGAGCGGCTTTAGCCGCGAAGAATTCAACGCGGTGCATGGCACCGGCTGCGCCGGTGTTCGCGGCTAAAGCCGCTCCCACAGGGGGCCGCGTTATGTACAGTTCCATGCGAGCTGGCTTGCGGGGACGATCTCTTTCACGACGCCTTGCGTGTCTTCTTCGCCGGCTTCTTGCCACCGAGGCTGCGCTTGAGCAGTTCGGTGAGGTCGAGGATGTCCGCGCCTTTCCCTGCTTCCGTCGCCTCGCCCTTCTCCACGGTCTCGATCTTGCCCTTGCTGGCCTTTTCTTCCACCAGGTCCATGATGGTCTGGCGAAAGGCATCGTGGTAATCCGCAGGCTTCCACTGCCCGCTCATGTCTTCGACCAACCGCTTGGCCATGTCCAGTTCGCGCTTGTCCACCTTGGCCTCGGTGACGCTGCTGTCCAGCTCCAGCGTTTCCAGCCCACGCACTTCTTCAGGCCAGCGCAAGGTGATCATCACCAGTGCATCATCCAGCGGCCGCAACAACGCCAGGTGCTGGCGGGTGTGCAGCACCACCGTGGCCAGCGCCACCTTGCCGGTCTTCGCCAGGGTTTCGCGCAGCAAGGCGTATACCTTGCCGCCACGGCGGTCGGGGGTAAGGTAATACGGCGTGTCGAAGTGCTGCAGCGGGATCTCGCCAGCCTCCACGAAGGAGAAGATATCGATCGTCTGGGTCGCCTCGGGCCGGGCCTTGCGGATTTCCTCCTCGCTGATCACCACATAGCGGCCCTTCTCGAACTCGACGCCCTTGACGATGTTGTCCTTGTCGATTTCCTTGCCAGTGACCTTGTTCACCCGCTTGTAGCCGACCGGCTCCATGCTGCGCTTGTCGAGCCAGTCGAAATCGACCCGCTCGGTGCGCACCGCGGTATTGAGGGCCACGGGGATATGCACGAGACCGAAACTGATGGCGCCTTTCCAGATTGCCCTAGCCATTGAAGGTGCTCCCAGGGTTGCCTGCCAATACCTGAATCGACTGCAACGGGCGGCGAAGGTTTAGCCGCCCCGCCCTACGGCAGCGGGTTGCCGCCGGTCACGCCGAACACCTCGCCGGTGATGTAGCTGGACTCCTGGCTGGCCAGCAACACATACACCGGCGCACACTCTGCGGGTTGCCCCGGTCGCTTCATCGGCGTTTGTGCGCCGAACTCGGGGATTTTCTCCGGCGGTTGGCCGCCACTGGGCTGCAACACGGTCCAGATGGGCCCCGGGGCCACGGCATTGACCCTGATGCCGCGCTCGATCACCTGCTTGGCCAAGGCCTTGGTGAAGGCGACGATCGCGGCCTTGGTGGTGGCATAGTCGAGCAAGGTGGCCGAAGGCTGGTAGGACTGGATCGAGGCGGTATTGATGATTGTCGCCCCCGCCGGCATCAGCGGAACAGCTGCCTGGCACAGCCAGAACAGCGCGTAGACGTTGGTTTTCAGGGTGTGATCGAACTGTTCGTGGCTGATCTGGCTGATGTCCTTGCGCGCCTCCTGCTTGCCGGCGACGTTGACCAGGATGTCCAGCCCGCCAAGTTGCTCATGGGCCTGGTCGACCAGTTCCTTGCAGAAGTGCTCATCCTTCAGGTCACCGGCAATTGCCACCACCTTGCGGCCTTCGGCTTCAATCAGCTTGATGACTTCGCGGGCATCGGGTTGCTCGATGGGCATGTAGTTGAGGGCAATGTCGGCACCCTCACGGGCAAAGGCGATGGCCACTGCACGGCCGATGCCCGAATCCGCACCGGTGATCAGCGCCTTGCGCCCTGCCAGGCGGCCAAAACCCTTGTAGGTGGTTTCGCCGTGGTCTGGCTCGGGCTGCATGTTGGCATCCAGCCCCGGTGCTGGTTGGCCTTGGGCCGGGAATGGTGGATGCGGGTACTGGGTCAGCGGGTTCTGCATGCTGAACTGGTCGTGGGGTTTGTTAGGCATGGGGGCGTCTCCTCTGGTGTACCGGTGTTGGCCCATTCGCGGGCTTGCCCGCGAAGGCCGTCCTACCGTTTTCGAGGAGAGCCCTCATCGATGGTTTTTTTCGACTGGCCCAAACACCGACCAGCGGTCACACCGGGCTAAACAGCACCCGCCTGAAGGCCTCGGCAGCCAGGTGCACCTGTACCGCCCAGTCCTGCGCCGCATCACTGCCGGCATCATCGGAAATGTACTTCAGGCACACGAACGGGATGCCTTCGCTGCGTGCGATCAGCGCCAGCACGTAGGCTTCCATGTCGACCACGTCATAGGGTGCATCGCCATGGTTGATCTCGAAGCTGTCACCACTGCCGCAGGTCTCCAGGGCCAGGCCGGGGATCTGCGCGCCATGCTCCAGCACCAGCGGGATGTCCGACAGAGGCGTCTGGTAGCGGGCGAAACCCAGCGGGGTCACATCCATGTCGCGCTGCACGAAGCGGGTGCAGCACACCACCTCGCCCTTGCCATGGCGCTGGCTGCCGGCCGAGCCGAGGTTGACGATCAGCCTGGGCCGGCGCGCAGCAATGGCCTTGGTCAGGGCGATGGCGGCATTGACCTTGCCGATGCCGGTGAACACGGTGTTGACGTCAGCGAATACATCGCCGGCCTCGGCTTCGAGGGCGAAGACAAACAACGTGTCGTCCAGGGAAATGTCGGGGAATTGCTTGATCAGCATCATGGCGCAGGTGGTTCCGGGTGGCTGCGAAAGGCGCGGCCATTTTCGGTCAACCCCGGCTAATTGCAAGCCCCGGCGGCCACCACGGCTCGTAATGCCTGCGCCCTGCCCAAGCCTGCAGCGCTGGCCTGGGCCAGGCATTGCAGCTGCTGGTCGGCATGGGTGCCATCGCGCAGCAGGCGCTGTGCATGCAGGAAGGCGCGTTCGGCGTCTACAGTGTCGATCGGCAACTGTTCCTGCAACTGGGCCAACCAACCTGCGGCCGTGACCGGCTGCTGCTCATGCAGACCAATGAACTCGCCCTGGCGCCCATGGCGCATGGCGCGCCAGTAGTTTTCCTGGGTGATCCAGCGCTGCTCGCGGTTGCAGGCGGACGAGTCGTGCCGGTACACGATGCTGTGCTCGACCAGGTGACGAAATAGCGCGGCGATGCACAGCGCGTCCTCCAGCCGCGGGCAGCCATCGCAGATGCGCAGTTCGACCGTCGGGAAGCGCCGTGAAGGCCGGATCGCCCACCAGAAGTCGCCATCCGCGGCCAGCGACCCTGTGCGTTGCAGCAATGCACGGTAGCGCTCGTAGGCAGCCCAGTCCGGCAACGGCTCGGGCAAACCCATGTGCGGCCACTCCCCGCAAATTACCCGCCGGTAGCTCATGTAGCCGGTGCACTGGCCTGCCCACAGCGGGGATGACGTGCTCAGCACCAGCAACAGAGGCAGCCAGCCCAGAACACGGTTGATCAATTGGATGCGGTCGCAACCTGGCGGTACGCCCACGTGAACATGCAGGCCGTTGAGCAGGCTGCGCCGCGCCACATGCCGGTAGTCAGCGAACAGTTGCTGGTAATGCGCAGGGGTTGCAGGTTTCTGACGCAGCCAGGCGGCATTGGGGTGGCTTGCCGCGCCGTACAGGCCCATGCCCTCTTCGGCCAGCGCTGTGTTCAGCCGCTGGCGGCTGTGCTGGAAGAACTCGCGTGCCTCGAACAGGTTGGCGAACACCGGCGAGGCCACCTCGATCTGGCTGCGGAACATTTCCTGGGCAAAATGCTGGCCCAGCGCCTTGCGACAACGCCCGAGCACGGCTGGCGAAGGTGTGGCTGGCACCTGCCCCGTGTTCAGGTTCACCAGCAGGTATTCTTCCTCGATGCCGAACGTGCAGGGTCGGGCCATGCTGCCTCAGCTGTTGCGGGTGACTGTGAGCACCACCGCGGCGATGCGCTCGACCTGCTCGTAACCGGGTTCGTTCAGTTGCTCGCCAAACACGTCCGGGTCGATTTCCCGATACACCCAGGACCATTCCGGGCCTGCCAGGCGCAGGCGAATGGCTTCGAGCAAGGCATCACGGCCTTCGCTTATCGCCACGCCGGTATACAACAATAGCGAGCCCCCCGAGCCGAGCCGCTCGCAAGCTTGCTCGACGATACGCAGCGAAAGCTGCGCGCCGAGCGAACCACCGCCATGCCGATAGGTACGTTGGCAGGCATCCAGCATGTACGGCGGGTTGGCAACGATAAGGTCGAACAGCCCGGTAATGCCGTCGAGCACGTCACTGGGTTCCACGGAAACATTGCTCAAGCCCGCCAATGCCGCGTTGATCGCGGTATAACGCAGCGCGAGCGGGTTGATATCCACGGCGCTGACCTGGGCATGGGGCGCCGCGCGGGCGATCAGCAAGGCGCCGACACCCGTGCCGCACCCGATATCCACGGCATGCTCGACACGCTTGGGGATGCGTTGCAGGTGATCGTGAATCACTTGGGCGAAACGGTAACTGTCGGGGCCGAGAAACACTGCGTCGGTTTCCTCGGTGGGGTAAGCAGAGTGCAGCAGCAGCAGGTCGTCGATCGTGGACCAGCGCACGGTGCTGATCAGCAGTTCTCCGTGCTGCTTGAGCACCTGGGCCCGCCGCATCTGGTCCAGCTCATCGGCAGAAACCAATGACGAACGGAACGGGCGGCTCCAGCCGAACACATCGCGCACTGTCCTGGCTTGCCCGGCTTCCGGGCGCGCATTCACGCGAGCATGGGTTGCCGGGGTGACACAGGTGAAGCGGTAGCCGTCGGCGCGCAGGCGCCTGCCCAATTGCAGCATTGCCTGGTCAGCCTGGATTTGTTGTGGATCGAGCAGCATCAGCGGGTTACCTCCTGATTCAGGCCGGTAGCACGCAAGTAGCGCCGGGTGGCCAGCAACCCTTCCGGTGTCGCATGACGGTTACCGGACATCGTGTCGATCAACGTCTGGATATCGGCGTCCGGGGCAGGAGTCGCGAGCGTATCATCCGATTCCACCTTCACCTCCCAGCTGCCGGGCAGCACGCGACGCCCGCGGGCTTGCAAGCCTGCAGCGATCCAGTCGTGCCATAGCTGTTTTTCATACGCCGTGAACACGCCATACATCGGTGCCGAGGGGCCATCGATGAGTCCCCACCAGCGGCTGTTGGCGGGTGCTTCACCACGGCGGATCCAGCCCTGTGCCTGCAAGGCTTGCAGAAACGCGGGCATGGCACCGGGCTCGGCCAGCCATTGGTTGACGGTGCGTTTTTGCAAGCGGCAATGGTCGGAATGCATGAATTGGCCAAAATTGCGCTTGCGCTCCAGTGCCGACAGCAGCTCGGATTCAAGATCGAAGCTGCTGATCAGGCTGGGTGTATCAAGCCCCAGGTCATTCAAGCGGTACCCGCTGCGCACCCGCTGGTAGAACTGACCAGCGTCGTCGACCGGGCAGAATTGGCGTAGCGCCTGGATGGACAGATGCGCATGCCCGCTGGCCGCGTTGTCGATGGTCACATGGAGCTGGAAATAATGGCCATCGATGCCCACTTCCGCCAGTTCGTAAGTGGTAATCAGCAAATGCAACGGTGGTTGTTCATAGCCCAGGTTGTAGCCGATCAGCTCGGGAAGAAAATCATCGCCATGGCGCCCCAATGCCAACTGCAAGGCACCTTGCAGGTAACGCTGGTCGTCCAATTCAGGCAGGCCCAGGCAACCCAGCCGGCTCAACAGCCGTTGGTAGATCAGCACATGGTTGCAGCGCGGATCACCGCCACCCAGTTCTTCCAAGTAGGTGCGAATCAGGCCGTGATAGCGCGGATCGCCCCAGTGACGCAAGGTGCTGTGCAGCCATGCCCCGTCCACTGCCTTGGTGGGCGCCACTTGTTGCAGGAACCACAACGCCTGGGCGCGGTTGGCAAAGTAGCGCCGAGGTGCGCCTTGGCGGCGTTGTTCGAGGTAACCGGCATAGGCTTCGGCCACCTGGCTTGCATGGCCAGCGCTCCAGGCTTCCAGCTGAGCAGGATCGGCAGGCAGGTCATCCGGCAAACGCTGCGCGCGTGCCAATTGTTCGCTCAGCCAGGCTTTGCTCGTGGTGTCGTGGCTCACGAGCAGCTTGTGGTAACGCTCCTTCAGGCTTGGCCCAGTTGCCGAAGCCGGTATCACCGCGCCGGTCTTGCGGGTCATTACCGTCATGCCGTAGTCCTTGTCCGCGTTTTATTGGCTGGGTTTCTGCCCGGGCATCGGTTCAGGGGCCGGCGCCGGTTGGGTAGCGGGTTTGTCGCCGGGTTGCTGCATCTGCAGCGAAGGTTTGCTTTGGTCGGCATCCTTTGCCGGGTGGTCGTTGTCCCGGTCGAAACAGCCACCCAGCAAGCCAAGCGTGCCCACCAGCGCTATCAGGGGGATCAATCGCATGGGGTTCTCCTCATGTGCAGAATCGCAGTGCCCGATCACCCGGGCACTGCGTAGGCTCACTTACGAACGGCCGCCCTTGCGGCCCGATTCGCTGGTACGGCCACCACCGGATTGCTGGCCGCCCTTGCGCCCAGCTTCGGAGGCTTTTTCGCGGTCATTGGCAAAGTTGCCCGGGTTCTTGTTGCCACCCTGGCTGCCTTGCTGGTTGCCGGTGCGGCTGTTCTCTTTGTTGGCCATGGTCTTAAACCTCGTATGACTTCGGAATGCACGGCATTACCCGCCGTACACCTGTTGGGAGTTCGGTCATTTCGGCGGATTCGGTTTAATGCGAAGCGTTCGGACCAGCGGCATTAAATAAGCGGCATCAGCATATTTGGCGCGCCTGTCAGTCGCGCGATGTGCTTTCCAGGCGTGCCTGTCGCCTTCCCAGCACCCCGCCGGTCAGCGCCCAACCCAAGGCAATCAACGTACCGATCAACATCGCCAGTTGCGGATACTCGCCCATCACGTCCAGCGCGCGTTTGAGCCAACCACTCAACGCATCACCGCCGCGGTAAACCACGGTGTCGATGAAGTTCTTGGCCTTGTACTTGTCCTCGACGGGCAGCACGGTGAACAGCATCTCCCGCCCCGGCCGCACCAGCGCGTACTCACCCGCCCGACGCACCACCATCACCACCACGAACCCGGCGAACATCGGGGCCAGTGCCAGCCACAGGAAGCCCGCAGCCATCACCAGCGGCACCGCCACCAGCAGCACGCCCACCCCCAGCCGGCGTGCCAGGCGACCGGTGAGGAACACCTGGGTGAGGATGGCCAGGGCCTGTACCACGCTGTCGATCAGGCCGAACACCTGGGTTTGCCGGGTACGGTCGGTGAAGGTTTGGCTGACGATGCGTGCCTGCTCGAAATACAGGAAGGTGCTGACACTGGCGAGCAACACCACGAACAGGGCAATGCCCAACAGGTAGGGCGAGCGCAGTACGGCAGTGGCACCGGCAAACGGGTTGCCGCCCAGTGGCCGGGAATCCACCCGCTCGGCTTGCGCCGGTAGAAGGTTGAGCTTTCGCCAGCGTTGCAAGTACAACGTAGCGCCAATGCTGCCCAAAAGAAGCGCTGCGGCCAGCAACAGCAAGCCGGCATGGCCCAGCGGCGCTACCAGCAGCGTGCCCAGGATGGGGCCGCTGAGTCCACCCAGGCTGGCCCCGGCCGCCAGCAGGCCGAACAGGCGCTTGCCTTGTGCGGTGGAAAACAGGTCGGCGAGCACGCTCCAGGCCAGCGAGATGCTCAGCAGGTTGAACACCGACAACCAGATGTAGAAGGCCCGCGCCGCCCATGAAGCTTCCGGATTGCGGGCAAACAGCACGGCGAACAGCAGCAGGTTGCTGGCGAAAAAGCCGTAGGTACATGGCAGGATGTACCGGCGCTGCACCTTGGAGGCCAGCCAGCCAAACAACGGCAGGCACGCCAGGGTGGCGACGAAAGTGCCGGTGAACAGCCATTGCAGGTTGTCCACGCCACCGGCGACGCCCATGGTTTCGCGCACCGGGCGCAGCATGAAATAGCCAGTGAACAACAGGTAGAACAGCAGCAAACCGGCGATCACCGCCGGCCCTTCGCCGGGCTGGATGTTCAGCCCCTGGTCCAGGCGCCGCCGCCAGGCTGCCATGGTGTCAGGCAAACTGCTTGATCAGCGCCTGTTGCTGCGCCAGGGTCAGCAACGGCCCGTGCCCGGCCTTGAGCTGGTCAAGTTGGCGCTCGGGCCGGCTGGTCGCGGGGATGACCGTGGTCACCGCCGGGTGACTGATGGCGAACTTGAGAAACAGCTGCGCCCAGCTGCCGACACCCGCCTCTGCGGCCCAGCCGGGCAAGGCCTGGTCCTTCACCCGGGCGAACAGGCGGCCATCGTCGAACGCCCGGTTGACCAGCACGGCGACGCCCTTGTCCTGGCACAGCGGCAGCAGTTCGCGGGCGGCGTCGGGGGCATTGACCGAGTAGTTGATCTGGATGAAGTCCAGCGGCTCGCTGCGCACGATGCGGGCTACCTCGTCCTGGCCACTGTTCAGGTAATGGGTGATGCCGACATAGCGGGTCTTGCCCTGCTGCTTCAATTCGCGGGCATAAGGCAGCTGGGTCTGCCAGTCGCGCAGGTTGTGGATCTGCAGCAAGTCGACCTTGTCGGTGCGCAGGCTCGCGAGGCTGCCGGCCCATTGCGCTTCGGCGTCTGCCCGGCTGTCGGCGGCGATCTTGGTGGCAATGAAGCATTGCCGGTGCCAGCCGCCCTCTTCCAGCAGCTGGCCGAGAATGCTGTCGGCGCCGCCGTAGTTGGGCGAGGTGTCGATAACCCGGCCACCGCCTTCGAAGAACGCCTGCAGTACAACTTTCAGCTGCTGGTACTGGGCAGAACCGGCTTGCACTTCGAAACTGCCGGAGGTACCGGCGCCGATCGCCGGCAGCGCTTCACCGGTGCTCGGCACTTGGCGGGTCAGCAAACCCGCCGGGGCAGCGGCGTGCAACCAGGGGCTGGCGGCCAGCAAGCCCAAAGTGGCACCCGCACGTAGGACATCACGACGTGCGTACATGGAAAAGCTCCCGTCATGAAGCGGAAACTTTCAAGGCTAGCCGCTGCCCCCGGCTGCGTCCGGTGTTTCTGTATCTGGATGTTTAGCGATCAGGCTTGCAGCAACAGGCTCAGGTCGACACCCGTCTCGCTCATCGGCGGACACCAGTAGTATCCACCGGTCAGTGGCCGGCTGAAGCGGTACAGGCCGTCGATGATGCCGTCCTCCAGGCCGCTCATGCGCCGCAGCTGCACCTCGAACGCATCGAAGCTGTGGCCCAGGGCCACGAAGGCCAGGCCAGCGCCCCGTTGGTCTGCCCAGGCCACCGAACGACGGACCATGAACGCTTCTGGTTCGAAACTTTCCTGGGCCGTGCGCTTGACGTGGGCGGACTCGGGGGCGTCGTCGAGCTCTTCGTTGTCGCTAAGGCGCCGGCCGATGATGTTGTCCTGGTCAGCCTGGGGCAGCGACTTGAAGTACTCCAGGTCGTGCTTCCACAGCTGGAACGCGGCAAAGCTGGAGCCATCGGCGCCAATTGCCGCCTGCACGGCCTCTTCGTCCACCGGGTTTTCGGTGCCGTCCTCATAGCCGGTCAGGTCATGGCCGCCACGGTGCAGGAAGCCATCGACGCTGTCGGCCAGGCGCAGGGCCGGAGCCAATGCCAGCTCAAGGGCCTGGGCCCGCAGCAGCAGGTCACCGCGCTCGTCGCCACGCAGCCACAGCCACAGGGCGTGTTGGGTGCTGGGGTTCTCCACGGCAGCATCCAGCTGGGGGAAGGCGCGCAAGCCAGGTACGTCACGGCCCAGGGCCTTGGCCAGCGGGGCGCCGACACCCAGGATCAACTGTTCGCCATCGACCTGCGGCAGCAAGGCATCCAGGGCGGCAGGCAGGGCCTCGGGCGACTGCAGGGAGAAGAACAGGTGACGGGCGTGGGCCGGCACCGGGGTGGCAAGCAGACCTTGCTGGAACGGCATGACAGGCTAATCCTCGGTAAAAACAGGAATGCTACTGCGCCTGCAGGCCTGCTGCAACGCGGCATACAGCCTCGCTGGCCGCTGCGCTTGGTAACAAACGGTTACCAAGGGCTGGCGTTTTGCGATTAGCTATCAATCAGGGCCGACCTACACTCCACCGGATCCTTCGCCCGAGAGACCGCCCATGACCGCCTCCCCTTTGCTCACCGCTTTTCTGCCGCTGGCCCTGGGCATCATCATGCTCGGTCTCGGGTTATCGCTGACCCTGGCCGACTTCGCCCGCGTGGTGAAGTACCCCAAGCCGGTGGTGGTAGGCCTGGTTTGCCAGATCCTGCTGCTGCCGCTGGTGTGCTTCCTGATCGCCAACGGGTTTGGCCTGGAGTCGGCGCTGGCGGTGGGGCTGATGTTGCTGGCCGCCTCGCCGGGCGGTACCACGGCCAACCTGTTCAGCCACCTGGCCCATGGCGATGTGGCATTGAATATCACCCTGACGGCAGTCAACTCGCTGATCGCGATCCTGACCATGCCACTGTTGGTGAACCTGTCGCTGAGCTGGTTCATGGCATCGGACCAGGCCATACCGCTGCAGTTTGCCAAGGTGATGCAGGTGTTTGCCATCGTCCTGCTGCCGGTGGCGCTGGGCATGCTGGTTCGCCGCTTTGCACCCGCCTTCGCCGCGCGCATGGAGAAGCCGATGAAGCTGGTGGCTGCGTTGTTCCTGGCGTTCACCATCGTCCTGGCGCTGGCCAAGGACTGGCAGACCGTGGTTGCCTACGCGCCGGTGGTGGGCCTGGCCGCGCTGCTGTTCAACCTGCTGAGCCTGAGCGTGGGCTACTGGGTACCGCGCCTGCTGAACATTCCCAAGCGCCAGGCGATTGCGATCGGCATGGAGATCGGCATCCATAACGGCACCTTGGCGATTGCCCTGGCATTGAGCCCTTCGCTGCTGAACAACGCCACCATGGCAGTGCCGGCGGCGCTGTACAGCCTTATCATGTTCTTCACCGCGGCGGCGTTTGGCTGGTGGGTGAGCCGCGGGCATGTGGTGGCGCAGCCCAAGGGTGAAACGGTGAATTGAGGGCCTTTCCACGTACCCTGTGGGAGCGGGTTTACCCGCGAAGAATCCAACTCGGTGCATGGCACCGGCTGCGCCGGTGTTCGCGGCTGAAGCCGCTCCCACAGGGTCCCTGCTGACTCAATGAGTCATGTGCAGTTGCATCATCGTGGGCTGCTCTGCCAGTCGCTGTCACAACTGGCTGCGCTTGTGCCGCAACTGCTGTTTCAACACCTTCAACGGCGGTGCATAGAAGAACCCGAACGACACACTCCCCGTTCTCCCCTTCACCGCATGATGCAACCGATGTGCGCGGTGCAGGCGCTTGAGGTAGCGGTTGACCGGCCGTAGCTTGCGTGGCCAATGCCGATGAAAGAACCCGTCGTGGGCCACGACATACAGCACGCCGTACCCCGCCACGCCGCCACCTACCCACTGCAAGGGCGCAAAACCACCCTTGCCCAGAGCCATCAGCAGCGTGGCGATCAGCCCCAGGGCTACCAGGTACAGGTCATTGGTTTCGAGCATGCCCAGTTGCGGCTCATGGTGCGAGCGGTGCAACCACCAGCCCCAGCCATGCATGATGTACTTGTGAGCCAGCGTGCCAACGCCCTCCATGGCCACCAGGGTGCCGAACAGTACGGCGAGATTGAACAGCATGGAACGGTCCGGGGGATGGCAAGGGAAGGCGCAAGGGTACCGATTGCCCGCGTTTTTTTCCATGCAGGCGTGACCGGTTGCGGGCCCTTGCGGATGAAGCCATTGTCATGTTTTTGCCCTTGACCTGGCCTGCCACGGGGCGTAACGTCCGCGGCGCAATTTTGCATCCCTGAACAGGAGACCTGCATTGGACAGTAGCCCCAGTCGCATGCGACAGGCCCACGTGGCGCGCTAGTCCGGCAGTGTCCTGCACTGTCTGGCCGGCCTGGCAAGACGGTGGTTTCTTGTAATCCCCCTCTTCTTCCTCCCCCTTCGTGGTCCTGCGCATTTTCTGGTTTTTCAACCGCGCCAGCTGATGGCGTTCTTGCGGGCGTGTGCCCGTGGAAGAGGTTTGCTATGGATTGGAAAGTATTTCTGCTGCGTGTCAGCATCGCCCTGCTGCTGGGGGCGCTGATCGGTGCCGAACGTCAACTGCGCCAGCGCCTGACCGGGCTGCGCACCAATGCACTGGTCAGCACCGGTGCCTGCCTGTTCGTGCTGATGACCCAGGCGGTGCCGGGCATGGCGCCCACCGATGCGTCGCGTATCGCCGCGTACGTGGTATCGGGCATCGGTTTTCTGGGTGGCGGCGTGATCATGCGTGACGGGTTCAACGTACGTGGCCTGAACACTGCCGCCACGTTGTGGTGCACGGCCGCAGTCGGCGTGCTGTGCAGCCTCGGGCTGCTGCTGGAAGCGACGCTGGGTAGCCTGGTGGTGCTGTGTGCCAACATCCTGTTGCGCGACATTGCCCAGCGCCTGGACCGCCAGGAAGTGGTGCCGGCCAGCGAGGTGGAGCAGCACTTCGAGGTGCGCATCGTCTGCCGCGCCGAGGACGAGATCCAGGTCCGCAGCCTGATGTTGCACAGCCTGGGCGACCCGCAGCTGCGCCTGCAGTCACTGCACAGCGAAGACCTGGCGAACCCCGCACGCCTGGAAGTGCGCGCCGAACTGCTCGGCACCGCGCAGGCACCAGCGCAACTGGAACGGTTGGTCAGCCGGGTCAGCCTGGAGAAAGGTGTAAGCTCGGTGCGCTGGCAATTGCAGCCGCAGGTGCTGGCGGCAGACTAGAACGAAAGGACTTCATCATGCGCATTCGCCCTACCCTTGAGCAAGACATTCAATGGCTGCCGGGCGTCGAACGCTCGGCGGCCCAGGCCTTTGCCGCCCGGCCGGCGCTGGCATGGCTGGCGCAAGGAGATGTGATGGACTGCGGCACCCATCAGGCATTTGTCGAAGCTGGCGGGAGCTGGGTGGCCGAGGGGCCGGATGGGCGCATTCTGGGGTTTGCCTGTGCCCGGTTCGAGGATCAGGCGCTGCATCTTCATGAAATTTCGGTGCGCCGGGAGGCCCAGGGGCAAGGTGTCGGGCGCAAGCTGCTGCAGCAGGTGGCCGATGCGGCGCGCCAGGCGGGGGCGCGGGAGCTGACCTTGACCACCTTTGCCGATGTTCCATGGAATGCGCCGTTCTATGCGCAGTTGGGGTTCGAGGTGATCGGTGAGGGGCTGCTGGATGCACGCTTGCAGCAGATTCTGGCCGATGAGCTTGCCCATGGGCTTGAGGGCCGTTGTGCGATGCGCCTTGGCTTAGATATTTAGACCCCGGGGCTGCTTTGCAGCCCATCGCCGGCAAGCCAGCTCCCACCTTGACCGCATCGGCCTCGAGCCATGCGCTATCCCCTGTGGGAGCTGGCTTGCCGGCGATGGGGCCGGTACAGGCAACCGAGGGTCTTTATTCATCTACGCCCACCACTGCACGTTCTGCCAGGCAATACCCATCCCGCCCCTTACGCTTGGCCTGGTACAGCGCCGCATCCGCTGCCGCCATCAGGCGCTCGGCCGTCATCCCCTCCCGCGCCAGGTCACCCACGGCAATCCCCGCACTGCACGACACCCGCCCCAGTGGGCTACCTGCATGCTCCAGCATCTGACGCCGCAACAGCTGTTGCACTTCCTGCACCAGCAGCTCCGCCCCGCGGGCATCGGTATCGGGGAGCAGCAGTGTGAACTCCTCGCCCCCATAGCGCACAGCCAGGTCGGCCGGCCGCTTCAGTGCCTGCTGCAGCACCTCGGCAAAGCGCCGCAGGCACTGGTCGCCCGCTGGGTGCCCGTAACGGTCGTTGTAGGCCTTGAAGTAATCCAGGTCGAGCATCACCAGCGCCAGCGAGTAGCCCTGGCGTCGTGCCCGACGCAGCTCCGGCTCGAACACTGCGTCCAGCCGCCTGCGGTTACCCAAGCCGGTCAGGCTGTCGGTCAGTGCCAGGGCCTTGAGGGTCTGGTGTGCCTGGTGCAGCGCCCGCTCGATGACAATACGCTCGCGTAACTGGCGCAACACCACACCACCAAACGCTGCCAGCCCCACCAGCAACAGCAGCAACACTGCCACCGACTTGATCGCATCGTGCCGCCAGGGCGCGACGATCGATTCCCGCGACAAGCCGGCCTCCACCACCAACGGGTAGCTGGCCAGCGCGCGATAGCCATACAGCCGTGGCGTACCGTCCACCACGGCGACCGCCTCGGCCACCCCTTCGCTTGCATGCGGCAGGTACTTGCGGAAGATCTCGCTGCTGCTAAGGCTGCGGCCAATCACCTGTTCGACGAACGGCCGCCGTACCAGAATAGTGCCGTCGCGCTTGGCCAGTACCAGCGCGCCGCGTTCGTCGATCTTGAAGTCGCCGTAGTAGCGTACGAACCAGTCCACCTTGATGGTGCCCAGCAACACCCCGGCGAAGCTGCCATCGGCGTATTGCAGGCGCCGCGAAATGGGGATGATCAGGTCGCCAGTAGAACGGCTGCGCACCACCGAGCCGATGTGGACCCTGCGGTCGGTATGCTCGCGGTGGTAGATGAAGTAGTCGCGGTCGGCATTGTTGGCATTGGGCGGGACTACCGCCTGGTCGGTAACGATCCAGCTGCCATCCGGGCCATACACGAACAACCCGTGCAACTGCGGCATGATGCTTTTCTGCTGGACCAGCAAGGTATGCAGGCGCGGCCGGTCGATGTGCTCGAAGCCGTCGCCTTCCAGGCGCTCGGCCAGAGCCGCGGTAATTGCGTCGACCTGGCGGATGGCATCTTCCGCATGCTGCGCCGTGGCCCGGGCCAGATTGGAGACCATGTTCTCGGCATTGGTGAAGGCGTGCCGGTAGTCGCGCCAGATGCGCCAACCTTCCACCACGACGAAGGCGAGCATCACCACCAGCATGAACGCGAGTACCAGGCGGAACAGCGCCACGGCCCGGCCCTCGCCGGTTATCGCGAAGAGCCCGTCCTCATCCTGTTTCCTGGCTGCGCACATTGAAATCCCTAGCCTTACCGCGTTCGCCGCGTTTCACTATAGTTCAGCATCACCTGAGCGCAGCCGACCAGGAAAAAGATTAAACCTTTGCTCCCCATTCACCCTCAACCGTACGCGACACTGAGGTCGCGCCACGGTTTAAGGAGTGAAGCATGAGCAGTCTTTTCATCAAGCGTGTCGGTTTTTCCATGGTGTTGGGCTTGGCATCGGTGCAGGCAATGGCGGCGAGTTCCGATGACTTCGTCGAAGCGGCCACCGAGGCCGGTATTGCCGAAGTGGTCACCGGCAAGCTGGCTCTGGAAAAAACTCAGAATGCCGAAATCAAGACCTTTGCCCAGCAGATGGTCAGCGACCACACCAAGGCCAATCAGAAACTCGGCGACATCGCTCGCAAGCTCGACATCTCCGTACCCGATGAGGCGGCAATAACCGACAAGGTCAAGAAAATGATCCTGGAATGGCGAGAGGAGTCGTTTGACAAGTCTTACGTCAACAACCAGGTCGACGCTCACGAAAAGGCGGTGGAGTTGTTCAAGAAGGAAGCCGCATCTTCCGACAAGGCTGAATTGAAGGCCTTTGCCAGCGAAACCCTGCCCAAGCTCGAACAGCATCTGGAGCATGCCAAGGCGCTTCAGGCCAAACACGGCAAGTGAGGCCCGCCATGAGTAACGATGCATTGAAAGCCGAAGTGCTGACTCGCCTGTTGCACGCTCACCCCCAGGGGCTGGGCAAGGAAGTGCTGGACAACTACCGGGGCGAGAAAGCCGTGGCCGGCATGCTCAAGACCCTGCAGGAGGCCGGTTTGATCCAGGAGGGGAGCCCGCAGAATTCGGAAAAAATCGTACGCTAACAGTTCAAGCGTCCCGGCCACGCCTGACTGTAGCTTGTTGACTGGTCAATCTGTCTCGCGGGTAAAGCGATAGAACAAGTTCGGCTCGCTGACCACGTACAAATACCCTTCATCGTCGATGGTTACGCCTTCGGCTTGGGGTATACCTTTCAGCAAACCAGCAAACCCCCTCGCCAAGGAGCGGAAACTCACCACCTTGCCCTCGTCGGTCATTTCAATCAGCAGTTTCGACTCGTCGCTGAGCAGGATCAGATGGCCGCTCTGTTGATCGAATACAACCGAAGACAAGTCAGTGGCAAACACCTTGTCTTTTACTAGGTTGGACATGTCGCGGACGTGCAGGGAAACGCCTCCTTCCAGGCTGGCACGAAGGCCGCTCACTTCCAGTAATTGCCGGGGGTCACGCTCCTTGGTCACAAACAAACGATCACCTTTTAGGTCGTAGGCGAGCCCTTCAAGGCCTTTGTTGTCCTCCTTGCCAAGCGCCAAGGTTAGCGCTGAATACTGGTCTAGGCTCAATGGTCGATCAGGAGAAAGCTTACCGTATTCGTCGATGGGGATATCCACGATAACCAGGCTCTGCCGCCGCTCTTCGGCAATGACCAGTTGACCGTTGCCGGCATAGGACACCGCTTCCACGTCGTGGAAGCCATCCAGGCTGTAACGTCGCTCCACGTCACCGTCACGACTGAGGGCCAGCAGCTCGTTCGGGCCATTGGTAACCGCCCACAGCAGATTTAGGTCAGGATCGAAGGTCAGGCCCGAAAGGTTGTTGTCCACACCGGGAACCGCCTTAGCATCCAGCTCAACCCGATAGCCAGGCAGCCACACAGAGCGCTCCTGCCAATCGTCTGTGTGCCAGTGGGTCTTGATCCAAAAGTACAGACGATCATCAAGGTGATGAGTACGTACTTGGAATACGGTGAGCAACACAAGGCATACAAGCGCCCACATCCAAACACTTACTTTCCGTGTTCGGCCCAGCCAGTTTTTAGCCATCAAATACATTAGAAGCCTCGTTAAATCAGACTGACGCCACGAGCCGTGATGGTTTCAACCCGACTCGGCGCGGCTGGCACAGGTGATACACAACGGCGTGGCCGGATCGAACTCCAGACGGCCCGAGGCGATCAACTCGCCGCATTGGTTACACCAGCCATAGTCGCCCTCGTGCCAGCGCTTGAGGGCCAGTTGGAGACGGACACGTTCATGCCGTGCACGACTGCGGATCGCATCGTTCATCGCTTGTTGCTGGAGTGCGTCCATTCTCGATAGACGCCCCACCTTGCTTTGATCCAGCTCTACCGATTGCGAGCGAGACTCAGCGTCTCCCAGCAATCGATCCAGCTCGGCAGCCCGCTGTTCCAGTAGGGTCTTGAAATGGGCAAGATCGAGGGCGTCGTCCAGGCTCATTAGCGCAGCAGTAACAGCGGACTGGTGGTGGTACGGAGCATGCTGGTAGTGGTGCTGCCGACCAGGAACTGCCGGATACGTGAGTGTCCATAAGCCCCCATCACTAGCAGATCGATGCCATGCTCTTTCTGATAGGCGTGCAGGGTACGTTCTATTTCACCGCTCCGAGTCTCAGCGCGAACGGTAAATCCGGCGTTGATCAGCACTTTCTGCGCCCAGTCCAGCTGCGCGGACGCTTCGTCGTTCACGGGCCCAACCATGACCAGATGGATCGGCAGCCCCTTCAGCAGCGGGCTGGCTGCCAGCATCTCCACACCCTTGCGGGTTGTAGCGCCGCCATCGAATGCCAGCATCGCGCTCTTGGGCTTTTGGAAGTTGGCCGGGGTGACCAGGATTGGCCGGTGCATGATACGAATAACGCTTTCCAGCTGGCTTCCGACATGCTGACTCAGACCGCCACTAGACTCGCCCTGGCGACCGATAACCAGCAAGCGCGTTTCACTTTGCAGCTCTTGCAAGCTCTCCAGTAAATCGCCATGTCGCTGCTTGGACTCCGGTGCGCGCACACCATCATTCACGGCCCGTTCTTTCGCGGCTGCAAGCATGATTCGCCCTTGTTCAAGGGCCAACTTGCCGCGCTGTTCATCCAGGGAAGCAAGCTCATCAAGCAGGTGCTCGCGGCTGCCAAGGCCAATGTTGCCACTCAAATCTGCTGCAACCGGATACTGGCGCTGATCCAGCACATGCAGGAAGGTCAGCGGCGCTTCCAGGCTCAGACTGGCCCAGGCCGCGTAGTCGCAAACAGCTGGAGCCGAGGTGGAACCGTCGATACAGGCAATTAGGGGTCGTTTGCGGGAGAGGGCGAAATCCTACGCTAAGGCTTTGGCCAACGATATTCTCCGGTAAGATTGATGTGTTCCGAGGGGATAGGAGAAGTCGCTTGATATCTAGTATGACGTCTGTCGCACCTGCTTGATCGCGGCCGCGATAGCTAGATCGCGTTGCTCCTCTTCTCCATCCGCGTTCCAAGCTGCGGAAAGGCACCCATAAGCGTACGCCTGGTCGAGCAGGCGACGCGGATCGACGTCCAGCGCACGAGAGAATGCGTCCGCCATCTGTGCAATGCGTCTGGGATCGAGACAAAGGTCGTCTCTGTCAGCCGGATCGTAGAACATATTGGCGGCGCCAAAGCCCACTTCACCGACCAGACCGACGGGATCTATCACCAGCCAGCCGCGACTGGAGAACATGATGTTTTCATGATGCAGATCGCCATGTAGCCCACGCAGTTCCGAGGCATTGCTCATCATTTGATCGGCTATAATCGCCGCGTGGACGTAGTCAGTTTGACAACCTGCGTTTTGATCATCGCGCGCCCGCTGAAACAAAGCTGCAAAGCGATCCCGGATCGGGAGAAGGGCAGAAGGCAGGGGTTCCTCAGATGCGGCATACAGCTTCGCCATTAGTTCCGCTGCAATTTCGGTCGCCTGGTAGTCGCCGTGCTCGGCAACGATGTGAGAGAGCATTCGCTCCCCGGCATATTCGAGCAACATCAGATTGTTCTCACGACCGAGCAACCGGACTGCTCCCCTCCCATTGCGCCATACCAGATAGTCGGCCCCGCGCAGTTCATCAGCAATGTCTTCTATAGGTTTCAATCCCTTGACGATTGCAGGAGTCCCGTCTGGCAATGAAACTTTCCAAACGAGGCTGGAAAAGGTGTCCGCAATGAGAACAGGTTGCGAAACGTGCCAATGAGCAGGAAAAACAGGCGGCATGAACATCAACCCCAAGTCAGAGGGTCCAATCGCAGATAGAAGGCAAGGCGTTCGCGGTCGGGGGCTTCGATCCCCAATACATTGAATAGGACAGCGAAGGCGCGCTCTGCTTCATCTGGCGCTGCCCAGTTCTCTTCGGCGTTAGCAATCATGAGTGCCAAATCGGCATAGCGATCTGCTGTTCCGAGCCGCCCAAGGTCGATCAGACCCGTGCATTGAAGAGTTTTAGGGTCCACCATGAAGTTCGGCATGCAGGGATCACCATGGCAAACAACCATATCGGTGCGCTCTTGGTCGAGCCGCACCGGTAGCTCTCGTTCGACACGAGCCAAAAGATCGAGCTGCGGCGTACTCTTGTCCTCGTCCGGTAAGAAGTCGGGATTGACGGCATTGCGGGACACCACATCAACGGCGCGTCCGAACATTCGCGACAGCCTGCGCTCAAACGGACATTGATCAACCAATAGGCTGTGAACAGCGCCAAGTTGCTGCCCCATTGACGGCCACGCTTTGAGCAAATCCGCTCCAGACAGATCAGCCGCCGGTACTCCCGGAATTGCCGTTATCACCAAGCATGCACCCTCCTGTTCCTCCTGCCAGTTGATCACCTCGGGGCAAGCCACACCTCGACCTTTGAGCCAAATGAGGCGGTCACGCTCTCCAGCGAGCTCACCGCGGCGGGAAGCAGGTGCGATTTTCGCGAAGGCATGCCCGTCACCACGTCGAAAAACAAAATCACCAGATTCTCCGCCTCTGACAGGCAACCAGTCAGAATGCGATTCACCAAAAAAAATATTAGTTCGATTCAATGGAGGTTCCTTCAGTTTTCTGATGAAGCGCGGAGGTGGCTCAACCTGCGAAAAGAAACGAGTTGCTACGTAAGTCCGAGAACATGCTTTCCATGGTCTCTGAGCTCGCCTTTGGGACCGACATATCGGTAGAGAGTGACGCGCTCGATGCCGAGTTCCTTGCAGAGATCGGAAACTGAAGTATCGCGCTGGGCCATGGCGGCTTGCGCGAGACGCACCTGAGCTTTGGTGAGCGCGAATTTTCGTCCGCCCTTGCGACCGCGCGCTCTCGCGGAGGCGAGACCCGCCATGGTGCGCTCTCGGATCAGATCCCGCTCGAACTCGGCTAAGGTGGCGAAGATTCCGAACACCATGCGACCGGACGCAGTCGTGGTGTCGATCTGAGCGCCCTTTCCAGTCAGAACCCGCAGGCCGATCTTGCGGTCTGACAGCTCCTTCACCGTGTTGACCAGATGGGCAAGCGATCGTCCGAGGCGATCGAGCTTCCAGACCACCAGCACATCGCCGTCACGCAATGACTTGAGGCAGGCAGTCAAGCCAGGGCGATCATCACGACCGCCGGAAGCAAGATCATCATAGATATTGTCCCGTTCGACACCTGCGGCGCGCAAGGCGTCGTGCTGCAGGTCGAGAGACTGCGAGCCATCGGCTTTGGAGACGCGGGCATATCCGATCAGCATGTATCACAAACGTTGGTTTGAGGCGGCGCTTCGGCCACGATTGCATTGACCTCTGGAAATGTATCTCAACCAGCTTCATAAATAAAGCGTCTTGAACGCTATCAGATTTTGAAAAAGGAACATGTATGCCGCGTCGCGTCACTCTAACCGATCGGCAGAAAGACGCGCTGTTGCGCTTGCCGACTTCACAGACGGATTTGCTCAAGCACTATACGCTGAGTGATGAAGACCTTGGGCATATCAGGCTGCGTCGGCGCGCTCACAACAGGTTCGGCTTCGCCCTGCAATTGTGTGTCCTGCGCTATCCCGGCCGGGTGCTGGCTCCAGGCGAACTGATCCCTGCAGAGGTCATCGAATTTATCGGAGCGCAGCTTGGCCTGGGTGCCGACGATCTCGTAGACTATGCTGCCCGCGAGGAAACACGGCACGAGCATCTTGCCGAGTTACGGGGGCTCTACGGCTTCCGCACCTTCTCCGGACGTGGTGCGAGGGAGCTGAAGGAATGGTTGTTCCGAGAAGCCGAGATGGCGGTGTCGAACGAGGATATCGCCCGTCGCTTCGTAGCCGAGTGCCGACGCACCCGCACTGTCCTTCCCGCGACATCCACGATCGAGCGGCTTTGTGCCGCGGCTCTCGTCGATGCCGAGCGACGCATCGAGACGAGGATCGCCAGTCGGCTGCCTATGCCGATCCGAGAACAGTTGCTGGCATTGCTCGAGGAGACGGCTGATGATCGGGTGACCCGTTTTGTGTGGCTGCGCCAGTTCGAGCCTGGCTCGAACTCTTCGTCGGCCAACCGGCTGCTCGACCGGCTCGAATATCTGCAACGCGTCGATCTCCCCGAGGATCTGCTTGCCGGCGTTCCTGCCCATCGGGTGACTCGTCTGCGCAGGCAGGGTGAACGGTATTATGCCGACGGCATGCGCGATCTCCCGGAGGACAGGCGGCTTGCGATCTTGGCTGTTTGCGTCTCGGAATGGCAGGCGATGTTGGCCGACGCAGTGGTCGAAACCCACGACCGGATCGTCGGCCGTCTCTACCGTGCTTCGGAGCGTATTTGCCATGCAAAGGTCGCAGACGAAGCGGGGGTGGTGCGTGACACCCTGAAATCCTTCGCCGAGATCGGGGGCGCCCTGGTCGATGCACAGGATGATGGCCAGCCGCTGGGCGATGTCATCGCGAGTGGGTCAGGGTGGGACGGCTTAAAAACCCTTGTTGCAATGGCAATCAGGCTGACCGCCACCATGGCCGACGATCCGCTCAATCATGTGCTCGACGGTTATCACCGCTTCCGCCGATTCACTCCACGCATGTTGCGCCTGCTCGATCTGCGAGCTGCGCCCGTTGCACTGCCGCTTCTGGAAGCGGTGACGGTCCTTCGTACCGGTTTGAACGATGCCGCGATGACCAGCTTCTTGCGGCCCAGCTCGAAATGGCATCGCCACCTTCGGGCCCAGAGGGCTGGCGACGCTCGCCTATGGGAGATCGCGGTGCTGTTCCATCTGCGCGATGCGTTCCGCTCCGGAGATGTCTGGCTTACTAGGTCCCGGCGCTATGGCGATCTGAAACACGCACTCGTTCCGGCACAAGCCATCGCGGAAGGCGGTCGTCTCGCTGTGCCATTGCGGCCGGAGGAATGGCTGGCAGACCGGCAAGCTCGCCTCGACATGCGGTTGCGCGAGCTTGGCCGTGCCGCTCGCGCAGGCACGATCCCGGGCGGGTCGATTGAGAACGGCGTTCTGCATATCGAGAAACTCGAAGCCGCCGCGCCGACAGGCGCCGAAGATCTGGTGCTCGATCTCTACAAGCAGATCCCGCCCACGCGCATCACCGATCTCCTGCTGGAGGTGGATGCGGCGACCGGCTTCACCGAAGCGTTCACCCATCTGCGCACAGGAGCACCCTGCGCTGACCGGATCGGGCTAATGAACGTTATCTTGGCGGAAGGGATCAACCTCGGCTTGCGCAAAATGGCGGATGCGACAAACACCCACACCTTCTGGGAATTGATCCGCATTGGACGGTGGCATGTCGAGGGCGAAGCCTATGACCGGGCGCTGGCCATGGTGGTCGAGGCACAGGCAGCGTTACCCATGGCCCGGTTCTGGGGCATGGGCACGTCGGCTTCGAGCGACGGACAGTTCTTCGTCGCTACAGAGCAAGGTGAGGCCATGAACCTGGTCAACGCGAAATATGGCAATACCCCGGGCCTGAAAGCCTATAGCCACGTCTCCGACCAATATGCGCCGTTCGCAACCCAGGTGATTCCTGCAACGGCAAGCGAAGCGGCTTACATCCTCGATGGCCTGCTGATGAACGATGCTGGACGCCATATCCGCGAGCAGTTCACCGACACGGGCGGCTTCACCGATCACGTCTTTGCCGCATGTGCCATTCTCGGCTACCGGTTCGCTCCGCGCATCCGCGACCTGCCATCCAAACGGCTCTACGCGTTCAATCCGTCGGCCGCCCCGGCGCACCTGCGAGCGTTGATCGGCGGAAAGGTCAACCAAGCCATGATCGAGCGCAATTGGCCCGACATCCTGCGCATCGCCGCCACCATTGCTGCCGGGACCGTCGCGCCAAGCCAGATTCTGCGGAAACTCGCCTCCTATCCGCGGCAGAACGAGCTCGCGACAGCCCTGCGGGAAGTCGGTCGCGTCGAGCGCACCCTGTTCATGATCGACTGGATTCTGGATGCCGAACTCCAACGGCGTGCCCAGATCGGGCTCAACAAAGGCGAAGCTCATCATGCGCTGAAGCGGGCAATCAGCTTCCACCGCCGCGGTGAAATCCGCGACCGTTCCGCCGAAGGCCAGCATTACCGCATCGCCGGCATGAATCTGCTCGCCGCCATCATCATCTTCTGGAACACCATGAAGCTCGGCGAGGTCGTTGCAAACCAGAAACGCGATGGAAAGCTGCTATCGCCCGATCTCTTGGCCCATGTTTCGCCGCTCGGATGGGAACACATCAATCTCACCGGAGAATATCGCTGGCCAAAGCCTTAGCGTAGGATTCCGCCCCCTCCCGCAAACGACCCCAATTACGTGGGTCATTGTTGTTCTCCTTCTCAGTGGCCCATGAGTTGATCAATGGCGTCAGGTTTATCGTGAACACCAAAGCGATCCACGATAGTGGCGCTGGCCTCGTTTAAGCCCAGCACTTCGACTTCAGTACCTTCACGGCGGAACTTAATGACTACCTTGTCCAGGGCTGCAACAGCGGTGATATCCCAGAAGTGTGCACGATTCAGGTCGATGGTTACCTTGTTCAGGGCTTCCTTGAAGTCGAAGGCTGCGACGAACTTGTCAGCCGAGCTGAAGAACACCTGACCGGTGACGTTATAGCTACGATGCTCGCCGGCTTCGTCCAGCGAAGAACTGATCGCCATGTAATGGCCAACCTTGTTGGCGAAGAACATCGCAGCCAGTAGCACGCCGGCTAACACGCCGAAGGCCAGGTTGTGGGTGGCCACCACGACCACCACGGTGACGACCATGACAATGTTGGTCGACAACGGATGCTTCTTCAGGTTGCGCAGCGAATCCCAACTGAAGGTGCCGATGGACACCATGATCATCACTGCCACCAGCGCAGCCATTGGGATCTGCTTCAGCCAGTCGCCGAGGAAAACCACCATCAGCAGCAGAAATACGCCTGCGGCAAGAGACGACAGGCGAGAACGACCGCCGGATTTCACGTTAATGATCGACTGACCAATCATCGCGCAGCCAGCCATACCGCCGATCAGACCCGAAGCAATGTTGGCCACGCCCTGGCCCTTGCACTCGCGGTTCTTGTCACTCGGGGTGTCGGTCAGGTCGTCGACAATGGTCGCGGTCATCATCGACTCCAACAGACCGACCACAGCCAGTGCTGCCGAATAAGGAAAGATGATGGCCAGCGTCTCGAATGTCAGCGGCACATCAGGCCAGAGGAAGATCGGTAGCGTATCCGGCAGTTCACCCATATCACCGACCGTGCGGATATCCAGACCAACCGACATGGCGACGGCGGTCAGCACGATGATGCACACCAGCGGCGATGGGATGAGCTTGCCGATCTTGGGGACATAGGGGAACAGATAGATGATGCCGAGGCCTGCGGCTGTCATGGCGTAGACGTGCCAGGTGACATTAGTCAGCTCGGGCAGCTGAGCCATGAAAATCAGGATCGCCAGTGCATTGACAAAACCGGTCACCACCGAGCGCGAGACGAAGCGCATCAGCGATCCGAGCTTCAGGTAGCCAGCAGCAATTTGTAGCACGCCACATAGCAGCGTGGCGGCCAGCAGATATTCAAGACCATGGTTCTTGACCAGAGTCACCATCAGCAGTGCCATGGCACCCGTTGCGGCCGAAATCATGCCTGGGCGGCCACCGACAAAGGCGATCACCACAGCGATACAGAAAGAGGCGTAAAGGCCGACCTTAGGGTCAACGCCAGCAATGATCGAGAAGGCGATGGCTTCAGGGATTAGGGCCAGTGCGACCACAAGACCGGCGAGGATGTCGCCACGGATGTTGGATAACCAGGTTTGTTTTAACGAGTGGAGCATCAGAATTCCCAAGGCAATGGATCGCGCAGCACAGCATGGCGCAGGCCAAGTGCAGCTGGTCGATACGAGGTCAAATGTCGGATGTAGAGGAGCTGTGGCGGGTGTTAAAACCTAAAGCACAGCAGAAAGCGACCGCTGGCAGAGCAAGCAGTCACAGATGATGCGGGGGGGCGAAGCGCTATGGCGGCGTAGGCAGCCAGATCATGTTTTGCAGGGTAAGCATGAGGTCTTATCGAGTGTCTTTAGTAACTCAATGGCCGCAACAGTCTACAGGAAGAGGGCAATTTCTGCGAGTCACCCCCGGACTAGGGCGTCCTGTTTGGATGTCAGCCTGAGCTATACCCTAACTGTGTCATTTTCAGAAGACGACTGCACCAGTTGATTGGGCGTAATGGCTGTTGTGCAGCCAGCTCCTGACAGTTCAATATCAGAAGTGATCTGCACCAATCTCGACTATGCTCAATACTCGTGTGCACCAAAGCGAGGTGAGCATGGCGACGGAGGCTCTGTTGCAAAGATTGGCGGCAGTCAGAGGTAGGCTGTCGCTCTGCGCCGATCAGGCGGCTGCTGCGAAATGGTGGTTGAGCATGCCCATGGCCTCCGTCAGCGCCGAGGGCCCAATGCCAAAAGCTCTCTCCACAAGGCGCACCTCGCCCCTGATGCCGGGCTGCAGGCACCAGGGGCGAGCCTGTCCTTTGCGCAGGGCTCGCATGACTTCGAATCCCTTGATCGTGGCATAGGCCGTGGGGATCGATTTGAAACCGCGCACCGGCTTGATCAGTATCTTGAGCTTTCCGTGATCGGCCTCGATCACGTTATTGAGATACTTCACCTGCCGGTGGGCCGTCTCCCGGTCCAGCTTTCCTTCGCGCTTCAATTCGGTGATCGCTGCACCATAGCTCGGCGCTTTGTCGGTATTGAGCGTGGCAGGCTTTTCCCAGTGCTTCAGGCCTCGCAGGGCCTTGCCCAGGAACCGCTTCGCTGCCTTGGCGCTGCGGGTCGGCGACAGGTAGAAATCGATCGTGTCGCCCCGCTTGTCGACTGCCCGGTACAGGTAGGTCCACTTGCCCCGCACCTTGACGTAGGTTTCATCCAGGCGCCAGCTCGGATCAAAGCCACGCCGCCAGAACCAGCGCAGCCGCTTCTCCATCTCCGGGGCGTAGCACTGGACCCAGCGATAGATCGTCGTATGGTCGACCGAAATGCCGCGTTCCGCCAGCATTTCCTCAAGGTCGCGATAGCTGATCGGATAGCGACAATACCAGCGCACCGCCCACAGGATCACATCACCCTGGAAATGGCGCCACTTGAAATCCGTCATCGTTCCGTCCGTCCAATCTCCGCCAAGCATGCTCAAGCTTCACGATTTTTGCAACAGAGCCCACACGAGTATTGAGCATAGTCGAGATTGGTGCAGATCACTTCTGATATTGAACTGTCAGGAGCTGGCTGCACAACAGCCATTACGCCCAATCAACTGGTGCAGTCGTCTTCTGAAAATGACATTTGGTATCTCTCATAAACGGATGTTTTTGAGAGAACTATCTTCGGCCTTCACACGCACGAAAGGCGGCGAAGCTCCGCCGTTAATCCGTCCGCCGGAGATCTCGCCCAGGCAGGCTGAAGGCCGAGCAAGCCTGACAGGCCCGAAAAGCCCGGCACGGGCGTCGGCGGCGATGACGGCGGCGGCATTATCCAGGGTTGATGATGGAAGTGGAGGATATCGACAACCTCTCGCGCAACCAAGACATCGCGGTCGGACTGCAAGTGATCTTGAAGCCACGGGCCCGTCCCACCCCGACATGGACCTCGATGCCCGAACGGACGTTAGATTTCGAGTTCTAGGCGTTCTGCGATGAAGGTTGGATCCCAGCCGGGATTGAAAGTGTCGACGTGGGTGAATCCGAGCCGCTCGTATAGGCCACGCAGGTTCGGGTGGCAGTCGAGCCGCAGCTTGGCGCACCCCTGCGTTCGCGCGGCATGGCGGCAAGCCTCGATCAGCGCGGAGCTGACACCCCGGCCCGCATGTGTCCGTCGCACCGCGAGCTTGTGCAGATATGCGGCCTCCCCCTTGAGGGCGTCGGGCCAGAACTCGGGATCCTCGGCCGACAAGGTGCAACAGCCGACGATGCCGTCGCTGCAACTCGCGACTAGGAGCTCGGATCTCAGGACGAAGGTCTCCGCGAATGTCCGGTCGATCCGCGCGACGTCCCAGGCGGGCGTTCCCTTGGCGGACATCCACGCCGCAGCGTCGTGCATCAGCCGCACAACCTCGTCGATATCACCCGAGCAGGCGACCCGAACGTTCGGAGGCTCCTCGCTGTCCATTCGCTCCCCTGGCGCGGTATGAACCGCCGCCTCATAGTGCAGTTTGATCCTGACGAGCCCAGCATGTCTGCGCCCACCTTCGCGGAACCTGACCAGGGTCCGCTAGCGGGCGGCCGGAAGGTGAATGCTAGGCATGATCTAACCCTCGGTCTCTGGCGTCGCGACTGCGAAATTTCGCGAGGGTTTCCGAGAAGGTGATTGCGCTTCGCAGATCTCCAGGCGCGTGGGTGCGGACGTAGTCAGCGCCATTGCCGATCGCGTGAAGTTCCGCCGCAAGGCTCGCTGGACCCAGATCCTTTACAGGAAGGCCAACGGTGGCGCCCAAGAAGGATTTCCGCGACACCGAGACCAATAGCGGAAGCCCCAACGCCGACTTCAGCTTTTGAAGGTTCGACAGCACGTGCAGCGATGTTTCCGGTGCGGGGCTCAAGAAAAATCCCATCCCCGGATCGAGGATGAGCCGGTCGGCAGCGACCCCGCTCCGTCGCAAGGCGGAAACCCGCGCCTCGAAGAACCGCACAATCTCGTCGAGCGCGTCTTCGGGTCGAAGGTGACCGGTGCGGGTGGCGATGCCATCCCGCTGCGCTGAGTGCATAACCACCAGCCTGCAGTCCGCCTCAGCAATATCGGGATAGAGCGCAGGGTCAGGAAATCCTTGGATATCGTTCAGGTAGCCCACGCCGCGCTTGAGCGCATAGCGCTGGGTTTCCGGTTGGAAGCTGTCGATTGAAACACGGTGCATCTGATCGGACAGGGCGTCTAAGAGCGGCGCAATACGTCTGATCTCATCGGCCGGCGATACAGGCCTCGCGTCCGGATGGCTGGCGGCCGGTCCGACATCCACGACGTCTGATCCGACTCGCAGCATTTCGATCGCCGCGGTGACAGCGCCGGCGGGGTCTAGCCGCCGGCTCTCATCGAAGAAGGAGTCCTCGGTGAGATTCAGAATGCCGAACACCGTCACCATGGCGTCGGCCTCCGCAGCGACTTCCACGATGGGGATCGGGCGAGCAAAAAGGCAGCAATTATGAGCCCCATACCTACAAAGCCCCACGCATCAAGCTTTTGCCCATGAAGCAACCAGGCAATGGCTGTAATTATGACGACGCCGAGTCCCGACCAGACTGCATAAGCAACACCGACAGGGATGGATTTCAGAACCAGAGAAAGAAAATAAAATGCGATGCCATAACCGATTATGACAACGGCGGAAGGGGCAAGCTTAGTAAAGCCCTCGCTAGATTTTAATGCGGATGTTGCGATTACTTCGCCAACTATTGCGATAACAAGAAAAAGCCAGCCTTTCATGATATATCTCCCAATTTGTGTAGGGCTTATTATGCACGCTTAAAAATAATAAAAGCAGACTTGACCTGATAGTTTGGCTGTGAGCAATTATGTGCTTAGTGCATCTAACGCCGGAGTTAAGCCGCCGCGCGTAGCGCGGTCGGCTTGAACGAATTGTTAGACATCATTTACCAACTGACTTGATGATCTCGCCTTTCACAAAGCGAATAAATTCTTCCAAGTGATCTGCGCGTGAGGCCAAGTGATCTTCTTTTTGTCCCAGATAAGCTTGCTTAGCTTCAAGTAAGACGGGCTGATACTGGGCAGGTAGGCGTTTTATTGCCCAGTCGGCAGCGACATCCTTCGGCGCGATTTTGCCGGTTATTGCGCTGTACCAAATGCGGGACAACGTAAGCACTACATTTCGCTCATCGCCGGCCCAGTCGGGCTGCGAGTTCCATAGCTTCAAGGTTTCCCTCAGCGCCTCGAATAGATCCTGTTCAGGAACCGGGTCAAAGAATTCCTCCGCTGCCGGACCTACCAAGGCAACGCTATGTTCTCTTGCTTTTGTAAGCAGGATAGCTAGATCAATGTCGATCATGGCTGGCTCGAAGATACCCGCAAGAATGTCATTGCGCTGCCATTCTCCAAATTGCAGCTCGCGCTTAGCCGGATAACGCCACGGGATGATGTCGTCATGCACGACAAGGGTGACTTCTATAGCGCGGAGCGTCTCGCTCTCGCCAGGGAAAGCCGAAGCCTCCATAAGGTCATTGAGCAATGCTCGCCGCGTCGTTTCATCAAGCTTTACGGCCACAGTAACCAACAAATCAATATCGCTGTATGGCTTCAGGCCGCCATCCACTGCGGAGCCGTACAAATGCACGGCCAGCAACGTTGATTCCAGATGGCGCTCAATGACGCTTAGCACCTCTGATAGTTGGTTCGAAATTTCGATGGTCACCGCTACCCTCATGATGTCTAACTTTGTTTTAGGGCGACTGCCCTGCTGCGTAACATCGTTGCTGCTCCATAACATCAAACATCGACCCACGGCGTAACGCGCTTGCTGCTTGGATGCCCGAGGCATAGACTGTACAAAAAAACAGTCATAACAAGCCATGAAAACCGCCACTGCGCCGTTACCACCGCTGCGTTCGGTCAAGGTTCTGGACCAGTTGCGTGAGCGCATACGCTACTTGCATTACAGTTTACGAACCGAACAGGCTTATGTCCACTGGGTTCGTGCCTTCATCCGTTTCCACGGTGTGCGTCACCCGGCAACCTTGGGCAGCAGCGAAGTCGAGGCATTTCTGTCCTGGCTGGCGAACGAGCGCAAGGTTTCGGTCTCCACGCATCGTCAGGCATTGGCGGCCTTGCTGTTCTTCTACGGCAAGGTGCTGTGCACGGATCTGCCCTGGCTTCAGGAGATCGGAAGACCTCGGCCGTCGCGGCGCTTGCCGGTGGTGCTGACCCCGGATGAAGTGGTTCGCATCCTCGGTTTTCTGGAAGGCGAGCATCGTTTGTTCGCCCAGCTTCTGTATGGAACGGGCATGCGGATCAGTGAGGGTTTGCAACTGCGGGTCAAGGATCTGGATTTCGATCACGGCACGATCATCGTGCGGGAGGGCAAGGGCTCCAAGGATCGGGCCTTGATGTTACCCGAGAGCTTGGCACCCAGCCTGCGCGAGCAGCTGTCGCGTGCACGGGCATGGTGGCTGAAGGACCAGGCCGAGGGCCGCAGCGGCGTTGCGCTTCCCGACGCCCTTGAGCGGAAGTATCCGCGCGCCGGGCATTCCTGGCCGTGGTTCTGGGTTTTTGCGCAGCACACGCATTCGACCGATCCACGGAGCGGTGTCGTGCGTCGCCATCACATGTATGACCAGACCTTTCAGCGCGCCTTCAAACGTGCCGTAGAAGGCACTGTTGCAAAGTTAGCGATGAGGCAGCCTTTTGTCTTATTCAAAGGCCTTACATTTCAAAAACTCTGCTTACCAGGCGCATTTCGCCCAGGGGATCACCATAATAAAATGCTGAGGCCTGGCCTTTGCGTAGTGCACGCATCACCTCAATACCTTTGATGGTGGCGTAAGCCGTCTTCATGGATTTAAATCCCAGCGTGGCGCCGATTATCCGTTTCAGTTTGCCATGATCGCATTCAATCACGTTGTTCCGGTACTTAATCTGTCGGTGTTCAACGTCAGACGGGCACCGGCCTTCGCGTTTGAGCAGAGCAAGCGCGCGACCATAGGCGGGCGCTTTATCCGTGTTGATGAATCGCGGGATCTGCCACTTCTTCACGTTGTTGAGGATTTTACCCAGAAACCGGTATGCAGCTTTGCTGTTACGACGGGAGGAGAGATAAAAATCGACAGTGCGGCCCCGGCTGTCGACGGCCCGGTACAGATACGCCCAGCGGCCATTGACCTTCACGTAGGTTTCATCCATGTGCCACGGGCAAAGATCGGAAGGGTTACGCCAGTACCAGCGCAGCCGTTTTTCCATTTCAGGCGCATAACGCTGAACCCAGCGGTAAATCGTGGAGTGATCGACATTCACTCCGCGTTCAGCCAGCATCTCCTGCAGCTCACGGTAACTGATGCCGTATTTGCAGTACCAGCGTACGGCCCACAGAATGATGTCACGCTGAAAATGCCGGCCTTTGAATGGGTTCATGTGCAGCTCCATCAGCAAAAGGGGATGATAAGTTTATCACCACCGACTATTTGCAACAGTGCCCATAGGCTTCATCAGCGCCTGACTGGCGAGCACGATTCCGGCCCTAGCCGCAGGATCGCGCAGGACGACCTAGTTACGAACCAGGCCGAGTGTTCCTGACATCCATCGGCACCATAGTTCTGCTTATCCGGCACGCGCGCGTCAGGGGTGTGGTGAACTACAAAGCAGACCCGTTGAGGTTATCAGTTCGATGCACAATCAGCAGCGCATAAAATATGCACAAGAACAGGAGCACCCTTCGCATTAAGCTGTGGTGGTAACAAGTAGTGCCGGGCTACCATCAGCGAGCATGATGCGCTCCCACAGCATTCGCCTTGGCAGTATGGAAGTTCCTCGCTCCAGTTCGGGCCGGTATCCACCTCGAGTGACCCCAGCCGCCCCTCATGCCAACCGAGCCCATTAAGCGCAGAGTCGGCCGCAACTATCTCGGGGACGCATAAACACGCAGCGATTTACCAAGGAGTTCGGCTAGGTCAATCCGCAATTCCCTTTGCCTGGCCGGAGATGCCGCGAGCAAACAATGTGTCCGGTCGCTACCAGATGGACTTTGTGGGCGGAGGATTGCACCAGACGCTTCAGCGCAGCGTCGTACGATGAATCGGAAGGCCCGGTAAGCAATTGAAGAACCGCTGACCACCTCCCATCCGACAATGCAAGGGTGCCCCGCTCCCAGCGCGACACGGTTGCCTGATCCACACCCATTAATTCAGCTAGGTGACTTTGCTTCATATGACGAAGCAACCGCGCCCTCCGCACCTGCCGCCCCCTGTCATTCGTCAACATTCTTCAGCACCTCAATGTCGTTCGTAGTGAGCCTCATTTTTTCAAGACCGCCGATGATGAGAGCCAGGCCTCGCTCGAATGCCGCGTCCGGACCGCCTTCGTAGACGATTTTCATCGCGCTCTGTAGGCGCGCCGGCATCGTAGACGCTGAGGTGGTCAACTGATCTTCGCCCCGCTCCTCGGCGTCTGCCTCGCTAGCTTGCTGCTCAAGAACAGCGCCGACGGTGAAGTAGCTGATTGCCATCAACGCATAGGTCGCGTCACCTGCCGAAAAGCCAGCATCGCAAAGGAAGCGAAGCTGCGCGTCGGCTTTTTCCATCTGCGGCGCGGCTGGCCGCGTCCCGGCATGAATACGCGCGCCATCGCGATAAGCGAGCAACGCCCGTCGAAAACTGCATGCATTGCCCTTCAGGAACGAACGCCAGTCGTCGTCATCCCTTGGCGTCGAATGCGTGTGATTTATCGTCAGCATGGCTTCGGCAAGTGCGTCGAGCAACGCACGCTTGTTCTTGAAATGCCAGTAGAGCGCTGGCTGTTGCACCCCGAGGCGCTCAGCCAGTCGGCGCGTCGTTAGACCTTCCATGCCCACGTCGTTAAGCAGTTCGAGCGCGGTTCGGATCACGGCCTCGCGTTGGAGCTTGTTCATTCGCGAATTCTCATGTTTGACAGCTTATCATCGATAAGCTTTAATGCGGTAGTTTATCACAGTTAAATTGCTAACGCAGTCAGGCACCGTGTATGAAATCTAACAATGCGCTCATCGTCATCCTCGGCACCGTCACCCTGGATGCTGTAGGCATAGGCTTGGTTATGCCGGTACTGCCGGGCCTCTTGCGGGATATCGTCCATTCCGACAGCATCGCCAGTCACTATGGCGTGCTGCTAGCGCTATATGCGTTGATGCAATTTCTATGCGCACCCGTTCTCGGAGCACTGTCCGACCGCTTTGGCCGCCGCCCAGTCCTGCTCGCTTCGCTACTTGGAGCCACTATCGACTACGCGATCATGGCGACCACACCCGTCCTGTGGATCCTCTACGCCGGACGCATCGTGGCCGGCATCACCGGCGCCACAGGTGCGGTTGCTGGCGCCTATATCGCCGACATCACCGATGGGGAAGATCGGGCTCGCCACTTCGGGCTCATGAGCGCTTGTTTCGGCGTGGGTATGGTGGCAGGCCCCGTGGCCGGGGGACTGTTGGGCGCCATCTCCTTGCATGCACCATTCCTTGCGGCGGCGGTGCTCAACGGCCTCAACCTACTACTGGGCTGCTTCCTAATGCAGGAGTCGCATAAGGGAGAGCGTCGACCGATGCCCTTGAGAGCCTTCAACCCAGTCAGCTCCTTCCGGTGGGCGCGGGGCATGACTATCGTCGCCGCACTTATGACTGTCTTCTTTATCATGCAACTCGTAGGACAGGTGCCGGCAGCGCTCTGGGTCATTTTCGGCGAGGACCGCTTTCGCTGGAGCGCGACGATGATCGGCCTGTCGCTTGCGGTATTCGGAATCTTGCACGCCCTCGCTCAAGCCTTCGTCACTGGTCCCGCCACCAAACGTTTCGGCGAGAAGCAGGCCATTATCGCCGGCATGGCGGCCGACGCGCTGGGCTACGTCTTGCTGGCGTTCGCGACGCGAGGCTGGATGGCCTTCCCCATTATGATTCTTCTCGCTTCCGGCGGCATCGGGATGCCCGCGTTGCAGGCCATGCTGTCCAGGCAGGTAGATGACGACCATCAGGGACAGCTTCAAGGATCGCTCGCGGCTCTTACCAGCCTAACTTCGATCATTGGACCGCTGATCGTCACGGCGATTTATGCCGCCTCGGCGAGCACATGGAACGGGTTGGCATGGATTGTAGGCGCCGCCCTATACCTTGTCTGCCTCCCCGCGTTGCGTCGCGGTGCATGGAGCCGGGCCACCTCGACCTGAATGGAAGCCGGCGGCACCTCGCTAACGGATTCACCACTCCAAGAATTGGAGCCAATCAATTCTTGCGGAGAACTGTGAATGCGCAAACCAACCCTTGGCAGAACATATCCATCGCGTCCGCCATCTCCAGCAGCCGCACGCGGCGCATCTCGGGCAGCGTTGGGTCCTGGCCACGGGTGCGCATGATCGTGCTCCTGTCGTTGAGGACCCGGCTAGGCTGGCGGGGTTGCCTTACTGGTTAGCAGAATGAATCACCGATACGCGAGCGAACGTGAAGCGACTGCTGCTGCAAAACGTCTGCGACCTGAGCAACAACATGAATGGTCTTCGGTTTCCGTGTTTCGTAAAGTCTGGAAACGCGGAAGTCCCCTACGTGCTGCTGAAGTTGCCCGCAACAGAGAGTGGAACCAACCGGTGATACCACGATACTATGACTGAGAGTCAACGCCATGAGCGGCCTCATTTCTTATTCTGAGTTACAACAGTCCGCACCGCTGCCGGTAGCTATTGACTATCCGGCTGCACTAGCCCTGCGTCAGATGGCTCTGATCCAAGGCAAACTGCCAAAATATCTGCTGGCACCGGAAGTCAGCGCCCTGCACCATTATGTTCCGGATCTGCATCGCAGGATGCTGCTGGCTACCCTGTGGAACACCTACATCTGTATTAACGAAGCGCTGGCATTGACCCTGAGTGATTTTTCTCTGGTGCCGCCTTATCACTGTTGAAGGCCACCGCTCATCACGCGTTTGCTGACATTGAGCCCTGCCGGCCGATCGGCCTGAGACTCTCAGCACAGGAGACGGCGGGTGACGAGCGTATACTTTTTCGACGCTTGGTTGCGGTCGCGCTAGGCGTGGCCGCCGACGAACCCGCTGGTGTCGCCCTTGCGGAGCAGCGCAAGGCGGACCTTGCCACGACATCCCCTCGCCCGCCGATCGTCTAAATTCGTCGAGGTTAAGAAATTCCCGCTCCGGCGAGGCCATCACCATCACCGGCGTCAGGTAGTGGACATGGCAGCAGCGCACGCAGGGGCACTGTTGCAAAGTTAGCGATGAGGCAGCCTTTTGTCTTATTCAAAGGCCTTACATTTCAAAAACTCTGCTTACCAGGCGCATTTCGCCCAGGGGATCACCATAATAAAATGCTGAGGCCTGGCCTTTGCGTAGTGCACGCATCACCTCAATACCTTTGATGGTGGCGTAAGCCGTCTTCATGGATTTAAATCCCAGCGTGGCGCCGATTATCCGTTTCAGTTTGCCATGATCGCATTCAATCACGTTGTTCCGGTACTTAATCTGTCGGTGTTCAACGTCAGACGGGCACCGGCCTTCGCGTTTGAGCAGAGCAAGCGCGCGACCATAGGCGGGCGCTTTATCCGTGTTGATGAATCGCGGGATCTGCCACTTCTTCACGTTGTTGAGGATTTTACCCAGAAACCGGTATGCAGCTTTGCTGTTACGACGGGAGGAGAGATAAAAATCGACAGTGCGGCCCCGGCTGTCGACGGCCCGGTACAGATACGCCCAGCGGCCATTGACCTTCACGTAGGTTTCATCCATGTGCCACGGGCAAAGATCGGAAGGGTTACGCCAGTACCAGCGCAGCCGTTTTTCCATTTCAGGCGCATAACGCTGAACCCAGCGGTAAATCGTGGAGTGATCGACATTCACTCCGCGTTCAGCCAGCATCTCCTGCAGCTCACGGTAACTGATGCCGTATTTGCAGTACCAGCGTACGGCCCACAGAATGATGTCACGCTGAAAATGCCGGCCTTTGAATGGGTTCATGTGCAGCTCCATCAGCAAAAGGGGATGATAAGTTTATCACCACCGACTATTTGCAACAGTGCCCCGTAGAACAAGCAGGCATCACGAAGCCCGCCACACCGCACACCCTCCGCCACTCGTTCGCGACGGCCTTGCTCCGCAGCGGTTACGACATTCGAACCGTGCAGGATCTGCTCGGCCATTCCGACGTCTCTACGACGATGATTTACACGCATGTGCTGAAAGTTGGCGGTGCCGGAGTGCGCTCACCGCTTGATGCGCTGCCGCCCCTCACTAGTGAGAGGTAGGGCAGCGCAAGTCAATCCTGGCGGATTCACTACCCCTGCGCGAAGGCCATCGGTGCCGCATCGAACGGCCGGTTGCGGAAAGTCCTCCCTGCGTCCGCTGATGGCCGGCAGCAGCCCGTCGTTGCCTGATGGATCCAACCCCTCCGCTGCTATAGTGCAGTCGGCTTCTGACGTTCAGTGCAGCCGTCTTCTGAAAACGACAAACTGGATGTCAGGCAAGGCGCATCACGCCGTCAGAATAGAGTCCGCTTTCACATTCTTTGACACATGCTTGCCAAGGTCATAGATTTCAGCCTGACAAATTCAAGGCTTCGGGCGCAATGGAACCAAAAACCAACGCAAGCCCTGCCGCCCATCCAGCCCATGGAGGCATCTTGCAGGGACAACGCATCGGTTACGTCCGGGTCAGCAGCTTCGACCAGAACCCGGAACGCCAACTTGAACAGGTCGAGGTCGGCAAGCTGTTCACCGACAAAGCCTCGGGCAAGGACACCCAGCGTCCCCAGCTGGAGGCCATGCTCGGTTTCGTTCGCGAAGGCGACACCGTGGTGGTGCACAGCATGGATCGCCTGGCACGAAACCTCGATGATTTGCGCCGCCTGGTGCAGAAGCTGACCCAGCGCGGTGTGCGCATCGAGTTCTTGAAGGAAGGCCTGGTGTTCACCGGCGAGGACTCGCCGATGGCCAACCTGATGCTGTCGGTCATGGGGGCCTTTGCCGAGTTTGAGCGCGCCCTGATTCGCGAGCGGCAGCGCGAGGGCATCGCCCTGGCCAAGCAGCGCGGTGCCTACCGGGGCCGCAAGAAAGCCCTCTCCGACGAGCAAGCCATCACGCTGCGGCAGCGGGCCGCTGCGGGCGAGCCGAAGGCGCAGCTCGCCCGCGAGTTCGGCATCAGCCGAGAAACCCTCTATCAGTACCTTCGCAAGGACGACTGAACCATGCCGCGTCGCTCGATTCTCTCGGCTACGGAGCGCGACACCTTGCTTGCGTTGCCGGAAAGCCAGGATGACCTGATCCGCTACTACACCTTCAACGACTCCGACCTGTCGCTGATCCGCCAGCGGCGCGGCGACGCCAACCGCCTGGGCTTCGCGGTGCAGCTCAGCCTGCTGCGCTACCCCGGCTATGCGTTGGGCACCGACAGCGAGCCGCCCGAGCCGGTCATCCAGTGGGTGGCCAAGCAAGTTCAGGCCGACCCGGCGAGTTGGTTGAAGTACGGCGAACGCGACGTGACTCGCCGCGAGCACGCCCAGGAACTGCGCACCTACCTACAACTGGCCCCGTTCGGCCTGTCCGACTTCCGCGCCCTGGTGCGCGAGCTGACCGAGTTGGCCCAGCAGACCGACAAGGGCTTACTGCTGGCCGGTCAGGCCCTGGAGAGCCTGCGACAGAAGCGGCGCATTCTGCCGGCGTTGAGCGTAATTGATCGAGCTTGTTCGGAGGCCATTGCGCGGGCCAATCGCCGAGTCTACCGCGCCCTGGTCGAACCACTCACGGACTCGCATCGGGCCAAGCTGGACGAGCTGTTGAAGCTCAAGGCCGGCAGCAGCATCACCTGGTTGACCTGGCTGCGACAGGCACCGCTGAAACCGAACTCCCGCCACATGCTCGAACACATCGAGCGGCTGAAGACATTTCAGCTGGTGGACTTGCCCGAAGGCCTGGGCCGACACATCCACCAGAACCGCCTGCTCAAGCTGGCCCGCGAGGGTGGGCAGATGACGCCCAAAGACCTCGGCAAGTTCGAGCCGCAGCGACGCTACGCGACCCTGGCCGCCGTGGTGCTGGAGAGCACCGCGACGGTGATTGATGAGTTGGTCGATCTGCACGACCGTATCCTGGTCAAGCTGTTCAGCAGCGCGAAGCACAAGCATCAGCAGCAGTTCCAGAAGCAGGGCAAGGCGATCAACGACAAGGTGCGCCTGTACTCGAAGATCGGCCAGGCTCTGCTGGAAGCCAAGGAAAGCGGTAGCGATCCCTATGCCGCCATTGAGGCGGTGATTCCCTGGGACGAGTTCACCGAGAGCGTCAGCGAGGCCGAGCTGCTGGCCCGGCCGGAAGGCTTCGACCATCTGCACCTGGTCGGCGAGAACTTCGCCACTCTGCGCCGTTACACGCCGGCCTTGCTGGAGGTGCTGGAACTGCGCGCTGCCCCGGCTGCGCAAGGCGTGCTGGCAGCCGTGCAGACCCTGAGCGAGATGAACGCCTACAACCTGCGCAAGGTGCCGGCCGATGCGCCCACCGCCTTCATCAAGCCGCGCTGGAAGCCGCTAGTGATAACCCCGGAAGGCCTCGACCGGCGCTTCTACGAAATCTGCGCCCTGTCCGAGCTGAAGAACGCGCTGCGCTCCGGTGACATCTGGGTCAAGGGCTCGCGGCAGTTCCGCGACTTCGACGACTACCTGCTGCCGGCAGAGAGGTTCGCCGCGCTCAAGCATGCGCAGGCTCTGCCCCTGGCGATCAACCCGAACAGCAACCAGTACCTGGAAGAGCGCTTGCAGCTGCTGGACGAGCAGCTGGCCACCGTCACCCGCCTGGCCAAGGACAACGAGCTGCCCGATGCCATCCTCACCGAGTCCGGGCTGAAGATCACCCCGCTGGATTCCGCGGTGCCCAATACCGCGCAGGCGCTGATCGACCAGACCAGCCATTTGCTGCCGCGCATCAAGATCACCGAACTGCTGATGGACGTGGACGACTGGACGGGCTTCAGCCGCCACTTCACACACCTGAAGGACGGTGCCGAGGCCAAAGACCGGACATTGCTGCTGTCAGCGATCCTGGGCGATGCAATCAACCTCGGGCTGACCAAGATGGCCGAGTCGAGCCCCGGCCTGACCTACGCCAAGCTGTCCTGGCTGCAAGCCTGGCACATCCGAGACGAAACCTACTCGGCGGCCCTGGCCGAGCTGGTCAACCACCAGTACCGTCATACCTTCGCCGCTCACTGGGGCGACGGCACGACCTCTTCTTCCGATGGCCAGCGCTTCCGGGCGGGTGGTCGAGGCGAAAGCACCGGCCACGTCAACCCGAAGTACGGCAGCGAGCCGGGGCGGCTGTTCTACACCCACATCTCCGACCAGTACGCACCGTTCAGCACCCGCGTGGTGAATGTCGGCGTGCGCGACTCTACCTATGTGCTCGACGGTCTGCTGTACCACGAGTCCGACTTGCGGATCGAGGAGCACTACACTGACACGGCTGGCTTCACCGATCATGTCTTCGCCCTGATGCACCTGCTGGGCTTCCGCTTCGCACCGCGCATCCGCGACCTCGGAGAAACCAAGCTGTATGTTCCGAATAGCGTCCAGGACTACCCGACATTGCGCCCAATGGTTGGCGGCACCCTGAACATCAAGCACGTCCGCGCCCATTGGGACGACATCCTGCGCCTGGCCAGCTCGATCAAGCAGGGCACGGTCACCGCCTCGCTGATGCTGCGCAAGCTCGGCAGCTATCCGCGCCAGAACGGCCTGGCCGTGGCCCTGCGCGAGCTGGGCCGGATCGAGCGCACGCTTTTCATCCTCGATTGGTTGCAAAGCGTCGAGCTGCGCCGGCGCGTGCATGCTGGACTGAACAAGGGCGAAGCCCGCAACTCCCTGGCCAGGGCGGTGTTCTTCAACCGCCTCGGCGAGATCAGGGATCGGAGCTTCGAGCAGCAGCGCTACCGGGCCAGTGGCCTCAACCTGGTGACGGCCGCCATCGTGTTGTGGAACACGGTGTACTTGGAGCGCGCCACCCAGGCGATGGGCGATGCGGGGAAGTCGGTGGATGGTGAGCTGCTGCAATACCTGTCGCCGCTGGGGTGGGAGCACATCAATCTGACCGGCGATTATGTCTGGCGGCAGAGCCGCAGGCTGGAGGACGGGAAGTTTCGGCCGCTAAGGCTGCCCGGAAAACCTTAGCGTACGATTTTTTCCGTTTTCTCTATTCGCCCCCAGGATGGCAGCGTGGCGGTGAGCAGCGACCACCAGATCAGCGTGAACTACCCCATCAAACTCTCGGCTGCGGGCGTGGAGGCAGCCAGGCAGGCAGAGTCCTGAGTCAAGCGAGCGTAGCTTGCCTGGCAAAGGCCTCGAGACAGCGTGCCCCAAGCAGTACCGTGTTGATCGCGGGGGCCGCTGAGCGGCCCTTAGCGACAAATGCCACCTTCACGGGGATTTTTCGACGTCCCGCGGTGGCTTGGCAGGTCCTTGAGGGTCGACTTGCGGATCCTCCACATCTGGCGAATCGGGGTCGAAACCCAAGTCCTGGCGTTTGTTCGCCTTCTCGGACGAATGGGGCCCTTGGGGATGTTTTTCTGGCTGTTGTGGTTCAGGCATGAGGCTTTCTCCGGTGAGTGTCTAGGGAAGAAACCACCGGCCGGGAAAAGTTTGATTAATCTACAGCTAGCCGGGCTCGGCATTGAACCAACGCTTCATCACGTTGCTTCAGCTGCTCCTCGAGCTGCTGCAGTTGACGAGCCTGCTCCGTGCACAAGTCGCGCCTGGCCTCGAGGCTCTGTGCCTGCACATCCAGCTGCCGACGCATTTCCTCGCTTGCACCCTGCGCCTGGGCCAGGATCGTGCGCAAGCCCTGGATCTGTGCATCACGCTGCTCCAGCAACTCGTCCTGCGCCCTGCAGGCGCTGGCGGCCTGGCGATGCTCACCCAGCAAGCGCTCGTTGTCGCGGTGCAGGCGGGTCAGCTCGTCCTGCTTGACGATCATGCCTTGCTGCAGTTGACGCACCTCCACCTGCAACTGTTGCAGCTGCGCTTCGTGGCGGCGCTGCTCCTGTTCACGCTGTTCGCGGCTGGCGTTGCGGTAGTGCTCCAGCGCGTCGCGGGCATGACGGTGCTTGTCTTCCAGTGATTTTACCTGCTCCTCCTTGTCGGCCAGGCGCACCTGCAACTCGCCCAGCGACTGGTTGAGGCTGGCACTGCGCAGCTGTTCGGCCTGCAGGGTGCTTTGGGTGGAAAGCAGTTTTTCCGATTCGGCGGCCAGTGCGGCCACATCGATCTGATGCTGTTGGTGCGCCGCAGCCAGTGCCTGCTGGGCAATGGCCAGTTGTGCCTCCAGCTGTTCGCGCTGTCGTGTGAAGGCGCTTTCCGCCTGCTCGATCTTCAGGTCGGCCTCGTCCTGCAACTGGGTTGCCAGTTGCCCGACCATTCGGCTCAGCACGTCACTCAGCGCAATGCCACCCTCGGAAGCCACGGGTTGCTGGCCGTTCAACTCTTTCAGGTAGCGGTGAATCGTGGTCTTGGAGCCGGTGTTGCCCAGCTCGATACGTATCGCATCGATGCTGGGGTTCTCGCCCCGGGCAATCAGCGCCTGACGTGCCTGCTGCACTACAACCTTGTTTATACCGCCCCGGGCCATGCTTGCTCCTACGATTTTGTACCGTGTTATGTACCATGTAATTACATACCGATTATGAAGGCAAGCCATTGCCCGAGCAAACATTTCCTATGGTGGAATAATCACGGCTTATCGCATGTGAATGGTTCCTGGGAGCTGTGCGCGGGCATAAACCAGTACGCCAGACAGCAAAGCGCCCCGCTCGGCTTCAAGCCGGCGGGGCGCTGCAGAATGCTGAAGCAGGAGCGTCAGCTGTAGTGTTCAACCCTGGCAGGTGTTCTACGCATGAGCACCTTGCCGTTGCGTACCGACACCAGCGCATGCCCCTGGCTGCGCACCATTTCGTAATCGTCCGGCGCAGACAGCAGCAACAGGTTGGCCGGCCGCCCCACTTCGATGCCGTAACGCTCGCCCAGGTTCAGGGTGCGGGCGCTGTTGTCGGTGATCAGGTCCAGGCAGCGCTGCAGGTCTTCGTAGCCAAGCATGTGGCAGATGTGCAGGCCGGCCTCCAGAATACGCAGGATGTTGCCATTGCCCAGCGGGTACCAAGGGTCGACGATGGAATCCTGGCCAAAGCACACGTTCATCCCGGCCCGGTCGAGTTCGGCCACGCGGGTGACGCCGCGGCGTTTCGGGTAGTTGTCGAAACGCCCTTGCAGGTGAATGCTCTCGGTCGGGCAAGATACGAAATTGATACCCGACTGCTTGAGCAGGCGGAACAGCTTGTAGCAGTAGGCATTGTCGTACGAGCCCATGGCCACGGTATGGCTGGCTGTCACCCGGGCGCCCATGTCGCGCACCCGCGCCTCTTCGGCCAGCACTTCGAGAAAGCGCGACTGCGGGTCGTCGGTCTCGTCGCAATGCACATCCACCAGGCAGCCGGTACGTTCGGCCAGGTCCATCAGGAACTTGACCGACGACACGCCCTGGTCGCGGGTGTTCTCGAAGTGTGGAATGCCGCCGACCACGTCGGCACCGATGGCCACCGCTTCGGTCATCAGCGCCCGGCCGTTGGCGTACGACTCGATACCCTCCTGGGGGAAGGCGACGATCTGCAGGTCGAGCAGGTGGCGCACTTCGTCACGCACTTCGACCATGGCCTTTAGCGCAGTCAGGGTGGGGTCGGTGACATCGACATGGGTACGCACATGCTGGATGCCATGATCCACCAGCATGCCGATGGTCTTCTTTGCGCGGTTCTTGATGTCGTCGTGGGTGGTGATTGCCTTGCGCTCGGCCCAGCGCTCGATGCCTTCGAACAGGGTCCCGCTCATGTTCCACTGCGGCTCGCCGGCGGTCAGCGTGGCGTCCAGGTGGATGTGCGGTTCGATAAAGGGCGCCACCACCAGGTTCTGCCCGGCATCCAGGTCATCGGCAGCGCGCGCCGCCACCCCTTCGGCCTGGGGCACGATGGCGGCGATGCGTTCGCCGTTGAGTTCGATGCGAAACAGGCCGGACCTGCCGCGCAGGCGTGCGTTGATGATGTTCATGATGCTTCTCCCTGGGCTTTGCGGGTGGCCCTACCAGCATATTGGCCTAAATCTCATCTACCCGGTTAGCGCGGACCTTTGTAGGAGCGGCCTTGTGTCGCGAAAGGGCTGCGAAGCAGCCCCAGGATTTCAGCGCAGAAGCACAAATTGCTGGGGCTGCTTCGCAGCCCTTTCGCGACACAAGGCCGCTCCTACAAGAGTCCGCGCAGGGCCATGCAGTGCGTTATTGGCTAGCCAACCCCATCTGCCAGAAGTCCGCCTCCAGGCTGGACGCCTGGCCGAAGATCTCCACCAGCTCGGCAAACCGTTGCTCGGTCATGCTCCGCGCTGCCAGCTCGTCCAGATGCTTGCGCGCCGCTGTGGCGACACCCTGGTAGCCCTCGCCGGCATACTCGGCGATCCACTCGCGGTACGGGTGATTGCTCAGATCGCCAATGCGCTCGGACAACGCCCGGCCAATCTCGGCATAACCGATCACGCAAGGCGCCAGCGCCACATGCAACTCCAGCAGGTCACCCGCGGCACCGCAGTCCAGCACATAGCGGGTATAGGCAACCGTGGCCTGGTGTTCGGGCGCGGCCTCGATATCGGCCTGCGTCAGGCCCCAGCGCGCGCACAGGCGCAAGTGCAGTTCGGTTTCATCCAGAATCGCCGCCAGCCCGGCCTGCGCGGCGCGGATGTCGGCCGGTCGACGGCTCTTGTAGGCAGCCAGTGCCCAGGCGCGGGCGAACTGGATGAGGAACAGGTAATCCTGTACCAGGTAGGTGCGGAAGGCGGCTTCGCTCAACGTACCCTCGCCCATCTGGCGCACGAATTCGTGGTCGACGTAGCTGTTCCACTGCGGCGTGGCGGCAGCCTTGAGGCGGTCGAAGATATCCATGCTCATTTGTCCTCCGGGTAGACGGCATCGAAGAAGGCCAGCTCCAGCGCCACGGTGCGCTGGTAGAAGTCACCCGCCAGCACGGCGTCCTGCGGGCCGACGCGGTCGAGTTCGGCTTGCAGGAAGGCAACGAAGTCCTGGAATGCCGGGTTGTCGTGCAGGGTGATCCATTCAGCGTGGACGAAGTTGTCCGGCATTGGCTTTGGCGCCTTCAACGCCCAGTCCAGGTACAGGCCTTCGGCGACGTTGAGCACCGCCAGCGCGGCCGCATAGGACCGGGTGGCCGCCGCTTCGCGCATGATCGCCTTGAAGCCTGCGGTCGGGACGGTGTCGGCTGGTTCGCTGCGTTGTGCGGGGCTTACCCCCAAGGCCTCGAAGGCGCGCAGGAAGTAGGTGTTCTCGTCACTGGAGATCATCCCGGCAAAGCGCCCGAAGCGCAGGCGCGCCTCGAAGGTGTCGGCGGTGGCGATGGCCGCGCCCAGCAAGGTCAGGAAGCTGTCGAGGAAGCGATGGTCCTGCACCAGGTAGTCGACCATGATCGGGTCCGGCAGGCTGCCGTCGCACAATTGGGTGACGAAGCGGTGGCCAACGGCCGCCGACCAGGTCGGCTCGCTGCGGCGGCGCAGGGACTGGCTGAAGCGTTCGGTCATGTTGCTGTCCTTGATGGGGGTGACAGCGAGACCGCGGTGATTGGCATGGACGGGCCTCGCAGTGAGGCCGGCAAAAAGGCAGGTTTCAAGTCCCAATCCCTTCGCCGGCATGATCCGGATCAGGTTCGAAGGGTCACCGCGCTGCAGCATCCAGCGGTTTCTCAGCCCGGTGCCGGGCTCCCCTTGGTGGCGCTCAGGTATACCCCAGGGCGCCGCGGCTGTCACCACCCAATCTGTGGGCAATGGGTGACCCACTAGTGGGGGCCCTCACCCATTTTTGACGCCGTGGCATTTAGCGCGCATCAGGCGCCACAAGGATTTATTTAGAAACATATTCCTCGTATTTGGGTTGGCACACCCGTTGCTCCAGCCCCGGAAACGGGCAAATAGCCATGACGGCGCAAACGAGGCGCAAGGCAATGAAAACACCTGCCATGATCCACCCTGCAAGGCATGCATTCCAGCTGTCCACCGTCGCTACGCTGATGCTCGGCCTTGGGCTGGTCACGGCGACAGCGGCGCCCATGGACGACAACAGCATGCCCCCGCCGACCGACCCGTCGGCCTACACTGATCAGCCGGCTGACCCGACCCAGCCCTTGCTGGACCTCTATAGCATGCCAGAGGCGAATCAAGGCTCACTCGAACTGACCGATGGCGTGTACGGTGACCGCAACACGGTAAGCGCAAACAACGTGTTGCCACCGGCCCTGCAAACCGGGGAAAAATACCCCACCAATGGCAAGCCAAGCCCGCTGTTCGGCGCGTTGCCGTTTACCCAGCAGTTACTGCTATTCGAGGAATTCGGCACGGAAAGGCTCGACCCCACGCTGCCGCCGCCCACTCTGACCTTCCCGGTGCCGACCCTGGGCGCGGCACCAGCGCAGGACCCCAACGTGGTGGCCCGCAGCGGCCCCAGCGGTACAGCCCTGGAAGCCTTCCTCAAACAGCCGGGCCTGTACCCCTTCCCGACCCAGTATTCCAACGTGCTCGACCGCAACCCATGGAAGGCGCAGATCGAGATGTTCCTCAACCGCCAACCGGTCGGTTCGCCTGCGGAAGGCCGGCCACCAGGAAAAGGTTGGTCGCACCAGCGCTGGAACGAGTTCTACCCGCAGGCGGGGTTCAAGACCGCCCAGGCCGGTGCGCGCATCAACCTCGGCCTGCGTGACCGCAAGCAGCTGCACAACTATGCAGTTGGCGAGTTCGCCCCGGGCGGCCTGTACTACCAGACTTCCGATATCCCGAACACACTGGGCACCACCAAGGGCATCGACACCCGCTTCCACCCGAAGATGCCGCTGCAAAACCACAAGTCGCTATGGACCTTCGACGGCACCTTCCCGCCCAAGCTGCTGATGGTGCGCTATGGCCAGCCGATCCTGATGCGCCATTACAACGCCCTGCCGATCGACCCTGCAGCTAACAACGGCTTTGGTCTGCACACCCTCTCCACCCACGAGCACAACGGCCATTCGCCGGCCGAGAGCGACGGCTATGCCAATGCCTACTTCTTCCCCGGCCAGTATTACGACTACCGTTGGCCGTTGCAGCTGGCCGGCTACGACACCATCAACACCCGCGCCCAGGACCCGCGTGCGGCGTTCCCCTGCTCACCGGGTGAAACCCTGTTCGTCAATGACGCCTCGCCAGGCCTGAAAACCTGCCAGAACGGCAGCATCAAGATTCGTGGTGACTGGCGCGAAACCATGAGCACCCACTGGTTCCACGACCACATGCTGGATTTCACGGCGCAGAACGTCTACAAAGGCAACGCCGTGATGATGAACTACTACAGCGCCCTGGACCGCGGCAACGAGGCCCTGCAGGATGGCGTCAACCTGCGTTTCCCCAGTGGCTCGGGCATGCCGTGGGGTAACCGCGACTACGACGTCAACCTGGTGATCGCCGACAAGGCCTGGGATGCCAACGGCCAGCTGTGGTTCAACCCGTTCAACACCGATGGCTTCCTCGGCGACCAGATCCTGGTCAACTGGCAGTACCGGCCAACGCTCAAGGTACGCGCGCGCAGCTACCGCTTCCGTATCCTCAATGGCTCGGTGTCGCGCTACCTGAAGCTTGCCGTCGTGCGGGAGATCGCCGGCAACAGCGGCGAGTTCAAAGGCCCTACCGGCTCCAACCTTTCATACGCGCGGGTACCGTTCCACATGATCGCCAACGACGGCAACATCATGGAACACACCGTGCCGTTCGACGGCACCATGGACCTCAACGGTGACGGCAACCTGCAGGACAACAACGGCGTCCTGCCGCTGCAGGGTATCGCCGAACGCTACGACATCATCATCAACTTCGCCAAACACGGCATCAAGATCGGCGACAAGCTGTACCTTGTCAACCTGGAGGAACATCAGAGCGGCAAGGGCCCGGAGGGTGCCATTGCCCTGGCCGATGTGCTGTCGGAAAAATACAAGGCGGTGATCAAGCAGACCAGCAACGGGCCTGAGTGGGACAACGGCGACCCGGCGATCGGCAAGTTCATGCAGTTCGTGGTTCAGCCCTACAGCGGCCAGGACCTGAGCATGGACCCGGTTGCCTATGAACCGGCCAAGCCGGGCAAGGCCGAAGGCCTGAAAATGCTGCCGCTGCCGATAGACCGTAATTCGGCCACCGACCAGGCCAAGCTCAAGGATGCCCGCCATCGCGAGTTCATCTTCGGCCGCTCGGACGGTACCGACACCCAGCCCTGGACCATCAAGACAGATGGCAGCTTTGGCTACTCCATGGACCCACGTCGCATCAACGCGGCGCCACAGTTGACCCAGCAGTCTACCGACGGCGGTTTCAGCGGCGACGGTACCCTGGAAGTATGGAAGATCATCAATGGTGGCAATGGCTGGAGTCACCCGGTGCATGTGCACTTCGAGGAAGGGGTGATCCTCAGTCGCGACGGCAAGGCCCCGCCAGAATGGGAAAAATGGGCACGCAAGGACGTGTATCGCATAGGTCCGGATACCGACTCGTCCAAAGAGGTGGAAATGGCCATCCGCTTCCGCGAATTCGCCGGTACCTACATGGAACATTGCCACAACACCCAGCATGAAGACTCGTCGATGCTGCTGCGCTGGGACCTGGAACACCCAGGCCAGTTCCAGGTGATGCCGACCCCACTACCGGGTTGGGATGGCGTGGAGTACGTGGCTTCGGTTGGGCTGCCGACCTTCCGCACCGAAGGCCATGATAACGACGAGCCGACCAACAAACCGCCGGTTGCGGCCAACGACAGCGCGGCTACCACGGCCGGCAAGCAGATCACCTTGAACGTGCTGGCCAACGACACCGACCCGGAAAACAACCTGCCGTTGACCGTAGTCGGCCTCAGCCAGCCGGACTCCGGCCAGGGCACTACCAGTACCGACGGCAGCACGGTCACCTACGTCCCACCGGCCACGGTAACCACAGCGTTCACCGCCAGCTTCAACTACACGGCTCGTGACGCCAAGGGCGCCGAATCGGTGGCCCCGGCCACGGTCAGCATTGCGGTGAGCCCGGCAGCGGCGGTCGACCAGATCCAGGTCACCAGTGCCACGGTGCAGGTGCGCAGCGGCAACCGCTTTACCTGGGACATTTCGGGCACCACCACGGTGGCCACCGGCAACAGCATCACCGTGACTGCGGCAACCACCAGTGGCCCGCTGCTGCTGGGTACGGCCACGCTGAGTACCACTACCAGCGGCGCCCGTTGGCGCTTGTCGACCACAACCACCGGCAGCGGCCCGGCCACACCGGCGACCGTGACCGTGAAATCGGCGCTGGGGCAGAGCGTGACGGCGCCGGTCAGCATCAGGTAACCGAAAAGCGGGGGCTGCCATGCAGCCCCCGCTACCGTTTTCGACGAGGACCGCATCATGTCCGGCTCATGGCGTTTCCTGCTGGTGCTCTCGCTGTTCGCCGCCAGTATCCCGTTCTGGCCGTTGCAACCACAGCAACCCGTGGCCGGGGAAGCTGCAACTCCCTGGGGCGCAAACTACTTCCCCAACATCCCGCTGCTCACCCAGGACGGTGAAAAGGTGCATTTCTTCGACGACCTGATCAAGGACAAGGTGGTCGCCATCAACTTCATCTTCACCGGCTGCTCCGACTCCTGCCCGGTGGAAACCGCGCGCCTGCGTCAGGTGCAGAAAATCCTCGGTGACCGGGTCGGCAAGGACATCTTCCTCTACTCCATCAGCATCGACCCCTACAACGACACCCCCGCCACCCTCAAGCGCTACGCCGAAAAGTTTGGTATCGGCCCCGGCTGGACGCTGCTCACCGGCGAGCCGGCCGATATCGAACAATTGCGCCGCAGCCTGGGCCTGTACATCGATGGCCTGGAAAACGGCCGCTCCAAGGACCACAACCTGAGCCTGATCATCGGCAACCAGGCCACCGGCCGCTGGATGAAGGCCTCGCCCTTCGAAAACCCGTACATTCTCGCCGACCGCCTGGGCAACAGCCTGCACAACTGGAAACAGGCCAGTGCCATGGCCAATGACTACGCCCAGGCTCCCGAGGTGCGCGCACCCAGCAGTGGCGAGCAACTCTTCCGTACCCGCTGCTCGTCCTGCCACACCCTGGGCAATGCCGAGCCCGGACAACCCGGCATCGGCCCCGACCTGCTCGGCGTGACCCGCCAGCGTGATGCCAACTGGCTGACCCGCTGGCTGAAGGAGCCCGACCAGATGCTGGCCCAGAAAGACCCCCTGGCCATGCTGCTGTACGAACAATACAACCGCGTGGCCATGCCCAACATGCGCCTGGGCGATACCGAAGTCAGCGCGCTGATGAGTTACATGGAGGAAGAAACTGCGCGCCTGCAGACGCCGCTGGCCGATAAGGGAAATCCTTAAAGGCAATTGGCCACCAGTCATTAGGCTGTCATCTTACTGTCGTATTTTTCGACCATCACCCAGGGTTGGGAACTATCAGCAGTGATTCGCCGTTCGCTTTCATCCGCCAGCCTTCTGCGGCTGCTGATCCTGATGCTCTGTGCAGCCACCCTGGCCTTTGTCTGGGGGCTGCATGTTTCGCAGAAGGTTGCCGCCCGCCAGGACACGCTGTCGGCCAAGGCCGCCGAGCACCTGAACCTGGCCAGTATCGTTGGCGAAAGCCTGCGCCAGTTGGTGGATCGCGCCCAGGCCGTGGGCCGGGTCGCCCAGGACGACATGAAGATGCTGAGCCAGGGCAGCGTCAGCCTGGCGCGCATGCTTGCCGAAGACCCGGTATTCAAGCGCATGAGCCTGTACGACCGGCAAGGCCGGCTGTTGTCGGCCAGCCATGCCGACGAGGCCGCCGAGCTGCCCGAAGACTGGCTGCGCCAGCTGCAGCGGCACGTTGCCCGCTACGGTTTCAAACCGTTCCTGCCCAGCGTGCAGCCCCCCGGGCAAGCGACCACCGTGCCCAACTGGCACCTGCCCTTCCTGCTGCCGCTGACCAACCCGCCGGGTCGCGAAATCGACAATATCCTGGTGGTGCAGCTGGACATCGGCTACCTGGCGGTGCTGCTGCAGCACATCGACCTGGGCGGCAGCGGGCTGGTGCGCCTGCTGCAGGATGACGGCCTGGAGCGGGTGCGCATCGATAGCAGCGGCGTGGTGGCCGGTGACGCACTGCTGCCCGGGCTGCCGGACAGCGGCAGTGAAGCAGGCATGCTGACCCAGTACGCGGCCGGCGCCCCCTACCAGAGCCTGTACCGACGCCTGCCCGAGCGGGGTTTCAGCGTGGTGGTCAGCCAGCGCCAGGACGAAATCCTCGCGCCCTCGACGCTGGCCTATTCCCGGCAGTTCTGGTTGAACCTGAGCATGACCCTGATGATCCTCGCCAGCCTGCTGTGGACCTTGCGCCTGTTGCGCAAGCGCCAGGAGGCCTTCAGCGCGCTGGAACAGGCGCAGCAGGTCAACCAGCAGTTGATCGACCGCCTCGAGGACGAACACCGGCGCAGCAGCCATGCCGCGGCCACCGACCACCTCAGCGGCCTGCACAACCGCCGCCAGTTCGTCGAGGTGGCCGGCCAGGTGCTGACCCGGCAACGCGGCAAGCGCCGGCTGATGGCGATCCTGTTCATCGACATGGACCGCTTCAAGTCGATCAACGACTCGCTCGGGCACAAGATCGGCGACCTGCTGCTGCAGGCCGTTGCCGGGCGTATCCAGCGCCTGCTGGAGCCCGGCGACGAGGCTTCGCGCTTTGGTGGCGACGAGTTCGTGGTGCTGCTGGCCGGCGAGCGCAGCGAGGAGCAGATCAATGCCTGGGTCCGCGTACTGGTGCAGAAGCTGTCGGCCACCTACGCGCTGGACGGCCAGGAGGTCAACACCAGCCCCAGCGTAGGCGTGAGTATCTGCCCGCGCGACGGCCAGGACATCGACAGCCTGATCCGCAGTGCCGATGCCGCGATGTACTCGGCCAAGCAGGCCGGGCGTGCGCAGTACCGTTTCTTCGACCCATCGCTGAACCTGGCCGACATCCACGCCTTCACCCTCGAACAGGCCTTCGGCAGCGCCCTGGCCGAGCGCCAGTTCGTGCTGCACTACCAGCCACAGATCCGCCTCGACACCCAGCAGGTGCTGGGCTACGAAGCGCTGGTGCGTTGGGACCACCCCGAGTTCGGCCTGCTGTACCCTGACCGGTTCATTGACCTGGCCGAACGCAGCGGCTTCATTGTCGAGCTGGGCTGGGAGGTGTTGCGCCTGGCCTGCGAGGCCCTGTCGGGTTGGGACGCCCAAGGCCGGAAGACGCGGCTGGCGGTCAATGTATCTGCGCTGCAGCTACGCCAGGCAGACTTCGCTGCACGGCTACTGAGCGAACTGCAGCAGTACGCCATCGCCCCGCAGCGGCTGGAGCTGGAAATCACCGAAACCACCATCCTAGACCCCGAAGGCACGGCGGTGGCGCACCTGCACACTCTTCGCGACGCCGGGCTGGGCATCAGCCTGGACGATTTCGGCCGCGGCTACGCCGGTTTTGCCCACCTGCATTCGCTGCCGCTGAGCAAGCTGAAGATCGACCGCTCACTGATTGCGCCGCTGTCCAACAGCCACGACGACAGCCCGATCGTATCGTCCACCATCATCCTTGCCAAACGCCTGGGCCTGGAAGTGGTGGCCGAAGGCGTGGAAACCCGCGAACAAGTGGTGTGCCTGAAGCTTGCCGGCTGCGATATCGCCCAGGGCTACCACTTCAGCCGGCCGCTGTCGCCGGCGCAGCTGCGTGACTACCCGCTCTTCAACGGTGTCGAGGACAAGGCCTGCGTGTAACGCAAGCCAGATTGGGGCTGCGAAGCAGCCCCCGACAATCCCGCCAGCATCGCAGGTAGGACAGGCAATCCATTTCGGTTTATCGTGTGCCCATCATCCACTCGCCCCCGCACCATGACCGACATCGAGCGCTACCTCCGCGCCGCCACCCGTGACAACACCCGGCGCAGCTACCAGGCCGCCATCGAGCATTTCGAAACCCACTGGGGCGGTTTTCTCCCGGCCACGGCCGAGAGCATCGCCCGCTACCTGGCCGACCACGCCGACCAGCATGCCGTCAGTACCCTGCGCCAGCGCCTGGCGGCGCTCAGCCAATGGCACGTCGCCCAAGGTTTCCCCGACCCGACCAAGGCGCCGCTGGTGCGCCAGGTGCTGCGCGGCATCCGCACCTTGCACCCGACACCGCCCAGGCAGGCGGCGCCGCTGTTGCTGCAGCACCTGCAAAGCGCAGTGCAATGCTTCGAAGAAGAAGCCCGCCAGGCCCGCGAACAGCATGACCTGGCCACCCTGCGCCGGGCGCGTCGCGACGCTGCGCTGCTGTTGCTGGGCTTCTGGCGCGGTTTTCGGGGTGATGAACTGGCACGCCTGCGCGTGGAGCACATCCAGGCCGAGGCCGGCGTCGGCATCACCCTGTTCCTGCCGCGCAGCAAGGGCGACCGCGAAGCCCTGGGCGTACAGCATCGCACCCCGGCCCTCAAGGCCTTGTGCCCGGTCACGGCCTACCTGCAATGGCTGGAAGTCGCCGGCATCGCCCATGGGCCGGTGTTCCGCAAGCTCGACCGCTGGGGCAACCTCGGCGACACCGCGCTCAACAGCAACAGCCTGGTCGGCCTGCTGCGGCGCATGCTGGAGCGCGCCGGGGTACCGGCGGCGCTGTATACCGGGCACTCGCTGCGCCGAGGTTTTGCCACCTGGGCCACGGCCAACGGTTGGGAGCTGAAGGCGCTGATGAGCTATGTGGGCTGGAAAGACGCGAAGTCGGCGTTGCGCTACATCGACGCGGCGCAGCGCTTTGGCGAACTGGCCGTGCTACCGGCCAGCCAGGCGCAAAAGCTTATTCCTTGAAGGTGTGACGGGCGATGCCGCCAATTTCCGGGTTGATGGCATACAGGTCGCCAGCGTCGGGGTAATGCTGCAAGTCTTCGGCACTCATGCCCAAGCGCGCGGTGCTGATGAACAAGGTATTCATCCCCTCCCCACCGAAGCAGCAACTGGTGGGGCACGGCACTGGCATCAGTACCTGGTCGGTGAGGTGGCCATGGCGGTCATAGCGTAACAGGCAACTGCCATGGTACTGACACACCCACAGGCCGCCGTCACGGTCCAGCGCAAGGCCGTCCGGCCGCCCCAGTTCGGCAGGGGTTTCGGCAAACAGAGTGACCGCGCCAAGCCGGCCTTCGGCCAGGTAACTGGCGCGGTAGATCGAGCGCGCCGCCGAGTCCACGAAGTACACCGTATGGCCGTCCTGCGACCAGGCCAGGCCGGTGGGCAACGCCATGTCGTCGTGGATCACCTGATCATTCAACTGCCCGTCAAAGCGGAACAGTGCCCCGGTGTTGCCGCTCAGGGCATCGTCCATCAGCCCGGTCACGAATCGGCCCTGCGGGTCGCAGGCGCCGTCGTTGAAACGGTAGGTCGACCGCGGGTGAACCGACACCGAATGCCGGCGCACCTTGCGCAGCGATACGTCGAAGATGGCCACGCTGGCGTCTTCGGTGAAAATCAGGTTGCCCTGGTCGGTCAGCGCCAGCGCACCAATGCGTGCCGCGGATTCGTACAGGCACTCGGCCTGGCCATCAGGCATCAGGCGGTTGATCCGCCCGCCAGAGATATCGACGAAGTACAACGCGCCGCTGCCTTCATCCCAGACCAGGCTTTCGCCCAGGTCGGCGCGGGTGCTGGCGACGTTGACTGGCACGTAGCGGCAGGCCTTGAGGCGGTTGCGCAACTCGCCCACCTCCGCCAGCGTCATGGAACAGGCCAGTCCCAGGCCCTGTGCGGCATCGGTAAACACCGCAACGTTATCGTGGAAAGGCTCTGTGACGGGCATTTGCTGGCTACCTTCGATTCTCCTTTCTACGATAACAACAAAAAAATCAATGACCAAGCGCGGGGTGCGGCAGACTGCAGCGGTCGATCAAGTTCGCGTTGCGCAGCGCCACAGCCGCCCGATATCACAAGCCCGCGCCCGCAGCAGCTCAGCAGCATTGGCACAAGCCTGCTCCAGGCTCATCGGCCCGCTGGCCAAGGCAAAGGCAGCGTCGACGCCATGGGCATACAGCTGCTGGTAGCCTTCACCCAAGGTCCCGGCCAGCACCACCACCGGCACCCCATGGCGCTTGGCAACCCGAGCCACCCCCATCGGCGTCTTGCCACGCAAGGTCTGGGCGTCGAAGCGCCCTTCGCCGGTCACTACCAGGTCTGCACCTTGCACCAAGGCATCCAGGCCGGCCAGTTCGGCCACCACTTCCACCCCAGGGCGGAATTGCGCGCCCATGAAGGCCCGGGCTGCGAACCCCATGCCGCCAGCAGCGCCACAGCCTGGGTAGTCCCGCACATCCTCACCCAGCAGTTGCGCACAATGGTCGGCAAAATGCCCCAGGGCCTGGTCCAGCGCCTGCACCTGCTGTGGGTTGGCGCCCTTCTGCGGGCCGAAGATCGCCGATGCGCCGTTGGCGCCACACAGCGGGTTGTCGACGTCTGCCGCGACTTCGAACTGCACCTCGGCCAGGCGCGGGTCAAGGTCGCTGGCATCGATGCGGGCCAGCTTGGCCAAGGCCAGGCCGCCCTCTTCCAGCGCTTGCCCGTGGGCGTCCAGCAGGCGCAGGCCCAGCGCCCGCAACATGCCGCTGCCCGCGTCGTTGGTGGCGCTGCCGCCAATGGCCAGCACTACCCTTTGCGCGCCGGCGGCCAGGGCGGCGGCAATCAGCTCGCCGGTACCCCAGGTGCTGCTGCGGCAGGCATCGCGCTGGCCAGTGGGCACCAGTTGCAGGCCACTGGCCTGGGCCATTTCGATGATCGCCGTGCGGCTTTGCGGCAGCCAGCCCCAGCCCGCCTCCACGCTTTGCCCCAACGGCCCGCGTACCGTCTGACGACGCAGCTCGCCGTGGCTGGCGGCAAGAATCGCATCCATGGTGCCTTCGCCACCGTCGGCCATCGGGCACTCGACCAACTCGGCCTCCGGCCAGGCCTCGGCCAGGCCCGCCGCGATGGCGCGGGCGACACCGGCGGCGTCGAGGCTGTCCTTGAACGAGTCGGGGGCAATGACGATCTTCATGGGGTTTCTCCTGTCCTGATGAGCGGCATGCTGACAGGTGGCTGCCAAGGTGGCCTCGGTCAAATGCACAAAACGCCGGGCGGGTTGTTTGGGCAGATGCCTTTCACCTGCACTGGCCCTATCGCCGGCAAGCCAGCTCCCACAGGTTCGACACAGGCCTGAGAGCAGCATGCATCCTGTGGGAGCTGGCTTGCCGGCGATAGGGCCGGTGCAGGCTGCCCTTCAGTCGGCAGGCAGCAGCTGCAACCCCAGGTACAGGCTAAGCATCCCTTCCATGCGCAGCGGGTCGACCTCGCCCAGCTCGGCAATCCGATCCAGGCGGTAGCGCAAGCTGTTGCGGTGGATGCCCAGGGCATCGGCACAGGCCTGGCTCTGGCCGTCATGGGCACACCAGGCGCGCAGGGTGGTGAGCAATTGCCCGCTGCTGTCCTTGCTGCGAATACGTTGCAACGGCTCCAGCAATTCATCCAGCGCATCGTCGTTGCGGTGCCGCCACAGCAATGCCGGCAACCGGTAGCGCTGCAGGCTGAGCAAGCGCTCGCCGGGCAGTACCTCGCGCCCATAGGCCAACAGGTCGCGCACCCGGCGATAACCCCGGCGCAGTTGCTCCAGGCTTTGCGCGACACTGCCCAGGGCCAGCCGCTCCACGTCCCAGCCATGGCGCTGCAGGCGTTCCAGCAGGCGAGTTTCGTCCAACGCCACACCTGCCGGGCGACACCACAACAACGACTGACGGGCCGGGCTTACGCACCAACTGTCCGGGTAGCGGCTCATCAACCATGCCGCCAGGGTTTCGGCGGCTGGCCCCGAGGCCAGCTCGAACAGGCACGGTACCCGCGGCAGCTGGGGCTTGAGGCCCAGTTGCCGGGCCTCGTCGAGCAACCGGGGAGAATCGCCGCTGCCGCCCAGCAACAGGGCCAGCAAATCGTCACAGCGCTGGCGTCGCCATTGCTGGTCGGCCTGCAAATGGCGCTGGGCCAGCAGCATTTCGGCGGTCATGCGCACCAGCTCGCCATAGGTGCGCACTTGCTGCGGGTCACCGGTCAGGCCGAGTACGCCCATCAATCGGCCATCCAGCATCAGCGGCAGGTTCACCCCGGGCTGCACGCCCTTGAGGCACTTGGCAGCGTCCGTATCCAGTTCGACGATGCGGCCGTTGGCCAGCACCAGTTGCGCACCCTCGTGGCGGGTGTTGATACGCTCAGGTTCGCCACTGCCGAGGATCAACCCTTGGCTGTCCATGACATTGACGTTGCATGGCAGAATGGCCATCGCGCGGTCAACGATATCCTGCGCCAGGTCATGGTCGAGTTCGAACATTGAGCGGTCCTTTGGGTGTCAGGGATTTGGGCTCGGGCACAGCAGCCCGGTGCAAGTGCTGTGCAAAAGCACAAAGACAGGCACGCCGCAGTCCCCGAGACTCGTCAGGGCGAGCGCCGGAACAGGCGACGCGGCGACAACCATAACAACAGAGAACCCGATCATGGCATACAGCCCCGCCCCTGACCAAGGCACGGACATCACCCGCAACGCGCTGTACCGGCGCATCACCCTGCGGCTGATTCCGTTCATTTTCATCTGCTACCTGTTCAACTACCTGGACCGCGTCAACGTCGGCTTTGCCAAGCTGCAGATGCTCGACGCCCTGAAGTTCAGCGAAACGGTGTACGGCCTTGGCGCCGGCATCTTCTTCATCGGCTACGTGCTCTGCGGCCTGCCGAGCAACCTGGCGCTCAACCGCTTCGGCCCGCGGCGCTGGATCGCGCTGATGATGATCGCCTGGGGCAGCCTCTCCACCTGCCTGCTGTTCGTCACCACGCCCACCGAGTTCTACGCCTTGCGCCTGTTGACCGGCGCCGCCGAAGCCGGCTTCTTCCCGGGCGTGGTGCTGTACCTTTCGCGCTGGTTCCCGGCGGCCCGCCGCGGCCGTATCATGGCGCTGTTCATGTCGGCGATCCCGGTATCGGGCCTGCTCGGCGGGCCGTTCTCCGGCTGGATCCTCCAACACTTCGCCGCCGGCCAGCACGGCCTGGCCGGCTGGCAATGGATGTTCCTGATCCAGGGTCTGCCGACCGTTGCCCTGGGTGTACTGGCGGTGTTCCTGCTCAGTGACGGCTACCAGAAAGCCGCCTGGCTGAGCCCGGCCGAACGTCAGCTGATCGCCGCCGACCTGGACGCCGATGCCGCGAGCAAGCCGAGAACCACCGGCGACGGCGTGCTCGCCGTGCTGACCAACCCGCTGATCTGGACCTTCGGCTTTGTCTACTTCTGCATCCAGAGCGGTGTGTATGCGATCAACTTCTGGCTGCCGTCGATCATCAAGAACATGGGCTTCGACAACCCGCTGCTGATCGGCTGGCTCAGCGCCATCCCGTACCTGCTGGCCGGCGTGTTCATGATCCTCTGCGGGCGTTCTGCCGACCTGCGCAACGAGCGCCGCTGGCATCTTGTGGTGCCGATGCTGATGGGCGCCATCGGCCTGCTGATCGCGGTGAACTTCGCCGGCAACCCGACCATTGCCATCCTCGGCCTGTCGATCGCCACCATGGGCGCGCTCACGGGCCTGCCGATGTTCTGGCCGATGCCCACCGCGCTGCTCAGCGCCGGCGCGGCTGTCGCGGGTCTGGCGATCATCAACTCGGTGGGCCAGATGGCCGGCTTCCTCAGCCCGTACCTGGTCGGTTTCATCAAGGACCAGACCGGCTCGACCGATGCTGCGCTGTATTCGCTGGCGGCGTTGATCGTGCTGGGTAGCCTGGTGGCCTTGCGGGTTACCCGGGCTGGTGCGCTGAGTACTGCAAGGGCCAGTTGAGGCATTCGCGGGTAAACCCGCTCCCACAGGATCACCACCAACTCGAAGATGGTGGGATCCATGTGGGAGCGGGTTTACCCGCGAAGAGGCCCGCCCAGGCCACACACAATCCACACCCTCCACCGATCGTCAGCTCAACGCATCCCCTCCCCAGCCCAGGCGTCAAATGGTTCCAAAGGTCCCTTTGGAGAACCCCCATGACCCAGCACGCTGTGGCTCGCCTGGCCCAACTCGACGAACACCGCCCCCTGCGCGTCCAGGCCGGCAGCGAGGAGATCATCCTCATCCGCCAGGGCGACCAAGTGCGCGCCTACCAGGGCAACTGCCCCCACGAAGGCGCGCCACTCAATGAAGGCGTGGTGTGCGGCGGCCTGCTGGTGTGCCCCTGGCACAAGGCCGCGTTCGCCGTGGACGAGGGCGCGGTCTGCGAGCCGCCGGCCCTGGCCGACCTGCGCCGCTACAAAACCTGGGTCAAGGGCGACGAGGTCTGGGTCGACGACCAACCCCTGCCCAGAACCGAGCCGCCCCGCCACAGCGACGCCCGCTGTTTCGTGGTGGTCGGCGCTGGTGCCGCGGGCAGTGCCGCAGTTTCCACCCTGCTGGCCCATGGCTTTGCCGGCCGCCTGGTCTGGATCGATCAGGAGCGCCAACCAGCCTACGATCGTACTTCCCTGAGCAAATTCGTGATCGCCGGGCAGATGCCGCCCGATGAAGTACCGGCCCTGCTCGAGCCCGATGCTCTGCGCAAGGGCCAGCTGGAGCGCAAGCATGGCAAGGTGCGCACCCTGAACACCCAGAAACGCCAGGTCACCCTGGCCGACGGCCAGCAGATCGACTACGACGCCTGCCTGCTGGCCACCGGCGGCAAGGCGCTGCGGCCCGATATCCCCGGCGTCGACCTGCCTGGGGTATTTACCCTGCGTTCACGGGAGGATGCCGCGCACCTGCTGGATGCTGCCGAGCCCGGCCAGCCGGCAGTGATCGTCGGCGATGGCTTCATCGGCCTGGAAGCCGCGTCGGCCTTGCGCAAGTACGGCGTGCAGGTGCACCTGATCACCCGCCATGAGGTCCCCCTGGCCCGGCAACTGGGCGAGCGCATTGGCCGTAGCATCCGCGAGTTGCACGAACGCAAGGGGGTCACCTTCCACGGCCCTACCGAGGTCGAACGGATCGAGGGCCAGGACAAGGTCGAGGCCGTGCTGCTGGCCAACGGTGAGCGGCTACAGACGCCATTGGTGCTGCTGGGCACCGGGGTAAGACCTGCGACCGCGTTCATTCAGGGCGTGCTGCTGACCGAGGACAAGTCAGTGCAAGTGGACGCCGAAATGCGCGCCGCAGATGGCCTGTGGGCCGCGGGGGATATCGCCACCTTCCCCCTCAGCGGGCGCCCGGTGCGTATCGAGCACTGGCGGCTGGCCCAGCAACATGGAGTGATCGCCGCCGCCAACATGCTCGGCGAGCAGCGCCGCTACGCCGACGTACCGTTCTTCTGGACCTATCAGCACGGCCGCACCTACGACGTACTGGGCCACGCGCGGGACTGGAACCGTATAGAGTTCGTCGGCGAGCCGGAAAAAGGCGACTTCATTGCCTTGCAATGCGTGGATGAGCGGGTCGAGGCAGTTGTCGCCAAGGGCTATTCCGATGCCATGGCGACGCTGTCGCAACGCCTGAAGCGTCCGTTGACCTTGCAGGAGGCCTTGGCGCTGATCGGTTGAGGCTGCCTTTCATTGCGCCCCGGTTGTGTGTAAAACGGGTAGATCAGCCGACCGCACAAGGACCCAAGCGCATGATCTACCGCCCCCTCGGCCACAGTGGCCTGCAGGTTTCCGCCCTTACCCTGGGCAGCATGATGTTCGGCGAGCAGACCAGCACCGAGGACGCCCTGCGCATCATCGACAAGGCCTGGGACCAGGGCATCAACTTCATCGACACTGCAGACGTGTACAACGCCGGACGCGCGGAGGAAATCGTCGGCGAAGCGGTGGCCCGCCATCGCCATGACTGGATCGTGGCCAGCAAGGTCGGCTTTGGCCCGGCTGATGGCCTTCCCAACCGCAGCGGCCTGTCGCGCAAGCACATCTTCAATGCCCTCGATGCCACGCTGACGCGCATGGACATGGACTACCTGGATATCTACTACCTGCACCGCGAAGACCACAAGGTGCCGCTGGAAGAAACCGTGCAGGCCATCGGCGACCTGCTGCGCCAAGGCAAGATCCGCTACTGGGGCGTGTCCAACTTCCGCGGCTGGCGCATCGCCGAGGCGTGCCACATTGCCGAGCGCCTGGGCGTGCCCAGGCCGGTGGTGAGCCAGCCGCTGTACAACATCGTCAATCGCCAGGCCGAACCGGAGCAGCTTACAGCTGCGGCCGCCCATGGCCTGGGCGTGGTGCCATTCAGCCCGCTCGCGCGGGGCGTGCTCAGCGGCAAATATGCGCCGGGGGCGGTGCCGGATGCCGGTAGCCGTGCCGGGCGCCAGGACAAGCGCATCATGGAGGTGGAATGGCGCCAGGAGTCGCTGGCCATTGCCCGGCAGATCCAGGCCTATGTGGAAGCCAAGGGCGTGGGTATCGTCGAGTTCGCGATTGCCTGGGTACTGAACAATCGGCTGGTCAGTTCGGCGATTGTCGGGCCGCGGACGGAAGAACAGTGGGATACCTATGGCGGGGCGCTGGCAGTGAAGATCACGGCGGAGGATGAAGCGTTCATTGATTCGCTGGTCACACCAGGGCATGCGTCGACGCCGGGGTTCAATGATGTGGCGCATTTTGTTAGCGGCAGAATTACCGTGCATTAACACTTGTCAACACACGCGTGGCATCGAGCAGCAGTCACAAGGCGCGGCCTAGTATTTCTGCCAGTTGTCCACCAGTGCTGCTCTGCATAGGGTGAGGTCACTCACTTGAACGGGGCGTAGCCATGTCATCCACCGCCGTCACTGACCGTTTTTTCTATCAACAGGACCGTTTGGTGTCCAGGTATCGCGACAAACACGCAAGGTTGCTATACGCCGAGAAGCTGCTTGCGCAGCTGGACGCCAGAACGGATGAACATTCAATGCTGCTGCAGACCGATTCGAACGGATCGGTGCTGAATGTGCGGGGGCAACAGCGTATTCGTGCTTACACGCCTTACGGTTTTTCTCCTGATGATTCGGGGAAGGTACTCGCAGGCTTCAATGGCGAGTATCTGGATGTCGTGACGCTCGGCTATCCGCTTGGGCAAGCCAAACGGTTTTATCTCGCCAGGGCAAGATTCAACAGTCCCGACCCATTGAGCCCGTTCGGGGAAGGGGGAACCAATTGCTATACCTACTGCGAAGGTGACCCTGTGAATTTCGCCGATCCGACAGGGTTGCGCAGGTTTTATGTTTCTTCTCCGCCAAGACTTCCTTCAGGACGTCCTTCAACACTTTTTTCAAGACTGGTTTCAAGAATTTCTCCAAACCGAAACTCTGCGCGAGGTGGCAGTAATCCGCCACCAAGTTCGTCGTTGAACATCTCCAACCAGTCCAGCCATCAGTCAGCCCACAGAGGCCACCAAGCTGCAGGAGCGCGTCCGCAAGAAACTGAATTGAGACGAATAGGTTCAGGAGGGGAAAGTCCTGCAAACCTCAATGAGAGGGAGAGTTTTAACCTCAGTCAGGCGTGGAATCGACCAGGCACTATCATGCAAAATCTCCAGATCGCGATCTATCTTCCCTACAGCATCGCCAGAAGGTATCCAGCGATATCCATTCTTGCAGTTATCGGTATTGTCGGAGGTATAACAGCTGCAGTACTTCTTACAAGGAAGAACTGACTGAAGATTGGCTGCCAGTCTCTATCACCATGGGGAGCCCAATGCCGGGCTCCCGGTCCCCCTTTCCCCAGTCACCCCGGTATCGTGCGCACCATTGGTTTTCTATCCGCGAACTGGCCAAGCGCAACCTTGCCTACCTGCACCTGTCCGAACCGGACTGGGCCGGTGGCAAGCCGCTGCGTGACGAATTCCGCCAAGCGATTCGTGCGGTCTACCCGGGGGTGATCATTGCTGCCGGTGCCTACACCGCCGAGAAAGGTGAAGACCTGATCGGGCGTGGCTTGATCGATGCCGTAGCGTTCGGGCCCTGCTTCATTGCCAACCCGGACCTTGTAGAGCGGCTGCGGGTGCAGGCGCCGTTGAATGCGCACCGGGCGCAGTTCGATTATGCCAATGGGGCTGAGGGGTATACGGATTATCCGTTCCTCAAGCAGCCTTGATGCTGAAAAAGGGAGCTCATGGGCTCCCTTTTTGTTGCCGGTGCCCGCGAAGAGGCCTGTAGGCTTAGCTCAGTTCAGCCAGGGCCTGCGCGGCATAGGCATGCGAACGCTGCCGTGCCAGCGGGTCGTGGATGCGGCAGTCGATCATCAGTTCATCCGCACCGGTCTGCTCGATCAGGGTGCGCAACCCTTCCCTTACCCGCTCCGGCCCGCCGGCCACGGTGCAGGCCATCACCTGCTCGAGTACCTCGCGCTCATGGCCCGGCAGGCTCTCGACATACCCCTCCTGCGGCTTGGGCAACAGGCCGAAGCGCCCGACATGCAAGTCCAGCATCCACTTGCGATGGGAGCTGGCCAGATAATCCGCCTCGGCATCGCTGTCGGCGGCGAACAGGTTCATGCCCACCATCACATACGGCTTGGCCAGTTGTGCCGAAGGCTGGAAGTTGGCCCGGTAATGGGCAATGGCCTGCAGCAGGTAGCGCGGGGCAAAGTGCGAGGCGAAGGCATAGGGCAGGCCCAGTTTCGCTGCCAGGTCGGCACCGAACAGGCTGGAGCCGAGAATCCACACCGGTATGTCATGCTTGCCAGGCACGCCGCGTACCCGCCGTTTGCCATTGTCAGCCAGGTAGTCGCGCAGTTCGGCGATGTCCTGGCTGAAGTCGCGCTCTGGCGCAGCACCACGCAAGGCGCGCACGGTAGGCCCGGAGCTGCCCGGCGCACGGCCGAGGCCCAGGTCGATGCGGCCAGGGTGCAGGGTGTCGAGCGTACCGAACTGCTCGGCCACAACAAGCGGCGCGTGGTTGGGCAGCATGATGCCACCGGCGCCAACGCGGATATGCCGGGTGGCGTTGGCGATTTCGTTGATGACCAGTGACGTGGCGGCCGAGCCGATGCCCGGCATGTCGTGGTGCTCGGCGATCCAGTAGCGGCTGTAGTGCTGTTGCTCGACATGGCGCGCCAGTTGGCGGGACTCTTCGATCGCGTCGGCGAAGGTCTTGCCTTCGCCGATCATGACCAGGTCCAGTACGGACAGTGCAGTCATGGGGTCTCCACAGGGATTATCAGTGACTGCCAGTTTCCCTGCTGCGCAGCCAGTGATAAACCCGGCTTCAGGCCCGGCATAGGGGCCTGCCATTCCCCAATCAGTCTTCCCAGGGCACGCCCGGTTCCCAGCTGGCTACCAGCAGGTCAATGAAGCCGCGTACCCGTGGCGACAGGTGGCGCTTGCTTGGGTAGACGATGCGAATCGGGTCCGCCGGTGGCCGATAGGCTTGCAGCACCTCCACCAGGGTGCCGTCGCGCAGGTCGTCGCCGGTGATGTAGGTGGGCAGGTGAACCAGCCCGAAACCCGCCCGGGCGCCGGCGAGCATCGCCTCGGAGCTGTCGATGTTCAGCCGCCCGGGGTCTTCGCACAGGTGCAGTCCCGCTTCGGTATGAAAGCGCCACGGCATGACCTTTTCGCCGGCCAGGAAGGCGATCTTGTCATGGCCGTAGAGGTCGCCGGGCACCTGTGGTACGCCGCGTTCGTCCAGGTATGCGGGCGAGGCGCAGGTGACGAACTGCTGCCAGGCCACCGTACGGGTCAAGAGTTGCGAGTCTTCCTTCGGTACACCGATACGCACCGCAACGTCGATACCCTCCTCGACCAGGTCGACGAAACGGTCGGTGAAGCGTATATCCGCGCGCAGCTCGGGCCACTGCTTCAGGTAACGGTCGAGAATCGGCAGCACATGGCGCTGGCCGAACGACAGGGGTGCTGTCAGGCGCAGGGTGCCGGTGGGCTTGCCACGGCGCTGGGCCATGGTGCTTTCCACCTCGTCCAGGTCATCCAGAATCTGCCGCCAGCGCTCGTAGGCCACCAGGCCCTCGTCGGTCAGGCTCAGCTTGCGCGTGGTGCGGTTGAGCAAGCGCACGGCCATGCGCGCCTCCAGGCGAGCGATGCTCTTGCCCACCGCCGAGCGCGTCAGGCCCAAGGTGGCGGCGGCGGCGGTAAAACTACCGGCCCTCGCGGCGCTGACGAAGGCGGCGATGTCGCCGAAGCGGTTGGGTTCCATGGGTGGTTCCTGAGTCTGGTGCGGCTGGTTTAGATAGGTATGGATTTGTGAAATGCAAGCAGGGCTGTCGAGAGCGATCAAGCGAAGACCTTGATCACCAGTAAATGCACCGGATAGAACAGGTAACCCCAACGCCCCACCGCAGGCACCCGCCAACCCTCCTGACGCAGCAACGACCACCCGAGCGGAATCGCCAAGGCCGCGGCCATCAGCGTCAGCACGGTAAACGGCGCCAACAGATGCTCCTGCAACCAGCTGTTGGTCAGGTTCCCCCCCATGGCCAACAGGCAGGGCAACAACCAGGCCGCCCCTTCCTTGCGCCGGGCCATCAACCAGGCGCCCGGCAGCATCACCCCCGGCAGCCCGTACATCAGCTGTTCGCTGAACAGCCACCCTGCAAGCAGACCGGCAAAGCCAAGCACGCGCGCCGAAATCAACGGATGATGCACACCCCAGGCAACCAGCAACCCCAACACCAGGGTCGGCATCACGCTGAATGTTGAAGAACCACTGTCCAGCCAACGGTACGCAGGTTCCGACAGCACCGCGAACACCAGCATCAGCCCCAGATAACGCAGGTTGCCGCGGGTATAGAGCGTCCCGCACCTGGTGCGCGCCACATTCACCGCAATCGCCAGGCAAAACAGTGGAAACGCCAACCGGCCAACCACGAACAAGCCATCGGCATCAGGCCACAGAAAACGCAGGTGGTCGGCGACCATGGTCAGCATCGCCGTCCACTTGACCAGGTCCAGCCCGGCTGAACGCACGCCTCAGCGCCCGCGCTCGCCTGTGGCAGGCCCCAGGTAGCGATCGGTCCAGGCGGCCAGCGGCAAAGGTGGCTGCTGCTCGACGATCCGTCGCCAGATCAGCACCAGGTCGTCGCCATTGAACGCCGCCCTTGGCCCGGCACCCTCCCACAGCGACGGCACATCGGTAATCCAGTGCCCCTGGCTGTCTCGGTGGGCCATGTTGAAGCGGAACGTGTAGTTACCCGGGATGCCCATGCGCAGGTCGCTGACCACCAGCGCATCGCCGACCTGGTCGTAGCGCAGCCAGTCATCGGTGAACCAGCGCAAGCGCTGGTGCAACGGGTGCCCGGCCAGCGCTTGCGCCAGTTGAAGATTACGCGGCAAACGTTGCATTTCTGGCGGGTGCTGGTCGAACCCGCTGCTGATGCCTTCGTAGTAATCGCCATCCGGGGTCTTGGCCAGCACCCGCCAGACCAGGCTGTTGAACGCTATCGGCACGGCACGCACCTGGCTGACGGCGATGCCTTGGCGGTCGAGGGCAGCCTGGAACCGCTGCTCGGCCGCCATGCGTCCGGCCAGGCCGAACCCCAGGTAGGCTGCGCTGAAGAGCAAGGCCAAGGTCATTAGCTGCACCGCCTTGCTTGTCAGCCCCTTTATGCTTGCGTAGATCACCGCGGCCAGCAGTGGCACGGTGTAGACCGGGTCGATGATGAACACCGCCGCCCAGCTTTCCGGGGTGGCCTGCAAGGGCCAGAACAACTGCGTGCCGTAGACCGTGAAGGCGTCGAGCAACGGGTGGGTGACCAGCACCAGCCAGAACGCCAGGAACAGCCTGGGCAAGGTATAGCCTTTGCCTGGCCAGCATTTGTTGACCAGCCAGGCCAGCAGCAAGGCCAGGCCGGTGAGCACGAACAAGGAATGAGAAAAGCCGCGGTGGTAGGTCATCTGCGACACCGGGTCGGCGTAGCGGATGATCACGTCCAGGTCGGGAAGCGTGCCCAGCGCCGCACCATACAACAGCGAGCGGCGGCCCTGGATGCGGCCGAGCACGGTACCTTGCAAGGCCGCGCCGAGTACGGCCTGGGTGATGGAGTCCAAGGGTGGCATTCCTGAAAAGGTGGTTTCCAGAAGCTACCTTCATCCCGCCCTGATGCGCAATTCCCTTGGTTATGGGCTTTCATTATGGGAGATGGCCCAGCCCTTTGGGCTGCGCTGTCGCGTAGATAACTGACATTGCAAGCACTCCGCATACCCTATGGGAGCGGCTTTAGCCGCGAAGAATCCAACGCGGTGCATGGCACCGGCTGCGCCGGTGTTCGCGGCTAAAGCCGCTCCCACAAAGGTCCCGCTGGCAACCTGTGGATGCGTCAGAACAACTGCCAGGTGTACACCAGCGTCAGACGGTTCTCGTCGATGTCGCTGCGGTAGTTGGACCGGGCCATGGCATTGCGCACCCGGATCCCCAGCCCCTTCAGCACACCGCCCTGCACCGCATAACCGATGTCCAGGTCGCGCTCGCGGTCGCGCCCTTCGTAACCCAGCCCGGTATCGACATTGTTACCGGTTATGTAGCGCACGGTCGCGGTCAGCCCCGGCACGCCCATGGCCGCGAAGTTGTAGTCGTAGCGCACCTGGTACGAGCGTTCGTCGGTGTAGGCGAACTCATAGGTCGGTACTTCGTTACCCAGCGGCGAGATGTTGGCGAACACCCGTGGGAAAGGGCTGTCGCCATAAATGCCCTGGTAGCCGGCATGGAAGCTGTGCCCGCCATGCCGGGCAGTGAACATCGAAAAGAACGCCTGGTTGTCGATATTGCCGAGCAACGCATCGCCGTCCTCGCGCGCGGTGAAATACCCCAGGTTGGCACTGAGCACCCAGTTGCCCAGGGGCTTGCTGTGCTTGAGGCCGACAAAGCCCTGTTCGTAAATGTCCTCAAGCTGCCCATACCACAGGCTGACGCTGCTCTGGTTGGCATTGAACACATAGTCCCCGCCCAGGTAGTTGAAGGCGTCGCTTTCTACCTGGCGGATCGGCACATGGCCGAGCATGGCGTTCATCTTGCCGTCGCCGCCTTCGTTGCGCAGGTGGGTGCTTTTCAGGTGCCCGGCCTGCACGGTCAGGCCGTCGATTTCCGCCGAGCTCAGGCTGGCGCCCTGGTAGGTCGGTGGCAACAGGCGGATGTCGCTGAAGGTCAGCACCGGCAGGTTGGGTTGCAGTTCGCCGACGCGCAATTCGGTTTTGGACAGCCGGGCCTTGAAGGTGGGCGCCAGGCGGCTGTATTCGTCGGCGGCGCGGCCATCGCCGTGCACCGGCAGCAACCCGGTGTTGGTGCGGTCTGGGCTGCTGTCGAGCTTGATGCCCAGCAGGCCCAGGGCATCAATGCCAAAGCCGACCGTGCCCGGGGTGTAGCCCGACTTGAAGTCGAGGATGAAGCCCTGGGCCCACTCCTCGGCCTTGGATTGCCGGTTTGCCCCGACGATGTCGGAGAAGTCGCGGCTGAAGTAGTAGTTACGGGCACTCAGGGTGGCCTTCGAATCTTCGAAGAAGCCGCCTTCGGCGGCCAGCAACGGTTGGCTGAGCAAAGTCAGGCCCAGGGCGACGCAAGGGGTGTGGTTCATTCCGAAGCTCTCTTGATCTTGTTTTTATGGGTAAAGCGTTGGAAGCACGGCGGTTCATGGGGTACGGCGCAGCACCTCGCGGGCACGTGGCTGGCGCAGCCTCAGCAACCCATGGCTCAGCAGGCCGAACAGCAGGCCCCAGAACGCTGCCGACAGGCCCAGGAAGGCCACCCCCGAAGCGGTGACCAGAAAAGTGAACAGCCCGGCATCGCGCTCGTTTGGTTCCGCCAGGCTGCGGGCCAGGGCTTCGCTGATGGCGCCATACAGGGCCAGCCCGGCCAGGGCGGCGATCAGGGCGGCGGGGAATGCTGCAAACAGCGACATCAGCGTGGCCCCGGCGATCCCCAGCAGCAGGTACAGCGCACTGCCAGCAACCGCCGCGACATAGCGCCGCCGTGGGTTTTCATGGGCCTCATGACCGGTGCACAGGCTGGCGGTGACCGCCGCCAGGTTCAGCCCGTGGCAACCGAACGGCGCCAGCGCGGCACCGGCCAGGGCGCTAGCGCTGATGATCGGGCTGGCCGGCGTGGGGTAGCCGGCGTTGCGCAGTACTGCCATGCCCGGCATGAACTGCCCGGTAAGGGCCACCAGCACCAGCGGCAGTGCCAAGCTGAATACCGCTGCCAGGCTGAACTGCGGGGTGACCCACTGCGGCGACGCCAGTTCCAGCACCAATGCCTCGCTGCGAAACGCCCCGCTGGCCACGGTCACCAGCGTGCCCACGCACAGCACCGCCGCCACGGCGTAGCGCGGCTGCACCCGGCGCATCAGCACGTAGGTGACGAACATCGCCAGTACCAGCAGCGGTTGCACCGGCAAGGCGCGGAACACCTCGATGCCGAAGCTGAACAGGATGCCGGCCTGCATGCCGGCGGCGATGGAGCCCGGCAGCCGCGCGATGATGCGGTCGAAGGCCCCGCTGATGCCGATCAGCAGCAGGACCAGGTTGGCTACCAGGTAGGCGCCAACGGCCTGTTCCAGGCCCAGTTGCGGCAAGGCGGTGACCAGCAGCGCCGAGCCAGGGATCGACCAGGCGATCACCACCGGCACCCGGTAGCGCAGGCTGAGCAGCGCGCCGAGTACGGCACTGCCCATGGACACTGCCCAGACCCAGGAGGACAGTTGCCGATGGGACAGGCCGGCGGCTTCTGCGGCGTGGAAGATGATCACCAAGGGGCCTGCGTAGGAGATCATCGTGGCGATGCAGCCGGCGACGATGGCGGACAGCGAACTGTCCTTGATCAGGGTTTTCATGGCACCTCTCGCAAGGCATCTGGCCGGGCTAGGTGACCGGCTCTTGTTCTTGTGTTGCCTTCTTCGCGGGTAAACCCGCTCCCACAGGGACTACACAGGTTCCAGCATTTGCGCCGTACCTGTGGGAGCGGGTTCACCCGCGAAGAAGCCAACTGGGTGGATCAGGCCTCTTGCAAAGCCCGCGGCCGCCCACTGCGCTGCTCATCGGCACCGCCCCGGGCCTGCTGCAACTGGAAGTCGAATTTCAACTCGGCATGTCGCCCCGCCTCGCCCTCGACGAACACCACCTCGCCCACCAGCCCATCCCGCGTGGCATAGGCAAAGTCATCCCACAGGTATTTGTCTCCGGCCAGGTTGATCTGCGTGGTCAGGTGTCGGTACCCCGGTGCCGAGATGAAGAAGTGCACATGCGCCGGACGCTGGCCGTGACGGCCGAGCAGGTCCAGGCACTCCTGGGTCGGCCCCTGTGGATCGCAGCCATACCCGGACGGCACGATGGAGCGCGCGCGGTAACGGCCTTCGCCATCGGTGATGATGCGCCGACGCAGGTTGTACTCGGACTGGCTCTGGTCGAAGAACGAATAGGTGCCACGGGTATTGGCATGCCACAGGTCAACCGTGGCCCCAGGCAACGGCCGTCCTTGTGGGTCGAGCACCTGGCCCTCGAGGTACATCGGCGTGGCCACGCCCTCCTCGCTACCGTCATCCATGCGTACTTCACCTTCGGCGATCGGCGCGCCGGCCACGTACAGCGGGCCTTCGATGGTGCGTGGAGTGCCGCCGACAAGGCCTGCCTGCTGGTCCTTGGCATCCTGCAGCAGGTCGAGGAAGTGCTCGATGCCCAACCCAGCCACCAGCAACCCGGCCTCGCCGCGGCCACCCAGGCGGTTGAGGTAGTCGACGGCATGCCAGAACTCGTCTTCGCTGATTTCCAGGTCTTCGATCAGCCGCGCGGTGTCTTGCAGCACGCGTTGCACGATGCGCTTAAGGCGCGGGCTGCCGGCATCGTTGCCAAAGCCTGCGGCCTCTTCGAAGAACTGCTGTACCTCGGCAGTGTGGGAAATTTTCACGGTCATGGTGGTTTACCTCATGTTGTTTTTCTGAAGTTACGCCTGTGCCGCAACCGCCTGGGCGTGCCGACGGCCGCTGGCCAGGTGCACGGCCATGGCCAGCGCGGCAATTGCGCCAGGGATGGCGAAAGCAATGAAATTGAGCTGCAGGGGCAGGTTGATGCCCATCAGCGCACCACCCAGCAGCGGGCCGACGATGGCGCCGTTGCGGCCGATGCCCGAGGCCCAGCCCAGCCCGGTGGAACGCACCGATAGCCCGTACAGCTGGGCGGCGCCGGCATACAGCAGGATCTGCGTGCCGATGGTGGTGGCGCCGGCAATGAAGATCAGCAGGTACAGCACCGGCATCGAGCTGTTGACGCCCAGCAGGCTGATCGACAGCGCGGCGGCGATGAAGAACGCCACTTTGACTTTGACCAGGCTGTAACGGTCGCCCAGCCAGCCACCGAGAATCGCCCCGGCCATGCCACCGAAGTTCAGCGCCAGCAGGAACGACAGGCTCGAGCCCAGGCTGTAGCCGGCGTTGGCCATCAGCTTCGGCAGCCAGGAGCTGAGCGCGTAGACCATCAGCAGGCAGCAGAAGAACGCCAGCCACAGCGCCAGGGTGCGAATGGCCAGGCCGTTGCGAAACAGTTCCAGCACCGAAGCCCCGCTGCCTTTGCGGTCGGCCGCCTGCAGCACATCGTCCGCCTGCACGTCGCAATCCGGGTCCAGCCGCTTGAGCAGCTTGCGGGCCTCGTCGGTACGGCCCTGGCGTACCAGGAAACCGATCGATTCAGGAAGGTAGTACAGGATTACCGGCAACAACAGTAGTGGCACCGCTGCGGCGAAGAACATCGATTCCCAGCCGAAACGCGGCAGCATGAAGATGCCGACACCCGCCGAGAGCATGCCGCCCAGCGAGTAGCCGCTGAACATGATCGCTACCAGCGTGCTGCGCAGGCGCTTGGGCGCGTACTCGTTCATCAGTGCCACGGCGTTGGGCATCAGGCCGCCACAGCCCAGGCCGGCAATGAAGCGGTAGATGCCGAACTCGCTCGGGCTGCTGGCAAACCCGTTGAGGATGGTTGCCCCGGAGAACAAGGCAAAACAGATGGCGATGCCCTTCTTGCGCCCGATGCGGTCGGCCAGGCTGCCGAACGCCAGGGCGCCGAACATCATGCCGAACAGCGCATAGCTGCCCAGTGCACCCGCCTGCAACGGGGTCAGGCCCCACTCTTTCATGATGACCGGCAGTACCACGCCGTAGATGAACAGGTCATAGCCGTCGAAGATCAGCAGCAGGCCGCACCAGGCCATGACCATCCAGTGGAACGGGGTAAAGCGCGCATTATCGATGATCGGGTGTACGTCAAGGGTTCGCATGGCATCTGTCGCTCTTGTTTTTGTTGTGGAAGAAAGCTTTTTGCCTTGGGGTGTCGCTCAGCCGAGGTCGCCGCCCCCTACCGGCAAGGTCACGCCGGTGATGTACGAGGCTTCGTCGGAAGCCAGGAACAGGATTGCGCCCACCTGCTCGTCGATGCTGCCGTAGCGGTGCATCAGGCTGCTGTCGAGGGTCTGGTCGACGATCTGCTGGTACCAGTGCTTTTCCTGTTCGGTCTGCTCGGCACTATTGCGCGGCACGCGCCGGGGTGGTGCTTCGGTGCCGCCGGGAGCAGTGGCGTTGACCCGGATGCCCCGGCCGGCGGTTTCGAAGGCCAGGCACGCAGTCAGCGCGTTGACGCCGCCCTTGGCCGCGCCATAGGGCACGCGGTTGACGCCACGGGTGGCGATGGACGAGACGTTGACGATGGCGCCGCTGCCACGTTCGAGCATGTATGGCAGTGCGGCATGGCAGCACCACAGGGTGGGGAACAGCGAACGGCGTACTTCGGCTTCGATCTGGTCCACTTCGTAGTGTTCGAAGGGCTTGGCCCAGATGGTGCCGCCAACGTTGTTGACCAGGATGTCGAGGCGGCCGAACGCTTCAACCGCGTTGGCCATGACCCTGGCGCAGTCACCATATTGTTCCAGGTCGGCGGTGAGGGTGAGCATGCCCTCGCTGGCCAGTTCGTGAACCAGTTCGGAGCGGTCTACCGCAATCACTTGCGCGCCTTCGGCCTTGAGCCGCCAGCACACGCCACGGCCGATGCCCTGGGCGGCACCGGTGACCAGGGCGACCTTGCCTTGGAATCGGTTGTTCATATGCAAATCTCCGCTAGCCCGCGGTCCCTGTGGGAGCGGGTTTACCCGCGAATGCGTCCGACAAGACAAAACCGCTGTACCTGCCGGCCTCTTCGCGGGTGAACCCGCTCCCACAGAAGCGGTGTTATGTTCGGATGAAGGGAATCAGGCCGCCGCCGCGAACTTCTCGTAATAGAAGTTCGCCGGTGTAATGCCCTGCTCGCGCACGTACTGGCTCACCGCCTCGACCATCGGTGGCGGGCCGCACAGGTACACATCCACATCGCCATCGTTGAGGTGGCGCGGTTCGATGTGCTGGGTCACGTAGCCCTTCTGCGGGTACTGGCTGTCGGGGTTGGCCACGCAGGCACTGAAGGTGAAGTTGGGGATGCGCGCCGCCAGCGCCTGCAGGCGGTCGAGTTCGACCAGGTCGAAGTCGTTGGTCACGCCGTAGATCAGGTGCAGTGGGTGCTCGCTGCCCTGCTCGGCGATCTTCTCCAGCATCGCCGTGAACGGCGCCAGGCCGGTACCACCGGCCAGCAGCAACAGCGGGCGCTGGATCGGCCGCAGGTAGAAGCTGCCCAGCGGCCCGGCCAGGGTCATGCTGTCGCCGGCCTTGGCCAGGTTGGTCAGGAAACTGCTCATCAACCCACCCGGCACGTTGCGGATCAGGAAGCTGACCTCGCCGTCCTTCTGCAGCGAGCTGAACGAATAGGCTCGGCTCTGCTCGCTGCCCGGCACCTTGAGGTTGACATATTGCCCCGGCAGGAAGGCCAGGCGGCTGAGGGATTCACCCTTGATCGACAGGGCAATGGTGCTGGCCGACAGTTGGCGGACATCACTGATGGCGGCCTCGAAACTGGCCTGTTCGGTCTTGCACAGCTGCGACGAGGCCGGGATGCGGATGACGCAGTCGCTCTCGGCGCGCATCTGGCAGGTCAGTACGTAACCTTCGGCGATTTCATCTTCGCTCAGGGCATCTTCGATGAAGTTGTCGCCCAGGTCGTAGCGGCCGGACTCGGCCTTGCACTTGCAGGTACCGCAGGCGCCGTCGCGGCAGTCCAGCGGGATGTTGATGCCCTGGCGGTAGGCGGCGTCGGCCACGGTTTCATGGCCGGTGGCCTCGATGAAGCGGGTAACCCCGTCTTCGAAATTCAGTGCGATCTGGTAGCTCATGTTGCACCTCGCGGGCGAGCCGGGCCACGGCACGTCGCAGGACGCACCGGGCAGTGCTCGCAAAACCCTGGATCAGATGTGGTAGATGTCGATGACCTGGCGAACGTAGTCGTTCTTCAGCACCACTTTCTTGGCCTTGATCAGCGGCTGCTCGCCGCGCAGGTCGAGGGTGTAGAAGCTGGTGCCGAAGTAACTGTCGGTGGTCTTGTAGCGGAAGCTCAGGGTGTGCCAGTTGAAGCGCACCTGGCAGCTGCCCTCGCCCTGCTCGACGATCTCGATGTTGCTGATGTTGTGCGAGGTGCGGGTGTCGGGCACGGTCGCACTGGAGCGCTCGGTCTTGATGCGGAACACCCGGTCTTCCAGGCCGCCTCGGTTGCCGTACCAGATCAGCGAGATTTCGCTTTGTGGGTCTTCGGTGAGGGTGTCGTCATCGTCCCAGCTCGGCATCCAGAAGGTGCAATCGCTGGCGTACATTTCCAGCCACTGATCCCACTGGGCGTCATCCAGGTAACGCGCTTCGCGGAAAAGGAAGTCGCGCACGGTTGCATACAGGCTCATTGCACGGCCTCCACGGGGATCAGTTGCTGTTCATCCTTCAAGGCCTGGATCATGGTTTCCTGCCAGTACTTGTGCTGCAGCACGAACAGGCCTTCGTCCTCGGTGCGTACGCCCGACAGCAGCGGCTTGAGTTCGATTTCCCGGGCCGCCTCGTCGGCGCCTTCCACCCAGTGTTCAGCGCCGCGGGACATGTCATTCCAGCCGGTACCGCCGCCGTAGCCGGTCTGGCACGAGCGGAACTCTTCCAGGTCGTCGGGGGTGGCCATGCCGCTGACGTTGAAGAAGTCTTCGTACTGGCGAATGCGCTTGGCGCGGGCATCGGCGCTCTCGCCTTTCGGTGCGATGCAGTAGATGGTGATTTCGGTCTTGTTCACCGAAATCGGCCGGGCGATGCGGATCTGCGAGCTGAACTGGTCCATCAGGTACACGTTCGGGTACAGGCACAGGTTGCGCGAGTTCTCGATCATCCAGTCGGCACGGGCCTGGCCGAAGTCGGCGGCCAGTTGGTCGCGGCGCTCGTAGGCCGGGCGGTCCTCGGGGTTGGCCCAGCGGGTCCACAGCAGCAGGTGGCCGTGGTCGAAGGAGTAGAAGCCCCCGCCCTGCTTGGCCCAGGCGCCAGCGCTCATGGTCTTGATCTCGTCACCCGCCTCGCGCTGCTTGCGCTGGTTCTGGGTGGCGGCATAGTTCCAGTGCACGGAGCTGACGTGGTAGCCGTCGGCGCCGTTCTCGGCGGTGAGCTTCCAGTTGCCTTCGTAGATGTACGAACTGGCGCCGCGCAGCACTTCCAGGCCTTCCGGCGACTGGTCGACGATCATGTCGATGATCTTGGCCGACTCGCCCAGGTGCTCGACCAACGGCTTGACGTCGGCCTTCAGGCTGCCGAACAGGAAGCCACGGTACGACTCGAAGCGTGCCACCTTGGTCAGGTCGTGGGAGCCGTCGCAGTTGAAGCTGGCGGGGTAGCCGGCGTTGCTTGGGTCTTTGACCTTGAGCAGCTTGCCGCTGTTGTTGAAGGTCCAGCCGTGGAACGGGCAGGTGTAGCTGGAGCGGTTGCCGCGCTTGTGCCGACAGAGCATGGCGCCGCGGTGGCTGCAGGCGTTGAGGAAGGCATTGAGTTCACCGTCCTTGTTGCGCGCGATGAAAATCGGCTGGCGCCCCATGGTCAGGGTGAGGAAGTCGTTTTTCTCGGGTATCTGGCTTTCATGGGCCAGGTAGATCCAGTTGCCCTCGAAGATGTGTTTCATCTCCAGGTCGAACAGGCGTGGGTCGGTGAACATCTCGCGCTTGCAGCGGTAGATGCCCTTTTCACGGTCGTCCTCGAGCAAGGCATTGAGGTAGTCGAATCCCAGGGACATGGCCAGGGTCTCCCTTGTTATTGTTTAGACCTGGTCAGGTTAGGGAGACGGCTGGCGGGGGACTATCCGGATTGTGCAGAGCGTTATCCAGTTTGCACAAATTTGCCGTGACTTTGCAAAAGCTAGCATTGACGGCCAGGGTCAGCTTCGAATTTGCTTCTGTAGCGATTGAAGATACTTATCAGCTTCAGCAAGCTTAGTGGCCATTTTAATATTAAGCTCGGACGGATTCTCCTGGACTCTTCTGCGATAAACCGCGGCGTGCCTGCTCACAGCTGCGATATTCAAATCCAAGTTTGGATCCATCACGGGCAGACCCTCACTAAGCCTGTGGACCGTATAACCAAACTTTCGCCCATATTGCTCAGTTATAAAGCCTCTAATTTCGACCTCTGGTTTTGTTTCAGAAATCCGTTGGTTATGTTGTTTTAACTTCTTATCCATGGATGCATTTAAAAAATTTTGGTCCAGCGATCGGCGTTTTTGCAGGGGGCGAAGTTCTACCAGTACAGGAATTTTTGAGCCACGATTCCTTCGGGGAGACAATGCTCTGAGGAAGCGGCTACCTATCCACGACCGACCACTGGGGTCACTCCGATTAATGGGATCGCCCCCACAATAGCTGTAGGCGTTCAGCCCTCCCTCATCATGTGGGCTAAGTGTGTCAGGAGAATTGAACCGCATGCAGATGGGGCTATACGTACGATGACCGTTTCCTAAATGATAGCCTTCGATTGGTCGGTCTTTCCGCTGGCTGTTAAATCGCAATACAGAAGCGCATAACTTGTCACTATCATACCCATACAGTGTGTACTACAAGGAACACAGCTCGCCGCCTTCCAGATATTGTGCTATCGACCCTAGTATATCTGTCCCGTACAATGCGACCTGATGACCATCCCGCTGAGCCAATACACGCCCCGTAGCACGCATTAAGGCCGCCTCCCCCGAACTGCTATGTTTGACAAGCGTAAGGCCTTCCGCAGAATAGAAATACAATTGTTGCTGTAACTTCGCCATGATTGCCACCACTTACCGGTAAAGAGTAAATCGTGGTGTGGGCTCAAAGCACTCGCAACTGGCAAAAATGCTAGGTCCGATGACCAAACGCTATCATTCGCGCCGCTTGAACGTCTGCGAAGGCAGCTCACCAAACTGCTGCCGGTACACCTCCGAGAACCGCCCCAGATGCAGGAATCCGTAATCCAGGGCCAGCTCGGTCACACTACGTACGCCACAAGTCGGGTCGCTCAGGCACGCATGCACCCGCTCCAGCTTACGCTGGCGCACGTAATGCTTTGGCGTGATGCCCAAGTGCTGGTCAAACAACGCATACAACGAGCGCAAGCTCATGCAGGCCTGCTCTGCCAGTACCTCAGCCGACAACTCCAGCTTCAGGTTGCGCTCGATGTAGTCAAGAATGCGCTCAAGCCCCGCTTGCGGCCCGCTCAGGCATTCGCGACGGATATTGGTACTCATCAGGGTCAGCAGCTTGCTGGCGACGATCTGGCTGTAGTGGCCCTGCACCCTGGGCAGCGAATCGCTCACCTCTGCTTCCTGGCAGACCATGGCCAGCAGGTTGACGAACCCGTCCAGCTCGTCCAGCCGGTAATGGTTGCGCAAGAACCGCACCCCGCCCTCGGGTCGGTGCCAGCGCTGTTCGTCGCAGATCGAGTCCAGTAGCCGGGTCGGCACCTTGAGGATGAATTTCTCGCAGTCTTCCGAGTAAGTCAGGTCAACCGGGTCGTCGGGGTTGATCAACAACAGTTCGCCCGGCACCAGGTGGTGCTCGCGCTTGTGCCCACGCCACAGGCAGTTGCCGTTGAGCAGCACCTGCAGGTGGTAGATGGTTTCCAGTGCCGGCGAGGTAACGCGCACGCTGCCACCGTAGCTGATGCGGCACAGGTCCAGCTCAGCGAACTTGCGGTGGCTGAGGCTGGCTTGCGGATGAGTGGTGCGGGACAAACCGATGCAATGCTGGCCTACGTGCTGGTTGACATAATCGGACACAGCATAAGGGTCGGCGTGATGAAACACGCTACTGCGCTCGCTCAGCAGGCGGCTTTCCATAGGCAAGGTTACCCGGATCGTTATTGTTCTGGTTGCCGCATCCTACGGCCCGGCGGGCTGTGGTTGCGGTCGTCACGGTCATTCTATCGAGCCGGCTGCGAGTCGCGGGGGCAGGCGACAACCGGTGGATGGGCACACTTAAGCAAAAAGGCGGGGGTTGGGCAATGCGACCTTGGGAATGGATGGGCGGATAGCGAACAGTAAGGACAGGTCAGTGTTCGTTTATCGAACGGCTCAGGCAACCCGGCACCGCTCACTTCACTGCACCGGCAGGAAGTTCATCAACAGCAGGCTTTGCGCATAATTCAACCCAATTCGTCGATAACGCTCATCCAGCAACTCCGCCAGCAAGTCCAGCCGTGCCACGATCTTGCCGAACTCCACGGCAAAACTCAGGTTGCTGCCCTCTTCCGAGATTTCGTTGGAGAACAACAGCAGCACACCATTGGCATCCTGCCGCTGGCTCAACATCCAGGTGGCCTTCTCGATATTGCGCGCCGCGTTGTTGACGAACAGCGGGTCGATGGTATCGGTCATGTAGAACTCGGTACGGCCGCCGTGCGCGGTAATCAGCATGCTGCCGATGGCGTAAATGAACGCACCGACCCGGTCACCGCGAAACTCGGGGCTCAGGGCGTAGCTCAAGGCTGCCAGGTCGCGACGGTTGCCTAGTTGTGGCAAGGGCTGGCGTTGCTCGATGGCGATACGGATCTGCCGCTCGGCAGTGGCAGCGTCAACGTAGCCGGACAGCTTCCACTGGTTGGGGTTGCGCAGGTACAGCTTGTTCATCAGCAGGTACAAGCTCTGCAGGTTGTCGCGCATGGACAGCGTGGCCAGGCGGTCGACGCTGGTCTGGAACAGTTCGCTGGGCTTGCCGTTGCCGAACTGCTCGAGCACGTCGCGGCCCTGCTGTTGGGTGCAGGCGCACAGGCATGTGAGGGCGCCTGCCATTAGCAGGCGGGGGAAGAATTTTGGCTTGCTTGCAACCATCGGCACCGGGTCGATATTCGGCGGCCGCACCGTGGATCAGTGTGGCCTGGCCATGCATAGAGCCCGGAAATTGGAAAAAGTGCGGTGATCGGGGGTTTTGGATACCTGCGCCGGCCTCTTCGCGGGTAAACCCGCTCCCACAAGATCACCACATATCTTGAATACTGCGCAGTACCTGTGGGAGCGGGTTTACCCGCGAAGAGGCCGGCCCAGGCAACACATGAATCACATGGCGTGACGCAACATCTCCACCACCTGCGCATGCAGCGCCGGGTCGCCACAGGCCACCACGCACCCGCCATTCTGTGCGCTGCTGCCATCCCACGCCGTGATCACCCCGCCCGCCCCTTCGATGATCGGCATCAGCGCCTGCACGTCATATGGCTGCAGGCTCGCCTCGACAATCACGTCGACGAACCCGGAAGCCAGCATGCAATAGGCATAGCAATCGCCACCGTAACGCATCAGGCGCGCCTTGCCGGCAACGGCCTCGAACGCAGCCTTGCGCGCGGCGGTATCGAACATGTCCGGCGTGGTGCACATCAACGTGGCCGAGGCCAGGTCGGCACAGGCACGGGTCTTCAACGGCGCACCGCTGTGCCAGGCGCCTTCCGGCGTTCCGACAAAGCGTTCGCCGGTGAACGGCTGGTTCATCACCCCGACCACCGGGCGGGTGCCGTCGTTCAGCGCAATCAGCGTGCCCCACAGCGGCAGGCCGGTGATGAAGGCGCGGGTGCCGTCGATCGGGTCGAGCACCCAGGTCAGCGGGCTGCTGCCGACTGCCACGCCGGCTTCTTCACCGAGGATGCCGTGGTCGGGATAGCGGGCCTGGATCAGCTCGCGCATGGCATCCTCGGCTGCCTTGTCGGCCACGGTCACCGGGTCGTACAGGCGCCCACCCTTGTCCTCGACGTCCAGGCTGGCGCGAAAGTATGGCTTGATCGCCACGGCAGCGGCATCGGCCAGCTGCTCGGCAAAGGCGCGGAATTCGCCGATCTGTTCAGCACTCAGGGACATGGGGCGGGCCTCGTGAAAATGATGGGGCCCGCATCATACCCGACACGCCGTGCCGCGCCAGCCTCCACCAGGCTGCTCATGCGCCCTGCGCGGTCTAGACTGAACAAGACCAGATCACCGGGGGGCTGCCACACGTGGAGGTGTGAGATGAGCCAGTTCAAGCGTCTGTTCGTCATGCTCGGCCCGCAGATGCGCCACACGCCAGCGCTGCAACGCGCTGCGGCGCTGGCGGAATCCAGCGGTGCGTTGCTGGATATCAACGTGTTCGTCGACGATGTAGACACCTTCGGTTTGATGAGCGATAGCCGCGAGCGGGAACGGCTGCTCAGTGACAACCGCCAATGGCTGGCGGACGAAGCCGAGCAACTTGCCAACGCCGGCCTGGATGTATCTACCGAACTGCTGCTGACCCGCGACCCGCTGAGCAGTGTGCTGGAACGGGTCGAGCGCCTGGGCTGCGACCTGCTGATCAAGGATGTGCAGCACGAACCGGTGCTCAAGCGCCTGCTGGTAACGCCACTGGACTGGCAGTTGCTGAAGGACAGCCCGGTCGCCGTGCACCTAGTCAGCGATATCCGCCTGCCCCTGCCCCGGCAGATTGCCGCCGCGGTGGACCTGAACAGCCATGGCGCAGGCGAGCATCTGGATGAGCAGGTGATCCGCTGCGCCCATGCCCTGGCCCTGCAGTGCAATGCCGAACTGCACCTGCTGCATGTGTGCGACGCGGCCAAGACACACATTGCCGACTTCGGCGCTGGCACGGTGACCATGCCCGGCTTCGATGTCAGCGTGCGCACCGCGCAGCGGGCGGCGTTCAACCGGCTGGGCGACCACCACCAGATCCCGCTGGAGCGCAGGCACTTTCTGGAAGGGGCCGCGATCAAGGCGATTGCCCAGTTCGTCGGCCACAGCCGGGCGGATGTGATCGTGATGGGCAGCCACCGGCATGATGCCATGCAGACGTTCCTGGGCGGGACCACGGCGCATGTGCTGGAACATCCGCTGTGCAATGTGTTGGCGATCAAGGCGGTTCGGTGAGTGCTGGTATACCTGCACCGGCCTCTTCGCGGGTAAACCCGCTCCCACAGGAATTCCACTGACCTCAGGCTTGGTGAAACCCCTGTGGGAGCGGGTTTACCCGCGAAGAAGCCAACACGGATTCTACCCTTGGCATCTGGTACACCAGTGCCACATAAAAAGAATGCATTTGATAATGATTCGTAGTAGTTTCTCGGCGCTTGCCCACCCTACCCTCAGCGCCCTACTCCAGGATCGTACCGTCGATGCGTCGCACGTTCGTTTCGCTTTGTGTGCTTCATGCTGTCTCTCCGCTGACCTTTGCCGAGCCTGAACCGCTCAGCGAACCCACCCAGATCGAACTCCAGGCCCTGAACATCACCAGCAGCGCCGACAGCGAACGTGCCGATGGCCCGGTCGAGGGCTACAAGGCTACCCGCTCGGCCAGCGCCACTCGCACCGACACTGCCCTGCACGAAACCCCGCAATCGGTCAGCGTGGTGCCCAAGGATGTACTGGAAGACACAGGCGCCACGCGTCTGCAGGACGGCCTGGACTACGCCGGCGGCGTCGGCCGCGCCAACAACTTCGGCGGCCAGGGCCTGACCACCTTCACCGTGCGTGGCTTCACCACCGGCGAGTTCTACCGCAACGGTTTCCCGATCAACCGCGGCTACCCCAACGCCCCCGACGCCAACACCGTCGAACGCCTGGAAGTGATCCGTGGCCCGGCCAGCAGCCTGTACGGCCGTGGCGACCCAGGCGGCACCTTCAACGTGGTCAGCAAGCAGCCGCTGCCAGAGTCGAAAGTCACCCTGGGAAGCCAGTTCGATGACCAGGGCATGCACCGCGCTACCCTGGACGCCACCGGGCCGCTGAACCAGGACGGCTCGCTGGCCTACCGCCTGAACCTGCTGGGTGAAGGCGGCGAAAGCTTCCGTGACGATGTGGAAAGCGAGCGCTATGACGTGGCGCCTGTAGTCAGCTGGCAGGTCAACGACAGCACGAAGATCGTCTTCGAGGGCGACTTCATGCGCAACAACCACCCGCTGGACCGTGGCCTGACCCGCCTGCCCGGCCAGCTCGGCACAGCTTCGCGCGACACCAACATCTGGGAAAAGGGCAGCGACAACCTGCTGCACAACGACAACAACATGGCCCAGTTGCGTTTCGAGCACCTGCTCAACGACAACTGGACGCTGGGCGGTGGCATGCAGTGGCTCGACGGCTCGCTCAAGGGCAACGCCGTGGAGGCCAACGCATTGCAGGCTGACGGTCGCACGCTGGGGCGCAACTTCAACTACCGCAAACTGGAGTGGACCGACCGCGACTACCAGCTCAACCTCACCGGCCACTTCGACACCGGCGGCTACGCTCATACACTGCTGACGGGCATCGAGTACGAAGACTACGACTACAACTCGATCATCCAGCGCTCGGCCAGCGGTGCCGATAAGTACCCGATTGACATCTTCGACCCGGTACTGGGCCAGCCACGCCCTGCCCTGACCCGCACCACCACCCATGACAAGGAAAACCTGAAGACCTGGGCGGCATTCATCCAGGACCAAGTGGCCCTGACCGAGCGACTGAAGGCGCTGGCGGGTGTGCGCTTCGAGCGCTTTGAGCACGATTACGACGACAAGCTGCCGACCAACCGCGACTTCAGCAAGGGCGAAAACGGCGTCACCCCACGCTTCGGCCTGATCTACGACCTGACCGATACGGTTGCGGTCTATGCCAACACCGCGCGCTCGTTCAAGCCCAACACCGGCACGCCAAGCGGAGGCGGAGGCTTCGACCCGGAGAAAGGCAAGTCCTACGAACTGGGTGTGAAATGGGAGGCACTCGACCGCCAGCTGAGCATCGACGCGGCGATCTATCACATCGTCAAGGAGAACGTCCTGGCGCGCGACCCGAACGACCCCACCGGTACCTACAGTATTGCGGCCGGCGAAGTGCGCAGCCGTGGCCTGGACATCAACATCGCCGGCAACCTGACGCCGGAGTGGCGCGTGATCGGTGGTTATGCCTACGTGGACGCGGAAGTGACCCAGGATACGACCCTGCCCAAGGGCACACGCCTGGCCAACATCCCGCGCAACAGCTTCAGCCTGCTGAACACCTACGAGTTCCAGGATGGCCTGGCCAAGGGGCTGGGGTTGGGGGTTGGGGTGAAGTACGTGGATGATCGCGCCGGTCAGACGGCAGCTACGACCTACACCATGGAGCGCTACAGCGTGGTGGACCTGCTGAGCTTCTACAAGGTCAACGAACACGTGCGGCTGAACCTGGACGTGAAGAACGTGTTCAACAAGGGCTATGACGAAGGCGCTTTCAACAACTACGTCTACCCGGGTGCGCCGCGGACGGTGCAGGCTTGGGTTTCGTATACCTTCTGAATTGCCGGGGCTGCTTCGCAGCCCTTTCGCGACACAAGGCCGCTCCCACAGAAGTTACGCGCATACCTGTGGGAGCGGCCTTGTGTCGCGAAAGGGCCGCAAAGCGGCCCCCGGCCTCAGAACCCTTTGCTGTAGAACAACGAGTACGATTCGATGCCGTCGTTAGGCTGCTTGAGCCCCGCGTTGGAGTAATGCATCGCGCGGATCCCCACCTTCTGCTCCCCCGGCAGTTTCAGGCCGAAGCCGATGCGGTCTTCGAAGTTGACCGACGAGCCCAGGCGCTGGTCGCCCACGTCGGTCTTGGAAAACGCCGCCAAACCAATGCCGGCCTCGATATACGGGGTGTAAGTAAAACCGCTGAACTCGTAGGTGAATACCGGGCTGAACGACAGTGAGTGTGCACCACTGGCCTCACCGCCTTCCCAATAGGTGTAGGCCGCATCCCAGTATCCGGTCAGATGACCGGCGCTGCTTTCCAGCCATTTCTTGTCCCAGTCGAACGACAGGCCAATACGGTAGGTCATGTCACCTTGGCCAGTGGCGCCAACGGCGCCGCTCACCTGCGCTGCCTGGGCCAGATTCGCCCCGGCAAAGGCCAGCACTGCAGCAGCCAGCGAAGCTGCTAGACGGGTTTTCATCAATGACTTCTCCTAATGGTCTACACGGCAAGCGGAGGCTTGGGCCCCTCGATCTTATGTGGTGACCGGATACATCCAGACCGGTCACAGGAAGTAATACTTTTCTGATTATCGTCCAGATAAACAGAAAGTTGAAAGTGAATTGCCACCATTGGCTAATACCCTGCGCCAGCATCTGCCATGCCGAGCAGCAGCACTCAGTCGTATTCCGCTTCTTCGTGCTCGCCCAACAGGCGCCTTTGCCTGGGTGTGGCTTCCTCCAGTACCTGCGGGTTGAAACGCCAGTTCAGGTATGGCGAAAACTTCTGCGCGACCATGCGCCGGCCATAGTGCACTTGCAGCATGTCGCGCTGGCGTGATTGGGTGCAGTTGGCCCCGCCGCTATGCCAGACATCGCTGCGAAACACCAGCGCGTCCCCGGCCTTGCACAGCACCGGCTGGGCCTCTCGGCCCTGCCAGTGTTGCTCGCCAGCCTGCGGTGGCCGTGCCGCGCGGTGGCTGCCGGGCACAATCCAGGTCGGCCCGATGTGATGGTCGATATCGCTGAGGTACAGCTGCGCAGTCAGGATCTGCGGGGGCTGGGTGAAGTCGCCGCGCTCGCTGAGCCAGTCGGGCAACTGCATGGGCAAATGGTCCAGGTGCAGGGCCATGCCGGTGTAGCCCGGGTGGCTGCGCCAGGCAGTCTGGCCGATCACATGGCAGTCGGCGCCCAATGCCGCTTCGGCCAGGGCAATCAGCGGCGGCAGGTCGAGAAAGGGTAACCACAGCGGGTTGCGGTTGAACACGCACTTGTAGTGTTCCAGCAGCCCTTGGTAATCCCAGTGGATGGGCTGCAGGTCATCGATGGCGCAGCGCAGCAAGGCGATACGCAAGGGTTCGAGCACACCGGGGAGCAAAACATAGCCCCGCTCGTCCAACATCTCCAGCTGAAGATCCAGGCTCATGGCGATGTGCTCCTTAGCAGGCAGGAGCACATCCGTACTCCTGCCCGTTTTTCCATCAACGCCAGTTCAGGTTCACGGTGGTGGGGGTCTTGCCATTCACGGTCACCAATTGCTGCACCGTCTCACCCTGGGCGTTGCCAGTCACTTTGTATTTGCCGGGAGGCAACTGCACATACAGCAGCGGCCCGGCATCCGTAAGACTGAGCACGGGCTGGCCCTGTGCATTCTGGATGTCGACGGTAGCACCGCTCTGGAACTTGCCTTCCGGGCCGGTGGAGAGTTCTACGTGCAGGTCATAGCCCGGGGTCTTGCGCAGGGCGTTGGCTTCATCCTGGCCGATGCCGCCTTGCAGGTAGCGGACGCCGTTCTGCTCCTGCTGTTGCAGTTGCACGGCCTGCATGTCGATGGGGGCATTGTGGTCGGAGGCGGCCGCCAGGGTCCATGGCAGCGCCAGAACGATCAGCAGCGCCGCGCCGAGGGCATAGTGATGGTTACGCATGATACGACCCTCCTTTCGAGGATGGCTTACCTATTATCAGATCCTTCGGGCGTAACGGCGTTCGTGCTGATGCATGGTCGTCTTGATGAAATTTGCATCAATGGTATGGATGTTGCGCTGGAACATCAGGTTGCGCGCCCTTCCTCGAGCAGTTTCACGAACATGCTCAAACTGCGCGATACCGTGCCCCGGCGCCACACCAGCCAGGTTTTGAGGTAACGGAAGTCCTCCGACATCGGCCAGGCACTGACGGTGCTGCAACCGGGCATGTTGTCGAGCATGCTGCGCGGCATCATGGCCAGGCCGGCGCCGGCGCTGACGCAGGCCAGCATGCCGTGGTACGACTCCATTTCGTGGATCTTGCCCGGTACCGCCTGGTCCTGCACGAACCAGTTCTCGAAGTGATGCCGGTATGAACAGTTGGCGCGGAAGGCGTAGATGCTTTCGCCGTTGACGTCCTGGGCGCGGGTTACCGGGGCGTGGTTGAGCGGCGCGATGACCATCATTTCTTCCTCGAACACCGGCATGCCCTCCAGCGTCGGGTGCAGCACCGGGCCGTCGACGAACGCCGCTACCAGGCGCCCCGACAGCACGCCTTCGAGCATGGTCCCGGAAGGCCCGGTGGACAGGTCCAGGTCGACCTTGGGGTAACGCTGGTTATAGGCCGCCAGCAAGGCCGGAATGCGCACCGCCGCCGTGCTTTCCAGCGACCCCAGGGCGAAAGTGCCCTGCGGGTCTTCACCGGCCACTGTCAGCCGCGCCTCGTGCACCAGGTCAAGGATGCGCCGGGTGTACTCGAGGAAGTTCCAGCCTGCGGGGGAAAGGCGCAGGCGGCTCTTTTCACGTATGAAAAGCTCCACGCCCAAGTCCTCCTCCAGTTGCTTGATACGCGTGGTCAGGTTCGACGGCACCCGGTGGATATGCTGCGCAGCGGCACTGATGCTGCCCTGCTCTGCCACGGCCTTGAAGATCTCGAGTTGCACCAGGTCCACAGCCATTCTCCAAACGTGAATGTTTCGCTCATTATTATTCAGTTTTCATTAAAGCCATAGCCCACTAGTCTGGCGTCACGGATCAATTACAACGAGAGTGTCCCGCCATGAGTGCGATCAGCAGCCTGACCCACGCCATCTCCCTCGACCCGTACAGCGGCGAGCAGATCGGCGCCTACCCGTTCGACACCGACGCCGCACTGGAAGCGGCGCTGCAACGCGCCAAGGTTGGCTACCGCCAGTGGCGCCAGGTGTCGCTGGGTCAGCGCAGCGAGTACCTGCTTGCCTTGGCCAGCACCCTCGAAACCAAGGCCGAAGCCTTCGCGCAAATGATCAGCCGCGAAATCGGCAAGCCTGTCGCCCAGGCCCGTGGTGAAGTCAGCAAGTGCGTCGGCCTGTGCCGCTGGTACGCCGAACACGGCCCGGCCATGCTCGCCCCCGAGCCGACCCAGGTCGAGAAAGCCCGCATCGAATACCGCCCGTTGGGCCCGATCCTGGCGGTGATGCCTTGGAACTTCCCGGTCTGGCAGGTACTGCGTGGCGCCGTGCCGGCAATCCTGGCCGGCAATACCTACGTACTCAAGCACGCGCCGAACGTGATGGGCAGCGCCTACCTGCTGGGCGAGCTGTTCAAGGATGCCGGCCTGCCGGAAGGCGTGTTCGAAGTGCTCAACGTGACGCCGGACGGTGTCACTCGCGCCATCAACGACCCACGCATCGCCGCGGTGACCCTGACCGGCAGCGTGCGTGCCGGCATGGCGATTGGTGCGCAAGCCGGCGCGGCGCTGAAGAAGTGCGTGCTGGAGCTGGGCGGTTCCGACCCGTTCATCGTGCTGGCCGACGCGGACCTGGATGCCGCCGTCAAGGCTGCGGTGATCGGCCGTTACCAGAACACCGGCCAGGTCTGCGCTGCCGCCAAGCGCCTGATCGTCGAGGAAAGCATCGTTGACGAATTCACCCGCAAGTTCGTCGAGGCCACTCGCGAGCTGAAGGTCGGCAACCCGCTGGAAGAAGGTACCTACATCGGCCCTATGGCCCGTTACGACCTGCGCGACGAGCTGGATGGCCAGGTCCAGGCGACCATCGCCGAAGGCGCCACCCTGCTGCTGGGCGGCCACAAGGTCGATGGCGTGGCCAACTTCTACGCGCCGACCGTGTTCGCCAACGTCACCCCGCAGATGACTGCGTTCAAGCAGGAACTGTTCGGGCCGGTGGCTGCGATCATCAGCGCACGTGATGCGGAGCATGCGGTGGAGCTGGCCAACGACAGCGAATTCGGCCTGGCCTCGACCATCTACACCGCCGACTACGCGCTGGCCGAACGCATGACCGCGGCGCTGGATACCGGCGGCGTGTTCATCAACGGCTATTGCGCTTCCGACCCCCGCGTGGCGTTTGGCGGGGTGAAGAAGAGCGGCTTCGGGCGTGAACTGTCGCACTTTGGTGTGCGTGAGTTCACCAATGCCCAGACTGTGTGGCTGGACCGTAACTGATCCGATGCTTAGGGGCCGCATTGCGGCCCTGTGGGAGCGGGTTTACCCGCGAATCAGGCGACACGGTGCCCGGCACCGGCTTCGCCGGTGTTCGCGGATGAACCCGCTCTCATAGAACTGCACATAACTCATTGAATTAGCAGGGACCCTGTGGGAGCGGCTTTAGCCGCGAACACCGGCGCAGCCGGTGCCATGCACCGCGTTGGATTCTTCGCGGCTAAAGCCGCTCCCACAGGGTACGAGGATCGCTTGCGAATTCAGTTATCTGGGCTGGGCAATCTCCCACAGGGACTTTGAAGGGCTGAAAAAGCAGCCCGAGGGGCCTCAATCCCGAATCTGGTCCTTGACCCAGTCCAGCATCCCCCCCGGCACGATCAGTTCATGCCGGGCCCGCGAACAGGCGGTATACAACCCCGCCAGCATCCGCGCCCGTTCATTGCGGTTCCCCGCTACCTGCGGCGCTACCATCAGCTCCGGCGACACCATCACCCGGGCGAACTCCATGTTCTTCACATCGCGCACCCGCCCCAGGAACAGTTTGGGCGCCTTGTCCCAGCGGTAACGGCTCTTGGCCCTGGCAAAGTGCTCCGGTGTGTAGCCCTTGCGCAGCATGTTGGCCACGGCGACGAATGCCTTGTCGTCACCCTTGTCCTGCTCCAGCGCCTGCCAGCTGGCATAGCGGAACAGCATCGGGTGACGCGGCCGGGTGCCATGGCGGTACAACTCGATGCAGTCTTCAACGAACAGCTCGAAGTCCTTGCGCGCGCTTTTCAGCAGCACGAACGGCACGCCCTGGTGGGTCAGGCGCTGGAACCAGCCAAACAGGCCCCATTCATCGTCGACGATCAGCGCCGTAGGCTGTTCCGGCACCGTTACCGCATCGAAAAAGCTGACCCGGGTGTAGTGCTCGGCGCTGCCACTGAAGGCCGCCTGGATCGCCGCCGGGTGGGCATTGATCAGCGGGTTCAGCACGTTGTCCATCGCCGGTCCGGCCCGCAGTGAGTGGTCGATATAACGCTGGCGGATAAAGCCGCCATGGTGCGCGCTGAGGCCGTTGAGGTTCTGCAGCTCGTCACCCAGGGCAATGATCGACTGCGGGCTGCGGTCGAGCACGGCAAGCATCGGTGCCGACAGCTCGTGGGCCTCGTCGACGATGACATGGGTGTAGCGGCTGTCGATCACATGACCGGTCAGCGACAGCAGTTTGACCCGATGGTAATCGCGCACCGGCAACTGGATTTCCCGTGCCGACGGGCGAATCAGCTCCTGCCAGTACAGGCGTGCCTTTTCCAGCAACACTTCCTGGTCCAGCGGCGTGGTACCCGGCCCAGCCCATGGCAGGTGCTGCAACTGCAGCTGGGTGTCGGCGCTGTGGCAGAACGTGCGTACCGCGCGGATGCACAAGGCAACCACATCGCGCGCGGCGAGCGGGCCGATGTCGGGGATGGCCAGCCAACGTACCACCTGCGCATCCTGCGGGCGCCACGACAGCTTGGTGCGATACGGGTCGCGCAGGCGCCAGCCATTGCTGGTGAGGTCGCGGTTGAGCAGCTCGTCGGCCAGCTGGCCGAAGGTCAGCGCGGTGTAGGCGGCGGCGTCCTTGACCCGCGCCTGCAGGGCGCGCAGCTGGCCTTCGGTCAAGGCCAGCAACAGCGTGCGCTGGGGCTCGAGCAGGCGGGCGAACTGGTGAATCAGGAAGGTCTTGCCGGTGCCGGCAAAGCCCTGCACCGCCACCGACTCATCGATACCACTGAGGAATTCGCGCAGCAGGCGGTTCTGTTGGTCGCTGAGCATCAGGTCGCTGGCCAGGGAAGGCAGGTACACCGGGTGCAGCGGGGTTGCCCGCTGGCGGTAGCTGTCGGCGAACTGGAAGTTCCACTGGCCCTCGGCGTCCAGCAGCTCGTCGGCCTGGTACTCCACCTCGGTCGACAGCAGCGCGATCCCGTTTTCGCCCAGCATGCCCAGGCCCATGGCGAAGGCTTCGCGATCGAAGTGCTGCGCCACCTGGCCCTGGAAGCGCCCCGGTGCGGCGCTTTCGACCTCGTTGGCAATGCGCACGATTTCGGCAAAGCGGCGTTCCTGCGCATCCGCCGAGGCGGTGGCGGGCTGGCGCGGCAGGTTCTGCACGAACAGCACAGCGGCGGCGTCGAGCACGCTGGCGGTGGTGAAGAAGTCGGTGGTGGGCTCGCTGGCGAGGCGGTCGGCCTGGTCGCTGGGCAAAGGCAGGTAGAACATCGGCACCTCGGGTGGAATCAGGGCGGCACGATAGCAATTTTTGCTGTGGAATGCTGGGTTGAGTATTGCCTGGGCCGGCCTCTTCGCGGGTGAACCCGCTCCCACAGGGACCTCACATGCCTGGCACTGAGGTAATCCTGTAAGAGCAGCTATACCACCAAGCTACACCACCAAATTCAGCCCCTGCCCCGCTTCAAGGTCTCGCTGGGAAACTCCTTGAACAACTGCCGGTAACTCTCTGAAAATCTTCCCAAATGCCAGAACGACCAACGCATCGCCACCTCGGCCACGGTCACGCCATCGCCACGCAACAGATCGCGCCGCGCACCGTTCAGCCGGCGCAGGCGCAACCAGTGCGCCGGCGGCATTCCGGTAAACGCTTTGAAGGCCTGTTGCAACTGACGCAAAGAAACCCCGGCAGCATCCGCCAGCTCCACCAGGTTCAGCGTCTCCTCCGGGCAGTCGGCCGCCCATTCGCTTACCCGGCGCATGATCGCCCGTTCCTCGTCACGCCGGCCCAACGCCACGCCCTGCAGGCGCTGGCAGGCGTTGTCGAGGATGAACAGGCAGTCCTCCAGCAGCTGCTCCGCCAGGGCCTGCCCCTGCAGCGGGCAATCCGCCTGGCCCAGGCGGGTCAATGTCGCGCTCAGCCAGCTGCCGAACAGCGCGTTCTGCCCGCTGCCCAGCGGCACCATGAACAACCCTTCCAGGCGTTGCGGGTCAAGCCCATGGCGGGCCAGGAAGGCCTGGTCGAACACGACCGCCACTTCCTGGTAGTTCTCTGGCGTGATCCAGATGTTCCGGCTCTGTTCGTTCAGCAGGTACAGGCTGTTCTCGCTGCGGTCGAAGCAGAACGCCAGCGAACCGCTCGGCGCGCGGAAAAACTGCTCCACCCGGGTGTTCAGCCGCTCCTCGTACACCTCCACCCCGTCCAGCCCCAGGCAACGCAGCTCACCGCTGAAATGCCCGGGCGACATCTGCCGGTACTGCTGCTGCCAGCCAGGGGTGGCACGTACTTGTTCGGTTACGTCGGTGGTGTGGTAAGCCTGGACTTGCAGGGCATTGGCGGTTGTCACGCTCGGTCCTAGTCGCACTCTTTTGGTGCATTCATTGCCGGAGAAAGTGGATAGATCAGCCTTGCGGGCTGCGACCAAGATAGTCTCCAGCGCGTCACCTGGGAAGCGGGACGCCTTCGAAACCCTGGAACGGTTTACGCTGGCACGCCTGCTCCCACACCAAAACCCAACCAAGAGGTCTGTATGAACGCCCCCTTCGATCAGCTGTCCGCCTGGCTGAAAGAACACCGTATCACCGAAGTCGAATGCGTGATCAGCGACCTGACCGGCATCGCCCGCGGCAAGATCGCACCCACCGCCAAGTTTCTCCACGAGCGTGGCATGCGTCTGCCCGAGAGCGTGCTGCTGCAGACGGTCACCGGCGACTATGTCGACGATGACATCTACTATAACCTGCTCGATGCCGCCGACATCGACATGGTCTGCCGCCCAGACCCGAGCGCCGTGTACCAGATCCCGTGGGCGATCGAGCCGACCGCGATCGTTATCCACGACACCTTCGACAAGCAAGGCAACCCCATCGAACTGTCGCCGCGCAACGTGCTGAAGAAAGTGCTCAAGCTTTATGCAGACAAAGGCTGGCAGCCGATCGTGGCACCGGAGATGGAGTTCTACCTGACCCAGCGCTGCGAAGACCCGGACTTGCCGCTGCAAGTGCCGCTGGGGCGTTCCGGCCGTGCCGAAAGCGGCCGCCAGTCGTTCTCGATCGATGCCGCCAACGAGTTCGATCCGCTGTTCGAAGACGTCTACGACTGGTGCGAGATCCAGGGCCTGGACCTGGACACGCTGATCCATGAAGACGGCCCGGCGCAGATGGAGATCAACTTCCGCCATGGCGACGCCCTGGACCTGGCCGACCAGATCACCGTGTTCAAGCGCACCATGCGTGAAGCCGCGCTCAAGCACAACGTGGCCGCCACCTTCATGGCCAAGCCGATCACCGACGAGCCCGGCAGTGCCATGCACCTGCACCAGAGCGTGGTCGACATCGCCACCGGCAAGCCGATCTTCGCCAATGAAGACGGCAGCATGAGCCAGCTGTTCCTGTACCACATCGGCGGTTTGCAGAAGTACATCCCCAAGCTGCTGCCGATGTTCGCGCCCAACGTCAACTCGTTCCGCCGCTTCCTGCCGGACACCTCGGCACCAGTGAACGTCGAGTGGGGTGAGGAAAACCGTACCGCCGGGCTGCGCGTACCCACCTCAAGCCCCGAGGCAATGCGCGTGGAAAACCGCCTGCCGGGCGCCGACGCCAACCCGTACCTGGCCATCGCCGCCAGCCTTCTGTGCGGCTACCTGGGCATGGTCGAGCGCATCGAGCCCAGCGCACCTGTGCAGGGCCGTGCCTACGAGCGGCGCAACCTGCGCCTGCCGATCACCATCGAGGACGCGCTGCAGCACATGGAAGACTGCGAGACCGTGCAGCAGTACCTGGGCAAGCAATTCGTCCAGGGTTATGTGGCGGTCAAGCGTGCCGAGCACGAGAACTACAAGCGGGTTATCAGTTCGTGGGAGCGTGAATTCCTGATGCTGAGCGTCTGACCTTTTCGCGGTACCTGTGGGAGCGGGTTTACCCGCGAATGCTGTGGTGCATTCAACGACGAATTCGCGGGTAAACCCGCTCCCACAGGGCACGAGCCCTTGCACCGAACTCGAAGAACAATACCAACGAGGTGTCCCCATGCGTCATCTGCAAGCCCTGATCCCCGCCGCATTCACCCTGCTGTTCGCCACCACTACCCAGGCCACTCCCTCGGTCAGCGTGTACAACTGGACCGACTACATCGGTGACACCACCGTGGCCGACTTCCAGGCCAGCAGCGGGATCAAGGTGGTCTATGACGTGTTCGACTCCAACGAAACACTGGAAGGCAAGCTGCTGGCCGGGCGCACCGGCTATGACGTAGTGGTGCCATCCAACCACTTCCTCGCACGCCAGGCACAGGCGGGTGCCTTCCTGCCGCTGGACCGCAGCAAGCTGCCGAACTGGCAGCACCTGGACCCCAAGCTGCTCAAGCAACTTGAACAGAACGACCCGGGCAACCAGTACGCCGTACCCTACCTGTGGGGTACCAACGGCATCGGCTACAACATCGACAAGGTCAAGGCGGCCCTGGGCGTCGACCATATCGATTCATGGGCGGTGCTGTTCGAACCCGAGAACCTGAAAAAGCTCAAGCAATGCGGCGTGGCGTTCATGGACTCGCCCGATGAACTGTTCCCGGCCGTGCTCAACTACCTGGGCATGAACCCGCGCAGCGAAAAACCGGCCGACTACGCCAAGGCGGAAGCCCGCCTGCTCGAACTGCGCCCCTATATCACCTACTTCCACTCCTCCAAGTACGTTTCCGACCTGGCCAATGGCGATGTCTGCGTGGCCTTCGGCTACTCCGGCGACGTGTTCCAGGCCGCCAACCGCGCCGTGGAAGCGAAGAACGGGGTAAAGATCGCCTACAGCATTCCCAAGGAAGGCAGCAACCTGTGGTTCGACCTGCTGGCCATCCCCAAGGACGCCAACAACCCCGAACAAGCCCTGGCGTTCATCAACTACCTGCTCGACCCCAAGGTGATCGCCAAGGTCAGCGCCACGGTCGGATATGCCAATGCAAACCCCGATGCCCAGGCCTACATGGACGCATCGCTGGTAAACAACCCTGAGATCTACCCACCCCAGGACGTGCTGGACAAGCTGTACATCTCCAGCACGCCGAGCCCGAAGATCATGCGTGTCATGACTCGCTCCTGGAGCAAGATCAAGTCCAACCGCTGAGTCGAGAACGCCCATGTCTTCTACTACCCAACACACCGCTTCGTACTATGCCGCCACGGCACGCGATGCAGCGCCCTATCCCAGCCTGGACGGCGAACTGAGCGCCGATGTGTGCGTGGTCGGCGGCGGGCTGACCGGGGTCAATACCGCCCTGGAACTGGCCGAGCGCGGGCTCTCGGTGGTGCTGCTTGAAGGCCGGCGCATCGGCTGGGGCGCCAGCGGCCGCAACGGCGGCCAGCTGATTCGCGGCATCGGCCATGACGTCAACGGCTTTGCCCGGCATGTCGGCCAGGACGGCGTGCACTACCTGAAACAAGCCGGCATCGATTCGGTAGCGCTGGTGGCCAGCCGCATCGCCCGGTACGGCATTGCCTGCGACCTGCGCTGGGGCTTCTGCGAACTGGCCAACACCCCTGCGCAGTTCGCCGCCTTCAAGGACGAACAGGACGATCTCGACGCACTCGGCTATCGCCCTGAAACCCGCCTGGTCAGTGCCGACCGGCTGCATGAAATCGTTGCCAGCGACCAATACGCCGGCGGCCTGGTAGACATGGGCTCGGGCCACCTGCACCCGCTTGATCTGGTCCAGGGCGAAGCCCGCGCCGCCCATGGCTTGGGCGTACGCATCTTCGAGCAGAGTCCGGTGTTGCGCATCGAGCATGGCCCCCGCGTGACCCTGCACACGGCTCGTGGCAAGGTGCGGGCAGGCAGCCTGGTGCTGGGCTGCAACGCACATCTCGATGAACTGGAGCCACGCCTGAGCGGCAAGGTGCTGCCGGCCGGCAGCTACGTGGTGGCTACCGAACCATTGCCCGAGTCACTGGCCAGCAGCCTGATCCCGCAGAACATGGCGCTGTGCGACCAGAAAGTCGGCCTGGACTACTACCGCCTCACGGCAGACCGGCGCCTGCTGTTCGGCGGCGCCTGCCACTATTCCGGTCGCGACCCCAAGGACATCGCCGCCTACATGCGGCCCAAGGTGCTGAAGGTGTTCCCGCAGCTGGCCAACGTGCGTATCGACTACCAGTGGGGCGGCATGATCGGCATCACCGCCAACCGCTTCCCCCAAGTCGGGCGCCTCAGCCAGCACCCCAATGTTTACTACGCCCAGGGCTATTCCGGGCATGGGCTGAACGTGACGCACTGGACAGCGAAACTGCTGGCCGAAAGCATCGCGCTCGGCCACAGCCAGGGGCTGGACGTGTTCAGCGCCGTGCCACACCTGACCTTCCCCGGCGGCAAGGCACTACGCTCGCCGCTGCTGGCGCTGGGGATGTTGTGGTATCGATTGCGGGAGGTGCTGGGTTGAGTTCGCCACGAGCTTTGCGGCGCTCGGTCTCACAGGCGCAGAAAAACTCAAGACAAACCCTTCCACCCCCTCCAACTTTCTACCATTTCACAATCGATTGAACCTACCCACTGGCCAACTGCCCCGCACCTGCTAGCGTTGTTCTGGCCGACCTATCATGGATGCATCTTCATCATGAAATCATTGCCCCGCATTACCCTGTTGTGCGCCGCACTGCTAACCATGGCCGCCTGCTCCAGCAATCGCGTGGACCCGAAGGACTACTCCGGCTTCCTCAAGGATTACAGCCGGCTGCAGGAAGCCAAGAGCCCGTCGGGTGACCCGGTGATGCGCTGGATCGACCCCAAGGTCAACGTCAACCAGTACAGCCAGGTGTTCATCGAGCCCAGCCAGTTCTACCCCAAGCCGCAGCCGACGCCGGTCATCTCGGCGCAGACGCTGCAGGAAATCACCCGCTACTTCAACGAAGCGCTGCGCCGTGAAATGGGCAGCGTGGTACCGCTGGCCAAGGGCCCCGGCCCGGGCGTGATCGTGGTGCGCCCGGCCATCACTGCGGTGTCCACCAGCAACGAGGGTCTCAAGCCTTATGAGGTCATCCCTATCGCGCTGATTTCAGCCGGTGTGAACACCGCCATGGGCGGCCGTGACCAAGAGGTGGATGTCGGCGTGGAAGCTGCGTTCCTCGATGGTGCCAGTCAGAAAGTGCTGGCCCAGGTCGTGCGCAAGGGCACGGGGCAGGATCTGGAGAACAAGACCACGCAACTGACCCTGAATGACGTCAAGCCGGTGCTGGATGGCTGGGCCAAGGACATGCGCGCGAGCTTCCTGGAAGCGAAGCAGAAAGCCCGCTGATACCGACCGGACACGGAACCTGTGGGAGCGGCCTTGTGTCGCGAAAGGGCCGCAGAGCGGCCCCGGGATCTCAGCTCAGGCGTATGAATGGGGCTGCTTCGCAGCCCTTTCGCGACACAAGGCCGCTCCCCCAAGACCGCGCTGACCGTTGCGGTGACTCAGCACTCGACGAAGGCAACGGCCAGGCCGCCGCGCGAAGTCTCCTTGTAGTTGGCATGCATGTCCGCCCCGGTATCACGCATGGTGCGGATCACCCGGTCGAGCGAGATGAAGTGCTCGCCATCCCCTCTCAACGCCATCTGCACGGCGTTGATCGCTTTCACCGCAGCAATCGCGTTGCGCTCGATACACGGCACCTGCACCAAGCCGCCGACAGGGTCGCAGGTCAGCCCAAGGTTATGCTCCAGGGCAATCTCGGCGGCATTTTCCAGCTGCGGCGGCGTAGCGCCCAGCACCTGGGCAAGGCCGGCAGCGGCCATCGAACAGGCCGAACCTACCTCGCCCTGGCAACCAACCTCGGCCCCGGAAATCGACGCATTCTTCTTGCACAGGATACCGACCGCCGCTGCCGCCAGCAGGAAGTCCACCACGTCCGCGTCGCACGCCCCCGGGTTGAACTTCATGTAGTAATGCAGCACCGCCGGGATGATGCCGGCAGCACCATTGGTAGGTGCTGTGACCATGCGCCCGCCGGCGGCATTCTCTTCATTCACCGCAAGGGCGAACAAGTTGACCCATTCCATGGCACTGAGGGTGGAGCCGATCACGTTGGGCTTGCCCAGCTCCTGCAGGCTGCGATGCAGCCGCGCCGCACGGCGCTTGACGTGCAACCCGCCCGGCAGGATGCCTTCATTACGCAGGCCATTGTCGACGCATTCACGCATGGCACCCCAGATCCGCAGCAGGCCCTCGCGTACCTCGGCCTCAGGGCGCCAGGCGCATTCGTTGGCCATCATCAGCTGCGCCACACTCAAGCCATGGCTCTTGCACAAGGCCAGCAATTGCGCAGCGCTGTCGAACTCGTACGGCAGCACCACCGCGTTCGCTTCGAGCGCTGGCGCGTCGATCTCGGCTTGCTCGACGATAAAACCACCGCCCACCGAATAGTAGGTCTGGCGCAACAGGCTGCCCTGCCCGTCCATGGCTTCCAGGCTCATGGCATTGGGGTGATACGGCAGGTTCTCGTCGAGCAGCAGCATGTCGCGGCTGTACTCGAACGCCAGCGGGTGGCTGCCATCGAGCATCAGGCAGTGCTCCTGCATCACCTGGCCAATGCGCGACTCGATGGTGGCCGGGTCGATGCGGTCCGGCCACTGGCCCATCAGGCCGAGCAGGCAGGCGCGATCGGTCGCATGGCCAACCCCGGTTGCCGACAGCGACCCGTACAACCGCACCTCGACACGGCTTGCCTGGGCCAGCAGCCCCTGTTCGCGCAGGGCCTGGGCAAAGGTAGCCGCCGCCCGCATCGGGCCGACGGTGTGGGAACTGGACGGCCCGATGCCGATTTTGAAAAGGTCGAAAACACTGATAGCCATGCTAATGCCTGACCGTGCCCGGGTATGAAGCCGCAGCGCGGTTATCTGGAGAAATTGAGCGATATTGCGATTTTGCGCGATACTGCCGCGCTGGCTCACGGATGACCAACGAAACTTCCTAAGCAAGGCTTTAGTGGTACTAAACGATGCGACGACAACTCAATGGCCAGACGTTCGTCTGGCTACACGTGTTCGCCTGTGCGGCCCGGCACTTGTCCTTCACCCGCTGTGCCGAAGAGCTGCACATTACCCCGGGCGCCGTCAGCCAACAGATGCGCCAGTTGGAGGAACGCCTGGGCTACCAGCTGTTCCTGCGTCGGGCACGTGGTGTGGAACTGAGCGCCGAAGGGCAACGCCTGGCACAGACGGTGACCGAAGCCTACGGCAGCATCGAAGCCGAACTGCTGCGCCTGGATGCAGGTGAGATCCGCGGCACCTTGCGCCTGCGCTCGATCCCGTCGTTCCTGGCCAAATGGCTCACGCCTCGCCTTCCGCGTTTTCAACAACGCTACCCGGACATCGAGTTGCGTCTGGTGGCCGAAGACAGTGCCCAGGCGTTGACACCGGGCGATTTCGACCTGGCCATCGACCTGAACGATGGCAGCTACCCCGGCATGCTCTCGACACCACTGCTGGACGAGCAGATCTTCCCCGTGTGCTCCCCCACCTTGCTGCGCGGGCGCCCGCCGCTGCACGGGCCGGCAGATCTTGTGCACTACCCGCTGCTGCACGACATTACGGCCTGGCGCGGCAGTTCGGAATATGCCGAATGGGAGTTCTACCTGGAGGGCATCGGCGCCGCCGGCCTGGATGTGCGGCGCGGGCATACCTTCAACCGCAACCACCTGACCATCGAGGCGGCGATTGCCGGCATTGGCGTGGCGATCGCCCGACGCACGCTGCTCAACGACGAACTGGAGCGCGGCGCACTGATCGTGCCGTTCGGGGTGCCTATCGCCAATCACAAGCGCTATGTAGTGCATTACCCACCGGGCGGGCTGAACCAGCCGGGGGCGCGGGCGGTGCATGACTGGCTGGTGGAGGAAGCGCGGGGGTTCAGGGAGTTGCACCCGCTGAACAAAGACTAGGCCAGCCAATTGCGCTTGCACGCTGCAAATGACTCATTGAATTGGCAGGGACCCTGTGGGAGCGGCTTTAGCCGCGAACACCGGCGCAGCCGGTGCCATGCACCGCGTTGGATTCTTCGCGGGTAAACCCGCTCCCACAGGGTGCGCAGAGCGCTTGCGAGATTTGTGCGTCAGTAGGCCTGCTTGCCGGTAAACGCATTCAACGTGCGCACCAGGATGACGAAATCCAGCCACAGCGACCAGTTGTTGATGTACTCGATGTCCGAGTCCACCCGCTGGATCATCTGCTCGATATCCCTGGTTTCGCCCCTGAACCCACGTACCTGCGCCAGGCCGGTCATGCCAGGCTTGATATTGTGGCGAGCGAAGTAGTCGACGATGTCCTGCGAATACAACGTGTCATGCTGCAACGCATGCGGCCGCGGCCCTACCAGCGACATCTCCCCGGTCAGCACATTGAACAACTGCGGCAGTTCATCGAGGCTGGTGCGGCGGATAAAGGCGCCGACCCGGGTCAGCCGTGGGTCATCCCTCTGCGCCTGCTTCACCACGCCATCTTCCGGCTGGTGGACATGCATGCTCCTGAACTTCCAGATACGGAACGCTTCCCCCGTCCAGCCGGTGCGCTCCTGACGGAAGAAAACCGGGCCGCGGCTATCGAGCTTGATGGCCAGCGCAACGGCCAGCAACACCGGCGATGCCAGCAGCAGGATCAGCGCCGCCAACACCCTGTCCTCGAGGTTCTTCAAGAACAGGCTCATGCCCGTCAGCGGTGTTTCCGACAAGGTCAGCACAGGTATGCCGGCAATTTCCCGCACACTGTGATTGATCAGGCGCAACGAGAAGATATCCGGTACCCAGTTCACCGCGATGCACTTGTCGAGCAACTTGAAATACACATCGTTGATGACCTCGGAACCGCCCAGCGGGGTCACCAGGTACACTGTGCGAATGCCATGGCGGGCCACGATATCGTCGAGCTCGGCAACATGCCCGAGCACCGGCATGCGCTGCTTTCCTTCGGCACTTTCGCGCCCCGGCTCATCGGCATTGTCGATCAGCACGCAACCCAGCACGCGTTCGCCGAACCAGGGGTTGTTGCTGATTTTCTGATACAGGAAGTTGGCCAGATCACCGGCACCAATGATCAGGGCGTTGTCCAGGCGTGCATGGGCGGTGAAGCGCTTTTGCAATTCGCGCACGGCAAAGTGCAGGAACAACTGGGCGATGTAGCCAATGATGAACAACTGCACGACCAGCAGTCGCGAATAGGTTTCGCTCTGTTTGGCCAGGAAGGCCATGACCACCAGGAAGCAAAAAGTTGCCGACCAGGCCTTGAACAGCCGGAAAGCCTTGATGGAAAGCCCGACGTTGGTACGGTAGATCGCATAGTGATCGTAGATGACTGCCAGTGCGCCAACCAGCAACAGCAGCATGATCACGTAATCGGAAGTGATGTAGCCAAACTGGTCGTAGATCAGGTACCAGGCAATGCCGATGACTGCAATTCCATCGAGGCCGGCCTGAATAGCGTTACTTACGCTGCTTCTTCTCTGCAATAAGGAACGACTGCTTCTGGGCTCTAAGACCATTTCAGACCTCATCAATTTGCGTGCAGCAAATGCCTTCCACCAACAAGCAAGCCTTGACAACGGCTCATGCAAAGCCCGTGGAGCAAAATCCTGCAGCCGCAAGCCATTGATCAAACTGTAGCAGCCATCCGCCATCAGCGTACCCGGAATCACCGCTCGGGCGGATTCTGACGCTCATACGGTGTGCCTGGCCGTCCCCCGTCGCAGCGGAACAGCAGGGTACGCACCAGGAACAACGGGTTGCCCACAACATAACGAATGAACAAACGCTTCGGCTCGCGCAACAGCCGGTATAGCCACTCCCCACCCAACCGCCGCAACCACTCGGGCGCCCGGCTGACCTTGCCGCCGAGAAAATCCAGGATCGCGCCGCCACACACGATCAGGCACGGCCCCCCAGCTGCCGCCAGCCTTGCGGCCACAACCTCCTGCCTGGGCATTCCCATGCCCAGCACGATCAGCTCAGGTTGCAACTCCCTGGCCAGTTGCAGGTAGGTATCGACGCTGGCAAAGCCATCGTGGACCGACACCGGTACCACCCCGAACGTGGCTGTGCTTCGTTGCACGGCCTGGTCCAGGTACGGCTGTCGGGTGCCCCAGAACGCAACTCGCCGCCCGCGGTAGGCAGCCAGAAGCCGAGGAATGAAGTCGGTGCCATTCATGTTGAGCCCTGGCTCAAGCCCCAGCCGGCGATACAGGATCGCCAGGCCGGAACCATCGCGCAGCAGTACGTCGGCCGCCGACAATGCTTGGTGGCAGGCGCCATCACGAACCACCAGGTTCATTGCATGGGCATTGACGAAGCCCAGCACGGTCGCGGCTTTCGGGACGCTGAGCCTGTCCAGCAGGCGCTGCGCGGCAGTGGCATCCGGCACCACTTCGAGCTTGCCGACAAGGGTGTTCCAGCGTTCTTGCCAATGAGCCATCAGTCTTCATCCCGTTTCGAACGTACCCATTCAACCTGTCGCTTGATCAGGAACCGCAGATACAAGGGGAGCTTCCTTGCGGCGTAGAACGGCGCGTACAGCAGCACGGAGAACGGGATCAGTTCACGACAGAAACGCGCCCAGGCCACTGCGACGGCAAGGCCGAGCAATGCCAGCGCGCAAAGGGCGATCCACGCAGGTGCCGCCAGGCCGAACAGCAGGTACGCCAGCCAGGCCACCAGGTTTAGGCCGAGCAAGGCCAGCACCAGCAACGCCAGCGGCGGCACCAGCAGGTCCAGGGTCATGGCCAGCAAGCTGCCGTTACGCTGGGTGATTGCCGCCAGCACACGCTTGGGCGCATCGGCCAGCATCAGGCTCAGGTGCCCATGTTCCCAGCGGGTGCGCTGGCTGCCCAGGCCTTGCTGGCTGGCAGGGAACCGGCTGCTGACTACGGCCTCGGGGCAGAACACTGGCGGCTTGCCCTGCTGGCACAGGTCCAGGCCCAGCTTCACATCCTCCACCAGGTGCCCGTTGGCCAGGTCGATCAAGGCCAGGTCACGCCAGCCGAATGCCATGCCGGCGCCCATCAGCTGGCATGGCAGGTCCAGCCGCGCCCATCCACGCGGGCGCACCAGGTTCTTGACCCGCCAGGCGAACTCGGCAACCTGCACTGTCAACCCAGCCCCTGCCGGTGCGTACATCAGGTACAGCGCCTGCACCGGGCGAGCGACTTCGCGGTAGCGCCGCGCCAGGCGCTCGATCGCCCCCTCGCCCACCTGGCAGTCGGCATCCACCACGATCACCACCTCGGGCGGCTGGTCGGCCAGGTGGCGCACGCCAAAGTCCAAGGCGTAGCCCTTGCCGCGCAACCGTGCATCGTGGCGCTCCACCACTTCGGCACCCGCCTCGCGCGCCAGTTGCGCGGTGTCGTCAGTGCAGTTGTCCGCCACCACCAGCAAGCGGTCGCCAGGCCGCAACTGCGGGGCAATGCTCGCCAGCGTGGCACCAATTATCGAAGCCTCGTCGTGAGCTGGCACCAGCACTGCCACCTGCGGACGGGCGGTGTTGCCCATCGGCTGCGCGCGTGCAGGCAAGCAGGCCATCAGCACCTGCACCAACAGCAGCAGCACCGGCAACAGGACGATGGCCGCCAGCATGCCCAGTATCCAAGCCAATACACTCATCATGCGGATGCCTTGAAATAGCTGGCCAGCCTGGCCGCCTCGGTATCGATGTCATGCCGTTGCAGCACACGCTGGCGTGCCGCCTCGCCCATGCGCTGCAGCACTTCGGCAGGTTGTGCCAGGCAATCGGCCATGGCCGCTGCCAGCTCGTCCACGGCGCCGGCAGGGAACAACCAGCCGTTTTCGCCCGGCCGCACCAGCTCGGGAATGCCTGCCACATAGGTGGTCAGCACTGGCCTGCGCAAGGCCATCGCCTCCATGATCACCACCGGCAAACCTTCGGCAAAGCTGGGCAGCACCAGCGCACGCGCCGCCAGGATTTCCTCGCGCACCTGTGCGCTGCTGATCCAGCCGGTGATGCGCACCTGCTGCTGCAAGCCATGCCGGGCGATCAACGCCTCGACCTGGCCACGCATTTCACCGTCGCCGGCCAGCACCAGTTCGAAGGCGATCGACCGGGCGACCAGTACTCGCGCGGCCTCGAGCAGCAGCAGCTGGCCTTTCTGTTCGCACAGGCGGCCGACGCACACCAGGCGCGGCGCCGTGGGCACGCCAACCGGCGCCACCTCATGGAAACTGCGCTCGAGGCCGCAATGCACCACCTTCACCTTGGCCCAGTGGTCGTGTGCCACCCAGCGAAACAACTGGCTGCGCCCGTACGAGCTGACCGCCGCGACAAATGCGGCACGCCGCACCTTCTCGCCCATGTGCAGAAACTGCGGCTTGTCGAACTCCTCCGGCCCGTGCACGGTAAAGCTGTAGGCCGGCCCGCCCAGCACATTGGCCAGCATCACCACCTCGGTGGAATTGGTGCCGAAATGTGCATGCACATGTCTTGCCTCGCCAGCCTGCAACCATTGCAGTACCTGGCAGGCCTCGGCCAGGTAGACCAGGTGGTAGGGCCAGGCGCGGTCGGCCCGCAAGCCAACGCGCATGGCCAACTGCAGCGCCCGGAAGAACCGGCGCGGCTGTGCTCGCAGCACTTGCCAGGCCGGTGCCAGCAACCCCTTGATGCCATGCTGCAGCACATAGCGGGTCTTGGCCCGTTCGCTCGCGTCGTCGGCATCCTGCAACTCGGCGTCCCACCCGCGCAGGGCAATACGCTGCACCTCTACCCCCTGGCGCTCCAGCGCCAGGATCTCGCGGCGGATGAAACTGTGGCTGACCTTCGGGTACTGGTTTATGAAGTAAGCAATGCGCATAGAAATCCAGATCAAGACCCGCGTAGTGAACATTCAGACCTGCCGCGGCAGGGCTGGCGATTACTTCAGGCTGTCGACTACCGGCGGCCGGGGCCCCGCCGATGCCATCTCGTCAGATACATCCCCCTGTTCCCCTTGTAGTCCAAGGTTGTGACCGCTGCCTGGCAACACGGCCTGCAAGCGGGCGAAAACATCGTCGAGCAGCACCTGGCGGCGGCGGTACATTGCCCGTTTCTTCGCCGGAATATCCTGTTCCGCCCGCTGTACCGCAGCCAGCGGAAGGGCGAAGAAGTCAGCATGGCTCGATGCAGTAGCACCGTGTTCCAGCCAGATCACATCATAATTGGCCGCCAGGTCCTGGCCCTTGTCGCTGCCAAAATACGCGTGCCGATGGTGGCGGCAAGCATCACTGACGGCATACAGGTGCACCACGTCCAGGGTCCTGGCCAGGCACTTCAATGCCTCGAGCAACAGGCTGCGCGGGCGCAGCCCTTCGAAGTCCTTGGTCAGGTCGCGATAGATGGCCAGTGAGGTTTCGCTGTCGATACCCTTGTGGATGCCCTGCACGGCACCAATGAACAGGCAAAGCTCGCCCCGGCTGCGGCACAGGCTGAATGCCAGGGATGCCACGCGCAGGTCGCTCTGGAACAGGTTCAACACCAACTCGCCTTCGCGCTTGAACCAGATCGGTCGGTCCAAAACCAGACGACAACCCGGCGAATGGCTGGACAGCTCGCACAACGTCAGGCTTTCGTCCCGCCCCAGCAGCAACAGCGCCGGAAACTGCCCGGCCAGCACTTCGAAGTGCGAAGCCACCACCTCCAGGCGCTGCGGGGCTTCCCAGCATTTGCTGAGGTAAGGCCACTGCACGACACCGATGCAATCCACCCCTAGCCGCTGCAAGCCTTGCTGGCCCAACGCCGCCGTCATGCGCTGCAGGAAGGCATTCAGTTCAGGCCATTGCCTGGCAATCTGCAGCGCCAACCTGTACTTGTTGTTCAGCGCCCGCAACGAGTAGCCCGGTTGCAAGGTAAACACGCTTTTGACGATCGTGCCGAGCATCATGGGCCTCTCTCACTTGTACTCGATCAACGTCGATTTGCCGGCCGCGATGCGGTGGCGCAGGAACTTCAGTTGCCCGAGCATTTCCGGGAACTTGCCCAATACCAGAAACACCGCCTGTAGCCAGTTCTCCCTCACCGACTTGCCACCACGGCGGGCCAGGCGTACGGCCTGCAGCGGGTAGACCGCCAGCAGCAGCAGGCCCCAGCCGCCCAGCAGCAGGCAGGCCAGCACGATTACCACGGGGATGCCCAGACCCCACAGCCAAGCCCGGCGCGATTCGCGCAACCAGTGCCGCTCGGGTGGCTGACCATGCAGGTAAGCCCCTTCGGCATAGGCGTGGCCAGCGCGCAGGCTACGCCGCCACCACTGGCTGAAACGGGTCATGCCGGCGTCGTGCAGGGTCATCTCGGCGTCCAGGCGCCAGACTTTCCAGCCCTTTGCCCGTAGGCGCACGCACAGCTCGGGCTCCTCTCCGGCAATCAGCTCGGGGCGAAAGCCGCCGACGGCGGCAAAGGCATCTGCTCGCATCAGGGCATCGCCACCACACGCCTTGGCCTCGCCAATGGGGGTGTCCCACTCCAGATCACACAACAGGTTGTACACCGACCGCTGGGGGAAGCGCTCGCGTCGGCGGCCACACACCACGGCCACGTCGGGGTGGTCGTCGAGAAACGCCTGCGCCGCGGCCAGCCAGCCGCCATCCACCTCGCAATCGCCATCGACGAACTGCACCCGTTGCAGCGACGGCAACAGCCGTTGCAAGGCGAGAAAGCCTTCGTTGCGCGCGCGTGCGGCAGTGAACGGGGTGTCCATGTCCAGCGCCAATACCTCTACCCCCAGGCTGCGAGCCAGGTGTGGTGAACCATCGGTAGAGCCGGAGTCGACGTACATGATCTTGTCCGTACCCTGTAGCAGCGAACGCAGGCAACGCTCCAGGCGCAGGCCTTCGTTGCGGCCAATCACCACCACTCCGATGCCGCTCGCCATGGGCCTCACTCGACGGGCGCCGTGGCGGCCGGTTGCCTGGCCTTAATGATGGCCGGCACCCCCACCGCCAGCGAATTGTCCGGCACATCCACCAGCACCACGGCGTTGGCACCGATGATCACGTCGTTGCCGATACGGATGCTTCCCAGCACCTTGGCCCCGGTGCCAATATCGACGTTGTTGCCGAACACTGGTGCAATCGGCTCATCGACGTTCTTCAGGCCCACCACTACCCCGTTGCGGATGCGGCAGTCATCGCCAAACCGGGCATAGCCGCTGACTACGATGCCGCCAAAATGGTCGATGACGAAGTTGCGGCCGATCACCACCTCGCACGGCAGCTCCACACCCGTGATGATCTGCACGAACTTGAACAGGACCTTGTAGATGAGCGAAAACAGTTTTCGCAGCAGTGCCGGGCGCACCCCATAGCGCCAGCGGCCGAAGCGGTACACCAGCAATACCCAGAAGCCCTGGGCGCCCCAATCGCCCCCATGGGCACGCAGGTCGGCACGTATATTCTCGAACATGGCTCCACCTACCTTGTCGGTTGGCTGGCGTACCGGGTCTTGAACAACAGAGACCAGGTCGCCCGGCAGTGACGCCAGCAGGCCTGTATTGCGCCCCGACCGCGTCGTTTCAACAGCGCCTTGAGCGCCAGTACCAGGTCGCCCAAGGTGACCAGCAGCATGTGCAGGGCAAGGCCCGCCAACCCATGATGCTTGCGGAAGTACAGCAGCTCGCTTTCGATCTGGTATGACGAGATCTGCCGGCTGGCCGCCTCCAGTTCGGCCACCGATCTGGAGCTTTCCCCTCCGATGTGCACCACCGTGGTATGCGGGTAGAACACCACCTTCCAGCCCGCCGCCTTCACCCGCTTGCAGTGGTCGACCTCCTCGTAATAAAGAAAGTAGCGCGGGTCGAACAGGCCCACCTGGTCGAGCACTTCGCGGCGCACCAGGTAGAAGCAGCCAGGCAGCCAGTCGCACTCGCGGACAGAAGCGTGGTCCCAATCCATTTCGTCGACCATTTTCAAGCCCGGGAAGAAACGCCCCAGCCCGGTACGCCCGACGAACACGTTGAACGGTGTGGGGAAGTAGCGGCAACTGGGCTGCAGGGCGCCGTCGCGTCCCTCCAGGCGGACCCCCAGCACACCGCACTCCGGGTTGGCTTCCATGTAGTCGAGGGTTTTCTGCAGTGAATCGGCGGCGACAAAGGCGTCGGTGTTCAGCAGCAAGGCGTACTTGCCCTTCAGGTGCGCCAGCAACTGGTTGTTGGCCCGGCCGAACCCCACGTTCTGCTTGTTGCTCAGCAGCAGCGCCTGCGGGCATACCTCGGCCATGCGCTGCAGCGAGTCATCGGCCGAGGCATTGTCCACCACCAGGTAGCTGGCCAGCCGTTCGCTGTCGGCCCGACGCAGTGCATCGAACATCGGCTGCAGCAGCCCGGCCGTGTTGAAGTTGACCACCATGACGTCCACAGGTTTGCTAGCCATTGTTGCCGTCCCCGAAGAAATACTGGCGCCTTTGCGCCATCAGCTGCGGCTCCAGTTGCGGGTCGTAGGCACCATTGCGCTGCTTGACCAGGTCGATCCATGGGTAGGCTTCGCAACGTGCCTCAACCCGCTTGATCAACGCCTCGGTGGTGCATATGAACTCAGCAGGGTTGCCACCGAACACCGTGCCCGGCGGCACATCCTTGGTCACCACGGCACCGGCGGCCACGATCGACTCAGGCCCGATGGTGACGCGAGGCATGACGATTGCACCGTGGCCGATGAAGCAGTTGTCCTTGATGTCGATGAAACCGACCGAATCCAGGTGCTTGCCGAAGCGATGTTCGATCAGCAATACCACCCCGTCATGACCGATCAGGGTGCAGTCGGACAGCCCCACACTGTTGCCGATGCGAACCAGCGAAGGGTCGAGGAACTTGCAGCCTGTATTGACATAGAAGTTGCTGCCTACCGAGTGGAAGTTGCCCCAACGGGCAAGGTATGCCCCCCACTCAAGCCCTGACGGCTTGCAGAACCTCCTGTAGAAGGAGCTTCCTCGCCCCGTTGCATGGACATAGTGCGCCACTGCCTTGCGTATCCATCCCTTCATTCTGCCAGCCTCGCAATCAAAGCCATCTGGACTGTCCCTGAGGCGCATCCGGTCTCGTTCTTGTGGGTGCTGACCGTCGCGCACTCAACCCGTTTACAACATGCATCACCCCACGGCGTCGCTGGCCGCGCTCAGCCTGGCATCGAGGTGGTCGGCCAGGCGTACCGCAAACTGCAGCAGCGGCATGGTCGGATTGCAAGCGCCGCCCGTGGCAAAGATGCTGCTGCCGGCGACATAAAGATTTTCGGTACCGAACACCTTGCAGTTGGTATCGACAACACCAAACTGCGCCGAAGACGCCATGCGCGTGGTACCCATGTGATGGGCATGTGGCGACAGCTTCAGCGGTATCGAGGTGTCGTAAACGAAGTCATTGAGCTTGATGTAGCCCAGGTCCATGGCAACCCACTGCTTGGCCAGCTCGCTTCCGATGCACTTGATGGTGTGCCGGTCATCAGCGGTCAGGGCCCAGTTGACATTGACCTTGGCCACGCCCAGTGCGTCCTTCTCCTCCAGCAGCGAAATACGGCTGTGCAGGTTGGGAAACTGCTCGATCATGGTGCTGATGACGCCATCACCGGGGCAGTTGAACTTGGCCACGAAGGCGATCTTGCTGGCGACTCCCATGTCGCAGACCAGGTTCTCCAGAAAATGCTTCACCTCGGCAGTACGACCATAGGTTTGCACATCAGCCAGCAAGGCGGCCCTGACGTTGCCCTTGCCTGCCTTGTACTCCTCAACGAAGGCATCGGTGGTGTAGTACTCGCGCGGGTCAGGGGCCAGCCCCGAGTTGAGGATGAAGGTGCCCAGGTCAATGTTCAGATGCTCCATGAAACACCCGCCGACCAGCCCGTCCTTGCTCACTATCCCCGCCGCCGCCAACGACTCGCTGTTGAGCAGTTGCCGGGCATTCTCGATGGCACCTGTAGCGAGTACGAAGTTTCTTGCAACCAGGCGCTGGCGATTGCACTCGTAATCGGAAAGCACGACTGCAGCCAGGTGACCGGAGGCCTGGTCGAACTCCAGGTTCACGCAATTGCAGTTGATGAATACGTCCAGGCCCTGGGTCTGCTCCAGGGCCGTGGCGTACTTCTGCGCAAAGCGCGTTGGCGGGCTGAGCAGAAAGCGGTCCGGTTCGAAGTCACCGCCGTCGAGGCCATCATTCAACGCGCGAAAGTCCGCCCCTGGCGGCAGGTCGACGATATCCATGGCAGCAGGCAGGTAGCCTGCGATCTCCGAATAAGGAATGGGCCAGCCAGGCAAGCCGCCAATGGGGGGAACGGCGAAGTCCGAGGGGCTGAACGGCCGGCAACGGCCGGCCCAATGGTTGGATGTGCCGCCCAGATAACGCAGGCGAGCTTCCCCGGCATACAGCTCCAGGCCAGTGGATGCACAGGCGTACAAGGCTTGCGAGTTCGCCGAGTACTCGCGCCCGCCACCTTCGGCAAGCAGGACGCTCCAGCCGGCGGCGGCCAGGCGCAGGCCCAGGGTGATACCGGCCGGGCCGGCGCCGATGATGCAGACATCGTAACTGTCGCGCAGCGCCTTCTGCTGCTGATAGTCCCTGATCATGCGTGCTCGTTCCGGAAGTAACGGGACGGCAGTACCCAGCCGTTGATCACCACGAACCCAGGCCTGCCTGCAGGTTGGCTGGTGATGGCTGGCGTAGCAGCGAACACCACACCACCTACACCCAGCAAGACACAACTCTGGAGAAACCCCCTACGACCCAATTGCGCAGTACAAAACGTAAACTTCCCCATGATCCAATGACCTGCACCTTTGAAAGTTTCACCCGACAAGCAGAATTACAGCCAGTTGAAAAAGGCTGTCAGCAGCGCCCCGCAAAGTGCCCCGACCAGTAGCATCGGCAGTACCACCAGCTCACGCCTCAGGCTGAACATATCCAGCTTGCGATTCACGTACACGATCAACACAAGGGTTGGCACGGTATGCAGGGCAACCCCCCAGATCGCCCAGTCAACTCCACCGATCGCCAGCAACAGTGGCAGCCCCCCCCACAACGAGACCAGGCGGATGATGTTATCCATGGCCTGGTACCTGGTCAGGCCCAGGGCAATCCACACCTGATGAGCCAAGGTATAGCGCAATGTGAGGAACGACAGCGAAAGAATGGCCATCATCGGGCCAGCTTCACGGTAACGATCGTCGTACAGCCAACCGATCAGCAAAGGGCTGGCGGTCAGGAAACCGCCACAGATGAACAGCACCAGCAGGTCGACCAGCAGGCGGAAGCGGTAATACAGCGCCTTGAGGCGCTCCTTGTCATCGGCCCGTGCCGCTTCGCTGAAGGCGGGCAGCGCCACCGCGCCGAAAACCTTCATCAGCGCGGTCTGCACGGCCCCCAGGATCAACACGGCAATCGAATACACACCCAGTTGTGCCGCCGTCATGCTGGCGCCAAACCACATGCGGTCACCGTACATGGCCAGCACGCCGACCATCGACGACAACAGGATCCAGCGGCCGAACACGATCAGTTCGGTCAGCGCGCTACGGTCCCACTGCAGGCGGTTGTCATGCCCCTCCAGGGCGGTGTGACCGAGCAGGGTCCAGGCCACGGCAGACACCAGGCCGGCGATCACCAGTGCCCACACTGAATGGGTCAGGTAGCCCAGCACCAGCATCACCACCAGGCCGACCGCCTGCGAGGCCAGGTCCACCAGCACCACGCGCTTCTGTTGGAAAGTCCGTACCGCGACATCTATCTTGGTGGACTGGAAGCCCCAGATCACCGCCGACAGCCCGGTTGCCGCCAGCACCATCGGCAACACCGGTGCGGCATAGGTGGAGTCCGCCGGCCACAGCTCGGCGAGCTGGGCGAACCAGGCCCCCAAGGCCAGCAGCAAGGTCAGGGCGAACAGCACGAAGCCGCGGATGATCTGCACGGTCCATGCAGTATTGAGAAAATCCGGGTCGTCACCGCGATGGCTCTGGATGATGTTCTGCCGCAGGCCGACATCGGACAGTAGATGCAGGAGTACCGAAACGGTGGTGGCGATGACCATCACCCCGAACATTTCCGGCAGCAGCAAGCGGGCCATGATCAGGTTGCCGCCAAGGCGCATCAACTGTGACGCCACTTGTGCAACCAGGTTCCATGACCCGGCCCTCAGGGCCCGCTTGCGCAGGCTCGCGGTGGCAGACACATCAATCGACGGCATGAGTACAATCTCTGACTGACAGGCTAAAAGGTCACTATAGTTTCAATCAGCCACGACGCTAGCCGTTGCCCACCGATGCAAAGGTGCACATAGCCAATGCCTGAACATTTTCGTGCGTTGATCGTCATCCTTTTTCTGGCGAGCGTGGTCTTCCTGCTGGCGCGGCGGCCTGCCACCGACCTGATTCCGCTGAGCGACTTCAAGCGCCGACGCAACCTGTGGTTCCTGCTTACCCTGCTGGCCTTCTTCTCGCATAGCTTCTGGCTGTACCTGGGTGCTGGCGCCGTCATCCTGTATATCGCCGGGCGCCGCGAACACAACCCCATGGCGCTGTTCTACATGCTGCTGTTCCTGATCCCGCCGGCTTCAGTGCAGGTGCCCGGGTTTGGCGTGGTCAATTACCTGGTCGACCTCAACCATATCCGCCTGCTGGCCCTGTGCGTGCTGTTGCCGGCGGCGCTGGCCCTGCGCCGGCAAGGCGACACCCTGCGCTTCGGCCGCACCTGGCCCGACAGGTTGTTGGCGGCCGGCCTGCTGCTGATGAGCGTGCTGTACCTGCGCGAGACCACCCTGACCGACACCCTGCGCCAGACGCTGTACCTTTTTGTCGACGTGTTACTGCCGTATTACGTGGCCAGCCGTGGCCTGCGCCAGATCAGCGACTTCAAGGACACCCTGCTGGCCTTCGTGCTTGCCTCATTCGTTCTGGCCTTGATCGGCGTGGCCGAGTACGTGCGCCACTGGCTGCTGTACAGTGCCCTGGTCGACGCCATGGGCGTGCCGTGGAGCATGTCCGGCTACCTGAGCCGTGGCGGTTCGCTGCGCGCCAGCGTCACCACCGGGCAGGCGATTGCCCTGGGCTATGTGATGAGCGTGGCCATCGGCCTGTTCCTGTTCGTCCAGGGTTACGTGCGCCGCCCCCTGCAGCGGGCCCTGGGCGCCCTGCTGCTGGCCGCAGGGCTGTTCGCGCCACTGTCCCGCGGCCCGTGGATCGGTGCCGTGGTCATCGTGGTGGTGTTCATCGCCCTGGGCAAAGGTGCGGTCAGGCGCCTGGCGCTGCTCGCTGCGGCCGGCATGCTGGCCCTGCCCTTGCTGACCATCGTGCCCGGTGGCGACAAGGTACTGGACATGCTGCCGTTCATTGGCAACCTCGAGAAAGAGAACATCACTTACCGCGAACGGCTGATGGACAACTCGTGGATCGTCATCCAGCGCAACCCACTGTTCGGCTCGTTCGACTTCCGCAACACCCCGGAAATGCAATCGATGATCCAGGGTGACGGCATCATCGACATCGTCAACACCTACATAAACCTGGCACTGCGGGTCGGGCTGGTCGGGCTGGGCCTGTTCGTGGCGTTCTTCGCTGCCGTACTGCACGGTATCCGCAAGGCCATGCGCAGTTTCCCCGACAAGGACGACGAGCGACGCCAGCTCGGCCGGGCATTGCTGGCGACACTGATCGGCATCCTGGTGATCATCTTCACCGTCAGCAGCATCACCTTCATCCCGGTGGTGTACTGGACGGTCGCCGGACTGGGCGTGGCCTATGTCCAGATGGTTCGCCAGCTGCACGACAGCCAGGCCATCGCGCTGGCCGACCCCGCCCTTCAACCCAGGTGACGCCTATGAACCTGCTCCCCCTGCGCCGCTGGGGTTTTCAAACCCTGCTGCGGGTTTCGGCCATCGCCGGCCTGGCCTCACTGCCGCTCACCGGCTGGGCCTCAGCGTGGCAAGTCAGTGTCGATGAACAGAACGGCCTGCCCTTGGTGACCCGCGGTGGTGGGCCAGTGATGAAAGCCAAGTTCGACTTCTGGGCGGCCAACTGGAGCTGGACCGGTTTTTCCACCACGTTCAAGGTAGTTGGCCCCGACCACTACACGCTGCAGGGCAAGAACAAGGAACTGGACTTCGATCTGGCGGCGGATATCCGCAAGGAGCAGGCGCAAACCCTGGGCTGGGCCTTTGACCTCGAGGCCCACAGTCGGCAGGCCGGAGTAATGGGCGGTGGCATGGTGTTCGAGTTCGACCCTGGGCAAATTGCCGGGGGCATGGGTGCACCGCAGCTGCTGCCCGGCAACCGTGGCTGGTCATGGGGCAAGGCTGACCAGGGCCGACGCATCGAAATGCGCTTCGACCCGCCGCTGGCCAAGGTATATTTCGAGCGCGGCAACCCGTCCGAACTGCGTGCGTTCATTTACAGCGACCCGATCAACGCTGGTCGGCAGCAGATCAAGGCGGTGCTGAACATCACCGGCGACATCGACCTGGGTCCCACGCCCAGCGAACGCTTCGGCCTGGCCGACCCCGCCGGTTGGCCCGACGACCAGCTGGACTGGCGCACCTCGCCCGTGGACCTGTCATTCCTCAACGCCCCGGAAAAGCCTGCCGGCAAGCATGGCTTCGTCAAGGCTGTCGGCGAGCAGCTGGTGTTCGAAAACAACACCCCAGTGCGCTTCTGGGGCACCAACCTGTCCGCCTATTCGCTGTTCAAGAGCCCCGACGAAGAAATCCGCCAACAGGCCAAGCGCCTGTCGGCACTGGGGTTCAACCTGGTGCGTTTGCATCACCACGACTCGCCCTGGGTCAGCCCGAACGTGTTCGGCGACGGCACCCTGGTGCGCGATACCCAGCAGCTCAGTGCCGAATCGCTGCGCAAGCTCGACTTATGGATCAAGGCGCTCAAGGACGAGGGCATCTATATCTGGCTGGACCTGCACGTGCAGCGGGCGCTTACTGCCAATGACAATATCGATGACTTCAAGGAACTGGCCAAGGGTGAGAGCCATGTCGACCTGAAGGGTTACGCCTATGTGAACCGAAGCATCCAACAGGCGATGAAACGCTTTGCCGAGCAGTACCTGACTCATGTGAATGAATACACCGGCCTGGCTTACAAGGACGACCCCGCCATCGCTGCCGTACTGCTCACCAATGAGAACGACCTCACCCAGCATTACGGTAACGCCCTGATGCCGAACAAGGATGTGCCGCGCCATAGCGAGCGCTACATGGAAGCGGCCAAAGCCTTCGCCAAACAATATGACCTGCCCACCGACCTCACCTGGCGCGCCTGGGAGCATGGCCCTTCGAAGCTTTTTCTCAACGACCTGGAACAGCGCTTCAACACCGACATGATCACTCACCTGCGCGGCCTCGGCGTGAAAGTGCCGATCGCCACCACCAGTACCTGGGGCGGCAATGGCCTGAGCGCGCTGCCGGCACTGACCACAGGCGATGTCATCGATGCCCATGGCTACGGTGCCAATGGCCAATTGGAGAAGAACCCGTTGACCAGCGACGGCGTGATCGACTGGCTCGCTGCCGCCCAGGTAGTCGGCAAGCCGCTGACCGTCACCGAGTGGAACGCCGAACCCTTCCCGCTGCCCGACCGCCACTCGCTGCCGCTGTACGTGGCCGGCACCGCCGCCCACCAGGGCTGGGACGCCATGATGCAGTACGCTTACAGCCAGCAGGCCTTCAACCCTGGCTGGCGCACGGCGGATAACTGGCACGCGTACAACGACCCGGCGATGATCGCCACCCTGCCCGCTGCCGCCCTGCTCTATCGCCGTGCGGATGTGAAGCCGGCCACTACCCGATACGTTTTCGCGCCGACGCCCGCCACCCTGTACAACCAGGAGATCACCCCGCGCAACTCGCCACTGCTGCGCACGGCCATGGAAAAGGGCCAACTGCAGATCGCCCTGCCACAGACGCCGGAGTTGCCCTGGCTGAAACCCGCCGCCATCCCTGTCGGTGCGCAGGTACTGCAGGACCCGGAGCAGTCCTTGCTGCCGGCCGACGCCACGGAAGCGGTCAGCGATACGGGCGAACTCAAGCGCAACTGGCAACAGGGCATCTATACCATCGATACACCGCTGACCCAGGCCGCCACCGGATGGCTGGGAGGTCGCTTGATCAGCCTGGGCGACATCCAGGTGCAAGCACGAACGCCGTACGCCAGCGTCGTGGTGCAAAGCCTGGACGGCAACCCCCTGGGCCAGTCGCGTGAACTGCTGCTGTCGCTGGGTACCCGGGCCGTGCCCAAGGCCGATGACAAGACACCGTTCAACGTAGAGCCGTTTGCCGGCACCTTGAACATCAAGGCGCCTGCTGGCCTGAAGCTGTTCGCCCGGGATGCACAGGCCCAGTTGAAACCCTTGCCGATGGCTTACCAGGATGGACGCTATAGCATCACGTTCGACGGCAAGTACATGTCCAACTGGCTGTTCTTGAAATAGGGCATATGGCCATCTACCCTCACAACAGTCCTGTAGCTGAAAAGCGCAGCTGTACAACAGCAGAGTCCAGGAGGCATGGATGAAGTTTCTGGTTGTCGGTGGCGCAGGCTACATTGGCTCGCACATGGTCAAGCACCTGCTCGGTACGGGCCATGAGGTGGTGGTGGCGGACCTCGTCTCGCCCGGCCCCGGCGTCCAGTGGGCGAAACTGGACATCGCCGACGAGCCCGCCCTGGATGTGCTGTTCGGTGTTTGCCGCTTCGATGCCGTGTTCCACTTTGCCTCGTTCATCCAGGTGGGCGAGTCGGTCAGCGTGCCCGGCAAGTACTACCAGAACAATGTCGCGGCCACCCTTTCCCTCCTGCAGGCCATGGTGAATGCCGGTATCAGGCACCTGGTGTTTTCTTCCAGCGCAGCCGTCTACGGCAACCCGCAGTACGTGCCGATCGACGAAGCGCATGCCAAGGGGCCGATCAACCCGTATGGGTTGAGCAAATGGATGGTCGAGCAGATTCTCGAGGACTTCGACCGGGCCTATGGCTTGAAGTCGGTATGCCTGCGTTACTTCAACGCAGCGGGCGCAGACCCGGAGGGCCAGCTGGGAGAGCGTCATGACCCGGAAACCCACCTGATCCCGCTGATCCTGCAGGCCGCTTCGGGCCGCCGTGATGCAGTAACGGTTTTTGGCCGCGACTACGACACGCCGGATGGCACCTGCATACGCGATTATGTGCATGTGGCCGACCTGGCGGCGGCTCATGCACTGGCGGTGGATTACCTGCTGGCGGGTGGCGAGCGAACCGCGTTCAACCTGGGCAACGGGCTGGGCTTTTCCGTGCAGCAGGTGATCGATACGGCCCGGGCGGTGACTGGCCGGCAGATCCGCACCCTCGACGCCCCCCGCCGCCCCGGCGACCCGCCCCGGTTGGTGGCGGATGCTGGCAAGGCCATGCACATGCTGGGCTGGCGGCCGGAGTTTGCCACGCTGGAGTCGATTGTGCGGCATGCGTGGCAGTGGGAGTTGCAGTACCCCTGGGCTCGCTACCCCACCCGCTGAAAGAGTGCGCCATACCTGTGGCAGCAGGCGCGTCCGCGAACACCGGCGCAGCCGGTGCCATCCACCGCGTCGCCTGCTTCGCGGGTAAACCCGCTCCCACAAAGACCCCACCAGCTGAAGGAATGTGCTGTACCTGTGGGAGCGGCCTTGTGTCGCGATGGGCTGCGAAGCAGCCCCAGAATACGAGACTCAATAATAGGTTCGAGGCTGCTCGTCAGCTTTGTTCAATACCGTTCCCACCAGGTTCACCCTTGCCAGGTGATGCAGGCAATCCTCGATCTCCTTCCTGTTGTTCATACCGTTGGCCACCACCAGCAGCACACAGTCGAACTTGGGTATCACGGTGATCGCATCGTCAGAACTGAGCAATGGCGGCAAATCGAAAATGCAGATGCGCGACTCGTAGCGGTTGCGTAGTTCGCTGATCAGGTTGCTCACTTTGGGCGACGACAGCATTTCGGTGGACAACGGCACCGGCACCCGCGTGGGCAGCACCACGAACCGAGGCAAGGTCGGGTTGACCAGGCAGTCCTGCAACTCGGCCTTGTCCGTCAGAAACTCGTTCAACGCCTGGTCCATGGGCAGGCCCAGGCTGCTGCCGACCTTGGGTCGACGCAGGTCGAAGTCCACCAGTAAAGCGGTCTTGGTGGTGTGGTGGGCGATGCTCATGGCCAGGTTGATCGCCAGCACCGTCTTGCCCGCTTCAGGGGTTGGCGAGGTGATGGCCAGGGTTCGCCAGCCATTCTCGTCCATGGTCCTGAGCACCTGCGTGCGCAGCAGGTCGATCGGCCCGTTCATGTTGGAGTTCTTGTTGTAGGCGACGATACGGTGACGCTCCAGGTGCTCCGCGCGCAGCAGCACCACCTTGGTGTTCACGTAATCGAACTGGCCAGGCACTTCCGCCAGTGCCGTACCAGGGGCGGGTGACAAGGCCTGCGGGGTACCCGGGGTAACCTGGTGAAGATTATTGCCGACAGCCTGCTTGGTCCTGTCCATCACTGCTTCCCTATGCAAACCGAGACATGACTTTGAACAACAGCACATCCAGTGGCATGTAGAACACGTGCACCAGCACTACCATGATAGCCGCCAGCGCCAGTGCCGCCACGATCAGCCAGTTGCGCCAACGCTTGCGCCTGGCCACATCGGCCTTGGTATCGATGTATGGCAGCGCCACCAGCACCCGCCTGCCCAGCAGGTTCTCCAGTGCACCGACGCCGCGAATGCGCTGGTTGAACATCTCCAGCAGCATCACCAGCGCACCGCCACCTGCCGGTGCCAGCACCAGGCCCAGCGCAGCGATCTTCTTGCGGTTGGGCTTGATCGGTTTCTCGGGCATCAGTGGTGGCTCAAGCAGTACAAAGCGCTCGGCCTTGTTCTCCTGCTCCAGGCTTTCGGTAATCTTCGCGCCCATTTCCTTGGCGCGGATTTCCTCGTACTTCTTGCGCGCGTTGTCGTGGTCACGCATCAAGGTCACCAGGCCACGCTCGACCTGCGGCGCCTCGAGGATCTCAGCCTCGTAGCCTTCCATCTTGCGGGTCAACTCGCGCTTCTGCTCGGCCAGCGAAGCAATGCGCTCCTGTGCCGCGCTCATCTTGGCGCGCACGCGGGCGACATCGAGGCCGACCGTGGAGGCCGCCGCCGTGCGATTGCCACTGGCTTCGAGCGCCTGGATCCTGCGCTTGACCGCCACCACATCGGGGTGGGCTTCCTTGTAGCGGCTCAGCAGCCGGGCATATTCGGCCTTCAGGCTGGGCAGGTCCTGGGGCTGCTCGGCACCGGCCACCCTGAGGCCTTCGCCGGCCTTGGTTGCCAGCCCGGCATTGGCCGCGGACAGTTCCAGCTCAAGGTAACGCAGTTCTTCCTGGGCGGCCTTGTAATCACGGTCGACCTCGCGGAACTCCAGCTCCGATCGTGACAGCATGTTCATGCGCAAGGTCTGGTGCTCGGGCAAGGCGTTGGCGTGGGCCTGCTTGAAATCCGCCAGCTGGTTTTCCAGGTTGGCCAGCTCGGCACCCAGCTTGTTAGCCTCCTGAGTGAGGAACTCGGTGGTTTCGTTGGCCCGCTCGGTACGCTGCTTGAGGTTCTCGTTGAGGAACAGCGTCACCAACTCGTCGGCGACGTCCTTGGCCACCTCGGGCTGCTTGTGCTCGAAGGACACATTGAACGCCACGGTCGCTTCACCCCGCCCGCGCACGTATGTGGTAAGGGTTTCGACGACGATGGCGCTGCGCATGTGGTCGATCTTGTCGCTATCGCTGAAGCGCTTGTCGGGAAACAGGTTGTACTTGTCGATGATGCGCAGCAGGTTCTCGCGGGTCATCACCCGCTGGCGAATCACTTCGATGCGTTCATCGGCAAAGCTGGTGTTGTTGGTCGACACCAGCTCAGGGGAAATCTGCTGCGACTCCACCAGGATGGTGCCGGTCGATTGGTAGATCGGCGGCACCATCACCGCGACTGCGACGGTCGCGGCCAGGATGACTACGATGCTCACCCCCAATAACAGGGCCCTGTCCTTGATTATGGCAATGTAATCTCTGAGGGAGAGCTCGTAGTCAGACTTCATGGGGCCACCTGCCTGAAGTTCAGATGTCGGGGTACCTGTACGTCAACGTCAAACCCACGATCGTAGCGTTCGCATCGGCTTCGTTATCCTGCTGCCGTTCCTTGTACATCAGCGACAGGCGCAGGTCCCAGTACGGCGAAAACTCGCGGCTGGCCCACACGCTGTAAGTCTGCAGGGTGTTGGGGGTCTGCCCTTTGCTGTCTTGCCAGGCAGCGTCCGCGCCCACCCGGGTCAATTCGCTGACGGCGTAACTCCACACACCGCGCACCTGGTCCAGCTCGGCGAAGCCGCCTTCGGCGCTGGCTACCGTGCTGCGTTCGGCGGTGAAGCTGGCGACGGCGCGCGCACCGGTGTACAGCAGCGCAACCCCACCCTCCCCGCGTCGGCCACCTTCGTCACCGGAAACCTCGGTGACACCCACATGCGCATCGGCGCTGAGGCTTTCGGAAAACTGGTACTTGACCCCGACCGCGGGGCTGTAGCTGTTGGACGCCGTCGCCGTCTGGTCCTCCTCGGGCTCATAGCGCCGGGCACCAAAGCGGCTGTACAGATCGGCTCGCTCGCTCCAGGCGTAGGTCCAGGTGAACACGTTGCCCAGTTCTTCGTACCCCGTCAGCGTACTGATGTCATAACGGGCACGGTTGTACGTGGTTTCGTTGCTCAAGGTGCTACGCTCGGTAACCGCCTGGCTCCAGTTGCCGGTCAGCGTATACAGCTTTTGCGTGCCATCGGTGGTGACCACACCGGTATCCAGCACCGTTCCCGACAGCGTCGAACTTTCGTTGTAACGCGCCAGCAGGCCAAACCGCCCGCGCTCGGTCTGACGCTGCCAGCCCAGGCTCACGTCAGGGTCCTCACGGTTGTCGACCACCGCCGTGTCGGACGAGCGCAATACATTCATGCCCAGCCCCAACCTCAGTTCGTCACGGTCGAAGGTACCGATCAGGGTGTAATCCGGCGCGATGATCGTGCGCGTTATGCCCTTTTCACCCGACGACAGCAGCAAGGGGTTGCTGTCATGTTCGACGGATGTCGGTACCACTACCGTAGACTGCCAATTTGCTGCCAAGACCGTGTTCGTAAACGGCAACACCAAGATTGCCGTTGCAATACTAGTTGTTCTGAGAAGAGGCATTAAGTGTTCTTATTAAAGGCATGATCAAGGGACGACCAGCGTATCGCCAGCCTGAAGTTGGATGTTGGTGGACATATCCCGGCCAGACACCAGGTCTCTATATCGCACGGGCAGGATTTTTTGGGAAGCGCCAGTGCCGCGCACCACTTTGATTTCGCTTTCATCTGCAAACTTGTCCAGGCCGCCGGACATGCTCAGGGCCTGCAACACTGCGGTAGGGCCAGCCATCTGTACCGGCCCGGGCTTTATCACTTTGCCTTGTACATAGACCAGGTTGCCGGCGATGCTCTTGACGACAACGCTGACGTTCGGGTCGGGGAGGAATTTCTCGAGTTTGGCAGCCACTTGTTTTTCAACGGTCGTCACATCCAGCCCGGCAACATCGATGCGACCTGCCAGGGGGAACGTGATACTGCCATCGGGAAGTACGGTGGCTTCCTGGCGCAGGCTATCTTCCTGCCACACCGAAACCATCACCACATCGCCAGGGCTGAGCAGGTAGGTAGCACTGCTCGGGTCGGCCTTACCGGCACCAGACCACACCATCAGCATGCAGAACGCGGCAAACATTGAACGCACCATGAGGGTCCCTCCGGCCGAAAAGGCCCGACAAAGAGCACTGAATGAGAACAGCACACCAACTCTCGCTCCGCTTCGCGGTATACGCCAACCGCGATGACCTCGATCTTTACGAGGCCTTGCCTTGACGCTGTGCAGCCTGGGCTTTGCTGCCTGCAACCGTGGACCTGCACGGGCTACTGGCAATATAGCAACGGCTGGGGAATTGACAAGCGAGGCCCCGGGCCGCTGGCGTCAAGGGTAGAACCCAGGCTGGCGGATTCAGATCTTTCTCCTGTTGGCGACAGCTACAAAGCCAACGACAGCAAATGCAAAGAACCACCCTGCCGTTGAAACAGGGACGATACTGTTCTGATTGATATACATATCCGCCGCACGCGCTGCGCCACTTAACAGCGCCAGCAAAGACATCGATTTGATAATCAGAGCCGTGCGCATACGCCCCTCCTGAAGAGGAAAATCAACTGTTTGTTGGCGAGGTGTTCGGGAGTTGTTTCACCGTTGAGATGAGCTTATGAACACAATGACATTGCGTCAACGATTCGACACTATAATAAAATTCAATGGGCGCCGGACAATATAGTCAAAATATCGACGCGCAAATCGAGCATAGGGCGCTGCATTGGTGGCGCCATAGTTTCATCGCTGAGAAAGGCAAGGCCGTGGGGCGCTTTGGCGCCCCGGCATGTTATTCGTCTGTGTGATGCACCACGACCAGCAACTGCGCCGGCAGCGGCCCCACCGACCTTAGCCGGTGTGGTGTCTGGGCATTGAAATGCAAGGCATCGCCTTGCTCCAGCAGTACCCGCTCGCTCATGAAGTCCACTTCCACCTGGCCGGCGTGGACGAACAGGAATTCTTCGCCCAGGTGCTCCTTGAACGTAGGGTCGCTGAACTCGGTCGGCGGCTGGATCAGGAACGGCAACAGGCTGCGCTGCCCGACCTGGCTGGTGAGGGCCGAGTACCCCGGCCCTGCCCCGTCACCCACCAATGCCTGGCGCTCGCCATGGCGTACCAGGCTGTAGCGGTTCTGGCCGGTCTGCTCTTCGGCGAACAGTTCTTCGACATTGACATTCAGTGCCCGCGCCAGCTTCAGCGCGGCGGCGATCGAGGGGGTGTTCAGGCCACGTTCGACCTTGGACAGGTAGCTCTTGGTCATGCCGGTCTTGTCGGCCAGCAGCTCCAGGGTCATCCCCAGTTTCTTTCGCAGCAGTTTCAATCGGATAGACATGTGACGCGGATTTCCCAGGCGAAGGCAGCCCGGCCATCATACGTGGACTGCCAGGGAAATGCTGGGGCTGCTGTGCAGCCCCCGACTTTACGGCATCACCGGCGGCAGGTACTGCAACGTCGTACCCAATGCCCACAGCAACACCAGCACCAGCGGCACATGCACCAGCAACTGCACGAACGAGAAGCCGATCAGGTCGCGTGCCTTGAGCCCCAGTACCCCCAGCAGCGGCAGCATGTAGAACGGGTTGATCAGGTTCGGCAAGGCTTCGGCGGCGTTGTAGATCTGCACTGCCCAGCCCAGGTGGTACTGCAGGTCATTGGCCACCAGCATCACGTACGGGGCCTCGATGATCCACTTGCCACCACCCGATGGGATGAAGAAGCCCAGCACCGCCGAGTAGACGCCCATCAGCACGGCATAGGTGTCATGCGTGGCGATCTGGGTGAAGAACAGTGAAATGTGGTGGGCCAAAGTCTGCTCGTCGACGCCCTTCACCTGGGTGAGAATGGCAGCGATCGAACCATACAGCGGGAACTGGATCAGCACCCCGGTGGTGGTCGGAACCGCACGCGCCACCGCATCGAGGAAGCTGCGCGGGCGCCAGTGCAGCAAGGCACCGAGCATGATGAACAACAGGTTGTAGGTGTTCAGCCCGGAAATGGCGGTAATCGCCGGTTTGGTGGCGAACTCCTGGTACAGCCAGCCGGCGGCCAGGGCCACCAGCAACAGGATCAGGATGGGGCTGTGTTCCAGCCACTCGCCCGGGCGGGTGCGCTGGGGTGCCGGTGGCGCGGTGAAGCTGGGGTCGACCCCACAGTCCTGGGCGCTGCGCGCGCTGTTCGGGCCCGGCGCCGTGGCGTAGGCGATCACCAGCGAGACCACTACCAATGCCGCCAGCATCACGCCGGACTGCCAGAGGAAGATGGTTTCGGTGAACGGGATCACCCCGGTAATCGACAGGATCGACGGTGGCAGGCTGGCCGGGTTGGCCTGCAGTTGCGCCGCCGACGAAGACAGGCCCAGCGCCCACACGGCGCCCAGTCCCAGGTAGGCGGCGGCGCCGGCGGCGCGGTAGTCCATCTTCAGTTCGGTGCGTCGGGCCAGGGCGCGCACCAGCAGGCCGCCGAACACCAGCGACAGGCCCCAGTTGAGCAGCGATGCCAACATCGAGATCAGCGCCACCCAGCACACGGCCGAACGGCCATTGCCGGGGATGCGCGCCAGGCGGTCGATCAGGCGCGCGGCGGGCGGCGAGCTGGCCACCACATAGCCGCCGATGACTACGAAGGCCATCTGCATGGTGAAGGGGATCAGGCTCCAGAAGCCATCGCCAAAGGCCTTGGCGGTGTCGGTCGGCTTGGCGCCCATGGCCAGGGCGCCGATGCAAACCAGCAGTACTGCCAGGGCGGCAAACACCCAGGAATCGGGGAACCAGCGTTCGGCCCAGTTGGAGCAGCGCAAGGCAAAGCGCGCGGAACGGCTGTCTTGGATTTCAGCGGCCACAGTTCAATTCCTTTTATTGGTTTTATGAGGTAAAGCAGTATTGCCAGACAACGCAAAAACCCTGTGGGAGCGGGCGTGCCCGCGAATGCGTCGGTAAATTCACCGCAGCATTCGCGGGCACGCCCGCTCCCACAGGGTAGGATCACATGATGCGTTAGAAGGTCATTTCCTTCACATCATCCGGCACGATCAGCTTGCCGGCGGTTTTCTCGATGATTTCCTCGATGCTCACCCCAGGCGCGGTCTCGCGCAGGATGAAGGCGCCGTCTTCGATTTCCAGGTAGGCCAGGTCGGTCAGCACCTTGCGGATGCAGCCAGCACCGGTCAATGGCAGGCTGCACTGCGGCAGCAGCTTGGACTCGCCGTCCTTGGACGCGTGGGTCATGGTGACGATGATGTTCTCGGCACCGGCCACCAGGTCCATGGCGCCGCCCATGCCCTTCACCAGCTTGCCCGGGATCATCCACGAAGCGATGTTGCCTTGCACATCCACTTCGAAGGCGCCAAGCACGGTCAGGTCGACGTGGCCGCCACGGATCATGGCGAACGACTGCGCCGAATCGAAGATCGAGGCACCGCGGCGGGCGGTGACGGTCTGCTTGCCGGCGTTGATCATGTCGGCATCGATGGTGCCTTCGGTGGGGAATTCGCCCATGCCGAGCAGGCCGTTTTCCGATTGCAGCATCACATCCATGTCGGCGGGTACGTAGTTGGCCACCAGGGTCGGAATGCCGATGCCCAGGTTTACGTAGTAGCCGTCCTTCAGTTCACGGGCGACGCGTTGCGCCATCTGTTCGCGGGTCAGTGCCATGGTCAGGATCTCTTTGTTGTTCTGGTGGATGGCGCTCAGGCCTTGACGGTGCGCTTTTCGATACGCTTTTCGAAGGTGCCGACGATGACGCGGTCCACGTAGATGCCCGGTGTGTGGATCTCGCTGGGCAGCAGCACGCCAGGTTCGACGATCTCTTCCACTTCGACCACGGTGATCTTGCCGGCGGTGGCCGCCAGCGGGTTGAAGTTTTGCGCGGTGTTGCGGTACACCACGTTGCCGTAGTGGTCGGCCTTCCAGCCCTTGACGATGGCGAAGTCGCCGGTGATGGATTCTTCGAGGATGTACTTGCGGCCGTTGAACTCGCGCACTTCCTTGCCGTCTGCAACCGGGGTGCCGTAGCCGGTGGCGGTGTAGAAGGCCGGGATGCCGGCGCCACCGGCGCGCATTTTCTCGGCGAGGGTGCCTTGCGGGGTCAGTTCCACTTCCAGCTCGCCGCTCAGCAGCTGGCGTTCGAACTCGGCGTTCTCGCCCACGTAGGAAGCGACCATCTTGCGGATCTGCCGGTCTTCCAGCAGCACGCCCAGGCCAAAGCCATCGACACCGCAGTTGTTGGAGACCACGGTCAGGCCCTTGACGCCACGGCGCTTGATTTCGCTGATAAGGTTTTCAGGGATACCGCACAGGCCGAAACCACCAGCCAGTACCGTCATGTTGTCGGTCAGGCCTTCGAGTGCCTGTTCATAGGTTGCAACGCGCTTGTCCAGTCCGGCCATGCTGATCCGCCTTTTGTAGTTGTTGAACCGACGAGGCTGTCGGTGAGCGTGTGGGGACATCTTCACCGCAAGCGACTGATTTGTTAATTTTGTTTTCATCATCGATTCATAACTTTTGCAAAACAACCAACAGGCCTGTCATGAACGTCAAGCAACTGCGCGCCTTTGTCGCTGTGGCCAAGTACCAGAGCTTCGCTCAGGCCGGTGAACACCTGCATGTCTCGCAACCGGCACTGAGCCTGACCATCAAGGCCCTGGAAGAAAACCTTGGCGGCGCCCTGCTCAGCCGCACCACGCGCAGCGTCAGCCTGACTGCCGAGGGCGAGGTGCTGCTGCCGCTGGCACGGCGCCTGCTGGCCGACTGGGACGACACCGAAGAAATGCTGCGCCAGCGTTTCACCCTGCAACTGGGCCGGGTTTCGGTGGCGGCCATGCCGGCCTTTGCCGGCAACCTGCTGCCCCACTCGCTGAAGGTATTTCGCCAGCGTTACCCGAAGGTCAACGTCACGGTGCACGATGTGATCAACGAACAGGTGCAGGAACTGGTGCGCCATCGCCGCGTCGAACTGGGCATCGGCTTCGAACCCGACAACAACGATGGCCTGGATTTCCACCCGTTGTACATGGACCGTTTCGTCGCCGTGGTGCCCGCCGATTCGCCCTTGGCGCAGCTGCCTCAGGTCAGCTGGGCACAGTTGCTTGCCGAAGACTTCGTGGCCCTGCAACGCCCTTCGGCGGTGCGCCTGCTGATGGAGCAGAACGTGGCCGCCCGCCACGGCAAACTCGCGGTGGCTTTCGAGAGCCATCAGTTGTCTACCGTCGGGCGCATGGTCGCCAGTGGGCTGGGGGTCAGTGCCGTGCCGGCACTTTGCATCAATCAGATGCAGGAGCTTGGCGCCCGCTGCGTGCCCTTGGTCGAGCCCACGGTCGAGCGCCGCATCGGTGTGATTGCTCTTAGCGAACACAAGCTTTCCACGGCAGCGCAAGCGCTGCTCGAGGTACTGCTTTCCAATACCCGCATCCCGGAGGTGACATGCGTTACGTGAAACTGGCAGGTTCGAGCGTTCCGGCCATCGGCCAGGGCACCTGGTACATGGGTGAAGATCCGGCTCGCAAGGCGGCCGAGGTGGCGGCCCTGCAACAGGGTATCGAACTTGGGCTGAGCCTGATCGATACCGCCGAGATGTATGCCGAAGGTGGCGCGGAAGAAGTGGTTGGCCAGGCCATTGCCGGGCGCCGCGACCAGGTGTTCCTGGTCAGCAAGGTGTATCCGCACAATGCCAGCCTGCGCGCCATGGCCGCCGCCTGCGAGCGCAGCCTCACCCGCCTGGGCACCGACTGCATCGACCTGTACCTGCTGCACTGGCGCGGCCAGCACCCACTGGAAGAAACCGTCGAAGCGTTCGAGCGCTTGCGCGAGCAAGGCAAGATCAAGCGCTGGGGTGTTTCCAATTTCGATGTCGACGACCTGCGCGAATTGCACAACCCCGATTGCGCCACCAACCAGGTGCTGTACAACCCGGCCCAGCGTGGCATCGAGTTCGACCTGTTGCCGTGGTGCGAAAAGCGTGCGCTGCCGACCATGGCCTACTGCCCGCTGGCCCAGGCCGGGCGCCTGCTGCAGCACCCGGTGCTGGCGGAAATCGCCGAGCGCCATGGGGCCACGGTGGCCCAGGTCAGCCTGGCGTGGGTGACACGCAATGACGGGGTGATAGCCATCCCCAAGGCCGTGACGCCCGAGCATGTGCGGTTGAATGCCGCTGCGGGTGCGCTGACCCTGACCGGCGAAGACCTGCGGGCGATCGACCGGGCGTTCCCGGCACCGACGCGCAAGCAGCGGTTGGCGATGGTGTAGCGACTGTCGCGAAGAGAACTGAATTCGCAAGTAATCCTCATATCCTGTGGGAGCGGCTTTAGCCGCGAAGAATCCAGCGCGGTGCATGGCACCGGCTGCGCCGGTGTTCGCGGCTAAAGCCGCTCCCACAGGGACCGCGCAAAAATCAGGGTTTTGCGTGAGGTGCCGGGGATCAATGGAAATCCCGGCTGCGTACATCCAGCCCTTGCAACAGCGGGCTCACATCCTCCAACCGCCGTGCTATCAGGTGGCGCACGCCATTCTCCTGCTCCAGCCGCCCGCTGACCTTGAGCAACTGCGCCCCCACCAGTGCCCGCCGCTGCCGTTCGGCAAGATCCCGCCACACCACCACATTGACCATGCCGTGCTCGTCCTCCAGGGTGACGAAGGTCACGCCGCTGGCGGTCTGTGGCCGCTGGCGGCCCGCCACCAGCCCGGCCACGGCAATGTTGTCACCATGCCCGACATCTTGCAGCTCGCGCGAACTGCGACAGCCCAGGGCCCGCAGGCGTGAGCGCAACAAGGTCAGGGGATGCGGCCCAAGCGTGGTACCCAGGGTCTGGTAATCGGCCATCAGGTCCTCTGCCACACTGGGGACGGGCAGTTCGACGGTACTTTCCGGCAAGGCTTCGATATCGGCGAACAAAGGCAGCTGCGGCTGCACCGCCGCCACCTGCCAGCGCGCCTGGTGCCGGTCCCTGGCCAAGGCGCGCAGCGCGCCGGCATCGGCCAACTGGGCCCGGGCTCGCGAATCGAGCCCGGCACGCAGGCACAGGTCTTCGACATCGCGCCATGGCCGCTGCGCCCTCGCCTGCTCCAGGCGCCTGGCGTCGGCCTCGGCAAAGCCGCGTACCAGGCGCAAGCCCATGCGAATGGCCAGCACCTCTCCAGGCTCAGGCTCGAGCGTGCAGTCCCAGTCACTGTGGCACACATCGACCGGCCTGACCTCGATACCCTGGCGCCGGGCCTCTTGCAGCAACTGGTCGGGGCTGTAGAAACCCATGGGCCAGCTGTTGACCAGCGCGCAGGTGAAAATCGCCGGTTCATGGCACTTGAGCCAGCTGCTGGCGTAGCACAACAAGGCAAAACTGGCCGCGTGCGATTCCGGAAAGCCATAACTGCCAAAGCCCTTGATCTGCTCGAAGATGCGCTCGGCAAACGCCAGGTCATAACCATTGCGCAACATGCCCTGCACCAGCCGCTCGCGGTGCGGCTCCAGGCCGCCGTGACGCTTCCAGGCGGCCATGCTGCGGCGCAACTGGTCGGCCTCGCCCGGGGTGTAGTCGGCCGCGACCATCGCCAGCTCCATTACCTGCTCCTGGAACAGCGGCACACCCAGGGTGCGCTCGAACACTGCCTTCAGTTGCGGCGAGGGATAGGTCACCGGTTCCTGCTTCAGGCGCCGGCGCAGGTAAGGGTGGACCATGTCGCCCTGGATCGGCCCGGGGCGGACGATGGCCACCTCGATGACCAGGTCGTAGAACTTTTCCGGCCGAAGCCGCGGCAACATGGCCATTTGCGCGCGCGATTCGATCTGGAACACGCCCATGGTCTCGGCACGGCTGATCATCGCGTAGGTAGCCGGGTCTTCGGCGGGGATGGTCGCCAGGGTCAGGTGCCGGCCACGGTGGCGTTGCAGCAGGTCGAAGCAACGGCGCAAGGCGCTGAGCATGCCCAGCGCCAGCACGTCGACCTTGAGCAGGCCTACCATGTCCAGGTCGTCCTTGTCCCACTGGATCACCGTGCGCTCCGGCATCGCGGCATTCTCCACCGGCACCAGCTCGTCCAAGGGTTGCTGCGAGATGACGAAGCCGCCCGGGTGCTGTGACAGGTGCCGAGGGAAGCCGATCAGTTCGCCGGCCAGCACCAGTACCCGGCGCAGCGAAGGGCTGCCCGCCTCGAAGCCGGCCTCGGCCAGGCGCTGGTCGTCGGGTATGCGATCGCTCCAGCGGCCACAGCACTTGGCCAGGGCGTCCACCTGGTCGGCGGGCAGCCCCAGCACCCGCGCCACATCCCGCACCGCACCGGCGGCATGGTAGGTGTTGACCACCGCAGTGAGCGCCGCCCGGTGCCGGCCATAGCGACGGAACACATACTGGATCACCTCCTCGCGCCGGTCGTGCTCGAAGTCCACGTCGATGTCCGGCGGCTCGTTGCGCTCGCGCGACAGGAAGCGCTCGAACAACAGGTGGTGTTGCATGGGGTCGAGCTCGGTGATGCCCAGCACGAAGCACACCACCGAGTTGGCTGCCGAGCCCCGCCCCTGGCACAGAATGCGCTGGCTGCGGGCGAAGGCGACAATGTCGTGCACAGTCAGGAAGTAGCTTTCGTAGCCCAGCTCCTCGATCAGCGCCAGCTCCTTGGCCAGCACATCCCGCACCTTGCTGCTCGGCCCGGCTGGCCAGCGCAACGGCAAACCCTGCTGGCACAATTCGCGCAACCAGCTCGCCGGGGTATGCCCCTGGGGCACCAGTTCGCAGGGGTACTGGTATTTCAATTCGCTCAGCTCGAACTGGCAGCGCGCAGCGATGGCCAGGGTCTCGGCCAGCAGGTCGGCGGGATAGAGCTCGCCCAGTTGTGCCTGGCTGCGCAGGTGCCGCTCGCCATTGGCAAACAGGAAGCGCCCGGCCTCGGCCACCAGGCAATGCTGGCGAATGGCGGTCATGCAATCTTGCAGGGCGCGGCGACCGCGCACGTGCATGTGCACGTCGCCACAGGCCACGGCGCGGATGCCGACCCTGGCCGCCAGGCCGCGCAAGCGTTCAAGACGCAAGGTATCGTCACTGCCGCGGTGCAGGTGCACCGCCAGCCACAGACGCTCACCGAACACGCCGTGCAGCCACTGCCCGGGGGTGGCATCGCCGCTGTCATCGGCTACCCACAATGCCAGCAGGCCCTGATGGTGCTGCTGCAGGTCATCGCGAAACAGTTGGTACTCGCCCTTCTGCGCCCGCCGCCGGGCCCGGGTGATCAGCGCGCACAGGTTCTGGTAGCCGGCCAGGTCCTGCACCAGCAGCACCAGCCTGGGGCCGTCCTGCAACTGCACTTCACTGCCCACGATCAGCCGCAGCTGGTGTTCCTTGGCCGCCTGCCAGGCACGGACGATACCGGCCAGGGTGCATTCGTCGGTGATCGCCAGCGCCTGGTAGCCCTGTTCACGCGCGCGCCGGAACAGCTCGTCGGCGCTCGACGCGCCGCGCTGGAAGCTGAAGTTGGACAGGCAGTGCAGCTCGGCATAACCCGGGGTGTTCATGCGAACCAGCCCTGCAGCCACAACGGGCCGGCCTTGCCCAGGTCGCGGTAGGCCCAGCCGCGCAGGCCGTCGCGGGTTTCGATGCGGTAATAGTCGCGGCGCACATCGCCGCCATCCCACCAGCCCGACTCGATGCGCTCGGCATGGCCTTGCAGGCGATAGCCGCCTTCGTCCAGCGCCATGGGGGCCGACAGCAGCCAGCCAGGGCGGCTGCCAGGAACGACCGGCATGTTGCCCTGGGCACCCTGCTCTACCGCTTGCCAGGCGCATTCGGGGCGATGATCGGCTGCCGCGCTCAGGCCCTTGACCGCCTCATCCCCCAGGCGGGCGCGTAGCCGTTCGCGCAATTGTTCCCAAGGTTGCGCCTGCTGCGCACGCGGGTCGAACAATGCCTGGTGTTGCGGCACGAAGGGTGGCAGGTCCTCGGCAACCAGCCGCAGGTTGCGCACAGGTGCGGGAATGCGTAGCGGCTCCAGGCGCCCGCGCGCCAGTTCGAACAGCATCGCAGCATCGCGTTCGGCGGCCAGCAGGCCTACCTTCAGCAAGGTATCCGGCCCTTCGGCATGCTCCAGGTGCAGGCAGAAACGCTGCACGCCACAGTCACGCCCGGCGAGGAACGCGGCAAGGTCGTTGAGCATGCGCCGCAGCGGAAACAGCAGGGCCTGGTGTGATTCGACGTCGAAGTTCAGCTCCAGCCGGGTCTCGAAACGGTCCGGGGGCTGGTAAAAGCCCAGCCCCAGGTTGCGCAGGCCGAGCAACTGGTCAAGGTGCAGCTGCACCTGGGCCGGAAAGCGCCTGGCCAGGCTGTCGCGGGGCAAGGCCAACACCTGGCTCAACTGGCGCAGGCCCATGCGGGCAAAGGCCTCGGCAGCCTGCGCAGGCAGGCCGATACGCTCGATGGGCATGCCCAGCAGCGCCGCACGGGTGGCATCGGCATCCATCACGGCCAGGCCATCGTGAGCATTGGCGAGCATGCGCGCCGCCACCGGGTTGCTGGCCAGGACGATGCGTTGGCGCAAGCCCAGCTCCGCCAGCTCCTGGCGCAGGCGGGCCTCGAACAGCGGCCAGGGGCCGAACAGCTGCAGGCTGGAACCCACCTCCAGCAACAGCGCCCGTGGGTAGTGCAGGCTGACCTGGGCACTGAAGCGGTAGGCCCAGGCTGCCAGCAACTGCTGCACCTGGTCGATGCGCCTGGGGTCGGCTTCGACGCAGCTGAAGCCATCGGCCAGCGCACGCGCCGCCGTCAGGGTTTGCCCGGCCCGCAGGCCGAGCGCCGCCGCCGCCGGGTTGACCGCCTGCAGCACACGTCGCTGGGTCGGCCCGCCAAGCAGCACCAGGGGGGTATCGGGGTCGTCACGCTCACGCAGGACCGTGTCCAGCGCCAGCTGCGGAAGCAGGATGCAGGCCCAGAGCATGTTGCATCAGCCCCGCCCCGGGCAGGCGATGGGCAGCGCCGGTGGCATGCCGCCACGGCTTTTCAGCACGCGCCATTGTGCCGGGCGGGTGTCGACGGCAATGCGCAGCGCTGCGGGCGAAGGGTTGTGCGCCGCCTGTTGCGGCCGGCAGGCGAAGGCCAGCGCCTGGCCGGTTTCGGCAGCCACCTGCAGGCGCCGCAGGGCGCGGTCATCGGCACGTTCCGGCCAGCACAGCACCGCCGCGCAACTGCCGGAGCGCAGACATTGCTCGGCGGCCCACAGGGCATCGGCAGGTTCGGCGTCCACCTGTACCAGCCAGCGCAGGTCCACCCCCGCGGCCTGCCAGGCCGGGGCGTAAGGAATGAATGGCGGTGCCACCAGCACGATTCGGCTGGCTTCAGCGCTCAAGCGGGCCAGGGTTGGCCACAGCAGCTGCAATTCGCCACAGCCGGGGCTGGCCAGCAACAGTTCGCTGAGCGCAGCCGCCGGCCAGCCACCTTCCGGCAGGCATTGGTCAAGGGCGGCATGGCCCGTGGGCTGCAGGCCGAGCGGCCGCGCCTGGGCCTGCCGGCCGCGCCATACCCGGCGCTGGTCGAGCAACCTGTCGAGGTCGACCACCGCGCCCATCAGTCACGCCTCAGCAAGCCGCAGAACACGCCTTCGATGAAGAACTCCTGTTCAGGCCGCACATCGATGGGCGCATAGGCCGGGTTGCGTGGCAACAGCCGGTAATTGCCACCCTGGCGCTGCAGGCGCTTGATGGTCACCTCGCCGTCCAGGCGCGCGACCACGATCTGGCCATCGCGGGCGTCGGCCTGCTGGAGGATGCCGACCAGGTCGCCGTCGAAAATGCCGTCGTCGATCATCGAATCGCCACGCACCTTCAGCAGGTAGTCGGGGGTACGGCGGAACAGGCTGGGGTCGAGCAGCAGTTGCTCGTGAATGTCGAGGTCCGGGCCGATGGGGGCGCCTGCCGCCACCTGGCCCAGCACCGGCACTTCGAGGATTTCCGGGCGGCGCAGCCGTTCGGCCAGGCGTATGCCCCGCGCCTGGTTCGGCGTGACGTCGATGTAGCCGGCCTGGCACAGGGCGGTGATGTGCTTGCGCGCCACGCTGCGCGAGGCAAAACCGAAGCGCGTGGCGATATCGGCCAGGCTCGGCGGCTGGCCGTGGTCGGCGATGCGCTCACGGATGAACTCGAAGATGGCGCGGCGTTTTGGGGTAAGATTGTCCATGGAGCACATTTGTACTCTTTTTAGAGCACGCTGAACAGCCCCCTTCGTCGACGGCTTGGCGGCTGCGATGCAATTGTGACGGGCAGCAGTTCATTTGCTGGCCGAGGCCATCAGAACACCAAAACAGAAAAAGGTGATGCCGGAGATTTTGCCGACAATTCGCGCACCGCGGTCGCTCGACAGCCAGCCCCTGGCGCTATTGGCCATCAGCGCATAACCGGTGTGTACCAGCACGACCAGCAACGCGTAGGATGAAACCAGCAGGAAGAACTGGCGGTAGTAGTTGTCCTGGGGACTGATGAATTGTGGAAACACCGCCAGGAAGAAGAAACCAGCCTTGGGATTCAGCAGTTGGATCGACAACGCTTCGACCAGGCGCCGCCAGGGTTGCGTGGCGGTCACGGTAAACTCCGGAATGAAACGCTGGGTGCGCCACATTTTTCCCCCCAAGTACAACAGGTACAACGCGCCGACGTACTTGAGCACGGTGAACGCCGTTGCCGAGGTCGCCAGGACCAACCCCACGCTGCTGGCCGAGAGCCCGGCGACGATGAAAGCGCCCAAAGCGATGCCAAAGATCCCCGGCAGCGCTCCGCCCCAGCCGTGGCGCAGGGCGTTGGAGAGGGTCAGCACTACCCCGGGACCGGGGCTTAACACGGTGAAAGTCGCGAGGACAAGGAACAATCCATAGCTAGCCATGCAAAATGCCTCCTGGCATTGAACTGAAGAGCGTTAGGGCCGCCAACGGCACCCGAGGATCAATGCCGCACACAGCGAAGTCCGATCAGCAAAGAAGCGGATACTTGTTGCGCACATGGACGAAGACCAGAACAGAGCGGCGTCAGAGTGGCGTGAAACACCATCGCTGACAAACGCTTTATTTGCGCCCCTGATGTGACAAAATTAGACATATGATCAGCGACCTCCCACCCTTGAATGCCCTCCGGGCCTTTGCCTCGGCCGCGCGACACCAGAGCTTCAGCCGTGCCGCCGAGGAGCTGCACGTCACCCACAGTGCTGTCAGCCGCCATATACGCCTGCTCGAAGAGCACCTGGGCATAATGTTGTTCGAACGCCGAAATCGGCAGTCGGTACTCACCCCGAGCGGCCAGGCTTACTATGAACAGATCAGCCTGGGCCTGGCGCAAATCGCCAACGCCACTCAGGCCCTGGCCCGAAGCAGTGCATCGCGCAAGGTGATCATCAATGTGCGCCCGTCCTTTGCCGTGCGCTGGCTGATCCCTCGGTTACCCGAATTCATGACGCAGTTTCCAGAGATTCAGCCCGAGATTGTGACCAGCATCCTGGCCCCTGACCCCTCGCGTGAGGCCTTCGATCTGGTGGTGCGCCGTGGCAGCGCAGGCTGGGCGGCCAATCTGGAACCGAACATGCTGTTCGAGGACGAGCTGCTGCTGGTTGCCGCGCCTTCTCTTCTGGAAGCGATACCGGTTCAGGCGCCGTCGGATGTGCTGCGCCATACCCTGCTCTCGGGCAGGACACGTAATGGGGATTGGCAGGCCTGGTGCAAGCTGGCCGGTGTCAGCCAGGCAAGACAACGGCCAGCGCTGCAGTTCGATCACATGCACCTGGTGCTGCAAGCTGCCGTCGACGGCCTTGGCCTGGCGCTGTGCCCGGCCACGCTGCTGGGCAAGGATCTTGCCACCGGCCGACTGCACAACCCGCTGCCTCATCTACGACTGCCCCTGACTCGCTACTACTATGGGGTATCGAAAGATGCGGTCGCCGAGACCCAGGTATTTATCGACTGGATGCTCTCTCGGCTCCAGCATGACACCTGTGCACTTCCTTGATCGGTGCGCGGCAAACATATCAGCCCTCGCGGCGATCCACACAATATTTGCGGCTATGCAGCGCTCCAATAGAGAAGATCAGCTACCTGCGCCCAGCCACCTACGCCAACCAGAACTGATGACCAAACTTCGAAAGCCGGAGCGTGCCAACGGCCGGTTACTCGGTTGGCTTTCCAGCTTTGGCAGTTGCTGACTTGACGCGCAGGCGTCAACCTCGCGTTCGAGCACAGCTCTGCCAAGGCTGCCGTACTCCAGTACACTCAGGAAGTCGCGTAGTTGACGTGACTCCAAAGGCAAAGAATCTCCCTTCTGGCCCGCCCATGATTTTGGACCTGGATACCCAATGCTGACTGCCCTGCTGTTCGACCTCGACGGAACCCTCACCGACACTGACACCTTGCATCTGCAGGCCTTTCGCCAACTGCTGCGCGAGCATGACGGCCGCGAGCTGAGCCAGGCGCAGTTCGATGCCCAGGTCAGCGGCCGCGCCAACGGCGAGCTGTTCGCCGAGCTGTTTGCCGGTGCCAGTGCCGAGCAGTGCCAGGTGCTGGCCGACCGCAAGGAGGCGCTGTTCCGCGACATGTCGCCGGCTCTTGAGCCGATGCCGGGCCTAGTGCGCCTGCTGGAACATGCCCAGGCTCGTGACATCGGCATGTGCGTGGTGACCAACGCACCGCGGCTGAACGCCGAGCACATGTTGAACGCCATGGGCCTGGGCCAGCGCTTCGCGCACGTGCTGGTGGCAGAGGAACTGGCACGGCCCAAGCCGGACCCGCTGCCTTACCTGACCGGGTTGCAGCGGCTGGGTGCCGAGGCCGGGCAGGCACTGGCCTTCGAGGATTCGCTGCCGGGGGTGGCGGCCGCGAGTGGCGCTGGGATCTTTACCGTGGGCGTGGCCACTACGCAGACGCCGGAGCGGTTGCTGGCGGCGGGGGCGAAGCTGGTTGTCCGTGACTTCAACGACCCAGCGTTGTGGACCTTGATCGGATCCATGCAATGAGCATACGGGGCCGCTTCGCGCCTCATCGCCGGCAAGCCAGCTCCCACCTCGACCGCATCGGCCTCAAGCCGTGCGCTGTCCCTGTGGGAGCTGGCTTGCCGGCGATGGGCTGCGAAGCGGCCCCAAAATTTCAAGGCAATATGCATGCCCCAGCCATTGTGCACACCCAGGTCAACCCATGCTGATCGACGAAGAACTGACCCTCAAGAAGCTGGAAACCTTCCTCGCCTTCATGCGCACCGGCAACCTCGGCCGCGCCGCCGCGGAGCTGGCCACCAGTGCCGTCAGCGTGCACCGCGCCATCCACTCGCTGGAAAGCGCACTGCGCTGCCCGCTGTTCAAGCATGAAGGCCGCCAGCTGATCCCGCTGGAAAGCGCCTACGTGCTGGAAAAGAAAGCCCGCCAGCTGATCCAGGACGCCGAGCAGATGGTCCGCCTTACCCGCGAGGCCGCCGGCTTCTACGCCGAGCGCTTCCGCCTGGGCGCGCTCTACTCGCTGACGGTGAAAACCGTACCCAAGCTAGTCATGGGCCTCAAGCTGCGCCGCAGCGAACTCAACATCGACCTGACCCTGGGCTCCAACGTCGACCTGCTGCAGCGCCTGAAGAACCACGAACTGGAGGCCATCCTCGTGTCGCTCGACGAAAGCGTCAGCGACCCGGCCTGCGAGCAGTTACCGCTGTTCTCCGACGACATCTTCCTTGCCGTGCCCATCGATTCACCCTTCGCCGAGCAGGCCGAGGTGGACCTGGCCGACCTGGCCGACTCCACCTTCATCACCCTGACCCAGGGCTTTGCCACCCACCGCGATGGTGCCCGGGTGTTCCAGCAGGCCGGCTTCGAACCCAAGGTAGCCATGCAGGTGAACGATATCTTCACCCTGCTGAGCATGGTCAGCTCGGGCGTGGGCTTTGCCTTGCTGCCTGGGCGGATCGCAGCGGTGTATGAAAACCGGGTCAGGTTGATTGCCCTGAAGCCGCAATATCGCTTGCAGCAGCATATTGGCGTGGTGTTCCTCAAGGCGCGGGAGCGGGAGCCGAACCTGCTGGCGTTGCTGGCAGAGTGCCGGATGTACAGCCTGGAGCGCTGAAGGGCTGCGGACACAGCTTCTTTTGTTGTTTGCTGCACTGGCCTCTTCGCGGGTGAACCCGCTCCCACAGGTACCGAGCAGACCTCGGGCAATGCACATTCCCTGTGGTTTTGTTGTTTGCTGCACTGGCCTCTTCGCGGGTAAACCCGCTCCCACAGGTACCGAGCAGGCCTCGGGCAATGCACATTCCCTGTGGTTTTGTTGTTTGCTGTACTGGCCTCTTCGCGGGTAAACCCGCTCCCACAGGTACCGAGCAGGCCTCGGGCAATGCACATTCCCTGTGGTTTTGTTGTTTGCTGCACTGGCCTCTTCGTGGGTAACCCGCTCCCACAGGTACCGAGCAAGCCTCGGGCAATGCACATTCCCTGTGGTTTTGTTGTTTGCTGCACTGGCCTCTTCGCGGGTAAACCCGCTCCCACAGGTACCGAGCAGGCCTCGGGCAATGCACATTCCCTGTGGGAGCGGGTTTACCCGCGAAGAGGCCGGTACAGGCTGACTCAAGCAATCAGGGCCCGCTGCACCTCCCCCACCGTTGTAGCCAGGCTGTTCAGGTGCAGGTTCAACACCCGCTCCACCGGCGCCTGGTCCAGCGGCCAGTGCAAGGCAATGCTCCCGGCCAGGCGCCCTTCGGCATGCACCGGCAGGGCAATGGCGCGGATCAGGAACGGCAAGCGCACCGGGTACTCCCAGTGCCCTTCGGTGCGCTGGCCGAACCCCTTGTTCGCTTCCTCCTCGATATCGCGCAGCACCGTCTCGTCGCCCACCCGCTCATGGGCCGCCAGGCGCTGCACTTCATCGACCGCCAACTCACCCAGGCATGCCCGTCCCATCGCCGAGTGGAACAGGCTGGCATGATGCCCGACGATCTGGCAGGTGTGCGGGTAACGCTTGCGCAATACTTGGGGCACAGCGCTTTCCATCACCTCCAGCCGCTCGCCGTCGAAACACGACAGGTCGGCCACCAGCCCGGTGCGTTCGCTCAATTCCAGTAGCATGGGCGCGGCGTGTTCCACCAGGCGCCGTTTGAAACGCAGCTGGCGGTCACCGAACAGGCGCCGCGCGCACAGCCGGTAACGCCTGTCGCTGAGGCCGCGGTAAACCCAGCCCTGCTCCTGCAAGGTGGCGAGCATGCGCGACACCGTGGCCTTGGGCAGCGCCGTCAGGTAATGCAGTTCTTCCAGGCCCAGCGCCTGGTGTTCGCCAAGCAGGTCGACGATGGCCAGCGCCCGTTCCACCGAACGCACGCCGCCACTGTCTGCCGTGATGCCCATGAGTGTGACCTCCCTGTAACTGGATGGTCAGGATAGCCAGCAAGATCCGCGCCTGCCCAGTGGTTTCATGGCGCTTGCAGGCTCCGGGGTGCGCGCCGCGCTACCCAACGGGTGAGCTGTTCATGGGCATGGGCCAGCTGCAACACCGCATGGTCGGCCTGGGCCGGGCCGATGATCTGCAGGCCCATGGGCAACCCGGCAGCGTTGAAACCGACCGGTACGCTGATGCTCGGCAAGCCGGCCAGGGTCGGCCCAATCACCACTTCCATCCAGCGGTGATAGGTGTCCATCGCCCGACCTCCGACCACCGTTGGCCACGGTTGCCGTGCATCGAATGGGAACACCTGGGCCGATGGCAACAGCAGGTAATCGTAACGCTCGAACAGCTTGCCCAGCGCGCGGTACCAGTCGCTGCGGGCCACCGAGGCCTGGTACACCGCCGCCGCGCTCAGTTGCAGGCCACCCTCCACCTCCCACTGCGCCTCGGGCTTGAGCAGCGCGCGCTTGCCCGGGTCGGCATAGGCCGCAGCGAGGTTGCCGTGCACCAGGAAGTGGCGATGGGTCAGCCAGCACTGCCACAAACGCGCCATGTCGAACGCCGGCTGGCAGGCCTCGACCCGGCAGCCAAGTTCGGCGAAGTCTGCCAGGGCCGCTTCGCACAGGCCCAGCACCCCGTCATCCATCGCCAGGTAACCGTCGTAGTCGCCCAGCCAGCCAACCCGCACGCCGCGGAAATCGCGCTGCAACCCGGCGGCAAAATCGTGCCGGCCATCGCCCAGCGACAACGGCGCCCGCGCATCGAAACCCGCCTGGGTCGACAACAGCCGTGCCACATCCACCACACTGCGGCCCATCGGCCCCTCGGTGGCCAGCTGCTGCACGAACAGTTCCGGCGCCGGCCCGTGGGGTACCCGGCCCTGCGACGGGCGCAGGCCATACACGTTGTTGAACGCCGCCGGGTTGCGCAGCGAGCCCATCATGTCGCTGCCATCGGCGACCGGCAGCAGGCGCATGGCCAGCGCCGCCGCCGCCCCACCGCTGCTACCCCCGGCCACCTTGCCCGGGTCGTAGGCGTTGGTGGTGGTGCCGAACAGGGTGTTGTAGGTCTGCGAACCAAGGCCGAATTCCGGCACATTGCTCTTGCCCACGATCAGCGCACCACTGGCCCGCACCCGCGCCACACTGATCGCGTCCTGCTCGGGCACCTGCTCGGCGAACAGCGGCGAGCCCAACGTGGTGCGCAGCCCGGCAGTGGCAGCCAGGTCCTTGATCGCCTGGGGCATGCCATGCATCCAGCCGCGCGAATGGCCCCGGCCCAGCTCGCGGTCACGCTCATCGGCCTCGGCCAGCAGCGCCTCGGCCGGGCGCAGCGACACCAGCGCGTTTACCTGCGGGTTGAAGCGTTCGATGTGCGCCAGATAAGCCTGCATCACCTCCCGGCACGATATCTGGCGGGCATGGATGGCCCGGGACAATGCCTCGGCATCGAGGGCAACGATGGGGTCGATGGCTAGCGGCATCACGGTTTCACTCCAAGGTTGAAAGCGGCAGGCTTGCCCGCGCGTGGGGCTTCTTTCAGGCAATAGGTGCCCAGCAGTGTCAGCAGGCAGGCGAACAGCACGTAGAACGACGGCGCCACCGGGGTACCGAGCACCTTGCTCAGCCAGGTGACGATCAACGGGGCGAAGCCGCCGAACACCATCACCGCCACGTTATAGGCCACCGACACACCGGTAGAACGCACCTCGACCGGGAACTGCTCGGCCAGGGCCGTGGGCGCCGGCCCGAAGAAGCCACCGATGGCGGTGCACAGCAGCAGTTGCATCACCAGCAGGCGCTCCAGCGACGGCGCGGCAGCCACCCACACATACAACGGGTAGACCATGACGAAGAACGCCAGGGTGAAGGCCATCAGCACCGGGCGCCGCCCCAGCCGGTCAGACAACGCCCCGGACAGCGGGATCACCACGGTCATCAGCCCAACCGCAAGCATCTGCACCAGCAGCACCTGGTCCAGCGGCAGCCCGAGGTTCTTGTGGGCGAAGGTCGGCATGTTCACCAGCACCACGTAGAACGACACCGTCGCGCCACAGGCCAGACCCATCGATACCAACAGGCTGCGCCGATGCTCACGCAGCACCTGCCACAGGCTGGGCGACTGGCCCTTGGCCTGGCGGCGCGCCTCGATGAATTCCTCGGGCTCTTCCATGTGCTTGCGAATCCACAGCCCCACCGGGCCGATCAGCAGGCCAAGCACGAACGGGATACGCCAGCCCCAGCTGTCCAGCGCCGCTGGCGTGCACAGGTGGGTGACCAAGGCCACCATCGCCGCCCCGGAGAACACCGCCAGGCACTGCCCCACCAACTGCCACGAGCCATACAGGCCCTTGCGGTGGGCCGGCGCGCTCTCCACCAGAAAGGCCGTGGCGCTGGCGTACTCGCCGCCGGTGGCAAAACCCTGCAGCATGCGCGCCACCACGATCAGCATCGGCGCGGCCATGCCGATGGCCAGGTAGTCGGGTGCAAAGACGATCATGGCAATGGAGACGGTCATCAGCCGGATGATCATCTGCATCGCCGCCTTGCGGCCCTTGCGGTCGGAATACATGCCCAGCAGCACGCCGCCCACCGGGCGCATGAAAAAGCCGACGCCGAAGGTGGCCAGGGCCATCAGCAGCGAGGCGTATTCGTCGTCGGAGGGGAAGAACTGCCGGGCGATGATGCTGGCCAGAAAGCCGTACACGATAAAGTCATACCACTCCAGGGCGTTGCCGATGACGGCGGCGACCACTTGCCGGGTACGCGACACGCCGGTGCTCGAAGTCTGCATAGGAAACACTCCACACAATGATTGGGTGATCGCCCAGGCGCGGTCGCGCCCGGGTTCCAGCGGCAGTCGTCAAAAAGGAAAGGTCAGGCGGGCGCGAGCCAGCGCTCTGCCAGCGCACCCCAGTAGGCGGCGCCGGTCAGCAGGATGTCGTCGTTGAAGTCGTAGGCCGGGTTGTGCACCATCGGCCGCGATACGCCATTGCCGATGAACAGGTAGGCGCCCGGGCAGCGTTGCAGCATCCAGGCGAAGTCTTCGCTGCCCATCAGCTTGCGGGTGTTGCCATCCACGGCCTCGGCACCGAGCAATTCCACCCCCACCTGCCGGGCGAAGGCGTTTTCCGCGGCGTGGTTGACCAACACCGGGTAGGCCGGGCGGTGTTCGATGGTGGCGCGGCAGCCAAAGCTCTCGGCCTGGCTGACGATGATCGCCCGCACCCGCTCCAGGGTCTGCGCCCGCACCTCGGCGTTCAGCGCGCGCAGGCTCAGGCGCAGCAGCGCCTGTTGCGGGATCACGTTGGCCGCTTCGCCGGCCTGCAAGGCGCCCACGGTAACCACGGCTGCCTCCTGCGCATCGATATTGCGCGCCACCACGGTTTGCAGGGCCATCACCACACTGGCCGCCGCCACCAGCGGGTCGACGGTCAGGTGCGGCATCGAGCCATGGCCGCCAACCCCGTCGAGGGTCACCGTGAGCAGGTCTTGCGAGGCCATCATCGGCCCCTCTCGAAAGCCCAGGTGCCCGGCCGGCAGCCCGGGCATGTTGTGCATGCCGAACAGTGCATCGCAAGGGAAGCGCTCCAGCAGGCCGTCGGCCAGCATCGCCTCGGCGCCACCCTGGCCCTCCTCGGCCGGCTGGAAGATCAGCGTCAGCGTCCCGTCGAACTGCCGGGTCGCCGCCAGGTAGCGCGCGGCGCCAAGCAGCATGGTGGTATGCCCGTCATGGCCGCAGGCGTGCATGCAGCCCTGGTGCCGGCTGCTGTACGCGGCGCCGGTAGCCTCGTGGATGGGCAGCGCGTCCATGTCGGCGCGCAGGCCCAGGCGGCGTGGGCTGCTGCCATTGCGCAGTACGCCGACCACGCCGGTCTTGCCGATACCGGTGTGCACTTCATAGCCCCATTCTTCGAGCAGCTGGGCAACCAGCGCCGAAGTGCGGCTTTCTTCGAAGCCCAGTTCCGGGTGAGCGTGGATATCGTGACGGATTGCGTGCAGGTCGCTGGCCACATCGTTCAGCCAGGCCAGGATGTGCTGATGTCGGGACATGTAGAGTCTCCTCGCGCGGGTGATTTCCCGTTCTTGTTGTTCGCCTTGAGGTCACGACGGGTGAGGCAGGTCGTGCTTGGCTGACAGATAAGCGCGAGGAGCGATGAAGCACAATCGAATCTGGTTTCGCACGGTGGAACCGAAACGTGGCTTGCCGGGGAGGTAGTCACTTTGGCGGCCCTACCTGCTGGCCGTAACCATCTCATCCAGACGCACGAGATGGCCGCCAGTGTTCCAGCTGAAGCGCCGCGCCACTTTTGAACCCCCAAGGCATGGGCAATCCAGGGTGTTCCACCACAGGTACTTGGACTTGTAAGTCGCATCGATGATGGTGTGCGGCAGGCCGTCATCGCTGTTCAGGTACTCGGTCATCTGGCCGCGGGCATCGAATTCGGCGAGCAGGTTGCCCTTGTCGTCATAGCGCGCTTGCCAGGTGCTGCCATCCGGTTAGCTGACCTGGGTCACCAACGTGGTCAGGTGGTGATATTCGTAGGTGGTCTTGCGGCCCAGCGGGTCGGTTTCTTCCAGCAGGCGGGCTACCCAATTTGAAATCTGTGCGAATCTCAAACCGGCAAGTAAAAAGTTTAACCAATACCTCGGCAAAGCCCCATTCGAAAAGCCCCAATGCTCAACGAAGCTTGGCAATTAACTCATCACGAGGTTTGGTGTCTTCCAAAAATGTTGCCATCCAAGTATCCATTACCTCAAATATATCAATCCCCAACTCTGGAACCATAGGATCTTCATGCCACCAAATCAAACCCTCTGTATCATTATCCTTGTCACCATCTACCGCGACATAGTCTCCGCCACCGTTTGAAAACACCGTAATCCAACGTTCAGCAAAAGAGTCATCCTCCTCATCAACCAAATTCGAAACACGTGATTGGTCACCAAGACTTTGCGGCCCCATTGAACGAGCAGGAAAAAACGTGTACCCATTGTGCACGTCCCGATAAAAATCTTGAAACCTGGCTGGAAGATGCTTGAACTCTCCATTATCAGTAGCGCCACCCTCCACAGGCACCCCGCCCACGTAATAATAGAAGCCGTTTACATCGTGAAAAACATATACTAATTCAATACTATCACCTAGCATCAATACCGTGCCCAGCAAGCTATCGTTGAGCAGCGAAATTACGGACGGGAATTCACTTGAAAAAGACTTCCAACCTTGAGGATATACAGGCGAACCCTCAAGGGCCAACCCAAACTGCTCCCAGCTTTTAGGCAATGCGACATCTGAGGGAACATCCATGCGACTAAAGCATATTTTATAATCAGAAAAAGTATTGCCGATGTCTTGAACAATATCATTAAGCGTAATCATTTCATTCTCCTAGAAGAACCCAGAAATCATTTCTTGCAATTCAACCTATAATTTCGCAGCCCGCTCCATCATACTACTTCTGAAGCCAAAATGCAGGAAGTGGCCGAGGGCGTTTTCGATGCGTTGCAGCGGCACTTCGCTGTTGGTGTCTGGCACTTCGCCGAAGTAGAAGAACAGGTTGTCGAGGGTTTGCAGGATGTAGTGGCCACCCTCGGCGCACACCAGGTACACCTGCTTGTGCGGGTTGTAGATGCGTTTGCCGGTATATGCCGTAAAAATATTGGCTCCGCCAGCACTTTGGCAGAGCCAGTCCATTTTTAACTGTTAAAGATCACGCCATCAAAATCTTACAACACAAATTTACGCAGAAAATAATTCTCGGGAAAACTCGAAGACACAGACATTTAATCCTTAAACTGCAGCCCGCGAACCAAGCCATTCTCAAAAACAGACTTGACGCGAGCAGTCACCACAATCGTAGGGCTTTCCTCTTCAGCCCTAACGACATCACTAGAAAGTATCGCCTCATTATCCAAAACTATCTTACTGAACCACCTCGGACCATCTGGCATATAGCTAAGTAACGGCTCACTAACAGACTCCGCAGTCATAGCTAAAGCTCTGCAGCTTGCTGTGCCCCGAGCGCTTCTCGATCAGGTTGCCCCACGGATCGTAACGGTACTCCTGATCCCGCCACTGTTTGATCCGGTTGTCCTTGACCTTGTCGAACTGCCGCGCGTTGAAGTCCAGACGGTTGGATGCTGGGTCGTAGCGAAACTCTTCGCTGCCCACCAATGATCCAGTATCGCGGCCACGCAACTGCCCGTTCGCTTCGTATTCGTACTTGATCTCGCCACGCAGCTTGTCGAGCGTGCGCACCAGTTCACCTGCCGGGTCGTACTGATAGCGACGGTGGATCGGGTTGTAGGCGTGCTCCACCAGCAACGAGGTATTGATGCCAGTGTTGTGCACTTGCGACAGCTTGTCCGCCGGCAGCATCGATGCGTATTGCCAGGCCTTGCGCCCCATGGCGTCATAACCGAAGCAACTGGTGAGCTTGCCTTGGGTCCGGTACACCTCGCGGTGCAGGTCGTCACGCTCCATGTCGCTGATCACCTGACCGTCCAGGTTCAGCTGGTGCAGATGCCCACTGCCGTAGTACAGGTGGTTGACCTTGCGGCCATCCGGCAGGGTCAATGTGGTCAGGTTGCTGAGCGGATCGTACTCGTAGCCGAGCGTGCCGTCGGGGGTAATTTCTTTGGTCAGCCGCCCCAGCAGATCGTAGGTGTACTCCAGCTTCTCTTCCGTGATCCCAAGCTGCTTGCCGATCCCGGTCGGTTGCCGCTCGATGCTCAGCAACCGGTCGCCGTCGTCGTACGCATAGTCTTGACGCGCATCGCGGTTGATCTTGGCGACCAACCGGCCAATGCTGTCACGCTCGAACAGCGTATGCCGCTCCGGCCGCTCGGCATTTTCGCCATAGCCAATCTCATCCAGTCGGGTCAGATGGCCACCGACGTTGTAGCTGAAACGCCGGGTCAGGTTATCCACCCGCACTTCTTCAGTCAGCCGGTCCGAAGCGTCGTAGGCAAAGCTGTACGTGGCGTTGTTCTCATTGACCAGCGCGATCAGGCGCACGGCCTTGTCATACTCGTAGCGTACCCGCTGGCCCTTGGCATCCTGGCGGCTGCTCGGCAGGCCACGGGCCGTACGCATCAAACGGGTGGTCTGGCCTTTGCCGTCGGTGTGGCTGATTACCTGGCCGTAGACGTTGTAGGTGAAGGTTTCCGCAGTACCGTCCGGGTGGCTGATACGCAGCACTTCGCCGTCGGGCTTGCGCTCCAGGGTGGTGGTCTGGTTCAGCGCATCGGTCACCGCAACAAGGTGCTGACGCTCGTCGTAGCGGTACCAGGTGCTCTTGCCCGAGCAGTCCTGATAACGCTCGACCTGTGCCAGGGTGCTCCACCGTAGGTACTTGGACTGGTAGGTCGCGTCGATGATGGTATGCGGCAGGCCGTCATCGCTGTTATGGCTCGGTCAATAGATCGGACAAACCCAATGCCCCAGGTCATTTGCCTTTATAACTAAAAAGAAATGGGGCTAAATCAGCCCCACTGAATCGATCATGTTTTTAAAGATCTATGCCCTCGAAGCATTAAATCATCAGGAAAAATAACGACCACAGCCCAGCTCAAGCAGCTCAATCACATTTTAAAACTCAACAAGCAACCAGTTCAAAATCAAGATGACTCACATCGGAACCATCAGCAACTACTGGCAGAACTGGGACAGAGATAAACTCGAGTCCATATCCGTATTCCGAACCATATTCACGAAGCCCTGCATATCCCTTGATGGACAAACTATAAATACCAGGCTCAACATCAATATAATCATTACTCGGAAGTCGAGAAGCATACTCGGCTTTGTAATTTAGGAAAAAATCTTCATCCCAGTCAAATAGCGCATTGAGATCCGAAACAATCAGGACACCAGAAACTATTACCAAAGGAAGTCCTGAATACTCGAATACCGGCTCAGGCAAATCATCCACCCCCACATTTTGACACTCTGTAAAAACAGAGTATTCTTGCTCCGAAATTTGGTATATAGGAAAAACCACCCCCTGTTCAATCGCCTGCCGCCCAAGCGCTTCGTCTTTCAAAAAAGCATTAAAGATATTTGCATCTGTTAACCCTTTGCTTTTTATGAAAGCCGCAAATTGTACCGGATCAAACAATACTATTCCTGGAGCATACAGCTCTATCAACGCACTCCGTTTCATTACCCGCATCCTCCTGCAGAATTGTTACCACTGCCTTTGCCAAGCGACTTAGTTAGGGCCTCACCAATAGTTACATCTTTCGCAAGCACTTGTCCGGTACGAGGAATTTTTAACGTGCCCTTTTGAGGGAACCCCTCGTAAGCCTTGTTTAGCTTCTTAACCAATTCTTCAGACGTCCCTTCAAACTTCTTGTTAAACGGTACACCTTCTTTCTTTATTGCATCATGGAATTGCTGATGTAGCTTATCAGAACCTTCAATCTCATTGGGGAACCATGATGGCGAGTCGAGCTTGGTACCTAGCTCTGGGAACCCATGGGTGTTTGCATGAGCACGGGGGAACGGATGGTGCCCCATACCGTCAGGTTTCAAGGGCTTCCAAAATGGCATCCACCCCCAAGGATCGATCCAGGATAGTGGATTTGGGACATATTGATATAAATTCAGACCACCATTGAGGCCAATAGGATCCTGAGTGCAAAACCTACCTATTTGCGAATCATAATAACGAAAAGTATTATAATAAATTCCCGTTTCAACATCATAGTATTGACCTTGAAAACGTAGGTTCTGCTCAACTCTATTGACGGTTATCTGCTCTATCTCACCCCATGAGCGATACGTCGCCTGCCAGACGATCTTGCCGTCACTGTTCGTAAGCTCCAACGGCGTACCAATCTGGTCAGTATGGAAGTAATAGAGCTTCTGCTCTTCCCCCTCCACCTGATCGATCCGCGCCAACGGCGCATAGCTGCCCGGCTCATACAGGTACAGGATGCTCTGCCCCGGCGTCTCCTCATGCAGCATCCGCAAGCATTGCCAGAGGAAGCGCTTCTGTTCGACCTGGCCATTGATCTCCGCCTGCTTGGCCACCCGTCGCCCAAGGCTGTCGTACCGGTACTGCCCGGTACTCTCCAGCTTGCCGTTGACCACAGTTTCCGCCCGCACCAGCCGGTTCTCGCAGTCATAGCTAAAGCTCTGCAGCTTGCTGTGTCCCGAGCGCTTCTCGATCAGGTTGCCCCACGGATCGTAACGGTACTCCTGATCCCGCCACTGTCTGATCCGGTTGTCCTTGACCTTGTCGAACTGCCGCGCATTGAAGTCCAGCCGGTTGGCCGCCGCGTCGTAGCGGAACTCCTCGCTGCCCACCAGCGAGCCGGTATCACGGCTGCGCAACTGCCCGTTGGCTTCGTACTCGTATTTGATCTCACCCCGCAGCTTGTCCAGCGTGCGCACCAGTTCACCCGCCGGGTCGTACTGATAGCGACGGTGGATCGGGTTATACGCATGCTCCACCAGCAACGAGGTATTGATCCCGGTGTTGTGCACCTGCGAAAGCTTGTCGGCCGGCAAGTTCGAGGCAAACTGCCAGGCCTTGCGCCCCATCGCGTCATAACCGAAGCAGCTGGTGAGCTTGCCCTGGGTCCGGTACACCTCGCGGTGCAGGTCGTCGCGCTCCATATCGCTGATAACCTGGCCATCCAGGTTCAGCTGGTGCAGATGCCCACTGCCGTAGTACAGGTGATTGACCTTGCGGCCATCCGGCAGGGTCAATGTGGTCAGGTTGCCGAGCGGATCGTACTCGTAGCCGAGCGTGCCGTCGGGGATGATTTCTTTGGTCAGCCGCCCCAGCAGATCGTAGGCGTACTCCAGCTTCTCTTCCGTGATCCCAAGCTGCTTGCCGATCCCGGTCGGTTGCCGCTCGATGCTCAGCAACCGGTCGCCGTCATCGTACGCATAGTCTTGACGCGCATCGCGGTTGATCTTGGCGACCAATCGGCCAATGGTGTCACGCTCAAACAGCGTATGCCGCTCCGGCCGCTCGGCATTTTCGCCATAGCCAATCTCATCCAGCCGCGTGAGATGGCCTCCGACGTTGTAGCTGAAACGCCGGGTCAGGTTATCCACCCGCACTTCTTCGCTCAGCCGGTCCGAAGCGTCATAGGCAAAGCGGTACGTGGCGTTGTTCTCATTGACCAGCGCGATCAGGCGCACGGCCTTGTCGTACTCGTAGCGTACCCGCTGGCCCTTGGCATCCTGGCGGCTGCTCGGCAGGCCACGCGCCGTACGCATCAGGCGTGTGGTCTGGCCCTTGCCGTCGGTGTGGCTGATTACCTGGCCGTAGACGTTGTAGGTGAAGGTTTCCGCGGTACCGTCCGGGTGACTGATGCGCAGCACTTCGCCGTCGGGCTTGCGCTCCAGGGTGGTGGTCTGGTTCAGCGCATCGGTCACCGCGACGAGGTGCTGGCGTTCGTCGTAGCGGTACCAGGTGCTCTTGCCCGAGCAGTCCTGATAACGCTCGACCTGGGCCAGGGTGTTCCACCACAGGTACTTGGACTTGTAAGTCGCATCGATGATGGTATGCGGCAGGCCGTCATCGCTGTTCAGGTACTCGGTCATCTGGCCGAGGGCATCGAATTCGGCGAGCAGGTTGCCCTTGTCATCGTAGCGCGCTCGCCAGGTGCTGCCGTCCGGATAGCTGACCTGGGTCACCAGCGTGGTCAGGTGGTGATATTCGTAGGTGGTCTTGCGGCCCAGCGGGTCGGTTTCTTCCAACAGGCGGGCGTATTCATCGTACTTGAAGGCGAGCCGGTTGCCGTCCGGCAAATCCAGGCCAACCATGTTGCCCTGCTCGTCCAGCTCGATGGCGTAGCGTTCGCCACCGTAGTCACGGCTGGCGAGCACGCGGTGGTCGGCGTTGTACTGCACTTCCAGCTCGCGGCCGAGCACGTCGGTGGCCCAGCTGGTGCGGGCGTCGAGGTCGTAGCGGAAGTGGTAGTGCTCGCCATCGCTGGTCCAGTGCTCGACCACGCGCGGCTTGTCGCCGAGGGTTTCCCAACGGTAGTGGCAGCCCAGGCCCAGCGCGTTGCTGTGGGTTACCATCAGGCCTTCGGCGTAGCTGAAGCTGCGCACCGTGTCGCCGTTGCGGTTGATCACCGCGCTCAGCTGGCCGTGTTCGTCATAGCGGTACTGGGTGAGCGTTTCCACCGCTTCGTTGTTCACCACGCGTTTGATGTCGGTCAGGCGACCCAGCGGGTTGTCGTAGTGCAGGTGCACGCGGGTACCGCCGGTGGCGCTGATGTCGGTCAGCGTACCATCGGGCGTGCGGGTGAAATGCAGGAAGTGGCCGAGGGCGTTTTCGATGCGTTGCAGCGGCACTTCGCTGTTGGTGTCTGGCACTTCGCCGAAATAGAAGAACAGGTTGTCGAGGGTTTGCAGGATGTAGTGGCCGCCCTCGGTGCATACCAGGTACACCTGTTCGTGCGGGTTGTAGATGCGCTGGCCCGGTTGCAAGGTCACGAACGGGATTTCGCGGCCCTGGTTGTCGGTGAGGTAGATGAACGAGCCCTGGCGGCGCAGGCTCTGCTCCCAAGGCAGCACCCAGCCGCGACCGAGCACGCTATCGACAGTCAGGTCGCTGGCGTAGAAGCGTGACCACTCGATCGGCATCAGGCCAGGCAGGCTGAAGTCGATTTCGTCGGGGATCAGTTTGCGGCCGGTGGTGAGGTCGACCGGGTTGCCGACCAGGCCGCCGATGGCCCTGCGGGCGACGGGTTCGACCACGTAGCGGCTGGCTACCTCGCCAGCGACGAAGCCGGCGGTGAACTTCAGGGCGCAAGGCATTATGGCTTTCATGCCGGCTTGCGTACCGGCCTTGATCAACTGCGCGATACCACCCGCGGCACCGGCGATGGCCATCAGCACATCCACGGTGGTGCGCAGCCACTCCGGGATCTCGTCATCCACTGGCAGATAGCGGTAGGTGCCACCGCCGATGATGACGTTGTCCGACCCACCGGAAATGGTCGCGCCGCAGGTCAGCTTGTCGCCCTTGCGTGCAGCCGCGACGCTGTTGATGAAGACATTGGTCGAGCCTTCGGCGATCTGCACCGGGCCAGGGTGCTTGTCGCAGGCACCGATGCTTTTTTCGACGCGGGCGGCCTTGCGGCTGTTGATGAAAACGTTGGGTGAGGCAGTGGTTATCGTCCCTGAGGGGGACGAGAACATACTGCCTATCGCCTCTCCGGCGGCGGTCAGCAAGCTGCCTCCGATGCCGGCTGCGAGGCCGGCCAGCAAGGCCACGCCGAACCCACAGGTGAAGGTGGCGATGGCCACCGTGGCCACCAGCGCGATGCCCAGGGCTGCCCCGATCAGGAAGCCCCCCAGCGCGCTGGTGTGCGATATCTCGTCGCCGAACCTGGCCGCTTCGAACATGAGGGATTACTCCTGTTCGCCGGACTCGGCGCTGGTTACGGACGGGGCTCGCGGCGTGAAGCTGGCCAGCAAGTTGTCCCAGTCCTGGTTCTGCTGGGCACTGAAGTCGGCCTGTGCGGTGGTGGAAAAGATCAGGGCACGCCCGGGGCTGATGATGAAAGCGGCCTGGCGCTGATACAGCGGGCGGCCCTGGTTCATGTAGTAGGCGTCGATCTGGATGCCGGCAATGGGTGCGGTAGCCGAGAGCGAGACGGCCTTGTTGCCCATGCGGGTGTAACCACGCAGCTTGGAGGTGAGCATCTTCACCTGGCGATCGACATAGGCCTGCAGCGCTTCGTCCGGCAGCAAGGTGTCACGCGAGATGGTGATGCTCAACGGTGCTGGAACACTGGCACCCAAGACGAACATGTTGACCGTGCGGTCCTCGAAACCTGCCGGCAGCGCGATGCCGCCTTCCTGCAACTCGTAATCCATGCGATGAAAATTCCTGATAGCGAAAAAATCGGGTGTCAGCCCTGCGCGAAGCCATCGAGCATGCGGTCGAACTCGGCCAGCCACTGGCTCAGGCCCGGCTTGCTTGGGTCGATCACGCTGGAAATATCCAGCCATTGCAGCGACTGGCTGCCGGCGATGGGCACCAGCGCGCCGACCAGGCGACCGTGCCGGGGCTCGTGGCCAGCATTGAAGTGGAAATCCAGGACCTTGGCCGGGTTGCCAGCCAGGAGGCAATCACGTTGACGAATCACGCGCAGTTGCGGGTTCAATTCGCGCAAAGCCTGGATCGCGCCGTCGAACAATTGCTCCAGCGGCTGCCTGGCGCGTACATCACGGCGGCGGATGCTGAGGCTGATCGGCTCGCCTTCATGCTCGATGGTGGTCTGGATGTCGCGAAAGCGAAAGCCGATCGGAAACTGCAGAGTGAAACCTGCGAAGGTGAAACCGCTGCCCACATCCTGCAACGCGGCTGGCACCGGTTCCGGCTCGGGCACAGGCTCAGGCACATGAGCGGCTTCCGCCAACCTGGCCAGCCGCGCAGCCTCCTCTTGCGCTTCGCGCCTGGCAGAGATGCGGTCGTAGATCGAGGGCTTGTACATGAACCTTGCCTCAGTCGTTGATCCGCACTGCAGCGCCAGTGATCTGGGTGGTGTCGGTGCTGGTGGTCACGATGACCTTGCCTTTGATCTCGATGCCTTCCGGGGTCAGCGTGATGCTGCTGTCGCCCACCTGCAGGATGATGTGCTGCTTGGCAGCCACCTGTATGAACTGGTTGTCGACCTGCAGGGTGTAGGAACCTTCGGTCACTTGCACCATGGTGTCTTTCTTGACCGTTTCGGTGTGCGTGCCACCCACCGTAATCGTGCGGTTGTTCCCCACATCATGGGTCTCATCCAGCTCGATCTCGGTATCCATGTTGCGCTCGGCATGCATGATGATCTGCTCGGCGCCGGCCTTGTCCTCGAAGCGGAAGAAGTTGGCGGTACCGCCGTCGCCCTTCATCGACCGGGTCAGGAAGCCACTCTGGGTCTTGTTCGCCGGCAGCGACCATGGCGGGGTGTTGGTGCTGTTGTACAGGCTGCCCATGATCAGCGGGCGGTCAGGGTTGCCGTCGAGGAACACCACCACCACTTCGTCGCCTACACGTGGGATCTGGATGCTGCCGAAGCCGCCGCTGGCACCGGATTGGGCGACGCGTACCCAGCACGAGCTGTGGTCGTTGTACTTGCCATTGCGGTCCCAGTGGAACTGGATCTTCACCCGGCCCAGCTCGTCGGTGAAGATCTCCTCACCCGGTGGGCCGACGATGATCGCGGTCTGCGGGCCGGCGATGGTCGGCTTGGGCGTGCTCAGCTGCGGGCGGAACGGGATCTTCTTGCGCACGCAACTGAAGGTGTTGAAGTAGCTGGCCTGCTGGCCGGTAAGGTAGTTGTTGTGGCCTTCGCTTTCCACGCTCATCAGCAGGAACTGGCGGTCTTCTACCGGGCCCTGGTCGTGGATGTAGTGCTGCAGCAGCTCGAAGGTGTAGCCCGGCTTCATGGCCCGACAGTTACTGGCACCTTCGAATTTCTTGCCGCGCAGCTCCAGCGCCTCGATGCGCAGGCGCAGCAGGGTTTCGCCCTCGTCGTAGGTGCCGTGGGTGTACTGGCCGGGGAAGTCGTAGATCTCGAAGTTCTCGACATCGCCCTGCTTGTTCACGCTGTTCAGCGCCACCGGCAGGCGGTTGTTGGGCTGGCGGTAGTCGAAGGTCTGCGTGGCCATCTTGCCGGACTGCAACTGGCGGTTGCCGCTCCACTGGGTGATGGAGTCGGCAGTCTCGGTGACCGAGGCGCTGTGGAAGCGGATTTGCGGTTGCTCGGGGATGTCCACCAGCGTGCTGGAGTCATCGCAAATGATCATGGTGTGGCCTTCGGCGGTGTGCTCGAAGTAGTAGAACATCCCCTCTTCCTCCAGCAGGCGCTGGACGAAGTTGAAGTCGGTTTCACGGTACTGGGTGATGTAGGTGTAGCGCTTCTGCGGACGGGTCAGGCGGAACTCGTGACGAGAGAACGCCGGGCACAGGGCGAACACTCGGTAACCACTTCCTCGACCGTGTTGCCCTGGAAGATCCGCGTGTCGAAGCGGTTCTTCAGCATCGAGAACCACGGGTTGAGGGTTGCGGTATAGCGCGCCATGCCGCCGTCGCTGCCGATGCTGGCAAAGCGTGTGAGGTAGCCGGTTATGTAGCGCGGGCCACCTTCGGCCAGTTCGATCTCGATGCTGACATGCTGGCCCAGCATCGACTTCAGCGGCACGCCGGAGTTTTCGGCAATCTCGCCAGGGCCAGTGTTAAAATAGAAAGCAAAACATACGACTGCCTCAAAGCCAGCGGTCGTCACCTAGAATTTACATTTTAATGACCGCCAAGCCCAGAACCTTCTGCCTAGTAAACTCCATCATCCAGCAAGAACAAAACCATTCAAAGCCTCGACCAATTTAGAATGCGTGAGCACTTCTTCATCTTTCCGGTTACGAATTAGAGTAAACACCTCTTTTTTTGGAGAAAGGACTTCTACCACCTCGCCCTTATAGTTTGTAATCTCAACAAACCCACTAACTACACCATTAAGATTCTCTATCTCCGACAGGAGTGTAGGGTACTTCATCAACACGCCAGACTCATCAGTGCCGGCTTCAGTCCCCGGGTTATCAAAATACACTTTAATTTTAGGGCAAACGCTCCTATTCCAATGAAAGATAGGAATCATACGCTGAATCATTTCTTTAAACTCACCCTCAGATTCGTCTCCCGAAAATTCACAGCGATGTATAGGAACACAAAGATACAAGTTCTCTCGCTTACCGTCCAGCCGCCCTTTCAAACTTCCGTGATAAGTATTGGGCACAACCAACACATGAGTAAAGCCATACTTATTCGGCGCTATATCGAATATTGTAGTCTTATCCTGACTCAAAGAGTCAGGCGCCTGCTCAACAACCTCCACAGAAAACGCCCTGTCACTTACGCCCTCAGATATAACCAGCAAATCTTTCCTATCTGTACTTTTCAAACAATATTCATAAACCACTTTTGGAAGCTTGTGCTGAAAAAAATAGCAACCAGCGTATTCGTCCACGCAAGCAAAGGACTGCAATAAGTCATCTTTAGAGAACATACCAACCTCATTCATAATCAGGCCCTACGTCCTGCCTATACCTCACGCCGTCCGCAGCCATTTTAGCGCCATCGGAACTGTTAGCAGAACGCAATCGAATACTCATATTATCTACATCATTGTAAAAATCATTCCGTGCAGCGCGAGTAGAATTATAGCCTTGTTCGTTCCAGTGTTCAACGACTGGCTTGTTGTGTTCAATTGTGATTCGGGGATCGTTCCTATGGACAACATCCATATCAGCTGTAAGAATTTTTCCTGCATCTGGTCCATCTTGGATAGTATTAGCATCCAAGACCTTATCTTTAACACCCGTACGATAACCACTTGGATATTGGGATTTTCGATTATACTGAACAGGGTTCTCACTGGTCCTAACAAACCTACCATCCGCCCCCCGCAATGGTGGACTAGCCTCAGGGCTATCCACGGGTACTTTCTTTGGCACTACCTTAACGTTTCCAAGGTTAGAACCAAAACCTTGCACTTTAATTTCGTAACGGGCATCAAAGGCTTTGCCACCCTTTGCGCCAATCCCCCCCCCAAGCAAAGCCCCACCAAATGCCATCAGTTTCTGGCCATCAGAACCTTCACCAAATAGCTCGCCGCCAGCCCAATGCCCAGCCATTCCGCCCGCAATACCACCTGCCAATCCCGCCATCACCAGCACTGGACTTGCCAATACAAAAGCACTAGCCAGCCCCAACGCCATCACCGAACGCTCAAGCCAAACAGGAACTTCCGGGTCAATTGCATCAGTCGTCGCTGTTCCCCCTCCTATACACACATTAGGGGAGCCAGCACTTATTTTTGCATCACAAACTGTCCGGTCACCGACTCGAGCCGCAGGTTGACCATTGATATAAACCGAGTCACTACCCTGGGCCAATATCTTAGGTCCCCCTGGATGATCCGAACACTCGGCATTATCCAGATGAGCCCTCGCAGCAGGCTTCCCATTTATATAAACGTTACTTGAGCCTGATCGTATTTGCCCCGTTTCACTACAAGCGAAAGATAGGCTACCAATCAGTTGACCGATTCCAGCGCCAGTAGCTGCTCCCGCACCAACCATCGCGGCTAGCGCTACAGCCCCAAGCCCGCCGGTTCCGATAACGGCAATACCTATGAGTACCGCGCCAGCACCAATTGCTAAGCCAGCAAGCAATCCACCTAAAGCGCTGGAGTGCTCGATTGGATCATCTAATCTCGCAGCAGCCGCAGTCATGCTGATTCGGCCTGTTCAGCATCCCCCTCGTTCGCAGGCAGATAGCGCAGTTGAAGACTTTCAACCAACGTATCGAAAGCACTACGCTCCTCCGCCGTCATGCCTTTGGGACTGTTGCTCGTACCGGTAATTTGCATGAGCAAAGGCCGCTTGTGCTCATCCTGGTGCAGAAAAATCAGCTGTACTTGATGAACCGGTTGGCCTTGTTGTCGCCAACGGAACTCGACACGTCGTGCCTCCAATCCAGCTACCTCTACCGGGGAAACCGGCTCGATCCACTGAACATGGGACAACGTCTTTTTCAACTCACCAAGCAGTTGTTGCGCAAGCGTCTCCAAGTCCGCATCCGGCTCCACTGGCGAACGCCCCACGACGAACGAGAACGGGCTAGGTCCGATGTCCGTCAGCGTGAAGACGTGAAACGTCTTGTCTTTTAAATTTTCTGGACGAACGAAACTCAATTCATTTGTAAGAAAACGCTCTGGTGGAGGGGACTCTGCATTGCGAGCCTCCTCTTCTAGACGCTCACGCTCCAGGCGCTCTTCGCGTTCGCGCCGTTCAGATAATCGGTCGTAGATGTTTCGACGCATGGGACTTTCCTTGTCACTAATCAAGACTTGTTCAAATTGATTATTTTGCTGCCTGCAACGTCCACGGAGATGCCTGACAGGGTAATCGTGCCATCCGATTTCATTTCCAGCTTGCTGCTTCCGACCTCCAACGTGATGGACGTTGCAGCCTTAATTTTCACTGCCCCTTGATCCACCGTCACAAAATACGAACCCTCCTCCACCGCAATACTGGTCTCCAGTTTGATCGTTTCGGAATGTTTGCCTTCGACGTTGATCGTTCGATTCCCGCCCACCTTGAGACTGTCATCTGCCTCAACCTCAGTATCCAGATTGCGCTCGGCGTGCATGATGATCTGCTCGGCACCAGCCTTGTCTTCGAAGCGGAAGAAGTTGGCATTCGACCCTTTGCCCTTCATCGACCGGGTCAGGAAGCCACTCTGGGTCTTGTTCGCCGGCAGCGACCATGGCGGGGTGTTGGTGCTGTTGTACAGGCTGCCCATGATCAGCGGCCGGTCGGGGTTGCCGTCGAGGAACACCACCACCACTTCGTCGCCTACACGTGGGATCTGGATGCTGCCGAAGCCGCCGCTGGCACCGGATTGGGCGACGCGGACCCAGCAGGAGCTGTGGTCGTTGTACTTGCCATTGCGGTCCCAGTGGAACTGGATCTTTACCCGGCCCAGTTCGTCGGTGAAGATTTCCTCACCCGGTGGGCCGACGATGATCGCGGTCTGCGGGCCGGCGATGGTCGGCTTGGGCGTGCTCAGCTGCGGGCGGAACGGGATCTTCTTGCGCACGCAACTGAAGGTGTTGAAGTAGCTGGCCTGCTGGCCGGTAAGGTAGTTGTTGTGGCCTTCGCTTTCCACGCTCATCAGCAGGAACTGGCGGTCTTCTACCGGGCCCTGGTCGTGGATGTAGTGCTGCAGCAGCTCGAAGGTGTAGCCCGGCTTCATGGCCCGACAGTTACTGGCACCTTCGAATTTCTTGCCGCGCAGCTCCAGCGCCTCGATGCGCAGGCGCAGCAGGGTTTCGCCCTCGTCGTAGGTGCCGTGGGTGTACTGGCCGGGGAAGTCGTAGATCTCGAAGTTCTCGACATCGCCCTGCTTGTTCACGCTGTTCAGCGCCACCGGCAGGCGGTTGTTGGGCTGGCGGTAGTCGAAGGTCTGCGTGGCCATCTTGCCGGATTGCAACTGGCGGTTGCCGCTCCACTGGGTGATGGAGTCGGCAGTCTCGGTGACCGAGGCGCTGTGGAAGCGGATTTGCGGTTGCTCGGGGATGTCCACCAGCGTGCTGGAGTCATCGCAGATGATCATGGTGTGGCCTTCGGCGGTGTGCTCGAAGTAGTAGAACATCCCCTCTTCCTCCAGCAGGCGCTGGACGAAGTTGAAGTCGGTTTCACGGTACTGGGTGATGTAGGTGTAGCGCTTCTGCGGACGGGTCAGGCGGAACTCGTGACGAGAGAACGCCGGGCACAGGGCGAACACCTCGGTAACCACTTCCTCGACCGTGTTGCCCTGGAAGATCCGCGTGTCGAAGCGGTTCTTCAGCATCGAGAACCACGGGTTGAGGGTTGCGGTATAGCGCGCCATGCCGCCGTCGCTGCCAATGCTGGCAAAGCGTGTGAGGTAGCCGGTTATGTAGCGCGGGCCGCCTTCGGCCAGTTCGATCTCGATGCTGACATGCTGGCCCATCATGGATTTGAGCGGCACGCCGGAGTCTTCGCAGACCAGCAGCAGTTCGTAGTTGAACGCCCGCGACAGGGCTTCGGTGCCCTTGAAGGTTTCCAGCAGCAGTTCCTGCTCGGGGTTGGCCAGGTTGTGAAACTTGAACAGGCGGCGGTTCTGCGGCGACAGCAGCGCGGAGGCCAGGTCCATGATCATGCGAAATCTCCTTGAAAACACGGCCAGCACGCGCTTGCGATGCTCAGCTGCAACCCTGATCTTGCGGGCGTATTCTGCATGCGCGCATAACACGCGTGCTCTGCGGAATCATGCGACTGCCTGCAGAAAGGAAAGTGCCATCATGCATTGAAATTAATGCGACATGGTTCACATTCCCGAATGCCAGGCAGGCAGAAAGGCCCAAAGGAAACACCGGCAAAAGCTGCCCTGTCAACTCACTACAGGCCTAGAAAAACCGGGCGATTCCGCCCTGCAAGGCAATGTCATATCGCCATCTTTAATATTCCTCACTGGCGCCCGGAAGCGCCCCGGCTACCGCCGAACGGCCCGTCGCAGAAGGTTCTTGAGGTGTCGATCAGAGCCTATGCCTGACGGCTCCAACTCGAACTGTCTCGCTACCTGACGCATCAGCTCCACTGGCGGAGAAAAATGTTTCGTAACGTGGATTGGTTCAAATTTTTCGCCACAGACCAATTCCGGCAAATGGCCATCGCAAACGCGGCCGTAATGGCACTTGCGGGATGCGGCCAGCCACGAAACCGTGCAGCGATGCTCAATTGCCATCATTGCCGCGCACGCCTGTCATGAGAACAATGGGCTCTCCGCCGGACTTCGCCCCCATCCTGAGGTCTGACGCGACATGCTGCGCTCGCCGCCGAGCGCCGCCACTTCCATGGACAGTGAAGCGAAAATGGATCTTTTAGCCAACATCCCCAGTTGGGGAGACATCGAACGCAATCTCGAGCAGAAATTCAGCGAGCTCAACCAGAGCGTCGATAGCGGCCTGAACAGCGCCCATGAGGCCTGGGACGGTTTCAGCCGGCGAGTGAGCAATGGCGCCAACCAGGCCTATGGCTACCTCGGTGGCCAGCGTATCGACAACGTGCGCCAGGCCATGGCCCTGTCCTACCCGATCATTCAGGACAACCTCAAGCGCAAGTGGTCCTCGATAGGTATCGAGCAAATCCTGCCGGTGCTGCTGCAACTGGTCAAAGAGGTGTCGATGATCCTCGGTGGCAGTGTGGCGGTCGGTACACTGGCCGGCGGCGTGGCCGGGGCGTTCGCGTTCGGTGTTGGCGCGGCACCTGGGGCCGTGGCCGGCGCCGGCATTGGCCTGCAGGTCGGCAACCTGATCCTCATGGGCCTGGGGCTGTCGGCGATTGCCGAGTATTTCTACCAGGGCCTGCCGGCCTGCCTGTCGACCTTGCAGCAAGGGATGGCCACGGCCTGGTTCGCCGAGGATGGCCTCAAGCCTGCTGGCCTGGACCCGAGCGGCGGTTCCGCGGCGCAGGCCCAGGAGCGTGTCGAGCGTGCGGCGCGCCAACTGGCTCGTGGGCAGGAGCAGTTGGTGCTGCTGTTGTTGACTGCAATCGTTACCTATCTGACTCGAGGGCAGATGAAGGCTGGCGTGATGAGCAGCATGGAAAGCATTGCCGCCCGGAGCGCTCGGCTGCAGGCCGAGATCTCCAACAAGCAGCTGGCGGCCTGGTTGGCGAAGAATGAGCAGAAGCTGTTGGCGCAGCCAGATTTGCAGCCCAGAGAGGCCGCACCGATCTCTCGTGCACAAGCGCAACCGGAGCCATTGCGACCACTACCCGATCGACCGCCCATTGCTCAGGCACCGGATAAGCCAGGCTTAACGGAAGTTTCCCGTAGGGAGTACCTGAACAAGAAGTTCGCTCGAACGGGTAACTTGGCACAGGACATCAACATACGAGGCAACCAGGAAACTGCTGTAAACTTCTTCAAGTCACAGGGCTATAAGCCTGCCGACTACGAAGGCTACATGAACGGCTTGGACTTCACTCAACCAGTCTTCACGGAAACAATCAACCGGGGCAAGACACTTTGGCAATTCCAGGTGCCCGGCGGCCGGCAAGGCATGTGGTACTCTCCTACCCCAGACGTGGTGCCAGGGCAACTGGGGATCAACCCGCTTGGCCAAATCTACAAAACGGAAACCATCGTGCCCAAGATCGTGAACGTCTACCAGAGCACTGAGAAGGTCACGCTGCTGAGGAGCACCTCGGCACCGGTACTGGATACCTGGTCCGTCCCTTCCCAACCCTATAACGCCATTGGCGGTGCTCGGCAGATGACCTCTGGCCAACGCGAGCTCTTCAAACTGATAACACCAGGTGCATTATGAAACCCACAACCCCCCTCGGCTATGTACAGAAGGCTATCGACATCACCGCGCAGCGGAACAAGGCCTGTCCCGCTTACCCCATTTATGGGATGCTACTAAACCAACTTGACTATGTGAAAGCCGTGTTCGAAGGGCGTGAGCAAGATAAATCGAAACTCCACCAACTCAGTATCGGTGCCATTGCCTCAAAAGAATTCGAAGAAAATGACCCCGAGTTGGCCAGAGCACTGAAAGACGCCTATTACGTAGCCATCCAGTCGGCTCGTGGCCTCAAAATTCAACTGCCCGATTGATTGCCTACGTTCAATCAGGCCAGCCACTGTACATCGAGCGCAGTCACTGACGAAAGCTACAGACCCTACCCCCAGCAGGCTGAGCCACGATGGACATTAACCCACTCCGGCAAAAATCGTAGCGCTCCATAAACCCCACCTTTTGGAAGCCGGGGTGGTGCGTCAGCGATGCATACGATTAAGCCAAGAGGTGGGTCATCCGCAAGCTGCGTCCCGACGGAATAGACTTGCCTACCTGGCCAAGCGCCCCCAGGCTGCAGTTGTTCTGGGTCAATGATGACCGGGTGTGCTTCAAGCCGGATCACTACATTCAAGTTGGTAAGCCCAGGTGATTAACTTGAAACCTACTACACCACTCGAGTATGTAGACAAAGCGCTCGCACTCGCCATTGACCGCCAAAATCGCATCCCTGGCTTTCCTGTCTACGCCACCGTCATCGATCAGTTAAAGTACATCAGGGCCGTGTTCGACGGTACGGAGAAGGATAAATCGAAGCTGCACAGACTGACGATTGGTGCTATCGCGGCTAAAGAATTTGAACCCACGGACGAAGCCCTCGCCGAGGCATTGCTTCATGTTTATTACATTGCAGAGCAATCCGCCAACGGCCTAAAGATTCGCCTGCCTGGAGAAAAATAACTACCGTGGGGACGCCGACCGCCAAACGGCTGAGGTTTCCACTGCGGCCGTGGGAGGTGTACCACAACCTGATATGACAGGAACCCCACCATGAATCCAGCTGCACTGAAACACGCGGCTATGGCGCTGCGCAAGTTGCTTGAGCACTATCAACATCAAGAGCGCGTTGCGGCCCTATTGCTTGAGGAACTGGATGGCCTGCTCAAGCGTGCCATGAATGAAGAAATCACCATCAGGAAATGAAGCCGGTGCTAACGAATTCTGGATCCCTGGTGGCAAGCTACCTGACGGCAACAGTGAAGCCGTCATAGACGCGGCGGGTATTGCCGCCAAGATGTTCAATACCGCTCCCCTTTTTGAAGGCACCCTATGAAATTCAAAGATCTTTTCATCAGTCGTCAACACATGTTCTCTGTCGGCATCGAAGAAGACGCTGGTCAGTATTACGTTTCGTTCCCCGTCAGCAACGGCATGGTTGACTACGAAGAATATTACGCCATCGCTCCAGCTACATTTGATGCCTTAATGGACGACCCTGATTCGGCGCTGGCTTTCGTGATAAAATGCCGCAAAAGACAACTCGACGAATTACTGATCATCAAGCCAGGAAAAAATCGGGGCACGGCCATCTAGTGCCACATAGATAAATGCTGACGAAATCCGACATTGCATGAACGTTTGACCCTACCAACAAATGAGTGGCGCCCTCTTACGCTGCGGTGAAGTGGTGCAGTTCCTTATCCCAATCAGGACTGACCATGAACACCGAAACACTCAAGCAGAAATTACTCAAGCTTCGCTTGATCATCGACAGCCTGAAGGCGCAAGACCCTGCCGCGATGAAGCTGAGCGTCGAACTGGAGCTACTGCTGAAAGCCGCAGGCCAATAGCCCCATGCCTCCAAGTGAACACCGCCAAGAATCAAGCACATATCGATACAACTCATGCACATCACGTGGACCGAAATCCATTCCGTGGAACGATGCAAATAACCTGTACCGGAAATAACCTTTCAAACTAATATGAGTAGGTGAGAGATGAAACCAGCCACACCACTGGAGTATGTAGATAAAGCAATTGCGCTGGCGATTGACCGACAAATCGCATTCCTGGCTTTACGGTTTACGCGACTATAGTCGACCAGTTAAATTACATCAGGGCAGTTTTCGACGGTACCGAAAAGGATAAATCCAAGCTGCACAGGCTAACGATTGGAGCTATTGCATCGAAGGAGTTCGAGGAAAATGCCCCGGAGCTGGCCAGGGTATTGAAGGACGCTTACTACGTGGCCATTCAGTCGGCCCGCGGCTTGAAGATTCAACTACCTGATTGAACTCGGCCACTAGCGAGTTCATACCTTGGTTGATTACGAAGAGTACTATTGGACCGAACAGGCACCGTTCGATGCCTAGCTGCAGCGGCCGAGCACCGCCCCTGCGATGGTCAGCAAGGGCCGGAAACGCCAGATGGACCATGAGTTGATCTACCCGCAAGCGCCAATCGAGGTCGAGCGCGCAGACTCTCAATGCGCCAAGCTATGGCATCCAAAAACATCGCGGGTAAAATTGCCGATGCCCTCACTGCCATCGCCCCCACGTTCAACCTGCCCAAGCTCTGCGAATGAATACACGCTCCTCACAAATGTCACCCGGGCTTACGCCTCTCAAGATGAGGCTGCTGGCCGTCGGCATGTTCATCGCATTGCTCCTGGTAGGGGCCATCTCGCTTTATGCCTATACCAACTACCTGTTCCCGCTGTACGGCAGGCTGCTTCGTGGCGCTCCGGTCGTGGAAACACCGTACCTCGCGTTCGGCCTGCTCATGGCCCCACCGGCACTCGCCATCCTGCTCGTTGGCAGCGCGATCTGCGCCTGGACCGGCAAGAAGTTCGACCCACCCCCTGCATCCCGGCTGCACCGCTTCCAGGCGTTGATGTTCGGGATATCGATTAAAACGCTGATCCATGTCGTCCCAGCGGTGATGATTCTGACTACGGGGGCTTTGCTGGCCAGGGGTTATACGCCCTGCTCGAAGCTGCTGATTTCGGGTTCTGCCTGGCAGTTGTACTGGGTCAATGATGATCGGGTGTGCTTCAAGCCGGATCACTACATCAACGACAACTGGCCATGCAAGGTCATCGACGGCAAGGACGTTTGCATCCAGCTCGATGGGCGGTGAGTTGCCTACCTTGACCAGGCTCAAAGCGAGTACGGCGGAGAAAACCGACAAGGTGACAGTTGATAAGCCGCAGAAACCTGGAGACGGGGTGACGTGGACGTACAGCGGCGCACCTCTGGGCTATGCATACTCGGGCATTAAATGGACAAGCACACACTGAAAATTACAGCCAGAGTGCTTCGCGAAAAGCTTGAAATTATCAAGGACCAAAATCCTGACGCCATGACCATGCTCAACCTACTTCGCGACCTGCTATTTTGCCGGGCTGCAGTTGACGCGTTAAGCGCCATTACCTGATCAAAGGTGCTATCACTCACTGCCAAATAGCAGCTCGTCCATTTCATCCCCCTGAGGCGCGAGTTCAAACAACCGGCTTGCCAGTTCACAAATGTGCCGCGACCAGGCAACCTTGGCCACCCACTCCGGCGGCATGCCCGACACCCCATACAAGGCGCCGGCGATCTGCCCCGCCGTCGCCGCCACGCTGTCGGCATCATCGGCAAGGTTGGCAGCCAACAGAATCGCATCCCTGAAGTTGTCCGTATTCCACACAGCCCAGAGCGCCGCTTCCAAAGTATCGACTACATACCCTGACGAGCGAATCTGCTCACGGGTTTTGTGCTTGTACTCCCCGGCATTGATGATCAAGGCCCGGGGCTGCAGGGGGCGCACCTTCGGCGACAACGCCTCTTCCTTGTCCGCGCCATTGAGCGCCAGATGCAGCTGTGCCCCGAACAACTTGCAGCACTCCGAGACCTCGATCGCGCGATGGGTCACGCTGCTCTGCGTCACACTCTCCCACCAGGTTGCCAACAGCGAGTGGCGTCTGAAAATGGCCGTAGGCGCGAGCCGTATCAACGAACCATTGCCCGCTGTCGAGGCTTCGAGATTGCCCATCCACGCAAGCCCTTGGGCCTCCCACCCTTCCAGGGCTCGGCGGGTGACATTGCCGATGTCGAAGCAGCGGCCATTGGCGCTATTTTCACCCTGCCGGTACCAGCGCACCATGGCATCGGCAAAGGTCGCGAAATCGAACTTGCCTTGGCTTGCGTAGGTGTCTGCCAGGCACAGGGCCATGCTGGTATCGTCGGTCCACTCACCCGGCGCGAGGCGGAACGGCCCACCGCCGACCATGTCGCTGACCTGCCCCTGATCGCGGCGCTGGAACTCCAGAGTGGTGCCTACCGCATCGCCAATCGCCAGTCCCAACAGTGCACCCTGAGCGCGGTCTAGCGCCTGGCCTGGTGTCAAGGTACAGGATCGGTCGTTCAGCCAGGCAGGCTTTGTCCGCGGCAGCCTTGGTGCGTCGGCCTCCGGCATGTAGGCCATGCGTTGTTGCAACTGCGGCGATGTTCGGGGAGCAGATCGGCGTAACGCTTTGCATAGTCGCTCAGGATTGCATCCGGGCTTCTCAGGTCGATCATGCTGATTCCTTGCAGTAGGTTGCTCTCGTCCATGCGCTCATTTTGCTTGACCTGCACTACCCCGGCAACGACCCGAGCAAGTCGCCGACCATGAGGATGGCACCGGCTACGCCGGTGTTCGCGGGTGAACCCGCTCCCACAGGGGCCGTGCAGGCATCACGGTTTTGGCTGAGGCAATTGTTGCTGCAGGCAGGGCACAAACCCTGGGGCCGGCGCTCCCACAGGGATCGCGCACGTTTTCAAGGTTTTTAGCGAGACCGTTGCCTCTGCAGGTGCGGCATAGGCCCGGGGCCGACGCTATTTCCGACGGAGCGCGCGAGCTTTCAAAAGTCACTATCCAAACGGATGGATCGCGCTTGATAACACCCTTTCCGCGCGGCACATTCCGTCGCATTGCCATCATCCTGAGGCGCCTCGCCAATACCTCCGCGAGAAAGCGGTCAGCGCAAAAAATGAGACCGGATTCACTTTTTGCAAAAAACTTTTGCCAAGGATTTTTATCGCATTCCCGCCCCTCGCACACCCACGTTTTCGGGCCTGAACCCCGATTTCCCGTGCCCGAAACCCCTAGTCAACATCACGACGCCATCATTGCGTCACATCACAAAACAGGGAAAAAATCGCCCCCCTCGCGGGAACTTCTTCCGCAGCGAGGTGCCCTACTCGGCATTGCTGGCAACACGATATTCATGTGCCAGCACTCAGGTTTGCCGCCGTCGAGAGGCGCAATTTCAGGTCCACGCCATTGGCGTTTCAGGACGATCAAGCAGGCACATGGACGATCCACCGATGACACAGACATTCGATGTCGAAGCACTGATCAAGCTGCGTAGCCAGACGCGGGCGATCTCCGATGCGCTGAAGGCGCAGGCGGCGGATTACCTCGCCACCGTGGCACCGCTGATCCGTCCGCAAACTCTGTTTGGCGAATACCTGCAAGGCGCCCAGCGCAGCAGCGGGCGCGAAACCCAGGGCCACTTCCAGGCCCTGGTCGAACTCTACGAACGTATCGGCTCGGCCGCGCCGTTCCAGCTGGTCACCGAGCTGGAAGTACCGCTGAACCTGATCAGCACCACCCCCGAACTGTTCCCGCTGGAATACGACAAGGCCCTGGAACACAGCGGCCAGGTCATCCGCATCACCAGCCCGACCCGCTGGGTGGTGGGCTTCCACGCCTTCGACCTGGCGCGGTTTCGCAACGTCATCAAAGACCCCAACCGCAGCAGCGCCGAGCTGTACCGCTTCGTGGTGCACTACCTGGTGCTGTTCTACTGCCTGAGCAAGTCGCCTGGCCTTGGCCGGCTGTTCGAGGGCCTGCGCTACAGCCTGAGCTTCGAGCGCCTCAAGGGCTTTGGCGACCTGCCGTTCTGCGTCATCAGCTCGCCGGTGCGCTCTGAACTGCCCGACGACTCGGTCATCCGCAGCAGCACGCAGATTGCCGGCAACACCAGCTTCGAAGAGCTGGTGGGCCGCGACAACATCCTGGAAATGAACGACGAAATCCGTCAGCGCCTGCTGCTGACGATCGAAGGACTGTAACGCGCTGCGCCCGGTCACGGGCCGCGCATTGTTTCGCAGCGAATTGCTCGCACTGGAGAACACGATGGCGAAGAAGGAAAGCACTCAGCACAAACTCGACCGCGTTCGCGCGCCTCGGGTCCATATCACCTACGACGTGGACATCGGCGATGCCATCGAGAAAAAGGAGCTGCCCTTCGTCGTCGGCGTACTGGGCGACTTTTCCGGCAACCCGCTGGAGCCGCTGCCCAAACTCAAGGACCGCAAGTTCGTCTACATCGACCGCGACAACTTCAACGGCGTGCTCAAGGGCATCAAGCCGCGCCTGACCTACCGCGTCGACAACACCCTGGCCAAGAACGGCACCCAGCTGGGCGTGGAACTGAACTTCAACAGCCTCGAAGACTTCGAGCCACAGAACGTGGTCAAGCAGGTCGAACCGCTGCGCAAACTGCTGGAAGTGCGCAACAAGCTGGCCGACCTGCGTAACAAGATGGGCGGCAACGACAAGCTCGAAGAGCTGCTGATGGACGTGCTGCAGAACACCGAGAAGCTCAAGACCCTGGGCAAGGAATTCGGCCGTGAAGCCGAAGTGAAAGACCCATCCAGCAGCGATCGCGCCTGAGCAGGAGCCCGAACATGACCGACAAGCAAACCGCACCGCAACAGGCCGGCGACCTGGTCGAAGTGGAAAACTTCGCGCCACAGGCATCGTTGCTCGACAGCATCATTTCGCAAAGCCGCGTGGCCCGCTCCGACACCGAGCGCAACCGCACCCGCGACCTGATTGGCGAACTGGTGAACCAGGTGCTCGAGGGCGAGATGACCCCGAGCAAGGACCTGATCGCCGTGCTCGATTCGCGTATCGCCGAAATCGACGCGATGCTTTCCGAGCAGATGAACGAAATCATGCACGCTCGTGAGTTCCAGCAGCTGGAAGCCTCCTGGCGCGGCCTGAAGTACCAGGTAGACCAGACCGAGACCAGCACCACGCTGAAGATCCACCTGCTCAATGCCTCGAAGAAAGACCTGGTACGCGACCTGAAGGCCGCCAGCGAATTCGACCAGAGCGCACTGTTCAAGAAGGTCTACGAAGAAGAGTACGGCACCTTCGGTGGCGCGCCTTTCGGCATGCTGATCGGTGACTACGAGTTCAACCGCAACCCCGAAGACATGTACCTGCTGGAGGAGATCTCGCACGTCGCCGCGGCCGCCCATGCCCCGTTCATTTCGGCCGCCTCCCCCGAGCTGTTCGGCTGGGACTCGTTCACCGAAATGTCCGGCCCGCGTGACCTGGCAAAGATCTTCGACACCGTCGAATACGCCAAGTGGAAGTCGTTCCGCGCCTCGGAAGACTCGCGCTACGTCGGTCTCACCCTGCCGCACGTGCTCGGTCGCCTGCCGTATGGCCCCGATACCACCCCGGTGGAGGAATTCAACTTCGTCGAAAGCGTCGATGGCCGCGACCACAACAAGTACCTGTGGATGAACGCTGCCTACGCCCTCGGCACCCGCGTTACCGATGCCTTCGCCCGCTACGGCTGGTGCGTGGCCATCCGCGGCGTGGAAGGTGGCGGCCTGGTCGAAGGTTTGCCAACCCATACCTTCAAGACCGACGACGGCGAAATCGCCCTCAAGTGCCCGACCGAAATCGCCATCACCGACCGCCGCGAAAAAGAGCTGTCGGACCTGGGCTTCATCCCTCTGGTGCACTGCAAGGGCACCGACTATGCCGCGTTCTTCGGCACCCAGTCGGCGCAGAAGCAGAAGCAGTACAACACTGACATTGCCAACGCCAACGCGCGCCTGTCGGCCCAGCTGCAGTACATCTTCGCCACTTCGCGCATCGCCCACTACATGAAGGCCATCATGCGCGACAAGATCGGCAGCTTCGCCTCGCGCATGGATGTCGAGCGCTTCCTCAACCAATGGCTGGCCAGCTACGTGCTGCTCGACGACACCGCCAGCCAGGAAGCCAAGGCCAAGTTCCCGCTGCGCGAAGCCCGCGCCGAGGTGTTCGAAGTGCCGGGCAAGCCAGGTGTGTACAAGGCCGTGACCTACCTGCGCCCGCACTACCAACTGGATGAGCTGACCGCTTCGCTGCGCCTGGTTGCCGAGCTACCACAGGGCGCGCGCGGCTGACAGGCCGGTGTGTACAGGGATGACACATGAGTAACCAGGCCCGCCTGCTGCCCTCGCTGCTCGACCGACTGCTGGACGACCGTCCGTACCAGTCGGCCGAGCCAGCCGTGCAACGCACCTGCTCGTTGAGCGAGTACAAGGCCAGCATCGTCCGTGACCTGGAGGTACTGGTGAACACTCGCCAGAGCCTGGTCGCCGAAGAGCTGGAGGGCTACAGCCAGCTCGGTGGTTCCATCCTCGAATACGGCATGCCCGACTTCATCAGCCGCAGCGTGCTCGACCCGCATGATCGGCGCCTGATCCAGCAGCAACTGGAACGGGCGATCAGCACAGGGGACCGACGTTTTCGCCGTGTCCGCGTGCAGCTGCTGGCCCAGCAGAACGGCCACCGTATGTTGACCTTCCGCGTGGACGCCGTGTTGCGTCTGCAGGACATCAGCCGCCAGGTGTCATTCGACGCCGTGCTGCAGGTCAACACCCAGGAATACAAAGTGCAGAACCTCAACTGATGCTCGACGAACTGCTGCCCTACTACGAAAAGGAACTGTCGCACCTGCGCTTCCTCGGCCAGGAGTTTGCCGCGCAGTACCCGAAAATCGCTTCGCGGCTGTTGATCGAGGGCGACAACTGCGAAGACCCGCACACCGAGCGCCTGATCGAGGCGTTCTCGTTCCTGTCTGCGCGGGTGCACAAGAAGCTCGATGACGAGTTTCCGGAAATCGTCGAATCCTTCCTCGAGGTGCTGTACCCACACTACCTGCGCCCTACCCCATCGATGTCGATTGCCGAGCTGAGCCTGGGCAAGCACGAGAAAGTCACCGAAGCCTACCGGGTGGCGCGTCATACCGAGATGCATGCCAATGCCGTGGAAGGTGTGGTGTGCAAGTTCCGCACCTGCTACCCGGTAGAGCTGTGGCCGATTGCCGTGCAGCAGGCCTCGTTCGCCGAACTGGAGCGTTCGGCCTTCAACGGCCACAGCGCCGACCTGGTCGCACGCCTGCGCATCCGCCTGGCAGCCACCGGCGATGCCCTGTTCGGGCAGATGGAACTGGACCGCCTGCGGTTCTTCCTCGACGGCGAGGCGACCCTGATGCTGCAGTTGTACGAACTGCTGTTCAACAACCTGGCAAAGGCCACCCTGAGCTTCCAGGACCAGGGCCGCAGCCGCGAAGTGGCCTTGCCGGCCGATGCCCTGAAAGCCGTGGGCTACGCCCGTGACGAAGGCCTGGTGGACTACTCCGAGCGCTCGTTCCTGGGCTACCGCCTGCTGCACGAGTACTTCACCTTCCCCGACAAGTTCATGTTCTTCGACCTGAACGGCTTTGCCCGCATTCTGCAGGGCAAGGCCATCGAGCAGGTCGAGATCAACTTCTATTTCTCCGACTACGACCTCAGCGAGCGCCTGGCGCGGCTGACACAGAACATCGGGCGCAACAACTTCAAGCTCAACTGCACACCGATCATCAACCTGTTCCGCCAGCAAGCCGAGCCGATCAAGCTGACCCACACCCAGCACGAATACCCGGTCACTCCCGATACACGGCTGCACAACGCTGCCGAAGTCGTCTCGATCGACCGCGTACGGCGGGTGCGCAAACTCGGCGGCATCGACCAGGTCGCCACCTGCCACCCGTTTTTCGAACCCCGTGGCGAGCAGGACCCGCACAGCAGCTTCTGGGTGGCGCGCCGGCGCATCCAGGGTGACGCCACCGCCATGAGCATCCGCGTGGTCGACCGCGACCTGGAGCTGATCGACGCCAGCAGCGACACCCTCAGCATCGGCCTTACCTGCAGCAACCGCGATGTACCGCTGATGCTGCCGTTCGGGGGCGAACGTGGTGACTTCAACATTCCCGCCAACTCGGTGATCAAGGATATCCGCTGCCTGCGCAAGCCCACCGCCACGGTGCGTGTGCCCCTGGGCAAGGGCCTGATCTGGCGGTTGATCGCCCACCTGTCGCTGAACCATATGTCGCTGGTCAGCCAGGGCCGTGAAGTGCTGCTGGAGCTGTTGTCGCTGTACAACTACCGCAATGTTTCCGCCATTCGCAAACAGATCAACGGCATCAAGGCGATCAGCAGCGAGCCGGTGGTCGCACGCATCGGCCACCCGCGGCCGAACTTCGTACGTGGCGTCGGCATCACGCTGACCCTGGATGAAAGCCAGTTCATCGGCAGTGGCGTGTACCTGTTCGGCATGGTGCTGGACCACTTCTTCGGCCAGTACTGCTCGATGAACAGCTTCACCCAACTGACCCTGCGCACCCAACAACGAGAAAAGAGAGTCGTCCAATGGCCAGCACGCACCGGCGATCAGCCCCTGGTCTGATCGATCAGGCCCGAGCCGAGCCGCACCGATTCGAATTCTTTCAATTGGTGCGCCTGCTCCGCCTGCACTACAGCCGTACCGGGCGCATGGACCTGGCAACCCGGCCGCACGAAGACCCGCTGCGTTTTCGTACCCAGCTGTCGCTGGCGTTCCCGGCCAGCGAGGTCAGCGACCTGCACTTCGAGCGCGAAGGCAAGGTGTCGCCGGCCGGCTTGCCGCTGTCGGAAGTGCAGGTCACCTTCATGGGCCTGGTCGGGCCGTCAGGCGTACTGCCGCGCCCGTATACCGAGCTGCTGCTGGAGCGCCACGTGCAGTATCGCGACGATGCCGCCCACGCGTTTCTCGACATCTTCTCGCACCGCATGACCACGCTGTTCTACGAGGCCTGGCAGAAGTACAAATTTCATATCGAGCACGAACGCAATGGCACTTCGGGCTTCGATGGCTACCTGCTCAACCTGGTCGGCCTCGGCCCGCGCGCGCAGCAACTCAAGTTCGAGCAGCAACCAACCGCGCTGCGCCGCGAGCTGTTCAGCTACTTTGCCGGCCTGCTCAGCCAGAAGCCGCGCAACGCGCTGAACCTCGAACGCATGCTCGGCTTCTATTTCTCGCTGCCGATCAAGGTCCGCCAGTTCGCCGGGCGCTGGCTGCACCTGCAGCCCGAACAATGCACCCAGCTCGGCCGCCGCAATGTCCAGCTCGGCCACAGCGCCGTAGCCGGCAACCGGGTCTGGGACTACCAGTCGTGCATCCGCATCGAGCTGGGCCCGCTAAGCCTGGCCGATTACCAGCGCTTCCAGCCGGGCACCGCGTGCTACCGCAAGCTGGTGGAGCTGGTGCGCTTCTATATAGGCGCCGAACTGGATTTCGAAATTGCCCCGCGCCTCAAGCGCGAGGCGGTGCCACGCGCCCAGCTGGGCCGCAGTGGCAATGTCGCCCTGGGCTGGCTGGGCTGGCTCAAACGCCCTGGTCGTGACGCGGAGCCTTCGCGTTGCGCCGTCTTCCACATTCCTTACGATGGGGTCGCCTTGTGAACCTGAAGTCTCTGTTCGCCAAGCTCAACGAAACCAGCCGCACGGCCACGGAAAGCGCGGCGGCCCTGTGCCTGTCGGAGCACCATTACGACGTGGAGGTGGAACACCTGCTGCTGCAGTTGCTCGACAACAGCGACAGCGACCTGGCGCCGATCCTGCGCCACTACGAAGTAGTCGCCGAGCGCTTGCAGGCGCAGCTGGTCACGGCCCTGGGCACCTTCAAGAAAGGTAATACCCGCACCCCGGCGCTGTCGCCGCACATCACCCGCATGATCGAGCAGGCCTGGCTGCTGGCGTCGATCGAATACGGCGTCGGCCAGGTGCGCAGCGCTCACCTGCTGCAGGCCCTGCTCGACGATGCCGAACTGCGTCGCGTGGTGATCGCCTCGGCGCCGGAGCTGGAGAAAATCAACGCCGATGACCTGCGCCTGAACCTTGCCGCGCTTGTAGAAGGCAGCGCCGAGTCCAGGCAGGCCAGCCCGCTGGCCAGCCCGGCAGCGCCAGTGAACAGTGCGAGCAAGGCCGGCGGCAAGACTCCGGCGCTGGACCAGTACACGGTCAACCTCACCCAGAGCGCCCGCGAAGGCCGCATCGACCCGGTGCTGGGCCGCGAGTTCGAAGTAAGGCAGATGGTCGATATCCTTACCCGCCGTCGGCAGAACAACCCGATCCTCACCGGCGAAGCCGGGGTCGGCAAAACCGCCGTGGTCGAAGGCCTGGCCCTGCGCATCGCCCAAGGTGACGTGCCGGCGGTGCTCAAGGATGTGGCCCTGCACACCCTCGACCTGGGCCTGCTGCAGGCCGGCGCCGGGGTCAAGGGCGAGTTCGAGAACCGCCTCAAGGCAGTGATCGAAGAGGTCAAACGCAGCCTGCACCCGATCATCCTCTTCATCGACGAAGCCCACACCCTGATCGGTTCCGGTGGCCAGGCCGGGCAGAACGATGCCGCCAACCTGCTCAAGCCGGCCCTTGCCCGTGGCGAGCTGCGCACCATCGCCGCCACTACCTGGGCCGAATACAAGAAGTACTTCGAGAAGGACGCGGCCCTCGCCCGCCGCTTCCAGGTGGTCAAGGTGGAAGAACCCGACGAGGACAAGGCCATCCACATGCTGCGCGGCCTGCTCGGCAAGATGCGCGAACACCACAAGGTAGCAGTGATGGACGAAGCGCTGGTGCAGGCCGTGCGCCTGTCCAACCGCTACATCACCGGCCGCCAGCTGCCGGACAAGGCGGTCAGCGTGCTCGACACCGCCTGCGCGCGCATTGCCCTGGCGCAATCGTCGCAACCTGGCGCCCTGGAGGACTGCCGCCGCCAGATCGACAACCTGCAGGCCGAGATCGCCGTGCTCGGCCACGAAGCCGGCAAAGGCCACGACCACACTCGCCGCCTGGGCGAGCTGCAGGCTGCCCTGCAGGCCGAGCAGCAGCGGGAGCAGCAGTTGAACACGCAGTGGCAACAGGAGCTGGAACTGGTCGAACAGCTCAAGGCGCTGGACGCCGCCAGCGAGGCCGATGCCAAGCAGCTCAACGCCCTGCGTGCCGAACTGGCCCGCGTGCAAGGCGACCAGCCCCTGGTCCATGCCCTGGTCGACAGCGGCGCCATCGCCCAGGTCATCAGCGGCTGGACCGGTATCCCGCTGGGCAAAATGCTGCGTGACGAGATCGACACCGTGCAGCGCCTGCCGGCCCTGCTTGGTGAGCGCGTGCTGGGCCAGGACCACGCCCTGCACGAGATCGGCAAGCGCATCAAGATTTCCCGCGCGCGCATGGAAGACCCGAACAAACCGATCGGTGTGTTCCTGCTGCTCGGCCCCAGCGGCGTCGGCAAGACCGAAACCGCGCTGGCCCTGGCCGATACCCTGTACGGCGGTGAACGCAACCTCATCACCATCAACATGTCCGAGTACCAGGAAGCCCACACCGTTTCGAGCCTCAAGGGCTCGCCTCCCGGCTATGTCGGCTATGGCGAAGGCGGCGTGCTGACCGAGGCGGTGCGTCGCAAGCCGTACAGCGTGGTGTTGCTCGACGAGGTGGAAAAAGCCCACCCCGACGTGCTCGAACTGTTCTTCCAGGTATTCGACAAGGGCGTGCTGGACGATGGCGAAGGCCGCGAGATCAATTTCCGCAACACGGTGATCATCCTCACTTCCAATACCGGTACCGAGCGCATCATGCAGACCTGCCTGAACGCCACCGAGCTACCGACGCCCGCAGCGATCGTCGAAGACCTGCGTGACCAGCTCAACCATGTGTTCAAGCCGGCCTTCCTCGGCCGCCTGAGCATCGTGCCGTTCTACCCGGTGCAGGACCAGATCCTCGAGCGCATCGTCGCCCTCAAGCTCGAACGCATCGCCAAGCGCTTCGCCCGCAACCACCAGGCCGAGCTCAGCTACGACCAGGCGTTGGTCAAGGCCATCGCCGCGCGCTGCACCGAGGTCGACAGCGGTGCGCGCAACATCGACAACATCCTGTCCCAGACCCTGATGCCCGAGCTCGCCCAGCGCGTGCTCGAGCGCATGGCCCAGGACACGCCGATCCAGCGTCTTGCGATCGAGCTGGGCAGCGATGGCGATTTCGCCTATCGCGTGGCCTGACGAGTACACGGAGGTTTTGCCGTCATGCAACACAAGCACACCGCCCTCAAACGCCTGACCACAGCGGCCTTGCTAGTGGCGCTGGCCGGCTGCGGGGTCACCGACCGTATCGGCAAGCGCATGGAAGACAGCTGGGCGGCCGACATGCTGGCCGACAGCGAAAAGGTCATCCTGACCTCCGACGGCGGCAACCAGCTCAACCCCGATGCCGAGGGCAAGCCGCTGTCGGTGGTGATGCGCGTGTACCAGCTGACCGACCTCGAACGCTTCGCCGCGACCGATGCCGAGACCCTGTGGGACACCCCGGAAAAGGCCTTGGGCAACACCCTGGTGGAAGCCCGCGAGATCACCCTGCTGCCGGGCATCGGCCAGATCGACCAGTGGCCACTGGCCAAGAGCGCTCGCTACGTCGGCGTGGCAGCGTTCTTCCGCAACGAACAGGACGCGCGCTGGAAGGTCGCCTTCGACGCCAACTCGCTGCGCAAGGACGGTATCTGGTTCTCTTCCGACGGCCTGCGGGTGCTGGTGGACAACACCGAAATCAGCGCCATGCGTGGCGTCGACGTACTGAACAAACCGCCGACCGCCGACCAGCTGGCAGCCGCGCAGAAGGCCCGGGACAACGCACCGACGCTCACCGACAAGGTGCAGGACGCCGTGCTCGACAAGGCCAGCGATGCCGCCGGCAAATCGGCACAGAACACCATGGATTCAACCTTCAACTCTTTAGTGGATAGCGTCAAATGAGCAAGCAGAGCCGGGTGATGTGGTCGGAAGGCATGTTCCTGCTGCCCCAGCACTTCCAGTACCAGGATGAGTTCCACCAGCACCAGCTGGCCGAGGCGACCTTGCGCACCACCCCATTCCATTGGGGTGTGCAGGTACTGCAGGTGGATGAGGACGCCCTGGCCAACGGTTCGCTGCAGCTCAAGCGACTCAAGCTGGTGTTCCCTGACGGCAGCCTTTACGACGCACCGCAGCACGACCCGTTGCCGGCTGCCCGCGACCTCAAGGACCTGCTCAAGGCCAACGACCTCAAGGTTCATGCTGCCTTGAAGCTGCCCGAGCCATTCGGCCTGAACTATGTCGAGGATGGCCAGGAACACAAGGCCGCGCGGCGTTTCCGCAAGCAGTTCGATACCCTGCCCGACCTCAATGAAGGCGAGCTGGAAAACGAAATCACCAGCCTGCGCCTGAACGTGGTGCTGCTGGTGGACGGTGACAGCCTGGACGGCTACAGCCACTGCCCGCTGGCCAGGCTGACCCGCAACAGCATGGGCGGTTTCAATCTCGACCCGCATTTCGTCCACCCCACTCTGCATCTGGGCAGCCACGAGACCCTGGCCGGCATCGGCAAGCGCCTGCTCGGCGCCCTGCAGGCCAAGAGCAAGGCCCTGTCCGGCCGACGCCGCGAACGCGCCGACCAGATCGCCGAGTTCGGCTCCAGCGACGTAACCCTGTTCTGGCTGCTGAACACCGTCAACCGCGCCCACCCGCAGCTGGCCCATCTGCTGGCGCACCCGCGCCTGCACCCCGAGCGCCTGTACCTGTTCCTTGCCGACCTGGCGGGTGGCCTGCTGACGTTCACCCTGGACACCCAGCTCAGCGACATCCCCGAATACGACCATCACGACCCGGCCGCGTCGCTGGTCAAGCTCGACGAGATGATCCGGGTGATGCTCGACAACGTGGTGCCCAACCAGTGCATCGTCATCAACCTCAACCAGACCAAGCCGTCGTACTGGCAGGGCCAGTTGCACGATCCACGCCTGACCGAGGCCGACTTCTATATCTCGGTCCATGCCGACATGCCTGGTGCCAGCCTGCTGGAGCTGGTACCGCGGGCATTCAAGGTCGGCTCGCCGGAAGACATCGAGGTGGTGGTCAACAGCGCGATGCCCGGCGTCACGCTCAACCATGCCGCACGGCTGCCCAACGCAATTCCGGTGCGCCTGGACAACCAGTACTTCGCCATCGAGCCGCATGGCCATGTCTACGAGCGAATGATGAATGCCCAGACCATCTGCTTCTACGCGCCCAGCGCCTTTACCAACCTCAAGCTTGAACTGATGGCGGTGCTCAAATGACCGAAGCCGTATTGCAACAGGGCGCCGTCGCGGCCGCCAACGACAAACCGACGCTCAAGGACCTGGTCCAGGACTTCATCAGCATGGCCCTGATCGTGCGACGTGGTCGTCAGGTCACCTCGGTGCCGGCCTTCGAAGCCAGCGTGGAACGCTTCTTCGCCAACCTGGAACGCGACGCCCGCGCAGCCAACTACAGCGCCGAACAGGTCAAGGACACCCAGTACGCGCTGTGTGCCTTCCTCGACGAGAGCGTGCTGCGCGCGAGCGACAACCAGCTGCGCCAGCACTTCGAGCTGCAGCCGCTGCAGTTCCGCTACTTCGGCGTGCACCTGGCGGGTGAAGGCTTCTTCGAGAAGGTCGATGCGCTGCGTGCCGACGTCAAGCAGAACATCGATGTACTCGAGGTCTACCACCTGTGCCTGGCCTTGGGCTTCGAGGGCAAGTTCAGCCTCGGCCAGAAAGACCAGCTGCGCTACCTGGCCAATACCCTGGGCCAGGATATTGCCCGCTACCGCAAGGCGCCCAAAGCACTGTCACCGGACTGGGCACTGCCCGACCAGGTGTCGCAGATGCTGCGCCACGAGGTGCCGCTGTGGGTTTACCTGGCGCTGATCGCGCTGGTCTGCGTCGCCGTGTACCTGACGCTGGACTGGTTGCTGGACAAGGACGTCGCCGCCCTTTCCGAACAAATCCGCCAGCTGTTCAGTGCCTGAGCAAACGTCAGGTAGCCGAGTCAGGAAGACATGAAAACATTATTGCGCCTTTTGAAGAATTTCTGGTTTCTCCTGCTGCTGCTGTGGCTGGCGAGCCTGTTGACCTGCTGGTTGGTCGCCCCGTTGCTGCCATGGCTGCAACAGCACCTGCCCGAAGCACTGGCAATCATCAGCGCCTGCTTCCTGCTGGTGATCGTGCTGCGCCAATACCAGCGCATTCGCGCCGAGCACAACCTGGAGAACCTGCTGCAGATCGAGGTTGATCGCTCGTGGAATGCCACTGGCGAGTTCCGTGACCAGCAGGTGCTGCGCGAACGCCTCAAGCATGCCATTGCCATGTTGCGCACCGACCGCTCCGCTGGAGGCGGTGGCAAGGCGGCACTGTCCGATTTGCCCTGGTACCTGGTGGTTGGCATGTCGGCAGCCGGCAAGACCTCGCTGCTGACCCATTCCGGCCTGTCGGCCAGCATTGCCACGGCCAACGACAGCGAAAGCGGCACCCAGCACTGCGACTGGTACTTCAGCCCCGACGCGGTAATGATCGACACCGCCGGCCGCTATTTGCGTGATGACCAATCGGCCAGCGAGTTCTCGGCCTTCCTGCGCATGCTGCGCAAGCAGCGCGGCAAGGCAGCGATCAATGGCCTGGTAATGGTGGTCAGCCTGCCCGAGCTGCTGGCGGCCAACAGCGACGAACGCAATGCCCTGGCGGCCCAGCTGGTGGCGCGGGTGGAAGAGTATGCCGAGTGCCTCGACGCCAACCCGCCGGTCTACCTGATGCTGAGCAAGACCGACCAGTTGCCGGGCTTCAGCCAGGCGTTCGACGGCCTTGACCTGCATGAACGCCAGCAACCGCTGGGCATGACCTTCGGCCTGTCGGAAATCCGCAACAACGGCCTGCAGGCCGTGCTGCAGACGCGCCTGGGCAACCTGCAGAACCACATTCGCCAGCATGTCGACGCGCAGGTGATCGCCCTCGGTGCCGAAGCCGACAGCACCCTGCTGAACTTCCCGCAATATTTCGCCGCACTCAGCGGTGTCCTCGAGCAGTTCCTGGAGCACTTCACCCGCGGCCATCGCGGCGGTGCCCCGCTGCTGCTGCGCGGCCTGTACTTCACCAGTGCCCTGCAGACCGGGCAGCAGCTGGGGCAGGTATACGAAGACGTCATCGCCGACGAATTCGCCCTGCAAGCCGCCTACGATGAGCACACCGAGAACGTCGGCAAGGCCGCGGGCAACCGCAGCTACTTCATCACCGACACCTTCCGCCAGGTGATCTTCCCCGATCGCGACCTGACCCTGTACCAGTCGCGCCTGGGCCGCCAGGCTGCGTTCAGCCCGCTGCTGCTGGGCCTGGCCGCCGCCACCGGGTTGCTGTTCATCGGTTGGCAGGCACTGTCGTTCACCAATAACCGCCAATGGCTGGACAGCCTGCGCGGGCAGCTGGCGCAGATCGAGCAGGCAGAAGACCGCGAGCAGCAGCTGGCCGCAGGCAAGGGCCTGGAAGTGCTGCGCGAACAGATGGCCCGCGTCGAAACCCATCGCCTGCAGGGTGTACCACTGCCGTTGGGGGGTGGCCTGTACCATGGCGAAGCCATCCACCAGGTGACTCGCACCGCCTACCTGGCGCAACTGCGCAGCCAGGCGCTGGAGCCGATCGCACGCAGCCTGCAAGTGCAGATGCGGGCCTTCAACACCTTTGCCAACGGTATCAACCAGGAGCTGGAATTCACCCCGGCCCCGACACCGAAAAAACGCAACGGCAAGCCGCTGGCCCCGGCCATTGCAGCCAAGGCCCAGGCTGCGCTGGGCAACAGCCGCGCCGGTGCCTATGCCGCCAAGGTCAACCTGGCCACCGCCAGCGATGCCGCCGAGCTGTCTGCCACCACCGGTGGCCTGTCACTGTCCGAAGAAATGCTCGGGCGCCTCGACGAACAGCAGGTGGCCTCGATCATCGATGCCTACAACACCCTCAAGCTGTACCTGTTGCTGACCGAGCCCCAAGGCCATCCGGACCCGGCCTTCGTCGCTGCCAACCTGCCCCAGGCCTGGACCAACGCCGCCACCGAAGGCACTCCGGCCGACGCAGCCGTGATCGCAGAAAATGCCCCGCTGTACGTACAGTTGCTGGAACAAGGCCAGGCGCCGTCGTTGCCGCGTAACGAACAGCTGATCAACGAAACCCGGCAAAACCTCAAGTCGTTCATGATCTCCAGCTCGCTGGTCGATCGCGAGTACCTGCGCCTGCAACTCGAGTCGAGCCGCCAGTTCCCGGCCCTGAGCCTGAACGACCTGGTGCCGCAACCGGGCCGCGCGTTGCTGTATGGCTCTGCTGGCGTACCGGCAATCTATACCCGCCAGGGCTGGGATACCTTCGTCAAGCCGGAACTGATCAAGCTGGTGTCGGGCAACCTGCGCAACGAGTCGGACTGGGTGCTGGACGGTGAAGGTGGCGATGCCATCGTGCAAAAGGCCAACTTCGTGCGCGAGTTCATGACCCGCTACAAACGCGACTACACCCAGGCCTGGTACAAGATGGTCAGCAGCGTGGGGGTACGCCACTTCGCCGACCTGGCCTCGGCCACCCAGCAGCTGGGGCTGCTCAGCGATGTGCAGAACTCGCCGGTAAAGAACCTGCTGGCTGCGGTCAATGACAACACCCAGTGGGACCTGCCGGTCAAGCACGCCATCCCGGCCCCCGGTAGTACCCGCGATGACGGCTTCTGGAGCAAGGTCTCCGGCCTGCTCGACACCAAGGACGCCCTGCCCGCCAATGTCGCCCCGGCCCTGCCGGCGGTGGACGACGGCAGCCTGGCCAAGCGCTTCGAACCGGTGGCGCGGGTATTTGCCGTAAACAACGCCGAAGGCGCCGACAGCACCATCATGGACCGCTACCTGGCCGCCTTGCGCAAGCTCAAGGTACGCATGAACAACATCCAGCGTTCGCAGGATGTGGGCAAGAGCAGCAAGCAGCTGATCAGCGAGACCCTGGAAGGCCAGCCGAGCGAAGTCACCACCGTGCGCAACTACGTGGAAAGCAGCGTCGACACCAGCCAGGACGGCCTGTCGCGCTCGCTGCAGGGGCTGTTCAGCCTGCCTATCCAGTATACCTGGGCGACCCTGCGCGACCCGGCCGGCCAGCAGATCGCCAAGGCCTGGGCCCAGCAGATCGCCAAGCCTTGGGAACAGGTCATGGCACACCGCTACCCGATTGCCGGCAGCAGCCGCAACGAGGCGTCGGTAAAGGACCTGCAGCGCTTCGTCGACCCCGACAGCGGCCTGCTGCCGGCCTTCAAGCGCAACGAAATCGGCAATCTGGCCGGGGGTGAAGGCCTGGGTGTGGGCGACGGCAAGGCACCGGCGCTGGTCAACCCAGGCATGCTCAACAGCATCGACAAGGCCAGCTCCGTGGGCCAGGTGATCGCCAGCCTGTCGGACCGTGACAACGGCTTCGAAATCATGCTGGAACCTTCTGCCAACTTCACCGACATCGTGTTCACCCTCGATGGCCAGGAACAGCACTACCGCAACGGCCGCAGTAGCTGGAACCGCTTCGCCTGGCCGGGCACCAGCAACGCTCCGGGTGCCCGCCTGGATGTGGTCACCCTCAGTGGCGCGCGGGTCACCGTGTTCGACTTCCCCGGGCGCTGGGGCCTGCTGCGCATGAACGAAAGCGCCCGGGTCGAGGACCTGGACGGCATTCAGCAACGCTTCAGCTGGAACACCGCCAGCGGCCGCGTGAGCCTTGTAGTGCGTAACTTCGGTGGGGTGAAACTGACTGACCTGGGTGATGTCAAGGCGCTGAGCGCCCTCAACGACAGGGGCGCCCAATGATCGGTTGCTTCGGCAAGCTGCCGTCGAGCGCAGACTTCGTCAGCCTGCATGGCGCGGCGGAAGAAGTCTGCGAGTTCGACGCCTGGCTGCAGTCTGCGTTGGCGGCCATGCGCCACCGCGAAGACTGGCAGGCATTGTTCGACGCACTGCCGATGTGCTTCTTCAATTACCGCGCGAGCAACGGCAACTGGCTGCTGGGTGGCCTGCTCAGCTCGCGGGATGCCAGCCAGCGACGCTACCCGTTCTTCATCTTCCAGTTGCTCAAGGGCGAGGGAGCCACGATGCTGGTGAACCCGTTCACCCTCGGCGAGCTGTTCAGCGCGCAGATCAAGCCGATGCTGCACCAGGCGGTGCAGGGCGCTGACTGCGCCAGCCTGTTCGAACGCATCAAGGCCCTGCGGCCGCTGCAGGCCCAGGACCTCGACCTGTTCCGCCAGGTGCACGCCAAATTCCTCAAGGATTTCAGCTTGGCCGATGTCGCCCGCGCCCTGCTGCGCTCCTGGCCGGACTTCAAAAGTGACAAGGCGCTTGCGCTACTGCAGGCAAGCCGAGCCGTGCTGCACAACGATTTCGCCGGTGGCATCGAGCTGCCCTTGCCGGCCGAACGCGGCCTGAAAAACCCTACCGCCGACCTCTGGCTGACCTGGCTGACCCGCATGAGCCGGCAGCCCGGCGTGCCGGCGGTGAGCCTGCTGGCCGACGATTTCATGAAGCCACGGCTGTACTGCCTGCCGTCGCGCCACGCCAACTGTGCCTACCGCCTGCTCAGTGGTTGCGCCGAAGCAGGTCAGCATCTGGAGCCGCTCGACCCGCTGACGGTAGCGCCACGGCTGCACGATTACGACCGATCTCTTGAACATGTCATCGGCCAATTCGTCGATGCGCTGGATGCGACGCCTGTATGAACAAGATCAAGTACTACTGCCTGCGCTACCAACCCTACCTGCTGGGAGTGGCGTTCTTCCTGGCGATCTTCCTGGTCTGGGCCATCGGCTGCGCCCTGGGCTTCGCCTCGCTGCATAGCCTGCTGGCCGGTATCGGCGTGTTTCTGCTGCTGTCGGCAGGCTATGTACTGCTGCTTTATCGCGGCGCCGGCCAGCACCACAACCTCGAAGGGTTACTGCGCGACGATGCCGACCAGGCGGTACTCAACGCCACCCCCGCCGACCGCGAAGAAGTAAGCCTGCTGCGCGAACGCCTGCTGCAGAGCATCGAGCGCCTGCGCAGCAACACACCTCGCGGCACCTCGGCCAAGGACGCGCTGTACGCCCTGCCCTGGTACCTGGTGATCGGTCAGCCGGCTGCCGGCAAGAGCACGATGATCCTGCAGTCGGGCCTGAACTTCCCCTATGCCGAACGCGAAGGCGCACGGGTTGCGGGGCTTGGCGGCACGCGCAACTGCGACTGGTTCTTCAGCTCCGAAGCCGTGCTGCTGGATACCGCCGGGCGCTACATGAACAGCCCCGAAGAAGCCGGCAAGTGGCGCGGCTTCCTGCAGCTGTTGCGCCAGCATCGCCAACGCCGCCCTCTCAACGGCTTGATCGTCAGCGTCAGCATCGCCGACATCCTGCATGGCTCGGCCGAGGACCAGGACCGCGTGGCCAAGCGCCTGCGTGAACGGATCCAGGAAAGCTGCGCGCTGCTGGAAGTGCGCCTGCCGATCTACCTGGTGTTCACCAAGTGCGACCTGATCCCCGGCTTCACCCCGTTCTATCGCCAGCTTGACGACGCCGCGCGTGGCGAGGTGATGGGCAAGACCTTCTCGCACAAGGGTTACGAACAGGCCGACTGGGGCCAGCGTTTCGGCAAGGCGATGGACGAGCTGACCGGTTACTGGCAGCAGGTGGCGAACCAGCAACTGGTGCAGCAAGATATTCAGGTAACCCGGCAGAACAATGCGGCCTATCGCTTCCCGCTGGAGCTGGCCGCACTCAAGCCGCGCCTGCAACAATTCGTCGACAGCCTGCTGCGCGCCAACCCGTACCAGAACGCCGAAATGCTGCGCGGTTTCTATTTCACTGCCGCACTGCAGGCCGATGAAGCCCTGTGGGGCAGCCACGGCCAGCATGTGGCCGAACGCTTCGCCCTCGAACATGCCGAAGGCACCGCCACTGCCGTCAGCCAGCCGGCGCCGCTGTTCATCAACAGCCTGTTCCGCAAGGTGATCATCCCCGACCAGCACCTGGTGGCGCTGTACACCAGCAACACGCGGGAGCGCCGGCGCAAGGCGGGCTGGGTTGCCGCCACCGGCCTGGCAGCCCTGGTGCTGTGCAGCCTGTGGGGCTGGTCGTACCTGAACAACCGCGCCACCCTGGCCAGCATCGCCGGAGAACTGGCCCAGGCCAAGGCCGACGACCAGGCTGCCCGCGGCCAGTACGCCGCCTGGCATAGCCTTGACCGCTTGCGCTTCTGGGCCGAGCACTACTATCGGCAGCACCGCGAACAGGGCGTGCCGCTGGGCATGCGCCTGGGCCTGTACCAGGGCCATGAGGTCGAGCCGCTGCTGCGCAGCCGTTACTTCGCCACGCTGCAGAACGTGATGCTCAAGCCCACGGCAGACAACCTGACCCGCACCCTGTACCTGCTGACCACGATCAAGGTGTACCAGCGCAACACCCGCGAACTGCAGCCTGTGAGCGGCGTGGACAGCGTCGAGGCCGAGGCGCTGCCACATGACAACCGCGCGCAGTCGATCGCCGACTTCGGCAAGGCGGCGCTGGATACCTACGTGATGCTCTCGCCGGCCCGACGCGAAAACGCCGACCCGGCGTTTCTCAAGGCGCACCTGCCCGACTACTGGTACCCGGCCATCGCCCGCCATACCGGCAAGAGCATGGCCGCGGCCGCCAGCGAGGCTGGCGGCAACCAGAACTATCTGTACGCCAGCCGCCAGATCACCTTCTACAGCGACCAGATTCGTGAGCCGGATGTGCCGCGTATCCTCGACAACGCCTTCCTGATGTCCAGTTCGCGCAATTACATCGACAGCCTGCGCGCCCAGTCGCTGCGTTCGATCGAGACCATCACGCTGGAGTCCGACACCCTGTTCGCTTTCGGCCGGGCCGACTTCCAGAGCCTGAAGAGCGAGGGCCAGCGCCAGCTGAGCGCGATCGCCAGCAAACTGCTGAACACGCCCGACATCGGCAAGATCATCATTTCCGGCCACGCCGACCAGCTCGGCGACAGCCAAGGCAACCTGCAGGTTTCGAAACAGCGGGCGCAGACCATTCGCACCTACCTGGTCGGCAAGGGCGTACCTGCCGAACTGGTGGTCGCCCAGGGCGAAGGCAGCCGCAAGCCGCTGGTCAACTGCGACCTGCAGCAACCGCGAGCGCAACTGATCAAGTGCCTGGAGCCCAACCGCCGGGTGGAAATCGAAGTACGCGGGCTCAACTGAAGCCCGCTGCAAGAACCGGCTACCCGGGCCTCACAGGAGGAGGCCCGGGTGGCGGAAAGCTACCTCTGCCGACAGGTTCGGCGAGGTCAAAACCAAGGGGCGCATGAGCAACCCTTTAAATGTTGTTAATGGAGAGTTTCACAATGGCATTTGACGCGTATATCCAAATCGACGGCATCCCGGGCGAAGTACTGGATGCAAAGCACAAGGACTGGATCGAAGTGCTGGGCTACGAGTACGGCGCCACCCAGGCCACCTCGGCTACCGCCAGCTCCTCGGGCGGTGCGTCGTCCGAGCGTGTTGCCCTGAGCGACTTCAAGATCCGCAAGGCGGTCGACAAGGCTTCGGCCAAGCTGTTCGAACACTGCTGCACCGGCAAGCACATCGCCAAGCTGAAGCTGAACGTGAACCGCGCCGGTGGTGACAAGGTCACCTACCTGACCATCGACATGGAAGAAGTCGTGGTGTCCTCGGTGCGCTTCATCGCCGGTGGCAACCAGAACGGTGAAGACAAGGCTGTGAGCGACCTGCCGGTCGAAGAAATCAGCTTCAACTTCGCCCGCATCAAGACCACCTACACCCAGCAGAACCGCACCGACGGCCAGGCTGGCGGCAACATCGTCGGCGGCTGGGACCGCACCGCGAACAAAGTGTTTGCCTGATAACCTGCGTACCCGGGGGCCGCTACGGCGGCCCACATCCCACAGCGTGCCAGGTGACCTGGCACGCTGTTCATCTGCCATGACCAGAGTGTTTTATGCCTGAAATCCTCAATGACCTTTCGCTGGCAACGCTGACCGCACCCATCGAGGGTGGCAGTGGCGAAGACTTGAGCTTCTCTGCCTTGTTCGACCAGATCAAGGAGGCACGCCGGGCAGACCCTGACTACCTGACCCAGGGCGACTGGCAAACCGACCTGAAGACCGCCGACTGGGAGCAGGTGGTCAACCTGTCGGCCCAAGGGCTTGCGCAGCAAAGCAAGGACCTGATGCTGGTAGCCTGGCTCAGCGAAGGGTTGGCCCAGCGTGAACATTTCGAAGGCATCACCTTTGGCCTTCGGCTGACCGAACAGGTACTGGAAGCATTCTGGGACACGCTGTACCCAACACTCGAAGATGGCCTGGACGAACGCGCTGCGCGGCTGTCCTGGCTGAAGACCACGCTCACCGACATTGCCGGTGGCTTGCCCATTACCCAAGGGCAGAATTTTGGCGTGTTGCGCTATGACGAATCACGCTACGTAGAAAACCTTGCCTTGCAGAACCCCAAGGCAATGCAGACCGCGCTGAACGAAGGCAAGATCAACGCCGAAATCTTCCAGCGCTCGGTGGCGCTCAGCGACACCGAACACCTGCGCACCAAGGCCCTGCAGATCGCCGCCAGCCTGGAGGCCTGCAAAGCCCTGCAAGCCAGTGCCGACCGCCTGTTCGGCCATGAGGCGCCCAGCTTTGCCAGCCTTGCCGACATGCTGTCGCGCGCCAGCCAGCTGGCTGAAAAACTGCTCAAGGACCGCGGCGTCGAACTGCACCCCGCCACTGCGGCAGCGGCAGAGCCCGAAGCCACTGTTGCCCCCACCAGCGAAGCAGGTGAACCGATGAACACACCCGTCCAGGCCACCACGCCTGCGCCGATGCGCACGACGCCACTGACCCGCGACGAAGCCTTCACCATGCTTGCGGGTATCGCCCAGTTCTTCAAGCAGAGCGAACCGCAAAGCCCGGTGCCTTACCTGATCGAACGCGCCATCAAGTGGGGCAACATGCCGCTGGAAGGCTGGCTGAGCGATGTGATCAAGGACAGCAACGTGGTGGACAACATTCGCGACGTGCTGGGCACCCGCGAGCCAAGATCCTGATGCTGTATCGGCTACACCGGCCTGTTCACGGGTAAACCCGCTCCGCCCAGGTTGTACGCGGTCCCTGTGGGAGCGGGTTTACCCGCGAAGAGGCCGGTACAGGCACCACAAATACTGCTAACGTGAGTGCTCTCAACCGCCAAGGACCGCTCAGATGCCGCCACGTTCACCCGCCCCCACCGGCTTCATTCGCGTTCGTGGCGCCCGCGAGCACAACCTGAAGAACATCGATGTGGATATCCCTCGCGACGCGCTGGTGGTATTCACGGGGGTGTCCGGCTCGGGCAAGTCCTCGCTGGCCTTCTCCACCCTCTACGCCGAAGCCCAGCGCCGCTACTTCGAATCGGTGGCGCCCTATGCCCGGCGCCTGATCGATCAGGTCGGCGTGCCGGACGTCGACGCCATCGAAGGCCTGCCGCCTGCCGTGGCCCTGCAGCAGCAACGCGGCACGCCGAGTGCACGTTCCTCGGTGGGCAGCGTGACTACCCTGTCCAGTTCGATCCGCATGCTCTACTCCCGCGCCGGCAGCTACCCGGCCGGGCAACCGATGTTGCATGCCGAGGACTTCTCGCCCAACACCCCGCAAGGTGCCTGCCCGGAGTGCCATGGGCTGGGGCGGGTCTATGAAGTGAGTGAGGCGACCATGGTCCCCGACCCGTCGCTGACCATCCGCGAGCGGGCCGTAGCGGCCTGGCCGATGGCCTGGCAGGGGCAGAACCTGCGGGACATTCTGGTGACCCTGGGCTATGACGTCGATACCCCCTGGCGCGACCTGCCCCAGCAGCAACGCGACTGGATTCTCTACACCGATGAAACACCCACGGTGCCGGTGTATGCCGGCCTGACCCCGGCGCAAACCCGCGCTGCGCTCAAGCGCAAGCTCGAGCCGAGTTACCAGGGCACCTTCAGCGGTGCCCGGCGCTACGTGCTGCACACCTTCATGCACTCGCAGAGCGCGCAGATGCGCAAGCGTGTGTCGCAGTACATGCGCCCCAGCCCATGCCCGCAGTGCCAGGGCAAGCGCCTCAAGCGTGAGGCGCTGGACGTAACCTTCGCCGGCTGCGACATAGGCGAGCTGTCGCGGTTGTCGTTGCAGGCGCTGGCCGAGGTGTTCCGTCAGGTTGCTGCCCCAGGCTATCTGGAGCAGCACGACGGCAACCTGACCCTGGAAAAACGCCTCGCCGCGCAACGCATCGCCAACGAACTGCTCGAACGCATCGGTCCCCTGCTCGACCTGGGCCTGGGCTACCTGGCCCTGGAGCGCAGCACCCCTACCCTGTCCTCTGGAGAGCTGCAACGCCTGCGCCTGGCCACCCAGCTGAACTCGCAATTGTTCGGCGTGATCTACGTGCTGGACGAGCCGTCGGCCGGCTTGCACCCGGCCGACAGCGAAGCCCTGTTCGAAGCGCTGCAGCGACTGAAGCAGGCAGGCAATTCGGTGTATGTGGTGGAGCACGACCTGGATACCATGCGTCGCGCCGACTGGCTGGTGGATGTGGGGCCTGCCGCTGGCGAGCATGGCGGCACCATTCTCTACAGCGGGCCGCCCGCCGGCCTGGCCCGGGTCGAGCAGTCATGCACCCGGGCCTACCTGTTCAGTACATTGGCCCAGGCCACGCGCACACCACGCCAGGCCCGCGACTGGCTGAAGCTCGAAGGCATCAGCCGCAACAATCTGCACGACCTCAGTGCCGCATTCCCGCTGGGTTGCTTTACCGCCGTCACCGGTATTTCCGGCTCGGGCAAGTCGAGCCTGGTCAGCCAGGCTCTGCTCGAGCTGGTGGGGGCGCACCTGGGCCATGCCGACCTGCGCAGCGAGCCTGAGGAGCAGAGCCTGGAAGATGAACCGGAACAGGCCAGCGGCGGGTTTGTCAGCGCCGGCCTTGGCAGCATCAAGCGCCTGGTGCAGGTCGACCAGAAACCGATCGGCCGCACGCCTCGTTCCAACCTGGCCACCTACACCGGCCTGTTCGACCATGTACGCAAGCTGTTCGCTGCCACCGAACAGGCCAAGGCACAAGGCTTCGATGCCGGGCGTTTCTCCTTCAACGTTGCCAAGGGGCGCTGCGAGAACTGCGAGGGCGAAGGCTTCGTCAGTGTCGAGTTGCTGTTCATGCCCAGCGTCTACGCGCCCTGCCCGACCTGCCATGGCGCTCGCTACAACCCGGAAACCCTGGCGGTGAGCTGGCAGGGCATGAACATCGCGCAGGTGCTGCAATTGACCGTCGACCAGGCCCTGCAAGTGTTCGCCGAGCAGCCAGCGGCTCGCCGCTGCCTGCAGGTGCTGCAGGACATCGGCCTGGGCTATTTGCGCCTGGGGCAGCCGGCCACCGAACTGTCCGGCGGCGAGGCGCAGCGCATCAAGCTGGCCACCGAGCTGCAGCGCATGGCCCGCGGGGCGACGCTGTATGTACTGGACGAACCTACCAACGGCTTGCATCCGCAAGACATCGATCGGCTGCTGGTGCAGCTCAACCGCCTGGTCGATGGCGGGCACAGCGTGGTGGTGGTCGAGCATGACATGCGGGTGGTCGCGCAGAGCGACTGGGTGATCGACATCGGCCCTGGGGCCGGGGATGCCGGGGGCCAGGTGGTGGTCAGCGGCACGCCACAGGTGGTGGCCGGGTGTGCTGAAAGCCGCACTGCGGCGTTTCTGGCCAAGGCCTTGTAGCGCCTGCACCGGCCTCTTCGCGGGTAAACCCGCTCCTACAGGTACTTACACAGCTTGCAAGATCTGTGGTGAACAGAGATGCCGTCTTGCCATGATTGCGCCGCTCTAGCCCGTAGGTTCTAATCGCGCACGACCCGTTTGCCTTTGTCACCCAAGGAAGTGTCACCATGTACAGGAAGATCGTGCCGCTGGCGCTGTTGGCAACCCTGGCCGGTTGCTCGAACAGCGAGGAAACCAGCGAGGCCAGTTTCCAGAAGGCCGCCCAGGCCTACCTCGATACCCAGTACCCACACTGCTTCGTCATCAGTTCATTCCCCACCAGAACCCAGGACTTCGACGTCCATAGCACCAACAAAGCGTTGCATGCCCTGGCCCAGGTAGGTGTGGTCAGCGAAAAGGAGATCTCGCGCACCGAGGTGCCCGCCCGCCTGTGGCAAGCGGCACGCACGGACATCTACTACGCCTATGACCTCACCGACGAAGGCCGCAAGTATTACAAGGCAGATAACGGGCTGTGCTTCGGCAAGGCGCAGGTCACCGCGATCGAGCAGTTCAGTGAGCCGAGCGAGGTGACCGGGCAGAAGATGTCGAATGTGACCTATGCCTACAAGATCACCGGGTTACCGGCTTGGGCCGGGGATGACGGGGTCAAGGCCAGCATTGCCGAACTGGGCAAGGCGGTGGCCAGCAATGACGCACCGCTCAAGGAAACCCGGGCGATGGTGCTGACCAGCCAGGGGTGGCGGTTGCAGGAGAAATAGCCGTTTGCCGTGCCGGCCTCTTCGCGGGTAAACCCGCTCCCACAGGTCCATCACAGGCCTTTAGACCTGCGCAGTACCTGTGGGAGCGGGTTTACCCGCGAAAGGGCCGGTACAGACTTACATCCACCAGGCCAGCACCACCGGCAACCAGGCAAACGACAACACCGTAGAACACATCACCAGGTTCGCCACCTGCTCCGGCTCGCGGTTGGCGCGCACCGCCATCAGGTAATTGAAAACCGCCACCGGCATCGCCGACTGCACCACCAGCACCGCACGCTCCAGGTTGCCCATGCCCAGCGCCGCACCTACCGCCCAGCCTACAGCAGCCCCCAGGCCAATGCGCAAGCCGCCCAGCAGCATGCCGCTGCCCACATGGCGCAGGCGAATGCTGGCCAGCGACACGCCCAGTGTCAGCAACATCAGCGGGATGGTCATGCCGCCCAGCAGGTCTGCGGTATTGGCCAGCCAGCGCGGCAACTCGAAATCGAGAAAGATGATCGGCATGGCGCCGGCCAGGCTGATCACGATAGGGTTGCGCAGCAGTGCCTTGAACGAAGCCGCAGTACCGGAAATGGCCATGCCGAGGGTGAACTGGACGATCGACAGTGTCAGGAAGAACGCCACGGCCAGGGCCAGCCCGTGTTCGCCAAAGGCATAAAGGCTGATCGGCAGGCCCATGTTGCCGGTGTTGGGGAACATGAACGCCGGCAACAGCACACGCCAGTGCATGCCCGAAGCGCGGCACACCAGCAAGCCGGCCAGGGCCATGCCCAAGGTGCACAGCAGGCAGGCCATGGCCATGCTGGTGAAAGCGTTCGGGTCCAGCTCGGTGCGGCTGAGCGTGGACAGCACCAGCGACGGGGTGCCGACGGTCATCACCACCCGGGCGATGAATTCGGTGGGGTAGTCCAGGCCCTTGCGGGCCCAGGCATAGCCGATGCCGGCGACGATGAAAACCGGGGCCAGGACGGCGAACAGCGAAGCGAACATGGGGGCCTTCCTTGGGGGTGGGCCCCGCATTATGCCGCAGTCTTCGGTATTGCCGGGGCTGCTTTGCGGCCCCGGGATGTCCGCCCAAGACGCATTCGTGTCGCCCACAGACTGCGGCGTCTCGTCGCACACCCAAGCCCCTTGGGCAAAACCGCGCAAGCCCGTAGAATCGCGCTTCCTTTTCGCCCGTCGCCTTGAACGGTGGCAACCGGCAACGTCGCATCCAGCCCAGGCACATCCGTGCAGCCACTCGGCCCCGTTCGGGTCGAGCCGGTGTGCGCGTCCGAAAAGGCGCTCATTCCGCTCATCCAACTAGAGGTACCTATGTCTCCGCGTTTGCTGGCCATGGCGCTGGCGCCCCTGCTCGGGCTGTTCATCATTGCCCTGGGCAACGGCTTCATGTCTTCCCTCACCACCCTGCGCCTGGGCGCTGCCGGCGAATCAGCCACCACCATCGGTGTGGTCTCCTCGACCTACTTCATCGGCCTGACCCTGGGTGCCATCTTCAACGACCGGCTGATCCTGCGCATCGGCCATATCCGCGCCTATACCAGCTTCGCCTCGCTGATCGCCGTGACCATCCTGCTGCAAGGCCTGTTCTACGACGTCACCTGGTGGTCGGTGCTGCGCCTGATCAACGGCTGGGCGGCAGTGGGCGTGTTCCTGGTGATCGAAAGCTGGCTGCTGCTGGCCGGTGACGCCAAGATCCGCGGCCGCTTGCTGGCGCTGTACATGATTGCCTTCTACGGCGCCGGGGTCATCGCCCAGGCCGGCCTTGGCGAAATCACCCAGATGGGTGACACCGCACCGTTCATGCTGGCCGGCGTGCTCGCCGCCCTGTCGGTACTGCCCATCGTGATCCTGCCGCGGGTGTCGCCACTGCTGGACCAGGTCGAACCGCTCAAGCCGCGCCAGTTGCTGGGCGTTGCGCCGTCGGGCCTGGTCGGCTGCTTCGGTTCGGGTGTGGCCATTGCCGGCATCTATGCCCTGCTGCCGCTGTACCTGCAGCGCATCGGCCTGGATGTGGGCGAGGTCGGCAACATGATGGCCTGGGTAATTCTGGGTGCCATGCTGCTGCAATACCCGGTCGGACGCTGGTCTGACCGCAAGGACCGCCAGGATGTGCTGATCGCCCTGGCCGGGCTGTGCGTGCTGCTGTCGCTGGTCACGGTGTTCCTGCCGTCTGACTCGATCCTGCTTCCGGCCATGCTGTTCTTGCTGGGCGGTGGCGTGTTCACCCTTTACCCGGTGGCGGTCAGCCATGCGGCCGACCGCGCGCCATCGGATGCACTGGTGCCGATGATCCAGGGCCTGCTGCTGATCAACTCGCTGGGTTCGGCCATGGCGCCGGTGGCGATTTCGCCGATGATGACCGAGTTTGGCGAGGCCGGGTTGTTCTGGGCCTTTGCCGTGGTCAACCTGGCCATGGTGTGCTTCTTCATGTGGCGCCGAGGCAAGCGCCCGGCGGCAGAACACCCGGCTCCGTTCACAGCTTCGACCACCTTCTCGCCGACCGGTGCCGAGCTGCGGGTGACCGAAGACCTGATGCACGCGGCGCAGGAGCACCCACCGCTGGAGCCGGTGGAGAGTGCTGCGCCAGCGCAGGCGCAGCGTTCAGAATCGCATTGACTCCGGGGGCTGCCCTGCAGCCCTTTCGCGACACAAGGCCGCTCCCACAGGGACCCCACCAGCTGAAGGAATGCGCCATACCTGTGGGAGCGGGCGCGCCCGCGAAATTAGCCATTCACCAGGTTGGCCGGGCGCTCACCAGCCAGGGCACTGAGCAGGTTGTCCACCGCACAGCGCGCCATGGCCTGGCGGGTTTCCTCGGTCGCCGAGCCGATATGCGGGGTCGCCACCACGTTGTCCAGCTGCAACAACGGCGACTGCGCCGGCAACGGCTCCTGCACGAACACATCCAGGCCGGCGCCGCGTATGCGCCGGGCACGCAACGCTTCGATAAGCGCTGGCTCATCCACCACGCGCCCGCGGGAAATGTTCACCAGAATTGCCTGGGGCTTCATCAGCGCCAGCTCCCGCGCGCCGATCAGGCCTTCGGTGCTGGCACTCAGCGGCACGGTCAGGCAAACGAAATCCGCCTGCTGCAACAGCTCGTCCAGGCTGCATTGACGCGCAGCATGGCGCGCCTCCACCTCTGGCTTTGCACGCTGACTGTGATACAGCACACGCATGCCAAAGCCGGCCGCGGCGCGCCGGGCCAGGGCCTCGCCGATGCGGCCCATGCCGACGATGCCCAGCGTCTTACCGTGCACATCACTGCCGAAATGCGCCGGGCCGAGGTTGGCCTGCCAGCTCCCGTCTCGCACCCAGTTCGCCAGCTCCACCACCCGCCTGGCGGTGGCCAGGATCAAGGCGAAGCCCGTGTCGGCGGTGGTTTCGGTCAGCACGTCGGGAGTGTTGGTCAACATCACGCCACGCCGGCTGAGTTCGGCGATGTCGTAGTTGTCGACACCGACCGAAACGCTGGACACCACTTCAAGCTGTGGCGCCAGGTCGAGCAGGCTGGCATCCAGGCGCAGGCTGGCCCCCAGCAGCCCGTGCGCCCCCGGCAAGGCATCGCGCAGACGGGCCAGGCCATCGGGCTGGGAGGTATCCACCCAGGTCACCTCGACGCGCTCTTGCAGGCGTGCCATCAAGTCGTCGGACAGGCGTTTGTACAGGACGATTCGCTTCTTCATTGCACAGGTTCCTAATGGTTCATGGCCAGACGCGAGTTGCCGCGCTTGGCCCGGCCGGATGTCTGGGAAGTATTGAGTGCGGCGGTAAGCGCCACTGCGGCCAGCAGCGCACCGCACATGAACAGGTAGGAGGCACCAGGCCCGCCGGTGACGCCATTGAGGTAACCCACCAGCCACGAGCCACCGAACGAGCCCAGCGCGCCCATGCTGTTGATCAGTGCCATGGCACCACCGGCGACGTTGGCCGGCAGGATCTCGGGCACGATTGCGAAGAACGGGCCATAGGGTGCGTACATGCAGGCGCCGGCGACCACCAGCAACGCGTACGACAGCCAGAAGTGCTCGGTGCCCAAGGCGTACGAGCCATAGAACGCGACGGCGGCGATCAGCAGTGGCGGCCAGACGAAACGCTTGCGCTTCTGCAGGCGGTCGGACGCCCACGACACACCGACCATGCCCAGCACCGCCGCCAGGTAAGGTACCGACGACAACCAGCCGGCCTGCACGATGTCGAGGTTGGCCGCCTGCTTGAGGATCGACGGCAACCACAGCACGAAGCCATACACACCGATGCTCCAGCAGAAGTACTGCAGCGAAAGGATGATCACCTGCGGCGAGCGGAACGCCTCGCGGTAGTTCTTCACCGGCTTGATACCTTGCTGCTCGGCAGCCAGCGCCTGTTCCAGGGCGGCCTTTTCCTGCTCGCTCAGCCAGTTCACCTGGGCCGGGCGGTCATCCACCAGGCGCCACCAGAAGAACGCCCAGATGACGGCGGGCAGGCCTTCGATGATGAACATCCAACGCCAGTCGTAATGCTTGACCAGGTAGCCCGACACCACCGACATCCACAGGATGGTCACCGGGTTGCCGAGGATCAGGAAGGTATTGGCGCGCGAACGCTCGGCGCGGGTGAACCAGTGGCACAGGTACACCAGCATGGCCGGCATCACCGCCGCCTCCACCACCCCGAGCAGGAAGCGGATGGCGATCAGCATGTAGACGTTGCTGACCACGCCGGTGAGCGTGGCAAGGCCGCCCCAGAGTATCAGGCAGACAAAGATCAGCTTCTTCACACTGCGCTTTTCGGCATAGATGGCACCGGGCACCTGGAAGAAGAAGTAACCAAGGAAGAACAGTGCCCCCAGCAGCGAAGACAGTGCGGGGGTGATATGCAGGTCTTCAGCCATGCCGGAAGCGGCGGCGAACCCGTAGTTGGCGCGGTCCAGGTACGCCAGGCTATAGGTGAAGAACACGATCGGGATGATGTACCACCAGCGGCGAGGTGCCAGGCTTTGGCTTTGCATGGTTCGTTTCTCCTGAGCTTGTTGTTTTTGTTGCAACAGGTGTTTCGGGTCAAGTGTTCAGGCGCTTCTGCGCAAGTCGTGGGCTTGCAGCTCATGGCGCAGCGGCAGCCCTTCCATGTCGCCACGCGACTGCACGGCGCGGCTGCCGCACCAGTTGCCACGCGCCACTGCCTCGGCTACCGGGTGGCCCTCCAGCAGCGCACTGAGCACGCCGACGGCAAAGGCATCGCCAGCGCCAACAGTGTCTACCACCTGGCTGACCGGCACTGGCGCCACTTGGCCTTCGCCCTTGGCGCTGCGGAAGTAGGCACCGGCGTCGCCCAGCTTGATCACCACCAGTTCCACCCCTTGGTCGAGGTAGAAAGCGGCGATGTCTGCCGGGGTGTGCTGCCCGGTCAGCAGGCGGCCCTCTTCCAGGCCTGGCAGCACCCAGTCGGCCTTGGCCGCCAGGGCATTGACTTCGCGCACCATGCTGCTCTGGTCAGGCCACAGCGAGGGGCGCAGGTTGGGGTCGAACGAGATGCTGCGCCCGGCGGCACGCATGGCGTCCATCAACGCATGGGACAGCGCCCGGCAGCCGTCCGACAGCGCCGGCGGGATGCCGGTGGCGTGCAAGTGGCGGGCCTGCAGAGAACCCGGGCGCAGCAGCGCCGGCGACAGCCGGCTGGCCGCCGAGCCACGGCGGAAGTACTCCACCGCCGGGTCGCTGCCGTCATCGCAGCGGGCCTTGAGCTGGAAGCCGGTGGGGTAGCTGCCATCTACCTCGACACCAGAGCAATCCAGCCCTTCGCGGCGCAGGCTGTCGAGCACGAAACGGCCCAGCGAATCGTCGCCCACCCGGCTCAGCCAGCGGACCTTGAAGCCCAGCCGCGCCAGGCCGATGGCCACGTTGCTGTCGGCGCCGGCAATGCGCTTGCCGAACTGGCCGACACTGGCCAGGTCGCCGGCCTGCTCGGCGACGAACATGGCCATGGTCTCGCCGAAACACAACACGTCATGCTCATGCATGGCTCAGCTCCTCGCTCGATACGCCCTGCCCCAGCGCCGCCAGGTCGCGCACCTGGGCACGGGTCAGCGCCAGCAGATCGTCGCTCATCAGCGGGTACTCGACAGCGCGTACCACGCCAGGGGTGAGCTCGGCCATCAGCTCGGCCCACTCCTGCAGGTCCGATGCCTCTGGCGGTACGGCAACCAGGCGCCCATCGGCCCGGCACTGCACGGCCTTGCAGTGCACATAGCGCACCCAGCGGCCCAGCTGGCGTGCGGCATGTCGGGCAGGCTCGCCCTGCCACTGCCAGTTACCGATGTCGAAGGTCATGCCCAGGGTCAGCCCGAGCTCGTCGGCGCGCTGGAAAAACTGCTGCAGGGGTTCGATCCGTCCACCATGCGCGGTCTGGTCGTTCTCCACCAGCAGCAATGGCCCATGCGCCGGCAACAGCGTCGCCAAGGCCGCGACGTCACAGCCCGCATGGTAGTGGCCCAGGGAAACCTTGAGCGCGACCGCGCCAAGGGCGCGGGCAGTTTCAAGCTTCTGCGCCAATTGCGGGTCAGGCACGCCTTGTGCGGTCCACAGTTCCAGGGGCGTGGAATACAGGCACTCCAGGCGTAGCGCGGCAATGGCTGCAGCCAGCGCTGCAGTGTCCGGCGCACAAGTGAACAGTTCTTCGCGCAGCTCCACGCGGGTAACGCCGGCGGCAGCCAGCAGGTCAAGGAATTGCTCCTGGCCACGCTGCCGGACAAAGTCGGCACCGTAGCTGGAGAGGCTGATGGAAACGGGGTTCGAGTGCATTGTTCTTGTCCTTATGAAACCGGTTTCATTTTTTTGATGACAGCAGGCACGCAGGTGCCTGCCTGTGATTACTGTGGCTGGGTTGAACCTCGGATGATCAGCTCGGCCTTGAAGTCGATGCGCCGGGCTGCCCCGCTGTCGCCGCGCAGGCGGCCAAGCAGGCTCTCGAATGCCGCCACGCCGATTCGCTCGGTGGGCTGGGCCAGTGCAGTGATGCCGCTGCCGACCAAGGGGTACCAGTCGAGGTCGTCGAGGGCGATCAGCCCGACGTCCACGAACAGATTGCGCCCTGCTTCGTGCAGGGCCCGGGTCACGGCCAGGGTGGCGACACCGTTGAAGGTAAAGATGGCCTGCGGGCCATGGCCGTTGCCGGCAAGGAACGCAGCCAGCTGGTCATCCAGCCCGGTGCCGGTCTCCAGCACCTGCTGGCGCATGCCGGGGCGACGGCTGACCGAGGTGCCGAACGCCTGTACTCGCTCCAGGCGCGAGCTGGTGCCATCGAGGGGTTCGGTTACCGCCAGGATGTCGCGGTAGCCTTGAGCTTGCAGGTGGTCGAGGGCCTGCTCGACCGCGTCGGCATTGTCCAGGCCAACCAGGTCGACATTCAGTTCGGGCAACTGGCGGTCGACCAGCACCATGGGGATGTCGCGCTGCAGGTTGAGCAATTCGCCGGGGTGATGGCCAAGCGTGTTCACGATCAGCCCTTCGACGTTGTAGGACTGCAGGGCCACCAGATGGTGACGCTCCTGCTCGTCGTCGCGGTTGGTGTTGCACACCACCAGGCTGTAGCCATGCTGGCGGCAGGCTGTTTCCACGCCATGCATCACGGCCACTGAATAGGGGTTGAGGATATCGGCCACCAGCATGCCGATCAGGCGCGTCTGGCCGCGCTTCAGGCCACGGGCCATCTGGTTGGGGCGGTAACCGAGGCGCTCGATGACCTCTTCCAGGCGCTTGGCGGTGGCTTCGGCGAGCAACTGGCGGTCACCGCCGATGTAACGGGAGACGGTGGCCTTGGAAACGCCAGCGACACGCGCTACTTCGCTGATGGTGACCCGTTCGCGGGCATGGGCAGGCGCGTCGGTCATGGGCTGTCCTTATGATTGTTGTGATAGCGATGAAACCGGTTTCAATACAGCAAAATCGCACGCGCTCGTCAACATGCCGTTGGTCGGGAGTGCGTTATCCATGCATAGTAAATGTAATAAGAATGCTCTTTAACTAACTGATAAATAAAGAAAAGTAAATGCAAAACTCTGTGAGAGCGGGTTCACCCGCGAATGCGATTTTGAATGTGCAGACGCATTCGCGGGTAAACCCGCTCCTACAGTGGATTGGGGGGGCAGACAGGGGAATGCAGTTAACGGAGGGATTTCACGTCACTGGCAGTGACGGCACTGCTCTGGTTACCCCAACTGGTGCGAATGAAGTTCACCACCTCGGCAACCTCCTGGTCACTCAGGCGCCAGCCGAACGCCGGCATGGTGAAGTTCGACGGTGCCGCGTGCGTCGCTGGCACCGTGCCCCCCGCCAATACCACCTGGATCAGCGATGTGGCATCCGCCGTCTGCACCACCGGGTTGCCGGCCAGGGCCGGGAACACGCGGGTATAGCCCTGGCCATCGGTACGGTGGCAGGCCGCGCAATTGTCGATGTACACCGCCGCCCCGGGCTTGCTGTCGTCACCCTTCCATAGCGCATCCGCCACCTGTTTGTCGTACACGTGCGGCTGGTCGTCAGGGTTGCTTGGCGGCAACGTCTTCAGGTAGCGGGCGATAGCGGTCAGGTCGGCGTCGCTCATGTGTTGCATGCTGTGCTCGACCACGTCGCTCATGCCACCGAACACGGCACTGCGGTCGCTACGGCCAGTCTTGAGAAACTGCACCAGCTGCTCTTCGCTCCAGCTACCCAGGCCGTCCTTGTGGTCGCCACGCAGGTTCTTGGCAATCCAGCCTTCCAGCGGTGCACTGCCAGCCAGGAACTGCTCGCCCTCCTGTGGGCTCAGTGCCTTTTCCTGCATGGTCAGTGCCCGCGGCGTATGGCACGCGCCACAGTGCCCCAGGCCCTCGACCAGGTAGGCACCGCGGTTGACCACCGGGTCGGCTGCCGCCGATGCCTGCCAGGGCTTGGCCTCTGGCGCGAACAACCCGCGCCAGACCGCCAGCGGCCAGCGCATGCTCAGCGGCCAAGGGATATCGGTGGCCTTGTTCGTCTGCTCGACCGGTTCCACGCCCTTCATGAAGTAGGCATACAGCGCCTGCATGTCCTGCTCGCTGACGCGCGCATAGGACGGGTATGGCATGGCGGGATACAGGGTGCTGCCATCCTTGCCGATGCCCTTGCGCACCGCCTGGTCGAAGTCTTCGAAGCTGTACTGGCCGATACCACTGGCCGCCGGGGTGATGTTGGTGGAGTACACCGTGCCGATCGGTGTTTCCATCGGCAGCCCACCGGCGAACGGCTTGCCGCCCTTGGCGGTATGGCAGGCGACGCAGTCGCCGGCGCGGGCCAGGTACTCGCCCTGGCGCACCTGCGCATCGTCATTCGGCGCAGCCTGAGCAGCCACGCTGGCACCCAGCAGGGTTGCGATCAACATTGTCTTCATGCGCATCGCTCCTCAAGCCTGAACCAGCGGGCCAGGGTTTTTCAGGTACTGCTCGCGGATGGCGCGGGCTGACCAGTAGGTCAGCGCAGCCACCAGCCCGGTCGGGTTGTAGCCCAACCCTTGGGGGAACGCCGAAGCCCCCGGAACGAACACGTTGTGCACGTCCCAGCTTTGCAGGTAGCGGTTCAGGGCACTGGTCTTCGGGTCGGTGCCCATGATCGCGCCGCCGTTCAGGTGGGTGGTCTGGTAGCTGGCGGTGTTGAAGTGGTCCTTGACCTTCTTGCCCAGCACGGCAATGGTCTTGGGGTTCATCGCCTGGGCGATCTTGCTCAGCTTGTCGACCATGAACTGGTTCATCCTGATGTCGTTTTCCTGCCAGTCGAAGGTCATGCGAAGCAGCGGCTGGCCATAGGCGTCGCGGTAGGTCGGGTCGAGGTCCAGGTAGTTGCCACGGTAGGACTGATGGGCACCATGCGCGTCCATCGACACCTGGTGGGTGTAGTAATCGGCGGTGGCCTTCTTCCAGGCGCTGCCCCAGGCCGGTGTGCCAGGCGGGGTGGCGCCGCCGGCAATCGGCCGTGTGCCGGCCTGGTTCACCCACATCGGCGAGCCACCGACGAAGCCGTGCGGGCCATGGTCGAAGTTGTCGGCGTTGAAGTCATCGATGGCGATGCCGTTGCCACCGGCGCCGATGAAGTTGTTGGTGTAGGTGTCCTTGTCGAAGAACGCCTTGACCGTGCCCATGTTCTGGTAGGCGAAGTTACGCCCGACCACGCCTTCGTTCCTGATGGGGTCGTACGGTTTGCCGATGCCGGACAGCAGCATCAGGCGTACGTTGTTGAACTGGAACGCCGCCAGGATCACCAGGTCCGCCGGCTGCTCCACTTCCCGCCCCTGGGCGTCGATGTAGGTGACGCCGGTGGCCTTGCGCTTGCTGTCGTCCAGGTTCACCCGCAGCACATGGGCGTTGGGCCGCAATTCGAAGTTCGGCACCTGGCGCAGCGCCGGCAGGATGTTCACGTTGGGCGAGGCCTTGGAGTACATGTAGCACACGTAGCCGCTGCAGAAACCGCAGAAGTTGCATGGCCCCATCTGCGCCCCGTACGGATTGGTGTATGAGCCGGAGGTGTTGGCCGAGGGCAGGTTGTAGGGCTTGTAGCCCAGGCTGGCCGCCGCCTTTTCGAACAGCCTGGCCGACACCACGTTTTTCTGCGAAGGCAGCGGGAACGGGCTGGAACGGTCTGGCGCATAGGGGTTGCCGCCCTTCCCTTCGCCAACGACCTGGCCGTTGACGGTCCAGGCCTGGCCAGAGGTACCGAACACCTTCTCGGCGAAGTCGAAGTGCGGTTCCAGTTCTTCGTAGCTGACCCCGAAGTCCTGGATAGTCATGTCTTCGGGGATGAACTTGCGCCCGTAGCGTTCTTCGTAGTGGCTGCGCATGCGCAGCTCCATCGGGTCTACCCGGAAGTGCACGCCAGACCAGTGCAGGCCTGCGCCACCTACACCTTTGCCCGGCAGGAAGGCACCGAGCTGGCGATTGGGCAGCGCCACGTCGTTCATGCCGTGGCGGATGGTGACGGTCTCTTTGGACACATCGACGAACAGCTTCTTGCGCACGCTGTAGGTCAGCTCGTCGATCACCTGCGGGTAGCTGCCTTCCGGGTAGGTGTCCTGCATCGGCCCCCGCTCCAGGGCCAGCACTTGCAGCCCCGCCTCGGTCAGTTCCTTGGCCATGATCGCGCCGGCCCAGCCGAAGCCCACGATCACCGCGTCCACTTTCTTCATCACGGTCGTCATGCCTCAGGCCCTCTCGCCACGGATCGAAACAGCGGGGAACGGGTAAGGCTCGTTGCGCTCGACCCAATCCATGAAATCGGCACGGGCGCCGGGGAAGCCGATCTGGGTCCAGCCGACCATGCCTTTGTTGCCGCCATGGATCGGGTCGCAGAAGAACCCTTCACGGGTGTTCTGCACCAGCAGGCTGAAGAACACCTTGGCTGGCACGGCGTCGAAAACCAGCTCTCCAGCCTCGATCTTGCTGAGAATGCGGTCTCGGGTAGCGCTATCTTGCGCAGCAAAAACTTGCCCGGAATTGGCCTTGCACCAGCCATCCACGGCGGCGATGCCCAGGCGGTAGATCTGTTGCGGGCTGAGTTGCAGCTGGTACCCCAGTTCGGGCGCGGCGTCGGCCTTGAAAGGGCCTTGCATGTACCACTGCGCGCCAGTTGCGTAGGGGGTGTTCATCTGCCGGTCGATGAATTCGGCAGCGCCGGCTTCAAGTGCGCCAGGGCCAAGTTCGTCGGCCGGGATGATGCGCGAGACGGCAGCCTGCACGAAGGCCCACTCCTCGGCAGTGAAGAAAGTCGGCTGGTAGTTGCCCACAGGCGGCGTGGCCGGCACTTTGGGCTCGTGTTGCGGGGCCGCAAGCAGCTGACTGGCACCCACGCCAAGCCCCGTGCTGGCCACTGTGATCACAGGGATCAAGGTCAAGGTCTTGCGCAGAAAGTCCCTGCGCGGATTGTCGGGGGCATGCTCAGGCATTGCGAATCCTCATCGGCTGTGTGCGGCCTTGAAAAGCGCCATCTGATTTTCAATATGGGGGGGTCTTGATGGGCCATCAAGAAAACAGCCGGATAATCTAGCGCGTTCAGAAATGTTTTGAAACCGGTTTCAGGCTTGATTTCAAAGGGCTGCCCGGGCTTTGCGGCCGGCCGGCCTTGGCTGGCTACATGGGTATTCGCCGCAAGACCGCACCTACAGGGCCGCGTTCACGCAATTGATTGGGTCGGTACCACCTGCCCCAGTCCCCAACCTTGGGGACACGGTACCCAACGGCCCACCCCCTGCAATCGCCCTTGCAAGAGAAATGGATCCCTTGCCCTGCAAGGGCTGCAGCACATTTTTTCTGCCTTGGCACGCCTATTGCCGATCTCCTGCCAGACGCCCCAAGTCCATGGGCCCGTTTGCAGGAGGAAATGTCTCATGCACCGACCGATACCCCACCCGCTGGCATTGGCCATTTTCGCCGGCATGCTCCAACTCCCGGCGCAGGCTGCCTTGAACGCTGTCGATCCAGGCGCCTATGTTCCCGCCAACGGTGGCTTCCCAGCCTGGTACCAGGACAGTCACGGTCGTACCCTCGACCTGTGCCTGACAAAGGCGGTCAGCTCGCGTGTGCCTGGCGCACCCGGCGCACCTTCGTACATGTGCACGCTGCTGCCCACCCCCGGCGTGTTCGACGATACCCAACCCATCGTATTCCCCACCAACTTCCCTGACGAAGCTTTCTGGTTCACCGCCGATGCCGCCATCGTCGACGCCACTCGCGGCATCGACCTCAGCTACGGCACCGCGATCGAAGCGGCATTTGCCGCCGAAGAACCGGTCGACGGCGACCAGGTCAGCTTCGCCCGGGTGCGTATCCGGGTCGACGTGCCAACCGCCGGCACCTACGTGGTCACTCACCCGTACGGCGTCGAAGTGTTCGACGTACCTGCGCCCGGGCGCCGGGCGATCAATATGACCCGCGACATCGGCATTGCCGGCGCAGGCGACTTCACCGGCGCCCTGAAAGGCGATGTCGGGCCGTTCCTGCGCAGTGTCAACGGCCCCTACACCGAAGGCAGCGAGCGCTTCATCGGCGACCCGAACCTGGAAGAACGGGTGACCGGCAGCCCCTTCAATACCAACTACGTGCGCATCGAAGGCCCCGGCGGCATCGACCTGCGCACCGAGCTGTTCGCGGTTTCGGGCAAGCTTTCCGAAGTGACCCTGCCAACCCCGCTGATGCCGCAACGCAGTACCTACTCGCGGCATACCGAGAACGGCGACCTGCGCGCCCAGCAGGACATCTTCGTGATGGCCCCGCCGCCACCGGCCAGCGTCACCCTGACCAGCCAGACACCCAACCTGAACCTCACCGAGGCCAACGGTACCGGTGCCTGGTACGCCCAGTCGGTGCTCGACCCGGCCGCCGGGACGATTCTGACGCTGACCGCCGACAACAGCGTGGCGATCCCTGCCAGCAGCCTGACCACCGCCAATGTACCGCTGACCGACCTGGTCGTTATCACCCAGGCCCAGTTCCGTCTGTCCACCGGCGAGCTGACCTTGGTGGCCAGCACCAGCGACGAAACCACGCCGCCAGTGCTCACCGCACACACCGGCAACGGCGCGCTGATCGGCAACCTGAGCGGCACAGGCGCCGTGAAGACGCTGAGCACCAGCCTGTCGCCGATCCCGCCGGCCAAGGTGCAGGTCACCAGTACCAACGGCGGTAGCGACACCGAAGACGTGGTGCTGGTGCCATGAACAGACAAAGGCTCAGCCTTCAAGGAGGCAGCATGAACACTTGGTCGCGCCGTGCGCTGTTGGCCGCCGGTTTCTCCCTTACCGTTACCAGCGCCGCGTTTGCCGCGCTGTCCGATGTCGACCCGGGGCCCTACACCTTCGCCACCGGTGGCTATCCGATGTGGTACAAGGACAGCCTCGACCAGTCCCTGGAGCTGTGCCAATCCCGTGCTACCAGTACGCGTGCGCCAGGCGCGCCGGGGGCACCGGCCTACATGTGTACCTTGTTGCCCGAGCCTGGTATCTATGACGATACCCTGCCGCTGGTGTTCCCGGACAACTGGCCGCCCGAGATGTTCTGGTTCCTGGCGGAAACCACCATTCCGCAGGTCGGCAACAGCGGCTATGAACTGGAGGTTTATGTAGCCGGGGTGGAGGCTGCCTTCGCCGCCGAAAACCCTGTCGATGGTGACCAGCAAAGCTTCGCCCGGATCCGCATCCGTGCTTCGGTCCCAAGTACCGGTACCTACACCATCACCCATCCCTACGGGGTGGAGACGGTCAACGTCACCACGGCGGGGCGTCGGGCGATCAACATCACCCGGGACATTGGCATTGGCGCACCAGGCAACTTCCGGGGAGCGCTGGCGGGGGCGATCGGCCCTTGGCTGAAGGGTGTTGGCGGGCCTTACACCGAGGTCAACCCCGATACCGGCGCCATCGAAACCTACATCGGCGACCCCAATATCACCGAGGCGGTGACCGGCAGCCCCTTCAATACCAACTTCGTGCGCATTCAAGGCCCCGCTGGCACCATCCAGACCAACACCTTCACTGTTTCAGGCAAGGTACTCGACCAACGGGCCCAGACCCCGGTCAGCCTGGAACGCGCCACCTATTCGCGCAATGCCACCGGCACCCGTACGGAAGTGTTCGCCAAGGCGCCCAGCGCAGCCAGCCTGTGCATGCGCAATGGCATTGCCCTGGTCGGCACCCCGCCTTCGCCGTGCCAGTACACCCTCACCGCCGACAACAACGGGCTGTTCTTCCACCAGCAGTTCGGCCAGGAAGCACCGCCTACAGTGGTGGTGGTCACCGCCAGCGACAGCGCCGGCGGTACCCAGCCGACCGCGCTGTCGAGCAAGCTCACCGACGTGGTCAAGGTCGGCACCGCACGCTACGACTGGGCCAACAAGCGCCTGTTGATAGAGGCCAGTTCCAGTGACGAAGTGGCGGTCCCGGACCTGATCGCCCAAGGCTACGGTCGCCTGTCCAAGGCGGGCACGCTGCAGAGCCTGACCGTCAACGACGTGCCGCAGCCACCAGCCACCATCACGGTGAAATCGGCACGCGGCGGCAGCGATGTCGAACCGGTAGTCGTGGTCGGCAACGCGCCGGTCGAGGCGGCCAACCAGCCGCCGCTGGCCCAGGCCGATACCGGCAGTACCAGCGTGGGCATCCCGATCACCCTCAACCTGCTGCAGAACGACAGCGACCCGGATGGCAACGTACCGCTGACCATCAGCGACCTTACCCAGCCCGGTACCGGTCTTGGCGGCGTGGTGATGAACGGCACCACCTCGGTCACCTACACCCCGCCAGCCGGGGCCACGCAACCCGTGGTGGCCACCTTCAGCTACCGGGCGGTGGACGCCAAGGGCCTGAAGTCGGAACCAGCCACGGTCACCATCAACGTGGCGCCCAACCAGGCCCCGACCGCCAACCCGGAAACGGTCGCCACCCTGGGCGTTCCTTTGACCATCAACGTGCTGGCCAACGACACCGATCCGGAAGGCAACGTACCGCTGAGCGTTGCTGCCGTCACCCAGCCGGCTGCCGGCCGGGGCACCGTCAGTACCGACGGCACCACGGTGACCTACACCCCACCGGCCACGGTGACCACGGCCTTCACCACTACCTTCACCTACCAGGCTCGTGACTCGCTGGGGGCCCTGTCCAACGCCGGCACCGTCACCGTCAACGTATCGCCACGGCCCGCCGCCGAAACCTTCACGGTCACGACCGCCACGGTCACGGCACGCTCCAACAACCGTTACAACTGGGACCTCAGCGGTACCTCGTCGGTCACCACCGGCAATACCGTCACCGTGCGGGTAACCACCACTACCGGCGTGCAGACCCTTGGCACCGCCACGGTGGCGCTGACCGGCCGCTGGCGCCTGGCGGTGAGCAACAGCACCACGATCATCCCGACTGCGGCACCGACGGCGACGATCACCACCAGCCAGGGCACCACACGCACCGTCAACGTAACCGTGCAGTAAAGGCCGGAGGTTGCAATGAGACGCCTGTACTCCCTGCTGCTCGGCCTGGCTGTGGTGGGCCAGGCCTGCTGGGCCGAGGACCTGCTGGACAATGCCGACCTCGCACCCGGCAACGACCTCGGCGAACCGGTGATCATCCGCCTGCTGCCGGCCAGCGCCGGCCAGGCTGCGGTGATCGAGCAGCAAGGCGCGGGCAACCGCGCCGCCCTCGACCAGAACGGCCAGGCCCTGTTGGGCCGCATCGTCCAGGCCGGTGGCACGCAGGAAGCGTACATCTTGCAGGAAGGCAGTGACCTGATGGCCTTCATCAGCCAACAGGGGAATGGCAACAGCGCGTCGATCCGCCAGACCGGCAGCAGCAACAGTGCGGCCATCGAGCAGATCGGCAACGACAACAGCGCCAGCATCGTGCAGTCCGGCACCGGCCTGAACAGCTCCGTGACCCAGGCCGGCAATGGTCAGCACGTGCAGATAACCCAATACCGATAGACCTGGAGGCACCCCCATGTACAAGCTCGCTCCGTTAAGTGCCGCTATCGTCCTGGCCCTCGCAGGTCAGGCCATGGCTGCTGACAGCACCTCGTCCCAGACCCAGGATGGCAAGGAAAACATCGCTGAAGTCAGCCAGTCCCTGGCGCCATTCGCTTCGGCTACCCAGACCCAGACCGGCAAGGGCAATAACCACCTGGCGGTGCAATCGGATAGCACCAGCGATATCCAGCAGAGCGCCAACGGCCAATACAACGCAGGCTACGCCGACCAGCTGTTCGAGAACGGCAGCCAGGTCACCCAGCACGCAAGCGGCAGCTACAACGATGCCTTCGCCAGCCAGTCACTGGGCTTGGGCAACCAGTCGCTGCAAACCCAGCAAGGCGCGCAAAACGCCTCGACCGTATGGCAGGAAAGCCAGGAAGGCAGCAAGGCCACCACCTGGCAATCCGGCCAGCGCAACGAAGCTTTCATCGAGCAGATCTTTGGTGGCAGCAACAACCGCAGCAGCATCAACCAGACCGGCCAGGAAAACTACGCCGCCGCCGAGCACCTGAGCCACGTCGATGGTGATATCCAGGTCTACCAGGACGGCACGGGCAACTGGGCGTATGGCGACCAGCGCGACGGCACCGGCGGCACCATCGGCATTGGCCAGTACGGTGGCGGCAACTCGGTGGAAGTGTGGCAGGACAACCAGACCGCCAGCCAGGCATCAGTGACCCAGTCCGGCCAGATGAACGAAGGCTATATCGACCAGAGCTTCGGCATGAACAACAAGGTCAGCCTGTCGCAACAGGGCACGGCCAACGCCAGCTGGTCGGACCAGTTCGAGACCAGCAACTCGACCACCACCATCACCCAGACTGGTAGCAACAACGTGCATTTCACCTACCAGAACGGTGAAAACCTCAACCTGACCATCAACACCAAGGGCACTGGCAACAGCGTCACCGCCAGCAACTGGAAAGGCGCCAAGATGGGCGGCCAGTTCGGTACCAACCAGACTGCCACCATCAACCAGAATGGCAATGGCAACGGCGTCAACCTGACCCAGAACGGTGACAACCAGCTGGCCACGCTGACCCAGAAAGGCACCGGCAACCAAATGGAGACCAAGCAGGCCGACATGAACAACGAGCTGTACTTCGAACAGAACGGCACCGACAACATCCTGATCGCCGACCAGCGTGGCACCGACAACTATGCCTACGGCAACAGCCAGGGCAACGGCAACGTCATCAACCTGGACCAGTCCGGCTACAGCAACCAGAGCTACACCAACCAGCTGTACGGTAGCGGCAACGAAGCCAACATCAAGCAGGTTGACAGCTACAACATTGCCTACGTGACCCAAGGAGGCCAGGGCAACAAGGCGTATGTCGACCAGAGCGGTGTGACCCAGACCGCGACCATCAGCCAGCTGGGCAGCGCGAACGTGGCCACTGTGACCCAGCAGTAGATCGCTCCCCCCTTGAACCGCGGTGCTCCTCTCCCTGGTGCCGCGGTTCCTTTTTATTCCTGTCAGAATCTTTTCTTGCCGACCTGTCCGCGGGCACGCCCGCTCTCACAGGTGCTCCACCGCCGTCAAAGCTTGCGCCAACCCTGTGGGAGCGGGCATGCCCGCGAATAGGCCAAGCCTGCCAAGCGCATTACAATGGTCCACACCCCAACCGATGCCTGCCCCATGATCCAGTCCGACCTCGACCTGTTCGGCACCCAGCCGCAACGCCTGGCCAGCCACACCGTGCTGCTGCCCGGCTTCGCTCTGGCCGAGATCGAGGCCCTGCTCGATGCCCTGCGCCCGGTGCTGCGTGCCGCGCCGTTCCGGCACATGCACACCCCGGGCGGCCTGCGCATGGCGGTAGGGCTGACCAACTGCGGCACGTTGGGTTGGGTCAGTGACCAACACGGCTACCGCTACAGCCCCTGCGACCCGCTCAGCGGCAAACCTTGGCCCGCCCTGCCCCCCGTGTTGCTCGAACTGGCCGCCCGCGCTGCGAGCATGGCCGGGTTCGACGGTTTCGTACCAGATGCCTGCCTGGTCAACCATTACCTGCCGGGCACCCGCCTGAGCCTGCACCAGGACCGCGACGAGCAGGACTTCGGCCAGCCGATCGTGTCGGTGTCGCTGGGCTTGCCGGCGGTGTTCCTGTTCGGTGGCCTGCAGCGCACCGACAAGACCCAGCGCATCCCGCTGAGCCACGGCGATGTGCTGGTCTGGGGTGGCGAGGACCGCCTGCGCTTTCACGGCGTGCTCCCGATCAAGCCTGGCGTGCATCCGCGCCTCGGTGAACGGCGGATCAACCTGACCTTGCGCAAGGCCGGTGGCTGAAGCGGCCAACGGCCCGTAACCGGCGCAAACAGGATGAACGCGCATGAAACAGGTTGAACATCTTGGCCAGGCAAGCTTCAAACGATATGCCATGCCCTGTTCAGCCTGGAGCCCGCCATGCCCTACCAGCCCTGTTACCCGCCCTCTCAAAGCGGAGCCGCGCGCCTATGAAAATGCCCTGCCGCGCGCCCAATGCCTCACTACAGCTCGATTACGTACGCGACACCCTGTTCGGCCCGGTGGCGCAAAGCGTGGAGTGCCAGTGCCAACTCGCCGCCCTCGACCTGCAAGGCCGCCCCGGCCTGCGCCTGCACATTTGCCCGCCCCTGCCCGACAAGGTCGACCGCGCCCACAGCGTGGCCTTCGTCTGGGACGGGCGCAGTTACCACGGAGTGGTCCGCGACCAGGGCAAGTGCGGTGATGGCGGCCTGAACCTGCTGCTGGAACTGCTGTAAGACGATCAACGGCGATCAACCCGGCTGAACCCACCGGGCGCGTCACGTCTCCATAGCAAAAGGGCCCATGCCTGCCGGAGAACGCGGAGAACGTCAATGAACAGTCCGTTGCTCAAACTCTTCACTCACCCCGCCGACGCCTGGCTGGAAATCCGCCGGGCCGAGGAAGACCACCCGCAGCAATATCTGCCGCGCCTGTTGGTCCTGGCACTAATCCCCGCTGTGTGCCTGTTCGTCGGCACGACCACCTTCGGCTGGAGCCTGGCGGCCGAGGAACGGGTGCGCCTGAGCATGACCAGCGCCGCCCAACTGGCGGGCTTGCTCTACGCCACAACGGTCGTCGGGGTAATGTTGATGGGCACGATGATCCGCTGGATGTCGCGCGGTTTCGATGCACAGCCCAGCCTCAACCAGTGCATCGGCTTTGCCGCCTACTGCGCCACACCATGGTTCTTTGCCGGGGTGGTCGGCCTGCTACCGATCCGCTGGCTGGCGCTGGCGGCACTGCTGGCTGCCTCGGCGTATGCCAGCGTGTTGCTGTATGGCGGATTGCAGACCTTCCTGCGGCTGAAGAAGGAACAGGCCATGCTGTTCGCGACCTGCGTGTGGGGGGTGGGGTTACTGCTGCTGGTCACCATCCTGGTGGCGATGATCCTGTTCTGGTTCAACGGCCTGATGCCGGAATATGTGCGCCCGGCCAACGTGGGCTGACCGGGCGCGGCAGGCGCCTCAGGCAATCGCCTTGAGTGTCGCCGGGTGGCTGTCACGCAGCGCGTGCAGCTGCCCCACCAGGTTGACCAGGTCACGGCAACTGTTGAGGCTTTGCAGGGGGACCCCGCTCAGGGTCACGCCCTCGTCGAGGCTCTGGCCCTGACCCAGGCGTATGGTCAGGTTGGCGCCATCCGTGCAGCTGACTTCGCAACGGTCGGGCAGGCAGGCCTGCTCGATCATCTGCCGCATTTCTAGCATCGAAACTCCTATCAACGACATGGTACGACCCTCTCTTTGGGATGGCCTGTTGTGTGAGTACGCCTTTGTCGGGCGAGGTGCCAATTGATATTGCGCATGCCGGGGCAGGCGCTCATGCGCCTGGGCAATGATCATGCAGGGAATCCTCTAGCACCTTAGTGGAAGATTGCCTGCGCGGGCTGCGCGTTCGAACGCAATGGCAGACTTAGCGACGAGCGGTCCCGACAGGCCCTAGCGATGCCCAAAGATGCTGTGCCGCATAGGCTCGCCACGGTCGCCAGGCAAGGGCTCGTTGCGCAAGTTGGGCGTCCTCGCCTTCGAGCAGGCGCAACGCCTTGATCAACGCCACATCGCCCAGCGGCAAGGCATCGGCCGCGCCGGCCTGGCGCAATGCCAGGTAGTGCGCACTCCAGGGGCCGATACCCTTGAGCTGGCACAGGTTGCGCAGCAGTTCATCCAGCACCTGCCCGCGGCGCAGCAACCTGGGCTCGGCGAGCAATGCATTGGCCAGCGTGCCCAGGGTGGCGGCGCGCGCTCGCGGCATGCCCATGCCATCGAACTTCGCAACTGCCAATACCGGCAACGCCGGGAATACGTGGCTCAGGCCAGGTGCGGGCCAGCGCAAGGGCACGCCGTGGCGTTGCACCAGGCGGCCGGCCAGGGTCATGGCCCCGGCCACACTGACTTGCTGGCCCAGCACAGTGCGCATGGCCTGTTCGCAGGCGTCCCAGCCTTGTGGCACGCGCAGGCCTGGGCGCTCCTGTAGCAGGCGGGCCATCAGCGGATCGCGGGACAGTTCGGCATTGATGCGCGCGGGGTCGGCATCGAGATCGAAGGCCCGCCTCAGCCTGGCGATCAGGCCGGGTAGCGCGTCAGCCGGGACGCCTTCAAGGCGGACCCGCAGGTACTGGGTGCCCGAAGGTGTGGCGTGCAAGACGGCGTGTCGGCCGGCAATTACCAGGGTACGGCGGTAGGTGCCGTCGAGGCAGGTCTCGATGCCGGGGATGCAGCGGGCAGCGAGGAAGGCCAGGGTCGAGGGCCAGTGGTAAGGGGCACGGTAGCGCAGCCACAAGGTGTGGTGACCGGGGGTGGGCAATGATCGGCGTACGGCGTGCAGGGGGGTGAGCTTTGGCATGGCTGCATCATGCCAGCAAATGTAATAGCTGTACCGGCCCTATCGCCGGCAAGCCAGCTCCCACAGGTACAGCGTTGCTCTCGAGATTGTCGCTGTACCTGTGGGAGCTGGCTTGCCGGCGATAAGGCCGGACAATCCATTCAATCAGCCAGAATCAATGCGCCGCACCGTCCCGCGCTTCCTGCATCTGCCCGAACCGTCCGGCATGGAAGTCGTCGAACGACTCGGCAATTTCCGCCTGGCTGTTCATCACGAACGGGCCATAGCCCACGATCGGCTCATCGATCGGTTCACCGCTTAGCAGCAGCAAGCTGGCACCTTCCAGCGCTTCGATAGCGACATCCTCGCCGCCCCGGTCAAACAGCACCAGGCTGGATGGGCCGGCTTCTCGCTCGCCGTTGATCCGCACGTTGCCGCGCAACACCACCAGCGCCGCATTGCGCCCAGCGGCGACCGGCAGTTGCAAGGCTGCACCGGCATTCAGGCGCAGGTCCCAGACATCCATCGCAGTGAAGGTCCGCGCCGGCCCCGAATGCCTACGATAGTCACCGGCAATCACTCGCAGGCTGCCGCCCTCGCCGTCCAGCGTCACCACCGGGATGTCCTTGGCCAGCAGCGTCTGGTAGCCGGCCGCTGCGCGCTTGTCCCGCGCCGGCAGGTTGACCCACAGCTGTACCATCTCCAGCGTACCGCCAGTACGAGCGAAACCTGGGGAATGGAACTCTTCGTGGATGATGCCATTGGCAGCAGTCATCCACTGCACGTCGCCAGGGCCGATCAAGCCGCCAGCGCCGGTGGAGTCACGGTGTTCCAGTTCGCCTTGGTAGACGATAGTCACGGTCTCGAAGCCGCGGTGCGGGTGCTGGCCAACGCCGCGCCGCGCACTGGTCGGGGTGAAGTCATGAGGGCCGGCATAGTCCAGCAGCAGGAACGGGCTGATCTTGCTGGCCAGGTTGTCGTAGATGAACAGGCTGCGCACCGGGAAACCATCACCTACCCAGTGGGCGTGGGGGCTGCGGTGAATACCCAGAATCGTTTTCATGAGAAGGCTCCTCTCTTGGTTGAGATAACCTTACCAGTGAGACCAATCAGGCAATAGCCGGCTAAAATGGCATGCATCGTCTCATTTAAAGGACAATCAAAAAAAGACGGCGTGAAGTATCGGATGCCCCGCGTACTGCGACCTCAACCAATGCTCCAGCTTCAACGAAAAGGCTTGTCCCCGCCCCCTGAGTTCCCGATAGACCGGATCCGCCATGGCCTGGCCGGGGGTCAGACTATCCAGATGGCGGCGATTTTCCACCGAGGATATCAACTTGAGGAACACTGCGTAGTCTTCGAACACAGAAGCGCTGTAGGGGTTGGAGTCACCGAGCAATGCCAGGCGTTGCAGAGGGGTGAGGGCCAGCAATTGTTGAAGTCGCATGATCTTCGACGGCGCAGCGAGGCCGTGGACTTCGGCAATCGCCACGATACCGCCTGCAAAAAGCAGTTTTCGCGAAAATTGCAGTTTGATGTTGCGTACTCCCCACGCCTTGCCTTCGGCCCTCTTTTCCTCGAAATTCGCCATGAGGGTGCGGTAGTAGCGGATCAGGTCGTTAAGCAGGAACCTGGCAAGCCCGCTTCCATGATCATCAGGAATATAACGGCGCAGCAGGTCATTCTGCCACCAGGCAAAGGCCTTATGCCCGAAGAGGGCGCGGCCCTCGAGCAACATCAGCATTCGCCTGGTCAGCGCCGTATTGTCTTCGCATTTCCAGCCTATGTGTTCGCTAACGTCTGAGTACAGCGCCAACGCCCCTCGGCCGAATTTCGCCTCGTCGCTTTCTCCCGGATGGCTGATGGGCCGGACAAGGTCGCTGACCTGGCACAATATGTCGTCCAGACGATCCGCCGGCAAACTGGTGTCATGCACGATGAAGAAGTCGATGTCCGAAACAGGCGAAACCTCGCATCGGCCATAGGAGCCCACGCTGACCACAGCCAGAGGTGAACGCCCCGCCAGCGGTGCAAGCGTGCTGTACAGGGCCTGCCTGAGTGACTCGATTGACTTGCAGGAGTAGTCGTAGCGTTTTTGCAGATACGATGGCTGTAGCAGGGTCTTGCTGGTCATGTTCGTACGCTCGGGCAAAGCCCAAGATTACTCACGCCTTTGCGCCCGGTGCTGTCTGGAAAAACTATCCCGCCGGTCCCTGCAGCAGGAAGGCCTGCACTTCTTCGGCACACGCCTCAGGATGCTCCTGCATGAAGCAGTGCCCACCTGCAACCTGCCTGCCGCTGACCTTAGGGTTGAGCGCCACCAGGCGATTTACCGAATGCGGTACGAAGGGGTAGGTGTGCTCGCCGTACAGCACTTGCGTGGGCGTACGGATTGCCGCCAGGCTCGCCCACATGCGCTTGGGGAACGAACTGAATATTTCCACTTCGCGGCTGGGCCGGCACTTGAGCACCACCGCTTCGCCACAGTCGCCAATGGCATGCTCCACGTAGGCCCGCAGCGCCGCATCGGTCCACCCCTTGAAGATACCCCGCCCATGCAGCGAAGCCAGGGCTGCCTCGCGGTCGGGCCAGTGGCTGCGACGGCTGGCAGCCTTGCGCGCCAGGGCATGGCGCTGGTGCAAGCCGACCAGGGCTGCCATCCCCATCACGCCCAGCATGCGCCGGCTGAACAGTACCGGGTCGAGCAGCACGGCACGCGCGAACAGTTGCGGTTCACTGGCCAGGATCAGGCCGGTGAGCACGCCACCGAAGCTGTGCCCGACGGCAAAGCGCGGTACGTCACCATACTCGCCTCGCCCGGCTGCAAAAGCCTCCACCGCCAACGCAGCGGTCCGGTTCCAGCCACGGAACACCCCGCCATGGTCGCTGTCACCATGGCCCTGCACATCGCTGAGCCACAGGTCGAAATGTTCGCCCAGGCGCATCAGCAATGGCTGGTAGGCCAGGCAGCAGAAGCCGTTGCCGTGCAGAAAATGCAGTAACGGCTTGCCACTGGCCGGGGTTCGCCAGCCCCGCAGGGTGAAGCCTTCGGCGCATTCGTGAGACCAGGGAATCAACTGCATCGGCTTACTGTACTCGCGGGGTCAGGAAAACGCTGATTCTACAAACAGCAGCGGGTACAGTGAAATCACCAGCAACAAGGCCATCAGGACATTGAACAGCATCAGCCAGCGCGGGTTCTGCAACAAGTTGCGCAGGGCGCTGCCGAACATCACCCACACCCCGACGCTCGGCAGGTTGACCAAGGCGAACAAGGCGGCAATGACAATGACGTTGGTCACATAGCCCTGCGCCGGCGTGTAGGTGGTGATTGCCCCGACTGCCATCACCCAGGCCTTGGGGTTGACCCACTGGAATGCCGCTGCTCCCCAGAAGCCCAGCGGTTTGCGGGCACTGGACGAAGCTGTGCCAACCGGCCCGGAGGTGGCGATCTTCCAGGCCAGGTACAGCAGGTAGGCGGCACCGGTATAACGCAATACCGTATACAGCGCCGGCCAGGCCTTGAACACCTCGCCCAGGCCCAGGCCGACAGCCAGCACCATCACCATGAAACCGACACTGATGCCCAGGGCGTGGGGGATCGAGCGACGCACACCGAAATTCACCCCAGAGGCAAGCAGCATGGTGTTGTTGGGGCCAGGAGTGATGGAAGACACGAAGGCGAACAGCACGAAGGCGGTCAGCAGGTCGGCAGAGGCAAGCATGGCAGGCAATCCACTTTTTTTATGGGTGCTGTCACACTAACGGAGTCGCCCTCCTCTGCGACCGGCACAGTTTAACGAAATTGTATAGATACACATCTCTGTACCGTTACCATCAGATCAAGGAAGCCGCCCCATGAGCCTCACCATCCGTCCTGCCGTTCGCGCCGACGCCGAGCAGATACTTGCCTTCATCACCGAGCTGGCAGAGTACGAACGCGCCCGCCACGAGGTGATCGCGAGCGTTGCCGATATCGAGCACAGCCTTTTTGGCGAGGGCAGCACCGTGCATAGCCTGATGTGCGAGCGCGATGGCCGGGCAATCGGCTTTGCCGTGTATTTCTATAGCTACTCGACCTGGCTCGGGCGCAACGGCATCTACCTGGAAGACCTGTACATAACGCCCGAGCAGCGCGGCGACGGTGCCGGGCGGCAATTGCTGCGGCACATCGCCCGCGAGGCGGTGGCGAAGAATTGCGGACGGCTGGAATGGAGCGTTCTGGACTGGAACGAGCCGGCTATCGGCTTCTATCAGAAGCTGGGGGCCGAAGCGCAGGATGAGTGGGTGCGCTACCGACTGGACGGGGACAAGCTGGTGGCGTTTGCCCGGGGCTGACCGGGAGCGCTTCGCAATCCCTGTGTAGGCTTGAGCCGCGAACACTGGCGCAGCCGGTGCCATGCACAGAGTACCCGAGGTGCCGGCAAACTCGATTCTGGCAATTGACGGCAGCCCCGCCCCATGGTCTCCTTATGCCTCGCGTTCAGGTGCCCCCGATGGGGGTGAAACGGGAAACCGGTGCGTCACAGGCCCTCCAGCAGGGCCGGACAAGGCCGGTGCTGCCCCCGCAACGGTAAGCGAGCGAAGCGTCTGTACCACTGTGCCTGATCCCCGGCATGGGAAGGTGACGCTTTCCAGGAGCCTGGCTCCTCCTCGCAAGCCCGGAGACCGGCCTGGCGTTCATGAACACCCCGCGGTGGGCGGGCGCTGTTGCATTCCCCTGGGCTGCCACGCTCGGGGCTGCCGCGCTTGCCCGTTGCCCACAAAAAGCAGAGGAACGCGTCATGCCCGTCACCAGCGCCAAGCAACACAGCATTACCACCCCCGTCACCCTCAGCCAGCGTGTCGTCATCGCCATCGGCGCCAGCCTGCTGGGCCTGTGCCTGGTGTACTTCGCCGGCTTTTCGCACATCGAGGCCGTGCACAACGCCGCCCACGACACCCGCCACAGCGCCGCATTCCCCTGCCACTGAGTACGCCCGATGATCACACGCATTGCCCGCACCGCGGGCTTCAGCGGGTTGCTGGCGGCCTTGCTGCTGACCCTGCTGCAGAGCTTTTGGGTCGCCCCTCTGATTCTCGAAGCAGAAACCTACGAATCCTCGGCCCCCATCGCCGAGCACGAGCATGCTGGCGAAGTGGCAGCGCATGAGCACAGCGCCGAAGCCTGGGCACCTGAGGACGGCTGGCAGCGAGTGCTGTCCACCACCGGCGGCAACCTGGTGGTCGCGGTCGGCTTCGCCCTGATTCTCACCGCCCTGTACAGCCTGCGTGAACCCAAGCGAGCCGGCACCGGCGCACTCTGGGGCCTGGCCGGCTTCGCCGTGTTCTGCCTGGCCCCGACCCTGGGCCTGCCGCCGGAACTGCCAGGTACTGCCGCAGCCGACCTGGGGCAACGCCAGGCTTGGTGGATCGGCACCGCCAGTGCCACCGCGCTGGGCCTGGCCCTGCTGGTGTTCGCTCGCCACTGGTTGCTGAAGGCGCTGGGCGCTGTGCTGCTGGTCATTCCCCATGTGATCGGTGCGCCGCAACCCGAGGTGCACGAGAGCCTGGCCCCCGCCGCCTTGGAAACCCAGTTCAAAGTGGCCTCCTGGCTGACCAACGCCGCATTCTGGCTGGCCCTGGGCCTGCTCAGCGCCTGGCTGTTCCGGCGCTCCAGCCAGGCCTGATGCCTGCCTTCTACGCCGGCTTCGGCTGTCGTCGGGGTTGCCCGGCGGATACGCTGGAAATCTTGCTACGCCAGGCCCTGACCAACCAGGGCCTGGCGTTGGCTGACCTGCAAGGCATCGCCAGCATCAGCCTGAAGGCCGACGAGCCCGGCTTGCAGCAACTGGCCGAACGCCTCGGTCTGCCTTTGGTGTTGTACGATACCGCGCAGTTGCAACCCTACGAACTCCAGCTTAGCCACCGTTCCGCCGCTGCCCATGCCCACTGTGGCTGCTGGGGCGTGGCGGAGAGTGCGGCACTGGCCCTGGCCAGCCAGCGGGTTGGCACCGCCAGGTTGCTGCTGACGCGCCAGGTACTGGGCCCGGCTACCCTCGCCCTGGCCTGTTGAACGTTTCCCTTCTTTCCTGCAAGGACTTTCCATGACGGTCTACTTCATCGGCGCCGGCCCCGGCGACCCGGAACTGATCACAATCAAGGGCCAACGGCTGATCCGCCAGTGCCCGGTGATCATCTATGCCGGCTCGCTGGTGCCGGCCGCCGTGCTCGAGGGCCACCAGGCCGAGACCGTGATCAACAGCGCCGAACTGCACCTGGAACAAATCATCGCCGCCATGCGCAGTGCGCATGAGCAAGGCCAGGATGTGGCTCGGGTACACAGTGGCGACCCCAGCCTGTACGGCGCCATCGGCGAGCAGATCCGCCATCTGCAAGCGCTGGGCATCGATTACCAGATCATCCCCGGGGTCACCGCTACAGCGGCCAGCGCCGCCCTGCTCGGCTGCGAACTGACCCTGCCCCAAGTAGCTCAGACCGTTATCCTCACCCGCTATGGTGACAGCTCGCCGATGCCGCCCGGCGAGCAGCTGGGCGACCTGGCGCGCCATGGCAGCACCCTGGCGATTCACCTGGGGGTCAAGCACCTGTCGCGTATCGTCGAAGAACTGCTGCCGCACTACGGCACGCACTGCCCGGTGGCGGTGGTGCATCGTGCCACCTGGCCGGACCAGGACTGGGTGCGCGGTACCCTCGGCGATATTGTGGAACGCGTCGCGGCCAAGGATTTCCGACGCACGGCGCTGATCCTTGTGGGCCATGTGCTAGGCGACACACCGTTTGCCGAATCGGCCTTGTATCGCGCCGGGCACGCCCACCTGTATCGCCCTGGCGACTGAGCATTGCCAGGTTCGCCGCAGGCGTAGCAGACTCCGGTTTCCCGCCTGCAAACAGGAGTCACGCCCATGCTGGACCTACGCCCAAACTGCGAGTGCTGCGATACCGACCTGCCGGGTGACAGCCCCGATGCGCTGATCTGCTCCTTCGAATGCACCTTCTGCCGCACCTGCGCCGAAACCCGTTTCCAGGGCCGCTGCCCGAACTGCACCGGCCAGTTGGTGGCACGCCCGACACGGGTCGGCCAGGCACTGGCCAACAACCCCGCCTCAACCCAGCGCGTGAGCAAATCACACTCCGCCTGCGCATGACGACTACAAAAACAGGCATCGCCGCTTTGCCAGGGTGATGTCTTTCCCACTTTTTGTAGGACTTTTCAACATCAAGCACGTGGACTTTCAACACTTCTATACTCGGCATTACCAAATTCCGGGAATGGTCGTATCGTGCAGCGCTTCCGATAACCCCACTTGCAGACGTATTCCTGAGTGATCCAGGAAGCGGACCACATCCTGACAGGAGTTTTCTTCATGACTACCGTGCTGATCGTCGACGACCACCCCATCGTCCGGCTGTCCTTGCGCATGTTGCTCGAACGCGAGCGCTTCCGTGTTGTCGGCGAGGTCGGCAATGGCAGCGAGGTGGCGCAGGTGGCCCGCGACCTGCGACCGGATGTGGTAATACTCGACATCGGCCTGCCCGGCCTGGATGGCATGGAAGTGATAAAGCGCCTGCAATGCCTGGAGCCGGCGCCCAAGATCATGGTGCTGACCGGCCAGGCCACCGACCTGTATGTGCGGCGCTGCCTGGATGCTGGCATCGGCGCTTTTGTCACCAAGGAAGAAGACCACGAGGCGTTGCTGTTTGCCCTGAAAGCGCTGGTCAAAGGCTACTCGACCTTCCCTCAGATGTCGGTCAACAGCAACTCGCTGGAAAGCGAGCCAATGCGCCTGTCCAGCCTGTCCAACCGGGAAATGGAGGTGCTGCGGCGCCTGGCGCGCGGCGAGAACAACAAGAATATCGGCACCTGCATGAACCTCAGCGCCAAGACCATAAGCACCTACCGGGGCCGCATCATGGAAAAGCTCAAGACCGAATCATTGGTTGAAATGGTCGACCTGGCCAAGCGCAACAGCGTCTACTGAGCGCTCGATGACAATGAAGCGCCTGCTGGCAAGCGCCCTACTGGTCATCGGCCTGGCCGGTTCCGGCGCGCTGCTGGCAAACAGCGAACCTCGCCAGTTGCTGGCACGCTCGGTCAGCGCCGCGGCCCCGCTTGCGCTGTCCAGCGAAGAGCGGCATTGGCTACAGCAACGCCAGCACCTGGTACTTGGCAGTTCGCGCCCCGACTACCCGCCGCTGGAGATCAATGTCAGCCAGCACGACTACGAAGGCCTCAGCGCCGATTACGCTGGCATCATCGCAGAACAGCTGGGTACCACCATCGAAGTACGACGCTTCGACAGCCGCCACCAAGCCATCGCTGCGCTACGCGACGGCCGTATCGACCTGCTGGGCAGCTCCAACGCCTTCGAGGCAGCGGATGCCCAGCTCAGCCTCAGTTCAAGCTACGCCGACGATCTGCCAGTCATCGTCACCCGCGAGGGGCGCAGCCTGAAGAACACCCCCGACCTCGCCGGCCTGCGCCTGGCCATGGTCGATCATTACCTGCCGGCCAGCAGCGTCCGCAGCCTGTACCCCAAGGCACAATTGAGCCTGTATCGCTCGACCCTGGCCGGGTTGGCCGCCGTCGAACTGGGCGAGGCCGACGCCTACCTGGGCGATGCCATCAGTACCGACTTCGCGATTGGCAAGAGTTATCAGGGCACACTGAAGATCGACCACTTCTGCCAGGTTGCCCCTGGCGCGTTTGCCTTTGCCATGGCCAGTGACAACCCGCGCCTGCAACAGTTGGTCAACAAGGCGCTGGCGCGTATCAGCGAAAGCGAACGCCTGAATATCCTGCGCCGCTGGAGCAGTGGCAACACCAGCCTGCTGCTGCAGCGCCACCTCACCGCCCTGACCGCCGAAGAAGAAGCCTGGATAGCTGCCAACCCCAACGTCAGCGTGCTGGTCAACACTTCGCTGGCGCCACTGACCTTCAACGACACCAAGCACCGCCCCAGCGGCATCACCCTCGAGCTGCTCAAGCAGATCTCGCTGCGCACGGGGCTGCATTTCAAGCCGGTCGAAAGCCCGTCGGCGCAGGCAATGATCGAGCGCCTGGCGCGCGGGGATGCGCAGATGATCGGCGCATTGGGTTACAGCACAGACCGTTCGAAACAACTGCGCTATACCCGCCCCTACCTGGTCAGCCCACGGGTGCTGGTCACCCGTGGCGACAATGCATTACCGCCGCAGGCGATGGCGCTGGATGGCATGCGCATCGCCCTGGTACGCGGTTCGCCGCAACGGGCCGTGCTGCAACAACGCTATCCGCAGGCCAGGATGGTCGAGGTGGACAACCCGCTCGGCCTGATGGAGGCTGTGGCCAACGGTGCCGCCGACGTCGCCCTGAGCAGCCATATCAATGCCGCCTACTACATCAGCCATGTGTTCAAGGACCGCCTGCGCATTGCCAGCGTGCTCGACGATGACCCGGCCATCGCCGCCTTCGCCGTGGCCGCGGACCAGCCACAGCTGCAGGCAATCCTCGACAAGGCGCTGCTGAGCATTCCACCCGAAGAGCTGGACCAGCTGATCAACCGCTGGCGCACCACCACCCTGGTCAGTGACAGCCCCTGGCGCGACTACCGCACGCTGGTCTTGCAAGTGCTGGTGCTGTCGGCCTTGCTGCTGGCCGGGGTGGTGTTCTGGAACAGCTACCTGCGCAAGCTGATCAACCAGCGCACCGAGGCCCAGCATGCCCTGCAAGCGCAACTTGCGCTTAGCCGCGGCCTGCTTGAACAGCTGCGCCAGGCCAAGGAGGACGCCGAACAGGCCAGCCAGACAAAAAGCACCTTCCTGGCCACCATGAGCCATGAAATCCGTACCCCGATGAATGCCGTGATCGGCCTGCTGGAGTTGGCCCTGGAAGACAGCCGCGGCGGCCGCTGCGACACCCAGACCCTGCAGACCGCCCACGATTCGGCCATTGGCCTGCTTGAGCTGATCGGCGATATTCTCGACATTTCTCGTATCGAATCCGGGCATATCACCCTGCAGCCAGTGCCCACCAACCTGGTAGAACTGGTACGCGCCACCGTGCGGGTGTTCGAAGGCAACGCAAGGGCCAAAGGCCTGCACCTGCACAGCGAACTGCCCGCTGCGCCGGTGTGGGTGCTGGCTGATCCACTGCGCCTCAAGCAGGTCTTGTCCAACCTTATCAGCAACGCCATCAAGTTCACCGACAGCGGTGAAGTCCAGGCCAGCCTGCTACTGCCCTCGCCCACCGACACTGACAGCCTGGCAGTAGAGCTGAGTGTGCGAGACACCGGCATCGGCATCAGCCCTGCCGACCAGGCCCGGCTGTTCAATACCTTCGTCCAGGCTGACGGCCCCCGGGCACGCCAGGGCGCCGGCCTGGGACTGGTCATCAGCCGCACGCTGGCCGAGTTGATGGGCGGTACCTTGAACTTGCAGAGCGTCGAAGGCCTTGGCACCAAGGTGCAGGTCAGCCTGCAGCTGCCCGCCTGCGCTGCACCGGTGCAGGCCGATCAGCACGACCCTGTGCTGGAAACAAGCAGCGGCCCTTTGAACGTACTGGTGGTCGACGACTACCCCGCCAACCTGCTGCTGCTGGAGCGGCAACTGCATACCCTGGGGCATCGGGTCACGCTGGCGGAAAACGGGGAAATCGCGCTGGCACGCTGGCAGGCTGCGCGCTTTGACCTGGTAATCACCGACTGCAGCATGCCGGTCATGGACGGCCACGAACTGACCCGCCGTATCCGCAGCCTGGAGGGCGAACGCGGCCTGACGGCATGCCGCATTCTCGGCGTCACCGCCAACGCCCAGGCCGAGGAGCGTGCCCGCTGCCTGGCCAGCGGCATGGACGAATGCCTGTTCAAACCCATCGGCCTGCGTACGCTCAAGACCCACCTGCCCCACGCCCACCCCCGGCAGCAGCCGACAGCACGGCGCGCCAGCGGGTTCAACCTTGGCGAACTGCGCCACCTGACCCAGGACGACGAACAACTGACGCGGAACTTGCTGCAGCAGTTGTCACAAAGCGTCAGCGAAGACCTGGCCACCTTGCGGGCGTTGCCAGCAGACGCCCCCGGCGAAACTTTGCGCGCCTTGGCTCACCGGATCAAAGGTGGGGCGAAGATGCTCAAGGTACGCACGCTGGTCAAGGATTGCGAAGCCATCGAGCAGGCCCACGACCAAGGCCTGCCGACGGTTGACCATCGCCTGCAACTACAGGCCAGCCTGGAGACCCTGCTGGACGAGCTGGGCGATGTGCTCAGTGCAATTGCAGCGTCGAACTGATCTGGCTGATAGCGTTTACCACGTGCCGTGAACCCTGCTGGATTTCCATGATCACCGTACCGGCTTCGTTGGCCAGCGCCACACCATGGTCGGTACGCTTCAGGCTCGACTGCATGCTGGCCACGGCCAACAGCGACAGGTCGTGGTTCTGCCGCACCACGTCGACGATTTCCAGGGTAGCCTTGCTGGTTCGCGCCGCCAGGCTGCGCACCTCGTCGGCCACCACGGCAAAACCGCGCCCGTGCTCGCCGGCGCGGGCCGCCTCGATGGCTGCGTTCAAAGCCAACAGGTTGGTCTGGTCGGCAATGCCACGGATTGTCAGCACTATCTGCCCGATCACATCCGACTGCTTGCTCACCGCATCGATACTGCGTGCCGCGTCGTTGAGTTCATGGGAAATCTGCTCGATCACCTGTACCGCCTGCTGTACTACTTCGGTGCCCTTGCGCGCGCAGGCATCGGTCTGTACCGAACTGGCATGGGCAGCATCGGCCGCGCTTTGCTGGGGGCTGACCTGGCGGGTGATGTCGCTGGCGAACTTCACTACCTTGTACAAGCGGCCCTTGCTGTCGAAGATCGGGTTGTAGGAGGCCTCCAGGTAGACCGTCTGGCCATGTTTGTCGACACGCTCGAAACGGTGCGAGTGGTATTCGCCGCGGTTGAGCGATGCCCAGAACTCGCGGTACTCGGCCGATTCGCGCTCATGCGCCAGGCAGAATAGCCCGTGATGGCGACCGACCACCTCGTCCAGGCGATAGCCCATGGTGTCGAGGAAGTTCTGGTTGGCCTTGATCACCCGGCCTTGCGGGGTGAATTCGATCACCGCCATGGAGCGGCTGATGGCCTTGAGCAGGCTTTCGCTCTCGTGCTCCTCCATCACTCGCTGGCTGATGTCGGATGCCACCTTGATAACGCTGGTGACCTGGCGCTGCTCGTCCAGTACCGGCATGTAGCTGGCTTCCAGCCAGACTTCGCGGCCGGCCTTGTCGATGCGCTCGAAGGTACCGCTGATGGCCTTGCCCTGCCCCAGTTCACGCCACAATTGCTGGTATTCGGCGCTTTTCGCGTAGCCAGGGTCGCAGAACAGCCGATGATGTTTGCCGCGCAACTCCTCGGCGCTGTAGCCCATGGCTTGGCAGAAGCGCTCATTGGCATCGAGGATCGTGCCGTCGGGGGTGAACTCGATCATTGCCATGGAGCGGCTGATCGCCGCCAGCTTGGCCTGCAAGCTGGCCAATGCCTGATGACTGCGCTGGATTTCGACCAGATCGGACTTGCGGTGGAAATCGAACATGACGCCGGGCTCCTGTATGCGCGGTGTCCTGAGCATAGATCGCCGTTAGCGCCATGCAAGCACAGTGCTATCACCTTGTAATTATTGCATTCGCAATGCGGAGCGCCATTCTTAACCGGGATGGGCAAGCGTCCGCCCTCAGGAACTTTCCCGCACCATCAACTCGAAGCCCAGGTCCTGCTGCGCATTCGGCACCCGCTTGCCATCGAGCAACGCCAGCAGCGCCTGCGCAGCACCGCGCCCCACAGCGGCGCGAGGCGTGCGAATCGAGGTCAGCCGCGGCACCATGTGCGCCGAAGCCGGCAGGTCGTTGAAACCGACCATCGCCACCTGCCGCGGCACCTCCACCCCTTGGCGCAATGCCTGCAGCACCGCGCCCTGGGCCAGGTCGTCGTTGCAGAAGAAGATACCGTCTACATCCGGCGCCTGCCGCATCAGTTGGCTGAACAACTCGCTGCCCAAGGCAATGGAAGAAGGCTCCGGCGTCAGCACTTCAAGCTCGGTCGCCTGCAAGCCGGCCTCGGCCAACGCCTGGCGGAACCCTTCGGCACGCTGCATCACTCGTGGGTCCAGTTGTGCGGCAATGAACCCCAGGCGCTTGCGCCCGCGCTCGATCAGGTGGCGGGCGGCGGCGCGCCCGGCCTGCTGCTGCGAGAAGCCGACGGACAATGCACCAGCTTCGCCATTCAGTTCCATCATGTGCACACAAGGTACGCCACTGGCCGCCAGCATCTGCCGCGATGCCTCGCTGCGCTCGAAACCGGTCAGCAGCATGCCGCAGGGCTGATAGGCCAGGTAGTTGCGGATGAGGTTCTCCTCTTCGGCAAGATCGTAGTGATAGTTGCCAATCAGCACCTCGAGCCCGCGCGGGCGCATGACCTCATGAATGGCTTCCAGCGTGTCGATGAACAGCTGGTTGGACAGCGACGGGATCAACACCACCACCGACTGGCTGCGCGCCGAAGCCAGGGCACGGGCCGCCGGGTTGGCGACATAACCGAGGCTCGCCGCGGCAGCAACGACCTTTTCCACCAGCTCCGGCGCAACCGTGCTGACCCCGCGCAGGGCGCGCGAGGCGGTAATCGGGGAAACCCCGGAAAGCCTGGCAACTTCTGCCAGGGTGGGACGACCTGTGGTACGGGAGCCGGTGCGGGACATGGATGTTGTAATTTTACTACTTGCAAGGAAAGGGAACGGCCACTAAGGTAGCGCTGTCTCAGGACGCAGGCAATGTAATCTTTGGCAGCAGCCAACGCGCGCTCGCCGCCAAGCGTCCATACTGCGTAGGGACAAGACCAATAACACCGGGGAGGTGGCTGTTCGTCGACAACGAGACAGCGCTATCTCACCCGCAGGAGGTACTGATGAATTCTCCCCTGTCCGCCATCGTGGTGATGGGCGTGGCCGGTTGCGGCAAAAGCTGCATCGGCGCTGCCATCGCTGCCAGAAGCGGCGGCCGCCTGATCGAAGGTGACGCTTTCCACCCTGCCGAAAACATCCGCAAGATGAGCGCTGGCATCCCCCTGGACGACAGCGACCGTGCCGGTTGGCTGGTGCGTCTTGGTCAGGAGCTGCAAGCCACGACCCAGGCCGGGGAACGTCCGATCCTGACCTGTTCGGCCCTCAAGCGCCGCTATCGCGACTCCCTGCGCGACGCCATGCCCGGGCTGGTGTTCGTGTTCCTCGAGCTGTCACCCGCCGAGGCGGAGAAACGCGTGCTGGCCCGCCCCGGGCATTTCATGCCGGCGAGCCTCATCGATAGCCAATTCGCTGCCCTGGAGCCGCCACACGGCGAACCCCTGACCCTGGCGCTCGACGCCACCCAGCCCATCGAAGCGCTTGCCGAAGCGGTGGACAGCTGGCTAAAGGGCCGCAGTGAGCCGGGCCTGGCACAAACCGCCTGACCCAGGCGGCTTTCCCGGCCCAACCGAGACAGCGCTACCCTGCCCCTCAAGCGCAAGCAAATTTGCAAAAAAGCTACGCCAAAACAACGATAAGACCGAGGCCTTCAAACCATGTTCGGACTGGCTACTGATACCTTCCTGCTGCTCGACGCGCTGGTTACCATCGTCGGGCTGATCCTGCTGATCACTCATTTCAAAGTCCATCCCTTCGTCGCACTGACCATCGCGGCCGGCTTCCTTGGCCTGACCTCCGGCATGCCGGTGGCCAAGGTCATGAAATCGTTCCAGGACGGTTTTGGCGGTGTTCTGGGCTTCGTCGGCATCGTGCTCGCCCTGGGCACCATGCTTGGCAAGCTGATGGCCGACTCCGGGGGGGCCGATCAGATCGCGCAAACCCTCATCCGCGCCTTCGGCAAGAAGAACGTGCACTGGGCGATGATGTTCGCCGCCTTCCTGGTGGGTATCCCGCTGTTCTTCGAGATCGGCTTCGTGCTGCTGATCCCGCTGGTGTTCATCGTCGCCCGACGCTCCGGCGTATCGCTGATCAAGATCGGCATTCCACTGCTGGCCGGCCTGTCGGTGGTGCACGGCCTGGTGCCCCCGCACCCGGGCCCGCTGCTGGCGATCGGCATCTTCCATGCCGACATCGGCAAGACCATCTTCTATGGCCTGATCGTGGCGCTGCCTACCGCCATCATCGCCGGCCCGCTGTTCGGTAATTTCATTTCCCGCTACATCCCGGGCACCCCGTCCCAGGAGCTGATGGACCAGATCGCCAAGGAGTCCGACCAGGGCAATCTGCCGAGCTTCACCATCACCCTGGTCACCGTGCTGCTGCCGGTGGTGCTGATGCTGCTGAAGACCTTCGCCGACGTGGTGCTGCCTGCCGAGCACATCGTGCGCCAGTGGATGGACCTGATCGGCCACCCCATCACCGCCCTGCTCGCTGCCCTGCTGCTGGCCTTCCATACCTTTGGCTCGGCCCGTGGCTTCAACCGTCAGCAGATCATGAAGATGCTCGACCAGAGCCTGGCCCCGACTGCGGCGATCGTGCTGATCGTGGGTGCCGGCGGCGGCTTCAAGCAGATGCTGGTAGACACCGGCGTGGGCAACGTGATCGGGCAGATGGCCGTACAGGCGGAGATTTCGCCCATCATGCTGGCCTGGCTGGTAGCAGCGGTAATCCGTATCGCCACCGGTTCCGCCACGGTCGCCACCATTACCGGTGCGGGCATCGTTGCACCGGTGATCGACCTGGTGCCGGGGGTCAACCGTGAGCTGCTGGTGCTGGCCACCGGCGCTGGCTCGTTGATTCTGTCCCACGTCAACGACGCCGGCTTCTGGCTGGTGAAGCAGTACTTCAACATGACCGTGGCGGAAACCTTCAAGACCTGGAGCATGATGGAGACTATCCTGTCGATCGTCGGCATCATCTTCATCATGTTGCTGTCGCTGGTGGTGTAACCGTTGATCGGGGTAATGGCACCTTGAAGCTTCGGGTAGGGCCGAAGGGAAGTATCAGCCCTACCAGAAGCAAAGGAGCCTGCCATGCCCCGCTCAAGCATCCTGCTGATTGCCCTGCTCGCCGCGCCGTTGGCCATTGCTGCCGGCACCGGCCCCACCTACCCCGACGACCCACACAACCCGGCGCCCAAGCCGGGCGCGGACAGCACCCTCAACCCGATCGAAAAGCCCATGCCGCGGGACACAGACCCACGCATAAAGGGCAACGACCCGGACAGCCCGCCAGCTGAACAGAATGACAACCGGGATTTGCCAGGGATGGATGGCAGTGGCTCGGAAGGTACCGGGCGGCAGGGAGCAGCCGATAATCAGCGTTGATCAATGCCCCTGAATGCAACTGTCTTGCTCAAATTCCAAAAGTTGCCGCAATCCCTGTAGGAGCGGCTTTAGCCGCGAAGAATCCAACACGGTGATGGCACCGGCTGCGCCGGTGGTCGCGGCCAAAGCCGCTCCCACAGGGGCCCCTGTACGGCCCATTATCCGATGCTCACCACTGGCGCTTGTCCGGCCTGGTCAGCCCCAGCTTCTCGATCCGGTACCGCAGCATATCCCGCGACAGCCCGAGCATGCGTGCCGACTTGGTCACGTTCCAGTCCGTGCGGTCCAGGGTCTTGCACACCAGGTCGCGCTCCATGTCCGGCAGGCTGGTGCCGGGCTCCGGTTCGTGCCGAGGCATTTCGAACACCGCAGGCGCCGCCTGCTGCACCAGCGGCTCGTCGATCAAGGTCATGCACAGGTTGAGCTGGTGCGCCTGCACCACCTCGTTCGGCGCCAGCAGCACGGTCTGCTCCAGCATGTTGCGCAGTTCGCGCACGTTGCCTGGCCAGCTGTAACCGAGCATCAGGCTTTCCGCCTCGGCGGAAAAGCGCAGGTTCGGCTTGCCATAACGCCGGCCATGATGGGCCAGGAAATGCCGCGCCAGCAGCAGCACGTCCTGCCCGCGGGCATACAGGCGCGGTACCTTCAGGGCAATGATACGCAGGCGGAAGAACAGGTCGCGGCGGAACCTGCCCTGCTGCACCATCTGCTCCAGGTTGCAGTTGGTAGCGCTGATCACCCGCAGGTCGACCTTGCGCTCCTTCACCGCGCCAATCCGGCGGATACTGCGGTCTTCCAGCAACTTCAGCAGCTTGGCCTGGAGCACCAGGTCCATCTCGCCAATCTCGTCGAGGAACAAGGTGCCCCCATCGGCAGCCTCCACCAGGCCCACCCTGCGCTCCTTGGCATCGGTAAAGGCGCCCTTCTCGTGGCCGAACAGCTCGGCCTCCAGCAGATTGGCCGGGATCGAGGCGCAGTTGAACTCGATGAACGGCCCCTTGCTGCGCGAACCATCGAAATGCAGGGCGCGGGCCACCAGCTCCTTGCCGGTACCGGTCTCGCCTTCGATCAGCACCGGTGGCAGGTCGTCGCTGGCCATGCGCCGTTCTGCATCCAGCACTTGGCGCAGGGTGTGCTTGAGGGTGAGCATCGCCGGTGATTCACCGATCAATGCCTGCAACCCGGACTTCTGCGCCTCGCGCTCCTGGTAGAACGACAACGTGCGCTCCATGCGCTCGGCAGCCAGCGCCTTGTCCAGGGTCAGCTTGAGCTCGGCCAGCACCACGGGCTTGGTCAGGTAATGGAAGGCGCCCTCCTTCATTGCCTGCACGGCATCTTCCACGTTGCCATAGCCGGTCATCATGATCACTTTCAGGTCCGGCACCTGCGCCACCAAGGTACGCAGCAGGTCGTGCCCGCTCATGCCCGGCAGCGAGTTGTCGGTCAGCACCGCATCGGGCTGGCCCCGCTTTATCTGCTCCAGCGCCAGCTCCGCGCTGTGGCACACGGTGACCTCGAAGCCCTTGAGGCCGAGGTAGGTGCGAATATTGTCGGCGAGAATTTCATCATCCTCGACTACCAGGATGCTGTGCTCCATGGTCCCCTCCCGCTGCGATATTGAATGTGAGGCTGACGCGGGTTCCTTCCTCTTCGCGGCTGCTCAGGCTGACCGAGCCGCCAAAACGCTCCATGATGCGTTTGACCAGGGCCAGGCCTACACCCAGGCCGCCCTGCTTGGTGGTGTAGAACGGCTTGAACACCATCCGTTCCTGCTGTTGGCTCATGCCCTTGCCGGTATCGCTAAGGACGAACTCGGCACGCTGCCCATCCTGCACATTGACCTGGGCGCACAGCATGCCACCTTCAGGCATGGCTTCCAGGGCATTGGAGAACAGGGTGTTGAGAATCTGCGTGAGCTGTAGCGGCTGGCTGGCCACCCATTGCGACCGGGGGCCTTCGTAGCAGAAGTACACACCGTTGCGTTCGATCTGCTGGGCGAAGGCCAGGTGGGTGTCCTCGATGGCCGTCACCAGGTCCACGGCCTCGGCATCGTCACTGGTCGGGCGCAGCGACACCAGCAGGTCACGCACCCAGCGCGACATGCGGTCGACCTGGCTGATGATGTCGGTGATGTTCTTCTGCGCCGCGGGGTTGGCGATTTCCTGAGCCAGTTCGGCGCTGGAGCGAATGTTGGCCAGCGGGTTGCGCAAGCTATGCGCCACGGCCGAAGACATCTCGCCCAGGGCCACATAGGTTTCACTGGCCACCAGCCGGTCCTGCTGCAGGTGCAGCAGCTGCGCGGCGCGGCGCACGATCCAGAACAGGCCGAAGTAGACCAGCGCCCCGCCCACCAGGGTAGAAGCCCAGATCAGCACATAACCGCGCTGGATGCGTAACACCAGGTCCTGCGGCTCCTTGTAGATTTCCACCATGGCCAGCACCTGTTCGCCCTGGCTGTCGAACAGCGGGATGTAGTTCTCGATGAACAGGAAGCGCGGTTCACGCTGGAACTTCTGCTCTTCGCGGTCATCCTCGGCCTGGTGGTAGCTGGCCGATACCGTCTTGCGCGAGCGGAAGGCGCGGTCCAGGTCACCATCGGCCTCGATTCGCTTGCCGATCAGCTCCCGGTTGGTCGACCAGACAATGGTGCGGTCGCGGGCATAGACGTTGGCCAGCAAGGTGTCCGGCAGGTGCTCCACATGGTCGAGGAACTCGACCCGGGTCGATTCGGCCAGCTCCGGGGTGAACTGCAAGTGCTGCTGGTCCAGGCGCGGGTCAAGCAACTCGCCCATGGTGGTGCCCGGCGGCAACTGCGAATGACGTACTTCGGCCTGGGCCATGGCCTGGATGAACTGGGCGGTGAGCATGGCATCGCGCTCGACGCTGTCGCGCACCACGAAACGCGTCGACACATAACCCAGCCCGCCCGCCACCGAGGCGATGATCAGCAGGCTTATGACCGAAAACCAGCGCAGCAGGTTGAATTCGCGCAATGGCACGGCCACACCGTTGGCGGTAGTACTGGCCTTGTCAGGAACTTCTTTATCCAGCATCTGCATCGCGTGCTTCCCGCCCAGGGCGTCCATTCAGAAATGCATCAAGGCGACAAATAGTAGCCAATTGATAGCACTCCACCCGTGCAGCCGCAGCCGCCATTTGTCGTGTGTTGCGCTCTGCCTGTCACATTGCAAGAACCCAGCCAGCCAACATGCCAATTCAAATTATCTTTGATTATCAATAGGTTGAAGACACATCTTAAATTAACTTGGAGGGCTATCCCCCACATTTGGGGGTTTTCACCCAAAAAACATTAAATCCTTTATAAACAATTAGATACGAGCATTTATTAATGTAAGTCAGGAGCCATTGACCAGCCGGAAACTCAGCGAAACCCGGGTGCCATGGCCTTCACTGCTGCTGAGGCGGACACTGCCCCCGAAGCGTTCCATGATGCGTTTCACCAACACCAGGCCCACGCCCAACCCACCCTGCTTGGTGGTGAAGAACGGCCGGAAGGCCATGCGCTGCTGCTGTTCGGTCATGCCTTTGCCGTTGTCGGACAGGCGCAGGGTCAGGTTACGCCGGTCATGGCGCACCACCTCGACACGCAACCGCCCACCCTGCTCCATCGACTCCAGGGCATTGGCGATCAGGCTGCTGAAGATCTGCCGCAGTAACACCGGATGCCCCAGCACCTGCACTGCCGGTATCGGTTGCAGGTCAAGGCTCACTCCGCCGCGCGCCAGCGGCACTGCGTAGGTCTGCAGGCTTTCCTGCAATGCCAGCGGCAAATCCACCGCCACGGCCTCATCGTTGAGCGGGCGCAAGGACTGCAACATCTGGCGGATCCACTGCGACATGCGGTCGACCTGGCTGATGATGTCGTTGACGTTGCGCTGCGCCGGGCCATCGTCGAACGCCTGGGCCAACTCGGCACTGGAACGGATGCTGGCCAGCGGGTTGCGCAGGCTATGGGCCACCGCCGAGGACACCTCGCCCAGCGCCACGTAGGTTTCGTTGCTGATCAGCCGCTTCTGCTGCACCGCCAGCAGGCGCGCGGCGCGGTGCATGATGCCGTACAGGCCTACGTAGACCAGCGCGGCACCGATGGTGATCGCCAGCCAGATCAGGATCAGCCCATGCTCGATGCGCACGATCAGGTCATGGGGCTCCTTGTAGATCTCGACCATCGCCGTGACCTGCTCGCCATCGGCATCGAACAGCGGAATATAGTTTTCGATGAACAACTGCTCGGGTGGGATGACGAACTTCTGCTCGACGCGGGCCTGTTCGAAGTTGTGGTAGCTGGCCGAGACTCGCATCTTGTACTCGAAAGCCTGCTCCAGGTCCTCATCGCCTTCTATCAGCTTGCCGACCAGGGCCGGGTTGCTGGACCAGATCACCGTACGGTCCGGGGCATAGATGTTGGCCAGCAGCATGTCGGGCAGGTGCGCAATGTGGTCCAGGAACTCGCCACGCGCCCTGCGCCGGGCGTCCGGGTCGACATCGAGCAGGTTGGCGCGGTCGATGCGCGGGTCAAGCAGTTCACCCATGGTGCGCACATTAGGGATCGACACATGGCGCACTTCGGCATCGGCGATGGAGGTGATGAACTGCGCGGTGAGCAAGGCATCGCGCTCGATGCTCTCGTCGACGATGAAGCGGCTGGAAATCAACCCCAGCCCGACCGCTACCGAGAGGATGATGGCCAGGCTGACCCAGGCGTACCAGCGCAGCAGATTGAACGGCTTGCGTCGGGTGGCCAGTTCGTTACCGGCGGGTACTTCAATAACGTCGGAACAAGGGGCGATGTCCATGGCGGACTCCACAACTGAGCACCTTCAGAAGGTTATAGCCCAGAGTTGGGGAAACCATCGGGTCAGCTTGGTGGCATCCGCCGAAGGGTATTGTCTTGTTTCCCGTATTGAACGCACCTGCCTTGCAAAAATCCAGATGCTCACACGGTCCCTGTGGGAGCGGCTTTAGCCGCGAACACCGGCGCAGCCGGTGCCATGCACCGCGTTGGATTCTTCGCGGCTAAAGCCGCTCCCACAGGGGTCGCACCAGCGTTGAAAGGGGCTACAGAGGCTAATCACCCGTCAACCCCTGCAAGCGGCGGTACTCCCGCAGCACGTTGGGCACATAGCGTCGGGTCTCGGCGAACGGCGGTACCGCACCACGGCGCAACACTGCTTCGGGGCCGGCGTTGTACGCCGCCACAGCCAGGGTGATGTCATTGTCGAACAAATTGAGCATGCGCTTGAGGTAGCGGGCCCCTCCCTGCACGTTGTCTTCCGGGTCCAGGCGGTTTTCCACGCCCATCTCGCGGGCAGTATCCGGCATCAATTGCATCAGCCCCACCGCGCCCGCTGGCGAACGCGCCTTGGGGTTGTAACCGGACTCGGCCTTGATCACCGCATGCAGCAACGCCGGGGGTACGTCGTGGGTGCGCGCCGCGGCGGCGACCAGCTTGGCGTAGGGGCGGCCGGTGATGAGCTGCGCGTTGGCCGGGCCGGCCTGGGCCTTCGGCTCGCTGATCACCGTTTCATAGAGGCGCCCGGGTCGATGGACGTTGGTCAGTATGTAGCTGCCTTTGGCGTCGATGGAAATGTACACATCGGCCTGGGCAGCACCTGCCACCAGCCAGATCAAACCGAGAATGAGTCCACGCATGTCGGTCGCCTCTTCGTGGTCTCCCCCGATGTTGGGGGATATACCCCGGAAAACCCGGTGTCGATGACCACGACGCAAGCACTGTGCCGCTTCGCGTGCCGCATGGTGCAAGGCGCCAGCGCAGGCGTGCACGGCTGTTGCATGGAGCCAGCAAAAGCTTGTCCCCATGCAGCGGAGGGCTTCACCATGCAGCGCAGAACCAACCCTCAACGTGGCTTCACCCTGCTCGAACTTTTGGTGGTGCTGGTGGTGCTCGGCCTGTTGGCCGGTATCGTCGCGCCCAAGTACTTCAGCCAGCTCGGCCGCTCCGAAGCCAAGGTGGCGCGGGCGCAGATAGAGGGGCTGAGCAAGGCCCTGGACCTGTACCGCCTGGAAGTCGGCCACTACCCCAGCAGTGAGCAGGGCCTGCAGGCCCTGGTGGTCGCCCCCAATGGCGAAGCGCGCTGGACCGGCCCGTACCTGCAGAAGGCCGTGCCGCAAGACCCGTGGGGCCGCGCATACATCTACCGGCAACCCGGCGAGAACGGCGGCGAGTACGACCTGCTGTCGATGGGCAAGGACGGCCAGCCCGGTGGCGACGGGGAAAACGCCGAAATCACCAGTTGGCAGTAGGGAGAACGGCCATGCGCTACAGCCTCAAGGCCCTGGGCAGGCAGGGTGTGGTGCAGTTGCAGATCGACGCCGAGGACGCCGACCAGGCCCGCCGCCAGGTCGAGGACCAGGGCTTGCGCGTGCTCAGCCTGCATGGCCACGGCGGCGCCTTGCGCGGCATGGCCTGGCGCCGCGAAGCAAGCTTTGACCTGGTGCTGTTCAGCCAGGAACTCTCGACCCTGCTCAACGCCGGCCTGCCGCTGATCGACGCGCTGGAAAGCCTGGCGGAAAAGGCCCCCGCAGCCGCAGCGCGCAAAGTGCTCGCCGAACTGGTCCGCCAACTGTACGAAGGCCGCTCGCTGTCCCAGGCCCTGGGCCAGCAGCCACGGGTGTTCCCGCCGCTATACGTGGCGCTGGTACAGTCCAGCGAGCGTACCGGCGCGCTCGGCGACGCCCTCGCCCGCTACATAAGCTACCGCCAGCGCCTGGACCTGGTCCGGCAGAAGCTGGTGGGTGCCTCGGTCTACCCGATGCTGCTATTGCTGGTGGGCGGTGGCGTGGTGCTGTTCCTGCTTGGCTACGTGGTGCCGCGTTTCAGCCAGGTGTTCGAGGGCATGGGCACCGAGTTGCCCTGGCTGTCTCGGCTGCTGATGCAGATCGGGCTATTCCTGCATGCCCAGCAACTACCGCTGGCATTGGGCGCCCTCGGTGCGGCCACTGCGCTGTGGCTGCTGCGCCGCCAGCCATGGGTACGGCGCTGGGCAGCCTGCCAGCTGCGGCGCCTGCCGGCACTTCACCAACGCCTGATGATGTACGAACTGGCGCGCTTCTATCGCTCATTGGGCATCCTGCTGCAAGGCGGTATCCCCATCCTCACCGCCATGGGCATGGCCCGCGGCCTGCTCGGCAGCGCGGCGGCCGAGGGCCTGGAGCACGCCAGCCAGCGGGTCGCCGAAGGGTTGCCCCTGTCCGATGCGTTGGAGGCCGGGCAACTGGTGACGCCGGTGTCGTTGCGCCTGCTGCGCGCCGGCGAGCAGTCCGGCAACCTGGGCGAAATGCTGGAGCGCTGCGCCGACTTCCATGACCAGGAAATCGGCCGCTGGGTGGAATGGTTCGTCAAGCTGTTCGAACCGCTGCTGATGACCTTCATCGGCCTGCTGATCGGCCTGATCGTGATCCTGATGTACATGCCGATCTTCGAACTGGCCTCGAGCATTCACTGAAATCACTGACCCAGGATGAAAGCCCACGACCGAGCTGGCCATGTCTGCAATCGATGAATGATCTGCTCATATCATTCATCGTGATAATAACCTTCGTCCCGTTCGATTCGTGCCTCACGCGCAAGACACTCACACTCCGCCCACTACTAATACATTGGCGGAGTTCTCCATGGAACAATCATTCAAACCCTTGCGCTTCCCCCTCGCTGCCCTGGCAGTGGTGGTGATCAGCGCTTGTGGCCGAACCCCAGACGCAGTGCAGGCTCCCACCGCGCCGAAGGTCAGCGTGGCCAAGGTGATCGAGCAACCGATCAATGAATGGGACGAGTTCACCGGCCGCCTCGAAGCGCCGGAAACCGTCGAGGTACGCCCACGGGTCTCCGGCCAGATCGACCTGGTAGCCTTCACCGAAGGCGCCCAGGTCAAGAAAGGCGACCTGCTGTTCCAGATCGATCCACGCCCGTTCCAGGCAGAGGTCCGCCGCCTCGAAGCCCAACTGCAGCAGGCCAAGGCCACCGCCATTCGCAGCGCCAACGAAGCCCGCCGTGGCGAACGCCTGCGTGACAGCAACGCCATTTCCGCAGAACTGGCCGAATCGCGTAGCAGCGCTGCCGCCGAAGCCCGCGCCGGGGTCGACGCGATCCAGGCCCAGCTCGACCTGGCACGCCTGAACCTCAGCTTCACCCGTGTCACCGCGCCCATCAGCGGCCGTGTCAGCCGCGCCCAGTTCACCGCCGGCAACATCGTCACCGCCGATGTCACCCCGCTGACCAGCGTGGTCTCCACCGACAAGGTCTACGCCTACTTCGACGCCGACGAGCGCGTGTACCTCAAGTACACCCAGCTGGCTCGCGAAGGCCAGCGCGGCCAGAGCACCCCGGTGTACCTGGGCCTGACCAACGAAACCGGCAACCCGCACCTGGGCCAGATGAACTTCGTCGACAACCAGGTCAACCCGCGCACCGGCACCATCCGTGGCCGTGCGGTGTTCGACAACAGCGACGGCCAGTTCACCCCAGGCCTGTATGCACGCCTGAAGCTGGTGGGCAGCGCACAGTACCAGGCCGTGCTGATCAACGACGAAGCCGTGGGCACCGACCTTGGCAAGAAGTTCGTGCTGGTCATGGACAAGGACAACAAGGCCGCCTACCGCGCCGTGGAGCTGGGGCCGAAGCTGGAAGGCCTGCGCATCGTGCGCAGCGGCCTGGGCAAGGACGACCGCATCGTGGTCAAGGGCCTGCAGCGTGTGCGCCCTGGCTCACCGGTCACCCCGGAAGAGACACCGATGGCCAGCGAACAGACCCTCGCCGCCCTCGCCCAGCAGCGCCAGGCCCTGGAGGCCAGCAACCCGGCGCCGAAGGTGGCGGGCAACAACGTGAAAGTCGCCAGCGCCCAGGCGCCACGCGGTTAAGGGACCACACCGATGAACTTCTCGAAATTCTTCATTACCCGGCCAATTTTCGCCGCGGTGCTGTCGCTGGTGCTGCTGATCGCGGGTTCGATCTCGCTGTTCCAGCTGCCGATCAGCGAATACCCCGAAGTGGTGCCGCCCACCGTGGTGGTGCGCGCCAACTTCCCCGGCGCCAACCCCAAGGTCATCGGCGAAACCGTCGCCGCGCCACTGGAGCAGGCGATTACCGGCGTGGAGAACATGCTGTACATGTCCTCCCAGTCCACCGCTGACGGCAAGCTGACGCTGACCATCACCTTCGCCCTGGGCACCGACCTGGACAACGCCCAGGTGCAGGTGCAGAACCGCGTCACCCGTACCCAGCCCAAGCTGCCAGAGGAAGTGACCCGCATCGGTATCACGGTCGACAAGGCCTCGCCCGACCTGACCATGGTCGTGCACCTGACCTCGCCGGATAACCGCTACGACATGCTCTACCTGTCCAACTACGCCATCCTCAACATCAAGGATGAGCTGGCGCGCCTGGGCGGCGTGGGCGATGTGCAGCTGTTCGGCATGGGCGACTACTCGCTGCGCGTGTGGCTGGACCCGAACAAGACCGCTTCGCGCAACCTCACCGCCAGTGATGTGGTGGCTGCGATCCGCGAGCAGAACCGCCAGGTGGCCGCCGGCCAGCTGGGCGCCCCACCCGCCCCGGGTTCGACCAGCTTCCAGCTGTCGATCAACACCCAGGGTCGCCTGGTGAATGAGGAAGAGTTCGAGAACATCATCATCCGCGCCGGTGCCGATGGCGAAATCACCCGCCTGAAGGACATCGCCCGGGTCGAACTCGGTTCCAGCCAGTACGCCCTGCGCTCGCTGCTGAACAACCAGCCGGCGGTGGCCATTCCGATCTTCCAGCGCCCAGGCTCCAACGCCATCGAGATCTCCGACGAAGTGCGGGCGAAGATGGCCGAGCTGAAGAAGGACTTCCCCGAGGGCATGGACTACAGCATCGTCTATGACCCGACCGTGTTCGTCCGTGGTTCCATCGAAGCCGTGGTACACACCCTGTTCGAAGCGCTGGTGCTGGTGGTGCTGGTCGTCATCCTGTTCCTGCAGACCTGGCGTGCCTCGATCATCCCGCTGATGGCCGTGCCGGTATCGCTGATCGGTACCTTTGCCGTGATGCACCTGTTCGGCTTCTCGCTCAACGCGCTGTCATTGTTCGGCCTGGTCCTGGCCATCGGTATCGTGGTGGACGATGCCATCGTCGTGGTGGAGAACGTCGAGCGCAACATCGGCCTGGGCCTGAAACCGCTGGAAGCCACGCAAAAGGCCATGGGCGAAGTGACCGGGCCGATCATCGCCACCGCCCTGGTGCTGTGCGCGGTGTTCGTACCTGCTGCGTTCATTTCCGGCCTGACCGGGCAGTTCTACAAGCAGTTCGCTCTGACCATCGCCATTTCCACGGTCATCTCGGCATTCAACTCGCTGACCCTGTCGCCGGCCCTGGCAGCCGTGCTGCTGAAGGACCACCATGCGCCCAAGGACCGTTTCTCGCGGTTCCTGGAAAAACTGCTGGGCAGCTGGCTGTTCGCCCCGTTCAACCGCTTCTTCGACCGCGCTTCCAACCGCTACGTCGGCGGCGTGCGTCGGGTCATCCGCTCCAGCGGCATCGCCCTGTTCGTGTATGCCGGCCTGATGGGCCTGACCTACCTCGGCTTCTCGTCCACCCCGACCGGTTTCGTGCCGGCCCAGGACAAGCAGTACCTGGTGGCGTTCGCCCAGCTGCCTGACGCGGCCAGCCTCGACCGCACCGAAGCGGTGATCAAGCGCATGAGCGAAATCGCCCTGAAGCAGCCTGGCGTGGCCGACTCGGTAGCCTTCCCTGGCCTGTCGATCAACGGTTTCACCAACAGCCCGAACAGCGGCATCGTGTTCACCCCGCTCAAGCCGTTCGACGAGCGCAAGGACCCGAGCCAGTCGGCGGCGGCCATCGCGGCTGCACTGAATGCCCAGTTCGCCGACATCCAGAACGCCTACATCGCGATCTTCCCGCCACCGCCGGTACAAGGCCTGGGCACCATCGGCGGCTTCCGTCTGCAGATCGAAGACCGTGGCAACCTGGGCTACGAGGCGCTGTACAAGGAAACCCAGAACATCATCGCCAAGAGCCACAACGTGCCGGAACTGGCGGGCCTTTTCACCAGCTACCAGGTCAACGTGCCCCAGGTCGATGCCGCCATCGACCGGGAAAAGGCCAAGACCCACGGCGTGGCGATCACCGACATCTTCGACACCCTGCAGGTCTACCTGGGCTCGCTGTACACCAACGACTTCAACCGCTTTGGCCGTACCTATCAGGTCAACGTCCAGGCCGAGCAGCAGTTCCGCCTCGATGCCGAGCAGATCGGCCAGCTGAAGGTGCGCAACAACCTCGGCGAGATGATCCCGCTGGCGACCTTCCTCAAGGTCAGCGACACCTCCGGGCCTGACCGGGTGATGCACTACAACGGTTTCATCACCGCCGAGATCAACGGCGCCGCGGCACCGGGCTACAGCTCCGGCCAGGCCGAAGCTGCCATCGAGAAGCTGCTGAAGGAGGAACTGCCCAACGGCATGACCTTCGAGTGGACCGACCTGACCTACCAGCAGATCCTTTCGGGCAATACCGCGCTGTTCGTGTTCCCGCTGTGCGTGCTGCTGGCCTTCCTGGTGCTTGCCGCCCAGTACGAAAGCTGGAGCCTGCCGCTGGCAGTGATCCTGATCGTGCCTATGACCCTGTTGTCGGCCATCACCGGGGTGATCGTGTCGGGGGGTGACAACAACATCTTCACCCAGATCGGTCTGATCGTACTGGTGGGCCTGGCGTGCAAGAACGCGATCCTGATCGTCGAGTTCGCCAAGGACGAACAGGCCAAGGGGCTCGACCCGCTGGCTGCGGTACTGGAAGCCTGCCGCCTGCGCCTGCGGCCGATCCTGATGACCTCGATCGCTTTCATCATGGGTGTGGTTCCACTGGTGTTCAGCTCCGGTGCCGGTTCTGAAATGCGCCATGCCATGGGCGTGGCGGTGTTCTCGGGAATGATCGGGGTTACCGTGTTCGGCCTGTTCCTGACCCCGGTGTTCTTCTTCCTGATTCGCCGTTTCGTCGAGCGTCGCCAGGCCCGCAAGGCCGAACGCGCCCAATCGCTGGAGAGCCATGCATGAACCTGCTCAAACCCTTGACCCCGAGCTTGCTGGCGCTCGCCTTGTCGGCCTGTGCAGTAGGCCCGGACTACCAGGCGCCAGCCACCGAGCCCGCGCAGCTGGCCAGCGACATACAGACCAAGGCCTACGACCGTAGCCGTTTCGAAAGCCTGTGGTGGAAGCAGTTCGACGACCCGGTGCTGAACCAGCTGGTGCAGGCTTCGCTGGATGGCAACCGTGACCTGCGCGTGGCCTTCGCCCGCCTGAAGTCGGCCCGTTCGATCCGTGAAGACGCCGAGAACGATCAGTTTCCGGTGGTCACCAGCCGCGCCAGCAGCGACATCGGCAAGGGCCAGATCCCCGGCCAGACCACGCAGCGGGTAAACAGTGAGCGCTACGACCTGGGCCTGGACATGGCCTGGGAGCTTGACCTGTTCGGCCGCATCCAGCGCCAGATCGAAGCCAGCGAAGCCCAGGAAGCAGCAGCCGCGGCCGACCTGCAGCAGCTGCAGGTCAGCCTGATCGCCGAACTGGTGGATGCTTACGGCCAGCTGCGTGGCGCGCAGTTGCGCGAGAAGATCGCCCTGGCCAACCTCAAGACCCAGCAGGAATCGCGGGCCATCACCGAAACCCTGCGCGATGCCGGCGTGGGCAACGACCTTGATGTGGTGCGGGCCGACGCGCGCCTGGCCGGGGTTGAAGCCACCGTACCGCAACTGCAGGCGGAACAGGCACGGGCCCGGCATCGCATCGCCACCCTGCTCGGTCAGCGCCCCGAGGCGCTCAGCGTCGACCTGTCGCCCAAGGCACTGCCGGCCATCGCCAAGGCGCTACCGGTGGGTGACCCGGGGGAACTGCTGCGCCGCCGCCCGGACATCCGCAGCGCCGAACGCCAGCTGGCGGCTGCCACCGCCAACGTTGGCGTGGCCACGGCCGACTTGTTCCCGCGCGTCAGCCTCAGTGGCTTCCTCGGCTTTACTGCTGCACGTGGTTCGCAGATAGGTTCCTCGGCAGCCAATGCCTGGGCGCTGGGCCCGAGCATAACGTGGGCCGCCTTCGACCTGGGCAGCGTGCGCGCCCGACTGCGCGGTGCCAAGGCCGATGCCGAAGGGGCACTGGCCAACTATGAACAGCAGGTATTGCTGGCCCTGGAAGAATCGGCCAACGCCTTCAGCGACTACGACAAGACCCAGCAGCGGCTGTTGTCGCTGATGCGCCAGAGCGACGCCAGCCGCAAGGCGGCGGAACTGGCCTCGATTCGTTATCGCGAGGGTACGGTGGACTACCTGGTGCTGCTCGATGCCGAGCGTGAGCGGCTGAGCGCTGAAGATGCGCAGGCCCAGGGTGAAGTCGAGTTGTACCGCGGCATCGTCTCCATCTACAAGGCCCTGGGCGGCGGCTGGCAACCGGAGACCGTAGCCAGCGCGCGCTGATACACCCGCTTCAACGACTCCTTTGGTTGGCCCCTCCCCCAACCGTTTGCCCCGCAGGCCTTGGTCCGCGGGGCTTTTTTATGCTGATTGAGGGTGTGTGCAGGGACCTGGTTGCATTTACCACCCGGCTAGCCCAAGCTCTGCCCTTCCCGCCGCCCCGGATCGTCCGATGCACAGACGCAACCGCTACCTGATCGCCCTGCTGCTGTTGATCCTGGTATCGGCCCTGTTCGGCTACCTGTGGCGCGACGCTCCGCCAGCCCCGCCTACCCTGCCTGCGCACAGCTACGCCAAGGCCCTGCGCCAGGCCCATGAGGGCCAACCCGGCGCTGCACGGGTGCTGTACCAGCAACTGCAGCGCACCGACCTGCCGCCCATTCGCCGTGCCGCCTTGTATGCCGAACTGCCAAACTACCCTTCGCCCCAGGCATTGAAACTCGCCCGTCAGGACCTCGAGCATGCCGACCCGCAGGTGCGCCGTGCAGCCATTGCCGGTATTCGCCGCCTGCTGCCGGCGGCGCAGCGCAGCCTGGTACTCGGCCCACTGCTGGACGACGACGAGCAAAGCGTGCGCTTTGCCGCGGTAGATGCCCTGCTCGGCCTTGCTCCGGATGACATCGGCCTTTATTTCGGCCCGCTACAGGTCGCCCTGGAGCAATACCAGCAGGCCCTCGAGCAACAACCCGAAGACGCCGACGCCCAAGTCCACCTGGCGCGCCTCTATCTGCACGAAAACGACTACACCCTGGCCGACACCGCCCTGCAGCGAGCCCTGGCGGTAGCGCCAGGCAACCTCGACGCACTGGCGACTCAGGTACGCCTGCTGGAGCGCCAGGGCTATCACGACGCCTCGCGTCAGATACTGGGCAAAGCCCTTGCGCTAAGCCCCGATTCGGCCTTTCTGCAGTACGAACTGGGGCTCTGGCTTAACCGTCACGAACAGCGCGAATACGCACTGCTGGCCTTGTCCCGTGCCGTCGAACTGGACCCGGACAACGCCGACTACCGCTATACACTGGCAGTCACCTTGCATGAACTGGAACAACTCGACGCCGCGCAAAAGCAACTGGAAATCGTGCTCAACCGCCAGCCGGCCAATCGCCGGGCACGGGTGTTGCTGATTAAGTACTGGAAGGAAACCGGCCAGTTGCAGAACGTGCAGGTGCTGCTGGCCGAGCTGGAGCGGCAGAATCCGGACGACCCAGTGTTGCAACAGGGCCTGTAGGCAACGTCCGAAAATTTGTTGAACCCCGGGGCTGTGCCCAGGGTCCAGTGGATATCGGACCACCCTTCAGGAGAGTGTGTAGTGGCCAGTTCGTTGGCGCTGGACGAACGTGCATTGATCCTGGCGCCCCCGCCAATAGCCGCAGATACTGCTCGCCTGCTCGCTTCTGCGGGCATCGACAGCCTGTGCGCGGTCGACCTGGCCAACCTGCAAGCCTGCCTGGCCGAAGGCGCAGGCCTGGCGATCATTGCCGAGCAAGCGTTCAAACAGGGCCCAAGTGCATTGCTGCAAGAATTCATCGACCAGCAACCGTGCTGGTCGGACCTGCCCATCGTGCTGCTCGGTCAAGGGAGCCAAGCGGCCAAGGGCTCGACCAACCTCCCGGTGGGCAACCTGGTCCTGCTGGTCGCACCATTCGAAAACGCCCAGCTGCTGCGCATGACCCAGTCCGCCCTGCGCAACCGGCGTCGGCAGTATCTGGCACGCGACCAGTTGCAAGACCTGCAGCAACGCCTTGACGCCAAGGCCGCACCTCCCGGCGAAGACCAGCAACGCAGCGAGTTTGCACGCCACCAAACGCGCAAGATGGAGGCCATCGGCCAACTGGCTGGGGGGGTCGCCCACGACTTCAACAACCTGCTCACCAGCATTGGTGGCAGCTTCGAGCTGATTGACCGGCGCTTGCGACAGGGTCGCAGCGATGGCCTGGACAACGTGCTGCGCATGGGCCGCGAGGCAGTGTCACGCGCCGCGCGCCTGACCCACCGCCTGCTGGCCTTCTCTTCTCGGCAATCGCTGCACACCCAGCAGGTCGGCCTGCACGACCTGCTCCAGGCAAAACGCCTGAAGGCTTGCGTGACCCCGACCGTGACCCTGCAGGTGCAAATCGCCAAGAACCTGTGGTCGGTCGAAGCCGATGACCAACAGTTACAGGAGGCCCTCGATAACCTGTTGCTCAATGCCTGCGAAGCCATGCCCAATGGCGGCCAGCTGCGCATCGAGGCAAGTAACCAGCACATCGGCGCCGGGCAATTCGCTGGCGGTGCCCTGTGCGCCGGCGACTATGTACGCCTGCGAGTCATCGATGACGGCCAGGGCATGGCGCAAAGCACGCTGGAGCATGCCTTCGAGCCGTTCTTCAGCACCAAGGCGATCGGCCAGGGCATCGGCCTTGGCCTGTCGATGGTTTACGGCTTCAGCAAGCAATCCCACGGACATGTCACCCTGCACAGCCAGATCGGCCAAGGGACCCGGGTGGACCTTTATCTGCCGCGCCATGTCGACCAGGGCCAGGCACCTGTCAAACCCGTACAACCCGTGCGAGGTTACCAGGGCCATCACGTGCTGGTAGTCGAGGACGACCCCCATGTACGCCAATTGCTCTGCCAGGCCCTGCGCGAGGATGGCTTCGCCTGCCACAGTGCCGCCGACGCCAATGAGGGCCTTAAGGTACTGCGTTCGACACAACCGGTGGATCTGCTGATCAGCGATGTCGGCTTGCCCGGCATGAATGGCCGCCAGTTGGCCGAGATTGCCCGCAACCTGCGCCCACGCTTGCCAGTACTGTTCATCACCGGCTATGCAGAAACCGCCATGGCCCGCGAGGGCTTCCTGGAGGCGGGGATGCACCTGATCAGCAAGCCCTTCGAGCTGAAGCAGCTGCAGGCCCAGGTGACCCAGATACTGGGCAAGCCCTGAACCGCTTCACTCCTCGAGCATGCGTAGCGCCTCATCCACCAGGTCCGCCAGCGGGAACGGCTTGTTCATCAATGCCGTGCCCGGCTGCTCGAGCAACTGCGCTTCGATCGGCTGCCCCGCATAGCCGGTAATGAAAAGGATCTTCTGCAACGGCAGCTGCATGCGCATGGCCTTGGCCACCTGGCGGCCACTGAAACCACCCGGCAAGCCAATGTCGGTGATCACCAGGTCGAACGGGCCGTCATGGCGGAAGCGCTCCAGTGCGCTATTGGCGTCGCCCACATCAATGACTTCGAAACCACGTTCGGTCAGGTACTCGCACATCACAGCACGCAAACCGAGCTCGTCATCGACCAGCAACAGGCGCTGCCTCCCGGCCATGCGCTGCGTCCGTTGCACAACCGCAGGCGCCTCGGGTACCGGGTCATGCCACCTTGGAAAAAGCATGCAGACCTTGGTGCCCTGGTTCGGCGCCGACTCGATCCAGGCGTAGCCCCCCGACTGGCCGACAAACCCATACACCATCGACAAACCAAGGCCTGAGCCACGCCCGACCGGCTTGGTGGTGAAGAACGGTTCAAAGGCCCTGGCAATGTCCACGGCCGGCATGCCATGGCCATCATCCTCCACATACAACGCAACGTAGTCGCCTGGTGGCAGGCCGCTCTCATCCGGGAAACACCTTGTCAGCCGCTGGTTGATGCTGCGCAGCGTGACATTGCCGCGATCAAGGCATGCTTCGCGGGCGTTGGTGCAAAGATTGATCAAGGCATTTTCCAGCTGGGAAACATCAAGGTTCACCGCCCACGGCGTGACATCCAGCTGCCAGTGCAAGCGCATCTCGGCGCCCAGCGTGCTCCGCAGCAGTGGTTCGCTCAAGCGCAATTGCCGGTTGAAGTCCAGCGGCCTGGGCGCCAAAGGTTGATGACGGGAAAACGCCAGCAGGCGATGGGTCAGCTCCATGGCACGCTGCACCGAATCTCGCGCGACCTCGACATACGCCTCCACCCGCTCCAGCCGTCCTTCCTGCAGGCGCCGCTGAAGCAGTTCGAGGCTGCCACCGATGCCGGACAACAAGTTGTTCAATTCATGGCCCATGCCCCCGGCCAACTGCCCAACCACCTCCAGACGCTCGTTGTTGCGCATCAGCGTTTCGGATTGACGAGCAGCCTCCTCACGTTCCCCGGTGATATCCCGGCCAACGGCAGTCAGCAGGCTGCCATCGAACCGTGCACTCCAGCGAAAACAGTGGTAATGGCCATCGCGGTGGCGCAGGCGCGTCTCTATCTGCTCGGTATCCTGGTACTGCAGGCACCCGGAAACAGCCACCTCTACCTCAGCGCGATCTGCCGGATGTACCAGGTCCAGCACCGGAGTGCCCAGTACCTGCTCTTCAGACCAGCCCAGGATGCGATACCAGGCGGGGTTGGCGGCACACACCTTCAGCTCGGGAGTGACGGTCATCATCGCATCACGCGACAGCTGCCAGAACTGCTCGCGCTCCACCAGGTGTCGCTCGACCTGCCGCTGGAATTCTTGCGCCTGCTCCCGCCAGTGGCGATGCGCCTCGACGCTGGCCGTGGTTTCGATCACCGCGTGCAGAAACCCTGCCACGTTGCCCAGTTCATCGTGCAACGGTGTGTAACCGAACGCACACCACAACGGCTCCCCGCCTTGGCCGCAGCCAATACGCAGTGGTGGGTCCTCGACAAAGCTCGAGCGCCCCTCGAGCGCCTTGAACACCCACGGTCCCATCGCCGGCCACTCATCGCTCCACAGCGCATCGAAGGACATGCCCAATGCATCCGGGGCAACCCGCCGCAATGCCCGATAGCCTTCATTGTGGACCACGCTGAGGTCTGGTCCCCAGACCACGGCACACGGGAACGGTGACAATTGCATCATGTCGACGGCAATGCGCAACGAAGCCGGCCAGCGCGGCAGCGGCCCGAGCGGTGTTCGCCCCCAGTCGAACCGTGCAATCCGTTCGCCCATGAGGTCGACCGGTGCCAGCACAGACGGCTTCAGGATGACCATCGACGCAGGCTCGCGCGGCGTACCATTTGTGACCACTGTCGTGACTCCAGCATGATTCAGAAAAAGTACGGGCGCTGCGTGAATGTGGTTCACGTTAGCACAACACACGCCACGCAATATGGCGTACCGGCACCTGAGAGCTATGCTCATTAGGTTTTCCCTCGGGCCGGGGGAGCAACGGCCCATTCAGGTTGCCGACGGGAGCGTGGTCATGAGCAAGAAAATGCTGGTGGTGCTGACCAATACAGCCAAGTATCCGACCCTCAAGCGGGCGACCGGCTTGTGGCTGGGGGAAGCGGTGCACTTTGTCGAAAAAGTCGAAAAAGCCGGTTACGAGGTCGATTATGTCAGCCCGCTGGGCGGCTACGTCCCTGTCGACCCGCATAGCTTGCAGATGGCGCCCGACCTGGACTGGCTGTGGTATGACGACAAGCGCTTCATGACCCGCCTGGGCAACACCTTGAGCCCTGGCCAGGTGAAGGCAGAAGAGTACAGCGTCATCTACTACACCGGCGGGCACGGAGTGATGTATGACTTTCCTGACAACCAGCCGCTGCAAGAGCTGGCCCGCCGGGTGTACGAGCACAAGGGCATTGTCGCGGCGGTTTGCCATGGCGTTGTCGGCCTGCTGAACATCAAGCTCAGCGACAACAGCCTGTTGCTCAAGGACCGTCAGGTGACCGGCTTCTCCAATACCGAGGAGAAACTCGTCGAACTGGACAAGGTGGTCCCCTTCCTGACGGAAACCGAGCTGGGTGCCCGCGGTGGTACCTACAGCAAGCATGAAGACCCGTGGCAGCCGTTCGTGGTGGCCGATGATCGGCTGATCACCGGGCAGAACCCGGCCTCCACGGCCCAGTTGGCCGAAAAAGTGCTCGCCAGGCTGAAGCGAGGCTGACAACGAGGTTCTGCTTTTCTGTAAAACCGCAACACTTTTGGCCTACAGCCGGAGCATCATCAAGCACATAGGATCAGCGTTGACCTGTTCAACCCGAACAGCAAGGTTCAACGGAGCGGCGGTCCTATGGCAGCAATACCGAGTCTCGGCATCAACTGGCGGAAGTTACTGTTGATATTGTCCATCGGCGCAATACCGGTACTGTCCGGGTTACTGATGATGAACTATCAACTGGATAGAAAACTTGAGGAGAATGCCAAGGTTTCTGTTCAAGAGGCGATTTTCAGCATCGACCAGGCACTGGGCCGCATGGAAGGCGATCTGGACCTGATCCTGCCATTGGCAGGCAAGCCCTGTGACGAAGTGCTTGGTACGCTGGAGCAGAGAGTCGCCAACAGCCCGCACCTTCGCTCACTGATACTCACCCGCGACCAACAAGCGTATTGTGCGACGGACATGGACCCTTTGGCGTACAACTCGGCTTTTGCCCTGTCCGGACGGCAGACAGAGCTGGCATTCGACGCTCCATCGTCGCCTAACGCGGCGATCATCAAAGTCCAGAGACCGAACAGCGACCCTGGGATAATCGCAACAGCGTACGGTCGGCAGCTGCGTGACGAACTGCGTGCTTTCCAGGACGGCCTGACACTGCTTCTGGAATTCAGCGACCTGTATATCTGGAGCGAGGGAGACAGCCGCGACGCACAACGCCCCTCCCAGGCCGAATTCACCGAGCGATCGGTTTCCCAGAAATATGGTTACGTGGTGATCGGCGGTTACCCCAAAGGGTACGCCACCCAGGAGTTTCGCCTATCCCTGCATCAGGTACTGCCCTCGCTGGTATTGGTCGGGGTCGCCAGCATGTTCATCATGTACCTGGGCCTGACCATTTCGGGCAAGAAGAAGGGTTGATACCGCCGCCATCGAATCGTGACGGCGGTACCCTGGGGTTACTCGGTGCTCAGCACACCACGACGTACCTGGTCGCGCTCGATGGATTCGAACAGGGCCTTGAAGTTGCCTTCGCCAAAGCCGTCATCCCCCTTGCGCTGGATGAACTCGAAGAACACCGGGCCGAGCAGGGTCTCGGAAAAGATCTGCAGCAGCAGGCGCTTGTCGTCAGGCTGGGAGGCACCATCGAGGAGGATACCGCGTGCTTTCAACTGGTCGACCGGCTCGCCATGACCTGGCAGGCGCTCTTCGAGCATCTCGTAGTAGGTTTGCGGCGGTGCAGTCATGAAGCGCATGCCGAAGCCCTTGAGGGCGTCCCAGGTCTTGAGCAGGTCATCGGTCAGGAAGGCGACGTGCTGGATGCCTTCGCCGTTGAACTGCATCAGGAACTCTTCGATCTGCCCGGAGCCCTTGGACGATTCTTCGTTCAGCGGGATGCGGATCATGCCATCCGGTGCGGTCATGGCACGCGAAGTCAGGCCGGTGTACTCACCCTTGATGTCGAAATAGCGGATTTCGCGGAAGTTGAACAGCTTCTCGTAGAAGCCGGCCCAGTACGACATGCGCCCGCGATAAACGTTGTGGGTGAGGTGGTCGATGATCTTCAGGCCGGCACCCACCGGGTTGCGGTCCACACCCTCGATGAACTTGAAGTCGATATCGTAGATCGAGCTGCCTTCCTCGAAACGGTCGATCAGGTACAGCGGCGCACCGCCGATGCCCTTGATCGCCGGCAGGCGCAGTTCCATCGGGCCGGTTTCGATTTCCACCGGCTGGGCGCCCAGTTCCAGGGCGCGGGCATAGGCCTCATGGGCATTGCGCACGCGGAACGCCATGCCGCATACCGACGGGCCGTGTTCGGCAGCGAAGTACGAGGCGATGCTCTTGGGTTCGTTGTTCAGGATCAGGTTGATGTCACCCTGGCGATACAGGTGCACATCCTTGGAACGGTGGGTAGCGACCTTGGTGAAGCCCAGCATCTGGAATACCGGCTCGAGTACGCCAGGGGTCGGCGAAGCCAGTTCGATGAATTCAAAGCCCATCAGGCCCATCGGATTGTCGAAGATATCAGCCATGTTCGTGTCCTCATCTGCAGCGAAAGATTATTGATTGCGTGGGATGTGGAACGGAAACGGCGGGGAGCACGGGATACCCCGCACGCTGCGGGCGAGGAAATCACCTATTATCAGCTTGAACCCATGGTATGTCATATGGACCCATTCTCGGCGGGCTTGATCCTTCGGCATCGAAGGACCTTATTGTTGTATTCGTAAATGGATTCTACATTGCGTAAAATGGTTTGTCGCCCTTTAGTTGCTCACCGGTTCCGACAAGCGGCTATCCTCTCGTAATCCTTTATACAGATCAGGTCAGCATGCCCCTTACCGTCAAACGCCGCGCCGGCCTCGGCTGGCGCACCCTGTTGCCCTGGGTCGTCGGCGTGCTGCCCGTGGCATGCGGCCTGGCCGTGATGAACTGGCAGATCGAGCGTGAAATGCACGCCAGCAGCCAGGCTACCACCCGCCAGGTGGTGGAGCACGTCGAGCGCATTCTCGACAATCTGTCCAGCGCTGCCCATGCTCTGCTGCCGCTTGTCGACAGCCCGTGCGACGAGGTCCAGCTCATGCTGCGCGCCCAGGTCACGCGCAACGCCTTCGTACGCTCGACCAACCTGTTCCGGCACAACGCCCTTTATTGCACCTCGCTGTTCGGCGCATTCGACGAGCCGGTCAACCCCGGCGACTACATCGACGGCAAGCTGTGGCTGATGGACGGCAACTCGGTCACACCGGGCCACCCGCTGCTGGTGTATCGGGCCAGCGATGGCGACCGCGGCGCGATCAGTACGGTCGATGGCGAACACCTGCTGACGGCGCTGCGCCTGATCGGCCCCGATGAAGAGCTGCAGATCCGCGTGGGCGATGCCTGGCTGGGCAAGGATGGCATCGTGCACAAGGGCGTGCCCCCTGCCGCGGCCAGCGCGAATGTGCAGCTGGGCTCGACCCGTTACCCGTTCAGCGTGCATGGCGGCTACGGCGCCGACAAGCAGGGCCAGCTGTGGCGCAGCCACTATCCCGCCCTGTTCGGTCTGCTGCTGATACTGGGCGCGGTGGCCGGCCTGGTGTGCCGCTGGCAGGTTCGCCGCGCCACCTCGCCCCGTGCCGAACTGCGCCGGGCCCTGGAGGCCGACGAGTTCCTGCCGTACTTCCAGCCGGTAGTGCGCAAGGGCGACTACCGCTGGGCCGGCGCCGAAGTGCTGATGCGCTGGAACCACCCGCGCGAAGGCCTGGTGCGCCCCGACCTGTTCATCCCCTACGCCGAACACAGCGGGCAGATCGTCGCCATGACCCGTGCGCTGATGATGCACACCGCGCAGAGCCTGGCACCCTTTGCCGGGCTGCTGGAGGACGGTTTCCATATCGGCGTCAATATCACCGCCGACCACTGCCGCGACTTCAGCCTGCTGGACGATTGCCGAACCTTCCTCCAGCACTTCCCGCCAGGCCGGGTGGTGCTGACCCTGGAGCTGACCGAGCGCAAGCTGATCGAGCCCACGCCGGTGGCCCTGGAACTGTTCGAGAAGCTCGACGCCATGGGTGTGAAGATCGCCCTGGACGACTTCGGCACCGGCCAGTCAAGCCTCAACTACCTGCGCCAGTTCAAGGTCGATTACCTGAAGATCGACCAGAGCTTCGTCGCCATGATCGGTGGCGATGCGCTGTCGGTGCACATCCTCGAGACCATCATCGAGCTATCGGCCAAGCTGGGCCTGGGCATCGTTGCCGAGGGCGTGGAAACAGAAGCCCAGCGCGACTACCTGGCCCGTCATGAGGTGGACTTCCAGCAGGGCTACCTGTTCGCCAGGCCCATGCCGGCTGCCCAGTTCCTCGAAGCGCTGGCCGCACGCCCGGCTGCGTCGCGGTTGCCGCAAGCCGCGCCCCCTGAGATCATGCGCGGCTGATCCACCTGCTCAATTCCCTATTCGAGGCATTCGTGTCAAAAGGCATTCTTTCGTCGGTCATGGCGTCCTGTCTGTTCGCCGTGATGTACTTCTATACCTCTCTGCTCACGCCGCTCGATGGCGAGGAGATCTTTGGCTGGCGCACCCTGTTGACGCTGCCCTGCCTGACCCTGTTCATGCTTGTCTCGAAAGACTGGAAACGGGTGGGCGAACTGCTCGCCCGGGTAAAACATACGCCGCTGCTGTTGCTGGGCATGGTCGGCACATCGTGGCTGATGGGCGTGCAGCTGTGGCTGTTCCTCTGGGCGCCCCTGCACGGGCGCAGCCTTGAAGTGTCGATGGGCTATTTCCTGCTGCCGCTGGCCATGGTCCTGACCGGGCGGCTGGTGTATGGCGAGCGCCTGTCACGCCTGCAGAAGGTGGCCGTGGCCTGCGCTGCTCTGGGCGTGGGCCACGAGCTGTATCAGCATGGCAGTTTCGCCTGGGAAACCCTGGTGGTGACGATCGGCTACCCGATCTATTTCGTGTTGCGCAGGCGCTGCCGCACCGACCATTTGGGCGGCCTGTGGTGCGACATGTGCCTGCTGTTGCCATGGGCGCTGTATTTCGTGATCCAGGGCCCGCTTTCCCCTGCGGATCTGCAGGCACACCCTGGGCTGTATGCGTTGATCCCGATCCTCGGGGCGATCAGCGCCTCGGCCCTGATCGCCTACGTGCTGGCCAGCCGCCTGCTGCCTTTCAGCCTGTTCGGCCTGCTCAGCTACGTCGAGCCAGTGCTGCTGGTAGGCGTTGCGCTGTTGCTGGGCGAAACCATCGGCCCGGATCAGTGGCTGACCTACCTTCCGATCTGGGCCGCGGTGCTGGTACTGGTGATCGAGGGTTTCAAGCACCTGCTGCGTCAACGTCGCCGTTCGGTGTAAGCCGAACCTGACGCACCCGCCGCTCCTCGACCGCCTCCACGGTCAGCGTCCAGCCATTCCAGGCCAGGCGGTCACCAACCATAGGCAGGCGGTCGAGCAGGCTCATTACCAGGCCCGCGAGGGTCTGGTAGTCCTCGGTGGCGCGGGCGCAGAAGCCGGTACGTGCCTGCACCTGGCTCAGGTTCAACGCGCCGCTGACCACAAAGCCTTCACCTTCCTGAACGATGCCCGGGCCTTCGACCTCGCTGGCATCCGGCAACTCGCCGGCAATCGACTCCAGGATATCGGTCATGGTCAGCAGGCCGGTAAAGTCACCGAACTCGTTGACGACGAAAGCAATGTGCGTCGACTGGCCTCGCATCTGCTCCAGGGCATTGAGGATGCTGAAGCTCTCCAGCAGGTTCAGCGGTACTCGGGCCATGCCTTCCAGATCGGGCTGGTTGCCCGACAGCAGCTCCTTGAGCAGTTCCTTCTTGTGCACGAAGCCCAGTGGCTCGTCCACGCGGCCATCGCGGATCAGCGGCAGGCGCGAGTACGGCGAATTGGCCAGGGCTTGGGCAATGGCGTCGGCCGGCTGCGCCAGGTCGATCACATCGACCTCGGCGCGGGCGGTCATCACCGTGCGGATAGGCCGCTCGGCCAGGTTCAGCACGCCACTGATCATCACCCGTTCACGGCGGTCGAACAGCACCTGCTCCTCACCGCCTTCGACCAGGTCAGCGATTTCCTCGCCCACCTCGTCAGCCTCGACCCGGCGGCCACCCAGCAGGCGCAGCACGGCATGCGCGGTGCGCTCACGCAGCGGCCGGTGCTGCTGCAGGCTGCGCTTGCGGCGGGCACGGGCCAGCTGGTTGAACAGCTCGATCAGGATCGAGAAGCCGATGGCCGCGTACAGGTAGCCTTTGGGGATATGGAAGCCCAGGCCTTCGGCGGTGAGGCTGAAGCCGATCATCATCAGGAAGCCCAGGCACAGCATGATCACCGTGGGGTGGGCGTTGACGAAGCGGGTCAGCGGCTTGCTGGCAACGATCATGATGCCGATCGAGAAGATCACCGCGATCATCATCACCGACAACTGCTCGACCATGCCCACCGCGGTGATCACCGCGTCCAGCGAGAACACCGCATCAAGCACCACGATCTGCGCGACGATCGGCCAGAACGCAGCGTGGCGTACCGTGCCGCTGGCCTGGGCCACGTGGCCTTCCAGGCGTTCGTGCAGCTCCATGGTGGCCTTGAACAGCAGGAACACGCCACCGAACAGCATGATCAGGTCGCGGCCCGAGAAGCTCTTTTCGAACACCTCGAACAACGGCGCGGTCAGGGTGACCATCCACGAGATACTGGCCAACAGGCCAAGGCGCATGATCAACGCCAGGCTCAGGCCAATGACCCGTGCGCGGTCGCGCTGATGCGGCGGCAGTTTGTCGGCGAGGATGGCGATGAACACCAGGTTGTCGATACCCAGCACCAGCTCGAGGACGATAAGCGTCAACAGGCCCAGCCAGGCCGTGGGGTCGGCTAGCCATTCCATTAGCGGGTACTCACGAGGGCAGCGTCACGAGGACGGATGAAAGAAGGCCGGGAAGACCGGGGACTGGGGGGCTCCGCGAAGGTGCTCATATAGACCTTGTTAGCAAATTGGGAAAATGATCCTACAAGCTCAGCAGCTTTCCGTAATAGCGCAAAACTATTACAAAACCTGTAACAACCTTGTAGGAGCGGCCTTGTGTCGCGAACGGGCCGCACAGCGCCCCCCAGGTTTCAGGAGCGCTGCATCAACAGCTGGGGCCGCTCTGCGGCCCGATCGCGACACAAGGCCGCTCCTACACAAAAATGCGCTGGCCGTGCGTGAGGTACTTTTCTTCAATACCGCAGGCTGTCAATGCCCGAGCATGAAGGCCCACCTCAACCAAACGGATCCCCCTCATGAGCCTGTCCCTGTCCATGGCCGCTTTCGCACTTGCGGCCTCGATCTCCCCCGGCCCGGTCAACATCGTTGCGCTGGGCAGCGGTGCCCGCCATGGCCTGCGTGCCAGCCTGGCACATGTGGCTGGCGCCACGCTGGGCTTCTGCCTGCTGCTGGTGCTGGTCGGGCTGGGCCTGCATCAATTGTTGCTGCGCTGGCCTTTGCTGGGCCTGATTTTGCACTGGGGCGGCGTGGCGTTCCTGCTGTACATGGCATGGAAGCTGGCCAGCGACGATGGGCAACTGGGCAGTGCCCATCCCACCCAGGCTCCCTCGGCCTGGCACGGCGCGGCGATGCAATGGCTCAATCCCAAGGCATGGCTGGCAGCGGTGGCCGGGGTTGGTGCCTATACCGGCGGTGAGCAGCAGCTGCTGTGGCTGTTTGCCTGGATCTACGGGCCGATCTGCTTCATTTCAGTGGCCAGCTGGGCGTGGGCCGGGAGCGTGGTTCGCCAGTATCTGGGCAACCCACGGCACATGCGCCTGCTGAATCGGGGCTTGGCGCTGCTGCTCGTGGGCAGTGCGGTCTATCTGGTCATTTGAGCCTGGCTGCACCGACCCTATCGCTGCCCTCAAGGCCTGCGAAGTACCTGTGGGAGCTGGGTTGCCGGCGATAGGGCCACCACCGCCAAAAATGGCAATTCAGCCGAATGCATTGCGGTAATGGCCCGGTGTCGCCGCCAGGTGCTGCTTGAAGGCCCGCTGCAGGTGCGCCTGGTCGGCAAACCCGGCCTCCTGTGCAACCTCGGCAATAGCCCGGCCCTGACGCAATTGCGCCCTGGCCAGCTGCACGCGCTGGTCGAGCAGGTAACCATGCGGCGTCAGGCCGAAGCGTTGGCGGAACGCGCGAATCAGGTAGGAACGCGACAGGCCGCACGCCGCGCAGATGTCGTCCAGGCTCAGCGGGTCGCCACGATGGGCGCGAATGAACGCTGCCGCCGTGTCCAGTCGTGGGTTGCCCTCGTCGTTGACGCTGGCATCGCCGCCAAGCAAACCTGGAAGTGCGCCAAACAGCGCCGCCAGGCGCCCTTCCCGGTCTGGCACGCCGGCGTCGAACAGGTCGGCAAAGGCCTGCAACAGGCTCCGGTACAACACCGGCGAGCTACTCCAGGGCCGGGCCGGCAAGGTGAACCCCAGCGCCTGCAACCAAGGCATATCGACGAACATCATCAGGTAGGACCAGTGTTCCCCGTCGATGGGGTTGCAGGCATGCACCACACCTGGGTTCATCAGCACCGTGGTACCAGCAGCCACCTCTATGCACTGGTCACCGTACAGATAGGAGCTGCGCCCACCCGTTATCACTCCGATGGAAAAGCTCTCATGGGAATGCGCGGCGTAGCACACCTGGCGCCCGTCCCCTACCCGCCGGGCCTCGACAAAGGGCAACGCCGGGTCGCGCCAGAACCGTGATACCTCGATCATCCCTCACCCCGCTCGCCGCTGCCATGCGCCTGAATACTACACGCCTATCGCGGAAACAGGTCTAGCGTCCGCTCAACTTCGCCGACATCGATCGTGAAACCATCGCCGTCCGGTATCCCGACTACAAAGCCGAAATGCTGGTGGTCTCGGTCCGTCAGGTACTTGTAGTAGCTGACAAACCGATTGGGCGGCTGCAACGTCAGCAGGCAACCACCGGCCTGCAGTACGTTGACCCCATGCACCAGCTGGCTACCCTCCACACCGATTACCACCCTCGCCCCGGCGCAGGCCGCGACGATACTCGGCACATCGGACTTCAGCGGGTTGACGATGCGAAAACCGCGGGTGGCGCGCAAATGCTCCGCCAGCGCCAGCTCATTGCGCAGCAGGCGCAGGTCACCATCTCCACCACGCAGCAGGAACACCCCCGGGTGTGGCGCATGCGGCACATGCGACAACAACTTGTCGCCCATGGCCCGGTAGCGGGCATGCCGGCTGCGGTTGTTGGCCTGGTCATCGAACAGCACCAGCTCACGGAAAAACGCACTGCGCAGGCGCAGCGGGTTCATTTCCAGCCAGTCTTCATAGGCCGGGGCCTGGGCAAACAGCGGGAATCTGGCCGAGGGCGCGGTGGTTACCGGTATGCCTTCGTTACAGGCCAGCGCATAGGTCGGACAATCCTCCATCAGCCAGGTACCGAACCACGTGTTGCCGTTTTGCGTGCAATAGATGGCCGCGCGGTCGATTTCATTTTCCACGACGATGCTCGGAAAGGGGCCCGGCTTCAACGACAGCCAATGGCTGGCCTTGCCCTTGTACAACGCCCCGTCGACCAGCCATACCTCCTTGATCAGGTAGCCCCGGGTTGGCCCTTGCAGCGTGCTGATGCCGCCTTCCATGGTGCGCGCAGGGTGCACGTAGGGATAGAAACGCTTGCCTTCCCACCCCGTTACTCGCTCCAGCTGGCCTGGCAGGAAAACGGCCGGGGGCGAAACCGTGACTTCCCCCGGGGCAATGTCCCAACTTTTGTCCGCCACGCTCTTGAGGTCGATGCCGCTGTTCCTGCCTAGCCGTTTGCGCGCCATGTAGCGGTAGGCGGCCAGGGTCCAGGTGTGCTGCCTGGCCGCAGGCGATGCACTGAACTTCGAGATGTCGCTTCCCATGAAGCGTCCTCCCTTGATCACAAGGTCAAAAGCCTGGCGCAAGGCGCCAGATCAACGCATCCTGGCAACCGCTCAGCTGCACATGACCCTTTCCATGGTGGGTGGTGACGGCAGGTTGGCGTAACGGTGACGCAGGCTTTCCACGAACGTTTCGCCCGTACCGTTGCCCCCATAGAAGTAGATCTTGTGCAGGCCGCCAAACACCATTTCCTGGTAGCGGCTGGCAACTTCCTCGTCACTCGCGCCCTCGGGCAACCCCAGGTGCAGCGTGAGCTTGTCGTCTTCGACCGCGAACATCGGAGTGTCCCAGAGGAACTTCGCCGTGCCGGTTCTGGGCAAGCGGACAAACAGGTAGGCATGGTTACCCAGCGAGTCGATATCGCCACCGCGGCGGCGCTTCCACTTCAACAAACCGTCATCCGGGCGCGCCAGGCAAAGGCCGATATCGTAATAGTCGAAGCCCTGCTCCAGTGCCCACTCCAGGGCCATGAAGGTGGTGATCGAATTTACCTCGCGCAACTTCCGCGCATCGGTGAACACCGCCTCGCAATAGCCGAAACGCAGGGTGCTCCAATAACGCTTGCCACCACGCACCACTTCACAGCCCAGGTGGCAGCCAATCACTTCATCGCCCAAGGTGATCAAGTCGAGCCGACCGACGCCCCTGGCAATGCGGAACACTTCTTCAGTGGGAAACTGCGCGGCATGGATACCTTGCCTGGCGCTGGCATAAGGGCGCAGCAGGTTGCGGTCGGCCATGGCGATCTCGTCATCCGAGCGGGCCTGGCGCATCTGGTACAGCGGCCGGTTCTTGCGGATGCTGCGCCGCAACTCGCTGTCGTAGCGCGCGGTTATATCCTCCAGCGAGCGCCCCAGCGGCACCACGGCGCTCAGGTAATGCGGTACCGACAATGCCCCCGACGTCGGCATTTCACTGACCACCACCACGTGGTTGGCTGCTACCGTCGCGCTTGCGCTGTCAACAATTGCAGCATTGCCCGAACCCTTGCCGGCAATCAGCAACTTGGCCATTTCCCGTTGCTGCTTCCGGCCTATATAGATGATTTCGTAGGGGCTTTCCTGCTGCAACCTGAACCTGGCGACTTCCCAGCGCCAGAAACAGGCACGCGCCATCACTTCTGACACCTTGCTGGCCAGGTGTCTGATTTCGTAGCGTATGGAGGGCGAGACGAGTCTCCTCGCCGCTGCCGTCAAGGTCGCTTTCATTTCTTCTTCGACGTCCTTTGAGACACAGCATGGTCAATCGGAAAAGGACAGCAACTCAGTAAAAAGCACGTATCATGTTGATATTCTGAAATTATCCAGAAGCCCCCATGTCAACTAACAATTTAAGGTGCGCCCAAACACTTTATCAAGTGGCACTTTGATTGCATTTCCTTAAAGCTTCCTCACGCCATGTAAAGTTTCATGACGTCAAATTCCCTGCATGAATGACCGATTCAGACAGCGAATTTCCATCGATAGATCCAAGCCGCGTTATCCCATTACCACTCGCCTGTCTGGAATTGACGTTTGATGCCCCCTTTGCCTGAAAGGAGCGTCGACATGCCAGCCATCAACCCCCATCAACCCCTACTTCAGGCGCAGCTGCCGCACTGGGCTCGCCAGGTAACGCCCAATCAGTGGGCCGCGTTGAAGCAAACCCAGGTCGCCCCGTGGAAGAGGCAGGACTGGTTCGCCAATGCTGCCCCCGACCTACGTGAAGCAGCGTGCGCCAGCCAGGCGCGCCTGATGCAGGCGCAAGCAGCCTTGGCCAACTCACTCAAAGGCCTGCAACAAATCACAGAGTTCGCAGAACCATTGCTGCAACGGCGTCTTGCCGAACACGGCTTTCACGCGCAGTTGCGCAATAGCCAGCTATTGCGGGTCAAGCGTAGCTGGCACTGGGCCGCCCTGCGCTATCTATCAAGCCATCGACGCAACAACCTGCTGCAGGCCGCGCTGCAGAACTTCGCCAGCGACGAGGTGTTCACAGCTGAAAGTGCCATTGCCCTGGGCGATAACATTCACGTCACGCCGATTCAGATACAAGGCGCCGTCCCTGTTGGCATGCAAGTGCCCATCGCACACTTTCCATTGCAGTCGGAGCACTACCAGGTGGAACGGCTGCCACTCGAACCGGCCGCTTTCGCCACCCTGTGCCGTGACCTGGACCTGGGCAAGGCTTACCAGGCCCACCTGGAACAGCACCTCGCCCAACCCGCCACACGGGGCTTGGCCATCAGGGTGCAGAAAGACCGCCTGCGCCTGGCGGCCGACCTTGCCTATATGCGGCACCTGCTTGATGGCAGCACCCTTGACCAGATCGAACGGCTGTTGCGGGGGGGCACCGTACAGTGCTGGCAACTGGCGCTGTTCGGCACGCCCCTGCACGAGGTCATGCTGATCGATGCCGGCGGTGCGGGGCTGGCGCTGTATCTGCCCGGCCATGACCCGGCCCTGCGCCAATGCAGCAACCTGGACGCGGTACACGACACGCTGGCGACCTTGCTGCTGGAGCCCGATGCCCGCCAAGCCTTCACGGCCTACATCAGGCAGGACCAGCGCACGCACTTTCTGGACCTGTTGCAGCAGAACCTCGACGTCACAGGCAATACTGCCTATGACCGCCCTTGGCAGCGCGCAGCGCAAGCGGACCTGCGTCCCACACGCGTGGCTATCACAGCCGAGCCTTTCGGCCATTACCAGGACCTGCACCTGGCCCGCCTCAAGCACGAAGCCAGCCTGCTGGCGGTCCCCACCGCGATGGCCGATGCCAACGCGCGGGCCAGGCGCCTGGATGAGTGGGAAAACCTTGGCCTGGATGCACTGAATATTGCCGCGTTCTTCATTCCAGGTGCAGGCACCCTGATGCTGGCCGTCACGGCCTGCCAACTGCTCGGCGAGGCCTTCGAAGGCTACCAGGCCTGGCATGAAGGCGACCGTCACCTGACGCTGCGCCACCTGGAGGCGGTTGGCCTGAACCTGGCCCTGATCGGCGGCTTCGTGGCGGCGGGCAAGGTGGTACCCAAGCTGTTCAACAGCCCGTTGATGGAAAGCCTGCAGCAGGTACGCGGCAGCGACGGGCGCTACCGGCTCTGGAATGAAGACCTCACCCCCTACCGCAGTGCCGTGACACTACCGCACAGCCTACAGCCCAATGCACTTGGCCAGTACCTGTACCAGGGCCGGTATTTCATCCGCATGGACGGCCAGCTCTTCGAACAACGCTTTGACCACAACTTGCAGCAATGGCGGGCCATTCACCCCGACACGCCCGATGCCTGGCAGCCACCGCTAGCGCACAATGCCCAAGGTGCCTGGCGCGGCCAGCATGAACAGCCCGGCCAGTGGCCATTCGCGAAGCTGGCGCGCCGTCTTGGCGAGGCGTATGCCGCGTTCACACCAGAACAGCTGGCCAAGGCAGGGCGCCTCTGCGGCATCGACTCCGCGCGCTTGCGCCGGGTGCACCTGGAAGGCCAACCAACGCCCCCGCTGTTGCTCGATACCCTGCAACGCATGACGGCACAGGCCGAGGTAGAGGCGTTGGCCGACAAAGCCCCGCCAGGCCTGTTCGAGCGGCTCTACAATGGCAGCGCGCCCGCCACCCCGGCAACGCAGAAGCTGCTCGACGCCTATGCGCGGCTGTCCCCTGCCTTGGCCAGACGCTTGCTGGCGCCGCTGAGCGAGGCCGAAACGTTCGCCTGGCAAGAGCACAGTCAGTTGCCCACACAGGTTCGCCAGTTGCTGGAGCAGGTGCACAGCGAGCTGCCGCTGGTACGTGCACTGGAAGGTGTGCTTCAGCCAGCCCGGGCCAGCAGCGACAGCGAACGCTTGCTGTTCAGCGCCCTGGATGCCATGCCCGACTGGCCCGCGGACCTGCGCCTGGAGCTGCACGGTGCAAGTCCCATAGGCCCTTTGCTGGAGCATGTCGGCCGCGAACAGGCCGGCACCCTGCGCCGCGTGATCAAATCGGTCGAAGGCTATGAGGTCGACCGGGGCGAGCGCCCTGCACCTGCACCGCTTGATCCAGACCTCTGCCGCGCCATCGAGCAGGCACTGCCGCGCCCGCATCGCGATACGCTGGGCATCACGACGGCCGATGGCAGCTCGCTACGCCAGCGCGTACTGGGTTGGGTCGACCAGCACAGGGATGCACTCGCCCAACGGCTCTGGGGGCACCGCGCGCTGTTGCGCAAGCCCATGGGCAGCTTGCGCGGCGGTCGGCCGCTTGACCCCGAACCGCCTCAGCCGCGCCTGGCAAGCTCCCTGGCCGGGGCTTATCGCCGCTTGTTCCCTGACGCCACCGACTGGGAATTCGAAAACTGGCTAGGCAACGACGAGGACAACCTGTACGTCGATGACATTCGCTCACCCACACAGCGCCTGCATGACCTGCAGCAGCGTCTGGAAACTTTGCGCCGCGACCTGCATGAATGGGCGCGGCCCGATCCCCAGCGCCCTCACCAGCGACACCTGGCCATCCGCCCCATCCTCAACGCCTGGCGACGGCTATCGACAATAGCGCTTGAAGGGGGTGGCCGCCTGCACAGCCTGGACCTTTCCGGCCTGGACCTGGACAACCAGGCCCTGGCCAGCCTGGCCTTGCCGGACGACTTCACCCATGTGCAGCACCTGTCGCTCAGCTACAACCGTTCGCTCAGCCAGTTGCCGGCCGAATTCCACGAACGCTTCCCCAACCTCAATCGCCTGCTGCTGACCGACTGTCGGTTCGACACCGTGCCCCACCTGGGCCGCCCTGAGCAGCTCGCCTGGCTGGACCTGGAAGGCAACCGCATCACCTGGAGTACCCAGGCCCAGCAGGCACTGAACCGCTGCTCCGGGCTCAACGTACTGGACCTTTCGGGCAACCCGCTGCTAGAGGCCCCGGACCTGCGCGGGCTGGGGTACCTGAGGACACTGTTCCTGAACGACTGTGCGCTCAGCGAATTGCCGCAAGGCCTGGACCAGATGATCGAGCCCATCATCCTGGACATTGGCGACAACCAGCTGCTGCGGCTGCCTGACGGTTTCAACGTACCACGGCCAGTCGCAAACGCCCTGCGCCTGGAAAGCGAATGGCTGGGTTCACCAGTGCTTGCGCAGATCGAGGCCTACAACGCGATGCACCAGGTGGACCTGCTGGTGTGCGAAGGCGACTACCTGGAATTCTTCGAACAGACCGGCCCGGCCGAAATGGCCCTGTGGCAGCGATTGCCGCTGCAGTATCGGCGCGACCTCAGGCCCTTGCTTGAACTTGAACCGTTCGTGTCCCGCCCACGGCAAGCCCGTGCAGAGTTCTGGCGGCGCCTGGCCCTGATCGACGCAGACCCGGCCCTGCGCCAGCAATGGTTGACGCACCCACCCTATGACCTGTTCAACCTCCCGCTTTGACAGGAATACGGATGCCTGCCTGTCCAACAGGCAGGCGCGGGTGGTCATGTTAAGCCAGACTGGTGTTTTTCCGGCGAGCGGTGCATGCTCGCTGCTGAAGCGTTTCACCCAGCTCGAAACCCACCCAGCAATGTGAGGTGCAGTACCCATGGACCGTCTGCTCGATTCACTCTTCCCCAGCGCCGAGGACATCCCGGAAACCTGGCGCCTGGAAGCCCCCCTGGAACAACGCGACTACCTGGTGAACGGTGAGCTCAGGCGGTGGGACGGCCCACTGGCCACAGTGCGCAGCCCGGTCTGGCTCAAGGAAGGCGACGATGAGCACCAGGTGGTGTTGGGCAGCGCTCCACTGCTCGATGCCGACACCGCGCTCACCGCCCTCGATGCCGCCGTGCAGGCGTACGACAAAGGCCGTGGCGCCTGGCCGAACATGCGCGTGGCCGAGCGAATCCAGCATGTCGAAACCTTCCTGGCGCGCATGCGCGAGCAGCGCCAGGCCGTGGTCAAGTTGCTGATGTGGGAAATCGGCAAGAACCTCAAGGACTCGGAAAAGGAATTCGACCGCACCTGCGACTACATCGTCGATACCATCAACGCCCTCAAGGACCTCGACCGCCGTTCCAGCCGCTTCGAGCTGGAACAGGGCACGCTCGGCCAGATCCGCCGAGCACCGCTGGGCGTGGCCCTGTGCATGGGCCCATACAACTACCCGCTGAACGAGACCTTCACCACGCTGATCCCGGCGCTGATCATGGGCAACACCGTGGTGTTCAAGCCGGCCAAGTTCGGCGTGCTGCTGATTCGGCCGTTGCTCGAAGCCTTCCGCGACAGCTTCCCGCCGGGGGTGATCAACGTCATCTACGGCCGTGGCCGGGAAACGGTGAGCGCGCTGATGGCCAGCGGCAAGGTCGATGTGTTCGCCTTCATCGGCACGCACAAGGCCGCCAGCGACCTGAAGAAGCTGCATCCGCGCCCGCACCGGCTGCGCGCCGCGCTGGGGCTGGATGCCAAGAACCCGGGCATCGTGCTGCCCCAGGTAGACCTCGACAACGCCGTCGAAGAGGCCGTCACCGGTGCGCTGTCGTTCAATGGCCAACGCTGCACGGCGCTGAAGATCCTGTTCGTGCACGAGGATGTGGTCGATGCGTTCCTCGACAAGTTCCAGCGCAAGCTGGCCGCGCTCAAGCCTGGCATGCCGTGGGAGTCTGGCGTAGCACTGACGCCGCTGCCCGAGCCCGGCAAGGTCGATTACCTCGATGGCCTGGTCGCTGATGCCACCGCCAAGGGCGCCCGGGTGCTCAACGAACGCGGCGGGCATAGCCGTGGCTCGTTCTTCTACCCCGCCGTGCTGTACCCGGTGAAGAGCGACATGCGCGTGTACCACGAGGAGCAGTTCGGCCCGCTGGTGCCGGTAGTGCCCTACCGCGACCTGCAGACGGTGATCGACTATGTGCTGGACTCCGACTACGGCCAGCAACTGAGCCTGTTCGGCAATGACCCGGCGACCATCGGCAGCCTGGTCGACATCTTTGCCAACCAGGTCGGGCGCATCAACATCAATGCGCAATGTCAGCGCGGCCCCGACACCTACCCGTTCAACGGCCGTAAGAACAGCGCCGAAGGCACCCTGTCGGTACACGACGCCCTGCGAGTGTTCTCTATCCGCACGCTGGTCGCGACGCGCTTCCAGGAGGCCAACAAGGAACTGATCAGCGAGATCATTCGCAACCGGCAGTCGACCTTCCTGACCACCGACTACATCTTCTGACCGCCACGCTTATAGAGAATCGATCTATCACCCCTGTCGATTTTCCATCTGCGCAAACGACTCTAAGCAAAAGGGCGCCAACCGGCGCCCACTTCCAAGGAGAGTCGAACATGGCAGCCAAACCCATTCCCGAAGGCCAGCACAGCATTACGCCTTACCTGGCCATCAACGACGCCGCCAAGGCCATCGAGTTCTACAAGAAGGCCTTTGGCGCGGTGGAAATGTTCCGCCTCGATGCCCCTGGCGGCCGCGTTGGCCATGCCGAGCTGAAAATCGGCGATTCGTCGCTGATGCTGGGCGACCCCTGCGACATGGAAGGCGGCCTCACCGCCAGCCAGAAGCTCAGCGGCGCCAGCGTAGGCCTGCACCTGTATGTCGAGGACTGCGACAAGGTCTATGCCCAGGCCCTGACGGCCGGCGCCACCCAGCTGCGTGCAGTGACGGACCAGTTCTACGGCGACCGCAGCGGCACCCTGAAAGACCCCTTCGGCAACATCTGGTTCGTTTCCACCCACAAGGAGGACCTGACCCCCGATGAAATTCGCGCCCGTGCTGCGAAGATGTTCGCTGGCACTGCGCAGTAAGTTGAAAGCGGCGCCACTTTGCTTGAAGCTTGGGGCTCGTAGCTGGGAGCTGCTTCATGCGAATCATCGACAAAACCGCCGCACAGGTCCGTAGCCTGACCCCTGCAGAAGAGGAGCTGCTGGTCGGCTTTGCCACCGGCAGCCTCACCGGCCCGCGCCTGCTGCAGGCCAACCAGTTGCTGATGAAGGTGCGCAACGCCAACCAGTGGCTGGCCTGCGATTGCCGCAACGATGCCTTGCCGGTGCTGAATGTCACCCTCAACGGCAGCACCGGTACGCTGTTTCTCAAGAACAACCCGGGAACTGCCGAACACGCGCCTGGCTGCCCGTTCACCAAGGACGAGCGCGAAGCGACCGAGCGCGAGAACGACCCCGCGCCACCTGCTGCCTGGCTACCGCCCGACACACCGTTGCGCCTGATTGGTGATTTCCGCAGCAGCACCACCGGCAGTGGTGGCGACGGCAGCGAACGGCGTGAACAACAGCGCCTGCTGTCACTGTTGCTGACCTGGATCGAGACCAGCGGCCTGAACCTGTATGCCACGCACCTGAAAAAGGACCTGACCGGGCAGTTTGCCGAGTTGCGCAGCGTTGCCAGCCGCTATCCGCTGCTGGAACGGGTGCCCGCAAGCAACTACCTGGAAACCCGCCTGGACATGAAGCACATGATGATGCTCAAGTCCCGCCTGCGTGAAGCCACGGTGTTCGGCAACCACCGCCGCCACGGCCTGCTGCTGGATTGCGTGGACCAGATCAAGGGACGCAAGCTGTTCAATAACCGAAGTGAAGACGGCTTCGACTTCCAGGGGCACCACCTCTATTGGGGCGGCAACCGCACCAGCGGGCCATTGCTGGCGCTGATGCTCTATTCACCGACCAGTGCCGGCAGCCATTACTACGAACTGATCCATGTGGCCAGCGTGCCGGTGCTATCGCGTGCTCATCTGTTCCCGGTTTACCGCGATGAAGAACGCGAGCCGCTCAAGGCCCTGGTGTCGCTGGTCGACTGGATGGCCGGCAAAGGCGTGAAAGTGCAGATGCGCCGGCCGGTGATCGGTGGCCAGGTGATGGACGAACTGGTAATGACCTCGGACCAGGACCGGGTGTTGTCGGTATCGTTGCTGGAGCAGCCCATCGGCCCCGAACCGGATACCGAGAACTTCAAGCGCTACGCCGACTTCAAGAGCCTGGAAACCTTCCGCAAATTCGTCGCCGGCTTCTTCATGCGTGAGCGCTGAGCACCCTCTACCGGCACACACAAAACCTTGTAGGAGCGGCCTTGTGTCGCGATGGGCTGCGAAGCAGCCCCGGCAATTCATGCACAAGTGCTGAAACCCAGGGGCCGCTTCGCGGCCCTTTCGCGACACAAGGCCGCTCCTACAGGTACAGCGACAACCTCAAGCCATGCGCCGTCCCTGTGGGAGCGGGCGTGCCCGCGAAGAGGCCCGTACAGGCTGAGTGAGGTTTGCGTATCAACCCAGGAACAGCTTGTACGCCGGGTTGTCGGTCTCATCCCAGTACCGGTACCCCATCTCATCCAGCGCCAGCGGCAACCCCGCCAACTCATCCCCCGGTACTTCCAGCGCCGCAAATACCCGTGCTTCTGCCGCGCCATGATTGCGGTAATGGAACAAGCTGATATTCCAGCGCTTGCCAAGCCGCTCCAGAAAGCCCAGCAAAGCCCCCGGGCGCTCGGGGAATTCGAAGCGCAGCACCCGCTCGTCAGCCCCGGGCGCGGCATGGCCGCCAACGGTATGGCGCACATGCAGCTTGGCCAGTTCGTTGTCGGTCAGGTCCAGCACGCTGTAGCCCTGCTCACGCAGGCTGGCCAGCAACTGCTCACGCGGGTCGTGTAGTGGGTGTGTCTGCACCCCAACGAACAGCCGCGCCTCCTTGCCAGGGTAATAGCGGTAGTTGAACTCGGTGATCTGCCGCTTGCCCAGGGCCTGGCAGAAGGCGCGGAAGCTGCCCGGCTGCTCCGGAATGGTGACAGCGATGATCGCCTCGCGCTGCTCGCCCAGTTCGGCACGCTCGGCCACATGGCGCAGGCGGTCGAAATTGACGTTGGCCCCGGAGTCGATGGCCACCAGGGTCTGCCCCTGCACGCCGTCGCGCGCCACATATTTCTTGATCCCCGCCACGGCCAGGGCGCCTGACGGCTCGGTGATCGAGCGGGTATCGTCGTAGATGTCCTTGATCGCCGCGCACAGCTCGTCGCTGCTCACGGTCACCACTTCATCAACGAAGTGCCGGCACAACTCGAAGCAATGGGCGCCGATCTGCGCTACCGCCACGCCATCTGCGAAGGTGCCGACCTGCGGCAGGATCACCCGCTCACCGGCCGCCATGGCAGCCTGCAGGCAGTTGGAGTCCTCCGGCTCGACGCCGATCACCTTCACCTCCGGGCGCAGGTACTTCACATAAGCGGCAATACCCGCAATCAGACCACCACCGCCCACTGGCACGAAGATGGCGTCCAGCGCACCCGGGCGCTGGCGCAGGATTTCCATGGCCACGGTGCCCTGCCCGGCGATCACATCCGGGTCGTCGAACGGTGGCACGAAGGTGGCGCCTTCGCTGTCGGCCAGTTTCAGCGCATGGGCCAAGGCATGGGGGAAGCTCTCGCCGTGCAGTACTACATGACCACCGCGCGAGCGTACACCCTCCACCTTCAGCGACGGCGTGGTGGTAGGCATGACGATGGTGGCCTTCATGCCCAGGTGCGATGCCGCCAGGGCCACGCCCTGGGCATGGTTGCCCGCAGAGGCGGTGATCACCCCGCGCTCGCGCTGCACGGTACTCAGCCGTGACAGGCGGGTATACGCACCGCGGATCTTGAACGAAAAGGTAGGCTGCAGGTCTTCCCGCTTCAGCAATACCTGGTTGCCCAGGCTGGCAGACAACGCAGGCGCAGCTTGCAAAGGCGTTTCGATGGCCAGGTCGTACACCGGGGCGGCAAGAATGCGCCGCACCTGCTCCGACAGCAGTTGCTGGGGGGTGACGGTAGAACGAGGGCTGACGAAGCTGGTCATCGATGACTCCTTGGCTGTGTTCACGTTGCCCAGGAGTCAGAGAGAAGAAACCCGCCTCCAGGGCGGGTTCGGTGCACGTACGCGCTAGCCCGCCAAACTGATAATGGCGGTAATAATAATGGCGTTGACGTGCTGGAAAGTTTTCATGGGGTAGGAACTTAGCCGGTAGCGCAGCACAAAGTCAACACTTGGCCTGCTGCGCCGAAAGCGGCACATCGAATACCTTGTCGAAGCCCCACTGGAAGACAAACGCATAAACGAAGAAAAACACGAACAACGCCAGGTTGGTCAGCAACGCCGCCCACAGGCTGACATCCAGCCAGTACGCCACCAGCGGCAGCAGGATCAGCACCAGCCCGCCCTCGAAGCCCAGCGCATGCAGCAGGCGCCGCAGGAACGTGCGCTCACGCCGGTGCTGGCGCGCTTCCCAGCGTTCGAACACCCAGTTGTAGGCCATGTTCCAGCTCATCGCGATGCCCGACATCAGCACCGACAGCACGGTCGACTGCGCCATGCCGGCACCAAACGCCAGCTCCAGCGCGGGCGCCACGCAGGCGACGGCGATGGCCTCGTAAAGGATGGCCTGGACGATCTTGCGTGCCTTGCCTTGCATGTTCAGCTCCCTGGGTAAACGACCTGTAAAACTACAAGAAGTGGCCCACAAGAAAAAGCCTGAAATTTGGACAACCCCGCGTTCGGCTGCTTGTATCTATCCAGTACAAACGGCAGCAAGTCGTACAACTTCGTCCAGGGAATCGAACGAGGATAAAGACGATGGCCCACCCCTTCCTGTCGGTGACCGGCAAATGAGCCTGGTATTCATCGACTTCCTCACCTACGTGCTGTTCGGCCTGAAGATCCTCGCGATCATCCTGGCCTCGCTGATGTTCCTGCTGGGTCTGGATGATCTGTTCATCGACCTGTGCTACTGGGGCCGCAAGCTGATCCGGCGCTTTCGCATCTACGACAAGTACGAGAAAGCCGACGAAAAACGCCTGTTCGAGGTACCGGAGAAACCGCTGGCCATCATGGTCCCGGCCTGGAACGAAGTGGGCGTGGTGGGCGAGATGGCGCGCCTGGCTGCCTCGACCATCGACTACGAGAACTACCAGATCTTCGTCGGCACCTACCCCAACGACCCGCAAACCCAGGCCGATGTCGACGCCGTGTGCCTGCACTACCCCAACGTGCACAAGGTGGTCTGCGCTCGCCCCGGCCCCACCAGCAAGGCCGACTGCCTGAACAACATCATCGACGCGCTGCTGCGCTTCCAGCAGGACGCCGGCATCGAGTTTGCCGGTTTCATCCTGCACGACGCCGAAGACGTGATCTCGCCCATGGAGCTGCGCCTGTTCAACTACCTGCTGCCGAACAAGGACATGATCCAGATCCCGGTGTACCCCTACGCACCGGAATGGAAAGGCTTCACCGCCGGCCACTATGTCGATGAGTTTGCCGAAAACCACGGCAAGGACGTGATCGTGCGCGAGGCCCTGACCGGCCAGGTGCCCAGCGCCGGGGTCGGCACCTGCTTCAGCCGCCGCGCCATCAGCGCGCTGCTCGAGGACGGTGACGGCATCGCTTTCGACGTGCAGAGCCTCACCGAAGACTACGACATCGGCTTCCGCCTGAAGCAGAAGGGCATGAAGTGCATTTTCGCCCGCTACTCCATCGCCGACCCGGCGCTGACCCTGAAGCAGGAATGGCGCCCGGGCATGAGCCGCGAATTTTCCCAGGTGATCTGCGTGCGCGAGCACTTCCCGCGCGACTGGCAGCATGCCATCCGGCAAAAGTCGCGGTGGATCGTCGGCATCGTGTTCCAGGGCACCAGCAACCTCGGCTGGAGTCGCAAGGGCGCGCTCAATTACTTCCTCTGGCGTGACCGCCGCGGCCTGTTCGCCTACCTGCTGAGTTTCCTGGTCAACCTGTTGCTGCTGGTGTTGCTGGCCATGTGGCTGGTCACGGTGATTGCGCCAGAGTCGTGGCGCTTCATGTCGATCCTCAGCGACAGCTGGCTGCTGACCACCCTGCTGTGGCTGAACGGGCTGATGCTGTTCAACCGCTTGTTCCAGCGCGCCTGGTTCGTCACCCGCTTCTATGGCATCGGCGAAGGGCTGCTGTCGGCACCGCGGATGATGTGGAGCAACTTCGTCAACTTTTTCGCCAACCTGCGTGCCCTGCGCCAGGTGATGGAAATGGGTGACTCGCGGCGCGTGGCCTGGGACAAGACCACCCACGAATTCCCCGCCATCGCTGCCCCCGCCCGCACGCCGCTGGGTCAGCGCCTGGTGGCCAAGGGCCTGATCAGCGACGAACAGCTGCAACAGGCGATCACCAGCCCGGTACGCCGGCGCCTGGGCCGCGAGCTGCTGCTGCGCGGCTGGCTGAACAGCGAACAGCTGGTCGCCACCCTGGCCGAGCAGATGGACCTGCCCTGGGCGCCGCTGAACCCATTCAAGCTCGACCCGCAGCTGATCGCCAAACTGCCGCGCAAGCTGGCGACGCACTATGGCGTGTTGCCGGTGGCCGAAGACGGCGACACGCTGGTACTGGCCAGCGAAAGCCCGGTCAGCCAGGTGTCGCTGGGGGTAATCAGCCGCCACCTGAAGCGCCCGGTCAGCGCCCGCCTGGCGCCGCAGGGCCGCGTCACCCTGGGCCTGCGCTATCACTACCCCAGCCCCTGGCAGAAGCCGGAAACCCGAGACATGCTCGCCATTCTGGAACGCCATCAGGACGACGAACAGCTGCTCGAACAGGTCAGCCATCACCAGGTAATGCTCGGCGCCCTGCTGCAGGTGCGCGGCATGGTCCCGGTCACTTTGTTCAACCAGGCGCTGATCGACTTCGACCCGGAACACCAGAGCCTCGGCGAGCACCTGATCGCCCGCGGCATCATCACCGAGCAGGTGCTGCAGCAGGCCCTGATCGAACAGGCCAGCGAACAGCAGGCCGCCTTTGACCTGACCCGGGAGGTGGCATGAAGCCGCGCTTTTCCCTCACCTTCACTGGCTTGTTGCTGTGTTCCGCCGCCCTGCCCTGCGCCGCTTCGGCGCCGATGACCGACTTTCAGCGGTTCACCAGCTACCCGTTCATGGAGCGCAGCTACCGCGAAGCGAAGAAGGACAACTGGGCCGAGGTCGAACGCCTGACCCGCCACGTGCTGGGCCGGGTGCCGAACAACGACGAAGCGCGTGCACTGCTGGTGGAGGCACTGGCTCACCAGCGCCGCTACAAGGAGGCCGAAGCCCTTGCCGAACAACTGGGTGACAGCCCCGAACACGCCAACGCCCTGCTGGAACTGCGCTTGACCTGGATCGAACAGGACCCACCGCCGGCCAGCCAGGTGGAACAATGGCTGGCCAGCAGCGACGGCGCTCAACGGGTGCGCCTGTGGCAGGCCTACAGCCTGAGCCTGGCCAGATTCGGGGGTGCTGCCAGGGCGCTGGACTGGCTCAATCATCTGCCGGCACAGGGGGACGGCCAGGTTCTGCGCCTGGCCCGGGCCAACTTCGCCGAACAACTGCGCAACTGGAAGGAGACCATCGAACAGCTGCAGCCGCTGGCCGAGCAGGGCCAGTTGCCGGCGCAAGACTGGCAACGCCTGGCCAATGCCTACATCCAGCAAGTGGATGAGAAAGGGCTGAAAGCACTGCTGCCCAGCGCCCCCTCCCCCGACGCAGCCAACCAGGCTCGCCTGGCCATGGCCAACCGCGCCATTGCCGTCGGCCATAACCAGCAGGCACAGCGTTGGCTTCAGGCGTTGCCCACCGCAGAGCTGAACCAGCCCGAGCAGCGCCAGCAACTGTGGGAGCTCGCCCGCGAAGGCGACGACGCACCGCTGGTACAGCGCCTGAGCAACGAACTGCAACGGCCCTGCCTGGAAACCGTGGACTGGTTGTCGCTCCACGATCCGCAGCTGGCACGCGAGCAGTTCAAGGGCTGCACAGCCAGCACCGCCCCCAGGGCCTACGCCGTGCTCAAGCAACGCCTTTACGGCGACCCGCCCCAGCCCCCGCAACCACGTACCGCCGCCGAGTGGGAGCAACGCTATCGACAGAGCGGCGACATGGCCGTACTGGAGCAAACCACCTTCCTGCTGATGCAGCAAGGCCATGACGAACACGCCCGGCAATTGCTGGAGCAGGCCTACGATCGCCACCAGGGCCGCCTTGCACCGTCGCTGCTGCAGCGCCTTGGCAACCTGTATGCGCGTAACGACGGCCCGCTGGACGCCCGCCGCATGCTCGGCCTGGTCCCTCGGGTCAACGCCACTACCCGGGCCCAGTTGCTCGGCCGCCTTGCCGAGGCTGGCCAGTGCGATGCCGTGCACCAGGCAGTACCGGCCACCCCGAGCGAACCTGGCCAGTACCGCGCCCTGGGCCGCTGCGCCATGCCCGACCAGCCAGGCGAAGCGGTGGTCTACTACCAGGCCGCCGAGCGCCTGGGCGACAGCGGGAGCCGCCTGCCCCTGGCCTATGCCCTGGAAGCCGCAGGCGACTCCGAAGCGGCCCTGCCCATCTGGCGCACCCAGCCCGACAGCGCCTGGACCGACAACGCCCGCCTCACTGCCGCTCGCGGCGCGTTGAACGCCGGCGACGCACAAGCGGCCCGGCGCTATTGGGACGCCGCCGCGCACGACAGCGCCGACGACTGGGCCCTGGGTGCCGCCATCGCCCAGCGCCAAGGCGATTACCAGGCGGCGCTGGGCTTCCAGCGCCAGGCCCTGGCACACAACCCGCGGGCCGACCACTACTACGCGGCCTCCAGCACCGCGCAACTGGCTGGCGACAGTGCCCAGAGCAGCGCCTGGCTGGCAGAAGCCGTGCGCCTGGCTCCCGACCAGCCACGCTACCGCGCCGACTACGGCATGCGCCTGGCCGGCTCGACGTACAAGGCCCAGCGCCGCCAGTCGATCCCCTACCTGGAACGCGCCACCCAAGACTTCCCCGAGGACTACCGCCTTGGCGAGACGCTGGCCTTGCGCTATGACGAAGCCGAAGACAGCGCTTCGGCGCGCCGCGAACTGCGCCGCATCCTCGATGTGGAGCAGGAGCTGGTCGACGGCGACGACGAATACGGCAGCCTGGAAGCCCGCAAGTACCGCCAGCGCCGCGCCCACGAAAGCCTGTCGCGGCGCGACACCATCACCCTGGCCAGCACCTGGTCGCCGGCCGGCACCTCGACCAACGACAAGTTCCTCGACAATGGCCAGCGCAGCGGCACTTCACGCCGCGCGCAATCGCAGAACGTGCAACTGGCCATGTGGGACCACGCCCTGGGCGAAGAGCCCAGCCGCAACGGCAGCACCCTGTCGGTGTATGGCCGCGTGCTGTTCGGTGGGCAAAGCCGCACCGACTACGCGCAAAGCATGGGTACCGGTGTCGGCCTGCGCTACAAACCATTCGGCCAGGCCAACCTCAACCTGTATGCCGAGCTGTACCACCAGCGTCAGATCGACGAGGAACACTACCGCGGGCTGAGCCTGGGCCAACTGCTGAGCCCGGCCAAGGTCGGCGGCAACTGGGGCGACCTGCGTCACCACGCCGAATCGAGCAACGACCTGCTGTTGCGGGCCACCGCTTCTTTCCTCGACCAGGGCGACTGGCGCAACGACTGGCGGGTCGATGAAGACGACTGGAACGAACGCTTCCTCTACCTTGACGCCGCCTGGTGGACCCGCGCCGGCGACCACGCCTGGCTGTCGCGCTACCAGCAGGGCCACGCCTGGAAGCTGCCGGGCAGCTCGCCGCAAACCATCATGCCCTATGGTTTTGTCGAGTTTTCCAGCCAGGACCCGAGCAACGACTGGCGCCAGGACGCTCGGGCCGGGGTGGGCGTGCGCTGGCAGTGGTGGTTCGATGATGACCGCTACAACGCCTACCGCGGTTCGCTGAAAGTGCGTGCCGAGTACCAGCAATCGCTGGGCGGCAATCTATACGAGCGCGCCAATGGCGTGCTGGTCGGTGCGGAGATGACCTTCTGATGCGTACGTTCCTGGCCCTCTGCCTGGTTGCCCTGTGCCTGCCAGCCAGCGCAGACCAGCGCCTGTTCTACCAACCCCTCAACCGCGACGCCAATGTCACCCCCGCCCAGTGGCAGCAACTGTGGCACGCCACCGTGGCCCAGGGCGGCAAAACCCTGATCGTGCAGTGGAGCGCCTATGGCGACAGCGATTTCGGCGGTGCCCGCGGCTGGCTGGCCGACAGCCTGCGCAGCGCGCGTGCCCAGGGCCTGCAACTGGTGCTGGGGCTGTACATGGACCCGGCCTATTACCAGCGCATCGACGAGCTGGACGGTGAAGGCCTGAACAGTTACTGGAAGGCGCAGCTGGGGCGCTCGCTCAGCCAGTACCGGCAACTGCGCCAGGCGTGGCAGTTGCCGGTGGACGGCTGGTACCTGCCCATGGAACTGGACGACCATCACTTTCGCGAGGCCGAGCGCCGGGATGCCCTGCACAGCCAGTTGCAGGCCTTCAACCGGCAACTGGACAAGCCTTTGCACATCAGTGCTTTCAGCGCCGGCAAACTCTCACCGCGGGTCAATGCCGCATGGCTGGATCAACTGGCCGGGTTGGGCTTGACTGTGTGGTGGCAGGATGGCGCCGGGACCGGGCGCTTGCCCGCGTTGGTGCGCCAAGGCTACGAGCAGGCCTTGCCGTGCCGGGTTGGCGTGGTGCGCGAGGCGTTCCGCCAGGTGAGCGCGCCAGGCCAGGCGTTTCGGGCTGAGCCTGCCCAGCCGAAGCTGGGCGCCGGGTGCCATGCCGAGGCGGTGTTCGACCTGCGTTACCGGCCATGGGCCCGGGGTGTTCTGCCCACCAATTGAGTCTCCAGGCCTGGCCTCTTCGCGGGTAAACCCGCTCCCACAGGGACCGCACAGATTTCCAGCGCTGTGGAAGACCTGTGGGAGCGGGTTTACCCGCGAAAGGGCCGGGCCTGGCATAGCAGTACTCACAGGAGCCCGCATGTTCAAGACCATCGAAGCCCACGTTCGCAAACAGGTCGCCCCCGCCGCCCTGCGCGCCGAATTCCGCCAGCACGAATTCGAGGTCATGCGCCCGTTCTGCCTGTTGGTATTCTGCGTCAGCATCCTGATCTGGCTGGTCTTCGACCTGATCGTCAGCTTCCTCGGCGGCCAGGGTTTCACCTGGCTGTCCTATCTGTTCATCACCCTGCTCGGCAGCCTCACCGTGGTACTGCGGTTCACCCGTCGCAGCCATCACTTCGATGTACTCAACCTGCTATTCATCGCCGCCATCACCCTGGGCATGCGCCTGGTGATCGAAGGCATCCCGGTGGCCCAGCGCCCGGTATGGCTGGTGCTCGGGGTGTCCACCGTGCTGTATGCCGTGTCGGTGCTACCGGTGCGGCGCTGGTCGTTCTTCTGCGCCATGGCCATCACCTGGGTGGTGCTCAACCCGTTCTACCACACCCGTATCGGGCCGGACGAACTCGAAGGCGCCATGCTGATCAGCTACGCGGTGTTCCTCAGCGGCCTGGTCATCTACAGCTACCTGCAGATGCGCAAGGCCAAGCTGCACAACTTCTACCTGTCCAAGGTGCTGCTGGACCAGGCCTATGTCGATGCCCTGACCGAAATCCCCAACCGCCGTTCGTTCATGGCCCAGGCCGGCCACCAGCTGCGCCTGGCCACGACCGAGCAGTACCTGGCGATGATCGACATCGACAACTTCAAGCGGGTGAATGACCGTTTTGGCCATGACGTGGGCGATGAAGTACTCAAGCGCGTGGCCCTGCATATCAAGGCGAGCATGGCCGGTTACGAGTTTGCCCGACTGGGTGGTGAAGAATTCGCGATCTTTTTCCAGGGGCTGGACCAGCAAGGCGCCGAGCAACGAGTGGCGGCGCTGTGCCAACGAGTACGTGAAGATGTTGGCGAACACCCGGTAACCATCAGCATTGGCCTGGCCCGGGTGGACCAGGGCGACAGCCTGACCACGGCGCTGGTGCGCGCCGACCAGGCGCTGTACGAGGCCAAGCACAGTGGCAAGGACCGGTTTGTGCTGTGGTCTGCCCGGCTGGCAGAAAGTGATTAGCAGGCCCGGCCCTTTCGCGGGTAAACCCGCTCCCACAGGTGCTCCACAGTGTGTGAAATCTGTACGGCCCTTGTAGGAGCGGGTTCACCCGCGAAAGGGCCGGCACAGGCACCCCATCACCCGGCAGGCAAGCGAATCCGGAACTGCGCGCCCCCCAGCGCCGACTGCGCCACGGTCAAGGTGCCACCCTGCCCCTCGATCGCCCGCCGGCTGATCGCCAAGCCCAGGCCAAACCCGCCGGTATTGCGGTCACGGCTACGGTCCAGGCGGTAGAACGGCTGGAAAATCCGCTCGCGCTCCTCCACCGGAATACCAATCCCGTCATCCTCCACCGTCACCAGGCAGGCGCCATCGTCTTCCAGGCGCAAGCGCAGCAACAGGCTCTCGTCGCAGTAACGCATGGCATTGCGCACCAGGTTCTGCACCGCCCGTGCCGTCAGCCGTGGGTCCAGCACAAAACGCGGCAAATCTCCCTCGGCCCGCACCTCCCACTGGATACCCCGGCCATCGAGTTCCTCGGCAAAGCCGCCGAGCACGCTGTCGACCAGCTCCAGCAACGACACCTCGACCCGCTCGCGGGCCTGGTCGGCGTTGTACAGCCGGCTGTAGGACAACAGCTCCAGTACCAGCTCATCCAGCTCACGCACATGCCCCACCAGCTCCAGCAGGCGCTTGCGGCTGGCCGGCGGCACTTCGTCGAACAGCAGCACCAGGCCGAAGTCCAGCCGGGTCAACGGCGTGCGCAACTCGTGCGACACCGCATTGAGCAGCTCGCGCTGCTGGTTCACGTGGCGTTCCAGGTCACTGGCCATGGTGTCGAACACCCCGGCCAGTTCACCGATGTTGGAGTGCGGCGAGATGTGCGTACGCTCGGCCATCTGCCCCTGGCCCAGGCGCCGGGCGGTTTCCTTGAGGCGCTCCAGGTCGCGCCAGTGCGGCCATACCCACAGCAGCAGGCAACCGAGCATGGCTGCACCGATCAGTACGGTCACGCCCCACGACAGCACGTTGATATCCAGCGGGTCTGGCGGTGAGTGCAGGCGCACCAGCCATTCCTTGTCCAGCGGCGCCAGCACCGTCTCGTAGTAGCCCCATTCGGCAATGCGCACGGCGTACAGGCCGTGCTCCAGGCGCGCCTGCTCGTCCTCGCTCAGGTCAGCCTGGTCCATGCGCAGCAGTTGCAGTTCCAGCGGTGCGAAATCACTGGCCAGCTCTTGCTCCACCGCCGGCCACTGCTCGCGCGGGGCCTGGCGGAACTGGCGCACGATAAGCGACTGCACGCCCTTGGCCTGGTCCAGGTTGTAGGCCATGAAGCGGTCCTGGAACAGGCCGACGATGGTGTCGGGGATGAACAACAGCGCACCGGCATAGGCAACGATGATCACCAGGTACAGCCGCACCAGAATCTTCAGCATGGGCGGTCAACACTCCCACTCGACACGGCTGAACAGGTAGCCCTTGCCCCACACGGTCTTGATCTTGCGCGCTTCGCCGGCGTTATCGTCGAACTTGCGCCGCAGCTTGGAGATGGCCACATCCACCGAGCGGTCGGTGCCGTTGAACTCGATACCCCGCAGTTGCTGCAGGATGCGGTCGCGGTTCAGCACTTCGCCGGCATTGCGCGCCAGTACCACCAGCAGGTTGTACTCGCCGCTGGACAGCTCCACCTCTTCGCCACGCCAGCTCACGGTGCGCTCGGCCAGGTCGATGCGCAGGCCACCGATCAGGATCAGGTCGTTGTCCAGGCGCGGCTCGTTGACGCTGCTGCGACGCAGCAGGGTACGCACGCGGGCCAGCAGTACACGCGGTTCGCAGGGTTTGGTCACGTAGTCGTCGGCGCCCATTTCCAGGCCCAGGACCTGGTCGTGGCTGTCGTCGCGGGCGGTCAGCATCAGGATCGGCAGGCCTTGCGATTCCTGGCGCAGCAGGCGGCACAGCTGCAGGCCGTCGATGCCTGGCAGCATCAGGTCGAGGATGACCAGGTCGGGCTTTTGCCGGCGGTACTCGTCAAGCACATGATCGCCACGGGCGATCACCTGGACATGGAAGTCGTTGCGTTGCAGGTAGCTGGCGATCAGTTCGGACAGGGCGCTGTCGTCTTCGACCAGGAAAATATTCGGCATAGGCGCTTGGAAGTCTGGGTTGTGGTAGGCCTTGCCGGCCTCTTCGCGGGTAAACCCGCTCCCACAGGGACTGCACAGGTTCCAGTGCTGTGCGGTCCCTGTGGGAGCGGGTTTACCCGCGAAGAGGCCGGTACAGGTACACGCAGAATATAGAACCCTACAGGTCGAGAGGATTGTTCTTCACACTTTTTCACACTCGTCCTACAGGTATTAACAGCCACGCAAGGAACGCCTGCCGTAGCATACCGGCGGTCATCATCGGAAGATCCGTATGTCTACTACCCTCCCCCCACGCTTGCGCCCGTTGGCGCTTCTGGCGTTCCTGAGCCTGTCCCTGGCCGGCTGCGACGACAGCGCCGAACAGGAAGAACAGGCCCCCACCCCGCAAGTGCGGGTGGAAACCCTGCAACTGCAGCCACTGGCCATCAGCAGTGAGCTAAGCGGCCGTATCCTCGCGCCGCGCACCGCCGAAGTGCGAGCACGTGTCGCGGGCGTTGTGCTCAAACGGGTGTATCGCGAAGGCAGCGACGTCAAGCAGGGCGATGTGCTGTTCCTGATCGACCCGGCGCCGTTCAAGGCCGACCACGACAGCGCCCGCGCCACCCTGGCCAAGGCCTTGGCCACCCTGTACCAGGCACGCCTGCAGGAGCAGCGCTACCGCGAACTGGTCGACGACAAAGCCGTCAGCCGCCAGGAGTACGACAACGCCAAGGCCAGCTACCTGCAGGCCGATGCCGCAGTGGCCGAGGCCAGGGCCGCCCTGGAACGCGCCCGCCTCAACCTCGGCTACGCCACCGTGACCGCGCCGATTTCCGGCCGTATCGGCCGCGCCCAGGTCACCGAAGGTGCGCTGGTCGGGCAGAACGAGACCACGCCCCTGGCGACCATCCAGCAGCTGGACCCGATCCACGCCGATGTCACCCAGTCGACCCGCGAGCTCAACGCCCTGCGCCGCGCCATGCGTGCCGGCGAGCTGCAGCAGGTGGGCGACGGCCAGGCCCGGGCCACGCTGATCCAGGACGATGGCAGCACCTACCCGTTGCCGGGCAAACTGCTGTTCTCCGACATCAGCGTCGACCCCAGCACCAACCAGATCACCCTGCGCAGCGAGTTCCCCAACCCGGACCTCGACCTGCTGCCCGGCAGCTACGTGCGCGTGCGCCTGGAGCAGGCCGTGCAGCCCAAGGGCCTGAGCGTGCCGCAGCGCGCCATCCTGCGCGACAGCGCTGGCGTGCCCAAGGTGCTGGTGGTCGACCCGCAGGCCCGGGTCAGCGACCGCCAGGTAGTACTGGGCAGCGCCCAGGGCGACCGCTGGATCGTCAGCGAAGGCCTGGCCCCCGGCGAGCGGGTGGTGGTCGAGGGCCTGCAACACGTCAAGGCCGGTGACCAGGTGCAGGTCGACAATGCATCAGGGGCATCGCCCATCGCACAGCACACTGGCCAGTGAGGGCCTGATTCATGCCGCAATTCTTCATCGACCGCCCGGTATTCGCCTGGGTGGTCGCCCTGTTCATCCTGCTGGCCGGTGCCCTGGCCATCCCGCAACTGCCGGTGGCCCAGTACCCCAACGTGGCCCCGCCGCAGGTGGAAATCTACGCCGTGTATCCGGGCGCTTCGGCGGCGACCATGGACGAGAGCGTGGTCAGCCTGATCGAGCAGGAGCTCAACGGCGCCGACAACCTGCTGTACTTCGAGTCGCAGAGCAGCCTGGGCAGCGCCACCATCACCGCCACCTTCGCCCCGGGCACCAACCCGGACCTGGCCCAGGTCGACGTACAGAACCGCCTGAAGGTGGTCGAGTCGCGCCTGCCGCGCCCGGTAACCCAGCAAGGCCTGCAGGTGGAAAAGGTCTCCACCGGTTTCCTGCTGCTGGCCACCCTCACCTCCGAAGATGGCAAGCTCGACGAAACCGCCCTGTCGGATATCCTCGCGCGCAACGTGATGGACGAAATCCGTCGCCTCAAGGGCGTCGGCAAGGCCCAGCTGTACGGTTCGGAACGCGCCATGCGCATCTGGATCGACCCGCGCAAGCTGATCGGCTTCAACCTCACGCCCAACGACGTGGCCGAGGCCATCGCCGCGCAGAACGCCCAGGTGGCCCCCGGCAGCATTGGTGACCTGCCCATCCGTGGCACTCAGGAAATCACCGCCAACGTGGTGGTCAAGGGCCAGCTGAGCACCCCCGAGGAGTTCGCCGGGATTGTCCTGCGTGCCAACCCGGACGGTTCCACGGTGACCATCGGCGATGTCGCCCGGGTCGAGATCGGTGCCCAGGAGTACCAGTACGGCACGCGCCTGAACGGCAAGCCGGCCACCGCCTTCAGCGTGCAGCTGTCGCCGGGCGCCAACGCCATGGAAACCGCCACCCTGGTGCGGGCGAAGATGCAGGACCTGGCGCGCTACTTCCCCGAAGGCGTCAAGTACGACATCCCCTACGACACCTCGCCATTCGTCAAGGTGTCGATCGAGCAGGTCATCAACACCCTGTTCGAAGCCATGCTGCTGGTGTTCGCGGTGATGTTCCTGTTCCTGCAGAACCTGCGCTACACCCTGATCCCAACCCTGGTGGTGCCGGTGGCCCTGATGGGCACCTTCGCCGTGATGTTGGCCATGGGCTTCTCGGTCAACGTGCTGACCCTGTTCGGCATGGTGCTGGCCATCGGCATCCTGGTCGACGATGCCATCGTGGTGGTGGAGAACGTCGAGCGGATCATGGCCGAAGAAGGCCTGCCGCCCAAGGAGGCCACGCGCAAGGCCATGGGCCAGATCAGCGGCGCGATCGTCGGCATTACCCTGGTGCTGGTGGCAGTGTTCCTGCCCATGGCCTTCATGCAAGGCTCGGTGGGGGTGATCTACCAGCAGTTCTCGCTGTCGATGGCAGTGTCGATCCTGTTCTCGGCGTTTCTCGCCCTCAGCCTGACCCCGGCGCTGTGTGCCACCCTGCTCAAGCCGGTGGCCAAGGGCGAGCACCACGAACGCAAGGGCTTCTTCGGCTGGTTCAACCGGCGCTTCGAGGGCATGAGCAACGGTTACCAGCGCTGGGTGGTGCAGGCACTCAAGCGCAGCGGCCGCTACCTGCTGGTATACGCGTTGCTGCTGGCGGTGCTGGGTTATGGCTTCAGCCAGCTGCCCACGGCGTTCCTGCCCACCGAAGACCAGGGCTACACCATCACCGATATCCAGCTGCCGCCAGGCGCCAGCCGCATGCGCACCGAACAGGTGGCGGCACAGATCGAGGCGCACAACGCCGAAGAGCCCGGCGTGGGTAACACCACCTTGATCCTGGGTTTCAGCTTCTCGGGCAGCGGGCAGAACGCGGCACTGGCCTTCACCACGCTCAAGGACTGGTCCGAGCGCGGTGCCGACGACAGCGCCCAGTCGATCGCCGATCGCGCGACCATGGCCTTTACCCAGCTCAAGGACGCCGTGGCCTATTCCGTGCTGCCACCGCCAATCGACGGCCTTGGCGAGTCGACCGGCTTCGAGTTCCGCCTGCAGGACCGCGGCGGCATGGGCCACGCCGAGCTGATGGCCGCCCGCGACGAGCTGCTGGCAAATGCCGGCAAAAGCAAGGTGCTGACCAACGTGCGCGAAGCCTCGCTGGCGGAAAGCCCGCAGGTACAACTGGAAATCGACCGCCGCCAGGCCAACGCCCTGGGCGTATCGTTTGCCGATATCGGTTCGGTGCTGGACGTGGCCGTGGGTTCCAGCTACGTCAACGACTTCCCCAACCAGGGCCGCATGCAGCGGGTGGTGGTGCAGGCCGAAGGCGACCAGCGCAGCCAGGTCGAAGACCTGCTGAAGATCCACGTGCGCAACGACAGCGGCAAGATGGTGCCACTGGGCGCCTTCGTCCAGGCCAGGTGGGTCAGCGGCCCGGTGCAGCTGACCCGCTACAACGGCTACCCGGCGGTGTCGATTTCCGGCGAACCGGCAGCCGGCTACAGTTCGGGCGAAGCCATGGCCGAGATCGAGCGCCTGGTGGCCCAGCTGCCGGCCGGTGCCGGCCTGGAATGGACTGGCCTGTCGCTGCAGGAGCGGCTGTCCGGCAGCCAGGCACCGATGCTGATGGCGCTGTCGTTGCTGGTGGTGTTCCTGTGCCTGGCAGCGCTGTACGAAAGCTGGTCGATCCCCACCGCAGTACTGCTGGTAGTACCGCTGGGCGTGCTCGGTGCGGTGCTGGCGGTGACCCTGCGCGGCATGCCCAACGACGTGTTCTTCAAGGTCGGCCTGATCACCCTGATCGGCCTGTCGGCGAAGAACGCCATCCTGATCATCGAGTTCGCCAAGAGCCTGGTCGACCAGGGCGTGGATGCTGCCGACGCTGCCGTGCAGGCCGCGCGCCTGCGCCTGCGGCCGATCGTGATGACCTCGCTGGCGTTCATCCTCGGCGTGGTGCCGCTGGCCATTGCCAGCGGCGCCAGCTCGGCCAGCCAGAAGGCGATCGGTACCGGGGTGATCGGCGGCATGCTCAGCGCCACCCTGGCTGTGGTGTTCGTGCCGGTGTTCTTCGTGGTGGTGATGCGCCTTGCCGGGCGACGCCAGGCGGGTAAGGCCGACACGCAGGCCGTGACCAGCGACAGCTGACTGGACAAGCCCCGCGTGAAATGGGAGGGTTCCCGGCATTGACTGCCCGGAACCCTTTTTCATGCCTGATGCCCTGCCCCCCTGCTCCATCCTCATTCTCGCCGGTGGCCGCGGCCAGCGCATGGGCGGCCGCGACAAGGGCCTGGTCGACTGGCAGGGCGAACCGCTGGTGGCGCATGTGCAGCGCGTGGTACGGCCGCTCAGCGATGACCTGGTGATTTCCTGCAACCGTAACCAGCAGGCCTACCAGGCGTATGCCGACCAGTTGGTGGGCGATGCCGAGGCGGACTACCCCGGGCCGTTGGCGGGGGTGATTGCCGGGCTCAAGGTGGCGCGGCATGAATGGGTGGTGCTGCTGGCCTGTGATGCACCGCTGGTTGACCGGGGGTTGATCGAGGACCTGCTGCACCTGGCAGTGACCAGTGACAGTGCGGCCATGGTGCGCCAGGGTGGGTACTGGCAGCCGATGTTCAGCGTGCTGCCACGCCGGGTGTTGCCGGTGCTGGAGCAGGCCTGGGTGGCGGGCGAGCGGAGTTTGCAGAAGGCCTTGCAGCGTGAAGCGGTGCAGGGGCTGGAATGTGTCGACGATGATCGCAGGTTGAGCAACTTCAACAGCCCGGAGTTGCTGCAGGGCTGAGGTCATTTGCTGCCTGTGCCGGCCTCTTCGCGGGTAAACCCGCTCCCACAGGTACTGTACAGTCCTCAAGGGCGTTGGAGACCTGTGGGGAGCATCTACTGCCTGCACTGGCCTCTTCGCGGGTAAACCCGCTCCCACAGGTTCTCCACTGCCCTTAAGGCCTGTGCAGTACCTGTGGGAGATTCTATGGTTTTCAGCAAGCCAGTTTCGCGCCTTTAGTGACGTATTCGTCCTGATTTTTCATCAGGGCGAATGCCACCCGCGCGAGCTTTCTTGCCAGGATTACCAAAGCTTGGGTTGTTGCTTTACCACTGCTCCGATGCTGTTCGTAAAGCCCTTTCCAGGCTGCCGATCTGCTGGCCGCCATCGCAGCGTTGTGCAATAAGCGACGAATTTCTGAACAACCTCGCTTGGTGAGGCGACGTCGCCCATTCTTCTGCCCGGAATCACTGACTCGTAAATCCATTCCTAGGAATGCAATGTACGAGTCACTGCTTTTGAACTCGCCCCTTGTAAAAGCCATCACCAATGCTGCGGCGGTGAGAAAACCAATGCCCTCTACTGCCTGGCAGCGAGCGACTTGTTCCTGTAGCCCAGCGTCTCGCAGTACTTCTTTAATCTTCTTTTGAATCAACTGATCCAGCCGATCTATCGACTTCACAAAAGTTTCGAAGGCGGCTTTCAAAAGGCTTTCGTTAGCCCAGCTCTGAGTCATTGCAGTACGAGCAGTCACCAAGGCGGCTCTGCGTCGCAAGAGGCTCTGAAGCTTGCCGTAGACAGCGGGAGGCGGGCTCCAAGGGCGAAGGTCCTCGCCTTCATTTTTTAAAAAACGGGACAACAACCGAGCATCGGAGGGGTCGGTTTTAACCCGTCCCCCAACACTTTTCCGGTAGTTGCTCAATTGAAAACCATCGATGACATAGACCTCGAAGCCTAGGCTGTGGGCCAATTCAACCAGGTCCAAGTGGTAGACATTGGTCGCCTCAACAGCGATAGCGGTGTTGAGGGTTTGTTGCTTGAGCCACCTTCTGATCTCGAGTTTGGAGTTTTTCAGCCTGATGATCTCGTCGCGATCATCGTGGTGGATAACCAGCTCAGCCTTCGCGACATCCGCACCCACGATCAACTTACCTACCTGCATTGCCATGGGCGGCTCCTCACGTTATGGTTTTTCGGCTTGAAGGGGTTTCACCAAGAGGCGCTGGCTTGCTTCTATCGTCGCTTGCAAACGATGCATTCTTTATCGGCGCTTTGGTGGAAGGGGTGGGGCGATGTCTCCCACGGTCTGTACTGCTGTGAACAGTCAGAATCGGGCATTTAGTCCCACCACCCCTTCAAGTCTAACCATACAAGCGGGTTTACCCGCGAAGAGGCCAGCACAGGCGACACCTCACCTGGCAGACAGCTCCTCGACACTGATCTCGCGCATGCGGAACTTCTGCACCTTGCCGGTCACCGTCATCGGGAACTCATCGACAAAGCGGAAGTACCGCGGCACCTTGAAGTGCGCGATCCGCGCCTTCGCCCAATCGCGCAGTTCCTCCGCGCTGGCCGTATGCCCCGGGTGCAGCCGCACCCAGGCCACAATCTCTTCACCGTACTTGCTGCACGGCACGCCAATCACCTGCACATCGGCCACCGCCGGGTGGGTGAAGAAGAACTCCTCCAGCTCGCGCGGGTAGATGTTCTCGCCGCCGCGAATGATCATGTCCTTGCTGCGCCCGACAATACGCACATAGCCCTGCTCGTCCATTACCGCCAGGTCGCCGGTGTGCATCCAGCCTTCCTCATCGATGCTTTCAGCCGTGGCCTTGGGGTTGTTCCAATAGCCCAGCATCACGCTGTAACCCCGCGTGCACAATTCGCCGATCTCGCCCCGCGCCAGCGTGTTGCCATCAGCATCGATCACCTTGTTCTCCAGCCTTGGCTGGGTGCGCCCGACGCTGGTCACGCGGCGCTCCAGGTCGTCGCTGGCGCCGGTCTGCAGCGACACCGGGCTGGTTTCGGTCATGCCGTAGGCAATCTGCACCTCGGCCATGTGCATCTCGCCGATAACCCGGCGCATCACTTCGATCGGGCAGGTGGCGCCGGCCATGATCCCGGTGCGCAGGCTGGACAGGTCGAACTCGCCGCGCTGGGGGTGGTCCAGTTCGGCGATGAACATGGTCGGCACACCATACAACGCCGTGGCCTTTTCTTCCGCCACCGCACGCAGGGTGGCCAGCGGGTCGAAGGCGTCGTTGGGGTAGATCAGGGTGCTGCCGTGGGTCATGCAGCCGAGGTTGGCCATGACCATGCCGAAGCAGTGGTACAGCGGCACCGGCACCACCAGCCGGTCATGCTCGGTCAGGCCCAGGCTTTCACCGACCATGTAGCCGTTGTTGAGGATGTTGCTGTGGCTGAGGGTGGCGCCTTTCGGGAAACCGGTGGTGCCCGAGGTGTACTGGATATTGATCGGGTCGTCGCAGCGCAGCTGTGCCTGGCGCTCGGCCAAGGCTTCGCGGCTGACGGCCGCGGCACGGGCCTGCAGGTCGTGCCAGGCGAGAAAGCCCGCCGGTGGCGCGACGGCCAGGCTGACCACACCGCGCAGTTCGGGGAAGCGTTCGCAGATCAGGGCGCCCGGCTGCCCGCCGGCCAGGCCCGGGACCAGGCCCAGCAGCATGGCGTGGTAGTCGGAGGTCTTGAACGCGTCGGCGCAGATCACCCAGCGGCAGCCGGACTGGCCCAGGGCGTAGTCCAGTTCGCTGGAGCGGTAGGCCGGGTTGATGTTGACCAGGATCGCGCCCACCTTGGCGCTGGCGAACTGGGTGATGCACCACTCTGCGCAGTTGGGTGCCCAGATGCCGAGGCGGTCACCGGGCTGCACGCCCAGGGCCATCAGCGCACGGGCGTGCTGGTCGACGGCTTCGGCCAGTTGCTGCCAGGTGTAGCGCAGTGCCTGGTGGCGGACGACCAGCGCGTCACGGTCGGGGAAGCGGGCGACGGTGGTGTCGAAGGCGTCGCCGATGCACTGGGTAAGCAGGGGTTTGTCCTGGTTGCCCTGGGAGTAGCTTGGCTGGGGCATGGGCGGTCTCTTGTTGTTCTTGTGTTGATTGAGCGGGCCTCTTCGCGGGTAAACCCACTCCCACAGGGACCGCACCACATTCAGCCCCTGTGGAGATCCTTGTAGGAGCGGTTTTCCCGCGAAGAAAGCAACACCGGTTTAACGGATGAACACCTGCGGCGTGGTGGTGGACATGTCCCCACCCGGCAACTTGATGTTCTTCACTTTCTCCAGCGTATCCGGGTTGAACACCGCCAGGTCATTGAAGGTGCCGCCCAGGTACAACTTGTCGCCTTTCTTGTCGAAGGCCACGCAGTAGTAAGTGTGGTCCAGATTCGCCGCCTTGATCAGCTTGCGCTGTTTGAGGTCGTACTTGGCCAGGCGGTTGAGCACGCCGTAGATCTGGTTCGGGTCTTTCGGCGAACGCAGCCCGGTGAAGTACAGCTCGGTCAGGTCGGCAAATTCCTGGGTGTGGGTCTTGCCGGTCTTCAGGTCGACGCTCAGGTAGCCATACAGCAGATCGGCGGTGGCCGGGTCCTGCTTGTCATCCTTGAACCTGGCAATGGTGTACAGCATCGAAAACTCGTGGCGCGGGCTCTGGTGCGGCCAGAAGTACAGCACGTCCGGGGCGCTGTAGCCTTTGCGGTTCCAGTTGCGCAGCGGCAAGGCCACCGTGTACTTGCCGGTCTTCACGTCCATCTTGTAGATGTCCGGCCCGGCGACGTACAGGCTGCCATCGTCCGCCGCTCGCATCAGGTACACCTGGCGCGGCATCGGGAAGGTGCGCACCGGCTTGGCCTCCAGGCCGTCGGCGGTGCTGAACACCTCCAGCCGCGGTGGCTTGACCACGTAGTGGTCGTTCAGGCGCTGGGTCGGGTTGACCGTGGCGTACACTTCCTTGCCGTCCGGGCTGATGGCGAACGAGTACATCGACCGGCCCACCTCACCCGGCACGCTGGACAGGTTGGCGTGGAAGGTGTTCTTGCAGGTGTCCAGGTCGATGCCGTAGATGTCGCCGTAGTGGTTGTTGAGCACGTAGGCGGTGCGGTTGTCCGGCGCCATCATCGCGGTGCCGGGGCCGAACTTGTCGGGCATCACGCAGCTCTTGTACACCGTGTCACTGGCCACATCGACCACGTGCAGGTTGTTCGGGTAGTTGGTCACGATCATGTATTCGTGGCCAGCCTTCAACGCCGGCCCGGTGTCGGCGGCCTGTACCAGCCCGGCACAGGCCGTGGCGGCGATGGTGAGCGCGAGTGACGCGCAGCGTCCAGCTTTCATGCGGTTTCCCCTTGTCATTCTTGTTGGGCCGGTCACTTGTCTTTCGGGAACACGGTGCCGAGGTTGCGCCAGTCTTCCGCCGAGTTGCTCGCCTGGGCGTTCCAGTCCTGGTAGGTGCTCATCATGTCCGGCACCTGGGCCGGCCACCAGCAAGGGTCGGAGCAGCCATACAGGTCGGCCTCCATCGGCTGGCACAGCGAGCTCACGCCACCAAAGGCGTCCACTTCCCAGCCCGGGTCGGTGGTGGCGGTGCAGCCCGCCACTGCGCTCATGGCCATGACTTCTTCGACGCGGTCTTCGGCGGCGGCCTGCTCGAGGATGCGCGCCTTGTTGTTCAGGGGCTTCAAGTGCTTCATGTCAGTGCGCCTTCCGCGGGGTGATGTAGCGATCGATGAAGGCCGGGTTGGCGGCCATGATGCGGCTGTAGACTTCGATGCCGAAGTCGACCCAGTCGCGCATCAGTTCGCAATAGTGGTAGGTCGGGTGCTGCGGGTCGCCATAGCGGGCATAGCTTTCGTGGTAGCAGCCGCCGGAGCACAGGTTGCGGATGCGGCAGCTGTCGCAGCCGGTGTTGCTGCGGTCCAGGCGCTGCGACAGGAAGTCGTTGAGCTGCGCCTGCTTCACGCCCTGGTGCACATTGCCGAAGGTCGGCAGGCTGGAGCCGGTGAAGCGGTGGCACAAGTTCAGCTCGCCCTCATGGTCCACGGCCAGCATCTTCAGCCCGGCGCCGCACGGCAGGGCCTTCTTGTGGCCCTCGTGGATGTCGGTGATCAGCTGGTGCAGGTTGGAGAAGCCGATGTTGCGGTGCTCCAGCGCAGCCTCCAGGTAACGCCGGCCCAGCGCCTTCATGTTGGCGAACACCTGAACCAGCTCTTCGCCGGTGAGGTTGAAGTTGGCCATGTCGCCGGAGGTGACCGGGGCAAAGCCGACTTCAGCGAAGCCCAGTTCGTTGAACAGGTGGTTCCAGATGGTCTCGACGTCGGTGATGCCACGGGTCAGCGTGACCCGTGCGCCCACCGGGCGGCTGTGGTAGCGCGACAGCAGCATGTCGACCTTGCGCCGCACCACGTCATAGGTGCCCTGCCCGCCCACGGTGATGCGGTTGCGGTCGTGCACGGTCTTGGGGCCGTCGATGCTGATCGACAGGCCGAAGCGATGGGCATTGAGCCAGTCGATGATCTCTTCGGTGAGCAAGGTGGCATTGGTGGTCATGATGAACTCCACCTGCTTGCCCGCCTCGGCGAAGCGCCGCTCGCAGTAGGCGACCATGTGCTCGATCAGTGGCCGGTTGGACAGCGGCTCTCCACCGAAGAACACCACGCTGTAGCGCTGCTCGTCGGGCGACTCCTTGAGCAGCATCTCCACCGAAGCCTCGGCGGTGGCAGTACTCATCTTCTTGCCCGCGGACGGTTTGTCCAGGTCTTCCTTGTAGCAGTAGGTGCAGCTGAGGTTGCAGCCGGTGTTGACGTTGAGCACCACGGTGTTCAGCGCCGTGCGCTCGACCTGCTTGAGGGCGATTTCCGGGGTCAGCGGCGAGCCGTCGCTGACCAGTTCCAGCGCGATCAGCTCGCGCAGGGTGTCCTGGATATCGCTGCCGGCAAACTGCTGGCCAAGGCGCTGCATCAGCTCCTCGGCCGAGCAGCCTTGCTGGCGCAGGGTGTCGATGATGCCGCCGGTCACCGCGTCGGCGGTGAACAGCGAACTGCTGGGGATATGGAACAGCATGCGGTCGGCGTCGACCTGCACTTCATGCAGGTTGCGTTCGACCAGGTTCAGTAGCGCGCCCATGGCGACCTCCCGATAATCGATCCGTTGGAAAACCGTAAGCCCCCTGCCGTTACGGCAGCGGCGGGTTGTTCCAGCGCTGTACGGTGACGATCATGTGCCCCTCGCCAGTCTGGCCACCGTCGGCCAGGGTGGCGATGACCTTCAGGTTGCCGGCGTTGTTGGTCATCATCTTGCGCTCCGGGTTGGGGCCAGCACCGCCTGGCACGAACACGCCATCGGCCTGCATCTTCCCGGCGAACTTGACGTCTTCGTCCTCGACCGCACGCTCGTTGAACGGCTCGACCTTCCAGCTGGCCGGCAGGTAGCCGATGCGCAGCGGCTGGCCATTGGCGTCCTTGCCCCAGGCTTCGGCCTCGAAGCGGCCCTGCACCTTGGGCACCGAGGCACCGTTTTCGCCGATGCGGGCGATGGAGAACGCCGGCACCACTTTCACTTCCTCGACTTTGTCGTACACCGCCAGGTTGACGCCCTTGAGCGCCCCGATGGCGACTTCGCGCTGGCCTGGTTTGGCATCGGCCGCGGCGCGGGCCTTCACCCGTACCAGGGTCGGGGTCTGCTCCAGCACCTCGGTCACTTCCACGCCAGCGCCCAGGTCCGGTTTGCCGGCCAGGCCGCTGCCGACCAGGGTGATCTCGCTTTCGCCACCGGCCTTGATGAATGCCGGTTGTACCGCCAGCAGGCGCGCCTTGCCCTCCTTCACTGCGGTGAAGTCCAGGCCACGCTCGTCGTGCTCGGCCTCGAACATGCGGCCCTTCATTTCGCCATCCAGCGCGGCGAACACCTGGCGCAGGTTGGCGTCGCCGACCTTGACGTTGCCACGCCATTCATAGCCGTTGTAGAGGATCGCCGAACCGCTGCCATTGAACGGCGTGCCGTCGGCATAAGCGCCCTTGACCTCGACCTTGAAGGTGTCACCCTGGTCAGGCGTGACGCTCATCACCCCGCGCACATCGCCCTTGGCCAGCATGTGGCCGCTGAATGCCCACTGGCCCGGCAGCGCATCGGCCTTGGGCCTGGCCTTCTGCCATTCGGCCCACGCCGCGCTTTCCAGCGGGTAGCGCTTGGCCAGGTCGGGCACCACTTGTTGCAGGGCGATCGGCAGCCAGTCGCGGTCACGCGCCTGGGCCTGGTATTCGAGGGACGGCCACTGGCCGAGATGGAAGTTGACCAGGTGCTCCCATTCCTTGGCCGGGCGCCGCTGCAAGGCGACACGGGCACCGGAGTGGCAACGGCCACAGGTTTCGCTGAGCTGGGTGTCGAACTGCTCGACAGTGTTCAGCCGGCGCTCCATGGCATACCGCACGCCATCGGTTTCGCTGGGCGCCAGGCCCTGCTTGTCGGCCAGGTACTTGACCAGGGTGCGGCGGTCGTCGTCGCTGATCTGCAGGCCGTGCATCACCTGCATGCGGGCGATGCTCATCAGCCAGCCTTCCGGCGTCTTGCGCTGGTGGCTGATGCGGCTGTAGGTGTCGTTGCCTTCGGGGATATGGCACCCCATGCACTTGTTCTGCAACAGGCTCGGGCCCTGCTCGGCCGCCATGGCCTGGGTGCTCAGCAGCGCGGCGGCGACCAGCGCCAGTTTGCCCGCATGCCGCCGGAGTCGAGTCGTCTTCAAGGTCAGACCTCCACGGTTGTTGTTCTTATCGTTTTCGCACGCTTTGGTACAGCAGGTGTGCATGTGACGGTTGTGATACAGGAACTGTGCCAGGTGCTGTAAAAGCGTTTTCTTTCAACCTGTTAGCCGGTTTTTCGGCCTTGGCCAAGAGCAGGTATGGCCAATTGCAGCGTGCCATTTCGCGACAGGGTGTTTCATCCTGAGACAAGGGCCTGCCCGCTCCCACACGCCGGGGCCAGCGCTGTACCGGTGGGAGCGGGCGTGCCCGCGAAGAGGCCGGAACAGCCACTGTTTCACCACCGTCTCACACCGTCTCAATGTGCAACAGCGCAACCCTGCAATCCCAACCTTGCACCAGGACAAAACCCAACCCGTTCAACGGTTTGCAGCCATCTATCGACCTTGGCACGCCCATTGCGCCTATGCCTGTCACATCCAATGACAAGAGGCACCGTCCCATGCTTTCCGAACTGCCCATCCTGCCCGCCACCCGCGCCTTTCTCGAACGCAAGCTGAAGATGCGCATCGGCGCCGACTGGCAGGACGCCGCCAGCGGTCGCACCCTGTCGTTCCGCAACCCGGCCACTGGCGAGGTACTGGGTGAAGTGCCCGCCGCCGAGGCCGAAGATGTCGACCGCGCGGTGCGCGCCGCTCGCCAGGCCTTCGACGATTCGCCGTGGAGCCGCCTGCGCCCACGCGAACGGCAGAACCTGCTGTGGCGCCTGGCCGACCTGATGGAGCGCGACGCCCGCCAGCTGGCCGAACTGGAATGCCTGAACAACGGCAAGAGCGCCGCCGTTGCCCAGGTGATGGACGTGCAACTGGCCATCGACTTCCTGCGCTACATGGCCGGCTGGGCTACCAAGATCGAGGGTAGCACCGTCGAAGCCTCGATGCCGTTGATGCCCAACGACCAGTTCCATGGTTTCGTGCGGCGCGAGGCAGTGGGCGTGGTCGGCGCCATCGTCGCCTGGAACTTCCCGTTGCTGCTGGCCTGCTGGAAGCTCGGCCCGGCCCTGGCTACCGGTTGCACCGTCGTGCTCAAGCCCGCTGACGAAACACCGCTGAGCGTGCTCAAGCTGGCTGAACTGGTGGACGAAGCCGGCTACCCGGCGGGCGTGTTCAACGTGGTCACCGGCACCGGCCTGAACGCCGGCGCCGCACTCAGCCGCCACCCCGGCGTGGACAAGCTGACCTTCACCGGCTCCACCGAGGTCGGCAAGCTGATCGGCAAGGCAGCCATGGACAACATGACCCGCGTCACCCTGGAACTCGGCGGCAAGTCGCCGACCATCGTCATGCCCGACGCCAACCTGCAGGAAGCCGCCGCCGGCGCGGCCACGGCGATCTTCTTCAACCAGGGCCAGGTGTGCTGTGCCGGGTCCCGCCTGTACGTGCACCGCAAGCATTTCGACAACGTGGTGGCCGACATCGCCGGCATCGCCAACGGCATGAAGCTGGGCAGCGGCCTGGACCCTGCGGTGCAGATGGGCCCGCTGATCTCGGCCAAGCAGCAGGACCGCGTCACCGGCTACATCGAGCTTGGCCGCGAGCTGGGCGCGACCATCGCCTGTGGTGGCGAAGGCTTCGGGCCTGGCTACTTCGTCAAGCCGACGGTGATCGTCGATGTCGACCAGCGCCACCGCCTGGTACAGGAAGAGATCTTCGGGCCGGTGCTGGTGGCGATGCCGTTCGATGACATCGACGAAGTGATCGGCATGGCCAACGACAACCCCTATGGCCTGGGTGCGAGCATCTGGTCCAACGACCTGTCTGCCGTGCACCGGATGATCCCGCGCATCAAGTCGGGGTCGGTGTGGGTCAACTGCCACAGCGCCCTCGACCCTGCCTTGCCGTTTGGCGGCTACAAGATGTCCGGCGTCGGCCGTGAAATGGGGGCGGCTGCCATCGACCACTACACCGAGCTGAAATCGGTGTTGATCAAGCTCTGATCATTTTCCTGTACCGGCCCTTTCGCGGGTAAACCCGCTCCTACAGGATCATCACAGGCCTGAACACTGTGGGGTCCTTGTGGGAGCGGGTTCACCCGCGAAGAGGCCGGCACAGGCAACCCGAGAACAACAACAAAAACATGGAGCACACCATGAGGCACAAACTCGCCTGCACATTGGCCCTGCTGTTCGCCGCCCCCATCACCCAGGCTTACGAGCTGTACAACCACGACGGCACCACCCTCAACGCCGACCTCGAAGCCCTGTTCGGCGCCTTCCACAGCGACGAAAGCTTCAACCTGGCCGGCAACCGCAAGCCCGGCAGTACCGCCTGGCAGGAAGGCTACGTCAAGTATGGCCTCAGCGGCAGCCAGGCCCTGGCCGACAGCGGCGCGCTCTACGGCGCCTTCAACCTGCTTAGCTCCGCCACCTGGGGCGACGGCGATGCCGCCGGCCTGACCCTGGGTGACGAGCGCCGCACCGCCATCGAAGACCTGTACCTGGGCTGGCGCTCGGCCAACCTGTTCCCGGCCTTGGGCGAAGACGGCGTGGACATTTCCGGCGGCCGCCAGGTGGTGACCCTGGGCGACGGCTTCCTGATCCAGGGCGACCCGGTGAACCTGGGCAAGGTCGACCTGGGCGCCAACTTCGACCGCGGCGGCGCCTACTACCTGGCCGCACGCAAGGCCTTCGACCGCACCGCCGTGCTGCGCCTGGGCGGCAAGCAAGGCTGGCGCAGCGACCTGATGTGGCTGAAGTCCGATAACCACTACCAGGCCGACACCTCGCTGGCGGTGGCCAACCTGGAGCACGTCGCCGACGCCGGCACCGTCGGCCTGAGCTGGATCCGTGGCCTCGACGTGGACCAGCGCTACGCGCAGATCATGGGCCTGGAACACCGCGACGGCATGGACACCGCCAGCCTGCGCGGGCGTGGCAACCTGGGGGTGAAAGACCTGGAGCTGGCCGCCGAGTACGTGACCCAGGACAAAACCGGCGGGCGGGAGAACGCCTGGTACCTGGAGGGCAACTGGACCTTCTCCGAACTGCCCTGGTCACCCACCGCCACCTACCGCTACAGCCGCTTTTCCGAAGATTTCGACCCGCTGTTCTATGGCCTGAGCCGTGGCTATGGCACCTGGTTCCAGGGGGAGGTGGCAGCCAACTATGCCGGGCCGTTCAACAGCAACAGCCAGGTGCATCACGTGGCGTTGAAGGGCAAACCACGGGACAACCTGACCGTCGGCGCGCTGTACTTCGACTTCGATACGCTGGACACCGACCAGGGCAACCTGGGCGGGCGGGAGCTGGACCTGTATGTGGAATGGATGGTCAACGACCACCTGCTGATCAGCCCGCTGGTAGGGTTCTACAAACCGGAACGCAGCGCAGCCAATGGCGGGACGCAGCTGGGTGGGCGGGATACCGGCACCTATATGCAGCTGATCGTCGGGACTTTCTTCTGATTCGAAATCCTGGGGCTGCTGCGCAGCCCATCGCGACACAAGGCCGCTCCCACAGGTACAGCGCTGCCATCAAGGTTTGTGCAGACCTGTGGGAGCGGCCTTGTGTCGCGAAAGGGCCGCAAAGCGGCCTCGGCAATCTCAAACCAAGCCCTGCTCCAACAACCACCGCCGCACCATCATCTGCTGCTCCCCTGGCAGGCCTGACAACACTGCCTCGATAGGTCGGCCGCTACGCAGCCCACGCACCACCGGCGCCAGCTCCACCCCCTGCAAATGCCACACCCCCAACGGCTGATCCGCCGTCACCACCACCTCGGCCTCATCCACCAGCCCGTCACGCAACACCGGCCGCCGCTCGACCCTCACCGCGCTCCAGTCCGCCGCCACGTGCAATGCCTGCATGTCCGGCCAACCCTGCCGCCGCGCCCAGAACGGCTGCCCCACCCGCCCCTGTTCTTGCCCATAAAAATCCCGCCCGATCCGGGCAAAACGCAAAAACAGCTGTTCGATCCGCTGCTGGTGAAACTGCCGCGCCAACCCGGCCCGCTCGGGCCTGCGCAGCAAGGTATTGATCACCACCGGTGCCTGCAGCGCCGAAGACAACGACTGGAAGATCCCGTTGCCCGACAGTGGGTCAACGGCCATCGCAGCATCGCCCACGCGTATCCAGTCCTGCCCGACACACTCACCGGCCAGAATCGCGGTGCTGCTGCGCGCATGCACCTCTGCCGGCGCCAAGGCCCTGGCATCGAACAGCTCGGCCACCAGCACGCTGCCGGCTCGCCGCGCCGCACAGTAATCCGCCAAGCCGGCCTTGCCCGGCAGCCCGGCCGCGTCCAAGGTGACTTGCCAGTAGCAGCGGCCGTCTTCCAGGCGCGCCATCCACGCCCAGCCATCCGCCAGGCTCTCCACCGCCGACGCGGGCGCCCCGGGGGCGGCCTGCCAGACATTCAGCAAGCTGACCGTCTCCGGCCCGCGCAGGCGGTCTGCGGCCAGCGGGGCCTGGCGGCCTCGGGCTTCGACCAGGAAATCGGCCTGCAGTACCTGCCCGTCGTCCAGGCGAATACCATGACCGACTTCGCGAACCACCTCACGCACCCGCCCCTCGACCACGCTCACACCCGCACGCTGAAGGTCGTCGCGCAGCGCCCGGTCAAACCTTTGCCGATCCAGCAGAAACTCCTGGTTCAGGTGCAGCTGCTGGCCGTTCCAGTGCACTTGCCGAGTCGCCGGCATCGCCGCCTGGCGCAACGCCCCGCCAAGGCCGGCGTGGCGCAGACCGTCCAGCACCCGCTGCGAAACCCCTTCGACCGCCGCAAACCGGCGCCACTCGGACACCACCGTCACCGCATAGCCCAGCCGCCGCAAGCCAATGGCCGTGGCCGCACCCGCAGGGCCTGCCCCCAGCACCACAATGCGCGGTTCAGCCATGGCCGACACCTCGTCGCTCGGGGCCGGTGAACGCCGCGTGGTGGCGCAACCAGTCATGAACCTGCTGGTGGCCCATGCCCGGCTCATCACGCAGCAACGCAGCGATCCTGCCACTCAGGGCCGCACAGCCCAGGCTCGCGCCCGCCCTGCCGCCCGCACCCACATAACCGCCAAAGTCCGCCTGCCGGGTACCCAGCCAGGACCACTGCCCCGGTGCACAGCGGGCATCGCCGGTAACCCGGATCACCCCGGGGTAGCTGGCCGGATACACTGGCCCGCCCTGGGCCGGGCTGGAGGCGCACAACAGCACACCCGCGGCCAAAGCCTCGGCGCAGGCCTGGTGCAGCACAGGCCGGTCCTGCTGCAGGCCAAGGCTGAGGTTGACCAGTGTAACCCCCGCCTCCACCAGCCACAGCAGCGCGGCCGCCACCTGCAAGGCACTGGTGCTGGCCTGGGCGCCGAAAACCTGGGCCAGCAGCACGGGCACCGGCCCGGCCTCCCGCTGCAAGCCGGCGAGCACCGCGCTACCGTGCCCAAGCTGGTCGGGCAGCATGTCACCTTCGCGCAACTGGCCGTCCTCCAGCCAGAAGCGGCGCGCGCCCAGCAAGGCGCTGGCCTGCTCCGGCGTGCAACCACTGTCGATCACGCCAACACGCACGTCAGTGCCCATGCCTGATCACCTCCTCGGGCAGCACCTGCAACTGGCCAGCGTGCAGCTGCAGGTGCAGGTCGGCATCGGCCAGGGTCGAAGCACGGTGGCTGATCAGGATGCGCGTGCGGCCGGCGAACAACTGGTCGATGGCCGCGATCACTTCGCGCTCGGTGGCTTCGTCCACCGCCGAGGTGGCCTCGTCCAGTACCAGGATCGCCGGCGCCTGCAGCACCGCGCGGGCGATGGCTATGCGTTGTTTCTGCCCGCCGGACAACTGCTGGCCACGCTCACCCAGCAGGCCGTCAAGGCCCAGCGGCAGGCTGTCGACCAGGCTGTCCAGCCGCGCCAGGCGCACCACCCGCTCCAGTTCCTCACGGCTGGCCTCGGGCACGCCGTAGGCCAGGTTCTGTGCTAGGGTGCCGCGAAACAGCACGATATCCTGGCTGACCACCGCAATACGCCGGCGCAGCGCGGCCAGATCCAGTTCGCGCAGGTCGGTGCCGTCCAGCAGGATGCGCCCGGCGTCCGGGTCGTAGAAGCGCTGCAGCAGGTCGATCAGGGTCGACTTGCCCACCCCTGAGGCACCGCTGATGGCCACCTTCAGGCCACCCGGCACGCACACCTGCACGTCGTTCAGCACCGCGCCCTGGCGCCCTTCATGGGCAAAACTCACCCCCTCGAGGCGCAATTCGCCCGGGCCGTCGGGCACCGGCTGAGGGTTGGCTGCCGGGCGCACGGCCACGGCCTCCTGCTTCAGTTCCATCACCCGCCCCAGGCTCACCGCCATGCGCTGCACCGCCACGTACAGGCCCAGCAGGCTCTGCACCGGCCCTACTGCCATGCCCATGTAGGTGGAAAAGGCGATCAGCGCACCTAGTTGCCAAGTGCCCTGGATTACCCACCAACCGCCGACCAGGAACGCGCAAGCGCGGCACCAGGAGGTAAGCGTGCCGGGAATGGCCTGGGTGAAGAATTCGGTCACCTGCACCTTGAGCAACTGGCGCATGTAGCCCTGCCCCAGCTGGTCCAGGCGCCCCGCCTCGCGGCCTTGCTGGCCGGCGGCCTGGATGAACTTCATCGCCGGCAGGGTTTCGACCAGGAATGACGACACATCTGCCGAGCGTTCGCGCAGGTTGCGTACTTCGCGCGCCACCTTGCGCCGCATCCAGCGCAGCCACAGCACTTCGATCGGCACCAGCAGCGCCAGCAGCAGCGACAGTTGCCACGACAGCATCAGCATCAACACCACCGCGCCCACCAGGCCGATCACCGCCGACACCGCCGAAAACAGCGAATCCACGGCAAAGCGCTGGATTTCCGCTACATCGCCATCCAGCCGCGAAAGGATGTCGCCGATGCGCCGCCGCCCGTAGAACGTCGGCGACAGCTGCTGCAGGTGGCGGTAAAGGTCGTCGCGCAGGGCAAACAGGATGCGCCCCGACAAGCGCGTGTGCAGGTAGCGGTTGACCCCGGCCAGCACGGTACCCAGCAGGCCCGCGCCGATCATGATCGCGGCCATGTGCCAGAGGGTCTGGTAGTCCTTGGCCAGCAGCCCCTCGTCGATCAGCGTCTTGACCAGCCAGGGTTGCGCCAGCGCCAGCAACGAGGCGCCCAGCGACAAACCGAGCAACAGGCCGATGGCGCGTCGATGGGGGCGCACGAAACCATACAGCCAGGCCAACGCCTGGCGCATGAGTACAGGGTCGCTGGACTCCACCAGCCGGGCGAACAGGCCGCCCACGTCAGCCGCGCAACTGTTTGAGCTTGCGGTACAGCGTCGCCCGGCTGATACCCAGCGCCTCGGCCGCCGCGGACACGTTGCCCTGATGGCGCGCCAAGGCGCCACGGATCAGCTCCAGCTCTTTGTCCTTGAGGCTGCCGGAAGGCGCGGTGCCGCTGGCCAGTTCGTCCAGCAGGCAGTCGGTGAGGTGGTCCAGGGTCAGCACCTGCTCGCCGTCCTCGCGCATGGCCAGCGCGGTGCGCACGACCATTTCCAGCTGGCGGATGTTGCCCGGCCAGTCGAAGCCTTCGAGCAACGCGTTCAGGGCCGGGTCCAAGGTCACGCCCCGGGCATCGGACTTGTCCAGCAGCCCCTGGATGATTGCCGCCAGGTCATCACGCTCGCGCAATGCCGGCAGGCGCAGCGACACGCCGTTGACCCGGTAGTAAAGGTCTTCGCGGAAGTGCTGCTCCTGCACCAGGCGCTTGAGGTCGCGGTGCGTGGCACAGATCAATGCCACGTCGATCTCCTGCTCGTCGCCCGCCCCCAGCGGTGCCACGCGCCGTTCCTGCAGTACCCGCAACAAGCGCGCCTGCAGCGCTAGCGGCATGTCGCCGATTTCGTCGAGGAACAGCGTGCCGCCGTGGGCCTGCATCAGCCGGCCGACCATGCCGCCCCGGCGCGAGCCGGTGAACGCACCTTCACGGTAGCCGAACAGTTCGGACTCGATCAGCCCTTCGGGGATGGCCGCGCAGTTGACGGCCACGAACGGTTTGTCGGCACGCGGGCTGGCCTGGTGCAGGGCCCGGGCGACGACTTCCTTGCCGGTACCGGTCTCGCCCAGCAACAGCACCGGCAGGCCATTGCCCAGCCCCTGGCGGGCCATGCGCAGGTTGCGCGCCAGGCGCGGGTCGCCACCGGCCAGGGCGTCGAGGGCGGGTGACTGCTTGCCCGGCGCCGGCTTGCTCACCGGCGTGCTGCCGTTGACCCGGCCATGGCGCGGCAGCTGCAGGGCGCGGAAGTAGAACTCGCCCTTGGCCGTCTGCACACTGCTCACCCCGCCCTGCCACAGGCGGGCGATGAAGGCCGGTGACCGTTCACCCAGCAGGTCACTGCTGCGCCGGCCCAACAGCTCATGGCGCGGCACCTGCAACAGCTGGCAGGCACTGTCGTTGGCAGCCAGCACTTCACCGTCCAGGCTCAGCGCCAGCAGGCCATGCCAGGCGCTGTTGAGGTATTGCGGGCGGCTGTGAAAAGCCAGCACCAATTGCTCCGGGTGGCACAGGCCGAACATGCGGCTTTCGATGTTGCCGGCCGCCAGCATCAGCGTCGACAGGCTGTCCTGTGGTTGCGCCATCACCCCTTCACGGGTGATGTCGAGCACGCCGATCACCTCGCCGCGCGGGTCGCGCAGGGGTACCGAAGTGCAGGAGAACGGGCTGAGGCGGTCGAGGTAATGTTCGCCGCAGTTGATCAAGGTCGGCCGGCCTTCCACCACTGCCGTGCCGATCGCGTTGGTGCCACGCAGTGATTCGCTCCAGCAACTACCCGGGTGCAGGTCGCGCAGGCCCTCGCGTTGCAGCACGTGCTTCTGCCCTTCGATGGCCAGCACATTGGCCTGGGCGTCGCCGAGGATGACGATGCCGGCCTTGCCCTGGCGCGCGACCAGGTAGTCCAGTTCCGGGGTAACGGCGTCGACCAGCAGGCGGTTGCGCTCCAGCAGCATGCGCAGGTCGTGGCCCTGCTCCAGGCCCAGGCCGACCTGCTCGCCCTGCAGGCAATCCAGGCCATGGCCCAGGCTGCGGCGCCAGGAGGCATCGATCTCGTCGCGCAGCATGCCCAGTGGCAGCTCGCCTTCGCTGGCCAGCTTCAGGCGGGCCTGGCGGGATTCGTGCAGCGGGTCGTGGGCGTTTGTTATTAGTTGTCGCGCCATTTTCTACTCCGGCTGTGCCCCGCAAGGTGGCGGGGAACGGGCTTGGGAATTTTCCGCAGTGTGCGGGAGAAATCCCTGGCCGTCATCAGGCTGAGGCAGAAGGTGGCATATAGTGACGTTTACGTAAAGGGACGCGCAGGAGCACCGCCTTGCTCAAGATCTGAAAGCTTGCGCAAGCTTTGTGGGAGCGGGTTCCTAGAGGTCGATCACGGCTGCCGCTTGATTTCAACAAAGCCCAGGTGCCCGCCAGACACCCGGCACCGGCCCATTCGCGGGTAAACCCGCTCCCACAGGGACGGCGTCGCACTTGAGATCACGCGGTACCTGTGGGAGCGGGCATGCCCGCGAACACCGGCAAAGCCGGTGCCATCCACCACGTCGTCTGCTTCGCGGGCGCGCCCGCTCCTACAGGGACGGCGCGGGCTTCGAGTTGGCGCTGAGCCTGCGGGAGCGGGCATGCCCGCGAACACCGGCAAAGCCGGTGCCATCCACCGCGTCGTCAGCTTCGCGGGCGCGCCCGCTCCCACAGGTACTGCGCTGGCTTCGAGTGGCGCTGAACCTGTGGGAGCGGGTTCACCCGCGAAGAGGCCCTCGAGGTCAATCACAGCTGCCGCTTGAGTCCAACAAAGCCCAAGCTCCCGTCAGACACCCGGCACCGTCTTCCGCCCAACCAGCTGCTGCCTCTCCACCCCATCCAGCAACGCCTCCACCACCGCCTTGGCCGAATCCAGCCCATGGTTCACCGGCTGACGTGATCCATGTGGGAGCGGCCTTGCCGGAGCGCCGGACCGGTCGGAAAGGTCCGCAAAGCGGCCCCGAGGAATCAGCAGTGATCACTATGTTGGGCCAGTCATTCCTGTGAGGTCACTCCTGTCCGCCTTGTTTGTTCCATTTGATATCGAAGGTTGCTCTGCTGCTTTTCATTCATTTCCAGTCATGCACCAAGGCTGCAACCCACCTGGCACAGGAATAATTGGCCCGAAACAGATGTGGGAGCGGGCTTGTCCCGCGAAGCGACGCGCGGGCGGCGCTCAATCTCACAGGCGCCAAATCTCTACCGCCAAACACTTCAATTCCCAATCACCAAACCCCGGCCAGCGCTCTCGTCTTCTAAGGAGACTTCCCCAAAATCACGGCCACCGCTCTAAAACTGTGCCGATAATGCTCAACGAGCTCGACTCAAGATTAAGCGGCAATTTACAAACCAAACTCCCGAAGGATCTGATTCAAAGCTTGCTTGCTTTCTACCTTGCGGACGTTATGCACATAAAGATGCATCAACCCTGTCAGCACCATAGGATCACGTTCCGGGGCGAAGCCCTTGGCAGCATCTAAGTATGTTCGTGTCGAGCCATTCAGCCTGCCCGTATCTATAGCCAAAGCGGCCATTTTTTCATAATCTGTTAGACCGCCTAGCGTATCTAGTTCCGGAGCCGATTTTTTTTGTGCAGCAAGACGCTGCTCTGAATTTTTCCATATGGAATCGACTAACGGAGCCGCCGCTGGACTCACTCCAGATGCTTCTCTGTTGTTCGATGTACCTTGCTCCGTAGACGCTGACAATTTACGACGCTTACTGGCGGGAGAATAATCCGACTGGGGCAAAGGCTTATTTTTACGAGCCAAAGGAAACACTTTATTCTTTACTATATTCCTCCACCTAACCATCCCGCTTGGATCCGTAAAATTCACAGGGTCACCCCCACAATATGCATAGCAATTTATACCACCTTCAGCGAAAGGGCTAACCATGTCCACAGATAAAAACCTCATCAGCACCGGACTATAAATACGCTTGCCACCTCCTAAAAAATACCACCTCAAAAAGGTATCTCGAGGCTCTCCATTAAAACCAGTAAATGACTCATTCTGTACCGACACTTGATAACCATAGGCGGTATAGCCATCCCCCCATTTCCAGGCAAAGTGCCGACTCATTGTTTTCCCCTTGCAAACTTAAGATAGGAAAGCCTAGAGTTCGCTACCGATAAAAATAATGCAACTGGCAAAATTATTAGTATTCTTCGCCGACCGAGGCCAGGGCCTGATAGGAAATCGCCGGCAATCTGCGCCCCAGCAGGGTCAAAAGTGAGCAAAATGTTGTATCGCCTGCACTTGCCTCTTCGTGGACAAGCCCCACGAAGAGGCCCTCAAACTCACTCATTGTTGCTGATTCTGGCTCAAATACTTGTCCACCGTAGCCTGCCCTTCCCCCGCATCCCCCGCCACCTGCCACAGCCGCCGTTCGATCCCCTGCGCCAGCAAGTGCCCCACCGCCGCCTCGATCGCCGACAGCACGCACAGCTGCGCCGGTTCGTTGGTGGTGTACCCCACCTCGGCCTCGAGCAGCTTCTTGAACTCGATGAACTTGAACACCCCCGCACTGCGCCCAACCGAATAGATGGTCTTGCTGGTCATCACATTGGCCAGCACCTGCCCGGTGCGCACGTCCACCGCGCGCAGGTTCACGGTCACCTGGTCGACGCGGTACTCGCGAGAGATGTCTATCCCCAGGTAGCGGGCACCTTCGCCGCCGCTGCGCACGTTGGTGTCGTAGGCGATGATGCCGCCCTCCAGCATCAGGTTGGCAGCCTGCAGCGGCGGCAGTTCACCCATGATGTTTTCCGGTACATCGGGCTTTTTCTGCGAAGCACGGATGATCTTGCGCTCGGTCAGCAGGTTCTGCAGGCCTTCACGCTCCAGCACCACGAACCAGCCACTGGCACTCAGGGCGTCCATCAGCATGCTTGCCGCACCCTGGGTGACGCTGGTGGAGAACGAGCTGGCCGGGGTCGGCTTGTACTGCCCGGTCTGGTCACGGAAGCCGTACACCACCGCCATCAACCGGCCCTTGGGCCGGGGCATGTTGATCAGGTCGTAGTAGGTCGAGGCACGTGGGGTCAGGGTCGGGGTTTCCGAGTCCTGTTCGGCGGGCATCGGTTCGCGCAGGCCGCAACCGTGCAGGCCTAGTGCGGTGAGGATCAGCAGCGTGCTCAGCAGACGTTTCATGTTGTTCTCTCCCCGACAAACAGCCCTTCCCTCTCAGGGGTTGAGGCCGCTGACCTCAATGATCGAAATTTCTCCTGTGGCACGATCGGTGACCTTGATGCTCAAGGCCCCGGAATCGTCGATGACGTCGATGAGAAACGCATCGGTCGCCATGCTGCCGGTGTTGCCGTTACTGATGTTGTCCAGCAACTGCGACAACATCCGCGACTCCAGCTGGTTGCTGAAGCGCTCCAGGGCCGTGGTGCCGGCAAAGGCCGAGGAGCGGTCCTTGAGGTCGGGGTCGTCGTAGTCGTTCTGCGCCTGCGCGTTGTTCAGCAACCAGGTGCCATTGAGCGGGTTGCCGCCAAAGGCCGGGTTGACCGGGGTGTACACCAGCTCGGTGGCCTGGGCGGCACACGCGCTGGCCAACAGGCAGGCGGCGATGCAACGGGGTATGTGGTGCTTCATAGCTCGTCCCTCTCCAGATCGGTGGTGTCCTGCAGCAGGCGTTGCAACTTGCGTTGGATGATTTGCTGCTTGACCAGGTCGGCTGCTGCAACGGCCTCGTCCTTGAGCTCGGTGGTGTTCGGCGGCAGGAAGCGGCGGTACACCACCTCACGCTCGAACTCCACGGTGACCAGGCTGCCCCAGCGGGCATCCGGGCGTTCGCGCACCACCAGGTTGAAATCCAGCCGGCTGGTGGCGCGCAGGCGGTCAGCGAAGTAGTAGTAAAAGTCGTGGCCGATGTGCGAGATGGTGTTGTCGACGATGAAGCCTTGCATCTCGTCCTCGTCCCCGGCCCTGGCCGAGGTGGCCAGCACTGCCACCAGCAGCAGGCCCAGGCACAACGCGGCCAGGCGGCTCATGGCGTGTCTCCCGGGCCGGCATGGGTCTGCACGCCATCGGCACTTTCGGTAAAGGCCTGTTCGGCGACGAACTGCCAGTCGCTGTAATGTTCCAGCCCGTCGAAACCGCTCCATTCGGCGCTGAAGCCACTGCGCTTGAACGGGGTGGCGTCCGAGCGGCTGTGCACGCCGGTGATGCGGCCATCGATCGAGCGCAGCAGGCCCCAATCGTCGCTGTTGGTGATGGGGTCGGGGTACAGCCGGCGAATGTGCCGCCTGGCCTGCGGGAAGCGGTTGTCCTGCAACAGGTCGGCCAGTTCCTGCGGGTACTGGGCCAGCCCCGGCGAGGCGCGGTAGTAGCTGCGCAGGGCCTGGGCATACTGGCTGCCTACCCACAACAGCTGGCGTTCGCGGTCACGCTGGGCAGCACTGGCCCAGAGCGTGCCGGTGGCGGCCAGGGCCACGCTGCTGACCGCAATCAGCAGCAGTACGCCCAGGTAGGTGAAGCCGGCGTCGGCCTTACCATTCCGCGAACAGGCTGCCATCGCGCGCCCTCCCTGTGGCACCGCTCTTGATATCGGCCACGCCGCCAGCCACGCCTTCGGGCGGTGGCACCAGCTGCCAGGCATCGCTGCGCTCGGTGATCGGGTCTATCGGGGTGTTGCGCAGGTAACGCTGCTCCACCAACTGCTCCAGCGAGTCCGGGTAGTGACCGGTGTCGCCGTAGTAGTGGTCCAGCGCCTCGCGCAGCACCGCCAGGCTCTGGCGCAGGGTGGCTTCGCGGGAGCTTTCCAGGCTGTTGAAGTAGCGCGGCATGGCGATGGTCATCAGCGTGGCGATGATCGCCAGCACCACCAGCAGTTCGATCAGGGTGAAGCCTTTGCTGCGTTTCATGGCTGTCACCATTGCCCGTAGGGGATGTTGTTCAGGCCTTTGCCGCGGGCCTTGGAATAAACGTCGAACACGTCTTCGCCTTCGCGCGGGTTGTCGGGGCTGCTGTCGTAGGCGCGCAGCCCCCACCCGCCTTCGTCCTCGCCCTTGGCCGCCACCAGCGGGTCGTGCGGGATGCGCCGCAGGAAGTAGAACTTGGCGCCCTTGGCGCTGCGCACATCACGCACCCCGTCGACCAGCACCTGCAGGTTCGGCGGGTAGCCACTGGCGTCCAGGCGCTTCTCGATGTAGCCGGCATCGAACGCGCGCTTGTAGGCGTCGATGGCGTCGCGAATCTGGTACAGCGCCTCGCGCAGTTGCTGCTCCTTGCCGCGGCGCACCACGGTTTCGGTCAGCGGCGCGGCCATGCTGGCAAGCAGCCCGAGCAGTGCCAGGGTCAGCACCACCTCGATCAGGCTGAAGCCCTGCATGCGGCGCTGCGCGATCATGGCCGCGGGCTCCCTTTGGGTGGGGCGATCGCCATCTGGCTTTCCACCACCGGGGCATCGGTGGCCGGGGCATTGCCAGGCACATCCGCCGGCGGCAACGGCGCCATCTGCCGCACCTGCATGGCCGACTCGGTGCCGGTGGCGAACTCCATGTCCGACGGGCTCTGGTACGGCAGGTTGCGCACGATGCGCGGGGTGATCGCCAGCACCAGCTCCGACTTGCTCATGTCGTCCTTGTTGCTGCCGAACAGCCGGCCCAGGCCAGGGATGTCGCCAAGGCCAGGGATCTTGTTGCCGCTGGCGTTGTGGTCGTTGCGCACCAGGCCGGCCAGCACCTGGGTTTCGCCATCGTGCAGGCGCAGGGTGGTCTGGGCGTTGCGGGTGTCGACCTGGACCGGAATTGTGCCCTGGCGGGTGGCTTCCAGCGGGGTGGCGTTACTCACCTCCAGGGCTACCTTGATCGCCACTTCGTTGTTCAGGTGCACGGTGGGCTGCACCTCAAGCTTCAGGCCCACGTCCAGGTAGGTGACGCTTTCGGTGATCACCGGGCCCTGGGTGGACGGCACCGAGGTGGCGCTGATGATCGGTACCCGCTGGCCGATGTGGATGCGCGCCTGCTCGCGGTTGCTGACGCGGATCACCGGGCTGGCGAGGGTGTTGATGTCCTTATCCTGGGCGTTGATCTTGGCCTGCGGTGCCGGCGCGATGCTGATGCGGCTGGAGTCGATGCCCTTGAGCTGGTCGAGCACGCTTACCGGCTGGCCGTCGGAGCTCAGCACGCCGAAGGTGTTGGGCCATTGCAGGCCGAGGTCGAGGATGCGCGAAGTGGCCACTTCCATCACCTCCACTTCCAGCACCACCTCGGGGTTGGACTGGTCCTGCGACTGCAGCAGCTTTTCGGCCATGCGCACGGCATCGGGGGTGTCGCGCATGGTCAGGGTGTTGAGGCGTTCATCGACGAACACGTCGCGGGTCTTGAGCATGGTCTTGACCATGTTCAGCGCGGTGTTGGAGTCGATGCTGGTCAGGTAGAAGGTGCGCATGACCAGTTCCTGGTAGTCCTTGGTCTTCTGCGGCGAGTCGGGGTAGATCATCAGGGTGTTTTCGTTGACGATCTTCTGCCGCAGCTGGTTCTGTTCCAGCAGCAGCGCCACGGCGTCCTCGATGCGCAACTCGCGCACGAAGATGGTGGCCTTCATGTCCGGGCGCATGTCCTTGTCGAAGATGAAGTTGATGCCGGCAACCTGGGACAGCACCTCGAAGATGGTCTTCAGGTTGGCGTCGCGAAACTCCAGGGTCACCGGCCGCTCCAGTTTGCTGCGCAGTTGCGGGAACGGTTGTGCGGTGCGCGCCTGCACGTTCTCGATGTCGCTGCGCAGGGCAATGCCCTTCTGGTTCTGCGGGTCCAGGCGCAGCACTTCGCGCATGTAGCGCTCGGCACCGAACAGGTCACCCTGGCGCAGCGCCGCCTGGCCCAGCGCCACGCGCTCGTCGAGGGTGCGGATCAGCTCCAGCTGGCGGATGCCTTCCTGGGCGCGGCGGTTGTTCGGCTCCAGGGTCAGCACCCGGCCATAACCCATGCGGGCGCTGGCGAAGTCGTGGCGGATGCGGTCGGCGTCGGCCTGGGTCAGCAGCGCCTCGACCGCGGCCTGGCGGCTGTGGGCCAGGGCGATGTTCAGCTCGGTGTCACGTGGGTCTTCGCGCAGGGCTTCTTCCAGGCTGGCGATGCCGGCTTCGTACTGGCCCTCCTTCATCAGCTGTTCGCTGTCCTTGCGTACCGCACTGGAGCCGCAGCCGGCAATGGCCACGCACAGCGCCACAAGCAGGAATGGAGCCGGTTTGCACAGCTTTGACGACTTCATGGTGCGCTCCCTACAGACAAAGTCTGCGACTGATGCAAAGGCAGGTAGACCAGGTGCAGCTCGCTGGCCGATACCCGCTCGAGGCGGTAGGTGTCTTCGATCACGTCGCCCTGGCGCACGACGTAGAGTTTTTCGCCGCTCTGCAGGAAGATCTGCAGGTCGTCGCGGTCGCCGATGCGGCCAATGAACTGGAATGGCAGGGCCGGCGCAGTGGGGGCTGCGGCTACGGCGGGTGCGGTGACCACGGGTTGTTCGGTGACGGTGGCCAGGGCTTGGGGTTTGGTCCATTGTTGGGTCGGGAAGAGATCTCTTGAGGCTTGTTCCGGCCCTTTCGCGGGTAAACCCGCTCCCACAGGGACCGTGGATACCGCCGATTTTGTGGGAGTGGGTTTGCCCGCGAAGGGGGCAACACTGTCTTCCTCGCCGAACCAATGACCCGGTGCCCAGGCCAGCGCCGCACTCACGCCGAGGAAGCCAACCCAGATGACAGCACGTTGTGTGTTCATCATGACCTCGACAGGTAAAGGGTCATGCGCAGGCGGGCGTTGAGCTCGCTGTCGCCAATGCGTTTGCGTTGCAGCTCCAGGTCTTCCAGCACCAGGGTTGGCAACTGTTTGAGCAGGCCCTTGAGGAAACCGCGAATCTGCGGGTAGCTGCCGCGTACCGGCAGCACGATCTGGTAGCGCGCCAGTTGCGTCTTGGGGTCGATGCCCAGGGCATATTCGCCACGCGCCAGGCTGATATGCTCGGCGCTGGCCAGGTGGTACAGCCGCTCGATCAGCTCACTGGCCCGGGGCTGCCCCGGCAGTTGCTGGCGCAGGCTGTCGAGGGCCTGCTGCTCGGGCTTGATGGCAATCTTCAGCTCGCCACGCCTGACCCGCTCGACCTGCACGCTGGCGTCCGCTTCGGTGGCGCGCAGTTCGCGCAGGTTCTGCCATTGCGGCAACACCCCGGCACACAGCACGCCCACGGCCAGCAGGCCCACCGCAGCCGCAGCCAGGCCGACCGGGCCGACGCGACGCAGGCGCTCCTGGAGGATCAGGCTGTTCAGCGATTCACGGGCGCGCATGGCCGGTCTCCCAGGTAGCGGTGAGGGTGAAGCGCACCGGGTGTTCGGGCTGCGCGGCCAGCACTTCGTGGTTGAGCAACGACACATCGCTGAGCTCGGCACTGGCCTCCAGGCGCTGGTGGTACTGCAGCATCGCTTCTAGGTTGCGCGCCTCGGCGGTGATGCGCAGCTGGCCTTTGCGCGCGTCGGGGGCCAGGCTTAGCAGCGCCACGTCGTCCTGGGGCTGCGCTTCGAGCATGGCGAACAGCTGCTGCCAAGGCCGTTGCAGTTGCTGCGAGACGCTTTGCATCTGCGCCAGGCGCTCGGCCTGTTCGCGGCTGGCGGCGCTGCTCAGCGGCGCGACAGTGGCCGGGCGACGGCCCAGTTGCTGCTCCAGGCTGTGCACGCTGGCCTCCCGTTCGACCTGCTCGGCCTGCAAGCTTTGTTGCAGCAGCACCAGGCCGGCAACCGTGGCGCTCGCCACGGCCAGCAGCGACCAGGCCAACGGGCCGTTACGCCGGGGCTGGAATTCCAGGTCGAGGCGGCGCATGTCAGGCCACCGCCCGCCACATGGCGCACAGTGGGTCGGCATCGCTGGCTGGCTGGCACAGCTGCACCGCCGCCAGTTGCGGCACGTCACCCCGGCCCGGGGCATGCAGGTAGACCCGTGGCAGGTGCTCGCCGTACAGCTCGCAGGTACGCTCGATCAGTGCTTGCAGGGCCTGGTCACTGTCGGCACAGCCCTGCGTCAGCACTTGCTGCCAAGCCCCGCCGGCAGCCAGCAGCAGCACGCTGCGGCGCGGTTCGGCCAGGACGAACAGGAAGTCGCCCTGCCCCAGCTGCGCCGAGCAGCGGTTGTAGGCGGCCATCAGGTACGGCTGTACCGAGCGCAGGCTCAGGTGGCTTTCCCGGCCCAGCGCCTGCAGCCGCTGCAGCAGAGCCTCGGGCAACGCCGTGGCGATGCGCGCGGCACCGGCCGGCTCGGGCGACAGCACGATGCGCCAGTCGTCCAGCGGCTGCCCGTAGAGGTTTTCGAAACAGGCCCGGGCGTAGGCGTCCAGCTCGCGCGGGTGGCTGATGGCATCACTCCAGGGCACCAGGCAGAAGCGGCTGTACCGGGCCGACAGCAGTACCCGCAACTGGGCACCGCGCACGGCATGCTCGGCCAGCAGCGTGGCCAGGGCGTCGACGGCGGCCTCCCAGGCCGGTTGGGCGGCATCGCAGGTAAAGTCGCGGCTGCCCAGCCATTGGTGGTGATTGGCGTGCCAGCTACCCAGGCCCACACCTTCGGCACCGAGTACGGCACTGTATCTGTAAGCGCCACGATCAGATGAATGTGACACGGTTGATCTCCTCGAGTGTGGTACGGCCATCCCGGACCAGGTCCAGGGCCGAGGCCCGCAGCAGGCGCAGGCCACGCTGGCAGGCGAGGTTCTTGATTTGCGACAGAGGGCGACGCTCGACGATCATCTGCCGCAGGTCGTCGTCCAGGTGCAGCAGTTCGGCGATGGCGCTGCGGCCGCGGTAGCCACTGCCACGGCACTGGCCGCAGCCCTGGACGCGGACGAACTTCCAGCCGGCCACGCCCTCGCGGGTCAGGCCCGCGCCGTACAGGGTGTCGTCGTCGACTTCGCACGGCGTGGCGCAGTGCGGGCAGGCCAGGCGGATCAGGCGCTGGGCCAGCACCGCATTGAGCGCGGAGACGAAGCTGTAGGGGTCGACCTGCATCTGGCTGAAACGGCCGATCACATCGAACACGTTGTTGGCGTGGATGGTGGTGAACACCAGGTGGCCGGTGAGCGCCGACTGCACGGCGATTTGCGCGGTGTCCGGATCGCGGATTTCACCGACCAGGATCTTGTCCGGGTCGTGGCGCAGGATCGAGCGCAGACCGCGGGCGAACGTCAGGCCCTTCTTCTCGTTGACCGGGATCTGCAACACCCCAGGCAGCTGGTATTCGACCGGGTCCTCGATGGTGATGATCTTGTCCACGCCGTGGTTGATCTCGCTGATCATGGCGTACAGGGTGGTGGTCTTGCCGCTGCCGGTGGGGCCGGTGACCAGGATCATGCCGTAGGGTTCGGCGGCCAGGCGACGCAGGGCGCGCAGGGTTTCCTCGGCAAAGCCCAGGACCTGCAGCTGCACGCCGCTGACCCGGTCGGACAGGTCCTGCTTGTCGAGCACCCGCAGCACGGCGTCTTCGCCGAAGATGCTGGGCATGATCGATACCCGGAAGTCGATTTGCCGGTCGCCCACGGCAACCTTGAAACGGCCGTCCTGGGGCACGCGTTTTTCGCCGATGTCCAGCTCGGCCATCACCTTGATGCGCGAGATCACCTGGTCGGCGAAGGCGCTGCCGCTGGCCTTGCCGGCGCCGTTGAGCACGCCGTCGATGCGGTACTTTATGGTCAGGCCCTGGCCGGTCATGCCCAGGTGGATGTCGCTGGCGTGCAGCTTGAGGGCGTCGTACAGCGTGGAGTTGACCAGCTTGACCACGCGGCTCTGGTCTTCGCTGATGCTGGCCAGCGACAGGCGCTGCAGCGGGTCGCTTTCGCTGCTGGTTTCGGCGTCGTGGTCAAGGGCGTCCACGGCGTGGAAGCTTTCTTCGTGGCGGGCCAGGAAGGTGGCGAGGTCCGCGGCGTGGGCCAGGTACAGCGGTGCGCCTTGCAGCACATCGTCGATCCAGGCCAGGCGGGCGTGGTCGAAGGGGTCGGCGAACACGCCCAGCAGTTGGCTACCCTGCTCGATCAGGACGAATTCACGCTTCAGGCACATCGCCAGGCTGACCTTGTCGAAGCGTGGGGTGCTGGCCAGCAGGGTGTGGCTGTCCAGCACCGGGTAATGCAGGGTCAGGCCCAGGCGCTGGGTGAAGGTGTCGGGGGTGTCGCAGGCCAGCTGTTCCAGGCGGGTGAGCAGGCGTTCGTCGCTGGTTTGCAGGCGGGCCTGGGCCAGCAGTTCGCGGGGGTAGGCAGAATATGCTTTTACCTGTGCCGGCCCTTTCGCGGGTAAACCCGCTCCCACAGGATTGCCGATTTCTTCAGAATTGCGGTGCCCCTGTGGGAGCGGGTTTACCCGCGAAGAGGCCGGTGCAGGCGGTAGAGCGTCCTGGGTTGCATCGAATGCTTCTGGCATGGCCTGCGACTCCGCTCAGGGGCGCGTCGCAGGCTGGCTCGGCCAGGGGTGCGGGCGCCGCTATTCCCCTGTGAGCAGTTGATCGTCGTCGGGCCCCGGGGGCTTGGCGCCGTTGCGTCGGCGGTCGGCCAATACCCAGCTTCCATCGTACAACTGCAGGGGGAACGATTCGTTCCTGTTCTGGCGTCGTTCGACAAACCCTTCAGCCGGGTTGTCCGTGGCCCTGCGCCGGCGCTCGATGCCCATCAGGTCGAAGACTGCACGGGCCAGTTCCACCAACGGGAACGGCTTGAACAGGACATGGCTCACACCCAGTTCGGCGGCCCGCTCACGCACCTCGACGGTGGGGTGGGCGGTAATCAGCACGAAGTGGCACTGCCTGTTCCTGCGTACGGTCTCCAGAACCTGAAAACCCTCCATGTCGGGCAAGCGGTAATCCAGCACGATCACTTGCGGTGCCAGGCTTGCAGCCTGCTCGATACCACTGGCACCGTCGTGGGCAACATGAACTTCCAGGCCTTGCGCCTGCAGGTACGCTTGCAGGTTCTGCGCAAGAGTCTGTTCGTCATCGACTACCAATACTCTGTTCACCAAGGTCGACTCCCAAGAACTGCCCGGTAACCCGGTCTGCGAAGTGCGCCCCTGTAGAGGCTTGAGCAGGCTTCGTGCCAGGCGGGAAAAGTCATGCTGCACTCACTGTAAGTCATTGATTAGCCAAGGGTACCGATCAACATCCGTAACGCGGCGGGCAGGCGCACCGGCCCGGTTCCCCACATGCGGGGAAACTGATGGCACACTGCCAGATCGTTATTCCCCATGATTGGGGAAACGCCATCAGTCACCTCAGTCGGCAATCTCCACGATAGCGGACGCACGCAAACGTTGGCGCACGGACTGGCGCGCCTGCGCCTCCCGCTGCCCGATGAGCGTGGCCCTGGCTTGAACCAGTCCCTGTTCGCGTATGACCGAAGGTTCGTCATTTTGTTTCTGCACTCCTTGCAGGGTTTCCAGGCTGGCATCGTAGAACGCCTCCACTTCGGCCTGGCTGGGCGCGGCGACAGCGCTGAGCTGGGCATACACCTGCTGCGCGGCCAGCTCGCGCCGGGTGTACTCATTGTACTGTGCCCTATCGAAGCCCGCTTCCGCCAGCCGCCGTTCAAAGATTGCCGGGCTGCCAAGCGCGGCCTCTACCTCGCCCACATGCGCCGACACCTGCTCGTCGCTGATGGCTATGCCGCGGCGCTGGGCCTCCTGCCACAACAGCTCCTTGTCGATCAGTTCATTCAGTGCCTGGTCGCGCAGGCGCTGGTACAGGTTCGGGTTGCGGATACTGGCCACCGCGCGGCCCTGGGCATCCAGGTATTCGCTGAAATAGCGCTCCAGGCGCATCGTCTCGATCTCTACACCATTGACCCGCGCCGCCGGCATATCGGCCCAGCTTGCCTTGGCCAACACCTGCAACAGGCACAACAACAGAACGCGCATGGCAACCTCCGCTCAAGGGCTGTCCGGCAGTGGCCGGTACGGGGTGACCGCGGTGAAGCGCGGCCCGGGCAGGGCCACCGCCACCACATGGGCACCGGCCATGCCCTGGCGGCGACCGGGGCCAAAGCCCAGGGCCGGGGTCAGGCCGGTGGACACATCATGCAGGCCTTCCAGCGCGGCAATCAGCTGCTCGCGGCTGGTGTCGCGGCCTGTCTGCTTCAACGCTTCACTCAGCAGGCGCAGCGCGCACAGGGTGTTGACCTGCAACGACGCCTGGCGAGGGTCGAGGCCCTGGCGCTGCTGCAGGCCGGCCAGAATCGCCTGGCCCTGTTCGGTCCAGTCCCCAGGCACGTAGGGATAAGCCAGGAACACCCGTTGCGACCAAAACTCGGGCAAGCGCGCCACGGCGCCGGTCACCTGGCTGGAGGCGGCAAACAGGTATGGCTGGCGGCCGGCTGACTGCAGCGCCGAAGCCAGTTCGGCAAAGGCCTGGGCACGGCCGAGGAAGACAATGCCCTGCCCGTCCACGGCCTGGCCAGCAAAGGCCTGGGCCGCAGGTGGTGACCAGCCCTGCTGCTGAAGGCGTTCGCGCACCTGTTCGGCAAACGCCGCTTGTTCATTGCCGGCATACACCACACGCAGGTCGTTGGCAGCCAGCCCCAGTACCGTGCGGGCGTGGCCGGCCAGGCTCAGCAATTGCGCGGGCAAGCCGGGCAACGGGTCAAAAATCTGTGGGCTGCCGCCGCTGCGTGGGGTGCTGCCGATCAGCGGTACATTGTGGGGCGCCAGCAAGGTTGCCAGGCGCTGGTCGAGCATGGGTGCCAATGGCGCGATCAGGGCGAACACCTGCTCCTGCTCCAGCAACTGCTTCAGCGCCCGTTCGGCGCTAGCCGGGTCGGATCCCGGGTCGAGCACCACCAGCTCCAGGCGTCGCCCGTGGATGCCACCCTGCTGGTTGAGTTGCGTCAGGCCGTCTTCCAGCACCGCACGCACCACCTGCCCGGCCTCGGTCAGCGGGCCGGATGCCGGGAGCAAGGTCCCCAGGCGCAGCACGCCCTCCTCCACGCCGGGGTCGCGCTCCTGGGCCAGGCGCTTGAGGTAGGCCGTGAGGTTGCGCTGGTCGGCCAAGGTGAGTTCGAAGCGCGGCATGGCCGGGTCCAGGCGATTGCCTGCCGGGTCGACGCCGTGCTGAATCGCCCGGGCCAGGCTGCTGTCGGTGTAGGCCGGATAGCGGCGGCCGTTGACCTCGCGTTCGCCCTGGCCTAGCGCCAGGCGCTGCCAGTCGAGGCTGGGCGGGCGTACGCCCCCTTCGGCACGGCCGCGGCCATCGTTGCCGTGGCAGCTGGCACAGGGCAGCACGCTGGCGGGGACCGTCATGTCGCTGGCACCGACCCGGGCCTGCAGTTGTGCGTCGCTGCTAGAGACGCCCTGGCGGTAGAGGTGTTTGCCGGCTTGTTCATGTTCGGTCAGGTCCAAGGCAAAGGCAGAAGAAAAGTGTGCCATGCCGAGCACGAACGCCAACCAGATCGCAAGCCCTGTGGGAGCGGTCTTTGTGGGAGCGGCCTTGCGTCGCGAAAGGGCTGCGCAGCAGCCCCGGCGATAGTTGCACCAACCCAGATAACGGGGAGCGCTGCGCGCTCCTTTCGCGACGCAAGGCCGCTCCCACAAAGACCGCATCCACAAAGCGAGTTCCCAGAGTGGCAGATGCCACAGAGGCCAATGCCGCAGGGATCGCATGATACTCACCGCCCTGCCAAAGGCAGTGCCAGCAACTGCATGCGCTGGGCAATCGCCGCCGGCGGTGCATCCGGGCGGATCTTGCTCCAGCGCTTGCCGGCCACATCGCCGGCAATCAGCTGTGTCGAATGCTGCTCGGGGCTGGGCAGGAACTGGCCGATACGCCCGAGCACCAGGTCGACATTGGCCTTGTCACCGGTCAGGAACAACCAGTTGGGCCCATCCACGCCCTGCTTCCCGGCAAACGCCTTGAGCACTTCGGGGGTGTCATTGAGCGGGTCGCTGCTGATCGACACGAAGGTCACCTGGCTGGCCAGCTGCGGCCCCATTGTCTCGCGCACTTCGCGCAACTTGCGGGTAATCAGCGGGCAGGCGTCGGTGCAATGGGTGAAGATCACGTTGAGCATCACCACCTTGTCCTTGAGCACATCGCTGTAGAAGCGCAGCTCGCGGCCATTCTGGTCCTTGAGCACAGTGTCGGTGAACCAAGCCTGGGCATCGCGGGTACCGCCGCCACTGGTCATCGCCTGCGGTGCCGGCTGCGGTTCTGGCGCCTGCGGGGCATGGCCATCATGGGCGAACGCCACCGAGGCGAGGATCCACAGGCAGCCACCCAGCATCAGCCAGTCAAGACCGCGCATGCCTGCGCGGCGGGAGCTTACCAGGCTCATGGTTGCACCTCGTGATGGTCGGCAATCGCCGTGCTCTTGGCATGCACCCGGCGGGCGCCCAGGCGGTTGATTTCGTCGATCAGCACTGCCGGGTCGGTGAAGCCGTAGTAGCGCGTCCAGTGGCCGGTGCGCCCGTCCCCCACCAGGATCAGCGGCGGGTGCTGGCTGAGGTCGGCGCTGAAGCTGCCCAGGCCCTTGAGGGTTTCGCTGATGGCATATGGCGTGCCGGTCAGCCAGCTCCAGCCCGGCCCCTTCTGGAAGGCCTTGGCGTAGTCCTGCAGGCGCTTGGCGTCGTCACGTTGCGGGTCGACGCTGATCGATACCAGGTGAATGTCTTGCCCCACCCGGCCACCCAGTTGCTGCTGGACCTTGCCCATGATCGACGACACCACCGGGCACACCGTGGTGCAGCTGGTGTAGATAAAGCCCATGACCACCAGGTGGTCGCCTACCAGGTCTTTTTCCAGGCGTACCGGCATGCCGTCCTGGTTCAGCAGCGAGACATCGGCAAAGCGCACGCTGGCCTTTTCCTGGCGCGCCGCTGGCGGCTGTTCGGCGTGGCCGTTATGGTCGTGGCCGCCATGGGCCAGGGCCAGGTTGCCGGCAAAAGCCAGGCTCAGGGCCAACAGTGTGCAAACATGCTTGGCGTTCATCGCAGATTCCTCACGTCATTATCGGAAACGGTGGACGTTGCGGCCGGCAGCACGCGCAGGCTGGTGTAGTTTTCTTCGGCGAACTTGCGCCCCAGCGACGGCGACTGCACGTGCAGGTACCAGGCACCAGCTTCGGGCAGGCTCAGCGCTGCCTGATAGATGCCCTCGCCCACCTCCTCCAGCTGCAGGTTGCGTGGCATCGACGAAGGCGCCAGGAAGTAGCGCAGGCTCAGGTCGCTCAGGCCCAGGCGCGGCAGGCCGTCGTCGCCGACGATGCGCACCCGTGCGGTCACGGCGCTGTGCTGCGACAACGGCCGGTCCAGGCCGATGAACTCGGCATGCGCGCCCTTGCGCTTGCCGGCATTCGGCGCTGCGATCACATCGGTGCTGAAGCAGTGGATGATCTGCGGCTGGTTGAGCAAAAAGGCCACGTCGAACTTGCCGGCGGCGGGCATCTTCACCGTCGAGCCATACACGCCCGGCGCCAGTTCGCGCAGGCTGCGGTCGACGACGATGGCGGCACGGGCCTGGTGGCCACGGTTGTTGTAGCCGGACATCGGTGCGTTCATGCCTTCGGCGTAGAAGTAGGTGGTGTTGTCCACCGGGTTGACCACGAACACCGAATTGTCATCGCGCGACACCGACAGCCCCTGAGCCAGCGGCAGGTCGCCAGCCTGGCGTGGCGCCGCCGGGCCGGCCTCGAAGCCCTGGATGATCGGCGAACGCCCGTCGCCCAGGCTGGCCAGGTTGATCATGCTCACCTTCGGTGAAGCCAGGCCGCGCACGTAGGCATAGCCCTTGGTGAAAGTCAGCTGATACGGTTCGGCCGCCACCGGGATCCGGTGGATCAGCTTGTCGGTACTGGCGTCGATCACCAGGGCCTGGTTCTCCAGGGTGTTGAGCACGATGCCGTAGCGGCCATCGCTGCTGAAACGCATCGGCCCCAGGCCCTGCTCGGCCTGGACCGTGTGGCGTAGCTGGTGGTTGCGGGCATCGAACACGCGCACGCTGCCCTCCTCGCCATCGACCACGTACACCGCCTGGGACAACGCCGAATAGCTGACCGACAGCGGGTGCGGGCCAACCTTGATGGTCTTGGCCAGGCGCATTTCCGGGATGTCGATCACGCTCAGGGTGCCGCTGTCGCGGTTGCTGACATAGGCGTAGCGGGAGTCACCACTGAAGGCGATTTCGTGGTGGCCGCCGCCGGTGTTGAAGGTTTTCAGGGTGTTGCGCCCCGGTACGTCTATCACCGTTACCCCGCCCTTGGCCGGGTCGCTGCTGTTGTTGCCTACCCAAAGCCGGTGCTGGTCCGGTTGCAGGGCCACGCGCAGCGGTTGGTCGCCAGCGTCCAGGTCGGCCACGCGGGTGAAGGTCTCGGTGTCGATCACCGAGACCTTGCCGCGCTCGGGAATGGACACGAACACCTGCCTGTCGTCAGCGGTGGCTACCCAGTCCATGGGCTGCCCAGGCAGGTCGATGCGGGCCATGGTGCTGGTCACGCCGCCCACCGATACGGTCGGGTCGATCACCGTCAGGCTGGCGTCCTTGTTCATCATCAACAGGAAGTAACTGTTCAGGTCGAGCAAAGGCCGCGCGCCAATGCTGCTTTTGAGGAACAGCGCGACACGGGCCTTGCAGCTCTGGTCGCGGTCGCCCTCCGGGGCCGACTGCGTCGGGTCGAGCCACGCCCCCGGGGCCATGCCCGACAGCGGTTGGCCACTGGCCTGGTCGCTGACCTTGAAACGGATGTTGGCGAAGCTGCCCTCCTGCAGCTCATCCCCCGCCAGCGGCCGGGCCTCGAACTCCACGGTCACACCGTCGCGGCTGAGCCGGTGCGGGGCCTGCGGGTCGGCAGAGCCCTGCAAATACTCGCGCGGATCGCACCACAGGCTTTCATAGGCCACGCCCAGGCCGATCAGCGCTGCCCCCAGTGCTACCCCCATGCATGCAAGGCGGGTCTTCTTGTTCATTTTCGCGCCCCCATTTACCGTCACTGCGCCGGTGCCGTTGCCGGCGGCGCTTCATTGGTCACCCGCAAGATCCCCCACAGCCCCGAGAGGTTGCCGTAGGCGGCGTAGTCGCGGAACAGGTAGTCACCCGCCACCGCGTTGGCGCCGCCGGCACTGGGCAGCATGAAGCTGAAGTGCGCGGCCGGCAGCACGCTTTCCTGGGCACCGATGTACATGGCCATCGGGTTGTAGCCGAAGCGCACCGAGCCGATGCCAGGCAGGCTCAGCGGGTAGCCGTCCACGTCGTTCTTCTCGGCCTGGTAGTTGTGCAGCGGCCACAAGTGGCCATCCAGCTGGTAGACCATGCCGCGGCTGCCACCACTGGGCATCACGATATGGTTGCGCACCGGCTGGCCGGGCTTGGCGTACAGCACCGGGGTTTGCGGGTCGCCACCGACCAGGGCGTTGGCGTAGGCCATGTGGGCATTGGGCACATCGCCAAAGCCCAGGCCACCGGCGCGGCCGAAGGGTGAGTCGGGGGCCATGCCGAAGCGCAGCCACAGGGGTTCGGTCTTGTAGTTGACCGCCATGTTGCCGTTGTCCTGCGGGTCGCCGGCGGCGCCGTTGCCTTCGGTATTGATGCCCTCCACCGGGCGGCCGTCGGCCCAGCGCATGTTCAGCGCACGCTGCCAGACCGTGACGAAGTCGCGGTAGTCGGGCTGGCCGGTGACCTTGACCGTGGCCTGGGCCCGTGTTGCGCTGTCCTCGGTCCAGGTGGCGGTCTGTGGCAGGATGCTCATGGCACCCACCAGGCCTTTCTGCGGCTGCTTGATGAAGTCCGACGGGGTCAGGTTGAGGCCGCCGAACTCGATGGCCGTGGTGTTGATGTTGTCCACCGTGCGGCCCAGCTGCGACACCGGCTTGCCTTCACGCTCCAGGTGGCCGGCATAGTACTGGTAGGTACGGGTCGGCCAGGCGCCACTGGTGCCGGCACGCGGGGCTACGGTCTGCACCGGGTTGAGGCCGACGTTGGCGCCATCGGACTTGGTGATGTCGTAGGCCAGCAGCTGGGCATGCAGGCCCACGTGGCTGGACGGCCGCATCAGGTTGTTGGCAAAGGCGGTGGCACCCTCGCTGTCGAAGCGGTCACGCTTGACCACGTTGTGCATCACCGCAGTGCTGGGCAGGTCCGGCATCACCAGCGGCAGGCGGTTTTCCAGGGTGATGCTGATGCACTCGCCGGCATTGGCGCGCAGCACCAGCGGCTCCACGGGCACGCCCGCCTTGAGCTTGCCGGTGGTGGCATCCAGGTCGGCCTTGCGCACGTACAGGATCGCGGTCGGGTCGTGCAGCGGCGCGCTGTGGCCACCAATGGTGAAGGGTTCCCCATCTTCGGGGTCTACCCCACTGACCAGCGGGATGGCGGTCTTGCGGCTGTTGAACACCAAGGTGCCGCCATTGGCCTTGAGCGGGCCACCGACATGCTGGCCGACACCCGCCGGGTCGTTGATGCTGACGCCGTTGCGGTTCTCGAGGATGTCGTTGGCCAGTGCCGCGACGATTTCGTAGCTGCGCTTGACGGTCGGGCGGGTGCCGATGCCGTTGGGGTTGGCCGTGGTTTTCGGGCAGATGCCATCAAAGTTCACGGTGTTGCGCATGGCCACCGGCTGCGGGTTGTTGGGCAGCGGGAACAGGTCGGCACGCTGCGCGGTGTAGTTGCGCATGATGCCCCAGATGCCGTTCCAGTAGCCCTCCAGGGCCGCATCCAGGGAATACAGGTAGTCACCGTTGGTGGCCGCCGAACTGGAGATCATCGACACCGGCGCCATGAAGCCCAGTTGCTCGGAAATACCGATCATCTGCGATGACTTCCAGCCCGAGTTGGAGCTGTTGCCGTAGCCAGTGCCGTTCTGCAGCCACTTCACGCCATGCAAGGTGACGTTGTGCTCCTCTTCATGGCCGCCGGCGTGCATGCGCAGGCGTACGTTGTCACCGGAGTAGGTGCGCAGCATCGGGGTAAAGGGGTCGCCCGGTTCGCTGCCGGCCGCGTTGATGTGCGGCGGGAACAGCGTGGTGCCGCCGGTGGGGCCCACGGCCGAAGTAATCGCCGACGGAGCCAGGTTCATGGCCGGAATCGCCCGGTCGGTACGGGTTTGCAAGGCATAGCTGAGGTCGCCGGCCAGGCCGTCGGCCTGCATGCCACGCTTGCCGTCCGGGCCGACCTTGTTCGGGTCGTACACACGCAGGGCCAGGGGCTCGTTGCGGTAGTTGACGACGAACATGCCCGGGTCATCCACCGAGATTGCCTGCGGGCAGGGCCGGCTTGGGCAGCCCGGGTTGATGCCGCCGCGTTCCTCTACGATGGCCTCCAGCAGGTTCGACGCCTTGCCGCGCACCGGCGGGTTGATGGCGTAGCGGAAGCTGTCGGCGGTGGCCGGGTAGGACTGGGCATTGGGGATGCCGTCCGGCCCGGCGCCGACGTACACACCGGCCTCGTAGGCGTGCTGGAAGTCGCTGTATTCCAGGAAGAACTCGCGGTAGCTGTCGTTCTTGCCGTCACCATCGTGGTCACCGGTCTGGATCACCGCCTGCCACGAGGTCGGGCCACCGTCCTGGCGCGTGGCCGGGTTGTACAGCTTCTCGCCGGTTTCGGCGTGGTACCAGGTGGAGTTGGCCGGTTCGGCCAGTACGGTGGCATACAGCCCAAGCTGCTGGTGGGTCGATGGGCCGAGGTGGTCGTGGGTGAAGATGGTGCCCAGGCCACGGTCGACGTTGTACACGTTCACCAGCGGGTCGGCGAACCAGCGCTGCATGGCCGTGCGTGCGCCCAGCCAGTCGGCCCGGCCGAAGCGGCCGAAGTATGGGTGCTGCCGGGCTTGCGGGCAGGCGGCGGTGCCGTCGCGGCTATCGCCTTGGGTGCAGCCGTTGTAGGCACGAATGGCCTGCACCCGCTCGACCACGCTGCCGGGCGAGAGGATGCCGTCTTCGTAGTTCCAGCCGTTGGCCGAGCCGTCGGCGGCGGTCAGGTCCCACTTGGGCAGGTGGATGTGCTGGCCGATCACGTCGGTCGGGGTGCGCACCTGGTAATCGTCCATCTCGTAGATGTTCGGGATCAGGTTGGTGTGCTGGTACATGGTGCAGTCGAAGGTGTTCATGCGCATCACCAGCGGCTCTGGCGGGCGCTGCTTGGTGATCACCGGCCAGGCGTCCTCCCACAGGGCGATGATGCGGGCCTGCGGGAAGTGGTAGCCGACCTTGTTGTACACCGCGTCGAACTGGATGTTGGCGCCCTTGTAGATGCGTGGGTGGTCGGCGGTGAAGGCCGAGGAGCCCCGGAAGTTCAGGCCCGAAAGGCTTTCGCCGCTGAAGAACTCGCCTACCCCGGAAGATTGGGTCAGGCGTTTGCCCCGGTCATCCATGCATGGCTCGTAGAACGGCGCGCCGGCAGTCGGCAAGGCGCCGTTGGTGCGGAACGCCTTGGCCACCGGCTGGCTGCCGGGGATCAGGGCAAAGCTTTGGTGTTCGGCCTGGGCATGGAACTGCATGGCCGCCTGCTCGACATCGGTGCCCTCTTCCGGCAGGTAGATGGGCTTGGCCTTGTGTACCACCTTGGTGAAATCGAGCTTGGTGGTGGTGGTTTCGGCCTCGCCGCCTGCAGATACGCCGTCCAGCGCGTGGCGCCCCAGGCCGCCATCCCAGCCATCGACCTGGTTCGGGTCAAGGTTGGCCCACAGCGCCTTGCCGCTTTCCTTGAGCTGGCGTGCCATGACCGGGTCGAGCATGTCCAGTGGCGGGGTTGGTGGGCGGTTGCCCACGCTGCTTTCCATGCCGCCGATCCAGAACGGATAGCCAGGGTTTTTCAAGGTGCCGTCGGCGTTGCGGTTGGCGTCGCTGCGGTCGACCAGCGCCAGCGAGCCGATGGCCTTGCGAACCGGTTCCTGATTGGCTGGCTCTTCATCCTCTTCTTCCTCGGGCTCGTCGTCGTCATCATTGGCGGCAACCAGCGCTTCGGACAGCTTCGGTACCACCACCACCTTGCCTGGCATCGGCGCCATGGCCTTGCCGGGCAGCGGCACGATGGCCGGGATCGGCGTACCCGCAACGATCTCGCCATCGGGCAAGGCCCGCGCGCCAACCGCCGGCTTGCCGCTGCGCAGGGCGAACGGGGTGCTGTGGAAGCCGTTCTCGCCCTGCCCGCTCACTTCCAGGCGGGTGCCTTCCTCGAACACGTCGTGCACCCGCCACATGGCCCACATGCCCTGGGCGAAGTGCGGGTAGAAGTGGCAATGGTAAATGGCATCGCCCGCCACCCGGTTGCGGTTGCCCGCACCGCCGTTGGCGATTTCGTAGGTGTAGCCGACCCCCGCGCCGATGCCCTGGGCATCGATGTAGTCGGAATTGTCGTCATTGGGGTTGAACAGCCACTGGTGGCCGTGCAGGTGGAAGATGTGCTGTTCATGGCCGTTGTGGGTGTTGCGGAACTTGGTGAAGTCACCGATGTAGCTGTGGTGCACGTTGGCCGGTTCCGCCGGGAACAGGGCCATGCTGGCCTTGACCCCGACGGCACTGGCCGGTGGCACCTCGCCAGGGCGAATGTGCTCCAGGCCGACGTTGGCCGGCACGTCCACCAGGGTACCGACGTCACCGACAGTGTGCGCACTGAGGAAGAACTCCTCATAGGCACACGACAGGCAGTCGTGCATCGGCCCCACGCCCAGGCGGTTGGCCACCACTTCCGCGCCCATGCCACCGGAACCGTAGTTGATCATGAACGAGTCGCGGGTGGGTTCCAGTACGTGGCCCATCACCGGGTCGGCCCAGTAGCCCGGGAACGCCTGGGTGCCGGCGACCTCGTCGGCGAACTGCGAGGCAAAGTCGCGGAACGCCTCCAGGCGGTTGGGCAGCGCCGGGTTGCGCTTGCCCAGGTTTTCCAGCGGGTAGGTGGATTTGGGGAAGCTGCCATCGGGGTTGGGGCCCATGACGATGGCATCGGTTTCGCTGTTGATGATTTCGTTGCCGTCGACCATGGCAATGATCGGTTTGCCGGCCTTGCCCTCGGCGATCCAGGGTTGCATTTGCGGGTAGCGGGCTTCGTAATCGATTACCGGCTGGCCGGTGGCGGTGCGGCCGGTGGTGGCCAGGCGCATTTCTTCTTCGGTGAGGGTATTGCGGTAGGTGCGGCCGAGCTTGGGCACTACCACTACCTGGCCGAACAGGCCGTTGGCAACGTTGCCCGCAGTGCCCTCGCCGCCGAAGGTGGCGGCTTTGCTGGTGGCGGCAAAAGCGCCTTCGCGTTCGGCGTACAAGGTATAGCTGCGGGTGCTGCCGGGGCTGACGAAGAAGTTGCCGTTACGCCCGGTGTAGGCCGAAATGTCGGCGATGCTGTTGACCGCCTGCATGCCGTTGACCTGGAAGCCGACCATGCGTTCGGCCACTTGTTCATCGGCGACGAAGCCTTCGGCGGCTTCATTTTCGAGCTCCGGCCCCTCCTCTTCGCCCTCAGGCTCTTCGGCCTCGATGCCGTCCTTGTTGGGGTTGGCCTTGTAGTCGAGCAGGTTGGTCAGGTTGACGGTAAGGCATTCACCGGCGGCCACCCGCAGCACGATGGGCCGCGGGCGCTTGTCCGGGCGCAGGGTGACCTTGCCCGGTACCGCCGCCCCGCCGCTGCTGAGGGGGACCATCTTGTCGTCCACCACATCCTCGCGCAGGGCGAACATCATGCCGTTGGCGTTTTGCGCGCCAAGGCGGTTGAACATCAGTGGCTGGTCCAGCGCCACAACGTTGGCGACCAGGGTGCGCTGGCACTGCACGGCGGCTTCGCTGGTCGACTCCCAGCCGAGCAAGGCCAGAACGAGTGATGACAGGATGGGGCCTTTGAGTGGCATGGACATGCTGCACCTCCGGGACACAGGATCTCTGCGTGGAGCTGGAGCAAGGTGCATGCCAGGAGCAGATTGCTTTAATTTTCAGTAGGTTGCAGCGGCAAACGAAACAGATTGGGGAGGATTCCCCAGCGGCTTTCCCCGAAACGGGGGGTGGGTTGCGGGTGCTCGTCACAAGATTTTCAGTGCCTGGGAGATCGAGCGCCGCGCGGGCGGCGCTCGATCTCCCAGGCACCGACAATGTAGTGCCGGACACATGTTAGCCATGACTCCAACCTCTCGCCCTACACCCCACAGCCAACAAAGCCAACAAAGCCATCACCTGTAAGACATTTCTGAACATGAAACCAAATGCTTCAGAATGAACCCGCTTAGGAATTATCCTACGCGCGCTGCCGAACTATCGCTGTTGTCGGGGAAACACCTCACGGATAACGTTTCCGGGTCGCTCCGGTGACCGGGCATGAGAACCCGACAGATAAGCTAGCAGCACCTCTATGGTGGCCGTACGTGGGCGGGCTTTCGCCTGGCCGGGTCTTTGCTAGCTTCTTCTCGGCTTTCTCACACCCGCGTACGGCTGCCACCTTCAATCCATGAGAAAGATTCAGGTGGTAGTTCCATTCCTCTAAGTAGAAGCTGGAATTACATAATGAAAAAGCTTGTCCCCGACCCACCCGTCAAACTGACGTCCCGCCCCTTCTACACCATCAACCAGGACATGCCCTCGGTTGACGCTCTGATCCACTCCCTTCAGCTGATGTCTGGCATCGAAGATACGCTGGACGAATTCATCTGCGCCAACGCCGGCGAGCCCGGCATCAATATGTTGGTCAATGCGGTGCATCATGTTCAGATGACCAAGGCCCTGACAGAGTTGCTGTTCCACCGGCAGGCCGGGGATATCACCTGGCATTGAAGTAGAGTCGACTGGCCTCATCGCCCGGCAAGCCAGCTCCCACAGGTACAGCATTGCTCTCGAGGTTATCGCTGTACCTGTGGGAGCGGCCTTGTGTCGCGAAAGGGCTGCAAAGCAGCCCCAGCAACTTCAACTGTTGCGCATCAATCCTGGGGCCGCGTTGCGGCTATTTCGCGACACAAGGCCGCTCCCACACAGATCGCGCCACCTTTTGGAATTTGAGCAAGACAGTTGCTCCCAGGTACTGCGCATGGCTTGAAACCGATGCGGTCGGTGTAGGAGCGGCCTTGTGTCGCGATGGGGCGCGCAGCGGCCCCCAAGATCTTGGCTGCGGTGCGGATATCGCTGGGGCCGCCGCGTTGCGGCCCGATCGCGACACAAGGCCGCTCCTGCAAGGGGTCTGCGCAGTCCAGCAGATTGTTGTCAACCGACCAGGGCGCGTACGCAGAAGTACAGGATCGACGGGCCCATCAGGCAGCCCAGCCCGGTATGGAAGGTGGCTGTCAGCGCCCCGTACGGCACCAGGCGCCGGTCGGTCGCCGCCAGCCCGGCCGTCACCCCCGACACCGTCCCCGCCAACCCGCCGAACACCATCGCCGAACGTGGGTTGTCCAGCGCCAGCAGGCGCGCCGATACCGGGGTGAACACCATCACCAGGATCGCCTTGATCAGCCCGGTGGCAATCGACAGCGCCATCACGTCCGAGCTGGCCCCCAACGCTGCCCCGGTCACCGGCCCGACGATATAGGTCACCGCACCCGCACCAATGGTGGTCATGCTCACCGCATCACGGTAACCGAAGGCGTAGGCCACCGCAGCGCCGACAATGAATGGCAGCACCGTGCCGAGCAGCAGCGCCACCGCGCCGATCATCCCGGCCCTGCGCGCCTCGGTGGCCTGCACCTCGAAGGCCGTGGCGACAATGGCGAAGTCGCGTAGCATGGCGCCGCCCATCAGGCCGATGCCGGAGAACAGCGCCATGTCGGCCAGGCCTTTCTGGCCACCGGTAATGGTGCCGCCGACCCAGGCCAGCACCAGGCCGATGACGATGGCGATGGCCGAGCCGTGCACGCGGCCGAAGGTCAGGTACTTCGACAGCACCACCGACAACCACATGATCGCGCCCACCACCGCAAAGGCAGTGATCAAACCGTTATGTTCCAGGGCATTGTCAATGATCGGCCACATGATCAACGCCCTCCTGCAGGGGCGGCCTGCACATTGCTTTCGGGGCCGGCCTCCACTGCCGGCAGGGGTTCGCCGCGGTGGCTGCGGCTGATCAGGGCAATGGTCGCACCGCACACCAGTACCGCACCCACTGCCGCCAGCAGCGCCACCGGCCCGCCGTGCAGGGCGGTGACCACGTTCTGCTGGGCAGCCATGGCCACCACCACCGGGATGTACATGGCGCCCCAGAAGCCCACGCCGAACTCGCATTCCTTGCTCATGCCGCCGTTGCGGTGCATGTACAGGCGTGCGCAGATCAGCAGGATCATGGCGATGCCGACCCCGCCCACATTGGATTTGACGCCCAGCAGCACGCCCAGGAAGTCGCCGACGATGACGCCGGCAAGCGTGCAGACCGCCAGCAGTGCCACACCATAGATGATCATTGTTGTTGTCCTCAGGTAGTGTCGAAGTTGCTTGTTGTTGTTCTTCGTAAACACACTTTTGTGCAGCTTTTGCCCCCATGGAACTGAACTCTGTGGGAGCGGCTTTAGCCGCGAACACCGGCGCAGCCGGTGCCATGCACCGCGTTGGATTCTTCGCGGCTAAAGCCGCTCCCACAGGGGTCACCATCCGCCGCAGTGTCGCTGTCATCGTTCGTTGGCCACCTCCTGGCGCAGCAGCGCATCCAGGGTGTCCCAGCGGGTGCCTTCAACAGCAACCACCCTGCCCTGTTCGAACACCGGCCGGGCCAGCCCGCCGAGCACGTTGCCGGGCGGCAGCTCCAGGTGCAGGCGCACGCCACGCTCATAGGCGTTGCGCAACGTAGCACGCCAGTCGACCACCCGCGCCATGTTGCCGGCCAGGTCGTCGCGCAGACGCTGGGGGTCGAATATCGGCCGAGCGCTGCTGCCGCTGAGGTAGGTGATACGCGGTCGCTGCAGCTCGACCGTGGCGAAGGCACTGGCCAGTTCGGCCGCCGGGCCATCCAGCAACGGGCAATGCGACGGCACGCTGACCGCCAGGCGCCGGGCAACGCCCTGGCCCAGGCGGCGTGCCTTGGCGGCAACCGCAGCCATCGCACCATCGCTGCCGGCGATGACGATCTGGTTGTCGCTGTTGAGGTTGGCGACATACACCTCGCCGCCCGTATCGCTCAACAAGCGTTGGACACAAGCCAGGTCCAGGCCGCTGAGTGCGGTCATGCCGTAGCCTTGCGGATAGGCGCGCTGCATCAGTTCGCCACGCAGGGCAACCAGGCGCACGGCATCGGCAAAGCCCAAGACGCCCGCCGTGACCGCCGCCGGGTAGGCGCCAATCGACAAGCCCGCCACGTAATCCGGCGCGGGGCTGCGCTGCATCAGCCAGCGCGCCCAGGCCACGCCAGCCAGCAGCAGGCACAGCTGCACGGCACGGGTCGTCTGCAGGGCCTGCTGGCTGTCCAGCGCCAGGGCCTGCTGGCCGAGGGTGTCACTGGCCTCTTCCAGCAATTGCCCGGCCCCCTCAGGCAGGCGCCGCAGCATGCCCACCTGCTGGGCGCCTTGGCCGGGGAAGGCGAACAGGCTGCTCATGCTGCACGCTCCATCGTTGCCCATGGGTCGCTGACCAGGCGTGGGCCATGGGCCGACTTGAGCAGCACGCGGCGGGCGAAGCCGGCCCACTCACGCAGAGCGATAGCGCCCGCCGGGGTTTCCAGCTGCAGGTCGATACGACAAGGCGCGCAATCGAGGATATCCAGCAGCTCACGCGCCTGCACCCGGGCCAGCGGTTGTGGCGTGCGCAGCAGCAAGTCCAGGTCGCTGTCGGCGTGTACCACCTCCATACCGGTGGCGATCTGGTACCCCACCCCACCTGTCGGCCCCCAGGCCAGGCCGCTGGCATCCAGTACCGGGGCGACCGAGGCCAGGGCCTGCAATGCAGGCCAAGGGCTCTCAGCTTGCCAGCGCAGCGCTTCGGGGCCTTGCTGACACTGGATATCGGCCAGCCGCATCAGTACACCCGACCGCTGCGCCCTGCCCTGGCCACGCAGCCCCACTGCCACCCAGCCGTTCGCACAGGTGGCACGGCGCACCACCACCGGCTGGCCGCTCAGCAGCACATCCTGCGCCCAACGCGGCGCATCAGCAGGCAGGCCCGATACGGGCATGCCCCAGAGCAGGTCGTGCGGCCTTGGCGCGTTCATCTCAAGCGCCCTGCCATTGGCGGCGCAGCTGTTCGCGCACCTGGCGCGAGGCGCTGCGGTTTTCGCCCGCCAGCCGCGACGACAGGTCGCTCGAGCTGCCGATGTCGCGCACCGCATCTGCCAGGCAGGCACGTACCTGGGCGATGTCGGCACTGCTCGGCGTCTCGGCGTTGTCCACCGTCAGGCGGCGCCACAGCAGGCCCAGGGAGGCGTAGCTGGCCAGGTCGTAGGCCATCGGCGGCACCTCGGCGGCCAGGGCTTCCAGTTGCTCGACGCTGCGCAGGGTGATGCGCGCTGCCGCCGCCTTGCCCATGGCGTGCACCATGACCCCGGCATCATCCAGGGCGATCAGGCGCTGGGCCTGGTAACCGTGGGCCAGGAAGGCACCGGACATGGCCTTGCCGACCAGCAGGCCGATCACCGGGTGCCCGGCCAGCCGTGCTTGGGCATAGGCTTGCACCGAAGCGGCCAACGCCTGATGAATCCCCAAGGCTTCCTCACGGCGGCCATAGGCCTGACTGGGCACGTCGATCACCGCGACGATGGCGCGCTTCTGACCGTGGCGGTCAGCCTCGACCGCTTCGCTCACAGCCTTGGCCAGGCCCCAGCCTTCCAGCAGGCCGACTTCGCCCGAGCGCGCACGAGGGAACGGGTTGTCGGCGTCCGGCACCACGGCGATGAAACGCGCCAGGCGGTTGTCCAGTTCGCCGTCGATTACCCGCAACGACGCGGGGTAGCCGGGCAAGGCTTGCCCACCGGCCAGGCCCGGCAGCCAGTTCAAGGCACGGTTCATTTGGCTTCTCCTTGGTAAAGGTCACGCACGGCAGCGGCATCCAGTTGCGGGCAGCCATCGCCCAGCCGGGCCAGGCGTTCGAGGAACCAGGCGTGTTGACCGGCGCGATCCCTTGAAGGCTCGTCGAGCAATTGCAGCAAGCGTTCGCGCAACGCCTCGATGTCATCGGCCACATAGGCATCGACCAGGCCGCTGGCGTGGCGCTGCTCGCCGCCGGTCAAGCTCCAGATGAAGGGACGGTCCTTGGCGTCGTATTCACCGATGCCCGCTTCCTGCTCGATTACCTGCGGGCCGTTGAGGCCCACGCGGGCTTCGCGGGTGACCAGCAAGTGGCTGCAAAGGCCAGCGGCGATGGACATGCCGCCGAAACAGCCGACCGAACCTGCGACCAGGCCGACCACCGGCTGCCAGGCGCGCAGTTCGACAATCGCCGCCTGTATTTCGGCAATCGCCGCCAGGCCCAGGTTGGCTTCCTGCAGGCGTACACCGCCGGTTTCCAGCAGCAGCACGGCGCAGGTGGGGATGCCGTTGCGGTTGTCTTCGATGGCCAGTTCCAGCGCACCGGCGATCTTGGCCCCTCCCACCTCGCCCATGCTGCCGCCCTGGAAACTGCCTTCGATGGCAGCGACCACCGCGTTGCGCCCGTTCAGCAGGCCCTTGGCGATGACCACGCCATCATCGGCCTGGGGCACGATGCCCTGGCGCGGCAGCCACGGTGACATCAACCGGTCGAACGGGCCCAGCAGCTCACGGAAGCTGCCCGGGTCGAGCACGGCGCGGGCGCGCTGGCGGGCACCCAGTTCGACAAAGCTGCGGCTGTGCAGCAAGCGTGCGATATCAGTCATGAGCGATCTCCTCGAGGCCTTGCTCCAGGCGCAAGCGCACCACGCCTGGGGTGGCGCCGAAATCATGGATGTCGATGTTCACGGCCGGCCAGGTGCGGCCCTCGAACAGGCGCTGGAACAGCTGCGCCCAGCGGGCAGCGCTGCCGTTGACCGAGGTCACCACCTGAATTTGCAGGCTGCCGGTGGTGCCGGGCTCGATCAGCACTTCAAGGTCGCCGGAGCTGACGCAGCCCACCAGCGTGCGGCCACGCCCAGGGGCGGCGGCGGGGAATTGAAAGGTCAGGGTTTCCATGTCACAGGCTCCCGGCTTTGTCGAGGAACAGGCAGGCGGCCAGCAGGTCGGCGGCGCCGCCCGGTGAGGCATTCAGGTGCAGCAGGTGCTGGTCCAGCCGGCGCAGCTGTCGGCGCCCGGCCAGCGTGGCGCTGCCGCCTTCGCTCAGCACGCTACGGGCGCCTTGCTGGACGGCAGCCAGCCCGGTCGGGCCGCTGCGCCAGAGCACGCAGGTATCGTTGAGCACGGCCATGATCGCCAGCAGCGCGTCGAGCCGGGCGTGAGGTTCGCTGGCACCTGCGGCGCGGCTGCGCTGCAGTTGTGGCAGGCCGTGACCGATAACCGCCGGGAAACCTTGTTGCGCCTGTTCGCGGGCGCCGCCAGTGCCATAGCGGCGGCGTACCTGCAGGCCATGGCTGTCCTGGGTGGTCATGGCGGGGTCGTCGAACAGTGCGATGCGCCCGGCACGGGCAGCCAGGGTGTTGGTATCGGCCTGGGTGTCGAGGGCCTTGGATGCAACCAGCAGGCCGAGGGCCCAGATTGCGCCGCGGTGGGTGTTGACCCCACCGGTCGCGGCCAGCATCGCCGCCTCGCCTTCGCGGCCGAGCTGGCCCAGGGTGGCGCGCAGGGGCTGGCCGAGGGTGCCGATGGCCTGGGCGGCTTCGGCCATGTTGCGCAGGCATGGCCACAGGGCCAGGGCCGAGGCATGCATCAGGGCCAGGGTCATGTCGTGGTGGGCGCCATTGCCACGGCGGTCGACCAGGCCGGGTTTGGGGGACAGGTCGGCTTCGTCGATCAGGGCTTCCACGGCCAGGTCGGCCAGGTGATCGGCCAGGGGTAATTTGGTTGCTTGTGCTGGCCTCTTCGCGGGTGAACCCGCTCCCACAAGGATCGCGCAATTTCCAGATGCATCACTATTCCTGTGCTGGCGAAGAAGCCCATGCGGTTGCAAGTCGAGTGCTTTCATCACCAGCTCCTGAAGCGTGCAGGCGGGTTGTAGAGGCCGCCGGACCATTCGACCAGGTCGGCGATGCTGCGTGCAGCGAGCAGTTCGCGGCTGGCATCGGTGCGTCGGATGCCGAGGTCTTCGGGCAAGGCGACCAGGCCCTGCTGGCGCAGGCGCTGAGTGTCCTTGGGGTCGTGCCGCAGGCCGATGGCGGTAACCCCGGCCACGGCGGCGATCATCTGCTGGCGCTCTTCCAGGCTGCGGGCCTTGTACAGGTAGGCAATGCCCTCCTCGGTCAGCAGGTGGGTGACGTCGTCGCCGTAGATCATCACCGGCGCCAGCGGCATGCCGGCTTTCCTGGCCACTTCCACGGCATCGAGGGTTTCCACGAAGGTGGGCTTGCCGCCTTCCTGGTAGGTCTCGACCATCTGCACCACCAGCTTGCGACCGCGTTCGAGCATGGTTTCCGGCACGGTCATGTCGAGCCAGGCCGGGGTCGCATGGCGCCGGCCACGGGGGTCGTGGCCCATGTTCGGGGCCCCGCCGAAGCCGGCCAGGCGGCCGCGGGTCACGGTCGAGGAATGGCCATCGCCATCCACCTGCAGGGTGGCGCCAATGAACAGGTCGACAGCGTACTGCCCGGCCAGCTGGCACATCATGCGGTTGGAACGCAGCGAACCATCACGGCCGGTGAAGAACACGTCCGGGCGCTGGGCGATGTAGTCTTCCATGCCCAGTTCGGTGCCGAAGCAGTGCACGCTTTCCACCCAGCCGGTCTCGATGGCCGGGATCAGTGTCGGGTGCGGGTTGAGTGTCCAGTTGCGGCAGATCTTGCCCTTCAGGCCCAGGGACTCGCCATAGGTGGGCAGGATCAGCTCGATGGCGGCGGTGTTGAAGCCAATGCCATGGTTCAGCGACTGCACCTGGTGCTTTTCGTAGATGCCGCGAATGGCCATCATCGCCATCAGCACATGCACCGGCTTGATGTGGCGCGGGTCGCGGGTGAACAGCGGCTCTATATAGAAAGGCTGGTCGGCAACCACCACGAAATCGACCCAGGACGCCGGGATATCGACCCGTGGCAGGTCATCCACGCGGTCCACCAGCTGGTTGACCTGGGCAATGACGATGCCGTCGCTGAACGCAGCCGGCTCCACCAAGGCCGGGGTGTCTTCGGTGCTGGGGCCGGTGAACAGGTTGCCGTTGCGATCGGCCATGAAGCCAGCCACCAGGGTGACGTTGGGGATCAGGTCGACCAGCAGCCGCGAGTACAGCTCGATATAGGTGTGGATGGCACCGACTTCGAGCAGGCCGTCTTCCAGCAGTTGGCCAATGCGCAGGCTCTGCGGGCCGGCGAACGAGAAGTCGAGCTTGCGGGCTATACCACGTTCGAACAGGTCGAGGTGCTCGGCCCGGCTGACGCTGGGCATGATCATGTGCAGGTCGTGCAGGCGCGCAGGGTCGACCTTGGCCAGCGCGCGAGAAAGGAAGTCGGCCTGCTTCTGGTTGTTGCCTTCGAGCACTACCCGGTCGCCGGGAGCCAGCAGCAGTTCCAGGGCTTCGACGATACGCTCGGTGGGCAGCACCACGCCGTCGGCGAGGTGGCGGACCCGGTCAAGGCGGCGCTGCTTTTCGGCGCGCCGCCGCGACCATTGCGGCGGTGGATTCTTGGTTGTTGTCATGGTGACTCCACGGGTTCGCTGTCGTGGGGTCACCTTAGGGCTGGGGTGGTGGGGGGATCAATCAAGCTACTGGCGCTTTCGTTACTGTCAGGTTAATGATTGGAGCGCGCTACCTTCGGGCAGGGCAAAAATGCACGATGCCCTTGCACAATTGTCGATTGTGCAAGGCAAATTCGCATGACAGGATCCTGCGATCCTCCAGCGAACTCCAGACTTCACTTGGAAAATCAATAACAAAGCAGGGAGAACGCAATGACTGCGCACGCTCATACCTCGGCAACCGACCATGTGCTGGCCGAGGTCCGCAACCAGATCGGCCATCTGACCCTGAACCGCCCCGCCGGCCTCAATGCCCTGACCCTGGACATGGTCCGCAGCCTGCGCCAGCACCTCGACCAGTGGGCCGAAGATTCGCATGTGCACGCCGTGGTACTGCGTGGCGAAGGCCCGAAAGGGTTCTGCGCCGGTGGCGATATCCGCTCGCTGCACGACAGTTTCAAGGCCGGCGATACGCTGCATGAAACCTTCTTCGTCGAGGAATACGCCCTTGACCTGGCCATCCACCGCTACCGCAAGCCGGTGCTGGTGCTGATGGACGGCTTCACCCTCGGGGGCGGCATGGGCCTGGCCCAGGGCTGCGACCTGCGCGTGGTCACCGAACGCAGCCGCCTGGGCATGCCCGAAGTGGCAATCGGCTACTTCCCGGATGTGGGTGGCAGCTACTTCCTGTCGCGCATCCCTGGCGAGCTGGGCATCTACCTGGGGGTCAGTGGCAGCCAGATCCAGGCTGCCGATGCACTGTACTGCGGCCTGGCCGACTGGTACCTGGCCAGCGACCAGCTGGCAGCCCTCGACCAGGGGCTGGACCAGCTGCGCTTCGGCGACCAGCCACTCAAGGACCTGCAGAACCTGCTGGCCAAGCTCGGCACCCAGGTGCTCGACGATGCGCCGCTGGAAAAACTGCGCCCGGTCATCGACCACTTCTTCGCCCTGCCCGACGTGCCCGCCATCGTCGAGCAACTGCGTGCGGTGAGCATTGGCGACAGCCACGCCTGGGCGGTAGCCACCGCCGACCAGCTGGAAAGCCGCTCGCCGCTGGCCATGGCGGTTACTCTGGAGATGCTGCGCCGGGGTCGCCACCTGAGCCTTGACGACTGCTTTGCCATGGAGCTGCACCTGGACCGCCAGTGGTTCCAGCACGGCGACATCATCGAAGGCGTGCGCGCGCTGATCATCGACAAGGACAAGCAGCCACGCTGGAACCCGCCGACCCTGGCCGCACTGCAACGCCAGCGGGTCGACCAATTCTTCGAAGGCCTGTGAGCCCGGGAGTACACAGATGCAAGACCTGGAACTGAGCGAAGAACAGATCATGATCCGCGACATGGCCCGGGACTTTGCCCGTGGCGAGATCGCCCCGCATGCCCAGGCCTGGGAAAAGGCCGGCTGGATCGACGATGGCGTGGTGCGCAAGATGGGCGAACTGGGCCTGCTGGGCATGGTGGTGCCGGAAGACTTCGGCGGCAGCTACACCGACTACGTCGCCTACGCCCTGGCGGTGGAAGAGATCGCCGCCGGCTGCGGTGCCACCGGAGCGATGATGAGCATCCACAACTCGGTGGGCTGCGGCCCGCTGCTGGCCTACGGCACGGCCGAACAGCAACAGCAGTGGCTGCCACGCCTGGCCACCGGCGAGGTGATCGGCTGCTTCTGCCTGACCGAGCCACAGGCCGGTTCCGAGGCGCACAACCTGCGCACCCGCGCCGAACTGGTGGATGGCCAGTGGGTGATCAACGGTGCCAAGCAGTTCGTCAGCAACGCTCGCCGCGCCGGCCTGGCCATCGTCTTCGCGGTGACCGACCCGGAGCTGGGCAAAAAGGGCCTGTCGGCATTCCTGGTGCCCACCGACAACCCGGGCTTCAAGGTCGATCGCAGCGAGCACAAGATGGGCATCCGCGCTTCCGACACCTGCGCGGTCACCTTCGACAACTGCCGCATCCCTGCCGCCAATATCCTCGGTGAGCGTGGCAAGGGCCTGGCCATCGCCCTGTCCAACCTCGAGGGCGGCCGTATCGGCATTGCTGCCCAGGCACTGGGCATTGCCCGCGCCGCATTCGAGGCGGCGTTGGCCTACTCGCGTGATCGGGTGCAGTTCGGCAAGCCGATCAACGAACACCAGAGCATCGCCAACCTGCTGGCCGACATGCAGGTGCAGGTGAATGCCGCGCGCTTGCTGATCCTGCATGCCGCGCGCCTGCGCAGCGCCGGCAAGCCGTGCCTGTCGGAAGCTTCGCAGGCCAAGCTGTTCGCCTCGGAGATGGCCGAGCGGGTGTGTTCGATGGCGATCCAGGTGCATGGCGGGTATGGCTACCTGGAGGATTACCCGGTCGAGCGCTACTACCGCGATGCGCGGATCACGCAGATCTATGAAGGGTCTAGCGAGATCCAGCGGATGCTGATTGCGCGGGAGTTGAAGCACTACCCCCTGTAATCAGACGGGATACTGGGGCCGCTGTGCGGCCCATCGCCGGCAAGCCAGCTTGTGTCTTCAAGGTCTCTTAAACTCGAAAGGGTGAGAGCAGTGGATGGCAGACTGAAAGCCAGGTGTGCTCTAAAGCACGAGTGGGAGCCTAGTCGCCATCCACCTCTCACTCTGACCTAAGCCCGAACAGTTGAATGAGTGGCGAACTCGCAGTCACAAGCTAGGGCTAAGTCAGAGTGCTCTCACTTCTTGAGTGTAAGAGGGCTTGGCGATGATTTCCTACTTCGTTGGTCTCGACGTTTCGAAAGCGACTCTGGATGTGGGCTTTCTTCCTGAAAGTATTCCCCAGTTCCAGGTCAGGAATGACTCTGAGGGCTTTGCGCAACTGATCGCATGCCTGAACGAGCTTGAGGTCGAACGGGTCTTGCTGGAAGCCACCGGTGGCTATGAACGGGCCGTATTCAAAGCCTTGCGACTGGAGGGTTTGAACGTCGTCAGGGTCAACCCCAGGCGCTGTCGGGACTATGCGAGTGCCATGGGCAAAATTGCCAAGACTGACAAGATCGACGCCCAGATGCTGGCGCGGTTTGCCAGGGACTTCGAGGACTTGCCGCAGATAGAGCCTAATCAAGATCGGGATGAACTGGGAGAGCTCATCAAACTCCGTGGCAATCTTGTCCAGCATCGGGATGATGACAAGCGTCGGATGAAACAAACCACTTCAGCTACGGCCATTACCGTTTATACCGAGCATGTCGCTTACCTGAATGATCAGATTAAGGCCTTGGACAAGGCGATTGAGCGTGCCTCGAACGTGCTGGATCGCACGACAGCCATGCGGCTAAGGTCTGTGAAAGGGATTGGCGTCATCAGTTGTGGCACCTTCATGGCCTACCTACCTGAGCTGGGAAGCGTGACGGGGCGCGAAATTGCAGCCTTGGCTGGGTTAGCGCCGTACAACAAAGACAGCGGCAAGAAGAGTGGCCCCAGGAAGATCGAAGGCGGGCGTTACAGAGTCCGCAAGGCGGCCTACATGTCGATCTGGTCAATGATCCAGCATGTCCCAGAAGTTAGAACCCGCTATGAAGCCCTGATAGCCCGAGGCAAGCGCGCAAAAGTTGCCGCAGTGGCGTGCATGCGCGTGTTGCTGGTGCGCCTGAACGCAATGCTGCGTGACGGAACGGAGTGGAAAGAGCTCAAGCCTCAGGTACCCGCACCCTGATCACGAACGAGGATCGATTTTCTACAAATGCGGGCTTCGCCAGCGACACCGCTACGCGGTATCGAGCGAAGCCCTGCCCGAATGGCACGCTTGAAAATAAATTTCTAAAGACAGTTGCTCCCACAGGCACTGCACCGCCTTCGCAACCTGTGGAGTGCCCTGTGGGAGCTGGCTTGCCGGCGATAGGGCCAGTACAGGCAGTCCAAGAAGTTGCCCCAAAAAAGCAGATCAGTGCTTCAACGCCAATACCGCGAATCATCCACCACCCTGGCATGCCCCTCGAACAGCGCCGGCAACTGCTCCTTGAGGTAGTCGATCCAGGTGCGCACCTTGGCATCCAGATAATGCCGTGACGGGTAGATCGCATACAGCGCGCTCTCGCGCAGGCGATACGGCGCCAGCAAGCGGCACAACCGCCCCTGCTCGATCGCCTGGCTGGCGGTGTAGAACGGCAGCAGGCCAATGCCCATGCCCAGCTCGCTGGCCACCAGCATGGCGTCGGCGACGTTGGTGGAAAAACTGTCGTTCGGTGCGATCACGCACTGGTCCACCCCTTGCGGGAACACCCAGTCACCTTCGTACATCGGATACGCCATGCGCAGGCAACGGTGCTGGTGCAGGTCTTCCGGGCGCTCTGGCACGCCGTGGGCCAACAGGTAGCTCGGCGCCGCGCAGGGGATGCTGAAAATGTTGCCCAGCGGCACAGCGATCAGCTGCGAATCCGGTAACGCACCGTCCACGGTAATCACCACGTCATGCCCTTCGGCCAGCGGGTCGGGGTTGCGCTGGGACAGGGTCAGTTCGATCACCACCTCCGGGCACAATGCGTTGTAGCCGGCCACCAGCGGCATCAGCAACAGGCCCATCCCGTGCGGGCAATGCAAGCGCAGGCGACCGCGGGGCGTGAGGTGCGCGCCACGGGCTTCACCCACCGCCTCTTCGGTCAGCAACATGATCTGCCGCGCGCGCTCAAGAAACCGCTCGCCCGCCTCGCTCATGCGCAAACGCCGCGTGGTGCGGTGCAGCAGGCGGGTCTGCAGCTGGTTTTCCAGCTCGGCAACGATACGCGAAACCTGCGCCGCGGAAATATCCAGGGCATTGGCGGCCGCAGCGAAGCTGCCGCATTCCACCACACGGGCGAAGGTACGCATGGCATGCAGCATGTCCATGAAGGTGCTCCTTGTTCGGTCTTATTCTTGCGTTACAGGCAGGAATCTATCACGGGTTAGCCCATTTATTGTGGATGGCCAATGAATGGATCATTAGTCATACATTGAAAAAGGAGCCTGCCATGAAACGTTCGATCGCTGTCCTTGCCGTTGCCGCTACTCTCGCCTCGTTCGGTGCCCTTGCCGACACCGGCAGCAACCAGCCGGTCAGCAGCAGCAACTACGAATACGGCATGCCGCTGGACGTGGCCAAGGTCATCTCCATCACCCCGCCCAGCAACGCCGCCGACTGCCAGGTTGGTACCGCGCACATGGTTTATGTCGACCACCAGGGCCAGAAGCGCGAAATCGACTACCGGGAAATGGGCAACTGCTCGCAGCAGTGAGTCAGGCCAGTACCTCGGTGATCCAGCCGACCTGTTGCTTGAAGTCGTCGATTTTCGCCTGAGGCACCGCACCGCGGGCCCGCTCGAAGTTGGCCAGGGTCTGCTGCTTCTGCCGCAGCATGCGCCGCCACTTGACCAGAAACGCCTCGCTTTTCTCCTGCACCAGCACCGGGCCGAAGTACAGCTGTTCAGCGGTGTACCCCGCCCCGCCCGGCTCGGCGACGATGATCTCGTAGTCGAAGCGGTTCTCCCGCAGCAGTTCTTCGCTGACGATCCGGTAACCATTGCCCATCAGCCACTGGCGCAGTTCGCGCTCGGCGCCATTGGGCTGCAGCACCAGGCGCGTGACGCCAGCCAGGCGCTGCTTGCCGGCCTCGAGGATCTCGCACATGGTGTCGCCACCCATGCCGCAGATGCTGATCACCGAAATGCGATCTTCCGGCTCGACCGCTGCCAGGCCATCGGCCAGGCGCACGCAGACCCGCCCTTCCAGGCCGTTCCTGCGCACGTTGCGCTGGGCCGAGGCGAACGGCGTCTGCGCCACCTCGCCCGCTACCGCCGCGTCCAGTATGCCGCGCAGCATCAAGGCCACCGGCAGGTAGCCATGGTCCGAGCCGATGTCAGCCAGGCGCGCGCCTTGCGGTACTTGTGCAGCCACGCGCTCCAGGCGCCTGGACAATGTCTGTTCGTTCAACGTAAACCCCTGCTTTGCAATCGGCCGCGATTCTGACGGCGAACGCCACGCATTTCAAACACCGGGGCGCCCTCGACCGGGCCGGCGCGCTCGCGTAGGCTTGCCGCTTTCCTTCCGTAGCAAGGCAAAACACACCATGGCACAAGCAGACATCATCTACACCCCGGACCCGGACGCCGAGTCGATTTCTTCCGACGTTGCCGAATACAACGGCGTGCTGGTCACCACGCAGATCCCGACCCACGCCGATGGCAGCCTGGAACTGGGCGGCATCGTCGAGCAGAGCGAGTGCACCCTGCAGGCGCTGAAGGTGGCGCTGGAGAAGGCCGGCAGCGGCATGGACCGCGTGCTGCACCTGACCATCTACCTCACCGACATGGCCGACCGCGCGGCATTCAACGAGGTGTACCAGCGCTTCTTCAGCAAGCCCTGGCCGGTACGCGCCGCCGTGGGTGTGGCTGCACTGGCGTTCGAAGGCATGCGCGTGGAAGTGACCGCAATGGCTGCCAAGCGCTGATTCATCCAGTCAGGAACGGCCTGTGGGAGCGGCCTTGTGTCGCGAAAGGGCCGCAAAGCGGCCCCAGTGATCTTGCAGTGGATCCAAGCCTCTGGGGGCGCTACGCACCCCTTTCGCGACGCAAGGCCGCTCCCACAGTTGCCCGAGCCCCACAATATTCCTGCATCCTGCACCTCTCGGCACCCCGATGATGCCGCCAGCCCGTTTCGCCGCTACAATGCCCGCCTAAACCGTGACAGCCCGAACCTATAACGACATGTCCCTTCCAAAGAATCACCTGGAACTGCTCAGCCCTGCCCGTGACGTGGCCATCGCCCGCGAAGCGATCCTGCACGGCGCAGACGCCATCTACATCGGTGGCCCGAGCTTCGGCGCGCGCCATAACGCCTGCAACGAAGTCAGCGATATCGCCGAACTGGTCGAGTTCGCCCATCGCTACCATGCACGCGTGTTCACCACCATCAACACCATCCTCCACGACAACGAGCTGGAGCCCGCGCGCAAGCTGATCCACCAGCTGTACGACGCTGGTGTCGACGCACTGATCGTGCAGGACCTGGGGGTGATGGAGCTGGACATCCCGCCGATCGAGCTGCACGCCAGCACCCAGACCGACATCCGCACCCTGGAACGGGCCAGGTTCCTCGACCAGGCCGGCTTCTCCCAGCTGGTGCTGGCGCGTGAGCTGAACCTGCAGCAGATCCGCGCCATCGCCGCCGAAACCGACGCCGCCATCGAATTCTTCATCCACGGTGCGCTGTGCGTGGCCTTCTCCGGCCAGTGCAACATCTCCCATGCGCAGACCGGCCGCAGCGCCAACCGTGGCGACTGCTCGCAAGCCTGCCGCCTGCCCTACACCCTGAAGGATGACCAGGGCCGCGTGGTCGCGTTCGAGAAGCACCTGCTGTCGATGAAGGACAACAACCAGACCGCCAACCTGGCTGACCTGGTCGACGCCGGCGTGCGCTCGTTCAAGATCGAAGGCCGCTACAAGGACGTGGCCTATGTGAAGAACATCACCGCCCACTACCGCAAGGAACTCGACGCCATCCTCGAAGGCCGCCCGGAGCTGGCCCGTGCCTCCAGCGGCCGCACCCAGCACTTCTTCGTGCCCGACCCGGACAAGACCTTCCACCGCGGCAGCACCGACTACTTCGTCACCGACCGCAAGGTCGACATCGGCGCCTTCGACTCGCCAACCTTCACCGGCCTGCCGGTGGGCGTGGTGGAAAAGGTCGGCAAGCGTGACATGCAGGTGGTCACCGAGGTGCCGCTGACCAACGGCGACGGTCTCAATGTGCTGCTGAAGCGTGAGGTGGTGGGCTTCCGTGCCAACATCGCCGAACCGCGTGGCGAATTCGAGGAAGACGGCGAGAAGCGCTACCGCTACCGCGTCGAGCCCAACGAAATGCCTGAAGGCCTGCACAAGCTGCGGCCCAACCACCCGCTGTCGCGCAACCTCGACCACAACTGGCAGCAGGCCCTGCAACGCACTTCGGCCGAGCGCCGCGTCGGCGTGCAATGGCACGCGGTACTGCGCGAGCAACGCCTGGTGCTGACCGTCACCAGCGAGGAAGGCGTGGGCACGCAAGTGGCACTGGAAGGCCCGTTCGGCCCGGCCAACAAGCCGCAGCAGGCGCTGGACCAACTGCACGACCTGCTCGGCCAGCTGGGCACCACCATGTACCACGCCGACAGCATCGAGCTGGACGCCCCGCAGGCTTACTTCATCCCCAACTCGCAGCTCAAGGCCCTGCGCCGCGAAGCCATCGAGGCGCTGACGGCAGCACGGGTGCAGGCGCACCCGCGTGGCGGGCGCAAGGCCGAGACCACGCCACCGCCGGTTTACCCGGAGTCGCACCTGTCGTTCCTGGCCAACGTGTACAACCAGAAGGCCCGCGACTTCTACCACCGCCACGGCGTGCAGCTGATCGACGCGGCCTACGAGGCCCATGAAGAGCACGGCGAAGTGCCGGTGATGATCACCAAGCACTGCCTGCGCTTCTCTTTCAACCTGTGCCCCAAGCAGGCCAAGGGCGTGACCGGCGTGCGCACCAAGGTGGCGCCGATGCAGCTGATCCAGGGTGATGAAGTGCTGACCCTGAAGTTCGACTGCAAGCCGTGCGAAATGCACGTGATCGGCAAGATGAAAAGCCACATCATCGACCTGCCGACCCCGGGCAGCGCGGTGGCCCAGGTGGTTGGGCACATCAGCCCGGAAGACCTGCTGAAGACCATTCCGCGCGGGCCGCATTGATCGGTGGCCTGCAAGGGCCCTTTTGCGGCTGAAGCCGCCTGCATGGTGATACTCGAAGGGATGGTGGGACGACTTGGGAAGACCCGACAATGCTCGCCTGCAAAAAACCGTTTGCCCCCGCGCAAACCTGCGCCCGCCAAGCCCTTCTTGTACACTCCTCGCATTAGCCCCCACCTGCACATTTTTTGGTGAACGCATGATCGAGGTAACCGAGGTTTCCATTGCCGAGCTGCGCGATGCGCTCGAGTCGGGCCGCACGACGGCGGTCGAGCTGGTCCAGGCCTACCTGGCGCGCATCGACGCCTACGATGGCGCCGACACCGCCACCGCCCTGAACGCCGTTGTGGTACGCAACCCCGAGGCGCTGAATGAGGCCGCAGCCTCCGACGCCCGTCGCGCCAAAGGCCAGGTCCTGAGCCCGCTGGACGGCATCCCCTACACCGCCAAGGACAGCTACCTGGTCAAAGGCCTGACCGCTGCCTCCGGCAGCCCTGCCTTCAAGGACCTGGTGGCCCAGCGCGACGCCTTCACCATCGAACGCCTGCGCGCCGCCGGCGCCGTGTGCCTGGGCAAGACCAACATGCCGCCCATGGCCAACGGCGGCATGCAGCGCGGCGTGTATGGCCGCGCCGAAAGCCCGTACAACGCCAACTACCTGACTGCACCGTTCGCCTCGGGCTCGTCCAACGGTGCCGGCACCGCCACTGCCGCCAGTTTCAGTGCCTTCGGCCTGGCCGAAGAAACCTGGTCCAGCGGCCGTGGCCCGGCCTCCAACAATGGCCTGTGCGCCTATACCCCGTCGCGTGGGGTGATTTCGGTGCGTGGCAACTGGCCGCTCACACCGACCATGGACGTGGTGGTTCCCTATGCCCGTACCATGGCCGACCTGCTGGAAATCCTCGACGTAGTCGTAGCCGACGACGCCGACAAGCGCGGCGACCTGTGGCGCCTGCAACCCTGGGTGCCAATCCCGGCGGCTTCGACGGTGCGCCCGGCTTCGTATCTGGACCTGGCCGTGGATGCCAGCGCGCTCAAGGGCAAGCGCTTTGGCGTGCCACGCATGTACATCAATGCCGATGCCGAAGCAGGTACTTCCGAGAAGCCAGGCATCGGCGGCCCGACTGGCCAGCGCATCCACACCCGCGCCACGGTGATCGACCTGTGGCAGCAGGCCCGCCAGGCACTGGAGGCGGCTGGTGCCGAAGTACTGGAAGTGGACTTCCCGCTGGTATCCAACTGCGAAGGCGACCGCCCTGGCGCACCGACCGTGTACAACCGCGGCATCGTCAGCAAGGAATTCCTGCATGACGAGCTGTGGGAGCTGTCGGGCTGGGCCTTCGACGACTTCCTGCGCGCCAACGATGACCCCAGGCTCAACCGCCTGGCCGATGTCGACGGGCCGCAGATCTTCCCCCACGACCCGGGCACCCTGCCCAACCGTGAGGACGACCTGGCCGCTGGCATGGACGAGTACGTCAACATGGCCAAGCGTGGCCTGAAGACCTGGGACCAGATCGAGACCCTGCCCGACGGCCTGCGCGGCCTGGAGCAGACCCGCAAGATGGACCTGGAAGACTGGATGGACCAGCTGGGCCTGGACGCGGTGCTGTTCCCCACCGTGGCCGACGTGGGCCCGGCCGATGCCGACGTCAACCCGGCGTCGGCGGACATCGCCTGGAGCAACGGTATCTGGGTGGCCAACGGCAACCTGGCAATCCGTCACCTGGGCGTGCCTACCGTGACCGTGCCGATGGGCGTGATGGCCGATATCGGCATGCCGGTGGGGCTGACCTTTGCTGGCCGGGCTTACAGCGACAATGCGCTGCTCAGCTTTGGTGCAGCCTTCGAGGCGACCGGGTCGCGTCGAATGATCCCGCCGCGTACCCCGCCCCTGGGCTGAGGGTTAAAGGGGCCGCTTTGCGGCCCATTCGCGGGTAAACCCGCTCCCACAGGGACCCCACAGGTATTGAATACCGTGGGGTCCCTGTGGGAGCGGGTTTACCCGCGAATGGGCCTGGAAAAGCAAATCGCCTAATTCAACTTTATGTGTAAAAATACACAAAACGTTGATTTTGCGATCTGCCATGCCTATCACCCCAAGCGAAGAACGCCAGCTCACCCTCACCGTCCTCAAGGCCGCCATCCAGGCCCTGGGCAGCGTTGCCGCGCGCAACATGGAAATCCTCCTGCACGACCTCGACCACCCGGAACACTCCGTGGTGGCGATCGTCAACGGCCATCTTTCCGGGCGCAGCGTCGGTAGCCCGATCCTCGCCGCCCCGGAACAGGACCAGGGTTTCAAGGCACTGATGCAGGCCTCGGCCGATCAGCACGGCTGCGAGCCGGTGGTGCTGCCCGACTACCCCACCACGCTGAAGGGCCGCACACTGCGCAGCGCCACGGCCATCTTCCGTGACAGCAGCGGCCACCCCTTCGCCAGCCTCTGCGTCAACACCGACGTCACCGGCCTGGATGCAGCCATGAATTTTCTCCGACAGTTCCAACCAACAGGGGCCGCAACTGCCGTCAGTGAACCCGCCGACATGGAACTGCTGATGAGCGAGATAATCCAGGCATCCCTGCAGCGCAGCGGCCAAGGGCGGATGAACAAGCAGGCCAAGGTCGAGGCAGTGCGCGTGATGCAGGAGCGTGGCCTGTTCATCGTCAAGGGCGGCGTGGAAAAGGCCGCCAGCGCCCTGGGTGTGACCCGCTACACCGTTTACAACTATCTCGAGCAACTGCGCGGAGCCAGCCAATGACCTTGCATATCCATACCCCCCTGATCGAGTCCCGCCCGCTGTCGCTGGCCGCGGACAGCAACGTCTGGCTCAAGCTCGATGCCCTGCAGCCCTGCGGCTCGTTCAAGCTGCGCGGCGTGGGCCATGCCTGCGAGGTGCACCATGCCCGTGGCGCTCGGCATTTCGTGTCTTCCTCGGGCGGCAACGCCGGCCTGGCTGTAGCTTATGCCGGGCGCAAGCTGGGCGTGCCAGTGACCGTGGTGGTACCCGAGACCACCACCGAGCGGGCCAAGGACCTGCTGCGCCTGGAGGGCGCCGAGGTGGTGGTGCATGGCAGCTCCTGGCAGGAGGCCAACGCCCTGGCGCAGAGCTTGGTCGGCCCGGATGACGCCTTCATCCACCCATTCGATGACCCGCTGCTGTGGGCCGGGCATGCCAGCCTGGTGGATGAAGTCGCCGAGGCCGGCGTGAGGCCGGACGCCGTGGTGTTGTCGGTGGGCGGTGGCGGTTTGCTCAGTGGCGTGGTCGAGGGGCTACAGCGCAACGGCTGGGGCGATGTGCCGGTGCTGGCGGTGGAAACCGAGGGCGCGGCATCGCTGCATGCGGCCATGCGGGCGGGGCATTCGGTGGAGCTGGAACGTATTGCCTCGGTGGCGACGTCGCTGGGGGCCAAGCGTGTGGCTGACCAGGCGCTGGTGTGCGTGAAGGAGCATCCGGTGCACAGCCATCTGGTCACTGACCGCGCTGCGCTGGAAGCGTGCGAGCGATTCCTGCTGGACCATCGCGTGCTGGTGGAGCCAGCTTGTGGAGCAGCCTTGGCGTTGGCCTATGCACCGGGCGCCCTGGCGCAGTACCAGAATGTGCTGGTAGTGGTTTGTGGCGGGGCTACCGCCACGCTGAAGCAGATCCAGGCGTGGTTGCAGCAGGTTGATTGAGGTTACCTGTACCGGCCTCTTCGCGGGTAAACCCGCTCCCACAGATTGGACTGCGCAAGGTCTGAAGCAAGCGCATTCCCTGTGGGAGCGGGTTCACCCGCGAACACCGGCGGAGCCGGTGCCATCCAATAAACACTCATCGGATTCTCCTTGCGGCACCCGGTTGCTGATTACGATAGTCACATGCCGCTGTTCTACTAAGCCCGCCGCAACCGGAAAATTCCCGTCGCAACGGCGTCGACCACGACGAAATGCGTAACCCACCCTTTCGGTCTGCGGCAAGTGAAGGCACAATGCGTGTCCTTTTTTTGGCCGGCCTGGCCGGGGGCCTTTAAATGATCAAGACGCCGTACTACCTCATCGATAAAACCAAACTGCTGGGCAACATGGAGAAGATCGCCTACGTGCGCGAACACTCCGGCGCCAAGGCACTGCTCGCCCTCAAGTGCTTTGCCACCTGGTCAGTCTTCGACCTGATGCAACAGTACATGGACGGCACCACCTCTTCGTCGCTGTACGAGCTCAAGCTCGGCCGCCAGAAGTTCGCCGGCGAAACCCACGCCTACAGCGTGGCCTGGGCCGACGACGAGGTCGAGGAAATGCTCGAGAACTGCGACAAGATCATCTTCAACTCGATCGGCCAGCTGCAGCGCTTCGCCGAACAGTCCGAAGGCAAGGTCCGTGGCCTGCGCGTCAACCCGCAGGTCAGCAGCTCCGACTACCTGCTGGCAGACCCTGCCCGCCCGTTCAGCCGCCTGGGCGAATGGGACCCGGCCAAGGTCGAACAGGTGATCGAGCAGATCTCCGGCTTCATGTTCCACAACAACTGCGAGAACGGCGACTTCGGCCTGTTCGACAAGATGCTCACGCACATCGAAGAGCGCTTCGGCCACCTGCTGCACAAGGTCGAGTGGGTCAGCCTCGGTGGCGGCATCCATTTCACCGGTGAAGACTACGCGCTGGACGCCTTCTGCGCGCGCCTGAAAGCCTTCTCGGAAAAGTACGGCGTGCAGGTGTACCTGGAGCCGGGCGAAGCGGCCATCACCAACAGCGCCTCGCTGGAAGTGACCGTGCTCGACACCCTGTACAACGGCAAGCACCTGGCCGTGGTCGACAGCTCGATCGAAGCGCACATGCTCGACCTGCTGATCTACCGCCTCAACGCCAAGATGGCCCCCAACGACGGCGCGCACACCTACATGGTCTGCGGCAAGTCGTGCCTGGCCGGTGACATCTTCGGCGAATACCAATTCGATCGTCCGCTGGCCATCGGTGATCGCCTGTCGTTCGTCGACGCGGCGGGTTACACCATGGTCAAGAAAAACTGGTTCAACGGTCTGAAAATGCCATCCATCGTGGTCAAGCAACTCGACGGCAGCGTCGAAGTGGTGCGCGAGTTCGGTTTCGAAGACTACGTTTCCAGCCTGTCGTAAGACCGGCTTTCAGTAAGGAGCAAGGGATAAATTGAAGAAGAACGTTCTTATCATTGGTGCAGGAGGTGTCGCCAAGGTGGTGGCCCACAAGTGCGCGCAGCATAACGACGAACTGGGTCGTATCGCTATCGCGTCACGGAACATCTCCAAATGCCAGGCCATCATCGACAGCGTCAAGGCCAAGGGTAGCCTCAAGGTACCCGCCGACATCCAGGCCTTCTCGCTCAATGCCCTCGATGTCGAGGCTACCAAGGCGCTGATCCGCGAGACCGAATCGCAGATCGTGATCAACGTTGGTTCCGCCTTCCTCAACATGTCGGTGCTGCGTGCCTGCATCGATACCGGTGTCGCCTACCTGGACACCGCCATCCACGAAGAGCCGGGCAAGATCTGCGAGACCCCGCCGTGGTACGGCAACTACGAGTGGAAACACCTCGAAGAGTGCCAGGCAAAGAACATTACCGCCATTCTCGGCGTCGGCTTCGACCCGGGTGTGGTGAACAGCTACGCCAAGCTGGCGCAGCAACAGTATTTCGACAGCATTGACTCGATCGACATCCTCGACGTCAATGCCGGTTCGCATGGCAAATACTTCGCCACCAACTTCGACCCGGAAATCAACTTCCGTGAGTTCACCGGGCAAGTGTGGAGCTGGCAGAACAGCCAGTGGACCAGCAACACCATGTTCGAGGTCAAGCGTACGGACGACCTGCCGGTGGTGGGTTCGCAGAACCTGTACCTGACCGGCCACGATGAGGTTCACTCGATTTCGAAGAACCTCAACGTGCCGAACGTGCGTTTCTGGATGAGCTTCGGCGAGCACTACATCAACGTGTTCACCGTGCTGAAGAACCTGGGCCTGCTCTCCGAGCAACCGGTGAAAACCGCCGAAGGCCTGGAAGTGGTACCGCTGAAAGTGGTCAAGGCCGTGCTGCCGGACCCAGCCTCTCTGGCCCCGGGCTACACCGGCAAGACCTGCATCGGTGACCTGGTCAAGGGCACCAAGGATGGCCAGCCGCGCGAAGTGTTCATCTACAACGTGGCCGACCACGAAGAAGCCTACGCCGAGACCGACAGCCAGGGTATTTCCTACACCGCCGGTGTACCGCCAGTGGCTGCCGCCCTGCTGGTCGCCCGTGGCGAGTGGGATGCCAAGCGCATGGTCAACGTCGAGGAGCTGCCAGCCGAGCCGTTCCTCAAGGCACTGGACGTCATGGGCCTGCCGACCCGCGTCAAGGATGAAAAAGGCGATCGTCCTTGGGACGCTGAAGCCTAAGCAGCAAAGCAGAGGGGGCGCCATCAAGGCGCGCCCTCTGCTTTTGCAGGCCACGTGTAAGTCTAGATGCCCTGGCCAGAGGGCTTTGCCTGCTCAGCCAGCTTTTCCAGCAATACCTTGGCCAGCGCCTTGTCCGAGAACGGGTTCTGCCCGGTGATGAGTTCGCGGTCCACCACCACATTGGGTTGCCAGGCCTTGGCGTAGCCCATGTCGCCCCCTGCCATTGCCATGGCGTTGGCCGGGTAGAACAGCAGCCGCTGGTCCTTGAGCGAACCTTCGAATACCTGCTCCTCCGGGTCGGAGAAAATGGTCATCTTGTAACCCTTGTACAACCAGTCGGTGGCTGCCGGCTTTTCACCACGCGCCAGCGCCGACTGGTAGCTGGCCGGGTCCTGCTGGGCCGAGAGCAAGGCGATGGGGCCGTGGCAGATCGCGGCTGTAGGCTTGCCGGCTTGATGGAAATGCCGCAGCAAGGCGCCCACGTCCGGGTTGTTGGCCAGGTCGATCAACGGCGCATGGCCGCCGGGGATGAACAGCCCGGCATAGCGCCCTAGGTCACCTGCCAGTACTTCTTTCACCGACAGGGTATCGTCAATGCCCGGCAGGCCTTGCACGACCTTCTCGATCCGGCGCATCTCCACCGCATCGCCGGCAAAGTAGCTCGGGTCGATCGAACGCTGGTCGACACTCGGGGCATTACCCTTGGGGGTAACCAGCACCAGCTTGTAGCCAGCCTTGAGCAACTGGTCGGCAGGCACGCCGAATTCGTTCAGGTAGTAGCCGGTGGCGTAGCGCTTGCCGTCCTGCAGGGGCAGCTGGTGCTCGCTGGACAACAGCACCAGCACCTCTCCCTTGGGCGCAGCGTGGGCGCCGGTGGCAAGCAGGGTGCTGGCAACAGCCAGGGCAAGCCGGGACATCTTGGTCATGCAACAATCTCCTGATCAGGCAAATAGAGCTGTCCGCTCATGTTGGCGGGGATGCGTTCATGCTAACGGCGAGGCTATGATTCGATAATTCGAAAGCTCTCATGCCTGTGATCCAGAAAATGAATATCTCCAGCAAGGACTTCAACCTGCTGTACCTGTTTCATGTGCTGTACCAGGAACGCAACGCCACCCTCGCCGCCCAGCGCATGGCGCTGAGCCAGCCCGCGCTCAGCCACAAGCTCAACAAGCTGCGCCATCAGTTTGGCGACCCGCTGTTCGTGCGCGCGCCCAGGGGCCTGACCCCGACGCCACGCGCCCACGAACTGGCGCCTGAGGTAGAACGCCTGGTAGTGGGCCTGGAAGGTTTTTATGAGCGCTGCGAAGGGCAGGACTTCCTCGCCCGCCCTGCCCGACTGCACCTGTACAGCACCGATTATGTGGAGCAGACCCTGTTGCCCAGGCTGCTGCCGATCCTGCGTAGCCAGGCACCGAACCTGACGCTGGTCACCTGCAACACCCGCGGTCTGCTGCCTCGCGAAGAACTGGAGAAAGGCACCTGTGACCTGGCCGTTGCCGGGTTCTACACCGACCTGCCGGAAACCTTCCACCAACAGCGCCTGCTCAGTGAACACTTGGTAGTGCTGGCCTCGCGCAGCCATCCAGGCCTGGAAAACGGCCTGGACCTCGATTCCTTCCTCGCCAGCGACCACCTGCTTACCACCCTCACCGGCGACCTCGATGGCCTGGTCGACCGCGCCCTGCGCAGCCAGGGCATGCAACGGCGGGTCGTGGCTGGCCTGTCGAGTTTCCTGGCCCCCATGCGCCTGCTGCGCGGCACCGATCTGCTGCTCACCTGCCTGCGCTCGCTGGCCACCGAAGCCGTCGAACGTGACGACGACCTGCTCATGTACCCGCTGCCGCTGACATTGCCAGCGATCGAGGTGATGCAGATCTGGCACGAACGCACCCACGCCGACCCCTTGCGCCGCTGGTTTCGCCAACAGCTGTGGAATGTCGCCCAAGAGGCAGCTGCCTGCGCGAGTAACAATTTCTAAACAACGATGTGACATTTTTTTTCAGCTTTCTCGCCAAGGAGCTGTCAGATGAAGGTCACGGTTTTCGGTACCGGCTATGTCGGCCTCACCCAGGCAGTGTGCCTGGCCCAGGTGGGCCATTCGGTGTTGTGCATGGATGTCGACGCCGAGCGGGTCGCCAGCCTCAATGCAGGCCATTGCCCGATCTTCGAGCCCGGCCTTGCGCCGATGCTGGAGAAGAACCTGGCCTGCGGTCGCCTTCGCTTCACCACCGACGCCAGCGAAGCGGCCAACTACGCAAAGGTGCAGTTCATTGCCGTCGGCACCCCGCCTCAGGCCGATGGCAGCGCCGACCTGAAGCACGTCTTCGCCGTGGTCGACAGCATCCTCGAACATGCCGATGGCCCCAAGCTGATCGTCAACAAATCCACCGCGCCGGTTGGTACGGTGCACCGCATCAAGGCGCGCATCGCCCAGGCCGTGGCCGATACCAGCCGCTTGCGCGTCGTCAGCAACCCCGAGTTCCTCAAGGAAGGCTCGGCGGTCGATGACTGCATGCGCCCGGAGCGCATCATCATCGGTGGCGCGGAGCCCGCCGAAGTAGAGCTGCTGCGCGAGCTGTACCTGCCGTTCAGCCGCAACCGCGAAAAACTGATGGTGATGGACGCGCGCAGCGCCGAACTGACCAAGTACGCGGCCAACTGCATGCTGGCGACCAAGATCTCGTTCATCAACGAAATCGCCAACCTGGCCGAGCATCTGGGCGCCGACATCGAACTGGTGCGCCGCGGCATCGGCTCGGACCCGCGCATCGGCTACGACTTCATCTATGCCGGCTGCGGCTTTGGCGGCTCATGCTTCCCCAAGGACCTGCAAGCCCTGCGCCGCAGCGCCGAGGCCGAGGGCTTCGAACCACAGTTGCTGCGTGCGGTGGAATCGGTCAACGAGCAGCAAAAGAACCGGCTGTTCGGCAAGATCCAACGCCACTACCCACGCGGCCTGCGAGGCAAGGTCTTCGCCGTGTGGGGGTTGTCGTTCAAGCCCAATACCAACGACATCCGCGAGGCCTCCAGCCGAGTCCTGCTGGAAGCGCTGTGGGCCGCCGGCGCGCGGGTGCAGGCCCATGACCCGCAGGCCATGGAGGAAATCCAGCGGCACTATGGCGCCCGCGCCGACCTGCAACTGGTACCGTGCAAGGACGACGCGCTGCGCGGCGCCGATGCCCTGGTGATCGTCACCGAATGGCAGGAATACCGCGTGCTCAACCTGGACAAGGTGCCGCAACAACTGGCCGACCGGGTGGTGTTCGACGGGCGCAACCTGTTCGAACCCGAGCACATGGCCGCCGCCGGCCTGACTTACTACGGCATCGGCCGCGGCCAGGTGCAGCCAGCATGCCCATACTGATTACCGGCGTGGCCGGCTTCATCGGCGACCACATTGCACGGCGCCTGTGGGAAGCAGGCATCGAGGTGGTCGCCGCATGGTACTTTGCTACGGCGTAACGGCGCCCTCGGGAGGATTCAGTTGCAACACCTCGTTGGTGTATGCCCACTCCTTCTGCACCTGGTCCGGGTGGTCGTTAAGGCGGATGCCGTAGGACGGGATGATCTGCCTGATCTTCGCCTGCCACTGCGGCGATGCCATCTTGTCCTTGAACACCTTGCTCAGCACATCGAGCATGATCGGCGGCGCGGTCGAGGCGCCAGGCGAGGCACCCAGCAATCCTGCAATGCTGCCATCCTTGGACGTCACCACTTCAGTGCCGAGCTTGAGCACACCACCCAATGCTTCGTCCTTCTTGATGATCTGCACCCGCTGGCCCGCCTGCCACAGCCGCCAGTCCTCTTTCTTCGCCTCGGGGAAGTAGGTGCGCAACGCTTCGAAACGGTCATCGTCAGATTGCAGCACCTGGCCGATCAGGTACTGCACCAGGTCGAACTCGCGCACCCCGACTCTTACCATCGGCCAGGCATTGTGCACACTGGCGCTGGCGAACAGGTCAAGCAGCGAGCCCTGCTTGAGGAACTTGGTCGAGAAGGTGGCGAACGGCCCGAACAGGATCATGCGCTTGCCATCGAGCACACGGGTGTCCAGGTGCGGCACCGACATCGGTGGTGCGCCCGTGGCGGCGATACCGTAGGCCTTGGCCATGTGACGCTGGGCGATGGCCGGGTTGTCGGTGACCAGGAACGAACCACCGACCGGGAAACCGGCATAGTCCTTGGCCTCCTCGATACCCGACTTCTGCAGCAGTGGCAGCGCTGCACCACCTGCGCCGATGAACAGGAACCTGGCGTCGGTGGCCGCGTTGCTGCCGTCCTTGAGGTTTTTGTATTCGACATGCCAGGAGCCGTCGTCGTTGCGGGTGATCGCCTGCACTTCGGTCGACAGCTTGAGGTCGAAGTTCGGCCGGGTCTGCAGATAGCCCACGTATTGCCGGGTGATCTCGCCAAAGTTGACGTCGGTGCCGATCGGCGTCCAGGTCACGGCCAGTTTCTGGTTGGGGTCGCGGCCCTCCATCATCAACGGTACCCACTTGCGAATCTGCTCGTGGTCCTCGGAGTACTGCATGGGCTTGAACAACGGGCTGGCCTGCAGCGCCTCGTAGCGCTTCTTCAGGAAGCGAATGTTGTCGTCGCCCCAGACGAAGCTCATGTGCGGAGTAGTGTTGATGAATGAATGCGGGTTCTTCAGCACGCCCTGTTTGACCTGCCAGGCGAGGAACTGACGGGTGACCTGGAACGACTCGTTGATCTCCACCGCCTTGCTGATATCGACCTTGCCGTCCTTCTCCGGGGTGTAGTTCAGTTCGGCCAGGGCCGAGTGGCCGGTACCAGCGTTGTTCCAGCCGTTGGAGCTTTCTTCGGCGACCTTGTCCAGGCGCTCGACCATTTCCATCGACCAACCCGGCTCCAGCTCATTGAGCCAGACGGCCAGGGTTGAACTCATGATGCCGCCGCCCACCAGCATGACATCGACTCTTCTGGTTTCCGCGGCCTGGGCATCGAGCATGCCGAATGCCAAGGCCAGCCCGGTCAGCGCCAGTACCGGCTTGATGGTGATTCTCATAACCGCCCCCTTGCCTCGTTGCTATCCCTAAGTCAGCCACAAGCTTAGATGACGGATTTGGTCGGGCGTGGCTGGTGCACAATCACTTGCAATCCGTCACGTCTCAAAATACTGTATGAATATTCAGTATCACAGGTCAGCCCCATGCAACTCATCGCCAAACTCGGCATCCTTGCCGATGCTGCCAAGTACGACGCATCCTGCGCCAGCAGCGGCGCGCCCAAACGCAACTCGCGCGGGGCTGATGGGCTGGGTGCTACCAATGGCATGGGCATCTGTCACAGCTACACCCCTGATGGGCGCTGCGTATCGCTGCTCAAGGTGCTGCTGACCAACTTTTGCCTCTACGACTGCCAGTACTGCGTCAACCGCCGATCCAGCAACGTGCCACGCGCACGCTTCAGCCCCGAGGAAGTGGTCCGGCTGACCCTGGACTTCTACCGGCGCAACTGCATAAGCGGCCTGTTCCTCAGCTCCGGCATCATCCGTTCGGCGGACTACACCATGGAGCAGCTGGTCCGTGTGGCGCGGCTGTTGCGCGAAGAGCACGACTTCCGTGGCTACATCCACCTCAAGACCATCCCCGATGCCGACCCGTTGCTGATCGAGGAGGCCGGGCGCCTGGCAGACCGGCTCAGCGTCAACATCGAGCTGCCGACCGACGCCAGCCTGAAACGCCTGGCACCGGAAAAACAGGCGCACACGATTCGACAGGCCATGGGCGTGATCCACCAGGGCCAGCAAGCTGTGGCCCACGAACCCAAGGCGCCGCGCTTTACCCCGGCCGGGCAAAGCACCCAGGTGATCGTCGGGGCCGACAGCACCGACGACAGCACACTGCTGCGCAATGCCGAATCGCTGTACCAAGGCTACGGCCTCAAGCGTGTGTACTACTCCGCCTTCAGCCCCATCCCTGACAGCCCCGGCAGCGTCCCCCTGGCCGCACCACCGCTGCTGCGCGAGCACCGTCTGTACCAGGCTGACTTCCTGTTGCGTGGCTATGGCTACAAGGCCGGCGAGCTGCTGGGCCAGAGCGGCAATCTGGCGCTGGACATCGACCCCAAGCTGGCCTGGGCGCTGGCCAACCGCGACGTGTTCCCGCTGGATGTGAACCGTGCCGAGCCGGCGCTACTGGCGCGCATCCCCGGCATCGGCCTGCGCAGCGTGCAGCGCCTGGTAGCCCTGCGACGCGAACGGCGCATTCGCTACGATGACCTGATCCAGTTGCGCTGCGTGCTGGACAAGGCGCGGCCATTCATTGTCACCAGCGACTACCGCCCGCCCCAGGCCGAACTGCGCAGCGGCCTGCTGAGGGCGCGCTTGCGTGAGCCGCAGGCCCCGGTGCAGATGGGCTTGTGGGGATGATCGCGCTCGATTGCGACGGCCTGTTCGCCATCTGGCGTGACCAGGCCCGGGTGTTGTTGGGGCATGGCATCGACCCGTCGGAGGTCACCTGGGCGCAAGGGCCGGTGGCTGATTTGCTGGCCGTACCGACAGCGCTGCCGGAAGGCTCCGGTCCCTTTCGCGCCAAAGTGCCTGCGGCGCTGCTCGGCCAGCTGGAACAGGCGGCCCGCTACCGTGGCGAGCACCGCTGGAACCTGCTTTACGAGGTACTTTGGCGGGTGGCCCATGGCGACCGCACTGCAATGCTGCCGGGTGACCGATTGGGCAGTGAGCTGCATAGACGGATCAAGCAGGTCAATCGCGAAGCACACCACCTGCATGCGTTTGTACGCTTCGTGCCACTACCCGAAGTATTGGCTGAACAGCTGCAACTCGACCTGGTGGCCTATCACGAGCCGGCGCATGACATTCTGGAAAGCGCCAGTGGGCATTTCGCCGACCGCCTGGGGCGTTTGCGCTGGATGATTGCCACGGCCCACGACGGCATACGCTTCGATGGCCAGGCATTCGACTACCAGCAACAGTGCCCCGAACCCTGGCGCCAATGGGCCCGCAACGCCGAAGACCCTGGTGCCGAATTATGGCGCACCTACTATCGTCATACCTTCAACCCCGCCCGCCTCAACCCCGACGCCTTGCGCTTGCACATGCCCGGGCGGTTCTGGCGTCATTTGCCGGAGGGCATGCTGATTCCGCAGCTCGAAGGCCTGGCTCGGCAAGGCAAGCAACGGGACGGCCAAGCACTGGAGGTTGCCTCTCAGGCTGGCAAACAAATCAGCAAGCCCATACGGTAGTTGCGTATTCGCAAACCTTGATCAGTGGGAGTTTCTTCGCGGGCATGCCCGCTCCCACAGGTATTGCACAGTTCTCGAAGTGTGTAGAGATCCGGTGGGAGCGGGCGCGCCCGCGAAACAGCCAAAAGCAATCTCAAGCCGAACGATCAGCCGCCACAGCCGTCATAACCTGAGCCGCTGCCGACACGCAAAGAGGACGCGAAATGACCCAACCCGACCCGTCATACGTCAAATGGCTCGAAGACCGCGCCATGCTCAAGGCCTCCCAGCAACGCACCCACCTGTACTCGGGCCAGTCGCGCCTGTGGCAACAGCCCTACGCCGAAGCGCAGCCCCGCCGCGCCACTGAAATCGCTTCGGTCTGGCTGACCGTCTACCCCGATGCCATCATCGCCCCCGAAGGTTGTTCGGTGCTTGGCGCCTTGGGCCACGAGGCGCTGTGGAAGCGTTTGTCGGAGATCGGCATTCAGGGCCTGCACACCGGCCCGATCAAGTTGTCCGGCGGCATTCGTGGCCGTGAACTCACCCCCAGCGTGGACGGCAACTTCGACCGCATCAGTTTCGACATCGATCCGCAGTACGGCAGCGAGCAGGAGCTGATCCAGATGAGCCGCATGGCCGCCGCGCACAACGCCGTGACCATCGACGACCTGATCCCCTCGCACACGGGCAAGGGCGCCGACTTTCGCCTGGCCGAGCTGGCCTACGGTCCCTATCCGGGGCTGTACCACATGGTCGAAATCCGCGAGGAAGACTGGCCGCTGCTGCCCGAAGTGCCTGCCGGGCGCGACGCGGTCAATCTGCTGCCGGCCCAGTGCGACGAGCTCAAGGCCCGCCATTACATCGTCGGCCAGCTGCAACGGGTTATCTTCTTCGAACCAGGTGTGAAGGAAACCGACTGGAGCGCCACGCCGCCGGTGACCGGTGTAGATGGCAAGACCCGGCGCTGGGTGTACCTGCACTACTTCAAGGAAGGCCAGCCATCGCTGAACTGGCTGGACCCGACCTTCGCCGCCCAGCAGATGATCATTGGCGATGCCCTGCACGCCCTGGACTGCCTGGGTGCACGTGGCCTGCGCCTGGATGCCAACGGTTTTCTCGGTGTGGAGACCCGCGCCAGCGGCACTGCCTGGTCGGAAAGCCACCCGCTGTCGATCGTCGGCAACCAACTGATCGGCGGCATGATCCGCAAGGCCGGCGGTTTCAGCTTCCAGGAGCTGAACCTGACCCTCGACGACATCGCGCAGATGTCCAGGGGTGGTGCCGACCTGTCCTACGATTTCATTACCCGGCCGGCCTACCAGCATGCGCTGCTGACCGGCGACACCGAGTTCCTGCGCCTGATGCTCAAGGAGATGCATGCCTTCGGCATCGACCCGGCCTCGCTGATCCATGCCCTGCAGAACCATGACGAGCTGACCGTGGAGCTGGTGCATTTCTGGACCCTGCATGCCCATGACATGTACCTGTACAAAGGCCAGACCTTGCCCGGCGGCATCCTGCGCGAGCACATCCGCGAAGAGATCTACGAACGGCTGTCGGGCGAGCATGCGCCGTACAACCTGCGCTTCGTCACCAATGGCATAGCCTGCACCACGGCCAGTCTGATCGCTGCCGCACTGGGCATCCGCGACCTCGGGCAGATCGGGGTGGCAGAAATCGAGCTGATCCAGAAGGTGCACCTGCTGCTGGTCATGTACAACGCCATGCAGCCGGGGGTGGTGGCGCTGTCCGGCTGGGACCTGGTGGGCGCCCTGCCCTTGCCCGCCGAAGCGGTCGCGCAGCGGATGCTGGATGGCGATACCCGCTGGATTCACCGCGGCGGCTACGACCTGGCCGGGCTGGAGCCACAGGCCCAGACGTCTGTGCGTGGCATGCCCCGAGCCCGGGCGCTGTATGGCAGCCTGGACAGCCAGCTGGAGAACGGCGATTCGTTTGCCTGCAAGGTGAAGAAGCTGCTGGCGGTGCGCCAGGCCTATGGCATTGCCACCAGCCGCCAGGTGCTGGTGCCCGAAGTCAGCAGCCCCGGCTTGCTGGTGATGGTGCATGAGCTGCCGGCCGGGCGTGGCATCCAGATCAGTGCGCTGAACTTCGGCCAGGAAGTGATTGCCGAGGAGCTGCAACTGACCGGGTTCACGCCGGGGCCGGTGGTGGACATGATCAATGAAACGGTCGAAGGGGATTTGACCGAGGATGGGCGGCTGATGGTGAACCTGGACCCGTATGAGGCGCTGTGCCTGCGGATCGTCAACAGCAGCGGCCATGTCTGAATTGTATTTGCCCCATTGCCTTCGCCGGTGAAGCTCTGAACGGCAGCCACGCGATTCCTGTGGGAGCGGGTTCACCCGCGAACACCGGCGCAGCCGGTGCCATCCACCGCGTCGCCTGCTTCGCGGGTGAACCCGCTCCCACAGGGACCCCACCAGCTGAAGAAATGCTCCATACCTGTGGGAGCGGGCGCGCCCGCGAACACCGGCGCAGCCGGTGCCATCCACCGCATCGCCTGCTTCGCGGGTGAACCCGCTCCCACAGGGACCCCACCAGCTGAAGGAATGCGCCATACCTGTGGGAGCGGGCGCGCCCGCGAACACCGGCGCAGCCGGTGCCATCCACCGCATCGCCTGCTTCGCGGGTGAACCCGCTCCCACAGGGACCCCACCAGCTGAAGGAATGCGCCATACCTGTGGGAGCGGGCGCGCCCGCGAACACCGGCCCAGCCGGTGCCATCCACCGCATCGCCTGCTTCGCGGGTGAACCCGCTCCCACAGGGGCCCCACCAGCTGAAGGAATGCGCCATACCTGTGGGAGCGGGCGCGCCCGCGAACACCGGCCCAGCCGGTGCCATCCACCGCATCGCCTGCTTCGCGGGTGAACCCGCTCCCACAGGGACCCCACCAGCTGAAGGAATGCGCCATACCTGTGGAAGCGGGCGCGCCCGCGAACACCGGCCCAGCCGGTGCCATCCACCGCGTCGCCTGCTTCGCGGGCATGCCCGCTCCCACAGGGGCCCCACCACCTGAAGGAATGCGCCATACCTGTGGGAGCGGGTTTACCCGCGAACACCGGCGCAGCCGGTGCCATCCACCGCGTCGCCTGCTTCGCGGGTGAACCCGCTCCCACAGGGGCCCCACCACCTGAAGGAATGCGCCATACCTGTGGGAGCGGGTTTACCCGCGAACACCGGCGCAGCCGGTGCCATCCACCGCGTCGCCTGCTTCGCGGGTGAACCCGCTCCCACAGGGACCCCACCAGCTGAAGGAATGCACCATACCTGTGGGAGCGGGTTCACCCGCGAACACCGGCGCAGCCGGTGCCATCCACCGCATCGCCTGCTTCGCGGGCATGCCCGCTCCCACAGGGGCCCCACCACCTGAAGGAATGCGCCATACCTGTAGGAGCGGGTTTACCCGCGAACACCGGCGCAGCCGGTGCCATCCACCGCGTCGCCTGCTTCGCGGGTGAACCCACTCCCACAGGGTCACCTCCAGGTGACAAAGTGCGCCGTGCCTGTGGGTTTCCAGTGTCCAGACCAATGGCTGGCTTGCTTTTACCGCTCCACGGGCATAGCGTTCGGAGGTTTTCTTTTCCGTGCCCAGGAGCAACTCCATGTACACCGGCATCGTCCAGGCCGTCCGCCCTCTGCTTGATGTGACCACCTACCCGGGCCACAACCAGTTCACCATCGACCTCACCCCCGAACTGCTCGACGAGCTGAAGATCGGCGCCAGCGTCAGTGTCGAAGGCACCTGTCTGTCGGTCACCGAGATCAACGGCACCCAGGTCAGGTTCGACGCCATGACCGCCACCCTCGAGCGCACCAACCTGCGCAACTTCAAGGCCGGCCAGGGCGTCAACATCGAACGCTCGGCGAAGATGAACGCCGAAGTCGGCGGCCACCTGATGGCCGGCCACATCGCCACCACCGCCGAAATCGTCGAGCTGTCGATCAAGGAAACCGGCGCCTTCATCAAGTTCCGCATGCCAGCGGAATGGGGCAAGTACGTATTCCCGCGCGGTTTTATCGGGGTCAACGGCTGCAGCCTGACCGTAGCCGATGTCGAGAACAACGTGATCACCATCAACCTGATCCCGGAAACCCTGCGCCAGACCACCTTTGCCAGCTACAAGGCCGGCGAACTGCTCAACATCGAAGTGGACCACCAGACAATGGTGCTGGTCGATGTAGTGGAGCGCACGATCAAGAGCACCCTGGCCCGCGAAATGCCTCGCTGAGTTCCCGAGGATGCTGCCCAACACCCTCCCCGCGCGCACTGCCAAGCGGCTGCGCCTGCAGATTCTGCGTGGTCGTGTCGGCCTCGGCCTGGTCGCCGGCCTGTCCGTACTGGCCGGCATGACCGATGCCATCGGCCTGCTGGCGCTGGGCGACTTCGTGTCATTCATGAGTGGCAACACCACGCGTCTGGCCGTCGCCATCAGCGATGCGGACCTGGCCCTGGTGCTGCGCCTGAGTGCTGCAGTGCTGAGCTTCGTCATCGGCAACGCCCTGGGCGTGCTGCTGGCGCGCGCGTTCCGCCGTCGGGCCTGGCCGGTGCTGCTGGTGGTCGCCGCCCTGCTGGGCTTTGCAGCCGCATGGCCCTTGGCAGCGACCTTGCCCGCGCTGCTCGCCGCCACACTGGCCATGGGCATGATCAACGCCGTGGTCGAACAGGTGAACGGCCTGCCCATCGGCCTGACCTACGTCACCGGTGCCCTGTCACGCTTCGGTCGTGGGCTGGGGCGCTGGCTGCTGGGCGAGCGGCGCAATGGCTGGCGGGTGCAACTGGTGCCTTGGGCCGGCATGCTGCTGGGCGCCGCGCTGGGTGCCTGGCTGCAGCACCACCTGGGCCTGCAGGCGCTAGCCGGCAGCTGCTCGCTGGCCTGCGTGCTGGCCCTGGTGTCGCGGTTCATTCCACGAACATGGCAGCGTGGCTACATGCCACACTGATCACTCGATGCGCGGGTGCTGCTGCACCAGCAACTTGCGCTTGGCCTCCAGTTCGGCAATCTGCGCATCGATGTCCTCTATCCTTTGCTCGATGTTGTCGTGGTGCTCCTGCAGCAGCTCACGCGCTTCCTCGATATCCGATGCTGCCGGTGCCGCGCCGCGCAGCGGCTTGTTGGCGGTTTCCTTCATGGTCAGGCCGGTGACCAGCCCCACGGCGGCGATCACCATCAGGTAATAGGCCGGCATGTACAGGTTGCCAGTACTTTCTACCAGCCAGGCGGCGATGGTCGGGGTGAGGCCGGCGATCAGCACCGAGATGTTGAAGGCGCTGGCGAGGGCGCTGTAGCGGATATGCGTGGGGAACATTGCCGGTAGCGTCGAGGCCATCACGCCGATGAAGAAGTTCAGCAGCACGGCAATGATCAGCAGCCCGGCAAAGATCACCCCCAGTACGCCGCTGTTGATGAGCATGAATGCCGGAATGGCCAGCACAAACAGGCCGACGCTGCCGACGATGATGAACGGTCGGCGGCCGAACTTGTCGCTGAGCAGCCCGATCATCGGTTGCACGAACAGCATGCCGACCATGATCGCGATGATGATCAGCACGCCATGGTCTTCGCTGTAGTGCAGGTTGTGCGACAGGTAGCTGGGCATGTAGGTGAGCAGCATGTAGTAGGTGACGTTGGTGGCGATCACTACACCGATACAGGTCACCAGGCTGCGCCAGTGTTGGGTGGCGACCTCCTTGAAGGACACCTTGGGCCCGGACGCCAGGCCTTCGCGGTCGCCCTGCTCCAGCTTGTCGACATGCTGCTGGAAAGCCGGCGTTTCCTCCAGAGCATGGCGCAGGTACAGGCCAATGATGCCCAGCGGCAAGGCGAGGAAGAACGGCAGGCGCCAACCCCATTCGAGGAACTTGTCCTCACCCAGCACCGTAGAGATCAACACCACCACACCGGCACCCAGCACGAACCCGGCAATCGAGCCGAAGTCCAGCCAACTGCCGAGAAACCCCCGTTTTCGGTCCGGGGCATATTCGGCGACGAAGATCGACGCGCCGGTGTACTCGCCCCCCACCGAGAAGCCCTGGGCCATCTTGGCCAGCAGCAACAGGATCGGCGCCCAGATACCGATGCTGGCATAGGACGGTATCAGGCCGATGGCAAAGGTGCTGAGCGACATGATCACGATGGTCGCAGCGAGGATTTTCTGCCGCCCGAACCGGTCGCCCAAGGCACCGAAGAACAGCCCGCCCAGAGGCCTGATCAGAAACGGCACCGAGAACGTGGCCAACGCCGCGATCATCTGCACGCTTGGGTCGGCATTGGGGAAGAAAACCTTGCCCAGGGCGTAGGCGACGAAGCCGTAGACGCCGAAGTCGAACCACTCCATGGCATTGCCCAGTGCCGCCGCGGTGATTGCCTTGCGCATCTTGCCGTCGTCGACGATGGTGATGTCCTTCAGGCCGATTGGCTGGATGCTTTTCTTGCGAGGTTTCATGTCCGTATCCCTGTCGATGAATGCTCTAAGGGATGAGATACGACGGGACACTAAATAATTCAGCGCTTACGGGTTTTTTGTGTTTTTCCTCACCGGTTGCTGCACAGGCAAAGAAAAGCCGCTGCGATGGCAGCGGCTTGCATGGGCAACGGCTCGCGGTCAGATGCCTTCGCGGGCCAGGTCCATGGCGAAGTAGGTGAGGATCAGGTCGGCACCGGCACGCTTGATCGCGCCAATGCTTTCACGCACCACCCGGCCTTCATCGATGGCGCCAGCCAGGCCACCGAACTTGATCATCGCGTACTCGCCGCTCACCTGGTACGCCGCCAGCGGCAGGCGCGAGGCGGCACGGATATCGGCGATCACGTCGAGGTAGGCACCGGCCGGCTTGACCATCAGTACATCGGCGCCTTCCTGCTCGTCGAGCAGCGACTCGCGCACGGCTTCGCGGCGGTTCATCGGGTTCATCTGGTAGCTCTTGCGATCGCCCTTCAGCGCGGTACCACCGGCTTCACGGAACGGGCCATACAGCGACGAGGCGAACTTGGTGGAATAGGCCATGATCGCGGTGTCGTGGAAGCCGGCACCATCCAGCGCGCTGCGGATGGCCTGGACCTGGCCGTCCATCGCCGCCGACGGGGCAATGAAATCGGCACCTGCAGCAGCGGCGATGACCGCCTGCTTGCCCAGGTTGGCCAGGGTGGCGTCGTTGTCCACACCGTGGTCGTGCAGTACGCCGCAGTGGCCGTGGCTGGTGTATTCGCAGAAGCAGGTGTCGGACATCACCACCATTTCCGGCACGGTGTCCTTGCAGATGCGTGACATGCGCGCGACCAGGCCGTTTTCGTTCCAGGTGTCGCTGCCGACGGCGTCCAGGTTGTGCGAAACGCCAAAGGTCATCACCGACTTGATACCAGCGCGGGCATAGCGCTCGATTTCCTGGGCCAGCAGCTTCTCGGGGATGCGGTTGACGCCCGGCATGCTGGTGATCGGCACGAAGTCATCGATACCCTCTTCGACGAAGATCGGCAGGATCAGGTCTTCAAGGCGGAACTCGGTTTCCTGGAAGATCGTGCGCAGGGACTCGTTCTGGCGCAGGCGGCGTGGACGAACGGACGGGAATTGGTTGGACATGACAGCTCCAGGGAATTTGAACGGCGTATACCTTATGCCTGTCGCGCGCCAGTGAAAAGGCCGGATGACGAGATATTGTCTTGCGTCAAAGGCAATGGCTGCATTTTTCCTGTGCCGGCCTCTTCGCGGGTAAACCCGCTCCCACGGGATTCGCGCTGTACTTGTGGGAGCGGGTTTACCCGCGAAGAGGCCAGTGCAGGCAACCTATTACTGCAGCCAGGGCGGCGCAGGCTCCTCTGCCCTGGCCACACCGGCCTCAGCCTCGGCCCGCGCGGCTCGCCGGCGCGCATCATCCAGCCGGGCCGCATCGATCTCGCGCATCACCCCGGCCACGTCAGCCGCATGCTCGTCATCCTCGAACAACCCCGTCAGTGGGCTGTCCGGGCGCAGTTCGCCCGCCTCGTACAAGGCCCACATTTCCTGCGCATACCGGGTACTTTTCAGCTCCGGCGCAAAGCGCCCGAAATAATGGGCCATGTTGGCCACATCGCGCTGCAGCATGCTGAAGGCATGGTTGTTGGCCGCTGCATCCACCGCTTGCGGCAAGTCGATGATCACCGGCCCGTCCGGGCCAAGCAGCACGTTGAACTCCGACAGGTCGCCGTGCACCAGCCCGGCACACAGCATCAGCACGATCTGGCGAATGACGAAGGCATGGTACGCCCGGGCTTCCTCGGCTTCGAGGTGTACGTCGTTCAGGCGCGGGGCCGCGTCACCGTCGGCATCGGTCACCAGCTCCATCAACAGCACGCCGTCCTGAAAATCGTAGGGCCTGGGAACCCTCACGCCAGCGCCGGCCAGGCGGAACAGCGCCGCCACTTCGGCGTTCTGCCAGGCGTCTTCGGCTTCCTTGCGGCCGTACTTGCTGCCCTTGGCCATGGCCCGGGCCTGACGGCTGTTGCGAACCTTGCGGCCCTCCTGGTACTCGGCAGCCTGGCGGAAACTGCGCTTGTTGGCTTCTTTATAAACCTTGGCGCAGCGCACCTGGCTGCCACAGCGCACCACATACACGGCGGCTTCCTTGCCACTCATCAACGGCCGCAGTACTTCGTCGACCAGGCCGTCTTCGATCAGGGGTTCGATTCTTTTGGGTGTCTTCATCAGGCTGCGTTCGGGGTCCTGGCTGTGATGGCGGACATCCTCTCACAGCCTGATGCGACTTGCTCGTCTGTCTTCAGGCCGAGCGACTCAAGCGCCCTGCCCTACGCTGCCAACCACCGCCTCGCGCGCCCGGCGCCGTGTGACCAGAAGGCCCGAACACACCACCAGTACCGCCAGCACCATGGTCGATACTACTTCCAGACGGTGATCCGGGCGGAACAGCATCAGTACCAGCACGCCGCTGATGAACAGGATCACGCCCCAGGTTAGCCATGGGAACAGCCACATGCGGTAGCCCAACGTCTTGCCCTGTGCAGTCAGGCGCTGACGCAGGCGCAGCTGGGAAACGGCGATCACCAGATACACCAGCAGGGCAATGGCGCCGGAGCTTGCCATGAGGAAGCCGAACACCTTGGCCGGGACCAGGTAATTGGCAATCACCGCCAGGAAAGCTGCGCCTGTGGACAGCAGCACAGCCACCACAGGGGTGCCGCTGCGGCTGGTCACCTGGGCACAGGCCGGCGCATCACCGCGGCGGCTCAGCGAGTAGACCATGCGCGAAGCGGTATACAGCGACGAGTTGAGGCAACTGGTCACCGACGTCAGCACCACGAAGTCGATGATGGCCTTGGCATTCGGCACGCCCAGGGTGTCCAGCACCGTGACATAGGACCCTTCGGTGGCCAGGCGCGGGTCAGTCCACGGCACCAGCGCGATGACGATGAAGATCGACAGGATATAGAACAGCGTGATCCGCCAGATCACCGAGTTGGTGGCCTTGGAAATATGCTTGCCCGCTTCATCCGATTCGGCTGCGGCAATGGTCACCACTTCGGCGCCGAGGAACGAGAACATGGTAATCAGCATGGCGCTCAGCACCGCACCAAAACCGTTGGGCATGAAGCCGCCACTGTCCCACAGGCGGGACACGCCGCTGACACCGGAGCCTGGCAGCAGGCCGAAGATGGCGCATACCCCCAGCGCGATGAAGCCGACAATGGCCACCACCTTGACCAACGCCAGCCAGAACTCGAACTCACCGTAGTTCTTCACGCTGAACAGGTTGGTGGCGGTCAGCAACAGGGTAATCACCAACGACAAGACCCAGATCTCCAGCTGCGGGACCCAGGAGTTGATGATGGTGGCGGCGATATTGGCCTCGATGGGGATGATCAGTACCCAGAACCACCAATACAGCCAGCCGATGGTGTAGCCGGCCCACTTGCCGATGGCGAGGTCGGCATAGGTAGAGAACGAACCGGTGTCCGGTGAAGCAACGGCCATTTCGGCCAGCATGCGCATCACCAGCACCACCAGCGCGCCGGCCAGGATATAGGCCAGGATGGTGGCGGGCCCTGCCTCGGCAATCGCACGGCCGGAGCCGACGAACAGGCCGGCACCGATCACGCCGGCAATGGACAGCATGGTGACATGCCGGGATTTCAATCCATGACTCAAATTGTTCTTGTGGGTTTGCATGGCGCTACCTTGTTGTTTTTGTCATGCCCACGCTGGGGCCGCCGGCTTGCACGTCACCGACGCAGGCGCGAAAAAGCCCGCCCTGCCCCAGATGGTGAGTAGGGCAGTACGGGTTGAGGAAAACGAAACCGCAGGGCGTATTACGGGTAGGTCAGCCGGCAGCCCGCTGACGAGGCGCCAGGTCGGCCTTGGGGAAACTGCCGCCCTGGCGACCGACCTGCTCGCATACCTTGTCGACGATGTATGCGCCGATCGGGATGGCGGAGGTGGCGGCCGGCGACGGTGCGTTGCACACGTTGACGCTGCGAGCGGTGTTGACGAACAGGAAGTCGTCGATCAGCTTGCCGTCACGCGATACGGCCTGGGCACGCACACCGGCCGGATAAGGCGTGAGGTCGGCCTTGGTGATGCTCGGGCAGTATTTCTGGACCTGCTTGAGGTAGCCACCCTTGAACAGCGAGTTCTTCATCTCGATCAGGCCTGGGCGGAAGTTCTTCGCCAGCACCTTGAGGATGCCGGGGGTGGTCAGGGTCTGGAACAGGTCGGCCGGGCTGACATCGCGCTTGCGGTAGCCCTCGCGCTTCATTGCCAGCACGGCGTTGGGGCCAACGGTCACGGTGCCGTCGATCATGCGAGTCAGGTGCACCCCCAGGAACGGCATGGACGGGTCGGGAATCGGGTAGATCAGGTGGTTGACGATCTGGTTGTGCTGCTTGGGCAGCAGGTAGTACTCGCCACGGAACGGGCAGATGACGAACTCGGTCCGCAGGCCCAGCATGCTCACCACGCGGTCGGCCATCAGGCCCGAGCAGGTCACCAGGAAACGGCTGCGCAACTCATCGTCATGATGGTCGCCACGCGTGCGCACGACCACTTCGCTGGCCAACTCCTGCAGGCCGACCACCTCGGCGCCATAGCGGATCTCACCGCCGGCGCGCTGGAACTCGGCGCCCATGGCCGCAGTCACTTCGGCGTAATTGACGATACCGCTGGAGGGCACGAAGATGCCGCCCATGCCAACGATATTGGGCTCGCGCTCGCGCAGTTCGGCCGCCGACAGCCAGTAGCGCTCCAGGCCATTGGCCGCGGTGCGCTCCCACAGCGCCTTCATGCGCTGCATTTCCAGGTCGTTGGTAGCCACCAGCAGCTTGCCGCATTCATCGAAGCGAATACCGTGCTGGGTGCAGAAAGCCTTGGTGGCCTTGTTGCCTTCCAGGCAGAAGCGCGCCTTGAGGCTGCCGGGGGTGTAATACACGCCGGCGTGGATCACGCCGCTGTTGTGGCCGGTCTGGTGGCGGGCCGGGCCGGACTCTTTCTCCAGCAGGAGAATCTTCGCATCCGGGTAGACCTTGATCAGGTGCATGGCCGTGGACATGCCCACAATGCCACCGCCAATGATGATGAAATCGTACACAGCCTTACCTCACACGCAGGCATTGCCTGACTGGCTCACCAAGGCCCGCGCGGGCCCTGGTGGCATCGTTTTGTGCAAAGACGCGTGGGCGGGCGCCCGCCCCGCGCCCTGTCATTATTGCCCGCGCTGGTACAGCGGTTTGGGGAAGGCCACGTAACCGCGCTGGCGCATCAGCTCGCGGCGCAGGCCTTCGTGCGGCGTGAAGCGGTCGCGGCCATGCAGCCAGAACAGGTTGTTGATCAGCAGGAAGCTACCCACACCGACCGGTACCGAAAGCTTCTTCTCGCTGCCTTCCAGCGATTCGGACAAGGCGTTCAGCCAGATGCCCTCCTCGTAGTTTTCCGGCTGCACGAACTGGTCGATGTAGCGCATGGTCGGGCGGCCTTCGGCATCGGTGTCGAATACCGAGTGGAACACATCTTCGGACACCTTCTTGCTCGGCGGTGCGGTCCAGCGCATTTCGCGACGGGCCAGCGGGTGGCGGAAGAATTCGTCGCACTGCTCCCAGTCGTCCAGGTGCAGCAGCAGCGAGTTGCCGCCTTCCATGTTCTTTTCGTCGATCTTCAGCATCAGCACGTAGTCGGTGATCTGGTTGACGAAGGTGCCGTCGTTGTGCAGCTCCATGACCCGGTGCGGCTGGCGCAGGTAGCTGTCGGAGTTGTCGGTGTTGACCACCACGAAGCGGGCATAGAACTGGCCGCTCATGGCGTCGTAGTTGGAGCGGCCGATCAGGTGTGCGCAGGCGGTGGTGAACTTGACCATGTCCTCGGCCTGGCTCACGTCATCCAGGCCGACCGGGGTGATCAGCATGCCGCCGCTGGCGCGGTTGAGGATGGTATTGAGCAGCACCGGCCGCAGGGTGCCCTGGCACAGCTCGTCGAGGATCTCGCCAACCCGGAAGCGCAGGAACGACTTGTACTCCAGCGCCTGCACCGGCCACTGGGCAACAGCCTGGACGAACGCTTCGACCGTTTCGCGGGCAAAGGTGAGCTCAAGCAGGCGCGGCGACTGTTTCGAAGGGGCGATGGTGTAACCACGCGGCTCGAGCGGCAGTGGCATCACAAGTTCGTCGATCTGCGTAAAAGCGTTCATGGCAGTGTCCTGGCAGAAAAAATGAGTAGCGCCGTCCGGGCATGACCTGGATCAGTGCGGGCGAGCTAAAATTATCGCCATAAACGCAAAATGTCTACATTTTTATTTTTCAAAGACAGAATGTGTTTTTGTCCATTGTTTTTCGCCGGCGAACGCTTTCGGTATGATCGACAAAACCGTTTGAGGAACAGGACCTTGGAAGCGCTCGCCCCCCGACAAAACTCAGCATTCAGCGGGTATGAGAGGCTCAAGAAGGACATCATCCGCGGCGTGTTCAAACCCGGCGAAAAGCTGCTGATGAGCACCCTGAAGGAGCGCTACGACCTGGGCGTGGGCCCGCTGCGCGAAGCACTGTCGCAGTTGGTGGCCGAGCACCTGGTCAACGCGATCAGCCAGAAGGGCTACCGTGTGGCGCCCATGTCGCTGGACGAGATGAACGACATCTACGATGCCCGCGCCAACCTGGAGGCGATGATCATCACCCTGGCCATCGAGCGTGGCGACGACGCCTGGGAGGCGTCGGTACTGGCCCACTCGCATACCCTGGCCAAGGTGGTGGAAGTGAAGACCCGCGAACAGCGCCTGGATGTGTGGGACGAACGGCACAAGGCATTCCACACGGCCATTGCCTCGGGCTGCGGCTCCAAGCACCTGCTGCAGGCGCGCACTTACCTGTTCGACCAGGCCGAGCGCTACCGGCACCTGTGGCTGACCCAGACGGTGTTTTCCGAACAGGCCCTGGAACTCAAGCGCCAGGAGCATGCGGCCCTGGTGGAAGTGATTCTGGCCCGGGACGCCAAGCGCGCCAGCGCCATGATGCGCTCGCACCTGATGACTCCGGTGCCGATCATTGCGCAGATCATGCATGCCGAGGGTATCGGCGCACGTTGAAAGACCGCGGCGCCTGCTTCGCGGGTAAACCCGCTCCCACAGGGATGTCACCGCCCTTGGGGGTGACGCTGCACCTGTGGGAGCGGGTTTACCCGCGAAGAGGCCAGTGCAGGCAAAACACGCCAGATGAATTTTTCTTAAATCGCCGTTTGGCTATTCTTTGGCACAATCAAGTCTCCATTAGATGCCCGGGAACCAGCATGCCTCGCGTACTGACCATCGAAGACGACGCCGTCACCGGCCAGGAAATCGTCGCCGAACTTACCAGCCACGGCCTTGAGGTGGATTGGGCCGACAATGGCCGTGAAGGCCTGGCCAAGGCCATTGCCGGCGGCTACGACCTGATCACTCTGGACCGCATGCTGCCCGAGGTCGATGGCCTGACCATCGTCACCACGCTGCGCAACCTCAAGATTGCCACGCCGATCCTGATGATCAGCGCCCTCTCCGACGTCGACGAGCGGGTGCGCGGCCTGCGTGCCGGGGGTGACGACTACCTGACCAAACCGTTCGCCTCCGACGAGATGGCCGCGCGGGTCGAAGTGCTGCTGCGCCGCAACAGCGTGCCCATGACCCAGACCCGCCTGCAGGTCGCCGACCTGCAACTGGACCTGATCAGCCACGAAGCCCGCCGTGGCGAACAGACCCTCAACCTGCTGCCCACCGAATACAAGCTGCTGGAGTACCTGATGCGCCATAGCGGCCAGGTGATCACGCGGATGATGATTTTCGAGGAAGTCTGGGGCTACCACTTCGACCCGGGCACCAACCTGATCGACGTACACATCGGTCGCCTGCGCAAGAAAATCGACTCGCCCGGCCAGTCGCCGCTGATCCGTACGGTACGGGGCTCCGGCTATGCCATTGCTGAACCCGTCTAAGGGCTGGAGCTCCTCGACCAGCCGCCTGCTGGCGCTGTACAGCTTTCTGTTCGTGGCCTGGAGCAGCATCCTCATGGGGGTGCTGTACTTCGAGGTGTCCAGCTACCTGAACAAACTCACCCGCCATTCGATGCTGCAGCGCCAGCACCTGTTCGCGCACATGAGCGGCAAACAGCTGGACGACGCCCTGGTCGCCAGCCAGGCCTTCGAGGAACGCAGCTTCGACGCCTACGGCCTGTTCGACAACCAGCTCAACCCGATCGGCGGGCGCATTCGCGCCATCCCGCCAGAGCTGGGGCTGGACGGCAAGGTTCACGAACTCAAGCGCTGCCTGGACGCCGACGACCCGCACATGCCGCGTGACAGCTGCGACGCGGTGGCGATCAAGGTGCAGGATGGCCGCTGGCTGGTGCTGGTGCGCGACAACGGCTCGCTGTTCGTGGTCACCCGGATCATCCTGCATGCCCTGCTTTGGGGGATCTCGCTGACCCTGATCCCGGGCTTTGCCGGCTGGTACCTGCTGAGGCGCCGCCCACTCAAGCGCATCCGCGCGATCCAGGCCCAGGCCGAACTGATCGTCGCCGGTGACCTTACCCACCGCCTGCCGCTGTCGGCCCGGCGCGACGAGCTGGACATGCTGGCGGCCATCGTCAACGCCATGCTCGACCGCATCGAGCGGCTGATGCATGAGGTCAAGGGCGTGTGTGACAACATCGCCCACGACCTGCGCACCCCGCTCACGCGCCTGCGCGCCCAGCTGTACCGCATTCGCCAGCAAAGTGACGCTGACTCCACCCAGGCCGAGGCACTGGACCAGGCCATTAGCGAAACCGACACCCTGATGGCGCGTTTTCGCGGGTTGTTGCGCATCAGCGAACTGGAAGACCGCCAGCGGCGGGCCGGTTTCGTCCAGCTTGACCCGCACGAGTTGCTGGTCGAGCTGCACGACTTCTACCTGCCGTTGGCAGAAGATGGTGGCATCCGCCTGGAACTGCAGCAGCCGGCCGAACTGTCGGCATTGCATGGTGACCGCGAACTGCTGTTCGAGGCACTGGCCAACCTGGTGGGCAACGGCATCAAGTTCACGCCCGAGGGTGGGCTGGTGCGGATAACGGCGACGCAGGACGACAAGGGCCTGCACCTGGCCATCGAGGACAGCGGGCCGGGTATTCCGGAAGAGGAACGGGCGGCAGTGCTGAAGCGCTTCTACCGTAGCGATGAAGGCCACCGCCATGCGGGGTTCGGGCTGGGTTTGTCGATCGTTGCGGCGATCGTCGACCTGCATGGGTTCGGACTGGAGGTGGGGGAAAGCGAGCTGGGTGGGGCCAGGTTGGTGTTGCACTGCCCGCTTGTGGGCCTGGCCAAATAGAAACGGGGCCGCTTTGCGGCCCATCGCGACACAAGGCCGCTCCTACAGGGATTACGCAAGCATTGAATGCGGCGCTATTCCTGTAGGAGCGGCCTTGTGTCGCGATGGGCTGCAGCGCAGCCCCCTTTAAACCGATCAGTCGGCCAGACGCCAGGTAGTCCCACCCTTGCCGTCTTCCAGCACCACACCCATGGCGGTCAGCTGGTCGCGAATGCGGTCGGACTCGGCCCAGTTCTTGTCCGCACGCGCCTGCAGGCGAGCCAGGATCAAGCCCTCGACCTCAGCGGCATCCACCTTGCCTTCGGCACCGGCACGCAGGAAGTCATCGGCTTCCAGCTGCAGCACACCCAGCACATCACCCAGCTCGCGCAGGCGACCGGCCAGGCCGGCAGCAGCCTCGACGTCGCTTTCGCGCAGGCGGTTGATCTCGCGCACCAGGTCGAACAGCACGGCGCAGGCTTCGGGGGTACCGAAGTCGTCGTTCATGGCCACGCTGAAGCGCTCGACAAACTCTTCACCACCCTTGGCCGCTACCCGTGGCAAGCCACGCAGGGCGTGGTAGAAGCGCTCCAGCGCGCCCTTGGCATCGCGCAGGCTGTCTTCCGAGTAGTTGATCGCGCTGCGGTAGTGGCTGGCCACCAGCAGGTAGCGCACCACTTCCGGGTGATACTTCTCGAGCACGTCGCGAATGGTGAAGAAGTTGTTCAACGACTTGGACATCTTCTCGCCATTGATACGAATCATGCCGCAGTGCATCCAGGCGTTGGCGTACTGCTTGCCGGTGGCCGCCTCGCTCTGGGCAATCTCGTTCTCGTGGTGCGGGAACTCCAGGTCGCTACCGCCGCCGTGGATGTCGAAGCTTTCACCCAGGCAGCAGGTGGACATCACCGAGCACTCGATGTGCCAGCCCGGACGCCCCGGGCCCCATGGCGACTCCCAGCTCGGCTCGCCCGGCTTGACGCCCTTCCACAGCACGAAGTCCAGCGGGTCCTGCTTGGCTTCGTCGACCTCGATACGGGCACCGATGCGCAGGTCTTCGATCTTCTTGCGCGACAGCTTGCCGTAGCCGACGAACTTGCCGACGCGGTAGTACACGTCACCATTGCCCGGGGCATAGGCATAACCCTTGTCGATCAGGGTCTGGATCATCGCGTGCATGCCGGCGATATGGTCGGTGGCACGCGGCTCCTGGTCCGGCGGCAGGATGTTCAGGCGGCGCTCGTCTTCGTGCATCGCGTCGATCATGCGGGCGGTCAGGGCGTCGAAGCTTTCGCCGTTCTCGTTGGCCCGGTTGATGATCTTGTCATCGATGTCGGTGATGTTGCGCACGTAGGTCAGCTCGTAGCCGCTTTTGCGCAGCCAGCGGGTGACCAGGTCGAAGGCCACCATGCTGCGGCCATGGCCCAGGTGGCAGTAGTCGTACACGGTCATGCCGCACACGTACATGCGCACCTTGTTGCCATCCAGCGGCTTGAAGGTTTCCTTCGTTTTGCTCAGCGTGTTGTAGATGGTAAGCACGGCGGTTCCTCAGCTGCCCCAGGAGTCACGCAGGGTGACAGTGCGGTTGAACACCGGGCGGCCCGGCTGGCTGTCCTTCAGGTCGGCGCAGAAGTAGCCTTCGCGTTCGAACTGGAAACGGTCCTCGGGCTGCGCCTGGGCCAGCGACGGCTCAGCGCGGCAGCCGCTGAGCACTTGCAGCGAGCCTGGGTTGATGTTGTCCAGGAAGCTGCCGCCCTCCTCGGTCTTTTCCGGGTTCGGCGAGCGGAACAGGCGGTCGTACAGGCGCACTTCGCACTCAACGCTGCCCTCGGCCGGCACCCAGTGGATCACGCCCTTGACCTTGCGGCCTTCCGGGTTCTTGCCCAGGGTGTCCGGGTCGTACGAGCAGCGCAGCTCGACGATGTTGCCGTCGGCATCCTTGATCGCCTCGTCGGCGCGAATCACGTAGCTGCCGCGCAGGCGCACTTCACCGGCCGGTTCCAGGCGCTTGTAGCCCTTCGGCGGCTCTTCCATGAAGTCGTCGCGGTCGATGTACAGTTCACGGGAGAACGGCAGCACGCGCACACCCATGTCTTCCTTGGGGTGGCGCGGCAATTCGAGCTGCTCGACCTGGCCTTCCGGGTAGTTGGTGATGACCACTTTCAGCGGGCGCAGCACGCACATGGCGCGCGGTGCGGTGCGGTCCAGGTCGTCACGGATGCTGAACTCGAGCATCGACATGTCGACCACGCCGTCGGAACGGTTGGTGCCGATCATTTCGCAGAAGTTGCGGATCGAAGCCGGGGTGTAGCCACGGCGACGGAAGCCGGACAGGGTCGACATGCGTGGGTCGTCCCAGCCTTCGACGTGCTTTTCGTCTACCAGCTGCTTGAGCTTGCGCTTGGACGTGATGGTGTAGTTCAGGTTCAGGCGGCTGAACTCGTACTGGCGCGGGTGCGCCGGCACCGGCAGGTTGTCGAGGAACCAGTCGTACAGCGGACGATGGCCTTCGAACTCCAGGGTGCAGATCGAATGGGTGATGCCCTCGATGGCGTCCGACTGGCCGTGGGTGAAGTCGTAGTTCGGGTAGATGCACCACTTGTCACCGGTCTGGTGGTGGTGGGCATGGCGGATACGGTACAGGATCGGGTCGCGCAGGTTCATGTTCGGCGAGGCCATGTCGATCTTGGCCCGCAGCACGCGCTCGCCATCCTTGAACTCGCCGGCCTTCATGCGCGCGAACAGGTCGAGGTTCTCGTCAACGCTGCGCTCGCGGAACGGGCTGTTCTTGCCCGGCTCCTTGAGGTTGCCACGGTATTCCTTGGCCTGCTCGGGGGTAAGGTCGCAGACGTAGGCCTTGCCACGCTTGATCAGCTCGACCGCCCAGTCGTGCAACTGGTCGAAGTAGTCGGAGGCGTAGCGCACATCGCCGGCCCAGTCGAAGCCCAGCCACTTGACATCGCTCTGGATGGCGTCGATGTACTCCTGGTCTTCCTTGGCCGGGTTGGTATCGTCGAAACGCAGGTGGCAGACGCCCCCGAATTCCTTGGCCAGGCCGAAGTTGACGCAGATCGACTTGGCGTGACCGATGTGCAGGTAGCCATTGGGCTCCGGCGGGAAACGGGTGACGATGCTGCTGTGCTTGCCCGAGTCCAGGTCGGCCTGGATGATCGGCCGCAGGAAATTCGCAGGGACAGCGGGGGCGCCTTTGGCAGCGGCGTTGGGCGCGTTGTCGGCAGTGGGCTTGCTCATAGGATCCTTGAATGCACGTGTCCGGCCTGGGTAGGCCGATTGAATCAAAGGGCCTATCATAGCCGAAGCAGTCAAGCTGCTGACAGTCGGGCCCGGACAAACTGGCGTGATTTATCACGGCTTTTTGCCGCAGCCTGGCAAAATGGCCAGTGCGCGCCATGTGTCGCGATCGCCTGATCCTGCGTCAGGTGATGACCCGCGCCCTGCGCACCCTAATTCCGATTGCCTTGAAAGAGCGAGTTTCAGCATGTCCAAAGTCAAACTGAGCACCAACCACGGCGACATCGTCCTGCAACTGGACGCCGAGAAAGCGCCGCTGACTACCGAAAACTTCGTTCAGTACGTCAAGGACGGCCACTACAATGGCACCGTGTTCCACCGCGTGATCAAGGGCTTCATGATCCAGGGCGGCGGCTTCGAGCCTGGCATGAGCCAGAAGAAGACCCGCGCCAGCATCCAGAACGAAGCCGACAACGGCCTGAAGAACAAGAAGTACAGCATCGCCATGGCCCGTACCATGGAGCCGCACTCCGCCTCGGCGCAGTTCTTCATCAACTCGTCCGACAACGACTTCCTCAACCACAGCGGCAAGAACGTTCAGGGCTGGGGCTACGCGGTATTCGGCGAAGTGATCGAAGGCCGTGAAATCGTCGACGCCATCGAAAAGGTCGCCACCGGTTCCAAGGCTGGCCACCAGGACGTGCCGAAGGACGACGTGATCATCGAGAAAGCCGAGATCGTTGAGTGATCCTGCTGATCTCCGATCTGCACCTGCAAGAAGAACGCCCGGACATTACCCGGGCGTTTCTTGATCTGCTCGATGGCCGTGCCCGCCACGCCAAGGCGTTGTACATCCTTGGCGACTTTTTCGAAGCCTGGATCGGCGACGATGCCATGACGCCCTTCCAGCAGTCGGTCTGCCAGGCCATGCGTCGGCTGAGCGACAGCGGCACGGCCATCTATCTGATGCATGGCAACCGTGATTTCCTGATCGGCCAAGCCTTCTGCGACGCTGCGGGCTGCACGTTGCTGCACGACCCCAGCGTGATCGAGCTGGGTGGCGAGCAGGTGCTGCTGATGCATGGCGATACCTTGTGCACCCGCGACCTGGCCTACATGAAAATGCGCCGCTTGCTGCGCAACCCGCTGAGCCTGTGGGTGTTGCGGCACCTGCCGCTGTCGGCCCGCTACAAGCTGGCACGCAAGCTACGCAGCGAAAGCCGCTCGCAAACGCGGATGAAGTCCACCGAGATCGTCGATGTCACGCCAGAGGAAGTGCCGAAGGTAATGGCAGCGCATGGTGTACGTACCTTGGTGCATGGGCATACCCATCGGCCGGCGATACACAAGCTGGTGGTCGACGGGCAACCGGCACGGCGTATCGTGCTGGGCGACTGGGACCGCCGTGGCTGGGCCTTGCAGGTTGACGAGCAAGGCTTTCAGCTGGCGCCGTTCGAGTTTTCCTGACCGACCGAGTCGCCTTCTTCGCGGGTAAACCCGCTCCCACAGGTATCGTGCTGCTTGCAGCCCTGGTGCAGCACCTGTGGGAGCGGGTTTACCCGCGAAGAGGCCGGCACAGGCTTATACCTCAAGGCCGGCTGACCACCGCCCCCTTGTCCCGCTCACTGATCACCACTTCCCGGTACTCCGGATCAGCCTTGATCTGCGCCTCGGTAAACGGAATCACCGCCAGTTGCCCGGCTGCAAACGCCTTGGTCTGGTCACTGGCATGCATCGAAGCCGCTTCACTGGACTGGGAAAACGCCAGCAACCCACGGGCCTCTGGCCCCTGGTCGGTAAAACTGACCAGTTGCAGGTAGCTGGTACCACTGACCACCAACCGCTTGCCCTGCCCATGCGGCACACTGTAGATCGCGTTGTACACGCCCAACGCCTGCGGGCCACCCGGCACCGGCGTACCATCGCCCGCCTGTTGCACCTGCCCCCAACGCACCTCCCCTGCCATACCGCTGTCACGCACCTGCTCGAGCGACGCCAATGCGGCCTGATGCAACAGCTTGCGCACGGCCGCCTGCTCGACCGCCAACCCGCGCGGGGTATGCTGCGGATCGGCAGGGTCAAAGGCCACCCGCCAGCTTTGCGGGTGCTCGGCCAGGGCATCGTACAGGTTCTGGAAATGTATCAGCCCAATGCCACTGTCCAGGTCAGCCTTGCCATTCCAGGCCGCCAGGCTGCTGCATACGGCCCGCACATCCACGTCGGCGCCCTTGCACCACTGCAGCAGGTCAGGCAGTAGCAGGCTGGCCAGGTAGACCTCGTCATCGGTCACCATGCGCTGCAGGTCGTCAGCGCCCAAGCGGGCCGTACCCTGCAGGCGTTGCAGGGCAAAGCGGCCACGCATGCCCAGCGGCTGGTCACTGCGGCTGACCAGCGGCGAATAACCGGTCAGCGGTTGCGCCGGGTTGGCCATCCAGGCCGGGTCGTTGGAGTTCTGCACGAAATCTTCGCGTTCCAGGCTCGGCAGAAGCCGCGCAGGGAAAATCCCCGGCTGTGCGGCCTGCGCATCGACCTTCCACTGGCACGCGCTGCGGGAGCCATCCAGTACTACCAGGCGCCCTTGTGCCTGCGGGTTGCTGCACGTGCTCAGCAGTTGCTGATCCACATAAGGCACCACTGACTGGTTCAGGTACAGGGCCTTGCCAGCCTGGTCCACCGACAGTGTGTTGACCCAGGGGATGCCCTGCAGCTGTTCGATCGAGCGTTTCAACGCCACCAGGCTGTCTGCATGGTTGATCTGGTACCACTGCTGCAACACCCGGGTGTTCTCGAGGTTGGCGTCGCGCAGGCTGTAGGCAGCATGTGCATCCCAGTCCAGGCGCCCCGGCCATTGCACCACCGGGCCGAATTGCGAGCTGTAGACCTGGCGCTGCACCTGGCTCAGGCTGCCATCCTCGGCCTTTACCGCAACACTGACGGTTTGCCGGGCCAACGGCAGCGACTTGCCATCGAGCAGGTAGCGGGTCGGGTCCTTGGGGTCGAGTTGCAGGCGGTACAGGGTGAAGTGATTCGACGTATCGACGGTGTGCGTCCAGGCCAGATGCTGGTTGAAGCCGATGTTGACCACCGGCAGGCCCGGCAATGCCGCCCCCATCACATCGAGCTGGCCGGGAATGGTCAGTTGCATCTGATAGAAACGCATGCCCCCCATCCACGGGAAGTGCGGGTTGGCCAGCAACAGACCACGGCCATTGGCCGAACGCCGGGCCCCGACAGCCACCGCATTGCTACCGCGCTCCGTGGCAAAACGCTGTTGCCTGGCCAGCGCCGCGGCAAACCCTGCCGGCGCCGGCTGGCTGGCCTGCATTGGCGGTTGCGCCCCGGCCAGCGCTTCGACGAACTGCCCGACACCGCCTTCGGCGAGCAGCCGACGGGTCAGCCTGACCAGGTCCTCGCTGCTTATCGGCCGCAGCCACTCGCCGGTGCCACATTCGGCGGGCAACCCTTGGCTGCGGCGCTCGGCCAGCGCCCGGTTGAACCCGCTGGCATAACCTGCCAGCAGCGCCCGTACCGGTGCCGGCTGCGCCTGCAAGAACGCATCGACTGCCGCCGGAGTGTTGAGCCAGGTGAAGAATACGTCGCTGGCCAGATTGTCACGCTGCTCAAGGGTCTTGCCCTTGGCACCGAAGTAGCGTGAGCGCTCGCCACTCACGGTCAGCACTTCATTGGCCAGCAGGCACAAGTTGTCCTGGGCGTAGGCGTAGCCGATGCCATAACCCAGGCCGCGCTCGTCCTTGGCCACGATGTGCGGCACACCGTAAGTGGTTCGGCGAATCTGCGCACTGGCATCGGCTGCGGCGGACTGCACCGGCACTGCGCCAACGCTGAAGGCTACCAGGGCGGCGGCCAGGCCAGCGCAAGTCATGGGACGGGAAAGTGGAAACACAGGCACTCCTCGGCTTCGGGGATCATCCCGATCAGACGAATGGCCAAATGAAAATTTTACGTATTACAAGGCAATGGAACGTCTTGAACAGAACCAGATTTTTTTTGCGAGTGGGCTGCAGTTTTTCCGTTCTCATTCGTCCTAGTAAGTGAGGCACCCAAATTTCGGGTTCGTCCACGAAAAGGAGCATTCACATGTACAACCCGCAACCCTCGATCCAGGCTGGGCGCGTCCCAGGCAAAGCGCCCAGGGAACAGGACGTTTTTGCTGACGAACGCATCGGCAACGAACAGATCCGCGAGCTTTTGCGCAGTTTCGGCCTGCGTACCAGCCTGATCCGCCTCAAGGTCATCGATGCCTTGCACGCCGCCGACCGCAATGGCCGCAGCATTGGCGTGCGCGGCGTGCACGCGCAGCTGGAACAGCTGGATATCCCGCTGTCGTTCCTCAGCGTGCGCGAAGTTCTCAAGCGGCTGTGCAGCGAGGGCGTCATCCAGCTGGGCAGCGACAAATGCTACAGCCTCGACCCCCAGGCGCGCGCCGTGCTGGAACGAACGCCTTTGCGCTGAGCGCATGGCCGGCCATACCTGGCCGGCCCGCCAAAGTCAGGGTTTGACCTTGCGCCGCAGGATGCCGTTGATCACCACGACCACCACGGCGATGGCGATGGCCAGCATCTGGAAGGTCTGCTCACTGATCGTACCCTGCTTCTGCAGGTGGGACAGGCCCAGCATCAGGCCCAGTACCACCAGGATGATCAGAAGGGAGTATTTGAGGCGCTGCACGTGTGTCATCGAAGGTTCCTTGCAACATCAGGGGCAAATGGCTCGCAACGAGCCGCGGCAATGATACAACGGCCACCGGCCCCGGCGCTGCATTTCCTGCTGGGTGGGGCGGCGCCTGCCTGAAAGCATGGTGCTCCCAAGCACCCATGCCGGAGGCACCATGTACAAACCCCTTCTGTTCGCGTCGCTATTGCTGACCCCCTTTTCCCTTCATGCGCTGGACACCCGCCAGGCCTCGACCGAGCAACTGCTCGAACTGGGCCGCGAACTGGCTGCCCACGCCGGCGCCAGCCAATGGCAGCAACTGTGGCAGCGCGTGCGCCAGGCCGGTTACTTGCAGGCAAAAGGTGCGTCGGTGCATTTCACTGCCCCCCAGGCGCAACTGCCAGAGCTGGCCCGGCAAACCCTGGCCCAGGCCGACCGGGTACAAGCGCAACAGCAGACCCAGGCACTGTATCGCCGCAGCTTTGCCGACCAGGTCATCGGCCAGCGTGACGGGCAGCCGCTGCATGCCCTGTGCCTGCTGGTCGATTGGCGCACGCTGCCGCAAGGCATGCGCGACTCCCCTCAGGCCTACCTGCGCAGCGCCAGCCTGTTGAGCAGCTATCCGTGTGATTGATGGTTATCACACCCAGCGCGCAACACAAGGAGTGAGCTGATGGGAAATCACCCGCTACAGCCAGGTGTTGAAGCCATGTCCTACAACGCCGGATATCGCTGCCTGCAAAACCTGTTCACGGAAGCTACAACCCCCAACCCATATGCCGCCTAGCGACATGCCTCGGCTGTCACAGAAAATCCAGTCACACCTTCGACATAACGCCGCTGGTGATCGGGTAGCACAGCCCATCCGTCCCGAAGGAGCGCCATATGCAAATGCCAGACTTGAGCCACATCGATATCAGTCAACTGCCCCACTCGCTGCAGGCCCTGATCGACTGCATCGGCATCGACAACGCCTACCAGCTGACCTGCGCCTACGGCGGCAGGCCCAAGTACATCCCCAAGCACCGCGAGCGCACCAAGCTTGCCGACGTGCTGCCGGCCGAAGCGCTCGACGCGCTGATCAAGCGCTTTGCCGGTGTCGCCCTGGAAATCCCCAAGGCTGACCATTTCATGCGCCAGTTGCGCAACCTGCAGATCCAGAAGGAAAGCGCCAGCGGCCTGTCGCGCAGCCTGCTCGCTGACAAGTACGGCCTGAGCCTGCGCCAGATCGGCAACATCCGCCGGCAGGAACCTTGCGCGCGCTGAAGCCCCGGCATCGTCACCACCACTGACGGCCACGTTTTGAACCCAACCAGAAGAGAACCCAGCAATGTCGATAGATAACAGCCTCATCGGTTCCGTAATCAATGCCTTGCCGATGGACCGCATGATCGCAGGCCCCCTGCAGGCCATGGTCCAGGCCCAGGTCACCGCCAGCAAATCCTACGCCGACTTCCTGATGCAGGTGTGCGTCCAGGACGGCAAGGCCGTGGCTATCCAGTTCGACTACGACGAAACCATCGTCGACGAACAAGGCGAGTACAAGGGCGTGGTCAGCAAGACCATGAAAGTGCCGCTGGTGGCAGCCATCACCCACCCGAACATCTCCATCGAAGAAGGTAACGTCGAGTTCGAGCTGGTCATCAACCAGATGTCGGAAGACGTTTCCAGCAAGGACATGAGCGCCGAGGCAAGCGGCTCGCTGGGCTGGGGGCCGTTCAGGCTCAACGTGAAAGGCAGCGTCAGCCACAAGTCCACGCAAACCCGCAAGACTGACACCCGCGCCCGCTACGCCTTCAACACCACCTTGAAGCGCCAGGACCCGCCTGAAGCGATGATGCGGGTGATCGACTTCCTGACCGACGCCGCGACAAAGCCGACCGTGGTCAAAACCGCCACACTGGAAAGCCAGGACTTGATTTCCCAGGCCGATACCTTGAAGAACCCTGCCGCCGACGGCGCTTCGGCCCTCGCCGCCGCCACCTCTTGAGACGCACCTCCCTGCCCCGAACAGCCCCCCTGACCAGCTACAGGGGGGCACCACCTGGCCTGAGGAGTCGAAGCATTGGATAAATCCCCCGCCCCCATGACTTCCATCGACCTGCGCGAAATCACCCGTGGCCTGCAGGAAGCCGCCAGTGCTACCAACAGCCTGATCGCGCAGCAGTACATCAACCTGTTCGACCAGTTCTTCGAATGCGACACCGAAGCGTTGGGCGCGCCCATGAAAGCCAAAATGGTCGAAGTGGCCATGGACGGCCAGCACATCATGCGCGTACCGCTGTTCGCGCTGGTGTCGCCAAAAGGCCTGGCCCTCGAGCGCATGCAGGTCGACCTTTCGGTAAGGGTCAAAGGCACCGAAGCACAGCAGGCACTGCTGACTGCAGGCGAAACAAAGGCGGCCAGCTTCAAGGTCACCATCGGCGGCCAAAGCCGTCAGGGCGACAGCCGTGACCCTGATGAAGTGCAGATCCGCATGCAGTTCCAGGCCAGCGAACCGCCGGAAGCCCTCAACCGGTTGATCGAGGAATACACCAGCCTGATCATCCCGGTACGCGCCCCCAGCCCGCCGCCATCGCCCGATACCAATGAGTTCATCGAAGCGGCCACTGTCCGTTGACGGCCGCCCCGCGCCAGCTCAGAAGTCGCGCTTGTAGAAGATGTCCAGTGAACTGGCCAGCCCGCTGGCAGCTTCGAGGTACACCTTCTTGCTCAGCTTGTAGCGCAATGCAATGGTGTTGGCGGGCTCGAACACCCCCACCCCGTAGCGCAGGCTCAGTTTCTCGGTAAGGTTGCCGCTGGCGACCACGCTGGTGGTATTGCCCGAACCTTCGGTGTCCAGCTGGAAGTCGTCGATGCCCAGGCTCGAGGCCAGGCTGCCGGTGATGCCGGCGCTACCTGCCAGGCCCAGGCCCAAGGCCGCCTCGGCGAGCATGTTGTTGTCTTCGCCGGACGTGCCCAGCGGCCGCCCCAGTACCAGGTACGACAGCGCCTGCTCCTGGCTCATGGCCGGTTCCGAGAACACTTTGCTTGTGGGCTGCTCGGCACTGCCGCTCAGGCGGATACCGGCAATCACATCGTCGACCTTGCGGATCGCTTCAATGTCCAGGTACGGCTGGTCGATCGGGCCTGCGAACAACAACCGCGCACGGCGGATGGTCAGGCGCTGGCCGTAGGCGCGGTAGCGTCCATCGGCCAGGTTCAGCTCGCCACGGGTGTCGAGGTTGTCGCCGATGTGCACATGGCCGAGCAGGTTGGCCGTGAGACCAAAGCCGCTGAACGAAAGCTTGTCGCGGCCCACTTCGACATCGATGTCCATGGCCATCGCCATGGGCGGTTTGCCCTCTTCGGTCTGGTGGCCGACGATCACCGTGTCATCCGAGACCTTGACGGTGGACGGTGGCAGCTCGCGCACAGTGATCGCACCCTTGGGCACCTGTACCTTGCCGGTCACCGCCAGCTTGTCGTCGATCAGGCGCAAGGTCAGGTCCGGGGCGACCTCCAGCGTCGCATAGGGCTCGACCGTGACGGGCAGTTGCTGGCCCTGCAGACGCAGGTCCATGCCCAGTGCCTGGCCCCAGGTCAGGTTGCCATTGAGCTGGCCACGCCCCGCCTCGCCACTGCGCCAGCCGCCGTTGAGCTGTACCTGCTCCCCGGCAATCAACGCCTGCAATGACAGGTCCTCGAGACTGACCGGCAGCTCGGCACCACTGACTTCGCCGCCACTGAGCATCAGGTTGCCGTTGACCTGCGGCGCCAACAAGGTGCCCGACAGCCGGCCACTGCCATTGAGCTGCCCGGCCAGGCGCTCGACCATAGGCACGAACGGGCGCGCCACCGACAGGTCGAGGCCGGCCAGGCGAAAATCACCCGACAGCGGTTTGTTGTTGCCCAGTGGATCCAGGCGAGTGTTGACGTTCAGCTCGCCCAGGCGCTCGCCGCGGAACGCCAGGCGGGTATCGATGCGCCTTGGCGCCAGCGTGCTGTCCAGGCGCAGGGCCTGGTACGGGAAGTCGACCCAGCGGTCCTTGTCGCGCACGCGCAGGGTACCGCCACTGGCGTCGACGACGATGTTGCCCTTGGGGCCGCTGGCCGGCATGTCCAGATTGATGTCGGCATTGAGCAGACCCTGCCAGGCGAAGTCCTTCGGCAGCCACTGGGCCAGGCTGTCCAGCGGGAACTGCTTGAGGTGGTAGCGCAAGCGTGGCTCGGGGGCCAGACGCTGGTCGTCGCCGCACAAGCTGGCCTGGCCGGAGCGCCAGCAGTGCGCCGCAAAGTCCAGCTGGCCGCTGGCCAGCCGCTGCAGGCGCGCCGGTGCCTGCAACTGCCAGTCCTGGCCGCCGGCCTGGATCCGCCCACTGGCCAGGCGCCCGCGCCAGTCACCCTTGTTCAACTGGCCATCCAGGCCGAGGTCGAGTTTGAGCTGCGGGCCGTCCAGCGCCAAGGTCAAAGCTTGCTGGCGAATGTCGCCCTTGCCGTTGGCCTGCAAGGTGCCCAACGCCGTGTCACCCAGGTGAATGCCGCTGGCCTTCAGTTCGATCACGCCACGCTGGGCGTTGTCCAGGCGGGCGTCCAGGTCCAGCTGCTGCACGCGGTTTTCCGCCTGGGCCAGCCGCTGGCCCTGCAGGGCCAGCGTACCTTGCGGGGCCTGCAAGGTACCGGCGACGTCAAGCCGGCCCTTGACCTGGCCCTGCAACCTTGGCCACAACTGGCCCAGGCGCGGCAGGTCGAGGTCGAGCCGCCCGGCCAGGCGTTGCTGCAGGCTGCCACTGCCATTGATGCGGTTATCCCCCAGCTGGACTGCCAGGGTACCCAAGGTCCAGCTCTGCCCTGCCCCCTGGGCCTCGACCTTGAGCACTGCCGGTTGGCCGCGCAGGCGGCCTTTCAGGTCAAGCTGGGCATCGAGGCTCAAGGCGTCGCCTTTCATCTCCCCTTTGCTGCGCAGCGGACCCGCCAGGTTACCCGGCAGCTCGGCCAGCCAATAAGCTGGGTCGAGCGCCGACAACTGCAGGTCGACATCCCATGCCAAGGTGTCGGCAAAGCGCACGGCGACACTGCCGGCAGCCTTGCCTTGCCCAGCGGTCAGCGCCAACTGCGGCAGCTTCACCTGGCTCAGGTCGCCTTCGAAGGGGCTGGCCAGGCTGAACGCGCCAGCCGGGCCATCCAGGTCGCCATTGAAAGTGCCCTGGTAGTTGCCATCGCGATAATGTACCTGGGCCATGAGCCGCTTGAGGGTGACCTCAGGGGGCGTCTCCAGCGGGTACAGGCGCAGCCACGGAAAGTCCTGCCAGTCCAACTGGGCGTCGGCGACCAGGCCTTGCTGCCAGTCAGCCGTGGCTTGCATCTTGACCCGCTGGGTATCGCTGGCGCTCAGGTCCAGGGCATCAAGCCTGGCGCCTTTGCTGTCGACCAGCCCTGACAACAGCAAGGCGATCGGCGACTGCTCGGCCGGCAGGCTGGCCGACCCCGACAGTTGATAGCCCTTGAGCAGGTCGCCCCGGGCGTCGAGCTTGAGCTGGTTGAACTGCACGGTGTCGGGCAACGAGGCGGCCGGCTTGAATGCCTCGGAGCGGATCTGCAAGGTCGCCGGCAGGTGCTCGGCCAACGCCTGCAATTGCCCGTTCAGCGTGGCGTCGAGGTAACCGCTGCTGGTGCCGGCTAGTTTCAGGGTTTTCTGCAACTCGCCGGTGGCGGTCAATGCCAGCTGCCAGGGTTTGCCACCTACCGTTGGCAGTTGCAGCTGCGCCTGGAGTTCTACCGGCCAGTCAGCTTCGGGCTGCAGGTCGCCCTGCAGGCTCAATTGCAGGTCGTCACGCTTCAGCTGCAGGCTGTCGATGCGCAGCCCGGCATTGGTCCAGTGCGCCGCCAGTTGCAAGTCGCCAAGCAGATCATTGCCATCCAGGCGCAACTGGCCAACCTTGATCTCACCCAGTTCGATGGCCAGCGGCAAGCGCAAGGCCGGCAACTGCAGCGGGCCACTGTCGGCCGATTCGGCGCTGGGCGCAAAGGCCATGTCGATACGCTGCGCCTGCAACTGGTCAATGCACAAGGTAGAGCGCAGCAGGCATGCCGGCGACCAGGCCAGCAGCGGTGCCTGCAAATCTACCGAGCTGCCGGCATCGGCCCAGATAAGCCGGCTGGCTTGCCAGCTACCGGCCAGGCGGCCCTGGAAGTCAGCCACCTCAAGCCCGGGCACCTTGCCCAGCACCCAGCGGCTGCCGGCTTCGGTCCCCAGCAACAGGCCGAGTACCAGGCCCAGGCTTGCGGTTACCCCCAGCAGGCCCGCCAGAGTGTACTTGATCACGCGTTTCACAGCTCAGGCCCCATGGAAAAGTGCAGGCGAATTCCCCCTTCATCATCCAGCGCCTTGGCCAGGTCCAGGCGCAGCGGCCCGACCGGCGACACCCAGCGCACGCCAAAACCGACACCGGTCTTGAGGCTTGGCAGTTCCAGGTCGTTGAACGAGTTGCCCTGGTCGACGAAGGTTGCCAGCCGCCACTTCTCGGTCAGTGAATACTGGTACTCGACGCTGCCGGCGACCAGGTAGCGCCCGCCAATGCGGTCGCCGTCGCTGTTCTTCGGCGACAAGGTCTGGTAGTCATAGCCACGCACGCTCTGGTCGCCACCGGCGAAGAAGCGCAGCGACGGCGGGATGTTGTTCTTGAAGCCATTGGTCGCGCTGCCACCGAACTGCACCCGGCCGAGCAAGCGATGGTCATGGCCAAGCGTGGTCAGGCCCTTGAGCAGCACGTTGCCATGCAGCAGGTTGGTGTCCGAGACCAGCCCTTCCTTGGCTACCTGTACATCGAACTGCAGGCGGTAGCCGTTGTGCGGGTCGATGCGGTTGTCACTGCGCAGGAAGGAGTAACTCACCCCCGGCATCAACAGGTTGCTCAGCCCGGAGTCATCACCCAGACGGTACTCCTCGCGCTGGTACTTGAGGGAAATCACCCGCTGCCAGCCGCTTGGCAGCTTGCTGTGCCACTCGGGGCCCACCGTCAGCAGTTTGCTGAGGGTGTCGGTGCCGGCAATCTCTTCGTTCTGGTAGCCGCCGGCAAAGCGCAACTTGTCGGTCAGCGGCGGGTCGAGGGGGATGTCGTACCAAAGGCCGACGTTCTGCCGGGGTGCCGACAGTTCGGTTTCCCAGCCGTAGCTATGGCCTTGCGGATTGACCCAGTGGCGGGTCCAGTTGGCCTTGCCGCGGGGCCCGACGTCGGTCGAGAAGCCCAGGCCCAGGCCCATGGTGCGCGGTTTGCGGGTTTGCAGGCGGACATCCACGGGGATTTCTTCGCCCACGGCGGCGGTGGGCGCCGCATCCACGCGCACGCCTTCGAAGTAGCCGCTCGATTGCAGGTCATTGTTCAGCTCGGCGATCAGTTCCGAGTCGTAAGGTGTACCCGGCTTGAACGAGACCATACGCTGCAGCAGGTCGTCGTCCAGCGGTGTGTCGCCACCGAAGGTGACCGCGCCCAGGTGATAGCGCGGGCCGCTCTGGTAGACCAGTTCGATATCGGCCACACCGGCCTGGGGGTCTACCGCCAGGCGCTGGCGACTGAAGCGCCCACTGAAGAAGCCGTAGCGCGACGCCTGGTTCTGGATCAGCCGCTTGGCATCTTCGTAATGGCCGTGGTTGAGTTGTTCACCCGCGCGCAGGACCTTGCTGTCGGGCACGCGGAAAGCCTTCATCTCACTGGCGGGGCCTTCGATGCGTATGGTCACGTTGCGCAGGCGAATCGGCTCGCCAGGGTCGATGGTGATGATCAGTTGCGGGGAACGGTCAGCCTCGCTGGCGGGCTTGACCTCTGTGTCGATCTGCGCCTGGTAGTAGCCAAGTGCCTGCGCGGCTTTGCGCGCCTGCTCCTGGGCGCCGCGACTGAAGCGCAGCAGCGCTTCTTCATCGCGGTCGCCAAGGGTACCGATATAGCCTTCGACATTGGCCTTGAGCGCCTTGTTGGCCGGTTTGACCTTCACCAGCAACTCACTCTGGCCCCATGCTGCGAAACTGGCGACCCAGATAACCAGGCCCCAGGTCAATCTTCCTGAATACGTCATGCGGGGCATGCTACCAGAGCCGGGCGCTCAAGGGAGCCGTCGCGCGGTCCGCTCAGGCAAAAGCAGAATTGGAAGAGACCGGGTTGGGATGGAAGAACACCCTCTCACGGATTGGTCCTACAGCCACCTCGCCAATTTCCTCATAGCCCTGGCGCTGGTAAAAGGCCAGGTAGTGCTCGTTGCCGGTGTCCAGCACCACTCCCTGCGTACCAGGGTCGTCTGCACACCAGTCATGCACAGCTTGTAACAATTGCTCGCCGTAGTGCTTGCCCTGGAACTGCGGGTGCACGCCCAGCAGCGGCAGCACATGCACCTCGTCGGTGGGCAGGCAGGTGGCCAGGGCGGCCTGGTAGTCCATGTAGCGGCGCGTACAGCGCAGGCCGGTGCCCATTATCATGCGCAGGCGCCAGGCCCAGCTGTCGGCCACGCCCAGCCGGCGCATCGGCGGCACGATCAGGGCCATGGCGATCAGGCGGTCTTCCACCAGCAGGCCGATGGCGGGCAGTTGCAGGTAGAAATGCTGGCGTACCCACTCGCGCACCATCACCCGCAGACGCCGCTCGTAGCCTGGGCGCTGGGCCTCGAAGATATAGGCGAAGGTAGGTTCGTGACGGTAGGCGTTGTACAGAAGCGAACGCGCCTCACGGCTGTAGCCGTCATCGAGCAGGCAGACACGGGCCGGAGCGGCAGTGGTTTCGGGCATTGCGGGCAGTCCTCCTGGAATGGGCTCATGGGTGCCTTGGAAAGGACGTTAGCAGCAGGCTGCCGAAGCCGCCATGCTGGTGATGGCAAGCGATGTCGGCTAGCATCGCGCCTTTTACCGGGATCATGTTTCCATGAAGATCGTCTGTTTCAACATCAACGGCCTGCGGGCCCGCCCGCACCAGCTGGCGGCGCTGATCGAAAAGCACCAGCCGGACGTGATCGGCCTGCAGGAAACCAAGGTCAGCGACGATCAGTTCCCGCTGGCCGACGTGCAGGCGCTGGGCTACCACGTACATTACCACGGCCAGAAAGGCCACTATGGCGTGGCCCTGCTGTCCCGCCAGGCACCGCTGAGCCTGCACAAGGGTTTTGCCAGCGATGAGGAAGACGCTCAGCGCCGCTTCATCTGGGGCACCTTCGCCGATGCCGATGGCAACCCGATCACCATCATGAACGGCTATTTCCCTCAGGGTGAAAGCCGCGACCACCCCACCAAGTTCCCGGCCAAGCAGCGCTTCTACAGCGACCTGCAGGCGCTGCTGGAGGGCCAGTTCCGCAACGACCAGCCACTGCTGGTGATGGGCGACATGAATATCTCGCCGCAGGACTGCGACATCGGCATCGGCCCGGACAATGCCAAGCGCTGGCTCAAGACTGGCAAGTGCAGTTTCCTGCCGGAAGAGCGCGAGTGGATGGAACGCTTGAAGGGCTGGGGCCTGGTGGACAGTTTCCGCCACCTTTACCCGGAAGTGGCCGACCGCTTCAGCTGGTTCGACTACCGCAGCCGCGGTTTCGAGGACGAGCCCAAGCGCGGCCTGCGCATCGACCTGATCATGGCCTCCCAGCACCTGGTGCCGCGGATCAAGGATGCAGGTGTGGACTACGAACTGCGCGGGATGGAAAAGCCGTCGGACCATGCGCCGATCTGGCTGGAATTGAGCTGATCGCCGGGGGCTGCTACGCGGCCCATCGCCGGCAAGCCAGTTCTTGCACCCGTGGGCTGGCTTGCCGGCAAAGGAGCCGGCCCAGCCACTGGAGAATTTTCAGGGGCGGTGCTCGGTCTGGATATACCGCAACACAGCATCACAGATCATGGCCTTGTGACGCAGCTTGACCTGCTCATCGGACAGGTCGATCTGGAAGATCTCGCCAAAGGTGTGGCGGTTCGAAACCCGGTAGAAGCAGAACGAGCTCATCAGCATGTGCAGGTCGATGACCTCGATGCCGGTGCGGAACACACCTTCCTGCACCCCACGGCGCAAGGTATTGCCCAGAGCCTCGAGCACCAGGCTGCTCATTTCGCGAATCGCCGGCGACTGCTTGACGTACTCGCCATAGTGGATGTTTTCGGTGCAGATGATCCGCACGAAATCGACGTTGCGGTCGTGGTGATCGAAGGTGAACTCCACCAGCCGGCGGATCGCCTGCTCGGCCGGCAGCGACTCAAGGTCCAGGCTTTGTTCGGTCTTGCGGATGTCGCCGTACAGCTTGATCAGGCACTCGCAGTACAGCTGCTCCTTGCTGCCGAAGTAGTAGTAGATCATGCGCTTGGAGGTGGCGGTGCGCTCGGCGATGGCGTCGACGCGGGCACCAGCCAGCCCTTGCTGGACAAACTCGTTGATTGCGGCCTGAAGGATGTCCTCGCGGGTTTTCTCGGGGTTGTTCTTGCGCGTCTTGCGCCCCCCTTCGGTTTCAGGCTGGCCGAGGCTGACTACGGAATCACTCATACCCACTCACAGGCTGTTTATTGGAATGAGGGGGATTATCCGCGAGCGCGGCCATGCAGGGAAGCGCGCTGTTGGTCGGGTAGCCACCACCCCACGGCTGCTGCCTACCCGCAAACGCTGCCTGCCCTGGCCAAGGGCCACGCTGGTCGCAGAACAGGCACCTCGGAGTGCGAAGGCCCTGCACGCTCTCGTCATCGAATGGCCTGCCGGGAGCCTGGCAAGTGAATGTGAAATTGACCAGACGTAACAAAACAAAAGGATATAAAAATAACAAAAAAATCTAACAAAAAGAGATATAAAAATTGAATGCCAAACGCCACCTCCCTAGTCTGGGCGCATCGCTTCCCTCCCCGTTCAAGGAGCAATGCCCATGCCCGCCCGTGCTTTTTCCCCCCTGCGCCGCCTGTTGATCGGCGGCTTGCTGGCCAGTGTCGCCAGTACCCTGTTGCCCTGGTCCCAAGCCCTTGCCGACGAGGCCAGGACCCTGCGCATCGGTTACCAGAAGTTCAACAGCATCAACATCCTCAAGGGCAGCGGTGCCCTGGAGAAGGCCCTGGCGCCGCAAGGCGTGAAAGTCAGCTGGCACGAGTTCGCCGCCGGCCCGCAGTTGCTCGAAGCCTTGAGCACCGGCGCCATCGACCTCGGCCATGCCGCCGACGCACCCTCGGTGTTCGCCCAGGCCGCAGGCAAGCCGGTGGTGTACCTGGCCGCCGAGCAGCCCTACCCACGTGGCATCGGCCTGGTGGTACGTGAGCAGGACCACCTGGCCAGCGTGCAAGACCTCAAGGGCAAGCGCGTGGCCACCGGCCGCGGCTGGAACGCCCAGTACCTGCTGGCCGTTGCCCTGGAACAGGCCGGCCTCAGTTACCAGGACATCACCCCGGCCTACGTCAACAACGCCGCCGATGCCGTGGCTGCCCTGCAATCGGGCAGCGTACAGGCCGTGACCCTGTGGGACCCGTTCCTCGCCGCGGCAGAAAGCCAGCCGGGCCTGAAGAACCTGCGCGACGGCAGCGGCCTGTCCAACAACCGCACCTTCTACCTGTCCACCGCCAGCTTCGCCGACCAGCATCGCGCCTTGCTGAAGACCTTTTTCGCCGAGCTGGGCAAGGTCAGCCAATGGGCCAACGCCAAGCCTGAGGAAGTCGCCGCACTGCTGGCCCCGCAACTCGGGATCAACGCCAACGTGCTGCAAGCGGCCAGCGAGCGGCGCAACTACAATGCCGTGGCCATCACCCCAGAGATCGTTGCCGAGCAACAAAAGCTGGCCGACACCTTCCAGGGCCTGGGCCTGATTCCACGCAAGCTGCAGGTGGCCGACGCGGTCTACCCGGCTTCCGTATTGCCTTGAGCGGAGCGCGCCCACCATGCCCCGCCCGATTCGCTTCAACGCCTTCAGCATGAATGCCGCCAGCCACCAGTCCCCCGGCCTGTGGCGCCACCCGCGCAACACCAGCGTGGCCTTCAACCGCCTGGGCTACTGGACCGACCTGGCCCGCCTGCTCGAACGCGGCTTGTTCGATGCCCTGTTCATCGCCGATGTGCTGGGCATCTACGACGTCTACCAGGGCGGCCCCGAAGCCGCCCTGCGCGGTGGCGTGCAGGTGCCGGTCAACGACCCGCTGCTGCTGGTGCCGGCCATGGCCGGGGTTACCGAGCACCTGGGCTTCGGCGTCACCTTCTCGCTCACCTACGAACACCCCTACCCGTTCGCCCGGCGCATGTCGACGCTCGACCACCTGAGCAGTGGCCGGGTCGGCTGGAACATCGTCACCGGCTACCTCGACAGCGCCGCGCGTAACCTGGGCCTGGCGCGCCAGTTGGGCCACGACCAGCGCTATGACCTGGCCGAGGAATACCTGCAGGTGCTGTACAAGCTATGGGAGAAAAGCTGGGACGACGATGCGGTGCTGCTGGAGCGTGACAGCGGGCGCTATATCGAACCCGCCCGGGTGCACCCCATCAACCATGTGGGCGAGCACTTCCAGGTGCCAGGCATGCACCTGTGCCAACCTTCGCCGCAACGCACGCCGGTGCTGTTCCAGGCCGGTGCTTCGGCACGCGGCCAGCAGTTCGCGGCGCGGCACGCCGAATGCGTGTTCATCAGCGGGCCGACGCCCACGGTACTGCGCCGCTACGCCGACGGTATCCGCCAGGCCAGCGAGGTGGCCGGGCGTGGCCGGGACGAGGTGCTGATCTACGCCCAGGCGCTGTTGATCGTCGCCCCCACACGGGAGGAGGCCGAAGCGCGCTTCGCCGAATACCGCCGTTATGTCGACCTGGACGCCGCCTTGGCACTGTTGTCAGGCTGGACCGGCATCGACTTTGCCGGCCTCGACCCCGATGCGCCCATCGAATACGTCGAGAACGATGCCGGCCGCGCAGCCCTGGCCGCCTTCACCGCCGCCGACCCGAACCGCCGCTGGACCGTGCGCGAGGCTGCCGAGTTCGTCGGCCTGGGCGGCCGTGGCCCGGTGCTGGTGGGGGCTGCCAGCGAGGTGGCCGACCAGCTGGAAAGCTGGCTGGACCAGACCGGCATCGATGGCTTCAACTTGACCTACGCAGTGCAACCAGACGACCTGGCAAATGTGGTCGAGCTGCTGGTGCCGGAGTTGCAACGCCGTGGCCGCTACCCGCTGAGCTATGCCGAAGGCACCTTGCGCCACAAGCTGTTCGGCCAGGGCGACCGCTTGCCGGAAGGGCACGCTGGCCGGCAGGTTCGCATTCAGCCGGCAAATACCGGGTATTCCAACATTTAATTTGTGGATGGCACGCACTCGACCCTATTCTGTCGCCACATCCCCTGCGCCGCACCGGCCGGTGCGGTTCACGGCATGGGGAGAGAACAACAAGTCGAGATCGTCCATGTCGAACCATTCGTACTTCGCCCCCCACGGTGGGCACCCGGCTCAGACCGAGCTGCTGACTGACCGTGCCATGTTCACCGAAGCCTATGCCGTCATTCCCAAGGGCGTGATGCGTGACATCGTCACCAGCCACCTGCCGTTCTGGGACAAGATGCGCATGTGGGTCATCGCCCGCCCGCTGACCGGTTTTGCCGAAACCTTCTCCCAGTACATCGTCGAAGTGGCCCCGGAAGGCGGCAGCGAGCGCCCTGAGCTGGACCCGAACGCCGAAGCCGTGGTGTTCATCGTCGAAGGCGAACTGGACATCACCGTCGAAGGCAAGCACCACACCCTGGTACCGGGCGGCTACGCCTTCCTGGCCCCGGGCGCCGAGTGGAGCCTGCGCAACAACAGCAAGTCCAACGTCACCTTCCACTGGCTGCGCAAGCACTACCAGAAGGTCGAAGGCCTGGACGTTCCCGAGTCGTTCGTCACCCACCGTGACAACGCCACCGTCATCGAGATGCCGGGCACCGAAGGCCGCTGGGTCACCACCCGCTTCGTCGACATGGCCGACATGCGCCACGACATGCACGTGAACATCGTCACCTTCCAGCCGGGCGGCGTGATCCCGTTCGCCGAGACCCACGTGATGGAACACGGCCTGTACGTGCTGGAAGGCAAGGCGGTGTACCGCCTGAACCAGGACTGGGTCGAAGTGGAAGCCGGCGACTTCATGTGGCTGCGCGCCTTCTGCCCGCAAGCCTGCTACGCCGGTGGCCCAGGCAAGTTCAGCTACCTGCTGTACAAGGACGTGAACCGTCATGTGCACCTGACGCTCAACCCTAAGCGTTGATGCATTGGGGGCGCTCTGCGCCCCTTTCGCGACACAAGGCCGCTCCCACAAAAGTGCGGTGTACCCCGAACCCTGTGGCAGCGGCCTTGTGTCGCGAAAGGGCTGCAAGGCAGCCCCAGTAGCCGCATACTGAAAATCCTGCCCCCGTGCGGTACCAGCCATGAACCGCTGCCTGCTGCTCACCGCCCTGCTGTTCTGCACCCCCGCCCCAGCCGCCGATGACTGGAACCTGGCCTACGACCGCGAAGGCATCCGCGTTTACCTGAGCGCCGCCCCCGACTCGCCCTACCAGCAATTCCGTGGTGTCAGCACCATGAAAGCCAGCGTTCGCACGCTCACCGACCTGCAGGAGAACCTGCGGGTGGCCTGCAAGTGGCTGTACGCCTGCGCCGAGATGCGCTTGCTGGATGTGCAGGGCGAAAACACCTGGGTGTACCTGACCACCAACCTGCCGTGGCCGACGATGCCGCGGGACATCGTGCTGAAGGTCACCACCGAACGCCTGGACGACGGCACGCTGCTGCGCCACCTGAGCGCCGAGCCAGACAGGATCCCCAAGGTAGATGGGCTGATCCGTGTGCAGCAGCTCAACGGCGAGTGGCGGATGAAACCGCTGGGTGAGCGCAGGACCGAGGTGACTTACCAGCTGCAAGCCGACCCTGCCGGGGATGTGCCGGGGTGGCTGGCCAACCGGTTTGTGGTGGATGCGCCAGTGGTGACGTTGCGGACCCTGCGAGCGGTGGCCGAGCGCCAGCCTAGAGGGCATTGAAAACCTGCACCGGCCCCAACCCTGTCAGATCCCGCCACCCGCAAGCAATTGCGTCATCACCTCGGCCAGCGCCTTGACCATCACATCCGCCGTCGGCCGGTGGACGATGACGATTTCATAGCTGTCGACCTCAGGTAGCCCCTGCTCCGCACCGAGCACCCGATGCTCGCCGGTCGCCGCCCGTGGCGGCAGCAGGCTGATGCCCATGCCATCGGCGACTGCTGCCTGGATGCCGCTGAGGCTGGAGCTGGTGAAGCTGATGCGCCAACGCCGGCCCATGCCTTCGATGGCGGTAATCATGTCGTCGCGGTACAGGCCGCGGGGCGGGAAGGTCACCAGCGGGATCGGGTCCAGTTCGAAGGCGGGCGTGCGCGCGCTGTCGATCCACTGCAGGCGCTCGGGCCAGCAAGCCACACCTTCGCGGCTGTTGCGCCGCTGCTTGAGCAAGACCAGGTCGAGCTCACCGTTGTCGTAGGCCTGGCTGAGGTCGCGGCACAGGCCGCTGGTCACTTCCAGCTTCACCTGCGGGTGCAGCCGGCTGAACGCCGACAGCGCATTGGTGGTACGCCCGCCCACGAAGTCCTCGGGCACGCCAAGGCGCACGGTCATACCCACCATCGCCCCGGCCAAGGCTTCGAGCATCTGGTCGTTGAGGGCCAGCATGTGCCGGGCATAGCCGAGCAGGGTCTGCCCGGCGTCGGTCGGCAGCACGTCGCGATTGCCACGCACCAGCAGACGGTGGCCAACCATATCCTCCAGGCGGCGCACCTTCTGGCTGATGGTCGATTGGGTGGAGTGCAGGCGCGCAGCAGCCGTGGTGAAGCTGCCGCAATCGGCCACCACGACAATGGCACGCAACAGGTCGAGGTCGAACAGGGCCCTATTCGATTTCACGCTGATGGACATCTTGGTATTCAACTTTTGAATGGCAAGACTGACTTCTATCACGCCACCTGCTGCACCGCAACGCACACCGCTAGTCGCCGACTGCCACGCCTTCGCGCCGAGGGTCGGCACCACCCGACCAACCCTCGCCGCTGCGCTGGATGATCTGCATGCCACTGGTCATGATCATCGGCGTCACCTCATGCCCCCAGGCTGCCAACTGCCGGATCAGTGCCGGGCTGACCAAACCCGCCTCTACTTCGGTGCCGGCATTGCGGCTGCCGAAGTTGGGCAGGCCGGCGGCCTGCTGCGGGTCGAGCTGCCAATCCAGCAGGCCGATCAGCGCCTTGTTCACGTAGCCGATGATCTGCGAGCCGCCGGGCGAGCCCAGGCTGGCCACCAGCTCGCCGGAAGCTTGCGAGAACACCAGGGTCGGCGCCATGGCCGACAGCGGCCGCTTGCCCGGTTGCACCCGGTTGGCCACGGGCTTGCCTTGTTCCCGGGGGATGAACGAGAAGTCGGTCAGGTGGTTGTTGAGCAAGAAGCCCTTGACCATCAGGTGCGAGCCGAACGCTGCTTCCACCGAAGTGGTCATGGCCAGGGCCTGGCCGCGGTCATCCACCGCGCTGAGGTGCGAGGTGGAAATGCGCAACGGCGAGCGGTCAGGCGCCAGGGCCAGGTCGGCCCCCTGTGGCTGGCCCGGGCGGGCGCGTTTCATGCTGTACTCGCCGACCTGCGCCGCGCGGCTGGCCAGGTATGCGGAGTCGGTCAGGGCCTTGAGCGGCACCGGCACGTAATCGCTGTCGGCCAGGTACTGGGCGCGGTCGGCATAGGCCAGGCGCTCGGCCTCGGCAACCAGGTGCACGGCCAGCGGCGGCGCTTCCAGCCCGGCAACCGACGAAGTGCGCAGCGGCCGCATGGCGGCAAGGTCGCGCTGTGGCGAAGCCCGCTGCAGTGCCTCCAGGATGCCCAGGGTCTGCAGCACCGTCACCCCGCCCGACGATGGCGGTGGCATGCCACAGATGCGCCAGGCCTTGTAGGGACCACACAGCGGCTCGCGCACTTTGGCTTGGTACTGCTGCATATCCTGCAGCGACAGGTAGCCGGCATTGGCATGGCTGCGCACCTTGGCGACGATGGCTTCGGCGATCTCGCCGCTGTAGAACACCTCGGGGCCCTGCTCGGCAATCTGCTCGAAGGTTTGCGCAAGCTCGGGGTTGCGCAAGGTAGTCCCCACCGCCAGTGGCTTGCCCTGTTCATCCAGGAAGTAGCGGGCCATGGCGGGTGAGCGGGCAATGAACGGGTCGCCCGCCACCAGGGTGTGAAGGCGTTCGGAAACCGCGAAACCGTTGCGCGCCAGCGCAAGGGCCGGGGCGAACAGGTCGCGCCAGGGCAGCTTGCCGTGCTGCTCATGGGCTAGCTTCAGGGCACGCAGAACCCCTGGTACGCCCACCGAACGCCCGCCGATCTGCGCCGTCCTGAACGGCATCGGTGAACCATCGGCTTGCAGGAACAGGTTTTCCGTTACCGTCGCCGGGGCTGCCTCGCGGCCATCGAAGGCCTGCACGCGCTGGCCGTCCCAGTAGAGGATGAACGCCCCGCCGCCAATGCCGCTGGATTGCGGTTCGACCAGGGTCAGCACCATCTGCATGGCGATGGCCGCGTCGATGGCGCTGCCACCGGCACGCAGCATCGCCCGCCCCGCCTCGCTGGCCAGCGGGTTGGCGGCGGCGGCCATGTGCCGGCTGGCATGCACCGGCTGCAGGCCAGTGCGGTAGCCGGAGGCCAGTTCCGGTGGCGCGGGCAGCACCTGGTCGGCACAGGCCCAGCCACTGGCAGCTACCAGGCACAAGGCGCCCATCAGGGGGGTGGAGAATGTCATCGTTGTGCTTCCTGCCATTACCTATTCAGCAAGGCACTGTCTGTCATGCGCAAACTTAACTTCAAGCCCTGGCGTGTTTTTTCTAGGATGCGGGCAGGTCATCGAGGAGCCTGCCCCCATGCGTTCACTACTTGCTGCGATGCTGTTCGCCCTGTGCACCAGCCTTGCCGCCCACGCCGAGAGCACTGCCATGGACAACCGCCTGCACAACGCTGCCCGTCACGATGATGTGCGCACCCTGCAACAACTTCTGGCACAAGGTGCGCAGCTGGAGAGCCGTGACGATCAAGGGCGCACTGCCCTGCTGGTGGCTACCCATGGCAACCAGGTTGCGGCCGCGAAAGCGCTGATCGAAGCCGGTGCCTATGTGAATGCCAAGGACAACATCGACGACAGCCCGTACCTGTATGCCGGGGCGCGTGGCCTGAACGACATCCTGCGGCTGACCTTGAGCCACGGTGCCGACCTCAAGAGCACCAACCGGTATGGAGGCACTGCGCTGATACCCGCCGCCGAACGCGGGCATGTCGAGACCGTGCAGTTGCTGATCGATGCCGGGGTGGACGTGAACCATCTCAACCGCCTGCACTGGACTGCGCTGCTGGAGGCGGTGATCCTCGGTGACGGCGGGCCGCGGCATGTTGAGATCGTGCGCCGGCTACTGGCGGCCGGGGCGGATCGGCAGATTGCCGACAAGGACGGGGTGACCGCGCTGGAGCATGCGCGGCAGCGGGGGTATCGGGAGATGGAGGCGTTACTGGCTCGCTAGCCAATGCTGGCTTTCGAATGCTGGGGCTGCTTTGCAGCCCAATCGCGACGCAAGGCCGCTCCCACATGTAATCGCTTGCCTCACAGGCGCTGCTGTACCTGTGGGAGCGGCCTTGTGTCGCGAAAGGGCCGCAAAGCGGCCCCAGCAATTTTGCAGGAATGCGAAGACCCTGGGGGCGCTTCGCACCCCTTTCGCGACACAAGGCCGCTCCTACAGGTCAGGCCACTTCTTCGAACGGCAGCCCTACATAGTTCTCGGCAATGTTCACCAGCCCCGCCGGCGAGGTCAGGAAGTACTCGCGGTCGGCTTCCTGCATCTTCTGGTCCCAGGCGTCCTTGTGGCTGCCGAAGTCATGCAGCAGCTGGGTCATGAACCAGCTGAAGCGCTCGCCTTTCCACACTCGGCGCAGGGCCAGCGGCGAATACTGCTGCAACAGGTCGGTGCGCCCTTCGCGATACACCTTGACCAGGATCCGGTACAGGTAGTTGACATCCGATGCCGCCAGGTTCAGGCCCTTGGCGCCGGTCGGCGGGACGATATGTGCGGCGTCACCGACCAGGAACAGGTGGCCATACTGCATCGGCTCGACCACCAGGCTGCGCAGCGGCGCGATGCTCTTCTCCAGGGCCGGGCCGGTGACCAGGCGCGCAGCCACGTCTTCGGGCAAGCGTGCCTTCAGCTCCGCCCAGAAGCGCTCGTCGGGCCACGCCTCCACCTGCTCGTCCAGCGGCACCTGCAGGTAGTAGCGGCTACGGGTGTGCGAACGCTGGCTGCACAGCACGAAACCGCGTTCGTGGTGGGCGTAGATAAGTTCGTGGTTGACCGGTGGCGTGTCTGACAGCATGCCCAGCCAGCCAAACGGGTAGACCCGCTCGTACTGCTTGAGGATGCCCTCGGGGATGCTCTGCCGCGAGACACCGTGGAAGCCGTCACAACCGGCAATGTAGTCGCAGTCCACGCGGTGCATCTGGCCGTCTTTTTCGTAGGTCAGGTAGGGCTGTTCGCCCTTGAGTTCGTGCGGCTGGACATTGCTTGCCGAATAGATGATCGGCGCGCCGCTGGCTTCACGTGCTTGCATCAGGTCACGGGTGACTTCGGTCTGGCCGTATACCATCACCGTCTTGCCACCGGTCAGGGCCTTGAGGTCCAGGCGTTGGCGGCGCCCGCCGACCAGCAGTTCGACACCCTCGTGTACCAGGCCTTCACGGTCCATGCGCTCGGCCACACCGGCTTCACGCAGCAGGTCGACCGTGCCTTGCTCCAGCACCCCGGCACGGATGCGGCCAAGCACGTATTCGGGCGTCTGGCGTTCGACGATGACGGTATCGATACCGGCCTTGTGCAGCAGTTGGCCCAGCAGCAGGCCAGACGGACCTGCACCAATAATTGCGACCTGAGTTTTCATTGTTGTTGTCTCTGTGCGGACGATGCCGGCCCTGGACTGGCAGTGGGGCGGCATCTGCTGTTAGGGTTTGCCCTTGCATTTTTACTGGCAAAAACAGCCATTGAAGTGTGATATCCCATGCATAACCTGCACTTTTACAAAAAACGTTCGATTAACGGACAGGCCTGCCCGCATGAAATCCACCCTCCCCGGCGTCCCCTTGTTCAAGCTGTACGGCGAAAACCAGGCCTGGCCCGGCACCGACCTGCTGCACTGCGAGTCGATCCCGGCGCGTAGCCGTTTGCATCACTGGGAAATCAAGCCGCACCAGCACGCCGAGCTGTTCCAGTTGCTGTATGTGCAACGCGGCCGGGCCGAAGTGGAGATCGAGGGGGGGCGCAGCGCCATCAGCGAAGCGGCAATCCAGGTGGTACCGCCGATGACCGTGCACGGGTTTCGCTTCAGCGCCGATATCCAGGGGCATGTGCTGACCTTTGGCACGGCACTGGTGGCCAACCTGGAGCAGCGCCTGGGCGCGCCGCTGGCGGTACTGGCGAAGGCGGCGTGTTACCCGCTTGGCCGGGACCGGGTGCATCTGCGCAGCCTGATCGAGACCCTGCAGCAGGAGTACCAGGGCAACGCCCCGGCGCGGGCAGCCTTGCTCGAAGCACTGGTGACGGCGCTGATGGTGTGGATCAGCCGCCGCCAGCAGCTGGTACAGGCACCGCGCAACCGCGATGAACGTGACCGCCACTTGCTGGGGCAGTACCTGCGCCTGGTCGAGGCGCATTACCGTGAGCACCTGTCGGTGGAGGATTTTGCCGCGCGGTTGAATATTCCGAGTTTGCAGTTGAACCAGCTGTGCCGGGCACTGAGTGGGCAGACCGCGCTGCAGGTGGTGCACCAGCGCTTGCTGCTGGAGGCCCGGCGCAACCTGATCTATACGCGGATGAGCATCGGGCAGTTGTCGGATAGCCTGGGGTTTACCGACCCGACGTATTTTGCCCGGTGGTTCAAGCGGTTGACTGGGCAGACGCCGAATGGGTATCGCAGGTCGGGGTTGTCTGAGTAAATTTTTCGCCTGTTCTGGCCTCTTCGCGGGTGAACCCGCTCCCACAGGGACGGCGGTGCCCTCAAGGCCTGTGCAGTTCCTGTGGGAGCGGGTTTACCCGCGAAGAGGCCTGCACAGGCAACACACATCCCGCGCCCCTGCTTGACGTATACGTCAACCTGCCCTCAGGATACCCGCATACCCCACGCCGAGCCCCAGCATGAGCACCCAGACCTACAGCATTTCCGACCTGTCCCGCGAACTGGACATCACCACCCGCGCCATCCGCTTCTATGAGGAACAGGGCCTGCTGAGCCCCGAGCGCCGTGGCCTGGAGCGTATCTATTCGGCGCGTGACAAAGTCAGTTTGAAACTCATCCTGCGCGGCAAGCGCATCGGCTTTTCGCTGGCCGAATGCCGCGAGCTGATCGAGCTGTACGACCCCTCCAGCGGCAACCTCAAGCAGCTCAACAGCATGCTGGCGAAAATCGCCGAGCGCCGCGCCCAGCTGGAACAGCAGATGCTCGACATCCACCAGATGCAGCTGGAGCTGGACACCGCCCAGGAGCGCTGCGAACAAGCCCTGGCCGCCACCCTGAACAATAAAGACAACCGCTGAACGCCACAGGAAACCCGCCATGTCCTTGCCCAAACACGTCCGCCTGGTCGAAGTAGGCCCCCGCGACGGCCTGCAGAACGAAGCCCAGCCCATCAGCGTCGCCGACAAGGTGCGCCTGGTGGACGACCTCACCGAAGCGGGCCTGGCCTATATCGAAGTGGGCAGTTTCGTCTCGCCCAAGTGGGTGCCGCAAATGGCCGGCTCCGCCGAAGTGTTCGCCGGCATCCACCAGCGCCCGGGTGTCACCTATGCGGCACTTGCCCCCAACCTGCGCGGTTTCGAGGACGCCCTGGCCGCCGGCGTGAAGGAAGTGGCGGTGTTCGCCGCCGCCTCCGAAGCCTTCTCGCAACGCAACATCAATTGCTCGATCAGCGACAGCCTCAAGCGCTTCGAGCCGATCATGGAAGCCGCGCGCAACCACGGTGTGCGCGTGCGCGGCTATGTGTCGTGCGTGCTCGGCTGCCCCTATGAAGGCAAGGTCAGCGCCGAGCAGGTCGCCCCGGTGGCCCGTGCCCTGCACGACATGGGCTGCTACGAGGTATCGCTGGGTGACACCATCGGCACCGGTACCGCCGGCGAGACCCGGCGCCTGTTCGAGGTGGTCGCGGCACAGGTACCGCGCGAGCAACTGGCCGGGCACTTCCACGATACCTATGGCCAGGCCCTGGCCAACGTGTATGCCAGCCTGCTCGAAGGCATCAGCGTGTTCGACAGCTCGGTGGCCGGGCTGGGCGGCTGCCCCTATGCCAAAGGCGCTACCGGCAATATCGCCAGTGAAGACGTGGTGTACCTGCTGCAGGGGCTGGGCATTGAAACCGGCATCGACCTGGACCGACTGATCGCCGCCGGCCGCCGCATCAGCAGCGTGCTGGGCCGCGACAACGGGTCGCGGGTAGCACGGGCGCGCAGCGCGCAATAGGTCATACAGGTGTCACATTGGTGTGGGTGGAGTGTTACCGCCCCCACGTTTTGCAGCAAAAAATCGGGTAACAGGGAAACAAATCGGCAGAATTTCAGGCCGGTCGATTTCGACTGAAATCGCCAAGTGATTGATTTTAAAGGGTTTGCAAAAGTTGGCACGCACCCTGCTATATCTCTGGTACAACAACAAAAAAAATGTGACACCCAATAAAAACAACAGGTAACGGCTCTGACATAACAAGAACAACACGGCAGAGGCGTAGCAAGCAGATTTTTTTGGAGTCGACACGCTTTTCAGGGGTACGCCCCGCGGTCTGGCACAGAACAATAAAACTACCTCCAGGTAGCGGCAGCCAGTTCGGATCAGCAATGATGAAAGCAGGTCAGCGCTCAAAAAAATACGTTTGCTCTTGACCCCGCATGGGGGTCGCCCGCAACACCAGGACAGGCTGACAAAAACAAAAACAGGCCGGTCCCAATAATAAAAAAAGAGCAGGCAACAACGCTTTGAGGGGAGCTTCGGCTCCCCTCAGTGCTTCCTGCCCTCTTCCTCCTCCTGCTTTCCCTCATCCTGCCCTTCGAGCTTGTCCACCAGCAACGGCATCGTGCCCAGCACCAGCAGGGCCAGTATCGTGCTGATCAACGCCGTGGCTTCGCGGCCCATGCCGGCTGCCGTACCGATGGCGGCGGTCATCCACAACCCGGCGGCAGTGGTCAGGCCCTTCACATGGCTGGCGTCCTGGCCGTTACCCTTGAGAATGGTGCCCGCACCCAGAAAACCGATACCGGCGACAATGCCCTGGATCACCCGGCTCAGCGCTTGCTCGTCGGCCCCGGCCATGCTCGGTGCCAGCACGAACAGCGCGGCGCCCAGCGAAACCAGCATATGCGTACGCACCCCGGCGGCCTTGCCCTTGTGCTCGCGCTCGAAGCCCAGCACAGCGCCAAGCAGGGCTGCCATCAGCAGGCGTACGAGGATTTGCGTGACCTCGCGCTCGTCGGTGATATCGGCGAATTCGGCCTGGATTGCTTGCCAGATGAGGTCCATTGCTTTCTTCCCATGTGGAGCATTGTGTTGTCAGGCCCGGCCTCTTCGCGGGTAAACCCGCTCCCACAGGGTTTGCACAGGTTTCAATGCAATGCAGTACCTGTAGGAGCGGGTTTACCCGCGAAGAGGCCGAGCCTGCCATCTGCAAGGGTTGACCTCCGGGTAAATGACAAAGTGCCGCTCAGCTTCCGGATGCAGCAACCCGCCCCGCCCTGTGGTCCACCCCTGTAACCCCCAGGAGGACCACCCCATGCCCATTGAAATCGACGAAACCACCCGCCGCTGCACCCTGATCGCCGAAGACCTGCGCATCGAGGGTGATGGCCCGTCCATCGAAATCGTCACCGACGAACAGCTGCGCATGTCCGTGGCCCTGCTCGCCGGCCAGCGTGTGCCCATCACCGAAGCCGAGGCCGATGCACTGACCGTGGCGGGTGCGGTGGATAGCCGCAGGCATCTGAAGGCCAGCACGCCAGGCTCGGTAATCTGAGGCCTGGCGGGGCCCGCCGGGAAATCTGATACGGTTTTTATCGCAAAATCTGAGCCTGTGCTGATAACAGCCTCAGGGCCATAGTGCTCATGCCTGATCGAGGCCTGATGAGCACCGAGCCATGAACGATAGAATCCCTTTTACAGAGATCGCCACCGCCCCAGCCAGCCCCCAGCCACGCCGCGCCGACAATGGCATCCATACCCGCAGCTTCACCGGGCTGTACCGCAACCTGCGCATCGGCTTCGCCGGCGCCCTGTTCGTGCTGTTCTTCGGCACCGCCTGGCTGAACTGGAACGGCCGCCAGGCCGTGCTGTGGGACCTGGGCAACAGCAAATTCCACATCTTCGGCGCCACCTTCTGGCCGCAGGACTTCATCCTGCTGTCGGCGCTGCTGATCATCTGCGCCTTCGGCCTGTTCGCCATCACCGTGTATGCCGGCCGCGTGTGGTGCGGCTACAGCTGCCCGCAGAGCACCTGGACCTGGCTGTTCATGTGGTGCGAAAAGGTCACCGAGGGCGACCGCAACCAGCGCATCAAGCTGGCCGCCGCGCCCTGGAGCCTGAGCAAACTGGCCCGTCGCACGCTGAAGCACAGCCTGTGGCTGGCCATTGGCGTGCTCACCGGGCTGACCTTCGTCGGCTACTTCACCCCGATCCGCCCACTGGCCGCGGAACTGTTCACCTTGCAACTGGGCGGCGTGGCGCTGTTCTGGGTGCTGTTCTTTACCGCCGCCACCTACATCAATGCCGGCCTGCTGCGCGAAGCGGTGTGCCTGCACATGTGCCCTTATGCACGCTTCCAGAGCGTGATGTTCGACAAGGACACCCTGGCGGTCGCCTATGACCCGCGTCGCGGCGAAGCCCGTGGCCCGCGCAAGAAAGGCAGTGACCTCCGCGCCCAGGGCCTGGGCGACTGCATCGACTGCACCTTGTGCGTGCAGGTGTGCCCCACCGGCATCGATATCCGCGACGGCCTGCAAATGGCGTGCATCGGTTGTGCGGCGTGCATCGATGCCTGTGACGGGGTAATGGACAAGATGGGCTACGCCCGTGGCCTGATCGGCTACAAGTCCGAACGCAGCCTGCAAGGTGGCACCACCCATTGGCTTCGCCCGCGCCTGCTGGGCTACGCCGCCGCGCTTTGGGTGATGATCGCGGCACTGGTGGTGGCCTTGCAGCTGCGCCCGATGGTGTCGCTGGACGTGATCAAGGACCGCGGCCTGTTCCGCGAGAATGCCCAGGGCCAGATCGAGAACATCTACCTGCTCAAGGTCATCAACAAGACCGAAAGCACCCGGCACTATGAGCTGCGCCTGCTGGACGCCGACGGCTTCAGCCTGCAGGGCAAGACCTCCTTCGTGATCCCGGCCGGTGAAATGAGTGAACTGCCGGTGTCGGTGGCGATGCTCGCCGAGCGCCCGGCCAGCAGCTCGCAGACGCTGAGCTTCGAAATCAGCGAGCGCGACGACCCCGCCATCCGCAGCGTGGCCCACAGCCGCTTCGTCGCGCCGATGAACCGTTGATCCCTTACACTGATTCCACCTTGCCTGCCAGGCTTCGACAGAAGGCCAGAATGAAACGCTACGAACGCTTTGCCGACGACATCGCCGAACTGATCCGCTCCGGGGTGCTGGGCCCCGGCCAGCGCGTGCCCTCGGTGCGCTATGCCAGCCAGACCCACGGGGTCAGCCCGTCCACCGTGTTCCAGGCCTACTACCTGCTGGAGCGGCGCGGGCTGATCCGCGCCCGGCCGCGCTCGGGCTATTTCGTCAATGCCCACGCCCCGCGCCAGTTCAGCGAGCCGCAGGCATTGCAGCCGGTCAGCGAGTCCACCGATGTCGACGTCAGCGCGCTGGTGTTCTCGATCCTCGACTCGATCAAGGACCCCAACACCGTGCCGTTCGGCTCGGCCTTTCCCAGCCCCGAGCTGTTTCCGCTGCAACGCCTGTCGCGCTCGCTGGCCAGCGCCAGCCGCAGCATGGACCCGCGCATGGTGGTGACCGACCTGTCACCCGGCAACCCGCAGCTGCGCCGGCAGATTGCCCTGCGCTACATGGTTGGCGGGCTGATGCTGCCAATGGAGGAGTTGCTGATCACCAACGGCGCGCTGGAAGCCCTGAACCTGTGCCTGCAGGCCGTCACCCAGCCCGGTGACCTGGTGGCCATCGAAGCCCCCGCCTTCTATGCCTGCCTGCAGGTACTGGAGCGTCTCAAGCTAAAGGCCGTGGAAATTCCTGTGCACCCGCGCGAAGGCATGGATCTGGGCGTGCTGGCGCAAACGCTGGAGAAACACCCGGTCAAGGCCGTGTGGTGCATGACCAACTTCCAGAACCCGGTGGGCGCCAGCATGCCGGAGGCGAAAAAGCAGGCACTGGTGGAGCTGCTGGCGCGTCATCAGGTGCCATTGATCGAAGACGACGTGTACGCCGAACTGTACTACGCGCAACAGGCACCCAAACCGGCCAAGGCCTTCGACACCCAGGGGCTGGTGATGCACTGCGGCTCGTTCGCCAAGAGCCTGGCACCTGGCTACCGCATCGGCTGGGTGGCAGCCGGGCGCTTTGCACAGAAGATCGAGCGGCTCAAGCTGATGACCTCGCTGTGCGCCTCGATGCCGGCGCAGGCGGCCATCGCCGACTACCTGCAGCACGGCGGCTACGACCGCCACCTGCGCAAGCTGCGCTATGCCCTGGAAGGCCAGCAGGCCAACATGCTGGCGGCCATCGCCCGGCACTTTCCGGCGCAGACGCGGGTCAGCCAACCGTCCGGCGGCTACTTCCTGTGGCTGGAGCTGCCCGAACAGATGGACGCCCTCAAGCTGTTCCACATGGCCTTGGCCCAAGGCATCAGCATCGCCCCCGGGCCGATCTTCTCGCCCACCCGGCGCTTCGGCAACTGCATCCGCCTGAACTACGGCAGCCCCTGGCATGAGGATGCCGAACGGGCCATGGAAACCCTGGGGCGGATCATCCGCTCGTTCTGATGACTGGCGCCCCGGTGGGCGGCTATAGTTGCCCGATCCGCTCACCGGGCCCTCGCCATGCAAGCAGACTCGCTCCCGTCATTGGCACAACTGCAAGCGCGTGTCGCAGAACTGGAAGCTCGCCTGGCAGAGCGCGACGACACTGCACAGGCCCACATCCAGCTACTGGGCGAACTGCTCGACAACAGCCGGGCCAACGTGTTTGCCGCCGACAGCGAGATGCGCCTGGTCGCGATCAACCGCACGGCCCGGGAAACCTTCGAGCATTACCGGGGCTTCGTGCCGCAGATCGGCGATTACGTGCCACAAATTCTGCTCAACCACCCTGACATCATGGGCCGCCTGGCACCGGTGTGGCCACGCGTGCTGGCCGGCGAAGCCTTCATCGACACTATCTCACTCGGCCCCTCCGATGCCCCCCGCCATTACGAAATCCGCTATCACCCATTGCTCGATGCACAACAGCAAGTCCAGGGCGGGTACCTGTTCGCCTATGACATCACCGAGCGCATGGCCGAGCAGGAACGCCTGCGCCAGGCCGAAGAGGCCCTGCGCCAGTCGCAGAAAATGGAGGCGGTCGGCCAGTTGACCGGCGGCATCGCCCACGACTTCAACAACTTGCTGGGTAGCCTGCTTGGCGCGCTGGAGCTTGCAGAGCAGCGCCTGGGCGAGCAACGCCTTGCCGACACCGCCCGCATGCTCGGGCTCGGCCGCAGCAACGCAATGCGCGCCGCAGCCCTGGTGCAGCGGTTGCTGGCCTTTTCGCGCCAACAGACGCTGATGCCACAAGCGGTGGATGTGCACCGCCTGGTCGCCGACATGCATGACCTGATCCGCAGCTCGACCGGCCCGCACATTGACTTCCAGGACCGCACGCTGGCCGCGCAATGGTCGATCCGCATCGATCCGCAGCAGCTGGAGAACGCTCTGCTCAACCTGTGCATCAATGCCCGTGACGCCATGCCGCTGGGCGGCACCTTGCGCATCGGTTGTGAAAACGCCGATCTCGCAGCGGCCGAGGCCAAGCGCCTGGACCTGCCGACGGGGCACTATCTGCACATTCGTGTCGAGGACACCGGCGTGGGCATGCCCAGTGAGGTGCTGCAACACGCTTTCGAGCCCTTCTTCACCACCAAGCCGCTGGGCCAGGGCACTGGCTTGGGATTGTCCATGGCCTATGGTTTTGTTCGCCAGTCCGGGGGGCAGTTGCTGATCGACAGCGTCACCGGGCAAGGCACTTGCGTTCACCTGTACCTGCCCCGTGACCAGAGCGCTTGCGCAACCGGCCACGGCGAGCCAGCCACATCCGCCACCGCGACGTTGCAGCCGCGGATGCACCGGATCATGCTGGTGGCGGACCAACCGGCCCTGCGCCTGGTACTGGTCGAAGTGCTGACGGAACTGGGCTATCAGGTGCAGGCTTTCGAGAGTGGCCACCGGGCTCTGGAATCGTTGCAGAAAGGGCCGCCACCGGACCTGCTGATCACCGATGTCGGCCTGCCTGGGCGACTCGACGGTTACCAGCTTGCAGAGGCCTGCCAGGACCTTGTGGCGGATGCCCCGGTATTGCTGATTACCGGCTACGAGACTGCCGAAACGGTGCACTGTGCCCGGCCCGGCAGGCGCACCGAACTGCTGCACAAACCCCTCGACCTGAACACCCTCGGCGAACGGATCGAGCGCCTGTTGGGCATTGCGTCACACCCGCGTTGACTGGCTATTCGCCTGTTGCCGAACACGCTAAAGTCTGGGCTTCATCCACTGTCGGACGTCGGCATGCCCTCCCGCGACCTGCTTTCACTGCGCCAACAAGTCGAAGCCCTGCAGCAACAGAACGCGCTGCTGGAAGCCCGCCTGGCAAGCCATCAGCAACACGATCAGGACTTCTACCGCTCGCTCTTCGACACCATGGACGAAGGCTTCTGCATCATCGAGTTCTTCGACGGCCCGCACGGCCCACTGAGCGACTATGTGCATGTGCTGGCCAATGCGGCCTATGCCAAGCATGCCGGCATCCCCAACGTGGTCGGGCAGAAACTGCGCGAGATGGTGCCCGATGAGGCCGACGATTGGGTCGCCCGTTATGGCGCGGTGCTGCGCACGGGCGAGCCGCTGCATTTCGAGCAGGAACTGGTCGCCACCGGCCATGTGTTGTCGGTGACCACCTTCCGCGTAGAGCCTGCCGAAAAGCGCCAGGTGGCGGTACTGTTCAAGGACGTCACTGCACGCCGACGGGCAGAGCAGGCCCTGCAGCGCCTGAACGAGGAACTGGAACAACGGGTGAATGCGGCACTGGCAGAACAGGCCAAGGCCGAGGAAGCCCTGCGCCAGGCACAGAAGATGGAAGCGGTCGGCCAGCTCAGTGGCGGCATCGCCCACGACTTCAACAACCTGCTGGGCGGCATCCTCAGTGCCCAGGAGCTGATGCGCCAACGCCTGGAGCAATCCCGTTTCGACGCCCTGGAGCCATTGCTGAAGCTGTCCAGCGGCTCGGCGCAGCGGGCCTCTTCGCTGGTACACCGGCTGCTGGCATTTTCCCGTCAGCAGACCCTGCAGCCCTGCTCCACGCAGGTGGCCACGCTGGTGGGCGGCATGGAGGAGCTGCTGCGCCGCACCATCGGCCCCTCCATCACCCTGACCAGCCAATTCCCCTGCCAGCTATGGCCGACCTTCATCGACCCGCCGCAACTGGAAAGCGCCCTGCTCAACGTGTGCATCAATGCCCGCGATGCCATGCCTGCCGGCGGCGTGATCGATATCCTCGGTGACAACCTGCTGCTCGACGACCAGCAAGCCCGTGCACTGGAACTGCCAGCTGGCGAATACGTACGGCTGAGCATCAGCGACAACGGCAAGGGCATGTCGGCGGAGGTGGCCGAGCGCGCCGTCGACCCGTTCTTCACCACCAAGCCCATGGGCCAGGGCACTGGGCTGGGCTTGTCGATGACTTATGGTTTCGTGCGCCAGTCGGGCGGGCAGCTACGGGTGTTGTCGACACCTGGCGAAGGCACCCGCATCGAGCTGCTGCTTCCCCGCCACCACCAGCACCCCGAAGCCCCGGCACCCAGGCCACTGCACACACTGCTGGAAAAAAGCAGCGGCGCCACGCAGCGTATCCTGCTGGTCGAAGACCAGGCCGCCTTGCGCGTGGTCGTCTGCGAGGTGCTGGAAGAACTGGGTTATCGGGTCGATGCATTCGAGAACGGCCCGGCTGCCCTAGCCCATCTGCAAGCTGGCGAGCGGCCAGACCTGCTGTTGAGCGATATCGGCCTACCCGGCGGCCTGAATGGCCGCCAGTTGGCTGAACGTTGCCGCGAGCGCCACCCCGACCTCAGGGTGCTGTTCATCACTGGCTACGACGAAAGCGCGGCGCTCAGTGACGGCCAGTTGCTGCAAGGCACTGAGGTGCTGACCAAGCCGTTCGAGCTGGCAGTGCTGGCCGAACGGGTACGCACGCTGCTGGAGGATTGACCGGCGCGTTCAGCGCCCGCCGCCCAGGTCGATGAAGCTGCCGGTGGAGTACGAGGCTTTGTCCGAGAGCAGCCAGAGGATGGCCTCGGCCACTTCCTCGGGGCGCCCGCCGCGGCCCATGGGCAAGCCGGGCTCGAGCTTGCTGACCCGGTCGGGGTCGCCCGACAGCGCGTGGAACCCGGTATGGATGTAGCCTGGCCGCACACCATTTACCCGCACGCCCTCGCCTGCCACTTCCTTTGCCAGGCCAATGGTGAAGGTGTCGAGGGCGCCCTTGGAAGCGGCATAATCCACGTATTCGTTGGGCGAGCCCAGGCGGGCGGCCACCGACGACACGTTGACGATGGCCCCGCCCGGCCCGCCGTGCCGGCGTGCCATGCGCTTCAGTGCGTGCTTGGCGCAGAGCATGGGGCCGACAACGTTGGTCTTCATGACCTTGAGCAGGCGGAACTCGGACATGTCCTCGACCCGGCTTTGCTGGCCGATGGTGCCTGCGTTGTTGACCAGCGCGGTGACCGGGCCGAGTTCTTCGTCAACGCGCTGGAACAGCTGGATGACCTCATCCTCGACACTGGCATCGGCGCGCACGGTGATGGCCTTGGCGCCCAGGGCTCGGACCTGGCCGAGGATGTCCTCGGCGGCCTGGTCGTCGGCGTGGTAGTTGATGCAGATGCGGTAGCCCTGACGGGCGGCCAGCAGCGCCGTGGCGGCGCCGATGCCGCGGCTGGCACCGGTGATGACTATGACTTGCTCCATGGGTCTGCCAATCGTTTGGAAAGGGAGCATCGACAATAGGGGAAAAGGCAGCGCGTGGGAATGACCTTTCCTTCTGCTACTGCGTGGGTTTGCCTTGCCCGGGAAACAACGTCTCGAACCGCGGCGTCGCCCGCGCAACGAAACCCAGCCCCTGGTGCATGATGAAGTAGGCAGCGATTTCATTCCGCTCGGCGAAGGCATAGCCTTCCTCCGGGCCCAGCACCATCAACAGTGTGTCCAGGGCATCGGCACGCAACACCGAAGGGTCGACCACCGACACTGCCGCCAGCGCGTGCTTGACCGGCCTGCCGACACGGGGATCGAAGGTGTGCGAATAACGCTGGCCACCTTCCTCGAAATAGTTGCGGTAATCGCCGGCGGTGGCAACGCCGTAGCCATCCAGGGCGATGGCGCGCTCCACTTGCTGTTCGCCCCCACCACTCGGTACCTCAAGGGCGATGCGCCAGGGCGAGCCATCCGGTTTGCGGCCGACGCCCTTGAGTTCACCGGTGATCTCGACCAGATAGGCCTGGATACCCAGGGCCGCAAGCCTGTCGCCCACCCGATCCACTGCATAACCGGCGAGCATGCTGTCGAAATCCAGCTGCGCCGCCACATCCTTGCACAGCTTTTCTCCATCCAGGTGCAAGTGCTGCAGCCCTACCCGTGCCTGCTCCCGTGCCAGCGTGCTGGCGTCCGGCACCTGCCTACCGCGTGACTGCGGGCCGAAGCCCCAGAGGTTCATCAATGGCAAGACCGTCAGGTCGAAAGCCCCGCCACTCTCGCGGAACAGAGAAACACCGTACGCCAGCAATTGCTGCATCTCTTGCGGTACTGCCTGACAGGCGCCGGCCGGCAGGTTGTTGAAGCGGGAAACCACGGAATCGCCGCGCCAGTTGGAGAACTGCTTGTCGAGGGCCTGGAGAACAAGCTCGACTTCGGCCTTTACTTGCCGCGAATCGGGCGTCTGTGCAGTGGGTACGTACTGGATCGAATACGTACTCCCCATGGTCGGCCCGCCAAAGCGTTCAATCCTGTCGCCGCAGCCATACAGCAACGTCACCAGCATCACCAGCAGGCTTGCGCGCATCATTGGACACCTCGCAGACTCTGGCCGCCCGTACGCGGCGCAGGCTATTTCACCAGAGTTGCGAGATGGCAATTGGCCTACCGTTCATCAGCAAACCTGGTCAAAAACCGAACAAACTCCTCATCGAACACTCTGATCTGCGCGGGTGATCATTCATCCCCCTCCCTTTCCGCTTAACGTCCCGGAAGCAATAAGACAACCATGTGCATAAGCGCACAGGGGCGTTCTTTGCCCAAAAATTGGAGGACATTACATGTCTAGCCATTCGTTGCAGAGCGTCGAACGCCTGCAGAGCCGCATCCGCGCCCAGCGTCAGCCGCAACAGAAACCTTTCTGGCGCCGTCTGCTGGCCATCGCCTCATCCTCTCAGCGTAGTTGGCACGGAGGGATCGAGCTCAGGGGATACAAGGAACTATCCAACGCTACGCCGGTTGCCCCGGTCGTGGTCGGTAAAGTCCAGCTGGCGATTCCCCTCGGGCGGGGTCGGCGGTTTGTCCAGCCTTGCGTGCAGCCGGGGCAGCATGTGCGCAAGGGCGAAGTGATCGGTATTGGCGACAACACCACCGCTTGGGTGCATGCCAGTACCTCCGGCATCGTGGACCGGATCGATCACGTCTTCGCGGCCGACTCGGCCGAGCCAGTCATGGCCGTCATCCTGAACGCAGATGGCCTGGACGAGTGGCTCGAACGCCCGGCACCGGGCCTGCCGCAAACGCCAGAGGCGCTGGTCGAGCGCGCATTGCAGATGGGCATAGTCGGCCTTGGTGGTGCGGGTTTCCCCACGGCCCTCAAGCTGGCCGACGCACAGCAGCCCGACCTGCTGCTGATCAACGGTGCCGAATGCGAGCCCTTCCTTACCTGCGATGACCGCCTCATGCGCGAAAATGCCGAAGCGTTGATCGAGGCCGCCGACTATGTCGCCGCGCTGCTGGGAATAACGGCAACCCGTTTCGGCATCGAAACCAACAAACCGGAGGCGATGACCACGTTACGTGCCGCCGCACGCCAAGCGCGCACCCGGGTCGAGATTTGTCCACTTCCGGAGCGTTACCCAGCAGGTGGGCAGCCGTTGATGATCAAGAGCCTCAGTGGCCGCAACCTGGCCCCGGGGAGCCGCCCCGCCGATATCGGCGTCCTCGCCCTGAATGTCGCAACGCTCTACGCGCTGGGCCGGGCTGTCTTCCAGGACGAACCACTGACCAGCCGCGTGCTGACGCTGACAGGTGACTGCGAGCGCCCCGGCAATGTGCGGGTGCCGGTGGGTTACCCGGTCAGCGAACTGCGCGCGATTGCTGGCGCGTCCCCCACAGGGCAGTTGACCCAAGTCGGTGGCCCGATGATGGGGCAGCCGCTACCGGACGCCAACGCCTTCGTCAGCAAGACCAGCAGTTGCCTGATTTTCGGCGCCGAGCGCTACCTGCCGGCTGCTCGCCCCGCCAGCAGTTGCATTCGCTGCACGCGCTGCGTGGATGTCTGCCCGATGTCGCTGCGGCCGCTGGACCTCTACGCTGCCGCCGAGCGCCTGGACAAGACCAGCCTGCAGGAACTGCGCCTGGATGCCTGCATCGAATGCGGCAGCTGCAGCAGCATCTGCCCAAGCAATATCCCGCTGCGCGAACGCTTCCGCCAAAGCAAGACGGAGGTCCGCGCATGAGCCTGATACGCCACCCCATCCCGCAACGGCTGCGCACGGTGATGCTGCTGGTCGTCCTGTGCCTGCTGCCGGGCACCGTCCTGTATGCCTGGCAATTCGGCGTCGTGGTCTGGTTGCAGGTGTTCTGGTGCGTGCTGTTTGCCCTGGGCTTCGAAGCCGCCCTGCTGCGCCTGCGCGGGCATGACGTACGCAAGGGTTTGAGCGACCTCAGCTGGCTGGTGCTGGGCCTGATACTGGCTCGGGCATTGCCGCTGATGGTGCCGTTGTGGATGATCGCCCTGGCCAGTTTTGCTGCTCTGGCACTATGCAAGCACGCCAGTGGAGGCCTTGGTCGCAACCGTCTCAACCCTGCCATGGTTGGCCTGGGGGTCGTTGCCATCTGCTTCTATCAGCAGCTGTACCCCGCGCCATCGAACCATGCCCCCTGGACCGCAACCCTGGACGCCAAGGCGGTTCTGCTCCAACAACTACAGTTGGTGCCACGCCTGGAGCTCGATGCGTTCGCCGGCGCCACTCAACTGGCGCAGAACGAGTTCACCCATGTCACCCACAATCTGTCGGGGTTCGGCTACGTTGCCGGCGGTTTGCTGCTGGCTTCGCTGCGGGTGATCCGCATCGAGATTCCGCTGGCGATGATCGCGAGCACAGTATTGCTGTGCATGGCTGCCGGCCACAGCCTGCAGGAAGCCGTTTACAACCTCAGCCTCGGCGGCTATCTCTTCACCGCCTTCTTCATCGCCACCGATCCGGTCACCAGCCCCGATACCCGCGCCGGTCGCATCCTCTTCGGCGTGACCGTCGGCACGCTGACCGAGCTGATTCGCGAGTTCGGGCTTTACGCCGATGGCCTCTGCTTCGCCGTGCTGGCCGGCAACCTGCTGGTGCCGCAAATCGACCGGTTGGTGCTGCGCATGCAGCGGCCCTGGTACGCAGCAGCGAGTGCCTGACATGGCATTTGGCAATGAGCCTGGGCCTTGTTCTGGCCCGGCTCAGTGCCCTGCCGACGCCGGCCCCGCCTTGGCGGTAAAGGGCGGTTTGGCGAACCACACCAGCAGGATCAACCCGGCAAACACCCAGGTCATCAGGGTGAAGTAGTCCACCGTCGACATCATGTACGCCTGCCCGTTGAGTATCTGCTCCAGCTGCGCATAGCTCTGCGGGCTGGCCCCGCCCAGCTGCTCCAGGGTATGTCGCGTGGCCGGGTCGAACTGGCTGATGTGCTCGCTCAGGTAGGCATGGTGCTGGTCCGCCCGGCGAATCCAGATCCAGGTGGTCAGCGACGCCGCGAAACTGCCGCCCAAGGTACGCAGGAAGGTCGCCAGGCCCGAGCCATCGGCGATCTGCTGCGGTGGCAGGTCGGACAGCAGTATGCTCAAGGTCGGCATGAAGAACAGCGCAACGCCAATACCCATGAACAACTGCACCAGCGCCACATGCTGGAAGTCCACCTCGCTGGTGAACCCGGCACGCATGTAGCAGCTGCTGCCGATCGCCAGGAACGCCAGCCCGGCCAGCACACGCAGGTCGAAGCGGTGGGCGTACTTGCCCACGAACGGCGACATCAGCACCGGCAACAGGCCGATCGGCGCCACCGCCAGGCCGGCCCAGGTAGCGGTATAGCCCATCTGCGTCTGCAGCCACTGCGGCAGGATCAGGTTGATGCCGAAGAACCCGGCATAGCCCCCTACCAGCACGATGGTGCCCACGCGGAAGTTGCGGTGCGCGAACAGGCGCAAGTTGACCACCGGGTGACGGTCGGTCAGTTCCCAAATCACGAACACCGCCAGGAACACCAGCGAGACCAGGCTTCCGGCAATGATGAACGACGATTCGAACCAGTCCAGGTCGTTGCCTTTGTCCAGCACCACCTGCAAGGCGCCAACGCCGATGACCAGCGTCAGCAGGCCTATGTAGTCCATCGGCTGGCGGCTGGTGACCACCGGCCGGGTGCGCATCTGCTGGCGGACCACGGCGGCGGCGAACAGGCCAATGGGCACGTTGATGAAGAAGATCCAAGGCCAGCTGTAGCTGTCGGTTATCCAGCCGCCGAGAATCGGCCCGGCAATCGGCGCCACCACCGTCACCATCGCCAACAGCGCCAGGGCCATGCCGCGTTTGGCCGGCGGGTAAACGGCGATCAGCAAAGTCTGGGTCATCGGGTACAACGGCCCGGCCACCACACCCTGCAACACGCGAAAACCGACCAGCTCCGGCATCGACTGGGCAATACCGCACAAGAACGAGGCCAGCACGAACAGCAGCGTGGCCCAGATGAACAGCTTCACCTCGCCAAACCGTCGGCTGAGCCAACCGGTGAGCGGCAAGGCGATGGCGTTGCTCACCGCGAACGAGGTGATGACCCAGGTGCCCTGTTCGTAGCTCACCCCCAGGTTGCCGGAAATGGTCGGCAAGGCCACGTTGGCGATGGTGGTGTCGAGCACCTGCATGAACGTCGCCAGCGACAGGCCGATGGTGGTCAGCAGCAGGCTCGGCGGCGTGAACTGGGCAGCAGCGTTGTTGCTCATCGCTGGGCCGTCTTGCCGGTTGCGCTGTTTTCGTGGATCAGCCGGGCGATCAGGTTGTCGGCTTCGACCAGCTGGCGGTCATACACCTGGGTGATATAGCTGGCCTGCTGCGGTGGCTGTTGGGCCAAGGTCGGGCCGCTCTGGTCGTGCAGGTCGACCTCGACCACGGTGGACAGCCCGATACGCAGCGGGTGGTCCTTGAGCTGGTCGGGGCTGAGGTGGATGCGTACCGGCACGCGCTGGACGATCTTGATCCAGTTACCGGTGGCATTCTGCGCCGGCAACAGGGCGAAGGCGCTGCCGGTACCAGCGCCAAGGCTGTCGACCGTGCCGCTGTACCTGACCTCGCTGCCGTACAGGTCGGCGCTGATCTGCACCGGCTGGCCGATACGCATGTCGCGCAGCTGGGTTTCCTTGAAGTTGGCATCGATCCACACCTGGTCCAGCGGGATCACCGCCATGGTCGCGGTACCCGGTTGCAGGCGCTGGCCCAGCTGCACGGTACGCTTGGCAACGTAGCCGGTGACCGGTGCCACCAGGGTGGTGCGGGCATGGTCGAGGTAGGCCTGGCGCAGGTCGGCGGCGGCGGCCATCACCTCGGGGTGCGAGGACACCACGGTGTCGTCGACCAGTGCGCTGCTGGTGCTGAGCTGCTGGCGTGCACTGTTGACGGCGGCCTCGGCCACGCTCAGGTCGTCGCGGGCATGAGACAATTCTTCCGCAGCTATCGCGCCGCTGTCGGCCAGTACCTTGCGCCGGTTGAAGTCCTGGCGGGCCTTGCGCAGCTCGGCCTGGCGGGTTTCCAGCTGGGCCTTGAGCGCGTCGACGTTGCTGTACAACCCGCGCACCTGGCGCACGCTGCGCGCCAGCCTGGCTTCGGCGGCCTGCAAGGCCACCTGGCTGTCGGCCGGGTCGAATTGCAGCAATACCTGGCCGGCGTGGACCAGGTCGCCGTCATCGGCACCGATGCTGGTGACAGTGCCGGTGACCAGCGGGGTGATCTCTACCACGTTGCCGTTGACGTAGGCATCGTCGGTGCTTTCGTGCCAGCGCCCGACCAGGCTGTACCAGGCCCAGGCACCGACGCCGGCAAGGATCAGCAGCAACACCAGGCCAAGCAGCCAGGCCTTGCGCTTGCGCGACGGTTCGGGCGCGGCGGAGGGAGTCGGGGTGTCTGCGGGAGTGGCCATGGCAATACCTTGGATAATTCGTGACAGGGATCAACGATCGCCGAAGCGGCGGATCGTCAACGGGTCGCCGGCAGCGAGCAGGACCTTGGCCAGCAGGCCTTCCAGGGTCGCGAGCTCTTCGGGTGCCAGCACGCCGCACAGCTCGTTCATGGCCGCCGCGCCGATTTCCGGCAGGCGGTCAGCCAGGCGCTGGCCATCGGCGGTAAGCGCCAGGCGCACCTGGCGACGGTCGTCGGCGCAACGGTTGCGCACGATCAGTTCCTTCTGCTCGAGGCGGTCGAGCATGCGGGTCATCGATCCGCTGTCCAGGCCCAGGTACCGGCACAGCTCGGCCGGGGTGTCCACCTGGTACTGGGTGACGATGATCAGCACCTTGAACTGCGCGGCGGTGACGCCTTCGGATTCGAGGTGCCAGTCGAGAGTGCGGTCCTTCAGGATCGCCGCCCGGCCAAGCAGCATGCCGATGGCGCAGGTCTGGAAGTTTTCGGGGGAGAAATGGGCCATTGGAGGCTGCTCGGGTAATTGTGTAGAAATATTACTGCCTAGGCAGTGAATGTCAAAGCTTTGATTAGGTTGCTATGGAAAATTTCATGATGTTCCCCTTCTCTCGCCTGCCGAGGGAGGCTCTTGTGGGAGCGGCTTTAGCCGCGAACACCGGCGCAGCCGGTGCCATGCACCGCATTGGATTCTTCGCGGCTAAAGCCGCTCCCACAGGGTACGCGGACTGCTTGCGATTTCAGTTATCTACGCGACAACGCAGCCCAAAGGGCTGGGTCATCTCCCACAGGGAACTGTGACTGCTGTCACTGCCGCAATCGCAGGCCCAGTGCATCCACCGCCCCGCAGGCAATGGCCATGCCCACCAACTCCGCCAGGCTATCGGCCTGCAACCGCTTCATCACCCGCCCCCGGTACAGGTCCACCGTCTTCACACTGACGCCCAACCGCTCGGCAATTTCGCGGTTGCTCAACCCTTGGGCCAACGGCACGAACACGTCGCGCTCGCGTGGGGTCAGGCCGTCGATGCGCGCCTGCACCCGGGCCAGCGCCTGGTCGTCCTGGCGTGCCCGCCCGGCGCTTTCCAACGCGGCCTGCACGCTGTCGAGCAGCAACTGGTCGTTGTAGGGTTTCTCGATGAAGTCGCAGGCGCCGGCCTTGAATGCCCGCACCACGATCGGCACATCGGCATGCCCGCTGACGAAGATCACCGGCAAACCCAGGCCACGCTCGCGCATCGCCTGCTGCACCGCCAACCCGCCCAGCCCCGGCATGCGCACATCCAGCAGCACACAGGCCGGCCCATCGTCGACGCAGGCGTCGAGAAACGCCTGCCCGCCGGCGAACGGCAAGGCCTGCAAACCCACCGACTGCAACAACCACACCGTCGAGTCGCGCATACCCTGGTCGTCATCGACCACATACACTTTCGCTTGCACCGCCATCCCCCCTTATCCCCTGCTGACCGCCAGGCGGCAGCACAGTACCAGACCGCCATTGTCACCGCCTCGCGCCCACAGGCTGCCACCAAAGCCCTCGATCAGGCTGCGGCTCATGCTCAGGCCAAGGCCCAGGCCGTCGGCCTTGCTGGTGGTGAACGGCGTGAAGATTTCATCCAGGCGCTCGGGCGCCACGCCCGGGCCCTGGTCGGCCACCTCGACCAGCACGCCATCACCATCGCGCGCAGCGCCCAGCAGGATACGTGACGGCCGCTCGCCATGCTGCTCGCGGTTGGCATCGATGGCGTTGCGCAACAGGTTCAACAGCACCTGCTCCAGCAGTACCCGGTCGGCATACACCAAGGGCAGCTGCGCGCTCATGCGCAACTCGACCACCACCTGGTCACGCGCGGCTTCCCAGGCGCACAGGCGCATGGCTTCGCCGGCCACCTCGGCCACGTCCAGAGCCTGCAGGCGGCGCGGCCCCTTGCGCAGGAAGGCGCGCAGGCGGCGGATCACTTCGGCGGCATGGGTGGCCTGTTCGCTGATGCGCTGCAGGCCCTGCCCTACCCGCTCTCGGGCCTGCGGGTCGCGCTCCAGGCCCTGCAGGTAACGCTGGCTGGCGTTGGCATAGTTGACCACCGCAGCCAACGGCTGGTTGATCTCGTGGGCAATGCCCGAAGCCAGCTCGCCCAAGGTGGCCAGCCGGGCACTGTGCGCCAGGCTTTCCTGGGCCTCGATGCGCAGGGTGATGTCGCGGGACACGCTGACCACCTCCACCACCGCGCCGGTGTAGGTTTCACGGATGGCCCGGCTGGCGATTTCGAACCAGCGGTAGCCGCCTGCGGCCTGGCGCACCCGGCAGGTCATGGTGTGGTAGCCGTCCTGGTCCAGGGCGGCGGCGGCCTGGCGCAGCACCTGGCGGCGCTCGCGCGGGTGCAGCAGGGTATGCACGGCCATGCCGCGCAGCTGCTCGGGCCACAGGCCTAGCAGGCGGAATGCCGCCGGCGAGGCATCGAGGAAACGGCCGTCGGGGCTGTGCCGAGAGATCAGGTCGGTGGTGTTCTCGATGATCAGCCGGTACAGGCGCCGGGCGCGGCTGGCCTCGCGGGCGCCATGGCGCTCGTCGCTGGCGTCGCGGCCACGCGCCAGCACCTGCTGGCCCTGGTCGTCAGGGATGAAGCTCCACAGCACGATGCGTTCACCAACCTGCACCTCGACATCGGCGATCGCCCGGCGCTGGCGCAGGCAGGCGCGCACCAGGGCGGCGCAGTTGCCCGGCAGCCAGCTGGCCAGTGCCGGGCCTTCATCGACCCAGGCCTGCAGCGCCGGGTTGAGTGCCAGCGGCCTGGCGTCGCCGGCCAGCATCAGGCTGGGTTGCGGGTCCTTGGCGAGCAAGGGATAGGCAGTGTTGTCCACGGTAGGCGGCTCGTTGTTATAGTAGTTTTACTATATTGCTATAGTCGATATTCCTAATACCATAGCGACTCGCGTAAAACTGCGACAAGGGGAGCGGCCCACCGTCCGCCTCCCTGCACCCTGAACAGAGCTAACAATCAGCCACCGGGGGTCAAGCGCACAGGTTGTGCCTGCCTCCTCTACAGGATTACCGCATGTCGATCTATGCCCAGGGCCTGATGCCCGCTGCCGTCAACCATGTCGCCCTCACCCCGCTGAGTTTCATCGAACGCACCGCTGCCGTATATGGCGATTATCCGGCGGTGATCCACGGTGCCATCCGCCGTAACTGGCAGCAGACCTACCAACGCTGTCGGCGCCTGGCCAGCGCGTTGGTGGGCCGGGGCATCGGCCGTGGCGACACCGTGGCGGTGATGTTGCCCAACATTCCGGCCATGCTCGAAGCCCATTTTGGCGTGCCCATGACCGGTGCCGTGCTCAATACCCTGAACGTACGCCTGGACGCCGAGGCCATCGCCTTCATGCTGCAGCATGGCGAGGCCAAGGTGCTGATCACCGACCGCGAGTTCCACACCGTCATCGAGGCGGCCCTGGCCTTGCTCGAGCACCCGCCATTGGTGGTGGATGTGGATGACCCGGAGTACGGCGAAGGCCGTGCGGTCAGCGAACTGGATTATGAAGCGTTCCTAGCCGAAGGCGACCCGGACTTTGCCTGGGAATGGCCCGATGACGAGTGGCAGGCGATCTCGCTCAACTACACCTCCGGCACCACCGGCAACCCCAAGGGCGTGGTCTACCACCACCGTGGCGCTTACCTGAACGCCCTGGGCAACCAGATGGTCTGGGGCATGGGCCATCGCCCGGTGTACCTGTGGACCCTGCCGATGTTCCACTGCAATGGCTGGTGCTACCCATGGACCATCACCGCGCTGGCCGGCACCCATGTGTTCCTGCGCCGGGTCGACCCGCAGAAGATCCTGACCCTGATCCGCGAGCACCGGGTCAGCCACCTGTGCGGCGCGCCGATCGTGCTCAACGCCCTGGTCAACATGCCCGAGGCGGCCAAGGCGGCCATCGAGCACCCGGTGCAGGCCATGGTCGCCGGCGCCGCGCCACCCGCCAAGGTCATCGGCGCCGTGGAAGAGATGGGCATCCAGGTCACCCACACCTACGGCCTGACCGAAGTCTACGGCCCGGTGACCGTGTGTGCCTGGCATGACGAATGGGATGACCTGTCGCTGGAAGAGCGGGCACGGATCAAGTCCCGCCAGGGCGTGCGCTACCCGACCCTCGACGGCCTGATGGTCGCCGACCCGCAAACCCTCGAGCCGGTACCGCGCGACGGCAACACCCTGGGCGAGATCTTCATGCGTGGCAACACGGTGATGAAGGGCTACCTGAAGAACCCCGAGGCTACCGCCGAAGCCTTCCGTGGCGGCTGGTTCCATACCGGTGACCTGGCTGTGTGGCATACCGACGGCTATGTCGAGATCAAGGACCGGCTCAAGGACATCATCATTTCCGGTGGCGAGAACATTTCCACCATCGAGGTCGAAGACGCCCTGTACAAGCACCCGGCGGTGCTGGAGGCCGCGGTGGTGGCACGCCCGGATGAAAAGTGGGGAGAAACCCCGTGCGCCTTCGTTGCGCTCAAGCCGGGCCGCGAAGACACCCGCGAAGCCGACATCACCAGCTGGTGCCGCGAGCACCTGGCCGGGTTCAAGGTGCCGAAGACCGTGGTGTTCGGCGAACTGCCCAAGACCTCCACCGGCAAGATCCAGAAGTACGTGCTGCGCGACCGGGCCAAAGCCCTCTGAACCCGTAGCGGCCTCTTCGCGGGTAAACCCGCTCCCACAGGTACAGCAATGTGCTCAGGTTTGGCGCGATCCCTGTGGGAGCGGGTTTACCCGCGAAGAGGCCAGCCCAGATTTCCCACTTCTCAAGAGCTACCGATGACTACCTACTCCGCCCCCCTGCGCGACATGCGCTTCGTCCTGCATGACGTGTTCAACGCCCCGGCCCTGTGGGCCCGCCTGCCCGCCCTGGCCGAGCGCATCGACGCCGATACCGCCGATGCCATCCTCGAGGAAGCAGCCAAAGTCACCGGCCAGCTGATTGCCCCGCTCAGCCGCAACGGTGACGAGCAAGGCGTGCGCTTCGCCGCTGGTGAAGTCACTACACCCGACGGCTTCCGCGAGGCCTGGCACACCTACCGTGAAGGCGGTTGGGTCGGCCTCGGCGGCAATCCTGAACATGGCGGCATGGGCATGCCGAAAATGCTCGGTGTGCTGTTCGAAGAAATGCTCTACGCCGCCGACTGCAGCTTCAGCCTGTATTCGGCATTGAGCGCCGGCAGCTGCCTGGCGATCGATGCCCACGCCAGCGAAACACTCAAGGCCACCTACCTGCCGCCCCTGTACGAAGGCCGCTGGGCTGGCACCATGTGCCTCACCGAACCCCATGCCGGCACCGACCTTGGGCTGATCCGCAGCCGCGCCGAGCCCCAGGCCGATGGCAGCTATCGCATCAGCGGCAGCAAGATCTTCATCACCGGCGGCGAACAGGACCTGACCGAGAACATCGTCCACCTGGTGCTGGCCAAGCTGCCGGATGCGCCCACCGGCGCCAAGGGCATCTCGCTGTTCCTGGTGCCCAAGTACCTGGTCGAGGCCGATGGCCGCCTGGGGGCGCGCAACGCCGCCCATTGCGGCTCGATCGAACACAAGATGGGCATCAAGGCCTCGGCCACCTGTGTGATGAACTTCGATGGTGCCGTCGGCTACCTGGTCGGCGAGCCGAACAAGGGCCTGGCGGCGATGTTCACCATGATGAACTACGAGCGCCTGTCCATCGGCATCCAGGGCATCGGTTGTGCCGAGGCGTCCTACCAGAGCGCCGCCCGCTACGCCAACGAGCGCCTGCAAAGCCGCGCCGCCAGCGGCCCGCAGGCACAGGACAAGGTTGCCGACCCGATCATTCACCATGGCGATGTGCGGCGCATGTTGCTGACCATGCGCACCCTCACCGAAGGTGGCCGGGCGTTTGCCGCCTACGTCGGCCAGCAGCTGGACCTGGCACGCTACGCCGAAGACGCCGGCGAGCGCGAACATGCGCAACGCCTGGTGGCGCTGCTGACGCCGGTGGCCAAGGCGTTCTTCACCGACAACGGCCTGGAAAGCTGTGTGCTCGGCCAGCAGGTGTATGGCGGCCATGGCTACATTCGCGAATGGGGCCAGGAGCAGCGGGTGCGCGATGTGCGCATCGCGCAGATCTATGAAGGCACCAACGGCATCCAGGCCCTCGACCTGCTCGGGCGCAAGGTGCTGGCCGACGGTGGCCAGGCGCTGGCCGGCTTTGCCGCCGAGGTGCGGGCCTTCAGCGTTGATGCGCCGCTGCACCGTGAAGCCCTGCAAGCGAGCCTGGCGCGGCTGGAAGCGACCAGCGCCTGGCTGCGGGCGCGGGCCGGCGAGGATGCAAACCTGGTCAGCGCGGTGGCGGTGGAATACCTGCAGCTGTTCGGGCTGACTGCGTACGCCTACATGTGGGCGCGGATGGCGGCGGTGGCGTTGGCCAGGCGTGACGAGGATGCCGCGTTTCATGGGGCCAAGCTTGCGTGTGCGGAGTTCTTCTTCCAGCGGGTCTTGCCGCGCGGGTTGGGGCTGGAGGCCAGTATCCGGGCGGGTAGTGGCAGCCTTTATGGTTTGGAGGCGGAGCAGTTCTGATGAGCCGCTGGGGGCGCTGTGCGCCCCTTTCGCGACACAAGGCCGCTCCCACAGGCATCCCACCAACCCATCGGGCAGCGCTGCACCTGTGGGAGCGGCCTTGTGTCGCGAAAGGGCTGCGCAGCAGCCCCAACGATTTCAGCCTGAATTTACCTGCGCGAAGGGTTCTCAAACGCTGAAAAACCATCACCAATCCGACGAAAACCGGCACAACTGATAGTCATTCGCCATTACCTCGGTTCTCGGGAGCCCTCCCGCAAGGGTAGAATGCGCAAAACCCGGAGCCGCAATGAACCACGACCGCCTCAATTCCAGCCCAGACGATGCCATCACCGACGCCGCCGCGCACTGGTGCATGCGCCTGCACGCCGAAGATTGCTCGGTGGCCGAGCGCGAGGCGTTCGCCCGCTGGCTGGCGGCCGACCCGCGGCATGCCGAGGAATACCAGGCGATGCTGGAAATCTGGCAAACCGCCGACCTGCTGCCGCGCAATGCCACCGTCATCGACTTCAACCCGCCGCTGCAAAAGGCTGCGCGCCAGCGCAACTGGCGGCCGCTGGCATCCGCCGCCGCGATCGCCCTGGCAGTGCTGCCGCTGGCCGGCTGGGTGGGCTGGGAACAAGGCTGGCTGCCCAATCGCTACCAGCACTTCGAAGCCGGCGCGCACATGCAGACCGTGCAGCTGAGCGACGGCAGCACGGTGCAGCTCAACCTCAACACCGAGCTCACCTACCTCAACTACAAGGACCAGCGCCAGGTCACGCTCAAGCGTGGCGAGGCGTTCTTCAAGGTGCAGCACGACAGCAGCCACCCGTTCATCGTGCATGCCGGTCGTGGCCAGACCCGCGTCACCGGCACCCAGTTCAACGTGTGGAAGTACCAGGACCAGGTCAAGGTCACCCTGGTGGAAGGTTCGGTACTGGTATCCAGCGACGGCAGCACCGGTGGCTACCGCCTGGGCCCGGGTATGCAGGCCAGCTATCACAAGGGCGACTTCGAGCCGCAACTGGAGCAGAGCGAGGACTACGGCAACAGCCTGGCCTGGCGCGACGGCAAGCTGGTGCTCGACAACCTGAGCCTGGAACAGGCCCTGCCGATAATCAACCGCTACCTCGACGCACCGCTGCTGCTGGCCGACGCCAGCACCGGCCGCATCCGCATCAGCGGTATCTACAACACCCGTGAGGTGGGGCGCCTGGTCAACAACCTGCCCAAGGTGCTGCCGGTCTACCTGACCCGCAGCAAGGACGGCAGCACCGTGCTCAACCGCATCTCGCCACCGCCCGACAAGGGCTGACGCCCTCCCCGTCTTACAGCGTCATCGCCGCCAACCAGCCGAACGCCAGCAGTGGCAGGTTGTAGTGGATGAAGGTAGGCACCACGGTGTCCCAGATATGGTGGTGCTGGCCATCCACGTTCAACCCCGAGGTCGGGCCCAGGGTCGAGTCCGAGGCAGGCGAGCCCGCGTCGCCCAGGGCACCGGCGGTACCAACGATGCACACGGTGGCCAGCGGGTCGAAGCCCAGCTGCACGCACAGCGGCACGAAGATCGCGGCCAGGATCGGCACGGTGGAGAACGACGAGCCGATGCCCATGGTCACCAGCAGGCCCACCAGCAGCATCAGCAAGGCACCGACGCCCTTGCTGTGGTCGATCCACTGCGCCGAGGTTTCCACCAGGCTGTTCACCTCACCGGTGGCCTTCATCACGTCGGCAAAGCCTGAGGCGGCAATCATGATGAAGCCGATCATGGCCATCATCTTCATGCCTTCGGTGAACAGGTCGTCAGTGTCCTTCCAGCGCACGATGCCCGACAGCGAGAAGATCAGGAAGCCGACCATGGCGCCGATGATCATCGAGTCCAGCCACAACTGGACGATGAACGCCGAGGCAATCGCCAGCCCGGCCACCAGCAGGGTCAGCGGGTTGTACTGCACGCTCACCTGCTCCACCTGCTCGATGCGCGCCAGGTCGTAGTCACGCTTCTTGCGGTAGCTGACGAATACCGCCAGCAACAGGCCAGCCAGCATGCCAGCGGCCGGGATGGCCATGGCGTGGGTGACATTCACGCCACTCACGTCGACACCCGCGCGGGCGACGTTGGCCAGCAGGATTTCGTTGAGGAAGATGTTGCCAAAGCCCACCGGCAGGAACATGTACGGGGTGATCAGGCCAAAGGTGATCACGCAGGCGATCAGCCGGCGGTCGATGCGCAGGCGGGTCAGCACGTACAGCAGCGGTGGCACCAGCAAGGGGATGAAGGCGATGTGGATAGGCAGGATGTTCTGCGACGACACTGCCACCACCAGCATCAGGCCCACCAGCAACCATTTGACCTTGCCGCCACTGGCGTGGCCCTGGCGGTCGATCATGGCCAGGGCGCGGTCGGCCAGGGCATGGGCCAGGCCGGACTTGGCGATGGCCACGGCAAAGGCGCCCAGCAGTGCATAGGACAGGGCTACCGTGGCCCCGCCGCCGAGGCCGCCGTTGAAGGCCTTGAGCGTACCTTCGATGCCCAGGCCCCCCACCAGCCCACCGGCCAGGGCCCCGACGATCAGGGCGATGACCACGTGCACGCGGGACAGGCTGAGTATCAGCATGATGCCGACCGCGGCGATCACTGCATTCATGGTTGGCTTACCTCATTGCGACAGAAAAAAAGCGCGCACTCTGAAGCAGTGGGCAGCAGATGTCAAAAGCGCCATGTTGCGGCGGATTACCAACGCCCCGCGCGGCCTGCGGATTAAATTGAACGTTTGAATAAAGAAAAGCCCGCGCCAGCCGACACATTCGTCAGCCACACTCTTATTACAAGGGACCCACCCCATGCCTTTGCGACAACTTTCCATCCAGTGGAAGATCACCCTGCTCGCCGGTCTCTGCCTGGCCGGCATCGTCACCCTGCTCGTCGGCCTGTCGCTGTATCGCATGGACCACAGCTCGGACCTGGTCAAGGCCAGCAGCATGCAGATGCTGACCGAGTCGGCGCAGTCGCGCATCGAGTCGCAGGGCGAGGTGCAGGCGCTGAACATCCGCCGCCAGTTCATGGACGCCTACCAATACGGCGCCGGTTTCGCCCGCCAGGTGCTGTTCCTGCGCGAGCAGGCGGAAAAGCGCTTTCTCGATGCCTTCGACCTGCGCGAGGACATGACCCGCCAGGTGCGCGCCGCCCTGCAGGCCAACCCTGAGCTGCTCGGCCTGTCGCTGGTATTCGAGCCCAACGCCCTGGACAACAAGGACAGCCTGTTCGCCGGCAAGGCAGAACTGGGCAGCAACGAAACCGGGCGCTTCGCCCTGTACTGGTCGCAGCCGCGTGTCGGCCAGCTGACGGCCATGGCCCTGCCCGAACATGACATGGCCAACACCGAGATCGGCCCCAGCGGCCAGCCAGCCAATACCTGGTGGGTGTGCCCGCGCACATCCGGCAAGGTGTGCGTGGTGGAGCCCTACTTCTACGACATCGATGGCCAGCAGGTGCTGATGACCAGCATCGTCTTCCCGCTGGCAGTCGACGGCAAGGTGATCGCCACCCTGTCCATCGACATCAACCTCAACAGCCTGCAGGCCCTGAGCCAGGAGGCCAGCCGCAGCCTGTACGAAGGCCGCACCACGGTCGGCATCCTCAGCCCGGTCGGCCTGCTGGCCGGCTACAGCGCCGACGCCAGCAAGCTGGCCCAGCGCTTCGACCAGGTCGACACCGCCAAGGGTGCTGAACTGGTGCGCAAGCTGGCCGACGGCAAGATGACCATCGTGCACGACCAGCAGCGCCTGAAGGTGCTGGCCGCCTTCCAGCCGATTCCGGATGCCCAGCCTTGGGGCGTGCTGCTGGATGTGCCGGAAAACGCCCTGACCGGGCCGGCCGAAGCGCTGAAACAGGAACTGGACGCGCTGAACACCAGCGGCACCCTGCTGGAACTTGGCCTGGGCCTGGCGGCGGCGATTGCCGGCCTGCTGATGGTGTGGCTGATGGCCCGAGGCGTTACCCGGCCGATCCTCGGCGTGGCAAGCATGCTCAAGGACATTGCCAGCGGCGAAGGTGACCTGACCCGCCGCCTGACCTACCAGAAGCAGGACGAACTGGGCGAACTGGCCGGCTGGTTCAACCGCTTCCTCGACAAGCTGCAGCCGACCATTGCCGAGGTCAAACGCTCGGTGCAGGCCGCCCGTGGCACCGCCGACCAGTCTTCGGCAATTGCCACCCAGACCAGCGCCGGCATGGAGCAGCAATACCGCCAGGTCGACCAGGTGGCCACTGCCTCGCACGAAATGAGTGCCACCGCCCAGGACGTCGCCCGCAGCGCCGCCCAGGCCGCGCAGGCCGCCCGCGATGCCGACCAGGCCACCCGCGAAGGCCTGGCGGTGATCGACCGCACCACCCACAGCATCGATGCCCTGGCCGCCGACATGAGCAACGCCATGGCCGAGGTGGAGGGCCTGGCGCAGAACAGCGAGAAGATCGGTTCGGTGCTGGAGGTGATCCGCTCGATCGCCGAACAGACCAACTTGCTGGCGCTCAACGCCGCCATCGAGGCGGCCCGCGCCGGTGAAGCCGGCCGTGGCTTTGCCGTGGTCGCGGACGAGGTACGCAACCTGGCCCAGCGTACCCAGGAATCGGTGGAAGAAACGCGCCAGGTGATCGAGGCCTTGCAGAACGGCACTCGCGAGGTGGTCGGGGCCATGGACAACAGCCACCGCCAGGCCCAGAGCGGCGTGCAGCAGGTTGGCCAGGCCGTCACCGCACTGCAGCGCATCGGCCAGGCAGTGACGGTGATCACCGACATGAACCTGCAGATCGCCTCGGCCGCCGAAGAGCAGAGCGCAGTGGCCGAGGAAATCAACAGCAACGTGGCAACCATCCGTGATGTCACCGAATCGCTGTCGGGGCAGGCCAACGAGTCGGCGCGGGTAAGCCAGTCGCTGAACAGCCTGGCCAACCAGCAACAGGCGCTGATGGACCAGTTCCGCGTCTAAGTCACTTGCAGGCCGCTGCCAATCGCGTGCAGCGGCCTTCCTGCCGGGCCTGGAGCCGGTCGTCTACACTTGCGGCAACTCAGTAGCGCCACTCCAAGAGGCCCCATGAAAAAGATTCCAACGTTGCTGGCCGGCCTGCTGCTCGCCGTCGGCCTGGCCAGCACCGACAGCGCCGCCTCCGCAGAACGCACCACGCCCATCCGCTTTGGCGCCATCGGCTGGGAAAGCGGTGCCCTCACCACCGAGATCCTGCGGCTGATCGTGGAGCGTGGCTACGGCTACACCACCGACGCCCTGCCCGGCAGCACCGTCAGCATGGAAGTGGCCCTGGCGCGCAACGACCTGCAAGTAATCGCCGAGGAATGGGCCGGGCGCAGCCCAGCCTGGGTCAAGGCAGAACAGGCCGGCCAGGTGTTTGCCTTGGGCGACACGGTCAAGAACGCCGAAGAAGGCTGGTGGGTGCCGGCCTACGTGATCGAGGGCGATGCCGCGCGCAAGCTGAAACCCGTGGCGCCGCAATTGCGCAGCGTCGAGGACCTGAAACGTTACCCGCAGGTGTTCCGCGACCCCGAGTCACCCGGTAAAGGGCGCTTTCTGAATAGCCCCAGCGGCTGGACATCCGAAACCGTCAACAGCCAGAAACTCAAGGCCTACGGGCTGAATGATCTCTATACCAACTTCCGCAGTGGCTCCGGGGCTGCAATGGATGCCGAAATCGGCTCGGCCATCCGCCGTGGCCAACCGGTGCTGTTCTACTACTGGAACCCGACCCCTTTGATGGGGCGTTACAAGCTCATACGCCTGCAAGAGCCGCCGTTCGATGCCCAGGCCTGGGCCACCCTCACCGATGCCGGCAACCCCGAGCCCAAGGGCAGCAGCTCGCTGCCGGCCAAATTGTCGATTGGCGTGTCCAAGGCCTTTCGCGAGGGCTACCCGGAACTGGTGAGCATGTTCGAGCGGGTCGACCTGCCCATCGACCGACTGAACAAGGCACTGGCCGACATGAGCGAAAAGCGAACGCCGCCCCGCGACGCTGCCCTCACCTTCCTGCGCGATAACCGCGAGGTGTGGAAAGCCTGGTTGCCTGCGGACATTGCCACCAAGGTCGAGGCCAGCCTGTGAGCGGCGGCTTCCCCGAGGCCCTGCAATTCTCCTTTGCCGACAGCGTCAACCGCCTGGTCGACTGGCTGGTACTGCATTACGGCGATCACCTGCGCAGCGTCTCGGACCAGTTGCTGCAACTGCTGGTCGGCCTGGAAACCCTGCTGCGCCTGCTGCCGTGGTGGCTGCTGCTGTTGCTGATCGGCCTGCTTGCCTGGCATGCCAGCCGCAGCGTGCTGCGCAGCGCGGTACTGGTGGCGCTGCTGGCCCTGATCGGTATGCTCGGGTTGTGGGACAAACTGCTGCAGACCATGGCGTTGGTGCTGGTCAGTACCGGCCTCTGCGTGCTGGTGGGCGTGCCGCTGGGCATCCTGCTGGCTGCCCGGCCACTGGCGAAGCGCTTGCTGTTGCCGGTACTGGATGTGATGCAGACCTTGCCGGCCTTCGTTTACCTGATCCCGGTGCTGATGCTGTTCGGCCTGGGCAAGGTGCCCGCCGTGTTCGCCACACTGATCTATGCCCTGCCACCGCTGGTGCGGCTGACCGAACTGGGCCTGAGCCAGATCGACCCTTCGCTGCAGCAAGCCGCCCATGGCCTGGGGGCCAGCCGCTGGCAGCGGTTGCGGCGCATCGCCCTGCCGCTGGCGCTGCCGAGCATCATGGCCGGGCTCAACCAGTCGGTGATGATGGCCCTGTCGATGGTGGTGGTGGCTTCGATGATTGGTGCCCGCGGGCTGGGCGAGGATGTGCTGTCAGGGATCCAGACGCTGAATGTCGGCCAAGGCGTCGAGGCCGGGCTGGCGATCGTCGCCCTGGCCATGGTGATCGATCGGATCAGCCAGGCCTATGGGCGTGGTGGGCGCTGAGAAATACTGCCTCTACCAGCCTCGACTCGCTGTAGGAGCAGCCTTGTGCTGCGAAAGGGCCGGGCCTGACAATGCATCTCTGTCAGCTTGAAACCGGACCTCACCCGCATGTCCCTCAAAGCCTTGCGCACCCTGGTGACCATCGCCCGCCACGGCACCTTCGCCCGTGCCGCCGACCTGCTCAGCCTCACCCCTTCGGCGGTAAGCCTGCACATCAAGACCCTCGAAGACGAACTGCAGGTGACCTTGTTCGACCGCAGCCGCCGGCAGGTGTCGCTGACCGAAGCCGGCCAGTTGGCGGTCGCCCGCGCCGAGACCATCCTGGCTAGTTATGACGAACTGGCCGACGCCCTGGCCAGCGGCCCGAGCCTGCGCGGCCGCCTGCGCCTGGGGGCGATCCACACCGTGCTGGCGCGGCGCCTGCCCAAGGCGCTGGTGTGGATCAAGGCGCACCATCCGCAGCTGCATGTCAGCGTGGCCTCCGGCATGTCGGCGGAACTGGCGCGACGGGTGGAAGACGGCGAGCTCGATGCGGCAATCACCACCGAGCCGGTCAGCCCCTACCCGCAAAGCCTGGACTTCACGCCGTTGTTCGAAGACCGCTTCTGGGCCATCGCCAGCCCGGACCTGGCCGGGCTAAGCGTGCCGCAGTTGCTGGCCAGCCAGCCGTTCCTGCGCTTCGACAAGCGTGCCTGGGCCGGGCGGCAGATCGAGCAGGAGCTGCGCCGCCAGCATCTGCAGGTGAGCGAGCAGATGGAACTGGACAGCCAGGAAGCGCTGGCGCGCATGGCGGTGATGGGCCTGGGCGTGGCAATCATCCCCATGGCCGATGACGACCTGCAACGCTTGCCACCGGCTACCTGCCTGCCATTTGGCGAACCGCAGCTGACCCGGCGCGTGGTGTTGCTGGAGCATGAGAAGAGCCAGCGGCGGCATTTGAGCGCGGTGCTGAAGACTGCACTGGAGGCGTGAGATTGCCGGGGCCGCTGCGCGGCCCCTTCGCGACACAAGGCCGCTCCCACAACGAACGCGTTGCATTTGAAGGCAGTGGCAAACCTGTGGGAGCGGCCTTGCGTCGCGAAAGGGGCGCACAGCGCCCCCAGAGCAACCATGCATTTTTCCTCAATGGTCAGTGCAGAAAACAACGTTTTTACAGATCGATCCGCACCAGTAGTCTGTGCCCCGTACCCGACCACGGAACGTCGATCATGCTCCACTTGCTGCTGACTACCCTGCTGCCGATCATCCTGCTGATTGCCTTGGGTACTTTCCTGCGCCTGCGCGGCTTTCTCGCCGATAACTTCTGGCCCGGCGCCGAGCGCCTGAGCTATTACGTACTGCTGCCGTCGCTGTTCCTCCATGGCCTGGCCACCGCCAACCTCGAAGGCGTGCCGGTGCTGGGCATGGTTGGCGTGCTGATGCTCTCGACCCTGGCCGGGGCCGTGCTGCTGGTGCTGTACCAGGGCGCCATGAACCACGACGGTGCCGACTTCACCTCGGTGTTTCAGGGCGGTATCCGCTTCAACAACTACATCGGCGCCACCCTTGCAGCGGGTATCTACGGCAGCGCCGGCATTGCCCTGGCAGCGGTGGCCAACGCCGCGATCGTGCCACTGGTGAATCTGCTTTGTGTGCTGGTGTTCGCCCGCTTCAGCGCCCGCCATAGCTCACCGGCCACGGTGCTGCGGGCCATCTTCGCCAACCCCTTGATTGTCGGTTGCGCCGGCGGGTTGCTGCTGCGCGCCAGTGGGCTGGGCTTGCCAGCGGGTATCGAACCCACGGTCAAGGCCCTGGGCCAGGCCGCCCTGCCGCTGGGCCTGCTGTGCGTCGGCGCAGCCCTGGGTGGTGCCCGCCTGGGCCAGCAGGTGCGCCCGCTGATGGCGGCGTCGGCATTCAAGTTCCTGGTCATGCCGCTGACTACCTGGGGCTTGTGCCGCCTGCTTGGCCTGGGTGGCCAGGCAGCGGTGGTGGCGGTGCTGTTCCAGGCACTGCCGACCGCATCATCTTCCTATGTAATGGCCCGGCAAATGGGCGGTAACGCACCGCTGATGGCCACCATCATCGCCCTGCAGACCGTGTTGGCCGCCGCCACCCTGCCTTTGGTGCTGATGCTTGCGCTTGGCTAGACTGTGAACCAGCCCACAGTTCGGGAGCTTGCATCATGCGCCTTTCGTGGATGGTGATCGGCCTGGTTTCGGCCCTGCTCGCAGGCCCCTTGCACGCGGCCGACCCGGCCAAGGCTGCCGTCGCCGAGGACAAGGCCGAGGTGCTCGAGGAAAAAGTGGTGAATGACACACCACCCCCGAAAAAGGCCGAGACCCTCACACCCGGCGAAGCGCAGGCAGTGGACCCGGCCGGCCAGGCGCCGCTGGATGACAGCATCACCTGCCTGGCCCGCACCATTTACTGGGAGGCCAAGGGTGCCGACGCCGAAGACATGGCCGCCGTGGCCAACGTCGTGCTCAACCGCCTGGGCCACGATGGCTTCCCGGATACCATCTGCGGCGTGGTCAAGCAGGGGGTGGAAAGCAAGGCCTGCCAGTTCTCCTGGTGGTGTGACGGGCGCCCGGACCAGGTCGAAGAAGCGCAACGCTACGACATTGCCAAGGAGATCGCGCGCAAGGCGCTCAACCAGCAATTGAGAGACCGCACCGGGGGTGCCTTGTACTTCCATGACCGCAATGTGCACCCGGACTGGGCCAAAGCCTACCGCCGGACGGCGCAGACCAGGCATTTTCTGTTCTACAAACCGAACCAGGCGGTGGCGCGCTGATAGACGCCGGGCGCCAGCAAACCGGCAGACAGGCGTGGTTCGATAGGAATGATTACCAACTATTCGCACTTTTCAGATGAACAGTGGTCTACTCCCTCTTTTGCCGCCAGCAACGAATGTTGGCGTTCTCATTGCTTTGCACGAGCCCGGGCCAAAAGCCCCGGGCTTGTGTAGGATGAGCAGCGCGAACCCCGACGCTGCCAGTCATAGGGAGATCCACATGCGCGTCCTGTCATCCGTAGCCGCCTTGTCGCTGGGCCTGGTCGTCTCGGTCGGGGCCATGGCTGCCACCGGCGAAGAAGCGCAACTGATCGATTCGATCAATGTCTACCGCAGCAAGGCCCAGCCCTGCGGTGGCGAAGCGTCGTTGGAACTGCCGCCGCTCAACAGCGATACCCGCCTGGCGCTGTCGCCAGAGGGTACCCGCGACCTGCAGCAGGCCATGACCCGCGCCGCCTACCCGATGGTCAACGTGCAGGCCATCAGCCTGTCGGGGCCACGTGATGCGCGCGCTGCCATGCATGCCATCGAAGAGAGCTTCTGCCAGGTGGTGCTGGACCCGCAGTTCGTCGATATCGGCGTCAGCCAGGAAGGCCGCGACTGGCGCATCGTGCTTGCCCGGCCGCTGCTCAGTGGCCGCCTGGGCGACTGGCAGGCCGAGGGGCAGAAGGTGCTGCAGGAGATCAACGCCGCGCGCAAGGTGCCGCGCCAATGCGGTGGCCAGCCCTTCGCCGCCGCCCCCGCACTGAGCTGGAGCACGGTGCTGGCCGGGGTTGCTGCCAGCCACACCCGGGCCATGGCCAACCAGAACTTCTTCGACCACATCGACAAGGATGGCCGCACCCCCGGTGACCGGGCAGAGCTGGCCGGTTACCTGTACCAGCAGATCGGCGAAAACATCGCCGCCGGGCGTGACACCGCGCGCAAGGTGGTCGATGGCTGGCTGGATAGCCCGGGGCATTGCGCGACGCTGATGAACCCGGACTTCCGTGAGCTGGGCGCTGCGTATGCAGTGGACCCGAAGAGTGATGCGGGGATCTACTGGACAGGGTTGTTCGGGACGCCGCAGTAGGCCGGCTCCCACAGGACTCATTCAAATAGCAGGGACCCTGTGGGAGCGGCTTTAGCCGCGAACACCGGCGCAGCCGGTGCCATGCACCGCGGTGGCTTCTTCGCGGGTAAACCCGCTCCCACAGGGTACGTGGACCGCTTGTGAATTCAGTTCTCTACGTGACAGCGCAGCTCAAGGGCCGTGCATCCAAACCGTCGCCGCACGCACTTGCCCAGGTAACTGGCATCGCCCAGGCCCACTTCATCGGCAATCTGCGCCAGGCTGTGGCTGGAATTGAGCAGGCGCCAACGCGCCTGTTGCAGGCGCATCTCCAGCCACCAGGCCTTGGCGCTCATGCCATGGCTGGCGTGAAACTGCCGGTCCAGCTGGCGCCGGCTGATGCCCAGCTCAGCCGCCAGCTGCTCCGCGGTCAACGGCGTACCCAGGTGGTGACGCATCAATGCCTGCGCGCGCTGCACCTGCCGCCCCTGCCCGGCCCCCAGCTCCAACGAGCGCAAGGCATGGCGGCTGTCACGGGTTTCATCCACCAGCATGTCGGCCAGGCCCTTGAGCGCCCTGGCCCTCCCGCAAGCGCGTGACAACAGCGCGACGGCCAGGTCGATGGCCGCGGTGCCGCCGGCGCAGGTGATGCGGCTACCGTCGATGCAATACAGTTGCTCACTCAGTACCTGCAAATGCGGGAAGGCTGCACGGAATTCGGCTTCGTGGCGCCAGTGCACCACTACCTTGTGCCCCTGCAGCAACCCGCAGGCAGCCAACAGGAAAGCACCGTTGTCGACCGCCACCAGCTTGACGCCAGCCTTGCCAGCCTGCCTCAGCAAGGCCCGGTAGCGAGGCGCCAGCGCGGCAGTGGCCAGCGCGTTGCGCCCGCCGAACACCACCAGGTAGTCGAAACTGGCCAGCTCGAGCTGGCCAGCGACGGCCTCGACCTGCACCACCGCGCCACTGCTCGAAGGCACCGGGTCGAGGGTCAGCCCTGCCACGGTCCAGCTGCAGTAGCGCTGCTGGCTGTAGTCCTCGTCGTCGGCGCTGAAACGCAACTTGTCGAGAAAGGCGCCGAACGGCAGCAGGGCAAAATCCGGTAACGGCAAGATCAGCAAGCGGATGTCGGGCAGCATTGGCATCGCGTCCAGAAACGACCATTCAATGTCCGGATCATACCCTTGCCCGACAAGATCGGCGCCATAGACTGGCGCCCTCTCCATCAACAAGGCATTCCCCACCATGGCACTCGACACCTGGCTCATCTACCTGCTGGCGAGCATCGGCCTGTCGCTGACCCCAGGCCCCAACAGCCTGCTGGCCCTGACCCACGGTGCCCTGTATGGCGCACGCCGGACGTTGTTCACCATCATTGGCGGGGTGTTTGGCTTTAGCGCCCTGATTGCCTTGGCCATGTTCGGCCTCAGCGCATTGCTGCAGGCCTCGGCCTCGGTGCTGAGCGTGCTCAAGTGGGTGGGTGGCGCTTATCTGGTCTGGCTGGGTATCCAGCTGTGGCGCAGCCCGGGCCTGCACCTGGAACTGACCGCGCAAAGTGCGCGGCTGGGCAATGCCGGCCTGTTCCGCCAGGGCCTGCTGTCGGCCATGGCCAACCCCAAGGTGCTGCTGTTCTACGGCGCTTTCCTGCCGCAGTTCATCGACCCGCAGCGTGGGTTGCTGCTGCAGTTCGTGGTGATGGCGGCGACCTTTGCCAGTGTCGAGTTCCTGGTCGAATACCTGTTGGCACGCCTGGCGTTTCGCATCCGGCCATGGCTGGCCAAGGGCGGCAAGGGCTTCAACCGCTGCTGCGGCAGCCTGTTTGCCTTGATTGGTGTGGCGTTGCCGCTTGGGCGGTAGCGTCTGATACAGGCGTGTGCCGTTTTTTTTGTGGGAGCGGCCTTGCGTCGCGAAAGGGGTGCGAAGCGCCCCCACGATCTACGCATCACTTCAGAATTGCCGGGGCCGCTTTGCGGCCCTTTCGCGACACAAGGCCGCTCCCACAGGTGACCGCGCTACCATTCAACCCCGGCGCGCTTTGGTCAGGAAGATGATCAAGGCCACGCCCGGCAACCCCGCCCCCACCAGCGCCACACCCTGCCAGCCGAACTGGCTGAACACCGCACTGGCCACCGCCGAACCCAGCGCCCCACCCAGGAAGATGCTGGTCATGTACACCGCGTTCAGCCGCCCGCGGCTGGCCGGGTCCAGCGCGTACACTTCACGCTGGCCGATGACCATGTTCATCTGCACCGCAAAATCCAGCAGCACGCCAGTCAGGCCCAGGCCGATCACGCTGTAGCCCGGCACGGTCAGCCCCAGCAACAGTGCCGCCGGTGCCAGTAACAACGCCAACAGCGAACCGGCCCGGGCATGCCCGGCATCGGCCAGGCGGCCGGCCATGGGTGCGGCGACGGCGCCTACCGCGCCCACCAGGGCGAATACTGCGATCTGGCTCTGCGACAGGCCATGCTCGGTTGCCAGGGCCATCGGCACCGCCGTCCAGTACAGGCTGAACGCCGCGAACATCAACGCCTGGTACAGCGAGCGCTGGCGCAGCAAGGGATAACGGCGCAGCAGCGTGAGCAGCGACAGCATCAGCCCGGCATAGCTGGCCTTGTGCTCGGGCACCCGCCGCGGCAAGGTCAGGGCCAGCAGCAGGATGATCGCCAGCATCACCGCGGCAGCGCCAATGAACACCGCCCGCCAGCCGAAGTAGTCGGCCACCAGGCTGGACAACGGCCGCGCCAGCAGGATACCCAGCAGCAGGCCGCCCATGATGTTGCCGACCACCCGCCCACGCTGCTGCTCCGGCGCCAGGTGCGCCGCCAGCGGGATGAGCATCTGCACCGCCACGGAACTGAAACCGATCAGCAGTGCATAGCCGAGGAACAGCTGGCCCTGGCCGCTGCTGCTGGTGCCCGCCAGCAGCAGGCTGACGCAGGCCAGCACGGCGGTAGCCACCATCAAGCGGCGGTTTTCCAACAGGTCGGCCAGCGGTACCAGCAACAGCAGGCCCAAGGCATAGCCAAGCTGCGTGAGCGAAACGATGAGGCTGGCATGCTCGGTGGACAGCCCCAGGTCCGGGGCGATCAGGCCGACGATGGGCTGGGCATAGTAGATATTGGCGACGATCGCGCCGCAGCAGAACGCCAGCAGGGCGACCAGGGCCCGGCTGAGGCCGGTGGCGGCAGGCTGCGCGGCGGCAAGGGAGGGATTCATGCGAGTGTCCTCGGCGATGGCTGGAATATGCCGGCCACCTTACCCAGACGCACTCCTGGCGAGAATCCAGCGCTGGCGCAACAGGGCTTTGCGCACTGCGCAACACTAGGTGCTGCGCTGCAACAGGTTTTCGCAAAAGTCGATAAAGGCATTCACCCGCCGTGAACCACGATGATTGGGCAGATACAAGGCGTTGATGCTGTCATTGGCAGCGCCGGGGCTGGCCTGCCAATCGGGGAACAGCCGCTGCAGGCGCCCGGCCGCCACGTCCTCACGCACCAGCCAGTCGGCCAGCAGCGCGATGCCGCTGCCCGCCAGCGCGGTTTCGCGCAGCATGTCGGCATTGGCACTGCGCAACGGCCCGCTCACGTCCAGTTCCAGACTGTCCTGCCCACGGGCCAGGCGCCAGGGGCGGCTTTTCTGCCCGTAGCGAAAGCGCAGGCAGGCGTGCTCGAGCAGCTGCCGCGGATGCTCCAGCGCGTCACGCCCGGCCAGGTAGCCCGGGCTGGCCACCAGCCAGCGCTGGAAGCGACCCAGCTGGCGGCATACCAGCTCGTCATTGGGCGAGGGGTCGCCCAGGCGGATCGACAGGTCATAGCGCCCGTCAAGCAGGTCATCCAGGCGGTCGCTGAGGTCGATGTCCAGCTCCAGAGCCGGATGTTGCGCCAGGAACGGCCCCAGGTGCGGGGCGATGACCCGCCTGCCGAACTCCACCGGCAAGCACAGGCGCAACACGCCAACCGGTTCTTCACCCCGGTCGGCGACACTGGCATCGGCCTCGTCCAGGGCCTCGAAAATACCCCGCGCGCGCTCGTAATAACGGGCGCCGGCCTCGGTCAGGCTGACCTGGCGCGTGGAGCGGTTGAGCAAGGTGGCGCCCAACGCCGCTTCCAGGGCATCGACCAGGCGCGTCACCGACGATGTCGCCAGCCCAAGCTGGCGGGCGGCGGCAGAAAAGCCCTGGGCATCGACGGTGGCCACGAACATTTTCATCGCCAGGAGTTTGTCCATTTGTTGCCCGTCTTCCAAATCCCGGAAAGTTCTTACAAACAGCCGGGCCGGTCAAGAAGCGCGGCGCACGGCAATTGCGTCCATAGTGGAACTACCCCCTTCCAAGCGAGGTTTTCCATGATCCCGACCAACCTGCTGACTGCCCTGCCCCCTTGCGACCCCACCAGCTCCGAACGGGTCGACCAACTGCTCAGCCGCCCGGGTGTGCGTGTTGAGCGTATCGTTTCCAGCGGCCAGGCCAGCCCGCCCGGTTTCTGGTACGACCAGGCCGAAGGCGAATGGATCGTGCTGCTCAGTGGCGCCGCCGGCCTGCGCTTCGAGCACGAGAGCCACACCCGCCTGCTGGCGCCGGGCGATTGCCTGGACATCCCGCCGCATTACCGCCACCGCGTGGAATGGACCGCCCCCGGCACCGCCACCATCTGGCTCGCGGTGTTCTACAGCAGCGGCACTCCGTGGCCGGCGTGAACCCGGTAATCGAAAATCGAACGCGGGTTAACCAGCCGACATGAACACCCTGTTTACTGCAATTTTAAGCGCATGATCTAGACTTTTAGCCACACCTTGCAGAGTTCAACCCTGCGACAATCCGCCCCACAAAATTATGTACCAACTTGTTAATTAGCAAGCTAAGAGATTACACTGCGCGCATTCCACCTGCTGAGATCCCTGGCATGAAAGAAACACCGCGCGCCTCTGGCGCCACAAACATTATCCTGGTCGGCCTGGGCGTGATCATCGCCCTGCTCGGCCTCCTCCTGGCTGCGGGCGGCGTCAAGCTGGCCGGCCTGGGAGGTTCCTGGTACTTCCTGATCGGCGGCCTGGCCATGGCCATCGCCGGCGTTCTCATCGCTCGCCGCAAGCCGGCTGGCGCCTGGCTGTACGCGGCGTTCCTGGTCGGCACTGCCATCTGGGCGCTGATCGACGCAGGCCTGGTGTTCTGGCCGCTGTTCTCGCGCCTGTTCATGTTCGGCGCAATCGGCATGGTGGTGGCACTGGTCTACCCGCTGCTGGCCCGTGCCAATGGCGCCAGCGCCGGTCGCGGTGCCTATGGCGTTGCCGGGGTGATGGCCGTGCTGCTGGTGATCGCCGCCGGCAACATGTTCGTCGCCCACCCAAGCGTCGCCCCCACCGGCAAAGGCCCGGGCATGACCCCGGTCGAGGCCGGCAAGGCGCAGAAGGACTGGGCTCACTACGGCAACACCGAAGGTGGCAGCCGCTTCGCCGCGCTGGACCAGATCAACCGCGACAACGTCAACAAGCTGAAAGTGGCCTGGACCTACCGCACCGGTGACGTGGCGCTCAGCGACGGCAACGGCGCCGAAGACCAGCTGACCCCGCTGCAGGTCGGCAACAAGGTGTTCATCTGCACCCCGCACAACAACCTGATCGCCCTTGATGCCGACACCGGCAAAGAGCTGTGGAAGAACGCGATCAACGCCCAGTCCAAGGTCTGGCAGCGTTGCCGTGGCATGGCCTACTTCGACGCCACTGCCGCCATCGCCCAGCCGACCCAGCCGAACAGCTCGCCAATCACCGCGGCCAGCGTACCGGCCGGTGCCAACTGCCAGCGTCGCCTGCTGACCAACACCATCGATGGCCGCCTGATTGCCGTCGACGCCGACACCGGCGAGTTCTGCCAGGGCTTCGGCAACAACGGCCAGGTCGACCTCAAGGCCGGCCTGGGCGATGTGCCGGACTCCTACTACCAGCTGTCCTCGGCCCCACTGATGGCCGGTACCACCGTGGTGGTCGGCGGCCGCGTCGCCGACAACGTCCAGACTGACATGCCAGGCGGCGTGATCCGTGGTTTCGACGTGATCACGGGTGAAATGCGCTGGGCCTTCGACCCCGGCAACCCGGAAGATCGCCAGGCGCCCCAGGGCGACAGCACCTATGTGCGCAGCACCCCCAACAGCTGGGCCCCGATGTCCTACGACCCGGCGATGAATACCGTGTTCCTGCCGATGGGCTCGTCGTCCACCGACATCTACGGTGTCGAACGCAGCAAGCTGGACCACACCTATGGCGCTTCGGTACTGGCCCTGGACGCCACCACCGGCAACCAGAAGTGGGTGTTCCAGACCGTGCACAACGACCTGTGGGACTTCGACCTGCCGATGCAGCCGAGCCTGATCGATTTCACCAAGGACGACGGCCAGTCGGTACCTGCAGTGGTAATCGGCACCAAGGCCGGGCAGATCTACGTGCTCGACCGCGCCACCGGCAAGCCGCTGACCCAGGTCGACGAAGTACCGGTCAAGCCAAGCAACATCCCCAACGAGCCGTACTCGCCAACCCAGCCGAAGTCGGTGGGCATGCCGCAGATCGGCGCGCAGACCCTGACCGAATCGGACATGTGGGGCGCAACCCCGTACGACCAGCTGCTGTGCCGCATCGACTTCAAGAAAATGCGCTACGACGGCCTGTACACCGCGCCGGGCACCGACCTGTCGCTGAGCTTCCCGGGTTCGCTGGGTGGCATGAACTGGGGCAGCATTTCCACCGACCCGGTACATGGTTTCATCTTCGTCAACGACATGCGCCTGGGCCTGTGGATCCAGATGATCCCGTCGCAGAACAAGGGCGGTGCCGCTTCCGGTGGCGAAGCGCTGAACACCGGCATGGGTGCAGTACCGCTCAAGGGCACCCCGTATGCAGTGAACAAGAACCGCTTCCTGTCGGTGGCCGGCATTCCGTGCCAGGCGCCGCCATTCGGCACCCTGACCGCCATCGACATGAAGACCCGCCAGGTGGCGTGGCAGGTACCTGTGGGTACCGTCGAGGACACCGGCCCGCTCGGCATCCGCATGCACTTGCCGATCAAGATCGGCCTGCCGACCCTCGGCGGCACCCTGTCCACCCAGGGCGGCCTGGTGTTCATCGCCGGCACCCAGGACTTCTACCTGCGCGCCTACGACAGCAGCAACGGCAACGAAATCTGGAAGGCTCGCCTGCCAGTGGGCAGCCAGGGCGGCCCGATGACCTACGTTTCGCCGAAAACCGGCAAGCAGTACGTGGTGGTCACGGCTGGCGGCGCGCGCCAGTCGACTGACCGTGGCGACTACGTGATTTCTTACGCCTTGCCGTAACACCGCGTCGCCCCCTTCGCGGGTAAACCCGCTCCCACAGGAACTGCACAGTTTGCAAGGGCAGTGAAAATCCTGTGGGAGCGGGTTCACCCGCGAAGAGGCCTTAGAAGACAACCCGAGATTCAGCAATGCCATCCGCAATTCGCATCACCCCCACCCTGTTGCTGGCCCTCGCCAGCAGCACCGCCCTGGCCGACGGCGACCTGATGACCCGCAGCACCCTGACCGGTGACTGGGGCGGCCTGCGTCACCAGCTGGAAGAAGACGGCGTCAAGTTCACCGGCGACTACAGCGGCGAAACCGCCTACAACGCCCACGGTGGCCTGCACCGCTCGGCGCGCTACTCGCAAAACCTGAAACTGGGCGTGCAGTTCGACCTGTCGAAACTGTATGGCCTGGATAACGGCGGCAAGGTCCAGCTGACCATCAACGACCGCCGCGGCAACAGCGCCTCGGAAGACCTGGTGGGCAACCGCCTGCCGATCCAGGAAAACTTCGGCGGCCTGTACACCCGCCTGACCGAACTGAGCTACGAGCGCACCCTGTTCACCCCGGCACTCAACGTCAAGCTCGGCTACATGGCCATGGGCAACGACCTGGGCGGCCTGGACAGTGGCATCCTGTGCAGCTTCATGAACGCCGGCTTCTGCGGCCACCCGCTTAACATGTCTGGCGGCAGTGGCTGGACCAATTACCCCAATGCCCACCTGGGCGTGCGGGTGAAGTACGACCTGTCGCCGTCCTGGCAGTTGCGTGTGGCGGCGTTCAACGTCGACCCGGAAAGCAACGGCAACTCCAGCCGCGCCTGGCACCTGGGCCCCAAGCACACCACCGGCACCGTGGTACCGGTAGAGCTGGTCTACAAGCTGCAGGGCGAGCTGCCTGGCGAGTACAAACTGGGCTACTACTACGACAGCTCCGACGTGAAGCGCATCGGCAGCGACGAGGAAGTGTCCGGCCGTGGCGGCCACTATCTGCTAGTCGACCAGGCGGTGTGGAACGACCAGGGCTTGCCGGGCCGCAGCCTGCATGCCTTCGGCCAGTACTCGGCGTCGAGCAAGGCCGCCTCGCCATTCACCAAGTGGTATGGCGCCGGCGTGGTGCTGTACAAGCCGTTCGCAGGCCGCCCGAAGGATACTGTGGCCCTGGGCTATGGCCGTGCCGTACCCAACCCGCGTAGCCGCGACGTGCTGGAAGATGCCGCGTTCGATGCCGGGCAGCAGTTCCCCGATATCGACAGCGGCGAGCAGCTGGTCGAGCTGAGCTATGGCTACCAGGCCACACCGTGGCTGAACCTGCGCCCGGATGTGCAGTACATCATCGAGCCGGGCGCGTTCTCCGGGAAGGACATCGACAACGCGCTGGTGGTTGGCCTGCAGGTCAAGGCTACCTTCTGAATACCCGGGGCCGCGCTGCGGCCCATTCGCGGGTGAACCCGCTCCCACAGGTACTGCACAGCCCTTGAGACTGACGAGATCCTGTGGGAGCGGGTTCACCCGCGAAGAGGCCAGCGCAATCAACCCTGCCTGAGGTAATCCACCAGCCTCAGCAACATGGCATCACACCCCCGCAACTGCTCGACACTGACGAACTCATCCGGCTTGTGCCCCTGGTCCATGCTCCCGGGCCCACACACCACAGTCGGGATGCCCACCTGGTCGAACAGTCCACCTTCGGTACCAAACGCCACCGTACCGAACTCATCCGAACTACTGAGCAACGCCACCAGGCCAGCCGCCTCGCTATCCGCTGGCGTGGCCAGCCCCGGATACGCACTCAACGGCTGCAGGCGAATGGCGCTGGCGGCATTGACCTTGCGCATGCGCGGCAGCAGTTCGGCCTCGGCATAGGTTTGCAGCTGGTCGGCCACTGCCTGCGCCTCGAACCCCGGCAAAGCCCGTACTTCGAAATCGAATTCGCATTCCGCCGGCACGATGTTCAGCGCCCTGCCCCCTTTGATCACACCGGTCTGCACCGTGGAGAACGGTGGGTCGAAGCGCTCGTCGTGATGCTCCGGCAACGCCAGGGCATCACCAATATCACCCAGCTTGCCGATCAGCTTCGCCGCATACTCGATGGCATTCACCCCATACGGCGCGTACGCCGAGTGGCAGGCCGCACCATGCACCTGGCAACGCATCGCCAGCTTGCCCTTGTGCCCCAGCACCGGCTTGAGTTCGGTGGGTTCGCCAATCAGGCACAGCCGTGGCTTGTGCGGGCGCTGCTCCAGCGCGGCCAACATCGAGCGCACCCCCAGGCAGCCGACTTCCTCGTCGTAGGAGAACGCCAGGTGCACCGGCATGCGCAACGGCTGTGTGAGAAACGCCGGTACAGCCGCCAGTACCGAAGCGATGAAGCCCTTCATGTCGGCCGTGCCGCGGCCATACAGGCGCCCGTCGCGCTCACTCAGGGCAAACGGCTCGACTGTCCAGGCCTGGCCGTCCACCGGCACCACATCGGTATGCCCGGACAGCACCACGCCGCCAACGTCCCGGGGGCCGATGGTGGCGAACAGGTTGGCCTTGGTGCCTTCCGGGTTATGGAACAGTTCGCTTTCCACCCCCAGCTCGGCCAGGTAGTCGCGGATGAAGCTGATCAGTTCGAGGTTGGAATCCCGGCTGACCGTGGCAAAGCCGATCAGCCTGGCCAGCAGCGCGCGACTGGCAAATTCACTCATCGCCCGGCACCCCGTAGCTTGGCGCGGCAGTCGGGTTGAGGGCGCGGGTGACGTAGTCCTGCATCTGCGGCCGATATGCCTGCCACAGGCCATCGAGCACACCGATCGGGTCGGCTTCGGCCCAGTCCACACGCAGGTCCACCAGTGGCCAGGTCAGTTCGCCGGCAATCTTCAACGCCGCCGAGTGCACAGGCCCCGCCTCGCCACCTGCGGCCATCGCCGCGTGCATGGCCGCCAGCAGGCGGTCGGCCAGATGCCCGCCGGCTTGTTCAAAGGCCTGCACCATCGCCTCGATCACCTGGGTCGAGGCCAACAGGTTGCCTGCCGCCGCACATTGCTCACCGGCCACGGCGTGGTGGGTGCCCAGGGCTTCCTTGCCAGTGAACAGCGCGACCTGGCCATGGCTGTCGATCACCGTGAGCTGGCGATACTCGCTCCAGCCGTTGGCGCTCAGCACCCGGTCCAGCGCAGCGGCAGGCGGCAACTGGCCCTGTTCCAGGGCATCGAGAATCTGCGGGCCCAGCGCCGGCAAGGTGATGTTCTGGGTGGCGACCGCACCCACACCGGCACGCACCCACGGGCAGCGGGCGCCCACGGCGATGCTCGAAGAGCTGATGGCGATACCGACCTGGCCGGTTTCCTGGCAACGACCGATGATGGAAAAAGTCATGTCATGGTTCCTGTTGTGCTGTGCGATACACGGCATTCTGGGTTGAACCTTTCGGCCGGCGAAACGACCTTTTTCCGAGGGTTTGCAGAGGAAAAAACTATGACCACGAAACGTTCGGACAAAACCCTGGCACAGCTGCTGCTGGAACCGCTGCAGGCGGCAGGAATCAAGGCCTTCGCCGTTTTATCGGCAAGCCCCAGCTAAATACTATTTTCGCCATTTCCACGGCATCCCTAGTCTGGCCCCAGGCAACGGCGGTCCTCCAAACCGACCTGACAAAAACCGCCTGAACAAGGGCTCGGACATGACACTGAACAACCTCGAAATCGACACCCTCGTCGTCGGCGCCGGCCAGGCCGGCGTGGCCATGAGCGAACACCTGAGCAAGCTTGGCGTGCCGCACCTGGTGCTGGAGCGCAAGCGTATCGCCGAGGCCTGGCGCACCGGTCGCTGGGACTCGCTGGTGGCCAACGGCCCGGTCTGGCACGACCGCTTCCCGGGGCTGGAATTCAACCTCGACGCCGACGCCTTCGCCGGCAAGGACCAGGTGGCCGACTACTTCGAGCAGTACGTACGCAAGTACAACCTGCCCGTACGCACCGGCATCGAAGTGAAGAAAGTGCTGCGCAACAGCGACCGCCCCGGTTTTACCATCGAAACCAATGAAGGCGTGATTCGCGCCAACCGCGTGGTCGCCGCCACCGGCCCGTTCCAGAAGCCGGTGATCCCGGCCATCGCGCCGAAAGACAGCAACCTGCACCAGATCCACTCCGCTGCCTATTACAACCCCGAGCAGTTGCCAGAAGGCGCTGTGCTGGTGGTCGGCGCCGGCTCCTCGGGCGTACAGATCGCCGAAGAACTGATGCGTGCCGGGCGCCAGGTGTACCTCTCGGTCGGCGCCCACGATCGCCCGCCACGCGCTTACCGCAACCGCGACTTCTGCTGGTGGCTGGGCGTGCTGGGTGAGTGGGATGCGGAAATCGCCAAGCCTGGCCGCGAGCACGTGACCATTGCCGTCAGTGGCGCCCGTGGCGGCCACACCGTGGACTTTCGCGCCCTCGCCCACCAGGGCATGACCCTGGTCGGCCTGACCCAGTCGTTCGAGAACGGCGTGGCGCGCTTCCAGGACAACCTGGTCGAGAACATCAACCGCGGCGACGAAAACTACCTGGCCCTGCTGGATGCCGCCGATGCCTACATCGAACGCAACGGCCTGGACCTGCCGGAAGAGCCCGAAGCCCGCAAACGCCTGGCCGACCCGGAGTGCATGCGCAACCCGCTGCAGCAACTGGACCTGGCCAAGGCCGGCGTCACCAGCATCATCTGGGCCACCGGTTACGGTGTCGACTTCAGCTGGCTGCAGGTAGACACCTTCGACGCCAACGGCAAGCCCCAGCACCAACGCGGCGTGGCCCGCGAGCCGGGTGTGTACTTCCTTGGCCTGCCGTGGCTGTCGCGCCGTGGCTCGTCGTTCATCTGGGGCGTGTGGCACGACGCCAAGCACGTCGCCGGCCACATCGCCACGCAACGCACCTATGCCGCCTACCGCGACCGCGAGCAACGCGCAGCGGATGAGCAGCAGCAACCCAAGATCAGCAACGTCAGCACCCTCGGAGCCCACTGATGCCTACTCATACCCGCATCCGCATGTTCAACACCAAGGCCACCTACCCCAACCAGACCCTGGACAACGACCTGTGCCAGGCGGTGCGCGCCGGCAACACCATCTACGTGCGCGGCCAGGTCGGCACCGACTTCGAAGGCAACCTGGTGGGCCTGGGTGACCCTCGGGCGCAGGCCGAGCAGGCAATGAAGAACGTCAAGCAACTGCTCGAAGAAGCCGGCTCGGACCTGTCGCACATCGTCAAGACCACCACCTACATCACCGACCCGCGCTTCCGCGAGCCGGTGTACAAGGAGGTAGGCAAGTGGCTCAAGGGTGTGTTCCCGATTTCCACCGGTCTGGTGGTGGCCGGGTTGGCCCAGGCCGAGTGGCTGATGGAGATCGATGTGATCGCCGTGGTGCCAGATTCGGTCTGATCGATCGGTTCAACCTGTAGGAGCGGCCTTGTGTCGCGAAAGGGCCGCAACGCGGCCCCAGGATTGATGCGCAACACTTGAAATTGCTGGGGCTGCTTTGCAGCCCTTTCGCGACACAAGGCCGCTCCTACAGGGAACGCGCCCACTTTTGAAATGGGCTAGAAACCCACTGTCGCCGACAGCAGGTAGGTACGCGGCGTAGACAGCGTCAGCCCCGGCTCGCTGTCATCCGAAGCTCCGGCCGAGCTCCAGTAGCGGTCGTCCAGCACATTCTCGACACTGGCACGCAAGGTCACCTGAGTGGCATCCACCTTGAACGCATAACGCGCACCCACGTCGTAACGCTCCCAACCGTCGATCTGCTTGCTGTTGTTCTGGTCCAGGTACTGCGAGCTCGAGTGGATGCCCCGCGCCGTCAGGGTCAGGCCGTTCACCCCAGGCACATCCCATTCTGCGCCCAGGTTGACGTTGTACTCGGGCGTGGCCGGCGCGCGGTTGCCATCGTAGGCGCCACCGATGGTGTCGGTCAGTTCGCTGTCGATATACATCACCCCGCCCAGCACACGCACGCCTTGCACGGGCTCGCCAAACACGCTCAGTTCGATACCGCGGTTGTCGCGCTTGCCATTGGGGCCGAACACCCGCGATGTGGGGTTGGTTTCATAGGCGGGCTGGCGGATGCGGAAGGCACTGGCGGTAAAGGCGACCTGGCCCAGGTCGTACTTGGCCCCCACCTCGACCTGGCGGCTGGTGAACGGCGGGAAGATCTGGTCTTCGTTGACCGATGTCGACGGCGCAATCTTGCCCTGGCTCAGGCCCTCCATGTAGTTGGCATACAACGACAGCTGGTCGGTAACCTTGAGCAGCACGCCGCCCGAGGGCGACATCTTCTCTTCATCGTAGGCGGTATCCCCCTTGATGCCGTCGCTCCAGTCATCCACCTGCACCCGCTGCCAACGCGCGCCCAGGGTCAGCAGCAGGCGGTCGTCGAAGAAGCCCAGGGTGTCGGCCAGGGCCACGCCGGAAAAGCGGTTTTCCGTGTACACCTCGGGGTCGATGCGGGTTGGCGTGCCCGGTGTCGGCGTGGCCACCGGGTGGTAGAGGTTGCTGGGCGCCGAGGCATAGCGGGCGCCGCCGTTGGTGAAGTCCATGTAGAAGTAGGTGGCGGCCAGGTTCAGCTCGTGGCTGACCGGCCCGGTATGGAACCAGTTGCGCACGCCGGCCATGGCGGTACGCACGCTTTCATCCCGGGTGAAGTCGCGCGGCTGCACGGTGAAGTCGCCGGCATCGTTGCTGATGGACACGTTGTGGCGCAGGAAGTCATGGTTGCTCTTGCGCGCGCCGACCGCGCCATAGGCCAGCAGCGACTCGCTGATATCGTACTCGGCATGCAGCGCACCGAAGGTGTCGTTGGTGCGCGCCTTGCTCCAGGCCTGGGCGTAGTTGTGGCGTACGTCGTTGGCATCCGGCACCTTGGCATTGGCACCGACCAGCACCCGCTCCTGCGGTGCATCGGTATCGCGCTCGGTATGGCCAAGGTCCGCCGAAAGCCGCAGGCGCTCGCCACGAAAGTCCAGGCCCAACACCGCCATTTCACGTTCGACTCGCTGGTGGTCCCATTCGGTATCGCCCGCCTGTTTCACGCCATTGAAGCGCACGCCGAACTGCTGGCCTTCGCCAAAGCGCCGGCCAACGTCCACCGCACCGCCTGCCTGGCCGGCCGAGGCATAGCTGCCGGTAAACTCGGTGAGCGGCTGGTCGCCGGCTCGCTTGGGCTGCACATTGATGCCGCCGCCGACACTGCCTCGCGGCGAAATGCCGTTGATCAGTTGGCTGGGGCCTTTGATGATGTCGACCCGGTCGGCCATTTCCATGTCGATCGAGTAGGTCGGCAGGATGCCGTACAGGCCGTTGTAGGCCACATCACTGTTGAACAGGCTGAAGCCGCGAATGGTGAACTGCTCGAAGCGCCCACCCGCCGGGTTGGTGGCGCGTACCGATGGGTCGCTGGCGATCAGCTCGCCCAAGGTTCGCGCCTGCTGGTTCTTCACCAGTTCGCTGGTGTAGCTGGTGATGCTGAACGGGGTTTCCATGAAGTCGCGCGTGCCGAGCAGGCCCTGTGAACCCTGACGGGCCACCTGGCCACCGGCATAAGGTTGCGTTTCGTTGCCTGCGGCCAGGCCACCGACGATGCTGGTCGGGGCGATTTCAAGCGCACCACCCGCCTGGGGTGCCGGCATCAATGTGAAAGCGCCCTCGCCCACCGGCAGCAGCTGCAGGCCGCTGCCGCGCAACAGCTGGGTGAAGCCTTCGTCGACGCTGTAGCTGCCGGACAGGCCATTGCTCTGCCGGCCGTTGACCAGCGCCGGGTCCAGCGACAGGCTGACCCCGGCCTGATCGGCAAACTGGGTAAGTGCCGCACCAAGGTTTGCAGGCGGCACCTGATAGCTGCGCCGGGCGGGTTCTTCGGCCCAGGCCGGTGCACACAACAACAGGCTCATGGCGAACAACGGATGTGCCGCACGCGCCAGTGGGCGCAGGCGGCTGGACATGACAACAGGCATTGAACAAGGCTCCCCTTTATTTGCTCCTACCGGTAATGACCGGTGAGCGAAAAAAAGGGGACAGCCTCATGCGCGATTTTCCCGCGCGGCCAGGCTCACCCAGTAACGCGTGCGCGTGTGCACCTGCAACGGCAGACTGGCGGCGAGCAAGGCCAGCACCCGGTCGGTGTCGTCGAGGCGGAACGTACCGGTCACGCGCAGGGCCTCCAGTTCGGGCGCCCAGCGCAGCACGCCGGGGCGGTACCTGCGCAGCTCGTGCAGCAGCTCGCCCAAGGGGCGATCCTCCAGCCGCAGTACCCCTTCGCGCCAGCCCAGCAGCCATGCGTCCAGGCCGGTGACAGGGCCAACCCCGGCCACTTGCAGGCTGGCCTGCTGCCCGGCCTGCAGCAGCAGCGCCGGGCCTTGCCGCGGCTGCAGGTTGGCCGTGCCCTTGAGCACCGATACCCGGCAAGCCTGATCGACCAGGCGCAAGCACACCTCGCCAGCATCCAGCGCGACCTGGCCATAGGGCACCTGCAACGTCAGGCTCAGGTTGCCGGGCAACCTGACTGCCACTTCGCCACGCAGCAATGTCAGGCGACGCGCGCCCAGGTCGATATCCACCGCACTGTCGGTGTTCAACTGCACGAATGTGCCATCGCTCAGCAGCACCTGCCGGCGCTCCCCGACCGCGGTGCGCATGTCGGCGGCCCAGGCCTCCAGCGGCAGTTCGCGGCTTGCCAGCCAGGCCGCCGGCAACAATGCAGCCACGCCCAGGGCCTGCTTGAGCAGCGCCCGGCGGCCGCTATCCGGGCGGTCCAGGGTGGCCATGGCCAATGCGCCGGGTAGCGCGGAAAAGCGCTGGCGCAACAGCAGTGCCTTTTGCCAGGCGTGTTCGTGCAAGGTGTTGCTGGTGCGCCATTGTTCCAGGCGCTGCAGGTCACCCTCGCTGGCAGCGCCAGAGTCCACCAGTGCCAGCCAGCGCGCGGCGGCCTGCAGTGCCTCGCGGGTTTCGGGGGAATGGCTGGTCATTACAGTTCGGCCAGCAGGCAATGCTCGTAGGCCTGCGCCATGTAGCGTTTGACCGAGCGCTCGCAAACGCCCAGGCGCTTGCCGATCTCGGCATAGCCCAGGCCCTCCAGCTGGCTCCAGAGAAAGGCCTTGCGTACCGGCGCCTTGAGGCCGTCGAGCAACTCGTCGAGGGCTTGCAGGGTTTCCAGCAGTACCCAACGCTGCTCTGGCGAGGGCACATGCTGCTCGGGCAACTGCGCCAGTGCATCGAGGTAGGCTTGTTCCAGGCTGCGCCGCTGGTGGAAGTTGCTCAGCAGGCGCTTGCCCACGGTCAGCAGGTAGGCACGCGGTTCGCGAATGTCTGCCAGCGGCTGGGCGCTGGCCAGGATACGCAGGAAGGTATCCTGGCTGAGGTCGGCGGCATCCCAGGCATTGCCCATGCGCCGCCGCAGCCAGGTTTCCAGCCAGCCGCGGTGTTCCCGGTACAGGGCAGGCAGGCTATGCTCCGGTGGCGGCGCGGCGTCGATCATGGGGAAGGCCCTGCGGTGGCGTAAATAAGATTAATTCTAATTTACAGCGCACCACAGAACCAAGCGGTTTGTTACCAGTCAGGCAATCGCCGCATCCACCAGCACTTGCGCTTCCTGCACCAGGCGCTGCAGGTGCGCCTCGTCGATGAAGCTTTCGGCGTAGATCTTGTAGATATCCTCGGTGCCCGAAGGGCGCGCGGCGAACCAGCCATTGGCGGTCATCACCTTCAGCCCACCGATCGCCTGGCCGTTGCCCGGTGCATGGCTGAGGATCTGCACGATCGGCTCACCCGCCAGCTCGGTCGACTTCACCTGCTCCGGCGCCAGCTTGCTCAGCAAAGCCTTCTGCCGGGCATCGGCCTTGGCTTCGACACGGGTGGCGAACGGCTTGCCCAGCGCCTCGGTCAGGTCGGCGTAGGCCTGGCTCGGGTTGCGCCCGGTGCGGGCGGTCATCTCGGCAGCCAGCAAGGCCGGGATCAGCCCGTCCTTGTCGGTGGCCCAGACCGAGCCATCGCGGCGCAGGAACGAAGCCCCCGCACTTTCCTCGCCACCAAAGCCCAGCGTGCCGTCGAACAGGCCCTGGGCGAAGAACTTGAAGCCCACCGGTACTTCGTACAGTTCACGGCCCAGGCGCTGGGTGACGCGATCGATCAGGCCACTGGACACCACGGTCTTGCCGACGGCGGCATCGCTGCGCCATTGCGGGCGGTGGCGGTACAGGTAGTCGATGGCCACGGCCAGGTAGTTGTTCGGCTGCAGCAGGCCATCGGGGGTGACGATGCCATGGCGATCGTGGTCCGGGTCGCAGGCGAAGGCCACGTCGAAGCGTTCGCGCAGGCCGATCAGGCCCTGCATGGCATAGGGCGAGGAAGGGTCCATGCGGATCTGGCCGTCCCAGTCGACGGTCATGAAGCGGAAGGTCGGGTCGACCTCGGTGTTCACCACTTCCAGGTCCAGCTGGTAATGCTCGGCAATCGCCGACCAGTAGCGCACCCCTGCCCCGCCCAGCGGATCGACGCCCAGGCGCAGCTTGGCAGCGCGGATGACGTCGAAGTCGATGACGTTTTCCAGGTCGGCCACGTAGTTGCTCACGTAGTCGTGACGCTGGGTGGTGGATGCCTGCAGCGCCTGGGCATGGTCCATGCGCTTGACGCCCGCCAGGTCAGCAGCCAGCAGTTCGTTGGCCTTGGCCTCGATCCACTTGGTCACATCGCTGTCGGCCGGGCCGCCATTGGGCGGGTTGTACTTGAAGCCACCACTCTGCGGCGGGTTGTGCGACGGGGTGATGACGATGCCGTCGGCCAGGCCCTGCTCGCGGCCACGGTTATGGCAGAGGATGGCATGGGAAACCGCTGGTGTTGGCGTGTATTCGTCGTCCTTGGACAGCATTACCTGCACGCCATTGGCAGCCAGCACTTCCAGGGCGCTGGCGGTAGCCGGTGCCGACAGTGCGTGGGTGTCGGCGCCGATGAACAGCGGGCCATCGATGCCCTTCTCCTGGCGATACAGGCAGATGGCCTGGGTAATGGCCAGGACGTGGTACTCGTTGAAGCTCAATTCAAGCGAAGTGCCACGGTGCCCCGAGGTGCCGAAGGCCACCCGCTGGGCCGCCACGGCAGCGTCGGGGCGGCCGGTGTAGTAGGCGGTGAGCAGTCGGGGAATATCGACCAGCACGCTGGCCGGAGCCGGCTTGCCTGCCAAAGGACTGAGCGTCATGCAGTAACCTCGAGTTCAACGGATGTTGGTGTTGGAGCGTGCAGTGTACTGAGAGTTGCAATGCCGCGCGATGGGCGGCAGCAAAGAATCAGTGAGCACACCGCATACCCTGTGGGAGCGGCTTTAGCCGCGAAGAATCCAACGCGGTGCATGGCACCGGCTGCGCCGGTGTTCGCGGCTAAAGCCGCTTGTGTCTTCAAGGTCTCTTAAACTCGAAAGGGTGAGAGCAGTGGATGGCAGACTGAAAGCCAGGTGTGCTCTAAAGCACGAGTGGGAGCCTAGTCGCCATCCACCTCCCACTCTGACCTAAGCCCGAACAGTTGAATGAGTGGCGAACTCGCAGTCACAAGCTAGGGCTAAGTCAGAGTGCTCTCACTTCTTGAGTGTAAGAGGGCTTGGCGATGATTTCCTACTTCGTTGGTCTCGACGTTTCGAAAGCGACTCTGGATGTGGGCTTTCTTCCTGAAAGTATTCCCCAGTTCCAGGTCAGGAATGACTCTGAGGGCTTTGCGCAACTGATCGCATGCCTGAACGAGCTTGAGGTCGAACGGGTCTTGCTGGAAGCCACCGGTGGCTATGAACGGGCCGTATTCAAAGCCTTGCGACTGGAGGGTTTGAACGTCGTCAGGGTCAACCCCAGGCGCTGTCGGGACTATGCGAGTGCCATGGGCAAAATTGCCAAGACTGACAAGATCGACGCCCAGATGCTGGCGCGGTTTGCCAGGGACTTCGAGGACTTGCCGCAGATAGAGCCTAATCAAGATCGGGATGAACTGGGAGAGCTCATCAAACTCCGTGGCAATCTTGTCCAGCATCGGGATGATGACAAGCGTCGGATGAAACAAACCACTTCAGCTACGGCCATTACCGTTTATACCGAGCATGTCGCTTACCTGAATGATCAGATTAAGGCCTTGGACAAGGCGATTGAGCGTGCCTCGAACGTGCTGGATCGCACGACAGCCATGCGGCTAAGGTCTGTGAAAGGGATTGGCGTCATCAGTTGTGGCACCTTCATGGCCTACCTACCTGAGCTGGGAAGCGTGACGGGGCGCGAAATTGCAGCCTTGGCTGGGTTAGCGCCGTACAACAAAGACAGCGGCAAGAAGAGTGGCCCGAGGAAGATCGAAGGCGGGCGTTACAGAGTCCGCAAGGCGGCCTACATGTCGATCTGGTCAATGATCCAGCATGTCCCAGAAGTTAGAACCCGCTATGAAGCCCTGATAGCCCGAGGCAAGCGCGCAAAAGTTGCCGCAGTGGCGTGCATGCGCGTGTTGCTGGTGCGCCTGAACGCAATGCTGCGTGACGGAACGGAGTGGAAAGAGCTCAAGCCTCAGGTACCCGCACCCTGATCACGAACGAGGATCGATTTTCTACAAATGCGGGCTTCGCCAGCGACACCGCTACGCGGTATCGAGCGAAGCCCTGCCCGAATGGCACGCTTGAAAATAAATTTCTAAAGACAGTTGCTCCCACAGGGTACTTGCCAGCCACCGCGGTGGCTGCTTCGCGGGCTCGCCCGCTCCCACAATGGACCCGAGCATGTCCCTCATCTCTGTAATGACCGGCTAGAGTGGTAGCCATACCCCCGAAAACGAGGCCCCATGGCTTTCCACCGCCTGACCCACACCCACCCGCGCCTGAGCATCGCCACTGTGGTCGGCCTGCTCGGCGCCTGGCTGATCCCCGCCAGCGACAGCGTGCAGCACATCCTCGCCGGCTGGAACCTTGGCGTATGGCTGTACCTGCTGCTGGTGCTCTACCTGACCTTGAGCGCCAATGCGGAAAAGGTACGCAAGGTCGCCCGCGTCGAAGACGAAAACGCCGGCCTGGTCCTGCTCACCGTGTGCATCGCCGCCATCGCCAGCCTCGCCGCCGTCACCCTGCAACTGGTGTCCAGCCGTGGCCTGCAAGGCACGGCGCTGGTCGTGCACTACCTCTACACCGGCCTGACCGTGGCCGGCTCCTGGCTGTTGATCGGCTGCATTTTCAGCCTGCACTACGCGCGGCTGTTCTATACCGGACAAAACCACGAACCGCCGCTGCGCTTCGCCGATGGCGAACGCAACCCCGATTACTGGGACTTCCACTACTTCTCGTTCACCATCAGCGTGGCGGTACAAACCTCAGACGTGGGCGTCGCTGGGCGGGGCCTACGGCGGGTGGTGCTGGCGCATTCGCTGGTGGGGTTCGTGTTCAATACGGCGATTTTGGGATTCACCATCAACATCGCTGCTGGCCTGCTGGGCTGAGCTTCCCATCAATTCTGCTAGTTGCAACCGTTCGGCCCACCAAGAGACTCTTGATGGCCGAAGTGTAAAAGGGTTAAGCCATGAAAACGGCTGGTTCGAAAAGTTTGCTGATTCAAGCCGACACCGCAAGTACGATCATGGGCACGGCTGCAACGCCATCGCAACAGGTGTATTCACCTTATGGGGTTAGTAAGCCGAATTCCGTTGAAAGCTTGTTAGGTTTTACTGGAGCTCTCTATGACGCTGCTTTCAGAACCTATTCGCTTGGAAATGGCCATAGAGTCTATAGCCCTTTACTAATGCGCTTTTACCAACCAGACAGCTTTTCGCCTTTCCATTACGGCGGTCTGAACTGTTATGTCTACTGCCAAGATGACCCTATAAATTTCACCGATCCAACGGGCCGTTTCAAAATGCCGCGTCGACCAATGGCACAGGCCAGAACAAATGGCGTCCCGAAAAATAGCTTCCGCGCATCCCAACGTTTTACTACCCAACGCCCTCGCAGAGTTCAACAAAGGGCCGAGCAACGACAGCAGCAACGAGCACAACGCCCGCAGGACCGGCCGCAAAGAGAGCCACAAGATAATCACCAGGCCCCGCAGCCGCACCAAGCTCCGGAAATGAACCTTGCACAACTGATGCAAATGATGGATCAGGCCCAACAAATCCACCCTGCTGAGCTAACTCTCGGGGGCATGGCGCTCGCCATGTCAGGAGCTTCAATCCTGGAGACGGTCGTTACATGGATGACGACGGGAACCATCAGGAATCCCATGGGTACTACCTCTGCGATGGCAAACTACTCGCCCGGTTATTCACTTCAACGTCCTCCCGTGGGCTGAGGAGCAATGCCGCTCGTCCGAAAGTACCATGTCACAGTATCAATTGCCCCTGCAGAGTTCATCGGAATATCTGCCGCCATCGCACGCGGAAAACGTTTGCCAGAGCGCCGGTCTCCAAGTTGCCGTCCCTCACAAGGATGTGACCGCTGTCATGCATTAGCACATTTGTCGTATTTGCAGCCGAGAATACTCCGTGACAGGTGCTATGGTTACTTTCCCGGCGGCCGCATCGATGTGGCCACCCGCTCACCACGTCCAGGTACGAACAAGGAGGCTGGCATGAACAAGATGACGTTCCCCAACGCCTGCCAGGTGATGCGCTGGCATTTCCACCCGCTGGGCTTCGAAGCCAGCATGGATGCGCCACGCAGCATGGTCGCGCGGCTGTTCGACCGCGCCACCGGCGAAACCCTGCTGGCGATTGCCGGCATCCCCTGCTCGGCAATCATGGCCGCCACCGACGTAGAGCGCATCATCGAGGCCGTCGAGGCGGAGATGGATACTTTCATGCCCGCCTTCACCCTGCGCGACGCAGTCTAGCCCACTGCCGTGCTTTCCTGGCGCATGGCCTGCAACTTGCCCATGAACTGCTCGGCCGGCACCGGCTGGCCCAGTAGGTAGCCTTGCAGCGAATCGCAGCCCAGGCGGGTCAGGAAGTCCTGCTGCCTGTCAGTCTCCACCCCTTCGGCAACGATGCGCAGCCCCAGCGCCTGGCCCAGCGCCACGATTGCCGAAACGATCGCCGCATCGTCGCTGTCCTGCTCCAGGTCGCGCACAAAACCGCGGTCGATCTTCAGCTCGTTGGCCGGCAGGCGCTTGAGGTACATCAGGCTGGAATAGCCGGTGCCGAAGTCATCGATAGACAGGTCCACGCCCATGTCGGACAGCCGCTGCAGCACCGTAAGGCTGGCATCGGCGTCGTGCATGGCGGTTGTTTCGGTAATTTCCAGGGTCAGGCAGTTGGCCGGCAGGCTGTTCTGTTGCAGGGCTCGGGCCACGCTGTCGACCAGCCCGGCATGGCAGAACTGGATGGCCGACAGGTTCACCGCCATGCGCCAGCCGTGGTGCCCCTGGTCCAGCCACTGACGCATCTGCCGGCAAGCCTCGATGAGCACCCATTCGCCAATGGGAATGATCAGGCCGGTCTTTTCTGCCAGGCCGATGAAACGGTCGGGCAGCAACAGGCCCTGCTGCGGGTGCTCCCAGCGCAGCAAGGCCTCGGCACCGATCGGCTGGCAATTCTGGGCGTCGAACTTGGGCTGGTAGTGCAGGCGGAACTGGCGCTGCTCCAGGGCCTGGCGCAGGTCCTGCAGTAGCTGCAATTGCTGGCGGGCGTTGCTGTTCATCGACGCGTCGAAGAAGCTGTAGCCATTCTTGCCGGCGCTCTTGGCGTGATACATGGCAGCGTCGGCATTGCGCAGCAGCTCATGCTGGTCCAGGCCATTGCCCGGGTACAGGACGATGCCCAGGCTCGCTGTCAGCTGCAGGTCATGCTCGGCCACGCGGAATGGCCGTGACACCAGGTTGACCTGCTTGACCGCCACATCCATGGCATCGTTCGGCTCGCGCAGCTCCACCAGCAGCACGAATTCGTCGCCGCCGATGCGCGCCAGCGTGTCCTGGCTGTGCAGGTGCCCGCGCAGGCGCGCCGCCACGGCCTTGAGCAGCAAGTCGCCGATGTGGTGGCCGAAGGCATCGTTGACTGGCTTGAAGCCGTCCAGGTCGATGAACATCAGGGCAAAGCAGCCGCCCTGCTCCGCTACCTTGGCAATGGCCTGCTCGATGCGGTCGGCCAACAACGTACGGTTGGGCAGGTCGGTGAGCGTGTCGTGCAGGGCCAGCTGGGTCAGTTCCTGGTTGGCCAGGGTCAGCGAGCGGGCCAGCTCGGCGGTGCGTGCCTCCAGGCGGGCATCCAGTACCGAGGTGAGCAAGGCCACCGCCAGTACCGCCAGCGTGGTGATCAGCACCAGGTAGACCAGGCCGTCGCCTTGCAGGCCTCCCGCTGCCAGCGCACCGCAGAAGCTGCCTTCGGGGAAATTCGCCGCGGCCATGCCGGTGTAGTGCATGCCAACGATGGCAAAGCCCATCACCACCGCCGCCAGGCCGCGAATCTGCCTCACATATGGAGTATGCGCGCGCAGACGGAAGGCGATCCACAACGCCGCTGCCGAGGCGGCCACGGCAATCAGCAGCGAGGCCCCGAACAGCGTCGGGTCATAGTCGATGCCCGGCAGCATGCGCAGCGCGGCCATACCGGTGTAGTGCATGCAGGCAATGCCGGTGCCCATGATCAGTGCGCCAAATGCCAATTGCTGCCACGGCAGGCTCGGCTGGCTGACCAGCCACAAGGCAAAGCCTGAAGACAAGACGGCGATCAGCAGCGAGAACGCGGTCAGGGCAAGGTCGTAGCCCAGGTCGATGGGCAGGCTGAAGGCGAGCATGCCGATGAAATGCATCGACCATACGCCGATGCCCATCGCCAGCGCGCCACCCCCCATCCACAGCCAGGCAGCCCGGCCTTTGGCCGTGGCGATGCGGCCGGTCAGGTCAAGGGCGGTATAGGACGCCAGGATCGCCACGCACAGCGAAATCAACACCAGCGAAGAGGAGTAGCTACCGGTCAGCATCGAGAGTTCCAGCGGGGCGGGAGGCCCGGAAAAAGCTGACGATTGTACTCAAGGTCAGGCGAAACGCACGGGGTTTTTGCGAATGGGAATGGATCCAAAGGGAAGACGCTGTACGGCCTCGCAGAAATGCACTCTCTTTTGTGGGAGCGGCCTTGTGTCGCGAAAGGGCTGCGAAGCAGCCCCAGCAATATCAGCCATTGTGCCGAGAACCTGGGGCCGCTTTGCGGCCCTTTCGCGACACAAGGCCGCTCCCACAAAGCACTGCCAATATTTCAGTCCTGCTCGGCAAACGCCTGTTCCGCATCCCAACCACCACCCAGCGCGGCAACCAGCTGCACACTGGCCACCAGGCGCCCTTGCAGCAGGTTCAACACACTGCGCTCGTTGCTCAGCGCCGTGGTCTGCACGTTGACCACATCCAGATAGCCGATCAGCCCGGCGCGGTACTGGTTCTCGGTCAGGCGCAGCGACTCGCGAGCGGCATCCAGTGCCTCCTGGCGCACCACCGCCTCATCGCCATACACCTTCAACTGCACCAGCAGGTTTTCCACTTCCTTGAAGCCGTCGAGCACGGTCTGGCGGTACTGCGCCACGGTCTGGTCATACACCGCCACCGTGCGGTCCACCTCGGCACTGCGCTTGCCGGCGTCGAACAAGGTCAGCGCCAGCTGTGGGCCCACCGACCAGTAGCGGTTGGGCAGTTCGATCCAGTTGCTGAAGCTGCTGCTGGAGTAACCGCCACTCATGCTCAGGCTCAGGTCCGGGAAATACGCCGCCCGCGACACGCCGATGTTGGCGTTGGCAGCCATCACGTTGCGCTCGGCCGCAGCGATGTCCGGGCGTCGCTCCAGCAACTGCGAAGGCAAGGCCACCGGAATTTGCGGCAGCGCTGGAATGGATTTGCTGTCGGCCAGGGCGAAGTCCGCCGGGGCCTTGCCCAGCAACACGGCAATGGCGTTCTCGAACTGCGCGCGCTGCCAGATCAGGTCGATCAGGTCGGCCTGGGTGCTCTTGAGCTGGGTACGCGCCTGGGCCACTGCATCCGGGCCGGCGACGCCGGCGCGATACTGGTTTTCGTTCATCCGCAGGGAACGTTCATAAGCTGCCACGGTGGCTTCCAACAGGCGTTTCTGCTCGTCGATCACCCGCAACTGCAGGTAGTTCTGCACCAGTTCCGACTGCTGGCTGAGGCGGATCGAGGCCAGGTCGGCCAGGCTGGCTTCGGCACTGGCTTCGTTGGCGTTCAGGGTCTCGCGCAGCTTGCCCCACAGGTCGATTTCCCAGCTGACGCCGAGCTGGGCGTTGTAGGTGTTGCGAATGCCGCTGCTGTTGTTGGACAGGCTCGAGCTGGAGCTACCGGTGCCCTGGGCCGAGCGGTTCTTGCCGACGCTCAGGTCCAGGCTGGGGAACAGCGCCGCCCGGCTGCTGCGCACCAGCGCCTGGGCCTGGCGATACTGGGCCTCCGATTGGGCCACGGTCTGGTTGCTGCGGTTGAGCTCTTCGACCAGTGCATTGAGCCCGGCATCGCCGTAGATTTCCCACCAGGCGCCGCGGGCGATGGCATCGGACGGCGTGGCCTGGGTCCAGCCTTCGGCGTGCTTGAACTGCGCCGTGCTGCTCAGCTCCGGGCGGTGGTAGTCCGGGCTCAGGGTGCAGGCGCTGAGCAAGGCGACGCACAACCCGGCGCCGAGCAGGCGCGAGCCACGCCCACGGGTCAGCGTCTGCAGGGCACGGTGAAGTGGGGTCTGGGCAAAAGTCATAGCGGGGTTTCCAGGGCGGCGTCGGTGCGCACGCCACGCCAACGGTTGAAACGGTGACGCAGGCGGTCCAGGTACAGGTAGACCACCGGTGTCGTGTAAAGAGTGAGGACCTGGCTGAACACCAGGCCGCCAATGATGGTCAGGCCCAGAGGCTGGCGCATTTCCGCGCCTTCGGCGCGGCTCAGCAGCAGCGGCAAGGCACCGAGGATGGCCGCCAGGGTAGTCATCAGGATCGGCCGCAGGCGCAGCAGGCAAGCCCGGCGGATCGACTCTTCCGGTGTCAGGCCCTGGTGGCGCTCCAGCTGCAAGGCCAGGTCGATCATCAGGATGGCGTTCTTCTTCACCACGCCGATCAGCAGGAACAGCCCCAGCAGCGAGATCAGGCTGAACTCGCCGCCGGTGACGTACAGCGCCAGCAAGGCACCGACGCCGGCCGAGGGCAGTGTCGAGAGGATGGTCAGCGGGTGAATGTAGCTTTCGTAGAGAATGCCCAGCACCAGGTAGACCAGCACCAGCGCGCCAAGGATCATCAGCGGCTGGCCTTCCTGGGTCTTGGCAAAGGCATCGGCGGTACCGCCGAGCTTGGCGATCACCTCCTCGGGCAAGCCCAGCTTGGCCACCGCACGCTCCAGCGCCGCCATGGCCTGGTCGGGGCTGTAGCCTTCGGCGACGTCGAAGGCGATGCTTTCGGCGGCGAACTGGCCTTCGTGGCTGACCCGGTCGTTGGCCAGGCTGTTCTCGTAGTGGGCGATGGTCGACAGCGGTACGCGGGCACCGTCGGCGGTAATCACCTGCACCTGCTCGAGGGTGCTTGGGTCCCAGGCGTACTTCGGGTTGATCTCGAGCACTACCTGGTACTGGTTGAGGCTGTCGTAGATGGTGGAGATCTGCCGCTGGCTATAGGCGTTGTTCAGCACCGAGGTGACCATGTCCATGTCGATGCCCAGGCGCTTGGCCTGGTCACGGTCGACCACCAGGGTCACCTGCTGGGTGCCGGCACCGTCGCGGGCGTCGATGGCAGTCAGTTGCGGCAGTGCACGCAGCGCCGCCACCACTTTCGGGAACCATTCGCGCAGGGCCGCCAGGTCTCCGCTCTGCAGGGAGTACAGGTACTGCGAAGAGGTCTGGTCACGGCCCCCGCCGCCCAGTTGCAGGTCCTGGTCGGCCATCAGGAACAGGCGCCCGCCGGGTACCTTGGGCATTTCCTTGCGCAGGCGTTCGATCACCTTCTGGGCGTCGAGCTTGCGCTCGCTGATCGGCTTCAGGCGCACCAGCACAAAGGCATTGTTGGTCCCGCTGTTGCCACCGATGAAGCCGGCAACGCTCTGCACTGCCGGGTCGGCCAGCAAGGCGCGGCGGTAGATTTCCATTTTCGGCTGCATGACGCTGAACGACAGGCCATCGTCGCCACGGATGAAGCCTATCAGCTGGCCGGTATCCTGCTGCGGCATCAGCGTTTTCGGCACCACCACGTACAGGGCGATGTTGATGCCGATGGTGGCCAGCAGGCTGATCAGCGTCAGGCGTTTGTGGCGCAAGGCCCAGCCCAGGCTGCGATCATAGGCATCGACCATGCGCTGGTGCAGCTGTTCGCTCCAGCGCTGCAGACGTGTCGGCTCGGCCTGGTGCGGTTTGAGCCAGCGGGCGCACAGCATCGGCGTGAGGGTCAGCGACACCACCAGCGACACAATGATCGCCGCCGCCAGGGTGATGGAGAACTCCTGGAACAGGTTGCGCACGATGCCACCCATGAACAGGATGGAGACGAATACCGCCACCAGCGACACGTTCATCGACAGCAAGGTGAAACCCACTTCCTTGGCGCCCAGGAAGGCCGCTTTCATAGGCGGTTGGCCGTCCTCGATGTGCCGGGATATGTTCTCCAGCACCACGATGGCATCGTCCACCACCAGGCCAGTGGCGAGGATCAGCGCCATCAGCGACAGGTTGTTGAGCGAGAAGCCGCACAGGTACATGACCGCGAAGGTGCCCACCAGTGACACCGGCACCGCCAGGCTGGGGATCAGCGAAGCACGCAGGCTGCCGAGGAACAGGTAGACCACCAGGATCACCAGCACCACGGCGATCAGCAGGGTGTGCTCGGCTTCCTTGAGGGTTGCCTTGATCACTGGCGAACGGTCCATGGCCACGTTCAGTTGCACGCTGGCCGGCAGCAGCGACTGCAGGGCCGGCAACTGCGCCTTGATCTGGTCGACCGTTTCAATGATGTTGGCGCCTGTCTGGCGGTTGACCACCAGCAGCACCGCGCTCTGGTCATTGAAGAAGCCGCTGTTGTAGCGGTTCTCGACGCCGTCGGTGATGGTCGCCACGTCGGAAAGGCGCAGGATGGTGCCGTTCTGCTGGCGGATCACCACGGGCTCGTAGTCCTTGGCGCTTTCCAGCTGGTCATTGGCACGCACCTGCCAGTTGCGCTCGGCGTCCTCGACAAAGCCCATCGGCCGGCGCTGGTTGGCGTTGGACACCGCAGTGCGCACTTCATCCAGCGACACGCCGTACTGGTTGAGCAATTGCGGCTCGACGGCAATGCGCACCGCCGGCAGCGAACTGCCGCCGATCTGCACCTCCCCTACCCCGGGCACCTGGGCCAGGCTCTGCGACAGGATGGTGTCGGCCAGGTCGTACAACTGGCCCTTCTGCAGCACGTCCGAAGTCAGCGACAGCACCATGATCGGTGCCTGCGACGGGTTGATCTTCTTGTAGGTGGGCATGCTGCGCATACCGCTGGGCAGCAGGTTGCGGGTGGCGTTGATCGCCGCCTGCACCTCGCGCGCCGCTCCGTCGATGTCGCGGCCCATCTCGAAGCCGATGATCACCCGTGTGGAGCCTTGGTTGGAGCTGCTGGTCAGGGTGGTCACGCCGGCAATGCTGCCCAGCTTGCGCTCCAGCGGCGTGGCCACGGTGGACGCCATCACTTCCGGGCTGGCGCCTGACAGGTTGGCCGACACCACGATTACCGGGAAGTCCATCTGTGGCAGCGGTGCCACCGGCAACAGGCCGAAGCTGACCCCGCCCAGCAGCATGATCGCCAGGCTCAACAGCATCGTCGCAACGGGGCGACGGATGAAAGGACCGGACAGGTTCATGCCTCGGCCTGCTTCACGTCAGTGGCCGGGCGCCAGCGGCGGGCCAGGCGGTCGAAGTACAGGTAGATGACCGGGGTGGTGAACAGCGTCAGCACCTGGCTGACCAGCAACCCGCCGACCATCACCAGGCCCAGCGGCTGGCGCAGCTCGGCGCCGGAACCGGTGGCGAGCATCAGCGGCACGGCGCCGAACAGCGCGGCCAGGGTAGTCATCAGGATCGGCCGGAAGCGCAGCAGCGCCGCCTGGTAGATGGCATCGCGCGGGCTCATGCCCTGCTGGCGCTCGGCCTCGAGGGCGAAGTCGATCATCATGATCGCGTTCTTCTTGACGATGCCGATCAGCAGGATGATGCCGATGATGGCGATCATGCCCAGGTCGTTGCCGCTGATGAGCAAGGCCAGCAAGGCGCCGACCGCTGCCGACGGCAGGGTCGAAAGAATGGTCACCGGGTGGATGTAGCTCTCGTACAGCACGCCCAGCACGATGTACATGGTCACCACCGCCGCCAGGATCAACAGCAAGGTGCTCGACAGCGATGCCTGGAAGGCCTCCGCCGCGCCCTGGAAGCGGGTCTGCACGCCCAGCGGCATGCCGATGTCCTTCTGCACCTGCTCGATCACCTGCACCGCCTTGCCCAGCGAAGCGCCGTGGGCCAGGTTGAACGACAAGGTCACCGCCGGGAACTGACCGATGTGGGAAATGGCCAGCTGGGCCTGGCGCTGCTCGATGCGCGCCAGCGCCGACAGGCGCACCTGGCCGCCATCGGTGGCCTTGACGTGGATCGACTCCAGCGCCTGCGGGCCGATCACCGCCGCATCCTGCGACTGCAGCACCACGCGGTACTGGCTGGCCTGGGTGTAGATGGTCGAGATCTGACGCTGGCCGAAGGCGTCATACAGGGCGTTGGTGATTTGCGACACGCTGATGCCCAGGCGGCCGGCCATGTCGCGGTCGATCACCAGGTAAACCTGCAGGCCCTTGTCCTGCAGGTCGCTGGCCACGTCGGCCAGTTCCGGGCGTTGCTGCAACGCCTGCACCAGCTTGCCGCTCCACTGCGCCAGCAGGTCGGCGTCGGGCGACGAGAGGCTGAACTGGTACTGGGTCCGGCTGACCCGGTCCTCGATGCTCAGGTCCTGCACCGGCTGCATGAACAGGCGGATGCCCACCAGCCGATCGACTTGTGGCTGCAGGCGGTTGATCACCTCGCTGGCAGTGACATCACGCTCGCCATGGGGTTTGAGGTTGATCAGCAGGCGGCCGCTGTTGAGCGTGGCGTTGTCGCCATCGACACCAATGTAGGACGACAGGCTCTGCACCGCCGGGTCCTGCAGGATCACCTTGCTCAGCGCCTGCTGGCGTTCGCTCATGGCGGCGAACGAGGTGGACTGCGGCGCTTCGGAAATGCCCTGAATCACCCCGGTGTCCTGTACCGGGAAGAAGCCCTTGGGCACCACCATGTACAGGAATACGGTGAGCGCCAGGCTGGCCACGGCCACCAGCAGCGTCAGCGGCTGGCGCTTGAGGACCCACTGCAGGGCGCTACCGTAGTGCCTGATCAGCCAGTCGATCCAGGCGCCACTGGCGCGGTAGAACCGGCCCTGTTCCTCTTCCCTGGGCTCGCGCTTGAGCAGGCGCGCGCACATCATCGGCGTGAGGGTCAGCGATACCACCAGGGAAATCAGGATGGCCACCGCCAGGGTGATGGCAAACTCGCGGAACAGGCGGCCGACCACATCGGCCATGAACAGCAGCGGGATCAGTACCGCAATCAGCGAGAAGGTCAGCGAGATCAGGGTGAAGCCGATTTGCCGGGCGCCCTTGAGCGCCGCCTGCATGGGCGTCTCGCCCTCCTCGATGTGCCGGGAGATGTTCTCCAGCATGACGATGGCGTCGTCGACCACGAAACCGGTGGCGATGGTCAGGGCCATCAGGGTCAGGTTGTTGACCGAGAAACCGGCCAGGTACATCACGCCGAAGGTACCGATCAGCGACAACGGCACGGCGATCGACGGGATGAGCGTGGCGCTGAAACGGCGCAGGAAGACGAACGTGACCATTACCACCAGGGCGATGGCGATCAGCAGTTCGTGCTGCACGTCCTTGACCGCGGCGCGGATGGTCTGGGTGCGGTCGGTGAGCACCGACACATCGAGGCCGGCCGGCAGGTTGTCGGTGATCGACGGCAGCAAGGCCTTGATGCGGTCGACCACTTCGATGACGTTGGCGCCCGGCTGGCGCTGGATGTTCAGCAGCACGGCGTGGTTTTCGTTGGCCCAGGCAGCCAGGCGCTCGTTTTCGGCGCCGTCGACGATTTCTGCAACATCCTTCAGACGCAGAGGCGCGCCATTGTTGTAGGCCAGGATCAGGTTGGCATATTCCTCAGGGGAACGCAGCTGGTCGTTGGCGTCGAGCATCGACACCCGGGTCGGGCCGTCGAAGTTGCCCTTGGGCTGATTGACGTTGGAAGCGCCGATCAGGGTGCGTACGTCCTCCAGGTTCAGGCCGTTGGCGGCCAGGGCATCGACGTTGACCTTGATCCGCACCGCCTGGCGCTGGCCACCAGCGATGCTGACCATGCCCACACCGCTGATCTGTGCGAGCTTCTGTGCCACACGGGTATCGACCAGGTCGTTGAGCTTGGGCAGCGGCATGGTCTTGCTGGAGATGGCCAGGGTCAGCACCGGGGTGTCGGCCGGGTTGACCTTGTTGTACACCGGCGGCGCCGGAAGGTCGCTGGGCAGCAGGTTGCTGGCGGCGTTGATCGCGGCCTGCACCTGTTGCTCGGCAACGTCCATGTTCATGTCGAGGTTGAAGCGCAAGGTCAGCACCGAGGCGCCGCCGGAGCTGGTCGAGGCCATCTGCTCCAGGCCTGGCATCTGGCCGAACTGACGTTCGAGCGGCGCGGTAACCGCGCTGGTCATGACCTGCGGGCTGGCGCCTGGGTACAGGGTCATGACCCGGATGGTCGGGTAATCCACCTGCGGCAATGCGGAAACCGGCAGCAGCTTGTAGGCGATCAGGCCGGCCAGGACGATGGCCAGCATGCTCAGCGTGGTGGCAACCGGCCGCAGGATGAACAGACGCGAGAGGTTCATGCGCCCGCCTTGCCTGCTGCGCTACCAGGCTGTGCTTCACCGGGCTGCACATCGCCAGTGCTTGCCGAACCCTTGGCTTCCTGGCCTTGCAGGTGCTGGCCCGGGGTGGTCGGCACTTGCGAGCTGTCTTCGACAACTTCCACCTTGGTGCCTTCGCGCAGGCGGTCGGTGCCTTCCAGCACCAGGCGTTCGCCGGCCTTGAGGCCCTCGAGAATGACGCTGTTCTCGCCGTCGCTGGCGCCAACCTTGAGCTTGCGGATATTGACCGTGTTCTGGTCATTGACCACGTAGGCGAAGGAGCCGTCATTGCCGAACTGGATGGCCGCCGCCGGGGCCATGGTCACCTGCTTGAGGGTGTCGGCCAGCAGGCGCACGTTGACGAACTGGTTGGGGAACAGGGCCAGGTCCTTGTTCTCGAAGCGGCCCTTGAACTTGAGGGTGCCGGTGGTGGTGTCGATCTGGTTGTCGATGCTGCCCAGCACGCCGGTGGACTGCAGCTTGCTGTCACTGCGGTCCCAGGCCTCGACCGGCAGGCTGGCGCCGCTGCGGTAACGTTCCAGCACGGTGCTCAACTCGGTTTCCGGCAGGGTGAAGGCAACGCTGATCGGCTCGGTCTGGGTGATCACCACCAGCGCGGTGGTGTCGTTGGCCGCCACCAGGTTGCCCAGGTCGAGCTGGCGCAGGCCTACGCGGCCGTTGATCGGCGCGCGGATCTGGGTGAAGTCCAGATTCAGGCGGGCGTCGTTGACCTGCGCCTGGTTGGTCTTCACCAGCCCCTGGAACTGTGCCACCTGCGCTTCGGCGGTGTCGAGAGTTTGCTTGGCAATGCTGTCTTCGGCGTACAGGCCTTTATAGCGGGCCAGGTCGACCTGGGCGTTCTTCAGTTGCGCCTGGTTCTGCGCCAGGGTGCCCTCGGCCTGCTGCAGGGCAATGCGGTACGGGCGCGGGTCGATTTCGGCGAGCAGGTCGCCGGCCTTGACCTGCTGGCCTTCCTTGAAGTGGATCTTGACCAGCTCGCCGGCCACGCGGCTGCGCACGTTGACGGTGTTGGTCGCGGTGACTGTGCCCAGGGCCTTGTAGTACAGCGGGAAGTCGCCCACCCGCACCGGCTCGACGCGCACCGGCACCGGGTCGCTGGAGCCGCCGAAGCCCGGGCGACCGCCCATCATGCCCATGCCCTTGCCACCGCGCCCGCTACCGGCTTCTTTATGCGCAGGCGTCGCTGCGGGCCACAGCCACCAGGCCAGTGCAGCCACCAGCAGCAGGATCAGCAGGCCGACGAGCCAGCGACGAGGGGAGCGGGAATTGGACACTTGCATGGGTTGAACGAACCTTGTTCGGAATGACGGCTTGGGGAGAATGAACGATAAGCACTGGCATCGTTTTAGCAAAGCGCCTTTACCAGAGGTTTACCTTTGCCTGACGTTGCCAAGAGGTTGAACTTTAAATGAAAACGGCCCGGAAAGCGTTCCGGGCCGTTTACAGGGTGTTGCTTGAGCGGTGGCGGGCTGAAAGGTTTCGGTTGCCTGTGCCGGCCCCTTCGCGGGTAAACCCGCTCCCACAGGGATATCACAGCTTTTGAAACCTGTGCCGTACCTGTAGGAGCGGGTTTACCCGCGAAGAGGCCGGTACAGGACTCAGCCGACCTACCCCACAACCCTTACTTCAGCACAGCCAGAGCTGCGTCGTAGTTCGGCTCATCAGCGATTTCGCCAACCAGCTCGCTGTGCAGCACCTTGTCGTTTTCGTCCAGCACCACCACGGCACGGGCAGCCAGGCCGGCCAGCGGGCCATCGGCGATGGCCACGCCGTAGTTTTCGAGGAACTCGCGGCCACGCAGGGTCGACAGGTTCTTCACGTTGTCCAGGCCTTCGGCGCCGCAGAAGCGTGCCTGAGCGAACGGCAGGTCGGCGGAGATGCACAGCACCACGGTGTTGGCCACATCGTTGGCCTGGGCGTTGAACTTGCGCAAGGAGGTTGCGCAGGTCGGGGTGTCGACGCTCGGGAAGATGTTCAGCACCTTGCGCTTGCCGGCGAAGTCTTTCAGCGACTTGTCAGCCAGACCTTCACCGACCAGGGAGAAAGCCGGAGCCTGGGCGCCGGCTTTCGGCAGCTCGCCGTTGACCTGAACCGGGTTGCCTTTGAGAGTCACTTGAGCCATGACGAAATCCTTATGCGGGTTTGAAAAGGACACTGAGTTAAGCATGAAGGCGGCCGGGTGCCTATGGGGGCAGTGAAATTGTTCTATTACCGGACAATTCTTGTGGACAAAAAAATGCCCGGGTGGCTACAAGCGCCCCGGGCATTACTTTTGCGGATGGCGTATCAGCCCAGCAGGCCGTATACCACCGAGGTCAGCGCAACCAGGCCGACGACTACCACGAACACGTTGGAGGCAGCACCGCTGTACTTGCGCATGGATGGCACGCGGCGAATGGCGTACATCGGCATCAGGAACAGCAACACCGCGAGGATGGGGCCACCGAGCGACTCGATCATGCCGAGGATGCTCGGGTTGAGGGTGGCGACAATCCAGCACACCACCAGCATCAGCGCGGCAACCACCCGGTCCAGGGTCTTGGCCGCCGGGCGTGCACCGGCCTTGGTGATGATGCCCTTCAGGCCTTCGCTGGCGCCGATGTAGTGGCCGAGGAACGACTTGGCAATGGCCACGAAGGCGATCAGCGGTGCAGCGAACGCGATGGTCGGGTTGCTGAAGTGGTTGGCCAGGTACGACAGGATCGACAGGTTCTGCGCCTTGGCCTCGGCCAGCTGGGCGCTGCTCAGGGTGAGCACGCAGCTGAACACGAAGAACAGCACCATCACCACCATCAGCAGGTGGGCACGGCGCAGGATCTGGCCGCTACGCTCATCGGCATGCTCGCCGTAGCGGCGCTTCTGGTCGACGGCAAAGGCGGAGATGATCGGCGAGTGGTTGAACGAGAACACCATCACCGGAATCGCCAGCCACAGGGTGTGCAGGAAGGCCGAAGCTGGTGGTACCTGGGTGGCGCTGTCGAGAATGCCACCGGTCCAGTGCGGCACCAGGTACAGGCCCAGCAATGCCAGGGCGACGATGAACGGGTAGACCAGCAGGCTCATGACCTTGACCGTGGCCTGCTCCCCGCAGCGCACGATGGCCAGCAGGCCGAGAATCAGCACGAACGACAGGATGGCCCGTGGCGGCGGCTGCATGTGCAACTGGTGCTCCATGAAGCTGGACACGGTGTTGGTCAGCGCCACGCTATAGATAAGCAGGATCGGGAAGATCGCGAAGAAGTACAGCACGGTGATCGAGGCGCCGGCGGTAATGCCGAAGTGCTCCTTGACCACTTCGGTGATATCGCCGTCATTGCGCCCGGAAAGGACGAAACGGGTCAGCCCGCGGTGAGCGAAATAGGTCATCGGGAAGGCCAGCATGGCCAGGATCAGCAACGGCCAGAAGCCGCCAAGGCCGGCGTTGATCGGCAGGAACAGGGTTCCGGCGCCGATCGCTGTGCCGAACAGGCCCAGCATCCAGGTGGTGTCGTGACGCGACCAGCTGCCGAGGGTGGCGGGGGTCGATTCTGCAAAGCGTTGTTCAACGCTTGGGGCCTGCTCATTCATTCCGGGTGAAGCTCCACTCGCAAGACTGCAACAGGCTGAGAATGGCGAAATAGACGTTTCGCCCAACTCAACCGAAAAAGGGAGCGCGATTGTGCACGGAAAGGTTGCACTTGCGAAGCCCTTTTCCGAGGAGCGGTTGCACTTGTCTTTACAAGCGGATTGCAACCAGAGGCTGCATGCAGCCTGATCGCCGGCAAGCCGGCTCCCACACCGACCGCGCAGTGCTTGAGCCTTGCGCTATCTCTGTGGGAGCCGGCTTGCCGGCGAAAGGGCCGCAAAGCGGCCCCGTGCGGTGTTACTTCTGGACGGCGGCGAAGGCTTCGGCAACCCGTTGCAGGTTGGCCGGGCGCAGGCCGGACATGCATACGCGGCCGCTGTCGATCAGGTACACGCCGAACTCGTCACGCAGGCGGCGCACCTGCTCGACGCTGAAGCCGGTGTAGCTGAACATGCCGCGCTGGCGCAGGAAGAACTGGAAGTCCTGGCCTGGCAGCAGCACGGCCAGGGCATCGACCAGCGCCTGGCGCATGTCGAGGATACGTTTGCGCATCACTTCGACTTCCTCGGCCCACTGGGCATTGAGGGCCGCATCGTTGAGCACGCCAGCGACCAGCTGGGCGCCGAAGTTGGGCGGGCTGGAGTAGTTGCGGCGCACGGTAGCCTTCAGCTGGCCGAGCACGCTCTGGGCAGTGGCTTCATCGTCGCAGACCACCGACAGGCCGCCGACACGCTCGCCGTACAGCGAGAAGATCTTCGAGAACGAGTTGCTGACCAGGCACGGCACGCCGGCGCGGGCCATTTCGCGGATGGCGTAGGCGTCTTCCACCAGGCCTTCGGCGAAGCCCTGGTAGGCGATGTCGAGGAACGGGATCAGTTGGCGTGCCTTGACCACTTCAACCACCTGTTGCCACTGGTGCTGTTCCAGGTCGGCACCGGTGGGGTTGTGGCAGCACGGGTGCAGCAGCACCACGCTGTTGGCCGGCAGGGTCTGCAGGGTAGCCAGCATGCCTTCGAAGTCCACGCCACGGGTGGCCTGGTCGAAGTACGGGTAGGTGTGCACCTTGAAGCCGGCGCCTTCGAAGATGGCGCGGTGGTTGTCCCAGGTCGGGTTGCTGACCCAGACTTCGGACTGCGGGAAGTAGCGCTTGAGGAAGTCGGCGCCGACTTTGAGGGCGCCGGAACCGCCTACGGTCTGCACGGTGGCCACACGCCCGCCGGTAACAGCCGGGTGATCGGCACCGAACAGCAGCGCCTGGATCGCCTGGCGGTAGCTGGCCAGGCCTTCCATCGGCAGGTACAAAGAGGCTTCGTGGTCCTGGCCGGCGATGCGTTTCTCCACCGCATCCACAGCCGCCAGCTGCGGCACCACGCCGGCCTCATCGTAGTACAGGCCGATACTCAGGTTGACCTTGTCGGCGCGCGGGTCGGCCTTGAAGGTTTCCATCAACGAGAGGATCGGGTCGCCGGCATAGGCATCGACATGTTTGAACACAGCGTGCAGCTCCTTGGATCAGGACAGTTCGAAAAGGCAGCCCTGAGCATACCCGGAGTGCGGGCTCAGGAACATCAACTATTGTGCAAGGTTGTCTATGCAACATTGCATGGCTGAGGATTGGTGCTGGATTCTTCGCGGGTAAACCCGCTCCCACAGGTCATGCACAATTTTCGAAGCCTGTGATAACCCTGTGGGAGCGGGTTTACCCGCGAAGAGGCCGGGTCAGCCAAGCAATTCTTTCAGGCCTTGCAATTCCTGCTCGGTCACCGCCACCCCCTCCTCCTCGGCCACCTCGCGCTCGCGGTAACGCCGCTCGCCCGGCATGCGCGTCAGCCCTACCGCCTGCATCTGCTCGACCAGCTCGCGGCTGCGCTGGGCAAAACGTTCGCCCTCGGCCTTGTTCGGGTCGATGACGATGATCAACTGCCCGGTCCACGGCGTCTTCGCCCCCGGGTGCCCCGACCAGTCGAACTCCCAGGAAAAATTCCCGCCGGTCAGCGCCGCCGCCAGCAACTCGACCATCATCGACAAGGCCGAGCCCTTGTGCCCGCCAAATGGCAGCAACGCGCCGCCTTCCAGAATCGCCTTGGGGTCGGTTGTCGGCTCACCATTGGCATCCACCCCCATGCCCTGCGGCAATTGCTGGCCAGCACGCGCGGCAATCTGCACGTCGCCATGGGCCATGGCGCTGGTGGCCATGTCGAAGACGATCGGGTCATGTTCGGCGCAAGGTGCGGCAAAGGCGATGGGGTTGGTGCCGAACAGCGGCTTGCGGGCGCCGTGCGGCACCACACAGGTCATGCTGTTGACCACGCTCAGGGCTACCAGGCCTTCGTCGGCGAAAGGCTCCACATCCGGCCACAGCGCGGCGAAGTGGTGCGAGTTGTGGATCGCCAGCACGGCGATGCCAGCGTTGCGCGCCTTCGCCACCAGAAGTTCACGGGCCGCCGCCAGCGCCGGCTGGGCGAAGCCGCCTGCGGCATCGACACGAACATAACCGGGCGCCACGTCGCTGACCTTCGGCGTGGCCTGGCCATCGACCCAGCCGCTGGCCAATGTCGAAACATAGCCGGGCATGCGGAACACCCCATGGCTATGGGCACCATCGCGCTGGGCGCTGGCGCAGTTGTGGGCCAGCACCCGGGCCACGCTTTCGCTGCAGCCATGGCGCTGGAAAATGCTCTGCAACAGGCCCTGCAGCTCGGTAAAAGGCACACGCACGACAGTGCTGGTGGAAGGTGCGGACATCTGAAGCTCCTTGTTGGAATTGGAATGGCTACAGCGTTGCAACGACAAAAACTTTCCTGCATGTGACAGCTATCTGTCAAATGTTGACTTGATGACAGAAAACAGCCATTTTCTTTCGCAAGCCTTACCCCTGGAGCCGCAGCATGAGCCAACCGATCAAGCAACGCCTGGAAAACAGCCTCGAAGGGGCCGCTGCTTCGGGCCGCAAGATCGCCACCTACATGCTCGCCAACCTGCATGAACTGCCGTTCCAGACCTCGGCCAGCATTGCCGTCAAGCTGGGCGTCAGCGAATCCAGCGTCGGCCGTTTCTGCCGTTCATTGGGTTATGCCCATCTCAAGGCGTTGAAGCAAGACCTGCAGAACGACCTGGGCGATGGCCCGTGGCTGGTGGGCGACCGCCTGCAAGATTACCGCCAGAACCAGAACGCCAGCGACAACGCCGGCAGCCTGGAGCTGGAAATCGCCGCGCTGGTGCGCGTGCACGAGTATCGCCAGAGCAGCGCCTGGCACAGCGTCGCGCAGCGCCTGGCAAGCAAGCAGCGGGTGTTCATTGCCGGCTTCCAGACCGAGCGCGGCATCGCCATGTGCATGAGCCACCTGCTGCAGTACCTGCGCGATGGCGTGCAGCTGGTGGATATGAGTGCCGGGCACTTTGGCGAAGTATTGCTGGGCCGCGCCGAAGACAGCGCCCTGGTGGTGTTCGAAGCCCGCCGTTATTCCCGCCATGCCCTGCTGTTGTGCCAGAAGGCGCGCGAGGCTGGCATAGCGGTCACCCTGGTGACCGACACCTTCTGTGACTGGGCCGATGCCAACGCCGACGAGGTGTTCCGCATTCCCACCGAGTTCAACCTGTTCTGGGAGTCCACCTCGACCATGCTGTCGTGGGTGCACCTGATGGTCAACGAGGTCTGCAAGAAGCTCGGGCCGGATGTTGAAAAGCGCTTGGAAGCAACTGCCGCTCTACATAACGAATTCGTCGGCTACACCTCGTGGTCGACGGGAAAACAACAATAGCAAGAGTGCAATGAGGTGCGAGATGAAAAAGACCATGGCCTTGGTGGGTGCGTGCGCCCTGCTGCTGTCGGGTGCCGCCAGTGCCGAAACCCTGCGCTTCGCCACCGAGGGCGCCTACCCGCCCTTCAACTATGTCGACGCCAATAACCAGTTGCACGGCTTCGACGTCGACATCACCCACGCCCTGTGCGAACAGATGAAAGTCGAGTGCACGCTGGTGGCCCAGGACTGGGAAGGCATCATCCCGGCGCTGATGGCACGCAAGTACGACGCGGTGGTCGCGTCGATGATCAATACCGAAGAACGGCGCAAGAAGATCGCCTTCACCGACCACTACTACCGCACCCCGCTGACCGTTGCCGTGGCCAAGGACAGCAAGATCAACGACGCCCAGACCACCTTCGACGGCTACACCGTTGGCGCCCAGTCGTCCTCCACCCAGGCCATCTACGCCGAAGACGTCTACGCCAAGGCCGGTGCCGACGTGAAACTGTACCCGACCATGGACGAAGCCAACGCCGACCTGGCCGCGGGCCGCCTGGATGGCGTAATTGCCGACAAATTCCCACTGAACGAGTGGATGACCAAGAACGGCGGGGACTGCTGCAAGATCCTCGGCGACGTGGCCAACACCAAGGCCGATGCCGCCATTGCCGTGCGCAAGGACGACGAAGCCCTGCGCCAGCGCCTGAACACCGCGCTGCAGCAGATCGTCGCCAACGGCACCTACCAGAAGATCGCCAGCAAATACTTCGCTTTCGATATCTACAACTGATCTTCAGGAAGTTTTGCGCACCCCCTGTGGGAGCGGCCTTGCGTCGCGAAAGGGTCGCGCAGCGGCCCCGGCAATCTGTGCAGTTGCATGAATCCTGGGGCCGCTACGCAGCCCTTTCGCGACGCAAGGCCGCTCCCACAGAGATCGCACCTACCCGCCCAAGGGGTTTGTCATGCTCGATCAATTGTCCTTGCTGTCCTTCGCCAGTGGAGGCTGGGGCCAGGCGCTGCTGGCCGGCGCCCTGGTCACCGTTTCCCTGGCCCTGGCCTGCCTGCCCATCGGCCTGCCGCTGGGCCTGGTGGTCGCCCTTGCAGCACGCTCGCGCAAGCGCTTGCCGCGTGCCTGGGCCACCACCTTCTCCACTGTGTTCCGTGGCCTGCCCGAACTGCTGACGCTGCTGATCATCTATTACGGCTGCCAGATCGCCGCACAGAAAATTCTCGCAGCCATGGGCTACCAGGGTGAGTTCCTGATCAATACCTTCCTCGCCGCGATGATCGCCTTCAGCCTGGTGTTCGCCGCGTTCTCCAGCGAGATCTGGCTGGCAGCCTTCAAGACCCTGCCCAAGGGCCAGCTGGAAGCCTGCTCGGCGCTGGGCCTGAGCAAGCGCACCGGCTTCTTCAAGGTGCTGCTGCCGCAATTGACCCGCATCGCCCTGCCCGGCCTGTCCAACAACTGGCTGTCGCTGCTCAAGGACACCTCGCTGGTATCCACCATCTCGCTGGTCGACCTGATGCGCCAGACCAACCTGGCCGTCAGCGTGACCAAGGAGCCGATGTTCTTCTATGGCGTCGCCTGCCTGGGCTACCTGCTGTTCGCCGCCATTTCCGGGCGCGTGTTCGCCTTCATCGAACGGCGCAGCAACCGCCACCTGCAAGGAGCACGCGCATGAGCTTCGAACAACTGCTGGCGCTGGTACTCGACCCCGACCTGCTGGAACGCTACGGCCCACGCTTCCTCGATGGCCTGCTGGTAACGGCCAAGCTGGTGGCGATTTCCTTCAGCCTGGGTGCCGTGCTCGGCCTGTTGCTGGCCCTGGCGCGCATGTCGCGCAGCCTGCTGCTGCAGCGCATGGCCGCCGGCTATGTGTACTTCTTCCGCGGCTCGCCGCTGCTGGCCCAGCTGTTCCTTCTGTATTACGGCCTGGGTTCGCTCAAAGGCTTCTGGCAGGACGTCGGCCTGTGGTGGTTCTTCCGCGAGGCGTGGTTCTGCACCCTGCTGGCGTTCACCCTGAACACCGCCGCCTACCAGGCCGAGATCTTCCGCGGCAGCCTGATGGCCGTCGCCCCCGGCCAGCATGAGGCGGCGCGGGCGCTGAACCTGAAGCGCTCGACCACCTTTTTCAAGGTGATCCTGCCGCAGTCGCTGCTGGTGGCCATCGGCCCGCTGGGCAACGAACTGATCCTGATGATCAAGGCCAGCGCGATCGCCTCGCTGGTGACCATCTACGACCTCATGGGCGTGACCAAACTGGCCTTCTCGCGCAGTTTCGACTTCCAGATCTACCTGTGGGCCGCCGTGCTCTACCTGCTGATCGTCGAACTGGTGCGGCGCCTGCTGAAACACCTGGAAGCCCGCTTGGGCCGCCACCTGAACTGACCGAAGGATACGTTCCATGCATTGCCAGACCCTTGTCCTCGGCGCCGGCATCGTCGGCGTCAGCACCGCGCTGCACCTGCAGGCCCGCGGGCGCCAGGTGATCCTGATCGACCGCGACGAACCGGGCAGCGGCACCAGCCACGGTAACGCCGGGCTGATCGAGCGCTCCAGCGTGATCCCCTATGCCTTCCCGCGGCAACTGGGCGCGCTGCTGCGCTACGGCTTGAACCGCCAGCCCGATGTGCGCTACAGCCTGCTGCACCTGCCCAAGGCCGCTCCATGGCTGTGGCGCTACTGGCGCCAATCGGCCCCCGGGCGCCTGGCCGGGGCCGCCGCCGATATGCTGCCGCTGGTGCAACGCTGCGTCGAAGAGCACGACGCATTCATTGCTGCCGCCGGCCTGGAAGGGCTGGTGCAGGCCAAAGGCTGGATCGAAGTGTTCCGTGACCCGGCGCTGTTCGAGCAGGCCAAGGCCGACGCCAAGGGCCTGAGCCGATATGGCCTGCAGTTCGAAATCCTCGAATGCGGGCAGTTGCAGGCCCGCGAGCACCAGCTGGACGCCAGCGTGGTCGGCGGCATTCACTGGCTCGACCCCAAGACCGTGAACAACCCCGGCGCCCTCACCCGCGGCTACGCCACCCTGTTCACGCAGCGCGGCGGGCAGTTCCTGCATGGCGATGCGCGCAGCCTGCGCCAGGTCGACGGCCAATGGCAGGTAGACAGCCGCCGCGGCCCGATCACCGCCAACGAGGTGGTGGCCTGCCTCGGCCCGCAGTCAGCCGACCTGTTCAGCGGCCTTGGCTACCAGATCCCGCTGGCGATCAAGCGTGGCTACCACATGCACTACAGCACCCGTGACGGCGCGCAACTGGAGCATTCCATCTGCGACACCCAGGGCGGCTACGTGCTGGCGCCGATGGCCCGCGGCGTGCGCCTGACCACCGGCATCGAGTTCGACGCCAGCAGCGCGCCGGGCAACCAGATCCAGCTGGGCCGTTGCGAAGCCCTGGCGCGCAAGCTGTTCCCAGCCCTGGGTGAGCGCCTGGACGACACCCCGTGGCTGGGCCGCCGCCCCTGCCTGCCCGACATGCGCCCGGTGATTGGCCCGGCGCCGCGCCACCCGGGGCTGTGGTTCAACTTCGGCCACGCCCACCACGGCCTCACCCTGGGCCCGGTCAGCGGCCGGCTAGTGGCCGAACTGGTCACCGGCGAACGCCCCTTCACCGACCCCGCGCCCTACAGCGCGACCCGTTTCGACTGAACCCCTGCGGGAGAACAACAAGATGACCGCACCACTGAGCCTTGCCACCCTTGCCCCCGAACCCGACCCACGCCCGGTGCTGATCCGCATCGAAGGCCTGAACAAGCACTACGGCGCGTTCCACGTGCTGCGCGACATCGACCTGCAGGTGCGCGAAGGCGAACGCATCGTGCTGTGCGGGCCGTCCGGCTCGGGCAAGTCGACCCTGATCCGCTGCATCAACCGCCTGGAAGTGGCCCAGCAGGGCAGCATCAAAGTGGATGGCATCGACCTGGCGGCCACCACCCGCGAAGCGGCGCAGGTGCGCAGCGACATCGGCATGGTGTTCCAGCACTTCAACCTGTTCCCGCACATGAGCGTGCTCGACAACTGCCTGCTGGCCCCCACCAGCGTGCGCGGCCTGTCGCGCAAGGACGCCGAGGAGCGGGCGCGCATGTACCTGAGCAAGGTCGGCATCGAAAGCCAGGCGCACAAGTACCCCAGCCAGCTGTCCGGCGGCCAGCAGCAGCGCGTGGCGATTGCCCGGGCGCTGTGCATGAAGCCGCGGATCATGCTGTTCGACGAGCCCACCTCGGCGCTTGACCCAGAGATGGTCGCCGAGGTGCTGGATGTGCTGGTGCAACTGGCCGGCACTGGCATGACCATGCTTTGCGTCACCCATGAAATGGGCTTTGCCCGCCAGGTAGCCGAGCGGGTGCTGTTCCTTGAGGGCGGGCAGATCATCGAAGACAGCCCGCCGCAGGTGTTCTTCAACCAGCCGCGTACCGAGCGGGCCAAGGGGTTCCTGGCGCAAATACTGCACTGACACCTGTTCCGGCCTCTTCGCGGGCTCGCCCGCTCCCACAGGATCACCTCGGCCTTCGAGACCGGTGATCAAACTGTGGGAGCGGGCATGCCCGCGAAGAGGCCGGAACAGGCGACACCTTCATTGCACCGCTGCAAAGACCCAACTGCATCGTTAAATATTATTGACCTTAACCCCCGCCAAACCCACGCCACTACAGGCCCGCATCGGTTTAAGACCCCAAAATCCGGCGCATTCCCTGCCATCAAGCCCTGCTCCGTCGTTTGACATATCGAACGGCTCTGGCAAGCTATCTACAAGCCCCGACCGGAATCGTCGCCTCCGACGAGCCGGCAGTGCTCGGGGCTACAGGTTGCACCCATGGCCCCGCGCCGTGCACCTGCACAACAACGACAGGCCGAACCTGTCCCAAGGTGACATATGTCCAACAGCAACATTGGCAACAAGCAACCCTCCCTGCGCAAACCCGTCGTCCTGATGACCATGGGCAGCCAAGAGCGCAAAGGCCATGACTATCAGGTCATGACCCACAAATACATCACCCCGCTGGTCGAGTTTTCCGATTGCGTCCCGGTGCTGGTGCCCACCTGCTGCGGCATCGAAGACCTCGAGACCTATCTGGACATGGCCGACGGCGTGTACCTGACCGGCGCCGGCAGCAACATCGACCCGGCCCTGTACGGCCAGGAAAACGAGACCCCCGGCAAAGGCCAGGACCAGAACCGCGACCTGTTCGACATCCCGCTGGTCAAGGCCGCGATCAAGCGTGGCCTGCCGATCTTCGGCATCTGCCGTGGCATGCAGGAAATCAACGTGGCCCTGGGTGGCGACATCTACCAGAAGGTGTACGCCGAGCCAGGCTTCAACGACCACCGGGAAAACCCGGAAGACCCGGTCGAGGTGCAATACGCCCAGGTGCACGGCGTGAAGATCAAGCCGGACAGCTGGCTGCGTGACACCCTGGGTACCGACGAGATTCGCGTCAACTCGCTGCATGGCCAAGGGCTGCACAAGCTCGGCACCGGCATCGAGGCCATCGCCCACGCCGAAGACGGCCTGGTCGAGGCGATCCATGCCCCGAGCATCTCGCCATTCCTGTTCGCCGTGCAGTGGCACCCGGAGTGGCAAGCGGCGAAGAACCCGGATTCGATCAAGATTTTCCAGGCTTTCGGCGACGCTTGCCGGGCCCAGGTACGCAAGGCGCAGATCAAGCGCCAGCACGCTGCCTGACCCCAGTTTCCTCTGCTTTGATCGCGGGGCGGCGCAAGGCCGCCCTCGTTTTCCCCGGTCACCCTCTGCTGGTCCCAGAACACTTCCCGTGGAAACGGGCGGCGGGCTTGTGCCTGTCTCCGCGATCTTTTTTTCCTGCCCCATAAAGAGATACGATGACTGATCGCGATGGATCTGCCATCTGCGTCTCGTGCATCTCTTGTTGTCGCCTGTTCTGGCCTCTTCGCGGGTAAACCCGCTCCTACAGGGATCTCCGCAAATTTCAAGCGCGACGCGGTCCGTGTGGGAGCGGGTTTACCCGCGATGAGGCCAGCACAGGCAATAACACTCCTTCCGCCCCTCCACAAAAAAATCTCCCAAAGGGACTAGTCATCGTACAAGTTGTACGATAACTTACCTCAAACGCAAAACAACACCCTTCACCCAAGCGCCACAGGATGCCAACAACAATGACTCCACAAGAACTCAAATCCATCCTCTCCCACGGCCTGCTGTCTTTCCCGGTCACCGACTTCAACGCCCAGGGCGACTTCAACCCGGCTGGCTACGTCAAGCGCCTGGAATGGCTGGCCCCGTACGGCGCCAGCGCTCTGTTCGCCGCCGGTGGCACCGGTGAGTTCTTCTCCCTGGCTGCCAGCGAATACAGCCAGGTGATCAAGACCGCCATCGACACCTGCGCCAAGTCGGTCCCTATCCTTGCCGGCGTCGGTGGCTCCACCCGCCAGGCCATCGAATACGCGCAAGAAGCCGAGCGCCTGGGTGCCAAGGGCCTGCTGCTGCTGCCGCACTACCTGACCGAAGCCAGCCAGGAAGGTGTCGCCGCCCACGTCGAAGCCGTGTGCAAATCGGTAAACATCGGCGTAGTCGTCTACAACCGCAACGTCTGCCGCCTGAACGCCGACCTGCTGGAAAAACTGGCCGAGCGCTGCCCGAACCTGATCGGCTACAAGGACGGCCTGGGTGACATCGAGTTGATGGTGTCGATCCGTCGCCGCCTGGGCGACCGCTTCAGCTACCTGGGTGGCCTGCCGACCGCCGAGGTGTATGCGGCCGCCTACAAGGCCCTGGGCGTGCCGGTGTACTCCTCCGCCGTGTTCAACTTCGTGCCGAAGACCGCCATGGACTTCTACAACGCCATCGCCCGTGACGACCACGCCACCGTGGCCAAGCTGATCGACGACTTCTTCCTGCCGTACCTGGACATCCGCAACCGCAAGGCCGGTTACGCCGTGAGCATCGTCAAGGCCGGCGCCAAAATCGCCGGTTACGACGCCGGCCCGGTGCGTACTCCGCTTACCGACCTCACCGCCGACGAGTACGAAAAACTCGCCGCGCTGATGGACAAGATGGGCCCGCAGTAAGCGCCGCCCGCGGCCTGCCAGATGCCGCACCCGGAGTGGGCCAGCCCCGCTCCGGTTACAATTCGTGAGCCCGCACAAAAATAACTAGTGGGAGTACTACCAGCATGCAAGCGACGAAGAAGACGCATGTGCGCTACCTGATCCTGTTCATGCTGTTCCTGGTGACCACGATCAACTACGCTGACCGCGCCACCATTGCCATCGCGGGTTCCAGCCTGCAGAAAGACCTCGGCATCGATGCCGTGACCCTCGGCTACATCTTCTCCGCCTTCGGATGGGCATACGTGGCTGGCCAGATTCCTGGTGGCTGGCTGCTCGACCGCTTCGGTTCCAAGAACGTCTACGCCTTCAGCATCTTCACCTGGTCGCTGTTCACCTTGTTGCAGGGCTTTGTCGGTGGCCTGCCGGTGGCCTGGGCGGTGGTGACCCTGTTCACCCTGCGCTTTTTGGTCGGTTTTGCCGAAGCCCCGTCGTTCCCCGGCAATGCGCGCATCGTCGCGGCCTGGTTCCCGACCCAGGAACGCGGCACCGCCTCGGCCATCTTCAACTCGGCGCAGTACTTCGCCACCGCATTGTTCGCACCGATCATGGGCTGGATCGTGTTCAGCTTCGGCTGGGAGCACGTGTTCGTGGTGATGGGCGCACTGGGCATCGTGTTTTCCATGGTGTGGCTGAAGACCATCTACAACCCGCGCCAACACCCACGTATCAGCCCAGGTGAACTCGAACACATCGAGCAGAATGGCGGGCTGGTGGACATGGACCAGAAGCGCGGCAACGACGGCCCGAAATGGGGCTACATCAAGCAACTGCTGACCAGCCGCATGCTGCTGGGCGTGTACCTGGGCCAGTACTGCATCAACGCCATCACCTACTTCTTCCTCACCTGGTTCCCGGTGTATCTGGTGCAGGAGCGCGGCATGACCATCCTCAAGGCCGGCTTCATCGCCTCGCTGCCGGCGGTCTGCGGCTTCATCGGTGGTGTGCTGGGCGGGGTGATCTCCGACTGGCTGCTGCGCCGCGGCAACTCACTGACCTTCTCGCGCAAGCTGCCGATCGTCTGCGGCCTGCTGCTGTCGACCACCATGGTGTTCTGCAACTACGTCGACGCCGAGTGGATGGTGGTCGGCTTCATGACCCTGGCGTTCTTCGGCAAAGGCATCGGCGCGCTGGGCTGGGCGGTGGTCGCCGACACCTCGCCGAAACAGATCGCCGGGCTGTCAGGAGGGCTGTTCAACACCTTCGGCAACATCGCCTCGATCACCACGCCAATCGTGATCGGCTACATCATCAGCGCCACGGGTTCGTTCAAGTGGGCCCTGGTGTACGTCGGCGCCAACGCCCTGGTGGCGGTGTTCAGCTACCTGGTGATCGTCGGCCCGATCAAGCGCATCGAGCTGCGTGAAAGCCCAAAGCCTGACGCCGAGCCAGTGGCCGGCAGCGAACTGGCCGGCTCGCGCCACTGAGTGAACACGCCCACGGCGGCCACCCCGCCGCGGGCGGATGTACAAAAGCCTGAGAACCTGACAAGTAGGGCCCGAACATGCAGTTGATCGAACATTCCGACTCGCCCCGCTACGTCCGCCTGCACGACGACGACAATGTCGTGGTGGTGGTCAACGATGGCGGCCTGGGCGAAGGCGCCCGCTTCGCCGACGGCCTGACCCTGGTCGAAGGCGTGCCACAGAGCCACAAGGTGGCCACCGTAGCCATCGCCAAGGGCGAACCGGTGCGCCGTTACGGGCAGATCATAGGCTACGCGCTGGAAGACCTGCGCCAGGGCAGCTGGGTGCAGGAGAGCCAGCTGGCCATGCCGGCCGCGCCGGAGCTGGACAGCCTGCCACGCTGCGACGCCGTCCCGCAGCCGCTGCCGCCGCTCGAAGGCTTCACCTTCGAAGGCTACCGCAACGCCGACGGCACCGTCGGCACCCGCAACATCCTCGGCATCACCACCACCGTGCAGTGCGTGGCCGGCGTGCTGGAGCATGCGGTCAAGCGCATTCGCAGCGAGTTGCTGCCCAAGTACCCCAATGTCGATGACGTGGTGGCCATCACCCACAGCTATGGCTGCGGGGTGGCGATCAACGCGCGCGATGCCTACATCCCGATCCGCACGGTACGCAACCTGGCGCGCAACCCCAACCTGGGCGGCGAGGCCCTGGTCATCAGCCTGGGCTGCGAAAAGCTGCAGGCCGGCCAGGTGATGCACGACAACGACCCGTCGGTGGACCTCAGCGACCCGTGGCTGTACCGCCTGCAGGACGCCAGCCTGGGCTTTGTGGAAATGATCGAGCAGATCATGCAACTGGCCGAGACCCGCCTGAAGAAACTCGACCAGCGCCGCCGCGAAAGCGTGCCGGCCAGCGAACTGATCCTGGGTATGCAGTGCGGGGGCAGCGATGCCTTCTCGGGCATCACCGCCAACCCGGCGCTGGGCTACGCCGCCGACCTGCTGGTACGCGCCGGCGCCACCGTGCTGTTCTCGGAAGTGACCGAAGTGCGCGACGCCATATACATGCTCACCTCGCGGGCGGAAAACCAGGAGGTCGCAGACGCCCTGGTGCGCGAAATGGACTGGTACGACCGCTACCTGCAGCAAGGCGCCGCCGACCGCAGCGCCAACACCACGCCGGGCAACAAGAAAGGCGGCCTGTCGAATATCGTCGAGAAGTCGCTGGGGTCGATCGTCAAGTCCGGTAGCGGCGCCATCCAGGGCGTGCTCGGCCCGGGCGAGCGGGTCAACCGCAAAGGCCTGATCTTCTGCGCCACCCCGGCCAGCGACTTTGTCTGCGGCACCCTGCAACTGGCTGCCGGGATGAACCTGCATGTGTTCACCACTGGCCGCGGCACCCCGTACGGCCTGGCCATGGCGCCGGTGGTCAAGGTATGCACCCGCAGCGAGCTGGCCCAACGCTGGCCCGACCTGATCGACATCGACGCCGGGCGCATCGCCAGCGGCCGCTCGACCATCGAGGAGCTGGGCTGGGAGCTGTTCCACTACTACCTGGACGTGGCCAGCGGCCGCAAGCAGACCTGGGCCGAACAGCATCGCCTGCACAACGACATCACCCTCTTCAACCCGGCACCGATTACCTGATGCCAAGGGCTTGCCCGACTCAATATTGCAACGCGGTCCCTGTGGGAGCGGGTTCACCCGCGAACACCGGCAATGCCGGTGCCATACACCGAGTTGCCTGCTTCGCGGGTGAACCCGCTCCCACAGGGTCCGAGCAAACGCCTCAAGCACGTTCTCTTCATTCACTACTCTCTACAGGAGCACCCCATGCCTGAAATCCTCGGCCACAACTTCATCGCCGGCCAGCGCAGCGCCGCTGGCCCGCAGCGCCTGCAGAGCCTGGACGCCAGCACCGGCGAGGCCCTGCCCTACAGCTTCGCCCAAGCCACCGAAAGCGAAGTGGACCAGGCCGCCAAGGCCGCGGCCGCCGCTTTCGCCGAATTCCGCCAGCTGGCCCCGGCGCGGCGCGCCGAATTCCTCGACGCCATCGCCGCCGAGCTGGACGAACTGGACGACGCCTTCGTCGCCATCGTCTGCCGTGAAACCGCCCTGCCCCCCGCCCGTATCCAGGGCGAGCGCGGCCGCACCAGCGGCCAGATGCGCCTGTTCGCCCAGGTGCTGCGCCGTGGTGACTTCCTCGGTGCGCGCATCGACCTGGCCCTGCCCGAGCGCCAGCCCCTGCCACGCGTGGACCTGCGCCAGATGCGCATCGGCGTCGGCCCGGTCGCCGTGTTCGGCGCCAGCAACTTCCCGCTGGCCTTCTCCACCGCCGGTGGCGATACCGCTGCGGCCCTGGCCGCCGGTTGCCCGGTGGTGTTCAAGGCCCACAGCGGCCACATGGCCACCGCCGACCTGGTTGGCTGTGCCATCCAGCGCGCCGCCGAGCGCACCGGCATGCCCAAGGGCGTGTTCAACATGGTGTTCGGTGGCGGCGTCGGCGAGTGGCTGGTCAAGCACCCGGCCATCCAGGCGGTCGGCTTTACCGGCTCGCTGAAAGGCGGTGACGCCCTGTGCCGCATGGCCGCCGAGCGCCCGCAGCCGATCCCGGTGTTCGCCGAGATGTCCAGTATCAACCCGGTCATCATCCTGCCGGGCGCCCTGGCCAAGCGTGGCGAAGCCATCGCCCGAGAACTGGCCGGTTCGGTGAGCCTGGGCGCAGGCCAGTTCTGCACCAACCCGGGCCTGGTGATCGGCCTGCAGTCGCCGCAGTACAGCCAACTGCTGGCCGAGCTTGGCCAGCACCTGAGCCAGCAAGCCGGCCAGACCATGCTCAACGCAGGTGGCCTGCGCAGCTACGTCGGTGGCCTGGAGCACCTGCACGCCCATGCCGGTATCGAGCACCTGGCCGGCCAGGCGCAGGCAGGCAGCCAGGCGCGCGCCCAACTGTTCAAGGCCGATGCCCGCCTGCTGGTGGCGTCTGACCCGCTACTGCAGGAAGAAGTGTTCGGCCCGACCACTGTTGCCGTGGAAGTGCAGGACAACGATCAGTTGCGCGCCGCCCTGCTCGGCCTGCGCGGCCAGCTGACCGCGACCCTGATTGGCGAGCCGGAAGACCTGCAGGCCTTCGCCTGGCTGGTCCCCCTGCTGGAAGAGAAGGTCGGGCGGATCCTGGTCAACGGCTACCCGACCGGTGTCGAGGTGTGTGATGCGATGGTGCACGGCGGGCCTTACCCGGCCACGTCGGATGCGCGCGGCACATCGGTCGGCACCCTGGCCATCGACCGCTTCCTGCGCCCGGTGTGCTACCAGAACTACCCGCAGGCGCTGTTGCCTGAGGCACTGCGCGACGGCAACCCGCTTGGGCTGCGCCGGCTGGTGAATGGCCAGTGGAGTGAGGGCGCGATCTGATCGCCCCTTGAAACCAGAAAGCCCCGCGGATGGCGGGGCTTTTCTTTTGGCTGTACCGGCCTCTTCGCGGGTAAACCCGCTCCTACAGGGACCGCGCCGTACTTACAGGTAATGGATAACCTTGTGGGAGCGGGTTTACCCGCGAAGAGGCCAGGTCAGGCAACAGAGAAGCCTCAGGCCCCCTGCGCCTCGGCCTCTGCATGCGCCTGGCGCAAGCGCTCGCGGCTGTTGCTCAGGTGCATGCGCATGGCCATCTTCGCCCCTTCGCTATCACGCCGGGCGATGGCTTCGTAGATCGCCTCGTGCTCATGCATCAGCCGGCTCATGTAGTGCGCCTGGTCATCATGGGCCAGCCGCGCCGAGTTCAACCGGGTACGCGGGATGATGCTGGTGCCCAGGTGGTTGATGATGTCGGCGAAGTAGTGGTTGCCGCTGGCCTGGGCAATGCGCAGGTGGAACTGGAAATCCGCCGACACCGCATCCGTGGCGTGGGCAGCCCCTTCGTTGAGTTCGTCCAGCGCCGCACGCATGCCGGTCAGCTCTTCATCGCTGCGCCGCTGCGCCGCCAAGCCCGCCGATTCGATCTCCAGGGCAATGCGCAACTCCAGCACCGCCAACACTTCGCGCAGGGTGACCACGGTCGCCGGGTCGATACGGAAACCACCCGTGGCTGGCGCGTCCAGCACGAAGGTACCGATGCCGTGGCGGGTCTCGACCTGCCCGGCAGCCTGCAGCCGCGAGATCGCTTCACGCACCACCGTGCGGCTGACACCCTCTTCGGCCATGATCTGCGATTCGGTCGGCAGCTTGTCGCCGCGCTTGAGCTGGCCGCTGCGAATGCGCTCGGTCAGCACCGTGACCAGTTCCTGGGCCAGACTGCGCGGCTTGCGCCGGGTCTTTGCCTGTACCTGCTGCTCTGTCATTGCCCTGTATTTCACCTTGAAAGACAGCGCTCATCATAGCGCAAGCAGTTGTACGATCACATACACGCAGTGCGGTATTTCTCGGCGTCCGCAGGCGACACGCAGCCCTGAACGAAACACTGGAATGCTGGCGCCTCGCAGTTGCAACGCTGTACTGTGCGGTTTTACGCTCATCCATGGAAGGAAAACACCGCATGAAACCCCTCGACCGCTTGTTGCTAGCCAGTGGCCTGTTGATCCCCTTCTGGCTGCTGGCAGGCGTATGGTTCACCGCCCTGGCCTACCCCGGCTACGACCACCTGCAACAGGCCATGAGCCAGCTCGGCGCCGTCGGTTCGCCGACCCAGAACTGGTCGCCGTTGGTCAACAACTTCCCCCTTGCCATGCTGTTCACCCTGTTTGCCTGGGGCCTGGCGCGGCGCTGGCGTGGTTCGAAGCTGGCATTGCTGAGTGCGGCGCTGGTGCTGTTTCATGGTCTGGGCAGCCTGGGTACCGGCTGGTTTCCTTGCGACCAAGGTTGCGCTCCGGCGCAGCCTTCCCCTTCACAGCAGCTACACAACCTGTCCGGCTTGCTGATGTTCCTTTCGCTGACCCTTGCAAGCGCACTGTGGGCCTGGTTGGGCAATCGCATTGCCGGCTCCAGGGCACTGGGGCTGTTTTCCCTGGCTTGCGTGGTGCTGGCGATCGTGACCGTCGTACTCATGGGCAAGGCAGCGCAAAGCGGCCAATGGTTCGGCCTGTACCAGCGCCTGAACTACGGCGTATCGGTGATCTGGGTCGCCAGCCTGGCCTGGACCAGCCTGCGCACACACCGCGCCAGCCCGTTGCGGATGGCAACAACCTGACGGCAATTTGCTGGCCCCCGGTAACTGCTTGTGAAGGCAAACTTCGTTTTCCTTCAGATGCTTAGGACAGCAACATGCGAGTACTTCTAGCAACGATGGCCGGCTGCCTGCTAGCCACGCTCGCTTTCGGCGCCCAGGCACGGGCGCTGAGCCAGAACGATCGCCACACTTGCGGTTGGGGCGCGCAGATAGCCGCCGAGGCGCAGCAGGCCAAGCTTTCCGGGGTAACCCTGTATGCCACGCGCAAGAAGCTGCAGGCGCGCAAATTCCCCAAACCGTGGATGCGCATGACCGCCTTCGGCATTACCGAACAGACCTACAACAGCCGCTCGCGGCTAAAGCCTGCAGCGATCAAGCAGACCTATTACGAGCAGTGCGTGCAACATGCGGTAGCAAGGCGATAACGATTGCCCGCGTACCCTGTGGGAGCGGCTTTAGCCGCGAAGAATCCATCGCGGTGCATGGCACCGGCTATGCCGGTGTTCGCGGCTAAAGCCGCTCCCACAGGGTCCCTGCTAATTCAATTGATTATGTGCAATTCTATAGCCGCCACGGTGCGCCGGCCTCGAAGCGTGCTTCCAGCCACGCCTTGAAAGCCACCAGGGCGGCAGTGTTGAGGCGCGCGGTCGGCCGTACCAGGTAAATGCCTGCCGCCACATCCAGCTGCCATTGCGGCAGCACCCGCACCAAGCGCCCGGCAGCGAGGTCCTCGCCCATCAGCCAGTCCCCTCCCGCCAGGATGCCAACGCCACGCCGCGCCGCCTCCAGCAGGGCTTCGTTGTCATTGCTGCGCAGGCTGCCGGCAACCTTGACACTCACCTGCTGCCCGCCACTCATCAGTCGCCATTCGGGGACACATCGGCGGCGCGCTGCTGGTACTCGTCGACCGTGCGGGTGTGTGCTGCCAGCGAGGGCCGGGTCAGGTACAGCGAGCCCTTGGCGTTGAGCGTGGCAACCTCGATGGCCGCCGGCGCGCCGGAGGTGCCGCCGAACGACACCAGCAAGCCACGCACCCGCAGGCTGTCCAGCGAGGCTTGCAACGACACCTTGCCGACACAGTCATAGGCCACGTCCACGCCCTGGCCCTGGGTCAGCTCGCGGACCTGGCCGGCCAAGGTTGCCGCGTCGAACACCAGCACATGGTGGCAACCTGCTGCCTGCGCCCTTGCCACACTCTGCGGGCGTGATACCACGCCGATCACCGTCGCCCCCAGGTGCCGCGCCCAAGGAGCCATCAGCTGGCCCAAGGCACCGGCGGCACCGTACAACAACACTTGGCTACCCGGGCCCACGGCATAGGTGGTCTTCAGCAGGTACTGCGCCGTGATGCCCTTGAACAGCACGGCGGCAGCGGCCTGGTCATCCAGCTGCGGCGGCAGCTTGACCAGGCGCTCGGCCGGGTACAGGCGGCCGCTGGCGTAACCGCCAACCGGGCCCATGGCATAGGCGACCCGGTCGCCCACCTGCACGTCATGTACCCCTTCGCCGACGGCAGCGACCCGCCCAGCCCCTTCCAGCCCCAGCCCGGAAGGCAAGTCCAGTGGGGCACCGCCCTTGCGCTGCAACAGGTCGAGCGGGTTGACACCCATGGCCGTCTGTTCCAGCCAGACCTGGCCGGGCCCTGGGGCTTGTGCTTGCAAGTGTTCAAGCTGCATGACATCGGCAGTGCCGGTGCTGTTGAGAACGATGCGGGTAGCCATGATCGAATCCTGTTGGATGGGGGTTCGAGGCAGGCTAATCAGGCGAGGAAAGTTGAACAATTAGGCAGGATGCAGATGATTTCTGCACCCCTTGCAGCAGTTCGCTCAGTGCCTCAGCACCCGGTCAGCGCTACAGGCCGACGCTCGCCGGCAAAGTACAGCGGACGCAGGCGCACGCCGATCAGGTTGCAGCCATAGGGGCGCCCAGGCGACGCGGCTCGGGTGTTGCGGTTGCGGAAAGACCCATCGGAATACTCGGATAACAGTGAAACGGGTGGGGAATATAACCCCAACGAATGACACGGTCCCTGTAGGAGCGGCCTTGTGTCGCGATGGGCCGCACCGCGGCCCCGACAATGTCAGCCATGATGCCGAAATCCTGGGGCCTCGACAGCCTTGGGCATTTGTTAAGCTGATCAAAACTGCCAGACACAACCAAGACCATTCGCACCATGGATGAACTACGCAAGATCGACCTCAACCTGCTGCTCGCCCTGCACGCCCTGCTGAGCGAAAAGCACGTCACCCGCGCCTCCCTGCGCCTGCACCGCAGCCAACCGGCGGTAAGCCACGCCCTGGCGCAGTTGCGCAAGCACTTCGACGACCCCTTGCTGGTGCGCCAGAACGGCAGCATGACCTTGACCGCCCGCGCCCAATCGCTGGCCAAACCGCTGCACGACGCCCTGGGCAACCTCAACGGCCTGCTGGCCGCCCCACAGTTCGAACCGGCCAAGGCCCAGCGTCGCTTCAGGCTCTCGCTGTCCGACTATTCCTCGCGGATCATCCTGCCACCCCTGCTGCGCCACCTGCGCCAGGTCGCGCCCGGGGTGGACCTGGCCGTCAGCCAGGCCAGCCGCGAAACCATGCTGGCCCAGTTGCTCGATGGTGAACTGGACCTGGCCTTGGGCATCTTCCCGGACCTGCCCCAGGCCATCACGGCGCAGCCGCTGTTCACCGACAGCTTCATCAGCGTTGCCGACCGCCAGGTGCTACCGGCCAGCGGCGGCCTGGCCCTGGACGACTGGCTGGCCCGCCCGCATGTGCTGATGGCCATGCACCCGGATGCCTTCGATGAAATCGAACGCGCCCTGGCCGCGCAAGGCCTGCGTCGGCGGATTGCCCTGGCCTTGCCGCATTGGAGTGCGGCGGTCGAGGTGCTGGCCGGCACCGACCTGATCCTCACCGTGGCCAGCCGCGCGGTGGGCTCGCTGCACCAGCACGAGACATTGCGCCAGTTCGAGCCGCCACTGGCGATTCCTTCGTTCGATTACCAGCAAGCCTGGCATAGCCGCAAGGACGACGACCCCGGGCATCGCTGGCTGCGGGAAACCGTGTGGGCGTGCAGCCAGCCGGGGCGCTGATCAGCCTTCCGACTGTTTCTCCACGGCAGTGGCACTGGCCGGCGTGCCTGCTGCCCAGGTGCCCTGCACCAGCAGCACGCCGCAGAGGATCAGCACCACACCTGCCAACCTGGCCAGGTTGAGCGGCTTGCCCCCCAACCCCATCACCCCGAAGTGGTCTGCGACCACCGCCGTGATGATCTGCCCCGCCACCACCAGCACCAGGAACCCCGCCGCCCCAAGCCGGGGGGTGAGCGCAGCAGCACCGGCCACATACAGCGCCCCCAGCACACCACCAACCCACAGCCACCAGGGCCCCTGCAAGGCCTTGCTCATGTCCGGCGCCGGTACCCTGAGGATCAGCAGCGCGAAAATCACTACCAGCGAACTTACCGTCAATGACGTGAACGCGCCCCATAACCAATGCCCCAGAGCCCGGCCGACGGCGGCATTACCCGCAGCCTGGAACGGCAGCACGGCACCGGCAAGCAACGCCAGGGCAAAGGGAAGCACCAGAAGGCACAAGGTCTTGCTGAACATGGCAGTCCTCATTCGTGACAGATGTTCAGGAGATGATCGGAAAATTCCCTTCATCCATGGAAATCGAAAGTGTGCACGTACTTTATTCACCACATGGATACACGATCACGCAGCCCATTACCGGCAAGCCAGCGCCCACAGGTTCCGCGCAGTCCTGAAGCCTGAGCCGTACCTATGAGAGCAACTGTCTTGCTCAAATTCCAAAAGTTGGCGCGATCTCTGTGGGAGATCGCCCAGTCCTTTGGGCTGCGCTGTCGCGTAAAGAACTGAATTCGCAAGCGGTACGCGTACCCTGTGGGAGCGGCTTTAGCCGCGAAGAATCCAACGCGGTGCATGGCACCGGCTGCGCCGGTGTTCGCGGCTAAAGCCGCTCCCACAAAGTCCCTGGCTTGTCGGCGATGGGCCGCACAGCGGCCCCCATCGATTAGCTGAAAGGGCATCAATGCAAGGCGATCCCATAGGCGGGCAACCCACAGCCTGCCCCAATGAATGGTCAGCGCGAGGTTTCGACGCGCAGCACTTCGGTGTAGATCGCGTCGACCGTCTGGCCGACCTTGAGGTTCTTCATGCGTGCCTGCAGGTCAGGGTTCTCGACCTTGACCACCTGCAGCTTGCCCTCCGGCGGCAACAGGCTCACTTCATGCGTCTTGAGGTCGATCTTCTTGATCTGCGAGGTCACCCTGACCTGGCGGAACGCCTCGCCGCCCGGGTTGGGGTTGTCTGCGGTGGCGCGAATGGTACCGGACTCTTCAGTCGCCTTCGGTGCACCGCCCACCTCCGGGTTGAGCACATAGGCCACTGCACGGGTCACGTAGATGTCGACCTGATCACCCACCTTGAGGTTGGGCAGCGCCTTGGCCTTTTCAGTGAGCTGGAAGGTCACATCCTTCTTGGCGTCAGGGCCTTTCACCGTGACCTGTCGGTTAGCCAGGTCGATGGCCGTGACCTGCGTGGTGACGTGGCTTTCCAGCGCCTCGCTACCAATGGGAATACCGGCAGCCTGCACCGTGAAGCTGAAGGCAGACGCCAGGGTGGCAACGGCAATGGCACGAGCGAGAGAGCGAATTGGATTCATAGGCCTGCTTCCATGTAATCGAGACCGGATAGGGACGTGAAATGTTCACGCGCCAACAAGCATAGCCCTTGCCTGACACATTGCCGGCCCTTCCCCCTCACGACGCGTTTTGTCGTTTTTCTGCCAGCTGCATTCTTGCAATAGCAAATACGAACTCTTTACACTTGCTTTACATTTGCAAATCATTACTATTCGTGACCTTCAAATACAACAAAGAGTCACCTGTAATGGCAAAAAAGTCTGTTGTCCCAGCATCCATTTCCGTGCTGGGCATTCTGGTTGTACCTGCTGTTCACGCGGTCCAATCTGAATCGCAGGGTTCCCTCGCCTTGCCCGCCACTGCGGTCACCAGCGCCTACGAGCAGCAAAGCTACAAGGCCAGCGAAAGCCGCAGCGCCATGAAGATCGACGCCCCGCTGCGCGACATCCCGCAAACCGTCAACGTCGTGCCCGAAAGCGTGATCAAGGATCAGGGTGCGCAGTCTATGGAAGACGTGCTGAAGAACGTGCCCGGCGTCGGCCTGTCCAACGGCGACGGCCAGCGTGACCAGGTGACCATTCGCGGCTTCAGCGCCATTGGCGACATGTACATCGACGGCGTGCGCGACGACGCGCTGTACTTCCGCGACCTGTCCAACATCGAGCGGGTCGAGGTGATCAAGGGCCCTGCCGCCGTGCTGTATGGCCGCGGCTCTTCGGGCGGCCTGATCAACAGCATCAGCAAGAAGCCGAGCTTCACGCCCAAGCGCGAAGTCGGCATGAGCTTCGACAGCGAAGGCAAGCGCCGCACCCAGTTCGACACCGGCTGGGCCGACCCGCAAAGCAACCAGGCCTACCGCGTGACCGGCGCCTTCGAAGACAGCGACACCTTCCGCGACGATGGCTATATCGACCGCAAGGCCATCGCGCCATCGGCCTACTTCCGCCTCTCCGACGACCTGGAACTGAACCTGGGCGCCACCTACCTGTACGACAAGCGCCTGATCGACTTCGGCATCCCGGCGCTGGGCAACCGCCCGGTAGATGTGGACCGCGACAAGCGCTTCGGCTCCGGCGATGCCGACCAGGACTACGCCCGTAGCGAAGTGTTCTCGCTGACTGCCAGCCTGGACTACCGCATCAACGACGACTTCACCCTGACCAACACCAGCCGGTACTACCGCTACGACCTGGACCGCAACAACACCTTGGCCGACAGTAGCCCGACGCGCTTCGTCACCGCGCCTGACGGCGAACTGCTGGTCAAGCTCAACCGTGGCAACGTCGCCCGCGACGAGTACGGCATGTTCAACCAGACCGAACTCAAGCAACAGGCGCAGCTTGCCGGCATGCAGCACAACCTGCTGTATGGCGTTGAAGTGGGCTTCCAGGACAAGCACCAGCGGGTGCTGAGCCAGAACAACGTGGCCCAGGTGCCGGTGTACCGCGACGCCCAGGTGCCGGTGCCGGAGCACGCCGCCAACCTGTCGTCCAAGGGCACCAACTTCCAGCAGACCGCCGGCCTGTATGTGCAGGACATGATCGAGCTGAACGAGCACTGGAAGGCCCTGGTCGGGGTGCGTTATGACATCTTCGGCCAGGAGTACGACGACGACCGCGCGCAGAACGTCGACCTCGACCGTACCGACAAGACCTGGAGCCCACGTGCCGGCCTGGTGTACCAGCCGGATAACATTCAGTCCTACTATGTGTCGGTCAGCCGCAGTTACCAGCCTTCGGGCGAAGTGTTCGCGGTCAGCCCGACCAACCAGCATCTGGAGCCGGAAGAAACCACCAACTATGAAATCGGCGCCAAGTGGGACCTGCTCGACAGCCGCCTGTCGGTGACCGCAGCGGTATTCCGCCTCGAGCGCACCAACATGAAGACCGCCGACCCGGCCAACCCCAACCTGACTGTGCTGGCCGGCGAACAGCGCACCGACGGTTTCGAAGCCACCGTCAGCGGGCAGCTCACGGACAAGTGGCAGATCTACGCCGGCTACGCCTACCTGGATGCCGAGATCACCAAGTCCAACAGCAAGACCAATGGCGTGGCCAACGAAGGCCAGACTCCTACCCTGACGCCGCGTAACAGCGCCAACGTCTGGCTGGTGCGCACGCTGACCCCGGAATGGCGCGTGGCCGCCGGCGCCAACTACGTCGACGAGCGCTACACCGCACTCGACAACGTGGTGGTGATGCCGGGCTACACCACCTTCGACGCCGCGCTGCTGTACAGCGTGCCGCAGTGGGATGCCGCGCTGCGCCTCAAGAACGTGTTCGACCGCGACTACTATGCCTCCGCGCACGGTTCGGTTGACCTGATCACCCCAGGTGCACCGCGCACGCTGGAAGCCAGCTTCAACTACCGGTTCTGATCGTTGCCCCAGGCGCAAGGCCTTGCCATGGTTCGAGGCCTTGCGCTGCTTCTGATACAACGCAAGCGTTCACCGCTTCGCTTGAATGCAATATCCTGTGCAGTGTATGGCACCGGCCTTGCCAGTGTTCGCGGCGCTTCGACGCCTCGGTAAACCCACTCCCACAGGGGCAGCACCTTGCTTGCGATCGCAGAGTCCTGCGCCTCGGTAAGGAGAGCATATGAGCAGTAAACCGATTCGCCCCTCCACGTCCTGGGCGCTGACCACCCTGCTCGCCTTCAGCCTGGCACTCACCGCCGGCTGCTCCAGCAAAGCCAGCAAGGCCAGGTACGCGACGCCGGCAACGGGCTCCAACTGCTTCGCCAAGGCCGTGCCCACCACCGGCGAAGGCGGCCTCGCGTGGGGCAATACGCTGAGCATTGCCCGGCAGAAATCGCTGAACAACTGCGTGCGTTATGCAAGCCGGTCAGGGGGCACACCGAAGACATGCCAGGTGGTGATGGCCAAGTGCAAGAACTGAGTGCTTGGCCCCTGGGCTCAACCTCGAATGATCACCACTTCAAGGTACTCACTCGGCACCACCAACGACGACGAGCCGCCCACATTGCTTTCATTCAGCAACTGGGTCAGATCCCGCTCCAGCGCCTCGGCCGCTTCCGGCTCCAGCGAGGCAAACGCTTTGTGCACCGGCCCGTACCAGGTGCGAAACACCTCGATGAAATGCGCCGCCGAGCGATAGCGGAAGTTGAAGTGCTGGCGGCTGACCTTCAATTCGCCCAGCGCCCCCTCGAACATCACGCGCAACTGTTCTTCATCACCCCAGCGTGAAGGCGGCAGAGCCCCGGCTGGTGGCGGTACATGCCGCCCGAGGGTCTTGAACATTTGCCCGACGAACCCTTGCGGGGTCCAGTTGGCCAGACCGATCCGGCCACCGGGCCGGCACACCCGGCTCAGTTCGCGTGCGGCCTGAGCCTGGTCGGGGGCGAACATCACGCCGAAAGTGGACAGCACGGCATCGAAGGTGCCATCGGCAAACGGCAGCGCTTCGGCATCGGCGACCTGGAACACCACATTGAGGTGCTCGGCCCGCGCGCGTTCTTCACCGCGCTTGAGCAGCTCGGGCACATAGTCGGTGGAGGTGACACGGCAGCCGCGCCGGGCAGCAGCCAGGGTGGCATTGCCGTTGCCGGCGGCGACATCCAGCACCTGTTCGTCCCAGCGCAGGTCACAGGCTTCGGCCAGGCGCTCGCCAACCAGTTGCAGGGTGGTGCCGATTACCGCGTAGTCGCCACTTGCCCACGCGGCTTGCTGACGGGCTTTGAGGGCATTGGTATCCAAAGGGGTGCTCATGGTCTGCGCCTTCTTGTTGTGCGCGGCCGAGGTCCTTCTGGCGGTCAACGCGCCATGGATTGAGGGGATGGGAGCAAAACGCTACGCGCCTGGCAGGCGAAGCGGCAAGACAGATTGGGGATAGCGGTTATTTGAAACCGATATATGAAGGCGATCGACGTCGCTGTAGGAGCGGCCTTGTGTCGCGATGGGCCGCAAAGCGGCCCCCGTTTTGGCATTGAAGCTGATATTGCCGGGGCCGCTTTGCGGCCCATCGCGACACAAGGCCGCTCCTACAGGAGTCAGGCGAACTTGGCCCGGGCCGCGTGCAGCTTCTTGTAGCTTTCGATCAGGCGCAGGTGGCGATCGAGGCCTTCGAGTTTCATGCTGGTCGGGGTCAGGCCATGGAAGCGCACGCTGCCGTCCACCGAACCCAGCACCGCGTCCATGCGCGGGTTACCGAACATGCGGCGGAAGTTGGCTTCGTAATCGTCCATTTCCAGTTCGTCGTCCAGCAGCACTTCCAGCACCACGTTCAGCGCCTGGTAGAACAGGCCGCGCTCGACGGTGTTGTCATTGAACTGCAGGAACGCCTCCACCAATTCCTTGGCATCCTCGAAGCGCTGTACCGCCAGGCAGACCAGCAGCTTCAACTCGAGAATGGTCAGCTGGCCCCACACCGTGTTCTCGTCGAACTCCACGCCGATCAGCGTGGTGATGGTGGTGTAGTCATCCACATCGCAGTTGTCCAGGCGCTTGAGCAGCAGCTTGAGGGAACGGTTGTCCAGGCTGTGCAGGTTGAGGATGTCGGCGCGGAACGACAAGGCGCGGTTGGTGTTGTCCCAGATCAGGTCCTCGACCGGGTAGATCTCCGAGTAACCCGGCACCAGGATGCGGCAGGCGGTGGCGCCAAGGTTGTCGTACACCGCCATGTACACTTCCTTACCCAGGTCCTCGAGGATACCGAACAGGGTCGCGGCCTCCTGCACGTTGGAATCCTCGCCGTGGCCGGAAAAGTCCCACTCGACGAACTCGAAGTCGGCCTTGGCACTGAAGAAGCGCCACGACACCACACCGCTGGAGTCGATGAAGTGCTCGACGAAGTTGTTCGGCTCGGTCAGCGCGTGGCTTTCGAAGGTCGGTTGCGGCAGGTCATTCAAGCCTTCGAAGCTGCGGCCCTGCAGCAGTTCGGTGAGGCTGCGCTCCAGCGCCACTTCCAAGCTCGGGTGGGCGCCGAACGAAGCGAATACGCCGCCGGTGCGCGGGTTCATCAAGGTCACGCACATCACCGGGAACTCACCGCCCAGCGACGCATCCTTGACCAGCACCGGGAAGCCCTGCTCTTCCAGGCCCTGGATGCCGGCGACGATGGCCGGGTACTTGGCCAGTACCTCCTGCGGCACATCCGGCAGGCACAGCTCGCCTTCGAGGATTTCGCGCTTCACGGCGCGCTCGAAGATTTCCGACAGGCACTGCACCTGCGCCTCGGCCAGGGTGTTGCCGGCGCTCATGCCGTTGCTGAGGAACAGGTTCTCGATCAGGTTGGACGGGAAGTACACCACCTGCTGGTCGGACTGGCGCACGAACGGCAACGAGCAGATGCCGCGCGCGGTGTTGCCCGAGTTGGTGTCGTACAGGTGCGAGCCACGCAGCTCGCCGTCCGGGTTGTAGATTGCCAGGCAGTGCTCGTCGAGGATCTCGGCCGGCAGCGCATCGCGCGGGCCGGGTTTGAACCACTGCTCGTTCGGGTAGTGCACGAACGGCGCGTTGGCCAGGTCCTCGCCCCAGAACTGGTCGTTATAGAAGAAGTTGCAGTTCAGCCGCTCGATGAACTCACCCAGCGCCGAGGCCAGCGCGGCCTCCTTGGTCGCGCCCTTGCCATTGGTGAAGCACATCGGCGACTGGGCGTCGCGCACATGCAGCGACCACACGTTAGGCACGATGTTGCGCCACGAGGCGATCTCGATCTTCATCCCCAGCCCGGCGAGGATGCCCGACATGTTGGCGATGGTCTGTTCCAGCGGCAGGTCCTTGCCGGGGATGTAGGTGCTGGTGTCCGCCACCGGCATCAGCAAGCCCTGGGCATCGGCATCGAGGTTGTCGACCACTTCGATCACGAACTCGGGGCCGGTCTGCACCACCTTCTTCACCGTGCAGCGGTCGATCGAGCGCAGGATGCCCTGGCGGTCCTTCTCGGAAATGTCCTCGGGCAGCTCGACCTGGATCTTGAAGACCTGGTTGTAGCGGTTTTCCGGGTCGACGATGTTGTTCTGCGACAGGCGAATGTTTTCGGTGGGAATGTCGCGGGTCTGGCAGTACAGCTTGACGAAGTAAGCCGCGCACAAGGCCGAAGACGCCAAGAAGTAGTCGAACGGCCCCGGGGCCGAGCCATCACCCTTGTAGCGGATCGGTTGGTCGGCGATCACCGTGAAGTCGTCGAACTTGGCTTCGAGACGGAGATTGTCGAGAAAATTGACCTTGATTTCCATGCGGGATTACCGTGATTTAAGCGTGCAAAACGAAATTGGCCGGCATTATCCGGGTTTTCGTTGCGGAAGTCCTCTTCAACTCCGAACGCGGTCTTTATTTGTGGGGGCCGACACAGACTTGCGCATTTCACCGAATTGCTTGCCTGATCCTCTGAACCTGCCCCCGTCAGCAGACCGGCGGTCACCCCGCTGTGCTAGCGTCTCTGCACTGGGGAGCACCGTATTCCCCGATCACAAGAAACCAAGCGACAGCAACCGTTGACGGGCAGGTGAACCATGGAACTACGCATCAACCAGAAGACCTACCAAGTCGAGGCAGACGCCGACACGCCCCTGCTATGGGTGATCCGCGACGACCTGGGGCTGACCGGCACCAAGTATGGCTGCGGCCTGGCCCAGTGCGGCGCCTGTTCGGTGCTGGTGGACGGCAACGTGGTGCGCGCCTGCGTCACCCCGGTGGCCGGTGTGGTCGGGCGCGAGGTGACCACCATCGAGGCGATCGAGGCCGATGCCGTCGGCAAACGGGTGGTCGCGGCCTGGGTCGAGCACCAGGTGGCCCAGTGCGGCTACTGCCAGTCCGGCCAGGTAATGGCCGCCACGGCGCTGCTCAAGCACACGCCCAAGCCCAGTGACGCACAGATCGAGGCAGCCATGGTCAACCTGTGCCGCTGCGGCACCTACAACGCCATCCATGCTGCCGTGCATGAGCTGGCCCAAGGGGAGAAGGCCTGATGAGCACACCAGTCGATACCCCCGCCGAACTGCTCAAGCTGCAACTGGGCGAAACCGTCAACCTGTCGCGTCGGCGCTTTCTTGCCGGCACGGCTGTCGGTGCCCTGGTGCTGGGTTTCGGCCTGCCCATGGGCTCGGCCCGCGTGCAGGCAGCTGCCGCAGCAACCCCGGAGCGCGGCACCCAGGTGCCGGCGTTTCTGGAGATCCGCCCGGACGGCAAAGTGCGCCTGCTCAGCCCGTTCATGGAAGGTGGCCAAGGCCCCTTCACCGCCATGGCGCAGATCGTTGGTGAAGAGCTGGACGTCGACCCGGCCAATTTCGTGGTCGACAGCGCGCCGCCCGGCGAAGCCTATGTAGTGATGGAAAACGGTATGCGCATCACCGGCGGCAGCATGTCGGTGCGCATGAGCTACCCGACCATGCGCCGCCTGGGCGCCCTCGCCCGGGCCATGCTGCTGCAGGCGGGTGCCGAGCAGCTGGGCGTGCCGGTCGAAGAACTCTCCACCACGCCGGGTCACGTGGTACATACCACGACTGGCCGCTCCATCCCCTACGGAGAACTGGCCGGGCGGGCCATGGACCTGCCGGTGCCGGACCCGGCCAGCGTCAAGCTGCGCGACCCCAGCCAGTTTCGCTGGATCGGCAAGCCGGTACGTCGCCTGGATGCCTACGACAAGTCCACCGGCAAGGCGGTGTACAGCATCGACATCAAGGTCGACGGCATGCTCCACGCTGCCGTGCAGCACGCGCCACGCCTGGGCATGACCGTCGGCAGCCTGCGCAACGAAGACCAGGTCAAGGCCATGAAGGGCGTGCATTCGGTGCATCAGCTGCCGGGCGCCGTGGCCGTGGTAGCCGAACGCTGGTGGCATGCCAAGCGCGCGGTCGAGGCCATCCAGGTTGACTGGAAGGAGCCTGCGGCTGACAGCCCGGTACGGCCGATGCCGGCCGACTTCTCCAGCGATGGCTGGCGCGAGCACCTGGCCACGGTCACGGGCCCGGCGCGCGACGACGAAAACCAGGGCGACGTGGCCGGCATGCTGGCCAGTGCCAAGACCCGGGTCGAGGCAACCTACCATAACCAGTACCTCAACCACGCCCAGCTGGAGCCGCCGTCGGCACTGGCGCGCTTCAACCCGGACGGCACCCTGGAGGTATGGCTGCCCAACCAGGCGCCGGACATGTTCCGTGACGACATTGCCAAGCGCACCGGCCTGGCCCCGGCACAGATCACCCTGCATTCGCCGTTGCTGGGCGGTTTCTTTGGCCGCCACTTCCTGTACGACTCGGCCAACCCCTACCCACAGGCCATTGCCTTGGCCAAGGCGGTCGGCCGGCCGGTGAAACTCATCTGGAGCCGCGAGGAAGAATTCCTCCGCGATGTGCTGCGCCCGGTCGCCGTGGTGAAGTTCCGTGCCGGGCTGGATGCCGACGGCCTGCCGGTGGCCCTCGAAGCCGTGAGCGCCACCGAAGGCCCGACCGAGGCCCTCGCAGGCAAGCAAGGCGAAAAGCTCGACCCGACCGCGCTCGAAGGCCTGTCGGGCAAGTCCTACGCCATCGCCAACAAGCGTATCGCGCAGATCTACGTGAAAGGCCCAGCCATGCTCGGCTACTGGCGCTCGGTGGGCAACTCGCTGAACGACTTCTTCTATGAGTCGTTCCTCGACGAACTGGCCGACAAAGGCGGCAAGGACCCGTTCGAACTGCGCCTGCACCTGCTGCGCGACAACCCGCGCCTGACCAACCTGCTGCAGGCCGTCGCCGAGCTTTCCGGCGGCTGGAAGCGCGGGCCGTTCACCGCCGAGGACGGCAGCAAGCGGGCGCGTGGCGTGGCCATGGCCTCGCCGTTCGGCTCGGAGGCAGCGGTCATTGCCGAGGTATCGATCGAGAACGGCCAGGTCAAAGTGCACGACATCTGGCAGGCCATCGACCCGGGCAGCATCGTCAACCCGGCGATCATCGAGCATCAGGTCAACGGCGCCGTCGCCCTGGGCCTGTCGCAGACACTGCTGGAAGAAGCGGTGTACGTGGATGGCAAGCCGCGCGCGCGCAACTACGACCTGTACCCGATCCTGCCGCCGTCGCGCATGGCCAGGGTGCATGTGCGCATTGTCGAAAGCGGGGCGAAGATGGGCGGCATCGGCGAGCCACCGTTGCCCGCGGTGGCACCGGCGGTAGCCAACGCAGTCGCGCAGCTGACCGGCCAGCGCGTGCGCAGCCTGCCATTGAGCCGCCATACCTTCAGCTGAGCACACAAGGACGCCCCATGACCCATCGTTTCGCAAGAACCGCTGGCTGGCTGGCGCTGCCGTGCCTGGTCGCGGCAGGCCTGCTGGCCTGGTACGTCACCCGCGAGCCTGCCTCGCCATTTGCCGATGCGCAGGCCACCACCGCCGACCCGGCGCTGGTCAGCCGTGGCGAGTACGTAGCCCGCCTCAGCGACTGCGTGGCCTGCCACAGCCTGGCGGACGGCAAACCGTTCGCCGGCGGGCTGGAAATGGCCACCCCGCTGGGGGCGATCCACGCCACCAACATCACCCCCGACCGCGACACCGGCATCGGTGGCTACAGCCTGGCCGACTTCGACCGTGCCGTGCGCCAGGGCGTCGCACCCGGTGGCCGGCGGCTGTACCCGGCCATGCCCTACCCGTCCTACGCCAAGCTCAGCGATGACGATGTAAAGGCGCTGTACGCCTTCTTCATGCACGGCGTGCAACCGGTGCAACAGGCCAACCTGGCCAGCGACATTCCCTGGCCGCTGAACCTGCGTTGGCCCATCGCCTTGTGGAACGGCGTGTTCGCCGCCACCACGCCCTACACCAACCAGGCCGGGCAGGATGCCCAGTGGAACCGCGGCGCCTACATCGTCCAGGGCCCTGGCCACTGTGGCAGCTGCCATACGCCGCGCGGCCTGGCCTTCAACGAAAAGGCCCTGGATGACAGCGGCAAGCCGTTCCTCGCTGGTGCCCTGCTCGATGGCTGGTATGCACCGAGCTTGCGTGCCGACCCCAACACCGGGCTGGGGCGCTGGAGCGAAGCCGAGATCGCGCAGTTCCTCAAGACCGGGCGCAACCGGCATGCGGTGGTATTCGGCTCGATGACCGAGGCCTTCAACAACTCCACGCAGTTCATGAGTGACGACGACCTGGCCGCCATCGCCCGCTACCTGAAGTCGCTGCCCGGCGACCCGCAACGCGACGGTGCGCCGTGGCAATACCAGGCCGAAACGACGGCGGCGCGGCTCGACAGCCCTGGGGCGCATACCTATGTAACCCGCTGTGCGTCGTGCCACGGCCTGGACGGCAAGGGCCAGCCCGAATGGATGCCGCCTTTGGCCGGCGCTACTTCAGCACTGGCCAAGGAAGACGCCTCGGCGATCAACATCACCCTCAATGGTTCGCAGCGGGTGGTGACGGCCGGGTTGCCCGATGCCTATCGCATGCCGGCCTTCCGTGAGCAACTGAGTGACCAGGAAATTGCTGATGTGCTGGGTTTCGTGCGCAGTGCCTGGGGGAACAATGGTGGCGCGGTGAATGCGCAGGCGGTGGGCAAGTTGCGTGGGCATACCGACCCGGCCAGCAGTAGCCCGATCATTTTGCATATGCGATGAATTTGGTGGCTGTACCGGCCTCTTCGCGGGTGAACCCGCTCCCACAGGATTTGCACCACCCCTAAGACCTGTGCAATACCTGTGGGAGCGGGTTCACCCGCGAAGAGGCCGGTACAGCCACCCTTGAACACCAGGCTTTACCGGAGTACCCATGGAAAGCATCGACCTGCTGGTCCTGCGCACCACCCGTGACTGGCTCGCCGCCGGCCACCGCACCCTGCTCGCCACGGTCGCCCGCACCTGGGGCTCCTCCCCCCGCCCGGTCGGCTCGATGATGGCCCTGCGCAGCGACGGCCGTGTGGTTGGCAGTGTCTCTGGCGGCTGCATCGAGGACGACCTCATTCACCGCTACACCAGCGCCTACGGCGGCCCCGGCATGCCCGGCGGCCTGCCCCAGGTGGTGCGCTATGGCGTCAGCGCCGACGAGGCCCACCGCTTCGGCCTGCCCTGTGGCGGCACCCTCGAACTGGTGCTGGAATTCTCCCCGTCGCTGCCACACCTCGAACAATTGCTCGCCGGCCTCGACGGCGGCAACCTGGTACGGCGTGGGCTCGACCTGCACAGCGGCAAAGCCAGCCTCAGCGCCACCACCACGCCCGAACTGTTCAGCTTCGATGGCCGGCACATGCTCAGCACTCTGGGCCCCGGCTACCGCCTGCTGCTGATCGGTGCCGGCGCGCTGGCCGAATACCTGGCGACCATGGCCCTGTTCAATGGCTTCAGCGTTTCACTGTGCGACCCGCGCCCCGAGTACACAGCAGGCTGGAACGTTGCCGGCGTCAACCACCTTGCCGGCATGCCGGACGACGTCGTCCGCGCCTTCGCCCCGGACCTGCGCAGCGCCATCGTCGCTGTCAGCCACGACCCCAAGCTGGACGACCTGGCCCTGCTCGAAGCGTTGCACAGCCCGGCGTTTTATATCGGTGCCATCGGCTCACGGCGCAACAGCCAGCTGCGCCGCGAGCGGCTGATCGAACACTTTGGCGAAAGCGAAGCGTCGTTGCAGCGCCTGCACGGCCCTATCGGCATTTATATCGGTAGCAAGACCCCAGCCGAGATTGCCGTCAGCGTCATGGCCGAGATCCTAGCGGCGAAGAACGATGTCACCCTGCCCAGCGCAGTCAGCGTGATCCGGGCCAAGGAAGCCGAGCAGTTGGCCCGAGCCCTGTAGGAGCGCATGCCAGGCTGCTATTTATTGCCAACGCTCCAGGTTTTGCTGCACCAGTTGCTCCGGCAACGCCCCGGCAACGATCTTTTCCATCTCCCTTGTCAGTGCCTCACGCAGCTTCGGCTGATTGCAGGGCGAGTCATGCGAAAGCGCCAGGTACAGCCCTTCGCTGGATACCGGTGGTTCCAGCACCTGTAAATTGTCGGCAATCCCCAAGGTGCGTGCCAGCGCCAAGCCGGGATACTGCTCGTACACCACGTAATCGCTGCGCTTCTGCATCAACTTCTCGAATGCCTGCCTGGCACCGGGTACCGCTTCGAGGGTGAGGTTGGTTCTGGCGTAGTCGTCGAACTGCTGGCCGTGGCTGTTGTTGACCAGCGTGCCGCCTTTGCGGCCCTTCAGGTCGGCCCATTGCTGGTAGGCAAAGGTATTGTCCTGGCGCACCCAGATAACACTTGGGGTATACAGGAATGCCGGGGTAATGAAGTCCATCTGCTGCTGACGGGTCTTGGTCAGGAAGTACCCGGCCATCAGGTCGATCCGGCCCGTGCGCACTTCTTCCTGGGCGCGCGACCACGGCCCGCCGTAGACCACCTCGATTTCCAGCCCCAGTTGTTTGCCCAGGTACTTGAGCAGGTCGGCATTGGCACCGATCAGTTGCTGGGGGTTTTGCGGGTCGCGCCACAGGTAGGGGGGGTATTCCGGGTTGCCGGTGGCAGTCAGCCGCCGGCATTCCTCATGCGCTACCGCCGCCAGCGGCAGCAGCAGGCACGGCAACAGCAACAAGGCGTGGCGAAAGCAGCGCTCGATCATCGACAACCCTCGGCACATGTGACATCCGCAGACCCGGAGCGGTGGCCAATGGTTGCCACGTCCTGTGGTCGACTGCAGCACCCATCTGTGCGTGCTGCAGACAGTCTGGACCATGTATGGCCATCAGGTTGGCCTTTTATCGGCCAGATGGAGCGCCCCTCGTACTTCAGGCCCCCTGCCGGCGCATCGCCAGGATTGCCGCGCCAAAACCGATAAAGGTAGTGCCCACCACCCGGCTCACCCAGCGCGACAGGGACGGCCGGGTCAGCACGCCCTTGGCCCGCGCCGCCAGTGCGGCATACAGGCTCAGCGAAACCAGCGACAACGCTACGAATATCCCGGTCAGGATCAGGAACTGCGGCAACAGCGCCGCCCCCTGGTCGATGAACTGCGGGAACAGCGCGGTGAAGAACATGGTCGCCTTGGGGTTGGTCACTGCCGTGAGGAAGGCCGACTTGTATAGCTTCAGCGGCGTGGGCCGAACCTTGGCCACACCCTCTGCGTCGCCCTGCGCCAGCATCGGGCTCTTTTTCAGCAATTGCCGCGCGCCCAAATAGAACAGGTAGCCCGCCCCCAGGATCTTCACGGCGTTGAACAGCATTTCGGAACTGGCCAGCAGCGCGCCCAGCCCCAGCATGGCGGCTGCCGACAGGCAGAACAGGCCCGAGCCATTGCCCAGCGACGACCAGATCGCGCTGCGCTGGCCATGGGCAAGGCTGTTGTTGATGGCCATCAGGGTGGCAGGGCCGGGGCTGGCGATCGCGATGGCAGCGACCAGGGTAAAGGCAAACAGCGAGTGAGAATCCATTTTCAGGCTCGTCAGACAATCAGGAAAATTGCGCACAGGGTGCGCAGGTTCAGTCGCCATTCTGCCGCTTGGCCGCCTTCTTGGCGATAGCCTTCATCCGCGTTGCCGCCCGCTGCACGGTGGCCATCTTCTCGGGGCGCTTCATGCTCCGCCATTTGCGAATTTCGTCACGGCTGCGCCCGCAGCTCACGCACAGCTCGCTATTGAGCTGGCACAGCGAGACGCAGGGGTTGTCGATGTCTTTGGCCATGCCGCCACTCAGCCGGGCATTTCAGCCTGCGCGCGCTCGGCGGCAGCGTGGAACACCTGGCGTACTTCTTCGGCCTTGACCTTGGTGACCGACCTGGCAGCCAGCAGCTCGTCGACCACGCGCAAGCCCTGTTCCAGGGCGGTGGCCAGTTGCTCGCGGTCGGAGGCGTCAGCGATATCACCCAGATAAGGAGCGATGAGATACACGTAACGGTCCTGCAGCTTGAGCGCTTCCAGCGCGTCGAGGGCTTTCTGGAACCGATCGGCAGCGGCAGGGCTCATGCTCAATTTATCGAAATGAATCAGGCTCACACGGTCAGTGGCCATCTGGACGAATCTCCGTTTCCTGGTACGGCCAGGCCCACAAGCGGCAGCGCTTCTACGATGCCCGGATGTGCAGGCCTGGGTAATGCCCACAGGGTACCAGAACCCGAGGCAGAAAGGGCCATCGCCCCCAGAACTAAAAGTATTTGGCAGGTCGCGTAATGGACGCCCCGGGGCGTTATCGGGACAGGAGCCGCCGTTTAGTGCGCAGGATAATCCCGCCAGCAATCTCCCCGCCGAGGCAGTCATCGAACTCGGTAGCCCACACAAAACTACAAGCCTGCACCAGCCGGTAAGCCAGAAAGGGGCCTCATCATTCATGGCAAAGGAACACATCACCGAAACGCTCGACCTTGGCGTGACGGATCCCTCGAAAACCGCGGAAGCACGCCAGGACCGGCGTTTCGAGGGCAAGCTCGACTGGATCGTCTTTGGTTTCACCAGCTTCCTGGCCATCGCTTTCGTCCTCTGGGGCTTCCTCAACCAGGCAAGCCTCGCCAGCAGCGCCTCCAGCGCGCAATCCTGGGTCATTCTCAACTTCGGCTGGTTCTTCGTGCTTACCTCCACGCTGTTCGTGGTGTTCGTGCTGTGGTTGGCGGCCAGCCGTTACGGCCGGGTCCCGCTGGGCCGTGATGGCGAACAGCCAGAATTCCGTACGGTGTCGTGGGTGGCGATGATGTTCAGCGCCGGCATGGGCATTGGCCTGATGTTCTTCGGCGTTGCCGAACCGCTGTCGCACTATGTATCGCCACCACCAGGGACGGCCACCGGGCAGTCCAGCGAAGCGATGCAGGTGGCCATGGCCACGACGTTGTTCCACTGGACCTTGCACCCCTGGGCCATGTACGCCATCGTCGGCCTGGTGATTGCCTATGGCACCTTCCGCCGCGGCCGCTCGCAGCTGATTTCCGCCGCCTTCCGGCCGTTGATCGGCAAGCATGCCAACGGCCCGCTCGGCCGCCTGATCGACATGATGGCGATCTTCGCCACGCTGTTCGGCTCGGCGGCCTCGCTGGGCCTGGGCGCGCTGCAGATTGCCGGTGGCCTGGAATACAACGGCTGGATCGAAAGCCCCGGCAAGCTGTTCTACATCTCGATCATCACCCTGCTGACCATTGCCTTCGTTACCTCGGCGGTGTCGGGCATCGGCAAGGGCATCCAGTGGCTGTCCAACACCAACATGGTGCTGGCGCTGGTGCTGGCGGTGTTCGTGTTCATGGTTGGCCCGACCCTGCTGATGCTCAACCTGCTGCCAACCTCGATCGGCATCTACGTCAAGATGCTGCCGGAAATGATGGCCCGTACCAACGCCAGCGGCGGTGAACAGATGAACAACTGGCTGGCCGGCTGGACCGTGTTCTACTGGGCCTGGTGGATTTCCTGGACGCCGTTCGTGGGCATGTTCATCGCCCGCATCAGCCGCGGCCGCACCATCCGCCAGTTCGTTACCGGGGTGCTGCTGGTACCGAGCCTGGTCAGCCTGGTGTGGTTCACCATCTTTGGCGGCGCGGGTATCGACGCCCTGCGTGAAGGCGCCTTCCAGCTGGCCAATGGTGCAGTCAACAGCAACCACGCGCTGTACCAGTTGCTGGACAGCTACCCGCTGGCCTCGGCGACATCAGTGCTGGTGATGGTTCTGGTGGGTATCTTCTTCGTCTCCGGTGCCGACGCAGCCTCGCTGGTGATGGGCACGCTGTCGGAACACGGCACCACCACGCCATCGCGCCGTACGGTGATCTTCTGGGGCGCGCTGACCGGTACGGTGGCGGCGATCATGCTGGCAATCGGCGACCCGCGCGACCCCGGCGAGGCACTGACCGGCCTGCAGAACCTGACCATCGTCGTGGCCCTGCCGTTCGTGGTGGTGATGGTGCTGCTGTGCCTGGCGCTGTACCGCGACCTGCGCAAGGACCCGATGATGCTGCGCCACCTGCGCGGCAACGAACTGATCGAGAAGGCAGTGCTGTATGGCGCGGTGAAGCATGGCGAAGAGTTCTACATCGTGGTGCAGGAGAAGAAGGCTTCGACCAAGCCGGCGTCGGCAGAGGCCGAAGTGACCGGCAACTGACCTGGCAACTTTGTGGAATCGGGGCTGCTGCGCAGCCCCCGATCAAGATGCCTTCACTGCCGTGATCAGCCCTTCAACGCCGCCTCTATCCTGGCCACATCGATCTTGCCCATCTGCATCATGGCATCAAACGCCCGCTTGGCCGCCGCCCGGTCGGGGTGGCCGATGGCTTCGATGAGGATGCGCGGGGTGATCTGCCACGAAATCCCCCATTTATCCTTGCACCAGCCGCAGACACTGGCCTCCCCGCCGTTGCCGACAATGGCATCCCACAAGCGGTCGGTCTCGGCCTGGTCCTCGGTGCTGACCTGGAATGAAAACGCCTCGCAATGCGTGAAGGCCTTGCCTCCGTTGAGCCCCACGCAGGGAATACCCATGACGCTGAACTCCACGGTAATCACGTCACCCTGTTTCCCGGATGGATAATCAGCAGGTGCCTGATGCACCGCTATCACTGCCGTGTCAGGGAAGACGCTGGCGTAAAAGTTCGCGGCCTCCTCGGCGTCGTTGTCGTACCAGAGGCAAATTGTGTTCTTGGCTGTCATGGTCTTGTTCCAAGAAAGGGTGTGAGCCTTTGAGTCTAGTCTCACAGTCGCCGGTTGAAGTCCTGCAACATCCTGCAGACATTTCCGACATCAGGTAGTGAACCTGCTGACAAAAAAACGGTCTTTCGCTGACGGTCAACCCACCGACCGGTTCATCGGCCCAGTCACCGGGCCTACTTTTTGTCCTGTTTCAGCGAAGACCCAACATGCCCGATTCCCGCCCAACTGCTTCCGCCCTCACTGCCCTGCGCGGCGGCCTGATCGCCACCCTGGTGGCCCTTGCCGCACCGGTGCACGCCGAAGAGCCTGCCAGCGATGCACGCTGGGTCAGCGACAGCCTGAGCACCTATGTGCGCAGCGGCCCCACCGATGGCCACCGCATTGTCGGTACGCTCAAGTCCGGGCAGAAGCTGACCCTGATCGGCAGCCAGGGCAACTACAGCCAGGTGCGCGGGCAGAACGGCGATGTGGTGTGGATTCTCAGCAACGACCTGCAGTCGGTGCCAGGCCAGGGCGAGCGCCTGCCGCAGCTCGATGCCCAGGTCGCGGACCTGACCGGGCAGTTGAAGAACATCGACGACAGCTGGAAGAACCGCGTGCAGGGCATGCAGGAAACCCTCGATTCACGCAAGAAGCTGATCGACGAACTGGAAGCGCGCAACCAGGCGCTGAATGAACAGCTCGACCAGAGCCAGTCGCAGCTGCGCGATACCCAGGCCCGCCTGGGAGACGAGAACAAGCAGGTGATGATGCGCTACATGGTGTATGGCGGCAGCATTGCCGGCGCGGGCTTGCTGGCGGGGCTGATCCTGCCGTCGCTGACCCGTGGGCGCAGGAAGAACGATCGCTGGTTCTGAAGACGGCGCCAGCCTGCGCTGGCCTCTTCGCGGGTAAACCCGCTCCCACAGTAACCACGCTGGCCTTGAGCCTGTTGGAGATACTGTAGGAGCGGGTTTACCCGCGAAGAGGCCAGCAAGGGCTTACTTGCTACGTGCCTTGTTGTAGATAGTCTTGGCTTGGTCCGCCGAGGCCTGACACTGAGTCATATCGCCCTTGCTCTGAGCATCCTTGGCATTTTGCAAGTGGACTTTGAAGTCATGGGCCATGCCGCCATGCATTGCCTGGCCACTGGCCTTTTCGAAATCCTCAAGCTCCTTGATCTTGGCCGCACAGTTGCTCGCCGGGTCTGCGTGTGCGGCAAAACTGAGGACCGAGGCAATCACCAGCAAAGGTATGCATTTAGTGGATTTCATGGAGCGTTCTCCTGGAAAACCTGAAGGGTCGTCGAGATGACACTGGCTCGACGCAGCAAACAGCATAGTCGGCCATACGCCCCGGCGCCTCGGCTCAGCCCGGGGGCTATGCCCCCTCGGCAAACAGGAAATCGATGAACACCCGCACCCGCAGCGGCATGTGCCGGGCCTGGGGGTAGATCAGCATGAACGGCCGCGAAGTGCCGCCAAACTCGGCGAGCACTTCCACCAGTTCGCCACTGGCCAGTGCGTCCTGCACGGTAAAGCGGTAAGCCTGCATCAGCCCGCCGCCGTGGCGCACCAGCGTGGCGGTGGCGAGGAAGTCGCCCAGGCAGGTGAACCCACCCTGGGTTTCGATCTCCACCTGCTGGCCATCCTGAAGGAAGCTCCACGGCGGGCGGCGGCCACTGCTGGGCAGTTCGAACTGGATGCACTCATGTTGCAGCAAGTCGTGCGGTGTTCGTGGCGTGCCGGCACGGGCCAGGTAGCCCGGCGTGGCCACCACCACCAGTTCGGCATCTTCCAGGCGACGCGCCACCAGCCGCGAATCGGCCGGCTCGCGGCCACGAATGGCCAGGTCGAACGGTTCCTCGGCAAAGTCGACGTTGCGGTTGCTGACATGCACATCCACCTGCACCTTGGGGTAGCGCTGGCGAAACCGCGGCAGCAGCGGCAACAGCCGGTGATGAGCATAGGGCGTGGGTGCACTGATACGCAGCCGACCGCTCGGCTCGACCTGCCCGCCCGTGACCTGGCGCTCGGCCTCCACCAACTGCCCCAGTGCCTGCCGGCATTGCTGGTAATAGGCCTGGCCGGCTGAGGACAGGCGCATCTGCCGGGTGGTGCGAACGAACAGACGCACACCCAGGCGCTCTTCCAGGCGCGCCACGCTGCGGCTGACCGCCGCCGGGGTAACGCCGGCTTCCGTGGCCGCAGCGGTGAAGCTGCCGCTGTCGGCTGCCAGGCAGAACAGTTCCAGGCTGCCCAGTTGCAGGTCATCGAAATGGCGGGTCATGTCGGCTCGATTGATTACATGGTGTATCGATTGAAATGCCAAGCGCCTCATTTTTCAAGTTCTGATTGCAACCTACAGTGGCTTCACACCGAGCCCATGGCTCACTTCACTGGAGATCATGCACATGAACACGCCACGCACCGTCATTATTACCGGGGCCTCGAGCGGCCTGGGTTTCGCCCTGGCCGAGGCCTTCCTCAAACGCGGCGACAACGTGGTCGGCAACGCCCGCAGCCAGGCCCGCCTTGAGCAAGCCGCCGCCCGCCTCGGCAACCCATCGCGCTTCATCGGCGTGGCTGGCGACATCGCCGAGCCGGGCACGGCCCAGCGCCTGTTCGCCAGCGCCGAGCAAGCCTTTGGCGGGGTCGACATGCTGATCAACAACGCCGGCATCTTCATTGCCAAGCCGTTTGCCGAGTACAGCGAAGCGGATGTCGACGCCCTGGTCGGCACCAACCTCAAGGGCTTCTTCTACCCGGCCCAGGAAGCGGCGCGGATCATGACCAGGCAAGGGCATGGGCAGATCATCGCCATCACCGCCTCCATTGCCTTGCAACCGGACACCCGCGTGCCGGCCCTGCTGCCGGTACTGGTCAAGGGTGGCCTGAACCAGGCGGTGAAAGGCCTGGCGCTGGAACTGGCAGCCAGCGGCGTGCAGGTGAATGCGGTGGCACCGGGGATCATCGATACACCGCTGCATGGCGGCAACACACAAGGCATGGGCGCGCTGTCACCCAGTGGCCGCACCGGCTTGCCACAGGATGTCGTGGATGCAGTGTTATACCTGGCCGACTCACGCTTCGTCAGCGGCGTTATCCTGCCGGTGGATGGCGGTAGCACCGCTGGCACCTGGCATTAACAGAGGAGCGAGCAACCATGCCTTATGTCCATATTCGCGTGACCAATGAAGGCGTCAGTGCTGAGCACAAGCGCCAACTGATCGAACAGACGACCCGCATGCTGGAGCAGGTGCTGGGCAAGCCGCCGGCCAGTACCTTTGTGGTGATCGAGGAGGTGCCGACCGATAACTGGGGGGTTGGCGGGGAGACAGTGACTGCGGTGCGGGCCCGAGAGCGAGGGTGACCCCAAGGGCCGCCTTGCGGCCCCTACTGGCGCAACCGCTCCAACGCCTGCAACACATACCCCGTGGCCCGCTCCACCTGCCCTTCCCGGCAGGCAATGCCCAGTTGCCGCCACAACCCCGGCCGCAGCGGCCGGCGGGCAATGCGCCGGTCCAGCTCGGCCGACTCCCCCTCCTGCGGCAGCAATGTCGCCCCATACCCGGCCCCGACCAGGCTCTTGATCGCATCGTTGTAGTTCAGCTCGATTCGCGGCTCAGGGTACAACCCCGCTGCCGCGAACCACTCGCCGGTCACCCGCGAAAGCTGGGTGCTGCTGTCGTTGAGAATCAACGCCCGCTGCGCCAGCCAGGCCGGCGTAACCTTGGCCGGTGGCTGCCAGTCGGCCGGCACGTAGGCCAGGATCGGGTCGCGCCGCCAGGGCGTAACCGCAAGCCCCTTACCGGCCACCTGTGGCAAGGCCACCAGGCCGATATCCAGCGTGCCTTCGCGCAGGCGCGCCAACGAGGCCTGGGAGGTCAGCACCTGGACCTGCACATCGATCCCTGGGTGCACCGTACGCAGGTGCTCCAGCGCCTGCGGCAGCAAGTGGGCGATGGCACCGGTGGAGGCGCCCAGGCGCACCCGGCCGGTCAGGCCCTCGACCTGCCGGCGCACTTCATCCAGCGCCAGGTCGGCGTCGGCCAGCAGGCGGCGGGCACGGGCCAGCAGGGTTTCGCCGATGACCGTGGGCCGCACCTGGCCGCGGGTGCGGGTGAGCAACGGTGCGCCAATGCGCGCTTCCAGCTCGGCCACGTGCAGGCTGATGGTGGGCGGTGCCAGGTTGAGCTGGCGGGCGGCTTCGGCAAACGAGCCCAGGTCGGAGATGACCACCAAGGTGCGGAGGCGATCGAGGCTGATTTCGCGCATGGGCCAATCTCGTTCAGAAAAGATGAATATATCGATCATCATATTCAAATTTTCTTTACCAGAGCCACAAGCGAGCATAGGCCATCCCTACCCGACCGGACTTTGACCATGCACACACCTGTTGTCTTCATCGACGGTGACCAAGGCACCACCGGCCTGCAGATCCATGCCCGGCTGCAAGGCCGCAGCGATCTGCGCCTGCTGACCCTGCCCGAAGCCGAACGCAAAGACCCGCAACGCCGCCGCGAAGCGATCAACAGCGCCGACATCGCCCTGCTGTGCCTGCCCGACGATGCCGCCCGCGAGGCCGTGGCGGCGATCCACAACCCGCAAGTGCGGGTGATCGACGCAAGCTCCGCGCACCGCACCAGCCCAGGCTGGGTCTATGGCCTGCCGGAGCTCGACGAGCAGCAAGCCGAGCGCATCGCGCACAGCAAGCGCGTCAGCAACCCCGGCTGCTACCCCACCGGCGCCATCGCCCTGTTGCGCCCACTGGTCAAGGCCGGCCTGCTGCCAGCGGACTACCCGCTGAACATCCACGCCATCTCCGGCTATTCCGGTGGTGGCCGCGCCGCAGTCGAACGGCATGAACAGCCCGCCGCCGGCAAAACCCCGGCCCTGCAACTGTACGGCCTGGAACTGGCGCACAAGCATGTGCCGGAAATCCAGCAGCACGCCGGGCTGTCGGCGCGGCCGATGTTCATGCCCGGTTACGGTGCCTACCGCCAGGGCATCGTGCTGAGCATCCCGCTGCAGTTGCGCCTGCTGCCCGGCCAGGTCAGTGCCGAACAGCTGCAGGCCTGCCTGCAGCAGCACTACCAGGGTGCCCGCCACGTCCAGCTAATGCCCCTGCACCAGCACGGCGCAGCGCCGAACCTCGACCCCGAGGCGTTGAACGACAGCAACGACCTGCGCCTGGCGCTTTACGCCAACCCTGAGCATGGCCAGGTGCTGCTGACCGCAGTGTTCGACAACCTCGGCAAAGGTGCCTCCGGTGCGGCGGTGCAAAACCTCGACCTGATGCTCGGTGCATTGCAGGTACAAGGCTGATCGGCAAAAACGGTTAGACTGTACAGCCCGCGCCCGCATGGCGCGGGCCGTCCATCTACCCGCCGGAGCCCGCCCCCCGATGTTCATCCTGAGCCGCCTCGACAGCGTGCCGCCTGAATCCTTCCAGAACCAGATCCGCGAACTGGTGATCCACCACGTCGGCGAACTGAGCAGTGTCGCCATCAGCGCCGACAACCCGCTGTACCCGCTGTACCAGTACGGCGTTGGCATGGAGGTGCACCAGTACCTGCAAGCACTGGACGGTACCCGCGGCCTGGCCGTGGCGCTGACCCTGGCGCTGGATGCCGAAGAGCCAGACCAATTGCTGGGGTTTGCCCTGTCGCTGCCGGCCGAGGACGATGAACAGGCGTGCGCCCTGGCGTTCCTGGCCGTGCGCGCCAGCCATCGACGCCAAGGCATCGCCCGCGCCCTGCTGGGCGACCTGCAGGCACGCCATGCCTGCGTCGAGCTGAATGCCTTTGCCAGCCAGGTACCGTGGTTCGAGGCGATGGGCATGCAGGTGGTGGCCGCCAATGGGCCGCAGGTACTGATGAGCAGTACCGGGCGGGCTAGCGGCGCGCTGATCGGGCGACTGGATATTGCGCCGATCTACCAGACGGCGGAAGTGATGCAGATCCATACCTACCTGCTCAACCAGCAGGGTGAGGATGCGATGATCGAAGCGGAACAGATGCGGGATGAGCGGCTGGACGAACTGACCGCTCAGGCCCAGGAGTGTGTACGGCAGCGCAAGACCGTGCATTGATCCAAGGGCCTGTGGGAGATTGCCCAGCCCTTTGGGCTGCGCTGTCGCACAGATAACTGAATTCGCAAGCGATCCTCGTACCCTTTGGGAGCGGCTTTAGCCGCGAAGAATCCAACGCGGTGCATGGCACCGGCTGCGCCGGTGTTCGCGGCTAAAGCCGCTCCCACAGGGTCCCTGCTAATTCAATGAGTTATGTGCAGTTCTATGAGAGGCCCGGGAGTGTGTACGGCAGCGCAAGACCGTGCATTGACCCAAGGACCTGTGGGAGATTGCCCAGCCCTTTGGGCTGCGCTGTCGCACAGATAACTGAATTCGCAAGCGATCCTCGTACCCTGTGGGAGCGGCTTTAGCCGCGAAGAATCCAACGCGGTGCATGGCACCGGCTGCGCCGGTGTTCGCGGCTAAAGCCGCTCCCACAGGGTCCCTGCTAATTCAATGAGTTATGTGCAGTTCTATGAGAGGCCCAGGAGTGTGTACGGCAGCGCAAGACCGTGCATTGATCCAAGGGCCTGTGGGAGATTGCCCAGCCCTTTGGGCTGCGCTGTCGCACAGATAACTGAATTCGCAAGCGATCCTCGTACCCTGTGGGAGCGGCTTTAGCCGCGAAGAATCCAACGCGGTGCATGGCACCGGCTGCGCCGGTGTTCGCGGCTAAAGCCGCTCCCACAGGGTCCCTGCTAATTCAATGAGTTATGTGCAGTTCTATGAGAGCGGGTTTACCCGCGAAGAAGCCACACTGGCCTGTCAGCCATGCACCCAGCGCCGATGCAGCCCACGCGCCAGGGCATCCAGCACAAACCCCAGCACCCCGATCAGCAGTACCATCGCCATCAGCTCGGAATACGCCAGCCGGTCGCGGGTATCGAGAATGAAGTACCCCAGCCCCGCACTGACCCCGAGCATTTCGCACGGCACCAGCACGATCCACAGGATGCCGATAGCCAGGCGCACGCCGGTCAGCACATGGCCGATCACCCCGGGCACGATCACCTTGCACAAGGTCTCCCGGCGCGTGGCACTCAAACTGCGGCTCAACTGCAACCAGCGCGGGTCCAGCTGCCTTACCCCGGCCGACGTGTTCAACAAGATCGGCCACAACGCGGCAAACGCCAGCAGAAAGTAGACAGGCTGGTCCCCCACGCCCATCAGCATTACCACCACCGGCATCCACGACAGCGGCGAGATCATGCGCAGAAACTGGAACGCCGGCGTGGTCGCCGCCTCCAGGTGCCGGTAGCTGCCCACCAGCAAGCCCAGCGGCACGCCGATCAGCAGCGCCAGCAGCAGCCCGATCAGGATACGTTTGAGGCTGACCCAGATATGCCCGTACACCTCGCCCTGCCCCAGCAACTCGACCAGGCTGGCCAGGGTCGCTGCCGGCGAAAAGCGCGCCGACAGGCCATCGGCCTGGCCGAACAGCGCGACACCGGCCCACCACAACAGCAACAAACCCAGCAACCCGGCCAGCCCCAGGCCGGCATGAACGACATGCGTGCGCATCAGACCGCGAACTCCTCGCTACGCTCGAAGTTATCGGCGATGCCGAACACCGACGGCCCGCCAACGGTAGCAATGGCGTTGCGCACGAAGCGGTCGTCGACCAGGTCGCGGGCGGTCTGTGCCGGGTCAAGGCCGGCCAGGAACGCGCTGTCGCCCTCGATCAGGGTGGTTTTCAGGCGCTTGACCAGTTCTTCGGTGTAGCTGGGGAACGGGTAAGGCTGGAAATCGATGCGCTTTTCGTCCCACTGCTGGTGGCGAATGGCGCCACTGGCAATGTAACCGGCACGGTCCTCGGCGGCCGGGGCCAGCACTTTGCCGAGCACCGCAGGTTCATGCGGCGTGTACTTGTTGGGGCCGGCCTTGGACAACAGTGCGGCGGCCTCGGCGCGGTGGTCACGGGTCCAGTGCTGGGCCTTGACGATGGCGTTGACCACCTTCTGCGACCACTCCGGGCGGTTGTTCAGGTCGTGCTCGTGCATGAACACCACGCAGCAGGCGTGGTTGCGCCACACATCGCCGGTAAAGCGCTGCACGCGGCCAACCTTGAGGTTCTCGGCCAGGGCGTTGAAGGGCTCGGCGACGATATAGCCAGCGATGCGTTTGCTGGCCAGCGCCGGCGGCATGTCGGACGGCGGCAATACCAGCAGGTTGACTTCGTTGCCGGCCAGTGGCGCATTGGCCGGCTTCGACACCGGGGTCAGGCCGTTGTCGTCGAGCATCTGTTGCAGCACGACGTTGTGGATCGAGTACCAGAACGGGATGGCCACGGTCTTGCCGCCCAGCTGTTTCATGTCGCTGATGTCCGGGGCCACGGTCAGGCCTGAACCGCCCACGTGGTTCCAGGCCACCACCTTGGCCGGCACCTTGCTGGCGTAGCGGGCCCACACGGTCATCGGCGACAGCAGGTGGATGACGTTGACCTGGCCGGAGATGAACGCCTCGATCACCTGCGCCCAGCTGCGCAGCAGCACCGGGCGCTCGGCCTTGATGCCTTCGGCCTCGAACAGGCCGTTGTTGTGTGCCACCAGCAGCGGCGTGGCGTCAGTGATCGGCAGGTAGCCAATACGCACCGGCGCGTCCGGCTCGGCGGCGGCCCGGGCCTGCAGGCTCGACAGCAACGGCAGTGCTCCGGCGGCCGTGAGCATGGCGCCGAGCTTGAGGAAATCGCGACGCGAAGAAGAGGAACAGCAGTCATCCATGCACATGGACAGCCTCCGAGGGCAACGGGGTTGGGGTAGGTTCGACTGTGCGGCTTGCCCGCCGAAGGGTTTTGAGGATTTCGATGCGCAAGGCGCCCAGTTCCTCGACCCGCTGCGTCCGTGGTTGCGGCAGGTCGATGTGCCACTGGCCGAGGGTGTGCGCTGGGTGGTTGCCCAGTAGCAGGACCCGGTCGGACAGCAGCAGGGCTTCGTCGATATCGTGGGTGATCAGCACCGCCGCCGTGTTGTGGGTGGCGATCAGTTGCAGCAGCAGTTGCTGCATGTCGGCCCGGGTCACTTCATCCAGCGCGCCGAACGGCTCGTCGAGCAAAAGCACTTCGGGCTGGCGGGCCAGGCAGCGGGCCAGCGCGGTGCGCTGGGCCATGCCGCCGGACAACTGCGCCGGGTACTGGCCACGGGCATGGGCCAGGCCCACGGCGGCAATCGCATGGTCGATGCGTGCGCGCCGTTCGGCGGCGGCAAGTTTTGGCTGGCGGGCGAAGTCCAGGCCGAAGGCGACGTTCTTCTCCAGGTTCAACCAGGGCAACAGGCTCGGGTCCTGGAAGGCCACCGCCAGGCGTGGGTGCGGGCCCTGCAGCGGCTGGCCGTGCAGGGTCACGCTGCCACCGCGGGGCTGCTGCAGGCCGGCCAGTACCCGCAACAGGCTGGACTTGCCGACCCCGCTGGGGCCGAGGATGGTCACCACTTCGCCGGGGGCCAGCTGCAGGTCGAACTGCGCCAGCACCGCTTGCCAGCCACCCTCGCGCGGGTAGCCCAGGCTGATGTCACGGGCTTCGAGCAACATTTGGCTCATGCCGCGCCCGCCTGGCGTTGCAGTTCGGCGCGCAGTTGCACCAGGCTGGGCGTGACGATCGGCACGAAGGCCGACTCGCGCCAGCGGCGGGCAAAGCCTTCACCGTACTCGCTGAGGTAGGCCTTTCCACCACTGGCCTGCAACTCCAGCTGTACGGCGTCGGCAGCGCTTTCGGCCAAGGTGATGCGCAGCTTGAACAAGGCCGCCGGCTGCTGCTGGAAGCGGCCATCGAGCAGGCCCTGCTTGAGCTCGTTCACGGTGTTTTCCAGGCGTTCGCTGAGCACCTGACGTGCTTCGTCGAGGAATGAGGCACGGCCATGCAGGTGTGCCTGCACTTCCGCCAGCGCCCGCCGCGCCAGGCCAATGGCCATGCCGCACTGCAGCGCCAGGAACGCCGGGCGTACCCGGGGCAGGAACTCACGGGCATTTTCGTGCAGCAACCAGCCACGCTGCAATTGCACCTGGTGGAAGGCCAGTGCCGCGGTGTTGCTCGACTGCAGGCCCATCAGTTGCAGGTCGTCGGAACGCTCCAGGCCCTGTGCGTCGGACGGGATGGCCAGCACGAACGGTGCACCACCGGCTTCGTCTTCGATAGCCGCAGCCACCACGAAGCCGCTTTTGCGCAAGTTGGTCACCCAGTGCAGGCGCCCTTCCAGCTGCCAGCCATCGGCTTGCGGGCTCCCACGCACCTGCAGCGCTTCGATGCCGGACAGGAACTTCATGGCGTTGGACAGCCCGGTGGCGCCGGCCAATTCGCCAGTCAGCAGGCGCGGCAACAGGTGCTCGCGCAGGGGCTGGTTGGGGCTGTGCAACAGGTATTCGATGAAGGCGCGCTGGCCCCAGCAGACGAACGCCGCTGCCAGCGAGCGGCTGGCGATCGCGGCGATGGCCTCGACCGCGTCGGTCACCTGCCCGCCCGTGCCGCCCTGGGCGGGGTCGACACCGACGCGCAGCAGCTGCGACTCGGCGATTTGCGCCAGCACCAGCTGCGGCTCGCACTGGCCCCGGTCAATGGCCTCGGCATTGGCATCCAGCCAGCGTCGAAATGCACAATCTTGCATGGTCTTGCTCCTTTGAAAACGCCGGGGCCGCCTGGCGGCCCATTCGCGGCACAAGGCCGCTCCTACAACGATCGCGGTACGACCGGTGTCACGCGCGGATCATGCAGAAGGTTGCCAGCGGTACTTGCCGAGCTCGTCATTGAGCGGCGTCTGGGCGAACACATTAGCAAAGTTGCACAGGGTTGCGAGGCTCACGCCCAGAATCACCTCCAGGGCGTTGCCTTCGCTGAAACCGGCTGCGCGGAAGGCCTGGTAAGTGGCCTCGCTGACATTGCCGCGGGTGGCGATCACTTCGCGGGCGAACGCGGCCAGGGTTTCATACCGGGCATCGGGCAGCTCGCCACGGGCACGCAGGGCATCGACCACTTCCTGCGGCAGCTTGGCCTTGTTCAGGGCCACGGCCGTGTGGCCAGCCACGCAGAAGTCGCAGCCATGCTGGGTGGCGGCAATCAGCTGCACCACTTCACGCTCGGCCAGGCTCAGTTCGGCTTTGCCGTTGAGTGCCGAAACGGTCACGTAGGTTTCCAGCGCCGCCGGGGCATTGGCCAGCACGCCCAGCAGGTTGGGGATGAAGCCGGAATTCTTCTGGGCGTTCTCGAGGAACGGACGGGCCGCTTCCGGGGCGCTCTGCAGCGTGTGTAAAGTAATGCGCGAGGACATGGAGTGGTTTCCTTTGATGGGTGTCACTACAGTCTGTTGGTTATAAGAACTACCCTCCATATTCATCAGTCGCCTTTCCTTGCTCTTGAGTCTTTGCATTAGATGATTTCGTCCAGCCACCTTGTCGATTGGTTATTAGAGGGCCTGGAGCTCGATGCCAGCCTGTTCCATGTGGGCCGCTACTGCGGCGGCTGGCACGCCAGCACCGAAGGCATGGGCCGGGCCAGCTTCCACTTGGTGGTGCAAGGGCATTGCTGGCTGCACATCGATGGCCAGCCCGAGGCACTGCGCCTGGAGGCGGGCGATGCGGTGTTCCTGCTGCGCGACCTCGGCTATCGCCTGGCCAGCGACCAGGACCCTGCAAGTGCCTGCGCCCAGCCACGCCAGCAGATGCAGGCCATGGACGTTGATGCGGTCGATGGCGTGGGCCTGGTATGTGGTTTCTTCCACTTCAGGCCGGGGTTGTCGGCGCTGATCGTCGACAGCCTGGCCGACTGGATATTGCTGCGCGCCGATGAACCGGCCGGGCATGCGGCGCGGGCGTTGTTCGAGCTGATCCTGGAGGAGTGCCGGCGCGCCGCCGGGCCTTCCCAGACGTTGCTGGAGCGGCTGACGCACTTGCTGTTCCTGTATGTGCTACGCCAGCAGGTGCATGCCGGGCAATCGCTGGGCGGGCTGGTCGCCCTCGCCCGGCAACCGGCGTTTGCCGGTTTGCTGGAGCAGTTGATCGAGCAACCGGGGCAAGCGTGGACGCTGGAAAGCATGGCCGCCTGTACCGGGTTGTCGCGGTCGGCGTTTTTCAAGCGTTTCAATGAACTGGCCGGACAGTCGCCGGGGCAAGTACTGCTGGCGCTGCGCATGCGCCTTGCAAGCCAGTTGCTGCGGGCGGGGCATACCGTGGAGCAGGTGGGGGCACAGGTGGGGTATCAGTCAGTGGCGGCGTTTACCCGGGCGTTTGCCAAGGCGGTGGGGCTGCAGCCGGGGGCGTATCGGCGGCAGCATGAGGGGCGTTAGCCTGCACTGGCCTCTTCGCGGGTGAACCCGCTCCCACAGGGATATCACAATCTCTGGAACCTGTGGGAGCGGGTTTACCCGCGAAGAGGCCGGTGCAGGCAGCAGATTCAGACCTGACTGACCGGAATATCCCCTGCCCCTTTGCCCTCCCGCCGCTCACCCATCCAGGCATTGACCTTCTGCCCGAACTCGGCCGGCGCCTTGCGCCCGAACCGCCGCGCCAGATCAAGGATGGTCTGCTGCGCCAGGGCCTCTTCCATGCGCTTCTGCGCACCCAGCATCACCGCGTGGATCGCGCAGGTGCCCTCGGTCGCCCAACCCGGCGGCGATCCCTCGAACAGGCTGCAACGCTCGCGAACTTCGCGGCAGTCGAAGATCTTCTTCGGCCCGTCGATGGCATTGACGATATCCAGCACGGTGATTTCATCCGACGGCCGCGCCAGCCGGAAGCCGCCACGCACGCCCTCGGTGGCGGCCACCAGACCGGCACGGGCCAGCTTGGTGAATACCTTGGCCAGGTACTCCTGGGGTACACCCTGCAACTCCGCCAGGTCGCGCACGCTGAACTCGCGCGAATCGCCCCGCTCATCCACCAGGAACAGCAGGCAATGGATACCGTATTCGACGCCAGCACTGTAGAGCGACATATCTATCTCCGACCAATCTTGTCGCAAATGATACGCCGATAGCATCCGCACCGCAAAGCGCAAAGCTGCCGTCTGTCGGCCTTGTTTATCCCTTAAGCCCAGTAAATACAGCTATTCGAGCCCTGAAATGGTCATGCGGAGTGTCGGCATGTGGGAAAAAAGACTTGCACGCACTAACTACGATCAATACAGTCGTAGTTATTCGAGAGGCACACAACCCGCCCTCGAAGCCCCTTTCGAACCTTGCGGAGCACCTTCATGAAATCGAACATCCTCATCATCGGTGCCGGCTTTGCCGGTGTATGGAGCGCCCTGAGCGCTGCGCGCCTGCTCGATCAGGCCCAGCGCGCCGACATCAACGTCAGCGTCCTCGCTCCACAGCCTGAACTGCGCATCCGCCCGCGCTTCTACGAGGCCGACGTGCACGGCATGAAGGCCCCGCTGGGCGAGCTGTTCCAAGCGGTGGGCATTCACTTCATCCCGGGCAATGCCGACAGCATCGATACCGAAGGGCGCAGCGTCAGCTACACCGACGCCCAGGGGCACCGGCAACAGATCGCCTACGACCGCCTGATCCTCGCCGCCGGCAGCCAGGTCGCACGCCCGGCAGTGCCTGGCCTGGCCGAACATGCATTCGATGTCGACCAGATGGAATCGGCCATGCGCCTGGAACAGCACCTGGTCGGTCTGGCCGCCCAGCCCGCTTCGCCTGCACGCAACACTGTGGTGGTCTGTGGCGGTGGCTTCACAGGTATTGAAACCGCCACGGAAATGCCTGCCCGCCTGCGTACCATCCTCGGTGCCAGTGCAGCGGTGCGGGTGGTGGTGGTCGACCGCGGTGCGCAAGTTGGTGCGGCGCTGGGCCCCGGTATCACGCCGTCGATCATCGCCGCCTGCGAACAGGCCGGGGTCGAGTGGAAGGCCGGGGCCTCGGTAGTGGCTGTCGATGCCGGTGGCGTTACCCTGGACAACGGCGATCATATCGCCAGCAACACCGTGATCTGGACCGTTGGCGTGAAGGCCAGCCCGTTGACCGCACAGGTTGCCGGCGAGCGTGACCACTTCGGCCGGCTGAAAGTGGACGGCCACCTGAAGGTGCTCGGCCAGGACCATGTGTACGCCACGGGCGACACCGCCTGGGCCGCTGTGGACGAACTGGGCAACCACGCCCTGATGACCTGCCAGCACGCCATCCCCATGGGCCGCCACTCCGGCAACAACGCCGCGGCCGACCTGCTCGGCCTGCAGCCGGTGGTGTACCGCCAGCCCAAGTACGTCACCTGCCTGGACCTGGGCGAATGGGGCGCGACGTTCAGCGAGGGTTGGGAGCGCGAACTGAAGCTGCACGGCCAGGAAGGCAAAGACCTCAAGCGCCAGATCAACTCGGTGTGGATCTACCCGCCAGCGGCTGATCGCGCCCTGGCACTGGCCGCTGCCGACCCGCTGATCGCGATCGTCTGACCGCAGCGAGGTGCAAGCTGAAATAACCGGGGCCACATTGTGGCCCTTCGTGGGCATGCCCGCTTCCACAGGTATAGTGCAGCCTGCAAGGGCAACATGAAACCTGTGGGAGCAACTGTCTTTAGAAATTTATTTTCAAGCGTGCCATTCGGGCAGGGCTTCGCTCGATACCGCGTAGCGGTGTCGCTGGCGAAGCCCGCATTTGTAGAAAATCGATCCTCGTTCGTGATCAGGGTGCGGGTACCTGAGGCTTGAGCTCTTTCCACTCCGTTCCGTCACGCAGCATTGCGTTCAGGCGCACCAGCAACACGCGCATGCACGCCACTGCGGCAACTTTTGCGCGCTTGCCTCGGGCTATCAGGGCTTCATAGCGGGTTCTAACTTCTGGGACATGCTGGATCATTGACCAGATCGACATGTAGGCCGCCTTGCGGACTCTGTAACGCCCGCCTTCGATCTTCCTGGGGCCACTCTTCTTGCCGCTGTCTTTGTTGTACGGCGCTAACCCAGCCAAGGCTGCAATTTCGCGCCCCGTCACGCTTCCCAGCTCAGGTAGGTAGGCCATGAAGGTGCCACAACTGATGACGCCAATCCCTTTCACAGACCTTAGCCGCATGGCTGTCGTGCGATCCAGCACGTTCGAGGCACGCTCAATCGCCTTGTCCAAGGCCTTAATCTGATCATTCAGGTAAGCGACATGCTCGGTATAAACGGTAATGGCCGTAGCTGAAGTGGTTTGTTTCATCCGACGCTTGTCATCATCCCGATGCTGGACAAGATTGCCACGGAGTTTGATGAGCTCTCCCAGTTCATCCCGATCTTGATTAGGCTCTATCTGCGGCAAGTCCTCGAAGTCCCTGGCAAACCGCGCCAGCATCTGGGCGTCGATCTTGTCAGTCTTGGCAATTTTGCCCATGGCACTCGCATAGTCCCGACAGCGCCTGGGGTTGACCCTGACGACGTTCAAACCCTCCAGTCGCAAGGCTTTGAATACGGCCCGTTCATAGCCACCGGTGGCTTCCAGCAAGACCCGTTCGACCTCAAGCTCGTTCAGGCATGCGATCAGTTGCGCAAAGCCCTCAGAGTCATTCCTGACCTGGAACTGGGGAATACTTTCAGGAAGAAAGCCCACATCCAGAGTCGCTTTCGAAACGTCGAGACCAACGAAGTAGGAAATCATCGCCAAGCCCTCTTACACTCAAGAAGTGAGAGCACTCTGACTTAGCCCTAGCTTGTGACTGCGAGTTCGCCACTCATTCAACTGTTCGGGCTTAGGTCAGAGTGAGAGGTGGATGGCGACTAGGCTCCCACTCGTGCTTTAGAGCACACCTGGCTTTCAGTCTGCCATCCACTGCTCTCACCCTTTCGAGTTTAAGAGACCTTGAAGACACAAGCTGGCTTGCCGGCGATGGGCTGCAAAGCAGCCCCTGTTACAGCAACGCCAATCTGTCAGTCATTGACACTCACAACCCGCCCCGCCTTCTCGGCAGCCTTGCCCCGGGTCGCCAGGCAGTAATACAGCGGCACCGTCACCAGCAAGCCGAACAGCCACGACAGGTCAGCCCCTTCGACGATATTTGAATACGGCCCCACATACAGCGACGTGTTGGCAAACGGCAACTGCACCAGGATGCCGCAGGCATAGGCAATGATCGCGTGGTGGTTGAAGCGGCCATAGATGCCGCCGTCAGCACTGAAGATCGAGGCGATGTCGTACTGGCCCCTCTTGATCAGGTAGAAGTCGATCAGGTTGATCGACGCCCACGGCACCAGCACCAGCAGCAGTGCCAGGATCAGGCCGATGAACTGGCCGATGAAGTCCGCCGAGGCATTCAGCGCTACCAGGCCGCAAACCACCAGAATCACCGAAGCCAGCACCACCCGCACCTTGATGCTCGGCGTCCACTCGGCGACGAAGGTCTGGATCGCGGTGACGATCGACAGCACCGCGCCATACTGGTTGAGGGCGTTGTGGCTGATGATGTTGAGCAGGAACAGCACCATCAGGATCGGGCCCAGCCAGCCGGTGGCCTGCTTGACCGCATCCATTGCATCGGTGCCTTCCGGCACGCAAAGCACCGCCACCGCACCAAAGCTGAAGCACAGGATGGTGCCCAGGGTAGCGCCGAAGTAGGTGGCCCAGAACGGCTTGGCAATGCCCACTTCACGCGGCAGGTAGCGCGAATAGTCGGAGGTATACGGCGAGAAGCTGATCTGCCAGATGGTGCCCAGCGACACGGTGGCGATGAAGCCCGACAGGTTGAACGCGCCACGGCTGAAGAAGTCGGCCGGCAGTTCCTGGGCGAACATCATGATGAAGCCGGCCAGCAGCGCCGAACCCATCACCCAGGTACCGATGCGGTTGAGGATGTGAATGAAACGGTAGCCGATCACGCCAATGGCGGTGGCACTCAGCGCACCGATCACGATCGCGCCGGGCATCGGCACGCTCGGGGTGATGCCGTGGATGGTCTTGCCCGCCAGGACGATGTTGGAAATGAAGAAGCCGACATAGATCAGCGCGGTGAAGAACACGATCAGCAAGGCGCCGTAGCGGCCGAACTGGCCACGGCTCTGCACCATCTGCGGAATGCCCAGCTGCGGTCCCTGCGCAGAGGCAAGGGCAATGACCACGCCCCCGACCAGATGGCCCAGCACGATGGCGACCAGCCCCCATAACAGGTTCAGATGGAACACCTGGACCACCATGGCGCCGGTGACGATGGGCAGTGGCGCGATGTTGGTACTGAACCAGAGGGTGAACAGGTCGCGCGCCTTCCCGTGGCGCTCGGCAGGTGGAACGTAATCGACCGTGTGATTCTCGACAAACTGGTGTTGCGACGACGGTTGGGACATAGGATTCAGCTCGAAAGGTCGTTTTTATCTTTGTAAGGAAACCGCTTCTAGGCGGCCTCTCAGCTGCGGACCATATTATGGTATTCCAAACTTTTGACAACACTGATCCGTAGGAAAAAACGCCCACTGATCCGCTCGCGCAACCCCTGCGGCAAACCGCCTCACCGCTCAAGCCCACGGTATACGCGGGCTTGAGCCGTTCATCGCGCAACACCCTCGCTTGAAAATTCCGCTTGCAAAATAGGTATTACGGTATACCATCAGACACATCAACGATAAAAACCGCGGACCACCGCAGCCCTATAGAGGTACACCAGATGATCGACGCAACCGTCTACAAGCATGTCCTGGGCTCCTTCCCGTCCGGCGTTACCGTCATCACCACCCTGGACGACGATGGCTCGGTCGTCGGTCTGACCGCCAGCGCCTTTTCCTCCCTGTCGATGGACCCGCCGCTGGTGCTGTTCTGCCCCAACTACACCTCCGACTCCTACCCCGTGCTGATCAGGCAGAAGCGCTTCGCCATTCATCTGTTGTCCGGTGAACAGCAGGCCGAAGCCTATGCGTTCGCCAAGAAGGGCAAGGACAAGGCCAGTGGCATCGAGTGGTCCCTGAGCGAACTGGGCAACCCGATCCTGGCCGGTGCCACCGCAGTCATCGAATGCGAACTGTGGCGCGAATACGAAGGTGGCGACCACGCCATCATGGTCGGCAAGGTGCACAACCTGATCGTCCCTGAAGAGGCGCCACGGCCGATGGTGTACTGCCGCGGCAAGATGGCCAGCCTGCCGGCCTTTGCCTGAAGCCTATTCTGAATCGAGACCGCTGGTGCCAACCCTGCCAGGCGCCAGCCCCTTTCAAGCGTTGAGGAAAGCCCCATGAAATTTTCGTTGTTCGTGCACATGGAACGTTGGGATGAACAGGTCAGCCACCGCCAGCTGTTCGAAGACCTGACCGAACTGACCCTGATGGCCGAGAACGGCGGTTTCAGCACCGTGTGGATCGGCGAACACCACGCCATGGAATACACCATTTCGCCAAGCCCGATGCCGCTGCTGGCCTACCTGGCTGCGCGCACCGACAAGATCCGCCTGGGCGCCGGCACCATCATCGCGCCGTTCTGGAACCCGATCCGCGTGGCGGGCGAATGCGCCCTGCTCGACGTGATCAGCAAGGGCCGCATGGAGGTGGGCCTGGCCCGTGGCGCCTACCAGTTCGAATTCGACCGCATGGCAGGTGGCATGCCGGCCACCGACGGCGGCAAGGCCCTGCGTGAAATGGTGCCGGTGGTGCGCAAGCTGTGGGAAGGCGACTACGCCCATGACGGCGAAGTGTACAAGTTCCCCACCTCCACCAGCGTGCCGAAGCCCTACAACGCCGTACCGCCGATGTGGATCGCCGCCCGCGACCCGGACTCGCACAACTTCGCCGTGGCCAATGGTTGCAACGTCATGGTCACCCCACTGATGAAGGGTGACGAGGAAGTGCTGGACCTGAAGAACAAGTTCCAGGCCGCCCTGGACAACAACCCGGGCGTGCCGCGCCCGCAACTGATGGTGCTGCGCCACACCCACGTGCACAGCCCGGCCGAGCCGGAAGGCTGGAAAGTTGGCGCCCAGGCCATCTCGCGCTTCTACCGCACCTTCGATGCCTGGTTCGGCAACAAGACCACCCCGGTCAACGGCTTCCTCGAGCCGAGCCCGGAATCGAAGTTCGCCGAAGTGCCGGCGTTCGAGCTGGAGAACATCCGCAAGAACACCATGATCGGCACGCCGGAAGAGATCATCGCGCGTATCAAGTACTACCAGGAACTCGGCGTCGACGAGTTCAGCTTCTGGTGCGACAACAGCCTGCCCCACGCCGAGAAGAAGAAATCGCTGGAGCTGTTCATCAAGGAAGTGGTGCCGGCGTTCGCCTGATTTCCCATTGCCTGAAACATTGCGGGACGCGCCCGCTCCCGTGGGCCCTGTGGCCCGCGTGAGCGGGCTTTTTTTGGGGGATTGATCCGTTGCCTGTACCGGCCTCTTCGCGGGTAAACCCGCTCCCACAGGTATGGCGCAGACCATGAACCCTGTGGGGTACCTGTGGGAGCGGGTTCACCCGCGAAGAGGCCGGTACAGAACGCCACAAAAACCCCGATACACAGCGCCTTTCGTCCCCTCGCAAGAGAAATTTCCAGCCACCTCTTGCACAACAAATATTATGGTATACCATCAGACAACAAGAGCTGATAACCCTCACCAGGAGCCACCCATGAGTTTCGAAATCCGCAAGATCGTCACCTACTCCGAAGAGACCCGCATCGAAGGCGGCAAGGCCACCGACAAGCCGGTGACCATGGTCGGCCTGGCCGTCGTGATCAAGAACCCATGGGCCGGTCGCGGTTTCGTTGAAGATCTGAAGCCGGAAATCCGTGCCAACTGCTCGGACCTGGGTGCCCTGATGGTCGAGCGCCTGACTGCCGCCATCGGCGGCGCCGACAAGATCGAAGCCTACGGCAAGGCCGCAGTCGTCGGTGCCGACGGCGAAATCGAACACGCCTCGGCGGTGATCCACACCCTGCGCTTCGGCAACCACTACCGTGAAGCGGTACAGGCCAAGAGCTACCTGAGCTTCACCAACAAGCGCGGCGGCCCGGGTACCTCGATCCAGATCCCGATGATGCAGAAGGACGACGAAGGCCTGCGCTCGCACTACATCACCCTGGAAATGCAGATCGAAGATGCCCCGCGCGCCGATGAAATCGTCGTGGTCCTGGGCGCCTCCGACGGCGGCCGCCTGCACCCGCGCATCGGCAACCGCTACATCGACCTGGAAGAACTGGCTGCCGAAAAAGCCAACGCTCAATAACAACAACCAAGACGGGCCGGGGCGTGGCGTGCTTACCCGCCGCGCCCGACCTTCAAGGAGCGCCCTCCATGATTCAGCCTGTCGCTGAACGCACACCCGCCGGCACCAGCTACCTGTCCGTCGGCCAGGGCCAACCCGTGGTACTGATCCACGGCGTGGGCCTGAACAAGGAAATGTGGGGCGGTCAGTTCGTTGGCCTGGCCAACGACTACCGCGTCATCGCCTACGACATGCTCGGCCACGGCCAGAGCGCGCTGCCAGCCGCGGACATCGGCCTGGAAGGTTATGCCGCGCAACTCGCCGAACTGCTCGACCACCTGCAGATCGCGCAAGCCACCGTGATCGGCTTTTCCATGGGCGGCCTGGTCGCCCGGGCGTTCGCCCTCGAATACCCACAGCGCCTGGCTGCACTGGTAGTGCTCAACAGCGTGTTCAACCGCACCCCCGAGCAGAGTGCCGGCGTTATCGCCCGCGCCGCCCAGGCTGCGCAGCTTGGCCCCGACGCCAACGTCGACGCCGCGCTCGACCGCTGGTTCAGCCGTGAATACAAGGCTGCCAACCCGGCGCAGGTCGCCGCCATTCGCCAGGTGCTGGCGAGCAACGACCCGCAGGGCTACCACACCACTTATTCGCTGTTCGCCACCCAGGACATGTACCGTGCCGCCGACCTGGGCAGCATCCAGGTGCCGACCCTGATCGCCACCGGCGAACTCGACTCGGGCTCCACCCCGGCCATGACCCGCCAGCTCGCCGCCAGCATTCCTGGCGCACACAGCGTGGTCCTCGCCGAGCAACGGCATATGATGCCGGTGGAAGCACCGCGTGAAGTCAACAAGATGCTGCTGGACTTCCTCGCGCAAGCCCGCACCCTCACCGAATCCGCCAAGGGGATTGTTGCATGACCCTCGTTCGTTTCCAGATGTGCATCGACGGCCAATGGCGCGATGCCCAGAGCGGCAAGACCTTCGACAGCCTCAACCCGGCCACCGCCCAGGCCTGGGCGCAACTGCCCGACGCCGACGAAGCCGATGTGGAACTGGCCGTGCAGGCCGCCCAGAGTGCCTTCGACAGCAAGGAATGGCGCAGCATCACCGCCACCGCGCGCGGCAAGCTGCTGCGTCGCCTGGGTGACCTGATTGCCGAAAACAAGGAACACCTGGCCCAGCTGGAAAGCCGTGACAACGGCAAGCTGATCCGCGAAACCCGCGGCCAGGTCGGCTACCTGCCGGAGTTCTTCCACTACACGGCGGGCCTTGCCGACAAGCTTGAAGGCGGCACCCTGCCGCTGGACAAGCCCGACCTGTTCGCCTACACCGTGCACGAGCCGATCGGCGTGGTGGCCGGGATCATCCCGTGGAACAGCCCGCTGTACCTCACCGCAATCAAGCTGGCCCCGGCCCTGGCCGCCGGCAACACCATCGTGCTCAAGCCGTCCGAACACGCCTCGGCGACCATCCTCGAGCTGGCCCGCCTGGCCCTCGAGGCCGGCTTCCCGGCCGGTGTGGTCAACGTGGTCACCGGCTACGGCCCCAGCACCGGCGCGGCGCTGACCCGCCACCCGCTGGTGCGCAAGATCGCCTTCACCGGCGGCGCCGCCACCGCCCGCCACGTGGTGCGCAGCAGCGCCGAGAACTTCGCCAAGCTGTCGCTGGAGCTGGGCGGCAAGTCGCCGAACATCATCTTCGCCGATGCCGACCTGGACAGCGCCATCAACGGCGCCGTGGCAGGCATTTATGCCGCGTCCGGGCAAAGCTGCGTGGCCGGCTCGCGCCTGCTGGTGCAGGACGAGATCTTCGACGAGTTCGTCGAACGCCTGATCGCCCGCGCCAGGCGCATCCGCATCGGCAACCCGCAGGACGATGCCAGCGAAATGGGCCCCATGGCCACCGCGCAACAGCTGGCCGTGGTCGAAGGCCTGGTGGCCGCCGCCAAGGCCGAAGGCGCCAAGCTGCACATGGGCGGCAAGCGTGCCGAGGTCGAGGGTGACGGCTGGTTCTACGAGCCGACCCTGTTCGAGTGCGACAGCAACTCGATGACCATCATGCAGGAAGAGGTGTTCGGCCCGGTTGCCGCGGTAATCCGCTTCAAGACCGAAGAAGAGGCCCTGGCCATCGCCAACGACTCGCAGTTCGGCCTGGCCGCCGGCATCTGGACCCGCGACCTGGGCCGCGCCCACCGCCTGGCCCGCGACGTGCGTTCGGGGATCATCTGGGTCAACACCTACCGCGCCGTGTCGGCCATGGCGCCGATCGGTGGCTTCAAGAACAGCGGCTACGGCCGTGAAAGCGGCATCGATTCGGTGCTGGCCTATACCGAGCTGAAGACCGTGTGGATCAACCTGTCCACCGCGCCGATGCCCGACCCGTTTGTGATGCGCTAAGAGGTAGCACGAGATGATCGAACCAGGCATCTACAAAGACGTGATGGGCTCCTTCCCGTCCGGCGTCACAGTGGTCACCACCCTCGACGCCGACGGTGGCATCGTCGGCATCACCGCCAGCGCGTTCAGCGCGCTGTCGATCGACCCGGCGCTGGTGCTGTTCTGCCCCAACTACGCCTCCGACACCTACCCCATCCTGCGTGACAGCAAGCAGTTCGCGATTCACCTGCTGTCCGCCGACCAGACCGCCGAGGCCTATGCCTTCGCCGGCAAGGGCAAGGACAAGGCCAAAGGCATCGACTGGCACCTGAGCGAGCTGGGCAACCCGCTGCTGGCCAAGGCCACGGCGATCATCGAGTGCGAACTGTGGCGCGAGTACGACGGCGGTGACCACGCGATCATCGTCGGCGCGGTGAAGAACCTGGTGCTGCCGGCCGAGCCGGTAACCCCGATGGTCTACCACAAGGGCAAGCTGGGCGCCCTGCCGCCCCTGGGCTGATGGACCTTGAGCTCGGCGTTGGCTTCTTCGCGGGTAAACCCGCTCCCACAGGGATCGCACAGATGCTGAAACCTGTGCAGTACCTGTGGGAGCGGGTTCACCCGCGAAGAAGCCAACGCAAATGACCCTGTTTAAATCCGGAGTACTGCACATGAGCAATGAAAAGTACGAAAAAGGCCTGCAGATCCGCACCCAGGTACTGGGCGAGGACTACGTCAACCGCTCGATCCAGAACGCCGACGACTTCACCAAGCCGTTGCAGGAGCTGGTCACCGAATACTGCTGGGGCCACGTCTGGGGCCGCGAAGGCTTGTCGCTCAAAGAGCGCAGCATGATAAACTTGGCCATGATTTCCGCGCTCAACCGGCCCCACGAGCTCAAGCTGCACATTCGCGGCGCCTTGCGTAATGGCCTGAGCCGTGAACAGATTCGCGAGATCCTGCTCCAGGTCGGCATTTATTGCGGCGTGCCCGCGGCGGTGGACAGTTTCCGCCTGGCCCGCGAAGCGTTCGCTGAAGCCGATGCGGAGTCAACCCGTTAACACCGGGCTGTTCGAACCCACGCAAGGAGCACCCCAGGTTCGTGGTGCTGTTGCGGTTGCGGCCGGGCAGCCTCTTTAAGAGCGCACTTGATGAAACGCCAGCCACTCGACGACAGCTTCAAGGTCAATCGCAACCCCGTTACCCTGCGCGAAATCGTGCTCGACAAGCTGCGCGCCGCGATCATGAACTTCCACCTGCTGCCAGGCGATCGCCTGGTCGAGCGCGACCTCTGCGACCGCCTCGGCGTCAGCCGCACCTCGGTGCGTGAAGCCCTGCGCCATCTGGAATCCGAAGGCCTGGTGGAGTTCGCCGACGCCAAGGGCCCGCGCGTGGCCATCATTACCCTGGAGGACGCCCGCGACATCTACGAGCTGCGCTGCGTGCTCGAAGGCCTGATCGTGCAGCTGTTCACCCTGAACGCAAAGGCCAAGGACATCCGCGCCCTGGAACGCGCGCTGGAGGTCAACCGCGAAGCCCTCGAGGAAGGCGAACTGCAACAGGTGCTGGACTCGGTACAAGGCTTCTACGATGTGCTGCTGGAAGGCTCCGGCAACCAGGTGGCTGCCCAGCAGCTGCGCCAGTTGCAGGCGCGCATCAGCTACCTGCGCGCCACCTCGGTGTCGCAGGAGAACCGCCGCGGCGCCAGCAACCGCGAAATGGAAAAGATCGTCGAGGCGATCAAGAGCGGCGACCCGCTGGTTGCCCACCAGGCCTCGGTCGACCACGTCCGCGCCGCCGCCAAGGTGGCCCTAGACTACCTGCGCCAGAAGCAGGATGACAACGTCAAGGTGCGCGAGATGGTCGAGCCCCTGGCCTTGAAGGACCCACGCATATAAGCAACCCACAGGCCACCGATCATGCCCAACGCCCCGCGCTACTGCCCGCACTGCACCACGGAACTGGCCCGGGGCGTTCCCACAGGCGACACCCACGAACGCCTGCACTGCACCGGCTGCGGCTACATCCACTACATCAACCCGAAGATCATCGCCGGCTGCATCATCGAGCGTGATGGCAAGTACCTGCTGTGCCAGCGCGCCATCCCGCCGCGCCCCGGCACCTGGACCTTGCCGGCCGGGTTCATGGAGGCCGGCGAGACCACCGAACAGGCGGCCCTGCGCGAGGTCTGGGAGGAAAGCGGCGTACGAGCCGAAATCGTCTCGCCATACTCGATCTTCAGCGTCCCGAAGATAAGCGAGGTCTACATCATCTTCCGCGCCATCGCCACCGAGGAAACCGGGCAGTACGGGGCGGAAACGCTGGCCTACAGGTTCTTCGAGCCGGACGAGATCCCGTGGGATGAAATCTACTATCCGGCAATCCGGCAGATTCTCGAGCGCTATATCCTCGAGCGGCAAGCCGGGGTTTATGGCATCTACATGGGCAATGACGACACTGGCAAGGTGCACTTCATTCGCTAGCCTGGGCCGGCCTCTTCGCGGGCCTGCCCGCTCCCACCTGTAAGGCGCAAAGCTTGAGCAATGTGCTATCCCTGTGGGAGCGGGCAAGCCCGCGAAGAGGCCGGTACACGTAACACAAAACCCTCGCCAAGCGTCTATTCTCGGTGCACCCTTAAGGCCTTACGCAAAAGGACCAGCAGTGCACATGGCAAAATGGCTAGACGGCGGCGGTCTGATGGCCGAGCGCATCCGCAACCACGATTGGGCCGCCACCCCGCTGGGCCCGCTGGAGCACTGGCCCGACCCGCTGAAAACCAGCCTGGCGCTGTGCCTGGCCTCGCGCTTTCCGCAAGCCGTGCTCTGGGGCCCTGACCTGCTCACCCTGCACAACGACGCCTTCTCGCAGATACTCGGGCAAAAGCCCTCGGCATTGGGCATCCCCTTCCGCGCCGTGTGGCAGGAGGCCTGGGCCGACATCGGCCACATGGCCAACCGCGCCCTGGCCGGCGAGGCGGTGTACATCGAAGACTTCCCGCTCGTCATCGACCGCAACGGCGGCCCCGAACGGGCCTATTTCACCTTCTGCTACAGCCCCATACGCGACCACGACGGCAAGGTGCTGGGCATGCTCGATACAGTCACCGAAACCACCGCCAGCGTGCTCGCCAACCAGCGCCTGAACTTCCTCGACGACCTGGGCCGCGCCGTGGCAGACGCCACCGACCCGGACCAGATCCTTGCCACTACCACGCGCATGCTGGTCGAGCACCTGCAACTGTCGAGTTGCGCCTATGCGGTGATGGAGCCCGACGAAGACGGTTTCACCATCTGCGGTGACGCCGTGGCGCCCGGCTCGCCGCATCTGTTGGGCCGCTATCGATTGCAGGATTTTGGCAAGCTGGCGCTCGGCCGCCTGCGCAATGGCCTGCCGTTGGTCATCCAGGACAACCTGAGCGAGCTGTCCCCGGACGAAGCTGCCACCTTCCAGGCCATCGGCATTACCGCGACCATTTGCATGCCCCTGATCAAAGGCGGCCGACTGACCGCGCTGATGGCCATCCACGACAAGGTGCCACGGGAGTGGACCCACTATGAACAGACGCTGATCAGTGAAGTCACCGAGCGCTGCTGGGCGCATATCCAGCGGGTACAGGCCCACGCCGAGGTCCGCGAAGCCATGGCGGCACTGGAGGCGCTGAATGCCACCCTCGAACAGCGCGTGGATGAACGCACCAGCCAGTTGCTGCACACAGAAGCCGTGCTGCGCCAGACCCAAAAGCTCGAAGCCATTGGCCTACTTACCGGTGGCGTGGCTCATGACTTCAACAACCTGCTGACCATCATTCGCTCGTCGCTGCATTTTCTGCAGCGCCCCAACCTCGATGCACAGCGTCGCGAACGCTATCTCAAGACCATGTCCGACACTGTCGACCGCGGCACCAAGCTGACCGGCCAGTTACTGGCCTTCGCCCGCCGCCAGGCCTTGAGCCCGCAAGTGTTCGAGGCCGGGCCACGGCTGGAGGCCATGGCCGACATGCTCGACACTGCCACCGGTGCGCGGATCCAGGTCGAGCTGCAGTTGCCACAGGCGCCTTGCCATATCCGCGCCGACCTCAATCAACTGGAAACTGCGGTAATCAACCTGATGCTCAACGGCCGCGACGCCATGGCCGGCGAAGGCACCTTGCAGCTGCGCCTGCAGGCTGACCAGTCACTGCCCGCCCTGCGCGGCCAGGCGCCACAGCCGGGCCCGTTCGCGGCGATTTCGGTGAGCGACAGCGGTGTCGGCATTGCCACCGAACTGCTGGAGCGTATCTTCGACCCGTTCTTCACTACCAAGGCACCGGGTGAAGGCACCGGGCTCGGGCTGTCGCAGGTGTTCGGTTTTGCCAGGCAGTCCGGGGGCGATGTGCAGGTGAAAAGTGTGCCGGGCCAGGGCACCACCTTTACCTTGTACCTGCCCCAGGAGCCGCCGCCTGAGGCCTAGCGGTCAACGCCGCCCTTCGGCCAGCATGCGCACGGCCAGGCCCGCCAGCACCGTACCCATCAGCCAGCGCTGAACCTGCTGCCATAGCGGGCGACCGGCGAGGAATACGGCGATCGACCCGGCCATGATCGCGATCAGTGCATTGACCGAAACGCTGATGGCGATCTGCGTCGACCCCAGCACCAGCGACTGCAGCAGCACGCTGCCATGCCCCGGCTCGATGAACTGCGGCATCAACGACAGGTACATGACGGCGATCTTGGGGTTTAGCAGGCTGGTGGCAAAGCCCATGGTGAACAGCCGCCGCGGGCTGTCGGCAGGCAGGTCGCGAACCTGGAACGGCGACCGGCCACCAGGGCGCAGCGCCTGCCAGGCCAGGTACAACAGGTACAGCGCGCCACCGATGCGCAGCGCGTCGTAGGCAAAAGGCACGGCCATCACCAGGGCGGTGATGCCCAGCGCGGCGCAGAACATGTAGATGACGAAGCCAAGGGCCACACCACCCAACGAAATCAGACCGGCCTTGCGGCCCTGGCAGATCGATCGGGAGATCAGGTAGATCATGTTCGGCCCTGGGGTCAGGACCATGCCGAGGCAGATCAGGGCGAAGGTGAGCAGTTGCGTGGTTTCGGGCATGGGGCACATCCTGGTTGTGCGTTGAAGTGCTGCGAGTTTATCCGAGGCCATGCATGTCGTCTTTACCCTTGGCTCTCGCCTGCCAGGTTAACGCGGCAACCTGTAGGAGCGGCCAACGCACGCCAGTGAGTCAGCTGATCTGGCCGGCTATCAAGCCCAGGGCCACCGTGATCATCGCCACCCCCGACACCCGCCCGACCAGCTTCGCCGCCCCCGGCCGGGTGCTCAACACGGCTTTGGCGCCATAACCGACCAGCGAGTAGATCACCAACGAGCTGCACAGGTGCACCAGGCCCAGCAGCAAGATCTGCAACGGCACCGGCCAGCTCGACTGCGGGTCGGTGAACTGCGGCAACAACGCCAGGAACAGCAAAAACACTTTCGGGTTCAGGCCACTGACGCAAAACCCTTTCAATGCCCAGCGGGACCCCGACTCCCCCGCACCATCCTGCCCGGCCGCCGGCAAGGCCGGGCTCAGCAGCAGGTTGCCACCCAGCCACAGCAGGTAGCTGCACCCCGCCAGGGTCAGCAAGGTCAGCGCCAGCGGGTGGCCGGCCAGCAGGCTGCCGACCCCTGCCGCCACCACCAGGGTCGCGAGGAAATGCCCCGACAACATCCCCGCCACCGCAGGCATCACCCAGCGCCCCCGCATGCCGGCCGAAATGGCATAGGCCCAGTCCGCGCCCGGCGTAATCACGAACAGCATCGACACGGCCCAGAACGCCGTCAGAACACTGAGAGCCAATTGAATCTTCCTTTTTCCACTGCTTTGGGATGACGAAAGATTACGGATTCCGCCGAGGGATTTTCTTTCGTATATTCCCCAACAGCCCTCAATTACTGGAAGATCCTTCTCGATGGACAGGACAGATCGAAAAATCCTTGCCGAACTGCAAAAAGACGGTCGGCTATCGGTGACCGAGTTGGCTGACCGAGTGGGGCTCAGCCTGTCGCCCTGCCATCGGCGCTTGAAGGCGCTGGAGGAGTCCGGGGCGATTCTTGGCTATCACGCCCGCTTGGCGCCGAGCGCCCTGGGGTTGAACTTTGCCGCGCTGGTATTCGTGACCTTGCGCGAAGTCACTCGCCAGCCGGTAGCGGACTTTGAAGCGGCGCTGGCCGAAATCCCGCAGATCGTCGAGGCGCAGCGGCTGTTTGGCGACCCGGATTACCTGCTGCATGTGGTGGCCAAGGATTTGCCGGCGTTCCAGAAGCTGTATGACGAGCAGCTGACCAGCATTCCCAATGTGAAGCGGTTGAGTTCGACGCTGGTGATGAAAGAGGTGATTCAGGATCGGTTGTTGCCGATGTAGCGTTGTTGCCTGTGCCGGCCCTTTCGTAAACCCGCTCCCACCTTGACCGCATTGATTTCAAGTCATGCGCATTACCTGTGGGAGCGGGTTCACCCGCGAAAGGGCCGACACGGGCAACATTTTTATCTGCCCTGCAAACGCGCACGGCGCCCCAGAAAAGCACACCGCTTCTTACCTCCATATTGCCCAAACCCCTCTAGCCCAAGCCCTCCCGTACCCTGGCACCCTCCTTGCTACCGTCCCCCGCTTAACCTTTTGTCAGCCTTAGGTTTTTTAAGGTTTATGGGCACATATTTACTAATTTCTCGTTATCCCCGCGCCCCGCATCATCGCTCCAACAAGAACGCGTCGCCCTTCGCCGGCACGCCCCCGGGCAGCTCCCGATGCCCTACCTTGCCTTGGAGTCAGTCATGACCAGTGCAGCCAATTCGGCACCCCTCATAGAAAAACACACGATCGGCTACGTGCCCCCGCAAGACCGCCATGGAAAGGTAAGGGATCTGTTCACACTGTGGTTCGGCGGCAACATAGCGCCGCTGCCCATCGTCACAGGCGCGCTGGGCGTGCAACTGTTCCACCTGAACCTGGTATGGGGCATCGTCGCCATCCTGGTCGGCCACCTGGTCGGTGGCGTACTGATGGCGCTGCACTCGGCCCAGGGCCCGCAGATGGGCATCCCGCAGATGATCCAGAGCCGCGCCCAGTTCGGCTCGCTCGGCGCGCTGCTGGTGGTGGTGATCGCCGGGGTCATGTACATCGGCTTCTTCGCCTCCAACATCGTCCTCGCCGGCAAGTCGCTGCACGGCGTGGTCGATGCCGTGCCGGTACCGGTGGGCATCGTCATCGGTGCGCTGGGCTCGGGCATCATCGGCATCATCGGCTACCGCTTCATCCACGTGCTCAACCGCATCGGCACCTGGGTGCTGGGTATCGGCATCGTGGTCGGCTTCGGCTACATCTTCAGCCACGTGCAAAGCGACGACTTCCTCACCCGCGGCGGCTTCAACCTGGCCGGCTGGCTGGCCACCGTGTCACTGGCGGCGCTGTGGCAGATCGCCTTTGCACCCTACGTGTCGGACTACTCGCGCTACCTGCCGGCGGACGTGAAGGTCAGCTCGACGTTCTGGACTACCTACCTGGGCTCGGCCCTGGGTTCGAGCCTGTCGTTCATCTTCGGCGCCGTGGCGGTGCTGGCGATCCCGGCCGGCATGGACACCATGGATGCAGTCAAGCTGGCCACCGGTACCCTCGGCCCGATCATGCTGGTGCTGTTCCTGCTCAGCGTGATCAGCCACAACGCACTCAACCTGTATGGCGCAGTGCTGTCGATCATCACCCTGGTGCAAACCTTCGCCCACCGCTGGATCCCCACCGCCAAGAGCCGCGCCGTGCTGTCGCTGGTAGTACTGACGGCCTGCTGCGTGGTGGCGGTGTTCGCCTCGGCGGACTTCATCGGCCACTTCGTCGACATGGTGCTGGTGCTGCTGGTGGTGCTGGTGCCGTGGACAGCAATCAACCTGATCGACTTCTATGCCATCCACAAGGGTGACTACGATATCCAGTCGATCTTCCAGGTCGATGGCGGTATCTACGGGCGCTACAACCCGCAGGCGCTGATCGCCTATGCCGTGGGCATCGTGGTGCAGATCCCGTTCATGAACACGCCGCTGTATGTCGGGCCGATTTCCGAGCATATCAACGGAGCGGACCTGTCGTGGCTGGTGGGGCTGGCGGTTACTTCGCCGCTTTACTGGTGGCTGGCCAGCCGTGATAGCGCCTACCGTCGCCGGCAGATGAGTGCCAAGGTGGCCATGGGGCACTGATTCGAACTGTCCTGGCCTCTTCGCGGGTGAACCCGCTCCTACAGGGATATCGCACGTCTCAGGATCTGTGCTTTCCCTGTGGGAGCGGGTTTACCCGCGAATAGGCCGATACAGGCAACACATCAATCAGAGGTTGTAGGCCCGCTCATTGTGCTCCGCCAGGTCCAGCCCCTGTTCTTCCTCTTCCCGGCTGGCCCGAAGGCCGATGGTCAGCTTGATCGCCCCCAGAATCGCCCAACTCACCACAAAGCAATACACGAAGGTGAACGCCACCCCCTTCAACTGCACCAATGCCTGCCCGACCGGTGATGCACCCTCCACATAGCCGCCCAACGCAGGCGCGGCAAAGACCCCGGTAAGGATCGCGCCGACCATTCCGCCCACGCCATGCAGGCCGAACACATCCAGGCTGTCGTCATAACCCAGCGCCTGTTTCAACCGGGTCACGGCAAAGAAGCAGATGGCCCCGGTCAACAACCCGATCACCAGCGCGCCCAACGGCCCGACGAATGCACAGGCCGGGGTAATGCCGACCAACCCTGCCAAAGCCCCTGAAGCCGCACCCAAGGCCGTCGGCCGACCATGCGCCACCTTCTCGGTCAGCAACCAGCCGACAATCCCCGCACAGGCCGCCACCATGGTCGCCAGCATCACCACCCCTGCCGCCTGGTTGGCCGCGAGCCCCGAGCCGACGTTGAAGCCGAACCAGCCCACCCACAGCAACCCGGCGCCCACCAGGGTGAAACCGAGGTTGTGCGGCGGCATGGCCACCTGCGGGTAGCCCTTGCGCTTGCCCAGCATAAACGCCGCAGCCAGCGCTGCCACGCCGGAGTTGATATGCACGGCGGTACCGCCGGCAAAGTCCAGCACACCCCAGTTGACCATCAACGCCCCCGGCCCGCCCCAGACCATATGCGCGATCGGCGCGTACACCAGCACGAACCAGGCGGCCATGAACAGCAACGAAGCACTGAACTTCATGCGCTCGGCAAAACCACCGGCGATCAACGCCGGGGTAATGATGGCGAAGGTCAGCTGGAACACTGCGAACACGCCTTCGGGGATGGTGCCGACCAGGCTGTCATGGCCGATGTCCAGCATCAGCGCCTTGCCCAGCCCGCCAATGAAGCTGTTGAGGGTCAGCTGGCCCTCGACCATGCCGGTGGTGTCTACCACCAGGCTGTAGCCGAACAGCACCCAGAGAATGCCGATCACCCCGGCCACCGCGAACAACTGGGTGAATACCGAGAGGAAGTTCTTGGCCCGCACCATGCCACCGTAGAACAGTGCCAGGCCCGGGATGCACATCATCAGCACGAACATCGCGGCGCAGATCATCCAGGCGGTGTTGCCGGTGTCCAGGGTGGGGTCGGCGGCGTGGGCCCGGGTGGTCAGGGCTAACAACATTACAGCGAGGGTGAGGTGCTTCATGGAGTCACTCCTGTGTGAATGGTGGAGGTGCTCTGGGGCTGCCTTGCAGCCCATCGCGACACAAGGCCGCTCCTGCAGGGGGGCGATACGCGGTCCCCTGTAGGAGCGGCCTTGTGTCGCGAAAGGGCCGCAAAGCGGCCCCCGACGGTCAACTCAATACTGCGCCTGCCCCGGCACCCAGGCGGTCCCCGCCAACGGCACCCGTGCCATCGCCGCAGCCTCCACGGTCAACGCCACCAGGTCCTCCGGGTCGAGGTTGTGCAAGTGCGACTTGCCACACGCCCGCGCCATGGTCTGCGCCTCCAGCACAAGCACCCGCAAGTAGTTGGCCAGCCGGCGCCCGGCCTCCTCCGGGTTCAGGCGCCTGGCCAGCTCCGGGTCCTGGGTGGTAATGCCGGCCGGGTCGCGGCCGTTCTGCCAGTCGTCATAGAAACCGGCCGCAGAACCGATTTTCTTCAGTTCGGCATCCAGCCGAGGGTGGTTGTCACCCAGCGCGATCAACGCCGCAGTACCAATGGCCACCGCATCAGCCCCGAGGGCCATGGCCTTGGCCACGTCGGCGCCATTGCGAATACCCCCGGAAACGATCAGCTGCACCTTGCGGTGCATGCCCATTTCCTGCAGCGCCTGCACTGCCTGCGGAATGGCCGGCAGGATCGGGATGCCAACGTGTTCGATGAACACTTCCTGAGTCGCGGCGGTACCGCCCTGCATGCCGTCGAGCACGATCACATCGGCACCAGCCTTCACCGCCAGCTTCACGTCGTAGTACGGGCGGCTGGCGCCGATCTTCACGTAGATGGGTTTTTCCCAGTCGGTGATCTCGCGGATCTCGGCAATCTTGATCGCCAGGTCATCCGGCCCGGTCCAGTCCGGGTGGCGACAGGCGCTACGCTGGTCGACGCCGATCGGCAAGGTGCGCATGCCGGCCACGCGCTCGGTTACCTTCATGCCCAGCAGCATGCCGCCACCGCCCGGCTTGGCACCCTGCCCGAGGACGATCTCGATGGCATCGGCCTTGCGCAGGTCGTCGGGGTTCATGCCGTAGCGCGACGGCAGGTACTGGTACACCAGGTGCTGCGACTGGCCGCGTTCCTCCGGGGTCATGCCGCCGTCGCCAGTGGTGGTGCTGGTGCCGGCGATGGTCGCACCACGGCCCAAGGCCTCTTTGGCGTTGGCCGACAGCGCGCCAAAGCTCATGCCGGCGATGGTCACCGGAATTTTCAGGTGGATCGGCTTCTTGGCGAAGCGGGTGCCCAGCAGCACATCGGTGCCGCACTTCTCGCGGTAGCCTTCCAGCGGGTAGCGCGACACGCTGGCACCGAGCAGCAGCAGGTCGTCGAAGTGCGGCACGCGGCGCTTGGTGCCGCCGCCGCGGATGTCGTAGATGCCGGTTTCGGCGGCACGCTGGATTTCCTGGATGGTCAGGCGGTCGAAGGTGGCCGACTCACGCAGTACCGGGGGGAATTGCTCGCTCATGGGAATGCTCCTGGATCAGTACGCGCTGGCGTTGTCGACTTTGAAGTTGTACAGCTGGCGAGCCGAGCCGTAGCGTTTGAAATCGGCAGCCTTGTGGTCCAGGCCGGCCTTGTTCAGCAGTTCCTGCAGCTCTTGCAGATGCTCGGCGCGCATCTCTTTCTCGATGCAGTCCGAACCCAGTGACTGCACCGAGCCCTTGACGTAGATGCGCACCTCGTACAGCGAATCGCCCAGCGCATCGCCGGCATCGCCACACACCACCAAACGCCCGGCCTGGCCCATGAAGCAGCTCATGTGGCCGATGCTGCCGCCGACGACAATATCCACGCCCTTCATGGAAATACCGCAGCGCGCGCCGGCATCACCCTCGATCACCAGCAGCCCGCCATGGGCTGTGGCGCCGGCGGCCTGGGAGGCGCTGCCCTTGACCCGTACCGTGCCGGACATCATGTTCTCGGCCACGCCGACACCGACGTTGCCATGCACGGTGACGCTGGCCTGCTGGTTCATGCCGGCGCAGTAGTAGCCGGCGTGGCCTTCGATATCCACGGCCACGGCGGCGTTGATGCCCACGGCCAGGTTGTGCTTGCCGTCGGGGTGGGTCACCCGCCATTCGTGGTCCTGCACCTCACCGTGCAGGGACTGGTTGAGGACACGCACCGAGGTGCTGGAAAGGTCGATCGTATTCATGTGGTTCTCCAGTGGTTCGGTGGCAGGTCAGGCGCTTTCGCGTTCCCAGACGTACAGGGTGGCCGGGGCCGGTTCCCAGACCTTGGCGTGCTCGATGCCCGGCAGGCTGGCCAGTGCCTGGTACTCCGAGGCCATGGCCACGTAGTCGTCGGTCTCGGCCAGCACGGCGGGTTTGCAGGCGATCGGGTCGCGGATCACGGCAAAGCCATTGCGGGTGCCGATGGCAAAGGTGAAGAAGCCGTCCAGGTCTTCCAGGGCGCCATCCAGGGCCTGGGCCAGGCTGTCGCCCTGCTGCAGGCGCCAGGTCAGGTAGCCGGCGGCCACTTCGGTGTCGTTGTCGGTCTCGAAGCTGATGCCTTCGCGCTTGAGCTTCTGGCGCAGGCGGAAGTGGTTGGATAGCGAGCCGTTGTGCACCAGGCACAGGTCGGCGCCGGTGGAGAACGGGTGGCTGCCCTCCATGGTCACGGCGCTTTCGGTGGCCATGCGGGTATGGCCGATGATGTGGCTGCCTTTCATGCCGACCAGGCCGAAGCGGCTGGAGATTTCCGCCGGCAGGCCCATGCCCTTGAGGATCTCGATGCTCTGCCCGGCGCTCATGATGCGCACGTCAGGGGCCAGTTCGCTCAGGGCCTGGCGGGCCGACGCCTCGCGGGTGTGTACCTTGAGCACTGCAGCGCTGGCGTTCTGGAACCAGTCCAGCGAGCAGCCCAGGCGCCCTTCCAGCTGGCCCATCAGGGCCGCCCAGGGGTAGTTGACGTCAGTGGCCTGCAGGGTCAGCTTGACCCAGCCATCGGCCACTTCGTCGCCGTAGATGGCAAAGCCGGCGCTGTCCGGGCCACGGTCGGTCATGGCTTCGAGCATGGGTTCGAAGAGCTTGCCGAGCTGGGCTTCCAGCTCGGTTTTTTTCAGGTACAGACCTACGATTCCACACATGATGATGCTCCTTACTAGGCAGTGGGCGACCGCTTTCGTGCTGGCTGCCCAAGGGATTGGGGGCGCTCAGAAGAATTCGGTGTAACGCTGGATTTCCCAGTCGGAGACGTGGCGGCAGTACTCCACCCACTCCATGCGCTTGAGCTTGATGAACTCATCGACGATCTCGGCGCCCAGCACTTCGCGGAACAGCGGGTCGGCCTCCAGGGCGTCGGCGGCTTCCTTCAACGACTGCGGCAAGGTCTTGATGCCACGTGCGGCAATCTCTTCCAGGCTCAGGTTGTAGAGGTTCTCGTTGCACATCTCGCCCGGCTCCAGTTGGCGGTCGATGCCATCGAGGCCGGCGGCAATGATCGCGGCGGTGACCAGGTAGGGGTTGCAGCCAGCGTCCGGCAGGCGGAACTCCAGGCGGCCATAAGGGATGCGCACCATCGCCGAGCGGTTGTTGGCGCCGTAGGCGACAAACGCCGGGGCCCAGGTGGCGCCGGAAAGCGAGCGGCCGACCACCAGGCGCTTGTACGAGTTGACCGTGGGTGCGGCGAAGGCGCACAGCGCCGGGCCATGGGCCAGCAGGCCTGCGGCAAAGTGGTAGGCCAGCTTCGACAGGCCCATGCCGCTGCTGTCGGACGGGTCATGGAACAGGTTCTTGTTGGTGCTGCTGGCCAGCGACAGGTGGAAGTGCATGCCATTGCCGGCGCGCTTGGGGTCGGGCTTGGGCATGAACGAACAGATCATGCCCAGGTCGTTGGCGATCTCGCCGGCGGCCATGCGGAAGAAGGTGAAGCGATCGGCCGACTCCATGGCGTCGCTGTAGGTGTAGTTGATCTCGAACTGGCCGTTGGCGTCCTCGTGGTCGATCTGGTAGATGTCGAAGCCCACCGGCTGCAACGCCTCGGTCAGGCGCTCGAGGAACAGCCGCGAACGCGACAGGCCCTTGTAGTCGTAGCACGGCTTGTCGAGGTTGTCGGAGGCATCCACCAGTTGCAGCTTGCCATCCTCGTCGCGGCGGAACAGGCTGAATTCGGGTTCCAGGCCGGTGTTCAGGGTCCAGCCCTTGTCGGCCAGGCGCTGCACCTGCTGCTGCAACACATGACGGCTGTCGTAGGGCCAGGGTTGGCCGTTCACGTGGCCTACGCACACCACCCGGCCGTAGCCGGGCTGCCACGGTACCGGGATCAAGGTGGAAAGGTCGCCGCGGGCCATGAAGTCGGGGCCGTGCGGCTCCATGCCCATGCCGCAGATGGCGAACCCGGCAAAGCCGGCGCCCTCCTCGGCCACCATCTTCAGGCCCGAGACCGGCACCGATTTGGTCTTCGCCGAGCCATGGATATCGACGAACTGTGCCAGCACGTACTTGATGCCGTGCTGATCGAGGGTGCGCTGGGTTTCTGCTGGCAACATGGGTTGAACACTCCTGGGCAAGGGGCAATGATTCCGCATGAGAAACTTACTTTCCTAGCAGGAATGCAATGCGCTTGCCAACTTTGTTCAGGGTGCAACCTTGTGCCTGTTCGGGTCTCTTCGCGCGCCTGTGGGAGCGGGTTCACCCGCGAAGAGGTCCGCACCGGCAACCCAAAACCCAAGCAGATTTCCATGCTCCATTTATGGGAAACTTGTTTTCACCCGAGGAAAGATGCAGCCACCGTAGCTGCATTTCGCACTTTCCCAGTGCGAAAACTTTATTCTTGAACTGAAACCGTGCAGGACATTCGATGCCAACCGAAACCGAAACCGAACCGCGCCTTCGCCTGGAGCAGTACCTGGGCCTGCAGATCAAGCGCCAGCGCCAGGCCCAGTCCCTCAAGCTCGCCGACGTGGCGCGCATCGCCGGCATCAGCCAAGGCATGCTCAGCAAGATCGAGAACGCCCAGGTATCAACCAGCCTCGACACCCTCAGCCGCCTGTGCGATGTGCTGGGCATGCCGATGGCCAAGCTGTTCAGCCAATATGACCAGCCCGACGGCAATGCCTTGTTGGTGAAAGCCGGTGAAGGGCTGGAGGTGGTGCGCCGCGGTACCGAGAAAGGCCACACCTACCATTTGCTCAATCACGCCAGGGGGCCGAAGAAGAACTTCGAGGCGTACATGGTGAGCATGGACGACGCCAGCGAAGAGTTCCCGACCTTCGCCCACCCCGGCACCGAGTTCCTCCACTTGCTGGAGGGTGAACTGGTGTACCGGCACGGCAACCAGCTCTATCACATGCAGGCCGGTGACAGCCTGACCTTCGACGGCGAGACCCCGCACGGCCCCGAGCAGTTGGTGCAAGTACCCATCCGCCTGTTGTCGATCATGAACTACAGCGACGAGTGACGCGGCGCGCCAGGCACCCGCGGAGAACAGGATGCCAACCGCTGCGCACACTGATGCAAGCGACTAAGCGCCCTCAGGCAGCAGACTGCGATCGAACATGAACGCCCGCTCCCCCTGTGGCGTGTACTGATATAACTGCTGCGGCCGGCCCAGCCTGGGCTGGTTCTTCTCCCCGGTGTCCCTCACCCACCCCAGCTCGCGCAAGCGCTCCAGGCGTTTGCGCAGCGAGGTGTTGTTCACCGCCTGCCCCAGGCAAGCCTGCATCGCGCCTAGCGCATCCAGCACAGTGAACTTCTCCGCCAGCAGGTACAGCGGCAGGCTGCTGTACACCGTCTTCGCCGCCAGCCGCTCACGGGCGCGCTCCACCAACAGGTTGTGATCAAAGGGCAACAGCACCTTGCGCGCCAATACGCTGTCCAAGTCGAAAAACGCCAGTTGCTCGCCCTCGACGGCCTGCCCGGGCTCGAGCAAAGCCAGGTAGTAGGTGCTGAGTGACCATCCACGCGGGTCGCGAAAGGCATTGCCCTCGGTACCTACCTGTTCCATGTAGCACGGTACAACCTGGGTTTTCTCGCGCAGTGCACGCTCGGCCGCAGCTTCCAGGCTGGTGTCGGGGGTGCGGCCATTGACGATCACCCCGGGCAAGGCCCATTGGCCGGCATGCGGTTCACGCTCACGACGGTGCAACAGCACCTGCAGATGCTGAGCTTCGGGGGCCATGCGCAGGGCGACGATATCGACGCTGGCCAGGACTTCGACTGCATTCACCGGGGGACTCCTTGTTCAAGGCCTTCATAATCCACCAGGGTGTATAAGTAAGGCAACAACAAATCCCGAACAAGATGGCACTTGACATACTTAATACACCAGGTGAACTATATAGCCATGTCAGCAAGGAGAACCGCCATGAAGATCGCCAGTTTCGATGTCGACGCCCAGAACGGCTTCACCAACAACGTGCCACAAGAACTGCCGGTTCCTGAAGGCGATGAAATCGCGGTAGATCTTAATACCATGGCGTTACGCGCCGACCTGCGCCTGGGCAGCAAGGACGCCCACCCGGCCAACGCCGCCTGGGTAGTCGCCGACCCCGCGCACATGCTGCAGCCCCTGCAGCTGGCCAACGCCGACCTGACCTGGGTCAGCCACTGCGTGCCCGGCACACCCGGCTTCGAGTTGCTGCCCGGCCTGCCGGCCCCCATCGACTATGACTATTTCGTATGGAAAGGCGTCGAGCCCGACCTGCACCCCTACGGCGCCTGCTACCACGACCTGGCCGAACGCCGCTCCACCGGGGTGATCGAGTACCTCAAGGTGCAGCAGGTGGGCGCGGTGATCGTCGGTGGCCTGGCCCTGGACTATTGCGTCAGGACCACTGCGCGCCAATTGCGCCAGGCCGGCTTCCAGGTGCTGTTGTACCTGCCGGCCTGCCGCGCCCTCACCCAGGCAGGCGCCATCGAAGCATGTGGCGCCCTGGCCGCCGAGGGCGTGATCCTCTGCGGCGACGAAGCCGCGCTCGACTACCAGCTCTCTCTGATCAAGGAAGACCGCCCATGAGCGACAGCGTTTTCGGCCCACGCATCATCCAGAACCTGCTGGACACCGATTTCTACAAGATCACCATGATGCAGGCGGTGCTGCACAACTACCCCAATGCCGAGGTGGAATGGGAGTTTCGCTGCCGTAACGGCGAGAACCTCGCACCTTACCTGGCGGAAATCCGGTATCAGGTCGAGCAACTGGCCGATGTCAGCGTCACGCATGACCAGCTCGCCTATCTGGAGAAGATCCCGTTCATCAAACCGGATTTCATCCGTTTTCTCAGCCTGTTCCGCTTCAACCTGCGCTATGTGCAGGTGGGGCTGGATGATGCCGGGCAACTGGCGATTCGCGTGCGCGGGCCGTGGTTGCACGTGATTCTCTACGAGATCCCGCTGCTGGCGATCATCAGCGAGGTGCGCAACCGCTACCGTTATCGCGAGGTGGTGATCGAGCAGGTCCGCGAGCGCCTGTATCAGAACCTCGACTGGCTGAAGGCCGAGGCCAGCGCCGAAGAACTGGCCGGTTTCCAACTGGCCGACTTCGGCACCCGGCGGCGCTTCTCCTACCGGGTGCAAGAAGAGGTGGTGCACATTCTGAAGCGTGACTTCCCGGGCCGCTTTGTCGGTACCAGCAACGTGCACCTGGCCCGCGAATACCAGCTCAAGCCGATCGGCACCATGGCGCACGAGTGGTTCATGGCTCACCAGCAACTCGGCCCGCGCCTGGTCGACAGCCAGGCTGCCGCGCTGGAATGCTGGGTGCGGGAGTACCGGGGGCTGCTGGGCATCGCCCTGACCGACTGCATTACCATGGACGCGTTCCTGGGCGACTTCGACTTGTACTTCGCCAAGCTGTTCGATGGCCTGCGGCACGATTCGGGTGATCCGCTGGCCTGGGCGGAAAAGGCCATTGCCCACTATGAGCGGCTGGGGATCGACCCCAAGAGCAAGACCCTGATCTTTTCCGACGGGCTGGACCTTGCCAAGGCGCTGGGGTTGTACCGGGCGCTGCATGAGCGGATCAATGTGAGCTTTGGCATTGGTACCAGGCTGACCTGCGATATCCCGGGCGTGGAGCCGATGAATATCGTGATCAAGATGACGGCCTGCAATGGGGCACCAGTGGCCAAGATTTCCGACAGCCCGGGCAAGACACAGTGCCGGGATGAAAACTTCGTGGCGTACCTCAAACATGTTTTCAATTGCTGAAGGGTGGCACCCTTCTTCGAGTGGAAGCGCACACGCATGTTGTAATTAAACGTTTCCACTCCTCGCCCTTTGTACTGCGATAAATCAGAGCTGGTTGCACATCACAAAAGCTCAGGGCTTACTGTACTTGGCTCGATATCTACCGTATATGGCACTACTTCCATTTGGAATAACGCGGGCGACGGATTGCATTGCCCAATCGTCCTGTACGCGCCAAACTCACTGGTCATATGGCCGGTCAGCGATCCCCCCATTGGCGGGCCGAGCAAGGAGGCGGCTCTAAAGTACCGGGCGCTACTACCGGACATACCGTCCATTCATGACCTTGCCAGTCGTGGCGTGTTCAGCGCACTAGCGTTATGCCCGACCACGACGCGAGACAATGCTTGGCAGAGGCAGATTCGGCTCCCGAATCCGGTGAACCGAATGTAGTCGCGATAATCGACGCGTATGCCTATCGCAGGGACAACTAGAGAAGCGTCCGCGCCATCCCCAAAACGTACTCAATGTACAGGGAGGCGCCATGCATACCACCCGTAACGCCCTGGTGGTGTTGGCCCAACACCAGCACGATGACCTGGCCCTGACCATTTTGGCACTTGCTGCGCCGGTGCCCGAGCCCGGTGCTGATGGTCAAGCATGCCAATCCTTGGACAGAGCGCCCCATCCTTACAGCCATTGACGCCGGCAGCGACGACCTCAAGCATCGTGTGCTGCAGGTTGGCATCCTCAGCCACGGCCACGACATCGCCCACCTCAGTCATGCCAGCCTGCACATGATGAGCGCCTACCCTTACCCGATGCTGTCGGCAGCCGACCCCATATTCCAGCTCAAGGAAAGCATCCTGACCTTCTACCATGAGCAGTGCCAGGGCTATCAGGACGAGTTCGATATCGACGACCAACACCTGCACCTTGCGGAAGGCCCTGCCGACCAGCTGATTCCGCATGTCGCCCATCAGCTAGGCGCCGCCCTCACGGTTCTCGGCAGCGTGGCGCGCAGAGGCCTGAGTGGCGTACTGCTAGGTAACACCGCCGAATTAGTACTTGATGCCATGGAAAGTGATGTGCTGGTGCTCAAACCCTGGGATGTCATCCGTGAATTGGAAGCACTGGCCGCTCACCACTGAGCAGACGCCTGATAGCCGCTCCCGGGCATGAGCCCGGGAGCAAACGGCAGAGTCAACTTGAATGACGAAAATGCAACTATGCTCGGTCTGAATACCGAAACTGATTGAAAGGCAGGTCTGCCGGAGGTCTAAAGTTGCGAATCGCTTTTCTGGTGAACCGGGACGTAGAGAGCAACCTCACTCTCAATTTACTGTTGCCCGAGATTCACGAGAGCACAGTGGGAATATTCCTCTCGGAGAGAGTGGGATCGGCCAGGAACGTGTCACGCATGCTCGGACAACTGGCATTGATCGAGCAGGACTTCTTCAATGCCTTGGCCCCTGGATTAATCGGATCGAGCGACCAGGTCAGCAGCGGGCATCGATTCGGTTTTGCAGAACTGCAGCAACGCTTTGGGGTTCCTGTACGGGTATTGCCCAGCTTGAGTGATCCTGCGGGCCTGCAAATGCTGCAGGACGCGGGAGCAGATCTGTTCATCTCAATCCGCTTTGGTCAGATCCTGAAGAATGAAGCGCTGGCAATTCCGTCACGTGGCGTCCTCAATCTTCACTCTGGCCTCTTGCCTCAGTATCGAGGTGTTCTGGCGACCTTCCGGGCGCTGCTGAACGGGGACCCGGAGATCGGCTGTACGCTCCATTGGATCGACAGTCCCGGCATTGACGTTGGTCGCATCATTGAGACTGCCAGGGTGGCAGTCGAAAAGGAGCGCTCCTTACTGTGGCACATCCTTTCACTTTATCAACCAGGCGCGCGTCTCATCCTGAACGCAATCAGGCGACTGGAGCGCGATGAGCCTATGACGGGAACGTCTCAAGATCGATCTGCCGGGGCCTACTACTCCTTTCCCAGCGAGGATGACCTGACGCGGTTCACGGCACTGGGGTGGCGGCTCTTCGATCGCGAGGACGTATGGGATCTTTTCGAATCGTACGGATTTCCGTTACGGATAAACACGCTTTGAGAGCTGAGCGGCGGGGTACCGCACCGCATTCAAGAACCGTGAGAAACCTGTGGGAGCGGGCAAGCCCGCGAAGAAGCCAGCACAGTCACCCCACCTCTTGCAGGCCAACACACAACTCCAGAAACCGCGCCGCAGCCCGCGACGGGGTGGCTGCATGCGGCACCAGAATGGAAAACCGGCGCACCAACGCCTGCGGCATAACCTGCAACCGCTGCAACGCCCCGTCCTCATGTCGGATCGACATCGCCGACACAAAGCCAATCCCCATCCCGGCTCGCACTGCCTCCTTCACCCCTTCCACGCCAGCAATTTCCAGCGCCACGCGCATCGCCACGCCGCTGCGGGCAAATGCCCGCTCGACGATCTGCCGCACACCCGAGCCGCTCTCGCGCAGCACCAACGGGTAAGCCCCCAGCGACGCCAGCGTGTGTCGGTCACTGCCAGCCAGAGGATGACCACGCGGCACGATGGCCACGATCTCGTCTTCCCGCCACGCCGTCACCGACGTCCCCAATGGCAGCTCCTGCCCAGGCGGCCCTTCGATCAGGGCGATATCGACGCTGTCCAGCGCAGCGACGATTTCTGCCGTATTGCCGTTGGAAGTGCTCACCAGCACCTCCGGGTAGCGGGCATGGAAATCGGCAATCAGGTAAGGCAGCAGATAGCTGGCCGGCGTGGTACTGGCGCCGATGCGCAAGGTACCGCGCTCCAGCCCGCGCATGGCCTCGCGCAATGCCTGGGCCTGACGGAAGGTTTCGCGCAGGCGCTCGGCATGGGCCAGCAATTGCTCGCCAGCTGCTGTAAGCCGCACACCACGGCCGGCGCGCTGATACAGCGGCTCGCCAAAGGCCTCCTGCAGCAGTTTGAGCTGGCCAGACACCGCCGGCTGCGACAAGTGCAGGGCTTGGGCCGCATGGCTGATGTTGCCGTGCTCGGCGACGGTGGCGAAAGTTATCAGTTGTTCTGGGGTCATGAATGAAAAATATCAGCTAAACGGATATTTGCCATCCCAAATTACGATTTTTTATAAGCTTATAACCAGATTAACGTAAGCCATGTCGAAACACCTTTCCGGAGGACTCACATGGCCACGGCTCCGTCCAACCCCGCCTTTGCACCTACCCTCTCTACCCGAGGGCGGCTCAATGGCATCCTGTTCGTCGCGCTGTTCGCGCTTGCGGTCACCCAATTGGCCGCCCTGCCCGCCATCGCCAACCTGGGTATCAGCCCGCTGATCGTCGGTATTGTCGCCGGTGCGCTTTACGGCAATGCACTGCGTGACGGCGTTCCCGCCAGCTGGGCGGCGGGTATCAACTTTTCCGCCCGCGGCCTGCTGCGCATTGCCGTGGCCTTCTTCGGCCTGCGGGTAAGCCTGCAGGAAATAGCCGAAGTCGGCTGGTCCGGGCTCATCGTGTCGTTGCTGGTGGTGTCCAGCACCCTGCTGATCGGCCTGTGGTGTGGCATGAAGCTGTTCAAGCTGGACCGCGATACCGCCTTGCTGACCGCCGCAGGCAGCGCCATCTGCGGCGCCGCTGCGGTTCTGGCCTTCGAGTCGGCCCTGCGCAGCGCACCGCATAAAAGCGCCATGGCGGTTGGTAGCGTGGTGCTGTTCGGCACCCTGTCGATGTTCCTCTACCCATTGGCGATCAATGCCGGCTGGCTGCACCTGGATACCATGGGCGCCGGGCTGTTCCTGGGTGGCACCATTCACGAGGTGGCCCAGGTGGTCGGTGCGGCCAGCAACGTCAGCCCCGAGGCCACGCATATCGCCACCATCGTCAAGATGACCCGGGTGATGCTGCTGGTACCGGTGCTGCTGGTGGTGGGCCTCTGGATCAGCCGCGCGCGCCAGCCGGGCCAGGCACAGGGCAACGGGCGCATCGCCATGCCCTGGTTCGCCTTCGGCTTCCTCGCGCTGGTACTGGTGAACTCGCTGCAGGTGTTGCCGGGCAGCGTGACGCAGGCGGTCAACAGCCTGGATACCTTTGCCCTGACCATGGCCATGACCGCGCTGGGGATGGAGACACGCTTCAGCCAGATTCGTCAGGCTGGGCCGCGGGCCCTGGCCACCGGGGCGATTCTCAACCTCTGGCTGGTGTTTGGTGGCGTGGCGATTATCCTGGCCGTGCAGAGGCTGTTGGGATGACTTGAGAGCGAGTCGCCTGCTTCGCGGGTAAACCCGCTCCCACAGGTACGGCGCAGGTTCTGAAAGCAACGCGATACCTGTAGGAGCGGGTTTACCCGCGAAGCAGGCGGCTCGGTCTGATGAGGTTTTTGTTGCTCCCCCTCGTTGCCGTCCAAATTTCTCGGTATGGTGTTGTCAAAGAAGGATGTTTTACCCGCACAGGAAAGACTTAGATGCCTCAACGCCATGTCATCAATGCATCCGTCAGCCCCAAAGGCAGCCTGGAGACGCTGTCACAACGTGAAGTGCAGCAACTGAGTGAAGTCGGTACCGGTAGCCTTTACACCCTGTTCCGCCAGTGCGCCCTGGCCATCCTCAACACCGGCGCCCATGTCGACAATGCCAAGACCATCCTCGAGGCCTATCAGGACTTCGAGGTGCGTATTCATCAACAGGACCGCGGCGTGCGCCTGGAGCTGCTGAATGCCCCGGCCGATGCTTTCGTTGATGGCGAAATGATAGCCAGCACCCGTGAAATGCTGTTCAGCGCCCTGCGCGACATCGTCTACACCGAAAGCGAGCTGGCCAGCCAGCGCATCGACCTGGAAAGCTCCCAGGGCATCACTGATTACGTGTTCCACCTGCTGCGCAACGCTCGCACCCTGCGGCCGGGCGTGGAGCCGAAGATGGTGGTGTGCTGGGGTGGCCATTCGATCAGCAGCGAGGAGTACCAGTACACCAAGAAGGTCGGCCACGAGCTGGGCCTGCGCAAGCTGGACGTGTGCACTGGCTGCGGCCCGGGTGTGATGAAGGGCCCGATGAAGGGCGCCACCATTGCCCACGCCAAGCAACGCATGCACGGCAGCCGCTACCTGGGCCTGACCGAGCCCGGCATCATCGCCGCCGAAGCACCCAACCCGATCGTCAACGAACTGGTGATCCTGCCGGACATCGAGAAGCGCCTGGAAGCCTTCGTCCGTGTCGGCCACGGCATCATCATCTTCCCGGGCGGTGCCGGCACGGCCGAGGAGTTCCTCTACCTGCTGGGTATCCTCATGCACCCGGACAACCAGGAGCTGCCGTTCCCGGTGGTACTCACCGGGCCGCGCAGCGCCGAGCCGTATCTGCAACAGTTGCACGCGTTCGTCGGCGCCACCCTGGGTGAAGCGGCGCATCGCTTGTACAAGATCATCATCGATGACCCGGCGGAAGTTGCCCGACACATGGTCGAAGGGCTCAAGGCGGTGAAGCAGTTCCGCCGCGAGCGCAACGATGCCTTCCACTTCAACTGGCTGCTGAAGATCGAGGAGAGCTTCCAGCGGCCGTTCGACCCGACCCACCAGGCCATGGCCGACCTCGACCTGCGCCGCGAGCTGCCGGCCCACGAACTGGCTGCCAACTTGCGCCGGGCGTTTTCCGGCATCGTCGCCGGCAACGTGAAGGACAAGGGCATCCGCCTGATCGAGGAACACGGGCCGTATCAGATCCGTGGCGACAGCGCCGTGCTGGACCCACTGGGACGGCTGTTGCAGGCGTTCGTCGACCAGCACCGGATGAAGCTGCCGGGCGGCGCGGCGTATGTACCGTGCTACCAGGTGGTGACCTGATTCGCCATTCTTGCTTAGGCCCCATGGACGGGGCCTGCAGCTATTTGGCTTTTTGGATGTGGGCCTTTACATCTAGTAGACATTCATTCGCGATGGTGGCGCTTAATCACCTTTCCGCCCTTACGGCGGGTCCCTTTTTGTCGTGGCAAAAAGGAACCAAAAACCGTCGGCTCCCATCATCCGGCCCCTACGCTTCGCTCCGGGGTCCCCTCGCTACGGGCCTGCTCCCGGGAGTACGCGCTGCAGGCCCCATCCATGGGGCCTCAGCGCTTGACGGGCATCCATGCCCGTCACCTCCCTCCGCAGTCCCTTCGCTCGGCCTCCTGAAGTCGCAATCGGCGGCGCCTGAACTATCGCGCGCTTAGAAGCAAAAGCAAAAAGCAAAGGCAAAGGCAAAGGCAAAGGCAAAAGCAGAAGCAGAAGCAAAGGCAAAACTGCTACTGGCTGAGGTCGGCCATCGGCCGTTCGACGAAGCGGATGCTGTCGCGCCCACCGCGCTTGGACTGGTACAAGGCGACATCCCCTTGCTCGATCAAGGCTGCCAGGCTCGTCGGCGGATGGTCGAACAGGTTGGCGCCGATGCTCAAGGTGACCGGCTGCGGCGTAGGCACCGTCTTGCTTGCATACTGCTGAAACTGCTCGCGCAGCAGTCCACCCAGCTCCATGACCCGCTCGCTGCTCGCACCACACAGCAGAATGACGAACTCATCACCGCCCAGCCGCGCCGCCAGCGAGCGCTCGGGCAGCACTGTGCGAATCATCTCGCTCAGGGCAATCAGCAAGCGGTCCCCTGCAACATGCCCGTGCAGGTCGTTGACCAGCTTGAAGTTGTCGATGTCGATCAGTAGCAAGGCCCCGGGCTGCGCCGAATCCACTGCCTTGAAGAAAGGCCCCGCCCGAACCTCCAGTGCGCGCCGGTTGTACAGCGCCGTCAACGGATCCCGGGCCGCCAGACGGGCAATCCGCTCCTCTCGGCGGTAGCGCACGGTGCCGGTCATCGACAAGGCAATCAGCATGATCGCCATCGCACCTTCGACCAACGAAACCTGAATGATCAACCCACCGAAGGTGGCCAGGTCAATCAGCGTACCCGGTGTGATCGCAATGATCGCCTTGGCCACATAGAACAACCCATGAACCAGCAAAACGTAGCGCAACTGCACGGCACCAACACTCAGCGACTAGCCATGCGGCCGCAACAGCCAGCTGGCCTTGAGCGTCAACAGCGCCACCAGCAACGAGTTGACCATCAGCATCACCTTCGACCACTGCGGCCCCACAGGCAACAGCAGCAAGGCGAACCACACCAGCACCACCAATAACCAGATACGCGACAGCCGCACCTGGGTGAAGCGCAACACGCCCATCAGGAAGAACCAGTGCGCCACCACCAGCAAGCCGTTGGCGAACCAGATGCCGATCAGCAACAAACCAATACCGCGCAGCAAGGCCAGGGTGGAACCAATCGTGATGGTGGCAAAGCCTGCGCTCCAGAACAGCAGCGACGGCTCGCGAACGCTGCGCCACTCGATCGCCAGGTACAACGCAGCCGCGGCAGCCAGGGCGATCGAGATAGTCAGCATCGTGGGTGGATCAAGCGCCATAAACGGATTGGCCTATCTGGTTAACGAGGAAAAGGCCCGATTGTATGCGCTCGTGATGACTTTTCAGAGGAGCCTTGCACCACCAGCCTGCAAATGATAGCCCAGCCCTGGCCAATACCCATGCGGGTGAAATGTCATATTGACATCAGCGTGTCATTTGCACCACAAAAACCGCTGTCGTTATGACAACGAACCAGCGCAACACGCCCATCTGCAGGGGCTGCCCTGCTGGCACGAAAGCTGAACCATTCTCTTTCGCCACTACCTGCCTTGCGGAAATAACCATCATGAAAAATATCCTCCTCCCTCTGGCAATGTCCCTGTCCATCGCCCTGCCCGCCTGCGCCGACGAGGTGCTCTCGGAAAGCCCCGACAACACGGTGGGCTATGGCGCCGGGGGCGTCACCGGCCTGATGGTCGGCGCCGCGCTCGGTGGCCCGTTCGGCGCCATCGCCGGTGCAGCCCTGGGTGCATTTGGCGGCGCCGCCGTGCAACAAGGCAGCGGGCACAGCGATGCAGCCTACGTGGTACGCCATGACGACGGCAGTACCCAGCGCTATCGCTCGCCCAATGCCCGCTTCAAGCCCGGTGACCAGGTGCAGGTGAGTGGTATTCGCCTGGCCCCTGCGCAGTAAGCCGTTGCCCGGACAAAAAGCTTACCAGTTGCCGCCCATGTGAGCTCAGGCGCTCCCAGTCGCGGAAACACAAACGTAGCTCCAGGGTGGCCCAGCTTTCCAACAGGGCCACCCGACGCACCGGCAGCTCCTGCTCGGCGCGCACGGCGGCTGTTCGGGCAGCATGGCCAGGTTCATCGCCAATTCCTCGATAAAGCGCTGCTAGTAGGGCTGCCTTCAGTTCAGAATAACCCTGTCTTTCTTCTGCCGCGGGTACCCCATGAACGCGTTACGCAGCCTGATCCAGCGCCAACTGCAAAGTGGCGCGCTGTACGCCGTACTGGCGGCCCTGGGTTTCAGCTTCAAGGCCATCTTCGTCAAGCTCGCCTATGCCGCAGGGGCGGTGGACGCCATCAGCCTGCTGGCATTGCGCATGGGGCTGTCGCTGCCGATGTTCGCCTGGCTGGTATGGGCCAGCCGTGGTCAGGGCAGCGCACCGCTCAACCTGGGCGATGGGCTGCGTGTCGCGTTGCTCGGGCTGCTGGGCTACTACCTGGCCAGCCTGTTCGACTTCTATGGCCTGCAGTACATCAGCGCCGGGCTGGAGCGGCTGATCCTGTTCACCTACCCGACCCTGGTGCTGGTGTTCCAGGCCATCGCCCTGCGTGAGCGGCCAAGCCTGCGCACCTTGTCGGCCATGGGCCTGTGCTACCTGGGGCTGGGCATTGCCTTTGTCCACGACGTCAGTGTGGCCGGGGCTGGCCAGCAGGTAGTGCTGGGCTCGCTGTGGGTGTTCGCCAGTGCGGTGACCTACGCGCTGTATTACTCCGGCACCGGAATGATGCTCAAGCGCATGGGCTCGATGCGCCTGGCCGGGTTGTGCGGTACTGCGTCGTCGCTGATGGTGCTGGCGCATTACCTGGTGGTGGCGCCGATCGGGCAGTTGTGGCAGTTGCCAGGCGCAGTGTGGGCCAATGCCGGGTTGATGGCGGTGTTTTCCACGGTGTTGCCGATCTACTGGGTGGCGCTGGCGATACAGCGCCTGGGGCCGACCCATACTGCCGCGGTGGGCAACCTGGGGCCGGTGCTGACGGTGCTGGCATCGTGGGCGATCCTGAGCGAGGAGATTTCGCTGTATCAGGTCGTCGGGTTGGCGGTGGTGCTGTTTGCGGTGTCGCGGCTCAAGCCGCGGGGCAAACAGGAAACAAAGGTGGCTGAGGCCAGAGGTGCAGCAGCCTGACTGCGGTCACTGTGGGAGATTGCCCAGCCCTTTGGGCTGCGCTGTCGCACAGATAACTGAATTCGCAAGCGATCCTCGTACCCTGTGGAGCGGCTTTAGCCGCGAAGAATCCAACGCGGTGCATGGCACCGGCTGCGCCGGTGTTCGCGGCTAAAGCCGCTCCCACAGGGTCCCTGCTAATTCAATAAGTTATGTGCAGTTCTATGAGAGCGGCCTTGCGTCGCGAAAGGGCTGCAGAGCAGCCCCGGCAATTTTGGTAGTGACACCAACGTCTGGGGCCGCTTTGCGGCCCTTTCGCGACACAAGGCCGCTCCCACAAAAACGCTTGAACTCCCTCAGAGCACCCGCTTGATGAGCGGCTCCAGCCGGCTGTAGCGCAGCCGCCGCAGGAACCTGCGCACATCCTTGGGGTGCTCGGCCTTGGCCCCCAACTCCTCTGCCGAGCCGATCTTCGGCGCATGCCGGCGCAGCTCGGCCAGCTCTGCTTCCCGAGGCCCCAGCCATTGCCCTTGCGGGTCATCGATCAGCAGGCCGTTCTCCAGGTCCAGATTGAAGCCGCGCGGATTCAGGTTGTTACCGGTCAGCAACGAATAGCGTTGGTCGACCCACACGCCCTTGGCATGAAAGGTATGCCCGGGGTCGTTCCAGATCCGCACCTGCAGCTGGCCGCTGGCAATCGCAGCGTGGCGACGTCGAGTGAAGGCGCGCAGGTTGTCTTCGTACAGGTAGGGCAACGCGCCGCTGGCGCTGAACGGCTCGCCGGGGGCGATATAGAAGTCGTTGGCCGTGCGATCACCAACGATCAGTTCCACCCGCACGCCACGCGCCAGGGCATGGTCGAGTTCGCGCATCAGCACCCGGGGTGGGTTGAAATACGGCGTGCTGATGATGACCTGCGTGCGTGCCGCCGCCAGCAAGGCGCACACTGCACGGTTCAGCGGGTTGCCACGGCCCACGCCCAACAGCGGGATAACCCGCAGGCCCTGCCCCGCCCCGCTGGCCGGAGCCTCATAGGCCATGCGCCGCAGCCGCGCGCGCAAGCGCCGGATGTCGCCGCGCAGGCTGCGGGTGGAGGGTGGCGCCGGCAGGTCGAGGCGCGGTGTGGCGGTGTGGTGCAGCAGGCGACGCACCAACCCGACCATGGCGTCGGCCAGCTCTGGTGACTGGAACAGGTGGTAGCGGTCCAGGCGGTAACGGTCGAAACGGTGCAGGTACACGTTGTTAAGGCTGGCGCCGGTGTAGATCACGCAGTCGTCGATGATGCTGCCCTTCAGGTGCAACACGCCAAACAGCTCGCGGGTCTGCACAGGTACGCCATGGATGACGATATCCAGCCCATGGTGCTGGCGCTGGGCCTGGTACCAGGCGGCGTTACCCGGCTGGCGCCCGGCGCCCAACAGGCCGCGGCGGGCACGGAACCAGTCGACCACGATGGTGATTTCCAGCCCGGGCCGCGCGGCCTTGGCCTGGTACAAGGCATCCAGCACTTCCTGGCCAGCCTCATCTTCCTGCAGGTACAGCGCAACGATGACGATACGCCGGGTTGCGGCGCGGATGCGCTCGAGCAGGCAGGCGCGGTAGGCCTTGGCATCGGGCAGCACCTGGATCGACTCGGCCGACATGGCGTAGCCTGGCAATGCCGCCAGCATGGATTCGGGGTTCAAGAACGATCACCTTCTGTGTGCAATCACTGTCGTCCATCAGCTTGCACAGGAAGTTTGAAATGGTCCAGCCCCCGGATAGCATGGGGCTGCTTTGCAGCCCTGTCACGACACAAGGCCGCTCCTACAAGCCAGCGCCGAATCCACATGCGGCGCCGAACCTTTGGGAGCGGCCTTGTGTCGCGATAGGGGCGCAAAGCGCCCCCATTTCTGACGAAGCTATTTCAGGTCAAAACGATCCAGCTTGCGACCTATATTTGCAGCCCTTTAAACACAAGGGCTGCGTCTATCTGGCTGGTCCTTCTTTAGGGCCTATTGGGGCCTATATGGCTCCGCAATGCCAGCTTTATGGCGACTTTGCCATTCCGTCCTTAGGCGTTCTGCCGACCAATTCCGTTCCTTTATACAACTCCTCACAGATCGGCGCATTCCAGCGCCCACAGCCTGGCCGACTCGACGATCTCAAGCATGTCGACCAGATCGCCGTCATCGACCTCTCGCCGCCGGTGCGCAGCATAGGCCATCTCGCATGCTTAACCGACCGAACTGTGCCTGTAGCCTAGGACGCGACCAGCCTGCCAGCACCAGTGGCCAATCTATGCAGCCTTTTTGTCAGCACCAACGCTGAGTACTGCAGATAACCAGGCTTTGTTTTCAAGCCACCTGCTTAACACCCAAGACACTACAATCGACACGACGACTACAGCGCCACTCACGAGCAGCGACCTGATGCTGTGGCCGTAGATGTAGGGCTGTGATACCCCCAAAGCAAACAGCATTATCGGGAAGTGAATGACGTAGAGGGTGTAAGAGTAACTCGCATGTCGGTGCAAGTACTTGGGGAAACGCAAAACGCCACCCAGAAGCAAAGCTAGGAAGCAAGCGAACCAGAGCCCAGAAGCCAAGCGGAAAAGGTTAACTTTATCGTAGACGATTTCGTTACCCGACGGGTTAGGGTACAAGGCGCATACAACTGAGGCCACTGCAACACAGCTCAGTAATAAAAACGCAAGCCTAAACACGCCGCCTTTCATCATCGGATTTTTCTGATGAATAAATGCCAGAACAAATCCCGCAAACCATACCGGTGCCAGCATGTAGAACAATGTGTTTCCATAGCTTACAAATACCACCGCCGAAGCCAGGAAGGTCGACATGATCTTTCTCCGCCGCCATAAAACAAACGCAGCAGCAGTTACGTAATACCACGCTTCAATAGACAAACTCCACAACGGACTGTTAGCTGGCGGGTTCTCGACTTTAAATCCATTGAGAAATGTTAAGGCACCCCAAATATCACGAAAAGATACGACAAATTCAGACCTGACAAAGCCCACCCCATCAATCTGCAAAAATGAATTAGAAGCAGATGGAAAACAGAACTGGGCCAGCAATCCAAGCACTACCATCAGCATCAAAGCAGCAATCAATGGCGGATAGAGACGAAGCGCTCTATCTAGAATAAAACGACCAACGTCAAAATATCTATTCCTGGAGACATTGTTGCAAACAGACTTCCCAATGAGAAATCCACTCAGCACAAAAAATGCCATAACGGCAAACTGGGATAATAGAACGACCGCAGTAAACCAAATATTCAGTGTTGGCAAAAGCAAGGTTTGATAAGTATGTCCAAATAACACTGCAAAAGCCGCCAGCGCTCGAATAGAATCTAGTTGCTGTGATTGATCCAACGTCATTCGCGACATTCTGCATCCGCCCTTTGAACTCAAGTAACACTTCAAAATTGGTCAAACGTTAAATTTCTACTGGCGGCTGTCATTTAGTTTTGTTGCATTACAGACCAAAAGCTCTGAAGCATGCCTAGCTTCAAGCTTCTCAATCAATCTCCGCCCCAACGCAATACCTGGCTTCTCGATAACGCTGTAGGTCATCCGTGACACAACGGCGGTAATTGCGAGGACAAACAAGAAGAACAAAACACTATTTAGATTACCCTCACCCATTGCTGCAGGAATTCTTGTACCACTCAATAATTTTAGAATCGCGATATGCACGAGATACATACTAAAGCTCAACTTCCCAAGCAATACTGTCAACGGATTCACTAGCAGATAGATTGGCTTTCTAGCTAAAAATATCGAAAAAATGGCAAAAATAGCTCCTGCTACCACATGACTTGGTACAAACGTCTGCTGCGGGCGCCAGAATTCGATTGACAGAACAAAAAATGCTGCCGAGGCCAACATCACAACCTTCGCATCAACTCTCCATTGCGCGGCGAGATATCGATATGTAATCAACCCAATCACAAACACCGGAAACTGGGCAATAAAATTGTAGAAGGCAAAGACATCAATCAAATACTCCTGAGCAGGCTCATACTGAAAAATTAAACTTGCAACCGGTGCATTCGCTTTCTGAAGAAGCAATGCAGCCGCCAGAAGCAGAAACAAATACTTGAGCTTTTCTATGCGAACCAACAGAGGAAAAATTAGATAAAAGGTCATCTCAACAGCTACCGACCAGCCTCCAGGCACTACCGAGTTTATAGTTTCGGGATGGAAGCCATGCAAAAACAGCGCAGTAACTGGAACAAACCACCAACTAATACCATTGGGAGCAAAATACGATGCCGCCGTACCATTCAAGAAGAGGAACAACGCAATCGCCAAGTAGAACATTGGCGCGATTCTGAAAATTCTGCGTAGATAGAAATCACGTACTGGGCGCAGATCACCTTCCCGTCGCGCGCTCCATGACATACAAAGCGTGATAGCGCTGGCAATGTAGAAAAGCTGAACACCTCGTGCCCCCTCGGTCATTACTCGCATCAGCACATCAGATAATGGTTTTACGGACTGGGAGGCGTGAACAAGAACTACTAAAGCTATCGCGATCCCACGAAGGGCATCTATATAATCATATTTTTTTATATTATTGCCGGACATAGCTTTTCTCTGATGCGTTGAAGCAAACCGCCATTATCGAGATTTCCCAGTGGCGGCGCCAGTCTCATGACAAGCGGTAACCGCAGAAACCAGATGTCTCTCGTACCCAATCCGCTGTCGCCGCTCAGCCAGCAGCGCCCTCACCTTCACTTCCAAGCCGTCTCCCTTCTTCAGCCCAGCGGCGGCCCAAGACGGTTCTGCAACGTTCGGCACACGGCATGGCACCCGCACCGGCACCTCAACACGCACGTACTGCACCGGCGCCTCTACCCTTCCACCGCAGCCGGCCAGCGCCAACGCCAGAACAATCAACGACACCTTCATAGGCCAAGCTCCGTATCTATGATTGAAGCAGCAGCTACGCACTGATCGCCGCCGATGCGCTCCTGCTGCAGTCGCTTGGCTGCGGCATAGTCGTTTTGCGCAGTGTCTACCTCGACGAATGGCTCGAGCGAAAGACCCCAAAGCTAAAAACCAGCACGGCGATTCTGTACAGATCGATAATCAGGTCAGTGCTCAAGCCGTTTTTTGGCCACCTGGCACGATGCAACCTAAACAAAAAGGTTCTCAAGGAAAAGTTTTCTGAATACAAGGCCTCCAACACCAGAATCACGAGTGTTAAGACCTGCTTTCGATCTGCATTAAACGATGCGATCGAGGACGAGATAATTGACAGCCATCCGCTTTCAGGATGGTCATATCGGAATCGAGATGAGGTCAAGGAGGACGACGACATCGATCCTTTCACGCCCGAAGAGGAGCAGGCTCTGCTAAAAGCATCGAGGGGGGAGACATGGGCGCAACTGCAGTTCGCTTTCTGAACTAGCCTTAGGCCTACCGAATTGATTGCGCTTAAGCGGTGGGATATCGACTGGATCGAGGGAGAGATCCGGGTGGTCCGCGCCAAGACCCGAGGCGCAAAGGTTCCAGAACCATCTGGATGCCTGCTATGAAAAAGTCGGGCGTACGGTGGCGGCGCCCTTACCGGAGCCGCCACACGTACGCCTCGATGATGCTCAGCGCTGGCGAGAATCCAATGTGGGTCGCCAAGCAAATGGGCCACAAAGACTGGACGATGATTGCCAAGGTTCATGGCCGCTGGATGCCCTCCGCTGACGTCGGAGCCGGAGGGCGAGCAGAGGCACTTTTTGCCGGTAATGCCAGCGTTATGACAACTTCTCCTCCAAAGCCCTCTGATTTACTGGGCTAGATCAAACCGATCCAGCTCCATCACCTTCTCCCAGGCGGCCACGAAATCCCGCACGAACTTGTCACCACCATCATCGCTGCCATACACCTCGCTCAACGCCCGCAACTGGGCATGGGAGCCGAACACCAGGTCAACCCGACTACCGGTCCACTTCACCTGGCCGGTCTTGCGATCACGCCCTTCGAAGGTTTCGTTATCCGCCGAGGTCGGCTTCCACTCAACGCCCATGTCCAGCAAGTTGCGGAAGAAGTCGTTGCTCAGGGTACCGACCTTGTCGGTGAACACGCCCTGTTGGCTGCCGCCATGGTTGGCGCCGAGCACGCGCAGGCCGCCGATCAGCACGGTCAGTTCCGGCGCGGTCAGGGTCAGCAATTGGGCCTTGTCCAGCAGCAGTTTCTCGGCCTTGACGCTGTAGCGGGCCTTGGTGAAGTTGCGGAAGCCATCAGCCAGCGGTTCCAGCACGGCGAACGACTCGACGTCGGTCTGCGCCTGGGAGGCATCGACACGCCCAGGGCGGAACGCCACGCTGACGTTGTGCCCGGCGTCCTTGGCAGCCTTTTCCACTGCGGCGCCACCGGCCAGAACGATCAGGTCGGCCAGGGAGATTGTCTTGCCACCGGCATTGAACTCGGCCTGGATTTTCTCCAGCGCCGCCAGCACCTTGCCTGTGCCCTGGTTCGCCGCCCAATCCTTCTGCGGCGCCAGGCGCAGGCGGCCACCATTGGCCCCGCCACGCTTGTCCGAACCGCGGAAGGTCGACGCCGCTGCCCAGGCAGTGGCCACCAGCTCGCCAACGCTCAGGCCCGCCGCCAGCACCTTGGCCTTGAGCGCGGCAATGTCCTGCTCGCCTACCAGCGGGTGATCCACTTTTGGCAGCGGGTCTTGCCACAGCAGCTCTTCGTTGGGCATTTCCGGGCCCAGATAGCGCGCCAATGGGCCCATGTCGCGGTGGATCAGCTTGTACCAGGCGCGGGCGAAGGCGTCCGCCAGCTGGTCAGGGTTATCCTTGAAGCGGCGGGCGATCGGCTCGTAGATCGGGTCGAAACGCAACGCCAGGTCGGAGGTGAGCATGGAAGGCGCGTGGCGCTTGGCCGGGTCATGGGCATCCGGCACGGTGCCTGCCCCCTTGCCCTCCTTCGGCCGCCACTGGTGGGCACCAGCCGGGCTCTTGGTCAGTTCCCAGTCGAAGTTGAACAGGTTGTTGAGGTATTCGTTGCTCCATCGGGTGGGGGTGGAAGTCCAGGTCACTTCCAGGCCGCTGGTGATGGTATCGCCACCCTTGCCGCTGCCGAACTTGTTGGCCCAGCCCAACCCCTGCAGCTCCAGGCCTGCTGCTTCCGGCTCGGGGCCGACGTTGTCGGCAGGGCCGGCACCGTGGGTCTTGCCAAAGGCGTGGCCACCGGCGATCAGCGCAACGGTTTCTTCATCGTTCATGGCCATGCGGCCGAAGGTTTCACGGATGTCCTTGCCCGAGGCTACCGGGTCGGGGTTGCCCTCCGGGCCTTCCGGGTTCACGTAGATCAAGCCCATCTGCACGGCGGCCAGCGGGTTTTCCAGGTTGCGCTCGACCTCCAGGGTACGGCCCTGCTCCTCGGGGCGCTTGGCCGGTTCCGCCACCAGGTCGCCCTTGCCGGGCGGCTGGGCCTTGCCGTAGCGGGTGTCACCGCCCAGCCAGACCTTTTCCGAGCCCCAGTACACATCTTCGTCCGGCTCCCACACATCGGCGCGCCCGCCGGAGAAGCCAAAGGTCTTGAAGCCCATGGACTCGAGGGCGACGTTGCCGGTGAGCACGATCAGGTCGGCCCAGGAAATCTTGTTGCCGTACTTCTGCTTGATCGGCCACAGTAGCCGCCGGGCCTTGTCCAGGCTGACGTTGTCCGGCCAACTGTTGAGCGGGGCGAAGCGCTGCTGGCCAGAGCCCGCACCACCCCGGCCATCGCCGATGCGGTAGGTGCCGGCGCTGTGCCAGGCCATGCGGATGAACAACGGGCCATAATGGCCGAAGTCGGCGGGCCACCAGTCCTGGGAGTCGGTCATCAAGGCGGTCAGGTCTTTCTTCAGTGCCTGGAAGTCGAGGCTCTTGAACGCCTTGGCATAATCGAAATCCGGGTCCATCGGGTCGGATTTGGAGGAATGTTGATGAAGAATTCTCAGGTTGAGCTGGTCAGGCCACCAGTCACGGTTGGTGGTGCCGCCACCTGCGGTTTGATGGAACGGGCATTTCGATTCGTCCGACATCTGCGGGTACCTTTGGGTCGGTTATCCAGATTTCCGGTCTATGCCAGGTGTTCTTTCAGCCGAGCGCGTGGGCTCGTGCTACCCCTCATCAGGTCTACACGGGGCTTGCGAAGCTGTCATGACGGGGTTGGCGTGGTCTTGCACACAGGTGCTGACATGCCGCCCGCTGGCAGAATTCGCGGGGCCAGGGGAAAGACTAGCCGAGCTTGGGCAGAGTTCTAATAGAGTGCCTATTGAGGGGCGATAGCTTGGCTCTGTCAGGTTCGTGCCCGCGAACAGGCCGGCACATCCATACAAGGCAACCAAGCTGCCCGCATGCTCCAATACAACGCCAACCCTTCCAACCCGGAACCCGTACCCTCATGAATCGCAACGACCTGCGCCGCGTCGACATGAACCTGCTGGTACTGTTCGAAGCCCTGATGATCGAACGCAACCTGACCCGGGTCGGCGAAAAGCTGTTCATCACCCAGTCCACCGTCAGCGCCGCCCTCGCCCGCCTGCGTGAGCTGTTCGACGACCCGCTGCTGATCCGCAACGGCCGGGCCATGGAGCCCACGCCACGGGCCATGCAGATCTTCGCCGAGCTGGGGCCGGCCATGGATGTGATTTCCGCCGCCATCAGCCGCGCCCGCGAGTTCGACCCGGTCAACAGCTGCAACGTGTTCCGCCTGGGCCTGTCGGACGATGCCGAATTCGGCCTGTTCCCGGCCCTGCTGCAGGCGCTGCGCGAAGAGGCCCCGAATATCAGTGTGGTGGTGCGCCGGGCCAACTTCCTGCTGATGCCGGGGCTGCTGGCCAGCGGCGAAATTTCGGTGGGCGTAAGCTACACCACGGACCTGCCGGCCACCGCCAAGCGCCGCAAGCTGCGCAACATCGGCGTGCGGGTGCTGCGCGCCGATGACCGCCCGGGCCCGCTGACCCTCGACGAATACTGCGCCCGCCCGCATGTGATGGTGTCGTTCTCCGGCGACATGAGCGGCAATATCGACCTCGACCTGGCACGCATCGGCCGCTGCCGCAAGGTGGTGCTGGCGGTGCCGCAGTTCGGCAGCCTGCGCGCCCTGCTGCGCAACACCGAGCTGATCGCCACGGTGCCGGACTATGCCGCCTGCGCCCTGGCCGACGACGGCAGCCTGCGCGCCGACCCGGCGCCGTTCGACATCACCGAGGCCGAACTGTCGATGGTCTGGAGCGGTGCCCAGGACAATGACCCGGCCGAGCGCTGGCTGCGCGAGCGCATCCTGCAGTTCATGGCCACGCAGTGATGCATCGACCTCATCGATAGCCACCATGAATGCCATCAAGTTCCGCTGCGGCCAGCCCGGGCGGAAGATGGCGGCATTCACCGATTGATGAGGCCTCCCATGAAAACCGGCATGATCGCTGCCCTGCTCGCCTTGCTGGCCGCCCTTGGCGGTTGTGCCAGCCCGGCAGCTACCGACACGCAGCCTTACGGGCACTTCTATTCGGCCACGGCCATTTCCAGTGTCGCCCTGGCCCCTGGCCAACGGGTGGCGGTACTGCTGGGGCGTGATGCCGAAGCAACCCTCGAATACCTCAGCAGCCATCGCACCCAGGCAGGCGCACCGGCCCAGGGCCAGCGTGCCCCTGTTGCGACCCTGGGCAGCGAAAGCCAGGCGTATGACTGGCTGGCGCGGTCACTGGCGCAGCAGTTTGCCGAAGTGACTTTCTATGACGACCTGGACACACTGCTGGGCGACCACCCGGACGTGATCGTGCTGCTGGACACCGAAAGCCGTTTGGCCAGTGCGGAGATCGAAAGCCGGGTAGTAGCGCGCTTTTTCGATGACCAGCTGACCTATATCGGCCGCGCTGAGGGGCGGGCCCGCAAAAGCCTGGGCGATGTGGCGAGGGTGGTCGAGGATGAGCGGGCGGTGCAGGCGGATGCCTTGCGCGACTTTGACGACTCATTGCAGGCGTTGTTGAAGGGTCGCGTTTGAGGGCCCCTTCGCGGGTGAACCCGCTCCCACAGGTACAGCGCCCTGTCCGCGGACTGCGCTGTACCTGTGGGAGCGGGTTTACCCGCGAAGAGGCCACTACAGGTTGTCACTTACCCCGCTGCATCCACGCCGCCCCCAGCCCGCTGAGGCAGATCACCGAGATTCCCACCAGGCTCAGGGTGTCCGGCACCTGGCTGTAGACAACCAACCCAAGCAACCCGGCGAACACGATCTGGCAATAGCTGAATGGCGCCAGCAACGCAGGTGCCGCATGGCGGAAGGCCTGGGTCAGCAGCAGGTGCGCCGTCATGCCAAAGCCCCCCAGCGCCAGCATCAGCAGCGCATGGTCCCAACGCGGCATCTCCCAGAAGAACGGCACCAACGCACTCATCGCCAGGGTGTTGCACAACCCCGCATAGAAGTTGCTGGTGGTCGGGCTGTCGTGCGCGGCCAGGATGCGCGTCAGCAACTGATAGAAGCAGAAGCCCAGCGCCGAACCAAACGGATACAGGATGGCCGGGGTGAACATCGCCCCGCCCGGGTGCACCACCACCAGCACGCCGATGAAGCCCATCACCACCGCCACCCACTGCCCCACCGTCACCCGCTCCTTCAGCAGTGGCGCCGACAGCGCGGTGACCAGCACCGGGGCAAGGAAGTTGACCGCCGTGGCCTCGGCCAGTGGCAGGTACTGCAGGCCTGTGGTGAACAGCAGGCTGGTACTCAGCAGGCTCAGGGCGCGTAACGTCTGCAACAGAGGGCGGCGAGTGCGCAGCACGTTGAGGCCGGCCTTGGGCAGGAAGATGCCGGCCATCAGCAGCGTGTGCACCACATACCGCGCCCACACCACCATGATGATCGGGTACAGACCGCCCAGGAACTTGGACAGGGCATCGTGACTGGCGAACAGGAACGTCGCCACCACCACCAGGGCGATGCCGCGCAGGGGTTGGTTGACTCCGGACAGCGGTGTGCTGGAACTCATGGCACTCTCGATGACGGCGCGGCTGGATGCGGCGCCCAGGGAAGGCCGCGCAGGCATAGCCTGGCGGATGCAACAGCTCGAATTTTAGAAGAGATGCCGAAGAATAAGGAAGTTCAATCGCCGCCAGCCAAGGCCGACTGCAATTTCTGTTCGCTGATCGACCACTTTCCGCCCCACGCGCATGGCCCGTGCCGTGCTGATCGCCGACCATCGAATGCGAACCCTGCACACCCTACAAGGAATTTACATGCAAAGGCTCACCACCCGTAACGGCCTGGCCCTGCCCGCGATCGGCCTGGGCACCTGGCCAATGACCGGCAGCGAGTGCACCCAGGCCGTGCGCCAGGCGCTTGAATTGGGTTACCGGCACATAGACACTGCCACTGCCTATGACAACGAAGCCGCCGTCGGCCAGGCACTGCGCGACAGCGATGTACCGCGCGAGCAGATTCACCTGACCACCAAGGTATGGTGGGATCGCCTGGCGCCCAAGGCCATGCGCCAGTCGCTGGAGGACAGCCTGCGCGCCCTGGGTACCGAGCAGGTCGACCTGTTCCACATCCACTGGCCCAGCCAGGACTGGGACCTGGCCCGCAGCATCGAAACCCTGGTGGCCCTGCGTGACGAGGGCAAGGCGCGCAGCATCGGCGTGGCCAACTTCCCGCTGGGGCTGCTGCGCCAGGTGGTGGAAACCCTGGGCGCGCCGTTGTCGGCGATCCAGGTGGAATACCACGTGCTGCTCGGCCAGCAACCGCTGCTGGACTATGCCCGCCGCCACGACCTGCTGCTCACCGCCTACACCCCGCTGGCCCGTGGGCAGGCGGCGGCGCAGCCGGTGATCCAGGCGATCGCCCGCAAGCATGGCGTACTGCCCAGCCAGGTGGCGCTGAAGTGGTTGCTGGACCAGGACGGTGTGGCGGTGATCCCCAAGGCCGGCAGCCGCGAGAACCAGCTGGCCAACCTGGCGGCGTCGAACGTGCAACTGGATGACGAGGACCGCGCGGCGATCGCCGGGTTGCCGAAGGACCAGCGGGTGGTGAGCCCGGCGTTTGCGCCAGACTGGAACAGCTAAGCCTTGATCAAGCCTTGAAAGCTTGCACGGCCCATGTGGGAGCGGGTTCACCCGCGAACACCGGCGCAGCCGGTGCCAGCCACCGTGTCGCCTGCTTCGCGGGTGAACCCGCTCCCACAGGTACTGCGCCGGGCCGATCGGCTGCGGTGATTCTGCAGGCCCGCGCAAGGGCACTATGCCGGCGTCACGACTTGCTTCAACCGCTCGTTCGCCGGTGCCGGCCGCCCGTACAGGTAACCCTGGAAGTGCGAGCAACCCTCCGCCACCAACCGGCGCATCTGCTCCTCCGACTCCACCCCCTCGGCCGTGGTCTTGATCATCAGGCTGTTGGACAGGTCGGTAATGGCGCGAATGATCGACATCGCCTCGCGGCTGTCGCACATGTCATGCACGAACGACTTGTCGATCTTGATCCGGTCGAACGGGAACGAACGCAGGTAACCCAGCGAGGAGTATCCGGTGCCGAAATCGTCCAGCGAAATGGACACGCCCAGGTCCTTCAGTGCACGCAGGGTACGCACGTTTTCCTCGCTGTTGCCCAGCAGCACCGACTCGGTGACCTCCAGTTCCAACCGCTGTGGCGGCAGGCCGGAGTCGGCCAGCGCCAGGGCCACGGTGTGCACCAGGTTGGCATTCTTGAACTGCACTGCCGACAGGTTGACCGACACCGTCTGCTCGCTGTCCCAGCTGGCCGCCTCCTGGCAGGCCAGGTTCAGCGCCCGGGTGCCCAGTTCGTGGATCAGCCCGGTTTCCTCGGCGATGGGGATGAAGTCCATGGGCATGACCATGCCACGGGTCGGGTGCTCCCAGCGCAGCAACGCCTCGTAGCCGGTAACGCTGCTGGTCTGCTGGTCGACCACCGGCTGGTAGTGCAGCTGCAACTGGCCCAGGTGCAGCGCAGTGCGCAGGTCGGTTTCCACCAGGCGGCGCTGGCGGGCGGCGACGTCCAGTTCGACGCTGAAGCACTCGTAGCGGTTGCGACCATTGCGCTTGGCCTCGTACAGCGCCATGTCGGCGTAGCCCAGCAGTTGCTCGGCCTGGTCGCTGTCTTCCGGCGCAATGGCAATGCCGATGCTCACCCCCACCGTAAACTGGTGCCCCTCGATCTGAAACGGTGGGCAGATCGCGTTGATCAGGCGCTGCGCAGTGTTGCATGCGGCCTCCCGGCCTTCCAGGCCGGTCAGCACCACCGCAAACTCGTCGCCGCCCAGGCGGGCCAGGGTGTCGTGCTCGCGCAGCTCGCGGCGCAGGCGCTTGCCCAGCGCGCGCAGCAGCTTGTCGCCAAAGGCGTGGCCCAGCGAATCGTTGATGTTCTTGAAGTTGTCCAGGTCCAGGCACAGTGCGGCGGTCAGCTTGGCGTGCTCGCTGTCACGCAACAGGGCCTGGCGCAGGCGTTCGTTGAAAAGGGTGCGGTTGGGCAGCCCGGTCAACGCATCGTGGTGGGCCATGTGGTGGATCTGCGCGTGGGCGGCCAGCTCTTCGGTGGCATCTTCGGCAACGAACAACACATAGTCGGCCTGGCCTTCACGGTTCTGGCTAAGCAAGGTGCGGCTGCGCAGGGTGCGTGGGCCACAGGCCGTGTCGACCCGGGTTTCGGCAGCATGCCCCTTGGTGCTGCGGGCGCCACGGGCCAGTTGCTGTTCCAGGTAACCGGCAACGCCCGGTGCCAGGCACTCGCCGGGCAACTGCCCGATCATGCTGCGCTGCGGCCCGCCGAACAGGCGTTCGGCCTGCTGGTTGGCCAGCAGGATGCGCTGGCTCTCCAGGTCCTGGACAATGACGCTGGCGGGGATGTTGGCAATCACCGAATCAAGGAACTGCGACAGCTTGGCCATTTCCTGGCTGTACTGCTCGGCCAGCTCCTTGGCCTGCAGCAGTTCCAGCTCTTGCCGGTGACGCTCGGAAATGTCGCGGGTGACCTTGGCAAAACCCACCAGTTGCCCGGCATCGTCGTACACCGCGTCGATCACCACATGGGCATGGAAGACCGTGCCGTCCTTGCGCAGGCGCGAACCGATCTCTTCGAAGCGCCCGGTGCTGCGGGCCTGCTCAAGGTTCAGCGCCGGCAGCCCGGCGGCGCGCTCGGCATCGGTGTAGAACAACGAGTAGTGCTTGCCGACGATTTCCTCGGCCAGGTAACCCTTGGCGCGCTGGGCGCCGGGGTTCCAGTTGGCGACGATACCTTCGGGGGTGAGCAGGTAGAAGGCATAGTCCACCACACTCTGGATCAACAGCCGGTACATGATGTCGGGGCTTGCGACTAGCGACATGACTTTTACCTGGGCCTTCGAAAGGCATGAAAAGGATTGGTGGCATTATGCCTTCGATGACGACTTTGTGAAGTAGCTCACAAAAAGCCACGATCCCTTCAATTAGCGAACGAAGGCTTGCAACCCCCTCAATGGCGGGCGCCCGTGACCAGGAAATTGAGCAAGCCCGGTTCGTCATCCAGGGCTATGGGCTGCGCCGGGCGCGACAGCTCGGCCAGCACGGCATTGCAGAAGGCCACGGCAGGCATGTCCTGTGCGTAACAGCGCATCAACCAGTCGCCCTCGCCGCCCAGTAGTTGCAATGCCACCGCCCGGCCGATGCCCTGTCGGCGGTACTTTTTCAGGATGAACAGGTCAGCCAGTTCGAACGCGTCGATGCCCGGCAGCTCGCTGCGTTCGACCAGCACGAAACCGGCGATGAAACCGTCTGCCAGCACCAGGTACGCGCCCCAGCCATCGGCCCCCCAGTAACGTTGCAGGTGCTCGTCATGGATATAGAAGCGGCCGTCCACTTCGACGTCTTCCTGCTCCCAGTCCGAGGACTCGTAGGCGTAGAACTGATAGAGGTTGCGAATCAGCGGGGCCTGGTCGGCAGTGGTTGCCAACAGTTCGATGGGCAGCATGGTGAGGGGCTCGGGTAAAAAGGCGGATTCTAGATCAACCGCCCCTGGCAGCAAAAAGCCCAGGCCCTCCCCGCACGGAAAGGCCCAGGCAAAACCAACACAAATACATCACTCATTGATTTAGCAGGCCCCTGTGGGAGCGGGTTCACCCGCGAACACCGGCACAGCCGGTGCCATACATCGAGTCGCATTCTTCGCGGGTAAACCCGCTCCCACAACGACCTCTACAACCGGAGCGATAACATCACTCAGGCCCCCTGCAACGCGCGCGGGCGGTGGCTGCGCGCCTCGGCGTCTGGCGCCTTGGCCGCCTGCAGATGGAAGTCGAACGCCAGCTCGGCAAAGCGCTCACCCTCTACGCCGCGAGCACGCGCTGCCGCAGCATCCTCGACAAAGCGCAGCTCGCCGACCAGCCCGTCACGGGTGGCATAGGCAAAGTCATCCCACAAGTACTTGTCGCCGGCCAGGTTTATCTGCGTGGTCAGGTGCCGGTGCCCGGGCGCAGAGATGAAGAAGTGCACATGCGCCGGGCGCTGGCCGTGACGGCCGAGCAGGTCCAGGCATTCCTGGGTTGGTCCCTGCGGGTCGCAACCGTACCCCGACGGTACGATGGAGCGCGCGCGGTAGCGCCCTTCGGCATCGGTGATGATGCGCCGGCGCAGGTTGTACTCGGACTGGGTAGTGTCGAAGTACGAATAGGTACCCTGGGTGTTGGCATGCCACAGGTCGACGGTGGCGCCGGCCAACGGCTTGCCTTCGGCATCGAACACCTGGCCCTGGAGGAACATCACCACGCCCGGGTCGCTGCCGTCATCCATGCGCGTTTCACCGTGCGCCAGCGGCGCGCCTGCCACATACAGCGGGCCTTCGATGGTGCGCGGGGTGCCGCCAGTCAGGCCGGCCTCGGCGTCCTTGGCGTCCTGCAACAGGTCGAGGAAGTGCTCGATGCCCAGGCCCGCCGCCAGCAGGCCGGCTTCGTTACGGCCACCCAGGCGGTTGAGGTAGTCGACGGCATGCCAGAACTCGTCTTCGGTGATTTCCAGGTCCTCGACCAGGCGTGCAGTGTCCTGCAGCACACGCAGGATGATCTGCTTGAAGCGTGGGTTGCCTTCAGCATGGCCCAGGCCGGCCACTTCCTTGAAGAACGCCTGAACATCGGCAGTGTGGGAAATTTTAACGGTCATCGTGCTTGCCTCATCTTGTTCTTGTCAGGTAGACAGGTGCGACTCAGCGGTCGTCGCTGTGAATCGACGAGGGGTGCCGGCACAGGCCGTCTACCTCGATATCCATGTACGGGAACAGCGGCAGCTGCATCAGGGTGTCGTGCAGCGCCTCGACGCTGGGTACATCGAACACGCTGTAGTTGGCGTAGTGCCCGGCAATGCGCCACAGGTGGCGCCAGGTGCCTTCGCGCTGCAGGCGCTGGGCCAGTTCCTTTTCGTCGGCCTTGAGCCGGGCGGCCTTGGCCGGGTCCATGTCGACCGGCAGTTTCACGGTCATCTTCACGTGGAACAGCATGCTGGTATCTCCTTTCTCTGATTTGGCGCAAACACTGTGGGAGCGGGTTTACCCGCGAACACGGGCGAAGCCCGTGCCATCCACCGCGTCGCCTGCTTCGCGGCTAAAGCCGCTCCCACAGGGTTCTGTGTGTGTTCGTTCAGCGGCGGGCGAAGCGCGCCAGGCGCTGTTCGTCCAGGGTCAGGCCCAGGCCTGGGGTACGTGGAATGTGCAGCTGGAAGTCGCGGTATTGCGGCGGCTCGTTGACGATTTCTTCGGTCAGCAGCAGCGGCCCGAACAGCTCGGTGCCCCAGGTGAGCTGGCGCAGGGTCAGGAAGGCATGAGCCGAAGCCAGGGTGCCGATCGAGCCTTCGAGCATGGTCCCGCCATACAAGGCGATGCCGGCAGCCTCGGCGATTTGCGCGGTACGCAGTACGGCCCGCGGGCCGCCGTTCTTGGCTATTTTCAGGGCGAAGATGCTGGCCGCGCCGTCGGCAGCCAGGCTGAAGGCGTCCTCGACGCTTTCGATCGACTCGTCGGCCATGATCGGTGCCGGGCTGCGCTGGTTCAGGCGTACCTGGCCGCTGCGGTTGATACGCGAAATCGGTTGCTCGATCAGGTCGATGCCGTTTTCGCCAAGCACCTGGCAGGCACGGATGGCCTGGGATTCGTCCCAGTACTGGTTGACGTCGACCCGCACGCTGGCGCTGTCGCCCAGCTCGCGCTTGATCGCCACCACGTGCTTTAGGTCCTGGGCCAACGGGTTGGCGCCAATCTTCAGCTTGAACACCCGATGCCGACGAATCTCCAGCATGTGCTGGGCTTCGGCGATGTCCCGGGCGGTATCGCCGCTGGCCAAGGTCCAGGCCACTTCCAGGCTGTCGCGCACGCGGCCACCCAGCAGTTCGCTGACCGGCAGGCCCAGGCGTTTGCCCTGGGCATCGAGCAAGGCGCTTTCGATACCCGACTTGGCAAAGGTATTGCCCTTGGCCAGCTTGTCCAGCTTGAGCATGGCGGCGTTGATGTTGTCAGCCGGCAAGCCAACCAGCGCCGGCGCCAGGTGCGCATCGATGTTGGCCTTGATGCCCTCCGGGCTTTCGTAGCCATAGGCCAGGCCGCCGATGGTGGTGGCCTCGCCGATGCCTTCCACGCCATCACTGCAGCGAACACGCAATACCACAAGGGTCTGCTGCTGCATGGTGTGCATCGCCAGCTTGTGCGGGCGAATGGTCGGCAGGTCGACGATAATTGCCTCGATACGTTCAATCAGCACGCTTGTCATTGTTGCCAGGTCCCGTTGTTTCGGGCTGCCAGCCGCAGGCCCGAGTGGTGCATTTACTTGCTTGTTCAAGGATTGCGCGAGACCCTGATAGCCGTCCAATATCGAATGAATCTCCCACCATACCCTGGAGGTCTGATGGAGCTGCGCCACTTGCGTTACTTCAAGGTCCTGGCCGAAACCCTGAACTTCACTCGCGCCGCCGAGCTGCTGCACATTGCCCAGCCGCCGCTGAGCCGGCAGATCAGCCAACTCGAGGACCAGCTCGGTACCTTGCTGGTAGTGCGCGAGCGCCCGCTGCGGCTGACAGAGGCGGGTCGCTTCTTCTACGAACAGAGCTGCACCGTGCTGCAGCAGCTGCAGAACATCAGCGACAACACCCGTCGCATTGGCCAGGGCCAGCGCCAGTGGCTGGGGATCGGCTTCGCCCCGTCGACCCTGTACAAGGTGCTGCCGGAGCTGATCCGCGAGCTGCGCCAGGACAGCGAGCTGGAACTGGGCCTCAACGAGATGACCACGCTGCAGCAGGTGGAGGCGCTGAAAAGCGGGCGCATCGACATCGCCTTCGGGCGCATTCGCATCGATGACCCGGCGATTCACCAACAAGTGCTGTGCGAGGACCCGCTGGTGGCGGTATTGCCCAAGGATCACCCGCTGGCGAGCAGCCCGCTTACACTTGCCCAGCTGGCTGGCGAGGCGTTCATCCTCTACCCGGCCAACCCGCGGCCCAGCTATGCCGACCATGTGCTGGCACTGTTCGCCCACCACGGCATGAGCATCCACGTCAGCCAATGGGCCAACGAACTGCAGACCGCCATCGGCCTGGTGGCCGTCGGCGTGGGCGTGACCCTGGTGCCGGCGTCGGTGCAACAGCAGCACCGCACCGATATCGAATATGTAAGCCTGCTCGACAGCGGCGCCGTCAGCCCGATCATCCTCAGCCGGCGCAAGGGCGATGTGAGCCCGATCGTGCAGCGCTGCCTGACATTGATTGCACAACAGGCCGAATGAGCACGCGCTCCCTGACCTCAACGGTCTGGCTAAACACCTGCCCCCTGTGGGAGCGGGTTCACCCGCGAACACGGGCGAAGCCCGTGCCATGCACCGAGTTGAATTCTTCGCGGGTAAACCCGCTCCCACAGGGTCCGCGTCTGTCTGTAGGCGCACTTTTGTGTCACACCCCGGCCATCATCAACCAACAGGAATACCCAGCATGATTCACGGCAAGACACTGCAAGCATGGTGCAGCTCCCACCCCCTGATCGACGACCTGGTGGCCCTGCGCGAAACCCGTTGGTTCAACCCGCACATTGCCCCGGCCGCCCAAGCCCTGGCCGACGTCGGTTTAAGCGCCGCCGATGTCAGTGCTGCCAGTGCCCGCCTGGCACGCTTTGCCCCCTACCTGGCCAGCGTGTTCCCGGATACCGCCGCCACCGGCGGCATCATCGAGTCACCACTGCGCCCGCTGCCCAAACTGCATGCCACCTTGCTGCAGGCAGCGGGCCTGCCTGCCAGCGGTTCACTTTGGCTCAAGGCCGACAGCGAGCTGCCGATCTCTGGCTCGATCAAGGCCCGCGGCGGTATTCATGAAGTGCTCAAGCATGCCGAAGACCTTGCCCTGGCAGCCGGCCTGATCAGCCTCGACAGCGATTACCGGGAACTGGCCAGCGACCAGGCCCGGCAATTCTTCAGCCAGTACAAGGTTGCGGTCGGCTCGACCGGCAACCTCGGCCTGTCGATCGGCATCATGAGCGCCAGACTGGGCTTTCAGGCGACCGTGCACATGTCGGCCGATGCCCGCCAGTGGAAGAAGGACAAACTGCGCGCCCATGGCGTGAACGTGGTCGAGTACGAAAGCGACTACAGCGTGGCGGTGGAGCAAGGGCGCCAGCAGGCGGCGGCGGACCCGGGCTGCTACTTCGTCGACGACGAGAACTCGCCACACCTGTTCCTCGGCTATGCCGTGGCGGCCGAGCGGCTGGCCGCCCAGTTCGAAGCCGCGGGCATCAAGGTAGATGCCGAGCACCCCTTGTTCGTCTACCTGCCCTGTGGGGTCGGCGGTGGCCCCGGTGGCGTGGCGTTCGGCCTGAAGCTGATCTGGGGCGACCATGTGCACTGCATCTTCGCCGAGCCCACCCACTCACCGTGCATGTTCCTGGGGGTGTATAGCGGTTTGCATGACGCCACCAGCGTGCAGGATTTCGGCATCGACAACCTGACCGCCGCCGACGGCCTGGCGGTGGGCCGCCCTTCCGGCTTTGTCGGCAAGGCGATGCAGCGTTTGCTCGATGGTTATTACACGGTCAGCGACGAGGCGCTGTACCGGCTGTTGGTATTGGCCCATGACCAGGAGAATGCGCGGCTGGAGCCTTCGGCGCTGGCGGGGATGCCGGGCATGGTCAGGGTGCTTGAAGCGCCTGAGTACCTGGCGCGCATGGGCCTGTCGGCCGGGCGCATGGGCCGGGCTACGCATCTGGTGTGGGGGACCGGTGGCAGCATGGTGCCGGACGCGGAGTTTGCGGCCTATCTGGCTAAAGGCAGGGGCTGAGAGTTATTGGGGGGCAGCGCTATACCTGTGGGAGCGGGTTCACCCGCGAACACGGGCGAAGCCCGTGCCATCCACCGCGGTGTCTGCTTCGCGGGTGAACCCGCTCCCACAGGGATCGCGCCAGCTTTCAAATAGTGAGCAAGGCAGTTGCTCCTTTGCTGCTATACCGGCAGGTGATCACCGCGCAGCCAGTCGATAAACCGCGCAAACAACTCCGACTGCGAGTTGATCTCCAGCTTCAGGTACAGGTTCTTGCGGTGCATGCGTACGGTTTCCGGCGAGATGCCCAGCTCCAGCGCGGTGGACTTCACCGAATGCCCACGCAAGATCATGTGCGCCACCTCCCGCTCACGGTCGGTCAGCACCTGGCAGCCGAAACTGTCGAACGCCGCCTGCAGGCTGCCACGCTCCGCCGAAGCGGGGCCGGGCTCCAGATGGTGCCGAGCGTAGCGCCCCAGCAGCTCGCGTACCATCGGCTCCAGCGCGCGCAGCAGGTCGATCTGCCCCGTACTCAGCCGTGTGCCGCTGCAGCCCTGGAACAGGCTCAGCGACAACTTGCGGCCAGCGCTGAGGTCGACGATGTAGTAGCTGTCTTCACTGCAACCGGTACCCAGGTAGTAGGCCTTGTAGTAGTCGCTGTCGAAGAAGTTGTCCGGGGCGATTTCCTGCAGGTGGTAGAAGCCCTCGGCCAGGCCGCTCTGCACGGCCAGGCAGAACGGGTCGAGCAGGTAGCCGGCAGTGAAGTAGCGCTCCAGCACGGCGGCGCGGTGCAGGTCGGGGATGCCTTGCTGGTACAACAGTTGCGGTGCCCGCCCCTGGCACTCGAGGCTGATCATCATCGATTCCACCCGCACCAGCTGGCCGATGGCGGCTGCCACATGCGCCAGCGCCTCGGGCGTTTCGCTGTGGGCCAGTGCGCGCTGCAGCGCCGCATGCCATTGCTGCAGCGCGCCCAGTGAAAGGGTAAGCGGGGTGTCGGGAGAGGCCTGGGTCATGCCCGGCAGTCTAGCCTGCCAGGCACGCCCGCGCACAGCCCTTTGCGCCAGGTTCATCGGCCCTGGTACAGGCCAAGCGCCGTGAGTTCGCGCGCGGTTTCGATGATGCACTGGCGCAGGGTTTCGACAATCTCGTCCACTTGCGCATGGGTGACGATCAACGGCGGCGACATCACGTTCAGGTGCATGATCGGCCGCACCAGCAGCCCTTTGGCCTGGGCCTTGCTGTGGATGCGTTCGCCGATGTTCACCTCGTCGGCGAACAGCGTCTTGCTGGCCTTGTCGGCAACGAACTCGACACAGGCCATCAGCTTCATGCAGCGCACATCCCCCACCAACGGCAGCTCGCGCAGGCTTTGCAGGCGCTGCTCCAGGTAGCCGCCAACATCCTTGACGTGCTCCAGCAAATGCTCGCGTTCGATGATCTCGATGTTCTTCAGCGCCGCGGTGCAGCACACCGGGTGGCCACTGTAGGTGAAGCCGTGGGTGAAGCAGCGGCCCTTGCCCGGCTCGGCGATCACCTGCCAGATGCGCTCGGAGAAGATGCACGCCCCCAGCGGCAGGTAGGCCGAGGTCAGGCCCTTGGCGGTAGTGATGATGTCGGGGGTTACGCCGAACAGTTCCTCGCTGGCGAAGAAGGTGCCCAGGCGCCCGAACGAGGTCACCACTTCGTCGGCGACGAACAGGATGTCGTAGGTCTGGCACAGCTGCCACATGCGCTGGAAGTAGCCCGTGGGCGGAATGATCACCCCGCCCGAGCCCATGATCGGCTCGGCGAAGAACGCCGCCACGTTGTCGGCCCCCAGCGAGAGAATCTTGTCCTCGAACTCGGCCACCAGGAAGTCGAGGAACTCGGCCTCGTCCATGTCGTGCGGGGCGCGGTACGGGTTGGGGTTGGACACGTGGTGGATCAGGTCGTGCTGATAATCGAACTCCGGCACCCGGTCAGCGGCCTTGTTGCCGAGCGACATGGTCAGCGTGGTGGAGCCGTGGTAGGCGTTGTAGCGGGCGATGATGTGCTTCTTGTGCGGCTTGCCACGGCAGTTCTGGTAGTACTGGATCAGCCGGTAGGCAGTGTCGACCGCGGTCGAGCCGCCGGTGGTGAGGAACACATGGTTCAGGTCACCCGGCGCCAGCTGCGCAAGCTTCTGGCACAGCTCGATGGCCACGTCGTTGGCCATGTCGGAGAACGGGTTGGAATAGGCCAGCTGGCGTACCTGGTCCGCGATGGCCAGGGCCATTTCCTCGCGGCCCAGGCCAATGTTGGTGCACCACATGCCGCCGACGGCATCGAGGAAGCGGTTGCCGTGGGTATCGCGGATGTAGGCGCCCTCACCGGCAACGATGTTCAGCGCGCCTTGCTCGCGGTGCTCGTCGAACACGTGGTAACCGTGCATGTAGTGGGCCTTGTCGGCTTCCACCAGCGGGTCGTGGGCAATGGCGAATGCTTTGCTTGGGGTGGCCATGGGCAGCTCCTTGGCAGTGATCGTTGGGCAGTGTTCAGAAACCGGTCTTGACCGTGCTCCAGACCCGGGTGATGGCGCGCATGTCCTTCGGGCTCTGGGTTTTCTGCGCGAACAGGCGCTCGCGGGTTTGCGCGTCGGGGTAGATGGCCGGGTCCTGGCGGATCTCGTCGCGCACCAGCGCCGTGGCGGCGGCGTTGCTGTTGGCGTAGTGGATGTAGTCGGTGACCTTGGCCATGGTCTGCGGCTGCAGCAGGAACTCGATGAAGCGGTGGGCGTTGGCCGCGTGCGGCGCATCCTTGGGGATGTACAGGTTGTCGAACCAGATCAGCGAGCCTTCCTGGGGGATGAAGAACGACAGCTTGATGTCCTTCTTCGCTTCCACCGCGCGGGCCTGGGCGGTGGCGTAGTCGCCGGACCAGGTCAGGGCCAGGCAGACATCGCCGTTGGGCAGGCTGGTGAGGTAGTTGACCGAATCGAACTTGCGAATGTACGGGCGAATGCCCAACAGCAGTTGTTCGGCCGCCTTGAGGTCGGCCGGTGATGCGCTGCGTGGGTCCTTGCCCAGGTACTGCAGGGCCAGCGGGATGACTTCGGTCGGCGCGTCCATCAGGGTGACGCCACAGTCGGCGAAGCGCGAGACGATCCTGGGGTCGAACAGCATGGCCAGCGAGCCGATGGGGGCATCGGGCATGCGCGCGGTGATCTTGTCGACGTTGTAGGTCACCCCCGAGCTGCCCCAGGTATAGGGCGCCGAATATTTCAGGCCGGGGTCGTAGCCTTGCAGGTTGTTCACCACCTGCTGGTCGAGGTTGTGCCAGCTTGGCAGTTGCTGCTTGTCCAGCGCCTGGAATACCCCGGCGCTGATCAGCGGGGGGACCAGAGAAGCGTTGAGCATGACCAGGTCGTAGCCGGAGCGGCCGGTGAGCAGTTTGGTCTGTACCGTTTCGTAGCCGTCGAAGGTGTCGTAGATGACCTTGATGCCGGTGGCCTTCTCGAAGTCGGCCAGGGTGGTTTCGCCGATATAGTCGGTCCAGTTGTACAACCGCAACGTGTTACCGCTGTCCACCTCTGCCGCCTGGGCCAGGCTGGCGCCAGACGCCAGCAGCAGACCGCCAATCACCTTCAGTACCTTGCGCATGGCAACTCCATCGTGTGAATGCTCGGGATCGAGCCGATGGGGGCACTATCGAGGGATTTGCCGAAGGGGGACATACCCCGAATGTGTGGGTGGTCGCTTTTTGGCGGAATGTCGTACGCCGACAGAATTCTGGGGCTGCTTTGCAGCCCTTTCGCGACACAAGGCCGCTCCCACAGGTTCACTGCCGGCTTCGAAGGCTGCGCAGTCCTTGTGGGAGCGGCCTTGTGTCGCGAAAGGGCCGCAACGCGGCCCCAGTGGCTGGTACAGGAGAAAAGTCAGGTTAGTGGGTAAAGCGCCTCATCAAACTGCTCCAGGCGCGGGAACACCAGTGGCTGGTCGTCCGGGAGCTGCTCCAGGCGCTGCCGGTACTGCTGCAAGAACACCTGCCGCGCCTCGTCACTGATGTACGGCACATGCCAGGCCACGAACGGCGGCAGCACCTCGAACCCCACATAGGCCAGCGTGCCGCGCAAGATCGGCCGCAGCATGTCCTCCAGCGGCCCATGAATCGCCCCGTCGCCAAACATGTGCTCGCGCCCGCCCAGGGTCACGGTCACCAGCGCTTTCTTGCCCGCCAAACCGCCCTGGTCGTAGAAGCGCTTGCCGCCATAGCACACCCCCGACACCAGCACGCGGTCGATCCAGCCCTTGAGCATGGCCGGCGCCGAGAACCAGAAGATCGGGAAGTTCAGCACCAGCAAGTCGGCCCACAGCAGCTTGTCCAGCTCCTGCCGGATATCCGCGGCAATGGCGCCACGCTTGACCCCTTGGCGCTGCTCCAGGGCATACACCAGGTACTCGGAGTTCTCGCGCTGGCTGAAGTCATCGGCGCTGGCCACCGGGTTCCAGCCCATGGCGTACAGGTCGCTGACCTGCACCTGGTGGCCCTGGGCGCGGAAGGTTTCCACGGCCTGGTCACGCAGGGCAGCAGTGAACGATTGCGGCTCGGGGTGAGCGTGGACGATCAGTACATTCACAAACATTCTCCTCACACAAAACAGGTTGTCTTCCAGCTGTGCTCAGCACTGCACCGCTTTCACCTCGACGAACTCGGCCAGGCCCTCCTCGCCCCACTCGCGCCCGTTGCCCGACTGCTTGTAGCCACCAAACGGTGCCTGGTAGTTGAACCCGCCACCGTTGATGAAGCACTGCCCGGCGCGTATCTGCCGCGCCAGGGCCAGGCCGTGCTCACGGCTACCGGCCCACACCGCACTGGACAGGCCGAACGGCGAATCGTTGGCCTGGGCCAGCGCCTGGGCCTCGTCGGCATAGGGGATCAGGCACAGCACCGGGCCGAAGATTTCCTCCTGGGCGATGCGCATGCGGTTGTCGACATCGGCGAACAAGGTCGGCGCCACGTAGAAGCCGCGCTCGAAGCCGGCTGGCGTATCACCGCCGCACAGCAGGCGCGCGCCCTCTTCCTGGCCCAGGCGAATGTAGTCGAGCACGGTGCGCCGCTGGCCTGCCGAACACATCGGCCCGAGGAAGCTGGCCGGGTCACGCGGGTCGCCCATGACCAGCGCCCGGGTCTCGGCCTCGGCAATCTCCAGCGCCTCGGCGTAGCGGCTGGCCGGCAGCAGCATGCGGGTCAGGGCCGTGCAGGTCTGCCCCGAGTTGATCATCACGTCCTGCACGCCATGGCGCACCGCCGCGTGCAGGTCGGCGTCGGCGGTGATCAGCAGAGGCGACTTGCCGCCCAGCTCCAGGCACACCCGCTTCACCGTCGGCGCGGCCGCCTGGGCCACGCGCACCCCGGCGCCGGTGGAGCCGGTGAACGACACCATGTCCACCTGCGGGTGCCGGGCCAGGGCCTCGCCAACCTTGGCCCCCGGCCCGCTGACCAGGTTGAACACCCCGGCCGGCAGGCCGATGGCCTCGATCATCTCGGCCAGCAGGAACGCATGCAGCGGTGTTTCCTGGCTGGGCTTGACCACCACCGTGCAGCCGGCGGCCAGGGCCGGCGCCAGCTTGCCGATCATCTGGTGCAGCGGGTAGTTCCACGGGTTGATGAACGCGCACACGCCAACGGCTTCGCGGTACACCAGCGAGTTGCCGACTTCGCGCACCTCATCCATCAGCCCGGCCAGTTCGGCGTACTGCTCCAGCCCGGCAATCGGGCCCTCCACCTGTACCGCCTGGCACCACTGCACCGGCATGCCCAACTCGTCGGTGATGACCGAGGCCATTTCCGCCGCGCGGCTTTTCAGCTGTGCAGCCAGCGCCGTTATATAGCCGGCACGTACGCTGGACGGCGTGCGCGACCAGCCATCGAAGGCCCGCCGCGCGGCCATGACCGCCCGTTCGACATCGGCCTCGGCGCCCAGCGGCACCCGGCCGATGGCCTGTTCGGTGGCCGGGTCGATCACCTCGGCCATGCCCTGCCCGCTCGGTACCTGCCAGGCGCCGTCGATGTACAGCCGCGCATACTCACGCATGGCCGTAGTCCCGTTTCAGTTCGTCGGCACAGCAGGCGATGCGCCGGCAGGCATCGATCAGCGCCGCATTGCCCAGCACCAGGCCCAGGCGGATATGCCCGGCAGCGCTGGGGCCGAACGCTTCGCCGGCAAGCACCGACACGCCTTGGCTGTCCAACAGGTAGTCGGCAAAGGTCTGGGCAGATACGCCGGTCTCGCGGATATCGACCATCACGAACATACCGCCATCGGGCTTGAGCACCTTGATGCCCGGGCAGTCGGCCAACTGCTCGCACACCAGGTCGCGACGCTGGCGATAGGCTTCGCGCATAACATCCAGTTCCGGCAGCTGCTGCTCCAGTGCCACCACGGCGGCGTCCTGGATGAAGTCCGGCGAACCGTACAGCATGCACAGGGCGAGGTTTTCCAGATGGGTGGCAAGTTCGGTCGAACCGACCACCCAGCCCACCCGCCAACCGGTCATGGCATGCGACTTCGACAGGCTGTTGAGGGTGGCGGTGCGCTCGGCCATGCCCGGCAGGCTGCCAGGGCTGACATGCTCGCCGTCGTACAACAGCTCGCTATACACCTCGTCAGAGATCAACCACAGATCGTGGGCGATGCACAGCTCGGCCAGCGCCTCCCAGGTGGCACGCGGCAGGCTCGCCCCCGAGGGGTTGTGCGGGCTGTTCAGGGCCAGGGCACGGGTGCGCGGGGTGATGCGCGCGGCCACGTCACGCGGGCACACGCGAAAGCCGTTCTCCGGCTTGACCGGCACCGGTACCACCTTGGCGCCACAAGCCCCGAACACCGCCTCGTAGGTCACGTACATGGGCTCGGCGACAATTACCTCGTCACCCGGGTCGAGCACGCACTGGGCCACGCAGTACAGCGCGCACTGGGCCCCCGCCAGCACCGTCACCTGGTCGGCATCGACGGCCTGGCCGCTGCGCTGGCGGTGGCGGTTGGCGATGGCCTGGCGCAGCGCCAGCTTGCCGCGCACATCGGCGTAATGGGTGTGGCCCGAACGCAGGCTGTCGATGGCCGCCTCGACGATCGGCGCGGGGGTGTCGAAGTCCGGGTCACCCACCGAAAGCAGCAGGATATCCCTACCCTCGGCCTGCAGCGCCAGGGCGCGATAGTGGATGTCCCAGGCCGCAGCCCCGTCGCCGGCGATGTGTTGAGTGAGCTTGGCGTAGCGCATGGCAATCTCCCTTCATTGGCAGTTCAGTCGACGAGAATCTTCGGGTTGGAACTGCCCCATACGGTGTAGAGGTCGGCGAGCAACGCGCCGTTGATTTCTTCTATCTCGGCCTGGGTGATCTCCCCCCCGGCCTGTTTGCCGAACAGCACCACTTCGTTGCCCCCCTTCACATCGGGGAAGTCGGTGACATCGACCATCAAGGTGTTCATCGACACCTTGCCCACCACTGGCACTCGGTGGCCGTTGATCAGCACATGGCCCTTGTTGGTGAACACCCGGCGGTAGCCATCGGAGTAACCCACGGTGATGTTGGCCAGGCGCGAATCACGCGCCAGGGTGAAGGTGCGGTCGTAGCCGACGGTGTTGCCTGCCGGGTAGCTGTGCACCGCCGCCACGTGCGACTTGAACTGCATGACACGTTGGTATTCGGTGCGCGTCGGCACGGTGTCGCCGAACAGCGCGCCACCGGTACGCACCATGTCCAGGTGCGCTTCCGGCACTTCCAGCGTAGCGAAGGAGTTGGCGGCATGCAGGGTGAGCTTGCTGCGATCAAGTTTCGCGTGCTTGATCAGCCAGTCGGTCTGTTCGTTGAACGCTGCCAGGCCTTTGCGCACATCGTCCTTGTCTTCCACGGCGAAGTGAGTCATCAGCGCGACCAGCTGGAGGTGCTTCTGGTCAGTGATCTGCAGCGCTTCACCCCGGCCGGACCAGGTGGTCATTTCCACGCCGTTGCGGCTCATGCCGCTGGAATTGAGCGCCATGTGAATGCGCAGGGTCTTGCCATGGCGTTCGGCGATGGCATCGAGCTGGCGGGCGAACTCGGCGCTGCCAACCAGCTCTTCCATGTCGTACTGCAAGGCATCTTCCACTTCGCCGAGGCTGGCCAGGCGTACCCGCACCAGTTGCCCGGTGAAGCCGCTGGCGCGGACCACGCGTGCCTCCTCGTTGCTGGCCACCGCCACGCAGGGCACGCCCTGGGCGATGATCGACGGCATGACCAGGCCGATACCGTGGCCATAGGCGTCGGCCTTGAGCACGGCGCACAGCTTGGACTTGCCGCCCAGCTCGGCCTGCAAGGTACGGATGTTGTGTTGCAGTGCGCCGGCACTGATTTCGACCCAGGCGTTGCTGTTCTGCGCGGTCAGGGCGGTGGTGCCGTTGTCCATCGACAGGGGCGGTGCGGCGTACAGCGGGCCCTGGCCAGTGATCAGCAGAGCGAGGGATGCAGCCAGGAGGGTACGGCTAAATTGCATGGTGATTTCTCTTGTTGTTCGTGGTGTCTGCCGCTTAGCAGACGCAGGTGTGTTTGAGTTCGATGAAGGTGACGCCGGGGGTGGCGAAACCGCTGGCCAGATCGGCCTGCAGCGCGTCCAGGTCACGCGGCTGGCGCACCGTGCAACCAAAGGCGCGGGCCAGGCCGATGAAGTCCGGGTTGCGTGGCAGTACGCCGACCGGCTCGATGTCCAGCCCGAGCATGTCGTCGCGGATCTGGCCAAGGGCGTCATTGTTCCATAACAGCACGACCAGTGGCCGGTCCAGTTCTTCGACTGCCGTGGCCAGCTCCTGGGCGGTGTAGAGGAAGCCGCCGTCGCCCACCAGCACCAGGCCTGGGCGATGGTCGCTGGCGAACATGCCGCCGATGCCGGCCGGCAGGCCATAGCCAAGGGTGCCGTAGCCGGTGGGGTTCAGCCAGCTGCGCGGCGCCCGGCTGGCGAAGGCGTAGTTGCCGGTGTAGGCCAACTGGGTCATGTCGCTGCTGACGAAGGCATCGTCGGGCAGCACGGCGGCAATGCGGTCGAGAATCGCCTGGTGCACGGCCTGCAGTGGCGCATGCCCGCCGCGAATGGCCTGGCGCAGGTTGGCCACGGCTTCGCTGGCCTGGGCCGGGTCACGATCCAGCTCTGGCAGGTGCTCGAGCAGGCCGGCCAGGGTTTGCCGGGCATCCCCGTGCAGCGCTATGGCACAGGGGTAGAAGTCGTTGAACTTGCGCGGGTCGATGTCCACGCGTAGCAGCTCGCCGCTGATCGGCAGGCGCTCGCGCCAGAAGTCGGTGTCGGCCATTTCGGTACCTACTGCCAGCACCACGTCGGCCTGGCTGATCAGCTGCCAGCCGGGCTCGACGCACAGGCTGGCGCCGGCATTCAGTGGCGCGTCCGCTGGCAGCAGGCCCTTGCCGGCCACGCTGGTGAACAATGGCGCTGCCAGCCGAGTGCTCAGCTGCTGCAGCTGCTCGGCCGCGTGCAATGCCCCTCCGCCGGCAATGATCATCGGGCGCTTGGCGGCGGCCAGTTTCATGGCGGCCTGGTCGAGGATGTCGCGGCAAGGCTGGCCGCGCCCGGGGCGGCGCACTACCTCATTGCTCCAGTCACGGCTGACCGGTGCGGCCAGTACGTCCAGCGGCACCGAGATGTGCACCGGGCGCGGCCGTTCGCTGTCGAACACAGCCCATGCGCGGGCGATCAGTTCGGGCAGGTCGTCGCCGCGCAGGGCCACGGCGGAGAACGCGGTAATCGGCGCGGTCATGGCGCGCTGGTCCTGGGTTTCGTGCAGGCAGCCCCAGCCCTTGCCCAGGCTGGCAGTGTGGTTGACGCTGGAAATCACCAGCATCGGGATGGAGTCGGCGTAGGCCTGGCCGATGGCGGTGGCGGCATTGGTCACGCCCGGGCCGGTGATGACGAAGCACACCCCCGGTTTGCCGCTTACCCGTGCATAGCCGTCGGCCATGAAGCCGGCGCCCTGCTCGTGGCGGGTCAGCACATGACGGATGCCGCTGCCCGGCAGGCCGCGGTACAGCTCCAGGGTGTGCACGCCGGGGATGCCGAATACCGTCTCCACGCCGTAGTTGGCCAGCAGGCGCACCAACGCCTGGCCGGCGGTCGGGGTGTGCTTATTCATGTCGTTCTCCTTGCGCCTGGCCGAGGCGGATCAGCGCGTCGACCGCGGTGGTGCCGTGGGCACCGACCATCAATGGGTTCACATCCAGTTCCAGCAGTTGCCCGGCGTTCTCGCAGGCGTAGTCGGCCACCGCGCGGATAGCCGCAACCAGTGCGTCGAGGTCGGCGGCCGGGCGGCCACGGAAGCCTTGCAGCAGGCTGGCACTGCGCAGGCCGAGCAGCGCGCTGCGGATGGCATCGTCGGTGGTTGGCAGCAACAGGCTGACGCTGTCCTTGAGCAGCTCGACCAGCACGCCACCGGCACCGATCACCAGGGCCAGGGCGAAGTCGTGCTCGCGCTTGATGCCAACGATCAGTTCGGCCAGCGGCGGCTCGGCCATCGGTTCGAGCAGCACCTGGTCGAACGCTACCTGCGGGGCGTAGGCGGCGATGCGCTGGCGCATCTGCACCAGCGCAACCTCGAGGGCGGCGGCATCGCGCAGGTTCAGCGCCACCGCACCGGCTTCGGTCTTGTGCGGCAGTTGCGCGCTGACCGCCTTCAATACCAGCGGGTAGCCGACGCGGGCGGCATCTGCCACGGCGCGCTCGGGTGTGCTCAGCACCCCTGCCGGTACCGGCAGGCCGAAGGCACGCAGGGCTTGCTTGGATTGCCATTCGTCCAGCAGCTGGCCCTCGCCCGCGATGGCCTTCGGGCACAGCGGCACCCGCGCGGCCTCACCCTGTTCCAGTAGCCGCTGGCGGTTGCGCTGGTAGGTGACGATGCGGCCCCAGGCTGCCAGGCCATCCTCCACGCCCTGCAGGGCGGCGATGCCACGCGCGTGCAAACGCTCGCGCGCGCAGGCGGGCAACAGCTCCGGGAATGCCGAGGTGACGAAGCCGATCTTGCCGTGGCGCTCCAGTGCATCGCAGTACAGCGCCAGCAGCAGGTCGCATTCCTTGCGTTCGCCGGTGAACGCCGCCGGGTAGTCCAGCACCAGCATGGCCGCGTCGGCTGCGCCGCTCAGGGTGCTGTCGAGCATGCGTTGCAGAGCCGCTGCATCACCCCAGATGGCCGTGGTGAAGTCCAGCGGGTTGACCAGGTTGGCATAGGCCGGCAGCACCTCGGCCAACTGCGCCACCTGCCCTTGTTCGAGCTTCGGCAGGACCAGCTGGTTGCGCTCGGCATAGTCGGCGATCAAGCCGGCATCGCCACCCGAGCAGGCCAGGGCGATCAGCTCGCCATTCACCGGAAGGCGCCCACAGGCGGCGGCCTTGAGGGTTTCAACGAAGCTCACCGGGCCACTGACGCGGATCACGCCCAGGCGCTGGAACAGGCTGTCGTACAAGGCATCGGAGCCGGACAGCGAGCTGGTGTGGCTGAGCGCCAGTTCGGCGCCAATCTGCGAAACGCCGGTCTTCAGCGCAATGATCGGCGTGCCCTGCTGCAATGCCTTGCAGGCAGCACGGGCGAAGCCCGGCACGTTCTTCAGGCCTTCCAGGTGCAGGCCGATGGCGGTTACCCGTGGGTCGTCGAGCAGCACGTCCATCAGCTCGGCCACGCCCAGTTGTGCCTGGTTGCCGACCGAGGCCATGTAGGCCACCGGCAGCGATCGGTCGCTCATCGACAGGTTGTAGGCGAAGTTGCCGCTCTGGGTGAGGATCGCCACGCCCTTCTCCACCTGCTGGCCACCATGGGCCACCGGCCACAGGGCAGCGCCGTGCAGGTAGTCGAGCAGGCCGTAGCAGTTGGGGCCGAGCAAGGCCATGTTGCCGGCGGCGGTGAGCAGGCGCTGCTGCAGCTGGCGGCCCTCTTCGCCGCTTTCGGCAAAGCCCGCGGCATAGCAGATGGCGCCACCGGCGCCGCGTGCGGCCAGCTCGGCAACACACTGCAGGGTCAGTTCGCGGTTGGTGGCGATGAACACCGCGTCCGGGGCATGGGGCAAGTCGGCCACACGTGCTACACAGGGAATGCCTTCGAGGCTGTCATGCTGCGGGTTGACCAGCCACAGCTCGCCACCAAAGCCACCTTCGGCGCAGCGCTTCAGCGCCCGCGCCATGCTGCGCCCGCCGACGAAGGCCAGGTGCCGGGGGGCCAGCAGGCGCTTGAGGTTGTCACGAATCGAATGCGACATGGGTGTTCTCCTGGCGTTCAGCGCAGCAGCGGGCGCAGCAGTTCGCGGGCGATGATGTGCCGCTGGATTTCCGAGGTGCCTTCCCAGATGCGCTCGATGCGTGCGTTGCGCCAGATGCGCTCGACCGGCCCTTCATCCATCAGGCCCATGCCGCCAAAGATCTGCACGGCTTCGTCGGCAACCTTGCCCAGCACCTCGCTGGCGAACAGCTTGGCCATGCCGGCCTCACCGTCGGTCATGCTGCCCTGGTCCATCTTCCAGGCGGTGTGCAGGGTGAGCATTTCCGCAGCGCGAATCTGCGTGGCCATGTCGGCCAGCTTGAACGACACGCCCTGGTAGCTGCCGATGGCCTGGCCGAACTGCTTGCGGTCGGCGGCCCATTGCAGCGACAGGTCGAGGGCACGCTGGGCCTGGCCCACGCAGTTGGCGGCGACCATCACCCGGCCGGCGGTGAGCCAGGCGTTGGCCACCTCCCAGCCCTTGCCGACCTCGCCCAGCACCTTGCTGGCCGGCACCCGGCAGTCGTCGAAGAACAGCTCGTAGGTGTGGTAGCCACGGTTGCTCACGCACTTGGGGCCACGGCGGATGGTCATGCCCGGCGTGCCCCGGTCGACCAGCAAGGCCGTTACCGCATTTCGCTTGCGCCCGTTGTGCTCGTAGGTGTCGGTGACGGCGAAGACGATGGCGAAATCGGCGTGGCCGGCATGGCTGATGAAGTGCTTGCTGCCGTTGATGACGAAGTCGTCACCCTGGCGCACGGCACGGGTCTTGATGGCGTTGGCATCGGAGCCGGCGCCCGGCTCGGTGAGGGCGAAGCAGTCGATCTTCTCGCCCTGCACGCAGGGCAACAGGTAGTCGTTGATCTGCTCGTCCTTGCAGGCCATGAGGATTTTCGATGGCCGCGCGACGAACACGTGCAAGGCCCAGGACACCTTGGACAGTTCGCGCTCGATAAGCGCCTGGGACAGATAGTCCAGGCCACCGCCGCCGACCTCCTCGGGCATGTTGAAGGCATAGAACCCGGCGGCGATGGCCTTGCCACGGATCTGCGCAGCCAGCTCGGGCGATACGGCATCGGCGCGGTCCACCGCCTCCTCATGGGGCAGCAGCTCCTTGGCGACAAAACTGCGTACCGCTTCCACCAACATTTCTTGTTCTTGGGTCAGTTGGAAATTCATCTGCGAAGGTCCTGGTGAGGGTCGGTTATCGGGTTACTGGCCGGTAAAACGGGGTGCGCGTCGCTCCACCGAGGCTTGCAGTGCCTCGGCACCGTCCTGGCTGCGGCCGCACAGCAGGCCGGCCTGGCGCTCGGCCTCCAGCTGCTCGGCCAGGGTGCGCCGCGCGCCATCGCGGATCAGCCGCTTGGTCTGCGCGTAGGCGAAGGTGGGGCCGTTGGCCAGGCGCCCGGCCAGCTCGGCGGCCACGGCGGGCAGTTGCTCGTCGGCACAGACTTCGCTGACCAGCCCGGCCGCCAGGGCACGTTCGGCACCCCACAGTTCATCGAGGAACAACAGGCGCTTGGCCTGCTCGCTGCCGATCAGCCGTGGCAGGTGCCAGCTGGCACCGGCATCGGGGCTGTAGCCCATGCTGGTGTAGCCGGCCTTGAAGCGCGCCGAGGCCGCGGCGATGCGCAGGTCGCAGCACAGGCTGAGGTCCATGCCACCGCCCACGGCGGTGCCGTTGATGGCAGCGATGGTGGGCTTGTCGAGGCTGTGCAGGCGCAACATCAGGGCGTGGGCGGTTTCGGTCCAGCCGTAGCTTTCCAGGGTGCCCTGGGCCTCGGCCGCGGCCCATTCGGCCAGGTCGGCACCGGCGCAGAAGCTGCGGCCGCTGCCGGTCAGCACCACCACGCGCACGGTCGGGTCGCTGTTGCAGGTTTCCAGCAGGGCGTGCAGTTGCTTGAGGGTGGGGATGTCCAGCGCATTGCGCTGCTCGGGGCGGTTGAGGGTGATCCAGGCAACGCCGGCTTCGACCTTGCTCAACAGTGACGACGACGGGGTGGTCATGGGGGGCCTCGGTGTTGTTGTGATGGTTTGAGAGGGCTTGATGAGGGAGATACTAAACGAGTGTTCAACAAGGCGGCAATTGGGCGGGGATGGGGCTGTAACAACGCTTGAAAACGATATATATCGTTGTTTTTATTAGCTTTATTTGTTGCATCAAGGTTGAGATAGGAGGTGGTTGTTACAACTTTGTACAACTGACGGATTGCTGGGGGCGCTTTGCGCCCCTTTCGCGACACAAGGCCGCTCCCACAAGTCATTCGCAGACTTCAGGTCTGCGCGGTACCTGTGGGAGCGGCCTTGCGTCGCGATGGGCTGCGTAGCAGCCCCCGAGATTGAAACCTCAGACCCCTGGCACGCTCGGCTCGAAGGCCCCCTGCCGACGGCGGTTGACGAAGAAGTACGCCGCGTAGCACAGGGCAATGAAGCCAAAGCCCCAGTACAACGACGGCCGCTGGGTTTCATCCAGCGCCAGGAACACGAACAGCGAGCTGCACAGGGTGATGCACAGCAGCGGCACCAGCGGGTACAGCGGCGCCTTGTACTTCAGGTCCTGCAGTTGCCCACCATCTCGCAGGTAGGCCTTGCGGAAGCGGTATTGCGCCAGGGCGATGACGATCCAGGTCACGGTGCCGGACATGCCACTCACCGCCATCAACACCATGAACAGAGTGTCGGCGGCAATGAAACTGGTCATCAGCGAGATCAGCGCGAAGCACAGGGTGATGCTCAGCGCACGCAACGGCACGCCACGCTTGCTCAGCGGCGACAGGCTTTTCGGCGCCATGCCGCTCTTCGACATGGCCCAGAGGATGCGCGTGGAGGCATACAGCCCGGAGTTGCCCACCGAAAGGATGGCGGTGAGGATGACGAAGTTCATCAGGTCGGCGGCAAAGGGAATACCCACCATGTCGAACACCTGCACGAACGGGCTTTCCATCAGCCCGGCCTGCTCGAACGGCACGATGGCCGAGAGCACGGCAATCGCCAGTACGTAGAAGATCAGCACGCGGAACACCACGTTGCGCACGGCCCGCGGGATGCTCTTTTCCGGGTGCTCGGTCTCGCCGGCCGCCACCCCCATGATTTCACAGCCCTGGAAGGCATAGACCACGGTCATCATCACCGCGAACACCGCCGACAGGCCATGGGGGAACAGCGACTCGCCCACCAGGTTGTCCAGCATCGGTGCTGGCGCCCCGCTGCTCAGCGGGATGGCGCCGAAGATCACCAACAGGCCGATGATGATGAAGCCGAGGATGGTCGCCACCTTGATCCCCGAGAACCAGTACTCCGCCTCGCCGAAGGCACGGGTGGCCAGGGCGTTGAGGCCGAACAGCACGACCACGAACAGCGCCGACCAATACCAGATCGGCACCTCCGGGAACCAGCGGGTCATCAGCATGCCGGCGGCGGTGAACTCCAGGCCCACGGTGGTGGCCCAGCTCATCCAGTACACCCAGCCGATCATGAAGCCGGTGGCCGGGCCGATGAACTTGGTGGCGTGGGCCTGGAACGAACCGGACACCGGCATCTGCACCGACAGCTCGCCCAGGCAGACCATCACTAGGTACATCAGCAAACCCGCGACCAGGTAGGCCAGGATCGCGCCTATCGGGCCACCCTGGTTGATGGTCACACCCGAGCCCATGAACAGCCCGGTGCCGATCACCCCGCCCAGCGACAGCATGAAGATGTGCCGGCTTTTCAGCGCGCGGGTGAGCTGGATCTTTTCGCGGTTGTCAGTCATGGCGCACCTCGCCTTTGCGGCCGGTGCCATACCACGCGGGGGTGCCGCACGGTGTGTTGGGAAGGAGGGGCTGAGCGCTACGGCATGTCATTATTCTTGTCTCCAATAAGCCTCATGGACCGCGTGCAACACGGTTGCCTTGGATTATTGGAAACGGATGTAAGGTGCCGTTGAACGAACGGATCGAAGATGTAAAAAGTCGTAAGGTTTTTGTACGTCAGCTCTGGATCAACTGTTCCAGGGTGGCGCGGGCCTGGGCAAGCTCGGTGGCCAGCGGCGCGGCGAGCGCTTTCAATGCCTGTTCGTCATGCTGCCGGGCAGCGTCCTCAAGGCGACGCAACAACGCAGCCAGCCCACAAAAGCCCAGGGAATCGCAACTGCCGGCCAGGCGGTGGGCCAGGTGCAGCACTTCGGTAAAGTCCTGGGCCGGCAGCGCCTCGGCCAACGCCGTGGCGTGATGTTCCAGCGACTGGCGCAGCACCTTCAACAGGCCTTGCAGCTTCTGTTCACCCAGCAGCGAGCGATGGGTGTCCAGCAACGACCAGTCCATTGTCGCGTCGACGCCAACCACTTCAGCAGGCGCCGCTTCGGCCAGCGCCTGGCGCAGGTTGTCCAGCCGCAGGGGCTTGGCCAGCACTCCCTGCATGCCGGCATCCAGGTAGCCTGGGACTTGCCCCGGCTGCACGCCAGCCGTCAGTGCCAGGACCCGGCTATGGCGGTTCGGCCCGGGCGTGGCACGCAGTTGCCGGCACAGCTCCACCCCGCTCATGCCCGGCAGATGCACGTCGAGCAGGATCAGGTCGAAGCGCCGCTGTGCGCAGGCCTGCAAGGCTTGCACGGCGTCTTCTGCAAAGCTCACCCGGTGGCCATCGCGCAGCAGCAAACCGCCGGCCACCTCGCGGTTCAGTGCCACGTCTTCGACCACCAAGATGTCCAGGCTGGCCATGGGCGACGGGGCTGGTGAACTGGCCAGCACTGGCTGCCCGCGGGCCAAGTCGAGCTCGAACCAGAAGCGACTGCCCTGCCCTTGCACGCTGTCCAGGCCAATGCAGCCCCCCAGTTTTTCCACCAGGTGCTTGCAGATCGCCAGGCCCAGGCCGGTGCCGCCGTAGCGCCGGGCCACCGCCTCGCTGGCCTGGACGAAGCGGTCGAAGACCCTGGCCTGCACAGCCGGCTCGATGCCGATGCCATTGTCGCTGACCGACACCCGCACGCGCTGCGAGCCCTGGTCACTGGCCAGTACCTGCACCGCAAGCCGCACTTGCCCCTGTTCGGTGAACTTGATGGCATTGGCCAGCAGGTTGCTGAGCACCTGGCGCAGGTACTGTTCGGCACCGTGCTGGTAATCGGCCAATTGCTCGTCGATATCCAGCTGCAGGGTGTCGCCATTGTCCCGGGCCATGGGTTCAAGCAGCGCCAGCACTTCCTGGCACAACTGGCGTAGCGAAAAACCGACCAGCTCCGCGCGGCTCTCGCCCTCCTCGAGCCGGGCGAAATACAGCACCTCGTTGAGAATCGCCAGCAACCCCTCGCCGGCCTTGTACAAGGCCTCGACGCGCTGGCGGTCGGCCGCCTCCAGCCGGCCGCCGCGCAGCAGCTCGGCCATGCCGAGAATGCCGTTGAGCGGGGTACGCAGCTCATGGCTCATGGTCGCCAGGAAGCGTGACTTGGCCAGGTTGGCGGCTTCGGCCTCGTCCTTGGCCCGGGCCAGGCTGGCGGTACGCCGCTCGACCATGGCCTGCAGTTCGTCGCGCTTGTCCTGCAGCGCCAGGCGGTCGCGCTCGCGGCGTTCGATGTCACTGAGGATGGCGCGGCGCATGTCATCCAGGGCATTGGCCACGGTGTCGATCTCGTCCGGGCGCGTTGACGGGCGGCGCCCCAGGCGCAACGGTTCCTGCCATTGGCCGGCGCCAATACGCCGGGCGAACTCGGCCATCACTTGCAGGTGGCGGGTGACCAGGCGGTAGAACAGCCCCGACAGCGCCACCGCCAGGCCACACAGGAACACGCCCATCCAAAGCAGGCTGGCAAGGCCAGTGGCATACAGCCGCCGGTGCACCGCGCCCAGGTCGATGCTCACTTCCAGCTCGCCCAGGTGCCTGGCCGGCCCCGAGGGCGGCTGGTAATCAAGGGGGAAACGTTCGATACGCAGCGGCCCCTTGGGCTCGGCGAGGCCGCGCAGCATCTGGAAATCGTCACTGACCAGACGCACCCGGGCGACATCGGAAAAGTCCACCAGGCCCCGCAATTGTGTATCCAGCTGTGCCTCATCCAGGTCCCACAGGCTGCGCTCCAGGCTGGCCAGGTAACCGGCGCGGATCAGCGCCATACGCGCCTCGATATCGCGCATCTCGCGGCGGTATTCGAAGTACAGCTGCACCGAGCTGGCCAGCACGGTAAAGCACAGGCTGAACAGCAGGATGAACAGCAGCAGGCGGCGCAGCAAGCCATCGGTGCGCAGGCGGATCATCGGGAGTCCGCCGGCAGGTTGACCATGTCGCGGTAGGTCACTTCGCTCTGCTCCAGCCAGCGCTCGATCTCGCCGGCCTGGTTCATGCGCAGCAACTGCGCGTCTATTTCGTCCATATGCTGGCTCAAGGGCGATTGCCGTGATATCGCGACGCGCAGGTAGTCCACGCTCAGGGCCGTGGGCAATACGCGGATGTCCTGCGCCCCGGGCAGCTTTTCGATGAACAGCTGGCCGGTGCGCCGCTCCTGGATCACGTAGTCGATGCGCCCACGGATCAGCTTGCCGAAGTTCTGCTGGCTGGACGAAACCCGTTCGATGTTCTGGTGGCGGGCGACGAAGCGGTCGAAGTCGGCGCCGTAGCTTTCGCCGTACAGCAGGCCGCCGCGGTAACTGGCCAGGTCTTCCAGGCGCTGGAACTGCACCGGCCGCAGGCGGTTGTAGAACACCGCCACTTCCTCGCGCACCACCGGCACCGTGGAAAAGCGCATGCGTTGGTCACGCTGGTCGCTGTTGTAGGCCAGCACCACGTCCACCCGCCCGGCGGCGGCGTCCATCAGGCAGCGCTTCCAGTTGCCCAGCACCACGGTCTGCACTTCGTAGCCCATGCGCGCGAACAGCTCTCGCACCACGGTGGGGGCCAGGCCGCGCACCTGGTGGCCGTCACTCCAGGAAATCGGCGGGTACACCGGGTAATCGCAATAGCGCACCGGCTGCTTTGCACTGGCTTGCACGGCGAACAATGCCAAGGCCAGCACCCAGGCGCTGCGGGTCATGCCGCCACGCTGGCGGTGAACAGGTAGCCGGTGCCGTGGATGGTGATGATCAGTTGGGGCTCGGCCGGGTCGTCGTGCAGCTTGCGCCGCAGGCGGCCGACCAGCACGTCGATGGAGCGGTCGTTGGGCACCCATTCGCGGTTGCGGATCTGGTCCATCAACTGGTCGCGGCTGAGGGTGTGGCCGCTGTTGCGCAGGAACACGCTGAGCAACTGGAACTCGCCATGGGTCAGCAGGGTTTGCCCGCCACGGGCGTCGATCAGGCGCCGGCGGTCGGTGTCCAGCGCCCAGTCGGCGAACTGCTTCAGCGATTGCGCGCAGGCCGGCGTCGGGTGCACCTCGCGGGCATGGCGCACACGGCGGACCAGGTTCTTGGCGCGGGATACCAGTTCGCGGGGGTTGAGCGGTTTGATCACGTAGTCGTCGGCGCCGCATTCCAGGCCGACGATACGGTCGATGTCGTCGTTGCGGCCGGTGATGAGGATGATGCCGACCTCCGAACGTACCCGCAGCTCACGGGTCAGGGTGAGGCCGTCCTTGCCGGGCAGGCGGATGTCCAGCAGCACCAGGTCGACATCCTGGCTGCCGAGCAGTGCTTCGGCCTTTTCCGCGGTGTCGGCGCAGTGCACGTCATAGCCTTCCTGGGACAGATAGGCCTGCAGCAAGTCACGAATAAGCGGATCGTCATCGACGATCAATACCCGAGGCGTCATTGCGTGTCGTCTCTTTTTTTTATTGGTTTGTTCTACACACTCGCGACAGCAGCCTACTCGTTACTGAACAGGCGATCAACAGCCCTCCGGCAGGCTGAAGCGACGCCGGCCACCGGCCTGCAGGCCATCGACCCAGGCCTCGCAGATCAGCACGCCCTGGTCGGGGGTGAAGGTACCGGGGTTGAGCCCCGACTCCAGCCACAGGCCATCGAGCAAGGCGCTCAGGCTGATGGCCGCGAGGTCGGCATCGAAGCCCTGCCAGCCCTCCTCCCCGGCCAGCGTGGCCAGCAGCCCGCTCAGCTCATTGCGGTACTCACCATAGGAATGGTCATGCACCTGATTGATCGCATCGGCGGTCTTCACCGCGCCCCAGAACGCCAGCCAGGCGTCGAGCAACTGCGGGTCGAGCAGCTCGGCGCAGAACGAGGCACGGAAGAACGCCGACAGCCGCTCGCGGGCATTGGGCGCGGCCTGGGCCATGGCCTCGCGCAGCAGGCCCATCACCCGACCGGTGACCGCCATGTAGGCTTCGGCCACCAGCTCATCCTTGCCGGCGTAGTGATGGCTGATCAACCCGACCGAAACCCCGGCTTCTGCCGAAATCTTGCGGATCGACGCACCCTGAAAGCCATGGCGCTTGAGGCAAACCAGGGTCGCCTCGACCAGGTTGGCTTTGCGCAATTCCGGCAGCATGCGGTGGTAGCGGGCTTCCTGGTTCATCGGCGGCTCTCGGGCTAGGGGCTGGACTGAACGACTGTACAACAAGCCGGACTGCGTGATAAACCCTTGCCAACCTTGCCCACAACAACAAAAACGGCTGCCATGAACGACCTGATCACACGTGACCTGGACCAGGGCCTGCTGACCCTGTCCTTCAACCGCCCCGACAAGCTCAATGCCGTGAACACCGCCATGTACCAACAGCTGGGCGACCTGCTGCTGGCAGCAGGTGAAGACCCTGATGTCGAAGCCATCATCATCACCGGTGGGCCGCAGTGCTTTACCGCCGGCAATGACTTGCGCGACTTCCTCGATAACCCGCCTGCCGACCTGGACAGCCCGGTGTTCCGCCTGATGCGGGTGGTGATGGGCCTGGACAAACCGCTGATTGCCGCGGTCAGTGGCGCGGCGATCGGCATCGGTGCCACCTTGCTGTTGCATTGCGACCAGGTGCTGGTCAGCCGTACGACCAAGTTGCGCATCCCTTTCGCGCCGTTGGGCGTGTGCCCGGAGTTTGGTTCCAGCCTGCTGCTGCCGCGTTTGCTTGGCCCTGCCCGGGCGGCTCGCCTGCTGCTGGCAAACGAGTTGCTTGATGGCGAACGGATGGTGGCCTGGGGGCTGGCCAATGAACTGCATGAAGACGGTGAACAGTGCCTGGCAGCTGCCCGGCGCCTGGCGCGGCAGCTGCAAGGCTACCCGCAGGCGGCGCTGCGCATCAGCAAGCGGCTGCTCAAGGACGGCCAGCGGGCCGAGCTCGAGGCGACAGTGGCGCGGGAGGCCCGGTTGTTCATCGAGTGCTTGCGCACTGAAGAAGCGCGAGCGGTATTGCGAGGGTTGATCAAAGATTGAAAACCTGGGGCCGCGTTGCGGCCCATTCGCGACACAAGGCCGCACCCACAGGTACAGCGACAACCTCGAGATCAACGCTGCACCCGCGGGCTTGCCGGCGATGGGCTGCAACACAGCCCCAGGAAAGCTCAGCCCCCCAGGATTGCTAATAGCCGGTCATCTCCAGATACCCACGGCCACCCGCACTCCCGGTCAAGCGCACTGGCCCCTCCCAATACGGGAACCGTGTATCCATCCAGGCCTGCGATTCCACAGCCTCGACCTGCACATCCACGCCATGCCCCGGCACCTGCACCCGCCATCGCGTCGGCACCTGCTTGCCGTTCTTCTGCCGAGCCCAGGCCAGCGCCTGTAGCTGGATCTGCGCCCCCTGCAGCACCACCACTTCACCCTGCGGGCCAACCCAGGTCCCGGCGCGATACGCCTCCCCCTGCACTTCGCGCACCTGGAACAGCATCAGCCTGGCGCCACTGTCCAGGTGCAGGGAAAACCAGTCCCAACCCGTCTGCCCGGCAGCCAGCGGCTGGCTGCTCCATTCCCGATCCAGCCAGGCCCGGCCGGTGACGGCAATGCACTGGCCGTCACGCTGCACTTCCCCACTCACCCGATAGAACGGCTGACTGTAATAGTACGAAGCCTGCCCCTTGCCGGACTTCTCGCTGTAGCCCTGGTCCCCGTGCAGCACCAAGGGCCGATCGCTGTGCAGTTGCAGGTCATAGCGAAAGCCGTCACCACCGGCGACCATTTGCAGATGCTCGATGCCACTGCTGCCCTGCAACGACCAGTCATTGATCCACGCCCGGAACGGCTGGGCTTGCACGCCAGCCTGGCCGATACCCCCGCGCGCCAAGGTTTCGCCAGACCGATGCCCCCCGGGACCGGTCAGCGCCGCATGCCCCATCCACAGGTTCGGGCTGCTCCAGCCGGCAGTCTCGGGGCCTGGGCGCAGGGCCGAGCGAAACAGCGTCCACTGCACGCCCCAGTCCTGCCCCTGGAAGTCCTGGAGGTTGGCGGTGACATACCACCATTCGATGCGAAAGCCATCGTGGGCCCCATGGTCACGCGGAAATTCCAGGCGATGGCCGCGCCGTACCTGGCTGAATTCACCCGCCTGCTGCCCGAGCCCGGCATAGCTTTGCTCGGCGGGCTGATCACAGCCGCCCAGCAACCCACACAGCAACAGCCAGGCGCTACGCTTCATCGGCAAACGGCCTCAACAGTTCGCGCGGCTGGCGACGCGCCAGCTGCCACAAGGGCCACGCGCTGGCCAACAGGCTGGTAAGCATGCCCAGCACCGCCAGGTGCAGCAGTTGCGCAGGGAACACGTAGAGCGGCAAACGCCAGCCGAATGCCTGCACGTTCACCACCGCGACCAGGCACCAGGCCAGCAGGATGCCCAGCGGTATCGCCAGCAGCACGGTAAGGCTGCTCAGCAGCAGTGTCTGCCCGAGGCTCAGCCACACCAGGTGCGTGCGCCACACACCCAGTGCCCACAGCGGCGCCAGCTGGCCCAGGCGGGTCTGGCCCAGGGTCAGCAGGTTGATGAACAGCGCCACGCCTGCCACGCCAAGGGTAAGGCTGTTGAGCGCGGCGGTGGCGGCGAAGGTGCGGTTGAACACGTCGGTCGACCAGCGTTTGAGACGCGCCTGCTCGACCACACGGCTGTCGTCCAGGGCGAAGCGCTGTTGCAATGCAGCCTCGAGCGCCGACGCCTGATCGCCCACCAGATCGACACTCAACCCGGTCAGGGTTGCCTGTGGCCAATGCCCGCGCAGCCAGCCGGCATTGACCAGCATGTGCCCTTTGGGGTTGCCGTAATCGGCATAGATGCCCACAACACTCAGGGCTGGCGAAGTGTCTGCGGGCAGCCTCAGGCGATCGCCCAGCTGCAGCTTCAGTCGCCTGGCCAACTGTTCACTGAGCATCACGGCCTGCCCGGCGGCCAGTTGTTGCCAGGCCTGCTTTTGCTGCGCCAGCAATGGCCAGCGAGTGCGATAGACGGGATGATCGACGATGCCCTGGAGCTGCACCGGCCAGCCCTGCAGCTGTGTTTCCACACGCCAGCCGGGCAACACCACACTCACCGAAGGTTGCTGCCCAAGCCACTCGGCTATCTGCAAGCCCTGGGCGGAGTCCCTTGGGGTGACATACAGGTCGGCGGACAGGCGCAGGTCAAGCCAGCCGACAAAGGTCTTGCGAAAGCCCTCGGTCATGCTGCCCACGCCGACGCTGGCCGCCAGCGCCAGCAACAGTGCCATCAACGCCAGGCTCAGGGCCGGCAGTTGCTGGCGGCTGTCGGCGACGAACCATTGCGACAAAGGCCGCCGGCAATGGCGCGCCAGCCAGGCCAGCACCCGGTCGAGCAAGGCCGGCAGCAGCAGCGCCGCCGCCAGCAGCAAGCCTGCCAGCAGGCCGAACGCGCTGGGCAGGCTGTCGCCCAGCACGCCACAGCCCAGGGCCAGCAAAAGCAACAGGCCGGCCACCAGGGCCTGGCGCCGCAACCAAGGCCCCTGGGCCAACCGCCATGCCTGAGGTTGCGCCAGCGCCAGCAACGGCAACTGCGCCGCACGCAGTACACTACCCAAACCCGCCAGCAGCGCCCCCAGCACGCTCACCAGCACGCCCATCAGCCACCACCCTGCGGGCAGGCTCAGCGCCCCGGCGACCTGGGCGCCATACAGGCCGCGCAAGCTGGCGGCCACATCGGGCAGCAACCACGCGGCCAGCCCGTAACCACTGGCCACGCCGGCCAGGCCGCCCAGCACCGCGAACAGCCCCAGCTCCAGCACCAAGGCGCACAGCAGGGTTTGCAGGCTGATGCCACAGGCGCGCAGGTTGCGAATCAGGCCGCGCCGCTGTTCCAGTGCCAAACCGATTGCGGCATGAGCAATGAACAGGCCGACGACAAACGCCAGCAGGCCAAGGGCGGTCAGGTTTAGGTGGAAACTGTCGGTCAGCCGCTGCAAGCCGCCATCGTCCTGCCGGGGTTGCAGCTCAAGGTAAGGCGCGATATCCGCCGGCAACGGCCTCGGCGTGCCGGCCACCAGCAGGCGCGACAACTGCCCGGGTGCATGCAGCAACGCCTGGGCATGGCCGATATCCACCACGATCAACCCCGGGGCCAGCGCTGGCTGCAGAACCAACGGCGGCAGCAGTTGCCCTTCGCTGTCGCGTACTGACGCCCCGGGGCCTGCATTCAGCTGGCGCAAGGTGTCTGACCCGACCCAGGCTTGCCCGGGCATGCCGACAAAGGCCTGCAGATCGAACGTTCCGGGCTGCACACCGGCGATGCTGCTGGCCGGCGGCAGGCTCAACGGCTCGATGCCGATCAACCGCACGCTGCGCGCCGGCTCACCAGCAAAGCGCAAGCGCCCTTCCAGTACCGGCGTCACCGCCCAGCCCAGCCTGCGCAACTGCACGTACAGTGCCTGGTCGAAGCGCTCGCCACGGCGCGGCACCAGTTGCGCCTGCAACGGCCCGGCCAGCACCGCACTGGCCCGGGCATAGTCGCTGCGTGCCTGGCTGTTCAGCGCCTGCACGCCGGTCCACAGCGCCGTGGCCAGCCACAGGCCGGTGAAGATGCTGAAAAACTGCACGCGATGGCGCCGCCAGTGGCTGAGCAGCGCGAGCAGGGCCAGCGATAGCAGCCTCATCCGCCCTGCTCGGGCCGCACGCGGCCGGCCTGCAGGTAACAACGCTGCTGAAGGCGCGCTGCCAGCCGCGGGCTGTGGGTCACCATCAGCACCCCACTGCCAGCCTCGGCGACCAGCTGCAACAGCAGGCTCAACACCTCATCGCTGCTGGTTTCATCGAGGCTGCCGGTGGGTTCGTCGGCCAGCAACCAGGCCGGGCGCCCGGCCAGGGCGCGGCCGATGGCGACCCGCTGTTGCTGGCCGCCAGACAATTGCTCCGGGTAACGCGCCAGCAAATCCGCCAAACCCAGGCGCTGCGCCAGGTAGGCCAGCCAATCGGGATCATGCCGACCGGCCAGCCGGGCCTGGAACGCAAGATTGGCCCCCACGTCCAGGCTGCTGATCAGGTTGTATTGCTGGAACACCAGGCCGATGCCCTCCCGCCGCCACAACGCCAGCGACGCCTCGGAACGGCTGTCGAGCGGGGTGTCGTCGATCAGGATGCGGCCACTGTCGGCACGGTCCAGGCCGGCCACCAGGTGCAGCAAGGTACTCTTTCCGCTACCCGACTCGCCCATCAGCGCCAGGCTGCTGCCGCGCGCCAGGCGCAGGTCGACGCCCTGCAGTACCGGAAGCGGGCCTTGGGGGGTGGGGAATGATTTGTGGAGGTTTTCGATGACCAGCATCGACGGGCCTTGGTGGGTTCAGGGGTCTTCTTAGGAATAGCAGGTTCATGGCGGTGTGAACGAACACTCGTCGTTTTCCTCGATAAAGCAATTTCCGACTCTATTCGAAAAGCGGTATCCAGCTTCAACTCTCGATGAACTTATTAATTCCACGACCCTGAAAGCCTTACCGAAAAGTCAATATAAACAGCCCCGCGCCAATAAAAAAAGACACTTCCTACAGAAAGTTCTTTTTATTGGTCGATATCCACTTTCAAACGAAAAAACAATGACCTGAATCAGAAACTATCGACTACGATCAGCATTCACTTCGCACCCGTTAGTTACGGCAAGAGACTCAACCATGGAAAAACCAGTAGTTCCGCACGCCGCTGGCCAGGTCGATATCGCTTTGGAAAGCGCCCACCAGTACGCCTATTTCCAGCTACTGGAATTGCTGTATCACGTACACGACGACGATCTGGAACAACGCCCACTTGCTCGAGAGACGAGACGCCGATTACGGCTGGAAGTGTCCCCCAGTCTGTCTTTCCCTGTTGCCGATGTGTTGCGCGCCAATCGCTTGAAGGACGACCGCTACCGCATCCAGGCAAGTTTTCTGGGCCTGCATGGCACAGACTCGCCATTGCCCACTTACTACCTTGACGAGATCGCCTACGAAAACGCACACGGCATCGGTTTACGCCCGGCTTTCCTCAATTTCTTCAACCATCGCCTTCATACCCTGCTCCATCAAGGATGGCGCAAATACCGCTACTACGTGCGCTTCCAACCGGGCGCGAAGGACGGTTTCTCCCGCTATGTCTTCGCCCTGATCGGCCTGGACGACTCAGCACTACGCGGCGCTACGCCGCTACCCTGGAGCCGCTTGCTCAGTTTCGTGGGAATGATCGCCAGCCGCAGCCGCTCGCCCGGCATGGTAGCCGGCATGATCGCGCATTGTTTCGACCTCCAGCAGGTTGCCATCCGCGAATTCGAAAAGCGCACCGTGTCCATTCCCACTTCCCAACGCAACTGCCTGGGGGCCAGAAACTACCAACTCGGCAACAACTTCCTGGTTGGCGACAGCATCGAGTCACGCAGCAGCAAGTTCACCATTGTGATTGCAGGCCTGGATCAGCAGCAGTTCCGCGAATTCCTGCCCAGCGGTGACAACTACCAGAGGCTGGCGCGGCTGGTGGAGTTCCTGCTCCGTGATGTCGGGGCCTATGACCTGGAGTTACGCATGTGCGCCGAGCAAGCCCCACCCTTCAGCCTACGGGCCGCGCATGGCACCCACCTCGGTTGGACAAGCTTCATCGCCAACCGCAATGACCCCACGCCTCCCCCTGTTCGCATCACGGTACGCACATGAGTACAAATGTTCTCCCCTCCAGCATCACGCTCACCGTCCTCAACCCGGAAAAACTCTTGCAAGGCAGCGAACCGCGGCATCGCTTCGATCGGGCTGGCGGCTCCATCGGCAGTCAAGGTGCTTGGCGCCTGCATGATCGGGGCGTTCGCATCCTGCCGGTGCACTGCGAAATCGGCTGGCATGAAGGCCATTTCTGCATCATTGACCACAGCGGCAAAAGTTTCATGAATGGCAGTGACTCCCAGTTGCTTTCGGGTACGCCTATCCGCCTCAGGCACAACGACAGACTGCAGATGGGTGACTATCAGATTGCCATACACCTGGGCGAGGACGAGGTAGAGCCGGAGCCGCATACCGGCAGAGACCCACTCTGCGAGCTGGGGGTTAATCAGCAGATGTGCCCGCTGCAGATACTTGGCGTACCGATTACGGATATCGCCGGATTTTTCCAAACCTCAATGCCTGGGCCTGTGGATGAGCTTGATCCGTTGGCCTATCTGGACAGGGCCGCACAAGCCCGGGTTGACCCGGCCATAGTCGAAATATTCGGCAAGGAGGTGCAATGAACAAGCCTGTAGGTTTGCTACTGGCCTGCCTGGCGATCAGTGGCTGTACTTCGATCAGCAAGATCTACCAGGTGGCGATGGATCCGTCTTTGCCAGTCGGTGGCCCCAACAATGAAATCAGCCACCTGGCGCTGAGCCTCTACGCCGCAGACGCCCCTGCGCCTGTCAGCCTCGAACCGACAGATTCAGGCGAACAAATACCGCTGCATGGCCACCCGGAACAGCTGGCGGCTAACCTCAGCGCCACAAGTCCTGTCGAGTTGACTGACAAGCTGAGTTCACTGGCGGAGCAGCTGCACCGCAACTACCCCGCTTCTGTCGAGGGCGAGCAAGCCATCGTCGGGCCGAAGGCGCCTGCCGCATTGGCCAGTTACGCAACGCCCCAAACTTCTTTGCCTGAGGAACTCGACCTGCAACCACAACACCAGGCCCCGTCATCCATCGTTTTCAAGGTACTTCAGCTCCGGGACGATTCGTTGTTGCTGGATGCCACTTATGAGCAAGTCGAAGAAGACCTGGATAAATCGCTGGGCACCACGCTGATCAGCGTCGATGACTACCGTCTGACCCCTGGCCAGTTCAAGTTCATCGAACACGAAGAAATCAACGAGCGCACCCGCTACATCGCCGTCGTTGCTCGCTTGGGCGATAACCCCAAGGGCCGCTGGAAAGATGCAGTACGCATCCAGGCACGCGGTTACAACCATACCGTACACGTTCACTTCGAGAACAACGCCGTTGAACTCAGGCAAGACAGTGAATACCGTCGTGACAAATGATCCGTCCAAATAAGAAATGAGCATCCTGTGAAGGCCGGACCAGGCACCGGAACAAACAGACAACGAATCCCGACCCAGGCCACTGGTATCGGGATTCTTGGGTGGCCTGCGCCGTGCCCTATCGCCCGGCCACTTCGCTGGCCGTGCCGTCACGCAACAACCGCTGCGGCAGGGCGAACCCTGCAAAGAGCTGGCGGGTAAAGGGGTTGTTTGCGCCCGTGGTGTGAACCTTGTAGCGCGCCGTATCGCCGGCAATCATGAAACCGAGATCGATACTGGTGGATGTACGGGCATTCAGCCCACCGCGGCTGAGCAGGCGGTAGAGCGACCAGGGGCCGTGATAGCCCAGGCTGACAGTGGTACCCGCAACCTGCACCAGGGTGACACGGCTATGCCCACTCTCCCCGGCAGGGCCCGGCCAGGTCATGCCGATCGGCTCCTTGCCCCGGTCCGCAAACGCATGCAGCTGCCCATCCAGGTCAAAGACACTGCCGCGCAAGCCACCGCTGATCGCCAGGGGCTCGAGGCCAAAACTCACGTTCAGCTCCCCGCGATTGTCGAAAAACGCATTGCGTATGGCTTCAGCCTGCTTCAGCTGCACCATGACTTCGGGGCGGACCAGGTAACCTTCATCCGCACGGGAGTAAAGGGCATCGAGGTTGTCTTCGAGAAACACCGCAAGGTACTGGTCCTGGAAGCGCTTGAGCTGGCCTTGCGGGCCAAAGAAGGCTTCAAAATCCTTGAGTGACACATCCGGCCCGGCCGGGTCGATGGGATAGCGTGAGGCCAGTCGTTCCTGGTAGACGCTGTAAACCTCGGCATCCCAACGCTGCTCCAGCTCCCGTAACGCCATGACCATCAGCACCTGCGAAGTCTGCTCCGCCAGCTGGCGAACATGCCGATTGAGGGGTTCCGGCAGGCCCGTGGCAATGCGCTGAAGGTTGCGAATGGGGTCGGGCGCCGTTTCCGAAAAACGGCTCAACACTAGCGCCAGGGCGGCCTTGCCCCGGTCAGGGCTGTCCTGCACCGCCTTCACGTAGTCGTGTACAGCGCTGATCGCCTGGAGTGTTTCGTCATGGTAGGACGGTTTGTCACCCCGCCCGTCGAGCATCCCCGAAAGCCCCGCGAAAGACCGATAGATACCCATGGCCTGCATGCGAACCTGCGGATCGGCTTTCGATTCCTTCTCGCTGTCCGCGGCCTGCGGATAGATCAGCGTATTGCTGCGCACGGTTTCCAGCAGCCGGCGTATCGGCGCTGCCGGGCCGCTGACTTGTTCCAGAACACCCAAGGCATGCGCAAGATCGCTGAATTCGGCAACCGAAAACTGGTTCAGCACACGCCGCCAACTGTCGATGTAGTCGGCGCTGTACAGGGCTCGCAGACGCTCCGCCAGGGCCTGGTGGTCCATGTCGGAGTAGTCGAGGCTACGCCGCTCCCCTAGCACCCACTGGTCGACCAGGGCGAGGTCGGCCACGTTCTGGCTATGCTGGTCGAAATAGTCGCGAAAGCCCGTCGCCGTCAGTAAAGGTGGCAGGGACAAATTGGCGTCGACGGCCGCCTGGTGATCGCGCTCGACCAGTGGCCTGTAGACGATATCGAACGCTGGGCCGATCTCGTTGCGCAAATCCAGCTCACCGTGCAATTGCTCCCGAGCCTGCTGCCTCAAGCCGATGTAGACACGCTCGGCCAGCGGCAGCTTGCGCAACTGCTGCTGCGCTTGGGCAACGACTTTCCGGTACTCCGGCAGCTCGACATCTGCGTAGGCCAAAGCGTACCTGAGGTGGCGCATCAGCGCGGCCTGCAGCTGGCCCTGGCCCGGATACGCCCTTTGCCACTCGCGAGCCATCCATTGCTCGACCATCTCTGCCCGACGATTACCGCGATCTTCGATCATGCGATACACGCGCAATGCCGCCAATTGCTCGTCGCTACCAGGGGCAGCTTGCTTGACAGACGCTGCCACGCCGCCCGCAATCACCGGTAGAAAGCGCTGGGCCAGGGCATTCAGGTACGCCTGGTCCACTTGCGGGCCAATGGCTTTGCCCTGGTACAGCCCCATATCCGTGAACACGCTCCAACCAGAGCGATAATCGCCGTACAGGCTCACGGCATCACGGATCTCATTCAACGGCAGCAGCAGGCTGCGCCCGGTCAAATCATCCTTGGCTTCCGTGCTGGTGTTGCTGAACGCAAGGCTTTTCTCCAGTACCTGCTCCGCCTTGTCGCGGTTGACGCTGTAGAAGTACGTCCAACCACCGGCCATGGCCAACCCGCACACACTCGCCGCCACGGCGCCGCCCTTCAACAGGCGGCCCTTGTGCCGGGCGACCTTGCGGTTGTCGCCCGCCAGGCCGGCCTCGGGGTAGACCACGCGTTGCAACAGCCGCTGCGCGAAATACACCACGGAGGTGCCTTGCGGCTTGGTCGACAAAGCCGGGGGAGCGAAGGCAAAGGCGCGGGCAGAAGCATCCGCAAGCAGGTTGCGCACTTCGCCTCGCTGGTAGACCGAGGAAAAGTACAGGCCACGCACCAGGGGTGGGGTGCTGTAGCGGTCACTGACCAGTACATCACCAAGGAAATTCAGCAACATCTCCTGCGCCCCGCTCAGCTCCCGAAGCAGCGAGCAGGCGCTCTTGCCCGTGGTGCCAGGCGCGCCCACGGTAGCGCTCATCAGTTGCCTGCCAAGGCGCCCCAGGAAGCCCTGATAGGCTCCCTCCAACTCCTGCAGCCAGGCATCGGAGTCCTTTACCGAACCCAGCGTGAAGGTAAAGCCCTGCACCTCTTCCCGCTCACGGGCCGGGAGCGCGGCGAACAGTTCCTCGAAACCGTCCAGCAAGTCGAACTTGCTCATCACCACGTACAGCGGCAAGCGCGTACCCAACTCACCGCCCAGCTCCGTCAAGCGCGCGCGCAGCATCAATGCCAGGTCACGTCGCGCCTTCGCCGATCGCCCGAACAGGTTGACCATATCCACCAGCAAGACCACGCCATTGAGTGGCCGTCGGCTGCGGTTCTGGGCAAGCCAGCCAATCATGTGCCGCCACAGGCGTCGCTCGACGCCCACCGGCAGGCCTTTGGGCTCGGCCAGTTCTCTCCCCTTCAGTGCCGCCTCCTGCACAGCTGGCAGGGTGTTGTTTTCGCCCCCCTCCTCCTTGATGGGCTTGACCACACGCGCCGGGCGCTCAGGCTGGCTGATGAACTCGCCCGGCGGATCGATCAGCACCGCGTCGTCACCTACCCACCAGTCGATGCCAAAAGCCAGGTCCGGATCCGTCCTGGCCCGCTGGGTGGCGCCATCGGTGCGGGCGAGTGCAAAACGCTGATCCGAACGGCTGACGAAGCTCGACTTGCCCGCATTCTGTTCACCAAGGATGAGGTACCACGGCACATCGTAACGGTGCCCGCGGCCACCTTGGCTGTCGCGCAAGCGGGCCAGGCTGCTGTCGAGGGAGCGCTGCTGGGCCTGCAGATACACCAGGCACGGGTCTTCCACCTCGCGCCGCTGCCGTTGCAGTTCGCGTACGATCGAGCGGTTGCGCCGATGCACCCACGCGCTCCATGCCAGCAATGGCAGCATCACCAGCAGCACGGTTGCCGCAATCCGCACCGGCAGGTCAACCAACGGTTGCTGCTCACGCCACCGCCATTCAGGCCCCAACCACCATAGCCAGACCACTGCGGCAGCAACGCCGAGCAGTACCACACCAACAACTACCGGCATTGCCTGACGCTGCACCAGCAATACACCGCGCAGCAGACTGTCCTTGTTCACTTTCATAGCGGCAAACCTTACCGACTGCATTTCCGAATGATTTAAGGCACCTCACAGTGCACACTGCCAAAAACAGTAACAGCATTGAAAAACACTATTCAATGATATAAAGCAAGAAATACCAGCTAACACTTTTCTTGCAGACGCCGGTGACTTTCCTGAATTATGAAATAAAAAGCACTTGCTCCAGGAAAGTTAACAGCCCAGCAACTTGTGGGAACTTTCCTACAAATAAGCCATGCGCATTTTGCATCAACCCCGGCACATGCCACCAGATAGAGCGTCCAACGCGATAAACATGAAGTTCAAAGACTGGTTCATGCAGGAGCAGCAGACCCTAAGGGAATTGGGTGACGACTTTGTCGAGGACGACCCGCGTCTGGCGCCTGTCCTTGGTCGCACCGCCTCGGACCCGGCCAGCGAGTACCTGATGGAACACTTCGCCTTCCTGACCGCTCGCCTGGTCATGAAGATCGAAGACCATCTGCCCGAGCTGACCCACCCGTTGCTGCAGCTGCTCTACCCCAATTTTCTGCGCCCGCTGCCGAGCATGACACTGATGCAGTTCCAGCCTGTCGACCACGCGCTGAGCGAGACCCAGGTGCTGCCCAAGGGCACCCCTGTGTTCTCCCGAGCCGTTGACGGCGTGAGCTGCGAGTTCCGCACCTGCGCGGACCTGGCTATCGCGCCGCTGGAAATTCGCAGCATCACCACGCAACCCAGTGCCGAAGCACCGGTAGTGCGCATCGACCTGGGCGCCTTGTCCGAGCAGCCGCTGCGGCAGATGAAGTGCGACCAGCTGCGGTTTCATCTGGCTGGCAGTAAACGCAATGCACTCACCCTCTACCAGTGGCTGGCGCAGCACCTGAACAAGCTTGATCTGCATATCGGCCAGCACCGCTTTGCGCTCCCCCCCTCAGTGGCCTTCGTCGGTTTCGAGGCAAATGAAGCGCTGCTGCCCAGCCCCGGCGAGCAGATGGATGGCTACCGCATCCTGCACGAATTCTTCTGCTTCCCGGAGCGCTTTCATGGGTTTCGCATCGACGGGCTCGGCAGCTACTGGCCTGACGAGGCCGCCGTTCATATCCAGCTGGAGTTCGGTTTCAGTGCGCCCCTCCCGCCCGACATACAGATCGACCAGACAACGATCCTGCTCAACTGCATCCCTGCCATCAACCTGTTCAGTTGTACGGCAGAGCCCATCCCGTTGAATGGGCAGGCACTGTGTGAAAGCGTGCGAATGGGGCGCCAGGGCGGCAAGAAAGGTGAAATTTTCAGCATTGATCGGGTCAGCAGCCAACGCCAGAAATCCAGCGATCATGTACAGGATTTCAAACCCTTCGAGGCCCTGGACCGCGACTTCCCGTTGGCCGAGCCGACGCCCGCCCGCTACTACAAGCTGGACATCGAGCAGGAACCCGTCAATGACAAGGTGCAACACAGAATTAGCCTGGTGCATCACAACCTTGCGCCCTACCTTGGCCTGCACGAAGAACTGAACATCGACCTTACCTGCAGCAACGGGCCCCTTGCGCAGCAGCTCAGGGTTGGCGAAGTCGATGTGACCACCCAGGACACCCCCTCGTTCGTCACCTATCGCAACCTCACCCGCCCCACCCGCAGCTACCCGCCGATGCTGCAGAGCGGTGGCCAAGGTGAGCGCCACTGGGCGCTGGTCTCCAACCTTGCGCTGAACAACCTGTCGCTGTCTTCTCCTGCAACCCTTGCCGCGGTACTGCGGGTTTACGACTTTGTCGCCGCCCATGACCTGCAGCAGGAGCGCAATACCACCCAGCGCCTCGACGCCATCAGACAGGTGGACAACGAGCCCTGCGATTGGCTGGTCAAGGGCGTGCCGGTTCGGGGCATGCGCACCACCCTGCACATCGACCCTGCCGGCTTCGAATGCGAGGGTGAGGTGCAGCTGTTTGGCAACGTGCTTTCCCACTTCATGACGTTGTACGCCAACAGCAACTCATTCCATCAACTGCAGATCATCAACACCGCCAACGCAACCCGCCAGCTATGGCCCGCCCGGACCGGGCGGCAGCCGGTGATGTGACCAGGAGGTCCGCTCATGAACAATGCGCCCGAGAAAGACTTCGAGAACACCCGGGTAGACGCCCGCGCCGCTCCCCCACTCAGCGAACTGTTCCCTCATGTCGACGCGCTGGGGTTCGACACCCGCTCGAACACCACATTCCCCCTCTTCGACATCGCCTCTCCCCTGTTCGGCCTGGTCATCCGCCTGGAAGGCACCGAACACTATGACCACGTCGAGCAGTTGCATGCCCACGTCAAGAGCATGATCCACGGCATGGTCGAGCAGGTACGCCAGCTTGAACACTGTGACGAAGGCGACCGCGTGGTGTTTTCCTACTGCTTGTGTTGCGTGGTCGATGAAGCCGTCATGACCACCTCCTGGGGGCGCGACTCGTCCTGGAAAGCCCAGTCCTTGCTCAGCGCCATCCATCAGGAAACCTGGGGCGGCGAGAAATTCTTCAGCGTGCTCGAACGCTTGCTGGACGCCCCCGAAAAGCGCTACGACCTGTTTGTGTTCCTGTTCTGGTGCCTGGCACTGGGCTACCGCGGCAAGTACGCCAACCAGACCAATGGCGATGAGCAACTGGCCGCCTGGCTCAAGCGGGTCCATGACCGGATCGTTGAACTGCATGGCCCCGAAGCCGAATCGCAACCCCTGACCGACCCTCTGGCCCATGTCGCGCCCCGGCATTACCGCATGAACCGCCAACTGCCCTGGTGGACGCCCTGGGCCGTGATGGGCGTGTTCTGCACAGGCCTGTATCTCTACTTCGCCAGCAAACTTGACGGCATTACCCAGCAAGTACTGGCATCACTGCAGGCGATGCTGCAGCCATGAACTCGACAACATCGAACTGACATGACGCAACAGTCACTGTGCCGATGGGCGCAGCAAGTAAAACTTTGCCCGAAACAAGATAGATCCTGCATTTAGCGAAACTTCCTACAGGTTTTTAGGAAGCAACTTTCACGACTAGGAACGGATTCCTCATTACGGTCGTGAGCACAACTAATGCCTCGCGTCCTAGGACGCGTCCGGTTTCATGAACCTGCCCGATGGGACGAACCGCAGGAGTACGCATGAGCAACCTGAATGATGTGCGCTTTACCTTCACTACCCCAGCCGACGAAGCCATTCAGTTTGATGTCGTGTCATTCGAGCTGACCGAAGGCGTCAGCCAGTTGTATCGCCTGGAAGTCGAACTGGTGAGTTTCGCCGACGATGCCGACTTCGCCACCCTGCTCGACCACCCCGCGCTGCTGACCATCTGGCAGCAGGAGCAACCGGTGCGTCACGTGCATGGCCTGATCAGCAGCTTCGAACAGGGCAAGACCGGCCACCGCCGCACCCGCTACCGCGCCATTGTCGAACCGCAGCTGGCCCGCGCCGGCCTGCAGTCGGACTGGCGCATCTTCCAGCACCGTCCCGTGCCGCAGTTGCTCGAGGAACTGTTCCGCGAGCGCCGCTGGGGAGCGTTGACCCAGTACCTGGTCAACCCGCACCAGACGCGTGAGTTCTGCGTACAGGCCGGTGATCTGGACCTGGATTTCTTCTGGCGGCTATCGGCAGAAGAAGGCCTGATCTCGATCTTCGAGCACAGCCAAGGCAGCCATGGCGTGATCCAGGCGGACCAGATCAGCCAGTTCGGCAGCCTGGAAGGCGACCCGGTGTTGTATGTGGCCAACCGGGGTGGCACGGCGCGCCAGCCCTGCCTGCATGACTTCCGCTATCGCGAACAGGTACGCACCAGTATCCAGGTCCAGCGCGACTACACCTTCGCCCACCCGCGCTACAACCTGGAACACACCCAGTACCCCAGGGACATGGGCAACCAGGGCAACGAGTACGAGCGCTACGACTACCCCGGCCGCTACAAGCACGACAACGCCGGCAAGCCGTTTACCCAGACCCGCGTCAACGCCTTGTTCGGCGATGCCCGGGTGGCCCAGGTCAAAGGCGACGACGCGCGCCTGCAGCCGGGCATTGCCTTCCAGCTGGCCGGCCATGCCCGTGAGGACATGAACATCCTCTGGCGGCCGATGCAGATCACGCACAAGGGGCAGCAGTTCACAGCGCTGGAAGAGGATGCCGCCGAAGCCGAAGTCGGCACGTCCTACACCCTAACCGCCACCTTGATTCCAGCCCGGGTCGAATGGCATGCCCGTGTTCGCGGGATCGCCCGCTCTCGTAGAACAACACATGACTCGATGGTTCAACGAGGTTCTGTAGGAGCAGCCTTGTGCTGCGAAGAGGCCGGTACAGCCAATAGACAGGCTTTGTCAGTACCGGCCTCTTCGCAGCACAAGGCTGCTCCTACAAAGAGCGATATTTGTTCTCTGCGCGACAGCGCAACCCAAAAGGGCTGGGCAATCTCCCACATTGCGCCCGACAGTTTCTCCCGCAGAGGCACGCACAAGCTTTCTAGCGCTTGACCAATACCTCCGTTCAATCACGCCTGGCTTTCAGCCACCCCCACCAACGCACTGCCGCCATGAACAAATCTTCATTTTGCTGGCGAGCGCCCTGATTGCGGGCGTGGCAGCCCTCTTCGCTTCTGCAGCCGCAGGCCTTCACCTTGAGGGGGCTCACTACCTTGCGTAGCATCACCGCCCCCCGGGGCCGCTGCGCGGCCCATTCGCGGGCACGCCCGCTCCCACAGGCGCGTGCCCACAGCGCTCACACCTCTCCCAGCCACACCATCAGCAGACAGAACACCGATGCCGCAACCCATACCCCTCAAGGACCACGAAAAGGAAAAGCACCTGGTCAACCGCCGGCTTCTGGCCTGCGCCGCCCTGGTCTTCAGCCTGGTCGCCGTCCTGGTGGGCCGGCTCTATGTGCTGCAGGTGCTGCAGCACGACCAGCAGACCGCCGTATCGGAAAACAACCGCGTGCACGTGCTGCCCATCGCCCCCGAGCGCGGGCTGATCTACGACCGCAACGGCGTGGTGCTGGCCGACAACAAGCCCAGCTTCGACCTGACCATGACCCGCGAGCGGGCCGGCGGCGACACGGCCAAGGTGCTCGATACCCTGGCCCAGGTGCTGAGCCTGACCGATGACGACCGCAAGCAGTTCGACAAGGACCTGCGCCGTGGCCGCAAGCCGTTCGAGCCGGTGACCCTGATGGTCGGTCTGAGCGAAGAGCAGATCGCCCTGGTGGCGGTGAACCAGTTCCGCCTGCCAGGCCTGGAGGTGGAACCACAGTTCATCCGCGAGTACCCGCTGGCCGAGCATTTCGCCCACTCGGTAGGCTATGTGGGGCGCATCAACGAGAAAGAGGCCAAGACCCTCGACAGCACCGAATACCGGGGCACCCAGTCGATCGGCAAGACCGGCATCGAGCACTTCTACGAAAGCCAGCTGCATGGCCACGTGGGCTACGAGGAGGTCGAGACCAACGCCCAGGGCCGGGTGATGCGTGTGCTCAACCACAAGGCCCCGACCCCGGGCCAGGACATCGTCCTGACCCTGGACGCCCACCTGCAACTGGCCGCGGAAAAGGCCCTGGGCGACCGCCGCGGCTCGGTGGTGGTGCTCGACCCGGCCAATGGCGACGTGCTGGCGATGGTCAGCAACCCCAGCTTCGACCCCAACCTGTTCGTCAAGGGCATCAGCTTCAAACAGTACGCCGCCCTGCGCGATTCCATCGACCGCCCGCTGTTCAACCGCGTGCTGCGCGGCTTGTATGCCCCCGGTTCGACGGTGAAGCCGGAAGTGGCCATCGCCGGCCTCGACAGCGGCGTGATCACCCCGGGCAGCCGGGTGTTCGACCCCGGCTACTACGAGCTGCCCAACTACGACCACAAGTACCGCAACTGGAACCGCAGCGGCGATGGCTGGGTGGATATGTACACCGCCATCATGCGTTCCAACGACACCTACTTCTACGACCTGGCGCACAAGCTGGGCATCGACCGCCTGCACGACTACATGGCCGAGTTCGGCCTGGGCCAGAAGGTGTCGCTGGACATGTTCGAGGAGGCGTCCGGGCTGATGCCGTCGGCCGAGTGGAAGCGCGCCACCCGGCGCCAGGCCTGGTTCCCGGGCGAGACGCTGATCCTGGGCATCGGCCAAGGCTACATGCAGGTCACCCCGCTGCAGCTGGCCCAGGCCACCAGCCTGCTGGCGAGCAAGGGCGTGTGGCACCGCCCGCACCTGGCCATGACCGTAGGAGGCGATGCGCCGGTAGATCCCAACCCGATGCCCAATATCGTGCTGCACGACAGGCATGCCTGGGACCAGGTCAGCCAGGGCATGCAGATGGTCATGCACGACCCGCGCGGCATCGCCCGCGCTGCCGCAGCCGGTGCGCAGTACCGGATTGCCGGCAAGAGCGGCACCGCGCAGGTGGTAGCGATCAAGCAGGGCGAACGCTACAACCGCAACAAGACCCTGGAGCGGCACCGCGACAACGCCCTGTTCGTAGGCTTTGCCCCGGCTGATCACCCGAGTGTGGTGGTGGCGGTTATGATCGAGAACGGCGAAGCCGGCGGGCGGGTGGCAGGGCCGGTGGTGCGGGAGGTGATGGATGCCTATCTGCTGGATGAGCAGGGACATCTGAAGCCGCAGTATGCAGGTGGGGTAGCGCCTCGCAGCGTGCCGCATGCTTGAGACCGCTGGAAGCCGCTCTATGGCCTGTTCGGGCCTCTTCGCGGGCACGCCCGCTCCCACAGGTGCTGCGCCAACCTTGAAAGCGGCGCGATACCTGTGGGAGCGGGCGTGCCCGCGAAGAGGTCGACACAGACACCCAAACTGCTAGCTCCGATCGCCTCCGCGATCATCCCCAACGTCATGGTCAGCCCCATCGTCGGCGCCATGCCCTACACCGTGGGGCTCGCCCACATCGTGATTCGCCTCATGATTGGCTTCGTGGTTGGCCTCGTGGTCGGCACCATCATCTGCACCATTGCGCCCGCGGCCATCATGCCCACCACCATCGCCACTGTGCCCGCTGCCACTGCCGCCGTGGCCACCACCCGAGCCACCACCGCCGCTACCGCCACCTCCACCGCCATGGCCACCGCCGCCACCGCTACCACCACCTCCGCCGCCATGGCCACCACCACCGCCGCTGCCTCCGCCACCACCACCGTGACCGCCACCGCCGCCACCACCACCATCCTTCGCATACGCGCTGGAGGTACCGTCAATGGAGTCTGGCACCAACACGGCCGAAGCCGACAACACTGTACCGATAGCCAGAGCCAACAAGCATTTCCTGAGCATCATGATGCCTCCGCTTGGAGTAGAACCGGGTTGCACGACGCACCCTGTGATTTCCGGCCCCCCATGGGGCGACTTGCTAACCAGCGCGGCCTTCCATCTGCAGTGGTTGAACGAGATCCTTCAGGGCCTGCCGGCCAAATATTTCGGGATGTTTCTTGATTTTTGAGCGTAGCCACGCCGCTGCGCTTGTCACCGACCGGCCATCAGAATGGCTGGCTCGCCAAAGGCCCACTGCACCATGGCCTGGCGAGCCGGATTGCTCAGGATGCCGCGCGGGGCATCAGTTCATACGGGTGCTTCCACCCTGGCAACGCCTGGATTCGTGCTTTCCATGCCTCGATGTGGGTGAACTGCGCCAACGCAATGCCAGTGTCCTCCGGCATGAACACATACCCGGCCAGCGACAGGTCAGCGATCGTCAGCCGGCCACCGACCATGAACGGTGTCTTCGCCAGGTGCACGTCGACGATACGGTAGGCCGCCATGGCACGTTCGCGCAGGAACCGGGTCACATCCGTTTCACCGGTTTTCTTCAGGCAGAAAAGAAAACGCAGCGCCGCGTAGTAACTGGTGAACTTATGGTTATCGAACAGCATCCAGCGCCAGATCTCGCGCTTTTCGTCTTCGTCGCGGGGGCCGAACTGCCCGGTTTTCTCTGCGAGGTAGTCGAGGATCAGCGCAGACTGGGTAAAGGATTTGCCGGCGTGTTCCAGCACCGGCACCTCGCCCTGTTCGTTCACGTCGTCGCGCCAGGCTTGTTCGCGAGTCTGGCCATTGAAGAAATCGACGAACACCGGCTGCCAGTCCTGGCCTGTGAGTTCAAGCATCAGGGCGGCCTTGTAGGCGTTACCGGATTCGGCGAAACAATGCAGCTTGTAGTCGGGCATGGGGAGAACCTTCATCCATTGAATGATTGGGCCAGCAGCCCGAGCAGATCACGCCTGGCTCGACAGGGTCAATGCCTGTTTCCGATACGAAGGGAACTACCTCCCCACCTGCGCTTTCTTAATCACTGAGTGGTTCAATTACTTGGGCTTCACGCTACTGGAGAACACACCATGCGCCACCTACTCCTCGCCCCTGCGCTGCTGCTCCTGCTGCCTGCCGGTGCTGCCCTGGCTGACGTCGACGCAGGCGACGTCGCAACCTCGGCCGGTGTTTCCGCTTCGCTTTACTCGACCTTCAAGGACGACAAACGGATCATCCCGGCGCGTGACGAGCTTTCGGCCTACGTCGCCAGCGGTGGTGCAATCCGTGGCGCCTATGTGGAGTCGGCGCTGGAACAGGCCCGCAAGGACAACCCAGGCCTGCAGGCCAATGATGAAGAGCTGGCCCGGGCCCTCCTCTCGCAGGATGACCGCATAGCCGATCATTGATGGAGCTAATCCTGCACCGGCCTCTTCGCGGGTAAACCCGCTCCTACAGGCACCGCACCGACTTGAAACCCAGTGCAGCCCCCCTGTAGGAGCGGGTTTACCCGCGAAAGGGCCGGCACAGGCAACACTTCAACCCCAGCCATCCATGCGCATGGTAGCCCTTACCAGCCGCTGCTCTTCCTGCTCGATCTCCCGCAAGCTGTCGCGGATCCCGTTGATATGCTCGCGCGCCGCGCGCTGCGCCTGCTCGGGCAACTGCTCCATCACCGCGTGATACAACCGCGCATGCTGGCGGTCGATCTGGCGCTTCTGCGCCGGCCGGCAATACAGGTTGTTGACCGAGGCGAACACCGTGCTCAAGGTCAGGTCACTGAGCGATTGCAAGGTATGCACCAGCACCGGGTTGTGCGAAGCCTCGCTGATCGCCCGGTGAAAGGCATGGTCGCGGCGGGCATGTTCACGGGCATCGATCGCTTCGGAGGCTTCGTGCGCAGCCAGCATCTCTTCATAGCGCCGGCGGATCAGCAAACGGTCGACCTCGGTGGCGCGCAGTGCCGCCAGGCGCGCCGATTCGGCTTCCAGCAACGCCCGCACTTCCAGCAGGTCGAACAGCGTACGCGGCTGCGAGCCGAACAGGTGCATCAACGGCGTGGCCCCCGCATGGCCCGTCAGGTCGGCGACGAACGAGCCGCGCCCCTGCTCGGTGTCGATGATGCCGCGCCCGCGCAGGATGCGCAGGCCCTCACGCAGCGCCGAGCGCGAGCAGCCCAGCTTGTCCACCAGGCGCCGCTCCGACGGCAGGGCCTGGCCCACCTTGAGCACGCCGTCGACGATCAACCGCTCGACCCGTTCGGCCACCTGGTCGGCGACCTTGGCCTTGCCTTCACTACCCACTGCGCCCCTCCTGCTGGTATGACCACTTCGACCACTTGCCTCAATTTAGCCGGGCAAAGCCGTCAATAACCAGTACCCGCCGCAAAAACTGGTAGGACCAGCTCACCCTGTACTCGACCCCGACGGCTACCACGCGCAGGCTGCAAGGGTGAGCGCTTTGCCAACAACAACAAAAACCGTTGCCGAGTGAGCCGATGAATATCCTGTACGACGAACGCGTCGATGGCGCGCTGCCCGACGTGGACCGGGCGGCGCTGCTGCAAGCGCTGTGCGCTGCCCTGCCGGACCTCGAGATCCTGCACCGCGAGGAAGACCTCAAGCCCTATGAATGCGACGGCCTCTCGGCCTATCGCACGGTGCCGCTGCTGGTGGTGCTGCCCGAGCGCCTGGAGCAGGTGCAGGCCCTGCTCAGGCTCTGCCACCAGCGTGGTGTGCCGGTGGTGGCACGCGGCGCCGGTACCGGCCTGTCGGGCGGCGCCCTGCCGCTGGCCAAAGGCATCCTGCTGGTGATGGCGCGTTTCAACCGCATTCTCGAGGTCAACCCGCAAGGCCGCTTCGCCCGTGTGCAGCCCGGCGTGCGCAACCTGGCCATCTCCCAGGCTGCCGCGCCCCACGGCCTGTACTACGCGCCGGACCCATCCTCGCAGATAGCCTGCTCCATCGGCGGCAATGTCGCGGAGAACGCCGGTGGCGTGCACTGCCTGAAGTACGGCCTGACCGTGCACAACCTGCTAAAGGTGGAAATCCTCACGGTCGAGGGCGAACGCCTGACCCTCGGCAGCGATGCCCTGGACAGCCCCGGTTTCGACCTGCTGGCACTGTTCACCGGCTCTGAAGGCATGCTCGGCATCGTCACCGAAGTTACCGTCAAGCTGCTGCCCAAGCCCCAGGTGGCGCGAGTGCTGCTGGCCAGCTTCGACAGCGTCGAGGACGCCGGCCGGGCAGTGGCCGAGATCATCGCTGCCGGGATCATCCCCGGCGGCCTGGAGATGATGGACAACCTGGCGATCCGCGCAGCGGAGGACTTCATCCACGCCGGCTACCCGGTTGACGCTGCGGCCATCCTGCTGTGCGAACTGGATGGCGTCGAAGCCGATGTGCACGATGACTGCGAACGGGTCGCCGACGTGCTGGCCCAGGCCGGTGCGCGTGATGTGCGGCTGGCCTGCGATGAGGCCGAGCGCGTGCGCTTCTGGGCCGGGCGCAAGAACGCCTTCCCGGCGGTGGGGCGTATCTCCCCGGACTACTACTGCATGGACGGCACCATCCCGCGCCGCGAACTGCCACGGGTGCTCAAGGGCATCAGCGACCTGTCCGCCGAATACGGCCTGCGCGTGGCCAACGTGTTCCATGCCGGCGACGGCAACATGCACCCGCTGATCCTGTTCGATGCCAACCTGCCAGGCGAGCTGGAACGTGCCGAAGCCATCGGCGGCAAGATCCTCGAGCTGTGCGTGGCCGTAGGCGGCAGCATCACCGGCGAACACGGCGTGGGGCGCGAGAAGATCAACCAGATGTGCGCACAGTTCAACAGCGACGAAATCACCCTGTTCCATGCGATCAAGGCTGCCTTCGACCCGCAAGGCCTGCTCAACCCCGGCAAGAACATCCCCACCCTGCACCGCTGCGCCGAGTTCGGCGCCATGCACGTGCACCATGGGCAACTGCCCTTTCCCGATCTGGAGCGTTTCTGATGAGCATGGACCGCGACATCAGCCAGGCCCTGCTGGAGCAGGTCAACCAGGCGCTGAACCAGGCCACGCCGCTGCGTATCCAGGGTGGCAACAGCAAGGCCATGCTCGGCTGCCCGGTGGCCGGCGAGGTACTCGACACCCGCAGCCACCGCGGCATCGTCAGCTACGACCCGACCGAGCTGGTGCTGACTGCCCGCGCCGGCACGCCGCTGCGCGAGATCGAGGCAGCGCTGCACGAGGCTGGCCAGATGCTGCCCTGCGAACCACCGCACCTGGGCCCCGACGCCACCCTGGGTGGCATGGTCGCGGCCGGGCTGTCCGGTCCCAGGCGGCCGTGGGCCGGGTCGGTGCGCGACTATGTGCTGGGCACACGGGTAATCACCGGTCACGGCAAGCTGTTGCGCTTTGGTGGCGAAGTGATGAAGAACGTTGCCGGCTACGACGTGTCGCGGCTGATGGCGGGCAGCTTCGGCTGCCTCGGGCTGCTGACCGAGGTGTCGCTGAAAGTGCTGCCACGCCCGCGCCAGTGCCTCAGCCTGCGCCTGCCGATGGGCCGCCACCAGGCGCTGGCGGAGCTGGCTGAATGGGGCCAGCAGCCGCTGCCGATCAGCGCGGCCTGCCATGACGGCGACGCGCTGTACCTGCGCCTGGAAGGCGGCGAAGGCTCGGTGCAGTCGGCACGCCAGCGCCTGGGCGGCGAGGCACTGGACAGCAGCTTCTGGAGCGAACTGCGCGAGCAGCGCCTGGCGTTCTTTGCCGGCCCCGCGCCGCTGTGGCGCTTGTCCGTGCCCAACACCACCGGCGAGCTGGACCTGCCCGGCCAGCAGCTGATCGACTGGGGTGGCGCGCAGCGCTGGCTCAAGTCCACGGCACCGGCGCAGTACATCCGCGAGCAGGTCGCCAAGGTCGGTGGCCACGCCACCTGCCATGTCCCTGGCGCTGCCAGCAGCCCACCGCTGCCCGCCGCGCTGATGCGCTACCACCGAGCGCTCAAGCAGCAACTCGACCCCCAGGGTGTGTTCAACCCTGGCCGCCTGTACCCGGACCTGTGAGGCCAGACCATGCAAACCAACCTGAGCGAAACCGCCCGACGCCTGGCCCGCGCCGACGAGGCCGAAAGCATCCTGCGCTCCTGCGTGCACTGTGGCTTCTGTACCGCCACGTGCCCCACCTACCAGCTGCTGGGCGATGAACTGGACGGCCCACGCGGGCGCATCTACCTGATCAAGCAGATGCTCGAAGGCGCGCCGATCACCGCCAGCACCCAGTTGCACCTGGATCGCTGCCTGACCTGCCGCAACTGTGAAACCACCTGCCCTTCCGGGGTGAAGTACCACGACCTGCTGGACATTGGCCGCGCCGTGGTCGAACAGCAGGTGCCACGCCCGCTCGGCCAGCGCCTGCTGCGCCAGGGCCTGCGCGCAGTGGTGCCACGCCCGGCGCTGTTCAAGGCCCTGACCCGCAGTGGCCAGGCCCTGCGCCCACTGCTACCGGCAACGCTCAAGCGCAAGCTGCCGGCGCGGGTCACCACCCCCGGCCAACGCCCCGCACCGCGCCATGCGCGGCGGGTGCTGATGCTGGAAGGCTGCGTGCAACCGGCCCTGTCGCCCAACACCAACGCAGCCGCCGCACGCCTGCTGGACCGCCTGGGCATCAGCGTGGTGCCAATCCGGCAGGCCGGCTGCTGTGGCGCGGTGGACTATCACCTCAATGCCCAGGAACAAGGCCTGCAACGGGCGCGGCGCAATATCGATGCCTGGTGGCCTGCCATCGAAGCCGGCGCCGAGGCCATCGTGCAAACCGCCAGCGGCTGCGGCGCGTTCGTGCGCGATTACGGCCACCTGCTGGAAAAGGACCCGCGCTACGCCGCCAAGGCCGCACGGGTCAGCGCCCTGTCCCGCGACCTGGTGGAGGTGCTGCGCGACGAGCCGGTCGAGCAACTGGGCCTGTGCGCCGAACAGCGCCTGGCCTTCCATTGCCCATGCACCCTGCAGCACGCGCTGAAGCTGGGGGGTGCGGTGGAGGCGTTGCTGACACGCCTGGGCTTCACCTTGACCCCGGTACCGGACGGCCACCTGTGCTGCGGCTCGGCCGGCACCTATTCGCTGACCCAGCCCGAGCTGTCGCTACAGCTGCGCGACAACCGCCTCAACGCCCTGGAAAGCGGCAAGCCGCAAGTCATCGCCACCGCCAACATCGGCTGCCAAGCCCACCTCGACGGGGCCGGACGCACACCGGTGCGGCACTGGATCGAAATCGTCGAAGCAGCCTTGAACCCGGAGAACCACCATGCATAGCAAGTTCGTGATCGGCCAGGCCGAAGTCGCCAAAGTGCTGACCGCCGCCCGCCAGGAAGCCCAGGCACAACAATGGAACGTGACCATTGCCGTGGTCGACGACGGCGGCCACCCGCTGGCCCTGGAGCGCCTGGACGGCTGCGCGCCGGCCAGCGCCTACATCGCGATGGAAAAGGCCCGCACTGCCGCACTGGGGCGCAAGGAGACGCGAGATTACGAGGAAATGGTCAATGGTGGCCGTACTGCTTTCGTTACCGCGCCGCTGCTGACCAGCCTGGAAGGTGGCGTACCGCTGCGGGTGGATGGCCAGGTGGTGGGGGCGATCGGCGTGTCCGGGGTCAAGGCCGAGCAGGATGCCCAGGTGGCCAAGGCCGGGGCGGCTGCCCTCTGAATCCTGTGCCGGCCTCTTCGCGGGTAAACCCGCTCCCACAGGTGCTGCACAGGCCTCAGGCCTTGTGAAAGCCCTGTGGGAGCGGGTTCACCCGCGAAAGGGCCGGCAAAAGCAACATTTACCCAGAAGACTGAACCTCGAGCGAACAGACAATGCCAAACCATCCACTCCAGATCGCCCCCACCCTGCAGCGCTTCATCGAAGATGAGGTCCTCCCCGGCACCGGCATCGAAGCCCGCACCTTCTGGCAAGGCTTCAGCACCCTGATCCACGACCTCGCACCACAAAACCGCGCCCTGCTCGCCGAACGCGAGCGCCTGCAGACAGAACTCGACAACTGGCACCGCCGGCACCCCGGCCCGATCCGTGACATGGCCGCCTACCAGCATTTCCTGCAAGGCATCGGCTACCTTGTAGAGCCCCCGGCAAGCGTGCAGGTCAGCACCCGCAACGTTGACCGCGAGATCGCCGTGCAGGCCGGCCCGCAACTGGTGGTGCCACTGAGCAACGCCCGCTACGCTCTCAACGCCGCCAACGCCCGCTGGGGCTCGCTGTACGATGCCCTGTATGGCACCGATGCCATCGCCGAAACCGAGGGCGCCGAGCGTGGCCAGGGCTACAACCCGCAACGCGGCGCCAAGGTGATCGCCTATGGCCGGCAGTTCCTCGACACCGCGGCCCCGCTCGACGGTGCGTCGCACAGCGACGCCAAGGCCTACGCGATCAGCCAGGGCACGCTGCAGGTAACCCTGGCCGATGGCCGCCAGGTCGGCCTCAGGCACCCCGCGCAACTGCGTGGTTACCAAGGTGAGCCGAACACGCCAACAGCGATCCTGTTGCAGCATCACCAATTGCATTTCGAAATCCAGGTCGACCCAGCCAACGCCATCGGCCGGCAGGACCCGGCCGGGGTCAAGGACATCCTGCTGGAGGCCGCGCTCACCACCATCATCGACTGCGAAGACTCGGTAGCCGCCGTGGACGCCGACGACAAGGTCAACGTCTACCGCAACTGGCTCGGCCTGATGAAGGGCGACCTCAGCGAACAGGTCAGCAAGGGCGGCAAGACCTTCGAACGCACCTTGGCCGAAGACCGCCACTACCACGGCGCAGACGGCCAGCCCCTGACCCTGCCGGGCCGCTCGCTGCTGTTCATCCGCAACGTCGGCCACCTGATGACCAACCCGGCTATCCACGACCGTGATGGCCGGGAAATCCCGGAAGGCATCCTCGATGCCGTGGTCACCAGCCTGATCGGCCTGCATGACCTCAAGCGCCGTGGCAATTCCCGCGAGGGCAGCCTGTACATCGTCAAGCCGAAGATGCACGGGCCGGCCGAGGTGGCCTTTGCCGACCAGCTGTTCGGCCGCGTCGAAGCCCTGTTGGGCCTGCCCGCACACACGCTGAAGATGGGCATCATGGACGAGGAGCGGCGTACCAGCGTCAACCTCAAAGCCTGCATCGCCAGCGCCGCGTCACGGGTGGTGTTCATCAACACCGGCTTCCTCGACCGCACCGGTGACGAGATGCACACGGCCATGGAAGCCGGCGCCATGCTGCGCAAGGGTGACATGAAAGGCAGTGCCTGGATCCAGGCCTACGAGCGCAGCAACGTACTGGTGGGGCTGGCCTGTGGCCTGCGCGGCAAGGCGCAGATCGGCAAGGGCATGTGGGCCATGCCCGACCTGATGGCGGCCATGCTGGAACAGAAAGTCGCCCAGCCCAGGGCCGGCGCCAACACGGCCTGGGTGCCCTCGCCCACAGCCGCGACACTGCATGCGCTGCACTACCACCAGGTGGATGTGGCGGCCGTGCAGCAAACGCTGGAACAGGTTGACCTGAATGCCCAGCGCGCCGAGTTGCTGCATGACCTGCTCAGTGTCCCGGTCAGCCCCGAGCGGCCCTGGAGCGCAGCCGAAATCCAGGCCGAGCTGGACAACAACTGCCAGGGTATCCTCGGTTACGTGGTGCGCTGGGTCGAGCAAGGGGTCGGCTGTTCCAAGGTGCCGGATATCCATGATGTGGGCCTGATGGAAGACCGCGCGACCCTGCGGATTTCGGCGCAGCACATTGCCAACTGGCTGCACCACGGGGTGGTCGATGCCGAGCAGGTCGAAGCGACTTTGCAACGCATGGCCGGCGTGGTCGACCAGCAGAATGCCGGGGACCCGGCGTACCGGCCGATGGCCGCCGGTTTCGAGGCATCGCATGCCTTCCGCGCTGCGCGGGAGCTGGTGTTCAAGGGGCGGCAGCAGCCCAGTGGCTATACCGAACCGTTACTGCATGGCTGGCGCTTGCGTTTCAAGCAGGAGGTTGGGCGCTGATGCTGACAGGGGCCGCTATGCGGCCCCACTGCATGAAAACAGGTGGTATCCCGGCACCTTCAGAAATTTCCTATTCGGCGCTCGGAAGCGTCCTACTTGTTGCCTCCGCCCTCTGAAAACATGATCGGCACTGGATGACGCAAGGTCGCGATCCAGAGGAGGTTCCGCATGCACCTGTACGCCCGCCCCACTGCCGAATTGCGCAGCACCCTGCGCGAACTGCTGGCCCATGACATGAACAACCCGGACGAAGACCCCCACCTGTCGGGGGTGATGTTCTTCTGCGCCACCGATGAACGCTCCCGCCAACTGATCGAGCGTATCGAGTTGCTGGCCAGCGAGTTGTTCTTCGACCCGAACGGGCGGGCCATTACCGAGCATATGAAAGCGGCGGCGGTGGAAGGCGTTCGCATCAAGCGCAACCGCAAGGCACCGGCGGACGAGACGGTGATACGTATCGCGCTGGCGGACAAGGGCTACATCACGGTGAGTACTGCCCGGATCTGAGTTTGCGTTGGCTTTCTGGGTGCTTTGCACCCCATCGCGACACAAGGCCGCTCCCACAGGACATCACAGACTTTGATTGCAGCGCTGTACCTGTGGGAGCGGCCTTGTGTCGCGATGGGCCGCAAAGCGGCCCCATGCCCTTCCCCGACCAATCCGCTATCCTGAGCACTTCCCCGCTCCGGACCGCTCCATGGAACTGCACATTCGCCTGGAAGGCCGCAAAGGCCTGGCCGACCAGCTTTACCAGCAACTGCGCGCCGGCATCGACAGCGGCCACCTGGCCGCCGGCACCCAACTGCCGCCAAGCCGCCTGCTGGCAGAGCAGCTGGGCGTGTCGCGCAAGACCGTGGCCGAGGCCTATTCCCGGCTGACCTACGACAACCTGCTGAGCGGCGTGGTCGGCCGGGGCACCTTCGTCACCCCGCGCCAGCCGCTGCGCAGCAGCGAATCGACCGCGATTCCCCTGGCTGGTGCCGCGTCGCTCGAGCGCTGGCAGCAGCGCGCCACCGTGCTGAGCCGACGCCAGCTGGAGGCTCCGTCGCGTTACGACTTCATCGGCGGGGCCTCGAGCAAGGCGCAGTTCCCGTTCGACCAGTGGCGCAGTTGCCTGAACTATGCCCTGCGCCGCAGCCAGCGCCATCCCGAGCGGCAGTTCCCTGCCCAGGGCCTGCCGGAGCTGCGCGAGGCCATTGCCCATCATGTCGCCTATGCCCGCGGCGTGCACTGCAGCGCCGCTGACCTGCTGGTGTGCAACGGCGCCCAGCAGGCACTGGACCTGATCGCACGGGTACTGGTCGAGCCGGGTTGCCAGGTAGCCATGGAAGACCCGGGCTACCCGCCAGCGCGGCAACTGTTCCTGGCCCTCGGCGCGCGCCTGCAATCGGTACCGGTGGACGATGAAGGCCTGTGCGTGGAGCAGATCGCCGACGGCACCCGGCTGATCTACGTGACGCCCTCGCACCAGTTCCCGCTGGGCATGCCGATGAGCGAGCCACGCCGGCACGCCCTGCTGGCACGGGCCGCCGAGCTGGGTGCGTTGATCATCGAAGACGACTACGACTGCGAGTTCCGCTACCACGGCCCAGCCGCCGACGCTCTGCAGCGCCTCGACCGCCATGGCCTGGTGGCCTATGTGGGGACCTTTTCCAAGACCTTGCTGCCCGAGTTGCGCCTGGGCTACGCCGTACTGCCGCCCGACGTGCTGAAGGCCGCCTGCGTGGCCAAGCACCTCAGCGACTGGCACAGCCCGACCCTGTTGCAGTGGGCACTGGCGCGCTTTCTCGGCGAAGGCCACCTGAACAAGCACATCCGCCGTTGCCACGAGGTCTACAGCGCCCGTCGCGAACGCATCCTCGCACGGCTGGGCGGCGACCTGGCACCGTGGTTCAGCGCCATCCCCGCCAGCGCCGGGTTCCACCTCAGCGCCCTGGCCAAACCTGGGGTCGATGTCGAGCTGCTGGCCAACCTCACACGCAAGGTGGAGGTCGGCCTGTATTCGCTCGCGCCGTTCTTCAGCGAAGCGCCAGTGCGCCCGGGGCTGTTGCTGGGCTTCGGCGCCATCGAGCTGCTGGACATCGACCCGGCGCTGGACCGGGTGCGCGACACCCTGCAGCGCCTCAGTTGACCGGCGCGGCCTTGCCCGCCACTAACGGGCGAGCAATCGCCGCGGCATAACCGCGAGGGTTGAACCACGTGGTAACCAGCAGCATCGCTACCACGGTCACGGTCAGTAGCGTCCAGGAGGCCTGGAAATCACCGCTCATGTCGCGCAACCAGCCGGTGACGTAAGGCACCATGCCGGTGATGATGAAGCCGATGCCCTGCACGAACGCCGCCAGGCTGCCAGCCTCGGCAGGCGTCTTCAGGTGCTCCAGAGTAAGCGTCAGGCTCTGGCTGAAGCAGGCGCCCAGGCCGAAACCGATCATCGCCACCCACAGCCCCGAGGCCAGCGTGGGTGCCAGCAGCAGGCCGAGGAAACCCACCAGCTGGATCGCCAAGGCTAGCCACAGGCCCGGGCGCCGGTCTGCCCAGCGCCGCAGCAACAGCGGCAGGCCCAGTGCGCCGGCCACCTGGAAGATGGTCATCAGGCCAACCAGGTCGGCACCGCCCTGGGCGCTGCCACCATGCTCGATGTGATAGGCCGGCAACCAGGCCACCATGCTGGTGTAGCCACCGTTGATCAAGCCAAAGTACAGCGCCAGCAACCAGGCCCGACGCGTACCGAACCAGTGACCGCCGGTGGCACCGGCCAGTTTCGCCGCCTCCTGGCGCGGCCGCAGCACAGCCCAGGCCAGCACCGCCAGCACAGCCGGGATCGCCCACACGCCCAGGCCGACCTGCCAATGGCCGAAGTAGCCACTGACGTGCGGCCCGAGCACGGCGGCCAGGCCGCCGCCGCTCATCAGCGCAGCCGAATACAGGCCCATCGCCCCTGCCAGGCGGCCGGGAAACCAGCGGTTGACCAGCCCCGGCATCATGCCCTGCACTACCGCCACCCCCAGGCCGGCGACCACCGCACTGGCAATCAGCGCCCAGGCGCTGCCCAGTTGCAGGCGCCACAGGCAGGCCAGGGCGATGGCAGACAGGCCAGCAAGCATGCCGCCATGTTCGCTGATCCAGCGCCGCAACCAGGGTTGCAGCAAGGGCACCAGGCCCATGCACAGCACCGGCAACGCCGTCAGCAAGGCCGCCTGCTGGTAACCCAGGCCAGTACTTGCGCGCATGGGTTCGAGCAACGGGCCGATGCTGGTCAGGATCGGCCGCAGGTTCAGTGCCAGCAGGATGACCAGCAGCAGGTTCAATGCCGCTCTCATTGTGCGTTGGCCTGTTTCCACTCAAGGTAAAGACCGGCTTCGCCGCTGGGCTTCAGGGCGCGCAGCGGCAGGCTCTGTTGCTGGGGCGGGCGAGCCATCTGCGCGTATACCGCCGCGGTGGACAAGCCGTAGGGTTCGCCCTCGGCGTTGTCGTAGGCAAACCAGGCCCGCTCGATACCGCACAGGTGCATGGCCGCCAGGCACATCGGGCACGGGTGGCCGCTGGCGTAGATTTCGGCGCCGTCCAGGCGTGCCTGGCCCAGGGCGTGGCTGGCCTTGCGGATGGCCTGCATCTCGGCGTGGGCGGTCGGGTCCTGGGTGCTGTGGATCTCGTTGATCGCACGCGCCAGCACCTGCCCCTGGTACACCAGCACGGCGCCGAAGGGCCGGCCACCAGCCTGAATGTTGGCGCGGGCCAGGTCGAGCGCTTCGCGCATGTAGCGTTCTTCGGACATGAATCGGTTCCCCTGTTGCAAGACCTGATCATTATCCGGGCTTCGGCGGCCTGGCAGAAATGAAGAGATTGGATGCCTGTCAGTGGCCTCCCAAATGGCCGATTGGCCTCCCGCTTATGCGCGTGATTGGCTATCGGGGAGGCCAACGTGCGGCGCTACAGTAGCGCCATCCCCACCCCACACCTTTGGAGACAGCCATGCACAACCGTATCGAATGGGCCAAGCACGCCCCCGAGGCCTACAAAGCCATGGTCGGCCTGGAGCAGGCCTTGGCCAAGAGTGGCCTGGAGAATTCCCTGCTGGAACTGGTGCGCCTGCGGGCTTCGCAGATCAACGGCTGCGCCTACTGCGTCAACCTGCACGCCAACGATGCGCGCAAGGCCGGTGAGACCGAGGCACGCCTGCAGACCTTGTGCGTCTGGCAGGAAACCGCCTACTTCACCCCGCGCGAACGTGCTGCGCTGGCCTGGGTGGAGAGCCTGACCAGGCTGCCCGAGCACGGCGCGCCGCAGGGCGAATATGAAGCCTTGCAGGAACACTTCGAGCCGGCGGAGGTGGCCAACCTGACCCTGGCAATTGCCGCCATCAATGCCTGGAACCGATTCGGGGTCGGGTTTGCCATGGTGCCGGCCTGATCACTCTTGACTTCCTGTGCCGGCCTCTTCGCGGGTGAACCCGCTCCCACAGGTACAGCACATTTTTCAGATTCTGTGAGTCCCCTGTGGGAGCGGGTTCACCCGCGAAGAGGCCGGCACAGGCAACATCTCAACGCCCGGCCAACCGCGCCCGGTAGCTGCCAGGGCTCTGCCCGGTCCACTTCTTGAACGCCCGGTGAAACGCACTGGGCTCCTGGAACCCCGTCTGCTCGGCAATCTCGGCAATGCTCAACTCCCCTTCGCGCAACCGCTCGAAGGCCATTGCCCGGCGCACCTCATCCTTGATCTGCTGGTACGAACGCCCTTCCCGCTCCAGCTGCCGACGGAAAGTACTGGCACTGACCCCCTGCTGCTGCGCCAGCGCCGCCAGCGTCGGCCACTGCCCATAACGCCGCGCCCGCAGGTGCCGGTACACTTCGGCCACCAGCCCGTTCTGGTTGCGAAAGCGAATCACCAGCCCCTGTGGCGCACTGCGCAGGAAGGTTTTCAGGGCCGCCAGGTCCTGCACCACCGGCAGGCGCAGGTAGGCGCTGTCGAACTCCACCTCGGTGCGCCCGCTGCCCAGGCGCAGGTCCGGCCCCCACAGCAGCAGGTCGTCTTCCTGGGCCGGGCGCGACACCGCCAGCTCGGTGCGGTCGATGGCGATCCGCCGCCCGGCCAGCCAGCACAGCATGCCGATCATCAGCACCAGGTAGGTTTCCTCGGCATATACCCGGGTCAGCGGGTCGGCGATGCTCGACTGCACGCTGATCAGCGCCCGCCCGCCACGCACCGTCAGGCTGCCGCGCAGATCGCGCAGGAACAGGCCAAAACCGCCCATGCACTGGCGCAAGGCCTTCTCCAGGTTCGGCTCCAGGATCAGGCCCCGGCAGATCAGGGCGAAACTGCCCGGCGGCATGCCGTGGCTGTCGAGGCGGAAGAACTCATCGTCCAGGCGCTGGATCAGCGCCAGCCACAGCTGGGCGAAGGCCTTGGCCGGTACACGCGCCTGGGGCTGCTCGAGCAGTTGTGGGTCGATGCCCACCGCACGCAGCTGCGCATCGCGTTCGGCGGGGCAGTCGCGCAGGGCATGGAGCATGGCATTGAGGAAGTACACGGCGACCGAATCGCTATCGCGCATGGCGGTTTTCGCTGTCTATGCTGAGTGGCAAAAAGTGCCAGGTTGTCTGAACAGTTCCGGCATAGGCTGCAACAGAGCCTTTGCCTAGACTCGGTCCCACTCCGGGATCGTCGGCCATTCTCGCAGAGCCTGGCCCGGTCCCGCCATGCCTTCGCAATCGGAGCCCCTATGAGCAGCGCAGAAATCTACGTCGTCAGTGCCGTCCGTTCAGCCATTGGTGGTTTTGGCGGTTCCCTCAAGGACCTGCCGCTAGCCGACCTGGCCAGCGCCATCACCCGCGCCGCCATCGAGCGCTCGGGCGTGGCCGCCGAGCAAGTCGGCCACCTGGTGATGGGCACGGTGATCCCCACCGAACCGCGTGACGCCTACCTGGCCCGCGTAGCGGCAATGAACGCCGGCATCCCCAAAGAAACCCCGGCATTCAACGTCAACCGCCTGTGCGGCTCGGGCCTGCAGGCCATCGTCTCGGCAGCCCAATGCCTGCTGCTCGGCGACACCGACGTGGCCGTGGCGGCCGGTGCCGAATCCATGAGCCGTGGCCCGTACCTGCTGCCGCAGGCACGCTGGGGCGCTCGCATGGGTGACCTGCAAGGCATCGACTACACCGTCGGCGTGCTGCAGGACCCGTTCGAACACTTCCATATGGGCATCACCGCCGAGAACGTTGCGGCCAAGCACGGCATTACCCGCGAAATGCAGGATGAACTGGCCCTGACCAGCCAGCGCCGCGCTGCCCGCGCCATTGCCGAAGGCCGCTTCGCCAGCCAGATCGTTCCGCTGGAACTGAAAACCCGCAAGGGCAGCGTGCAGTTCAGCACCGACGAGCATGTGCGTGGCGAGGTGACCGCCGAGCAACTGGCAGGGATGAAGGCGGTGTTCAAGAAAGACGGTACCGTTACCGCCGGCAACGCCAGTGGCATCAACGACGGCGCTGGCGGCCTGGTACTGGCCACTGGTGATGCGGTGCGCCGCCTGGGCCTGAAGCCCCTGGCCCGCCTGGTGGGCTATGCCCATGCCGGCGTCGAGCCTGAACTGATGGGCCTTGGCCCGATCCCGGCCACCCGCAAGGTGCTGGAGAAGACCGGCCTGAGTGTGCAGGACCTGGACGTGATCGAGTCCAACGAAGCCTTCGCTGCCCAGGCTTGCGCCGTGGCTCGCGAACTGGGCTTCGACCCGGAAAAGGTCAACCCCAACGGTTCGGGCATTTCCCTGGGTCACCCGGTGGGCGCCACCGGCGCGATCATCGCCACCAAGGCCATCCATGAGCTGCAGCGCATCCAGGGCCGCTATGCCCTGGCCACCATGTGCATCGGTGGTGGCCAAGGCATCGCCTTGGTCTTCGAGCGCGTCTGACGGAGCCTGACACATGAGCATTGAACAGATTGCCGTGATCGGCGCAGGCACCATGGGCAACGGCATTGCCCAGGTGTGCGCGGTAGCCGGCTACCAGGTGCTGCTGGTGGACGTGTCCGACGCTGCGCTGGAGCGCGGCGTGGCCACCTTGAGCAAGAACCTCGAGCGCCAGGTCGCCAAGGGTACCCTCGACGCCGACAAGGCGGCAGCTGCCCGCACCCGCATTCGCACCAGCACCGACTACACCCAGCTCAGCAGCGCGCAAATGGTGATCGAAGCCGCCACCGAGAACCTGCAGCTCAAGCAGCGCATCCTGCAGCAGGTGGCCGCCAACGTCGCCGCCGACTGCCTGATCGCCACCAACACCTCGTCGCTGTCGGTCACCCAGCTGGCGGCCAGCATCGAGCACCCCGAACGCTTCATCGGCGTGCATTTCTTCAACCCGGTGCCGATGATGGCGCTGGTCGAGATCATTCGCGGCCTGCAGACCAGCGACAGCACCTACGCCCAAGCGCTGGTGGTGACCGAAAAGGTCGGCAAGACCCCGATCACCGCCGGCAACCGCCCTGGGTTCGTGGTCAACCGCATCCTGGTGCCGATGATCAACGAAGCGATCTTCGTGCGCCAGGAAGGCCTGGCCAGTGCCGAGGACATCGACACCGGCATGCGTCTGGGCTGCAACCAGCCGATCGGCCCGCTGGCCCTGGCCGACCTGATCGGCCTGGACACCCTGCTGGCGATCATGGAGGCCTTCCATGAAGGCTTCAACGACAGCAAGTACCGCCCTGCCCCGCTGCTCAAGGAAATGGTCGCCGCCGGTTGGCTGGGGCGCAAGAGCGGCCGCGGTTTCTTCACCTACTGAGGAGCGAACGCCATGCCCCCGGTCAATGCCGCGATGCGCTGTGCCAACTTTGAAGAGCGACGTGACCGGGCCATGGCGCTGTTTGCCGAAAAGGGCTTCGGCCAGGTCAGCATGCGCGAGCTGGCGGCCCATGTGGGGCTTACCGCAGGCTCGCTGTATCACCACTTCCCCAGCAAGCAGGACCTGCTGTACGACCTGATCGAGGAGTTGTACGAGGAATTGCAGGCCACCCTGGACCAGGGGCGCCGGGCCATGGCGCGCGGGGCGTCGGCGCTGAGCTGCCTGATTGCCGCGCACTGGCAGCTGCATGCCGAGCGGCCCATGCAGTTTCGCCTGGCGGAGCGCGACTTCTGTTGCCTGAGCGACGACCAGCAGGCGCGCCTGGCCTTGCTACGCAAGCGCTATGAGGCGGGGTTGCTGAGGTTGATCGCACCGCAGGCGAAGTTGCAGGGGGAGGCCCTGGTGGCCACGGCGCATGTTGTGGCGACACTGCTGAACCAGTTGCCGGGGCTGTTGAAGGCCTTGCCCGAAGAACAGGGGCTGGGGTTGATGGAAAGCATGCTGGTGGGTGGGCTGGAGCGGACCCTGCGCTAACCTGCACCGGCCTCTTCGCGGGCTTGCCCGCTCCCACAGGAAACCCGCAGGCTTCAAGGTTTGCACAGAACCTGTGGGAGCGGGCGCGCCCGCGAAGAGGCAAACACAGTCAGCGCAGGAGCGACTGGATCTGCTCGTGCAAGGTATCCAGGTCGAACGGCTTGGCCAGGATCGGTGCCTTGCGGGTGATCGGGCTGCCGGACTCGAGAATCTCCGCCGGGTAGCCGCTGATGAAGATCACCTTCAGGTCCGGCCGCAACTTCACTGCCGGCTCGGCAATGTCCACCCCGGAAATCCCGCCCGGCAAGCGGAAGTCCGTCACCATCAGGTCGAGGTGCGGCTTGCTCGCCAGGATCGCGAACGCCTGCTCGCCATCCTCGGCCACCAGCACGTGGTAGCCCTCGCCTGCCAGGTAATCACGCAGGATCATGCGAATCGCCGGTTCATCCTCGACCACCAGTACTACATCTTGTGCATCTTCACTCATGTCAACGCCTTGAAATACTTACAGCTGGCCATCAGACCCCAGGCTCACGCAGAGGTTGCCCTTGCCTGGTCGTTTTGTTGTTCGCAGGTTGCCAGTGGCAATTGCAAGGTGAAGGTGGCGCCTTTGCCCTCTTCACTCTCCACCAATATGCGCCCGCCATGGGCCTGGACGATCTGCTCCGATATGTACAGCCCCAGGCCCAACCCACCACTGGCCTGCTGGGTGGCGACCCGCTCGAACTGCTGGAAGATGCGCTGCTGGTTGGCAATGCAGATGCCGATGCCATGGTCCTGCACCTGCACGCAGGCCAGGCCGTCCTGCTCGAATACCCGCACCTGCACCGGTTTGCGCTCACCATAACGCAAGGCATTGGACAACAGGTTGGCCAGCACCTGCTCGATGCGAAACTCGTCCCACTCGCCCAGCAGCGGCTCGCAGCGTTGCAACTCGATATGGGTGTCCAGTGCGCTGGCCTGGGCAGCAAAGTTCTCCACCAGGCCGCGCACCAGTTGGCCCAGGTCGAACGCCTTGGGCCGCAGCGACAGTTTGCCGGTGCGGATGCGCGATACATCAAGCATATCTTCGACCAGGCGGATCAGGCTGTTGATCTGCCGCTCGTCGCGCTCGACCATGGCCTGCAGCTTGTCGACGCTGAAGGCGGCAAGGTTGCCGCGTGCCAGGTGCAGCTTGCGCAGCTGGGTTTCCAGAATCAGGCCATTGAGCGGGGTGCGCACCTCATGGGACACGATCGACATGAAGTCATCGCGCATGCGCACGGCATGCTCCAGTTCACCCCGCGCCGTCTGCAGCTGGGCCAGCAGCAGTTCCTGCTCCTGGCGGCTGCGTTCCAGGGCCTGCAATTGGCGGTCGAGCACCTTGCGCTGGCGGTACAGGTCGACGAACACCGACACCTTGCTCTTCACCGCCAGAGTGTCGAGCGGCTTGTGCAGAAAGTCCACCGCACCGCTTTCATAGCCTTTGAACGCGTAGTTCATCTCGCGCCCGGCGGCAGTGACGAACACGATGGGGATGTTGCGGGTCTTTTCCGTGCCGCGCATCAGCTCGGCCAGCTCGAAACCGTTCATGCCCGGCATCTGCACGTCGAGGATGGCCAGGGCGAACTCGTGCTCGAGCAACAGTGACAACGCTGCCTCGGCCGACTGGGCCTGGTGCACCTCGCGGTCTTGGCCCTGGAGCAGGGCGTCGAGGGCCAGCAGGTTTTCTGGCAGGTCGTCGACGATCAGCAGTTTGGCGATGGTGTGGCTTAGCATGCGCTAGGTTCCAGGGCGGCGAGCAATCGCTCGATGCCACTCAGAGAAAGAATATGGTCGGGCTGGTGCAGGGCCAGTGCGGCCTCCGGCATCAGCGCCACCTGTGCGTCGCAAGGGTCCTGGACCACGGTCCGGCCCCCGTTGCGCTTGATATAGGCAAGGCCTTCTGCGCCATCCTCGTTGGCCCCGGTGAGCAACATGCCCAGCAGGCCGGCACCATAGGCATCGGCCGCCGACATGAACAGGTAGTCGATCGCCGGCCGGGAAAAATGCACCGGCGGCTCCTGGCTCAGCGACAGGGTCAGGTCACGCTCCACCGACAGGTGATAACCCGGCCCGGCCACGTAGATCTGCCCGGGGCGCAGCGGCTGTTTGTCACAGGCCTCGCACACTGGCCGCCGCAGGCGACGTTGCAGCACCTCGGCCAGCTGGCTGTGGCGGTCATCCGGCAGGTGCAGCACGCAAATTACCGGAATGGCGAAGCCGGCCGGCAACGCGCCCAGCACACTGAATAGCGCTGTAACGCCGCCGGCCGAGGCGCCGATCACCATCGCGCGTACGCCTTTCATGACTTGCGGTAGATCCGTTCGGGCTTGACCAGCGGCTCGAAGCGCTCGCTGTAGGCGGAGAAATCCACCGATTCCTTGCTGCCCAGCACCAGGAAGCCGCGGTGGCACAGGGACTCGTGGAACAGGCCCAGGGCGCGGTCCTGCAGTTCCTTGTTGAAGTAGATGAGCACGTTGCGGCACGACACCAGCTGGGTTTCGGAAAACACGCTGTCGGTGGCCAGGCTGTGGTCGGCGAAAGTCACGTTGTCCCGCAGGGTGCTGTCCATGATGGCGTTGCCGTAGGCTGCCGTGTAGTACTCGGCAAAGTCCCGTCGGCCACCGGCGATGCGATAGTTTTCGGCGTACTCGCGCATGCTCTGCATCGAGTAGATACCCTGCTTGGCCTTGTCCAGCGAATGCGGGTTGATGTCGGTGGCATAGATGATGGTGCGCTCCAGCAGGCCCTCCTCGCGTAGCAGGATGGCCATCGAATACACCTCCTCGCCCGTGCTGCAGCCGGCAATCCACACCTTGATCGACGGCCAGGTGCGCAGCAGCGGCACCACTTCGTTGCGCAGCGCCAGGTAGTGCCCCGGGTCGCGGAACATCTCGCTGACCGGGATCGTCAGGTACTGCAGCAACTGCATGAACATGCCTGGGTCGTGCAGCACGCGCTCCTGCAGCGCCGACACCGTCAGGCAGTCGAACTGGCGCAGCGCATGCAGGATCCGGCGCTTGATCGACGCGCCGGAATAGTTGCGGAAATCGTAGCTGTACTTGAGGTAGATGGCCTCGATCAGCAAGCGGATTTCGATATCGGTGTTACGTTCGCTAGTCAAATTCGCTCCAGTTGCGGCAGCCACACACGGATCAGCGAGAACAAGCGGTCCAGGTCGATCGGTTTGGCCAGGTAGTCGTTGGCGCCGGCCTGCAGGCAACGCTGCTGGTCATCCTTCATCGCCTTGGCGGTCACGGCAATGATCGGCAGCTTGCGCCAGCGTGGTTGCTGGCGGATCAGCCGGGTGGCCTCGAAGCCGTCCATTTCCGGCATCATCACATCCATCAACACCAGGTCGATGTCGTCATGCTGCTCCAGGCGCTCGATGGCCTCGCGGCCGTTGCGGCCGATTTCGACGATCGCGCCCTTGTGCTCCAGCGCGCTGGTCAGGGCAAAGATGTTGCGCACGTCGTCGTCCACCAGCAGCACCTTGCGGCCTTCGAAAACCTTGTCGCGGCTGCGCGCGGTCTTGAGCATGCGCTGGCGTTCGTTGGACAGCTGCGACTCGACCTTGTGCAGGAACAGCGTCACTTCGTCGAGCAGGCGCTCCGGCGAGCGTGCGCCCTTGATGATGATCGAGCGCGAATACTTGAGCAGGTCGGCTTCTTCTTCGCGGGTAAGATTGCGCCCGGTATACACGATCACCGGCGGGAAGGCACGGATGTCTTCGGCGGTCATGCGCTTGAGCAACTCGTTGCCGAGCATGTCTGGCAGCTTGAGGTCAATGATCATGCAGTCGTAGATATTCTCGCGCAGCAACGCCAGGGCATCCTGGGCCATGGCCACGGCGGTGATCTCGACATCGTCGTCGCCGATCAGACGGGCAATGCTCTCGCGCTGCAGGTCGTCGTCTTCCACCAGCAGGATGTGCTTGAGCTTCTGGGTCAGCTTGGCCTCCAGCCGGGCGAAAACTTCCTTGAGTTGTTCACGGCTGGTGGGCTTGACCGCGTAGCCGACGGCACCCATGTGCATGGCGGCCTCGACGCGGTCCTCAACGGAAATGATATGCACCGGGATGTGCCGGGTGCTCGCTTGCTCCTTCAGGCGTTGCAGCACGGTCAGGCCGGAATGGTCGGGCAGGCGCATGTCCAGCAGGATGGCATCGGGGATGTACTGCACGGCCAGTTCGAAGCCCTCGTCGGCGCCCTGCGCCACCAGGCAGCTGTAACCCAGCTCGTGGGCCAGGTCGAAGAGGATGCGGGCGAAGTTCGGTTCGTCTTCGATCACCAGGATGCAGCGGTTGCCGAACGGCGCGCGCTCACGGTCATCGGCAAACACTGGTGTCGGGCGTTTCGGTGCCGCCACCACTGGTGCCTGCGGCGCGGGTGGCAGGCTATCGACCGCAGGGCGCAGGCTGAGCGGCTCGATATCCTGCGCCACGCGCTCATAGCGCTCCGGCAGGATCAGGCTGAATACACTGCCCTGGCCGGGGCTGCTGTCGACGCTGATCTGCCCACCCAGCAGGTGCGCCAGGTCGCGGGAAATCGACAGGCCCAGGCCGGTGCCGCCATAACGGCGGTTGCTGGTGCCATCCACCTGGTGGAATGCGCCGAAGATCGCCTGCTGCTGGTCGGCGGCGATGCCGATGCCGGTATCGCGCACGGCAAAGACGATGCCGGTGCCAGGCTGGTAACCGATGTTCAGGCTGACCTGGCCGCGCTCGGTGAACTTGATGGCGTTGGACAGCAGGTTCTTGAGAATCTGCTCCAGGCGCTGGCGGTCGGTGAACAGCGTGGCCGGCACCTGCGCCTCGGTGGTCACCTCGAAGGCGAGGCCCTTGTGCCCGGCCAACGGCTCGAACATGCTGCGCAGGCCTTCGACCAGGCGCTCCACCTGAGTGGTTTCAGGGCGCACTTCCAGCTTGCCGGCTTCCACCTTGGCGATGTCGAGAATGTCATTGATCAGGTTGAGCAGGTCGTTGCCGGCCGAATAGATGGATTCGGCGAACTTGACCTGCTCGTCGCTGAGGTTGCCCTCGCCGTTTTCCGCCAGCAGCTTGGCCAGGATCAGCGAGCTGTTCAGCGGCGTGCGCAACTCGTGGGACATGTTGGCGAGGAATTCGGACTTGTACTTGCTCGAACGCTGCAGTTCCTCGGCACGCGCCTGCAGCTCGTCCTGGGCCTGGAGCAGTTCGTCGTTCTTGCGGTCCAGCGCCTCGGTGCGCTCCGACAGCTGCTCGTTGGTCTGCTCAAGCTCCGCCTGCTGGGTTTCCAGGTGGGCCTGGGACTCCTTGAGCACGCGGGATTGCTCTTCGAGCTCTTCGTTGGCGGTTTTAAGTTCTTCCTGCTGCACTTGCAGCTCTTCGTTCAGTTGCTGGGTTTCGGCCAGCACCTCCTGCAGGCGCTGCCGGTAACGGGCGCTTTCGATGGAAATACCGACGTTGCCACGGACCCGCTGCAGCATCTCTTCGTCACGCTCCTGCAACGGCCGCAGGAAGCCCAGCTCCAGCACGCCGTTGATCTGCCCGTCGTCGCTGGAGGGCATCAGCATGGCACTGCGCGGCAGGCCCCTGCCAAGGCCGGAGCTGAGTTGGAAATAGTCTTCAGGCAAGTCGTCCAGGCGCAGCAGCCTCGCTTCGCGCACGGCCTGGGCCAGCAGCCCCTCGTGGTCACCCAGTACCTGCTCGCGCGCCTGCTCCTCGGCATCCAGGCCATAGCTGGCAACACGCACCAGGCGGCCATGTTCGTCACGCACGTACAACGCGCCTACCACGCTGCCCAGGTAGCTGGCGAAGAAACGCAGGATGTTGTCACCGAGCATGGGCAGGGTCAGCTGGCCGAGCACCTGTTCGGACAGTTGCGTCTGCCCGTTGCGCAGCCAGGCCTGATGCTCCAGGCGCTCGGCGGCGCGCTGCTGGGCCTGGAAGTTTTCGTCATAGGTAGCGGACAGCGCCAGCAGGTCGCGCCGCCCGAGGTAGGCCAGCAAGGCGCTGAGGCCGACGATGAACAGCACGAAGGACGACATGACCGTGACGGTCACACTGTTGACCCGCTCGTTGCGCGCCATGCGCAATTGTTGTTCGCTGCCGATGAGGTTGTCGAACTCCTTGCGGATCTCATCGGTCAGGCGCTTGCCGCGGCCGTTGCCGATCAAGGCGCGGTAATCACCCTGGCTGCGGCGCAAGTTGATCATCTCGCTGCCGAAGGTGTTCCACGCTTGCTGCAGGGCGATCAGCCGGTCGATGCGTTCGACCTGTTGCGGGTTGTCCTCGACCATGCCGCGCAGGCTCTGCAGGCTGCCGAAAATGCGCGGCTTGGCCACCTCGTAGGGGTCGAGGAAACGCTCATCGCCGGTGATCAGGAAGCCACGCATGCCGGTTTCCATGTCGATCGACAGTTTGACCGCTTCGTTGGCATTGCCGATCACCCGGTCGGTGTGCTCGACCCACTGCAAGGCCGAAAGCAGGTAGTTGATCACCGCAACGAAGGCCACGGCCCCCAGCAGGCCAACCCCCAGGGGTAGGCCGACGTTGCGGCTCAACAGCTTGCGGAAGCTTCGCTGGTCCATCGAGGCTGCTTGAATCATGTGAAAACGCCCGAGCTAAAAGTCCATTGAAAAGTGTGGCGGATCTGTCTTTGTCATTATCTGCCACTGCGCCGTCCTGTTAAGCGAGTCTAACCAGCTTTGCCGGGTCTGGCAGGGCATTTAGCCAGTATTTGAAGGCAGCGTGCGCCAAACGTTCCATCTGATTGCAGTGCCCGGTATCCTCGGGAACTTCTGCTGCCATCTGGAGCACAGATTAAAGACATTCATTAGCACAGGATCCGAACCATGCACCTTCTGGTAGTCGAAGACGACGACATCGTACGCATGCTGATGGTCGAAGTGCTCGACGAACTGGGCTACAGGGTCATCGAGGCGGACAGTGCCGGCGCGGCGCTGCGTATTATCGAGGACCCGGGCCAGGAGTTGGCGCTGATGCTGACCGACGTGGGGTTGCCAGACATGGGTGGCGAAGAGCTGGCCGGCAAGGCGCGCGAGCTGCGGCCGCTGTTGCCGGTGCTGTTCGCCAGTGGCTATGCCGAGAACGTCAATGTACCGGAGGGCATGCATCTGATCGGCAAGCCGTTCAGCATCGACCAGTTGCGTGACAAGGTACAGGCCATTCTGGGTAACCCTTGAGATCGGTGTCGCCTGCTTCGCGGGCTTGCCCGCTTTCACAGGGAACGCGCAGCCCCAAAGCTGGCGCTGTACCTGTGGGAGCGGGTTCACCCGCGAAGGGGCCGGAACAGGCAGTACACCTCACAGCTCCCTGCGCAACAGGTAGCTATCCATGATCCACCCCTTGCGCGCCCGCTCCCGCTCACGCACCTCCAGTATCTGTGCCTTCACCGTTTGCAATGGCCCGGCAATCAGCACCTCATCCGCAGTCCCCAGGTACGCGCCCCAGTAGATCATCAACGCCGGATCATCGAGCCGGGCAAACGCGCACTGCCCGTCGAGCATCACCAGCACATTGTCGATCTGCCCCTGCCCGGCCAGGCGCCGCCCTGGCAATACGGTCAACGGCTCACCGATGCGGTTGAGCGGCATCTGATGGCGCGCTGCCAACGCCTGCACGCTGCTGATGCCCGGAATGACCTGCAGGCGCAGCGCCACACCACGCTCGCGGACCAGGCCAAGGATGCGCAGGGTGCTGTCGTACAGCGTCGGCTCGCCCCACAGCAGAAAGGCGCCGGTTTCCCCAATGCCTATCTCCTGTTCGATCAGTTGGGCATACAGCGCTGCACGCTGCCGGTGCCAGTCCTGCACCGCGCCCAGGTAGTCATCGGCCTGGCCATCGCGTGCAGGGTCGGCCACCTGCACCAGGCGGTAGCCACCCTCGGGCCGGTAGCGTTGCAGGATGGCCTTGCGCAGGCGCAGCAGTTCGTCCTTGTCGCCGCCTTTGTCGAGCACGAAGAACACACTGGCCTGGCGCAGTGCATCGACCGCCTCGTAGGTGACCTGGCGCGGGTCACCCGGGCCGATGCCGATCAACAACAGGTCTTTCATTGCCCTGCCCTTTGCGGGAACCAGCAGCCATTGTCAGGTGGCTGCCGGTATTTGGCAAAGCGCCCCGTCAGAAGATGGAGAAGTTGTAGCTGACGATGACCCGTGTCTCGTCCATGTCACGCGCCCATTTTTCATAATTGCTGCGGTAAGTGGAATTACGCAGGCGCACGCTTACGTCCTTGAACGTGCCACCTTGCACCTGGTACTTGAACTCGGTGTCGCGTTCCCATTCTTTGCCTTCGGCCGTACTGCCCGGCACCTTGATATTGTCACCGTTGATGTAACGGGTGAAGAAGGTCAGGCCAGGCACGCCCAGGGCCTTGAAGTCATAGTCATAACGCACCTGCCAGGAACGCTCCTGGGCCGCGGCGAAGTCGTTGACCTGGGCATAGTTGACCAGGTAAGGGTTGGTGCCATCCAGGTATGGCATGGCACTGTCGCCATACATGCGCTGCCAACCGGCACTGAGCTTGTGGCCACCCAGGCTGTAGCCGAGCATGCCGCTGAACGCGCGATGGTCGATTTCGCCGGCGCGGGCATTGCCGATGTCATCACTCTTGATCAAGCGCAGGTCTGCCGACAGGCTGCCCACCGCCAATGGCTGGCTGGCCACCAGGCCGAGGAAGTGCTGGCGGTAGATGTTCTCCAGCTTGGCCACCTGGTACTGGGCGCTGAAGCGTTCGTTGAAACGGTAATCGACACCAGCCAGGTCGAAGTGATCAGCCTCGATACCGCAGGCATAGCGCTTGTTCTTGCAATGCACGCGAATGTCCTGGCGGTCGGTGGAATCCCGTGCGGTGTACTTGTCCAGGCGGGCCAGGGTGAACTTCAGGTCGCGCACTTCTTCGGAAGTGAGCATGGCGCCATGGAACATGGTCGGCAGCAGGCGGCCATCGTTGTACTTGAGCAACGGTACATCCGGCATCATCGAACCGTACTTGAGCACGGTACTGGAAACCTTGACCTTGGCCGCCAGGCCCATCTTCGCGTACTGGTCGGCCGAGTGGCGCGGGTCGTGACCGGAAGACGGCAACAGGCCGCTGTTACTGTCCGCCGGGCTGGAGTCAAGTTTGAAGCCGAACATGCCCAGCGCATCCACGCCAAAACCTACCGGCCCCTGCGTGTAACCCGACTGCACATTGAGGATGAAACCTTGTGCCCATTCTTCGCGTTTGGACGCACCCTGGCTGGAACTGCTGTGGCCGTCACGAAAATCCCGGTTGAAATAGACATTGCGTGCTTCGACCTTTGCACTGCTGTCTTCAAGAAAACCGGCGGCCTGGGCATTGACGCCGGCACACAACAGGAACAAGCCGGCAACACGACGCCCGGGGGCGAGGGGGAAAGGGGCAAACATGGGAGAAAACATCCGGAATCAAGGCGAGTAAACAACCTGTGGCACGTGTTGGCCACGGTACTGCGAGGGGGCCGAACAATAGCCGGCCATCATCTGAAATGATCGCGCGAAGCCTCTGGCACGGGCCATTGGACCATGGTCTAAGCGCGCCACAAGACAACCGCGGAAAAACCGGACAATACCGCACGCAAAACTAGGAAAGTTCCCTGCTTACTTACAAAAAGTTTGCAGTTTACCCAGTACCCATGAATGACTACACTCGATATCAGCGAACAGCGGAACCCACCCGCGTGGCCGGCGTTTTTATTCTTCTTCAATGTTCGTCACGCCCTGCCACGACCGACGTACAGGAGTGATTACAGTGTCCAGACTTGCAGAGTTTCGTGCTGCCGAAAAAGCGCTCCAGGAACAGATGGCGCAACTGGAAGCGTTGAAAAAGGATGCCGGCCTCAAACGCGAAATCGAATTCGAGCAGAAACTAGTCGGCCTGATGAAAAGCTACGACAAGAGCCTGCGCGATATCATCGCCATCCTCGACCCGAAGGCAGTGGCCCGGGTTTCCAGTGCAGCACCCAAGCAACAGCGCCGCGCGCGCGTGGTAAAGGTTTACACCAACCCGCATACCGGCGAGCGAATCGAGACCAAAGGCGGCAACCACCGTGGGCTCAAGGCCTGGAAAGAACAATACGGCGCCGCCACGGTAGAAAGCTGGGTACGCTGATGAAACGTCCACACGCACTTCACACTTTTTTCACAAGGGCTGGCTCAGTATCGAGACAGCTAAAGGACTAGCGACCCCATCACGCGCCCGCACATGCGGGCCTCTAATTCCAGCGCCCTGCCTTGTGCAGGGCGCTTTCATTTGCGCAATCGGCACACTGCCGTATCATGGTCAGCCTGTCTGTTTTGCCGGTGCCCTGCGCCCGGCCCCGTCTCAGGAGTTCCCATGAGCCTGCACGATCTGCAAACCCTGCCTGGCGTCACCGCCCAACCGGACGCCGCCACCGCCCAGTTCGTCTTCAACCACACCATGCTGCGGGTAAAGGACATCGAAAAGTCCCTGGACTTCTACACCCGCGTGCTGGGTTTCCGCCTGGTAGACAAGCGCGACTTCCCCGAAGCTGCCTTCAGCCTGTACTTCCTGGCCTTGGTCGACCCGGCGCAGATCCCGGCCGATGACAACGAACGCCACCAGTGGATGAAGTCTATTCCGGGCGTGCTGGAACTGACCCACAACCACGGCACCGAAAACGATGCCGAGTTCGCCTACCACAACGGCAACACCGACCCGCGCGGCTTTGGCCACATCTGCGTCTCGGTACCGGACGTACGCGAAGCCTGCGCACGCTTCGAGGCACTGGGTGTACCGTTCCAGAAACGCCTGCAGGACGGGCGCATGAACCACCTGGCCTTCGTCAAGGACCCGGACGGTTACTGGGTCGAAGTCATCCAGCCGACCGAGCTCAAAGGCTGAGCACTCATCGCTGCTCGCTCGTCGGGCCGGGAACTCCCGGCCCTTTGCTGTGGTATATGAAGGTAACTGCTTCACATGCCACAGCGAGGTAAGGACGATGCAATCTCTTCACTGTGAATATCGCAAGCACACCATCACCGCCAGCGTGATGCCCCACCCCGATTCCCCCCTGCCCTATGCCGCCGGGTGCCTGATTACCGACCCCGAAGGGCACACCAGCAGGCGCATGTCGATGCCGATGAAGTTCTTCTCCGACCTCGAGAACGCACAGCATGTGTCGCTGGCCCATGGCCGGGCGCTGGTCGACCAGCAGCTGGATGAAGGGCACAAGGTGTTCTGACCTTGTCAATGCTTGTGCCGGCCTCTTCGCGGGTAAACCCGCTCCCACAGGGGTAGCGCCGTTGCTACATGCGTGCGCTATCCCTGTGGGAGCGGGTTTACCCGCGAAAGGGCCGGCACAGGAATAATCAGATATCCCGGGCGTACGCCACCGCCGCCTCCACCTGCGCCAGGGTGGGTCGCACCCCGGTGTAAAGCACGAACTGCTCCAGCGCCTGCAGCGCAATCACCTCCAGCCCGGTGATCACTGGCTTATCCAACGCCCGCGCTCGGCGGATCAACGGAGTGCTCTCCGGCATCGCCACAACATCGAACACCCGCGCCGCCGCGGCGATGGCGTTCTCGGAAAACGCCAGCTCCTCGGCCTCGGGCCCGCCCGCCATGCCGATCGGCGTCACGTTCACCAGCATGGGTGGGCACAGGTCGCCCAGCTCCGCCACCCAGCGATAACCACACACATCCGCCAGCTGCCGCCCCGCCTGCTCGTTGCGCGCAACGATGATGCCTTCGGCGAACCCGGCATCGCGCAAGGCACTGGCTACCGCCTTGGCCATGCCGCCACTGCCGCGCAGGGCAAACGCCGTGGACGGGTCGACCTGGTGCTGCGCCAGCAACTGACGCACGGCCAGGTAATCGGTGTTGTAGGCCTTCAGGTGGCCATTGGTATTGACCAGGGTATTGACCGACTCGATGGCCGCAGCCGATGGGTCGATCTCGTCGACCAGGGCCATGCAGGCCTCCTTGTACGGCATCGATACCCCGCAACCGCGGATACCCAAAGCGCGAATGCCCGCCACCGCCGCCGGCAGGTCATCGGTGCGCATGGCCTTGTAGTAGAAGTCCAGGCCGAGCTGCTGGTAAAGGTGGTTGTGGAACCGTACACCGAAGGTGCCGGGGCGACCGGCCAGGGAAATGCACAGCACGGTGTCTCTGCTTGGAGTTGCCGACATAACCTGCTCCTTTGTCATAACTGAAACGTTTGTTCAGCGTAACAGAGGTAACCGCTGGTCGTCCCTTACACAACCTTTACCGTTCCCCCGTGCTCAGCTGACGAAGAGTGGAGTCATAGTAATAGGACCCCACACTTGGGGTGTCCTTGCGAGGGTTTCTTCATGAACCGTCACATTCCCGGAATCGCCCTGCTGGTCGGTGCCCTGGCCATCAGCGCACCCGCTGTCGCCCACGGCGGCCATGGCCATGGCGGTTGGTACGGCCCCGGCCCGCTGCTGGGTGCGGCCGTGGTTGGCGCCGTGGTCGGGGCGACGGTTTATGGCGGGCGTGACCGTACCGTGTACGTCGAGCGCCAACCGGTCTACTACGGGCCGCCCCCGGTGTACATGCAACCACCGCCACCGCCGGTGTACTACCAGCCGTACTACGTGCCAGCACCACCGCCTCCGGGCTACCGCACCTACTACGGTCCGCCACCGGTGTATTACGGCCCGCCGCGCTGGTAAATGTTGATAGAACCAATGACCACTATCGAGGAAGTTAATTTCAAACCGCCCCGGCTGCTGCGTAAGGTAGGGCCATGTTTTACAGGAGGTCCACATGGCCACTATCCAGATCATGTCCGTTGTTGGCAGTGCCGTCCCCGCTTCGCTGCGTGAGCAGGGCCTGCTCGCATGCTGGTACCTGGTGCGCAACGGCGAAGCCGTAAGCGGCCCGATGCCGACCCGCGCCTCGGCCCAGGCCCTGGTCGAACAGTTGCAACCAGGCACCATGGTCGCCTGACCCGTATTTGTTGTGCGTTGCTCCCTACGCCCTTCTGGCCCGCCTACCTGGCGGGTCTTTTTTTGCCTGGGCGTTACGCCTGCACCTCCCCGCCGCAGGCAATGAACATTGCCAACAACGCGGCCAACTGGTGCTCACGCTGACCGTAGCCCGCGCCAGGCAAGCTGGCCCAGATAGGCGCGGCCTTGGCGATCGCCTGGGCAATACGGCCAGCCTTGATCAGTGCCAAGGCACCGCGTTCGCTCAGCAACTTGATTGCCGCCAGGTCCTGGGCCTCAGGGGTAAAGCGGCCATTGAAGCCATAGGTACTCACGATGGCATCCCAGGTACCGGCCAGAATCTGGTACCGCCCAGCCGCAGAACTGTGGATGCCGTAGCTGGGCAACCACACCTTCTGCTTCGGGTGCCCGCTGTAGTCATTGAACAGTTGGCCGCCGACCAGGACGTTGTAGCCATCGTCGCTGGCAGCGATGGTCGAGGTACCCTCGGACCAGGCCAGCATGTCCAGGAACGCGAGCACGTTCGCACCGCCGACAGCGGCAGAATCCAATCGAGCCATGTTGTCTCCATGCAGAAGAAGCCCATACGCATGGGCGTGAACAGAATTTGTCTTGCGGGCCGCCTCACTCACCCTGCTTCCCGCGCAGGCGGGCGACGCCCTCGCCCTGGACGGTGACCTGCCGGGGTGGATGGCCACCTCGACTGGTCAGCGCTTCGATCTTGCCTTCCAGGCGCCCTACAGTGATCACCAGTTCATTGCGTTCCTTTGCAAACTGATCGGCCCTGGCCTGTGCTTCTCTTCGGGCGTCACGCTCGATATCGAGCAACTCGTTCAGGCGCCGGACCACGCCAATATCAGCGTTGTCCATGGCACGGTCAGCCGCATCCCTGGACAGCCACTTGCGCAGCCAGAGGAATGCGCCCAGCAACACGGTGCCTGTTCCGCCCAGCCAGGTGATGGTGCCTGGGCCGAGGTCAGTCGGATCCATGAAAACCTCATTACCAATGGTGATGTCGTAAGCCTGGAGAACAGCTTCTCGGTGGCTTTCCTTGCTTGCATGATAAATTTAGCCTACAGCTAATTTCATGACAAGGAAAATTTAGCTATAAGCATATTTAGCAGCAAGCTAAACACTGGCATGCTTCGCTCCATGGACATCTACGAAATTCGCAAGCACAACCTGGTCAAGCTGATCGGCAGCCAGAGAAAGGGATCCTGCGCGGAGCGCTGGGGGATGGCGCCCGCGCACCTGAGCCAGATCCTTTCGGACAAGACAGCGAAAAACCTGGGCGATGATGTGGCCCGCCGAATCGAGGGCATCGAAGGCTTGCCGCGGGGGTGGTTCGACGCGATGGCAGTGGGCGACCAGACGCAGTCGCCGGCCGAGGCGGGTGACAGCAAGCTTTCCGCAGCCGACCTGGTCAAGCAGATGCTTGCCAGAAGCGGCAGAGGCATCCCCGAAGAAACCCGGCAAAGGCTGCTGGCCGCCGCCGAGGAGCCGGCAGATTCGACACTGGTGGCCGCTGAACCTGCTCGGCCAGGCCTGGTGGGCGACGAAGTGTGGATTGCCCACTACGACGTCCGCGCAGCCATGGGTGGCGGGCAGATCCCCCACGACTACCCCGAGATGTTCAAGGATGTTCGCGTCAGCCCAAGCCACCTGCGCGAGCTGGGCGTGGAGTTCAGCGAGCACCACCACCTGAAGATGGTGACCGGTTGGGGCCAGTCGATGGAGCCGACCATCAAGCACCGCGACCCGCTGATCGTGGACGTCAGCATTCGCGAGTTCGTCGGTGACGGAATCTACTTCTTCTCCTGGGGCGACCACATCTATATCAAGCGATTGCAGATTGCCGACGAAGAGCATTTCGAGATGATTTCCGACAACTCGCGGCACAAGGACCGCATGATTCGCCGGGAAGAGACCTACATCCAGGCCAGGGTGCTGCTGGTGTGGAATGCACACCTTGTGTAAGGCGAAGCCCACCACCCCGGCGTAATGCTGTCCCTTCGCAGGCAAGCCCGCTCCCACAGCCAAGCGGTACGCGTACCCTGTGGGAGCGGCTTTAGCCGCGAAGAATCCAACGCGGTGCATGGCACCGGCTTCGCCGGTGTTCGCGGCTAAAGCCGCTCCCACAGAGCCCCTGCTAATTTAATGAGATATGCGCGGTTCTATGGGAGCGGGCTTGCCCGCGAAGGGCTGCAAGGCAGCCCCATCGATGCCACATCAGACTTGAGTGAACAGCATTACGCTACCCCGCAGGCTCTTTCTGACCTTCAGAAAGGTGCCGCCTCCTCGGCCTGCTGCTCGCTGTCCTGCTCGACGATAAAGTCGTCGCGCTCCTCCACGCTGCTGCGCTCCCAGCGCACCGTCACGCTCTCGTCGTCGTTGAAGGTCAGTTCCAACTCGGGCGTCTCGGCCAGCAGGCCCATCACCTCCTCCCACTCGGCATCACCGTCGGTATCCAGGCGATGCACCGTCACCCAGCGCTGCGTCTGCGCGAGCGGGTGGTTGATCATCGCTGATACCCGCAAGCTCAGACGCTCCATTCCGGTTATTTCCTGGCGCTGATGGGGCGTCGACTTCATGTGCTTAGACATACTCATATCCTGACGGCTGTATATTCGTACAGTATTCAAGGAAAGCTTATCTCACCGCCAAATCAAGCGTAAAGCCCCGCTGCGGAAAATTTTCGCCAACAGGTAATTTGTCGCCCGGCGAAATAATTTTAGCCATAAGCTATTGACGATGATTTAGCGCAGAGCTAAATTCCGCTCCAGCAGCCGCCACCGTGCTGCTGCGGCACCAACCGACATTTCCATTCAGGAGTTCCCCCCATGAGCGTAGATATCAGCAACCTCACCATCGCCGTTCCGGTAGCCGAATCGTCGATCAGCACCGTAGCGGTCGAAATCACCGGCAGCGAAGCGATTGCCCTGTACCCGAACTACGTGACAGTGCTCAGCGATGGTTCGGTCCAGTTGTCTGCCCCCACCAAAGGCGCTTCGAGCAAAAGCACCCGCAGGACCCGCTGCGAGTGGTCGGAGCCGGAATACTGGAGCCTGGGCGGCGCCTTGGATCACTGGAATCGCCAGGAAATGACACTGACCAAGGTCAACTGGGCGCAGAAGGTGGTTATCGCGCAGATGCACGTCTACGGGGACGACAGCCCGCCCGTGAAGGTGTTCTGGAAAAAGGGCGACATCACCCTGGGGTTTCGGCGGACCTACAACCAGGCGGATCCTGTGAATTCGACGGTGCTCAAGGGGGTACCGCTGGGGTCGAAGTTCGAGGTGAGCATCCACGCCACGTCGGCAGGCGTGGTCACCGTTACCGCCAAGTACAACGGGGTGACGGGTTCGTCCGGCGATCTCCAGTTCGACAGTACCTGGGCTTCGCGGCTGTTCGAGTTCCACGGCGGGGTGTACAACCAGGTGGACTACTCCGACACGACGCCCGCCGATGACGGCTCGATCTGCATCATCAGCGACCTCTCGCTGATCCATGCCTGAACCCAGGCACCCGGCGAGACATCCCGATGCCCCTGCATCCCGGCACAGGTTGCATCGGGATCGCCCTGCATTTAGCGATCAGCTCGAATGGCTGTCGCCCAAACTTCCTGATTCCCGGATGAACTAAGCTGTTCGGGTCTCTTTTTTCCAGACAGGGTTAGGCCCCATGAGACTGTTCGATTTCATTGATAGCAGTATGGAACCCATTCTCCAGGCTTGGGAAAACTACGCCCGCTCGGTTGAAACAGAGCTGCCGAAGCAGGACTCCTCCGGCTTGCGCGATCATGCCGAAAAGATGCTCCGCACCGTGGCCAAAGACATGAGAACGCCTCAGAGCAGGCAACAACAGTCCGAGAAGGCACAAGGCAGAGGCCCCAGGAGTTCAAGCGAAACCGCAGCGCAGACCCACGCTGTTGCTCGCTTGATAGCTGGGTTCTCGATGGACCAGATGGTGTCCGAATACCGGGCATTGCGCGCAAGCGTTCTGTCACTCTGGCTTACCCAGGAGTCGTTCGCAGACGCGCATCATGTTCAGGACATGATCCGGTTCAATGAAGCGATTGACCAGGCGCTCGCAGAGTCGATCGCTGCCTACGGAACGGCAGTCGAGGCGACCCGGAAAATGGTGCTAGCCGTGCTCGGTCATGATTTGCGTTCGCCCTTGGGCGCGATACTCATGGCTGGCGGGCTGATCCAGCGGCAGGCCGGGCTGGATGAAAAGGGAAAGGTACTTGCGACCCAGGTTTGTGCCAGTGCACATCGGGCAAATGTCATGATCAACGATCTGCTGGATCTGGCCCGCTGCAATCTGGGGACTGGCATTCCAGTGGATTTGCGGAAAATGGATTTGAATCCAATCTGCAAGGCTGTCATTGACGAACTGCGCACGGCGTTCCCGCACGCGCGGATCATCCTGGATGAGCAGGCGCACATCACGGGCCAATTCGACCCTGACCGCATCTCTCAGGTTTTCTCCAACCTGATAGGCAATGCCCTGCGCCATGGCGATGCAACGGCCCCGATCAAGGTCACGCTGGCCAAGGTGGATGGTGTTCCACGGGTCAGCGTCCAGAATTCCGGAGAACCTATTCCGCCCGAGGTGATGCCCTACATCTTCAAGCCGGAAGGGAGATACTCGAGCTACTCATCCGGAGAGCGGGGCTCAGCAGCGGGGCTAGGCCTTGGCCTGTTCATCGCATCGGAGATCGTGGCGAACCACGGTGGCAGAATTGAGGTGGAGTCGACTGAGGAGGAAGGGACGACCTTCGAGGTTGTTCTGCTGTCCTCGGCAGAGTGATGATGGGTCCAGAATTGGTACCGGATTAAATTTCGTTCACGTTGCGCCCTTTAGTCATAAGGCATTCGACAGCAAATCAGCCATACTCCAGAAATGTTTTTTGCGCTTTGCTAAGTTTTCGTGGGTGCCGAAACCCAATGAATTCGGGGGTTTCGCCTCTCTCGACCACTCTGCACCACCCGCAAAAACTCATCTATTGGTACAAAAAATGGTACCGCCTACCGCGGAGTTCTGCCGTCCACGATTCGTCTTGGCTCACCCCTTTCACAATCCTCTGCAGATTCCAGCGTGAGCAGGCCAATGGCTCAGGCCTCTTCCTGATCGAGCAGCGCCCACAGCCTGGCCGACTCGACGATCTCCAGCATGCCGACCAGGTCGCCGTCATCGACCTTTAGCCGCCGGCGCGCGGCATAGGCCTTCTCATTTAGCACTGCGCCGGTATAGGGCCGGCCATGATCGGTTGCCCGCATCACCAGTGACTGGTTTCCGAATTGGTGCACCGCTGGAGGCCCGGTTAAACCGAACATTCGCTTTGCAGAGGCCGCATTACGAAAATCCTGTATAACTGAACGGCCAAAACTGACCTTGACGTCCACATACGATGATCACCCAAGACCGTATCCAGCAGCTGTTCGACAAATACTTTGAACTGATTCGATTGGAGACGGTTGAATTCGGCGTGAGCGCTACGGAGGTACGCCATCTTTTAGGGCGGCTGGGCGAGTTCTACTGTGCGCTAGAGCTAGAAGGCACCCTCGCTCACCTAACCAACCAGCATGGCTTCGATGTGATCTGCAGGAGTGGTAGAAAGGTAAGCGTTAAGACGACGGCTCAGAAGAACGGATTTGTTCCTATCGGTAGGTCGACCATCGACAGAGTCGACGACCTAATGGTCATCCAATACCAAGACGGTGCGCTCTCGACTGTGTATTACGGACCTGTCGCGCAGGCAATCGCAGCAGCCCGCTACTACGCGCCAAGCGGAAACTATGAGCTCGATCTATCCAAGGCGCGCCGGCTGACGACCACTGCGAGCCCTTCTCTGAAAGATGCCCTAGCTGCTTTGCCAACTGGAGACCTATAAAAAGACAGCGGCTTTCAAGACCGTGCCGTAAATGCCCAGTTCATGCGGCGTCAGCGCCAAAAACGATTCCAAAACAAAGACGAAACGGCACGGCTACGGACCGCACACTGCAGGGGTCGCCGTTTTAGTTTTGGAATCGATTTTCACCTCCCTTGATGTCCTACCGGCCCATCCCCACCTTCCAGTTGCGCCATCTCGTCGCCTTGGGTTAGCTACCAAAAACGAAGCTCATGTCCGCCTGGTGCAGATTGGCAACCGGCTCCGCTGAACCCCGGTATCCACCCATACAGTGCTTTGTCTACTGAGACTAATCGTAAACCATGGATGACTCATGTAGCATGCGACGATCAATGGTTGACCGCTGCCTGAATCACACGTCAATCGTCAGAACGTCTAGGGAGAGATTTAATGGCGCTTTTAGGATTTACGTTTGATCTGAGGGTGTGGTCTGCGAGCCAGTCAATTTTGACCATGAATATGCTGGCTCAACAGGCTGAAAGCAACATACGCTCAGCTATCGAAAAGATAACTGAAGATAAAGCCATTGAAGAGCTAGTCTTCGAAGATGAGGATACCGATCAAAATGGACAACCTTTTCAGATTCGGCAGACTTACTACAGTTTTGGCCCGGTTTCAGCCGCCGACAGGGAAGACGTCATAACTGAGTACTCATACTTAATTACACAGTTGATGCGCCGTTCGGCATATCTAACCATATTTGGCTTATTTGAAGCCAGGCTAAACAAGATCTTAGAAACGCTCGAATACCACGCTGGCAAATCATCAGGCCACCGAAAACCCATCGAAGAATCACAAAAGTTACTAGACGCGGCATTCAGAGATCCTAAGGTAGAGTCATTGAACCACCTGATGATAATCAGGAATATTTGCGCGCATAGCGATGGGGTTGCCGAAAATTACAATGAAATCCTTGAAAGAAAACACAAGCTTGAACCAAAACATCAACGACTTATAAAAGCTATTGAAAGAACACATAGCAATGGAATAAGCGTTAATTTTATGAATATGATAAATATCGAGCAATCTTTCTTGCCCTACGCCATCAGTGAATTTGAAAGATACTTATCCAATATAGAACTACTGGGAAAACATCATTTTTAATAACAAAACGCCCCGTTCAGGTGACAACCCTAATCCATTAACTATCAAAGCCATTTTATCAAGCAGGTAGTTCGTGCCACGCTAGGCGCAAGACTTGTTTCGAAGCAGCTACAGACCGTAATTCACAAAATCGACCGCTTATTTGAAGCGTATTGGCGTATTTTGGAGCCTCTCTATAGTACTGCAGCAGTAGCGGAAATAATCGACCTCAGACCGCGACCAATGCGGCCTGCGAATCGAGCCTGTCTAATATGGTTCTGCCAGTTTCAGCGACTTTCGCCCAGCAAAACCGAGATGCTTTTGAGCGGTTTTAGACACCTGAACCACCCTCCCCGGCGTTCTGCCGAACGATTCCCTTCCTTTGTGTAGCTGCTCACTGCTTGTCGGGTCGCAGGCACCTTTCCTGCCCGACAAACTCCATCGGGAACAACCCGAAGCTGAGAGGTGGCCGTCATGCAGCCCCCGACGGTACCGTGCCCTGAACGCATCGCGCCGCAGCTCGTTACGCTGGTCGGCCGGCCACCCGCCGGCGCCTGGCGATACGAGATTAAGTATGACGGGTACCGGATGCTGGCCAGGATCGATGGCTCGGTTCAGCTGTTCACCAAGAACGGGTACGACTGGACGGACCGTATGCCGCTGGTGGCCGCGGACCTGGCCCGGATGGCCGTCCACTCGGCCTGGCTCGACGGCGAGGTGGTTGTGCAGGATGACGATGGCCGGCGGCGGGCATCAGTTTGGAGAGCGACATGGAGCCGCAGTAGGCGGGGCGAATGCCCTAGGAGGCATTGTGTACGAGGTGTTGGTTGAAGCGGAGGCCAGTGTGCTGCAATGCGAGATCACCGACCTCGTTGACGAGCAGTCGAAGACCGGCGCCTGGTCGAGCGACTGGGACGCCCATGGCTACAGAGAGTTAGAGTTCCGTGTGGTCTCCGGTCAGTGGCTCGATCCAGACGGTACACCCCATGACCTGGGCATGAACGGCTGCGCAGAAGTTGTCGACCGATACGCCGAGTTCATCGAAGAAGAGTTATGGGCGCCCTGCCCTGCCGATTCAATGAAAAGGTGGCAAATTCTTTCCGCCCTTTTCCCGAAGCACAAGTGACCGAGACGCTGGGCTTACGGTTCAACACCATCTTTTGCCTTTATCGATGGAGCACCTTGAGCATCAGCGAGCCAGTTGGCAATGGCGCGTGCGACAATGCACGAACACTCAACCATCATCATGTGCTGTTCTCCTTCGATTAGATGCAGCGTCGAACCTGCTATTCGATCGGCTGTTCGCTTCATCGCGCCTTCTCCGAAGAACTGGTCATCCTTTCCGCCAATAACCAAAGTCTGTGCCTCGATGCTGTTCAGCCAATCTGCACGCTCGCCGGAACATTCCAACAAAGCATTCAGGTAACGAACAATCGTTTGGGTATTCCCCATTCGCTGAGCCAGTCGCTTACGACCAAGCCAAAGTGCCGCGCGTAGCAAGGCGTTTCGCCATGGGCGCCGAAAGACAGTGGTGAAACTTTCCATCAATGCAACGTAATCTTGAGCCAGGACGTGGGACACTTGCTGACGAACCAACCCCCTGCCGGTTTCGCCAAGCTCGTGAGCGCTTGAAACAAGAATGAGCCTGCGGACAAGGGCAGCGTTCCGAGAAGCGAGGCGCAATGCCAGGATGCCCCCGAATGATATACCGACCAGGATAATGGGCCCAAATCGTCGAGCGACCAGCTCCGCCATACGTTCCGCAAGTATCTGCAAGGTCGCACCTGGTACTGCATCGGGATACCCAAGCAAGACGAACGAAGTATTTGCAGGCAGAATTCGGGCGATTCGCCGACAATCCCTGCGCTGACGGCGAGGCGTCTGCTGCCGCATAAATCCTTGTCCACCGTTAATCACAACGACTTCCGGCGGCTTTTCTCCAAAACGAGTGTACGGGATACCACGCGCTTCGCAGAACTGGATAACGGGACCTGTTGCCTGCGATTCGGTGCCTGGACGTAAAGGATATTTCGAAAACATAATCTATGGTTTTAGTGTATTCATCATGCGCCGGGCGCCTGGACATTCGCGCTTGCAGAAACCGAAGCGACGGCCTTTTCAAGAAACTTCAGCAGACAGGGATGGAGCCAGGTACCGACGCGCAATTCTTCTTCGGACTCCTCTGCACGGCGTATGGCCTGGAGTGCGGCGTCGTCCAGTGCCAGCTTGTGCCGCATGGCCAGCCACGACCTTGCGATCAGCTGCACCTCGGCGCTCGTGGCTGGACAATCAGCGTTGCGCAGGACTTCCAGGCTATCAAGCAGGCCTGGCCACTCCCGCATCACGCCGATGTAAGTGCGTCGCAGGTATTGATAGGCGTTGGGGCTCAAATGCTTGCGATAGATCAGCAGGCGGTGCTCGCAGAACGCCTTCAGGATGTACTCTCCAAGCTGTGGAGAAAACCCCGTATTAAACAGGTCCTCCCCGCGCGAAGTGAGCAGATTGTCCACGCGCACGAACATTCCAGCGTTTGACCGCGTGTCTTTTTCCACCAGCGCAATCCAATCGCGTGCCGCACGGCGAGCAGCCGATGCGCGTGGAGACACTCCCCTTTCAAACAATGCCCTGAGGCCATCAATACGCTTCTGCCAAGGAGCCGCAAATCTTCCGTTAGCTCCAAGCAAGGGCAAACTGAGATCATCTTCACTGAGATGGTGGCGATAGAACGCCATCGCTTCCAGCGTATTGAGGCAACCCGCCTCCGACAGGTCTTCTTCAAGTAGTGCACGTTGCAAACGTTCCAGACGGGTGCGAAGTTTGTGCTGATGCGCTATCTCGGCATCGACACGGATCAGCTGCGCAGAAAGAATGGCCGGGGTTGAAAGTGTTCCTTCACACAGGATCTGGCGGATTTCACCCAGAGAAATGCCCAGCTCGCGAAGCGCCAGGATTTTGTTGAGCCGTTGGATGTCTGCCGCTCCGTAAAGCCGATAACCGGCATCGGAGCGAACTGACGGTTCAAGCAGCCCGAGGTTGTCATAGTGGTGCAATGTGCGTACCGAAAGCCCCGCCCGCTTGGCAAGTTCGCCGACTTTTAGCTGCACAGCAATGTCCCCTCACGCCAAGATCTACCGAATCGCTGCAGTGATGACGCAGACCTATCACGAGTTTCTGAACCCAGCAGACAACTGCTGGGCTGATGGCATGGTGACCTACGTAGTTGAAAACGGCGGTAAAGCGAACAAGAAGAGCGATACCGAGTACGAGATCGTCGCAACCGGCGAAATTGCTGTTCGCATAGCGTAAACCAGGCACAAAAAAGCCCAGCGCAATGGCTGGGCTTTCGGTGACCACTCCTCAACACGCGCAGGAATGACAGGATGGAGATAATTTCGCTCAGTCGCTCACTGATGTCAACCGGCAATCATGCAGCCTCTTTCATCAGCAGCCCCTCGGCTTCCAATATCACCCGTACCTCTGCCAGCGCGTCGTCGATCATCCCGTCCAGCTTCTCGTTGATATCCAGCCTCCACCGTCGGCGGGTCGACTCCGGCGTAGCATCGAGATCCCAGGTGTTCATGTCGTAGAAGCTGTCCGGCAGGATGATCACATCCTCTTCGAACGCTTCGACACGCTTCTTGGCTGCCTTGCCGGCAGCAACGGCAGCAACCACAGTGACTGCAACACGCCAAGCTGATGCGTCCAGCGGGATCTCGACCGAGACAGGCTGCGGCGCTTTCCGGCGTGCGCCCTTGAGCTTTGGGATCGCCCAAGCTGTCACTGCCTTGTAGATGAACAGTGCCGGTGCCGGGCTCGCGATCAGTGGTCGGATCAGCGTGATCGCCTGCACCTTTTTTGCCTTGTTGGTGCTGTACTTGGCGACCAAGGCATCCCAGTGCCGCCCCTTGAGCATGTGGTGCAGGCGGGCCGACAGCCAGTAATCGACCTGGGTGCGGTCGATATCACCCGACCGCCCACCCAAAGAAGCCAGGCATCCGCCCTCCTCCTCAGCCGATTTGTAAAGCTTCTGCCAGGCTTGGGCCTTCGCCGATCCTTTCTCACCCGCCGCCAGAGCGGCAACTACTGCACCCGATACGCTGTTGTAGATCATGTCCTTCCCCCTCAATCCCCGGTGTAATTGGTGCCGCCGGCGCCGCGCCGATTGCTTCCCTGATATGCCACCTCAGGCCCGGATGCCTGAAGGTTCTTCAACTGCTCGATCTGCCGGAGCGCTGCCCGAAGCCTCATGCTGAGCTGGGTCACCAGTTCATCCAGGGCCAGGGCCTCGCCGGTTGCAGCCATTACCCAGCCCGAGGCGTTGCAGTAGTCGCATGGCAGTTCGTGAAACAGACCCTTGGTTACCGCTCTCCCACGGCACAAAGGGCATACATCCAGATCAATTAAGGCCTTCTTGAAAGCCGGGCCGTGGCTTTTGCTCATTGGCGCGAACGCCCCTTCTTAGCTCGTAGCCAAGGCTTGGTCGCACGGCTGCGCGGCACGACAGCACTGCCAGCCACAATCGGCTTGTCGAACTGCTCCAGGCCAAACAAGCCTCCTTCCCGCGGCTCCACGGTTACTTCCTCGCCGAGGTCAATGCCGAACCACTCATCAATGATCACCTGACCTACGAGTCGTCCATTCACGCCGTAGAGGAAAGCGATGGCTCCGTGCTCGGAAATATTCATTTCGAATCCTCGCTAATTACAAATTCGGCAAGGTCGCTGGACGCCTTGTGTTCCGCTGGCTGGGCCGAATTCTGTGAAATTCCGGATAAGGCCTTGGTAAGGCCGTGAATGGCACCGAAGCCGATGTCGTCTAACCAGGCATGCCATTTCTCCAGCGCTGCCCGGCGCTGCTGCATGGCCTGGGTGTGGATGTAAGTGCTGGCAATCTTGCCCAGCGTGTGGTTCAGCAACATCTCGCCGATATGGCCGTCGATGCCGAGGTCGGTCCAGGTAGTGCGGGATACCTTGCGCAGGTCGTGGCTGGTCCACTCGCCCTGCCCCAGGCGGGTGAACACCATGCTGGCCTGGGTTTCGCTCAGCGGCAGCCCGCGCCGGTTCGGGAACAGGTAGACGCCCTCGTAGCCCCGGTCCTGCTGGATGGTCCGGTACCGGGTCAGCAGCGCCGCCAGCTGGGCGGTCAGTGGCAGGCGGTGCTCGGTGCGGGTCTTGGTGTTGGCCGCCGGGATGAACCACTCGGCAGCGGCCAGGGAAACCTCGCTCCAGCGGGCCATGCGGGTCTCGCCGATCCGGGTGCCGTGGGCCAGCATCATCAGGGCCAGCATGGCGTCACCCGGCTCCTGCTCGAAGGCATTGGCCAGTTGCTGCATCAGCTCAGGCAACTGCACGCCCCGCAGCCGCGCCGCCTTGGGCAGGATCCGGGCCTTGGTGAAGTCGTTGAAGCGCATGCCAGCCATGGGGTTGCGGTCGATCAGCCCCAGCTGCAGGGCCTGGCGGAATGCGGTCAGCAGCAGCGCGAACATCTGCCGCAGGTAGGACAGCGACACTTCCGCCTGGCACGGCCACATCAGGTGCTTGTCCAGCGCATCGGCATTCACGCCGGCCACGGCCAGGTCATCCAGGCGCGGCTTGAGGTGCTGGGCAATGGCGGAGCGGGCGCCGGCCTTGCGTTTCGCCGACAGCGAGCGGTCACGCGCCATCCGATCGCCGTACCAGTCCAGCAGCTGGCCCACGGTGGCCGTGCCCGACACCACCGGAGCGGTGGCCGGGTCGCGCAGCAGGCGCTGACGCAGCGCGGGTAGCTCGGCAATCACCGCCGCCACGGTCAGGTCAGGCCAGCGGGCGACCGGTACCCACTTCTTGCCGCGCACCAGGTGCCAGGTACCGCGCTCGCGGTTGCTCCAGAAGCGCAGGTACAGGCCGGGGTGACGCGGGTCGCGCAGGTCACGCACCGACTTGTCGGCGGCCTGCCGGCGCACTTCGGCTTCGCTCAGCTTCACTTCCCGGGTCGCGCTCATGCGGCCACCGTCGCAGGCTGCAGCAGGTAAGCACGGATAGCCTCGACCGCGTCGATATTGCCCCGGCACACAATGGCCAGGTAACCCTGGGCAGCCAGTGCCTGCAGGTAGGCGTACTGGCTGGGCGATACCGGCGCGTCGAACGGCGGCATGGCCTTGAACTCGATGTACAGGCCGAAGTAGCCGCCCCGCGCCATGGGCAGCACCAGGTCGGGAACGCCAGCCTTCACGCCCTGCCCCTTCAGCTTGGCGGCCACGGCCTTGATCCGGTGCCCACCGTTCGGGACGTGGTAAATCAGCTTGTAGGCTTGCGGGTAGCGCAGCTGCAGCTCCTGCATCAGCGCGGCCTGCTCTTGCCCTTCCCGGTCGACGGGCTTGGCGCGGGCCGGCTTGGCCTTGAACGGGCGAAGGGCGGGAGCATTCATCCGACCAGCACCCCCTCGCTCAGCAGCAGCGCCTGGGTGCGCATGACGCCCTCGGCGTGGTATCGGCGTGCGGTGTCTCGATCCACAGCTCGGCTCCGCCCATCACAGGCATCGTGGCAGGCGCTGCAGGACCAGGCGCCTTGCAGGTCGTGCGGCTTCTTGCCGACGCCGCAGGTGCCAGCCAGGCGGTAGTGTGCGAGGACGGTAGTCTCGGGGTTGCCGTTGCAGACGCCCGGGATGCGCACCTGGCATTCCCGGCCGCGGGCAGCCTTGGTCAGTTTTGTTTGGCGCACGGGACGCCTCCTTGAAGGTAATTGATCAGCGCCCCGCCAAGCGGGCGCGCATGGCTGCCAAGGCAGAATTTCCGACTTGCGGAGTGCGGCGCACAGAAACCTCCGCAGGAAGTGCCAGCGGCATCTTCTGCAGCGGCTCACCGGCCATAAGCCGCCGAACTGCGATGGTGTAGTTGCGCTCGAACAGCTTCGAGCTAGCATCGGATGGCAGCTTGTTGAGATTCTCGAAGCCGCACTCTTTGGCCGCGTGCCAGACCGCGTCGTGACTCCACTTACCCCGACCAGCCATCGCAGGATGGGCATTGCGGGTTGCTTCGCGGAAACCGGCCGCCAAGGCCGGCAGACCGAGCATCTCTGGTGACGGCTGACACCACTGGATGAACTCACCGGGAGGTGGGATGAACGGAGCCCCCGACTGGCGGCAGCGCATCAGTCCAAACTGCAACTGCTCGGGCTTGCAAATGCCGGCCTCTAGAAACGCAGTGAGCCATTGCTGTTTCGACGCGTTGTAGGTGGCCTGGTCGGGCCAAGCCTGCTTCCAGGCGGTGCAGATGGAGCGCAGGTCACGGAACAGATCGTTGATAACCTCTGCCGTCTTCCGGTTAAGCTCGGCCTTCACCTCATCGGGCAGATCGTATCCAGCAGAGACGTGCTGACCGGACTGAACCTTGGCCCACAGGCCATGAGTGACAACCGCGACTGGGTTCATTTGGCACTCCCTTGCTCGATCCAAGACGTATCGTGGTCATCGAGCTGCTGGCCACCCGGACCAGCACGCAGGGGAACGACCTTCGCAGCATTCGCTAGGTCGCGCTTTCTCCAGGCGACCAGGTCAGCGATCCATTGACTCTCGGTTTTAGCCAGCCCCTTCGCGTCGTGGTGGACGACAAATCCTGAAATGGCCTTTTCCGAAAACTCTGCGATAGGGACGCCTGATCGCTTGGCGTACGCCTCAAGCTGCGCCTGGTCAGGAACCCACTCGAGGTACATCGCGAACGGCTCACGCGGAGAGTGTGTATTACTTCCCTTCCCTTCCCTTCCGGGGGTGAGGCCTCGATCACCGCTAGACGAACCTTCGCCAACTTCTTCGTGAGCGCTCGGCGAGGGCTCGACGAATTCTGGATGCTTTACGGTAGGTCTATCGATCTTCTGGTGGTGCCATCCGTTGACGTGCAGGTACTGTTTCGATCCCGCCTCGTAGAGAGTAATCAGCCGGTTCGTTACCAGCTCGGTGAGCAGGCCTTCCACGGCCAGCGCAGTGATGTCGTCACCGGGGAAAACGAGAGCTTTGATGGTCTTCGGTGACATCGGGTGGTTGCCTGCGTCATCGCAGAAGTTCCAGATCCCGATGAAGAGGAGTCGAGCCATCGCCGAGCACTCCATGACCTGTTCACTGGTCCAGAACTCAGGCTTGATGGTGCGGATACGAGCCATTACGAACGCCCTCCATGACTGACAGCTGACGCGGAATGCGCGGTATTGCCTGCATCGTCTGTGCGGTGCATAATCGACCTCGATGTTGTTTCAGAAGACCGCCCTGCCAGGCGGTTTTTTTTCGCCCGCGATTCCGGTACTGGATGGATTCGCAGGTGTTTCGGCCATCTACTAGCGCAAGGCCAGGTCACGGATACTTCACCCCATCGGGCACCGAAGCGCCTGGCGGCTGGAATGGGCTAGGCGGCAGAGCGCGACTGGCTAGAGCTGCAGTCGGCCTGGTTCCACGGGAATGAGGGACACAGATCGGCTCGGCTAATCGAGCCCTCGGTCAGAGCCTCGATCTGTAGTGCGCGCTTGGGCGGGACCGGACGCTCTCCTGAACACCATTGGTTGACGGTTGGAGCCGCAACGCTCAGCCGGCGCGCCAATTCCGCCTGGCTGCCCAGTAAGCGGGATGCTTTTTTGGCTGCTTCTGCTGATTTCATGAGTTCTCCCCTGGAGATTTACCGATGAATATAAGGCAATACCTTATCTGGTACAAGCCATTGCCTAACCAGCGCCGTGATAGGCCTAATTAGGCAATGCTTACCGGACCAGAATTGGGCGCTGCCATCGAGGCCGCTCGGATCGCCAAGGGCGTATCGAAGAAACAACTCGCAGACGACTTCCAGGTGAAGCCTCCGTCGGTACAGGGCTGGGTGAAAAATGGTCGGATCGATAAGTCGAAGCTGATGGATGTCATCGCGTACTTTGCTGATGTCGTAGGCCCGGAACATTGGGGCCTGCGCCCAGGCTTCACCTATGAAAGCCTGCAGGACGTCGCCTCAGTATCGGTTGAAGAGCCGGCGCCCACCTCGGCTGCGGATATGGTTCGCACTATGCTCGCCAAGCAGGGCAAGAACCTGCCGGAAAGTGCCCGTGCGCAGCTGATGGCCGCTGCCGAGGCTTCAGATCAGGGCAACGTAATCACCGTCGACTTCTCCCGCCCTGGGCTCGTCGGGGATGAGGTTCGAATTGCTCACTACGATGTGCGCGCGGCAATGGGCAACGGACAGGCCACGCATGACTATCCTGAGATGCTGAAGGACATTCGCGTCAGCCCGAGCCATCTCCGTGAGCTGGGCGTTGAATTCGAAGAGCACTTCCACCTGAAGGTGGTCACCGGCTGGGGCCAGTCGATGGAGCCCACCATCAAGCACCGCGACCCGCTGATCGTGAACATCAACGTCCGCGAATTCGTGGGCGACGGGATTTACCTCTTCGTCTGGGATGACTTGCTCTACATCAAGCGCCTGCAGGTGGCTGATGAGGAGCACTTCGAGATGATTTCGGACAACCCGAGGCACAAGGATCGGCTGATCCGCCGGGACATGACCTACATCCAGGCCAGGGTATTGCTGGTATGGAACGCACATCTGGTTTGATTTTCGGCAACCAAATACCGGGGCATTGACCAGCGCGTGATCGCTATGCAGCGATTACGTGAGTTAAGAGCCCAAAGGAGATTACCGGGTGACAGAATTTGCGACCAAGGACGATCTGCAGGCCGTCGTTGACAGCCTCAACGAGCGGCTGAGTCATCAGCATTCGCTAAACAAAACGCTGGTCATGATCATCAATGAGCTTCTTCTCAATACCGCTTCAGCCTCTGCTGCATTGGTGATCATCGCTAAGGCTCAGTCCCAGGGCGAGATCAGTGAAGATGACCTAGCAAGGCTGAAGGAGATTTTGGATGGCTTCTTGAGTGGCAAGCCTGAGCGACACAGGGATCTTTGCGTGTTGCTGAGCAAGGCGCTGATGCTTGATGGCGGCAAGGACGGCATGGAGGAACGACTGCGTGAAGCATTCAGCAAACGAAATTGATGACTTCTTGGCTCAGGAAATGATCGCAAAGATCATCAATACGCCACCCCCGAAAGCGCTGGATCCTCTCGGCCGTGACAAATATCGTCATTCATCCGATACTCAACCCATGAACGACATCACTCGCGAAGAGCTCAACGCCCTACTTGAGAATCATCAACTCAAGGCGGATGCGCGCTTGAAGGAATTTGAAGGCCGAGTCGCTGATGGCCTGCTCAAAATGGATCACAGCCTTCAGCTTCTGGACAAAGACCTGTCTGGTGTCCGCGGGCTGAAAGGGACAATCATTCTTAACTCGGTCTTGTCAGTGATAGCGATTGTCGGCATCACCATTGCTGTGATGGCGTACGGAGTGGCGAACTTTGATTCTGGTCGCGATACATCTGCCGCCCTCCAGGAGATGAAGCAGCAATCGTTCGAGACGCGACAACTGCTGGAGCAAGTCAAGGCTCAACAGGAAGTCCCCCAGGCCACTCAATGAATTAACCGGTTAACACCAAACAGCCCGCCTCGGCGGGCTTTTTCATGCCTTCACGCTTTTTTCACGCCCCTACCCGCACAGTCAAGGCTCATCCGCTTCCCTACGTTAGCCCGCATAGCAGTGCGGGCTTTTCTTTGGCCGGTGCGCAGCTCGGTGGTCAGTTGACAGGAACTAGGCGCGCTCTCTGAGCTGGCGTTAGGTCGTCAATCACGCCCACTTTGAGGGTCTCGGCGTTGGTGTCAGCCAGGGGCTTGCCCATGTCAGCAGATGCGAATTCTGGAAGCTTGTACATCGCGCCAGTAAGGGGGTCAACGATCAGCATGCCGATCAAACCGCCAAGCAAGATGTTGCCCCAATACCAACCACTCAGGCTGGAATCAAGCTCAATGGTCTTGTCTGGGTATCCATCTTTTTTGAAGTGCAGCTTGTAGGTCTGGCCAGAAAAATACCCTTTACCAGACTTCAATGTGACGGTGCTTGGGGTGTTGCCTGAGTGGACCACGGTACCGTTTTTATCGGTGATCTCGAAGCTTGCTCCCTGGGGAGCACTTGATACAGCTACTGGGTAGCGAGACTCGCCTACAATACTCGCACACCCTTGAATACCAACGAACGCGACAACCGCAACCGCCCCAGCCACTTTCCGAAACGTCATTGATACTGCTCCATGTTGCCGTTATTGGCATGGCCGGATATCGGCCGGCGGCGATTGTACCCGGAGCAATATCATTTTGACATCATTCGAAAAAGCTTTTCGGGCCCCGGGTTGCATCCCTAGAAAGGCGCCTCCTCCTCCACCCTCTCCTCCTCCCACTCTCGCTCCACGATCAGGTCGTCTCGATCTTCGGCGTCCTGCGGCTCCCACCGTACCGTCACACTCTCGTCATCGTTGAACGTCAGGTCCAGCTCCGGCGTTTCGGCCAGCAGCCCCATCACCTCCTCCCACTCCATATTACCGTCCGTGTCCAGGCGATGGATCGTCACCCAGCGCTGAGCCTGCGCGATCGGGTGATTGATCATCGACGAAACCCGCAGGCCCAGTCGTTCCAGTCCGGTCATCTCCTGGCGCGCCTGCGGCGCCGACTTCTTCTGCTTGGCCATTCCTTCCTCCTATACCTGTACATTCATCCAGTACCAGGCAGAGCTTACCTTAGCCATCGAACGATGCAAGCACGGATAGCGGATTAGGCATGCACGAAAAGTTAGGCATTACCTATTTACAATAATTAGGCATTGGCTTATTGTTCAGCTCAAGCGGTCACACATCAGGGACTGCAGAGGCCCGCATGCCAAGGTCAGCCAGGGCGCACCGCGATACCAGGCATCTGGTAACGGCACGACCTGGGATGTGGTGGAGATCGCCACCGGAGCCAAACACGGCTTCGCCTACAGCTATCGGGCGGCGCTGCGGTTTGTGGATGCAATGGAGGCAGGCGCTGCGAGCAAGCAAGGCGGCATGCAATGAGCAAGCGCAAGCCACACAACATGCGCTCCCGGCTAGAGCGGACCTGCCGGGCTTTGGTCTCGGCCAACCACGCGGCCGTCGTGAACATTGACCCCAGCGGCCAGCAGGTGTTGATCAACTGGAAAAACCTCAAGCAGATCTGCGTGCGCCAGGTGGTTGATGCCGTGTGCGACATCCCGCACCGCTGGACCATCTACTTGAGCGTGCTGTGCCGGACGGAGTTCGGCGAGCGATACCACAAGTCGGTTGAGGTCGCGCCGCAGGGCAACTACCGGGCCGAGCACCTGACCGACGTTATCGAGGCTACCTACACCGACCTGCGGGCCACGGCCAACCCTAATCACCTGGTGGCGGCCGGCTGGATCGCCATCCCCACCGACACAACGCTCGACGAAGCAGAGGCCGCTAAGATCTTTGCTGCCGTCGGCGCCTGGAATCAGCAGAAAGCAGCATGAAACGCCTCACCGCACGCGTCCGGCACCGCCGGCGCCAGCAACACAGCAATCTGCCGCCCAGCGGTTTGGGAGGTATATCGGCCATGGTCGAGCAGATAGCAGCCCCACAGCACTCTGTGGACTACCGGACCCGCGAGAAGGCGATGGCCGAGGGCTGGAGGCCTAGGACGTGACAATCACGATGAAGGCGGTTCTATTTAGAGCGCTCGTACTCGAATCCGTCCTCTGTCTTCTTGATTTTAGTGCCCGGTTCAGTAGCACGGTGGACCACGTAGCAAACGCCGGCTATAGCCGCGATCCCAAGCGCAACCTTGGGATTCTTGCCAATAAAGGTGAGCACCTTCCCTACGACTTTTACGGTATCCGCACTGTTCAGCACGGCGGGAACAGCTGCAGCAGTCGCTGCCGCGGCCAATGCGACCTTCCCAGCATTCCTAGCTAACAAACCTTTATCAACTTCATCACCCGTTGCGTGATCGTATGTCCGGCTCATGATTCGCACCTCTGCCTCGAAACAATGAGTGTAGGAACACTTTGAAGACATAAACAAGTTCCACATACCAAATTGCCACCATGCCGCATCCGGACACGGAGGGCGGCGCATGCATGGAGAAAGCCATGATCGAAGCCACCGAGAAGCACCTCGGCCTACTCTGGCACACCCTGGGCCTGTGCGCTGAGCGCTCTGACCGCCGCAGCATCACTCGCAACCACTTCCTCACCAGCCCCGGATACGACGACTCGAACAACCTGGACGTGCTGGTGGCCGCCGGCCTGATGACCTGCGGCAAGCCACCGGCATTCTGCTCTCAGGACGAGGTAGTGTATCGCGCCACTGATGAGGGCAAGCAGTTCGCCCTGGACAAGCTGCCACCGCCCCCGCCGCCGGCCAAACGCACCAAGTTCGACGCCTACCTAGACGAGTGCGAGTGCTACGACGGCTTCGCTCACTTCCTCGGCATCAACATGCCGCAGTACCAGCAGCGCGGCGAGTGGGGTGCTCGGGAGTACAGGATGGTGCGCTACCCCCGCGGGAGCGCGTACCGGCAGTACCGCCGGCACTACAACTTCGCTCGCTGGTCACCCTAAGAAACTCTCGAAGTAGTCGGCGAGTGGGCTCCGACCCTGAAGGAAGCCAAGGCGAGCTACAAGGCAGCACTAAAGGAGTTTCGCGCCAAACCCAAGATGCCGGCCAACGACTTCGATCGCCTCTTCTCCGCCTGACCCTCCGGCGCTGCCCGCCAACACCGTAAGCCTTGCAATCATCATGTGATTGAGCAATATGATGCTAAATCCGACGTAAGAGCGGAGCGCGATTGGGCTCAGGTGGGATTGGCACCATAACAAAAGACTGGGAGCGGTACGCACCCTCATCGTTTCTATAGTTAAACGTAATAGTTACTTCGGAGTGATCTTCCAAACTATCGAGATAAAGGAAAAAGTTAAACGTTGCACCATGAAGAAGCGACGGCAGATAAACTGCAGTGCATCTATACATCTCATTATCAATTGAAGCTGTAAGCTCAGTAATTTTACTACCGGCATTTGTCACAGTGCCATTGAATCCATATTCACCCTGGCCATTATTCTGAAACCCAGCGATATCTCTGAAGGCAAAAACCGGCTCCAGAGCGGCAGCCCGACGCTCACGCTCGACCCTAAGCTGTTCTAACTCCGCAGCGACTTGCTCACGGGTTACAGCCACCATTTCTTTCTGCTGCTCAACCGAATTCTTTAACTCTTCAGCTTGCAGCCTAAGCGCTTCATTGTTTTGCCTAAGCTCTAACCCTTGCTGAAAAAAACCTAGCACCAACCATAAGATCGCCAAGGGCCCGAAAGCGCCAGCTAAAAAATCGCCAATTTCATTTAAAGCCATGGCTTGGAGGGTCTGAACTTTATCGCCAACCAACCACCAAGCAAAAACCAGATATCCCAATGTAAGCAAAGCTCCTACCACAGCTAGCACCCGCCCCATAGCTCGTCCTTTATCAAATAATTATTTCCAGTTTACCCTCTAATTCCAAAAAGGCATCCCCGTGACCACAGCAATCGACCTGTTCGCCGGCCTCGGCGGATGGAGCACCGGCGCGCGCGCCGCAGGCGTCCAGGTTCTCTGGGCGGCCAACCACTGGCCAGTGGCCGTTGAATGGCACAGCGCCAACCACCCCGACACGCAGCACGTTTGCCAAGACCTGCACCAGGCACGCTGGGAGCAAGTGCCAGCCCACGACATTCTGCTAGCCTCGCCCTGCTGCCAGGGCCACGCCAAGGCCCGCGGCAAGAAGTCGGGTAACCCGGAGCATGATGCATCACGCTCGACAGCCTGGGCCCCGGTATCGGCGCTGGAGTTCCATCGGCCACAAGCGGCGGTGATCGAGAACGTGCCGGAGTTCACCGACTGGGTGCTCTACCCGGCCTGGTTGCAAGCGGTGCAAGCGTTGGGATATCAGGCAGCGCCTCACATCGTCGACTGCGCCGACCTCGGCGTGCCGCAGCACAGGGTGCGACTGTTTATGGTGCTGACTCGCAGCAAGGCGCCGCTGATGTTGCAGCTGCCACGCGAGCGGCACGTGCCGGCCGCCAGCTTCCTCGACTTCAACGCAGGGCGCTGGTCACAGATCGAGAAGCCAGGCCGAGCCCAGGCCACGCTCGACCGCGTGCGCAACGGGCGCCAGCGCTTCGGCGAGCGCTTCATCATGCCCTACTACGGCAAAGGCTCCGGCACCACCGGCCGCGACATCAACCGGCCGATCGGCACAATCACCACACTGGACCGCTGGGCCCTGGTCGACGGCGACCGGATGCGCATGCTAAGCGCCAGTGAGGCCTTGGCCGCAATGTCGTTCCCGGCAGACACCCTGCGCCCGGACAACCACCGGCTGACCATGCACATGGCCGGCAATGCGGTACCGCCTCTTGCGGGCCAGCGTGTAATTGAAGCCCTCATGGCAGCGGCCTGAAGTCGTCAAACAGGCGCACCAGTTCATGAGCGAGCTGTGCGATTAGAAGGAAGATTTTGAGGATCTGGAGGAGGTTCATTGCTGCTCACCAAGTAGTTACGGTGAGCCGAGATTACCGACTGCAGTTTCACCATTTTTCGCATCAAGTGCAAGGTATCCCCATGCCCACAGAAAACCGATCCAGCAACACCGACCCACGCGATGTGTTCATCAGGCTAAACCCGCTCGGCCTGGGCGAGGAAGAGCTGCGCAAGGACAACACCGGCTTCGAAGACCAGCGCACCCACAGCGACTACCTGCTGTTTCTGGCCGGCTACCGCGAAACGCATCCAGCCCCGCAGCCCCACCCCGAGCCAATAGCCTGGATGGTTGGTACTGCCTTCTGGTGGACCAAAGAAGAGGCAGAGAGGGATGCGGCTGCGACTGGACTGCCTATTGTCCCCATTGGGCCGTTGGCATCCATCCCCGACGAATACTGCCTGATGCCCAAGCGGCTCACGGCCGAGAACGGCGCCAAGGCACTGCTGCTCGGTGAGTTCAAGCTGGAGGTGACCCAGGAATGCCCGGAATGCCGCGAACTGGATGAGCCTGTTGAAGGCTGCGAGATATGCGATGGCGAGGGTGAGTACGGCCAGCGCCACATCATCCCCTGGGACAAGATCAAGTACATCTACAGCGAGGCCGTGAAGGGGCTCGCTCTCCAGTCGAACGCCACCCACAAGCCATCCTGACCATAGGAGTACAAAAGTACTCCTCCCCGCTGCAACCCCTCTCCCCTCTATTCACTGCCGCGATATCGCGGCGAGGAGAATTGTCGATAGCCATCGGCCAGTCAGTCGTCGTTATGGCTTTCTGAAGCTGAATCTTTTCCTTCAGCGGCCCGTATATCGGCGAATTTGATCCACTCATCGAAGGCGATTCGGTGGGCTTTGCAGGTCTTTTCCCATTCGATCCCATTCATTCGCCCATAGGCGATCTGGTTCATCGTGGCAGCAATTTGAGCATCGAGCTCTCTGAGAAGCAGATAAGCCTGGTAATGGCTTTCCTTTGCGTTGGGCATATAGCTCACCTCACGGATGGATGACAGAGCTATCAGCTTCAACGGCTCATACGGTGGACTGCCGGTTCCCCAGTTAAATCCCATCACTTTCAAATAATTCCGATAAATCGGCAGGAGTATGTCATGCCTGAAGAAAAGCAACTGATCCAGCCGCTACAGGTGGAGCGCGATGAATACGGCTTCTGGACCCACCCGGCTTGGCCAGACGACGGCGACGAATGCGCACTTCCGTTCAGCTGGTTCGGTGACCAAGGCCTGGAGTACTGCGTGATCGAGATGGAAAACGACGGCCCGGAAGAACTGAATGCGGAATGGCTCGACGCCGGCGGCGACTATGACTGCACGCCCTGGCAGCCAAGCAAGCCGGTCGGTGATGGCTGGTTCACCTTCTCGATCCACGACACCGAAGACGGCCCTGTTTGCGTGTGGATCCGCCACAAGGTGGCGGCATGACCCGCCTCGCCCTCTGCCTCCTGCTGCTGGCCACCGGCGCCAGCGCGGAGAAACTTACGCCGAGCATAGATGTGATCCACGACGACAAGCGATCAGTTACCTGCTGGAGATATGCATCCGGTAACGCCGGTGGGCTCAGCTGCATACCTGACTGGATGTTGCGCGGCCCGGACCAGGCCGGCAACCAGCGCCAGCTCTCCCCGCACGAAACCCAACCCGAACCTACACCCGCTCTGGCGCCTGGGCGCTGGATTGATGAGAGGTATGAGCTGTGAGCAGCACGAATTGGAACGTCGCACCTCGCGATGCAGAGGCATGGGCGCCCAGCACTCCCAAGTTCATGGCCGGCTGGTACAAGACAGACGCAGAAGACCGCTGGTATTTCTCCCGATCGCGCAGTTCTGGTTGGTGGGGTATCGAGCGGCCATCGACATATCGCCAGCGCCAAATGGAGAGGCGACCATGACCGACCTGATTGAAGTGAGGGTATCCAACCTGGTCGGCGCGCCGCTGGACTGGGCTGTGGCCATGGCCGAAGGATTCAAGTCAGATCCAGAGCGCCTGACAAATGTTTGGCTCAACGAAGAAGCCCCTACCAGCGTCAGCATCCGCGGCGTCGAGATGGGCTACGGATTCAGGCCATCATCAAACTGGGAGCACGGCGGTCAACTGATCGACAAGCACAGCGGCACCGCTCAGCACATTCCTGGGCTGCCTGCCGATCTGTGTTACGCCGGTGGCCCGGCCGGCGCAGGAGTCTGGTGCTACGGCCCTACGGCGCTGATCGCGTTCTGCCGAGGGCTCGTCAACCACAAGCTCGGCGATACCGTCCAGGTGCCGAAGGAGCTGATGCCATGACCGAACAAAGCACAAAGGAATTCTACTCTGTCGATCAAGCCTCTCAGCATGCTGCTGAATGGTGCAAACGCCATCCCGCATGGCGCCGGATCTGCGACATTCCGGATACCTCCGTGTTCACGAAAACCTACGATGAGATTCCAAAACGCGAACGCGCATACTGGGACAAGAACGGCGGCGAAGAATGCTGGCGAGAATTCGGAATTGCCGGAACCAAGGTGCCTACCGGATTCATCTCTGGAAAGGGCGAGTTCTTCGACCACGTCCTCAAAGTTCCACTCCATCACAACATGATGATGGTGTTCCGCGTAGGCAAGAGGTGGAAGCCATGATCGCCCTCGCCTACATGGCCTACCTGATTTACAGGGGGCCGCGATGACCGAGATGAGCAAGATCTACCCGCACATGACGGAGAAGGAAGAGCAGGAGCACTTCAGGAAGCTGCTCGCCGAGGAGGAGCGCCAGCGCATCGAGCAGTTTGCATTGCTCAAAGCCGAAGACCATTACACCCATTGCCGCGACTGCGGGCGGTTCGTCGACAAGAGCCGCTGGTTGTTGAAGACATCGGTATGGGCACAGCGCGGCCAGCGCCCGCTATGTGCACCCTGCTTCGCCGAATACGACTTCGACTACGGCTGATTCCAGCCTAACCCCTCCCCCTACTACTCAAGCCCGCCGACATGCGCGGGCGAGGAGCAACCATGTCTGATTTTCAGACCACGACAGAACCCGTGGCCAGGAAGCGCCACGCCTGCTGCGAATGCCGTGGGCATATCGAGCCAGGCCAGCAATACCAACTGGTCTCTGGCTGCTGGGAAGGCTCGATGGAAAGTTTCAAGACCTGCATACCGTGCGTTCAGGCCCGCGACTGGGCGACTGCCCAACCTGAGTGGATGGGCGACGGAGAGCACCTCTACTACTTCGGCATGCTTGAAGAGGATCTGGCCAACTTGGCCCCAGAGATATCGCCTGGAGACGGACGACGCTTCAAGGCCAATCGACTTCAGATTCAAATTGGCCGGCGCAGGGACACTGCGCATTCGCAGAAAGCAGCCTGACCCCCAACCTGCCGCCACCGGCGGCGTGGAGAGCACCTATGCAGGAAGACCATAAGCCGTTGACTTGGGCCTTGGACAAGGTACCCGAGAAGAAAATGGCTGAATTGATTGGAATCACGCAACGCGCGCTGGAAGGAAAGCGCGTCCGTGGCGTGATCCCGGAAGGCGTTTGGAAAAAGATTGACAACCGGATTTTCTACAGCATTAGGAGATACGAAGCGTGGCTGGAAGGAGCATGGGGCTACCCGCTGGAGTTGAGTTCCACAGAAGCGCAATCCGCATCCGCTTCATTTGGAATGGTGAACGTCGAACTGAAACCCTCCCGTATCCCCAAACCGCAAAGGGGATCAAGGCGGCCGCAGATCTACGCGCTCAAGTAAAGAGCCTGATAAGGCATGGCGTACTGGATGAGCAGCGGTACGCCGAATTGTTCCCCAAATCGACTTACATCGACAGGGCAACAGAGATCACTTTCGGCGAATACGCTCAAAGCTGGCTTGACTGCCTTGAGGTCGTGAACGACACCAGGTCGAATTACAAAGGATTGTTGAATAGGTACTGGATGCCCAAGCTGGCGACACGCCCTATCAAGGGCATATCAACGCTGGACCTGAGGAGGGTGGTATCTGGTACCGCGTGGAAGAGTTCTACAGTGAAGAGAGCTGCGATTGCGATCGCGAAGCGGATGTTCAAGCAGGCAGTTTTTGATGAGGCAGTAGACAGGAGTCCTGCTGAGGCCATTCAGCTGCCGCAAAAGAATCGCAAGGCAGTAGAGCCATTCTCAGTAAAGGAAGCAGAAGTTCTGCTGGAATGGATGCGGTCGAACCTGTCCCGATGCAACCAGATCTACACTGCATTCTTCGAGTTTGCATTCTTCACCGGCATGAGAACCGGCGAGATCATGGCGCTTCGATGGGACGAGATCGACCTTGAGAAAAAGACCGCGTTCATTTGTCGAATCGTGGTCGAGAAGCAGGTTATAGAGCGGACCAAGACAAAGTACACCCGGACCGTGATGCTCAACGCACGCGCTTTGGAGGCTCTGAGCAAGGCGCGTGAGATTGCAGAAGATCGGGCAACGCAGAAGCGCCGGGTCTCAACCTCGTCGCCGTATGTTTTTCAACCGTCAGGGTCATCGCCACACATGCTTTCCCCTGACACACCTGGAACGCACTTTATCCAGGCCCTGAAGGGGACCGGCATACCTGCGCGGCCCCAGTACAATTGCAGGCACACATATGCAACGATGTGCCTAATGGCCGGCATGAATCCAGCCTTCATTGCAGGCCAGCTGGGGCACTCAGTTCAGGTTCTTCTGAGTACCTACGCAAAATGGCTAAACTCGGCGAACGACTGGGCAGAAATTGAAAAGCTTGGTCTGTCAGAAAATGGTACCAAAATGGTACCGGATTAAATTTCGTTCACGTTGCGCCCTTTAGTCATAAGGCATTCGACAGCAAATCAGCCATACTCCAGAATGCAGCGGTTTTTTGGGGGAAAACCCTTGCACAGCCAACGACATACCAACTTTTAGTGAGCCTCAACGTGAAAACATCCCTGTCCATCCTCAGCCTGCTGCTGTTGCTCACAGGTACTGCGACCCTTCCGTCGACCGCTGCTGCACAACCCCCGGCCCAGGTTCAACGTGACCCATCCAAGCTGCATCTCGCCTCGGGCAGCGCCCTGCTGATCGACCTGAACACCAACCAGGAGCTGTATTCGAGCCACGCCGACCGCGTGGTGCCGATTGCCTCGGTGACCAAACTGATGACGGCGATGGTAGTGCTGGATGCCAAGCAGCCCATGGATGAGATGCTCACCATGACCATTGCCAACAACCCGGAAATGAAAGGCGTGTATTCGCGTGTTCGGCTGGGCAGCCAGCTCGACCGCCGCGAAACCTTGCTGATTACCCTGATGTCATCGGAAAACCGTGCGGCCAACACCCTGGCCAACCATTACCCCGGCGGCTACCCGGCGTTCATCAAGGCGATGAACGCCAAGGCCCGCAGCCTAGGCATGGCGCACACCCGCTACGTCGAGCCGACCGGCCTGTCGACGCAGAACGTGTCCACGGCCCGTGACCTGGCCAAGCTGCTGATGGCGTCGCGCAAGTACCCGATGCTGAGCGAACTGTCGACCACCCGCGAGAAGACCGTGGCCTTCCGCAAGCCCAACTACACCCTGGGCTTCCGCAACACCGACCACCTGGTGAACAAGAGCAACTGGGACATCAAGCTGACCAAGACCGGCTTCACCAATGAAGCCGGGCACTGCCTGGTGCTGCTGACCCGCATGGACAACCGCCCGGTGGCCATGGTGATCCTCGACGCCTTTGGCAAGTACACCCACTTCGCCGATGCCAGCCGCATGCGTCAGTGGCTGGAAACCGGTGCTGCCAAGCCGGCGCCGGCGGTGGCCATGCAGTACAAGGCAGAGCGGCAGAACAAGGGGCGCCTGGCGGCCGAATGACCGGAGCCGGAATGATGGGGCCTGCACCGGCCCTATCGCCGGCAGCCAGCTCCCACAGTGACAGCACCAGGCCTGCGAGAGCAACTGCCCTGCGCGGTCCATGTGGGAGCCGGCTTGCCGCGATAGGGCTGCACAGCAGCCCCAAGTTCGTCAGGCCGTGGCGCTGACCATTCCGCCCGCGCTGCTGCCACCCTCTTGCTGCAACAACTCCAGTAACTGCGCCGTGGCCGCCATGATCTGCCCGTTGATAGTGGCAATGCTCGCCTGCTTGGCTCCCACCGCAGCCGCCTTGGCAGCCTCGTCCATTTTGCTGTCCATCAATGCAGCAAGCTGCTTCTGCTCCTCGGCCAGCTGCTTCTGCAAATCCTTGATCAACTGACGCAGCTCGGACACGGCCTGTGACTCCCCACTGCCTTCACTGTCCGTGGATTGCGCCTGGCCAGCCCCGCCAACCTTCATGCTGTCGCTACTGATGCTCAAGGGCCCCAGTGCCTCACCAGCCTGTTTCGCCTGCTCGCGATCGGCAGTTGCGTTCGCACTCAGCGTCTGGGCCGAAACGCCGTTGATTATCAAATTGCTTGCTGTTATCCCGCTCATCTCGGTTCCTTGCCTCGAGTTGGCTCCTTGTCGTATCCCCTATCGGCCACCCCTCACAGTTCTTTAGTCCGCTTAAATTCCCCCCCGACTGGCTCGTTCCAACACATGTACTTGCGCAGGAGCCGGAGCCCCGGCGGGCGTCCAAATTCGACCATTCAGGGAATCGCAGCCATGAGCCAGCCCTCACAGCAGGAAACCATCAAAGATCTGATCGGCGTGGGCTTCGGCCCTTCAAACCTGGCCCTGGCCATCGCCCTGGAGGAACTCGCCGAGTCCCAAGGCCATGCCCTCGACGCGCTGTTCATCGACAAGCAGCAGGACTATCGCTGGCACGGCGAAACCCTGGCCACTCAGAGCGAGCTGCAGATCTCGTTCCTCAAGGACTTGGTGTCGCTGCGCAACCCCACCAGCCCCTACAGCTTCGTCAACTACCTGCACCAGAAGCAGCGCCTGGCCGACTTCATCAACCTCGGCACCTTCTACCCGTGCCGCCTCGAGTACAACGACTACCTGCGCTGGGCCGCCGAGCACTTCGCCACCCAGGCGGTTTATGGGGAGGAAGTGCTGCGCATCGAGCCGGACGTGCAGGCGGGCCGGGTCGAGCACCTGCGCCTGGTCTCGCGCGACGCCCAAGGCCGCGAATACAGCCGCCGCACCCGTTCGGTGGTGGTCGGCAGCGGCGGTACGCCCAAAATCCCGGAAAAGTTCGGTGCCTTCAAGGACGACCCGCGGGTATTCCACCACTCCCAGTACCTGAGCAGCCTGAACAAGCTGCCATGCACCGCCGGCAAGCCGATGCGCATTGCCGTGATCGGTTCGGGCCAGAGCGCCGCCGAGGCGTTCATCGACCTCAACGACAGCTACCCGTCGGTCAAGGTCGACATGATCCTGCGTGGCTCGGCGCTCAAGCCTGCCGATGACAGCCCGTTCGTCAACGAGATCTTCTCGCCGGACTACACCGACCTGGTCTACAACGAACCGGCCGACCAGCGCAGCAAGCTGCTGGGCGAATACCACAACACCAACTATTCGGTGGTCGACCTCAACCTGATCGAACGCATCTACGGCATCCTTTACCGGCAGAAGGTCGCCCACCAGTACCGCCACAACGTGCTGTGCCGGCGCCAGGTCGAAGCCGTGGTGGCCACCCGCGAAGGCCTGGAGCTGACACTGCGCGACCTCGCCACCGGCCAGCAGCAGACCCACCGCTACGACGCGGTGATACTCGCCACCGGTTACGAGCGCCGCTCGCACCGTGACCTGCTGGCGCCCCTGGCCGGCTACCTGGAAGATTTCAGCGTCAACCGCAACTACCGCGTGCTGGCCAGCCCCGACCTGCAGGCCTCGGTGTACCTGCAGGGCTTCTGCGAAAACAGCCACGGCCTGAGTGACACCCTGCTCTCGGTGCTGCCGGCGCGCGCTGCGGAAATTGGCCGCGCGCTGTACCAGGACCTGGCGCAGCTGCACGGCAAGCCGCAACCGGCAGTGGCCCTGACCCGCGCCTGATCCCCTGCCCTCAAGGCATGCACAGGTCCTGTAGGAGCGGCCTTGTGTCGCGAAAGGGCTGCAAAGCAGCCCCGGCAATTTGTGCGTCTGCGCTGAAACCCTGGGGCTGCTGCGCAGCCCTTTCGCGACACAAGGCCGCTCCTACAGGGTCGCGCCAGCTTTCAGGCTTCTTTGCCTGAAACATTTGCTTGCATTTAAAACGGCAGGTTTTCGATTCTCATTCGTCCTTATCAATACAGCCCCTCTTTGGCTGGGCACACGCTCGACTCCCCATTGCAGAAGACCGTCAGATGGCCAAATCACCGAAAAAATCCAAATCCAGGCTGTGGTTCCTGGTCCACAGCTGGCTCGCCTTGCCGATCTGGTTCTTTGTCCTGATCGTCTGCTTCACCGGCATGCTCGCGGTGGTCAGCCAGGAAATCGTCTGGCTGGCCGACCCCGCCGTGCGCGCCAACAAGCCCGACGCCGACGCCGAGCGCCTGAGCTTCCAGCAGGTACTGGACGCCATGCACAAGGCCGAGCCGGACATGGTGGTGGAGCGGCTGATCCAGCCCGACGGTTCGCACTTCGCGGTCAAAGCCAATGTCACTCTGCCTGACGGCACCAGCCCGACACTGTATGTAAACCCCTACACCGGTGCCATCCAGGGCAAGACCCCGGACTTCAACTTCGAAGCCTTTACCCGCGCCTTGCACGGCTGGTGGCTGGTGCCGTTCACCAGCGGTTTCAGCTGGGGCTGGTACCTGGTGTCGCTGCTCGGCCTGCCCATGCTGGCTTCACTGGTCACCGGCCTGGTGGTGTACAAGAAGTTCTGGAAGGGCTTCTTCAAGCCGGTGCGCACCGGCCATGGTTCGCGAATTTTCTGGGGCGACCTGCACCGCCTGGCCGGGGTCTGGTCGATCTGGTTCATTGCGGTCATTTCCATCACCGGCACCTGGTTCCTGATCCAGGCAATCCTGGCCGACAACCACATCACCATTTCCAGCCGGCCCATCGTGCCGGTGATCGCCCGTGAGGACGTGCCGCAAACCCCGAATGGCAGCCCGGCAGCGCGCATCGACCTGGATGAAGCGGCACGCATCGCCGGCCTGGCGGTCCCGGGGCTGGAGATCAGCTTCATCTCGCTGCCGGCTACCGCCTACAGCCACATCACCCTGGCCGGACCAGGCTGGTACCCGCTGATGTTCCAGAGCGCCTCGGTGAACCCGTACACGCGTAATGTCGACAGTCAGTTCCTGATCAGCGACCGCTCCGCCCTGGAGTTCGTCACCGAGTCGATGCGCCCGCTGCACACCGGCGATTTCGGCGGCCTGCCGATCAAGCTGGTGTGGTTCTTCTTCGGCCTGGTCCTCACCCTGATGGTGTTCAGCGGTTTGCTGATCTGGACCAAACGCACCGCCCAGGCCACCGCCGCCGCCCTCAAGCGCAGCGAGCGCGCACCGCGCATGGCGCGCCATGAACCCACCGTGGAGATCCGCCCATGAGCCAGGCCCAAGCCGTGACCGTCAGCCCGCTGAAGCAACTGTGGCTGAAGTGGCGTTTTCACTTGAACATCCTGCTGATTCTCATCCCGCTGGGCTTCATGCCCAAGTACTTCGCCGAGGCCAAGCTGTTTCGCGGCGAAGCGGGGCTCGGCGCCAATGTGATCCACGACATCCAGGTCGGCCCCTATACCCTGGACCTGGCCGAGATGCGTGACGAGGCGCCCCGCGCCGATGGCCCGGCCGGCCACTTCAAGGTCTTCAATGCATCGCTGTGCAAGGCCTGCGTCAACGGCGTCAAGGCGGCCTACCTGCGCATCGGCAAACCGCGCAGCCTGCGCGCCGCCGGCACGATTTTCTTCGGTGCGCCGTACAACATGGGCACCTCGTTGCCGATCCCGCCACGCACCAAGCCCGACGCGCAGATCTGGATCACCCTGGAAGGCTGGGACGGCAGCATGCACCAGGCGTCGGTCCCCCTGGCCAAGGCATCGCCAGCCACCGTGGCCTGGCTCGAGAAACAAGGAGGCAAGAAATGAAACACCTGATACGCACCCTCGCCCTGCCCTTGCTGGTGCTGGCCGCCTGCCCGGCCCTGGCGCACAACCCGATGTGCGAGTGTGAAGAGCTGGCTGGCGGCCAGGTCAAGTGCACCGGCGGCTTCTCGGACGGCAGCGGCGCCCCCGGAGTTACCCTGGATGTGATCGGCTACGACGAACAGGTGCTGGTCGGCGGCAAGCTCGGTGATGACTCGACCCTGACCTTCAAGCGCCCGGACGGCGAGTTCTACGTGCTGTTCGATGCCGGCCCCGGGCACGTGGTGGAAGTCGACTACGCCGATATTGCCCAGCCATGAGCCGCGCCCAAGTGATTCGCCCGGCCGGCGCCGGGCACGAAACCCTGTACGTGCTGCTGGTCAGCCTGCTGATCGTGGTACTCGCCACCGGCGTGGTGCTGCTGCGCGGCGAACGCGAGGATGAACAGGCCATCGCCAGCCACCAGATAGACGCCCGTCGCGACCTGACCGCCGCCGAGCAAGGCCTGTACACCGACTTGCGGGTGGCCTTCGACGAAATCCAGCTGCTGCGTGAAGAGAACACCGCTGCGCCCAGCGTACAGGCACTTGCCGAGGAAGGCCTGCCGCCGTTCGTGGTCGATGCCGGCAGCCAGAGCCGCGGCGGCCACCAATGGTCGTGGCTGGAGACCGGGGCCTACCTTGGCCGCAGCCAGGCCCCGGAAGTGGCCGGCAGCCTGCTGCTGATCCTGCCGGCCGACAGCACCGGCCAGGCCGATGTCTGGCTGCGCCGCGACAGCGCCGCCGTGCCCCCGGACGACCTTGGCCAGGCCGCCCTGATCGCCGCCGGCTGGCAGCAGGTGGTCAGCCATTACGACGCCGGGGTCACCCGCGAACACCGTCATTGAACCCAAGGACTTCCCCATGCTCCGCTCCGCCCTCGCCCTGCTCCTGGCCATTGCCCTGCCGGCACAGACCCTGGCCGATAACGGCAAGCCCCTGCGTATCGGCATTACCCTGCACCCCTACTACAGCTATGTGAGCAACATCGTCGGCGACAAGGCCGAAGTGGTGCCGCTGATTCCGGCAGGGTTCAACCCCCATGCCTACGAGCCACGAGCCGAGGACATCAAGCGCATCGGTACCCTGGACGTGGTGGTACTGAACGGCGTCGGCCATGACGATTTCGCCGACCGCATGATCGCCGCCAGCGAGAAGCCCGACATAAACACCATAGAGGCCAACCAGAACGTACCCTTGCTGGCGGCCACCGGCATTGCCGCCCGCGGCGCCGGCAAGGTGGTCAACCCGCACACCTTCCTGTCGATCAGCACCACCATCGCCCAGGTCAACAACATCGCCCGCGAACTGGGCAAGCTCGATCCGGACAACGCCAAGCTGTACACGCAAAACGCCCGCGCCTATGCCAAGCGCCTGCGCGCACTGCGCGCCGAAGCACTGGCCAAGGTCACCGAGGCGCCCAGCGCCACCTTCCGGGTCGCCACCATCCATGCCGCCTACGACTACCTGGTACGTGACTTCGGCCTGGAGGTGACTGCGGTGGTCGAGCCAGCCCATGGCATCGAACCCAGCCCGGCCCAGCTGAAGAAGACCATCGACCAGCTCAAGGCGCTGGACGTGCGGGTGATCTTCTCGGAAATGGACTTCCCGTCGGCCTATGTCGAAACCATCCAGCGTGAATCCGGCGTGCGCCTGTACCCGCTGACGCACATTTCCTACGGCGAATACACCAAGGACAAGTACGAAGTGGAGATGAAGCGCAACCTCGACACCGTGGTCCGCGCCATCCAGGAGAACCGCGCATGACCGCCGCCGCCAACCTGGTGACAGCCTGCGGGCCGCGCATCGAGTTCGCCGGCATCGACCTCACCCTGGGCCGCACCCGCATCCTCGAACAGGTCAGCTTCAACGTCGCCGCCGGCAGCGTGCATGCCATCGTCGGCCCCAACGGCGGTGGCAAGAGTTCGCTGATCAAGACCCTGCTCGGGCAGATGCCGCACCAGGGCCAGCTGACCCTGCACTGGCCCGGCGAACGCGAAGTGATCGGCTATGTGCCGCAGGCGCTGGAATTCGACCGTGGCCTGCCGATGACCGTGGACGATTTCATGGCTGCCATGTGCCAGCGCCGCCCTGCTTTCCTCGGCTTGTCGCATCGCGTGCAGCCGGCCATCGACACAGCCCTGGCGCAGGTCGGCATGCTCGACAAGCGCAAACGGCGCATGGGCGCGCTTTCCGGTGGCGAACGCCAACGCGTGCTGCTGGCCCAGGGCCTGATCCCCGAGCCGCAACTGCTGGTGCTGGACGAACCGATGTCGGCCCTGGATGAAGCCGGCATCCAGGTGTTCGAACAACTGCTGCAGGGTTGGCGCCAGGCCGGCACCACCGTGCTGTGGATCGAACATGACCTGGAAGCCGTGATGCGTCTGGCCGACCGAGTTACCGGCCTGAGCCGCCAGGTACTGTTCGACGCCCCACCCGCCCAGGCCCTTACCCCAGAGCGCCTGCTCGGCCTGTTCTCCGTTCACCCGCGTAGCGAGAGCCTTGCCTGATGAGTTTTGAAATCTTTCGGCAAACGGTCCAGGACTGGGCCAGTGCCGGGTACCTGCCGGAGGCGCTGGCCTACGGCTTCGTGGTCAACGCTTTGCTGGCCGGTTTGATGATCGGCCCGGTGCTGGGCGGCCTGGGTACCCTGGTGGTGGTCAAGCGCTTTGCCTTCTTCTCCGAGGCGGTCGGCCATGCCGCACTGACCGGCGTGGCCATCGGCATCCTGCTGGGCGAGCCCTACACCGGCCCCTACGGCAGCCTGTTCGGCCACTGCCTGCTGTTCGGCATCTTGCTCAACTTCCTGCGCAACCGCACCGGGCTGTCGCCGGACACGCTGATCGGCGTATTCCTGTCGGTGTCGCTGGCGCTGGGCGCCAGCCTGCTGCTGATGCTGGCGGGCAAGATCAACGTGCACATCCTCGAGAACGTGCTGTTCGGCTCGGTGCTGACCGTCAGCGGCCAGGACCTGGTGGTACTGGGCATCGTCGCGGTGCTGGTGCTGGCATTGGCAGTGCCGCTGTACAACCGCATCATGCTGGCCAGTTTCAACCCACAGCTGGCAGCCGTGCGCGGGGTGGCGGTGAAAACCCTGGACTACCTGTTCGTGGTGCTGGTGACCCTGGTCACCGTGGCCTCGGTGAAGGTGATCGGGGCGATCCTCGTCGGGGCACTGCTGGTGATCCCCGCTGCCGCCGCACGCCTGGTCAGCCAGTCGCTGAAGGGCTTTTTCTTCCTGTCGGTGCTGATCGCCACGCTGAGCACGCTGCTGGGCATCCTGCTGCCGATCGTTTTCGACCTGCCGGTGCCGTCCGGCGCCGCGATCATCCTGGTCGCGGGCATCTGCTTCGCCCTGGCGGCGCTGGCCCGCGCCCTCGTCCCCCGCCTGCAAGGAAACCCGGCATGAACCTGAAACGCCTGACCCTGGCGCTGGCCCTGGCCGGCCTGCCGTCGCTGTCTTTCGCCACGCAAGTGCTGACCACCCTGCCCGTCACCCACAGCCTGGCCAGCGCCTTGCTCGAGGGCACCAAGGTGCAGCTCAAGCGTGCAGCACCCGCCAACCTGCCTGCCAGCCGCCAGCCTTCCTATTTCAGCGGTCGCGGTGGCGCCAGCCTGCACAAGGCCGCGCAGCAGGCCGACGCGGTGATCGGCGTGCGCTCGATCTGGCATGACGACCCGCTGTACCCGATGGCCCGGCGTAGCAATATCCGGATCGTCGAAATCGACGCCGCACGGCCAGTGGATGGCGCGCTGCCGGGCATAGCGGTGAGCGGCGACGAGGCCTATGGCGCCTACCCCTGGCTCAACCCGACCAACTTCGGGCGCATGGCCGATGTGGTAGCCAATGACCTGGAGCGCTTGGCGCCGGGCGACAAGGCGCAGATCCAGGGCAACCTGGCCGGGCTCAAACGCCAGTTGCTGGAGCTTTCGGCGAGCAGCCAGACACGCTTGGCCAAGGTCGACAACCTGACGGTGGTGAGCCTGTCGGAACGGCTGGGTTATCTGGCCAGCGGGTTGAACCTGGACATGGTCGAGCAGCCGCTGCCAGCCGAGTGGGATGCGACTGCGCTGAAGGCGCTGGGGTACAACCTGAAGGCGCAGGATGTGGCGCTGGTGCTGGACCATCGGCAGCCGGAAGCGGCTGTAGCCGAGGTGATCAAGGCGTCCGGGGCGAAGCTGGTGGTCGTGGAGAGTGACCCTGAGGATGCACTTGCCGGGTTGAAGGCCAGTGTGGATCAGGTAGTTGCCGCCCTGGGCGAAAGCTGATCAGGCAGGCTGGCACGGTCAATGTGGGAGCGGCCTTGCGTCGCGAAAGGGCCGCATCGCGGCCCCAGGATTTCAGCACAGATGCACAAATTTCTGGGGCTGCTGCGCAGCCCTTTCGCGACGCAAGGCCGCTCCCACAGTTGATCGCGTTGAATGCAGCGCTAGCGCTTCATGCACCGCTGATAACGCTCATCCACCCGCCCGGCAAACCACGCCGTGGTCAGCTTGCGGGTGATCTTCGGGCTTTTCAGCTGGATCCCCGGCAGCACCGCCCGTGGCACCGGCTTGCCGGCCGCTGCATCGGCCAGGGCGAACACCCCGCTGTACAGCTTGCTGTCCTCGAAGGCCAGACTATCGCCCTGCTCCAGCTGGCTGCGAATCTGCGGGTTGCGCAGGCCCAGCTTTCCTCCCAGTTTGCGTGCCGCCTTTTCAGTGGTCCCGGGCATGATCGAGCCCGGCGCCACCAGGTCGCCATCCAGCGCCAGCGTTACTCCCGTCACCTTGCTCAGTGCCGCCTGGAATGCCGCATTGCGGCTTGCGTACCAGCCCGCGTTGAAATCGGCAAAGCGGTACAGCTGGCGATCATAGTTGGTCGAATAGCCTAGCAAGTGGGCGATACCGAAATACATGCCGCCGCGCCGGGTGAACACTTCCTGGCGAATGCTGCCATCATGGCTGTAGGGGTAATCCCGCGCATGCTTTTCGGCAAAGTCGATGCTGACCTGCATCGGCCCACCGGTATGCACCGGGTTCAGCCCGCCCAGCAAGGTCTTGCCCAGCGGCACGCGAGCGATGACTTCGTCGTACAGTTCGCTCAACTGCTTCTCGCTGCGCACCGCCTGCAAACGCTGCTGGTAGCTCTTGCCATTACCCGACGGCGCCTTCAGTGCACCGTCGACCAGCAGCTTGGGGATGTGCAGGCGCGCAGCGCGGCGGTCGATTTCCTCTCGGGCGATACGCCCCAGGTTGGGCACTTGCGGGTCGGCATTGAAGGTCGATTCCTGCTCGGTCACCGCCAGCACCGCGCACAGGTTGCTCTTGCTGGGGGCAATTCGCTGGGCGTCGAACGCCACCTGGATGTCCCGGGCCCAGCCCTCGCGGTCCTTGGCCTGGGCGGGTAACAGCCGCAGCAGTTGGGCGCGGACCTTGGCCGGGTCCGTCTCGGGCGCTTCCTCACGGCGCCCGGCGCAGCCTTGCAGCAGCGCCAGGGCCATCAACCCGGCAGCCAGTAACCGGCCGTTCAGGGCTGTTCACCGACCAGGTAGATCTTGCTGATGTGCCGGAACAGCGGGTGGCTGGCACTGCCCATGAGCTCGAACAGAACCATTTCGCGGGTCACCACCTGCGCCCCCGCGGCCCGCATGCGCGCCAGCCCTGCGGCCTTGCTCGCCGGGGTACGGCTGTCGCAGGCATCCTCGACCACGAACACCTGCTTGCCCAGCGCCAGCAGGCCGAGCACGGTCTGCAGCACACACACGTGGGTTTCCATGCCACAGACAATCACTTGCTCACGCGCCATCAAACTTGCTGGCAGGCACTCGGCGGCCACACAGGAAAAATGGCTTTTCTCCACCACTTCGGCGGCCGGCGCTGCGGCCAGCAGTTCGGCCAGGGTATGGCCCAGGCCCTTGGGGTACTGCTCGGAAATCACCGTCGGCAGTTCCAGCTCGTTCGTCGCTGCCAGCAGCCATCGGGCCCGCGCGCGGGTGCCTTCAGGGTCGCTCATGGCGCCGATGAGTTTTTCCTGGATGTCGACGACCAGCAGCGTGGCCTTGTGGGGATCGATCAGCATTGTCTGCCTCTTGCCTGGGAAAAGGCCTAGCCTCCCCCAGGCAAGCGGTGACGTCAATCAGGCGGACAGCCGAAGCGATTGCAGCGACGCGGTCAGCGCAGCGAGCACCCGGTCTTCATGCTCATGGATGAAGAAGTGGCCGCCTGGGAACATCTGCAGCGAGAACGCCCCGAGGGTTTCCTTGCGCCAGGCCTGCAATTGCTCGTCACTGGCGCGGTCCTGCATGCCGCCCAACACGTGCAGCGGGCACTGCAAGGCCGGCCGCTGGCGGTAGGCGTAGGTACCACACAGCAGGAAGTCGGCGCGCAGGGTGGGCAAGGTCAGGCTCATCAGCTCGGCGTTGGCCAGCACTTCCTCTGGCGTGCCCTGAAGCTCGCGCAACTCGCCGATCAACTCGGCGTCGCTCTTGGGCTCGCGCCAGTTCTTGCCATCGTAGTCCTCGCGCCGGGTCGGTGCTGCGGTGCCGCAGGCGAACAGGGCCAGTGGCGCCGGGCAGCCCAGCGCTTGCAGCTCATGGGCAAGTTCAAATGCCAGCAAGGCGCCCAGGCTATGGCCGAGCAGCGCGTAAGGGGCGCTGGCCGCCAGGCGCTGTTCGGCGGCCAGTTGCCGGGCCAGGGCCTGCATGTCGGTGTGCAGTGGCTCGGCAATGCGCGCGCCACGCCCGGGCAGTTCCACCGGGCGCACCTGCAACCACGTCGGCAGCTTGCGCCGCCAGCGGCTGTAGACCATGGCGCTGGCCCCGGAATACGGCAGGCACAGCAGGTTCAATGCAGTCACTGGGCGGCGGCTTCGGCCATTTTCTGGCGCAGGCTCAGCGGGCGCATGTCGGTCCAGACTTCATCGATGTAGGCCAGGCAGTCCTTCTTCAGGCCGCTCTTGCCTACGGCACGCCAGCCGTTGGGGATGGCTTTGTAGTCGGGCCAGATCGAGTATTGCTCTTCGTGGTTGACCACTACCTGGAACTGGATATCGTCGCGGTCGAAAACGGAAGTCATTGCCTGTCTCCTTGAGTGATGGATGCCGCTGCGCGCCTGGCGCAGGGGGGCTTTCAAGTAGACGTGGCGTGCGGCGAAAAAATTAGTGGGGCTGACGCGGTCTTCAGGTATCCCGCAACAGGTCGTGGGTATCGAGCAAGCGGAAGGCCACCTGCGGATTGCGCTCCAGCCCACGGCGGATCGCCGCCGGGATCGACTGCCGGGTCTTGCGGCATAGGCCTAGCTGATCATCCAGCTCGATGACGATGCCGCGCATGGTGCGCACTTCGTTGAAACCGGGGGCAATGTGCACGCGAATGCCGAGGTTTTCATACATCCGCTGCTGCAGGCGTTGCAGGTCTTCCAGGTCCTTGAGGTTTTCCAGGCGGTCGAGCAGGCGTTTCTCTTCCTGGCGGGTCAGCAGGAGGATGCGCTGAGCGGCCTGCGGGTGATCGACCAAGTGTTCGCGGCCGCAGTCGCAGGCGCCAGGGGGGCAAGGTTGGCGCAGAGGCGGTGTAGTGCTCATGGAGCAATCATAGCCTGTACCGGCCTATTCGCGGGTGAACCCGCTCCTACAGGTCCCCGGTAAAACTTTCCTGCCAGGCAAAAAAAATTCACAAACCTCTAGACCGTCACCCGCCTCTTCGCCTATAAATCGCCTAAAGGAAATTTATATTCCTACCAAGAAATATTTCTTCGCCTCCACGCGAAGCCTCTTTTGCCCTTGTGCCCGACCTGCCCCACCCCATCACGAGGCCTATCCGACATGCATCCCGCTCCCGATCACTTCATCCTGCGCGTCAGTTGCCCGGCCGTGTCCGGCATCGTCGCCGCGGTGACCACCTACCTGGCCGAGCACGGTTGCTACATCAGCGAGATGGCGCAGTTCGACGACGAGGACAACGGGCGCTTCTTCATGCGCGCGGTGTTCCGCTACAACACCGGTGTCACGGGTGACACACCGCAGCTGGAAGCCGGCTTTGCCGATGTCGCCCAGCGTTTCGACATGCAGTGGAGCCTGCACAGCAGTGCCCGGCCGATGCGCGTGCTGCTGATGGTGAGCAAGTTCGACCACTGTCTGTCCGACCTGTTGTACCGCCATGCCAAGGGCGAGCTGGACATGCAGATCACCGCCGTGGTCTCCAACCACCTGGACCTGCGCCCGATGGCCGAGCGCCAGGGCATCCGTTTCGTCTACCTGCCGGTCAGCAAGGACACCAAGGCCGAACAGGAAGCCGCGCTGCTGCGCATCGTCGAGGACACCGGCACTGAACTGGTGGTGCTGGCGCGCTACATGCAGATCCTCTCCGACGACCTGTGCCGCCAGCTGTCAGGCCGGGCGATCAACATCCACCATTCGTTCCTGCCCGGTTTCAAAGGCGCCAAGCCTTATCACCAGGCCTACCAGCGCGGGGTGAAGCTGATCGGTGCCACCGCCCACTATGTCACCAGCGACCTCGACGAAGGCCCGATCATCGAGCAGGAAGTACAGCGCGTGGACCATGCCTACGCACCGCATGACCTGGTGGCCATCGGCCGCGACACCGAGACCATCGCCCTGTCCCGCGCCGTGAAATACCACCTGGAGCATCGGGTGTTCCTGAACCACGACCGCACGGTGATCTTCAAATGAACGCCACTCCCAGTATCAAGCTGATCGACGGCAAGGCCACCGCGACGCGGGTGCTGGCCGAGGTACGCGAGCAGGTGCAGGAGCTGCGCCAGGGCGGCGTGCAACCGAGCCTGGCGGTGGTGCTGGTCGGCGCCGACGCTGCCAGCCAGGTGTACGTGCGCAACAAGGTGCTGCGTGCCGAAGAGGTGGGCATCCGCTCGCTGGAGCATCGCCTGCCCGCAGACACCAGCCAGGCCGAGCTGCTGGCCCTGATCGACCGCCTCAACCGCGACACCGAGGTCAACGGCATCCTCGTGCAACTGCCGTTGCCGGCCCATATCGACGAACACCGCATTCTTCAGGCGATCAGCCCACTGAAGGATGTGGACGGCTTCCACAGCGAGAACGTCGGCGGCCTGGCCCAGGGCCGCGATGTGCTCACCCCGTGCACGCCCAGCGGCTGCATGCGCCTGCTGCGCGATGCCTGTGGCGAACTGCGTGGCAAGCATGCGGTGGTGGTCGGCCGCTCGAACATCGTCGGCAAGCCCATGGCCGCCCTGCTGCTGCAGGCCGACTGCACGGTGACCGTGGTGCATTCGCGCAGCCGCGACCTGCCGGCCTTGTGTCGCCAGGCAGACATCCTGGTGGCCGCAGTGGGCAAGCCACGGCTGATCGGTGCCGACTGGCTCAAGCCTGGCGCGGTGGTGATCGATGTCGGTATCAACCGCATCGACGAAGGCGGCCACAGCCGCCTGGTCGGCGATGTCGACTTCGCCGCCGCCCTGCCCCAGGTGGCCGGCATCACCCCGGTACCCGGCGGCGTCGGCCCGATGACCATCGCCTACCTGATGAAAAACACCCTGCTCGCCCTCGACCTGCAACAACAGGCCGCCCACCAGGAGCGCACCCCATGCCTTTCGCCCTGCTGAAATACGGCCTGAGCGCCGACTACCCGGTGGAGGTCGACCTGCCACCACCGTGCGAACTCAAGCCACGCTATGACGTGGTGATCATCGGCGGCGGCGGCCACGGCGTGGCCATCGCCTACTACCTGGCCAAGTACCATGGCATCACCAATGTCGCCGTGCTGGAGAAGGCCTACCTGGGCGGCGGCAATACTGCGCGCAACACAGCGGTGATCCGCTCCAACTACCTCACCAGTGAGGGTGTGCGCTTCTACGCAGAATCGGTGCGCATGTTCCAGAACCTGTCGAACGAGTTCGACTTCAACATCATGTATTCCGAGCGCGGTCAGCTCACCCTCGCGCACACCGACGCCACCGTGCGCGCCTTTCGCCAGCGCGCCGAGGTCAACAAGCACTTTGGCGGGCGCACTGAAATGATCGACCGCCAGCAGATCCTCGAGCTGGTGCCGAGCCTGAACCTCGACCCCGGTCACCTGCCGGTACTCGCCGGCCTTTGGCACATCGATGGTGCCACCGCCCGCCACGACGCGGTGGCCTGGGGCTACGCCAAGCAGGCTGCCAAGCGCGGCGTCGAGATCCACCAGCTGACCGAAGTGCAGGACCTGCTGATCCGAAATGGCCGCATCGAGGCGGTGAAGACCAACCGTGGCACCGTGCAGTGCGGTTGCGTGGTACAGGCCGTGGCCGGGGCCAGTTCGCTGCTGATGGCCAAGGCCGGCATTCGTGCGCCGATCCACACCTACCCGCTGCAGGCCATGGTCACCCAGCCGTTCAAGCCGTTTCTCGACCCACTGGTGAGCTCCTCGGCGCTGCACTGCTACGTGCAGCAGACCAGCCGCGGCGAGATCGTCTTTGGCGGCGGCTCCGACCCCTACCCGCTGTACAACACCCGCTCCACCCTCGACCTCAAGGAGAGCTTGCTGGCACACGCCATCGAGATGTTCCCGTTCATGGCCAACGCCAAGCTGATGCGCCAGTGGGCCGGGATCACCGACATGACCCCGGACTACAGCCCGATCATGGGCCTGTCGCCGGTGCACAACTATTACCTGGACGCCGGCTGGGGCACCTGGGGTTTCAAGGCCACGCCGATCTGCGGCAAGACCATGGCCGAGCTGGTCGCCAGTGGCGGCAAGGTGCCGGAACTGATCGCACCCTTTGCCCTGGAGCGCTTCAGCCGCTTCCAGCAAGTCAACGAAATGGGCGCCACCGCGGCCAGCCACTAAGGAGCGACGACGATGAAGATCCTGACCTGCCCCTTGAACGGCCCGCGCAATATCAGCGAGTTCACCTACGGCGGCGAATTCAGGCACATGCCCGACCCGGCCAACTGCAGCGATGCGCAATGGGCCGACTATGTGTTCAACAGCGACAACCTGGCCGGGGTGGTGACCGAGTGGTGGCTGCACAACGCCTCCAGCTACTGGTTCCTGGCCGAACGCCACACGGTGAGCGACCAGGTGCTGCGCACCTTCGACCCGAAAGAACTGTTCGACCGCCGCGTCGACTTCACCCCCGCCGCCACCCCGGAGATTGCCGGATGAACAGCCACACTCGCCTCCCCGCGCCTATGGGCCTGCTGATCGACCGCGAGCGGCCCCTGCACTTCCAGTTCGACGGCCAGGCCTGCCAGGGCTTTGCCGGTGACAGCATCGCCAGCGCCCTGCTCGGCAGTGGCCGCTGGCTGCTGTCGCGCTCGTTCAAGTACCACCGCCCGCGCGGCCCGCTGAGCATGGCCGGGCAGGATGCCAACACCCTGGTGCAGCTGCCGGACGAGCCCAATGTGCTGGCCGACCTGGAAGCCGCCCGCGATGGCCAGGTAGTCGAAGGGCAGAACTTCAACGGTAGCTTGGCGCACGATCGCGACGCCTACCTGGGCAAGTTTTCGCGCTTCATGCCGGTGGGCTTCTATTACCGCTCGTTCTACAAGCCCAAGGGCATGTGGAAGGTGTGGGAGCCGCTGATCCGCAAGAAGGCCGGCCTGGGCGTGCTCGACCTAGGCTTCAGGCCGCAGTATTACGACAAGGCCTATCTGTTCGTCGATCTGGCCGTGATCGGCGCTGGCCCGGCTGGCCTGCGTGCGGCACTGGACGCGGCCAATGCCGGGGCCAAGGTGTTGCTGATCGAGCAACAGCCGGTACTTGGCGGCTCGCTCACCTACGCCCGCTTCGACATTGCCGGCACCCGCGCTACCAGCCTGCGCCAGGAACTGCTGGCTGCCGTCGAGGGCCACCCGAACATCCAGGTGCTGCTGGACGCCACCTGCAACGGCTGGTTCACCGACAACTACCTGCCGGTGATCCAGCACAAGCGCCTGTACAAGGTGCGCGCCAGCCGCTGCCTGGTGGCGGCCGGTTCGTTCGACCAGCCAGTTGTGTTCCGCAACAACGACCTGCCGGGGGTCATGCTGACCAGCGCCGTGCAGCGGCTGATGAAGCTGTACGCGGTAAAACCCGGCCAGCGCGCGGTAGTCCTCACCGGCCACGATGACGGCTACCTCGCCGCCCTCGACCTGCAGGAGCAAGGCGTGGCCGTGGCCGCGGTGGTCGACATGCGCGCTGCGCCAGCCGATGCCGCACTGGCCGCCGAACTGAAGCGCCGCGATATACCCGTGCACCTGGGCAGCACCGTGTACGAAGCCCTGCACGAAGCGGGCATGCGCCACGTGAGTGGCGTGGATATTCGCCCGATCACCGGCCAGGGCAAGGTCGGCCCGCATGGCCTGCGCCTGGCCTGCGACCTGCTGTGCATGTCGGCAGGCTACATGCCGGTGTACCAGTTGCCGTGCCAGGCTGGCGGCAAGCTGGCCTACGATGTGAACCGCGACGAATTCGTCATCAGCAACCTGCCGGCCGGGCTGGATATCGCCGGTTCGGTGAACGGCCGTCACGCACTGGGCAATGTGCTGGCCGACGCCACTCGCGGGGCTGCCGATGCGCTGGCAGCGCTGGGCCTGGAAGCGCCGGTGCAGCCAGTGTTCAGCGCCGAAGCCAAGGTCAACTTCACCTGGCCGATCTTCCCCCACCCCAAGGGCAAGGATTTCGTCGACTTCGACGAAGACCTGCAAGTGCGCGACATCGTCAACGCCACGCGCAGCGGCTACCGCGATGTGCAACTGGTCAAGCGCTTCTCCACGGTCGGCATGGGCCCGTCCCAGGGCCGCCACTCGGCGCTGCCGACCGCTCGCCTGGTGGCCCACGCCACCGGGCGCAGCATCAGCGAAACCGGGGTGACCACCGCCCGGCCACCGTTCCAGGCGGAAAAACTGGCCCACGTCGCCGGCCGCGCCTTCGACCCGTACCGGCAAACGCCCATGCACCGCCGCCACCTGGAAGCCGGGGCGAAGATGATGCCGGCCGGCATCTGGCAGCGCCCGGCCTATTATGGCAAGCCCGAGGACCGCGAACGCTGCATGCAGGAGGAAGCCCGCCATGTGCGCGAGAAGGTCGGCCTGATCGACGTTTCCACCCTCGGTGGCCTGGATGTGCGCGGCCCCGACGCCGCCGAACTGCTGGAGCGCCTTTACACCTTCGGCTTCGCCAAGCTGGCCATCGGCCGCACCCGCTACGCGCTGATGACCAACGAGCATGGCGTGGTGATCGATGATGGCGTGTGCGCCCGGCTGGGCGAGCAGCATTACTACGTCACCGCCACCACCAGCGGCGTCGACCGCATCTACCAGCAGATGCTGAAGTGGAACGCGCAATGGCGCCTGGATGTGGACATCACCAACGTCACCGCCGCGCTGGCCGCGGTCAACCTGGCCGGGCCGCTGTCACGCCAGGTGCTGGCCAAGGTGTGTGACGATGTGGACCTGTCGGCCGATGCCTTCCCTTACCTCGGTGTACGCCAGGGCACAGTGGCCGGCATTGCCGCGCGCATCCTGCGGGTGGGCTTTGTGGGTGAACTGGGCTACGAAGTGCACGTGCCGGCGCGCCACGCCGAGCACCTGTGGGATACCTTGATGCAGGCTGGCGCGGGGTTGGGCATTCGCCCGTTCGGCGTCGAGACCCAACGCCTGCTGCGCCTGGAAAAGGGCCACGTGATCATCAGCCAGGACACCGACGGCATGACCCACCCGGCGGAGATCGACATGCAATGGGCCATCGGCCGCAAGAAGCCATTCTTCGTCGGCAAACGCTCGATCGAGATCCTCGAAGCGCAGCCGCTCAAGCGCAAACTGGTCGGCTTCACCCTGCCCAAGGGCAGCCCGCAACCGCTGGAGGGGCATCTGGTGCTGGACGGGGCGGACATCAGCGGCAACGTCACATCCTGCGAATACTCGCAAACCCTGGGGCAGATCATCGGCCTGGCTTACGCCGGTGCCCATCAGGCCACGCCTGGCATGCACATCCCGATCCGCGTGGAGGGCGGTGTGATGGTCAATGCCAAGGTGGTGCCACTGCCGTTCCACGATCCCGACAACCTGCGCCAGGAGCTCTGAGCGATGACCAGTTTGCAAGCCAAAGCTTTTATTTCACCCGGCCCGTGGGCCGAACTGCTGCATACCTGCGCGTTGACTGACCTGACCGATCTGGCACGGGTCGGGTTTCGCGGGGGCGACAGTGCCGCTTGCCTGCAGGCGCGTGGCTACCGCTTGCCGTCGCTACCCAACCAGGCCGTGCGCCAGGAAGACGGTGGCTGGATAGCGCGCTTGTCGCAGACCGAGTACCTGTTGCTGGGCAGCCTGGCCGACGGCGGTGCACGGGTGGCTGCCGAAGAGGCCGGGTGGGTGCAGGATGCCCGGCGCAACTACCTGCTGCCGCGCCAGGATAGCCATGCCTGGCTGCAGCTCTCGGGGGTGCATTGCAGCGCGGTGATGGCCAAGTTGTGCGGTGTGGACTTGCGCGCCCGGGCGTTTCCCGTTGGGGCGGTGGCGCAGACCTCGGCGGCGCGGATCAACGTGATCGTGCTGAATGTGGGGAGCGATGAGAGGCCGGCGCTGCAGTTGCTGTTTGATCGGGCATCGCTGGCGTATTTCCGTGAAGCGCTGCTGGATGCCATGGATGAGTTCGATGGTGGGTGGGTCGGGGTAGATGAACTGATGCGTTGACCTGCACCGGCCTCTTCGCGGGTAAACCCGCTCCCACAGGGTAATCACTGGGCTTGGGGCTGTGGAGTACCTGTGGGAGCGGGCAGGCCCGCGAAGAAGCCAACGCGGTGGCTGGCACCGGCTGCGCCGGTGTTCGCGGGCACGCCCGCGAAGAAGCTCACTCGGTACCGAAGGTCAGAGGTGCACCAAGCGCTCACGCAGGAAGTTCACAAACCCCTGAACCGGCCGCGCCACCTGCCGGTGCTGGGGGTACACCGCCGACAACTGCAGTGCTGGCGGCCGCCACTCATCCAGCACTGTCACCAGTCGCCCATCCGCCAGCGCCTGTCCCACGATGAAGGTTGGCAGATAGGTCACCCCCATCCCGGCAATCGCCGCATCCCTGAGCAGCTCGCCATTGTTAGCCCGCATCCGCCCGACTACCTGGATCGCCTGTACTTTGCCGCCCTGGCGGAACTGCCACTGTACCTGCCGCGAATGACCATAAGGCAGGCAATCATGCCCAGCCAGTTGCTCCGGCCTGGCCGGCACGCCCCGAGCCTTCAGGTACGCCGGGCTCGCACAATACACCCGCTCGACACTGGCAATACGCCGCGCAATCAGGCTGGAATCCTCCAGCGCACCAATCCGTAGCGCCAGGTCATAGCCCTCGCCGATCAGGTCCACTGCGCGGTCGCTCAAATCCACCTCCACATCCACCTGCGGGTGCAACTGCAGGAACTCGGTCAGCAGGCACCCCAGGTGCGCCATGGCGAACGACAGCGGCGCACTCAGACGCAAGGTGCCACGCAAGGCCTGGGCCTGGCCGCTGATGTCGTGCTCCACCTGCTGCACTTCGCCGAGCAGGCGCAACGCCGACTGGTAGTAGTGCTGGCCCAGCGGCGTGGCATCCAGGCGCCGGGTGGAGCGGTTGAGCAGGCGCACGCCCAGGCGCTCCTCAAGCTGCATCAGGCGCCGGCTGACCGATTGCTTGGACATCCCCAGGCGGTCGGCAGCCGCAGTGAAACTGCCAGCTTCCATGACCTGGGCAAAGATCCGCATGTCTTCGTAAGGGTTCATTGTCTCGCTCTTGGTGACAGTCAAACGCTTTATAGCGGCTTTTTCCCATCAACGCATCTCCCTAATCTACGCACAAGTCGCAGCGATGGCCCTGAAGGCCAGGCAAGACGCCCACTACCAACATTCAACAGAAAAGGATTCGCTCATGAACATTGTCCACAAAACCCTTACCGCTTCCCTTCTGGCCCTGTCCGTTTCCAGCGCCTTCGCCGCTGGCAGCCCGGGTATCGAACAGCACACCCAGGCCTTCCTCGAAGCCCTGGAACAAGGCGGCGGCAAGCCACTGGAGCAGCTCAGCCCGAAAGACGCCCGCGCGGTGCTGACCGGTGCCCAGGCCTCGGTAAAGGTCGATCTCTCGGGTATCGAGGTGAAGGAACGCACCATCCAGGCCAATGGCGAGTCGATCAAACTGCAAGTGGTGCGCCCGGCCAACGTGAAGGGTGACCTGCCGGTGTTCATGTTCTTCCACGGTGGCGGCTGGGTGCTCGGCGATTTCCCGACCCACCAGCGGCTGATCCACGACCTGGTGGTTGGCTCTGGCGCAGTGGCGGTCTACGTCGACTACACCCCATCGCCGGAAGCGCACTACCCGACCGCGATCAACCAGGCCTACGCCGCCACCCGCTGGGTGGCCGAGCATGGCAAGGAAATTGGCGTGGACGGCAAGCGCCTGGCCGTGGCCGGCAACAGCGTCGGCGGCAACATGGCGGCAGTAGTGGCCTTGAAAGCCAAAGAGGCCGGCACCCCGGCCCTGCGTTTCCAGCTGCTGCTGTGGCCGGTGACCGATGCCAGCTTCGAAACTGCGTCGTACAAGCAGTTTGCCGAGGGGCACTTCCTGACCACCGGGATGATGAAGTGGTTCTGGGACAACTACACCACCGATGCCAAGGCACGGGAACAGATCTACGCCTCGCCGCTGCGGGCCAGCAGTGAACAGCTCAAGGGCCTGCCGCCGGCCCTGGTGCAAACGGCCGAGTTCGACGTGCTGCGCGATGAAGGTGAGGCTTATGCTCGTAAGCTGAATGCTGCCGGGGTGACCGTTACCTCGGTGCGCTACAACGGCATGATCCATGACTACGGGCTGCTCAACCCGCTGCATCAGGTGCCGGCCGTGCAAGCGGCCATGCGCCAGGCCGCCGGCGAGCTGAAAGTGCACCTGCAGTAACCTCATCCATGCATGCGGCAGGGCCTGGTGCCCTGCCGGTTCAGGAGACCCGTCATGCTCACCGTACGCAACGCCAAAGACCGCGGCCTGGCCTTTCATGGCTGGCTGAAATCGTTCCACACCTTCTCCTTCGGCCACTACCGCAACCCGGACGAGCAAGGGTTCTCGGACCTGCTGGTGATCAACGACGACCGCGTCATCCCCGGCAAGGGCTTTGGCCAGCACCCGCACCGCGACATGGAGATTTTCTCCTACGTGCTGGAAGGCGCGCTGGAGCACAAGGACACGCTGGGCACCGGCTCGGTGATCCGCCCGGGCGATGTGCAGCTGATGAGCGCTGGCCACGGCGTGGCCCACAGCGAGTTCAACCACAGCCAGGTGCAGCCGGTGCACTTCCTGCAGATCTGGATCGTACCGAACGTGCAGGGGGCAACGCCGCGTTACCAGCAACAGCATTTCAGTGCCGAGGAAAAGCGCGGCAAGCTGCGCCTGATCATCTCGCCGGATGGCGCCGAGGGGTCATTGCAGGTACGGCAGAATGCGCGGGTGTATGCCGGCCTGTTCGACGGTGACGAGCGTGCCATCCTGACCTTGCCGGAAAACCGCCATGCCTATGTGCATGTGGCCCGGGGCAGCATCGAGCTCAATGGGCAAGTGCTGAATGAAGGGGATGGGGTGCGAGTGAGGCAGGAACAGGTGCTGGAACTGGGCAATGGGGTGGATGCCGAGGTGCTGGTATTCGACCTGCGGCCGCATGAGTTGCCTGGTATGCCTTGAGGCAGGTCCGGCCCTTTCGCGGGTAAACCCGCTCCCACAGGTACGCCACAGACTTCGAAATCTGTGGCGTACCTGTGGGAGCGGGTTTACCCGCGAAGAGGCCGCAAATCCAACTCAGGGCTCGACCCCTTCGACGATGATCACCTCAGCCTTCGCCACCCCCTGACGATGGCTGCAAGCCTCCTGGTACAGCTCGGACCGGTAACACGCCAGCGCCTGCTCGTACGAATCGAACTCGATCACCACGCTACGCTGAGGGGTAGGCCGCCCTTCCATCGCCTCGCTACGCCCGCCACGGGCCAGGAAACGGCCGCCGAATGCCTTGAAGGCAGCCGGGGCGCGCTGGGTGTACTGCTGGTATTGCTCGGGGTAGGTCACGTCCACATGGGCGATCCAATAGGCCTTCATGCGCTGCTCTCCTGTTACGGCGATATTTGTGTATGATGGTATACCATAATAATCATCCCACCACAGTGAGCGTGCAACATGGCTTTCAACACCATCGAAGAACTTCTCGAGGACTACCGGCAAGGCAAGATGGTCCTGCTGGTGGATGACGAGGACCGGGAAAACGAAGGCGATCTGCTGATCGCCGCCGAGCGATGCGACGCCCAGGCCGTCAACTTCATGGCCCGTGAAGCGCGCGGGCTGATCTGCCTGACGCTGACCGACGATCACTGCCAACGTCTGGGCCTGGAGCAGATGGTGCCGGCCAACGGCAGCGTTTTCAGCACCGCCTTCACCGTGTCGATCGAGGCTGCCACGGGCGTTACCACCGGTATTTCCGCTGCTGATCGGGCACGTACGGTGGCAGCGGCGATGGCCCCCAACGCCCGCCCGGAAGACCTGGTGCAACCCGGTCACATCTTCCCCCTGCGCGCCCGCGAAGGCGGTGTACTGACGCGCGCCGGCCACACCGAAGCCGGCTGCGACCTGGCGCGCCTGGCCGGGTTCACCCCGGCGTCGGTTATCGTCGAAGTACTCAACGATGACGGCACCATGGCCCGCCGCCCGGACCTGGAGGTGTTCGCTGCCCGGCACGGCATCAAGATAGGCACCATCGCCGACCTCATCCACTACCGCCTGAGCACCGAGCAGACCATCAAGCGCATCGGCGAACGCGAACTGCCGACCGTGCATGGCACCTTCCGCTTGGTCACCTACGAAGACCGCATCGAAGGTGGCGTACACATGGCCATGGTCATGGGCGATATCCGCCGCGAGCAGCCGACCCTGGTGCGAGTGCACGTGATCGACCCGCTGCGCGACCTGGTCGGCGCCGAATACGCCGGCCCCGCCAACTGGACGCTTTGGGCGGCGCTGCAGAAGGTGGCCGAGGAAGGCGCCGGCGTGGTGGTGATCCTGGCCAACCATGAGTCCTCACAGGCGCTGCTGGAGCGCGTGCCGCAGCTGACCCAGCCGGTGCGGCCTTACCAGCGTGGGCAATCGAAGGTGTACTCGGAGGTGGGTACAGGCGCGCAGATTCTGCAGGACCTGGGCGTGGGCAAGCTGCGCCACCTGGGCCCGCCGCTGAAATACGCGGGGCTGGCGGGGTATGAGCTGGAGGTGGTGCAGAGCATCCCCTTCGAGCCGGACATGGTCGGCTAAAACACCGAAGCAACTGACTTGGCAGGGCCCTGTAGGAGCGGGTTCACCCGCGAATGCGATGGTGAAGCCACCAACGCATTCGCGGGTGAACCCGCTCCTACAGGGCCCGCGCTGTTTCTGAAAGGGACGGAGTGATGGCCGGTAGCCTCATACCTCTTGCCAAAAGTTTGGAATACCATAATATGATATCCCGTAGACCTTGAATCTGCAGGCCGGCACCTACAATCAAAAACGGCCAAAAAACACTTTGTTTTAGCTGCTCCCCGAACACTGTTGGCGGGCGCACCACAAGCCCCGCCTCGAATAACAAAAGCAACGAGGGCGTAACCATGCTGTTGAGCAAACGTGTAACCGCAGTGCTGTCCGCCAGCCTGCTGACCCTGGCATGTCAGGCCGCCCAGGCCGCCGACAGCCTGAACTTCGTCAGCTGGGGCGGTACCACCCAGGACGCCCAGAAAGAAGCATGGGCCGTACCTTTCACCAAAGCCACCGACATCAAAGTCGTCCAGGACGGCCCCACCGACTATGGCAAGCTCAAGGCCATGGTCGAGAGCGGCAACGTGCAGTGGGACGTGGTCGACGTCGAAGCCGACTTCGCCCTGCGTGCCGCCAGCGAAGGCCTGCTCGAACCCCTCGATTTCACCCAGATCAAGCGCGACAAGATCGACCCGCGCTTCGTCTCCGACCATGGCGTCGGCTCGTTCTTCTTCTCCTTCGTGCTCGGCTACAACGAAGGCAAGCTCGGTGCCAACAAACCGGTGGACTGGACCGCACTGTTCGATACCAAGACCTACCCCGGCAAGCGCGCCCTGTACAAATGGCCCAGCCCAGGCGTACTGGAACTGGCCCTGCTGGCCGACGGCGTAGCCCCCGACAAGCTGTACCCGCTGGACCTGGACCGCGCCTTCAAGAAGCTCGACACCATCAAGAAAGACATCGTCTGGTGGGGCGGCGGCGCCCAGTCGCAGCAACTGCTGGCCTCCGGTGAAGCCTCGCTCGGCCAGTTCTGGAACGGGCGCGTCTATGCCCTGCAGCAAGACGGTGCACCGGTGGGCGTGAGCTGGAAGCAGAACCTGGTCATGGCCGACTTCCTGGTCATCCCCAAAGGTGCCAAGAACAAGGACGCGGCCATGAAGTTCCTGGCCAACGCCAGCAGCGCCGAAGGCCAGGCCGAGTTCGCCAACAAGACCGCCTACGCGCCGGTGAACGTCGACAGCGTGGCCAAGCTGGACAAAGACCTCGCGCAGAACCTGCCGACCGCCTACGCCCAGGACCAGGTCACCCTCGACTTCGCCTACTGGGCCAAGAACGGCCAGGCCATCGCAGCCCGCTGGAATGAGTGGTTGGTCAAATGAAAGTCGCCATCAACGCCCTGCATAACGCGCAAGGTGCCCCCACGGGCACCGGCGCCCCGGGAACGGCCCCCCGCCGCGTCAGCCTGAGCCAGCGCTGGAAAGGCAGCCGCAATCTGCTGCCGGCCCTGCTGTTCCTTGGCCTGTTCTTCTTCGCTCCGCTGGCCGGCCTGTTGCTGCGCGGGGTGCTGGAGCCAACGCCGGGCCTGGGCAACTACGAGCAGCTGTTCGCCAACTCGGCCTATGCGCGGGTGCTGTTCAACACCTTCTCGGTGGCCGGCGTGGTCACCCTGATCAGCGTGCTGCTGGGCTTCCCGCTGGCCTGGGCAATTACCCTGGTGCCCAAGGGCTGGGGCCGCTGGTTGCTGAACATCGTGCTGCTGTCGATGTGGACCAGCCTGCTGGCGCGCACCTACTCGTGGCTGGTGCTGCTGCAGAGCTCGGGGGTGATCAACAAGGCGTTGATGGCCATGGGTATCATCGATGCCCCGCTGGAAATGGTGCACAACCTGACCGGCGTGGTGATCGGCATGAGCTACATCATGATCCCGTTCATCGTGCTGCCGCTGCAGGCGACCATGCACGCCATCGACCCGATGGTGCTGCAGGCCGGCTCGATCTGTGGCGCCAGCCCGTGGACCAATTTCTGGAAAGTGTTCCTGCCGCTGTGCCGCTCGGGGCTGTTCTCCGGGGCACTGATGGTGTTCGTGATGTCGCTCGGTTACTACGTCACCCCGGCCCTGCTGGGCGGTGCGCAGAACATGATGCTGCCCGAATTCATCATCCAGCAGGTGCAGTCGTTCCTCAACTGGGGCCTGGCCAGCGCCGCCGCCGCACTGCTGGTGGTGATCACCCTGGTGCTCTTCTACCTGTACCTGAAGCTGCAGCCGGAATCCCCGGTTGGCAACGCGAGGTAAACCGCCATGCTCCTGTCTCCCAATGCCATGGGCCGCCCGCTGCGTACGGGCCTGTACCTGACCACCGGGGTCATCGCGGCCTTCCTGCTGTTGCCGGTGGTGTTCATCGTGTTGCTGTCGTTCGGCTCGTCGCAGTGGCTGGTGTTCCCGCCGCCGGGCTGGACCTTCAAGTGGTACGGCCAGTTCTTCTCCAACCCGGAGTGGATGGACGCCGCGCTGGCCAGCCTGAAGGTGGCCGTGCTGACCACCATCGCCGCCGTGCTGCTCGGCCTGCCCACCGCGTTTGCCCTGGTGCGTGGCCGCTTCCCGGGCCGCGAGCTGCTGTACGGGCTGTTCACCATGCCGATGATCGTGCCGCTGGTGATCATTGCCGTGGCGGTGTACGCGCTGTTCCTCAAGCTCGGCTACACCGGCACGCTGTTCGCCTTCGTGGTCAGCCACGTGATCGTCGCCCTGCCCTTCACCATCATCTCGATCATCAATTCGCTGAAGCTGTTCGACCAATCCATCGAGGATGCCGCGGTGATCTGCGGCGCCTCGCGCCTGCAGGCGATCTTCAAGGTAACCTTCCCGGCGATTCGCCCGGGGATGATCGCCGGCGGCCTGTTCGCCTTCCTGGTGTCGTGGGATGAAGTGGTGCTGAGCGTGATGATGGCCAGCCCCGACCTGCAGACCCTGCCGGTGAAGATGTGGACCACCCTGCGTCAGGACCTCAGCCCGGTCATCGCCGTGGCCTCGACCCTGCTGATCGGCCTGTCGCTGCTTGTCATGTTCATTGCCGCCGCCTTGCGCCGGCGCACCGAAGCCAACGCCTGAGCGCGCGGAGAAAACAACAATGAGTGCAGTGATCAAAGACAACGCGCACGGCAAGACCCTGGTCAGCCTGCGCGGCCTGAACAAGCACTACGGCGACTTCACCGCCGTGGACAACCTCGACCTGGAAATCCAGGACGGCGAGTTCCTGACCTTCCTCGGCTCCAGCGGCTCGGGCAAGTCCACCACCCTGTCGATGCTGGCCGGTTTCGAAACGCCGAGCAGCGGCGAGATCCTGGTCGATGGCCAGTCACTGGTCAACGTGCCGCCGCACAAGCGTGACATCGGCATGGTGTTCCAGCGCTATTCGCTGTTCCCGCACCTGAACGTGCGCGACAACATCGGCTTTCCGCTGGCCATTCGCAAGCTCAGTGCCAGCGAAACCAGCAAGCGCGTCGATGCCATGCTCAAGCTGGTGCAGCTGGAAAAGTTCGCCCACCGCAAGCCGTCGCAGATGTCCGGTGGCCAGCAGCAGCGCGTGGCTATCGCCCGGGCGCTGGTGTACGAACCGCGCATCCTGCTGATGGACGAACCGCTCGGCGCGCTGGACAAGAAGCTGCGCGAAGACCTGCAGGATGAACTGCGCCAGTTGCACCGGCGCCTGGGCATCACCATCGTCTACGTCACCCACGACCAGGAAGAAGCCATGCGCCTGTCCCAGCGCATCGCCATCTTCAGCCATGGCAAGATCGTCGGCCTGGGCACCGGTTACGACCTGTACCAAAACCCGCCGAATGCCTTCGTCGCCTCGTTCCTGGGCAACTCCAACTTCCTGCGGATCAAGGCCAGCAGCAATGGCGCGGGCAGCTTCGAGGGCCAGCCGGTAGCCATCCGCCTGACCCCGGGCCTGGCCGCCTCGCAGGATGCACTGATCATGGTACGCCCGGAAAAGGCCCTGGCCCTGACCGCCGAACAGGCCGCACGCGAGCCGCTGCCGGCGGGGTGGAACGAGGTCAGTGCCAAGGTTGGTGAAGTGCTGTTCCTGGGCGAGAGCCAGACCTGCCACGTAGTGACCGCGGGCGGAACCGAGCTGACGGTCAAGGCTTTGTCGGCGGCGGGCATGCCGATGCAGCCAGGGGATACCGTGAAGGTGCGCTGGGCGGTGGCGGATGCGTGCATCTATACCGAGTGGGCGGAAAGTGACCTGAGCAAGTCTGCCGGGGCGCATTGAAACCGCTGGGGCCGCTTTGCGGCCCTTTCGCGACACAAGGCCGCTCCTACAGGGGCGGCCTTTCACTGCCCCATGGACTGTCACATTATCATCACGCCACTGTCGTAATCTGCCGGCCATCTCTATGCCATAGGCCTTCCGGCATGCCCCGCCTGCTTGTCTTGCTGCTCACCCTGCTGCCGCTGGCGACCCTGGCCGAGCCCGCTCACCTGCGCGTGCAAGGCTCCAACACCATCGGCGCGGCCTTGCTGCCAGCGCTGGTGCAAGGGCAATTGCGCGCACAGCAAGCTACCGCCATCGAACAATACCCAGGCAAGCTGGCCAACGAGACTGTCATCACCGCTCGCGATAAGCATGGCCAGCCTTTGCGCATCGACATCGCCGCACACGGTTCCAGCACCGGCTTCGTCGCCCTGGGCCATGGCGAGGCCGACCTGGCCGCCGCGTCGCGGCCTATCAACGACAACGAAGCAAGCCAACTGCAGGCTTTGGGCGACCTGCGCGCCGCTGCCGCCGAACAAGTCATCGGCCTGGATGGCGTCGCGGTCATCGTTCACCCCGACAACCCGCTGCCACAGCTCACCACGGGGCAACTGGCACAGATCTTTGCCGGGCAGATCCAGCGCTGGGAGCAATTGGGTGTTGCCGGCGGGGCCATCCACCTGTACGCCCGTGACGACCGCTCCGGTACCTTCGAGACCTTCAAGGCCCTGGTGCTGGAACCCCAGCAAAGCGAGCTTTCGCCCAAGGCCCAACGCTTCGAGTCCAGCGACGAGCTGGCCGCGCGAGTGGGCGCCGACCGCCAGGCCATCGGCTTCAGCAGCCTGGCGGCGGTGCATGGGGCCAAGGTGCTGGCGGTTGCCGAGGGTGACGCGCCGGCCATGCTGCCGGAGCGTGCACTGGTGGCCAGCGAGGACTACCCGCTATCGCGGCGCCTGTACTTCTACCTGCCGGCCAACCCCAAGCCCCAGGCCAAGGCGCTGGCCGATTTCACTCAGAGTCCCGCGGGCCAGGCGATCGTCGCCCAGCAGGGTTTCGTTTCGCAGCAGATCAAGGCCCAACCTGTGCCCCTTCAGGCGGACATGCCGCCGCGCTATCGCACCCTCGCCCTACAGGCGCAACGGTTGAGCGTGAATTTCCGCTTCCAGGAAGGCAGCGCCAGCCTCGACAACAAGGCCCTGCGCGATGTCCAGCGCGTTGCCGACTACCTGCGCCAAGCGGGCAAATTGCAGCGCAAGGCGGTGCTGGTGGGCTTTGGCGACCCCAAGGAGACACCCGGTCGCGCCGCCCTGCTGTCCCGCCTAAGGGCCCAGGCGGTGCGCCGCGAGCTGGCGCGCGATGGCGTGGAGGTGCTGGAGGTGACGGGGATGGGGGATGAACTGCCAGTGGCAGGGAACGAACTGGAGCAAGGGCGACTGCGTAATCGCCGGGTGGAAGTGTGGGTTTATTGAACGATTGGCCTGCTCTGGCCTGACTGGTGTAGGAGCGGCCTGGCAAAGAAATGTAACAGCTCCCCATTCGGCATCACCGGCAAACGGGTCTAGGCTCAAGCCCATGTGATACCGGGCCCCTCTGACGGCTGCCAGGCCGCCATGTCGGATCACTGTTGCCATGCAACGTCGACATTCAAGGAGGGGCTCATGACAGCTCTACACACATTCCTCACCACCCCGTTCCTCGGTACCAGCACCTGGTTGTGGCTGGTGTTCATGGCCATCGTCATCGGTTTGCTGGTACTCGACCTGGGCGTGCTGCACCGCCACGACCGGGAAATCGAAATGCGCGAGAGCCTGCTGCTGTATTCGGGCTATTTCAGCGTCGGCGTGCTGTTCGGCGTCGGTGTCTGGTACCAGTTGGGCGCGCAGTCGGCGCTGGAGTTCTACACCGGGTTCCTGGTCGAACAGTCGCTGTCGATGGACAACGTGTTCGTCATGGCGATGATCTTCAGCTATTTCGCCATCCCCCGCCGCTACCAGCACCGCGTGCTGTTCTGGGGCATCCTCGGGGTGGTGTTCCTGCGGGCGATCATGATCGGCGTGGGCGCGGCGCTGGTGCAGAACTTCGCCTGGGTACTGTATATCTTCGGTGCCTTCCTGCTGTTTACCGGGGTGAAGATGGCGCTGTCTAAGGAAGATAGCCGCCCCGACCTGGCCAACAACCCAATCCTCAAGTTCGTGCGCCGGCACATGCGGGTCACCGAGCAGATCCACGGCTCGCACTTCTTCGTGCAGCAGACCCCGCCCGGGCAGCACAAGGCGCTACGCCATGCCACCCCGCTGTTCATGGCGCTGGTGCTGATCGAACTGGCCGACCTGGTGTTCGCCGTCGACAGTGTCCCGGCAATCTTCGCCATCACCCAGGACCCGTTCATCGTCTACACCTCGAACATCTTCGCCATCCTCGGCTTGCGCTCGTTGTATTTTGCGCTGGCGGCGCTGATGCACCGGTTCGTTTACCTCAGGTACGCGCTCGCGCTGGTGCTGATCTTCATTGGCTGCAAGATCTTCTACCACGGCATGGTGGGCAAGGTGCCGGCATTGCTGTCGCTGGGGGTGACGTTCGGGTTGTTGCTGGGTGGGGTGGTGGTTTCGTTGGTCAAGACGCGGGGGGAAAAGCCGGAAATCAAGGGTGCTCAATCCAGACAGCCTTCAAATGCCGATCGCACAGTCAGCGAGAAGGAGGAAGACCCGCAGATGCGGGTCTGACCATCCAGAGAACCAGTGAGCCTTCAAGGGCCTCTTCGCGGGCAAGCCCGCTCCTACAGATATTGTGCACAGCTTGGAGGCAGCACAGTACCTGTGCGCTGTCGCACAGAGAACTGAACTCGCAAGCGATCCTCGTACCCTGTGGGAGCGGCTTTAGCCGCGAAGAATCCAACGCAGTGCATGGCACCGGCTGCGCCGGTGTTCGCGGCTAAAGCCGCTCCCACAGGGTCCCTGCTAATTCAATGAGTTATGTGCAGTTCTATGAGAGCGGGCAAGCCCGCGAAGAGGCCGGAACAAGCCGGTAAATCATCGTCCGCTACGCATCATCTCCGCCGGCACGTACTTGCCGATCTCATACTTGCCGATCGCCGCCCGGTGCACTTCATCTGGCCCGTCGGCCAGGCGCAAGGTGCGTTGCATGGCGTACATGTAAGCCAGCGGGAAATCGCCACTCACCCCTGCCCCGCCATGAATCTGGATCGCCCGGTCGATCACCTTCAGTGCCACGTTCGGCGCCACTACCTTGATTTGCGCAATCTCGCTGCGGGCCACCTTGTTGCCGACCGTGTCCATCATGTAGGCCGCTTTCAACGTCAGCAGCCGGGCCATGTCGATCTCCATGCGCGAGTCGGCAATCTTGTCGACGTTGCCGCCCAGACGCGCCAGTGGCCGGCCGAAGGCGGTACGCTCCACCGAGCGCTTGCACATCAGTTCCAGCGCGCGCTCGGCCATGCCGATTGAGCGCATGCAGTGGTGGATACGGCCAGGGCCAAGGCGCCCCTGGGCAATTTCGAAGCCACGGCCTTCACCCAGGATCACGTTCTCATACGGTACCCGCACGTTCTCGAAGAGCACCTCGGCGTGGCCATGGGGAGCATCGTCATAACCGAACACCGGCAGAGGGCGGACGATCTTGACCCCAGGCGCATCGGTGGGCACCAGCACCATCGAGTGCTGCTGGTGGCGTGGCCCTTCAGGGTCGGACAGGCCCATGAAGATCATTACCTTGCAGCGCGGGTCGCAAGCGCCAGAGGTCCACCACTTGCGGCCGTTGATTACCCATTGGTCACCGTCACGCACGGCGGTGGCGGCCATGTTGGTGGCATCCGAGGAGGCCACGTCCGGTTCGGTCATGGCGAACGCCGAACGGATCTCGCCACGCAGCAGCGGCTCCAGCCACTGGCGCTTCTGCGCTTCACTGCCATAGCGCACCAGCACTTCCATGTTGCCGGTGTCCGGCGCCGAGCAGTTGAACGGCTCCGGGCCGAGCAACGAACGGCCCATGATTTCAGCCAGCGGGGCGTATTCCAGGTTGCTCAGGCCGGCACCGTATTCCGATTCGGGCAGGAACAGGTTCCACAGCCCTTCAGCGCGGGCCTTGGCCTTGAGTTCTTCCATGATCGCGGTGGGCTGCCAGCGGTCACCCTCGGCGACCTGGCGCTCGAACACCGCCTCGGCGGGGTAGACATAGGCGTCCATGAACGCGCTGACGCGCTCACGCAGTGCCTGGACCTTGGGCGAATAGGCGAAATCCATCGGGGCTACCTTCACGGTTCGGAGTACATGGGCCAGAGCCTAGAGCAGCATGGCCTCATCCACCTAGCCTATTTTCCGCGTGTATAAACATTCATAACCGATATATGATCGGCCAATAATTCCAACAAAGAGCGGCGCCCATGAACCTCAGCAAGGTCGACCTCAACCTGTTCATCGTGTTCGATGCGATCTACACCGAAGCCAACCTGACCCGCGCCGGGCAGATCGTGGGCATCACCCAGCCGGCAGTGTCCAACGCCCTTTCACGGCTGCGCGAAACCTTCAATGACCCGCTGTTCGTGCGCACCGCGCAAGGCATGGTGCCAACGCCCATGGCGCAGAACATCATCGGCCCGGTGCGCAATGCCTTGGCACTGTTGCGCACCTCGGTGCAGGAAAGCCGCATTTTCAACCCGCAACAGGCCAACAAGACTTTCCGCATCAGCATGACCGACCTGACCGAAGCGGTCATCCTGCCGCCGCTGTTCCAGCGCTTGCGCCGCCTGGCGCCGGCGGTGCTGATCGAAAGCTTTTTGTGCAAGCGCCGCGAGACCACCAAGGAACTTGCCGCCGGCCGCCTGGACTTCGCCATCGACGCACCGTTGAACACCGACCCGCAAGTACGCCACGTAAAACTGATGCAAGACCGCTATGTCTGCGCCCTGCGCCAGGGCCACCCGCTGGCCGACAGCAAGCTGACCCTCGACAACTACCTCGGCATGACCCACATCCATATTTCCAGCCGCCGCAACGGCCTGGGCTATGTCGACCTGGCCCTGGGCAAGATGGGCGTGCAGCGCAAGGTTGCCTTGCGCTCGCAGCATTACCTGATGGCCTCGCAGGTGTTGCAGCAGACCGACATGGCGATGACCGTCCCCGAGCGCTTCGCCCGCCGCCATCAGTTGCGTTACCAGCCACTGCCGGTGGAGGTGCCTGCGCTGGAAACGCACCTGTACTGGCATGAAAGCACCGATCAGGACCCGGCCAACCGCTGGATGCGCGAGCAGATCACCGAGTTGTGCGAACGTGTGGTGGCCGAGGAAGAAAGGGCCTTGGAACCAGCCTGAACAGAATGGCGGGATGCGGAGAAAAAAATCCCAAGAAAAACTCGATAGAGAGAAATTTTTCTTGATCATTTCCAGAATAGAGCCGCTGGAAGTGAAAAATATCTCCGAAGTAGCGGGTACGCTTGCTCCAACGATTGCCGATTTCACGGCGACAGACACGGACCCGCCCTCATGCCCAGCGCCCCGCTCTATTTCGATTACGCCGCCACCACTCCGGTCGACGACCGGGTCACCGAAACCATGCTCGCCTGCCTTGGCAGCCAGGGCAACTTCGGCAACCCGGCGTCCAGTGGCCATGCCTTCGGCCAGGCAGCCCGCCACGCCGTGGAGCAGGCCCGTCTGCAAGTGGCCGAACGCGTCGGCGCGCAGGCCGATGCACTGGTCTGGACCTCAGGTGCGACCGAGTCCAACAACCTGGCGCTCAAGGGCATTGCCCAGGGCCTCGGCCAGCCCGGGCACCTGATCACCAGCCAACTGGAACACAAGGCCGTGCTCGACACGGTGGCCGAACTGGAGCGCCAGGGTTGGGCCGTTACCCGCCTGGCACCGGATGCCGCCGGCCTGATTCAGCCTGCGGCGGTGCAGGCAGCGTTGCGCGCCGACACCCGCCTGGTATCGCTGATGGCGGTGAACAATGAACTGGGCACGATCACAGACTTTGCCGCGATTGGCGAACAGGTACGTGCCCACGGTGCCCTGCTGCACGTGGATGCGGCGCAGGCGGTGGGCAAACTGGCCATCGACCTGAACGCCATGGCCGTGGACCTGATGTCGTTCTCGGCGCACAAGGTGTATGGGCCCAAGGGCATCGGTGCGCTCTACGTGGGGCCACGCGCCCGCACGCTGATGCGTGCGCAGATGCACGGGGGCGGCCATGAGCAAGGCCTGCGCTCCGGCACCCTGGCGACCCACCAGATTGCCGGCATGGGCAGTGCCTTTGCCCTGGCCGGCCAGCCCGGCGACAGCGAACACCTGCGCCTCGGACAACTGGCCAGGCGCCTGCGTGAAGGCCTGCTGGCCCTGCCCGGCGTCACCCTCAACGGCTGCGCCAAACAACGCATTCCCCATACGCTGAACCTGTGTATCGACAGCAAGGGCTTCAACAGCGCGGCGCTGGCCAGCGAGCTGGCGTTGTCGACCACCTCGGCCTGCAATTCGGCGAGCGATGCAGCCTCGCATGTGCTGCTCGCGTTGGGGCTGGATGAACGCCAGGCACGTAACAGCGTGCGCCTGAGCATCGGGCGTTTCAGCAACGAGGCCGAAGTGGACAAGGCCCTCGAAGTGTTTGGCCGGGTGCTGACAGCGGCGTCAGCGGCACTTTGGTGAAACTTCCCTAAAACAGCCGGCTGTCCGGGGTGAAGTCCTCGACCTCGAGCCTGGCACTGTTTGCCTGCGGATGGCGCGGGTTGAAAAGGTAATTGGTGGTGCTGGGCATGATCGCGCTCGGCACCGGCAGCAGCAACGCCGAACACTCATCCAGAAAGCGGTTGCCCAGGCCCCGGGTCAGTTCGGTCTGGCTCGACCAGCCAGGCTGCAAGGCGGGCAACTGCGCTTGCGAAACGGTGTCAGGCAACTCGATACGCAGCAGCCGCATGGTGGTGGGGAAATCCTCAGGGTCGATCTCCAGGTGCACCAGCACCTCCAGCATCGCCCCGGCCGGGCTGGTGGCGGCATACACCACTGGCCGGCCCGCCTGGTGCCAGCGGCCGCTGACACGCAAGCCGCCCGTTCCGCTCAAGTCTGCATAGGCGCTGATACGCCACAGAATCACAGGCCGAAGCCCTCGGCGATCTGCAGCAACATCTCTTCGACCTGGGTGGTGCCCTGCTGGGTGGTTAGCATCTGCATCGGCGTCAGCCCCGAGAAGCGCTCCTTGGGCTTGGACAGCCAGCGTTTTGCCTTGCCTGCCTCGCCGAACACGGCTTCGGCCATGGCGGTGATATGGGCCGAACGGAACAGCCGGTCGCTTTCTTCCACGGTCAGCGGCTGGTCACGTTCGATGCGGGTTTTCAGCGTGCGCAGGGGAATGATCTGGTCACGCTCCACAGGGGTGAACACGCCGAGTTCGGTCAGTTTCACCAGCCAGGTGGCAGCGAAGCCATGGGTGATGCGGGTGTGGATTTCGAAGTCACTGGCGAGTTCGGGGATTTCCAGCAGTGCATGCAGGCGCGCCCGGTACTCGTGGTAACCGTTGTCGCGAAGCACTTCGGCAAGCATGGCTCTCTCCTTTCCGGCGTTTGCCGACAAGTATGCGGCATATGCCGGATTTTGCAAGCCGACCGGAAAGACGGGGCCGCAGAGCGGCCCCGGCAACCTCACAGGAAGGTGAACACCTGCGAAGCCGGCAACCGCGACTTGTTCAGCCCGGCATTGAAATCCGCCTCGCTGCGATAGCCCAAGCTGAGAATGACCACACTGCTGTATCCACGCTCACGCAAGCCCAGCTCGGCATCGAGAATCTTGCTGTCGAAGCCTTCGATCGGGGTGGCATCCAGCCCATGTGCCGCAGCCCCCAGCAAGGCAGTACCCAACGCCAGGTAGGTCTGCTTTTCCATCCAGTGCTGCAGGTCTTTCTGGTCGAAACGGTGCAGGTCGACGTAATGCCGACGGCTCTGGTTCTGCCCGGCACGCGCCTGCTCATCGCGGAAGCGGCCATCGGCGGCTTCCTGATGGAGCACGGCATCCAGGTGCGCTTCGGTCATCTCGGTTCGGGTGCAGAACACGATCACATGCGAGGCATCGAGGATCTTCGGCGAATTGTAGGCATAGCGCTCTGCGGTGCTTTTGGCCAGGCGAGCCTTGCCTTCGGCGCTGTCGGCAACGATGAAATGCCACGGCTGCGAGTTGACCGAGGAAGGGCTATGGCGCAGTTGCTCGAGCAGGGCATCGACAGTCGCCTGGGGAATGCGGCGCGAGGCATCGTAGGCTTTGGTGGTGTAGCGGCGCTTGGCCAGAGAGACGGTATCCATGCAACAACTCCGGGAATGAACAGAGGATTTGCCGGGCATCTTATCTTTCCTGCAGAAAAGAAAAACCGGCACAATGCAGCAACACTTTCATCTCTGGAGTGAAAATGCTGCGCATCGCCGACCTCGAACTGTTCGTCCGCAGCAGCGTGCTGGGCAGCTTCACCGCCGCCGCCCATGAGGCCGAACTGCTGCCGGGGCAGGTGGCCGCCGCGATCAAGCGCCTGGAGCGCGACCTGGATGTGCGCCTGTTCGCCCGCACTACCCGCAGCCTCCGCCTGACCGCCGAAGGCGAGTTGTACCTGCCGACTGCCCTGAATGTGCTGGAGAGCCTGCGCCAGGGGCGTGAAGACCTGCATGGCAACGCCAACACCCTGCGCGGTACCCTGCAGGTTTCGGCACCGTCAGACCTGGGCCGCAACATGTTGCTGCCGTGGCTGAGCGCCTTCCGCCGCGAGCACCCGGCCCTGCACCTTCGCTTCTTCCTGTCTGACCAGATTGCCGACCTCAACCGCGACCCGGTAGATGTGGCGATCCGCTACGGCCTCAACCAGGACGCCAACTACATTGCCCTGCCGCTGGCAGACTGGAACCGCCGGGTGCTGGTGGCGGCGCCCGACTACCTGGCCCGTCACGGCCGCCCCCTCACGCCCGACGCCCTGCAGCAGCATGCCTGCCTGCTGTACATGCAGCACAACCGGGTCTACGACAAGTGGCGGGTGGGCAACCGCACCGTGCAGGTGAGTGGGCCGCTGGTCAGCGACGATGCCGACGTGATCCGCCGCCTGGCCTTGCAGGGCGAAGGCATCGTCTACAAGTCGTGGCTGGATGTAAGCGCCAACATCGCGGCCGGCGAACTGGAAATCATCCTGCCCGAGCACTTTGGTGAACCCGCCCCGGTCACCCTGGTGTGCCCGCACCGCAAGCAGCTCACGCCCGCAGTGGCACAACTGCATCTGTGGCTGCGCGAACGCTTCGAGGCCTTGCGTAACCGGGCGCTGGCCAACGGCTGCACAATCGTTCCAGACTGAGCCTGGCCGTTGCGCTAAGGTAGCGATTTCTGCCACGACACGCCCCCATGAGCAACTGGATCGACCTCAAGCAGGACGCCGACACCGGCATCGAGTCGGTCCGCGCGCATTTCGTCGGGCATGCCTACGACCCGCACTGGCACGACAGCTTCCTGGTTGGCGTTACCGAGCAGGGCGTGCAGCAATTCGATTGCCGGCGAGTGCGCCATCGCAGCACGCCGGGGAACGTATTCCTGCTGGAGCCCAGTGAAATCCATAACGGCCATGCGCCCACCGAGGACGGCTTCACCTATTCGACCCTGTACCTGGAACCCACCTGGGTGGACAGCCAACTGCGGGCACTTTTCGAACACGCGCCGGGCGACAGCCTGCCCAGCTTCGCCGATACCTTGTGCCACGATGAGCGCCTGGCGCGTGCCACTGCCCTCGCCTTCCAGGCCGTGCATACCCAGGACTTGCGCATTGTCCGGCAGACGGCCATGGACGACCTGCTGGCCTGCCTGACCCGCCACCTGCACTGGCGCCGGCGCCTGAACCCGGACCCGCGCCTGCCGCTGACCGCGCAGCGCGCGCGGGATTACCTGCACGCCAACCTGGAGCGCGACATCGGCCTGGAAGACCTGGCCCAGGCCTGTGGCATCGACCGCTTCCGCCTCACCCGCGCATTCAAGGCCGCATTCGGCCTGGCGCCGCATGCCTATCTGATCCAGCTGCGCCTGGCCCGGGCGCGGCGCCTGCTCGCCCAGGGCCAGACTCCCACCGAAGTGGCCATGGCCCTGGGCTTTGCCGACCAGAGCCACCTAGGGCGCTGGTTCCGCCGTGCCTACCAGCTGACCCCGGCCGACTACCGCAGGCGCTGCTCAAACCTTCCAGACTGAAAGGCAGCGGGCAGCGAGCATGGTGCTTCGTTTATCCGGAGCCCTTGATCATGTCGCAGTCGTTGTTGCCCTTCATCCTGTTTGCGTTGGTATCCAGCATCAGCCCCGGGCCGACCAACCTGTTGATTCTTGCCCATGGGGCCCGCTTTGGCCTGTGCGCGAGCCTGGCGCCGGTCGTTGCGGCCTGCGGTGCCGCAGCGGCGATCGTGCTGATGGTGGGCCTGGGGCTGGGTGAACTGCTGCTGCGCCACCCGCTGGCCCAGCAGTTGATGAGCTGGGCCGGGGTTTTGTGGTTGAGCTGGCTGGCGTGGCAGATGCTGCGCAGTGCCGCCGCCCCGCTGCAGGCGGCCACGGCGCAAGGCTTCAGCGCACTCAGCGCAGCCTCGTTGCAGGTGGTGAACCCCAAGGTGTGGTTGATGGCCGTGGCGGTGGTCGGGGTGTTTGCCTCGCCGTCGTTGCCGGTATGGCAGCTGGCGCTGGCGTTCTGGCTGATTGCCCTGCCATGCATGGCGGCGTGGGCGCTGCTGGGGGTGGGCAGCGCGCGATGGTTGCAGGCACCGCGGCGGTTGCGGGTGTTCAACCAGGTATTGGCGGGGGTGCTGTTGATTTCTGCATGGGCTGCCGTACTGGCTTGAGCCCGCTATTGCCAGTACCGGCCTCTTCGCGGGCACGCCCGCTCCCACAGGTACTGCATCGCGCCTGAAGTTGATGCAGTACCTGTGGGAGCAGGCGTGCCCGCGAAAAAAACAGCACGGTCATTCAGGAATGCCTTGCCCCCCGCCCAGCGCCTCGCGGAACTGCCGGGTGCTGGCCACAGCCAGCAGCAACCCGGCCACCGCCACGCTACCGCCCACCAGGCCGATATCCGCCACATCCAGCTGGCTGCTGACGATACTGCCCAGCAACGCGCCACCGCCAATACCGATGTTGTAGATACCCGAGAACAGCGCCATGGCCACATCGGTGGCATCGGACGCCAGTTTCAGGGTCTTGGACTGCAGCGACAGGCTGAAGCTGAGGATCGCCACACCCCAGAACATGCTCAACGCGGCGAAAACATAGAAGTTGCCCGACAGCGGCAACAGCAGCAACAGGCACGCCGCCAGCAGGCCGATCGAACCTACCAGGAAGCCATGCGGGAAGCGGTCGCTGTAACGGCTGAACAGCACCGAGCCGAACACCCCGGCGCCGCCGAACAGCAGCAGCAATAGCGTGGTGCGCTCTCCGCCTATCTGCGCCACGTGCAGGGCAAACGGCTCGATATAGCTGTAGGCGGTGAACTGCGCGGTAATCACCAGCGTCACCAGCACATAGGTGATCACCAGCGCCGGGCGCTTGAACAGGATCGGCAGGCTGCGCAGCGAGCCCGAGTTCTGGCTGGGCAGCAGCGGCAACGACTTCATCAGGCACAGCATGGTCGCCAGCGCCACCCCGGCAATGCTCAGGAAGGTGATGCGCCAGCCCAGCGCTTCACCCACTACGCGGCCCAGCGGGATACCCAGGACCATGGCCAGGGTGGTGCCAGTGGCCAAAAGGCCCAGCGCCTTGGCCTGCTGCCCGGGCGGCGCCACGCGCACCGCCAGGGAAGCCGTGATGGCCCAGAACACCGCATGCGCCAGGGCAATACCGATACGGCTGACCAGCAACATGGCAAAGCTCTGTGACATCCACGACAGCAAGTGGCTGACGATGAACACCAGGAACACGAACAGCAACAGCCGCCGCCGCTCGATGTTGCGCGTCAGCAGCATCATCGGCAGCGAGGCCAGTGCCACTACCCAGGCGTAGATGGTCAGCATCAGGCCGACTTGCGCGGTGCTCAGGTCGAAGCTGCGGCCAATGTCGCTGAGCAGCGCCACCGGGACGAACTCGGTGGTGTTGAAGATGAAGGCCGCCAGGGCCAGGGCAATGACGCTCAGCCAGCTGCCGCTACCCGCCGTGGGTGGCATGTTGGTGGGTATGGGTCCATTCATGGGTACAAACCGCTTCTCCGCAGGCAAGGCAACAGGACGCACGTCGGCCACCCACTTGCCGGGGTGTCGACGCACGCTTTGTTATTGAAAGGAATGCCCGGCATGGTACGCGTCAAGCCGGGGGCTCACAACCGCGAGGCGGGCAGAAGGAGTAACATGCGCGCTTTGTGCGAACGCGTATGCAACAAGGAGCCCGATCCGCTCATGGACCAGCAGCACTCCCAGCAGCAACAGTGGCAGCAGGCGGTCACCGCCTATGCCCAGGCCGTCAACGACTATGTCGCGCAGGGCCGCGCGCAAGGCTGGGATGACCTCGAAGAGCCCCTGCCGCAAGCCACCGAGCATTTGCTCGATGCCTGGCTGCAAGCCCTGCAAGCAGCCAACCGGCCTGGCGTCGAAGCCTTCGAGCAGCAAGCCTTCCGCGAAGCCTGGCCGCCCGCCCACCACCCTTTGCTGCCGCTGATCAAGGAGCACGGGCAAGGCATCGGCAACGTCCTGCTGCTGGAGGATGGCAGCCTGCTGGCACGTATCGGCATGCCGCATGACAAAGGCCAGGTGGTGCGCATCGACCCTCTCGGGGTGACCCCGGTGATCGGCGTCGATCACTTCGGCCGCTGCCCGGCCCGCCGCTATTTCGCCCTGGCCAATGCCGAGGGCATACGCGTGACAGATGGCTGGGGCGGCCCGCAGGTGCTGCGCCTGGCCTGGCCCACGGGGTTGGAGGGGTTGCCGCCGGGTTACCCGTTCGAGCCTTTCGACCTGCCGCCCACGCCGACCACGCTGATCCCCTTCCCGGATGGCCAGCGGGTGCTGCTGGTGAGCGCTGAGGGTATCTTCCTGCTGACCCGCCACGGCGCGACCCGCCTGCTGCCGCACCAGGGGCGGGTGCTCGACGAACTGGACGAAGGCACCGACCCGGACGACATCAGCCTTGGGCTGAGCATGGAGCACGGTGCGGTATCGGCGGATGGTCGGTTGATCGTGGTTGGCGAGCAAGGCAGCCGCCACCTGGTGCTGGATGACCAGCTCCGGCCCGTGGCGGCCATCGGCCCGGCCAGCGAGTATCCGCACTTTGCGCTGTTCAATCGTGCGGGTGACCAGTTGATAGTCAATGCCTGCCATTTCTATAGCGGTGCCACGCTGGCCGTCAGGGTGGCCGACTTGCCGGGGCTGGATACCGACTACTACAGCCAGGACCCGCGTACCCCGCTGGTACAGGATGGCGCACGGGTGTATGCCGGCGTGGCGCGCGAGGGCGAATATATCGTGGGGGATGCCTATGGTTACCTGCGGGCATTTGGCGAAGATGGCACCGAGCATTGGCAGCATTACCTGGGGTCGACCATCAGTGCCCTGGATATCAGTGCCGACGGGCGTACGCTGGTAGCGGCGAGCCATGCCGGGTTCGTTTCGGTGATTGCCCTGGACAACGGGCGCCCGGCCTGGCAGATCGGTACCGGGGCGCATGGCGAGGTACGGCGGTGGTTGTTCTGGAAAGGCTGGGACAGGGCATTGGCCTGGTAACAGTTGCAGCATCTTCATTGCCTGTACCGGCCTCTTCGCGGGCTCGCCCGCTCCCACAGGTAAATCACAGCTTACGAAGTCTGTGCAGTACCTGTGGGAGCGGGCGAGCCCGCGAAGAGGCCGGGTCAGGCAACCATCAGCCCTGCAAAGTAGCCATATCGATCACGAACCGGTACTTCACATCCCCGGCAATCATCCGCTCATACGCCTGGTTGATGTTGCGGATATCCAGCAACTCGATATCACAACGAATCGCGTGCTCGGCACAGAAGTCCAGCACTTCCTGGGTCTCGGCAATACCACCGATCAACGACCCCGCCAGCACCCGGCGCTTCATCACCAGATTGGCCGCATGCACCGCCGGGTCGATCGGCTCGATCAGCCCGACCAGGATGTGCACGCCATCGAATTTCAGGGTTTCCAGGTACGGGTTGAGGTCGTGCTGCACCGGGATGGTGTCGAGCAGGAAGTCGAAACGGCCCGCCGCGGCGTGCATCTGCTCGGCATCGGTGGACACGATCACATGGTCGGCACCCTGGCGACGGGCTTCGTCGGCCTTGGCCTGGGAACGGGTGAACAGGGTCACTTCGGCGCCCAGCGCCTTGGCCAGCTTGATGGCCATGTGGCCCAGGCCGCCCATGCCGAGGATGCCGATCTTGTGACCAGGGCCGACGCCGTGGTGCTTGAGTGGCGAATAGGTTGTGATGCCGGCGCAGAGGATTGGCGCGGCGCTGGGCAGGTCCATGCCGGCCGGGATGCGCACCACGAAGTGCTCGCTGACCACGATGCTGCTGGAGTAACCGCCCATGGTGTTGCTACCGTCGACTCGGTCCGGGGTGGCATAGGTCATGGTCGGGCCTTCCAGGCAATATTGCTCCAGGTCCTTGGCACAGGCTTCGCAGTGGCGGCACGAGTCGACCATGCAGCCAACGCCGACCAGGTCGCCGACCTTGTGTGTGGTCACTTTGTCGCCCACAGCGGTGACGCGGCCGATGATCTCGTGGCCAGGCATCAGCGGGTACACGGCAATGCCCCATTCGTTGCGCGCCTGGTGGATGTCGGAGTGGCATACGCCGCAGTAAAGGATGTCGATGGCGACGTCGTCAGGGCGCGGGCTGCGACGCTCGAAGGTCATGGGAGCCAGAGGGCTGGTGGGGGTCTGGGCGGCGTAACCGATGGCGGTATACATGCAGGGCCTCGCTATGAAGTGAAACGATTCAGGCTGCGCATTCTGCGCGCCATGCGTCGCTTCGCCCACGACTGATTCTCCGGTATCGATGCCTGATTCTCCGAAGATGCCATGCAGCATCTGGCGCCGAGCGTTCATTCTGCGATGATCAAACTGTCTGATCCTCTGCCCAGGTCCATCATGCAACTGACCCGCCACGTCGACGCCAATGCGCCGCTTTGCACACTGATCCGCAGCCTTGCCACGCGCCCAGGCTTCGTGCCCACGCACCTGCCCCAGGTGCAGGTGCTGAGCTGGGACCACTATGTGGCCAGCAGCCCGCAGATCTACGAACCCAGCTTGATGATCCTGGCCCAAGGCAGCAAGCTGGCGCGCCTGGGGCCGCGTACCCTGGAATATGGCGCCGGGCATTACCTGGTGCAGGCACTGTCGGTGCCGTTCATGTGCGAAACCTTTGCCACCCCCGAAGCACCGTTGCTGGGCGTGGCGGTGGACATCGACCGCGGCGTGCTGGGTGAACTGGTGCAAAGCATGGCCCTGGCGCCGGATGCCGCGGTGCAGGCGCAAACCCCGCATTCAATGACCTCGGCTGCACTCGATGCGCCGATGCGCGAATGCGTGGAACGGCTGCTGCGCTGCCTGCAGGACCCGGTGGACGCCAAGGTGCTGGGCCCGGCGCGGGTACGCGAGGTGCTGTACACCGCCTTGCGCGGCCCACAGGCGGGCGTGTTGCGGGCGCTGGTGGAGCAACAAGGGCACTTCGCCCGCATCGGCGCCGCCCTTGCCCACCTGCGCGAACACTACACCGAGCCGCTGAGCGTTGAAGCGCTGGCCGCACGCGCCAACATGAGCGTTTCGACCTTCCACGAGCACTTCAAGCGCTGCACCGACATGGCGCCGATGCAGTACCTCAAGCGCCTGCGGCTGCTGAAGGCGCAGCAGATGCTGATCGGCGAAGGCCTGGGGGTGGCGCAGACCGCGCACCGGGTGGGGTACCAGAGCACCTCGCAGTTCAGCCGCGAGTACAAGCGCCAGTTCGACCGCAGCCCGGGGGATGAATTGCCGTACCAGAGCCTGCCAGTGTAATCGCCTGCCCTGGCCCCATCTCCGGCAAGCTGGCTCCCACCGGGATAGCAAAGCCCTTGAGGTCAATGCGGTCGAGATAGCTGCAACTGTACTGCATGGCCTGAATCAGCTTGAAAGCGGCCATTGCGCCAATGGCCAGTAGGCGCCCTTGCGCGACTCGTACAGTGTGAAATGGCGGGCGGCGAGGTAGAAATCCGGCGCGCTGCTGGCCTCTGGCGGCTGGCCGCGGTAATCCCTGGCCAGCGTCAGGTGCGGGCGATACTCACGGTCGGCCGCGTCCACCCCCAACGGCAGCAGCGCCTGCTGCAAGCTGTACACCAGTTGCAACAGGGCCGGTGGGGTCTTCTGCGCCTCCAGCACCAAGGCGCTGGCCCGCTGCCACACCTGCAGGCGGTCCAGCAACAGCCGTGGTGCCGTGGCTGGAAGCTCCAGCTGGTCGACCGCCGCGCAAATAGCAGGCATATGGGCGGTATCCACATCGCCGAGAAACAGCAGTGTCACATGGAAGTTGGCGGCCGGCACCGGTCTTCCGCTGCGCAGGCTCAGGCCACGTCGCCACTGGGCCAGGGCGCGGCGCTGGGCATCGCTCACCGGCAAGGCGAAGAACAGGCGCTTGAATGGTTTTTCGATACGTCCGCTGACCGGTGTCATCGTGCCGCTCCTGAAGATGCGCAAAGCACGTACTGATGCGCTGGGAAACTCGCAGGGCTGCCAGTTTCGCGGGCAGGGACCCAAACCATACGCTGAGGTCTCCATTCAATCATATAGATACGGTTATGAAACAGCGTCAGCACACCCGTAATACCCAACCTCCCATGCAAGCAGTACTGAAGTGGGGCCAGCGTGAGTACGCGTTCAAGGCTTCTGAAGTAGAAACAGATGTCAGTGAGGGCAACCGCACATTTTTTGCCGCTCATTACAAGGAGGGATCGGATGACGTTCATAGCTTCATCCACATGGATATCCCTGAAAGCTGCTTGGTCACAGGCGAATCCCACAAGATCGGCCCAGGTCAGAAAGCCGAGATCAACGCCTATTTCGGCTCGAGTTCGATTGGCCGCTCAGGTTGGGCGACCGAAGGGGAAATACGAATTGTCCAGATGGATCAGGCTTCCAAGGCATTGGAGGCAGAGTTCAAGTTCACCATTGTAGACACCATGGGCCAGGTTGACATCGTGGATGGCAAGCTGTCCTTGTCGCTGGCCGACCATGCGACGCAATGCATCTCCAGCACCGGCCAGGTCAAGGCCAACATCGACCCTGCCATTTTCCCCTCGCTGGGCAACCTCGACGCTCAAACCATCAAATCCAGGGAGCTGGAAGACGGGCGCATCCAACTCACCGCAAAACAGCAAGTGGACAACGCTACCCAAGGCATCATGATGCTGTTCAGTGAACACCACGCACGCCTGTTCTTCTTGATTGGCAGTTTGTACTATCCCCTGACCGGGGGCCGTCTGCAGCATGAGTGGAACGTGGAGAACAGGACCCTGACCGCCGAATTCACTGATTATGTGGTCAGCTACCAAGGCAAGGACCATCGCATCACGGATGGCCGCATCGAGGCTACTCTGGCCTGATGCATCGCCTGCAGACCTTGGCACAGCGGTGACGCTTGTACCAAGGTCTGCCACTGTTGCGTCACATTCTTCTATAAAGCATCGACTCGATTGTTTATGCTGGCGGGCTTAGCCATCACGCATGGCCATTACTTGACGTATCCGCCCATGAAAATCGCCTTAGTCCTCATCTTCGTCCTCTCGATCGCCTATGTTCACCTGCGCGGTCGCGTTCGCCACAAGCTGACCCGTCAGCTGGGCGACCACTCCAGTTTCCTGGCCCCGGTCAACAGCTTCCTGTACCTGTTTTCCCGGCACCCGGCCAAGCCTTACCTGCCGGTGGAGGCCTTCCCCGAACTGCAGACGCTGCAGGACCATTGGCAGGAAATCCGCGAGGAAGCCCAACAGCTGCTGCATGTGGGCGAAATCAAGAAGTCCGACAATTACGATGATGTCGGTTTCAACTCATTCTTCAAGACCGGCTGGAAGCGCTTCTACCTGAAGTGGTACGGCGAAAGCCACCCGTCGGCGATGACCCTGTGCCCACGCACCACCGAGTTGCTCAAAGGCATCGGCACGGTCAAGGCCGCCATGTTCGCCACCCTGCCACCGGGCGCCAAGCTGGTGCGCCACCGCGACCCGTATGCCGGCTCGTACCGCTACCACCTGGGCCTGGACACGCCTAACGACGATGGTTGCTACATCGATGTGGACGGTGAGAAGTATTCCTGGCGCGATGGCGAGGGCGTGGTCTTCGACGAGACCTACATCCACTACGCGGCCAATACCACTGAGCACAACCGCATCATCCTGTTCTGCGACGTGGAACGCCCGCTCAAGTACCGCTGGGCAACCGCGTTCAACCGCTGGTTCAGCCGCAACGTCATGGCCGCTGCCGCCGCCCCCAACGATGCCGGCGACAAGACCGGTGGCATCAACCGGCTGTTCACTCGTATCTACAAGATCCGCGAACGTGGCAAGGCGCTGAAGAAGCGCAACCGCACGCGCTACTACCTGGAGAAGTGGGCGTTCGTCGCGGCGTTGGTGCTGGTGTTCATCTATATCTGATCGATGTGGGAGCGCGCAGTCCAAAGGCCTGCGCGCAACCAACCAAAGTACAAGCCTCACACTTTCCACTCTTCGACTAGCCTGAAAGCTCCACTCGCAACCTCCCCAAGGTGAAGACGATGAGCATGATGGACTGGGACGCCTACCGTAAGCAGTTGATGGCCGGCATCGGCGATCTCAAGCAGCTTTCCCCTGACACCGTGGCCGGCTACATGACCGCCAGCGGCGCAGGGGCCAAGACCAACCACCTGGACGCCAAGACCCGCGAGCTGATCTCCCTCGCCGTGGCCGTGACCACACGCTGCGATGGCTGCATCGCGGTGCATTCGCAGCAGGCCGTCAAGCACGGTGCCAGCCGCGAGGAAATCGCCGAGGCCCTCGGCGTGGCCGTGGCGATGAACGCTGGTGCCGCGCTGGTGTACTCGGCACGTGCCATGGATGCGGTGGGCAAGGCCAACGGCTGAACGCAAATGGCGTCGCCGCCCTTGCGCGACGGCGCCGCGCCACCCAGACTGGGCGGCCCAGCCCTTGCAGGAACCCGCATGATCCACATCCGCCCCATGACACCGGAAGACTTCGAACACTTCTGGCCCACCTTCCAGGCCGTCGTACAGGCCCGTGAGACCTACGCATTCGACCCGGCCCTCAGCTTCGAACAGGCCCGCCAGCTGTGGCTGGAACTGCCCATGCGCACATTCGTGGCCGAGGATGACGGCGCGATGCTGGGGTCGTATTACCTCAAGGCCAATGCCGCCGGGCCCGGTGGGCACGTGGGCAATTGCGGCTACATGGTCTGTGAAACGGCACGCGGCCGCGGCGTCGCGCGGTTGATGTGCGAGCACTCCCAGAAACAGGCACGCCAGGAGGGCTTTCTGGCCCTGCAGTTCAACTCGGTGGTGGCCACCAACGAGGTAGCGGTGGCGCTGTGGCACAAGCTGGGCTTCGAAACCGTTGGCCGCTTGCCCAAGGCCTATCGCCATGCCCGCCTGGGGCTGGTGGACTGCCTGGTGATGTACAAGTGGCTGGCGGACGAGCCGGTAGTGGAGAAGCCGCCACTGCTGATCGGGCGCAAGAACATCGAGGCGCGGGTGTCGCGGCGGCGCGGGCGCTGACTTCTTCAGGCCGCCCTGCTCGACGAAGGTCTATGGTAAAGTCGCGCCCTTTTTGAACATGCTGGGATATCGTTGCACATGACCCCCGTCCTCCGCTTCCTCAACCGCACCAGCCTGGTGACGCAGATCGTCATCGGCCTGATCGCCGGCATCGCCCTGGCCCTGCTTGCGCCCGCCATCGCCCGCGACATGGCCTTCCTCGGGAAAGTCTTCGTCAGCGCCCTCAAGGCGGTGGCGCCCGTGCTGGTGTTCATCCTGGTCATGGCCTCGATCGCCAACCACCGCCACGGCCAGGAAACCCATATCCGCCCGATCCTCTGGCTGTACCTGCTGGGCACCTTCAGCGCAGCGGTAGTCGCCGTGGTCGCCAGCATGCTGTTCCCGTCCAACCTGGTGCTGACTACCAGCGACGCTGCGCTGAGCGCGCCGGGGGGCATTACCGAGGTGCTGCAGAACCTGCTGCTGAGTGCGGTCGACAACCCGATCAACGCCCTGCTCAACGCCAACTTCATCGGCGTACTGACCTGGGCCATCGGCCTGGGCGTAGCCCTGCGCCATGCCGGCGAAACCACCCGCACCGTGGTAGAGGACCTGTCCAATGGCGTGACCCTGATCGTACGCGTGGTCATCCGCTTCGCCCCGCTGGGCATCTTCGGCCTGGTCAGCGCCACCCTGGCCCAGTCGGGCCTGGACGCCCTGCTCGGCTACCTGCACCTGCTGGCGGTGCTGATCGGCTGCATGCTGTTCGTGGCGCTGGTGATGAACCCGCTGATCGTATATTGGAAAATCCGCCGCAACCCCTACCCGCTGACCCTGCTCTGCCTGCGCGAAAGCGGTATCACTGCGTTCTTCACTCGCAGCTCGGCAGCCAACATCCCGGTTAACCTGGCCCTGTCGGAGCGCCTTGGCCTGCATGAGGACACCTATTCGGTGTCGATCCCGCTGGGTGCAACCATCAACATGGCCGGCGCCGCCATCACCATTACCGTGCTGACCCTGGCGGCGGTGCATACTCTGGGTATCATGGTGGACCTGCCGACCGCCGTGCTGCTCAGCGTGGTGGCGGCGGTTTGTGCCTGCGGCGCTTCGGGCGTGGCCGGTGGCTCGCTGCTGCTGATTCCACTGGCGTGCAGCCTGTTTGGTATCCCTAGCGAAATTGCCATGCAGGTGGTGGCGGTTGGCTTCATCATCGGCGTGCTGCAGGATTCGGCCGAGACGGCGCTGAATTCTTCGACCGATGTGCTGTTTACCGCGGCGGCGTGCCAGGCTGAAGAGCGGCGCAACGCTTGAGCGTTGCCGGGCCCCTGTGGGAGCGGGTTCACCCGCGAATCAGGCGACGCGGTGCATGGCACCGGCTGCGCCGGTGGTCGCGGGTGAACTGGCTCCCACAGGGGCCAATTGCCTAACACGATGGCATTACCTACCCTAGTGGCCTTTCCCCACCAATGAGACAGGGCCATGTCAGAACACGAAACCGCCGGTGAAGGCCGCTTCAGCAGCATCGAGATCCGTATTCTCGGCTCGCTGATCGAGAAGCAGGCCACCAGCCCGGAAAGCTACCCGCTGACCCTCAACGCCCTGGTCCTGGCCTGCAACCAGAAGACCAGTCGCGAGCCGGTCATGAACCTCACCCAAGGCCAGGTCGGCCAAGCCCTGCGCGCCCTCGAAGGGCAGGACATGACCCGCCTGCAGATGGGCAGCCGCGCCGACCGTTGGGAACAACGGGTGGACAAGGCGCTTGAGCTGGTGCCGGCGCAACTGGTGCTGATGGGCCTGATGTTCCTGCGCGGGCCGCAAACCCTCAACGAACTGCTGACCCGCAGCAACCGCCTGCACGACTTCGACGACACCGAGCAGATCCAGCACCAGCTGGAGCGCCTGATCTCGCGCGGCCTGGCCTTGCACCTGCCGCGGCAGGCCGGCCAGCGCGAAGACCGTTACACCCATGCTTTGGGCGACCCGGCCGAAATCGAGGCAATCCTGGCTGCCCGGCAACAAGAAGGTGGGGCACGCAGCAGCGGCGGCAATGTGTCGGAAGAACGCATCGAAGCCCTCGAAGCACGCATCGCGGCGCTGGAAGCACGCCTGGCCGAACTGGAAGGCTGAGCCGTCACGGCTCGGGGTCGGGGAAGTTGCGGCAGCTCTTGCGCTCGGCCAGCTCCCGGTCACTGGGGCGCTGGTCGACGAACACGGTGCGGCCGTCGGCGTAGATTTCCAGGTAGCCCCAGTGCAGGTCCTGCTCTTGCTGCCCGGGCTTTGGGGGGACTAGCCACCAGGGTTCGCGGCTGATCAGGGTCATGGGTGTGATTCCTGAGGGTGTCTGCAGTAATCATAGACATCCTCGGTTATTGCTTTGCTTGTACCGGCCCTTTCGCGGCTAAAGCCGCTCCTACAGGGATCTGCACAGTTTGCAAAATCTGCGCAGTACCTGTGGGAGCGGCTTTAGCCGCGAAGAGGCCGGTACAGGCTTACGCCGGTGCCGAAGTGCGGATCAGGTGGTCAAAGGCCGCCAGCGATGCCTTGGCCCCCTCACCCACCGCAATCACGATCTGCTTGTACGGCACAGTCGTCACGTCACCCGCCGCAAACACACCCGGGATGCTGGTCTGGCCCTTGGCATCGACAATGATCTCGCCACGCGGCGACAGCTCGACGGTGCCTTTCAGCCAGTCGGTGTTCGGCAGTAGGCCGATCTGCACGAAGATGCCTTCCAGCGACACTTCATGCTGTTGGTCGGTGGTGCGGTCCTTGTAACGCAGGCCGGTCACCTTTTCGCCATTGCCCAGCACCTCGGTGGTCAGCGCACTGGTGATCACCTTCACGTTCGGCAGGCTGTGCAACTTGCGCTGCAGTACCGCATCGGCACGCAGCTGGCTGTCGAACTCGATCAGTGTCACCTGGGCGACGATACCCGCCAGGTCGATGGCCGCTTCCACACCCGAGTTGCCTCCACCGATCACCGCCACGCGCTTGCCCTTGAACAGTGGGCCGTCACAGTGCGGGCAGTAAGCCACGCCACGGGCGCGGTATTCCTGTTCGCCCGGCACGTTCATCTCACGCCAGCGGGCACCGGTAGCCAGGATAACGGTCTTGGCCTTGAGCGAGGCACCGCCGGCCAGGCGTACTTCGTGCAGGCCGCCATCGGTGGCCGGGATCAGCGCTTCACCGCGCTGCAGGTTCATGATGTCCACGTCGTACTGCTTGACGTGCTCTTCCAGCGCCGTGGCCAGCTTCGGCCCTTCGGTTTCCTGTACCGAGATGAAGTTCTCGATGGCCAGGGTGTCGAGCACCTGGCCGCCGAAACGCTCGGCCGCAATACCGGTGCGGATGCCTTTACGCGCGGCATAGATAGCTGCCGAGGCGCCGGCGGGGCCACCACCGACCACCAGCACGTCGAAGGCGTCCTTGGCGTTGATCTTTTCGGCCTGGCGGCTGCCAGCGTTGGTGTCGATCTTGCCGAGGATTTCTTCCAGGCCCATGCGGCCCTGGCCAAACACTTCGCCGTTCAGGTAAATGCTCGGCACCGCCATGATCTTGCGCGATTCCACTTCCGCCTGGAACAGCGCGCCATCGATGGCCACGTGGCGCACGTTGGGGTTGAGGACCGCCATCAGGTTCAGCGCCTGGACCACGTCCGGGCAGTTCTGGCACGACAGCGAGAAGTAGGTCTCGAAGGTGAACTCGCCTTCCAGCGCCTGGATCTGTTCGATCACTTCGGCACTGGCCTTGGACGGGTGGCCCCCGACCTGCAGGAGTGCCAGCACCAGCGAGGTAAATTCGTGGCCCATGGGGATGCCGGCGAAGCGCAGGTTTATGTCGGCTCCCGGGCGGTTCAGCGAGAACGATGGACGACGGGCATCGTTGCCGTCCGCGCTGAAGGTAATAAGGTTCGACAGGCTGGCAATTTCCACCAGCAGGTCGTGCAATTCGCGGGATTTCGCGCCGTCGTCGAGGGAGGCAACGATCTCGATCGGCTGGGTGACCCGCTCCAGGTAGGTTTTCAGTTGCGATTTAAGCGTGGCGTCCAACATACGGGCGATTCCTTTTTCAAAACTCGGATACAAAAACGCCCAGGCGAGCTCGCCCGGGCGCTTTACGGGGCGGTAGGTACTTCAGCTTTGGCGGCTGGCTACCGCCCGCGACATACACATCGGCTTAGATCTTGCCGACCAGGTCCAGCGATGGAGCCAGGGTGGCTTCGCCTTCTTTCCACTTGGCCGGGCAAACTTCGCCTGGGTGAGCGGCGACGTACTGGGCAGCCTTCACCTTGCGCAGCAGTTCGGCAGCATCGCGACCTACACCACCGTCGTTCAGTTCGACGATCTTGATCTGACCTTCCGGGTTGATCACGAAGGTACCGCGATCGGCCAGGCCGGCTTCTTCGATCAGCACGTCGAAGTTGCGCGAGATAACGTGGGTCGGGTCACCGATCAGCGGGTACTGGATCTTGCCGATGGTGTCCGAAGTGTCGTGCCAGGCTTTGTGGGTGAAGTGGGTGTCGGTGGACACGCCGTAGATTTCCACGCCCAGCTTCTGGAATTCGGCGTAGTTGTCAGCAAGGTCACCCAGCTCGGTCGGGCAGACGAAGGTGAAGTCGGCCGGGTAGAAGAACACGACAGACCACTTGCCTTTCAGGTCGGCTTCGCTGACCTGGACGAACTCGCCCTTGTGGTAGGCGGTGGCGTTGAACGGTTTGACCTGGCTGTTGATGATTGGCATGAGAGACGCTCCTTCATGGGGTTGGAATCAGTTGATGGAGAGAATCCTAACCGCTGGTCCCGATAAAGGCTCATTGGCAAAGCTCATGCTTTTGATTGGTTTTGGCTATAACCGAGGATAATTGATAGAAGGGAATGGGCTGAGCAAAGGATTGCGGGGCATTCAAGGGCTCCATCGCCGGCAAGCCAGCTCCCACAGGTACCGCGCAGGTCTCTGCACTTGTGCAATCCCTGTGGGAGCAACTGTCTTTAGAAATTTATTTTCAAGCGTGCCATTCGGGCAGGGCTTCGCTCGATACCGCGTAGCGGTGTCGCTGGCGAAGCCCGCATTTGTAGAAAATCGATCCTCGTTCGTGATCAGGGTGCGGGTACCTGAGGCTTGAGCTCTTTCCACTCCGTTCCGTCACGCAGCATTGCGTTCAGGCGCACCAGCAACACGCGCATGCACGCCACTGCGGCAACTTTTGCGCGCTTGCCTCGGGCTATCAGGGCTTCATAGCGGGTTCTAACTTCTGGGACATGCTGGATCATTGACCAGATCGACATGTAGGCCGCCTTGCGGACTCTGTAACGCCCGCCTTCGATCTTCCTGGGGCCACTCTTCTTGCCGCTGTCTTTGTTGTACGGCGCTAACCCAGCCAAGGCTGCAATTTCGCGCCCCGTCACGCTTCCCAGCTCAGGTAGGTAGGCCATGAAGGTGCCACAACTGATGACGCCAATCCCTTTCACAGACCTTAGCCGCATGGCTGTCGTGCGATCCAGCACGTTCGAGGCACGCTCAATCGCCTTGTCCAAGGCCTTAATCTGATCATTCAGGTAAGCGACATGCTCGGTATAAACGGTAATGGCCGTAGCTGAAGTGGTTTGTTTCATCCGACGCTTGTCATCATCCCGATGCTGGACAAGATTGCCACGGAGTTTGATGAGCTCTCCCAGTTCATCCCGATCTTGATTAGGCTCTATCTGCGGCAAGTCCTCGAAGTCCCTGGCAAACCGCGCCAGCATCTGGGCGTCGATCTTGTCAGTCTTGGCAATTTTGCCCATGGCACTCGCATAGTCCCGACAGCGCCTGGGGTTGACCCTGACGACGTTCAAACCCTCCAGTCGCAAGGCTTTGAATACGGCCCGTTCATAGCCACCGGTGGCTTCCAGCAAGACCCGTTCGACCTCAAGCTCGTTCAGGCATGCGATCAGTTGCGCAAAGCCCTCAGAGTCATTCCTGACCTGGAACTGGGGAATACTTTCAGGAAGAAAGCCCACATCCAGAGTCGCTTTCGAAACGTCGAGACCAACGAAGTAGGAAATCATCGCCAAGCCCTCTTACACTCAAGAAGTGAGAGCACTCTGACTTAGCCCTAGCTTGTGACTGCGAGTTCGCCACTCATTCAACTGTTCGGGCTTAGGTCAGAGTGGGAGGTGGATGGCGACTAGGCTCCCACTCGTGCTTTAGAGCACACCTGGCTTTCAGTCTGCCATCCACTGCTCTCACCCTTTCGAGTTTAAGAGACCTTGAAGACACAAGCTGGCTTGCCGGCGATGGGGCCAGTGGCATCAGCGAGTGACCGTGCGCATGGTCACGAACTCTTCGGCCGCCGTCGGGTGCACGCCGATGGTTTCGTCGAACTGTTGCTTGGTCGCACCGGCCTTCAGGGCAATGCCCAGGCCCTGGATGATCTCGCCGGCGTCGGGGCCAACCATGTGGCAGCCCAGCACCTTGTCGGTCTCGGCATCGACCACCAGCTTCATCAGGGTCTTTTCCTGGATGTCGGTCAGGGTCAGTTTCATCGCACGGAAGCGGCTCTCGAATACCTGCACCTTGTGCCCGGCCTCCAGCGCCTGCTCCTCGGTCAGGCCCACGGTGCCGATGGGCGGCTGGCTGAATACCGCGGTGGGTATGTTCTGGTAGTCCACAGGGCGGTATTGCTCAGGCTTGAACAGGCGCCGGGCCACGGCCATGCCCTCGGCGAGTGCCACCGGGGTCAGTTGCACGCGGCCAATCACATCGCCAATCGCCAGAATCGACGGCGCGGTGGTCTGGTATTGCGGGTCTACCCGGATATAACCGCGTTCATCCAGCTCGACGCCGGTGTTCTCCAGGCCAAGGTTGTCCAGCATCGGGCGCCGGCCGGTGGCATAGAACACGCTATCGGTGACCAGCTCGCGGCCATCCTTCAGGGTGGCCTTGAGGCTGCCGTCCTCGAGCTTGTCGATGCGCTGGATGTCGGCATTGAACTGCAGGTCAAGGCCGCGCTTTTCCAGTTCTTCCTTCAGGTGCGTGCGCACCGAACCGTCGAAGCCACGCAGGAACAGGTCGCCACGGTACAGCAGTGTGGTAGCCGACCCCAGGCCCTGGAAGATGCCGGCAAACTCGACGGCAATGTAGCCACCGCCCACCACCAGCACCCGGCGTGGCAGGTCCTTGAGGTAGAATGCTTCGTTGGAGGTGATGGCCAGTTCCTTGCCCGGAATGTCTGGCACCTGTGGCCAGCCACCGGTGGCGATGAGGATGTGCTCGGCGGTGTAGCGCTGGCCTTCCACTTCCACTTCATTGGCACCGGTCAGACGCGCATGCCCCTGCAGCAAGGTAACCCCGCTGTTGACCAGCAGGTTGCGGTAGATGCCGTTGAGGCGCTCGATTTCCCGGTTCTTGTTGGCAATCAGGGTGCCCCAGTCGAAGTGCCCTTCTTCCAGGGTCCAGCCGAAGCCTGCGGCCTGTTCCAGTTCGTCGGCGACGTGTGCGCCGTACACCAGCAGCTTTTTCGGCACGCAGCCGACGTTGACGCAGGTGCCGCCCAGGTAGCGGCTCTCGGCCACTGCCACCTTTGCCCCGAAGCCGGCGGCAAACCGCGCCGCGCGCACACCGCCGGACCCGGCACCAATCACGAACAGATCAAAATCGTAGGCCATGTATTCACTCTCCTAGGCAGGCGCCCAGCATAACGCACTGGGGCCGCTTTGCGACCCTTCGCGGGCCCGCCCGCTCCCACAGTACCGGCGCAGCCTTGAAGGCCTGCACAATACCTGTAGGAGCGGGCGTGCCCGCGAAGGGCTGCAAAGCAGCCCCAGTTATCAGCTTTGATACAAGTAGCGGCTTATCAGTAAGCCTTGCCAGTCTTGTAGTAGTTCTCGAAGCAGAAGTTGGTCGCGTCGATGTAGCCCTCGGCGCCACCGCAGTCGAAACGCTTGCCTTTGAACTTGTAGGCGATCACACAGCCGTTCTGCGCCTGTTGCATCAGGGCGTCGGTGATCTGGATCTCGCCACCTTTGCCCGGCTCGGTGTTGGCGATGATGTCGAAGATGTCCGGGGTCAGGATGTAGCGACCGATGATCGCCAGGTTCGACGGGGCATCTTCCGGCTTTGGCTTCTCGACCATGTTGGTGACGCGGAAAATGTCGTCACGGATCATGTCGCCGGCGATCACGCCGTACTTGTTGGTTTCCTGCGGATCGACTTCCTGGATGGCAACGATCGAGCAACGGAACTGGTTGTACAGCTTGACCATCTGGGTCAGTACGCCGTCACCCTCCGGGTTCACGCACAGGTCGTCCGCCAGCACCACGGCGAACGGCTCGTCGCCAATCAGCGGGCGGCCGGTCAGGATGGCGTGGCCCAGGCCTTTCATTTCGGTCTGGCGGGTGTAGGAGAACGAGCACTCGTCGAGCAGGCGACGGATACCAACCAGGTATTTTTCCTTGTCGGTGCCCTTGATCTGGTTTTCCAGCTCGTAGCTGATGTCGAAGTGGTCTTCCAAAGCACGCTTGCCGCGCCCGGTGACGATGGAGATCTCGTTCAGACCGGCATCCAGTGCCTCTTCAACGCCATACTGGATCAGTGGCTTGTTGACCACCGGCAGCATTTCCTTGGGCATGGCTTTGGTAGCGGGAAGGAAGCGGGTGCCGTAACCGGCTGCCGGGAACAAGCATTTTTTGATCATATACGTCCTTACAAAAGGCTAGGCCAGTGGAATTCGGCGCAGTCTAATCAGGCGGCAGTCACCTTACAATGCCCTACCTGTGGCCGATCGATGGGAAGATAGAGATAACCTAGTGTAGATAGTTCCGGGGGATCGTAAATATTGCTGTCATCCATGACCGTTGGATGACAGGAAATCGGGGTTTCCTGTACTGGCCTCTTCGCGGGCAAGCCCGCTCCCACAGGTACTGCACAGCATTCAGAGTCTGTGGTGATCCTTGTGGGAGCGGGCTTGCCCGCGAAGAGGCCAGTACAGGCAATACATCAGCTACCCGTGCCCTGCCCGATCAACACACCATCGACCTTCTGCCCATACAGGTTCACCCCGTCATTGGCATGGAACTTCACCCGCGTCTTCTCGATGGAGCCTTCCACCAGCCGCGGATCCTGCGGCCGTTCATGGCGGTTGACCCAGGCCGCCACATCCCAGGCCTGCTGATCGCTAAGGCTGCCCGGCTTGCCCAGCGGCATGTTGTACTTGATGAACGACGCCGCGGTATTGATCCGGTGCATGCCGGCGCCCCAGTTGTAGGAGTCCTTGCCCCACAACGGCGGCATCACGTACTCGCCCGCCACCTTCTGCCCTTCGCCATTGTCGCCGTGACAAATCGCACACTGCTCACGATAAACCTGCTGACCGCGCTTGAAGTCGTATCCGCCCTTTGGTTGCGGCACCTCCGGGTACCCGCGCCCGGCAATCTCGACGCCGGTCGGCGCCTTGGTCGACAGCCAGTACGAATACACCGCCAGCGCCGTCATCTGCGGGCTATCGGCCGCAGGCGGCTTGCCGTTCATGCTGAACTGGAAGCAGCCCTGGATGCGCTCGGCATAGGTGTTGACCTTGTCATTTTTCTTGCGGTAGGCGGGGTACATCGGGTACGCCCCCCACATCGGCGCGGAATGCGCCAGCCGCCCCTGGTCAAGGTGGCAGTTGCTGCAGTTCATGCCGTTGCCCACAGCCTCGGGCATCAACCTGCGGGTGTCGACGAACAAGGCATGCCCCTCGCGTACCATCTTGCCAAAGGCATTGTCAGGCAACTCGCTTTCCGCTGGTGGCACGAACTGCGGCGCGGCCTGCACGCCAGGCACTTTCAACTGCGACTGGTCTTCCATGGCTATCTGGGCGGCGTGTGCGGTGCCCATGGCCAGCAGCAGCAGGGCTGGAATCATCGGTTTCATGGCGTGACCTCCTGGCTGGCGGGGCGGGCGAAGAACTCGGCAACGGCCTTGATCTCGTCATCGGTCATGGCCTTGGCCACACCGACCATCAGCTGGTTGGGGTCATTGCTGCGGGTGCCGTCACGCCAGGCGTTGAGCTGCGCCACCAGGTAACTCGCGGGCTGACCGGCCAAGGGCGGGAAATGCTCGCCAACCCCGCCACCGCCCGGGCCATGGCATTGCACGCAGCCAGGAATCTGCCGGCTCCAGTCGCCGTACAGGGCCATGCGGGTGGTGGGATCATCGGCGATCTGCTGGCGGCGCAGGTCGCCTGCAGGGTCTGCCGGCAGGCTGGCCAAATAGGTGCTGACCGCCTTGATCTCCTCCTCGGTCAGGGCCTTGGCAAGCGGTTCCATCACTGGCTGCTTGCGGCTGCCGTCGCGCCAGTCATGCAGTTGCTTGCTAAGGTAGGCGGCAGGTAGCCCGGCAAGGCGCGGGAAGCCGGCAGCGACAATGCCCTTGCCGTCCGGGCCATGGCAACCCAGGCAAGCCATGGCGGCAGGGTTGGCCCCACCCTGGGTGAAGACTTTCTGGCCATCGGCGGCATGCGCCGTGGGCCAGGCCAGGATCAGCAGGCTGCCGACCAAGGCGCGATTCAACGGTGTCATCACGAATCTCCTTTTCTATTGTTATAAGCTTAGGCTTAAAACATATAAGCAAAAGGAGCGTGATCAGTTGCCCTGGATCAACTACCGGAAATGCATTGGGTGGCTGCGGTGCGCACGTCGCCCAGGCGCAGCGGGAAATTGTTCAGCCGCTCGTGCAGCTTGATGCTGCTGCCGCTGCCACGCTTGTCGATATCCACCAGCGCCGCCGGACCCACACCCGAGCTGATCTTCTGCGGCACGATCAGCCGCAGGCCATCGCCACGCTGCTCTTCCACCAGCGGCTCGCGGGTATCGGCCAGCTTCTGCTTGACGCAATCGGCATACGCGCGTGGGGACTTGCCCGAGATTACATCCAGCGTTTCGCGCGACTGTTCCAGTTCCGTAACACTCACACAGCCACCCAGCGTCATCGCCAACGCCGCCACCATCCACTTCATTTGCAGCACCTCTGCCTTCAAGAATCCGCTTCGACCACAGCCAGGCCGATTTGCTCCCTGCTTTGGCAGATTTATCTACGCCTGGCGGAACAGCGCGGCAGTGTAACCCGACATCGTGGTATCTTTCGCCTTTGCAGAACCAATCCTTGCGGAGCATCACATGAAATTCGTACACCAGCGCGAGCACCTGAACGAGGACGATATCGTCGTCATCGAGTGCTCCCAGCGCTGCAATATCCGCCTGATGAACGACGCCAACTTCCGCAGCTTCAAGAACGGCGGTCGTCATACCTACCACGGTGGCCATTTCGACAAGTTCCCGGCGAAGATCACCGTGCCAAGCACCGGATTCTGGAACATAACTATCGATACCGTGACCACCCGCCCGATCTCGGTCACCCGCAAGCCAACCTTGACCCACAAGATCAAGATTGTCCGTCGTTCATCGTCGAAACTAAGATAAGGCCACCATGACCCAGACCACCAAGTACGTCATCAAGTACAAGCTCGACGGCCAGCGCCGCTGGGACTTCGCATTGATGCCCGACGCCTCCCTCGAACAAGCCCTGGAAGCCCTGCGCAAGATTCACGGCGAAGACGCCGAGAAGATCAGCGACATCCAGGTCAGCAAAGCCTTGTAAACACCCGCACCACCGTACTGCCCGCCCGCGCAAGGAGAATCGCATGAGCCACTGGCCCGACCGCCGCATCCTCGACCTGCTGGGTATCGAGTTGCCCATTCTGCAGGCCCCCATGGCCGGTGCGACGGGCTCGGGCATGGCCACTGCCGTGGGCCTGGCGGGCGGTTTGGGCGCCCTGCCCTGCGCCATGCTCACGGGCGACCAGGTGCGCGCCGAGATCGCCGCCTTCCGCGCCGGCTGCCCGGGCCGCCCGTTGAACCTGAACTTCTTCTGCCACCAGCCGCCAGCGCCCGATGCCGAGCGCGATGCACGCTGGAAGCGGGCACTCGAACCCTATTACAGCGAAGTGGGTGCTGACTTCACGGCGCCCACGCCGGTGTCCAACCGGGCGCCTTTCGACGAACAGAGCTGCCAGCTGGTCGAGCAACTGCGCCCGGAGGTGGTGAGCTTCCACTTCGGCCTGCCCCATGCCGACCTGCTGCAACGGGTAAAGGCCAGTGGTACCAAGGTGCTGTCCAGCGCCACTACAGTAGAGGAAGCCGTGTGGCTGGAGCATCACGGCTGTGATGCGATCATTGCCATGGGCTATGAGGCGGGCGGCCATCGCGGCATGTTCCTCAGCGACGATATCACCAGCCAGATCGGCACCTTCGCGCTGGTGCCGCAGGTGGCCGATGCGGTCAGCGTGCCGGTGATTGCCGCTGGTGGCATTGCTGACCACCGCGGCCTGTTGGCGGCATTGGCCTTGGGTGCTTCGGCAGTGCAGATCGGAACGGCGTACCTGTTCTGCCCCGAGGCCAAGGTGTCGCCGGCGCATCGCCAGGCCCTGGACAGCGCACCTGCCAGCGACACGGCGCTGACCAACCTGTTCACCGGCCGACCGGCGCGTGGCATCAACAACCGCATCATGCGCGAGCTGGGGCCGATGAGCGATTTGGCCCCGCACTTCCCGCTGGCCGGCGGGGCCTTGATGCCTTTGCGGGCGATTACGGATCCGCAGGGCAATAGCGATTTCAGCAACCTCTGGTCGGGGCAGGCGTTGCGGCTGGGCAGGCATATACCGGCGGGTGAGTTGACCCGGGAGATTGCCGAAAAGGCGCTGGCCGTGGTCGGCCGCCAGGCGTCTGCATAAGCAGGTCTGGCCTCTTCGCAGGTGAACCCGCTCCCACAATTCGAATATTGGGGCGCCCCTGTGGGAGCGGGTTTACCCGCGAAAGGGCCTGGCCTGCTTACGCATGACCTTGCCCCTTCCCGGCCCATGGTCTACCGCTATATAGTTCAGGCTATAACGATAACCCCAAGGAGCTGTCTTCATGCGTATCCGCCCGCCCCACTTGGCTGCCACCGCCCTGGCCAGCCTGCTTGCCTTCAACACTGCCTGGGCCGATGAAGTCCAGGTCGCGGTCGCAGCGAACTTCACAGCCCCTATCCAGGCCATTGCCAAGGACTTCGAGAAAGACACTGGCCACAAGCTGGTCGCTGCCTATGGCGCCACCGGCCAGTTCTATGCACAAATCAAGAATGGCGCGCCGTTCGAGGTATTTCTCGCTGCCGACGACAGCACCCCAGCCAAGCTCGAGCAGGAAAACGCAATTGCCCCAGGCTCACGCTTCACCTACGCCATCGGCACCCTGGCGCTGTGGTCGGCCAAGCCCGGCTATGTCGACGCCAACGGCGAAGTGCTGAAGAACAACCAGTTCAAGCACCTGTCCATTGCCAACCCGAAAACCGCGCCCTACGGCCTGGCCGCCACCCAGGTGCTGGACAAGCTGAAGCTGACCGAAGCCACCCGGCCCAAGCTGGTCGAAGGGCAGAACATTACCCAGGCGTTCCAGTTCGTATCCACCGGCAACGCCGAACTGGGCTTTGTCGCCCTTTCGCAAATCTACAAGGACGGCAAGGTCGAAAGCGGTTCGGCCTGGATCGTTCCCTCGTCCCTGCACGAACCCATCCGCCAGGACGCGGTAATCCTTGAAAAAGGCAAGGACAACCCCGCCGCCAAGGCCCTGGTCGACTACCTGAAAGGCCCGAAAGCCGCGGCAGTGATCAAATCCTACGGTTATGAAATCTGATGCCACTGGATGCCAGTGACCTGGGTGCCATCTGGCTGACCGTGAAACTGGCCAGCATGACCACCCTCATCCTGCTGATCGTCGGCACGCCCATCGCCTGGTGGCTGGCGCGCACGCGCTCGTGGCTGCGCGGGCCGGTGGGCGCGGTGGTGGCCTTGCCGCTGGTACTGCCACCCACAGTGATCGGTTTCTACCTGCTGATCGCCCTCGGCCCGCATGGCTGGCTGGGCCAGGCGACCCAGGCGCTGGGTTTGGGCAGCGTGGTGTTCAGTTTTACCGGCCTGGTGATCGGCTCGGTGATCTACTCCATGCCGTTCGTGGTCCAGCCGCTGCAGAATGCCTTCGGCGCCATTGGCCAGCGCCCGCTGGAAGTGGCCGCAACGCTGCGCGCCAGCCCCTGGGACACCTTCATCCACGTAGTGCTGCCGCTGGCCCGCCCAGGCTTCATCACCGCCAGCATCCTCGGTTTCGCCCACACGGTGGGCGAGTTCGGCGTGGTGTTGATGATTGGCGGCAACATCCCCGACAAGACACGCGTGGTCTCGGTGCAGATCTTCGATCATGTCGAGGCCATGGCCTATTCGCAAGCACACTGGCTGGCAGGTGCCATGCTGGTGTTCTCGTTCCTGGTACTGCTCCTGCTGTACGCAGGACGCCGCGGCAAGGCTGGCTGGAGCTGAAATGAGCACATCGATTGTGGCGCGCCTGAAACTGGCGCGCGACGACTTCACCCTGGACGTAGACCTGCACCTGCCCGGCCGCGGCATCAGTGCGTTGTTCGGCCACTCCGGCTCTGGCAAGACCAGCTGCCTGCGTTGCCTGGCCGGGCTGGAGCGGGCCGGCAGCGCCTACATCGAAGTCAACGGCGAAATCTGGGAAGACAGCGCCCGCGGCTTCTTCCTGGCACCACACCTGCGCCCGGTAGGCTACGTGTTCCAGGAGGCCAGCCTGTTCCCGCACCTGTCGGTACGCGGCAACCTGGAGTTCGGTTGGCGCCGGGTGGCCGCTGCCCAGCGCAAGGTCAGCCTAGACCAGGCCTGCCAACTGCTGGGCATCGGCCACTTGCTGGCACGCCGGTCGACGACCCTGTCTGGTGGCGAGGCGCAGCGGGTAGGCATTGCCCGCGCCCTGCTCAGCAGCCCGCGCCTGCTGTTGATGGACGAGCCGCTGGCTGCACTGGACGGGCCGCGCAAGCGCGAGATCCTGCCCTACCTGGAGCGTCTGCATGGCGAACTGGACATCCCGCTGGTATATGTCAGCCATGCCCAGGAGGAAGTGGCTCGGCTGGCCGACCACCTGGTGTTGCTGGAGCAAGGCCAGGCAGTGGCCAGCGGCCCGATCGGCGACACCCTGGCCCGTCTCGACCTGTCGCTGGCCGAGGGCGAGGATGCCGGGGTGGTGTTCGAAGGCCTGGTGGTGGCACACGACGCGCACTACGACCTGCTCGACCTGCGCCTGCCCGGAAACGACGGGCCGCTGTTGCGTATCACCCACCCTGCCCAGGTGATGGGCAGCACCTTGCGGGTCAAGGTGCAGGCGCGTGACGTCAGCCTGGCCCTGGTAGCCGACAGCACTTCGAGCATTCTCAACCGCTTGCCGGTGCGCGTGCGCGAAAGCCGCCCGGCCGCCAACCCGGCCCATGTACTGGTCAGCCTGGATGCTGGCGGCAACGCCTTGCTCGCGCGCATCACCCGCTTCTCGGCAGACCAGCTCGGCCTGCACCCGGGCCAGGTGCTGTTTGCCCAGATCAAGTCGGTGGCACTGCTGGGCTGAGCATCGGCCACGTCGCTGGTGTCCATTGATCAGTGACCTGATCGAGGCCTGCCAACCATGCTTGACTGCCCCCTGCCGCGCACCCTGCACTACGTCGACGACAGCCAGCCGGGCCTTACCCGGAGGCGCTGGAGAGGGCGCTTCATCTACCTGGATGCCGACGGCCAACGAGTGCGCGACAGCGATACCCTTGCCCGCATCGCTGCACTGGCAATCCCCCCGGCCTATACCGAGGTGTGGATCTGCGCCGACCCGCAAGGCCACCTGCAAGCCACAGGTCGCGATGCCCGTGGCCGCAAGCAATACCGCTACCACGCGCAGTGGCGCGAAATACGCGACCAGCACAAGTACGGGCGCATGCTGGCGTTTGCCCAGGCCCTGCCGAAATTGCGCGCACAGCTGCACGACCACCTTGCCCGGCCAGGCCTGGACCGGGAAAAGGTGATGGCGCTGGTGATCAGCCTGCTGGACCACACCCTGATCCGCATCGGCAACCAGCGCTACCTGCGTGACAACCAGTCCTATGGACTGACCACCCTGCGCAACCGCCATGTCGAGGTGAAGGGCAGCAGCATCCGCTTCCAGTTCCGCGGCAAGCGCGGCGTCGAGCACAACGTCAGCCTCAACGATCGGCGCCTGGCCAACTTGCTCAAGCGCTGCATGGAGCTGCCCGGCCAAGCGTTGTTCCAGTACCTGGACGACGACGGCCAGCGCCATAGCGTCGGCTCCAGCGAGGTCAACCAGTTTCTGCAGCAGCTGACCGGTGCCGACTTCACCGCCAAGGACTACCGCACCTGGGCCGGTAGCAGCCTCGCCCTGGACCTGCTGAGGCCCTTGGCCTGGGAGCCCGAGAGCGAAGCCAAGCGCCAGGTCGCCGCCATCGTCCGCCAGGTAGCATCACGCCTGGGCAATACACCGGCAGTGTGCAGGCGCTGCTACATTCACCCGGCTGTACTTGAACACTATGCCCTGGGGCGCCTGGCCAACTTGCCGAAGAACCGTGTGCGCAAAGGCCTGGACCGTGAAGAAGTAGCCTTGCTGTTATTTCTTCAGGCACTCGAGGAACAGGATGACCATTAACCCGGTCTATTCAGACCATGATGCGAAGAAATTTCCCATTGGCCGCCAAGCCCCCTATTCTTGCCACCGAGCACCTTGGCCGACAAACCGCTGGCGGTTTGCTTCGGCACCTGCGACTGAAGACACGCAACAGAATTTGTCTGTCGGGGAATTACTATCCGCCGAAAGCGTCTTTAATGAGAAGGAAGAGGGACAAGCTCCCGCCGCCGTGGCAACTAGCCCGACGGACTTTTACATCACCAAGGAGAACTACATGCTGATACTCACCCGCAAGGTTGGCGAAAGCATCGTCATCAATGATGACATCAAAGTCACCATTCTGGGCGTCAAAGGGATGCAGGTGAGGATCGGTATCGATGCACCGAAAGACGTCCAGGTCCATCGAGAAGAGATTTTCAAGCGTATCCAGGCCGGCAGCCCGGCCCCGGAAAAGCACGACGACTCGCACTGAGCGACCTGCCTCAAGCCGCACGGACGCGCCTGATCGCCCCGCGCTTCAGGTGCCTAGCAGTTCGTGCACCTTGGCGATCATACAGTCCATGTCGAACGGTTTGTCGAACACCGCGGCGAACAGTTCCGGGCATCCCTGATTGGCCTGCGCGCCACTCATGAGGATGACCGGCAACTCGCTCAAGGCCGGGTCTTCACGCATCGAGCGCACAAGCTCCTCACCGTTGAGCAGTGGCATCATGTAGTCGGTGATAACGAGCTGAACGCGCTTTTCTTTCAGTGCCTCCAGCGCCTTGCAGCCGTTGCTCGCCTTTTCCACCAGAAAACCTTCGTCCTCCAGGGCAAAACCGAGAATGTCGGCAATCAGGTACTCGTCATCGACGATCAGGATGGTGTTCATCGCCCGCCCCGTCACCCGCTCCCCTGCGGCACCGGCGTTCCCGAAAGCACACCGCAGGCGCCTTCGAACGCCTTGCGCAGGGTAATGCCTTGCGGCCCGATCAGCAGCTCGTGCAAGGCAGGGTCATGGTGGCTGTCACGGACCTTGAGGATCGACAGCATGCGCCGCAGCTGCGAATCCAGCTCGACGAAGCGCATCAGCATCAGGTTGTCGACGATGCTCGACAGGTCCGGGGCTGGGGCGCTGATTTCCGCGCCGAAAATGTCGCGCATTTCCCAGGTCAGCATCACGCTGACATCGCGCGCGCGCAGTTCGCCGACCAAGGCGCGGAAAAACGCATTGAGCCGCGCCGGGTCGATGGCCAGGCGGCTGAACGCCCCCAGGCTGTCGATCAGCACGCGCTTGCTGCCTTGCGCTTCGACCCGCTCGAGCAGGCGCGCACCGACCTGGTCCAGCAGGCCCTCGGTAGTCGGTTGCCAGCAAAGCTGCAGGATGCCAGCCTGCTCCATGGCTGCAAAATCGTAACCCAGCGAAGCGGCCTTGATACGCAGGCGCTCCGGCGTTTCGTAAAAGCCGAAATGCAGCCCCGGCGCCTGCAGGCTGCTGGCACCGAGAAATGCCAGGCCCAATGACGTCTTGCCAATACCCGAGGGCCCGATCAGCAGGCTGACCGAGCCCGTGGCCAGGCCGCCACCGAGCATTTCATCCAGGGTCGCCACCCCGCTACCGATGCGCTCCAAGGTGGCGCTGCCCGCCTGGCTGGGGTGGCTGAACAGTGACTCCAGGCGCGGGTACACATGCATGCCGGTTTCATCGATGAGGCATTCATGGCGCCCCGACAACGCCGCACTGCCCCGCGTCTTGCGCAGCTGGATATGACGCACGGCGCGGCTGCCAAACAGTTGCTCGCCCAGTTCGATCACCCCGTCGACCATCGTGTGCTCCGGGCTACCCTCTTCCAGCCGGGCGCTGGTCAGCAGCAGCACGGTGCAGCCCGCAAAGGCCGCATGGCCCTGTAGTTCAGAGACGAATTTCTTGGTATCCAGCGCGGTTTCCGCACGCACCCGGGCATTTAGCACGCCATCGACGATCAGCAGGCTGGCCTGCTGGCGGGCGATTTCCTGACGCAGCAGCCGTACCACGGCGTCCAGGCCTTCCTGCTCCAGGGTATCGAAGGCACTGACGAACTGGATCGGATCACCGACCAGCGCCGGGTCGAAGAACTCCAGGGTCGCCAGGTACTGGAACAGCCGCTCGTGCGACTCGCTGAGCAACGTGGCCACCAGCACCCGGCCACCACCGCGCACATGCCCGCAGGCCAGCTGATTGGCGAGGATGGTCTTGCCAGCCCCCGGCGGGCCCTGAATGATGTAGGACGCGCCAGCCACCAGGCCACCCTGGAGCAACGCATCGAGCCCATCGATCCCCGTCACCAGCCGCCTGAGTGCCTGTGCCATGGTGTTCTACCTGTCGAGTTGGCTGTCCGTCTGGCCCTGATAGATTGGCAAGTAAAGCTGCATGCAAGTTCCCCGGCCGGGCTCACTGTCGACGCAAATGGCACCACCGCTCTGCCTGGCAAAACCATACACCTGGCTGAGGCCCAGGCCAGTCCCCTTGCCAAAGGGCTTGGTAGTGAAAAATGGTTCGAAGATCCGCGGCAGTACCGCTGGCGCGATGCCCTCGCCGCTGTCTTCGACCTCGAAACGCACAAACCCGCCGTGCAGGCCCTCCACCTCGCCGGTCAGTTCGACCACATCGACGGTCAAGCCGATCCGGCCCTGCCCCGTGATGGCATCGCGGGCATTGAACAACAGGTTGAGCAGCACCATCTGCAATTGCCCGGCATCCACCTCGATCAGGGGCAGATCCGGTTGCAACAGCACCTTCAGGTCGATCGAACCAGGCAGCGCATGCTCCAGAAGACCACGGGTCGCAGCAACAAGGTTCGCCGGGGCGACGCAAGTCACATCAAGCTTGCGATGGCGGGCAAAGCTGAGCAGCTGCTGGGTCAGTTCGGTGCCCCGCTGCCCGGCATCGAGAATATGCTGCAGCATGCGCTGGGCGCGTGCCGGGTCCTGGGTGGCCAGCGCCAGGCGCGCCGAACTGATGATGATGGTCAACATGTTGTTGAAGTCATGCGCCAGGCCACCGGTCAACTGGCCCAGGGCCTCCAGCTTCTGTGCCTGGAACAGCTGGGCGCGCACCGCGTCCAGTTGCAGCGCCGACTCGCGGCGGTCGGTGATGTCCCGGGTCACCTTGGCCAGGCCGACAATCTGGCCCTGGTCATCGCGAATCACATCCAGGGCGGCCAGCGCCCAGAACTGCGTGCCATCCTTGCGTACGCGCCAGCCCTCATCCTGCGCCACGCCCTGCTCCAGCGCCTGGCGCAGCAAGCGCTCCGGGCGGCCCTCGGTGCAATCCTGCGGAGTGAAGAACAACGAGAAATGCTGGCCGATCACTTCATCGGCACGGTACCCCTTGATACGTTGCGCGCCTGCGTTCCACGACACCACATGGCCGGAAGGATCAAGCATGTAAATGGCGTAATCCACCACCGACTGAACCAGCTGTTCATAGCGGTGGGCAGGCATGACAGGGTGATCGAGACAGTCAGCTGAGACCATGCGAACTCCACCGGCACAGCAGGAGGGAAAACATTGCGAGGTTCAACGCCCAGGCTCAACCAGCACAGGGCTGATGCGCCGAGGCATCGCCACTTTCAGCAGCCACAAGCCGACCAGCAGGATAAGCCCGCCACCGGCCAGGGCCATTAGCCGCTGCGGTTGAGCGTGTTCGGCATCGAACCCCAGCATCAACAGATAACCACCCAGGCTGATCAGGCTCAGGTAGAGAAATGCCGCCAGCACTACGACCAGCACGAACAAAAGTCGCCACAACAGCCGTGGGTGCACGATACGCTCGGAAGTATCGGACAGAGTCATCACCGCACACTCTTTGGATCCAATAAAAGGGCAACAGTGGCGTAATGACAGCAAGGTGTCAATTGCCCATTCGATCGACCCTTCATTCTGTTGATCATAGGCGCTGTGGTTGACTCAACTATAACAATGGGTTATAAAGCGCGCTTGATTGCGAAGCCCTTCTGCTTAGAAGCGAGCTGGTCGTTACGGCCCCTTCAAGCGTGCGAGTGTGGTGGAATTGGTATACACAGCAGACTTAAAATCTGTCGGCGTGAGCCTTGCGGGTTCGAGTCCCGCCACTCGCACCAAATTTCTTCGCAAAAGGCGCCCTCGCGGCGCCTTTTTGCTGCCCGCCTGCAAGGTGTTGCGCAGCTGCTAGAGTGGAGCTTGAACCCGTCCACTGGAACGCCGCCATGCGCTACTCCCTGTTCGATGGTCAACGCGACATCATTATCCTGATTGCCCGTGTGCTGCTGATGATCCTGTTCGTCTTGTCTGGCTGGGGCAAGCTGACCGGGTTCGAAGGCACGGTCGGCTACATGACTTCACTGGGCGCTCCTGCCCCCATGTTGGCAGCGGCAGTAGCCGTGCTCATGGAATTCGCCGTCGGCATACTGCTGATCCTCGGTTTCTACACCCGGCCTCTGGCCTTCCTGTTTGCGTTGTTCGTGCTGGGCACGGCGCTGCTGGGCCACCCGTTCTGGAACATGGTCGACCCTGAGCGCAGCGCCAACATGACCCAGTTCCTGAAAAACCTCAGCATCATGGGCGGCATGTTGTTACTGGCGGTAAGCGGCCCCGGGCGTTTTTCGGTGGACGGGCGCTGAGTCAGTCGTCTTCGCGGTCGTCGAACCAGGCTGGGTGATCACGCTCTTCTTCATCAAGGTCATCCAGCGTTTCTTCGTCCTCCTCGATGTCATCCTCGACGCCTCGGGCATCGGCTTCTGCTTCAGTGTCGTCGTAGAGGAATTCGTGATCAAGCAGGTGATCATGTTCGGGTTCGTGCAGGTCATCTTCGTCGCGCATGCTGACTCCTGGGCTGGTGGCAGGCCTGTATAGGCGGATCGGCTGCACAGGTCAATGCATTACCGCTTAATGCTGGGTTAACCGGCCAGACCCAAGCTGCAGGCTCTCCCTTCAAACGTTGCTTGCCCGCCATACCCGGCGGGCTTTTTTATTGCTGCCACTCCCCCTCCGTCCAGTGCAGTTAAATCACATGGAACCCGGCCCATGCTGACCACACTCGAGCTGAGCCATGCATGACAAGTCCATCACCTGAGCTTCACAAAATGCTGACATCCCGCTGGGCACACTAACCCTGCTCCCTATGTTCTTACAGCCCGCCGCATCGTTGCCGCGGGCTTTTCTTTTTGTGGCATGCACAGTGCCTCTGACCATGACCTGAGGCAGTTTTACCGTATCGACCCAGGGCTATGCTTAGCCGGCGATAAGCAAGCCCATTCGGAACAGGATACGGAGGCTCGTATGAAAGCTGCTGTTGTTGCACCAGGCCGTCGCGTGGAAGTGGTGGAGAAAACCCTGCGCCCCCTCGAGCACGGTGAAGCGCTGCTGAAGATGCAATGCTGCGGTGTGTGCCACACCGACCTGCATGTGAAAAATGGCGACTTCGGTGACAAGACCGGTGTGGTGCTAGGTCACGAAGGCATCGGCGTGGTCCAGGCAGTAGGGCCAGGCGTCACCTCGCTCAAACCGGGCGACCGCGCCAGCGTGGCCTGGTTCTACCAGGGCTGCGGGCATTGCGAGTATTGCAACAGCGGCAACGAAACCCTGTGCCGCGAAGTGAAGAACTCCGGCTACACCGTGGACGGCGGCATGGCCGAAGCCTGCATCGTCAAGGCCGACTACTCGGTCAAAGTGCCCGACGGGCTCGACTCCGCTGCCGCCAGCAGTATTACCTGCGCCGGCGTCACCACCTACAAGGCGGTGAAGATCTCCAACATCCGCCCCGGCCAATGGATCGCCATCTACGGCCTCGGCGGCCTGGGCAACCTTGCCCTGCAATATGCCAAGAACGTCTTCAACGCCAAAGTGATCGCCATCGACGTCAACGAAGAGCAACTGCGCTTCGCCAGCGAGATGGGCGCTGACCTGGTCATAAACTCACGCACCGAGGATGCCGCCAAGGTCATCCAGGCCAAGACCGGTGGCGCCCATGCCGCCGTGGTTACCGCCGTTGCCAAGGCTGCCTTCAACTCGGCCGTTGACGCCCTGCGTGCGGGTGGCCGCCTGGTTGCGGTCGGCCTGCCGTCGGAAGCCATGAACCTGAACATCCCTCGCCTGGTGCTGGACGGTATCGAAGTGATCGGCTCGCTGGTCGGTACCCGCCAGGACCTGCAGGAAGCTTTCCAGTTTGCGGCGGAAGGGAAAGTGGTGCCGAAGGTGACTCTGCGACCGATCGAGGATATCAACCAGATCTTCGATGAGATGCTGGAGGGCAAGATCAAAGGGCGGATGGTGATTCAGTTCGAGGGGTGATGACCCATGTGCGCTGGCTATTGGTGCAGCGCACACTACCCTGAAATGGGCGCGCCTTAGGTCCTGGTTTCAGGTAAGCGCTATGCTTGATACACGATTTTATCCAAGTCGTGGTTTGTAGTCGGTTCGCAAGCAGAAGACTGGCTAGCACATCGGAGTGAACGTATGGGCATCCGCAGCTTGGCGAAAAACCTGCCACCCGACCCGGACAACGACGGCTGGGTACTTGGATGGGGCGTACTGAGAGACCGGCATCCCTGGCATTTCGTCGATGTGTTTGCCGACCAGAGGACCGCCAGGGCCGAGGCGGTGCGCCGCGGGGCAGGCTATGTTGTGGAGTTCGGCTCGCACCGCCTGGGATCGGATGAATTCGTTTGTGGGATATCCCCGCCTGAAGGCTAGCGTTTGAATGGGCGGAGCGGCGGGCGATGGATCCTAGGGCCGTAGGCGACAGACAGCTATCGACCCATAGCGGAAATCTGTAACCAGGGCCGCTTCGCGGCCCATCGCCGGCAAGCGCGGCTCCCACAGGTACAGCGCATGCCTGAAGGCTGGTGATATTCCTGTGGGAGCCGGCTTGCCGGCGGATCGTGTCCCAGGAAGTGGTGTAACTCATCATGGCTCTGGCCACTGAGTTTGCCGTTTAGTTGATCACGGCCGACAGCTTGGCCTGTGGATTATCGCTGACTGCCTCGAAGGCCTCCAACTGCATGTAGCGTCGTTGCAGGCACCACTCGTCGTTCTGCTCCAGCAGCATCGCGCCTACCAGCCGTGTAATCGCCGGATCGTTGGGGAATATGCCCACGACATCGGTGCGGCGCTTGATTTCGGCGTTGAGCCGTTCCAGTGGATTGGTGCTGTGCAGCTGCTGTCGGTGCGCTTTGGGAAATGCCATGTGTGCCAGCACTTCGTCCTCGCAGCCGTCCATGAGCGTTGCGATCTTGGGGTATTTTTCACGCAGCTGATCGGCGACCAGGCGCCACTGTTGATGACATTCGGTGCGGCTATCTTGGGCGAAAACCGTGCGCAGAAGCGCCGCCACCATGGTGCGTTGGCCCTTACCGACATGGGCCATGGCGTTACGCATGAAGTGCACACGACAGCGCTGCCAGGTTGCATTGAAGACTTTGGAAACAGCCGCCTTCAGGCCTTCGTGGGCGTCGGAGATGACCAGTTTCACGCCACGCAGGCCACGCCGCATCAGGCTTCGCAGGAAGTCCGTCCAAAAGGGCTCGGCTTCTGATGGGCCAACCCGCATGCCCAGAACTTCACGGCCACCGTCGGTGTTAACGGCGACGGCGATTATGACGGCGACCGAGACGATACGCCCGGCCTCCCGCACCTTGACGTAGGTTGCATCGATCCAGAGATAGGGCCAGTCGCCTTCAAGCGGGCGATCAAGGAAGGCGTGAACGCGCTCATCGATCTCACCAGCCAGCCGTGACACTTGGCTTTTGGAGATACCGGTCATGCCCATGGCCTTGACCAGTTCGTCCACCGAACGCGTTGAAACGCCTTGAATGTAGGCTTCCTGGATCACCGCTGCCATCGCCTTCTCGGCAGTACGTCGAGGCTCAAGGAAGCCTGGAAAGTAGCTGCCTTGGCGCAGCTTTGGGATCTTCAGGTCAACGTCACCGGCGCGGGTTTGCCAGAGGCGATCACGGTAGCCATTGCGGCTGTTTGTCCGGTCTGGGCTTTTGACATCGAAGCCGGCGCCACACAGGCCTTCGACATCGAACTCCATCATGCGCTGGGCTACGAACTGGATCATTTGCTTGAGCAGATCAGCGTCTGCCCCTTTCTCAACCAACTCGGTCAATGCGATAGTGGGCTTGGTCATCGTGGTTTCTCTGGTGAAGGTTAAGTCCGCAAACTCAACGTTAGCCAAGAACCACGATGGCCATCCTCTTTCGCCCCAGGGCGCCTTCGGTTGGTTCAGTTACACCACTTCCCGGGACACGATCTGCCGGCGATGAGACCGGTACTGACTACAGAGCTTTGGATCAGTGTCCGCCGTGGGTCGAAAGCAGCCTTTCAGCAAAGGTATGAAACCAACAACTTGATAGATCTGACTAGTCGACAGGGCCGGCATGCCCTGGTCGGCGTTACCCCTTGGTCAGATCAACCAATGGCGTCTGCCGCACCTCGGTTTCGCGCCCACCTTGTATCTCGCCAACCTGTTTCAAGGCCTTGTCCACTGCCACCTTGTCCGCCAACAAGCTGTAGCTGATGTGGAACTGCCTGTGTTCCTTCGGCCCGATTGTCGGCACTAGGTTCAGTGGCCGCTGGTAACGGCGGTTGTAGGAAAAACTCGTCCCCGGCTCGAGCCCGGTCACATAACCCTGGCCTTGTGTATCGGTATTTTTCCACAGGGAAAATACAGGCAATGTCCGAGTATTGAAGCCGACCGAAACGCCCAGATTGCCAGCCTTGTCATGCAACACGGTCAATGTATTGCCCTGGTCATCGGCATACGGCACCACGTTGTAAACCGTTTCGTCATAGTCCTTGGTCGGCGCTCGGTAGGTTTGCCAGTCGGGCAGATCTGCCCTTGCCTTGTCGTTGAATGGCGACACTTGCTTCACTGGCGCGGCAAAACGAGCGCCCTGCTCCAGAAACGGGGTGCTGAAGTTACTGTGATAAAGCGCCTGGTATTCCTTCGGATAGTCACCGTTGTTGGTCAAGGTGTCGTTGAGGGCGAACTTCACGCTGCCGGGTTCGGTGACCAGTTCGGTCACGACGGAGAAGTCGACTTTCTTGAATGCCTGCTCTTTCAGTACACCACGCAAGGTAATGGCGTAAGGGGGCTTCTCATCAATGTGCAGGGTGACTTGGTTCGCAGGAGTGTTGGCAGCCCGACCGTGCAGGGTCAGCAGTTCGCCGTTGTCGACGCCAGGGTGGCCGACCCATTCGTAACCGCAGCGGGTGACCAGTTCATTGAAACCTTCCAGCCAGCCCAGGCCATTGCGCCCGTTGAGGTCGATGAAGGACGGGTTGACCACTTCCTTGACCGGCGAATCCCAGCCCATGCGCACATTGCCGACCGACGCCTGCAAGACGTTCATTCCACGGGTCGGCACGACCGAAAGTTTCATCGTACCGTTATCGATGTCGACGATGCTGACACCCTCTTGCCGACCGCCGTGCAAGGTGCGCAAGGTAACGCTGAAGGGCTTGTCGGTTTTTACGCCAAGTTGCTGGCTGGTGATCTGCCAGTTCTGGGCGGCTTTGTCGGTGTCGAGCAGAACGTAATCCCAGGCCAGGGTGTTGGAAGCCGCAGTCAGGGCGCCAAGCGCAACGAAGAGTTTGAGGAGGGGCATGGCAGGTTGCCTTTCTTGGAGTTGTTCCCTTTTATAGACTCGAAGAAACGTTTCAGCAAGCTAGCCAAGCGATGCTTTCGATTGGCACGGGTTTCTTTAGCTATTTTCGGAGAGTAGCCTCGGCACAGTGAATCTTTCGAGCCCGATCAGGTTATCAACCTTGTGAAGGCATCAGAGAAACAGAAAAACTGCACAACTCGATAGAATTTTCATTGCCATGCCAGACGGTTTCCCTGATTTGCCCTCACTGAACGCGTTGCGTGTTTTTGAAGTGGTGGCTCGCCGCTTGAACTTCCGTGTGGCTGCCGAGGAACTGGGTGTGACCCAGGCGGCAGTTGCCCAGCAGATACGCGGGCTGGAAGCGAGCCTGGATCTGCGTTTGTTTGAACGCCTACCCCGCGGTTTGGCGTTGACTGATGCAGGCCTGGGCTATAGCGGGAGCATTCGAAGTGCGCTGGCCATAATCGACGAGGCAACACGCCTGCTTCGGCCACAGACTTCTCACCTGACAGTCAGCGTTACACCTACCTTCGCCTCAAAATGGCTGATTCCCAGGCTCGGCAATTTTGCGCAGAGTCATCCAGACATCGATTTGCGTGTGCTGGCAACCGATCGGCTGTCGCACTTCAGCACCGATGGTGTTGATATCGCTGTCCGTTATGGCAAGCCCGAGTTCGGAGCGGGCTTGAATAGCGAACTGCTGATGGAGCAGCTAATCGTTGCGGTGGCCAGCCCAAAGCTGTTCGAAGGCAGCGAAATACCTGCAAGCTTTGCGCAATTGCAGGATTTCGTCATGTTGCACGACGCCCATAATTTCTGGCCTCAGTTCCTTGCAGAGCTGTTCCCACAACACATGCAGCCCACGGCCAGAAACCTGCGTTTCAATCAGACCTCATTAGCCATTGAAGCGGCAATCAGCGGCCAGGGCATTGCCCTGGCCAGCCCTGCGTTCGTCGGTGATGACATTGCCGCAGGCCGGCTGATGCAGGTTTTTCCCCAGCAACTCAGGATCGACAAGTCGTTTTATCTGGTCTGGCCACGCAAGATGAAACAGCCGGACTCGTTGAGCGTGGTCCAACGCTGGCTCAAGCAACAAGCTGCCGATAGTTAATCTATCGTAATAGTGAAGTTTAGCTGTCTCCCTCACCAATGGGGCTGCTGCTAAGGTGAATGCACCTGAAAAATCAGCATTGAGAGATTGGAGGCAGCATGCCAGTAGAAAAAGTTGCGATTATCACGGCAGGTGGCAGCGGCATGGGCGCTGCGGCAGCACGACGCCTGGCCGCCGAAGGCTTCAAGGTTGGGATTCTCTCCTCTTCGGGCAAGGGCGAGGCGTTGGCTGCCGAACTCGGCGGTATTGGTGTAACCGGTAGCAACCAGTCGGTTGAAGACCTGCAACGCCTGGTCGACGCTGTCGTGGAGAAGTGGGGCCGTATCGATGTGCTGGTCAATAGCGCCGGCCATGGTCCACGCGCGCCAATCCTGGAAATCAGCGACGAGGATTGGCACAAGGGCATGGATACTTACCTGCTCAATGTCATTCGCCCGACTCGGCTGGTGACGCCTTACATGCAGCGTCAGAAGAGCGGAGTGATCATCAACATCTCCACTGCCTGGGCGTTCGAACCCAGCGAACTGTTTCCGACTTCTGCGGTATTCCGCTCGGGCCTTGCCGCGTTCACCAAGATCTTCGCCGACAATTTCGCCGGCGATAACGTGCGCATCAACAACGTCCTCCCTGGCTGGATCGACAGCTTGCCGAGCACCGAGCAACGCCGCGACAGCGTGCCGCTCAAGCGCTACGGCACCAGCGAAGAAATCGCTGCGACCATTGCGTTCCTTGCTAGCGAAGGCGCGGCCTACATCACTGGGCAGAACATCAGGGTCGATGGCGGCGTAACACGCAGCATTTGATCGTCCGTGGCCGCAGCACTGCTTCGCCCCAGTGCCCGCTATTCAGTGGATCGAGGCGATGCGGCTACAATTGACCCTGACTTCACACCCCGATAAGGCGGAAAACCGAGCTCCACCTTGGCGACTTCCTTCGCAGGGTTAGGCGGTTGACAGCTACCCCTTCGCGGCAGGCTTGAGTCTGAACGTAACCCCCATCCTGTTGAAAGCGTTCATTGCAGCAATCGTGGCAGTCAAATCCACCAAGTCTCGCTCGTTGAAGACCGCGGAGGCGGCAGCGTAGGCCTCGTCCGAAACATGGGTTTCTCCCACATTGGTCACCTCTTCTGCCCACTTCAATGCAGCGCGCTCTAGATCAGAGAATAAGTGTTCCGCCTCATGCCAAACCGCGACTAGCAGCACCTTGTCAACTGGCATGCGGCCTTTGATCAAGTCACGAGAGTGAAGATCGATGCAGAACGCGCAACCATTGATCTGTGATACCCGAAGGAAGACCAGATGTATCAACTCCGGAGGTAGATTCGTTCCGGTGGTTACATAGTGGTGTAAACCGGTCAGCGCTTTTGCTGCACCGGGAGACTTTTCAAACCAATTCATACGAGTCATACATACTCCATAAGCGCTTTCGTAAACACAGACGCATTTTATTGCGTACGCGGCTCGGCTCATGGGTCCAATCCGCTGTAATTTCTGGGTTCCAATAGGTGGCTAGGGCGCTTTTCTGCCTCCCTGCTTCCTTGCTATGGAGAGAACTTTCCAAAACCGTCGATCACCGCCTCACAAGCCAGGCCGGCTATTCGGCTTCTCTCAAGCGCTGCTGCGCAGCTGCCCGCCATTCGGTCAGACTCTTCAAGCAATCCCCCGAGCACCACGACGGCAGAGGTTCCTGCCTGGCGCTGCTGGGCAGCGATGGTATCGCAGGTGGCTCGGCGGCCGGCGCGCAGTCGGGCGATCTCATCGTACAGCCCGCCAGCAGCAGACTCAGCAGCAGTAGCGCGGCTGGTGACCTCTTCCAGTTTCTTGCGTGCATGCTCAAGGCCAAGCACTACATTCGCTATGTCGACGACTTCGTGCTGCTGCATGAGTCGCCGCAGCAGCTGAATGACTGGCTCCGACAGATCGAGGACTTCCTGCCCAGCCTGGGCGTCAGGTTAAACCCCTCGAAGACCATCCTGCAGCCAATTGACCGTGGCGTGGACTTCGTCGGCCATGTGATCAATCCATGGCGGCGCACCACTCGCAAGAAGTCAGTGGCGCAGGCCATGAAGCGAACGGCTGCAGTGCCAGCAGAGAACCTGCTCGAGACGGCCAACAGCTACTTCGGCCTGCTTGGTCAGGCCAGCCATAGCCTGAAGGATCGTGCAGCACTGGCCAATCTTGTGCTGCGGCGCGGGCATGTGGTCAACAGCGCATTGACCCAGACGTACCGTAAGCGATGACAGGAGCACATTTGTACTCCACTCCGCTGCAACCCCTCTCCCCTCTATTCACTGCCGCGATATCGCGGCGAGGAGAATTGTCGATAGCCATCGGCCAGTCAGTCGTCGTTATGGCTTTCTGAAACTGAATCTTTTCCTTCAGCGGCCCGTATATCGGCGAATTTGATCCACTCATCGAAGGCGATTCGGTGGGCTTTGCAGGTCTTTTCCCATTCGATCCCATTCATTCGCCCATAGGCGATCTGGTTCATCGTGGCAGCAATTTGAGCATCGAGCTCTCTGAGAAGCAGATAAGCCTGGTAATGGCTTTCCTTTGCGTTGGGCATATAGCTCACCTCACGGATGGATGACAGAGCTATCAGCTTCAACGGCTCATACGGTGGACTGCCGGTTCCCCAGTTAAATCCCATCACTTTCAAATAATTCCGATAAATCGGCAGGAGTATGTCATGCCTGAAGAAAAGCAACTGATCCAGCCGCTACAGGTGGAGCGCGATGAATACGGCTTCTGGACCCACCCGGCTTGGCCAGACGACGGCGACGAATGCGCACTTCCGTTCAGCTGGTTCGGTGACCAAGGCCTGGAGTACTGCGTGATCGAGATGGAAAACGACGGCCCGGAAGAACTGAATGCGGAATGGCTCGACGCCGGCGGCGACTATGACTGCACGCCCTGGCAGCCAAGCAAGCCGGTCGGTGATGGCTGGTTCACCTTCTCGATCCACGACACCGAAGACGGCCCTGTTTGCGTGTGGATCCGCCACAAGGTGGCGGCATGACCCGCCTCGCCCTCTGCCTCCTGCTGCTGGCCACCGGCGCCAGCGCAGCACCACAGCCCCAAGAGAACGTCATCGACGTACAGCACGAGCCCTGGCTACAGGCGTCGAATCGCTGCTGGCTGAGAACGAGGCGCTGCGCAAGAACGCCGACCGGTACCTGTGGTTACGCGAACATCACTGGCTCTGCGAGAAGGATGTGGACAGCAAGATGGCTGCCTGGGACGCGCCGAAGGAGGTGCAGCCATGATCCTGCCCCTGATGTACATGGCCTACCTGATCTACCGAGGCCCACGGTGAACAACCACCGGTACCAGCCATTCTCGGCGCGCGGCATGGGTAGCTGGCACACCTGCAGCATTTGCGGGACATCCAAACACAGCGGCTTCTACTGGCTAGCCGGCTACAAGAGCAAAACCGAGCCGCCCTGCATCGCCTGGAAGATCGATCCAGAGTGGAAGGCCCAAGCCATCCCCGCGCCAATCACCGAACCCTAATCACCCACCCACTACTCAAGCCCGCCGACATGCGCGGGCGAGGATCACCCCATGCCCGAAATAAAGTGCGAGCACGGCCACACCATGCGGATCGGAACTGACCAGTGGGTGGAAACCCTTACCCTTGACCAGTTGCGGTACGCCCGCGACCAGATGGCCCTGAAGATCCAGGCAGCTGAAGCCCAGCCGAAACGCTGCGTGTGGCGCATCTGCCGCGGCGCCCTGGTCGAGGAGAACTACCGCGAGGAGGACTTTGAGAAGGCGGCCGACCATCTGGTGCGGATATTCAAGGAGAGCTTTGTCGAGGAGGCAAAGGCTTTCGCCGAGCGTCACTACGGCACGCTGCGCTTTGAACGCGAGATCCCCCACATCTCTGTCGAGCTGGTCAGCCAGTTCGAATATGACAACGAGTGGTTCCCGGCCAAGGCCTGACCACCAACCTGCCGCCACCGGCGGCGTGGAGACCATCCCATGGAAACCGAGATCCTTTCGGACGAAGAGCTGGTGGCGATCACCGGCTACAAACCCCGGGCGTGGCAGCGCCGTTGGCTCACAGAAAAAGGCTGGCACTTTGTCGAGAGCCGCGGCGGCCGGCCACTGGTTGGCCGCCAGTACGCCCGACAGAAGCTGAGCGGCGTGGTGATCGACACCGTGCCTGTCGCTGCAGCCCCGCCCCCAGCACCGGCCTGGACCCCTGATTTCTCCCGAGTAAAGTGACATGCGACCCAGAAGTACCGAGAACCGCGACCTGCCGCCGGGCATGTACCGGCGAAAGCGCACCAGGAAAAATGGCAACACATGGGTCGGCTACTACTATCGCGACCAAACCGGCAAGGAAATCCCACTCGGTACCGACCTGGTGCAGGCCAAGCTGAAGTGGGCCGACTTTGAAGCCAAGGCCACTCCCGCCGAGCTGAAGACGATGAAGGGAATCTTCGACGAGTACGAGCGCAAGATCATCCCGGGCAAGGCCGCCAGGACCCAGAAGGACAACATCTACGAGCTCAAGCAGTTGCGCGCCGTATTCGACTCAGCGCCCATCGATGCGATCACGCCGGCCATGATTGCCCAGTACCGCGATTCGCGGTCGGCAAAGACCAGGGCAAACAGGGAAATCGCCCTGCTCTCCCATGTTTTCAACACGGCAAGGGAATGGGGGCTCACCACCAGGGATAACCCTTGCCTGGGTGTACGCAAGAACAAAGAGAAACCTCGCGACTATTACGCCAACGAAGCTGTGTGGAAGGCCGTGTATGAGGAAGCGTCGGAAGAATTGAAAGACGCTATGGACTTGGCATATCTCACAGGCCAGCGGCCAGCAGATGTGCTTTCAATGCGAAGGGACGATATTGAGGGGATTTATCTGCTGGTGAGCCAGGGCAAGACAGGGAAGCGTCTTCGGATCATGCTGCAGACGAATGGCGTGAACAACAGCCTGGGTACTCTGCTGGAGCGCATCATGCGCCGAAATAGTGAGCACCTTTCGCCGTTCTTCATCCTGAACAGCAACGGCAAGCGATTGTCGTGGGAGATGTTACGTAACCGCTGGCAGGACGCCAGGGAGACAGCGCGGGTGAAGGCAATAAGCAATAAGCAGCCCGAACTTGCAAACCGAATTGCTCAGTTCCAGTTCAGGGACATCCGACCCAAAGCCGCATCCGAAATCAACGATCTGACTGATGCAAGCTTGCTGCTGGGCCACTCGAAAGAGGGAATTACCGAGCGGGTCTATCGTCGCGTCGGCGCCATCGCGAAGCCTTCGAAAGGTTGAAGTTTCGGAACTCCACCCTAAAAGTTTCGGAACTCTTGGCCTTTTCAAACCCATAAAGAAAAACCCCGCAGACGTTAATCTGCGGGGCTTTCGAATGGTGGAGGCCGAGGTCGGAATCGAACCGGCGTAGACGGATTTGCAATCCGGAGCATAACCACTTTGCTACTCGGCCTCAAAGGTCGGATTTAGCAGCTTGCGCTTCGCTATCTCCTTGAAACGCTGAACCTTTTTCAAAGTTTGCTGCGTTTCGATGGGCGCCATTATGTCTTCATTCCTTTAACCTTGCAACCCCCTGAACGAAAAAAAATTTCAACGGGTTCAAGGTGTTAGCGCAGGCGGCCGAGTTTACTCCACAAGCCCACCACTGTGTTCTCCACGGTGCCACTGGCAGCCATGCCGATTCGCTCCTGCAGGCTCTTGCGTTCGGCGTAGTGCAGGTGGAACAGGTTGGCGTTGCGCGCGCGTTCGCTGAGGTACTCGTCGCTGGTCTGCAACTCGTCCACCAGTTTGCGGTTGAGTGCCGCGACGCCCAGCCAGACTTCGCCGGTGGCCACTTCGTCGATGTGCAGCTGCGGGCGATAGCGGGCAACGAAGTCCTTGAACAGCTGGTGGGTGATGTCCAGATCTTCCTGGAACTTCTCCCGGCCTTTCTCGGTGTTCTCGCCGAACACGGTCAGGGTGCGCTTGTATTCACCGGCGGTCAGCACTTCGAAATCGATGTCGTGCTTCTTCAGCAGGCGGTTGACGTTGGGCAGCTGCGCCACCACGCCAATGGAACCCAATACGGCGAACGGTGCGCTGACGATCTTCTCGCCAATGCAGGCCATCATGTACCCGCCACTGGCGGCTACCTTGTCGATGCACACGGTCAACGGGATGCCGGCCTGGCGAATGCGCGCCAGCTGCGATGCGGCCAGGCCATAGCTGTGCACCAGGCCACCACCGCTTTCAAGGCGTAGCACCACCTCGTCGCGCGGGGTGGCGAGGGTGAGCAGCGCGGTGATTTCGTTGCGCAGGCTTTCGGTGGCAGAAGCTTTGATGTCGCCATCGAAATCCAGCACGAAGACCCGGCCCTTTTCCTCGGCCTTGCCCTTCTTCTGCCGCTTTTCCGCCTTGGCCTGCTGCTTGCGCAAGGCCTTGAGCTGGGCCTTGTCGAGCAGGCCGGATTCCAGGCGCTCGCGCAGGTCCTTGTAGAACTCGTTCAGGCGGGTGACCTGCAATTGCCCACCCGATTTGCGCCGCCCCTTGCCGCGCAGCCCGGCGATGGCCGACAGCACTATCAGGATGGCGATGACCAGGGTGGCGGTTTTGGCGAGAAAGCTTGCGTATTCAGCAAGAAACTCCACGTTGACTCCTTCAAGACTTGCGCCACTACGGCGCGTAACTGTAGCAAGCATACCGTTGCGCCTGAGGTGCTGCCAGCCGTGGCAAACGCTGGCAACATCTTTCAAACAACCTTTTCAAACGCTTGTATGTTTTTTCGTTGACAGCCCGTGTGCCGCATCCTAACCTCGCAGCAACCTCCAACAGGCCGGAACCTTTCGTGGGCAACCTCTACCTGATCCGACATGGCCAAGCCTCCTTCGGCGCCGATGACTACGATGTCCTCTCGCCCGTGGGTGTGCGCCAGAGCCAGGCCCTGGGTGAGCACCTGGCCCAGCTCGGTGTAAGGCTGGACCGCTGCGTGGCAGGCGACCTGCGCCGCCAGCAGGATACCGCGCGCCTAGCCCTGGATGCATTGCACGCCAATGGCTGCCCGGTGCCGGCTGTTGAGACCGATACAGCATTCAATGAGTTCGATGCCGATGGTGTGATCCGCGCCTTGTTGCCCGGGCTGCTGCCGCAGGAGCCCGACGCCCTGCACATCCTGCGCAATGGCGCGCAGCACCGCAGCGAGTTCCAGCGCCTGTTCGCACTGATGGTGCAGCGCTGGCACGATGGCGAACATGCCGACGATGGCCTGGAGACCTGGCAGGCGTTCACCGCCCGCGTGCAAGGCGGCCTGCAGCGCGTACTGGATGCCGCCGGTAGCGGCGACAATATCGCCATCTTCACCTCGGGCGGTACCATTGCCGCCCTGCTTCACCTGGTCACCCGTATTACCCCCGGACAGGCGTTCGCGCTGAACTGGCAGATCATCAACACGTCGCTCAGCCAGCTGAAGTTCCGCGGCCGCGACGTGGCACTGGCTTCCTTCAACAGCCAGGCCCATGTGCAGCTGTTGAGGGCGCCGGAGCTTGTCACCTATCGATGAGCCCGGCTTGTTGTGTCCCTGCGGGGACGTGTAAATCACTCTATAAGGAATGCGCCATGACCTCCGTAGCTGATGCCGTTAAAAAGATGCAAGAGAAGTTCAACCCATCCGCTGCCGCCGGCCTGGACCTGGTGTTCGGCTTCAACATCACCGACGAAGACAAGCACTACGCGCTGATCGTCAAGGACGGCACCTGCGACCTGCAGGAAGGCGAAAACCCGGATGCCAACTGCACCCTGGTGATGGATAGCGAAACCCTGAAGGGTATCGTCAGCGGCGAAACCGACGGCATGCAGGCATTCATGGGCGGCAAGCTGCGCGTTGAAGGCGACATGATGCTGTCGATGAAGCTCAGCGAGCTGTTCCCGTCCTGAGGGCTGGAAATAGCGGATGATCGAAAAACCGAAGCCTGACCGGCTTCGGTTTTTTTTTGCCCGCCTGTTCGGGCCCTGTCGCTTCATCAAGGCAGTTGATCAGACAGCAACACCCTCACCTATATGGCATCTGGCACGCTTGTTCCATCGCAGGCAGACCATTAGATTAACCAATAGTCCTTGCGATCGAGAATAAGGAAAACGCATGACGCTCACCGACCAGTCCACCCAGGTACGCCCCGGCGAAGAACTCGACGCGGCTGTCATCGACCCTTACCTCAAAGCCAACATCCGCGGCCTGGATGGCCTGCCGAGCATCAGCCAGTTCCCTGGCGGCGCCTCCAACCTTACCTACCTGGTCAGCTACCCGGGCCGCGACTTCGTGCTGCGCCGTCCACCGTTCGGGCAGAAGGCCAAGTCGGCCCACGACATGGGCCGCGAGTTTCGCATTCTCAACCAGCTGAACAGCGGCTTCCCTTACTGCCCCAAGGCCTATGTGCACTGCACCGACAGCAGCCTGATCGGCGGAGAGTTCTATGTGATGGAGCGGGTCAAGGGCGTTATCCTGCGCTCGGACATCCCGGCCGAGCTGGGCCTCGACGCCAACCGCACCGAGGCCCTGTGCAAGAGCTTCATCGACCGCCTGGTGGAACTGCACCAGGTGGACTACAACGCCTGCGGCCTGGCCGACCTGGGCAAACCGGAGGGCTATGTACAGCGCCAGATCGAGGGCTGGACCAGCCGCTATGAAAAGGCCCTGACGCCCGACGCCCCTCGCTGGGAACAGGTGACTGCCTGGCTGCACGAGAAAATGCCCGCCGACCACCCGCGGCCCGGCATCGTGCACAACGACTACCGTTTCGACAACGTGATCCTCGATGCCGACAACCCCATGCGCATCATCGGTGTGCTGGACTGGGAAATGGCCACCCTGGGCGACCCGCTGATGGACCTGGGCAACAGCCTGGCCTACTGGATCGAGGCCGACGACCCGGCCCCAGTGCAGCTGATGCGTCGCCAGCCGAGCAACGCGCCGGGCATGCTCACCCGCCGCCAGTTCGTCGATTACTACGCCGAGCGCGCCGGCATCCGCCTGGACAACTTCGATTACTACTATTGCTATGGCCTGTTCCGCCTGGCCGGCATCGTCCAGCAGATTTACTACCGCTATTACCACGGCCAGACCCAGGACAAGCGCTTCGCCCAGTTCATCCACATGAACCGCTTGCTGGAGCAGATGACCTTGCAGGTCATCGCCAAGTCCAGCCTCTGAGCCCCGACCTAGACGACGGATAACAAGGAAAACAGCATGTCCAAGACCCACCTGTTCGACCTCGACGGCAAGATTGCCTTCGTTTCCGGCGCCAGCCGTGGCATCGGCGAGGCCATCGCCCACCTGTTGGCCCAGCAAGGTGCCCATGTAATCGTGTCCAGCCGCAAGCTCGACGGTTGCCAGCAGGTGGCTGACGCCATCATCGCCGCCGGCGGCAAGGCAACGGCGGTGGCCTGTCACATCGGTGAACTGGAGCAGATCCAGCAGGTGTTTGCCGGCATCCGCGAACAATTCGGGCGGCTGGACATCCTGGTCAACAACGCCGCTACCAACCCGCAGTTCTGCAACGTACTGGATACCGACCCAGGGGCTTTCCAGAAGACCGTGGACGTGAACATCCGTGGCTACTTCTTCATGTCGGTCGAGGCCGGCAAGCTGATGCGCGAGCATGGTGGCGGCAGCATCATCAACGTGGCGTCTATCAACGGGGTTTCACCCGGCCTGTTCCAGGGCATCTATTCGGTGACCAAGGCGGCAGTCATCAACATGACCAAGGTCTTCGCCAAGGAGTGCGCGCAGTTCGGGATCCGCTGCAACGCCCTGCTACCGGGCCTGACCGACACCAAGTTCGCCTCGGCACTGGTGAAGAACGACGCCATCCTCAATGCCGCGCTGCAGCAGATCCCGCTCAAGCGCGTGGCCGACCCCAAGGAAATGGCCGGCGCAGTGTTGTACCTGGCCAGCGATGCCTCCAGCTACACCACCGGTACCGCACTCAATGTCGACGGTGGCTACCTGTCCTGATCAGGCTTTTACTGCAACCAGGGTGTAGCTCAGGGGCAGGCGTGCGGGCTGCTCGCGCAGGCGATATTCACCGTCGTCGCCCTTGACCATCTGCCCCGGCAGCGCCTCCCAGGGGATGCTCTGGTGCTCGACCAGGGCGGTCAGTTGCAGGCCGTGGGCCAGCAAGGCGCTGATCACCTCGCCCAAGCCGTGGTTCCACTCGTGGGTTTCGGTGTGGGAAAGGCGCTGCTCGGTTTCGACGTAGGTTTGGTCGTTGTGCCACACCGTCGGCTCTTCGTGTTCGAAGTACGGGTATTCGAGTTGCAGGCGGTCCTGGTGGTCTTCGTTGACTGCCATCAGCATCGGGTGCCCGTCGCGCAGGAACAACCGCCCACCCGGCTTCAGCAGGGCCGCGACAGTACGCGCCCACGGCTCGATGCGAGGCAGCCAGCAGAGCGCGCCGATGCCGGTGTAGACCAGGTCGAACGTGCCGGCCGGCAACACCTTGTCGGCGGCGTAGACGTCAGACTCGACATACGCGATGGGTGCCGCACAGCGCTGGGCCAACGCACGCGCTTCGGCCAGCGAAGCCACGGAATAGTCCAGGCCACAGACCTTGGCACCAAGGCGCGCCAGCGAGAGGGTATCGGTACCGATGTGGCACTGCAGGTGCACGGCGTTGAGCCCGTCGATATTGCCAAGCAATGGCAGGTCGAAGCGTACGGTTTCGGAAAGGTGTTCGGGATGCTGGACGAGCCGTTCGACTTCGTAGTCGTTGGAAGCAGCGTGCAGCGGGGCACGTTCATCCCAGCTGGCGCGGTTGAGTTGCAGTGAGCGGTCCATGGTGTCTTCCTTGATTCGTGGGGGCTCATGCTAGCCCCCACCAAGCTCCCTGCGACAGGACAGCCTTGCTAAAAATTGTAAAGCTGGTGCGGTCACTGTGGGAGCGGGCGTGCCCGCGAAGAAACAACGCGGTGGCCGGCACCGGCTACGCCGGTGTTCGCGGGCGCGCCCGCTCCCACTCGCCCCACACAGCCCCTGCCAAGTCAACCAGCCATGTGCAGTCGCCAGCCGTTACAGGCAGGTCGCCGCCGCCGCCCGGCGCTGCAGGGCCACACCGTCGTTCTTCTGCGCGTAGTAATCCACCCGCGCCCCGCCCGCCTGCGGGTACACGTCCACGAACGCCTCGGCCTCACGGGTATACACGGTGAAGCCACCTTGCTTGCGTGGTTCCAGATAACCACTGGCGTCGTCGCCGAATACCTTCTCTTCCTGCCAGCTGAACTGGATGCACTGGGCCACCAGTTCCGGCGCCTTGTGCGAGTCGAGTTGCGCGGTCGGCTTGCCGCCGCGGGCCGTTTCCATGGTCGCAGAAGCACAACCGACCAGCATCAACGCCGCGGCCATCGGCAGAATCGCACGCATGTTCCATCCTCAGGATAAAAAAGAAGGCGACTCTAGCACTGGCAAGCATCGCGAGTGAATTGTCGCGCTCAGGTGGCTGTCGCAGATAAGGCATTCCTTCACAAGGAGATAACCATGAAACTACACCACCTGCTGTTCGCCGTCCTTGCCAGCCTGCCCCTGGCTGCCACCGCAGCCCCCTCCAGCGAAGAAAGCGTCACCGCACCAGAAACCCACAACCGCGAGCTCAAGGTCGGCGACAAGGCACCCGACCAGTACAAACGCGATGACCAGGCTATCAAGGACTGGAAAGCCAAGGGCCTGCCAGCACCGGAAAAGGAAAGCCACTGGGTAGACATGGGTGGGCGCTACGTGCTGGTGCAGATCACCAACGGTGTGGTGCTGGCGATCCAGTCAGCCCGCTGATTCAACACTCTTCACTCCCGCCGCTCTCGCTGGCACGACAATTTTTTGCCTGCCAGCGAAACCAAATGGATCCTTTCCAGTCTCAGGAGGTGTGCCGTAAACCTTTGCGGATCAAGGACCTATATCGTGATGACCCGTCTTGCAAGCCTTTCGCTGATTGCTGTTGTCCTGCTGACTGCCGGGTGCCATAGCCATCGCTACCATGACGACGACGATGGCTGGCGTGACCGTGACCGTGACCATCGTCACCACCATCGGCATGACCGCGACGACGATGATGACGACTATCGTCGATATCGTGGTGACCGCTACTACCGCTGAAACGTCTTTTTCAACCCTGGCCCGCCGCCCATTGCGCGGCACCTTAACCTGATGATTCCTTTGAGGTTCGTATCATGCGTCTGACTCTGCCTTCCCTTGCCCTTGGCCTGCTGCTGTGCCAGGGCGCTTTCGCCGGTGACGGTACCGCCGCCATTGGCGGTGGCCTGGGTGGTGTTCTGGGTAACGTTGTCGGTCAACAGATCGGCGGCAAAACGGGGGCGGCCATCGGCGCCGGCCTCGGCGGCGCAGCCGGCAGTGCGGTAGGTGCACGCAAGGGCAACCGTACCGAAGCCGCGATTGGCGGTGGCCTGGGCTCGGCGGGCGGTTCGCTGCTGGGCGGCGCGGTGGGCGGCAAGACCGGCTCCACCGTGGGTGCCGGCCTGGGTGGTGCGGCCGGTGGTGCCATCGGCAACCACCTGGGCGACAACAACGGCAAGCACCACCGTCACCGTCACTGATTCCAGTGACAAAGGGGCCGCAATGCGGCCCCTTTTGTTTTGCAAACCCTGCAGTACATCAACACCCCCTTCAGCACAATCCGGCACACTGGCTGCTACTGTCTATCGTGCCCCCGTGTGAAGGAACACCGCCTCCCCATGAACCAAGAGCTGCTATGGGTCCTCGGCCTGCTGGCCATCGTCATCACCCTGTTCGTCATCAACCGCCCACGCATGGACGTGGTCGCGCTACTGGTGATCCTCGCCCTGCCGCTGTCGGGCATCCTCACCGTGGAGCAGGCGCTGGCCGGTTTCAGTGACCCCAACGTGGTGTTGATCGCCGCCTTGTTCGTGATCGGTGAAGGCCTGGTGCGCACCGGCATTGCCTACCGTATCGGCGAATGGATGAGCGAGCGGGCCGGCAACAGCGAGGCGCGCCTGCTGGTGTTGCTGATGGTAGCCGTGGCGGGGCTGGGTTCGATGATGAGCTCCACCGGCGTGGTGGCCATTTTCATTCCGGTGGTGCTGAGCATCGCTGCACGCCTGCAGCTTTCGCCCGCCCGCCTGATGATGCCGCTGGCTTTCGCCGGCCTGATCAGCGGCATGCTCAGCCTGGTGGCCACACCGCCCAACGTGGTGGTACACAGCGAGCTGGTACGCCATGGCGAAGCGGGCTTCAGCTTCTTCAGCTTCACCCCGTTCGGCCTGGTGGTGCTGGTGCTGGGCATCGGCTACATGCTGCTGACCCGGCACTGGCTGAATGGCGAAGTGCGCAAGGACGGCCGCGTGGAAAGCCGCCGCACCCTGCTGGACCTGGTGCTGGACTACAAGCTCAATGGCCGTGAACGGCGCCTGCGCATCCGCCCCCACTCGCCGCTGATCGGTCATACCCTGGGCGAGCTGGAGCTGCGCACCCGGCATGGCGCCAACGTGATCGGTATCGAGCGCCAGCACAAGTTCACCACGCGGGTGATCGCCGCCGACTCCAGCACCGTGCTGCACCAGGGCGATGTGCTGCTGCTCGACCTGTTCGCCAACCGCGACGACCTGCGCAGCCTGTGCCAGACCATGCAGCTGGAGCCGCTGCACTTCAAGGCGGCCTACTTCATCGACCAGTCCCAGGAGCTGGGCATGGCCGAGGTATTGCTGCCACCGGGTTCGAAACTGCTCGGCAAGAGCGTCCTCGAACTGGCCTTCCGCACGCGCTTCGACCTCAACGTTGTCGGCTTGCGCCGCGAGCAGGTGGCGATCGAAGAACAGCTGGTGGAAGAAAAGCTGCGCCTGGGCGACACCCTGCTGGTAGTCGGCCCGTGGAAAGCCGTGCGCCAGTTGCAAAGCAAGCCCAAGGACTTCCTGGTACTGAGCCTGCCCGCAGAAATCGACCTGGTCGCGCCCGCCCGCACCCGCGCACCACAGGCGTTGCTGAGCCTGGCGGTGATGGTCGGGCTGATGGTCAGCGGCGCGGTCCCCAATGTCATTGCCGCGCTGATCGGCTGCCTGCTGATGGGCGCAGGCCGCTGCATCGACATGAACAGCGCCTACCGGGCCATCCACTGGCAAAGCCTGGTGCTGATCGTCGGTATGCTGCCCTTTGCCCAGGCACTGCAGAAAACCGGCGGCATCGACCTGGCAGTGGGCGGCCTGGTCAGCGTGCTGGGCGGTGCCGGCCCCAGTGCCATCCTTGCCTGCCTGTTCGCGGTCACGGCGGTGATCGGCCTGTTCATCTCCAACACGGCCACTGCGGTACTGATGGCACCCGTGGCTGTCAGCACCGCCACGCAGCTGGGCATGTCGCCCTACCCGTTTGCCATGACCGTGGCGCTGGCTGCCTCGGCGGCCTTCATGACGCCGGTGTCATCGCCGGTGAACACCCTGGTACTTGGCCCGGGGCAATACCGCTTCGCTGACTTTGTCAAAGTTGGCGTGCCGTTCACCATACTGGTGATGCTGGTGACCGTGTTGATGGTGCCGTGGTTCTTTGGGCTGTAGGGTTTGGCCAGGAATGAAGGCAATTTGGCATTATCTCGACCGATCGCGGCAGATTGACATCAAGTCCCCTGACGAAACACACTTATGCGCAATTGCCCCAGGTGCTTCAAGCCGTTGTCCTGGATTTCGTTTCCGCCTTGCCGGTCGAGCCCATGGTTTTTCCAGCCCAATCGCGCTTGTTGCACTACGTCGTTCTACTCGGCCTGACCTTCGCCCTGACCCTGGGCGGCATCCTGGCCCGCCCGATCGAATCCCTGTCGCTGTTCTGGCCGGTCAATGCGGTCCTGGCTGGGGTGCTACTGCGCTACCCCCGCCAAGCCACGCTGACGGGCTTTACCCTGGTCTGGCTGGCCATGGTCGGCGCCGACCTGCTGTGCGGCAGCGCCTGGATGCCTGCCCTGTGGTTCAACCTGTGCAACCTGGGCGTGGTGGTCACCCTCTGGCTGATGCTCTCGCGCTTGCCGCGCCTGCACCGACGGATGCGTACTCCCCACGGCGTCCTCAGCGTGTTCGGCGCCAGTGCCGCCGGGGCAATAGTGGCTGCCAGCATGGCGGCGGCAGTGGCCGCGCCGTGGTTCGAACAGTCGTTGCGCGCCACCTGGCTGGCCTGGTTCAGTGAACAGTTCTCGACCAGCGTGCTGGTGCTGCCAGTGCTGCTGACGACCCCTTCGGCACGAGCGCTGGTGCGCGGTGGCGCCCAGGCCATCCGCCTGGCGCCGTTGCTGGTGCTGCTGGCCTCGCTGGCGTTCAGCATTGCCTTCGGCGGCCCCGGGGCCATTGCCTTCCCGATTGCCGCGCTGCTGTGGTGCGCCTGGACTTACTCACCGTTCCTGGTTTCTCTGCTGACACTCACCGCTGGCAGCACGCTGATCGTGGCGGTGGCGCAAAACCTCATGCATTTCAGCGTGCCGCAAAGCGAGCCCGGAGTGACCACACTGATGTCGGCGCGCCTGGGCATCGCCATGCTGGTGCTCGGGCCGCTGGTGGTGGCCTGCGTCAGCCAGGCCAACCGCAGCCTGATGGCCCGCCTGGCGCATCAGGCCAGCATCGACCACCTCACCGGTGTGCTCACCCGCAGCGCCTTCACCCGCCGCGCCAACGCGCTGCTGGAAAGCCGCCAGCAACACGCCCAGGCGCTGCCGCTGACCCTGATGATGCTGGACATCGACCACTTCAAGTCGATCAATGATGTCCATGGCCATGCGGTCGGTGATCAGGTGCTGCGCCAGTTCGCCAGCACCCTGCAGGACCAGTTGCACGATGGTGAACTGTTCGCTCGCCTGGGCGGCGAGGAATTTGTCGTGGTCCTACCGGGCCTGGCGCCAGATCGGGCCAAGTTCACTGCCGAGCGCCTGCGCCGTGCGGTGCAGGACCTGCATGTGATGCAGGCCGGCCAGTCCCTGCAGATTACCGTCAGTATCGGCCTGGCCGGTTGTGCCGCCGACATGCCGGCCCCCACCCTCGATGAACTGCTGGCACGCGCCGACCAGGCGCTGTACCGGGCCAAGGCCCATGGCCGCAATCGCGTCGAACAGGCCGAGCCACAACGCCAGGCGATGTGAGCTAGCCACCCAGCAGGTCCCACGTCAACTTGGCGATCAGCACGCACAAGAGCACCAGGAACAACCCACGCACAAAGCCCGCGCCCTTGCGCACCGCCAGCCAGGTACCGGTCAGCGCGCCGAGGATGTTGCACACCGCCATGGGCAAGGCGATGGCGTACAGCACATTGCCTGATGGCACGAAGAACACCAGAGCCGCCAGGTTGGTGGCGATGTTCACCACCTTGGCCGATGCCGAGGCGTGCAGAAAGTCCAAAGCGAAGAAGCGGATGAACAGGAAGATCAGGAAGCTGCCGGTACCCGGCCCGAACAGGCCATCGTAAAAGCCGATCGCACCACCGATCAGTACCGCCAGGCACTGCTCCTTGCGGCCGATCCTTGTGGGTTTGTGCAGCGTGCCGAAGTCCTTCTTGCAGAAGGTGTAGATGGCCATCAGCACGATCAGCACCAGCACCGCCGGGCGCATCACGCTGGGCGGCACCAGCGACACCGTGGCGGCACCGGCGAACGACATGACGAAGGCACTGAGCGCTGCCGGCACGATCAACCCCCAGTCCAGCGTCACCCTGCGGATGAACGAACGCGCAGCGAAGGCCGTGCCACACACCGACGCCAGCTTGTTGCTACCGAGCAGTGCCGCCGGTTGCGCGGTGGGCAGCACATTGAACAAGGCCGGGATCTGGATCAGCCCACCGCCACCCACGGCGGCGTCGATCAGGCCAGCGGCGAAGGCAAACACGGAAAGCACAGCGATATCCATCATGACGCGGTTCCAGGCAGTGAAGACGCTTTCAAGGCTAATCAAAGTGCCGTGCTTGTGTTGAAATGCCATATTGCGAAAACTGCAACGAGGAGCAGGCAATGGCGTTGGACATGCTGCGGGAAATTCAGGCGTTCGTCAGCGTGGCGCACAAGCGCAGCTTCGTCGCCGCGGCCCGCTCCCTGGGGCGCTCACCCAGCGCGGTTACCCGCGCGGTGCAAACCCTGGAAGACAACGCCGGGAGCAAACTGCTCAACCGCAACGCCAATGCCGTGACCCTGACCGAAGCCGGCGAGCGCCTGCTGCCACACGCCGAACGCTTGCTGGATGTGCAACGTGATGCCGCCGACGAACTGGCCGCGCTCAGCGGCAGTGCACAAGGCTGGATCCGCTTCGCCGTGCCGCAGGTACTGGGTGAACATGTACTGCCCCAAGTGCTTGCCGAGTTTTCCCGCTGCCACCCCCAGGTAACCCTGGACGTGCAGTACAGCGACGGGGCCCTGGACCCGCTGCAAGGCAAGTTCGATTTCGTGGTGCGCGGCGCCTTCCCACAGTCGAGCGAGCTGATCGGCTACCCACTGTGGGATTACCAGCGTCACCTGTATGCAAGCCCTGAATACCTGGCCCTGGCCGGCACGCCACAACAACCCGAGGACCTCGAAGGCCACGCGCTGATCCTGCACACCGCCCCGCGCATCCTAAAGGCCTGGCACTTCTGCCGCGACGGCCAGATCACCAGCCTGCGCCCCAGGCCCAGGCTGCGCCTGGACTCAGGTGACGCGGTGTACCACAGCACCTTGGCCGGCGCCGGTATCGCCCGCCTGGCCGCCTGGGTCGGCGAAGCACAGGTCAAGGCCGGGCGGTTGGTGCGGGTATGCCCGCAGTACCGCCTGACCTCCAGCAACGGCCAGGACCCGCAGATGCATGCCGTGTACCCCGCCGGCGAGCTGCCGGCGCGGGTACGCGACCTGCTGGCAGCCCTGCGCCGCACCGGCCTAGCCTACTGAAACAACGCCCTGAAACGGCTGTTCAATTTCTGCTCAATTTAACAGAGCCCGCCGCGGGCTTGGCTTGCAGAACTTTATCCACAGACCTACCCACGTTTTTTGTGGACAGTTTTCCCAGTGCAAAGAATGACTTATCGTACAAATCGGTAGGGTGAATCGGCCAACAATGAAGAGGAATGGGCCCGCCCGAAGGACAGGCAGGCCGCGAGGGATAGGTGTGGTGAACGTCAGCTTGGCGGAATGGTGCCAAGGATACCGATCAGAATGGTCAGCAGCAGAAAACCACCCAGGAATAGCGCGAGCTTGCCCATTGGAACCTCTACAAGTGTGATGCGGGAATGGGCATATTGTCGGGCTTGGGCTGATACCGTTACAGATTCAGCTTTATGGAAAAAAAGCGGATCAGATGTGAGGCACCCGGTTCTTTTGTGTGAGCGGCCTTGCTTCGCGAAAGGGCCGCAGGGCGGCCCCGGCAATCTTGAGGGATGCATCGAAAACCTGGGGCCGCTGCGCGCCCCTTTCGCGACACAAGGCGCCGCTCCCGTAGAACTGCACATAACTCATTGAATTAGCAGGGGCCCTGTGGGAGCGGCTTCAGCCGCGAACACCGGCGCAGCCGGTGCCATGCACCGCGTTGGATTCTTCGCGGCTAAAGCCGCTCCCACCGGTACGCGGATTGCTTGCAATTTCAGTTATCTACGCGACAGCGCAGCCCAAAGGGCTGGGCCCTCTCCCACAAGAGCGGCGCATCTGGCCCTTACGCGTGACAGCAATTTTTGCAGTCATCCACGCTGTGCTAGGGTCAAGCGCTCGAACCTGCCAGGAGTGCCATCCCTTCATGACCGCTTTCGCGACCAACGCTGCCTTGTTGTTGATCGACCTTCAGATTGGTATCCACCACCCGCGCCTGGGCCGGCGCAACAACCCTGAGGCCGAACTGCGTATAGGCGATCTGCTGGCTGCGTGGCGTCGGACAGGACGCCCGGTGATCCATGTGCGCCACCTGTCCCGCTCGGTAGACTCGGTGTTCTGGCCGGGCCAGTCCGGTTGCGAATTCCAGCCCGCATTTACCCCACTGGCCAGCGAAACCGTGTTCGACAAACATGTGCCCGATGCCTTCGCCAACTCCGGCCTGGAGCGCTGGCTGCATGCGCGCAGCATCAACGCACTGGTCATCGCCGGGGTAATTACCAACAACTCCGTGGAATCCACCGCACGCTCGGCGGGCAATCTCGGTTTCGATGTGGTGGTGGTGGAAGATGCCTGCTTCACCTTTGACCAGCACGACCTGCAAGGCCGGCTTTGGCCGGCGGAGGATGTACATGCGCTGTCGTTGAGCAACCTGGCTCTGGATTACGCGCGCATCCTGCGCACGGAGCAGGTTCTGATCGGTGACTCGCTTCAGGTCAACCGCTGAAGCTTCTGCGCAGGCAACCAGCCAACTCGTCATTGCCATGGCGGCGACACCAGACCCAGCCATTGAGCGGGCGCACCATCTGCACCTGCTCTTGGCGAAGCGGATGGGCGCAGATGCCCGATGTCTACCCGCCACTCGACCACCACCCTGCCACACCGTTTCAGCCGTACACTGCTCGCCTGTACCCTGCTGCCACCTGGCCTGCTGACGGCGGACATCACCACGGCTGCAGCACAGCAGCCCCAGCCAGCCGCTACAGCGGCGGATGACTTCGACCCGCTTAACAACTTGCCGCAGGAAGCGCCTCAGACGTTCACCTAGGCGGTGGTGGATGCGGACCACCTGTAGCGCGCGGGGCGGCAATTGCTACATAAGGTTTCGAAAAGCACTGCAGCCTCTGGATCAATCCGCCTTGAGGGCCTGCATTGCCAAACACCTATCATCGCCACCTACCATGCGGGCTCAGGAGGGTTTGAAAGACATGATTTGAAACGCTGACTGTAGGATCTTTTGCCGCGCAATGTAGGAAGAATCTATGTAGTGGGATTTGCCTGTATGAAACATCAGTTTCTCCAGCAAATTCGAACTGCTACGGTCCAGTTTTCCTACAGCGGCACGGAAGCCTACAGCATGAGAAAAGCATGGATCCGTTCAATACCTCGGCCCTGAAACTACAGAAGAATTTGCTTAACCTGCGCCTTGAGCGTGACCGCCTGAGAAGGGAGGGCAAGGACAAGGAGGCGGACGAACTCGCGGCACCGATCGAGCGGATAGAGGCAGCTATTCGTCAATTACCGGATGCCATGAAGCCAGTGACCCTGCAATAAAACCTGCGGGAGCGGGCATGCCCGCGAAGAATGCAAAGCGGTGTATGGCTCCGGCTGCGCCGGTGTTCGCGGGTGATGCTGCTTCCACAGATACAGTGCAGACCTCAAGCTTTACGCAATCTCTGCAGAATATTACCCACCTCCGCGCTGCGCCACGGATTGTGAACATCAACGTCCGCGGTTTTGTAGGTGACGGGATCTACCTCTTCTACTAGGATGACCACGCCTGCATCAAACGCCTGCAGGCCACTGATGTGGAGCAAGGTTTGGGTCCAGCCTACAGATCCGATTTCCGCGCAGTTGTCAGTAATGCAATTTGGCTTGAGAGGCTGCGGCTAGCGCTCAGTAGCAAGCGAGGAGCTTGCCTCGGCGGGCTTTTTCGTGCTTGTAAGAATGGGATGAAGCCAGTTAAGTTGGAGCCTTGGCGAAACCGACCAAGCAAGAAGTATCGGAAGCGCCGAAACAAAACATTCCCACGGATGGTCCCATGGATTGTTTCCTATGCCCCAAAAACGCAAAAAGCCCTGAATAATCAGGGTTTTGAATATGGCGGAAGCGTAGAGATTCGAACTCAACGGAACGGCTTCGGCCGGGCTGGAGGCCTTGATTTCCATGGGATGAAGAGTGCGTTGACGCGTGATTTTGTTCCCAAGGTGTTCCCAGAGTGGGTGGGTACGTCGCCTCGCCTGGACCTCCCCAGTACGGGAAACGCCGTTTCAGTTGACCCATCAAAAAATGGTAATTTTGGTAATTAGATGTCGAAAAAGCTCTGGATGCCACGTAACTAAGCGGCTACAGCAATATTGAAAAAGGTAATTTTTGGGTAATTGAAAGGTAATAGGATTACCTCAAAGCAGGGTTGGAAGTCAGAAATACAAAACCCTTTAGAATCAACTAGTTAAGAAAAAATTACCTTTCACCTTACCTCTGATTACCTTCTGAGGTAATCGCTCAAAACCATGTGCCGCAAGGCCTACAGCACCACTCGGTCCCCCTCCTAACCAAAATTACCCTTTTCTGGTGGTGGCCTTGAAAATTGGGAAGTGCACGAAGACGCACCGTGCCATCCACCAATGCTATGGCTGCACGGAATGTACACAAATAATGTTCATGGCGATTTCAGTGATACTTGAGTCGGTTTCGTGACGCGTGTACCCTGACGGCTCACCAACACAGACTGAGAGCACACCGATGCTACCCAACCCTAAGAGCTCGAACTTTAGACACGCACTGAAAAACGCACGCAAGGAGGCAGGCCTCAATCACAAGGAGCTCGCTGAGAAAGCAGGCATCTCTCACGTCATGCCCGGCCGTTACGAACGAGGTGAGTCGCGTCCGACGATGAGCACCTGGCAGGAGCTGAATAAGGTTCTGTTTGATGACGAGGATTTCGAGGAAGAAGACGATGGCACCGAAGACGGTGTAACCAAAAAATCTGTCATGGCTCTGACACTCACCGAGGCCACGATTGAGGACATCCTAGATGAACTGAGCAGCCGCGGCTTTTCAAACGTAAGTCTCGAGTGGAGCTAACCATTCACTGGGCAGCGCCCTGCGATCAGCACTGCTCGCAGGGTTTTGCAGAATTGCGCCCCTCCCACCTCCGGCAATGCAGCCCAGTGACTGCGCTCTTCTGACTGAGCTGCAGGTATGCGGAATATCCAACACGTTTAGCCCGCAGGCGTGGCGGGGGGACGAGGGCGCGCGCCGGGGTCAAGCGGCAATGTAGAAGCCGTACTCGACTGAAAATCAGAAAGCGCTGATACGGCCAATGAGGGAACCAGGTGGGCTGAGTTTTGCCAGTACAGGGCGCAGCCATCCGAGCCGCCTCCCTCAAAAGCGGCGCCGAAGCTCTGCGTACGATTGACTTCACTCTGCGTCGCTTCCACCATGCGCTCCAGCCGAATAACGAGAACTATCAATGGACGCATCGTTCAAATGGCTCATATGGGAAGGGGTGTTGCCTTTAGTGGGTACGGCGCTTCTCTACTGGGCTCTGTTGGGCTGCTTTAGAATTGCTCAATCTGCTTCATTCACCTTCAAATGGGGTGAAGCCATCGACTCCCTAGGCTGGCTCTACGGCGCCGCAGTGTTGGCGATCCAGGCCGGGGTAAAGGGATGGGGTAACGAAACCATGGGGCCAATCCCATGGTTCTGCTGGCTGATTGCGCTCGCGTGCTCATTGCTGCTAATTGCAGCAATGTGCTCGAAAGCCGCGGATCCGACTTGGCAACCAGGGTGGCCAATGAAATTAGTAGCTACTCTCTTTACAGGGCTCGTTCTTTTTGCCGGTTTTGAGACCCAAAATGTCATCTGCTGCTCGCCGGGAGGTTCTTCATGAGCCAGACGAACTCAAAAGAGTCCACTGAGGACCTCAAGGAGACGCTTGAGATCCTGCTCGAAGACGCCCTAATGGAAAAGAAATCAACCTTGAGCAAAGAGGAGCGGGAAGCCTTAGTTGAGCAGGCTGTCAGGTTGAAAGCGCGTGGGTATGTCCGAATTCGCAGTGCTAGGAAATTACGTGCAGCCAAAAAACTTCAGCAAGAGCGAGCGGCCAAAGTTGCCAGTTCACTGGCAATGGCCGTTGGCGGCACAGCCGCTGGAGGTATGCTCGCTGCATTCGCAGTTCCATCCGCGCCTGCTTTGGCTGCTGTCGGTGCCGTAGCTGGCCTCATCGGGGGAGCGTGGAGCGCTTGGAAGTCAACGCATTCAGCAGATGGTCGCAAGAAGCAAAAGAAGAAGCGCCAATAGGTGACTTCTTCAAAAATTTTGAAAGTGACGGCAACTGCCACACTAAATTTCAGCACTTTCTTACCTTGGAAGACTAAGACAGGAGTCCCCTGGTGATATATCATGCTCTTCTTGCCCCCCATGAGAGTCCTAACTCATCACTTGAAATCAAGAGAGCACTATTAACCTACGAAAAAGTCTTAATCATTGACCCTAGCGATCGCGACCTCATACCATCCAATGCATTAGTTAGTGTACTAATGGGCTTACCAATATTCGGAATGAGCATGGGAGATGTTCGGCCGATGGGTAAAGCAGCAGACTATGACGAGCGATTTGATAGAGTAATAGATGGCGTCAGCGAAGCGGTAAAGCAAGGACTTATTGAGGTTTGCTCAACTTACCAACCGCATGACCCAGGACAAGTGACAATAGGTGGAGTTGATCTAGGCGGCTACCCCATTGATCCAAGCTCAGTTTTTTGGATCTATAGAGCAATGGCGTCAAACCAAGATTTCTTAGCGTCTGCAGTTCAAAACAAGGCCGACATACAAGAGCTACTATCACAAGCGGATAAAGTATCCATCCAAGGAAGCGGCGACCAAGGCATTAATGATTTACCAGAACTCCCTGCACTTGAGCACTACAAAGACGCAACGCTAGTTGCAAGATCTAGACTTGCAGCCTTTATAAAATATGCTGGGTACTGCGAAGCCAAAGAAATCGTCCCCGTGTTCGACTCAAATATTTATGGCGGAATAGCTTCTCTACTACTCAGCAACGCTTCAGCCGCCCTAAAAATTGCTGATGAAGATGGTGAATTGATACGTGCCGGGAGAGTATTGGAGCTTTGCCATAACGAGTTCATCGATGACATCGCACTTCAAAATCTAAGCATTAAAGAAGTTATTAAACTTAGGACATCCGCATGGGGGCGGCAAGCTAAGTCGCGCGAAGCCCTGTTCTCCTCGGTATTCGAACTGGCAAATGAAAATGCGCGCAGCAGCAACTTCGAGGCATCGGCAAGAAATCTAATTTCGAACTACAAAAAAGATTCAGAAGACCTGTCACTGGAGCGGCGAAATTTAAAATTTCAAATTAAATGTGACTTGGGCAAGGCTGCTTTAGGGTTGACGGGTGCCGAAGGTATTATATCCCAGTTGGAATCCCCTTTCGCCGGCGCATTCAGCACCTTGGTCGCAGGTGGATATTGGGCACTCGACAAGGCCAAGGAATACGCCCCCCAGCTTCGGCTGTTAAAAAAGCAAGAGTCCCGAATGAAGAGAGGCGCTGCGTTTGGGATGCACAATTTCTATACAAACCCGCGAATTAAAAAAATCACGAAATAAAAGCCAGGACAAACAGCCATACCCCTAACAGAGCAGCGGATGACCCAGTCCTTTTAGCACATCAAAAGCAACAATCAAAAGTCCTGACGGAGCAAGATTACGGGGCAAGCCAAACAGCGAAAAGCAAGCGATCCTAATTATGGAAAGTACTCATTAAAACCAAGGGGACTGATAGTTTTCAGCCCATCCTCGGTGACTGGAACATCTTTTAACCTAGCCAGCGCCCATTTAGACCAGCAAGAATTACGCTCATCTCTTTTGTACTGGGACAAACTAGCATGGCCGAAAAATAATTTTATTTACACTCCAAATACGAATGAAATCGAAGAACTTGTACGCATTGGAGTGATGCAGACCCCTACCCTACCACTGAGCGGCGGCGGGCCAGTTGAAGACATCATGACCGCAGCACACGAATATGCATTAACATATTTTGAAACTCAGTCACCTGGAATGTGGAGCGCCGGAGAAGGAGTCAACTCCTTTATTAATAATAATAAAACCCCACCTAAGTCCGGCACCGGACTAACACTTTATAACGCCCTCCCAATCCCCAATCCAGACGTACCGTTAGTCGAGATACTCGATTTCAAAGATCGAAGGAAAGCAGAATTACTTATTTTTCGCGCTCATCTTGATGCAATGGCAAAGGAGATATCAGGCGCAGACGACAGCGTTGAGTCCTTGGATAGAGCCCTCAAAGAACTAGATGCCGCGTGCTCGGACTTGATAAAGGTCACTCGCGAGTGGCAATTCCCTGTCAAACTAGCCAACTTAAAAGCGACAATGAACTTCAATTTGGCGACCTCAGCATCTGCTGCCGTCACTGCATGGAAAAATGCAGAATCCTTCAACCTAGGCAACACCGAGAAGGCTATTGCTGCGGTAGCAGCTGGTGTGGCGAGTAATTTTAAGATCGACGCAGACATCAGCTTTCAGAAAATAAAAAGACCCGCCTCACCCTTCAAATACCTTTATCAGGCGACTCGTGAGTTAGGTTGATGCTATTAGTCGCCAAGGGGTTGGAATCTCACTACTTCCTCCCCTACCCATTCATTCACCTGAAATAGCCTCGACTGAACCGGCATCAGCTCATTCCGTGTCCAAATTTCGGTTGCTTCTTTGGTCGAGCCAAAACCACCTGAGTTTTGAGGCACGATCCCCATCAACTGGGGCGGGATACGCAGTGCCGCCAGCAGATCGTCACGACGAATGTTTTTAATTGCCGCAAAGTCATCCTTGGCCGCCACCTCGCTGATAGGTAGCAACTGGATGCCGTTCTTCTTCCCACCAGGTGCGTACATGAACAGATTCCGGAAGTTGCCCGGGCCTTTACTGTTCTTCATGGCATCCCGCAGGTCATCGACAAATTTCTCGTTCTGAGCCGCGTCCGTCATGTACAGGATGAACCCGGCGTGACTGCCGTTCTGGTAATACTTCCGACGGAACAGCGTGGCACTCTCGTTGAGCAAAGCGCTCAGAAGGGCAGCCAGCCCTGCGCGCTCTGCAGGCGCAAGCCAAGTTCACCCAGCACCTGGCGCCGGAACTGATCGAGGTCGTCGATCGCGACAATCGGACGGTACGGGAGCAGCGCGTGCGCTTTGTCTTCCACAACAGTGCCACTGGTGAGCCGTACCGCTCTTCCGATGTTCTGCGCCATGGGTGGTGGATCACGCATCTGGAAAAAGCCAGCGTACGCCAGCGCGGGCCGAACACCTGCCGGCACACGTTCGCCAGCCAGATGCTGAGCAGCGGCATCGCCACGCCTGAATGGATTGCGGACCAGATGGGGCACACGTCGACGGCGATGATCTTTAAGCACTACGCGAAGTGGATCAGCGAGGACGGCCCGGACGTGGTGGGGTTGTTGAATCAGGCGCTCAGGTTGAGCTGAACGCACAAAAAAAGGGGCCGCAAGGGCCCCTTTCTTCTGCCTGTCATTCCCAAAGTATTCCCAAAACGCTCCCATTTGAGGGTCAAGCGGCGGCGAACACTAATGAAATCAAGCACTTGTATGGCGGAAGCGTAGAGATTCGAACTCTAGGATAGTTGCCCATCGACGGTTTTCAAGTCTACGAATTTTTTATTGTAAATCAGTGAGTTAACCTAAAAAAATTCCCGCAAATCTTCACCAAAGCTCTTGCTGGAGGCCGCATTTTCCGCTGGTCCATTTCGCCTTTGCGGAACTGATTTCAGCGTGTTATCCCCGCTCACTGGCACCTCAATGTCGCATGTGGCTTACTCAGGTCTCAGGCGGACCACAAACTGCACTAATATTGCCCTCGAATCTACGCTGCCAAGAGCCAGCTATGGACGATCAAGCCACGATTACAGCAGACACAATGGAGCTGCTGCTGTTGAATCAGACTGCCATCAGAGCAGCCCTGGAAGAGCTGACGCTCTGGGTCCAAGGCATGGTCGACATGCCACGAGCGTAAGCCGCTGATCCTCAAGCCCGAACTGGCTAGGTAAGTCGGCCATCCGCTCCTTCTCGTCGAACGGGAAATCTATGCCATAGCCGACGCTCTGCTAGTCCATCTACAATGAAGGGCAACGATTCTCCCCGAATCAATTGTGAATGTCTTTCCACGAACGACAGTGCCACCGGCAGCGGCCGCCCCATAACTCCGCCCTCCAGAGCCGCTGTAACAGGCCAATAGGAGACAGCGGGTCCACTTTGCATGTACACAGCCCAGAGCTCGCCATGCAAAGTCGGAACAATTAGCGCTGAGTTCAGCGTAGTGGCAGAGCAGCGATCAAATCCCACCCTACTGTGGCTAAAGCGCGGTCAAGCCGAAAGACTCCATAATGTAATAGAGTTAGAACGATACCAAACAACATCATTATCTTCAGCCATTGCCAGAAAAACAAACTCCTCAAGTACAGGCAACAGATATTTCTCCATAACCAAGCGACAACCAGCACCATATGTCTCATTAGAAATATGGAACTCTGTCTCTTTATTATGAACTATCGAACACCTCATCTGATAAATAAGCGCCGAGAAATACCCAGCGAATTGCGCAACGGTATTAATCACTGAACTTCCATTAACCAAGCCAGACAAGAAACTGTTTATCTCAGCACTGTTTGCCGCATGCGCAGCCAAAAAACGTTGCCAAGAAGAATGCGCAAAACCTCCAAAATCGGCAGTTGCGTAAGGCAATGAGAAAATTGACTTAACAAGTTTCCCGATGGCATCTACCTCAGAAACCTCTACTGCCTTGTTAAGCCTCCTGAAGTCTCTAATCGAGAACATCGCCCCATTTGCCTTGCGCTCAAGTTTAACTATCTGACTTTTTATCATGAAATTTTCGATAACATGATACATCGACAGATATTTTGCAAGTACATCTGTTCTATCTAGATACTCACCCAATATGTGAATAACATCGCTAAACTGAGCATAGCTATTGGTGGGCAAATAATTTTGCCGAGATGAGTTTTGAGGTAGCACACTATACAAGTTAGAACGCGTAATTCTATTACCCGAACTAACCATATGCAACTTCAAAAGCGCAACTACGTTTGCGCTTGCGGAGGACCTATCTGTAACGCAAGTTCTATCACAAACAATCATCGACTTGCCAAGCGCAAAATCAATATCCGACCCCACCGAGGCCAAATAATACAAAAGATCGGGCGACACATTGCTATTCGCTAGCGCTGTCAGAGACTCAATTGACCCAGGATTTACCCAGAGAATATTCCGATTCAGTACAGGCACATTTGTTGAGAACGCCTTGCACTCAAAATCTAAGTCGCTGTAGAAAAAATCAAACCCCTGATCGACATCATCCACAGGCAATGGGGAAGTTTCATTCTGAAGAATTCGCTCGGCGAGCATCAAGCCAAACATGCAAGCTTTATAATCAAAACCAGGGAAGTGACCAAAGTTATTATGGAACTTTTCTACAAGAGCATACAACTGCGAGAGGGCCGGATAAACATCCAACTCACCTCTAAAACTCTCCAAGTTTTCTTTTTCATCAAAAAACGCTACAAAAAGACTCTCGAAAAGATCTCTCTCCGGGCCGGCTTGAAGCGCCTCTGAAAAATTGTCAGCTCTCGCTACATCATCACAAATCCTACCAAATTGAGTGATGAGCATAGAGTAAACTGCATCTACCTTTCTCATTGCGGCTCCCTCGCAAATACCGAGGCCCAATCAATCTTGCGAATGTAATTAGAGGTGATAAGTGATTCCAGTCCATTGAAAATAGAAATACGGTTAATATTACCTACATTAACCTTTGCAAGGTCTACGCTGTTTCTTGCCTGCTCATACCCACCAAGATCAACTAATTCAAAGTGCTGGGCTAGCCGTTCAGCAACTTTTCGTAGCTCATCGGGCGAGTCGGCAGAAGCTCCGATAGCAGCAAACATCGCAGCTAACGAAACCTCGCGCCCCATCCACTGGACCCCATCTGTACCGAACGCATCAGAAGCAGCAACATCTAATGTATATAGCGCACGAATAAAGTCCTCAAGGAATTTATAGGAAAACATTTCAACAAATACTTCTAGTTTCCCCTGGTCATTCTGCATACTTTCAACAAACATTGTATTAGTTGTCACTGGTGCGCGATTAACATAAGACACCAATGCAGCGATTAACTGTGAAAACTGATAGTCGCCAACCTTCCTCACCTTACTAAATGAAGTTGCAGAAACCTCCTTCTCCCTCTTTATTCTAACCTTATGACTTTTAATCTCAGCCATGACTGGCAAAAGGTTTAAAAATAAAAGTTCCAACTGATGCTTTATATTGACTGGCTTATGCCCAGCATTCAGCAGTAACATTTTTTTTACTTCTTGCTCAGGCGTTAGGCCTACCCATACTTCAAACCATTGAAAATTATCTGAAAAACACTGCTCCAAGCTCTCCCTTCCATTTCTATCGAAATAATCTTTTATTGATATAAGAATATTCCCTACAGAACCGATAGAGACCAAGTCATCTTTAAATTTTCGCTTTATTTGAAAGTTAGTCAACCCTTCAGCCTGGCCAAGGACTTTATTCAGGAACAAATCTTTCGTATCACTTATCATCTTTAGACGATATGTACGCTGCAAACCATCTAGAATTTTAAATTCGCTATTCGTATAATCGCGGAGAGCTATATCCTGATCCGTCGTAACCAACGTAATTGAAGGGATATGCCCTTTACTCAAAACAGTCTGTATCATGCGATCCAAATATACATTGCTTACAATGGATCGCTGAATAGAGTACTGATCATAGTCTGCGGGCAAAGAGGCAAGATACTCTTTCAACGTAGATCTTACCAGAAAACACTTACTTTGGGCCTCATCCTTGGAATCTAAAATACTGTATTTCATAGCTACTCCTGCTCCTATAGATCTCAAGACCACCCAGCAAATCTTTACTTGCAGCCTTGACACATTCACAACCAGTCAAAAATTCAGCCGAAATCAAACATTATGCCAAATCCGTAAAATTCGCAAGCCATGCCACTGACGGCAACTCATTAAAGAGCGGGTAGCCAGCTTGCTCTTCAATTTTCTGTGATTTTATCTTTAGCGACAGGCAGACTCGGGCCGATTTCAAAAGTTAACCTCCATCGGATTTTCAGACCTTGGGTTCTGCGGACAAACAAAAAACTTTGTAGCCAGATAAGTAACGATCAGAATCTCTTAGCTCTGAGAACAACCTTAAACTGCGCCTGTCATTGACATATCAAACATCTCCCAAGGCTATCGCTGAATCCAAATCAAACCCAATCTAAGCATCCACAACCACCATATTCGAATTACCCTTATTTTGAATAATAGAAACGCTGACCGCCTGCCTCACTAATGACCGACCGCAGGTAGTCTGCACGTTTTACTTTGAAAAGCGTATCTCCATTTAGCCTATATGCTTGCTCGCGACTGTGGTTCGGACAAGAACAGAGACTGTAAATGATGATGAGAACAGGGGCGTGATTAGGTGGCGCAAACTGTGACTGGACTGGATATAGGACTGCGGGTTCAGCGGGCCGGGCTGGATGTAGCACATTTACCCGCCTCGCGTCTTTTCATTGGTGACTTCGCGGACGTAAGCCTGGCAGGCCTTCAGTGCGATCAATCCTCGATCACCGTCATCGGTGATGCCGATAATTCGTTGACCATGCGCTGGGTCAAGTTGGGCGCGTGCGGCGCCATGTACCAAGCCTCCGGTGCCGGCAGCTTCCCGCATCCCACCGTCACCACCCGGGGCGGCAAAGGCTCTGGCGTCGACAAGGACTGACAGCCGCAAGTCAGCAGTAGCCAGCCTGTCACGAAGGCGAGCTTGAATTTGTTTTGCATCGTTCATCTCCTTCCAATGTGTTTTGCCCTGCAGGGGTGCGCTGGTGAGAGGCAGCGCATGGGTTCACGGGCATAAGGCGTCCGCGCCGTGCGGTATTTGCCGGGCTCGGCTGCACCGGAATTCCATGGGTTGGAGTCAGGGTATTGGTGAGGTGATGTGATGAAGGTAAACAGCCCAGCAGTGATTCCCAGTGACCATTCAGCCTCCCTCGTTTCATTCCCCGGGGAGCTGCTGACGGAAGATGAGATAGCCACGATTACAGGCTATCTGACTCCTTCCAGACAAATTCAGTGGCTCGCTTCCAACGGTTGGAAGCATGTTTTAAATGGCGCCCGCCGCCCTGTAGTGGGCCGTCTATATGCCCGGCTCAAGCTGGCCGGACTGAACGCATCTGAAATGAACGCAGTGACCGATACCTGGACGTTCGACCTGACACGAGTGAGTTGATAAATGCGCTTTAAGAAAGCGAGCAATCGGGACCTGCCTCCGCGGATGTTACGGCGGGTCCGCACCTTAAAAAGTGGAAAGCAATGGGTTGGATATTATTACGACGGTCGTGATGAGAATGGCAAGCGCATTGAGATCCCGCTCGGTACCGACTTGGATGTAGCGAAAATTGAATGGGCCAAGCTTGACCGAAAGTCAGTACCGAAAATTACTCGTCTGCTGGGTGATGTCTTTAATCGGTATGAGCGTGATGTCATCCCCGGGAAGATGCCACGCACTCAAAAAGACAACCTGCTCTCATTGAGACAACTTCGCGCAGCGTTCAACGATGCACCGATCGACGCAATCACTCCTCAGATCATCGCTCAGTACAGAGATAAGCGGTCAGGTAAAGTTCGCGCCAATCGAGAGATCTCTCTTCTATCGCACATCTATAATATGGCGCGAGAATGGGGCATAACAGAAAGGGAGAATCCTGCAGCTGGTGTGCGCAAGAACAAAGAACGGCCACGTGATTTTTATGCCGGGCCAGAGGTCTGGGATGCAGTATATAAATTTGCAGTACCCGAGTTGCGAGACGCCATGGATCTGGCGTATCTGAGTGGCCAACGACCCGCCGACGTGCTCGCTATGCGAGCAGCTGATTGCGTAGGGGGCTTTTTGCTGGTTGCACAGAACAAGACATCGAAAAAGCTTCGAATACAACTCTTTGCGAACGCAGAGCTCAATCAGCTTGGCATTTTGATAGAGCGCCTTCTGAACCAGCGAAGCGCACTCAGAGTTCGCAACCCTTATCTGATCATCACAGAGGACGGCCGGCATGTAACGGCATCAATGCTTAGGCTTCGGTTCGACGATGCTCGAAAGAGCGCTATACAGCATGCGCAGGAACTTCAAGATCCGGAGCTAGCGAAGCTAGTTACTCAGTTCCAGTTCAGAGATATTCGTCCGAAAGCCGCAAGCGAAATAGGCGATCTAGGCCATGCAAGCCGGCTTCTAGGCCACACAGACAAACGCATCACCGCTACCGTATACCGTAGAATTGGCGAAACTGTATTACCCACGCGATAAACTTCTGAAAGTTTAAGAATCGAGAACTGTATTAACCCTGATCTCCACCCTCAGTTTTCCTAGGAGAAAAACTTGCATTACTAGTAAGATCTCGCAACGTATCAGCGTGGCGCTGTTCGTGCTCTGATCTCGATATCACAACATCTGCAGGGACGAGCGACAAAACTACGGTCCACAACTGCCACAGCGTCAAAATGGCTAGTGAGCCATATGATAAAGAACGCATAATTTCCACATGCGAAACCAGGAAATCAAACCGCTTAAGCAACGGAGCAATGATCCCAATCAACAAAACCAAACAAAGTATTGCAGTTGAATGAACAATCGGAGTGAGGAGTCGAGACATCCCCCCTCCATTACTAGGCTTTGGCGCGGCAGCTTTACGGAAGGAGAGTTTCAATCGATCCGGATAGATGATAGCCAACCAGGCCCCGACTACAGCAAAGATAATGGAGGCTGTAGCTCTCAGAGCCTCAAACAAAGGCCACTGGTCTTTGAAAGGCACTCCACCACCTTGCCAGAATGCAAGTGCAACTATGGCAAGGGAGAGGACAAGAGCGACAGCCTTAATTATCACCTTCAGTTACCTCATAAGGTTAAGTATATCTACCCGCTGGGCACCAAGCGCTCGAAGCAGCGATACTGGGTTGACAACTTCTAGATTATTACGTTCAATATCAAAACTGAAGCTACTCCGAGCGATTGCGTGGCTCAACCAATGTGGGGAGCTTTGCCCATTAAGGACAAACCCGTAATCATCCCATTCAGTCTCATGATTTTCGGTCCACGTCTCGATGATATTTTGAACCTCATCACGATCCATACGCGCCTTCACTTCATATTTGAAGTTTACTTCATCAGGAAGGTTCTGCGCATGGCGAAGTGTCGCCATCCTGTACGCTTTTTGCCAAAAAGCTAATTCTTCGGGACGGTTTAACTGCAGGCTTGTTTTCCTAACAACCTTACGAATCAAGTGAGCACTATCAAGAAGCAGATTATGCTCGCCAGCCTTTTTCAATATCTGCGTCCGAAACCTCGGACTTACATCGTTTCGTACAGGATCATTAGCTCCGCGTCGGTATCCAAGTATTTGCAAGTCCGCATCAGCATCCGGATCAGTAAACACCACCGATGTGGAGTAGTGCCCAAGGTACGCCTCCATGTACTCCTGCATAGGTTTTTGCCCTGTGATTAGGTGCTGAAACCTAATACTGGCGAATACGCCTTCTTCTGGAACAAACCAAAAATACGTGGCGAACCCGGGGATTCCTCCCTCAGGAATAGCATTCATGACAACTTGCGCGTTACCAACTGCAGAGTCACCCATTGCAGCAGCGACTTTCCCTTGGGTCGCCGGTGTTTGATTCCACATGGTGACTAGCCAATCCTGTCGATCTGCAGTGATGTCCATCAGATACACCGGCAGGAAATCCGCCCCTTCAACAGGTTCGAAGGTCTTAGTCACAGCAAGGCTCTTGCCTTGACTCCACCCTGACAACTCCTGGAGCAATGAGGCCGAGCTGCCGAACTCCGACTGTCCAGTTTCACCCCGCTTATAGAAGCCGGCTTGATTAATTTTGTAGAAGGTGATCTGTGCCTGCTCTAACGCCACTGCGCCGCTCCTGTGCTCAGCAAAATTGATAACTACATCAGCTATCCCAAGGAGGATACACCTCAGGCATGATGACATCAAAATGCCTTCAAAGGCTGGTCTGGTCCGCCCACAGCCGGAGAGGCCAGACGGCACATAACGGAGACGAAGCGGAAATGACTCAAAAAATGCGGAAACGAGCAACCGCCAGGCAAGAGAAAACTGGCACCTCTAAAAACGCAAAAAGCCCTGAATAATCAGGGCTTTGAATGTGGCGGAAGCGTAGAGATTCGAACTCTAGGATAGTTGCCCATCGACGGTTTTCAAGACCGTTGCCTTAAACCACTCGGCCACGCTTCCAGCTCGTTTTGCGGCCGCCATAATACCGTAATGAAACAAGCTGTCAAACTCTCTGTGTCGCGGGTTGCGGGAGCTCTGATAGACTCCTAGCATCTGAACGTTTGAAAACCACAGGTTTACCAAGGAGTGTCGCCATGCGCGAACAGGATTACGCCGTACACCACGGCCAGCAGGTCGAGCAGCAGGAGATCAGCAAGGTCCTGCGCAACACGTACAGCCTGCTGGCGCTCACGCTCGCCTTCAGCGGTGTCATGGCCTTCGTGGCCCAGCAGATGCGCGTCGGCTACCCGAACGTGTTCGTGGTACTGATCGGCTTCTACGGGCTGTTCTTCCTTACCAACAAACTGCGTGATTCGGCCTGGGGCCTGGTATCCACCTTCGCGCTCACCGGCTTCATGGGTTTTATCCTCGGCCCTATCCTCAACCGCTACCTGGGCATGGCCGGTGGCGCCGAGGTGGTCAGCTCGGCATTTGCCATGACTGCCCTGGTGTTCGGCGGCCTGTCGGCTTATGTGCTGATTACCCGCAAGGACATGAGCTTCCTCAGCGGCTTCATCACTGCGGGCTTCTTTGTCCTGCTGGGTGCTGTCGTGGCCAGCTTCTTCTTCCAGATCAGCGGCCTGCAACTGGCGATCAGCGCTGGCTTCGTGCTGTTCTCGTCGGTCTGCATCCTGTTCCAGACCAGCGCGATCATTCACGGTGGCGAGCGTAACTACATCATGGCGACCATCAGCCTGTATGTGTCGATCTACAACCTGTTTGTCAGCCTGCTGCAGCTGTTTGGCATCATGGGTCGTGATGACTGATTGATTGCTGCAAGAGAAAGCCCGCTTCGGCGGGCTTTTTTGTGGGAGCGGGTTCACCCGCGAACACCGGCGCAGCCGGTGCCAGGCACCGCGTTGGTTTCTTCGCGGGTGAACCCGCTCCCACTGGGTCCGCGCAGGATTCAGGCCAAAAGCACCAATAATTGACCATAAAGTCAGATAACCGGGCGAATGGTCGTCGATCATGCCGCCATCGTGCTTTTCTCTACCCCAATTCGCCATCACCCCGTAGAATGCGCTCCTTTTTTCTTCCGGGGCAGCTTCTCGCAATGAGCTCACACGAACACAGCCCAGGCGCGGCGGCGCCTGCCAATGAACTGGTGCTTGGTCTGGAGGACAAGCCACGGCTGTTGATCGGCCTGCTGGCAGCACTGCAGCACCTATTGGCGATCATCGTGCCGATCGTCACCCCTGGCCTGCTGATTTGCCAGGCACTGGGTGTTTCGGCACGTGATACCAACCTGATCGTCTCCATGTCGCTGGTCATCTCGGGTATCGCCACCTTCGTCCAATGCAAACGCTTCGGGCCGTTCGGTGCCGGGCTGCTGATCGTCCAGGGCACCAGCTTCAACTTCGTCGGCCCGCTGATTGCCGGCGGGGCGCTGATGGTCAAGCAAGGTACGCCGGTAGAAGGCGTGATGGCGGCCATCTTTGGCGTGGTAATCGCCGGCTCGTTCGTCGAGATGGGCGTGTCGCGCATCCTGCCCTTCGTCAAACGCCTGATTACCCCGCTGGTAACCGGCATCGTGGTGCTGATGATCGGCCTGACCCTGATCAAGGTCGGCCTGATCAGCATGGGTGGTGGCTTCGGCGCCATGGCCAATGGCACCTTCGCCAATGGCGAGAACCTGCTGCTGTCGGGCGTGGTGCTGGCAATCATCGTCATCCTCAACCGCATCCCGATGGTGTGGATGCGCAGCTGCGCCATCGTTATCGCCCTGGCGGTCGGCTATGCGCTGGCCGGCTACCTGGGCCGCCTGGATTTCACCGGCATGCACGAAGCCGCGCTGTTCCAGGTGCCGACGCCGCTGCACTTCGGCCTGGGTTTCTCCTGGGCACTGTTCATCCCGATGCTGGTGATCTACCTGGTAACTTCGCTGGAAGCCATCGGTGACGTCACCGCCACCAGCAAGGTGTCGCGCCAGCCGGTCGAAGGGCCGGTGTGGATGCAGCGGATCAAGGGCGGTGTGCTGGTGAACGGGGCCAACTCGCTGCTGGCCGGTTTGTTCAACACCTTCCCGAGCTCGATCTTTGCCCAGAACAATGGCGTGATTCAGCTGACCGGGATCGCCAGCCGCCATATCGGTATGTGGATTGCCGTGATGCTGGTGCTGCTGGGGCTGTTCCCGAGCGTTGCCGGGGTAATCCAGGCGGTGCCGGAGCCGGTGCTGGGCGGTGCGGCCATGGTCATGTTCGGGGCGGTTGCGGCTTCGGGGATCAATATCCTGGCCAGCACTCGCCTGGACCGTCGTGCCCTGCTGATCATTGCTGTATCGCTGGCCCTGGGCCTGGGTGTGGCGCAGGTGCCGGAGTTCCTGGCGCACATGCCGGCGGCGATTCGCAATGTGCTGGAGTCGGGCGTGGCTACCGGGGGTATCTGTGCCCTGGTGTTGAACTGGTTCTTGCCGGAGAGCAAGGAACAGGCTTGAGCCTGGAGTTCTTCTGTCAGGGCCATGGGGCTGCTATGCAGCCCATCGCGACGCAAGGCCGCTCCTACACGAGGCCGCGTGACCTGAAGATTGAAGACAGAAAGCCCGCCCCGCCATGTACAAGCGGGCGCGGGCTTTTTTGCTTTATCATGGCACCATTCCTTTTGCATGAGTTATCCATGAAATTCGCTATCGCGGTGTTCTCCCCGGCCCATGCGCCCTCCTCGCGGCGTGCCCTGCGCTACGCCGAAGCGGTGCTGGCCGGCGGGCATGAGATTGCCCGGCTGTTCTTCTACCAGGACGGGGTACACAGTGCCTCGGCCAACGTGGTCGCCCCCCAGGACGAGCTGGATGTTGCCGGCCAATGGCGCGCCTTCATTGCAGCCAACCAGCTGGACGCAGTGGTGTGCATCGCCGCTGCCTTGCGCCGTGGCGTGCTCGACGAGGCCGAGGCCAACCGCTACCAGCGCCCGGCCGTGAACCTGCCCAAGCCTTGGGAGCTGTCGGGGCTTGGCCAGCTTCATGAGGCGGCGCAAGTTGCCGATCGCCTTGTCTGCTTCGGAGGCGACTGAAATGGCCAAATCCTTGTTGATCATCAGCCGCCAGGCGCCCTGGAACGGCCCATCGGCCCGTGAAGCACTGGACATCGCCCTGGCTGGCGGCGCGTTCGATCTGCCGCTGGGCATGCTGTTCCTCGATGACGGCGTGTTCCAGCTCGCCGCAGACCAGCAGCCCACCGTCGTGCAACAGAAGAACCTGGCCGCCAACTTGCAGGCGCTGCCAATGTTCGGCGTCGAGGACCTGTTCGCCTGCAGCCACAGCCTCACTCGCCGCGGCCTGGAAGCCGACAATCTGGCGCTGCCAGTGCAAGTGCTGGACGACGCGGCCCTGACCGCACTGATCGCCCGTTTCGACCAGGTGGTAACGCTCTGATGACGACCCTGCATGTAATTGCCCACTCCCCGTTTGGCGACGAGCGCCTGGCCACCTGCCTGCGCCTGCTCGGCACCGACGACGCCCTGCTGCTGTGCGGCGATGCTGTATATGCCCTGCGCACCGGCAGCGAACCGCACCGCCAGCTGCAAGCCGCCGGCCTGACCCAGCGCCTGTTCGCCCTGGAAGAAGACGTGCAGGCCCGCGCGGTCGGCAACGAGCTGGCCAAGGCCCTGGACTACCCCGGGTTCGTCGAACTGTCGCTGCATTACGACAAGGTCAACAGCTGGCTATGAATACCCTCAACGTTGGCGATCAGGCGATCGCCCTGGACAAGGACGGCTTCCTGGTCGACCTGCAAGACTGGTCGCATGCCGCCGCCGAGGCTTTGGCCGCGCGCGAGGGCATCCCTTTGACGGCGGACCACTGGGAAATCCTCGAACTGCTGCGCCAGTTCTACCAGGAATTCCAGCTGTCCCCGGCCACGCGCCCGCTGATCAAGTACACGGCCCTCAAACTGGGCCCGGACAAGGGCAACAGCTCGCACCTCAACCGCCTGTTCAACGGCACTCCCGCCAAACTGGCCGCCAAGCTGGCGGGCCTGCCCAAGCCGACCAACTGCATATGACAGAACCTCGCCCGCTTACCCTGGAAACCCCTGCCGAACACCCGTTCGCCGAGTTCGTGCGCATTCTTGGCAAAGGCAAGCGCGGCGCGCGTGGCCTGACCCGTGAAGAAGCCCGCACGGCCATGACCCTGCTGCTGGAAGGCAAGGTCGAAGATGCCCAGCTCGGTGCCTTCCTCATGCTGCTGCGGCACAAGGAAGAAAGCGCCGAAGAACTGGCCGGCTTCACCGAGGCCCTGCGCGCCCACTTGCAGTCGCCGCGCATCGCCGTGGACCTGGACTGGCCCACCTACGCCGGCAAGAAGCGCCACCTACCCTGGTACCTGCTGGCTGCCAAATGCCTGGCCAACAATGGCGTGCGCATCGTCATGCACGGTGGCGGTGCACATACCGCCGGGCGCATGTACACCGAGCAGTTGCTGTCCTTGCTGGAAATTCCGTTGTGCCGTGACTGGGCTGCGGTCAGCCGGGCCCTGGACCAGCAACGCCTGGCCTTCTTCCCGCTGCAGGACTGGGCGCCGCAGTTGCAGCGCATGATCGACCTGCGCAACACCCTAGGCCTGCGTTCGCCCATCCATTCGCTGGCCCGGGTGCTCAACCCGCTGGCTGCGCGTTGTGGCCTGCAGAGCATCTTCCACCCCGGCTACCAGGCAGTACACCGCGAGGCCAGCCGCCTGCTGGGCGACCATGTCGTGGTAATCAAGGGTGATGGCGGCGAGATCGAGGTCAACCCCGATGTCATCAGCCATCTATACGGCACCACCGCCGGCGAAGCCTGGGACGAGGAATGGCCAGCGCTGAGCGAACGCCGCCACGTGAAGCCGGCAAGCCTGCAGCCGGAGCAATTGCTGGCGGTCTGGCGCGGCGAGGCCGAGGACAGCTACGGTGAAATGGCAGTGGTCGCGACCATCGCCCTTGCCCTGCGCGGCCTGGGCCAAGACCGTGAGCAGGCTTTCGCCACGGCACGCGGTTACTGGGGCGCACGCAACCAATCTAATAACTAGATAGTAAGAGTGCAGTCTTTGCGCTAGTTATTCGAACGTTTTTCCCTAGACTGGGCTCCAACGACAAACAACTTTGTTCCGAGGAGCTCACCATGGGCCTTTTGATCGACGGCCGCTGGCATGACCAGTGGTATGAAAACGGCAAGGACGGCACGTTCAAACGCGAAAACGCCCAACGCCGCAATCAGCTGCCCGCTCCCGAAGCTGGCCGTTATCACCTGTACGTCTCGCTGGCCTGCCCATGGGCGCACCGCACCCTGATCTTCCGTGCCCTCAAGGGCCTGGAGCCACTGATCGACGTGTCGGTGGTCAGCTGGCTGATGCAGGACCATGGCTGGACTTTCGACCAGCAGCAAGGTTCCAGCGGCGACCACCTCGACGCGCTGCAGTACCTCCACCAGCGCTACACCCAGGATGACCCGCACTACACTGGCCGCGTGACTGTACCGGTGCTGTGGGACAAGAAAGAGAAACGCATCGTCAACAACGAGTCGTCGGAGATCATCCGCATCTTCAACAGCGCGTTCAATGAACTGACCGGCAATACACTGGACCTGTACCCAGAGCCACTGCGCCCGACCATCGAGGCGCTGAACGAGCGCATCTACCCGGCGGTGAACAACGGCGTTTATCGCGCAGGCTTTGCCACTACGCAGGAAGCCTACGAGGCTGCGTTTGACGAAGTGTTCAACGAACTGGACTACCTGGAAGACTTGCTGAGCCGCAACCGCTACCTGGCCGGGGAATACCTGACCGAGGCCGATGTGCGCCTGTTCACCACCCTGGTGCGCTTCGATGCGGTGTACCACGGGCACTTCAAGTGCAACCTGCGCCGCCTGAGCGACTATCACAACCTGTCGAACTGGCTGCGTGAGCTGTACCAGTGGCCGGGGGTGGCGGGCACAGTGGACATGGAGCATATCCAGAAGCACTACTACATGAGCCACAAGACCATCAACCCGAACGGGATCGTGCCCAAGGGGCCACTGCAGGACTTCAATCTGCCGCATGATCGGGAGCGGTTGGCAGGCAAGGGGATTTGGCAGGCTTGAGATTGCAGGGGCTGCTTTGCAGCCCATCGCGACACAAGGCCGCTCCTACAGGGGATCGCTGTCTCCTGTAAGAGCGGCCTTGTGTCGCGATGGGCCGTAAAGCGGCCCCAACGATTTCAGCTGTTCTGCGAGCCTTCGAACCAGGCCAGCTTGTCACGCAACTGCACCACTTCCCCGACAATCACCAGGGTCGGCGCATGCACTTCATGCTGCGCCACCAGGTCCGGCAAGTCCGCCAGGGTGCCGGTGAACACCCGCTGATTACGCGTAGTCCCCTGCTGCACCAGCGCCGCAGGGGTACTGGCCGCGCGGCCATGGCGAATCAGCTCGGCACAGATGGTCGGCAACCCCACCAAGCCCATGTAGAACACCAGGGTCTGCGCCGGCGCTACCAGGTCATGCCACGGCAGATTGCTGGAGCCATCCTTCAGGTGCCCGGTCACGAAACGCACCGATTGGGCATAGTCGCGGTGAGTCAGCGGAATCCCGCCATAGGCGGAACAACCGCTGGCTGCGGTAATGCCCGGCACCACCTGGAACGGGATGCCGTGCTCGGCCAGCTCTTCGATCTCTTCGCCGCCCCGGCCGAAGATGAACGGGTCGCCGCCCTTCAGGCGCAGCACACGCTTGCCCTGCCGGGCCAGGTCGACCAGCAGGCGGTTGATCTGGTCCTGAGGCACGGCATGGTCGGCGCGACGCTTGCCCACGTAGATACGCTCGGCATCACGTCGGCACATCTCGATGATCGCCGGTGCCACCAGGCGGTCGTACAGCACCACGTCGGCCTGCTGCATCAGGCGCAAGGCGCGGAAGGTCAGCAAGTCCGGATCGCCCGGGCCAGCCCCCACCAGGTACACCTCACCGCCCTGCTGCACCGGTGCACCGTCGACCATCGCCTGCAGCAGGCGCTCGGCCTCGGCGCCCTGCCCGGCCAGCTGACGCTCGGCAATAGGCCCTTGGAACACGGTTTCCCAGAAGCCTCGGCGCTGGTTAACGTCCGGGTACAAGGCCTTGACCTTGTCGCGGAAGCGTGCGGCCAGGCCGGCCAGTTCGCCGTAGGCGGACGGGATCCAGGCCTCCAGCTTGGCGCGAATCAAACGCGCCAGCACCGGAGCATCACCGCCACTGGACACCGCAACCACCAACGGCGAACGGTCGACGATCGCCGGGAAGATCACCGTGCACAGGGCCGGCGCATCCACCACGTTGACCGGCAGGCTGAGGGCCTGCGCATCCGCCGACACCTGGGCATTGAGCCCAGGGTCGTCGGTGGCCGCAATCACCAGCCGGCAACCGACCAGGTCGGCTGCCTGATAGCCGCGCACCAGCACCTCGCCGCCACCTTCCCGGGCCAGCGCGGCCAACTGGCCGTCGACATCCGGTGCAACCACGCGCAGCGCGGCGCCGGCGTCGGCCAGCAGGCGCGCTTTGCGCAAGGCGATCTCACCGCCGCCAACGACCAGCACGCGGCCGCCCTGCAGCTTGTGGAACAGCGGCAGGTAATCCATTTAGCGGATGACCTCCACGCCGCCCATGTAAGGCTTCAGCACTTCCGGCACACGGATGGAACCGTCGGCCTGCTGGTAGTTTTCCAGTACGGCAACCAAGGTACGGCCTACGGCCAGGCCGGAGCCGTTGAGGGTATGCACCAGCTCTGGCTTGCCGGTTTCCGGGTTGCGCCAGCGGGCCTGCATGCGGCGCGCCTGGAAATCGCCGCAGTTGGAGCACGAGCTGATTTCGCGGTACTTGTCCTGGCTTGGTACCCACACTTCCAGGTCGTAGGTCTTCACCGCGCCAAAGCCCATGTCGCCGGTGCACAGGGCCAGCACGCGGTACGGCAGCTCCAGCAGCTGCAGCACGCGCTCGGCGTTGGCAGTCAGGCCTTCCAGGGCTTCCATCGACTTGGACGGCTCGACCACCTGTACCATCTCGACCTTGTCGAACTGGTGCTGGCGGATCATGCCGCGGGTGTCACGGCCGGAAGCACCGGCTTCGCTGCGGAAGCACGGGGTGTGGGCAACCAGCTTCAGTGGCAGCTGCTTGGCATCGAGGATTTCACCGGCCACCAGGTTGGTCAGCGACACTTCGGCAGTCGGGATCAGGTAGAAGTCGGCCTCGCCTTCGCGGCTGATCTTGAACAGGTCTTCCTCGAACTTCGGCAGCTGGCCGGTACCCTGCAGGGCCGGGGCCTGGACCAGGTATGGGGTGTAGTGCTCCTCGTAACCGTGCTCGCCGGTGTGCAGGTTGATCATGAACTGCGCCAGGGCGCGGTGCAGGCGGGCAACTGGACCACGCAGCACGGCAAAACGCGCGCCAGACAGCTTGGCGGCAGCTTCGAAGTCCAGGCCACCGCTGACTTCGCCGAGGGCGACATGGTCCTTGATTTCGAAGTCGAAAGCCTTCGGCGTACCCCAACGGCGCACTTCGACGTTGTCGTCTTCGCTGGCACCAACCGGTACGCTGGCGTCCGGCAGGTTGGGGATGGTCAGCAGGATGCCATCCAGTTCGGCCTGGATGCCGTCCAGTTCGGTCTTGCCGGCAGCCAGTTCGTTGGCCATGCGCTCGACGTCAGCCATCAGCGGCGCAATATCTTCGCCCTTGGCCTTGGCCTGGCCGATGGACTTGGAACGGGCGTTACGCTCGGCCTGCAGCTGCTCGGTGCGGGTCTGCACCGCCTTGCGGCGCTCTTCCAGTGATTCGATGCGCGCGACATCCAGGCTGAAGCCACGGGAGGCCAGGCGATCTGCCACTTCCTGAAGTTGGCCGCGTAACAGTTTGGAATCGAGCATATCGTTCTCTCGTTATGTGTAGGTGTTGGTTCAGAATCGGGTCAGGGACAGGCCGGCCCAGGTCGCGAGCAGCCCGCCCACCACGCTGATACCGGTATAGCCCAAAGCCAGGGGCACTTGCCCGCTTTCCAGCAGGCGTACGGTATCCAGCGAAAAGGAGGAAAAAGTCGTCAGGCCGCCGAGGAAGCCGACGATCAGCCCGGCGCGCAGCTCGACCGGCACGATCGGCTTGTGCAAGAACAGACCATAAAGCAGGCCGATCAGCAGGCAGCCAACCAGGTTGACCGCCAGCGTACCGAGATAGAAGTGCCGTGGCCAGTAGGCAGACACCCAGTTGGTGGTGGCAAAGCGCAACAAGGTACCGGCAATACCGCCAGCGCTGACGGCGGCAATCAGTGCAATCACGGCTTTCTCCGTTGGCGGGGGCTGTTGCGGTCAAGGTCGGCAAGGTGGCGCAGCTTCTCGCCAATCTTCAGTTCCAGGCCACGGGGCACCGGCTGGTAGTACTGGCGCGGCTCGAGTTCCTCGGGGAAGTAGTCTTCGCCGGCGGCATAGGCGTCGGGTTCATCGTGGGCATAGCGGTACTCGTCGCCGTAGCCCAGTTGCTTCATCAGCTTGGTCGGGGCGTTGCGCAGGTGCAACGGCACTTCCAGCGAGCCATGCTCGGCAGCCTCGCGCAGGGCGGTCTTGAAGCCCATGTACACCGCGTTGCTCTTCGGCGCACAGGCAAGGTAGGTGATGGCCTGGGCCACCGCCAGTTCGCCCTCGGGGCTGCCCAGGCGCTCTTGCACATCCCAGGCCGCCAGGCACAGGCTGAGCGCGCGCGGGTCGGCGTTGCCGATGTCTTCGCTGGCCATGCGCACCACGCGGCGGGCAATGTACAGCGGATCGCAGCCGCCATCGAGCATGCGCGCGAACCAGTACAGGGCGCCATCGGGGTTGGAGCCACGCACTGACTTGTGCAGCGCGGAAATCTGGTCGTAGAACGCCTCGCCACCCTTGTCGAAGCGGCGGCGGCTGTCGCCGAGCAGGCTCTGCAACATCTCGACATCGATCTCGCTGCCGTCTTCAGCCAGGTCCGAGGCGTTTTCCAGGAAGTTGAGCATGCGCCGGCCATCGCCGTCGGCGGCGGCCATCAGCATCTTGAAGGCGTCATCGCCAACCCGCAGGTTGCGCTTGCCCAGGCCGCGCTCTTCCGTCAACGCGCGGTTGACCAGCTTGCGCAGCGCCGCCTCGTCCAGGCTCTTGAGCACATACACCCGCGCCCGCGACAGCAGTGCGTTGTTCAGCTCGAACGACGGGTTTTCGGTGGTGGCGCCAATGAACAGCAGGGTGCCGTCTTCCACATAGGGCAGGAAGGCATCCTGCTGCGACTTGTTGAAGCGGTGCACTTCGTCGACGAACAGGATGGTTCGGCGGCCGTACTGGCCAGCCTGCTGCTTGGCCACCTCGACCGCCTGGCGAATCTCCTTCACCCCGGCCAATACCGCCGACACCGTTTCGAAGTGCGCATCGCAGAACTGCGCCAGCAGCCGCGCGAGGGTGGTCTTGCCCACCCCCGGCGGCCCCCAGAAGATCATCGAGTGCAGCGCACCCTGCTCCAGCGCTTCGCGCAGCGGTTTGCCGCGCGCCAGCAGGTGCTCCTGGCCGACGTACTCGTCCAGGTTGGACGGGCGCAGGCGAGCGGCCAGGGGCTGGGCGACGGGTTCGCTTCGAAACAGGTCCATGGCGAGCTCTGGTTACTCCTTGATGACGTCCGCGCCTTTGGGGATGTCGAACTTGAACTTGCTGTCCGGCACCGCCTGGTTGGCTTTCACGCCATTGAACAGGATGTTGGTGCGCTGGCCGACGCTGTCGATCAGCTGCATGTCGTTGATCAGGCCCTTGCGGAACGACACGCGCAGCGAGTCGAACAGGGTGTCCTTGGTCTTCGGCTTGAGGGTGAAGTCCATCACTTCGCCCTGCTCCTTCGAGCTGATGTCGAAGCTCTGGCTGATCTTCGACACGTCACCGGACAGCAGCAGCGCCGGGGTCTGGTTCAGGCGCTGGTCAAGCTTCTTGATGGTCGCCTGCTCCAGGTCCGGGTCCCACAGGGTGACGTTCTTGCCGTCGGATACCACCACCTGCTCCTGCGGCGCATCGGTGTGCCAGTAGAACAGGCCCGGGCGCTTGACGGTCATCTTGCCGGAGGTTTCCTGCAGGCTGGTGCCGCCGGCGTCCAGGGTCAGTTGGGAAAAGTTGGCCTCGATGGTCTGCGACTTTTCCAGCAATTGGGTCAGGCGTTGTACGTCTTGCTCACCGGCAAAAGCCGATACGGTGGCCGACACAGAAGCCGCGGCCAGGGCAGAAACCAACAGCATGCGAATCGCGCGCATGGGAGTCCTCATCGAGCATTGAAAAGGCCGGGCGCCACCGTTGGCGCCCGGCAAGGTGTTCGTCAGTCGCGCGGGCCGCCCGGGGCTATCACTTCCCGCGAGCCGTTGCTGTTCATGGGGGTGACCACGCCGGCCATTTCCATGGCTTCGATCATGCGGGCGGCGCGGTTGTAGCCGATCTTCAGTTTGCGCTGCACGGCCGAGATGGACGCGCGGCGGCTTTCCAGCACGAACTGCACGGCCTCATCATACAGGGCGTCGCTTTCCGAATCTTCGCCATCGCCACCACCGCCGCCGCCTTCGAAGCCACTGCCGGCCTCCTCGACGCCGTTGAGGATGTCGTCGTTGTAGTCCGGGGCGCCGCGCAGCTTCCACGCTTCCACCACGCGGTGCACCTCGTCGTCGGAAACGAACGCGCCGTGCACACGAATCGGCAGGCTGGTGCCCGGCGGCATGTACAGCATGTCACCGTGGCCCAGCAGCTGTTCGGCACCACCCTGGTCGATGATGGTCCGCGAGTCGATCTTGCTCGACACCTGGAACGCCATGCGGGTCGGGATGTTGGCCTTGATCAGGCCGGTAATCACGTCCACCGACGGGCGCTGGGTAGCGAGGATCAGGTGGATACCGGCCGCACGTGCCTTCTGGGCGATACGGGCGATCAGCTCTTCGACCTTCTTGCCGACGATCATCATCATGTCGGCGAATTCGTCGACCACCACCACGATGGTCGGCAGGGTTTTCAGCGCAGGCGGCTCGTCGTCCATGCTCTCGCGGCGGTACAGCGGGTCATGGATGATCTCGCCGGCTTCCTGGGCGTCCTTGATCTTGCGGTTGAAGCCGGCCAGGTTACGCACGCCCATGGCCGCCATCAGCTTGTAGCGCCGCTCCATCTCGGCCACGCTCCAGCGCAGGGCGTTGGCGGCGTCCTTCATGTCGGTGACCACCGGGCACAGCAGGTGCGGGATGCCCTCGTAGATCGACAGTTCGAGCATTTTCGGGTCGATCATGATCAGCCGCGCGTCTTCCGGGCTGGACTTGAACAGGATCGACAGGATCATCGCGTTCACACCCACCGACTTACCGGAACCGGTAGTACCGGCCACCAGCAGGTGCGGCATCTTGGCCAGGTCGGTGATCACCGGCTTGCCGCCGATGTCGTGGCCCAGGGCCAGGGTGACCGGCGATTTCTGCTCGTCGTACTGCGGCGTGGCCAGCACTTCGGAGAAACGCACCATCTGCCGGTTCTCGTTGGGGATCTCGATACCCACGGTGGTCTTGCCGGGGATGACCTCGACCACACGCACACTGGTCACTGCCAGCGAACGCGCCAGGTCCTTGGCCAGGTTGGCGATACGGCTGACCTTCACGCCGGCGGCCGGCTGGATTTCGTAACGGGTAATCACCGGGCCAGGGTGGATCGAGTCCACCGCCACTTCCACGCCGAATTCCTTGAGTTTGATTTCCAGCAGCTGGCCGACACCGGCCAGGGATTCCGGCGAGTACTCGATCTTCTTCTGTTCGGCCGGGTCGAGGATTGAGATCGACGGCAAGGTACCTTCCACCGCGCTGTCGACGAACAGCGGCGCCTGCTTCTCCTTCATCACCCGCTTGCTCGGCTCCGGCGCCCTGGCGGGTGTCGGCGGCACGATCATCGGGGCCGCGGCAGGTGGTTCGCGGGAGATTACCGGCTCACGAGGTGCCGGCGACTCGCGTGGCACCACAGGCTCGCGCGACAGGGTTGGCTCACGTGGCTCGACCGGTTGGGCAGGTGCTTCTTCACGCTTGAAGATGCGCTCGCGCAGCGCCGGCTTGGCCGGTTCGCGCTTGTCGGCGGCCATCGGCGCGGCCTTGACCACCGGTTCATCCTCGCGCAGCTGCGCCTCCAGGCGCTTGCGTTCGTTGCGTGCTTCCCACCAACGGTTGGCGGCGCCCTGCACCAGCTCGAACAGGTCGAGGGTGATCTTGCCGGTCAGGTCCATCACCTTGAACCACGACAGGTCGGTGAACACGGTCAAGCCGAACAGGAACAGGGCAATGAACATCAGCGTGCTGCCCTGCACGTTCAGCAGGTTGCGCGCCAGGTCGCCCAGGCTCTCGCCCAGCGCACCACCGGCGGAGAACGGCATGCTCGCAGGCGGGTGGAAATGGATATGCGCCAGCGCCGCACCAGACAGCACCAGGAACACCAGGCCGATCAGCCGCCAGGAGAACAGCCAGCCGCTCCAGTCCCAGGGCTGGTGGCGTTCGCGGAAGATCTGCCAGGTCTTTATCGCCAGCAGCAGCGGGAAGATGTAGGCGAAGTACCCCAGCACCATGAACAGGATGTCGGCGAAGTAGGCACCGGCACGCCCGGCGGCGTTCTGCACCTGGTCGACGTTGCTGGTGTGGCTGAAGCCCGGGTCCGACGTATCGTAGGTCAGCAGCGCCATCCACAGGTACAGGCACAGGGCGCCGACAGCGATCAACGCACCTTCCTTGAGGCGATAATGCAGCTGCTGCCGCCACAGGGGGACGGGCAAGGGAGCTGGAGTTGCGGTGGATTTCTTCAAAACGCGTCTATTCCTGCGCGTGCTGCGCGTCCAATAGTGATCGGCCGACGGTGCGGCCAATGAACCACTACTTTTAACATTACTGCCCGCCAGCCGCCATGGCGGCACGCCAGATGGGGGTATGGCCGGGGGCGACTTTCATATAGCTGCAATTTGAGCATGCATTTTCTTTTGTGACAAAGGCTTATGCTGTGTTTTTGCACAGGTGTGACAGCAAATGTAGCGGATGGTGCCTGCTGTCTCATGAATGTGTAGGAAATTGCCTATTTTCATCGCCTGTGCCGGCCTCTTCGCGGGCTTGCCCGCTCCCCCAGGTACCCCCGCAGGCTTCAGAGCCTGCACATGGCCTGCGGGAGCGGGCGCGCCCGCGAAGAAGCCAAAGAGATTGACCCTGCTTTTCACCCGCGCCATGCTGCCCTCTCCCCTCCCCCACCGCACGATAGACCATGCTCACCTGGCTGACCCGCGACTCGCTGACCTTCCCGCCCCTGGAAAAGGCCCTGCACGACCCCAACGGCCTGCTCGCTGCCGGCGGCGACCTGAGCCCCGAGTGCCTGGTGCAGGCCTATCGCCATGGCTGCTTCCCGTGGTACCAGGACGGCCAGCCGATCCTCTGGTGGTCGCCCGACCCGCGCACGGTGCTGCTCCCGCACCAGCTGCACGTGTCGCGCTCGCTGGCCAAGCTGATGCGCCAGGGTCGTTACCAGGTCAGCTTCGACACCGACTTCCCAGCGGTAATCGCCGCCTGCGCCGCGCCACGCGACTACGCCGACGGTACCTGGATCACCGACACCATGCGCGCCGCCTACTGCGAGCTGCACCGGCGCGGCATCGCCCATTCGGTGGAGGTGCGCCAGGATGGCGAGCTGGTCGGCGGCCTGTACGGCCTGGCCATGGGCCAGCTGTTCTTCGGCGAATCGATGTTCAGCCGCGCCGACAATGCCTCCAAGGTCGGCTTCGTGACCCTGGTCAACCACCTGCGCCAGGCCGGTTTCGTCCTCATCGACTGCCAGATGCCGACCAACCACCTGCACAGCCTGGGCGCCCACGCCATCAGCCGCGCCGAGTTCGCCGGCTACCTGGCACGCCACCTCGACCAGCCCAACAGCGCCACATGGCTTCCCTAGGCGAGTTCTCATAGCTGGCTTACACTTAAAGCAAAGTCTCACCGAGGGGGTTGATCATGACAGAGTTGGCGCGGTTGAAGTTCTATGCCACTCAGCCCCACTCCTGCAGCTACCTGCCCGACGAACAGGCAACCACACTGTTCCTCGACCCCAGCCAGCCGATGGACGTGCATGTGTACGCCGATTTGTCGGAAATGGGCTTCCGCCGCAGTGGCGACCACCTGTACCGCCCGCATTGCCAGAACTGCAATGCCTGCGTGCCGGCACGCATCCCGGCGGCGCGCTTCATCCCCAACCGCCAGCAACGGCGCATCCTCAAGCGCAACGCCGACCTGACCGTGACCGCCGCACGCCCGGCGTTCAAGGAAGAGTACTTCGAGCTGTACCGGCGCTATATCGAAACGCGCCACGCCGACGGTGACATGTACCCGCCCAGCCGCGACCAGTTCTCCACCTTCCTGGTGCGCGACCTGCCGTTCTGCTGGTTCTACGAGTTCCGCCTGGAAGGCCGCTTGATGGCGGTAGCGGTGTGCGACCTGCTGCCCAACGGCCTGTCAGCGGTGTACACCTTCTACGAGCCGGACGAAGAACGCCGCAGCCTGGGCCGCTTCGCCATCCTCTGGCAGATCACCGAAGCCCTGCGCCAGGACCTGGAGGCGGTTTACCTGGGTTACTGGATCAAGAACTGCAAGAAAATGAACTACAAGACGCAGTATCGGCCTATCGAACTGTTGATAAATCAGCGCTGGGTCACCCTCAACTGAAAGGCATTGGCTTGACACACAGTTTTCGGGCATAATCCACGCCACTTTTTTGCCCGGTGCGGTTATGCGTCGGGCCAACACTGGATCCGAGGGCTCTACTGCATGTCGAAAGAAGACAGCTTCGAAATGGAAGGTACTGTCGTCGACACCCTGCCCAACACCATGTTCCGCGTGGAGTTGGAAAACGGGCACGTCGTAACCGCGCACATCTCCGGAAAGATGCGCAAGAACTACATCCGTATTCTCACTGGCGACAAGGTCCGCGTCGAACTGACGCCCTACGACCTGAGCAAGGGCCGCATCACCTACCGTGCGCGCTAAGCTCAAGCCATGAAAAAGCCCGGCCATGTGCCGGGCTTTTTTGTGCCTTCAGGATTGTAGGGGGCTGCTTTGCAGCCCCATCTATCACGCAACCTCAGCCGTGGTCTCGAAGTCGAACACCAGCTCGCCATCGCGCAGGTCGACGTGCACCACGCCACCATGCTCGGCCAGTTCGCCAAACAGGATCTCCTCGGCCAGCGGCCGCTTGATCTTGTCCTGGATCAGCCGCGCCATCGGCCGCGCACCCATCTGCACGTCGTAGCCCGAGGCCGCCAGCCAACCGCGCGCATCATCGCTGACCTCCAGCAGCACACGCTTGTCTTCCAGCTGCGCCTGCAGTTCGATAAGGAACTTGTCGACGATGCTCTTGATCGTCTCGTGGCTCAGGCGGCCGAACTGGATGATGGTGTCCAGGCGGTTGCGGAACTCCGGCGTGAAGCTCTTGCGGATGACTTCCATGGCATCGGACGCATGGTCCTGATGGGTAAAGCCGATCGAGGCCCGCGCGGCGGTTTCAGCGCCAGCGTTGGTGGTCATGATCAGGATCACGTTGCGGAAGTCGGCCTTGCGCCCGTTGTTGTCGGTCAGGGTGCCGTGGTCCATCACCTGCAGCAGCAGGTTGAAGACTTCCGGGTGGGCCTTCTCGATTTCGTCGAGCAGCAATACGCAGTGCGGTTGCTTGGTGATCGCCTCGGTCAGCAAACCACCCTGATCGAAGCCAACATAGCCAGGAGGCGCACCGATCAGGCGCGACACGGTGTGGCGCTCCATGTACTCGGACATGTCGAAGCGCACCAGCTCAACCCCCAGCGCCTTGGCCAGCTGCCGTGCAGCTTCGGTCTTGCCGACGCCGGTCGGGCCGGCGAACAGGAACGAACCGACAGGCTTGTCCGGCGACTTGAGGCCGGCGCGGGACAGCTTGATAGCGGTGGCCAGCGAATCGATCGCCTGGTCCTGACCAAATACGGTCAATTTCAAGTCACGCTCGAGGTTGCGCAGCAGTTCCTTGTCGGAACTGGTGACGTGCTTCGGCGGAATGCGCGCAATCTTGGCGACGATGTCTTCGACCTGCGGCACGTCGATGCGCTTGACGCGGTTGGCCTCCGGCTGCAGGCGCTGGTAGGCACCGGCTTCATCGATCACGTCGATGGCCTTGTCCGGCATGTGCCGGTCATTGATGTAGCGCGAGGCCAGTTCAGCGGCGGCGCGCAAGGCTTCGTCGCTGTACTCGATGTTGTGGTGGCTTTCGAAGCGCCCTTTCAGGCCACGCAGGATGCCCACGGTGTCTTCGACCGACGGCTCGCTGACATCAACCTTCTGGAAGCGCCGTGCCAGGGCACGGTCCTTCTCGAAAATGCCGCGGAATTCCTGGAAGGTGGTCGAACCGATGCAACGGATCTCACCGGACGACAGCAGCGGCTTGAGCAGGTTGGACGCATCCATCACCCCGCCCGACGCCGCACCGGCACCAATGATGGTGTGGATTTCATCGATGAACAGGATCGCCTGCGGGCGCTTGCGCAGCTCGCCGAGCAGCGCCTTGAAGCGCTTCTCGAAATCGCCACGGTATTTGGTACCCGCCAGCAGTGCGCCGAGGTCGAGGGAATACACCACGCTCTGCGCCAGCAGGTCGGGCACCTGGCCATCGACGATGCGCTTGGCCAGGCCTTCGGCAATGGCGGTCTTGCCCACGCCTGCCTCACCCACCAGCAGCGGGTTGTTCTTGCGCCGACGGGCAAGGATTTGCGCCACGCGCTCCACTTCCTGCTCGCGGCCAACCAGCGGGTCGATACGGCCGGCACGGGCCAGCTCGTTCAGGTTGCTGGCATAGGCATCCAGCGGGTTGCTCGAAGAGGCGGTATCGCCGCCCTCTTCGTCCTGCATTTCCTGGTCGCTTTCGGAATGCGAACCATGGCCCGGCACCTTGGAGATGCCATGGGCGATGTAGTTGACCACGTCGATACGGGCCACGCTCTGCTGCTTGAGCAGGAACACGGCCTGGCTTTCCTGTTCGCTGAAGATCGCAACCAGCACGTTGGCGCCAGTGACTTCACGCTTGCCGGAGCTTTGCACGTGGAACACGGCACGCTGCAGTACACGCTGGAAGCCCAGGGTCGGCTGGGTTTCACGATCTTCGTCGTTGACCGGAATCAGGGGTGTGGTGGAATCGATGAACTCTTGCAGGTCGTGCTTGAGTTTGTCGAGATTGGCGCCACAGGCGCGCAGAACGGTCGCGGCAGCCTCATTGTCAAGGAGTGCCAGCAGCAGATGTTCGACGGTCATGAACTCATGACGCTTCGAACGAGCCTCCTTGAAGGCAAGATTGAGGGTGACTTCGAGCTCGCGGTTTAACATAGCTTCACCTCATACCCAAGTGGTCGGCGATTAACCGTCCTTCTCGATTTCACAGAGTAGCGGATGCTGGCTTTCCCTGGCGTATTGGTTGACCTGCATAGCCTTTGTTTCGGCGATGTCACGGGTAAACAATCCGCACACTGCCCGCCCTTCGGTATGGACGGTCAGCATGATCTTGGTCGCCAGCTCGCGGTTCAGATTGAAGAACGTCTCGAGCACTTCGACGACGAAATCCATCGGCGTGTAGTCATCGTTGAACAAAACCACCTTGTACATAGGTGGCGCCTGCAGGATCGGCTTGGCTTCCTGAACTGCAAGACCTGAGCCGTCGTCCTCATTCGATTGCGGGCGATCCTGATTGAATGTTAGTCGAATCTCACTAGGTGCATGCATGGAAAGAATTTCATCATGAGCGACAGGTTAAGGTTGTGGGTTGACTGCGAAGGGCACGGCCAGCGCAGGCGCCGGGCGACCTTGACTATCGGCAAAACGGTGTTACAACCAATAAGAACCCACCGTGGTCGATAAAGATCCGCGCAGTCAACCAGATTTTTCGCATGGTTCGTATGCGGATGAGTGGATGATACTCCAGTGATGGAGTCCTTTGCAGAGGGACATAGGGATGGCAAGCGGTAAAGTCAAGTGGTTCAACAATGCCAAGGGCTACGGATTCATCAATGAAGAGGGCAAGGATGAAGACTTGTTCGCTCATTACTCAGCCATCCAGATGGACGGATACAAGACGCTCAAGGCCGGCCAGGCCGTGAGTTTCGAGATTATCCAAGGCCCCAAAGGCCTGCACGCAGTCAAGATCTGCAGCGCTTCCACTGCCGCGCCTGCGCCGACCAGCGCACGGCCAGCCGGCAGCACTGCCGACGCCTGATCTGCTGAGCCGCCTGCCGGTATACGAACAAGCCGGCCGCTTCTTTAATGGAAGCGGCCGGTTTTCCATTGCCCTACATATGCTTGATCATTTCATCGCCAAAGCCTGAACTGCTCACCAGTGTGGCGCCGTCCATCAGGCGCTCGAAGTCATACGTCACGGTCTTGGCGGCAATCGCGCCGTTGGTACCCTTGATGATCAGGTCTGCCGCCTCGGTCCAGCCCATGTGCCGCAGCATCATCTCCGCCGACAGGATCACCGAACCCGGGTTGACCTTGTCCTGCCCGGCATACTTGGGCGCGGTGCCGTGGGTGGCCTCGAACATGGCCACGGTGTCGGACAGGTTGGCACCCGGCGCAATGCCGATACCACCCACTTCCGCCGCCAGGGCGTCGGACAGGTAGTCACCGTTGAGGTTGAGGGTGGCGATCACGTCGTACTCGGCCGGGCGCAGCAGGATCTGCTGCAGCATGGCGTCGGCGATGGCGTCCTTGACGATGACCTCGCGCCCACTCTTGGGGTTCTTGAACTTCATCCACGGGCCACCATCGAGCAACTCGGCCCCGAACTCGTCGCGCGCCACTTCATAACCCCAGTCCTTGAAGGCACCCTCGGTGAACTTCATGATGTTGCCCTTGTGCACCAGGGTCAGCGACTCGCGGTCGTTATCCACCACGTACTGCAGGGCCTTGCGCACCAAGCGCTTGGTGCCCTCGCGAGACACCGGCTTGACGCCAATGCCGCAGTCCTGGTCGAAGCGGATCTTGGTAACGCCCATTTCCTCCTTGAGGAACTTGATCACCTTGTTCGCCTCGGGCGAACCGGCCTTCCACTCGATGCCGGCATAGATGTCCTCGGAGTTCTCGCGGAAGATCACCATGTCCACATCGCCTGGCTTCTTCACCGGGCTGGGCACCCCCTGGAACCACAGCACCGGGCGCAGGCACACGTACAGGTCCAGTTGCTGGCGCAAGGCCACGTTGAGCGACCGGATACCGCCGCCCACCGGGGTGGTCAGCGGCCCCTTGATCGACACCACGTAATCACGCACGGCATCGAGGGTTTCCTGCGGCAACCAGGTGTCCTGGTCGTACACCTGGGTGGCTTTTTCGCCAGCGTACACCTCCATCCAGGCGATCTTGCGTTTGCCGCCGTAGGCCTTCTGCACGGCGGCGTCGACCACCTTGATCATTACCGGCGAGACATCGACGCCAATCCCGTCGCCCTCGATATAGGGAATGATCGGGTTGTCAGGAACGTTGAGCGAATGGTCGGCATTGACGGTGATCTTGGTGCCGTCGGTCGGAACCTTGATTTTCTGGTATCCCATGCTTGCACTACTCCGCTGTCGGGTGTGATTGGACATCATGCGATCCACTGAGCCTAAACCACATCTGCCGACCTGCAAGGCATGCGACAACCCGCCACATTGCCGCTTAGTCTTTGGTCTTATAAATGGGCCGATATCACTTGGCCTTGCTGATTAGCCCGAATGGTTTGGTATACTCCGCCGCGACCGAAGGGTCATCGGGGCGATCCCTTGGAAAAATGCGGACCGCCCTTGGCCATGAATGGACACAAAGCCTGGCCATAAAGCCTGGGTTGTTACCGCAGCTCAGCACTTGACGCTCGACTGATGCATCCACCATCACCGCTCGCAGCCTCTCGACTTTCCGCTCATGGCGCTGCCAGGGCGATGCGCCTACCCTGCGCACCACGAGACTCGAGCACGCTCAGCACACAGAGAGTTAACCCGCATGCCCACCCGTTCCAAGATCATCTATACCTTCACCGACGAAGCCCCCGCCCTCGCCACTTACTCGCTGCTGCCAATCATCGAAGCTTTCACCGCTTCGGCTGACATCGCCGTCGAAACCCGCGACATCTCCCTGGCTGGCCGCATCCTCGCCGCCTTCCCGGAGCAACTGGGCGCAGAGAAGCAAGTAGGCGATCACCTGGCGGAACTGGGCCAGCTGGCTACCACCCCGGAAGCCAACATCATCAAGCTGCCGAACATCAGCGCCTCGGTACCGCAGCTGAAAGCCGCGATCAAGGAACTGCAAGGCAAGGGCTTCAACATCCCTGACTACGCCGACGAGCCGGCCACCGCGGAAGAGAAAGAATCCCGCGCCCGCTACGACCGCATCAAAGGTTCCGCCGTGAACCCGGTCCTGCGCGAAGGCAACTCCGACCGCCGCGCGCCGCTGTCGGTCAAGAACTACGCCCGCAAGCACCCGCACAAGATGGGCGCCTGGGCTGCCGACTCCAAGTCGCACGTTGCCCACATGACCCAGGGCGACTTCTACGGCAGCGAGAAAGCCGCACTGATCGAAGCTGACGACAGCCTGCGCATCGAGCTGGTCGGCAAAGACGGCAACACCACCGTACTGAAAGAAAAGACTGCGGTAAAAGCTGCCGAAGTCATCGACTGCGCCACCATGAGCCGCAAGGCCCTGAAAGCCTTCATTGCCGAGCAGATCGCCGATGCCAAGGCCTCCGGCGTGCTGCTGTCGGTACACCTGAAAGCCACCATGATGAAGGTCTCCGACCCGATCATGTTCGGCGTCATCGTCGAAGAGTTCTACAACGACGTGCTGGCCAAGCATGCCGCCGCCCTGGCTGAAGTTGGCTTCAACGCCAACAACGGCATCGGCGACCTGTATGCCCGCATCAAGGACCTGCCAGCCGAGAAGCAGGCCGAGATCGAAGCCGACATCCAGGCCCTGTACGCCCAGCGTCCGGCCCTGGCCATGGTCAACTCCGACAAAGGCATCACCAACCTGCACGTGCCGAGCGACGTCATCGTCGACGCCTCGATGCCGGCCATGATCCGTGACTCGGGCAAGATGTGGAACGCCGCTGGCGAACTGCAGGATGCCAAGGCGATCATCCCGGACCGCTGCTACGCCGGCATCTACCAGGCCACCATCGAAGACTGCAAAGCCAACGGCGCCTTCGACCCGACCACCATGGGCAGCGTACCGAACGTCGGCCTGATGGCACAGAAGGCCGAAGAATACGGCTCCCACGACAAGACCTTCCAGATCAAGGCCGACGGTGTCGTGCGCGTGGTCGACAGCAAAGGCCAGGTCGTTCTCGAGCAGAACGTCGAAGCCGGCGACATCTTCCGCATGTGCCAGGTCAAGGACGCGCCGATCCAGGACTGGGTCAAGCTGGCCGTCAACCGTGCCCGCCTGAGCAACACCCCTGCAGTGTTCTGGCTGGACCCGGCCCGCGCCCACGACGGCGTGATGATCGAGAAGGTGCAGAAGTACCTGAAGGATCACGACACCACCGGCCTGGACATCCGCATCCTGGCACCGGTCGACGCCATCAAGTTCTCCCTGGCCCGCATCCGCGAAGGCAAGGACACCATCTCGGTGACCGGCAACGTGCTGCGCGACTACCTGACCGACCTGTTCCCGATCATGGAACTGGGCACCAGCGCCAAGATGCTGTCGATCGTGCCGCTGATGAACGGCGGTGGCCTGTTCGAAACCGGCGCCGGCGGTTCGGCACCGAAGCACGTGCAGCAGCTGGTGGAAGAGAACTTCCTGCGTTGGGACTCGCTGGGTGAATTCCTGGCCCTGGCCGCTTCCCTGGAGCACCTGGGCAACACCTACGACAACCCGCGCGCCAAAGTGCTGGCCAATACCCTGGACCAGGCCACCGGCAAGTTCCTCGACACCAACAAGTCGCCTTCGCGCAAAGTTGGCGGTATCGACAACCGCGGCAGCCACTTCTACCTGACCCTGTACTGGGCCCAGGCCCTGGCTGCGCAGAACGACGACGCTGCCCTGCAGGCACGCTTCGCACCACTGGCCAAGACCCTGACCGAGAACGAGGAGACCATCGTCGCCGAGCTCAACGCCGTCCAGGGCAAGCCGGCCGACATCGGTGGCTACTACGCTCCGGATGCCGAGCTGACCGCCAAGGTGATGCGCCCAAGCCAGACCCTGAACAGCGCCATTGCCGCCCTGTAAGGTTCGCTTGAAGTAACAGCACAAACCCCGGCCACGCACCGGGGTTTGTGCTTTCTGGATAAACGATTTCTGGCCGCCAGCGCGGACTCTTTAGGAGCGGGTTTACCCGCGAATGCGATGGCGAATCCACTGACGCATTCGCGGGTAAACCCGCTCCCACAAGGGCTGTGCAGGCCTCTAAGGAGCTGTTCATGACCTGGCAACCCCACATCACCGTCGCCACCATCGTCGAACACGAAGGCAAGTTCCTTTTCGTCGAAGAGTTCAAAGCCAACCAGCACGTCTTCAACCAGCCCGCCGGCCACCTCGAACCCAACGAGACCCTGCCCCAGGCCGCCCTGCGCGAAACCCTCGAAGAAACCGCCTGGGAAGTCGAGCTCACCGGCGTGGTCGGCATCTACCTGTACACCGCCCCAAGCAACGGCGTGACCTACCAGCGCGTCTGCTTCGCCGCCCGCCCCGTGCGCCATCACGCCGACCTGGCACTGGACAGCGACATCGTCCGCGCCGTGTGGCTGACCCGCGACGAACTGCTGGCCGACCCTGCCCGCTGGCGCAGCGAACTGGTGCCACGCTGTCTCGACGATTACCTCAAAGGCCCCTTGCACAGCCTCGACCTGCTGCGCGACTGACGCGCCGCCGCAGGTTTGATAGAATTGGCGTTTTTCCCCCTTTGATACACACCGGTACCCATGACCAGCCCAGCACTCAAAGACCCCGCCAAGACCCGCGTCATCGTCGGCATGTCCGGCGGCGTGGACTCTTCCGTCTCCGCCCTTCTGCTCATGGAGCAGGGCTACCAGGTGGAAGGGCTGTTCATGAAGAACTGGGAAGAAGACGACGGCACCGAATACTGCACCGCCCGTGAAGACCTGGCCGACGCCCAGGCCGTGTGCGACCGCATCGGCATCAAGCTGCACACCGCCAACTTCGCCGCCGAATACTGGGACAACGTGTTCGAGCACTTCCTCGAAGAGTACAAGGCCGGCCGCACGCCCAACCCGGACATCCTCTGCAACCGCGAAATCAAGTTCAAGGCGTTCCTCGACTACGCCCTGTCGCTGGGTGCCGACCTGATCGCCACCGGCCACTACGTGCGCCGCCGCGACACCGGCGGGCTCACCGAACTGCTCAAGGGCCTGGACCCGAACAAGGACCAGAGCTACTTCCTGCACGCCGTCGGCGGCAAGGAAATCGCACGTACCCTGTTCCCGGTTGGCGAGCTGGAAAAGCCCGAAGTACGCGCCATTGCCGAAAAGCACGGCCTGGCCACCGCCAAGAAAAAGGATTCCACCGGCATCTGCTTCATCGGCGAGCGTCGCTTCAGCGACTTCCTCAAGCAATACCTGCCGGCCCAGCCGGGCAACATCGAGACCACCGACGGTGAAGTGATCGGCCGCCACCACGGCCTGATGTACCACACCATCGGCCAGCGCCAGGGCCTGGGCATTGGCGGCCTGAAGGACGCCGGTGACGAGCCGTGGTACGTGCTGCACAAGGACCTGACCCGCAACGTGCTGGTGGTCGGCCAGGGTAATGAACACCCGTGGCTGTTCTCCCGCGCCCTGCTCGCTTCGGAAATTTTCTGGGTCAACCCGGTCGACCTCAGCAACCCACGCCAGCTCACCGCCAAGGTGCGTTACCGCCAAAGCGACCAGCAGTGCACCCTGGAGCTGACCGAAAGCGGCTACCGCGCAGTGTTCGACGAACCGCAACGCGCCGTCACCCCGGGCCAGTCGGTGGTGTTCTACGACGGCGAAGTGTGCCTGGGCGGCGGCGTGATCGAAGCTGCCGAGCCGTGGAGCCCGCGTGCATGAGCAACCTGCAGGAGCAGCTGATTGCGTTGGGCGGTGTGTTCCAGGCCGCCGTACTGGTCGACCGCATCGCCCGCACCGGCCAGGCCAGCGAGGCCAACATCGGCTGCATGCTGGGCAGCCTGCTGGTCCGTGACCCCAAGGACACCCTGGAAGTTTTCGGCGGTGACGACCTGAACCTGCGCGACGGCTATCGCGCGCTGGTCGGTGCGCTGGAGCGCGACCCCAGCAGCCTGCAGCGCGAGCCACTGCGCTACGCCCTGTCGATGCTGGGCCTTGAACGCCAGTTGAACAAGCGCGGCGACCTGCTCGACACCATCGGCAACCGCCTGCCGCAAATCCAGTCCCAGGCCGAGCATTTTGGCCTGGTTCATGAAAACGTCATCGCTTCCAGCGGAGCCTTGTACCAGGACACCCTGAGCACCTTGCGCCAGCGCATCCAGGTGCATGGCGACATGCGCTTCCTGCAGCAGGCCAGCAACGCCTCGAAGATCCGCGCCCTGCTGCTGGCCGGCATCCGCGCCGCACGCCTGTGGCGCCAGCTGGGCGGGCACCGCTGGCAGCTGGTATTCAGCCGGCGCAAGCTGTTGAACGAACTGTACGACATGATGCGCAGCCCCTCCTGACAGGGGTTTGACAGTTCCGGCCTCATCGCCGGCAAGCCAGCTCCCGCAGGATATGCACTGTGCTCAAGACCGGTGCATTACCAGCGGGAGCTGGCTTGCTGGTGATAGGGCCAGAACAGGCAATGCACAATGCCACAGCTGATTTATGGCCCGACCTTTGGTCAGCCACCCGACTCGGGCGCGAAATTCATGTATGATATGCGCCCTTCCAAAAGCCTGACTGTCCGAGAACACCCCATGCAGCTCTCTTCGCTCACTGCGGTTTCCCCTGTAGACGGCCGTTATGCCGGCAAAACCCAGGCCTTGCGCCCCATTTTCAGCGAATTCGGCCTGATCCGTTTCCGCGCCCTGGTCGAAGTGCGCTGGCTGCAGCGCCTGGCCGCCCACCCGCAGATCGGCGAAGTGCCGGCGTTCTCCGCCGAAGCCAACGCCCTGCTGGACAGCCTGGCCACCGACTTCAAGCTCGAGCACGCCGAACGCGTCAAGGAAATCGAGCGCACCACCAACCACGACGTCAAGGCGATCGAATACCTCCTCAAGGAGCAGGCCGCCAAGCTGCCTGAGCTGGCCAAGGTCAGCGAGTTCATCCACTTCGCCTGCACCAGCGAGGACATCAACAACCTGTCCCACGCCCTGATGCTGCGCGCCGGCCGTGACGAAGTGCTGCTGCCGCTGATGCGCCAGATCGCCGACGCCATCCGCGCCCTGGCTCACGCCCACGCCGACGTGCCCATGCTGTCGCGCACCCACGGCCAGCCGGCTTCGCCGACCACCCTGGGTAAAGAACTGGCCAACGTTGTGTACCGCCTGGAGCGCCAGATCGCCCAGGTTGCCGCCGTGCCGTTGCTGGGCAAGATCAACGGCGCCGTGGGCAACTACAACGCCCACCTGTCGGCCTACTCGCAGATCGACTGGGAGCAGAACGCCCGCGCCTTCATCGAAGACGAGCTGGGCCTGCAGTTCAACCCGTACACCACCCAGATCGAGCCGCACGACTACATCGCCGAGTTGTTCGACGCCATCGCCCGCTTCAACACCATCCTGATCGACTTCGACCGCGATGTGTGGGGCTACATCTCGCTGGGCTACTTCAAGCAGAAGACCGTTGCCGGTGAAATCGGCTCGTCGACCATGCCGCACAAGGTCAACCCGATCGACTTCGAAAACTCCGAAGGCAACCTGGGTATCGCCAACGCGCTGTTCCAGCACCTGGCCAGCAAGCTGCCGATCTCGCGCTGGCAGCGTGACCTGACCGACTCCACCGTGCTGCGCAACCTGGGCGTGGGCTTTGCCCACAGCGTCATCGCCTACGAAGCCAGCCTGAAAGGCATCGGCAAGCTGGAAGTCAACGAAGCCCGCATCGCCGCCGACCTGGACGCCTGCTGGGAAGTGCTGGCCGAGCCGATCCAGACCGTGATGCGCCGCTTCAACATCGAAAACCCCTACGAGAAGCTCAAGGAGCTGACCCGTGGCAAGGGCATCACCCCGGAAGCGCTGCTGACCTTCATCGACGGCCTGGACATGCCAGCCGAAGCCAAGGCCGAGCTCAAGCAGCTGACCCCTGCTACCTACATCGGCAACGCGGCAGCACAGGCCAAACGCATCTAAGCTGACCGTCGCGTTCAACGCCCGGCCTGGCCGGGCGTTTTTATTCCCGGACGAAAATTACATTTTTTCAATAGGTTGAACATGAATCCTGATACTCCACTGCAGCTGCTCGGCGGCATCTCGGCCCGCGAATTCATGCGCGACTACTGGCAGAAGAAGCCGCTGCTGGTGCGCCAGGCATTCCCGGACTTCATCAGCCCGATCGACCCCGACGAGCTGGCCGGCCTGGCCCTGGAAGAGGAAGTAGAGTCGCGTATCGTGCTCGAGCACGGCGCGCACCCGTGGGAGCTGCGCCGCGGCCCGTTCACCGAAGACACCTTCGCCGAGCTGCCGGAAAAGGACTGGACCCTGCTGGTGCAGGCCGTGGACCAGTTCGTCCCGGAAGTAGCCGAACTGCTGGAAAACTTCCGCTTCCTGCCCAGCTGGCGCATCGATGACGTGATGATCAGCTTCGCCGCCCCTGGTGGCAACGTCGGCCCGCACTTCGACAACTACGACGTGTTCCTGCTGCAGGGCCACGGCCAGCGCAACTGGAAAATCGGCCAGATGTGCAGCAGCGACAGCTCGCTGCTGGAGCACGCCGACCTGCGCATCCTCGCCGACTTCGAGCAGAGCGATGAGTGGACCCTGGAGCCGGGCGACATGCTTTACCTGCCACCACGCCTGGCCCACTACGGCGTGGCCGTGGACGACTGCCTGACCTACTCGGTAGGCTTCCGCGCGCCAAGCGCCGCCGAAGTGCTGACCCACTTCACCGATTTCCTCGGCCAGTTCCTGCCCGACGAAGAACGCTACAGCGACGCCGATGCCCAGCCGGTCAGCGACCCGCACCAGATCCAGCACGACGCCCTCGACCGCCTCAAGGCGCTGCTCGACAAGCACATGGGCGACAAGGACCTGCTGCTGACCTGGTTCGGCCAGTTCATGACCGAGCCGCGCTACCCCGAGCAGATCGTCGGTGAAGAGCTGTCCGAGGAAGAACTGATCGATGCCCTGGAACAAGGCGCCATCCTGATCCGCAACCCGAGCGCGCGTCTGGCCTGGTCGGAATTCGAAGAAGACCTGCTTCTGTTCGCCAGCGGCCGCAGCTGCCCGCTACCGGGCAAACTGCGCGAGCTGCTGAAGCTGGTTTGCGCGGCTGACGCCCTGCACATCGACAACCTGGGCGAATGGCTGCAGGATGAAGATGGCCTTATGCTGGTACAGCAGCTGGTCAAACAAGGAAGCCTGGGATTCGCCAATGAATAAGATTCGTGTGCGCCTCGCCGACTGGCACAAGGACAACGCCGACATCCGCCGCATCCGCGAAGCGGTGTTCATTGCCGAACAGCACGTGCCGCCGGAGCTGGAGTGGGACTCGGACGACCCGACCGCCGCGCACTTCCTGGCCCTGGAAGGCGACTACCCGATCGGCACCGCGCGCCTGCTGCCTGACGGCACCATTGGCCGGGTCTCGGTGCTGAAGGACTGGCGCGGGCTGAAGGTGGGTGACGCGCTGATGAACGCGGTGATTGTCGAAGCACAGAACCGCGACCTTAAACAGCAGATGCTCAGCGCCCAGGTGCACGCCACGCCGTTCTACGAGCGGCTGGGCTTTCGCGTAGTCAGCGAAGAGTTCCTCGAAGCCGGCATCCCGCACGTGGACATGGTGCGCGACTCGCGCGCCTGATCCACGACCTTCGCACAGGCCCCCCACAAATTCTGAAGATTGTGGGGAGCCTGTGGGAGCGGGTTCACCCGCGAAGAGGCCGGCACAGCCAAGACATCCCCTCTGACAAAAAACCTGTACATCCATCCAGATAAAACTTGCCTCCGCGCCCTCGCTTGCGCATCCTATCGCCCATCACCCCCGATGAAGCGTCCCCGGCCATGCGCCTGTTCCTCTGCGAAAAACCCTCCCAGGCAAAAGACATCGCCAAAGTGCTCGGCGCCAACCGCAAGGGCGATGGCTGCTGGCAAGGCACCGACGTCTGCGTGACCTGGTGCATCGGCCACCTGCTGGAAACCGCCCCGCCCGACAGCTACGACGAACGCTACAAGCGCTGGAACCTGGCCGACCTGCCGATCATCCCGGAAAAGTGGAAAATGCTGGTCAAGCCCAAGACCGCCAGCCAGTTCAAGGCAGTCAAGCGCCTGCTCGGCGAAGCACGCGAACTGGTGATCGCCACCGACGCCGACCGCGAAGGCGAAATGATCGCCCGCGAACTGGTCGAGCATTGCCGCTACCGCGGCCCGGTGCAGCGCCTGTGGCTGTCGGCACTGGACGACGCCTCCATTCGCAAGGCCCTGGCGCGGCTGCTGCCGGGCCACGAAACCTTCAACCTGTACCACTCGGCGCTGGGCCGTTCGCGCGCAGACTGGCTGATCGGCATGAACATGAGCCGGCTGTTCACCCTGCTGGGCCGCCAGTCGGGGTATCAGGGCGTGCTGCCGGTGGGCCGGGTGCAAACGCCCACCTTGCGCCTGGTGGTCGACCGAGACCGCGGCATCGCCGACTTTGTGCCGGTACCGTTCTGGGCCATCGACGTGCAGCTCGAACACGCAGGCTTTGGCTTCAACGCCCAGTGGCGCGCCCCCGATGACGCCTGCGACGACCAGGGCCGCTGCCTGAACCAGGCCCTGGCGCAGCAGGCTGCCGCCGACATCGGCAATGCGGGTACTGCCCGGGCCGTGAAGGTGACCACCGAACGCGTGCGTGAAGCGGCACCCCTGCCCTTCGACCTTGGCACCCTGCAGGAGCTGTGCTCGAAAAAGTTCGGCCTCGGCGCCCAGGAAACCCTCGACATCGCCCAGGCCCTGTACGAAACCCACAAGCTGATCACCTACCCGCGCAGCGACTGCGGCTACCTGCCGCAAAGCCAGCACGCCGAAGCGCCAGCCATCCTCGCCGCCCTGCAACGTTCCGATGCCAGCCTGGCGCCGCTGCAGCCCTATCTGGAGCCGCAACGCCGATCACGGGCGTGGAACGACGCCAAGGTCAGCGCCCACCACGGCATCATCCCCACCGCCGCTGCCAGCGACCCGTCGCGCCTGCCAGCCAAGCACAAGGCGGTGTACACCCTGATCCGCGCCCGCTACCTGGCGCAGTTCCTGCCCAACCATGAGTACGACCGCACCCAGGCCGACTTCGACTGCGCCGGCCATGCCCTGCGTGCCGTAGGCAAGCAGATCGTCGAACCAGGCTGGCGCCGTGCTCTGCCCGAGGCGCTGACCCCGGCCAAGGGCCGCGAGGCACCACCGGCCCAGGTGCTGCCGGCGCTGCGCGAAGGCCAGGACTGCACGGTGCAGGGCCTGCAATTGAAAGACCTGTGGACCCAGCCGCCCAAGCCGTTTACCGAAGGCGACCTGATCAAGGCAATGAAGAACGTGGCCAAGCTGGTGGACGACCCGCGGCTGAAGCAGAAGCTCAAGGAAACCACCGGTATCGGCACCGAAGCCACCCGCGCCAGCATCATCCAGGGCCTGCTTGACCGCGGCTACCTGGTGAAGAACGGCAAGGCGCTATCCGCCACCCCTGCGGCCTTCAGCCTGATCGACGCCGTACCTCGCGCCATTGCCGACCCTGGTACCACAGCTATCTGGGAGCAGGCGCTGGACATGGTGCAGAGTGGCGAGATGACGCTGGAAGAGTTCGTCGCCCGGCAGTCGGCATGGATGGGCAAGCTGGTCGAACGGTGCAGCGGCATGCGCATGACCATCAGCGGGCCGGCAGCCGGGGCTGCGCCGCCGTGGAAGAAAAAGCGGAGGGGTGGCGGGAAAGGCAAAGCGGCCGCAGGCAAGCCAAGACAGCCTCGAAAAAAGGCGACAACCTGAAAATTTTGCACTCTCAGGTCAGGCCCCTTCGCGGGTAGACCCGCTCCCACAGTTACAGCGCCGACCTCGAGACCGTTGATGACTCTGTGGGAGCGGGTTTACCCGCGAAAGGGCCTGGACAGGAAAACAACAACCCGAGGTAAGCCACAAACCCGGCCAATGCATTGGCGCCATGAAATTTACCTGCTAAGTTTTCATGAAAATAAACACAAGAATTTTCATGAGACCCCTGCATGTTCAAACAATCCGCCCAGCACGTCGCCAGCTACTACGCCCAGACCTACCCCGCCAGCATTCCCCTGCACCCTACCCTGCAAGGCAGCCACGACACCGAGGTCCTGATCATCGGCGCCGGCTTCAGCGGTCTGCACACCGCCTTGCGCCTGACCCAGGCCGGCAAGCGTGTAACGCTGCTGGAAGCCAGCCGCGTGGCCTGGGCCGCGTCCGGCCGCAACGGCGGCCAGGCACTGCTCGGCTGGTCGTGCGACATGCCGCCGCTGGAAAAGGCTTTGGGCACCGAACGCACCCAACGCCTGTGGGCCAGCATGTGCTGGGCCGCCGATGAAATGCGCGAACTGCCCGAGCGCCACGGCTTCGACATCGACTACCGGCTGGGCAGCCTGTGGACCGCCGTACTGCCGCGCCGGGTAAAGATGCTGGAAGAAGCCCTGCATGAGGCCGAACACAAATGGGGCTACGACGCCCTGCGCCTGATCGGCCGCGACGAGCTGCCGCAGTGGATCGACAGCCCGCGCTACCAGGCCGCGCTATACGACGCCAAAGGCGCCCACCTCAACCCGCTGAAGCTGGCCCAGGGCCTGGCCAGCACCATCGAGGCGGCTGGCGGGCGGATCTACGAACAGAGCCAGGTGCTCAACTACCAGAAAGCCGGCGATGGCTATGTGGCCCGTACCGACCGCGGCGAAGTACGCTGCCAAGTGCTGGTGCTGGCCTGCAACGCCTACATCGACCGCCTCGACCGCAATCTGTCGCGCCGCCTATTGCCGGTTGGCTCCTATCAGGTAGCCACCGCACCGCTGGATGCCGACTTCGCCCAGTCGCTACTGCCGCACAACAGTTGCGTGATCGACAACCAGTTCGTGCCCGACTATTTCCGCCTCACCCCGGACCATCGCCTGCTGTTCGGCGGCGGCTGCACCTATCTGGGCGGTATTCCCGAAGATGTCGCCAGCGCTACCCGCCCCTACCTGGAGCGGGTATTTCCGCAGCTGGCCGGGGTAGCCATCGACTATGCCTGGGGCGGCCATATCGACTGCAGCATCCAGCGCACCCCGGATGTCGGTCGCGAGGGCCAGCGCTACTGGCTGCAGGGGTTCTCGGGCCATGGCGTGCTACCTACACTGGCGGCGGCGCGGGCGGTAAGCGATGCCATTCTTGGCGACGACGACCTGCTGGCGCTGTACCAAGGCATCGACAACGGCCGCTTCCCCGGCGGCGACCTGCTGGCGGCGCCGCTGGAGGCTGCGGCCAAGGCCTGGTACCGGATGCGCGACCGCGTCTGATTAGTTGACACAACTCCCCTGTGGGAGCGGGCATGCCCGCGAAACAGGCGTCGCGATGGATGGCACCGGCTTCGCCGGTGTTCGCGGGCTCGCCCGCTCCCACAGGGGACCGTGCAAATCCGCACCCATAATCTCCAGTGCCAAGCCAAATCCCTCCTATTCTCAATAGCTCCCTTCGCTTCCTGTACACAGGAGACCCGACCATGAGCTATGTAACTACAAAGGACGGCGTACAGATCTTCTACAAGGACTGGGGCCCGCGCGATGCACCGGTTATCCACTTCCATCACGGCTGGCCTCTCAGCGCCGACGACTGGGATGCCCAGTTGCTGTTCTTCCTCGCCCATGGTTACCGCGTGGTTGCCCACGACCGCCGCGGCCATGGCCGCTCCAGCCAGGTATGGGACGGCCACGACATGGACCATTACGCCGACGATGTGGCGGCGGTCGTCGCTCACCTGGGCATCCAGGGCGCCGTGCATGTCGGCCACTCGACCGGTGGCGGTGAAGTGGTGCGCTACATGGCCCGGCACCCTGAAGACAAGGTGGTCAAGGCCGTGCTGATCGCCGCCGTACCGCCATTGATGGTGCAGACGCCCGGCAATCCTGGTGGCCTGCCCAAATCGGTGTTCGACGGTTTTCAGGCCCAGGTCGCCAGCAACCGTGCGCAGTTCTACCGCGATGTGCCGGCCGGACCGTTCTACGGCTACAACCGCCCCGGTGCAGAAGGCAGCGAAGGCGTCATCGGCAACTGGTGGCGCCAAGGCATGATTGGCAGCGCCAAGGCCCATTACGATGGCATCGTGGCGTTTTCCCAGACTGACTTCACCGAAGACCTGAAGGGCATCACCCAGCCGGTGCTGGTGATGCACGGCGACGATGACCAGATCGTACCGTATGAAAATTCCGGGGTACTGTCGGCGAAGTTGCTGCCCAACGGCACACTGAAGACCTACAAGGGCTACCCGCACGGCATGCCGACTACCCATGCCGATGTGATCAATGCGGATTTGCTGGCGTTTATCCGTAGCTGATGTGATGGCCTGTACCGGCCCTTTCGCGGGCGCGCCCGCTCCCGCAGGTACTGCACAAGTCTTGAAATGTGCAGGTAACCTTGGGAGCAGGCATGACCGCGAAAGGGCCGGCACTGGCAACACACCTCCCCCCAGGATTACCATGTCACCCTTCTAGTGCGGCCCTTTGCCGCCCCCTGCCTCCCTGCCTGCCAAAACCCCATGCCCTTCGAACTCACCGTAGAACCCCTCACCCTGCTGATCCTGGCCCTGGTCGCCTTCGTCGCCGGTTTCATCGATGCCATCGCCGGCGGTGGCGGCCTGCTCACCACCCCGGCGCTACTCACCGCGGGCATGCCGCCGCACCTGGTACTGGGCACCAACAAGCTCAGCTCTACCTTCGGCTCGGCCACCGCCGGCTTCACCTACTACAGGCGCAAGCTGTTCCACCCGGCGCAATGGCGCCCGGCATTGTTCGCCACTTTGGTCGGTGCTTTGCTGGGTGCAGTGATCGCCCACTACATGCCGGCCGAATGGCTGAACAAGATGTTGCCGGTGATCGTCTTCGCCTGTGGCGTCTACCTGCTGTTCGGCGGCACGCCCAAGGCGCCGCTGGATGCCGATGCGCCGATCAGGAAAAAGTGGCAAGTACCGCAAGGCTTTACCCTGGGCTTCTATGACGGCGTGGCCGGCCCGGGTACCGGGGCGTTCTGGACGGTTAGCACCCTGCTGCTCTACCCCATCGACCTGGTCCGTGCCAGCGGCGTGGCGCGCAGCATGAACTTCGTCAGCAACATCGCAGCGCTGACGGTGTTCATCATTTCCGGGCAGGTGGACTACATCGTCGGCCTGTGCATGGGCCTGTCGGTGATGGTTGGCGCCTTCTTCGGCGCACGCACGGCGATCAGTGGCGGCAGCAAGTTCATCCGCCCAGTGTTCATCACCGTGGTGCTGGCATTGACCGTGCGCCTAGCGTGGCAGCACTGGTTCGGCCAAGCCTGATGGGCTGTGATACCCCTGCTTTCCCGCCCTATCTGCGCGAGAAATGTCCTCCGCCGTCGTTGCAGGACTTGGCAATGGAATGACCATTGCCTGCGCCCTGCGCCTAGTCGGAGAACATTTCTCACTGCAGCTAGGACGGGAAAGCAGGGATATCACAGCCCAGCCGCCGTGCAACATACAGGTCGATCAGATACCGGGCGATGGACCGCCCGGCCGGCAGCGGCGGCAGGTCGTGAACGCTGAACCACTTGGCGTCCTCGATCTCGTCCGGCTGCATGACGATCTCGCCGCCAGCGTATTCGGCGTGAAAGCCCAGCATCATCGAGTGGGGGAACGGCCAGCACTGGCTGCCGACGTACTGGATGTTCCTTACCTCCACCGCTACCTCCTCACGCACTTCGCGCACCAGGCAGTCCTCGGCCGACTCGCCCGGTTCGGCGAAGCCCGCCAACGTGCTGTACACCCCGGTTACAAAACGTGGCGAACGCGCCAGCAGGATTTCGTCGCCACGGGTCACCAGCACGATCATGCTCGGCGAAATGCGCGGGTAGCTGCGCAGATCGCACGGCTGGCAGTACATTGCCCGTTCCCAGCGAATTTGCGTCATCGCCTGGCCACAGCTGCCGCAGAATCGGTGCTCGCGGGCCCAGGTGCCGATCTGCGCGGCATAGCCCAGCACCTTGTATGTGTCGGAGTCACCTTCGAGCATGAACGCGCGAAGGCCGCGCCAGGAGCAGCCGGGCACATCGGTGGCGCTGCGCAGCTCCAGCAGGAACACCGGCTGGCCGTCGAAGTGGCCGATGCCGTGCTCGCACAGTACGTCGAGGTCCTGGCGCTTGAGCCAGTCGCGAGGGAACAGCGCGCCGTTGTCGTCCACCAGGAACCCTTCCGGGCTGCGGGCCACGGCCAGCCCCCCGGTGATCTGCGGGTCGAGTACTGCGGTAGTCCAGCGTGCTGACATGTCGGGGGTTCCCTTACTTCGCGTCCCCCGGCCTGATCAGTCGGCGAACGTCGGTTTCTGTTTGCTCATGTGCGCCGCCACCGCCACGCGCAGGTCTTCGGACTGCAGCATCGCGGCGTTCCAGGTGGCGATGTACTCCAGGCCATCATCGATGCGATGGTCACGCATGTAGCTGAGCATTTCCTTGGTGCCGGCCACGGCGATCGGCGATTTTGCGGCAATCTCGCCAGCGATGGCAAAGACCCCGTCCATCAGCGCGGCCTGATCATCATAAACCCGGTTGACCAGGCCGATGCGCAGCGCCTCTTCTGCCTCGACATTGCGCCCGGTGAAAGCCAGCTCACGCATCATGCCGTCACCGATGATACGAGGCAAACGTTGCAGTGTGCCGACATCGGCGGCCATGCCCATGTCGATTTCCTTGATCGAGAACTGCGCGTCGCTGCTGCAGTAGCGCATGTCGCAAGCCGAGATGAGGTCGATGGCGCCGCCAATGCAGTAACCCTGCACCGCGGCCAGTACCGGCTTGCGGCATTTGTCCACGGCATTGAACGACGCCTGCAGGCGCAAGATGGTGCTGCGCAGGAAGCGCGCGTTACGCCCCACGTCCTTGCCCATCTGCCCGGCCAGCGAAGCCAGCATCATCAGGTCGATACCGGCGGAAAAATGCTTGCCGGCACCGCTGATCACAACCGCCCGCACCGCGTCGGTGTCGTCGACCCACTGGAAGATGTCGATGATCTCCTCCCAGAAGGCCGCGTTCATCGCATTGCGCTTGTCCGGGCGGTTGATCTGAACGTGGGCGATGCTGTTGGTCAGTTCGACCTTGAATGCGCTGTACTCGGTCACGGGCGGCACTCCTGCGGATAAAGGGTTCATGGCCCGGATGTTAACCCAGCCCGATGACCGCACTTGTGCCAAAAACGGGACTTTACGCCTTGCCTAAGACGCGCTGATCCGGCACCGTGCGCCATCGCCGAATCATAAGGATACAAATTCATGTCGCGCTCCCTGACCGGCGCCCTCGCCCACAGCTTTCTGGGCCAGTCGCCGCTTTGGTACAAGGCAGTCATCTGCCTGTTCCTGGTGCTCAACCCGCTGCTGCTGGTGACCGTCGGCCCGGTCGCTGCCGGCTGGGCACTGGTGCTCGAATTCATCTTCACCCTGGGCATGGCCCTGAAGTGCTACCCGCTGATGCCTGGCGGCCTGCTGCTGGTCGAAGCCCTGCTGTTGCAGATGACTACCCCGCAAGCCCTGTACGAAGAGTTGCAGCACAACTTCCCGGTGATCCTGCTGCTGATGTTCATGGTCGCGGGCATCCACTTCATGAAGGAACTGCTGCTGTTCCTGTTCTCGCGCATCCTGCTGGGGGTGCGTTCGAAGGCGACCCTGGCGTTGCTGTTCTGCGTGCTGTCGGCATTCCTCTCGGCGTTTCTCGATGCACTGACCGTGACCGCCGTGATCATCAGCGCCGCGGTCGGTTTCTATGCGGTGTACCACCGCGTCGCCTCCGGGGCCAATCCGCGCGAAGACAGTGCGCTGGACAGCGACCAGCAGGTCGCACAGTTGCACCGTGAAGACCTCGACCAGTTCCGCGCATTCCTGCGCAGCCTGCTGATGCATGGTGCGGTGGGCACCGCCCTGGGCGGCGTGTGCACGCTGGTGGGCGAACCGCAGAACCTGCTGATCGGCCACGAAATGGGCTGGCACTTTGCCGATTTCTTCCTGAAGGTGGCACCGGTGTCGCTCCCGGTGCTGGGCGCCGGCCTGCTGACCTGCGTGCTGCTGGAGAAGCTGCGCCTGTTCGGCTATGGCACGCTGATGCCCGAGCCAGTGCGCCAGGTGTTGGCCGCCTATGCCGCCGAGGACGATGCTGCACGCACGACTGCCCAGCGCATCGCGCTGTGGGTGCAAGGGTTCGCTGCATTGATCCTGATCTTCTGCCTGGGGCTGCACGTTGCCGAGGTCGGCCTGATCGGCCTGATGGTGATCGTGCTGATCACGGCATTCACAGGCATTACCGACGAACATCGCCTGGGCCGTGCCTTCCAGGACGCCATGCCGTTCACCGCTTTGCTGGTGGTGTTCTTCGCCGTGGTGGCAGTGATTCATCAGCAGCAACTGTTCAGCCCGTTGATTGCCTGGGTGCTGGCGCTTCCGGCCGAGCAGCAACCGGGCATGCTGTACCTGGCCAACGGCCTGCTGTCGGCGATCAGCGACAACGTGTTCGTTGCCACCATCTACATCACCGAGGTGAAGCAGGCGTTCCTCAATGGCAGCATGAGCCGCGAGCATTTCGAGACGCTGGCGGTGGCGATCAACACCGGCACCAACCTGCCGAGCGTGGCAACGCCGAATGGGCAGGCGGCGTTCCTGTTCCTGCTGACTTCGGCGATTGCGCCGCTGATCCGGCTGTCGTATGGGCGAATGGTGTGGATGGCCTTGCCCTATACCGTAGTGATGGGTGGGCTGGGGTGGTGGGCGGTGACCTACTGGCTTTGAGGTAGCCTGCGCCGGCCTCTTCGCGGGTGAACCCGCTCCCACAGGTACTGCACAGCCTTCGAAACTGTGGTGATCATGTGGGAGCGGGTTTACCCGCGAAAGGACCAGTGCAGACCACTCAAACAGCCCTGTCGATTCTGCTGCCTGCCATTCGACTATCCCATGCCCCCAGCCACCCCGGCTGCACACAGGAGAGTCCCCATGCGCAAACTCATCGTAGCCGCCTTCATCAGCCTCGACGGTGTCATGCAGGCCCCCGGTGGTCCGCAGGAAGACACCAGCGGCGGCTTCACCTACGGCGGCTGGATCGTACCCTACGCCGAGGAAATCTTCGGCCAAGCCATGCAAGCCCTGTTCAGCCAGCCCTTCGAACTGCTGTTGGGCCGGCGCACCTACGACATCTTCGCCGGCTACTGGCCAAAGGTAAAAGGCAGCTCGGAAGACTTCTCCATCGCCAACCTGTTCAACAGCGTGCCCAAGCACGTGGCCACCCACACCCCCGCAACCCTCGACTGGCACAACAGCCATGCACTGGGCGCAGACATCACCGCAGCGGTCCACGCGCTGAAACAGAAGGACGGCGCCAACCTGCTGACCCAGGGCAGCAGCGATCTGGTGCAGCAACTGCTGGCGGCGGGCCTGGTCGATGAACTGCAACTGCTGATCCACCCGTTGCTGCTCGGCCACGGCAAGCGCCTTTTCGGCGACGATGCGGCAGCGGCGGCCTTCACACTGCAGCATTCGCAGGTTTCGCCCACGGGCGTGCTCATCGCCCGTTACGTGCGTGCAGGCGAAGTGCAGACCGGTTCGTTCTGAAAGGCATAATCCTGTACAACTTTTGCCTCTCGCTCGCATCGAAACCCAAGTAAGCCCCGTCCGTATCAAGGAGGTTCACCATGGCGCTACGCACCACGTTGCTGCTTTCCTGCATGACCTTGGCCCTGCTCGGCTGCGCCGGCAACGATCACCCGGCACCGCCGCGTACCCAGCAGGTCGACCTGCAACGTTACCAGGGCACCTGGTACGAACTCGCCCGGCTGCCGATGTTCTTCCAGCGCAACTGCGTGCAGTCCGAGGCGCAGTATGGCCTGCGAGAGGATGGTCGCCTCGACGTGACCAACCGCTGCCAGGAAAAGGACGGCCAGTGGAACCAGGCCAAGGGCATCGCCGAAGCCCAGCAACCGGGCAGCACCGACAAGCTCTGGGTGCGCTTCGACAACTGGTTCAGCCGCCTCGCGCCCGGCCTTACCAAGGGCGAGTACTGGGTGCTGTACCACGACCAGGACTACCGCGTAGCCTTGGTCGGCCACCCGAACCGCGAATACCTGTGGCTGCTTTCACGCACGCCTGCAGTCACGGACCAGATGCGCGAGCAACTGCTGACGATCGCCCGGGAGCAAGGCTATGACACCAGCAAGCTCATCTGGCGGCAGGCCGAGTAGGCAAGGCCTGGCAGGCCATCGACGACATGCGGCAATCCGGCTAAGGTGTGCGCCCTTACTACCTCGAAGGAACGAGCCCGTTGAGTACCACGCCGCCACCAGCACCTTGCATCCGCCCGACACCCATCGGCCCGCTGGTGGAGACGTTACTGCTGGGCTGAAACAAGGAGCCAGACCATGGATTTGCTGTTCCTGGGCACCTCCGCCGGCGTGCCGACCAAGGCACGCAATGTGAGCGGTACCGCAGTGATCGAGGCCAGTGGCAGCCACTGGTACCTGGTCGACTGTGGCGAAGGCACCCAGCACCGGTTGCTGCACACGCCGCTGTCGATCCGCGACTTGCGCGCCATCTTCATCACCCACGTGCACGGCGACCATTGCTTCGGCCTACCGGGCCTGCTGGCCAGCGCCGGCATGAGCGGGCGCACCCAGCCGCTGGACCTTGTCCTGCCCGCCGCCCTGCACGACTGGGTGCGCCAGGGGCTGGTGGCCAGCGATACCTTCCTGCCGTTCGAACTGCGCCTGCTGGCCGTGGAAGAGCTGGTGGAATGGCGCAGTGATGCCCTGGAAGTGACCAGCGTGCAGTTGTCGCACCGGGTGCCGAGCGTCGGCTTCGTGTTCACCGAGCTCAACCCCGAACCGCGACTGAACATCCCGCGCCTGGAAGCCGAAGGTATCCCCCGCGGCCCGCTGTGGGGCGAGCTGGCCAAGGGTTTGACGGTGCAGCATGGCGGGCGGCGGCTGCACGGCAAGGATTACCTGCGCCCTTCGCGCCCGCCGCGGCGGGTGATCGTGTGCGGCGACAACGACAACCCCGAGCTGTTGGCCGACGTCGCCAGGGGCGCGGACGTGCTGGTGCACGAAGCCACGTTCACCCAGGCGGTGGTCGAGCGCACGGGGGTCACCTTCGGCCACAGCACCGCAGCTGCGGTGGCGCGCTTTGCCGAAACTGCGGGCGTGCGCAATTTGGTGCTGACGCATTTCAGCGCCCGCTACCAGCACGACCCACGGCGCAGCCCGAGCATCGACAACGTGCGCGACGAAGCCCTCGCCCACTACAGCGGGCAGCTGACCCTGGCGCAGGACCTGCAGCGCTATCACATCGGGCGCGATGGCTGTCTTGAGCCCGCGGGATGAATTGTGGAGATTCGCAGGTGCTCGCCACAACCCGCCGCTCCACTATGCCGCCAACCGCCCACGGGCAATCGCCTCCGACGCCGCCAGCATCGCGCGCAGCAACACCGCGCAGCCCGCAGCCAGGTCCTCGGGCGTGGCGTTCTCGATCTCGTTATGGCTGATACCGTTCTCGCACGGAACGAAAATCATCCCCGCCGGCCCCAGTTCGGCCAGGAAGATCGCGTCGTGCCCCGCGCCGCTGACGATGTCCATGTGCGGCAGGCCCAGCGCCTGCGCCGATTCGCGCACGGCATCGACACACCCTTGGTCGAAGTACAACGCCGGGAAATCGGCTGTGGGTACCAGTTCGTGGCTGAGGCCATGCCTGGCACAGGTCGCCTCGATCACCGCACGCACATCGGCAATCATCGCATTCAGCTGCTCACCCTCCAGGTGGCGGAAATCCAGGGTCATGCGCACTTCGCCGGGGATCACGTTGCGCGAGCCCGGGTAGGCCTGCAGGCACCCCACCGTCCCACAGGCATGGGGCTGGTGGCCGAGGGCGGTGCGGTTGACTGCCTCCACCACTGCCGCCGCGCCGACCAGGGCGTCCTTGCGCAGGTGCATGGGCGTAGGGCCGGCGTGGGCCTCGACACCGCGCAGGGTCAGGTCGAACCACTTCTGGCCCAGCGCGCCCAGCACCACGCCGATGGTCTTGCCCTGATCTTCGAGGATCGGGCCTTGCTCGATATGCGCTTCGAAATAGGCCCCCACCGGGTGGCCTGATACAGCGCGCGGGCCGGCGTAGCCGATGGCGTTCAACGCCTCACCAACGCTGACACCCTGGGCGTCGCGCTTGGCCAGGGTTTCCTCCAGGGTGAACTTGCCGGCGAACACCCCGGAGCCCATCATGCACGGCGCAAAGCGCGAGCCTTCCTCGTTGGTCCACACCACCACTTCCAGCGGTGCTTCGGTTTCCACGCCGAGATCGTTGAGGGTACGAATTACCTCCAGCCCGGCCATCACCCCGAAGCAACCGTCGAACTTGCCACCGGTGGGCTGGGTGTCGATATGGCTGCCGGTCATCACCGGGGGCAGCTTGGGGTTACGCCCAGGGCGACGGGCGAAGATGTTGCCGACGGCGTCGATGGTGACCGTGCAACCGGCGGCCTCGCACCACTGCACGAACAGGTCGCGGGCCTGACGGTCGAGGTCGGTCAGGGCCAGGCGGCACACGCCACCCTTGGCGGTAGCACCGAGGCGGGCCAGGTCCATCAGGGACTGCCACAGGCGGGTGCTGTCGATGTGGTGCTGGGTGGATTGCAGTACTTGTTGGGCTGGGGTCATGGGATTTTCCTCAGGCATTTTTGTTGTCTGTGCCGGCCTCTTCGCGGGTAAACCCGCTCCCACAGGTACAGCGTTGGCCTCAGGACCTGCGCTGTACCTGTGGGAGCGGGTTTACCCGCGAAGAAGCCGGCGCGGTCTCACGGCAAAGGCTTGACCACCCGAGCCGGGCTGCGCGCGACCACGCGGGCCAAGAGGTAATACAGCGCCCCACCCAGCAGCGAACCGGTGAACCAACCGTAGTCGTAGAACCAGCTGAAACTGCTGTTGCCAATCGCCATGACGGTCAGCGCCACCGGCAACGCAAAGGCGGCAAAACCGGCCCAGTTCCATGCCGGGTACACGTCGTCACGGTACAGCCCGGCCAGGTCCAGCTCCTGCCGGCGGATCAGGAAGTAGTCCACCACCATGATCCCGGCGATCGGCCCCAGCAGGCTCGAATAGCCCAGCAGCCAGTTGGAGTACACGCTCTCCAGGCTCAGGTCGGAAACGATCCAGCCCAGCTTCTTCAGCAACTCATGGCCCATCAGCGCCAGGCCGATGAAACCGGTCAACCACACCGCGCGGCTGCGCCCGATCAGGCGTGGGGCAATGTTCTGGAAGTCGTTGGTCGGCGACACGATATTCGCTGCAGTATTGGTCGACAGCGTGGCGATCACGATCAGCGCCATGGCCAGGGCCACCCAGAACGGGCTGTGGATCTTGCCGATCAGGCTGACCGGGTCGGACACGGTCTCGCCAACCAGCGATGCCGAGGCAGCAGTCAGCACCACGCCCAGCGAGGCGAACAGGAACATGGTCAGCGGCAAGCCGAAGATCTGCCCGAGAATCTGGTCCTTCTGGCTGCGGGCGTAGCGGCTGAAGTCGGGGATGTTCAGCGATAGCGTGGCCCAGAAGCCGACCATGGCGGTAAGCCCGGCGCAGAAGTAGCCGAGCATGTTCGCCCCTTCCGGGCGCTTGGGCGGCTGGGCCAGCAGTTCGGTCATCGACATGTGCGGCAAGGCCCAGAACAGCAGGCCGACGCCGACCGCCACCAGCAGCGGTGCCGACAGCGTTTCGAGCCACTTGATCGACTCGGCGCCACGCAGCACCACCCACAGGTTCAGGCACCAGAAGATCATGAAGCCGATCACCTCGCCGGTGCCGCCCAGGGCCTTCCAGCCGTCGAACACCGAGCCAAGGAACAGGTGGATGGCCAGGCCACCGAACATGGTCTGGATGCCGAACCAGCCACAGGCGACCACCGCCCGGATCAGGCATGGCACGTTTGAGCCGAGTATGCCGAACGACGAACGCAGCAGCACCGGGAACGGAATGCCATACTTGGTGCCAGGGAAGGCGTTGAGGGTGAGCGGGATCAGCACGATCAGGTTGGCCAGCAGAATAGCCAGCAAGGCCTCGCCCACGCTGAGGCCGAAGTAGGCGGTCAGCACGCCACCGAGGGTGTAGGTGGGCACGCAGATGGACATGCCCACCCACAGGGCGGTGATGTGCCATTTGTTCCAGGTGCGCTGGTGCACCTTGGTCGGGGCGATGTCGTGGTTGTAGCGCGGGCTGTCGAGGACATCGCTACCTTCGGACAGCTCGAACAGGCCATCGCGCTCGACCACTTCCGATCTGCTCTGCTGCATGGGGGCTCTCTCCAGATTTTCTTCTAGTTGTTGCCCATCGGGCTGATGCGATGGCCGGAGTACTCACGGTTCATGTGCTTGAAAATCTCGACCAGATTTTCATCTTGTCAAGTAAGTCAAAGCATCAGAAAGCTACGCAGCCAGCGCCAATAATTAAATTAACCCTTTAATTTCAATTACTTAAAAACCACAAAATTAATGGGAAAATTTTCTTGCCGAATCGCGGATCAGCATCTAGCCTCGAATCTTGTCAGGCCTGACAGGATTAACCGCCCTGCCCGCCCTGCATGAAGAAAACTCCAAGAACCGGCCCAGACCGGTCAGCCTGCGAGGAAAACGGCATGTCCCTGTTGATCCGTGGCGCCACCGTGGTCACCCACGAAGAGAGTTACCCCGCTGATGTCCTGTGTGCCGATGGCCTGATCCGTGCCATTGGGCAAAACCTCGAACCGCCCACCGACTGCCAGATCCTCGACGGCAGTGGCCAGTACCTGATGCCCGGCGGCATCGACCCGCACACCCACATGCAGCTGCCGTTCATGGGCACGGTGGCCAGCGAGGATTTCTTCAGCGGCACCGCCGCGGGCCTGGCCGGTGGCACCACCTCGATCATCGACTTCGTCATCCCCAACCCGCAGCAGTCGTTGCTTGAGGCCTTCCACACCTGGCGCGGCTGGGCGCAGAAAAGCGCCAGCGACTATGGCTTCCATGTCGCCATCACCTGGTGGAGCGAGCAGGTAGCCGAAGAGATGGGCGAACTGGTGGCCAACCATGGGGTGAACAGCTTCAAGCACTTCATGGCCTACAAGAATGCGATCATGGCCGCCGACGACACCCTGGTGGCCAGCTTCGAGCGCTGCCTGCAACTGGGTGCAGTACCCACCGTGCATGCCGAGAACGGCGAGTTGGTGTACCACCTGCAAAAAAAACTGCTGGCCCAGGGCCTGACCGGGCCGGAAGCCCACCCGCTGTCACGCCCATCCCAGGTCGAGGGTGAAGCGGCCAGCCGAGCCATCCGCATTGCCGAGACGCTGGGCACACCACTGTATCTGGTGCACGTTTCCAGCCGCGAAGCGCTGGATGAAATCGCCTATGCCAGAGGCAAGGGCCAGCCGGTCTACGGCGAAGTCCTGCCCGGCCATCTGCTGCTGGATGACAGCGTCTACCGTGACCCTGACTGGGCCACCGCCGCAGGCTACGTGATGAGTCCCCCGTTCCGTCCGCGTGAACACCAGGAGGCGCTGTGGCGTGGGCTGCAATCGGGCAACCTGCACACCACCGCCACCGACCACTGCTGCTTCTGCGCCGAGCAGAAAGCCATGGGGCGCGACGATTTCAGCCGTATCCCCAACGGCACTGCCGGCATCGAGGACCGCATGGCAGTGCTGTGGGATGCAGGGGTCAACAGCGGGCGCCTCTCGATGCATGAGTTCGTTGCGCTGACCTCCACCAACACCGCGAAAATCTTCAACCTGTTCCCGCGCAAGGGTGCCATTCGTGTTGGTGCCGACGCCGACCTGGTGCTGTGGGACCCGCAAGGCACGCGCACCATCTCGGCCAAGACCCACCACCAGCAGGTGGACTTCAACATCTTCGAAGGCCGTACCGTGCGCGGCATCCCCAGCCATACCATCAGCCAGGGCAAAGTGCTCTGGGCCGATGGCGACCTGCGCGCGGAAAAAGGCGCGGGGCGGTATGTGGAACGGCCGGCGTATCCGTCGGTGTATGAAGTGCTGGGGCGCAGGGCCGAAGTGCAGCGGCCGACGCCCGTCCAGCGCTGAAGCCATTGGGGCTGCTGCGCAGCCCATCGCAGGCAAGCCAGCTCCCACAGGAATAGTGCTGCTCTCAAGGACGTGGCTCTCCTGAAGGAACCAGCTCTTACAGGGATGGCACTGCTCTCAAGGACAACACTGTACCTGTGGGAGCTGGCTTGCCGGCGATTGGGGCGCACCGCGCCCCCATTCCAAGCCCCATATAAAAAGAGAGGCTACAACCGTGATCGACGCCCTGAACCACTTGCCGCGCCCACGGGCCGGCGCCGACCAGCTGGCCGAGCGCTTCAGCGACCTGGCCCCACCCCTCACCGCCCGCCAGGCCGCCGTCGAAAGCGCACGCTGCCTGTATTGCTATGACGCCCCCTGCGTCAACGCTTGCCCCAGTGACATCGACATCCCGTCGTTCATCCACCGCATCAGCGACGAAAACCTGCAAGGCGCCGCCGAGCGCATCCTCTCGGCCAACATCCTCGGCGGCAGTTGCGCCCGCGTCTGCCCCACCGAAATCCTTTGCCAGCAAGCCTGCGTGCGCAACAACGCGCAGGAATGCGCACCGGTGCTGATCGGCCAGCTGCAGCGCTATGCTCTGGACAACGCCCACTTCACCGAGCACCCGTTCCAGCGCTCGCCGGCCACCGGCAAACGCATCGCCGTGGTCGGTGCCGGCCCTGCCGGGCTGTCGTGTGCCCACCGCCTGGCCATGCACGGGCATGATGTGGTGGTGTTCGAGGCCAGCGACAAGGCCGGTGGCCTCAACGAGTACGGCATCGCCCGCTACAAGCTGGTGGACGACTATGCCCAGCGTGAAGTGGAATTCCTGCTCGGCATCGGCGGCATCGAGATCCGCCATGGCCAGCGCCTGGGCAGCAACCTCGGCCTGGGCGAACTGCGCGATCAGTACGACGCAGTGTTCCTCGGCCTGGGCCTGAATGCCGTGCGCCAGCTCGGCCTGCCTGATGAAGAAGCACCCGGCCTGCTCGCCGCCACCGCCTACATCCGCGAACTGCGCCAGGCCGACGACCTGAGCCAGTTGCCCCTGGCCGACCGCTGCCTGGTGATCGGCGCCGGCAACACCGCGATCGACATAGCCGTGCAGATGAGCCGCCTGGGTGCCCGCGACGTCAACCTGGTGTACCGCCGTGGCCATGCAGACATGGGCGCCACCAGCCACGAGCAGGACATCGCCAAGGCCAACCAGGTGCGCCTGCATACCTGGGCCCGCCCCGATGCCGTGTTGCTGGACGACAGCGGCAAGGTGCGCGGTATGCGCTTTGCCCGCACCGAGCTGGCAGACGGCCGCCTGCGCGACACCGGCGAAACCTTCGAACTGGCTGCCGATGCCATCTTCAAGGCCATCGGCCAACGCTTCGACGACACCAGCCTCGGCGACCCGGTAGCCGCACAACTGGCGCGCGACGGCGAGCGCATCCGCGTCGACGAAACGATGCAGACCAGCCTGCCGGGCGTCTATGCCGGCGGTGACTGCACCGCCCTGGGCCAGGACCTTACCGTCCAGGCCGTGCAACACGGCAAGCTGGCCGCCGAAGCCATCCATGCCCAACTCATGCTCAACGTGGAGGCTGCGTAAATGGCCGACCTGTCCATCGAATTTGCCGGCATCAAGGCACCCAACCCCTTCTGGCTGGCTTCCGCACCGCCAACCGACAAGGCCTACAACGTGGTCCGCGCCTTCGAGGCCGGCTGGGGTGGCGTAGTGTGGAAAACCCTGGGCGAAGACCCGGCGGCAGTCAACGTGTCGTCGCGCTACTCGGCGCATTACGGCCCCAACCGCCAGGTGCAAGGCATCAACAACATCGAGCTGATCACCGACCGCTCGCTGGACATCAACCTGCGCGAAATCACCCAGGTGAAGAAGGACTGGCCCGACCGCGCGCTGATCGTGTCGCTGATGGTGCCGTGCGTGGAAGACTCGTGGAAGTTCATCCTGCCGCTGGTGGAGGCCACCGGGGCCGATGGCATCGAACTGAACTTCGGCTGCCCGCACGGCATGCCGGAGCGCGGCATGGGTGCTGCGGTCGGCCAGGTGCCGGAGTACGTGGAGATGGTCACCCGCTGGTGCAAGACGTACTGCTCGCTGCCGGTGATCGTCAAACTCACGCCGAACATCACCGACATCCGCCAGTCGGCGCGCGCCGCGCACCGTGGTGGGGCCGATGCAGTGTCGCTGATCAATACCATCAACTCGATCACCAGCGTCGACCTCGATCGCATGGTCGCCCACCCCATCGTTGGCGACCAGAGCACCCATGGCGGCTACTGCGGTTCGGCGGTGAAACCGATTGCCCTGAACATGGTGGCGGAAATCGCCCGCGACCCGCAAACGCGCGGCTTGCCCATCTGTGGCATTGGCGGCATCGGCAGTTGGCGTGACGCAGCCGAGTTCATGGCCCTGGGCAGTGGCGCTGTACAGGTGTGCACGGCAGCGATGCTGCACGGTTTCCGCATCGTCGAGGACATGAAGGACGGCCTGGCGCGCTGGATGGACCAGCACGGGCACCGCAATATCGAGGCGTTCCGCGGCCAGGCGGTGGGGCATACCACCGACTGGAAGTACCTGGACATGAACTACAAGTCGGTGGCGCACATCGACCAGCAAGCATGCATTGGCTGCGGGCGCTGCCACATTGCCTGCGAGGATACTTCGCACCAGGCGATTGCCAGTACGCTGAATGCAGATGGCACGCATGCCTACAGCGTGATCGAGGAGGAATGCGTGGGCTGCAACCTGTGCCAGATCACCTGCCCGGTGGAGAACTGCATCGAGATGGTGGCTCAGGATACCGGCAAGCCGTACCTGAACTGGACGCAGGACCCGCGTAACCCCTACCGCGAGGCCAGTTGAGGCAGTCTTCTACCCCACCGACTGACGCGGTCCTTTTTGTGGGAGCGGCCTTGTGTCGCGAAAGGGGCGCGAAGCGGCCCCGGGATTTCAGCTTCGCAGCGTGAATTGCCGGGGCTGCTGCGCAGCCCTTTCGCGACGCAAGGCCGCTCCCACAATAGGACCGCGGCAGCATGCAACTTCGGTTCAAGGCTCCAGCCCGATCCCCCGCAAGATCACGCTGGTCACCGTCTGCACGGCATTTTCAAAGGCCATGTCCGACAACGCCTCCCCGCCATTGAGCAACGTCACCTGGTAACCAAAGTCGGCATAGTGCTGGGTCGAGGCCCAGATCATGTACAAAAGCGCCGAGGGCTCCACGGGCAGGATGCGCCCCTCCTCCACCCAGCGACGGATCTTGGCTTCCTTCAGCTTGGCCCAGGGCACCAGGCTTTCATCCAGGTTCACCCCCAGCACCGGCGCCCCATGCAGCATCTCTTCGGCCCAGATCTTCGAGCCCAGCGGCCGCGAGCGCGAGTGGCCCATCTTCGCCCGGATGTAACTGGTCAGCACCACGCGCGGGTCGTCGAAGTTCTCGAAGCACAGCGCGTCCTGCTTCCACACATCCAGCAGGTCCTGCAGCACCGCGCGGAACAGGTCGTCCTTGGTGCTGAAGTAATAATGCAGGTTGGAACGCGGCAACTCGGCCTGCTCGGCGATATCACCCATCGAGGTGGCGCCGTAGCCCTTCTCGGCGAACACCTTCTCCGCCGCCTGCAGGATCTTCTCGATATTGCGCCGGCGGATTTCGATCTTGTGGTTGGCCATCAGGCTTGGGCCGTCCACACCGCCAGCTCATAACCGTCCGGGTCAATGAAGTGGAAGCGCCGCCCACCGGGAAAAGCAAAGGTGGCCCGGCTGATTTTCGCCCCGGCGGCTTCGATCCTCTGCTGCGTGGCTTCCAGGTCCTCGGCATACAAGATGACCAGCGGCCCGCCCGGGCGCACCGGCTCACCCGTGGTGAAGCCACCGATCAGCCGGCCATCACTGAACTCGGTGTAGGAGGGCCCGTAGTCGGTGAACGCCCAACCGAACACACCGCCATAGAAGGCCTTGCTCCGTGCGATGTCGCTGACATTGAACTCGATGTTGTCGATCTGCCGGTCAGTACCGCGAATGCCCATGTGTGCTCCGTGCCGAAGGGGTTTGCCCTAGTCTACTCCGCTTACTCCAAGCCAGCGCAATCCCTGTAGGAGCGGCCTTGTGTCGCGAAAGGGGTGCGTAGCGCCCCGGGGATTTCAGCCTCACTGCATGAATTGCCGGGGCTGCTTTGCAGCCCGATCGCGACACAAGGCCGCTCCTACAGGGGGAGACCGCCACCTGACTTAGCTGCAGCTCGCCCGATCACGCACCGGGCACTGTGCGCGGTGCAGGTTCAGTGCGGTGTTGATGATGCCGATATGACTGAACGCCTGGGGGAAGTTGCCAAGCATGCGCTGGCCCGCCGGGTCGTACTGTTCGGCCAGCAGGCCGAGGTCGTTGCACAGGCCGGTCAGGCGTTCGTACAGTGCCTGCGCTTGTGCCTGGCGGCCCAGCAATACATACACATCGGCCAGCCAGAACGAACACACCAGGAAGGTTCCCTCCCCGGGTGTCAGGCCGTCGCTGCAGCGGTCACTGTCATAGCGCAGCAGTAGGCCGTTTTTCAGCAGGCGCTGTTCGACCTGTTCGAGCGTGCGCAAGAAGCGTGGGTCATCCGCCGGCAGGAAGCCGGTAAGGGCGATGTGCAACAAACTGGCGTCCATCTCGGTCGAGCCATAGGCCTGGACGAAAAAGCGGCCGCTGGGGTCCAGGCCCTGCGCGCACACTTCACGACGAATCTCGTCAGCCACCTGGCGGTAATGCCGCCCGCGCTCGCGGCCTTCCTCGGTGGTGTCGGCCAGCCCTGCGGCACGGTCGAAGGCCACCCAGGCCATGACCTTGGAGTGCACGAACTGCTGCCGTCCGCCGCGCACTTCCCAGATGCCTTCGTCCGGCTGGCGCCAGATGCGCTCGACGTAAGGCAGGATCAGTCGTGAGATGGCGGCGCTACGTGGATGGCGAGGCAAGCCACCCTTTATTGCCTGGGTCATGGCATCGGCGAGTTCACCGTAGATGTCCAGTTGCATCTGCGCCGACGCTGCATTGCCCACCCGCACCGGTTGCGAGTGCTCGTAGCCGGCCAGCCACGGCAAGGTGTATTCCTGCAGGTCGCGCTCACCGGCCAGGCCGTACATGATCTGCATCTGCTCGGGGTTGCCGGCCACCGAGCGCAACAGCCATTCCCGCCAGGCCTGGGCTTCGTCGAAGTAGCCGAGGTTCATGAAGGCCAGCAGGGTCATGGTCGCGTCGCGCAGCCAACAGAAGCGGTAGTCCCAGTTGCGCTCGTGGCCGATGCGCTCGGGCAGCGAGGTGGTGACGGCGGCAACGATGCCGCCGGTGGGCGCGTAGGTCATGGCCTTGAGGGTCAGCAGCGAACGGCGCACCAGGGCGGAATATGGGCCCACCTGTGGGCAGCGGGCGGCGAAGGCCTGCCATTGGTCGATGGTCTGCGCCAGCGCTTCGTCGATATCACAGCCGGGCTGCACCGGCAGGTGCGAGGGCTGGTGGCGCAGGCTGAACACCTGGCGTTCGCCCGCGCCAACGCGAAAGCGGGCGACCGTGTGCTGGTCACGGGCATGCGGGGGGACGGTGCTGCACAGGATCAGCCGGTCGGGGCCGGCGACGGCGCTGAGGGTCCGCGGGTCGAGCCGTTCCACCCAGGGCACGCTGCGGCCATAGTCGAAGCGCATCACCAGGTCCATTTCGAAGTTGGTTTCGCCAGCGAGGCCCTCGACGATGCGCACCAGCGCGTTAACCTCGCCCAGCGGCATGAAGTCGAGCACACGGGCGCGGCCGGTGGCGGTCACCCAGGTGGTTTCCAGCACCAGGGTGTCGTCCAGGTATTGGCGGCTACTGTATTCGACCGGGTCGCAGGGGGCCAGGCGCCAGCGGCCGTTTTCTTCGTTGCCCAGCAGGGCGGCGAATACCGCGGGGGCGTCGAAGCGTGGCAGGCACAGCCAGTCGAGCGAGCCATCGCGGCTGACCAGGGCGGCGCTGCGGCAGTTGCCCAGCAGGGCATAGTCTTCGATGTGGGCAGGCATTGGGGCTCCTTTGTGTGGTTGTCTGTGACGGCCTCTTCGCGGGTAAACCCGCTCCCACAGGTACATCACAGGCCTTGAAACCATCGATATCCCTGTGGGAGCCGGTTTACCCGCGAAAGGGCCGGCACAGGCCTTACAGAAACCTCACCCCAACCGATGCCACTCGCGCTTGTCCCGCGCCAGCAATTCATTGCCGGCCTCGGGCCCGTCTTCACCGGCCGGGTACTCGTGCACCTCGCCGCCCTGGGCCCAGGCATCGAGGAACGGCTGCACCGCGCGCCAGCCGTTTTCGATGTTGTCAGCCCGCTGGAACAAGGTCTGGTCACCGGTCAGGCAGTCGTAGATCAGCGTCTCGTAGCCGGTCGCCGGGGTCATCTTGAAGAAGTCCTTGTAGGCAAAGCCCAGCTCGACATTCTCCATTACCAGCTCCGGCCCGGGGCGCTTGGCCTGCAGGTCGAACCACATGCCTTCGTTGGGCTGGATCTGGATCTTCAGGTAATTGGGCTTGGGCCGCTCCAGCTCCGACTCGCGGAACTGCGCATAGGGCGCAGGCTTGAAGCAGATGGCGATTTCGGTATCACGCACGCTCATGCGCTTGCCAGTACGCAGGTAGAACGGCACGCCGGCCCAGCGCCAGTTGTCGATCATCACCTTCAGCGCCACATAGGTCTCGGTCTGGCTATCCGCCGCGACGTTGGGCTCGTGGCGGTAGCCGGGCAACTGCTTGCGCCCCTGCTTGCCGGCACTGTACTGGCCACGCACGGAGTTTTTCAGAGCCATCTTCACCGACCATGGGCGGATGGCGCCGACCACCTTGGCCTTTTCGCTGCGCACGGCATCGGCGGCGAACGCGGCCGGGGGTTCCATGGCCACCATCGCCAGCAACTGGAACAGGTGGTTGGGCACCATGTCGCGCAACGCCCCGGTGCTGTCGTAGAACGCACCATGGGTCTCGACGCCGACGGTTTCCGCGGCGGTGATCTGCACATGGTCGATGTAGTGGTTGTTCCAGAACGATTCGAACAAGCCGTTGGAGAACCGGCTGACCAGGATGTTCTGCACCGTCTCTTTGCCCAGGTAATGGTCGATGCGGTAGATCTGCCGCTCGCCCATCACCTTCAGCAGGCAGGCGTTGAGCGCCTCGGCGCTGGCCAGGTCGGTGCCGAAGGGCTTTTCCACCACGACGCGGCGAAAGCCGCCGGCCGATTCGTCGAGCAGCCCGGCCTGCCCCAGGCGCTGCGCCACTTCGGGGAAGAAGCGCGGCGAGGTCGCCAGATAGAAGATGGCGTTGCCGTGGCGGGTTGTGTCGATGCGCTTGGCGAGGGCCTGGTAGGTGGCCGGATCGAGGAAATCGCCGGTCTGGTAATCCAGGCGCTTGGCCAGGCGTGCCCAGAGCTTCTCATCCAGGCACTTGGCCGTGCCCTCGCCGCCTTTGTCACGCTCGACCATGAACGCGTGCAGGCGTTCGGCGAATTCCTCGGCAGTGGCTGGGTTGTGGTCGACGCCAACAATGCGCAGGTTGCGGTCCAGCAGACCGTCACGGCTGAGGTTGTAAAGCGCCGGCATCAGCAGGCGCTTTACCAGGTCGCCATTGGCGCCGAACAGGAACAGGGTGCATGGCGGAGCAGCCGGAATGCTCTGTTTGGTCATTCGGCTTTTTTCTCGACGTGGCCACCGAAGCCCAGGCGCATGGCCGAGAGAATCTTGTCACCATAGGTGCCTTGCTGCTGGCGCGAGCGGAAGCGGGCGAACAGCGCGCTGGACAGCACCGGCACCGGCACCGCCTGCTCGACGGCGGCGTCGATGGTCCAGCGGCCTTCACCACTGTCGGACACCGAGCCACTGAACTGCGACAGTTGCGGGTCGGCCACCAGCGCATCGGCAGTGAGGTCGAGCAGCCACGAGGTAACCACGCTGCCACGCCGCCACACTTCGGCGATTTCGGCCACGTTCAGGTCGAAACGCTGGTCTTCCGGCAGTTCGTTGCCGCCCTTGCTGCGCAGCAGGTCGAAGCCTTCGGCGTATGCCTGCATCAGGCCGTATTCGATGCCGTTGTGCACCATTTTCACGTAGTGCCCGGCACCGGGTGGGCCGGCATGGATGTAGCCGTGCTCGGCACGCTGGTGCTCGCCGCTGCGGCCATGGGTACGCGGGATGTCACCCACGCCCGGGGCCAGCGCCTTGAACAGCGGCTCCAGGCGCTCGAACACGTCCTTTTCGCCACCGATCATCATGCAGTAGCCACGGTCCAGGCCCCACACACCGCCCGAGGTGCCGACGTCCAGGTAATGCAGCCCGCGCTTGGCCAGCTCGGCGGCGCGGCGCATGTCGTCCTTGTAGAAGGTGTTGCCGCCGTCGATGATCGCATCGCCCGGCTCCAGCAGTTCGGCCAGTTGGGCGATGGTCTGCTCGGTGGGCTCGCCGGCGGGCAACATGACCCACACCGCGCGCGGCGCTTTCAGCTTCTGTACCAGCGCACCGAGATCGTGCGCACCCTGGGCGCCCTCGCCCTCCAGACCGGTGATGGCCTCACGGTTGCGGTCATGCACCACAGTACGGTGGCCGGCGCGCATCAGGCGCCTTGCGATATTGCCGCCCATGCGGCCCAGCCCGATGATTCCCAGTTGCATGAGCCGATGCTCCCCTTTCGAAATAAATGACAACACAATCCAGCTTTTCAGATTAGTCCAGCGTACCGCTCGAGGGTTCAGCGACGAACGGCGGGACCACGATAAACAAAAAAGTTCCCAAGACCTGCGAAAGAATTCAGAATGCGCCCGCGTGAAGCGTCTACGCTTTAACTTGTCACCAGCCAAAACCGCGAGGTGTGTCCATGGGTACTTTGATGCCTGCAACCCCAACCCAGACCCTCTATGTCTCCGTGCGCCGTGATGAGCTGCGTAAACTGAAGGACGAACGTGACCAGCTGCGCCAGCAGGTCGCCCAACTGAACCTGCTGCTGGCGCAACAACGCGCTGAAGACAAAGCTGTCAGCCTCTGATTCTACCTTCTTCTCGTGGGAGCTGAACGGCTCCCACCCTGCTTGTCTCTCTCTGATTCCTCTTTTCCAGGCCCGGCTTCTTCGCGGGCACGCCCGCTCCCACGAGACTGCAAAAGAATCCAACATCTGCCTTGCGCCCCACTCTGGTGCGTCAGCACCTGAAAGCCACAATTTGGCGCACCATCCCCATACCCCCGCCCGCACCTTTTCACATCCGGTCACAACCGCCAACGTTTGCGTCTACTCCGCAGCATGACAATAGTGACCAGCGGGTCACCTTTTCATCTATTTCTCTCCTACACTCGGGTTTCGGCCCGCCATTTGCTCAACGGAAGAGTGACGAAAAAAAGTCGAACTTTCCGGAACGCGGGCAGGTCAGGAACTAAGTAGGCCAAACGCAAAGGGACTTCCCAGCATCGGCCCACATACCCCACCAGCCCAATCGCCTTCGGCCGGAATGCCGATCGCGCCGTGCCTGCGCGCACGACCCTGGGGCATGGAACGCACTACGCAGAATCCAGAATCAGAGAGAACCAACACGAAACATCGCCACGGGTGCCAGCACCCGGCCAAGCATAGGGACGGAGAGAAGTATGATCAGTGCCGCTGTCGAGCCTCACGTAGATTCATTCAACCCGGACAACCGCGAACCGCTCACCCCGGACTTCGCCACGACAGGCAAGGCACCCGGCGCCCAGCGCCAGCACAACCGCAACAAGCGCAAGATTTTGTTCGTGACCTCGGAAATCGCCGACCTGGTGAAAACCGGTGGCCTGGGAGACGTGTCCGCCGCCCTGCCCCGCGCCCTGGCGCACCTGCACGATGTGCGGGTGCTGATCCCCGGCTACCGGCAGGTGATGGAAAGCGACAACCCCATCCACATCGTCGGTGAACTGGGTGGCCACGCCGCACTGCCGCCGTGCAAGATCGGGCGCATGGACATGGCCGACGGCCTGGTCATCTATGTGCTGATCTGCCCCGAGCTGTACCAGCGTGACGGCACTCCCTATGGTGCCAACAACGGCCGCGACTGGCCCGACAACCACATCCGCTTCGCCCGCCTGGGCCTGGCCGCCGCCGAAATCGCTGCCGGCGAAGGCAGGATCCACTGGAAGCCCGAAGTGGTGCACGCCCACGACTGGCCCGCCGGCCTGGCACCGGCCTACATGCACTGGCGCGGGCTGAGCACGCCAACCCTGTTCACCATCCACAACCTGGCCTACCAGGGCGTGTACAGCCGCGGCTGCAGCCCGGAACTGGCAATCCCCGAACACGCCATGCAGCAGGAAGGCATGGAGTTCTACGGCAAGCTGTCGTTCCTCAAGGCCGGCCTGGCCTACGCCAGCCACATCACCACGGTCAGCGCCACCTATGCCCGGGAAATCACTACCCCGGAATTTGGCTGCGGCCTGGACGGTTTCCTCGCCAGCAAGGCCCAGCAAGGCCTGCTCGGCGGCATTCCCAACGGCATCGACGAAAGCTGGGACTCGGCCACCGACAAGCACCTGCAGCACAACTTCAGCATCAACGACTGGGAAGGCAAGGCGCGCAATGCCCAGGAAGTACGCGCGCTGTTCGAACTGCAGCCCTCCGAAGGGCCCTTGTTCGCAGTGGTTTCGCGCCTGGTCTACCAGAAAGGCCTGGACCTGACCCTGGGTGTGGCCGACTACATCGTCGAGCAAGGCGGGCAGATCGCGATCATCGGCCGCGGCGAGCCGGAAGAAGAGCAGGCCATGCGCGAACTGGCGCTACGCCACCCGGGCCGTATCGGCGTGCGCATCGGCTTCAACGAAACCGATGCCCGGCGCATGTTCGCCGGCAGCGACTTCCTGCTGATGCCGTCTCGCTACGAGCCATGCGGCCTCAGCCAGATGTACGCACAGCGCTTCGGCTCGCTGCCGGTAGCGCGCAAGACCGGCGGCCTGGCCGACACCATCGAGTGCGGCGTTACCGGCTTCCTGTTCAACGAGTCCACTGTCGAGAGCTATCGCGAGGCACTCAGCCGCGCCTTCTATGTATATGGCAAGAAGGACCTCCTGAATGCCATGCGCTGCCTGTCGATGACCCAACCGTTCAACTGGTGCCAGGCCGTGGAGCCCTATGCACGTCTGTACGAGGACCTGGTCAAGCAGGCGCAGCACAGCCACTACTGAGCGGGGAGTTGAAGATGCACAGGCATGGCGCACACCTGCTGGACGCCACGTCGGCGCGCTTCGCCCTCTGGGCCCCGGATGCGCGCAGCGTGAGCGTGGAACTGGAGCAGCAGCCGGCCATCGAGCTGTTGCCCGACGATGATGGCTGGTTCACCGGCGTGGCCCCGTGCCAGGCCGGTGACCGTTACCACTACCGTATCGACGGTGCACTGAAGGTGGCCGACCCGGCCTCGCGCTATCAGCCCGATGGCGTGCAGGGGCCGAGCCAGGTGGTGAATGTGGCCAGCTATGCCTGGCGACACCCCTGGCAAGGCCGGCCCTGGCACGAGGCGGTCATACAGGAGCTGCATGTCGGCCTGCTCGATGGCTACGCCGGGGTCGCCCGGCAACTGCCGCGGCTGGCCGAACTGGGCATCAGTGCCGTCGAACTGATGCCGCTGGGGCAGTTCCCCGGCGAGCGCAACTGGGGTTACGACGGCGTGTTGCCCTATGCGCCGCAAAACACCTATGGCAGCCCCGAACAGCTGTGTGCGCTGGTCGACCAGGCACATGGCCAGGGGCTGATGGTGTTGGTCGATGTGGTGTACAACCACTTCGGCCCTGACGGCAATTACCTGCACCAGTACGCCAGCCCGTTCTTCCGCGAAGACCGGCAGACCCCCTGGGGCGCAGCCATCGACTTCCGTCGCCCGCAGGTGCGCGAGTTCTTCATCCAGAACGCCCTGATGTGGCTGTGCGACTACCGCTTTGACGGCCTGCGCCTGGATGCCGTGCACGCCATCGACCAGCCCGACTTTCTGGTCGAGCTGGCGCAAAGGGTACGCGCTGCGGTGGAACCGGGCCGCCACGTATGGCTGGTACTGGAGAACGAACACAACCAGGCCTTCCTGCTGGAGCAAGGCTTCGATGCCCAGTGGAACGACGACGGCCACAATGCCCTGCATGTGCTGCTGACCGGCGAAACCGAAGGCTACTACGCCGACTACCAGCAGCGCCCCATCGACCAGCTGGCCCGCTGCCTTGCCGAAGGTTTCGTGTTCCAGGGCCAGGCCAACCGCCATGGCACGCCCCGCGGCGAACCCAGCGCGCACCTGCCACCCAGCGCGTTCGTGCTGTTCCTGCAGAACCATGACCAGGTCGGCAACCGCGCCCTGGGCGAGCGCCTGACCCGCCTGTGCCCACCGCAGGCGCTGCGGGCGGCCACCGGGCTGTTGCTGCTGGCGCCGATGATTCCGCTGCTGTTCATGGGCGACGACGATGGCAGCTGCCGGCCGTTCCTGTTCTTCACCGACTTCCATGACCAGCTGGCCGACGCCGTGCGCGAAGGCCGGCGCGGCGAGTTCGCCCATTTCGCCGCCTTCGCCGACCCCGAGCAGCGCCAACGCATCCCCGACCCCAACGCCGAACAGACCTTCGAGGCCTCCCGCCCGCAAGGCAAGGAAGTGATCGCCGGCTGGCACGGCCTGTACCAGCACCTGCTCGAACTGCGCCGCCGCCATGTGATCCCGCACCTGCCCGGCAGCCGCGCGCTGGGCGCCGAAGTACACGGCGACAAGGCCCTGACCGCACGCTGGTGCCTGGGCAATGGCACCACCCTGCGCATCGACCTGAACCTGGCCGCCACCCCGCAGGTGGTCGAGTTGCCCGCGCCGGCCAACCGCCTGTTCGACAGCAGCGACACCCGGCACCCCGATACCCATCTGGCCGCATACAGCTGCGTGGTCAGCCTGCTTCCCCCTGCCCAGGAGCGCCCATGAGCGAAACCGCCCTGCACCGTCTGGCGAGCCGCGTCGGGCTGAGCCGCGACTGGATCGACGCCAATGCCCAGCCCCAGCGTGTCAGCGACGAGGTACTGCGCAACATACTTGAAGGCCTTGGCCACCCTGCCAACGATGACGCCGCCATCGCCGCCAGCCTGCGCGCCGTGGACGCTGCCGAAGACAGTGAGCACCTGCCGCCGCTGCTGACCGCCGACCTAGGCCAGCCATTGGCACTGGCGCGCTACTTCAGCGCCGCCAGCGTCGCGCACTGCACCCTGGAGGACCACAGCGCCCTCACCCTCAGCCTCGACGACCAGGCCCGCCTGCCCGGCGCGCTGCCCATCGGCTACCACCAGGTGGAAATCGACAGCCGCCGCTTCACCGTGGCCGTGGCCCCGCTGCGCTGCCACAGCCTTGAAGACCAGGTGCAACAGCCGCCACCGCGCTGCTGGGGCCTGGCGGTGCAGCTGTACAGCTTGCGCCGCCCCGGCGATGGCGGCTATGGCGACTGCCTGGCCCTGGAACAACTGGCCCGCGCGGCTGCCGAACGCGGCGCCGATGCCTTGGCCATTAGCCCGATCCACGCCCTGTCGGCCATCGACCAGACGCACTACAGCCCCTACTCGCCCTCCAGCCGCCTGCTGCTCAATACCCTGTACGCCAGCCCAGCCGCGCTGCTCGGCGAGCGGGAGGTGCGCGTGGCCATCGAAGCCTGCGGCCTGGAGCAACAGCTCGAAGACCTTGAGCAAGGCCCGCTGGTAGACTGGCCGCGTGCCGCCAGCGCCCGACAGCGCCTGCTCGAAGCCCTGTACCAGGGCTTCAGCCAGGGCGACCACCCGCTACGCAAGGACTTCGACAGTTTCCGCAAAGCCGGTGGCCAGGCGCTGGAGCACCATTGCCGCTTCGAGGTGCTGCAGGCCCAGGCCGTGGAGCATGGCCTGGGCGCCGACTGGCGCCACTGGCCCAAGGCCTGGCACGACCCATACCACCCGGAAGTGGAGGCCTTCGCCAACGCCTACCCGGCCAAGATCGAGTTCCATGCCTTCTGCCAATGGCTGACCGAACGGGGCCTGCAACGCGCCCAGGAAGCAGCGCGCGGCAACGGCATGGCGGTCGGCCTGATCGCTGACCTGGCGGTGGGCGCCGACGGTGCCGGCAGCCAGGCCTGGAGCCGCCAGGACGAGCTGCTGGCAGGCCTGAAGGTAGGCGCACCGCCCGACATCCTCAACCGTGCCGGCCAGGACTGGGGCATCTGCGCCTTCTCGCCCGAAGGCCTCAAGCGCAACGGCTACCGCGCCTTCATCGAAATGCTCCGGGCCAACCTCGCCCACGCCGGCGGCCTGCGCATCGACCATGTCATGGGCCTGCGCCGGCTGTGGCTGATCCCGCAGGGGGCCAAGCCCAGCGAAGGCGCCTACCTCAACTACCCGCTGGAAGATCTGTTACGCCTGCTGGCCCTGGAGTCGGTGCGCCACCAGGCAATCATCCTCGGCGAAGACCTGGGCACCGTGCCGGACGGCCTGCGCGAGCAACTGGCAGCCAAGGCCGTGCTGGGCATGCGCGTGCTGCCCTTCGAGCAGACCCAGCCCGGCCATTTCAAGCCGATTCTCGACTGGCCGGACAACGCCCTGGCCACCACCGGCACCCACGACCTGGCGCCGCTGGCCGGCTGGCTGGAAAACCGCGACATCGACTGGAGCCACCGCCTGCAACTGATCGATGCTGCCACCGAACTGCACTGGCGCCACGAGCGGCAGAAGGAGCACGATGGTTTGCGCCGCACCCTGGAGGCCAACTACGGCACGCTGCCGAACAACGACGCGCTGATCGACGCTGCCATCCGTTACGTTGGCCACACCCGCGCACCGCTGGTGCTGGTGCCATTGGAAGACCTGCTGGGTTGTGACGAGCAACCCAACCTGCCGGGCACCACCTCCGGCCACCCCAACTGGCGCCGACGCTTTGCCCGGCCGGTACGTGAACTGCTCGACGACGAAGACGCTGCGCGGCGCCTGGAACTGCTGGCCCAGGCCCGCGAACAGGCTTGGGAGCGTGACCGATGAAAGCGCTGACCGCGACCCTGCGCCTGCAGTTTCACAGTGACTTCACCCTCGATCACGCCGTGCCGCTGGTGCCGTACTTCGCCCAGTTGGGCATCAGCCACCTGTATGCCTCGCCCATCCTCAAGGCCCGCGCCGGCTCCCGCCATGGCTACGACGTGGTCGACCCGACCTGCGTCAACCCCGAGCTGGGCGGCGAAGCGGCGCTGCAACGGCTGGTCGCCGCCCTGCGTCAGCACGGCATGGGGCTGATCCTCGACACGGTGTCCAACCACATGGCCGTGGGCGGTGCCGACAACCCCTGGTGGCAGAGCCTGCTGGCCTGGGGTCGGCGCAGCCCGTATGCAGAGTTCTTCGACATCCAGTGGCACTCCAGCGACCCACTGCTGGCCGGCCAGTTGCTGTTGCCGTTCCTCGCCAGCGACTATGGCGTGGCGCTGAAAAATGGCGAGATACCGCTCGAGTTCGACAAGCACCATGGGCTGCTGCAGGTCGCCCATTACCAACACCGCTTCCCGATCTGCCCGGTCGATTATGGCTGGATTCTCGCCCTCAGCCCGGAGCCGGCGCTCAAGGCCCTGGCCGAACGCTTCACCGCGTTGAGCGCATCGGCCACGCCGCTGGCCGACGCCCTGCCCCTGCAAGCTGAACTGGCGCGCCTGGCGGGCGAAGGCGCTGACCTCGAATCGGCTCTGGTGGCGTTCGACAGCCGCAGCGAGAATGGCTTCAAGCGCCTGCACCTGCTGCTGGAACGCCAGACCTATCGCCTGGCCAGCTGGCGTACCGCCGCCGACGACATCAACTGGCGGCGCTTCTTCGACATCAACGAGCTGGGCGGCCTGCGGGTGGAACGCGCGGTGGTGTTCGAGGCCACCCACGCCAAGCTGTTCGAACTGATCGAGCGTGGCCTGGTGGACGGCCTGCGCATCGACCATATCGACGGCCTGGCCGACCCGCGCGGTTACTGCCGCAAGCTGCGCCGACGGGTCGATGGCCTGCTGGCACGGCGGCCGTTGAATGCCGCCCTGGAGCATTTCCCGATCTACGTGGAGAAGATCCTCGGCGCCAACGAGCACCTGCACCGCGACTGGCTTACCGATGGCACTACCGGCTATGAGTTCATGAACCAGGTCTCGCTGTTGCAGCACGACCCGGCAGGCGAAGCAGCGCTGACCGAGCTGTGGGCCAATGTGAGCGAACGCCCCGACTTCCCCGAAGAAGTACGTCAGGCCCGCCACCTGGTGCTCAATGCCAGCCTGGCCGGCGACTGCGAGTCGGTGGCCCAGGCGCTGTTGCAGGTGGCGCGCAACGACCTGATGACCCGCGACCTGACCCTGGGCGCGATTCGCCGTGCCTTGCAGGCGCTGGTGGCGCATTACCCGGTGTATCGCACCTACTTCAATGCCTGCGGGCGCCCGGCAGAAGACGAAGGGTTTTTCCAGCAGGCCCTGGCCAATGCCCGCCTCGACCTCGGCGAAGCCGACTGGCCACTGCTCGAGCACCTGCAACAATGGCTGGGCGGGCAAGCCTGGCGCCGCCTGCCAGCAGGCCGGGCGCGCAAGCAGCTACGCCACGCCTGCGTGCGCTTCCAGCAGCTGACCGCGCCCAGCGCCGCCAAGGCCGTGGAAGACACCGCCTTCTACCGCAGCGCGCGGCTGCTGTCGCGCAACGATGTGGGCTTCGACGCCGAGCGTTTCAGCGCCCCGCTCGAGCACTTCCACAACGAGGCCCAGCGGCGCCTGCGCGACTTCCCCGACAACCTGCTGGCCAGCGCCACCCATGACCACAAGCGCGGCGAAGACACCCGTGCGCGCCTGGCCGTGCTCAGCGAGCGCGGCCCGTGGCTGGCCAGCCGAATGGAACACTGGCGCGAACTGGCCACGCCGTTGCGCACGCAACTGGATGACGGCCTGGCGCCCAGCCCCGGCGACGAGCTGATGCTGTTGCAGACCTTGCTGGGCAGCTGGCCGCTGGACCTCGACCTGCACGATGTCAACGCCCTTGGCCAGTACGCCGAACGCATTCGCCAGTGGCAGCAGAAAGCCCTGCGCGAGGCCAAGCTGCGCAGCAGCTGGAGCGCGCCGAACGAAGCCTACGAAAGCGCCTGTGCCCGCTACATCGATGGCCTGCTGCTGGACGGCGAGAACCAGCAGCTGCGCAAGTCGCTGGCCGACGCCGCGCACCTGCTGGCCTGCCCCGGTGCCCTCAACGGCCTTGTCCAGGCCCTGCTGCGCATGACCACGCCGGGCGTACCGGACCTGTACCAGGGCAACGAATACTGGGATTTCAGCCTGGTCGACCCGGATAACCGGCGCGCCGTGGACTACGCGTGCCGGCGTCGCACCCTGGACGATGCAACGCCGGTTGCCGAGCTGCTGGAGCACTGGCGCGATGGCCGCCTCAAGCAGGCGCTGATCGCCCGGGTGCTGGACTGCCGCCAGGCCCATGCCGAGCTGTTCCGTCGTGGCGCCTACCTGCCCCTGACCGTGCAGGGTCGGCATGCCGACAAGGTGATCGCGTTCGCTCGCCTTGGCGAGGGCGAACGGGCCGTCATCATCGCGCCACGCCTGGCCAGTACCCTGCTGGCAGGTGCACCGACACCCCTGATCCCGGCACAGAACTGGGACGACACCCGGGTAAACCTGCCGTTTGCCTTGTCGCCTGCCAACTCGACGGGACTTTTCCCCAGTGCTGCGGTCAGCTCTTCCAAGGAGCTGATGTTGAGCGCCGTGCTGGCGGAGTTTCCGGTCAACCTGCTGATACAACAATCTTGAACATCAGGAGCGTCATGATGAGTGTTGATGAAAAACGTATCCGCGAATTTGCCTACCAGATCTGGGAGTCCGAGGGTAAGCCCGTCGGCCAGGAAGACCGCCATTGGGACATGGCTCGCAAGCTGGCCGAAGCCGAGGCACTGGCACCCAAGGCGGCGCCGCGCAAACGGGCCCCGGCCAAGCCCAAGGTAGCGGCTGAACCGGTTGAGAAGGCCGTGGCTGTGAAGAAACCCCGGGCGGTGAAAAAGCCGGCTGCCGGTTGAGCCTGCACCGGCCTCTTCGCGGGTAAACCCGCTCCCACAGGTACACCGTCATCCTCAAGCCTGGCGCTATCCCTGTAGGGGCGGGTTCACCCGCGAAGAGGCCGGTACAGGCCTACGCAGCTCCCTCCACCACCACGGCCACAGAGGACCGCCATGAGCCCCCGCACCCCGAAGAAAACCCGCTCGGTCGCCCCGTCGCGTATCCGCGAAGGCCTGCCCTTCCCCCTCGGCGCCACCTGGGATGGCCTTGGGGTCAACTTTGCCCTGTTCTCGGCCAATGCCACCAAGGTCGAGCTGTGCCTGTTCGACTCCACCGGCGAGCACGAAATCGAACGCATCGAGCTCCCCGAATACACCGACGAGATCTACCACGGCTACCTGCCTGACGCTCACCCAGGGCTGGTCTACGGCTACCGCGTGCACGGCCCGTACGAGCCGGAGAACGGCCACCGCTTCAACCCCAACAAACTGCTGATCGACCCGTATGCCAAGCAACTGGTCGGCAGCCTGCAATGGTCCGAAGCACTGTTCGGCTACACCATCGGCCACCCCGACGGCGATCTGTCGTTCGACGAGCGCGACAGCGCGCCCTTCGTGCCCAAGTGCAAGGTGATCGACCCTGCATTCACCTGGGGCCGCGACCAGCGCGTGCAGATCCCCTGGGAGCGTACGATCATTTATGAGGCCCACACCCGTGGCATCAGCATGCGCCACCCAGCGGTGCCGGAAGAACTGCGCGGCACCTTCGCCGGCCTGGCCAATGACGAGTTGCTCAAGCACATCAAGGAGCTGGGCGTTTCCAGCATCGAGCTGCTGCCGATTCACGCCTTCGTCAACGACCAGCACCTGCTGGACAAGGGCCTGAACAACTACTGGGGCTACAACAGCATCGCCTTCTTTGCGCCCCACCCGCGTTACCTGGCCAGCGGCAAGATCGCCGAGTTCAAGGAAATGGTCGCACACCTGCACGACGCCGGGCTGGAGGTGATCCTGGATGTGGTCTACAACCACACCGCCGAAGGCAACGAGCGCGGCCCCACGCTGTCGATGCGCGGTATCGACAACGCCTCGTACTACCGCCTGATGCCGGACGACAAGCGCTATTACATCAACGATTCCGGCACCGGCAACACCCTGGACCTGAGCCACCCCTGCGTGCTGCAGCTGGTCACCGACTCGCTGCGCTACTGGGCCGGCGAAATGCACGTGGACGGCTTCCGCTTCGACCTGGCGACCATCCTTGGCCGCTACCACGACGGCTACAGCGAACGCCACGGCTTCCTCGTCGCCTGCCGCCAGGACCCGATGCTGAGCCAGGTGAAGCTGATTGCCGAACCATGGGACTGCGGCCCGGGCGGCTACCAGGTGGGCAACTTTGCCCCGGGCTGGGCAGAGTGGAACGACCGCTTCCGCGACACCGTGCGCGCCTTCTGGAAAGGCGACGAAGGCCAACTGGCCGACTTTGCCTCGCGCATGACCGCCTCGGGGGACATGTTCAACAACCGTGGCCGGCGTCCCTATGCCTCGGTCAACTTCGTCACCGCCCACGATGGTTTCACCTTGCGCGACCTGGTGTCGTACAACCACAAGCACAATGAGGACAACGACGAGAACAACCAGGACGGCACCGATAACAACCTGTCATGGAACTGCGGTGTCGAGGGGCCAACCGACGACCCGGCCGTGAATGCCCTGCGCATGCGCCAGATGCGCAACTACTTCGCTACCCTGCTGCTGGCCCAGGGCACGCCGATGATCGTCGCCGGCGATGAGTTCAGCCGTACCCAGCACGGCAACAACAATGCCTATTGCCAGGACAGCGAGATCGGCTGGGTGAACTGGGACCTGGACCAGGAGGGCAAAGAGCTGCTGGCTTTCGTCAAGCGCCTCACCCGCCTGCGCCTGGCCTACCCGGTACTGCGCCGCTCGCGCTTCCTGGTTGGCGACTACAATGAGGCGATCGGTGTCAAGGATGTGACCTGGCTGGCACCGGATGGCAACGAGATGAGCGTGGAACAATGGGAAGACCCGCACGGGCGTTGCCTGGGCATGTTGATCGATGGCCGTGCCCAGGTCAGCGGCATTGCCAGGCCAGGCGCCGAGGCCACAGTGCTGCTGATCGTCAATGCCCACCATGACATCGTGCCGTTCCAGCTGCCAACCGTGCCCGAGGGGGATTACTGGAGTTGCCTGGTCGATACCGACCGGCCAGAGCTGCGCAAGGGGCAGCATCTGCAGTTCGACAGCACCTTCGAGGTGAAGGGGCGGTCGTTGCTGCTGATGGTGTTGCAGCGTGATGAGGAGTGAACCTGACAGTTTGGTACCTGTCCCTTGTAGGAGCAGCCTTGTGCTGCGAAGAGGCCTTTACCGGCACAGCAAGTGGTTTGCCTTATCGGCCCTTTCGCAGCACAAGGCTGCTCCTACAAGGATCCGCGCAAACCCGTTGACCGAGGAGTAACCGTGAACCCCGAAGCCGGCAGTAAAGGTTTCGCCAGTGTCAACCAGGCCCCGGCCGTGAAGCGGCTGCGGGTGCTGACGGTGAATACCCACAAGGGCTTCACCGCCTTCAACCGGCGCTTCATCCTGCCGGAACTGCGCGAGGCGGTGCGCAGCACCCAGGCCGACATCGTCTTTCTCCAGGAGGTGCTCGGCAGCCACGACCGCCACGCCGCGCGCTACCCCGGCTGGCCGCAGACCTCGCAGTACGAGTTCCTCGCCGACAGCATGTGGAGCGACTTCGCCTACGGGCGCAACGCGGTCTATCCTGACGGCCACCACGGCAACGCGCTGCTGTCCAAATACCCGATCATCGAACATCGCAACCTCGACGTGTCGATCACCGGCCCCGAACGACGTGGCCTGCTGCACTGCGTCCTCGACGTGCCTGGCCAGCATCAGGTACATGCCATCTGCGTACATCTGTCGTTACTGGAAAGCCACCGCCAGAAGCAGCTGCAACTGCTGCGCAAGCTGCTCGAATCCTTGCCCGCCGACGCCCCGGTGATCATCGCTGGCGACTTCAACGACTGGAAATCCCACGGCAACCGCACCTTGGGCCTGCAGCGTGACCTGCACGAGGCCTTCGAACGCCACCATGGCCACCTGGCCCGCACCTATCCTGCGCGGCTGCCGCTGTTGCGCCTGGACCGTGTCTACCTGCGCAACGCCGAAAGCCATGGGCCGCGGATTCTGGGGCACAAACCTTGGTCGCACCTGTCGGACCACCTGCCGTTGTCGGTCGAAGTCAGGCTTAGCAATCATTCTTCATAGCCGCAGCACGGCAAATAGCGAACCTGGCTATACCTAGCCGAATTATCTTGTGATTCAACAAGTTGAACAAAGCCACGGAACCTGAACACATCCTTCACGCTTTCTTGACGCAAGCGGCGCCCTCTCCTTAGCTGAACATATCTAGCAGTAATGATCTCGCGCAGGGCCTCTAGCTCGCGCCTTCGTGCGCGCTGCAGAAAGCCAGGCGTGCTGGTTTGGGTCGCCCACTGTTTTTGCCGTACAGCTCGTGACAACAGGCCAGGTCCTAGGGCTGTAACACCAAAACAAAGGAGATCCGCCATGAAAAGCACCTCGAACCCCTTGCGCTTCGAAAGCATTTTCTACGCGGTTTCCACGTCGCTGCTTCTGGCAACCCCGGTGGAAACTATCGCGTATGAACTGCAGGACGACCCGACCTCGCCCGGCTTCCTGCACCAACCGGCAGTACCACAGCTTACGCTCGACCCGGTCAGCGCCAGTGGCTTGAGTATCGGTACCTTGAACGCGTTCTCGCAAAAGATGAGCGAACGCCATGGGCAGCCTGCACCGGACCTGGTCGCCAGCCAGTGGGCGCAGTTCTTCCCCACCACCGCGCGCAGTGGCGCGCAGCCTCCGGACCAGCTGGAGGCCCCCAGCCAGCAACTGATGATCGGCCCGGACCTGTTCGTGCGTGAAACTGCAGCGGGCAATGTGCACCGCGCGGGGATCTTCGTGGGGCAAAACAACCTGCAGACCAACTTCAACGGCATGCGCCAGCTGTTGGGCGACAAGCAACGCAACGCCGTGAACCTCAGCGGCGAAAGCCTGGGGGTGTACTGGAGCATGACCCATGAACAGGGCTGGCACCTGGATGCCGTGGCCATGGGTTCACGCATCGACGTCAACGGTCGAGGCGAAAACGGCCAGCGACTGGACGACAGCGGCCACGCGATGACCTTCTCGCTGGAAGGCGGCATCCCCATCGGCCTGGGTGGCGGCTGGGTGATCGAGCCGCAGGCGCAGTTGATCAACCAGCAGTTCTTCCCCGGCAGCCGGGCACAGGAGGAGACCTTGCAGGCCTTCGACAGCCAGCCGAGCTGGAGCGGCCGGGTCGGTGCCAGGCTGTCCGGGCGTTATGAAGTACGCGGCATGCCGATCGAACCCTATGTGCGGACCAACGTGTGGTATGACTTCAGCAATGCCGATGAGGTGAAGCTGGACCAGGTCGACAAGATCTCCAGCTCGCGCTACTCGACCACGGTGGAACTGGGGTTGGGGCTGGTGGCGCGGGTGACACCCACGGTGGCGCTGTTTGTCAGTGCCGATTACAGCAGTGACGTCGACGACAATGATCTGAACGGGTTGATTGGCAGCCTTGGGGTGCGGATGCGGTGGTAGGCAGGGTCGGCCCTTTCGCGGGTGAACCCGCTCCCACAAGGACCGCACAGGGTCTGAAGCTTGTGCAATACCTGTGGGAGCGGGTTTACCCGCGAATAGGCCAGTACTGGGAACACATCAGGCTGGTTTCATTATCAGAACACCCAGCGGCGGCAGGTTCAGGGCCAGCGACTGCGGCTGCCCATGGCTGGCTATCTCGTCACTTTGCACGACCCCCAGGTTGCCGACATTGGACCCGGCATACAGCTCTGCATCACTGTTCAACAGCTCCTGCCAGCGCTCGCCAAACGGCACGCCAATGCGATACCCCTCGCGCGGCACCGGGGTGAAGTTGGCCACCACCAGCACCGGCTCGCCACTGCTGCTCCAGCGCAGCCAGGCATACACGCTGTTCTGGGCATCGTCACCAATCAGCCACTGGAACCCCTGCGGCTGGCAATCCTGCTCATGCAACGCCGGCACCTCGCGGTACAGGCGGTTGAGGTCGCCTACCAGGCGCTGTACCCCCTGGTGCTCAGGGTACTGCAGCAGGTACCAGTCCAGCTCGCCATCGTGGTCCCACTCACGCCACTGCCCGAACTCGCAACCCATGAATAGCAGCTTCTTGCCCGGATGCGCCCACATGAAGGTGAGGTAGGCACGCAGGTTGGCGAACTTCTGCCAGCGGTCGCCGGGCATCTTGTCGATCAGCGAATGCTTGCCGTGCACCACTTCGTCGTGGGAGATGGGCAGGATGAAGTGCTCGGAATAGGCATAGATCAGCCCGAAGCTCATCTCGTTGTGATGATAAGTGCGGTGCACCGGGTCGTTCTGGATGTAATGCAAGGTGTCGTGCATCCAGCCCATGTTCCACTTGTAGGCAAAGCCCAGGCCACCCTGCTGGGTCGGCTGGCTGACGCCGGGCCAGGCGGTGGACTCCTCGGCGATGATCAGCGCGCCCGGGGCCTCATGGGCCGCCACGCCGTTTAGGTGGCGGATGAAGTCGATGGCTTCCAGGTTCTCGCGCCCGCCGTGGCGGTTGGGCACCCATTCGCCGGCCTTGCGCGAATAGTCGCGGTACAGCATCGAGGCCACTGCATCGACACGCAGGCCATCGATGTGGAAGTGCTTCAGCCAGTGCAGCGCCGAGGCCATCATGAAGCCGCGCACTTCGTTGCGGCCAAGGTTGTAGATCAGCGTGTTCCAGTCCTGGTGGTAGCCCTCCAGCGGGTTGTCGTATTCGTACAGGGCGGTGCCGTCGAAACGCGCCAGGCCGTGTTCGTCGGTGGGGAAATGCGCCGGTACCCAGTCCAGCAGTACACCAATGCCCCCTTGGTGGCAGGCGTCGATGAACGCGGCGAAGTCCTCGGCGCTGCCGTAGCGCGAGGTGGGCGCGAACAGCGACAGCGGCTGGTAGCCCCAGGAGCCGCCGAACGGGTGCTCCATGATCGGCAGCAGTTCGATGTGGGTAAAGCCCAGTTCCTGAACGTACGGCACCAGGCGCTCGGCCAGCTCGCGCCAGTTGTAATAGCGCCCGACCTCGCCCGCCTCATCCAGCTCGCAGCGCCACGACCCCGGATGCAGTTCGTAGATCGACAGCGGCGCACTGTAGGCATGGCGTTGCGCGCGTTGCGCCATCCAGTCGTGGTCTTGCCAGTCGTGGCTGAGCGCCCCTGCCACCTTGGATGCGGTGCTCGGCGGCAGTTCGGTGGCGCGCGCCAGCGGGTCGGCCTTCAGGGGCAGTATGCCGTCCTTGCCCAGCACCTCGAACTTGTAGGTTTCGCCCACGCCCAGGCGCGGCACGAACAGCTCCCACACCCCGGCGCTGTGGCGCAGGCGCATGGGGTGGCGGCGGCCATCCCAGTTGTTGAAGTCACCCACCACCGACACCCGCCGGGCGTTCGGTGCCCACACCGAGAAACACACGCCATCGACGCCATCGACCTGGATGGGTTGGGCGCCGAAGCGCCCGGACAGGTCGCGGTGGTTGCCTTCGGCGAACAGGTACAGGTCCATGTCGCCCAGTTGCGGGCCGAAGCTGTAGGGGTCTTCGGTAATCTGCTCGCCACCGGCCCAACCGATCTGCAGCAGGTACGGGTGTGCCTCATCGAGGTGCGCGGTGAACAACCCTGGCAGGCTGCCCTGCTCCATTTCGGCGAGGATGCGCCCGTCATGCCGGGCCAGGATGCGCACATTCAGGGCGTTGGGCAGGAAGGCGCGGACCACCTGCCCGCCGGCGCCGTCGCCATGGGGGCCGAGTACCGCAAATGGATCGGCGTGCTCGGCGCGGGCCAGGGCGTCGAGGTCCCGTTGCCGAAGGCCGCCGTTTTCACGCGTGGTTGCATTCATCTATGACTCTCCCCAGGTACTGATCAGTCCATGCAGGCCATGCAAAGGCACGGCCAGCCAGCTCGGACGGTTCTCGGCTTCGTATGTGATTTCGTAGGCAGCTTTTTCCAGGCAGAACAGCTCCAGTGCAGCACGCTCGCCCTCGGCCTGTTGCCAGGCGTGCGGCATGGCCGCGGTGGCCAGGCCATAGGCTTCGACAAAGGCATGCCGCGACTGGTGCAGGTACTGCCTGGCAACCCGTTGCCGGGCTTGGCGCGCCGGGTCGGAAAGGTCGACCGCAGACGCGCTGCGCAAGATCATGGCAGCAGCATAGTCGAAGGATCGCAGCACGCCGCTGACATCCTTGTACGGGCTGTGTTTTGCCCGACGCTCTTGCAGCGGCCGGGCCGGTTCACCTTCGAAATCGATGAGGTAGGCGTCGCCCTGCACCACCAGCACCTGGCCCAGGTGCAGGTCGCCGTGCACGCGCATCAGCAAGCCGCCCTGGGCCTGGCGGGTCAGGTTGGCGATGTGCTGGGCCAGGCCGTCGCGCTGTTGCTGCAAGTCGTCGACCAGCGCCTGGCTTTCGCTGTCGAGGCTGTCGCGGTGCTGGGCCAGCAGGTCGAGGGCATGGGTGAGTTCGGCACTGATCTGCGCACTCCAGCGTTCGCTGTCGTCGGCATCGCTCGGGCGCGGCTGGAAGGCCTCGTCGTTGGTCGGTGCGGCCAGCAGCAGGTGCATCTCGCCCAGGCGCTGGCCGAGCAAGGCGGCAAAGCCGGTGAGTTCGGCCAGTGCATCGGTGTGCGCATCGGCGTCGAGGCTGGAGGGCTCCATCTGGTCGCGGATGGCCCGTTCCAGGGTGTTCTGGGTCCAGGCCCAGGCGTCACCCTGGTTGCTCAGGTAGCCCTGGGCGATCATCAGCAGGTGTGGCGCGCCCTGCTCGTCCACCCGGCTGACCCAGGCCAGCAGCGGCGAAATGTTGGCAAAGCCTGCGGCGGTCAGGTAGGCACTCATTTCCAGCTCGGGGTGCACGCCCGGGTTGACCCGGCGAATCAGCTTGAGCACCACTTGGTCGCCAATCACCACCGAGCTGTTGGACTGCTCGGCACTGAGGTAGCGCACGCTGCTTTCGTCGTTCAACGCCAGGCTCGCCAACTGCTGCGTGCTTTCGAAGCGCAGCTCGCCCTCGCCGTTGCCACAAGGCAGATGCATGCCGCCCTCACAGGCACGCAGCACCGCGCGGATGAATGGCTCGAGGACGAAGGCATCGGTGATCAGGCCAACCTGATGGGCACGGCGCACCCGCGCCAGGGCCAGCTGCTGCGGCAACGCGGTACTGATCTGCTCTTCGGGCAGCAGGCCGAACGGCAGCTGATAGCGGGTAGCCACACCCTCGCTGAGCACTTCGATTTCACCGAGCAGCACCGGCGTGGTGGTGGTGCCGAAACGCACGCCGTAGCAAAGGCGCACCTGGTCGATCGGCCCTTCCTTGCCGGCGAACCAGCGCCGCTTGGGCAGGTACTGCGGCAGGATGGCGCTTTGCAGGGTATCGCTGGAGGGGGCCTCCAGCAGTTCTTCCATGCGCTTGCGCAATACCAGTGTGGTCAATTCGGGTAACCCCTCGGTGGCCTGGATGTGCCAGCTGGGCATGCGGTCGTGGCTGGCCAGCAGGAACCAGTAGAAGGCGTAGGGTGGCAATGTCAGCAGGAACGGCAGTTGCCCGATTGGCGGGAAGGCGCTGCCGCCGAGCATCTCCACCGGTACTTTGTCGGCGTATTGTGACAATTCCAGTTCAGCTGCCTGGGCGGCGCGGGAAACGTTGGCCACGCACAGGATGACTTCAGTGTTGCCATCGGCGTCGGTGTACTCGCGCAAGTAGGCGAGGATGCGCCGGTTGTTCGGCGTGAGGGTGCGCAGGCTGCCGCGGCCGAAGGCCTTCTGCTGCTTGCGCACCGCCAGCATGCGCCGGGTCCAGTTCAGCAGCGAATGCGGGTCGTTGGCCTGGGCTTCGACGTTGACGGTCTGGTAACCGTACAGCGGGTCCATGATCGGCGGCAGCACCAGGCGCTGCGGGTCGGCGCGGGAGAAACCGCCGTTGCGGTCCGGCGACCACTGCATGGGCGTGCGCACGCCGTCGCGGTCGCCCAGGTAGATGTTGTCGCCCATGCCCAGTTCGTCGCCGTAATACAGGGTGGGCGTGCCGGGCATCGACAGCAGCAGGCTGGTGAGCAGTTCGATGCGCCGGCGGTCGCGCTGCAGCAGCGGCGCGAGGCGGCGGCGGATGCCCAGGTTGATGCGGGCGCGGCGGTCTTCGGCGTAGTAGTTCCACAAGTAGTCGCGCTCGCGGTCGGTGACCATTTCCAGGGTCAGCTCATCGTGGTTGCGCAGGAAGATCGCCCATTGGCAGTTGGCGGGGATTTCCGGGGTCTGGCGCAGGATGTCGGTGATCGGGAAGCGGTCTTCCATGGCCAGGGCCATGTACATGCGCGGCATCAACGGGAAGTGGAAGGCCATGTGGCATTCGTCGCCCTCGCCCTCGCCGAAGTACGGGCGTGTGTCCTCGGGCCATTGGTTGGCCTCGGCCAGCAGCATGCGGTCGGGGTAGTTGGCGTCGATTTCGGCGCGGATCGCCTTGAGCACATCGTGGGTTTCGGCAAGGTTCTCGTTGTTGGTGCCGTCGCGCTCGATCAGGTAAGGGATGGCGTCCAGGCGCAGGCCATCGACACCCAGGTCCAGCCAGAAGCGCATTACCCCGATCACGGCCTTGAGCACTTGCGGGTTGTCGAAGTTGAGGTCGGGCTGGTGCGAGTAGAAGCGGTGCCAGAAGTACTGGCCGGCGACCGGGTCCCAGGTCCAGTTGGACTTCTCGGTGTCGAGGAAGATGATGCGCGTGCCGTCGTACTTCTGGTCATCATCCGACCACACATAGAAGTCCCGTGCCTTGCTGCCGCGCTTGGCATGGCGGGCGCGCTGGAACCAGGGGTGCTGGTCGCTGGTGTGGTTGATGACTAGCTCGGTGATTACCCGCAGGCCGCGTTTGTGCGCCTCGGCGATAAAGCGGCGGGCATCGGCCAGGTTGCCGTAGTCGGGGTGCACGGCCTTGTATTCGGCGATGTCGTAGCCATCGTCGCGGCGTGGCGAGGGATAGAACGGTAGCAGCCACAGGGTGTTGACGCCCAGCTCGGCGATGTAGTCGAGCTTGCTGATCAGGCCGGCGAAGTCGCCGATGCCGTCGTTGTTCGAATCGAAGAACGACTTGATGTGCAGCTGGTAGATGACGGCGTCCTTGTACCACAGCGGGTCGTCGATGAAGGCTGCAGGGCGGGAACGCTTGGCCATGTGCGACTCCTTTCAATTTCTGGTTGCTCTGGCCCCTGTAGGAGCGGGCTTGCCCGCGAAACAGACACCGCGGTGTATGGCACCTGCTGTGCCGGTGTTCGCGGGCAAGCCCGCTCCTACAGTGGATCGCGAACCACCGTTAGCGGGCCTTTTCGATGCGCCAGATACCGAACGGCAGATGCCAGGGTTCGATGCGCATCCATTGGGTCTTGCCGTACCACGACCAGCGATGTCCGTTCATCAAGTCCTCACCATGGGTTTCGGCGTTGTCATCCAGCCCCAGCTCCCACAGCGGCAGCTCGAAATGCGCCTCCTGGGCGTTGTGCGGGTCGAGGCTGATTGCTACCAGAATGTAGTTGTCGCGCTCGGGCGTGCGCTTGGCGAAGTACAGGATGTTGTCGTTCCAGCAGTTGAAGAACGCCACGCCCAGGTGGGTCTGCAAGGCGCGGTTCTGCCGGCGGATGCGGTTGAGCTGGGCGATCTCGGCAATGATGTTGCCGGGTTGGCTGAAATCGCGTGGGCGGATTTCGTACTTCTCCGAATCCAGGTACTCCTCCTTGCCAGGCAGCGGTTTGCCTTCGCACAGTTCGAAGCCCGAATACATGCCCCACAGCCCCGACCCCATGGTGGCCAGTGCAGCGCGTATGAGGAAGCCGGCACGGCCGGAGGTATGCAGGAAGTACGGGTTGATGTCGGGCGTGTTGACGAAGAAGTTGGGCCGGTAGCACTGGCTCCATGGCGGCTGGTTGAGCTGCTCGAAGTATTCGCGCAGTTCCTGTTTGTGATTGCGCCAGGTGAAGTAGGTATAGCTCTGCGCGTACCCGACCTTGCCAAGGCGGGCCATCATCGCCGGTTTGGTGAAGGCTTCGGCGAGGAAGATGACCTCCGGGTGCCGGCTGCGCACATTGGCGATCAGCCATTGCCAGAATGGCAGTGGTTTAGTGTGCGGGTTGTCGACGCGGAAGGTCTTCACACCCTCCTCGACCCAGCCGACCACTACGTCACGCAAAGCCAGCCACAGCGAGGGCACGGCCTCGGGCGCGTAGAAATCGACGTTGACGATGTCCTGGTATTTCTTCGGCGGGTTCTCGGCATAGCGGATGGTGCCGTCCGGTCGCCAGCTGAACCAGCCGGGGTGCTCCTTGAGCCAGGGGTGATCCTGGGAGCACTGGATCGCGAAGTCGAGGGCGATTTCCAGGCCATGCTCGGCCGCTGCGGCTACCAGGCGACGGAAGTCGTCGCGGCTGCCCAGTTGTGGGTGAATCGCCTCGTGACCACCTTCCGCGCTGCCGATGGCATACGGGCTGCCCGGGTCGCCGGGCTCCGCCGTGAGGGCGTTGTTGCGGCCCTTGCGGTGCTGCATGCCGATGGGATGGATCGGCGGAAAATACAGTACGTCGAAGCCCATGTCGCGGATCATCGGCAGGCGCTCGTGCACATCGTTGAACGTGCCGTGGCGCTCGGGGCTGTCGGTGACGGAACGCGGGAACAGCTCGTACCAGCTGGCGAACTGCGCGGCCGGGCGGTCGACATCGACGGGGAATTCGCGGCTGCGGGCCAGGTAGCTGCGGTGCTCGGCGTCGCTCATCAGGCGGGCGGTAGCGGGGTCGAGAAACAGTGCCACCTGGTCGTCGGCATTAAGCGTGGGCAGGCGCTGCTGCAACGCCTGGAGCTCCTCGCGCAGGGCACCGTTGCACAGCTCGATGCCCTTGCCCAGCATCAATCGGCCTTCCTCCAGCTCCAAGCGGACCTCGACACCGGCGTGGTACTTCTTCTCCAGGTCGTGGCAGTAGGTAGCGAACGGGTCGATCCAGGCCTCGATGCTGAACAGGTGCGGGCCCAGTTCAGTGGGGGTGAATTCGGCCAGCCACAGGTCGTTGCCCGGCGAGTGCATGGGCACGCAATGCCAGCGCCGGCTGTGGGCCTGGCGCCAGTTGAGCATCACGGCCAGGCGGTCGTGGCCGTCGCTGTAGACCTTGCTGCTGACCGCCACCGGCTGGCCACTGATGGCCTTGGCGGCGAAGGTGCCGGCCTCGAGCACGGGTTGGGTGTCTTCGATCACGATGCGCGGCGCCAGCAGCGCCTGGGACAGGCTGATGGCCTGGTCCGGGTGATCGTTGGCCATGGGCACGCTTTCGAAGGGCTCGTTTCGTGACATCGGACCTTGCTCCCTCAGGCTGGTGGCGGTAAGGGTTCAGAGCCGGGCACAGGCGTGGGGTTCAAAAAAATTGAGCGAACGGCAGCTGCGAGGGGTCGAAGCCTGCAGCACCTCTTCAATTACCCAAGCGAGGTCAGGCCATGAACATTCCCATTCCACCGGAGACTCCCGATCCCAACATCGACGACCCGAGCCTGCCGCCGCCCGTGCCGGAGGAAGACCCGGACGAGCTGCCGATCAAGCCGACCGTGCCGCCGACGGTAGGCGACCCGCCGAGCCAGGAACCACCGGTGAAGGCTTAAGGGTAGACCAGGATCGACGCAGGCAGGACCGGCCCTTTCGCGGGTGAACCCGCTCCCACAGGGACCGCGCCGATTTCGAACGCGGCGCTGTACCTGTAGGAGCGGGTTTACCCGCGAAAGGGCCGGCAGCATCAATACATCAACCAGCAGTTAAAGCCGAGATCTCCGCCACACTGATCTCCCGCATGCGGAACTTCTGCACCTTGCCGGTCACCGTCATCGGGTACTCGTCGACAAAGCGGATATGCCGCGGCACCTTGAAGTGTGCAATGCGCGCCTTGCACCAGCCCTGCAGTTCCTCGACCGTGGCACTGTGCCCCGGGTGCAGCTTGATCCAGGCGACGATCTCCTCGCCATACCGGCTGCACGGGATGCCGATCACCTGCGCATCGGCCACCGCCGGGTGGGTGTAGAAAAACTCTTCCAGCTCACGCGGATAAATGTTCTCGCCGCCGCGAATGATCATGTCCTTGTTGCGCCCGACAATGCGCACGTAGCCGTGCTCGTCCATCACCGCCAGGTCGCCAGAATGCATCCAGCCGGCCGGGTCGATGGCATCTGCCGTGGCCTGGGGGTTGTCCCAGTAGCCGAGCATCACGCTGTAGCCGCGGGTGCACAGCTCGCCGATCTCGCCGCGCGGGACGATGCAGCCGTCGGCGTCCACCAGCTTGTTCTCCAGCTGCGGCTGGGTGCGGCCGACGGTGGTCACGCGCAGCTCAAGGTCGTCGTCCGGGCCGGTCTGTAGTGACACCGGGCTGGTTTCGGTCATGCCGTAGGCGATCTGCACTTCGGCCATGTGCATCTGGTCGATGACCCGGCGCATCACCTCGATCGGGCAGGTGGCGCCGGCCATGATGCCGCTGCGCAGGGTCGACAGGTCCATTTGCCCGCGCGCGGGGTGGTCGAGCATGGCGATGAACATGGTCGGCACGCCATAGAGGATGCTGGCGCGCTCTTCGGCCACGGCGCGCAGGGTGAGCTCAGCGTCGAAGGCGTCGTTGGGATAGATCATGGTGCTGCCATGGGTGATGCAGCCGAGGTTGGCCATGACCATGCCGAAGCAGTGGTACAGCGGTACCGGGATCACCATGCGGTCGCATGCGGTCAGGCCCAGGCTTTCGCCGACCATGAAGCCGTTGTTGAGAATGTTGTAGTGGCTGAGCGTGGCGCCCTTGGGAGCGCCTGTGGTGCCGGAGGTGTACTGGATGTTCACCGGCTGGTCGAACTGCAGGCTTTGCTGGCGCGCCGCATAGGCCTCGGTCGAGGTCTGCCCTGCCCGCTCGGCCAGCGCTTGCCAAGGCAGGAAGCCTGCCGGCGGGTTGGCGGCCAGGCTGACCACACCGCGCAGGTCGGGCAGGCGTTCACTGGCCATTTCACCGGGGGCGGCGCTGGCCAGCTCCGGCGCCAGTTCCTGGACCATGGCGTGGTAGTCGGACGTCTTGAAGGCATCGGCACACACCAGCCAGCGGCAACCGGACTGACGCAGCACGTATTCCAGCTCGCCCACGCGGTAGGCCGGGTTGATGTTGACCAGAATCGCACCGACCTTGGCGCTGGCCAGCTGCAGGATGCACCACTGGGCGCAGTTGGGCGACCAGATACCGACCCGATCGCCGGTGTTCACGCCCAGGGCCATCAGGGCACGAGCATGCACCTCGACCTGCTCGGCCAACTGCCGCCAGCTGTAGCGCAGGCCCTGATGGCGCGACACCAGGGCCTCGCCGTCGGCACAACGGGCCACGGTGGCGTCGAAGGCCTGGCCGATGGTCTGGGTCAGCAAGGCTTGGTCCTGGCGACCGCGGGTATAGCTTGGTTGACTCATGGGTGTCCCTTCTTGTGGTTGTTCTGGGCACGACTGAAGCAAGCGGGAATACTCTGGCGCAGATTTACGTTTACGTAAAGGTGATGAGTCGATTGACAGTGAGCGCATGCAGGTTTACGTTAACGTAAAGGTGAAAACGACATCGGGTTTGTCGGCGCACCACCGACCTTGTGGGAGCGGGTTTGCCCGCGAATGCGATCATCCAGGCAATGACGGTGGCCCTGCTGACGCATTCGCGGGTAAACCCGCTCCCACAGGGCCGGTGGATAGCCCTTGAGCCACGGTGTTACCCAATTTCAAGAACAAGAAGGTGCCCCCAGCATGCATTACCCCACCCTGAACTTCGCCCTGGGCGAAACCATCGACATGCTCCGCGACCAGGTGCGCACCTTCGTCGCCGCCGAACTGGCTCCGCGCGCCGCGCAAATCGACCACGACAACCTGTTCCCTGCCGACATGTGGCGCAAGTTCGGAGACATGGGCCTGCTGGGCATCACCGTGCCGGAAGAATACGGCGGTGCCGGCCTGGGCTACCTGGCCCACGTGGTTTCGATGGAAGAAATCAGCCGTGGCTCGGCCTCGGTGGCCCTGTCCTACGGTGCCCACTCCAACCTCTGCGTCAACCAGATCAACCGCAACGGCAGCCACGAGCAGAAGCTCAAGTACCTGCCCAAGCTGATCAGCGGCGAGCACATCGGCGCCCTGGCCATGAGCGAGCCCAACGCCGGTTCCGACGTGGTTTCGATGAAGCTGCGCGCGGAAAAGCGCGGCGACCACTACGTGCTCAACGGCAGCAAGACCTGGATCACCAACGGCCCGGACGCCAACACCTACGTGATCTATGCCAAGACCGACCTGGAAAAGGGCGCGCACGGCATCACCGCGTTCATCGTCGAGCGTGACTGGAAAGGCTTCAGCCGCAGCAACAAGTTCGACAAGCTGGGCATGCGTGGCTCCAACACCTGCGAGCTGTTCTTCGACGGCGTCGAAGTGCCGGAAGAAAACATCCTCGGCCAGCTCAACGGTGGCGTGCGCGTGCTGATGAGCGGCCTGGACTACGAGCGCGTGGTGCTGTCCGGCGGCCCGACCGGCATCATGCAGAGCTGCATGGACCTGGTAGTGCCCTACATTCACGACCGCAAGCAGTTCGGCCAGAGCATCGGCGAGTTTCAGCTGATCCAGGGCAAGATCGCCGACATGTACACCCAGCTCAACGCCAGCCGTGCCTACCTGTATGCCGTGGCCCAGGCCTGCGACCGTGGCGAGACCACCCGCAAGGACGCCGCCGGGGTGATCCTGTACACCGCTGAGCGCGCCACGCAAATGGCCCTGGAGGCGATCCAGATTCTCGGCGGCAACGGCTATATCAACGAATTCCCGGCAGGCCGCCTGCTGCGCGACGCCAAGCTGTACGAGATCGGTGCCGGCACCAGCGAAATCCGCCGGATGCTGATCGGCCGCGAACTGTTCAACGAAACCCGCTGAGCACAAGGGACGGGCGCACATGGCTACCTTGCACACCCAGATCAACCCGCGTTCGGCGGAGTTCGCCGGCAACAGCGCGGCCATGCTCGAACAGGTCCAGGCCCTGCGCGGCCTGCTCGCCCAAGTGGCCCAGGGCGGTGGGCCCAAGGCTCAGGAGCGGCACACTTCGCGTGGCAAGCTGCTGCCGCGCGAGCGTATCGACCGCCTGCTGGACCCGGGCTCGCCGTTCCTCGAAATCGGCCAACTGGCTGCCCATGAGGTGTATGGCGAAGACGTGCCCGCTGCGGGCGTGATCGCCGGCATCGGCCGCGTCGAAGGCGTGGAATGCATGATCGTGGCCAACGACGCCACGGTCAAAGGCGGGTCTTACTACCCGCTGACGGTGAAGAAGCACCTGCGTGCGCAGACCATCGCCCTGCAGAACCGCCTGCCGTGCATCTACCTGGTGGACTCCGGCGGCGCCAACCTGCCACGCCAGGACGAAGTGTTCCCCGACCGCGAGCACTTCGGGCGGATCTTCTTCAACCAGGCCAACATGAGCGCGCTGGGCATTCCGCAGATTGCCGTGGTGATGGGCTCGTGCACTGCCGGCGGTGCCTACGTGCCCGCGATGGCCGACGAAGCGATCATGGTGCGCCAGCAGGCGACCATCTTCCTCGCCGGCCCGCCACTGGTGAAGGCGGCCACCGGCGAGGTGGTTAGCGCCGAAGACCTTGGCGGTGCCGATGTGCACTGCCGCACCAGCGGCGTGGCCGACCACTATGCCGACAACGACGAACACGCCCTGGCCCTGGCCCGACGCAGCGTGGCCAACCTCAACTGGCACAAGCTGGGCAAGCTGCAGCGCCTGGCCCCGGTGGCACCGCTGTACGCCGCCGATGAGCTGTATGGCGTGGTGCCGGCCGATGCCAAGCAACCGTTCGACGTGCGCGAGGTTATCGCGCGTCTGGTCGACGGCTCGGTGTTCGACGAGTTCAAGGCGCTGTTCGGTACCACCCTGGTGTGCGGCTTCGCCCACCTGCACGGCTACCCGGTGGCGATCCTCGCCAACAACGGCATCCTGTTCGCCGAAGCGGCGCAAAAAGGCGCGCACTTCATCGAACTGGCCTGCCAGCGCGGCATCCCGCTGCTGTTCCTGCAGAACATCACCGGCTTCATGGTCGGCAAGAAGTACGAAGAAGGCGGCATCGCCAAGCACGGCGCCAAGCTGGTCACTGCCGTGGCCTGCGCCCAGGTGCCGAAGTTCACGGTGATCATTGGCGGCAGCTTTGGCGCCGGCAACTACGGCATGTGCGGCCGTGCCTACGACCCGCGCTTCCTGTGGATGTGGCCCAATGCGCGGATCGGCGTGATGGGGGCCGAACAGGCCGCCGGCGTGCTGGCTCAGGTCAAGCGCGAACAGAGCGAGCGCAGTGGCCACCCGTTCAGCGCCGAAGACGAAGCCCGGCTCAAACAGCCGATCCTTGACCAGTACGAGCACCAGGGCCACCCCTACTACTCCAGCGCCCGCCTGTGGGACGACGGTGTCATCGACCCGGCACAGACCCGCGACGTGCTCGGCCTGGCGTTGTCCGCTGCGCTGAACGCACCGATCGAACAGAGCCGCTTCGGCATTTTCCGGATGTGACCCATGAGCGATTTCAGCACTCTCGAAGTGATCCGCGACCCGCGCGGCTTCGCCACCCTGTGGCTGAGCCGCGAGGACAAGAACAACGCCTTCAACGCCTTGATGATCCGCGAGCTGATCGTCGCCCTCGACCAGTTGGCCGAGGACGCCAGCCTACGCTTCGTGCTGCTGCGCGGCCGCGGCCGGCACTTCAGCGCCGGCGCCGATCTGGCCTGGATGCAGCAGTCGGCGCAGCTGGACTTCAACACCAACCTGGATGATGCCCGCGAGCTGGGCGAGCTGATGTATGCCCTGCACCGCCTCAAGGTGCCGACCCTGGCCGTGGTGCAAGGCGCGGCCTTTGGCGGCGCGCTGGGCCTGATCAGTTGCTGTGACATGGCCATCGGTGCCGAAGACGCCCAGCTGTGCCTGTCGGAAGTGCGCATCGGCCTGGCCCCGGCAGTGATCAGCCCGTTCGTGGTCAAGGCCATCGGCGAGCGTGCCGCGCGCCGCTATGCCCTCACCGCCGAGCGTTTCAGCGGCGTGCGGGCCCGCGAGCTGGGCCTGCTGGCCGAGGTCTACCCGGCCAGCGAACTGGACGCCCAGGTCGAAGCCTGGGTGAGCAACCTGCTGCAGAACAGCCCGCAAGCGCTACGCGCCACCAAGGACCTGCTGCGTGAAGTGGACGACGGTGAACTCAGCCCGGCCCTGCGCCGCTACTGCGAAAACACCATCGCCCGCATCCGCGTCAGCGCCGAAGGCCAGGAGGGCCTGCGCGCCTTCCTGGAAAAACGCCGCCCCGCCTGGCAAACCGACGACAAGAAGGAGCCGCGCCCATGAGCCGCCCCGCTTTGACCACCCTGCTGGTCGCCAACCGCGGCGAAATCGCCTGCCGGGTGATGCGCACCGCCAAGGCCATGGGCCTGACCACCGTGGCCGTGCACAGTGCCACCGACCGTGATGCCCGGCACAGCCGCGAAGCCGATATCCGCGTCGACCTCGGCGGCACCAAGGCTGCCGAAAGCTACCTGCTGGTCGACAAGCTGCTGGCCGCAGCCAAGGCCAGCGGCGCCCAGGCCATCCACCCGGGCTATGGCTTCCTGTCCGAGAACGCAGGCTTCGCCCGTGCCATCGAAGAGGCCGGGTTGATCTTCCTCGGCCCACCGGCCAGCGCCATCGACGCCATGGGCAGCAAGTCGGCGGCCAAGGCACTGATGGAAGCCGCTGGCGTGCCACTGGTGCCGGGCTACCATGGCGAAGCCCAGGACCTGGACACCTTCCGCGCCGCCGCCGAACGCATCGGCTACCCGGTGCTGCTCAAGGCCAGCGCCGGCGGCGGTGGCAAGGGCATGAAAGTGGTCGAAGAAGAAAGCCAGCTGGCCGACGCCCTGGCCTCGGCCCAGCGTGAGGCGCAGTCGTCGTTCGGCGATGCGCGCATGCTGGTGGAAAAGTACGTGCTCAAGCCGCGCCATGTGGAAATCCAGGTATTCGCCGACCAGCACGGCAACTGCCTGTACCTCAACGAGCGTGACTGCTCGATACAGCGCCGCCACCAGAAAGTGGTGGAAGAAGCCCCTGCGCCAGGTCTGTCAGCCGAATTGCGCCGGGCCATGGGTGAGGCGGCGGTACGCGCGGCCCAGGCCATCGGCTACGTGGGCGCCGGCACCGTGGAGTTCCTGCTCGATGCCCGTGGCGAGTTCTTCTTCATGGAGATGAACACCCGCCTGCAGGTGGAGCACCCGGTCACCGAGGCCATTACCGGGCTTGATCTGGTGGCCTGGCAGATTCGCGTGGCCTGCGGCGAGGCCCTGCCGATCACCCAGGAACAGGTGCCGCTGATAGGCCATGCCATCGAAGTGCGCCTGTATGCCGAGGACCCGGCCAACGAATTCCTGCCCGCGACCGGCAAGCTGGCGCTGTACCGCGAGTCGGCAGCCGGCGAAGGGCGACGGGTGGACAGCGGGGTCAGCGAGGGTGATGTGGTGTCGCCGTTCTACGACCCGATGCTGGGCAAGCTGATCGCCTGGGGCGAAGACCGCGAGCAGGCGCGCCTGCGCTTGCTGGCCATGCTCGACGAATTTGCCATTGGCGGGTTGAAGACCAACATCGCCTTCCTGCGGCGCATTCTCGCCCACCCGGCGTTTGCTGCAGCGGAGTTGGATACTGGCTTCATTCCGCGTCACCAGGAGGTTTTGCTGCCCGCGCCGCAAGCGCTGCCGGCAGGCTTCTGGGAAGCCGCGGCCGAGGCCTGGTTGCAGGGCCAGGCCGCACACCAGCGGGAGGACGACCGCAGTTCGCCGTGGGCCGAGCGCAACGGCCTGCGCCTGGGCCTGCCGGCGCGCAGCAGCCTGCACCTGGTCAGTGGCGGGCAGGACCAGGCAGTCGCCCTGGAGCGCAGCGCTGCGTCTACCTGGCAGTTGCTGGGCGAGCAGTTGGTGCATGACCAGGCTGGTGTGCGTCGCCAGCATCTGGCGATCCGCCGCGGTGGCACGCTGTACTTGCACTGGGACGGCGAGATGCATGCCATCGAAGCTTTCGACCCGATTGCCGAGGCCGAGGCCAGCCACAGCCACCAGGGCGGCCTGGGCGCGCCCATGAACGGCAGCATCGTGCGGGTGCTGGTGGAGCCTGGGCAGGTGGTGGAAGCAGGTACGGCGCTGGTAGTGCTGGAGGCCATGAAGATGGAGCACAGCATTCGCGCGCCGCATGGCGGCACGGTGAAGGCGTTGTTCTGCCAGGAAGGGGATATGGTCAGCGAAGGGACGGTGCTGGTCGAACTGGCGGAGTAAGAGTCCTGGGGGCCGCCTTGCGGCCCTTTCGCGACACAAGGCCGCTCCTACAGGTACGGTGCATACCCTGAGGTTGGTGCGGTACTTGTAGGAGCGGCCTTGTGTCGCGAAAGGGCTGCGCAGCAGCCCCGGCAATCTAGAAGACCCCGTGCCCCCGCACGACCACACCCAGAAATTCGCAGCCGCCTTCACACAGAACTGTCGGATAGCGCGTATTCAGCGGTTTGAGCATCCTGTCTCCGCCCTCCTCGACCAACTGCCGCAACACTGCCGGCCGCCCGGGCTGCTGCGCAATCACCAACCGGCCTGGCTCCGCCGGCAGGCCGGTATCCACCAGCACACGCATACCCTCAGGCACGCTCCTGCCACTGGCGGCATTCATCGAGTCGTTTTCCACCACCAGCCAGAAGGCATTGCCGGCGGGCATATAGTCCGTCTGTTCATGGGATTTGCTCGCCTCAGGCAAAGGCCCCTGCAAATCGGCCCAGCTCAGCACGGGGAAACGATAGCTCGCACTACACCCTGAGGCTTCAGACGCAAGGCCACGCTCGACCACCATGACTTGGGCCTCAAGAGACACCAACCCAAGCTTCTCGAGCTTTTCGTTGATGGTCTGCAGTGTCGGCCGTCGTGAACCGCGCAACCAATGCCCTACGCCGCCCTGTGTCATGCCCAGGCGTTCGGCCAGCTTGAGCTGGCTGAGGTTGTGTTCACGCTTGTAGCGCTTGAGAAACGCGATCCAGTTTTCCATGAGCGGATACTGCAGCTCCAAGACTTGCGCCATCCCTGTAGGAGCGGCCTTGTGTCGCGAAAGGGCTGCGCAGCAGCCCCGGCAATCTAGAAGGAGCCATGCACCCGCACGACCACACCCAGAAACTCGCAGCCTTCCTCACACAACAGCGCCGGGTAGTTGCTGTTGAGTGCCTTCAGGTACCGTTGCCCACCTTCCTCCGCCAACTCACGGAAGATCGCCGGTTTGCCCGGCTGACGAGCGATAACCAGACGCCCTGGCTCGGCATCTACCCCAGGATCCACCAACATCCGCATGCCCTGCGGCACACTGCGGCCACTGGCGGCACTCATCGCATCATTCTCGACAGTCAGCCAGAACGCCTTGCCTTGGGCCAGGTAGTCCGTCTGCTCGAACACACCTGGCTCCGCCCCCTCTGCGATACCTAGCTCATCCCAGCCCAGCACCGGGTAGCGGAAGCACACGATGTATTGCATGAGGTCCAGGTCATCATCGGAGTCATCGACCTCGTAAATGCCACGCTCCTCGCCAACCTGACCAACAATGCGCAACTGCAGGCTGACGTTGTAATGGGGCATGCCAATCTCAACGAATGTGCGATTCATCGACTCGATCTTCGGCTGACGCCGCTTGTTCACCCAATGCCCCACGCTGCCTTGAGACACGCCAACGCGCTCGGCAAGCTGTTCTTGAGTGAGCCCTAGCTCCTCCATCCGGTCACGGACGAGGGCAATCCATTTATCCATATTCATCGCTGGCACGATACGGACTGCCTTCTAGCGCTCAATAAACATTCAGTATTATTTATCGGAAAGCACAAAAATACTTTAGGTATTAGTATCGACCTGAGCCCTTTCCCCACTGGTGTTAGCAGGTATCAGGATGAAACCCCCGAAAAACGACGAAACAGATCTCGACAGCGAAGCCGCCCGCCGCGCCCTCGACTACTACCTCAACCCCAACCCGCCGCGCCCCACCCTGGACAACAGGATCTGGACCCTGCACGAGGGTGTAACCGGCGACCAGGCCCAGGAACACGCCATCGCCCTGCTGCGCTGCGCCGCCGCCACCGCGCAGGAAACTGCTACTCACCAGCACGGCAGCCAGCGCGAACTGACCTTTGCCCTGATGCACATGATGGACATGGCGCGCGCACTGCTCGAGCACAAACGCACCGTGGAATCGGGTTTGTAAGCAAGAAAGAAGGGAGAGAACGTGATGGCCGGGTAACGGCGAAGGCCCCGATTGCCGGGACAAGGAGCGCACCGGTAAAATTTTTTTACCGGATTAGCGAAAATTCATTTGACTTGCAAATGATAACTATTATTATTGCGCTCAGCTGATCGCGAGATCTGCTGGATAACCTGGAGCTTAGGTCGCTCTCAGATTATCTCCTCATCAGGCTAATCACGGTTTTTGACCCAGCTTTTTGCTGGGTCTTTTTTTTGGCTCTTCAGGCTAATGAAGATCGTGATGGCGCGCATGATAGCAAAGGTGTTTCAGGGCGTGAACGTTCATTACAAAACTTTGCGGAATCAGCACTTGAGAATCAATCTCGTTTCAAATACGCTGATCACGCATCACGGAAGATGCCCCCATCCCTCCCCTCCACAGAGCAAGGAGCTGTCCATGACCCGTCTGCTGCTGCCCCTTGAGCACTCAAACCCCGCTGCCGAACATCATGCCGACGACGCCCTGCTGCACGCCCTGAAACACCTGCCACGGCGTGTCCAACAAGTATTCCTGCTCAACCGCCTCGACCAACTGGACTTCTCCAGCATCGCCGCCCGCCTCGACCTGCCATTGGCGAGCATCGAGCGGCACATGGACCAGGCACTGCAGGCTGGTCGTTCGCGCCGGGATGTGCTGGCGAGTGTTGCCGGGCAATGGTATGTGCGCTTGCAGAGCCCACAGGTGACGGCGTGCGAGCGGATCGATTTTCGCCGTTGGCTGGATGCGGACATGGCGAACTTGCAGGCGTTTCATGACACGGAAATGCACTGGCGCAGCCTGTTGGCACCGGCACGGCAACTGGGCCAGGATGGTTGGTACCGGCAAGGTCGGGCGGCACTGTCGTTGGGCGGCTGTTCGGTTGCGGTCGGGCTTGGCGTGGCGGCGTTGGTGCTGTTTGGTTTCTGGGCCTGATCAACACCTTCGCTACACCGTTATCGTTTTCACCGCGGATGGCTCGGTCGTTATCAAGTTCGAGTGCTGGTCAGCGTTTCCGTCAGGCATGCAAGCAGTAGCCATCCGCACAAACTGACACCCAGGAACAGAAGCCCCAGGCTCATCGGCAGCTCGCTTTCGACGCCAGCAACAAGACTGCCGGCTAAACCACCACCTGCGAACAACAATGTCGTATTGAGCGACGCTGCCGCACCGGCTTGCTGCGGGTAACGCGCCAAGGCTTGGGTCGTCGCAGCAGGACGCACCAGCGTTGTCCCCGTCGTGCAGATGATCATCGGCAGCATAAGACTCGCCACCGTCAACCCTGCAAACTGCTCCCAGATCAACAGTGTGATGCCCCCGGCAGCTATGAGCAGGAATCCTGTCTTGATCTGAACCTGCGGGCTTACGCGGTTGTTCAAATAGGTCGCGGCTACTCCGCCAGCGATATACGCAAGCCCATAGGCGATAAATACCACCGAGAATTGATATGGCGTCAGCCCCAGGCTGTCCATCAACGCCAATGGCGCGACAACGATGAAGGAAAAATGGCAGGCAAACGCCAGGCTAGCCAGCAGGGAGTGCGCAAGATAGGTCGTATCACGCAGCATGACCCAATAGCTGCGCATGCCCGAAGTACGGCCTCGCGATGCAGACGTGTCCTGCAGCAATGCATATGACAGGCATGAAACGATCACGGCTATGAAAGCGAATACCGTAAAACTGCCCTTCCAGCCAAAGGATTGTTGGAGAAAAGCGCCTGCGACCGGTGACAACGAAATGAACAGCCCACTTGCGCTGGTCAGCAGGATACGCATGGCATTGCGTTGTCTACCGCTGTACAGATCCTGCACGAGCGCCTGGCCCAGCACGAAACTCCCGCAACCCAGGGCCTGCAGCAAACGGAACGCCATGAACGTCTCATAGCGGGTTGAAAGTACACAACCCACTGCCCCTGCAATGGACACTCCCAACCCAGCGAGCAACAACCGCTTGCGCCCCATGCCATCCGACAATGGCCCGATCACGATTTGCGCCAAGGCGACACCAAACGCAAAGAAACTCACCGAGTAGGCTATCTGCTTTGGCTCGACGTGAAACTCGTCTGCGAGCGCCGGGAATGATGGCAGGATCACATCCAGAGGGAATACGCCCAATAGACACAACAGAATCAGCAAGGCCGAGCGCGGAAAGCTAGTGAACGAACCCAAGGGCTGATTCACGCTACCAACCCCGCCTTCTTGTATTGCCGGAAGTAGTCACTGGAATCTCCATGGAAGCGCCGAGCCCTGATGGTAGCGACACCCTGAAGATGTACAACCCGAACCGGGCAGCGAAACTTCCGATAGAGTTGTAGGGCTTTTCCCTTGTTGCTTATTACCGTTGAGTTCTGGTGCTATCCAGCCTTCTGCTGACTTGATAGCCGACCCCTAGCGCAGTTCATCTGTTGTGCAAACTGCTCTCAGTAATTGAAGTCATGACCGAGCTGGCCCTGCATCCATTCAAGGAACTGTCGAACCCTGGGGGTTTCAGCATGGCCTCGAGGAAATACCAGGTGGTGGGCACTGACGGGCGTCGCCAAGTCTTCCGCAAATACCGGTACCAACTCGCCCCGGGCGATATAGTCCTGCGCCAGCAGGGAACTCTCCAAGGCCACCCCATACCCGTGGCTGGCGGCCTCCAGGCTCATGTAGGAGCGATCGAAGCTCAAGGCGTAGGGGGTTTGAGGCAACGTCACGCCTTGCTGGGCGAACCATTGGGGCCACTGCACCAATGCGGCTTCCGACAGGATCAGGTTCTGCCCCAGCAGATCGCCCGGCTGCTTGATAGGCGTACGCTCGAGAAGCTGTGGCGAGGCCAGCACAGTTGCACGTTCATGCCGGATGGTACGCACTTCCAGGCTGGGCCAGTTGGGGTAGCCATGACGGATATCCAGATCGATCTGATGGCGGCCGAAGTGCAGAGACTCGTAGGAGCACGACAGGTTGATCTGGATCTGCGGATGACTGTTACGAAAATGGTCCAGGCGCGGCAGCAACCAGAGCAGGCCGAAGCTGGGCGCGGAATGAAGCCGCAAGCAATCGAAGCCCACCGAGTTGCCGGCGCGCTCGGTGGCCGTAGCCAGGCTTTGCAATATGCCTGACACCTCGCGCAGGTACTGCTCTCCGGCCGGGGTCAATGCAACACCGCGCGCCTCGCGAATGAACAACGGACGACCGATCAAGGCTTCCAGATTGGCGAGCTGGTGGCTCACCGCAGAGGGTGTGAGGTTCAACTGCTCTGCGGCCCGTGCAACGTTGGCGAAGCGAGCAACTTGCTCGAAGGCCTGAATTGCTTTCAGGGAAGGGATCTGAGGCGATTTTCTGAGGATGTCCAGGCTCATGACCATTTCCTGAAGGATTCGAAGCGATACCAAGGCTTTTACCTTCCTGTAAGCCCAAGGCACAAGTCGAGGGCTGAATTTTTTTCAGCACCGGGTGAAGGAGGCAGCGTTGCTCGGGGTGCTGTCCGGGACGAAGCTGTGCCTATCGGTTCTGCCTGAACCACTGCTCACAACAACAACCATCTGGAGCACCTTCGATGCTGTTAACAGGAAAATTTGCCGTGATCACTGGCGCGGCCTCTGCCCGCGGCATCGGCCGCGCAACAGCCCAGGCGTTTGCCGCTCAGGGCGCCAAAGTCGCGATCCTGGACCTGGACGCCTCCGCCGCGACCGAGGCTGCCGCTTCACTGGGCGAAGGCCACCTCGGCGTGGCTGCCAACGTTGCCGATGAAGCACAAGTGCGTGATGCCATCGCTCAAGTGCTCGCGCAATTCGGTCGGATCGACGTGCTGGTAAACAACGCCGGTATCACTCAACCGGTGAAAACCCTGGAAATCACAGGGGCTGACTATGACCGGATTCTCAACGTGAACCTGCGTGGCACCTTGCTGATGTCCCAGGCGGTGATCCCAACCATGCGGGCGCAACGCGCCGGCAGCATCATCTGCATGTCATCTGTGTCTGCCCAGCGTGGTGGCGGCATCTTCGGTGGCCCTCACTACAGCGCGGCGAAGGCTGGCGTGCTTGGATTGGGCAAGGCGATGGCCCGCGAGCTAGGGCCGGACAATATTCGCGTCAACTCGATCACGCCAGGCCTGATTCACACTGACATCACCGGTGGCCTCATGCAGGATGAGCGCCGTCACGCCATCATCGAAGGCATCCCCTTGGGCCGTCTGGGCGAGGCGCGCGATGTCGCCAATGCAGCTTTGTTCCTGGCCAGTGACCTGTCCAGCTACCTGACGGGCATTACCCTGGATGTCAACGGCGGGATGCTGATCCACTGAGCACCCGGTGCATCGTGACCTGCACCCGAGCCCGGCGCAGGCCACGCGTTCGATAACAACAAGAGATCAGAACGAATGACCACATTAGCGCTCGATGCGGTATCCGCCGCACGCAGCAGTGCCTACCGTAAAACGGCCTGGCGACTGATGCCTTTTCTCATGCTCTGCTACCTGTGCGCCTATCTGGACAGGGTCAATGTCGGCTTTGCGAAGCTGCAGATGATGGACGACCTGGCCCTTTCCGAAGCGGTCTACGGACTGGGCGCTGGCATGTTCTTCATTGGCTACTTTCTCTGCGAGGTGCCCAGCAACATCATTCTGCACAAAGTGGGCGCTCGACGCTGGATCGCTCGCATCATGATCACCTGGGGCATCATCTCGGCGATGTTCGCCCTGGTGGAGACAGCCTGGCAATTCTATACCCTGCGTTTTTTGCTGGGGATCGCCGAAGCAGGCCTGGCACCAGGGCTTCTGCTGTACCTGACCTATTGGTTCCCGTCTTACCGCCGGGCGAAGATGACCGCGCTGTGGTTCATCGCGATTCCGCTGTCGGGCATGATCGGCGGCCCCTTGTCGGGTTGGATCATGGAGCGCTTTGCCGGCGTTCACGGCTGGGCGGGCTGGCAGTGGATGTTCCTGCTCGAAGCCATCCCCACGGTACTGGTGGGCGTCCTGGTGCTGAGCTACCTGAAGGATGGCGTCGATCAGGCTCACTGGTTGAGCGACGAAGAAAAAGCCCTGGTGCGCAAGGAGCTGGCTGAAGACGAACAACACAAGGTAAACCACGGCTCGGTGGCCGACTTCATCCGCGACCGTCGGCTCTGGTTGCTGGCGGGCATCTACTTCTGCGTAGTGATGGGCCAGTACGCAATCACGTTCTGGCTACCCACACTGGTACGCAATGCCGGCGTCAGCGAACCTTTGCACATCGGCCTGCTGACCAGCCTGCCGTACCTGTGTGCCATCGTCGCGATGCTGTGGGCCGGGCGCAGCGGCGACCGTCACCGTGAACGCCGCTGGCATCTGGCGATCCCCATGCTGATCGGCGCTCTGGGCCTGAGCCTCGCCGCAGCACTGGGCAGCAGCCTGACGCTGTCGATCCTCAGCCTGTGCCTCGCTGCGGCTGGAGTGCTATCCGCCTCTTCACTGTTCTGGATGCTGCCCACCACGCTGTTGGGAGGTGTATCGGCGGCGGCAGGCATCGCGGCGGTGAACAGTTTCGCCAACCTCGCCGGCTTCTGCTCGCCCTACCTGATCGGCTGGGTCACTACCACCTTGGGCAGCAATGCCATCGGCATGTATCTCATCACGGCCGTACTCATGTTTGGCGCCTTCCTGGTGTCGCGAGTACCGGCTCATCTGGTCAATCGTTGATTCGATAAAAAGGAGTCACTTCAATGACTGCTGTGCCTACCTACACCGAGGCGCTGCCGCTGGCTGTGCGCGCTCGCAATATCCGCCGCCACGCATTGCGCATGGGGCAAGTCCAGGGCCAGGGCTATGTCGGCCAGGCGCTGGGCGCCGCCGACCTGCTGGCGGTCGCGTATTTCCATGCGCTGCGCCTCGACCCCGGCAACCCCGAATGGGAGCAGCGCGACCGTTTCTACCTGTCCATCGGACACTACGCGATTGCCCTCTATGCCGCACTGATCGAGGCCGGCGTAATCCCAGAGGATGAGCTTGAAACCTACGGTAGCGACGATAGCCGCTTGCCCATGTCTGGTATGGCTGCCTATACCCCCGGCATGGAGATCACCGGTGGCTCGCTCGGCCACGGCTTGGGCATCGCCGTCGGCGCCTGCCTCGGGCTCAAACGCAAGGGGTCGGACAGCTGGGTGTACAACCTGCTGTCCGATGGCGAGCTCAACGAGGGCTCGACCTGGGAGGCCGCCATGTCGGCCAGCCATTGGCGCCTGGACAACCTGATCGCCATCATCGATGTGAACAACCAGCAGGCGGATGGCCATTCCAGCGAGGTACTGGCCTTCGAGCCAATCGTCGACCGCTGGCAAGCCTTTGGCTGGTTCGTTCAACGCGTGGACGGCAATGACCTGGATGCGCTGGTCGGCGCCTTCGACCAGGCCCGTGCCCACGCCGGGGCGCAACCGCGCGTGATCATCTGCGATACCCGCATGGGCAAAGGCGTGCCTTTCCTGGAAAACCGCGACAAGACGCACTTCATTCGCGTCGATGAAAAAGAATGGGACCTCGCCCTGAAAGCGCTGGACGCCGGGAGCCAAGCATGAGCATTGTGAACTCACCCAAGAAACGCCTGACCACCTCGGCCATGATCGCTTCGATTGCCGCCGACGGCCAGCCGACCCGCCCTGCCCCGTTCGGCCATGCCCTGGCAAGCCTTGCCGAGCAACGTCGGGATATAGTTGGCCTAAGTGCCGATCTGTCCAAGTACACCGACCTGCACATCTTCGCCAAAGCCCACCCCGAGCGCTTCTATCAAATGGGCATGGCCGAACAATTGCTGATGAGCGCCGCTGCCGGCATGGCACGGGAAGGCATGACCCCCTTTGCCACCACCTATGCGGTGTTCGCCTCCCGTCGGGCCTACGACTTCATCTGCATGGCGATTGCAGAAGAGAACCTCAACGTCAAGATCGTCTGTGGGCTGCCTGGCCTGACCACCGGTTATGGTCCTAGCCACCAGGCCACGGATGACCTGGCCATCTTCCGGGCGATGCCCAACCTGATGATCGTCGACCCCTGTGATGCGCTGGAGATCGAGCAGGCTGTGCCAGCGATCGCCGCCCATCAGGGGCCGGTCTACATGAGGCTGCTGCGCGGCAACGTACCCTTGGTGCTTGATCGCTACGATTACCAGTTCCAGCTGGGCAAGGCACAGGTGCTGCGCGGTGGCCGGGACGTGCTGTTGATAGCCAGCGGCCTCATGACCATGCGCGCGCTGGAGGCTGCCGAGCAGTTGCAAAAGGACGGAGTGGACGTGTCGGTACTGCACGTGCCTACCATCAAACCGCTCGATGAACAGACCATCCTCGCCGAGGCACGCAAGCCTGGTCGCCTGGTGGTCACTGCGGAAAACCACTCGATCATAGGGGGCCTGGGGGAAGCTGTGGCCGGCGTACTGCTGCGCAACGGGGTCACACCAACCTTCCGCCAGATCGCGCTACCGGATGCGTTTCTCGATGCAGGGGCACTGCCGACTTTGCATGACCGATACGGGATCTCCACTGACGCTGTGTCGAGGCAGATCAAGGCATGGCTTTGACCGTAGCCGTGGGTCAAACCTGAAGCGCGGCGGATGCAAGCGTGATGGATACCTGGCCCATGACAAAGGCACACCGCAGCCCCTGGGATCCAGGCAATGATGAAAAATGCTCCGTAACATTCGATACGGAGCATTTTTTGGGGCGACGAAACCTGCAGACGCCACCTAACCTCCTGCCACGCTACCGATGAAATTCGCCAGCTCAGCTGTTCGGGGCGCCGCAAAAACCTCGCGTGGATTGCCAGTCTCGTGGACCTTGCCTTGATGCATGAAGACCAGCTTGTCACCGACTTCCCGGGCAAAACGCATTTCGTGGGTGACCATGATCAGGGTCATGCCTTCACTGGCCAGTTGGCGCACCACACCGAGCACTTCGTTGACCAACTCGGGGTCGAGCGCCGAGGTGATCTCGTCGCACAGCAACACCTTTGGCGACATGGCAAGCGCCCGGGCAATCGCCACCCGCTGCTGCTGGCCGCCGGAAAGGCGGTCCGGGTAGGCGTCGAACTTGTCGCCCAGTCCAACCCTGGCGAGCATCTGCTCGGCCAACTGGCGGGCCTCGGCCTTGCCGACCTTCTTCACCACCTGGGGCGCAAGCATCACGTTCTGGCCCACTGTCAGATGAGGGAAGAGGTTGAACTGCTGGAACACCATGCCAACCTTCTGCCGCAGCGAGCGCAAGTCGGCGCGGCCGGCATCCAGGTATTCGCCGTCCACCTCGATCACCCCATCGCTGATCGACTCCAGGCCGTTGAGGGTACGCAGGAAGGTACTCTTGCCGGAACCGCTACGGCCGATGATGGCGACCACCTCGCCCTCCTCGATCGCCAGGTCGACACCCTTGAGCACATGATTGTCGCCGTAGTACTTGTGCAATGCGGACGCTCTAAGCAGGGGCATGCAGCCTCCTCTCCAGGTAACGGGCGCTCAGCGAGAGCGGGTAGCAAAGGACGAAGTAACCCACGGCCACCAGACCGTAGATCAGGAACGGTTCGAAAGTGGCGTTGGCCAACATGCCGCCGGTCTTGGTCAGCTCGGTGAAACCGATGATCGAGGTCACCGCCGTGCCCTTGACCACCTGCACCGAGAACCCGACGGTCGGCGCGACGGCAATGCGCAGGGCCTGGGGCAGGATCACGTGGCGCAACTGCTCCAGACGGCTCATGGCCAGGCTGCCGGAGGCCTCCCACTGGCCATGTGGTATGGACTCGACGCAGCCTCGCCAGATCTCGGCGAGAAAGGCACTGGTGAACAACGTCAAGGCGATGGCCGCCGCCATCCAGGCCGAAACATCGATGCCGAACAGGGCGATGCCGAAAAACACCATGAACAGCTGCATCAGCAGCGGCGTCCCCTGGAACAGCTCGATGTAGCTCCTGGCCGCGCCACGCAGCATCCGGCTATCGGAGATTCGCGCCAACAGCAGCAACAGCCCGGCAATACCACCGCAGACGAATGCCACCAGCGACAGCAGCAAGGTCCATTGCAAACCTGCGAGCAGGTTGCGCACGATGTCCCACAAGGTGAAATCCATTCAGCGTCTCCCCGTCAAAGCGCGCCGGCCTATCCATGCCAGCAGTTGGCGCACCAGGATGGCCATGACCAGGTACAGAGCCGTGGTCAGCAGGTAGGTCTCGAAAGCCCGGAAGTTGCGCGACTGGATGAAGTTGGCAGCGAACGACAGTTCTTCTGTGGCGATCTGCGAGCACACCGCCGACCCGAGCATTACGATCACGATCTGGCTCGACAGGGCCGGCCAGACCTTCGCCAGTGCAGGTTGCAGCACCACATGGCGAAAAGCCTCGAAACGACTCATGGCTAATGCCGCCGCAGCCTCCAGTTGCCCTCTGGGAATGGCCTGGATACCCGCCCGAATGATTTCGGTGGAATAGGCCCCAAGGTTGATCACCATGGCCAGTACCGCCGCCTGCCATTCCGTCAACCGAACGCCAAGCGAGGGCAGGCCGAAGAAGATGAAGAACAACTGGACGATGAAGGGCGTGTTGCGGATCAGCTCCACGTAAAGGCCGAACAGCGCATCGAACGGCCGTAGTCGCCAGGCACGCACCACCGCACCCAGCACACCGATGGCCACACCGAACAGGGTGCCGATCAACGTCAGCTCTAGCGTGAACATAGCCCCTTCGAGCAGCAGGCCGCCTTGGGCCAGCACAGGGGAAAAGTCAAATTGATAGGCCATGGGTCGGCGACTCCAGGGCCGTTCAAAGGTCGGCCGGCAATGGCTGCTTCAGCCACTTTTCGGCATTGCGGTCGAGGCTGCCGTCGGCCTTGGCCGCATTCAGAGTGGCGTTGACCTTCTCGAGCAAGGCCGGCTCCTGCTTGGCCAGCCCCACGTACACTGGCGAGTCCTTTAGCTTGACCTTCATGACCGGCACCTTGTTCGGGTTCTTCTCGGCAATGACAGCCATTACCACGCTGCCGCTGGCGATCAGCTCGACCTGGCCCGACAGGTAGGCGGCGATGGTCGAGTTGTTGTCCTCGAAGCGCTTGATGACCGCACCCTGAGGGGCGACCGCGGATAACTCCATGTCCTCGATCGAGCCACGCGTGACACTGATGGTCTTGCCGGCAACGGCACCGATATTGTCGATCGACGTCTCGGCCGGCCCGAATACTGCCAGGTAGAACGGTGCGTAGGGGCGGGAAAAATCGATCACCGCTTCCCGCTCCGGGTTCTTGCCCAGGCTGGAAATCACCAGGTCGACCTTTCCGGTAGTGAGGAACGGAATGCGGTTGGTGCTGTTGACCGGGGTCAGCGCCAGCTTGACGCCGAGCCTGTCAGCCAGTAGCTGCGCGGTGTCGATGTCCAGGCCGCGAGGTTTGAGGTCCGGCCCCACCGAGCCGAAAGGAGGGAAGTCCTGGGGTACGGCTACCTTGAGCACGCCCCGGGCAGTGATGTCGGCCAGCGCATCGGCCTGGGCGTGGGAAACGCTCATGACGCCGCCACAAACCAGGGCGGCCAGAAGCAAGGAACGGATTTTTTTCATGGAAAATGCCTCGGGTGCATGCGAAGAAGTTGCCTAGCCCGAAAAGCACAGGCCGTGCCAGTGTTGCCCGGCAGCCCCGGAATACGCTTTCGCCCCTTGGCATCACGCGGTCTTACTGGTCTGAACAGCTAGCGCCTACCCTCTGCCATCGCCCCCCTTTCGTGCAGCCACCTGCCCCGCTGCGTCAGCATGGGGCGATACTTGCCAGGCAACCGGTAAAGCCTTTAAAAAGCGCAGACCCCTTGCCAGCTGGTCTGAACAGATGCTCGACACACTCCCCCGCGCAGTTCCGGAAATCGCCTTGCAGGCTATCCGCAAACTGATCCAGGAAGGCGACTACCAGCCCGGTGATGCCCTGCCCTCCCAACGTGACCTGGCAGAGCAGTTGGGTGTAAGCCGCGCCTCCCTGCGCGAGGCGCTGTCCTCCTTGAGCGCCTTGGGGCTGGTGAGCGTACAACCGGGCAAAGGGGTATTCGTCCAGGCGCCGCCATCCGCCACCGGCTTCTCCTGGCCCTATGCCGAACAGGTATCCGCCGTCGATACCTTCCAACTGCGCTATGCACTCGAAGGGTTTGCCGCCGGCTTGGCGGCGCTGTACCTGACGGCAGCGGACATCGATGCGCTCGAAGCCAATGTCGAGTCGATGCGCCAGGAGCTGCGCGCCGGCAATTTCGAGGCCGCAGCGCGCCTGGACTTCGCCTTTCACCGCCGCCTGCTGGAAGCGAGTGGCAACCACGCCATGCTGCAGGTGATCACCACCAGCCAGGACATTTTCCTGGAGAGCCAGAAGTTGCCGTTCATTCGCCCTGAACGCGCCATGGAGACCTGGCAGGAACACCGCAAGATCCTGCGCCAGCTTGCCCGTGGCAACCAGGCCGGGGCACAGCGTGCAATGCAGGAGCATATCCGCAACGCGGCATCGCGCACGAACGTGGTGTTCCCATGTTGACTGGTCAGCCAAACACCGGAATACCAGGCCAGCGACCCCGTGCATGACAACACACGGCAACATCACCCTCACAGGGTAAGTGGAAAGGCTTCAGCATTGACCTGAATCAGTCAAACGCCATGGGCGGTGTTGTAAACAGCACACCAAACATATGGGAATGCAGTTTGATGAGCGAGTCCAACCTGGCAACCAGAATTATCTGCAACAATCTTGAACTGGCCGATCAATTGCGCCAGTTGTTGGCGCCTGTAGCACCCGATTGCGAGGTGCTGAGTACGCCTGGCAATTGCAGCGTGGCCCCGCTTTGCCGCTGGCTCGGTGAAACCCAGTTGGGCTCGGCTGGGCAGATACAGGCTGCCTTGCTGGATGCCACCGAGGTTCTCGAACAGACCCGACACGCCTTCAAATCCCGCGAACTGGGGCTGCTGCGGCGACGCCTGGTTGCATTGCTGGATAAATTGTCGGAAGATCCCCAGTGATGTGAATGTGCCATCACCAGGTTCCGCCCTGCGGGAACCGGCTTTGCCGAGCAGGATAATAGGCCTGAAAGACGAAGCGCCGTGACAACAAGTTCTTGAGCAGAACTTGTTGTCACGGCGCTTTTTTTTGTTCAGCAAAAAGGAATCTTCTCCAACACCGGGGGATGTGAATGAAGGTGACAAAAGACCTCGAGGAATTAATCAAGCGTATCCGTCTCGACCATGCGGAGATTGTCGAACGTTTTCGCTTTCTCGACTGGAGCGCCGAAGATGCCAGACGACTAGGCGTAGCAGCTCAGTACATGGCCCCGTCCCAGCAAGCTTTCGTCGACCATCTGTACCGTCACCTGGCGGAATTTTCCACGCCGTCCGCGTTGCTTCGCACGCCGGAAGTCACCGCCCGTTTGAAGCAGAGCCAGGCTGAGTATTACCAGCGCTTGTGGAGCGGCCCCTACGATGAAACCTACGTCAACGGCCGCCTGCGCATCGGTGTGATCCATCAGCAGATCGGCCTGGAGCTGAAGTGGTATCTCGGCAGCTATCGGCTTTACCTCGACGACATGCTTGAAAGCGTGTTCGGCGACAGCCCGGATGCCACGCTGTATTCCAGCCTGTTGAAGGCAGTGTTCTTCGACATGACGCTGGCCATCGATACCTACAGTGCGGCCCAGCACAAGGCGCTGGAAGATAGTGAGGCTCGCTTCGCCCGCGCGCTGCGCGGTGCCAACGACGGGCTGTGGGACTGGCATGTCGATCAGGACCGGCTTTACGTTTCAGAGCGTTGGGCCAGCATGCTTGGCCTCAGCCGCGACAGCATCGGCGAGAGCAGTTCCAGTTGGTTCGGTCGCGTGCACCCGGACGACCTGCCCGATTTTCGCCATGCCATCGATGCCCATCTTCAAGGGCAGACATCATCCGTTCACCACGAGTACCGTATCCGCAAGCACAACGGCGACTACATCTGGGTCCTCGTGCGAGGGGTCGCCGAAATGACCAACCCTGGCGAGCTACGCATGGCTGGCTCGCAGTCTGATATCAGTGCACGCAAGGATGCCGAGCAGCGCCTCCAACATACCGCCCAGCATGACCCGTTGACCGGCCTGGCCAACCGCATCCGGCTTGACGAGCAAATGCAGAAGACCTTCAGGAAGCAGCGCAAGGGCGGTGACTACGAAGCGCTGCTGTTCATCGATCTGGACCGTTTCAAGTTGATCAACGATAGCCTCGGCCACAACGTCGGTGATCGCGTGCTGGTGGAAGTGGCAAGGCGCTTGAAAGAGTCGCTGCGCCCCACTGACCAACTGTTCCGCTTCGGCGGAGACGAATTCATCGTTTTGCTTCACGACCTCACCTGCGACCGCGACGCCGAGCAGATATCCCAACGCATCCTCGACAACCTGCACCAACCGCTGCACATGGACGGTCGAACCCTGGTGGTCAGCGCCAGCATCGGCATCGCTCCGTTGCACGACAATGGCAAAGCCCTGGATGTGCTGCAGGCTGCCGACCTTGCCCTCTACCGAGCCAAGTCTGCCGGCAAGGCGCGGTACGCCCACTACGACGAAACATTGCAAGATACCGCGCAGCAGCATCTGGAACTGGAATCCGCGCTAGGCCAGGCACTGCAACAGAATGAATTCGAACTGTACTACCAACCGATCTATCACCTGGACCAAGGGACACCTCTGGTGACCGGGGTCGAGGCGCTGTTGCGGTGGCGCCATGGCGAACGTCTGATCTCGCCACTGGAGTTCATCCCTGCGCTGGAGGAATCGGGAGAGATCATCCGCGTCGGCGAATGGGTACTGCGCCAGGCCTGTCAGCAGGCCCGGGCCTGGCAACTGGCCGGGCATGAGCGCCTGCGCTGCTCGGTGAACATTTCCAGCACGCAATTGCAACAAGCCGACTTCACCCTCCGGCTGATCGATATCCTGCAAGAAAGCGGCCTGCCTCCCGCCAGCCTGATCCTGGAGATCACCGAAAGCCAACTGATGCATGACGACATGGACACGCTGGCCTGTCTGCATGAGCTGACCAGCCTTGGTGTTCTGCTGGCGCTGGACGATTTTGGCACGGGTTACTCCTCGCTCGGCTACCTCACGCGCTTTCCGCTGCACATCCTCAAGCTCGACAAGAGCTTCATCACCGGCGTGCCTTACGAGAACAAACAGAGCGCGATCAGCCAGGCAATCATCGTTCTCGGCCATAGCCTCGGCCTGGAAGTGGTGGCCGAAGGCATCGAGAGTTCGGCGCAACTCGAATTCGTGGTCGGTGAAGGCTGCCACTACGCCCAAGGCTACTGGTTCAGCCGGCCACAACCCGCCGCTCAGATACAACACCTGCTCAGCACAGAAGACCGTTTCGAAGGAAGCGCAGTTACGCGGCGCGTACCTGTCAGTTCAGGAGAAAAACAATGAAAACCAATCTTCCGGTCAGTGGTCGTGCCGTCGAATTCAGCGCAAACGCGAACATTCTTTCAACAACCAACCCAAAGGGCGCCATCACTTACGTCAATCCCGACTTCATCAACATCAGCGGATTCAGTGAAGCCGAATTGCTCGGCGTCAATCACAACATCGTGCGCCACCCGGACATGCCGCCAGAAGCTTTTGCGCATATGTGGCAGACACTCAAGGATGGGCGCTCGTGGATGGGGCTGGTAAAAAATCGCTGCAAGAATGGTGACCACTACTGGGTCAGCGCCTACGTCACGCCGATGCAGCGCAATGGCGAAACAGTGGAATACCAATCGGTTCGCACGCTACCGGCCAAAGCGCTGGTGGAAGCTGCTGAACATCTCTATGCACAGTTGCGTAGTGGTAAAAAGACCAACTGCCTGCGTATGTCACGGCTGTCCGTCGGCATGCGTCTGGCACTTGCCAGCACTGGCGTGAACCTGCTGTGCTTTGCTGCCTTGGGCTTGTTGGGTGCGTTGTCCTGGAGCCATGCCGCTTTCTCCATGACGCTATCGAGCTTGCTGCTTGGCGGCGTGTTGCGCTTCAGCCTGCGCCCCCTCGACGCCCTTGCCCGAAAAGCCAGGAATATCGCCGACAATCCGCTGAGCCAGATTCTCTACAGCGGCCGCCGCGACCAGTTTGGCCAGATCGATTTCACCCTGCAAATGCTCGAAGCCGAGACCCGGGCAATAGTCGGACGCATTGCCGATTCGTCCCGCCAGTTGAGCAAGGAAGCCGAAGAGCTTCTGTCTGCAGTGGACAACAACAATTGCGCGACCCTCCGCCAGCAGGGGGAAACTGCCCAGGTTGCCAGCGCAATAACCCAGATGGCGACCAGTGTGCAGGAAGTGGCGCGCAACGCTCAGCTCACCGCCAGCGCCGCGAACCTGGCCAACCAGGAATCCGACCGCGGCCACCAACTGGTTGAGCAGACCCGCCAGCACATTGATAGCCTCGCCAGCGAGGTGCAACAGACCAGCTTGGTGATTCATCAACTGGAACAGCATGGCAATGAAATTGACCGCGTACTCGAGGTGATTCAAAGCATCGCCGAACAGACCAACCTGCTTGCCCTCAACGCCGCCATCGAGGCTGCCCGCGCTGGAGAGGCGGGCCGGGGTTTCGCGGTGGTCGCCGACGAGGTGCGCGGGTTGGCTTCGCGGACTCAGCAATCCACTGCTCACATCCAGGGCACCATCGACACCCTGCGTCGTTCCACGGGGGATGCCGTGCTTGCGATGCAGCGCAGTCACAGCAAGGCCGGTGTCAGTGTCGAACAGGCACTGCTGGCTGCCCGGGCGCTGGACGGGATCACCCAGCGCGTAGATGAAATAAGCGGCATGAGCGTGCAGATCGCTGCCGCCGTAGAGGAGCAGAGCGCGGTGGGTGACAGCATCCAGTGCAACCTGGCCGATATCAGTCAAACCACCCAGAAAAGCGTGCTCGCCAGCAACCAGAGTCGAACCACTGCCGCCCATGTCGCCAAGCTGGCCGAGCGCCTTCAACTGCTGTCGGCGCAACTTTGGGGGCGCCAGCGCAATGGGTGACCGGTTCGCACCGTACTCCCAAGCCAACCCTCACAAGCCGGCCTGGGTGGTCGGCCCCAGCTTGGGCGACTTCTGCAACAACCCTCGTGGCAACTTGAAACCTTTGAAAGGCTCTTGCGTAATAGGGTTGAAGGCTTTCTGCGCGTTAAGCCTGTAGCGCATCACGCCATCGCCGGTCCTGAAGCTCAGGTCCACGCTGGTCGCCGTGCGCCCATTGAGCGAACCACGGCTGAGCAAGCGGAACATCGACCAGGGGCCACGGTACTCAAGGCTGCTGCTGTTCCCGTTCTGCCGGAGCAAGGTCAGGTTACTGCGCACCTGCTGCCCCAAGGTATTGGGCCAGACGATACCGGTGATCTGGCTCGGGCCATGGGTGTAGGGAATCAATTGGCCGTCCAGGTCCAGCAAGCTCGTGCGTTGGTTGGCACTCAGGCCCAACGGCTCGATGCTGAACTGCACACTCAGGTTGCCGCGCTGATCAAAGAAGGTCTCACGGATACGATCTGCCCGCTCCAGCTGTTCGAGCACATCACTGCGGATCAGCGACTGCCCCTGCTGGCCGGCCTGCAGGGCTTCGAGGTTATCCTTCAGGAAGACCTTCAGGTATTGATCATGGAACCGCTGCAGCCGCCCCTTCGGCCCGAAGAAGGCCTCAAAGTCGTCCAGCGAGGCGTCGGGAGCCTTCACGACAAAGGGGTAGCGCCCTGCCAGGCGCTGCTGGAAGAAGCTGTATACCTCGGCGTCCCAGCGTCGCTCCAATTCGCGCAAGGCTTCGACATTCAGCACCTGTGCTGTTTGATCGGCCATCTTTCTGACCTGGTGGTTGATCGGTTCCGGTAAGCCGGTGGCCACCCGCTGCAGGGTGCCGATGGGGTCTTGCCCTGTCATCGAGAATCGCTGATGCACGGCCTGCAGCGCGGCCTTGCCTCGGTCGGGGCTGTCCTGCACCGCCTTGGCATAGTCGTGCACGGCCGCGATGGCACCAAGAGTTTCATCGTAGTAGCTGGGTTTCTCACCGGTTGCCGGCAGCATGGCACTCAGCCCGGCAAAGGCCCGCTGAATGGCCCAGGCCTGTTGTTGATCAGGCCTGCCACTTGTCGGTCGCAACGCTTCGACCTCCCCGGGTGCCTGAGCGACAACGGCTGATGAAAGCGAAGTGTTGTCCCTCACTGTGTCCAGCAACCGATGCAGGGGCGCTGCTGGCCCGGTCAATTGCCCCAGGATCGCTACGCCATGATCCAGGTCGTGGAAGTCGGCCACCGAGAAGGCGTTCAAGGCACGGCGCCAACTATCAATGAAATCGGCGCTGTACAGGTTACGCAGCCGTTCGCCCAACGCCTCCCGGTCGGCATCCGAGTAATCGAACTGGCCGCGCTCGCCCAGTGCCCACTGGTCGATCATCGCCATATCTGCAAACCGCTGGCTATGTGGTTCGAAGTACTCTTTTAAGCCCTTGGCGGTGAGCATTGGCGCTATCAGGACACCCTCCCCCTGCCTGAAGCCGGGTGATGACTGATACACCACATCGAACGCTGGCCCCACCTGATGACGCAGGTCCAGGCCGGCATTCAACTGCTCTCCAGCCTGCTGTTTCAGGCTCGCGTACACCCGCTCTGGCAAAGGTACCTTGCGCAGGACCTGCTGCACCTCTGCAATACGCTGGCGATACTGCGGCAGATCGGTATCGGCATAGGCCAAGGCATACTTCAGGTGCCGCATGAGGTCGCCTTGCAATTGCCCCTGCCCGGGGAACTTCTGTTGCCACTGGCGGGCCATCCAGTCCTCGACCCATTCGGGGCGGCGGCTCTGGCGGTCCTCCAGCATTCGATAAACCCGAAGCGCAGCCATCTGCTGTTCGCTGCCCGGCGGCGCAGCGTCCATGGCATCGATCACACCGCTGGCCAAGGCTGGCAGGAAGCGCCTGGAGAGCAAGCTCAGGTAGGCCTCGTCGACGCGAGGGCCAATGGCGCGCCCCTGATACAAGCCTAGGTCGGAAACACCCGGCCACGCGGCACGATAGTCGCCAAACACCGACACGGCATCGCGTATCTGGTCCAGCGGTTCCAGCAGGTTGCGCCCGGTGGGGTCCAGGCGCTGGTCCACTTCGTGATGACTGTACTCTCTGCTCTTGGCGAGCACGTTGGCGGCCTTGGCGCCATTGATGTCAAAGTAGCGTTGCCAACTGGCGATGGCGACACTGAAGGCCAGCACGCCTACTGCAGACCCCACCCAGAGCAACCGACGTTTGCTACGCGCTACCTTGATGTTGTCCCCGGCAAGGCCGGCCTCCTGGTAGATGACTCGCCGGAAGGCGTGCTGAATGAAGTAAACCAGCGCCTGCCCCTGCGCCTTGCCTTCACGCAGCGGAAACTCGGTCTTGTACGGCTGTGCCGCCTCACGCACGAACGCATTGAGCATGTCGCCCTGCTGCAAGACCGAAGACCAGTACACGCCACGTACCAAGGCAGGCGTGGTGAAGCGGTCACTTGCGAGGGTTTCTTTCAGGAATGCCAACAGTATCGGACGCAGCCCGATCAACTGGGCATGCAACGAGAACAAGCGAACTCGCGACGGCGCACCGTCCAATACATCGAGCCGGTCCACTACCTGTTCAAACAATTGCCTTATCAACCGATCGTAATGATCGCCATATTCATCCAGCCAGGCATCGAACGTGCCGACCGCATCCAGTTTGAACGTGAAGCCCAGCATGTTTTCCCGCATGGCGGCGGGAAGCCCCGCGTACAGCTGGTCGAAACCGTCCAGCAGATCGAATTTGGCCAATACCACATACAGCGGCAGGCGCGAGCCCGACTGACTGCTCACTTCATACAGCCGCGTGCGTAGCACATGCGCCAAGGCGACACGTTGCTCAGGCGTGCCATGCAGTAGCGCAGGCAGGTCAACGACCAACAGCAAGCCATTTAGTGCTCTCTGGCTTCGGTTACGTACCAGCCAGCCCAGCATGTGTTCCCACAACCTGGCCGAGGTGGCGGGTGGTGCTTTTGACGTGTCCGACTCCTCGGCTGATGAACCTGCCAACGATTCCTGACGGACGAAAGCGCCCGGCGGGTCGATGATCACAGCATCGTTACTGACCCACCAGCCTATCGGATAAGCCAGCACCTGCGCTTGCCTGCCTTGCGCTTGTGCCTTGTCGATGCGGGTCAGGGAAAAACTCTGTTCGGTACGGTCGATGAAGCTGGTCTTGCCGGCCTGTTGGTCGCCCACCACCAGATACCACGGCAGTCGGTACAAGGCACGCCTGCCACCCGCATTGTCCAGATAGCGTGCCAGCCCTTGGTCCAAGGCTTTCTCCTGTGCCCGGACGAAAGGCAACACGTTGTCCAGTTCAGCGTCCACCGCCTGCTTGCGTTCGGCCTGCAAACGGCGAAAACGCCTGCGCAGCACCACAAGCCAGCAGAGTAGCGGCACCAACACCAGCGCCAGGCTGGCCAAACCGCGATGCGCCACGCTAGCCAGCGGCTGCTGCTCGCGCCAGACCCATTGCGGGCCGAGCCACCAGATTGCAACCAGCATCAATGCGGCACCCAGCCCGAGCAGCAGCGGCATGGCCAGGCCGATACGGGCCACCAGGGGCAAGCCCCAACGTTTAAGATGCTTCCACAGTTGATTCATCCTGACTCCCGTTCCTTGTTCCAATCAGCCCGTGATGGACCGTGCACGCGTACTGCTGAAGACGTTGAAACACTTCAGGCTCCCAGGCGCTGGCGGTGGTTTCCTGCATCGTTCGGGCAACGCCTGCGCACAAGTCCTGGGCCAGCCAGGACACGCCCCGAGCAGCCAGCAGATCAGCCGCGATCACCGTGGTATGGCAGCGCTCACGCAGGCTGCGGAAGTCCGCCTGCATGCCCTGCAGCCTGAGCAACACCGCTTCCACGCCGCTGGTTTCCAGTTGGCAGGCCAGCTCCTCCCGCAACGTGGCGAATTCCTGAGAGGCTGCGTCCGAATCGGATTGCCCTTGTGCCCCCCTGAGCCACGCCAGACATTGGTCGTCGACAAATACCTTGCCGTCGCTGAAGCACAACTGCTGCAGCGCGGGCATGCGCTGCACGAACCGCGCGGTCGCAGCGCGAATGGCCTCAGCCACCTCGCCCATCGCCAGCCGCGTGGCAGCGCTCGCTGCCAGAAAGCTGCCGCGAATCCAGTAGGGGCAAGCCGTCACGCTCTTTTCGATCCGCTGCAGCAGGGCCGCGTCGATTGCAGTAGCGGCAATGGCATCCTCATAGTCCCCGGCAATGTCCTGCGGCACCGCCATCAGCTCCGTGCGGTTGCCCTGCCTGGTTTGAGGCGGCGTCTGGATGTGCGCCCACAAGCCGAACCGACGCAACTGGTAGCCAGCAGGATCGTACGGGTCCTGTTGATTGATCAGCTCGGCCATGGTCAGCATGGCCCTTCGTGATTCCCGCTCGTTGCCCAACGACACACGGGGCATCGGCGTGGCAATGACCTCGGCCAATGGCGCAGACTTGATGGCCTTTGCAGGGGGCTTGTCCGTGGTGGGCTCGGCAAGGCCGTTCGAAAGCTCCGTGTGCTTGCGTAGCAGGCGCTCCAGTTCGCCAAGGGCCGCTTCATCGAGCTGCGCTGCTTCCCGCTGCTGTTGCAGGCGTTGCAGCGCGCCCTGAGCCGCCGCGGCGTGCGCGGGGCTGAACGTGAAGCGGTCCAGGCGCGGCAACGCCACGAGCAAACGGTTGAGCATCAGGCCAACCAGCTTGCGCTTGCCGAGGAACCCTTTGGGGCCCGGTTTCGGGTATGCGCTTTCCCAATAGGCTTCGACCATGCCGGCCAGCAGTGCGACGGTAAAACCCCAGCGCTCCCAGCATTGGCTGCGCAGCCAAGCGACACCCAGGTGCGCGACGATGCGCAGGTGCTTGCACTCCTGGCCCAGGTACTGGCGGGACGCTTCTTCGATATAGGCCCAGTCGATGGAAGGCTCCTGCAGCCCACCCAGCTTGACCATTTCCTGGTCAATGGCCTGGTAGGTTTCGTTCTCCACATCGAACAGGCCGGCAGGGTTCTGCGCGTCGATGGGGGCAAGCAACCGGGCAATTTCCTGTGCGGTGACCTCTGCTACCAGCGACATGCCTTGCGCGCCTCATCGATGAGTGGGTCCAGCCCCTGAGCGTCGAAAACCAGCCCATCAACGGCTGGGTTGTCGCTCTCGACCTGAATGCGATGGGCCCCGATCAGTGGCTTGATCTGCTCGATGCCCGGCAAGCCCCTGCCAGCGTCAAGCACCTGGCCGTTCTCCGTCACCTGCCAGGGTGTAGCGAGGGTGGAGCCACGCTCCCCCTGCAATCGCACCATCACCCGGCCGGCATCGATGGGTTGTGCGGTAACCAGTTGCAACCTGGAAATGTTCTGCACACAACTGATCACCAGGTAGGGGTGCGGTGCGACCGAAGCGATTGCGGGCGCCGAGATCATCAGCCCGTCATCCCCTTTTTCGAGGCGAAACGTCAGCTCCTCCGGCGACCGCCCCGCCTCATGGGTCATCACACGACGCAGCGTGGGCGAATCCTGCTCCGGCGCGGACCATTGCAGTTTCGTCACATGTGCCGGGGTGCCAGCGGCCTGGTCGAAACAAGCCAAGCGCTCGACGTTGGAGACGATCTGCGGGCAGTCCCTGGTCTGGCTTGCCAAACTTGGCGCCAGGGAGAGCAACATCGAAAGGCCAACGCCATATGCATAGCGAAGAATCATATTGGCTTTACTCACTCGTAAAATATCGCAACAGTGCTACCCGACTGGCCAGTCACGATTTAATAGCAGTCATCCACACAACTACCGAATAGTGGAGCACCGAAACGAAACAAAGGCTAGTACAAAAAAAACCATACTCACAACCAAATATTTCCTTACACTTTCACGCTCGACGCACAATATTTTTTCGGTGCATGGTTTTTTACACGCACATAGCGAGACTCCAATTACGTTTAAATTTAAACATAACTTTGTAGGACGCTTCCTACATATATCAAAACTTCACGAAGGCTGACATCCATGAATAAAAGCTCAGGCTCCGTTGCACCCAAAGAACGCATAAACATCAAGTACGTACCGGCCACCGACGGCGAACAAGCCGAGGTAGAGCTGCCGCACAAGATGTTGGTACTAGGCGATTTCGGCCTGGATGATGCCCGCGCGCTGGAAGACCGTTCGATCATGCGAATCGACAAACACAGTTTCAACAATGTGTTGAACGACGCCGATGTCAGCCTCGCCATGTCCGTGCCATCCATGCTCAGCACTGCCCCCGACGCAGAGCTGGCGGTCAACCTGCAGTTCAAGTCCATCAACGATTTCGGGCCAGACAGCATCGCCCGCCAGGTACCGGAGCTGAACAAGCTGCTGGAGCTTCGCGAGGCATTGGTCGCGCTGAAAGGCCCACTGGGCAACGTGCCCACGTTCCGCAAGCAACTGCAGCACCTGCTGAATAACGAACAGGCACGCAAACAACTGGCAGAAGAACTTGACCTGGTGCTCGAGGCGCCAAAAGAAGACTGAGACAACGGAGCGTCCCCATGCCAAAGCAAAACAGCACGACCGTCGCGGTTGAAACAACAACCGAACCACTGAGCAACGCCACCCTGCTCGACCAGATCATGGCAGAAACCAAGTTGGCACCTACTCAAGAGGGCTATCAAGTCGCTCGTCAGGGTGTATCTGCTTTTATCGCCGAAATCCTGAAAAGCCATGACCCTGATCAACTCATCAACAAACATCGCGTCGACCAGATGATCGCTGAACTGGATCGAGTGCTCAGCAAGCAGATGGATGCCATCCTGCATCAACCCGAGTTTCAGCAACTTGAATCCGCGTGGCGCAGCCTCAAACTTTTGGTCGACCGAACCGACTTCCGCGAGAACATCAAGCTTGAAGTCTTGCATGTCAGCAAAGATGACTTGCTCGATGACTTCGAGAATGCCGCCGACATCACTTGCAGCGGCATCTACAAGCATGTTTACACCGCAGGTTATGGCCAATTTGGTGGTGAGCCCATGTCCCCTCTTCATACGAACAGCCACCCCTCTCCGACAACGCCCCGCCGACACGGGCCACTTCGATTCGCCAGGATTTCCAACGTGATGCCGTTGGCCGTCTGCTGTGCAAGCGCACCGAGGATGGCATCACAAACTACAGCTACGACACCGCCGACAATCTGTTGTCCATCACGTTCACCAACAACCAAGGTGAAAAACAGCAGCTTGAATACAACTATGATCCCGCAGGGCAACTGCTGAGCGAAACCAACAGCGCCGGGTTGTTGCAGTATCGCTATGACGATTTGGGCAACTTGCAGACCCTCACCCTCCCCGATCAGCGCACACTCAATTACCTCTACTACGGCAGTGGGCACCTGCATCAGATCAACTTGGACGGCCGGGTTATTAGCGATTTTGAACGCAATGCACTGCATAACGAAGTGTTGCGCACCCAAGGCAGTCTAACCACACGCACACGCTACGACAAAAGTGGCCGCTTGAGTAGCAAGACCATTCACTACCGCGATGCTCCAGCTGAAGTACTGCCATTACTGGACAAAACCTATCGATATGACGCCAGCGACAACCTTGTGGCTGAGGTACTGACCCAAACTCAGCGCAAAGGCATATCTAGCACTCCCAGCGATGAACATGCCCAACGTGAACAGATCATCGGCCGTTTCCACAACCAGCCCCATACGGGTAGGAGTTATACAGGCAGCAATCGATATGGATACGATCCTAACGAACAACTACAGACCGTCCACCAATCTCGTCCCAACTGGCAAACGACACATATCGAGGATTACAAGTACGACAAGGCCGGTAACCTGTTCGATGGGTCCAAGCTCAATGGCTTCATCAAGCACAATCGTGTACTGGTTTATCAGGATAAGCGGTATCGCTATGACCGGTTTGGGCGCCTTTGCGAAAAGCGAATTGGCAGTTCTTGGGTACAGTTTTTCGAGTATGACGCTGAGCAACGTCTTGTCTGCGTTGACCAGTACCGCTTCGGCGAACGCGAACGTGTAGTATTCAGCTACGATCCTTTGGGACGGCGAATCAGCAAGGAGGTATATAAAAATAAGCATTCACAACTGGATCTTCGCATAGAGTTTCACTGGCAAGGGTGGCATTTACTGCAAGAAATGCAAAAAATGAAGCCCTTACTTTACATCTATACCAGCCCTCTCAATCATGAGCCTTTAGCGCGAATAGATGGACCCAGCGGACAAGAAGAAATACGGTATTTTCACCATAACCTTGCAGGACTACCGGAGTTATTGACAGACGAACAGGGTATGACACTCTGGCATAGTGATTACTGCGGCTGGGGGAAATCAAGAGAAGAATGGCAAGACCAAAGCCAAAAAGATGAACAAAATTTACGATACCCAGGACAGTATCATGACCGCGAGACCGGATTCCACTACAACATATTCAGATTTTACGATCCAGAGATTGGGCGATTTGCGCAACTTGACCCTATAGGTTTAAATGGAGGAATCAACCTATACTGCTATGCGCCTAATACTTTCACATTCATTGACCCATTAGGACTAAACCGCACCCCGATTGTTTTCCTCCCAGATGGAGGAGACGTCCTACACCCTGGTACTACTGATCCATTAAAAAATCCTGAAGGTATCTACCGAATACAGGCAACGGGAAGCTATTATGATGATAAACTGGCCCTTTACAAGGCTGCTGGGCTTAAAGAGCCGCCCTCATCCAAATGGATTTCTCACCACGTGGAATACCATCCTTCAACCAACGAAATGTCCATGCAACTAGTGAATCCAAAGTATCATGCTCACCCTCACATCGGTGGAGCGCACGAATTTGAATCCATTACAGGCTACAAATACGGCTCCCCACAGGCAGTGACCGAAGCTTCGCGCAGAAATAAAAATCCACTCTACGCAAAGGTGAAGACAAATGGACAAGAAAAAGCTATTTGCCCATAATGACATCACGCTCAACGACTCACTGCCAGGATTGAGCATTAACTCATTAAAACAGATATTCCCTAACAATTTCCCTGGAAGAGACAGCCTAATATCATTTTACTCCACCTATAATGGAGGATACTTTGATGGCGGCGCCTATATCTACAGAGAAGACATTTACACCTTAAAGCCAGACGACTACAACCTCCTAGAAATCGAAGCGTTCAACTTTATACCCGCACACCCAAACCAGACACACTCAAGATTAATGTCGACAACAGAAAAACTAGACTTAAGAATAATTCATCACAAAGCTAACTCCTGCTTTCTTTCAAAAAACATCCCTTTCGCGGGTGACGCTGGCGACAACGACTTCTGGATTGACACAGCAACCGGAGTTATTAGATACACGAGATCAGAGCACCTATCCGATCCCTCGAGCGCAATACTTGTCGCTCCCAATTTTCGCACTTTCCTCGACGCCATAAGAGGATCGAGAAAACCATAATTATGTAAATATCACCATCTGCGTGGCGTTATAAACATTGACGGCGATTGCAGATAGATCTGCAACCACCGTCAAATCAATACTACTTTATGGTTAACCAAAGCAGGCGAACAACAGACATCTCAGCAGTATCTGTTGCCGCCGCTTCCGACCTAGGCGAGGAAGCACCTGAAGACCTGACGCTCAACATGCTGCGCTTTCGTGCTCGAGACACCACGTTGGTAATGGCGCGCAGCCCCGTCGCCAACGACAAGACTCTGGACCAAGCCATCGATGACCAACTGCGGATGCTGCGGGAAAAGTCCGGGGCAATGACCATCACACCCACGAAGATCGCGCGTTTGGGGGGCGGTGAACACTCCGTCGAAGCCCGCGAAATGGCCATTGAATTCAAGGTGGGAGACAAGCCCAATTTCCAGCTCCAGGCCGCCTGCATGATTCCAGGTCAGCACCGGCTGCTGGTGATCAACTACAGCAAGCCAAGCCCATTGAGCAGCGACGACATCGAGCACTGGCGCGCAATCAAACAAGAGCTCCGATTCACCTGACCCCTTCACCACCCAGGTCAACCTCATTCAGAACTTTTGGAGCTTGCAAGCCATGGCGCAGATCGTTCACGCCGCCCGCATGGGCGATGAAATCCTGCATCCGTCCCTGATCGCCGAAATGGTCAGTGCAGTTGCAGAGGCCGTCATTTATGCCGCAGCCACCGCCGCCGTGGCTGCCGCTATCAGCCTGGCCGTTGTCGGTACTGTCGCGACGGGCGGCGCAGCTGGCATCGCCATCGCCGCCGTTGCGGGAGTGGCGGTCGGTGCGATGAGCACTCTTTCGGTCGGTGAAGACCAGACTGTCGGCGATGCCATCTCCAGCTTTTGCGACAGCCTTGGCAACAGCGTGGATGCACCCGATCCCTACGGAAAGATCGAAAGCGGGTCACACAACGTGTTCGTCAACAGCAAGCCCGCCGCTCGCGCAGCCGGTATTACAGGGCCGCCAGGCGGGGGTGCGGCCGACGCAGAGCAAGCAGAGCCTTCGATTCTGGAGAACGTGGGTTCCATGGCCATGGCGGCGGTGCCCTACCTGTTCCCCGTGGTGGGGCTGGGCATGGCGATACGCGACATCTTCAACCCGCCCGTCACCACGCCAAAGGACCCCGGCGCGCAATCCAAAGAGCAGGACAAGATTTCATGCAGCCGCCACCCGCCTCTGCCCGAAAACCATATTGCGCAAGGGTCGGACAAGGTCTTCATCAACGGCCAGCCTGCAGCGCGATCGGGTGACAAAACCACCTGCGATGCCACGATCGATGTGAATGAGAAAGTATCGCCGAATGTGCGCATTGGCGGCGGGACAGCGACGGTTCGGGATATTCGCAATGGCAAGAGCAAGGTTGCGATGTTTACCGGGATTATTGCGGGGATACTTATTTCACGACGTTTTGGGCGCATCAAAGGTTGTAAATTGGGCAACCCCGTTGCGGTGGCCACGGGTAGCAAGTTCCAGGACGGTCCAGAGGATGTTGATTTCAACTTACCTGGCTTGCTGGGAATCCAATGGGCTCGTAGTTACGACAGTAGAGATTTACGCACCGGCGGCCTGTTCGGAAAGGGCTGGAGTGTTCCTTATGAAGTTGAACTGGTCCGCGTCCCGCCTCCTGAAGGCGGCGAGTTGTGGATTTACGTCGATGAAGAAGGCATTCGCCTGGAACTCGGGCGCCTGCGCGCCGGCGATGCCTTTGTCAGTGTTGTGGACGGCTTGGCTTTCTTCCAGTTGGAGGATGGCCAAACGGTTGTCGAGGACATTCATGAGGGGCGCTACAAGGTTTTTGATGTCGACCCGCACGAGCCCTGTCGTTCAAGACTCATCAGGCTGAGCGACCGCAATCTCAATTACGTAGATGTGCTTTACGACAAACAAGGTCGCCTTCAAGCACTCTATGACAAGTACGGCCAGACGGTTGTCCAGCTTCACTATGATGCTGCGCATACAAGGCGCGTATGCAAGGTGTCGCGGCTCTTCCTATCAAATAACGGTGAGCCCGCTATCGAGCGGAACGAGCTGCTGGTCAGCTACGGCTATACCGACAGTGGACAGCTGCAAGAAGTTCTGGATGCAACGGGCCAGGTGGTGCGTAACTTCGGTTATACCGAAGAGGGCTATCTGAAGCGTCACCAACTGGCCAGCGGTGCCGTCCGCGAGTACGAGTGGGCACGCTACATCATTCCTGAAAAACGTCCTACACCAAGACGGGCGGACGGAACACCCTATCGCCTGCCGCCTTTGCTTGAACCGCAACCTGACCACGAATGGCGGGTGGTTCGTCACTGGGGTAGCGATGGGGAGGAGTACAAGTTCGAGTACAACCTCGAAGAAGGCGAAACCCTCGTAACAGACGGACTGGGACGTATAGACCGCTATTTCTGGGGCCCGCTGTACGACGTTTACAAGCATGTCGATGCACTTGGGTACTGCTGGCAAGCAGAGATCGTCGCCGGCCAGTTGGTCAAACGAACTGATCCACAAGGCGGCGAGTGGCAATACAGCTATGACGATATCGGGCGTCTGATCGAGACACGTGACCCGCTTGGGCGAAGCGAACGCATAAACTATCTGCGCCACTGGGCTTTGCCCGTTCAGGTCACAGACGGAGCAGGACGTACCCGGCGCTACGGCTACGATGCTCATGGCAATTTGCTGTGGGAGCAGGACCCACTGGGCCGGAGCACACAGTATCAATACAACCCGGAAGGACGTGTTACCCGCGTCACCGATGCCCTTGAAAAGACCAAGCACCTGGGTTGGAACACCCGTGGCCAGCTTCTCAACTATCGCGACTGCAGCAACAACCAGACGCTGTACCACTACGACTTGCAGGGTCGCCTGAGCGAAAGCATCAATGCCCGGGGAGAGCAGACCCACTTCCGCTATGACGCTCGCGGCTATCTCATAGAAAGCGAACGACCCGATGGTCGTATCGACCGCTACGAAGTTGATACCGCCGGCCAGCTGACGCGCTACATCGATCCTGCGCAAAAGAAGCTGCAATTTCGCTACGACCGCAGCGGGCGTATGGTCGAACGGCTGGACGCCATGGGTCACAGCGTAAGATTTCGCTATGACGCCTACGGTCGACTGCTACAGCTCACCAACGAGAACAATGAGTCGTATCGCTTTGGTTGGGACAAGCTGGACCGCCTAATCGCGCAGGAAGACCTGGATGGCAGTGGTCGCATTTATGAATATGACGTGTTGGATGGGGTCACCAGCCTCACCCACCTGCCCTCTCCCCATGAACAAGCGCCTTTGTCCGAGAACGTCCCAGCAACTCGAACAACGCCGATTCGCCACGACTTCGAACGTGATGCCGTCGGCCGCCTGCTGAGCAAGCGCACCGAGGATGGCATTACCGACTACAGCTACGACACCGCCGACAACCTGTTGTCCATCATTTTCACGAATAATCAGGGTGAAAAACAGCAGCTTGAATACACCTACGACCCCGTAGGGCAACTGTTGAGCGAAACTAACAGCGCCGGGCTGTTGCAGTACCGCTACGACGAGTTGGGCAACCTGCAGACACTAACCCTCCCCGACCAGCGCAATCTCAATTACCTCTACTACGGCAGTGGGCACCTGCACCAGATCAACCTGGACGGCAGGGTCATTAGTGACTTTGAGCGTGATGCCGTACATGACGAAGTCATGCGCACCCAAGGCAGCCTGATTACGCGCACCCGTTATGACAAAAGCGGGCGCTTGAGTGGCAAGGCAATCCACTACCGCGATGCCCCCGCTGAAGTTCTGCCATTACTGGACAAAACCTATCGTTATGACGCCAGCGACAACCTTGTCGCCGAAGTGCTGACTCAGACCCAGCGCAAAGGCATGTCCTGCGCTGCCAGTGATGAAGACGCCCACCTCGAACAGGTCATCGGTCGCTTTCACAACCAACCACATACGGGTAGGAGCTACACAGGCAGCAATCGGTATGGCTACGATCCCAACCAACAACTTCAAAACGTCCAACAGACACGTCTCAACTGGCAGGCGACACAGGTCGAGGATTTCAAGTACGACAAGGCAGGAAACATGTTCGACGGGCCAAAGCTCAACGGACTATTGGAGCACAACCGTGTCCTCGCCTATCAGGACAAGCGCTACCGCTACGACCGCTTTGGCCGCTTAAGTGAGAAGCGAATCGGTAGCCATCGGTTGCAGCGCTTCGAGTATGACGCCGAACATAGGCTGGTGTGCCTGGAGCAGGAGAGATATGGTGAGGTCGAACGCATTGTGTTCGCCTACGACCCGCTGGGGCGACGGGTCAGCAAGGCGATCTACAAGCCAGGCGAAACCGAGCCATTATGCCGGACGCTGTTTCACTGGCAAGGATTACGCTTGCTACAAGAAGTACAGAGCTCACTGCCCACCCTTTATATCTATGCGAGCTCTAACAGCTATGAGCCACTAGCACGTATAGACGAGAATCTGAATGAAGAAGAAATACGGTATTTCCACTCCAACTTGGCCGGGCTGCCCGAACAGTTAACGGATGAAGATGGTCATACATTGTGGCGCATCGATTATCACGGTTGGGGAGCCACACGAGATGAATGGCGCAGTCCACAGCAAGAGCGCGAGCAGAATTTGCGATACCAAGGTCAGTACCTTGATCGAGAGACGGGGCTACACTACAACACGTTCAGATTTTATGATCCAGATGTGGGAAGGTTCACCACACCGGATCCTGCAGGGTTGGCAGGTGGAATAAACCTCTACCAGTACGGCCCAAACACCGCCGCATGGATCGACCCTCTGGGGCTTTGCCGCCGGGGGAATACACTAACGAAACGTCACATGGATCAAATTAGAGATCAGTTCTTACGTGACAATAAACTCTCGCCTATTTCGCATACTCAAGGCGGACGACAGACAGGGACTGGCATTGAACTTAGAGAGACATACTTAAAGCCTCTACCTGGAGGATTAGGTCGGAAGGGAGGTTCATATACAGACATGACATTCACCGATGCCAAGGGCCGAACCGTATACATTCAAACAGTGGACAAAGGAAAAATCAACGGAATGTCACAACGCGAATGGGATAATGCCATCCGAATCACGAAACAAGACCCTAGCGCTATCGTAATCACCATCGTCAAAGGGAAAATTACTAGCCCAGGATCTTTAGACACTACCAACATGCCAGTCGGGCAAATCATAATAAGGTAATCAATAATGGCCAACAAAACACCAACACTCCTAGTATTTATGACGAAAGCCGATGAACTTAGCTTCTCCAAAGAACTGCTATCCCAACTTCCCGAGATAACATTTATCGAGACGGGAAAATGGGAGGAGCGATCACCCAAAACAATGCCCACGTTAAATGAATGCCACAATGACAGCCCACAGCACTCCATATGGAACAAACTAATACTACCAGAGCACATATACAGCAAAAATTATATATTCCCCAACGAGGATAGAAACTCCTACTTCGGGGCGACGGTCGGCCCTGGTCTCATCCAGTACATCAGACCCAACATAGCAGACTACGATCCCACCTGCCTTCGAAATGGAAGGCTATCTGCTTCATACGACCCCAAGAAAGACCCGGCAACCGATTTGTTTGTAAAAACAGTATTTAAGATAGCTAGGAAGGGAGCGATGCAACTTTTTTCAATTGACCGCAAAAGCGGCAACATTTCCGAAAAACCAGAAAATAATTTCCTTGCATGGCCAGACGCTGCCAGTTATTACAACGGACAAAATGGAAAGTACCTCACGAATAACGCCTTTGCATATTTCGTAGCAAGTAAAAAGCAACCCGATATCAAATGACCCACACGAGTCCAGGAAAAGCATCTCATGACGACAACCGTTGTCACCTCAAAGCTGCGCCAAGGGCATGTACTCATCAGTAAATATGTTCAGAATGCGCCTAGGCCTTGCCCCAAGAATTCGAGTCAGAGAGTTTCATTTCAAAACCCAAGAGGAAAGAACTAGAAACGTCTCGATCGAGCTAAACCACCGCCACTGGCCTCAACGCGACGGCAACACATTCACACCCATACAACCTTGAAAAAGTAACACCTTGGGAGCATGCAGCCAAAGATCCCTACAGACACCCAGGGAGTGAGTTAATTGAGGTACTGCAAGATCTAAGCAATTACAAAGGATTTTAAATGAAACTATCCGAACTTATGCAGTCCGACACCCACATAACCTTCCTTGACGACCTAGACAAGCACATCCCCGAGAAAATAGACAGAAGTTCAAAAGTCCACGAAACCATTATAAATCTAATGGAAAAATGGATGCAACATGCCTCGATTTCTTGCGAAGACTTGCTGCACATCATATCAAACCACCAAAAACATTTAATTGCCTACATCATAAAAAAACAAGCCACCTACAGAGAGCCAAACGGAGGCAGAGATAATATAATCAATCACGCCCCAAGGTAAATTTCCAAATCGGCCACACTATTGAATACTACATGATATCGAAAAGAAAAAGCGAACTATCAGAATACATAACAAAGATCCGAATACCCTACCCCAGGCAATACGCAAGGGAAATCGAAAGAATATTCACTGAAACCAAGCCCTCATGACCAAAGTTGCTGTACCGGGAAAATTCTAACAAATCTCCCCGAGCTGCAATAAGCAACTTCTTGACGCAGCAAAGTCGATTTTTCAGGCATCGATCGCCTCCAAAGCAGGGCATTGCCCTGGTTCGTGGATGCTGCAGGCGCACCCCACCCTCAGCGCTCAGTAGCTGCTGACGCGCCATCCACAGTATCAATACAACCCGGAAGGTCGTGTTACCCGCGTCACCGATGCCCTCGAAAAGACCAAGCACCTAGGTTGGAACACCCGTGGCCAGCTTCTCAACTATCGCGACTGCAGCAACAACCAGACGCTGTACCACTACGACTTGCAGGGTCGCCTGAGCGAAAGCATCAACGCCCGGGGAGAGCAGACCCACTTCCGCTATGACGCTCGCGGCTACCTCATAGAAAGCGAACGGCCCGATGGTCGTATCGACCGCTACGAAGTTGATGCCGCCGGCCAGCTCATGCGCTACATCGATCCTGCGCAAAAGAAACTGCAATTTCGCTACAACCGCAGCGGGCGTGTGGTCGAACGGCTGGACGCCTCGGGATAACTCACAATGGTGGCGTAAATCAGTACGCAGCCGCGACAGGCAAAATGTAGACACATCCTGCCAGATTTTCTAAAGGAGCAAAACCGTGCCCGTAAAATTAATAGAAAGTGAACAACCCATATCCACAAGTGACTTTCTTGCATTCACAAAATCAATAAATGCACACCCAACAAGTGAATTTATAAACTTTTATCTGACCAATAACGGCGGATTCATTGATGATAAACAACACACCGAGTCCGAGCTTCTAATAAATAGCTTTTTATCAATAAAATATGGTGAAGCCACGATAGAAAACGTCTACAAACAACTAGTCAAAAGCACCCCTTCGCTAGCCGGACTCATACCATTTGCCTATGACGACTGCGGCAACCTATTCCTACTATCAGCGAGTTCACCGCTATCGAGATCCATATGTACGACGTTTACAAGCATGTCGATGCACTTGGGAACTGCTGGCAAGCAGAGGTCGTCGCGGGCCAGTTCGTCAAACGAACTGATCGACAGGGTATCGGGCGCCTGATCGAGACACGTGACCCGCTTGGGCGAAGCGAACGCATAAGCTATCTGCGCCACTGGGCTTTCCTTTGACCTCGCCAGAACCGATGACAGGGCATTGTATTTCGGTAGATATTACAGAGAGGCCAGCACCAGAATGAACTCGACATACCACCCAGCATCAACTAAGCCAACAAGAACAGAAAAAATTGGAGCTTGCCCATGAAGGAGCTAAAAACCTGGAAGTGGGAAGATAAAGAGAGAACAATGCTGAGAAAAATCTCTCCCGGAGATATATTCTGCCTCACCAAAGACAACAGCAACTATCATTTTGGTAAAATCTTGTCAAAAATGATTGTCGGGCACGCAGTCGAAATATTAAATATCACTAAAGACAGCCCATCAATCACCCAGCAAGAACTGGAACAATCAGCCTTAGCATGCCGACCGCTGCTGCTAGATAGTTACGCTTTATTCGACAAGAAAATTGACAAAAGTGGCGATTGGAGAATAATTGGCCATCAAGACATATCATCAATAGAACCCTATCGAAACCACTATTTCCTGTACGGAACACACAACAACTGGAAAAAGTCAACACCCTCAATTAGGAAGTTGAATTATCAAACACAGAAGCCCTAACTCTCCCCTTGCTTAAAGCCCTTAGCAATCATAGATTCTGGGAAACAATAAACGAAGAACTAAAGCTAAACTGGTAAACCATAATTTCACCTGCATAAGTGTACGCAACCGGACTTTTCGACCAATGAGATGTCCATGCAGTTCGTGCACGAAAAATACCATGGACCTCATCGTCACATCGGCGGAGCACACATGGCTACCGTGGTCGGCCCGAAGGGAGAAGAAATCTATTGCGATGAGTCGGGCCGGGTGAAGGTCAGCTTTCCCTGGGACCGTGAAAGCCAGAACAACGAGTTCAGCTCCTGCTGGGTGCGTGTGTCGCAAGGCTGGGCCGGTGGCAGCTGGGGCGACGGATCAGCAAAGCGGTGTACAAGCCAGGCGAAGCCGAGCCGATATACCGGACGCTGTTTCACTGGCAGGGATTGCGCTTGCTGCAGGAAGTGCAGAGCGGGCTGCCCAGCCTGTATGTCTATACGAGCCCGAACAGCTATGAGCCAGGATTTCTGTTGCTGCCTGGCCACGATGAACGATTTTTCATCCACGCGATAAGGCTTTAAACATTTTGTTTATTTCTTCGGCGCAATGCCCGGCTTATAGTTGATGGGTCCGGTTGGTATTTGAAGACGCTGAGTGCCAGTCCTCCGACCGTAAGAGCGATCCTACAGGGAGGTGCGATGCTCAACAGAACAGCACAAGACTGGGAGCGTTTGCGAGCGCTGCCCGCCTTGCTCAAGGAACTCCCTGCAATCACGGATGAACTGGGCTTCCATTTCTACAGCTTCAGCTGCACCTGCCCCACCCACGAGGTTCATGCGGGCAACCTTCCATTGGGTGGAGAACGACTTGTCCAGACCGCATTGGACTTCAGGCCCCATCATCGCCAACAAGCGACTGTTCCCGTCCTTTGGACCAAGGATGTCTTCTTGAATAGGCCCCGGTTGTGGGAGGTCGCGCAGGGGCTTGGACTACGCCACGGCTTGATCCAACCCGTGCACGATGGCGCCAGGCAAAGCAGCCTGGCGCTGTTACGGCCACATGTGAGTCTTTCGGTACAGGAGCTCTATCAGAAAGCTGCGCAGATCATGTGGCTGAGTGAACGCCTGCACTTGGCGGCAACTCAAGGGGAGCAGCACTCAGCTACGCTCACGAGCCTTATGAACCTTCGTGCGCATTGTAACGAGTAACCTGGAGCCAGCCATCGGACGCTATCATCGGCCTGCAGTAGGCCTACCGACGGTCCGCTACCGCCACAGTGTGAGCAAACACCTCAATCAACTTGAGGCTGGGAAGGCCACGCCGCTTCGAGGCCAGCACGAGCGCCATAAAGGCGGAGCCATGAAATTAGCGAGCGGTGCACAGCAGTGATGGCAAACATCTACCGCTCAACACCTGGATGCAATAGTGGCTTTGACTGAAACGAAAAAAGACGCCGAAGCGTCTTTTTTCAATGATTTACAGACTTCCATGGAACCCTGTAAATCTATATTTGGAGCGGGAAACGAGACTCGAACTCGCGACCCCGACCTTGGCAAGGTCGTGCTCTACCAACTGAGCTATTCCCGCGTCGTGATGGGTGCCATTCTAGCGATTTCTAAAACAGCGTCAACCCCTTGATTCAAAAAAACTTTTATTTCTGCTCCGAGCCTTCGCGCAGGTGCGGCCAGGCGGCCAGCAGGTAGTGCACCATCGACCACAGGGTCAGCCCCGCCGCCACCAGCAGCAGCGCGTAACCGAGAATTACCCAGAAGGTCACCGCCGGCGGGTTGGCCAACAGGATCACCAGCGCCAGCATCTGCGCCGCGGTTTTCCACTTGCCGAGGTTGGACACCGCCACATGCGCCCGCGCGCCCAGCTCGGCCATCCACTCGCGCAGCGCCGAAACCACGATCTCGCGGCCGATGATCACCGCGGCCGGCAGGGTCAGCCAGAAGTTGGCGTGGGTCTGCACCAGCAGCACCAGGGCCACCGCCACCATCAGCTTGTCGGCCACAGGGTCGAGGAAGGCACCGAACGGCGTGCTCTGCTGCAGGCGGCGCGCCAGGTAGCCATCCAGCCAGTCGGTGGCGGCGGCAACGGCGAACACGCTGCTGGCGGCCATGTAGCTCCAGTGATAGGGCACATAGAACAGCAGGATGAAGATCGGGATGAGCAGGACGCGTAGAACGGTGAGCAGGTTTGGAATATTCATCGGTACGACTGGCCGCAAGTTGAGCCCGCATTCTACTCGCTATGCAGGCTGGCATAAATCGACTCGGCAAGCTTTTTACTGATGCCGGGTGCTTTGGCAATTTCATCGACACTGGCGCGGTTGAGCTCCTGCAGGCCGCCGAAATGTTTCAGCAGGTCGCGCCGGCGCTTGGGCCCTACCCCGGCCACATCCTCCAGGCTGGACACCCGGCGGGCCTTGCCGCGGCGGGCGCGGTGGCCGGTGATGGCGAAACGGTGGGCCTCGTCGCGGATCTGCTGGATCAGGTGCAAGGCTGGTGAGTCGCCCTTGAGGGTGAACTCATGGTGCACGTCGTTCAGGTACAGGGTTTCGAAACCGGCCTTGCGCGTCACGCCCTTGGCCACGCCAAGCAGGGTCAGGTCGCTGAAGCCCAGCTCCTGCATCACGTCACGGGCCATGTTCAACTGGCCTTTGCCGCCGTCCACCAGTAGCACGTCGGGCAGCTTGCCCTCGCCATCCTTGATGCGCCCGTAGCGGCGGGTCAGGGCCTGGTGCATGGCGGCGTAGTCGTCACCAGCGGTGACGCCTTCGATGTTGAAGCGGCGGTAGTCGGACTTGAGCGGGCCTTCGGGGCCGAACACCACGCAGCTGGCCACGGTGGCTTCGCCGCTGGAATGGCTGATGTCGTAGCACTCCAGGCGCTGCGGCACCTCGTCCAGGCCCAGCACCTCGGCCAGGGCCTCGAAACGTGCGGCCATGTGCTGGCGGTTGGCCAGGCGCGCATTGAGCGCCTGCTCGGCGTTGGTCACCGCCAGCTGCTGCCAGCGGGCGCGGGTACCGCGTACCCGGTGGCTGATGGTCAGCTCGCGGCCACGCAGGGTCTGCAGGGCTTCGCTGATGGCGGCGAAGTCTTCGTGCACCACGTTGACGATCAGTTCACCCGGCAATTCGCGCTCGGCATTGCCCAGGTAGTACTGGGAAAGGAACGCGGCCATCACTTCGGCTACCTCCTCCTCGATGCCTACCTGCGGGAAGAAATTCTTGCTGCCCAGCACCCGGCCGCCGCGCACGCTGATCAGGTGCACGCAGGCGCCACCGGGGTTGACGAAGGCGGCGATAACGTCGACATCGCCGCTGCCGCCTTCGATGTACTGCTGGTCCTGGACGCGGCGCAGCAAGGCGATCTGGTCGCGCAACTCGGCGGCCTTCTCGAAATTGAGGGCCATGGCGGCCTTCTCCATCTCGGCATTGAGCTCGTTGCCCAGTTGCTGGCTACGCCCTTCGAGGAACATCACCGAGTGGCGCACGTCCTCGGCATATTCCTCGGCGGTCACCAGGCCCGTGCAGGGCCCTTTGCAGCGTTTGATCTGGTACTGCAGGCATGGCCGGGTGCGGTTGGCGTAGTAGCTGTCTTCGCACTGGCGCACCGAAAAGGCCTTTTGCAGCAGGCTGAGGCTTTCGCGAATGGCGCCGGCGCTGGGGTACGGGCCAAAGTAGCGGCCCTTGGCCTTCTTCGCCCCACGGTGAATGCCCAGCCGCGGAAACTCGCCGTCGGAAAGGAACACGTAGGGGTAGGATTTGTCATCGCGCAGCAGGATGTTGTAGGGCGGCCGCCACTCCTTGATCAGGTTCTGCTCCAGCAGCAGCGCCTCGGTTTCGTTGGCGGTGATGGTGGTTTCGACCTGGGCGATGCGGGCCACCAGCGCGGCGGTCTTGGGCGCCAGGCCGGTCTTGCGGAAATAGCTGGCCAGGCGCTTTTTGAGGTTCTTGGCCTTGCCCACGTAAAGCAGCCGGGCTTCGCCGTCGAACATCCGGTAGACGCCCGGGCGACCACTGCAGGTAGCCAGGAATGCGCTGGCATCGAAAACTTGGGACATGAGGTTTTACAGGCTTGCGTCGACCATGCCGTGGCGAACGGCCAGCAAGGTCAGTTCGACGTCGCTGGTGACCGAGAGTTTTTCAAAGATCCGATAACGGTAAGTATTGACGGTCTTGGGCGAGAGGCACAACTTGTCGGAGATGATCTGCACTTTCTGGCAGCCGACGATCATCAGGGCAATCTGGATTTCCCGTTCCGACAAGGCATCGAACGGTGAGCCCTGTGGCTGGAATGGCTTCAGCGCCATCTGCTGGGCAATCTGGGGGCTGATGTAGCGCTGGCCGGCGAAGGCCAGGCGGATGGCCTGGACCATTTCGTCGAGGCCGGCGCCCTTGGTCAGGTAGCCAGCAGCGCCGGCCTGCAGCAGGCGCGTGGGGAACGGGTCTTCCTCGCACACGGTCACGGCAACCACCTTGATGTCCGGGTGGCTGCGCAGCAGCTTGCGGGTGGCCTCAAGGCCGCCGATGCCGGGCATTTTCACGTCCATCAGCACCACATCCGGCTTCAGTTCACGGGCCAGCCTGAGCGCCGACTCGCCCGAATCGCCCTCACCCACCACCTGCAGGCCATCGATGTCGGCCAGCATGCGTGTAATACCGGTTCGTACCAGATCGTGATCGTCGACCACTAAGACCCTAATCAAGCACACACCTCGTCAGCAGGGCGATTGGATCCCGCCACCTTAACAAAATTTTTCACGGCGGACCTAACGCATTCCTTCCGTAAGAAACGCCTGACGTTCAACCGTGAGCGGCCTCACTGTCTGCCGGGATTTGTCGTTGTTGGTCAAACGCCGCAACAAGTGCCAGAGTGCGGCCTGATCGTCGCACGACAACTGCCGGAAAGCCCCCAGCAAACCGGACTCATCGGCGCTCAGCCCCTCGAGCGGTGCCGGGGTGCGGATACCGCTGAGCACATATAGTGCATCCACGCCTCGGGTTGCCAATGCCGCCAGGTAATCGAGCCGCGGCGAGCGTTCACCACTCTCGTATTTGCCCTGGGCATTGGGTTCGACGCCGCCGATATCGCCAAACACGCGCTGGGTCATCCCCAGACGCTCACGCTCTTCCCGCAGCCGCGGACCGATTCCATTCATGGGGGTTCTCCTTATCCCTGATCATACTCATGTACGGCCTACCCGCTGCAGGTAGCCGTGAACGCTTGGGTTCACTATGCCGATGCTCTCCAGTGGCGACAAGCCATCATTGAGCTATTGGTCGATCGTGCGTTGCATGCGCACGAAGCATTCGTCCTCACCCATTTCAACGAAGCCGTGGCGCTGGTAGAGCACGCGCGCCGGGTTGCTGCGAAACACCATCAGCCGCAGCAGCGGCAGGTGCCGCTGGCGGGCCCACAGTGCCAACTGCTCCAGCACCCAGCTGCCGACCCCGCACCCACGGTGTTCGGGTAGCAGGTGCAACTCGCGAATGAACAGCGCCTGGCGGTCCTGGCTGAGGCTGCAGAAGCCGAGTACCGCGTCGCCATCGGTCACCAGCCACTGCTCGCGCCAGTCCCAGGCTTCGTCGAAGGCTTCCTCTAGCCACAGCAGGTCGTATTCGCGGTAGTACGGCAGCATCGCGCGGCGCGTGAGGTCTCGGGCGAAGGTGCGGTGGGTGTCGTTGGCGGGGGTCAGTTTCAGGGACATCACATTTCATACTCTTCGGTTTGCCAGGTCCGGCCCTATCGCCAGCACAACGAATATCAATCATGGGGCGTAGCACACGGGCGAACTGCCGGGCCCACGCCGGTCCAGTTCGTCCTCCAGCCATTCAGCCAGCACCCGGGCATTGTTGTGCTCGGTATCCTTGCCCGCATAAAGCAATGTCAGCGTGCCCTTTCCGGCCAGATCCAGCAGCGGGTACCAGTGCTCGGGGTGGGCCGCCAGCTCTTGCTGGTAACGCTGGATGAAGCCGGCGAAATCCACTTCACCCTGGTGAAACGCCTTGCGCAACTCATCCGAGGGTGCAACTTCGCGCAACCACTGCCCGTGCAGGTCTTCCTTGCGCTTGTTGCGCGGCCAAAGGCGATCGACCAGCACGCGCTGACCGTCGTCTTGCTCAACCGCATCGTAGACACGCTTGCAGCGAATCATGGGTTTCTCCTGCCACTACCGTCCGTCTTGAGCCTAGATAAATCATTGATCGAGGTCACGGCCGGGTTACGAATTGTTTCTATGCTCAAGGCCTTCGGCACCCTTGCCCCACCCCGACCGGAGCCACCATGGCAACCCCTTCACTGGCCAGCCTGCCGCAACTGGCCCAACGCGATGCCCGCCCGCAACTTGCCCACAAGCCCGGGCGAGCCACCCTGGTGTTGTTCTTCGGCCTGCTGCTGGCCGGTATCGCCTACACCGCCTGGAGCCTGAAGCAGGATGTGACGGCCAGCGGCACGGTAATCACCACGGTCACGCCATTCCTGCTGCTGGGCCTGGCATTGCTGATTGCACTGGGCTTCGAGTTCGTCAATGGCTTCCATGACACCGCCAACGCAGTGGCCACCGTCATCTACACCCACTCGTTGCCTGCCCCCGTCGCCGTGGTCTGGTCCGGGCTGTGCAACTTCCTCGGCGTGCTGCTTTCCAGTGGCGCGGTGGCGTTCGGCATCATCGCCCTGCTGCCGGTGGAGCTGATTCTGCAGGTCGGCTCCTCGGCCGGTTTCGCCATGGTCTTCGCCCTGCTGCTGGCAGCGATCATCTGGAACCTCGGCACCTGGTGGCTGGGCCTGCCGGCCTCATCCTCGCACACCCTGATCGGTTCGATCATCGGCGTGGGCGTGGCCAATGCCCTGATGCACGGGCGCGACGGCACCAGTGGCGTGGACTGGGCCCAGGCCAGCAAGGTCGGTTATGCCCTGCTGTTCTCGCCACTGATCGGCTTTGCCTGTGCCGCCCTGTTGCTGCTGGCCCTGCGCGCGCTGGTCAAGCGCAAGGCGCTGTACCAGGCGCCGGAAGGCCAGACACCACCACCGTTGTGGATTCGCGGTGTACTGATCCTGACCTGCACCGGGGTGTCCTTTGCCCACGGCTCCAACGACGGCCAGAAAGGCATGGGCCTGATCATGCTGATTCTGGTTGGCACCCTGCCGATGGCTTACGCATTGAACAAGACCATGCCCAATGAACAGGCCCTGCAATTTTCCGCGGTCGCCGAGGTTACCCGCCAGGCACTGGTGCGCGGCGCCCCGCAAGCAGCACCGGCCGACCCACGCCAGGTGCTGACCACGTTCATTGCCGAGCCCAGGGCCAACCCGCAACTGATACCAGCGCTGGCGGCACTGACCGGCATGATCGGCGAAGAGGTCAAAGGTTATGGCTCGCTCAAGCGGGTACCGGCCGAAGCCATGGCCAACGTACGCAACGACATGTACCTGACCAGCGAAGCCATCCGCCTGATCGAGAAGAACCAGCTGGTGGTATTCGATGCAGGTACACGCAGCCAGGTGCTGCTGTTCAAGACCCAGCTGGATGATGCCACCCGCTACATCCCGCTGTGGGTGAAAGTGGCCGTGGCCATCGCACTGGGGCTGGGCACCATGGTCGGCTGGCGGCGCATCGTGGTGACGGTAGGCGAGAAGATCGGCAAGACCCACCTCAGCTATGCCCAAGGGGCTTCGGCCGAAGTGGTGGCAATGTGCACCATTGGTGCGGCGGACATGTTCGGGTTGCCGGTGTCGACCACCCACGTGCTGAGTTCCGGGGTGGCCGGGACCATGGTGGCCAACGGGTCGGGGATACAGAAGCGCACGCTGGTCAACCTGCTGATGGCGTGGGTGCTGACCTTGCCGGCAGCGATGCTGTTGGCCGGCAGCCTGTACTGGCTTCTGCACCACATCTTCTGAGGCTGGAAACAGTTTCGCCTTCACTGGCCCTATCGCCGGCAAGCCAGCTCCCAAAGGAACACCACAGAGCTCAAGCCCTGTGCATTATCTGTAGGAGCCGGCTTGCCGGCGATAGGGCCCTTACAGCCAACCTCACCCTGGAATTTTCAGCCCGCGTTGCACGGCCGGCCGCTCGAGGAACGCCGCCAGCACTCGCTGCACTTCCTTGAACTGATCGAAGCCAACCAGGTCTCGGGCGTTGTAACGCTCAACCAGGTTACGCACCCACGGGAAGATCGCGATATCGGCAATGCTGTACTCGTCGACCATCCATTCCCGGCCCTTCAGATGCCGCTCCAGAACACCAAGCAGGCGCTTGGACTCATTGACATAACGGTCCCGCGGGCGCTTGTCCTCGTATTCCTTGCCAGCAAAGAAATGGAAGAATCCGACCTGGCCGAACATCGGCCCGATGCCACCCATCTGGAACATCAGCCACTGCAAGGTCTGGTAACGCTGGGCCGGGTCCTGGCTGAGCAACTGGCCGCTCTTCTCTGCCAGGTACTGCAGGATCGCCCCCGACTCGAACAGCGGCAGCGGCCGGCCGCCAGGGCCATTGGGGTCGAGGATGGCGGGGATCTTGTTGTTGGCGCTGAGCGAGATGAACTCGGGGCTCAGCTGGTCATCGTTGTCGAAGCTGACCTTGTGCGACTCATAGGCCAGGCCGATCTCTTCGAGCATGATCGACACCTTGACGCCGTTGGGCGTCGGCAGCGAATACAGCTGCAGGCGCTCGGGGTGTCTGGCGGGCCACTTGCGGGTAATGGGGAAAGCACTGAGATCGGTCATGATCAACCTTGCCTGGGGAATGAACCTCTCACTCTAGAGACATCCCCGGCCGCTGACCATCACCGACCACTCATCAGCACCGGCGGCTCAGGCCTGGCCGTGGGCCTTGAGCTTGAGCTTTTCGGTATCGACGCGAACGAACACCGAGTCGGCAGTCACTGTCAGCACATCATCGGCCCAGACTTCGCAGAGCACCCGGGTCTTGCGCCCCACCTCACCTTCCACACGCGCCTTGAGCAACAATTCGACACCCATTGGCGTGGGCTTGAGGTAGTTCAGGCCAAGGCTGCCAGTGACACAGTCGATGCGCGGCAGGCTGCCCGCTTCGCGACCTTCGTTGCGGTAGTGGTAAGCCATTGCCGTCCAGTTGGAGTGGCAGTCGACCAGCATCGCCAGCAGCCCGCCGTAGACCAGGCCGGGCCAGCCGATGAAGGTACTGTCGGGCGCGTGCCGGCACACGAGGTGGATGCCGTCAGCGTCCCAGTGGCTTTGCAGGTGCAGGCCGCTGGGGTGGGAGCAACCGCAGCCGTAGCAAGTGCCGTCGGGTGCGGCAAGGGCCTGGAGGGAAAGGGTGTGGTCGTTCATACGCTTCCTGTGCTTGTTGATATGGGGGGCGCGCAACGCCCCCACATTAAAGCAGAAACATCAGGCCGTCTGGGCAACCACCCTGGCGCGCCGCTGGGTCAGCGAAACCAGCAGGATGAACGCGGTCACCCCGGCGGTCATCAGCGTCTCGTAGCGGTAGGCATCGCTGAACAGCATGTAGCCCAGCACCATGACGATGGTGCCGATCACCAGCCAGGTCAGCCATGGGAACAGCCACATCTTCAGCTCCAGCGGCCGTCCTTCGCGCTCGGCACGGGCCCGCATGCGCAGCTGCGAAACGGCAATCACCAGGTACACCAGCAAGGCGATGGCGCCGGTGGTGGACAGCAGGAAGCCGAATACCTTGCCCGGGAACACATAGTTGACGAAGCACCCGGCAAAGCCGGCCAGGGTCGAGAAGATGACCGCCACAGTCGGTACGCCCGAGCCGGAGATACGCTTGGTAACGCTCAGCGCCTGGCCACGGGCGCCCAGCGAATAGAGCATGCGCGACGCAGTGTACAGGCCCGAGTTCATGCAACTGGTCACGGCAACCAGCACCACGATATCCACCAGCAGCTTGGCGCCCGGCACGTTCAGCACTTCCAGCACGCGCTGGAACGAACCTACCGCTTTGAGGCCCGGGTCGTTCCACGCCACAAGCGACACCACAAGGAAGATCGACGCCAGGTAGAAGATGGCGATGCGGTATACAACAAGGTTGGTAGCGCGGCGGATCTTGTCTTTCGGGTTGGCGGTTTCGTCAGCGGCAATGGTGACGATTTCGGCGCCGAAGAACGAGAAGATGGTGATCAGCACGCCGCCGAGCACGGTGCCGAAACCGTTGGGCATGAAGCCGCCGTTGTCCCACAACCGGCTGACCCCGGACACCTCGGCCAGCGGCCAGACGCCGAACACCGCCAGGCTGCTGACCACGATGAAGGCGATGATCGCCACCACCTTGACCAGCGCGAACCAGTACTCGAAGGCACCGAAGTTCTTCACGCTGATCAGGTTGGTACCCGACAGCACCAGCATGATCAGGAAGGCGAACAGCCACGACGGCACGCCAGGGAAGTAGGCATGCAGGATGTCGGCGCCGGCAATGGCCTCGACCGGAATGATCAGTACCCAGAACCACCAGTACAGCCAGCCGATGGTAAAGCCCGCCCAAGGGCCGATGGCCTCGGAGGCATAGGTGGAAAACGAGCCGCTGTTGGGGTTGGCGATGGCCATTTCACCCAGCATGCGCATCACCAGCAAGACCAGCAGGCCAGTCATGGCGTAGGAGATGAGGATGGCCGGGCCGGCGGTGGCGATGGCGTTGGAAGAACCGATGAACAGGCCGGCGCCGATGATGCCGGCGATGGAGATCATGGATACCTGACGGGACGTCAGGCCGTGCTGCAGGGAGCGCTGTTTGTTGTTTGGCGAAGCCATGAAGAACCCTCGAATGGGTCGGCCGCAGCGGGGCGGCTGAAGACTGGAGCAGAATTCTTATAAATTTCTGATGTTCGTTTTTGTTGTTTTGCAGATGCCGGAAGCGGGTACTGACCTCCTCTTCGCACGACCGGTTGTAATCGTTGATCCAGGTCAGTATTAATCTATAGGCCGAGGTCAACAAACGACCTTTTCGAAACACATGATTCCGTTATGGAATGAACTCCTTCCTTTTTTGCTCGGTATTTGCCCGTCATGTCCAAACGCCTGATGCCTTCGACCACCGCCCTTCAGTGCTTCGAAGCGGCCGCCCGCCACCTCAGCTTCACCCGCGCGGCCCAGGAACTGCACCTCACCCAGAGCGCCGTCAGCAAGCAGGTGGCGCAGCTCGAGGACATGCTGTCGCACTCGCTGTTCCAGCGCATTCGCCGGCGCCTGCACCTGACCCCGGCTGGCGCGCTGTACCTCACCGAAGTGAACAAGATCCTCACCCAGATCGACATTTCCAGCCGCTACATCCTCAGCTACGGCGACGAGACCGAAGTGCTGCGCATCGCCACCCAGCCCACCTTCGGCGCGCGCTGGCTGGTACCTCGGCTGAAGGGTTTTGGCGACCGCTACCCGCGCATTCACCTGGATATCCGCAATGAGCTGGAGCCGTTCGACCTGGTCCAGGCCAAGGCCGACATTGCGTTTTTCTTCGGCCAGGGCACCTGGCCCGGGGCAACCTGCATCGAGCTGTTCAGCGAGGAAGTGGTGCCGGTGTGCAGCCCGCAGCTGCTGGCCAACCACCGGTTCAACAGCGCCCAGGCGCTGACCGAACACCGCCTGTTGCAGTGCGTGTCGCGCCCGGAGGCCTGGCACGAATGGTTCCTGGGGCTGGGGCTGCATAGCCAGAACAGCTACCACGGGCCCCGCTTCGACACGTTCTACCTGTGCATCCGCGCGGCCATTGCCGGCTGCGGCATCGCCCTGATTCCGCGCTACCTGGTGGCCGAAGAGTTGAGCGAGGGCAAGCTGGTGGTGGCCTGGGACCACCCGGTGGCGAGCAATGGCCGGCACTTCATCGCCCATGCCGAGCATGCGGCCGAAGTGCCCAAGGTCAGGGCCTTCGTGCAGTGGATTCGGGAGCGGGTGGCCGAGGGGGACTGATATCACATGGGCGGGCCTCTTCGCGGGTAAACCCGCTCCCACAGGGATCGCACACATTTCAAGCGTGGCGCCGTACCTGTGGGAGCGGGTTTACCCGCGAAGAGGCCAGTGCTAGTAATACAAAATCAGCCAAGATCAAGAATCCAGGGAATGACCGCAATCGAATAATTCGTTTGCGGAATAACCTGCCAACACGCTTGGATAATAAGAAATTCGAACAAAGGTCCGCGTGCCCATGAACCAGGAAAGTATCAGCCAATCCATTGCCATCGTTCACCCGATCACACTTTCCCATGGCCGTAATGCCGAAGTCTGGGACACCGACGGCAAACGCTACATCGACTTCGTCGGCGGTATCGGTGTACTCAACCTGGGCCACTGCAACCCGGCCGTGGTCGAAGCGATCCAGGCCCAGGCCGCTCGCCTGACCCACTACGCCTTCAACGCAGCCCCCCACGGCCCATACCTGGCGCTGATGGAACAACTGAGCCAATTCGTACCGGTCAGCTACCCATTGGCCGGCATGCTCACCAACAGCGGCGCGGAAGCTGCGGAAAACGCCCTGAAAGTGGCCCGTGGTGCCACCGGCAAACGCGCCATCATCGCCTTCGACGGCGGCTTCCACGGTCGCACCCTGGCCACCCTGAACCTCAACGGCAAGGTCGCCCCATACAAGCAGCGGGTCGGTGAACTGCCGGGGCCGGTGTACCACCTGCCCTACCCCAGCGCCGACACCGGGGTTACCTGCGAACAGGCCCTCAAGGCCATGGACCGCCTGTTCAGCGTCGAGCTGGCAGTGGAGGACGTGGCGGCGTTCATCTTCGAGCCGGTGCAGGGCGAAGGCGGCTTCCTCGCCCTTGACCCAGCCTTCGCCCAGGCCCTGCGCCGCTTCTGCGACGAGCACGGCATCCTGATCATCATCGACGAGATCCAGTCGGGCTTCGGCCGCACCGGCCAGCGCTTCGCCTTCCCGCGTCTGGGCATCGAGCCCGACCTGCTGCTGTTGGCCAAGAGCATTGCCGGCGGCATGCCGCTGGGTGCGGTGGTCGGGCGCAAGGAGTTGATGGCAGCGCTGCCCAAGGGCGGCCTGGGTGGCACCTACTCAGGCAACCCGATCGCCTGCGCAGCGGCCCTGGCCAGTCTGGCGCAGATGACCGACGAGAACGTCGCTACCTGGGGTGAGCGCCAGGAGCAGGCAATCGTGCGCCGCTTCGAGCGTTGGAAGGCCTCGGGACTGAGCCCGTTCATCGGCCGCCTCACCGGCGTCGGCGCGATGCGCGGGATCGAGTTCGTCAATGCCGACGGCAGCCCGGCACCGGCGCAACTGGCCAAGGTGATGGAAGCGGCGCGGGCCAAGGGCCTGTTGCTGATGCCCAGCGGCAAGGCGCGGCAGATCATCCGCCTGCTGGCACCGCTGACCATCGAGGCCGAAGTGCTCGAGGAGGGCCTGGATATCCTCGAGCAGTGCCTGGCGGAGCTGGGCTCCTGAGAGGAACGGGGGCTTAAAGACCCAGTTCCTGCGGGGTGAGCATGTCGGACTCGAAGGCAATCCAGCCGCCTTCGAGTTCGGCGTGCCCGTTGACGATCGGGCCGTAGTAGGTCAGGCCGTTCTCCAGGGTCACGCAGATGTGCGTGGCGTTCTTTTCGGGGGCTGCGAGCGTACCGACGAAATGCACCTTCTTCAGCGTTTCGGTCACCGCTTCCAGACCAACGCGCATATTGGGGTTTTCCGAGGCCTCGGCGTCGCCGCCACGGTCTTCGGCGCTGACGGTGATGGTGGCGATGTACGGGTACTTGGTGCTCAAGCGGGTTACCTCTGTGGGTGTATAGGCGTATGGGCGCGTAGAGTACGGCAGGTGATCTCTATTGTCTCTACTGGCCTCTTCGCGGGTAAACCCGCTCCTACAGTGACCGCACATTGCCCAAGGCCTGCGCAGTATCCGCGAAGAGGCCGGGCCTGCGAAAGGTGATCTGAGAGGCCCGATCTGTTAGGGTGCCCGCCGATGCACGCCACACCACACGAGGATCCCTAGTGAGCGCCGAAGAACCCCTGATCGCCGACCTGTTCGAAGTCGACAAACGCCTGTCCCTCAAGCCCGTGGTGGACTTCAACAGCTACCTGCGCAACGCCTTCGGCGAAGGCCCGTGCCGTTGCCATCGCTGCACCGAAGGGGGCGACCAAGGCACCTACAGCCACGCCCACACCTTCACCTTCGACGGCCGCCAATGGCACCGCCGCTTTGCCAGCACCTCCGGCAGCGACGTCGCCCAAGCCCTGAAAAAGGCCTGGCTGTCGTACACCAAGGCCGATCTCAACCTGGTCGGCGCACTGGACCTGGCCACCCTCAAGACCTTCACCGAAGCGGCCCTGCACACGCGCCTGCTGGCCCTGCTGCCTGCCAGCGGCCTGGCCCGCGAAGTGGATGGCCAGTGGCTGCTGCAAGCCCTGGCCGACTGACGGCCCGGCGGTAAAGCAGGATTCTCCCGTTCTGCTACCGTGGGAGAATCCGCTCATCCGCAGGTAGTCCGCCATGGCCCGTACAACGCCCATCGAGCTGTATCGCAATATCGGTATCGTCGCCCACGTGGACGCCGGCAAGACCACGACCACCGAGCGGATCCTGTTCTACACCGGGGTCAACCACAAGATGGGCGAAGTGCACGATGGTGCCGCGACCATGGACTGGATGGCCCAGGAGCAGGAGCGCGGCATCACCATCACCTCGGCGGCGACCACTGCCTTCTGGCAGGGCTCGACCAAGCAGTTCGCCCACAAGTATCGCTTCAACATCATTGACACCCCGGGCCACGTCGACTTCACCATCGAGGTGGAGCGCTCGCTGCGCGTGCTCGATGGCGCGGTAGTGGTGTTCAGCGGCGCGGACGGGGTCGAACCGCAGTCCGAGACCGTATGGCGCCAGGCCAACAAGTACCACGTGCCCCGCCTGGCCTACATCAACAAGATGGACCGCCAGGGCGCCGACTTCCTGCGCGTGGTCAAGCAGATCGACCAGCGCCTGGGCCACCACCCGGTGCCGATCCAGCTGGCCATCGGCAGTGAAGAGAACTTCATCGGCCAGATCGACCTGGTGAAGATGAAGGCCATCTACTGGAACGATGCCGACCAGGGCACCAGCTACCGCGAAGAAGACATCCCTGCCGAGCTGCAGGCACTGGCCGACGAGTGGCGCGCGCACATGGTCGAGGCAGCGGCCGAGGCCAATGACGAGCTCACCATGAAGTTTCTCGAAGGTCAGGAACTGAGCGTCGACGAAATCAAGGCCGCACTGCGCCAACGCACCATCGCCAACGAAATCGTGCCGACCATCCTCGGCTCGTCGTTCAAGAACAAGGGCGTGCCACTGATGCTCGATGCGGTCATCGACTACCTGCCCGCCCCGTCGGAGATTCCGGCCATCAAGGGCACCGACCCGGATGACGAAGAAAAGCACCTGGAGCGACACGCCGACGACAGCGAGCCGTTCTCGGCCCTGGCATTCAAGATCGCCACCGACCCGTTCGTCGGCACCCTGACCTTCGCCCGGGTGTACTCCGGCGTGCTCAGCTCCGGCAACGCGGTGCTCAACTCGGTAAAGGGCAAGAAGGAACGCATCGGCCGCATGGTGCAGATGCATGCCAACCAGCGCGCCGAAATCAAGGATGTGTGCGCCGGCGACATCGCCGCGCTGATCGGCATGAAGGACGTGACCACCGGCGACACCCTGTGCGACATGGACAAGCCGATCATCCTCGAACGCATGGACTTCCCCGACCCGGTAATTTCCGTGGCGGTGGAGCCGAAGACCAAGGCCGACCAGGAAAAAATGGGCATCGCCCTGGGCAAGCTGGCCCAGGAAGACCCGTCATTCCGCGTGCGCACCGACGAGGAGACCGGCCAGACCATTATCTCGGGCATGGGCGAGTTGCACCTGGACATCATCGTCGACCGCATGCGCCGCGAGTTCAACGTCGAGGCCAACATTGGCAAGCCACAGGTGGCCTACCGAGAGAAAATCCGCAACACCTGCGAGATCGAGGGCCGCTTCGTCCGCCAGTCCGGCGGCCGGGGCCAGTACGGCCACTGCTGGATCCGCTTCGCCCCCGGCGACGAGGGCAAGGAAGGCCTGGAGTTCATCAACGAGATCGTTGGCGGCGTGGTCCCACGCGAATACATCCCGGCTATCCAGAAAGGCATCGAGGAGCAGATGAAGAACGGCGTGCTGGCCGGCTACCCGCTGATCAACCTGAAGGCGGCGGTGTTCGACGGCTCGTACCACGATGTCGACTCGAACGAAATGGCCTACAAGATCGCCGCCTCGATGGCCACCAAGCAGCTGTCGCAGAAAGGTGGGGCGGTGTTGCTGGAGCCGGTGATGAAGGTGGAAGTGGTGACCCCGGAGGAGTACCAGGGTGACATCCTCGGCGACCTGAGCCGGCGCCGCGGGATGATCCAGGACGGTGACGAAACGCCGGCCGGCAAGGTGATCCGTGCCGAGGTGCCGCTGGGCGAGATGTTCGGCTACGCCACCTCGATGCGCTCCATGACCCAGGGCCGGGCCAGCTTCTCGATGGAGTTCACCCGTTATGCCGAGGCACCGGCGAGCATTGCCGATGCCATCGTCAAGAAGAACCGCGGGGAGTGATTCGTTCGCCTGTGCTGGCCTCTTCGCGGCTAAAGCCGCTCCTACAGGGGATATGCGTTCCCTGTGGGAGCGGCTTTAGCCGCGAAGAGGCCAGCACAGGCAACAACCCTTCTCAGTGCTGCTCCCCAGCCCGCTTCAGCAGCTTCTTGCAGCGCTCGGACAAATGCACCACCCGCAACTGCTTGCCCGCCCTCGCATACCGCTCCCGCAAGGTCTTCAACGCCGCAATCGCCGAATAATCGACAAAGCTCAAATGCTGGCAATCCAGGGTCACCTTGTCCGGGTCGTTAGCCGGGTCGAACTGGTTCAGGAACACCGTAGTCGAGGCAAAGAACAGCGTGCCATGCACCTGGTAATGCTTGCCCTCCTCTGCATCCTCATGGCTGTCGGCATACAGCTCCCGCGCATGCTGCCAGGCAAAGTTCACCGCCGCGATGACGATGCCGAACAGCACCGCCACGGCCAGATCGGTGAACACGGTGACCACGGTCACCGCGATGATCGCCAGCACATCGCTCAGCGGCACCTTGTGCAGCACCCGCAAAGACGCCCAGGCAAAGGTCTGCTGCGCCACCACGAACATCACCCCGACCAGCGCCGCCAGCGGAATACGCTCGATCAACGGCGACAGGAACAACACGAACAGCAAGACCATAACCCCGGCCACCACCCCCGATAGCCGACCACGGCCATTGGAGCTGAGGTTGATCATGGTCTGGCCGATCATCGCGCAACCACCCATGCCACCGCACAGGCCGGAAACCATGTTGGCCGCGCCCAGCGCCACGCACTCGCGGTCCGGGTAGCCACGGCTCTCGGTGATTTCATCGGTCAGGTTGAGCGTAAGCAGGGTCTCAAGCAGGCCGACCATGGCCATCAGCACCGCATAGGGGGCGATGATCTTGAGGGTCTCGAGGTTCCACGGCACGTCCGGCAGGGCCAGCTGCGGCAGGCCACCGGCGATGCGCGCCATATCGCCCAGGGTGCGTGTGGGCAGGCCAAGCAGGTACACCAGCAAACCAACGCCAAGGATCGCCACCAGCGCTGGCGGCACCGTACGGGTCAACTTCGGCAGCACGTAGACCACCGCCATGGTCAGCGCCACCAGTCCAATCATCAGGTACAGCGGCGTACCGCTGAGCCAGTGCCCGCCCTCCTTGAAGTGTTCCAGTTGGGCCAAGGCGATAACGATGGCCAGGCCGTTGACGAAGCCGAGCATCACCGGGTAAGGCACCAACCGCACCAGCTTGCCCAGGCGCAGCAAGCCGAACAGGATCATCACTACGCCGCCCAGCAAAACCGTGGCCAGCAGGTACTGCGCACCGTGCTGCACCACCAGCGCAACGATCACCACCGCCATCGAGCCGGCGGCACCGGAAATCATCCCCGGTCGACCACCGAAAAGCGCCGTCAGGGTGCAGATGATGAAGGCGCCATACAGGCCCATCAGCGGGTTCAGGTGAGCCACCAGGGCAAAGGCGATGCACTCGGGCACCAAGGCGAACGAGGTGGTCAGGCCGGCGAGCACGTCGGCGCGAAGTCGGGCGGGTTTCATGGGCATCCTGTGAGGCAATCCGGGCGGACGGTACAAAAACAAGGGGCGCGATGTTACGGAATTTGTCTGACAGCGGCCACCGCTCAAGGGGTTCTGTAACGTGAAACCAGCAGAAGCTGGGCAAATTTGCCATCATGAACATTCCCCCTGCGGAGATCATGGACATGCCGCTACGCCCCCTATTCGCCGCCTTGCTGCTGGCCGCCAGCCTCACCGCCCAGGCCGCCACCGAGGTATTGCCGCTACAACACCGCAGCAGCGCCGAACTGCTGCCCGCCGCCCAGGCATTCATCGGCAAGGACGGCACGGTCAGCGCCTTCGAGAACAAGCTGATCGTCAACGCCAGCCCCGAACGCATCGACGACCTGCGCACCCTGCTGCAACAACTGGATACCGCACCCAAGCGCCTGCTGATCAGCGTCGACAACAACGACAGCAACTTCCAGGACAACCGTGGCAACGCGCGCGTCATCCACTATGGCACCAGCAACCGTGACGGCGGCATGCAGCAGATTCAGGCCAGCGAAGGCCAGCCGGCGCTGATCCAGATTGGCCAGAGCATCCCGATCACCAGCACCAGCACCGACGGCTACGGGCGCATCCAGAGCAATACCGAATACCGCAACGTGACCCAGGGTTTCTACGTCACCCCCAGCTTGAGTGGCGATACGGTTCGTCTGCAAATAAGCACGAATAATGACCGTATCAGCCAGGAACGTGCTGATGTAGTGAAAGTGCAAAGCACCGACACGACAATTACCGGAAAGCTCGGAGAATGGATCACCCTGGCCGGCTACAACCAGCAGAGCCAAGCCGACCGTAGCGCCTCAAGCCACAGTTACAGCACCCAACGGGGTGAAAACATGACTTTGCGCGTCAAAGTCGACCTTCTCGACTAATCCCAGGCAATTCAAGGCCTCGACCAAAGGCCTTGAAACTGACTGCCAAGTCGCATTAGACCAAAGATGTAGTAAGTGAAAAAAACCACTACAAAACATTTGACAGGGTCTTTTTCCCAAGGGCATGATGGCCTCGCTCCCGCTAATCAGGGGCCCTGGCAAGGGCCTTCGAGGCGCGTTCCTCCCACCCCTGGAGGCGTCTCGTGTCTATACGGCCCACAAGGCGGTTCGACGGGATTGCGACTGCAACGAAGAAGTTGTCCCGAGGGACGGAAGCGCATCACCGCAGTACTGGCAATCGCGTAGCACCGCAGCAAGGCAACCACGAGCCGACCTGCCGGAGCACCCTTTCGCCTGGCCTGCACACCCTTCCCCTTCGAGCCTTCGCGTTCGCCGCCGCACTCCTGCGAACAGGACAGCCGCCAGCTCCTGATCTGCTCCGAGCATCAGCACAATTACCCCAAGATCGATGCGACGAGGTTTATTTCCATGGCACTGACACGCGAACAGCAAATTGCAGCCCTCGAGAAAGACTGGGCCGAGAACCCGCGCTGGAAAGGCGTGACCCGTACCTACACCGCCGCTGATGTCGTTCGCCTGCGTGGCTCCCTGCAGCCGGAGCACACCCTGGCCCGCCTGGGTGCAGAAAAACTGTGGAAGCTGGTCACCGAAGGTGCCCACCCGTCCTTCCGCCCAGAAAAAGATTTCGTCAACTGCATGGGCGCCCTGACCGGCGGCCAGGCAGTGCAGCAGGTCAAGGCCGGCATCCAGGCCATCTACCTGTCCGGCTGGCAGGTTGCCGCCGACAACAACTCGGCCGAGTCCATGTACCCTGACCAGTCGCTGTACCCGGTCGACTCGGTACCGACCGTGGTCAAGCGCATCAACAACGCCTTCCGCCGCGCCGACCAGATCCAGTGGAAAGCCGGCAAGAACCCGGGCGACGATGGCTACATCGACTACTTCGCACCGATCGTGGCCGACGCCGAAGCCGGTTTCGGTGGCGTACTGAACGCCTACGAGCTGATGAAGAACATGATCGAAGCAGGCGCCGCAGGTGTGCACTTCGAAGACCAGCTGGCCTCGGTGAAAAAATGCGGCCACATGGGTGGCAAGGTACTGGTACCGACCCAGGAAGCCGTGCAAAAGCTGGTGGCCGCGCGCCTGGCAGCTGACGTATCGGGCGTGCCGACCATCATCCTGGCCCGTACCGACGCCAACGCCGCCGACCTGCTGACCAGCGACTGCGACCCGTACGACCAGCCGTTCGTGATTGGCGAGCGCACCCGTGAAGGCTTCTACAAGGTACGCGCCGGCCTCGACCAGGCCATCGCCCGCGGCCTGGCCTACGCGCCGTACGCCGACCTGATCTGGTGCGAAACCGCCAAGCCGGACCTGGACGAAGCCCGCCGCTTCGCCGAAGCGATCAAGAAGGAGTATCCGGACCAGATCCTGTCGTACAACTGCTCGCCTTCCTTCAACTGGAAGAAGAACCTGGACGACGCGACCATCGCCAAGTTCCAGCGCGAGCTGTCGGCAATGGGCTACAAGCACCAGTTCATCACCCTGGCCGGCATCCACAACATGTGGCACGGCATGTTCAACCTGGCGCACGACTACGCCCGCAACGACATGACCGCCTACGTGAAGCTGCAGGAGCAGGAATTCGCTGACGCCAACAAAGGCTACACCTTCGTGGCGCACCAGCAAGAAGTGGGCACTGGCTACTTCGACGACATGACCACCGTAATTCAGGGTGGCGCATCGTCGGTGACTGCACTGACCGGTTCGACCGAGGAAGAGCAGTTCCACTGATAGTGGGTTGCTGTTGAAGAAAGGCCCGAGGCTTGTTAATGCCCCGGGCCTTTCTTTTTGGTCTGTACCACACCCTTCAAGGACAACAGGTTAGCGCCGAACATGTGGGAGCGGCCTTGCGTCGCGAAAGGGCCGCAAAGCGGCCCCGGCAATCTTGCGATGATGCACAAATCCCGGGGGCGCTTCGCACCCCAATCGCGACGCAAGGCCGCTCCCACAGGAGAAATCGCGCCTGTCGGTAGCACCTCAGTGCTTCATGCCCAGCTCGGCATCATCCATCAGTGCCTTGGCCATCGCGCTCAGATAGTGGGCGGCCCAGATCATCATGGGTTTCTCATCCATCAGGCCGGTGATGGTCAGTTCGCGCACATAGCCCATCAGCTCCGAGGACTGCTCGCGGGCATCCCGACAAGGAATGCCGGGCTCGATGCGGAACAGTGGGTGAGTACCGTTTTCACCTTGGTAGAAGGTGGTTTTGCCGACGGTGAACTGGGTGTCTTCTGTTGTCATTGATCATTCCCCTGAAAACTCTCGACTGCCAGGGCCGGCCTCTTCGCGGGCTCGCCCGCTCCCACAGGTACAGTACAAACCTTGAAGGCTGTGGTGATCCTGTGGGAGCGGGCGCGCCCGCGAAAGGACCGGCCCTGGCAACACATTAATCAGCCCTAGTGTGAAGTCCTGGGCTCTGCGGGCATCTGCACCTGAACCAATGCCGACTCAAGCAAAGCCCGCAGCGCCTCCAGCTCATGCATCGAGGTCATCATCAGGATCGAAGCCGGTGATTTGGGCTGCAGCAGCAAGGCCTGATGCACCACGGTCGCCGCGCACAGTGCGTAGTCGGTGGCCTGGATCAGGGTGTCTTCGAGGGAATGGGGGTTGTGGGGTGGATCGGGGACAACTTTCAGCATGACTCGCTCCTTTCTTTCCTGTTTGGCCACCATCCGCCCGCTGTCAAACGGTTGGGTGGCAGCTATGCGCGGGTTGACAGACCGGTGGAAAGAAAGAAAGACCGGCGCACGCAAGCGTGCCCACACGCACAGCCGCCATTGAGGCAAAGCAAGTGCACCTTCTTTCAATTCCGGCCTGTCAAAGCCGTGTCGTTGATGTGCAACGACACGCCGAGACTAGAGCGCTGCCACAGCAGCCGCAACGGAAAAAAGGCGACAGGAGTATGTTTGGGAAATGGCCTACATGGAAGGGGACAAATCTGTTTTATGCCGCACTTCGGCAGCGCCTGCACCGGCCTATTCGCGGGTAAACCCACTCCTACATGGACCACCTATCGTTGTAGGAGCGGGTTTACCCGCGAAAGGGCCGGTACAGAAGGAAGCAAAACCCTGGATCAGGTCTATGCTTGAGGCAGCACAGCCGCAAGGACTGCCCATGCTTCGTCCAAGCCACCTGATGATTCTCGCCCTGACCGCCGCCGCCCTCTATATATATGCACTGGCCAGCGACAGCACCCTGCTCGCCCTCCCGGCCAAACCGATCCCGGTACTGACCCTGATCGCCTGGCTGCGCAGCACCCCTGCCACACCTTATCGCCGCTGGATCACCCTCGGCCTGGCCTTCTCGGTACTCGGCGACATCCTGCTGGCCATCCCCGCCGACCTGTTCGTGTTCGGCCTTGCTGCCTTCCTCTGCGCCCACCTGGCCTACCTGCGCGCCTATTGCAGCCAGACCCTGCGCCCAGCCCTGCCCGCACTGCTGCTGAGCGGCATCACCGGCATCACTCTGCTCGGCGTACTGGCCAGCCACGGCCTCGGCCCACTACTGATCCCGGTTGTGCTCTACGCCTTGGCCATCAGCGCCATGCTCTGGCGCGCCCTGGCCTGTGGCGGGCTCGCCGCGCTCGGCGCCTGCCTGTTCGTGCTCTCCGACAGCCTGATCGGTATCGACCGCTTCGTCAGCCCGTTCGCCGCCGCGCCGTACCTGATCATCCTCACCTACTGGCTCGGCCAGTGGGCGATCGCTTCATCAGCCAGTCATCGCACAATCGGTAAAGTATTGACCCAGGGCGGGGCAAGCGGCGTCAGAAGCTGCTAGAACAGGCGTTTTTCGCATTTGCAAGTAGGGGGAATCGCCAGATGAACTTTACAAGACACAGAACAACGGAAATATCAGACATCAGACCAAATGATATTAATTATCATTTCGAAACTTGCAATTCGTTACCATTCGCAGGAAACATAATTAACAAAACCGCACGCAATGCCCGAATCTCAAGGCTTTCAGCCAGTTACAAGCGGCTTTTGTACTTAATCCTACGAATAAATTTGCTACAGAAATTTTACTTGCACGGGGTTTACCCATAAAATCAGCGCGATTGATTCAGCTGCGACATTTGGTCACTGCATGTGCGACACCAGGTCGCCGCTCTACACTTATTTCAGACTGCAGAGCTGGGTCTCTGTATAAGGATCTCTAGCATGTCCGATTCGGCAGGACTCATCGCCCACAACTGGGGCTTTGCCATCTTCCTCCTGGGTGTCGTCGGCCTGTGCGCCTTCATGCTCGGCCTGTCCAGCCTGCTCGGTAGCAAGGCCTGGGGCCGCGCCAAGAACGAACCCTTCGAATCCGGCATGCTGCCCGTCGGCAGCGCCCGCCTGCGCCTGTCCGCCAAATTCTATCTGGTCGCGATGCTGTTCGTGATCTTCGATATCGAAGCCCTCTTTCTCTTTGCATGGTCTGTGTCCGTCCGCGAAAGCGGCTGGACCGGATTCGTCGAAGCACTCGTTTTCATAGCAATTCTGTTGGCTGGTCTTGTCTACCTATGGCGCGTCGGGGCACTTGATTGGGCTCCCGAAGGTCGCCGCAAGCGGCAAGCGAAGCTGAAACAATGAGGCTTTGGCATGCAATACAATCTCACCAGAATCGATCCGGATGCGCCCAACGAGCAGTACCCGGTCGGTGAACGGGAAACCGTCACCGATCAACTGCTGGAGGACCAGGTCCACAAGAACATCTTCATGGGCAAGCTTGAAGATGTGCTGCGTGGCGCGGTCAACTGGGGTCGCAAGAACTCCCTCTGGCCGTACAACTTCGGCCTGTCCTGCTGCTACGTGGAAATGACCACGGCCTTCACGGCACCCCACGACATCGCCCGCTTCGGCGCCGAAGTCATCCGGGCATCGCCGCGTCAGGCCGACTTCATGGTCATCGCCGGTACCTGCTTCGTCAAAATGGCGCCGATCATCCAGCGCCTGTACGAGCAGATGCTCGAGCCGAAATGGGTAATCTCCATGGGTTCGTGCGCCAACTCCGGCGGCATGTACGACATCTACTCGGTCGTTCAGGGGGTCGACAAGTTCCTCCCCGTGGACGTCTATGTGCCCGGCTGCCCGCCACGCCCTGAGGCTTTCCTGCAAGGCTTGATGCTGCTGCAGGAGTCGATCGGCCAAGAACGACGCCCGCTTTCCTGGGTTGTTGGTGATCAAGGTATTTACCGTGCCGAGATGCCAGCCCAGAAAGACCTGCGTCGTGAGCAGCGCATTGCAGTAACCAACCTGCGCAGCCCCGACGAAGTCTGATCCAGCGACCTGCCGCCCGCTCCCCTGGAGCCGGCGGCCTGGCTTCATTCTTAACGTTGACCCAAAGCGACCGAGACCATGACAGCGGACAACGCTATTTTCATTCCGCCCTACAAGGCTGACGACCAGGATGTGGTCGTCGAACTGCACAACCGTTTTGGCGCCGAAGCATTCGTCGCCCAGGAAACCCGCACCGGCATGCCCGTGCTGTGGGTCAAGCGCGAGCAGCTCAAGGAAGTGCTCAGCTTCCTGCGCGGCGTAGCCAAGCCCTACAGCATGCTGTACGACCTGCACGGCGTCGACGAGCGCCTGCGCACCCAGCGCCGCGGCCTGCCAGCCGCCGACTTCAGCGTGTTCTACCACCTGCTGTCGATCGAGCGTAACAGCGATGTGATGATCAAGGTGTCGCTCAGCGAAGGCGACCTGAACCTGCCGACCGTGACCGGTATCTGGCCGAACGCCAACTGGTACGAGCGCGAAGTCTGGGACATGTTCGGCATCGACTTTGCCGGCCACCCGCACCTCAGCCGCATCATGATGCCGCCCACCTGGGAAGGCCACCCGCTGCGCAAGGACTACCCGGCCCGCGCCACCGAGTTCGATCCCTACAGCCTGACCCTGGCCAAGCAGCAGCTTGAAGAGGAATCGGCACGCTTCAACCCTGAAGCCTGGGGCATGAAGCGCCAGGGCGCCAACGAGGACTACATGTTCCTCAACCTCGGCCCCAACCACCCTTCCGCGCACGGTGCCTTCCGTATCGTCCTGCAGCTGGACGGTGAAGAGATCGTCGACTGCGTACCGGACATTGGCTACCACCACCGTGGCGCCGAAAAAATGGCCGAACGCCAGTCCTGGCACAGCTTCATCCCCTACACCGACCGTATCGACTACCTAGGCGGGGTAATGAACAACCTGCCGTACGTGCTCGCGGTCGAGAAGCTGGCCGGCATCAAGGTGCCACAGAAGGTCGACACCATCCGCGTGATGCTGGCCGAGTTCTTCCGTATCACCAGCCACCTGCTGTTCCTGGGTACCTACATCCAGGACGTCGGCGCCATGACCCCGGTGTTCTTCACCTTCACCGACCGCCAGCGCGCCTACACCGTGATCGAAGCGATCACCGGTTTCCGCCTGCACCCGGCCTGGTACCGCATCGGTGGCGTTGCCCACGACCTGCCGCGCGGCTGGGACAAGCTGGTCAAGGACTTCGTCGAATGGCTGCCCAAGCGCCTCGACGAGTACGAAAAGGCCGCGCTGCAGAACAGCATCCTCAAGGGCCGTACCATCGGCGTTGCCGCGTACAACACCAAGGAAGCCCTGGCCTGGGGTACCACCGGTGCCGGCCTGCGTGCCACCGGTTGCGACTTCGACCTGCGTAAAGCCCGCCCCTACTCCGGCTACGAGAACTTCGAGTTCGAAGTACCGCTGGCCCACAACGGCGATGCCTACGATCGCTGCATGGTCCGTGTCGAGGAGATGCGCCAGAGTATCCGCATCATCGACCAGTGCCTGCGCAACATGCCGGAAGGCCCGTACAAGGCGGATCACCCGCTGACCACGCCGCCGCCGAAAGAGCGCACCCTGCAGCACATCGAAACCCTGATCACGCACTTCCTGCAAGTCTCGTGGGGCCCGGTCATGCCGGCCAACGAGTCGTTCCAGATGATCGAGGCGACCAAGGGCATCAACAGTTACTACCTGACGAGCGATGGCGGCACCATGAGCTACCGCACCCGGATCCGTACCCCGAGCTACCCGCACCTGCAGCAGATCCCTTCGGTGATCAAAGGCAGCATGGTCGCCGACCTCATTGCGTACCTGGGCAGTATCGACTTCGTTATGGCTGACGTGGACCGCTAAGCATGAACAGCACGCTTATCCAGACAGACCGTTTCGCCCTGAGCGAAACCGAGCGCTCGGCCATCGAGCACGAAATGCATCACTACGAGGACCCGCGCGCGGCGTCCATCGAAGCCCTGAAGATCGTCCAGAAGGAACGTGGCTGGGTGCCGGACGGCGCCATCCACGCCATCGGCGACGTACTGGGCATCCCGGCCAGCGACGTCGAAGGTGTCGCCACCTTCTACAGCCAGATCTTCCGTCAGCCGGTCGGCCGCCACATCATCCGCGTGTGCGACAGCATGGTCTGCTACATCGGCGGCCATGAATCCGTGGTCAGCCAGATTCAAAGCGAACTGGGCATCGGCCTCGGCCAGACCACCGCCGACGGCCGCTTCACCCTGCTGCCGGTATGCTGCCTGGGCAACTGCGACAAGGCCCCGGCGCTGATGATCGACGACGACACCTTCGGTGACGTGCAGCCGGCTGGCGTTTCCAAATTGCTGGAGGGTTACGTATGACCATTACTTCCTTCGGCCCGGCCAACCGCATCGCGCGCACGGCCGAAACCCACCCGCTGACCTGGCGCCTGCGTGACGACGGCGAGCCGGTCTGGCTTGCCGAGTACGAATCGAAGAACGGCTACGCTGCCGCCCGCAAGGCGCTGGCGCAGATGTCGGCCGACGACATCGTGCAAAGCGTCAAGGACTCCGGCCTCAAGGGCCGCGGTGGTGCAGGCTTCCCCACTGGCGTGAAGTGGGGCCTGATGCCCAAAGACGAATCCATGAACATCCGCTACCTGCTGTGCAACGCGGACGAAATGGAGCCGAATACCTGGAAAGACCGCATGCTGATGGAGCAACAGCCCCATCTGCTGGTCGAGGGCATGCTGATCAGCGCCCGCGCCCTTAAGGCCTACCGTGGCTACATCTTCCTGCGTGGCGAATACACCACCGCAGCGAAGAACCTGAACCGCGCGATCGAGGAAGCCAAGGCCGCCGGCCTGCTGGGCAAGAACATCCTCGGCAGCGGTTTCGATTTCGAGCTGTTCGTGCACACCGGTGCCGGCCGCTACATCTGCGGTGAAGAAACCGCACTGATCAACTCGCTGGAAGGCCGCCGCGCCAACCCGCGCTCCAAGCCGCCCTTCCCTGCCGCCGTGGGCGTGTGGGGCAAGCCGACTTGCGTGAACAACGTCGAAACCCTGTGCAACGTCCCGGCCATCGTCGCCAACGGCAACGACTGGTACAAGTCGCTGGCCCGTGAAGGCAGCGAAGACCATGGCACCAAGCTGATGGGCTTCTCCGGCAAGGTGAAGAACCCGGGCCTGTGGGAACTGCCTTTCGGCGTCACCGCCCGCGAACTGTTCGAAGACTACGCCGGCGGCATGCGCGACGGCTTCAAGCTCAAGTGCTGGCAGCCAGGTGGCGCCGGTACCGGCTTCCTGCTGCCCGAGCACCTCGACGCGCAGATGTACGCCGGCGGCATCGCCAAGGTCGGCACCCGTATGGGTACCGGTCTGGCCATGGCGGTGGACGACAGCATCAACATGGTTTCGCTGCTGCGCAACATGGAAGAGTTCTTCGCCCGCGAGTCGTGCGGCTGGTGCACCCCATGCCGTGACGGCCTGCCGTGGAGCGTGAAGATGCTGCGCGCACTGGAAAAAGGCCAGGGCCGCGCCGAAGACATCGAGACGCTGCTGGGCTTGGTCAACTTCCTCGGCCCTGGTCGTACCTTCTGTGCTCACGCACCAGGTGCCGTCGAGCCGCTGGGCAGTGCCATCAAATACTTCCGCTCGGAATTCGAGGCAGGTGTCGCTCCAGCTGTTGCTGGCGATGCGCTGCGTCCGAACCTGGCGAAGCCGATCGTGGTCGGCGCATAACAAGATGATTAAGGCGGGTGGTCCGTGCCACTCGCCAGCTTGCCGGCAGGCCCGAGAAATCGTGGCGTGTCGCAAGCTCACCGATTTCCATTAGCCACGCCCGCTCACGCGGGCCAACGAAGAACTTTGAACAATGGCCACTATCCACGTAGACGGCAAAGCGCTCGAAGTCAACGGTGCAGACAACCTGTTACAGGCCTGTCTGTCGCTCGGCCTCGACATCCCTTATTTCTGCTGGCACCCGGCGCTTGGTAGCGTTGGCGCCTGCCGGCAGTGCGCGGTCAAGCAGTACACCGACGAGAACGACACCCGCGGTCGTATCGTCATGTCCTGCATGACCCCTGCCTCCGACGGCACCTGGATCTCCATCGACGATGAAGAGTCCAAGGCGTTCCGCGCCAGCGTCGTCGAATGGCTGATGACCAACCACCCGCACGACTGCCCGGTGTGCGAGGAAGGCGGTCACTGCCACCTGCAGGACATGACGGTAATGACCGGCCACAATGAGCGCCGCTACCGTTTCACCAAGCGTACCCACCAGAACCAGGACCTCGGTCCGTTCATCGCCCATGAGATGAACCGCTGCATCGCCTGCTACCGCTGCGTGCGCTACTACAAGGACTATGCCGGTGGTACCGACCTGGGCGTTTACGGCGCCCACGACAACGTGTACTTCGGCCGCGTCGAAGACGGCGTGCTGGAAAGCGAATTCTCCGGCAACCTGACCGAGGTCTGCCCGACCGGCGTGTTCACCGACAAGACCCACTCCGAGCGCTACAACCGCAAGTGGGACATGCAGTTTGCCCCGAGCATCTGCCACGGCTGCTCCAGCGGCTGCAACATCAGCCCGGGCGAGCGCTACGGCGAACTGCGTCGGGTGGAAAACCGCTTCAACGGCTCGGTAAACCAGTACTTCCTGTGCGACCGTGGCCGCTTCGGCTATGGCTACGTCAACCGCAAGGATCGCCCACGCCAGCCACACCTGGCCGACGGCACCAAGCTGGGCCTGGACGCCGCCCTGGACAAGGCCGCCGACCTGCTGCGCGGCCGTACCATCGTCGGTATCGGCTCGCCACGCGCCAGCCTGGAAAGCAACTACGGCCTGCGTGAGCTGGTCGGTGCCGAGTACTTCTACTCGGGTATGGAAGCCGGCGAACTGGCCCGCGTACGCCTGGCTCTGAACGTGCTGAACAATAGCCCGCTGCCGGTCCCGACCCTGCGCGACATCGAAGACCACGACGCCGTGTTCGTGCTCGGTGAAGACCTGACCCAGACCGCTGCCCGCGTCGCCCTGGCCGTGCGCCAGGCCACCAAGGGCAAGGCCGAGGCCATGGCCGAAGCGATGAAGGTGCAGCCGTGGCTCGACGCCGCCGTGAAGAACATCGGCCAGCACGCGCTGTACCCGCTGTTCATCGCTTCGCTGGCTGAAACCAAGCTGGACGACGTCGCCGAAGAATGCGTGCACGCCGCCCCGGCCGACCTGGCCCGCATCGGTTTTGCCGTGGCCCACGCCATCGACCCGAGCGCCCCTGCCGTCGAAGGCCTGGACGCCGAAGCGAAAGCCCTGGCCCAGCGCATCGCCGACGCCCTGGTCGCGGCCAAGCGCCCACTGGTCGTAGCCGGTACTTCGCTGGCCGACCCGGCGCTGATCGAAGCCGCCGCCAACATCGCCAAGGCGCTGAAACTGCGCGAGAAGAACGGCTCGCTGAGCCTGGTGGTGCCTGAAGCCAACAGCCTCGGCCTGGCCATGCTCGGTGGCGAGTCGGTCGATGCCGCGCTGGACGCGGTCATCAGCGGCAAAGCCGACGCCATCGTCGTGCTGGAAAACGACCTGTACGCCCGCGTACCGGCCGCCAAGGTCGATGCAGCCCTGGCCGCAGCCAAGGTAGTGATCGTTGCCGACCACTCGAAAACCCCGACTGTCGACCGCGCCCACCTGGTGCTGCCGGCCGCCTCGTTCGCCGAAGGCGACGGTACCCTGGTCAGCCAGGAAGGCCGTGCCCAGCGCTTCTTCCAGGTCTTCGACCCGCAATACCTGGACAGCAGCATCCAGATCCACGAAGGCTGGCGCTGGATGCACGCCCTGCGTGCCACCCTGCTGAACAAACCGGTCGACTGGACCCAACTGGACCACGTCACCAGCGCCTGCGCCGAAGCCGCCCCGCAACTGGCCGGCATCGTCAACGCCGCGCCAAGCGCCGCGTTCCGCATCAAGGGCATGAAACTGGCCCGTGAGCCGCTGCGCTACTCCGGCCGTACCGCCATGCGCGCCAACATCAGCGTGCACGAGCCGCGTACCCCGCAAGACAAGGACACCGCGTTCGCCTTCTCCATGGAAGGCTACTCGGGTTCGGCCGAACCACGCCAGCAGGTGCCGTTCGCCTGGTCGCCGGGCTGGAACTCGCCGCAAGCCTGGAACAAGTTCCAGGACGAGGTCGGTGGCCACCTGCGTGCCGGTGACCCGGGCGTTCGCCTGATCGAACCTCAAGGTGACCGCCTGAGCTGGTTCAATACCATTCCGGGCGCCTTCAACCCGGCCCGTGGCACCTGGACTGCCGTGCCGTTCTTCCACCTGTTCGGCAGCGAAGAAAGCTCCTCGCGCGCCGCACCGGTACAAGAGCGCATCCCGGCAGCCTACGTGGCCCTGGCCAAGTCCGAAGCCGACCGCCTGGGCGTCAACGACGGTGCCCTGCTGAGCCTGAACGTGGCTGGTGTGGCCCTGCGCCTGCCGCTGCGTATCAATGAAGAGCTGGGCGCTGGCCTGGTCGCGTTGCCGAAAGGCCTGGCCGGCATTCCGCCTGCCATCTTCGGCGCATCCGTCGAAGGTCTGCAGGAGGCAGCACAATGAGCTGGTTCACCCCCGAAGTGATCGATGTGATCCTGACCGTGCTGCGGGCCATCGTGGTCCTGCTGGCGGTGGTGGTCTGCGGCGCGCTGCTCAGCTTCGTCGAGCGCCGCCTGCTGGGCTGGTGGCAGGACCGTTACGGTCCGAACCGCGTCGGCCCGTTCGGCATGTTCCAGATCGCTGCAGACATGCTGAAGATGTTCTTCAAGGAAGACTGGAACCCGCCCTTCGTCGACCGCGTGATCTTCACCCTGGCACCGGTAGTGGCCATGAGCGCCCTGCTGATCGCCTTCGTGGTCATCCCGATCACCCCGACCTGGGGCGTCGCCGACCTGAACATCGGCCTGCTGTTCTTCTTCGCCATGGCCGGCCTGTCGGTCTACGCGGTGCTGTTCGCCGGCTGGTCGTCGAACAACAAGTACGCCCTGCTGGGCAGCTTGCGTGCCTCGGCACAGACCGTGTCGTACGAAGTGTTCCTGGGCCTGGCGCTGATGGGCGTGGTGGTGCAGGTGGGTTCGTTCAACATGCGCGACATCGTTGAATACCAGGCCCAGAACCTGTGGTTCATCATTCCGCAGTTCTTCGGCTTCTGCACCTTCTTCATCGCTGGCGTCGCCGTGACTCACCGTCACCCGTTCGACCAGCCCGAAGCGGAACAGGAACTGGCCGACGGCTACCACATCGAGTATGCCGGCATGAAATGGGGCATGTTCTTCGTCGGTGAGTACATCGGCATCATCCTTATCTCGGCGCTGCTGGTAACCCTGTTCTTCGGCGGCTGGCACGGCCCGTTCGGCATCCTGCCGCAACTGTCGTTCCTGTGGTTCGCGCTGAAGACCGCGTTCTTCATCATGCTGTTCATCCTGCTGCGCGCCTCGATCCCGCGCCCACGCTATGACCAGGTGATGGACTTCAGCTGGAAGTTCTGCCTGCCGCTGACCCTGATCAATTTGCTGGTGACCGCTGCGATCGTGCTCTACAACACGCCAGCCGTCGCGGCCCAGTGAGGATTTGACCCATGTTCAAGTATATCGGCGACATCGTTAAGGGCACCGGCACCCAGCTGCGCAGCCTGGCAATGGTGTTCTCCCACGGGTTCCGCAAGCGCGACACCCTGCAGTACCCCGAAGAACCCGTGTACCTGCCGCCGCGCTACCGCGGCCGCATCGTCCTCACCCGCGACCCCGATGGCGAGGAGCGCTGCGTAGCGTGCAACCTCTGCGCGGTGGCCTGCCCGGTCGGCTGCATCTCGCTGCAGAAGGCCGAGACCGAGGACGGCCGCTGGTACCCGGAGTTCTTCCGCATCAACTTCTCGCGCTGCATCTTCTGCGGCCTGTGTGAAGAAGCGTGCCCGACCACCGCGATCCAGCTGACTCCGGATTTCGAAATGGCCGAGTTCAAGCGTCAGGACCTGGTGTACGAGAAAGAAGATCTGCTGATCTCCGGCCCCGGCAAGAACCCTGACTACAACTTCTACCGTGTTGCCGGCATGGCAATCGCTGGCAAGCCGAAGGGCTCTGCACAGAACGAAGCCGAGCCGATCAACGTGAAGAGCTTGCTCCCATAAGGACAGAAAGATGGAATTCGCTTTCTACTTCGCATCCGGGATCGCCGTGGTCTCCACCCTTCGGGTGGTGACCGGCACCAACCCCGTGCACGCCTTGCTTTACCTGATCATTTCGCTGATTTCCGTGGCCATGATCTTCTTCGCCCTGGGTGCGCCGTTCGCCGGCGCCCTGGAAGTGATCGCCTACGCCGGCGCCATCATGGTGCTGTTCGTGTTCGTGGTGATGATGCTCAACCTCGGGCCGGCTTCGGTCGCCCAGGAACGGGGCTGGCTCAAGCCCGGTATCTGGGCCGGGCCGGTGATCCTCGCCGCCCTGCTGCTGCTGGAGCTGCTGTACGTGCTGTTCGTCACCCCGAGCGGCGCCGGCATCAGCGGTACCACCGTGGGCCCGAAAGAAGTCGGCATCAGCCTGTTCGGCCCTTACCTGCTGGTGGTCGAACTGGCTTCGATGCTGCTGCTGGCCGCGGCCGTCACCGCCTTCCACCTGGGCCGCAACGAGGCGAAGGAGTAAATCATGGGTGCTATCCCTCTCGAGCATGGTCTGGCAGTCGCCGGCATCCTGTTCTGCTTAGGTCTGGTTGGCCTGATGGTCCGCCGCAACATCCTCTTCGTGCTCATGAGCCTGGAAGTCATGATGAACGCCTCTGCCCTGGCGTTCGTCGTCGCCGGTGCCCGTTGGGTCCAGCCCGACGGCCAGGTGATGTTCATTCTGGTGATCAGCCTGGCAGCCGCCGAGGCCAGTATTGGCCTGGCCATCCTGCTGCAGCTGTATCGCCGCTTCCACACTCTCGACATCGATGCTGCCAGTGAGATGCGCGGATGAACCTTCTCTTCCTGACTTTCGTCTTCCCCCTCGTCGGCTTCCTGCTGCTGTCGTTCTCGCGCGGGCGGTTCTCGGAGAACCTGTCCGCCCTGATCGGCGTCGGCTCGGTAGGCCTTTCGGCCGCCACCGCCGCCTACGTCATCTGGCAATTCAACGTCGCCCCGCCTGAGGGCGGCGCGTACAGCCAGCTGCTGTGGCAGTGGATGTCGGTGGACGGCTTCGCGCCGAACTTCACCCTGTACCTGGACGGCCTGTCGGTCACCATGCTCGGCGTGGTCACCGGTGTCGGCTTCCTGATCCACCTGTTCGCTTCCTGGTACATGCGTGGCGAAGCCGGTTACTCGCGCTTCTTCGCGTACACCAATCTGTTCATCGCCAGCATGCTGTTCCTGGTGCTGGGCGACAACCTGCTGTTCATCTACTTCGGCTGGGAAGGCGTGGGCCTGTGCTCCTACCTGTTGATCGGTTTCTACTACAGCAACCGCAACAACGGTAACGCGGCACTCAAGGCATTCATCGTCACCCGTATCGGCGACGTGTTCATGGCCATCGGCCTGTTCATCCTGTTCGTCCAGCTGGGTACCCTGAACGTGCAGGAACTGCTGGTGCTGGCACCGCAGAAGTTCCAGGCTGGCGACACCTGGATGGTGCTGGCAACCCTGATGCTGCTGGGTGGTGCGGTCGGTAAATCGGCCCAGCTGCCACTGCAGACCTGGCTGGCCGACGCGATGGCCGGCCCTACTCCGGTCTCCGCGCTGATCCACGCGGCAACCATGGTGACCGCGGGCGTGTACCTGATCGCCCGTACCAACGGCCTGTTCCTGCTGGCGCCGGACATCCTGCACCTGGTAGGCGTGGTCGGTGGCGTGACCCTGGTACTGGCCGGCTTCGCCGCGCTGGTGCAGACCGACATCAAGCGTATCCTCGCCTACTCGACCATGAGCCAGATCGGCTACATGTTCCTGGCCCTGGGCGTTGGCGCCTGGGACGCGGCGATCTTCCACCTGATGACCCACGCCTTCTTCAAGGCCCTGCTGTTCCTTGCCTCCGGTGCGGTGATCGTTGCCTGCCACCACGAGCAGGACATCTTCAAGATGGGCGGCCTGTGGAAGAAACTGCCGCTAGCCTACGCCAGCTTCGTGGTCGGTGGCGCTGCCCTGGCTGCCCTGCCGATCGTGACCGTGGGCTTCTACTCCAAGGACGAGATCCTCTGGGAAGCCTTCGCCAGCGGCAACACCGGCCTGCTGTACGCCGGCCTGGTCGGTGCGTTCATGACCTCGCTGTACACCTTCCGCCTGATCTTCATCGCCTTCCACGGCGAAGCCAAGACCGAAGCCCACGCTGGCCACGGCATCAGCCACTGGCTGCCGCTGGGCGTGCTGATCGTGCTGTCGACCTTCGTCGGCGCCTGGATCACCCCGCCGCTGGCAGGTGTGCTGCCTGAAAGCGCCGGCCACGCCGGTGGCGAAGCCAAGCACGCGCTGGAGATCACTTCGGGCGCCATCGCCATCGCCGGTATCCTGCTGTCGGCCCTGCTGTTCCTGGGCAAGCGCCGCTTCGTCAGCGCCGTCGCCAACAGCGGTATCGGTCGTGTCCTGTCGGCCTGGTGGTTCGCCGCCTGGGGCTTCGACTGGATCTACGACAAGCTGTTCGTCAAACCTTACCTGCTGATCAGCCACATCCTGCGCAAGGATCCGGTTGACCGCAGCATCGGCCTGATTCCTCGCCTGGCTCGCGGCGGCCACGTCGCCATGAGCAAGACCGAGACCGGCCAGCTGCGCTGGTACACCGCTTCGATCGCCGTTGGCGCAGTGCTGGTACTCGGCGCTGTGGTAGTGGCCGCGGTATGACCATGAACCTTGCGAACCTTGCGACCCTGCAAAAGGAAACGAACCCGTCATGATTTTGCCTTGGCTGATCCTGATCCCCTTCATCGGCGGCTTCCTGTGCTGGCTGGGTGAGCGCTTCGGCGCCACCCTGCCGCGCTGGATCGCGCTGCTGACCATGTCCCTTCTGCTCGGCATCGGCCTGTGGCTGTGGGGTAACGGCGACTACACCCTGGCACCCGCTCCGGGCGCCGAGCCTGCCTGGGCCCTGGAATACAAAGTCCAGTGGATCCAGCGTTTCGGCATCAGCATCCACCTGGCCCTCGACGGCCTGTCGCTGCTGATGATCCTGCTCACCGGCCTGCTCGGTGTGCTGTCGGTACTGTGTTCCTGGAAAGAGATCCAGCGTCACGTCGGCTTCTTCCACCTCAACCTGATGTGGATCCTTGGCGGCGTGGTCGGTGTGTTCCTGGCCCTGGACCTGTTCCTGTTCTTCTTCTTCTGGGAAATGATGCTGGTGCCGATGTACTTCCTCATCGCGCTCTGGGGTCACAGCTCGTCGGACGGCAAGAAGACCCGGATCTACGCGGCGACCAAGTTCTTCATCTTCACCCAGGCCAGCGGCCTGATCATGCTGGTGGCGATCCTCGGCCTGGTGCTGGTCAACTACACCAACACCGGCGTGATCACCTTCAACTACAGCGACCTGCTCAAGGCCGAACTGCCAGCCGGTACCGAATACCTGCTGATGCTGGGCTTCTTCATCGCCTTCGCGGTGAAGCTGCCGGTGGTGCCGTTCCACTCCTGGCTGCCTGACGCTCACGCCCAGGCACCGACCGCAGGTTCCGTGGACCTGGCCGGTATCTTGCTGAAGACTGCGGCCTACGGCCTGCTGCGCTTCGCCCTGCCGCTGTTCCCGAACGCTTCGGCCGAGTTTGCGCCAATCGCCATGACCCTGGGCCTGATCGGTATCTTCTACGGTGCCTTCCTGGCCTTTGCGCAAACCGACATCAAGCGCCTGGTCGCCTTCTCCAGCGTCTCGCACATGGGCTTCGTGCTGATCGGTATCTATTCCGGCAGCCAGCAAGCCCTGCAAGGCGCGGTGATCCAGATGCTGGCCCACGGCCTGTCCGCTGCCGCGCTGTTCATCCTGGCCGGCCAGCTGTACGAGCGCTTGCACACCCGTGACATGCGCCAGATGGGTGGCCTGTGGCACCGCATCGCCTACCTGCCAGCCATCAGCCTGTTCTTCGCCGCCGCCTCCCTGGGCCTGCCCGGTACAGGCAACTTCGTCGGCGAGTTCCTGATCCTGATCGGCAGCTTCGCCAGCGTGCCTTGGATCACTGTGATCGCCACCACTGGCCTGGTGTTCGGTTCGGTGTACTCGCTGATCATGATCCACCGCGCCTACTTCGGCCCGGCCAAGACCGACACCGTGCTGGCCGGCATGGACGGACGCGAACTGATCATGGTCCTGGGTCTGGCGGTACTGCTGATCCTGCTGGGCGTGTATCCGCAGCCGTTCCTCGACACCTCTGCCGCCACCATGAGTGGTGTGCAGCAGTGGCTCGGTTCCGCTTTCACTCAACTCGCTTCGGCCCGGTAAGAGCGCTATGGAATTCACCACTCAACACTTCATCGCATTGGCGCCGATGCTGATCACCACCATCACCACGGTGGTGGTGATGCTGGCGATCGCCTGGAAGCGCAACCACTCGCAGACCTTCCTGCTGTCCACCGTGGGCCTGAACCTGGCCCTGCTGTCGATCCTGCCGGCGCTGAAGGTTGCGCCGCTGGCGGTCACCCCGCTGATCACCATCGACAAGTTCGCCTGCCTGTACATGGCGATCATCCTGGTGGCGACGCTGGCCTGCGTCACCCTTGCCCACGCCTACCTCGGCGAAGGCTCCAAGGGTTTCCCGGGCAACCGTGAAGAACTGTACCTGCTGCTGCTGATGTCGGCCCTCGGTGGCCTGGTGCTGGTCAGCGCCAACCACCTGGCCGGCCTGTTCATCGGCCTGGAGCTGCTGTCGGTACCGGTCTATGGCCTGGTGGCGTATGCCTTCTTCAACAAGCGCTCGCTGGAAGCCGGCATCAAGTACATGGTGCTGTCGGCCGCAGGCTCGGCCTTCCTGCTGTTCGGCATGGCCTTGCTGTACGCCGACGCCGGCAGCCTGAGCTTCGACCAGATCGGCAAGGCCCTGGCCGCCACCAGCATGCCAAGCCTGGTGGCCCAGCTGGGCCTGGGCATGATGCTGGTCGGCCTGGCCTTCAAACTGTCGCTGGTACCGTTCCACCTGTGGACCCCGGACGTGTACGAAGGCGCCCCGGCACCGGTCGCCGCCTTCCTGGCAACCGCCAGCAAGGTTGCGGTGTTCGCCGTTGTCGTGCGTCTGTTCATGCTCTCCCCTGCTGCCAGCAGCGGCGCGCTGAGCACCGTACTGGCGGTGATTGCCGTGGCCTCGATCCTGATCGGCAACCTGCTGGCACTGACCCAGAGCAACCTCAAGCGCCTGCTCGGTTACTCGTCCATCGCCCACTTCGGTTACCTGGTCATCGCCCTGGTCGCCAGCAAGGGCCTGGCCCTGGAAGCCATGGGCGTGTACCTGGTCACCTACGTGATCACCAGCCTGGGCGCCTTCGGTGTCATCACCCTGATGTCCTCGCCTTACGGCGGCCGTGACGCCGATGCACTGTACGAGTACCGCGGCCTGTTCTGGCGCCGTCCGTACCTGACTGCGGTACTGACCGTGATGATGCTGTCGCTGGCGGGTATCCCGCTGACCGCCGGCTTCATCGGCAAGTTCTACATCATTGCCACTGGCGTCGAGTCGCACCTGTGGTGGCTGGTCGGTGCCCTGGTGATCGGTAGCGCCATCGGCGTCTACTACTACCTGCGCGTCATGGTCACCCTGTACCTGGTCGAGCCGAACCTGCGTCGCCACGACGCCCCGCTGAAATGGGAACAGCGCACCGGCGGCGTCATGCTGCTGGCCATCGCCATTCTCGCCTTCGTGCTGGGTGTGTACCCGCAACCGCTGCTGGAAATGGTCCAGCAAGCCGGCCTGCAACTGATCGGCTGATCGCCCCGGTAAAACAAGACACCCCGCTTATGCGGGGTGTTTTTTTATCTGCACGCTTTTATCCGTGAGCATGAAGGCTTATTCACCAGGATTGTCCTGGACGGCCCCCGGCAGCGCTGCCTTGCGTAAATCACCGTTGGCCGAAGGCAGGTACACTTCCGGGTTGGGCATGCCGCTGGGCGAGAGCTCATGGGTCATCTCGAACTCGGCACGCACCGACCAGCCACAGGCCTCGTTGGTGCATTGCAAATAGGCGATCCGCAGGAAAATATGACGCCCTTCACTGGTGCGTATACGCATCCGGCTGTGGCAATGCGGGCAAACCAGCTTGTATGTACTCACGGCAAGTACCTGCAAGCATTGTTCGGGCTTACCTTCTGTGAGAATAGTCGTCCGGTTTTGTCAGTATTGGCTGCATATATAGGTGTATTCTTCAGTTTGATGCTTCTCATTGCAGGAATGCTCCTTAAAACGCAGGGCTGTATTCATAACGAGTAGTTTAAGCCCATGGAATATCATTAAACCAGTCATGGATATTAGTTATGAGTACCCACGTACTTGCTTCGGTGCTGACCAGGCTGAAGCTTCTGACCGCTACGGAATCTGACGCCGAGCTGTCCAGAGCGCTCTCGATCAGCCCGCAGACATTGAGCAGCTGGAAGGTGCGCGACAGCATTCCTTACTCACTTTGCATAGACATCGCCAGGCAGTATGCATGCTCACTGGACTGGCTTCTGCTGGGTGAGCCCGAACGACATCGCGCAGGCCTGGACGACGAAGGCTGGGAACAGGACATGCTCGCGCGCCTGCGCACCCTGTCGCTTGCCGATCGCCAAGCCGTTCTCCTGCTGGTTCAGGACAAGCAACGCATCCAGCAGCTGGAGCGGCAATTGAGCGCGCTGACCAGTCGCTCGCCCAATGCCGCCAGCGGCTAGCCCCGGCGGCGCCAGCGCTGGATGAGTTCGCGCGGGTCCAGCGTATCCAGCCAGACCATCACCTTGAGGCTGATGGGGATCACCACCACGGCAGCCACGAACCCCGCCATGCCACGGCTCAGCAAGGGCACCAGTGACGAAACCAGCGGCTCGAACAGGTGGCCAACCCCCACGGTCACGAACACCAGCAAGAGTTTCTTGCCCAGCGTCAGGCGCCTGGCCTTGTTGGTGATCAACCGGTCACGCGCCGCGCTCACCAACAAAGCCCCCAGCAGCGCGGCGAACAGGACATTGCCATCCACGCCCAGCAACTCCACCAGCGCCGGGGCCAGGCTGTCGACAACAGATTTTTCAGTCATGGGCAGCCCCTCGGTGTGCGGCGGGCAGGTAGGCGGTCGAGCCCAGGTTACGCATGACCGCGGCTTCGACAAAGCGGATGTAGCACACCTGCAATGCACGCCCGTGGTCATGCCCGGCCACATCCTCGAGGCGCTTGTAGCCCCGCTCTCGCAACACCGCGCGCCAGCGCGCGAATTCGCGTGCCGCGTCGATGGCAGCGCAGCGTGCGGCCACTTCCAGCACAGCCTCACTGACAGGCCGCTTCAGGTTCAGGCGCTCACGCAGCCTGTCCAGGTCTACCCGTGGCCAGAAGGGGTCATGGCAATCGGCATAACGCCGTAACCGAGGATCGTTGCCCATGCTTCATCCCCTCACTGCTCGGCCAGCATGCCGTAACGGATGGCCTTGATCACTGCAGCCACCCGTGTGGGCACATCGAATTTGCGCAGGATGTTCGACACATGGAAGTTCACCGTCGATTCCTTGCATTCTAGGATCTGGCCAATCTCCCACGAGCTCTTTCCGTAGGCACACCACAACAGCACTTGCCGTTCACGTGGCGTCAGGCGAACCGGGGCGTCCGCCAGGGGTTGCTGCGAATGTCGTGCGTTGTCAGTCATGTTTGAACTCCACGGGTGATTGAGCGAGGCATCGCTGCCGGTCTGCAATCACCTTACGAAGCGCGGGTCGCCCAGCTCCATCGCTGCGGCTTGTAAAGAACTTTCGTACAAAACCGTCTGACGAAGGTTGCGCGATATTTGTCGACTTTCCTCGTGCTCCAAGCGGCATTTCGCTCGTCTCAACGCCGTTGTCCATTCGCCTTTCGCCTGGAGTCGTACAATGCGTTGCGTTTTGCCCTCACCATCCTGCCTCGGCCTGCTGGCTGCTTTCGCTGCCTCCCAGCCCGCCCTGGCGGAACCTTCGGTCGAGTTGGGCCAGGTGCTGATCACCGATGAGGAGCAGAACGACCTGACCGCAGCCAGCGAACGCCTGCACGAAGTGCCGGGCGCAAGCAACCTGGTGGACATGCAGCGTGTAGGGCAAGGCCGGGTTGCCAGCAACCAGGATGTACTGGCCTACCAGCCCGGGGTGTTCGCGCAATCGGCGGGCAACGATGGCATCAAACTGTCGATCCGCGGTTCGGGCATCAACCGCGCACCGGGGGCCCACGGCTCCGGGGTCTACACGATGTTCGACGGCCTGCCCCTGACCGGCCCGGGCGGTACGCCCTACGAGCTGTTCGAGCCGCTGTGGCTGAGCCGTGCCGAAGTGCTGCGCGGCGCCAACGGCTTCGACCAGGGTTCCCTCGCCCTGGGCGGTGCGATCAACTACATCACCCACACCGGCTACGACGCCGCGCCGCTGCAGGTGCGCTACGAAGTCGGCAGCCGTGGCTACCAGCATCGGCACATCAGCTCGGGGCAGGTGCTGGGCAACCTCGACTACTACGTGGCCCTGACCGATTCGGAATATGACGGCTACCAGGCGCACAGCAGCGGCAGTGCCAAGGGTGTGGCGGCCAATGTCGGCTACCGCTTCAACCCGAACCTGGAAACCCGCTTCTACCTGCGCTACCGGGAAACCGAGAACGAGTTGGCCGGGCGCCTGACCAAGGAGCAGATCAAGCATCACCCACGCGCGGCCAACCCGGCCTACCTGGCCCGCGACGACAGCCGCCCGCAACCGGGCAGCACCTGGGTGGGCAACAAGACCACCTTCTACCTCGATGACGATGCGCGCCTGGAGGCCGGCCTGGTCTACCACGACTACCCGATGGACCTGCGCGAAGGCCCGATGCGCCTGAAGGTGGCCTATACCGATGTGAGCGGCACCTTGAACTACTTCCGCCGCGACACCCTGTTCGGCCACGAGAGCAAGACTACCGTCGGCTGGCGCACCACCAAGCACCTGCCCAACAGCGGTGCTTCACAGTTCACCCGCAATGGCGACGTGTTCGGTGAGCGCACCCGTGACTTCAGCTACCAGGGTTCGGACACCGTGCTGCATGTGGGCAATGACCTGGAGCTGGTACCGAACCTGTGGCTGACCACTGGCCTGGCGATGATCTATACCCGCCGTGAAAGTGATGTCACTTACCCCGCCGAGGGCGGCAAGGTGAGCATGCATGACTGGGACTACGCGCCACGCCTGGGGCTGCGCTATGACATCAGCCCGGACCTGCAGGTGTACGGCAACCTGAGCCGCTCGGTAGAGCCGCCACACCCGTGGTCGCTGATCTGGAGCTCGCCCAGCGTAGGCGGCAAGCAAATCCAGCCGATCGAGATGCAGAACCAGACCGCCACAACCCTGGAGCTGGGCGCGCGTGGCGACTCGGCGGTTGGCCGCTGGGACCTGGCCTGGTACTACTCGCAGGTGCGCCATGAACTGCTGGCCGTGGAAGTGGTGCCCAACTTCACTTCGGAATTCAACGCCAGCCCCACCGTGCACCAGGGCGTGGAAGCCGGCCTCGACAGCACCCTTTGGGAGCGCGCTGGTACTGGCAAGCTGAGCCTGCGACAGGCCTATACCTTCAGTGATTTCCACTACCTCGATGACGACAAGTTCGGTGACAACCGCCTGCCGGGCATCCCGATGCACTACTACCAGGCCGAGTTGCGCTATGACTGGCCGAGCGGCTTCTATGCCGGGGTGAATACGCAGATGGCGTCGAAGGTGCAGGTTGACTACGCCAACAGCTACCACGCCGATGAATATGCCTTGCTCGGCGCACGCCTGGGCTGGGATTCACCGAAGCAGGACTGGCAGACCTGGCTGGACCTGCGCAACCTGACCAACAAGCGCTATGCGGCGACGGTGACCCCCACCTACGACGATGCAGGCCTGGATAAAGCCCGTTCGACACCGGGCGAAGGCTTTGCCGTGTATGCCGGGGTTTCCTACAGCTTCCGCTAGGCCGCTGTGCACAGCTTTTTGTAGGAGCGGCCTTGTGTCGCGAAAGGGCTGCGCAGCAGCCCCGGCAATTTATGTTGCGAAGCTGAAATCCTGGGGCTGCTGCGCAGCCCTTTCGCGACACAAGGCGCTCCTACAGGGTTCGTGCGCTCAGCGATAATTGCTCAAGGCAGGTCAAACCGCCCTGTTCAACTTCACCCAGGAAGCAAACTTGTCGATAAACGCCTGCAAGAACGGCCGGGTCTTGTCATTGAGCTTGCCCGAATCCTCGAACAGGCTAGCCGCACCACCGATGTAGGCCTCGGGCATCTGCATGCATGGCATGTCCAGAAACACCAGCGACTGGCGCACGGCATGGTTGGCGCCAAAGCCACCAATGGCCCCAGGCGACACACTGACCACCGCCGCCGGCTTGCCACTCCAGGCGCTTTGCCCATAGGGCCGCGAGCCCACGTCGATGGCATTCTTCAGGCCGCCAGGTACCGAGCGGTTGTACTCCGGGGTGACGAACAGCACCGCATCACTGCGGCGGATCTCGTCGCGAAAACGCTTCCACGCTTCCGGCGCTGCTTCGGCCTCGACATCCTCGTTGTACAGCGGCAAATCGCCAATCTCGACGATCTTCAGGGCAAGGCTGGACGGCGCCAGCTCCGAGAGTGCGCGGGCGATCTTGCGGTTGTAGGAGTCCTTGCGCAAGCTACCGACGACAACCGCTACCGAATACACCTGGCTCATGGCAATTCCAACCTTTGCTGAGTAAAGGGACGTTGTAGTTATAGATGACCGTTCCTCGGCGCCTTGGTTTTTTTTCCACGGGGCGAAAACTTCCGACGCTGTTACACGGTCTATGCCTGCAGACATTTCCCACGCAATTCAGAGGTTTCCACCCAAATGGCAGCAGTAATGGTCGGCCAATTCCACGCCCGTGACGCCGAAGGCCGCATCTACCCCGTGCACGAGTTCCAGGAGTCGACCCTGCAAACCGACGGCAGCACGCTGGGCGCGCCCATCACCACCTATCGCCTGGCAATCGGCGACAAGGTCAACCATCTGGGTGAAAACCGCTTCGAACTGGCGCGCAGCGGCGTCGAGATCATTCGCATTCCTTGATGCAGTCCACCGTGTAGCGGCCGCTTTCATTCTGCAGGCCGTGCACGTCGGCGACGAAACCTGGGAAGCCCTGGTTGAACGCCCGGGCGAAGGCCAGGTAATCGACTATCGAGCGGGTCGCCTCGGTAAACCGCTCCCCCGGCATGATCAATGGAATACCAGGCGGGTACGGCACCAGCATCACCGCTGCCACCCGCCCCAGCAGCGCCTCGATCGGCACCGCCTCCACCTCACCGCGCACCATCTGGTCATAGGCCCGGGCCGGGCTCACGGCTACCTCCGGCAAGCGCGTGAACAACCGTTTCAGTTGCTTGGCCGTGGCATTGGCGCGGTAGCAGCCATGCAACTGGTCGCACAGGTCGCGCAGGCCCATGCCCTGATAGCGTGAGGCATCGGCAGCCACCACGCTCGGCAGGCAGTTGCTCAGGGCGGTATTGCCATCATAGTGGCGTTTGAACTCCAGCAACTCGGTGAGCAAGGTGCTCCACTTGCCCTTGGTGATGCCCATGGAGAACAGCACCAGAAAGCTGTACAGGCCGGTTTTCTCCACCACCAGCCCCCGCTCCCAGAGAAACTTGCTGACCACTGCCGCCGGGATGCCATGCTCGCCCAGTGCACCGCCCGCGCTCAGGCCCGGCATCACCAGGGTCACCTTCAGCGGGTCGAGCAGCACATAGTCGTCCGCCACTTCGCCAAAGCCGTGCCACTCCGCCCCCGGCTGCAGCAGCCAGTCCTGCGCCGCCAGGCGGTGGATGCCTTCGGCGCTCGGCGGCTGCCAGATGCTGAACCACCAGTCGTCGGCGGCGATGTGCTCGCGCAGGTTGGCCAGGGCACGGCGAAAGCTCAGCGCCTCGTCGAACATTTCTTGCAGCAGCGAACGCCCGGCCGGGCCTTCCATCATGGTCGAGGCCACGTCCAGCGAAGCGAGGATGCTGTACTGCGGCGAGGTCGAGATGTGCATCATGAACGCTTCGTTGAAGCGGTCACGGTCCAGCTGGCGCCTGGCCCCGTCCTGCACATGAATCATCGAGGCCTGGCTGAACGCGGCCAGCAGCTTGTGGGTGGAATGGGTGCTGATCACCAGCGGGCTGTCTGCCGCGCAGGCCGTGCCCATGGCATAGCGCCCGGTAAAGAACTCGTGGAATGCCGCATAGGCGAACCAGGCTTCGTCGAAGTGCAGCACCTCGACACTGGCGCCCAGGGTCTGCTTGATCAGCCCGGCGTGGTAGCACAGGCCGTCGTAGGTGGAGTTGGTCACCACCGCCAGCTTGATGCGCTGCCCGCGATCGCGGGCAAGAGGGTTGGCCTGGATCTTCGCCTGGATCGCCTCGGGGCTGAACTCGCTGAGCGGGATCGGGCCGATGATCCCGAGTTCGTTGCGCTCGGGGCACAAATAGAGGGGAATGGCACCGGTCATGATGATCGCATGCACCACCGACTTGTGGCAGTTGCGGTCCACCAGCACCAGGTCGTCGCGGCCGACCATGGCGTGCCAGACGATCTTGTTGGCCGTGGAGGTGCCGTTGATGACGAAAAAGGTGTGGTCGGCGCCAAAGTTGCGCGCAGCCCTGGCTTCGGCTTCGGCCAAGGGGCCGGTGTGATCGAGCAGCGAGCCCAGCTCGGGCACGGAAACGGACAGGTCCGAGCGTAGGGTGTTTTCCCCGAAGAACTGGTGAAAGGCCTGGCCCACTGGGCTTTTGCGATAGGCCACGCCGCCGCCGTGCCCCGGGGTGTGCCAGGAATAATTGGACTGCGCGGTGTGCTGCACCAGGGCCTTGAAGAACGGCGGCAGCAGGCCGTCCAGGTAGATATGTGCGGCACGCGCCACCTGGCGCGCAAGAAACGGCACGGTGTCTTCGAACAGGTAGAGGATGCCCCGCAACTGGTTGAGCTCGCTCATGGCTTCGGCGGGGGCGTTTTCCAGGGTCACCTGTTCGCCCAAGGCGAAAATCGGCAGGTTGGGGGCGCGCAGGCGGGCCAGGCGGATCAGCTCGGCCATGTTCTGCAGCAGGTGGGTATTCTCGCCGACGCCCTCGGCGGCAATCAGCATGCAGGCCAGGCCATGGTGGGTGGCAGCGACAAGGCAGGCCTCGGCATGGTCGGCGGCGGCGAGGATGGCAAAGCCGTCCTGGCGCAGTTCCTCGGCGATGCCCCGCACACGCTCGCCAGCGACGCTGTCAACCTTGATGGCGCGGTGCACGATGAGGATGGGGAACTTGAGGTCCTTGTACATCAGGTGGCTACCTCCGAAGGACATGGCGTCCATTTCAGGGTAGTAGAACCTGTGTGGTCAGGGCCGGCATCGCCTTCAAGACATGCGCAGGATCTGTAGGAGCGGGTTCACCCGCGAAAGGGCCGGAGCAGGCGAAAGATCAACCAACAGGTGTCTCGGTCAGAGCCTGCCACATGGATGGCCCACCCGCCGACTTGGCAATGGCCGCCAGGCGCTCGGCATGCGCCTCCAGCTCCTCGGCACTGGCCATGATCACCCGCCCGGGCACACGCCCGGTAATACGGCGAATCTCGCTGCCACCAGCACCCGTCCCTTCATCCCCGGCTTCTGCCCCATGCGCGGCCAGCGACAGGCTGGTCTGGCCACCGGTCATTGCCAGGTAGACGTCAGCCAGCAATTCCGAGTCGAGCAATGCGCCATGCAGCTCACGGCCCGAGTTGTCGATATCGTAGCGTTTGCACAGCGCATCCAGGCTGTTGCGCTGCCCCGGGTGGCGCGCGCGCGCCAGCAGCAGGGTGTCGAGGATGGTGCAGTGCTGCGAAATGTCCGCGCGGTCCTGCTGGCCCAGCAAGGCAAATTCGTTGTTGATGAAGCCAACGTCGAACGCCGCGTTGTGGATGACCAGCGTAGCGCCCTGGATGAACTCGAAGAACTCCTCTGCGACATCGCCAAAGCGTGGCTTGCCGACCAGGAAGGCATCGGTGATGCCGTGGACGTTGATGGCGCCCTCGTCACTCTCGCGGTCTGGCTGCAGGTAGACGTGGAAGTGCCGCCCGGTCAGGCGCCGGCCGATGACCTCGACACAGCCGATCTCGATGATCCGGTGGCCTTCGCTGACCGGCATACCCGTGGTTTCGGTATCGAGAATGACGAACCGTTTATCTTGCTGCTGCTCCACGCGGGGCGCTCCAACTTGCATCAGTTACAAAGGCCGGAATTGTACCCCAGCTCAACGCTTGGCGCGCACTTCATCGACCCCACGGTTGGCCAGCTGGTCGGCGCGTTCGTTGCCGGGGTGGCCGATATGCCCGCGCACCCACTTCCAGGTCACCTTGTGGCGGTTGACCTGCTCATCCAGCTGCTGCCACAGGTCGGCGTTCTTCACCGGCTCCTTGGCCGCGGTTTTCCAGCCGCGCTTCTTCCAGTTGGTCATCCATTCGTTGATGCCCTTCATCACGTACTGCGAGTCGGTGGTCAGCACCACTTCGCATTCGCGCTTCAGCGCCATCAAGCCCTGGATCGCGGCCATCAGTTCCATGCGGTTGTTGGTGGTTTCGCGTTCGCCGCCCCACAGTTCCTTCTCGACGCCCTTGTAGATCATAAGGACGCCCCAGCCGCCAGGGCCAGGGTTGCCCTTGCAGGCACCATCGGTAAACATCTCGACGCTTTCGCTCATGTACCACTCATGTTCAGTGCTTTTCAGTATCCGGGTTGGCCGCCGTGCGGTTGACCTTGGCCAGGGGCAGCGGCAGCAGCTTGCCCATCGGCTCGCGACGCTCCTGGCGCAACGGCCGCAGGCCCACCACCATCTTGCGTGCTACCAGCAGGTACACACCGCCACCGGAACTCTGCCAGCCGCCAGCCACCCGTTCCCAGCCCGCCAGGCGCTGCTGCCAGGCCGGTGAGGCAAGCGGCGGACGATAGCACCCGAAGCGGCGTTTCTCCAGCGCGAAGCCCAGCAGGTTGAGCCAGTCGCCCACCCGTGACGGCGAGATGCAACGGGCCTTGCGCAAGGCCCCATGGCTGAAGAAATGGCGCATGCCCCAGCTGCTCCAGGGGTTGATCCCGACGATCAGCAGGTGCCCGCCAGGGCGCACGGCGCTGGCCGCCTCGCGCAGCAGGCCGTGGGGCGAAAGGCAGAAATCCAGGCCATGCTGCAGCACCACCACGTCGGCGGCGTGCTCGCTCAGCGGCCAGGCCTGCTCCTCGCAGACAATCTCCACCCCCGGCAGCGGCGCACCGAGGCGCACGTTGCGCTGCACCTGGGGCGCGCTGGGCGGTGGCTCGGCGCAGGGCCCGTAGTGCACAAGGTAACCCCCGAAGAAGCGCCCGAGCTCTTCTTCCAGCAGTTTTTCCTCCTCCCTGAGCATCAGTTGGCCGAGTGGGCCGTTGAACCACTCACGGGCCAGGCTGATCAGCTTGACCCAGTCCGGGTCGGCCTGGGCAAAGGCTTGGTCGGTCATTGCGCTCTCCCTCGAAGGTTCTCGCACCGCGCCATCGCGGATAAGATGCCTTCATGTGCCACGCTAGGCGAATCGGATCCGCACCATGATACAGATCGATGCTCTCCCCGCTTTCTCCGACAACTACATCTGGTTGTTACAGGATACTGCCAAACGCCGCTGCGCGGTGGTCGATCCGGGTGACGCCGGCCCAGTGGAACGCTGGCTGTCGGCCAACCCCGGCTGGGAACTGAGCGACATCCTGGTCACCCACCACCACAACGACCACGTCGGCGGCGTGGAACGGCTCAAGCAACTGACCGGCGCGCGGGTCTGCGGCCCGGCCCACGAGCGCATTCCCTGCCGTGACCTGGCGCTGGACGAAGGTGACCAGGTGACCGTGCTGGGCGTGACCTTCCAAGTGCTGGCCGTGCCCGGCCATACCCTGGGGCACATCGCCTTGTTCAGCGACCAGCCGGCAACGCCGGTGCTGTTCAGTGGCGACACGCTGTTCGCCGCCGGTTGCGGGCGCATGTTCGAAGGCACCCCCGAACAGATGCAGCCAGCCCTCGCCCGCCTGGCAGCCCTGCCAGAGCAGACCGAGGTGTACTGCGCCCACGAATACACCCTTAGCAACCTGCGTTTCGCCAAGGCGGTGGAGCCCGAGAACCCGCACGTTCAGCAGCGGTTCGAGGACGTTACCCGTTTGCGTGCCGACAATCGCATCACATTGCCATCAACGATCGGTCTGGAGCGTCTGACCAACCCCTTCCTGCGCACCTCTGAAACATTAGTTAAACAAAAAGCAGACGAATGGAAGGGACATTCAAACCCCTCGCATGTCGCTGTTTTTGCTGCCTTGAGGTCTTGGAAGGACACCTTCTGATAACCTCAAGATATATCGCAAGCGATGGTCAAAGGTTGACCAGGCCCGGAGCGGTTTCTAGAATCGCCGAAATTTTTCGCCCGGAAACCTGTGTCAGCCGATGTCTTCACGTAGCCGCAGAACCTCTCATTCCGTCGCCCTGACGCGCCTGGCCCAAATCAGTGCGCTGGCCCTGGCCGCCACTTTGGTGGGCTGCCAGAGCACCCGTCAGCTCGACGAATCCGATAGCGTTCGCGCGCACAACTACCAGGCGCGGATCAAGCACAAGCCTTCACCGCTGCTGGTAAAGCCGGCCGAACAGGCACCGCAGGACGTGTGGGAACGCATGCGCCAGGGCTTCGCCCTGCAGGACAACATCGACGTCAACCCGCGCATCGAACAGCAGCGCCTGTGGTTCGCCAGCAATCCAAGCTTCATCGAAAGCGCCGGCGAGCGTGGCAGCCTCTACCTGCACTACATCGTCGAGCGCCTCGAAGAACGCGACATGCCGCTGGAGCTGGCCCTGCTGCCAGCCATCGAAAGCGCCTACAACCCGATGGCCTACTCGCGCGCCCATGCCGCGGGCATGTGGCAGTTCATTCCGTCCACCGGTCGTCACTTCAACCTGCGCCAGACCAACTTCTACGATGGCCGTCGCGACGTGACCGCCTCGACCAACGCCGCACTGGACTACCTCAGCCGCCTGCACGACATGTTCAACGGCGACTGGTTGCTGGCCCTGGCTGCCTACAACGCCGGCGAAGGCACGGTCAGCCGAGCCATAGAGCGCAACGAGCGGCTCGGCCTGCCCACCGACTACTGGAACCTGCCGCTGCCGCAGGAAACCCGCGACTACGTGCCCAAGCTGCTGGCCCTGTCGCAGGTGGTACTCACGCCGCAAGCCTATGGCGTGAACCTGAACCCGATCGCCAACGAACCCTACTTCGAGGCGGTGGCCATCAACGACCGCCTGGACCTGTCGCGGGTAGCGGCCTTCGCCAACATCGACGAGGACGAGCTGATCCAGCTCAACCCGGCATTCAAGAAGCGCATGACCGTGGACGGCCCGCAGCAGCTGCTGGTACCCACTGCCAAGGCGCAGCTGCTGAGCGACAGCCTGTCCAACCTCAAACCCGAGCAGCTGGTCAGCCTGCAGCCGAACAAGGCCGTATTCGCCCGCGCCGTGGCCGAAGCCAAGGCCCCTGTGGCGGCGCGCAGCTACCGGGTCAAGCGCGGCGACAACCTGGGCGCCATCGCCAAGGCCAACCGCGTTTCGGTCAAGGACATCAAGCGCTGGAACCGTCTCTCCGGCAACAACGTGCGCGCTGGCCAGGTTCTGGCCCTGCGCGGCGGCAGCGCGCCGAGCGCTGCTGGCAATCGGGTAGCCGCCTCCGGGCAGCGCTCCACGCAGTACAAGGTACGCAAAGGCGATTCGCTGTACCTGGTGGCCAAGCGCTTCAACGTGGAAATGAAACACCTCAAGCGCTGGAACCCGCGCAGCGGCCATGCCCTGAAGCCAGGCCAGACCCTGACCGTCTACCTCTCGCATTGATACGAAGCCCGGGGTCTTTGCGCGGCCCTGTGGGAGCGGCCTTGTGTCGCGAAAGGGGCGCGAAGCGGCCCCAGGATTTCAGCTTCGCCGCGTAAACTGCCGGGGCTGCCATGCAGCCCTTTCGCGACGCAAGGCCGCTCCCACAGGTACCGCGTCACCCGCAGCGACCGGCAACTGGCTGAACCACTTGCCCCACCTTCAAAACCTCTCTTTTTCCAACCCCACCAAGCTGTTACTGTACCCCGATCAAAGCCCAACGCCTCTGGATCGGATGCCGACTTGATACGTCCCCTCCTGCTGTCTCTCAGCCTGGCCTTGAGCTTTCCCGCAGCCGCGATGGTGAGCGAAAGCCACGGATACGCGCAGTTCGGCACGCTCAAGTACCCAGCCACATTCACCCATTTCGACTGGGTCAACCCGCAAGCGCCCAAGGGCGGCACCTTGCGGGCGATGGCTTTCGGAACCTTCGACACCCTCAACCCCTACACCTTCAAGGGGTCGAGCCCGATTACCACGCCCAATTTCCAGCAGTACGGCATCAGCGAGCTGAACGAGCCGCTGATGGTCGGCACCGGCCAGTACGACCCGTCCGGCGACGAACCGACCTCCAGCTACGGCCTGATCGCCCGCTCGGTGGAGTACAGCGAGGACCGCAGCTGGGTGGTGTTCAACCTGCGCCCGGAGGCCCGCTGGCATGACGGCAAGCCGATCACCTCGGCAGACGTGGCCTTCTCCTACCGCACGCTGCTCAAGGATGGCCACCCGATCTACCGCACCAACCTGCAGGAAGTGCAGCGGGTGGACATCCTTGGCCCGCTGCGCATCCGCTTCGTATTCAAGCGCGCCGGCAACCCGCTGCTGATCCTGCGCCTGGGCGAAATGCCGGTGCTGCCCAAGCACTACTGGCAAAAGCGTGACTTCAAGGCCACCACCTTCGAGCCTCCACTGGGCAGCGGCCCTTACCGCATCACCCAGGTCCAGCCTGGGCGCCGGCTGGTGTTCGAACGGGTGAAGAACTACTGGGGCAAGGACCTGGCGGTGAACCGTGGCAAATACAACTTCAACCGCGTGGAATACGAGTTCTACCGCGACGCCACGGTCGCCTTCGAAGCGTTCAAGGCTGGCGAGTTCGACATCTATATCGAGCACCAGGCGAAGAACTGGGCCAACGGCTACAACTTCCCGGCCGTGCGCCGGGGCGAGGTGATCAAGGCGCAGATCCCGCACCGCATCCCCACGCAAACCCAAGGCCTGTTCATGAACAGCCGCCGGGCCACCTTCAGCGACCCACGGGTACGCCAGGCACTGGGGCTGATGCTCGACTTCGAGTGGACCAACCGCGCGCTGTTCAGCGGTGCCTACCGCCGCTCGACCAGCTACTACCCCAACAGCGAATTCGCCGCCACCGGCCTGCCCACCGGCAAGGAATGGCTGTTGCTGGCACCGTTTCGTGACCAGTTGCCGGCCAGCCTGTTCAGCGAACCCTACAAGGTCAGCCATACCGATGGCCGTGGCATCAACCGCCAGACCCTGCGCCAGGCCCTCGGCCTGCTCGCCGAGGCCGGCTGGAAGCTGAACGGCCAACGTCTGGTCGACAGCAAGGGCCAGCAGCTGCGCATGGAACTGCTGCTGGTAAACCCCAACCTTGAACGCATCCTGCAACCTTATGTCGAAAACCTGGCCAGCATCGGCATCGATGCGCGCTTGCGTACCGTGGACCGCGCCCAGTACAAACAACGCCTGGACCAGTTCGATTTCGACATGATTCTGATGACCCTGAACCAGACCCTGAGCCCGGGCCTCGAACAGTGGCTGTACTTCCACTCCAGCCAGGCAACCACCAAGGGCAGCAAGAACTATGCTGGGGTCAAGGACCCGGTGGTCGACCATCTGCTCGACACCCTGCTGGCCGCCCGCACCCGCGATGATCAGGTCGCCGCCGCCCGCGCCCTGGACCGCGTGCTCTCATGGCAGTACTACATGATCCCCAACTGGTACCTCGACAATCATCGCCTGGCCTACCGCAACCGGTTCGCCTTCGTCACCACGCCGCCCTACACCCTTGGGCTGAACAGCTGGTGGATCAAGACTTCGGAGAAAGCCCAATGACGCCAACGCACCGACTGCGCCGGTTGGCCGGCAGCCTGTTGCTTGCCTGCCTGAGCCTTCCCGCCCTGGCCGCACCGCAACACGCGCTCACCCTGTACGACGAGCCCCCAAAATACCCCGCCGACTTCAAGCACTTTGCCTACGTCAACCCTGACGCACCCAAGGGTGGAACCTTCCGCCAGTCCAGCTTCGGCGGCTTCGACAGCCTCAACCCGTTCATCAACAAGGGTGTGCCGGCCGAGAACATCGGCAGCATCTACGACACCCTGATGCGCCAGAGCCAGGACGAGCCGTTCACCGAGTACGGCCTGGTGGCCGGCAAGATCGAAAAAGCCCCGGACAACAGCTGGGTGCGCTTCTACCTGCGCCCCGAGGCACGCTTCCACGACGGCCACCCGATGCGCGCCGACGACGTGGTGTTCACCTTCAATGCCCTGATCAAGGACGGCGCGCCGCTGTACCGCCAGTACTATGCCGACGTCGCTGAAGTGGTCGCCGAAGACCCGCTGACGGTGCTGTTCACCTTCAAGCACAAGAACAACCGCGAGCTGCCGCTGATTCTCGGCCAGCTGCCGGTACTGCCCAAGCACTGGTACGAAAGCCGCGAGTTCAACCGCGGCAACCTGGAAATCCCGCTGGGCAGCGGCCCTTACAAGGTTGCCGAGGTCAAGGCCGGGCGCTCGGTGCGCTACGAGCGAGTCAAGGACTACTGGGCCAAGGACCTGCCGATCAACCGCGGCTTCTACAACTTCGACGTCATGACCTTCGACTCCTACCGCGACACCACCGTCGCCCTGGAAGCACTCAAGGCCGGGGCGTTCGACTATGCGCTGGAAGTCAGCGCGAAGAACTGGGCCACCGCCTACAACGTACCCGCCGTGCGCGATGGCCGCCTGATCAAGGAAGAGTTGCCCAACGGCAACCCCACGGGCATGCAGGGCTTCATCTTCAACATCCGCCGCCCGGTGTTCCAGGACGTGCGCGTGCGCCAGGCGCTGAGCCTGCTGCTGGACTACGAGTGGACCAACAAGCAGCTGTTCAACGGTGCCTACACCCGCACCGGCAGCTACTTCGAAAACTCGGAAATGGCCGCCCGCGGCCTGCCCAGCCCCAGCGAACTGAAAATCCTCGAACCGCTACGTGGCAAGGTCCCCGAGCAGGTATTCAGCGAAGCCTTCCGCAACCCGGTCAGCGACGGCAGCGGCATGATCCGCGAACAGCAGCGCCAGGCCTACAAGCTGCTGCAGGAAGCCGGCTGGAAAATCGTCGATGACAAGATGGTCGACGCCCAGGGCAAGCCGGTGAGCATCGAGTTCCTGCTGGCACAGACCGAGTTCGAACGCATCCTGCTGCCGTTCAAGCGCAACCTCGCCGACCTTGGCATCGACCTGAACATCCGCCGGGTCGACGTGTCCCAGTACATCACCCGCCTGCGCTCGCGCGACTACGACATGATCGTCGGTGGCTACCCGCAGTCCAACTCGCCGGGTAACGAGCAGCGCGAGTTCTGGTCCAGTGCCGCCGCCGACAACCCCGGCAGCCGCAACTTCATCGGCCTGCGAGACCCGGCCATCGACCAACTGGTGGAACAGCTGATCAATGCCGATTCGCGGCAGAGCCTGATCGACCACTGCCGGGCCCTCGACCGCGTGCTGCTGTGGGGCTACTACGTAATCCCCAACTGGCACATCAAGACCTGGCGCGTGGCCTACTGGAACCACATCGGCCACCCGGACGTCTCGCCCAAGTACGACATCGGCATCGACACCTGGTGGATCAAGCCCGGCGTAACCCCGGCCGCCAACGCAGCCGCTGCGGACGAGGCCGAATAACATGCTGGCCTACATCCTGCGTCGCCTGCTGCTGATCATCCCGACCCTGTTCGGCATCCTGATCATCAACTTCATCATCGTCCAGGCCGCCCCCGGCGGCCCGGTCGAGCAGATGATCGCCAAGCTCGAAGGTTTCGAAGGCGCCACCAGCCGCATTGCCGGTGGCGGTGCCGAAGTGTCCGTGGCCGGCTCCAACTACCGTGGCGCCCAGGGCCTGGACCCGGCACTGATCGCCGAGATCGAACGCATGTACGGCTTCGACAAGTCGCCGCCCGAGCGCCTGTGGATCATGATCAAGAACTACGCCCGGCTGGACTTCGGCGACAGCTTCTTCCGCGATGCCAAGGTTATCGACCTGATCATCGAGAAGATGCCTGTGTCAATTTCGCTGGGGCTGTGGAGCACGCTGATCATGTACCTGGTGTCGATCCCGCTGGGCATCGCCAAGGCCGTGCGCCACGGCAGCCATTTCGACGTGTGGACCAGTTCGGCGATCATCGTCGGCTACGCCATCCCGGCGTTCCTGTTCGCCATCCTGCTGATCGTGCTGTTCGCCGGCGGCAGCTACTTCGACTGGTTCCCGCTGCGCGGCCTCACCTCCAACAACTTCGACGAACTGAGCACCACCGGTAAGGTGCTGGACTACTTCTGGCACCTGGTGCTGCCGATCACCGCGCTGGTCATCGGCAACTTCGCCACCATGACCTTGCTGACCAAGAACAGCTTCCTAGACGAGATCAACAAGCAATACGTGGTCACCGCCAAGGCCAAGGGCCTGAGCCGGCCACGGGTGCTGTACGGCCATGTGTTCCGCAACGCCATGCTGCTGGTGATTGCCGGTTTCCCTTCGGCGTTCATCGGCATCTTCTTCACCGGTTCCTTGCTGATCGAAGTGATCTTCAGCCTCGACGGCCTTGGCCTGATGAGTTTCGAGGCGGCCATAAACCGTGACTACCCGGTGGTCTTCGGCACCCTGTTCATCTTCACCCTGCTGGGGCTGGTGGTGAAACTGATCGGCGACCTGACCTACACCCTGGTCGATCCACGCATCGACTTCGCCAGCCGGGAGCACTGACATGGCCTTGTCCCCCCTCAACCGCCGGCGCTTCGAGCGCTTCAAGGCCAACCGCCGTGGCTGGTGGTCGCTGTGGCTGTTCCTGATTCTGTTCGGCCTGAGCCTGGGCGCCGAACTGATCGCCAACGACAAGCCGATTGCCGTGCGCTACGACGGCGAATGGTACTTCCCGGCATTCAAGCGCTACCCGGAAACCACCTTCGGCGGCGAATTCCCGCTGGAAGCCAACTACAAGAGCCCGTACATCCGCGAACTGCTGGAGAAGAAAGACAGCTTCGTGCTGTGGGCACCGATCCCGTTCAGCTACCAGAGCATCAACTATGACCTGCAGGTACCCGCCCCGGCCCCACCGTCGGCGGACAACTGGCTGGGCACCGACGACCAGGGCCGCGACGTGCTGGCACGGGTGATCTACGGTTTCCGTATTTCCGTGCTGTTCGCCCTGACGCTGACCCTGCTCAGTTCCATCGTCGGCGTGATCGCCGGCGCCTTGCAGGGCTTCTATGGCGGCTGGGTCGACCTGGCCGGGCAACGCTTCCTGGAAGTCTGGTCGGGCCTGCCGGTGCTGTACCTGCTGATCATCCTCGCCAGCTTCGTGCAGCCCAACTTCTGGTGGTTGCTGGGCATCATGCTGCTGTTCTCGTGGATGAGCCTGGTGGACGTGGTGCGCGCCGAGTTCCTGCGCGGGCGCAACCTGGAATACGTACGTGCCGCCCGCGCCCTGGGCATGCGCAATGGCGCGATCATGTACCGGCATATCCTGCCCAACGCCATGATCTCGACCATGACCTTCATGCCATTCATTCTCACCGGCGCCATCGGCACCCTCACCGCCCTGGACTTCCTCGGCTTCGGCCTGCCGCCGGGCGCACCGTCGCTGGGCGAGCTGGTGGCCCAGGGCAAGTCCAACCTGCAGGCCCCATGGCTGGGCATCAGCGCCTTCGCCGTGCTGGCGCTGATGCTGAGCCTGCTGGTGTTCATCGGCGAATCCGCCCGCGATGCCTTCGACCCGAGGAAGTGACATGAGTGAACAGAACCTGATCGAAGTGCGCGACCTGGCGGTGGAGTTCGTCACCGGGGACCAGGCCCACCGCGTTGTGAACGGCATCAGCTTCGACATCCGCAAGGGTGAGACGCTGGCACTGGTGGGCGAGAGTGGCTCGGGCAAATCGGTTACCGCGCACTCGCTCCTGCGCCTGCTGCCCTACCCCCTGGCCCGCCACCCCAGCGGCAGCATCCGCTACGAGGGCAAGGACCTGCTGCAGCAGAACGAGAAGACCATGCAGCGCATTCGCGGCAACCGCATTGCAATGATCTTCCAGGAGCCGATGACCTCGCTTAACCCGCTGCACTGCATCGAGAAGCAGATCAACGAAATCCTCCTGCTGCACAAGGGCCTGACCGGCAAGGAGGCCACGGCGCGCACCCTGGAGCTGCTGGAGATGGTCGGCATTCCCGAGCCACGCAAGCGTCTGAAGGCTTTGCCCCATGAGCTATCGGGCGGGCAGCGCCAGCGGGTGATGATCGCCATGGCCCTGGCCAACGAGCCCGAACTGCTGATTGCGGATGAGCCGACCACGGCGCTGGACGTGACTGTGCAGTTGAAGATTCTCGAACTGCTCAAGGAACTGCAGGCGCGTCTGGGCATGGCCCTGCTGCTGATCAGCCATGACCTGAACCTGGTGCGACGCATCGCCCACCGTGTGTGCGTGATGCAGCACGGGCAGATTGTCGAGCAGGCCGAATGCGCCAGGTTGTTCAGCGCACCGCAGCACCACTACACGCAGATGCTGATCAATGCCGAACCCAGCGGGCTGCCGGCGCACAACCCGGTGGGCGCGCCATTGCTGGAGGTGGATGACCTCAAGGTGTGGTTCCCGATCAAGAAGGGCCTGCTACGGCGCACGGTCGACCATGTGAAGGCGGTGGACGGGATCAACTTCAGCTTGCCGCAAGGGCAGACGCTGGGGATTGTCGGCGAGTCCGGGTCGGGCAAGTCGACTTTGGGTTTGGCGATCTTGCGGCTGATCTCCAGCCAGGGCGGCATTCGCTTTCATGGGCAGGATCTGGAAGGGCTGAACCAGAAGGCCGTGCGCCCGTTGCGCCGGGAAATGCAGGTGGTGTTCCAGGACCCGTTCGGCAGCCTGAGCCCGCGCATGTGCGTGGAGGACATTGTCGGCGAAGGGTTGCGCATCCACCGCATCGGCACGGCGCAGGAACAGGAAGCAGCGATTATTGCGGCCTTGGAGGAAGTGGGGCTGGACCCACGCACGCGGCATCGCTATCCGCACGAGTTTTCCGGTGGGCAGCGCCAGCGCATTGCCATTGCCCGGGCGTTGGTATTGAAGCCGGCGCTGATCCTGCTGGATGAACCTACGTCGGCGCTGGACCGCACGGTGCAGCGGCAGGTGGTGGAGTTGCTGCGCAATCTGCAGCAGAAATACAACCTGACCTACCTGTTCATCAGCCATGACCTGGCGGTGGTCAAGGCATTGAGCCACCAGTTGATGGTGATCAAGCATGGGCATGTGGTGGAGCAAGGGGATGCACAGGCGATCTTCCATGCGCCGCAGCATCCGTATACCCGGCAGTTGCTGCAGGCGGCGTTCTTGGAAGTGGATGCGGCTAGTTAGCTTTTGACCGCGCCGGCTTCAAGCCATGCGCTATCCCTGTGGGAGCTGGCTTGCCGGCGATGGGCCGCAAAGCGGCCCGCTTTCGGCGAGGTAAAAAACAGACTTATCCCCTTCCTTGTAGGCCATTTCCCAAACATACTCCTGCCGCGTGTTTTCCGTTGCGGCTGCTCTGGCTGGGCTCTAGTCTCGATTGGTCGCTGAAGATCAGCGATACAGCTTTGACAGGCTGTGACGGTTAATTCACGCAGGCAGTCTCCGCTTCATGGTGGCTGTGCGTGTGGGCACGCTTGCGTGCGCCGGAACTTTTGCGTGATTTACCGCCGGTCTGTCAACCCACGTACAGCTGCCACCCGACTGTTTGACAGCAGACAGGCGGCCGCACAGCCAATGGTTAATCACGATGCTGAAGATTGTCCCCGATCCAACCCACACCCCCCATTCCCTCGAAGACACCCTGATCCAGGCCACCGACTACGCGCTATGCGCGGCCACCGTGGTGCATCAGGCCTTGCTACTACAGCCCAAATCGCCGGCTTCGATCCTGATGATGACCTCGATGCATGAGCTGGAGGCGCTTAGGACTTTGCTTGAGTCGGCACTGGTTCAGGTGCAGATGCCCGCTGAGCCTCGGACTTTGCACTGAGGCTTTAGTGTTGCGTTGTCTGGGCTGGCCTCTTCGCGGGTAAACCCGCTCCCACAGGATCTCCACAGGCCTTGAGGCAGATGCAGCCCCTGTGGGAGCGGGTTCACCCGCGAAAGGGCCCGCCCAGGCAGTCGAGGATTTTCAGGGGATTCAAAAATGACCACAGAAGACACCCAATTCACTGTCGGTAAAACCACGTTCTACCAAGGCGAACACGGCACCCACCCACTGTTCCGCATCGAGCCCGGCATTCCCTGCCGCGATGCCCGCGAGCAATCTTCGGAGCTGATGGGCTATGTACGCGAACTGACCATCACCGGCCTGATGGATGAAAAGCCGATGATGATCTGGGCTGCCCACTACCTGAGTGCGATGGCCAAGGCGCTGATGGATGATGCCGAGCTGGGCATGATGCGCTGATTGGCATCACAGGCCATAACGCACATATGGGAGCGGTCTCGTGTCGCCAAAGGGCTGCAAAGCAGCCCCGGCGATTTATGCTTTCATGCAGAAATCTGGGGGCCGCCCTGCGGCCGTTTCGCGACACAAGGCCGTCCCCGCGAGAGATTGCACACCCCGGGAGGCCGGCGCCAGCTGGCCTACGTAGATGCAGCTCAGAGCCGGCCCAACAACTCCTGCCGCTCGCGCCAGATCTCCTGTACAAAGGGGTCGGTCACCCCATAGAGCCCATGCCCCCGACGCATGATCAGGTTAGCGGCCAGCAGTTCGTTTGCAACCGGCTGTATCTCTTCGACACGCACTTCACGCCCCACAGACTTCGAATACTCCGCCGCCGCTTCGTTGGAGAACACCCCACGCGCATCGCCCTCGACCGATGCGATCCGGGCAAAAATCGCTTCAGCCAGGACGCCCAGCTCCTCTACTTTCATCAGCTCCAGGTCAGCAGCAGCCGACCGCAGCGTTGATGCGATTACCGGCAGCACCTCATCCGGCCCCATCCCGGACGCAGGTGAGTGAACCAACTGCCGAAGTGCACGAATGAACTCCTCGGGCCTGCTGCCCAGCGTTTTGAATGCCTGTGCCGCGACATCCAGCGACGGCAAGTTGCCCAGGCCATCTTTTGCGAGCCGCTTGAGCCAGAATTCGACATAGTCCCTGTCCAGCACCGGATACGGCACGTTTGTGGCACCGGCAAAAGCCTGGTTACGCCGCGCGGTCAACTCGTTGACCATCGCCCGGTGAGAGCCAGTACCGATGAACAGGAAGTGCCCTGGCGTGTTCGGGCGCGGATTGATGGCATCGCGCGCAGCCTTGAGCGCCAGCATCATCTGTTGGCCGTCCTCGGTTGTGATTGCCTGCTGCACCTCATCGACGACCAGCACGACGTCAGTCCTGGCCTGGTCCACAACCTCGGTCAGCGCTTCCGCAAGTGTGACACCGCCCTCTGTGCCCAAGGTTTCCAGGTTGAAGCCAAACTTCAGCCCAGCCACTTCGACCTCCGCGCCACGCAGGGCCTTGAGTTTCTGCAAGAAAGCCGAGGTAGGTTTCTGAAGATCAGCAAGGGCTTTACGCACTGCGGCGAGGACCAGCACGACCGGGCTGGTCTGGGTATCACTCCAGAGGTCGACATAGATCACCAATGCACCCATTTCCTCCAGGGCAGGGATCAAGTCGTTCTTTAAAAAGGTGGTTTTGCCAGTCCTGCGCAGCCCGGAGAAAAATAGCCCTGATCTCAAGCCGATATCCAGGGCAGACGGTTTCAACAGCTGCCTGGCCATGTCGGCAGCCAGTTCACGGCGCGGGAAGATGTCGATCATGGCTTTATCCGAAATTATTGAATAGCAATAATTATTGGCAGAGAATAATTTAATGTAAAGGCGTAGAGGCAGGGCGGTTCGAAAGCCTTCATCAAATTTTCTGACAACAATCGTCTTCCATCATCAGCCAGATCGGGCATAAATTCTCCACCGTCAACCCCAGCAGCAACGGTAGAGCCCCATGTCCAGCCCACACCACCAGCCCGCCTCCCCTGCCCTGACCACGCTGATCCAGCGCTCCGGCCTGCCCAGCCCTGCGCTAGGCGAAGCCCAGGCACATGCCGTGCTGCAAACGCACTACGGCATTGCCGGCAACCTCTCGGCATTGGGCAGCCAACAGGACCTGAACTTCCGAGTAGACGCTCCACAAGGCCGTTTCGTGCTCAAGGCCTGCCACGGCAGCTACGCCCAGGTGGAGCTCGAGGCCCAGCACGCGGCCCTGGCCTACCTGCGCGAACAGGGCTTGCCTGTGCCCGCCGTGCGCCCGGCCAGCGATGGCCAGATGCTGCTGGCGTTGGAAATCGACGGGCAACCGCTGCGCATGCGCCTGCTCGACTACATCGAAGGCCAGCCACTGACCCGCCTCAAGCACATGGAGCCACGCCTGATGGCCGAACTCGGCGGGCTCTGCGCGCGGCTGGACAAGGCCCTGGCCACTTTCGACCACCCGGGCCTGGCGCGCACCCTGCAATGGGACCCGCAACATGCCCAGGCACTGATCCAGCACCTGCTGCCCGTGCTGGGCAACGCCGAGCAACGCGCCCGCATCGAACGGGCCACCCAGCTGGCCGCCGAGCACCTGGCGCCGCTGGTCGACCAGCTGCCAAGCCAGGCCGTGCATCTGGACATCACCGACGACAATGCCGTCTGGGCCCGCGATGTCGAGCGCCAGTGGCAGTTGCAAGGGGTGATCGATTTCGGCGACCTGTTGCGCACCTGGCGCATCGCCGACCTGTCGGTGACCTGCGCCGCATTGTTGCACCACGCCGAGGGCGACCCGCTGCGCATCCTGCCGGCCGTGCGTGCCTACCAGGCGCTCAACCCGCTGAGCGAAGCCGAACTGCGGGCGCTGTGGCCACTGGTGCTCAACCGCGCCGCCGTGCTGGTGCTGAGCAGCGAACAGCAACTCACCGTCGACCCCGGCAACCAGTACACCCGCGACAACATCGCCCATGAATGGGAAATCTTCGACACTGCCACCGCCGTACCTTTCGCGTTGATGGAAGCGGCCATCCTGCAAGCTGCGGGCCTGCAGCCCGCCACGCCGGACCTGAGCGGTTGCGCCCTTCTGCTCCCTGAACTGGATCGGCAGGCAGTGACGCGCGTCGATCTGGGCGTGCTCAGCGTGCATTGCGAGGCGGGCAACTGGGAGCAACCGGGCTTCGACCAGCACCTGCTGACCACGCAACCAGCACCGGCTTTCAGCCTGCACGGGCAGTATCGCCTGTCGCAAACCCATATCGACCGCCCCGAAGAGCCTGCCACCTGTGCCCTGGGCGTCGAGCTGCATGTACCCAACGGCAGCCTGGTGCAAGCGCCAGATGCCGGCACCTGGCAGCGCCATGGCGACGGCCGTGGCTGCCTGCGCAGCGCGCACTGGGCGTTGTGGCTGCAAGGCCTGGAAGACGCGCCTGCAGATGGCCAGGCCGTGGAAAAAGGCCAGTCGCTGGGCAGCAGTTGTGGTTTCCTCAGCGTGCAACTGTGCCTGGATAGCGGCATCCAGCCGCCGTTCTTCGCCACCCCATCCCAGGCAACCGCCTGGCTGGCCCTGTGCCCGTCGCCAGCTGCGTTGCTGGGCTTCGACTGCAATGCCGAGCCGCTGCCCGACCCACAGGCCCTGCTGGCTCGCCGCGACGCCAGCTTCGCCCGCTCGCAGAAGCATTACTACGCGCAACCGCCTCACATCGAACGCGGCTGGCGCAACTACCTGATCGACATGCAGGGCCGCTCGTACCTCGACATGCTCAACAACGTCGCGGTGCTGGGCCACGGCCACCCGCGCATGGTCGCCGAGTCGGCACGGCAGTGGTCGCTGCTGAACACCAACTCGCGCTTCCACTACGCGGCCATCACCGAATTCTCCGAACGCCTGCTGGAGTTGGCACCCGAAGGCTTCGACCGGGTGTTCATGGTCAACAGTGGTACCGAAGCCAACGACCTGGCGATTCGCCTGGCCTGGGCCTACAGCGGCGGGCGCGACCTGCTCAGCGTGCTGGAGGCCTACCACGGCTGGTCGGTGGCCACCGATGCCATTTCCACTTCCATCGCCGACAACCCGCAGGCCCTGGAAACCCGCCCGGACTGGGTGCACCCGGTCGAGGCGCCGAACACCTTCCGCGGCCGCTTCCGTGGCGCCGACAGCGCCACCCACTACCTGCGCGACGTCGACGCCAAGCTGGCCGACCTCGACGCCCGTGGCCGCCAGTTGGCGGGCATCATCTGCGAGCCGGTGTACGGCAATGCCGGTGGTATTTCGTTGCCGGCCGGTTACCTGCGCGAGGCCTATGCCAAAGTTCGTGCCCGGGGCGGCGTGTGCATCGCCGACGAGGTACAGGTCGGCTATGGCCGCCTGGGCGAGTACTTCTGGGGCTTCGAGGAACAGGGCGTGGTGCCCGACATCATCACAATGGCCAAGGGCATGGGCAACGGCCAGCCACTGGGCGTAGTCATCACCCGCCGCGAGATCGCCGAAGCGCTGGAGGCCGAGGGCTACTTCTTCTCCTCGGCCGGCGGCAGCCCGGTCAGTTGCCGCATCGGCATGGCGGTGCTGGATGTGATGCAGGAGGAAGGCCTGTGGGACAACGCCCGCGACACCGGGCGCTATTTCAAGGCGCGCCTGCAGGCACTGGTCGACAAGCACCCGCTGGCCGGCGCGGCGCATGGTTCGGGCTTCTACCTGGGGCTGGAACTGGTGCGCGACCGCGCAACGCTGGAACCGGCCACCGAGGAAACCATGGCCCTGTGCAACCGCCTGCGTGACCTGGGCATCTTCATGCAGCCGACCGGTGATTACCTGAACATCCTCAAGATCAAGCCGCCGATGTGCACCACCCGGGCGAGCGTGGACTACTTTGTCGACAGCATTGATCGGGTGCTCTGCGAAGACCTGTAAAGAATTGCGAAGCTGGCCGAGGAGTGTTCATACTTTCGGCCACAACGCTTCCTCGTCATCAGGTTTACTGACAATGGCCTTTACCAGCGACTCCCTGGCAATCTTCCTCGCGGTGCTGGAGGCAGGCTCGTTCTCTGCCGCCGCGCGCAAGCTGGGGCGTGTGCCTTCGGCCGTGAGCATGGCCATCGCCCAGCTGGAGGCAGAGCTGGACCTGGTGCTGTTCGACCGGGCCACGCGCAAAGCCTTGCCCACCAGTGCCGCACTGGCCCTGGAGCCCCAGGCCAGGCAGGTGATCTGCCAGCTCAACCTGCTCGACGCCCAGGCCCTGCAACTGCACAAGGGGCTGGAAAAGCGCCTGACTATCGCCATGGCCCCCGAGCTGCAGACCGGCCGCTGGAGCCAGCCGCTGGAAACCCTCGCCCAGGAATTTCCCAGCCTGGAAATCGAAGTACGCTCGGCCACCCAGGCCGAAGCCATCCGCCTGCTGCATGACGGCAGCGTGCAACTGGCACTGGTCTTCGAAAGGCCTGGCATCGACGAACGCGAGTCATTCCTGGAGGCCGGCAGCCAGTTGCTGGTGGCCGTCGCCTCCCCCCGCCATCCGGCCGGGCAGAGCAGCGGCACGCCGTTGCCGGAAGAGACTTTCGCCGAACAGCGGCAGATCATCGTGGCGTCGGGCAAGGCCACCGGGTCGGACCCACGCATGGTGCTGTCGCGGCGCATCTGGCTGACCGACAGCTACCTGGCCACGCTGGACCTGGTGCAATCGGGCCTTGGTTGGGCCTACCTGCCGCAGCCTTTGGTCGAGCCGTTGATTGCTTCGGGCGCGCTGGCGGAGGTGCGTTTCGACAACATGGCCAGCCGGTTGCGCTTGTGGGTGGACATCATCTGGGTCAAGTCGCGCCCGTTGGGCCTGGGCGCGCGGCGTTACCTTGACGTGATGCGCCAATGCTTTGAAACAGAATCCCCGAGGTCCTGAGCGATACGACTGCCTCGTCCGACAGCGAAAAATCCTACAGCTGGTTAGGAAGCCGATAACTACCTGCAGCATTGATTCCCCGTTAGGTTTCTGCTCGCCATCAAGAAGAAAAGGAACTTCTCATGTCGAGCCAGTCCACGCAGGGCTACGTGCAGTCGGTCGATCACTTCGCCAACCAGCAGCGCCAACCAGAAGAAGCCCTCTACCTTTTACTGGACCCATTCGCCGGCTGCCCACCTGAGCACCCGCTGGCCATCGCTGCCCTCAGCGAAGCGCTGGGTAGTGATGCCGTAACGCGCGTCGACTGCAGCCGCCTGGTGCAGGATCCTGAGTGCTGGCCAGCTCTGGTCCAGCTCGCCGAACCCGGCGATGCGCCCACAGCCCTTGCCCCATTAAGCGCGACCTGCGCCGCTCGTGAATCGGCAGCTACCTGGCACTACGTGTGTGGCTGGCTGATCAGCGATCAACCCGCCGACCTCATCGCCCAGCACATCAGCCACCAGTGTCAGGTGCTGCACCAACCAGAACCGCACGGTATCACCGCCTGGTTTGAACCCGTGCGGCTGGCGCTGCTACGCGCGACCCTGAAAAACGCAGGCGAAGTCCTCGGGCCTGTTCGCAGCTGGCTACATCCCGATGGTTGTGGCAGTTGCGAGGTATTCGAGCGAGAACCCATGGCTGGCGAACTGGCCGTCCCCGAGGCCGTGAGGGCGACCCAGCACGTCGCACCGCAGATCATTCAACTGCTCGGTGCCTGGCATCGCCTGAGTGCCGTGCAGCATCCCCATGCACCCTGGCACTTCGCAGGTTCATCAGGCCTGCCGGAAAACGCACCCACCCATGCCATGAACCTGATCCTCAAGGCCTTCAGGCAAGGCCTGCGCGACCGTGCCGATATCCAGTGCATGTGCCTGCACATGCTCATGATCCACCCACTGCTCCTTCAGCACCCGACCATCCAGCACGACGTGGAAAAGGCAGCTGCCGGCGAGCAGCGCCTGGCGGACCGCTTCGCCAGCTACGACGAATGCACCTGGTCGCACATCGTCGCCGGCCTGCCGAAGGCAAGGAGTTACCCATGAGCATCAGCAAAACCATCCACATCGCCATGCAGGAAGAGATCCCCAACACCTACGGCACCTGCAATGCCTGCGAACGCTCCGGCCTGCCGATTCTGCTGCTGCGCGAGGCCTACGCCCCACGCCCGGACACAGGGCGCCCCTATCGCCTGGCAGACGATAGCGAAATCGTCTTCCACCCGATGCACACCGACCAGTTGCGCCTCCTGCGCCAGGGTTATGTCTACGTACTGCTCGACCAGGAAATCTGGCAGGCCTACGAGGTGGCGGCGGAAGGTACCTTGCAGCGCTTTCCGGTGTCGCAGATGCCCTTGGGGCCACCCAGGTCGTTACCCAAGGTATGCGCCACCGAAGGCCACGATGTGATCGCCTCGTTCATCAACATCGATACCCTGCTCTACCGCAAGGCCTGGATCGCCTTCGCCAACGACCCTTGGCCCCGAGCGGTACTCGACCGCTATCGGCAAGGCATCGCCAACAGCGACCCGGGCACCCTCGCCCGCTTCGTCGAGGTGGACCTGAACACCGCACGCAACGACCCTGCCAGCCTCGGCATCGCCATGACCGACAGCTTCCGCTTCGGCCTGGAACAGGTCCTGGAGTTTTCCACCTTTTCCTCTGCCAGGTTTACCAGCGCTCATGGCTTTTACAGCCGCCTGGGCCGCTGGCATGAAACCCGCACGCATGTGCGCAATGTCATCGAGCAGGAACAACTGCCCAATGGCCTGCTGGCGCTGACGCTACCCGACCCGGTCGGCATGGTCATGGAGCTCAACGCGCAACGCACTGGCTGGGTGCAAGCCCTGCAGGAATGGCGGGCCCAGCCGCAGCGGCACTTCGAATACTTCACCTCGCAAGCACTGCTGGGCATCCGCGAATTGCACGCGGCCATGGCGGCCGTGCAGGGTGCCGAGGACGCGCAGCGGGAAGCCCGGCAGATCGAGCAGTGGAACGACAGCCCGATCGCGGCCAAGGCGTATCTGCCGCCGGTGGACATCGACGCGCAGGCCGAACGCAACACCGCGCGCAAGCAGCAGGACGCCCGCGAGCGGCTGGAAGAGCGTTACGACGAAAGCGCCCGCGCGGCGTTCCAGGCCGATTACGACCGCGAACTGAAAAACTGGCAGTCGATGATCGACCAGGTTGGCGATCTGTATGCGCGGCACTATGCCAAGCGGGCGTTTCAGCAGATCGGCTACTACGACTATGACGCGACCTCCCCCGTTTCGGTGGAGTACTTCATCCAGATGATGGCCGCCTGCCTGGCCGGCGGGCCCACTGAAACCTTGCCGCAGGAGGGTCAGCCGCTCGGGATCACCCAGCATATCTGGCAGCAGCTGCTGGAAGACGACCGCAGCCTGCTTTACCAGGCACTACTGGCCAAGAACCAGAAGCTGATGCAGCAGGTGGCCAACGCGCTGTCCGGGGACGACTTCGGCAAGGTGTACGACATCATCAAGGGCATCGCCGGCACCGCCGATGGCCAACTGCTGATGATCAAGCCGATACAGGATGCCGTTGGCCAGTTGCTGGCCGCGGCCAACAGCGCAGGGAATACGCTCAGCCAGCACATCAGTGAACGGACCAAGACCCTAATCGGCCATGTGCATCGCTCGGCGTTTGCCCTGTTCGCCGGGCAGCAGGTAACGCCGCTGCGGGTGTCGCTGACAGTGGGCGAATACATGAGCCTGCTCAATGAAGCCCTGGAGGCGCGGACCGATGCGTTTCTGCAGCAGATAGACAAGCAGTTCCGTGATCCCCTGGGCCGCAAGGTGCGGGCCATGGTGCTGAGTGGCGCGATCAATATTGCGGCAGTGGGTAACCGTAGCCAGATGATCGAGGTGATGCTCTGGACGTTGGAAAGTGCTGAGAGTTTGCAGGCGCGGCTAGTTCAACTTCGGGCAAGTGCCGTATCAGGGGCCACTACACTGGCGCGTACTATTACTGTAGGTGCAAACGCCTTTCGGCTAAGTGCAGAGGCTGCTCGTAGCTTGGCAAGCGATACAACTAATAGTTTGCGGAGCGCTGTAACAAACCCGACAAGCGCCAGCCTGATGCTTGGGCTAGGCGGAATATGGTTCCATCAAGATAGCCTGCGCAAAAATTATCAGGCGCTACTTAAAACTGCCAACGTAGACCCGGAAGCGCTCGCCGCAATATGGTCTTCTTCCCTTGGTGTGCTGGGGGCAACCGTAGAGAGTGTGGGGCTTACCGCACAGTTACTTCGCCCGGAAAAGCTGTGGCCAAGCGCTATTAGCACCGTAAATTTAGGTGAGCGCATCGCTAAATTCGGTGGCGTCATAGCAGCACTCGCGGGGGCATCTGACGCAGCACAATATGCCTTCGCTGCGCGAAGGTCAGATGACCAGGGGGACGTTGCGTCCGCCCAAACCTATGGCTATGCAAGCGCCATTGCCTTTGCCACGATCTTCCCGGCGGGCTATGCCGCCCTTGTCCCAGGCACATTACTAGGGCCGCTGGGAATCGCGATGATCTTGGGCTTGGCAGCATACGCATTGGCGACCAGGGCGAAGCAACAAGAATCCTCCGCGACAGAACTATGGGCTCGACGTAGCAGATGGGGATTACCACCCGAACATCGGTATTGGTGTGAGGCAAAAAGTATTGATTTGGCTATTGGCGCTTTGAATGCCGCAGCGCTTGGCATGAGAGCCGAGGCCTCGATAAAAATTGGTTTCAAACACGGGGAAATAGATTCAGTAATCAGTGACGGCAGCACGGTGGCAGCAGGCTTTGTACTGAATGCGTATATGAGCATGCCAGATTTCACGGTGGGTACTTCACATTATCAATGGAAGCTGGACTTGCATCGAACCGGGGGAAGCAAAGAAACCATCACTCTCTCAGGAGACAGCACTAGATTAATACTGCCGTCAAGCTCGGCACTGAGTGTTGCCGGTGTTTTTGCAGACGACATACTAGAAAACCTACACAAAAGCGTCGACACAGAAAGCAGGATCCTGAACATCCAAGGGGCGTTCCCCTTGACAGATCACCACAACATTACCTCTCTGGAGTTGAGCCTGATTTATTGGCCTGATCCTGATGACGATTCAGCTCGAGCACAGATAACAATGATAGAGAACAGCATCAGATCTTTGGAGCACCTCAATTGGCCTCCCCATTACTAGTCCCTCCTTGCGCTGGCTGGAAGGAGGATCTGCCTGGCCCAGCCACTCCTCCAGCCGTTGACAGGAACTTGGGCAGGCAGATACCAAACCATCAAGATACGATTTACCTTGAAGTGCCTCGATCTCCTATTTCACCTAGAGGCATCCTCTCGGCACTCTCCGTGCCTGCGGCCATGTTTACGCTGCAGGTTCCTCATATGATCTTCAAGAGCTGGAGCATTGGCAGCATAGAGCTAGTCATCATTGGAATTCTTGTACTGTTCCTCGGCGTCTGGTGTACGTTTTTTGGATACCAGGTTGATATATGCCCCCCTCGCGACCTACCCATCAGGTTCAACCGGGCGCGCCAGAAAATCTACGCCTACAACTTCAAACGCCAATGGTGGAACCCCTTCGACAAAGGCCAGGTCGTGCCGGTCAGTTACGACTGGTCCCAAGTTCGTGCCGAGCGCTGGTCACAAACCGGCGCCCTGCCAAACGGTGGGGTCATTTTCAAATGGGGTGTCATGCTGTCCATCGTCGCGCCGGGCACGAACAACGTCATCGACCGTTTTCACCTGAGTACGATGGGTGCCGACCAGCATGCCTGGGCCTACATCTGCACCTACATGCAGGAAGGCCCCTCAGCCCTGCCACCACCCGGCCCCCCCAAGGATCACAACGATGTGCTCTGGTGTGAGTTCGCCCTGCGCCTGGCACCCCGAGTAGAGTGGCCAGCGGAAATGGATCTGGAGTCGAGAACCGCCCCCTGAGATTATTCTTGCACTGCTTGCTCTCGCCCTATCGCCGGCATGCCAGCTCTCGCAGAACTGCACATGACTCATCGAATTAGCGGGGACTCTGTGGGAGCGGCTTTAGCCGCGAACACCGGCGCAGCCGGTGCCATGCACCGCGTTGGATTCTTCGCGGCTAAAGCCGCTCCCACAGGGTACGCGGGCCGCTTGCGAATTCAGTTTTCTACGCGACAGCGCAGCCCAAAGGGCTGGGCAATCTCTCTCCTAGGTCGCACATGACTCATTGGATTAGCAGGGACCCTGTGGGAGCGGGCATGCCCGCGAACACAGGCGCAGCCGGTGCCATGCACCGCGCTGGATTCTTCGCGGGCATGCCCACAGGGGCTACATGGTGGGCGCCACCAACCTGTATCCCACACCTGGCTCGGTGATGATGAACCGCGGCGCCGTGGGGTCATCGCCCAGCTTCTGCCGCAGATGCCCGACCACGATCCGCAGGTAATGGGTGTCATCCACATGGGTAGGCCCCCAGATATCCTTGAGCAGTTGCTGCTGGGTAATCACCCGCCCCGGGTGCCCGGCCAGTTGCGCCAGCAGCGCATACTCCTTGCGGGTCAGCGCCACCTCCACGCCATCCAGGGTCACCCGGCGAAAGGCAAAGTCCACCATCAGCGGCCCAAAGCTGGCCGCCACTTCCGAGCCACCGGCCTGCGGCACCTGGCGCAGTAAGGCGCGCACCCGCGCCAGGAACTCCTGTATGCCGAACGGCTTGGTCACATAGTCGTTGGCTCCACCATCCAGCGCATCGACCTTCTGCACTTCACTGGCGCGCACCGACAACACCAGCACCGGCACCGCGCTCCATTCGCGCAGATCACGCAGTACCTGCTGGCCGTCCATGTCCGGCAGGCCCAGGTCGAGTACCACCAGGTCCGGCTTGCCCAGCGCCGCCTGGGCCAACCCTTCCGCGCCGGTGGCGGCCTCGAGCACCTTGTAGCCTTGCGAGGCCAGGCTGATGCGCAGGAACTTGCGGATCTGCGGTTCATCGTCGATGACCAGGAGGGTGGCGGACTGACTCATGGGGTTTCGCTTTCGGTTTCAGGTTGAGGGGGCAGCGGCAAGCATAAAGTGATGCTGGTGCCCTGGCCATCGATGCCTTCACCCACCAGGATCTGCCCGCCATGGGCGCCTATCATGCCTTGGCAGATCGCCAGGCCCAGGCCGGTGCCCTGCCCGCCGCGGTCACCGCGAGCGGCGGTGTAGAACATGTCGAAGATCTTCTCGCGGTCTTCCACGGGAATGCCGGGGCCCTGGTCGCTGACGGCAAAGCACAACCGGGCGTCCTGCACCGACACCTGCAGCTCCAGCCGGCCATTGGCTGGCGAGAAGCGCGCGGCATTTTCCAGCACGTTGACCAACGCCTGTTCGATCAATGCCGCATGCACGAACAGCAACGGCAGCTCGGTCGGCACGTCGGTGTGTAGCCGCAGCGGCGCCAGCACCGCGCGCAGGCGGTTGAGCGCGCTGCCGACGATGTCGGCCGGGGCCACCCAGTCGCGGGCCAGCTTGAGGCCGCCGTGGCCCAGGCGGGTCATGTCGAGCAGGTTCTGGATGTAGCGGTCGAGGCGTTCGGCCTCGTTGCGGGTGCCCTCCAGCAGTTCGCGGCGGTCGGCGGCGGGGATCGCCTCGCCCAGCGCCAGCAGGCTGTCGATGCTACCGCGCATGGCGGTCAGCGGGGTACGCAAGTCATGGGAAACGGACGCGAGCAAGGCGCTGCGCAGCTGCTCGGTTTCGCCATGCAGCCGCGCGGCCTCCAGCTGTTCGGCCAGCCGGGCGCGGGCCAGGGCCTGGGCCAGTGGTTGGCCAAGGGCAGTGAGCAGGCGCCGGCGCGGGTCGCTGAGCGGCTGGCCGGAGCGTGGGCGCACACCAAGCAATGCCAGGGGCTGCTCATCCACCGCCAGCGGCCACCACCACCAGCGGCCATTGGGCAGGGTGTCGCTGCCATGACCGGCGGCCTGGCCGTGCTGCCAGGCCCACTCTGCGGCGGCGCGTTCGTTATCGCTGAAGGCATGGGCTTCGCCGCTGGCCACCTGCAACTGGCCTTCGACATTGCGCTCCAGCAGGCACACCTGCATGTCCTGCCAACCGTCCAGGTGCTGGCCGGCGGCGTTGAACACCGCCTGGCGGTCGGTGGCCACGGTCAGCCGGCGCGACAGGTCGAGCAACTGGCTGGTCTGCGCCTGGGTCTCGCGCAGCGCCTGCAACTGGCGGCGCTGGCGGGCGGCCAGGTTGCCGGTGAGCGCGGCCATCAACAGGAAGAACACCAGGGTCAGCACGTCTTCTTCGCGCTGGATCCTGAACGACAGGTTGGGCGGGATGAACAGGAAGTCGTAGGTCAGGAACGACAGCACTGCGCAGGCCAGCGCAGGCCCCAGGCTGCTGCGCACTGCCACCAGCAACACCGCGGCCAGGAACACCAGCGATATGTTGGGCAGCGCCAGCACACTCGACACCGCCCAGGCCAGGCCTGCGGCCATGACCGTGGCCAGCAGCGCCAGCAGGTAATGGCGCCAGACCCACACCCGCCGTACCGCCGAACGCGGCGCTTGCGGCTGCGCGTCGCGGTCCAGCACGTTGATTTCCAGGCCGTGGCTTTCGCGCAGCAGCCGCGCGGCCACACCGGCACCGAACAAGCGCCGGCGCAGGCGGTCGCGGGACTGCCCGACCAGCACCAGGCTGGCCCGTCGTTCGGCGGCATGCTGGATCAACGTGCGCACCACTTCACCGGCACGCAGCAGTACCACCTCCCCGCCCAGGCGTTCGGCCAGTTGCTGGGCAGCTTGCAGGCGCTGGCGTGCGGTTTCGTCGCGCAGGCGGCCGTTGTCCACGTGCACCAGGCTCCAGGGCAGGTGGCGGCGTTGCGCCACGCGGCTGGCATGGCGCACCAAACGTTCCGCCTGGTCGTCGCCATCCACGCCCACCAGCAAGCGCCCACGCAGGGCCGGGGCTTCCTGGCCGCGTTGGCGATAACCGTGGGCCAGGTCGGCATCCACCTGGGCAGCGGCGGTCTGCATGGCCAGTTCGCGCAGGGCGGTAAGGTTGGTTTGCGAGAAGAACGCATCGATGGCGGCCCGCGCCTGCTCGGGCACGTACACCTTGCCTTCGCGCAGACGTTCGAGCAGCTCGCGGGGTGGCAGGTCGATCAGCACCAGCTCGAAGGCTTCCTGCAGCACCCAGTCCGGAAGGGTTTCGCGCACTTGCACGCCAGTAATGTCGCGGACCTTGTCGTTGAGGCTTTCCAGGTGCTGGACGTTGACCGTGGTGTACACATCGATGCCGGCGGCCAGCAGTTCCTGTACGTCCTGCCAGCGTTTGGCGTGGCGGCTGCCGGGCGCATTGGTGTGGGCCAGTTCGTCGACCAGCACCAGGGCCGGCGCGGCCTTGAGCAGGCCGTCGAGGTCCATTTCCTCGAGCGTGACGCCGCGGTACTGGCTGCGCAGCAGGGGCTGCTGCTGAAGGCCAGCGAGCAATACCTCGGTTTCGGCACGGCCATGGGTTTCGACCACCCCGGCCAGCACCTGCACGCCCTGGCGTTGCTGGGCGTGGGCGGCCTGGAGCATGGCGAAGGTCTTGCCGACGCCGGGGGCGGCGCCAAGGAAAACCTTCAACCGCCCCCGGCCGCTTCGCGGGAGGGTAGCCAACAGCGCGTCTGCGCGGGCGGAGTCACTCATCTTTCATCCTTTGCTATTTCCAGCAAGCAGCAAATCCAGGGACAAACACTGTACCTGTGGGAGCGGGTTCACCCGCGAATGCAGTAATAGCTCCACCGACGCATTCGCGGGTAAACCCGCTCCCACAGGGTCCCTGCTAGCCCCTCAAGTCATCTATCAATGGCTGAGGTTTTCCAAGGCCTGGTTCAAGGCCAGCACATTGACCACCGGCGGGCCGATCAATGGGTGGAGGGTGGCCTCTTCCAGCAAGCCTTGCAAGCGCTCCACCGGCAACTGCCGTGCCGCCGCCACCCGCGGGATCTGGTAGGCCACGGCCTCCGGCGGCAGGTGCGGGTCGAGGCCGCTGCCCGAGGTGGTGAGCAGCGCCTGGGGCACCGGCCCCTGCTGCGCCTGATACAACGCAGCCGCATCGCCCTTGACCCGCTCGGCCAGCGCCGGGTTGCTCGGCGACAGGTTGCTGGCGCTGCTGGCCACGGTGGCGTAGGCGCCTGCCGATGGCCGCGCGTGGAACCAGCCATCGCCCTGGAAATCCTGGGCAATCAGCGCCGAACCGCGCACCTGGCCCTGGTCATCGCGCACCAGGCTGCCATTGGCCTGGGTGGGGAAAGCCACCTGGGCAATACCGGTTACCACCAGCGGATACAGCGCGCCGGTCACCAGGGTCATCAACAGGGCCAGGCTCAATGCCGGGCGTACATAAGCATTCATGGTGGCCTCCTCAGACCAGGTGCAGGGCATTGAGCAGCAGATCGATCAGTTTGATCCCGGCAAACGGCACGACAATGCCGCCCAGCCCGTAGATCAGCAGGTTGCGCCGCAGCAGGTGCGCCGCACTGGCCGCCTGCACCCGCACGCCGCGCAGCGCCAGCGGGATCAGCACGATGATGATCAGCGCGTTGAACACGATGGCCGACAGAATCGCACTCTGCGGGCTGGCCAGGTCCATCAGGTTGAGCACGCCCAACTGCGGGTAGATGGCGGCGAACAGTGCCGGGAGGATGGCGAAATACTTGGCCACATCGTTGGCGATGGAGAAGGTGGTCAGCGCGCCGCGGGTCACCAACAACTCCTTGCCGACCTGCACCACATCCAGCAGCTTGGTCGGATCACTGTCGAGGTCGACCATATTGGCTGCCTCGCGCGCCGCCTGGGTACCGTCGTTCATGGCCATGCCCACATCAGCCTGGGCCAGTGCCGGGGCGTCGTTGGCGCCATCGCCGCACATGGCCACCAGGCGGCCGTCGTTCTGCTCCTGGCGGATGCGCGCCAGCTTCTTCTCCGGCGTGGCCTCGGCCAGCACGTCATCCACGCCGGCCTCGGCAGCGATGGCGGCGGCGGTTAGCGGGTTGTCTCCGGTCACCATCACCGTGCGAATGCCCAGCTTGCGCAGCTCGGCAAAGCGCTCGCGAATGCCGGGTTTGACCACATCCTTGAGGTGGATCACGCCAAGCAGGCGCTTGTCCAGGCACACCAGCAGCGGTGTACCGCCGCTCTGGGCAATACGCTCCACTTCACGGGCCAGTGCCGGTGGCATTTCCAGGCGTTGCATGCCGACGAACGCCAGTACGGCATCGACAGCGCCCTTGCGGTAGCGGTGTTGCTGGAAGTCGATCCCCGACAGGCGCGTCTCGGCGCTGAAAGCCACGGCCTCGAACTGGCCGGCGGACGGTTCGACAAAATCATGCAACTGGCGCAGATACTCGACGATCGACTTGCCCTCGGCGGTGTCGTCCGCCAGCGAGGCCAGCAAGGCGCCCTCCCCCAGCTCGCGGGCGGTGATGCCCGGTGCCGCGTGCAGCGCACTGCAGCGGCGGTTGCCGAAGGTAATGGTGCCAGTCTTGTCGAGCATCAGCGTGTGCACATCACCGGCCGCCTCCACCGCCCGGCCCGAGCGGGCGATGACGTTCAGCCGCACCAGCCGGTCCATGCCGGCAATGCCGATGGCAGACAGCAGGCCGCCAATGGTGGTGGGGATCAGCGTTACCAGCAATGCGGCGAGAAAGATCAGCGGCAGGCTGCCACCGACAAAGTGGGCGAATGGCTGCAGGGTCACCACCACGATCAGGAAGATAAGGGTCAGGCCGATCAGCAGGATGTCGAGGGCGATCTCGTTGGGCGTCTTCTGCCGCTTGGCGCCCTCGACCAGGGCAATCATGCGGTCGAGGGTCGATTCGCCCGGGTTGCTGGTGATGCGGATCAACAACCAGTCTGAGACCAGCCGGGTATTGCCGGTCACCGCTGAGCGATCGCCGCCAGACTCGCGGATCACCGGCGCGGACTCGCCGGTAATGGCGGCCTCGTTGACCGCAGCGATACCTTCAAGCACCTCGCCGTCACCGGGAATCATTTCACCAGCTACCACGCGCACCACATCGTCCTTGCGCAGCGCGCTGGCTGCTACGGTTTCGTAGCTGCCATCACGCTTGCGACGCTGGGCGGTAAGCCCTTGGCTGCCAGCCTTGAGGCTGTCGGCGCGGGCCTTGCCACGGCCTTCGGCCAGGGCCTCGGCAAAGTTGGCAAACAGCACGGTGAACCACAGCCACAGGGCGATCTGCACGGCCACACCGGTGCTCACACCGCTGCCGGGAGCGAAACACAGGACGGTGGTCAGTACCGCAGTCAGGGCGACTACCAGCATCACCGGCGAGCGCTTGAGTTGGCGCGGGTCGAGCTTGACGAACGCCTGCACCAGCGCCGGGCGCCACAATGCGGCGAAACGGGTCTGATCCTTGGCACTTTGCCGGGCTTTTACTTCAGCAATGGGCATGTTCATGGTCGGTCCTCAAAAACCCAGACTCAAATGTTCGGCGATCGGCCCAAGGGCCAGGGTCGGCAGGAAGGTCAGACCACCGACCAGCAGGATGGTGACCAGCAGCAGGCTGGTGAACAGCGGGCCATGGGTGGGGAAGCTGTTAAGCCCCTGGGGCGCGCTTTTCTTCGCCGCCAGGCTGCCGGCCAGCGCCAGTACCGGCAGGATGTAGCCGAAGCGGCCGATGAGCATGGCCAGGCCGATCATCAGGTTGTGGTACACCGTGTTGGCACCAAAGCCGGCAAAGGCCGAGCCGTTGTTGGCCGTGCCCGACGTATAGGCATACAGCAGCTGGCTGAAGCCATGCGCACCCGGGTTGCTGACCGCACCTGCCGGGCCTGGCAGGCTGGCGGCAATGGCGCCGAGCACCAACACGCCGACCGGCATCACCAGCAGGGTCGCCACCAGCAACTGCACCTCGCGGGCCTGCAGTTTCTTGCCCAGGTATTCCGGGGTGCGGCCGATCATCAGCCCGGCCAGGAACACCGCGATCAATACGAACAACAGCATGCCGTACAGCCCTGCACCGACGCCGCCAAAGATCACCTCACCGACCATCATGTTGACCATCGCCACCATGCCGGTCAGCGGGTTGAGGCTGTCGTGCATGGCATTGACCGAACCGTTGGAGGCAGAGGTAGTAGTCACTGTCCACAGCACCGAGCCGGTGGTGCCGAAGCGGGTTTCCTTGCCCTCCATCGGGGCGCTTTGCTGTACCTGCGCGCTCTCGAGGGCCGGGTTGGGCTGGTACTCGGACCACAATGCCGTGCTGCCGCCGATCAGGAACAGGGCCAGCATGCAGGCGAGGATTGCGCGGCTCTGGCGCAGGTCCTTCACGTAGTGGCCAAAGGTGAACACCAGCGCCACCGGAATGAGGATGATCGAGGCCACCTCGAACAGGTTGCTCCAGGCCGTGGGGTTTTCGAACGGGTGCGCCGAGTTGACCCCGAAGAAGCCACCGCCGTTGGTACCCAGTTGCTTGATGGCGATCTGGCTGGCAGCCGGGCCCAGCGGGATGGTCTGCTCGGTGCCTTGCAGGGTGGCCGCGTGGGCGTAGTCGGCCAAGGTTTGCGGTACGCCCTGCCATACCAGCAGCAACGCCAGCAACAGGCACAGCGGTAGCAAGCCGTAGAGGGTGGCGCGGGTCATGTCGACCCAGAAGTTGCCTAGCGTCGTGGCGCTGCGCCGTGCGATGCCGCGGCACAGGGCGACCAGCACGGCCAGGCCGGTGGCGGCGCTGACGAAGTTCTGCACGGTCATGCCGAGCATCTGGCTCAGGTAGCTGACCGACGCCTCACCACTGTAGGCCTGCCAGTTGGTGTTGGTGACGAAGCTGACCGCGGTGTTGAACGCCAGCGACCATTCCTGGCCGGGCAGATGCTGCGGGTTGAATGGCAGGTAGCCCTGCAACAGCAGCACGGCGAACAGCAGCAGGAACCCGGCCAGGTTGAAGGCCAGCAGAGCCAAGGTGTACTGCTGCCAGTTCTGTTCCTGGCTGGCGCGCACGCCCGCCAGCCGGTAGCAGGCTTGCTCGACCGGGCCCAGCACGGGCGACAGCCAGGTGCGCTGGCCTTCCATGACCTTGAAGTAGAACCGCCCGAGCCAGGGTGCCGGTAGCAGCACGATCGCGAAAAATGCCAACAGCAAGGCGAAGTCGTAACTGTGCATGGCCACTCCCTAGCTGCGATCGGCGCGCAGCAGCGCCACCAGCAGATAAAACGCCAATGCCACTGCCAGCAGCAGTGACAGCCCGTCGAGCATGTTCATGTGTGGTTCTCCCCGTGGTGCGGCTTGGGCCGCTTTGGGGAAATTGTCCGAGCGAGGGGCGTAAAGGGGCGAGACTGGGAGGTGGGGATGGCGATAAAGAAGGCGTAAAGATCGGGAATTGAGGTTGCCTGAACCGGCCTCTTCGCGGGTAAACCCGCTCCTACAGGGACCGCACCGCTCTCCCGGGCTGTGGAGATCCTTGTGGGAGCGGGTTCACCCGCGAAGAGGCCAGTACAGGTTTACTGCTGAGGCGGCTGCGGGACGGCGTTGCGGCTCCAGTCCAGCAGCAGGCTGTAGCCGACCGCCAGCAAGGTCGGCCCGATGAACAGGCCAATGAAGCCAAAGGCGATCAGGCCGCCGAACACGCCCAGAAGCACGATCACCAACGGCAGGTTGCCGCCACGGCTGATCAGGTACGGTTTGAGTACGTTGTCCACGCCACTGATGATGAAGGTGCCCCAGGCTCCCAGGAACACCGCCATGCCGTATTCGCCTTTCCATACCAGCCAGCCGGTGGCCGGAATCCATGCCAGTGGCGGGCCCATGGGGATCAGGCTGAGCATGAAGGTCACCAGGCCCAGCACAATGGCCCCGGGCACACCGGCAATCAGGAAGCCGATCAATGCAAGCACGCCCTGCGCGGCGGCTGTACCGATCACCCCGTTGACCACCCGCTGCACCGTACCGGCCACCAGTTCCAGGTAGTACTCGGCACGGTCGCCCATCAGGCGGTGCAGCAAGCGCAGGACGAACGCCGACAAGCGCGGGCCATCGCGGTAGAAGAAGAACACGAATACCAGGCTGAGGGTCAGCTCCAGCACGCCGCTGCCGATCTGCGCGCTGCGCGCCAGCAACCAGTTGCCCACCTGCCCCAGGTGCGGCTTGACCGAGGCCAGCAAGGCCGCGCCCTGCTGGTCCAGCGATTGCCACCAGCTGACTAGGCGCTCGCCAACCAACGGGATGCCACCCAGCCACGCCGGAGCATCGGGCAGGCCGTCCACCTGCACGTCACGCACGAACGCCGTCGCATCGCGAATGTGGTCGGCCAGGTTGAACCCCAGCCACACCAGCGGCAGCGCCACGATCAGGATCCAGGCAGTGGTCAGCAGGCTGGCCGCCAGGGTTTCGCGCCCGCCCAGCGCACGCGTCAGCAGGCGCATCAACGGCCAGCTGGAAAAGGCCAGGATGGCCCCCCACAACAGCGCAGAAATGAAAGGTGCCATTACCCACAGGCCGGCACCCAGCAGCGCCAGCAGCAGAATCTGGACCAGCAAGCGGTCATTGTTAGCCATGGTGGTGCCCGTTCAACGGATCAGTTCAAGGTGCAGGCCGTCGGTAGGCGCGCTACCGACTTCGAGGCGGCCATTGCGCACCCCCGCCTTGACCAGCGCCTCGCGCCAGGCTTCAGCCTGGGCCCCACTGAGGCTGGCACGCAGGGTGCTGTCGAGGTTCAGGCTACGGGCCAGCAGGTTCGCCCAGGCGTCTTGCGGCGCGGCCAGATCAGGGTAGTCGAGCTTGCCGGTGTCGCGCATTTCGCGCAGCACCGTGGCGGCGGTCGGCAGCAGTTCGCCCAGCGGGCTGCCGGCGACGAACTCTTCCACGTGCAGGTAGGCGCGGCGGTTGCCGCGGGTGACACTGTACAGCGCGACCAGGGTGTCGGCCTGCTCCGCCGAGCGGCGCAGCAGGATGAACGCCTGCTGCTCGTCGCCGCCGTTGAGGCGGGCATTGCCGAACACATCATTGGCCCACAGGCTGGCCTCGCCGCAATCGCGCCCCTGGCACCAGAACAGCGGGTAGCCGCCGTCGCGCTGCAGTGCTTCGCGAGCGCTGGTGAAGGCTTCGCGAGCAGTACGCTCGACCGGCAGTTCGTAGGTTACCGAGCTGACCTGGCCACGGCTTTCGACCTTGTCCTCGACCCGCAGGCGGCCGCTGATCTTGCGCAGCGGGCCCATGGGGTAGACGCGCTCCTGCTCCACGGCAGGGCGCTGGTCGACCACCTTGGCGTCCACCGGTACCGGCAGGCTGCCGGCCCACAAAACGGGGCTGGCGAACACCAGGCAGGCAGCGAAGGCATTACGGATGGCAACAGGCGCGCTCATTGGCGAACCAGACGGCGCTCAGCGCCGAGATGAAGCTCCAGGATGTCTGGCAGTTGCATGGTTGTCTCCCTGTTCAACCCGCCAAGCCTCGACACTTGTCCGATGCAAGTCAAGCAAAGCCAAAGAAGCGATTGAAACAGTCTGCGACAAGGGCCGCGCCCTGCTCATCGTTCAGGTGCAGGTGATGGCCACCGGGCAGCGTCACCTGCTCAAAGGGTAGCTGCTCCAGCAACCCGGTGTGGCGCGCCAGCATGCCGTCGGCGGCCACGACCAGGCGCGTCGGGCAACTCACCCGGTGCACATAGGCCATGGCCTGGGCCTCGCTCAGGCGCACTGGCGAAGGCAGAGTCAGGCGGCTGTCGCTGCGCCAGCTGTAACCGCCGGGCACCGGCATCAGGCCGCGCTGGGCCAGCAGCTCGGCCGCCTCACGGCTGACCGCGACCATGCCTTTCATGCGTGCCTGCACGCCCTGCTCCAGTGTGGTGTATACCGACTTGCGCTTGCCATCCAGGCGCAACTGGGCCTGCAGTGCCATGCCCAGCCTCTCCCCGGCGTCCTGCTCGGCGCCGGTCGGCGGAATGACCCCGTCGATCAGGGCCAGATGGCTTACCCGCTCCGGCAACGCGCCAGCCAGCTGCACCGAAATGATTGCCCCCAGCGAATGGCCCAGCAGGGCGAAACGTTGCCAACCCAGCTGCTCGGCCACCCGCAGCACGTCATGGGCGTAGTCGGCCAGGGCATAGCCGGCGCCGAGCGGCCGGTGCTCGGAGTAACCATGCCCGGCCAGGTCCAGGGCGACGATGCGCAGGCCTTTCAGCTGCGGCGCCAGGCGGGCGAAGCTGTTGGCGTTGTCCAGCCAGCCATGCAGGGCGATTACCGGCAGCCCATCCTCGGGGCCGAACAGGTGCGCCGCCAGTTCGATATGACCCAGGCTCAGGCGGATCTCCTCGACCTGCGCGCTCATGCCTGGCTCCAGCGGTCGAACAGGCCCTTGATCAGGCTGGCGGTGTCGGTTGGTCGCTCAAGCGGGAACATGTGCCCACCCGGCACGCTGTGGTATTCGCCTCTGGGCATGCCACGCACGGCCAGCGTGTGGTGGCGGCGAATGACGTTGCTGCGCTCGCCGCGGACCATGGCCAGCGGCACCTGCAACTGCCGCGCGGGCGCAGGGCTGGTATGCGGGATGCTGCGGTAGATGCTGATTTCCGTGGCCGGGTCGAAGCGCAACTGCAGCCCCTGCTCCATCGCCTGCAGGCCGTGCTCTATGTAGGCATCGAGGCAGTCGGGGTCGAAATGGCGGAACAGTGACTTGCCGGCGAAATAGTCCCGGGCACTGTCGCGGTCATTGAAGGTTTCGCGGCGCCCCAGAGTGCGGCCAGCCGGGGTGATACGGTCAATGAAGCCGAAGCGCTTGGCGGTGCGCAGCAGCCACTGGTCGGCGCGGGTGAGCACCGGAGAGTCGAGCATGACCACGCCGCGGTAATACTCGGGGCAGCGCAAGGCTGCGTGCAGGTGCAACACCCCGCCCAGCGAATGGCCGACGCCCCATACCGGCTGGCCCTGCCGGGCCAGGTGGTGCAGCAGTTCATCGACCAGGCTCTGCCAGTTGTCGTCCACCGGAAAGCGCGGATCGTGGCCGTGCTGGGCCAGGTGCTGCACTTGGTAGTCCGGTGCCAGGGCGGCGAACAGCTTGCCGTAGGTGGCCGAGGGGAAACCGTTGGCATGGGCGAAGAAGATCTGCTGCGACATGGCGCCGGGTCCGGATGGGGGATGATGGCCCATTGTCGGTATCGCGGTGCAGTTCGGCAACGTCCGGAAAGGTCATCGGCGAGGGCTATCAGGTCAGGCTTGCGGGAGATCGCCCAGCCCTTTGGGCTGCGCTGTCGCGTAGATAACTGAGTTCGCAAGCAATCCGCAAACACTGTGGGAGCGGCTTTAGCCGCGAAGAATCCAACACGGTGCATGGCACCGGCTGCGCCGGTGTTCGCGGCTGAAGCCGCTCCCACAGCTCAAGGCGGGGGCGGTACCTGTCCGCGCAGCGGCCCCGGGGTTTCAGGCCGGCGAGTTGATCGCCCGAAGGGCCATCAACCCAGCCAGCGGCCAGTCCCCTTCCAGCTCCGCCAGGCTTGCAGTGCTCATGCCGGCCGGTTGCTGCTGGTGGCCATGCTGCAACGCCCCGACCAGGGTACCCACCAGCGGCTGGTGGCTGACCAGCAGCACATGTTCCAGGCCCAGGCGCTCGATTTCGCCGATAACCTGCTGCACATCACTGTCAGGCGTCAGCCAGGGCACGGTGCGCACCGGTTCGGCGAAGCCCAGGGTGTCATGCACCAGGGCAGCCGTTTGCTGGGCGCGTACGTAAGGGCTGGCGATGATCGCCTGCAGCGGCTGGCCCAGCAGGCGGGCGGCGCTATGCAGCACCTGTTCGCGACCATGGGCGGTCAGCCGGCGCTCGGCATCGCTGTTGGCCCGCGGCTCCGCTTCGCCGTGGCGCAGAACCCACAGCTTCACAGCTTGGGCTCCTCGTCACGCACCGGGTGCGGGGCCGGGGCCACCGCATGCGGCGCCTCGCCTTCCGGGGCACGCGGTGCCGGCCAGTCGGCGAACGGCCAGGGCTTCTGGTCGCTGTGGAAGCTGCCGAAGCGGCCGATCTGCGCCAGGTACTGGCTCAGGCTGTCGCCGAAGTTCATCAGGCTGGCGCTGGGGGCGCCGTACACCAGGCGGTAGATCAGTTGTACCAGCACCAGGCCACCGAGCAACAGCTCGGCCAGCTGCCAGACCACCAGGAACACCAGCATCCACAGGGGCCGCAGGATGATCGACTCGCGCTGGGCGCGTTCGGGCGTATCGTTCATGTGTTGCTCCTTGCTGTTGTCAGAGCCGCTCGAGGCTCAGTTGAAACCGCTGATGGAAATGAAATCGACATCGGTCTTCGGCTCGGCACGCATCAGGTGCTCGATCACCTGGTTCAGCGTGCGGCCTTCGAACAGGATGGCATGCAGGCCAGCCACCAGCGGCATGTACACCTGCACTTCCTGCGCCTTGGCCTTGAGCACCTTGAGGGTGTTGACGCCTTCGGCCACTTCGCCCAGGCGGCTGACCGCCTGCTCCAGGCTCAGGCCCTGGCCCAGCGCGTGGCCGACCTGATAGTTGCGGCTCTTTGGCGAGGAGCAGGTGACGATCAGGTCACCGACACCGGCCAGGCCGAGGAAAGTCATGGGGTTGGCACCCTGGCTGACGGCGAACCGGGTCATCTCGGCCAGGGCGCGGGTAATCAGCATGCTCTTGGTGTTCTCGCCCATGCCCAGGGCCACCGCCATGCCAGCGATGATGGCGTAGACGTTCTTCAGCGCCCCGCCCAGCTCGACACCAAAGCGGTCGGCACTGGCGTAGACGCGGAAGGTACGCCCGTGCAGCACGGCCTGCACCTGCTGGCACAGTTTTTCGTCCTCGCTGGCGACCACCGTGGCGGTCAGCGCATGTTCGGCGATTTCACGGGCCAGGTTGGGGCCGGACAGCACGCCGATTCGCGCCTCAGGGGCGATTTCCTCGAGGATCTGGCTCATCAGCTTGAAGCTTTGCGCTTCGATGCCCTTGGTCAGGCTGACCAGGCCCTTGCCGCGCAGCAACTCAGCATGCGGAGCCAGCACGCTACGCAAGGCGCTCGATGGCAGGGCGACGAAAATCAGCTCGCTGGCCTGCAGTGTGGCGAGCAGGTCGCTGACCGGCTCGACGCCGTCGTGCAGGCGGATGCCCTTGAGGTAGCGCGGATTCTCGCGATTGACGCGCATGGCCTCAGCCTGTTCCGGGTCGCGCATCCATTGGCGCACCGGCACACCGTTTTCTGCCAGCAGGTTCGCCACGGCGGTGCCGAAGCTGCCGCCTCCCAGAACTGCAACAGGTTGCTGTTCAGTCATATCCAATCCGTTAAAGCCAAAAGTTAAGTGGCGACCCAGCCATTATACGGCTCGCCTGCTACAGAACCAGTGTCAGTACTGGCCTCTTCGCGGGTAAACCCGCTCCCACAGGTACAACGAAGCCTTCAGCAGCGGTGCGTTCCGTGTGGGAGCGGGTTTACCCGCGAAAGGGCCATCACGGGTAATGCAGATCACTGGCAAATACGCCACGGTCAGTTACCATGCCTGTTTCAATCCTGATACAAGGCCGCTTTGTGTTCCCTGGCACGCCCTCGTACCCGCGCCTGCTCATACTGACTGCCCTGCTCGGCGGCCCGGCCGTGGCCGATGACCTGTTCATCGACAACACGGACCTGCCGCAGGTTCTGACTGCAACGCGCCTGAAACAATCCCCCGCCGCAGTCCCGGGCAGCATGACCGTGCTCGACAGCGAGCTGATTCGCGCCAGCGGTGCCCGCGACATCCCCGAGCTGCTGCGCCTGGTGCCGGGCATGATGGTGGGCTACAACGCCGGCAACCAACCCACGGTCAACTACCATGGCAGCAACGTCAACGATGCCCGGCGCATGCAGGTGCTGATCGATGGCCGTTCGGTGTACCGCGCCGGCCTGGCCACGGTGGACTGGAGCGACATCCCCCTGGCCATGGAGGATATCGAGCGCATCGAGGTGTTCCGAGGCCCCAACACGGTCAGCTACGGCGCCAACGCGCTGATGGCAGTGGTCAACATCCTTACCCGCAACCCTGCCGACAGCCATGGCACGCGGCTGAAGATGACCCGCGGCCAGGACGGCATCAATGATTTCTACGCCAGCCACGGCTTCGGCTGGGATGGCGGCGACATGCGCCTGTCGCTGTCAGGCCAGCAGGACGATGGCTTCGACGAGAACCAGTTCGGCCAGGATTACCGCGACAGCCGCCGATTGACCCGCTTCAATATCAACGCCAGCCACAGCCTGGCACACGACCAGACCCTGGAATGGCAACTTGCTGCGAAGGAAGGCAGCAACCAGCGGCCTTATACCTACCAGCCGGTGTTCGCCAAATACGAAGCCGGTAACAACGCTGACGTCAGTGCCAAGGACTACGCCGGCTCATTGCGCTGGACCAAGGACTTCAGTTCTGAGCACAGCCTGTATATCCAAGGCTCTGCCCAACATTTCGACCGTCAGCAGGTGTGGCGTGCCTGTGACGCTTTGCAGTCGTTCAGCCCGGAATTGACCCAGCTCTGGCAAATGAACCCCGATTTCGCCGAAAAAGTGGCGCGCGGCATTGCTACCGGCGCACCACTTTCGACCAACGATCCCGTCATGAGAGGGCTTCTGGAGAAGGTCCAGCAGCAATGGGCGAACGGTGGCAAGCAGCAGGTTTGCGGCGACGTCGACCAGAGCACCCGCGAAACCCGCTATGACCTGGAAATCCAGGACACCCTGAGCCTGACCGACAGCCTGCGCCTGCTCAGCGGCATGAACTACCGCTATGATCGTGCCGACTCGCAGACCTACTTCAATGGCAGCATCGACGACCAGACCTGGCGCCTGTTCGGCCAACTGGAGTGGCGCGCCGACGAACACTGGATCCTGCAGGGTGGTGCCATGTTCGAGGACTCGCGCCTGTCCGGCAGCTCGCTGACCCCACGCGTGGCGGTCAACTACCTGATCACCCCGCGCCATGGCCTGCGTGCAGTGTATTCCGAGGCAGTGCGCTCGCCAGACATGTTCGAGAACAACGTCAACTGGAGCTACACGGTCAAGAACCTGACCCCCAACGCCTTTGGCCTGCAAAACGGCGAATACTTCGTCAAGACCCGCGGCCCGGGCGACCTCGACCAGGAACGCATGCGCTCGCGCGAACTCGGCTACAACGGCTACTTCAGCGACATCGACCTGAACATGGATGTGAAGCTGTTCTATGACGAGATCACCGGCATGATCAGCGAGCCCCTGAAGAACAACCAATACATCGCCAGCAATGCCAACAAGGCCCGTTTCAGCGGCAGCGAGGCGCAACTGGACTGGCGCCCGACCCTGCGCGACCGCCTGCGGGTGACCTACGCCTACGTGGATGCATGGGCCAGCAACCCCGCCGACCGCCGCCTCAGCGCGCGCAACAGCGGCTCGGCCGGATGGATGCGCGAGTGGGGTGCCGGTTGGTCGAGCGCGCTGTTCTATTACGGCGACGATGCGCTCAACCAGTACCGCTACGAGCGCCTGGACCTGCGCCTGGCCAAGCGTTTCCGGGTGCATGGCAGCAACCTGGAGCTGGCGGCGCTGTGGCAACAGCGCCTGGACGATGAGCCGACCACCGCAATCCAGAACCGCTACGACAGCCGCCACCGCCTGAGCGTCAGCGCGGAGCTGGAGTTCTGATGGCCCTGCTGCTGCGCCTGTTGCTGTTGTGCCTGTGGCCGATGGGGCCGCTGTTCGCCAGCGAAATCCTGTTGGTAGGCGCGGAAGACCAGCCTGGCATTCGCAGTTTCGTCGCCGCGCTGGAAAGCCGCCGGCCGCACGACCATGTACATTTCCAGACCACCGACGACCTGCCACGTCCGGGCAAGCTCAAGGCTGACCAGCGCCTGATCCTGCTGGACAACGCCGCACTGGAATGGCGCCTCGCGGAAACTGCCGGCCCGCCGGCCCTGGCCATGAGGGTCAGCCGGGTACAGGCTGAACAGCGCCTGGGAAAGTCGCGGCCCGCGTTCCTCACGCTGCTGTGGAGCGATCCGCCGCTGGGCCGGCAGTTGCGCCTGGCGCGCTACCTGCTGCCGCAGGCCCAGCGCATTGGTGTGCTGTACGGTGAGCACAGCAGCTTTCTGCTCGAAGAGCTGCGCCACGCCGCCCGCGCGCTGGACCTGGAGATCATTGCCCAGGACTGGCCCGACCCGCGCGACAGCCGCCCTTTGCAACACTTGTTGGCCAACAGTGACGTGCTGCTGGGCCTGGACGATGCCGACCTGTACAACTCCAAGACTGCGAAAAACCTGCTGTTGAGCAGCTATGGCCGGCAGATGGCGCTGATCGGCCCGAACGCCGGGTTCGTCCGCGCCGGCGCCCTGGCCAGCACTTTCAGCGACCAGGACGATTGGCTGGCGGTGCTCGACCAGTTGCTCGACCAGCCACCGGCGCGCTGGCCACGCAGCCTGTACCCGGTACGCTTCGGCGTCAGCGGCAACCAGCAGGTGGCGCGCGCCCTGGGCCTTGAACCGATCGATCCGAACGCCGCCGCCAAGGCCCTGGCCGAAGGAGAACCCACCCCATGAGCAAGCGCCTGAGCTGGGACATCCACACCCGCACCCAGATCATCAGCCTCGGCCCTGCCCTGCTGCTGACCTTGCTGCTGATCAGCTTCTTCACCTTCGTGCGTATCCAGGACCTGCGCCAGGAACTGAACCACACTGGGCAACTGATCGCCAACCAGCTGGCGCCAGCCTCGGAATACGGGGTGATCTCGGGCAACAACGAAGTGCTCGAGGGCCTGATGCGCGCCACGCTCAGCATCCCCCACGTGCGCTTCCTCGAGGTGCAGGACAGCCGCAACCACATACTGGTCTATGTGGAGCAGTCCGACGAAAGCGCCAACCGCGCGCAGCGCGTCGAAGTGTTCCAGGCGCCCATCCGCCTGCAGCAGATCCGTCTGGACAGCGACTTCCTGCAACAGGGCAAAGCCACCACCCCGGCCATCGGCGACGATTACCTGGGCCGGGTCATCGTCGGCATGTCCGATGACGCCTTCAGCCAGCGCCAGCAGGAAATCGTGATCAAGGCCGGCATCCTCGCGCTGTTCGCCCTGCTGTTCACCTTCCTGCTGGCGCGCCGCCTGGCCCTGAGCCTGGCCAAGCCGATCAGCGACATGGGCCATGCGGTCAAGGCCATCCAGCAGGGCGAGTACCACACCCTGTTGCCGGTGGTCGATGACAGCGAACTGGGCCATCTGGCACGCCACATCAATAACCTGGCCCATGCCCTGGCGCAGGCCAGCAATGAACAGAAGCAGGCAATTGCCGAGCTTATCCAGGCCCGCGAGGAGGCCGAACAGGCCAACCGCGCCAAATCGGATTTCCTCGCGATGATGAGCCACGAGCTGCGCACGCCGATGAATGGCGTGCTGGGCATGCTGCAGTTGCTGGAAACCACGCAGTTGAACAGCGAGCAGGCCGAGTACACCGCGGTGGCCAGCGAATCCACCGGGCACCTGCTCAAGGTCATCAACGACATCCTCGACTTCTCGCGCATCGAACGCGCCGCGCTGCAACTGGAACACATCGACTTCAACCTTGGCGAACTGATCACCAGCAGCGTCCAGTCGTTCCAGCACAGCGCCCAACAGCGCGGCCTTGCCCTACACCTGCAAATGCCGGCGGGTATCGAGCAGCTGCAGGTGAACGGCGACCCCACGCGCATCCGCCAGATCCTGCTGAACCTGGTCGGCAACGCGCTGAAATTCACCGAACGCGGCCAGGTTCAGGTCGAGGCGCGCTGGCAGGTGCTGGACCGCCAACTGATCTGGCTGACCTGCAGTGTGCGCGACACCGGTATCGGCATCGACAACGAACGCCTGGAAATGATGTTTGTCGCCTTCCAGCAGGCCGACAGCTCGATTTCCCGCCGCTATGGCGGCACCGGGCTGGGGCTGTCGATCGCCCGCACCCTGGCCGAACGCATGGGCGGCAAGCTGCGTGGCGAAAGCCGTGAAGGCCTGGGCTCGACCTTCACCTTGGAGATGCCTCTGGCCCTGGCCAGCCCTGCTCCGCTCTCGCTGACGCAGCCAAGCGCTGCGCCACCGGCGGTGGCCGACAATGATCAGGTGCTGCTGGTAGAGGACAATCCGGTCAACCAAAGTGTCATCGAAGCCATGCTGCGTAGCCTGGGGCTGGCGGTATGCACGGCCGAGGACGGCCTGGAGGCGGTCGAACGGGTCAGCCGGCAGCGTTTTGCCGCCGTGCTGATGGACTGCCGCCTGCCGCACCTGGACGGCTATGAAGCCACCCGGCGTATCCGCCAGCTGCCCAACGGCGCCAGGCTACCGATCATCGCCCTGACCGCCAACGCCTTGCAGGGCGACCGCGAGCGTTGCATGGCGGCCGGCATGGACGACTACCTGAGCAAACCCTTGCGCCGCACCGAACTGCAGCGTGTGCTGCAGCGCTGGCTACCCGGTCAGACAACCGCGACTGGCGATAAATGCTAAAGTGCGGCAGTCTTAAACACTGGACAGGACCTTCATCGGACCTGAAAATAGACGTTTCAGTGCACACCTGTACTTCTTTCACCGGGTGCACTGTGACTTTCACCACAACGCAATAGTCTACCTGTAGGCTGCCGCCCCGAACGCGATGCGTATCGGGCCGGCCGGGAAGATTCATCCCCTGCCGCAGGGGGTTATTGAGGAGCTCGCATGACCAAACAACACGCCTTTACTCGGGAAGACCTGCTGCGCTGCAGTCGCGGTGAGCTGTTCGGCCCAGGTAATGCGCAACTGCCCGCGCCGAACATGCTGATGGTCGATCGCATCACCCATATCAGCGAAGAAGGCGGCAAGTACGGCAAAGGTGAATTGGTCGCCGAGCTGGATATCAATCCGGACCTGTGGTTCTTCGCCTGCCACTTCGAAGGCGACCCGGTAATGCCGGGCTGCCTGGGCCTCGATGCCATGTGGCAGCTGGTAGGTTTCTTCCTCGGCTGGCAGGGCCTGCCAGGCCGCGGGCGCGCCCTAGGTTCGGGCGAGGTGAAGTTCTTCGGCCAGGTACTGCCGGAAGCCAAGAAAGTCACTTACAACATTCACATCAAGCGCGTCCTGAAGGGCAAGCTGAACATGGCCATCGCCGATGGCTCGGTCAGCGTCGACGGCCGCGAGATCTACACTGCCGAAGGCCTGCGGGTCGGCGTGTTCACCTCCACTGACAATTTCTAAGGGTTATTCGCATGCGCCGCGTCGTTATCACTGGTCTGGGCATCGTATCGTGCCTGGGCAATGACAAAGCTACCGTCACCGAAAACCTGCGCAACAGCCGTCCGGGTATCCGTTACAACCCGGAATACAAGGAAATGGGGCTGCGTAGCCAGGTTTCCGGGTCCATCGACCTCAACCTCGAAGAACTGATCGACCGCAAGGTCTACCGCTTCGTCGGCCACGCTGCTGCCTACGCCTACCTGGCGATGCAGGATGCGATCAAGGACGCCGGCCTGACCGAAGAGCAGGTTTCCAACCCGCGTACCGGCCTGGTGGCGGGCTCCGGCGGCGCCTCGACCCTGAACCAGATGGAAGCGCTGGACACCCTGCGTGAGAAAGGCGTCAAGCGCGTCGGCCCATACCGCGTTACCCGCACCATGGGCAGCACCGTTTCGGCGTGCCTGGCTACCCCGTTCAAGATCAAGGGTATCAACTACTCGATCTCCTCGGCCTGCGCCACTTCGGCACACTGCATCGGCACCGCGCTGGAGCAGATCCAGTGGGGCAAGCAGGACATCGTCTTCGCCGGTGGCGGTGAAGAAGAGCACTGGAGCCAGTCGTTCCTGTTCGATGCCATGGGCGCTCTGTCGACCAAGCGCAACGAAACCCCGGAACAGGCCTCGCGCGCCTACGACGCCGACCGTGATGGCTTCGTCATCGCTGGCGGTGGCGGCATGGTGGTGGTCGAGGAGCTGGAACACGCCCTGGCCCGTGGCGCCAAGATCTACGCGGAAATCGTCGGCTACGGCGCCACTTCCGACGGCTACGACATGGTTGCCCCGAGCGGCGAAGGTGCTATCCGCTGCATGCAGCAGGCGCTGTCGACCGTCGACACTCCGATCGATTACCTGAACACCCACGGCACCTCGACCCCGGTCGGTGACGTTGCCGAGATCAAGGGCGTTCGCGCCGTGTTCGGCGACAAGGCACCGAAAATCAGCTCGACCAAGAGCCTTTCGGGCCACTCGCTGGGCGCTGCCGGCGTACACGAGGCGATCTACTGCCTGCTGATGATGGAAAACAACTTCATCGCCGGCTCCGCCAACATCGACGAGCTTGACCCGGAGGTCGCCGACCTGCCGATCCTGCGCAAGACCGAAGAAAACGCCAAGATCGACACGGTCATGAGCAACAGCTTCGGCTTCGGCGGCACCAACGCCACCCTGGTGCTCAAGCGCTGGGAAGGCAAGTAAGACGCTGCTGCGGTAAACGAAAACGCCCCGACTGGTTCGGGGCGTTTTCATTTGTATTGCCTGTACCGGCCTCTTCGCGGGCGCGCCCGCTCCCACAGGCACAGCACCGGTTTCAAGAGCAGCGCGGCCCCTGTGGGTTTACCCGCGAAAGGGCCGGCACAGGCGAAATACTATTGCTTGGGCAACACATCCAGAAAATTCTCCCTGGCCACCTTGTTGGCAACTTGTTCCGGCAATGCATCCAGAAACGGCCTGAACCCGTGCATCTGCTCCCCAAGGCTACCAAACCGCCCCACCACATCCGAACCCAGCATGAACCGTTCCGGGAACCTCTCGACCAGTGCCAGCCACTCCTTGCGCGGTACACCCTGGCCATCCAGCAGATAGGGTTTCAGCACGCTCCACGACAAATCGACATACAGGTTCGGGTAATCCTCCAGCAACCGCGTCAGCACCGGCAGCAGAAAGTCCATTTGCGTCTGGTGCCGGTGAATCTCCATGCTGCTGCCGGCGTGCGCCCAGATGAACCGCGTGTGCGGGTGATTGCGCAGCGGCTGTTCGATCTCCGCCAGGTACAGCGGGTTACGCTCGCGCTTGGAGGTGATGTTGGAATGCAGCAGCACCGGCAGGTCGCGCTCGGCCGCCAGGTGGTAGATACGCGCCATGGCTTCGTTGTTGGCGCGCGGCGTGTCACCGCTGGTGAGAGCAGTCAGGTCATCGTGGCGGGTGAACACCTCGCCAATGCCCTGCCACAGCCCCGGATGCAGATCGAGCATGCGCTCGATATGGCTGGCGGCGTTCTTGTCCACCGGATTGAAGCCGGCCAGGAACGGATGAAAGCGCTTGCGCTGCTCGTCGGGCAGTTGCTGTAGCGCCGCCGCCACGTAGGTATCGGTAGCGCTGTACCAGTAGGCTTCGGCGTCATCCCCAGCGTAATAGCGTGGGCGCTTGGGCTCGTCTTCATGCCACTTCTTGGCCACCGGCACGCCGGAAATCATCGACTGCTCGATACCGGCGGCATCCATGGCCTTGATCAGCGCAGGCATGCCTTCGCTTTCCTGGAAGAAGTCGACGTAGTGCAGGTGGGCATCACTGTAGCGGTAGTCGCGTGCCTGCGCCGCTTGGCACAGCCAGGTGGATAACAGCACGCAGGCCAACGCTCTCACGATCATGACGAAGCTTCCTTTTCCGGGTATCAGATCTCTAGACCGGCCGGCCTGCGAGACGGTTCAGCCGGGGCGGGCAAACCGCTATGCTTGGGGCATTTCCACCTTGCCTGGAGCCTTCCCATGAGCAGCCCCCTGGTCATCCGCCCACGTGCCGAATCGGTCGAGGGCCAGCCGATCCTGCGCCCGCTGCCATCAGCCCAGTGTCGCAGCGTCGGCCCGTTCGTGTTTTTCGACCACATGCTCGAAACCGACTATGCCCCGGGGCATGGCATGGACATCCGCCAGCACCCGCATATCGGCCTGTCGACCCTTACCTACCTGTTCGAAGGGGCAATCCTGCACAAGGACAGCCTCGGCTCGGCGCAGCGGGTGCTGCCGGGCGACGTCAGCTGGATGACCGCAGGCAGCGGCGTGGCCCATGTCGAGCGCACGCCTGAAGATGCCCTGGCCCATGGCTCACGCCTGCACGGGCTGCAGGTATGGCTGGCGTCGCCACGCGAGCATGAACAAGGCCCGGCAAGCTACAGCCACCACCCGGCGGCGAGCCTGCCGGTCAGCGACAGCCTGGGGGTACGCATCTGCATGATCGCTGGCAGCGGGTTCTGCCTGGAATCGCCGGTGCCAGTGCTCTCCCCTACCCTGTACGCGCATGTACAGATGCAACCGGCAACCACGCTACTGGTGCCGAACGAGCATGCGCAGCGGGCGCTGTACCTGCTTGATGGTGAGCTGGTGATGAACGATGAGGATGTGGAACCCTGCAGCCTGGTGGTCCTGCCCGAGGGTGAAGAGGTGACGCTGTATGCGGAGGGTGAGTGCCAGCTGGTGCTGATTGGTGGCGCACCACTGGATGGGCCGCGGCGGATGAACTGGAACTTTGTCGCCAGTGATGTGGAGCTGATCGAACAGGCCCGGGCCAAGTGGGCTGCGGGGGATTGGCCGGTGGTGCCAGGGGAAACCTCGCGAATCGAGTTGCCTAGGTGAAAGGGGGGCGTTTTTGCGACCCATTCGCGGGTAAACCCGCTCCCACAGACAGCGCAGTACCTGTGGGAGCGGTTTACCCGCGAATGGGCTGCAAAGCAGCCCCGTGCAATCTCAGCGCTGGAAAACTTCGGTCAGCAGGTTATGCATCGCCCGGAACGCCCGCTCCGAGGTACGCCGGTCATACTGCATCTTGCCCGGCACGTTGGCGCTCGGGTCGGTAAACGAGTGCACCGCGCCGCCATAGCTCAGCAATTGCCAGTCAACCTTGGCCGCGTTCATCTCCTCCTCGAACGCCGGCAACTGCTCCTTCGGCACCAGTGGATCGGAAGCGCCGTGCAGCACCAGCACCGAGCCCTTGATGCGCTTGGCATCTTCCGGATTCGGCGTGTCCAGCGTGCCATGGAACGACACCGCCGCACGCAAATCGGCGCCAGTACGAGCCAGCTCCAGTGCACAGCAGCCACCAAAGCAGAAACCAAACGTGCCGACCTTGCCCGGTTCCAGCAGCGCCTTCGACTGCCCCAACAGTTGCGCCAGGGCTTCCTGCATGCGCTTGCGCAGCTCGCCACGATCGTTCTTCAACGGCATCATCGCCGCGCCGGCCTCGTCCGCGTTGGACGGACGCACCGATTGCCCGTACAGGTCGGCAATCAGCACCACATAACCTTTCTCGGCCACTTCCTTGGCGATGCGCTCGGCACCTTCGCCGATACCCATCCAGTTCGGCGCCATCACCAGACCTGGCCGCCCCAGCGCGCCCGGCTCGTATACCAGGCGGCTTTCATACGCCTTGCCGGACAGGTGATAGACCAGCGATTCGACGATTACTTTGCTCATCAAGCACTCCTTTGGCACTCGTCATCAATATGCTCGCCATGAAAAAAGCCCGCCGAAGCGGGCTTTCCTATGCATCAACTCAAGCAGACAGTTCGACCAGCAGCTTGTTCAGGCGACGAACGTAAGCCGCCGGGTCCTTCAAGCTGTCACCGGCCGCCAGGGCCGCCTGATCGAACAGGATGTGCGACAGCTCGGCGAAGCGGTCTTCGCTCTGCTCGTTGTCCAGCTTCTCGATCAGCGGGTGGGTCGGGTTGAACTCGAAGATCGGCTTGGACTCCGGCACCTTCTGCCCGCTGGCTTCGAGGATCTGGCGCATCTGCAGACCCAGGTCCTGTTCACCGATGGCAAGGATCGCCGGCGAGTCGGTCAGGCGGTGCGACACGCGCACTTCGGCCACGCTGTCACCCAGCGCGCCCTTCAGGCGCTCGACCAGGCCTTCCTTGTCCTTGGCGACTTCTTCCTGGGCCTTCTTGTCTTCTTCCGAGTCCAGCTTGCCCAGGTCCAGGTCGCCACGGGCGACGTCGACAAAGGCCTTGCCGTCGAACTCGTTCAGGTAGCTCATCAGCCACTCGTCGATACGGTCGGTCAGCAGCAGCACTTCGATGCCTTTCTTGCGGAAGACTTCCAGGTGCGGGCTGTTCTTGACCTGCGCGTACGACTCGCCGGTGAGGTAGTAGATCTTGTCCTGGCCTTCCTTGACGCGAGCCAGGTAGTCCGCCAGGGCGACGCTCTGCTCGCCGCTGTCGTCCTGGGTGGAAGCGAAGCGCAGCAGGCCGGCGATCTTTTCCTTGTTGGCGAAGTCTTCGGCCGGGCCTTCCTTCAGCACCTGACCGAAGTTCTTCCAGAAGCCCTTGTACTGCTCGGGCTCGTTCTTCGCCAGCTTCTCCAGCATGTCCAGCACGCGCTTGGTCAGCGCGGTCTTCATCGAGTCGATGATCGGGTCTTTCTGCAGGATTTCACGCGACACGTTCAGCGACAGGTCGTTGGAGTCGACCACACCCTTGATGAAGCGCAGGTACAGCGGCAGGAACGATTCGGCCTGGTCCATGATGAACACGCGCTGCACGTACAGCTTCAGGCCGCGTGGCGCTTCGCGCTGGTACAGGTCGAACGGCGCGCGGGCCGGCACGTACAGCAGCGAGTTGTATTCGAGCTTGCCTTCTACCTTGTTGTGGCTCCAGGCCAGCGGGTTTTCGAAGTCATGGCCGATGTGCTTGTAGAACTCCTGGTATTCCTCGTCCTTGATTTCGGTACGCGGACGGGTCCACAGGGCGCTGGCACGGTTGACGGTTTCCCACTCTTCGGCCGGCTGCTCTTCGCCTTCGGCGGTAGCTTGCTCTTTCAGCAGCTGGATCGGCATGGCGATGTGGTCGGAGTACTTCTTGACCACGTTGCGCAGGCGCCAGCCATCGGCGAACTCCTGCTCGCCCTTCTTCAGGTGCAGGACGATGCGGGTGCCGCGCTGTGGCTTGTCGATGGTGGCGACTTCGAACTCACCTTCGCCCTTCGACGACCAGTGCACGCCTTCAGCGGCCGGCTGGCCGGCACGGCGGCTGTACACGTCGACCTTGTCGGCAACGATGAACGCGGAGTAGAAGCCCACACCGAACTGACCGATCAGGTGCGAGTCCTTCTTCTGGTCACCGGTGAGGTTCTTCATGAAGTCGGCAGTGCCGGACTTGGCGATGGTACCCAGGTGGGCGATGACGTCTTCGCGGCTCATGCCGATGCCGTTGTCCTCGAGGGTCACGGTACCGGCGTCCTTGTCGAAGCTCAGGCGAATCTTCAGGTCGGCGTCGCCTTCGAACAGCTCTGGCTTGGCCAGGGCCTCGAAACGCAGCTTGTCGGCGGCGTCGGAGGCGTTGGAGATCAATTCACGCAGGAAGATCTCCTTGTTCGAATACAGGGAATGGATCATGAGGTGCAGCAGCTGCTTTACCTCGGTCTGGAAGCCCAGCGTTTCTTTTTGAGTCTCCACACTCATGGTCTTCAAAACTCCGATCTGATGGCAGTTGACGCCTGGCGGCCAGGTTGGCCAGCGTTTAGCGGCGGATGTCATGCAGATGGGGGCTGCCCGGATGATTTCAAGGGCTTTTCCGGTTCGATCTTGAAATGGGCCCGAGCCGTGGCGATCGGCGACTGCCTGTCCCCCTGCCAGGCGGTGATGGCCACATTGGTCACCCGCCGGCCCTGGCGCCAAAGCTGGCATTGGGCGTAGGTATCGCGAAAGTGCCCGGCGCGCAGGTAATCGATGGAAAAGTCGATGATCTTCGGAATGCTTGCGCTCTCGCTGAAGATCAGCAGGTACAGCGCTGCCGACAGTTCCATGAAGCCCGCGATCACCCCACCATGGATGGCCGGCAGCAGCGGGTTGCCGATGTTGTCCTGGTTGGCCGGCAGGCGGAACAGCAGGTCATCGCCCTCACGCTCGCATTCAATGCCGATCAAGCCGGCATAGGGGATCAGCGCCAGCAAGGGCCGATAGTCTCCCACCGCGTGGGCAGCGTTGAGCTGTTGGCGAACCTCGTACGGAATCATGCCCCGCCCTCCTTCAGGCTGTTGCCGAAGCGGAGGCCACCCTTGATTTCCTGGCCCAGGCGCATGAACGTGCCCACCACCTGGCAGATAGGCTGGGCGGGGTCATCCTGATAGGCCGTGCCACGGGTGAAGATCACATCGCGGGTGACTCGGTAGCATTGGGCATGGCCGTAGATGTCCTTGCCGGCCTCGGCCGGGTGCATGTAGTCGATGCGCAGGTCCAGTGTCGGGCACACCTCGAAGCGCGGCAGCACGCACAGCGTGGCCATGCCGCAGGTGGTGTCCATCAACGTGGTCAGCGCGCCGCCATGCACGGCGCCGGTCTGCGGGTTGCCGACGATGGCCGCAGACCATGGCAGCACCAAGGTCATGCCATCGGCATTGGTTTGCGCCACACGCATTTGCAACAACTGACAATGTTTCAGGGCCGAGAGAAAGCGCTCGGCCATGGCCATCAAGGTTGAATCGCTCATTGGCTGTTTCCCTGCGCATTGCCGCATCGGCATAAAATCGTTAAAAAGTCTATATAGAACGGGGCGTTATATATGTGTAATCTTCGCGGAACTTATTCCGCATAGTTGCACTCGAAGGAACAAGTCACTTATTTCACCAAGGAGAAACACCCCCATGCGTAAACCTTTTGCTTTTGCTCTGATGCTGGCTGCTGCCATGGGCCTGGCTGCTTGCGATAAAGCGAGCGAAGACAAAGCCCAGGACGCACAGCAACACGCCGAGCAAGCCCAGGAAAAAGCGGGCGAAGCTCAGGATAAGATGAACGAGGCTGCCAAGGAAAACGCCGAAGCCGCCAAAGATCAGGCCGAAGCCGAGCAGAAGGCCGCCGAAGAAGCCGCTCCGGCTACTCCGGCTCCGGAAGCCGCTCCTGCTGCTCCAGCCGAACCTGCCAAGCAGTAATCGGCTAAAACAAAAAAACCCGACATTGTCGGGTTTTTTTTGTGCCTGAAACTTAAGGGTTAAACGTTTCAGGTTCCTGGTGCGGTGTTTTCCCTGGCAGGTTCGATCGAAATACTTTCGGTAGGTGTGAACACCATCACATCCAATACATCCGAATGGAACTCGCGGCGGTACAGAATCAGCACTACTCCGACACTCATGACCATGAATAACCATGGGCTGATGAACCAGCTCAACATGGCCATGCCGAAGTAATAGGAACGCAGGCCCAGGTTGAACTGGTTGGCGGCAAGCGACAGCACCCGCGCCGCCCGCGAGGCGAATGCCTTGCGTTCAAGCTCATTGACCAGCCGTTCACCGATCATCGGCGCCGAACCCACCAGCACTGCCGCGAAGTTGTATTGGCGCATGCACCAGCTGAAGGTGAAAAAGGCATAGACAAAAACCATGGCCAGGCACAGCAGCTTGATCTCCGACATGCCCTGGGAGGTCTGCTGTACCAGCGGCAGGTCGGCCAGCAGCGACAGCGCCCGGTCGGAAGCCCCGAGCACGGTAAGGATACCGGCGAGGATGATCAGGGTGCTGGAGGCGAAGAACGAGGCGTTGCGCTCGAGGTTGCCGATCACGCTGGCATCGGCAATGCGGTTGTCGCGCAGCAGCATGCGGCGCATCCAGTCTTCGCGATACAGGTGCAGCACGCTGGCCAGGCACGCGGTGTCGCGGCCCTTCCAGATGGCATAGCGGGTGTAACCGCCCCAGCACAGGGCGAACCAGATGATGGCCAAAAGGTTGTTGAAGTTGCTTTGGATGAAGTTCATGCACGGTTCCCGGGAGGGCCAGATACCTGAAGGATAGGGACCGGATTTCGACGCTGGCAAGCGGCAAAAGGCACACATCCATCCTGACATTTGCACTGCTCATCCCGGCCTCTTCGCGGGCACGCCCGCTCCCACAGGTACAGCGCCAATTCTGAGGTTTGCGCTTGACCTGTGGGAGCGGGCGTGCCCGCGAAGAGGCCGGTACAAGCAAACAAAAAGCCCCGCATCCTTTCGGATACGGGGCTCTTGAGTTTCCACCCTTGGCGAGCACCCTTCGGCTTGTGGCCGGTGCCGCCCTCAGGCTTCGACTATCAGGCCAGCGCTTCGCGCGGCTTGCCGAGCATGCGGTCGCAGGCCACGGCACCAACTAGGGTCACCACCGAAGGCACCAGCCAGGCCAGGCCCTGGTCGCTCAGCGGCAGGTGAGCCATGAAGTCCGGCAGCACGTGGGCAATGCTGCTGCCCTTGATCGCGTCGACCATGCCGAACAGCAGCGATACCAGCATCACTGGTGCCAGGATGCGGGTTGGCGAGTTCCACAGGTCCTTCACGAAGCTGAGCCCGACCACCACGATGCACGGCGGGTAGATCGCGGTGAGCACCGGGATCGAGAACATGATCAGCTTGGTCAAGCCGAGGTTGGAGATCAGCAGCGAGAAGCCCGCCAGGATCACCACCAGTGCGCGGTACGACAGCGGCAGCATCTGGCTGAAGTACTCGGCGCAGGCACAGGTCAGGCCAACGGCGGTCACCAGGCAGGCCAGCGCGATCAGCACGGCGAGGAAACCGCTCCCCAGGGAACCGAAGGTGTGCTGCACATAGGCATGCAGTACCGCCGCACCGTTGGTAGCGTCAGCCGCGATCTCGTGGCTGGTTGCACCCAGTCGGAACAGGCTGATGTACACCAGGGCCAGACCGACACCGGCGATCAGGCCGGCGATGATGGCATAGCGGGTGATCAGTTTCGGCGACTCGACACCGCGCGAGCGGATGGCGTTGACGATGACGATACCGAACACCAGGGCACCCAGGGTGTCCATGGTCAGGTAACCATCGGAGAAGCCCTTGGAGAACGCTGCGGCGGCATAGGCCGGCTGCGCTTCACCAATGGTACCGGCAGGCAGCGCGAAGGCGGCGATGCCCAGCACCGCAAGGGCGATGATCTTCAACGGTGCCAGGAAGCGGCCCACGGTGTCGAGCAGCTTGCCCGGGTACATGGACACGGCCAGTACCACGAGAAAATACACCAGGCTGTAGATGAACAACGCCAGGGGGCTTTCACCGGTCAGCGGCGCAACACCCACTTCGAACGATACGGTCGCGGTGCGCGGGGTGGCGAACAGCGGGCCGACCGACAGGTAGCACACGGCCGCCAGCAGGCCACCGAAGAACTTGCCGATCGGGCTGCTCAGGGCATCCATGCCGCCGCCGACCTTGGCCAGGGCGACCACGGTGATGACCGGCAGGCCTACGGCGGTAACCAGGAAGCCAAGGGCCGCCATCCATACGTGCGGGCCAGACTGCAGACCGACGATAGGCGGGAAGATGATGTTGCCAGCGCCCACGAAAAGCGCAAACGTCATAAAGCCAAGCGCCAGGATATCCTGGCCTTTGAGAACTTTCATTTAAGGTAGTACCACACTGCTGAAATCGGGATTCGAGAGGGGATTTCCCTTTGGATGAGGGGAAATGCTGCCCGGCTTGATAGGCCAGACCCGTTTAGCGTGTCGTTCCCTTTTGGGGTACGGGCACAGAGTGAGCGCGTAATGTAACTGTTTTGTCAGTCAAACGCACTGGCACAGTACTGCTTGTCCGATGTGCGTACATGTTTGTCGTCTGTGCGACCGAGGACAGCGAGAATTATCCTCGAATTGAAACATTCGTCTGCGTGAAAATTCCTATCAAAGCCATCGAAAAATCCATGTTGCCTGTACCGGCCTCTTCGCGGGCTTGCCCGCTCCCACAGGGGATCACCACAGCCCCGGAAAGTGGAGATCTCATGTGGGGGCGGGCAAGCCCGCGAAGAGGCCGGCACAGGAATTCCCCCCAGAAACGACAAAGGCCACCCGAAGGTGGCCTCTGTGCGCGTGGGGGGTATAGCAGTATTACTTCTTGACTTCCCAGCCAGTCAGCTCGGCCAGGGCCTTGCCGATGTCAGCCAGGGAACGCACGGTCTTCACACCAGCGTCCTGCAGAGCGGCGAACTTCTCGTCCGCAGTGCCCTTGCCGCCGGAGATGATGGCGCCAGCGTGACCCATGCGCTTGCCCGCAGGTGCGGTAACACCAGCGATGTAGGAAACGACAGGCTTGGTGACGTTGGCCTTGATGTAGGCCGCAGCTTCTTCTTCAGCCGAACCGCCGATCTCGCCGATCATGACGATCGCTTCGGTCTTCGGGTCTTCCTGGAACAGCTTCAGTATGTCGATGAAGTTGGAGCCCGGGATCGGGTCACCGCCGATGCCGACGCAGGTCGACTGGCCGAAGCCGGCGTCGGTGGTCTGCTTCACAGCTTCGTAGGTCAGGGTGCCGGAACGCGAAACGATACCGACCTTGCCTGGCAGGTGGATGTGGCCTGGCATGATGCCGATCTTGCACTCGCCCGGGGTGATGACACCTGGGCAGTTAGGGCCGATCAGGGTCACGCCCAGCTCGTCGCACTTGACCTTGGCATCCAGCATGTCCAGGGTAGGAATGCCTTCGGTGATGCACACGATCAGCTTGATGCCGCCGAAGGCAGCTTCCAGGATCGAGTCCTTGCAGAAAGGAGCCGGAACGTAGATCACCGAAGCATCAGCGCCGGTAGCTTCCACAGCTTCTTTCACAGTGTTGAACACTGGCAGGCCCAGGTGGGTGGTGCCACCCTTGCCTGGGGTTACGCCGCCGACCATCTTGGTGCCGTAGGCGATGGCCTGTTCGGAGTGGAAAGTACCCTGCGAGCCGGTGAAGCCCTGGCAGATGACTTTGGTGTCTTTATTGATCAGGACGCTCATTACTTGCCCTCCGCAGCTTTGACAACTTGTTGAGCAGCGTCGGTCAGGCTGGTTGCCGCAATGATGTTCAAACCGCTTTCTGCCAGTACTTTAGCGCCCAGTTCGGCGTTGTTGCCTTCAAGGCGAACGACAACCGGAACTTTCACGCCGACTTCTTTCACTGCACCGATGATGCCTTCGGCAATCATGTCGCAGCGAACGATGCCGCCGAAGATGTTGACCAGAACGGCCGCGACATTGCTGTCGGACAGAATGATCTTGAACGCTTCGGTAACGCGCTCTTTGGTAGCACCACCACCAACGTCGAGGAAGTTGGCCGGTTTGCCGCCGTGCAGGTTGACGATGTCCATGGTACCCATGGCCAGGCCGGCACCGTTGACCATGCAGCCGATGTTGCCTTCGAGGGCAACGTAGTTCAGTTCGAACTTGGCAGCGTGGGCTTCACGGGCGTCGTCCTGCGACGGGTCGTGGAAGGTTTTCAGCTTAGGCTGACGGTACATGGCGTTGGCGTCGATGTTGATCTTGGCATCGAGGCAGTGCAGGTCGCCGTCGGCCTTGATCACCAGCGGGTTCACTTCCAGCAGGGCCAGGTCGTGATCCTTGAACAGCTTGGCCAGACCAACGAAGATCTTGGCGAACTGTTGAACTTGCTTGCCTTCCAGGCCCAGCTGGAACGCCAGCTCGCGACCCTGGAACGGCTGAGCGCCGACCAGCGGGTCGATGGTGGCCTTGAGGATCTTCTCAGGCGTTTCGTGAGCGACTTTCTCGATGTCCACGCCACCTTCGGTGGAAGCCATGAACACGATACGGCGGCTCGAACGATCGACTACAGCGCCCAGATACAGCTCTTTGGCGATGTCAGTGCAGGATTCGACCAGAATCTTGGAGACGGGTTGACCGTTGGCATCGGTCTGGTAGGTAACCAGATTCTTGCCCAACCACTGTGCAGCGAACGCCTTGGCGTCTTCTTTGCTGCGAACCAGCTTGACGCCGCCCGCCTTACCGCGACCACCCGCGTGAACCTGGGCTTTTACCACCCACTCGTTCCCGCCGATCTTGTCGCAGGCTTCTGCAGCTTGCTCAGGGGTATCGACAGCGAAACCCTTGGAAACTGGCAGGCCGTACTCAGCGAACAGCTGCTTACCCTGATACTCGTGAAGATTCATGCTTTTTACCGTCTTCGTTAGGTACTGCGCTTCGGCGCTGCGCCATCACTGGCGCCGCACCACCTGTGACCGTTGACCCCGGGTTTTCCCGTGTGATCCGGTCCGGCGGACTTTCCGCGGTGAGTCATGCACGCAAGACTCACGACGGGCAGCCCGCCGTGGTTTCTTATAATTAACGCTTCTTACGGTTGGCCACGTGAATGGCGCCGCCATTCACTGCCAGCGCTGCTTCATGCAACGCTTCGGACAGGGTCGGATGGCTGAAGACCATCATGCCCAGATCCTCGGCACTGGTGCCGAATTCCATTGCGATTGCGCCCTGCTGCACCAGTTCGGCAGCCGATGGGCCAATCACGTGCACACCCAGGACGCGGTCGGTCTTGGCATCGGCGATGACCTTGACGAAACCACCGGTGTCGTTGGCAGCCATCGCACGGCCGCTGGCCGCGAACGGGAAGGTGCCCACGTTAACCTCAACGCCCTCGGCCTTCAAGGCCTGTTCGGTCTTGCCGACCCACGCGATTTCCGGGTGGGTGTAGATGACCGACGGAATCAGGTCGTAGTTCATCTGGGCCTTGTGGCCCTTGATGCGCTCGACCACCATGATGCCCTCTTCCGAAGCCTTGTGGGCCAGCATCATGCCGCGCACCACGTCACCGATGGCGTACACGCCAGGCACGCTGGTAGCGCAGTAGTCGTCGACGAAGATGTAGCCACGCTCATCGATGGTCACACCGCTGTCGGCAGCCAGCAGGTCGGTGGTCACCGGGCGACGGCCGACCGCGACGATCAGCTTGTCGAAGGTGATCTTCTGCTCGCCGTTGGCGTCGGTGTAGGTCACTTCGACTTCGTTGCCGTTGACTTTCGAGCCGGTGACGCGCGCACCCAGCTTGATGTCCAGGCCTTGCTTGGTCAGGGTCTTCTGGGCTTCTTTCGACACGGCGGTGTCGGCAGCCATCAGGAAGGTGTCCAGGGCTTCCAGGACGGTGACTTCAGCACCCAGGCGAGCCCATACCGAGCCCAGCTCCAGGCCGATCACGCCAGCACCGATAACGCCCAGGCGCTTCGGCACGGCCTGGAATTCCAGGGCGCCGGTGGAGTCGACGATGACGTTCTGGTCGACCGGAGCCGGTGGAATGTCGATCGGGCGCGAGCCGGAAGCCAGGATCACGTTCTCGGCTTCGATGACTTCGGTGGTGCCGTCAGCCTTGGTGACTTCGACTTTCTTGCCGGCCAGCAGCTTGCCGTGGCCCTGGATCGAAGTAACGCCGTTGGCCTTGAACAGGGTGGCAACGCCACCGGTCAGGTTCTTGACGATGCCAGCCTTGCGGCCAACCATCGCGGCGACGTCCATCTTCACTTCACCAGTGGAGATACCGTGGACGTTGAAGCTCTCTTTGGCTTCCTTGTACTTCCAGGAGCTGTCCAGCAGCGCCTTGGAAGGAATGCAACCTACGTTCAGGCAGGTGCCGCCCAGGGCCAGCTTGCCCTCGGCGTCGGTGTACTTCTCGATACAGGCAGTCTTCAGACCAAGTTGTGCGGCCTTGATGGCAGCAACATAGCCGCCAGGACCTGCACCAATTACCACTACGTCGAATTTCTGGGTCATAAAAGATTCCTTATCAGCTACAAGCTACAAGCCGCGGACCGCGCGGCATGGCTTCCTGCGAAGCCAGGGCCGGCACGGTACGCAGCCAGAGGGTTAGATGTCCAGCAGCAGGCGAGACGGATCTTCCAGCAGGTTCTTGATGGTGACCAGGAAGGTTACCGCTTCCTTGCCGTCGATCAGGCGGTGATCGTACGACAGCGCCAGGTACATCATCGGGCGAATCACAACCTGACCATTGATGGCCATCGGGCGCTGGATGATGTTGTGCATGCCGAGAATGGCAGCCTGCGGCGGGTTGACGATCGGGGTCGACATCATCGAACCGAAGGTACCACCGTTGGTGATGGTGAAGGTGCCGCCAGTCATCTCTTCGATGGCCAGCTTGCCATCACGAGCCTTCTTGCCGAAGGTGGCGATGCCGTTCTCGATTTCCGCCAGGCTCATCGACTCGGCGTTACGCAGTACCGGTACCACCAGGCCACGGTCGCTGGACACGGCTACGCCGACGTCGGCGTAGCCGTGGTAGACGATGTCGTTGCCATCGATCGAGGCGTTGACAGCCGGGAAGCGCTTCAGGGCTTCGGTGGCAGCCTTGACGAAGAACGACATGAAGCCCAGGCGCACGCCGTTGTGGGTCTTCTCGAACAGGTCCTTGTACTTCGAACGCAGGGCCATGACTTCGGTCATGTCGACTTCGTTGAAGGTGGTCAGCATGGCCATGCTCGACTGGGCTTCGACCAGACGCTCGGCGATCTTGGCGCGCAGGCGGGTCATCGGCACGCGCTTCTCGGTGCGGTCGCCAGCGGCAACGACAACCGGGGCAGCAGCGGCAGCGGCGGCAGGCTTGGCAGCTGCAGCAGGCGCCGACTTCTTGTTGGCGACGGCAGCGACGACGTCTTCCTTGGTGATGCGACCACCTTTGCCGGTGCCGGCAACGGCAGCCAGGTCGATGCCGTTCTCTTCAGCCAGCTTGCGCGCGGCCGGGGCGGCAACCGGGTCTTCTTCGCCAGCGTCGGCAGCAGCGGCAGCCGGGGCAGCAGCGGCCGGGGCGGCAGCTGGTGCAGCGGCGGCAGCACCGCCTTCAACGATCGAACCCAGTACTTCGTCGGACAGGACGGTGTCGCCCTCGCCCTTGACGATGGCGCCCAGCACGCCGTCGGCGGTGGCCAGTACTTCCAGGACGACCTTGTCGGTCTCGATGTCGACGATCAGCTCGTCACGCTTGACGGCATCGCCCGGCTGCTTGTGCCAGGTGGCAACGGTGCCATCGGCAACCGATTCCGGGAAGGTTGGGGCTTTGATCTCGATAGCCATTATCTGTGTTTCCTTAAATTCGGTTTCAGGTGCGCGAAGGCATTAAACAGTGAAGGCGTCTTGCAGCAGTTTTTCCTGCTGTTCGGCGTGCTTCGATGCGTAACCACAGGCTGGCGCGGCGGAAGCGTCGCGGCCGGCGTATTCCAGGACCAGTGCCTTGTTGTGGCGGCCCAGGATACGGCGCATGTGGTGCTGGCTGCTGTACCAGGCGCCCTGGTTCATCGGCTCTTCCTGACACCAGACCGCATGCTTGAGGTTGGTGTAAGGCGCCAGGATTTCGACCAGGTCGTCCTCAGGGAACGGATACAGCTGCTCGATACGCACGATGGCGATGTCTTCGCGGCCTTCGGCACGGCGTTTTTCCAGCAGGTCGTAGTAAACCTTGCCGCCGCACAGGACCAGGCGTTCGACCTTGGCCGGATCGAGGCTGTCGATTTCCGGGATCACGGTCTGGAACGAGCCTTCTGCCAGGTCTTCCAGGGTCGAGATGGCCAGCTTGTGGCGCAGCAGAGACTTCGGCGTCAGCACGATCAGCGGCTTGCGCAGCGGACGGATGACCTGGCGACGCAGCAGGTGGTAGATCTGGGCCGGGGTGGTCGGTACGCAGACCTGGATGTTGTGCTCGGCGCACAGCTGCAGGTAACGCTCCAGGCGCGCGGAGGAGTGCTCCGGGCCCTGCCCTTCATAACCGTGTGGCAGCAGCATGGTCAGACCGCACAGACGGCCCCACTTGTGCTCGCCGCTGGTGATGAACTGGTCGATCACCACTTGCGCACCGTTGGCGAAGTCACCGAACTGGGCTTCCCAGATCACCAGCGCGTTCGGCGTGGTGGTCGAGTAGCCGTATTCGAAGGCCAGTACCGCTTCTTCCGACAGGAAGGAGTCGTACAGTTCGAACTGAGGCTGGCCCGGGAACAGGTTCTTCAGCGGTACGTAGGTGCTGGCGTCCTTCTGGTTGTGCAGCACCGCGTGACGGTGCGAGAAGGTGCCACGGCCGATGTCCTGGCCGGTCATGCGGATCGGGTGACCTTCGAACTGCAGGGTGGCGTAGGCCATGGTCTCTGCATAACCCCAGTTGATCGGCAAGCCACCGGCCTGCATCTTCTGGCGGTCTTCGTAGATCTTGGCGACCTGGCGCTGGACGACGAAACCTTCCGGGATCTCCAGCAGCTTGGCCGACAGTTCCTGCAGAGTCTTGAGGTCGAAGCGGGTATCGTGACGCGCGGTCCAGGCATGGCCCAGATACGGACGCCAGTCGACGAACAGCTCGCGGTTCGGCTCCTTGACCAGGCTCTTCACCACGTGCAGGCCGTTGTCCAGCGCGTTGCGGTACTCGTCGATCTTGGCCTGGGCGCGTTCGGCATCGATGCGGCCGGCCTGGATCAGTGCCTCAGCGTACAGTTCACGCGTGGTGCGCTGCTTGCTGATCTGCTGGTACATCAAAGGCTGGGTGCCGTTCGGCTCGTCGGCCTCGTTGTGGCCGCGGCGGCGGTAGCAGACCAGGTCGATGACCACGTCACGCTTGAACTGCATGCGGTAGTCGATGGCCAGCTGGGTCACGAACAGCACGGCTTCCGGGTCGTCGCCGTTCACGTGCAGGATCGGCGCCTGGATCATCTTGGCAACGTCGGTGGCGTACTCGGTGGAGCGCGCGTCCAGCGGGTTGCTGATGGTGAAACCAACCTGGTTGTTGATCACGATGTGCACGGTACCGCCGGTCTTGAAACCGCGGGTCTGCGACATCTGGAAGGTTTCCATGACCACGCCCTGGCCGGCGAATGCTGCGTCGCCGTGGATCGAGATCGGCAGTACCTTGTCGCCAACGGTGTCGTTGCGGCGGTCCTGACGGGCGCGCACCGAACCCTCGACCACTGGCGAGACGATTTCCAGGTGGGACGGGTTGAACGCCATGGCCAGGTGCACTTCGCCGCCCGGGGTCATCACGTTCGAGGAGAAGCCCTGGTGATATTTGACGTCACCGGAGCCCAGCTCGTTCATCTTCTTGCCTTCGAACTCGTCGAACAGCTCGCGCGGGTTCTTGCCGAAGGTGTTGACCAGAACGTTCAGGCGGCCACGGTGGGCCATGCCGATCACGACTTCCTTGGTGCCGTAGGAACCGGAGCGCTGGATCATCTCGTCCAGCATCGGGATCAGGCTTTCGCCGCCCTCGAGGCCGAAACGCTTGGTGCCCGGGTACTTGGTGCCCAGATATTTCTCAAGGCCTTCACCGGCGGTCACGCGCTCGAGCAGGTGGGCCTGCACGTCAGCGGAAAACTCCGGACGGCCGCGCACGCTTTCCAGACGCTGCTGGAACCAGCTGCGCTGCTCGGAATCGACGATATGGGTGAACTCGGCGCCAATGGTGCGACAATATGTCTTCTGGAGCGCCTCGAAGATCTCGCGTAGGCTCGCCTCCTCTTTGCCGATGAACAGGTCGCCGGCACGGAAGGTCGTATCAAGATCGGCATTGGTCAAGCCGTAGTGATTGATCGACAGGTCTACGGGCGCAGGACGCTGCCACAACCCCAACGGGTCGAGCTTGGCAGCCTGATGGCCGCGCATACGATAGGCCTGGATCAGTCGCAGAACTTCAACCTGCTTCTTCTCGTGTTCACTGCTCACGCTCCCGGCGGATACCGGTTGGGCGCGGCGCTGGTTCTTTGCCAGCAGTACGAAATGGTCGCGGATTGTCGAGTGCGATACATCGGTAGCGGTGCTGCCGTCGGCGGGCAACTTCTGGAAGTAGGTGCGCCACTCTTCTGGCACAGCGTTAGGGTCGTGCAGGTAGAGCTCATAAAGCTCTTCCACATATGCAGCGTTACCACCTGAAAGGTGGGCGCTTTCCCACATGCGCTGCATCACGCTTTCTTGCATGCTTGGTCACCCTCGGTTAGGGGACTGATCGGCGAGAGCCACAGCAAACCTGGAAAAGTCCGAATACAGCGACTGAACCACGCCACTTGGATCCTGCTGATTTTCCGGGTACCAGCCCGGAAGCCCCTGCTGGTCTCATATCTTCATAGGTAATGAACGCAGGCTTTGTGGGCCCTTGTTCGGGTTTTACCTCAGTGCGGGCTCACCACCCGCACCTCGGCTTACTGCAGGTACAACTCTTTGTATCAGGTGCCGCTTTGCAGCAGCATGTTACGTACGTGGCCGATTGCCTTGGTCGGGTTCAGACCTTTCGGGCAAACGTTGACGCAGTTCATGATCCCGCGGCAGCGGAATACGCTGAACGGGTCATCCAGGGACGCCAGGCGCTCCTGGGTCTTGGTGTCACGGCTGTCGGCCAGGAAGCGATAGGCCTGCAGCAGTGCGGCGGGGCCCAGGAACTTGTCCGGGTTCCACCAGAACGACGGGCAGGAGGTCGAGCAGCAAGCGCACAGGATGCACTCGTACAGGCCGTCCAGCTTGTCGCGGTCTTCCGGCGACTGCAGGCGCTCGATGGCCGGTGCCGGGGTGTCGTTCTGCAGGAACGGCTTCACCTTCTCGTACTGCTTGTAGAAGATGCTCATATCGACGACCAGGTCACGAATGACCGGCAGGCCCGGCAGCGGACGCAGAATCAGCTTGTTGCCCTTCACCACCGCCGACAACGGGGTGATGCAGGCCAGGCCGTTCTTGCCGTTGATGTTCATGCCATCGGAACCGCAAACGCCTTCACGGCACGAGCGACGATAGGAGAAACCTTCGTCCTGTTCCTTGATCAGTGCCAGCACGTCCAGAACCATCAGATCCTTGCCGCCGGTATCGACCTGGAAGGTCTGCATTTTCGGCGCCGAATCGGTGTCCGGGTTGTAACGATAAACTTCGACTTGCAACATAGCGGCCACCCTTAGTAAGTCCGGACTTTTGGTTCGAAGGCTGGAACAGTCTTCGGCGCAAAGTTGACGCCACGCTTGGCGACGCGCTTCTCACCCGGGTAGTACAGGGTGTGGCACAGCCAGTTTTCGTCGTCACGGTCTTCGTAGTCTTCACGGGCGTGAGCGCCGCGGGACTCTTTACGGGCTTCTGCCGCGATGGCGGTAGCTTCGGCGACTTCCAGCAGGTTCTGCAGCTCCAGCGCTTCGATACGCGCGGTGTTGAAGGCCTGGGACTTGTCGTTGATCTTGACGTTGGCGATACGGTCACGCAGACCGGCCAGCTGCTCGATACCCTTCTGCATGTATTCGCCAGTACGGAATACACCGAAGTAGTTCTGCATGCAGCTCTGCAGCTCGCGCTTCAGGCTGGCAACGTCTTCACCGGTGGTGCGCTCGTTCAGCTTGTTCAGGCGGTTCAGGGCAACATCGACGTCGGTGTCGCTGGCGTCGCGGTATTCCACGCCTTCGGTCAGCGCCTTCTCCAGGTGCAGGCCGGCAGCACGGCCGAACACCACCAGGTCGAGCAGCGAGTTGCCGCCCAGGCGGTTGGCACCGTGAACAGATACGCACGCCACTTCACCTACGGCGAACAGGCCCGGGATGATGTGGTCGTTGCCTTCGGCGTCCATGGTAATGGCCTGGCCATGAATGTTGGTGGCAACGCCGCCCATCATGTAGTGGCAGGTCGGGATGACCGGTACCGGCGCGACCACAGGGTCGACGTGGGCGAAGGTCTTGGACAGCTCGCAGATACCTGGCAGGCGGCTGTGCAGCACTTCCTCGCCCAGGTGGTCCAGCTTCAGCAGTACGTGGTCCTTGTTCGGGCCCACGCCGTTGCCGGCGATGATTTCCTTGACCATGGAACGGGCGACCACGTCGCGGCCGGCCAGGTCTTTCGCGTTCGGCGCGTAACGCTCCATGAAGCGCTCGCCGTGGGCGTTGATCAGGTAGCCACCCTCACCGCGGCAACCTTCGGTGACCAGTACACCGGCGCCGGCGATGCCGGTCGGGTGGAACTGCCACATTTCGATGTCCTGCACCGGCACGCCGGCACGCAGGGCCATGCCCACGCCGTCACCGGTGTTGATCAGGGCGTTGGTGGTGGAGGCGTAGATACGGCCGGCACCGCCAGTTGCCAGCACGGTGGCCTTGGACTTGATGTACAGGGTCTCGCCGGTTTCGATGCAGATCGCGATCACGCCAACGAATGCGCCGTCCTGGTTCTTCACCAGGTCAACTGCGTAGTACTCGTTGAGGAAGGTGGTGCCGGCTTTCAGGTTGCCCTGGTACAGGGTGTGCAGCAGCGCGTGACCGGTACGGTCGGAAGCGGCGCAGGTACGGGCAGCCTGGCCACCTTTACCGAAGTCCTTGGACTGGCCACCGAACGGACGCTGGTAGATGCGACCGGTTTCGGTACGCGAGAACGGCAGGCCCATGTGGTCCAGCTCGAAGACCGCAGCCGGGCCTTCCTGACACATATATTCGATAGCGTCCTGGTCACCGATGTAGTCGGAGCCCTTGACGGTATCGTACATGTGCCAGCGCCAGTCGTCGTTCGGGTCGGCCGAAGCGATGGCGCAGGTGATGCCGCCCTGGGCGGATACAGTGTGCGAACGGGTCGGGAAGACCTTGGTGACTACGGCAGTCTTGTGGCCGCCTTGAGCCAGCTGCAGCGCAGCGCGCATGCCGGCGCCGCCGCCACCGATGATGATGGCGTCGAAGGAAATGGTTGGAATGCTAGCCATGGATCAGATACCCCAGAGAATCTGCACACCCCAGACGAAGTAAGCGAACATCGCAACGCCGCATACCGCCTGGAACAGGAAACGAATCGCAGTTGCCGACTTGCCGAACGACATAGGCGTCAGGTAGTCGGTCGCAATGGTCCACATGCCGACCCAGGCGTGAGCGCCCAGGGCAACGAGGGCCAGCAGACTGAAGATCCGCATCGCGTTGTTGGAGAACAGACCATGCCACTGGGTGTAGTCGATGCCTGGGTGGGCGACCACGTAGCCGATCAGGAAGAGGAAGTAAGCCGCGAGAACGACCGCAGAAACGCGCTGCGCCATCCAGTCATAGAGGCCCGAACGCGACAGGTTCGTGACATTGGTTACCATACCCAAACTCCCACCAGAACGATCAGCACCACGGAGATGACGATCACGATTTTCGAGCCCAGCTTGCCGCCTTCCAGCGTCTCACCGATGCCCATGTCCATGATCAGGTGACGAACACCTGCCACGAGGTGATAAAGCAGGGCGGACAGCAGGCCCCAGGTCACGAATTTGGCCAGCGGGCTGGTCAGACACGCCTTCACCTCACCAAAGCCTTCCTCGGAACCCAGCGACTTGCCCAGTGCATAAAGCATGATGGCAAGGCCGAGGAACAGGATGACGCCGGAGATACGATGCAGGATGGACGTGTACGCAGTGACGGGGAGCTTGATGGTCCTTAGGTCTAGGTTTACAGGTCGTTGGCTTTTCACGGCTTTTTTCACACTGAAGAGCCCCTAGCGAATCAGGGCAAAGTTGTTGGTAAGTGTACTGGTCAGGTACCCACCACCCAGGGAACGGCGACCCCCAGCAGTTCGGGCTTGCAAGCCCCTGGCGGTCGGGTTGCGAGTATAGACAGTTAGGCTGCTTATGACAACGTGACGGGGTAGCCCAAATAGCGCATTGCCTTTAGCGCACAAAAGGCGTAAATGGGCGAGAATTTCGCGAAAAATCAGGCCTCAATGCCTGTTTCAACAAGCCTTTAGGCAAATTGACATCTGAATTTATCCCTCTATAGTGGTGCGGGCCCTGCGTGGGGGGTCTGTCTGATGATTTCAAGCATTAATAGGAGGCCACATGGCTGACAAAAAAGCGCAGTTGGTCATCGAGGGCGCTGCCCCCGTCGAGCTGCCCATTTTAACCGGCACCGTTGGTCCTGATGTAATCGACGTCCGCGGGTTGGGGGCCACTGGTCACTTCACCTTCGACCCTGGTTTCATGGCGACTGCCTCGTGCGAGTCGAAGATCACCTACATTGACGGCGACAAAGGTATCCTGCTGCACCGCGGCTACCCGATCGAACAGCTCGCTGAAAAATCCGACTACCTCGAAACCTGCTACCTGCTGCTCAACGGCGAACTGCCGAATGCCGAGCAGAAGGCCCAGTTCGTCAGCACCGTGAAGAACCACACCATGGTTCACGAGCAGTTGAAGTCCTTCTTCAACGGCTTCCGCCGCGACGCCCACCCGATGGCGGTGATGTGCGGCGTGGTTGGCGCCCTGTCGGCGTTCTATCACGACTCCCTGGACATCAATAACCCGCAACACCGCGAAATTTCCGCGGTGCGCCTGGTCGCCAAGATGCCGACCCTGGCCGCGATGGTTTACAAGTACTCCATGGGCCAGCCGATGATGTACCCGCGCAACGACCTGTCGTACGCGGAAAACTTCCTGCACATGATGTTCAACACCCCGTGCGAGATCAAACCGATCAGCCCGGTGCTGGCCAAGGCGATGGACCGGATCTTCATCCTCCACGCCGACCACGAGCAGAACGCCTCCACCTCCACCGTTCGTCTGGCCGGTTCGTCGGGTGCCAACCCGTTCGCCTGCATCGCCGCCGGTATCGCCGCACTGTGGGGCCCGGCCCACGGCGGTGCGAACGAAGCGGTACTGACCATGCTCGATGAAATCGGCGATGTCTCGAACATCGACAAGTTCATCGCCAAGGCCAAGGACAAGAACGACCCGTTCAAGCTCATGGGCTTCGGTCACCGCGTGTACAAGAACCGCGACCCGCGCGCCACCGTGATGAAGCAGACCTGCGACGAAGTCCTGCGCGAGCTGGGCATCAAGAACGACCCGCAGCTGGAACTGGCCATGCGCCTGGAAGAGATCGCCCTGACCGATCCGTACTTCATCGAGCGCTCGCTGTACCCGAACGTCGACTTCTACTCGGGGATCATCCTCAAGGCAATCGGCATTCCGACCAGCATGTTCACCGTGATCTTCGCCCTGGCACGTACCGTGGGCTGGATCTCGCACTGGAAAGAAATGCTCTCCAGCCCGTACAAGATCGGCCGCCCGCGCCAGCTGTACACCGGCGAGCAGAAGCGCGACATCGTTGCGCTGCAGGACCGCAAGTAAGCTTCCATAGCCGAACGCAAAAAGGCTGCCCTCGGGCAGCCTTTTTTATTCGTCCTGTGCTGGTCTCTTCGCGGGTAAACCCGCTCCCACAGGGACCCCACAGGCCCGAAAGTTTGCGGGATACCTGTAGGAGCGGGTTTACCCGCGAAGAGGCCAGCACAGGTGACACAATGCCTCAGTTTTTCTCAGCCCGCTCCCGCAACCCTTTCAGGGTATTGAACGGCGCATCCACCACGAACTTGTTGGCCACCATCGCCGGCACGCTACCACCCGGTTCGGTGTGCACCTGATAGGTCACTTCCGTGCTGTCGCCCTTGGGCACCAGCTTCCAGAAGCCTTCGACCTTCGCCACCCGCACAAAGCCCTTCTCTTCCGGGATATAGGTCGGCTCTTCCTTCAGGTTGCGCACCAGGCTGCCATCAGCCTCCTTCACAGTAGTCACATGCAACACCGAGTCCCGCGGCGTCACCGGCCATGGCGTATTGAACTGGGTATAGGTCCAGCTTTGGTCACCTTCGTGCTTGAGCAGCTTCTGCGACTTGCATTCGTGAATCCATGCACAAGCCCCGACCACGTCCTCCTGCAACGCCTGCACCTTGGCCAGCGGCGCCTTGATCACAGTGACACCTTGATAGGCCTTGTACTTGGAACCGGCCACTTCGCTAAGGGAAACCTTGATCCCCTCCTCGTCCTTGGCCACCTGCCAGTTTTCGGCCCAGGCCGCAGGCGCCAGCAGAACACCCATGCCACACAGCAGAGCAATACGCTTGAACGATCTCATCATGTTTATCCTTGTTTTCGAAGATCCAGCCTGTCACGCCGCCGTTATCTGTTCCCACCAGCCGAGAATCCTTATAGCCTCATCACGATCACTGCCACACACCTCGACATCCGCCTTGAAACCACCACACACCGCAGGCCTTTCGGGCTTGCCGAACAAGTCGCAGAGGTTGTCGACAGTCAGGTGCAGGCAGCGCTCGCCAGCCGGCTTGCCATTGGGCATGCGCGGCATCGCAGAGGTGATGGACGGGGCGATGCAGCAGGCACCACAGCCCTCACGACAGTTCATGGCTCTTCACCAAAATAACGACTCCCTGGAACAAAACGGGACGAGCGTCCCTGGATAGTAACCGCTCAAACAGGCGTTTGAAATTGCTGGCACGCTGAAATCTGCCATGACCCGGCAGTCAGTTCGTCAGCTACTGGCGGTACTCGAAATCGATGGCCGCCCCTTCCACTTCCCGACGGCTGTCATTGCGTAGCTGCAGCTGCATTTCATTGCTGATCAACCGGCCATTGAGCTGGAACGGGCTGTCGCTGGTCTCCGGCTTTTCAGTGAACATGGGGGGCAGAAGAGGTTTGCGACGCTGTATCGGCGACAGGCTGCCCACATTCGGCTCAAGGTTATCGACCATGTCGGCCGGCAGGCTGAGGTCGAGCTTTGCCTTGGGTAGCGGCTTGGCAACCTCCTTGCTCACCTGCTTGCGCGCCGGCCTGGCCTTGCTGTTACCGGCTTTTTTTGCTGATTGTTTGTGCGCTGGCCTGGCTGCGGCCTTCTGCACCGGCTTGGCCGCCTGCGCCTGGCTTGTCGGCTGTGCAGCCTGGGCAACACCAGCCAGGCTGCAGAGCGGTACAAGGCACAAGATCAGGGCAAAACGGCGCAGAGCATTCATGGCAAATGGACAGACTGGCAGGAAAAGTGCGTATGCTCCCTGTTCCACAGGCGCGTGGCAAGCCTATAAAAAAGCTGCCGCTGGCTCCCGGCACAATTGCTGGGCCAGCAAACCGAGGGTGATCACCGCGCGCTCGGCTTCCTTGTTCCAGGGTATGCCGCAATTAAGGCGGATGCAGTGGTTGAATTGCTCGGTGTTACTGAAGATCAGCCCCGGCGCAATACTGATGCCCTGCTCCAGCGCACGCACATGCAGCTCCTGAGTGTTGACCCGCCCCGGCAGGCTCACCCACAGGATGAAACCGCCCGTCGGCCGGGTCATCTGGGTACCCTCGGGGAAGTGTTGCTGCACCGCCAGCTGGTAGGCACTGAGGTTCTTGCGGTACTCCTGGCGAATGTAACGCAGGTGCCGGTCGTAGCCGCCATTCTCCAGGTAGGCCGCCACCCCCATCTGCGTCACGCTACAGGCCGAGTGGGTGGTGAAGGTTTGCAGGCGCTGGATCTCGTCCTGATAGCGCCCGGCAATCATCCAGCCAACTCGAACACCAGGGGACAGCGTCTTGGAAAAACTCGAGCAATAGATTACTCGGTCCAGGCGGTCGAATGCCTTGAGCGCCTTGGTCTTGCCTTGCTCGAACATCAGCTCGCCATAGATGTCATCCTCGACGATCTGGATATCGAAGTCCGACGCCAGGCGCAGCAACTGCTTCTGCCGCTCTTCCGGGATAGTGCCACCCAGCGGGTTGCTTAGGCGCGCGGTCAGAACCAGGGCCTTGATTGACCACTGGTTGGCGGCCAGTTGCAGCGCCTCGAGGCTGATGCCGGTGGACGGGTCACTGGGGATCTCGATCACCTTCAGGCCTAGCAGGTCGGCCAGTTGCAGCAGCCCGTAATAGGTGGGCGATTCGGCGGCGATCAGGTCGCCGGGACGGGTCAGCACGCGCAGCGACATCTGCAGTGCATCGACACAGCCATGGGTCACGATCACTTCACGCGGGTCGACCAGCACACCGGCATCACGCATGCGAATGGCGATCTGCCGGCGCAGCGGCTCGAAACCGGGGCTGAACATGTAGCTGAAGGCACGCGGGCTGTGGAAGCGCGTGACCTTGGCAATCTGCTGGTGCAAGGCACGGACCGGCAGGTAGTCGACGTGCGGCACCGCGGCGCCGAACGGGAACACGCCATCACGGCGAGCCTCGGTCAGCACCTGCTGGATGATACTGGCGCGGGTGACCAGGCCGGGGCGCTCGACCCGGGCGATGTCCGGGGTCTGCGCGGTCAGGGCCGGGGTCTGGTGCACGTAGTAGCCGGACTGCGGCCGCGCACGGATCAGCCCCTGGTCCTCGAGATTGGCATAGGCCTGCAGCACCGTGGCATGGCTGACATTGAGCTGGGCGCTCATCTTGCGCACGGAGGGTACCCGCTCGCCTGGCTGGTAGACACCACGACGGATGTCATCGGCCAGTTGCTGGGCGATACGCTGGTACAACAGCAGGTTGGTCATGGCGGCAGACTCGTTATTCTTGTACGGCTCAGTGACGGTAGAGGATACCGTAACAGTTGCAAAGTGTACTGGGACAGAATGCAACATAGTCGACAATACAATAGTGTGACAGCTATCGAAACGATTAAGCCGACAAACTGCCGGGGGTGCGCCGCCCCTGTGGGAGCGGGTTCACCCGCGAAGCAGGCGACGCGGTGGATGGCACCGGCTTTGCCGGTGTTCGCGGCTAAAGCCGCTCCCACAAGAGCAGTGCCAAACTCAAGGCATGCACAACGCCTGTAGGAGCGGCCTTGTGTCGCGAAAGGACCGCAGAGCGGTCCCCGGCATTTCAAAGACTCAGCGCGCCGGCGCCAGCTTGCCCTTGTCATCGGAGAACACGATCTCCACCCGACGATTCTGCGCCCTGCCCCGCTCCGAGGCATTGGCCTCGATCGGGTACTGGTCGCCATAGCCCTCGACCTGCAGCCGCTTCTCGTCGATACCCAGGTCTACCAGCATGTCGGCCACGGCCTGCGCCCGATCACGCGACAGCTTCAGGTTGTCCTCCGCCGGGCCGGTGCTGTCCGTATAGCCCTCGATCCGCACCACCCGGCGCGGGTTGAGCTGGAGGAACTGCACCAGCTTGAGCACGGTACGGCTGGCCGAGTTCTTCAGGTCAGCCCGGCCGGTGTCGAACAGCACGTCCCCCAGGGTCATCACCAGACCACGATCGGCCTGCTCCGAGGCCAGCGCGGCGATCTGCGACTCGACCCACTTGCCCTGCTGCTGAACACTGGCCAGCTTGGCCTCGCGCAGGGCCAGCTGCAGGCGCTGGCGCTCCAGGTCGAGCTTGGCCTGGCGTTCCTGGTTCAGCGCCAGCTTGGCATGCTCGCTGGCAATTTCGCTGTAGCGCTGGCTCAGGAAGGCGTAATGGCGCACGTCGGCACCGGTGCCGATGTAGCTGGACAGGCGCTCGGCACGGGCCAGCGACTCGCCTGCGCGAATCACGTCACGCGGCGCGCTGCGCAACACATTGGAATCATCCTTGACCTTCTGGAAAGCTGCAGTGGCATCATCCAGCGCTGCGCTGCTGCGCTGGCTGGCGCAACCTTGCAAACCTGCCGCCAGCGCCAGCACTGCCAGCGCGGCCAATGGCACACGACGGATCATGGCTGCACCTCCAACTGCTTGCGCAGGCGCTGGACCCGCGACTGCAGCAGTTGCAGCTGCTCTTCACTCTTCTGGTTCAGAACCTGGGCCTCGGCCAGGCGCGCATCCAGTTCGGCCTGCTCGGCACGCATGCGCGCATCGCGGTAGTCTTCGGTGAGCATGTTGGCCTTGGCCCGGGCCAGCTTGTCTTCAGCCAGCTTGAGCGCATCGACCTGCTCGGTGGCACCGACGGCCCTGGCCTGCTCCAGTGCCTGTTCGGAAATGCGCATCTGCTCGTTAGGGGCCGGATCGTTGGCGCAGCCAGCCAGGCCGAGCACGGCCAGGGCAAGGATTAGTGGTTGGGTTCTCACGCAATCTTCCTAGTGTTTGGGGGCGTCCGACGGCACCTGCAGCTGCGCTTTCCAGCGCTCGACATTACGTTGCAGCACGGCCTCGGATGCTCCGGAGATCGGCAATTCTGTCAGTTTTTTCGCCAATTGCCCACGCAGCCAGCTGTCATTGCAGGCCGAATTGTGCGACAGCGCCAGGTACAGGCCCGGCCGATCCACCGGCAGGCCGCGGGCGATCAGGTCATTGCTCATGCCCAGGCTCTGAGCCATGGCGATGCCCGAATAGCGGCCAGCGAGCACATAATCCACCTGGCCGAGCACCAGCTTCTGGAATGCCTGGGTCAGGTTCTGTGCCGGCTCCAGCTTCAGCTGGGCCTTGGCGAAAGCGGTAAAGGCCGGGGTCAGCCGCGCGCGCTCGGACAAACTGCCTTGGTACTGGGCCAGGTCCGCCGGGCCCTCGAAGGCCAGTGTGGCGTCGTGACGCGTCCACACCAGGTATTCGTTGAGCTGCAAGGGCGGATGGATGTAGTCCAGCGCGGTCAGTTGCTCCACCTGCATGGGGGTGTCGAGCAGCAGGTCCATGCGCCCGCTACGTACTTCTTCCAGCGCCTGGTCACGACGGCCGGCGCTCAGCACCTCCACCTTCACGCCCAGTTCGCCAGCCACCTGGCGCAGCAGATCGACGTTGGCGCCGATCAGGTGTTTCGGGTCGTTCGGGTCCTGCCATGAATAGGGCGGTGAATCAGGGCTGCCGGTTGCCACCAGGCGTTCACACTTGCCCGCCGCCATGGCCAGCGGCGAAACCAGCACCGCCATGCATGCCAGCAACCCGCCTGCTTTACGCAGCACCATTGCTCACTCCTTGTACAGACCAAAAAAAACCCGGCCCCTGTACAAGGGCCGGGTTCTTTATAAGTGAAGCAGGCGGATCAGACCAGCTTTTCCAGCTCCGGAACCGCTTCGAACAGGTCAGCGACCAGGCCGTAGTCGGCTACCTGGAAGATCGGCGCTTCTTCGTCCTTGTTGATCGCCACGATCACCTTGGAGTCCTTCATGCCGGCCAGGTGCTGGATCGCACCGGAGATACCGACGGCGATGTACAGCTGTGGCGCGACGATCTTGCCGGTCTGACCGACCTGCATGTCGTTCGGCACGAAGCCGGCGTCGACCGCGGCGCGCGAAGCACCGACGGCAGCGCCGAGCTTGTCGGCCAGGCTGTACAGGTGCTTGAAGTTGTCACCGTTGCCCATGCCACGGCCGCCGGAAACGACGATCTTGGCAGCGGTCAGCTCTGGGCGGTCGGACTTGGCCAGCTCTTCGCCAACGAAGGCCGAGATGCCGGCGTTGTGCGCAGCGCCAACGGCTTCGATGGCAGCCGAACCACCTTCGGCGGCCACGGCGTCGAAGCCGGTGGTACGCACGGTGATGACCTTGATGGCGGCGCTCGATTGCACGGTGGCAATGGCGTTACCAGCATAGATCGGGCGCTTGAAGGTGTCGGCGGACTCGACCGAGATGATCTCGGAGATCTGGTCCACGTCCAGCAGCGCGGCAACGCGCGGCAGGATGTTCTTGCCGTTGGTGGTGGCCGGCGCCAGCACGTGGCTGTAACCCTTGGCCAGCTCGACGATCAGCGGCGCAACGTTTTCTGGCAGGACGTGGGCGTAGGCAGCGTTATCTGCAACCAGCACCTTGGCCACGCCAGCGATCTTGGCTGCGGACTCGGCAACGCCGCCCACGTTCTGGCCAGCGACCAGCACGTGCACATCACCACCGATCTTGGCGGCAGCAGCAACAGTGTTCAGGGTGGCCGGGGCTACGGCACCGTTCTCGTATTCAGCGACAACCAGGATAGTCATTTAGATTACCTTCGCTTCGTTCTTCAGCTTCTCGACCAGTTCGGCCACCGATTTGACCTTGATGCCAGCGCTGCGGGCAGCCGGGGCTTCAACCTTCAGGGTCTTGTTGGTGGAGGCGAGGGAAACGCCCAGCGCATCTGGAGTAAGAGTCTCCAGCGGCTTCTTCTTGGCCTTCATGATGTTCGGCAGCGACGCGTAGCGCGGTTCGTTCAGGCGCAGGTCGGTAGTGACGATGGCTGGCAGGTTCAGTGCAACGGTCTGCAGGCCGCCGTCGATTTCACGGGTGACGTTCAGCTTGTCGCCAGCCACTTCGACCTTGGAGGCGAAGGTGCCCTGGGCGAAGCCGGTCAGCGCAGCCAGCATCTGGCCGGTCTGGTTGTTGTCACTGTCGATGGCCTGCTTGCCGAGGATGACCAGCTGCGGCTGCTCTTTGTCGACAACGGCTTTCAGCGCCTTGGCCACGGCCAGGGAATTCAGTTCGTCAGCGGCTTCGACCAGGATGGCACGGTCGGCACCCAGTGCCAGGGCAGTACGCAGTTGCTCCTGGGCAGTGGTCGGGCCGACGGAAACGACGACGATCTCGGACGCGACGCCCTTTTCCTTCAGGCGTACGGCTTCTTCCACGGCGATTTCGCAGAAGGGGTTCATGGACATCTTGACGTTAGCAAGGTCGACGCCGGAGTTGTCCGCCTTGACGCGAACCTTGACGTTGTAGTCGACCACTCGTTTGACAGCTACAAGAACCTTCATGGATTCCTCGTTACTCTCCGGTGAATAGATAGTCGCCAGGGGCAGAGCCCTGCGATGCGCGTGGGTACAAGGGCACCTCTAAAAACGTACCGGGAGGCGGTAACTTCACAGTGACCGAACAGTCTTGTCCGGACTCTTGCGACAAATACTCACGGGTCATTTTCTGTCGTGGCGTGTAAACTCCACTACAAACCGGCCAAAGGCCGCAAAACCCTGCTCCACACCTGGTCTTTAGAGGTGTACCTGCGCCCGGCTGCAAGCCTACGGCGAACGTAAAACCGCTCGTATCTTGACCGTAACACCCAATCCGGTCAATACGGCAAATCGGTCACCCTCCAGCCGCGTTCCTGTGATTTTACTGGCCTGCGGCAAATTCAAACAAACGTTTGTATTGGACCCGCCAAGTGGTGTAGATATAATGCGCGGCCAAGACAAAACGGTGTAGTCCGTCATTTGCCCAGCTACAGTTCCGCCGTTGCGTAGAACCGCTGCGAATGCCCCGCGCACCCAATAAGACAAAGCAACAGCACGAGCCTTGATGAGTAGGAGAGAACCAGTGGAACGCGAATACATGGAATTCGACGTGGTCATCGTCGGCGCCGGCCCGGCGGGCCTGTCCGCCGCCTGCCGCCTGAAGCAGAAGGCCGCCGAAGCCGGTAGCGAAATCAGCGTCTGCGTGGTGGAAAAAGGCTCTGAAGTCGGCGCCCACATCCTCTCCGGCGCAGTGTTCGAACCCCGCGCCCTGAACGAGCTGTTCCCCGACTGGAAAGAGCTCGGCGCGCCGCTGAACACCGAAGTGAAGCGTGACGACATCTACGTGCTCAAGGATGCAGGCAGTTCGACCAAGGTGCCTGACCTGTTCGTGCCCAAGACCATGCACAACCAGGGTAACTACATCATCTCCCTGGGCAACCTGTGCCGCTGGCTGGCCCAGCAGGCCGAGAACCTGGGCGTGGAAATCTACCCGGGCTTCGCCGCCCAGGAAGCACTGTTCGACGACAACGGCGTGGTCCGTGGCATCGTCACCGGCGACATGGGCGTCGACCGCGAAGGCAACCCGAAGGACGGCATGTACACCCCTGGCATGGAACTGCGTGCCAAGTACACCCTGTTCGCCGAGGGCTGCCGCGGCCATATCGGCAAGCAGTTGATCAAGCGCTTCAACCTCGACAGCGAAGCCGACGTCCAGCACTACGGCATCGGCCTGAAGGAAATCTGGGAAATCGACCCGGCCAAGCATGAGCAGGGCCTGGTGGTGCACACCGCTGGCTGGCCGCTGGACGTCATGGCCAAGGACAACACTGGTGGTTCGTTCCTCTATCACCTGGAAAACAACCAGGTGGTGGTCGGCCTGATCGTCGACCTGTCCTACTCCAACCCCTACCTGTCGCCGTTCGACGAGTTCCAGCGTCTCAAGCACCACCCGGTGATGGCGCAATACCTCGAAGGCGGCAAGCGCATCAGCTACGGTGCCCGTGCCATCTGCAAGGGCGGCTTCAACTCGCTGCCGAAAATGGTCTTCAACGGCGGCGCGCTGATCGGCTGCGACCTGGGTACCCTGAACTTCGCCAAGATCAAGGGCAGCCACACCGCAATGAAGTCCGGCATGCTCGCCGCCGAAGCGGTGGCTGATGCACTGATCGCCGGCAGCGAAGGCGGTGACCAGCTCAACGGCTACGTCAGCGCCTTCAAGGCCAGCTGGCTGTACGAGGAGCTGTTCGCCAGCCGCAACTTCGGCCCGGCCATGCACAAGTTCGGCCCGCTGCTGGGCGCGGCATTCAACTATGTGGACCAGAACTGGTTCGGCGGCAAGCTGCCGTTCACCCTGCACGACACCAAGCCGGACTACGCCTGCCTGAAGCTGGCGGCCGAGTCGCAGAAGATCGATTACCCGAAACCGGACGGCAAGCTCAGCTTCGACAAGCTCAGCTCGGTATTCCTCTCCAGCACCAACCACGAAGAGGAACAGCCCTGCCACCTGAAGCTGACCGACCCGAACGTGCCGATCGCCAGCAACCTGCCGCTGTACGACGAGCCGGCCCAGCGCTACTGCCCGGCAGGCGTGTACGAGGTTGTCACCCAGGAAGACGGCAGCAAGCGCTTCCAGATCAACGCGCAGAACTGCGTGCATTGCAAGACCTGCGACATCAAGGACCCGGCCCAGAACATCACCTGGGTCACCCCTGAAGGCGCTGGCGGGCCGAACTACCCGAACATGTAAGGCCCCTGCCCTGCACTGACAAAAAGCCCCCGGTTCTCACGAGCCGGGGGCTTTTTGTTTTACCTGTACCGGCCTCATCGCCGGCAAGCCAGCGATGAGGCCAGAACAAACAACAGAAAACTATTTTTCACCACACATTACCGGCATCGGCTCTGCCGCGAACGCCAATGGCTCCCGACGCCCGAAGTACAAAGCCGTCAGCAACCCCACCGTGCCCATGACAAGACAAAAGCCGACACACACCCACGGGCTCCACGGCATCAGCGCAATCAGCGCCAGCGGCGTGGTGCTGGCCCAAAGAGCGTAGGCCACGTTATAGGTGAAGGAGATGCCCGACACGCGGATCTCGGCCGGGAACAACCCGACCATCACTGACGGCACCACGCCCACCACGCCGCAGGACAGGCCCGCCAGCGCATAGGCCAGCCAGGTCACGCCCCACTGTCCCACCAGGCTGGCATACAACGCGCCGATGCCCACCGGCAGCAACATGCTGTAGAACATCAGTGCGCGCCAGGCGCCTGCACGGTCGACCAGCAGCCCGGCCAGCACGCAGCCGATGTTGAGGAAGACGATGCCCACGCTGCTAAGGGCAAAAGTGTGCCCGGCACTCATGCCGAAGCGCTGCTGCATCACTGTCGGAGTAATCACCACCAGCACCACCACGGCGGAAGTCAGCACGCAGGTCAGCAGCGCCGCCGGGATCAACGCCCGGCGGTGTTCGCCCAGCACCCGCCGCAGCGGGAAGCTCACCGGCTGCTCCTGGCGCGCGCGCAGGGCAAGGAACACCGGTGTTTCGCTGAGCCAACGACGCAGCCACACGCCGATCACGCCGAATACCCCGCCGAGCAGGAACGGGTAGCGCCAGGCGTAGTCGAGGATTTCCTGCGGGGTGAACACTTGCGCCAGCAAGGTCGCGGTCAGTGCCCCCAGCAGATAACCAAAGGTCAAGCCGGCCTGCAGGAAGCCCAGGGCATAACCGCGCCGCCCGGCTGGCGCGTGCTCGGCGACGAAGGTCCAGGCACTCGGCACCTCGCCGCCCACCGCCGCGCCCTGCAAGATACGCAGTGCCAGCAGGATCAGCGGTGCAGCGTAGCCGATGTCGGCGTAGGTCGGCATCACCCCGATCAACAGGCACGGCAGTGCCATCATCAGGATGCTCAGGCTGAAGACCCGCTTGCGTCCCAGGTGGTCGGCGAAGTGCGCCATAAGGATGCCGCCCAGCGGCCGCGCCAGGTAGCCGGTGACGAAGATTCCGAAGCTTTGCAGCAGGCGCAGCCACTCGGGCATCTCGGGCGGGAAGAACAACTGGCTTAGGGTCAGCGCAAAGAATACGAAGATGATGAAATCGTAGATCTCCAGCGCGCCGCCCAACGCCGCAAGGCCCAGGGTCCGGTGGTCGCCGCGGCTGAACCGTGGCGGGCGAGCGGTATCGATGGCAGTCATGGCAGGGTCCGCAAATCGGCAAAGGGCAAGAGGATAGCAAATAGCTGCCCCCTTGCCCCGCCCGCTGCGGCTTTAGCGGTTGAACAGGGTGTTGACGAAATTGGCCTTCGGCAGTGGCCGCGCCGTGGCAACCGGCATGGCGCCCGGCAGCGGTAGCCTGCCGACCTGCAGCGGCGAATCGATGATCGCCATGAATGCCTCCAGTGCCTCGTTGTCGGGCACCTGGGGCAGGCTCATGCTGACGGCCTGGCGCTCGGCCTGCGGCACCAACGGCACTTGCAACTGGTTGGAGTGATAAAGCAGGGCATGCTGGATCTGCGTGCTGACGCGACAGAAGCGCGCCAGATCGACCCCGACATGGCTGGCCAGCTCGATATTGCCCAAAAGCAGGTGGAAAGGCTGCAAGGCACTCAGCACCAGGCGCTGCAGCTCCTCGAAGCTTTCCACTGGCGCTATCCGGTAGTAGCCCAGGCCGTTGAGCAGCCGCTCCAGTTGCAAGCGCTGGCAGGGGTGTGCATCGGCGATGAGGATGCGCAGGGTCTTGTTGGCCATGGTGGGACCTGGGCAGTTGGGTAACGGTTAGGCTCCATGACCATACTGCGCCAGTAACGGCTGCTGCCTAGGCTACGCCTGGCAGGGGTCTTCTTTGATAGAAGTCGGGAAAGCCGTGGAAATCAAGTGATCGACTGACGGAATTTTCATCTGCCTTCAACCCGGCGATCACGATTCCCACTCGCGCATGCGCACACGACAGTGCTTCATGGCGTTGACGATGTGCTTTTCCACCAGGCTGCGGGAAATACCCAGGTGCTCGGCAATCTGCTGGTGTGACAAGCCTTCGAGCTTGCGCAGCAGGAAGCAGTCGCGGCAGATCTTGCTCAGCTCATCCAGGGCACGCTGCATCAGCGCCAGGCGCTGGTCGAGCTGCATGTCATGGGTCGGCGCCGGGGCGTGCCAGCGCTCGTCGTTGTCCAGCACCTCCAGTGGCTCGGCCTGGCGCACCTGGTGCCGGCGGTGGCGGTCGACAACCAGGTTGAGCGCGGTGCGGTAGAGGAAAGCACGCGGGTGCTCGATGCGCTCGGCGTCGGTGCGCTCCAGCACTCGCAGGTAGGCATCATGCGCCACGTCTTCGGCGGCCTGACGACTGCCCAGGCGCGAAGAAAGAAAACCCACCAGTTCGCGATAGTAATGTTCCACGACGTTACCTGAGATCGTCCTGCCAGCCTATGCCAGAAAGCCCTTTCAGGCAGCAACGCGGGACCGAGTGATGTCAACGTGCGATCTTACAAATTATAATTATTCTCAGCAACAAGGGTATGTCATGGGCTATCTAGCGCCTGTCGCCATACACCTGTCAGCCCCTGCTCAATACTCGCTAAATCCCCTCCTGCCGCTTTCGTCTATCTGGCACCCACTCGGCTGGATGTCTGCATGAGACCTTTAACCAACACCCGTCGCCGGCTCCTGCTCAGCGGCCTGGGCCTGCTCGGCCTGGGCAGCCTGCTGGCCTGGAAGGCCCTGCCCTACGGCGCACAGCCGCTCAGCACGGTTGCCGTGACCCGCGCCGACATCGAAAGCAGCGTTACCGCACTGGGCACCCTGCAACCAAGGCGCTACGTGGACGTCGGTGCCCAGGCATCGGGGCAGATCCACACCCTGCATGTGGAGGTCGGCGACATGGTGCGCAAAGGCCAGCTGCTGGTCGAGATTGACCCTTCTACCCAGCAGGCCCGGCTGGATGCCGGCCGCTACTCGATCGACAACCTCAAGGCCCAGCTGGCCGAACAACGCGCTCAGTTCCAACTGGCCCGGCAGCAGCTCAAACGCCAACGGGAGCTGGCCGCCGCCGGCGCCACCCGTGGCGAGGACGTGCAAACGGCCGCCGCACAGCTGAAAGTCACCCAGGCACGCATCGACATGTTCCAGGCGCAGATCCGCCAGGCCCAGGCCAGCCTGCGCAGCGACGAGGCCGAGCTGGGCTACACGCGCATCTACGCGCCGATGGACGGCACGGTAGTGGCGGTGGATGCCCGTGAGGGGCAAACCCTCAATGCCCAACAGCAAACCCCGTTGATCCTGCGCATCGCCAAGCTCTCGCCGATGACCGTGTGGGCCCAGGTGTCGGAGGCCGACATCGGCAAGGTCACCCCGGGCATGACCGCCTACTTCACCACCCTGGCCGGCGGCAAGCGCCGCTGGACCAGCACCGTGCGGCAAGTGCTGCCGATCCCGCCCAAGCCACTGGAGCAGGCCAGCCAGGGCGGCGGCAGCCCGGCCAGCGTCAGCAATGGCAGTGCCGGAAGCCAGGTGGTGCAGTACAGCGTGCTGCTGGATGTCGACAACCCGGACGGCGCCCTGATGGCCGAGATGACCACGCAGGTGTTCTTTGTCGCCGGCAAAGCCAGCCAGGTGCTGACCGTACCACTGGCCGCGCTGGACGAAGGCGATGGCCTGCGCCTGGCGCATGTGCTGACCCGCGACGGCAAGGTGGAACAGCGCCAGGTGCGCACCGGCCTGAGCGACCGCCTGCGGGTGCAGGTGCTGGACGGCCTGAACGAAGGCGAACGCCTGGTGATAGGCGCCCCTGGCGTCAGCGGAGGTTGAATGAGCACACCCCTGATCGAGCTGGTCGACATCCGTAAATCCTACGGCGGCATCGAAACGCCCAAGGTCGATATCCTTCATGGCATCAGCTTGCGCATCCATCCCGGCGAGTTCGTCGCCATCGTCGGCGCCTCTGGCTCCGGCAAATCGACCTTGATGAATATCCTCGGCTGCCTCGACCGCCCCACTTCCGGCAGCTACCGCTTCGCCGGCAAGGATGTGGCCGAGCTGGGCAGCGACGAACTGGCCTGGCTGCGCCGCGAGGCATTCGGCTTCGTGTTCCAGGGCTACCACCTGATCCCCTCGGGCTCGGCCCAGGAAAACGTCGAAATGCCGGCCATCTATGCCGGCATCGCCGCCAACGAACGCCACGCCCGTGCCAGCGCCCTGCTCGGCCGCCTGGGCCTGGCCAACCGCACTGGCAACCGCCCGCACCAGTTGTCTGGCGGCCAGCAACAACGGGTGTCGATTGCCCGGGCGTTGATGAACGGTGGCCATATCATCCTCGCCGATGAACCCACTGGCGCCCTCGACAGCCACAGCGGCACCGAAGTGATGGCGTTGCTCGACGAGCTGGCCAGCCAGGGCCACGTGATCATCCTGATCACCCATGACCGCAATGTCGCGGCGCGGGCGCAGCGCGTGATCGAAATTCGCGACGGCCTGATCATCAGCGATTCGGCCGCCGAAAAGCCCATGGTCGAAAATAGTCGCGGGCTACAGGCCGACCAGCTGCGCCAGCGCCTGGACCATGGCGCAACCTTGCACGGGGCATGGAAAGGTGAATTGTTCGAAGCCCTGCAGGCGGCCTGGCGGGTGATGTGGGTCAACCGCTTCCGCACCGCCCTGACCCTGCTGGGGATCGTCATCGGCGTGGCCTCGGTGGTGGTGATGCTGGCAGTGGGCGAAGGCAGCAAGCGCCAGGTCATGGCGCAGATGGCAGCCTTCGGCTCGAACATCCTCTACCTGAACGGCAAGCCGGCGAGCCTGGGCGAGCAGGCCGGCACCATCACCCTCGACGATGTCGCTGCCATCGGCCAACTGCCGCAGGTCAAGCACGTGATGCCGGTGATCGGCGAAAAGATGATGGTGCGCCACGGCAACAACAGCCAGCGGTTCTATGTGGGTGGCAACAACACCGGGTTCCCCGATATTTTCAACTGGCCGGCGGTGCAAGGCAGCTTCTACAGCGATGCCGATGAAGCCAACGCTGCCGCGGTGGCGGTGATCGGCCAAAAAGTGCGGGAGAAGATGCTCGACCCTGGGCGCGGCCCTTTGGGGCAGTACCTGTTGATCGGCAATGTGCCGTTCCAGGTGGTCGGTATCCTGGCCGGCAAGGGCGCCAGCTCTGGCGACCAGGACAGCGACGGGCGCATCGTGGTGCCCTACTCCGCCGCAGCCATCCGCCTGTTCGGCCAGCGCGACCCGGACTACATCGCCGTTGCCGCCCTGGACTCCACGCGGGTCAACGAAGCCGAAGCGGCCATCGACAAGCTGCTGCGCCAGCGCCACAACGGCCGCCAGGACTTCGAGCTGACCAATGACGCGGCGCTGATCCAGGCCGAAGCGCGCACGCAGAACAGCCTGTCGCTGATGCTGGGGGCGATCGCCGCGATCTCGTTGCTGGTGGGTGGCATCGGCGTGATGAACATCATGTTGATGACCGTGCGCGAGCGCACCCGTGAAATCGGTATCCGCATGGCCACCGGCGCGCGCCAGCGCGACATCCTGCGGCAATTCCTCAGCGAGGCGGTGATGCTGTCGATGGTCGGCGGCCTGGCCGGCATCGTCCTGGCCCTGGCCATCGGTGGCGGCCTGATGCTGGCCGAAGTGGCGGTGGCCTTTGCCCTGCCCGCCATGCTCGGCGCCTTCGCCTGTGCTGTCGTCACCGGCATCGTGTTCGGCTTCATGCCAGCGCGCAAGGCCGCCCGCCTCGACCCGGTCAAAGCCCTTACCAGCGAATAACCCATGACTCTGCCTAGCCGCATCAGCCTGTTGCCCCTGTGCGTATGCCTCGCCGCCTGCAGCACGCCGCAAACACCCGCCAGCGGTATTGCCGCGCCATCTGCCTGGCAAGGCGAGGCCGCATCACCCTCGGCCCAACTGCCAACGACGCAGTGGTGGCAAGCCTTCGCCAGCCGCGAACTCGACCGCCTGGTGCAGCACGCCCTGCACAATGCCCACGACCTGGCTGCTGCCACGGCACGGGTACGCCAGGCCCAGGCCCGCGCAGTCATCGCCGGCGCGCCGCTGCTACCGGAGCTGAAGCTGGGCCTGGATGGTAGCCGCCAACGCCTGCTGCACGGTGACGGCTACGACCAGCTGGATGTCAGCCGCAGCGAACCCACCAGCACCTCGTTCGACATGCAGCTCAGCGCCAGCTACGAAATCGACTTCTGGGGTGGCCTGCGAGCGACCCGTGACAGCGCCCTGCGCAGCCTGGATGCCAGCCGCTTCGACCGCCAGACCGTGGAGCTGACCTTGGTCAGCGCGGTGGCCGACAGTTACCTGCAGGGCCTGGCTTTGCAGGAACAGTTGCGCATTGCCCGCCTCAACCTGCGCAATGCCCAGGACGTGCTGGGCCTGGTCGAGGCACGCCAGCGCAGCGGTTCCGCCACGCGCCTGGAACTGGCCCAGCAGCGCAGCCTGGTGGCCGCGCAGCAACGCCAGCTGCCGTTACTGGAGCAGAAGTGGCAAGACAGCCGGGTCACCCTGGCGACCCTGCTCGGCGACCCGGTGCAGTCGCTGCCCACCAGCCAGGACGCGATCAACACCCTGCAATGGCCCGCCATTGGCAGCGGCGTGCCCAGCGAGCTGCTCACCCGCCGCCCCGACATTGCCGCAGCAGAAGCTCGGCTCGCCGCCGCCAGCGCCAATGTGCAGGTCGCCCGCGCCGCCATGCTGCCCAAGCTCACCCTCGGGGCCAACCTGGGGGCTGGCGCCAATACCTTTGCCCATTTGTTCGACAGCTCCTACTACACCCTCACCAGCGGCCTGGTCGCACCGATCTTCAACAACGGCCGCCTGCGCGCCGCGCATGAACTGGCCGAGGCTGAACAGGCAGAGTTGCTGGAGAACTACCGCAGCAGCATCCTGGCCGGTTTTGCCGATGTCGAGAAGGCGCTCAATGCGATCCAGGGCGTGGACCGCCAGCGGCAGTGGCAGGATGAAGAAGTGGCGCAGGCGCGCCTGGCATTCGACCTGGCGCAGCAGCGTTATGGCGCGGGAGCGGAGACGCTGTTGAGCGTGCTGGAGACCCAGCGCACCTTGTATGCGGCGCAGGACCAGCAGGCCCAACTGCGCCTGGCCCGGTTGCTGGGTAGCGTGGCGTTGTACAAGGCATTGGGGGGTGGTTGGGTGGTCAGCCAGTAGGGTCACCTGTACCGGCCTATCGCCGGCAAGCCAGCTCCCACAGGATCTGCACCGGGTCAAGACATGCGCTGTACCTGTGGGAGCCGGCTTGCCGGCGATAGGGCCGCTACAGGCAGCAGCTAGTTCCGCACCTTCAGGTTGCGCGCATACCACGGCCGCTGCGGTACCTTGGGCCGCAGCTTGTCGAGCAGGTCGTCATCGCTGTAGATGATGCGCAACGCCAGCTTCATGGTCTCGGGGTCCATCTCTACACTGCGCCCGGGCCGCAAACCCGGCACCGTCGAGCAACCATGGGTATCCGGCCCTAGCCACGGGTCGGCCACCTCCACCCAGCGCCCTGGGGCAAACCATGGCACACCATTGACTTCCAGGCGCCGCACCTCGCCCGGGTGCAGCCGCTCATGAGCGTGGAACCAGTCCTCGATGCGGTCGTCGATCCAGCCATGAAAGTGCCAGAACACCGGGTTCACATGGGATGAAAACGGGTCACCGAGAAAATCGTTCTGTTCTGCGAACCAGCGTTCGGCAAAATCATCCGGCGTGCGCGCCGTCGGCACCGGCATGCCGTTGGAGGGGTCGCGCGGCACCGATGCCCAGCGCATGTGCAGCCAGTCGTGCAGGCCCAGCTCCACTTCCGAACCGAACTGGCCCAGGGTCAAGGTGCTCAGGTACTCCGGGTCGGTGTAGCGTGACTCCCAGACCTGGAAGTTGCCATGGAAGGTATCCGGCGTCTTGATGTCGCGCACCCACTGGGTGTATTCCGCATCACCGCTGGCCAGCCAGGTGGGCGGCAGGGCATTGCCGTCATGGTTGTCGAAGTAGCGGGCGAATCCGGCCCGGTCGCGCTCCAGTTCCGGCTGCGGCAACGGGAAGCGCGTCCATGACGGCAAGTCCTGCAAGGCACGGGCCCTGCCAAGCATGTGCCGGTGCATGAAGAAAAAGTCTTCGCCCGAGCCGTTGCGGTCCTTGTGCCGGCCCCGCGCGTCACGCTCGCGATCACGAGGCCCGGGCTGCCAGCCCAGGCCACGCAGGGCGCCCTGCTTGTCCTTGCCCAGCTTGTGCCATTTGTCCCGCGACGAGTGCCACAGCTGGTGGAACAGGCGATGCTCCGGGGCGGTCAGCCAGGCCAACAACTGCGGGTTCAGCGGGGTACGCTCGCGCGCCTCTGGAAAGGTTCGCTTCAAGGCCAGGAACTGGTTGTCCTCCACGGGCAATGTCAGCGCGCGGTCCAGGCGTGCAATGCGCCCGTTGAGGGTCGCCGGCCCGGCGTTGCCGAACCGGCCCCAGACCTCGTCGAGCACGATATGGCATTCATAGCGGGCACGGGCCGAAAACAGACGCCAGCGCAGGGTGCCCGGTTTGTCTGCCAACAGGTCGCCTACCACGCGGTAGCGCGGCTCTTCCTGCCCCCGCAGGCGCTCGGGGGTATCCAGGTAGCCGCGCAGGGAGCGCCCGCTGGTTGCCACATCCAGGAACAGTTCCAGTTCACCTGTGGGCAGGCCGTCCAACCCCGCATCCTTGCCCAGCAGGGTCCAACGCCAGATCCCGCGCAGGGTATCGCCCAACTGCTGCAGGCGGGTATCGGCCAACTCGACTACGGCCTCGCCAGGGGTTTCCGGGAATTCCTCGGCGGCACGCTGGCGCTGCACATACAGCGCCCCCAGCGCACCGGGCACCACCACACCCGTCAGTGCCACACCGGCGATGAAACCGCGTCGGGAAATCGTCATTGCATACCTGTGCATTCATTGCGGCCATGGAGCACGGCCCGTCCAAGGCTAGAACGTTGCACGGCAGGCGAAATTTAGCGGCGCTCCGGCTGCATCCGGGGCCACCATGCGGCCCCGACAGGCGCTAAATTTCCCGGGTGCGAGCTCGTTCACTGCAGGTAGCGGCGACCTCTGTGCCCATCCCTCGACGGTGAACCTACTGAGACCAAGATGACGACTCCACGCTGGAAGAAAGCCCTGTTTATCAGCCTGTCCGCGGCGGTTGCCGCTGGTGCCGGGTTTGCCGCCTGGCACTACTTCGCCACACCCGCTGGCTATTCCAGGGAGGTGACCCGCCAGGCCAACGACCTGCAGGAACGCATCATCTCGTTCGACAGCCACGTCACCCTGCCGCTGACCTTCGGCACCGAAGGCAGTGAGGCCGACAAGGATGGCGATGGCCGCTTCGACCTGGCAAAGGCCGCACGCGGGCGTTTGTCCGGCGCGGCCCTGACCATCTTCGCCTGGCCAGAGTCCTGGACCGGAGACGGCGGCCCGCACCGCCCGACCCCAGGTTTCGTCGAAGCCGCCCGCCACACCCAGGAGGTGCGCTACAACGCCATCACCGCCATGGTCCGCGACTTCCCGCAGCAGGTGGGTATTGCCTATACCCCGCAAGACATGCGGCGCCTGCACGGCGAAGGCAAGTTCGCGGTGTTCCTCAGCATGCTCAACGCCTATGCGCTGGGCGATGACATCGACCAGCTCGACCGCTGGGCCGCGCGCGGCGTGCGCATGTTCGGCTTCAGCTATGTGGGCAACAACAGCTGGGCCGACTCCTCGCGTCCGCTGCCGTTCTTCAATGACACCGCCGATGCCCTGGACGGCCTGTCGCCGGTCGGCAAGCGCGCCGTGCAGCGGCTGAACGACCTGGGTGTGATCATCGATGTGTCGCAAATGTCCAGCAAGGCGCTGGCCCAGGCCGTTGCCCTCAGCCGCGCGCCGGTGGTGGCCTCGCACTCGGTGCCACGGGCGATGGTCGACATCAGGCGCAACCTCTCCGACAAGGAGCTGCAGCTGATCAAGGACAGCGGCGGCGTGGTCCAGCTGGTGGCTTTCTCCACCTACCTCAAGCCCTTGAGCAGCAAGACCCAGGACAAACTCAACGCCCTGCGCGCCCACTACGACCTGCCACCACTGGCCAACCTCGACTACGCACTGATGCCAGGTGACCCGGTGATTGCCGGCTGGCCCGAGCAGAAGGTCGGCCAATATGCCAACGCGCTGTACGGCATTCTAGAGGAGGAACCGCCGGCCACGCTCAAGGACTATGGCGACGCCATCGATTACACCGTGCGCAAGATCGGCATCGATCATGTCGGCCTGAGCTCGGACTTCAACGAAGGCGGTGGCATCGACGGTTGGCAGAACGCCAGTGAAGCACGCAACGTCACCGCCGAACTGATCAGCCGCGGCTACTCCGAAGCGGATATCGCCAAGCTCTGGGGCGGCAACTTCCTGCGGGTGTGGGAGCAGGTGCAGCGCGCCGCTCAACCTGTCGCCACCTCATCCCCCTGACCCTTGCGAGCCATTTGATGAACGATCGTCGCACCTTTCTCAAGCAGGCCGGCCTGCTTGCGGCCGCCCTGCCCCTCACAGGCCCACTGCTGCCTGCCGCCCAAGCGGCGGCTGCGCAGCCTGCAACCGCCAGCGACTGGGCCGGGTTTCGCAACCTGTTCGAGCTGGACCCGGCGTACGCGCACTTTGCCAACTTCCTGATCACCTCGCACCCAAGGCCCGTGCGCGAAGCCATCGAGGCGCTGCGCGCCCGCTTCGACCGCCACCCGGCCCGCATGGTCGACTGGGACAGCCAATCGGAGTGGAAGCACGAGGCCGCCGTGCGTGAATGGGCAGCCCGCTACCTCGAAGTGACGCCCCGGCAAATTGCCCTGACCGGCAGCACCACCGAAGGCCTGGGGCTGATCTATGGCGGGCTGAAGATTGCCCCGGGGCAGGAAATTCTCACCACCGTGCACGAGCATTCGGCCGCCCGCCATACCATGGGCTTTCGCACCACGCGCGATGGCACACCGGTGCACCGGTTGCGCCTGTTCGACGACCCCGCCAAGGTCAACAGCGACCAGGTACTGACCACCATCGCCGCGGCCATCGGGCCGAAAACCCGGGTACTGGGCATGACCTGGGTGCACTCGGGCAGTGGCGTGAAACTGCCCGTCGGCGAGATCGGCGCACTGGTGCGCGAGGTCAATCGCCAGCGTGACGAGCAGCACCAGATCATCTACGTGATCGACGGTGTGCACGGCTTCGGCGTCGAAGACATGCGCTTTGCCGATCTCAACTGCGACTACTTCATCGCCGGCACGCACAAGTGGATGTTCGGGCCGCGGGGTACCGGGATCATCTGCGCGGCGTCCACCGAACTGAAGCAGCTGAACCCGACCATTGCCACGTTTTCCGAGAACGAGGACTTTGCCACGGTGATGACGCCCGGGGGTTACCACGCGTTCGAGCACCGCTGGGCATTGGGCAAGGCGTTCGAGTTGCACCTGCAGCTGGGCAAGGCGGCGGTGCAGGCACGGATTCATGGGCTCAATGACTATCTCAGGCAGCGGCTAGAGGCGCTGCCGGGGGTCGAACTGGTGACACCGCGCAGCACGCAGTATTCGGCGGGGTTCACCTTCTTCCGGGTCACGGGGCAGGATGCTGACGAGGTGGCCCGGTATCTCAACAGCCAGCGCATCGTGGTCGATGCGGTGTCTCGGGATGTCGGGCCGGTGGTGCGGACGGCGCCTGGGCTGTTGAATACCGAGGCGGAGATCGAGCGATTGGTCGATGTGTTGAAGAAGCACCTTCGCGGGTGAGGCCGGGGGGCCGCTTTGCGGCCCATCGCGACACAAGGCCGCTCCCACATGGTTCGGTGGGCGCTGTGCTTTGGTGGGAGCGGCCTTGTGTCGCGAAAGGGGCGCAACGCGCCCCCGGCGAGCTCAAGTCAGGACTGGCCACCGACCCGCTTCAACCACGCCCCGACATCCCGGTAAATCCCCTCCACCTGCCCCACGATCCCCGACATGCGCAAGAAGTCATGGGTCAACCCCTCCACCCGGGCAAAGGTCACCGCCGTCCCACCCGCCACCAGCCAGTCACGATAAGCCATGCCCTCATCATGCAACGGGTCATATTCGGCCACGAACAGGTAAGCTGGTGCCAACGGCTGGCGCAGCGTCGACAGCAACGGCGATACCCGCCAGTCAAGGCGCTGCTCGCGCTGCGGCGCATAGTGCTGGTAGAACCACTCCAGGGTAGGCGTCTCCAGCAGGTAACCCTCGGCATGCTCGCGATGGGACTCACGCCAGCAGGAGATATCGGTCACCGGGTAGAACAGCAACTGTGCCAGCGGCTTGAACGCCAGCGCCTCGGGCTGCTCCACTGCCGTAATGGCCAGCACCGCCGCCAGGCTGGCGCCCACGCTGTCCCCTGCCAGCACCACCCGGCGGTTGTCCAGGCCCAGCGAGGCCGCCTGCTCAGCCAGCCAGTTGGCGGCGTCCAGTACATCGTGCAGGGCCTTCGGGAACTGCTGCTCCGGCGCCAGCCGGTAGTCCGCCGCCAGCACCGCGAACTCGCCCAGGGCCGCCAGGCGACGGCACACCGAGTCATGCGAATCGAGGCTGCCGACCACATAGCCGCCGCCATGCAGGTACAGGATCACTGGCTGCAAAGCAGCTCCAGCATTGCCCTGGCGGTACAGACGAGCAGCCAGACGGGCACCGTCGCGCGCGGTAATCTGCAACTCGCTGGCCGTGACGTTGCCGGGCGGGCTCGGGTCGAGTACCTGCGAGCTGCCTTCGAACTCGGCACGGGCCTGGGTCACGTCCATCGCGTGCATGGGCAGGCTCCTGCCCGTCAGCCGGCCAAATTCGACCAGTTCCAGAAATGCCGCCAGATCAGGGTGCAGTGCCATGTGGGTTCCTTGGGTGAACAATGTGACTCGAGCCTCCCTACGGGACGTAGCAGCACGCCGAAAAATTACCCGCCCACACGGCTAAATCGTTGGTGCAGGCACTCGTTATCCCTGCACAACGAAAGACCGCCAGAGGCATACCGTGGACCTTCAGAGCATCCTCAGCAAACTGTTCGCCAACGCCCATGCCGTGGGCATCGAAGGCGTTTTCCAGTTCGTCTTCGGCCAGGACCGGGCCTTCTGGTCGGAGGTGCGTGACAGCAGCCGCACCGGTGCCGGCCGGCACAGCGCCCCGGACGTCACCATCGAGGTGGCCGAGCGTGACTTCCTCGGCATCATGGGCGGCACCGCCAACGTCGAAGAACTGTTCGCCAGCGCCCGCCTGAAGATCAGCGGCAACATGGGTTTGGCCACCCTGCTGCCGCAGATCATCAGCAACGCCCGGCGCGGCGCGCCGGCGACCAAGGTATCGATGAACCAACGCTACCCGACACCGGCACGCCTCAGCGAACGGGTGTCGGCCGCGCAACCGGTGCAGCGCCAGGTGGCACGCGTTGCCCGCGCCGACATGCCGCTGGCGCGCTTCCAGGGCGAATACCTGGCGCACGGCACGCCGGTGGTCATCAGCGATGCCCTGCAGGACTGGCCGCTGTTCACCATGGGCCGCGAAGCTTCGCTGGAGCATTTTGCCGAACTGCAGGGCATCACCCGGCACGGCGACTACGTGAAGAAGACCTTCTCCACCGACCGCGACTTCCGTTCCACTTCCATGGCCGACTTCATCGCCTCGCTGGACACCCCTGCCAAACCCGGCGAAACCCCGGCCTACATGGGCAACAACATCGTGCCGGAAAAGCTGCTGAGGCTGATTCGCTACCCGCATTACTTCGCCCGCGAGAAGTTCATTGCGCCGCGCATCTGGATCGGTCCCAAGGGCACACTGACGCCATTGCACCGCGACGACACCGACAACCTGTTCGCACAGGTATGGGGGCAAAAGTCGTTCATCCTTGCCGCGCCGCACCATCGCCCGGCCCTGGGTACCTGGTCGACCAGCCCCAAGGGCGGCCTGGACGGCTGCGACTTCAACCCCGACGCCCCGGACTACCAGCGCTTCCCGGCGGCGCGCGAGGTGCCGTTCCTGCGCGTGGTGCTGCAGGCCGGTGACCTGTTGTTCCTGCCCGAAGGGTGGTTCCACCAGGTGGAGTCTATGACCACCTCGCTGTCGGTGAACTTCTGGGTGAATTCCGGGCGCGGCTGGTAGCCGGGATTGCCAGGGGCCGCTGCGCGGCCCCGGCAATCGATCAGACCGCCGCGATCAACGCCTCGGCAAAGCGCTGCGCGACCTCGTCGATCTGCTCGCCACTGATGATCAACGGCGGCAGGAAGCGCACCACTGCCCCATGCCGCCCACCGAGTTCCAGGATCAGCCCGCGCTTGAGGCACTCGCGCTGCACCTTCGCCGCCAACTCACGGTTGGCCGCCGGATGCCCAAGCGCATCCCTGTGGCCTTGCGGATCCACCAGTTCCACCCCAAGCATCAGGCCACGCCCGCGAATATCACCCAACTGCGGATAATCTCGCTGCAACTGCTGCAGGTGCTGGCGCAGGCGCTGGCCCATGGCCTCGGCATGCTCTGCCAGGCGATGCTCGACCAGGTAATCGATCACCGCCGAACCCGCCGCCATGGCCATCTGGTTACCACGGAAAGTGCCGGCGTGGGCGCCCGGCTTCCAGGTGTCCAGCCAGTCGCGATACACCACCACCGCCAGCGGCAGGCTGCCGCCAATGGCCTTGGACAAGGTGACCACATCCGGGATGATGCCGGCATGCTCGAAGGCGAACATGCGCCCGGTACGGGCGAAACCGCTCTGGATCTCATCGACGATCAACGCCACGCCGGCCTGCTCGGTGATACGGCGTACCCCCTGGAGCCACTCGATTTCGGCCGGGATCACCCCTCCCTCGCCCTGCACCACCTCGAGGATCACCGCCGCTGGCAGCGGCACGCCGCTTTCCGGGTCGAGCAGCAGGGTTTCCAGGTAATGCAGGTTGGCCCTGACCCCGGCTTCGCCGCCCAAGCCGAACGGGCAACGGTAGTCGTAGGGGTACGGCATGAACTGCACACCGTTGCCCAGCAAGGCCCCCAACGGCTGCTTCGGCCCATGGCTGCCCATCAGGCTCAGCGCCCCCTGGCTCATGCCATGGTAGGCGCCCTGGAAGGCCAGCACGGTGCTGCGGCCGGTGGCAGTGCGCACCAGCTTCAGCGCTGCTTCCACCGCATCGGTACCGGTCGGGCCGCAGAACTGGACCTTGGCTTCACGGCGTAACGCCTCGGGCAGCACACCGAACAGGTCCTGGACGAAACGGTCCTTGACCGGCGTGGTCAGGTCCAAGGTGTGCAGTGGCAGTTCATCGGCCAGTACCCGCTGGATCGCCTCGACCACCACCGGGTGGTTGTGGCCCAGCGCCAGCGTGCCGGCGCCGGCCAGGCAGTCGATGAACTGGCGGCCTTCGACATCCTCCACATGGATGCCACGGGCGCGCTTGAGTGCCAGCGGGATGCGCCGCGGGTAGCTGCGGGCGTTGGACTCCTGTTGTTGCTGACGTTGCAGCAAAGGCGAATCGGTGAACTCGTACAAGCCACGCGGCGCGCTGGCCGACGGGACCTGGGCAAGGCAGGAAGCGGTGGACATGGGTGAATCCTCGCAAGCAAGCGAAAGTGCGGGTGTTCGTCGCTTGAAAAACGCTTGAGTGCGGGGAGGATTTAGCGGTTGCTGTGGGATTTTTGAAAGCAGGCCCGGCCTCTTCGCGGGTAAACCCGCTCCCACAGGATTGGCACAGATCTCAGGGTTGATGCAGTACCTGTGGGAGCGGGTTTACCCGCGAAGAGGCCGGCACAGGCAATAAAAATCAATGCCCCGAGCGCGCCGGCACTTGCAACAACACCCGCAACCCATCACTGCGGCTGTCGAACTTCAGGCTACCGGCACAACGCTGCACGATCGCCTGCACGATCGCCAGCCCCAGCCCGCATCCACCACTCTGCCCGTTACGCCAGAAGCGCTCGGTCAGGTGCTCAAGGTCCGCCTCGGCAATCCCCGGCCCATGGTCCCGCACCATGAAGCCCACCTGGCCGTCAGCCATCTGCACCTCAAGCTCCACCGCCTCGTCGCCGCCATGGCGCAAGGCGTTGTCCAGCAGGTTGCGCAGCGCCGCCACCGCCAACGGCGCAGGCATACCCAGGTAGATCTGCGTAGCGGCTTCAGGCAAGCGCAGCACGATGCGCCGGTTGTCACCGCCGCCGGCATCCTGCACCGCCTGCCGGGCCACCTGCTCGGCGCTGCACTGTATGCCATCCTCGAACGACAGGCTGCCCTCTACCCGCGCTAGCATCAGCAACTGCTCCAGCGTGCGGTGCATGCGGTCGGCGCCCTGCTCGGCATGCTCCAGCGCCTGCTCGCGCACGGCGCCATCGGTCATCCGTGCTACCTGCAGGTGGGTCTTGATCGCCGTCAGCGGGCTGCGCAGTTCATGCGCGGCATCGTCGGTCAGGCGCCGCTCACGCTCGATGGTCTGGGCAATGCGCAGGAACAGCTGGTTCTGAGTTTCCAGCAACGGTTGCAGTTCGCCGGGCATGCCCGCCACCTGCAGCGGCTCGACGCTGTCCGCGCGCCGGCGGCGCAGGGCATCGCGCATGCGGTTGAGCGGCTCCAGGCCCTTGCCCAGGCCGATCCACAACAACCCCAGGCTGCCAAGCAGGGCCATCAGCACCGGCGCCGAGGCCGCCAGCAGGATCGACTGGTTCAGTGCCTCTCGCTCCATGTGCCGGTCGGCGGTAGTAATGCGCACATCGCCATGGTTATAGGTAAAGGTGCGCCACAGGGCATCGTCGATGGTCTGGTCTCGGAAACCACTGCGTTCATCGTCCATGACGCCATCGTGCTTGTGGTTGCTGGCGAGAATCTCGCCACGCAGTGAGCTGACCTGGCAAGCCATGCCGTCCGGCACGCTGAACTGGTCGGCGGAAAAGTGCGCCTCCCCACCCTTGGCAGTCAGCGGCTGCGGCAGCTGGTCTATCAGCCCGGCAACCATGCGCGCCGAAGCCACCAGGCGCTGGTCGAGGGAGAACATCATCTGCTGGCGCAGGTCGCGCAGCATCCACGCGGCGGCCAGCGCCCAGATGATCACGAAGGCGCTGCCCAGGATCAGGCTCAGGCGTACCCGCAGGCTCATGATGCCGCCTCCTCCGGTGCTTGCGCCGGGCCCAGCCGGTAGCCCAGGCCGCGCACGGTCTCGACGATGCCGTTGCCCAGCTTGCGCCGCAGATGATGGATATGCACGTTCAGGGCATTGCTCTCGACTTCGTCGCTGAAGCCGTACACGCAGTCTTTGAGCTGCTCGCTGGACAGCACCCGCCCGGGGTTCTGCAGCAGCGCCTGGAGCAATGCCTGTTCACGCCGGGACAGGTCGACCGGCTGGCCGGCCAGGGTTGCCTCGCAGCTGCTCGGGTCGTAGCGCAGCGGGCCGTGTTCGATCACATTCACCGCCCGCCCGGCTACGCGCCGCAGCAGGGTGTGCAGGCGAGCAGCCAGCTCGCGCAGGTCGAACGGTTTGAGCAGGTAGTCGTCGGCGCCGGCCTGCAGGCCATCGACCCGGTCGGTAACCGCATCACGGGCAGTGAGCACCAGCACTGGCAGCGTCTCGCCTTTCTCGCGCAGGCGGCGCAACAGCTTCAGGCCGTCTTCGTCGGGCAGGCCAAGGTCGAGGATCATCACGTCGAACTGCGCGGCCTGCAGCATCGCCCGTGCATCGGCGGCGTTGCCCACACGGTCCACGGTCAGGCCCTGGGCGGTAAGGCCGGCGCAGATGCCGGCGGCGATCAGGTCGTCGTCCTCGCAGAGCAGAACGTGCATGGTGGGGCTCCCGGAATGGTGTAGCTGGCATTGCACCTTGGGCGGATTAAGGGGGGATTATGGACCTTTTGTGGGGGATTGGGGATGTGTGGCGCCTGCGGCAACGAGCGCCGCGCAACTGCCACATGCCCCGGGAGCGACAAACATCCCCAGCCCCACCCAAGGCACATCCTGACAGCTTAACTCCGCCGAACACGCCGGAAACTAAGTCGCATTTTCCTACAACTGACTCAGAAACTTCCGATCCGAATCCATGATGGGATTTCCCCCTGCACACGCTGTCAGGGAGACACCTCATGTACCTGGATTACCTCGTGCCCTCCTGGCACGAGATCGAGTCACGTGTCATCGCCATGGTGGGCTACCAAAGCGGTGGCCAGTTCCGCACCAGCCTCAATGAAGAAGTCGCCTCGCTAGGCCTCAACCTGCGCCGGATCGAAGCCGTCCGCACAGCCTTCTACCACGCCGAATGGCAGGCGGCGCACATGCTGCGCCAGCGCTTCGCCGACCTCGACATCAACAGCATCGTCGACGAACTGCTGATGGTCGTACGGCAGATGGCGATGATCGTCGCCGGCAGCACCATTACCGGTGGCCTGCTTGGCGCGGGGGTTGGCACATTCGCCGGCGGCGCCGGAACCATTCCGTTCGCCGGCGCGGGCGCGGCTATGGGCCTCAAGGTCAGTGGCTGGATCCTCGGCGCGCTGGGGCTGGCCTCCATCGCCGAGTTCTTCATCGAGGGCTTGCCGCGTATCGGCGAGTACTACGTCGATGGCATTCGCTTCGCCTGGGAAGGCACCTGCGGCAATGAAGGCACGGGCCCGTTCTGCCGGGACGACCCCTATGCGATATCCCGGGCCACGCATCAGATTGCCCAAGGCCATGTGGAAGTCGTGCTGCTGTTGTTGGGAGCGATCGTGTCGTACCTCACCCGCGACCGCGGCGATGCCCGGGTGCTGGCCCAGGAAATGGCGGCCAGCCGCAAAGGTGCGCGGCTGGGGCAATGGATGCTCAAGCATGAAGAGGGCTTGAAGAAACGGCCAGACCTGCAGGTGCCGGAGCGACGCAAGGGGGCGGTGGGTGAGCCGCAACCGATGCAGCCTGATCGGCCGGCTGAGAAAGACAAGGAGCCCTCGACAGGGAAGCCCGGTAGCATGCCGTTGCATACCGTGGCGTGCTTCAAGGCCGACAAATTGCCACCCGCCAAGCATGGCGAGTTTGAACGGCAGTTGAAGGGGCAGCAGGATGGGTTGAATCGGCTGACGGTTGAGGAGTTTTTGGAAAATGTGGCCAACCCCGTCAAACGCGATCCCAAGCTTGCCAAAAAGGCACGAAAAGACTTGTACACAAACATAAGAGATAGGATTCACGAGGATCTATCCAAAACGATGGGTCCGCGTGAAGCAAGAAAACTTTCAGAAATGCAAGCCAAAGAGACAATGTCAACGCTTGCAGCCTTGCATAACCCGGACCTCAGTGCTGGTGGACGGGACGCTATCGCTGATTTTGGAGATAGACAGGTCAACTCGAGCATTGGCCCTCAGTGGAAAAACAGGATAGGCGGACTCAGGCGGGCCGCCGAAGAGATGGCTGGTACAGGTGGTGGCTCCGGCCTTTTAAATGTGAAACTGCACAAGTGCTGAAATATCTGGAGGTTATCATATGGACGAAGCATTTTCCGTATTTATTGAGGAAGTCGGTGAACCTATGCATAGACAGGAGGTGCCTGCATCGACCATTGACCGTTATCGAGGAAAGCTACCGGATAAACTTCTACAGTACTGGATTGAGCATGGATGGTGTGGGTACGGTGACGGCATGTTTTGGACCGTAAACCCACAAGAGTATGATGGCGTGGTTGCATCTGTACTTGAGAGTGCAAACCTAGAGAAGTACGACAGATTTCACCTCATAGCCCGCGGAGCCTTTGGTGATCTTTATTTGTTTGGCGAAGAAACGGGATTCTCACTAAAAATTGCAACGCATATTGGCCGTTATGTTGGGAGAACACATGAATTGACAGCAATTGACATGGACAGGCAAGTGCAAAATTTTTTCGCCTGCAGAGATTTGGATTCGAATGATTTTGATGAAATGTTTGAGCCTGCCAAGAAGAACCTCGGCATACTAGGGCCGGATGAGATGTACGGTTTTGTTCCAGCATTGGTGTTTGGCGGCCCAATTCGTTTCGAAAATCTTGAGAAGCTGAAAGCAATTGAACATCTTGTACTGCTTTCTCAGCTTTGCAGCATCGAGCCCTATAGCTTTTCCGACTTCTAAACACTTAAAAAAGGACTTAATCAAATGGACGTCATATTCAGCATCTTCCTCGAAACCTTCGGCGACCCCGTCGGCCACCAACCAGTACCGCCCTCTGCCCTCGATCATTACCAAGGCAAACTCCCCAACCGTCTCCTGGGATACTGGCAAGAGCACGGCTGGTGCGGCTACGGCGGTGGCCTGTTCTGGCTGGTAAACCCTCAGGATTACGAAGACGTAGTAGCGTATTGGCTGTCAGGCACGCACTTCGAAGCACGCGACACTTATCACCTCATCGCCCGTAGCGCTTTTGGCGACCTGTACCTGTGGGGCGAGAACACCGGCTCGGTGCTGACCATCGCGGCGTACCACTCCCGTTACCTCGATGGCGCCCACAGCTCAGGCGACGAAGAGCGGGACAACAAGATCCACGGCCTGCTCATGTGGCTGATGACCGAATGCATCTATTTCGATGACTTGTTCGAACCCGCCAGAGAACGGCTCGGCACGTTGGCCGCAGACGAAATGTATGGCTTTGTTCCTGCCTTGATGCTGGGAGGGTCAGACAGCCTCGAGCGGCTTGAAAAGCTCAAAGCAGTCGAGCATCTGGTACTGCTCGCCCAACTGAGCGAGCTTCAACCCTATGAGCTGGCTGACGAAGAAGATGAATAGGCCCTGACAAGTGCGTTCACCGGTGCACCGCATCAGGCTTGTCGACATCCAGCAGCACACCGGTATCCGGCACTTCTACCCTGACACAACTCGCCGGGTTGGCCTTGACCACCGAACGCGCCCCTTCATCGCCGGTCAGGCGCGCAAGCGCCGGCCAGAAATCGCGCCCGAACAGCACAGGATGCCCTTGCTGCCCTTCATGGCAAGGCAACACGATGGTCGACGCGCTGGCCCTGGAAGCCAGCCGGGCAAGGGTTGCCTGCTCCAGCCATGGCATGTCACCCAACAGAATCGCTACTGCCTGCGCCTCACTGTCGGCCAGCGAGGCGGCGCCGGCCGCCAGGCTATGGCCCATGCCCAATGCGAAGTCCGGGCTGGAGATGACCCGGCACCCCGCAGGCAGCCCCAGATCCACGCCCCGCTCCCCCTCGCGCAACACCACCCGCACATCGTCGAACACTGCACAGGCCCGCTCCACGCTGTGCACCAGCAAGCTGCGACCATCAACCAACAGCGCCCGACGCTTGTCAGCCCCGAAACGCACGCTGCTGCCAGCAGCCAATATCAGTGCAACCACGCTCACAGCGCCTCCCGCTCGATACCATTGCGCACGCGAAGGATATCGGCCAGCACCGCCAAAGCGATCTCGGCCGGGGTCTTGCTGCCCAGGTTGAGGCCGATCGGGGCGTGGATGCGGCCCAGTTCGACCTCGCCCAGGCCACCGATCCGCCGCAGGCGTTCACGGCGCTTGTCGGAGGTGGCCCGGGAGCCCATCACACCGATATAGAACGCTTCGGTGCGCACCGCTTCGAGCATCGCCAGGTCATCGATCTTCGGGTCGTGGGTCAGCGCCACCACCGCGGTGTCGGCATGGCAACCGCCATGGGCGATGAACTCCGATGGCAGCTCGCGGCGCACCTCGATGCCATCCAGCCGCACGCCGTCGAGCACTTCGTCACGCGGCTCGCAGAGGATGACTTCGAAGCCCATGCCCTTGCCGAACTCGGCACAGAAATGCGCGACGCTGGAGTACCCGGCCAGCAGCAGACGCTGGGCGGCCCCCACACGCAAGCGTACACAGGCACTTTCACGCTCCACACGCGGCCCCTGGCTGTGGTCATCGGCAAGCAGGCGCCTGCCCTCGGGCAGGCTCACTTCACGCAGCACGCGGCGCTGGCCCTGTAATGCGCTTTCCAGCTCACGCAGGTGCGCCTGTACCTCGCATTCGGCCGGCAGGTTCTCCACCAGCACTTCCAGCGTGCCGCCACACGGCAGGCGGATGCTCGAACGCGAGTCGCTGCCATCGCCATAACGCACGATGGCCACCGGCTCGGGAAACTCCCCCCGGCCCACGCGCTCGAGAAAGTCGTCCTCGACGCAACCACCGGACAGCGAACCCAGCCACTGCCCGCTGGTGTTCACCGCCAGCAGCGAACCCGGCGCACGGGGCGCCGAGCCGTAGGTGGCGAGCACCGTGCACAACCACACCCGCTGGCCGCCGCACGACCACTGCAACGCCTGGCGGACCACCTGTAGATCGAGATGCTGCACCCTTTACTCCGCCTTCAGCTCGGCGAGCTGCTGTACGCTCAGGTCACCGGGCAATCCACCCCAGGCCTGGCGCAGGTAGTTGACCATATCCGCCACCTGCTGGTCATCGAGCTTGTCGGCAAAGCCCGGCATCGGCTGCATGCGCTCGAAGCCGGTGAACTGCTGTTCACGGATGCCTTCGAGGATCACCTTGACCAGGTTGCGCGAGTCGGCCTGGCGTAGCACCGTGTTGCCGCGCATGGCCACGGCGATGTGCGGCTTGCCCTCGCCGTCCACCCCATGGCAGCCGGCGCAGACATTCAGGTATTGCTGGCGGCCGCGCCTGGCGCTTTCGCTCATCTGCTCCAGCGCCACCGCCTGGATGGCCTTGGCCGGCGGTGGCTGGTCGCCCAGCAGGTAGGTGGCCATGGCCGCCAGGTCGGCATCCTCCAGGTGCTGGGTGCTGTGGTGCACCACCGGGAACATTTCGTTGAACATGCTGCCCTGGGCACTGATGCCGTGCTTGAGGAAGGTGGTCAGGTCCGGCTGGGTCCAGCCGCGCTCGGCCAGATCCTGGGCCAGCAGGCTCGGGGCCAGGTAGCCACCCAGCAGGCCGCCGCTCAGGCGCTGGTCTTGCTGCAACGCACCGATCGGGTTGCGCGGGGTATGGCACTCGCCGCAATGGCCCATGACTTCGACCATGTACTGCCCACGCTGCCAGGCCGGGCTTTTGCCCTCGGTCGGCTGCAACTGCACGCTTTTACCGTACAGCATGTTCCAGCCGCTCAGCCCCTGGCGAACGTTGAACGGAAAGCGCAACGCAGTCTGCGGTGCCGGGCGGTTGATTGGCGGCACGGTCATCAGGTAGGCGAGGATCGCGTCCGAATCTTCGCGCTTGATCAGGTGGTACGAGGTGTACGGCATCGCCGGGTAGAGGTTGGCGCCGTCCTTGCGCTTGCCCTCGGTTACCGCGGCGAAGAATTCGTCGGCGCTATAGTTGCCGATGCCGTACTGCTTGTCCGGGGTGATGTTGCTGCCGTAAATGGTGCCGAACGGCGAATGGATCGGCAGGCCGCCGGCGTACGGCGCGCCGCCTTCGGCGGTGTGGCAGGCCATGCAGTCAGCCGCGCGGGCCAGGTATTCACCGCGCTTGACCTGCGCCTGGTCGGCTGCCTGGGCAAGCGAGGTAAAGGCAAGGCCGAGAGCCAGCGCCAGTGCGCTACGAACAAGACCCATGCTCAACCCTCCTTGACCAGGCCGAGGTCGTTGAGCACCGTGCGGGTGGCGTCGTAGTAACGCACGTAGCCGGTGCAGCGGCAGATGTGGTGGCCCAGGCTCGCCTCGATGCGGTCTTCCACCTCGCTCTTCTTCAGCGGCTGGCGCTGGGCGGTTTCCACCAGCACCGTGGCGGCATTGACGAAGCCCGGCGCGCAGTAGCTGCACTGGAAGGCGAACAGGTCGACGAACTTCTGCTGGATCGGGTTCAGCGTGAGGTTGCCGGCCTCGTCCTGTTTGGCATGGCCCTCGATGGTGCGGACCTTCTTGCCCTCGAAGTAATGCGCGCCGGTAATGCAGGTGCGCACCTCCTCGCTGGTGCCGTCGGGGTTGTCGACGATCACCACGCAGGCGTGGCAGATGCCCTGGCCGCAGCCCAGGCGCGAGCCGGTGAGGTTCTGGTGTTCGTGCAGGTAGTCGATCATCGCCAGGTCGTCGGGGACCTCGACCGGGCCGACCGGTTGACCGTTGAGGGTCAGTTGCAGTGGACGGTTAGCCATTGAGGGCCTCCTTGATACGGGCTGGGGTGATGGGGAGATCGCGAACGCGCTTGCCGATGGCATGCGCGACAGCATTGCCGATGGCACCGACGACCGGGATCATCACCACCTCGGCGATGCCCTTGGACGGGTCGGTCGGTGACAGCGGCGGGAGGATTTCGCTGGTCTGTTGCCACACCGCCACGTCGCGCGCAAGCGGCAGACGGTAGCGGTTGAAGTTCCAGTCGCCCTCCCCGGGCCCGCCCTCGTACAACGGCATTTCTTCGGTCAAGGCATGGCCGATGCCCATGGCGATACCGCCCTCGAGCTGGCCCTTGACCAGTTCCGGCACCAGCACCCGGCCGCACTCGACCCAGCTGTGGTGGTTGAGCACCTGCACTTCGTGAGTGCCTTTGTTCACCTTGACTTCGACAATGGTCGCCACCGGGCTGTAGTAGGTGACCATGGCGTTGTTCAGCTGGGTGTCGGGGTAGGCGGCGTTCTGCCGGTCGAGCAGGTGGTAGCCGTGGCTGCTCATCTGCGCCTTCTTGGCGCTCACCGCGCCATCGCCGTATTTGACTGCCACCGCATCGAGCGGGAAGCGTTCGCGCACGCCATCGATGACGAAGTCGGCCTCGGCCCAGCTCCAGCGGTTGAAGCCGTGCACGCTGACGCCGGTGACCAGGCCCATTTCATGGGCCTTTTGGGCCAGCTGGGCGAACGGGATCGGTGACAGGCCGTTGCCGGTCAGCTCGCCGTTGACCCATACCGCATTCTCGCGGCGCACCACCAGCGGGTTGGCCTGGCCGCCGTACGGGCCCTGGCGCCAGATGGCCATGGCCGCCGGCCACAGACCGTGGTTGAACAGCACGCGTGCCGCTTCGCGGGTGGCATGGCTGAAGTAGAAGGCCGAGTTGGTCGCCGACGACGGCGAAGCAAGCTTGCCGACCCAGCGCGGGTTGCGCAGCGCTGCGTCCTGCTCGGGCTGGCTGATCAGGTACGGGTTGCCGCTGGTGGTCAGCTGCAGCTCCGGCCATTCGGTGACCGCAGTCTTCACCTCGTCGGCCGAGCGGCCAAGGAAATCGCTGACCACCAGGGCCTGGGAGGTGGACATGCCGGTACCCAGCTCGGTGCCGATGTGGCGCAGGCTGATGCGCCCATCGCGGCTGAACTCGATGCTGGCCATGGGGGCTTCGGAGCCGGTGCCGAAGTCTTTCTGGCAGATGGCAAAGCCCACGCCATACCAGTGGTCCGGGTCCTTGGCGTCCATCTGCTGCTTGCGCGCGTCGCGGTTGCGCCACCAGTCGTGCACGGCGGCCTTGTCGAGAATCTCGTACAGGCGCAGGGCGCCGGCCGGGACCGCGCCCTGGGTGTTCTTCATGCCCGACTTCAGCGCGTTGGCGCGGCGCAGGTCGATGGCATCGACGCCCAGGCGCCCGGCGACCTCATCCACCATCATTTCGGTGGCGGCCATGGTCTGCAGGGTGCCGTAGCCGCGCATGGAGCCGGCCTCGACGCCACGGGAGTGATAGGCAGTGACCGACAGGTCGTTCTGCGGCATGTAGTAGATCGACTGCGCCGCCGTGGCGCCGACCGCCGCCACCGAGGGGCTGTAGTTGATACGCCCGCCGCCGTCGCAAGTCATGTCGGCGCGGAAGATCTTGAAACTGTTGTCCTTCTTGTCCACCGCCAACTGGTAGCGGATATCGAAGGCATGGCGCTTGATGCCGCTCTGGAACTGCTCGTAGCGGTCGTTGGCCAGGCGGATCGGCACACCGGCGCCATACAGCGCGGCCACGGCGGCGTAGAAGACGAAGATGTTGTTGTCTTTCGAGCCGTAGCCCACGGTATAGCCCGGGTGCATGTTCAGCGTGTTCAGGGCGAAGCGCGACGGTTTGATCATGTGCACGCATTCCTGCGCCACTTCGAACGGGCACTGGGTCGCCACCACGAAGTGCAGCGTGCCGCTGGCCGGGTCGTACCAGCCGTTGCCGTTGTCCGGCTCCAGGGCGGCCGGCTCGATGGACGGCGTCTTGTAGCGCTCGTCGAACACCAGCCAGTCCTCGGGCGGGTTGTCCAGCTGCTCGGCCATGCGCTTGGCATGGAACAGGCCCTGCTCGGTCAGGTCGCCATGCTGGTTGGGCTGCTTCGACCACACCGGCTTGCGGTTGAGGATGGTGGGGAACAGCATGGAATTCTTCAGGCTGGAGAATTCATCGTCGTCGAACGGTGTGGCACCGCCCACGCGCACGAAGCGGAAGCTGCCGTAGGGGTCGCGCTGGTACAGCGGCGCCTGGGCGCCATAGCGGATCGCCTGGTCATTGAACTGCAGCTTACGCTTGGCCTGGCGGAAGCGCTCGAAGTCGTGCCAGATCAGGATCGCCACCGGGTGACCGATGAACATCGGCACCTTGCCGGGCGGCAGCAGCGGGTCGGGCGAGTGGGCCTCTGGCCAGGCGATACCGTCCTTTTCCAGGTCGGCAGCGGTGACGATGCGGTCCGGCTGCAGGTCGGCGCCAAGCAGGCTGAGGTCATGGCCGGCATAGATACGGTCGGCCTTGGTCGCCTTGAGCAGCAGCGCATGGCCCTGCTGTGCGGGCCAGCCGGGCATGTCCTTGGCACGGATGTCGCGAGCGAACACCTTGTCGCCGCACACCTTGGACAAGGCATCGTTACGGAAACGTGCCTTGCCATCATGGTTCATCCACTTCTGCGGCGAGGTGGTGACGCGTTCCTCCATCAGCGCGGCGAATGCCTGGCTGCCGAGCGGCGCCATGGTCACGCCGACACCAGCGATCAGGCCGCCTTGCAGGAAGGCGCGCCGGGAAATATCACGGTTGGACATGCTTGATCCTCTGGGCAGCAGGGGGTCTGCCCTTTTTTTGATTCTGGTACTAGCCTGAAAAGCTGACCTGTACGTCAACTTTACAGCAATTGTGTTGGCGCAGGCAAAGTCAAGTCGACAATATGTCGCGACATGCCTGAGGTCTGGGGCGGAATTTGCTCTGGGGCTGGTAGGTGTTTGTCTTAGGATCTCCCAGGCCCAGACAATGCCACGGCAAACACCTGCAAGCCCTGATGCACGCCCCTCACCAAAAACCAGAGTTAACCTTGGGTTAATCGACCCAAGCCAGCATGACCCCTTTCAACGTACTGCCAAGGCGAAGACATGCGCGTCCTCCTGCTTTTCCTGACACTGCTGCTGGCCGGCCCGTTGCAGGCCAACCCGTTCGATGTCAAACCGGACTTCCTGCCGGTCAACCAGGCCTTCGTGCTTACCCACGACCGCCAGGCCGACGGCCAAATGCGCCTGTTCTTCCAGATCCAGCCTGGCTACTACCTGTATCAGAAGCGCCTGAAATTCGACGGCCTGCCTGCCGAACAGCACCCACAACTGCCGGCCGCTCTCAACCACCACGACGAGTTCTTCGGCGACAGTGCGGTGTACCGCGACCAGCTCGAACTGCTGCTTCCGGCCGATGCTCAGGGTCAACTGCGACTGGGTTGGCAGGGTTGTGCCGACGCCGGCCTGTGCTACCCGCCGCAAACCACGTTGGTCGATCTGGGTGGCAGTGTGGCGCCAGCGGCCGAACAAGCCAGTGACCAGGCCCTGGCCAGCGACCTGCAAAAAGGCCACCTGGCCTGGAGCCTGCTCGCGTTCTTCGGCCTGGGCCTGTTGCTGGCCTTTACCCCCTGCTCGCTGCCGATGCTGCCGATCCTCGCCGGGCTGGTGCTGGGCAATGGCGCCAGTGCCCGGCGCGGCTGGATACTGGCCGGGGTCTATGTACTGAGCATGGCCCTGGTGTATGCCGCCCTGGGCGTGGTCGCCGCGCTGCTGGGTGCCAGCCTGCAGGCCTGGCTGCAGCAACCCTGGCTGCTGGGCAGCCTGGCGGGGCTGTTCGTGCTGCTGGCCCTGCCGATGTTCGGCGCCTTCGAACTGCAACTGCCCGCCGCCGTGCGTGACCGCCTCGACCGCGCCGGGCAAGGCACCCGTGGCGGCAACCTGTATGGCGCGGCGCTGCTCGGCGCGCTGTCCGGCCTGCTGATGGGCCCGTGCATGACCGCGCCGTTGGCCGGCGCGCTGCTGTACATCGCCCAGAGCGGCGACGTGCTGCAGGGGGCGCTGGTGCTGTTCAGCCTCGGCCTGGGCATGGGCGTGCCGCTGCTGTTGCTGGTAACCCTGGGCAACCGCTACCTGCCCCGCCCGGGCGCCTGGATGAACCGGGTCAAGGGCGTGTTCGGCTTCGTGTTCCTGGGCATGGCGCTATACACCTTGCGCAGCCTGCTGCCCGCAGCATTGCTGCTGGCCCTGAGCGGCGCCTTGCTGATTGCCCTGGCCTGGGCTGCCTGGCCGGCCCTGCAGCGGTTGCCGGCATTGCGCGCCTTGCCACTGCTGGGTGCCCTGTGGGGCGGCCTGCTGCTGGTGGGGGCGGCAGCCGGTGGCGACGACCTCTGGCAGCCGCTGCGCCCGTTCGCCGGTAGCGGCGCTGCGCCGGCCACCGACCAGCACACCGAGGACGCCTTCGTCACCGTCAGCCGCCCCGAAGACCTGCAACGCGAACTGGATGCGGCCAAGGCCCGTGGCCAGTGGGTGATGCTCGACTACTATGCCGATTGGTGCGTGTCGTGCAAGGTCATGGAAAAACAGGTGTTCGCCCGCAGCGACGTGCAGGCCGGCCTGGCCGGTGTGCACCTGCTGCGCCTGGACGTGACCGCCGACACCCCAGCCAGCCAGGCCTTGCTGCAGCGCTACCAGGTACCCGGCCCGCCCAGCATCATCTGGGTCGGCCCGGAAGGCGACGAACGCCGCGCGCGGCGCATCACCGGTGAAGTGGATGCGGCCGCCTTCCTGCAACACTGGACCCAGACCAGGAGCCAAGGCTGATGCTGACCGTAACCCTCGGGCCATTGACCATGGCCCTCAACCATCTGCTGATGCTCACCGCCCTGGTGATCGCCAGCATGGTCGGCTGGTGGGTTGCCCGGCGTGGCGGCGAGAGCCCGGAATCGGCACTGTTCAACCTTTTCCTGATCGGCCTGCTGTGCGCACGCGCCGGCTTCGTGCTGGCCTACTGGCCGATGTACCAGGACGACCCGCTGCAGATCATCGATATCCGTGATGGCGGCTTCCTGTTCTGGTCGGGTCTTGCCGGCATCGTGCTCGGCGCCCTGTGGCAGGGCTGGCGCCATCCGGGCCTGCGCCGCCCGCTGGGCTGGGCGCTGTTCAGCGGCGCGCTGTTCTGGGGCCTGGCCAGCCTCGGGGGCCACCTGTACAGCAAGGGCACCGAACTGCCCGATTTGAGCCTGCGCAAGGCCAACGGCCAATCCGTGGCGTTGCACAGCTACCGCGGCAAACCGCTGGTCATCAACATCTGGGCCACCTGGTGCCCACCCTGCCGACGCGAAATGCCGGTGCTGCAACAGGCGCAGAGCACTTACCCGCACGTGACCTTCCTGTTCGTCAACCAGGGCGAGACCCCGGAAAACGTCAGCACCTTCCTCGCCACCACCGGCCTGAGCCTGACCCACGTGCTGTTCGACGGCACCGGCCTGCTGGCCCAGCGCGTCGGTTCCATGGCCCTGCCCACCACCCTGTTCTACGACGCCGACGGGCGCCTGGTCGGCAGCCATCTGGGCGAGCTGTCCCGGGCCAGCCTGCGCCACGCCCTGGAGCCTTTCGACCGGGCCACCTCGCCCGCCCCTGCCGCACAAGGAAACTGACATGCGACTGACTGCACTGCTGCCCCTGTCCCTGGCTCTGCTAGCTGCCCCTCCCCTGCAGGCCGAAGAGCTGCCCAAGGCGATTGCGCAACTGCAAGCCAAGGGCGCCGTGATCAAAGGCAGCTTCGACGCCCCCAACGGCCTGCGCGGGTATGCCGCCGAGTACCAGAACAACGGCCTGGCGCTGTACCTCACCCCTGACGGCAAGCATGTACTGGTCGGCAGCCTGTTCGACGAACAGGGCAACGACCTCAGTGCCGAGCCGCTGAAAAAGCTGGTGTATGCGCCGATGAGCAAGGAAATCTGGGCGAAGATGGAGAAAACCTCCTGGATCGCCGACGGCAAGGACGATGCACCGCGCAAGGTATACCTGTTCAGCGACCCCAACTGCCCGTACTGCAACATGTTCTGGGAACAGGCACGGCCGTGGGTGGAGTCGGGCAAGGTGCAGTTGCGCCATATCATGGTCGGCATCATCCGCGAGGACAGCCCGGGCAAATCGGCGGCGCTGCTGGCGGCGAAAGACCCGGCCAAGGCACTGCAGGAACATGAAAAGGCCGGCAAGGCCAGCAAGTTGAAGGCACTGGAGCAGGTGCCGGAGGCGGTGCAGAAAAAGCTGGCGGCGAACATGGCGCTGATGGAAGAAATGGGCTTGCAGGCGACCCCGGCGATCTTCTATCAGGATGACCAGGGCAACCTGCAAAGCCAGCAAGGCGCACCGCGGCCGGAGTTGCTTGGAAAGATTCTCGGCAAGCGCTGATGTGAAATCGCCGGGGTTGCCTTGCAGCCCATTCGTAGCACAAGGCTGTGGCGGCCCTGCGGGAGCGGGCAAGCCCGCGAAGAAGTCGACGCGGTGTTATGGCACCGGCTGCGCCGGTGTTCGCGGGCATGCCCGCTCCCACAGGTACTGCGCCAAACCTCGAGAACAACGCCATATCTGTAGGAGCGGCCTTGTGTCGCGAACGGGCCGCATAGCGGCCCCAGAATTGCTGCATAAAAGCTGAAATTGCTGGGGCTGCTGTGCAGCCCTTTCGCGACACAAGGCCGCTCCTACAAGGGGCGTGCAGGCCTCACCCGCTCATGTCACAACCCCTCCAGCTCGTCCTTGATCACATCGGCCCAGATGCCAGCCAATGGCCAAGTTTACATTTGGCAACACTAAGTTATACCACCTAAGGCGACAAACACTTTTCCGAACCGATCATCGGGAAACAACGCCCGGCAATAAAACATATAACAATCCCACAACAACTTCAGATCCGCCCTACAAAAAACAGAAGTCTTTTTCACTCCCATGATCAGTGAACAGATCGCGATCAGACATACCCCTCAGATAGATCCCACAATACCAACTGCAATTCAAACAACTAGATTACACCCCGCCAATACATCGCCTCCATCAAACTTGACGTACATGCAGCGTGAATATAAAACCTTACCCCCTGCATTCGCGAAGACACTAAAGGCGAGAAAAATGAACAAAAAGCCATGCCCCATAACGCGAACAAAACAGATCCTCATGATCACCAAGGTGTTGATCCTGGAACACCTGCGAGAACCCACTGCGTTGCTGTGGACAGCGGCGGCGCCTTGCTTGATGTTCATACTACTGAGGCAAAGCCGTTCCCTTGCAGCGCCACCTGACTCTCTCTATATATCCTCTGCCGCGTGGTTCTACGCCTACATCGCTGCAAACGTTGCCTTCTTCGGCCTCGGCTTTTATCTAATCGGGCGACGAGAAAGTGGCTTCGTCCGGTCATTCATTTACCAACGCGAGGCAATTGCACTTTTCCTCACATCGCACGCCGTCAGCTACACATTGGTCAGTGTCGTGTACTCCAGCTTTTTCTACTTCATCTCCAGGCCTCTATACGGTTCCTACTCGCTATCAGAACTCCTGTACCTTACAGCCGCGTTCTATACGAGTTACCTGATATTCTCCTGCATCGGCTTGGCGATCGCAGCGATGCCCATCAAATTCAGCACAGCCGGCACGCTATTTTCGCTTCTTTCATTCCTGATGTTACTTTCCGGCTATTTGGGTACCACACAAGACGAACTGACCCACTGGTCAACGTTGATCAACCCCTTGCACCTGAGCACAAGAATAATTACCGGGGAGATACCACTCACCATTAGTTTTCTGACAGCTTTTGCCATTTCAACAGCGGGGCTCTATGCAACAGGAAAGCTATTCAGAATCCACCCCATATGGAGCCGCTATTAAAATGCACCTTCTCACCATCAAAAACCTGGACTTTTCATACAACAGCAGCCCTCTCCTACAGAACATCACGCTACAGTTGAAAAAAGGAGAAGCCGTTGGCGTACTGGGCAGTAACGGAGCAGGAAAGACCACGCTTTTCGACCTGATCTGCAACATCAGAAAACCAAGCAACGGCACAATCATAAACTCATCCAGACAGCAGGCTTATCTGACTCAAGTACTGACACCACCGCCCTTGCTCAGGATGAGCGAAGTTTACCAACTGATTACACATTTAAACTCCAGATCAGCACCGGATCACTGCGAGGTGCTTTCACGCCTCTCTGAATGGTCACCTTCCCTGTCGAAGCGGTATGCTGAAATCTACATGAAAAAGGCATCTACTTGCAGCTATGGCGAAGTCCGGAGTTTTGTCACACTGACGCTACTGCTAATGGGCAGCGACCTGATCATCCTCGACGAGCCTACTGCGGGGGTAGACCCAGAATTCAGACACCACATATGGCTAGGTATAAAGAACGCGTGCAAAAACGGGGCTGGTGTTTTGATTTCATCTCACTATACCGAGGAAATTGCCACAAACTGCCATCATTTCTACATGCTCGCTCATCAACACCTCGAGCCATTTGAGAATGCTCATGAGTTTCTCGCTCGCTACCATGCGAACTCTTATGATGAAGCATTCATCAATGCGTCGATGTCGCAGGAAGAAATCGGAGCTGCATCATGACGGCGAAGAACCGTGGGAAAGATGGGCTTGCAGCTATGGCACCGGCTGCGCCGGTGTTCGCGGGCATGCCCGCTCCCACAGGTGCAGCGCCAAACCTCGAGAACAACGCCGTATCTGTAGGAGCGGCCTTGTGTCGCGAAAGGGCCGCATAGCGGCCCCAGCAATTTCAACTTTTGTGCACCAATCCAGGGGCGGTGCAGGCCTCACCTGCTCAGGTCACAACCCCTCCAGCTCGGCCATCAGGTCACTGAGCCGGTCGACCTTGTCGTCATCCAGCACACTGCCCTGCAGCCCCTGCACATACACCGCCAGCTCCTCCACCGTGCTGCACTCGAACATCGCCCGCAGCGGCACGTTCAGTTGCAGCTGCTTCTGCACCCGCGAGGCGATCTGCGTGGCCAGCAGCGAATGCCCGCCCAGCTCGAAGAAGTTGTCGTGCACCCCGACCCGGTCGGCCTTGAGCACATCCGCCCAGATACCGGCCAGTACCTCTTCCAGCTCATTGCGCGGCGCCTGGTAGGCCTGGCTGTGCTGGCCACCGATGTCGATGGCCGGCAAGGCCTTGCGGTCGAGCTTGCCGTTGGCGTTGTGCGGCAGGCTGTCGAACCAGCCCCAGTGCAGTGGCACCATGTACTCCGGCAACTCGGCACGCAGGCGCAGCTTGAGCTGTTCCAGCAACGCAGCGTCGGCTGCAACGCCCTGATGCGCCACCAGGTAACCCACCAGGTGCTTGCCATTGACGCCCTCCTGCACGCCAACGGCAGCGTCGCGGATCTCCGGCTGTTCGTGCAGGCGGGCTTCGATTTCGCCCAGTTCGATGCGGTAGCCGCGAATCTTCACCTGATGGTCGATGCGCCCGACATACTCCAGCACCCCGTCCGGGCGCTGCCGCGCCAGGTCGCCAGTGCGATACAGGCGTTCGCCCGGCGCACCATGAGGATGGGGAATGAACGCCAGCGCCGTGCGCACCGGGTCGCCGACATAGCCACGGCCCACGCCGGTGCCGGCCACGCACAACTCACCTGTCGCACCCAGTGGTACCAGCGTCTGGTCCTCGCCGTACAGATACAGGCGGTTATTGTCGGTCGGCGTGCCGATCGGCAGGTAGCTGCCACGGGTCGAGGCTGCATCGACGCGGAAGAACGCCACGTCATCGGAGCACTCCGCCGGGCCGTAGGCGTTGACCAGGCCGATCTGCGGGTAGCGCTGCAACCACTGCGCCGCCAGCTCCGGTGGCATGGCTTCGCCGGTCGGCAGCATCCAGCGCAGGCCTTCGAGGGCCTGATGGCCGTTGGCCAGCATGCCCTGGATCAGCGACGGCACGCTCTCCAGCACGCTGATGCCGGTGGCCTGCACATGCGCCAACAGGCCCTGCGGGTCATGGGCGATGGCGTTCGGCACGATCTCCACCCTGGCGCCGAACAGCGGTGCGGCAAGGAACTGCCACACCGAAATGTCGAAGCTCTGCGAGGCCGTCTGGGCGATCACGTCGTGCTCGCCGAGCGCCAGGTAAGGCACCTTGCTCAGCTGGTTGTTGAGCATGCCGCGCTGCTCGACCATCACCCCCTTCGGCAGGCCGGTGGAGCCTGAGGTGTAGATCACATAGGCGAGGTTATCCGGCCCGCTGTGAATGCCGGGGTTGTGGCTGGCCACCGGGCTGGCCTGGATGTCTTCCCAGACCAGCAGCTGAGGCCGTGCTGCCAACGCAAGCTGGTCCAGCAACTGCCGCCCTTGCCCGGCACAGGCCGCGCTGCACACCAGCACGGGTGTACGGCTGAGCTGGATGATGCTTTGCAGGCGCGCCGCCGGCAGGCCCGGGTCCAGTGGCAGGTAGCCGGCGCCGGCCTTGAAGCTGCCGACGATCATGCCCAGCAGCGGTAGCCCACGCGCGGCCAGCAGTGCCACCGGCTGGTCCACGCTCACACCCGCCGCGATCAAGGCATGGCCCAGACGGTTGGCCGCCAGGTTCAAGCCGGCGTAGTCGTAGGACGCGTCCAGGCAGCGGGCCACGGTACGTTGCGGATGCGCGGCCACCTGCGCCTCGAACTGCGCGATGTAACTCTGTTCCAACGGATAGGCGCGCGCGGTGCGGTTGCAGTCTTCCAGCAGGAAGCGCTGCTCTTCCGCACCCAGCAACGGCAGTGCGCTCATCTCCCCTTCAAAGCCTTGCACCAGCGCCAGCAGCAGGCGCTTGAACTCGGCCAGCAGGCGCTCGACGGTCGGGTAGTCGAAATAGCGCTGGTCGAACGACAGGTGCAGGCCAAGGTCATCGCCCGGGTAGCACACCGCTGTCAGCGGGAAGTTGGTGTGGGTACGGCCCGAGTCGGAGCTGGCATTCAGGTGCTGGGCGTGGTCGAGCACGGCAGTTTCCACCGGCGCGTTCTCGAACACGAACAGGCTGTCGAACAGCGGCTGGCCCTTGGGCAGTTCGCTGCATTCCTGGATCGCCACCAGCGGCAGGTATTCATATTCGCGCAGTTCCATGTTGCGCTCCAGCAGGCCTTGCAACCACTGGCGCACACTGCAGCGCTCACCCGCTACCGGCAATTGCACGCGCAGGGCGACGCTGTTGATGAACAGGCCGACGGTACGCTGCATCTGCGGCATGCTCACCGGGCGCCCGGCCACGGTCACGCCAAAGGCCACGTCGCGGTCGCCACTGTAGCGCGCCAGCACCAGTGCCCAGGCCGCCTGGGCGAAGGTGTTGACGGTGAGCTGGTGGGCCTGGGCCAGTTCGCGCAAGCGCACGCCGTCGCTCAACGCCAGGCGGGTGTAACAGTCGCCGACGATCATGCCGCTACCGGCATGGTCGTGGCGCAGCGGGCGGTCGCTGGGGATCGTGGTGGCGCGTTCGAAGCCGGCCAGGTTGGCCTGCCACCAGGCTCGCGCGTCGTCCAGGCCCTGGCGTTGCAGCCAGCCGATGTAGTCGCGGTAGCGCGGTGGCACCGGCAAGCGGGCCTGGCGCCCCTCGCCGAGGGCCTGGTAGATCTCGAAGAAATCGTTCATCAACAGCGAACGGCACCAGGCATCGATGAGGATGTGGTGGTTGCTCATCATGAACCAGTAGCGCTCGTCGGCCACACGCACCAGGCGCAGGTGGAACGGCGCCTCGCTGAGCAGGGCGAAACCAGCCTCGCGTTCCTGCTTGTGCAGGGCCTGCAGGCACTGCTCCTGGACGTCGTCGTCGAGGCCACGCCAGTCCTGATAGTCCACCGGCATGTTGCCCGGTTTGTGGATGATCTGCAGCATCGCCTCGCCGGTGTTCCAGCTGAACGATGCGCGTAGCGCCTCGTGGCGTGCCACCACCGCCTGCCACGCCTGGGCGAAGCGTTCGGGGTCGAGCGCGCTGTTGATGCGGTAGCGGTCCTGCATGTAGTAAAGGCCAGTACCCGGCTCCAGCAGGGTGTGCAACAGCATGCCCTCCTGCATCGGCGTCAGCGGGTAAACGTCCTCGATCTGCGCGGCCGGTACCGGCAGCGCGTCGATCTGCGCCTGGGTCAGGTGCGCCAGCGGGAAGTCCGATGGCGTGAAACTGCCGTTGCCATCAGCCAGGCAATGCTCGACCAGCGCCAGCAGCTCCTGACGATAGGCCTCGGCCAGGCAGGCGATGGTCCGCTCGTCGTAGCGTTCGGCACTGAAGGTCCAGCGCAGTTGCAGGGCACCGCCATACACCTGGCCATCGACACTCAGCCAGTTGGGCAGCGGTGCATCGAGGTCGTGGGCCAGGCCGGCCGGGGCGTCCAGCGGCTGGAACAGGGCTGTGCTGTCGAACTGCTGGTCGAACTGGCCCAGGTAGTTGAAGGTGATGCGTGCCTGCGGCAGGGCCGCCATCTGCTCACGCACTGCCGTATCGGCCAGGTAGCGCAGCACGCCGTAACCCAGCCCTTTGTGCGGCACCTGGCGCAGCTGCTCCTTGATGCGCTTGATCGAGCCTGCCCGCGCCGCATCGTCCTCGCCTGGCAGCGGGCGCAGGCTCAGCGGGTAGGCGTTGGTGAACCAGCCGACGCTGCGGGTCAGGTCCATGTCTTCGAACAGCCCGTCACGGCCATGGCCCTCAAGCTGTACCAGCACTTCTTCATCGCCGCTCCAGCGGCACAGGGCACGCGCCAGCGCGGTCAGCAGCAGGTCGTTGACCTGGGTGTGATAGGCCGCCGGGGCCTGCTGCAGCAACTGCCGGGTCTGCGCCACATCCAGGCCGATGGCCAGGGTACGGGCGTGGCGGTGCAGGTTGCCGCCCTGCGGGTGATCACATGGCAGTTCACGGCGCACACCACCCAACTGGCCTTGCCACCAGCCCAGCTCGTCGCGCAGCGAATCGCTGCCAGCATAGCTGGCCAGGCGTGCGGCCCAGTCGCCCATGGCGTGGGTCTTGGCCGGCAGCGGCTGGCCACGGTACAGCGCCTGCAGGTCTTCCAGCAGCACGCGCCACGACACGCCATCGACCACCAAGTGATGGATAGCCAGCAACAGGCGCTGGCCGCCCTGGCCGTCATTTACCAGCAAGGCGCGCAACAGTGGGCCCTGTTCCAGGTTGAGGCTGCGTTGCAGGTCGGTGTACAGCGGTTGGCAATCGGCGAAGTCGGCGACCGTGGCTGTCCACAGTAACTGCCCGCTGGCAGGCGAAGCATATTCGGCCTGCCAGCGGCCCTGGGCCTGGCCAAAGCGCAGGCACAGGCTGTCGTGGTGCTGCACCAGGTCGGCCAAGGCTCGCTTCAGTACCCCCTCATCCAGCGGCTTGCGTGCCTCCAGCAGAACAGCCTGGTTCCAGTGCTGCGGCTGTGGCACTTCACTGTCGAAGAACCAGTGCTGGATCGGCGTGAGGCCGGCCTGGCCCTGGCGCAGGCCCTGTTCGATGCTGCTGGCGGCTTCGCTGCGCTGAACAATGGCGGCCAGGGTCTGGATGGTCTGATGCTGGAACAGGTCGCGCGGGGTGAACTGCAAGCCGGCCTGACGAGCACGGCTGACCACCTGGATCGACAGGATCGAGTCGCCGCCCAGTTCGAAGAAGTTGTCCTGCACGCCGACCCGGGCAACGTTGAGCACGTCGCGCCAGATCTGCGCCAGTTGCGCTTCCACCTCGTTGCCAGGCGCCTGGTACTGCTGGCGTGCCTGTTCCAGGTCCGGCAGCGGCAGCGCACGGCGGTCGAGCTTGCCGTTGCCCATCAGCGGCAGGCTGTCGAGCAGCACCAGGTGCGCCGGCACCATGTAGTCCGGCAAGTGCTTGCGGGCATCGGCTTTCACCGCGTCGCGCAGCAGGCCCTGGGCCTCGCTGTCGGCAGCGGCCTGCCTGCACACCAGGTAACCTACCAGTTGCTTGCCGCCCGGTAGGTCGAGGGCCAGCACCACAGCTTCGTCGATATCGGCATGCGCCTGCAGGCGGCTTTCGATTTCGCCCAGCTCGATACGGAAACCGCGAATCTTCACCTGCTGGTCGGCGCGGCCGACGTACTCGACCAGGCCATCGCTGCCCAGGCGCACCAGGTCACCGGTGCGATACAGGCGCCCGCCTTCGCTGCCGAACGGGTCGGCGACGAAGCGCTCGGCGCTTAGGCCCGGGCGGTCGTGGTAACCCTGGGCCAGGCCGGCACCGCCGACATACAGCTCGCCAATACCGCCTTGCGGCAACAGGGCAAGGTCTTCGTCGAGGATGTAGGCCGTGCGGCTACCGATGACGCGGCCGATCGGTACGCTGCCCAGCTCCGCCGGCAGTGTCTGTGGTGCCAGGCAGGCCAGCGGCATGACCACGGTTTCGGTCGGCCCGTAGGCGTTGAAGAACTGCTGCGGCGCAAAGGCTTGGCGGATGCGCTGCAAGTGTTCGCCGGTCAGCGCCTCACCACCGGTAATGACCAGGCGCACTGGCAACTGCTCGCCCTGCCCGGCCAGGTACTGCGCCAACTGGCTGCCGTAGCTTGGCGTGAAGCCAAGAATGCTCACCTGCTGCTCGCGCACCAGCTGGCAGATGTCTTCGGCGCCCCACTGCCCCTGGGCGCGCAGCACCACGCGGGCGCCACACAGCAGCGGCACCCACAGGCGTTCGCTGGCGGCGTCGAAATTGATCGAATAGAAGTGCAGCTCGCAGTCATCGCTGCGCATGCCGAACGCCTCGATCACCGCCTGGCAATGCATGGCGAACTCGCCGTGGCTGACTACCACGCCCTTGGGCTTGCCGGTGGAACCGGAGGTGTAGATCAGGTAGGCCTGGTGCTGCGGCAGGTTGAGGTTGTCCAGCGGCGCATCGCTGTAGGCCGACAGGCTGGCGCTGTCGTCCTCCAGGCTCCAGTGCGCCACGCCTTCGGGCAACTGCCCGAGGGTTTGCAGCAGCGCGCGCTGGCTGAGCAGCAGGCCGATGCGGCTGTCTTCAATCATGTAGCGCAGGCGGTCGAGCGGGTATTCGGGGTCGAGCGGCACATAGGCGCCACCGGCCTTGAGGATGGCCAGCAGGCCGACGACCATTTCCAGCGAACGCTCCAGCGCCAGGCCCACACGCACCTGCGGGCCGACGCCACGCTCGCGCAGGGCGCGGGCCAGGCGGTTGGTCTGCTGGTCGAGTTCGGCATAGGTCATGTGCCGGCCGGCGAAGGTCAACGCGCCAGCGTGTGGCGTACGCGCAGCCTGGGCGGCGAACAGGCCATGCACGGTCTGGTCGAGAGCGAGACCCTGCTCGCCCTGCAACTGGCCAGCCAGCAACTGCTGCTCGGCGCTGCTCAGCATCGGCAGCTCGCACAGGCGCTGTTGCGGGTTGTCGAGCAGGCCCACCAGCAATTGCTGCCAGTGCTCGGCCATGCGTGCGATGCGTGGTTCGTCGAACAGGTCACGGCTATAGGTCAGACAGCAACCCAGGCGGCCGTCGAGGTCTGTCACCTCCAGGTACAGGTCGAACTTGGTGGCGCTGGCGTCGTTGACCAGGTAATCCACCTGCATGCCGGCAAGCTGGCGGCTTTGCTGGAAGGCCCAGCGCTGAACGTTGCACATCACCTGGTACAGCGGGTTGTAGGCGCTGCTGCGCGGTGGCTGCAGGGCTTCCACCAGCTGGTCGAACGGCAGGTCCTGGTGCGACTGGCCTTCGATAGCAACCTGGCGTACCTGCTCCAGCAACTGCGCGGCGCTCATCTGGCCGTCCAGCTCGCAACGCAGCACCTGGGTGTTGAGGAACGCGCCAATCAGCCCTTCGCTTTCCGGGCGGATGCGGTTGGCCACCGGCGCGCCAATGCGCAGGTCACGCTGGCCGCTATAGCGGTGCAGCAAGGCGGCCAGGGTGGCAGTCATGGTCATGAACAGGGTCAGGCCGCGCTGGCTGTTGAAGGCATGCACGCGGGCAACCAGCGCCGGGTCGAGCTCGAAGCGGTACAGCTCGCCACGGTGGCTCTGCACTGCCGGGCGCGGGCGGTCGGCAGGCAACGCCAGCACTGGGTGCTCATCGCCCAGGCGGGCCTGCCAGTAGGCCAGCTGGCGGGCGCCCTCGCCGCTTTCCAGCCATTGCCGTTGCCACACGCTGTAGTCCAGGTACTGCACTGGCAGCGGCGCCAGCGGCGATTCGCGGTCATCGACGAAGGCCTCGTACAGCTCGCCCAGTTCGCGGGCGAAGATGTCCATGGCCCAGCCCTCGGTGACGATATGGTGCAGGGTCAGCACGAAGAAATGCTCGCGCTCTTCGGCTTTGACAAGGCAGGCACGCAGCAGCGGGCCGCGCTCCAGGTCGAACGGCTGGTGCGCATGGTCGTCGGCCAGTTGCTGCAGGCGTTGTTGGCGGAGATCGGCGGGCAAGGCGCTGAAGTCTTGCCAGTCGAGGTGCAGGCTGCTGTCGTCGGCCACGCACTGATACGGCACGCCATCGATGCTGGGGAAGGTGGTGCGCAGGGTTTCGTGGCGCACCACCAGCGCCTGCAACGCTCGCTCGAAAGCATCCACATGCAGGGTGCCGCGCAAGCGCGCCATGCCGCCGACGTTGTACGCCGGGCTGCCCGGCTCCATTTGCCAGAGGAACCACATGCGCTGCTGCGAGTACGACAGCGGCACCGCCTGGCGGCGGTCGACGCGGGTGATTGCGCCTTGCAGGTTGCGCTCACCGGCAGCACGAATACGCGTGATCTCGGCACAGAAGGCGCCCAGCTCGCTGGCGTCGAACAGGGCCTTGAGCGGCAGTTCGACATCGCAGGCCTGACGCGTGCGCGAGACAATTTGAGTGGCCAGCAGCGAATGGCCGCCGAGGGCGAAGAAGTCATCCTGCAAGCCGATGCGCGGCAGGTTCAGCACCTCGCGCCAGATGGCGGCGACCTGCTGCTGCAACTCGGTTTGCGGCTCGACGTGTTGCCGCTGCTGCCACACCGGGGCGGGCAATGCCTTGCGGTCGACCTTGCCGCTGGGGCCCAGTGGCATCTGCGCCAGCGGGATGAGTTGTGCCGGCACCATGTAGGCCGGTAGTTGTTCAGCCAGCACCGTCAGCAATGCATCAGGCTGAGCGCTGCCACTGTAGTAGCCGACCAGTTGCGCACCTACGGCATCCTTGTGAATCAGCACCAGCGCCTGTTCGACCCCCGGCTGCGCCAGCAGGCAGGCCTGGACTTCCTCGGGTTCGACACGGAAGCCACGCACCTTGACCTGCTGGTCTAGGCGGCCAAGGTATTCCAGCGCCTCGGTCTGCACCTGCCAGCGGGCGCGGTCGCCACTGCGGTACAGGCGCTCGCCATTGCCGTCAGCCTGGGGCACGAAGCGCTCGGCGGTGAGGCCCGGGCGGCCCAGGTAGCCACGGGCCAAGCCTGCACCGCCGAGGTACAGCTCGCCGGGCACACCGGGGGCGGTCAGTTCCAGCTCGTCATCCAGCACACGGCACAGCACATTGCCCAGCGGGCGGCCGATCGGCGAGCGTTCGCCATCGGTGGACTGGCAGTGCCAATGGGTGACGTTGATGGCGGTTTCGGTCGGGCCATAGCGGTTGTGCAACTGCACCTGTGGCAGCACCTGCAGCACGCGGTCACGCAGTGCCGCGGACAGCGCTTCGCCACCGGAGAACAGCCGGCGCAGGCTGCCGCAGGCACCCGCCTGCGGCTCCTGGACGAACACCTGCAACAGCGGCGGCACGAAGTGCAGCGTGGTCACGCCATGGGCCTGCACCAACGCGGCGATGCGCTGCGGGTCGCGGTGCTCGCCAGGGCCGGCGAGCACCAGCTTGCAACCGGTCACCAGTGGCCAGAAGCATTCCCACACCGAAACGTCGAAGCTGATCGGCGCCTTCTGCATCAGCACGTCGCTGTCGTCCAGCACATAGCTGGCCTGCATCCATTGCAGGCGCTCGGCCAGTGCCGCGTGGGTATTGCCCACGCCCTTGGGCTGGCCGGTAGAGCCGGAGGTGTAGATCACATAGGCCAGGTTGTCGCCATGCAGATGCAACCCGGGGGCATGGCTTGGCCAGCTGTCCAGGTGCAGCTGGTCGAGTGCGATGGCGCTGACGCCATCAACCTGTGGCAGCTTGCCCAGCAGGCTGCTGTGGCTCAGCAACAGGCCAGCGTTGCAGTCGGCGAGCATGTAGGCCAGGCGCTCGGCCGGGTAATCGACGTCCAGCGGCACATAGGCACCACCGGCCTTGAGAATGGCCAGCAGGCCCACCAGCAGCTGCGGCGAACGCTCGATGGCAATGGCCACGCAAGTGTCTGGGCCCACGCCTTTGTCACGCAGGTAGTGGGCCAGACGGTTGGCTTGCTGGTGCAACTCGGCGTAATCCAGGCTGCCACCGTCCCACACCAGGGCGGTGCGCTGAGGGGTCAGGCGTGCCTGTTCATTGAGCTGCTCGACCAGCAGGCGCTGCGGCGCCGCAGCGGGTGCCTCGCCCCAGCTCAGCAGTTGCGCGCGGCCAGACTCGTCGAGCAGTTGCACCTCGCCCAGCGCCCGCTGCGGCCCGGCACACACCTGCTCGAGCAGGGCCAACAGGTGCTGGGCCAGGCGCTTGACGGTACTGGCATCGAACAATTCGGCGGCATAGTCGAAGGCCAGGCTCAGGCGGCCCTGATGGTCTTCTTCACTGTGCAGCTGCAAGTCGAACTTGGCTTCGCGACTGTGCCACGGCAGCTCTTCAGCCAGCAGGCCCGGCAGGCGGCGCAGCGCAGACAGGTCACGTTGCTGGTGGTTGAACATGACCTGGAACAGGCCTTGCTCGCGAGCCTCGGGCAGGGCTTCGAGCAGTTGCTCGAACGGCAGGTCCTGGTTGGCCTGGGCATCCAGGGTGGTCTGGCGCACCTGGGCCAGCAACTGTTCGAACGGCAGGCGGCCGTCGAGCTGCGCACGCAGCACCTGGGTGTTGATGAAGAAGCCGACCATGCCTTGGGTTTCCAGGCGCGGGCGGTTGGCGTTGGGCACGCCGACACGAATATCGGCCTGGCCACTGTAGCGGTGCAACAGCGCCTGCCAGCCGGCCAGCAGTACCATGAACAGGCTGGCCTGCTGTTCGCGGGCCAGGCCCTTGAGCGCTTCGGTGAGCCTGGCCGGTACCTTGAGGTTGAAGCGGGCGGCGCGGTGGCCGCGCTGGCTGGTGCGCGGGTGGTCGGTGCACAGGTCGAGCACCGGCAGATCATCCCCCAGACGCGCCTGCCAGTACTGCAGCTGACGCTCGGCTTCGCCTGCGGCCAGCCACTGTCGCTGCCAGGTGCCGTAGTCGGCATAACCCAGGGTCAGCGGTGCCAGGTTGGCCTCAAGGCCCTGACAATGGGCGGCGTACAGTTTGGCGAATTCGTCGAGCAGGATGTTCAGCGACCAGCCGTCGGCGACGATATGGTGCAGGGTCACCCACAGTTGATGGTGTTCATCGTCCAGGCGCGCCAGGGTCACCCGCAGCAACGGCCCCCGGGTCAGGTCAAACGGCTGGCGAGCTTCGGTTTCACGTTGGGCGGCGACCTGTTCGGCGGCCTGGCCTTCGAGGTCCAGGCGGCGAAGGTCGAACGGCTGCTGCGCCTGGATGCGCTGCAGGGCCTGGCCGTTCTCTTCGGCAAACAGGGTGCGCAGCGATTCATGGCGCGCCACCAGCGCCTGGAAGGCTGTTTCCAGGGCGTTTTCGTCCAGCTCACCGCGCAACTGCAGGCCGGCCGGAATGTTGTAGGCCGCCGACTGCGGGTCCAACTGCCACAGCAACCACAGGCGGTTTTGCGCCAGCGACTGGGGCAGCGCCTGGGTGCGTTCCAGTGTAGCGATGGCACCGACCCGGTCACCGCCTTCGGCGATGATCGCGGCCACGGCCTTGGCGTAATCAGCCAGTATCGGCGCTTCGAACAGGGTGCGCAGGCCCAGCTCGATGCCCAGTTCATCGGCCAGGCGTGCGGTGGCGTGGGTGGCGGCGATGGAGTTGCCGCCCAGCAGCAGGAAGTGGTCGTCCGCCGCCACCGCCTCGACCTTGAGGATGTCGCGCCACACACCGGCGATGCGTGCCTGCAGTTCATCGCCTTCGCCCACTGAAGCAACGGGCTCGCCCACCTCAGGGAAGCGGGCATAGCAGTCCAGGCTGCCATCGTCCATGCGCAGGCGGCAGGCCGAACGCTGCAGCTTGCCGCTGGAGGTCTTGGGTAGCGCCCCCGGGTTCAGCAGCAGGACCACGGCCGGGGCCTGGCGGCAGGCGTCGGCAACCACCTGGCGCAGGGTCTTGATCAGCTCCTGGGGCTTGATCGCCTTCTGCACGTTGCGGCTGATTTCCACCGCCACGCCAATACCCTCCTCGCCTTGCTGCTCGACGGCGAACACTGCCACCCGGCCTTTGCGCAGCACCTCCACTTCGCGCTCGAGGGTCTTTTCCAGGTCCTGCGGGTACAGGTTCTGCCCGCGCACGATCAGCATGTCCTTCAGGCGACCGGTGACGAACACTTCCCCTTCGCGCATGAAGCCCAGGTCGCCGGTACGCAGCCAGGTCTGGCCGCCCATCTCGACGAAGGTGCGGGCGCTGGCCTCGGGGTTGCGCCAGTAGCCCAGGGCGATGCTCGGGCCGGCGGCCCAGATCTCGCCCACCTGGTTGTCGCCTAGTACTTGCAGGCGTTGTGGTTCGACAATGCGCACGGCATGCCCGGGCTGCGGGTAGCCACAGCTCATCAGCACACTGCCCTTGCCTGGCTCCGCACGGTTGGCGGCGAAGGCTTCGGCGTCCAGCTCCAGCGCGGCGATGCCCTGGCCACGGCGGCTGCCGCTGACGAACAGGGTCGCCTCGGCCAGGCCGTAGCTGGCGAAGAAGCTCTGCGGGTCGAAGCCGCAGGCCTGGAACTTGTCGGCAAAGGCCGCCAGGCTGTCCTGGCGGATCGGCTCGGAGCCAGAATAGGCCACCCGCCAGCGGCTGAGGTCGAGCCCGGCCAGGGAGGCCTCGCTGACCCGCTCGCTGCACAACCGGTAGGCGAAGTCGGGGCCGCCGCTGATGGTGCCGCCGTACTCGCTGATGGCCTGCAACCAGCGCAGCGGCCGGGCCAGGAAGTAGCCCGGCGACATCAGCACACAGGGCACGCCGCTGAAGATCGGCTGCAGCAGGCCGCCGATCAGGCCCATGTCGTGGTACAGCGGCAGCCAGCTGACGATCACGTCGTCGGGGTTGAGGTCGATGCCAAAGCCTTGGCGGATCAGTTGTTCGTTGGCCACCAGGTTGCCATGGCTGACCTGCACGCCCTTGGGCAGTGCCGTGGAGCCGGAGGTGTATTGCAGGAAGGCGATGTCATCACCCTTGAGCGCGGGTTCGCGCCAGTTTGCAGCCAGTGCCGGGTCCAGGCCATCCACCGCCAGCAGTTCGGGGGCGTTGGCCGCTGTCAGGGCTTCCAGGCCCTGCAGGCTGTCGTGCAGGGCCGCGACAGTCAGCAGCAGGCGCGGCTCGGCGTCGTCGATGATCGACAGTAAGCGCTGCTGGTGGTGCTGGCGCGCGGACTCCGGCGGGTAGGCCGGCACCGCAATCACACCGGCATACAGGCAGCCGAAGAATGCCGCCACATAGTCTGGCCCGCTGGGGAACAACAGCACTGCGCGGTCGCCGAAACCGGCCCGGCTTTGCAAGGCAGCAGCGATGGTGCGTGCGCGCTGGTCGAGGTCCCGGTAGCTGAGCACGGCCTGCTCGCCGGGAGCGTCGGCCAGAAAGCGCAAGGCGACTTTGTCCGGGGTCTGCACGGCGCGCTGCGCCAGGGCCTGGACCAGCGAGAGCGGGAGTTCGAAGGCGTCCGTCATGGGGTGTTCCTGCCAGTGTCTGGTTGGGTCGGGCCGGCTGCTGCGCGAACGTGGGCGCAGCGGCATGTGGCGGCCTGAGGTGTACACAGGGGACGGATGGGCGGGGGGAGAAATTAGCGGTGGTGAGGCTTTGGGGGCACGTGAGGGTTGCCAGGTGTTTGCCTTGAGAAATGTTGCGCCTGACATGCACCCAGCCATCTCTGCGCTTTAGAACTGAAATCACATGAAACCAATTACATTTCGCATTTGACAATCATTATCATTCTGAATAGCTTGTCGCCCGTCGTAGGAAGCTTCCCAAATTTGGGTGCGTCCTTTCCCCTCTGTGACAAGGTGATTTCCATGGCGGAACAACTATCCACAAGTAAGTGCGATTCACCATTACTGCAGGCCTTCGTCGACAACCGCAGCATTCTGGTCAAGATCGCTGCCCGCATCACCGGCTGCCGATCGCGCGCCGAAGATGTGGTGCAGGACGCCTTTTTCCGGCTCAGCGCGGCCCCGCAGATCACATCGTCGTTCAAGGCGCAGCTGAGCTACCTGTTCCAGATCGTGCGCAACCTGGCCATCGACCACTACCGCAAGCAGGCCATGGAGCTGAAATACTCCGGCAGCGAGGAGGAAGGCCTGAACGTGGTCGTGCAAAACGCCTCCCCCGAAGCCACCCACATCAACCTTGCCGCGCTGGATGACATTGCCGAGGCGCTGAACGAACTGCCCCAGCGCACCCGCTATGCCTTCGAGATGTACCGCCTGCATGGCGTGCCGCAGAAGGACATTGCCAAGGAGCTGGGAGTGTCGCCGACGCTGGTCAACTTCATGATCCGCGATGCGCTGGTGCATTGCCGCAAGACGGCCAGTCGGCAGGCCTGAACCTTCAAGGTTGCTGAGGGCGTGTGGGAGCGGGTTTACCCGCGACGGTGCCATGCACCATGTCGCATTCTTCGCGGGTAAACCCGCTCCCACAGGGCCGCACAGCGGCCCCCTGGCACTCAAGCCAATTTACACTTATCGAAGAACCGCTCCCGCCCCAGAATCATCAACGCCGCACGCTTGTGCGGGAAGTCGAACTCCTTGTCGCAATGGAAGCACTGGTCGTGCATGTAGCCGATCATCTTGCCGTTGTCGGCACGCGGCTCGGCCACCACCCGCTGGGTGCGTGGGTCATCCAGGAACAGGTAGTGCACCAGCGCCGATAGCCAGCTGGCCACCTTGTGCGGCCCGCGGTGGCTCTCCTCCCCCACCAGCATGTGGATGCCACGGTCGTAGTCATCGGCCGGGTAGAACGGCGCAATGCGGTCTTCCTTGGCCCAGTACGCCTCGAAGTAGGCAAACGGCTGGTCATCGAAGCAACCGATCAGCGTCAGGGCATGCGGGTCGGCCTCGAGCTTGCCCAGGTATTCGCGATGCTGCGCAAGGGTGCCACCCTCCTGCCAGAACGCCTCCACCCGCGGGTTGTTCTGCCAGCGGTTGAAGCGCTCCAGGTCATGCTCGATCTCCAAGGTACGCAGCGATACCCAACTGCCCAGGCGCGTATCGAAGCGCCGGTACACCTCGCCACGAGGCTTGGGCGCGCGGCGTGGGTGGCGCTTGCCGTTGCTGATCTGCATCTGCTGTGGGTAGGCGACGCTGGTCGACTCGCCCAGCCACGGCTGTGGCAGCTGCCAGAACAGCGCCCGCTCGCACAGGTATTGGCCAGGCTGCTCGCCGGCCAGCAGCAGGCCACTGGTCAATGCCTGAGGCAACGGCTCGGGCAGGTGCCAGGCAAGACGCTGGCAGGCCGCATCGCGGGCCAGCAGCCAATAACAGGCGGCCCACAAGGCCACATAGGGGCGCTCGGGGCACAGCCGCTCGAGGTGGACATGCAGAGAAGCACCCATCTCCAGGCGCAACTGGATCAACGCGCGGCCTTCGAGGGAGAGGCTCAGCCAGCTGTCACCCTCCTCGGCACTGAGGCTGCGCCAGCGTGGCGCTGACTGGGGCTGTGATGCGGCATCGAACGGCATGGGCTTGACTCGCGGCAATGAAGAAAAGGCTCACTGCTGAGAACGTTGCCGCATCACGGGAATTTAGTCGCGCGGGGCCGCCACCGTGATGCGGTATGGCTCGAAGATACGCGCCAGCTCACCACTGTCGCGCAGGGCACGCAGCAGCGCCGCGAACGATTGTTCACCGATGGGTGCCCCCGGGCGTAGCAAGGCGTAGTGATGATAGACCTGGTCAATGCGCTGCGAGGGCATCAACTGCTCCCGACTGGCCGGGTTGCGCGCCAGGAAATCGCTGAGGTAGGAACGCGTGACCAAGGCGATGTCGGCGCGGCCGGCCTGCACCATTAACAGGTTGCTGTCATGGGAATACGTCAGAGTCGCGTTGTAGGCGTTGCGCAGGTAGTCGGGGTCGGAGTTGAAGCCGGCGAACGCATAGTGGTAGCCGTTGAACAGCGCCAGGCGCTTGCCGCGCAGGTCGTCGAAGTAATGCGGGTCACGGCCATTGGCCTTGCGGGCGACGAACACCTCGGCATCTTCCAGGCCCATGTCCACGCTCTGGTGGGCAATATGCTGCCAGCCCCATGCCGGGTTCTCGAAAATGGCCATGTCGGTGCGGCCTTGCTGGAGGTCACCAAAACGCCGCTGGATGGAGGTGGGCACCACGACGAAGTGGTAGCGCTGCTGCGCGCGATTGAGCGCGTCGACCAACTGCCGCAGCAAACCGCTGTCGGCGCCCTGCTCCGGGCGTACCGTGTACGGAGGGAAATGCGCAGCGCCAATCTTTACCTCGACGGCATCGGCAGCCCATGCCGGCGCCGCCAGCCAGAACACGGCTAGCAGCATCAGGGAAGACAGGGCCTTCAGGCCGGTCGCTGGAGTCAAGACGGACACTCATCACGGTTCATGCCGGGGTCCGCCTAAGCTAGGCGTTTTCCGGGCCGGACACAACTGCCGGTTAGTGGCACTTTGCGCCAAAGCTGCGGGCAAACTGCCAGGGGATGCCGGATGCCCGGAGTTTCGCTACGCTCTAGCAGGATCTGCAAGGGAGCCTGGTATGGGCCACTGGTTGGTGATCGACCTGGAAGCCACCACCGACGATGGTGGGTGGCCGGTCACAGAGATGGAAGTCATTGAAATCGGCGCAAGCCTGGTTACCCGCGATGGCCGCGAGGTCGACCACTTCCAGCGCTTCGTGAAGCCTCGGCGACGGCCGCAGCTGACCCCGTTCTGCCGTGAGCTGACCCACATCAGCCAGGCCAGCGTGGACAGTGCCGCGTCGTTCCGCGAGGTATGGGCAAGCTTCGAGCGCTGGCTCGGGCACCACCGCGGGCAGCTTCAGGCCTGGGTCAGCTGGGGCGACTACGACCGCCAGCAGTTGCACCAGGAGTGGCAGCAGCATGGGCTGGACAGCCTGCTGCGGACCCTGCCGCACATCAACCTCAAGCAACGCTTCGCCAAGGCCCGCCACCTGCAGCGCCCCGCTGGGCTGAACGGTGCACTGCAGCTGGCCGGCATGCACTTTTGCGGGCAGCAGCACCGGGCCCTGGAAGATGCGCGCAATACCGCGCGGCTGCTGCCGTTGAGCCTGCCGGCAGACGCTACCTGAAAGCAGATGACGGGGCCGGTGGGCTTGGGCATACTGGCCAGCCGTTTTTCATCCCCCCTTTTCAGGAGTCGCCCATGTTCCAGGTCAACGAGTACTTCAACGGCACCGTCAAGTCGATCGCATTCGCTGGCGAAGAAGGCCCGGCCACTGTCGGTGTGATGGCCCCGGGCGAATACGAATTCGGCACTGCCAAGCGCGAAATCATGCACGTGGTTTCGGGTGCGCTGACCGTGAAGCTGCCAGGTAGCGACAACTGGGAAACCTTCAATGCGGGCGACAAGTTCAACGTGCCGGCTGACAGCAAGTTCCAGCTGCAGGTGAAGGTGGATACCGCTTACCTGTGCGAGTACCGCGACTAAGCGTCAGCCTGGTCCGGCCTCTTCGCGGGTAAACCCGCTCCCACAGGTCCACTACAAGCTTGCAGGCCTGTGCAGTACCTGTGGGAGCGGGCAAGCCCGCGAAGAATCCAGCACTATTGCGACAGGAATGCCGCAACCTTCTCAGCCGCCGCCTGCAAGTGCTGCTCATGACTGAACCCCGAGGCCTTCAGCGGCTTCAAGTCATGGTCCCCCGCCACCAGCCAGCTCACCTCGATCGCCGGCGATAACGCATACCCTGCCACCGCCTCGCGGTTACCCAGTGCATCCCGCTCGCCCTGCACGATCAATGTCGGCGTCTTCAATTCGGCCAGGTGCTCGACCCGTGGCTTTTCCGGTTTGCCCACCGCATAGAACGGATAGCCCAGGCACACCAGTGCATCCGCTTCCAGTTCATCGGCCAGCAGGCTGGCCATGCGCCCGCCCATGGATTTGCCACCCACCGCCAATTTGCCCGCGACCAAAGGTCGCACCTGCCGGTACACCTCGCGCCAGCATTCCAGCAACACCTTCTGCGGGTTCGGCGGCCGCTTGCCGCCGGCAACCCTGCGCTCGGCCATGTACGGGAACTCGAAGCGCACTACCGCTACCCCAAGCGCCGCAAGCCTTTGCGCCATTTCGTCCATGAACCCGCTGTCCATCGGCGCACCTGCGCCATGGGCCAGGATCAGGCAGCCCTTGTAGCCGTCCTTGCCCCGAACGTGCGGGGGATCGCAGCGCAAGCCTGGGACATTTCCGACCTTCGCCCATTGATCCCCGTCAATACCGGCACTTTGCCCATTAATCATGCTTGCCTCGCTGTAAAGCCTGCCAAATAACCGTGGATGGGAACCCATACATGAACACAACCAGCAGTACCGCCTATAACTACAAGGTGGTCCGCCAATTCGCCATCATGACGGTGGTGTGGGGAATCGTCGGGATGGGGCTCGGCGTCTTCATCGCCGCCCAGCTCGCCTGGCCCTCCCTCAACTTCGACCTCCCCTGGACCAGCTTCGGCCGCCTGCGCCCCCTGCATACCAATGCGGTGATCTTCGCCTTCGGCGGCTGCGCGCTGTTCGCCACCTCCTATTATTCGGTGCAACGCACCTGCCAGACCACCCTGTTCGCACCGGGCCTGGCCGCGTTCACCTTCTGGGGCTGGCAACTGGTGATTCTGCTGGCGGCCATCAGCCTGCCGCTGGGCTACACCAGCTCCAAGGAATACGCCGAACTGGAATGGCCGATCGACATCCTGATCACCATCGTCTGGGTGAGCTACGCCATCGTGTTCTTCGGCACGCTGATGAAGCGCAACACCAAGCACATCTACGTCGGTAACTGGTTCTTCGGCGGCTTCATCCTCACCGTGGCGATGCTGCACGTCGTCAACAACCTGGAACTGCCGGTCAGCCTGACCAAGTCCTACTCGGTCTATGCCGGTGCCACCGATGCCATGGTGCAGTGGTGGTATGGCCACAACGCCGTGGGCTTCTTCCTGACCGCAGGCTTCCTGGGGATGATGTACTACTACGTGCCCAAGCAGGCCGAACGCCCGGTGTATTCCTATCGCCTGTCGATCGTGCACTTCTGGGCGCTGATCACCCTGTACATCTGGGCCGGCCCGCACCACCTGCACTACACCGCCCTGCCCGACTGGGCGCAGTCGCTGGGCATGGTGATGTCGCTGATCCTGCTGGCACCAAGCTGGGGCGGCATGATCAACGGCATGATGACCCTGTCCGGCGCCTGGCACAAACTGCGCAGCGACCCGATCCTGCGTTTCCTGGTGGTGTCGCTGGCGTTCTACGGCATGTCCACCTTCGAAGGCCCGATGATGGCCATCAAGACGGTCAACGCCCTGTCCCACTACACCGACTGGACCATCGGCCACGTGCACGCCGGCGCCCTCGGCTGGGTGGCGATGATCTCGATCGGCGCGCTGTACCACACCATCCCGAAAGTGTTCGGCAAGGAGCGCATGTACAGCATCGGCCTGATCAACGCGCACTTCTGGCTGGCCACCATCGGCACCGTGCTGTACATCGCCTCGATGTGGGTCAACGGCATCGCCCAGGGCCTGATGTGGCGCGCGGTCAACAGCGACGGCACGCTCACCTACTCGTTCGTGGAAACCCTGGTGGCCAGCCACCCAGGCTTCATCGTGCGCTTCGTCGGCGGTGCGATCTTCCTCAGCGGCATGTTCCTGATGGCCTGGAACACCTGGCGCACCGTGCGTTCGCCGGCGCTCGATGTCGCCCCTGCGAACGCCCAGCTGGCTTGAGGAGACCTGCCTGATGAAACATGAAGTCATCGAGAAAAACGTCGGCCTGCTGGCCCTGCTGATGGTGTTCGCCGTCAGCATCGGCGGCCTGACCCAGATCGTCCCGTTGTTCTTCCAGGACGTCACCAACAAGCCGGTGGAAGGCATGAAGCCCTACACCGCGCTGCAGCTGGAAGGCCGCGATATTTACATCCGCGAAGGCTGCGTGGGCTGCCACTCGCAGATGATCCGCCCGTTCCGCGCCGAAACCGAGCGCTATGGCCACTACTCGGTGGCTGGTGAAAGCGTGTGGGACCATCCGTTCCTGTGGGGCTCCAAGCGTACCGGGCCGGACCTGGCCCGCGTCGGTGGCCGCTACTCGGACGACTGGCACCGTGCGCACCTGTACAACCCGCGCAACGTGGTACCGGAGTCGAAGATGCCGTCGTACCCATGGCTGGTCGCCCAGCAGGTCGACAACAGCCATACCGACACCAAGATGCGCACCCTGCGCACCCTGGGCGTGCCGTACACCGACGATGACATCGCCGGGGCCCGCGACGCGGTCAAGGGCAAGACCGAAATGGATGCCCTGGTCGCCTACCTGCAGGTGCTAGGCACCGCGATCAAGAACAAGAGGTGAATGCGATGGGAATGGACATCGGCATGATCCGCGGCCTGGGCACCCTGGTGGTGATGATCGCCTTCATCGGCCTCACCCTGTGGGTATTCAACCGCCGCCGCGACCGTGATTTCGCCGAAGCGCGCCTGCTGCCCTTCGTCGACGACCGCCTGCCCTCTGCCGGACAGGAACCTGCTGCAAAAAGGAGTAACGGGCAATGACCACCTTCTGGAGTACGTACATCTGCGTACTGACCATCGGTAGCCTGATTGGCCTGACCTGGCTGCTGCTCGCCACCCGCAAGGGCCAGAGCAACAACACCACCGACCAGACCATGGGCCACAGCTTCGACGGCATCGAGGAATACGACAACCCGCTGCCCAAGTGGTGGTTCTGGCTGTTCGTCGGCACCCTGGTGTTCTCGGTCGGCTACCTGATCCTCTACCCGGGCCTGGGCAACTGGAAGGGCATCCTGCCGGGCTATGAAAATGGCTGGACTGGCGCCAACGAATGGCAGAAGGAGATGGAGAAGGCTGACGCAAGATTCGGCCCGATCTTTGCCAAGTACGCCGCCATGCCCGTGGAAGAAGTGGCCAAGGACCCGCAGGCACTGAAGATGGGCAGCCGCCTGTTCGCCTCCAACTGCTCGGTTTGCCATGGCTCGGATGCCAAGGGTGCCTATGGTTTCCCCAACCTCACCGACAAGGACTGGCGCTGGGGCGGCGAAGCGGAAACCATCAAGGCGTCGATCATGAACGGTCGTCACGGCGTGATGCCGGCCTGGGCCGAAGTGATCGGCGAGCAGGGCGTGGCGGATGTGGCCGCGTTCGTGCTCACCAACCTCGATGGCCGCAGCCTGCCGGAAGGGGTCAAGGCTGACGCCGCCAAGGGCAAGGAGATCTTTGCCGGCAACTGCGTGGCCTGCCACGGACCTGAAGGCAAAGGCACCCCGGCCATGGGCGCACCAAACCTGACTCACCCGCAGGCGTTCATCTACGGATCGAGCTTTGCCCAGCTGCAGCAGACCATTCGCTATGGTCGCCAGGGTCAGATGCCGGCGCAGGCGGAGATCCAGGGCAACGACAAGGTGCACCTGCTGGCGGCGTATGTGTATAGCCTGTCGCAGGATCAAGCTTCGCCAGACCTGACTGCCAAGTAACACCCATTCGCGGGCTCGCCCGTTCCCACAGGTTAACCACAGATTTCAAGCATTGTGGTGAACCTGTGGGAGCGGGCAAGCCCGCGAAGGGCTGCAAAGCAGCCCCTCTCCTCGCTCTACCCCTCCTTGCACCCCCTCCGAACACAACTAAGCTTGTTGCCTCAGTGGGCCTCGCTCCGAAAGGAGCGAAGCAGACGCGGCGCGTAGCCTGTCGCCGTCCCGATAAAAAGCTTGACCGATCGATCAGAAAAAGGCGAAAAACGGTACACATTACAAATATTTATTTGTGTACAATCGTCCAGACCCGATCGCTGCGGGACATCAGTGAACGGGCTCGGGCACGGGTCGGCGTACCAAAGTTGCGTTGCGGTAACCCCGGTGGTTATCAATACTGGCGCCGATTTTTCGACCAACAAGAACATCAAAACCGTGGAACCTTAGCAATGAGCACAGCAATCAGTCCGACTGCTTATAACTATAAGGTCGTCCGCCAGTTCGCCATCATGACGGTGGTCTGGGGGATCCTTGGCATGGGCCTCGGCGTCTTCATCGCCTCGCAGCTGGTATGGCCGCAACTGAACCTGGACCTGCCCTGGACCAGCTTCGGCCGCCTGCGCCCGCTGCACACCAACCTGGTGATCTTCGCCTTCGGGGGCTGTGCGCTGTTCGGCACCAGCTACTACGTGGTGCAGCGCACCTGCCAGACCCGGCTGATCTCCGACAGCATGGCCGCCTTCACCTTCTGGGGTTGGCAGGCGGTGATCGTCGGGGCGCTGATCACCCTGCCGATGGGCTACACCACCACCAAGGAGTACGCCGAGCTCGAGTGGCCGCTGGCGATCCTGCTGGCCATCGTCTGGGTCACCTACGGGTTGGTGTTCTTCGGCACCATCGTCAAGCGCAAGACCAAGCATATCTATGTCGGCAACTGGTTCTACGGCGCCTTCATCGTGGTTACCGCGATGCTGCACATCGTCAACCACATCTCGCTGCCGGTAAGCCTGTTCAAGTCGTACTCGGCCTACTCCGGCGCCACCGACGCGATGATCCAGTGGTGGTACGGCCACAACGCCGTGGGCTTCTTCCTCACCACCGGCTTCCTGGGGATGATGTACTACTTCGTACCCAAGCAGGCCGAACGCCCGATCTACTCGTATCGCCTGTCTATCGTGCACTTCTGGGCACTGATCACCCTGTACATCTGGGCTGGCCCGCACCACCTGCACTACACCGCCCTGCCAGACTGGGCACAGTCGCTGGGCATGGTCATGTCGATCATCCTGCTGGCGCCAAGCTGGGGCGGCATGATCAACGGCATGATGACCCTGTCCGGTGCCTGGCACAAACTGCGCACCGACCCGATCCTTCGCTTCCTGGTGGTGTCGCTGGCGTTCTACGGCATGTCCACCTTCGAAGGCCCGATGATGGCCATCAAGACCGTGAACTCGCTGTCGCACTACACCGACTGGACCATCGGCCACGTGCACGCCGGCGCCCTCGGCTGGGTGGCGATGATCTCGATCGGCGCCGTGTACCACATGATCCCGCGCCTGTATGGCCGCGAGCAGATGCACAGCGTCGGCCTGATCAACGCGCACTTCTGGCTGGCCACCATCGGTACCGTGCTGTACATCGCCTCGATGTGGGTAAACGGCATCACCCAGGGCCTGATGTGGCGCGCCATCAACGACGACGGCACCCTCACCTACTCCTTCGTCGAAGCCCTGCAGGCCAGCCACCCTGGCTATATCGTCCGCGCCCTGGGCGGTGCGTTCTTCGCCACCGGCATGCTGCTGATGGCCTACAACGTGTTCCGTACCGTACGTGCCGCCAACCCGGCACAGGCTGAGGAAGCCGCCAAGATCGTCGTCGTGGGAGCGCACTGATGAAGCATGAAGCCGTCGAGAAGAACATAGGCCTGCTGGCCTTCTTCATGGTCATCGCCGTGAGCGTCGGTGGCCTGACCCAGATCGTCCCGCTGTTTTTCCAGGACGTCACCAACAAACCCGTGGAAGGCATGAAGCCGCGCACCGCGCTGGAGCTTGAAGGCCGCGATATCTACATCCGCGAAGGCTGCGTGGGCTGCCACTCGCAGATGATCCGCCCGTTCCGTGCCGAAACCGAGCGCTACGGCCACTACTCGGTGGCCGGCGAGAGCGTGTGGGACCACCCGTTCCTGTGGGGCTCCAAGCGTACCGGGCCGGACCTGGCGCGGGTCGGTGGCCGCTACTCCGATGACTGGCACCGTGCGCACCTGTACAACCCGCGCAACGTGGTACCGGAATCGAAGATGCCGTCGTACCCGTGGCTGGTCGAGCACAAGCTCGACGGCAAGGACACCGCGAAGAAGATGGAAGTGCTGCGCACCCTCGGCGTGCCGTACACCGACGCCGACATCGCCGGGGCCCGCGACGCGGTCAAGGGCAAGACCGAAATGGACGCCATCGTCGCGTACCTGCAGGGTCTTGGCACCATCATCAAGAGCAAACGGTGACGCTGATGGATATCGGGATGATTCGCGGCCTGGGCACCGTCGTGGTGATGGTGGCCTTCGTGGGCCTGGCGCTGTGGGTGTTCAACCCACGGCGCAAGAAGGACTTCGACGAAGCGACCCAACTGCCCTTCGCGGATGACCCCGAGGCCTGCCGCCACGTCGAGCAAGAGCACGCAAAAGCTTCTGGGAGCAAGAAACAATGACAACCTTCTGGAGTCTGTACGTTACCGTCCTGACCCTGGGCACCATCTTCTCGTTGACCTGGCTGCTGCTGTCGACCCGCAAGGGCCAGCGCGAAGAGGTCACCGACGAAACTGTCGGGCATGCCTTCGATGGCATCGAGGAGTACGACAACCCACTGCCGAAATGGTGGTTCTGGCTGTTCGTCGGTACCATCATCTTCGCCCTCGGCTACCTGGTGCTGTACCCGGGCCTGGGCAACTGGAAAGGCGTCCTGCCAGGCTACTCATACCTGGATAACGACAAGCAGACCGAGTTTTCCAACGGCCAGCCGGGCTGGACCGGCGTGCACGAGTGGGAAAAGGAAATGGCCAAGGCCGACGCCCGCTTCGGGCCGATCTTCGCCAAGTTCGCCGCCATGCCCATCACCGAGGTGGCCAAGGACCCGCAGGCCCTGAAGATGGGCGCACGGCTGTTCGCCTCCAACTGCTCGGTATGCCACGGCTCCGACGCCAAGGGTGCCTATGGTTTCCCCAATCTTACCGACAACGACTGGCGCTGGGGCGGCGAGCCGGACACCATCAAGGCAACCATCATGGGCGGCCGCCACGGCGTGATGCCGGCCTGGGCCGAAGTGATCGGCGAGCAGGGCGTGGCCGACGTGGCTGCGTTCGTGGTCAGCAAGCTCGATGGCCGCACGCTGCCAGAGGGCGTGAAAGCCGATGCCGAAAACGGTCAGAAGATCTTCGCCGCCAACTGCGTGGCCTGCCACGGGCCCGAGGGCAAGGGCACGCCAGCCATGGGCGCGCCGAACCTGACCCATCCGCAGGCGTTCATCTACGGCTCGAGCTTTGCCCAGTTGCAACAGACCATCCGCTACGGTCGCCAGGGGCAGATGCCGGCCCAGGAGCAGCTGCAAGGGAATGACAAGGTGCACTTGCTGGCGGCTTATGTGTACAGCCTGTCGCACCAGGACCAGGCACCGGCCAAAGCCGAGTAAGCAGGCCAGGCCTCTTCGCGGGTAAACCCGCTCCCACAGGTACTGCGCTCGCGTCAGGATCTGTGCGATCCCTGTGGGAGCGGGTTCACCCGCGAAGAGGCCGGTACTGAAAACACATTTGTTGCAGGCCCCATGACCTGGATCAATTGACACCTGCCATAACACGATTCATACCACGAACCCAACGCGACTAAAGGTCGCAGTGCAGCCCCATACTGCCATCAGCGGCGTATCATGGGCCGCAGAGCGCTAGCAGATTGCGCGAGACTGCGGCCGGCATGCACTGGCTGCGGCACTTCTCCACTGCCGTGGGACTTGATGATGAGCAAGCAAATTCCGGTACATGACGTCACCCCGCCTGCCAACAAAGGGAAGGATTCCGTCGACCTCTACGCCTCCCGGGAAAAGATCTACACCCGCGCTTTCACCGGCCTGTTCCGACGCCTGCGCATGGTCGGCGGGGCTGTGCTGTTCCTGCTGTACTTCGGCACGGTGTGGTTGAACTGGGGCGGCCACCAGGCCGTGTGGTGGAACCTGCCCGAACGCAAGTTCTACATCTTCGGCGCCACCATCTGGCCGCAAGACTTCATATTGCTCTCGGGCATTCTCATCGTGGCCGCCTTCGGCCTGTTCTTCATCACCGTGTTCGCCGGCCGGGTATGGTGCGGCTACACCTGCCCGCAAAGCGTGTGGACATGGATTTTCATGTGGTGCGAGAAGGTCACCGAGGGCGACCGCAACCAGCGCATGAAGCTCGACAAAGCCCCCATGAGCGGCAACAAGTTCCTGCGCAAGTTCGCCAAGCACAGCCTGTGGCTGCTGATCGGTTTCGTCACCGGCATGACCTTCGTCGGCTATTTCTCGCCGATCCGTGAACTGGCCATCGAATTCTTTACCGGCCAGGCCGACGGCTGGGCCTACTTCTGGGTCGGCTTCTTCACCCTCGCCACCTACGGCAACGCCGGCTGGCTGCGCGAGCAGGTGTGTGTGTACATGTGCCCCTACGCGCGCTTCCAGAGCGTGATGTTCGACAAAGACACGCTGATCGTTTCCTACGACCCGCGTCGTGGCGAAACCCGCGGCCCGCGCAAAAAGGACCTGGACTACAAGGCCGCGGGCCTGGGCGACTGCATCGACTGCACCATGTGCGTGCAGGTCTGCCCCACCGGCATCGATATCCGTGACGGCCTGCAGATCGAGTGCATCGGCTGCGCCGCGTGCATCGATGCCTGTGACAACATCATGGACAAGATGAATTACCCAAGGGGGCTGATCAGCTACACCACCGAGCACAACCTGTCCGGGCAGAAGACCCACATGCTGCGCCCGCGCCTGATCGGCTATGCCGTGGTACTGCTGGTGATGATGGTCGGCCTAGCCACCGCCTTCGCCACCCGTTCGCTGGTCGGTTTCGACGTCAGCAAGGACCGCGTGCTGTACCGCGAGAACGCCCAGGGCCGGATCGAGAACGTGTATAGCCTGAAGGTGATGAACAAGGACCAGCGTGACCACGTCTACGTGCTGGACGCCACCGGCCTGCCGGACCTGAAGCTTGAAGGCCAGCGCGAGATCCGCGTGGACGCTGGTGATATCGTCAGCCTGCCGGTGCAGCTGTCGATCGCGCCCGAGAAACTGCCATCGACCACCAACGAAATTACCTTCATCCTCAAGAGCGCCGATGACAGCGACGCCCAGGTTGAAGCCAAGAGCCGCTTCATCGGCCCACAGATCCGCTAAGAGAGATAACCCACAATGCCTGCCACCGCCGCCAGCCCCTGGTACAAGCACCTCTGGCCCTGGATCATCATCGGCATTCTCGCCACCTCGGTGTGCCTGAGCCTGACCATGGTCAGCATCGCCGTGCACAACCCGGACAACCTGGTGAACGACAACTACTACGAGGCTGGCAAGGGCATCAACCGCTCGCTGGACCGAGAACTGCTGGCGCAGACGCTGGGCCTGAAGGCCGGCGTGCACCTGGACGAGCTGACCGGCGAAGTGGACGTGCGCCTGACCGGCAACAGCGACCCGCAGAGCCTGGAGCTGAACCTGATCTCGCCAACCCAGCCGGAGAAAGACCGCAAGGTGCTGTTGAGCCGGGTCGAGGCTGGGCGCTATGTAGGGCAGCTGGAGGACAAGGTTGACGGGCGGCGCTTCGTTGAGCTGCTGGGTAGTGAAGGTGGCCAGGTTTGGCGCTTGTTCGAGGAAGAAAAGGTCGAGCATGGTGTGACCTTGCAGCTGGGTGATGAAGCACTGCAAGGTGCCGAGCACCAATAATCGCACCTCCGCCGCTCCTTGTACTTGTAGGAGCAGGTTTACCCGCGAATGCGTCTAACCTGAAAACATCATTGCCTGATCTGACGCATTCGCGGGTGAACCCGCTCCCACAGGTGCTGTGCCCAACCAGCCGATTTGTGTAAGGCAATGATGTGATGACCCAGCCCACCCCTTGCTACCACTGCGCAATGCCCGTCCCTGCCGGCAGCCGCTTCAACGCCGTGGTCCTCGGTGAGTCCCGGCAGTTCTGCTGCCCCGGCTGCCAGGCGGTGGCCGAGTCGATCGTCGCCGGTGGCCTGGAGCACTATTACCAGCATCGTAGCGACAACAGTGCCAACCCCGAGGCCCTGCCCAAACAACTGCAGGACGAGCTCGCCCTCTATGACCGCAGCGACTTACAGCAAACCTTCGTTCGCCATGCTGGCGACCTGGCCGAGACCACCCTGCTGGTCGAAGGCATCAGCTGCGCCGCCTGCGGCTGGCTGATCGAAAAGCACCTGCGCAACCTGCCCGGCGTCGCCGAGGCGCGTCTGAACCTGTCCAACCACCGCCTGCTGCTGAACTGGGATGACAAGCAACTGCCGCTCTCGCGCCTGCTCGCCGAGCTGCGCCAGATCGGCTACGCCGCCCACCCCTATCAGCCCGACCAGGCCGCCGAGCAACTGGCCCGCGAGAACCGCAGCGCCCTGCGCCGCCTTGGCGTGGCTGGGCTGCTGTGGTTCCAGGCGATGATGGCAACCATGGCCACCTGGCCGGAATTCAACATCGACCTGTCGCCCGAACTGCACACCATCCTGCGCTGGGTGGCGCTGTTTCTCACCATCCCCATCGTGTTCTACAGCTGCGCACCGTTCTTCAAGGGCGCGGCACGCGACCTGCGTACCCGCCACCTGACCATGGACGTTTCGGTGTCGCTGGCCATTGGCCTGGCCTTTGGCGCCGGCATCTGGACCGCCATCACCGGCAGCGGCGAGCTGTATTTCGACACCGTGGGCATGTTCGCGCTGTTCCTGCTCACTGGCCGTTACCTGGAGCGCCGCGCCCGCGAACGCACCGCCGCGGCCACTGCGCAGCTGGTCAACCTGCTGCCGGCCTCGTGCCTGCGCCTGGACGCCGTCGGCCGCAGCGAACGCATCCTGCTCAGCGAACTGCAGCGCGGTGACACGGTGCAGGTGCTGCCAGGCGCGGTAATCCCCGCCGACGGGCGCATCGTCGAAGGCCGCTCCAGCGTCGATGAATCGTTGCTGACCGGTGAATACCTGCCGCAACCACGGCGGGTCGGCGAGCGGGTCACGGGCGGTACCCTGAACGTCGAAAGCACCCTGAACGTGGAAGTCGAAGCCCTCGGCCACGACTCGCGGTTGTCGGCCATCGTCCGCCTGCTGGAACGCGCCCAGACCGAAAAACCCCGCCTGGCCGAAATCGCCGACCGGGCCTCGCAGTGGTTCCTGCTGTTCTCGCTGCTGGCCGCCGCGGCCATCGGCCTGTGGTGGTGGCACCTGGACCCGACGCGGGCGTTCTGGATCGTGCTGGCCATGTTGGTAGCGACCTGCCCCTGCGCGCTGTCCCTGGCCACGCCAACGGCGCTTACCGCAGCCACTGGTACGTTGCACAAGCTCGGCCTGCTGGTGACCCGTGGCCATGTGCTGGAAGGCCTGAACCAGATCGACACGGTGATTTTCGACAAGACCGGAACGCTGACCGAAGGCCGCCTGACCTTGCGCAGCATTCGACCGCTCGGCAGCCTGCCCGCCGACCGCTGCCTGGCCCTGGCCGCAGCGCTGGAGAACCGCTCCGAACACCCCATCGCCCGTGCCTTCGGCCGCACCGCCACGCCTGCTGACGACGTGCAGACCGTGCCGGGCCTGGGCCTGGAAGGGCTGGTCGACGGCCAGCGCCTGCGCATTGGCCAGGCCACCTTCGTCTGCGCCCTGAGCGGAGCGGAAATCCCTGGCGTGCCAGAGCCGCGCGGCCAGTGGCTGCTACTGGGCGACCGCCAGGGCCCACTGGCCTGGTTCGGCCTGGACGACCGCCTGCGCGACGATGCCCCTGCCCTGCTGGCAGCCTGCAAGGCCCGTGGCTGGCGCACGCTGCTGCTGTCGGGCGACAGCTCGCCGATGGTCGCCGAAGTGGCCGCGCAGCTGGGCATCGACCAGGCCATCGGCGGCCTGCGCCCGGACGACAAACTGGACCGGCTGAAGGCGCTGCAGGCGGCCGGGCGCAAGGTGCTGATGCTGGGTGACGGGGTCAACGACGTGCCGGTACTGGCCGCCGCGGACATCAGCATCGCCATGGGCAGCGCCACCGACCTGGCCAAGACCAGCGCCGACGCCGTGCTGCTGTCCAACCGCCTGCAGGCGCTGGTACAGGCCTTCGAGCTGGCCCGCCGCACCCGCCGCAACATCCTCGAGAACCTGCTGTGGGCGACCCTGTATAATGGCCTGATGTTGCCGTTCGCCGCGCTCGGCTGGATCACCCCGGTATGGGCAGCCATCGGCATGTCGGTCAGTTCGCTGATCGTGGTGCTCAATGCCCTGCGCCTGACCCGCCAGCCCCCGGCATCGGGTTTGCCATCGACCGAAGCGCCCCTGCCTGGGAGGAAGACGCCATGCCCGCCCTCTATGTCATGATTCCCGCGGCCCTGCTGCTGGTCGGCGTGGCCGTGTACATCTTCTTCTGGGCGGTGGACAGCGGCCAGTACGACGACCTGGAAAGCCCTGCCCACAGCATCCTGTTCGACGACCAGGACCCGCGCCATCAGGCGGCGGTGAAGCCTGACGACAGCAAGGCCGACACCGACAAGGAAAACCCGCCCCGTGCCTGACCTGCTGCCCCTGCTGGGCTCGGCGTTGATCCTCGGTTTGCTCGGCGGCGGCCACTGCCTGGGCATGTGCGGCGGCCTGATGGGCGCGCTGACCCTTGCCATCCCGCCTGAACAACGTGGTCGGCGCATGCGCCTGCTGCTCGCGTACAACCTTGGCCGCATTCTCAGTTATGCCTGTGCCGGCCTGCTGCTGGGCCTGGCCGGCTGGGCCGTGGCCAGCAGCCCGGCGGCGCTGGCACTGCGGGTGGTGGCGGCGCTGCTGTTGATCGCCATGGGGCTGTACCTGGCCGGCTGGTGGAGCGGGCTGACCCGCATCGAGGCGCTGGGCCGGGGACTGTGGCGGCATATTCAGCCAGTGGCGTCGCGCTTGCTACCGGTATCCAGCATGCCCCGGGCGTTGCTGCTGGGGGCCTTGTGGGGATGGTTGCCATGCGGGTTGGTGTACAGCACCTTGCTGTGGGCGGCCAGCCAGGGCAATGCCGGGTACAGCGCGGCGCTGATGCTGGCGTTCGGCGTGGGAACCTGGCCGGTGCTACTGGCCACGGGACTGGCGGCTGAGCGAGTAAACCGGTTGTTGAAACGGCGCAGTGTGCGGGTGGCTGGCGGGGTGCTGGTGATGCTGTTTGGGGTATGGACCCTGCCCGGGCCGCATCAGCATTGGTTGATGGGGCATTGATGGGGGCCGCCGTGCGGCCCTTTGCGGGCATGCCCGCTCCCACAGGGCCCTGCGAACGGCTGATAGCAGCCCCTATGCCCTTGATACAAATCAACACCGGTTCCTGCAGACAGCCATAGACTCCGGGGCACTGCTGCTCTTTCCGGGGACCACCCTCATGCTCGACGACCTACGTTGGGATACCGACCTGATCCGCCGCTACGACCTGGCCGGGCCACGCTACACCTCCTACCCGACCGCCGTGCAACTGCACAGCGAAGTGGGCTCGTTCGACCTGCTCCACGCCCTGCGCGAGAGCCGCCGGGCCGTGCGCCCGCTGTCGCTGTACGTGCACGTGCCGTTCTGCGCCAACATCTGCTACTACTGCGCCTGCAACAAGGTCATCACCAAAGACCGCGCCCGCGCTGCGCCCTACCTGCAGCGCCTGGAGCAGGAAATCCAGCTGATCGCCTGCCACCTCGATCCCAAGCAGCGTGTCGAGCAGTTGCACTTCGGCGGCGGCACGCCAACCTTCCTCAGCCATGTGGAACTGCGCCAGCTGATGGCCACCCTGCGCCAGCACTTCCACCTGCTGGACGACGACTCCGGCGACTACGGCATCGAGATCGACCCGCGCGAAGCCGACTGGTCGACCATGGGCCTGCTCCGCGAACTGGGCTTCAACCGCGTCAGCCTGGGCGTGCAGGACCTCGACCCAGCCGTGCAGCGCGCGGTCAACCGCCTGCAGAGCCTGGAGCAGACCCGCACCCTGATCGAAGCCGCGCGCACCCTGCAGTTCCGCTCGATCAACCTCGACCTGATCTACGGCCTGCCCAAGCAAACCCCGGAAGGCTTTGCCCGCACTGTCGAAGAAGTGATCCGCCTGCAACCCGACCGCCTGTCGGTGTTCAACTACGCCCACCTGCCCGAGCGCTTCATGCCGCAACGGCGCATCGACAGCAATGACCTGCCCAGCGCGGCCGCCAAGCTGGAGATGCTGCACGCCACCATCGACCAGCTGACCGCAGCCGGCTACCGCTACATCGGCATGGACCACTTCGCCCTGCCCGACGACGAGCTGGCCATCGCCCAGGAGGAAGGCACCCTGCAGCGCAACTTCCAGGGCTACACCACCCATGGGCACTGCGACCTGATCGGCCTGGGCGTGTCGGCCATCAGCCAGATCGGCGACCTGTACTGCCAGAACAGCAGCGACCTCAACACCTACCAGGACAGCCTGTCCAACGTCCAACTGGCCACCCAGCGCGGCCTGCTGTGCAACCACGACGACCGTATCCGCCGTGCAGTGATCCAGCAACTGATCTGCCATTTCGAGCTCGATTTCGAGCCGATCGAACAGGCATTCACCATTGATTTTCGCGGCTACTTCAACGACCTCTGGCCAGAACTGCTGACCTTGCAGCGCGACGGACTGATCCGCCTGGACGACAAAGGCATCCGCATCCTGCCGGCCGGCCGCCTGCTGGCGCGCTCGGTATGCATGGTGTTCGACGCTTACCTGGCGATGCACAACCGCCAGCGCTTCTCGCGGGTGATCTGAACCGAGTCGTTCAACCGCATGGACAAAGTTCCTTGCCAGGCACACCATGGGCACAGCGAAGGCCCCGGCGCACACCCGCCGGGGCCGGGCCAGCTCGCACCACAACAGCGCACGCTGGCCTACAACCTATGCCGTGAGTTACCCTTACGTCTTATGTGTGCTTTCCCACAAGGATCGAATGAAAATGTCCGAGCCAGTCAAACTGCGCCCACACAACCAGGCCCATTGCAAGGACTGCAGCCTGGCCCCCCTGTGCCTGCCTCTGTCGCTCAACCTGGAAGACATGGATGCACTGGATGAAATCGTCAAACGTGGGCGGCCGTTGAAAAAAGGCGAGTTCCTGTTCCGCCAGGGCGACAATTTCGGCTCGGTCTACGCGGTACGTTCCGGCGCGCTGAAAACCTTCAGCCTCAGCGACAGCGGCGAAGAGCAGATCACCGGCTTCCACCTGCCCAGCGAGCTGGTCGGCCTGTCGGGCATGGACACCGAAGCCTACCCGGTGTCGGCCCAGGCCCAGGAAACTACCTCGGTGTGCGAAATCCCGTTCGAACGTCTCGACGAGCTGTCGGTGCAGCTACCGCAGCTACGCCGCCAACTGATGCGGGTAATGAGCCGGGAAATCCGCGACGACCAGCAGATGATGCTGCTGCTGTCGAAAAAGACCGCTGACGAGCGTATTGCCACCTTCCTGGTCAACCTGTCGGCACGCTTCCGCGCCCGCGGCTATTCGGCCAACCAGTTCCGCCTGAGCATGTCGCGCAACGAAATCGGCAACTACTTGGGCCTGGCGGTGGAAACCGTGTCGCGGGTGTTCACCCGCTTCCAGCAGAATGGCCTGATCCGCGCCGAAGGCAAGGAAGTGCACATTCTCGACCCGATCCAGCTGTGCGCGCTGGCCGGCGGAGCAATGGAGGCCTGAGGCCGGCGTTTAGCGGGTATACTTGGGCATTCGTTTCCCAGGATACCCGCAACAATGCACAGCGACGCCTTCGACCTCAAAGCCCTGATCCGCCCGGTAGTGGACTTCCCCAAACCGGGTGTGATCTTCCGCGATATCACCCCGCTGTTCCAGTCGCCGCGCGGGCTGCGCTATGTGGCCGACCAGTTCATCGAACGCTATGTCGAAGCCGAGTTCAGCCACATCGGTGCCATGGATGCCCGGGGCTTCCTGATCGGCTCGATCATCGCACACCAACTGAACAAGCCGCTGATCCTGTTCCGCAAGCAGGGCAAGCTGCCGGCTGATGTGCTGAGCGAGGGTTACCAGACCGAGTACGGCGAAGCCTTCCTGGAAGTGCACGCCGACAGCCTGTGCGAAGGGGATTCGGTGTTGATCTTCGATGACTTGATTGCTACGGGCGGTACGCTGCTGGCAGCGGCCAACCTGGTGCGCCGGACCGGTGCGCAGGTGTTCGAGGCGGCAGCGATCATCGATCTGCCGGAGCTGGACGGGTCGCGCCGGCTGCAGGCGGCCGGGGTACCGACTTTCTGCCTGACCGAGTTTTCTCTTAGCGAGTACTGAGTTGGGTTTTGGGGCTGCTTTGCAGCCCATCGCGACACAAGGCCGCTCCTACAGAGACCGCGAATACCTGAATATTGCGCGGTGCCTGTAGGAGCGGCCTTGTGTCGCGATGGGCCGCAAAGCGGCCCCAACAATTCTGAATCAGAGCGAAATCGGCCGACGCCCCGCAAAGGCATGGGCCAAGGTCCCACCATCCACCAGCTCAAGCTCGCCGCCCAGCGGTACACCATGGGCAATCCGCGACGCCACCAGGCCCTTCTCGCTCAGCAACTGGGCAATGTAATGGGCCGTCGCCTCCCCTTCCACCGTCGGGTTGGTCGCCAGGATCACCTCGGTGAAGGTGCCCTGCTCCTCGATCCGCGCCATCAGCTGCGGAATCCCGATCGCCTCGGGCCCCAGCCCGTCCAGCGGCGACAAGTGGCCCTTGAGCACGAAGTAGCGGCCACGGTAGCCGGTCTGCTCTACTGCATACACATCGGTCGGCCCTTCGACCACACACAACTGGGTATCGTCACGGCGCGTGTCGGCGCATTGCGGGCACAGCTCCTGCTCGGTCAGGGTACGGCACTGACGGCAATGCCCAACCCCTTCCATGGCCTGGGTCAAGGCCTGTGCCAGGCGCAGGCCGCCGCTGCGGTCACGCTCGAGCAGTTGCAGGGCCATGCGCTGGGCGGTTTTCTGGCCGACACCCGGGAGAATACGCAGGGCATCGATCAGTTGGCGGATGAGTGGGCTGAAGCTCATGGGAAAGGCCTGACAAATCAATAAGAGGCGGTTTATACCCAGCAGGGGCAGTGGCGTCAAATCAGCCATGCGACCTGCGCGGTCTGTTTTCTGTGGGAGCGGCCTTGTGTCGCGAAAGGGGCGCGAAGCGGCCGCGCGATTTCAGCTTCGCAGCGTGAATTGCCGGGGCTGCTGCGCAGCCCTTTCGCGACACAAGGCCGCTCCCACAAAAAAACAGACCGCGCCTGGGTTGAAATCTCTGTAAAAAAAACCGCCGCTGGTATCAGCGGCGGTTTTCGGTAACGCAAATGCCCTTAGAACGGCATCTTGAAGCCCGGCGGCAGCTGCATGCCGGCGGTCATGCTGCCCATCTTGTCCTGGCTGTTCTGCTCGACCTTGCGCACAGCGTCGTTCAGTGCCGCGGCAATCAGGTCTTCCAGCACTTCCTTGTCGTCTTCATCAGTCGACATCAGGCTCTGGTCGATGCTGACACGCTTGACGTCGTGACGACCGGTCATCACCACGCTCACCAGGCCACCACCGGACTGGCCGGTGACTTCGGCGTTGGCCAGCTCTTCCTGCATCTTCTGCATCTTTTCCTGCATCTGCTGGGCCTGCTTCATCAGGCCGGCCATGCCACCTTTCATCATGGGGGTATACCTCGATTGGGTCATGTGATGCGGCCCGGCACCGGGCCGGCCGCATGGTTATCCGTTACTGGCCCTGATTAACCAGGGCTTCTACAGGCTCAATAGTATCCTGCCGCACCTTGGCGCCGAACAACTTGATCATCTGCTGGATCAACGGATCCTGCTCGATCGAGGTGACCGCGTCCTGCTGGCGCTCGGCGCGTTTGCGCGCCGCTGCCTGGGCCGGGGTTTCCTGCTCGGGCAGGATCAGCTCGATGCGCAGGTTCAGCGTGCGCCCCAGGTGCTGGTTGAGCGCTTCGTTAAGGCGCCGTTGCTGGGTGGCGTTGAACAGCGCACCCTGGCCAGGGTCCAGGTGCAGCAGCCAGTCGTCGCCATCGACGGCAATCAATGTACAGTTTGCCGCGATGTTGCCTGTCATCCCGGATACAGGCAACTGTGGGAATAATTCCAGCCATTGCAGGGCCAGGCCGGTAGCCGGCTTGGCTGCGGGCAGCGGTACGGCTGCCGGCTTGGGTGCTTCTTCCTGGACGTGTTCGGCCAGTTCGTCCAGGTAGCTGAAGCCGACCGGGTCGCTTTCGCCGCCGTAATAGTCTTCGTCCAGTGGCGGTTCATCGTCGCGGTCCATGCCCACGGCGGCATAGGCGGACGGGTCGAAGGGTGGCTCGTCGTCGTGTGCCGGGGCGGCAGGTGCCGGCGTGGGCACAGCGGCCGGTGCAGGAGCCGGCGCAGGCTCGGCCACTACCGGTGCGGGCGTTGGCGCGGGCTCTTCCCATGGCAGGTCAACCACCTCTGCCACGGGTTCTGGTGCTGGCTCAGGTTCACTGACCGGGGCAGGCTCAGCTGCCACCACAGGCTCGACAACCGGCTGTGGCGCTGGTTCGACCGGTGCGGGCGCCTGCACTTGTTGCTCGGCAACCGGTGCAACCGGCGCCACGACAGCAGCGGCCGGCGGCGCCACGGCAACCGCCGGCGCTGCCACCGGTGTTGCAGGATCAGCTGTGGCCTGGCTGATCCCCACTGGCTTTAGTACCGGCTTCGGCGCGTCGTCGGTGTCAGCGGGGCGGAACGCGAGCATGCGCAGCAGGACCATTTCGAAGCCGCCGCGCGGGTCCGGCGCAAGTGGCAGGTCACGGCGGCCTATCAGGCCCATCTGGTAATAGAACTGCACGTCCTCGGCTGGCAATGCCGAGGCCAGCGCCAGCACCCGCTCACGGTCGCCCTGGCCGTTGTCCACCGCTTCCGGCAGCGCCTGGGCAATGGCCACGCGGTGCAGCACATTGAGCATCTCGGCCAGCACGCCAGCCCAGTCCGGGCCCTGCTCGGCCAGGTTGCGCACGGCCTCGAGCAAGGCCCGGGCATCGCCTTCGAGCAACGCCTGCAGCACCCCGTAGACTTGGCCATGATCAAGGCTGCCGAGCATGGCCCGCACATCGGCGGCCAGTACCTTGCCTTCGCCAAAGGCGATGGCCTGGTCGGTCAGGCTCATGGCGTCGCGCATCGAGCCATCGGCCGCGCGCCCCAGCAGCCACAGGGCATCCGGCTCGAACGGCACGTTCTCGGCGGCCAGAACATGGCTGAGGTGCTCGACCACCCGCTCCGGGCTCATGTTCTTCAGCGAGAACTGCAGACAGCGCGACAGGATGGTGGCCGGCAGTTTCTGCGGGTCAGTGGTGGCGAGGATGAACTTGACGTAGGGCGGTGGCTCTTCCAGCGTCTTGAGCAAGGCGTTGAACGAGTGAGTCGAGAGCATGTGCACTTCGTCGATCAGGTAGACCTTGAAGCGCCCACGACTCGGGGCGTACTGCACGTTATCGAGCAGTTCGCGGGTGTCCTCGACCTTGGTGCGGCTGGCGGCGTCGATCTCGATCAGGTCGACGAAACGGCCTTCGTCGATCTCCCGGCACACCGAACAGGTACCGCAGGGCGTTGAGGTGATGCCGGTTTCGCAGTTCAGGCACTTGGCGATGATACGGGCAATGGTCGTCTTGCCCACACCTCGGGTACCAGTGAACAGATAGGCATGGTGCAGGCGCTGGTTGTCCAAGGCATTGATCAAGGCCTTGAGCACATGGGTCTGGCCGACCATTTCGCGGAACGAGCGCGGACGCCATTTACGTGCAAGAACCTGATAACTCATCGAAAAACCATCGCAGCCTGATCGAGCGGAAGATCGCTAATGCTAGCGGAGCGGGGGCAAAATTGCACCCTGCGCAGGTGGTCCAAGCAATCGACAGGTGTGTATCAGCTTTCACTCAGGGCCTACGCGCGATGCGCCCGCCATACGTCGAGAACCCGTGGCCACAGAAAAATATCATGATGCCGAACAAGATCAGGCAGATGGCCAGCCATTGCCCGGCACTCATCTGCTCGTCAAAGAACAGCCAGGAAGTGGCAAGGCCGGATACCGGTATCAGCAACGACAAGGGCGCAACGTGGGTAGCCGGATATTTCTTCATCAGGTTGTTCCACACGCGATAACCCAGGATGGTCGTGATCAGGCTCTGGAAAAGCACGGAAAACAGGGTTGGCCACGCCAGGCCACCGCCTAGGACTTCGAACGCCGCCCATCCTTGCGAGGCAAGCGTGAGGAGCACAAGGACCGGCAGCGCGCACAAGCTCGACCAGACGATGAAGGCCGTCATTTGACCAGGGCGTTTGAGCTTGATCAAAAGATTGCACAAAGCCCAGGCGAGCGCAGCAAGCAGCACCAGAAGCAGGCCGACCACCGTTGACGACTGGCTGCTCGCCAACAGCATCAGGCCTAACCCGCATGCCGCGAAGACCATACCCCAGGAATGGGCGGCGGTGATACGCTCACGCAGAAAGACAGCGCTCAGCAGGATGGTGAAGAACGCACTGAACTGCAGGAATACCGAGGACATACCCGGACTCAAGCCTTGGTGCATGGCAAGATTGACCACCCACCAGATACCTACGGCGAACAGCACGCCATATACCGCCATGGCAGCTACTGAAACGCTGGCCGGACGCCGGATGAAAAAAACCAGCGGCACCGCACAGAAGGTGAAGCGTAACAGCGTCAACAAATAGGGATCGAGCTCTCGCAAGCCAAGTTCGATGACACTGTAGTTGCCACCCCACAGGACCGTCACCAGAAGACCAATGGTCAAGTCACGCCTGCTCATTTTCATGCCTGCTCTCCAAGATTAGCAGGCACCACTCTATTTTCGTCACAGCAGGGTAGATGTAGGCGCACTCGACTCGGCTTGTGAGAAACCTACTCGGCGTGAATACAAGCGCTGGTGGTGATGTCAGCAGGCTGATTGCGCGCTCGCCAGCAAACCCGCACTCAAGAACATCCCCACGCCAAACACAAAATGCGTGGCCAGGCTCTTCAGGCAGTTGCGCACAGGCGTCGGCGTCCTCGACACAAAGAACCCCGCGCCCATCGCCGGCTGCATGAAGCACAAAGGCGCCACGACCGTCACCACACCAACAACCAGCGCGGGCAACAATGTAGGTGCCAGCAACCAGCCCTCCCCCACGATCACGACCAGCAGCATCGCGAACAGCACGCCGATGGCGTAATGAATCCCCCACCCCAACGCCAGCTCATGCCGCACCGGTTCCGCCTTGGCAATCGCCTGGTGCCGCACACGCCCGTGCAGCAAATGCCCCGCCCAACGCCCGACCATGGCGAAGTTCAGCGTGGCAACACCCATCCGCCTAAGCAGCAGCCCCCACAAGTCCATCACCATCGTGGCACCGATACCAATCGGCAAGGCAGCGGAAAACATCGCAGTAAGGGTCATTGAACAAGCCCTCCAAGATTGACGGTCATCACCATGCCGCGCAGCATAGAAGTTGAAGTCAACTTCAAGTCAAGGGCCCGAAATGGACATTGCCGACGTCGCCAAGCGCACAGGCGTACCCGCCTCGACGCTGCGCTACTACGAGAAGAAAGGCCTGCTCAAGTCACTCGCCGGGCCTGGCCAGCGGCGGCAGTTCGCAGCCGATGTTGCAGACCGGCTGGCGCTGATCGCCCTGGGCCAGGCTGCGGGGTTTTCGCTGGATGAAGTGGGGGCGATGCTGGTGGACCTGCAGGTCGACCGGCAGATGCTGATCGCCAAGGCCGACGAACTGGACGCACGAATCAGGCGCTTGCAGGCGATGAGCAAGGGCCTGCGGCATGCGGCGCAGTGCCCTGAGGAAGATCATCTGGAATGCCCGAAATTCCAGCGGCTGATGAAGCTGTCGGCGGCGGGGCATGGAAAGAAACAAGGCAGTTCAACAGTTGTCTTGAAGCGCCCAGATTGAATCATCACCCGACCGCATCGGCACGGTCGCGGCAGGAATGGAAGGCAGATGGCACCTAGCGGCGCCGGGCACATGCCTGCGTCTTGCAGCCCCCGAAAGATTGCTTTCTGGAAGGTGCCGACTCCTTTGCCCGAAGATCGAATACAAGCACCTGCGCATCCGTAGCGTGGCTGAACGTGACCGCCTGGGTTTCCGTCAGCTTCAATCCGTCGCCTTCCACAACACTTTCTCCGTTCACCCGGAGCTTGCCAGCGACAACATGGACATAGGCCTGTCGTCGCCCTGCGAGGGCCAGAGTATGCGACTCACCTTGCGATTTATGACGCGCAGATCGGAGAAACCGTTCTCTTGCGGGTTTCTACAGCTTCCAAACGAGAAGGAATGCCGGGATTTCAGCCACGGCAAACGGGTGGCACCCCGATCACCTGCCTTGCGGATCTCTTTCATGCTCACACCGAAATGCATTGCTTCAAAGAGAGCGCAGCTTAGAGAAGAGTATGATCGAAGAAAAACATCAGAAACTGGTCTAAACCATCGCTTAAACAGATTGAATAGACGCTGGGCTATCCTTGGCACCTGAGACCACACCTGCAACGCCCCTGATTCTGAAGCCCCGCGAGGCGCCTGTTAATCATCAAGATCAATGATAGGTAACATCGATATTCACCTATTTTCTATCAGCTAAATGAAATGGAGAATAGCGGCTGAACTCAAGCCTGGAACTGTCTGATGCGCTTTCTGCCTCTCGCTGCTGCCTCCTTCACTATCACTCTGCTGGCGGGGTGCGCATCCGCGCCTAACCAGCCGACAAAGGAACTGGTGACCGCGAAATCTCCTGAAGCTTTTTCCACCTGCGTCATGCAGAAGCTGCAAGAGAATCAGCAATCACCGAACGTCACCCATACGAGCCAAAGCTATCGCGTGGTTCTGAGCAGCCCTGTTGCGGCGGATAACGTGATCGAGACGTTCAAAGGGGACACGGGCGGGAAAGTCTACATTTATCAGCGGGGGCTCTTTTCAGAAGATCTCGTTCGCCTAGCTTCCCAATGTGCCTGAGGTGAGGGGAGCTCTCACCAAGTTGAAATTGTCGAGTTGGGCAAACGCAGGACGCCAGGACACGCGCATCAGCCAGTTGCAGCAGTCAGGCCAATGCCAACCCTCTGCAATCAGGTTTGTAAGCGTTTGCCGAACCCACCTTCCTGATGCCTACGCGTAGGGCGATGGAACCATATATTGAGATGCCATCTGCCGTCGGGCAAACTCCGGTTGCTTCATTGGCCGATAACAGGAGTTTACGGATGCCATTTCCACTGAAGGAACATAATGCTTTGTTGGCCCTAAAGGGCGTAGGGCCGGCCGTCATTGCTCGCCTTGAGCAGATGGGCATTGACTCGCTAGCTGTGCTCAGCAGAGCGAATGCTGGTGACATCCTGGCTCAGGCGTCGGCAGCAGTGGGATCGACTTGCTGGAAGAATAGCCCCCAAGCTCGGGCCGCCATTGACGCAGCCATTGAGCTTGCAAAGGACTCTCAGTTGAGCACACCAAGTGCGTAAAGCTGATCGTTTATTTCAGTTGGTAAATCTGATTCGAGTCCATCAGCCAATCTCTGCTGAACGACTGGCTAGCCGAATTGGCGTTTCCGTTCGCTCAATCTATCGATACATCGACGACCTTTCCTTCAGTGGAATCCCAATCTATGGTACCGCTGGCGTGGGGTATGCCTTGGATGCCGATTTTGAGATGCCGCCACTAACGTTGAACAGGCTCGAACTGGATGCACTGATGCTCGGGATGGAAATGCTTTCCGCTTGCGCCGATAACGATCTAAGTGCTGCTGCAAGGATGTTGTTGAGCAAAATCTCAGCGTCCATAGTCCATCATCAGGTTGACCCCAGCACGGCAAAAATCAGGGCACTTGGAACCACTCCTTCCTCGACGCGTGGCCATCTGGCAACCCTTCGAAATGCCATCGAAAACGCTCAGGCGCTGACGATAACTTATACCAGCTTGGATGATGCAGTTTCGCAACGCCTCATTTCCCCCCTTGGCCTTTTCTACTGGGGAGGAAAGTGGACGGTTGGAAGCTGGTGTAGTACCAGGGCAGCTTACCGCGATTTTCGGGTCGATCGCATAGCCTCCATCGCTATTGCTCAACAACCATCACCCGACAATCCTGCCCTTGATCTCCAAGCGTATATGAAGCACCAGGCAAGCCAGTGGAAAGCGATCACCACTACTGACACTACGCTGTCAGTATGAACCACTGATCATTGGGACTCCCTAATACATCGAAGGTCATCCCTATGCAGCACTCATCTCATGTACTCGAATTAGCCATTTTCAAGGTCAAACAGGAATGTGTTGCGCAAGTGCCGGTGCTCCGCGCAGGACTTCGTGAAACATTAAAGACCTTTCCTGGCTTGATTGAATACCGTGCCTACTGCCCTATGAGCGACGAACGAATCTTCGCGGATTTAGCAATGTGGGACAGTCTTGAGAACGCACAAAAAGTGGCAAAGGCGTTCAACGATGGAGATCCGAGATTCTCTGAGTATATGTACGCTATTGAAAACCTGACGTTCATGAGTCACCTCGTTCCAGAGATGAGTTGACCCCGGCGGACTGCCAGAGCAGGCAAGAGACACCGATGCCTTTGCTGTCAGGCATCGGTGTCGTCGCTTCCAGTGTAAGTGTTCTCAGATCACCTATTGCTACCCTGCCACCATGATTAGGTTCTTATAGCTTGAGGCCTGAGTCATCAGTTTTTCGTTGAGACGAGCTAACATGCCGTTTACGGTGCACCACTCAGGTGTACCTAAACGCTGTCACACTTCGAGATTTTAGGGCGAGAAATCCTTGAAAATTCAAGGACCTGAATGGAGGCGGCCCCACCAGCCACACCCCGGCACTCGATGTTCCCGCTATGGCTGCTCCCTTCCGGGCCTGACCAGGTTAACGGGTAATCAATGCGGGGGGACCGATGGGGCCACCACTACAAGGCTCGCTGAACAGCGAGTGGCGCCATTGTACCGGTCTTGGGGGCAGATACAACCTCTGGAGGAGAAAAAGTCATCATTTCTCAATGACTTGTCCAGGTCGGGGTGGCCTGGAGCTGGCAATTCGCGGGTGAACCCGCTCCTACAGGGTTAGCGCTGACAGCAAGACCAGCGCAGGACTTGTGGGAGCGGGCGTGTCGAGGCGTCGAACCGCCGCGAAGCAGGCGCCGCGATGGATGGCACGGGCTTCGCCCGTGTTCGCGGGCATGCCCGCTCCCACAAGGACCGCGCAAGCCACAGGGGATTGCGCAGGGCGTCAGACAGCGATGCCCTGTTCGCCCAGGAAGGTGACGAAGGCATCTTCATCAAGCACCTTCACGCCCAACTCACTGGCCTTGGCCAGCTTGGACCCCGCACCCGGCCCCGCCACCACGCAGTGGGTCTTGCCGGATACCGAACCCGCCACCTTGGCCCCCAGGCTTTCCAGCTTTTCCTTGGCGATATCACGGCTCATGCGCTCCAGGGTGCCGGTCAGCACCCAGGTCTGGCCGGCCAGCGGCAAGCCTTCGGCCACTTTCTTCTCGCTGCTCCAGTGCATGCCGAACGCCAGCAACTGTGCCTCGATGTCCCGGGCCAGCTTCTGGTTGGCTTCATCCTTGAAGAACTCGCGCACGGCTTCGGCCTGCTTGGCCGCCAGGGCCTGGCGCAGGTCGATACCATCGGCGGCGATGATCTTGTCCAGGCTGTCTAGCTTGGCCACCAGCTTCTCGGCACCGGTCGGGCCAACCGAGGCGATGTCGAGCTTGGCGATCATGCCGGCCAGGGTGGTGCTGGCGGCGAACTCGGCAGCCAGCTCGCCTTCGTCCTGCAGTTGCATGCCGCTGTCGAGCAACTGCTTGATGACCTTGCGGTTGTGCTCGTCCTCGAAGAAGTTGTGGATCTCGTACGCCACCTCCAGGCCGATGTCCGGCAGGTAGGTGAGCACCTGCGGCAGCGCCTGCTGCACCCGCGCCAGGCTGCCCAGCGAGCGGGCCAGCACCTTGGCGGTCTCCTCGCCTACGTCCGGGATGCCCAGGGCATAGATGAAACGTGCCAGGCCCGGGCGCTTGCTGGCTTCGATGGCATCCAGCAGCTTCTTGCTGGACACTTCGGCAAAGCCTTCCAGGCCGACGATCTGGTCGAATTCCAGCTTGTACAGGTCGGCCGGCGAACCGATCAGGCCTTCGTCCACCAGTTGCTCGACGCTCTTCTCGCCCAGGCCATCGATGTCCATGGCGCGGCGTGACACGTAGTGGATGATCGCCTGCTTGAGCTGGGCGCCACAGGCCAGGCGACCGACGCAGCGGTACACCGCCCCCTCGCTGGTGGTTTCCTTGCCCTTGCTACGCTTGACCAACTGGGTACGCTCGACCTGCGAGCCGCATACCGGGCACTCACTCGGCACCTGCACCGGGCGCGCATCTTCCGGGCGGCGCTCCAGCACCACCTGCATCACCTGCGGAATCACGTCACCGGCGCGGCGGATGATCACCGTGTCGCCAATGCGCAGGCCCAGGCGGGCGATTTCGTCCATGTTGTGCAGGGTGGCGTTGGACACGGTCACACCGGCCACCTTGACCGGCTTCAGGCGTGCCACGGGCGTTACCGCACCGGTGCGGCCGACCTGGAACTCGACATCCAGCACCTCGGTCAGCTCTTCCATGGCCGGGAACTTGTGGGCAATCGCCCAGCGGGGCTCACGGGCACGGAAGCCCAGTTCGCGCTGGGCGGCCAGGCTGTTGACCTTGAACACCACGCCGTCGATTTCGTAGGGCAGGCTGTTGCGTCGCTCGCCGATGTCGCGGTAGTAGGCCAGGCATTCTTCGATACCGGCGGCATGCTTGAGTTCGCGGCTGATCGGCAACCCCCACGCCTTGAGCTGTTCGAGGATGCCGATGTGGCTGTCGCCAATGCTCGCAGACACCTGGCCGACGCCATAGCAGCAGAACTCCAACGGGCGGCTGGCGGTGATTTTCGAGTCCAGCTGACGCAGGCTGCCGGCTGCGGCGTTGCGCGGGTTGGCGAAGGTCTTGCCGCCGGCTTCGGCCTGGGCGGCGTTGAGCCGGTCGAAACCGGCCTTGCTCATGTACACCTCGCCGCGCACCTCCAGCACCGCAGGCCATCCCTCGCCTTGCAGCCTGAGCGGGATGTTGCGCACGGTGCGTACGTTGGCACTGATGTCTTCGCCGGTGGTGCCGTCGCCACGGGTGGCGCCCTGTACGAGCAGACCGTCGCGGTACAGCAAGCTCACGGCCAGGCCGTCGAGCTTGGGCTCGCAGCTGTAGTCGACCGCACCGGGCTGGTCGAGGCCGTCTACCACGCGGCGGCCGAACTCACGCAGGTCGGCTTCTTCGAAAGCGTTGCCGAGGCTGAGCATGGGCACTTCGTGGCGGACCTGGCTGAACGCGGCCAGGGCTGCGCCACCGACACGCTGGGTGGGCGAGTCGGGGGTTACCAGGTGTGGGTATTCGGCTTCAAGCGCCTTGAGCTCGTTGAACAGGCGGTCGTATTCGGCATCGGGCACGCTTGGCTCATCGAGCACGTAGTAGCGGTAGTTGTGCTGGTCGAGCTCGGCACGCAGTTCGTGGATACGGGTTTCGGCGGTCATGGGATTTGTCTTCTCTTGCAAAGCAAAAGAGCAGCCTGGGGGTGGTGCCGGGGGTTTGAGGTATTTATTGCCTGTGCCGGCCTCTTCGCGGGTAAACCCGCTCCTACAGGGGCACCACAAACCTCAAGGGCTGTGGTGTCCCTGTAGGAGCGGGTTTACCCGCGAAGAGGCCGGCACAGTCGATAACAACACCCGAACCGACCAGCACGCCCTGAGGCTGCTCTTTCGTCTGGATCTGTCAGCGCTTCTGGGTCAGCGCACGGCGCTCGAACTCGACGATGCGCTGGCGATAGTGCTCGATGGTCTGGGCGGTCAGCACGCTGCGCTGGTCGTCCTTGAGCTCACCGTTCAGTTCGTGCGCCAGCTTGCGCGCCGCAGCCACCATCACGTCGAAGGCCTGCTTCGGATGACGCGGACCCGGCAGGCCGAGGAAGAAGCTCACCGCGCGGGTGCTGAAGTGGTCGATGTCGTCCAGGTCGAACACGCCGGGCTTGACGGCGTTGGCCATGGAGAACAGCACCTCGCCGTGACCGGCCATGCTTTCGTGACGGTGGAAGATGTCCATTTCGCCGAAACGCAGGCCGCTTTCCAGAATGTTCTGCAGCAGCGCCGGGCCCTTGAAGCCACCCTCGTCGCGGGAGATGACGCTGATCACCAGCACTTCCTCGGCCGGCGGCAGCTCCTTGACGCTGCTGCTGGCAGGCGCCGCACCGTTGCTGCGGGTATTTTCCGCGGCAAAGTCATCATCGCTGTCGGCAAACAGGTCGGGCTCGCGTGGCTCGGCACTCAGGTTCAGGTCGCCCTGCTGTGCATCCGCGGCAGCGGTGGCGCGCTTGCCGCGCTTGGCAGCCTTGGCCGGCTTGGGCTCGCGCTCGCGATCACGCGCAGAAGCACTGAGCGACGGCAGGTCGCTTTCATCCAGCTCAGGCTCCTTGTGGGTATCCAGCACCCGCGACGGGCCAAGCACTTCGGCATTGCCCTCTTCGTCCGGCAGGTTGGAATAACTGCGATCCAGACGGAATTTCAACTTGCCTTTCCCGCCGCGCATGCGGCGCCAGCCGTCGAAAAGAATCCCGGCAATGACAATGATGCCGATGACGATCAGCCACTCGCGCAGACCGATTTCCATGTAATCCCGTGCCTCTATAAAAATATGCTTGAAAACAAAGGGTTCAAAGCCCTTTAACACGTGGCGCCAACTCTATGTTCTGACAGGCGTTTTACCCACGCAAAAAACGAGTGACATTAAGCTAGCACGACCAAAGACAACTTTACACCGTCTGTCGCACATGGCGGGGGCATTTCGCTACGGAATATGCCCTTATCGTCGAGCATCAGGCATCGACCATGGCCATGGCCTCCTCCACGTCGACGGCAACCAGACGTGAACAGCCCGGTTCATGCATGGTCACCCCCATCAATTGATCCGCCATCTCCATGGCAATCTTGTTATGGGTGATGTAGATGAACTGCACGCTTTCACTCATTTCCTTGACCAGACGGGCGTAGCGCCCGACGTTGGCATCGTCCAGCGGCGCGTCGACTTCGTCGAGCATGCAGAACGGTGCGGGGTTCAACTTGAAGATGGCAAACACCAGCGCCAATGCGGTCAGTGCCTTCTCGCCGCCGGACAGCAGATGGATGGTGCTGTTCTTCTTGCCCGGTGGTCGCGCCATGATCGTTACCCCTGTATCGAGTAGATCTTCGCCCGTCAGTTCCAGATAAGCGCTGCCACCACCGAAAACTTTTGGGAAAAGTGCCTGTAATCCGGCATTTATCTGATCAAAGGTATCCTTGAAGCGGTTGCGGGTTTCCTTGTCGATCTTGCGAATGACGTTTTCCAGGGTCTCCAGGGCTTCGACCAGGTCGGCGTCCTGGGCGTCCAGGTAGCGCTTGCGCTCGGACTGCTGCTCGTACTCTTCGATGGCCGCCAGGTTGATCGCCCCCAGGCGCTGGATACGCGCCTCGAGCTGCTCCAGCTCCTGTTCGGTACCCTGCTCGCTGGCTTCGGCCTCGAGAGTGGCGAGCACACCTTGCAGGTCGTAGCCGTCGGCCAGCAACTGCTCCTGCAAGGTCTTGCGCCGCACATCCAGGCCCTGGCACTCCAGGCGCAGCTGCTCCAACTGGCCACGCAGCAATTGGGCCTGCTGCTCGGCCTGGGTACGACGCTTTTCGGCGTCACGCAGTTCGCGGTCGGCTTCGTCCATGTGCAGGCGGGCCTGGCGCATTTCCTCATCGACGCTCATGCGCCGCTCCAGCAGCTCTTCCAGCTTCAGGCGCAGTTCTTCCTGCGGGGCCTCACCCTCTTCCAGGTTCAGGCTCAGTTGCTCCTGGCGCTCGGTCAGGCGCGCGGCCTGCTGCTCCAGGCGCTCCAGTGCCTGCCGGGTGGAGTCGTGCTGGGCACGCAGCGAGCCCAGACGGACAGCCAGCTGGTGGGCGTGATCCTTGTGCTGGCGGGCCTCCTGGCGCACGCGATCGAGGCTTTCGCGCAAAGTGTCGCGGCGGGCCATCAACTGCTCGCGCTGCTCGGTGTCCTGGGCCATCAGCTCCAGGGCCTCCTGCAGCAGCAGGCGGGCTTCGCCCAGTTGCTCATGTTCCAGAGCGCGCTGCTCTTCCAGTTCGGCCAGCTCTTCCTGCAGGCGCCGGCGGCGCAGCTCGACCTGCTCGGCACGTGCGCGGCCAGCCGACAGGTTGGCCTTCAGCTCGCCATGCAGGCGGCTTTCTTCCTGGGTGCGACGGCGCAGTTGTTCCCGCTGCTCTTCAAGGTCCAGCTGCTGCTCGCGCAGGGCCTGCAGTTGCTGTTCCAACTGCTCCAGCGCCGCTTCCTGCTCCAATTGCTCCTGGCCGAGGCGCTCGATCTCCTGGCCGCGTGCCAGCAGGCCGCCTTCGGCTTCGCCGCCACGGCGCACCCGCAGGAAGTGTCGGCCAACCCAGTAGCCATCGCGGCTGACCAGGCTCTGGCCTTCGCCGAGCGAGGCGCGCTGCGCCAGTGCCTGGGCAAGGTCTCCCACGGGTTTGACCTGGCCCAGCCAGGGCGACAGGTCGACACGGCCTTCGACCTTTTCCAGCAGGCTGCCGGGCAGCGACGAGCCGGTACCGCTCGCCAGCAGCAAGCGCAACTCGCCCTGCTCCAGGCCGGCAAAATCCAGATTACTGAAGTCGTCCACCAGTACAGCCTGCAGGTCGGCGCCAAGCACGGTTTCTACCGCAAGCTCCCAGCCCGGCTCAACCCGCAACCCTTCAGCCAGCCGCGGCCGTTGCTCCAGGCCCTGGCCCTGGAGCCAGTCCGCAGCACCTGCACCGGGCTCCAGGGCAGCCTGCTGCAAGGCTTCGAGCGAGGCAAGGCGCCCGCCCAGGCGTTGCAGGTCGCCCTGCGCCTGCTGTTGGGCCTGGGTGGCCTGCTGCAGTTGCTCACGCGCGCCTTCCAGGCGCTCGACCACCTGCTCTTCGGACAACTGCAACTCTTCCAGCAACATTTCGCTACTGGCCAGCTGCTCGGCCAGTTCGAGCATGGCCGCATCCTGCGGGTCGCTGCCCAGCAGCTCGCGCTCCTCGCCCAGCTTGCGTTGGCGCTCGGCCTGGCGTTCCAGGCTGGCTTCCAGCTGCTGCAGACGCGCCTGCTGCACTTCGGCCTGGCGGCGCGGCTCGGCAGAACGGCTGTTGAAGCTGTCCCACTGTTCCTGCCAGCCGTGCATGCCCAGCTCGGCCTCTTCAAGGGCAGCGGCGGCTTCTTCGGCAGCGGCCAGGGTCATTTCCTGCTCGGGTTCGAGCATTGCCAGCTCTTCGCCCAAGGTAGCCAGCAGGGTGCGGTCGTGCCCGAGGTGCGACTCGGTTTCCAGGCGCGTGCGCTCGGCTTCCTTGAAGTCATCCTGCAACTGGCGCAGGCGCTGCTGGCCGTGCTGGATGCTCTGCTCGACCCGGGCGATGTCACCGGCCACCGAGTAGAAGCGGCCCTGCACCTGGTTGAAGCGCTCGGACAATTCGTGATGGCCATCGCGCAGGCGCTCGATGCTGGCATCGGCATTGCGCTGCTCGGCCACCAGCGCCTCATGGGACACATCCTGGTCGCCGATCACCGCCTCGCGCTGGCGCACCCGTTCGTCCAGATCACGCCAGCGCAAGGCCGACAGGCGCGCCTTCAACTGGCGTTCCTGGGCTTTGTATTCCCGGTACTTCTCGGCTGCCTGGGCCTGGCGGTGCAGGCGCTCCAGCTGGCGTTCCAGCTCTTCGCGCAGGTCGGTCAGGCGCGCAAGGTTTTCCTGGGTGCGGCGGATGCGGCTCTCGGTTTCCCGGCGGCGTTCCTTGTACTTGGAAATACCGGCGGCTTCCTCGATGAAGTTGCGCAGCTCCTCGGGCTTGGCCTCGATCAGCTTGGAGATCATGCCTTGCTCGATGATCGAGTAGCTGCGCGGCCCCAGGCCGGTGCCAAGGAAGATGTCGGTGATATCGCGCCGGCGGCACTTGGTACCGTTGAGGTAATAGCTGTTCTGCCCGTCGCGGGTGACCTTGCGGCGGATCGAGATCTCGGCGTAGGCGGCGTATTCGCCGACCAGGGTGGTTTCGCTGTTGTCGAACACCAGCTCGATGCTGGCCTGGCTGACCGGCTTGCGGCCACTGGAGCCGTTGAAGATGACATCGGTCATCGACTCGCCGCGCAGGTTCTTCGCCGAACTCTCGCCCATCACCCAGCGCACGGCATCGATGATGTTGGACTTGCCACAGCCGTTGGGGCCGACCACGGCCGCCATGTTGCTGGGGAAGTTGACCGTGGTGGGGTCGACGAACGACTTGAACCCGGCCAGGCGAATGCACTTCAGGCGCATCGGTCAGCCTCGGGCCAACGCCGCCAGCACCAGTTCGCAGCTGCGCTGGCCATAGGCGGTGAGCACCTCGCGAATGCGCGGCAGGTCACGGGCGATCACGGCGTCGAGCAGGCGGGCGAACAGGTCCAGATAGTCGATCATGCTGGCCTGGCGCTGGTCCAGCGACAGGTAGTAGGCACGGCTCATCGCCGGCTGCAGGTTTTCCACGGTTTCCTGCAGGAACGGGTTGTCGGCGAACGGGTAGGCCGCCCGCATGACTGCGAAGCTGTCGGCGACGAAGGCCTTGATGTCCAGCTGGTCATGGGCTCGCTGCAGGCGCTGCTGGATCTCCAGGAACGGGCGCAGGTCGGCATCGGTGCGCCATTTTTGCGCAACCGCGTTACCCAGCAGGATGTAGAACTCGCCCATCAGTGCACACAGGCTGCGCACACTGCGCTCGTCGAGCTCGGTCACATGGGCACCCCGGCGCGGCAGGATCGCCACCAGGTGGCGGCGTTCGAGGATCAGCAGCGCCTCGCGCACCGAGCCGCGGCTGACGTTGAGTGCCTGGGTGACCTTCTGCTCCTGGATACGCTCGCCTGGCGCCAGCTCGCCACGGATGATGCGTTCGGCCAGGTAATCGGCAATCTGCTCGGAGAGGCTGTCCGGGGCCTTGAACGTCATGGTTTTCCTTCAAAATCATTGAACTGGGCACAAGGAGCGGATTGTAGCGTACTTGGCCGCTGATCGCGCAGAGGGGCCTGGCGGTTTATTTGACCTGCAAGGCAACCACACGCCCGGCGCGATCTATGCTTGGAATATGGGCAATGTGTGCGGCCGGGCTTGGACATGAGCAATTTCTTGACCTTTGAGTCAGAAAAATATTGACCAGCTGGACAGCTCTTGCTTAGAGTCCGCCCAACAACAATAAAACCATTGCGAGGCCATCCCCGTGATCCAGTTTCTCGTAAACCAGGAGCTGCGTAGTGAGCATGCCCTGGACCCGAACATGACGGTGCTGCAGTACCTGCGCGAGCACCTGGGCAAACCTGGCACCAAGGAGGGCTGCGCCAGTGGTGACTGCGGTGCCTGCACCGTGGTGGTCGGCGAACTGACCCAGGACGACCAAGGCAACGACAGCATCCGCTACCGTAGCCTCAACTCGTGCCTGACCTTCGTCTCGTCGCTGCACGGCAAGCAACTGATCAGCGTCGAGGGTCTCAAGCACCAGGGCCAGCTGCACAGCGTGCAACAGGCCATGGCCGATTGCCATGGCTCGCAGTGCGGCTTCTGTACACCCGGCTTCGTCATGTCGCTGTTCGCCCTGCAGAAGAACAGCAGCGGCCCCGACCTGCACCAGGCCCAGGAAGCCCTGGCCGGCAACCTGTGCCGCTGCACCGGCTACCGGCCGATCCTCGACGCCGCCGAGCAGAGCTGCCGCCAGCCCTGCCGCGACCAGTTCGATGCCCAGCAGGCACAGACCATCAGCCGCCTCAAGGCCATTGCCCCAACCCAGACCGGCGAACTGAACAGTGGCGACAAGCGCTGCCTGGTACCACTGACCGTGGCCGACCTGGCCGACCTGTACAGCTCGCACCCCGAAGCGCGGCTGCTGGCCGGCGGTACCGACCTGGCACTGGAAGTCACCCAGTTCCACAAGACCTTGCCGGTGATGATCTACGTCGGCCATGTGGCCGAGCTCAAGCGCATCGAGAAAACCGCCAGCCATCTGGAAATTGGCGCCGCCACACCGCTCACCGACTGCTACGGTGCGCTGAACGAGGAATACCCGGACTTCGGTGCCCTGCTGCACCGCTTCGCCTCGCTGCAGATCCGCAACCAGGGCACCCTGGGCGGCAATATCGGCAACGCTTCGCCAATCGGTGACTCGCCACCCCTGCTGATTGCCCTGGATGCGCAGATCGTCCTGCGCCAGGGCGATCGCCAGCGGGTGATGCCACTGGAAGACTACTTCATCGACTACCGCATCACCGCCCGCCAGGACAGCGAGTTCATCGAGAAGATCATCGTGCCGCGCGCCACCAGCGATTGGGCGTTCCGCGCCTATAAAGTGTCCAAGCGCCTGGACGATGACATTTCTGCCGTATGCGGCGCCTTCAACCTGAGCATCGAAGACGGCGTGGTCAGCGGTGTGCGCATCGCCTTCGGCGGCATGGCGGCAGTCCCCAAACGGGCCCGTGCCTGCGAAGCGGCGCTGCGCGGCAAGCCGTGGAACCAGGCTGCCATCGAGCGCGCCTGCCAGGCCCTGGCCGAAGACTTCACCCCGCTCAGCGACTTCCGCGCCAGCAAGGAATACCGCCTGCTGACCGCCCAGAACCTGCTGCGCAAGTACTTCATCGAACAGCAAACGCCGTACATCGAAACCCGGGTGACCGCTTATGTCTAACCATCACGTAGCCAAGAGCCAGGCCGAGATGGCCGAACTGTTCAGCCAGGACCTGACCACCGGGGTCGGCCGCAGCGTCAAGCATGACAGCGCCGACAAGCATGTGTCCGGCGAGGCGGTGTACATCGACGACCGCCTGGAATTCCCCAACCAGCTGCACGTCTATGCGCGCACCGCCGACCGCGCCCACGCGCGCATCCTGCGCATCGACACCACGCCGTGCTATGCCTTCGAGGGCGTGCGCATCGCCATCACCCACGAAGACATCCCTGGCCTAAAGGACATCGGCCCGGTGGTAGCCGGCGACCCGCTGCTGGCCATCGACAAGGTCGAGTTCTTCGGCCAGCCGGTGCTCGCCGTGGCCGCCCGTGACCTCGATACCGCGCGCCGTGCGGCCATGGCCGCCATCGTCGAGTATGAAGACCTGGAGCCGGTGCTGGATGTGGTCGAAGCACTGCGCAAGAAGCACTTCGTGCTCGACAGCCACACCCACCAGCGTGGCGATTCCGTCGCTGCCCTGGCCAGTGCACCGCACCGCATCCAGGGCACCCTGCACATCGGTGGCCAGGAGCACTTCTACCTGGAAACGCAGATTTCCTCGGTGATGCCCACCGAAGACGGCGGCATGATCGTCTACTGCTCCACGCAAAACCCCACCGAAGTGCAGAAACTGGTCGCCGAAGTACTCGACGTGCCAATGAACAAGGTGGTGCTGGACATGCGCCGCATGGGTGGCGGTTTTGGTGGCAAGGAAACCCAGGCCGCCAGCCCGGCGTGCCTGTGCGCAGTGGTGGCGCGCCTGACCGGCCAGCCGACCAAGATGCGCCTGCCACGGGTCGAAGACATGACCATGACCGGCAAACGCCACCCGTTCTACGTCGAGTACGACGTGGGCTTCGACGACGACGGGCGCCTGCACGGCATCAACTTCGACCTGGCCGGCAACTGCGGCTACTCGCCCGACCTGTCCGGTTCGATCGTCGACCGCGCCATGTTCCACTCCGACAATGCCTACTACCTGGGCGATGCCACCGTGCACGGCCACCGCTGCAAGACCAACACAGCCTCCAACACTGCCTATCGCGGCTTTGGCGGCCCGCAGGGGATGGTCGCCATCGAGCAGGTGATGGACCACATCGCTCGCCACCTGGGCCGCGACCCGCTGGCGGTGCGCAAGGCCAACTACTACGGCAAGACCGAGCGCAACGTCACCCACTACTACCAGACCGTCGAGCACAACATGCTCGAAGAGATGACCGCCGAACTGGAAGCCAGCAGTGACTATGCCGAGCGCCGCGAGTCGATACGCCGCTTCAACGCCAACAGCCCGGTCCTGAAGAAGGGCCTGGCACTGACACCGGTCAAGTTCGGTATTTCGTTCACCGCCACCTTCCTCAACCAGGCCGGTGCGCTGATCCATATCTACACCGACGGCAGTATCCACCTGAACCATGGCGGCACCGAGATGGGCCAGGGCCTGAACACCAAGGTGGCACAGGTGGTGGCGCAGATCTTCCAGGTCGATTTCAGCCGTATCCAGATCACCGCCACCAATACTGACAAGGTGCCCAACACCTCACCGACCGCTGCCTCCAGTGGTGCCGACCTGAACGGCAAGGCAGCGCAGAACGCTGCGGAGATCCTCAAGAAACGCCTGACCGAGTTCGCCGCACGGCACTACCAGGTGACCGAGGAAGACGTCGAGTTCCGCAACGGCCATGTGCGCGTGCGCGACCAGATCGTCAGCTTCGAGCAGCTGGTGCAGCAGGCCTATTTTGCCCAAGTGTCGCTGTCCAGCACCGGTTTCTACCGCACGCCAAAGATCTACTACGACCGCAGCCAGGCACGTGGCCGGCCGTTCTACTACTTCGCCTTCGGCGCCGCCTGCGTGGAGGTGGTCGTCGACACCCTGACCGGCGAATACAAGATGCTGCGCGCCGACATCCTGCACGATGTGGGTGATTCGTTGAACCCGGCCATCGACATCGGCCAGGTGGAAGGCGGCTTCATCCAGGGCATGGGCTGGCTGACCACCGAAGAACTGGTGTGGAACGCCAAGGGCAAGCTGATGACCAACGGCCCGGCCAGCTACAAGATCCCGGCAGTGGCGGACATGCCGCTGGATTTGCGGGTAAAGCTGGTGGAAAACCGCAAGAACCCGGAGGACACGGTGTTCCATTCCAAGGCTGTGGGCGAACCACCGTTCATGCTCGGCATCGCCGCCTGGTGCGCGATCAAGGACGCCGTGGCCAGCATCGCCGACTACCGCGTGCAGCCACAGGTGGATGCGCCGGCGACGCCGGAGCGGGTGTTGTGGGGTTGCGAGCAGATGCGCAAGGCAGTGGCTGCAGCGCAACCTGCCGAGCCGGAGCTGGAAACCGTGTCTCACTGACAATGCAGGGCCCTGTGGGAGCGGGTTTACCCGCGAATGCGATAGTGGTTTCACCGCCGCATTCGCGGGTGAACCCGCTCCCACAGGGATCGCGACGCGACTATAGAGAGGTTGCATCATGCACCAATGGATCAACGCCCTCGCCGACCATCAGTCCCGTGGCGAAGCCTGCGTGCTGGTTACCATCATCGAGGAGCGCGGCTCGACCCCGCGCAATGCCGGCTCGAAAATGGTCGTCAGCGCCAGCGGCCTGTTCGACACCATCGGCGGCGGCCACCTGGAATACAAGGCCCTGCACATCGCCCGGCAAATGCTCGAAGAGCACCGCACCACCCCGCATCTGGAGCGCTTCAGCCTCGGTGCCAGCCTTGGCCAGTGCTGCGGCGGCGTCACTGTGCTGCTGTTCGAACCCATGGCCGCGGTGCAGGCGCAGATCGCGGTGTTCGGCGCGGGCCATGTCGGCCGGGCTCTGGTACCCTTGCTCGCCGCGCTGCCCTGCCGGGTGCGCTGGATCGATTCGCGCGAGCAGGAATTCCCTGCCCTGATCCCCGACGGGGTGACCAAGGTGGTCAGCGAGGAGCCGGTCGACGAAGTGGCAGACCTGCCGCCAGGCTGCTACTGCATCGTCATGACCCACAACCACCAGCTCGACCTGGAATTGACCGCCGCCATTCTCAAGCGCAACGACTTCACCTGGTTCGGCCTGATCGGCTCGAAGACCAAACGGGTCAAGTTCGAACACCGCCTGCGCGAGCGCGGCTATGACGAGGCCGTGATGTCGCGCATGCGCTGCCCGATGGGCCTGGCCGAGGTCAAGGGCAAGCTGCCCATCGAGATCGCCGTGTCCATCGCCGGTGAAATCATTGCCACCTACAACGCCTGCTTCGGCCAGCACGACGCTGCCGCCAATGCCGGCCCCATTGCCCAGTTGCTGCCGCCCTCCCGGCGCAGCCAAGCCATTTGACGAGTGTGTTATGACCGTTACCCGCAAAGCCTACCGTGCCGCCATCCTGCACAGCATCGCCGACCCGGCCGAGGTGGGCCTGGAGGCTTCCCATGAATACTTCGAGGACGGCCTGCTGGTGGTCGACAATGGCCGCATCAGCGCCGTAGGCCACGCCGCCGAACTGTTGCCGACCCTGGATGCCGATATCCCGGTCGAGCACTACCAGGACGCACTGATCACCCCAGGCTTCATCGACACCCATATCCATTTCCCGCAGACCGGCATGATCGGCTCCTACGGCGAACAGTTGCTGGACTGGCTGAATACCTACACCTTCCCCTGCGAAAAACAGTTCGCCGACAAGGAACACGCCGACCAAGTGGCGAAAATCTTCCTCAAGGAACTGCTGCGCAACGGCACCACCACCGCCCTGGTGTTCGGCAGCGTGCACCCGGAATCGGTCAATGCCCTGTTCGAAGAAGCCGAACGCCTGGACCTGCGCCTGATCGCCGGCAAGGTGATGATGGACCGCAACGCCCCGGATTACCTGACCGACACCGCAGAGTCCGGCTATGCCGAAAGCAAGGCGCTGATCGAGCGCTGGCACGGCAAAGGCCGCCTGCATTATGCAGTCACCCCGCGCTTCGCCCCGACCAGTACGCCTGAACAGCTGGCGCTGGCGGGCCAACTGCTCAAGGAGCACCCGGGCGTGTACATGCACACGCACCTGTCGGAGAACCTCAAGGAAATCGAGTGGGTCAAGTCGCTGTTCCCCGAGCAGAAGGGTTACCTCGACGTCTACGACCACTTCGAGCTGCTGGGCGAACGCTCGGTATTCGCCCATGGCGTGCACCTGTGCGATGACGAATGCCAGCGCCTGGCCGAAACCGGCTCGGCGGTGGCCTTCTGCCCCACCTCCAACCTGTTCCTCGGCAGCGGCCTGTTCAACCTGCCCCAGGCCGAGCGCTTCAAGGTCAATGTGGGCCTGGGCACTGACGTTGGCGCCGGCACCAGCTTCTCGCTGCTCAACACCCTGAACGAAGCGTACAAGGTGATGCAACTGCAGGGCGCACGCCTGCACCCGTACAAGTCACTGTACCTGGCCACGCTCGGCGGCGCCCGCGCGCTGCGCCTGGACGACCGCATCGGCAGCCTACGCCCGGGTAACGATGCCGACTTCGTGGTGCTGGACTACAAGGCCACGCCACTGCTGGACTACCGCATCCAGCAGTCCAACAGCATCGAGGAAACCCTGTTCGTGCTGACCACCCTAGGCGACGACCGCACCGTGCGTGAAACCTACGCCGCTGGGCGTTGCGTGCACCAGCGCTAAGGTTCTTTTGCCAGGCCCCGGTACAGTGCGCCGCCGATCGCAGCACCAATCAGCGGCGCCACCCAGAACAGCCACAGCTGTTGCAGGGCCCAGCCACCGACGAACAAGGCCGGCCCCGTGCTACGCGCGGGGTTGACCGAAGTATTGGTCACCGGGATAGAGATCAGGTGGATCAGGGTCAAAGCCAAACCGATGGCGATCGGCGCAAAACCCGCTGGCGCCCGGGCGTCGGTAGCGCCCATGATCACCACCAGGAACATCGCCGTCATCACCACTTCACTAACAAAGCCCGCCCCGAGCGTGTAGCCGCCAGGCGAGTGGTCGGCGTAGCCGTTCGAAGCCAATCCCGCAGACAGCTCGAAACCTGACTTGCCGCTGGCGATGAGGTAGATCACACCTGCCGCCAGAATGGCGCCGATCACCTGGGCGATCACGTAGGGCAGCAGCTCTTTGGCCGGAAAGCGCCCGCCCACCACCAGCCCGAACGACACGGCGGGGTTGAGGTGACAGCCGGAGATATGGCCGATGGCGAAGGCCATGGTCAGCACGGTCAGGCCGAAGGCGAAGGCGACGCCAAGTACACCGATGCCGATGGGCGAGCTGGCGGCGAGTACCGCACTGCCGCAGCCGCCAAGCACCAGCCAGAAGGTGCCGACCAGCTCGGCCCCCATGCGTTTACCGAGGGACATGCTCATGAGTCCATTCCTCAAGAAGTTGAACGCAACGAATGCGCAAGCCCAACTGCTTGATGAAGGTTTGCTCACAAGAATTTAGCAGACCTTTGATCAATGACCAGAAATGGCCGTGCTTCTTGTGGGAGCGGGTTTACCCGCGAAGAAGGCGACACGGTGAATGGCACCGGCTGCGCCGGTGTTCGCGGGTGAACCCGCTCCCACAACGGCGCACTACGCTCACTTGAGCAAACGATCAACCCTTGACCGATACCTTGGGCTTTTTCAGCAAGTGCGAGAACACCGCATGCAGATCGTCCGAGGCACTCTCCTCGTCCAGGTTCAGCTTGCTGTCGATGTGGTCCATGTGGTGCATCATCAGGCTCACCGCCTGCTCGGCATCGCGTGCCTCGATGGCATCGATCAGCTGCATGTGTTCGTCATACGAGCAATGCGAGCGGTTGCCGCTTTCGTACTGGGCAATGATCAGCGAGGTCTGCGACACCAGGCTGCGCTGGAAGCTGACCAGCGGCGCATTGCCCGCAGCCTCGGCCAGCTTGAGGTGGAATTCGCCGGAAAGACGAATGCCGGCACCACGGTCACCACGCGAGAAGCTGTCGCGCTCCTCCCGCACCATCTGCCGCAGCTCGTTGAGCTGCTCGAGGGTAGCGTGCTGCACGGCCAGTTCGGTAATGGCCCGTTCGACCATGCGCCTGGAGAAGAACACCTGACGGGCTTCTTCCACCGTAGGGCTGGCCACCACTGCGCCGCGGTTCGGCCGCAATAGCACCACGCTTTCATGGGCCAGCCGCGACAACGCGCGGCGAATGATGGTGCGGCTGACGCCGAAGATCTCGCCCAGCGCTTCCTCGCTCAACTTGGTACCCGGTGCCAGACGCTGCTCGAGGATTGCCTCGAAAATATGCGCGTAGACGATGTCGTCCTGGGTACCACTGCGGCCAGCCTTGCCGGTACGCGCAGGTTTCTTCAGAGGTTGCAGCTGTTCGTTCATGGGCTCTCGAGGCACGAAGGAAAGTATGGCGCCATTGTACACAGGCTGAGCCGTTTCTGCAGGTGGCCTTTTACCTATATAGCCGTTGTACGACGTATTGCGCACACAAAAGATAAAACATTATTTGCTTTATTTGTACACAAAAGCATAATCCACCGAGCAACTTCTTGACCCATAAGTCAACAAACCGGTCAGACGTCTGCCTTCCCTCGCGGAGCCGCCAAGTGCATTGCGCAGGCCCATGGTTCCAGAACAACAAGAAAGACTTGAGGAGTACTCGCTGTGGAAAGCCGCAAATCCGAAGCCCCTACGCTGGATCTTGCTCCACCGCTCGAAACGAGCTGGCTGGAGCGGATTTTCAAACTCAAGCAGCACGGCAGCACCGTCAGAACCGAAATGATCGCCGGCGTGACCACCTTCATCACCATGGCCTACATCATCTTCGTCAACCCCAACATCATGGCCGACGCAGGCATCGACCACGGTGCCGCCTTTGTCGCCACCTGCATCGCCGCCGCGCTGGGCTGCCTGTTGATGGGCCTGTACGCCAACTGGCCGGTGGGCCTGGCGCCGGGCATGGGGTTGAATGCCTTCTTTACCTACACCGTGGTTGGCACCATGGGCTACAACTGGGAAACGGCGCTGGGGGCAGTCTTTGTCTCGGGTGTGCTGTTCATGTTCCTGACCTTGTCGAAAGTGCGCGAATGGTTGCTCAACAGCATCCCGGTCAGCCTGCGCCATGCCATGGGGGCCGGCGTCGGATTGTTTCTCGGGCTGATCGGCCTGAAGACCGCCGGCATCATCGTCGACAGCCCGGCCACCCTGATCAAGCTGGGCTCGCTGCATGAGCCGGGGCCACTGCTGGCGGCGGTGTGCTTCCTGTTGATTGCCATCCTCAGCTACAAGCGGGTATTCGGCGCGATCCTGATCAGCATCATCGGCGTCACCCTGGCCGGCTGGGGCCTGGGCCTGGTGAAATTCGGCGGGGTGATGTCGATGCCGCCGAGCCTGGCACCGACCTGGATGGCCATGGATGTGGCTGGCGTATTCAACGTCAGCATGATCAGCGTGGTGCTGGCCTTCCTGTTCGTGCACATGTTCGACACCGCCGGCACGCTAATGGGCGTGGCGCAGCGAGCCAACCTGGTGGCACCGGACGGGCGTATCGAGAACTTGTCGAAGGCGCTGAAGGCTGACAGCGCTTCGAGTGTGTTCGGTGCCGTGGTCGGTGTGCCGCCGGTGACCAGTTATGTGGAAAGTGCTGCCGGTGTGGCCGCTGGTGGCCGTACCGGCCTGACGGCGGTGGTGGTCGGCCTGCTGTTCATTGCCGCCATGTTCTTCGCGCCATTGGCCGGAATGATTCCGGCCTATGCCACCGCGGGCGCACTGATCTACGTGGCAATGCTGATGATGGGCAGCATGGCGCATATCCACTGGGACGAAGCTACCGACAGCATTCCGGCGATCGTCACGGTGATCATGATGCCGCTGACTTTCTCGGTGGCCGACGGTATTGCCCTGGGCTTCATCAGCTATGTGGCATTGAAGGCAGGTACCGGCAAGTACAAGGAAATCTCCGCCAGCCTGTGGGTGCTGTGCGCAATCTTCATTGCCAAGTTCGTGTTCCTCTGAACCCTCCACATCCAAAAAGGGCGCTCCGGCGCCCTTCTCTTTTATTTAGCCGGTGCTGGTTTTTTCGCGAAGATGCCCGTTCGAGGGAGTTCAGCTGGCGTCACGCCTGAAGGAACGGTTTCCCGCACGCTTACAACCTCAAATGCCGCCGGCAAGATCGCTACTACATCAAATACATCCTTTTTATAACCTACACCGGGGACCAGATTAAGATCCTTGCGCACGAGTACCGGCAGGACAACACCATCGTCGTAGGCATTAGCGTATGTTTTGGCGTGTTCAGGGGTTGGCGCGACATAGAAGCCTTGCCCTTGGGCTCGCCTATGAGGCTCTGAATACACTGGCGATAGCCCCTTAGCCAATGAAGGAATATTTTTTCGGCTCGTCCCGTGCCAGCCAACCAGTTTTGTAAATACCCCCTTGTTAGCAACTGCAGCCAGAACCTCTACTCGCTTGGGCGGCTTTGCAACCCCCATCAGCATTTTCCAAAGGCTATGACCGCTTGGATCCTGGTAATTCACTGGGTCCCCCTGGCAGTAGGCATACGCGTTCAAGCCACCTTGATCGAACGGACTCAAGCTGTCCGGGCTGTTGAACCGCATCAAAGAGGGATTGAATGCTCGATAACCATTACCCAAGTGGTAATGCTCGGTGACTGGGTCCAGTTGTTCACCGTTGAAGCCGAGTACACCCTGATCAGGCAGATGGTAGCCATAGGGCGCATACGCATTTTTTGTGTCCATCAGGCCGGCTCCTCAACTTGGTAGCTGATCATCCCAGATGAACCAAAAAGAGAGTACTGGCAGAAATGTGAGTGATTTGAACTGATATAAAAAACGCAGACGAAAAAAAGCCCGCCAGTGTGAGAGCGGGCCAAAGGACCTACGAAGATTCTTCTAGCGACCAACTAGCTTCCACGATAGGTCGAATAGCTGTACGGCGAGATCAGCAGCGGCACGTGGTAGTGCTCCTGCTGCTCGTCGATGCCAAAGCGCAGCACGACAACATCCAGAAACGCCTGGGCCGGCAGCTGTACACCGCGAGCGCGGTAGTAGTCACCAGCGCTGAACTGCAGCTGGTAGACGCCGGTACGGTAGTCGTCACCCTGCAGCAGCGGCGCATCGACGCGGCCATCGCTGTTGGTCAGGGCGGTGTTCACCAGCTCCAACTGCTGGCCTTCGACACGGTACAGCTCGACCTTGATCGAGCTGCCCGGGCAGCCATGCGCGGCATCCAGTACGTGTGTGGTCAAACGTCCCATTGCTTGTCGCCTCTTGTTCAATCTGTGGGCAAAAAATACTCAGCCGTCGCACCAGCATAGCGCCTGCGGCAGGCGGGAATGACGTCATTAAGACATTCCGAGCCAAGATTGTACACAATTTTTTCAACCCATCTGTCGCCCGCAGCAAATCTTGCCACTGAGCGACCCACCGATCGCAAAGACAGGCCTGGTAACGACACCAACATCATTAGCTGACCAATCAGGCAGGTTTCTTGCACTGTTTTTCCAGGTCGCTACGAGGCGACAAAAGGGAAGAAATGCGGAAAAACAGGCTTACAAAAGATTTCAGAAGTTGTATACAATCAGCCCATCCGGTGGTGCGACATCCCGACGCGGTCCGCCCACCCCCGCACAAACGCACAAGAAGGAAGACTGCAGTGAGCGCTGACTACCCTCGCGACCTGATCGGTTACGGCAACAACCCTCCTCACCCGCAATGGCCGGGCAACGCTCGCATCGCGCTGTCTTTCGTCCTCAACTACGAGGAAGGTGGCGAACGCAACATCCTGCACGGTGACAAGGAGTCCGAAGCGTTCCTCTCGGAAATGGTCGCCGCCCAGCCACTGCAGGGCGTGCGCAACATGAGCATGGAATCGCTGTACGAGTACGGTAGCCGTGCCGGCGTGTGGCGCCTGCTGAAGCTGTTCAAGGACAGCGGCGTGCCGTTGACCATCTTCGCCGTGGCCATGGCCGCCCAGCGCCACCCCGACGTGATCCGTGCCATGGCCGAGGCCGGTCATGAAATCTGCAGCCACGGTTACCGCTGGATCGACTACCAGTACATGGACGAGGCCCAGGAGCGCGAGCACATGCTCGAAGCCATCCGCATCCTCACCGAAATCACCGGCGAGCGCCCGCTGGGCTGGTACACCGGCCGCACCGGCCCGAACACCCGTCGCCTGGTGATGGAGGAAGGCGGCTTCCTGTATGACAGCGACACCTACGACGACGACCTGCCCTACTGGGAGCCGAACAACCCTACCGGCAAGCCGCACCTGGTGATCCCCTACACCCTCGACACCAACGACATGCGCTTCACCCAGGTACAGGGCTTCAACTGCGGCGAGCAGTTCTTCCAGTACCTGAAGGACGCCTTCGATGTGCTGTACGCCGAGGGCGCCGAAGCACCGAAAATGCTGTCCATCGGCCTGCACTGCCGCCTGGTCGGCCGCCCGGCGCGCCTGGCCGCACTGAAGCGTTTCGTCGATTACGCAAAAAGCCATGACCAGGTCTGGTTCGCCCGTCGCGTGGACATCGCCCGCCACTGGCACGCCACCCACCCGTACAAGAAAGAGAACGCCTGATGACCGCCTTCAAGACCCTCAAGCCATCCGCCCTGGACCGCGACGCCTTCGTGAAGGCCTTCGCCGACATCTACGAGCATTCGCCGTGGGTAGCCGAAAAAGCCTATGACCTGGGCCAACTGGGCGAACTGGACGAGATCGAGGCGCTGCACCAGCGCATGAGCGACATCCTGCTCAGCGCCAACCACGCCGACCAGTTGGCGCTGATCAACGCTCACCCGGACCTGGCCGGCAAGGCCGCCATCCAGGGCGAGCTGACCGAATCGAGCACCAACGAGCAGGCCGGCGCCGGTATTCACCAGTGCACCGCCGAAGAGTTCGCCCGTTTCACCGAACTGAACGACGCCTACAAGGCCAAGTTCCAGTTCCCGTTCATCATGGCGGTAAAAGGCAGCAACCGGCACCAGATCCTCGCCTCCTTCGAAAAACGCATCCACAACGATGCCGATGCCGAATTCAAGGAAGCCCTGGCGCAGATCAACCTGATCGCCCTGTTCCGCCTGCTGCAGCTGTAAAGCCGCCGCAACGCTTGAGCCTTATCCAGAACAACGAACATAGAAGAGATATCCGCATGCGCACCCTGATGATCGAGCCCCTGACCAAAGAAGCCTTCGCCCCCTTCGGAGACGTTATCGAAACCGACGGCAGCGACCACTTCATGATCAACAACGGCTCGACCATGCGCTTCCACAAGCTCGCCACGGTCGAAACCGCCGAGCCTGAAGACAAGGCGATCATCAGCATCTTCCGCGCCGACGCGCTGGACATGCCGCTGACCGTGCGCATGCTGGAACGCCATCCGCTGGGCAGCCAGGCTTTCATCCCGCTGCTCGGCAACCCCTTTCTGATCGTGGTCGCGCCAGTTGGCGATGCACCTGTATCAGGTTTGGTCCGAGCCTTCCGCAGTAATGGCAGGCAGGGCGTTAATTACCATCGCGGCGTCTGGCACCACCCGGTGCTGACGATCGAAAAGCGGGATGACTTCCTGGTGGTTGATCGCAGTGGTTCCGGCAACAACTGCGACGAGCATTACTTCACCGAGGAACAGATGCTGGTCCTCAATCCCCACCAATAAGAAAAGGTCGGTCATTCAAGGGCATTGCCCGAGCGGGTGACCGGCAAGAGGTACATACTGTGGAAGCACACCTTCACGAATGGCTGAACCTGAGCATTCGCTGGGTTCACATGATCACCGGTGTCGCCTGGATCGGTGCATCGTTCTACTTCGTCTGGCTGGAGAACCACCTGAACCGAAGCAACCCGCGCGATGGGTTGTCGGGTGATCTCTGGGCAATTCACGGCGGTGGTATCTACCACCTGGAGAAATACAAGCTCGCCCCCCCGAAAATGCCCGAGAACCTGCACTGGTTCAAATGGGAGGCCTACTTCACCTGGATGTCCGGTATTGCCCTGCTGTGCGTGGTGTTCTACTGGAACCCGACCCTGTACCTGCTGGCCCCTGGCAGCACCTTGAGCGGTGCCGAAGGCGTGGCCATCGGTATCGGCTCGCTGATCGCCGGCTGGTTCATCTACGACTTCCTGTGCGACTCGCCTCTGGGCAAGAAGCCAGCGCTGCTCGGTGCAGTACTGTTCGTGCTGATCATCGCCGCATGCTGGGGCTTCAGCCTGGTGTTCAGCGGCCGTGGTGCGTACCTGCACACCGGCGCGATCATCGGCACCATCATGGTCGGCAACGTGTTCCGCATCATCATGCCGGCCCAGCGCCAGCTGGTTGCGGCGATCGAGAACAACCAGACCCCAGACCCGGTACTGCCGGCCAAGGGCCTGCTGCGCTCGCGCCACAACAACTACTTCACCCTGCCGGTGCTGTTCATCATGATCAGCAACCACTTCCCGAGCACCTACGGTAGCCAGTACAACTGGCTGATCCTGGCCGGTATCGCAGTAGCCGCGGTCCTGATCCGCCACTACTTCAACACCCGCCACGACAGCAACAAGTACGCCTGGACCCTGCCGGTCGGCGCCCTGGCGATGATCTGCCTGGCCTATGTCACCGGTCCGAAACCGATGGCCGTCAGCCCGGAGCAAGCTGCGGCGAAGGTCGAGTACCAGCCACTGCCCGCGACCGCTGTAGGTGGCAAGACCGCCGCCGAGCAACGCGCCGAAGACGCCGCCAAGGCTGCCGCAGCGCCTGCCGCGCCGGCCGAAGCCCCTGCCCAGGCCACCGCCCAGGCTGGCGGCGAGAGCTTCGACAAGATCCACAATGTCATCCAGGAACGCTGCACCGTGTGCCACTCGTCCAAGCCGACCAGCCCACTGTTCAGCGCCGCCCCTGCCGGCGTGATGTTCGACACCCCGCAGCAGATCCAGGCCCAGGCCGCGCGCATCCAGGCGCAAGCGGTCGCCAGCCAGATCATGCCGCTGGGCAACATTACCCAGATGACCACCGAAGAGCGCAAGCTCGTCGGTGACTGGATCGCCAAAGGCGCCCCGGTCAACTGAAACACAATTGTCGGGATAACACCGCCCCCTGTGGGAGCGGGTTCACCCGCGAAGAGGCCGGCACTCCCGGCCTCTGTTTCAAGACATATGCAACAAGCAAGCATCGAGCGTTCAGCGTCAGGCGGGAACCCCAGGCTCTCTTCATAGCGAGCCTGCCGCCTGAGGCCGGCGCTTGGATCCGAGAATAAAAACAAAACTCGAGGTGCTGCATGTCCGAGTCACGCAAGGCGTACATCCCTGTTGCGCCGCCGCGCGAGCCCTTGCCCCTGTTCCAACTGATCCTGGTTGGCCTGCAACACGTTCTGCTGATGTACGGCGGCGCGATCGCCGTGCCGTTGATCATCGGCCAGGCCGCCGGGTTGTCCCGTGAAGAAGTCGCTTTCCTGATCAACGCCGACCTGCTGGTCGCTGGCGTCGCCACCATCATCCAGTCCTTCGGTATCGGCCCGGTGGGCATCCGCATGCCGGTGATGATGGGTGCCAGTTTCGCTGCCGTCGGCAGCATGGTGGCCATGGCCGGCATGCCCGGCGTGGGCCTGCAGGGGATCTTCGGCGCGACCATTGCCGCCGGGTTCTTCGGCATGCTGATCGCGCCGTTCATGTCCAAGGTCGTCCGCTTCTTCCCGCCTCTGGTTACCGGTACGGTGATCACCTCGATTGGCCTGTCGCTGTTCCCGGTGGCAGTCAACTGGGCCGGTGGTGGCCAACAGGCAGATACCTTCGGCTCGCCGATCTACCTGCTGGTGGCCGGCCTGGTACTGGCGGTAATCCTGCTGATCAACCGTTTCATGCGCGGTTTCTGGGTCAACGTGTCGGTGCTGGTGGGCATGGGCCTGGGCTACATCCTGGCCGGCTCCATCGGCATGGTCGACCTGTCGGGCCTGAACGACGCACCGTGGCTGCAAGTGGTCACCCCACTGCACTTCGGCATGCCGACCTTCAGCCTGGCGCCGATCCTGTCCATGTGCCTGGTGGTGGTGATCATCTTCGTCGAGTCCACCGGCATGTTCCTGGCCCTGGGCAAGGTGACCGATCGTGAAGTTACCCCAGGGATGCTGCGTCGCGGCCTGCTGTGCGATGCCGGTGCGTCGTTCATTGCCGGCTTCTTCAACACCTTCACTCACTCCTCGTTCGCCCAGAACATCGGCCTGGTGCAGATGACCGGGGTGCGCTGCCGCTATGTCACCATCGTGGCCGGTGCACTGCTGATCCTGCTCAGCCTGCTGCCCAAGGCGGCCTTCCTGATTGCCTCGATCCCGCCAGCGGTACTGGGCGGCGCGTCCATCGCCATGTTCGGCATGGTCACCGCCACCGGGATCAAGATTCTCCAGGAGGCGGACATCGGCGACCGTCGCAACCAGCTGCTGGTTGCAGTGAGCGTCGGCTTCGGGTTGATCCCCGTGGTACGTCCGGAGTTCTTCGCCCAGATGCCCCAGTGGATGGAGCCCATCACCCACAGTGGCATCGCCATGGCCACGGTCAGTGCCCTGGTGTTGAACGTGCTGTTCAACATCCTTGGTGGTGCCGACCGCGCGGTGCACAACGAAGCCTGTCACCAACATTGAGCAAAGGGGGGCGGCGCGCTGCCGCCCCGCCTCGAATTCGCCGTAAACGCTACACCGTCGGCCCGCCGGAATGGGCCGTCCGGGGCGCCTGCGCGCCAAAAAAACCAAACAAAAACAATAAGTCCGGGAACCACAACATGAAACGCATCACCTCGTCCCTCTTGCTGGGCAGCAGCCTGCTGGCCACCCTCCCCGCCCACGCTGGTGAATGGCTGCAGTGGCATGGCGAAAGCCTGACCTACCTGTACGGCAAGGATTTCAAGGTCAACCCACGCATCCAGCAGACGGTGACCTTCGAGCACGCCAACAAATGGAAGTACGGCGATACCTTCATGTTCGTCGACAAGGTCTTCTACAACGGCAAGCCCGACCCGGGCAAAGGCGTCACCTCCTACTACGGTGAATTCAGCCCGCGCCTGTCGTTCGGCAAGATCTTCGACCAGAAGCTGGCGTTCGGCCCGATCAAGGATGTGCTGCTGGCCATGACCTACGAGCGTGGCGAGGGCGACAACGAGGCCTACCTGATCGGGCCCGGCTTCGACCTGAACATTCCCGGCTTCAACTACTTCACCCTCAACTTCTACCTGCGCAACACCGAAGGCAGCCGCCCCGGTGACAACGTCTGGCAGATCACCCCGGCCTTCTCGTACACCATTCCGGTGGGCAAATCCGACATTTTGATCGACGGTTACATGGACTGGGTGGTCGACAACGACCAGACCCGCCGTGGCACCTACCACGCCAACCTGCAGTTCAACCCACAGGTCAAGTACGACCTGGGCAAAGCCCTGAACCTGGGCGCCAAGCAGCTGTACGTGGGCATCGAGTACAGCTACTGGAAGGACAAGTACGGCATCGACAGCCAAGGCAATATCGACAGTAACCAGAGCGTCACCAGTGCCCTGATCAAGGTGCACTTCTAGAAAGCTGACCAAACGCACAAGTTTGTTCCACTCTGCTCCAGGACGGAGCACTTGAGGCAAGGCGCGCAAGCCAGTAATCTGCGCGCCCCCTCGATCAGGGCAGAACGGATTCTGCCTGCGTTTACTGACCGCTCAGTCAATGAATTCGGGCGGTTGGCCAACGTGTTGCCAGCCTGAAAGACCCTTTTCATCCGTTCAGAACGAAGTCGAGCAGGAAGGTTTTGCCAGCCCAGGAAAGTTGGCTCAACCCTTGCCAGACAGCTGTGGCCTATCGAAAAAAGCTGACTCAAAAGACAAAAAGCGCCAATAACGAGCGCTGACAACAGATCAATCAAGGGAGCGACATTCGCAATGCGTACCATCAACAGCCTGATCCTCGCCGGCGGCCTGCTGGCCTGTGGCACCACCTTCGGCGGCGACCTGCTGCAATGGCAGAACAACAGCCTGACCTACCTGTGGGGCAAGAACTTCAAGGTCAACCCGTCGATCCAGCAAACCGTGACCTTCGAGCACGCTGATGGCTGGAAGTACGGCGATAACTTCATCTTTGTCGACAAGATCTTCTACCAGGGCCAGAAAGATGAGGGCAACGGCCCGAACACCTACTACGGCGAAATCAGCCCGCGCCTGTCGTTCGGCAAGATCTTCGACCAGAAGATCGGGTTTGGCCCGGTCAAGGACGTACTGCTGGCGATGACCTACGAGTTCGGTGAAGGTGATACCGAGTCGTACCTGATCGGCCCTGGCTTCGACCTGGACATCCCGGGCTTCGACTACTTCCAGCTGAACTTCTACAACCGCACCACCGACGGCAGCCGCGCCGGCGACAACGTGTGGCAGATCACCCCGGTGTGGTCGTACACCATTCCGGTCGGTTCGTCCGATGTACTGATCGACGGCTTCATGGACTGGGTGGTGGACAACGACGAGAACCGCCGCGGCACCTATCAGGCCAACCTGCACTTCAACCCGCAGATCAAGTATGACCTGGGCAAGGCCTTGCACCTGGGCGAGAAGCAGCTGTATGTGGGTGTGGAGTACGACTACTGGAAGAACAAGTACGGCATCAAGGATTCCGATGCCTTCACCACGGACCAGAACACCATGAGCTTCCTGCTCAAGGTTCACTTCTGATCTGAGTACAGGGGCCGCCTTGCGGCCCATTCGCGGGTAAACCCGCTCCTACAGGGTCCGCACCGGATTCATGGCAGACGCTATACATGTGGGAGCGGGTTCACCCGCGAACCGGGGCGAAGCCCCGGCCAGGCAGCATCAACTGGCCGGCCGAACCGCTCGCCACAGTTTCCCCGCAATGCCCACCACGGCCAGCACCACAGCACCGGCCACAACTCCCACACCGCCGTTCAGCAGTGCCACGGTCAACGCCCCGCCACGCCCTTCGCTGAATGCCTCGATCGCATGATGCAGAGGTGCGATGCCATGCACCAGGATCCCGCCACCAACCAGGAACATGGCTGCCGTGCCGATCACCGACAGGCTCTTCATCATGTATGGCGCGGCACGCAGAATGCCGTTACCCACCGCCCTGGCCAGGCGTGATGCCTTGCGGGTCATCCACAGCCCCAGGTCATCGAGCTTGACGATACCGCCCACCAGCCCGTAGACGCCGATGGTCATGACCACCGCAATACCCGACAGCACGACGATCTGCTGGGTCAACGGCGAGTCGGCAACGATGCCCAGGGTGATGGCGATGATCTCTGCCGACAGGATGAAGTCGGTACGTACCGCGCCCTTGATCTTGGCTTTCTCGAACGCCACCAGGTCAACATTGGCATCGGCCACCGCCTCCTTGAGCGCTTCGTGCTCGGCGTCAGTTTCGGCCTTGCTGTGCAGGAACTTGTGCGCCAGCTTCTCGAAGCCCTCGAAGCAAAGGTAGGCACCGCCCAGCATCAGCAACGGCGTCACCGCCCAGGGAATGAACGCACTGATCAGCAGCGCTGCCGGCACCAGGATGGCCTTGTTCACCATCGAGCCCTTGGCTACTGCCCACACCACAGGGATCTCGCGCTCGGCACGTACCCCGGTGACCTGCTGGGCATTCAGCGCCAGGTCATCGCCCAGCACGCCTGCGGTCTTTTTCGCCGCCACCTTGGTCATCACCGAGACGTCATCGAGCACAGTGGCGATGTCGTCGATCAGTACCAGTAGACTGCTTCCTGCCATGTTTGCCTGCATCCAGAAGAGTAAGTGTCCAGGATTCTAGCCCAAAGCCGCTGCCTTGAGCGCCCGTCGAGCCCGGTGCTACCATGCCCGATCCCTCTTAGAGGTGGCCAGACACGAGGAAGATCCCTGACCATGAGCACCATTCGCGAGCGCAACAAGGAACTGATCCTGCGCGCGGCCAGCGAGGAATTCGCCGACAAGGGCTTCGCCGCCACCAAGACCAGCGATATCGCGGCCAAGGCCGGCCTGCCCAAGCCGAACGTGTATTACTACTTCAAATCCAAGGACAACCTCTACCGCGAGGTCCTGGAAAGCATCATCGCGCCGATCATGCAGGCGTCGACCCCGTTCAATGCCGACGGTGACCCGAAGGAAGTGCTGAGTGCGTACATCCGCTCGAAGATCCGCATTTCGCGCGACCTGCCGCATGCGTCCAAGGTGTTCGCCAGCGAGATCATGCACGGTGCCCCGCACCTGTCGCCGAACCAGGTAGCGCAGCTGAACGAGCAGGCGCGCCATAACATCGAGTGCATCCAGCGCTGGATCGACCGCGGGCAAATCGCCCATGTGGATGCGCATCACCTGATGTTCAGCATCTGGGCAGCGACCCAGACTTATGCCGATTTCGACTGGCAGATCTCTGCCGTGACCGGCAAGGCCAAGCTGGCCGACAGCGATTATGACGCGGCGGCGGAGACCATCATCCGCATGGTGCTCAAGGGCTGCGAGCCCGAGGTAGCCTGACCCCCGGCGCTGGCTTCTTCGCGGGTGAACCCGCTCCCACAGGGACACCACGAGCTTCAAGCCTGTGATGATCCTGTGGGAGCGGGTTCACCCGCGAATTGGCCGGAACAGACAACAGAGAATTAGGCTGCTACACCCGCATCCGCCTTCAACCCCACCTCCTCGATCGCACTGATCGCGCACTGCTCGTCGATATCCGACGTATCCCCGCTGATCCCTACCGCACCCAGCACCTTGCCGTCCTGATCACGCACCAGCACACCACCCGGCGCCGGCACCACCGGTCGCTCGCCCAACCCGTTCAGCGCGGCAAAAAATGCCGGCCGCTGCTGCGCGTCCAGCGCCAGCAGGCGCGACCCCTTGCCCAGGGCAATCGCCCCCCAGGCCTTGCCGGTAGCCACCTCCGGCCGGATCAGGCTGGCGCCATCCTCGCGCTGCAGCGCCAGCAAGTGGCCGCCGGCATCCAGCACCGCCACGGTCAGTGGCGCGGCGTTGATCTTGCGGCCCGCCGCCAGCGCGGCATTCACCAGGCTGACCGCGACTTTCAGGTTCAAAGCGTTCATGGAAAGGTCCTCTTCTTGTTGTGAGAAGCCCTGAGGGCAGGTGAAAAACCGATAGACCAATAGAACACAACTGAATCTTTTTTTGTATACAATAAATTGAAACGATCGTATGCGAGATTGCAAACGCTCGTTTTCACGGGCGCTTGAACGAAAGCGACCTCGTCCGACGAAAACCCGTTGACCTGAGCGGCCAGCCGTGAATACACTCTGGCACAAAGCAAGTTGTATACAATTACAAAATCGATGAGGCACAAACCATGAGCAAAATGAGAGCAATCGATGCAGCCGTTCTGGTCATGCGCCGTGAAGGTGTAGATACCGCGTTCGGCATCCCGGGGGCTGCCATCAACCCGTTGTACTCGGCCCTGAAGAAAGTCGGTGGCATCGATCACGTCCTCGCTCGTCACGTCGAAGGCGCCTCGCACATGGCCGAGGGTTACACCCGTGCCAACCCAGGCAACATCGGCGTGTGCATCGGCACCTCCGGCCCAGCCGGCACCGACATGGTCACCGGCCTGTACAGTGCCTCCGCCGACTCCATCCCGATCCTCTGCATCACCGGCCAGGCCCCACGTGCCCGCCTGCACAAGGAAGACTTCCAGGCCGTCGACATCACCAACATCGTCAAGCCGGTCACCAAGTGGGCCACCACCGTTCTGGAGCCAGGCCAGGTGCCTTACGCCTTCCAGAAGGCCTTCTATGAAATGCGCACCGGCCGCCCAGGCCCGGTACTGATCGACCTGCCGTTCGACGTGCAGATGGCCGAAATCGAATTCGACATCGACGCCTACGAACCGCTGCCAGTGCACAAGCCGTCCGCTACCCGCGTACAGGCCGAAAAAGCCCTGGCCCTGCTCAATGACGCCGAACGCCCGCTGCTGGTAGCCGGTGGCGGCATCATCAACGCCGACGCCAGCGACAAGCTGGTCGAGTTCGCCGAACTGACCGGTGTACCAGTGATTCCAACCCTGATGGGCTGGGGCACCATCCCGGACGACCACGCACAGATGGTCGGCATGGTCGGCCTGCAGACTTCGCACCGTTATGGCAACGCCACCCTGCTGAAATCCGACCTGGTGTTCGGTATCGGTAACCGTTGGGCCAACCGCCACACCGGTTCCGTCGACGTCTACACCGAAGGCCGCAAGTTCGTGCACGTGGACATCGAGCCGACCCAGATCGGCCGCGTGTTCACCCCGGACCTGGGTATCGTTTCCGACGCTGGCAAGGCACTGGACGTGTTCCTCGAAGTGGCTCGCGAGTGGAAAGCCGCTGGCAAGCTGAAGTGCCGCAAGGCCTGGCTGGAAGACTGCCAGGAGCGCAAGGCCACCCTGCAGCGCAAGACCCACTTCGACAACGTGCCGGTCAAGCCGCAGCGCGTATACGAAGAAATGAACCAGGTATTCGGCAAGGACACCTGCTACGTCAGCACCATCGGCCTGTCGCAGATCGCCGGCGCGCAGTTCCTGCACGTGTACAAGCCACGCCACTGGATCAACTGCGGCCAGGCCGGCCCGCTGGGCTGGACCATCCCTGCCGCCCTCGGTGTGGTCAAGGCCGATCCGAAGCGCAAGGTGGTCGCGCTGTCGGGTGACTACGACTTCCAGTTCATGATCGAAGAACTGGCGGTGGGCGCACAGTTCAACCTGCCGTACGTGCACGTGCTGGTGAACAACGCCTACCTGGGCCTGATCCGTCAGGCACAGCGTGGCTTCGACATGGATTACTGTGTACAACTGGCGTTCGAGAACATCAACTCGACCGACGCCGCCACCTACGGTGTCGACCATGTCGCCGTGGTCGAAGGCCTGGGCTGCAAGGCCATCCGTGTGTTCGAGCCGGCCGAGATCGCCCCTGCCCTGCTCAAGGCACAGAAGATGACCGAAGAGTTCCGCGTACCGGTGGTGGTCGAAGTGATTCTCGAACGTGTGACCAACATTTCCATGGGCACCGAGATCAACGCGGTCAACGAGTTCGAAGACCTGGCCCTGGTCGGCAACGACGCGCCAACCGCCATCTCGCTGCTGGACTGATCGCCTGACGCCCCCGTGCCGACCCCTACCTCAGGGCGCCGGGGGCCTTCATCGCTAGGAGACACAACATGCCTCGCTTCGCTGCCAACCTGTCCATGCTGTTTACCGAACAGGACTTCCTGGCCCGCTTCAAGGCTGCCGCCGATGCTGGTTTCAGCGGCGTAGAGTACCTCTTCCCGTACGATTTCAGCGCTGCCGAGATCAAGCAGCAGCTGGACGCCAACGGCCTGACCCAGGTGCTGTTCAACCTGCCGGCGGGCGATTGGGCCAAGGGTGAGCGCGGTATCACCTGCCACCCTGACCGCGTCGAGGAATTCCGCGCTGGTGTCGACAAGGCCATCGAATACGCCAAGGTGCTGGGCAACACCCAGGTCAACGCCCTGGCCGGCATTCGCCCACAAGGCCCGGACTGCGCCACCGTGCGCAAGACCTTCGTGGAAAACCTGCGCTACGCCGCCGACAAGCTGAAAGCCGCCGGGATCCGCCTGGTCATGGAAATGATCAACACCCGCGACATCCCAGGCTTCTACCTGAACACCACCAAACAGGCCCTGGAAATCCAGGCCGAGGTTGGCAGCGACAACCTGTTCCTGCAGTACGACATCTACCACATGCAGATCATGGAAGGTGACCTGGCTCGCACCATGGAAGCCAACCTGAAACTGATCAACCACATCCAGCTGGCCGACAACCCCGGCCGCAACGAGCCAGGCACCGGCGAGATCAACTACCGCTTCCTGTTCGAACACCTGGACCGCATCGGCTACCAGGGCTGGGTGGGCGCGGAGTACAAGCCGCTGACCACCACCGAAGCGGGCCTGGGCTGGCTGAAGACCCATAACGCAATCTAAGGCTGATCGGGTCCCGTGACACATGCCTGACCCTGTGGGAGCGGGTTCACCCGCGAATGCGATGTTGGCTTCACTGCCGCTTTCGCGGGTAAACCCGCTCCCACAGAGTTTTGTGTCCAACAAGGGGGCCTGTGCAGCCTGCTCCATCGAGATTCAACAAATACAACGAGGTAATCTCTCATGGCTAAAATCGGTTTCATCGGCACCGGCATCATGGGCAAGCCCATGGCTCAGAACCTGCAGAAAGCAGGTCACAGCATCTTCATTTCCACCCACCACGACGCTGCCCCGGCCGACCTGATCGCCGCCGGTGCCGTGGCCCTGGCCAACCCGAAGGAAGTTGCCCAGGAAGCCGAGTTCATCATCGTCATGGTCCCCGACACCCCGCAGGTCGAGAGCGTCCTGTTCGGTGACAACGGCGTGGCCGAAGGCGTGGGCCCGAACAAGGTCGTGATCGACATGAGCTCGATCTCCCCTACCGCTACCAAAGCCTTCGCCGAGAAGATCAAGGCTACCGGCGCTGCCTACCTGGACGCCCCGGTGTCCGGCGGCGAAGTCGGTGCCAAGGCCGCGACCCTGAGCATCATGGTCGGTGGCTGCCCGAAAGCCTTCGAGCGCACCCTGCCGCTGTTCGAAGCCATGGGCAAGAACATCACCCGCGTCGGTGGCAATGGCGACGGCCAGACCGCCAAGGTGGCCAACCAGATCATCGTTGCCCTGAACATCCAGGCCGTTGCCGAAGCCCTGCTGTTCGCCGCCAAGAATGGTGCCGACCCGGCCAAGGTACGTGAAGCCCTGATGGGCGGCTTCGCCTCGTCGAAGATCCTCGAAGTGCACGCCGAGCGCATGATCAAGGGCACCTTCGACCCAGGCTTCCGCATCAACCTGCACCAGAAGGACCTGAACCTGGCCCTGCAAGGCGCCAAGGAACTGGGCATCAACCTGCCCAACACCTCCAATGCACAGCAAGTGTTCAACACCTGCCAGGCACTGGGCGGCGGCAACTGGGACCACTCGGCGCTGATCAAAGGCCTGGAGCACATGGCCAACTTCTCGATCCGCGACGACAAGTAAGTAATTTTTAGCCTTCACCGGCCTCTTCGCGGGTGAACCCGCTCCCACAGGATTTACGCCGTCTTCAGCCTCTGTGAAGTCCCTGTGGGAGCGGGTTTACCCGCGAAGAAGCCAACACCGTTGAACCTGCGACCACAGGTTCAACGGTGGCACCGAGCAACACCCGCCCCTGGTTCGGCCTGCACGGAGGCAGTTCCAGGGGCGTTTTTGATTCTGCAGAACAACAATAATTGGGAGCCTGCCATGTCGGTCGATCCGCAAAACCTTCTCCGCGAGCTGTTCGACACAGCCATCGCCGCCGCCCACCCCCGTCAAGTCCTCGAACCCTACCTGCCCGCCGACCGCAGCGGCCGGGTCATCGTCATCGGTGCCGGCAAGGCCGCAGCCGCCATGGCCGAAGTGGTCGAGAAGTGCTGGCAGGGCGAAGTCTCCGGGCTTGTTGTCACACGGTACGGTCACGGTGCCAACTGCCAGAAGATCGAGGTGGTCGAAGCCGCCCACCCGGTCCCCGATGCCGCCGGCCTGGCCGTGGCAAAACGCGTGTTGGAACTGGTCAGCAACCTCAGTGAAGACGACCGCGTCATCTTCTTGCTGTCCGGCGGTGGCTCAGCGCTGCTGGCCCTGCCCGCCGAAGGCCTGACCCTGGCCGACAAGCAGCAGATCAACAAGGCGCTGCTGAAATCCGGCGCCACCATCGGCGAGATGAACTGCGTGCGCAAGCACCTCTCGGCGATCAAGGGCGGCCGCCTGGCCAAGGCCTGCTGGCCGGCCACGGTGTACACCTATGCCATTTCCGATGTCCCGGGCGACCTCGCCACGGTGATCGCCTCCGGCCCTACCGTGGCCGACCCGAGCACCTCGGCCGATGCCCTGGCCATCCTCAAGCGCTACAACATCGAAGCGCCCAAGGCGGTTATCGACTGGCTCAACAACCCCGCCTCGGAAACCGTCAAGGCCGATGACCCAGCCCTGGCCCGCAGCCACTTCCAGCTGATCGCCAAGCCCCAGCAGTCGCTCGAAGCCGCCGCGGTCAAAGCCCGCCAGGCCGGGTTCAGTCCGCTGATCCTCGGCGACCTGGAAGGCGAATCACGCGAAGTGGCCAAGGTGCACGCCGGTATCGCCCGGCAGATCGTCCAGCACGGCCAGCCGCTGAAAGCGCCCTGCGTGATCCTGTCCGGCGGCGAAACCACCGTGACCGTGCGCGGCAATGGCCGTGGCGGGCGCAACGCCGAATTCCTGCTCAGCCTCACCGAAAGCCTGAAAGGCCTGCCGGGCGTGTACGCCCTGGCCGGTGACACCGACGGTATCGATGGCTCGGAAGAGAACGCCGGCGCCTTCATGACCCCCGCCAGCTACGCCCGCGCCGAAGCCTTGGGCCTGTCGGCCAGCGACGAACTGGACAACAACAACGGCTACGGCTATTTCGCCGCCCTGGATGCGCTGATCGTCACCGAGCCGACCCGCACCAACGTCAACGACTTCCGCGCCATCCTGATCCTCGAGACTGCCCAATCATGACGCCTGATAAAAAAGTAAAGATCCTCGCCACCCTCGGCCCTGCGATCAAAGGCATCGACGACATCCGCCAACTGGTAGAAGCCGGCGTGAACATCTTCCGCCTCAACTTCAGCCACGGCGAGCACGCCGACCACGCCCTGCGCTACCAGTGGATCCGCGAAGTCGAGCAGCAACTGAACTACCCGCTGGGTATCCTCATGGACCTGCAGGGGCCGAAGCTGCGCGTCGGCCGCTTTGCCGACGGCAAGGTGCAGCTGCAACGCGGCCAGGCCCTGCGCCTGGACCTGGACAACACCCCGGGCGACAGCCGCCGGGTCAACCTGCCGCACCCTGAGATCATCGCCGCCCTCGAGCCGGGCATGGACCTGCTGCTGGACGACGGCAAGCTGCGCCTGCGCGTCACCGCCAAGCACAGCGACGCCATCGACACCGAAGTGCTGGCCGGTGGCGAGCTGTCCGATCGCAAGGGTGTCAACGTGCCGCAAGCGGTGCTCGACCTCTCCCCGCTCACCGAGAAAGACCGCCGCGACCTGGCCTTCGGCCTGGAACTGGGCGTGGACTGGGTGGCCCTGTCGTTCGTGCAGCGCCCCGAAGACATCACCGAAGCACGCCAGCTGATCGGTGACCGTGCCTACCTGATGGCGAAGATCGAAAAGCCATCGGCAGTCGAACAGCTGCAAGCCATCGCGGAACTTGCGGATGCAATCATGGTGGCCCGTGGCGACCTGGGCGTGGAAGTGCCGGCCGAAAGCGTGCCGCAGATCCAGAAACGCATCATCGGCACCTGCCGCCAACTGGGCAAACCGGTGGTGGTGGCCACGCAGATGCTCGAATCCATGCGTTTCTCGCCAGCGCCGACCCGCGCCGAAGTCACCGACGTGGCCAACGCCGTGGCCGAAGGTGCCGATGCGGTGATGCTGTCGGCCGAGACTGCCTCGGGTGAGTACCCGCTGGAAGCCGTGCAGATGATGAGCAAGATCATCCGCCAGGTGGAGAACGGCCCGGACTACCAGGCCCAGCTCGACGTTGGCCGGCCGAAGGCCGAGGCCACCGTGTCGGACGCTATCAGCTGCGCCATCCGCCGTATCAGCGGCATCCTGCCGGTGGCAGTGCTGGTCAACTACAGCGAGTCGGGCGCCTCGACCCTGCGCGCGGCACGCGAGCGGCCACGGGCACCGATCCTCAACCTCACCCCGAACCTGGCCACCGCGCGTCGCCTGAGCGTGGCGTGGGGCGTGCACTCGGTGGTCAACGACCGCCTGCGCCAGGTGGACGAAGTTGTATCCACCGCACTGGAAATTGCCCAGGCACAAGGCATGGCCAGCCGTGGCGACACGCTGCTGATCACCGCCGGTGTGCCTTTCGGCAAACCAGGGTCGACTAACACGCTGCGGATCGAGACCTTGATCTAAACCACCGCATCTCTCCTGTGGGAGCGGGCGTGCCCGCGAAGAGGCCAGCAGGGACAACGACGTTGCCTGAGCTGACGCATTCGCGGGCACGCCCGCTCCCACAGGGTCGGTGGTGTCACACACAACTGCGGAAAACCCGAGGCCCAAAGAGGCCCACCGCGCCCCATCAACCTCACTGACTGCCCCGATGTACACCAAAAATTTCGTCAACCCGTGCCCCGACTGGGCCACGGCGTTACTCAACGGCTTCAGCCAGGTGCTGCTGCTGCGCAACCCCCTGTGCGGCCTGTGCTGCCTGCTGGCCATCCTGCTGACCGCCCCCGGCCTGGTCGGTGGCGCCCTGCTCGGCGCCCTGGCCGGCCTGCTCACCGCCCAGGCTCGCGGCTACGACCGTGCCGACCGCCAAGCCGGCCTGTACAGCTACAACGGCGTGCTGATCGGCATCCTGATCAGCGCCGTGCTGCCCTGGTCGGTCATCCTGCCGCCACTGATCATCGCCGCTGGCGGCCTGTCCAGCATCATCACCCACCAGTGGCGCAAGCGCGGCGGCAAGCTGCTGATCGCCTACACCGCACCCTTCGTGCTGCTTGGCTGGGCCGTATTGCTGATCGCCAGCCCCTCGCCCAGCGGCTTCGTCGAAGCCCAGCCGCTGTACGCGTTGGCGCGCGGCGTGGGCCAGATCTTCCTGCTCGACCAGCCGCTGGCCGGCCTGCTGATCGTCATCGGCATGTTCATCGCAAACCCTTATGCCGCAATGTGGGCGGTGATCGGCTCGGCCATCGGGGGCGGCGTAGCGCTGCTCGCGGACCAGGCACAGGCAGCGTGGATGGGCCTTTACGGTTTCAACGCTGCGCTGGCGGCACTCGCGTTCAGTAGACAAGGTGAAAAGCCGTGGCTGACAGTGCTGGCCATCACCCTGGCCCTGCTACTGCAACCACTGTTCAAGCTGCTACCGGTGCCCGGCCTGACCGCGCCCTTCGTCGCCGCCTGCTGGCTGATGCACCTGGGTAATCATCTGGCCCAGCCCAGGCATCGTGACGCCAGCCGCTTGCACAGCTGAAATGCAGCCCCTAGGCTCAGCCCATCGCTTTTGTGGAACGAGCCAATGAACAACCCTGCGAGCCTGCGCGAGCAGCTCTACATCATCGTCTTCCAGACCGACACCGTAGCCGGCCGGCGCTTCGACAAGATCCTCCTGCTGATCATCCTGGCCAGCCTGGTGACGGTGATACTCGACAGCATCGACGAAGTGCACCAGGGCTACGCCGGCCTGCTGGCCGGCATCGAGTGGGGCTTTACCGCGATCTTCCTGGCCGAGTACCTCACCCGCCTGTACTGCTCGCCCAAGCCTTTGCGCTACGCATTCAGCTTTTATGGCCTGGTCGATCTGCTGGCGATCGTGCCGGGGATCATCGCGCTGTACTACAGCGACGCCCAGTACCTGCTGATCATCCGCGTGATACGGATGCTGCGGATCTTCCGTGTGCTCAAGCTCAGCCCCTACCTCAAGCAGGCCCATTACCTGATGGAGGCGCTGCGCGGCAGCAAGCAGAAGATCATCGTGTTCCTGGTGACGGTATCGACCCTGGTGACGGTGTTCGGCACCTTGATGTATGTGATCGAAGGGCCGGAGCATGGCTTCACCAGCATTCCCAAGGGCATCTACTGGGCCATCGTTACCCTGACCACGGTAGGCTTTGGCGACATCGTGCCGAAGACCCCGCTGGGGCAGGTGCTGTCGTCGCTGGTGATGATTACCGGTTATTCGATCATCGCAGTACCGACCGGCATCTTTACCGCCGAGCTGGCCAATGCCATGCGCGGGGAGCAGTTGCAGCATGATTGCCCGACTTGCAGCAAGAAAAGCCATGAGCATGGCGCGGCGTTCTGTTCGCGGTGCGGGAATGTGCTGTTTCCCAAACAATGATTCCGCCTGTTCCGGCCCTATCGCCGACAAGCCCGCTCCCACAGGATCACAACAGGCCCAAACCCTGCGCGGTCCCTGTAGGAGCGGGCTTGCCCGCGAAGAGGCCAGCACAGGCAGGAGCATAAACAAAGTCGTTTTTGTTCTTTAACCCGCGCAAACCCACCCGCTATAGTCGCTGGCAATCTGCCCCAATAACCTTCAAGAACAAGGAAGCAACGTGAAAAAACTCTTCACCGCCTCGCTGCTCGCCGCAGGCCTTGCCTTGGGCAATTTCGCCCAGGCTGCCCCCACCCTGCTCAACGTTTCCTACGACGTGATGCGCGACTTCTACAAGGATTACAACCCGGCCTTCCAGAAGCACTGGGAAGCAGAGCACAACGAGAAGGTCAACGTGCAGATGTCCTTCGGCGGCTCGAGCAAGCAGGCGCGAGCGGTGATCGATGGCCTGCCGGCCGATGTCATCACCATGAACATGGCCACCGACATCAACGCCCTGGCCGACAACGGCAAGCTGGTGCCGGACAACTGGGTCAGCCGCCTGCCGAACAACAGCGCGCCATTCACCTCGGCCACTGTGTTCATCGTGCGCAAGGGTAACCCCAAGGCGCTGAAAGACTGGCCCGACCTGCTCAAGGATGGCGTGCAGGTAATCGTGCCCAACCCAAAGACCTCGGGTAACGGCCGCTACACCTACCTGTCGGCCTGGGGTTATGTGCTCAAGCAAGGCGGTGATGAAAACAAGGCCAAGGACTTTGTCGGCAAGCTGTTCAAGCAGGCGCCGGTGCTGGACACCGGTGGCCGCGCCGCCACCACCACCTTCATGACCAACCAGATCGGCGACGTGCTGGTGACCTTCGAGAACGAAGCCGAAATGATCGCCCGCGAGTTCGGCCGCGACCAGTTCGAAGTGGTCTACCCGAGCGTGTCGGCCGAAGCCGAGCCACCGGTCACCGTGGTCGACAAGGTAGTGGCGAAGAAAGGCACCCAGGCCGCGGCCGAGGAATACCTGAAGTACCTGTGGTCGCCAGCCGCCCAGGAAATCGCCGCACAGAACTACCTGCGCCCGCGTGATGCGACGGTACTGGCCAAGTACACCGACCGCTTCCCGAAAGTGGACTTCCTGTCGGTGGAGAAGACCTTTGGTGACTGGCGCACCGTGCAGAAGACCCACTTCAATGATGGTGGGGTGTTTGACCAGATCTACACCAACAATCAGTAATTGATGTAAGCCTTACCGGCCTCTTCGCGGCTAAAGCCGCTCCCACAGGAACCCCACAGCCCTCAGGTTTTGCGCGGTACCTGTGGGAGCGGGTTTACCCGCGAAGAGGCCAGCAAGGGCAACATCAGACCTGACGGAATACCAGGGCCTTCAAGCCCCCCGCCGGGTCCACGTCAGGAAACTCCGGCGGGTTCTCCAGCCGCTCGACGAATTTCAGCGACGGCGCCTGCTCCGCCATCCCCTCGATCAGAAACTCTGGCCCGATGCCCGGGTCGTTCACGCATGCCAGCACCGTCCCGCCCTCACTCAACAACTCCGGCAAGCGCCGCAGGATCTTCGCGTAATCCTGGGTCAGCACAAAGCTGCCGCGCTGGAAGGTCGGCGGGTCGATGATGATCAGGTCATAAGGCCCGTACTTGCGCACCTTGCCCCACGACTTGAACAGCTCGTGCCCCAGGTACGCCACCCGCGACGCATCGTGGCTATTGAGGCGGTGGTTGTCGCGGCCCCGGGACAACGCCGACTTGGCCATGTCCAGGTTCACCACCTGCTCGGCGCCACCGGCAATCGCCGCCACCGAGAAACCGCAGGTGTAGGCGAACAGGTTCAGCACGCGCTTGCCCGCCGCCTGCTCGCGCACCCAGCGCCGACCATAGCGCATGTCGAGGAAAAGGCCATTGTTCTGCCGCACGCCCAGATCCAGCAGGTAGGTCAGCCCATCCTCGACCACCTCGCGCTGCTGGCACGGTTCGCCCAGCAGCCACTGGCCCGGGCTGTCGGGCAGGTAGCGATGCTGGAGAAGGATGGCTTGACCAGTCCACTGTGGACGCTCGGCGAGCGTGAGCAGCATGGATTCCAGTTCGGCCAGCTGGCCTTCCGCCGGCTCGCGGAACAGAGCGACCGATAGCACGCCTTGCAGCCAGTCCACGGTGACCTGCTCCAGGCCCGCCCAGCAGCGGCCGCGGCCGTGGAACAGGCGGCGGGTTTCCTGCGGGGCAGGGTCGAGGGCGGCGAGCAGGTGTTGCTCCAGAGTCTGGATCGGCGAAGTCATCATGGGTCGCAAGCTGGCAAAAGCGGCATTCTACCTTGCGGGCCCTTTCGCGGGTAAACCCGCTCCCACAGGTGCTGCACACGGTTCGGGCCTGTGATGATCCTGTGGGAGCGGGTTTACCCGCGAAAGGGCCCGCAAGACCATCTCATTACTCGGCCACAACCCGCGCTGGCCGGAACCACCACCCCTGCTGCATCCCCGCCGCCGCCAGCAGGATCAACGCCACCCCCAGCCACTGCAAGAGTGCCAGTCGGTGCCCGAACGCCACCCAGTCCACCAGAATCGCCGCAATCGGGTAGATGAACGACAGTGCCCCGGTCAGCGCCGTGGGCAAGCGCTGGATGGCGCTGTACAGCAACACATACATCAACCCGGTGTGCACCATGCCCAAGGTCACTAGGCTGGCCAGCGCCGGCACTTCACCCGGCAACCCGCCAAGCTTGACCCACGGCGCCAGCAACAGCACACCCGTGGCCACCTGGATCAGCGCGATCAGGTGCGGTGGCGTGCCACTCAGGCGCTTGATGATCAACGCCGCGATGGCATACAGGAAGGCCGCCCCCAGCGCCAGCGCAATGCCCAGCAAATAGTCCTCACCGCCACCCTGCCCCGCGCCATGGGCACTGACAATGGCCAGCATGCCGAGGAACGCCACGCTCAGCCAGGTAACTTTGGCCAGGGTGATCTTCTCGCCCAGGAACACCGCCGCCAGCCCCACCAACATGAACGGCTGTACGTTGTACACCGCCGTGCCGATGGCAATCGACGCCCGCGAGTAGGAGGCGAACAGCAGCACCCAGTTGCCGACAATGGCCACACCGCTGGCAATCGCCAGCAGGAACGCCGTGCGGCTGATCACGCCCGGCCGCAGGAAGCCGAACCCCGCGCAGATCGCCAGCAAGGTCACGGCACCGAACACGCAGCGCCAGAACACCACTTCGAGCACCGGCTGGCCTGACACCAGCACGAACCAGCCGATGGTCCCGGAAATCAGCATGGCGGCAACCATTTCCAGCGAGCCACGACGCAATGAACTGTCCATCTCAAACCTCCTGTTGACGATGGCAACAGTATGCAAAGGTTGCTGCCCGGCCTTCCAGCGCATAACGAAGGAAGATTGGCCAGTTTGCCTTTACTATCAAGGCAAATCACGCGAATAACCTGATTGAGGTGACCATGACCGATGCCATCGACCAACTGCTGATCAACGCGCTGATGGAAGACTCGCGCCGCTCGCTCAAGGCCCTGGCGCAAATCAGCGGGCTGTCTTCACCCAGCGTCAGCGAACGCCTTCGCCGGCTGGAGGAACGCGGCGTGTTGCGCGGCTACACCGTAGAGGTCGACCCGCGTGCCTTTGGCTACCAGCTGCAGGCCATCGTGCGCATCCGCCCGCTACCCGGGAAGCTGCAGGAGGTGGAACGGCAGATCATCGCCATTCCCGAATTCACCGAGTGCGACAAGGTAATCGGCGAAGACTGCTTCATTGCCCGCCTGCATGTTCGCTCGATGGAGCAACTGGACACCCTGCTCGACCGCCTCTATACGGTGGCCGAAACCAATACGGCGATCATCAAGAAGACACCGGTCAAGCGGCGGTTGCCGCCGATGGATTGAATCTGCCTGTGCGGGCCTCTTCGCGGGTAAACCCGCTTCCACAGGATTTCGACCGACCTGAATGCTACGGGGTACTTGTAGGAGCGGGTTCACCCGCGAAGAGGCCAGCACAGAAAAAAGCTGACTAATTTTTGTACACAAGAATGTCACCTTAAGTGCCATTTTTGTGTGCACTTTCCAAGATTGCGCCCCAATAGGTTACACACTTCCCACAAATTATTCTGACCAAACGATCAACTAAGTTACCTTCGCGAAATTTAAATCTGTTCATTTGGTCAACTTATACTCTCTTCATTTCATGAAGTTACAACTCAAAAATATAAGTTCAAAATGATGGCCAACTAAAGTTTGCTTTTTCCTTGGCATGGAACTCGCTTTTGTGTGTTCGTGTTTTGTATACAAACTAAGCAAAACATAAATACACAAGAACCCGCGACGCCGACCCAACATCGGCCGCCGCGCCCCAAACCCTGAGATGCCAACGCTGCACCGACGAGATGGCGAGCCCGTGCGCATGCCCGCTCATCGCAGTCCACGTGCATCAGGAGCCCGCCGGAATGAGTACCAGCTTCGACCTTGCCCCTGAACTATCCGTCGCCAGCACCCACCCCGCGTCCACTCTCGCCGGCAGCCAGCCGGAACTTGCCCTGAGCCCGCGCCTGCATAACCGCGACCTCGCTCCGACGCGCATCGAAGGCCGCCGCTGGGGCGGCTACAGCATCTTTGCGCTGTGGACCAACGATGTGCACAACATTGCCAACTACTCGTTCGCCATGGGCTTGTTCGCCCTCGGCCTGGGTGGCTGGCAGATCCTGCTGTCGCTGGCCATCGGCGCGGCGCTGGTGTACTTCTTCATGAACCTGTCCGGCTACATGGGGCAGAAGACCGGCGTACCATTCCCGGTCATCAGCCGCATCGCCTTCGGCATCCATGGTGCGCAGATTCCGGCGCTGATTCGTGCGGTCATCGCCATCGCCTGGTTCGGCATCCAGACCTACCTGGCTTCGGTGGTGCTGCGCGTGCTGCTCACCGCTGTATGGCCGCAAATGGCAGCCTACGACCACGACAGCATCCTCGGCCTGTCGAGCCTGGGCTGGGTGTGCTTCGTGTCGATCTGGCTGGTACAGCTGGTGATCCTGGCCTATGGCATGGAGATGGTGCGCCGCTACGAGGCCTTTGCCGGCCCGGTGATCCTGCTGACCGTCGCCGCCCTGGCGGTGTTCATGTACTTCAAGGCCGACGCCCGCATCGCCTGGTCGGTTGCCGAACCGCTGACCGGCTACGAGATGTGGCGCAACATATTTGCCGGCGGCGCGCTGTGGCTGGCGATCTACGGCACCCTGGTGCTGAACTTCTGTGACTTCGCCCGCTCCTCGCCATGCCGCAAGACCATCCGCGTCGGCAACTTCTGGGGCCTGCCGGTGAACATCCTGGTATTCGCCGTGATCACCGTGGTGCTGTGCGGCGCGCAGTTCCAGATCAACGGCCAGATCATCGACAGCCCTACCCAGATCGTCGCCGCCATCCCCAGCACAGCGTACCTGGTACTGGGCTGCCTGGCCTTCCTGATCGTCACCGTGGCGGTGAACATCATGGCCAACTTCGTCGCCCCGGCCTTCGTCCTCAGCAACCTGGCACCGCGTCACCTGAACTTCCGCCGCGCCGGGCTGATCAGCGCCACCCTGGCAGTGCTGATCCTGCCGTGGAACCTGTACAACAGCCCGCTGGTGATCGTGTATTTCCTGTCCGGCCTGGGTGCCCTGCTCGGCCCGCTGTACGGGGTGATCATGTCCGACTACTGGTTGCTGCGCAAAGGCTGCATCAACGTGCCGCAGCTTTACAGCGAAGACCCGGCCGGCGCCTACCACTACACCAAGGGCATCAACCTGCGCGCGGTGGCCGCCTTCGTGCCGGCCGCACTGCTGGCCATCGTCCTGGCCCTGGTGCCCAACTTCCATGGCGTGGCGCCGTTCTCCTGGCTGATCGGTGCCGGCATCGCCGCCGCCCTGTACCTGCTGATCGCCCCACGCAAACGCCAATACCACGACGTCAGCGGCGAATGCATCGCCGTTGACCACAGCAGCCATTGACCAGGGAGGACTACCCATGCGCATTCTGATCGCCAACGTCAACACCACAGAAGCCATCACCGAAGCCATTGCCGAACAGGCCCGTGCGGTGGCAGCGCCCGGCACGGAAATCATCGGCCTCACCCCATGGTTCGGTGCCGAGTCGGTGGAAGGCAACTTCGAAAGCTACCTGGCCGCCATCGCGGTGATGGACCGGGTGCTGGCCTACGAAGGCCCTTATGATGCCGTGATACAGGCGGGTTACGGCGAACATGGCCGCGAAGGCTTGCAGGAACTGCTGAACGTGCCGGTGGTGGACATCACCGATGCAGCCGCCAGCACGGCGATGTACCTGGGCCATGCCTACTCGGTGGTGACCACCCTGGACCGCACCGTGCCGCTGATCGAAGACCGCCTGAAGCTCTCCGGCCTGTATGACCGCTGCGCATCGGTGCGGGCCAGCGGGCTGGCGGTGCTGGAGCTTGAAGCCGACCCACAGCGCGCCGTGGAGGCGATTGTCGAGCAGGCGGAACGCGCGGTGGCTGACGACAAGGCCGAGGTGATCTGCCTGGGTTGCGGCGGCATGGCCGGGCTGGACGAGCAGATCCGCCAGCGCACCGGCGTGCCGGTGGTCGACGGCGTGAGCGCGGCGGTAACCATGGCCGAATCGCTGGTGCGCATGGGCTTGAGTACCTCCAAGGTCCGTACCTATGCCACGCCACGGGTGAAGAAAGTGGTGGGTTGGCCGATGCGGTTCGGGCGTTAGGAGTCTTTCGCCTGTCCTGGCCTCTTCGCGGGTAAACCCGCTCCCACAGGGACCGCATTGCTCTCAAGGCCTGCGCAGTACTTGTGGGAGCGGGTTTACCCGCGAAGAGGCCGGTCCTGTCGAAGCATCATTCTGGTCAACCGCTGTGTACACAACTTCATCGTCACTCTGTACAGGCTTCCCGGCAGAACAGTACCAGCGGATCAGGTCGGGCAGCTATGCGCACCATCATTCAGGCCCTGACGCACATTGCGGCTGAGCAGGCTGGCCTTGCCGTCGTGCCAGGTCAGGGTCAGGACGTAGAGGGTGTCGAAGTCGTCGCCGCTCCAGTCCTCGGTGATCACCCGCTTTTCACCGAGGGCCTTGCCAGCCACGGCATTGATCAGGTCAGGGAGGTAGCCATGCGACCAGGCGGTGTACACGGTCGCGTTACGGTACTTGTCGCGCAGCAGCTCTTCGGCCAGCGCGTCGGTGTCGTTGGCGCCATAGTCGATGTTTACCGGCAGGCCCAGGCGAATGGCGCTGGGGGTGATGGTCATCAGCGGGCGAATGTAGCTGTAGCTTTGGTCCTTGCTGCCTTCCTCGACATGCCGCGAGGGGTTGGCAGCGAACACGTAGTCGGCCTTGCCAAAGCGCTCGGGCAGCACGGTAGCCAGGTCCAACGCACGGTTGAGGCCCTGGCAGTTCAACTGGCCCAGCCCCTCGCCCGGCTTCTCGGCGTGGCGCAGGAACACAAGGGTCTGGGTGCCATCCACCGGTTGCGCCCGGCTTTCGACAACTTCCAGCGCCAGCGGTACGGCTATGGTTGCAAGCGTCAGGCTCAGCAACCAGTGACGACGACGGAAGAATGTTGGCAACTTCATCAAAACAGGCCCATGTGGCAGAAAGAATCGGGTAGACCCGCCACATCACCCCGCCAACAGCACCGCGGGGCATCCTTGTAGTGAATGCCGTCCTTGGCAACGAGTCAGGGTGAGAGTGCCCTGAACCCGTTTGGTTCCTCCCTGGAGGTGGATGCCGTTCCCTAGGCAAGGCTTAGATTAGAGGATGGGTGTTGCTGAAATGTGTCCGTTCGTTACTCGTTGCTCTCGCTGATTACCGTTACGGTGGCCCGGCTGCTTGTTCCATAGAGACAGAGTCGAGAATGGTTACATCAAATACCTGCTCGATAACCTGCTTTGGGCCTTGATTCAGACTCCAGGTGAAGAACACCAGAAAGCCCAGCAAAAACACGAAGAGAATCGAGCCCACGAGACTTTGTGCCAAACCCAACCAAAATCCTGGCTTGGCCTGCCTGACTTCGCTGCTTGCTTTATCGAAATAGTACTGTTCAAGCTCCACTGCTTGCGCCGCGATCGAGGCATCAAGAAAGCCCTGAGCAAGCTGGCTGGCCTGATTGCGGTAGCTCTCGATCTGCGAGGGGCTGTTGCTGACATCATGGAAAGGGGCCAAGTCTTCATCCTTCGGCTCCCGGTCATGCTTTATCTTGAAAGCCTGGATAAACTCGATTTTCTGCCTCTTGTACAACGAATAGGCAATGATACCGAGTGTATCTTGCTCATTCTCCACAAGCACCGAGTATATGTGGTTGTAACAGCCATCGGCCATATGGCTCTTACCCTTTGCGCAGGCGGGAATACGCAGCCTCGAATGCTGCCTTCAGTTCCGAACGGGTCTTTCGGGAGTTGGTAACCACACTCGCCAGTTCGCGTGGTAACGAGATTTCCATTCGCGCGCCTGATGCCACCAACAGCGCGTTCGCTTTGCGTACCACCCGTGAGGAAAAATGCGATTTCATGGATAGGCTACCCTCTTCACTCAGTGAGTCTGCAAGGTTAGCCATACCCGGGCGGCACCTCAATCAGACACTGGCCGACAGCGCGTGTAGTCCTTTTCCTCAATCCTCCCGTGTCAGCACTTCCAGCAATTCGATCTCGAAGGTCAAATCCGAATTCGGCGGAATCGCCCCCACGCTGCGTTCGCCATAGCCCAGGTGCGCCGGTACCAGCAACTTGCGCTTGCCGCCAACGCGCATACCCATCAGGCCTTGATCCCACCCCTTGATTACCCGACCAGTGCCGATCACGCACTGGAACGGCTTGCCGCGCGACCAGGACGAGTCGAACTCGCTGCCGTCGGCCAGCCAGCCGGTGTACTGGGTGGTGATCAGGGCGCCTTTGACGGCGGCTTTGCCATCCCCCTCCACAAGGTCGATGATCTGCAGTTCTTGGCTCATGGGGCATACTCCAACGCTGGAAACAAAGCCGCCCTTTTCTCAGGAATGCACCGGTTTGGCAAGTTCGCGTGGCGTTTCGTGCTGGCGCATCGATCACAGCACGCCGCCTGAATCAGCCGAGCTGCTCGAAGGCTTCCTGGCCAGTCAGTTCCTTGGTCTGGTTGGCGAAGCAATACCAGGCGGGTTTCTGTTCGACGAAGATCTGCAAGTCGAAATGCCATTCCTGGTCGCCGTCGAGCAGGCCGACCGGCACGGCGTGGAAGTCATTGGCCTTGAGCCGGTAGTACAGGTGCGTGCCGCACTGGCCGCAGAAGCCGCGCTGGGCCCAATCGGAAGACTCATAAACGCTGGGTGCGCGCCCTTCGATCACCGGTGGCTGGCTACAATGCACCACCAGCAATGGGCCGCCGGTCCATTTGCGGCACATGCTGCAGTGGCAGGCGCTGATATCGGTATTGTCGACGGTGACCTTGAGCCGGGTGGCGCCGCACAGGCAGGTGCCGTGTTTTTCCAGGGTCATGGCTGGCTCCTTCAGCGGAAGATGGGCCAGCAAGTATAGATGCCTGTACCGGCCTCATCGCCGGCACAGGCAGCACAAGACAGTTGCCCGAGGTCAGATGTACACCGTACCGCGCAGGTACAACGCCGCCCGCCCGCTGATGATCACCCGGCCATTACCCGGCACTTCGCACTGCAGCTGCCCTTTGCGCCCCCCACCCTGCTCGCAGCTCAGCACGCTCCTACCCAGCCGCTCTGCCCATATCGGCGCCAGCGAGGTGTGCGCCGAGCCAGTCACCGGGTCTTCGTTCACGCCGACCCGTGGGCCGAACCAGCGGGTGACGAAATCAAAGCCACGGCCTGCTGCGGTAACGGCGATACCGCGCACATCGAAAGCCGACAGGGCAACGAAATCCGGCTTCAGGGTGTCGAGCAACAGGGCGTCATCGATCACCACCACATAGTCGTCACTGCGGTACAGCGCCTGTGCCTGGCCAAGGCCCAGCGCCTGCAACAGGCCCGGCAGCATGTCCACGGCGACCGGCTGCTTGGCCGGGAAGTCCATGGCCAGCAGCCCGTCGGCGTTACGGCTGACCCGCAGCTCGCCACTGCGGGTGTTGAAACGCAGCACCTGCACCTGCTCGCCCAGCTGTTCGAACAGCACATAGGCCGAGGCCAGGGTGGCATGGCCGCACAGGTCGACTTCCACGGTCGGGGTGAACCAGCGCAGGTCGAAGGTTTCGCCGTTGCGCACGAAGTAGGCGGTTTCCGACAGGTTGTTCTCTTCGGCAATGCGCTGCAGCACGTCGTCCGGCAGCCAGCTTTGCAGCGGGATCACTGCCGCCGGGTTGCCCCCGAACGGTTCGGCGGAAAACGCATCGACCTGGAAGATTTCAAGTTGCATGCACACACTCCTTGTTGCCCGATCGCTGCCAGGCAGATGTATGAAAATGGTTACTGGCGTACCGGGGTCAACACGGCTTCGCCGGCAAAGAACGCCTGCAGGTTGCGCAGCACCAGGGTCACCGTGTCGCGCGCCGCCTCCGGCGACTGGCCGGCCACGTGGGGGGTGAGCACGGTGTTGCCAAGGGCCTTGAGGGCATCGGGTACAGCCGGCTCGTCGTCGAACACATCCAGTGCCGCACCAGCCAGTTGGCCATGCTGCAGCGCGGCCACCAGGGCCTGGGTGTCGACCACGCTGGCACGGGCGATGTTCACCAGGTAGCTCTCGGCCCCCAGGGCCTCGAGCACCTGCGCATCGACCAGATGGCGAGTATTGGCACCGCCGGGGGTGGCCACAACCAGGATGTCGACGGCATCGGCCAGGTGCTGCGGGCTGTCGTACCAGGTGTACGGCACATCCTGGCGCGGCGTGCGGCTGTGGTAGCTGACGGGCATGGCGAAGCCCAGATGGGCGCGCCTGGCGATGGCCAGGCCCACCGCACCAAGGCCGAGAATGCCCAGGCGCTTGCCACTCACCGAGGGGCTGATCACCCGGTTCCATTCGCCCCGGCGGATACTGGCATCGGCGCGGGGAATGTCGCGCAACAGCGCCAGCAGCAGGGCGAGGGTGTGGTCGGCGACTGCCTCGGCATTGGCCCCGGCGCCGTTGGTAACCGTGATGCCGCGCGCAGCGGCGGCGGCCAGGTCGACCTGCTCGTAGCCGGCACCGATCACGCAGATGATCTGCAGTTTGGACAGCGTGTGGATTTCGCTGGCAGTCAGGCCCAGCGGGCCGCGGGTGAGCACGGCATCGATTTCATGGCCATGGCGCTGGATGGCCTGGGCCCGCAGTTGCGGCGAAGGGGCGCGGATCAAACGGTAGCCGGCCTGCTCCAGCATGGGCAGGTAATCATCGACGGTTTCCACCAGCACCAGGACTGTCTTGTGCATGCCACCTCCGGGTCAGTTCGAGGCGACATTATGCGGAGTCACCGGCCAGTACAGTCAACCGAAATAAAGAAGTGAAACTGCACTGTTCTGCTCTGCTCTGCTCTGCTCTTGATCTTGATCTTGATCTTGATCTTGATCTTGATCTTGATCTTGATCTTGATCTTGATCTTGATCTTGATCTTCGCGACTTCAGGAGGCCGAGCAGAGGTCTTGCGGAGGGAGGTGACGGGCATGGATGCCCGTCAAGCGCTGAGGCCCCATGGATGGGGCCTGCAGCGCGTACTCCCGGGAGCAAGACCGGCGCGAGGGAACCCCGGAGCGCAGCGCAGGGGCCGGATGATGGGAGCGCAGCGTTTTTTGGTTACTTTTTGCCGCGTTTGGCAAAAAGTGACTCGCCGTAAGGGCGAAAAGGTGAGTATGCGTCGCCATCGTAAAAGGACTATGCGCGATATCAAGACCAGTACTTTTCCGCTCTTCGCTCTTCGCTCTTCCCTCTTCGCTCTTCGCTCTTCGCTCTTCCCTCTTCGCTCTTCGCTCTTCGCTCTTCCCTCTTCGCTCTTCGCTCTTCGCTCTTCGCTTTCAAGCGTGGGCATCAACAACAAGGTCAACATTCATTTTCGAAGGTGGCGCTTATTCACCTTTCCGCCCTTACGGCGGGTCACTTTTTGTCAAACGCGACAAAAAGTAACCAAAAAACGCTGGCTCCTATCATCCGGCCCCTACGCTGCGCTCCGGGGTCCCCTCGCTACGGGCCTGCTCCCGGGAGTACGCGCTGCAGGCCCCATCCATGGGGCCTCAGCGCTTGACGGGCATCCATGCCCGTCACCTCCCTCCGCAGTCCCTTCGCTCGGCCTCCTGAAGTCGCAATCGGCGGCGCCTGGACTACCGCGCGCTTAAAAGCAACGGCAACGGCAACGTTGCAATTATTGGGCGAACGCACGCCCCAGACCACCCGGCACACCGCTGCTGTCAGTCTCCTGCCACGGTCCATCCGGGCTCAGCGACCAGCTCCAGCCGTTGTTGAAGCGGTAGTAGGTCCGCTGGCGGTAGAAGGTATTGGGCTTCTTCTCCAGCACATACACACCCAGCTTAGGGTCCCAATGGCTTGCCCCGCCAGGCGGCGGCGCGAAGCTGGCCGAGGTGCGAGGCATCGGCTTGGGCGTGGCCGCAGGCTTGCTCGGCGCGGGGGCCGGCTGCCTGTCCGGCAAGGGCTTGACCGCCGGCCCCGGCGGCGGCAGGCGCTCGATCGGTGGTTCGGGCTGCTCGTACGGCTCATGCACCGTACACGCAGACAAACCCAGGGCCAGGGTGATCAGGGTCAGGCGGACGATGCTGTGCATGGCATTGCTCTCTTACGGGTCGGGGCTGTCGATGGTCAGGTGCTGGATGGCCTGGGTGGCGCTGGGCAATGGCGTGCCCTGGCCAATCCACTCGCCATGGGTTGGCTGGCCAGCGCGTGATACACGTGCAACGAGTTGGACTTCGGCAAAGTCCGACAGTTTCATCTGTGGCATCATGGCGTCAGCATCGGACAATTCCACCTCGATCGGCAACTGCGCCACGGTCACCCGCTTGGCCGCCAGCGGCATGGGTGGGCCATTGCTGGCGCGGGCGAAGATGAATACCGTGTCGTCCGCCTTGACCTTGTCCTTCAACGCCGCAGCCAGTTCCACGCGCACCTTCAAGCGAGCCGCCACGGGCGCCGCAGACTGCCCCGGCGAACCACCCAGGCGCTCGGCGGCGCGGTCGATGCCGCCCTGCAGCGCCGCACGCGAGGTATCACCTTCCGGCAGCTGCGCCAGCAGGCGCTTCCAGTAATCGATGGCTTCCTGGTAACGCTCGCCCTCGAAGGCAGCGATACCACGCAGGCCCAGGCTGGTCACTTCGTTGGGGTCGGCTTTCAGCGCCTCGTCAGTCAGTGCCTGCAGCTGCGGGCTCCATTTCTTGTCGGCAGCGAAGTACAGCGCCTGTGCCCACTGCCCGAGCAATTCGGGCTGGCGACCGGCCAGGGCCACGGCGCGCTCGAAGGTATGCGCGGCATCGGCGGGGCGCTGCTCGGCCATGTAGGCTCGGCCCAGGAAGTACACGGCCTCGGCCGAATCCGGCTGGGCCTGCACCACCCGCTCCAGGCGGGCAGTCATTTCTTCCATCGATTTGGGCGCTTCGGCAAACTCCTGGGTCAGCTCAACCTTGTCGGCCGCGCCGAAATGCAGGTACAGCCCCAATGCCAGCAGCGGCACCAGCAGCGCCGCCAGCAACGGCAGGGCCTTGCCCAGGTGCCCCTGGCGCGGGGCCTCGGCACCTTCGGTATCCGCCAGCAGCTCACGGGCGGCCTCGTCACGGCCCTTGGCCATCTGCGGCTCGTCGAGCACGCCAGCGGCCTGCTGGGCAACCAGTTCGGCGACGCGCTCCTGGTACAGTGCCACGTTCAGGGCGGTGCGGTCTTCTTCCTGCTGGCGGCCACGGCCACGCAGGATCGGGATCAGCAGGAAGCTGAGGGCAGCGAGCAGCAGCAGGCCCGCGCTAAGCCAGAATTCAATCATGGGTCTGTTCTTTTTCCAGCAATTTGGCGAGACGCTCGCGTTCTTCGGCGGACAACTCATTGGCGCCCTGCACGGCCGCACTGCGGCGCCGGCGCACGATCAGCGCCAGCACCACGAAACCACCGGCAAGCAAAATCCCCGGGCCAAACCACAGCAGCCAGGTACGCCCGCTGAGCGCCGGCTTGTAGCGCACGAAGTCGCCATAGCGGTCGACCATGAAGTCGACGATCTGCTGGTTGCTCTTGCCCTCGCCGAGCATGCGGAAGATTTCCCGACGCAGGTCGGCGGCAATCGGCGCGTTGGAGTCGGCGATGTCCTGGTTCTGGCACTTGGGGCAGCGCAGCTCCTTGGTCAGCTGCTGGTACCGCTCACGCTCGGCATCATCACGGAACTGGTAGGTGTCGATGGCCGCCTTGGCCACGCCTGCCAGGGTCAACCCCATGAAGAGCCCCAGCACGGCAGCTGCCAGCCCCCGCTTCATGGCTTGGCCTCGTCGACCAGGCCCTGGTACAGCGGCGCCAGCTGCTCACGCCAGACCGTGGCATCGACCACGCCCACGTGCTTGTAGCGGATGATGCCCTTGGCATCGATCAGGAAGGTTTCCGGCGCGCCGTACACGCCCAGGTCCAGGCCCAGGCTGCCCTGCTCGTCACGAATGTCCAGCTGATACGGGTTGTGGAACTCGGCCAGCCACTTCAGGGCCGCCGCGTTGTCGTCCTTGTAGTTGACGCCGTGGATCACCACGCCCTGCTGGGCCAGCTGGTTCAGGTACGGGTGCTCTACCTTGCACGACGGGCACCAGGTGGCCCACACGTTGACCAGTGCCGGGCGGCCCCGCAAGTCGGCCTCGGTCAGGGTACGGTCGCCCTGGGTCGAGGCCAGGGAAAACGCCGGGAACGGCTTGCCGATCATTGCCGAGGGCAGCTCGTCGGGCTTGAGGAACAGCCCTTTGTAGAGGAACACCGCCACCAGCAGGAATACCGCCAGGGGGACTACCATGATCCAACGCTTCATGCAGCTGCTCCAGACACGCCCAGGGCATCACGCACCCGGGTCTTGACCTTGACGCGATAGCGCCGGTCGAGGGCCGCCAGCAACCCGCCCAGGCCTGTCAGCAGACCGCCCAGCCAGATCCAGCGGACGTAAGGCTTGATATGCACGCGTACCGCCCAGGCACCGTTCTCCAGCGGCTCGCCGAGGGCGACGTACAGGTCGCGGGTAAAACCGGCGTCGATGCCGGCTTCGGTCATCATCGACTGCTGCACGGTGTACAGGCGTTTCTCCGGGTGCAGGGTGGTCACTTCACGGCCATCGCGGCTGACCACCACGGTGCCCTTGTCGGAGATGAAATTCGGCCCTTCGAAATGCCGGGCACCCTGGAACAGGAAGTGGTAACCGCCCAGTTCCACGCTCTCGCCCGGCGCCATGCGCAGGTCGCGTTCGGCGCTGTTGTTGCTCGACAGCACCACGCCCAGCGCGCACACCGCCAGGCCCAGGTGCGCCAGCTGCATGCCCCAGTAGCTGCGACCCAGCCCGGGCAGGCCCTTGAGCAGGCCTTTGTGGCGGGTCTTGTCGAGAATGTCGCGCAGCCCGCCAAGCACCACCCAGGCGGCCAGGGCGAAGGCGGTCAGGGTCGGCCAGTCGAAGTCGTCGACGATAAAGCCCGCCACCGGCGCGAGGATGGCGCTGCCGAGCAGCACCGGGGTCATCATGCTGGCCAGCCATTTGCCGGGGGTGTCTTTCCAGCGCACCACCACGCCCACGCCCAGCACCACCATCAGCAGTGCCATCAGCGGCAGGAACAAGGCGTCGAAATACGGTGGGCCAACCGACAGCTTGGCCCCGGTCAGCGCATCGAGCACCAGCGGGTACAGGGTACCGAGCAGAATCATCGAGGCCGCCACTACCAGCACCAGGTTGTTGGCCAGCAGCAACGTCTCGCGCGACCACAGGGCAAAGCCGACCTGGCTCTTGACCACCGGTGCGCGCAGGGCGAACAGGGTGAGCGACCCACCGACCACGAACAGCAGGAAGATCAGGATGAAAATGCCCCGCGACGGGTCGGCGGCAAACGCGTGCACCGAGGTCAGCACACCGGAACGCACCAGGAAGGTACCCAGCAGGCTCAGCGAGAACGCGGCAATCGCCAGCAGCACGGTCCAGCTCTTGAACACCCCGCGCTTCTCGGTCACCGCCAGCGAGTGGATCAGCGCCGTACCCACCAGCCAGGGCATGAACGAGGCGTTTTCCACCGGGTCCCAGAACCACCAGCCACCCCAGCCCAGCTCATAGTAGGCCCACCACGAACCCAGGGTAATGCCAACCCCGAGGAAGGCCCAGGCAACGATGGTCCAGGGCCGCGACCAGCGCGCCCAGGCGGCGTCCAGGCGGCCACCGAGCAAGGCGGCGATGGCGAAGGCGAAGGCCACGGAGAACCCGACGTAGCCCATGTACAGCATCGGCGGGTGGACGATCAGGCCAAAGTCCTGCAACAGCGGGTTGAGGTCGCGGCCATCGGTCGGCACCTGCGGCAGCAGGCGCTGGAACGGGTTGGAGGTGATGATCAGGAAGCTCAGGAAGCCCACGCTGATCATGCCCATTACCGCCAGCACGCGGGCCAGCATCACCTGCGGCAACTGCCGCGAGAACACCGATACGGCGAAGGTCCAGCCGCCGAGGATCAGCGCCCACAGCAGCAGCGAACCTTCGTGGGCGCCCCACACGGCACTGAACTTGTAGTACCAGGGCAAGGCGCTGTTGGAGTTGCTGGCCACATAGGCGACCGAGAAATTGTCGGTCATGAAGGCATGGGTCAGGCAGGCGAAGGCAAAGGCCAGGAAGGCGAACTGGCCCCAGGCCGCCGGCCGCGCCAGGCTCATCCACAGGCTGTCGCCACGCCAGGCGCCCAGCAGCGGCACGCTGGCCTGCACGGCGGCAAAGCAGATGGCCAGGATCATCGCCAGCTGGCCGAGTTCGGGGATCACCAGCGCCGCGTTCATGGCCTGGCCTCCCCGCCGGTGGCGGCCTGGCCGCTTTCCTTCAGGGCCTTGGTGACCTCGGGCGGCATGTACTTCTCGTCGTGCTTGGCCAGTACTTCATCGGCCACCACCACGCCATCGGCGTTGAGCTTGCCGAGGGCGACGATGCCCTGCCCTTCGCGGAACAGGTCGGGGAGGATGCCACGGTAGGTGATCGGCACCGACTTGTTGAAGTCGGTGACCACGAAGCGCACGTCCAGCGAATCGGACGAACGCTGCACCGAACCTTTCTCGACCATGCCGCCGGCGCGGATGCGGGTGTCCAGCGGCGCTTCGCCGTTGGCGATCTGGGTCGGGGTGTAGAACAGGTTGATGTTCTGCTGCAATGCGCTCAAGGCAAAGCCGACGGCAACCCCGACGCCGACCAGCAGGCCGACGATGAGCAACAGGCGTTTCTTGCGCTGCGGATTCACTGGTTGTTCTCCCGGCGCAAACGGCGCGCCTCATCTTGCAGGTAGCGACGGCGGGCCAGCACGGGCGCGGCGACATTCAGCGCCAGCACTGCCAGGCAGATGCCATAGGCCGTCCACACGTACAGGCCATGGTGGCCCATGGCGAGAAAGTCACCGAAAGTGGCGAAACTCATTGTGCGGCCCTCCGCCCCAGGCTGTTCAATACTTCGTCCTTGACCCAACTGGCGCGCGCTTCGCGCTTGAGCACTTCAAGGCGCATGCGCAGCAACAGCACCGCGCCAAAGAAGCAGTAGAAGCCCAGCGCCGTGCACAGCAGCGGCAACCACATTTCTGCGGGCATCGCCGGCTTTTCGGTGAGGGTGAAAGTGGCGCCCTGGTGCAGGGTGTTCCACCACTCCACCGAGTACTTGATGATCGGGATGTTCACCACGCCGACGATCGCCAGTACCGCACAGGCCTTGGCTGCACTGTCACGATTACTGATTGCCTGGCCCAGCGCAATAATGCCGAAGTACAGGAACAACAGGATGAGCATGGACGTCAGTCGGGCATCCCAGACCCACCAGCTTCCCCAGGTGGGCTTGCCCCAGATGGCCCCGGTGACCAGCGCCACCGCGGTCATCCAGGCGCCGATGGGGGCGGCGCATTGCAAGGCGACGTCGGCCAGTTTCATCTTCCATACCAGCCCCACCACCCCGGCCACTGCCAGCAGCACGTAGCAGGACTGCGCCAGCATCGCCGCCGGCACGTGGATGTAGATGATGCGGAAGCTGTTGCCTTGCTGGTAGTCCTGGGGGGCGAAGGCCAGGCCCCAGGTGATGCCGACCAGCAGCAGGAGCACGGCAGCGCCGGCAAGCCACGGCAGCATGCGGCCGCTGATGGCATAGAACCATTTGGGGGAGCCCAGCTTGTGGAACCACGTCCAGCTTATTTTCATCAGGGTACATCCAGGGTATTGGCCGGGCTTGAAAGCCCGGGACTCGTTATTCGCCGACGCTGATCTTCAGGCCGGCCGCTATCGCAAAGGGTGCCAGGGTCACGGCCAAGGCCGTCAGGCTGGCGAGCCAGAGCAGGTGGCCGGTTGCCGGCATATTCTGCAACGCCGCTTGCAACGCACCACTGCCCAGGATCAATACAGGGATATACAACGGCAGAATCAGCAATGCCAGCAGCAAACCGCCGCGTTTCAGACCGACTGTCAGCGCCGCGCCCACCGCCCCCAGCAGGCTCAGCACCGGCGTGCCCAGCAGCAGGGAACCGAGCAGCACCGGCAGGCAATGGCTCGGCAGCCCCAGCATCAGTGCCAGCAGCGGCGCCAACAATACCAGCGCCAGCCCGGAAAAGATCCAGTGCGCCAGCACCTTGGCCAGCACCAGCAGCGCCAACGGGTGCGGCGACAGCACCCACTGTTCCAGCGAGCCGTCCTCGAAATCGCTGCGGAACAGGCCGTCCAGCGACAACAGCACCGCCAGCAGTGCCGCCACCCAGACCAGGCCTGGCGACAAGGTTTGCAACAATTGGCTTTCCGGGCCGACTGCCAGCGGGAACAGTGCAACCACTATGGCGAAGAACACCAACGGGTTGGCCAGCTCGGCCGGGCGGCGGAACAGCAGGCGCGCTTCGCGGCGCAACAACAGGATGAATACGCTCATGCCGCCCATTGCCCCAGGTTCAGTTCACGGTAACCGGAGGGCTTGCGTTCCAGCGTGTGGTGGGTGGTCAGCACTACCGTGCCGCCCTGCTCGCAGTGGGCCGCCAGGTGCGCCTCGAGCTGCGCCACGCCCTGCTTGTCGAGGGCGGTGAAGGGTTCGTCGAGGATCCACAGCGGCGGGCTGGCCAGGTACAGCCGGGCCAGGGCCACGCGGCGCTGCTGGCCGGCAGACAGGGTGTGGCAGGGCACGTCTTCGAAACCACGCAGGCCGACGGCCGCCAGTGCCGCCCAGATCGCCTCGCGGCTGGCCGGCTGGTGCAGGGCGCACAGCCAGGTGAGGTTCTCCTCGGCGGTGAGCAGGTCCTTGATGCCCGCTGCATGGCCGATCCACAACAGGATGCTGGCCAGGGCGTGGCGCTGTTCGGCCAGTGGCTTGCCGCCCAGCAGGATCTGCCCGGCCGTCGGCTGCATCAGGCCGGCCAGCAAGCGCAGCAGGCTGGTCTTGCCGCTGCCGTTGGGGCCGCTGATCTGCAGCATGTCGCCGGGCCGCAGCTCGAAAGCGAGGTGCTCGAACAGCAGGCGCCAGTCGCGCTCGCAGGCCAGGCCCGCGGCTTGGAGGTGAAGGGTCACGGTTTCGCCTTATCTTTGTAGGGCTAGAGGTCGGCGTCGCCTGCTTCGCGGGTAAACCCGCTCCCACAGGTTCAACGCAGGGTTTGAAAGCTGCGCAAACCCTTGTAGGAGCGGGTTCACCCGCGAAGCAGGCGACGCCAACCTCTAGCCCTGTATCTCAAGTCGCCCCCTCGCTGCCGTTATACTGGCAACGACGGACGGCCGGCATTATTACACGCGCCGCCGCGCTGCCAAGAGGGCGGGTTCGACAGGTTGTATACAATCATGACTGAAATCAATAGTCTCGCCGCACAATCCCTCGCGGCGAGCATGCCCGGTGTACTGTCTCCCGGCCAATAAATACATACCTCCAGATCTGTCGCCCCGGGCTCGACCATGCCAACTCCTTCACATGGCAGGTCCAAGACATGACAACTCATTTGCACCCATCAGCGGCCCAACACACGCGCAAATACCTCACCCTGATTCCTCGTCCAGATCGAGTCGCCGCCGAAAAAATAAGGCAGTGGTACAAGACTCAGGAAACCGATCTCGATCCCGACACCACATTGGCAGTTACCTTGCACTACAAGCCCAACCCCGAGGGGGGCTGGCTAGCCCAAGTGGTTGAGCAAATTCCGCTCAGTCAGGCCCTGTTGTCCAAATGGCAAGATCAATCCAATAGCGTGGAGAACATTTCACTTGCCCCCCTTCTCCGCCCCACGGCCCTAGTCGCCCTTGACCTCATAGGCCTTTTCAAGGAATGGAGCCTTACGCAGGAAAGCTGGTCTCAGGCCTTTTCCGATGGTCACGTGCATATCGTCGATCGACTCCCCCCAGGCGGCCTCTTTGGCGAGATCGAAGACCATTTGGTGTATCAAGGGCTCTTCCGGAAGACCGAGCCCATGCAATACAACCGCCAGACGCAGATCATCACCGACACGCAAGCGTTTCAACAATTCATCTGGAATTTGAGCTTTCATGACGAGTTCATCACCCAATTGAACGACTATTGGCTGCACCAATTTGACGATTTCGCCATGCTGGCACGCGTAAACTTCATCGCCGCCTGCAACAAGCAGGTCGAGGAAGGTAGCCTGAGCCAAGCGGGGTGCGAGCTGGCCTGGCGCTCGGCCGGTATCGCCAACGAGGATGACTCGCAAACCGCGCATGACGGCCAGGTTGAGGCACGCATGCTCAACTTCTATGGCTATGTCGCTACGGATATTCCTTGCCTCACTGATCGGGCCTCAGGCCTGACCCTGCTCTATATACCTGGCAACTCTTCGCCAGTGCATGAGTTTGCCAACCAGGGCGCAATGAAAATCTGGTTGGTAGAGCAGTGCAAGGATGCCGAAAAGTGCAAGGCGTTGATGGCGCATTTCCGTCTCGAAGACCTGCAAAGCGGGCTTAGCTACTCAGGGTTGCAAGCCACGCTCGAAGGGTTGGGCAATTACCAGGGCACGCGCTACCTGTACATTGACAATCTGATCGTGCCAGCGCGCGGCTGGTCCCCCCAGTACATCAACTATAAGGTCGAGACCTACAGCCCGGTGATAGCGGGCAGCCTGTTCGACCATATCGCCTTGCGGCACAAACAGCGCAGCTACGAAGATGCACAGTTTTTGATCACCAGCAATAGCGACCTCATCAAGGCCAAATGGCGAGGTTATCTCAACCTTACGCTGACTCTGCTCGCGCCCCTGTCGCTTCTGGTGCCCGGGCTGGGATGGCTGGTTGCTGTTGGTGGCATCGCGCAGTTCGGCGTTGGGCTTGATGAAGTGATCAATGGCAGGAACCTGCAAGAGAAACTGGATGGCGTCACCAACATTGCATTCGGTGCACTGTGTGCCGCGCCGCTGCTCGGAGAGCTGAGAGCCGGCAGCCAACAACTGTTCCGGGCACAATACGACGGTTTTGTTGCCCCTCGCAGGATAAATGGCCAGATCGGCTACCCGCTCAGCCCAACCCGGCCACCAAGACCCCGCTGGGGTGGTAGAAACTTTCAGGCGTACTTCGAGCAGCCGGTGCCGGTCGAACCGCTCCCCCCTCATGCAGGCGAAACAGTAATCCGCCGGCAAACCACCCATGCGGGCATGGACACGCTGATAGATGTGCATAATCCGGAAACAGACTTTGTCTACGACCTGAATGCCGACGCGTTTGTCAGGTCAAGCGATGTGGGTGAAGCTGCACCCACCCGCTTCATCGCCGAGAACGCTAGGTTGCGCACATACCAACCGGCATTCAACGGCCCTCGCAACGTTAGCAACGCCATGCGCGAAAGCACGCTGCGCAGTCTCGGTATAGAACTCCCGCTCCCCGTCGAAGTGCCGAGGGTCACCCACGTAAATCAGCTGCCTATCCCCAAGAGAGTGATCCATCTATGGCCCAGCGGTGATCCCATCTCGCCGGCGTCGCTCGCGCATATCAGCCGCAATTCCAGGCTGCTCAACGAGAGCGGCTTTGCTCATGTTCTTTACCTGTCCAACGCAAACTATGACGCCTTCGTCATGAATAGCCGCGCCTTGGCCCGCGTCGCTCCCGACCTGCAGGTATTGCCCCTCGAACACCAAGGTTTCTACCGCGAAATGGGGTACTCCAAGCGCTATTACGATGCCGCCATGGAGGGACCGGAGCGCGGGTCCTCACACATAACCGCAGCCAATGACATATTGAAATACCATGCGCTCTATCACGAAGGCGGCTTGTACATGGATATCAACAATGACCTGCTGGCACCGTCTGATCATCCTGCGGCGGCAGGTATCGTCAATGCCCACGCACCCAGCGACTGGATCGGCAATGTGCCGTTGGAGGCATCGCCCGAGGGCCTATTGCTCGAGCAGCCGAGCTCCAACCCATTCAGAGGCGCGCATCAGCAATACAATACCAGCGTAATTGGCAGCCATCCCCGCAACCCGTCCTTGCGCAGGGTCATAGACGAAATGGAACGTCGGCTGGACACCCGCCCAGGATTCTTCAGCCAGAAACAGAACTGGCCGGCCCAAGGAGCCCGGGGCGCCAAGTACGCCACCTATGCCAAGGCGCTGAGTAACTTGACCGGTATTGAAATGTTCAATCACGTCGTTGACCGGGCCTTGCCTGCTTATCGGCAAATGAAACAGATATACAAGCTGCTCAGCTGCCCGCTGCTGGAGACACCTACGCTGCTGGGCGCGGACCTGAGGCCAGTGTCTGATGAAGAGCTGCAAGCCAGCCTCCAGTCACTGTTCCGCGTGAACCGAGTTGTGCGAGTGAACAACGGGTTCGCCTGGAGGAACCTGAATCACTGAGACAACGCTGGACGTGTGCCGGCCTGGGGCTCATAGCTCCAGGCCGGCACGCTTTCCGGGCTCCCGCCTCAAGTCGCTGTCAGCGCTGCCGTTATACTGGCAACAACGGGCGGACTGCATGACGACACGCAGCGCCACGCTGCGAACCAGGCGAGCTCGAAAGGTTGTAGACCCTACATGAGTGAAATCAACAGTCTCGGCGCACAAACCGCGATCAGCCCCCAGGCCATCAAGGCGGGCATGACCGGCGAACTGCTGCGCCTGACGCAACCGCAGCCCGGCTTGATGGCCCCCGGCGAGACCGCGCAGGCCGAGGTCATGTCGTTGCGCCAGGTGGGCCAGGACTTTCAGCTGGTGCTGCGGCTGATGCAGGCCAACGGCACCCAGACCCAGCTGCAAGCCAGCGCCAGCCAGCCCCTGCCCCAGGGTAGCCAGGTTACGGTCAGCCAGACCGAAAGCAACCGCCTGGCGATCATGCTGCAGCAGGCCAGCGCCAGCCAGGTCGCCACCCTCACTCAGCTGGACACCAGCAAGGTGCCGGTCGGCACCCTGCTGCAGGGCAAGGTCCTGACCAACCAGGCGCTGGCCCAGGCGCCCGGCCAGCCCGCCGTCTACCGGGCGCTGGTCAGCCTGCTGAACAGTGCCCAGGCCGGCGCAACCCTGAGCGTGGAAAGCCCGCGACCGCTGGCCGTCGGTAGCCTGCTCAGCGCGCTGGTGCAGGGCGACCAGTCGCTGCGTTTCGTACCGCTCAGCGGCCGCCAGGACCAGCTCAGCATTGCCCAACAGCTGCTGACCCAGCAAAACCGCCAGGCTTCGCTGCCCGGCCTGCTCAATGCCTTGCAACAGGTGGCCCACGACCCGGGCGCCGATGGCGAACTGCGAGCCAGCGCCGAACGCCTGCTGGCGGGCCTGCCAGAAGCCCGGCAACTGGGTGATGCCAAGGCAGTGGCCCAAGCCCTGAACAACAGCGGTACCTTTCTCGAAGCCAAACTGCTGGGCGGTCTCCCGGCCAGCGTCGCCACCGACCTCAAGGCGCACTTGCTGCGGCTGATCACCGTCGCGCCGGCCAGCATACCCGGGGCGCCCAACCTGGCGCCCGCCAGCCTGGCCGTAACCATGCCGGCCCTGGCCCGCAGCGCGCTGGGCATGCTCGAACGGGTCAGCCCCAAGCCGCAGCCGGGCGCATTCCCGCTGCCGTCGCGCCTGCTCAAGGCCATGGAAGACGAAGGCGACCTGCAACAACTGCTGCGCCTGGCCGCCGCTGCCGTGTCGCGCCTGCAAAGCCACGCCATGAGCAGCCTGCAACAAACCGGTACCCTGGAAAACGGCAACCTGCAGACCACCTGGCAAACCGAAGTGCCGATCCGTCACGGCCAGGAGTTCATCCCGTTGCAGGTCAAGCTGCAACGCGAGGAAACGCCACAACAGCAAGCCGACCGCCAGCAGGAATCAGCCGACCCGCTGCAAGCCCTGTGGCGTATCGAGCTGGCTTTCGACCTCTCGCCCCTTGGCCCGGTGCAGGTCCAGGCACAACTGAGCCAAGGCCGCCTGGGTGGCCAGCTTTGGGCGGAACGCGAGGCGACAGCCCGGCTGATCGACAGCCAGCTCGGCAGCTTGCGCGAACGCCTGTTGGCGCGGGGCCTGGATGTGGGTGATCTGGAATGCCATCCTGGTATCCCGCCACAAGGCCCGCGTACGCGGGTTGAACAACGCTGGGTGGATGAGAACGCATGACGCACCAACCTGCACGGCAGGCGATTGCCCTGTTCTACGACGGGCAGCAAGCCCCTACCCTCACCGCCAAGGGCGACGATGCGCTGGCCGAGGTCATCCTGGCATTGGCCCGCGAGCACGAGGTGCCGATCTACGAAAATGCCGAGCTGGTGCGCCTGCTGGCGCGCCTGGAGCTGGGGGACCAGATACCGGAGGCGCTGTACCTGACCATTGCCGAAATCATCGCCTTTGCCTGGCACCTGCGGGGCAAAGTGCCTGCGGGCTTCGATGACGAACCTGCCGCCCCAGGGCCTACCCCACCGCTGCTCGGAAGGCTGCCCGGAGGCGAAGGCGCCTGACCGCCATGGTATCCATGCAAATTGCCTTTTTGCGCCATGTTGGTAACGTGCCGTTCAAGGTCAGGCGATTGCGATGTAAGGAATACTGTAATGCGTACCATCTGGTTCTTGCTGCTCCCGGGCACCCACATCCTTGATCTAGGCGGCCCGCTACAAATCATGGCGAGCCTCGAAGAACTCCAGCTGGCACCGGTCAACGTACGTTGCATAGCCGCCAGACAACAGGTCAGCAGTTTTCAGGGCGTGACACTGAGTGGCCTGCACCAGTTGCCTGAGCGGCTCGCACCGCAGGACTTGCTGTTCGTGGTGGGCAACAAGCTCTCTGCGACACCCGCCGAAACAGCGATATTGACCGCCACCGCCCTGTGGCTGGCGAAGGTGGTCAGGCAAACGCCGGATATAAAGCTGTGCTCCATATGCACCGGTGCGTTCCTGCTGGGCGAAGCTGGCTTGCTGGATGGCCGACAGTGCACCACGCACCATCGTTACGTCGATTTGCTTCGAATGCGCTACCCAGCAGCCAAGGTGCTGGAGAACCGCCTGTTCGTCGAGGACGATGGCGTGTTCACCTCGGCAGGCGTGTCCAGCGGAACTGACCTGGCACTGCACATCGTCAGCCTGGAATTTGGCAAGGTCGTGGCCAACCAGGTGGCGCAGGAGCTGGTCATCTACCGGCGCCGCGCTGGCGAAGATGTGCAGCTGCGCGCGGCAGACCTGGCGCGCAATCACATCCACCCGTTGGTGCATGCGGCCCAGGACTACATCGATGCACACCTGGGCACCCACTTCAGCTTCGAACAACTGGCCAGCCAGTTCAATGTCAGCTACCGGCACCTGGCGCGACTGTTCCGCGACAATACCGGTCAAACGCTGCAGAGCTACCTGCGCACCCAACGCATCGACCTGGCCCGTGAGCTTTTGCGCAGCAGCCACCTCAACGTGGAACAGATTGCCGAACGTTGCGGCTACGGCAGCAGCCATGCCTTTCGCTTGGCATGGCGCCAGGAAATGCCGCAACCGCCCCTGCAGTTTCGCCACGCTCTCGCCCACGAGCGCGCCTAGATTTCGACTGCTACCGCTCGCTTATCGCAGTCGGGGCGAAGCTTTCGGTGAAAAACTTCACCACGGCCTGGCGCGAAGCGTCGCGCGCCGCCGGGTCAGGTGCCGAACGCCCCACGCCGCCCTGACCACGGTGCAGGAACGGGTCCTGATACTCCTGGGCGGCCTCCAGCCCGTTGAAACCGTGCTCTGCGCCGGGGTAAACCAGCACCTGCGCACGCGCCTGATCTTCGCTGGGCAGGTTTGAAATCAGCGCCGGGCAGGCACGCGGGTCATCGTCATACTGGTCGTTTTCGCCTACCAGCACCAGCAAGCGAGCCGGGGCCAGATGCTTGAAGGTATAACCTGGCACATGGTTGTAACCCCAGCACACGGGGTAAAACGCTGCCATCGAGATGGGGCGAATACCTGAGGCTTGCTCCAGCTCGTCGTTGATGGGCGCAGAGGCGGCGAGCATGGCCTGTACGCCCCCCCAGGAAAACCCGAGCACTCCCACGCGCTGGCCGTCGACGCCAGGCTGCTTGGCCAGGTAAGCCAGGGCGCCTGCCAGGTCCGGCAGGGTATCGTGCACGCGTGGCGGCCGCCCTTGTGCACCGCCAGTGAGCCTGCGCGCGCCCCACATGTCCAACTCCAGCGTTGCGATGCCGCGGGCATTGAGGTCACCGCCATGCAAGGGACCACGCGAATCCATACCCGCCGAGCCATGCAGGATGATCACAGCCGGTACCGGGCCCGCGGCCTTGGCCGGCAACGACAACACCGCCGGAACCCGAATCGGTATCGCCTTGCCGGCGGATGGCAGTGGCTGACTATAGAAAGAGACGAGCCGTTTGCTGACCGTGGCAACGGTGCCGCTATTGGTGGCAGCGACCTCAGCCCGAGCCGTTGCGAACTGAAGGGCACAGCCCAGCACCAAGCTGATGGTCATTACTTTGAACATCTGGTTACCCCTGAACGTCATGAGCGGGTGTTGAACCGGCACCCGATATAGAAAATTGGCGGCGCCCGGCATCAGCCACACATCGCCATTACTGCCAGGCCGTCGACATGCCATTGGGGGAATGCCAACGGGTCGAGCATCGCCATGCCCGCCATCACGCAACTCGCCAGCGCGAAAGCCACGGCATAGAAACGCACTTCCTTCGCGCAGGCCGTGCCATACACCGCGATCAATGCAAGGATCTGCACGCCCACGGCGAACACGCCAATGCCGAATCCTGAAGCGAGCAGTTCAGCCATTGAATACCGCGTTCCGGTTATGGCCGATCGGCGCTGCCATGGATGTTTGCAAGGACACGGCCTGGAAAGCCTGTTGCAGGTCGGCCTTGATATCGTCCACACGCTCCAGTCCGACGCACAACCTGATCAAACCATCCGAGATACCCGCCTGATGCCGCGCCTGTGCGTCCAGCCGCCCGTGTGTAGTTGTAGCTGGATGCGTGACCATGCTGCGGGTGTCGCCAATGTTGGTACAGCGCGCCACGCAACGCAGTTGGTCAATCCATTGCCAAGCTGCGGCCTGGCCCCCGACGATCTCGAAAGCCAACAGTCCGCCATGGCCGTCCTGCTGGCGGCATGCCAATGCATGCTGGGGGTGGTGCTCCAGGCCGGTGTAATGCACCGCGGTCACCAGCTCCTGATGGCTAAGCCAGCGGGCCAGCTCGAAGGCGCTCTGCTGTGCCCGCATCATCCTGACTTCGAGGGTTTCCAGGCTTTTGAGCAGCAGCCAGGCGTTGAACGGGCTGCAAGAAATGCCCAAGGTACGCAGAACACCCCGCAACACCTGCATCAGGCTTTGCGACCCCGTCACGACGCCCGCCAATGCACGCCCTTGGCCATCCATGTACTTGCCAGCGGAGTGGATGACCAAATCCGCTCCCAGTGTGTGTGGCCGCTGAAAAACCGGGGTCAGCAAGGTGTTGTCCACCACCAGCAACGCCCCTTTTTCATGTGCCAGCGAGCTTACCGCGCGGATATCACCGATTTTCAGCAGCGGATTGGAGGGCGACTCCAACACCACCAGACGGGTCCTGCCGTCGATTGCCGACTTCCACTGCGCCAGGTCTGTCAAATCGACGAACCGGGCCTCGATCCCGAAACGGGCCATGTAGTAGCTGAAGGCATTGACGGTAGTGCCGAACACGTCACGGCTGCAGACGATGTTGTCGCCTTGCTGGAGAAAGGCGTGACAAAGCGCGGTGAAAGCGCCCATGCCGGAAGCGAACGCCACTGCGCTTTCAGCGTTTTCCAACGCTGCCACACGGCTTTCAAACGCTTGAACGGTCGGGTTGGTGAAGCGGCTGTATACATTGCCCTGCTGTTGCCCGCTGAAGCGCTCGCAAGCCTCTTTCGCTGAAGCGAAGGTGTAGGCGGACGTCATGGCCAACGGCTCGCAGAACACATCGGTCAGGTCGCTGACCCGGTTAGCATGCAGTGCCCCAGTTGCATTGAAATCAGTTGCGTTGAAATCATCCAGGCCAATCACGGTCGATTGCATGGTTTTGCGCCTCCTTGTTTGCATTGAACAATGCGCAATTGATTGGTGGACTATTCAGGTTCAGCGAGTTGAGCAGCCAGGGTTTCGCTTGATGGGCGAACCGCTATCAGCCACAACGATGCCAGGGCAGCCACCGCCGTGGCCGTGGCCAGGCCGGCCAAGGTCAGCTGATAGCTTTGATGCCGGTCGAAATCCAGTGCGCCCAGCTGCGTGGCCACCAACGCGCCAAGTTGATGTACCAGGAACAGCATCCCGAACACCTTGCCTTTGATTTCGGCGCCATACAGCGCGAAGCAGAAGGCAGATGTGAGCACCACCGTTCCAAGGTAACTGGCGCCAAACAGCACAGCGAACACGTACGTTCCGAGGGGCCCGGGCGTGGTCAGCAGCACGATGACCGCAGCGGTTCGCAGCAGGTAAAACATCATCAGCAGCAGGCCCTTGTTGTAGCGGGTAGCCAACCAACCCGCGAGCAGGCCGCTGACCAGCTCCAGCACACCTAACAGGCTCAGGCCGCTGGCCTGCACCGAACTGGGCAGCGCCTCACCCTGCCAGAACGACACCAGATGAACATCGATGAACGCCATGGTGGCACCACAACTGGCGAAACTGAGGGCCAGCACGAAGAAGCGCGGGTCACGCAGCAGAAACATCACCGGATGCCTGACCTTTGCCGCCTGCGGGTCGGGCTTCAACGGCACGGTGCGGGATACCCAATACAGCGCCAGGCTCAAAGGCACCAGAAAGATCAGGCCAACCCAGGAGAACACCGACTGCCAGGGCACGCTCTGCTGCAGCATGATCCACAACGGCGACAGCACGATGAAGCCAATGGAGGTGCCGTTGGTGACGAATGCGAAAGCGAAGGCCTTGAACCGTTCAGCGACCAGGCGATCGACCAGAATACCCATGGGTACATAGGTCATCGCAGCGAGGGCAAAGGCGCCGAGCAGGCCGTACAACAGGGTGAACACCAGCAGGTGCGTGCCTGCGAATGTCACGCCCAGCAGCACCACCCCGCCGCTGACACTGCCCAGGGCCACCGTGCTCAAGGGCCCAACCCTGTCGCTCAGCCACCCCACCACGGGCGATACCAGGCCAATGGTCAGGACGAACAGCGATCCTGCGGTAGCCAAGGCTGCGCGCCCCTCGCCAAAGTGGGAGGCCAGGTCGACGAAGTAGACTTGGTACAACCCCTTCAAGGCGCTGGACAGAAACATCACCACGAAGCCGACGACCAGCACCGAGACGATCAAGGTAGAGCTGAATTTCTGTTTCATGGCCAATCCTTATCGTGTGGGCATTACACCGCCTCGGCTTGCGGAGCTCGGCAATACGCCTGGTACATGTTTTCGTACATCGCGTAGAACAGCTGGCAGGTGTGGTCTACAGCCTGCAACGCCTCTTCTTGCATCTGCGCCGTGCTGCACAACTGCGAGACAAGGTCCAAGCCTTCATTGACGTGGCCCACGTCTTCCTTCTGGTGCACCGAGAAGAACAGCAAGTCTTGTTCGGCCAGGCCATAGGCACGCCCCAGCAACACATGCCGTGCATCTCCAGCGACGGTCTCGAGGTTTTGCCCTTCGCTGGCGATCATCACTGCTGCCGCACCAATGTGATAACGCGCCGGGTCACGTACCGCCTGCAGGCGGAAATCGATCAGTTCCCAGGTGGCTGGCAGCGGCTGCTCGGCATCACGCTCGGCATCGCTGATGTCGAGCGCCCTCAGGAAATTCTGCATGAGCACGACATGGTTGTCGGTGCGGGAAAGCCGGCCGGTTTCTTCTTCGAAACAATTGGTGATCAGTGCCCGCTTGTGGGCAGGCAACGGGCAATGAAAGAACAAGTGCTCGACATAGGTCAGGAAGTACTTGGTGAGCTGATAGCCTTGCAACGCGACCTTGCGCAGCAGCGGCCTGTTGCCCTCAGGCGCAAGCAGTTCCTTGAATATCGGGTGGGACAGGGTCAGATGGTGGTGCAGTTTCTGCTCCAGCTGATCGCGAAAGGCTGCAGTAGATAAGGCCATTCAGGGTGTTCCTTGGGTGAGAGAGACAGGTGCCGTTGACCGCGATGGCCACAGGCAGAGTCGACGAAGGGCAACTCAGTCCAGGTTGAGTCGCAGCGCAAGGCTTTCCACGGGCTGGGCCATGTAATGGCCGCGATGCTTCACGCCATCGACACGTGCGTAGTCGTCCAGCACGCCGTAGGTCTGGAAGCCGAAGGTTTGCCATAACCGGTGTGCACGGGTGCCCTCGCGTACATCCAGGGTCAACAGCTCGATACCTTGGGCCTGGCACAGGCGCACGACTTCGCTGAAAGCCCGTGCCACCAGGCCGGTCCCGCGATAGGCCGGGTGCACCACGCCCTTGCTCAGGTCGGCAATATGCCGGCAGTTCGGCATGCTGCTGCGCGAAACAATGACCAGGCAGGCCGGCCCCGCCATTGCCTGGCCGAGCAGGACATGGGTATTGCCGCCATGGATGCGCTCTTGCAACGAGGCCGTGAATTCGACGCTCTGCCCGGCAGACATCTCATGCTCGTAACCCAGAACACCGCCATCGCCAACCGTGCTGTTGATCAGTTGCATGATGGCCGGCGCGGTATCGCTGTCGGCCTGACGCAACCACTGCAACTGTGGCTCGCCAGGGGCCACCTGCTTTGAAGAGAGGGTGTTCATTGCGTAAATCCCTTGTGCGTACAAGCTGGGATTTAAACGTTTAAGTGCGATGCCGGGTAAGAAGGGAACCGGACAGGAAGCGGAAGGATAGTGACATCCACGACCAAAATGCCATCAGCACCCGAGGGCCAGGGGGTGACGAGATCGGCCAGGCGCCGTACCGACATATCTACCACCGTCTTTTCGTGCCCCTGCTTCAACCTTGCCGGCTTCATCTCAGCGCAAGGTACCCCCATGCATTCGACTCGCATCAACGTGATGGGCACGCATTACGTTATAGACCACCTCGGCCATGTGCCTCGCCCCGATCGTGAAGCCAACCGCGCCATCCGCCAATGGCTCGCAAAGCAAGGCCATGACCTGGACCCGGACCAGCTCGACGTCGTTACCCTTCACTATTGCCCGGACGGCGCAGGTGGCCATCTGGCCGCAATCAGCCAGCGCACCAGCCTGACTCAGGCACTGCTGGGCAACTGGCAGGGTGAGTCTGCCAGTGACATGTTCGGCAAGCTGCTGCAAGCACCGTGGGCCGGTGCGTTACCCGCAGGCCCGATACGATTGGTGGGAACCCTCCCGCAACCCGTCTTCAATCACTACGGGGCGCCCTTCGAAGTATTCAACGGCCTATTTCGGCGCACTACCCCGCAACGCTACGACGCTTCCACCCATTTGCCGGTAAGCGCCGAAGCCTTCCAGCAGTTCATCAGCAACCTGGACTTCCAGCAGCCTTTCAAGGCGGCGCTGGATGTGTACTGGCGTGACCATCTGCACAGTCACAGGCTGGCGCTTAAGCTCAACTTCATCGCAGCCTGCAACAGACAGGTCAGCGAGGGCAGCCTCAGCGAGCCTGCACGGCAACTGGTCTGGCAAGCGGCCGGGCTGATGCCACGGCGTAACAGGCTGCGATGCAGTACCTTGAGCATCTACGGCTATGCAGCGACCGACCTGCTGTACCTGAACGACCCCGCCACCGACCTGACGGTGCTGTACGTACCTGGCAACAGCTCACCGTTGCTGACGTTCAGCAGCGAACGAGAATTGAAGGCCTGGGTCGGCGAACAATGCAAAGACCCGAACAAACGCCAGGCCCTGAAACAGCATTTTCGCCTGGCAGATTGCCCGCAAGGCCTCGACTTCAGCGGCCTGGACACTGCCATGGAGGGGCTGGGCGCCTACCCTGAACGGCACCTGCTGCCTCCCGAACACGGCTATTTCAACGACGACGGCACCTGGCCGCCGCAGACCTATGTCAACTATCGACCTACCAGGTACAACCCAAGGATCAAGGGCGACCTTTTCCAGGCATTGGCCGAGCGCCAGCGTCAGCGCAGCTACGACGACGCCGCGTTTCTGATCACGGCTGACAGCGAAGTCATCAAGGCCAGGTGGCGTGGCTACCTGGCCACTACGCTCAACCTGCTGGCGCCACTGTGCCTGGTGGTACCCGGCCTGGGGCCGCTGCTGGCCATCGGTGGCATCGCCCAGCTTGGCCTGGGGCTCGACCAGGCAATCAACGGCAAGTCACTGCAGCAACAGCAAGAAGGTATCGGCAACATCACCTGGGGCCTGTTCAACGCCTTGCCCCTGGCAGCAGGCGCTGCCGCAAGGGGCAAGGCATTGTTCGAATTCAAGGTCGAGGGTTTCGCGCCGCCGACGCGGCTGAATGAACAGATCGGCTACCCTCTGAGCCCACTCTCGCCACCGCGCTTTCCCGAGCCCGAGGGCGCAAGCTACTTCCATATCACCGACCCGATAGAGCCACTGCCTGACTGTGACCAGGCGGTTGCCGACGCAGTCATTCGTACGCCCCAGTACGATGGTGAGCCAGACACCCTGGCAGCGAACATCAAGGGCTACAACGCCAGAATGATCTACGACATGGAGCGGGATGTTTTCATTCGGGCCGAAGACCTGAACCAGGTCGACCCTGTAGGCTTCGTGGCGGTACCCGACAGCCGGAACCTGAGCCCCGCGCCGCAAGGGCGCGTGGTTACCCATGCAATGCGCAACCGCACCCTGCGGGCGCTGGGCGTGGACCTGCCATTGCCGCTACAGGTACCTGCCAGAGCGCCGGGCAGTTGGCCAATACCCAAACGCATCTCCTGCATCTGGGTCGGTGACCGGGTCATCGGCCCGGAGCTGCTGGCCAATCTGGGCCAGAACGCAGCGCAGTTGCAAGACAGCGAATACAGCATACGGTTGTTCCTTTCCAGCACTGCCCGGCACGCCTATGCCGAAAACCTGGAGCTGCTGGCCAGTCATGCTCCGGGCTTGCAAGTTCTGCCGCTGGAGGAGCAGGCCTTCTTCAGGGCTTTTCGACAAAGCAGATACTACGCGCAGTACGACGCTGCCCTGGATGGCAACGGCGGCGTTGCCAGCAACTATGCATCGGCATGCGATGTGCTGCGCTACCCGATGCTGCACCACGAAGGTGGCTTGTACATGGATGTCGATGACACCTTGCTCGCGCCAGGCGAGTACTCATTGATCATCGACGGGCAACCGGTAGGTCCCGCCGGTGAACCCATCGATCAGGTCGAACTGAGCACGGACGCCACAGGGCTGCTGCTGGTACCGCCCATGTCCAATGAAAAGATGAGCATGAACAGCCTCTACAATTCCAGCCTTATCGGCAGCCACCCCGGCAACCCCACGCTGGAGGCCATTTCCGAAGAGATGTGCGCACGCTACCAGCTCAATCGCGACTTCTACGACAGCAAGCCCAGCCTGGCTGAAGACCCGGGGAATTTCTATGAGTATGCCAGGCGCCTGAGCTACCTCACCGGCCCTGCCCTGCTCAGCGACGTGGTCGATCGGCAACTGCCGAGCCTGCGCATCCTGCGACAGCTCACCAATCTCTATGGGATGCCGCGCATCAATGCCTACCGGTTCGTCGATCTGCCACGCATGCGCGATTCCGTGCGTACGCTCCTGCCCCTGAACCGCTTCGCCACTGTCGGTGGCAACCATTCCTGGAGCCGAACATGAACCCGCGCCAACCTGTGGTCGGCGCAGCCGGCCAAGACTACGTCAAGGCAATGCTGGGTTCCGTGCCTCGCCCTGACCGCAGTGCCAGTGCAGCCATCCGCGAATGGGCCAGCCAGCAGCGGCTGGACGTGGAACCCGACAACACGCTTGCAGTGACCTTGCATTGCAAATTCGTTCCCAAGCGGGGCTGGCTGGCCAAGATCGTCCAACAAATGAGCCTGACCGAAGCGCTACTTGGCAACTGGCAGCAAAGCGGCTACTCCAAGGTTGCCGAGCAAACCGCGCAGTTGCTGCTAAGAGGCGGGACGGCCACCGTCGACCTGCTTGGTGTACTGCCAGAGCTTTCCCTGCCACACGGTCGAGCGCCCTGGGCCCAGGCCTTCAGCAATGGTCAGGTGACGATCGTCGATGAATTGCCAGGAAGTGGCCTGGACCACGACATCGATGTGCACACCGAATTCCATGGCCTTTTCCGCCAGACCGCACCCATGCGCTACGACGCCAGCACTTATGTGCAGTTCGACGCCGCGACCTTCCAGTCCTTCATCTGGCAACTCGACTTCCAGGGTGTATTCAAACGCCAGCTCGATGACTTCTGGGCCCATGCCGCCAGCCAGTACAGCGTCAGCGCGTGCATCGCATTCCTCGCTGCCTGCAACCGGCAGGCATTGCGGGGCAACCTCAGTGAACAGGGGCGCAGCCTGGCGTGGCGGGCGGCAGGCGTGGAACGCTGGCACCACGGCGCCAGCCTCAGTGCCAACGGGGTAGACGCCAGGCTGCTGAACATCAATGGCTACCCATCAAGCGACATCCTTTGCCTGAGCGATATGCGCAGCCGCCTGACCTTGCTGTACCTACCGGGCAATGCGGCGCCGTTGCATGAGTTCGCCAACCCGGGCGCGATGCGTGCGTGGCTTGCCAGGCAGTGCCGCGACGCCGACAAACGGGCGGCCCTGCTTGCCCACTTCCGGGCCTGCGATATTCCGGACAGGATTGGCCGGTCGGGGTTGCGTCGGGTACTTCAGGGCATGGGCGATTTCCCACCCCGCCAGATCATCCTGCCTGCAACCAGCGTGTATCGCCTGGCCAGGGTATGGAACCCGCATACCCTGATCAACTAAAAGGCGGACACCTTCAGCCCGCGCATCGAATACAACCTGTTCGAGGCATTTACGGTGGCACAACGTCAACGCAGCCAGGCTGACGCCGACTTCCTGATCACGCGGGACAGTGAAGTGACCAAGGCCGCATGGCGCCGCTATTTCTACCTGACCATGAACCTCGCCGCACCGTTTCTGCTGGTGGTCCCCGGACTGCTACCGCTGGCTGCTGTGGCGGGGGTCGCCCAATTTACAGTGGGCTTGGACCAGGCGCTGCACGCCAAGGATCCGGACCAACAGCTCGAAGGCGCCGAGCAAGCCGTGTTCGGTCTGCTGAACGCAGCCCCGGGGCTGGCGCGCGGGGTCAAGGCGACCAAGGCGCTGTTCGGCCGACGCCCTATTGGCTTCATCAAACCGGTGAGGCTCAACGGCCGCACAGGCTACCCGCTGAGCCCGGTTTCGCCGCCGCGCTGGCCTGGGCCTGCGATGACACCCTATTTCCAGGACTTGGCAGTAGCGGGTGACCAAGTGGCCACCACCTTGCCCGGCGCGGACTCACACGTTGCCCGCTGCGTAACGCGGCGCAAGGCATTCGGCACAGGTGACGAACTGATCGGCGATGCGGGGAATGGCCCACACCCGCTGTACTACGACGCCCGACAGGACAGTTTCGTGCTCAAGTACCCCAACGGCACACGCGGCGCCCAGCACTATGTGGCCAGCGCCGATCCGCTGCAGTCCTCGATCAGCCGACTGCTGCCCGATACGGACCCGTTGCGGGAAATCAGCCCGACATCGCGCTCGCGCACGCTGCGGGCACTGGGTATCGATCTGCAGCTGCCCGTCGACCTCGATGCACTGGGGACTGCACCAGGCATACCCGTCCCCAGACAGGTATTACACATCTGGCTGGGTGACAGGATGATCGCCGGTGATTACCTGGCTGCGCTCGACAACAACGTGCAGGCACTGCGCAACAGCGATTTCACGCTCAAACTCTACCTGTCCAACGCCAACCCTCAGGCATTCGAACGTAACATGACCCTGCTGCAGCCCCGCATCGACAGGGGATTGAAGGTTGCAGTACTGGAGCAGCAGACTTTCTATCATCAATTCGCGGCAAGTGAATACTTCGACCAGTACCAGGCTGCGCTGGAAGGGAATGGCGGTGTGGCGAGCAACTTCTCCTCGGCCTCGGACATCTTGCGCTACCGCGTCCTGCACAGCGAAGGCGGCATCTACCTGGATATTGACGACCATCTGCTGGTCGAGCCGGACGCAACCGGGCAGCTGCGGGCAAAGATCGACAGCGTACCGCTCACCACGCCCCTCGACGGGCTGCTGTTGAGGAGCCCGGTGTGCAATGCGCAATTGGGCATGTATACAAGCTACAACACCAGCATGATTGGTAGCCGCGCTGGTAATCCGGTGCTGAACGCCATTTCCGACGAGATCCTGGCGCGCTACCTCACCCCGGAGGGCCAGGCGTTCTACAAAGTCCCCAAACCTCCGCGACAGAATGCGGCGGCATTCCAGGCCTATACCGAAAGACTCAACAGACTAACCGGGCCCGCGGTGCTCAACCATGTGATCGACCAACGTCTACCTGAGCTCTACACCTTCAGGCAGGTGGCGGACCTGGCAAACATGCACACCCTGAACTACGACGCGCTGCTGGATGAAGCAGCACAACGGCGTGCAGAGCTGCGGTTGCTACCCCTGGAAGAGGTCGCAATGGCCGGAAACGCTCAGGGTTACTGACGGCCGGACGGGCTTGCGCGGCCGCTGTGCCTGGGGCCGCACAAGACTCATGGCAATCAGTTGCTGCGATGCAGCTTGCTCATCAGCTCTGCCTCGGCCTGGGTCAGGCCGCAGCTTTCGGTCAGCTCGGCCACGCTGGCGCCCATACCCACCAGCTTGGCCGCCTGGGTGAAGGTGACGTTGTGCGGGTCGCGCTGTTCCAGTTGCTGGATCTTGTCGGGCAGCGGCGCAACCGCCACGCGCAAGTCATGCAGCGCCTCGCCCATGCGCACGGTACCGTTCTGGTAATCATCCAGGCGCTTGGCCAGGTCCTTGATGCGCTGGTCACGCAGCGCGTCACCCGCTGCCTGCTGCGCAGCCAGCTCGCGCTGGCGCTTGCTGTAGTTGAGGAAAAACCACAGGCTCAGCGCCCAGACCAGCGCCAGGAAGATGACAGCAACCTCGAGGATCAACTCAGATGTTCTCCAGCTCGGACCACTCTTCCTCGGTCATCATCTTGTCCAGCTCGACCAGGATCAGCAGTTCGCCGTTCTTGTTGCACACGCCCTGGATGAACTTGGCCGACTCTTCGTTACCCACGTTCGGCGCGGTCTCGATCTCGGACTGGCGCAGGTAGACCACCTCGGCCACGCTGTCGACCAGGATACCGACCACTTGCTTGTCGGCCTCGATGATGACGATACGGGTGTTGTCGGTGACTTCAGTCGGCATAAGGCCAAAGCGCTGGCGGGTGTCGATCACGGTCACCACGTTGCCGCGCAGGTTGATGATGCCCAGCACGTAGCTTGGTGCACCCGGCACCGGGGCGATCTCGGTGTAGCGCAACACTTCCTGCACCTGCATCACGTTGATGCCGTAGGACTCATTGTCCAGACGGAAGGTAACCCATTGCAGGATCGGATCTTCGGAACCTTGTGCAGACGACTTTTTCATTCCCCTACCCTCAAAATCCGCCATAGGCGGTGTGTTCGGTGTCATTTCTGTTTGGCGTGCATCTGCTTGACCGCACCACTGGCGATCAGCTCGGCCAGTGCAGCGACGTCGAGCAGCGCACACATGTGTTCAATAACCGTGCCGGCCAGCCACGGGCGCTGGCCACGCTGGCTGCGCCACTTGATCTCGGACGGGTCCAGGCGCAGCGAGCGGCTGACCTGGTGTACGGCCAGCCCCCATTCGTAGCCCTGCACGGAAATCACGTACTGCAGGCCCTGGCGAAAATCATCGCGGTAGCGATCGGGCATCACCCAGCGCGCGGTGTCCAGCACCTTCAGGTTGCCGGCCTGGCAGGTCAGGATGCCGAGAAACCAATCCGGCTGGCCGAATAGTGGTGTCAGTTCCTGGCCGGCCAGGGTGTAGATCGAGCCCAGGCACACCAGCGGCACCGCCAGGGTCAGGCCCGCCACGTCGAACAGCAGGCATTCGAACGGCTCGGCGGCCCAGACCGGGCGGCCATCGACCGTGGCCGGGGGCACGGGTACCTGCGGCGCCGGCAGGTGTACGTCCACCAGCGGCACGGCCGCCTCCACGGTCTGCTCCTCGACCAGCACCGGGATGCTGGCCTCGGCCACCACCTCGCGCTCGACCACCGTCACTACCGGTGCCTCCACCGGCATCACCTGTGGCAGCACCGCCAGCCTGGGCTCGGCGAACGGCCGTGGTGCGGGGCTGACGGTTGCTTCGGCTGACGCCGGCCTGGCTTGCTGCAAGGCATCACGCACCTGCTCTTCGCGCACCGCTTCGGCGAACTCGTCCGCCGCCGCTGGCGCCTCGAACAGGTCTTCGGCTTCGGTGGCTTCCTGCAGCAGGCCGTCGAGGTACGACTGTAGGGCCATCTGTGGCCGCGTACTGGTTTGCCGGGGCTGGGTCATCAGGCCACCTGCGCCGTAGTCTTGTAGGTCAGCAGGTGCTTGAGCAGCGCCCTGTAGGCAACCAGACCGCGGCTCTTGCTATCGAATTGCGAGGGCGTGACGCCCTTGCGGCTGGCATCGCGCAGGCGCGTATCCACCGGGATATAGCCCTGCCACACATGCTGGCCGTAGGTGTCACGCAGCAGCTTGAGCGTGGCCAGCGAGGCCTGGGTGCGGCGGTCGAACAAGGTCGGCACGATCTGGTACGGCAGCGCCTGCTTGCGCGAGCGGTTGACCATGGCCAGGGTCCCGACCATGCGCTCCAGGCCCTTTACCGCGAGAAATTCGGTTTGCACCGGAATCACCAGCTGCTGGCTGGCTGCCAGGGCATTGACCATCAGCACACCGAGCAAGGGTGGGCTGTCGATCAGGGCATAGTCGAAATCCTGCCACAGCTGCGCCAGACTCTTGGCGATAACCAGGCCCAGGCCGTTCTGCCCCGGTGACTGGCGCTCCAGCACCGCCAGCGCGGTACTCGACGGCAACAGCGAGATGCGTTCGTCACTGGTAGGCAGCAGCAGTTGCCCGGGCAGGCCCTCGGGCACCGTGCCCTTGTGCAGGAACAGGTCGTAGCAGCTGTGCTCCAGGGCATCGGGGTTGTGCCCGAAATAGCTGGTCATCGAGCCGTGCGGGTCGAGGTCGACGACGACCACGCGCTTGCCGGCCTCGGCCAGCAGGCCGGCCAGGGCGATGGTAGTGGTGGTCTTGCCGACGCCACCTTTTTGATTGGCTACTGCCCAGACTCTCATCAAGCAAACTCTATCTATTGATTTGGCAGGGACACTGCTGGGGCAACTGTCTTGCTCAACATCGGAAAGCTGGCGCGATCAGTGTAGGAGCGGGTTTACCCGCGAACACCGGCGCAGCCGGTGCCATGCACCGTGTCACCTTCTTCGCGGGTGAACCCGCTCCCACAGAGGACCGCTACATTCAACTACTTGGCAGCGTCGGGGAATTGACGAATCACTGCCCCGCCACCGTTGCTGGCGTTGCCGGTGCACTTTGTGTGCCAGCCCGGCGCAATGCAGCATCCGGCGTGGCATTGGCACTGCCCGAGCCAGTCAGGCTGCGGCGCACTTCGAGGTTGCGCGAAATCACCAGCACCACGCGGCGATTGCGCGCACGGCCTTCGGCAGTGTCGTTGCTGGCAACCGGCTGGTACTCGCCATAGCCGACCGAGGCCATGCGTGCCGGGTTGACCCCTTCCATGGCCAGCAGGCGCACGATGCTTGCCGCCCGAGCCGAAGACAACTCCCAGTTGGTCGGGTACTGCGCAGTGCGGATCGGCAAGTTATCGGTAAAGCCTTCGACGTGAACCGGGTTGGCGAACGGCTTGAGAATGCCGGCCACTTTCTCGATGATCGCAAATGCCTTGTCGCTGGGCATGGCATCGCCGCTGCCGAACAGCAACGAGGAATTGAGCTCGATCTCGATCCACAGTTCATTGCCGCGCACAGTCATCTGGTCGCTCTTGATCAGGTCGCCAAAGGCATCGCGCACGTCATCGCTGATGGTTTTCAGCGGGTCAATACTGGTCGCCCCAAGGCCCGCATCGGTCTGCTCGCTGTCCTTCACCAACGGCTCGGCCGGGCGCACGCTCAGCGGCCGCTCTTCACCGATGGGGATCGGCTTCATGCTGCGCTCGGGGTCGTTGAACACCCCGAGCAAGGCCTGGGAAATGACCTTGTACTTGCCCTCGTTGATCGAGGAAATCGAGTACATCACCACGAAAAAGGCGAACAGCAGAGTAATGAAGTCGGCGTACGACACCAGCCAGCGTTCGTGGTTTTCGTGCTCCTCGGTATGACGACGGCGACGCATGGGTTACTCCATGAAGCCTTGCAGCTTCAGCTCGATCGAGCGCGGGTTCTCACCCTCGGCAATCGACAGCAGGCCCTCGAGCAGCATCTCGCGGTAGCGCGACTGGCGCATGACGATGGCCTTGAGCTTGCTGGCGATCGGCAGCAGCACCAGGTTGGCGCTGGCCACGCCGTAGATGGTCGCGACAAAGGCCACGGCAATGCCGTTGCCCAACTGCGACGGGTCGGCCAGGTTGCCCATCACGTGAATCAGGCCCATCACCGCACCGATGATGCCGATTGTCGGCGCGTAGCCGCCCATGCTCTCGAACACCTTCGCGGCCTGGATATCACGGCTTTCCTGGGTCAGGAAGTCGACTTCGAGGATGCTGCGGATGGCCTCCGGCTCGGCACCATCCACCAGCAGCTGCAGGCCCTTGCGCGCATAAGGGTCAGGCTCGCTGTCAGCCACCCCTTCCAGGCCCAGCAGGCCTTCCTTGCGCGCGGTCAGGCTCCAGTTGACGACGCGGTCGATCCCGCCCGCCAGGTCGACCCGTGGCGGAAACAGGATCCAGCGCAGAATCTGCAAGGCACGCTTGAACGACGACAGCGGCGACTGCAGCAAGGCCGCCGCCAGGGTGCCGCCCAGCACGATCAGTGCCGCCGGGCCATTGATCAGGGCGCCGACATGGCCGCCTTCGAGGAAGTTGCCACCGACGATGGCGACAAACGCGAGGATCAGGCCGATCAGGCTGAGCACGTCCATCAGACGCACGCCTCCACCAGGTGCTTGCCGATTTCGTCCAGGCTGTACACCGCGTCGGCCAGGTTGGCCTTGACGATGGCCATGGGCATGCCATAGATCACGCAGCTGGCTTCATCCTGGGCCCAGACCGTGCTGCCGCCCTGCTTGAGCAGGCGCGCCCCTTCACGACCATCGGCACCCATGCCGGTAAGCACCACCGACAGCACCTTGTCGCCATACGACTTGGCCGCCGAGCCGAAGGTGATGTCCACGCACGGTTTGTAGTTCAGACGCTCGTCACCGGGCAGGATTTTCACCGCGCCACGGCCGTCGATCATCATCTGCTTGCCACCTGGGGCCAGCAGGGCCAGCCCCGGGCGCAGCATGTCGCCGTCCTCGGCTTCCTTGACGCTGATGCGGCACAGCTTGTCCAGGCGCTCGGCAAAGGCCTTGGTGAACGCCGCCGGCATGTGCTGGATCAGTACGATCGGCGCCGGGAAGTTGGCCGGCAGCTGGGTCAGCACCCGCTGCAGGGCGACCGGGCCGCCCGTGGAGGTACCGATGGCCACCAGTTTGTATGGCTTGCGCTTGGGTGCCGGCGAATGCGCTGGCGCCGCTGCCGGGGCCGCTGCACGGGCAGGCGCAGGCGTGCGCGCCGCTGCCGGGCTGGCGAAACTGCTGGCAGCTGCGTGACCGCTGCCTGCTGGCGCGGGTACGGGTGCGGCAACCGGCGCATGGCTGGCGTAGCTGCCAAAACGGCGGTTGCTGCGGGAAATGGTATGCACCTTCTCGCACAGCAGTTGCTTGACCTTGTCGGGGTTGCGCGAGATGTCCTCGAAGTTCTTCGGCAGGTAATCCACCGCACCGGCATCCAGCGCATCGAGGGTGACACGGGCGCCTTCATGGGTCAGCGACGAGAACATCAACACCGGCGTCGGGCAGCGCTGCATGATGTGCCGCACCGCGGTGATGCCGTCCATCATGGGCATTTCGTAGTCCATGGTGATGACATCGGGCTTCAGCGCCAGCGCCTGGTCGATTGCTTCCTTGCCGTTGGTCGCGGTACCCACTACCTGGATCGTCGGATCCGCCGAGAGGATTTCCGAGACGCGGCGGCGGAAGAAACCGGAATCATCCACCACCAGGACCTTGACTGCCATAAACACTCCATTAGGCGGCGCAACCCGCCAGGGTGCGCCACCGAAATCAAATACGCCGCGCGGCGTAACGCTTGAGCATGCTCGGGACGTCGAGAATCAACGCGATGCGACCGTCGCCGGTGATGGTGGCCCCGGACATGCCCGGGGTGCCCTGCAGCATCTTGCCCAGCGGCTTGATTACCACTTCTTCCTGGCCAACCAGTTGATCGACGACAAAGCCGATGCGCTGGGTGCCGACCGACAGGATCACCACGTGGCCCTCGTGCTGCTCTTCGTGCACCTGGCCCTGGACCAGCCAGCGCTTGAGGTAGAACAGCGGCAGCGCCTTGTCGCGTACGATCACCACTTCCTGGCCGTCGACCACGTTGGTGCGCGACAGGTCGAGGTGGAAAATCTCGTTGACGTTGACCAGCGGGAAGGCAAACGCCTGGTTGCCCAGCATCACCATCAGGGTGGGCATGATCGCCAGGGTCAGCGGCACTTTGATGACGATCTTCGAGCCTTGGCCCTTGGCCGAGAAGATGTTGATCGAGCCGTTGAGCTGGGAGATCTTGGTCTTCACCACGTCCATGCCCACACCACGACCGGACACGTCGGAAATCTCGGTCTTGGTCGAGAAGCCCGGGGCGAAGATCAGGTTGTAGCAGTCCGACTCGCTCAGGCGCTCGGCGGCATCCTTGTCCATCAGGCCCTTTTCCACGGCCTTGGCGCGCAGGATGTTAGGGTCCATGCCCTTGCCGTCGTCGGAGATCGACAGCAGGATGTGGTCGCCTTCCTGCTCGGCCGACAGCACCACGCGGCCGGTACGCGCCTTGCCGGAGGCTTCACGCTCCTCGGGCATCTCCACGCCATGGTCGACGGCATTGCGCACCAGGTGCACCAACGGGTCGGCCAGGGCCTCGACCAGGTTCTTGTCGAGGTCGGTCTCTTCGCCGACCAGCTCCAGGTTGATTTCTTTCTTGAGCTGGCGGGCCAGGTCACGCACCAGGCGCGGGAAGCGGCCGAAGACTTTCTTGATCGGCTGCATGCGGGTTTTCATCACCGCGGTCTGCAGGTCGGCGGTGACCACGTCGAGGTTGGACACGGCCTTGGACATGGCCTCGTCACCGCTGTTAAGGCCCAGGCGCACCAGACGGTTACGCACCAGCACCAGTTCGCCGACCATGTTCATGATCTCGTCCAGGCGCGCGGTATCGACCCGCACAGTGGTTTCCGCTTCGCTGGCGCCATGCTTGTCGGCGGCCGGGGCAGGGGCGCGGGGTGCTGCAGCAGGTTTGCTGGCAGGCGCAGGAGCCGGGGCAGCAGCTGCTGCTGGCTTGGCCACGGGCTGGCTGTCGGCCTTGGCCGCTGCCGGCGCTTGCACCTTGGTTGCAGCCGGGGCTTCGACGGCGGCCACGTCGCCGCCAAACTTGCCTTTGCCGTGCAACTGGTCCAGCAGCGCCTCGAACTCGTGCTCGCTGATTTCATCGCTGGCTGCACTGGTGTCAGTTGCAGCAGGCGCCGGCGCCTTGGCAGCGGGCAAGGCATCGGCCTGGAAGGTACCCTTGCCATGCAACTGGTCCAGCAGTGATTCGAATTCGGCGTCGGTAATTTCGTCGCTGGCCACTTCCGGCGCGCTGGCAACCGGCTGCGCGGCAACCTCGGCGCTGAACTGGCCTTTGCCGTGCAACTGGTCGAGCAGCGACTCGAACTCGGCGTCGGTGATTTCGTCACCTTCACCGCTCACGGTCTCGCCCTGCATCTGCTCGTCGGCCGCAGCTTGCGCCTTGACCGCATCGAGCGAATCGAGCAGCTGTTCGAACTCGCTGTCGGTGATGTCCTGCTCCTCGGCAGGCGCTTCGGCAACCGGTGCCGGTGCTGCGGCGGCAGGCGCTTCAACGGCCACGGCGCCCCCCGGCTCGGCCAGGCGCGACAGCGCCGCCAAAAGCTCGGGGGTAGCCGGGGTCACTTCGGTGCGCTCGCGCACCTGGCCAAACATGCTGTTGACCGTATCCAGTGCCTCGAGCACCACATCCATCAGTTCCGCGTCGACCCGGCGCTCACCTTTGCGCAGGACATCGAACACGTTCTCGGCGATATGGCAGCACTCCACCAGCTCGTTCAGCTGAAGGAAGCCGGCGCCCCCTTTTACAGTGTGGAAACCGCGAAAGATCGCATTGAGCAGGTCGGCATCGTCGGGCCGGCTTTCCAGCTCGACCAGTTGCTCGGACAGTTGCTCAAGAATTTCGCCGGCTTCTACCAGGAAATCCTGGAGGATTTCTTCATCGGCGCCGAAGCTCATCAAACGTGCTCCTTAAAAACCCAGGCTGGACAGCAGATCATCGACATCGTCCTGACCGGACACAACGTCTTCACGCTTATCGGCATGAATCTGCGGACCTTCACCCCGAGTCGGATGTTTTTCTCGATCTTTTTCTGCGCGCAGCTGATCGTGGTCATGCTGGATGCCCGCGAAGCGGTCGACCTGGCTGGCCATCAGCACCAGTTTGAGCAGGTTGCTTTCCACCTCGGTGACCAGGGTGGTGACGCGCTTGATCACCTGGCCGGTCAGGTCCTGATAGTCCTGGGCCAGCAGAATGTCGTTGAGGTGCCCGGCGACCTTGCGGTTGCCCTCGGCGCTGTGCGTCAGGAAACTGTCGATGCGTTTGACCAGGTCACGGAACTCCGGCGCAGCCACTTCACGGCGCATGAAACGCTGCCAGTCGGCGCTCAGTGCATGTGCCTCGCTGGCCAAATCGTTGAGCACCGGGGTGCTTTCCTCGACCAGGTCCATGGTGCGGTTGGCCGCGCCCTCGGTAAGCCTGACCACGTAAGACAGGCGCTCGGTGGCGTCGGTAATCTGCGACACCTCCTCGGCCTGCGGCATGGTCGGGTCGATCTGGAAACTGACGATGGCACTGTGCAGCTCGCGGGTCAGCTTGCCGACTTCCTGGTACAGGCCGCGGTCGCGGGTCTGGTTCAGCTCATGAATCAGCTGCACCGCCTCGCCGAAACGGCCCCGCTCCAGGCTTTCGACCAGCTCCTGGGCATGCTTCTTCAGGGTCGATTCGAACTCGCCCAAAGACGTTTGTGATGAATCCATGGCGCGCCCCCTGACGTGACTCAGCCGTTGACGCGTTCGAAGATCTTCTCGATCTTTTCTTTGAGCACCTGGGCGGTGAACGGCTTGACCACGTAACCATTGACGCCGGCCTGGGCCGCTTCGATGATCTGGTCGCGCTTGGCTTCGGCGGTCACCATCAGTACCGGCATGCTCTTCAGCTTGTCGCTGGCACGCACTTTACGCAGCAGGTCGATGCCGGACATGCCAGGCATGTTCCAGTCGGTCACCAGGAAGTCGTAGTGGCCGTTCTCCAGCATCGGCAGCGCCGTGGTGCCGTCATCGGCTTCTTCGGTGTTGGTGAAGCCCAGGTCACGCAACAGGTTCTTGATGATCCGCCGCATCGTCGAAAAGTCGTCAACGATGAGGATTTTCATGTCTTTGTTCAAGTAGACCTCCAAGCAGTCTCAAACGCGCTCGGCCCCGAGCGCGCATTCACAATTCGGTACAACGTAGAAAACGACTGCAACGACAGCGGGCTCAACGCGCCCGCCATTCCCCCAGGCGGCTGCGCAGGCGCGCGGCACACTGGCTGTGCAACTGGCTGACCCGCGACTCGCTGACCCCCAGCACCTCACCGATTTCCTTGAGGTTCAGCTCTTCGTCGTAGTACAGCGCCAGCACCAGGCGCTCACGCTCCGGCAGGTTGGCGATGGCCTCGGTCAGGGCGACCTGGAAGCGCTCGTCCTCCAGGCCACGCGCAGGTTCTACCTGGCCACTGGCACCATCCTCATGCAGCCCTTCGTGCTCGCCGTCCTGCAACAGGTCGTCGAAGCTGAACAGGCGGCTGCCCAAGGTATCGTTCAAGATCCCGTAGTAATCATCGAGACTCAATTGGAGTTCGGCAGCAACTTCATGATCTTTAGCGTCACGTCCGGTTCTGGCTTCAACCGCACGCATCGCGTCGCTGACCATGCGGGTGTTGCGGTGCACCGAACGCGGTGCCCAGTCGCCCTTGCGCACTTCATCGAGCATGGCCCCGCGAATGCGGATGCCGGCGTAGGTTTCAAAGCTGGCGCCCTTGCTGGCGTCGTATTTGTTGGCTACTTCCAGCAGGCCGATCATGCCGGCCTGGATCAGGTCCTCGACCTGCACGTTGGCCGGCAACCGCGCCAGCAGGTGGTAGGCAATGCGCTTGACCAGCGGGGCGTAGCGTTCGATCAGCTCGTACTGGGCGTCTTTCGACGCTCGGCTGTACATCTTGAAACCGCTGGCGTTCATAGCACTGGACCCGCGCTGGTGGGTTGCACCAGACGCTCGACAAAGAACTCCAGATGGCCACGCGGGTTGGCCGGCAGCGGCCAGCTGTCGACCTTCTGGGCTATCGCCTTGAAGGCCAGCGCGCACTTGGACCGTGGGAAAGCTTCGTACACGGCACGCTGCTTCTGCACCGCCTTGCGCACGCACTCGTCATACGGCACAGCACCCACATACTGCAGGGCAACGTCGAGGAAACGGTCGGTGACCTTGGTCAGCTTGGCGAACAGGTTACGGCCTTCCTGCGGGCTCTGCGCCATGTTGGCCAGCACGCGGAAACGGTTCATGCCGTAGTCGCGGTTGAGCAGCTTGATCAGGGCGTAGGCGTCGGTGATCGAGGTGGGTTCGTCGCATACCACCAGCAGCACCTCCTGTGCCGCGCGGACGAAGCTGACCACCGAATCACCGATACCCGCCGCGGTGTCGATCACCAGCACGTCGAGGTTGTCGCCAATTTCGCTGAACGCCTGGATCAGCCCGGCATGCTGGGCCGGGGCCAGGTGCACCATGCTCTGCGTGCCCGAGGCAGCCGGTACGATGCGCACACCACCGGGGCCCTGCAACATCACGTCGCGCAATTCGCAGCGCCCTTCGATGACATCGGCCAGGGTCCGCTTGGGGGTAAGGCCCAGCAGCACGTCGACATTGGCCAGGCCCAGGTCGGCGTCGAGCAGCATGACCCTGCGGCCAAGCTCGGCCAGCGCCAGGGACAGGTTCACTGAAACGTTAGTCTTGCCGACGCCACCTTTGCCACCGGTCACGGCGATCACCTGTACGGGATGCATGCTACCCATGTCTGTTCTTTACCTTGTCTCGCTGGGACTCAGGCCACACGTAGGGCAATTCTGCGTACCCTTTGGCATAGCTACCTTGCACACACTTCATCATCAACCCGCTCGCCGTGGGTTGTGATAGAGATCAGCGAACATGTCGGCCATGGCCTCTTCGCTGGGCTCGTCCTGCTGCTGCACATTGACCGCGCGGGTGACCAACTGGTGCCCCCGAGGCAGGTGCAGGTCGTCAGGAATGCGCGGCCCATCGGTCAGGTAGGCCACTGGCAGTTCATGACTGATGGCAAGGCTCAGCACATCGCCAAGGCTCGCCGTTTCATCGAGTTTGGTCAGGATGCAACCAGCCAGGCCGCAGCGCTTGTAGCTGTGGTAGGCAGCAGTCAGCACCTGCTTCTGGCTGGTGGTGGCCAGCACCAGGTAGTTCTTCGCGGCAATGCCACGCCCGGCCAGGGTTTCAAGTTGCATGCGCAGGGCCGGGTCACTGGCCTGCAGGCCAGCGGTATCGATCAGCACCACGCGCTTGCGCAGCAGCGGCTCCAGCGCCGCGGCCAGCGACTGGCCCGGGTCGACGTAGGTCACAGGCACGTTAAGGATGCGGCCCAGGGTCTTGAGCTGCTCCTGGGCGCCGATGCGGAAGCTGTCCATGCTCACCAGCGCCAGGTTCTGCGCGCCGTACTTGAGCACGTAGCGGGCGGCCAGCTTGGCCAGGGTGGTGGTCTTGCCCATGCCGGCCGGGCCGACCATGGCGATCACCCCACCCTCTTCGATCGGCTCGACCTCGGGGATTTCGATCATCCGCGCCAGATGCGCCAGCAACATGCGCCAGGCCTGACGTGGCTCGTCGATCTCGGCGATCAGGTCCAGCAGCTCACGGGCGATCGGCCCGGACAGACCGATGCGCTGCAGCCGGCGCCAGACGGTGGCCTGCTGCGGCTTGCTGCCTTGCAGCTGGTTCCAGGCCAGCGAGCCGAGCTGCACTTCCAGCAGCTCGCGCAGGCCCGAAAGCTCGGAGCGCATGGCATCGAACAGGCGCGGATCGACCGGCGCCGACGCAGGGGCTGGCGCAGCGGCCTCGGGCGCATCGATGTGCGGTTCGACCAACGGCTCGGCGGCGGTCAGCGACTGCCCGGCGAACAATTGGCGGTTGTTGTCGCTGCTGTCCTGACGATGATCCAGTTCGGCCTGGGCAGTGGCGATGCGCGTATGGGTCTTGCGCAGCTCTTCTTCCAGTTCGGCGTTGGGCACACGCGGGGCCAGGGCAGACAGCTTGTAGTCCAGCGCGGCCGTCAGTTCGACACCGCCGGCGATGCGACGGTTGCCGATGATGGCGGCATCGGCGCCCAGCTCATCACGGACCAGCTTCATGGCCTGACGCATATCGGCGGCGAAAAATCGCTTAACTTGCATTATCCCCTACCTCAGCCGTTAGGGCCCACGGTGGCAACGATGGTGACTTGCTTGTTGTCCGGTATTTCCTGATACGCCAGAACATGCAAATTCGGTACAGCCAGACGACCGAAACGCGACAGCATGGCGCGGATCGGGCCGGCGACCAGGAGGATGGCCGGTTGGCCCTGCATTTCCTGGCGCTGGGCCGCCTCGATCAACGAACGCTGCAGCTTCTCGGCCATGCTCGGTTCCAGAAGAACACCGTCTTCCTGACCTTGCCCGGCCCTTTGCAGACTATTGAGCAAAATCTGTTCCAACCTTGGCTCCAGGGTAATCACTGGCAGCTCCGACTCAACGCCGACAATGCTTTGCACGATGGCGCGACACAATCCGACGCGCACCGCCGCCACCAGCGCGGCGGTATCTTGACTCTTGCCGGCGTTGTTAGCGATCGCCTCGGCGATACTGCGGATATCGCGTACGGGCACCTGTTCCGACAACAGCGCCTGCAGCACCTTGAGCAGGCCCGACAACGAAATGACACCCGGCACCAGCTCTTCTGCAAGTTTAGGCGATGCCTTGGCCAACACCTGCAGCAGTTGCTGGACCTCTTCATGGCCGATCAGTTCGTGGCAGTGCTTCTGCAGAATCTGGTTCAGGTGCGTAGCCACCACGGTACTGGCATCGACCACGGTGTAGCCCAGCGACTGCGCCTGGGAACGCTGGCCGACATCAATCCACACGGCCTCCAGGCCGAACGCCGGATCGCGTGCGGCAATGCCGTTGAGAGTACCGAACACCTGCCCCGGGTTGATTGCCAGTTCGCGATCCGGGTAGATCTCGGCTTCGGCCAGGATCACCCCCATCAGGGTCAGGCGATAGGCGCTGGGCTGCAGGTCAAGGTTGTCGCGGATGTGCACGGTGGGCATGAGGAAGCCCAGGTCCTGCGACAGCTTCTTGCGCACGCCCTTGATTCGCGCCAGCAATTGGCCACCCTGGTTGCGATCGACCAGCGGGATCAGCCGGTAGCCGACCTCCAGGCCAATCATGTCGATCGGCGTGACGTCATCCCAGCCCAGCTCCTTGGTTTCCAGCGCGCGTTGTGGCGATGGCAGCAGGTCCTGCTGGCGCTGCGCTTCCTGCAGCGCCTGCGCCTTGGCCTTCTGCTGCTTCTTCCACACCAGGTACGCGCCACCACCAGCCAGCAGGCCAAGGCTGAGGAAGGCCACGTGCGGCATGCCCGGCACCAGGCCCATGACGATCATCAGCGCGCCGGACACCGCCAGGGCCTTGGGCGAATCGAACATCTGCCGGTTGATCAGCTTGCCCATGTCCTCGGAGCCCGAGGCGCGGGTAACCATGATCGCGGCAGCGGTCGACAGCAGCAGTGATGGCAATTGCGCCACCAAACCGTCACCGATAGTCAGCAAGGCGTACACCTTGCCGGCATCGCCAAAGCTCATGCCGTGCTGCAGCATGCCGATCAGCATGCCGCCGATCAGGTTGATGAACAGGATCAGCAAACCGGCGATGGCGTCACCGCGAACGAACTTGCTGGCACCGTCCATCGAACCGTAGAACTCGGCCTCCTGCGCCACTTCGGCACGACGGTGCTTGGCCTGGGCCTGGTCGATCAGGCCGGCGTTGAGATCGGCGTCGATGGCCATCTGCTTGCCGGGCATGGCGTCGAGGGTGAAACGCGCGCTCACCTCCGAGATACGCCCGGCACCCTTGGTCACCACCACGAAGTTGATGATCATGAGGATGGCGAACACCACGGCACCGACCACGTAGTTACCGCCGATCACCACCTCGCCGAAGGCCTGGATCACCTTGCCGGCGGCGCCATGGCCCTCCTGGCCATGCAGCATCACCACCCGGGTGGAAGCCACGTTCAGGGCCAGGCGCAACAGCGTGGCCACCAGCAGGATGGTAGGGAACGCAGCGAAGTCGAGTGGGCGCAGGGCGTAGACGCAGACCAGCAGGACCACGATCGACAGGGCGATGTTGAAAGTGAAGAACACATCGAGCAGGAACGGCGGTATCGGCAACATCATCATTGCCAACATCACCAGCAGCAACAGCGGTACACCCAGGTTGCCCCGACCGAGCCCGGCCAGGTTGTTACGGGCGTTGCTGATTAACTGAGTGCGATCCACCGCGAGTCCTCTTGATGCAAAACTTTGACGCACAGGGGGCGCCTGGCGCTGGCTTTGCAAGAAGCTTTCCAACTTTGCTCGATGGGGGATTTATGTTGCCTGTTCCGGCCTCTTCGCGGGTGAACCCGCTCCCACAGGGACCGCAGCAGAGGACCTGTGGGAGCGGGTTCACCCGCGAAAGGGCCAGAAGCCCTGACACAAGGTCAACTGTCGCGGCGCAGGTCCGGCGGAATCGGCAGGTCGTCCTTAAGCGGCTCTGGCCGCTTGCCCTTGCCAGCCCGGTACTGGCGGATCTGGAACACGTAGGCCAGCACCTGCGCCACCGCCAGGTAAAGCCCGGCAGGGATTTCCTGTTCGAGCTCGGTGGAGTAGTAGATCGCCCGCGCCAATGCCGGTGATTCGAGGATCTGGACCTTGTGCTCCACACCGATCTCGCGAATCTTCAAGGCAATGAAATCCGTCCCCTTGGCAAGCAGCAACGGCGCTGCCCCACCTTTTTCCGGGTCGTACTGCAAGGCCACCGCATAATGCGTCGGGTTGGTGATGATCACGTCGGCCTGCGGCACAGCCGCCATCATGCGCCGCTGCGATACCTCGCGCTGCAGCTGGCGAATACGCTGCTTGACCTCAGGCTTGCCTTCGCTGTCCTTGTACTCGTCGCGCACTTCCTGCTTGGTCATCTTCATTTTCTTGTGGGTCTGCCACAGCTGGAACGGCACGTCAGCCGCCGCGATCAGCAGCAGCCCGGCCGACATCCACAACGCACTCCAGCCCACTACCTGCAAGCTGTGGATGATCGCCTGCTCCAGCGGCTCGTTGGCGATCGACAGCAAGGCCTGGCGATCGCTGACCAGCACCACCACCGCCACCACCAGGATCACGAAGAACTTGGCCAGCGCCTTGAGCAGCTCGGTCAGGGCGTGCATCGAGAACATGCGTTTGATACCCGACAGCGGGTTCATGCGGCTGAACTTGGGCTGCAGCAGGCTGCCGGAGAACAGGAAACCGCTCAGTGCGATGGGTGCCACGAAGGAGATCACGAAGAGCAGGATCAGCACCGGCTGCGTCGCCCAAATCGCCATCTTGCCCGAGGCCAACAGGAAGGCGCTCATAGCCCGCTCGTCGACGATGATGTCGCGGGTCAGGCTGAAGTTCATGCGCATCATCTCCAGCAGCGTCTCGGCCAGGTGGCCGCCGAAGGCCAGCAGGCCACCGGCGCCGGCCAGGGTCACCGCCACCGTGTTCAGCTCCTTGGAGCGCGCGATCTCGCCTTTCTCGCGAGCATCGCGCTTGCGCTTTTCGGTGGGGTCTTCTGTCTTGTCCTGACCGCTCTCGCTTTCCGCCATGCTCAGCGCGCCCTCGCCAGTTCACGCAGCCATTGCAGCGCTTCGCTGGCCAATGCCTGGTAGTGGGACAGCACATCGGCCAGGCCGACCCAGAAAATGAACATGCCCATGACCAGGGTCAGCGGGAAACCGATGGAGAAAATGTTCAGTTGCGGCGCGGCGCGGGTCATCACACCAAAGGCAATGTTCACGACCAACAGCGCGGCGATCACCGGCAGAATCAGCAGCAGGCCTGCGGCAAATACCCAGCCCAGGCGCCCGGCCAGCTCCCAGAAATGATTGACTACCAGTGCGTTGCCCACCGGCAAGGTGGTGAAGCTTTCGGTCAGCACCTCGAACACCACCAGGTGGCCATTCATCAGCAGGAACAACACACTTACCAGCATGGTCATGAACTGGCTGATCACCGTGACGTTGACCCCGTTGGCTGGGTCGACCATCGAAGCGAAGGCCATACCCATCTGCACCGCGACGATCTGCCCGGCAATCACGAACACCTGGAACAGCAACTGCAAAGCCAGGCCGAACAGCGCGCCGACAATGATCTGCTCGGCACACAGCAGCAAACCGCGCAGGCTCAGCGGGTCGAACTCAGGCAGGGGGGGCAGTGCCGGGACGATTACCACCGTAATAGCCACCGCCACGTACAGGCGCACCCGCGCCGGCAGCATGCGGGTGCCGAGGATGGGCATGGTCATCAGCACCGCCGTCACCCGGAACAACGGCAGGATGAAGGTCGCGACCCAGGTGCCGATCTGCGTGTCGGTCAGCTCCAGCATCGGCGCGTCAACCGATCAGCTGCGGGATGTTGGTGTAGAGACTGGTGATGTACTCCATGAACTTCTGCACCAGCCACGGCCCGGCGATGATCAACGTCACCAGCATCACCAACAGGCGCGGCAGGAAACTCAGGGTCTGTTCGTTGATCTGCGTGGCGGCCTGGAACATCGCCACCACCAGGCCCACCAGCAGGCTCGGCACCACCAGCACGGCAACCATCAGCGTGGTAAGCCATAACGCATCACGGAACAGGTCGACAGCGACTTCAGGTGTCATCGGCGGCTCTCCTTGACGGCGTCAGACGCCGCCGAAACTACTGGCCAGGGTACCCATGATCAGCGCCCAGCCATCGACCAGCACGAACAGCATGATCTTGAACGGCAGCGAGATGATCAGCGGCGACAGCATCATCATACCCATGGCCATCAGCACGCTGGCCACCACCATGTCGATGATCAGGAACGGGATGAAAATCATGAAACCGATCTGGAACGCGGTCTTCAGCTCGGAGGTGACGAACGCCGGCACCAGGATCGTCAGCGGCACCTGGTCCGGGCCGGCGATGTCTGTACGCTTGGACAGGCGCATGAACAGGTCGAGGTCGCTTTGCCGGGTTTGTGCCAGCATGAAGTCCTTGAGCGGCCCCTGGGCCTTGTCGATGGCCTGCTGGGCGGTCATCTGCTCCTTCAGGTACGGCTGCAGGGCGTCCTGGTTCACCCGGTCGAACACCGGCGCCATGATGAACATGGTCAGGAACAGCGCCATGCCGGTCAGCAACTGGTTCGACGGCGTCTGCTGCAGGCCCAAGGCCTGACGCAGGATCGAGAACACGATGATGATGCGGGTGAAGCTGGTCATCAGGATGACGAACGCCGGGATGAAGCTGAGCGCAGTCATGATCAGCAGGATCTGCAGGCTGACCGAATATTCCTGCTGCCCGTCCGGGGTATTGGACAGGGTAATGGCCGGGATCGACAGCGGGTCGGCACCCAGGGCCAGCGGCGCAGCCAGCAGCAGCGCCAGAGTCAACAACACACGCAGCGCGCCACTCATCACTTCTTGTCCTTAGGGTCCTTGCCCATCAGCTCCATCAGCCGCTGGGCAAACTCCGGCGTCGCCTGGCGGGCGTTTTCCGGCACTTCCACGGGCTCGGCCAGCACATGCAGGGCCTCGATGCTGCCAGGGGTATGGCCGATCAGGATCTGCTTCTTGCCCACCTGCACCAGCAGCAGGCGGTCACGCGGGCCGATGGCCCGGCTGCCGACGATCTCGATCACCTGCCCGCCCTTCACCGCCGTGCTTTGCAGACGCCGCAGCAACCAGGCCAGGAAGAAGATCAGGCCGACCACCAGCAGCAGGCCGAAAACCATCTGCGCCAGCTGCCCACCGAGGCTGCCAGGTGCGGTTGCCGGTGTGGCCGCCGGTGTGGCCGCGGCCAGGCAAGCCTGGCTGGCGAGCAGCGCGGCAGCCGCCGCGATGGCGCGCATCGTGCCCTTCACTCAGCGCAGCTTCTTGATACGTTCGCTGGGGCTGATCACGTCGGTCAGGCGGATGCCGAACTTCTCGTTGACCACCACTACCTCGCCATGGGCGATCAGCGTGCCGTTGACCAGCACGTCGAGCGGTTCGCCGGCCAGGCGGTCGAGCTCGATCACCGAGCCCTGGTTGAGCTGCAGCAGGTTGCGGATGTTGATCTCGGTGCTGCCCACTTCCATGGAAATGTTCACCGGGATATCCAGGATCACGTCCAGGTTCGGGCCTTCGAGGCTGACGTTTTCGTTCGGCTTCGGCGAGCTGGCGAACTCCTCCATCGGCAGGCGTCCCGGCCCGCTGGTGCTGCTGCCGGTGTCACCACCCAGCAGTGCATCAATGTCGGCCTGGCCGGCTGCACCGGTTTCTTCCAGTGCCGCAGCCCACTCATCGGCCAGCGCCTGGTCCTCTGCGGAGGTAATCTCGTTTTCGTTAGCCATGGTTTCCTCGACAGGCATTCAATTCGTTATGTGCGATCGGCACGCCGTCAGCGGCGTTCAATCGGGTCGATGATCTGCAGCGCCAGGTTGCCCTTGTGCGAACCCAGGCGCGCCTTGAACGACGGCACGCCGTTGGCACGCAGCACCAGGTGCTCGGGCAGCTCCACCGGGATCACGTCGCCAGGCTGCATGTGCAGAATGTCGCGCAGCTTCAACTGGCGACGGGCTACGGTGGCGGTCAGCGGCACGGCAACATCCAGCACGTCTTCGCGCAGGGCCTTGACCCAGCGCTCGTCCTGGTCGTCCAGGTCGGACTGGAAACCGGCGTCGAGCATTTCCCGCACCGGCTCGATCATCGAGTACGGCATGGTCACATGCAGGTCGCCGCCACCGCCGTCCAGTTCGATGTGGAAAGTGGACACCACCACCGCCTCGCTGGGGCCGACAATGTTGGCCATGGCCGGGTTGACCTCGGAGTTCATGTACTCGAAGGTGACCGGCATGATTGCCTGCCAGGCTTCCTTGAGGTCGACGAAGCACTGGTCCAGCACCATGCGCACCACGCGCAACTCGGTGGGGGTGAACTCGCGGCCTTCGATCTTGGCATGGCGGCCATCGCCGCCGAAGAAGTTGTCCACCAGCTTGAACACCAGCTTGGCATCGAGGATGAACAGCGAAGTGCCGCGCAGCGGCTTGATCTTGACCAGGTTGAGGCTGGTCGGCACGTACAGCGAGTGCACGTATTCGCCAAACTTCATCACCTGCACGCCACCCACCGCCACGTCGGCGGAGCGGCGCAGCAGGTTGAACATGCTGATACGGGTGTAGCGGGCGAAGCGCTCGTTGATCATTTCCAGGGTCGGCATGCGACCCCGCACGATACGGTCCTGACTGGTCAGGTCGTAGCTTTTGATGCTGCCAGGCTCGGATGCACTCTCGGTCTGCACCAGCCCGTCGTCGACGCCATGCAACAGGGCATCGATTTCATCCTGGGACAGCAGGTCCTGTACGGCCATTGCGGACTCCTACTGCAATACGAAATTGGTGAACAGCAACTGGTCGACGACCGGCTTGCCGACTTCCTTCTGCGCCACTTCCTGGACCACTGCGGTGGCCTTCTGACGCAGCATTTCCTGCCCCACCGGGCTGCCGGCCAGGGTGTCGAAGCCTTGCCCGGAGAACATCATCACCAGGTTGTTGCGGATCACCGGCATGTGCACCTTGAGCGCATCCAGGTCGGCCTGGTTGCGCGCTTGCAGGGTGATGCTCACCTGCATGTAGCGCTGGCGACCGTTCTGGTTGAAGTTGACCACGAAGGCCGGGGTCAGTGCTTCGTAGATAGCCGCTGGCTTGACGTTGCTGGCTGCAGGATCGGCGGCCGGGGCCGGCTCGCTCTTGTGCATGATGAACCAGGTAGCGCCCACCGACAGGCCGATCGCCAGCAACAGGCCCACTACTGCCAGCAGGATCAGCTTGAGTTTGCCTTTAGTGGCGGGGTCTTTGACTGCTTCGCTCTTCGCCATGCCAATAATCCGTCGTCCATCGGGGGTTCAAGGGAGGATGGCTTGGCTTGAGCAAGTGTTATGCCAGATTTTGCAGAAGGGAGATTTCAGCAGGGACAACCGTGCTGGCTTCTTCGCGGGTGAACCCGCTCCCACAGGACCTCCACAGGCTTCGAACCCTGCGCTGTACTTGTGGGAGCGGGTTTACCCGCGAAGAGGCCAGTACAGGCAATCGGGATCTACGCGTAATAATCGACCGCACTGTCGCCAACAACCACCTGCTGCTCCACAGGCCGGGCGCTATCGACTGCCTCTACCCCGCCCTGCTCGGCCCGGCGCGCCGCCACCCCGGACAGGTTGCTGCCCTGCGCCTGACCCTGCTGCTGTTGCTGCTGCCCGCGCGACTGGTCGGCCACGTTGACATCCGGCTGTGCCAGCCCCTGCTGGGCGAACAGCTCGCGCAGGCGGTGTACCTGGCTGTCGAGGGCGTCACGCACCCCGGCGTGGCCGCTGATGAAGGTGACCTGGGTCGACTGGTCCGTCGCAACATTGACGCGAATATCCAGGCGGCCCAGTTCAGCCGGCTCCAGCTGGATATCCGCCGACTTCAGGTTCTGGCTGGACAGGTACATGACCCGGTTGACCAGGCCCTCGGCCCAGGCGTTCTGGTTCATCGGCAGCGGTTGGTGCAACGGGCTGGCGTTGGCAGGCACGGCATTGGCGGTCTTGGCCGTGGCGGCCTGGGTCAGGTTGGCCAGGCGGTTGGCGAAATCGTCGATGCGCGTATCGCTGCCAGCGCCCTTGGTGTCCTTCAGGCCATCTTCGAGCAAGGCAGCAAAGGCCTTGTCGCCGGGCTCGCCCGCTTCACCTTCGGCATTCTCGACCAGATTCGCCAAGGTATTGACGGCCATCTGCCCCTCCTCGCCCTGAGCCTGCGAAGCGTCCAGGGCATGCGCCGAAGTCGCCCCTTTGGCCTGGGCGCTTTGCTCCAGCGCCAGACGCAAGGTCGGTAAGTTGGCCAGAGGGTCGGCGTCAGGATCGAAGGTTTCCTCGGCGGCAGACTCCTCGGGCAGCACGGCCGTGACCTGCGCCGTGGCGGCCTGCAACACCGGCGCCACCGCCTCGGCCTGCGCCTGGATCAGTTGAGCGCCAGGCTGGGCGTCGGTTACCTGGCCGGCCACCAGGCTGGCATCGCGCAAGCCGGTGTCAGCCTTGGCCTGGTCGTCGGCTGGCAATTGTTTGCCGTCATCGGCAACTGCGGGTTTGTCGGCAGCGGCTTTCTTGCCGCCCTGCGCCGCCTCTGGCTTGGCCTGGGCGACCTTGTCGTCCTGCCCTGCGGCCTTGTCGCGGCCCTGCCTGGCCATCACCTGGCCGAAGCCGTCGCCCTTGTCGCCCGGCGCCTGCAGCGGCTTGTCGGCCTGTGCGGAGGCCGAACGCGAGGTATTGGCAACGGCGTTACCTTGCAGCAATGGGTTGGGTGCGACAGGCATCGAGCGGTCTCCGCGCCAGAAACAAAAAAATCATCCAGCCAGAGACAGGCAAGACTCGCGCCAAGTCGTGTATCAACCCGCCGAAATGCGTTGTTGCTCACCTCGGTAGAAGCGCTGTACCTCGAGGAACTCCAGGTCGATGCGGTTGATCAGGTCCTCGATGCCATACAGCGGAGGCCGCCGCGCGCGCTCCTCCAGTTGCTGGCACAGGCTGGCCAGTGCAACCGCGCCCATATTGCTGCTACTGCCCTTGAAACTATGGGCCGCAGAACCGAGCTCTTCAGCATTTTTGGCCGCATGCAACTGGCCCAGGCGCCGCTCGGAGTCGTCAAGAAAGGTTTGCACCAACTGCAGGTAGCCATCTTCCATGACCTCACGCAGGTCGCTGAGTACCTTGTGGTCAATATGCATGTCAGTCACTTGTTCACTCCTTGATCAAGCCAGATTATGCCCGAGCCAACCCGTGGCTCACCAGACGAACTCCACATGCGCGCAACGCCCGCCTTCACTCCAGCACGCGCTGCTGGCCAGCCGCCGAACCAGATTCAGGCCACGCCCGCTCAGCCCCTGCTCCAGCGTGGGCCGCGACAGCACGCCCTGCACATCGAACCCGGCACCACTGTCACGGACCTCGATCATCAGACGCCCGCCGTCGGCATGCGGTTCAACCTTGAAATCGATGCGCACGTAACCGTCGGTCAACACCCCGAGGCGCCGGGCGCGCTCTTGATAATAGTCTGCAAAGCCTTGGCCATCGCGCTTGAGCTGCGAATCCAGGCCCAGCACGCCATGCTCCAGCGCGTTTGAATAAAGCTCGCTGAGCACACTGTGCAGGTTGCCGGTGCGCGCACGCAGGCCGTGAATCTCCTGCAACAACTGCACCAGGTACGGCACCGGGTTGAAGCGTTTGAGGCTCTCGCCACGCACCTCGAACCCCAGCGACCAGTCCAGCGGGCTGGAGCGGCCGCTATCAGAGTAGATCATCGGCGCCGGCACCCGCTCCTCGGCACAGAACATACGAATGTCGCACAGGCTGATGTCATCGCGCGGGCGCCCGCCAAAGCGCTCCAGGGCCTGCATCACTTCGTCGAACAGCCGCGCCGGGTCACGGTTGTCGGCCAGCACCCTGCGCAGGCGCTGCACGCCGAACAGGCGCTCCTGGTCGTCGGCCGTGTCGAGCACGCCGTCCGAAAGCAGCAGCAGGCGCTCACCCGGCGCCAGCGGCAGCACTTCGGTACTGTCATCGAAACGCTCGGCGTCCAGGATGCCCAGCGGAAGGTGTCGCGAACCCAGCGCCGACAGCACCTGGCCATCCACTGCCAGGCGATAGCCATCAGGCATACCGCCGTTCCACACCTCCACCGAACCGCGCTGCATGCTGAGGTTGAGCAGCAGCGCACAACAGAACATGTCCACCGGCAAGATGCGCTTGAGCTTGGCGTTCATCTCGCGCAGGACCTGCGCCATGCCGTAGCCCTTGGCAGTCATGCCGTAGAACACTTCGGCCAGCGGCATCGCCCCTACCGCCGCCGGCAGGCCGTGGCCGGTAAAGTCGCCGAGCAGCACACGCATGTCGCCGGACGGGGTGAACGCGGCCAGCATCAGGTCGCCATTGAACAGCGCATAGGGCGATTGCAGGTAGCGGATGTTAGGCGCGGCAAGGCAGCCGGAGTGGGCCACCTTGTCGAACACCGCCTTGGCCACCCGCTGCTCGTTGAGCAGGTGGTGGTGGTGCCGGGCAATCTGGTCACGCTGCTCCAGCACGGTGGCCTGCAGCCGGCGCAGTCGGTCCATGGCGCGGATCTTGGCACCAAGGATCACCGCACTGTAGGGCTTGGCCATGAAGTCGTCGCCCCCTGCCTCCAGGCAGCGCACCAGGCCTTCCTCCTCGTTCAATGAAGTCAGGAAAATGATCGGCACCAGCGCTTCGCCGGCCAGGGCCTTGATCTGTCGCGCCGCCTCGAAGCCATCCATCACCGGCATCAGCGCATCCAGCAGCACCAGTTGCGGGCGCCGCTCGACGAACAACGCCACCGCCTGCTCGCCGTTTTCCGCGGTAAATACTTGATGACCCTGACGGCGCACGATCTGCGCCAGCAGCAGGCGGTCGGCGGCACCGTCTTCGGCCACCAGCACGGTCAACGCCTGTTCGGCCGGCATGTCGGCGCTCAACTGATATCGAAGAGTTTTTCGAAATTGGAGATGGCGAGTATCTTGCGCACGTCGGAGCTGGCATGCACCACTCGCACATCCGACTCATCGCCGCCTGCATGGTCACGCAGCAACAGCAGCATGCCGAGCGCGGAACTGTCGAGGTAGGTGGTGTCCTTCAGGTCGACGACCACCGAATCTGGCCGGCTGGGCTGGCGTTCGTAGGCGTCGCGAAATTCCTGGTGCTTGCCGAAATCGAAGCGCCCCTTGATCTTTATCGTCAGCTTTTTCCCGTCCTGCGAAAAATCAGTCTCGACTGCCATGCTAGCGATTCCTTCGATGATGGCGGATGCAACTCCATAAAGGTTTAGCAGGCGATGGCGGGGGTGGCAAGCATGTGGGCTGCCTGTCCCGGCCTCTTCGCGGGTGAACCCGCTCCCACAGGACCTTCACAAATTCGAATCCTGCGCCGTGCCTGTGGGAGCGGGTTTACCCGCGAAGAGGCCAGTACAGGCTATAGGTGACTCTGCCGCGGCAGGCGTTGTGACAGCTCGTCGAGCAGGCGCTGCTCGCGCTTGTCTTCGGCCCGCCGGGCTTCCTCCAGATAGCGCTGTACCAGCTTGCGCAGGCCTTCCACCCGGGCATAGGCCTGCTGCCAGGTGCCGCGGGCGTTGTTGAGGTTGTTCTGGTGCCAGACCAGGCTCTGGCGCTGCTGAGTCATGGCCGTTTCCAGCTGCCCGAGGAAGCGCTGGTAATTGACCAGCCAGCTACCGTTTACCCCCTGCCCGCCGCGGTTGATCCACTGCAGCTGGTAATCCTCGCGAAACCGCTCGAGCTCGGCCAGCTTGGCCTGGGCAGTGGCCACCTGCTGCTGGAACTGCCCAAGGCGCTGCGCCGCCTTGCGCTCGGCCTCTTCGGCCATGTCCACCACCGGCGCCAGGCGCGCGGCACGTCCAGGCAGCGCCATGGCTTATCAGCCTGCCGGGGGCGTGAAGATCGCCCCCAGCTGGTCGCGGCTTTGCGCCATGCCCACGTTCTCGCGCAGGCCCTGGCGCAGAAACTCCACCAGCTTCGACTGCAGGGCAATGGCCAGATCGGTTTCCGGGTCGCCACCCGCCACGTAGGCACCCACACTGATCAGGTCACGGCTTTGCGACAGGCGCGACCACAGCTGCTTGAACTTTTGCGCCTGGCGCAAATGGTCGGCATCGACCACCTGAGGCATGACCCGACTGATCGAGGCTTCGATGTCGATAGCCGGGTAATGGCCTTCCTCGGCCAACCGCCGCGACAGCACGAAGTGGCCATCGAGCACACCACGCGCCGAGTCGGCAATCGGGTCCTGCTGGTCGTCACCCTCGGACAACACAGTGTAGAACGCGGTGATCGAACCACCGCCTGGCTCGCCGTTGCCGGCCCGCTCCACCAGCTTGGGCAGCTTGGCGAACACCGACGGCGGGTAACCCCGGGTGGCCGGCGGCTCGCCGATGGCGAGGGCAATTTCACGCTGGGCCTGGGCGAAACGAGTCAGCGAGTCCATCAGCAACAGCACGTTCTTGCCCTTGTCGCGGAAGTACTCGGCGATACGTGTGCAGTACATGGCGGCGCGCAGGCGCATCAGCGGCGCATCGTCGGCGGGCGAAGCGACCACAACCGAGCGCTTGAGGCCTTCCTCACCAAGGATATGCTCGATGAATTCCTTGACCTCGCGGCCCCGCTCACCGATCAGGCCGACGACGATGATTTCGGCTTCGGTGAAGCGGGTCATCATGCCCAGCAACACCGACTTGCCCACGCCGGTACCGGCGAACAAGCCCAGGCGCTGGCCGCGACCGACGGTGAGCAGGCCATTGATGCTGCGGATACCCACATCCAGCGGTTTGCTGATGGGGTCGCGGTTCAACGGGTTGATCACCGGGCCGTCCATCGGCACCCAGTCCTCGGCCTTCATCCCGCCCTTGCCATCCAGCGCACGGCCGGCGCCGTCGAGCACCCGGCCGAGCATGCTCATGCCCATGGGCAGGCGGCCGCCGTCATCCAGCGGCACCACCCGGGCGCCGGGAGCGATGCCGACGATGCTGCCGACCGGCATGAGGAATACCTTGGGCCCGGCAAAACCCATGACTTCGGCTTCCACCTGCACCGGGTGATAACTGTCGTCGTTGATTACCAGGCAGCGGCTGCCGACTGCAGCGCGCAGGCCTTCGGCTTCCAGGGTGAGGCCAACCATGCGCAGCAGGCGGCCTTCGACGATGGGCTGGGCCGGCAGTTCGATGGCCTCGGCATAACTGCCCAGGCGTTTGCCGAAGCTGGTGCGTTCAAGGTGCATCCGGGGTATCCACCAGGCTGTCCAGATCAATGGACATATCCGCTGCCGCCGGGTACAGCGAATGGTCGTGCAACTGATCGAACAGTTGCGCCACGGCTTTCTCGATGCGGGTTTCCATGGTCGCGTCGATGCGGCTGTGCGCGGTCTCGATACGGCAGCCGCCTGGTAGCAGCGCGCTGTCCTCGAGCAGCCGCCAGCTTTCCTCATGGCGCTCGCGCAGGGCCTTGGCCAGCTCGAAATCCTGCGGGTTGAGATGGATGCGGATATTGTCCGCGCCCATGGGCAGCAGCTTGAGCGCTTCGCGCAGTACCTGGGTGATCTGGCTGGAATCACTCCGCAGTTCGCGACCGATTACCTGACGGGTCATGTGAGCAACCAGGTGGACCAGGGCCTTCTCGATCTGCGTGTCTTGCTCGGCGATCGGCTCCATCAGGTTGGTCATCAGCCGGTCGAGGCTTTCCAGTTTGGTCTTCAGGGCCTCTTCGGCTTCCTGGCGGACCTTGAGCTGGGTGCTATGGAAGCCCTCGCGCTCACCGGTGGCAAAGCCTTCGTTGTAGGCTTCCTGGCGGATGGCCTCGAGTTCTTCCAGGGTCAGTGGCTGGACTTCTTCCAGCGGCACTTCCTCGACTTCTTCCTCGACTACCTCGGGCTCCGGCTCCGGTTCGGGCTCAGCCTCGGGTTCCGGGTCGAAGCTGGGCAGCGCCCATACGTCCACGCCTTCGAGGTCGCGGGCGCGGATCAGGTCGCTGGGGTGATGTTCTTTGGTGGGCATGCTGTCATGTTCTCAAACCATGTTCAGCCGACACGGTCCCTGTGGGAGCGGGTTCACCCGCGAATGCGTCGGCAGCGACAACCTCTATCGCCAGGTCCGACGCCTTCGCGGGTAAACCCGCTCCCACAAGGGGCGGCGTCGGCCTTCAGATCGCGAAGACCTTAGATCATTTCCTCGGCACCCTTGCCGCCGAGCACGATCTCGCCGGCCTCGGCCATGCGGCGGGCGATGGTGAGGATTTCCTTCTGCGCCGTTTCCACGTCGCTGACCCGCACCGGCCCCTTGGCCTCCAGGTCGTCGCGCAACAGCTCCGAGGCACGTTTGGACATGTTCTTGAAGATCTTGTCCTTGACCCGCTCGTCGGCGCCCTTGAGCGATACCACCAGCACGTCGGACGAGACTTCGCGCAGCAGCGCCTGGATGCCACGGTCGTCGACATCGGCCAGGTTGTTGAAGACGAACATCAGGTCTTCGATCTGCTCCGACAGGTCGCTGTCGATCTCGCGGATCGCGTCCATCAGCGCACCTTCCACCGAGCTGTCGAGGAAGTTCATGATGTCGGCGGCGCGCTTGATGCCACCCAAGGTGGTACGTGCCGCGTTGGAATTGCCCGAGAACTGCTTCTCGAGGATCTGGTTCAGCTCCTTCAACGCCGCCGGTTGCACAGTGTTCAGCGACGACACGCGCAGGACGATGTCCAGGCGCACCTTGTGGTCGAAGTTGCTCAGCACTTCGCCGGCCTGGTCGGGGTCGAGGTAGGCGACCACGATGGCCTGGATCTGCGGGTGCTCGTAGCGGATCACATCGGCAACGGCGCGCGGCTCCATCCACTTGAGGCTGTCCAGGCCACTGGTGTTGCCACCGAGCAGGATGCGGTCGACCAGGCCGTTGGCCTTGTCCTCGCCCAGTGCCTGGTTGAGCATCTTGCGGATGTAGGCATCGGAGCCCACGCCCAGGCTGGTCTGGTCGCCGACGATTTCGACGAACTCGCTCATCACCTGCTCGACCTGGTCACGGTGCACATTGCCCATCTGGGCCATGGCCACACCCACCCGCTGTACTTCCTTTGGCCCCATGTGCCGCAGCACCTGGGCCGCGTCGGTCTCGCCCAAAGAAAGCAGGAGGATTGCCGCCTTGTCGACGCGGCTCAGCTTGGCGGTAACGGCTCGGTTGTCACTCATCGGCGTTGATCCACTCTTTCACGACCTGGGCAACGCGGCCCGGGTCTTCGGCCACCAGGCCTTTGATTGCGTTGAGCTGTGCCTCGTAACCCTCGCTGGGGCTAGGCAGCAGAATGCTTGTCGGGCCACCCAGAGTGACGCGGTCGTTGGCCAGTTCGCCATCCAGACCCATCATGCCGCCCAGCTCCATGTCGCTGTCCGGGGCAGCCTGCTTGCCGCCCCCTGTAATATTGTTCAGTACCGGCCGCAACACACCGAATACCAGTACCAGGATGAACACCACGCCCAGCACCTGCTTGACGATGTCCCAGAACCACGGCTGCTGGTAGAAGGCGATATCGGCGATCTCTTCGCCACGGTCGGCGGCGAACGGCACGTTGATCACCGTCACGCTGTCGCCACGGCTGGCATCGAAGCCGACCGCGTCCTGTACCAGGCGCGTGAAGCGTGCCAGGTCCTCGGCGCCCCAAGGCGCACGGGTGGTGTCGCCGGTGGCCGGGTCGATCTTGACCTGATCGTCCACCACTACCGCCACCGACAGGCGGGTCATGCGCCCCTGCTGCTGGCGGGTATGGCTGATGGAGCGGTCGAGCTCGAAGTTCTTGGTACTCTGCTGACGTTTATCCGACGGATACGGCGCAAGCATAGGCTGGCCGGTGGCCGGGTCCATGATCTGCTGACCATTGGCATCCACCAGCGGCTGGCCTGGCTGGATGGCAGCAGCCGGCGTGGCGGCGCCACCGGTTGTCTGCGGTGCCGATGCAGCGCCTGGCGGCTGGTTGCTCAGCGCGCCAGGCACGCCTTGCGGGCCTTGGCTGCTGGCACGTTGTTCATCGACCGATTGCTCGCTGCGCAGTGCCGGCTGGTCGGGGTTGAACTGCTCGGAGGTGGACTCGACCGCGCTGAAGTCCAGGTCGGCAGACACTTCGGCCTTGTAGCGGTCATTGCCCAGCACCGGCTGCAGGATGTTGTGTACCCGCTGGGTGAGCATGCTTTCTACCCGGCGGCTGTAGTCGAACTGCTTGCCTGCCTGGGTCAGGGCGGTGTCCTGGATCTGCTCGGACAGCAGGTTGCCCTTCTGGTCGACTACTGTGACCTGGGACTTGTCCAGTTCCGGCACGCTGGTGGCGACCAGGTTGACGATGGCCATCACCTGCCCTGCTTCCAGGGCACGGCCCGGGTACAACTCGACCAGTACCGAGGCGCTGGGCTTGCGTTCGTCACGCACGAACACCGAGCTTTTCGGAATGGCCAGGTGCACGCGCGCGCCCTTGACGTTGTTCAGGCTGGACACGGTACGCGCCAGCTCGCCTTCCAGGCTGCGACGGTAACGGGTGGCTTCCATGAACTGGCTGGTGCCCAGGCCCTGCTCCTTGTCGAGCAGCTCGAAACCGACGTTGCCATCGCTTGGCGCCACCCCGGCGGCCGCCAGTTTCAGGCGCGCACGGGAGAGGTCGTCGGCCTTGACAAGCAGAGCCCCGGAGTTGGGCTCGACGTTGTAGGGGATGTCGGCGGCGGCCAGGGTATCCATGACCTGCTTGGTGTCCATGCCGGCCAGGCTGCCGTACAGCGGACGGTAATCGGGTTGTTGCGACCACAGCACCACGGCAAAGCCGATCGCCACGCTGGCAGCCAGGCCGACCATGAGGCCGATCTGACGCAGCATGGGCATCTGCGCGATGTTTTCCAGAAACGCCATGCCGAACAGCGGCGGCTTGGCCGCGGGCGGGCCGCTCTTGGCAGGGGCGTTGTCGACGACTGCTTCAGCCATGGTTTACGTCCGTCCTCAAACCGGCATCTGCATGATGTCCTGGTACGCCTGGACCAGCTTGTTGCGTACCTGGGTCAGGGCCTGCATCGACACGCTGGCCTTTTGCGAAGCGATCATCACGTCGGTCAGGTCGACGCCACTCTTGCCGATCTCGAAAGCGTTGGCCAGTTGGGTCGAAGCCTGCTGAGTCTCATGCACCTTGCCGATGGCCTGGCCGAGCATGTCGGCAAAGGTACTCTGCCCCGGTGCCAGCTCGGGGGCGGCGGCCACCTTGGGCAGCGACATGGCATCGGCCTGCATGGCCCGCATGTCCAACATCAGACGATTGAATTCAACACCTTGGCTCATGACCCTTCTCTCTCCTGCGGCCGCATTTTTTTGACAGTGATGCGGCGGATAGCCAACCTAAAGCAACAAAGGTGCCAGCCTACAGGGTTCAGGCAACATAGCCCTGTGGGAGCGGGTTCACCCGCGAAGAATGCGACACGGTGTATGGCACCGGCTTCGCCGGTGTTCGCGGGCAAACCCGCTCCCACAAGGGTCGCACGCGCAGCAGGATGCGGTATCAATCAGCCGAACAGGCTGGCCTCGACGTCAAACCCGGCATCGCGCATCTGCGCCAGCTTGTAGCGCAAGGTACGCGGGCTTATCCCCAGGCGTTCGGCCGCCTCCTTGCGGCGGCCGCGCTCGGCTCGCAGGGTGTCGATGATCATCTGGTACTCATGACGACGCATGTCATCGCCCAGCCCGCCAGCCTCGGTCACCACCTCGAGCGATGGCTCTGTGCCAGCTGACAATGGAATGGCGCCCGCCAGACAGAAATCCGCCGCCTCAATCACCCCACCCTGCTGCAGGATCAACGCCCGCTGCAGGGCATTGTCCAGTTCGCGTACGTTGCCCGGCCAGGCGTACGCCTGCAGGCAATCCTGTGCCTGGGGCGACAGGCGCACCGGGGCATGCTTCATCTTGGCCACGTGGCGCGCCAACAAGCGCTCGGCCAGTTGCAGGATGTCACCTGGGCGCTCGCGCAGCGGGCGCCAGGCCAGAGGGAACACCGACAGGCGATAGTACAGGTCTTCACGAAAACGCCCGGCAGCCACTTCGCCAGCCAGGTCACGGTTGGTGGTGGCCAGCACACGGATATCCAGGCTGATCGGCTTGCGCCCGCCGACCCGCTCCACCTCGCGCTCCTGCAGCACACGCAAAAGCTTGGCCTGCAAAGCCATCGGCATTTCCGAGATTTCATCGAGCAGCAAGGTGCCACCCTCGGCCTGCTCGAACTTGCCGACCTGGGCGGCAATGGCGCCAGTGAAGGCGCCCTTCTCGTGGCCGAACAGGGTGGCCTCGAGCATGTTGTCGGGGATGGCCGCACAGTTGATCGCCACGAAGGGTTGAGCCGCGCGCGCCGACTGTTGGTGGATATAGCGCGCCAGCACTTCCTTGCCGGTGCCGGACTCGCCCGAAATCAGCACGGTCGAGTCACTGCGCGCCACGCGGGCGGCCAGCTCCAGCAACTGTCGGCTGGCTGGCTCGCAAGCCACCGGGCCTTCTTCTTCAGCCACGCGCCCGGCGGCATGCCGCTCGACCAGGCTGAGCAATGCCTTGGGCTCGAACGGCTTGACCAGATAGTCGGCAGCCCCTTGGCGCATCGCCTCGACGGCGCGCTCCACCGCGGCATGCGCAGTCATCAGCAACACGGGCAGTTGCGGTTGCTGGCGGCGCAGCCGGGCCAGCAGTTGGTGCCCATCCATGCCAGGCATGTTCACATCGCTGACCACCAGGCTGAAGGCCTCCTCCAGCACCGCTTCCAACGCTTCTTCGGCACTGCCTACCGCCTGGTAGGCGAAACCGCCGATTTCCAGGGTATCGCCCAGCGCCTGGCGCAATACACGGTCGTCCTCGACCAGCAGCACCTTGATCGTCATTACATGCCCTCCGCCAGCTGCCCACCGATCAACGGCAGCTCCACCCGCACACAGGTGCCACGGCCAACCTTGGAGCGCAGGCGCAGCGTACCTTGGTGCGCACGCACCACGGCCTTGACCACGGCCAGGCCCAAGCCGGTGCCAGTGGCCTTGGTGGTCAGGAACGGCTCGCCCAGACGACCGAGCAGGTCGGCATCTATGCCACTGCCGGCGTCGCTTACACACAGATGCAGGCTGCGCTCGCGGCGGAACAGGTGCACCTTCAGGCGCGCCGGGCCGTCGCTGGCTTGCAGCGCATTTTCGATCAGGTTGAGCAATGCACCAATCAAGGTGTCCCGGTTGCACAGCAGCTCACCCAGGTGGCTGTCGCACTGCCAGCGCACGGCGTGCCCTTGCACATGCGCCTGGGCAGCCTGCTGCAGAGCCTGGAACAGGGCTTTTGGCGTGACTCGATCACCCAGCGGCAGCTCGCCACGGGCGAATACCAACATGTCGCGCACCTGATGCTCCAGCTCGTGCAGGCGCTCCTTCAGGGTGCCGGCAAAGCGCTGGCGGGTTTCCGCGCCCAGGTCTTGTTCGGGGTCAGCCAAGTGGCTGGCATAGAGCATTGCCGCCGTCAGCGGCGTGCGGATCTGGTGCGCCAGCGAGGCGACCATGCGCCCCAGCGACGACAGACGCTCGTGGCGAGCCAATTGGTCCTGCAGGCGACGGGTTTCGGTCAGGTCGTTGAGCAACACCAATTGGCCAGGTTCGGCATCCAGCGAGCGAGTGGCAATGGACAGGCGGCGGCCATCGCGCAGCGAGACTTCGTGGCCGTCATCCTTGCGTGGGGCAAAGCTGCGGGCGATCACCTGGCGCCACAGCTGGCCGACCAGCGGCTCGCCGAGCAATTCGCAGGCTGCCGGGTTGGCTTCGCGTACCAGGCCCTGGCCATCGATCACGATCACCCCGCCGGGCAGCAGGTCCAACAGGTTTTGCAGGCGGTTGGCCAGGCGTTCCTTTTCGCTCAGTTCATCGATGCGCTGGGCGCTGACCACCGCCAGCTCGCCCTTGAGCTCGCTGACCCGGGCCTCCAGCAGGCTGTAGGACTGACTCAACTGGCTGGACACCTGATTGAACAGGGCGAAGGCCTGCTCGACACCCTGGCGACTGTCCTGCTCGATCGGGGTTTGCCCCTGCGGATCGGGGGCTCGGATTACGTGGGCGGCCTGGGGCATCTTGCTCTCTCGCGTGGCTGACCGTCATAAAAACGGTGTGTTACCAGCGGTGTAGCAATAGCCGTGCCGGAGATAGGGATTTGGGTTGGCTGTGCCGGCCCCTTCGCGGGTGAACCCGCTCCTACAGGGATATCATCGAATCAAGCTGTGCATCGTTCCTGTGGGGGCGGGCGTGCCCGCGAAGAGGCCGGTACAGACAACCGCCAGGCGTCAATCCTCCGCCTGCTCCTCGCCGCCTTGGCGGCTCATGCCGTACTTGCGCATTTTCTCGACCAGGGTGGTGCGGCGAATGCGCAAACGTTCAGCTGCGCGCGCAACGATACCGTTGGCATCGTCCAGCGCCTGCTGGATCAGGCCCTGCTCCAGGCTGCCCAGGTAATCCTTCAGGTCCAGGCCTTCAGGTGGCAGCATGGCGTGGTTGCTGAAGTTCGGCGTATGGCCGTTGATCGCCACGCGCTCTTCCAGGTCGCTGCGCAGGCTGTCGACCATCTGCTCGTCTTCGTCATCGACGTAACGGAATTTCTTCGGCAGCTCGGAAACGCCAATCACCCCGTACGGGTGCATGATCGCCATGCGCTCGACCAGGTTGGCCAGCTCACGTACGTTGCCCGGCCAGCCATGGCGACACAGCGACATGATCGACGCGGAGTTGAAGCGGATGGACCCGCGCTTCTCGTGCTCCATGCGCGAGATCAGCTCGTTCATCAGCAGCGGGATGTCTTCCACCCGCTCACGCAGCGGCGCCATCTCGATGGGGAACACGTTCAGGCGGTAGTACAGGTCTTCGCGGAACGTACCCTCCTCGATCATGGTCTCGAGGTTCTTGTGGGTCGCGGCAATGATGCGCACATCGATGCTCTGGGTCTTGTTGCTGCCCACGCGCTCGAAAGTACGCTCCTGCAGCACACGCAACAGCTTGACCTGCATCGGCAACGGCATGTCGCCGATTTCGTCAAGGAACAGGGTACCGCCGTTGGCCAGCTCGAAGCGCCCGGCACGGCTGGTGATCGCCCCGGTGAAGGCGCCCTTCTCGTGGCCGAACAGTTCGCTTTCCAGCAGCTCGGCCGGGATCGCACCGCAGTTGACCGGCACGAACGGCGCTTCGCGGCGTTTGGAATGGTAGTGCAGGTTGCGCGCGACCACTTCCTTGCCGGTGCCGGACTCACCCAGGATCAGCACGCTGGCATCGGTATCGGCCACTTGCTGCATCATCTGCCGCACGTGCTGAATGGCACGGCTGGTGCCGACCAGGCTGCGGAACAGGTTGGGTTCGCGCTGGCGACCACGCTCGCGCGCCTGGTCGTACATCTCGCGATAGACCTGGGCACGGTGCAGCGAATCCAGCAGCTGGCTGTAGCTTGGCGGCATTTCCAGGTTGGAAAGCACCCGGCGGCGAAGGTCTTCCGGGAACTCCGCAGAAGAAATTTCACCTAAAAGCAGAACCGGAAGGAACTCATCCCACCCAGTCACTGTCTTAACGAGCCCAAGCACACTGCCCGGGGCATTTACAGTGCCGATAAGCACGCACAGCACTTCGCGACTCGAAGACAACGGCTCGACCACTTGCTGCCAGTCCTGGCTGGAGCAAGCGAGGTTTTCTTCGCCGAGGAAGTTAAGCACCACCGCCAGGTCGCGGCGGCGTGCGCTGTCGTCGTCGATCAGCAGAATCTTGGTTTCACGCCACATGCAATAGCAACTTCCCTAGTCATATCGGCGCCCGAGGGCGTGCTCGACATCATTCCGACTGAATGGTCAGTGTTCGGACGTCTGAAATTCGAAAACAGCCACTAGTAAAGTCAAAAACTTAAAGGCAGTCAAATTTATGGCGCCGAAGCGTTGCATTCTGGCCAGCTTCAGCTGAACAGATGGTATACCTTTGTGGCGTGTTTCGCTTGGTTGATATTCGACATTTGTGTGACCAACGATTGACGCTCGTCACTTGCAACGTCGATTAGCTGACGATAAACCGCCATCAACGCTTCCAGATTAGCCCGCACGGCGGCTTCATCCCCCTGCCCCTCCTGCAGCACTTCATCCATCAGCGCCCGACACGCCAGGTCGAGCTCACCAATGGCCGCCCAGTCGCGCGCTTGCAGGGCCTGGCTCAGGGCCAGACGGGTATCTTCAATTTGCTGCAACGCGCTCATAGGGGTGTCCTCAGGGTGTTATTGCTCGGCGGAGGCGATGGCGTCCCAGCCGCTTTTCACAGTGATCATCAGCTGTGCGACTTCATCGATAATTGCCGGGTCGCTGTGCAGGTTGGCCTGGGTCAGTCGACGGGCCATGTAGTCGTACAGGCTGTCCAGGCGGTCCAGTTCGTCCGGGTTGTCGGTCTTTTCCTTGTCCAGGCCTTCACGCAGGCCGCCGATGATGTCGATGGCCTTGCCCAGCATCATCCCTTTCTGCGCCACGTCGCCGCGCGCGATCGCACCCTTGGCCTGGGCCATGCGATCGAGCGAGCCTTCCATCAACATCTGCACCAAGCGGTGCGGAGTGGCTTCGGAAATCTGAGCGTGTGAATTGACCTTCTGGTACTGGCGAAGGGCTCTCATCGGGTGCATGGGGGATCCTCAGTGAACGGGGCTGCTGGACAGGGGCCGCATACTTACTACATCGGCCCTGCCCCGGCTTTCTTTAGTGCGGTCAGTCGTCGCTGTTGGCTTTGTTCAGTGCATTCAGCGTGCTCATGACGCTGTCGCTGGTGGCCTTGAGCTGGGCAACCATGGTGTCCATGGCGTTGTATTTCTTGGTCAGGGTTTCGGTCAGCGACTCGATACGGCGGTCCAGGGCGGTTTGCGATTCTTCAAGCTCTTTGAGCTGAGAGCTAAGGCTCGTTTGCCGCGAAGCAAGAATACCACCTGACTTTGCGTAATCCTCGGTTGCCGTGGTCATGCGAGTCAGCAAGCCATCTTTACCAGTAAACAGCACACTGATGTCGGCACCATAGGCCTTTACGGCGGTATTCCACTTTGTCTCGTTCAGCTCAAGCAAGCCAGTTTTCTGAACGGTATTGATACCCAGTTGCGAAAGCGTGCGCAAACCGCCCTCACCCACGGAGCGCGTCAACTCACTGCGAATGGAGTTGACCATTGAACGCATCGTCGCATCCCCCGTCAGTGCGGCACCGGTAGCACTGGTATCACTGGACGTAACTTTTGTGACACTATTGATCGACGTCATAAGGGCGTTGTAAGCCGAGATGAACGACTGCACCGACGTTTTCAGCGTATCCGTATTACTGGATACAGAAAGCGATGACTTACCCTCTTTGACCATCTCGATGGTCAGACCGCTGACCGCATCAGTTACGGTATTTGAGGCAGACTCAAGCGCCAAGCCATCCAACGTGTACTTTGCATTCTGCGGTACTGCGATAACTTTAGTGTCGGCCGCGAGATCAGAGGTACCGCTCAACGTCAAATCGGTGCCCGCCCCCATCTTTGTTGAGGAAAACACCAGACGCGAACCACTGGCATCGGTCACGATGTTGGCCGTAACCCCTTTGGACTGCAACTGGCTATTGATGCTGTCACGCGCTTGTTGGAGCGTTGCTCCATCAGCGATATTGACGTTGTAAGTATTTGCACCCTGACCGATGGTCAGGGCTTGCGCCTGACCAGAGCTATTAACCACAGTGGAGTTGCCACCATAAACCTTGGTCGAAATCTTCGACGCCGTGGCCAGCTGCGTAATTTCCAAGGCATACGTGCCCGATGACACACCATCAGCAATGGTCATCTTGGCGACTGCGGTATCAGAAGAAGTTGCACTCAACCCATTGAAACTGGTGGCAGTGTTGAGTTTTGCGATGGCGGAGCGGTAAGTGTCAAGCGCACTTTTGACAGTACCAATGGCGGACAACGATGTGGTTGCCTTCTGGGTCTGGGTGTTGATCTGCGACTGCTTGGGTGCCTTTTCGGCAGAAGCCAGCGCCGCGACGATCTCGTCGATTTTAAGACCCGATCCCAGGCCGGTAATGGTTGAACTCGCCATCTCTCACGCTCCTTATACGGTGACCGTCGAATTCTCGACGAAAACGCATCCCTGCCGCTTTACAACAAAAGCCGTGCCAACTCAGGCCTGGATATCGAACAACAGGCTGTTGGCATCCTTCAGATTTTTCGCCAGTTTCAGCGCCACTTCGGAGGGCAGCTGTCGAATGACTTCGCCACTTTGGCGGGCAATGACCTTGACCACCACCTGGCCGGTGGAGTCATCGATCGAAAAGTCGAGTTGTCGCTCTGAAGCCTTGACGAAGTCCTGTATGGCGCTCACGGCGGTTTCCAGCTCTTCCCGAGCTACAGGCTTGGATTCTTTGGCGACAGACTCATTCGCCGCCTGTTCGCCGGCTTGCCGCTTGCTCGATGTGGTGTCGGGCGCAGCGGAGGCGGGATAGGACAGGCCCAGTTTCACGCTCATATCCATGTCTTACACCTCTTTTACTTGAAAAGACGAAAGGGTACGTCGCCGTACCCTTCGTCAAAACTACTTAGCTTTCGGTTTTAGCCCAGCAGTTTCAGTACCGACGATGGGAGCTGGTTGGCCTGGGACAGGATCGCGGTGGATGCCTGTTGCAGGGTTTGCTGCTTGGTCAGCTCAGCGGTTTCGGCAGCAAAGTCGGCGTCCTGTACACGGCTGCGGGCAGCAGTGGAGTTTTCCGAGATGCTCTGCAGGTTGGCAACGGTGCTGTTGAAACGGTTTTGCACAGCACCCAACTGGGCGCGCTGACTGTCAACTTGCTGGATTGCTGCATCCAGAGACTGGATAGCCTGCTGCGATGAAGCAGCGCTCAAGATGCTCAGGTCAGACACCGAAGTCTGGGTTTCAGCAGCGTTAGTGGTGCCATCAACCAGACCCAAGTCGCCCAGAGAGCCCTTGCCACCGGCTGTGATGGTGATGTCCGACTTACCGGACAGAACCAGCTTGCCATCGTCAGTCTTGGTCGCGGTCACGCCAGTGCTTGCGCTGTTGATAGCGGAAACTACGGCATCCAAGTCGCTGCCTTTGGCAATTTTGACTTCAGTCGAACCGATTTTTAGGGAGGTGTCGGCAGTCAGTTTCACATCAGTGGTACCACTGGTCAGACCCAGTTGAGCCAGGGAGCCGCTGTTGGTGCCAGCACCATCTTCCAGCTTGATTTTGGAACCATCTTTCGAAGTAATGGAGATGCGACCGTCAGCAATAGTTGCGTCGGAAACGCCGGCAATTGCCTTCATCTGATTGAGCACATCATCCACAGTATTAGTAGTACCGTTCCAACTCACCGCAACACCGTTCAGCTTGAACGAACCGGCGCTAGGTGGGATAGAGGCAGTATCAGTATTCGTACTCTTGGTACCAGCAGTAAGACCAAATTTGGCCACATCAGCACCGGAAATGGAAACTGGGCCGGCTGGGTTGGTCAGGGTAAGCGCACCAGTACCACCTGCAGCTGCAGTAAAGCCAGTCACACCGGCAGCTACAACTTGGGTTTGAATGGCGGTAGCGATCTTCGCCATAGTGTCATCAGCCGCAGTCAGCGTGATGTCAACACCATTGACGCTGAGCTTCTCGTTACCAGTAGGCACGAAGTCGGCAGTAGCCAAACCGGTAACAGCAGTGCTGCCCAGAGTCGTAGTACCCCCAGTCAGGCTCGCAGCCATCCCCGACATGTTACCGCCATTGACAGTAGCGGTGCTGTAGGAGCCCTTCAGACCAGTGGCGCTCAGGTCACTCATACCGAACGAGATGGTTTCGTTGGCGTTGGCGCCGACCTGGAACGAGGTGCTGCCGAACGAGCCGTCCAACAGGTTACGGCCACCAAAGGTGGTGGTGCTGGCGATACGATTCAGTTCGCCGGTCAGTGCGGTGAATTCTTGCTGCAGGGAAGCACGGTCATCGTCGCTGTTCGAGCCGTTGGCCGATTGCAGGGCCAGTTCGCGCATGCGCTGCAAGATGTTGGTCGACTCCTGCATCGCGCCCTCAGCGGTTTGGGCGATGGAGATACCGTCGTTGGCGTTTTTCACGCCGACGGCCAGACCTTTGATCTGACTGGTCAGACGGTTGGAAATTTGCAGGCCAGCGGCATCGTCTTTGGCGCTATTGATTTTCAGGCCAGAGGACAGACGGGACATCGAGGTACCCAGCGCGTCGGAAGCACGGGTCAGGTTCTTCTGAACGCCCAAGGAGGTGATGTTGGTGTTAACGGTCAAAGCCATGACGAATTCCTCGTTGTATGGATACTGCGGCTTCCGGCCCTGGCGACAGCCGGGTGTGGCCTAGAGAACCTTCGTAATAGTTATCGTCGGGTGTGCGGGTTGCTTGAGGGCGTTTTTGAAAAAAAAATGCTGGCATGGGGCCAGCCCTGAGAAATCAAGGGGTTAAGGGCGGTTTATTGGCGTCAAAAACCGTGTACGAGCAGGCTAAATGCCATACCCCAGTAGCACCATCGTCCCCGTGTGGGAGCGGGTTTACCCGCGAAGAAAGCGACGCGGTGATTGGCACCGGCTTCGCCGGTGTTCGCGGGTGAACCCGCTCCTACAGGGAGTGGCGCAGGTTTTCAGGTTTTTGAGCTGGACAGTTGCCTCACAGAGCCTGAAGTGGGGCGAGACATTTTTTTCAGGTATAAAAAAAGCGCCGGGCGGTGGCCGCCGGGCGCTTTTTTTGGACTGCTGGGGGATCAGTCGCGGTACAGGATGGCCGAGCCCCACGACAAGCCCACGCCAAAGCCGCTGATCGCCACGCGCTTCCAGCTGCCGTCGAGCATGTGCTTCTGCAGCAGCAGCGGCACGCTGGAAGAAACGGTGTTACCGGTTTCCAGCATGTCCTTGACGAACTTTTCCGGATGGTTCTCTTCGAAACGCCGGGCCACGGCATCGACAATCGCCGCACTGCCCTGGTGGATGCAGAAGGCATCGATATCCGACGACTTCAGGCCGCTGGCATCCAGCAGCTCGTGCAGATGCGCCGGCACCTTGACCAGAGCAAAGTTGAACACCTGGCGGCCGTTCATGAAGAACTTGCCATCACTCACCTTGAGGTGCTCGGCACCGGAACCGTCGGTACCGAAGCGCGCCTGGCCCAGGTTCCAGACCGCGTTTTCACCCATCCAGGTAGCCGTGGCAGCATCACCGAACAACATGGTGGTGTTGCGGTCTTCGGGGTCGACGATCTTCGAATACGGGTCGGCGGTGATCAGCAGGCCGTTCTTCAGCCCCGCCGCTTCCATGAAGCCCTTGATGGCATACAAGCCGTACACGTAGCCGGAGCAGCCCAGCGACACGTCGAACGCCGCCACGCGGGTAGACAGCCCGAGCTTGCTCTGGACGATGGCGGCAGTGTGCGGCAGGCCTTCTTCGTCACCGTTCTGGGTGACCACGATCAGCGCATCGATCGATTGCGGGTCGAGGTCGGGATTACTGGCGAACAGCGCCTGGGCGGCTTCCACGCACAGGTCGGAGGTTTCCTGCTCGGCGGCCTTGCGCGGCAGGAACGATGCGCCGATCTTGCCGAACATGAACTCTTCGTCCTTGCCGAACTTCGCACCCTGGACATAGTTGTCCAGGCCAGCGGTGGGCACGTAACTCGCGATGCTTTTGATGCCAATCATTCTGGCTTCCCAATGAAAACAGCCAAAGACCACCACTCGATGAATTGAGGGCGCCAAATACCGGAGCGTCACCACTGGGGGTTGAAGGCAGTGTTCGCCTGCGCACCGGTAACAAAATGCTGCAACAGCTGTTGCATAGAATACAGGGAAGATGACCGTTTTGACTCATTGGTCACATTGAAATGCTACGAAAGCCGTGCGGAAGGTGTGGGGGACTTGGGGAATTCGGGGAGTGACCGAACAGACACAACACCTGCGGGGTAGCTTCTGACGCGTAAGTCAGCAAAAAGCATCCACAACTAAGTGGGATCCTGAAACCTGATCGACACCTGTGGGAGCGGGTTCACCCGCGAAGCAGGCGACGCGGTGGATGGCACCGGCTGCGCCGGTGTTCGCGGGTAAACCCGCTCCCACGGGGATCGCGCCAGCTTCCAGAAATTGAGCAGGGCAGCAGCGCCCACTAGGGCGAGCGCTCCAGCCTGCCAGGCGCCCGATCAGATCTTGTCGAACAGGCTCAGCTGTGAAATACGCGCAAAGGCCAGCTGCGAGGCTTCGAGCATGGCCTGCTGCAGCGTCAGCTGGATGGTCGCCGAAGCCATGTCGGTATCGCCGATAGCGCTTTGCGTGCTTTTGTTGGCCAAGCCCAGGCTTTCGTTCTCCTGCGCCTGAATTTCCAGCGAGTTGGCCCGTGCACCGATGGAGCCACGGGTAATGTCGATGCGGTCACGGGCACTGGCCAGGTTGGAGATCGCCGAGTCGGTGGCAGTTTTCAGCGCAGCCTGCGCCTCTGGCGAGTCAAGGGGCTTTTCCAGGGCACTGCGCAGCTGACCCAGGGTGTCCAGCACGTTCTGTGAGCGGTGGGTATTGGCATTGACCGAGAACTGGTCACCCTGGGCTGGTGCGCTGTCGAACTGGTAGGTAACGCCGGCCACCGTGATCGCATTGCCCGCTCCTAGTGTACCGGAGGCAATAGGCTTGCTATCGGCAGAGTACGGCTGCGCATACAGCGAATACTCCGTATCACTGGTGAAGCGGATCACCGCACCGTTGCTCGGGAAGGTGCTGCGGTAGGCATCAGGGTCAGTGATACTGGTACCGGTTACCTGCGCGGTCGATGGGTTACCAGCGCTGCGGGTGGCAGTCAGGGTGTCTGGCTTGGCTTCGAGGGTGAAAACGTGGCCCGCCACCACGGCGTCGGCATCATCGCCCTCCGCCAGGTTCAGGTTGATTTCGAAGTCGACGCCCCGCAGCGAAATCATCTTGCCGCCTTCGGTGTTGACGTCGAACTTGCCCTTGCCCGCCGTTTCGGTGGTGATGTCGTTGCCGGCTGCGTCCTTCACGCTGTACTCGGTGGCACTGGTGAATGTGACGGTATAAGGCTGGCCAGCAGCAAACTGGTTGCTGTAGGTGGTGGCCGACGTCAGCAGGCCGCCAGAGAGCAGCACCTTGCCATCATCCGGCGACGGTGCCACCAGGTTCGACTGGGTGCGGCTGTTGTTGGTGGCCTGGTCGAAAATGCTGTAGCCGGTGTCGTTGGTCGCCAGGCGCAGGGTGTCGGACACCTGCAGGCTCAGCTGGGTCTGGTCGCCCTGGTAACTGTAGGTGCCGTCGGCGCTGCGCACATAGGGTGGGGTCGACGACTTGGAGCCGCCAAACATGTAGTCGCCGTTGGCGTCGCGCGAGTTCAGCAGACCGAAGACGTTGGCTTCGATTTCCTTGATCTCACTGGCAATCGAGGTACGGTCGGCATCGCTCAGGCCACCGTTGCCGGCCTGGATCGCCAACTCGCTGGCGCGCTGCAGGGCATCGTTGATGGTCGACAGCACGCTCTCTTCCTGCAACAGGGCGTTCTTGACTGTGGTCATGTTGCCGCTGTACTGGTCCAGCAAGGCGCTCTGTTGCTGCAACACTAGCAGGCGCGCAGCGCCGACCGGGTCGTCGCCGGCCGACTGGATGCGCGACTTGGAGGTAACCTGTTCGGTGATCTTGGCCAGGTTGGAGTAGTTCTGCGAGTAGCCGGTGGCGCTGGTCTCGTAGAACTGAGCAGTGGAAATGCGCACGGTAGTCTACTCCTTACAAGGCGTTGATCAGGGTGCTGAAGGTTTCTTGCGCCGCCTTGATGATCTGCGACGACGCCGTGTAGTAGTGCTGGAACTTCACCAGGCTGGCCGCCTCGTCATCGAGGTTGACGCCCGACACGGCACTTCGGCTTTCGGCGGCGGACTTGAACACCGCCTGGGTCGCCGTGGTATCGATGGCGGCCTGGCTGGCCTTGGCCCCTACCCGCTCGACCAGCGAGGCATAGGCCGAGGTGAAGCTGGTGCCGGTGCCGGAGTTGGTGCCCACAGTCGACTTGGTCTGCAGGTCCAGCAGTGCGTTGGCGTTGCGGTTGTCGGCCTTGCCGTCGGCATTGAACGACAGGGTGAAGCTGTCGTTGGTAGCCGGGCTGCCGCCAATGGTGGTTTCGACGGCAAAGGTACGCGGATTGCCGCTGCCATCGAGAATCGGGTTACCGGACGCATCACGCATCGGCACGGCGATCGACAGCTTGTTGTCCTGCCCTGGCACCACGCTGCCGGTACCAATCTGGGTGCCCTTGGCATCGTACAGCTTGTAGCCTTGCGAACCCCCGCTGGCGGCATCGAACACCACGCGCACCGGCATCGAATCCCGTATCGCCTGCTGCACCAGCGCGGTATCGGCACCGCCATAGATGTTCAGCGATTCGCCCAGCGTTGGCTGGGTGATGGTGCCGGTACCACTGTTGCCGCTGCCCGCCGTGGCACTGATCGGCCCGGCAAAAGCCAGCTTGTTGGCATCGGTGAGGGTGGTGGTGATGCTACCGGCTGCCGAACGGGTGGGGATCACCTTGAAGCTGTCCCCAGCCGCCAGGCCTCCGCCATTCAGCGACAGGCTGAAGCCGTCGATCACTGGTGCCGGGTCGGCGCTGAGGTCGAAGGTGCCCATATCGGTGCCGTCGGAGCGGCGCACGCTGTACTGATTGGCGCTAGTGAACTTCACCTCGTAGTCGTAGGTGCTCAGCGCGCCACTGTCGGCAATGGTCACGTTGAGGTTGCCAGAGCCGGCACTGTTGTTCGACGAGGCCAGGCTGCGCTGGGCAACGGCGGTGGCACTGTTGATGCTGGAGAACAGCGAGCTGCCGAATTGACCGTTGGCATCCAGGCCCTGGCCCAGCTGGCTGTTGATGCTGTCGGCTACCACCAGGGCGACACGGCCGAGCTCGTTCATCGACGGCGTCAGCACGTCCTGGCGATAGCGCAACAGGCCGCCGATGGTGCCACCGGTGATCACCGAGGTCACGTCGGAACTGAACGACTCATAGTTGATGCGCAGGCTGGCCTGGCTCTTGTCGGCGGTACCCGGCTGTACCGACAGGGTGTTGGCCTTGTTGCCGGTGACCAGCGACTGGCCACTGCCCAGGTAGACGTCGTAGTTGCCGTCACGCTCCTGCACCGTTACACCGACCAGCTCGTTGAGCTGGCGCACGGCTTCGCTGCGTGCGTCCAGCAGGCTGTTGGGCGTGTTGCCGGTGCCGCTGGCCGCGGCGATCTGCTTGTTGTATTCGGCGATGCTGCCGGTGAGCTTGTTGACCTGCCCCGCCAGCGTATCGAGCTGGGAATTGATCACCTCGTTCTGCTGGTTCAGCTGCGTGGACACCGCGTTGAAGCGGTTGCTCAAGGTCTGCGCCTGGGTCAGCAGCAGCTGCCGCGAGGCAACATCACCAGGCTTGGCCGATGCGGTCTGCAGGGCCGAGAAGAATGCGGTAAGGACCGAACTGATGCCGGTGTCACGGTCGGCCAGCAGCTTGTCGACGCTGGTGATCTGGTCCTGGAAGGCGACCGAATCGGCCTGCAGCGAGGTGGCGGTCTGCAACTGGTTGTCCAGATAGGCGCTGTAGATGCGGCGTACATCCGACAGCGTGGTACCGGTGCCCAAAAAGCCCGCGCCGATGTTGTGCGAAGGGCCCGCTGCCTGGATCGTCTGCTGGCGCGAATAGCCACTGGTCGCAGCGTTGGCGATGTTGTTACTGGTGACCGACAATGCCGCCTGGCTGGCACTCAGGCCACTCAGGCCGATGGAAATCAGGCTCGACATGATTTAGTCCTTTTATAGATTCGTGGTTCTGCCAGCCATGGCGTATTGCGGGGTTGCTTGCATTTGCCGGGCGATGCTGATGATTTTCTTCGCATAGCCCGGGTCGGTCGCATAACCTGCCTTTTGCAGCTCTCTTGCAAACTGCTCAGGGTTATCGGCCGAATTCAGGGCATCTTGATAGCGGGAATTGCTCTGCAACAGGCTTACCAGGTCGTGGAAGCTGTCCTGGTATGAGTCGTAGCTGCGGAAAGCAGCCGTTTCCTTGACGAACTGGCCGTCACGGAACTCGCTGGTGATCGCCCGCGCTTGCTCGCCCTGCCAGTTGCCGGTGGCCTTGATGCCGAACAGGTTGTGGCTGCTGCTGCCATCGGTATTGCGCATTACCGATTTGCCCCAGCCGGTTTCCAGAGCGGCCTGGGCCACCAGGTAGCGCGGGTCGATACCAATACGTTTGGCAGCCTGCTCGGCCATCGGCAGCATGGTGGCGACAAACTCGTCACTGTCGGCAAAGGCCTTGTTCGGGGCCAGTGGCGGTTGGGCCACGGCGCGGCCAAGTATGCGCAGGCCGTTGTCCGGCACGGCGAAGGCCTGGGCTACCTGCTGACCGTCACGGGCCGGCACGGCAGCGCTGTTAGCGGTGGCCGCCGACGGCACGATGCCGGCCAGCAGGCGGTCGGTGAGTTTGCTCGGCAACGCCAGTCGCCGCGCATTGAGCGCGGCAACATCGTTGCGGCCAGACGCCGAATCAGCGGCATGCGCCGGCTCCGCCACCTTGCTGCCCCACAATGCCGGGCCACTGGCATCGGCCCGTGGGAACGGGCTGGTGTTGATGGACGCACTACGGCCTTTGGTCAACTGGCGTACCAGCACATCCTGCAGGCCGATACCCCCACCTTCGCGGGACATGCTCACGGCCAGCTGCTGGTCGTACATGTCGCGGTACTGCTTCACCGTTTCGGTGTTCATCGGGTTGTCGTCGGCCAGCACGTCACTGGCCTTGCGCGAGGCCTTGAGCATTTCGCTGATGAACAGCGATTCGAACTCCTGGGCCACCTTGCGCACGTTGGCTTCGCTGTCGCGGTCACCCACCTTCAGCGAGCTGAGGCGGTTGAGGTCGGTGTAAGCACCGCTGTCGACGCTGCCGGAAACCAAGCTTTTGCTGTTCATCCGCACCGTCCTCAGATCACGATCAGGTCGGCCTGCAACGCGCCGGCCTGTTTCAGGGCTTCGAGGATGGCCATCAGGTCGCTGGGCGCCGCGCCCACCTGGTTCACCGCGCGGACGATTTCATCCAGCGTGGTGCCCGGGCCGAACTTGAACATCGGCTTGGCTTCCTGCTCGGCATTGACCCGTGAGCGCGGCACCACGGCGGTCTGGCCGTTGGAGAACGGCCCCGGCTGGCTGACGATCGGGTCTTCGGTAATGGTCACGGTCAGGCTGCCGTGGGTCACCGCGGCCGGCGACACCTTGACGTTCTGGCCGATGACGATGGTGCCGGTGCGCGAGTTGATGATGACCTTGGCGACCGCCTGGCCCGGGTCGATCTCGAGGTTCTCGAGGATCGACAGGTAGTCCACGCGCTGGCTAGGGTCCATCGGCGCAGTGACACGCACCGAACCGCCGTCCACGGCCTGGGCCACGCCTGGGCCGAGCAGGTCGTTGACCTTGTCGACGATGCGCTTGGCGGTGGTGAAGTCGGGGCGGTTGAGGTTCAGGGTCAGGCTGTTGCCCTGGTTGAAGCCGCTCGGCACCGCACGCTCGACGGTAGCACCGCCAGGGATGCGACCGGCCGACGGAACGTTGACGGTGATCTTCGAACCGTCACGGCCCTCGGCATCGAAGCCGCCCACCACCAGGTTGCCCTGGGCCACGGCATAGACGTTGCCATCGATACCCTTGAGCGGGGTCATCAGCAGGCTGCCACCGCGCAGGCTCTTGGAGTTACCGATCGAGGACACGGTAATGTCCACCACCTGGCCTGGCTTGGCGAACGCCGGCAGGTCGGCATGCACCGACACTGCCGCAACGTTTTTCAGCTGCACGTTGCCAGAGCCGGCCGGCACCTTGATGCCGAACTGCGACAGCATGTTGTTGAAGGTCTGCAGGGTGAACGGCGTCTGGGTGGTCTGGTCACCCGTGCCGTTGAGCCCCACCACCAGGCCGTAACCGATCAGCTGGTTGGAGCGCACGCCAGAAATGCTGGCGATGTCCTTCAGGCGCTCGGCCTGGGCGCCAAAAGCACAGGACAGGAGCAGGGTTGCGGCAATCAGCTGCCTCACGTTGAACATGGTCATCCGTACTCAGAAAGGCCAAAGCGGGCTGATGAAGAAGCGGTCCAGCCACCCGGGCTGGCTGGCATCGGCGAACGAGCCGGTACCGGAATAGGTGATGCGCGCGTCGGCCACACGGGTGGACGGCACGGTGTTGTCGGTGGCGATGTCGTCGGCGCGGATCATGCCGGCAATGCGCACCAACTCTTCGCCGGTGTTCAGGGTCAGCCACTTCTCTCCGCGCACGGCGATGATGCCGTTGGGCAGCACTTCGGCCACGGTCACGGTGATGGAACCGGTCAGGGTGTTGCCCTGGGTGGCCTTGCTGTCGCCCTTGGTGGCGCGCTCGCCGCTGTAGCCGGCCTCCAGCGACAGGTCACCGCTGCCGAACGGGTTGTTGGTGCTCGGCGTGCTGCCGAACAATGACGTCAGGCCGATGTTGGCGTTGCTGTTTTTCTGAATCTGCGAGCCGGCGTTCTTGCTGGCCGATGTGCGCTCGTTGAGGGTGATGGTGATGATGTCACCCACCCGGAACGCCTTGCGGTCGCTGTACAGGTTCTGCTCGAAACCGGCCTGGTAGATCGAACCGTTGTTGGCCGCTGCCGGCAACGGGGTGCGCGGCAGTACCGGCGCGTAGTACGGGTCGTTGGGCTTGGGCGTCGGCGCGACGCAGCCTGCCAGCAACACCGCCCCCCCCAGGGCGAAAACGGACAACAGACGATTCATGACGCTTACCTCATGGGTGCAACGGAGTGACGGGGTTAGAGCTGCCTGCTTCAGAGCTGTTGAGTAACGAACGACAGCATCTGGTCAGCCGTAGAAATGACCTTGGAGTTCATCTCGTAGGCACGCTGGGTGGTGATCATGTTCACCAACTCCTCCACGGTGCTGACGTTGGAGTTTTCCAGGGTCTGCTGCAGGGTGGTGCCGAACCCGTTCAGGCCCGGGGTGCCAACCTGCGGCGCGCCACTGGCGGCGGTCTCGAGGAAAAGGTTGTCGCCAATCGCCTGCAGGCCCGCCGGGTTGATGAAGTCGGCGGTCTGGATGTTGCCGATCACCTGCGCAGCCGGATTGCCGGCGGTGGTGATCGACACGGTGCCGTCCTGGCCGACGGTGAAGGTCTGCGCGTCGTTCGGCACGACGATGGCAGGCTCCAGCGCGTAACCGTTGGCGGTGACGATCTGGCCGTCGGAGTTCAGGTGGAAGGTACCGTCACGGGTATACGAAACTGTGCCGTCCGGTTGCAGGATCTGGAAGAAGCCACGGCCGTTGACCGCCATGTCCAGCGGGTTTTCGGTGGTCTGCAGGCTGCCGGCAACGAAACTTTTCTGGGTGCCGACAATACGCACACCGGTACCGACCTGCAGGCCCGAGGGCAGCTCGCTATCCTGCGTAGACTGGGCGCCAGGCTGACGGCGGATCTGGTACAGCAGGTCCTGGAACTCGGCGCGGTCACGTTTGAAACCAGTGGTCGAGACGTTGGCCAGGTTGTTGGAAATGACCGTCAGGTTGGTGTCCTGGGCGGACAGGCCGGTTTTAGCGACCCAAAGAGCCGGAAGCATGTTGATTCTCCTCGTGCGCCTGTTTTACGGCACCCGTTCAAAAGTGATTAGCCGATTTGCAAAACCCGAGCCATGGCTTCGTCGCCTTCCTTGGCCGTATTCATCATCTTGACGTGCAGTTCGAACTGACGGGACAGCGCCAGCACCGAGGTCATTTCCTCGACGGCATTGACGTTGCTGCCTTCCAGGAAACCCGACACCACCCGCACGTTGACGTCGGCGTCGGCCGGCTGACCGTCGCGGGTATGGATCAAGCCGTCCAGGCCCTTGGCCAGGCCTTTGGTGTCTGGGTTGACCAGCTTGATGCGGTCGACCTCGGCCATCACCCGCGGGTCTTCACCCATGGAGCGAATGCTGATGGTGCCGTCGGCGCCCACTTCCACCTTCTGCTCCGGCGGAATGGCGATCGGGCCACCATTACCGATCACCGGCATGCCATTGCCGGCACGTAGCACGCCAAGGGCATCGATGTTCAAGCTGCCGGTACGCACGTAGGCTTCGCTGCCATCGGGCGCCTGCACGGCAATGAACCCCTTGCCGGTCACCGCCACATCCAGGTCGCGGCCGGTCTCGACCATTGGGCCCTCACTGAAGTCGGTGGCCGGGCGTTCGGTCATGGCAAAGGCGCGCGACGGAAAGCTGTCGCCGAACACCGGCATCGAACGTGCCTGCTCCAGGTCACGCTGGAAACCGTTGGTGGAAATGTTCGCCAGGTTGTTGGCGTGGGCCTTCTGCGCCAGCGCGTTCTGGCTGGCGCCGGTCATGGCCACATAAAGCAGTTTGTCCACAGCATCTCCTCTGCGCGTAGCTGCCGCGCTGTCACTGCGCAGGTCAAAGCAATAATCGAACCAACTCTGAAAGCCCTTGTTTACAGGGGGTTCAGCATGGTGAGGGGCAATAAACGTCAGTTTGTCGGCGGATGTTTGCCGCCTGCGGCAAGGGTTTGCTTAGAAGGTGCGGCAAGCGGCGTTGTTGTAGGGACCGGAATGGCGCACCCAGCCTTCGCCCGGGCTGCTGGCCGAGCACATGTAGCGACCGGTGGCCAGGCTTTGCCATTGGTAGAACGGGGCGGGAGCGGCCGCGAGCGGCAGGGCCATGGTCAACAGGATTGTGAGCATTAGCCGTTTCATGCGTTGGGACCTCGAGAATTTGGGGCCGCTTTGCGGCCCCAATGACCATCAGGCCATCTGGATGATGGTCTGCATGATGGTGCTTTCGGTGGAGATGGTCTTGGCGTTGGCCTGATAGTTGCTCTGTGCCTTGATCAGGTTGACCAGCTCGCCGGTCAGGTCGACGTTGGAGTCTTCCAGCGCACCGCCACTGATCTGGCCAAGAGTACCCGTGTCCGGAGCGCCGATTACCGGCACACCCGAGGCGTAGGACTCTTGCCAGCTGGTACCGCCAATCGGCGTCAGGCCCTGCAGGTTGGCGAAGTTGGCGATGGCCACCTGGCCGATTACCTTGTCCTGGCCGTTGGTGAAGTTGGCGAACATGTTGCCGCTTTGATCGATGGTCAGGCCCGACAGCTCACCGGTAGCGAAGCCGTCCTGGCTCTTGGCGGTGGTGGCGCTTGCCGCGTTGTACTGAGTGGTGCCGAGCATGTCCAGGTTCACCCCGGCCAGGTTGGCAGTGGCGCCGTTAGGGCTCCATACGCCGGCAGCGTTCTTCTGCGCCGGGATCCAGTTGCCCAGAGTGAAGGTCTTGTCGGCAGCGATGGTCATGCCACCGGCTACCGGGCCTGCGGTCATGGCCGCGGTGTCCAGGGTGCCGTCAGACTTGAACGGCAGCTTGTTGGTCAGTGGCGTGGTCAAGGTCGGGTCGGCCGGGTTACGCCCATCGATGGTGGTGTACATGGTCCAGGAGTTGCTGCTGGCATCCTTGACGAAGTACTGGTTCAACTGGTGCGCGTTACCCTGGCTGTCGTACACGTCAGTGTTGAATGTGTAGTTGTAGCTGCCGGTATTGGTGGGATCGAACGGCGTCACAGCCGGCGCGGTGGCACTGGAGTTCAGGTTGACGTTCTCGGAGATTTTTCCGGTCGGATTGGGCGTCAGGTTCGAGGTATCGATCTGCAGGTTGGTCAGCACGCCCTGCATGATCTTGCCATTGGCATCCACTGCATAACCTTGCAGGTTGGCGCCCGACGAGTTGACCACGTAACCATCCTTGTCGCTGTAGAACGCACCGGCACGGGTGTAGATCTTCGAACCGCCGTCGCTCATCACGAAGAAGCCGTTGCCATCGATGGCCATGTCCAAGGCCTGGCCGGTGCCGTTGATATTGCCCGGGGAGAACATCTGCGACACCGCAGCAGTCTTCACACCAGTGCCCACCACGGTCTTGCCGGCGCTGGTGCCGCGAATGGAGTTGGAATACTGGTCGGCGAATTCGGCACGCGACGATTTGAAGCCGGTGGTGGCAACGTTGGCAATGTTGTTGCCGGTAACGTTCAGGGCCTTGTTCGCTGCATAGAGGCCGCTAAGGCCGGTATTGAAAGACATGTGTAACTCCTGTCGTTTTGCTCAGGCCCTAGATGCCGATGCTTTGGATTTTGGAAAGCGCAACACTGCCCAGCCCAGCCAGGTTGAGCGTCATCTCCGAACCGTTGGTGCCCATGGTCACACTGGTGACCGAGGCCGGCAGGTTGGTGGTCATGGTGGTGGCCTTGCCATCGATCGAGGCGGTGGCCTTGAAGGTGTAGGCACCTGCTGCGACGGCTTCGCCGTCGTCATTCAGGCCATTCCAGGTAAAGTCGATCTTGCCGGCTTTCTGCGTACCCAGGTCGATGGTGCGCACCAGCTTGTCGTCCTTGTCGTAGATGCCCACCGAAGTGGCAGTACTGGACGACGTCAGATTGACCGTACCTTTCATTTCCTTGCTGGTGTCGACCAGAGCCTTGCTGGTCTCGACAATTACGTTGCGCCCGACCAATGACGACGCCTGCAAGGCCTGGGATGACTGCAAACCGGCCGCGATACTGGTCACCGAATCATTCAGAGACTGCATGCTTTCGAGGCTGCTGAACTGCGCCAGCTGCGCCACGAACTCGCCGTTTTCCTGCGGGTCGAGCGGGTTCTGGTTCTTCATCTGGGTAACCAGTAACTGCAGGAATGCATCCTTGCCCAAGGCGCTGCCGGCGCTGCCTGTGCTGCTGTCGGTCTTCGACGTCTGTTTCTGCAGCGAGGTCAGGTACGCGCTACCGGCCTCGGTGGTGGAATTGGTGGTGGTCATGTCGGCTTCCTATCACTGCCCCAGGGTCAGGACTTTCTGCATCATGCTCTTGGCCGTATTCATCAGCTCGGCGTTGGTCTGGAACGCGCGGCTGGCGGAGATCATGTCAGCCATCTCTTCGACCACGTTGACGTTCGGGTAGTAGACGTAACCGTCCTTGTTCGCCGCTGGGTGGTTGGGCTCGTAACGGGCCTCCAGGTTGCTTTGATCCTCGACAATGCCTTTTACCTGCACGCCCTGCCCTGCCTCGCCCTGGTCTTCGAACAGCGACTGGCTACCGCCGGCCTGCGCGTCCTGGAAGGTGGTTGCGAACACCGGGTGGCGAGCGCGGTAGGTCTGGTCGATGCTCGAGGACACGGTCTCGGCGTTGGCGATGTTGGAAGCAACGGTGTTAAGGCGCGTGTTCTGCGCACTCATGCCGCTACCGGCAATGTTGAAGACACTGGAAAGGGACATGGTCATTCTCCCCGCAGGGCCGAAACCAGCCCTTTGAATTTACTGTTGAGCAAGGTGAAGCTGGCCTGGAAGCCGATGGCGTTTTCGGTGTAGTTCGATTGCTCGATCTGCGCGTCCACGGTGTTCTGGTCGATCGACGGCTGCGTTGGCGTGCGGTACTTGAGGGTATCGTCAACCATGGCCAGGCCCTCGGCCTCGATATGGCGGCTGTTGGTACGATCCAGGCTGAAACGGCCGCCGCTCTGCTGCTTGTCGCTCTCGGCAGCGAGCACCGAAGCGAAGTCCATGTCTCGCGCCTTGTAATTGGGCGTGTCGGCGTTGGCGATGTTGTTGGCCAGCACTTCGGCACGCTGGGCGCGGAAGCCCAGAGCCTTTTCGTGAATACCAAGCGCCTTGTCGAAGCTGATGCTCATGTCGGGGAAACCTTCGGAGGTTGACCGGGATATCGTTGGCCAAGGTGTAGCAAGGGCTGTGCCAAACAACCGAAAGCCCGGAAATACGGGCTTGGAGAGCGAGGTGCTGTCAGAGTGATGCCAGAAAAGCGGCAAAGGCCTTCCGCCTTCGGCCGCGAAAGCGGCAATTGCCGGGCGGCAAAAGCGGCAAAACAAAAAATTGACGTCAGCATTTCTCCTGCGCCAGCCTCTTCGCGGGTAAACCCGCTCCCACAGGTACCGCGCCGACCCTGTAGGAGCGGGTTTACCCGCGAAGAGGCCGGCACAGGGAAACAAAAAGGCCGGCAACTTTCGCTGCCGGCCCTCTTGGTTACTTGGCCTGGTAGATGATCCCCGGACTGCACTGCACCATCTGGTAATGGTCCGGCAGCCCGTTCAGCGCTTCGGAAGCCCCGAGGAACAGATAGCCGCCCGGCTTCAAGGTACTGTGGATACGCAACAGGATGTCCTTCTTCACCTGCGCCGAGAAGTAGATGAGCACGTTACGGCAGAACACCACATCGAACTTGCCCAGGCTGGCATAGCTGTCGAGCAGGTTGAACGAGCGGAACTCGACGCGGCTGCGAATCGCCGGCTTGACTGCCCAGCGCCCCGGCCCCTTGGTTTCGAAGTAGCGCTGCAGGCGCTCCTGGGACAAGCCACGGGCAATCGCCAGGCTGTCGTACTCGCCGGTCTTGCAGTTGGTCAGCATGGTGCCGGACAGGTCGGTGGCCACGATTTGCGCGCCCATCTTCAACTGGCCGAGGTTGCTGCGCTCGAACTCGTCGATAGCCATCGAGATGGAATACGGCTCCTGCCCCGACGAACAGGCCGCCGACCACATGCGCAGGCGCTGGCCAGGGTTGTTGCGGATGAACTCGGGGATGACCTTGTTCTTCAGCACCTCGAACGGGTAGGTATCGCGAAACCACAGGGTCTCGTTGGTGGTCATGGCATCGACCACCTGCTCGCGCAAGCCGCCGCGCGGTTGGGCCTGGATGCGCTGCACCAGTTCGCCCAGGCTCTTGATGCCCTGTTGCTCCATCAGCTTGTTGAGACGGCTGGAAACCAGATACTGCTTATTCTCGCCCAGCAGGATGCCACAGGCTTTCTCCAGGAAGACCCGGAACTGTTCGAAATCCAAATTACCCGTAGACACTACTGCCGCCTCTTTTCAATCACTGGTGCCGGGGGCCTGCCCCCGGCTGCTTCAATGCGCCGCCTTGATCCGGTCGACCACCCGCTGGGCCAGGTCGTCCGGCTTGAACTTGGCCAGGAAGTCATCGGCACCGACCTTCTTGACCATCGCCTGGTTGAACACCCCGGAAAGCGAAGTATGCAGGCAGATGTGCAATTTTTGCATGCGTGGGTCACTGCGGATCTCTGCCGTTAGCGTATAGCCGTCCATTTCCGGCATTTCAATGTCCGAGATCATCATCAGGAACTCTTCTTCCGGCTTCTTGCCCTCATCCACCAGCTGGCGCAGGTAGTTCAGGGCCTGACGGCCGTCATTGAGCGCCACCACCTCGACCCCCACGGTCTGCAGGCAGCGGCTGACCTGTTTGCGCGCCACCGACGAATCGTCGACGGTGAGCACCCGCAGCAGCACGGCCTTGTCCTGCACCTCGGCATCGATCACACCAGCCGACACCGACTCAGAGGACGGCGCCACTTCGGCCAGCACCTTCTCCACATCGATGATCTCGACCATGCGGTTGTCCACCCGGGTGACCGCGGTCAGGTAGTGGTCGCGGCCAGTGCCCTTGGGTGGCGGATGGATCTCTTCCCAGTTCATGTTGACGATGCGCTCCACCGAATGCACCAGGAAGCCTTGGGTCTTGGTGTTGTACTCGGTGATGATCACGAAACTGTTGCGCGTGTCTTCCTGCAGCGGCCGCAATCCGGTGGCCATCGACAGGTCGAGGATCGGGATGGTCGCCCCGCGAATATTGGCAACCCCACGCACCACCGGGTGCGCCTTGGGCAGCAGGGTCAGCGCAGGGCATTGCAGCACTTCCCTGACCTTGAATACGTTGATGCCGTAAAGCTGTTCGCCATTGAGGCGGAACAGCAGCAATTCCAGGCGATTCTGCCCCACCAGCTGCGTGCGCTGGTTGACCGAATCCATAACACCTGCCATGCCAGACTCCTTTATGTTTCAGCCTTTCGTTGCAACTCAGGTAGCGAGTCGGCACGGGCTTTGCTTTTTTGAGCGCCATGTACACGAAAACGACATTTTTCCGACGACTGACGCGCCTGCTGACTGGCTCGCTGGCCATGCTGTGCCTGCTGGTGCCCGGCGCTCGCACGGTAGCGGACGCGTTTACCTTGCCTGAACAACTTATCGGTGTCACTCAAGGGTTTCTTGAATTCAGCGTCGAAGATTATCTGGCCACCACCCAGACCGCCGGCCGTTACGAGATCCAGGTCAACCCGCTGGACCCGCGCCTGCGCATGCCGCTGTGCAGCCAGCAGCTGGACGCCTCGCTTGAAAGCCCGGCCCAGCCGTTGGGCCGCGTCACGGTGAAGGTGCGCTGCGAAGGCTCGGCGCCCTGGACCGTGTTCGTGCCAGCCACTGTGCGGCTGTTCCGCAACGTGGTGGTGGTGACCCGACCACTCAAGCGCGACAACGTGGTGGGCGAAGGCGACGTGGCCCTGCGCGAGCGGGATGTCGGAACCCTGGGCCAAGGCTTCCTGACCGAACTGGAGCAGGCGGTGGGCATGAAGATGCTGCGGCCCACGGTGATCGACCAGGTACTCACCCCGCAACACCTGGAACAGGCCGAAGTGGTACGCAAGGGCGACCACGTGGTGATCGTCGCCCGCAGCGGCAGCCTGAGTGTACGCATGCCCGGGGAGGCCCTGAGCAAGGGTGGCCTGAGCGAACAGATCCGGGTGCGCAACCTCAATTCCAAACGGGTGATCAAGGCCAGGGTGACCGGCCCTGGACAGGTCGAGGTGAGTATGTAGCCAGCCCATTGATTTGCGCTGGCGGTGAGGAACCGCTTTTCCTAAACTGTGTCAGAAAACGGGTTCGCGAGCTTGCTGACAGGCGGCTATGCATTTGTGCCTAAAGTTTCTTTCGGGTTGGCCGAAAACAAGGCAAGCGTCCAAATACCCAGAGGTTTCTGATCATGGTCATCGACTTCAGTCGTTTGAATAATTCTCCGTCCGTCACGGGCGGCGTGCGCGGCAACACCGCGTCCGGCAGCGCCGAAAAACCGGCAGCCAGCCAGGAAGCGGCAACCGGCACCAGCGCCAGCGGAGAAGCGGTACACCTCAGCCAAGAGGCCCAGCAGTTGCAGAAGATCAGCGACAAGCTGCGCGACGAGCCGGTGGTCAACAGTGCCCGTGTGGCCCAGTTGAAACAGGCGATCGCCGACGGCAGCTACCAGGTCGATGCCGGCCGGGTCGCCAGCAAACTGCTCGATTTCGAAGCCCAGCGCTGACCGTTCGGCGCGCTGACTTCACGGACGCTAGAAAAGCCAAGAGTTAGCCATGCACGACACCACCTTGCTGCAACTGATCGAAGATGACATTGCCCCGCTGCAGGAACTGCTTGACCTTCTGCAAAAGGAAGCGATCGCCCTGCATGGCCGCGACATGCCGCTGCTGGAACAGATCCTGGCGCGCAAGCAGTCGTTGATCATCTTGCTCGAGCAGCACGGCCAGCGCCGGAGCCAGTTGCTCGGCAGCCTGGGCCTGAGTGCAGATCGGGCAGGTGTGCAGGCGCTGGCTGCGCAATCGGCCCATGGCGATACGATGCTGCAGCGGCTCGACATGCTTTCGCAGCTGATGGACAGCTGTCAGCAGGTCAACCAGACCAATGGCCGGATCATCCAGGTGCAGCAGCACGTCACCAACAACCAGATCCGCATCCTCATGGGCGGAGACTCTCCGTCGCTCTACGACAGCCGCGGCAGCACCTCGCCGCTGGCCAAGCCACGGGCGCTCAGCCAAGTGTGATTTTTCTATCAAGGCACGGAACATACTGGCAAAATGCCGTTAATTGCGTGTGTCGCTTTTGCCTGGAGAACGATAAGCCGTGTTCAATGAATCCGATGCCCCGCAGCCGCCAAAGGTGCTGAACACCCCTTTGGAGATTGCGGCCAATTTGCGGCAGCTGCAGGAAAGCCACGACCCCCTGATCATCACCTTCCACGACCGCAGCCAGCGCTTCCAGAGCTACGTGGTGCACGTGGACCGTGAAAGCAACACCCTGGCGCTGGACGAGATGATTCCGCGCGATGGTGAAAAATTCATCGAGAACGGCGAACACTTCCGCGTCGAAGGCTTCCATGATGGCGTGCGTATCGCCTGGGACTGCAACCAGGCGTTGAGGATCAGCGAAGTCGACGGCCACCGCTGCTACCGCGGCGCCATGCCTCAGGAGATGACCTACCACCAGCGCCGCAATGCCTTCCGCGCCGCGCTGAAGCTATCGCAGCTGGTCGATATCATCCTCGATGGCACCCACCTCAAGGGCAACGGCGCCCTGCGTGGGAAGCTGCTGGACATCTCCGCCACCGGCTGCAAACTGCGCTTCGAAGGCAATGTCGAGGATCGCCTGCAACTGGGCCAGGTGTACGAGCGGTTCAAGGCGGCCAATCCGCTGGGCCTGGTCGATACCATGGTCGAGCTGCGCCACCTGCACTATGAAGAGCGGATCAACACCACCTTTGCCGGCGTGCGCTTCCATAACCTTACCGGGCAGGCGCAGCGCAAGGTCGAGAGCTTTGTCTACCAGCTGCAGCGTGAGGCACGGCGCTTCGACAAAGACGATTATTGAGTGCAGGCCCACTGTGCGGGTGTAGCGCACAGCACCTGGGCGTGGTGCGCTTCCAGGTTACCTATGGCTCCGCGGCTGCTTAGTGTACTTGTACCCAAGCGACCGCCGAGGAGCCCACAATGATCCAAGCCAATTTCACCGCCGAACTCCACTGCCAGCATGGCCAGGTGGGAGTGGTCGACACCCCGCTGTACGTTCACCCCCTATTCTCCCTCGATCAGGATGGCTGGCTATGCACAGAGCACCAGCGCGGGGACAGCCCGAGCTTCAAGCCCATCACTTTCGCGTTCCGTTTCCTGAAGCACCAGGGCGAGCGAACGCACTATGCGATCAACGGCGCCGAGACCTGGGAATATTTTGGTTCGAGCCTGGAACGCAACCGCAATGGCTGGGTAGGCTTTTATGCGACGCATATCGTTGGCCGGATCATCGGCAACACCAATCTCGCAGAGGCTTTCTATGAGGCCATAGAGGGCAAAGGGCAATGGAAGATCGAAACGCTCAGCCCCTGGGACGGCCGCCTGGAAACAGCCGAAGAAGTGCCCTTCTACCTGCGTGACCTGAACGGTTACCGGGTGGCGCTGGCCAGGTCCACCTATACCCGGGACAAGGTCAAGCGCCATTACTGGTTCCTCAATGCCAGTACCAAAGAGGGCGAGATACTGGTCTTCAACCTGAAGAACATAAAGCCAGCCTGACTCGCCAGGGGCACCGGACATGACCGGCACCCTTCGAGGGGCAGGCCAACAGGCCGTCAGACCGCAGAGTTGATCTCGGCCTGGGGCTTGCCCTGCTCCTCATTCTGGCGGGGCTCGTCTTCGGTATCCTCCGCCGCCACCGGTGCCTGCATCACCTCCTGCACCGTCTGCTCATCCACCCGTGGGTCCAGCGCCGCCGACAGTGGCGAACCGGCAGCCGGCATCGCAACGTGGCCCAAAGGCGCATCCTGCACCTGGTGCAGCCCGGTGACCGCCTTCGGACGAATGCGCCACACCAGCACCAGGGCAAAGAACACGAAGAAGGCATACAGCATCTGCGGGCCCAGCACCTTCATCAGCACGCCTGCCGCCAGCGGCCCGATACACGCGCCCACACCGTAGGTCACCAGCAGCATCGCGGTCAGCGACACCCGCCGCTCGCTTTCCACATGGTCGTTGGAAAACGCCACCGCCAGCGGGTACAGGCAGAACTGCAGCAACGAAATCACGAAGCCTATGCCGAACAGCAACTCCAGCGGAACGCTGGGCAGCATCGCCAGTGGCGCCGAGGCCAGCGCAAGCCCCACGGCCACGCTGCGGATCAGCACCGCCCGATCGTAGCGATCAGACAACCAGCCCAGCGGCCACTGCACCAGCAGGCCGGCAAAAATGCAGCTACCCATGAACAGACCGACCTGCTCGGTAGTCATGCCCTGACTGGAGGCATACAAAGGCGCCAGACCATAGAACGAGCCGACGATAAGCCCCGAACCCAGCACCGTGCTGAGCGACTGCGGCACCCGCTTGATGAAGAACTTCGGCTCCATCGGTGCCGGGCGCAACGGTGCGGGGTGAATGCGCCGGGTCATGGCCACCGGCACCAGGCACAGGGTGAAACACATGGCCACCAGCATCAGCAGCTCCAGGCCAAGCTGTGGGTGCACCACCAGGATCAGCTGGCCGAGCACCAGGCCCAGGTAAGAGGCGATCATGTAGCCGCTGAACACCGCGCCGCGGTGCTTCACATCGGCCTGCTCGTTCAGCCAGCTTTCGATGACCATGTACTGGCACATCATCCCCAGGCCGACGATCATCCGCAGCCCGACCCAGGCCGGCAGCCAGCTGGTCAAGCCATGGCCGAGCACCGCCGCACCGACGATGCCAGCGCAAGTGGCGTAGGCGCGAATGTGCCCTACCCGGCCAATCAACCGGTGGCCGACCTTGCCGCCTACCGCCAGGCCAAAGTAGTTGGCCGCCATCAAGGCACCCACCCACAGGCTGTCGACATGATCGGCTGCCAGGCGCAGGGCCAGGTAGGTACTGAGCAGGCCCGAGCCGATCAACATCATCAGCGCGGCGAAATACAACGACTGAAACGGCTTCCAGATATTTCGCATAAGTCCCTTGCGGCTCCCGGGTCAGGTGGCGATGGGTTGCAGACAAGCATAAGGGCAAATGCCAGGGAATGAGTGCGGTGGCGAATAAAATGCTGTTGCCGGGGCGCGTCCGGTGCAGGTCATGTCGCGATCAGGCCTGTACAGCAGGCTGACAGGCACCCTCTTCCGTTGGCTGAAACGCATCCATGTCCCAAGTCGACAGGCAGTGCCTTAGCCTGGGCTGCCGCCTCAGCAATCATCGGAGACTTACATGATAAGGGCCAATTTCACCGCTACACTTCATAACGTCCACCGTGGCCAGATCGTTGTTGCAGACAACAACGTACACCCAGTGCTTGGCCTGGATGAAGACGGCTGGCTGTGCACGACTGCCGCGCGCAGGAGCGTGCCACGCAGTGCAGATGAATTCCAACGACTTGCATTCCATTTCGAATTCATCGAGCACCGTGAAGACCGCACGCACTACTACATTACCTGCGCAGAACACTGGGCCTATATTGGCGCCAGGCTTGAAAGCAGTTCCAATGGCTGGCTAGGCCTGTATGGTACGCATGTGGCCGGGCGGGTCCGGGATGTGCTCAACGCCCCACATCCGTACAACCTGCTACGTACCCGGCCCTACTGGAAAATCGAAACGCTCCAGCCATGGGACGGCACAGTGGAGAGCGCCGACTTGGTTCCCTTCTACCTGCGGGACATGAACGGCTACCGTGTTGCGGAGTCGCTCTCGGACAATGTCCCGGTACTTGACCTGGGCCGCCAGTACTACCTCAACGCCAGCGAGCGTACCGGTGACGTGCTCGAATTCTTCCTGAGCGATATTCAGCTGACCTGACCAGCAAGCGCAGTACTCGGACGGCTACTCCCGCAAGGTCATGCCATTGGCCGGCAGCGGCAAGGCCGTCTTGTAGCGCACCTGCTTCAAGGCAAAACTGGAACGGATGTTGGCCACCCCTGGCAACCGCGTCAGGTAATCCAGGAACCGTTCCAGCGCCTGGATGCTGGGCAGCAGTACCCGCAACAGGTAGTCCGGATCGCCCGTCATCAGGTAACACTCCATCACTTCGGGCCGTTCGGCAATTTCTTCCTCGAAACGGTGCAACGACTGCTCCACCTGCTTCTCCAGGCTCACGTGGATGAACACGTTCACGTCCAGCCCCAACGCCTCGGGCGACAGCAAGGTCACCTGCTGGCGGATCACCCCCAGCTCCTCCATGGCCCGAACCCGGTTGAAGCAGGGCGTGGGAGACAGGTTCACCGAGCGGGCCAGTTCGGCGTTGGTGATGCGGGCATTTTCCTGCAGGCTGTTGAGAATGCCGATATCGGTACGATCGAGTTTGCGCATGAGACAAAATCACCGGTTTTTTGTGTTTATGCGGAATGTTTATCTGCCCTGCTCGGCAAAGGCAACCAACTTGAGAGAAAAATTCTCCTGCCGGACCACTAAGATGTAGGGGACGCTGACCTACCAGTCACAAGCCGGTACTCAGCGGCGGCCGCTTCAGAGCTCACAAAAACAAATACCCGAGCGAGCGTAAAAAGCATGAACGAGTACGCCCCCCTGCGTTTGCATGTGCCCGAGCCTACCGGCCGGCCAGGCTGCCAGACCGATTTCTCCTACCTGCGCCTGAACGATGCAGGTCAAGCCCGTAAACCCCCAGTCGATGTCGACGCTGCCGACACCGCGGATTTGTCCTACAGCCTGATCCGCGTGCTCGACGAGCAAGGCGACGCGCAAGGCCCGTGGGCCGAAGACATCGACCCGCAAGTTCTCCGCCAGGGCATGCGCGCCATGCTCAAGACGCGGATTTTCGATAGCCGCATGGTGGTCGCCCAGCGCCAGAAGAAGATGTCCTTCTACATGCAGAGCCTGGGTGAAGAAGCCATCGGCAGCGGCCAGGCCTTGGCGCTGAACCGCACCGACATGTGCTTCCCCACCTACCGCCAGCAAAGCATCCTGATGGCCCGCGACGTGTCGCTGGTCGAGATGATCTGCCAGTTGCTGTCCAACGAGCGCGACCCGCTCAAGGGCCGCCAACTGCCGATCATGTATTCGGTGCGCGAGGCCGGTTTCTTCACCATCAGCGGCAACCTGGCGACCCAGTTCGTGCAGGCGGTCGGCTGGGCCATGGCCTCGGCGATCAAGGGCGATACCAAGATCGCCTCGGCGTGGATCGGCGACGGCGCAACCGCCGAGTCGGACTTCCACACCGCCCTCACCTTTGCCCACGTGTACCGCGCCCCGGTGATACTCAACGTGGTCAACAACCAGTGGGCGATCTCCACCTTCCAGGCCATCGCCGGTGGCGAGTCGACCACCTTCGCCGGCCGTGGCGTGGGTTGCGGCATTGCCTCGCTGCGAGTCGACGGCAACGACTTCGTCGCCGTGTACGCTGCCTCGCGCTGGGCCGCCGAACGCGCCCGCCGTGGCCTGGGCCCGAGCCTGATCGAGTGGGTCACCTACCGTGCAGGCCCGCACTCGACCTCGGACGACCCGTCCAAGTACCGCCCGGCCGATGACTGGAGCCACTTCCCGCTCGGCGACCCGATCGCCCGCCTGAAGCAGCACCTGATCAAGATCGGCCACTGGTCCGAGGAAGAACACCAGGCCACCACTGCCGAGCTGGAAGCCGCGGTGATAGCCGCGCAGAAGGAAGCCGAGCAGTACGGCACGCTGGCCAACGGTCACATCCCGAGTGCTGCCTCGATGTTCGAGGACGTGTACAAGGAAATGCCCGACCACCTGCGCCGTCAACGCCAGGAACTGGGGGTTTGAGATGAACGACCACAACAACAGCATCAACCCGGAAACCGCCATGGCCACCACTACCATGACCATGATCCAGGCCCTGCGCTCGGCCATGGATGTCATGCTCGAGCGCGACGACAATGTGGTGATCTACGGCCAGGACGTCGGTTACTTCGGCGGCGTGTTCCGCTGCACCGAAGGCCTGCAGAACAAGTACGGCAAGTCCCGCGTGTTCGACGCGCCGATCTCGGAGAGCGGCATCGTCGGCACCGCCGTGGGCATGGGTGCCTATGGTTTGCGCCCGGTAGTGGAAATCCAGTTCGCCGACTACTTCTACCCGGCCTCCGACCAGATCGTTTCCGAGATGGCGCGCCTGCGTTACCGCTCGGCCGGCGAGTTCATCGCCCCGTTGACCCTGCGCATGCCCTGCGGTGGCGGGATCTATGGCGGCCAGACCCACAGCCAGAGCCCGGAAGCGATGTTCACCCAGGTGTGTGGCCTGCGCACTGTCATGCCGTCCAACCCGTATGACGCCAAGGGCCTGCTGATCGCCTCGATCGAATGCGATGACCCGGTGATCTTCCTGGAACCCAAGCGCCTGTACAACGGCCCGTTCGACGGCCACCACGACCGCCCTGTCACCCCATGGTCGAAGCACCCGCAAAGCGCCGTACCCGATGGCTACTACAGCGTGCCGCTGGACAAGGCAGCCATTACCCGCCCCGGCAATGACGTGACCGTGCTGACCTACGGCACCACGGTGTACGTGGCCCAGGTGGCCGCCGAAGAAACCGGCGTCGACGCCGAGGTGATCGACCTGCGCAGCCTTTGGCCGCTGGACCTGGAGACCATCGTCGAGTCGGTTAAAAAGACCGGCCGCTGCGTGGTGGTACACGAAGCTACCCGCACCTGCGGCTTTGGCGCCGAACTGGTATCGCTGGTACAGGAACATTGCTTCCACCACCTGGAGGCGCCGATCGAGCGCGTCACCGGCTGGGACACCCCCTACCCCCACGCACAGGAATGGGCTTACTTCCCAGGGCCTTCGCGGGTAGGTGCGGCATTGAAAAAGGTCATGGAGGTCTGAATGGGCACGCACGTCATCAAGATGCCGGACATTGGCGAAGGCATCGCGCAGGTCGAGTTGGTCGAGTGGTTCGTCAAGGTCGGCGACATGATCGCCGAAGACCAGGTAGTGGCCGACGTCATGACCGACAAGGCCACCGTGGAAATCCCTTCGCCGGTCAGCGGCAAGGTGCTGGCCCTGGGTGGGCAGCCCGGTGAAGTGATGGCGGTCGGCAGCGAGCTGATCCGCATCGAAGTGGAAGGCAGCGGCAATCATGTGGATGCTCCCACCAAGGATGCGCCAAAGCCCGAACAGGTCCAAGCCCCCGCAGCCCCTGTGGCAGCCAGGCCAGAGCCGCAGAAGGAAGCAAGACCGGCCGCGTGCCAGGCCGCCGTCAACCACGAGGCAGCCCCGATCGTGCCGCGCCAGCCAGGCGACAAGCCACTGGCCTCGCCGGCGGTGCGCAAGCGTGCCCTGGATGCCGGTATCGAACTGCGTTACGTGCATGGCAGCGGCCCGGCCGGGCGTATCCTGCACGAAGACCTCGACGCCTTCATGAGCAAGCCGCACAGCGCTGGCGGGCAAGCGCCGAGCGGCTATGCCAAGCGCACCGACAGCGAGCAGGTACCGGTGATCGGCCTGCGCCGCAAGATCGCCCAGCGCATGCAGGACGCCAAGCGCCGGGTCGCGCACTTCAGTTATGTGGAAGAGATCGACGTCACCGCCCTGGAAGCTCTGCGCCAGCAACTCAACAGCAAGCACGGCGACAGCCGCGGCAAGCTGACCCTGCTGCCGTTCCTGGTTCGCGCCCTGGTCGTGGCACTGCGCGACTTCCCGCAGATCAACGCCACCTATGACGACGAAGCCCAGGTCATCACCCGCCATGGCGCGGTGCATGTGGGCATCGCCACCCAGGGTGACAACGGCCTGATGGTGCCGGTGCTGCGCCATGCCGAAGCTGGCAGCCTGTGGAGCAATGCCGGCGAGATCTCGCGCCTGGCCAACGCTGCTCGCAAAAACAAGGCCAGCCGCGATGAGCTGTCCGGTTCGACCATCACCCTGACCAGCCTGGGCGCACTGGGCGGTATAGTCAGCACGCCGGTGGTCAACACCCCGGAAGTGGCGATCGTCGGCGTCAACCGCATGGTCGAGCGGCCTGTGGTGATCGACGGCCAGATCGTCGTGCGCAAGATGATGAACCTGTCCAGCTCGTTCGACCACCGCGTGGTCGATGGCATGGACGCCGCGCTGTTCATCCAGGCCGTGCGCGGCCTGCTCGAACAACCCGCCTGCCTGTTCGTGGAGTGAGCATGCAACAGACTATCCAGACTACCCTGTTGATCATCGGCGGCGGCCCTGGCGGCTACGTGGCTGCCATCCGCGCCGGGCAACTGGGCATCCCCACCGTGCTGGTGGAAGGCCAGGCACTGGGCGGTACCTGCCTGAACATCGGCTGCATCCCGTCCAAGGCGCTGATCCACGTGGCCGAGCAGTTCCACCAGACCTCGCGCTTTGCCGGCCCGTCGGAGCTGGGCATCAGCGTCGCCTCGCCGCGCCTGGACATCGGCCAGAGCGTGGCCTGGAAGGACGGCATCGTCGACCGCCTGACCACCGGCGTCGCCGCGCTGCTGAAAAAGCACGGGGTCAAGGTGATCCATGGCTGGGCGAAGGTGCTCGACGGCAAGCAGGTCGAGGTCGATGGCCAGCGTATCCAGTGCGAGCACCTGCTGCTGGCCACTGGCTCCAGCAGCGTCGAACTGCCAATGCTGCCGCTGGGTGGGCCGATCATTTCCTCGACCGAAGCCCTGGCGCCGAAAACCCTGCCGCAGCACCTGGTAGTGGTGGGCGGCGGCTACATCGGCCTCGAGCTGGGCATCGCCTACCGCAAGCTGGGCGCCCGGGTCAGCGTGGTGGAGGCGCGCGAGCGCATCCTGCCAACCTACGACAGCGAGCTGACCGCCCCGGTGGCCGAATCGCTGAAGAAGCTGGGCATCACCCTGCACCTGGGCCATAGCGTCGAAGGTTACGAAGGCGGCTGCCTGCTGGCCCGTGATGGCCAGGGCGGCCAACTGCGCCTGGAAGCCGACCAGGTACTGGTGGCCGTGGGCCGCCGGCCACGCACGCAAGGTTTCAACCTGGAGTGCCTGGACCTGAAGATGAACGGCGCCGCCGTCGCCATCGACGAGCGCTGCCAGACCAGCATGCGCAACGTCTGGGCCATCGGCGACGTGGCCGGCGAACCGATGCTGGCGCACCGGGCCATGGCCCAGGGCGAGATGGTCGCCGAGATCATCGCCGGCAAGGCGCGCCGTTTCGAACCCAGCGCGATCGCCGCGGTGTGTTTCACCGACCCGGAAGTGGTGGTGGTCGGCAAGACCCCGGAGCAAGCCAGCCAGCAAGGGCTGGACTGCATCGTCGCGCAGTTCCCGTTCGCCGCCAATGGCCGGGCCATGAGCCTGGAATCGAAAAGCGGTTTCGTGCGGGTGGTGGCGCGCCGTGACAACCACCTGATCCTGGGTTGGCAGGCGGTTGGCGTGGCGGTTTCCGAGTTGTCGACGGCGTTTGCCCAGTCGCTGGAAATGGGCGCGTGCCTGGAGGATGTGGCCGGCACCATCCATGCCCACCCGACACTGGGTGAGGCGGTACAGGAAGCGGCGCTGCGCGCGCTGGGCCACGCCCTGCATATCTGACACTGAAGCGGCCGAGGCCGATTTGGCCCGCAGCGCCCCTGGCGTTGCGGGTCTTTTTTCATGGGCGAGTCAGTGCCGGCCTCTTCGCGGGTAAACCCGCTCCCACAGGGACATCACTGCCCGTGAGAGCAGTGGCGCACCTGTGGGAGCGGGTTTACCCGCGAAGAGGCCGGCACAGGCTACTCGGCTATGGCGTTCTTGCCACTCCCCTTGGCCCGGTACAGCGCCTTGTCGGCACGCGCCAGCAGTGCATGCTGGTCCTCTCCTTCCTCCCATTGCACCACACCGTAGCTCATGGTTAGCCGGAAATCGCCCACCGGCTCTATCTGCGCCATCGCCTGGCGCAAGCGTGCAGCCACTTCCAGCGCCTCGCCCAGCGAGGCCTGCGGCAATACGATGACGAACTCGTCCCCACCCCACCGCGCCAGCAGGTCCTGCTCCCGCAGGCAGGCACGCAGGACGTCGACCACCCGCAACAGCGCCGCATCGCCATGGGCATGGCCATAGCGGTCATTGATCGGCTTGAAGTCATCCAGGTCCATGGCTATCAGCGACAACGGCTGGCGAAATCGCTGGGCACGCTCGCACTCCAGTTGTAGCGCCTTCTCCAGCCGATAGCGATTGGCAATGCGGGTCAACGCATCACGCTCGGCCAGCTCGCGGTTTTCGTCCAACTGCCGCTGCAACTGCTGGTTCACCCAGGACAGCTCGCGAGTGCGTTCGGCCACCTGGCTTTCCAGCGACTGGTTCCTCTGCTGCAGTTGCGCCACAAGGCGCTTGTTGGCGTCAATGTTGCGGTGGGCACCAAGCATGCGCGCTACCGAGCCGTCCTCGTTATGGGCAATGATGTAGCCGCTGTCTTCTATCCACAGATAGCTGCCATCCTGGCAACGGCAGCGGTATTCGACCAGATAGTGCTCGTTACGCTGGTTGATGTACGCCTCGAAATGCGCCATCACCCGTGGGTAGTCCTCCGGGTGGATCACGCTTTCCCAGGTGAGCACCGAGTTGGCCATGGAGTGGCTGGGGTAGCCGAGCATGGCGTACCAACCCGGGTTGCGATAGACGTAGCCGGTATTGGCATTCCAGTCCCAGATACCATCGCTGATAAGATCGAACAACGTACGCAACTGCTGCTCACTGAAGCCGGCAGGTACCGGCCGGGTTTCCTGACTCATTGACGCTCTCCCTGACGGCTGGCGCACCCGAACAGAATAGCCCCGACGCCCTGTTTTTGCGGCGCTGTGCGAGCAGGCATGGATCGACGACGCTCAAGCCAGATGCAACAGCGCCTCCTCCACCGCGGCAACCACCTGGTTGCCCTTGGCACCCGGCAGCCGCCATGCGGCGATGGTCACACCCAGTGGCACAGCGCGATCAATGGGGGCGACCAGTTCACCGCTGTCCAGGTAGCGCTGCACCAGGCTTCTGCGCCCTATAAGCACCCCTGCAGCCAGCAAGGCTTGCTGCAGGGCGATCGAGTACAGGGAAAAACCCGGTCCACGGGCAACGAACTTGTGCCCAGGCATCACAGCCCCCGTCCACACCGCCCAGTCGTTCCAGCCCACGTCGGCGATGCAACGGGCGTCGGCAAGATCCTCGGGCTTGGTGATGCTGTTGGCCAGGGCCGGCACGCACACGGGCAGGATTTCTTCCGTGGCTATCCTGCGTTGCCAGCGCTCGGGCTTTTCGGTGTAGAACAGGCACAGATCGAACGGGCTGCGCTTCAGGTTGGGCGGCTCATCCACCGCAGTCACCGAGATCTCGATGGGTGCCAGCAAGCGGGTCAGTTCCGGCAAGCGTGGCCCGATCCACAACTGCGCCAGAGCAGGCGATGTGACGATATGCACCCGCTGCGGTGCCGCCAGGCGGCGCAGTGCGCGCGCAGCGGCTTCCACGGCGTCGAATGCCTCGGTGAACTGGCCTTTCACGCTTTCGCCCAAGGGCGTCAGCCGTACGCCTTTGGCATGGCGCTCGAACAAGGCCGCGCCGTATTCGTTCTCCAGGGTCTTGACCAGGGCGGCGATGGCCCCCGGTGTCACCTTCAGTTCGAGTGCAGCACGGGCGAAACCGCCCAGGCGGGCTGACGCTTCGAAGGCACGCAAGGCATTGAGCTGCAGCGAGTGCCGGGTAGAAGTATCGAGGTACACGGTTTCAGGCCTATTTTTTTTAGGCCTACTATTCCAGAAATCTGGCGTTGTGGCCAACTGTCGCGCGCATTAACGTGGACGTGCCGCCCTTGTACCGCCTGCACACTTTCAAGGATTTCAAATGCCGTATCCAAGCGCGCCCCAAGCGTTCAGGCAAGGTGCCCGCAGCGCCCTGCCATTGACCTCCGGCATAGTGCCCTTCGGCCTGATCACCGGGGTCACGGCGATCGGCATGGGCCTGTCGCCAACCGATGCCATCGGCATGACCTTGCTGTTCTACTCCGGTTCGGCGCAGATGGTGGTGATGCAGTTGATGCAAAGCGCCGCCCTGCCGGTGACCATGGTAGTCACCGCGCTGGTGATCAACCTGCGCTTCCTGATGTACAGCGCCAGCCTGGCCCCGCACCTGGGCCAGTTGCCCCGCCGCCGCAAGTGGCCGATGGCGTACATGCTGTCGGACCAGTCCTTCGCCCTGTGCATGCTGAAGATGGGCACGGGCGGGCTGGGACAGTATGCGTACCCCTACTATGCCGGTACGGCAATCACCATGTTCTTCGGCTGGAACCTCTCGGTGCTGGCGGGCATGTATCTGGGAGCGAGCATTCCTGAAGACTGGTCGCTCGGCTTTGCCATTCCCTTGTCGTTCCTGGCCCTGTTGATACCCGGCATTCGCAATGCAGCCACGCTTGGCGCAGCGCTGACCGGCGGTGTGCTCGCCGTACTGGCCGTCGACCTGCCCTACAACCTCGGCCTGCTGGTTGGCGCGCTGGGCGGCATCATCGCCGGGCTGGCCATCGAGAACTGGCAAAAACAGCAAACTGCGGCAGAAGCCAATACCGAGCAGGAAGCATCATGAGCGAAACGACCCAGTGGATGACCTTCATTCTGATCGGCCTGGGCACCTTCGCCATCCGCCTGTCGTTCATCGAGTTGCACACGGCATTGCGCATCCCCCCACTGTTTCGCCGCGCCCTGGCGTATGTGCCAGCCAGCGTGTTGGCCGCATTGGTACTGCCGGCCGTGGTATTCCCGGACCGGCAGGCGGGGTTCGACTGGATGAACCCACAGATACCAGCGGCGATACTTGCCGCGCTGGTGGCGTGGCGTACGCGCAGCACGATGCTGACGCTGATTGTAGGCATGGGAGTGCTGTGGGCCTTGAAGCATCTGGGGATGTAGAAATACGCAGCTTCAAGGCTTCCCGGTTTCGCGTCACCAACACCGGCTGAACGCGGTAAGGGAACGAAAGGAAATGGCGTCCCAGGCAGGAATTGAACCTGCAACCTTCCCCTTAGGAGGGGGATGCTCTATCCAATTGAGCTACTGAGACGCAAGTGCCGGCAGCGAACGCTGCATAGCGGGACGGCCAGCATGTTAACCAGCATGCTGGCGTTTGTCATGCCTCAAGCGGGCTTTTTCGCGTAATCCTTTTCTGCCAATGCTACACCTGCGCCAGCACACCTTCATCATGCAGCAGCGTGAACAATGCCGTGACCGCGGTTTCCAGGGTGGTGGAGTTGTCCAGCACATGCAGCGACGGATCTGCCAGCGCCTGCAAGCGTGCATTACGTGCCAGGCGCTGCTCGATTTCTTCTGCGCTTTCCCGGCCGCGCGCCAACAGGCGCTCGCGCAGCACCTCGTGCCTGACCTCGACCAGCACTGCCAACAGGTTCGGGTAGCGCCGGCGCGCCTCGGCGAGATAAGCCCGCGAACCATTCACCAGCACCGACCTGCCCGCCGCCAGCCACTGATCCACCTGCAATGGAATGCCGTAATCCAACCCATTGGCGCGCCAATGCATGGCGAACGCGCCCTGTGCTCGCAATGCTTCGAACTGTTCGGCCGTTACGCCATGGGCGGCTTCGCCCTTGGCTTCAGCCGAACGGGTAATGACGCGACGAGCAATTTCCACCCCGGCGGCTGCCAGCCGCTCACGGGAAGCGTCAATCAGGGAATCTTTCCCGGAACCCGACGGTCCTACCAGATATATCAACCGGCCTGTGCCTGATTTGCGGTCGCTTGCGTCATGTTGCATAGCCACTATGCTCTATGGAGGGAACCGGCACATTCTATGGACTTTCCCGGGCTTTTGCTGCGTTTTACCAGTTTTTGACGGCAAAAGTCTGACGATTGGGCAAGCCGGTGCATGTAAAACTTTTCAAACCAGTACTCATTTCTGATAATTGGTACTGGCACAAAGCCTTTATCCGGCTCACTATTTGTCACAGAATTGACGCCAAGGAAACGGCGACCATGAGGCAAGATGAGCATCCATTTTTCACAGACGGTTGAACATTTAGTCGTCGCCACGGTCGTACTACCACCCCGTGCGGCCAATTTGAGAACCGCTTCCCCTGAACCAAAATCTGGTCAATTTATATGCGCCCAATGAAACAGGCTATTTATTCGAGCCGCACCGCTGACAAGTTCGTCGTCCGCCTGCCCGACGGGATGCGTGAGCGCATTGCCGAGGTAGCGCGCAACCATCACCGCAGCATGAACTCCGAAATCATCGCGCGCCTGGAACAGAGCCTTATCCAGGAAGGTGCGCTGGGTGACGATTTGAGCATGCGCCTGGACAGCCCCGAACTGTCCCTGCATGAACGCGAATTGCTGCAACGCTTCCGCCAACTGTCGCATCGCCAGCAGAACGCGCTGGTGGCCCTCATCGCTCACGATGTGGAAATGGCTGCCGACGCCTCCTGAGGTTTGCAGCCGAACATGAAAAAGCCAGCGTAAGCTGGCTTTTTTGTAGGTGGTGTCTCTGCAAGAGACGCGATCCGCGGGTTACAGCAGAAACACTGTGGCCAGCCCGAGGAAGATGAAGAACCCACCACTATCGGTCACCGCGGTAATCATCACGCTGGAGCCCATCGCCGGGTCGCGCCCCAGGCGTGTCAGGGTCATCGGGATCAACACCCCCATCAAGGCCGCCAACAGCAGGTTCAAGGTCATCGCCGCAGTCATCACCAGGCCCAACGACCAGCTGCCATACAGCCAGAACGCCACCGCACCGATCACCCCGCCCCAGATCAGGCCGTTGAGCAGCGATACCGCCAGCTCCTTGCGCATCAGGCGGCTGGTGTTGCCCGGCGACACCTGGTCCAGCGCCATGGCGCGCACGATCATGGTGATGGTCTGGTTACCGGAGTTGCCACCAATACCCGCCACGATCGGCATCAGCGCAGCCAGGGCCACCAGTTTCTCGATCGAACCTTCGAACAGGCCGATCACTCGCGAGGCAACGAAAGCGGTAATCAGGTTGATGGCCAACCAGGCCCAGCGGTTGCGCAGCGAACGCCAGACCGAGGCGAAGATGTCTTCTTCCTCGCGCAAACCGGCCATGTTCAGCACTTCGCTTTCGCTTTCTTCACGAATCAGGTCGACCATTTCGTCGATGGTCAAGCGGCCGATCAGGCGTTCGTTCTTGTCCACAACTGGCGCAGATACCAGGTCATAACGCTCGAAGGCCTGCGCCGCATCATAGGCATCCTCCTCGGGGTGGAAGGAGACCGGATCGGTCGCCATGACCTCCGCCACCTTCTTCTCCGGGTCGTTGACCAGCAGGCGCTTGATCGGCAATACGCCCTTGAGAATGCCGTCATAGTCGACCACGAAGAGTTTATCGGTGTGGTTCGGCAGCTCTTTCAGGCGGCGAAGGTAGCGCAACACCACTTCCAGGCTGACGTCTTCGCGGATGGTGACCATCTCGAAGTCCATCAGCGCACCAACCTGCTCCTCGTCGTAGCTAAGCGCCGAACGCACGCGCTCGCGTTGCTGGGCATCGAGGGTTTCCATCAGCTCGTGAACAACGTCACGCGGCAGCTCTGGAGCCAGGTCCGCCAGCTCGTCGGCGTCCATTTCCTTGGCGGCGGCGAGCAGCTCGTGATCGTCCATGTCGGCGATCAGCGATTGCCGCACGGCGTCGGACACTTCCAGCAGGATGTCGCCATCGCGATCCGAGCGCACCAGCTGCCAGACCGTCAGGCGGTCTTCCAGGGGCAAGGCTTCGAGGATGTAGGCGATGTCGGCGGGGTGCAGGTCGTCGAGTTTGCGCTGCAGCTCGACGAGGTTCTGGCGGTGGACCAGGTTTTCCACCAGGTCGTGGTGGGCGCCTTCCTGACGATGGGTCAGGTCTTCTACCACGCGCTGGCGCTGCAGCAGTTCGACCACCTGGGCCAGGCGGTCCTGCAGGCTTTCCTGCGCTTTTTTTACTTCTACTTCAGTCATAGGCGAACTCCACTCCCAGCAGCGGAGCACGCCGGGAGAATCAATCGGTCAGATCTTTCTGTATGAATCTTGTTAGCGAGTAACTACTGGGTAAGTCCATGGTGGTTTTCCACAAGCCCCGGCGGGGCTGACGGGCGCAATCATACACTGCTAAAGCTGTCAGATCGCTTAAAATTTTTGGCCAGAACAATCGTTTGCGTGATAAAGCTGGGACAACGCTCGAAGCTATCAGTGCGACGGTTGTCATGGGTGGGAAAGCACATTCATTTCAGAAGTGTGGCGCCTGGTCGATTTAGGGGCCGCTGCGCGCCCCACCGCGACACAAGGCCGCTCCCACAGAAGAGCGCGGCACCTGCACCACAATCATTACAGAAGAGCTTAGATCGACATCAGCAACAATTCATTGGCGCAGAAAAACAAAAAGCCCGCTCAATTGAGCGGGCTTCTTGATTTGGTGTGGCGGACTCAGGAGGATTCGAACCTCCGACCGCTCGGTTCGTAGCCGAGTACTCTATCCAGCTGAGCTATGAGTCCGTGGTGGTATTTTTAGACCAGATTACCACTGGTTGGTTGAAGTGCCTTTGCAAGCAGAGCCACTTCAAAAAGTGGCGGACTCAGCAGGATTCGAACCTGCGACCGCTCGGTTCGTAGCCGAGTACTCTATCCAGCTGAGCTATGAGTCCGCGATGGTAGTTTTAGACCAGATTACCACTGGTTGATTGAAGCAGCCTTGCAAGCAAAGCCACTTCAAAAGTGGCGGACTCAGGAGGATTCGAACCTCCGACCGCTCGGTTCGTAGCCGAGTACTCTATCCAGCTGAGCTATGAGTCCGTGTCTTGCCGCGCATTATAGGTCGCTGAAACATTTTTGCAAGAACTTTTTCGTTTAAAATCAACTACTTAGCGTTCTTACCGTTTACAGCGCCCTAAGCGAATAATGGCGGTGAAGGGGGGATTCGAACCCCCGATACCCTTATGAGGTATACTCCCTTAGCAGGGGAGCGCCTTCGGCCACTCGGCCACCTCACCGCAACACGAGGCGAATATTAAACAGGCTCTTCCTCGTTTGCAACCCTTTTTTTGAAAAAAACTTCAAAAAAATTAAAGGCTTGGCTCCTCGTCCTTCTCTTTCTTGATCCGCAGGTAGATTTCCTCGCGGTGCACAGCCACTTCTTTCGGGGCGCTGACGCCAATACGCACCTGGTTGCCTTTTACGCCGAGCACCGTCACGGTGATCTCGCCGTCTCCAATGATCAGGCTCTCGGCGCACCGACGAGTCAGAATCAACATAGCTTTCTCCTTACGCAAAACATTCAGGGGTAACAGTCTTGGGTGTCGCGGCCTGGTCGTGGACGACGACCGGGGCCTGGTTGATCGCCACACAGGGCAGGACGGGCCTGCGTGGCGAGCAGAAACGCGAAGGGCGCGGCAAGCCGCGCCCTTCCAGGCAGCGTATTACTCGCTCTGTCGTGCCGGGGCGTCAAGCTCGAACGCGGTGTGCAGCGCGCGTACGGCCAGCTCCAGGTACTTCTCTTCGATCACGACCGAAACCTTGATCTCGGAGGTGGAGATCATCTGGATGTTGATGCTCTCCTTGGCCAAGGCTTCGAACATGCGGCTGGCAACACCGGCGTGCGAACGCATGCCGACGCCGACGATCGAGACCTTGGCGATCTTGGTGTCGCCGATCACTTCACGGGCACCGATTTCGCGGGCAGTGTTTTCCAGCACGCTCTGCGCCTTCTCGTACTCGTTGCGGTGCACGGTGAAGGTGAAGTCGGTGGTGTTATCGTGGGCAACGTTCTGCACGATCATGTCGACCTCGATGTTCGAGGCACTGATCGGGCCGAGGATCTTGAAGGCCACGCCCGGGGTGTCCGGCACGCCGCGAATGGTCAGCTTGGCTTCATCACGGTTGAAGGCGATACCGGAAATGATCGGCTGTTCCATGGATTCCTCTTCATCAATGGTAATGAGGGTACCCGGACCCTCCTTGAAGCTGTGCAGCACGCGCAGCGGAACGTTGTACTTGCCGGCGAATTCCACCGAACGGATCTGCAGCACCTTGGAACCGAGGCTGGCCATTTCCAGCATCTCTTCGAAGGTGATCTTCTCCAGGCGCTGGGCCTGCGGCACAACACGCGGGTCGGTGGTGTAGACGCCATCGACGTCGGTGTAGATCTGGCACTCGTAAGCCTTCAGCGCAGCCGCCAGGGCCACACCCGTGGTGTCGGAGCCGCCACGGCCAAGCGTGGTGATGCTGCCGTGCTCGTCTACGCCCTGGAAGCCTGCTACCACGACCACGCGGCCTTCCTTGAGGTCGGCACGAATCTTCTGGTCGTCGATCTGCAGGATGCGCGCCTTGTTGTGTGCGCTGTCGGTGAGAATGCGCACCTGGTTGCCGGTGTAGGACACCGCTGGCACACCGCGCTTGATCAAGGCCATGGTCAGCAAGGCAATGGTGACCTGCTCACCGGTCGACACGATCACGTCCAGTTCACGCGGAACCGGCTGATCGGTGATCTGCTTGGCCAGGTCGATCAGGCGATTGGTTTCACCGCTCATTGCCGACAGCACAACCACCAGGTCGTCACCCGCTTCACGGTGTTTCTTGACCTTATCGGCTACCTGCTCGATCCGCTCGATGGAACCGACAGAGGTGCCGCCAAATTTCTGTACGATCAACGCCATTTCAATGGTGCCTCAGCCCATACAGGGCCCCAAAAAACAATCCAACATGAAGAGGCCGGATGGGAGTGGCCTGTGTGGCTAATTCTTGCACCCAAATTCGGCACCAGGATTCGCCTCGCTGCGTTGCCACTCCTCGCCGTAGCCCGGCTACGACTCGTCGCGGCGCCTTGCGCGGCAAACCCTGGCACTCGAATTTGAGCGCAAGAATTAGCCGTACAGGCCACTAGACCGCCGGCCCCCTCATCTCAAAGTCCCTGCTCTGCGAATGGCACGGCCAGCGCCAGGGCCTGGTCCAGTGCGGCGACGTCGACGCCGCCACCCTGAGCCATGTCCGGACGACCACCGCCCTTGCCACCCACCGCCGCAGCGGCTTGTTTCATCAGATCGCCAGCCTTGAGTTGGCTGGAGAGGTCCTTGGTCACGCCGGCCACCAGCACAACCTTGCCCTCATGCTCGCTGCCCAGCAGGATCACTGCGTGGCCGAGCTTGTTCTTCAGCTGATCGACCAGCGCCAGCAGTGCCTTGCCGTCCTGTCCATCCAGGCGGGCGGCGAGCACCTTGGCGCCCTTGACCTCAACGGCCGCGTTGGAGAGATCATCCCCGGCGGCGCTGGCGGCCTTGGCCTGCAGCTGTTCCAGCTGCTTCTCCAGCTGGCGGTTGCGCTCGAGCACAGCCGACAGCTTGTCGATCAGGTTGTCGCGGTTACCCTTCACCAGCTGCGCGGCTTCCTTGACCTGCTCTTCGGCAGCGTTCAGGTAGGCCAGCGCAGCAGCCCCGGTGACCGCTTCGATACGGCGCACGCCAGAGGCCACGCCGCCTTCGCTGATGATCTTGAACAGGCTGATGTCACCGGTGCGCTTGGCGTGGATACCGCCGCACAGCTCCACCGAGAAATCGCCGCCCATGCTCAGCACACGCACGGTGTCGCCGTACTTCTCGCCGAACAACGCCATGGCACCCTTGGCCTTGGCGGTTTCGATGTCGGTCAGTTCGGTTTCCACCGCAGTGTTCTTGCGCACTTCACGGTTGACGATGTCTTCCAGGGCCTTGATCTGCTCCGGTTTCACCGCCTCGAAGTGGCTGAAGTCGAAACGCAGGCGCTGGCTGTCGACCAGCGAGCCTTTCTGCTGTACGTGTTCGCCCAGTACCTGGCGCAGCGCTTCGTGCAGCAGGTGGGTGGCGGAGTGGTTCAGCGAGGTGGCGTGCTGCACGTCGGCATCGACCTTGGCCTCGACCGGGGAGCCGATCACCAGCGCACCGCTGGCAACCACGCCGTGGTGCAGGAAGGCACCACCGGTCTTGGTGGTGTCGCGCACATCGAAGCGCGCAGCGCCAGCCTGCAGGTAACCGGTGTCACCCACCTGGCCACCGGATTCGGCGTAGAACGGCGTGCGGTCGAGCACGACCACGCCCTGCTCGCCTTCACCCAGCTGGTCGACGGCCTGGCCGTCCTTGTACAGGGCGATGATCTTGCCCTGGCCTTCGGTGGCCTCGTAGCCGAGGAACTCGGTGGCGCTGTCGACCTTGACCAGGCTGTTGTAGTCCATGCCGAAGGCGCTGGCGGAACGGGCACGTTCACGCTGGGCGTCCATCTCGCGCTCGAAACCGGCTTCGTCGATGGTCAGCTCGCGCTCACGGGCGATGTCGGCGGTCAGGTCCATCGGGAAGCCGTAGGTGTCGTACAGCTTGAACACCACGTCGCCCGGCACCACATCACCCTCGAGCTGGGCCAGGTCCTGCTCGAGGATGCGCAGGCCCTGCTCCAGGGTCTTGGCGAACTGTTCTTCTTCAGCCTTGAGCACGCGCTCGATGTGCGCCTGCTGGCTGTTCAGTTCCGGGAAGGCCTCGCCCATTTCAGCGACCAGCGCGGCAACGATCTGGTAGAAGAAGCTGCCTTTGGCGCCCAGCTTGTTACCGTGGCGGCAGGCGCGGCGAATGATGCGGCGCAGCACGTAGCCACGGCCTTCGTTGGACGGCAGCACGCCGTCGGCGATCAGGAAGCCGCACGAACGGATGTGGTCGGCGACCACTTTCAGCGAGGCCTGGCCCTCATTGCTGCAACCGATGGCCTTGGCCGCGGCCGACAGCAGGTTCTGGAACAGGTCGATCTCGTAGTTCGAGTGCACGTGCTGCAGCACGGCGCTGACGCGCTCCAGGCCCATGCCGGTGTCCACAGACGGCGCTGGCAGCGGGTGCAGCACGCCGTCGGCGGTGCGGTTGAACTGCATGAAGACGTTGTTCCAGATCTCGATGTAGCGATCGCCGTCTTCTTCCGGCGAGCCGGGCGGGCCGCCCCAGATGTCCGGGCCGTGGTCGTAGAAGATCTCGGTGCACGGGCCGCATGGGCCGGTGTCGCCCATGGTCCAGAAGTTGTCGGAAGCGTACGGTGCGCCCTTGTTGTCGCCGATGCGCACCATGCGCTCGGCCGGCACGCCGACTTCCTTGGTCCAGATATCGTAGGCTTCGTCGTCAGTGGCGTAGACGGTGACCCAGAGCTTTTCCTTGGGCAGGTTCAGCCATTTTTCCGAAGTCAGGAAGGTCCAGGCGAAAGTGATCGCGTCGCGCTTGAAGTAGTCACCGAAGCTGAAGTTGCCCAGCATTTCGAAGAAGGTGTGGTGACGCGCGGTGTAACCGACGTTTTCCAGGTCGTTGTGCTTGCCGCCTGCGCGCACGCACTTCTGGCTACTGACGGCACGCGTGTAGGCACGCTTCTCCGCACCGAGGAAGCAGTCCTTGAACTGGTTCATGCCGGCATTGGTGAACAGCAGGGTCGGGTCGTTGTTCGGGATCAGCGAACTGGAGGCGACTCGGGTATGTCCCTGCTCTTCGAAGAAGCGAAGGAAGGCTTCACGGATTTCTGCGCTTTTCATAGGTTCTTCCACGGAAACGGCGGCCGTTTGGGCTAATACGTCGAATCGACGAAACGACGGCAAAGGGCGCCATTATATCCAGCCTGAACGGGAGATACAGTGTGTTTGTACACCAGAACAGCAATCGGCGGATGAAAAGCCGTTCATTAGCACGGCCACGGCGGAAAAGCAGCCCTGCGGGCCCACCCATGCGGTACATAAGCAACACCTGACCCGCGCAGTGGAACGGGATCCTGCCGACCCACCCTCGCTGCCGGAGCACTCCATGCCTGAGCTGAACATATCCAAACTCCACTCGGACCCGCATCCGCTACCCCACGGCATCATGCAGGCCAACCCGAGACCGATCTACTACATCGACGCCCGGGAACCCGGCCACTCGCAAACCGCCTTCGACAATAACGAAGACAACCCTCGGCAGCAGACCGAGGTCAAGTACATCCAGGCCGACGAAAATGTGCGAATTACGCTCGAACGCGCCTATCCATTGGGGCGGCGCTATCGCCGCGGCACCCAGAACAGCGAACTGCTGGTCTTCAACGTGGCCCCGCGTGCGCTGCGCGCGAATGAACAGCAAAAGCGCGTACGTATCGCCCCTCGCGAATGCCTGCTGGAAGTGACCATCAACGATGCGGTATTCATGGCCCCCGCGCATACCGCCCAAGCCATTGCCATTCGCCTCACCGATGGCAATCACCACGTGGTCATCGCCCCGGAGGTGAAGAAGACGGTGCTGATCGACATGATAGGGACCGGCAACAGGATCGAGACCGGCGCAGGTATCGTCCACATCGACGCCCATACCGGCACGCACCAGATTGTGGTCGGTAGCGGCCCGGTACTCATCGACAAGGGCGACGCGGTTGTCAACGTCACGGGGCACCGCCTGCTCGGCCGCGAGTCCTCCAGGGTCGAGCTCTACCGCAATGCCGAAAACGATGCACGACTGGCCCGGCCCGTGATGGCCGAACATCAGGCCCTGGGCAATATCGGCGTGCGATTGACGGGTAGCGACCAATTCAGCCAAGCGGCAGAGGATGCGCTGGAACTGCTGCGCAAACTACCCTGTGGCCAGGCGCTACTGGCGGCCCTGGATAAAAAGGCCGGGCAGTCCGGAGCCCCGATCAGCGTGATCGAAGCAGCCAGACACCAATTCACGACCTATACACCCAGCGACCACGAAGAAGATGAAGACGAAGGCCACTTCATCATCGACGAAAACCAGAGTAGCTGGGGATACAGCGGCGGCACACTGGCATACAACCCAGGCTGGTCGACCGCTGCGCAACTGCCACTGCTCGACCTGTACCGCTGCCTGTGCCAAGGCTGGAACTCGATGTCAGGCACCGTGTTTCCGGGCCAGACCGAGGTTCAAGGCAAAAACGGCGCCTATCCGGTGGACAACCTGCTCCTACAGAGCATCGGCTTGCCCACCGATTGCAGGTTCACATTCGGCGGCAGCACCGCCCTGAACACCAACCCACCCGCCTTCACTGAAAACGGGCTGCGTCAGGCGTTGCAACTGGAGCTGCGCACACAGCCGTGAACCCAGGCTATCGGGGCCAGCTCAGCCTAATCGCTGGCCGGAGTCGGGAACGATCAGAATCCCCGCCCTGAGGCCATTCTTGACCTTGGGGTTGGGGAAGATGATGCGCGCGCCCTCCTCCTCGACCACCCAACGCGTCTCGGCCAGGTCCTCGGCCAGCAAGTAGCCCTTGCTCAGCTCGGAGAAATTCTCGATGTCCGCCGGCAAGTGCAGGTGGAAGCTGTCGCTATGCTTGATGATCTCGCGGGAAACGCTGAACAGCTGCAGGCCATCCAGCGAGCCTTCGCCTTCGGGCTCGGTGTTTTCGATGATGCTGATCAGCCGCTCCTCCAGCTTGTCGAGGTTGACCTCCTCGTTCTGGCCGAACGGGCGGGCCTTTCCCAACTCCAGGGTGAAGGCTTCGGCCTCCAACTGCTCGTAGGTGAAGGCGCTGAAAGTGATGGAAGACTTGCTCTGCAACAACACCGCCTCCATGCCCGCCGCCGCCAGGCGTGCCAGCTCGCGACGGGAATGCTTGCGCCCCTCTTTATAAGGGTACAAGGCGAACTGCTCGATCTTCGAGCCGCGGATGGCGGTATGCAAGTCGTAGTGCAGGCGGTTGCGCCCCGGCTTGCTGAAGAATACCCGGGCGAACTGTTCCAGCTCGGCGGCACGCAATGCCTCGAAGCCACTGGACAGCTCGTGGCGGCCGTTGAACAGGCGGTTGATGTCCTGCTCGATAAAGCGCTCGCCCTTGCGGATGGCTGCCGGGTTGCCGAACAGGAACAGCACCCGGGCCTTGGGTTTGATCTTGCCGTTGGCCACGCCATGCAGCAGCCGCTCGAGCAACTCGATCGGCGCCGTTTCGTTGCCGTGGATGCCGGCGGACAGCAGCAGGTCCAGCCCGCAATCCTCGTTTTCGGCCGGGCGCACTTCGAGCGCGCCCTCCCCCAGCCAGCGCAAACGCGCGCCCTTGGATGTCACTTGGGTCTTCTCGGCCGGTTCGTGATCGGTGAGGGTCAGCTCAAGCAATTTGCCAAGGGCGAGCATAGGTACTTCCTTAGTGGTGGTGGCCGCAATCGGGGCCATGGACGTGATCGTCGTCTTCGCCGACCTCCGCCGGTTCCATTTCCAGCTGCAGGCTGACCAGGTTGGTGGCCATCGGGCGCAGCAGCAGGTTGGCGTACTCGGTGTCGTCTTCCTCGACATCCACGCCGATCAGCAGCTGGCCACGACCATCCTGCTGAATCCACACTTCCTTGCCTTGCCAGACGACGGCAAAGCGGGTGCAAGAAGTTTCCAGCTGGGTGCCGTCTTCATCTTCCAGGATAAGGCGCAGGGCGTCGGTCATTGCAAAGTCTCTCTTCAAGGTTGGCGTTGGAACGGATACACCGAGCCCAACTTCAGGATCTGGGTCAATTCGTCCAGTGCCGTACGGCATTCCACCAGCAATTGCGGGTCGGCCAGGTCCGCCTCGCCAAGGCGATCGCGGTAATGCTTGTCGACCCACTGCACCAGGGTGTCGTACAGCGAGGCGGTCATGATAACGCCTTGGTTGACCGCTGCCAGTTCCGTTTCCTTCAACGCCACGCGCAAACGCAGGCAAGCCGGCCCACCGCCGTTCTGCATGCTCTGCTTGAGGTCGAACACTTTCACCTCCCGCACCGGGCCGCCCTGGCTGGTCAACTGGCCCAGATAGGCCCAGACCCGCTCGTTGTTGCGGCACTCTTCCGGCACCACCAGCAGCATGGAGCCGTCGTCGCGGCTGAGCAACTGGCTGTTGAACAGGTATGAACGCACCGCGTCCTCTACCGTCACCGCCGCCCGCGGCACGCAGATGGCCTGGAAGTTGCCACCCTTGCTGGCCAGTTTAGCTCGCAGTTGGCCAAGTACCGCGTCCGTCTCGAGGAAAGCGTCCTCGTGGTAGAACAGCACCTCGCCGTTGCCCACAGCAATCACATCGTTGTGGAACACGCCCTGGTCGATTACCGCCGGGTTCTGTTGAGCGTAGACCACGCCGTCATCGCTCAGGCCATGCAGCCGGGCCACGGCCTGGGAGGCTTCCAGGGTCTGCCGGGCCGGGTACTTCTGCGGCGCCGGGTAGCGGCTGTCGAAGGCGCTGCGGCCGTAGACGAAGAACTCCACGCCGGCCTCGCCATACGTACGGCAGAAGCGCGTGTGGTTGGCCGCCCCCTCGTCACCGAACTGTGCCACGGCAGGCAGTGCCGCGTGGTGGGCAAAGTGCTTGTCGTTGCTGAACATGGCCCCCAGCACGCGGCTGGTGGTCGGGTGCTCGATGCTGCGGTGGTACTTGCAGTTGAGGTTGGCAGCAGTGAAATGCACGCGGCCATCGGCAGTGTCGGCACTGGGGCTGACCGTGGCGGCGTTGGCCACCCACATGCTCGAAGCCGAGCAACTGGCCACCAGCAATGGCATGGCTTCCTTGGCGGCACGCTGGATCACTTCGGCATCGCTGCCGCTGAAGCCCAGGCGGCGCAGTGCAGCCACGTCCGGGCGCTCCTGCGGTGCCAGCACGCCCTGCTTGAAACCCATGTCGGCCAGCGCTTTCATCTTCGCCAGGCCCTGGCGCGCGGCTTCGCGCGGGTTGGAACCCTGCTGGCTGTTGCTCTGCGAAGCCACGTTGCCGTAGGACAGGCCGCCATAGTTGTGGGTAGGCCCCACCAGGCCATCAAAATTCACTTCGTAGGATTTCATCGGCTAGGCTCCGTGACCTGTTGTTATAGGGTGACGCCCGGCGTCAAGGTTGCCGGCAAGGCAAGGCTGGCGGTCTCCAGCGAAGCCACGGGGTAAGCGCAGTAATCCGCTGCGTAATAGGCGCTGGCGCGGTGGTTGCCACTGGCGCCCACGCCGCCGAACGGCGCACTGCTGGCGGCACCGGTCAGTTGCTTGTTCCAGTTGACGATGCCGGCGCGGCTGCGCAGCCAGAAGTACTGGTAACGGGCGTGGGAGTCGGACAGCAAGCCGGCGGCCAGGCCGTACTGGGTGTTGTTGGCCTCATCGATGGCGGCATCGAAGTCGGCATAGCGGATCACCTGCAGCAGCGGGCCGAAGAACTCTTCGTCCGGGCGCTCGGCCACAGCGGTGACATCGACAATGCCTGGGGTCAGCAGTGCGGCGTCGGCCTGCGGCTGGGTCATTTCCAGCAGCTTCACAGCACCCTTGGCGACCAGTTCGGCCTGGGCCGCAATCAGCGCCCGCGCCGCCTGCAGCGAGATCACCGAACCCATGAACGGCGCCGGCTGCTGGTCGAACGCCCCGACCGTGATGGATCTGCTCACCTCGACCAGGCGCGCGATCAGCGCATCACCCCAGGCGCCTTGCGGCACCAGCAGACGACGGGCGCAGGTGCAGCGCTGGCCGGCGGAAATGAACGCCGACTGGATAATGGTGTACACCGCCGCATCGAGGTCCTTGACCTCGTCCACCACCAGCGGGTTGTTACCGCCCATTTCCAGGGCCAGGATCTTGTCCGGGCGGCCGGCGAACTGCTGATGCAGCAGGTTGCCGGTGCGGCTGGAGCCAGTGAAGAACAAGCCATCGATATCTGGGTTGGCGGCCAGTGCCACACCCGTTTCGCGCGCGCCCTGCACCAGGTTGAGCACACCCGCCGGCAACCCGGCGGCAATCCAGCAATTGACGGTCAGTTCGGCCACCTTGGGCGTCAGCTCACTGGGCTTGAACACCACGCAGTTACCAGCCAGCAGCGCTGGCACGATATGGCCGTTTGGCAGGTGACCAGGGAAGTTGTACGGGCCGAACACCGCCACCACGCCATGGGGCTTGTGCCGCAGCACGGCCGTGGCATCGGCCAGCGGGCCGCTCTTTTCGCCGGTGCGCTCGCGGTAGCTCTGCACCGAGATCGCGACCTTGTTGATCATGCTGGTGACTTCGGTCGCCGACTCCCACAGTGGCTTGCCGGTTTCCTCGCCGATGCACTGGGCCATGGCTTCGGCATGCGCTTTCAGTTGCGCGGCGAACTTCTCCAGCACATCGATACGCGCCTCCAGGCTCAATTGCGCCCAGGCCGGGAAGGCCTGACGCGCAGCCTGCACGGCGGCATCCACCTGGCTGGCGTCAGCGCCCTGACCCTGCCAGACGACGGCTTGCGTCACCGGGTTGAGCGACTGCAGGGTTTCGCCCTGGCCAACCTGCCAATTGCCTGCGATGTAATGCGTGGTCATTTACTGGGCCTCCCGGCTTGCCGACAGCGGCACGGCGCGCACGTTGTCGCCGGCGCCCATGCGCAGGCGTTTGGCGGTCAGGGGGTCGACCACCAGGGTACCGGCAGCCAGCCGCGCAGGTGCGGCCGTGATGCGGCAGTCGTCGCGCTTGCGGTTGTGGATGATGTAAGGCGTCGCGTCGTCGCCCGGCGTGCCCACCGCCAGCACCAGGGTCTGGCTCTCGCGCACGGCGCGGATCCTGGAGGTGTCGCACTCGATGGCGGGGCCGGCGTCGAAGATGTCGACGTAGCCCTGGTAGTTGAAGCCTTCCTGCTTGAGCATGGCCAGCGCCGGCTCGGTGTCCTTGTGCACGCGGCCGATCACGTTGCGCGCCGCCTCGGACAGGAAGCAGGTGTACAGCGGGAACTTCGGCATGAGTTCGGCAATGAACGACTTGTTGCCCACGCCGGTGAGATAGTCGGCCTGGCTGAACTCCATCTTGAAGAAGTGCCGGCCCAGGCTTTCCCAGAACGGCGAGCGGCCCTGCTCGTCGGACATGCCGCGCATTTCGGCGATGATCTTCTTGCCGAACAGCTCGGGGAACTCGGCGATGAACAGCATGCGCGCCCGCGACAGCAGGCGGCCGTTGAGGCCGGAGCGGTAGTCGCTGCGCAGGAACAGCGAGCACAGCTCGGAGTTGCCGGTCAGGTCGTTGGCCAGGAACAGGGTGGGGATTTCGCGGTAGATCTTCAGCTCCTGCGAGGCGCTGACGGTCAGCCCGACCCGATAGTTGTACCAGGGCTCGCGCAGGCCGACGGCACCGGCGATGGCACTGATGCCCACCACCATGCCTTCGTCGTTTTCCAGCACGAACAGGTAGTCGGTGTCGCCACGCTCGGCTTCGCCGCGGAAGCTCTTCTCCGCCCAGCCAACGCGATGCCCCAGGCGCTCTTCGTTGGCCGGCAGCGTGGTCAGCCCGGTGGTACCGGTGCTGCGTGCCAATTCGATCAACGCAGGCAAATCGCTGCTGCGTACAGGACGAACGATCATGCTATCTCCTTTTGCGGCGGCGGCGGCCGGCGCGAAACTCTTCTAACGCATCAATCCCGAAACGTCTGTTGCCAGACCTCAGACCGCAACCAGGCGCACGCTGGCCCCCTCGCCCACCCCCAGCGCCTCGGCGGCTGCCGGGCTCAGGCTGACCGGTTTGCCCGGCACCCAGTCCAGGTCCAGCAGCACCGCGCGGTAGTCCTGCAACTGGCCGTTGCACACCAGGTACGGGCGCCCGCCCTTGACCGGGGCTTCCTCGAGCCTCACCGGCACAACCCGGCTCTGGGCGATCGAGCGGATACCCGAGGTGCGCGCATGCAGGGTCGGGCCACCGTCGAAGATGTCGATGTAGTGCTCGGTCTCGAAGCCTTCGCGCATGAGGATGTCGAAGGTAATCTGCGCCCGCGGGTGCACCTGGCCCATGGCTTCCTGAGCCAGGTCAGGCAGCAGCGGCACGTAGATCGGGTAGTGCGGCATCAGTTCGGCGAGGAAGGTGCGGCTCTTCAGGCCGCACAGGCGCTCGGCGTCGGCGTAGTTGAGGTCGAAGAAGTTGCGGCCGATGGCATCCCAGAACGGCGATTCGCCCTGCTCGTCGCTGTAGCCGACGATCTCGGTCACCACCGAGTCGGCGAAACGCTCCGGGTGAGCGGCCATGAACAGCAGGCGGCCACGCGAATTGAGCTCGGCCCAGCCACTGTTCACCAGTTCCGGCAGCACATAGAAGCTGGTCAGCAAGCTGTTGCCGGTCAGGTCATGGCACAGCGAGAGCACATGGATCTTGTTGTGGATCTTCAGCTCGCGCGAGGCGTGCACGAAGGTCTCGTTACGAAAGCTGTAGAACGGCTCGGAGTAGCCGGCCGAAGCGACGATGGCCGAGCAACCGGCCAGCTTGCCGGTTTCGCTGTCCTCGAGCACGAAGAAGTAGCTTTCTTCACCGTTGAAGCTGACCTCGGCGGCGAAGGAAGTCTCGGATGCGGCGATCTTGTCGCCCAGGCGAGCGGTGTCGTCCGGCAGCGAGGTGACACCAATGGGGCTGTCTGCAGCCATGCGCTGCACTTCGTTCAGATCAGCCATTTGCGCGGGGCGCATCACCAGCATGGTGTCACTCCTTTGGAATCGGGCCGCTCACGGCGGCACGGAAAAACGGCAGATGCACTGGCACCTGCACTGGAATCGGGTATCACCGGCCCGGTACAGACTCGGGCTGAGCCTGCACCGTGGCCGGCAAAGGGACCGCGGGCGGATCAGCCCTTGGTCAGGGTGGCCACGGCGCGCTCGAAGCGGTCCAGGCCTTCGTCGATGTCGGCGTCTTCAACTACCAGGCTTGGCGCGAAGCGGACCACTTCCGGGCCGGCCTGCAGCACCATCACGCCTTCTTTCTCGGCGGCGTTGAGCACGTCCTTGGCCTTGCCTTTCCAGGCCTCGGTCAGCACGCAGCCCAGCAGCAGGCCAACGCCACGCACCTGGCTGAACAGGTTGTACTTCTGGCCGATCTGCTCCAGGCGGACCTTGAAGCGCTCATGCTTGGCCTTGATACCGTCCAGGGTTTCCGGGGTGTTGACCACGTCCAGCACCGCGCAGGCGACGGCGCAGCCCAGCGGGTTGCCGCCGTAGGTGGTGCCGTGGGTGCCGACAGCCAAGTGCTTGGCCAGCTCGGTGGTGGTCAGCATGGCACCGATCGGGAAACCGCCGCCCAGGCTCTTGGCGCTGGTCAGGATGTCCGGGGTAACGCCGTAGTGCTGGTAGGCATACAGCGAACCGGTACGGCCAACGCCGGTCTGCACTTCGTCGAAGATCAGCAGGGCGTTGTGCTCGTCACACAGTTTGCGCGCGCCTTCCAGGTAGGCCTTGTCGGCCGGCACCACGCCGCTCTCGCCCTGGATCGGCTCGATCACCACGGCGCAGGTCTTGTCGGAAATCTGTGCCTTCAGCGCTTCCAGGTCGTTGTACGGCACATGGCTGATGCCGGTGATCTTCGGGCCGAAACCATCGGAGTACTTCGGCTGGCCACCGACGCTTACGGTGAACAGGGTACGGCCGTGGAAGCTGTTCACGGTGGCGATGATTTCGTGCTTTTCCGGGCCGAAGCGGTCGTGGGCAACACGACGGGCCAGCTTGAAGGCGGCCTCGTTGGACTCAGCGCCGGAGTTGCAGAAGAACGCACGGTCGGCAAAGGTGGCGTCCACCAGCTTGTGGGCCAGGCGCAGGGCCGGCTCGTTGGTGAACACGTTGGATACGTGCCAGAGGGTATTGGCCTGCTCGGTCAGGGCCTTGACCAATGCCGGGTGGCAGTGGCCCAGGGCGTTGACCGCGATGCCACCGGCAAAATCGATCAATTCGCGACCCGACTGGTCCCAGACACGGGAGCCCTCGCCTCGCACAGGAATGAAGGCCGCCGGAGAATAGTTGGGGACCATGACCTGGTCGAAATCGGCACGTTGCACCGGGGCTTGCTCAACGGACATCTGAGTCTCCTGAAGAGGAACGCTGGCCTGGAAGTGGCGAGCGATGGGGGGATTGTAAGGACTGATCCGCGCCTGTCCTTGCGGCCAAGCGACAACTTGTTACAGCGCAAAACCCAGTTTTGACAAGGCTTTCGGCAATGCGACAAACACTGTCGCAATCGCGCAGTGTACGGGAGAGAGGGGGCTGGGTGAACGGGTGTACACATATAGAAGCGTGGTTGCCTGTACCGGCCGATTCGCGGGCACGCCCGCTCCCACCTGGACCGCACAGGCTTCAAACATCGCACAGACCTGCGGGAGAAAGGGCGCTGCCTGCACCGGCCTCTTCGCGGGTGAACCCGCTCCCACAGGACCTGTGCAAGATTCGAACGTTGTGCGGCCCCTGTGGGAGCGGCTTCAGCCGCGAAAGGGCCGGCACAGGGTAAGGAAATATCAGCCTTTTTCGGCAGGCGCCGAGCTCAGTTCGAACGGGCTGCTGCTACGACGCTGGTTGCGGTCCTCCCGCGGCGTAGCACCAAAGAAGTTGCGGTAGGCACTGGAAAAATGCGGCCCCGAGGAGAAGCCGCAGGACAGCCCGATCTGGATGATCGACTTGCTGGTCTGCATCAGCATCTGCCGCGCCTTGTTCAGCCGCAGCTCCAGGTAATACTGGCTCGGCACGCGGTTCAGGTACTGCTTGAAGATACGCTCCAGCTGCCGGCGCGACACGCACACGTGCTGGGCAATTTCGTCGGTGGTCAGCGGCTCTTCGATGTTGGCTTCCATCAGCAGTACCGCCTGGGTCAGCTTGGGGTGGCTGGAGCCCAGGCGGTTCTGCAGCGGAATACGCTGGCGCTCGCCACCCTCGCGAATGCGCTCGACCACCAGTTCCTCGGACACCGCCCCGGCCAGCTCCGCCCCGTGATCACGGGCCAACACTGCCAGCAGCAGGTCGGTCACGGCCATGCCGCCACAAGCTGTCAGGCGATCGCGGTCCCAGTCGAACAGGTGACTGGTGGCGATGACCTTGGGGAAGCGCTCGGCAAAATCATCCTGCCAGCGCCAGTGCACCGCAGCCCGGTAACCGTCGAGCAGGCCCAGCATCGCCAGAGGGTAGACCCCGGCCGACAGGCCGCCAATCATGCAGCCACTGCGCGCCAACTGCTTGAGCGCCGTCGACAACGCAGCCCCCACCGTCAGCGGCTGCTCGTCAGCCAACAGGAACAGCTTGTGACATCCCTCCAGGCGACCGTTCCACGGCTCGCCCGGCAAGCGCCAGCTACCCTCTTGCGCCGGCTCCGCCTGCAGGAAGACCAGATCGTAGACCACTTCCGGGTGCACCCGCTGCGCCACCTGCAACACTTCCTCGGCCAGCGCCAGAGTCAAGGGCTTGGTGCTTGGCCAGATGAGAAAACCGATTCGCTGGGTGGTCATAGGTGCGGTCCGAAACCTGAGGTCGTTCGAGTCTGTGCGCCGGGTCAGGCTGCGCTCGCCGCGCAGCATGCCCTATTCTGGTGCAAAAATGCAGCTTTTACTTCAGGCTGCCGGAGAGGAACTGCTTCAGGCGCTCCGACTGCGGGTTGGCCAGCACTTCGCGTGGGCAGCCGGTTTCTTCCACCAGGCCCTTGTGCAGGAACACCAGCTGGTTGGAAACCTCACGGGCAAAGCCCATTTCGTGGGTCACCACCACCATGGTGCGGCCTTCCTGGGCCAGCGACTGCATCACCTTGAGCACATCGCCCACCAGTTCCGGGTCCAGCGCCGAGGTCGGCTCGTCGAACAGCATGACCTCCGGTTCCATGGCCAGCGCCCGGGCAATTGCCACGCGTTGCTGCTCGCCACCGGACATGTGCCCCGGGAAGGCATCCTTGCGGTGGGCGACTCCGACCTTGGCCAGGTAATGCTCGGCCTTTTCCAGGGCCTCCTTGCGATTCACACCCAGCACATGCACCGGCGCTTCGATGATGTTTTCCAGCGCGGTCATGTGCGACCACAGGTTGAAGTGCTGGAAAACCATCGACAGGCGCGAGCGCATGCGCTGCAACTGACACGGGTCGGCGGCCTTGAGCGCGCCGTCCTTGCCCGGTACCAGCTTCAACTCTTCGTTGTTGAGCAGGATCTTCCCGGCGTGCGGTTGCTCCAGCAGGTTGATGCAGCGCAGGAAGGTCGACTTGCCCGAACCGCTGGAGCCGATGATGCTGATGACATCGCCTGCCTTGGCCGACAGGGACACGCCCTTGAGCACTTCATGGCTGCCGTAGCGCTTGTGCAGGTCTTGGACTTCGAGTTTGTACATGCTGTCGATTCTCACAAAGCGGTCAGTGCTTGCGCGGCGCCAGGTAGCCGAGCCAGCGGCGTTCGGCCATCTTGAACAGGCGCACCAGGATGAAGGTCAGGCACAGGTAGAACACGCCCGCCGTGATATAGGCCTCGAAAGGCAGGTAGTACTGGGCATTGACCGTGCGCGCAGCGCCAGTGATGTCGATCAGGGTAACGATCGACGCCAGGCTGGTGGTCTGCAGCATCATGATCACTTCGTTGCTGTACTGCGGCAGCGCCCGGCGCAGGGCCGACGGCAGCAGGATGCGCCGGTACATCTTCATGCGCGACATGCCCATGGCCTTGGCCGCCTCGATTTCGCCATGCGGCGTGGCCTTGAGGCTGCCGGCGATGATTTCGGCGGTGTAGGCACTGGTGTTGATGCCGAATGCCAGGCAGGCGCAGAAGGTAGCACTGGACAGCAGCGGCCACAGGAAGCTTTCGCGCACCGCCTCGAACTGTGCCAGGCCATAGTAGATCAGGAACAGCTGCACCAGCATCGGCGTGCCGCGGATCACGTAGGTGTAAAGCCACGCCACGAGATTGACCGCTGGCTGCTTGGACACTCGCATCAGGCCCAGCGGAATGGCCGCCAGCAGCCCGAAGAACAGCGAAATCGCCAGCAGCTTGAGGGTGGTCAGCAGGCCGCCGAAGTACATCGGCAGTGCCTCCCAGACGACGTTGTAGTCGAAGATCATAGTTCAGCCACCTTGACGCCAACCGAGTAGCGGCGCTCGAGATACTTCAGGGCCAGCAGCGAGATGCTGGTCAGCACCAGGTACAGGGCCGCCACCGCCAGGAAGAAGGTGAAAGGCTCACGGGTGGCATCGGCCGCCTGCTTGGCCTTGAACATCATGTCCTGCAGGCCCACTACCGAAATCAGCGCGGTGGCCTTGGTCAGCACCAGCCAGTTGTTGGTGAAGCCCGGGATCGCCAGGCGAATCATTTGCGGCACCTGGATGCGGAAGAACACCTGGCGGTTGCTCATGCCATACGCCACGCCCGCTTCGGCCTGGCCTTTGGGAATACCGAGGAACGCACCGCGGAAGGTTTCCGACAGGTAGGCACCGAAGATGAAGCCCAGGGTACCGATACCCGCGATCAGCGGATTCAGGTCGATGTAGTCTTCATAACCGAGCAGCGGCGCAACCCGGTTGATGATGTCCTGCCCGCCGTAGAAGATCAGCAGGATCAGGACCAGGTCCGGAATACCACGAATCACCGTGGAATACAGATCGCCCAGCCAGGCCAGCCAGCGCACCGGCGACAAGCGCAGCGCCACACCGATCAGGCCGAGCACGATGGCCAGGGCCATCGACGACAGGGCGAGCTGAAGCGTCAGCCACGCCCCGTCGAGGATGACTGCCCCGTAGCCTTTCAACATGATGAGGTCCTCGACCTAGAGAATGAAAAATGGTGCAAACCTCAGAGCCTCTGCTGTTTGCACCATTGCACAGGTGAAACCCGACGTCTTAGTTCGAGTCTGGACCGTAGATGTCGAAGTTGAAGTACTTCTTCTCGATTTCTTTGTACTTGCCGTTGGCACGGATGGCGTCGATGGCAGCGTTGATGCGGTCGACGTTGGCCTTGTCACCCTTGCGCACGGCAATACCGATGCCGTCGCCGAAGTACTTGGCGTCGGTGAAGGCCGGGCCTACGAAGGCGAAGCCCTTGCCGGCGTCGGTCTTGAGGAAGCCGTCTTCCAGCAGGGTGGCGTCAGCCACGGTGCCATCGAGGCGGCCAGCTGCCACGTCCAGGTAGATTTCGTTCTGGGTGCCGTAAGGAACCACGGTGGCACCTTTGGCGCCCAGTACTTCCTTGGCGAAGCGGTCGTGGATCGAGCCGCGCTGCACACCAATCTTCTTGCCCTTGAGCTCATCCAGGCTGTCGCTGACGGCGGTACCTTCCTTCATCACCAGGCGCGCAGGGGTCAGGTAGTAGCGCTTGGTGAAGTCGACCGATTTCTTGCGGTCTTCGGTAATCGACATGGACGACAGGATGGCGTCGATCTTGCGCACTTTCAGCGCCGGGATCAGGCCGTCGAACTCCTGCTCGACCCAGGTGCACTTGGTCTTCATCTCTTCGCACAGGGCGTTGCCGATGTCGTAGTCAAAACCGGCAATGCTGCCGTCTGGCTGCTTGAAGGCGAAGGGTGGGTAGGCGGCTTCGATGCCGATTTTCAGCGGTTTTTCATCGGCCTGCGACACCAGGGAAAACACGGACAGCGCCAGGGCGCCAAGCAGTGCGAGCTTCTTCATCAGGTAACTCCATCGGTACGGGGCAATACAAGGCAGGTAACGGCTGCCCGATATGCGAATGGGTACAACGCGAGCCGCGCAGGGTTCGACCAAGGCCGCAGACCACGAGCGAGTGAGTGGCATTTTAACGACAGCCCGGTAGTCGATATTTCTTCAAAGCGACAACTACTTACAGAAGCGCTTGAAACGGCAACGGGCGATGTTGACAGCCATTGCAAAATATGCAAGAGCGCAAGAAATAGAACCTATAGTACTAGCAATTCCCGGGCCTATTATTGGCAAAGCCTTGTATTACGGCAAGTGCAGCGTGCCGTGTCGCAAAAAAGGCTGCGAAAACGCACCGAAACAAGCCGGATTTGTTTCCTGGCGCCCCGATATTGTGCGACGCCGGTGACAGAACAGTTACCGATGAATGTCGGGTAACAGTAAAGCAAAAACCCCGCCGGTTGCCCGGGCGGGGTTCTTGTTGGCTGGCCTCACTGATACAACACAGCCCTCAGGCATATACCTCACACTGTGGGAGCGGCTTCAGCCGCGAACACCGGCAACGCCGGTGCCATCCACCGCGCTGGGTTCTTCGCGGCTAAAGCCGCTCCCACAGAGATAGCGCAACGCCTCCAGCGTTTGCGAGCTTCGCTATCAGGCCGAAGCCAGGCTCATGGCCTTGTGGGTATCGATCAGGTGTTGCACCACACCCGGGTCGGCCAGTGTCGAGATATCACCCAGGGCATCGTACTCACCGGTGGCAATCTTGCGCAGGATGCGGCGCATGATCTTGCCCGACCGGGTCTTCGGCAGCCCCGGCGCCCACTGAATCACATCCGGCGAGGCGATCGGGCCGATCTCCTTGCGCACCCAGTTCTTCAGCTCCAGGCGCAGCTGCTCGCTGGCCTCGATACCGGCATTGAGGGTGACATACACATAGATGCCCTGCCCCTTGATGTCGTGCGGCACACCCACCACCGCAGCTTCGGCCACTTTCGCATGCGCCACCATGGCGCTTTCGATTTCGGCAGTACCCATGCGGTGACCGGACACGTTCAGCACGTCATCCACGCGACCGGTGATCCAGTAGTAGCCATCCTCGTCGCGGCGCGCACCGTCGCCGGTGAAGTACATGCCACGGAAGGTCTTGAAGTAGGTATCGACGAAACGGTCGTGGTCGCCGTACAGCGAACGCGACTGGCCCGGCCAGGAATCGAGGATCACCAGGTTGCCCTCGGCAGCGCCCTCGATCAGGTTGCCCAGGTTATCCACCAGCGCCGGCACCACGCCGAAGAACGGACGCGTTGCCGAGCCTGGCTTGAGGCCGGTGGCGCCAGGCAGCGGGCTGATCAGGATGCCGCCGGTCTCGGTCTGCCACCAGGTGTCGACGATCGGGCAACGCTCCTTGCCCACGGCCTTGTAGTACCAGTTCCAGGCTTCGGGGTTGATCGGCTCACCCACCGAGCCCAGCAGGCGCAGGCTGGAGCCATCGGCACCTTCGACTGCAGCCTGCCCTTCGGCCATCATCGCGCGGATAGCGGTTGGCGCGGTGTACAGGATGTTGACCTTGTGCTTGTCGATGATCTTCGACACACGAGTGATGTCCGGGTAGTTCGGCACGCCCTCGAACAGCAGGGTGGTGGCGCCGTTGGCCAGCGGGCCATAGACGATGTAGCTGTGGCCAGTGACCCAACCCACGTCGGCGGTGCACCAGTACACCTCGCCCGGGCGATAGTCGAACACGCGCTCATGGGTCAGCGCTGCATATACCAGGTAGCCACCGGTGGTGTGCAGCACGCCCTTCGGCTTGCCGGTGGAGCCGGAGGTATAAAGGATGAACAGCGCTTCCTCGGCACCCATCTCTTTCGGCGCGCAGTGGCTGGAGGCGACTTTCATCAGGTCTTCGTACCAGATGTCGCGGTGCTGGTGCCAGGCAATGTCGCCACCGGTGCGCTTGCACACGATGATCTTCTGCACGCTGTTGGTTTCAGGGTTGGTCAGCGCCAGGTCGACGTTGGCCTTGAGCGGGGTACGGCGACCACCGCGCACGCCTTCGTCTGCGGTGATCACGACCTTGGACTTGCAGTCGATGATACGGCCAGCCAGCGCTTCGGGCGAGAAGCCGCCGAACACCACCGAGTGAATCGCACCGATACGGGCACAGGCCAGCATGGCGACCACGGCTTCGGGGATCATCGGCATGTAGATGGTGACCACGTCACCCCGGTGCACATCCTGGCCACGCAAGGCGTTGGCGAACTTGCAGACCTGCTCGTGCAGTTCGCGGTAGGTGATGTTGCGGTGTTCGGAAGGGTCGTCGCCTTCCCAGATGATGGCCAACTGGTCACCGCGCTCTTCGAGGTGGCGGTCCAGGCAGTTGGAGGAAACGTTCAGAGTGCCGTCGGCGAACCATTTGATATCGACGTGATGGTCGTCGAAGGAGGTCTGCTTGACCTTGGTGAACGGCTTGATCCAGTCGATGCGCTGGGCCTGCTCGCGCCAGAAGCCGTCCGGGTTGATCACCGATTGCTGGTACATGGCCTTGTAGGTGGCCTCGTCGGTCAGGGTGGTGGCCGCAACCTCGGGACGAACGGGATACAGTGGAGCCGCACTCATCTGTGTTACCTCGGTGTAATAGTTGTTTTTGTATGGAACCGTTTGTAACTGTACCAGAGCGACAAAAGCCATTCGACGTTGGTAGTAATTTGGTACGCCCGTCCCGACAAAGCGCTCTGGCACGCACCTTACAGCCATGGCGAGGAAAAAATGGGGCCATTTACCAGAGGATTGTTACAGATTCTGTCAAAACACTTTATCAAAAGACCCACTGTTTCGGCCTTGGCCCCAGCCATAAAATTCACCTCGCCAGCAACGGCAAGGCGATTAACAACTGGTAACAGCCCCCACGAAGGCAAGCGTTAATCCCCCTCCAAACCTGATAGTTAAAACTAGCAATACTCGCGGCGCCATAAGCGCCGCGTGCCCCCTCACGACCTTAGACAGGTAAATTGAAAATGAAAGCTTTACTGGTATTGGTACTTGGCAGTCTTTGCGGCGCGGCGATGGCCGGCGAAGCCAAAGATGCCGAGCAGATTCCGGTTGAACAGTACAGTTACTCGCAGCACCTGGACATTGCCCGCGTCATTTCCATGAGCGAAGTGCCCAATGTGTGCGAAGTCGTGCCAGCCCGCATGACCTACGAGGACTCCAAGGGCCAGAAGCACATTCTCGAATACCGCGTGATGGGGAACGGCTGCTCGAACGGCTGATACCTTGTGAATTGGGGGCCCTGCGGGCCCCATTCGCGGGCTTGCCCGCTCCCACAGGTACAGCGCCTGCCCTGAATTTGGCGCGGTACCTGTGGGAGCGGGCAAGCCCGCGAAGAATATTGCACCTGATTAACAGGTTATTGACCAACCGCTTATTAATCTACCGACTTGCCCAACGAATAATCCCTCAACTTGTTGGCAATAGTCGTATGCGAAACACCCAGTCTTTTACCTAAAGCCCGACTACTCGGGAATTCCCCCATCAAACTTTCCAGCACCGCTTTTTCAAAGCGCCCGACAATCTGCGAAAGATCCCCGTCCAGCGAAAACTCACCCAGCGGTTGGCGCACGCCGTAATCCGGCAAACGTATATGTTCACTTTTGACCACGCCGCCTTCGCATAACGAAACCGCCTGGAACAACACGTTTTCCAACTGCCTTACATTACCCGGCCAATGATACTGGCCGAGTTTGTCCATCGCCGCCGGCGCCAGGCGCGGCATGGCGCAGCCGATCTGCCGGCTGGCCTGGTCGAGAAAGTGCTGCACCAGCCCTTCCAGGCCATCCATGCATTCGCGCAATGGTGGAATGTGCAGCGACAACACATTGAGCCGGTGATACAGGTCCTGACGAAACTCGCCCCGGGCACACAATTCGGACAAATCCACCTGGGTCGCGCAGATCACTCGCACATCCAGGTACACCTCTTCATCGCTGCCGACACGACGGAAGCAGCCATCCTGCAGAAAACGCAGCAGCTTCACCTGCAGGCGCGGGCTCATCTCCCCTACCCCGTCGAGAAACAACGTGCCACCGGCGGTCAGCTCCAGCAGCCCCAGCTTGCCCTCGGCCCGCGCCCCTTCGAATGCCCCGGGGCCGTAGCCGAACAGCTCGGTCTCGGCCATCGACTCGGGCAACCCGGCGCAGTTGAGCGCCATCAACGGCGACTGGCCGCGCGGGCTTGCCAGGTGGCAGGCACGCGCCAGCAACTCCTTGCCGGTGCCGGTCTCGCCCTCGATCAGCAAAGGCGCGTCCAGCGGCGCCATGCGCCGCGCCTCGCGCACCACCGCAGCCATCACCCGCGAGCTCTGGAAAATACTGTCGAAACCGCGCAGCTCCTGCTTGCGCACGTTATAGATGCGCTCACCGATTCGGTCGGCGCGGTGCAGGGTCAGCACCGCGCCGGCCAGCGCCTCGCTGTCGTCGTGCTCGGACTGCAGCGGCGCGATATCGGCCAGGAACACATCGCCCTTGACCTTGATGCGCAGGCCGTTGATGCGCGACTTGTTGGCGCGCACCAGCTCCGGCAGGTCGAAGTCCTCCACATAGCGGGCCAGCGGCATGCCCGGCACCTCGTCCACCCGCACCCCCAGCAGCTGCGCAGCGGCACGGTTGGCGGCGACGATGCTGCCGCCCATGTCGATCGACAGTACCGGAAAGTCCAGCGCACCCAGCAACGCATTCAGCTCCATGTGCCGGCGCTCGCTGGGCATCAGCCCCACGCGCTTGACACCGAATACCCCGGCAATCGCCTCGAACTTCGGCCGCAGCGCCTGGAACTGCAGATTGATCAGGTTCGGGCAATGCAGGTAGATGGCGTTGCCATGGTCACCGCCCACCTCGCCGCGCAGCACGTTGATGCCGTACTCCACCAGCAGGTTGAGGATGTCGCGCAGGATGCCAATACGGTTCTGGCAATGCACTTTGATACGCATGAGGGCTCTCGAAGCGCCGATGTTTTTCAACACCGCGCAGAAAAGTCGTAAAGATAAGCTGACAAAAACAGCCGAAGCTTCAGCCAGACGCCTCGGATTTTCCGACACCTGCGTCTTTTTGTAAAATTATCGTTACGAATTCATCGTCGCGAGCCAGCCGCCCCCGCGCCCCACCCCGTGCAAAGCGGCCAGCGAAGGGATATTCCTTAGGCATGTCCTGCACATAACAAGAAAAGCCCTCACCAGGAGAGCCACATGAAACAGACGCAATACGTGGCACGCGAGCCCGATGCGCATGGTTTTATCGATTACCCGCAGCAAGAGCATGCGGTATGGAACACCCTGATCACCCGTCAGCTGAAAGTGATCGAAGGCCGCGCGTGCCAGGAATACCTGGACGGCATCGACCAGCTCAAGCTGCCCCATGACCGTATTCCGCAACTGGGCGAGATCAACAAGGTGCTGGGCGCGACCACCGGTTGGCAGGTTGCCCGGGTCCCGGCGCTGATCCCCTTCCAGACCTTCTTCGAACTGCTGGCCAGCAAGCGCTTCCCGGTAGCCACCTTCATCCGTACCCCGGAAGAGCTGGACTACCTGCAAGAGCCCGATATCTTCCACGAGATCTTCGGCCACTGCCCGCTGCTGACCAACCCCTGGTTCGCCGAATTCACCCATACCTACGGCAAGCTCGGCCTGGCCGCGACCAAGGAACAACGCGTTTACCTAGCGCGCCTGTACTGGATGACCATCGAGTTCGGCCTGATGGAAACCGCGCAGGGCCGCAAGATCTATGGCGGCGGCATCCTCTCGTCGCCAAAGGAGACCGTCTACAGTCTGTCTGGCGAGCCCGAGCACCAGGCCTTCGACCCGATCGAGGCCATGCGCACACCGTATCGCATCGACATCCTGCAGCCGTTGTATTTCGTGCTACCGAACATGAAGCGTCTGTTCGACCTGGCCCACGAAGACATCATGGGCATGGTTCACAAAGCCATGCAGCTGGGCCTGCACGCACCGAAGTTTCCACCCAAGGTCGCTGCCTGAGCGACCTTGCCGATAACAACTCGAACCGGAAAACACCACATGAATGCCTTGAACCAAGCCCATTGCGAAGCCTGCCGCGCCGACGCACCAAAGGTCACCGACGAAGAGCTGGCCGAGCTGATTCGCGAAATCCCGGACTGGAACATCGAAGTACGTGACGGCCACATGGAGCTGGAACGCGTGTTCCTGTTCAAGAACTTCAAGCACGCCCTGGCGTTCACCAATGCCGTGGGCGAGATCGCCGAGGCCGAAGGCCACCACCCGGGCCTGCTGACCGAGTGGGGCAAGGTCACCGTGACTTGGTGGAGCCACTCGATCAAAGGCCTGCACCGCAATGACTTCATCATGTGCGCACGCACCGACAAGGTGGCGGAGACGGCTGAAGGCCGCAAGTAAGCACTGAGAAACTGGAGCCTGTGGGAGCGGGTTCACCCGCGAAGCAGACACCGCGGTGCATGGCACCGGCTTCGCCGGTGTTCGCGGGTAAACCCGCTCCCACAGGGGCCCCAGTTTTTTGCAGGAAAAATGTTCGCTGTTCGCCCGCAAAACCGACAAGCGACCGCCAAAAAAACCCAAACTGTCATCCAGACTTGTGTATCCTGCCCCAGCTTTGCAAAGCTTCAAACGCGCCTGGCGCAGACTTTTCACTCACACTTGCGAGGAACGACGAGATGCATGAAATCCCGAATCTTCCCTTCCCAAGCCTGAACCCAGAAGAGCCAACCGTTACCGTTCACGCCGAACCGGCAGCTGCCGTCGAGCAGGATGGTGACGATCAATCCAGCGCTGACCAGGAATAACCGCGCATCCCCCGACTGTGTGAAAACGGCTGACCTGCGGGCCACCCCCCGTCATCACGTTTTCACACCGTCCAGAACCCACGTAGGCCCTCATGCCCCACTCACCGCGCCCCCTTGCGGTCACCCTGCAAGTCGTCTCCATCGTCCTCTTCACCTTCATCGGCTACCTGAACATCGGCATCCCGCTGGCCGTATTGCCCGGCTATGTGCACAACGACCTGGGCTTCAGTGCCGTGGTCGCGGGCCTGGTGATCAGCGTGCAGTACCTGGCCACCCTGCTCAGCCGCCCCACCGCCAGCCGCATCATCGACAACTACGGCAGCAAGAAGGCGGTCATGTATGGCTTGGCCGGCTGCGGGCTCTGCGGGGTGTTCATGCTGGCCTGCGCCTTCCTCACCCACCTGCCCTGGCTTAGCCTGGCCTGCCTGCTGGTCGGCCGCCTGGTACTCGGCAGTGCGGAAAGCCTGGTGGGCTCCGGTTCCATTGGCTGGGGCATTGGCCGCGTAGGTGCTGAAAACACGGCCAAGGTCATTTCCTGGAACGGCATCGCCAGCTATGGCGCGCTGGCCATCGGCGCTCCGTTGGGCGTGCTGATGGTCAAGAGCCTGGGCCTGTGGAGCATGGGCGTGAGCATCATCCTGCTGTGTGCGCTCGGGTTGCTGCTGGCCTGGCCCAAACAGGCCGCACCGATCGTCAGTGGCGTGCGCCTGCCGTTCCTGCGGGTGCTGGGCAAGGTGTTCCCGCACGGCTCGGGGCTTGCCCTGGGCTCGATCGGCTTTGGCACCATCGCCACCTTCATCACCTTGTATTACGCCAGCCGTGGCTGGGCCAATGCGGCACTGACCCTGAGCCTGTTCGGCGCCAGTTTCATCAGTGCGCGACTACTGTTCGGCAACCTGATCAACCGGCTTGGCGGGTTCCGGGTGGCGATCGCCTGCCTGTCGGTGGAAACGCTCGGGCTGCTGATGCTGTGGCTGGCGCCCAGCGCCGAACTGGCGTTGGCGGGGGCCGCACTGAGCGGGTTCGGCTTCTCGCTGGTGTTCCCGGCACTGGGCGTGGAGGCGGTGAACCAGGTGTCGGCGGCCAACCGCGGGGCGGCGGTTGGGGCTTATTCGCTGTTCATCGATTTGTCGCTGGGGGTGACCGGGCCACTGGTAGGCGCGGTGGCGGCGGGGTTCGGGTTTGCTTCGATGTTTCTGTTTGCGGCAGCGGCGGCGGCTTGCGGGCTGGTGTTGAGCCTGTATCTGTATCGGCAGGCGCGGCGTCAGCGGGGTCTTTAAAAACAGGGGAGCGCTTTGCGCCCCTTTCGCAGTACAAGGCCGCTCCTACAAGAAAAACGCGGTCTCTCGTAGGAGCGGCCTTGTGTCGCGATGGGCTGCAAGGCAGCCCCTGGGGCCCTGAAGGTCAGCGCTGAGCGTACTGCAGCACCACCTCCAGCGGGTGGCGCATCTGCCGCTCGGTCATGCGCTTGACCTGGCTGCGGCACGAATAACCGGTCGCCAGCGGCTCGCCTTCCTTGTCCAGCTTGGTCGCCCACGACTGCTCGAAGATGGTCCGCGAGGTGTCCTGGTTGCGCGCCTCGTGCCCATAGGTACCGGACATACCGCAGCAGCCAGTCGCCTCGGTCACCAGCTTCAGGCCAAGGCGGGCAAACACCTGCTCCCACTGCTTGGTGCTGACCGGCACGTTGGTCTTCTCGGTGCAGTGCGCCATCAGGCGGAAAGTGCCCGGCGCGGTCGGTGCCTGCTCCGGCAGCACGTCCATCAACCACTCCTGTGGCAACAGCACCTGCGGGCAGCCATCCAGGCCCGGCACTTTCTGGTACTCCTGGCGATACACCAGGGTCATCGCCGGGTCCAGGCCCACAAGCGGCACGCCGCAGTCAGCCAGGGCCTTGAGCTGGGCGGCATTGCGGATCGCCGCCTTGGCGAACGCACCGAGGAAGCCCTGAACGTGCAGTGGCTTGCCGTTGGCACTGTACGGCGCCAGGAACACCCGGTGGCCCAGACGGTGCGCCAGGTCGATGAAGGCCGACAGCAGCGGCGTCTCGAAGTAACGGGTAAAGGCATCCTGCACCAGCACGATGCTGCGCTCGCGCTGGGCCGGGGTCAGTTCACGCAGGGCCGGCACGCTGGCCACGCCGACGCGGCAGCGGGTCAGGGTGGCCTGGAAGTTGAAGCGACTGATCAGCGGGCTGTCGACCATGCCGACCTTGTCGGCCAGCAGCTTGCTCACCCACTTCGAGCCCATCACCGCGTTGTACAGCCCGGGCGCGTGGGCCAGGTACGGGATGGTGAACTCCAGCGAACCGATCAGGTAGTCACGCAGCGGGCGCTGGTAGCGGCCGTGGTACAGCTCGAGGAAGCGCGAGCGGAAGTCCGGCACGTTGACCTTGATCGGGCACTGCCCGGCGCACGACTTGCACGCCAGGCAGCCGGCCATGGCGTCGTACACCTCATGGGAGAAGTCTTCCTGGCCCTGGCTGCGCGCACGGTTGTTGCGCAGGCGTGCCGGCAGGCCCTTGAGCCACGACACCTTGTTGCGTGCCGCCGCCAGCACGTCGATATCGGCTTCGCCCTGCAGGCGCAGCCATTCGCGCATCAGCGAGGCACGGCCCTTGGGCGAGTGCTGGCGCTCGCGGGTGGCCTTCCACGACGGGCACATGGCGTCGTTGGGGTCGTAGTTGTAGCAGGCGCCGTTGCCGTTGCAGTGCACGGCGCTGGGGAAGTCCTGCCACACGCGTTCGTCGATGGTGCGGTCGAGATCGCCGCGCAGGGTTACGCCATCGACCGGGGTCAGGCCTTCGGCACTGCCCAACGGGGTGCAGATCTTGCCCGGGTTGAGCTGGTTGTGTGGGTCGAAGGCGCCTTTAAGGCGCTGCAGCGCCGGGTACAGCTCGCCGAAGTACTCCGGCACGTATTCAGAACGCAGGCCCTTGCCGTGCTCGCCCCACAGCAAGCCGCCATAGCTTTTGGTCAGCGCCGCCACGGCGTCGGAAATCGGCTTGACCAGTGCGGCCTGGGCCGGGTCCTTCATGTCCAGCGCCGGGCGCACGTGCAGCACGCCGGCATCGACGTGGCCGAACATGCCATAGGCCAGGCCGTAGCCATCGAGCAGTGCACGGAAGTCGGCGATGTAGTCGGCCAGTTGCTCCGGCGGTACCGCGGTGTCTTCCACGAACGGTTGCGGGCGTACTTCGCCCTCGACGTTGCCCAGCAGGCCCACCGAACGTTTACGCATGGTATAGACGCGGGTCACCGCCTCGGCGCCCTCGGCCAGGGTGTGGCCCAGGCGCTCGACGCTGGTGTCGTTCTGCAGGTGCTGGATGAACGCTTGCACCTTGGCATTGACCTCGGCCGGCTCGTCGCCGCAGAACTCCACCAGGTTGATGCCCAGGGTCGGGCGCTCGGGGTCGGCCGGGAAGTATTCGGCGACGCTGTGCCAGACGATATCCTTCATCGCCAGCATCAGCACCTTGGAGTCGACAGTCTCGATCGACAGCGGCTTGTGCGCCATCAACGCGTTGGCGTCACGCAGGGCATCCATGAAGCTGGTGTAGCGCACGTTGACCAGCACGGCGTACTTGGGGATCGGCAGCACATTGAGCTTGGCTTCGACCACATAGCCCAGCGAGCCCTCGGCACCGCACAGCACGCTGTTGAGGTTGAAGCGGCCCTGCTCGTCGCGCAGGTGGGCCAGATCATAACCGGTCAGGCAACGGTTGAGCTTGGGGAAGGTGGCTTCGATGAGATCGGCCTGGGTTTCCTGGATCTCCCTCGCCATGCGGTACACCTCGCCGACCCGGCCGGGCGCAGCACAGGCCTGCTCCAGCGCGGCATCGTCGATCGGCAGGCTGTGCAGGCGCTCGCCGCCGAGCAGCACGCTGTGCAGCTCCAGTACGTGGTCGCGGGTCTTGCCATAGGTGCAGCTGCCCTGGCCGCTGGCGTCGGTGTTGATCATGCCGCCGACAGTGGCACGGTTGGAGGTGGACAGCTCGGGGGCGAAGAACAGCCCGTGCGGCTTGAGCGCAGCGTTGAGCTGGTCCTTGACAGTACCGGCCTGCACCCGCACCCAGCGTTCCTCGACGTTGATTTCGAGGATTTTGTTCATGTGCCGCGACAGGTCGACGACGATACCGTCGGTCAGCGACTGCCCGTTGGTGCCGGTACCACCACCGCGCGGGGTCAGCTTGACCTGCTGGAAGCGCCCCTCGGCCATCAGCGTGGCGACCCGCGCCACATCATCGGCGTCCAGCGGGAACACCGCCGCCTGTGGCAAGCGCTGGTAGATCGAGTTGTCGGTGGCCAGCACCGTGCGGGTGCCGTAGTCGGCACTGATCTGGCCACGGAAGCCGCTGTTGCGCAGGGCTTCGAGGAATTCGGGGTAGTTGGCGCTCGGGGCAACGGTCGGCAGCTGGGCGATCATCGAAGGATGGCCTCTTGATATTGGCTAATTCACGGGATTCCTGTCGTTCCGGCATGGGTGATGACATGCGGAGGTGACGTGCAGGCCAATGTTCCTGTAGTTTCGCTTCAGGGGCAAACGGATAATCCTGCCGCTATTAATGACTTTTATGAATGAATTACCGCCATCTCACCCCGTCCATGTCGCTGCTACTGGCTTTCGAGGCTGCCGCCCGGCATGAAAGCTACACCCGAGCCGCCGCCGAGCTGTCGCTCACCCAGAGCGCGGTCAGCCGCCAGGTGCAGGCGCTGGAGCAGCAACTGGGCCTGACCCTGTTCCGCCGCGAGGGGCGCCAGGTGCAGCTGACCGATGTCGGCCGCCTGTACCAGCGCGAGCTCAGCGAGGCACTGGGGCGCATCCGCAGCGCCACCTTGCAGGCGTTGGCCTACCAGTCGGGGGTAGGCACCTTGCGCCTGGCCACCCTGCCCACCTTCGGTTCGAAATGGCTGCTGCCGCGGTTGCATGCCTTCTACAGCGCACACCCGGGCATGCTGGTGCACATACATTCACGCATCGAAGCCATCAACTTCGACACCAGCGAGATCGATGCCGCCATCGGCGTGGCCAGCCACGACCTGCCGGGGTTGATCTGCCATCGCCTGCATGCCGAGGAACTGGTGGTGATATTGCCGCCTGAGGCTGGTGCGGACAGCCAAGGCTGGAGCCCTGCACGCATCAGTGAAGAGGTGCTGCTGAATGTGGCCAACAACCCGCATGCCTGGGGCGAGTGGTTCTCGCACCATGGCCTGGCGCACCGGGCGATGCGCCTGGGGCCGAGCTTCGAGCTGACCTCGCACCTGATCCAGGCGGTACGGGCCGGGATCGGCATCGGGCTGGTGCCGCGCATACTGGTGGAGGAAGAACTGGCCAAGGGTGAGCTCTACAGCCCAGGGGTGGCATTTGCCAGCCAGCGCAGTTATTACCTGATCTACCCGCCGCGCAATGAGGCATTGCCGTCGCTGCGGGCGTTTCGCAGTTGGTTGCTGGAGCAGATCTGATTTTTGCCTGTGCCGGCCTCTTCGCGGGTAAACCCGCTCCCACAGGTATAGCGCTGCTTTCAGATCAGGTGATGTCCCTGTGGGAGATTCTATGGTTTTCAGCAAGCCAGTTTCGCGCCTTTAGTGACGTATTCGTCCTGATTTTTCATCAGGGCGAATGCCACCCGCGCGAGCTTTCTTGCCAGGATTACCAAAGCTTGGGTTGTTGCTTTACCACTGCTCCGATGCTGTTCGTAAAGCCCTTTCCAGGCTGCCGATCTGCTGGCCGCCATCGCAGCGTTGTGCAATAAGCGACGAATTTCTGAACAACCTCGCTTGGTGAGGCGACGTCGCCCATTCTTCTGCCCGGAATCACTGACTCGTAAATCCATTCCTAGGAATGCAATGTACGAGTCACTGCTTTTGAACTCGCCCCTTGTAAAAGCCATCACCAATGCTGCGGCGGTGAGAAAACCAATGCCCTCTACTGCCTGGCAGCGAGCGACTTGTTCCTGTAGCCCAGCGTCTCGCAGTACTTCTTTAATCTTCTTTTGAATCAACTGATCCAGCCGATCTATCGACTTCACAAAAGTTTCGAAGGCGGCTTTCAAAAGGCTTTCGTTAGCCCAGCTCTGAGTCATTGCAGTACGAGCAGTCACCAAGGCGGCTCTGCGTCGCAAGAGGCTCTGAAGCTTGCCGTAGACAGCGGGAGGCGGGCTCCAAGGGCGAAGGTCCTCGCCTTCATTTTTTAAAAAACGGGACAACAACCGAGCATCGGAGGGGTCGGTTTTAACCCGTCCCCCAACACTTTTCCGGTAGTTGCTCAATTGAAAACCATCGATGACATAGACCTCGAAGCCTAGGCTGTGGGCCAATTCAACCAGGTCCAAGTGGTAGACATTGGTCGCCTCAACAGCGATAGCGGTGTTGAGGGTTTGTTGCTTGAGCCACCTTCTGATCTCGAGTTTGGAGTTTTTCAGCCTGATGATCTCGTCGCGATCATCGTGGTGGATAACCAGCTCAGCCTTCGCGACATCCGCACCCACGATCAACTTACCTACCTGCATTGCCATGGGCGGCTCCTCACGTTATGGTTTTTCGGCTTGAAGGGGTTTCACCAAGAGGCGCTGGCTTGCTTCTATCGTCGCTTGCAAACGATGCATTCTTTATCGGCGCTTTGGTGGAAGGGGTGGGGCGATGTCTCCCACGGTCTGTACTGCTGTGAACAGTCAGAATCGGGCATTTAGTCCCACCACCCCTTCAAGTCTAACCATACAAGCGGGTTTACCCGCGAAGGGGCCGGTACAGGCAACAAAAAACCCGAAGCCAGTCACCCGGCTTCGGGTTTTTCTATCGCCGCAGCGCCTTACTTGGCCACGCTACCAGCAGCCCCAAGGGCCTGCGCCTTGCGACGCGGCTTGACCATGTAGACCACGAACATGGCAAACAGCCACACCGGGATCGCATACACGGAAACCTGGATACCCGGGATCATCGCCATGATGCCCAGGATCAGCACCACGAACGCCAGGCAGATGTAGTTGCCATAGGGGTACCACAGCGCCTTGAACAGCGGCTTCTGGCCAGTGCGGTCCAGGTGCTGGCGGAACTTCAGGTGCGAGTAACTGATCATCGCCCAGTTGATCACCAGGGTAGCCACCACCAGCGACATCAGCAGTTCCAGGGCGTTTTGCGGCATCAGGTAGTTGAGCAGCACCGCGATCAGCGTCACGCCTGCCGACGCCAGGATCGAGCGCACCGGCACACCGCGGCTGTCGACCTTGGCCAGCGACGCCGGAGCGTCACCTTGTTCGGCCATGCCCAGCAGCATGCGGGCGTTGCAGTAGGTGCCACTGTTGTACACCGACAGCGCTGCAGTCAGGACCACGAAGTTCAGCAGGTGCGCGGCCACGTCACTGCCCAGCAGCGAGAACACCTGCACGAACGGGCTGCTGCCATAGCTGCCACCGGAGGCATCGATACTGGCTACCAGGTTGTCCCATGGGGTCAGCGACAGCAGCACCACCAGGGCACCAACATAGAAGATCAGGATACGGTAGATGACCTGGTTGATTGCCTTGGGGATCACGGTCTTCGGCTTGTCGGCCTCGGCAGCGGTGAAGCCAAGCATTTCCAGGCCACCGAAGGAGAACATGATGAACGCCAGGGCCATCACCAGCCCGCTGACACCGTTCGGGAAGAAGCCACCGTGCGACCACAGGTTGGCCACGGTTGCCTCGGGGCCGCCGCTGCCGCTGGTCAGCAGGTAGGCACCCAGGCCGATCATGCTGACGATGGCCACCACCTTGATGATGGCAAACCAGAATTCGGCCTCACCGAAGAACTTCACGTTCATCAGGTTGATGGCGTTGATCAGCACGAAGAACGCTGCCGCCGTAACCCAGGTGGGGATCTCCGGCCACCAGTAGTGGACATACTTGCCGACCGCCGAAAGCTCCGACATGCCCACCAGGATGTACAGCACCCAGCAGTTCCAGCCCGACAGGAAGCCGGCGAAACCACCCCAGTAGGTGTGGGCGAAATGGCTGAACGAGCCGGCCACCGGCTCTTCGACGATCATTTCGCCGAGCTGGCGCATGATCATGAAGGCGATGAAGCCGCAGATGGCGTAGCCAAGGATCATCGACGGGCCAGCGGATTTCATCACGCCTGCCGAGCCGAGGAACAGGCCGGTACCAATCGCACCACCGAGGGCGATCAACTGGATATGGCGGTTCTTCAGGCCCCGCTTGAGCTCGCCTGAATGCATGTTTTGTCCACTCATGAACGAAGTCACCTGCATTGTTTTTATCTGTGACGGAATCGGACCCACCGCGCTCGTGGCGCAGCGGAATGGGCAAGGTGGTTACCTTGGGTTTCCTGACCTCAGGTGCCGCCGGAGCGGGTCAACCAGGCGTGATCAAGAGTGCGCGGTACGCAAAGGAGTCACAGGTAAAACGCGGCGCACTGTATACCCCTGCAAACGCGCAGGCGTCAACGCGTTGCATCCTTTCCTCGGGAAAAAACGCAGCGATCCTGTGGTGTGGGCCTTGAAAGGCGAAGTGATCGGCGTACATGGCGCCTCCATTTGTTGTTTTGTCAGCCCGGCTCTGTGGACAGGCTTTTGCACACGGCAATGGCGGCTATAACACCGTGGGGCGGGGCTTTGGGCAAGGGTGGGCGGGGCTTTGTCGGCTGTTTTGACGGTGAGCCGGCGGCAAGGTTTGTTTACACGATTCGACCTAATCTGAAATCCGGGCTGAAACCGACCACATTCGTACAATTTTCTTTACAAGGTGGTTCAGGAACTTGCCAGTCGTCCGAAAAATTCTTTTTGTTCAATATCTTGGGGCCGCTTTGCGGCCCTTTCGCGACACAAGGCCGCTCCCACAGGTGACGCGTTTTCTGTGGGAGCGGCCTTGTGTCGCGATGGGCTGCGCAGCAGCCCCAAATTCTCACAGCCATAAAAAACCAGCCCGAAGGCTGGTTCTGTTTCAACGCAAAGGCCAATCAGCCACGCGGTTTGCCGCGGCCACGCCCTGCCGGCTTGTCACCTTCAGGCTTGGCCGGACGCTTGCGCATCTCGCTCGGGCGTTCGGCCACGGTGCTGCCACGGCCGGTCTTGCGCGGGGCCTCTTCACGCGCCTGGCGCGCCGGGCGTTCGCCGGCAGCAGCACCTTCGTGGGCCGGGCGCAGGCTGCGCACGCGCTCGCCACGGCCCAGCGGGCGGGTCGATTTGCGCTGCAGGCGCTCCATCTTGTCCTTGGCCTTGAGCTTCATGGCTGGCAGCGCCACCGGCTGCAGGCCTACCTCTGCGGCGAGGATGTCGATTTCGCCCTGGGTCATTTCACGCCAGCGGCCCATCGGCAGGTCGGAGTTGAGGAACACCGGGCCGAAACGCACGCGCTTCAGGCGGCTGACCACCATGCCCTGGGACTCCCACAGGCGACGCACTTCACGGTTACGGCCTTCCATCACCACGCAGTGGTACCAGTGGTTGAAGCCTTCGCCACCGGGTGCCTTCTGGATGTCGGTGAACTTGGCAGGGCCATCTTCCAGCATCACGCCGGCCTTCAGGCGCTCGATCATCTCGTCGTCGACCTCACCACGCACACGTACCGCGTACTCACGGTCCATCTCGTAGGACGGGTGCATCAGGCGGTTGGCCAGTTCACCGTCGGTGGTGAACAGCAGCAGGCCGGTGGTGTTGATGTCGAGGCGGCCGATGTTGATCCAGCGGCCTTCTTTCGGCCGTGGCAGGCGGTCGAACACGGTCGGGCGGCCTTCCGGGTCGTCACGGGTGCAGATCTCGCCATCGGGCTTGTTGTACATGATCACCCGGCGGGTGGCCTCGGCGGCCTCTTCGCGCTTGATCAGTTTGCCATCCACGGCAATGGCGTCGTGCAGGTCGACGCGCTGGCCGAGGGTGGCCTCGACGCCGTTGACCTTGATGCGGCCCTGGCTGATCCAGGCCTCGACGTCACGGCGCGAGCCAACGCCAATGCGCGCCAGCACTTTCTGCAGCTTTTCGCCGGATGGAGGGGTGATCTCGGTATCTTGCAGGTCTTGCTCACTCATCTGGGCACCTCCCGGTGTAGGAATGAAATAAGGGTTCTGGCGACGAACGCGCCAAAAGGCCGCGCATCATACGCGGTTCGGCGGGGGAACGCACTGGAGGGTAGAGGGTTTTGTGGGCTTTGCGAGGGGTTTCTGCCTAATGGTTATGTATTGGCAGTACCGGCCTCTTCGCGGGTAAACCCGCTCCCACAGGTACCGCATCACTCTCAGGGCCTGTGATATCCCTGTGGGAGCGGGTTTACCCGCGAAAGGGCCAGTACAGACAACAGAAGATTCAAGGCTGCACCTTGCCCTCTTCTTCAACAGCAGCCTCAGGCTCTTCCTCGCGCAAATCATCGAAATCGGTCTTCAGCCCCTCTTCCATCGCATCCAGCTCCACCAGCAGGCTACGGAAGCTGGTCTCCTCCTTCGGCTCGGCAACCTCTTCCTCTTCCCCAAGGCTGGCATCCGCCAATGCCTGCAGGTGCGCCGGCACTGGCGCATCATCCGGGTCGAGCAGCGGCTCCGGCTCCATCTCCCGCAGCTCGGCCAAGGCTGGCAGTTCGTCCAGGCTCTTGAGGTTGAAATGGTCGAGAAACCCCTTGGTGGTGGCGAACATCGCCGGCCGCCCGGGCACTTCGCGGTAGCCGACCACGCGGATCCACTCGCGCTCCATCAGGGTCTTGATGATGTTGCTGTTCACCGCCACGCCCCGCACATCCTCGATTTCGCCACGGGTGATGGGCTGGCGGTAGGCGATCAGGGCCAGGGTTTCCAGCAGCGCGCGCGAGTAGCGCTGCGGGCGCTCTTCCCACAGGCGCCCGACCCACGGCGCAAAGTCCTCGCGAATCTGCAGGCGGTAACCGCTGGCCACCTCCTTGAGCTCGAAGGCGCGGCCGTTGCACGACTTGCCCAGCAGCTCCAGCGCCTGCCTGAAGACCTTGGGCTCCGGTCGCTCGGCTTCCTCGAACAGTTCGTACAGACGCTCCAGGGATTGCGGCTTGCCCGAAGCCAGCAGGAAAGCTTCGATCAGCGACGCCAGGTCGCGGGGTTCATTCAGGTTCATCAGGGTCTTCAACAAGCGCCGGGCGAAGCCGCACGTGGATGGCGGCGAAGGGTTCATTCTGCACCAGTTCGATCAGCGATTCCTTCACCAGCTCGAGAATCGCCATGAAGGTCACCACCACGCCCAGCTTGCCCTCCTCGGCGGCGAACAGCTCGACGAACGGCACGAAACCGCCGCCCTTCAGGCGTTCCAGCACCTGGCTCATGCGCTCGCGGGTGGACAAGGTCTCGCGGGTGATCTGATGGCTTTCGAACAGGTCGTTGCGGCGCATCACCTCGGCCATCGACACCAGCAGCTCTTCCAGGCTGACCTGGGGCAATACCTTGCGCACCTTGGCCTGTGGCGCCTCCAGGCGCGGCACCACCACCTCGCGGCCGACCCGTGGCAATTCATCGATACCTTCGGCGGCAGCCTTGAAGCGCTCGTACTCCTGCAGCCGGCGAATCAGTTCGGCGCGCGGGTCACCCTCCTCCTCCTCGACCTCGGCCGAGCGCGGCAGCAACATGCGCGACTTGATCTCGGCGAGCATGGCAGCCATCACCAGGTATTCGGCGGCCAGTTCCAGGCGCACGCTCTTCATCAGCTCCACGTAGCCCATGTACTGGCGGGTGATTTCCGCCACCGGGATGTCGAGGATGTCGATGTTCTGCTTGCGGATCAGGTACAGCAACAGGTCCAGCGGGCCTTCGAAGGCTTCGAGGATGATTTCCAGGGCGTCCGGCGGGATATACAGGTCCAGTGGCAGCTCGGTCAGTGCTTCCCCATAAACCAGGGCCAGCTGCAGCTGCCGAGGCGTTTCGGCCTGTTCGGCCGGTGCCTCGGGCGTTTCCACCTGGCTCACGCGTTGACCAGGAACGGCGTGGGGTCGCCGCAGCCTTCACGGACCAGTTCCGGTTCATCGCCGGACAGGTCGATGATGGTCGATGCCTTGAGGTCACCGAAACCGCCGTCGATCACTAGGTCGACATGGTGCTCCAGGCGCTCGCGGATCTCGTAAGGGTCGGTCATCGGCTCGGTGTCGCCTGGCAGGATCAGGCTCACACTCATCAACGGCTCGCCCAGTTCGGCCAGCAGGGCCAGGGTAATGGCATGGGCCGGCACCCGTAGCCCGATGGTGCGCCGTTTATCGTGCAACAGCAGGCGCGGCACTTCGCGCGTGCCGTTGAGGATGAACGTGTAAGGCCCCGGCACATGTGCCTTGAGCAGCCGGAAGGTGCCGGTGTCGACCTTGGCGTACAACCCCAGCTGCGACATGTCGCAGCACATCAGGGTGAAGTTGTGCGTCTTGTCCAGCCCGCGCAGGCGCCGCACCCGTTCGATGGCCGCCTTGTCACCCATCTGGCAACCCAGTGCATAGGCCGAATCCGTCGGGTACACCACCACACCGCCCTTGCGGATAATCTCGACAGCCTGCTTGATCAGGCGCTGCTGCGGGTTCTCCGGATGAATCTGGAAAAATTGGCTCACGTAGTCGTCCTGTTCATACCGCCAAAGGCTGTTCATGGCTGAATCGGCGCCACAGAGGTGGCAGGTCCTCGGGCAAAGGCCGGTAGGCACCGATCTCGCCCCAGGTGCCGGGGCCGTGGAAGTCACTGCCAGCGCTTGCCAGCAGGCCGAACTCACGGGTAAGGATGGACATGGTGCCCACCTGCTCGGCAGGCATCATCCCGTTGACCACTTCAAGCGCCTGCCCGCCTGCCTGAATATAGTCGGCAATCAGCCTTCTGCGCTTGCTGCGGGTCAGATCGTAGTGCATGGGATGCGCCAGGCTCACCCATGCATTGGACTGGCGCAAAGTGGCGACGGTTTCATCGAGGGTCGGCCAGTGCTGCTTGACGTCCCCCAGCTTGCCGGCGCCAAGCCATTTGCGAAACGCCTCGCCGCGATCCTTGACGTGCCCGGCACGCACCAGGTACTCGGCAAAATGCGGGCGCGCCGGGGCGTTGCCGCTATCGCCCAGTTCGTGCTGCACGGCGCGAGCGCCGTCGAGGGTACCGGGCATGCCCTTGGCCGCCAGCCGTTTGTCGATTTCTTCGGCGCGCAGCCAGCGGCCACGGTGCAGCGCTTCGATCGCCGCCAGCAGGGGCGGTGCGTCGAGCGGGAAGTCATAGCCCAGCACATGGATGGTCGCGCCACCCCAGGTGCACGACAGCTCCACCCCGCTGACCCAGTGCATGCCCTTGTCGCGGCACGCCTGGCGCGCCTCGGGCAGGCCTTCGATGGTGTCATGGTCGGTCAGTGCCAGCGTTTGCACCCCATGCTCATGGGCCCGGGCGACCAGTATCGAGGGCGACAGGGCGCCGTCGGAGGCCGTGCTGTGACAGTGCAGATCAACATTCATGGAGGAGCGCTTTCGCTGGAATCGATGTTTGTTATTATGCCGTCACATCCCGATTCTGGCTGCCATTGTGAAACAATTCATCGATTTCATCCCGCTGCTGCTGTTCTTCATCGTCTACAAGCTCGACCCGCGCCCCATGGAAGTCGCCGGCCACAGCTTCGAATTCGGCGGCATCTACAGTGCCACGGCCATGCTGATCATCAGCTCGCTGGTGGTCTACGGCGCGCTGTTCCTGCGCCAGCGCAAGCTGGAAAAGGGCCAGTGGCTCACCCTGGTGGCCTGCCTGGTGTTCGGCGGCCTGACCCTGACCTTCCACAGCGAAACCTTCCTCAAGTGGAAGGCACCGGTGGTGAACTGGCTGTTCGCCCTGGGCTTCGCCGGTAGCCACTTCATCGGCGACCGGGTGCTGATCAAGCGCATCATGGGCCACGCCCTGAGCCTGCCCGATGCCATCTGGACCCGCCTGAACCTGGCCTGGATCGGCTTCTTCCTGTTCTGTGGCGCGGCCAACCTGTTCGTCGCCTTCACCTTCCAGGACTTCTGGGTCGACTTCAAGGTGTTCGGCAGCCTGGGCATGACCGTGATGTTCCTGGTAGCGCAGGGCGTGTACCTGTCGCGCCACCTGCACGACGACCCTTCTACCTCCAAACCCAAGGATTGACATGCTCTACGCCATCATCGCCAGCGACGTCGCAAACTCCCTGGAAAAGCGCCTGGCTGCCCGCCCGGCGCACATCGAACGCCTGCAGCAACTGAAGGCCGAGGGCCGCGTGGTACTGGCCGGCCCGCACCCGGCCATCGACAGCAACGACCCGGGCGAAGCGGGTTTCAGCGGTAGCCTGATCGTTGCCGAGTTCGACTCCCTCGCCGCGGCGCAAGCCTGGGCCGATGCCGACCCTTACATTGCCGCGGGCGTGTACGAAAAGGTGGCGGTCAAGCCGTTCAAGCAAGTGCTGCCTTGATCTGAGACCGCATGGGCTTCTTCGCGGGTAAACCCGCTCCTACAGGCGCAGTGCAAGCTTGAAGCCTGCGCCGTCCCTGTGGGAGCGGGTTTACCCGCGAAGAAGGCCACGCGGTACCGGCAGTTATACTGTTGCCATCAGTCTGCGGTATCTTTGCCACTGGCGGGCCGAATAGTCGCCGTCAATGGTTGAATTGAGTGAGTCATGAGCGAGCTGTTACTGATAGATGATGACCAGGAGCTGTGCGAGCTGCTCGGCAGCTGGCTGACCCAGGAAGGGTTTACCGTGCGCGCCTGCCACGATGGCCAGAGCGCACGCCAGGCCTTGGCCACACATGCCCCGGCGGCCGTGGTGCTGGACGTGATGCTGCCCGACGGCAGTGGCCTGGAACTGCTCAAGCAGTTACGCAGCGAGCATGCCGAACTGCCGGTACTGATGCTCTCGGCCCGCGGCGAGCCGCTGGACCGTATCCTTGGCTTGGAACTGGGCGCCGACGACTACCTGGCCAAACCTTGCGACCCGCGTGAACTCACCGCTCGCCTGCGTGCCGTGCTGCGCCGCAGCCACCCCACCGCCACCACCAGCCAGGTGGAGCTGGGCGACCTGGTCTATAGCCCTGCCCGTGGCGTGGCCAGCATCGATGGCCGTGAAATGACCCTGACCCTGTCCGAAAGCCGCATTCTCGAAGCGCTGCTGCGCCAACCCGGCGAGCCGCTGGACAAGCAGGAACTGGCGCAGATCAGCCTGGGCCGCAAGCTGACCCTGTACGACCGCAGCCTGGACATGCACGTCAGCAACCTGCGCAAGAAGATCGGCCCCCACGCCGATGGCCGGCCACGCATCGTCGCCCTGCGCAGCCGTGGCTATTACTACTGCCTCTGAACATCTTTACCGAGCCTTTACCATCCGCTGACCGCGCTTGACGGTGATCTCCCTAGACTGTGCTCATCCGGTAACCACCGGCCCATGAAAGGAGAGACACCATGCGCAAGACCCTTATCGCCCTGATGTTCGCCGCCGCCCTGCCGACCGTGGCCATGGCCATGCCTGAAGGCGGCATGCGCCACGATGGCCCACATCATCGCGGTGATGCGCCTTTCCACCAGCTGGACCTGAGCCGTGACCAGCGCCAGCAGATCGGCAAGCTGATGGGCGAGCAGATGAAACAGCGCCGCGACATTACCGAGCGCTACCTGTCCAAACTGCCGGCCGCCGACCAGAAGGCGATGAAGGACGAACTGCAGGCCAACCGCGACAAGACCGACAGCGCGGTCCGCGCCCTGCTCAAGCCCGAGCAGCAGAAGAAGTTCGACGAACTGCAGAAGGAACGCGCCGCACAGAAAGCCGAGTGGCAGGAGTTCCAGGCCTGGAAAGCTGAAAAAGGCAACAAGGCCCAGTAAGCTGTCCGCCCGATGCCCGGCCCGCCTCAGTGCGAGCCGGGCTTTTCTTGTTAGCAGGAGGTGCACTTGCGTTCACTGTTCTGGCGCATCCTGGCCAGTTTCTGGCTGGCCATCACCCTGGTTGCGGGCCTGTCAATCCTGCTGGGCCACATGCTCAACCAGGACGCCTGGATCCTCAGCCGCCACCCGGGCCTGAATACCCTGGCCAGCAAGTGGGCCAAGCATTACGAACAGGAAGGCCTGGCTTCGGCACAGCATTTTTTGGAACGGCGCAAGGACCGCTACAAGATCGACGTGCAGGTGCTCGACGACAGTGGCGAAGCCGTGGTGCCCGGCACCTTCCCGCGCCGTGCGGCGGCCTTCGAGGCACGCCAGCACAATGACCAGCGGCGCCTGCCGTGGCGCCGGTTGACCGAGGAATACACCAGCCCCGACACCGGCCAGACGTACCTGCTGATCTACCGCATCCCCCACCCGGCGCTGGATGCCTGGCACCGCGAAAGCCTGCTGTGGCCGCTCAGTGCGCTGGGCATTGCCCTGGTGGTGCTGACCCTGTTCAGCCTGCTGGTGACCCTGTCCATTACCCGCCCGCTCAGCCGTCTGCGCAGCGCCGTGCACGACCTGGGCCAGACCACTTACCAGCAGAACAGCCTGGCGCAGCTGGCGGCGCGACGTGACGAATTCGGCGTACTGGCCAAGGACTTCAACAAGATGGGCGCGCGCCTGCAAAGCACCATCGGCAGCCAGCGCCAGTTGCTGCGCGATGTGTCCCATGAATTGCGTTCACCGCTGGCCAGGCTGCGTATCGCCCTGGCCTTGGCCGAGCGCGCCGAGCCTGAGCAACGTGAAGCGCTGTGGCCACGCCTGACCCGCGAATGCGACCGCCTGGAAGACCTGATCAGCGAAATTCTCGCCCTGGCACGGGTCGATGCCGAACAGGCCCATGCCGAGCCGGTGGACCTTAACGCCCTGCTCGGCAGCGTGCGCAAGGATGCCCAGCTCAGCGCACCGGAGCAGGATGTGCGCCTGGAGGCTCAGCCGGGGTTGACCTTGCAAGGTTGGCCAACGCTGATCGAGCGTGCCGTGGACAACCTGCTGCGCAACGCCCTGCGCTTCAACCCGCAGGGCCAGCCGATCGAAGTCAGCGCCGTGCGCGAGCAGGACCGTATCCTGATCAGCGTGCGTGACCATGGGCCGGGGGCGGCGTCGGAGCACCTTGCACAGTTGGGGGAACCGTTCTTCCGTGCGCCGGGGCAGGAAGCGCCGGGGCATGGGCTGGGGTTGGCGATTGCACGCAAGGCGGCGGAGCGCCATGGTGGCAGCCTGGTACTGGAGAACCATCCACAGGGGGGCTTCGTGGCGCGGCTGGAGTTGCCTGTGACTGAAGCGACAGGCAGTTGATTTGATGTAAATGCATCCGGCCTCTTCGCGGGTAAACCCGCTCCCACAGGTAACCGTGCAAGGCCTGAAACTTGCGCCACACCTGTGGGAGCGGGTTTACCCGCGAAAGGGCCGGATGCCTTGATACTGCAATCAGCTCAAGGCTGCGTTACTCGCCCCAGGCACTGACGAAATCAGCAGTTTCCAGAATCGGCGCGGTGCGCGGCTCGGTCAGCGGCGTACCCACATACAGGTAACCGATCAGCTCCTCGTTCGCGGCCAGCCCCAGGCCCTTGTGCACATGGGCATCGAAAGCCATGTCCCCGGTGCGCCATACCGCACCGATACCTTGCGCATGCGCCGCAATCAGGATGCCGTGCGCGGCACAGCCCGCCGCCAGCCGCTGTTCGGACTTGGGCACCTTGAAGTGGTCCTGCAGCTTGGCAATCACCACGATCAGCAACGGCGCCCGCAGGGGCATGGCGCGGGCCTTGTCCAGGGCTGCCTGGGTGGCATCCCCCTTGTGCTGCAGCGCTTCGGCGAACAGCTCACCCAGCTTCTCGCGGCCCTGGCCTTCGATGGTGAGAAAGCGCCACGGCCGCAGCTGGCCGTGGTCCGGGGCGCGCAGGGCGGCCTGGAACAGCGCCTCGCGCTGGGCGGCATTGGGCGCCGGGTCGGTCAGGCGTGGCACGGAAACACGGTTGAGCAATGCGTCGAGAGCCTCCATCGGCTACCCTCCTGGCAGGTAAATGTGCGGCCATTCTAGCGTTTACATCACCAGACCCATAGGTAGAATGGCGCCCTTCCGTTTAGAGTCAGAGCAGATCACATGGCGTTGCCGACCTTAAGGATCATTGGTTTCATCATCGGCATCTTCCTGATTACCCTCGCCGTCAGCATGGCCGTGCCCATGGCGACCCTGGTGATCTTCGAACGCACCCGTGACATGCCGTCGTTCCTCTGGTCGAGCCTGATCACCTTCATTGCCGGCCTGGCCCTGGTGCTTCAGGGTCGCCCCGAGCATGTGCACCTGCGCCCGCGCGACATGTACCTGCTGACCGTCAGCAGCTGGCTGGTGGTGTGCGTGTTCGCCGCCCTGCCTTTCCTGCTGACCCAGCACATCAGCTACACCGACGCCTTCTTCGAAAGCATGTCGGGCATCACCGCCACCGGCGCCACGGTGCTCAGCGGGCTGGACAACATGTCACCGGGCATCCTGATGTGGCGGTCGATGCTGCACTGGCTCGGCGGCATCGGCTTCATCGGCATGGCGGTAGCGATCCTGCCGCTGCTGCGCATCGGTGGCATGCGCCTGTTCCAGACCGAATCGTCCGACCGTTCGGAGAAGGTAATGCCGCGCTCGCACATGGTCGCCAAGTCGATCGTGGGGGTATACGTCGGCTTCTCGATCCTGGGCGCGCTGGGCTTCTGGTGGGCCGGCATGAGCCCGTTCGATGCGATCAACCACGCCATGTCGGCGATTTCCACTGGCGGGTTTTCCACCTCCGACCAGTCGCTTGCCAAGTGGGATATCCCGGCCGTGCACTGGGTCGCGGTGGTGGTAATGATCCTCGGCAGCCTGCCCTTCACCCTTTACGTGGCGACCCTGCGCGGCAACCGCAAGGCACTGATCCGCGACCAGCAGGTGCAGGGTTTGCTGGGCATGCTGGTGGTTACCTGGCTGGTGCTCGGCACCTGGTACTGGGCCACCACCAACCTGCACTGGCTCGACGCCCTGCGCCACGTGGCGCTGAACGTGACCTCGGTGGTCACCACCACCGGCTTCGCCCTGGGTGACTACAGCCTGTGGGGCAACTTCTCGCTGATGCTGTTCTTTTACCTGGGCTTCGTCGGCGGCTGCTCCGGCTCGACGGCTGGTGGTATCAAGATCTTCCGCTTCCAGGTCGCCTACATCCTGCTCAAGGCCAGCCTCAATCAGCTGATCCACCCACGCGCGGTGATCAAGCAGAAGTACAACGGCCACCGCCTCGACGAAGAAATCGTGCGCTCGATCCTGACCTTCTCGTTCTTCTTCGCCATCACCATCTGCGTCATGGCGCTGCTGCTGTCTTTGCTTGGTGTGGACTGGATGACCGCCCTGACCGGCGCTGCGGGTACGGTTTCGGGTGTGGGGCCGGGCCTGGGTGAAGTGATCGGCCCATCGGGCAACTACGCCACGCTGCCGGATGCTGCCAAGTGGATTCTCGCCAGCGGCATGTTGCTCGGCCGATTGGAAATCATCACCGTGCTAGTGTTGTGCATGCCGGCGTTCTGGCGCCACTGACCACCTCGGGCTCGGCGCCCAGGCGGGCGCGGTACTCGCTGGGCGTGACATGGAACCAGCGGCGAAACGCACGGTAGAAATTGCTGGGGTCGGCAAAACCCAGCAGGTAGGCGGTTTCCAGCAGGGTCATGCCCGGCTGCGCCAGGTACTGTTCGGCCAGTTCGCGGCGGGTGTCGTCAAGCAAGGTCTGGAAGCTGGTGCCCTCCTCCTGCAGCCGCCGCTGCAAGGTGCGCTGCGACAGGTGCAGGGCCTGGGCCAGGGTTTCGCGCTTGGGCTCGCCCTGCGGCAGGATGCGGCACAATACCTGGCGCACCCGGTGGGTGACCCGGCTTTCCGAGAAACGCGCCAGGTATTCGCCGGCAAAACGGTCATGCAGTATCGCCATGGCTTCATTGGCGGTGGGCAGCGGTGCCTCCATGTCGGCGCGCTCGAACACCAACGCATCGTGCGGCGCACCGAACACCAGCGGCGAATGGAACGCCACCTTGTAGGGTTCGATATTCTTTGGCTGCGGCCCCTGTACCAGCACCCGGCGCGGTTGCACCGGCCGACCGCTGAGCCAGCTGCACAGCGCCAGCGCACAGGCCAGCGATGCTTCGGCGCTGTGCCGGGTCGGTGGCAGGTGGTCGCCGTGTACGGTCAGGATCAGCGAATAGCCCTCGGGGCCGAGGACGAAGCTGAGGTCGGAGCTTTCGGCAATGATGCGCTGGTAACGCACCAGGCGCTCGAAGCCTTCGGCCAGGGTGCGGCTGGACATCAACGCATAACCCACCACATGGAACGATGCCGGGCGCACCACCCGCGCCATGTTCAGGCCTATGGCCTCGTTGCCCGACAGCTCTACCGCCAGTTGCCACAGCCGGGTCATGGAGTCCTGGGGGAAGCGCGCGTCGGGGTCGTCGAGGGCAGCGAAATCCAGCCCCAGCTGCTTGAACATGGCCCGGCAGTCCAGCCCTTCCAGTTCGAGTGCCTTCACGATCCCTGATGCCCAGCTGGCTGACGTGGTTCTTTCGCTCATGACAGGCTTCTTATGCTGACCGCTCCTGCGGTGAACCCCAAGGATATTCAATTGGCGCCTATTGTCACTGATAGGCTTCGCCAGTCACTCTAGACTCGAATCAGGCTCCACGCCGTGCATCTTGTCCAGAAGTGTTAATCCCGGAGCACAGCCATGAACCGCACAGCGCAGTTTCGCAGTTTTGCCGAGTTCTATCCTTACTACCTGGGGGAACACAGCAACCCCACCTGCCGCCGCCTGCACTTCGTCGGCACCAGCCTGGTGATTGCCCTGCTGGCCTACACCATCGGCAGTGGCAAATGGTTGCTGCTGCTGGCCTTGCCGGTATTCGGCTACGGCTTTGCCTGGGTCGGGCATTTCTTTTTCGAAAGGAACCGACCTGCGACCTTTACCCATCCGCTGTACAGCCTGATCGGGGATTTCGTGATGTTCAGGGATATCCTTCTGGGCAAGATCAGCCTGTAGATCTTTTGGGGCTGCTTTGCAGCCCCTGGGCTATCAAGCCCTACGCCGGTTCGCGCAACGCCGCTGCTGCCTTCACCTCTCGCGCCTGTGCTTCCGCCAGCCGATAAAGCTCGATCGTGCCATCCCAATGCTCGATCAGCGCCGTGCACGACTCCACCCAATCCCCGCAATTGAGGTACTCCACCTCCCCCACCTGGCGAATCTCGGCATGGTGGATATGCCCGCACACCACCCCATGAAAACCGCGGCGGGTGCACTCGTGGGCAATGGCATCTTCGAAGTCGCTGATGAAGTTCACCGCGCCTTTGACCTTGTGCTTCAGGTACGCCGACAGCGACCAATAGCCGTATCCATAGCGGGCACGCCAGTGGTTGAGCCAGCGGTTGAGCACCAGGGTGAACTCGTAGGCACGGTCACCGAGGAACGCCAGCCAGCGGTGGTAGCGGGTAATCACGTCGAACTGGTCGCCATGGATCACCAGCAGGCGGCGGCCATCGGCGGTCAGGTGCTCGGCCTCGTCCACCAGCTGGATGTTGCCGAGGATCAGCCTGGAGTAACGGCGCAGGAATTCGTCATGGTTGCCGGTGACGTAGATCACTTCGGTGCCACGCTTGCTCATGGTCAGCAGGCGGCGAATCACGTTGGTGTGGGCTTGAGGCCAGTAGATACCACCGCGCAGCTTCCAGCCATCGATGATATCGCCCACCAGGTAGATACGGTCGGCCTGGTAGCCCTTGAGGAACTGCGACAGGTGTTCGGCCTGGCAGTCGCGGGTGCCCAGATGCACATCGGAAATCCACAGAGTACGCACGCGTTGCTTGCGCGAGGGACGTGACAGTTCGGCATGGGTCATGGGCAGGCTCCGGCGCAGTTTGCTGGAGACTGGCAGGCGCGGATGACAGATCGGTGGCAAAACCGTTACGAGTGATGGACCGCGGGGAATGAGGCACAATGCGCCTCTGCCCTGCGAGGACGCCTCTCCCCATGACCGCCGGCCCGATCCTCTCGCTGCGCCATTACCGCGACAGCCTGATCGCCCACAGCCACGAACACCCACAACTGGTGTTCGGCCTGCGCGGTCGCCTGGACTTCGAGGTGCAGGGGCATGGCGCAGGGATCGATCGACAGGGGTTGATCGTGGTACCGGCGGGCGCCCATCACACCTGCGCCAGCGATGGCGGCAGCGATTGCCTGGTGCTGGATGTACCAGGGGACCATTGGTTGCGCGAGCAACTGGGCGAACATGCAGATGCCAGCCGCCGCCTGCTCGACCGCCCCGCCGCACTGGGCCTGGATGAGCGCCAGCAACAGTTGGTGGACTGGCTGGCGACCAGCCCCATGCACGACCCGCTGATTGCCCGACAAGGGGCAGCGCTGCTGCTGGCCAGCCTCAACCCCACGGCGGCCGCCAGCGTCACAACCAGCCAGCGCCTGCCCTATGCCGCCTTCGATGCACATATCGAGCGGCATGCCGCCTACCCGCTGCAAGTGGCTGACCTGGCGCGCATCGCCGGGTTGTCCAGTGCCCGCCTGCATGCGCGCTTTACTGCGGAATGCGGGATGACGCCGATGGACTACATTCGCCAGCGGCGCTTGCTCAAGGCGCGACGGCTGGTGATGCAGACCTTGCTACCGATGGGAGAGATTGCGGCGCAGGTGGGGTACAGCTCGCAGAGTGCGTTTTCGGCGGCGATGTTGCGGGCGTTCGGGTGTACGCCGTTGGCTTTGCGGCGAGAGTCTGGCGACAAACCACACTAGCCTTGCGACAGAATGCATTCTCCTGAGCCTATACACTTGGCCTGTGCCGGCCCTTTCGCGGGTAAACCCGCTCCCACAGGTACTGCGCAGGCTTCGAAAGCGGTGCAGTAGCTGTGGGAGCGGGTTTACCCGCGAAGAGGCCGACACAGCCAGTAGAGATCTTGAGCAAGGACCACCCATGAACCACCGCACCGCCCTCGGCGCCCTGCACATCGGCGCGCTGTTCTTCGGCCTCACCGGCGTCTTCGGCAAACTGGCCGCCAGCGCCAGCCCGGTGATCATCGTCTTCGGCCGCGCCGCCTTCGCCGTGCTCGCCCTGGCCCTGTTCGCCAGCCTGGCCGGCCCGGGCTGGCAACGCCTGAGCGGCCAGGACGCCCGCCGCCTGCTGCTCGGTGGCGTGCTGCTGGCCGGCCACTGGGTCAGCTTCTTCATCGCGGTAAAGGTTGCCGGTGTGGCCATCGCCACCCTCGGCTTCGCCAGCTTCCCGGCCTTTACCGTGATCCTCGAGGGCCTGCTGTTCCGCGAACGCATCCGCCGCAATGAGGCTTTGCTGGTACTGCTGGTCAGCATCGGCCTGGTACTGGTCACGCCGGCATTCGACCTGGCGAGTGAAGCCACCGGTGGCCTGCTCTGGTCATTGCTGTCGGGGCTGCTGTTCTCCCTGCTGTCACTCACCAACCGCGCCGGCTCCGGCCGCCTGCCTGCAGTGCAGGCGGCGCTGTGGCAGAACCTGGTGGTGGGCCTGTGCCTGCTGCCGTTCGCGGTGCCGGACCTGGCCGGCGTAGCCACCATGGACTGGCTGTGGATCGCCCTGCTCGGCATCTTCTGCACCGGCGTGGCGCACAGCCTGTTCGTCGCCAGCCTGTCGGTGATCAAGGCGCGCACCGCCGCCGTGGTGTTCGGCATGGAACCGGTCTACGGCATCGCCGTGGCCTGGGTGGTGTTCGCCGAAACCCCCACCCTGCGCATGCTGCTGGGCGGTGCACTGATCATCTTCGCCATCGTGCTTTCCAGCCGCCTGGCCGCCGAACAACCGCCCAGGCAGCGGCCACTGGCCGAAAGCGCCTGACTCAGCGGTCGTTGTGACCCAGGTCACGCTGCGGGTCGATCTGGTCGCGCACCCGCTGCTTCAGCACCTTGGCTTCGGGGAAGCCACCGTCGGCTTTGCGCTCCCAGATCTGCACGCCATTGCAGGTAATGCGGAAGATACCGCCGGTGCCAGGCTCCAGGGCCACTCGGCCGAGGTCGTCGGCAAAGGTGCTGAGCAGTTCCTGGGCCAGCCAGGCGGCCCTCAGCAGCCATTGGCACTGGGTGCAATACGTGATGACAATTTCCGGTTTGCTGTCGGCCATGGTGAGGCATCTCCAGATGAGGGGCCGCTTATACTAGCGGTCTTTAGCCCACGGTTTGAGACTCACGATGCGCCGTTTGCTGTTCTGTTTCCTGCTCACCCTCTCCTCCTTCACAGCATTCGCCGCCGAACCGGCCAGGCCCAAGGTTGGACTGGTGCTGTCGGGGGGCGCGGCCCGCGGCCTGGCCCATATCGGTGTGCTCAAGGCCCTGGAGGAACAGGGGGTACGCATCGACGCTATCGCAGGCACCAGCATGGGGGCGGTGATAGGCGGCCTGTATGCCTCTGGCTACAGCGTCGAAGAGCTGGAAAAGCTTGCCACCACCCTCGACTGGCAACAGGCGTTGTCCGATGCCCCGCCGCGCAAGGACGTGCCGTTCCGGCGCAAGCAGGATGACCGCGACTTTCTGGTCAAACAGAAGCTCAGCTTTCGCGACGACGGCAGCCTGGGCCTGCCGCTGGGGGTGATCCAGGGCCAGAACCTGGCACTGCTGCTGGAAAGCAAGCTGGCGCACACCGCCGACACCCGTGACTTCGACAAGCTGCCAATCCCCTTCCGCGCAGTGGCCACCGACATTGCCAGTGGCGAAAAGGTGGTGTTTCGCCGTGGCCACCTGCCCCAGGTGATCCGCGCCAGCATGTCGATCCCGGCGGTGTTCGCCCCGGTCGAGCTGGACGGCCGGCTGCTGGTGGACGGCGGCATGGTCGACAACATCCCGGTCGACGTCGCCCGCGAAATGGGTGTGGACCTGGCCATCGTGGTCGACATCGGCACGCCGCTGCGTGACCGCAAGCAGCTGGCCACGGTAGTCGACGTGCTCAACCAGTCGATCACCCTGATGACCCGGCGCAACTCGGAAGAACAACTGGCCAGCCTGCACCGTGACGACATTCTCATCCAGCCACCGCTGACCGCCTTTGGCGTCACCGACTTTGGCCGCGCCAGGGAAATGATCGAGGCCGGCTACCGCGCCACCCGCCTGCTCGACCCGCGCCTTGTCGCCCTGCGCCAGCCCGAAGGTGACAGCAGCCTGGCCGTGGCCCGCTCGCCGCGCCAACGCACGCCGACGATCACCGCGATCAGGATCGAGAACGACTCCAAGGTCAGCGACGAGGTCATCCGCTCGTACATCCGCCAGCCGATCGGTGCGCCGCTGGAGCTAGGTCGCCTGCAGACTGACATGGGCACGCTGTACGGCCTGGACTACTTCGACCGGGTGCAGTACCGCGTGGTACACAAGGGCGACGACAACACCTTGGTGATCAACGCTCGGGGCCGACGCGGTGGCACCGACTACCTGCGCCTGGGCCTGAACCTGTCGGACGACCTGCGCGGCGACAGCGCCTTCAATCTGGGCGCCAGCTACCGGGTAAACGGCATCAACAGCCTCGGCGCCGAATGGCTGACCCGTGGCCAGATCGGCGACCAGCAGGAGTTGTACAGCGAGTTCTACCAGCCGCTGGACGTGGGCTCGCGCTACTTCATCGCACCGTACCTGGACTTCAGCTCGCAGAACATCGAAGCCACCCTGGACAACGACCCGGTGGCCGAGTACCGCCTGGAGCGTTACGGCTTTGGCCTTAACGTGGGGCGGCAGATCGGTACCAACGGTGAAGTGCGCCTGGGCGTGGGCAAGGCCTGGGGAGAGGCCGAGGTGCGCATCGGCGACCAGGACCTGCCCAAGGTCAGTTTCAACGAAGGTTTCTACGAGCTGAAGTACTCGTTCGACACCCTGGACAACGTGTACTTCCCGCACAGCGGCGAGGACATCGGCCTGACCTTGCGCAAGTATGACCAGTCGCTGGATTCCGACCAGGATTACCGGCAGTGGATGTTCAACCTGGACAAGGCCATCAGCAGCGGGCCGAACACCTTCGTGCTGGGCGGGCGCTACGGGCGCACGCTGGATGATACCGAGGTGGTGACGTCGAGCTTCGTGCTGGGTGGCGCGCGGGAGCTGTCAGGCTTCCGCCAGGACTCGGTGTCAGGGCAGAACGTGAGCCTGATGCGCATGGTCTACTACCGCCGCCTGACGCCACGGGCCTACGTACCGCTGGACTTCCCGCTGTACATCGGCGGGTCGCTGGAGCGAGGGCGGGCGTGGAACAACGACAACGAGTTCGACAGTGGGTACATCAATGCAGCGAGCATCTTCCTGGGACTGGAGACGCCGCTGGGGCCCTTGAACTTCACTTATGGTGCCAACAGTGCGCATGAGCAGGCGGTGTACCTGAACCTTGGGCATACCTTCTAGGTGCCGGACACATTGTGGGAGCGGCTTTAGCCGCGAACACCGGCAAAGCCGGTGCCATACACCGCGTTGCATTCTTCGCGGGTAAACCCGCTCCCACAAGCCGCAAAGCGGCCCCAGCCCCCCTCAGGATTTCTCCAGGTTGGCCAGAATCTTGGCATGCACCCGCATGCACACCTGCAGCTCCGCCTCATCCACCCCGGTGAACAGCTCTACCCGCAGTTGATTGGCAATGGTCTCGATCTGGTCGATCAGCGGCTTGGCCGGCGGGCACAGCACTATCTTCTTCGCCCGCCGGTCCTCCAGCACCGCCTGCCGGCGTACCAGCCCCTGCGCTTCCAGGCTATCGAGCAGGCGTGCCAGGGTTGGACCTTCGACGCCCACGCTCTGGGCCAGCTCACGCTGGGTCGGGGCCTCTTCGAAACGGGCCAGGTGCAGCAACACCAGCCAGCGCGCCTGTGAAAGGTTGAGCCCGGCCAGGCGGCGGTCCAGCTCGGCACGCCAACCCCGGGACATCTGGGCCAGCTGCATGCCGAAGCGGTGTTGGTTGTCGGTCAGGGGCATAAGCAACTCATTGAATAGATCTAATTATTAGGCAGCTAACCATGGCCCGTCCCACGAGGCAAGGCTCGGGCACTCTGGAATGTTCGATAATCGTCAAAAAACATGACAAAGGTCAGCAGATGGCAGTTCTGCCTCCGATCCTGTCACCACTTACAGCTCGAACTCGGCCGCCAGCGCAGCCCGCACGCAGTACAGCACGCCCTCCGGCACCCGTCCCCCGAACAGCGGCGCAATCGCAGACACCGGTGGCAGCTCGCCCTCGCCATCGAGGAAGGCATCCTGCACTTCCATCAACAGGTCTTGCGGGAGGTCCAGGGCCTGTTCCAGGCTCAGTTCCTGGCGCCCCAGCGCCTCGGCCAGCAGGCTGTAGACGTTCTTCTCGCTGCAGTTGAGCTGGCCGGCGATCTGCGCCGGGGTCATGCCGGCGCGTGCCAGGCTGACCAGTTCGTGGCGCAGGTCGAGCACTACTTTCGGTGCTTCGTCAGTGCCACCGCTATTGTTCAGCACCTCGAGGAAGGCCTGGCCATAACGCTCCAGCTTGCGCGCGCCCACGCCGCTGACCTGGGCCATGTCGCTGAGGCTGACCGGCTGGCTACGCAGCATCTCCAGCAGCGTCGAGTCGGGGAAGATGACATAGGGCGGCACGCTGTGCTCCTCGGCCAGCTTGCGCCGCAGGGTACGCAGTGCTTCCCACAGCTCGCGCTCTTCGGCACGCACCAGCTGGCTGGCCGGGCTGCCGCCACTGGACGACGAGGTCCTGGCGGTGGTCTGCGGCTTGAGGTCACGGCGCAGCTGCAAGGTCACCTCGCCCCGCAGCAGCGGCCGGCAGCTGTCGGACAGGCGCAGGCCACCGTAGCCTTCCAGGTCGATATCGACCAGGCCGCGCGCCACCAGCTGACGGAACAGCGAACGCCACTCGACCTCGGCCAGCCCCTTGCCGACGCCAAAAACCGAGAGTTTTTCGTGGCCGAAATTGCGCACCTTTTCGGTGTCCTTGCCCAGCAGCACGTCGACCAGGTGCCCGACGCCGTAGCGCTGGCCGGTGCGGAACACCGCCGACAGCGCCTGACGGGCAGGCTCGGTGGCATCCCAGGTCTGCACCTGGTCGACACAGTTGTCACAGTGCCCGCACGGTTGCTCGAGGGTTTCGTCGAAATAGGCCAGCAGTGACTGGCGGCGGCAGCGGGTTTCTTCGCACAGGGCCAGCATGGCGTCGAGCTTGTGCTGCTCGATGCGCTTGTGGCGCTCGTCACCTTCGGAGTTCTGCAGCATCTGCTTGAGCATGACCATGTCCTGCAGCCCGTAGGCCATCCAGGCATCGGACGGCAGCCCGTCACGGCCGGCACGGCCGGTCTCCTGGTAGTACGCCTCGAGCGACTTGGGCAGGTCAAGGTGGGCAACAAAACGCACGTTCGGCTTGTCGATGCCCATGCCGAAGGCAATGGTGGCGACCATGATCAGCCCTTCCTCGTTGAGGAAACGGTGCTGGTTGGCCGCGCGCGTCTCGGCTGCCAGGCCGGCATGATACGGCAGCGCCGGGAAGCCCTGGTCACAGAGGAAGGCAGCGGTTTCGTCGACCTTCTTGCGTGACAGGCAATAAACGATACCGGCGTTGCCGCGGCGCTCGCCGAGGAAAGCCATCAGCTGCTTGCGCGGCGCCTCCTTGGGCACGATGCGGTAGAAGATGTTGGGCCGGTCGAAACTCGACAGGAAGCGTTCGGCGCCTTGCAGGTGCAGGCGCTGGACGATCTCTTCACGGGTGCGCATGTCGGCGGTGGCGGTCAGCGCTATGCGCGGCACATGCGGGAACAGCTCGGCCAACTGGCCCAGTTGCAGGTATTCGGGGCGGAAATCGTGGCCCCATTGCGACACGCAGTGGGCCTCGTCGATGGCGAACAGCGAGATATCCAGGTCGCGCAGGAAGTCGAGCATGCGCGGCTGCACCAGGCGTTCCGGCGCCAGGTACAGCATCTTCACTTCGCCACGGCGCAGGCGCCCGGCCAGGTCACGCTGCTGCTCCGGGGTCAGCGTGGAGTTCAGCGCGGCGGCCGGCACACCCAGTTCGTCGAGCGTGGCGACCTGGTCATCCATCAGCGCGATCAGCGGCGAGACCACCACTGTCAGGCCCGGACGCAGCAGCCCCGGTACCTGGAAACACAACGACTTGCCGCCGCCGGTGGGCATCAGCACCAGGGCATCACCGCCATTGGCCACGCAGTCGATGATCGCTGCCTGGCGCCCGCGGAAACTGTCGTAGCCAAAGACGTCCTTGAGAACGCGCTGAGCCTGTTCGAGCATGTGCAACTCCACAAATCGCCGTACCATCCCGGATACAGGCTGGACGAAAAACCCGCCCCGCACACGCCAAATGCGTAAGCGGTTTTTGCCAGGCGGCCGGCAAATCCTGCCCCTGGATGAAAAATCGCGGAGTATACCGCAGCACCGCCCCGCGCAGGGCACCACGGCGATAGACGTTCCCTTTACCCCGCTGCCGTCGCAAGGTGCTAGAATTCGTTATCGTTTATTCCCCAAGGTAGCCCTGTAATGTCCTTCGCCGAGCAACTGACCCGCCTGCAAGCCTTCCTCGACGCCGACGAGCTGCACGAAGAAGCGCTGGACTATGTCGCCGCCCACGGCTACCTCACCGCCCTGTCGATCAATGCCGAGGAAGTGCCCGAGCGCGAATGGATCGACGCCCTGTTCGCCGAAGAGCCGCACTACGCCAGCGACGCTCAGCGCACCGAGATCGAGGCCACCCTGGTGGCGCTGAAAGCGCACATCGCCCGCCAGCTGGCCAGCGACGACGAATTCGAGCTGCCGTGCGACCTCGACCTGACCGAAGAGCCAGACGATTCCGACCTGCGCGGCTGGTGCATCGGCTTCATGGAAGGCGTATTCCTGCGTGAAGAGGCCTGGTTCGAGAACGCCGAGGAAGAAGTCAGCGAGATGCTGCTGCCAATCATGGTCGGCTCGGGCCTGTTCGACGAACAGCCGGAGTTCGCCGACATCGCCAGCAACGCTAACCTGCAGGACGACATGATCGTACAGATCCCCGAAGCACTGACAGCGCTGTTCCTGCTGCTGCATGCCCCTGACGAAAAGCCGGCACTGCTCAAGCCACGTCACCACTAAGTCGCCTGTGCGCTACCTGCTGCTGGCCACCGGCTGGCTCAGCGTCGCGTTGGGGGTGTTGGGGATATTCCTGCCGGTATTGCCCACCACCCCGTTCCTGCTATTGGCGGCTGCCTGCTTTGCCCGCAGCTCGCCGCGCTTTCACCACTGGCTGGTCCATCACCCCAAGCTCGGGCCATGGATCCGTGACTACCTCAGTGGTGAAGGCATCCCCCTCAAGGGCAAGGTCTACGCCATCGGCCTGATGTGGGCCAGCATCGGTCTGTCGTGCTATCTGGTGCCCCTGTTCTGGGCACGTATCTTCATGTTGTCCAGTGCCGTCCTGGTAAGCCTGTATATCCTCAGACAGAAAACCCTGCACAAGCCAAAGTGACAATATTTTGTCGCCAAATATCACTTTCGCCTAATTCGTGCTTCCCTTAGCCGAAATGATTCTGGAACTCGGTTAAAGCCCTGTATTCATTGGCCTTAATGGAGTTTTTCGCCGCCATTTCCAGTGTTCATCTGCGAGCCTGTTAGATGATTTATTTATGTTATGGTAATTTTTTATGAATAAATCTTCTTGTCTATCGCGTTGAATGTACTTAGCTGTGTTATTAAAAACCTGCAACACTATATGAAATAACTTTATCGTCATTTTTTTGGCGATTAGCAGGATCAATTCCAAGATCAGGGAGATGTACCATGCGCGTTTTGAACCCCATCACCAGTGCATTATTGTTGGCCCTGGCGAGTGCCAACGTACAGGCGATGTCGATCACAGAGGCTGTCCAGAGCGCCGTGGACTACCACCCGCAGGTCAGCTCCAACCGCAACAGCAAGCTGTCTGCCGATGAAGATGTGAAGTTTGCGCGTGGTGGCTACTACCCTTCCGTGGATCTGGTTGCCGGCTATGGCCGCCAGCGTTCTGACAACACCACGACTCGTGCCGAGGGCAACCACAACAAGGAAACCCTCAACTACACCCAGTCCGAGCTGCGCCTGCGGCAGATGATCTTCGACGGCTTCAACACCTCGAATGAAGTGGGCCGCACCGAAGCGGTCTCCACCTCCCGCGCCTACTACACCCAGGCCGTTGCCCAGGATGTCGCCCTGCGTGCAGTCGAGGTGTACCTGGAAGTGCTCAAGCGCCGTGAACTGGTGACCCTGGCCAGGAACAACCTGCAAGCCCACCTGCGCGTCAACGACCAGATCGGCTTGCGCAGCGAGCGCGGCGTCGGCAGCACCGCCGACCTTGACCAGTCCCGCGCACGTCGCGCCCTGGCGGAAAACAACCTGGACACCGCCGAAGTCGACCTGGCCGATGCCGAGGCCAACTTCTTCAGCGTCGTCGGCCGCATGCCGGACGAGCTGGAAAGCCCGCAGTCCATCAAGGGCGAGGTGCCTGGCACCCTCGATGAAGCCCGCGACGGCATGCGTCAGAACAACCCGTACATCAAGTCTGCGCAGGCTGACGTCAATGCTGCCGAGCAGCAATACGAAGTGGCCAAGTCGACCTTCTACCCACGCTTCGACGCCATTCTGGCTACCGGTGCCAACAACAACACCGGTGGCGAGAAAGGCCACAACAATAACGACTGGCAAGCCGGCGTGGAGATGAACTACAACCTGTTCCGCGGTGGCAGCGACAAGGCTCGCCTGCAGTCCGACGCGCACAAGATCAACCAGGCCCTGGACATCCGCAACAACGCCCTGCGTGAGCTGACCGAAAACCTGAGCCTGGCGTGGAACGCCATGAACAACGCCAGCAAGCAGCTGCCGACTGCGCGTGAATACGCCGAGACCACCAAGCGCGTGCGTGCCGCCTATCAGGACCAGTTCGGCCTGGGTCAGCGCACCCTGCTTGACGTGCTGGACAGTGAAAACGAGCTGTACAACGCCGATCGTCGCTACACCGAGGTGCGTTATACCGAGGAGTTCTCGCGCTACCGCGTGCTGGCGACCATGGGCGAGCTGTTGACCAAGCAACGTATTTCGCTGCCGCCGGAAGCGCTGGCTACCACCGAAGTACGCACCGAGGCGCGTTTGCCTGATATGCGTTGATCGGGTTCGAGATAGCCGGGGCCGCTTTGCGGCCCCCTGCCCTCACTCACTACCATGGTTACGCTGGAACGTCTCCAAACCCATGGCCCTGATCTGCCCCTCGATCAACGCCTCGAACGGTGCCAGCAGCGCATCGAAACAGGCAGGCTGCTCCAACGCGTTCAGCGCTCCCACCACCGCCTCGATAGTCGACAACGCCCCCGCCTCCGGCGCCTTGCGCAAGCGGTAGCGTGAAGGCGCGACAGCCCCCAGCGTCACCCGCGGCAACGCCTCCAGCAACGGGTTCAGGTACAACAGCTTGCGCGCCTTGCGCCAGGTGCCGTCGGGCACGATCAACAGCAAGGGTTTGTCGTCCGTCTCGCCATAGGCAACCAACTCCTGGGCGTCGCCGCCCGGGAACAGCAGGGCCGGCCGGTAACCGGAAGTCGCCAGCAATTCGTTCAAGTCCTCGAACACCTCGCCTACCCGCAACTCGGCGTTGTTCAGGCCAAGGGCGGCCAAGCGGGCGGTATTCAGGGCATGGGCGGTTTCACTGGGGTGCTGCAGCAGGATGACGCGGGTACGGCTGTCGAGCGCAGGGATCAGTGAACAGAGGCAATGGTCGAGCGGGCGCTGGCAGCGCTCGCAGCGGGGTCTGGGCATGGGGTTCTCCTTGGCGGGAACAGTTTGCCACAGAACCGGGGCCCGCTTTGCGGGCCATTCGCCGGCAAGCCAGCTCCCACAGGATCACCACAGACCTGGGCCTTGTGCAATACCTGTGGGAGCTGGCTTGCCGGCGAAAGGGCCGCAAAGCGGCCCCGGCGATCTCAACGGTTGAACCGCTCTGCCAGGCTATGCAGGTATTCCGCCATGCGCTCCAGGTCCTGGCTGATTTCCGCGCCCTGCCTGGCCTGCCCGGCACTCTGGTCGCACAGGTGGGCTATGCGCACGATCTGCTGGTTGATGTCCTCGGCCACATGGCTCTGCTGCTCCGACGCCGTCGCCATCTGCTGGCTCATGCCGGTGATGCGGCTGACCGCTTGGGCAATCCCGCTCAACGCTGCCTGCACCGCCTCGACGCTGTGCACGCTGTCCCGCGAGATCTGCTCGCCGCGGCTGGCAGTGCTGACCGCGCGCTCTGCCCCGGCGCGCAACGAGGCGATGATCTGGTGGATCTCCTCGGTCGAGGCACGGGTGCGCTGGGCCAGCGAACGCACCTCGTCGGCCACCACGGCAAACCCGCGCCCCTGTTCGCCGGCACGCGCCGCCTCGATGGCTGCGTTGAGCGCCAGCAGGTTGGTCTGCTCGGCGATCGAGGTAATCACATCGACCACGCTGCCGATCGACTGGGTCTGCTCGGCCAGGGCATTGACCGCCTGGCCGATGTCGTTGACCGCATTGCTCATGCTGCCCATGGCTTGCAGGCTCTGCATCGCCAGCTCGCTGCCCTGTTGCGCCAGCTGGTCGGCATCGCCCGCTGCGTGCGCCGTGCTCTGCACGTTGTGGGTAACCTGCTGGATGGTCGCCGCCATCTGCGCGATGGCGGCGGCGGACTGGTCGGTCTCGTTGCGCTGGCGGTCGAGCATTTGTGCCTGGGCATCGGACAGGTCGGACGACTGCGCGGCCCGCGATTTCACTCCGACGCCGGCATCCACCAGGCGGGTCAAGGCCGTTTGCAGGCGTGCTTCTTCACTGATGATGGCAAGATCCAGCTGGCCTTGCAGGCCTGGGTTATCACTGTAGGTCAGTGCCACCAGCGGGCTGGTGAAGGCCTTGGGATGCTCGGCCAGCGTGCGGCGGACCGCCTGGTTCTGCCGGTGCTCGACCAGATACCAGGCCAGCAGCAGGCTGGCCATGAGCACCCCGAGCGCCGCGTAGGGCGGTAGCCACAGGTAGCCCGCCGCCGACAGCAGCCCCGCACCTATCAATGGCCAACCGTGGCCCAGGCCCTGCAGCAGGCGGGCCGCCCACGGCACCGGTGTGCGGCCGGCCCGCAGGCGCGCATACAACGCCTCGGCGCGACGGATCTGCTCGCGAGTGGGCACCGAGCGCACCGACTCGTAGCCACTGATGCGGCCCTGCTCGTAGATGGCCGTGACGTAGGCGCTGACCCAGTAGTAATCACCGTTCTTCGCCCGATTCTTGACGACCCCCATCCATGGTTTGCCTTGCTTGATGGTTTCCCACATGTGGCCGAACACCGCCGGCGGCATGTCCGGGTGGCGCACCAGGTTGTGGGGTTGGCCGACCAGCTCGTCGTAGGTGAACCCGCTGATCGCCACGAAAGCGTCATTGCAGTAGGTGATGCGGCTGTTGAGGTCAGTGGTGGAAATCAGGCGCTGATCGTTGGGAAAGGTTCTTTCGTGCTCAGTGACGGGCAAATTCATGCGCATCTTGGGCAATCCTTGCAGGATGAAAGGGAGGTAGACAGCAGCACACGCAAATTTGATATATAGCAGGACGCCATTATGTTGTCGGTCGACAGCACCAACAATTTAACGGGTGCCGACGAAATACAGCATATGCCGGGCTTCAGCCCACGTTGAGCTGGCTTTTGAGGAGGTCGCGGAAGGTCTGGATCAATGGCTCGCGGCTGCGCCCGCGGCGAATGATCAGCGAGAACGGTGCCTGGTAGCCGAAGGTCGACGGCGACAGCACGCGCAAGTCGCCCTTGTCGACCCAGGCCTGGGCATAGTGCTCGGGCAGGTAGCCGATGTAGGCCCCGGACAGAATCAGGATCAACTGCGCCTCCATGCTCTCCACCGTCGCCGCGCTGTGCTTGAAGCCATGCCGGGCCAGTTCGGCCTGGCTCCAGTAGCCACGCCCGACCATGCGCTGCTGGGTCACCACCTGCTCGGGGATGCGCCGTTCGGCATACAACGGGTGGCGGCTGCTGCAGTACAGCCAGTGCTGCTCACGGTACAGCGGCTGGTAGAGCAGCCCGCTCATGCGCGAGGAGAACGCCCCGATCGCCAGGTCCAGACGGTTGTCCTGCACGCCCAGTTGCAGCTCGTAAGGGCTGGATACCGACAAGTGCAGGTGTACCGCCGGGTGTTCCTGGCTGTAGGCGCCGATGGCTTCGGCCAGCGGCAAGGCCCTGTCACCGACCGTGGAGTCGATCACCCCCAGGTTGAGGGTGCCACGCAACTCGCCCTTGAGGGCGGCGGCGTACTGTTCGAAGCCGTCCAGCTCGGCCAGCAGGCGCAGGGTTTCCTGGTGGAACAGCTCACCCTTGCTGGTCAGGCTGAAGCCGCCACGGCCACGATGGCACAGCACGATCCCCAGGGCACCTTCCAGCTGGCTCATGTAGGTGCTGATGGCCGAGGTCGACAGGTTCAGCTCGCGCTGGGCATTGGCAAAGCCCTGGTGGCGCACCACGCTGACGAAGATGCGCAGCAGTTTCAGGTCGGGCAAGGTCGAGGCCATGGTGCAACGGTTCCGCAGAGGGTATTAGCGCGCAGTCTAACCGCTCTGCCGCCTTTAGTTCAGAAATTCCTGAACTAAGTATTTGCCGGTAGCGATTTTTCCCCGGCACTACCTTCAGCAGACTTGGCCGAAATGTCCCTGCCCGCCGGCAAGACCACACCTGGAAGGCGCGCGGCGGCACAGGTTCGAACAAACAGAACAATCGACCGACTGATGAGGCCCACCGTGGACAAGATCCTCCACCAACCACTGGGCGGCAACGAAATGCCGCGTTTCGGCGGCATCGCCACCATGCTCCGTCTCCCCCACCTGCAAAGTGCCCAAGGCCTGGACGCTGCCTTCATTGGCGTGCCACTGGACATCGGTACTTCGCTGCGCTCCGGCACCCGTTTCGGCCCGCGTCAGATCCGCGCCGAATCGGTGATGATCCGCCCGTACAACATGGCCACGGGAGCCGCACCGTTCGACTCGCTGTCGGTGGCCGACATCGGTGACGTGGCGATCAACACCTTCAACCTGCTGGACGCCGTGCGCATCATCGAAGAAGCGTATGACGAGATCCTCGAGCACAACATCATCCCGCTGACCCTGGGTGGCGACCACACCATCACCCTGCCGATCCTGCGCGCGCTGCACAAGAAGCACGGCAAGATCGGCCTGGTGCACATCGATGCCCACGCCGACGTCAACGATCACATGTTCGGCGAGAAGATCGCACACGGCACCACCTTCCGCCGCGCCGTGGAAGAAGGCCTGCTCGATTGCGAGCGCGTGGTGCAGATCGGCCTGCGCGCCCAGGGCTACACCGCCGATGACTTCAACTGGAGCCGCCGTCAGGGCTTCCGTGTAGTCCAGGCCGAAGAGTGCTGGCACAAGTCGCTGGAACCGCTGATGGCCGAAGTGCGCGAAAAGGTCGGCGGTGGCCCGGTGTACCTGTCGTTCGACATCGATGGCATCGACCCGGCCTGGGCTCCCGGTACCGGCACCCCGGAAATCGGCGGCTTGACCACCATCCAGGCGATGGAGATCATTCGCGGCTGCCACGGCCTGGACCTGATCGGCTGTGACCTCGTCGAAGTCTCCCCGCCTTACGACACCACCGGCAACACCTCGCTGCTCGGTGCCAACCTGCTGTTCGAGATGCTCTGCGTGCTACCGGGCGTAGTGCGCCGCTAAACGAGAGCAACACCGTTCCCTGTGGGAGCGGGCAAGCCCGCGAAGGGGCCAGCACTGACAACCCCTGTGCATGGCAAGGGCTGTGCCCTTGTTCGCGGGCACGCCCGCTCCCACAGGGGACTAGTGCAAGCCTCTAGAAAGTACCCCGGCAGGAGCCATATGGGAGGGCCATTGAGGCCCGCCAACAACACGACAAGACCGCCGGGCGCCGTGAACCCGCCCGCGTGGTCGATCTCGCCATAATAAAGATAATCGGGAGACCCCCAATGGCCTTGGACATCATTGTTGTAATGATCTATACCGCCGGCATGCTCGGGCTTGGCTGGTACGGCATGCGGCGCGCGAAAACCCATGAGGACTACCTGGTGGCCGGGCGCAACCTCGGCCCGGTCCTGTACATGGGCACCATGGCCACCACCGTACTCGGTGGCGCTTCCACCGTCGGCACCGTACGCCTGGGCTACGTCCACGGCATCTCCGGCTTCTGGCTGTGCGCAGCCCTGGGCCTGGGCATCATCGCCCTCAACCTGTTGCTGGCCAAACCCTTGCTGCGCCTGCGCATCTTCACCGTGACCCAGGTGCTGGAACAGCGCTACAACCCGGCCGCACGCCAGGCCAGCGCCGTGATCATGCTGGCCTACGCACTGATGATCGGCGTCACCTCGACCCTGGCCATGGCCACCGTATTGCAGGTGCTGCTCGACCTGCCGTTCTGGGCCTCGCTGCTGCTGGGCGGTGGTGTGGTGGTTCTGTACTCGACCATTGGTGGCATGTGGTCGCTGACGCTGACCGACATCGTCCAGTTCGTGATCAAGACCGTCGGCCTGATGTTCATCCTGCTGCCGGTGTGCCTGTACAAGGCCGGTGGCTGGGACACCTTGGTGGCCAAGCTGCCGGCGGCCAGCTTCCAGCTGACCACCATTGGCTGGGACACCATCATCACCTACTTCCTGATCTACTTCTTCGGCATCCTCATCGGCCAGGACATCTGGCAGCGGGTGTTCACTGCCCGTGATGAGAAGGTCTGCCAGCGTGCCGGCACCACCGCCGGTGTGTACTGCATACTGTACGGCCTGGCCTGCGCCGCGATCGGTATGGCTGCGCATGTGCTGATGCCCGACCTGGCCAACCCGAATAATGCCTTTGCCGAGATGATCAAGACCACGCTGCCGGATGGCATCCGTGGCCTGCTGATGGCAGCGGCGCTGGCCGCCATGATGTCCACCGCCAGCGCCGGCCTGCTGGCTGCGTCCACCACCCTGACCGAAGACCTGCTGCCCAAGCTGCGTGGCGGCAAGGCGTCGAGCCTGGGCGTCAGCCGCCTGTTCACCCTGCTCACCGGCCTGGTGGTGCTGGGCATTGCGCTGGTGGTGAACGATGTGATCAACGCCCTGACCCTGGCCTACAACCTGCTGGTCGGCGGTATGCTGATCCCGCTGATCGGGGCGATCTTCTGGAAGCGCGCTACCACCGCCGGGGCTATCGCCAGCATGTCGCTGGGCTTTGCCACCGCGCTGCTGTTCATGTTCAAGGATGGGCTGGAGGCCAATACGCCGATCTACTACAGCCTGGCAGTTGGTCTGGTCAGCTTTGTGGTGGTCAGCCTGATGTCGCGTAAATCGGTAGCGGCGGTTAAGCTGGCCTGATAGGTCCCGGTTGCCTGTACTGGCCCTTTCGCGGGTAAACCCGCTCCTACAGGAATATCACAGGCCTCGAGTGCTGTGGGTTACCTGTGGGAGCGGGCAAGCCCGCGAAGAGGCGGTACAGGCAACACACAACTGGCAGACACAAAAAGGCCGCTGCACCCACCCAGGTGCAGCGGCCTTTGTCTGTATCAGCGACGACGCGGTTGGCGTTTGCGCTGCTCTTCATCAGTCGGGATCGGCACCGGCTGCAAGGGTGGTGGAATCAGCCCCAAGGCGACAGCCAGGTCATGGAGCCAGTTGGACAGTGGTTTATTCATAATGCCCCCTTGACGGGTCAGCCTCACGGCAATTCAATCCTGCGATGTTTCATACAGATCATAGCCCTATGTCCTGTATTACGCATGCCTCTAAAGCTACAGATACGGGCCATTTTGATACGGATCAAGCCGTAACGGCGCATTCCGACGACTGGTTAATCGTTTCGCTTTGTTGCAGGTCGATCCAGGCCTGCAAATTTGCCCCGCGCATGCCCTGGGGCCACATCAACCAGGTGACCGCCTGATCGAACGGTGCCTGCAGGTGGTGCACCCGCACCCGGTCGCGCCCGGGCAGACTGTCGAGCATCGACCTGGCCATCATCGCCACACCCGCGCCGGCGATCACGCAGGCCAGCATGCTCTGGTACGACTCGATCTCCATCACCCGGCCCATGGGCGTATGGGCATGGGCATACCAGGCCTCCAGGCGCATGCGGTACGAGCAGCCCTGGCGGAAGGTGAACACCGCCTTGCCGGCCACATCCTTGGCAGTGTGTACCGCCGGGTGCTCGGGGCTGGTGATCAGCACCAACTGCTCATCGCAAAGCGGCACGCCATCCAGCCCGGCCAGGCTCGGTGGCCCATCCACCAGGGCCGCGTCCAAGGTGTGGTTGAGCAGGCCTTCCAGCAACTCGCCACTGGGCGCCGCACGCACCTGCAAGTTAACCGCCGGGTAGGCCTGATGATAACGCGCCAGCAACCCCGGCAAATGGGTCGCCGCCGTGCTGTACATGGTCCCCAGCACGAAGTCCCCGGCCGGTTGGCCGCCCCGCACGGCGGCCAGCGCCTCGTCGCGCAAGGCTGACAGGCGGTTGGCGTAATCCAGCAGCACCTTGCCCGCGGGCGACAGCTGCAGGCGCTGGCGCTCGCGCAGGAACAGCTCGACACCCAGTTGCTCTTCGAGCTGGCGCAAGCGCGTCGACAGGTTCGACGGCACCCGATGCAGGCGCTCTGCGGCGCGGGTGACCGAACCTTCCTCGGCCACGGCCTGGAAGATACGCAGTTGGCTGAATTCCACGGCATTCTCCAAAACAGAACAACTTGATCATCATTATTCAATTCTATTGAAAAAGAAACCGACCTAACCTGCCAGCCATCGCTTACATCCGCGCAGGAGACTTGTCATGTCGCCACTCATTCAACTGCTGGCCAGCGCCGTGGCGCTGATGATGGCCATGGGCATCGGCCGTTTCGCCCTGACCCCGCAGCTGCCGCAACTGATCGCCGAAGGCCAGTTCGACCTGACGGTCGCCGGGCTGGTGGCCGCGGCCAACTACCTGGGTTACTTCATCGGCGCGGTCGATGCCATGTTCGCCCGCTCGCCGGGCCAGGTGCGCCTGCGCCTGCACGGTGGGCTGTGGCTGTGCGTACTGCTGACCCTGGCCTCATGGGCCGCAGACGGGTTCTGGAGCCACCTGCTGCTGCGCTTCGGCACCGGCGTGGCCAGCGCCTGGGTGCTGGTGATGATAACCAGCCTCAGCCAACAGGTGGCCAATGCCGACAACCGCCAGCGCCTGGGCGCCCTGGTGTTCGCGGGGCCCGGCCTGGGCATTGCGCTGACTGGTTTGTTGGCGCTGGTGGCGCATTTGTGGGGGCTCGGCTCGGCAGCACTGTGGCTGATCTATGCCGTGGCCGCGCTGGTGATGCTGCTGGCGGTGCGGCCTTGGCTGCCCAGGGCGCTGCAAGCCGCGCCGGTATCGCCCGCTACACACCTGGGCCCGACCCGCAGTGTCGGCATCGGTCGCCTGGGGCTGGTATATGCGCTGTATGGCGTAGGTTACATCCTGCCGGCCACCTTCCTGTCGCAGATGGCCAACCAGCAGTTCCACGGGCAGTGGCTCGCAGACCTGTTCTGGCCGGCATTCGGCCTGGCGGCGGCGCTGGGGGTTCTGCTCGTGAGCCTGCGGCGTGGCGGCCGAACCGCGACCTGGCTCACCGCCACCCTGTGGCTGCAGGGGCTGGGTGTGCTGGCCTGCCTGATGGGCGGAGGTGTCGGGCTGGCGTTGGGCGTGATGCTGTGTGGCGGGCCGTTCCTGGCCTGCATGCAGCTGGTGATGCAACGTTCGCGGGAGCTGGCGCCGCATGCCACGCAGCGCAATGCCGGGCTGCTGACAGCCTGCTTTGCCCTGGGGCAGTTGAGCGGGCCGCTGCTGGCAGCGGTCAGCAGCCATTACAGCGGCGGGCTGCAGCCGGCGCTGATGGTGGCCGCGGGTGGGTTGGTGGTGGCTGGGGGGCTGGTGCTGTTTGGCAGCGCTGCACAGCAGGCCAACGCCTGTCAGGCCAAGGCTGCATCCTGAATCGTAGCTGCCTGTGCCGGCCTCTTCGCGGGTAAACCCGCTCCCACAGGTACTGCACAGGCCTTGAAGATTGTGCGGCCCCTGTGGGAGCGGGTTTACCCGCGAAGAGGCCGTAACAGGCTAGAACTCACCCCACAAACTTACGCAACTGCTGCTTCACCCAAGGCTCGGCACTCACCAGCACCACCCCCAGCAGCACCATCAACGCGCCAACCACAAAGTTCAGGCTAAGCGGCTCATCCAGCAACAACACGCCAAAGGTCACCCCGAACAGCGGGGTGATGAACGAGAACACTGCCAGGTTCGACGCCAGGTATTTGCGCAGCAACCAGAACCAGGTCAGGTAGCTGATGAACGACACCACAATCCCCTGGAACAGCACGCTGCCCATCGCCAGCGGCGTCAGCGTCACCGCGCCGATCTGGCCGCTGAGCAAGGCAATCAGCAGCAAGCCGGCAAAGCCCACCGCCAGCTGATAGAACAGGGTCAGGGTAGCCGGTGCTTCCGACAGCCGCGAGCAGCGCACCACCACCGTAGTCGCCCCCCAGGCCAGCCCGGCGATCACGCCAAAGGCATCCCCCAGCAGAGTGCGGCCATCCATGTGCTCGAACGACATACCGCCGGCAAACGCCATGGCAATGCCGCCGAACGCCAGCAGGATCCCAAGCCATTGCAGCAGCCGCAGGCGTTCGCTGGGCAGCCTGAAATGCAGGCCCAACGCGGTAAACACCGGCGCTGTATAGAGAAACACCGACATGTGCGCCGCCGACGTCAGCTTCAGCCCCTCGGCAATGAACAGGAACTCCAGGCCGAACAATCCGCCCGCCACCACCCCGGCACGCCAGGTGCTGCCGACCTGCTCCCAGCCCCCGCGCCAGCACAGCATCAGGCCCACCAGCACGGCGGCGATGCCGTTGCGCAGGGCCGCCTGCATCACCGGCGCGATATCGATGGCAGCAGTCTTGATCAGGACCTGCTGGCAGCCCCAGATCAGGCACAGCCCCAGCATCACCTGGAAGGCAAAGGCGTCAGGGTTCTTGCGGGCCGCGCTCATGAGCGGGCCTCTGCGATGGTCATTGGCATGGGCGAGGGCTCGGCAGTTATTCAGGAACTACCGATTATCGGGTTTCCATGGCCACCCTTGCCAGCCTCAAAACGACCTCAGGCGATCTGTGCCTTCGCCGACACCTGCTCGAAGGTGGTTTCATCCAGCGCATCCTCCTGCTCGTCCAGCACCTGGCGCGGGTGCTCGAAGCCGGGGATGCTGCTGTCGATCAGGCTCATCAACCGCGAGCCTCGTTCGGTCAGCACGAAATTCTCGCCATTACCACCATCTTCTTCGGGTCGGGTTTCGATGAAACCACGCTCGAACAACAGCCTCTCGTACTCGCAGGCACGGGTTTTCAGGTGGTCCAGGTCGCCCACCGGCTCCCCCTTGGCAGCCAGTGCCGCAGCGTGCTGCTCGGCATAGGGGCGTGGCGTGAAGCTGTGACCGGCGCCGTTCTGCACCTCGTGCAGCAAACGCTCGATCAGGTCCCAGTCGTAGGCGATGCTCATGGCTACGGGCTCCTGCTGTGGACGGAAGGGGTACACAGGTTGGGACCTGCCGAGGTTGCCCGGCGTTCCGAAATATCTCAGCGCTGGCGTTTTTGCGCTTGCATGTACTGGCGCAGCAACTGGTTGATCCGGGTCTGGTAGCCGCTACCCTGCTCTTTGAACCAGGCGAGGACATCGGAATCGAGGCGAATGGTCACCGTCTGCTTGGCTGGAACTCGCAGCTCAGCCTCGCGGAAGAAATTTTCATCCAGCTCAGGAATATCCGAGGTATCAATAGCCTGGTCGTCCTGTCGAGCCAGGCGACTCCAGTCAGTTTTCGATGCTTTGGTCATAATGTCTGGCCTCCCATTTGGTCCGTATTTACACCTGTACATACGACACCTCCTGATCCAGGCCAAAGCTAGGGAGCGATCGCACACTCTTCAATAGCTTCAGGAGGTTTTGGGAAAGGGATTACAACCTGGAGGGAAGTGGCCTGGCCAAATGGCTCACAAGGCTAGGTCAGATGCCCAGCTGGGGACAGGCTGACCATGAAGTGCCACCGGTCGAAGGCGCTGAACTAACGGCCAGGCACATGCCTCCACCGGGCATCACCACCGCCGGAGGTAGGAAGGATGAAACTGCTGCTGCCCATTGCCTGTGCCACTGCCCTGTCCTGCGCCCTGCCCGCCTGGGCCTGCACACCGGAAGAAGCAACGCAGAAACGCGAAGAGCTGGCCGGGTTGGTCACCCAGTTGACCGAGCAGAACCCGCAGAAGGCCAAGGAGATCAATGACGAACTTCAAGGGATGGAGCTGGGGACGGCGAGCAAGGATTTGCCCGACAAGTGTCAGCTGATCGACAAGCGGATCAAGGAGTTGAAAGAGGCGGAGAAAAAGGCTGAATAGTGGTCGCCTGTGCTGGCCTCTTCGCGGGTAAACCCGCTCCCACAGGGATCGCACAGGCCTGGAAGCCTGTGGGGTCGCTGTGGGAGCGGGTTCACCCGCGAAGAAGCTAACACCGTTACCGAGCGTTACTCAGCCGCAGGCCTGCGCTTCTTCAGCGGCGCCAGGCCGTCAGCGCTGGCCAGCGGTGCATTGGCCTTCGGCTTGGCGGTTGGCTTGCGCTTGGCGGCCGCCTTCTTGTCACCGGTCTTCTTCTCGACCTTTTTCTTCTTGCTGCCAGCCGCCTTGCCCGAGGCCTTGACCTTCTTAGGCCCGTTGTAGGTGCCCTTCACTTCCTTGATCACCCGGCGCTCGAACTGCTGCTTGAGGTAGCGCTCGATGCTCGACATCAGGTTCCAGTCGTTGTGGGTGATCAGCGAGATCGCCAGGCCTTCGCCACCGGCACGGCCGGTACGGCCCACGCGGTGCACGTACTCGTCACCGCTGCGCGGCATGTCGAAGTTGATCACCAGGTCCAGGCCGTCGATGTCCAGGCCACGGGCCGCAACGTCGGTAGCCACCAGCACCTTGGAGCTGCCCTGCTTGAAGCGGTCCAGGGCCAGCTTGCGGTCCTTCTGGTCCTTCTCGCCGTGCAGCACGAAGGCCTTCACGTCCTTGGCCACCAGGTGGCCGTAGATGCGGTCGGCCAGCGCGCGGGTGTTGGTGAAGATGATCGCCTTGTCGAAGGTTTCGTTGGCCAGCAGCCACTGCACGATCTGCTCTTTGTGCTGGTCGTGGTCGGCGGTGATGATCTGCTGGCGGGTGCCTTCGGCCAACTGCGAGACGCTGTTGAGCATCAGGTGCTCTGGGTCTTTCAGCACCTTGCCGATGATGTCGCGCAGGGCCGCACCACCGGTGGTGGCGGAGAACAGCAGGGTCTGCTGGCGGTCCTCGCACTCCTTGCACAGGCGCTCCATGTCCTCGGCAAAGCCCATGTCGAGCATGCGGTCGGCTTCGTCGAGGATCAGCACCTGCACGTGGGACAGGTCGAGGTTGCCGGCATTGAGCTGCTCGAGCAGGCGGCCCGGGGTGCCGATCAGCACGTCCGGCACCTTGCGCAGCATGGCGGCCTGTTCCTTGAAGTCTTCACCGCCGGTAACCAGGCCCGACTTGATGTAGGTGAACTGCGAGAACAGCTGTACCTGCTTGAGGGTCTGCTGGGCCAGCTCACGGGTCGGCAGCAGGATCAGCGCGCGGATCTCGACGCGGCGTTCGCGCAGGTCGACCAGGCGGTTGAGCAGCGGCAGCACGAAGGCCGCGGTCTTGCCGCTGCCGGTCTGCGCGGTCACGCGCAGGTCACGCCCTTGCAGGGCCAGGGGGATGGCCGCGGCCTGCACCGGGGTTGGCTCGACAAAGTTAAGCTCGGCCACGGCTTTAAGCAGGCGTTCATGCAGGGCGAATTGGGAGAACACGGAGGTAACCTCAGGCAAGTGCGGAAAATTCAGTTGCATAGGGTAACGTTTTCTGCCGCCTTAGCCGAATTTCTTTTGGCAACTTTGTCGCCATCCGCGCTCTAATGGCGCTTCGTTTGGCAACAAAGACTGTACGCAAGCCCATGGATATCCAACGAATCTGGCGTGACTCCCTCGACCTGTGGGGCACCCTTGACCAACATCCGATGCTGCACGCGGCCATCGGCCTGGCGGTGCTGCTGCTGGTTTCCCTGGTCATCGGCCGCCTGGCACGCTTCCTGGTGTTGCACGGCGCCCGCCTGCTCGCCCGCCAGCCAGCGCTGAAGTGGCTGGACGACCTGCGCAACAACAAGGTTTTCCACCGCCTGGCACAGACCACGCCGTCACTGGTGCTGCAGTTCGGCCTGAAACTGGTGCCCGAGCTGTCCGACACCGCCCAGCACTTCCTCGGCAATGTCGCCCTGGCCTTTACCCTGCTGTTCATGACCATGGCGTTGTCGTGCCTGCTGGATGCCCTGCTCGACATCTACGCCCGCACCGAACACGCCCGCACCCGCTCGATCAAGGGTTACGTGCAACTGGCCAAGATGATGCTGTGGATCTTCGCCTCCATCGTCATCGTCGCCACCCTGATCGACCGCTCGCCACTGTTGCTGCTGTCGGGTCTGGGTGCCATGTCGGCGGTGCTGCTGTTGGTGTACAAGGACACCCTGCTGTCGTTCGTCGCCAGTGTGCAGCTGACCAGCAACGACATGCTGCACGTGGGCGACTGGATCGAAATGCCCCAGGTGGGCGCCGATGGCGATGTGGTGGACATCACCCTGCACACCGTGAAAGTGCAAAACTTCGACAAGACCATTGTCTCCATCCCCACCTGGCGCCTGATGAGCGAGTCGTTCCGCAACTACCGCGGCATGCAGCAGTCCGGTGGCCGACGCATCAAGCGCAGCCTGTTCATCGACGCGGCCGGCGTGCGGTTCCTGACTCGCGAGGAAGAACAGCGGCTGAGCCAGGTGCACTTGCTGGCCGACTACCTGGCCGGCAAGCGCCAGGAGCTGCAGCGCTGGAACGAGGCCATGGGGCCGGTGGCCGAGCTGTCGGCCAATCGCCGCAAGCTCACCAACATCGGCACCTTCCGAGCGTTTGCCCTGGCCTATCTGAAGAATCATCCCAACGTGCACCCGAACATGACCTGCATGGTGCGGCAGATGCAGACCACCGCCGAGGGCGTGCCGCTGGAGATCTACTGCTTTACCACCACCACGGTGTGGGCGGATTACGAGCGGATTCAGGGGGATATCTTCGACTACCTGCTGGCGGTGTTGCCGGAGTTTGGCTTGAGCCTGTATCAGCAGCCGAGTGGCAACGACATGCGGGCGGGGTTGAGCGGGCGTGTATCGCAAGAGCCTGTGCCGCGTCGGCTGGAAGACATGAGCGAGGCTTGATATTGCCGGGGCTGCTTCGCAGCCCATCGCCTGCAAGCCAGCTCCCACAGAGGTCACGCAGATCGTGAGATCTTCGTTGTACCTGTGGGAGCGGCTTTAGCCGCGAAGAATCCAACGCGGTGCATGGCACCGGCTGCGCCGGTGTTCGCGGCTAAAGCCGCTCCCACAGGGCCCCTGCTAATTCAATGAGTTATGTGCAGTTCGATGAGAGCTGGCTTGCCGGCGATGGGCCGCAAAGCGGCCCCAAATTGTTTGACTGACAGGCATTACGAGGGTGGTGTTTAAGCAGCCCTTTTCGTGTCAGGGCCGAGTCAGGTGTGCGCATTCATGGTTGTCGAAAGCCGGTTGCTCCCGCGCCCATGGACCATGCAGTACAGCGCACCGGCCAGGATCAACCCCATCGCCCAACTGATATCCACCCCCAGCCACTCAGCCACGAACCCCGTGTAGAACGACAGCTTCATGAACGGGATGGTACCGATGATCGACACGGCGTACACCGCCAGGCTTCGACGATTGAAGCATCCATAACGCCCCTTGGAGTCATACAGCGCCCCCACATCATAGCGGCCCCTGCATACCCAGTAGTAATCCACCAGGTTGATGGCGCTCCATGGGATCAACAGGTACAGCTGGCCGATCAGGATGTCGGCAAAGAACGTATCGAAATTGTATTGGGTGGCGATGGCGATCAGCGTTGCCGCTGCGGTCAGGCCAGCCATTACCAAGGCCTTGGCCGTCGCGGTCACACGCCGGATGGCCTTGAAGGCACCAAAGATCGTGACCGACGACATGTAGGCGCTGTACAGGCACAGCACGTTGTACTGGATCACCCCCAGCGCTATCACTGCCAGCGCCAACGGCGCCCACGGGCCGAACAACGCGGCAATGGCTGTGGCCGGGTCATGCCCCAGTGCCGACGGCAATGCCACTGCCACCAGCGCGCCGAGTGCCATCATGGCGAAGGAGCCCAGCGCACAACCGCAGTAGGTGGCCCAGAACGTGGCGCGTGGGTTGACGTTGGCCGGCAGGTAGCGCGAGTAATCGGCTACATAGGGGCCATACCCCAGCGTCCAGGAGGCCGACTGGGCCACGATCAGGTTGAAGGCGGTGAACGAGAAGCCGGTACTCACTGCCGTCGTGGTTGCCATGTCGCCGGGGTGCAGCAGGATCAGCACCAGGGCGCCCGCAAAAACCAGCGTGGACAACAGGCTCATCCACGCGCCCAGGCGGTGGATCAGCTCGTAGCCGACAAAGCCGATGACAAAGGTCAGCAAGCCGACCACCACGATCGCCTGGTCATCGCTCATGGGCACCAGCGCCTGCAAGGCACTGCGCATCAGCACGCCGCTGGCGGCGAGGAACAGGACTGCGGCCGTGACCATCACCAGCAGAGGGAGCGCGGCACCATGGACACCGAACTGGGCCCGGCTCTGGATCATCTGTGGCACGCCCAGGTGAGGCCCTTGGGCAGAATGCGCGGCCATGAACACGGTGCCGATGAGGTTACCGACCAACAGGCCCAACAAGGTCCAGCCAAGGCTTAGCCCCGATGCAATGCCCAGGGTGCCGACCATCAGCGCGGTTATCTGGAAATTGGAGCTGAACCAGATGGTGAACAATCGTTTAGGCGTGCCATAACGCTCTGCGTGTGGGACAAATTCGATACTTCGCGTTTCTAGCTTCACGCCGGTCTCCCGATTTTGTTTTCCGGATTATCGGGTAGGGACCGGCGGAATTTGGGTTCAGTAACGAACGCGTCATAGCTGACTGCGCCATGGCTTGCTTGATAACGTCAGGGTACCCAGGCGGCTCATCCACACCGACGCCAGGATCACTGCCCCGCCGATGAACAGCCTGCCCAATGGCTCGTCCTGGTTCCAGATCAGTAGATTGAGCAGCAACCCTACCGGCACATGCAGGTTGTTCATCACCGCCAGCGTCCCGCCCGAAACCATGCAGGCGCCCTTGTTCCACCAGTACAGCCCCAGCGCCGTCGGGCACAGGCCCAGGAACAGCAGCACCAGCCACTGCACATCGGTGGTCGGCAGGTGCTGGGCGTTGCCGAACAGCAGGAAGGCCGGCAACACCACGAGCAAAGCCCCCAGGTAGAAATAGCCGAAGCGCTTGTAGTGCGGCAGGTCGCTGGGGTGGCGTGCAACCAGATGGCGGTACAGCACCTGGCCGGCGGCGTAGGTGAAGTTGGCCAGTTGCAGCAGCAGGAAGCCGATGAAGAACTCGCCGCTGATGGTGTCGAAGCGGATCACCGCCGCGCCGGCCACCGCCACCAGCGCTGCCAGCAGCGCCCACGGGTTGAAGCGCCGGTTCATGGCGTCTTCGATCAGCGTCACGTGCAACGGCGTGAGAATGGTGAACAGCAGCACCTCCGGCACGGTGAGCACGCGAAAGCTCAGGTACAGGCAGACGTAGGTGATGCCGTACTGCAACGCGCCGATCAGCAGCATAGAGCGCATGAAGCGCGGCTCGACCTGGCGCCAGCGGGTCAGCGGCAGGAACACCAGGCCAGCCAGCACCACGCGCGCGAGCACGGCAAAGTAGCTGTCGACGTGCCCGGCCAGGTACTCGCCGATCAGGCTGAAGGAAAACGCCTGGATCAGCGCGACGATTATCAGGTAGCCCATGGTTGCCTCTCGTGGATCAAGGCCGCGACCTTAGCGGGTTGCGGCAAATGAGTTCAACCATGAGGAATGTAAGGGCTGTGCCGGCCTCTTCGCGGGTAAACCCGCTCCCACAGGGACACCACAGGCCTCAGGTGCCGTGATATCCCTGTGGGAGCGGGTTTACCCGCGAAGAGGCCGGCACAGGCACCCATGAAATTCCAGGCATAAAAAAAAAGCCCGGCCATGCAGGCCGGGCAGGTACACCCAAAGGAGCAACAACAGGTGTCAGGGTTGGGAATTCGCTAAGCCTCAGGCCACCGCCGCCAGCTTGGCCTTGGCCTGGTTGACGCCCTTCTCGTGGAAGTCAGCGCTCATGTTCAGGCCTTCGGCATGGATGAAGTCGACATCGTGAATGCCGATGAAGGCCATTACCTGGCGCAGGTACGGTTCTTGGTGGTCGCTGGTGGCGCCGGCGTGGATGCCGCCACGGGCAGTCAGGACGATGGCGCGCTTGCCGGTCAGCAAACCCTGCGGGCCGGTGGGGGTGTACTTGAAGGTGATGCCGGCACGCAGCACATGGTCCAGCCAGGCCTTCAGGGTGCTGGGGATGGTGAAGTTGTACATCGGCGCAGCCATCACCAGCACGTCGGCGGCGAGCAGTTCATCGGTCAGTTCGTTGGAGCGGGCCAAGGCGTCCAGTTCCGCCGCACTGCGCTGTTCTTCGGGCTTCATCCAGCCACCCAGCAGGTTGGCGTCCAGGTGCGGCACCGGGTTCACGGCCAGGTCGCGCACACTGATCTGATCGGCCGGGTGGGCGGCCTGCCACTGCTGGATGAAATCACGGGTCAGCTGACGGGAAACGGAATCCTGCTGGCGGGCGCTGCTTTCGATGATCAGTACGCGGGACATTGGGGTGCCTCCATCGGCAAAAAGGGTTGCGATTCGATGGAGGTGAGATTACGGGTTGACCTATCGATAAAAAAGCGTAAAAAATGGGTTCAATCTATCGATTTATCAGTTTATTCTGCACTGCAGTTCAAGGCGATCCGTAGTTTGATGATCTGCCGGTTGAACTTGGCAGTGACATCGACGCTTTTACCGGCCGGTACGTTCACCCGGCGCACCCTTGGTGCCTCGGGGCCATTGCGGAAGGTCACCTTGCACGCGGCCGGTACCTGCCCATAGTTGTTGAGGGTGATGGCGCCAATGTCATAGGCCGTGTCATAGGCGGTGTAGTCGAGCTTTACCCCGGTCAGTTCCTTCTCAACGTCGATGGGATAAGCCATGGCCCCGAGGGGCAGGCACATCAGTATTGCCGCACAACATTTCTTCATTGGCCGCTCTCCTTGAAAGAGCGCAGCTTAGGACAACAGGAGCGAAAGATGAAAGCGCCGCGCGTAACCCTTGACCAGTGGCGAACCCTGCAGGCAGTGGTCGATCACGGTGGGTTTGCCCAGGCCGCCGAGGCACTGCACCGCTCGCAGTCATCGGTCAGCTACACCGTGGCCCGCATGCAGGAGCAACTGGGCGTGCCGCTGCTGCGCATCGACGGCCGCAAGGCGGTGCTCACCGAGGCCGGCAGTGTGCTGCTGCGCCGTTCGCGCCACCTGGTCAAGCAGGCCAGCCAGCTCGAAGACCTTGCCCACCACATGGAACAGGGCTGGGAGGCCGAGGTACGCCTGGTGGTGGATGCCGCCTACCCCAGTGCCCGCCTGGTCCGCGCCCTGGCCGCGTTCATGCCGCAGAGCCGTGGCTGCCGGGTGCGCCTGCGTGAAGAAGTGCTGTCTGGCGTCGAGGAAGTGATGCACGAAGGCATCGCCGACCTGGCCATCAGCAGCTACAGCATCGGCGGCTACCTGGGCGCCGAACTGAGCGCGGTGGAGTTCGTCGCCGTCGCCCACCCCGAACACAGCCTGCACCGCCTGGGCCGCGAACTGACCTTCCAGGACCTGGAGAGCCAGTTGCAGGTGGTAATCCGCGACTCGGGCCGCGCCCAGCCGCGCGATGTCGGCTGGCTGGGTGCCGAGCAACGCTGGACCGTCGGCAGCCTGGGCACCGCCGCTACCTTTGTCAGCAGTGGCCTGGGCTTTGCCTGGCTGCCCCGCCACATGATCGAGCGCGAGCTACGCGAAGGCGTGCTCAAGCCGTTGCCGCTGGATCAGGGTGGCAGCCGCCACCCACTGTTCTACCTTTATTCGAGCAAAGAGAAGACCTTGGGCCCGGCTACGCAGATTCTCATCGACCTGCTGCGCAATTTCGACACCGCGCCATTGGACGTGCCCTTCGCAGCCCCCCCGCAAGCCTGAGAGGACCGCGCCCATGGCCTATTTCGAACACGAAGGATGCACACTGCATTACGAGGAATACGGCCAGGGCGAACCCCTGGTATTGCTGCATGGCCTGGGCTCCAGCTGCCAGGACTGGGAGCTGCAGGTGCCGGTGCTCAGCCGCCATTACCGGGTAATCCTCATGGACATCCGCGGCCACGGCCGCTCCGACAAGCCACGCGACGGTTACCAGATCGCCACCTTCAGTGCCGACCTGCTGGCCCTGCTCGAACACCTGCACACCGGCCCCGTGCACATCGTCGGCCTGTCCATGGGTGGCATGGTCGCCTTCCAGTTCGCTGTCGACCACCCGCAGTGGCTGCGCAGCCTGTGCATCGTCAACAGCGCCCCCGAGGTCAAGCGTCGCACCCGCAGTGACTGGGTGTGGTGGCTCAAGCGCTGGGGCCTGGCGCGCCTGCTCAGTGTCGAAACCGTCGGCAAGGGCCTGGCCGAGCGGCTGTTCCCCAAACCGCAGCAGGCCGAACTGCGGCACAAGATGGCCCAGCGCTGGGCACGCAACGACAAGCGCGCCTACCTCAAGAGTTTCGACGCCATCGTCGACTGGGGTGTGCAGGAACGCATCGGCCAGGTTCACTGTCCTACCCTGGTGATCGCAGCCGACCAGGATTACACCCCGATACAACTGAAAGAACGCTACGTTGCCCTGATGCCTCACGCCAGGCTGGTGGTCATCGACGATTCCCGGCACGCTACACCCCTCGACCAACCCGAGGTCTTCAACCAGACCCTGCTGCAGTTCCTTGCAGCCGCTTCCACCTCTCAAGGATCTTTGAGCCCATGCTGAAAAAACTCCTGCTCACCGCCTGCTCGGTCGCCTTCGCCACCAGCGTCATGGCCTCCGACAAGACCCCGCACGTACTGCTGGACACCAGCTTCGGCCAGGTCGAGATCGAGCTCAACGCCGAGAAGGCACCGATCAGTACCAAGAACTTCCTGCAGTACGTCGACAGCGGCTTTTACAACAACACCATCTTCCACCGCGTGATCCCGGGCTTCATGGTCCAGGGTGGCGGTTTCACCGAGCAGATGGTGCAGAAAGAAACCCAGGACCCGATCAAGAACGAGGCCGGCAACGGCCTGCAGAACACCCGTGGCACGCTGTCGATGGCGCGCACATCCAACCCGAACTCGGCCACCAGCCAGTTCTTCATCAACGTCGCCGACAACGATTTTCTCAATCCGGGCCGCGACGCCGGTTACGCCGTATTCGGCAAAGTGACCAAGGGCATGGAGGTGGTAGACCAGATCGTCAATTCACCGACCACCGTCAAGAAAGGCATGCGCGATGTGCCAGCCGATCCGGTCTACATCAAGTCCGCCAAACGCATCGACTGACCGCAGGTTTCACAGGGACGTGAAAACCTTCCGGGGTCGGGTAGCACAGGAGTCTTGTCACCCATGCTGTACCGCCGTTTCGAGCAACTGATCGACATCTTCCGCGACGCGCCCAGCGAGTCGCCACCTGGCCAGGTGTGGCCGTTCTACCTGTACTACCTGCGCCAGGTGTGGCCGAGCTTTCTCGCCCTGCTGGTGGTGGGCCTGTTCGCCTCGCTGATCGAGGTGGCGATGTTCAGCTACCTCAGCCGCATCATCGACCTGGCACAGGGCACGCCCAATGCCAGTTTCTTCAGCGAACACAGCGGCGAACTGATCTGGATGCTGGTGGTGATCCTGCTGTTGCGCCCGATATTCTTCGGCCTGCACGACCTGCTGGTGCACCAGACCATCAACCCCGGCATGACCAGCCTGATCCGCTGGCAAAACCACACCTATGTACTCAAGCAGAGCCTGAACTTCTTCCAGAGCGACTTCGCCGGGCGCATCGCCCAGCGCATCATGCAGACCGGCAACTCACTGCGAGACTCTGCGGTGCAGGCGGTGGATGCGCTATGGCACGTGCTGATCTACGCCATTACCTCGCTGGTGCTGTTCGCCGAGGCCGACTGGCGCCTGATGCTGCCGCTGCTGCTATGGATCGCAGGCTACATCGCCGCGCTGTTCTACTTCGTCCCCCGGGTGAAGGAGCGTTCGGTGATTTCCTCCGACGCCCGCTCCAAGCTGATGGGCCGCATAGTCGACGGCTACACCAACATCGCCACCCTCAAGCTGTTCGCCCACACCGACTTCGAACAGCAGTACGCGCGCGAAGCGATCCGCGAACAGACAGAGAAAACCCAGCTGGCCGCACGCGTGGTCACCAGCATGGACGTGGTCATCACCACCCTCAATGGCTTGCTGGTGGTCGCCACCACAGGCCTGGCGCTGTGGCTGTGGAGCCAGTCGCTGATCACCGTCGGCGCCATCGCCCTGGCCACCGGCCTGGTGATCCGCATCGTCAACATGTCGGGCTGGATCATGTGGGTGGTCAACGGCATCTTCGAGAACATCGGCATGGTCCAGGACGGCCTGCAGACCATCGCCCAGCCGGTCACCGTCACCGACCGGCCCAACGCACCGGCGCTCAAGGTCAGCCGCGGTGCGGTGCGTTTCGATGATGTGGACTTCCATTACGGCAAGGCCGCCAACGTGATCGAAGGGCTCAGCCTGGACATACGCCCGGGCGAGAAGATCGGCCTGATCGGCCCCTCGGGGGCAGGCAAGTCGACCCTGGTCAACCTGCTGCTGCGGCTGTATGACGTGCAGGGCGGGCGCATTCTCATCGACGGCCAGGACATTGCCGAGGTAAGCCAGGCCAGCCTGCGCGCGCAGATCGGCATGATCACCCAGGACACCTCGCTGCTGCACCGCTCGATCCGTGACAACCTGCTGTATGGCCGCCCCGATGCCAGCGAGGCCGCGCTTCATGAAGCGGTGCGCCGGGCCCGCGCCGACGAGTTCATCCCGCAGCTGTCGGACGCTCAGGGGCGCACCGGTTTCGATGCCCATGTGGGCGAGCGCGGGGTCAAGCTGTCGGGTGGCCAGCGCCAGCGCATCGCCATTGCCCGGGTGCTGCTGAAGAATGCACCGATCCTGATCATGGACGAGGCCACTTCGGCGCTGGACTCGGAGGTAGAGGCAGCAATCCAGGAAAGCCTGGAGACGCTGATGCAGGGCAAGACGGTGATCGCCATTGCCCACCGGCTTTCCACCATCGCCCGGATGGACCGGCTGGTAGTGCTGGACAAGGGGCGGATTGTCGAGAGTGGCAGCCACAGTGAACTGCTGGAGCAGCAAGGCTTGTATGCCCGGTTGTGGCATCACCAGACCGGGGGGTTTGTCGGGGTCGACTGATTCCTGTACTGGCCTCTTCGCGGGTGAACCCGCTCCCACAGGGACCGCACAAATTTCACGGTCTGTGCAGTACCTGTGGGAGCGGGTTCACCCGCGAAAGGGCCGGCACAGGCAATATGAATGGATCAGTCCCGGCGATAGGGCAACATTCCCCTGGCCTCCTCGGCATACGCCCGCACCCCTTCCCGCTCCTGCGCCAGAAAATCCTCTACCGCCCGCCGCAGCCCCGGGTGCAGCAGGTAGTGCCACGACCGCGTCAGCACCGGCTCGAAGCCGCGAATCAGCTTGTGCTCCCCCTGTGCCCCGGCATCGAAACGCTGCAGCCCTTCGGCAATGGCAAAGTCCATGCCCTGGTAGAAACAGGTTTCGAAATGCAGCCGGTCGAATTCGTCCAGGCACCCCCAATAACGGCCAAACAGGCTGTCGCCCCCCACCAGGCTAAGGGCCATGGCCACATCACGGCCACCCTGCCGCGCCATCACCACGCGCAACGCTTCGGGCATGCGCTCGGCAAGCAGGCTGAAGAACTCGCGTGTCAGGTAAGGCGCACGGCGGCGCACCGCGTAGGTATTGGCGTAGCAGCGGTAGACGAAATCCCACTGCGCCTCATCCAGTTCAGCCCCACGGTACCAGCGGAATTCAATACCGTGCCCGGCCACCTGTTCACGCTCCTTGCGCATCTGCTTGCGCTTGCGCGAACTCAGACTGTCGAGAAAATCCTGGAAGTCACGGTAGCCGTGGTTGCGCCAATGAAACTGGCAGCCCAGGCGCTCCATCCAGCCCGGCTGGCCGGCCAGCTGTTCGTCCAGCGCCGGCTCGGTGAAATTGATGTGCGCGCCAGACAGCCCGCCCTTGGCCAGGTACTCCGGCAACGCCTGCAGCACCAGCAGGCCATCGGCTGGGTCGGCGGCGAGCAGGCGTGGGCCGCTGACCGGGCTGAACGGCACGGCACCGAGCAGCTTGGGGTAGTAGGCAATGCCGGCCCGCTCACAGGCATCGGCCCAGCCATGGTCGAACACGTACTCGCCAAACGAGTGCCATTTGCGGTACGCCGGCAGCAGCGCCCGTACCCGCCCGTCACGTTCCAGCACCAGGTGTTCGGCGGCCCAGCCGGTGTTGCGCGCGACGCTGCCGCTGTCCTCCATGGCGCTTAGAAACGCATGGCGTAGAAACGGTTGGCCAGCGGGCACCAGGGCATCCCAGGTGGCCGCCGGAAGATCACGCAAATGAGCAAGGCTGTACAGGCTGGTCACGGTTTCGGCTCGCTGTTTCAAGGTACCCAGTATCCCCAAGGAAGGCCCACCACTCAAATCACGATAGCCGGGACAGATCCTTTTATTCTCAATTACTTAACCGCAGTGCCACCAATTCGACATTAATCTGTCATTCGCCCCCGCAATACTTGCGCCTGTTTTCCGGAACCCCAGAACCTGTCTATTCAGGCCCTTTCCGAAGACATGCCAACACAGGGGCGGGCGCTTGAGCCTCCCCATCTTATTCAACAGGGAGAACCTTATGCGTCTTGTTTCTACACTTACCGGAGTGAGCCTCACCGGCATGATGCTGGCTCTGAGTACTCCGGCCAGTGCAGCTGTCGACGCCAAGCTGCTCGAAATGCTCCGCGCCAATGGCTCGATCAACCAGGCGCAGTACAACGAACTGCAGGCGGACCTGGCTCAAGAAACCAAGGAAAAGGCCGCTCAGAAAGCTCAGTCCGAACGGATGAGCTCCTTTGAACAGAAAGTGGCATGGGCCGCCAAGACCCAGGTCAAGGGTGATTTGCGCCTGCGTTACGAAGACGTCAACGTCGACGACCCGAACAGCAGCAGCGGCAACCAGGACCGCCAGCGCGTGCGTGCCCGTGTCGGCTTCTACAGCGAAATCAACCCGCAGGTCGACGCGGGCATCCGTATCGCCACCGGCAGCAGTGCCGACCGCCGTTCGACCAACCAGAGCTTCGACAACTACTTCGACAAGAAGTCGCTGTGGGTCGACCAGGCCTACCTCGACTGGCACCCGACTGCAGTTCCCAACCTGCACCTGATTGGCGGCAAGATGGCGCAGCCATGGGTGAGCATGGGCGACATCATCTGGGACAGCGACATCAACCCGGAAGGCGTGGCAGCCACCTACAAGACCGACCTGGGCGGGGCCGAAGTGTTCGCCAGCGCCGGTCAGTACACCCTCAAGGACAACGTCGATGGCGACGGCGTGCAATACAAGCATGACGCACAGGTCTATCACGGCCAGTTGGGCGCCAAATTCGCCCCGGCAGACGTGCTCAAGCTGACCGTAGGTGCCAGTATCTATGGCTACGACAACGACAAGGAAGCCACCATCCTGCAGTCGTTCGGCAACACCACCAACGAGTTCAACCTCGTGGAAGGCTTCGGCCAGCTGGACTTCACCGGCTTTGCCATCCCGCTCTCTGCTTACGGTCAGTATGTGAAAAACACCGAGAGCACCGATGGCGAAGACCAGGCCTGGTTGGCAGGCCTGAAAACCAAGGTCGGCGCCTGGAGCCTGGACTACAACTACCGCGACGTGCAGCGTAACGCCGTGGTCAGCCTGTTCACCGACTCTGACTTCGGCAACGGCTTTACCGGTTCGCGCGGGCACAAGTTCAAGGTCGGATATGAAATCGACAAGAACTTCTCCCTGGGCGCTGCCTACCTGATGGCCAAGACCGACCTGTCGCAGTTGCCCAACAGCGATGCCGATGTAGATACCCTGCAGGTAGACTTGGAAGCCAAGTTCTAAGCAAAACCCTGCACTGCTTCACCTGAAGCGGGAAATGCCGACCCCATCCGGCATTTCCCGCTTTTTTTGCCTGTGAAAAATGCACCGGCCTCTTCGCGGGTAAACCCCACAGGGCCCCCACAGATCTCAGGGCCTGTGGAGTACCTGTGGGAGCGGGTTCACCCGCGAAGAGGCCGATACTGGCTTGCGCTCAATCAGCGCTTGCGCAGAACCACGCTACCTATCGAATACCCCGCACCAAACGAGCTCAACACGCCCAGCGAGCCCTTGGCCAGGTCGTCCTGGTAAAGGTGGAAGGCAATCACCGACCCCGCCGAACTGGTGTTGGCATAACGGTCGAGAATCACCGGTGCATCTTCTTCGGCCACTTCACGCCCCAGCAGCTTCTTGACGATCAGGTGGTTCATGCTGAGGTTGGCCTGGTGCAGCCAGAAGCGTTTCACATCGCTGGGTTGCAGCCCGTTTTCCTGCAGGTGCTCACCGATCAGCTCGGCCACCTTCGGGCACACCTCGCGGAACACCTTGCGGCCTTCCTGGATGAACAACTTGTCCGCCGCGCCCTCGCCCTCTTCCGCCGCGCGGTTGAGGAAGCCGAAGTTGTTACGGATGTTGTTGGAAAACTCGGTCCACAGCTTGCTGCTGACGATGTCGAACTGGTGCGCCGAGGTGGCCTTGTCGGCACGTTCGAGCAACACCGCAGTGGCAGCATCACCAAAGATGAAGTGGCTGTCGCGGTCACGGAAGTTCAGGTGGCCGGTGCACACCTCCGGGTTGACCATCAGCACCGCGCGCGCCTGGCCCAGGGCCACGCTGTTGGCGGCGGTCTGGATGCCGAAAGTGGCCGACGAGCAGGCCACGTTCATGTCGAAGGCAAAGCCCTGGATGCCCAGCGCCTGCTGCACTTCGATGGCGATGGCCGGGTACGGGCGCTGCAGGTTGGAGCAGGCGACGATCACCCCGTCGACATCGGCCGCCGTGCGACCGGCGCGCTCCAGGGCCTGGCGGGCGGCGGCCACGGCCATTTCGCAGAGCACCGACGGTTCGTCGTTGGAGCGCTCGGGCAGACGCGGTTTCATGCGCTGCGGGTCGAGAATGCCGGCCTTGTCCATGACGAAGCGGCTCTTGATGCCCGAGGCCTTTTCGATGAACGCCGCATCGGACAGCGGCGCCGCCTCGACTTCACCGCGCTCGATGGCGGCGGCGTTGTCCTGGTTGAACTGCTGCGACCAGGTGTTGAAGGACGCCACCAGTTCTTCGTTGGAAATGCTCTGGGCCGGGGTGTACAGGCCGGTGCCGCTGATCACGACGTTATGCACGGTCGTTCCTCTGGTCAAAGGCCATCGCCACGGGGCGCTGGCTGGAAACATGACAGGTTAATGGCACTTTAGTACCAATTTATAGGCGAGGGCTGCGCCCTCGTTCGCGGGCACGCCCGCTCCCACAGGGGTTGCGCCGCTCCCGAGGACACTGCTGTACCTGTGGGAGCGGGTTTACCCGCGAAGGGGCCGCCAAGTGGCCCCAAATTGCATCAATATTGCCACAACTGCGGAAGTTTAGCCCTCCACCTGGCTCCATTGCTTGCTCAATCGCTTGTCGGAAATCGGCACCTTGGTCCCCAATTGCTGGGCAAACAGCGAAACCCGATATTCCTCCAGCCACCAGCGGTACACCGTCAGTTGCTCATCACGCTTGCCTTCCTGGGCATGCTTGTCGGCACGTGCCTTGTACTGCGCCCACAGGTTGGCCAGCTCACCGCTCCAAACCCGGTCCTTCTGCACCTGCGACCCCAGCTTCTCCAGGCGCAGTTCCACCGCCTTGAGGTAACGCGGCAGCTCCTTGAACCAGGCCCCGGGGGTTTCACGCACGAAGCCTGGGTACACCAGGTTGCCGAGCTGTTGCTTGATGTCGTTAAGCGCCACTGCCTGGCTCAGGTCGATCTTGCCCTTGAAGCGCTTCTGCAGTCCATGCCACAGCTTCAGCACTTCCAGGGTCTGCCGTGCCAGGCGCTCGGCATGCTCGGCCCAGCTGCCGCGCTTGCGCTCGGCCAGGCCAGCCAGGGCCGCACCATCGCGTGGCAGCGGCTGTTCGCCTTCAAGGATGCAGCTGTCCAGGCTGGCCAGCAAAATGTCCTCGACCAGCGCCTCGACCCGGCCCATTTCACGGTACAGCAGGCCCAGCTCGGTCAGCCCCGGCAGCTTGCCGCGCAGGTACTTGGCCGGCTCGGCCAGCTGCTGCAGCAACAGGCGCTGCAAGGCGCGGCGGTGCTGGAATTCGGCCTCGGCCTGGGTCGAGAAGCGCCCTTCGCGCACGGTGCCGCCCTCTTCCACCAGTGCCGGGTACACAGTCATCGACAGGCCGGCGATCTTCTGCTGCGCGGTCTGCTTCACCTCGCTGAAAGCCTTGGCCTGCACCGGCTGCTCGCTCTTGGCGTCACGCGGCACGGCCAACGCTGCCTGGCTGGCTGCTGCAAAGCGCGCGGTCAGCTCGGCCAGGTCGCGACCTTCACCCAGAAACTTGCCCTGGCCATCGACCACTTCGATGTTCATGCGCAGGTGGCCTTCGACCAGGTTGACCGACTCGTCCCATGCCTCGTCGGGCACACGGGCGCCGGTCATGCGCAGCAGTTCCTGGCCCAGGGCCTGCGGCAATGCGCCCTGGCCGAAGGTCATGCGCGCCAGCGAGGCCTTGACGAAGTCCGGCACCGGCACAAAGTTCTTGCGCAGCGCCTTGGGCAGGTTGCGCACCAGCGCCACGCACTTGGCTTCCAGCAGGCCGGGCACAAGCCATTCCAGGCGCTCGCCCGGCAAGCTCGGCAGCAGCGGCGCCGGTACCCGCACGGTCACGCCATCGCGGGGGTGCCCGGGCTCGAAGTGGTAACTCAGCGGCAGGCGAAGCTCGCCCACCTGCAGGCTGTCGGGGTACTGCGCGGCGGTGACTTCGCTGGCCTCGCGGGCCAGCACGTCTTCCTCGCGCATGATCAGCAGGTTGGCGTCCTTCTGGCTGCCCATGCGGTACCAGCTGTCGAAGGTCGCCGTCTGGTGGATTTCCGCCGGCAGACGCGCTTCGTAGAAGGCATATAGCGTCTCTTCGTCGGCCAGGATGTCACGGCGACGGGCCTTGGCCTCCAGCTCGTCGAGCTCTTCCAGCAAGCGCTTATTGGCCGCCAGGCACTTGGCCCGCGACTGGATTTCGCCACCCACCAGGCCTTCGCGGATGAACAGCTCGCGCGAGGTGACCGGGTCGATCGGGCCGAAATGCACCGGCCGACGGCCGACCAGGATCAGCCCGTACAGAGTGATCTGCTCGTAGGCCACGACCTGCCCGCGCTTCTTCTCCCAATGCGGTTCGAAGTGGTTCTTCTTGACCAGGTGGCCGGCCAGCGGCTCGATCCAGTCCGGCTCGATCCTGGCCACCATGCGTGCGTACAGCTTGGTGGTTTCGACCAGTTCGGCCGCCATCACCCACTGTGGGCGCTTGCGCCCCAGGCCCGACGACGGGTGCACCCAGAAGCGCCGCTGGCGGGCGCCCTGGTAGTCGCCCTCTTCGGTCTTCTGGCCGATCTGGCTGAGCAGGCCACTGAGAATGGCCTTGTGCATTTTCGGGTAGTCGGACGGGTCCTTGTTCACTGTCAGCTGCAGGTCACGGCAGATCAGTGCCAGCTGGCGATGGGCATCGCGCCATTCGCGCAGGCGCAGGTAGTTCAGGAAGTTCTTGCGGCACCAGTTGCGCAGCGGGTTGGCGGTCAACGCCTGGCGCTGTTCCTCGAAGCCACGCCACAGGTTGACCAGCGCGGCGAAGTCGGAATCCACGTCCTTCCATTGCGCGTGCGCCTGGTCGGCGGCCTGCTGGCGCTCCGGCGGGCGTTCGCGCGGGTCTTGCACCGACAGCGCACTGGTGACGATCAGCACTTCCTGCAGGCTGCCCAGGCGGGCGCCTTCGAGCAGCATGCGCCCCAGCCGCGGGTCGATCGGCAGGCGCGCCAGTTGGCGACCGATCGGCGTCAGCTGGTTTTCGCGGTTGACCGCCGACAGCTCCTGCAGCAGGTTGAAACCATCGCTGATGGCCTTGCCATCCGGCGGCTCGATGAACGGGAAGGCGTCGATTGCGCCCAGGCGCAGGTGCAGCATCTGCAGGATCACTGCCGCCAGGTTGGTGCGCAGGATCTCCGGGTCGGTGAACGCCGGCCGGCTGTTGAAATCCTCTTCGCTGTACAGGCGCACGCAGATACCCGGCTCGACCCGGCCGCAGCGGCCCTTGCGCTGGTTGGCACTGGCCTGCGACACGGCCTCGATGGGCAGGCGCTGCACCTTGGCGCGGTAGCTGTAGCGGCTGATGCGTGCGGTACCGGTATCGATCACGTAGCGGATGCCCGGCACGGTCAGCGAGGTTTCCGCAACGTTGGTGGCTAGCACCACACGGCGCCCGGTGTGTGGCTGGAAGATGCGCTGCTGCTCGGCCGGCGACAGGCGCGCGTACAACGGCAGGATCTCGGTGTGGCGCAGTTGCGCCTTGCGCAAGATCTCGGCGGCATCACGGATCTCGCGCTCGCCCGGCAGGAAGATCAGCACATCGCCGGGGCCCTTGCCCTCACTCCGCTCGTGGTGCGCCAACTCGTCCAGCGTGGCGAGGATGGCCTGGTCGACGGTGAGGTCGTCCTCGATCTGGTTGCCCTCCTCGTCCTGCTCGCTGGTTAGCGGGCGGTACCAGGTTTCCACCGGGAAAGTACGCCCGGACACCTCGATGATCGGCGCGCCGTCGAAGTGTTTGGAGAAGCGCTCCAGGTCGATGGTCGCCGAGGTGATGATCAGCTTCAGGTCCGGGCGCCGGTGCAGCAGGGTCTTCAGGTAGCCGAGCAGGAAGTCGATGTTGAGGCTGCGCTCGTGGGCCTCGTCGACGATGATCGTGTCGTAGCGCTCGAGGAAACGGTCGTGTTGGGTTTCGGCCAGCAGGATGCCGTCGGTCATCAGCTTGACCAGGGTGTTGGCGTCGCTCTGGTCTTCGAAACGCACCTGGTAGCCGACCAGCCCGCCCAGCGGCGTGCCCAGTTCTTCGGCGACCCGCGCGGCAACGCTGCGGGCGGCGATCCGGCGTGGCTGGGTGTGGGCGATCAGGCCATGGCTGCCACGGCCCAGTTCGAGACAGATCTTCGGCAACTGGGTGGTCTTGCCCGAGCCGGTTTCGCCGGCGATAACCAGCACCTGGTGCTCGGCCAGGGCCTTCTTGATTTCGTCACGCTTGGCAGCGATTGGCAGGCTGTCGTCGTAGCGCACGGTCGGCACGCTCTGCTGGCGCGCGGTGACCTGGGCGCAGGACGCCTGGACCTTTTCCACCCACTGCGCCAGCTTCGCCTCGTCGGGGCGCTTGCGCAGTTCGTGCAATTGCCGGCGCAGGCGATGGCGGTCGGCGATCATGGCGTGGTCGAGGTTTTGCAGCAGTTTGTCGATGGCGTGGTCAGTCATGGGGCTTTTTAGTGATGCAGGTGGGCCTGCTTTTTCATGATCGGCATTCGGAAAGTTGGGCGATTGTCGCAGATTTGCCGGTTCTCTGCTGCCTGTGACGGCCTCTTCGCGGGTAAACCCGCTCCTACAGGGACCGCACAACACCCAGCCTTGATGCAATCCTGTAGGAGCGGGTTTACCCGCGAAGAGGCCAGGTGCAACGGCACAAATGTTTAGCCAGGTGCGATGTAAAGGTTGCCATTCACTGCTTTAATCAACCTTACGCCGCATGTGAGTATCAAAGGCATGACTCCCGTCCAGCCCATCGCCCCACCGTCGTCCCGCCCTTCGCAAGCGAAGGCCCGGCGCCGTGCCGGTGAGAATCCGCTGGTCCACATCATCCTCGCCTTCTGGGCCCTGTGGCACTGCCGTCACGCACGCCCACCGGATTTCTCGCTCACGCCGTTGTGACCAGACCCGGCCGTCTTCCGGCCGTTTGACTCAGCCGGGCCGCCAGCATGCGCGGTGGCCCGTGCGCCCGTGAGCGAATCCATCATGCACTTTGCACCTGTAGAGCAGGCCAGCCGTTTTCTGGCCGACAACCCCGATATCGAACTGTTCGAACTGTTCATCCTCGACGCCAATGGCGTGCCGCGCGGCAAGCTGCTGCACCGCGACGAACTGTTGGCCGTGTACCAGACCGGCCGGCCGCTGCCCAGCACCATTCTCGGCCTGACCCTGAACGGCGACGACGTGGAAAACTCCGGCCTGGTGTGGGACGTGGGCGATATCGACTGCCGCGCCTACCCGCTTGAAGGCAGCCTGGTGCGCCTGCCCTGGCGCCGGGTGCCGACCGCCGCGGTGCAGGTGAGCATGCACCCGAACGAGGGCCTGCCAGCCAGCATCGCCGACCCGCGCCATGTGCTGCTGCGTACCATCGAGGCGTTGAAGGCCGACGGCTACCATCCGGTGATGGCCTGCGAGCTGGAGTTCTACCTGCTGGACCAGCAACCTGATGCCCAGGGCCGCCCGCAACCGGCACTGGACAATGACGGCGGCCGCCCACGCACCACCCAGGTGTATGGCCTGCGCGAACTGGAGCAGATCGAGCCGTTCCTTGCCGACCTCTACGCCGCCTGCAAGGCCCAGGGCATCCCGGCGCGCACGGCGATTTCGGAATACGCCCCCGGCCAGGTGGAAATCACCCTCGAGCACGGCGACGCTCTGCAGGCGATGGACCAGGCCGTGCGCTACAAGCGCCTGGTCAAAGGCATTGCCCATGCCCATGGCATGCAGGCCTGCTTCATGGCCAAGCCGTTCGCGCAACTGGCCGGCACCGGCATGCACATGCACCTGAGCCTGGCCGACAGCGCCGGCAACAACCTGTTCGCCAGTGAGGACAAGGCCGGCACCCCGCTGCTGCGCCAGGCCGTGGCAGGCATGCTGCGACACCTGCGCGACTCGCTGCTGCTGTTCTGCCCCAACGCCAACTCGTTCCGCCGCTTCCAGGCCAACAGCTATGCCCCGCTGGCGCCAACCTGGGGCGTCGACAACCGCACCGTGAGCCTGCGCATACCGGGCGGTCCGGCCAACAGCCGGCACGTGGAGCACCGCATCTGCGGCGCCGATGCCAACCCCTACCTGGCCGCTGCGGCGATCCTTGCCGCCAGCCACTGGGGCATTCGCCAACAGCTGGACCCGGGGGCACCGGTGGAAGGCAATGGCTATGCCCAGGCCACCGAACACCTGCCCACCGACTGGCTGACTGCCCTCGACGCCCTGCAGCATTCGAGCTGGGCTCGCGAAGCACTGGGCGAGGACTTCCTTGGCGTATACCTGAAGGTCAAGCGCGCCGAGTACCGCCAGTTCATGGCCGAAGTCAGTGAGCAGGACTGGCGCTGGTACCTGCACCAGGCCTGATCCCCGGATAACAAGGAACACCCATGAATGCAGCATTGAACAAAGGGCCGGCGCAACGCGCGCCGTCCTACTACAGCGCCACCCTCAACGACCACACCGCGTACCCGCAGCTCAAGGGCACGGTACAAGTGGATGTGGCGATCATCGGCGGCGGCTTCACCGGCGTGGCCACGGCGGTGGAACTGGCCGAGCGTGGCCTGAAGGTGGCCATCGTCGAAACCAACCGCATCGGCTGGGGTGCCAGCGGGCGCAACGGCGGCCAGGTCACCGGCAGCCTGTCGGGCGACGAAGCCATGCGCACGCAGATGCGCAACCGCCTGGGTGCCGAGGTCGATGACTTCATCTGGCACTTGCGCTGGCGCGGGCACCAGGTGATCGAGCAGCGCGTGGCACGCTACAACATCGACTGCGACCTCAAGCGCGGCCACCTGCACGCGGCCATGAAGCCCTCGCACATGGACGAGCTGCGCGCATTCGAAGCCGAGGCCCGGCGGCGCGGCATGGGCGAGCAGGTGCAACTGCTGGACCGCGATGGCGTGGCCGAGCACCTGCAAAGCCCGCTGTACCTGGGCGCGCTGAAAAACCTGCGCAACCTGCACCTGCACCCGCTCAACCTGTGCCTGGGCGAGGCCCGTGCCGCCCATGGCCTGGGGGCGCTGATTTTCGAAAACTCCGAAGTGCTGGACATCGTCCACGGCCCGCGCCCGGCGGTAGTCACTGCCCACGGGCGGGTCGAGGCGCGCCAGGTGATGCTGGCCGGCGATGTGTACCACAAACTGGAAAAGCGCCAGCTCAAGGGCAAGATCTTCCCGGCCATGGGCGGCATCGTCACTACCGCACCGCTGGGGGAACTGGCCGAACAGATCAACCCGCAGGACCTGGCGGTGTACGACTGCCGCTTCGTCCTCGACTACTACCGGCTGACCGCCGACAAGCGTCTGCTGTTTGGCGGTGGCGCCAACTATTCCGGCCGTGATTCACGGGATATCGAAGGCGAACTGCGCCCGTGCATCGAGCGCACCTTCCCGGCGTTGAAAGGCGTGCCGATCGAGTTCCAGTGGAGCTGCGCCATGGGCATCGTGGTCAACCGCATCCCGCAGCTGGGCAAGCTGTCGGACAACGTTTGGTATTGCCAGGGTTATTCGGGGCACGGCATTGCCACCAGCCACATCATGGGCGAGATCATGGCCGAGGCGTTGACCGGGACGCTGGAGAAGTTCGACACCTTTGCCCAGTGCAAGCATGTGCGGGTGCCAATGGGGGAACTGCTGGGGAACCCGCTGTTGGCGGCAGGGATGTGGTATTACCAGATGCTGGAGAAATTGCGCTGATTTTACCGGCCTCTTCGCGGGTAAACCCGCTCCCACAGGTATTGCACAACCCTTGAGAGTTGCACAGAACCTGTGGGAGCGGGTTTACCCGCGAAGAGGTCGGTAAAGCCAGCAGAGATTCAGAAGATCAGGCGATCTTCTTCAGGCCCTGCTTCTTCAGCTCTTCATCACGCAGCTCACGGCGCAGGATCTTGCCCACGTTGGTGGTCGGCAGCGCGTCGCGGAACTCGATCTGGCGCGGTACCTTGTAGCCGGTAACGTTGGCGCGCATGTGCTCCATTACCTGTTCCTTGGTCAGGGTCATGCCCGGCTTGACCACGATGAACACCTTGATCACTTCACCGGACTTCTCGTCCGGCACGCCGATGGCCGCGCACTGAAGCACGCCCGGCAGGGCCGCCAGCACATCCTCCAGCTCGTTGGGGTAAACGTTGAAGCCCGAGACCAGGATCATGTCCTTCTTGCGGTCGACGATGCGCATGTAACCATCCGGCTGGATCACGGCGATGTCGCCGGTCTTCAGCCAGCCATCGCTGTCGAGGATCTCGGCAGTGGCCTCCTCACGCTGCCAGTAGCCCTTCATCACCTGCGGGCCCTTGACGCACAACTCGCCCACCTCGCCCAGCGGCAGCTCGTTGCCGTTGTCGTCGATGACCTTGCACAGGGTGGACGGCACCGGAATACCGATGGTGCCGACCTGGTTGGCCTCAGCCGGGTTCACCGCAGCCACCGGGCTGGTCTCGGTCATGCCATAGCCTTCGCAGATGGCGCAGCCGGTCACGGCCTTCCAGCGCTCGGCCACGCTCAGTTGCAGGGCCATGCCGCCAGAAAGGGTGATCTTCAGCGCCGAAAAGTCCAGGGCACGGAACGCCTCGTTGTTGCACAAGGCAACGAACAGGGTGTTGAGGCCGACGAAGCCGCTGAACTTCCACTTGCCCAGTTCCTTGACCATGGCTGGCAGGTCACGCGGGTTGCTGATCAGCACGTTGTGGTTGCCGATCAGCATCATTGCCATGCAATGGAAGGTAAAGGCGTAGATGTGGTACAGCGGCAGCGGGGTGATGAGGATTTCGCAGCCTTCATGCAGGTTGGAGCCCATCAGCGCCCGGCACTGCAGCATGTTGGCCACAAGGTTGCGGTGGGTAAGCATCGCGCCCTTGGCCACGCCGGTGGTGCCACCGGTGTACTGCAGCACCGCCACGTCGTTGGCCTGCGGGTTGGCCTCGGTCACCGGCTGGCCCTTGCCCTGCGCCAGAGCGTCGTTGAAGCGTACGGCACGCGGCAGGTTGTAGGCCGGCACCATCTTCTTCACGTACTTGATCACGCTGTTGATCAGCAGGCGCTTGAGCGGCGGCAGCAGGTCGGCCACTTCGGTGACGATGACGTGCCTGACCTGGGTCTTGGGCACTACCTTCTCGGCCAGGTGGGCCATGTTGGCCAGGCACACCAAGGCCTTGGCGCCGGAGTCGTTGAACTGGTGTTCCATTTCCCGTGCGGTGTACAGCGGGTTGGTGTTGACCACGATCAGCCCGGCACGCATGGCACCGAATACCGCTACCGGGTATTGCAGTACGTTAGGCAGCTGCACGGCAATGCGGTCACCCGGCTTGAGGTCGGTATGCTGCTGCAACCAGGCGGCAAACGCTCCCGACAGCGCATACAGCTCGCCATAAGTGATAGTCTTGCCCAGGTTGCTAAAGGCCGGTTTGTCGGCAAAGCGTTGGCAGGATTGCTTGAGTACCGCCTGGATATTGGGGAATTCGTCAGGATTGATTTCCGCCGTAATCCCGGCTGGGTACTTATCCTTCCAAAAATTTTCGATCATGGAAGCCCACTCCTTCAGCAACAGCGAAGTTCGATTCACGCGTCGATGCGCTTATTATTGATATGGGATGACGGCTCGTTGCAAACCGGATCATCTGAAAGCGGGCCGAGAGTAACAGCTTTGCCTGGGGTCGCCTAGAGGCCAAAATAGGCCTCACGGTCATAAAAATGACTCAATGAACAATACAGGTCATTTTTAGAGTAATTATCCAAAATGTCGCAGATCGGGCTGTGATCAGCCTGTTAGAGCGGCTTTAAGGCATTCGCGGGTGAACCCGCTCCTACACTGGACGGTGTAGGAGCGGGTTCACCCGCGAAGAAGCCAACCCGGTATCAAGCTATGTCGCGCAGCTCCCGCCGCAGGATCTTGCCCACCGGCGTCATCGGCAACGACTCGCGCAGCACGATGTGCTTGGGCACCTTGTAGCCGGTGAAGTTGGCCTTGCAGTAGGCCTTCAGCTCATCCACGCTCAGCCCGCCCTCGCGCGGCACAACGAACAGCTTCACCGCCTCGCCGGAGCGCTCGTCCGGTACGCCGATGGCCGCGCAGTTGGCGACCTTGGGATGGCCCATCACCACATCCTCGATCTCGTTGGGGTACACGTTGAAACCCGAGACGATGATCATGTCCTTCTTGCGGTCGACAATGCGGGTGAAGCCGTCCGGGTCGATCACCGCGATGTCGCCGGTCTTGAACCAGCCCTCCGCATCCAGGGCCTGGGCCGTGGCCTCGGGCTGCTGCCAGTAGCCTTTCATCACCTGCGGGCCCTTGATGCACAGCTCGCCCCGCTCGCCCAGCGGCAGCTCGTTGCCGCCATCGTCGATCACCTTGAAGGCGGTGCCCGCCACCGGGATGCCCACCGTACCCAGACGCGCCAGCTGGCCATAGGGGTTGGTGCTGGCCACCGGCGAGGTTTCGGTCAGGCCGTAGCCTTCGACGATGCGGCAACCGGTAAGCGCCTCCCAGCGTTCGGCGGTGGCCTTGACCAGTGCGGTGCCGCCGGAGTTGGTGACCTTCAGCGCCGAAAAGTCGAGCTGGCGGAAGCCCGGGTGGTCCATCAGTGCGACGAACAGCGTGTTCAGGCCCAGCAAGGCGGAGAAACGCCATTTGCCCAGCTCCTTGATGAAGCCGGAAATATCACGCGGGTTGGTGATCAGCACGTTGTGGTTGCCGGTGACCATCATGCACATGCAATTCGCGGTAAACGCATAGATGTGGTAAAGCGGCAACGGCGCGATCATCACCTCCTGGCCGTCCTTGATCAGCTTCTGCCCGTCCGGCCCGTGCTGCGAGAAGCAGGCCAGCACCTGCAGCATGTTGGCCACCAGGTTGCCGTGGGTGAGCATGGCGCCCTTGGCCAGGCCGGTGGTGCCACCGGTGTATTGCAGCACGGCAGTGTCGTCCAGGCTGAGCGGCACCGGCTTGTGCGACAGCTCGCGGCCCTGGCGCAGCACCTGCTTGAACGACACAGCCTGGGGCAGCTGGTAGGCCGGCACCATCTTCTTGACCTTGTCGACCACGGTGTTGACCAGCCAGCCCTTGGCGGTGGGTAGCAGGTCGCCCATCCTCGCCTCGATCAGGTACTCGATGCCGGTATCGGGCAACACCTCCTGCACGCGCTTGCCGAACATGTTCAGGTACACCAGCGCACGCGCGCCGCTGTCCTTGAACTGGTGGCGCATCTCGCGCTCGGTATACAGCGGGTTGGTGTTGACCACGATCAGGCCAGCGCGCAGGGCACCGAACACAGCGATGGGGTATTGCAGCACATTGGGCATCTGCACCGCGATGCGGTCGCCCGGCTTGAGGTCGGTGTGCTGCTGCAGCCAGGCGGCGAAGGCCGCCGAATGGCGTTCCAGGTCCGCGTAGGTCAGGGTCACGCCCAAATTGCTGAAGGCCGGGCGGTCGGCGAAGCGTTTGCAGGAGCGCTCGAACACCTCGACGACCGAGGTGTAGGCATTGATGTCGATGGTGGAAGGCACGCCCGCCGGGCGCTTGTCATTCCAGAAGTCGGCTTGCATTTATTATTGTTCCTCTGCCTGGACCTGCTGTGAGTCCTGTAATCCTTTCACCTGCCCGCCCGAAAGCGAAAAGGCGTTGATCCGACGTTAGCAGGTAAGACCAAGGTGGCATATACGCCAAGTGCCGCCATTAACATTGTGAATCTTATTTGTGCCCTTCCTGCAATCCGGTCGGTTGTGCATACACTGTTCGGGTACCTGTGCGCACAAGGACCCGCCATGCCTCACGACGCCTTCTGGCTACCCGCCAGCGAGCACTGCAGCCTGTATGTGCACCAATGGTTGCCGGCCACACCGGTAAAAGCCGTGGTGCTGCTGGCCCATGGCATGGCCGAGCACGCCGGGCGCTACCAGCACCTGGGCCATGCCTTGAGCGAGGCCGGCTTCGCCCTGTTCGCCCCCGACCAGCGCGGCCATGGACGCACGGCCGAGCTGGGCAGCCTCGGCCTGTTCGCCCGCCATCATGGCTGGAATGCCGTGGTCAACGACATCGGGCTGCTGGCCCAGCACATCGGCCAGCAATACCCGTGCACGCCGCTGTTCCTGTTCGGCCACAGCATGGGCAGCTACATCGCCCAGGCCTACCTGCTGCACCACAGTGGCAGCCTGCACGGGGCGATCCTTAGTGGTTCCAACTACCAGCCGGCAGCGCTCTACTGTGTGGCGCGCCTGATTGCCCGGCTGGAGGCCTGGCGCCAAGGGCCGCTGGGAAAGAGCGCGCTCATAGAGTGGTTGTCGTTCGGCTCGTTCAACAAGGCCTTCAAGCCCAACCGCACGGCGTTCGACTGGCTCAGCCGCGACCCGGCGCAGGTCGACCTGTACGTCAACGACCCGCTCTGCGGCTTTCGCTGCAGCAACCAGTTGTGGCTTGACCTGCTGCAAGGCTTGGCGCAGATCAGCCAGCCGAGTAATCTCGCGCAGATCGATCCTAACCTGCCGCTGCTGGTGATAGGTGGTGAATGTGATCCGGTCAGCGCCGGCAAGCGTCTCACCCACCTGGCCGACGCTTTGCGCGCGACCGGCAATCGACATGTACAGCTGCGCGTCTATCCTGAGGCGCGGCACGAAGTACTCAACGAAACCAACCGTAACGAGGTCACCGCCGATATTCTCGGCTGGCTTGAACAGGCGCTGGCTCTTGGCCGCCCTGTGCGCAGTGAATGATAGCCGCCCTCGCCTACCGCTTAAGGAAGCCCCGATGTCCCAGGTCACCAACACGCCTTACGAAGCCCTCGAAGTCGGCCAGAAGGCCGAGTACAAGAAGTCCGTCGAAGAACGCGACATCCAGTTGTTCGCCGCGATGTCCGGTGACCACAACCCGGTACACCTGGACGCCGAGTTCGCTGCCAAGAGCATGTTCCGCGAGCGCATCGCCCACGGCATGTTCAGCGGCGCGCTGATCAGTGCTGCAGTGGCCTGCACCCTGCCTGGCCCTGGCACCATCTACCTGGGCCAGCAAATGAGCTTCCAGAAGCCGGTGAAAATTGGCGATACCCTGACCGTGCGCCTGGAAATCCTGGAGAAGCTGCCCAAGTTCAAGGTGCGCATCGCCACCAATGTGTACAACCAGAACGATGAGCTGGTGGTCCAGGGTGAGGCCGAGATCCTGGCACCGCGCAAGCAGCAGACCGTCGAGCTGGTGTCGCCGCCGAATTTTGTGGCTAGCTGAAGATTGATGCAGGCAGTACCGGCCCTTTCGCGGGTAAACCCGCTCCCACATGGACCTCACAGCATCAAGCCGTGACGCAATCCTGTGGGAGCGGGTTTACCCGCGAAGAGGCCGGCGCAGCCAACATCATTCGATAGCCTGCAACCGCCGCTCGATATGCCTGCGCTCCGGTTCCTGCCGGGTCAACGCCAGCGCCTGCCGCCAGGCCGCCCGGGCCTCTTCCATATGCCCCAGCTGGTAATGCAGCTCACCCCGCGTCGCATGCGCCAGGTGATAGTCCAGCAACTCTCCCCGCGCCAGAATCCCTTCGACCTCCCGCAGGCCAACCTCCGGCCCATCCCGCTTCGCCAGCGCCACGGCCCTGTTCAGTTCAACCACAGCTGACGGCCAATGCCGCTGCAGCACGTCATACAGCCCGACGATCTCCGCCCAGTCGGTCGCTTCGGCTGTCGCCGCTTCGGCATGCACCGCCGCAATCGCCGCCTGCAAGGTATAGGCACCGAACGCCCGGCTTTGCAGGGCCTGGCGCACCAGTTCGCAACCTTCGGCAATGCGTTGCCGGTCCCACAGGCTACGATCCTGCTGCTCGAGCAATACCAGGTTACCCCGGCCATCGGTACGCGCCCGCTGCCGGGATGCCTGCAGCAACATCAAGGCCAGCAGGCCGACCGCCTCCGGGTCGGGCAGCAACTGCACCAGCAGGCGCGCCAGGCGAATGGCTTCATCGCTCAGCTCCTGCTGCAACAGCGCCTCGCCCGACGACGCCGAATAGCCCTCGTTGAACACCAGGTAGATCACCCGCAGCACACTCTCCAGGCGCTCGGGCAGTTCGTTCAGCTCCGGCACCTGATAAGGGATGCCGGCATCGCGGATCTTGGCCTTGGCGCGCACGATACGCTGGGCGATGGTGGCCGGGCTCTGCAGGAAAGCACGGGCGATCTGCTCGGTGGTCAGGTCGCAGACTTCACGCAGGGTCAGCGGCACCTGGGCATCGGCGGACAAGGCCGGGTGGCAGCAGGTGAAGATCAGCCGCAAGCGGTCGTCGGCCAGCAGCTCTTCTTCGCTGGGGTCCTGCGCCTGGCCGTCGAGCAGCATGCTCAGGTCCGCCTGGGAACGGTCGAACCGGGCGCGCCGGCGCAGCGCATCGATGGCCTTGAAGCGGCCGGTGGACACCAGCCACGCCCGCGGGTTATCGGGGATACCGTCGCGCTGCCAGCGCTCGACGGCGATGAAGAAGGCATCGTGCATGGCCTCCTCGGCCAGGTCGAAATCACCCAGCAGGCGGATCAGCGTCGCCAGGATGCGCCGTGACTCGCTCCGGTAGACCGCCTCGACCTCGGCGCGCACCTGCGCCAGTGCCGTCATCAGTCGGGCATCCGCTGGGTCACCACCTCCACCAGGCGGTCCAGGCTCTCTCCCCAACCCTGGTGGAAGCCCATTTCCTCATGGGCGCGGCAGTCGGCGGCATTCCAGTGCCAGGCGCGGGCGGTGTAGCGGGTTTTGCCTTGTTCCTCGTCAAAACTGATCACGGCAGTCATGAACGCCTTGTCCGAAGGCACCCAGCCTGGGCCGAAGGCATCGGTGAACACCAGCCGTCGCGGCGCAGCAATCTCCAGGAATACGCCCTGGTTCGGGTAATCGCTGCCATCCGGCGCCCGCATCACGGTGCGGAACAGGCCACCGATCCACAACTGCATCTCACATTCCGGGGTGGTCATGCCGTGCGGCCCCCACCATTGCATCAGCCACTGAGGGTCGGTCCAGGCGCGGAACACCTTGGACGGCGGTGCGTCGATCAGGCGACTGATGGACAACTCGTGTTGCACTTGCGCGGGGTGTGCCAGGCTCATGCTGGGAAGTCTCCATTGCTGTCAGGGTTGCAGTTCGCGCACCGGTCGCACCTCGACACTGCCGACCCGCGCGGCGGGGATGCCCTTGGCGATGTTCAGCGCCTCGTTCAGGTCGCGGGCTTCCACCAGGTAGAAGCCCGCCAACTGCTCCTTGGTCTCGGCGAACGGGCCGTCGGTCAGGCTCATGTGCCCGTTGCGCATGCGCACTGTGGTGGCGGTCTGCACCGGCTTCAGCGCCTCGGCCGCCAGCATTCGCCCAGAGCCTTGGATGGATTCGGCATACGCCATGCATTCGGCGTCTTCCGGGCTGTCGGGCAGGCTGTGCAACAGCCCCTCGTCACAATAGACCAGGCACAGGTATTTCATGGTCGCCTCCAGGGCATTGGCAAAGTGCGATTGGCGATAACGGTTCAGGGTTTGAGATCGAACAGGGCCTTCTGGGTTTGCATGTCGAACGGCGCCGACCAGTGCTCGTGGATTACCTGCCACTGACCACCTTGACGACGATAGCCCACGGTGGCGCGCATGAAGCCGCACTGGCTTTCGTTGTCCGCGGGGCCACAGCGGTTAAGCCAGTGGGCCAGGGCCAGGTCGCCAGCGGCATGCACGGTGAGTTCGGCGTATTCGAAAACCATGGGGCCGGGGCACATGCCCATGCACATTTCCCAGTGCGCCTGGTAGGTTGCCTTGCCCTTGAACTGCAGGGCCTGGATGGCATCGAAGGCGACGATGTCGTCGGCATAGGGAGCGATGATGTTGGGGATGTCGCGATCGCGCACGGCCTGCATCCAGCGCTCGATCAATTGGCGGATCTCGGTTTCGGCTGCGGTGCTCATCGGGGGTTCCTCCGACAGGTCATGGGTGATTGGGCACGGGGTGCAACGTGCTCTCACCTATGGTCGAACGAGGGACGGAGGAATCGACAGGTCGAGGAAATTATTCTGGGTTGGTTGTGGTTTGAAATGCATATGGGGGGATTGCGTCGGGGCGACAAGGTGCATGCCTTGGGTGATGTGGCGCCTGTGAGACCGCGCGCCGCGCGGGCGGCGCTCGGTCTCACAGGCGCTGAAAATGCTGTGGCAGGCCCTTGGCGGGCTCAACCCTGCTGGCACCCCTCACCCATGGCCCGGTACTGGATGGTGTGCACCTGGCCCTGGTGGTCTTCGTAAGTCATGGTCGCAGGTACCACTTCGCAGACGTTGGGGATGGTCGACAGGTTGATCACCCGCTTGATGTCCAGGTTCATGGAGTAGTCGTACTGCTGGGCGACGGGCTCGCTGGAGACAGGTCTGGCCTCATCGGCGAGGGCGAACGAGGACATACCGACCAATGCAAGAATCAGTAATGGTTTCATGTGAGTTTGCCTTTTGAGCATTCAAGCTGATCGATTGACTTCTATTGCCGTGCCCGGCGCGGAGAAGTTGCCATCTGCGGTGAAGATGGCACGAAGTACCGATCCCGCTTCGTACTGCCAGTGGGGATAGGTAAAAGTCTACTCCCGGCCTGGAATAGTTGAACCCCGAACTCGGACATTCACCCTTGCCAGATATGCAACAATCTGCGACAAGTTGACCGCAAAACATCGGGCCAGAGCCTTTGGCCACCTTTCAGGGCAGGGCGCGCAATTTCTGAAAATTTGTACTGTTCGAAACTTTCGGCCCCGGAACGCCGGCTGCTGGACCACTTTTACCGCCAGCACGGCTCACGCATGCGTGCTGCGGGCGACGCTGAGCTATGGGTGGCGCGGGGTCCCGGCATCATCGCGGGCCTGAGCCTGAGCCCGGTGGGCGAAGGCTTCTGGCTGACCGGGTTATTCGTCGACCCGCAGCGGCGCAGCCAAGGGGTGGCCGGGCGGTTGGTCGAGGCGGCGCTGGCGCAGGCTGGCGGGCCCACCTGGCTGTTCTGCCACCCGGACCTTGCGCCCTTCTACCAGCGCCTGGGCTTCGACATCGCCCAGCAGCTGCCAGAAGCCCTGGCTGGCCGCCTGCAGCGCTACCAGCGCAGCAAACGCCTGGTGGCACTGCAACGAGGTCAGTCGTCGCTGGCGTCGAGCCCGGGGAACAGCACCTCGGTGTAGCCGAACCGGGAAAAGTCCTGGATGCGTGACGGGTAAAGCCGGCCGATCAGGTGGTCGCATTCATGCTGCACCACCCGCGCATGGAAGCCGTCGGCAAAACGGTTGATCGGGTTGCCCTGGGGGTCGATGCCTTCATAGCAGATGTGCTTGAAACGCGGTACCACACCGCGCAGGCCGGGCACCGACAGGCAGCCTTCCCAACCGTCCTCGATCTCGCTGGATGTGGGCGTGATGACCGGGTTGAGCAGGATAGTCTGCGGCACCGGTTCGGCATCCGGGTAACGCTCGCTGCGCTCGAAGCCGAAGATCACCAGTTGCAGGTCGATGCCGATCTGCGGTGCGGCCAGGCCGACACCGCCCACATGGCGCATGGTTTCGAACATGTCGTCGATCAGTTGCTGCAGTTCGGCGCTGCCGAGCATGTGCTCGGGCACTGGCGGGGCGATGCGTAGCAGGCGTTCGTCGCCCATCTTGAGAATGTCACGGATCATCTGGGGTTCGGCTCTGAAGATTGGTGCTCGCTCGGAACGGGGTGCTCATGGCCCAGCACGGTAATGGTTTCGCGGGGCTTGTGCTCATCGACGTCCTTTTCGCCAGGGTTCTTGCCCTCGCTCGACATGTGCTCGATCACTGCGTTCATCTCCGCGCCCAGCAGCAAAACGGCGGCGGAGATATAGAAATACAGCAATAGCACGATGATTGCACCGATACTGCCGTACATGGCGTTGTAGTCGGCAAAGGTCTTCACGTAGTAGGCAAAGCCCAGCGACGCCAAGATCCACACCACCACCGCCAGCACCGAACCCGGGGTGATGAAGCGGAACTGCTGCTTGACATCGGGCATCACGTAGTAGATCAGCGCCACCGCTACCATCATCAGGATGATGATCGCCGGCCAGCGCAGGATGGTCCACACCGTGACGATCACCTCCTGCATGCCGACCTGGGCGGCAATCCACTCCATCACCTGCGGGCCCAGCACCATCAGCGCCGCTGCCACCAGCAACATGCCGGCAATGCCCACGGTATAGATGATCGACAACGGAATGCGCTTCCACACCGGGCGGCCCTCGGGCACATCGTAGGCGGCGTTCATCGCGCTCATCATCAGGCGCACACCGGCCGATGCGGTCCACAAGGCAATCACGATACCTACTGACAGCAGCCCGCCCTTGGACTGCTGCAACTGGTCGATCACCGGGTTGACCTGCTCCAGCGCCTGGGGTGGCAGCACCAGTTCCGATTGCAGGCGCAGCCAGGAGAAGAAGTCCGGCAGGTGCAGGAAACCGATCAGGGCGATCAGGAACAGCAGGAACGGGAACAACGAGAACAGCATCTGGTAGGCCAGTGCAGAAGCGTAGGTCGACATCTCGTCGTCGAGGAATTCCTTGACGGTGCGTACCAGCACGCGGTGCAGGGGCAGGCCGCGCAGGTCGGGGAAAATCATAGCGTCTCCTTTCGCCGCTTGATTCGTGGGTACCACGGGTAAGTCTAATAGACCATGCCGCTGCTGTGCTGATCCTGGCCATGCTGCAAGAATTTGCTTACGCCAGTAGCGGCCTATTCATAGGGACGCCCGCTCCCACAGGTACCGCACAGTGCTTGAAATCTGTTCAGTACCTGTGGGAGCGGGCACGCCCGCGAAAAGGCCGGGACAGGCCACTCACATCAAGGCTTTTTCACCGCGTCCTTCACGTTGCCCTTGATCTGTTGCCCCTCGCCCTTGAGCTCCTGCGCCTCGCCCTCGGCCCGCAGCCGCTCGTTGTCGGTCACTTTGCCGACACCCTGCTTGACGTTGCCGATCGCTTCGTTGGCCAGGCCTTTCGCTTTGTCTTTGGTACCGCTCATGGCAAAACTCCTGCAATTGGGGGCACGTGGACCGTGCCGACAGTCGGTGGACCCGACGCCTTCGCCAAGCGTTCCAACAGTTTTTTCGCCTTCGAACCGAGCGGCAAGGCGGTTGGCAAACCTTGCCCCCGCTACCCGCCACCCCTCACAATGCAGGCCTTCATAGCGTCAACCCGCAGGAACCTGCATGAAACTCGACAAACCCGCCGCCATCGCCCGGCGTAACGAAGCACTGGCCCGCCCGGTGCTGACCAGCAGCAACACCCTGTTCGCCATCCTCGACCGCAAGCGCAACCTGTGGTGGTTCGAGGTGCCGGTGGCGCTGCTGCGCAAGGGCCAGCCCGACTGGGTCAACCTGCTGCTGCACACCCCGGAAAGCGACGAGCTGCAGCACCTGAAGGTGCCGACCAACTTCCTGCGCGCTCACCAGGAACAGATGGAAGTGCGCAACCCCGGCAAGCGCCGCTCGACCATCAGCCTGGCCCTCAGCGCCGACCGCGACTCGCTGCTGCGCGACACCCGCCCGGGTGGCGAGCAGCTGGACTTCCGTACCTTCGTGCAGGCCTGATCAGGCCTTTTCGATGCGATCGTCATGGATGACGATGCGGCCCTGCTTGAACAACCCGCCAATGGCCTTCTTGAAGTTGCCCTTGCTGACGTTGAACAACTTGCTGATCAGAGCCGGGTCGCTCTTGTCGCACACCCCCAGCACCCCGCCTTCGGCCTCCAGGCGCGCCATGATCTGCTCCTGCAGGCTGTCGGCCAGGGCAGCACCCACCGGTTGCAAGCTCAAGGCGATCTTGCCGTCCGCGCGCACTTCCTTGATGAAGCCCTTCTCGTGCATTCCCGAGCGCAGGAACTTGAACACCTCGTTCTTGTGGATCAGGCCCCAGTGGCGGTTGTTGATGATCGCCTTGAAGCCCATCGGTGTCTCGCCGGCCACCAGCAGCTCGACCGGCTGGCCCACCTGGTAGTCCGCCGGGGTGCGGTCAAGATAACGGTCCAGGCGTGAGGTGGCGGTGATGCGGCGGGTGCGCTTGTCGAGGTACACGTGCACCACGCAGTAGTCGCCGATCTTCAGCGGCCGCGCCTCTTCCGAGTACGGCATCAGCAGGTCCTTGGACAGGCCCCAGTCGAGGAAGATGCCGGCACCGTTGATATCCTTGACCTTGAGGCTGGCGAACTCGCCAACCTGCACCTTGGGCTTCTCGGTGGTGGCGATCAACTGGTCTTCGCTGTCCAGGTAGATGAACACGTTCAGCCAGTCATCCACTTCGGTTTCGGCGTTTTTCGGGATGTAGCGCCCGGGCAGCAGGATCTCGCCGTCGGCGCCGCCGTCCAGGTACAGGCCGAAGTCCACGTGTTTCACGATTTGCAAACTGTTGTATCGCCCAAGCAGAGCCATTTCCGATGTTCCTCAAGACAAGGCGGCTATTCTACACCTGAAGCCAGCGCGCCGCCCGACCGCTGATGCAGTGGAACCGTCAGCGTCCCTCTTGCGTCTACCGACGGGCAAGCACCCGCAAGGAGCAGCCCATGCCGCTACGCCTGTCCAAAGCCCTGCTCGTCGCCATCGGCTGCGCACTGGCCTTGGCCGCCTGCAGCCGTATCGACCTGGCCTACCGCAACCTCGACCGCCTGGTGCCGTGGTCGCTGGGCGACTACCTGGCCATGAACAGCGAGCAGAAGGCCATGCTTGACGACCGCCTGCGGGAGCACCTGGCCTGGCATTGCAAGACCCAGCTGCCTGGTTACCTCGACTGGCTGGACCGGGTACGCGGCATGGTCGCCGACGACCAGGTGACCGACCAATCCCTGCAGCAGCGTACCCGCGAAGCCCGCGAGGCGATTGGCCGGGTAGCCGAGGAAATCACCCCTTCGGCCACCGAGCTGCTGCGCGGCATGAGCGATGCCCAGGTGGCGGAGATGCGCGAGGCGTTCCGCGAAGACATCAGCGAACGGCAGAAGAAGTATGTGGATACGCCGCTGGACAAGCAGATCGCCCGCCGTACCGAACGCATGGAGAAACGCCTGACGCCGTGGTTCGGCGAGCTGACCGCGGTGCAGAAGCAGCGCGTGCAGGCCTGGTCCCAGGCGCTGGGCGACCAGAACCGCGAATGGATCGCCAACCGCGCGCACTGGCAGCAGCAATTGCTGCTGGCGATGAACCAGCGCAACGACGCCAGCTTCGAGCCGCGCCTGGCAACGCTGTTGCAGCGCAAGGAGAGTTTGTGGACGCCGGAGTACCGGGCGGCGTATCAGAATACCGAGCAGCAGGCGCGCAGCTTGCTGGTGGACCTGGTGCACCAGAGTACCCCGCAGCAGCGGCGGTACCTGCAGGAACGGTTGGGCAAGGTGCGTACCGATTTCAGTGAATTGAAGTGTTTGAAAGGGTGACGGTGAAAAGCAGGCCTGGCCTCTTCGCGGGTAAACCCGCTCCCACAGGGACCTCACTGGTTTCGAATCCTGTGCCGTACCTGTGGGAGCGGGTTTACCCGCGAAGGGGCCAGGCCTGTTAAAGCACAGTCACCGCCCCTTGCGCCGATACGGAAACACATCGATCACCTTCCCGTCACGAATCGCCGCCTGCAGCCCCTTCCAGTAATCTGCGTCGTACAACTCCCCATGCAGGCGGCTGAACAAGCGCCGCTGGCCGATATCGGCAAACAGGAACGGCGGAAACTCCTCGGGGAACACGTCATGCGGCCCGATCGAGTACCACGGCTCGCCCGACATCTCGTCCTCCGGGTAACGCGGCGGCGGGATATGGCGGAAGTTCACCTCGGTCAGGAAGCTGATCTCGTCATAGTCATAGAACACCACCCGGCCATGGCGGGTTACGCCAAAGTTCTTCAGCAGCATGTCGCCAGGGAAGATATTCGCCGCCGCCAACTGCTTGATGGCCAGGCCGTAATCCTCCAGGGCCTCCAGCACCTGGCCCTCGCTGGCGTGTTCCAGGTACAGGTTCAGCGGCGTCATGCGCCGCTCGGTCCAGCAGTGGCGGATCAGCACCGTGTCACCCTCGAGCGCCACGGTCGATGGCGCCACCTCCAGCAGTTCGGCCAGGCATTCCGGCTCGAACTTGCTGCGCGGGAATCGAAAATCGGCGAACTCCTGGGTATCGGCCATGCGCCCGACGCGGTCGACGCTTTTCACCAGCCGGTACTTGTCTATCACCGTGGCACGGTCGACCGTCTTCGACGGTGAAAAACGGTCCTTGATGATCTTGAACACGGTGTTGAAGCCCGGCAGGGTGAACACGCTCATGACCATGCCGCGCACCCCGGGCGCCATGACGAAGCGGTCGTCGCTGCTGGCCAGGTGGTTGATCAGCGCCCGGTAGAACTCCGACTTGCCATGCTTGTAGAAACCGATGGAGGTATACAGCTCGGCAATGTGCTTGCCCGGCAAGATGCGTTTGAGGAAGTTGACGAACTCCGCCGGCACCGGCACATCGACCATGAAGTACGAGCGGGTGAAGGAAAAGATGATCGACACCTCGGCCTCGTCGGTGATCAGCGCATCGGCCTCGATACCGTGCCCTTCGCGGTGCAGCAGCGGGATTACCAGCGGCCATTGCTCATCGCTGTTGAACAGACGGCCGACCAGGTAGGCACCCTTGTTGCGGTAAAGCACCGGCACAAACAGCTCCAACGCCAAGGTCGGGTCCTTGCATACCCAGTCCGGCAGGCAGTCGCGCAGTTGATCCTCCAGGCGCACCAGGTCGCCCTCCAGGTCGCCGTACGGCACATCGAACGGGTAATCGCTGAACACCGCTCGCAGCAGGCCCTTGAGCCCACCGTCAGGCCGATAGGTACGGGTTTGCGCGGCGCGCTCACGGCTGCGCATGGACGGTCGGGTGGTGTGGATGAACATGCAGCCGTCGCTGATCAGGTCGTGGCTGAACAGGCTGCAGAACAGCGAGTTGTACCAGGTCTCGGACAGCTCGTCGTCCAGCCTTGGGTCGATCAGGTGGATATAGGCGTTCTTCACCAACGGCCATTGCTCCACATCCAGCAGCACGTCCTCGGCAAAGCTCTGGCGCAGCCAGCCGTTGACCTCGGCGACCTTCTCTTCATAGAGATTGATACGGGCGGCGGCGGCACGCTGGATATCCTGCCAGCGCGCCTGCTCGAAGCGCTGGCGGGCACCGAGGGTGATGCGCTGGAAGTGGTCGCGGTAGTCGTCGAAGCCGGCAAGGATCGTCCGGGCGATTTCGACAGCGGGCCAGGGCTGGGGCATGCGAAGACCTCGGTGCAGGGGTGAGATACAGAGCTTAGTCTGCCTGTCCGGAATACGGCGCCTGTACCGGCCTCTTCGCGGGTAAACCCGCTCCCACAGGTTCTGTGCAGTGCTCGGCCCTGTGGAAATCCTGTGGGAGCGGGTTTACCCGCGAAGAGGCCGGCACAGGTTTACACCGCAAGAAAGCACAAGAATCCCCAGCCCCCCTGGCGTACACTCGCGCCCCTGCCCTGCCTCCGGAGACCGTTGTGAGCCCCATCGCCCTAGCCCGCCTGCTGACCCTTGCCGCCGTCTGGGGGGCGAGCTTCCTGTTCATGCGCATCATCGCCCCCGAACTGGGCACGGTGCCGACGGCGTTCTTCCGAGTGTCCATCGCCTGCCTGGGCCTGGTTGCACTGCTCGCTGCCGCCCGCGTGCGCTGGGACTTCCAGGGCAAGCTCGGGGCCTGCCTGGTGCTGGGCATGATCAATTCCGGTATCCCCGCCACGTTCTACTCCGTGGCCGCCCAGGTGCTGCCCGCCGGCTACTCGGCAATCTTCAACGCCACCACACCGCTGATGGGTGTGCTGGTCGGCGTGCTGTTCTTCCGCGAACCGATGACCCCGGCCAAGCTCTGCGGCATCTTCCTGGGCCTGTTCGGCGTCGTCATCCTCAGCGGTGCCGGCCCGGTGGCCCTGGACCTGGCCCTGCTGCAAGGCGCCCTCGCCTGCCTGGCGGCCACCACCTGCTACGGCTTTGCCGGCTTCCTCGCCCGCCGCTGGGTCAGCGGGCTGGACAGCCGCCTGTCGGCACTGGGCAGCATGCTCGGCGCCACCCTGATGCTGAGCCCGCTGTTCGCCTGGAGCGCGCTGAGCCAGCCACCCGCCAGCTGGGGCGGCTGGCAGGTGTGGCTGTCGCTGCTGGGCCTGGGCCTGTTGTGCACAGCGTTCGCCTACATCCTGTACTTCCGCCTGCTGGAGGAGATCGGCCCGGTCAAGGCCAGTACCGTGACCTTCCTGATCCCGGTATTCGGCGTATTGTGGGGGGCATGGCTGCTGGACGAGCCGCTGTCGATGGCGCACCTGTACGGCGGTCTGCTGATTGGCGTGGCATTGTGGCTGGTGCTGCGTCCGGCCCGCAGCTGAAGCGGGGTACACGATGAACGACGCGTACAAGAAGGTCCTGTTCCGCCTGGAGCAGGACGAAAACGGCTACCCGCCCGCCTCGGTCGAGGGCCTGTGGGCCAAGGCCGTGGAAGGCGGCCATGCCGTCGACAACATTCCCTTCCATGTCTACGGCATCGCCCCGGGCGACGTGATCGGCACCCGTGAGGAAGCCGGCGAAACCTGGTTCGCCGAACTACGCCGCAGCAGCGGCAGCTCGGTGTTCCGGGTGATCGTCAAGCCCCCGGAAACCCTGGACCAGGTACGCGCGGCCTTGCACGACTTCGGCTGCAACTGCGAAACCGAGCAGGCGGTGAAGATGCTGGCGGTCGAGGTCCCGCCGCAGCGCTCGCTCGACACCTTGCTCTACTACCTGCTGACCCAGCGCGAAGCTGGCCTGCTGGACTTCGAGGAAGGCGTATTGCACCACGCCATCCCCGAAGAATTCCGCTAGGGCCTACGCCTCGGCCAGGCGCGCGGCGGGCTTGCGGAACACGAACAGCAAGCCCACCACGATCAGCCCCATGCCCAGCAGGCTGAGCGGCGCCAGGCGGTTGCCGAAGATCAGCAGGTCCATCACCGCGGTCACTGCCGGCACCAGGTAGAACAGGCTGGTGACATTGACCAGGTTACCCTTGGCGATCAGCCGGTACAGCAGCAGGGTCGCCAGTAGCGAGACCACCAGCCCCATCCACAGCAGCGCGCCGACGAAACCGCCAGTCCACTCCACATGCAGCGGCTGCAGCGGCGCGAACAATGCGCACATGGCAAAGCCGGCCAGGTACTGCAGCGGCAGCGTACCCATGGGGTTGTCGGTGATGCGCTTCTGCAGGATCGAGCCGAAGGTCATGCTGGCCAGCGCCAGCAAGGCGAACAGCATCCCCGCCAGCGACACCCCGCCCAGGTTGATGCCCTGGTAGACCACCATGATCAACCCGCCAAGCCCCAACCCCAGGCCGAACAAGCGGCTCCAGGAGCGCTGGCGCTCCATCAGCACCACGGTCAGGATCGGTTGTACCCCCATCACCGTGGCCATGATGCCGGGGGTGACATGGGTATCGAGCGCCAGCAGGTAAAAGATCTGGTAGGCGCCGAGCAGCACACAGCCGGTGCCCAGGGCCCGCAGGATGGCCCCGCGACTGCGCGGCCAGCGCAGCCCCAGCAACGGGCCGATCAGCAGCAGGCCGGCCAGGGCCAGCGCCGAGCGCAACAGCAGGAAGGCGAACGGGCTGGCGTGCGCCAGGCCGAGTTTGGAGACGATCGCCCCGCTGCTCCACAGCAGGACGAACAGGCTGGTAGTGGCCGCCGAGGCCACGGATGCTTTGCTAAAGACAGACATGTATTGCCACCTGATTCAAGGCGAATAAGCCAGACGGACGGCGTGCGCTTCAGCGTGGAAAGTCGCCGACCGTGTTCAGTAGGTTGCGTGTGCGAAGGGATGCGGCCAGAAGCCGATCAGCCCAGCACGACCACGCAAGGAGGCGGAGCTACGCCGCCTACGACGCCACTGACAGGTGGTGGATAGTGACTGATCATCGCCGGCTGCTGGCAGCCACGCACGACCATGCCCACGACTGGCGCGATGGCAAAGCTTGTGGTGGATGGGCTGGCTGGCATGAACAGGTCTTCGGGAAGAATGCAGTGGGCTGGACTATAGCCCGGTGCCCCATGCCTTGCAACCAGTGCCTACGGTACTCGCGGGAACAGCTTTTGTGGGAGCGGCCTTGTGTCGCGAAAGGGCCGCAGAGCGGCCCCAGCAATATCTGCGGCGAAGCTGAGTGTGTGGGGCCGCTGCGCGCCCCTTTCGCGACACAAGGCCGCTCCCACAAGAAGACCGCGCTACCTTGGATGTTGGTTAATTTCTCACCACCCCGATTCGTCTGAATGCGAAACGCAGCCCGCATTCACCCGTTTCGAGGACCACCGATGAACGTATCCGCCTGGCTCTACCGGCCAGCCCAGATCACCTGCCTGCTGCTGGTCAGCGCCTACGCCCATGCCGCCAAGCCCGGCGACGTGTTCAAGGATTGCAAGAACTGCCCCGAAATGGTCGTGCTGCCCGCCGGCAGCTACGTGATGGGGGCCCCTGACGACGAAGTCGGCCGCCAGCCCGACGAGGGCCCGCTGCACACCGTGACCTTCGCCAAGCCCTTCGCGATGAGCCGCTATCAGGTCACCGCCGACGAACTGGACGCCTATATCAAGGCCACCGGCACCGTCATCAAGAGCGGCGACGACCGCCCCGGCCGCTGGTGCGAAGCCAGCAAGCCCAGCTACAAGCAAGGTCCCCGCCAGCCGGCGGTATGCATCGACTACGACGAAGTACAGGCCTACACCCGATGGCTGGCTGAAACCACCGGCAAGCCATACCGCATGGTCAGCGAAGCCGAACGCGAATATGCCGCCCGTGGCGGTTCCAGCGGCCCGTTCCCCTTCCCCTTCGACGAACCTGGCAAGTACGAGATCAGCAAGCACGCCAACACCTATGGCCCCAAGGACGGGCATACCTTCACCGCCCCGGTGGGCAGCTACCCGCCCAATGCCTTCGGCATGTACGACATGCACGGCAACGTCTACGAATGGGTCGCCGACTGCTACCACGACAGCTACGAAGGCGCCCCTACCGACGGCAGTGCCTGGATCCAGGACCCCAAGTGCATCCGCGCGCACATGCGCGGCAACGACTGGGGCGAGCCGCCGATCTTCTCCCGCTCGGCCAACCGCAACGACCGCCTCAAGACCACCCGCGGTGACTTCCTCGGCTTTCGCGTAGCACGCGAACTGTGAAGTTGTGACGCGGTTAACGCAGCATCGGCCAAAAAAATCGCCAATAAGAATCGTTCCGGTTTTTCGCAGGTGCTGCGTCCTATAGCTGACAAAGAAAAATCCCTCTGCCAACGAGACCGCAATAGATGTCCAAGTCCCTCCCCGGCTCGCTCAACCCGCTTGCCAAAGCACTACTGATCCGTCATTCCCTTCGTCCCCAGCGCGCGTTCACACGCATCGGCCTGGGCCTGGCGATATCCGCTGCGATGGTTGCCCAGGTGCAGGCGCAGGAGTGGACACTGGATATTCCCGCGCAGTCGATGAACTCGGCGTTGCAGGCACTGGCCAGGCAGACCGATACCCAGTTGCTGTACAGCCCGGAAGATATCGGTGGCCTGCGCTCCTCCGCACTCAAAGGGCGCCACGACCTCGCTTCGTCCCTGCGCATCCTGCTGGGCGGCAGCGGGCTGCGTTATCAAATCGACGGCAACACCGTGACGGTAACAGCGGGTTCAGTCGCAAAGGACGGCCAGGTCGAGCTTTCGGCGACCAACGTCAATAGCGTGGGCCTGGGGGCCACTACCGAAGGCACGGGTTCCTACACCACCGGCGTGACCAGCACGGCCACCCGCATGAACCTGTCGATACGCGAAACACCGCAAAGCATCAGCGTCATCACCCGCCAGCAAATGGACGACCAGCACCTGGCGACCATTACTGACGTACTGAAGCAGAACCCGGGCATCACCATGTCCCAGGACGGTGGCGAGCGCTTTCACATCTATTCGCGCGGCTCGGAAATCAGCACCTACCAGCTCGATGGCGTGAACACCACGCAAGACTACCTGACGCGCAACATGCCCAACACCCTGATGGACATGGCCATGTTCGACCGCATCGAGATCGTCCGCGGCGCCACTGGCCTGATGACCGGTGCGGGCGAGCCCAACGGTGTGGTCAACATGGTACGCAAGCGCCCCACGCGTGAATTCCAGTCGTATGTGCAGGCCGGTGTGGGCTCGTGGGACTACTATCGCACCGAGGCCGACGTGTCCGGCCCACTGATCGAAAGCGGCAAGCTGCGCGGCCGCCTGGTGGCCGCCAAGCAGAGCAACCAGAGCTACATGGACTGGTACAGCCAGGACCGTGACCTGGTCTACGGCGTGCTCGAAGCAGACCTGACCGATACCACCACCGTGCGCTTCGGCATGGACTACCAGACCTACGACGCCAATGGCGCGCCAGGTGTGCCGCTGTTCTTCAGCAATGGCCAGCCCACCAACTTCTCCCGCTCGACCAGTTCCGGGCCGCGCTGGATGTATGAAGACTACACCACCAAGAACTACTCCTTCGGCCTGGACCAGGAGCTTGGCAATGGTTGGCAGTTGAAGATGGCCGGCAACTACATGGATGTCGATCGCGACTCGCTGTCGGCGTTCTACCGCACCGGTGCGGGCGTATCTACCCTCGATCAAGCCACCGGCAACGCCAAGTCCGACCTGCTGCAAGTCGATGCCCACCAGGTTCAGCGGGGCATGAACATCACGCTGCAGGGGCCTTTCGAGCTGTTTGGCCAGACCCACGAACTGGTTACCGGCTTCGACTACATGGATTACGAGAACAACCACTTCACCGGGAAAGCTGGGGAAGCCACATTCAACTTCTACACCTGGGGCAACCGCATACCGCAACCTGGCAACTATTCGCCACTGCTGGACTACGACCTGACCATCCGCCAGACCGGTTACTTCATTGCCACCCGGCTCAACTTCACCGACGACCTGCACATGATTCTCGGTGCCCGTACAACCAACTACCGTTCGGACTCGAACCAGGTGGTATTGACCACTGGCACTGGCAACCCCACGCAACTTAAGGAGCACGGAGAGGTAACACCGTACGCCGGCCTGATCTATGACCTGACCGATGAGCAATCGGTGTACGCCAGCTACACCGATATCTTCAAGCCCCAGACCAGCCGCGACCGTACCGGCAAGGTGCTGGACCCTGTGATCGGGCAGAACTATGAAATGGGCTGGAAAGGTGAGTTCTACGATGGTCGCCTGAACGCCAACGCGGCGATCTACCTCATCAAGCGCGACAACCTTGCAGAGGAAGACACCGGTTTCAGCGTACCGGGCGTGCCTAACTCCACCGCTTACCGCGCGGTCAGCGGCGCCGAAACCAAGGGCATTGATCTTGAACTGTCCGGCGAAGTGGCTCGCGGGCTTGAGGTTCATACCGGTTACAGCCACTCCCGCACGGAAGATGCCAATGGCGCTCGGCTGACGTCTCAACTGCCGCTGGATACATTCCGCCTGTGGACTACCTACCACCTGCCCGGCGAATGGGAGCACCTGACTGTTGGTGGTGGGGTCAACTGGAACTCCCAGCAATCCCTGGCCACCCGCTACAACACGCGCATCACCCAGGAAGACTACGCCGTGGCCAGCCTGATGGCCCGCTACAAGATCAGCGAGCACCTGGCCGCCACGCTGAACGTGGACAACCTGTTCGACAAGAAGTACTACGCAGGCCTGGCCGGCAACTATGGCCACTATGGCGCGCCGAGGAACGCGACGCTGAACCTGCGCTACGATTTCTGAGCAGCAGAACGAAAAAAGGCGACCCTGGAGGTCGCCTTTTTCATGCCTGCATGGTGTTCGCTTCGGTAGGCGGTCCGTTGTAGGAGCTGCCTTGTGTCGCGAAAGGGCTGCAAGGCAGCCCCGGCAATTCCTGCATCACTGCTGAGCCCCTGGGGCCGCGTTGCGGCCCTTTCGCGACACAAGGCCGCTCCTGCAAAGAGTGAGCAGGTTTACTGGCTGATCGTATCTGCCAGCAACAGCCTGGCAATCACCCCCTCAAGGACATCCACCTGCTCAAGGATGTCATAGTGCCCGGCGTCAACAGCAATGTCCTGGCAGCTACCCGAGATGCCACCCACGTGCGCGCCCTCCCCCGCCCACCAGCAACTTGCCGCTGCCTCGGTAGACGGTAGCTGGCGCAATTGACGCGAAAGCGCCTTGAGTTTCATGGCCACGACAAAGGTCTGCGCCAGATCAGCGTTGCCGATTTCGGCATAGGCCGACTGTGCAACCTGTGCGGCCCGTGCCGTTTCGATCACGCGCTCCAGGGCATCCTGAGTACTGCCGACCGGCACGACCGGCAGCACCAGTGCATCGGCCGAAACCCCGAGAATCACCGCCAGGAAGCCACGCAGGTCGGCGCTCCAGTCACTTTCCTGCACGGCTTGCCTGGCCGAGGGCACGAAGCTGTCCACCAAGGCCAGCACCGCAACCCGCTGCCCCTGGCTTTCCAACTCCTTGGCCACCAACACCGCCAGGGTGCCGCCCAGCGACCAACCTGCCAGCTGATAAGGGCCTTCGGGTCGCTTCTGGCGAATGTACTGTGCGTAATCGATAGCCATCGTTTCCAGCGAATCATCCACCCAGGCGTGATCCAGCAGCATCCGGCATTGCAGGCCATAAACCGTGCAACGGCCTTCCAGCCGGCGCGCCAATGGCTCGTAATCGAACACCGTGCCAAACCCGGCATGCAGGCAGAACAGCGGTGTACTCGCGCTCACTCGGCTGTTCAGCAACAACAGCGGGTCCAGGCTGGCATCGTCGGAGGCATAACCCGACAACTCGGCGATGGTCGGCCGGGCAATCACATCACGCAGTTTCAGTTCGATCGGCAAATCCTCACGGGCACGGACCTTGGACAGCATCTTCAGCACGCGCAGCGAGTCACCACCCAGTTCGAAGAAGTTGTCATCAACACCGACCTGCTCGACTTGCAGCACTTCCTGCCAGATCGCTGCCAGCGCCTGCTCGATTGCATTACGCGGGGCAACCCATGCCCGGCCTGCAAACTCGGGTGCCGGCAGGCCATTGCGGTCGATCTTGCCATTGGGTGTGAGCGGCAGCGCCGGCATCAGTACAAGCTGTGCCGGCACCATGTGATCCGGCAGGTCGGCGCGCAGGGCATCACGTAATTGCTCGGCGCGGGTATCGGCATTGTCCGTTACCACGTAGCCGATCAGTTGCTTGCCCGTGCTGATGTCACGCGCCACCACCACGGCATCGCGCACGCCAGCCAGGTTGCGCAGGCGTGCCTCGATTTCTCCCGGCTCGATGCGGAACCCTCGAATCTTCAGCTGGTTGTCCAGGCGCCCGAGGAAGTCGATGACGCCATCGGCGCGGCGACGCACCCGGTCACCGGTGCGGTACAGGCGGCCACCCGGGGCTAACGGGTCGGCCACGAAGCGCTCGGCCGTGAGTGCGGCCCGCTGGTGATAGCCACGCGCCACGCCCTCTCCGCCGATGTAAAGCTCACCGGCCACACCATCGGGCAGCGGGTTGAGGTGCGGGTCCAGTACGTGCAGCGTGCGCTCGCCCACGCGGTCGCCAATCGGCGCGTACACAGCCTCACAGGTTCGTTGCACCGGCACTTTCCACAGCAAAGGCGTAACCACGGTTTCCGTCGGCCCATAGCCGTTGGTCAACCAGCGCGGACGCAGCGTGCGCTTGACGTGCTCGAACAGGGCGTCCGGTACCGCATCGCCGCCAAAGCAGTACACCCGCACTGCTGGCGCGGGCTGCTGCTGGCTATCGGCGAATTCGGCCAACTGTTGCAGGTAGGCCGGCGGGAAGCAGGCGATGTCGATACGCTGGGCATGCAAGGTCTGCCAGGTTTCTTCTGCCGTCCATAGCCGGTTGTCACGCACCACCAGGCAACCACCCGAGGACAACGTCGACAGCCAGCGCTCCTGGGCCCCGTCGAAGGCGAACGACATGAACAGCAGCTCGCGGGTCTGCAGGTCCATCTCGTACAGCCCGGCGATGGCCTGGCAGTGCATGCGAATCTGGCCGTGGCTCACCGCCACACCTTTGGGCTTGCCGGTAGAACCAGACGTGTAGATCAGATAAGCCAGGTTATCCGCGCACGCGCGCTGTTCAGGTGCAGTAGCAGGCAGATGGTCCAGCGCTTGCTGGTCGAGCTCGATGCACCGCGCTACCTGGGTAAAGCGCTGGCGCAAGCCACTGCTGGTGACCAGCAGGTGCATTGCCGAGTCCTCGACGATCCACTGCAGGCGCTCTTGTGGGTAATCGATATCCAGTGGCACATAAGCTGCGCCGGTCTTCATCACCGCCAGGAAGGCCACGATCACCTCCACCGACCGCTCCAGGGCAATACCCACGCAGCTTTCCGGGCGCACGCCCTGCGCGATCAGGTGGTGGGCAAGGCGGTTGGCGCGCGCATCCAGCTGGGCATAGGTCAACTGTTGGCCGCCGCAGACTACCGCCATGGCCTCGCCACGCTCACGGGCATGCCCGGCGATAAGCTCGGCGAGCAGCGGCTGCTCGCGCCCAGGTGCCGCAAGCTGGTTGCGCAGGTCGGCGTGCCTTGCCTGCGCCGGCGTCAGCATGCCCAGGCTGCCCAGCGTGGCCTGGGGATTGTCCAGCATGGCGCTCAGCAGGCTTTCGAAACTGCCGCGCAGGCACTCGACAGCGGCTTCGGTAAAGCGGTTGCGCAGGTACAGGAACTCTACCGAAAAGGTTTCGCCCAATTGCACGGCCAGGTCCATGGCATAGTTGGTGACGTCGCGGTTACGTACTTCGCCAAAGCGCAACGTTCCGCCGCCGCCCTCGCGCAGGCGGTCGTCAACCGGGTAGTTCTCGAACACCACAATGCTGTCGAACAGCGCCTGCCCTGGCCGCCCGGCCCAGCGTTGCACATCGGCCAGCGCTGCATGCTCGTGGTCGCGCAGTTCCAGGTTGTAGTGCTGCAGCTGGTGCAGCCAGTCGCTGACAATGTGCTGGGGTTGCGGCGCCTGCACCACCGGTAGCGTGTTGATGAACAGCCCCAGCATCTCGCCTGCACCGGCCAGGCTGCTGGGGCGCCCGGCCACTGTGGCGCCGAAGCACACGCTGGCCTGGCCGGTGTAGCGTTGCAGCAGCAACAGCCAGGTGGCCTGGACCAGGGTATTGGCCGTAACCCTCAGGCGCCGGGCCTGGTCACGCAGGTGTTGCGTGCGCTGCGCATCCCAATGCAGGTACAGCGCATGGTGCCCGACAAGCTTGCCGTCCGCCTGCGGTGCAACACTGTCGGCCAACAGCGTCGGCCCCTCCAGGGCACGCAGCTTCTCGCTCCAGAACTGCTCCAGCTTGCCCATCGGCTGCTCGGCGAGCCAACGGATGTAGTCACCGAAGCGCCCCCCCGCATGGCTGGCGGGCCGGCCGTGATAAACCTGCAACACCTCGCCCAGCAACCGTGAATTGCTCCAGCCATCCATGAGGATGTGGTGGCGCGACCAGATCAGGTGCAGGCGTTGCTCATCCACTCGAACCAGTGTCAGGCGCATCAGGGGGGCACACGCCAGGTCGAAGCCTTCGGCGGCCTCTTCGGCGGCCAGCGCCTGCAAGGCGTCGCTGGTCACCTCACGCCCACGCCAGTCGAGCACGCGCAGCGGCAGGCTGGCCTGACGCTGAACCACCTGCAAGGGCTCCGCCCACCGGGCCGATGACAGGAAGACCGTGCGCAGGATGTCGTGGCTGGCGATCACCTGGTTCCAGGCCGCGACGAAGCGGTCTATGTCCAGGCCGTGCACATCGACCGCAGTCTGGTTGATGTACAGCGCGGCGTCGCTCTCCTGCAGGGTATGGAACAGCATGCCCTGTTGCATCGGCGACAGCGGGTAGATATCGGCAATCTGAGCAGCAGGTACCGGCAGGTCGTCCAGTTGCGCCTGGTTCAGACGGGCCAAGGGGAAGTCCGATGGCGTGAGGCCTTGGGTGTCATCCTGGCAGCAATGGTTGATCAAGGCCTTGAGTTCTTCTGCATAGGCATCGGCCAGTTGCTGGATGGTCGAGGTATCGAAGACTTCACGGCTGAACGTCCAGCCCAGTGTCAGCTCGCCGCCGTACACCTGGCCATTGAGCGCCAGCAGGCTGCTCAATGGCGCATCCTCATCCTGATTCAGCCCGGCATTCTCGCTGGCCGGTCTGAACAGACTCGCCTGCTGGTCGAAGCTGCCATCGAACTGCCCCAGGTAGTTGAAGATGATCGCCCCCTGGGCCAGCGCCGCCAACGTCTGCCGAGCTTCACCAGCCCCCAGGTAACGCAGCACACCATAGCCAAGACCCTTGTGGGGCACCGCGCGCAGTTGCTCCTTGATGGTCTTGATCGAACTGGCCAGCTCGGGCTGAGGGCTGAGGTTGACCGGGTACATGCTGGTGAACCAACCCACCGTGCGGCTCAGGTCGATACCGTCGAACAGTTCCTCGCGGCCATGGCCTTCCAGGCGCACCAGTACCTGCGGCTGCGCGGTCCAACGGCTGACCACACGGGCCAATGCCGTCAGCAACAGGTCGTTGATCTGCGTGCGATAGGCTGCCGGTGCCTGCTGCAACAGCTTGCGGGTCCAGAGCGGGTCCAGGCGAGTGCTGACCGACGTTGCATGCTTCTGCAGGTTTTCACCCTGGGGATGATCGCAAGGCAAAGCATCGCTGGCGCCTTGCAGTTGATCACGCCAGTAGTGCAGTTCATGTTGCAGTGCCTGGCTGCTGGCATAGGCCTGCAGCTGTTCGGCCCAGACCTTGAACCCGCTGGTCTTGGCCGGCAACTTCAACGGCTGGCCGAGGGCAAGCGCCTGGTAGGCCTGTTGCAGGTCTTCCAGCAGGATCCGCCATGACACGCCATCGACCACCAGATGATGAATGACCAGCAGCAGCCGCTGGCTGCCGTCTGCCAGCGTTGCCAGCACGGCGCGCAACAATGGCCCCTGAGCCAGGTTCAGGCTGCGCTGGGCCTGATCGGCCAAGCGTTCCAGCGCCTCGGCATCAACGCATTCGCGTACCCACAGCAGCTCGGTCGATACCGGCGCGCCGATCGTGGCCTGCCAGCGCCCGGCACTCTGCCAGGCATTGAGCCGCAGCAGGTCGTGATGGGCATGCAGGTTGCCCAGCGCCATGCTCAACAGCTGCGCATCCAGTGCCTTACCGGGCTCGAGCAACACCGACTGGTTCCAGTGGTCACGTGCTACAAGCGCTTGCTCGAAGAACCAGTGCTGCACCGGACCAAGTGGCAGAGGCCCGGTGACCACGCCCTGCTCCAGCGCTTGTGCTTCGCTGCGCCGGGCAACCGAGGCCAGCCCCTGCACGGTCTGATGCTGCAGCAACTCCTTGGGCGTGAACTGGATATCCACCTGGCGCGCACGGCTGACCACCTGCAACGAGATGATCGAATCGCCGCCCAGTTCGAAGAAGTTATCAGTCAGGCCGACCTTCTCCAGCTTCAGCACATCCGCCCAGATCGCCGCGATCTGCTGCTCCAGATCACTCTGCGGCGCAACGTACTCGCCCTGCGACTGGCTGACATCCGGCTGCGGCAGGGCCTTGCGGTCCAGCTTGCCGTTCGGCGTCACCGGCAGCTTGCCGAGCAGCAGCAGGTGCGCGGGCACCATGTAGTCCGGCAAACCGGCCTTGAGCGCCTCGCGCAGGCTGTCGCGCAATGCGCCTTCGTCTTGCGTGCTGTCGGCAGGCACCACATAGCCCACCAGCTGCTTGCCGCTTGGCCCGTCCAGGGCCAGCACCACGGCTTCCTGCACACTCGGCAGCTCCAATAGACGCGCCTCGATCTCGCCCAGCTCGATGCGCAGGCCGCGGATCTTCACCTGATGGTCGATGCGCCCGGCGTAGTCGATCACCCCATCGGCGCGGTAGCGCGCCAGGTCGCCGGTGCGGTACAGGCGCCCGCCGTTGTCGCTGAACGGGTCCGGCACGAAGCGTTCGGCGGTCAGCGCCGGGCGTTGGTGGTAACCACGGGCCAGGCCTACCCCACCGAGGTACAGCTCGCCGGCACTGCCGCGCACCGCCGGTTGCAGGCTGCCTTCGAGGATATGGGTCTTGAGGTTGTCGATCGGCTGGCCGATCGGCACGCTGATGCTTTCGTCCGGCTGGCAGGTCCAGTGGGTCACGTCGATCGCCGCTTCGGTCGGGCCGTACAGGTTGTACAGGCCTGCCGCCGGCAGGCGTTGCAGGGTTTGGCGGGCCAGTTCGGCCGGCAACGCTTCACCGCTGCACACCACGCGCTTGAGGCTGACGCAGCTTTCGACCGCTTCGTGGGTCATGAACGCCTGCAGCATCGACGGCACGAAGTGCAGCGTACTGATGCCGTAATGGTTGATGGTTTCGACCAGCAGCTGCGGGTCGCGGTGCGCGCCGGGCTGGGCCATGACCAGGCGTGCCCCGGTCATCAGCGGCCAGAAGAATTCCCACACCGACACGTCGAAGCTGAACGGGGTTTTCTGCAGCACGCTGTCGCTGGCGTCCAGCCCGTAGGCCTTCTGCATCCAGCACAGGCGGTTGACCAGCGCCTGATGGCTGTTGCCAGCACCTTTCGGGCGACCGGTGGAGCCGGAGGTGTAGATCACGTAGGCGAGGTTCAGCGGGGCCACGTCGACATTCGGGTTGGCATCGCTGTAGCCGTCGAAGTTCTCGGTGTCCAGGTCCAGGCTGCGCAGGCCGGCCGGGATCGGCAGGGCTTCATGCAGGTGCGACTGGGTCAGCAGCAAGGCGATGCCGCTGTCCTCGAACATGTAGCTCAGGCGATCCTGGGGGTAATCCGGGTCCAGCGGCACATAAGCGCCGCCGGCCTTCACGATGCCGAGCAAACCGATGACCATCTCCAGGCTGCGCTCCATGGCGATGCCCACCAGCACATCCGGCCCCACGCCCAGCTCGCGCAGCTTGTGCGCCAGCTGGTTGCTACGGCGGTTGAGCTCGGCATAGCTCAGAGTCTGCTCGCCAAAGGCCAGCGCCGGTGCGTCCGGGGTGGCGAAGACCTGGGCTTCGACCAGCTGGTGGATGCTGGCTTCGCCTGGGTAATCGGTTTGCGTGGCATTCCAGCCATGCACGATCTGCTGCCGCTCCCCGTCATCCAGCAATGGCAGCTCAGCCACTCGCTGGCCTGGGTTGCCGACGATGCCCTGTAGCAGGTTCAGCCAGTGCCGCGCCATCTGCTGTATGGTCGAGGCATCGAACAGGTCGGTTGCAAAGGTCAGCGTGGCGCTGATGCCCAGCTCATGTTCGAAGCTGTCCAGCGTGAGGTCGAACTGCGCCGCGTGCACGTTCCATTGCAGGCTCTCCACCTCCAGGCCGGGCAAGCTGCGGCGCTCGCCCTTGCCCCGGGTCTGGTGGTTGTACATCACCTGGAACAACGGGCTGTGGCTCAGGCTGCGTTCAGGCTGCAAGGCATCGACCAGCTGTTCGAATGGCAGGTCCTGATGCACCTGCGCGCCCAAGGCTCGTTGCCGCACTTGCGCCAACAGCTCGGTGAAGGTCAGCTGCGTATCGAACTCGGCACGCATCACCTGGGTATTGACGAAAAAGCCGATCAGCCGCTCGGTCTCTACGCGGTTACGGTTGGCGATGGGCACGCCCACGCGCACATCGGCCTGCCCGGAGTAGCGGTGCAACAATACCTGGAAACTCGCCAGCAGCAGCATGAAGGGTGTCGCCCCCTGGTGCTGCGCCAGCTGTTTGAGTGACTGGCTCAACGCTTCGCCCAGGTCAACGTCGATCCGCTCACCGCGGTAGCTTTGCAGCGCCGGGCGTGGCCTGTCGGTGGTCAGTTCCAGCACCGGGTGGTCGTCGCCCAGCTGCGCCATCCAGTACGCCAGCTGACGCTCACGCTCGCCGGCGTCCATCCAGGCACGCTGCCAGATCGCATAATCGGCGTACTGGATCGGCAGTTCGCCCAGCGCCACCTCCCGACCTTGGCTATAGCCCTCATAAAGCTGCACCAACTCATCGATGAGCAAGGGCATCGACCAGCCATCGGCGACGATATGGTGCAAGGTGAGCACCAGCACGTGCTCGTCCTGCGTCAGTTCCAGCAGTTTTACCCGCAGCAGCGGCCCATGGACCAGATCGAACGGCTGCTGGACCTCAAGCGCGACCTGCGCCTGCAAAACCTGCTCCTCCACGGCCCCCAAGGCCTGGCGGGCCAGCTGGAAAGGCTGGTTCGGGTGGATGACCTGCATCAGCTGGCCATCTTCCTCGGCAATGGTCGTGCGCAGGGCTTCATGACGCTGGATCAGCGTCGCGAAGCTGCGCTGCAGGGCTGCCAGGTCGAGCTGCCCCCTGAACCTGAGCGCGGTCGGAATGTTGTAGGCCGAGCCGGTGGGCTCCAGCTGCCAGAGAAACCACTGGCGTTGCTGGGCATAGGACAGCACAGGGCGTTCGACATCGTGCCTGGCCACCGGGATGGGCAGTTGCGCGAGCGTGACGCCCTTGGACGCCAGTTTTTCGAGAAACAGCTTCTGCTGCGCCAGGGGCAGACGGATAAAGCGATAAACCAGGTCTGCGTTTCTGTTGTCCGTGTGCATCTCAAACCGCCTCGAGCTCTGCCATGAAGTCCTGGAGCTCATCCAGGTCTCCGTCGTTTCGGGTACCGAGACTGCCGACCTCTTGTGCAAAGGCCTGCAGGTTCTCTGTCTGGAACAACAACGCGAGTGGCAGGTTCGTACCCAGTTCGATCTGCAGTCGTGCTACCGCCTGGGTTGCCAGCAAGGAGTGGCCCCCCAGCTCGAAGAAGTTGTCGGTAAGAGATACGTTTTCCAGGCCAAGAACTTCAGCCCATACCGCTGCGATCCGCCGCTCCAGCTCCGTTTCCGGCGCCACATGGGCCGCCCGGCGCGGGTTGCCGTCAGGCTGTGGCAAGGCCTTGCGGTCCAGCTTGCCGTTCGGTGTCAGTGGCAGGCGTTCCAACAGCAACAGGTGCGCGGGCACCATGTAGTCCGGCAGGCTGGCCTTCAGTCTGGCGCGCAGGGTGTCAAGCAACGCCGCCCGGGCTTCCTCGCTGGCAACCGACGCTGCATCGGCTGGCACCACGTAGCCCAGCAGTTGCTTGCCGCCCGGCGCATCCAGTGCCAGTACCACGGCTTCGCGGACTGCGTCCTGTTGTTGCAGGCGCGCCTCGATCTCACCGAGTTCGATACGGAAGCCGCGAATCTTCACCTGATGGTCGATACGCCCGGCATATTCGATGACCCCGTCGGCGTCATAGCGCGCCAGGTCGCCGGTGCGATACAGCCGGCCACCCTGCCCACCGAACGGGTCGGGGATGAAGCGTTCGGCGGTAAGCCCAGGGCGCGCCAGGTAACCACGCGCCAGGCCCGCACCCGCCATGTACAGCTCCCCCACCACCCCTACCGGCAGCGGCGTTCCGGCCTCGCTCAACAGGTACACGGCACTGTTGGAAAGCGGCCGGCCGATATTGGCCTGGCCACCTTGGGTGCGCAGGGTGAAGGTCGAGTAGGTGGTGTCCTCCGAAGGCCCGTACAGGTCGTACACCTTGAGCACATGGCCAGTGCCGTACAGCGCGTCGACCAGCCCCTGCTTGAGGGCCTCCCCCGCCAGGTTGATGATGCGCACACCGGACGGCAGCTGGCCGGTTTCATGCAGCACCTTGATGGCCGATGGCACCGTGTTGACCAGGCGTACCTGGTCTTTGGCCGGCAGGTGCGGCAGCTCCAGGGCATTGGCCGCCAGTACCGCATAGCCACCCGAGCCCAGGGTCACGAACAGCTCCCAGACCGACAGGTCGAAACAGATCGATGTGGACGCCAACACGCCGCACAGGTCCTGCTGGCTGTACACCGACTGCGCCCAGCCGATCATTGCCACGGCATTGCGATGCTCGATCTGGACGCCCTTGGGTTTGCCAGTGGAGCCTGAGGTGTAGATGCAGTACGCCAGGTTGTCCGGCGTGCTCACGCACACCGGGTCGGCCGCTTCGTAGCCGTCGAGCAGCAATTGGTCCACCAGCAGCGTGCGCGCCTGGAAGCTGGTCGGCACACGCTCCAGCAGGTGCGACTGCGACAGCAGCAGGATCGACTGGCTGTCTTCGAGCATGTACACCAGGCGGTCCTGCGGGTAGCCAGGGTCGAGCGGCACGTAGGCGCCGCCCGCCTTGAGAATGGCCATCAGCGCGACCACCATGTCCAGGCCACGCTCCATGGCGACACCTACCAGCACCTCCGGGCCCACGCCAGCCTCGCGCAGTTTGTGGGCCAGCTGGTTGGCCCGTACATTGAGCGCGGCATACGTGAGCGTCTGCTCGCCGTGGATAAGTGCCACTGCACCTGGCGCAGCAACCACCTGCGCCTCGAACAGCTGATGGATACAGCGGTCGGCCGGGTAACTGGTCGCCGTGCGGTTCCAGTCCTGCACGATACGCTGATGCTGCGCGGTATCGAGCAGCGGCAGGTCGCCGAGTGCAGCACACGGGTCACTCACTAGGGCGTCAAGCAGCGTACCGAAGTGATGGGCCAACTGCTCGATCGCCTCGCTGCTCCAGTGCGCACGGTCATGCCGGTACTGGATAGCCAGGCTGTCGCCAAGGCTCACCAGCACGGTCAGCGGATAGTTGGTCTGCTCGCGCACCTGCACTGGGCCAAACTGCAAGCCACTCGGTGCACCCTGCCGAAGGGCCTCGGACACCGGGTAACTTTCGAACACCACCAGGCTGTCGAACAGGGCTTCACCACCAAGCCCGGCCCAGCGCTGCACATCGTACAGCGGCGTATGTTCGTATTCACGCATGGCCAGGTTGCTGGCCTGCACCTGTCCGATCCATTGCGCGACGCTCTGTTCGCCTTGCGGTGTACCAACCACCGGCAGGGTGTTGATGAACAAGCCAATCTGCGCCTCCACGCCCGCCAGCTCCGCTGGCCGGCCGGCGACCGTGGCCCCGAAGCAGACCGACGACTGCCCGGTATAGCGCTGCAACAGCAACAGCCAGGTAGCCTGTACCAAGGTGTTGACGGTGACACGCTGGGCACGGGCAAAGGCTTCAACCCGCTCGGTACGCCCTGCATCGAATGCCTGGTGATGAACGTGATGGCCATGACCATCAGGCTCACCATTGCGCACGGCCTGGGCCAGGCGCGTCGGCTCGTTGAAGCTGGCCATCTGGCCCTGCCAGAACCGCTCTGCCGCCGCCCCATCCTGGCGCTGCAACCAGGCGATGTAGTCACGGTAGCTGCCCGCCGCTGCCACCACAGGTTTACCGGCATTACGCTGCAACACCTCACCCAGCAACTGCGAGGTGCTCCAGCCATCCATCAGGATGTGATGGCAGGTGAAGATCAGGTGGTGACGTGCCTGCGCCGTACGCACCAGCACCAGGCGCAACAAGGGTGCCTCGACCAGGTCGAAGCCACGCTGCCGGTCGGCATCCGCCAGGCTGTCCAGCGCCCGCGCCAGCTCATCCTCGGTACGCCAGTCATATTCGCTGAACGGCAGTGTCACCTGCTTGCGCACGACCTGCACCGCCTGGCCCAGGTCCCCCTGCCAGATGAAGCTGCTGCGCAGGATGTCGTGGGCCTGCAAGGCAGCATCCCAGGCCTGCCGGAAGGCTTGTACATCCAGGCCATCCACATCCACGCGCATCTGGTTGATGTAGTTGCCGCTGCCTTGCTCGTAGATGCTGTGGAACAGCATGCCCTGCTGCATCGGCGACAGCGGGTAGACGTCGGCGATCTGCGCCACGGCAACCGGCAGCTGGTCGAGCTGCGCCTGGGTCAGGTCGGCCAACGGGAAGTCGGACGGGGTCAGGCCGCGATGTCCACCCTCACAGCAATGCTCGATTAATTCAGCCAAGGCCTGCTGGTAAGCCTGCGCCAGCAGCTCGATGGTTTCGCGGCGATGAATGTCCTGGCTGAAGGTCCACTCCAGGCGTAGCTCGCCGCCATATACCTGACCGTTGACGGTCAACAGGCTGGCCAACGGTGCTTCGGCATCCTGCCTGGCGCCATCGTTCTCCTTGGCGGGGGTGAACAGGCCTGCTTCGCCATCGAAGCTGCCGTCGAACTGCCCGAGGTAGTTGAAGACGATCTGGCCTTCAGGCAATGCTGCAAGGGCCTCGCGGCTCGCGGCATCACCGAGGTAGCGCAGCACGCCATAGCCCAGGCCTTTGTCAGGCACGGCGCGCAGCTGTTCCTTGATGGTCTTGATCGAACTTGCCAGGTCTGCCTGCGGGCTCAGCTTTACCGGGTACAGGCTGGTGAACCAGCCCACCGTACGCGTCAGGTCGATACCCGCGAACAGGTCTTCACGGCCATGCCCTTCCAGGCGCACCAGCACTTCGGGCTGGCCGCTCCAGCGGCCAACTGCTTGCGCCAGGGCCGTCAGCAGCAGGTCCATGATCTGCGTGCGATAAGCCACCGAGCAATCCTGCAACAGCCGTCGGGTGCTTGCCACGTCGAGGCGCGTGCTGACCGAAGCCGCATGCTTCAGTTGCCGGCTGCCTTGCGGGTTGTCGCAGGGCAGCATTTCGCTGGCCCCTTGCAACTGCGCCTGCCAGTAGCCCAGTTGCTGTTGCAATGCGGGCGCGGCGGCATAGGTTTGCAAACGCTCGGCCCAGGCTTTGTACGAAGTGGTCTTGGCCGGAAGCTGCAGTGGCTGCCCGGCAGCCAGGGTCTGGTAGGCCTGTTGCAGGTCTTCCAGCAGCACACGCCACGACACACCGTCTACCGCCAGGTGATGGATGACCAAAAGCAGTCGCTGGCTACCGTCAGGCAGCGCAGCGAGCATGGCACGCATCAACGGCCCGTGCTCGAGGTCAAGGCTGCGCTGGGCTTCAGTGGCGGCTTGCTGCAACTGCTCGACGCTGGCGAAATCGCGATGCCACAGCAACTGGGAGTAGCCCGCATCGGCAAATTCAGCCTGCCAGCCCACCCCATGGCCGAACACGCGCAAACGCAGGGCGTCGTGATGTTCGAGCAATGCCTGCAATGCCGCATCGAGCGTCGCCGGGGCCAGTGTTTCACCGGGCGTGAGCAGCACCGACTGGTTCCAGTGATGGCGCACGACAACGGGCTGCTCGAAGAACCAGTGCTGGATCGGCGTGAGCGGCGTCACGCCCGTTACCGCACCCTGATCGATCGATACACTGCCGCCGCGGTTGGCGAGCCGGGCCAGTGCCTGCACCGTCTGGGCCTCGAACAGGTCCTTGGGCGTGAACTGGATATCCACCTGGCGCGCACGGCTGACCACCTGCAACGAGATGATCGAATCGCCGCCCAGTTCGAAGAAGTTATCGGTCAGGCCGACCTTCTCCAGCTTCAGCACATCCGCCCAGATCGCCGCGATCCGCTGTTCCAGATCGCTCCGCGGCGCAACGTACTCGCCCTGCAACTGGCTGGCATCCGCCAGCGGCAGGGCCTTGCGGTCCAGCTTGCCGTTCGGCGTCACCGGCAGCTTGCCGAGCAGCAGCAGGTGCGCCGGCACCATGTAGTCCGGCAGGCCGGCCTTCAGCGCCTTGCGCAGGTTGTCGCGCAACGCGCCTTCGTCCTGCGTGCTGTCGGCAGGCACCACATAGCCCACCAGCTGCTTGCCGCTTGGCCCGTCCTGGGCCAGCACCACGGCTTCCTGCACACTCGGCAGCTCCAATAGTCGCGCCTCGATCTCGCCCAGTTCGATGCGCAGGCCGCGGATCTTCACCTGGTGGTCGATGCGCCCGGCGTAGTCGATCACGCCATCGGCGCGGTAGCGCGCCAGGTCGCCGGTGCGGTACAGGCGCCCGCCGTTGTCGCTGAACGGGTCCGGCACGAAGCGTTCGGCGGTCAGCGCCGGGCGTTGGTGATAACCACGGGCCAGGCCTACCCCGCCGAGGTACAGCTCGCCGGCACTGTCGCGCACCGCCGGTTGCAGGCTGCCTTCGAGGATATGGGTCTTGAGGTTGTCGATCGGCTGGCCGATCGGCACGCTGATGCTTTCGTCCGGCTGGCAGGTCCAGTGGGTCACGTCGATCGCCGCTTCGGTCGGGCCGTACAGGTTGTACAGGCCCGCCGCCGGCAGGCGTTGCAGGGTCTGGCGGGCCAACTCGGCCGGCAACGCTTCACCGCTGCACACCACGCGCTTGAGGCTGACGCAGCTTTCGACCGCTTCGTGGGTCATGAACGCCTGCAGCATCGACGGCACGAAGTGCAGCGTGCTGATGCCGTGGTGGTTGATGGTTTCGACCAGCAGCTGCGGGTCGCGGTGCGCGCCGGGCTGGGCCATGACCAGGCGCGCGCCGGTCATCAGCGGCCAGAAGAATTCCCACACCGACACGTCGAAGCTGAACGGGGTTTTCTGCAGCACGCTGTCGCTGGCGTCCAGGCCGTAGGCCTTCTGCATCCACCACAGGCGGTTGACCAGCGCCTGATGGCTGTTGCCAGCACCTTTCGGGCGGCCGGTGGAGCCGGAGGTGTAGATCACGTAGGCGAGGTTCAGCGGGGCCACGTCGACATTCGGGTTGGCATCGCTGTAGCCGTCGAAGTTCTCGGTGTCCAGGTCCAGGCTGCGCAGGCCGGCCGGGATCGGCAGGGCTTCGTGCAGGTGCGACTGGGTCAGCAGCAAGGCGATGCCGCTGTCCTCGAACATGTAGCTCAGGCGGTCCTGGGGGTATTCCGGGTCCAGCGGCACATAAGCGCCACCGGCCTTCACGATGCCCAGCAGGCCGACGACCATCTCCAGGCTGCGCTCCATGGCGATGCCCACCAGCACATCCGGGCCCACGCCCTGCTCGCGCAGCTTGTGCGCCAGCTGGTTGCTACGGCGGTTGAGCTCGGCATAGCTGAGGGTCTGCTCGCCAAAGACCAGCGCCGGGGCATCCGGGGTGGCGAACACCTGGGCTTCGATCAGCTGGTGAATGCTGCGCTCGTCCGGGTATGTCGCCTGGGTTTCGTTCCAGCCTTCGACCATCTGTCGCTGTTCTGGCAGGCCCAGCATTGGCAACTCGCCAACCACCGCGTCAGCATTCTCCGTCAGCGCCTGCAGCAGGTTGGCAAAGTAACCAGCCAGGCGGCCAATGCTCTCGTCGCTCCACAGCGCACGGTCGTGGCTGTACTGCATCGACAGCGTGGTGCCCAGTTCCACCACCAGGGTCAGCGGGTAGTTGGTCTGCTCGTGCACGGCCACGTCGCCGAAGCGCAGGCCACCGGGCGCGCCCTGTTGCAGCGCCTCGGCCACCGGGTAGTTCTCGAACACCAGGATGCTGTCGAACAAGGCGTCACCGCCCTGCCCCGCCCAGCGCTGCACGTCGTACAGCGGGGTGTGCTCGAACTCGCGCACGGCCAGGTTGCCGGCCTGCACCTGGCCGATCCACTCGGCCACGGTCTGCTCGGCACGCGGGGCACCGATCACCGGCAAGGTGTTGATGAACAGGCCGATCTGTTCTTCCACCCCCGGCAGGTCTGCCGGGCGGCCGGCGACCGTGGCGCCGAAGCACACGCTGGCCTGGCCGGTGCAGCGCTGCAACAGCAGCAGCCAGGCCGATTGCACCAGGGTGTTGACCGTGACCCGGTTGGCCCGGGCGAAGGCTTCGATGCGCGCGGTGTGCTCTGGGTCGAAGGCCAGGCGGTGGTCGCCATGGCCGCTACCGCTTGCGCCAGCACTGCCGGCGATAGCCTGGGCCAGGCGGGTTGGCTCGTCCAGGGCGGCAAGCTGGGCTTTCCAGAAGGCTTCGGCAACGGCCGCGTCCTGGCCCTGCAGCCAGGCGATGTAGTCGCGGTAGTGCGTGGCCTGGGCCTGCGGAGCCAGGCCGGCATAGCGCTGGAGCACTTCGCCCAACAGGCGCGAGGTGCTCCAGCCGTCCATCAGGATGTGGTGGTTGGTGTAGATCAGGTGGTGGCGGGTATCGCCCGTGCGTACCAGTACCAGGCGCAGCAGCGGCGCGGCAGCAAGGTCGAAACCGCGCTGGCGTTCACCCTCGGCCACGGCCTGCAATGCCTGCTCCAACGCCGGCTGGCCACGCCAGTCATGCTCGCTGCACGGCAGTTCGACGGCCTTGCGTACCACCTGTACGGCCTGCTCCAGTTCGCCTTGCAAGACGAAACCGCTGCGCAGGATGTCGTGGGCATCGAGCGTGGCCTGCCACGCCTGGCGGAACCGCTGCACATCCAGCCCCTCCACATCCACGCGCAGCTGGTTGATGTAGTTGCCGGCCTGCTGGTCGTAAAGGGTGTGGAACAACATGCCCTGCTGCATGGGTGACAGCGGGTACACATCGGCGATCTGCCCGGCCTCCAGGGGCAGACTGTCCAGTTGCGCCTGGGTCAGCGCGGCCAGCGGGAAGTCCGACGGCGTCACGCCCTGGTGCCGCGCATCGCAGCAGTGCTCGACCAGCTCTGCCAAGGCCTGCCCGTAGGCCTGGGCCAGCTTCTCGATGGTGGCCGGGTGATGAACGTCGGCGCTGTAGGTCCACTCCAGGAACAGCTCGCCGCCGTACACCTGGCCGGTGATGCTCAGCCAGTTGCCCAGTTGAGCACCGGCACATTGGGTACGGCCTGTGCTTTCCCCGCTCGGGGTGAACAGGGCGCCGGCCTCGGCATCGAAGCTGGCATCGAACTGGCCCAGGTAGTTGAAGGTGACACGGGCCTGGGCGGCACGCTCGAGCTGGTCACGCACTTCAGCATCGCCGAAGTAACGCAGCAGGCCGTAGCCGAGGCCTTTGTCCGGCACGCCGCGCAGTTGTTCCTTGATCGCCTTGATCGACTGGCCAAGCTCCTGGCCGGGTGTGAGGCGCACCGGGAACAGGCTGGTGAACCAGCCCACGGTGCGGCTGAGGTCGAGGTCGTCGAACAGGTCTTCGCGGCCATGGCCCTCCAGCAGTACCTGCACGTTGTCCTGTGAGCTCCACTGGCACAGGGTGCGCGCCAGCGCGGTCAGCAGCAGGTCGTTGATCTGCGTGCGGTAGGCCGCCGGGGCCTGTTTCAGCAGCTTGGCGGTGCGCTCGGCATCCAGCCGTGTGGCGGCGCTACGGGCATGGGTGTTGGCCAGGCTGCCCAGCGGGTTGTCACGCGGCAGTTCGGCGTGGTCGCCGGCTAGCGCCTGCAGCCAGTAGTCGCGCTGTGCTTGCAATGCGGGGCTGCCGGCATGGCTGGCCAGGCGCTCGGCCCAGGTTTTCACCGAGGTGGTCTTGGCGGGCAGGCTCACGGCCTGGCCGTTCAGCAATTGCCGGTAGGCCGCTTGCAGGTCTTCCAGCAACACCCGCCACGACACACCGTCGACCACCAGGTGATGGACCACCAGCAGCAGGCGCTGCTGCCCATCGGCGAAGTCGAACAGTTCGGCACGCAGCAGTGGCCCGTGCTGCAGGTTCAGGCTGGCCTGCACCTGGTTGCCGGCGGCGTCCAGTTCACTCAGTACTGCCAGGTTGCGCTGGCGCAGCAGTGGTGCATTGTCCAGCGGCTGGAAGCGCGCCTGCCACTGGCTTTCGCCACGGCTGAAGCGCAGGCGCAGGGCATCGTGCTGCTCGACCACGGCGCGCAGGGCTGCCTCCAGGTGTTGCACCTGCACCGGGCCGGCCGGCTTGAGCAGCACCGACTGGTTCCAATGCGCCGGCTGCGCGACCTCCATCTCGAAGAAACGCGCCTGGGCCGGCAGCAATGCCACCTCGCCGCTGGTGGCAGTGTCCACGGCTGCGGCCGCAACCGCTTGCTTGGCCTCGATGCGCTTGGCTACCTGGGCCAGCTGGGCGATGGTTTGTTGTTCGAACAGCTGCTTGGGGGTGATCCTGATGCCCTGGCGTTTGGCCCGGGCGATGATCTGCAGGCTGAGGATCGAGTCGCCGCCCAGTTCGAAGAAGTTGTCGGTGCTGCCGACCTGCTCCAGCTTGAGCACATCGGCCCACACTGCGGCCAGTTTCTCCTCGATATCGCCTTGTGGCGCCACATAGCCACGGCTGACCGCGCCCGGTGCCGGCAAGGCGCGCTTGTCGAGCTTGCCATTGGCGGTCAGTGGTAGGCGCTCCAGCAGCAGTATCTGCGCCGGCACCATGTAGTCCGGCAGACGTGCCTGCAATTGCGCCTGCAGTTGCTGCACGGTCACGCCTGCGTCGGCCACCCCGTAGGCCACCAGCTGCAAGCGCTCGGCATCGCCCTCCAATGGCAAGGCCAGTACCACGGCCTCGTTGACACCAGGCAGGCCGGCCAGCACCCGGCCGACTTCACCTGGCTCCACGCGATAGCCGCGGATCTTCACCTGGTCGTCGGCACGGCCGATGAACTCGACCAGGCCATCGGCAGTCAGCCGCGCGCGGTCGCCGGTGCGGTACACGCGGGCACCACCCTCGGTCGGCACGAAGCGTTCGGCGGTCAATGCGGGCTGGCCCAGGTAGCCCTGGGCGACGCCTTGCCCGCCCAGGTAAAGCTCACCGGGCACCTGCGCCGCCAACGGGTTGAGGTAGCCATCCAGCACCTGGGCGCAGGCGTTGCCCAGCGGGCGCCCGACCGGCACCGTGCGGCAACCTGGCAGCGGCTGCCCCGGCTCGAAGGTGAGCACGCCGACAGTGGTTTCGGTCGGGCCGTAGTGGTTGATGACCCGGCAGGCCGGGCGCAGTTCGCGGATTTTTTCCAACAGGCCCCAGCTGCATGCCTCACCACCCAGGATCAACGCCTCGGTGGGCAGCACATCGGCGGCGCGGGCCGCTTGCAGCAAACCTTGCAGGTGGCTCGGCACCAGCTTGAGTACGCCGACCTGGTGCTGCGCCATGTAGCTGGCGAAGCCATCCGGGTCGAACGCCAGTTCCTGTGGCAACAAGTGCAGCAGGCGGCCCGAGGCCAAGGCACCGAACAGCACGGTGTGGCCCAGGTCGGCCGCGGTGGTGGACACCATCGCCATGCTCGCCGCGGCCGGCAGTTGCAGGCGCTCCAGCACCGCCTGGGTGTAGCTGGCCAGCGCCCCGTGGCTGACCACCACGCCTTTCGGCTGTCCGGTCGAGCCCGAGGTGTAGATCAGATAGGCCGGTTGTTCGGCGGCGATGGCCACCTCGACCGGGCTGTCGCTGCAGGTTGCCCAGGCGGTGTGATCGCAGGCAATCAGCTGCACGCCGTCCAGGCCAGCGAAGCGCTGGTCGCCCGGCTCATGCAGCAGTACGGCGGCGCCACTGTCGGCAATCAGTTGTTGCAGGCGCTCCTGCGGTTGCTGGGTGTCCAGCGGCAGGTAGGCGGCGCCGGTCTTGAGCACCGCGAGCAAGGCGCCGACCCACTCGATGGAGCGCGGCAGGCACAGGGCAACGATGCTGCCAGCACCGACGCCGTGCTGGCGCAGGTAGTCGGCCAGGCGGTTGGACGCCGCCTCCAGCCCGGCCTGGGTCATGAACCGGTCACCGGCACGCACACCGCCGTGGGCCTGGCCTTGCGCCATTGCCTGGCGCCACAAGGCGAGGAAGTCGCCGTGCGGGTAGGCCTGCGTGGCCGCCGGCAGCAGCGTCGCCAATTGCGGGCTGTCGACGATCGCCTGCTGCGGGTCACGGATCAGCGCATCCAGCACCTGGCGCAGCGAAGCGGCCATGCGTTCGATGGTGGCCTGCTCGAACAGGTCGGTGGCGTAGGTGAAATAGCCTTCGATGCCGTCGGCCTTGTCGGAGAAGTCGAACGCCAGGTCGAAGCGGGCATCGCCGCCGTCACGGGCAAAGCCTTCCACCTCCAGCGTGCCCAGGCGCTTGCGCCCTGCATCGCTGGCGGCCACGTGCTGGTTGATCTTGAACTGGAACAGCGGGTTGTGGGCCAGGTTGCGCTCGGGCAGCAAGGCATCGACCAGGTGCTCGAACGGCAGCTCCTGGTGCGACTGGGCGCCGCCGATCACGTCTTTTACCTGCTCCAGCAGCGCGGCGAAGGTGGCGCGCTCGTCCACCTGCACGCGCAGCACCTGGGTGTTGATAAAGAAGCCGATCAGGCCTTCCAGCTCCTTGCGGTTGCGCCCGGCGTTCGGGGCACCGATGCGGATGTCGGCCTGGCCGCTGTAGCGCGACAGCACCACCGCCATGGCTGCCAGTACCAGCACGAACAACGTGTGGCCACCCTTGCGCGCCTGGCTACGCAGGGCCTCGGCCTGTTCGGCGCCGATATCCACACGCACCACCGCGCCACGCTGGCTGGGAATTGCCGGGCGCTCGAAGTCCAGCGGCAGGCTCAGCACCGGCTGCTCGCTGCCCAACTGGGCCTGCCAGTAGGCCAGTTGGCGCTGCGCTTCACCGGCCTCGAGCCAGGCGCGCTGCCAGATGGCGTAGTCGGCGTACTGGATCGGCAAAACCGGCAACTCGGCCTGCCGGCCTTCGGCCAGGGCGCTGTACAGCTGGATGAATTCCTGCACCAGCACATCGCTGGACCAGCCGTCCGAGATGATGTGGTGCATGCTCACTGCCAGCACGTGGTGATCGGCGGCCACGCGCAGCAGGGTCACCCTCAGCAGCGGGCCGCTCAGCAGGTCGAAGGGCTGCTTGAGGGCGGCGTCCACGGCCACGCTCAGCGCTGTCTCATCGGCGGCACCGTCGAGCATCAGCAATTCCAGCGCCAGCGGGCTGTGCTCGAGGATTTCCTGGTAGAACTCGCCCTCCTCCGAGGCAAAGCGCGTGCGCAGCGATTCGTGGCGTTGCACCAGCGCATCCAGCGCCTGCTGCAGCACTGCCTGGTCCAGCGCGCCCTTCAGGCGTACTGCCATCGGCACGTTGTAGGCTGGGCTGTCGGGCTCCAGCTGCCAGAGAAACAGCAGGCGCTGCTGGGCGTACGACAGCGGAATACGCGCCAGGCCCTGGCGCGCGGGCACGATGGGCAGCAGGCGGAAGCTCTGGCCGGTAGCCTGCATCTTTTCCAGGATCTGCTGGCGTTGCTCCACAGGGAGGCCAACGAAACGTTGGGCGATACGTTGTGCGGCAGTGAGTTCCATGTCAGGCCTCTGTGAATGCATTCATCATGTGTTCGATATCGCTCAGGCCATCGTCGGAGAGCGACAGGCCCTGCTCGTCCAGTGCCTGGGCGAACGCGCGTAGTTCGGGGTGGCTGAAGATCAGCCGCAGGGGTATGTCCAGCCCCAGCTCGACGTTGATCCGCGACACTGCCTGGGCCGCCAGCAAGGAGTGGCCGCCCAGCTCGAAGAAGTTGTCGCTCAGGCCGACCCGGGCAACGTTCAGCAACTGCGCCCAGATGTTCGCGAGCTGCTGCTGCCGCTCGGTCTGCGGCGCCTGGTAGTCATGCTGTGGCTGGTTCGGGTCGGGCAGCGGCAGCGCCTTGCGGTCGAGTTTGCCGCTGGGGGTCAGCGGCATGCTCGGCAGGGTCACCAGGTAGGCCGGGATCATGTAGTCCGGCAGGCTGGCCTTGAGGTACTGCTTCAGTGCCTGGCGCAGATCGCCGCGGTAGCCTTCGGCCGGCACCGCATAGGCGCACAGCTGCTTGCCACCGGGCAGGTCGATGGCCAGCACGGTGGCTTCGCGAACGTCCGGGTGCGCCCGCAGGTACTGCTCGATCTCGCCCAGCTCGATACGGAAGCCGCGCACCTTCACCTGGTGGTCGACCCGGCCGCGATAGGCCAACTGGCCGTTTTCGTCGTAGCAGCCGAGGTCGCCGGTGCGATACAGGCGGCCACCGCCAACCGGGTCGAACGGGTCGGGGATGAAACGCTCGGCGGTGAGTGACGGCCGCTGGTGATAACCGCGCGCCAGGCACCCTGCCCCGCCGATGAACAGCTCGCCGGGCACGCCCACCGGTGTCGGCGCCAGTCCATCGTCCAGAGCATGCAGGGTACGCCCCGGCAAGGCACGGCCGATCGGTACGCCGCCCAGGCTGATCTGCTCCACGGTCATCTGCGAACAATCGTAGGTGGTGGCGACCACGGTGGCTTCGGTCGGGCCGTAGGTGTTCAGCAGGCGCACTGCTGGCGGGCCATCGGCCAGCCAGGCACGCAGGGCATCTTCCGGCACCGCTTCTCCCCCCACGTGAATCTGCTTCAGCCGGCCATAGGCCTCGGGGGCGCGGCGCTCCAGCGCCAGCAGGCGCCAGTAGGCCGCTGGCAGGTCGGCCACGGTCACGCCGTGGCGGTTGATCTCGTCCAGCAGGGTGGCGGTGTCCCACAGCCGCAAGTCGCGCAGCACCACACAGGCGCCCTGGGCCAGCGGCGGGAAGAACTGCTCGATGAAGCCATCGAAGCTGATGGTGGCGAACTGCAGCACGCGATCGTCCGGGGTAAGCCGCGAATAGTCGCCGGCCACCAGGCAGAACTGCGACAGGGCATGGTGGTCGATGGCCACGCCCTTGGGCATGCCGGTGGAGCCGGAGGTGTAGATGACGTAGGCGAGGTTGTGCGGTGCCGCCAGGTTGGCCAGCGGTTCGGCGGGCCAGGCTTGCAACCACTCGGTGCCCGGCTCCAGTACCACGCAGGGCAGTTGCTTGCCCAATTGCAGGCGCTCACGCGAGGGCGCATCGGCCAGCAGCAGGCCGATATTGCTGTCCTCGACCATGTAGGCCAGGCGTTCTTGCGGGTAGTCCGGGTCCAGCGGCACATAGGCGCCACCCGCCTTGTGAATGGCGATCAGCGCCAGGGCCATGCCCAGGCCGCGCTCGACAGCCACGCCAACCAGGCAGTCCGGCCCCACGCCCAGCGCCCGAAGGCGGTGAGCCAGCTGGTTGCTGCTGCGGTCCAGTTCGGCGTAGGTCATCTGCTGGTCGTCGAAGATCAGCGCCAGCGCATCCGGCCGCTCGTGGGCCTGTCGCGCCAGCAGCTGGTGCGCACACAAGCCGCTGCCAGCCTGGGGCGCCGGGTTCCAGCCGTGGGTCAGCTGCTGGCGTTCGCTACTGCTAAGGAAGTCCAGCTCGGCAATGCAGCATTGTGGTTCGGCGCAGATGGCTTCCAGCAGTGCTTGCCAATGCCCGGCCATGCGCTCGATACGTGCGGCATCGAACAGGTCGGTGCAATAGTTGAACGAGGCCGTCACGCCATCGGAGCGCTCCAGGGTGTTGAGCGATATGTCGTACTGCGCGCCCGGCTCCAGCAGGTCCACTTCCTTGACCTGCAGGCCGTGCACGGCATCGCTGGACACCTGCTCGCCGAGGTCGCGCAGGTGGTTGAACAGCACCTGGAAGAACGGGTTCACACCCTGGTCACGCTCCGGATACAGCGCCTCGGCTACTTCGAGGAACGGCACATCCTTGTTGGCCTGGGCCTGCAGGGTGGTCTCCTTGATCGCCGCCAGCAGGTGCGAGAACGGCTGGCTGCCATCGACACGGATACGAGCCACGACCACGTTGATGAAGAAGCCGATCAGCCCTTCAAGCTCCAGGCGGTTGCGGTTGGTGACCGGCACACCGATGTTGAGCGTGCCCTTGCGGCTGTAGCGCGACAGCACGATGGCATAGGCCGCCAGGAACACATGGAACAATGTGGCGTTGGATGCCACCGCCAGTGCCCGCAGGCGCTCGGTGAGGGCCTGTGGCAGGCGCACGTCGAAGCGGCTGCCCTGGTAGCTTTTTACCTGCGGGCGAATGCGGTCGGCAGGCATTTCCAGCACTTCGAAGTCGTCTTCCAGGCGGGCCTTCCAGTAGTCGATCTGCGCCTGCATCTGCCCCTCGGCCAGCCACTTGCGCTGCCAGGCGGCGAAGTCGGCGTACTGCACCGGCAGCGGCTCGACGGCTTGCGCCTGGCCCGTGGCGGCGGCGTTGTAGGCGGCGGCGAACTCGCGCACCAGCAGGCTCATCGACCAGCCATCGGAGACGATATGGTGCAAGGTCAATGACAGCAGGTGCTCCTGCGCATGCACCTTGAACAGCCGTGCGCGCAGCAGCGGGCCGTGCTCCAGGTCGAACGGGACGAAGGCTTCGGCTTCCAGCTTGCGCATCTGCGCGGCGTGGTCCTGGCCGCTGAGGTCTTCGAAACCGATCGATACCGTGGCAGCCGGCAGGATGCGCTGCCAAGGCAGGCCGTCGGCCTCGACGAAAACAGTGCGCAACGATTCGTGGCGGGTTACCAAGGCATCCAGCGCAGCCTGCACGGCGCAGTGGTCGAGGTGACCCTGCATGCGCACGGCCATCGGCGTGTTGTAGGCCAGGCTTTCGGGGTTGAGCTTCCAGAACAGCCACTGGCGGTTCTGCGAGGGGGACACTGGCAGCGGTTGCTGGCGATCGAGGATTTCGATGTCCAGGCCTGCGCCCTGCTCGCCTTCGGCCACGGCCTGGGCGAAGGCCTGCAGGTCGACGGTGTCGAACAGGCTGCGCAGCGGAATATCCACGCCCAATTGCTTGCGTATCCGCGATACCGCCTGGGTGGCCAGCAGTGAATGGCCGCCAAGGGCAAAGAAGTTGTCGCCCAGGCCTACCTGCGGTACTTGCAGGACTTGCGCCCAGATCTGTGCCAATTGCGTTTGCAGCGGGGTCTGCGGCGCCTGATAGGCCACCTGGGTGGCGGCAGGTTCCGGCAGCGCCTTGACGTCGACCTTGCCGTTGACCGTGACCGGCAGGTGCTCCAGCACCATCAGGTGTGTCGGCACCATGTGTTCGGGCAGCAGGCGCTTGAGGCTGGCGCGGATCGATTCCTGCCAGGCCAGGCTATCGGCCGGCATCTGGCTGGGCACCAGCCAGGCAGCCAGTTGCAGTTGCGGCCCCTGGCCATGCACGCGCACCAGGGCATTGGCGACACCGCCCAGGGCACGCAGCTGGTTTTCGATTTCGGCCAGTTCCACGCGATAGCCACGGACCTTCACCTGGCCATCCATGCGCCCGGCGAACTGCAGGTCGCTGCCTTGGCGAACCCAGTCACCGCTGCGGTACAGGCGCTGGCCGTGGCCGCTCGGGTCGGGAACGAAGCGCTCGGCGGTGAGTGCCGGGCGGTTCAGGTAGCCACGGGCCAGGCCGGCGCCACCGATGTACAGCTCGCCCTTGGCTTTGGCCGGCAGGGGTTGCAGGCAGCGGTCGAGCACCGCGACGCGGGTGTTGGCCAGTGGCTGGCCGAGGCTGGCCTGCCCGTTCAGTTCGGCGACCAGCACACCGACGGTGGTCTCGGTCGGGCCGTAGTGGTTGAACACCTTGAGCGCCGGGGCCAGGTTGCGGACCTTGCCCAGCAGGCTCGGGCTGATGGCCTCGCCGCCGAGCACCAGGCACTGTGCCGGCAGCGCCGAGCGGCCAGCCACCAACATGGCTTCCAGGTGCGACGGTACGATCTTCAGCGCGTCTACCTGGTGTTCGGTCAGGTAGGCGGCGAAGCCTTCGGCATCCAGCACCTGCTCGCGTAGCAGCAAATGCAGGGTGTGGCCGCCGCACAAGGCGCCGAACAGCATGGTGTGGCCAAGGTCGGCAGCCGGGGTCGAGACCTGGGCCATGCTGCGGATACGCTCGACCGGCAAACGTGCGGCGATGCCTTTGACGTAGTTGGCCAGGGCGCCATGGCTGATCGCCACGCCCTTGGGCTGGCCGGTGGTGCCGGAGGTGTAGATCACGTAGGCCAGGTTGGCCGGCGCCGGGGCGATACGGGCGGCGCTGCCGTTGCCGGTTTGCGCCCAGTCCAGGCGCTGCACGCCCTCGGGTAGTTCGGCCTGCCAGGTACCGGGCGCCAGTACCAGGCGCGTACCGCTGTCGGCAAGCATGTAGGCCAAGCGTTCGGCCGGCTGCTCGGGCTCCAGTGGCAGGTAGGCGCCACCGGCCTTGAACACGCCGAGGATACCGGCGAGCATGCCGACACTGCGGTCGGCCAGCACGCCGACCAGTGTGTCCGGCCCTGCTCCGGCTTCCACCAGCCGGCCTGCAATGGCTTCGGCGCGGGCATCGAGTTCGGCGAAGCTGGCCTGCTCGCCCGCAGCCATCACCGCCGTGCGTTCGGGGTGGCGGCTGACGGCGGCGGCAAAGCGCTGGTGGACCAGCAGCGTTGCGTCAGCCTGCGCAGGCGCGCCGATGGCAGGGGCCAGGCCTGGCAATGGCAGCTCGCCGACTGCGCCACCCGCTTCGTCGGCCAATGCCTGCACCAGGGCCAGCCACTGCTCGCCGAGGGCTTCGACGGTGGCCGTATCGAACACGTCGGTCGCATAGGTGAACGCTGCGTGCAGTTGCCCCGCTCGCTCATGGGTGTCCAGCGCCAGGTCGAAGCGGGCGCTGTGCTTTGCCAGGTTGACCGGCGCCAGGTGCAAACCGGAGCGGGTCTCGATGGCCTGCACATCCGCCACCTGCGCCTGGTGGTTGAACAGCACACGGAACAGCGGGCTCTCGCTGCTGCGCGGCAGGTCCAGGGCTTCTACCAGTTGCTCGAACGGCAGGTCCTGGTGGCTTTGCGCGCCTAGGGCGGTTTCGCGCACGCGCTGGAGCAGGCCGGTGATGTCCAGCAGTGGGTCGATTTCGGTGTGCAATACCTGGGTATTGATGAAGCAGCCGATCAGCCCTTGGCTTTCGGCGCGGTTGCGGTTGGCGATGGGCACGCCGACACGGATCGCCGACTGGCCGCTGTAGCGCTGCAGCAGCAGCTTGAAGGCGGCCAGCAGGACCATGAACAGGGTGACGTTATGCTTGCGTGCCAGGCCGCGCAGCCGTTCGGCGACATCTGCTGCGATGGGGAACTCGTGACGCGCGCCGCGATAGCTGGGGCGGCCCTGGCGGCTTCGGTCCAGTGGCAATTCCAGCGGCGAATGGTCGTCGCCCAGGCGGGCCTGCCAGTAGGCCAGCTGGCGCTCCTGCTCACCGGCCTGGAGCCAACTTCGCTGCCACAGGGCGTAGTCGCGGTACTGGATCGGCAGCGGTTCCAGGCGGGCTTCGCTGCCGGCCACGGCGGCGTCGTACAGGTGCAGGAATTCGTCGATCAGCACGTTCATCGACCAGCCGTCGGCGACGATGTGGTGCACGGTGAGCAGCAGGATGTGCTCCTGTGCCGCCAGTTGCAGCAGGCGCACCCGCAGCAGCGGGCCGCTGGCCAGGTCGAAGGGGGCCAGGGCTTCGGCTTCGGCGATGGTTTCGATGGCGGCCTGACGGGCGCCCTCGTCCAGGCCGGCCAAGGCATCCTGGTGCAGCTGCAACGGGGCGGCGCTGGCCTCGACCTGCTGGCGCACGTCATCGCCGTCGGCGACGAAGCGGGTGCGCAGGGTTTCGTGGCGGGCCACAAGGGCATCGAAGGCGTGCTGCAGGGCGGCCAGGTCCAGCGGGCCAGTCAAGCGCACGGCCATGGGCAGGTTGTATGCCGCACCTTGCGGGTCGAGCTGCCAGAGGAACCACATGCGCCGCTGGGCGTACGACAGCTGGTCACGCTCGGCCACCTCCACCCCGGGCGCAATCGGCAGCACGGAAAAATCCATGCCCTCGCCCTGCAGCGCCTTGAGGAACAGGCGGCGCTTGTCGGGGCTGAGTTCGATGAAGCGGCGGGCGAGCTTGAGCGTTTGGTCGGCATTCATGTCGAGCGGTGTCCTGGCAGTCGAGCGGTAACTGTCAGACGAAGGTGTGGGGGGGTGATTTAGTGGCGCCAACCTTAGGCCCAGCACCATCCCTGTGGGAGCGGGCGTGCCCGCGAATCAGGCGACGCGGTGGCTGGCACCGGCTGCGCCGGTGTTCGCGGGTAAACCCGCTCCCACACCGACCGCGCAGGTTTCAAGGTCTCTGAGCAAGGCCATAACCGCTACAGGAATGGCGCCAGCCAGGACCGGACGCTACCCCCGTGGGAGATTGCCCAGCCCTTTTGGGCTGCGCTGTCGCGCAGAGAACAAATATCGCTCGCCTGACGCGTCCGTTGTAGGAGCAGCCTTGTGCTGCGAAGAGGCCGGTACAAGCAACAGACTGGCTTTGTCAGTACCGCGAAGCTGCCAACGCGGTGTATAGCACCGGCTCCACCGGTGTTCGCGGCGGTTCGACGCCTCGACACGCCCGCTCCCACAGAGCCCTGCTAAATCAATGATTTATGTGTTGTTCTATGAGAGCGGGCATGCCCGCGAAGAGGCCAGCATTGCCATCAATAAAATGACGTAGTCCAAATCTCTATTCCTTGTAGGACCCTTCCTAAACCCCCACCACCCCGAAAATACCCGCCAACCGCCTGCTAGGTTCCTGGCTTCCACCTGAAAAAGAGGCGAGCCATGAGCATGCGCATGAACATCTTCGGCCGATACCAAGGCCTGGACGGCGACGAAACCACCACAGGCGCCATCTGCATTGCCAGCCAAGCCAGGGGCCGTGTGCATGGCCGCGACTGGCTACTTCAAGGCGACCCGACCACACCCTGCCCGCTATGTGGACAAGCGGGCACCATCGTCGAGGGCGAAGTCCGCTGGCGACAGGATGGTATTCCCACGGCTCTGGACGGAGCACTGGTGCAATGTGGGTGCCCACAGGGCAGCAATCGCCTGGTTGCAAGTGGGTACGCACCTCCGGCTTCGCGCGGGGCACCCGCATCTGAGCCTGTTCGTGAGGCACCAGCACAGGCCCAGACGGGTAACCCGATAAGAAGTACCTATCAGCCTGAGGTGGTTCAGCCCTCGCCCACTCCTCAAGGCATGGAGCCCGGCTTCTACATCGTTCCGCGCTGCATGTCATACCAGGAAGTCCTGGCAGAGCTGGGCGCGCCGCAGGCCAACCTGCCTCGGTCAATTCTGGAGCGGCTGAACCCGACCTATCAGCAGGGGTTCAAGGCGGGCGAGATCTTTGTCATTGGCGATGGTTTGAGGCGCCCGGTGTGCACTCGGGAAGAACTGTCTGCGATGAGTGCAGCAAAACAAGCTCGTGAAGCACTGGCGGAACTGACGCCCGAAGAGGCGGAATTCATGATGCGCCATCAAGCCGAGATTGCTGCGTTGCTCAGCGATGTGAGCCTGGCGATGGGGGTGAGCGAGGCGATGGTTGCCAAGTCGCTGGATGAACTCAGCACCATTTTGAAAAAAATCGAAGAGCTCCATAAAGTCCAATTCGTCAAGCACGGACATCTTCGGCACCCTGAGTTCTTTGCAGAACGTCAAAAGCTGTTCACGCAATTGAGTGCAAACTTGAATGCGACCCTTCTAAAAAAACACCTCAATCTCGGAAACTATGAAAGTCTGCGCCGGGACTTGGGAATCTCTTCGAGAAGCTTGGTGCACCACTGGAGCAAAGCGGGAGGACCGACACATATCCCTGGCTACTCGACACACTTAGACAAGCTGGCCAAGCTGGCTAAATACTTAAAAGCCGGAGGGCGTATTGGCATTGCTATTGGCGGTGGCGGATCTGCCCTGAAAATTTCAGAGGTGTGCAAAGAGGGCAACACAAATGCCTGTAAAAAAGTCAGCGTTTCTGAGGCAGGTAATTTCTCCGGTGGTTTAGCTGGTGGCTGGTTGGCAGGAAAAATTGCGAGCAGAATCTCTGCGAAGGTTTGCTGGAGAGTCGGACCCTACGCCGTAGCATGCGGAATAGTGATCACTGGTGGAGGCGCCTTGGCCGGCAGCATCGGTGGTATGGAAGCGGGTGAGGAGTTCGGAGAACTAGTCTTCGAGGTCTTTGGAGATGATTGATTACCTTGACGTAAAACTAAGACTATTTCTGTTAGGCACTCCTATCTGCCTCGCCTTAATCGGGCTTGTATCTGACCTTCACATTGCGTGCTCTCGCCAATATAAAGAAATGACCTCAGCACTCCAACGGAGCGCGTGCCTTCCATTTGCGACCGGCATGTGGGGAGAGAAAAAAATAGGTTCCAGAGTTCTAGTTATTTCTGTAATCGCTGGCGCCATTGGGTCCCCCGCCTCAAGCATTCGCAGCGGGCTATTGGATGAGCAAGACCATTTACAATTCCCTGAAAAGTTAAGAAGAAAAATTCTTATTGCATCATCACTAAACACCATTGGCATCGCTTGGATAGCCATCTATTACCTGATGAAACTGCTAGACTGAGAGACCAAACAGATGAACTCAAATCTTTCATATAATACCAAACCTCAAGCAAACCAGCGCATTCAAAAACACCGACTTCACGTAGTCTCTACATCGAAGCTGATCACCATGACCTGCTTAACCTGGGGCCTTTATATACCCTATTGGAGCTATTGCCACTGGAGACTTATCCGCGGACAAAGCGGGCTTACTCTAATCCCGTTGCTCTGCGGCGTGTTTGGCTCTTTCTTGATTTACCCCCTAATGAAAAGAGCAATCACCTATAGCAAAGAATTGGATCTGACCGTCGAAGGTACAGCGCTTGGAGTGACATTGAGATATTGGGTACCTTACCTGCTCTTCGTCAGCTGGCAATTCTGGGCACCCGACCAGCCGGAGGAAAGCCAATCGCTCTATAACATGTTCATGCTGCCGCTCGCGCTTCTGGTCACGTCTGTGACTTTAACCTTGGTAGCGCTGGTGCAAATTCAGCAAGCAGCCAACGCTTATGAAGGTGACCCAACAGGTCTGCGGAACGCTCAAATTACTTGGGCAAACGGGCTATGGATAATTATCAGCTGGTCGCCCTCCGCCGCTCTACTTGCACTAATTTCTCATTATGCCAACCACTAAATGACGTAAAGATCGGTTTGCCACTGATTGTATGGTACCGCCTGCGCCGGTGTTCGCGGGCACGCCCGCTCCCACAGGAGTTGTGCACAGCCTGAGGCATTCTGCATAACCTGAGGCATACACAATCCCTGTAGGAGCGGCTTTAGCCGCGAAAGGGCCAGCCCAGCCAATACAAGGATCAGCGCAGCAAACCCAACTCGGCATCATCCAGCAGCGCCTTGGCCATGGCTGCGAAGTAATGCGATGCCCAGAGCATCTGCTGATCGCCATCCATCAAACCGGTCAGTGACAAGTCGCGTGCATAGCCCATCAGTTCCGAGGCTTGCTCCCGGGCGCTGCGGCAGGGGATGCCCTCAGCGATACGGAACAGCGGATGGGTTTGGCCTTCGCCTTGGTAGAAGTAGGTAACGCCGGGGGTGGTTTTGGTTTCGTCTGTCATGGGTTTTCCTGAATGCTCGTTGACCGCCTCTTCCGTTTCCACACGAAGGGTGGCGGCTGTACACGGGGTGGAAACCCGAGTGCATTCAGAGAAACTCGGTAGGCACGAGGCCTCCCGGGTACAGCCGCCATGAACGACATAACCTGAAATGCTTGCTGCAGGTTTCCACACCCGATCGCTGAACCGTCAGCGACGGGCAAAGCCTAGAGTGGGAGATTTGCAGGAACAATCAGACGCGTGTCGACAGAGGTTGTAGGGTATTTCGCAGGAGGTGGAGTTGCCAGTCCCGAGGCGTAGGAAGAGTCTGGAATTCTTGTAGGTTGCAGGGGCATGGGTTGGGAAGGCATCTGGGCTGACAGGTGTTCGCCATGACAGCTTCAGCGCCTGTGAGATCGAGCGCCGCCCGCACGGCGCATCGCGACGCAAGGCCGCTCCCACAGGGGCCTTGCAGCACCTTGAGAACTGTCAGCGCAACAACTCGGAATGCCCCTGCGCCATCGCCACCACCACCTTGCGCTTGCCGGTAAACGGCGACCGCGCATGCGCCGCGAGCATGTTATCCAGCATCAGCACATCATTCTCCAGCCAAGGAAAGCTGATGGTGCATTCATCCAGCACCCCGCGCACTTCATCGAGCAGCGAATCCTCGATGGTCGTACCGTCGCCGTAGTACACGTTACGCGGCAGGTCCTCTTCCTCGACGATGTCCATCAACGACTCGCGCACTTCTGGCTGCAGGTTCGACACATGGAACAGGTGCGCCTGGTTGAACCACACGTCCTCCCCGGTCACCGGGTGGCGCGCCACCACCTGGCAGCGCTGGCGGGTGCGCAATTCGCCGTCATCCTTCCAGATGCACTCGATGGCATGCGCCCGGCAATAGGCCTCGACCTGGCGCGGGTCCTCAGTGTTGAACACCTGCGACCATTCCACATCAAGGCCGTTGCCGTAGTTGCGCACGTACATCAGCCCCTTCTCCACCAGCCGCTCACGAATGCGCGCCGGCATGCGCCGGTACACCTCGCGGCTGTCGGCAATCGGCGTCTCGCCACCGGTCTCGGCGGGGATCACGCTGTAGAACCAGATCTTCATCGGCCATTCCAGGGTGTAGGCCTGCTCGTTGTGCAGGGGGATGCTCTGGTGCGCCGGGTACTCGGTGGAGGTGTACACGCCCTTGGTCACGTTGCTGCGCGGGGTGGAGCCAAACTCGTAGTTGAGCAGCGGGTGACCGAAAGAAGCGGCGAACTGGCGGAAAGCTTCGGCACCACCCACCTCGAAGCCGCGAAACAGGATGCCGCCAGCCTGCAGCAGGTGCCGGTCCACCAGCGGCTGCAACTCGGCAAAGGCTTCCAGCAGGTCGATGCCCGGCTCCGGCGCGCGCACCAGCAGTGGCAGGTTGCCGCGTGCAGCGTCCAGGGGTTCGATCGCAAAGCTCAGCAGTTCACTCATGTCCGGTCACCTCAGGCCAGGGCCGCATAGGCGGCGAAATCGGGATGTGCGCCATGTCGGCGCCTGACTTAATGAACGAGCGGGCGCCAGGGAAATTCACCTGGGCCGCACGCACAGGTAAAGCCGGCGCGCGCCGGTTCGTCTGAACGATGTGCACCCTTCTATCGCCCAGGAACCGTACATGACTCGCCAGCTTCTGCTCCTCGCCCTGCTCGCCGTGGCCCCTGCCGCCTGGTCGGCGCAGCAATGCGCCGTGGAAATCCATGGCACCGACCAGATGACCTTCGACAAGGCCGCCATCATCGTGCCCAAGGCCTGCGCCGTGTTCACCGTCACGCTCACCCACCCTGGCGACATGCCGAAGAACGTGATGGGCCACAACTGGGTGCTGAGTACCCAGGCCGACATGCAAGGCGTGCTCGACGACGGCCAGAAAGCCGGCGAGGCCCTGGACTACCTGAAGCCCGGCGACACCCGGGTGCTCGCCCACACCCGCCTGATCGGCGGCGGTGAAACAGACAGCGTCAGCCTCGACACCCGATCGCTGAAGGCAGGTACCGCGTACAGCTTCTACTGCTCGTTCCCGTTCCACAGCACCTTGATGAAAGGCTCCCTGACCCTCGGCAGCTGACCCGCCCCCACCTCACCAGCGAGATCATGCTTCATGAAAACCTCCTCCCCCGGGGCCATCCGCGAATTGCTGGGCCTACTGAAACCCTACCGCCCGGCGGTAATCGTCTCGGTGCTGCTGGGCATGCTCGGCGGCCTGGCCGTGACCGCCCTGCTGGCCACCGTCAACCAGGGCCTGCATGCCGCTGGCGGCATGAGCCAGGGCGTGATCCTGGCCTTCGCCGGCCTGTGCGTGCTGGCCCTGGTCAGCAGCGTGGCGGCCGACAGCGGCACCAACTACGTTGGGCAGAAAGTCATCGCCAGGCTGCGCAAGGACCTCGGCGCCAAGGTGCTGTCGGCGCCGATCGAGCAGATCGAGCGCTACCGCACCCATCGCCTGATCCCGGTGCTGACCCGGGACGTCGACACCATCAGCGACTTTGCCTTCGCCTTCGCCCCGCTGGCCATCTCGCTCACCACCGTGACTGGCTGCATGGCCTACCTGGCCTGGCTGTCGTGGCCGATATTCCTCATCACCCTGGCAGCCATCGGCATCGGCAGTGGCATTCAGTACGTGGCCAGGCAAAAAGGGGTGGCCGGCTTCAACGCCGCCCGCGATGCCGAAGACAACCTGCAGAAGCACTACTCGGCCATCGCCGAGGGCGCCAAGGAGCTGCGCATCGACCGCCGCCGCCGCCATGCCATGCTGACCCGCAACATCCAGGGCACCGCCGACTTCATCGCCAACACCCATATCCGCGCCATCAACATCTTCGTCGCGGCCAAGAGCCTGGGGTCGATGCTGTTCTTCGTGGTCATCGGCCTGACCCTGGCCCTGCAATCGCTATGGCCGAGCAACGACCCGGCGGTGATGAGCGGCTTCGTGCTGGTGCTGCTGTACATGAAAGGCCCGCTGGAAACCTTGATCGGCAACCTGCCTATCCTCGGCCGCGCCCAGGTGGCGTTCCGGCGCATTGCCGACCTGTCCGAGCGCTTCTCCTCGCCCGAGCCGCACCTGCTGCTGGAGCCGCCGGTCAAGCGCGCCGCCCCGGCCAGCGCGCATCTGGAACTGCACAACGTCGAGTACGCCTACCCGCCGGTGGACGGCAACGAGCCGTTCCGCGTCGGGCCGGTGAACCTGAGCATCGAACCGGGCGAGATCCTGTTCATCGTCGGTGAGAACGGCTGCGGCAAGACTTCGCTGATCAAGCTGCTGCTGGGCCTGTACACCCCGCAACGCGGCGAAGTGCGCCTGAACGGCAAGGCCGTCGGCCCGGAGGGGCTGGATGACTATCGCCAGCTGTTCACCACGGTGTTCGCCGACTACTACCTGTTCGACGACCTGCCCGAGCATGAACACAGCCTGCCCAGCGATGCCACGCGCTACCTGGAGCGGCTGGAGATCGCCCACAAGGTGAGCGTGCGCGATGGTGCCTTTACCACCACCGACCTGTCGACCGGCCAGCGCAAGCGCCTGGCACTGGTCAATGCCTGGCTGGACGGGCGGCCGGTGCTGGTGTTCGACGAATGGGCGGCGGACCAGGACCCGACCTTCCGCCGGGTGTTCTACACCGAGCTGCTGCCGGACCTGAAGCGTTTGGGCAAGACCATCATCGTGATTTCGCATGATGACCGGTATTTCGATACGGCGGACAAGGTGGTGCACCTTAGCCGGGGGAAAGTGGTGGAGGCGTTGGAGCCGGCTTGAGGCAGCAAAGAGGGCTGCGCGCCCCTCATCAACCACAATCTATAATCGCTCTATAGTCTGTCTATAATTCCCTATAAACACCGAACCAGAGTGGTTTCCTGAGAGGACGCCGGGGGGCGCTTTGCGCCCCTATCGCGACACAAGGCCGCTCCCACAGGTTCTGCGCAATTCCAGGGAGTGGCGCGGTAGCTGTAGGAGCGGCCTTGTGTCGCGATGGGCTGCAAGGCAGCCCCAACAGGCAGAAATCAGAACAGCCAGTGATACAACAGGTACACCACCACCGCCGCCAGCACCGGCCGCAGCACGCGGTAGGCCTTGGGGTTGGCGCGCTTGAACTGCTTGACCTGGCTACTGATCCGGTTGCTGAAGCGCTTGCTCCAGGCGTAGGCCTGGTTGATCCCGCCAACGCGCTCGTCATCAGTGTTCTGCGGCGCGGTGGCACGGCCGAGGAAGGCGCTGACCTTGCGGTTGATGCGAGTCATCAGCGGGCTGCTCAGCGGGCGTTCGATGTCGCAGAACAGGATAACCCGGGTAACGTCGGTCTCGTTCTTTACCCAGTGCACGTAGGTTTCATCGAACATCACGTCCTCGCCGTCACGCCAGGCATATTCCTCGCCATCGACGTAGATGCGGCAAGCATCGGAGTTGGGGGTGGACAGGCCCAGGTGGTAGCGCAGGGAGCCGGCGAACGGGTCGCGGTGCGGGTTCAGGTGGCTGCCGCCGGGCAGCAGGGCGAACATCGCACCCTTGACGTTTGGGATGCTGCTGACCAGCTCGACGGTGCGCGGGCACAGGGTTTCGGCAGAAGGCAACGGTTTGTCGTACCACTTCAGGTAAAAGCGCTTCCAGCCTTTCTTGAAGAACGAACCGAAGCCGGCGTCGTTATCCTTCTCGGCGGCGCGGATGTAACCCTCGTCGAACAGGCGCATGGCCTCTTCGCGGATTTCCTGCCAGTTGTCCTTCAGCACGTCCAGCTCGGGGAAGCGCTGACGGTCCAGGTAGGGTTTGGACGGTACGCCGGAAAACAGGTACATCAGGCTGTTATAAGGGGCGAACAGCGCCGAATGGTTGACGAACTGGCGCAACACCGGCAAGCGAGCCTTGCCGCGCAGGTGCACGAACAGCACGCTGCCAAAAAACACCAGCAAGACACCCGCCTTGGCTGCAAAGGAAAAGGTCATGCTTTCACTCCTTGAGGAAGAAACAGGGCCATTCGCCCTGCTCTCCGATAAATCATCCTGCCATCATAAACTGATGCCGCCGGGGTAAAAACAGCCTGGGCGGCAACTCAATCATGAAGATTTTGCAATAAACCAAGCCGCCAAACGTTGCGCCGGATCAGCGGCAAGGCCATTACTGCTGGTTTTCCTGCTCGCTGAACATGTCGCTGAACAGCATGCTCGACAGGTAGCGCTCGCCGGAGTCCGGCAGAATCACGACGATGGTCTTACCCTGCATTTCCGGCTTTTCGGCCAGGCGCACGGCCGCTGCCATCGCCGCACCACAGGAAATGCCACAGAGGATGCCCTCTTCCTGCATCAGGCGGATGGCCATGGCCTTGGACTCTTCGTCGGTCACCGTTTCCACCTGGTCGACGATCGACAGGTCGAGGTTCTTCGGCACGAAGCCGGCGCCGATGCCCTGGATCTTGTGCGGGCTGGGCTTGAGCTCTTCGCCGGCCAGGGTCTGGCTGATAAGCGGCGAGGCCACTGGCTCCACTGCCACCGACAGGATCGCCTTGCCCTGCGTATGCTTGATGTAGCGCGAAACACCGGTGATGGTGCCGCCGGTGCCGACCCCTGCCACCAGCACGTCGACCGCGCCGTCGGTGTCGTTCCAGATTTCCGGGCCGGTGGTTTTTTCGTGGATCGCCGGGTTGGCCGGGTTTTCGAACTGGCCCGGCAGGAAGTACTGGGCCGGGTCGGAGGCGACGATTTCGTTGGCCTTCTCGATGGCGCCCTTCATGCCCTTGGCCGGGTCGGTCAGCACCAGCTCGGCGCCCAGAGCCTTCAGCACCTTGCGGCGCTCCAGGCTCATGGACGCGGGCATGGTCAGCATCAGTTTGTAGCCACGGGCTGCGGCGACGAAGGCCAGGCCGATGCCGGTGTTGCCCGAGGTCGGTTCGACGATGGTCATGCCCGGCTTGAGCTTGCCGCTGCTTTCGGCGTCCCAGACCATGTTCGCGCCGATGCGGCATTTGACCGAATAGCCCGGGTTACGCCCTTCGATCTTGGCCAGGATGGTCACGCCGCGCGGGGCAATGCGGTTGATCTGCACCAGCGGCGTGTTACCGATGGAATGGGCGTTGTCTGCAAAGATACGGCTCATGGCAGGGGTCCTTGGCATGAAAAAAAGCAGGGAAAGACCTCAAGGGTAAGCCCGCACCGGTGGCCCGTAAAGCCTGTTCGAACTCACGCGGACTCGTTGCGGTCAACCGCATATCCTGCGTTGGAGACACTTCGATGAGAGCCCGTTATCGCTGGCCGTTGATCGGCCTGGCCAGCCTGATCGTGCTGTTGCTGGCGCTGCACCTGGCCCTGCCCTATCTGGTGCGCGACTACCTCAATGACAAACTGGCCGACATGGGCGACTACCGTGGCCAGGTGGCCGATGTGGACCTGGCCTGGTGGCGCGGTGCATACCAGATCAACGGGCTGAAAATCGTCAAGACCACCGGCAAGGTGCCGGTACCGTTTCTCGATGCACCGCTGATCGACCTGTCGGTGAGCTGGCACGCCCTTTGGTACGACCGCGCAGTGGTTGCCGAAGTAATATTCGACCGGCCGGAACTCAACTTCGTCGATGGCGGCAACAAACAGAACTCGCAGACCGGTCAGGGCACCGACTGGCGCCAGCAACTGGAAAAACTGCTGCCGATCACCCTGAACGAGGTTCGCATCGACAACGGCGTGCTGACTTTCCGCAACTTCAACTCCAAACCACCAGTCAACCTCAAGGCCACTCAGCTCGATGCCAGTATTCGCAACCTCACCAACATTCGTGACGAAAAGGGCCGACGTGATGCCAGCTTCGATGGCACGGCGCTGATCGTAGGCGATGCCAAGGTGGAAAGTCGCGCCACCTTCGACCCGTTCAGCGATTTCGACGACTTCGAGTTCCGCCTGCGCGCCACGGGTATCGAGCTGCGCAAGCTCAATGACTTCGCCAGCGCCTACGGCAAGTTCGATTTCAATGCCGGGCACGGCGATGTGGTGATAGAGGCCGAGGCGACCAACGGGCGATTGAACGGGTACATCAAGCCACTATTGCGGGATGTGGATGTGTTCGACTGGCAGCAGGATGTGCAGGAGAAGGACAAAGGCTTCTTCCGCTCGGTCTGGGAAGCGCTGGTAGGTGCAACCGAGACGGTATTGAAGAACCAGCCGAAGAACCAGTTCGCGACCCGGGTAGAGCTCAGCGGCAGCGTGCACAAACAGGATATCAGCGCCTTCGAGGCGTTTCTGCAGATACTGCGCAACGGGTTCATCGAGGCGTTCAATGCGCGGTATGAGCGTGATGCGCCGGATTCCGACTAGGATCGAGTGACGGGGCATTCAGGGACTGAATACCTGGTCTGCGTTTCCAGTCGGCGAACCCCGCGTTATAGTCGGTGACAAATCGAAAATATGTGCTGCCTGTGCTGGCCTCTTCGCGGGTAAACCCGCTCCCACAGGTATTCCACAAACCTCAGAAAAGGTGGGGTAACTGTGGGAGCGGGTTTACCCGCGAAAGGGCCGGTGCAGGCTTCCAGCAGAGGACAGACCCATGAAGTTCGAAGGCACCCGCGACTACGTCGCCACAGACGACCTGAAACTGGCGGTAAACGCGGCCATCACCCTCGAACGCCCCTTGCTGGTCAAGGGCGAACCCGGCACCGGCAAGACCATGCTTGCCGAGCAGTTGGCGGCCTCGTTCGGTGCGCGCCTGATCACCTGGCACATCAAGTCCACCACCAAGGCCCACCAGGGCCTCTACGAGTACGACGCGGTCAGCCGCCTGCGGGACTCACAGTTGGGCGTGGACAAGGTCCACGATGTGCGCAATTACCTGAAAAAGGGCAAGTTGTGGGAGGCCTTCGAGGCCGAGGAACGGGTCATCCTGCTGATCGACGAAATCGACAAGGCTGACATCGAGTTCCCCAACGACCTGCTGCAAGAGCTCGACAAGATGGAGTTCTACGTCTACGAAATCGACGAGACCATCAAGGCCAGGCAGCGCCCGATCATCATCATCACCTCCAACAACGAAAAGGAGCTGCCGGACGCCTTCCTGCGCCGCTGCTTCTTCCACTACATCGCTTTCCCCGACCGCACCACCCTGCAGCAGATTGTCGACGTGCACTACCCGAACATCAGCCAGTCGCTGGTCAGCGAGGCGCTTGACGTGTTCTTCGACGTGCGCAAGGTACCAGGCCTGAAGAAAAAGCCGTCCACCTCCGAACTGGTCGATTGGCTCAAGCTGCTGATGGCCGACAACATCGGTGAAGCGGTGCTGCGCGAACGCGACCCGACCAAGGCCATTCCACCGCTGGCCGGCGCGCTGGTGAAGAACGAGCAGGACGTACAACTGCTCGAGCGCCTGGCCTTCATGAGCCGGCGCGGCAACCGCTGACAGGAGCCGGGCCATGCTGCTCAACCTGTTCAATGAAATGCGCGCGGCCAAGGTGCCGGTGTCGGTACGCGAACTGCTCGACCTGCACCAGGCCCTGCAAAAGCGCGTGGTGTTCGCCGACATGGACGAGTTCTACTACCTCGCCCGCGCCATCCTGGTGAAGGATGAGCGCCACTTCGACAAGTTCGACCGTGCCTTCGCCGCCTACTTCAAAGGCCTGGAGAACCTGGACCGGCACATCGAGGCGTTGATCCCCGAAGACTGGCTGCGCAAGGAATTCGAGCGTTCGCTGACCGACGAGGAACGCGCGCAGATCCAGTCGCTGGGTGGCCTGGACAAGCTGATCGAGGAGTTCAAGAAGCGCCTCGAAGAGCAGAAGGAGCGTCACGCTGGCGGCAACAAGTGGATCGGCACCGGCGGCACCAGCCCGTTCGGCTCGGGCGGCTTCAATCCCGAGGGCATCCGCGTGGGCGAGGCCGGCAAGCGCCAGGGCAAGGCGGTGAAGGTGTGGGACCAGCGCGAATACAAGAACCTGGACGACCAGGTGGAGCTGGGCACGCGCAACATCAAGCTGGCCTTGCGCCGTCTGCGCAAGTTCGCCCGTGAAGGCGCCGCCGAAGAGCTGGACATCGACGGCACCATCGACCACACCGCGCGGGATGCCGGGCTGCTGAACATCCAGATGCGCCCCGAGCGGCGCAACACGGTGAAGCTGCTGTTGCTGTTCGACATCGGTGGTTCGATGGACGCCCACGTCAAGGTCTGCGAAGAACTGTTCTCGGCGTGCAAGACCGAGTTCAAACACCTGGAGTACTACTACTTCCACAACTTCGTGTACGAGTCGGTGTGGAAAAACAACCTGCGCCGCACCTCGGAGCGCTATTCCACCTTCGACCTGCTGCACAAGTACGGCGATGACTACAAGGTTGTGTTCGTTGGCGATGCGGCCATGGCGCCCTACGAAATTACCCAGCCGGGCGGCAGCGTGGAGCACTGGAACGAAGAAGCCGGTTATGTGTGGATGCAGCGTTTCATGGAGAAATTCAGGAAGATCATCTGGATCAACCCGTACCCGAAGCAGGCCTGGGACTACACCGCATCGACCCACCTGGTGCGGGACTTGATCGAAGACAAGATGTACCCGCTGACCTTGCAGGGGTTGGAGGAAGGGATGCGTTACTTGTCCAAGTGATGTTGCCGGTACCGGCCTCTTCGCGGGTAAACCCGCTCCCACAGGTATTGCGCAAGCCTTGAGGCCTGTGGGGTACCTGTGGGAGCGGGTTTACCCGCGAAGAGGCCGGCTGCCTTATCGCCAACGGTCCAGGTAAGCCTGCTGCTCCCGCCACGCCTCATCCTGCACCACCGCCCTGAACCGCACCACCGCCCCCGGCATGCACTGCGCCAGTTGCGCCAGCGCCAGCGGCGTCAATGCCCCCAGCCGCGGATAACCGCCAATGGTCTGCCGGTCATTGAGCAACACGATCGGTTGCCCATCCGGCGGCACCTGCACCGCCCCCAGCGGAATCCCCTCGGAAATCATCGGCGCGCCCTGGTAGACCAGCTGCGGCCCCAGCAGGCGGATGCCCATGCGGTCGGCACGGCTGTCCAACGTCCACTCGCGGTTGAACGCCTCGAACAGGCTGGTACCGCTGAAGTCACCGATCTGTGCGCCGATCACCAGGTCAAGCACTGGCTTTTGTGGGTACTCTGGCCGCAGCGCTTCGGGTACCTCACGCAGGGTCGGCGAAGTGCCTGAGAATGCCAGAACGTGGCCTTTGCCAAGCGCAGAACCCTGACCATCGATACCGCCAAGTTCTTCCCGCACAACGGTGGCACAACTGCCCAGCACATCCTCGCCGAGGAACCCGCCAGGCGCCGCCAGATACGCTCGTACGCCCTGCTTCGGCTGCTTCAGGGTCAACCGCTGGCCCTTGACCAACGCAAAGCTGCGCCAGGGCGCCAGCGGCTGATCATCGACACGGGCATCCAGGTCGGCACCGGCCAGGGCCAGCACACAATCCTGCTCGGCGACTAAACAGAAACCACCTAGCGCCACCTCGACCACCGGCGCCGCCAACGGGTTGCCCAGCAGCCAGTTGGCCCAGTGCATCGCCACCCAGTCCAGCGCCCCGCCCTGGGTCACGCCCAAATGGCGTACGCCAAAGCGCCCGGCATCCTGCAATTGGCACAGCGGAGTACTGGCCTCGATCTTCAACTGCTTCATGCTTGTGCCTCCACATCACCGCCCAACGCCACGAACTCGTTGCGCGAAACCGGCACGAAGCGCACCCGGTCACCGGGTTGCAACAGGCTGTAGCCCTCGCGTTCACGGTCGAACAGGCGCACCGGGGTACGCCCGATCAGGTTCCAGCCACCCGGCGATACCGCTGGATAGGCCGCCGTCTGGCGCTCGGCAATGCCGACGCTGCCGGCCGCCACGCGCTTGCGCGGGGTGCTAAGGCGCGGGCTGGCCAGGCGTTCGTCCACCAGACCCATGAAACCGAAACCGGGGGCGAAACCCAGGGCGAACACGGGGTACTCGCGCTCGCTGTGCAAGCGGACCACCTCTGCTTCACTCAAGCCACTGCGGGCCGCCAACACCGGCAGCTCCGGGCCGACGCTGGCGTCGTACCACACCGGGATCTCATGGCGGCGGCCACCGCTGCCCGTGTCTGGCTGCAAGCCTTCCAGCGCTCGGATGATCAGCGCCCTCGCCTCCCCCGGCGGCAGGTCGAACTGCACCATCAGCGTGGTGTAGGACGGCACCAGGTCCAGCAAGTGCTTGCCGAACGTCGCGTGCAAGCGCTGGCTGGCGGCAAGCATCCACGGCATGTTGCCCTCATTGATGGAGTCGAACAGGCGCACCATCAGGCTGTCGATGGCCACGACTTCAATACGGTGTTTCATCGCGACTCCAGGGCATCGAGAGCCTGGCGAATCTGCCGCACAGCCGCCACCGAACTGTCGTTGTCACCGTGTACGCACAGGGTACTGGCCGCAAGCCTCAGTGCACTGCCATCGTCCGCGACGAGCGTATCGCCGCGGGCCAGGCGCACGGCCTGCTCCACCACCAGTGCCGGGTCGTGGTGCACCGCGCCGGGCAGGCGACGCGACACCAGATGGCCGCTGGCGGTGTAGGCGCGATCGGCGAATGCTTCGAACCACAGCGGCACGCCAATCTCATCACCCAGGGCCTGGGCGGCGCGGTTGTCGGCGGTGGCCATCAGCATCAGCGGCAGTTCTGCGCCATAGGCCGCCACAGCCTCCAGTACGGTGCGCAGCTTGAGCGGGTCGGCCATCATGTCGTTGTACAGCGCACCATGGGGTTTCACGTAGGCCACGTGGCCGCCCAACACTTTGCAGATACCGTCCAGCGCACCGATCTGGTAATGCAGCAGGTCGCGGATTTCCTCCGGGCTGCAGGCCATGGAGCGGCGGCCGAAGCCGACCAGGTCCGGGTAGGCCGGGTGCGCGCCGATGGTCACCCCGTGCTCCAGCGCCAGGGCCACGGTCCGGCGCATGATGCCGGGGTCACCGGCGTGGTAACCGCAGGCGATGTTGGCGCAATCGATGTAGGGCATGACCTCGGCATCCAGGCCCATGCGCCAGCTGCCAAAGCTCTCGCCCATGTCGCAATTGAGTAGCAGGCGTTCCACTGCACGGCCTCCGTTGTCGTTGTTCATATGCCTACCTTAACGCGCCTGCAGCTGTTTGCCGCGGGTTTCCGGCAGGCTCAACGCCGCCACGATCACCACCCCGTAGGACACGGCGGAGAACACGCCGATACCCAGACCCAGCGGTACCTTCTGGCCGAGCACGCCGATCAGCAGCGGGAACAGTGCTGCGATGACCTTGCCGATGTTGTAGCAGAAGCCCTGCCCCGAACCACGGATACGCGTGGGGAACAGTTCGGTGAGGAACGCGCCCATGCCGCTGAAGATACCCGAGGCGAAGAAGCCCAGCGGGAAGCCCAGCCACAGCATCACGCCGTCGCTGACCTGCATTTGCGTGTACAGCAGCACGATGACGAACGAGCCCACGGCGAACAGGATGAAGTTCTTCTTGCGCCCCAGCAGGTCGGACAGGTACGCACTGACCACGTAGCCGACGTAGGAGCCGACGATCACCATGGCCAGATAGCCACCGGTACCCAGCACGCTCAGGCCGCGCTCGTTCTTGAGGAAGGTCGGCAGCCACGAGGTAATGGCGTAGTAGCCGCCCAGTGCGCCGGTGGTCAGCAGGGAAGCCCGCACGGTGGTCCAGAGCATCCCCGGGGCAAAGATTTCGTAGAACTGCGCAGGTGCCTCGGCGTTTTCCACCGCCTTGGCCTCGCGATATACCTCGGGGTCCTTGACCAGGCGGCGGACAAAGATCACGAAGATCGCCGGTACCAGGCCCAGCAGGAACAGCGCGCGCCAGGCCTGCTCTGCCGGCAGCCAGGAGAACAGCAGCGCGTAGAGGATGGCGGTGAGGCCCCAGCCAAGGGCCCAGCCGGACTGCACCATGCCCACTGCCTTGCCACGGTCCTGGGCGCGGATCACCTCGCCGATCAGCACCGCGCCGGCGGTCCACTCACCGCCAAAGCCGAAGCCCATCAGGGTACGGGCGATCAGCAGTTGTTCGTAGTTCTGGGCGAAGCCGCAGAGGAAGGTGAAGAAGGCAAACCACAGCACCGTCAGTTGCAGGGTGCGCACGCGGCCAATGCGGTCGGAGAGAATGCCGGCCACCCAGCCACCCACGGCCGAGGCGATCAAGGTGCTGGTGTGGATCAACCCGGCTTCGGTGGTGGTGATGCCCCACAGCATGATCAGCGTGGGAATGACGAAGCTGAGCATCTGTGTGTCCATGCCGTCCAGGCCGTAGCCGATCTTGCAGCTCCAGAAGGTGCGGCGCTGCTGTGAGTCGATGTCGCGATACCAGGCGAAGGGCCCGGACGAAGATGGGGAGCTGACCTGCTGCTGCACGCCGGTGGGGTTCATGCTTGCCTCGGCTTGTTGGTATTGTTTTATGGGCGACAATGAGTCGCGGCCTGGCTGCCATTGTTCAGACGCCGCGCCATTTGCGTCCAACGAGAAAAACCGCCGGTCTGGAACAAGAAAAACTGATCATGAACCTTCGCTTCCTCGAAACCTTCGTCTGGGTCGCCCGGCTCAAGAGCTTCCGCCTGACCGCGGAAAAGCTGTTCACTACCCAGGCCTCGGTTTCCAGCCGCATCGCCGCGTTGGAGGCCGACCTGGGCGTGAAGCTGCTGCTGCGCGACTCACGTGGCGTCAGCCTGACCCCGGAAGGCGGCAAGGTGCTGGAATATGCCGAGCGCATGCTGGAAACCGCCAAGGCCATGAAGCAGTCGCTGGACAGCGACCGGGCCAAGGTCGGGCGCATCCGTATCGGGGTGATGGACACGGTGATCCACACCTGGATGAGCGCACTGGTGGCGGAGCTGACCGAGCGTTACCCGCAGGTGGAGATCGAACTGGTGGCCGACACTGCGCTGAACCTTCGCGAGCAATTGCAGAAGGGCTTTCTCGACGTGATCCTGCAGACCGACCTGCTGCGCGAGCAATCGATCCGCAGCCTGGACCTGGCGCGCTACCCCATGGGTTGGGTGGTGGCCTCCGGCTCGCACCAGCACCGCGACTATGCCTCGCTGGCCGAGCTTGGGCGGGAACGCATCATCACCTTCTCGAAGAACTCGCGGCCGCACCAGGAAGTGCTGAGCCTGCTGCAGGGCGCGGGGGCCGAAACGCCGCGGCTGAACTGCGTGAACTCGGTGGCGGCGATTACCCGGCTGTTGCGTGACGGTTTTGGCATTGGTGCGTTGCCGCCGGCGCTGGTGGATGCCGAGTTGAGCCGGGGTGAGCTGGTATTGCTGCAGGGGCTGCAACCGCCGCCGAGCCTGGAGCTGGTGGTGGCCTGGCAGACCGGGGTGGCGTTGGTGGATGAAGTGGTCGGGGTTTGCCGGCAGGTGCTGGAGCGGTATGCGCGGGATGTGGGTGGGCAGCGGATTGTGTTGGTCTGACAGATTTGCAGTGCTTGTGCTGGCCTCTTCGCGGGTAAACCCGCTCCCACAGAGTCACCACAGGTCTTGAGGGCTGCGCAGTACCTGTGGGAGCGGGTTCACCCGCGAAAGGGCCGGCACAGGCGCAGCAAAAATCAGCGCCAGCTCTCTTTCACCGCCCCACGCCGCCCGCCCAGGATCACCCAGCCAATTGCCAGCAACAGGCTCTCGATCACGAATGCCAGCACAAACCCTGCACCAAGCCCCCAGCCAACCGCCTCGGGCACCAGCAGGATCTGGTAGCTGTAGCCATTGAGGGTTTCTTCGCGCAACTGCGGGTCGGCCTGTACCAGTACGTGCCAGGTACGCTGCGCCCATGGCGCTTGCAGCGCCTGCCATTCGTTTTCCAGCAGTTCGTTGCGGATCATCAGGCTTTCAATGCTGTTGGCATCACTGTTGAACACTGGGTCGTCGCTGCTGCGGTAATGCCGCAGCAGCGCCTGCAGGTCGCCATTGAAGAAACGTTCGGCGGTCTGCCGGAAGCCGTCGAGCGCCTCGCGGGATTCGAACAGGTGCGCCTCGACCCGCTGGCTGTAGTCCTTCACCAGCCCCGGGACCTGGATACCGGCCAGCAGGCCGAAGGTGAACAACAGCAACCGCAGGTAACTTCTGAACATGCCGCGTCCTTAGCTCTGGCCGTGCGCCACGCACTCGCCGTGCCGCCACAGGGCCCACTGACCCGGCTCGTAACGCTGCCAGGTCTCGTTCTCGGTCAGGGCCTCGGTGGCGATCACCGTGACCACGTCGTTAGGGGTGGTTTCGGTGTGAAAATCGACGATCAGGTCGACGTCCTTCAACCGCGCCGCACCAAAAGGTGCCCGGCGGGTAATGTGCACCAGCTTGGTCGAACAGAAACAGAACAGCCAGTCGCCGTCGCTGAGCATGCAGTTGAACACGCCCTGGCCGCGGTAGCCGGCACAGGCTTCGACCAGCACCGGCAGCAGCTGTTCCACCGGCACGGGCTCGGGGAAGGCGCTGCGGATGCGGTTGAGCAGGTCGCAGAAGGCCGCCTCGCTGTCGGTATCGCCCACCGGCCGGTAGAAACTGGCCTGGCCCTTGAAGTCGCCCAGCTGGCCATTGTGCGCGAAGCACCAGTTGCGGCCCCACATCTCTCGCACGAACGGGTGGGTGTTGGACAGGCATACCTTGCCGACGTTGGCCTGGCGGATATGGCCAATGACCACTTCGCTCTTGATCGGGTAACGCTGCACCAGGTTGGCCACTTCCGACTCGCTGCTGGCAGCCGGGTCCTGGAAAAGGCGCAGGCCACGGCCTTCGTAGAAGCCGATGCCCCAGCCGTCACGGTGCGGGCCGGTACGACCGCCGCGCTGCATCAGGCCGGTGAAGCTGAAGACGATATCGGTTGGGACGTTGGCACTCATGCCCAGCAGTTCGCACATAGGCGTGTCTCCGCTTACAGACGGGGCTCGACCCGGCCGCTGCCGCGGGAGACGGCTGGGGCGACAGGGGGTGGCGCATCACGGTAACGGTCGCGGCGCTCTGCGGCCAGCGGGGCCTGGGCGCCAAGCTGGTCATCTTCGGCAGCCTGGCGCTGGGCAGCGGCCTCGACCTGCGCGCGGCGCTCGCGGGCGCGTTTCTCCAGCGGAAAGCGCAGCAGCACGAAGAGGAAATACAGGGAAAACGCGCCCATGCCGTACATGGCGAAGTCGGAAACCGCGCGCCAGGCGTTGTTGCCGACCTTGAAGGCGACATCCAGGGCGGTGATGGCAATCGCCGGGGCGAAGCTGTCCTTGACCGGGTCGACGATGGTCGGGGTCAGCAGCAGCACCGCCAGCACCACCCGCAGCGGTTCGCGCAGCCAGCGCCACATCCAGCCGGTGAGCTTGAAGCCCACCATCAGGCAGCCCAGGGCGGCAACGGCGTAAAGGCCCCAGGCGAGGGTGTAGTCGTTCTCGGTCATGGTGTTCGTGCAAGCCAGGCAAAGAGATGCCTATGATAAACACTTTTCCGGGCGCAGACAGTGTTTGCCTGTACCGGCCTCTTCGCGGGCTTGCCCGCTCCCACAGGGACCGCACAGCTTTCAACAACTGTGGTGAACCTGTGGGAGCGGGCAAGCCCGCGAAGAGGCCGGCACAGGCAACCCCAATCAAGAGATCCTCAATGCCAACCAAGCCCCAACCCCCGATTGCCCACCAGGCCCAGGCCACCGACCCGTACGCCTGGCTGCAACAGCGTGACACCCCTGAGGTGCTTGCCTACCTGCAGGCCGAAAACGCCTACCAGGAAGCCTGCCTGGCCGACCAGGCGCCGCTGCGCGAACAACTGTTCGAAGAGATCAAGGGCCGCATCCTGGAAACCGACCTGTCGCTGCCGGCGCCCTGGGGCCCCTACCTGTACTACACCCGTACCACCGCAGGCGACGAGTACCCGCGTCACTACCGCTGCCCGCGCCCGGCCGACGACTCCAACACGGTAGATGAAAGCCAGGAGCAACTGCTGCTCGACCCCAACGCCCTGGCCAATGGCGGTTTCCTGTCCCTCGGCGCGTTCAACGTCAGCCCTGACCACCGCCTGCTGGCCTACAGCCTGGACACCAGTGGCGACGAAATCTTCACCCTGTACGTGAAGGACCTGGCCAGTGGCAGCGTCACCTCCCTGCCCTTCGACGACTGCGACGGCAGCCTGACCTGGGCCAACGACAGCCAGACGCTGTTCTTCGCCGAACTGGACGAGACCCACCGCCCGTGGCGCCTGCGTCGCCACACCCTGGGCAACGACGGCGCGCAGACCGTGTTCGAGGAGCCCGATGGGCGCTTCTTCCTGCACTGCTACCGCACCAGCTCCGAACGCCAGCTGGTGCTGCTGCTCAACAGCAAGACCACCAGCGAAGCCTGGGTACTGGACGCGGAAACTCCGCAGGCACCGTTCACCTGCCTGGCGCCACGGGTCGAAGGCCATGAGTACTTCCCCGACCACGGCCAGCTCGACGGCCAGTGGCGCTGGTTCATCCGCACCAACCAGGACGGCATCAACTTCGCCCTGTACCACGCCCCGGTCGCACCAGTGCCCAGCCGTGAGCAATGGCAGGTGCTGGTAGCGCACCGCGACGCGATCATGCTCGAAGGCCTCAGCCTGAATGCCGGCGCGCTGACCCTGAGCCTGCGCGAAGGCGGCCTGCCGATCATCGAGGTACGCCCGCAGGGCCTGGCACCCTACCGCGTCGAACTGCCCGACGCGGCCTACAGCCTGTACGTGCAGGACAGTCTGGAATTCGCCAGCCCACGCCTGCGCCTGCGCTACGAAGCACTCAACCGCCCAGCCCAGGTACGCCAGCTGGAGCTGGCCAGCGGTGCCCAGGCGGTGCTCAAGCAAACCCCGGTGCTGGGGCCGTTCGATGCCGACGACTATGTCAGCGAGCGCCTGTGGGCTACCGCAGCGGACGGCACCCGGGTGCCGATCAGCCTGGTGCGCCGCCGCCAGGACCTGGGCCAGACCGTGCCGCTGTACCTTTATGGCTACGGCGCCTATGGCGAAAGCCTCGACCCGTGGTTCTCGCACGCGCGCCTGAGCCTGCTGGAGCGCGGCGTGGCCTTTGCCATCGCTCATGTGCGTGGTGGTGGCGAACTGGGCGAAGCCTGGTACCGCGCCGGCAAGCAGGAGCACAAGCACAACACCTTCAGCGACTTCATCGCCTGTGCCGAGCACCTGATCGCCGAGGGTGTCACGGCTGCCGACCGCCTGGCCATCAGTGGCGGCAGCGCTGGTGGCCTGCTGATGGGCGCTGTGCTCAACCTGCGCCCCGAGCTGTTCCGCTGTGCGATTGCCGAAGTGCCGTTCGTCGACGTGCTCAACACCATGCTCGACCCCGAGCTGCCGCTGACCGTGACCGAGTACGACGAATGGGGTAACCCTGAGGAGCCGGAGGTGTATGAGCGGATCAAGGCCTATGCACCGTACGAGAACGTGAAGGAACAGGCCTACCCGGCGATGCTGGTGGTGGCGGGCTACAACGACAGCCGCGTGCAGTACTGGGAAGCGGCCAAGTGGGTGGCGCGGCTGCGCACGCGAAAAACCGACGATAACCTGCTGCTGCTCAAGACCGAGATGGGGGCTGGGCATGGCGGGATGAGCGGGCGGTATCAGGGGCTCAAGGATGTGGCCCTTGAGTACGCGTTCGTGTTCGGCGAGCTAGGTATCGTTTGAGAAAGCTGGGGGCGCTTTGCGCCCCTTTCGCGACACAAGGCCGCTCCCACAGGTACCGTGCATGCCCTGGATCCTGCGCGATCCCTGTAGGAGCGGGTTTACCCGCGAACACGGGCGAAGCCCGTGCCATCCACCGCGGCGCCTGCTTCGCGGGTAAACCCGCTCCCACAGAAAACCGGGGCAGCCGGCTGAATTCAATCATCCTGCACCGGCTGCTTCGGCGGGTCCTGGCGCAACCCCGGCAATGGCTGGTCTTTCGGCGGCCCGGGCACGGGCATCGGCGGTAACAGTGGCGCCCCCGGCTGGCTGTCATAGGCCTTGGGCGGCGTACTCGGGGTAATCTGCGGATATGGCGTAGGCGTAGGCGTACCCGGTGCACCGGGCACCGGCGTGCTCAACCGGGGTGGCGTGCTGGCAGCTTCGGCCATGGGCAGGCCGGCCAACAACAGCACAACGAGGATCGCGCGAAACATCAGCAACCTCCTGTCGGGAACCTTCCTACAGGCTACGCCTAAATCAAAGCTTTCGCCTGTCCGCCTGCCCCGCAAGCGCGCTAGACTCAGCGCATAACCGTCATTTGCCTGATCAGAACAAAGGAAACACCATGAGCTCCACCTCTTCCGCCGCCGCCACCGCGCGCCTGGACCGCATCCTGGCCGATGCCAAGCGCGACAAGGAAATGGGCTACCGCGACAAGGCCCTGAAAATGTACCCGCACGTCTGCGGCCGCTGCGCCCGCGAGTTCTCCGGCAAGCGCCTGAGCGAGCTGACCGTGCACCACCGCGACCACAACCACGACAACAACCCGCAGGACGGCTCCAACTGGGAGCTGCTGTGCCTGTACTGCCACGACAACGAGCACTCGCGCTATACCGACCAGCAGTACTTCAGCGAAGGCTCCACCAGCACCCCGAGCATCGCCAAGGCCACCCACAACCCGTTCGCCGGGCTGGCGGGCATGCTGAAGAAAGACTGACCATCGATTCACCGCCCCGCTGCTACCGGGCAGCCCGTATAATCGCGCTTTTTTTCGCGAAGGGCCCCGGTACGTGGCAAACAAACGATACAGCTGCATTGGCCTGTTCAACCCCAAGTCGGCAGAAAACGTCGGCTCGGTGATGCGCGCCGCGGGCTGCTATGGCGTCAATTCGGTGTTCTACACCGGCAAACGCTACGAGCGTGCGCGTGACTTCGTCACCGACACCAAGCGCGTGCACTACGACATCCCACTGATCAGCATCGATGACCTGCAGCGCATCATCCCGCTGGGCTGCACGCCGGTGGCCGTGGAGTTGGTGGAAGGCGCGCGGCCATTGCCGGAATACACCCACCCGGATCGGGCCATCTACATCTTCGGGCCGGAAGACGGCAGCCTCAGTGCCGATGTGCGGGCATGGTGCGAAGAGACCATCTACATTCCGACCGAGGGCTGCATGAACCTCGCAGCGACGGTGAATGTGGTGCTGTATGACCGCATGGCCAAGGGGCTGAATACCCGTTCGGGGCCCAGGTTCAAATAGCCGACTGAACGATGGCGGCGGCCGACAGGTCACCTGCATACACTTCAGACGGAGACCTTGCCATGCTTGATATCCATTCGGCAGCGACATCGCAAGACAAGAACGTTCACGGCCTGGAGCGCGCCAGTTCGCTGGCTGGCGGCGCGTTGATGGTCAGCAAGGGGCTGCGCCACGGCGGCCTGGTCGGGTTGTTGCAGATCGCAGTTGGCGGCTTGGCACTGGCTCGGGGCTTCAGCGGGCATTGTGCGACCAAGGCCTGGTGGCAGCGGCACCGGCAGGAGTATCACCGCTTGCGTTCGGACATCGAGCGCAGTGCTGCGGAACTGGAGGCGTTGAAGGCCAGTGCCGAGGCGGCGACGCGGGGGGTGACGGTAACCGGGAAGGATCCGTTGGCCAGTTGATTTTGCACCGCCTGTGCCGGCCCTTTCGCGGGTAAACCCGCTCCCACAGGATCACCGAGGCTTCGGCCTCTTCGCCGTACTGGACTGCCCCCAAGAAGTTGGACACCAATCCAACCCTTGGGGGATCTATGGGTAAATACACAGAGCAGTTCAAGCTCACGGCTATCACCGCTTACCTAGAGGGCAGCCGGGGCTTTCGCAAGGTGGCACAACACTTTGGCATCGATTTCAGCCTGCTTCGGCGCTGGGTTGCTGGCTACCAAGTCGATGCCAGCCTCGGCCCTCGCTCGCATGGTCGCCGCTACACCGAGGAATTCAAGCGGCGGGTGCTCAAGTACATGCTTGAGCATCGCCTGTCCCTGCGCCAAACAGCGGCGCACTTTGACCTTGGACAGTCCTCACAGATAGGCATTTGGCTGCGGCAGCACTACAGTGGCAGTCCTGAAGCCACTCTCGCCAAACAAAGAAAATCAGCCGTGCCGAAGAAAATTAAGCCCATCAAGCCGACAGATACCAATGACGCAGAGAAATCTCGTGAGCAGTTGTTGAGCGAGCTCGAGTATCTGCGCATGGAGAATGATGTCCTAAAGGAGTTAAAGGCTCTGCGAGAGGAGAAGGAGCGAACACGGACGAAAAAGCCCTGATCGTCTGTAAATTCAGACATAAATATCCGCTGCCTGACCTCTTGCAGATGGTGGGGTTGGCACGCAGTACCTTTTATTACCAGATCAAGTGCCAGCAAAAGCCGGACAGGCACGCCTCGCTCAAGGAGTTGGTGCAGCGTGTCTATCACGAGGAGAAAGGGCTGTATGGCTACCGCCGCATTGCCCTTGCCATCAGGAATCAGGGGACCTTGGTCAACAAGAAGGTCATTGAACGGTTGATGGCTGAGCTTGGTTTGCAGTCCGTTGTACGCCCGAAGAAGTATCGATCCTATCGCGGCATTGTCGGCAAGGTGGCAATGAATTTGCTGGAGCGTAATTTCGTCGCGCAACGCCCCAACCAGAAGTGGGCGACCGATGTCACTGAGTTCAAAGTGGCCCAACAAAAGCTCTACCTGTCGCCCGTGATGGACTTGTACAACGGTGAGATCATCGCCTATGAAACAGCTTGCCGGCCTACTTATGGCTTGGTCGGGAACATGCTGGAAAAGGCGCTCGATGGGTTGGGTGAAAAGCCCAAGCTAGTGATCCACTCAGACCAAGGATGGCATTACCAGCAGCCCCAATACCGCCATAAGCTCGCAGCGCGCGGTGTGAAGCAGAGCATGTCTCGCAAGGGCAATTGTCTGGATAATGCAGCGATGGAAAGCTTCTTCGGCACACTGAAGTCAGAGTTCTTCTACCTGAAGCGCTTTGAAAGCGTCGAACAGCTGAAGGCGGGCCTGGAGGAGTACATCCATTACTACAACCATGACCGCATCAGGCTGAAACTCAATGGCCTGAGCCCTGTCAGCTACAGGACTCAGGCCACTGGCTAAAACTGTCCAACTTTTTGGGGGCAGTCCATACTGTGGGAGCGGGTTTACCCGCGAAGAGGCCGGCACAGGTGCAGAAACGGCTAGCGCAACGCCTTGCTCTGCAACACCTCTGAGCGCCGCCCCAGCACGTTCTCGCTGATCTGCACGAAGTCTTCGGTGCTGACGCTGGGCAGGCGCATCAACCCGCGTGCCACATCGTCCAGCGAGCGTTTGGCCTGAGTGTGGATGCGGATTTCCTTGTCCAGCGCTTGCAACAGCATCACTCCGCGCGCCACCTGCGCCGGGGTGGCATGCTCGCCCTTGAGCCGGGTGACCTTGGCGCCCTGCTTGCTCAGGCGCGCCTGCCAAGCCTCGTAACGGTCGTCACTCACCCCGCCCGAGCGGCGCAGCAACTCGCTGGCATAATAGTCGTTCAGGCTTTCCACCAGCCAGTCACTGCCATCACGCCCATGGATCTGCGCAAACAGTTGCACCACTTCGCGCAGCAACGGGCTGCTGCCATTCTCGCTGACCATCGGCCGGGCACTGTGCAGGTACAACGAGCCCTGCGCGGCGGTCGCCCCACGCCACATGCCGTCGCGAGCGCCGACCAACAGCAGCTTCGGCGGGTTGCGCGGGAAAACCGCCTGCAATTGCGGCCAGACAAAGGTCAGCATGGTCAGGTTGTCCATGCGCCGCATACCCTGCCCCACCGGTGCGGCCACGGTGACCTCGGTTTCGCCCAGGCGGGCGCGGCGGCTGCCCAGGTCGCCGGCGAGCATCCAGCCTGTGGGGCGGTCGAACAGGCGCGAAACGTTGTCGATGCGGAACTTGTCCTTGCCGATACGCGGCCAGGAGGTCTCAATGCTCTTCCAGCCCTCCGGCAGGTCGAACGCCAGCCGCGCCACCAGTTCGGTGCCATCCTGCTGGTCGAGGCGCGCAGGCGGCACCAGCTGGTCGCCCAGGAACAGCGCCCAATGCGGGGTGATGCGCGATGAATAGGCGCCGCTGCCGCGTTTCTGGTCCAGCTGCACGCGGTAGCTGAGGCTGGTCTTGCCGGCCGCCGGTTGCCACACGCCGCGCTGGCCCTGCAGTTGCCATTGGCCATCAGCCTGGAAGCCACTGTAGGCCCCAGCCTTGCCCAGGTCGAAATCCAGGCTGCGCACGGCACTGCCTTCGGCCAAGGTGAGGCGGACCTCCGCCTGGCCGCTGGCTGGCAACAGGCGCACCTGATAGTCGAGGTCGACCTTTTTCGCCCAGGCCGGCGAACTGGCCATCAGGCCAAACAGCAACAACAGCTGGCAACGCATACAGAAACTCCTTGTTTCCCCGTGGCAGCGGGCCGCGCCGGTCAGCTGGCGCGGAAGATCAGATGGTCTTCCCAGTCGTCTTCGTGCACATCGTGTTCACTGAGCATGCGCCCCGACTGGGAAATGCGCTGTTCATGGACCTGCTGGCGATCGCCGCAGACCAGGTGGTGCCAGGCCGGCAGGTCCTTGCCCTCACTGACCAGGCGGTAGCCGCAGGTACTCGGCAGCCACTTGAACTGGTCGGCCTTGCCCGGGGTGAGCTGTATGCAGTCAGGTACCTGGGCGAAGCGGTTGGGGTAATCGCTGCACTGACAGGTGTGCAGATCCAGCAGTTTGCAGGCGATGCGCGTGTAATAGACGCTGTTGTCGTCCTCGTCCTCGAGCTTTTGCAGGCAGCACAGGCCGCAACCGTCACACAGCGACTCCCACTCTTGCGGGCTGAGTTGTTCGAGGGTCTTGCGCTGCCAGAACGGCGCGTTTTCAGCGATCATGACACGGGTTTCCTGCATTCATCTTGGAGCCACGGCGCGCGGCGGCGCCAGTCTAGAGCCTGGCCTTCGGCAAAGCCAGACCGCTTGTCAGTCGCGACGCGACGCAGTAGCGTGCGCGTTTACCGCCCTTTTGCAGGAGCCGCCATGAGCGCCAACCCCCGCATTGCCGATTACGCCATCAACGAGCAGTTCATCAACCGCTGGTCGCCACGTGCCTTCACCGCCGAGCCGATCAGCGAGGAAACCTTGCTGAGCTTCCTCGAAGCTGCACGCTGGGCGCCCTCGGCGAACAACTCGCAACCTTGGCGCTTCCTCTATGCCCGCCGTGACACGCCGAACTGGGAGCGTTACCTGAACCTGCTGGTGCCGGCCAACCGCAGCTGGGCGCAACAGGCATCGGCGTTGGTGCTGGTGATTTCCAAGACCACCTACGCCGCCCCGGGCGCCACGGAAGAAAAGCCGGCGCTGTGGCACACCTTCGACACCGGCTCCGCCTGGGGGCACCTGGCCCTGCAAGCCAGCATCAGCGGCTGGCATACCCATGGCATGGCCGGTTTCGACCAGGAGCTGGCGCGTCAGGAGTTGAAGGTTCCTGAAGGCTACGTGCTGCATGCCATGGTGGCAATCGGCAAGCTGGGCGATAAGGCCAGCCTGAACGAAGCGCTGCAGGCGCGTGAAGTCCCGAGCCCGCGCAAGCCACTGAGCGAGCTGGCTGCCGAGGGTGATTTCAGCTTGTAAGCCTTTATTGGCTGTACCGTCCTCTTCGCGGGTAAACCCGCTCCCACAGGATCTCCACTGCCCCATGGGGCCTGTGTTGATCCTGTGCCAGCACAGCCAACACCAGCCTCCCACAGGACCTGAGGGTAGTGGGGATCCTGTGGGAGCGGGTTTACCCGCGAAGAGGCCAGTACAGGCAACAGAAATCAATAGCCTCGGGCGAAGTCCACTTCACCTCGCAACCCCTGCCCCGCCGCATACGCCCGCACATTCTCGACAAACAACCGCACCATCGCCGCCGGCGAGGTGGGTGCCGAGCTGTGCCCGGTCAGCAGCAAGCCCCACGCCGTCCAGAACGGGTGTTGCCTGGGCAACGGCTCCTGCCGGCAGACATCGATCACCGCCCCCGCCAGGTGCCCTTCCTTCAGTGCCTCGACCAGGTCAGCGTCGACCACCGCAGCGCCGCGCCCTGCATTGATGAACAGCGCCGTGGGCTGGAAGCGCTTGAACAGTGCCGCGTCATACAGGTCGTGGGTTGCCGGGGTATCCGGCAGCAGGTTGAGTACGTAATCGACCTGACTCACCAGGCGCGGCAGGTCGGCCAGCGCCGCTACCTCGACGAACGGCGCCTGCTCGCGGGCGCTGCTGGCAACGCCATACAGCACCACGCCAAACGCCTGCAGGAACTCGGCCACCCGCTGGCCAATGTCGCCAGTGCCGACGATCAGCACCTTGCGCCCTTCCAGGGTCCGCCCCGGGCGGTCGTCCCAACGACGCTCGACCTGGCTGACCAGCCGCGACAGCACCTCGCGCTCATGGCCGAGCATGTAGGTGAGCATGTACTCGGCCATCACCTGGCCAAAGATGCCCACGGCGCGGGTCAGGCGATAGTCGCGCGGCAGGCCCTCGGCCAGCAGCGGGGTGATACCGGCCCAGGTGGACTGCATCCAGCCCGGCTTGTGGCCCTGGCGCAACAGGCTTGCCAGCAGGTCCGGCTGGCCCAGCCACACCGGGCACTGTGGCGCCTGGCGTGCCAGTTCGGCGGAGTCGCCGCTGGTCAGGACTTCCAGCTCAGGCGCGGCTGCGCGCAAGATCTCGGCGTATCGAGCATGATCATGCTCAGCAATCAGTACTCGCATGATCAGGCAGGGTCGTTACGGCGCAGCAACTCTTCGGGCAGGTGCTCGATGTAGTCGTCTTCCGGCGGCGGCATCTGCAGGTGGTAACCCTGGTTGTCGAGGTTTTCCAGCACCTTGGCGATATCCTCGCGGGCCAGTTTGCGCTCGGGGGTAAGCACCAGGTCGAAGGCGTGCACGGGGGTGCCGAAGAACGGCAGCAGGCCTTCGGGCACGCGCTCCAGGCCGTCGGCCTTGAGCACGTACAGGTACATTTCGTTCTTGCGGGGGCTCTTGTAGATAGAGCAAATGCGTTTCATCGGGTCTCTCCGGCGCCTGCGAGGCTGTCCAGCAGGGCCTGGCCCATGCGCTCACGGCGCCAGCCGCGCAGCGAATCGGGCAATTGATAGGGGCCATTGGGGTAGCCGCTCTTGAGCAGCGCTTCCAGGGCTTTTTTGCGCAGCATCAGCTCGGGGGCAATGCCCAGGCGCTCACCTTCGGCCTGGCCGATGGCACGCAGCTGCTTGAGGATACCTGCGGCCTCGATCGGCAAAGGCTCGGGCAAGGCCTGTGGCCATTGCTCGGCTGGCAGGCTGGCGGCACGCTTGATCAGCTGGATGAGGAACTCACCGTCCTGACGAATGGTGCGCGGATGCATCTCGTCGATCTTGGCCAGCGCCGACAGGTTGCTCGGCTGGCTCTTGGCCATCGGCCACAGCGAGTGCTCCTTGAGGATGCGATTGCGCGGTACGTCGCGGTTGCGCGCTTCACGCTCGCGCCAGGCACACAGCTCACGCAGCACTGCCAGTTGCTGGGGGGCCAGCTTCCAGGCCAGCTTGACGTCGCGGTACAGGCTTTCGGGCTCGACTTCGCGGCGCAATGCAGCCACCAGCTCGGCGCCGTCCTCCAGCACCCAGGCGTACTTGTCGTCACTCAGGCGCGGGCGCAACACGGTGAACAGCTCGGCTAAGTGCACGGCATCCTCGGCGGCATAGCTGACCTGGGTTTCCGAGAGCGGGCGCTGCAGCCAGTCGGAGCGGGTTTCGCCCTTGGGCAGGTCGATACCCAGCACATCCTGCACCAGGCGCGAATAACCCATGGAGAACCCCAGGTTCAGATAACCGGCCGCCAGTTGGGTGTCGAACAGCGGCTGTGGCAGCTTGCCGGTCAGGCGCAGCAGCACTTCGAGGTCTTCGCTGCAGGCGTGCAGCACCTTGACCACACCGCTGTCATCCAGCAGTTCGGCCAGGGGTTGCCAGTTGCCGATCAGCAACGGATCGATCAGGAAGGCACGCTGGCCATCGCCGATCTGGATAAGCCCGGCTTTCGGGTAGAAGGTGTCGACCCGCATGAATTCGGTGTCGACGGCGACAAAGGGCAGCTGATGCCAGTCGCGGCAGTGTTCGGCCAGGCTCTGGTCGTCACGGATCCAGTGTATTTCGATGGCCACGAGGCTCTCCCACTAACATTGGCGCGCAGTATATACGGCGCGGGCACTGCTGGTGAAACCTGCGCCATCCCTGGAATGGATAAACGGTGCAGTCAGACTCAGCGCTTGGCCGCCAGCCACGGCCGGCAGCTGGCGAACATGTCCAGCGATTGCTGGTAGACCTCGGTACGCACCTGCAACAGGCCGAGCATCGAGTGGAACAGGTTGTCCTGCGACAGCGGCGCATCGCTGAGCTTGGCCAGGCAATCGGTGTCGACGCCGAAGTCCTCCTTGTAGCTGTCGGAGAACCAGGTCAGCAACGGCACATGCTTCTGCTGCTCGGGGGCGATGGCGTAAGGCGTGCCGTGCAGGAACAGGTTGTACTCACCCAGCGACTCGCCATGGTCGGACAGGTAGATCATCGCCGTGTCGACCTTGTCCTGCTTGCTGCGCAGGGTATCGATCAGCGAGGCCAGCACCTTGTCGGTATAGGCCAGGGTGTTGTCGTAGCCGTTGACGATTTCCTGTTCGCTGCACTGGTCCAGCGCGTTGCTCTGGCACACCGGGGCAAAGCGCTGGTCGGCGCCGGGGTAGCGCTTGAAGTATTCAGGCCCGTGGCTGCCCATCTGGTGCAGCACCAGCACGGTGTCCTTGTCGAGGTTGTCGATCAGCTCACCCAGGCCCTGCAGCAGGATCTGGTCATGGCATTCACCATCAGCGCACAACTGCGGGTCCTGGAGTTTGCTGACATCGATGAACTGCACGCGGTCGCAGGTACCCTTGCAGCCCGATTGATTGTCACGCCACTGCACCGCCAGGCCGGTCCGCTGGAGGATGTCCAGCAACCCTTCGCGGTTCTTCGCCACGCGGGCATCGTAGTCCTTGCGCTTCATGCCAGAGAACATGCACGGCACCGAAACGGCGGTTTCCGTGCCGCAGGAGTGAACATCGGAGAACGCCAGCAGGCCCTGCTCCCTGGCAAGGTTCGGTGTGGTATCGCGGTTGTAGCCGAGCACGCCGAAGTGATCTGCCCGCGCACTTTCACCCACCACCAGCACAGTCAGCGACTTGCGTTCATGCTTTTGCCAGGCAGCGTCACGCTTGGCATCTTCGCCGTAATGCTGGAAGGGCCGTGATGCGGTACCGACGCGCTCGCTGACATAACCGATGGAGGCACCCACGATATTGCTGGGGGTGAGCATCAGGCGCAGTTCGTGGTGGTTGCGAAACAGCGACGAAAGGCCCTGGTAGTTGACCAGTGCCACCGAGCCCAGGGCCACCACGCAGGCACCGCCAACCACCAGCTTGCCGAGCAGTTCACGGTGCCAGGCGCGATAGGCGATCGGCGCCTTCCACAACAGCAGCGAAGGCACTACACCGAGGCCCAGGATATACAAGGCAAACTTCAACGAAAGCAGGTCACGCACTTCCGCCACGTTGGTTTCCGCAATATTGCGGAACATGCCCGCGTCAATGAGTACGCCGTACTGGTTCATGAAGTAAGCCACACCCGCGCCACTCATGAACAACACGATAAGTATTGGCTTCAATACATAACGGAAGGCGAACAACGTAAGGATCAGGTTGAACGCGAACAGCATCAGCACGGCAAACGCCAGGCTCAGCCAAAGCCCCGGCAAACCGGGCGGCACGACCTGTTCGAGATGCTGCCAGAGGAAGACATTGAAGCCTATCAGCAGGTAAAGGCTGGCCAGCAGCGTGACCCATTCAGTCCGCAGGGATTTGAAGTTGAGCATCAGTGTTCGCAATCAAGAGTGATTATCAGCCCGAGGGCCTGCGCGGCACCGGGGAAACTTGGCTGAACTCTAGAAAGCGTGCCATCAATATTTTGTGAAAAAGACGCCAACAAATTCGTGAGCAGGCGCCTTTTCTACATTAAAAGAAGTTCATTCAGCGCTTGTTCAGCCTGGCAGGCGTGCCTTGGCATACGGCTCGCGGTCGATGTCCAGCACTTCCACGCACAGCTGGATGTCCAGCCCAGGTTGCTTGGGGATGGCCTCACGCAGCACATCCAGCAGGCTGCCGGACAGTTGCTTCTTCACCTCGGGCGAGCGCCCGCTGAGGATGGCCAGGCGCACATGGGCAAAGGCACGCTCGCCGGGCGCAGTGCCCACTCGATAGTGCTCGAAGGCTTCGGCGCGGCTTTTGATATCGGCCTCGTCGGCGAACTGGCCACTGCCGACCAGGGCATGGTTCAGGCGCAGCAGCAGGACGTCGACATTCAGCTCATTCAGGTTGTCGCTGTATTCGAGGTTCAGGTGAGGCATGGCGCAGGTTCCGGGTCACGGGGGAGATGCGACAGCCTACCCCAGTCCCCTACCTGCGCAAAGACGACTATCCTCAAAGGTCAGAACCATCCGCCAACCCCCGACAGAGGTGAAGAAATGCCAGTTCCGCATGATCTGCTCGCTGACCTGCACGTTACCGCTGATGCATTCCAGGCGCTCATGGACAAGGACCAGACGCTGCACTCACTGCACAAGGAATACAACGCAAAAGACAAAGAGGTGGTCGCTGCCGAAGGCAACGGCACCAACGACGAAACCGTCAACCGCCTGCGCAAGGAGCGCTTGCTGATCAAGGACAAGATCGAACGGATCATTCATCCGCCCAAATCCTGACAGGAATTCATTGAATCCACCGGCCTCTTCGCGGGCTTGCCCGCTCCTACAAGTACAGCGCCAAACCTGAAGGCAGCGCAATACCTGTGGGAGCGGGTTCACCCGCGAAGAGGCCAGCAGCCCTCACATAGCAGCCGCAGCCTTCAACGCCCCATCCAGGTCCTCGACCAGGTCCCGATAATCCTCGATCCCCACCGACAACCGCAGCAGGTTTTCGCTGATGCCCATCACGCCCTTCTGCTCCGGGCTCAGCGAGCAGTGCGACATGCTCCAGGAGTGGTTGATCATGCTTTCCACGCCGCCCAGCGAGTCGGCCAGCACGAAGATCTGCAGCGCCTCCACCAGGCGGTTTAGCGCGACCCGGTCGCCCTTGACCTTCATCGCCACCACCGCCCCGCCACTGCGCATCTGCCGTTTGCACAACTCATGTTGCGGGTGGCTTTCCAGCCCCGGGTAATACACCTGCTCGATCTGCGCGTGGCTTTCGAGGAAGCGTGCCACCTGCAGGGCATTGGCACACTGGCGCTCCATGCGCACATCCAGGGTCTTCAGACCGCGCAGGGCCAGGTAGCAGTCGAACGGCCCCTGCACCGCGCCAATCGCCATGCTGATGCGGCGCAGGCGCGCCAACAGCGCATCATTGGCAGCTACGACCACGCCACCGGTGAGGTCGGAGTGGCCGCCGATGTACTTGCTGGCCGAGTGCATCACCAGGTCCACGCCCAGGGTGATCGGGCGCTGGTTCCACGGCGAGCAGAAGGTGTTGTCGATGCAAGTGAGGATGCCCCGTGCCTTGGCCAGGTCGCACACCGCCTTGATGTCGACCAGGTGCAGCAACGGGTTGGTCGGCGATTCGATCCAGATCAGCTGGGTTTCCGGCTTGATGGCGGCGGCCACCGCCTCGAGGTCGTTGAGGTCGACGTAGGTGGTGGTCAGGCCCGAGGTGCGGCTGCGGTAGTCTTCCATGATGCGGAAGGTACCGCCGTACACGCCGTTCATCACCACCACGTGGGCATCCTTGGGCAGCAGCTCCAGCACGGTGGCGGTGGCGTTCACGCCCGAGGCGCAGGCGACCGCGCCAACGCCCTCTTCCAGGGCGGCGACACAGGTTTCATAGGCGTGCCGGGTGGGGTTGCCGACACGGCTGTAGGAGTATTCCGGTTTGTCGTCCAGGCTGCGCTTGGTGAACGAGCTGGCGGTGACGATCGCCGGGAAAATAGCGTTATCGGCGACGCTGAACTGCTCACCGGCGTGAATGGTACGGGTGGCGAAATTGCGCGGCTTGTCGGACATGGTCAGGCCCATTGGCAGAGTGAAAGCTGCAACTATCGCACAACCCAAATCTTCTAGCCTTGGGGTAATCTGTGAAATATTTTTCTCCACGGCCCACGCGCGATATGGACAGCTTCGACCAGCACATTCTCACCCTGCTTCAGCGCGACGCCTCGATCTCGCTCAAGGACCTGGCCGAGGCCGTCAACCTCTCCACCACGCCGTGCTGGAAGCGGGTCAGGCGCCTGGAAGAAGACGGCTACATTGTCGGCCGTGTCGCCCTGCTCGACCCGGAACGGCTGGGGCTGGGGCTGACGGTGTTCGTCCAGCTCAAGACCCAGCGCCACGACAGCGCCTGGCTGGAGCAGTTTGCCGCGACCGTGACCGGGTTCGAGGAAGTGATGGAGTTCTACCGCATGTCGGGGGACTGGGATTACATGCTGCGGGTGGTGGTGGGGGACATTGCGGCGTATGACCGGTTTTATAAAAAGCTGATCACCAGTACTGACGGGCTGTCGAACATCACTTCCAGTTTTGCCATGGAGCAGATGAAGTACACCACGGCTTACCCGGTGAACCGTTCCTGATCGGTGCTGGATTCTTCGCGGGCTTGCCCGCTCCCACAGGGACCCCACAGTTTTCAGCACCTGTGGTACTCCTGTGGGAGCGGGCAAGCCCGCGAAGAGGCCAGCACAGGCAACCGATCAATCCGCGGCCAGCACCGCCGCAATCCGGTTCCCCGCCTTGGCCTTCTCGACCTTGATCGCCACGAACTTCGAGGTCGGGGTATAGGTCCCCTCGCCATAGCTTTCCAGCGGCACCAGCGGGTTGGTCTCCGGGTAATAGGCCGCCGCCTGCCCCTCGGGCACGTCATACGCCACCAGGCGGAAGCCCGAGACGCGCCGCTCCACGCCATCCTCCCACAGCGACACCAGGTCCACATGTTCGCCCGGCTCGAAGCCCATCCGGCGGATGTCCACCTCGTTGACGAACACCACTTCACGCAGGCCGAACACCCCGCGATAACGGTCGTCCAGGCCATACAGGGTGGTGTTGTACTGGTCGTGCGAGCGCAGGGTCTGCAGGATCAGGTCGGGCTTGTCACCGCGCGCCAGCACCTTGGCATTCACCAGTTGCTCCGGCAGCCGGTGCGGGCTGAAGCGCGCCTTACCTGTGGCCGTGCGCCAGGTACGGTCGGCGGCATTGTTGCCCAGGTGGAAACCACCTGGGTGCTGCAGGCGCTCGTTGAAATCGGTAAAGCCGGGTATCACATCGGCAATCATGCTGCGGATACGGCCATAGTCGGCAACTGCGTATTCCCAGTCGATCGGCTGTTTGCCCAAGGTCGCCTGGGCCATGCCGGCGATGATCCACGGCTCCGAGCGCAGGTGCGGCGAGCGCGGGCGCAGCTGGCCGTGGGAGATGTGCACCATGCTGAAGGTGTCCTCCACGGTCACGCCTTGCGGCCCGCTGGCATGCATGTCGATTTCGGTACGGCCCAGGCACGGCAGGATCAACGCATCGCGGCCGGTGACCAGGTGCGAGCGGTTGAGCTTGGTGGAAATCTGCACGGTCAGCGCGCAATTGCGCATGGCCGCATGGGTGCGCGGCGTATCCGGCGTGGCCTGGGCAAAGTTGCCACCCAGGCCGATGAACACCTTGGCCCGCCCCTCTTCCATGGCCTTGATCGCCAGCACGGCGTTGTGCCCGTGGGCACGCGGCACGCGGAACCGGAAGCGTTCTTCGATGGCATCGAGCAGGGCCGCCCCGGGCTTCTCGTCGATGCCCATGGTGCGGTCGCCCTGCACGTTGCTGTGGCCGCGCACCGGTGACAGGCCGGCACCGGGCTTGCCGACGTTACCGCGCAGCAGCTGCAGGTTGACGATTTCCTGAACGGTCGGCACCGAGTGGCGGTGCTGGGTGACGCCCATGGCCCAGCACATGATTACCCGTTCGGCCTTGCGGTACATGCGCGCGGCCAGTTCGATCTCGGCCTGGGTCAGGCCCGATTGCTCGACGATGTGCGCCCAGGGCGTGGCATCCACGGTTTCCAGGTATGCGTCGATGCCACTGGTGTGCTCGGCGATGAAGGCATGGTCGAACACCGCCGGTTCGCCATTGGCCTGGGCTTCGCGTTCCCACTGCAGCAGGTACTTGGCAATGCCACGCATCACTGCCATGTCACCGCCCAGGGCCGGGCGGAAGTAGGCCGTATTGGTTGGTTCGGAGCCATTGCTGAGCATCTCGAACGGGTGCTGCGGGTGCTGGAAGCGCTCCAGGCCGCGCTCCTTGAGCGGGTTGAAGCAGACCACCTGGGCACCACGCTTCACCGCTTCACGCAGCGGTTCGAGCATCCGCGGGTGGTTGGTGCCGGGGTTCTGACCGATGACGAAGATGGCATCGGCCAGTTCCAGGTCGTGGAACACCACGGTGCCCTTGCCCACGCCGAGGGTTTCCGACATGCCCACGCCGCTGGCTTCATGGCACATGTTCGAGCAGTCGGGGAAGTTGTTGGTGCCGTAGGCGCGGACGAACAGCTGGTAGAGGAACGCCGCCTCGTTGCTGGCCCGGCCCGAGGTGTAGAACTCGGCCTGGTCGGGCGATTCGAGTGCGCGCAAGTGTTGCGCAACCAGCGCAAAGGCTTCTTCCCAGCTGGTTTCGACATAGTGGTCGGTGGCCGCGTCGTAGCGCATCGGGTGGGTCAGGCGGCCCTGGTACTCCAGCCAGTAGTCGGTCTGCTCGGCCAGCGCACTGACGCTGTACCTGGCGAAGAATGCCGGGTCCACCGAGCGGCCGGTGGCTTCCCAGTTGACCGCCTTGGCGCCGTTCTCGCAGAACTTGACCATGTCGTTTTCCGGCGACTCGCCCCAGGCGCAGCCGGGGCAGTCGAAGCCGCCGTTCTGGTTGGTCTTGAGCATGGCCCGCAGGTTCTTGAAGGCATTGTCGCTGCCCAGCCAGCTCTTGGTCACGCTCTTGAGCGCCCCCCAGCCGGCGGCGGCGCCTTTGTAGTCCCTGATATGTTGGTCCTGGCTCATGCGGTGAATCCTCACGCTTCGATGCTTTTTTTCAGCCTATGGAGCGTGGGGTAGAGCCGTCCAATCGAAAGATCTTACGGGGTGATAGGCGGTTTCGATCATGGGCTGGAACCGCGCCACGGCCTTCGCGGGTGAACCCGCTCCCACAGGGCCCCCACAGGTTTCGAGCCCTGCGCTTTACCTGTGGGAGCGGGTTTACCCGCGAATTGGGCGACGCGGTCAACACTTTGAAATACGTGACCTGCAGCCATGATAGAGACCATCGATCAATCGGTCGGACAAAGCAATTTGACGGCCCTGCGCCCAAGTTATAGCTTGGATTGAGTCCCTACCCATTCGAGCGCGAACGTGGAACAGAACAGCCGGGCCCTGATCGACGGCTTCAACCGGAAAATCGACTACCTGCGGATGTCGGTCACCGACCGCTGCGACTTCCGTTGCGTGTACTGCATGGCCGAAGACATGCAGTTCCTGCCGCGCCAGCAAATCCTCAGCCTTGAGGAACTGCTCCAGGTGGCCGAGCGCTTCGTCGCCCTTGGCACCCGCAAGATCCGCCTGACCGGCGGCGAGCCGCTGGTGCGCCAGGGCATCGTCGACCTGTGCGGGCGCATCGCCGCCCTGCCCGGCCTGCGCGAGTTGTGCCTGACCAGCAACGGCTCGCAACTCGGGCGCCTGGCCCAGCCGCTGTTCGACGCAGGTGTCACGCGCCTGAACATCAGCCTCGACAGCCTGGACGCCGAGCGCTTCAAGCAACTGACCCGCACCGGCGACCTGCACCAGGTGATCGCCGGCATCGACGCCGCCCGCCAGGCCGGTTTCAAGCGCACCAAGCTCAACTGCGTAGTCCTCAAAGGCCGCAACGACCACGAACTGGTCGACCTGGTGCGCTTTGCCATCGACCGCGAACTGGACATCACCTTCATCGAAGAAATGCCCTTGGGCGTGATCAGCGAACATGAACGCGGCGAGTCGTTCTGCTCCAGTGACGAAGTACGTGCGCTGCTGGCCGAGCAGTTCACATTTGTCGAATCGACCGAGTCGTCCCAGGGCCCCGCCCGCTACTGGCGCCTGGCCGAAGCCGCCAATACTCGGGTCGGCTTCATTTCGCCACACAGCCACAACTTCTGCGCCACCTGCAACCGCGTGCGACTCACCGTCGAAGGCCGCCTGCTGCTGTGCCTGGGCAATGAACACTCGGTGGACCTGAAGCAGGTTCTGCGCGCCCACCCCGGCAACCCCGAACGCCTGGAAAAGGCCATTCGTGATTCCTTGCACCTCAAGCCCTACCGCCATCATTTCGAAGTCGGTGGCGACGTGCAGATCCTGCGTTTCATGAACATGACCGGCGGCTAGGCAGCCGTCTCTGGATTTCCATGATCGTCCACCCCACCCCCGATGTGCTGCGTGTGCTGTTCACCCTCAAGGGTTCGATCGTCAAGCGCATCGCCCTGCGTTGCCTGACGATCACCCTGCTGGCCGCGCTGATCGTGTTGGTCGAGCGGCATTTCCCGGCGTTTTTCTACCCGGTCAGCGCCACCCCGTTCACCTTGCTGGGCCTGTCGCTGTCGATTTTCATGAGTTTTCGCAACAACGCCTGCTATGACCGCTGGTGGGAGGGGCGCAAGGCCTGGGGCAAGCTGATCATCGAAACCCGTTCGTTCGTGCGCGAAAGCCTGGTGATTACCGACGAAACCCTGCGTGCCGAACTGTTGCGCAGCCTGTGCGGCTTTGCCCATGCGCTGAATGCTCGGCTGCGCAGCGAGGACGAACTGGCCGCCGCCCGGCCCTGGCTGGCCCGGCCCGATGCAATCAGCCCGCACAACGTGTGCGACGCCATCCTGCGCGAAATCGGCGGGCACTGCTCGCGGCTGGCAACACAGCAGCAGATCAGTGACTGGCGCTACAGCCTGCTGGAGCAGCGGCTGGTGGGGCTGACCGAAGTGCAGGCTACCTGCGAGCGGATCAAGGGCACGCCGTTGCCGTTCCCCTACACGCTGCTGCTGCACCGCACCATCTACATCTTCTGCCTGTTGCTACCGTTTGCCCTGGCCGAGCCGCTGGGCTGGCTGGCGCCGCTGTTCACCACCATCGTGGGGTACACGTTCTTCGGGCTGGATGCGATTGGCAACGAACTGGAAGACCCGTTCGGGCGCGATGAGAACGATCTGCCGACCGATGCCATGGTGCGGACCGTGGAGCGCGATGTGCTGGCGGGGTTGGGGGAACAACAGCTACCGCCGGCGTTGTTGCCGGTGGACCATGTATTGAGCTGACTGAATGCAGTGGCCTGTGCCGGCCCTTTCGCGGGTAAACCCGCTCCTACAGGGCCCCACAGGTTTCGAACCCTGCGCGATACCTGTGGGAGCGGGTTTACCCGCGAAGAGGCCGGTACAGGAAAAAACTCAGCCCCGGCTTGCACAGGCCTCGATCGGTTTCAGGTGCTTGACGAAGTTGCACGGCCGGTGCCGCGCATCCAGCTGCTCCGCCAGGATGCCCTCCCACGCCGTACGGCAGGCCCCGGTGGAGCCCGGCAGGCAGCACACCAACGTGCGGTTGGACAGCCCGGCCAGCGCCCGGCTCTGCACGGTCGAGGTGCCGATATCGAGAATCGACAGGGCCCGGAACAGTTCGCCAAAGCCATCGATGCGCTTGTCCAGCAGGCACTCGACCGCTTCCGGCGTGCTGTCACGCCCGGTAAAACCGGTACCGCCGGTGATCAGCACCACCTGCACCTGTTCGTCGGCAATCCAGGTGGCGACCTGGGCGCGGATCTTGTAAAGGTCGTCCTTGAGCAACGCCCGCGCCACCAGGCGGTGGCCGATCTCCACCGAGCGGCTGGCCAGCAGCTCACCGGAAGTGTCGTTGTCGTAGGTACGGGTATCGCTGACTGTCAGCACGGCGATGTTGAGCGGTACGAAGACCGCATCGGGTTGGACGCGCACGGTGGGGCTCCTCGAGTGGCATTGCCGCCACGCTAGAGGCATGGCCTGGGGGCGTCCAATCGATATGGCGTACCGACTCATCAATGACATCTATCGCAGACGTGGGTTAAGGTCTGCATAACCCGATACCAGGCACCTCCATGGACATCAAGCAGCTCAAATTCCTCATCGCCCTCGACCAGACCCGCCACTTCGGCCAGGCGGCGGCGCTGTGCCATATCACCCAGCCGACGCTGTCCATGCGCCTGCGCAACCTGGAGGACGAGCTGGACCTGGTACTGGTCAAGCGCGGCCAGCGCTTCGAAGGTTTCACCGAAGCGGGCGAGCGAATCCTGGCCTGGGCCCGTACCCTGCTCGCCGCGCACGATGGCTTGCAGGCCGAAGCCGCCAGTTGCCGCGGCCAGGTGGTCGGCAGCCTGCGCCTGGGCACGGTGCCGCTGGCCAGCTTCAACCCCATGCACCTGCTGCTGCCGCTGCGTGAAAAATACCCCGAACTGCACTTCCAGATCAGCTCGCTCAGCTCGGAACAGGTCATCGACGGGCTAAGCCGCAACCAGCTCGACCTGGGCATCTGCTACCTGGACCAGGTCAACACCAGCTTCTTCGAAGTGATCGAACTGGGCACCACCACCATGGGCCTGCTGCACGATACCCGGCACTTCCAGTTCGCCAGCGACACCCTGCGCTGGGACGAGCTGGGCGACATTCCGCTGGGCCTGCTGAGCAAGGGCATGCACTACCGCCAGTCGCTGGACCTGAGTTTTCGCAGCCGTGGCCTGGAGCCGAATGCGGTACTGGAAAGCGACTCGAGCTTCCAGCTGATCCAGGCCATCAACACCGGCATGTGCTGTGCGGTCATGCCACTGGACTGCGGCCTGGAAGACCTGAGCGAGCACCTGCGCATCCTGCCGGTGGCCGACGCCGCCATCCACAGCCCGGTCGGCCTGCTGCTGCGCCGCAGCGAACCGCGTTCGGCAATTGCCGAGCAGTGCTTCGATGAGGCGCGGGTGCTGTTTCAGGCCAACTGAGCGCTGGTTGCCTGGCGGTACTGGCGCGGGGTGAAGCCGGTCAGTTGCTTGAACTGGCGGCTGAAGGCGCTGTGGTCGGTATAGCCGCAGCACATCGCCACTTCAGTGATCGGCAGTTCCGAATGCAGCAAACGGTGGGCGTGCTCCAGGCGTGCCTTGTGGATCATCTGCCGTGGCGTGAGGTGGAACACCCGCTTGCAGTAGCGCTCCAGCTGGGCCACGGAAATGCCAGCGATACGGGTCAGCTCGCCCATGCTGATCGGCTGGTGGAAATGCCGACGGATATGCTCGTCCACCGCCGCCAGGCGCTGGTAGGCGGGGTGGCTGTCGGCGGCTGACTGCAAGTCGACCGAGATGCCGACCAGGCCGATGATCTCGCCGGCACGGTTGTACAGCGGGCGCTTGTGGGTCAGGCACCAGCCAGGCTCGCGGCTGCCGTAAAGATGCAGCTCCAGTTGGTCTTCCAGCACCAAACCCTCCTTGAGAACGCGACGGTCCTGCTCGGTGTAGCCGGGGCCCAGCTGTGCCGGGAACACTTCGGCGCTGGTCTTGCCCAGCAGCGGTTGCAGGCGCTTGAGGCCACAGCGCTGGACCAGGGTGTTGTTGGCCAGCACATAGCGGGCGGCCGGGTCCTTGATGAAGATCGCGGCGTTGGGGATGGCGTCGAGGATCGGCAGCAGCAGGGATACACCGGCGAGCAGGGCCTCGAGGTTGGCGGGGCGGTGCTGGTCGAGTGACTGGTACAGGGTTGCCAGGGGAGTGTCGGTCATCTGCTCTCTCTCGGTTTGCTGTGCCGGCCTCTTCGCGGGTAAACCCGCTCCTACAGGTACTGCGCAGCCCTCGAAGCTGCGGAGATACCTGTAGGAGCGGGTTTACCCGCGAAGAGGCCGGCACAGCAAGTAAATGTCTACAACCCTTATGTGTTAAGGCTTACAGCCTATCCACCACCCTTCCCTCCTACCACTGCTTTTTCGCAACTGTGCCGATTTCGTCATCCACCCTGCAGAAAACCATCAAGAACCGCCGCCTTGATCGGTCCACTCTATGCCCCACGCAAGCCGCCCCAAGTCCTACAAGAGCGCGGCCCAAAAAGCCGCATCTCGTGACATCAGACCTGCCTATCCAATAACCAACAAAAAGGCGAACCCATGTCAGGCAAATTCAAAAAACAGTTGTCATTGCTGGACCTCACCTTCATCGGCCTAGGTGCCATCTTCGGCTCCGGCTGGCTGTTCGCCGCCAGCCACGTCTCGGCCATCGCCGGCCCGGCCGGCATCCTGTCCTGGTTCCTTGGCGGCTTCGCCGTACTGTTGCTGGGCATCGTCTATTGCGAACTGGGCGCTGCCCTGCCGCGTGCCGGGGGCGTGGTGCGCTACCCGGTGTACTCCCACGGCCCGCTGCTGGGCTACTTGATGGGCTTTATCACCCTGATCGCCTTTTCCAGCCTGATCGCCATCGAAGTGGTCGCTTCGCGTCAATACGCCGCCGCCTGGTTCCCCGGGCTGACCAAGGCCGGCTCCAGCGACCCGACCGTGCTCGGCTGGCTGGTACAGTTCGCCCTGCTGGGGCTGTTCTTCTTCCTCAACTACCGCAGCGTGAAAACCTTCGCCAAGGCCAACAACCTGGTCAGTGTGTTCAAGTTCATCGTGCCGCTGCTGGTGATCGGCGTGCTGTTCACCTTCTTCAAACCGGAAAACTTCGAGGTTCAAGGCTTTGCCCCGTTCGGTCTGTCCGGCGTTGAAATGGCGGTATCGGCCGGTGGCATCATCTTCGCCTACCTGGGCCTGACGCCGATCATTTCGGTGGCCAGCGAGGTGAAGAACCCGCAACGCACCATCCCCATCGCGCTGATCCTCTCGGTACTGCTGTCCACCGCGATCTACGCCCTGCTGCAACTGGCCTTCCTCGGCAGCGTGCCGACCGAAATGCTGAGCAACGGCTGGGCCGCAGTGACCAAGGAACTGGCCCTGCCCTACCGCGACATTGCCCTGGCTTTGGGTGTGGGCTGGCTGGCCTATCTGGTGGTGGCCGACGCGGTGATCTCGCCCAGCGGCTGCGGCAACATCTACATGAACGCCACCCCGCGCGTGGTCTATGGCTGGGCGCAGACCGGCACCTTCTTCAAGTACTTCACCCGTATCGACGCCGAGTCCGGCATCCCGCGCCCGGCGCTGTGGCTGACCTTTGGCCTGTCGGTGTTCTGGACCCTGCCGTTCCCGTCCTGGGAAGCGCTGATCAACGTGGTTTCCGCCGCCCTGGTACTGAGCTACGCCGTGGCCCCGGTCACCGTCGCCGCCCTGCGCCGCAACGCCCCCGACATGCCGCGCCCGTTCCGGGTCAAGGGCATGGGCGTGCTCGGCCCGCTTTCATTCATCATCGCCGCGCTGATCGTGTACTGGTCGGGCTGGAAGACCGTGTCGTGGCTGCTGGCCCTGCAGATCGTGATGTTCGTGCTGTACCTGCTGTGCGGCCGCTTCGTGCCGACCCAGCACCTGTCGCTGGCCCAGCAAGTGCGCTCGTCGGCGTGGCTGATCGGCTTCTACGCGGTGACCATCCTGCTGTCGTGGCTGGGCAGCTTCGGCGGCCTGGGAGTACTCGGCCACCCGTTCGACACCGTGGTCGTGGCCGCTTGTGCGCTGGGCATCTACTACTGGGGCGCGGCCACCGGCGTGCCTGCCCACCTGGTGCGCCTTGAGGGCGAGGATGAAAGCGAAGCCTCCTCCGAAAGCTACCCAGGCCAGCGCCCTGCCGCCGTCGCCTCCTGACCCACTCTCGAATGGATATGCCCATGAAACACGTTCACGTCATCGACTCGCACACCGGCGGGGAACCAACCCGCCTGGTGATGAAAGGCTTCCCGCAACTGCATGGCCGCAGCATGGCCGAGCAGCGCGATGAACTGCGAGAGCTGCACGACCAGTGGCGCCGCGCCTGCCTGCTGGAACCACGTGGCAACGATGTGCTGGTCGGTGCGCTGTACTGCCCACCGGTATCGGCCGACGCCACGTGCGGGGTGATCTTCTTCAACAACGCTGGCTACCTGAACATGTGCGGGCACGGCACCATCGGCCTGGTCGCCTCGCTGCAGCACCTGGGCCTGATCGCACCGGGCGTGCACAAGATCGATACCCCGGTCGGCCAGGTCAGCGCCACCCTGCATGAAGACGGCGCCATAACCGTCGGCAACGTGCCGTCCTACCGCTACCGCCAGCAAGTGCTGGTGGACGTGCCCGGCCATGGTCCGGTGCGCGGCGACATCGCCTGGGGTGGCAACTGGTTTTTCCTCGTCTCCGAACACGGCCAGCGCATCGAGCTGGGCAACCGCGAGGCGCTGACCGAATACACCTGGGCGATGCTCAAGGCCCTCGAAGCCCAGGGCATCACCGGTGAAAACGGTGCCCCCATCGACCACGTCGAACTGTTCGCCGACGACGCCAACGCCGACAGCCGCAACTTCGTGATGTGCCCCGGCAAGGCCTACGACCGCTCGCCCTGCGGCACGGGCACCAGCGCCAAGCTGGCCTGCCTGGCCGCCGACGGCAAGCTCGACGAAGGCCAGACCTGGGTACAGGCCAGTATCACCGGCAGCCAGTTCCAGGGCCGCTACGAGCGCGACGGCGAACGCATTCGCCCGTTCATCACCGGCCGCGCCTACATCACCGCCGACAGCACCCTGCTGATCGACGAACAGGACCCGTTCGCCTGGGGCATCTGACCCCGGCTATTTCCAAAAAAAAGAATATCGCGAGGAGTGACAACAATGACCAACAACATCTTCACCGGCACCATGCCCGCCCTGATGACCCCCTGCACCGCCGAGCGCAAGCCGGACTTCGACGCCCTGGTGCGCAAGGGCCGCGAGCTGATCGAGGCCGGCATGAGCGCCGTGGTGTACTGCGGCTCGATGGGCGACTGGCCGCTGCTGACCGAAGCAGAGCGCCAGGAAGGCGTGGCGCGCCTGGTGGCCGCCGGCATCCCGACCATCGTCGGCACCGGCGCGGTGAACACCCGTGAAGCAGTATCTCACGCCGCCCACGCGGCCAAGGTTGGTGCCGCCGGCCTCATGGTCATCCCTCGCGTGCTCAGCCGCGGTGCCTCGCTGATTGCCCAGAAGCACCACTTCTCGGCTATCCTGGCAGCCGCGCCGAAGCTGCCGGCGGTTATCTACAACAGCCCGTACTACGGCTTTGCCACCCGCGCCGACCTGTTCTTCGAACTGCGCAGCGAGTTCCCCAACCTGATCGGCTTCAAGGAGTTCGGCGGTGGCGCCGACCTGCGCTACGCCGCCGAGCACATCACCTCCAAGGATGACGACGTGACCCTGATGGTCGGCGTCGACACCCAGGTGGTACATGGCTTCGTCAACTGCAACGCCACCGGCGCCATCACCGGCATCGGCAACGCCCTGCCGCGTGAGGTGCTGCACCTGGTGAGCCTGAGCAAACAGGCGGCCAAAGGTGATGCCAAGGCCCGCCGCCTGGCGCGTGAACTGGAGGCGGCGCTGGCGGTGCTGTCGTCGTTCGATGAAGGCTGCGACCTGGTGCTCTACTACAAGCACCTGATGGTGCTGAACGGTGACAGCGAATACAGCCTGCACTTCAACGAGACCGACGTGCTGACCGACGCCCAGCGCAATTATGCCGAGCAGCAGTACGCGCTGTTCCGCAGCTGGTACGCCAGCTGGTCGGCTGAGCAGAACCTGGCCTGATCACCTGATTCCAGGCCGAGCCGCAGCCCCTGTGGGAGCGGGTTCACCCGCGAACACCGGCGAAGCCGGTGCCAGGCACCGAGTCGCCTGCTTCGCGGGTAAACCCGCTCCTACAAAGGCCGCGCTCTCTCTTGATATTGATTCCAAAGGAGGCTCCATGACCCTCACAGGCAACCTGCTGATCGGCCAGACGCCGGTAACCGGCAGCCGCGAAGCCATCCGTGGCATCGACCCGGCCACCGGCCAGACACTGGAACCGGCCTACCTCGGCGGCACCGGCGAACACGTGGCCCAGGCCTGCGCCCTGGCCTGGGCGGCGTTCGATGCCTACCGAGAAACCTCGCTCGAGCAACGGGCACAATTCCTCGAAACCATCGCCACGCAGATCGAAGCGCTGGGTGATGCCCTGATCGATCGCGCCGTGGCCGAAAGCGGCCTGCCAAAGGCGCGCATCCTGGGCGAACGTGGCCGCACCTGCACCCAGTTGCGTACCTTCGCACGTGTGGTGCGGGCTGGCGAATGGCTGGACGTGCGGGTCGACAATGCCCTGCCTGAGCGCCAGCCCCTGCCGCGTGCCGACCTGCGCCAGCGCCAGGTGGCCCTGGGGCCGGTGGCGGTATTCGGCGCCAGCAATTTCCCATTGGCCTTCTCGGTAGCCGGTGGCGACACCGCCTCGGCCCTGGCCGCCGGTTGCCCGGTGGTGGTCAAGGCCCACGGCGCCCACCCGGGCACCAGCGAGCTGGTCGGCCAGGCAGTCGCAAAGGCCGTGAAGCAGTGCGGCTTGCCGGCCGGAATGTTTTCGTTGTTGTACGGTTCCGGTCGTGAAGTGGGCATTGCGCTGGTCAGCGACCCGCGCATCAAGGCCGTTGGCTTTACCGGCTCGCGCAGCGGTGGCATTGCGCTGTGCCAGGCGGCCCAGGCCCGCCCAGAGCCAATCCCGGTGTACGCCGAAATGAGCTCGATCAACCCGGTGTTCCTGTTCGACACCGCCCTGCAGACCCGCGCCGAGGCACTGGCACAAGGCTTCGTCGCCTCGCTGACCCAGGGTGCCGGCCAGTTCTGCACCAACCCCGGCCTGGTGATTGCCCGTCAAGGGCCGGCGTTGCAGCGTTTCATCGACGCCGCCAGCGAACACGTGCGCCAGGCTGCGGCGCAGACCATGCTTACCCCAGGCATTTTCAGTGCCTACCAGGCCGGTGTCGGCGCCCTGGCCGCAAACGCCAATGCCCAGGCCGCCGCCAGTGGCCAGGCCGGGCAAGGCCCCAACCAGTGCCAGGCGCAGCTGTTCGTGACCCAGGCCGAAGCGTTCCTCGCCGACCCGGCGTTGCAGGCCGAAGTCTTCGGCGCGGCGTCGCTGGTGGTGGCCTGCGCCAACGATGAGCAAGTGCGCCAGGTGGCCGAGCATCTGGAAGGCCAACTGACCGCCACCCTGCAACTGGACGATGCCGACATCGACAGCGCCCGCGCCCTGCTGCCGACCCTTGAGCGCAAGGCTGGCCGCATCCTGGTCAATGGCTGGCCGACCGGTGTAGAGGTATGCGACGCGATGGTCCACGGCGGGCCGTTCCCGGCCACCTCCGATGCCCGCACCACTTCGGTGGGCACGGCGGCGATCCTGCGCTTCCTGCGCCCGGTGTGCTACCAGGACTTCCCCGATGCCCTGCTGCCGCAGGCACTGAAACACGGCAACCCGCTGCAGCTTCGGCGCCTGCTCGACGGTAAACGGGAAGGCTGAGCATGGTCGAAAGCGCTGAAACCGATATCGCCGTGGTCGGCGCCGGCATAGTCGGCGTCACCTGTGCCCTGCAACTGGCCCGCCAAGGCCGCCGGGTAACCCTGGTCGACCGCCAGGCACCCGGTCGAGGCGCGTCCTACGGCAACGCCGGGCACCTGGCCACCGAGCAGGTATTCCCGATTGCCGACCTGTCGATTCTCAAACGCCTGCCGCGCATGTTGCTGGACCCGATGGGCCCGTTGCGCCTGGACTGGAAGTACCTGCCCAAGGCCATGCCGTGGTTCACCCGCCTGCTGCTCAACCTGCGCCCTGGCCCGTTCCAGCGCAGCGTGGCCGGCATCCGCTCGTTGAACGAAGGCAGCCTGGGTGCCTGGCAGCGGCTGCTAGGCTCGATCGGGCGCGGCGAACTGTTTCAGGAAGATGGCTCGTTGCTGGTATTCGAGCGGCCAGAGTCGCGCCAGGCCCTGGAGGCCTTGCGCGCACGCATGCAACAGCAGGCGGTGGCGGTGGACTTCTGGTCGGCCGACACCGTGCGCGAGGCGGCGCCGCAACTGAGCCCGTCGTTGCAGGGTGGGCTGTTCTTCCCGCGAACCGGGCACTTCATCGACCCCTACCGGGTGGTGTGCGAATTGTTCGAAGCGGCCAAGGCCAGTGGCGTGCGCTTTGTCCAGGCGCAGGTCGATGGCGGGCGGCTGCACAGCGGCGGGGTCAGGCTGGCCAGCGATCAGGGCACGCTCGATGCCCGCCAGGTGCTGATCAGTTGTGGTGCGCATTCCGCGCGGTTGACCGCCACACTGACCGGCAAGCAGGTGCCGCTGGACACCGAGCGCGGCTACCACCTGATGTTGCCTGGCGAGCATCAGCGTTTGCCGTTTGCAGTCACATCGCTGGAGCGCAAGTTCATCATGACGCCCATGGCCGAGGGCCTGCGCCTGGCCGGCACGGTGGAGTTCGCCGGGCTGGACGCGCCGCCGAGCATGCAGCGGGCTTGGCAGTTGCACCGGTTGAGCAAAGGGTTGTTCAGGAGGGACCTGAGTGTTGAGGGAGCGACGCCCTGGATGGGCTTCCGGCCTTCATTGCCAGATTCGTTACCGGTGATCGACCGGGTATGTGATGGGCGGGTTTTGTTGGCGTTCGGGCATCAGCACCTGGGTTTGACCCAGGCGGCGGTGACAGCGGAATGGGTGGGGCGGTTGGCTGACAGGGAGAGTGGGGCTGATATGGCGGCTTACCGGTTGGACCGGTTTTAGCCTGTGCTGGCCTCTTCGCGGGTGAACCCGCTCCCACAGGGATCGCGCAGGCCTTGAGGGCAGTGGAGATCCTGTGGGAGCGGGTTTACCCGCGAATGGGCTGCAAAGCAGCCCCCTTCATGCCTCAGCGATAACGCTCGAGCCAGTGCGCATACGGTGCAGGCAAGGTCCAGGAGGCTTTCTCCACCCCCAACTCCTTGGCCGCAAAGTAAGCCCAGTGCGGGTCTGCCAGGTGCGCACGCCCTACCGATACCAGGTCCAGCTGATTGGCTTGCAGCGCTGCTTCCGCCAGTTTCGGCGTACCAAAACCCCACGCCGAGGTTACCGGCAGCTTCGCCTCACGACGCACGCGCTCGGCAATCGGCCCCATGAACGCCGGGCCCCACGGGATATTGGTGTCGGGAATGGTGAAGCCGACACTCACGCTCAGCAGGTCGAGGCCGCCAGCCTTGAAACGGCGCGCCAGTTCGATCGACTCTTCCAGCGTCTGCTCATCCCGGCCGTCGTACTCCAGCACACCAAAACGTGCGGTCAGGGGCAGGTTCTCTGGCCATACCTCACGTACCGCTGCCAGGGTTTCCAGCAGGAAGCGGCTGCGGTTGTCGAAGCTGCCACCGTAAGCGTCGGTACGCTTGTTGGAGTGTTCGGAGAAGAAGCTCTGGCCCAGGTAACCATGGGCAAAGTGCAACTCGATCCACTCGAAACCGGCATCGCGCGCACGGCGGGCGGCATCGACGAAGTCCTGTTTGACCCGGGCAATGTCGTCCAGGGTCATCTCGCGCGGCACTCGTGGCAGGTGCGCGCCGAAGGCGATGGCGGACGGGGCAATGGTTTCCCAGCCGCGAGCGTCGTCGGCGGCAATGTGGTCGTCACCCTCCCACGGGCGGTTGGCGCTGGCCTTGCGCCCGGCGTGGGCAATCTGGATACCCGGCACGGAACCGGCGGCCTTGATTGCCTGCACCACCGGCACGAAAGCCTGGGCGTGGGCATCGCTCCAGATGCCGGCGCAACCGGGGGTGATGCGCCCTTCCGGTGCCACGGCAGTGGCCTCGACCACCAACAGGCCTGCACCGCCACGGGCCAGGCCGGCCAGGTGCACGTGGTGCCAGTCGTTGATCATGCCGTCCTCGGCCATGTACTGGCACATCGGCGGAATGGCAATGCGGTTGCGCAGGGTGACGTCCTTGAGGGTATACGGTTCGAACAAAGCGGACATGGGCAAGCTCCCGGGCTATCTGATTACGATAGTTCGATCATAATCGAACTATGGCAATTAATGATAGCCCCGTTATCATGACGACCATGCGAGCCTATCAACATCCCAATTCTGAAGACCTCACCCTGGAACGCCTGCTCTATGCCCTGAGCGACCCGGTGCGCCTGGGTATCGTGCGCCACCTGGCGGGCGTGGCCGAAGCCAGCTGCGGCGAGCTGGACGGTGGCCGGCCGAAGTCGAGCATGTCCCACCATTTTCGCGTGCTGCGTGATGCGGGGTTGGTGCATACCCGCAATGTGGGGACTACCCATATGAATTCGTTGCGTAGCGAGATGCTGGGGGAGCGGTTTCCCGGGCTGCTGGACTGCATTCTGCGGCAGCAGTGATTTTCCTGTGCCGGCCTCTTCGCGGGTAAACCCGCTCCTACAGGGTAATCACTGTCTTCAAGACCTGTGCGATCTCTGTGGGAGCGGGTTTACCCGCGAAAGGGCCAGAACAGGCAAAATCAATCTTCTTTCTTGCCCAGGGCAAACCGGCATACCTGCCCTCCCCTGAGCATGCACTCCTCATGGCTCACCTCGGCCCCACCCAAGGCCCCGATCAGCGCCAGGTCCAGCTCGCACACCACCGGGTGCGCCTTGGCCAGGTGATGGAACACGCAATTGTGCGCAACGATCTGCGGCTCGCCCCCCGAGCGGAAGAACACCTGCGCCTCGTACCCGGCATTGTTCATGTGCTCGACGATGCGTGCTTCATCCACGACTTGATGCTCCAGGTCCGCCGCCAGCTTGCGCCCCAGCTGGCGCATCAGCGCCAGCAACGCCTCCTGCCCCAGCAAGCCGGCCACTTCCGCAATCAGCAGGTTGGCCAGCAACGGGTACTGCCGCGGGAACAATTCGCGGGCCTGTTCGGTCAGCTCGTGCAACTGCTCCGGGCGGCGCCCGGTGGGCCGGGTAGCGCCACGCTTGACCAGGCCGTCGCGCTCCAGCGCTGCCAGGTGCTGGCGCACCGCCGTGCGGGTGATTGCCAGGGCCTGCGCCAGGTCGTCGATGCTCATGCCGGCCGGCTGGAGCAGCAACGCATGGAGCAGGTCCTGTTGGGTACGGCCCAGGCCTTCGAGCATCAGAATTTGTCCGGGAACTGTTTGACCAACGCCGCAGCCAGGGCGTCGGACAGGGTCAGAATATGCTCGCGCATCATCGCCCAGGTGCGCGCCTCGCCTACGTAGTCAGCGGCCGCCAACTGGTCGATCTGGGCCACGTGGTGCCCGCCGTGGGCGCTGAGCAGCGTCAGCAGGGTCGGCTCGGGCAGGTTCGGGTTGGCCTTGGCCAGAAACGCGGCGATGGCCTTGGCATTGCTGGTCAGCTCGTTGACCGCGGCTTGCTGGCCTTTTTTGTCCTTGGCCACGGTGGCGTCGCTGTAGTGCTTTATGGCGCCCCAGTGGCCGGCCAGCAGCTTCAGCAACTGATCGGCGGCAGGCTGGCCGTACAGCGGGGCAATACTGTTGGCGATCCTGGTGGCGTCGGTGACCACTTCCTTGGCAGCGACTTCGGCCTCCTTGGCATTGCCGGCTTGATTGGCCACGGCATAGTTGCGCACCCAGAAGATGTGCTCGACCCACAGGTCGCGCAGGGCCATGCGCGTGGTCATTGCAGCAGATTCGGCAGGTTTGGCGGCAGGGGTTTCACTGGAGTAGGAGTAGCTTTGGCTCCATGCCGGCTGGGCGCACAGGGCGAGCAGCAGTAAGGCGGCAATCTTGATGTTCATGACGGCACCCTCCTGGAGGGGGATCGACTGACAAGATTAATTTAAGCATCAAAATATGTTTTTATTGGGGCTGAGCTGGGTTTCCGATCAGTGGTTTCCTGAGCTGGCCTCTTCGCGGGTAAACCCGCTCCCACAGGGATAGCGCCAAGCCTGTGGCCAGCGCGGTCCCTGTGGGAGCGGGTTTACCCGCGAAAGGGCCGGAACAGGCAACAAAAAAGCCACGAGGTCTCCCCCGTGGCTTCTGTCACAACAATGGCCGTTTACAGTGCCATGTCATTCTCAGGCTTGCTTTCAACCGGCTGGCTAGGTGCAACCGTAGTGCCGACGCTCTCGTCGATTACCGGTGGTTTCTCCAGCTGCAGCACTTCAGCGGTGTAGTTCCACTCTTTCTGGGTGGCTGCCGCCGAGTCGTTCAGCTTGGTGCCGTAGCTTGGCACGATCTGCTTGATCTTGGCCTGCCACTCTGGGGTAGCGACCTTCTCCTTGAACACGGTTTCCAGCACGTTCAGCATGATCGGGGCCGCAGTCGAAGCACCTGGCGATGCACCCAGCAGGCCGGCGATGGTGCGGTCTTCGGAAGCGACCACTTCGGTGCCCAGCTTCAGCACGCCGCCCTTCTCGGCATCACGCTTGATGATCTGCACGCGCTGGCCGGCCTGCCACAGGCGCCAGTCTTCCTTCTTGGCGTTCGGGAAGTAGGTACGCAGGGCTTCGAAGCGGTCGTCGTCAGACAGCATCAGCTGGCCAGCGAGGTATTCCACCAGCGGGTACTGCTCGATGCCGACCTTGGTCATCGGCCACACGTTGTGGGTGGTGGTGCTGCTCAGCAGGTCCAGGTACGAGCCGTTCTTCAGGAACTTGGTCGAGAAGGTGGCGAATGGGCCGAACAGGATCACGCGCTTGCCATCCAGCACGCGGGTGTCCAGGTGCGGAACCGACATGGGTGGCGCACCGGTGGAGGCGATGCCGTAGGCCTTGGCCATGTGCTGCATGGCCACGGTCGGGTTCTCGGTCACCAGGAACGAGCCGCCTACCGGGAAGCCTGCGTACTCCTTGGCTTCAGGAATGCCCGACTTCTGCAGCAGCTTCAGCGCGCCGCCACCAGCACCGATGAACAGGAACTTGGCGTCGGTAGCCGATTCGCTACCGTCCTTCAGGTTCTTGTACTCAACGTGCCACGAGCCGTCCTTGTTGCGGGTGATGTCCTGCACTTCGCTGGACAGCTTCAGGTCGAAGTTTTCCTGGGTTTTCAGGTGGCCGACGAACTGGCGGGTGATCTCGCCGAAGTTGACGTCGGTGCCGATTGGCGTCCAGGTCACGGCCAGCTTCTGGTTCGGGTCGCGGCCTTCCATCATCAGCGGGACCCACTTGGCGATCTGCGCGTGGTCCTCGGAGTACTGCATCGGGCGGAACAGCGGGCTGGCCTGCAGCGCGTCGTAACGCTTCTTCAGGAACTTGATGTTGTCATCGCCCCACACGAAGCTCATGTGCGGCGTGGTGTTGATGAACGAGTGCGGGTTCTTCAGCACGCCCTGGCGGACCTGCCACGACCAGAACTGGCGGGAGATCTGGAAGGCCTCGTTGATTTCGATGGCCTTGGCGATGTTGACGTTGCCGTCCTTGTCTTCCGGGGTGTAGTTCAGCTCGGCCAGCGCGGAGTGGCCGGTACCGGCGTTGTTCCAGCCGTTGGAGCTTTCTTCGGCCACGCCATCCAGGCGTTCGACCATTTCCATCGACCAGCTTGGCTCCAGCTCGTGCAGCCACACGGCCAGGGTCGAGCTCATGATGCCGCCGCCGACCAGCAGCACATCTACTTTCTTGGTTTCTGCGGCGTGCGCTTGCATGACGCTTGCAGCGACAGCCAGACCCAGCAAGGTCTTGCCAGCTTTCTTGAACATTGATCGATTCCAGTCAGGAGAACAGAGGGCGGGCCTGTGGCTGGCCCAGGTAAAGCATGTTCTGCAGCGCAGGCTTGTTGTTGATCATTGTTCAGCAGCCAGAGAACCAGAAAACGACTCGGCCTTTTGTCGAATTGACCGACAAGGCTGAATCGTTTTTCCGATTGTAACTTAAATGCCAGCACAAACAAATTGCCGGCCCGGGAGTCAAGGTGGCGGGTTGTCTCAGGCCTGTGCGCCCGTGTGGGAGCGGGCTTGCCCGCGAAAGGGCCGGCACAGGCCTGCGCAAATGCCATTCAAAAAACCGGTCACCCGATCGGAATTATTCGACTTACAGCCCCGCCCTACCGCTTTTATCCTGCGCTCCAGACCCCGCCTCAATCCGATCAGAACAGGGCCGCCCATATGTCATTCAAACGAACCATCCACGCCGTCGACACCCACGCCGGCATCCCCATGCGCGTCATCACAGGCGGTGTACCGCACATCCCCGGTGACAGCGTACACGCCAAGATGAAATGGCTCGAAACCAACGACGATCAGTTGCGCAAGCTGATGCTGCGTGAACCGCGCGGCTATCCGGCGCACTGCTGCAACATCATCGTCCCGCCAAGCCACCCCAAGGCCGACGCCGGCTACATCATCATGGAGCAGATCGAGTACCCGGTGATGTCCGGCAGCAATACCATCTCGGTGGCCACCGTGCTTTTGGAGATGGGCATGCTGCCGATGCAGGAGCCGCTCACCGAGCTGGTGCTGGAGGCCCCGGCCGGGCTGATCCGCATCAAGGCCCGATGCGAGGGCGGCAAGGTCAAGGCCGTCACCTTCCAGAACGTACCGGCGTTCGCCGCACACTTGGATACCGAAATCGACGTACCGCACCTGGGCAAGGTGCGCGTGGACGTGGGCTGGGGCGGCATGTTCTATGTGATCGCCGATGTGCGCCAGTTCAAAGGCCTGCAACTGATCCCGCAGCACGGCGCCGAAATCGCCCGGGTATCGTCGATGATCCGCCAGGCGGCTATCGAGCAACTGCCGGTGGCACACCCCGACTACCCGGGCATCGGCATTACCATCTCGCAGCTATCCGGCCCCAGCGAAGACCCCAACGCCGACTGGAAGAACGCGGTGACCATGACCTGCGGCGAGTTCTCGTGGGACGACCCGGCCACCTGGACCGGGGCGCTGGACCGCTCCCCGTGCGGTACCGGCACCTCGGCGAAGATGGCCACCCTGCACGCCAAGGGCGAGCTGCCATTGCACCAGGACTTCCGCCATCAGGGCCTGCTCGGCAACATCTACACCGGCCGCCTGATCAATGAAACCAGCATCGGCGGCAACGAGGCCGTGGTACCAACCATCACCGGCAAAAGCTGGATCTACGGCCTGAACACCTTCGTGCTCGACCACGACGACCCGTTCCCCGAAGGCTTTACCATCGGTGATATCTGGGCCTGAGCCCAGGCAGCGTTCAATGCACTGGTATCCGCGAGCCGGGCCTTCTGGCAAGACCTTCATCTGAAGAGCCCACAAACAAAAACCCCCGACCATGTACATGACCGGGGGCCTTGGATCACGCCGCAAGCGTCGCGATCAGGGTACCGCCAAGATTACTGCTGCTGAGGCAGTTTATCGATCGGGCCGCAGCCACCGATGATCTTGGAGATGGAAACCGAAGGGTGGAACAGGTAGTCGTAGGTGCAGTTTTTTGGCTGGTTGTAAACCTGACCAGTGCAACCCGACAGCAGGGCAACACCCGAAACGACAGCAACGGCTACAGTAGCCTTGAACAGCTTTTTCATACTAAGTCCTTTAAATGAATCATCTTCGGCCATCGTCTGATGGCGCCGGGATGATACAGAACCCAGGCATCGGATCCAAGCCGCAAGGTGCACTGGCTAGTTGCACCTGTGCAACAATCGAGTGGCTCTGTATGAACTGTCCTAAGACATTACGGCTTTTTTACTCGACATTGCTGTACGGCAGGCAATACTGCCGGCATTGTCCGCACGAGCTCAACTAATGCCGCTTCCAGCGTTGCGCTTCATAGCCTTCATTATTGGTGTATTCCTGATCACCTTGGCCGTCAGCATGGTAATCCCGATGCTGACACTGCTGCTGTACGACCGCAGCGATGATCTCGGCGCTTTCGTCTGGTCAAGCCTTATCGTCCTCTGCGCAGGCCTGGTCATGGTGGCCCGAGGCGCTCCCGGCGCACCGCAACTGCGCGCCAGGGACATGTACCTGCTCACAACGGCAAGCTGGGTCATCGTTTGCGCATTTGCGGCCTTGCCGATGGTGTTCATCCGGCACATCAGTTACACGGACGCGTTCTTCGAAACCATGTCAGGGATCACCACCACCGGCTCGACGGTACTGACCGGGCTGGACAATGCATCGCCCGGGTTGCTTATCTGGCGGTCTTTGCTGCACTGGCTGGGAGGCATCGGCTTTATCGGCATGGCTGTCGCGATCCTGCCCCTGCTGCGCGTAGGTGGCATGCGTCTGTTCCAGACCGAATCTTCGGATTGGTCAGACAAAGTGACACCCCGCTCGCATGTTGCGGCCAAGATGATCCTGATCATCTATGTGGGCCTGACAGTCTTGGGAACATGGGCGTTGTGGGCTGCCGGCATGACCCCGTTCGAAGCAATCAATCATTCGATGGCACTGATTTCAACCGGTGGTTTCTCTACCTCCGATGCCTCGCTGGGCCACTGGGGGCAGCCTGCGGTGCATTGGGTAGCCGTTGTCATCATGATCCTCGGCAGCCTCCCCTTCACCCTGTATGTGGCCACGCTGCGTGGCCATCGGCGCATCCTGTTCGATGACCATCAAGTCCGCGGTTTCATTGGCTTTCTCGTCTTCATCTGGCTCACGGTCGGAACCTGGCTCTGCTTGCACAGCGATCTGTCATGGTGGGATGCGTTCCGTATCGTGGCGGTCAACGTCACCTCCGTGGTGACCACCACGGGTATTGCCGTGGGCGACTACACGCTCTGGGGCAGCTTCGCCATCATGCTGTTCTTTTACCTGACGTTCGTCGGTGGCTGCTCGGGGTCTACCGCTGGAGGCCTGAAGATATTCCGTTTCCAGGTGGCCGCGGCCTTGCTTGTCAGCAGCCTGAAACAGTTGATCCATCCAAGGGCAACGATCTCGAAGAAATACAATGGGCACCCGATCGATGAAGAGATCGTGCGCTCACTGCTGACGTTTTCATTCTTCTTCTCAGTCACCATCGCGGTCATCGCCCTTGGCCTCTCGCTGCTAGGGCTCGACTGGACAACGGCATTGAGCGGGGCCGCTACCGCCGTGTGCAACGTCGGCCCGGGGCTGGGAACGCTTATCGGTCCTGCAGGTAATTTCGCCTCGTTATCGGACGCTGCCAAATGGCTGCTGACTGTCGGCATGCTGCTTGGACGGCTCGAAATCCTGACCGTACTGGTACTCGTCTCTCCAGCTTTCTGGCGATTCTAGGCCAGAGGTTACCCGCCCATCTTCACGCTCATTCACGGTCACGTCATAGCCGTGAGTAGCGGTTGTTCGGTAGACTACTGCACGGGTGCCAGCTGCACGGTGCAGTGGGGCAGGTTAAAGAACAGCGCAGGTCGGGCCGCCATGCGGGAGTACTTGCGCCTATGCAAAAAAAGGAATTGTCTCGCGCCCAGGAATTGGCCGAGCGTGCCTTCGCCACCCTTGAACGCTTTCTGCACATTGAAGCGGTTAGCGGCATCGTTCTACTGGTTGCAGCTATTGCTGCGCTGATCTGGGCCAACTCCCCGGCTGCCGAAAGCTACGACGCCCTTTGGCACACACCGTTGACGATCGGCGTGGGTTCGCTGATCTATTCACAGTCGCTGCATTTCTGGATCAATGATGGCTTGATGACCATCTTCTTCCTTGTCGTGGGCATGGAGATCCGTCGCGAGATCCACGAGGGCGCACTGTCCAGCCTTCGGCAGGCCATGCTGCCCATGGCGGCCGCCATTGGCGGTGTAGCCGTACCCGCGCTCTTCTATTTGGGTTTTGGTCACGCTGCGGCGGAACAACAAGGCTGGGCCGTACCGACGGCTACGGATATCGCCTTTGCGGTAGGTGTCCTGGCGCTGCTCGGCAAGTCGATCCCGTCCAACGTCCGCGTGTTTCTGCTGGCCCTGGCCATCATCGATGACATCATCGCGGTGCTGATCATCGCGTTCTTCTATTCGGGCGGCCTCGATTACAGCGGTTTCGGGGTTGCGCTGATCGGCCTGCTGATGGTGATCGGGCTGCAGAAGATCGGAGTGGGTTCGGCCTACGCGTATATCATTCCCGGCTTTGTCACCTGGCTGGGCATCTTGTTGACCGGAGCCCACCCCACCCTTGCAGGCGTTGTGCTGGGCCTGATGACGCCAGTGGTCGCAATGCCGATGCGCGAGCGACCACTGGATGCAATCAGCCGATTCACCGGAGAGCTGCTGGGGCGCGCCAGGGCGCCCGAGCGCGATGCCAGCGACCTCATGGACCCGTTGAAGCGCCTGCGCCTGGCCCAGCGCGAACTGGTGCCACCAGTGGTGCGCATGCAAGGCACCCTGCACCCTTGGGTAGCCTTCGGCATCATGCCGGTGTTTGCCTTGGCCAATGCCGGGGTAAATCTTTCGGGTGTCGATTTGTCAGCCGAGGCCCCGCAGTGGGTGATGATCGCCGTCGCTGTCGCTCTGGTAGTTGGCAAACCCTTGGGCATCGTCAGCGTCAGTTGGCTGATGGTCCGCTTGGGCTGGTGCGCGCTTCCCGCCGAGGTGAGCTGGCGCAGCATCACCTTGGTCGGGCTGCTGGCCGGCATCGGTTTCACCATGTCGATCTTCATTGCCAATCTCGCCTTCGTCGATCCTGGCGCGCTGGGGGCGGCGAAACTTGGCGTGCTTTCGGCATCGGTGATTGCAGCATTGCTTGGCCTGGCCTGGGGTGCATACAGCATCCGTAAAGCATCTGCCATGACCAAAGCAAGTTCGATGACCTAGAAAACCTGACTGGTGACCCACTTCTATCACGCAAGTGGGGTTCGATACTTGCCGGGGGCGCAGTGGGCATTGCGGCGGCCTTAAACGCGCCTCTGGCCGGTATGGTGTTTGCCATCGAGTAACCAAGCCGCACGTTCGAGCAACGCCGGTGCTCTTTGCCGAAAGCTGTGCCGGACACGGCCTCGCATGTTCAATTTCTGGCCTGAATTTGCCCTAACCCAATGGCCAGAAACGACGAAGCCCCCGAAAACTTTAACGTTTTCGGGGGCTTCGCTTACTTCGCGTATGGCGGAGAGATAGGGATTTGAACCCTAGGTACTGTTGCCAGTACAACGGATTTCGAATCCGTCCCGTTCGACCACTCCGGCATCTCTCCAATGCCGCGCATCATACCAGCGTTCTTTTAAAACGCAAACCTTTTTTTAAAAAAAATCGCGTGGTATCAGGCGCTTGCGTGAACGCACCGCTTACAGCGGCACGCCCAGGCGCTTGGCAACTTCTTCGTAGGCTTCGATAACGTCGCCCAGCCCCTGACGGAAGCGGTCCTTGTCCATCTTCTTGCGGGTCTCTTTGTCCCACAGGCGGCAGCCGTCCGGGCTGAACTCGTCGCCCAGCACGATCTGGCCATGGAATACGCCGAATTCCAGCTTGAAGTCGACCAGCAGCAGGCCGGCGTCATCGAACAGCTTGCTCAGCACTTCGTTGACTTTCAACGACAGCTTTTTCATTTCGGCCAGCTGCTCGGCAGTGCCCCAGCCGAACGCGACAACGTGGGATTCGTTGATGAAGGGGTCGCCCTTCTCGTCGTTCTTCAGGAACAGCTCGAAGGTGGACGGCTCCAGCTTGATGCCCTCCTCCACGCCCAGGCGCTTGACCAGGCTGCCGGCGGCGTAGTTGCGCACCACGCACTCGACCGGGATCATGTCCAGCTTCTTCACCAGGCACTCGTTGTCGCCCAGCAGCTTGTCGAACTGGGTCGGCACACCGGCTTCTTCCAGTTTCTGCATGATGAAGGCGTTGAACTTGTTGTTCACCATGCCTTTGCGGTCGAGCTGTTCGATGCGCTTGCCGTCGAACGCCGAAGTGTCGTTACGGAACAGCAGGATCAAGCGGTCGGCGTCGTCGGTCTTGTAAACCGATTTGGCCTTGCCGCGGTAGAGTTCGTCGCGTTTTTCCATGATTGGGCTCCGCTTGCTTGAGGTGTTGGGCTAGGCGATTTCACGCCAGTCGAGCCCGTGTTCCTGATTCGCCACCTGGAGCCAGTCCGGGTCGCACCCAAGGGTGTCGACGAAGCACTGGCGAGCCAAGTGTGGCAGGTTGTTCTTGCTGCTGAGGTGGGCCAGCACCAGGTGTTGCAGGTTGCTCCAGCCCAACTCGTGCACCAGGCGCGCGGCCTGGTGATTGTTCAAATGTCCTTGCATGCCACCCACCCGCTGCTTCAGGAAGGCCGGGTAGTGACCGCGTGCCAGCAAGTCGCGGCAGTGGTTGGCCTCGATCAGCAGCGCATCCAGGCCCTGGTAACGCTCCAGCAGCAGCGCGTCGTACGAGCCCAGGTCGGTCAGCATGCCGAAGCGCCGCTGGCCGTCGCTGACCACATACTGCAGCGGCTCGTAGGCGTCGTGCTCGACCCGCGCCGCGGTCACTTCCAGACTGCCGATACGCAGGCTTTGGCCACAAGCGAGAAAACCGGCCACCTCCACCGGCTTGCGCATGCCGCGCAAGGTCCCCTGGCTGAGGTAGACCGGTACATTGTAGCGCCGTGACAGCAAGCCGACCCCATGCACGTGGTCGGCATGTTCGTGGGTGACCAGTACCGCACTGAGCTGTGCCGCCGACACGCCGAGCAGCGCCAGGCGCCGCTCGGTCTCGCGCAGGGAGAACCCGCAATCGACCAGGATGAACGTGCCACCACTGGCGATCAGCGTGCCGTTTCCCTGGCTGCCGCTTCCGAGTACCGCGAAGCGCACTTAGCCCAGGTGGTCCTGAATGGCGCTCAGCACGCGGCGGGCGACATCGGCCGGGGCCACGGTGTTGATGTTCTTCTCGACCGTGACCTGCACGCTCTCACCCACCTTGCTCAAGCGAACCTGGTAGCGCTCGGCACGGGCTTCACGCTCTTCCTTGGTCGGCTCGCTGCCGAACATGCGGCCGAAGAAGCCAGGCTGGTTCTGCTTGTCTTCAGGCTTTTCAGACAGGTTGATGTAGTACAGGCCCAGGCTGCGGTTGATGTCCTCGACACGCCACTCGCCACCTTGCTCCAGGGCACGGCCCACGCTGGACCAGGCGCGATCCAGGTCGGCGCCCAGGTACAGCACCGGGTTGCCGCTGCCGTCTTCGCTCAGGCTGACCCGGCTTGGCGCGTCGAAATCGCGCGCGGCCAGCAGCGATACCGAACCGCCCTTCTCGGCGCTGCGGTTCATGCTGGCAAGCATTTCGTCGACCAGCAGGGCATCGGCACCGGTGTTGCTGGAGGTGGACGGGAAATCGGGCTCGGCAGTGCTGCCAGCCGGGCGCTCGACGCTGACCACATACACCTCGGAGGTGTTGCGCTGCACGCCAGGCTCCATGCGCACACGCACGCGCACTTCACTGTCAGCGCTGCTGGCAGTGCTGGCCAGGCGCTGGCCGAGCGATGCCGACAGTTCGTCGAAACGCTGCCAGGTGGTGTTGAATTCGCCGGTCTGCGGACGCTCTTCGGCGATGCGGAAGCCGTTGTCCTCGAAGAACTGGCGAGCCACCGGCCATACTTCGGCCGGCGAATGCTGAGCCAGCACCCAACGGCTGCTGCCGCTGCGCTGCAGGCTGTAGTCGGTAACCTGGGCGGCGCCACCGGTCATCGGTTGCGGGCGAGGCACCTCGAATTCGCCGGTGGCGCTGTCGTCGGCGACGTTGCGTGGGATCGGCAGCAGCGGGTCAAGGCGCTTGACGTTGCTGGCGTCCGGCGGCAGCTGCATCGGCGCAGTCGGGCGCGCCTGCAGGTAATCGCTGCCGCGGTCGCGGAAATAGCCATCCTCGCCCCACAGCCAGCCACACCCACTGGTGCTGGAAATGATCAGGGCAAGGGCGGAAAGACCAGCCAGTCGCTTCATGCGGTGTACTTCCTCTTAAACCAGTACGCCGGACTGGCGCAAGGCAGTACGGACTTTTTCGTGGCAGCCTTCGCTCAGCCAGGTCAGCGGCAGGCGAATGCCTTTGTGCATCAGGCCCATTTCGACGAGTGCCCATTTCACCGGGATCGGGTTGGACTCGCAGAACAGGTCTTTGTGCAGCGGCATGAGTTTTTCGTTGATTGCGCGGGCCTTCTCGGCATTGCCCTCAAGGGCGGCCTCGCACAGGTCGGCCATTTCGCGCGGGGCGACGTTGGCGGTGACGGAGATGTTGCCTTTGCCGCCCATCAGGATCAGCTCGACGGCGGTCGGGTCGTCGCCGGACATGACGATGAAGTCTTTGTCGACGCCATCAAGGATGGCCTTGGCGCGTACGAGGTCGCCGGTGGCTTCCTTGATGCCGATGATGTTCTTGACCTTCGACAGGCGGATCACGGTATCGGCCTGCATGTCGCAGGAGGTGCGGCCGGGTACGTTGTAGAGAATCTGCGGGATGTCGACGGCTTCGGCGATGTGCTTGAAGTGCTGGTACAGGCCTTCTTGCGTCGGCTTGTTGTAGTACGGTACCACCAGCAGGCAGGCGTCGGCGCCGGCATTCTTGGCGTTCTGGGTCAGGTGCACGGCTTCGGCAGTGGAGTTGGCACCGGTGCCGGCGATGACCGGGATGCGGCGGCTGCTGCGCTTGACGCGCTCAACCACGTGCTTGATGACCAGGATGTGTTCTTCGACATCCAGCGTGGCGGACTCACCGGTGGTGCCGACAGCGACGATCGCATGGGTGCCGTTTTCCAGGTGGAAGTCTACAAGTTTGTCGAGGCTGTCCCAGTCAAGACGCCCTTGTGCATCCATGGGAGTGACCAATGCCACCATACTGCCCGCAATCATGTAACTGCTCCTGCCGGAAAAAGAGAGCGGTAATGGTACTGGGGGCATCGGCCTTGCACAAGCGAAGCAGGCGGGCGGAGCATTCCCCTCGGCGCCTTATTTCGCTACCCTTGATGCTTTGATCGGTGCAGCGCGGCCCGCCGGGCCGTCGACCTTGCTCCCCGCCAGCGTCCACGACCTCGCATGCGAGCCCCGGGCCCTGCCGACAGGAGGCTTTCGCCCGTCCTGTGCCGACCGCTCATCGCTTTAGGAATGCTGCATGTCCACCCCCACCGTCCGCGAACAATTCCTTGTCATCAGTGCCTTGGGCCCGAACCCCATGGAGCTGGCCAACGTCCTCAGCCGCGCTGCGTTCGAGAACCGCTGCGCGGTGGTCACCTCGCGCCTGAGCCGCCACGGCGAGACCAGCGCCCTGGTACTGCAGGTAGGTGGCAGCTGGGACGCCCTGGCGCGCCTCGAAGCCATGCTGCCGGGCCTGGGCAAGAAGCACGGCCTGACCCTGGACGTGGTGCGCAGCGCCGACCAGGAAGTGCGCCCGCAGGCCCTGCCCTACGTGGCCTACGTCAGCGCCGCCTACCGGCCGGACATCATCAACGAGCTGTGCCAGTTCTTCCTCGACCACCGCGTCGAGCTGGAAGCCATGACCTGCGATACCTACCTGGCACCGCAGACCGGCAGCAGCATGCTCAACGCCCAGTTCACCGTGATTCTGCCGGCCGGCACCCAGATCAGCTGGCTGCGTGACCAGTTCCTGGACTTTGCCGATGCCCTGAACCTCGATGCGCTGATCGAGCCATGGCGTCCACAGAACCCAATGTAAGGAAACCGACCATGGCCGTAGCACTCGACCAACCCGTTGCCGACTTCCAGGCCCAGGCCACCAGCGGGCAAACCGTCAGCCTGGCCGAGCTCAAGGGCCGACAGGTGGTGGTGTACTTCTACCCGAAGGACAGCACCCCGGGCTGCACCACCGAGGGCCAGGGTTTCCGTGACCAGCACGATGCCTTTGCCGCAGCCAACACCGTGGTGTTCGGCGTGTCGCGCGATGGCATCAAGTCGCACGAGAACTTCAAGGCCAAGCAAGGCTTCCCGTTCGAACTGATCAGCGACAAGGACGAAGCCCTGTGCCAGCTGTTCGATGTGATCAAGCTGAAGAAGCTGTATGGCAAGGAATACATGGGCGTTGACCGCAGCACCTTCCTGATCGACAAGGACGGAGTGCTGCGCCAGGAATGGCGCGGGGTGAAGGTGCCCGGGCATGTGGATGCAGTACTGGCTGCCGCCCAGGCCCTGAACAAGGCTTGAGATCGTTGGGGGCGCTTTGCGCCCCTTTCGCGACACAAGGCCGCTCCTACAGGAAATCGCGTATCCCTGTAGGAGCGGCCTTGTGTCGCGATGGGCTGCAAAGCAGCCCCAAAATTACAGCATCGGTGACACACTAGGCTCCTGCCGTGGCCAGGCATCCAGCACGGCCTTGATCAAGGTCGCCAGCGGGATGGCAAAGAAGATCCCCCAGAACCCCCACAACCCGCCAAACAGCAACACCGCGCAAATGATCGCCACCGGGTGCAGGCTCACCGCCTCGGAGAACAGCAGCGGCACCAGCACGTTGCCGTCCAGCGCCTGGATGATCGCGTACACCGTCATCAGGTAGATGAACTGGTCACCCCAGCCCCACTGGAACAGTGCGATCAACGTCACCGGCACGGTCACCACAACCGCGCCCACGTAAGGCACCACCACCGACAGCCCCACCAGCAGCGCCAGCAACGCGGCGTAGTTGAGCCCCAGGCTGATGAAGGCGATGTAGGTGGCAATGCCGCAGATCAGGATCTCGATGCCCTTGCCGCGGATGTAGTTTGCGATCTGCCGGTTCATCTCGCTGCCCACCCGGTTCAGCAGGCTGCGCTGACGTGGCAGGTAGCCGCTGACCCAACGGCCGATCAGTTCGCGGTCCTTGAGAAAGAAAAACACCAGGATCGGCACCAGCACCAGATAGATCATGGCGTTGACCAGAAGCGGCAGGCTCGATAGCGAGAAGGTCAGTGCCCACTGGCCGAATTTGCCGATTTCTCCGCGCACCGACTCGATGGCATGCAGCACCTGCTCGTCCGACACCAGGTGCGGATAGCGCTCGGGCAACAGCAACAGCAGCGACTGCCACTTGCCGAGCATGCCCGGCAGCTCGTTGAACAGGGTGATCAACTGGTGCCAAAGCAGTGGCACCAGCACCAGCATGAACACCGCCAGCGCGCCCATGAACAGGGCGAACACCAGCATCACCGCCAACCGGGTGGGTACCCGCAAGCGCTCCAGGGCATTGACCAGCCCCTGCATCAGAAACGCCAGCACCATGCCCGCCAGCACCGGCGCAAGCATGCCACCCAGGGTGAGTACCGCAGTAAAAGCCAGGAACAACAGGACCGCCAGCACCACCGCTTCCTCATCGGAGAAGTAGCGCTGCATCCAGTCGCGAAGCACTTTGAACATTGACGATCCTTGGAAAGACTCAGGCCTTGCGTAGCCAGTAAGTGTAGGTACCGGCCTCGGCCGTTTCCCGCAGCAGGGTATGACCGGCCAACTGGGCGAAAGTGCGGAAGTCGCGCTGGGAGCCGGCGTCGGTGGCGATTACCTTGAGCACCGCGCCGCTGGCCAGGCGGTTGAGCTCCATCTTGGCCTTCAGCAGCGGCAAAGGGCAATTCAGCCCGCTGGCGTCCAGTTCGGCGTCACAGGTCAGGGTTTCACTCATTGCGGAACTCTCCAAAGGCATTGCCAGGCTGTATCTGGATTTGGCCGGCTAGGATAGCGCCACTGGTCGCCAACGTGTGAGCCCGCTACAGTAGGTATCTTTGACCGACGCGAGCTTCATGCATGAATCTACTGCGCCCTACCCTGCTGACGCTGGCCTGCCTGTTGGCCCTTCCCGGCCATGCTGACGACCTGCCATCACTGGGTGATGCCAGTTCCGCGATCGTCTCGCCGCAACAGGAGCACCAGCTCGGCCGTGCCTGGCTGAGCCTGCTGCGCGGCCAGGTCAACCAGCTCAACGACCCGCAGCTGAAGGACTACGTCGAGACCAGCGTGTACCGCCTGGCCGAAACCAGCCAGTTGCAGGACCGCCGCCTGGAATTCATCCTCATCGATAGCCGTGAGCTCAACGCCTTTGCCGCCCCCGGCGGCATCGTCGGGGTCAACGGCGGGCTGTTCCTCAACGCCCAGACCGAAGGCGAGTACGCCTCGGTACTGGCCCACGAACTGGCGCACTTGTCGCAGCGCCACTTCGCCCGCGGCGTCGAGGCCCAGCAGCGCATGCAACTGCCGATGATGGCGGCGCTGCTGGCCGGTATCGTGCTGGCGGCCGGTGGCGGCGGTGATGCCGGTATCGGTGTGATCGCCGGCACCCAGGCGGCGGCGATCCAGGAACAGCGGCGCTTCTCGCGGCAGAACGAACAGGAAGCCGACCGGATCGGCATCCAGAACCTGGAAAAGGCCGGCTACGACCCGCGCAACATGCCGACCATGTTCGAGCGCCTGGCCCGGCAGTACCGCTACGACGCCAAGCCGCCGGAATTCCTGCTGACCCACCCGGTAACCGAGTCGCGTATCGCCGACACCCGCAACCGTGCCGAGCAGGCCCCCAAGGGCGGCGTCGAGGACAGCATGCGCTACCAGTTGATCCGTGCCCGGGTGGCGCTTACCTACGAAGGCACCCCGGGGCTGGCGGCCAAACGCTTCCGCGCCCAACTGGACGAAGACCCCAAGCTGGACGCCGCGCGTTACGGCCTGGCCCTGGCGCAGATCAAGGGCGGCCAGCTGAACGAGGCGCGCGAGCTGCTCAAGCCGCTGCTGGCCAAGGCCCCCAACGACATTACCTACAACCTGGCGCAGATCGACCTGGACATCACCAACAACCGCCTGGCGGATGCGCAGCAGCGTGCTGAACGCATGCAGGGGCTGTACCCAGGCAACTACCCGCTGAAGCAGGTGCGTGCCGATCTGCTGGTGAAACTGAACAAGCCCGCCGAGGCGGAAAAGGTGCTGAACGAACTGGTGAAGAGCCGGCCGGATGACCCGGACGTGTGGTACGACATGGCCGAAGTGCGGGGCCTTTCGGGCAATACCATTGGCTTGCACCGGGCGCGGGCCGAGTACTTCACCCTGGTGGGCGATTTCGACCAGGCCATCCAGCAGCTGGATTACGCCAAGCGCCGGTCGGGCGGGAACTTCCCGCTGGCAGCACAGATTGACCAGCGCCAGCGCGAGATCATGGAGCAGAAGCGCATGGTTCAGGAAATGATGGGGCGTTGAGAGCCCTTTCGCGGGTAAACCCGCTCCCACAGGGACCGCACCGCCCGTGAGCGCTGCGCTGTACCTGTGGGAGCGGGTTTACCCGCGAAGAAAGCGACGCGGTCTGGCGTCAAGCGTTACCGGACAACTTCAGGCGCGCTGCCTGGGTAAAGTCCAGCATCCGGTTCAACGGCTTGATCGCCTTCGGCACCAGCGCCGGGTCGACAAAGATCTCGTTCGTGCCATTACGCAGGCAATCCAGCACACGCTCCAGGGTGTTCATCGCCATCCACGGGCAGTGCGCGCAACTGCGGCATGCCGCGCCGTTACCGGCGGTGGGGGCTTCGACGAACTCCTTGTCCGGGCACAGCTGCTGCATCTTGTAGAAGATGCCGCGGTCGGTGGCGACGATGAAGGTCTTGTTCGGCAGGGTCTGGGCAGCCTTGATCAGCTGGCTGGTGGAGCCCACCGCGTCGGCCAGCTCGATCACCGCTTCAGGCGACTCGGGGTGCACCAGAATCGCCGCATCCGGGTACAGCGCCTTCATGTCGGCCAACTGGCGTGACTTGAACTCTTCGTGAACGATGCAGGCACCGTCCCACAGCAGCATGTCGGCACCGGTTTGCTTCTGGATGTAGCGCCCCAGGTGCTGGTCCGGGCCCCAGATGATGGTTTCGCCGTTGTCCATCAGGCTTTCGACGATTTCCAGCGCGCAGCTCGAGGTCACCACCCAGTCGGCACGGGCCTTCACGGCTGCAGAAGTGTTGGCGTAGACCACCACGGTGCGCTCGGGGTGCTGGTCGCAGAAGGCTGAGAACTCTTCTACCGGGCAGCCCAGGTCGAGCGAGCAGGTGGCCTCCAGGGTAGGCATCAGCACGCGTTTTTCGGGAGTGAGGATTTTCGCCGTCTCGCCCATGAAGCGCACGCCGGCAACGATTACGGTTTCGGCCGGGTGGTTCTTGCCGAAGCGGGCCATTTCCAGCGAGTCGGACACGCAGCCGCCGGTTTCTTCGGCAAGCGCCTGGATGACCGGGTCGCAGTAATAGTGGGCGACCAGCACGGCGTTCTGGGCCTTGAGCTCGGCAGCGATGGCCGCACGGTATTCGGCCTCCTGCTCGGCTGTCAGCGGGTTTGGCTGCTTGGCGTCGAGGTGGGCCTGAACCAACAGGCGTTCGGAAATCTGGGTCATGATCGCTGGACCTGCAGGCGCGTGCGCGCGTCAAATCGAGTGTATCACCCGGCCCTGACAGATCGGCTAAGGGTGCCGGACGGCACAAAGGCCGCCACGGCCCTCTGCGGGCGCGGATTATTATCGGAGGCCGAAGGCTACAGACAATCCAGCGAATTCTAAAGTGGTTTTTGTGTTGCCTGCACTGGCCCTTTCGCGGGTGAACCCGCTCCCACAGAGTCTGCCAAACTCCTGTGGGAGCGGGTTTACCCGCGAAGAGGCCGGTACAGGCTTTCGATCAGCCCTGCGGCGACAGGGCCGCCAGGTGCGAGGCCATGAGCATCGCGAACTCTTCCACGGTCATCTTCTTGCCGTTGAAGTCGACCATGCCGTCGGCATAGTGCAGGCTGCTCACCACATCATTGCCCTGCACCGTGGCCATGCCGCTCTGCAGCGCCATCATGCCGACCATTTCCCCGGCCTGGCTCGATTGCATGGCAATGGCCTGGGCGTCGGTCTGGCCATCCAGCAGTGCCTGCAAGGTTGCCAGGTCACCGATCATCGGCTTGGACAACGACAGCTTGCTCTTCACCTCGGTGATCAGTTGCTTGCTCAACTGGTCAGGCGGCAGGTCGAAGCTGGCCGGGGCGGCGAAGCCCATCGACAGGTCGAAGCGGCTTTCACCATTGGCAGTCCTGAACGACAGGTTTTCCACCGCCACCCGGGGCTTGGCAGCCAGCAGTTTCTGCAGCTCGCCCTGGAACCTGGCCTTCTCCTCATCGTCCATCTGGATTTCCGGCACCGGCTGGCCAGCGGCAGCTGCGGCCTCGAATTCCGGCAGGTGCGCCTGGTACCACGTCGACAACGCCTGTAGCGCCGGCGCGTTGACCGACGTGATGCTCACCGCCATCTGCGCCTTGCCCACCGCACGGCCATCCCAGGTGATATCCCCGACCTTGTACTCCACGCGGCCACCCACGGTATCCGGGCCCTCAAGGGTTTGCAGGGCGTTCTGCTCCAGCCCCTTGACCACCAGCACCTGCTGTTTCGGCCCCAGGGTGACCTTGGTTTCGGCCAGTGCCAGGTCGACGTTGCCAACGTAGATGGCCTCGTGCGCGGTGGCCGCCAGCTGGCCGCCGACCTTCAGCCCATTGAGCTCGAAGGTGGCAGGCGGCTGGTCATCGCGTACCAGTTTCATCACGAACCGATCGGCCTGGCCGTGGAAGCTCGAGGCCTTGCCTTTCTGGTCACCACTGACTTGCAGTTGCATGCCCGAGAAGTCGAGGCTGTTGCCATCCGCTTCGTCGAGCTTGACCGGGGCCAGCTGCACCTGGCTGACCACATTGCCGTCGTAACCCAGGCTGGTCTGTGCGCTGACCGGGGCCTGCTCGCCCGCTGCGGCGAACCACGGCGCGGTGGCGTCGTCCTTCTGCAGCGTGCTGTTGCTGACTGCCAGCACCGGCATCAGCTTCAGTGCCTTTACCCGCGACCAGGGGAACGGGCCGTGCTCGATCTGGTCGGTCACGCCAACGTCGAAATTCACCACTTCGCCTTCGCCCAGGTTGATATCGCGGGCCTTGAGCCGGTACTGGGCGGTACTGCTGAAGAAATGCTGCTCCAGCGACACCCGTTCGATGCTCATGCTGCCACCGGTGCTCACCAGGGCCTTCTTGAGTTCCGCGTTGCTGCGGACCAGGGCGTTGTCCAGCTCCGCAGGCAGCTGCTTGCCGGTGTACCAGGCGCCAGCGGTGGTTGCGACGGCGATGGCGATAGCCAGGCCGGAAAGGATGCCAACTGATTTCTTCATGAATAGAACCGATTGCTGTCCATATGGGCTTCGTAGGCGGCCAAGGGCCACACAGGACGCCAAGAGTACCACTGCCGCCCAGCCCTGGCGCTGGCCAGGCTCGAGAAATCCGGTTTTTGGGAAACGCCTGACAGACCTGCCAAGGGAGACCGGCACACGTTAATTTTTGCGAACACCAGAATTGATCATAACCGCAAAAAAACGCGCAAAAACCGAACAAAACCCCACTTTAATCGATAAATATTTCAATCCAGCAACATCTTGTCATGTTTAACTTGACACTAAGCTACCCATCGTTTTTTATTTTCACCACTTTGCGCGCTCCCCGCGCCCCCGCTGCTCCAACAATAAAGGTGAACAACATGGAGCCCACCCGCTCGCCCTTGCCGCATGCGCAGTACACCGTGCCCGCCGTTTACGCCCAGCCGCAGGAGCCATGCAAGCATGCAGCCTGACCACAGCGCTTCCGGCAACGGCCAACTCCGTAAAACCCTGCGTCTCTGGCACGTTATCATCATCGGTCTGGCCTACCTGACCCCGATGACCGTGTTCGACACCTTCGGCATCGTTTCCGGGATTACTGCCGGCCACGTACCCAGCGCCTACATCCTGGCACTGGCCGGTATCCTGTTCACCGCCGTGAGCTACGGCACCCTGGTAAGGCGCTTCCCGCAGTCGGGCTCGGCCTACACCTACACCCAGCGCGCGATCAACCCGCACGTCGGCTTCCTGGTCGGCTGGTCGTCGTTGCTGGACTACCTGCTGCTGCCAATGGTCAACGCCTTGCTGGCCAAGCTGTACCTTTCGGCCATGTTCCCGGAAGTACCGGAGTGGATGTGGGTGGCTGGCTTCGTCACCCTGATCAGCCTGATCAACATGCGCAGCGTGAACCTGGTGGCGCACTTCAACCTGCTGTTCGTGGCCGTGCAGGTGGCGATCATCGCCGTGTTCATCTACCTGTGCGTGCGCGGCCTGGACCAGGGTGAAGGGCTAGGTACCGCCTGGAGCCTGCTGCCGTTCGCCGACAACCAGACCCAGCTCAGCGCCCTGGCCGCCGGTGCGACCATCCTGTGCTTCTCGTTCCTCGGCTTCGACGCGGTGACCTGCCTGTCCGAAGAAACCCGCGACCCGGGCAAGACCATCCCTCGCGCGATCTTCCTCACCGCCCTGATTGGCGGCCTGGTGTTCATCACCGTGTCGTACTTCATCCAGGCCTACTTCCCGACCATGTCCCGTTTCCACGACCAGGAAGCGGCACTGCCGGAAATCGCCCTGTACGTCGGCGGCAAGCTGTTCCAGTCGATCTTCATCGCCTGCACCGTGATCAACACCATCGCCTCGGGCCTGGCCTCGCAGACCAGCGTGTCGCGCCTGCTGTACGTGATGGGCCGCGACAATGTGATCCCGGCCAGCCTGTTCGCCCGCCTGCACTCGCGTTACAAGACGCCAGTGCTGAATATTGCGGTGGTGGGGCTGATTTCGCTGTCGGCGATCTTCTTCGACCTGGTTACCGCCACCTCGATCATCAACTTCGGTGCACTGGTCGCGTTCAGCTTCGTCAACCTGTCGGTGATCAACCACTGCTATCTGCGTGAAGGCAGGCGCCAGGGACTTGCCAACCAGCTGACGTACCTGGTGGCCCCGACCATCGGCTTTTGCATCATCGTCTCGCTGTGGCTGGACCTGAACGCACATTCGCTGCTGTTCGGTGGCGTCTGGGCACTGCTCGGCCTGCTGTACCTGGCCTGGCTGACCAAAGCCTTCAGGGACTCCCCACCCAACTACATCGCTGAATGACCCATGCTGCCGACAACGCCCGCGCCTGATCGCGGGCGTTGCATTTGCTCGAAAAGGAAAGCCCTCATGCCGCTGCGTCGCCTCTCCATCCAGTGGAAGATCACCCTGCTCGCCGGCCTCTGCCTGCTGGCCATCGTCGCCCTGCTGGTAACCACATCGCTGGCCCAGGCGCGGCGCAGCGCGGCATTGGTCAACCAGGCCAATACCGAAATGCTCGACAGCAGCGCACGCCTGCGCCTGCAGGCCCATGCCGAAACCCAGGCACTGCGCATCCAGCGCTATTTCATGGACGCCTACCAGTACGGCAATGGCTTTGCCCGCCTGGTGCAGGTGCTCAAGGCTCGTGGCGGCAACGACCTGCGCGCCGAACTGACGCGCCAGGCCCGCGCCAGCCTGGCCGGCAACCCGGATGTGATCGGCCTGTACCTGGTGTTCCAGCCCAACGCCCTGGACCCGGACAGCCAGTACCTCGGCCAGGATGCAATGGGCAGCAATGAGAGCGGGCGCTTCTCGCTGTACTGGTCACAACCCAGCCCCGGCACCCTGGAGCTTGAAGCCATGCCGGAATCGATGCTCGGAGACGCCAGCATCGGCAGCAACGGGGTAGCGAAGAACCGCTGGCTGACCTGCCCGCAGGACACCGCCAGAACCTGCATGCTCGAGCCATATCTCGACGAGGTGAATGGCCGCCAGGTACTGATGACCAGCATCGCCCTGCCGCTGCTGGAGCACGGCAAGGTGGTCGGCGTGGTCGGTCTGGACATCGGCCTGGCCAACCTGCAGCAGTTGAGCGTGGACGGCCGCCGGGAGCTGTTCGACGGCCAGGGCCAGGTCAGTATCGCCAGCGCGGCCGGTTTGCTGGCCGGCAACAGCCGCGACGACAGCAAGCTCGGCGAGCCCATGGACAAGGTGGTAGCCGACGGCCTGCTGCGTGTTGCCCACCCGTTCACGCCAATCCCTGATGCCGCCCCCTGGCAGGTATTGCTGGAACTGCCGGAAAGCGTGCTGCAGGCGCCTGCCGTCGCCCTCAACCAGCGCCTGGATGCGCATAACCACAGCGCCAACCTAACCAGCCTGCTGGTTGGCCTGGGCGCTGCGGTAGTCGGTTTGCTGCTGGTGTGGCTGACTGCACGCGGGGTGACCCGGCCAATCCTGGCCGTGGCCGCGCGCCTGGAAGACATCGCCAGCGGCGAAGGCGACCTTACCCGCCGCCTGGAGTATGCCCGCCAGGACGAACTGGGCCAGCTTACCGGTTGGTTCAACCGCTTTCTCGACAAGCTGCAGCCAGTCATAGCCCAGGTCAAAGGCTCACTGCAGGAAGCCCGCGGAACCGCTGACCAGTCGGCAGCCATCGCCAGCCAGACCAGCAGCGGCATGCAGCAACAGCACCGCGAAATCGAACAGGTGGCCACCGCCGCCAATGAAATGAGCGCCACCGCCCTGGATGTCGCCCATAACGCCTCGCAGGCGGCCCAGGCCGCACGCGCTGCCGACCAAGCCAGCCGCGAGGGCCTGCAGTTGATCGACAGCACCCGAGAGGGCATCGACCGCCTGGCCGCTGGCATGAACACCGCCATGGACGAGGCGCGCGCGCTGGAAGGCCGCAGCGGGCAGATCGGATCGGTGCTGGAAGTGATCCGCACCATTGCCGAGCAAACCAACCTGCTGGCGCTCAACGCCGCCATCGAAGCCGCCCGTGCAGGCGAAGCCGGGCGTGGTTTTGCCGTGGTGGCAGATGAAGTGCGTGGTCTGGCCCAGCGTACCCAGTTGTCGGTGGAGGAAATTCGCCAGGTCATCGAAGGCTTGCAGCAAGGCACCCAGGATGTGGTGGGCGCGATGCAGCAAGGCCAGCGCCAGGCCCAGGACAGCGCCGCGCGGATGGAACAGGCGCTGCCGGCGCTACAACGTATTGGCGAGGCAGTGGCAGTGATCAGCGACATGAACCTGCAGATTGCCTCGGCGGCTGAAGAGCAGAGCGCCGTAGCCGAAGAGGTGAACCGCAATGTGGCTGGCATTCGCGATGTGACCGAATCGCTGGCAGGCCAGGCCGATGAGTCAGCGCGGATCAGCCAGGCCCTGAACCGGCTGGCCAACCAGCAGCAGGCGCTGATGGAGCAGTTCCGCGTCTAACCTGTCAGGACCAGTGCGCCTTCTTCGCGGGTGAACCCGCTCCCACAGGGTTTTGCGCCAATCTCGAAGGCGGTACCAAGTTGTGGGAGCGGGTTTACCCGCGAAGAGGCCCAGGCAGGCAACACAGCATCACCGTTTCTTCTAGAGCACATCTTATGCAAACCGCAACCAGATCCACCTTCTTCGACATCAGCAGCGAACAGGGCCTGTTACGCACCTCGATCGCCGTCACCCTGTTCATCGCCGTCATCGGCATCGCCTTCGGCCTGGCCTCCGGCTCGTTCTCCATCGTGTTCGACGGCGTCTATTCGCTGGTCGATGCCAGCATGAGCGGGCTGTCGCTGGTGGTGGTCAGGCTGATTACCGCGCATACCACCAGCGTGCAGATGTCACGCAAGTTGCGCGAGCGCTTCACCATGGGCTTCTGGCACCTGGAGCCGATGGTGCTGGCGCTCAACGGCATCCTGCTCAGCGGCGTGGCCATCTATGCGCTGATCAACGCCGTCAGCAGCCTGCTGCAAGGCGGGCGCCACCTGGAGTTCGGCATCGCCATGGTCTACGCGGTGCTGACCGTGATCGCCTGCGTGACCATCGCTGTTGTCGAGGCCCGCGCCAACCGCAAGCTGGGCTCGGACTTCGTGCGCATGGACGTCAAGGGCTGGGTGATGTCGGCCAGCATCACCGCCGCGCTGCTGATCGCCTTCTGCTTTGGCTATGCGGTGCAAGGCACATCGCTGGAGTGGGTGTCGCCGTATATCGACCCGGCGGTGCTGGCGCTGGTCTGCCTGGTGATCGTGCCGTTGCCGATGTCGGTGGTGCGCCAGGCCCTGTCGGAAATTTTCCTGGTGACCCCTGGCGACCTCAAGCTGCACGTGGATGAAGTCGCCAAGGCCTTCGTCGCACGCCATGGGTTGCAGTCGTACCGCGCCTATGTGGCCAAGGTCGGGCGCTCGCGGGAGATCGAACTGTATTTCATCGTGCCGAAGGCCATGGCCGCGAAGACCATCGATGAATGGGATGCGTGGCGCAACGAGATCGGTGATGCCGTGGGTGGTGAAGGGCCAGACCGCTGGCTGACGGTGGTGTTTACCGGGGATCCGGAGTGGGCTGAGTAAGCTGGGGGCGCTTTGCGCCCCTTTCGCCGGCAAGCCAGCTCCCACCTCGACCGCATTAGCCTCAAGTCATGCGCAAGCCCTGTGGGAGCTGCCTTGCCTGCGATGAGGCCAGTACAAGCAGCCGAAAACGAAAAAGCCCGCCACCGTTGCCGGTAGCGGGCTTTGACGTACTGCATATGGTGGGTCGTGTAGGATTCGAACCTACGACCAATTGGTTAAAAGCCAACTGCTCTACCAACTGAGCTAACGACCCGTTGGATGGCGCGTATAATACTGATTTCTAACGGGAAATCAACACCCCATCAAACTTTTTTCAAAAGTACCGCGTCGGGTCTTCGACACCAGCTGCCTTGAAGCCGTCGGCACGCAGGCGGCAGCTGTCGCATTTGCCGCAGGCACGGCCGTCATCGTCGGCCTGGTAGCAGGAAACGGTCAGGCTGTAGTCCACGCCGCGGGCCATACCGGCCTGCACGATCTGCGCCTTGCTCATGTTCTGCAGCGGCGCCTGAATGCGGAAGCCCTGCCCTTCGACGCCAGCCTTGGTCGCCAGGTTGGCCATGCGCTCGAAGGCTTCGACGAACTCGGGGCGGCAATCGGGGTAGCCGGAGTAATCCACGGCATTCACACCAATGAAGATGTCACGGGCTTCCAGCACCTCTGCCCAGCCCAGGGCCAGGGACAGGAACACGGTGTTGCGCGCTGGCACGTAGGTGACCGGGATGCCTTCACCCGGGGTTTCCGGCACGTCGATGCTGCTGTCGGTCAATGCCGAGCCACCGATGCCATCCAGGTTCAGGCCAATAACCTTGTGCTCGACCACGCCCAGGTCGCGGGCAACGCGGGCGGCGGCGTTCAGTTCGGCGCGGTGGCGCTGGCCGTAGTCGAAACTCATGGTGTAGCAGCTGTAGCCTTCGGCCTTGGCCATGGCGACCACGGTGGCCGAGTCCAGGCCGCCGGACAACAGGATTACTGCGCGTTTGTCGGTCATGTGTGCTTGCTCCTCAATCAACGTCCGGGTTCGTCGTTCCACAGCAGCTTGTGCAGCTGCAGCTGGAAGCGTACGGGCAGGTTGTCGGCGACGATCCAGTCCGCCAGCTCGCTGGCGTTCACCTGGTGGTGGCTGGGCGAGAACAACACCTCGCCGGCACGCTCGGCCAGGTTGTACTGGATCAGCTTGGAGACCGCCCAGTCATAGTCCTCACGGGAACAGATGACGAACTTGACCTGGTCGTTGCGGGTCAGCTGCTCGATGTTCTCGTAGCGGTTACGGTGCGACTCTTCGGAGCCTGGGGTCTTCAGGTCGACCACGCGGCTGACGCGGGTGTCGGTGCCGGCAATATCCAGCGCGCCGCTGGTTTCCAGCGACACCTCGTAACCGGCGTCACACAGGCGCTGCAACAGCGGCAAGGCGTTGGGCTGGGCCAATGGCTCGCCGCCGGTGACGCAAACGTAGCGCGGCTTGAAGCCGGCGACCTGCTCAAGGATCGAATCGAGGGTGCGAACGGTGCCGCCACTGAAGGCATAGGCACTGTCACAGTACTGGCAGCGCAGGGGGCAACCGGTGAGGCGCACGAATACCGTGGGCAACCCAGCCGTTCGCGTTTCACCCTGCAAAGAGTAAAAGACTTCGGTGATGCGTAATGTGTCTTGCATGCTCGCCACGGGCGTGACAGCTAAACAGGCTGCCCGCCTCCGTCAGGCACTGTCGCGGACTCGACATAGCGTTATCCGCAGCAGCGTGTTTACGAAAAAAGGGCATTGATTCTAACGAAAAAACCCGCGACAAGCGCGGGTTTCTTTCAAGCGGTACTGTTTAGAGCTTCTGCAGGTCACGCTGGGCCAGTTGCGCGGCCGAGGTGCCAGGGTACTGGGTGATGACCTGCTGCAGGATACCCTTGACCTTGTCGGTGTGGCCCATGCGGCGCTCGACGTCGGCCAGCTTGTACAGCGAATCCGGCACCTTGCTGTGCTTCGGATACTTCTGGCTGACCTGGGCGAAGGCCTGGCTGGCAGCCGGCAGGTCGCCCTTGGCCAGGTTCACTTCACCCAGCCAGTACTGGGCATTGCCGGCGTACTGGCTGTTGGGGTACTTGCGCAGGAAGGCGTTGAACGCCTGGCTGGCCTTGTTGAAGTCTTTCTGCTTGATCAGGTCGAAAGCGGCATCGTAGTAGAGCTTTTCTTTCGCCGGATCACCGGGCTCGCTACTGGCGGCCGGTTGTTGCGCAGCAGCACCTGCTGCTGCATCGGGGGCGGCATTGGATGCACCACCACCGGAGGAATTGTCAGGGGTCGCGGCAGGCGCGGCGCCACTGTTGATGCGACGGTCCAGGTCCTGGTAACGCTCCAGGTTTTCCTGCTTCATGCGCGACACATCGTTCTGCAGCTCTTCGATGATGCCTTGCTGGCGGGAAAGCTGATCCTGCATCTGTTGCAGCTGCATGAACAGCTGGCCCTGTGCAGAGGCAGGGGCCGAAGCCCCTGACCCGGCATAGGCGCCGCTCGTGCCATAACCCGCAGGCGGATAGCTGCCTGCGTTGTCATCAACTACAGGGACCTCAGCCCAGGCCGCAAGCGGCAGGCTGAGTGCGAGGACGGTTACTACACGGCGGCCCATACGCATAAGAACTTACTTACGCAGTTCTACGCGACGGTTCTGAGCCCAGGACTGCTCGTCGTTGCCAGTGGCAACCGGACGCTCTTCACCGTAGGAGACCAGTTCCAGCTGAGCAGGGGAAACGCCCTGCAGAACCAGGTAACGCTGAACGGCCTTGGCACGACGCTCACCCAGAGCCATGTTGTACTCGCGGGTGCCGCGCTCGTCGGTGTTGCCTTCCAGGACAACGCGGTTGCCGTTGGCTTTCAGGTCCTTGGCGTGAACGTCCAGGGCGCGCATGGCTTCTGGCTTCAGGTCCGAGCTGTCGTATTCGAAGTAGAAGGTGGTGATTGCGCGCAGGGCAGCTTCTTCGCTCAGGGAGCCGTCAACAGCGCCAGTGTTGGCACCGTAGCCAGCGTTCGGATCTACAGCAGCGCCTTCGCCTGCGTTGTCACCGCCCTTCGAGGAGCAACCTACAGCTACGGCCATGGCCAGAGCCAGCGCAGCAAATTTACCAAACTTCAGCATTTCCATCGTGAAACTCCTAATGAAACCCCAGTGTGTTAAGCAAAAGTATTACGCCGCAATCAGTTCAGGTAAGGGGACCAGGACGGTTCTCTGACTTCGCCTTGAGCGGTAGGAAGTGGGAGCCTCACGCGGCCATTAAGCGACACGAGCATCAAGACTCCCCGGCCCTGCTGGCGGGTGGCGTAGATTAGCATGGTGCCGTTTGGCGCAACAGTGGGAGACTCATCAAGACTCGTTTCAGAGAGAATCTTTACACTTCCGCGTTGCAAATCCTGGGCCGCAACTTTGAAGTTGGTGAAGCCCTGCTGGCGATGGATCATCACCAGGGTCTTTTCGTCCGCCGACAGTTTCGGGTTGGCGTTGTAGTTACCCACGAAAGTTACACGCTCGGCACCACCGCCACCGACCGACTGCTTGTAGATCTGCGGCTTGCCGCCACGGTCGGAGGTGAAGTACAGGGTGTTGCCATCCTTGCCCCAGAACGGCTCGGTGTTGATGCCCGGGCCAGCGGTGACACGGCTGATCTGGCGCGAAGCCACGTTCATCACGTAGATGTCCGGGTTGCCGTCCTTCGACAGCACGAACGCCAGGCGCGTGCCATCCGGCGACCAGGCTGGCGCACCGTTCAGGCCTTCGAAGTTGGTGACCTGCTCGCGGCGACCGGTATCGATGTGCTGGACGAAGATGCGCGGACGCTTCTGCTCGAACGAGACATAGGCGATGCGCTTGCCATCCGGTGCAAAGCGTGGCGACAGGATCGGCTCGCGCGATTGCAGCAGGGTGACCGCGCGTGCACCGTCGTAGTCCGAACGCTGCAGGGTATAGCGGGTGTTGTTGGTGGAGAAGCGCTCGGCCGTCACGTACAGCATGCGGGTGGAGAAAGCACCCTTGATGCCGGTGAGCTTCTCGAACGACTGGTCGGCAATGTAGTGGGCCATGTCGCGCAGCTGGTCGACGCTGCCCGCCACGCTACCGGTCAGCACTTGCTGCTCGGTGGCGACGTTGAACAGCGCGTACTGCACCTGCAGGCGACCGCCCGACGGCACGATGCTGCCAACCATCACGTACTGCGCACCCAGCGCTTTCCAGTCACGGAAGATCACTTCGCTGGCCTGCGACGGCTGGCTGATCATGTTCTGCCGCGGAATCGGCGAGTAGTAGCCGGAGTTGCGCAGGTCGTTGCCGATGATGTCGGCCATGTCTTCCGGCAGCACGCTGCCGCCCTGCAGACCGAACGGCACTACCGCGATGGGCGTGGCCCGGTCGCTGCCGCTGGTGACCAGGATGTTCTTTTCCTCTGCCACGGCCATGCCTGCCACGCAGCACAGCATGACCAGCAGTCCTCTCAGACGTTTAATCACAACGCTAGATCCTCAGGTGTAAATGTCATCTTGAACGAACGATATTGGTTGAAATCGCTCGGCTTCATACCCTGCATCTCGGTCAGACGACCGATGTTCTTCACTGCTGCCACCGCCGAGCTGTCGTACGGGCCGTCACCACTGGACCGGGCCACGCTGACGCTGGTGATGGTACCGTCCGGCAACATGTTGATCTGCAGGACCACCGTCATGCCCTTGCGCGCGGAAGGCGGACGAGCCCAGCCCTCGGCCGCGCGCATGCGGATCAGGTCGTCGAAGTCGCCGGCCACCTGGTCACCCTGCTCGTCGGCCAGCGCCTGCTGCCGTTCGGTGGTGTCGGACAACAGCTCGGCCAGGGCCTGGGCTTTCTTGTCTTCCGCCGCCTTGCGGGCCGCTTCCTGTGCCTTTTTCTTCTGGGCATCTGCAGCGGCCTTTTTCTTGGCCTCTTCAGCTGCCTTCTTCTTCGCTTCCTCGGCTACCGCTTTCTTCTTGGCGTCCTCGGCTGCTTTCTTCTTGGCCTCTTCGGCCGCCTTTTTCTTGGCGTCCTCGGCGGCTTGTTTCTTCGCCTCTTCAGCGGCCTCTTTCTTGGCCTCTTCTTCGGCTTTTTTCTTTTCTTCCTCGGCCTTCTTCTTGGCGATGTCGGCCTGCTGCTTCTCGGCAGCCTTCTTCGCCTCTTCGGCCTTCTTGGCTTCGGCGGCTTTCTTGGCCTCGGCGGCCTTGGCGGCCTCGGCAGCTGCCTCGGCTTTCTTGGCTTCGGCGGCCTCGCGGGCCTCCTCGGCCTTTTGAGCAGCGTCGGCTTTCTTTTGTTCCGCGGCCTTCACGGCCTCCTGCTCGACCTTCTTCTGTTCCAGCTGCTCGACTTCGGTCTGGCGCGAAGCGGTTTTCTTCGCTTCCCCGGCAATCTTCTGATTGGTCTGGGTGGTCGCCTGGCTCTTGGACTTGAGCTGGTACAGGGTAGCCTGGACGATCGGCTTGGATGGCGGCAGCTCAGGCGTCATGGCAAAACTGACGAACAGCAGGGCGAACACCAGCACATGCAGGCCGATGGCCCAGATACTGGGCCAGAAGTAGCTTTCCGAGGCGGATGGCTCTCGCTGTTGCATCAGGGCGCCTCGGTAATCAGGCCAACGTTACCGACACCGGCCTTCTGCAACCCGCCCATGGCACCCATGACCGCGCCATAGTCGACAGCCTTGTCGCCACGAATGAACACCTGGGTCTGCTTGCCCTGGTCACGGCCGGCGGCAATGATCTTGGTCACCGCGTCGGTCATGGCTGGCAAGGTCATGGCCTTGTCCATCTGCTTGTCGGTATCGACTTCGCTGCCGAGGTTCCAGTAGTAGGTCCTGTCGGCCTTGATGGAGATGGTGAGGATCTGGACGTTGTTGTCCTGCGGCAAGGCTTCACTGGAAACCTTGGGCAGGTCTACCTTGACGCCCTGGTTGAGCATGGGCGCCGTCACCATGAAGATGACCAGCAGTACCAGCATCACGTCGATGTAGGGCACCACGTTCATCTCGGCGACGGGCTTGCGTTTGTGGCGAACTCGGGCCATGGGCTTCTACCTGATTACTCTTCGCTGGTGTGCACTTTGCGGTGCAGGATCGCCTGGAACTCGTCGGCGAAGGTGTAGTAACGGCCGATCAGCACTTCGCTGCGCGCCGAGAAGCGGTTATAGGCGATGACCGCCGGAATTGCCGCGAACAGGCCGATGGCGGTGGCGATCAGCGCTTCGGCGATACCCGGGGCAACCGTGGCCAGGGTGGCCTGCTGGGCACTGGCCAGGCCGCGGAAGGAGTTCATGATGCCCCATACGGTACCGAACAGGCCGATGTACGGGCTGGTAGAACCGACGGTGGCCAGGAACGGCAGGCTCTGCTCGAGTTTTTCTTCCTCGCGCGAGATGGCTACGCGCATGGCACGGGCAACGCCCTCCATGACCGCGTCCGGGTCAACGCCCGGCTGCTGGCGCAGGCGCGAGAATTCCTTGAAGCCGGCACGGAAGACCTGCTCGACACCGGAATCCGGGTCTGGGTTGCTGCCTGCCTGACGGTACAGCTTGGACAGGTCGATGCCCGACCAGAAGCGCTCCTCGAAGGCATCCAGCGCACGACGACCGGCGCGCAGCATGGTGCTGCGCTGGAAGATCATGACCCATGAGGTGACCGAGGCGGCCACCAGGGTCAGCATTACCAGCTGTACCAGCACACTGGCATTGCTGACCAGACTCCACATGGAGGTATGGTCGACGACGTTAGCTTCCACGCTTATTCTCCTGCATTCGATTGAGTACCCGAGCCGTCCGCCACAAAGGCGTCACGCAGCTCCGGGGGTATGGCTCGGGGTTTGAAAGTGTCGGCGCGCACGGCGGCCACCAGGAACTGCCCTTCGCAGAGCAGCGTTTCATCCTTTTCCCGCCAGACCTGCTGCACGAAGCGCAGGCTGGCGCGATTGAGTTCAAGTACTTGCGCGGTCACCCGCAGCTCGTCGTCCAGCCGCGCCGGCGCGTGATAGCGCGCTTCGCTGGAGTGGACCACGAACAGCAGGTTGTCTTTGGCCAACTGCGCCTGGGAAAAGCCCAGGTGCCGCAGCCGCTCGGTACGCGCGCGCTCCATGAATTTCAGGTAATTGACGTAATACACCACGCCACCGGCATCGGTATCTTCGTAATAGACTCGACAACGGTGTGCGAACGGTTCCAGGCCATTTTGCGCGCGCATACTCTAGTGCTTACTCCTCAGCTTGCCAATCCGCTGTGGCAACTGTTTTTTCTTCATTAATGTCTTATTGCCAGCGCACCCTCGGCATGCCAGCGGTAGGACCACGAAAAGCCGTTTTCGATCTGTCACTCATCGCCCGTTTCGGAAAAATCCCCACCCTCCCCCAGGCGCCCGGGCACGTTCAGGCCGAAGTGCAGGTAGGCATGTCGGGTGACCACGCGGCCGCGCGGCGTGCGCATGATGTAGCCTTGCTGGATCAGGTACGGCTCGAGCACGTCCTCGATGGTGTGGCGCTCTTCACTGATGGCTGCCGCCAGGTTGTCCACGCCGACCGGGCCACCGTCGAACTTCTCGATCATGGTCAGCAGCAGGCGGCGGTCGGAGTGGTCAAAACCGCGCTCGTCGACGTCCAGCAGGTTGAGCGCCATGTCGGCCACGGCCTTGGTGATCTGGCCCTTGCCGCGCACTTCGGCGTAGTCGCGCACGCGGCGCAGCAGGCGGTTGGCGATACGTGGCGTGCCACGGGCCCGGCGGGCGATCTCGTAGGCACCTTGGTCTTCGATGGCCAGGCCAAGGATGCCGGCCGAACGGCTGACGATGGTGGCAAGGTCCTTGTCGCTGTAGAACTCCAGGCGCTGGACGATACCGAAGCGGTCCCGCAGCGGGTTGGTGAGCATGCCGGCACGAGTGGTGGCACCGACCAGGGTGAACGGCGGCAGGTCCAGCTTGATCGAACGGGCCGCAGGCCCTTCGCCGATCATGATGTCGAGCTGGAAGTCCTCCATCGCCGGGTACAGCACCTCTTCGACGACCGGTGACAACCGGTGGATCTCGTCGATGAACAGCACATCGTGCGGTTCGAGGTTGGTCAGCATGGCCGCGAGGTCGCCCGGGCGCTCGAGGATGGGCCCAGAGGTACTCTTGACCGACACGCCCATTTCCTGGGCAATGATGTTGGCCAAGGTGGTCTTGCCCAGGCCGGGCGGACCGAAGATCAGCGTATGGTCGAGCGACTCGCTGCGGCCACGGGCGGCCTGGATGAACAGCGCCATCTGCTCGCGCACCACCGGCTGGCCGATGTACTCGTCCAGCCGCAGCGGGCGGATCGCACGGTCCTGGACTTCTTCACGGTCGCGGCCACTGGCGGCGATCAGGCGGTCGGCTTCGATCACTTGGTAATCATCCCTTTCAGGCTGCGGCGGATCAGCTCCTCACTGCTCAGGCCGGCCTTGTCCTTGATCGCGGCGATCGCCTTGCTGGCTTCCTGCGGCTTGTAGCCCAGGGAAACCAGGGCGCTGACGGCATCGGCCTCGGCCGTGGATGCGCTGGCGACCGGCAGCGGCCCGTCGGAGACCAGGGTGAACATGGCCGGGGACGTTTCCCAAGCCTTGAAACGGTCCTTGAGCTCGACCAGCAGGCGTTCGGCGGTTTTCTTGCCAACACCGGGCACGCGCACCAGGGCCGAGGTGTCCTGAGCCTGCACGCAGCGCACCAGCTCGTCCACTTCCAACCCGGACATCAGCGCCAGGGCCAGCTTCGGCCCTACGCCATTCAAACGGATGAGTTCGCGGAACAGCTCGCGCTCACGCTTTTCGGCAAAACCGTAGAGCAGGTGAGCATCCTCGCGCACCACCAGGTGGGTGTGCACGGTTACGGGTTCGCCCACCTTGGGCAGACGGTACAGCGTGGTCATGGGAACTTCCAGTTCGTAACCTACGCCGTTGACGTCGATAATCAGGTGCGGCGGCTGTTTTTCCGCCAGGGTGCCGCGCAAACGTCCAATCACGTTCCGATCCTTCCTCTCGGGGAGCCGGTCAAAGACCGCTCAACCCTATCAGCAAATGCAGCGGGTGAACGCATCACCCGAACAAAATGTGTATCAGCGCATGAAGCGCCTACAGACGCAAGCGCCCGCCGCGCCGCCGTGCCGTGGCCAGGCCATGCGGCACCAGGCTGGAACGGGTGTGGGCGTGGCACAGGGCGATAGCCAGGGCGTCGGAGGCGTCGATCTGCGGCTTCTGCGTCAGTTTCAGCAGGTGCATGACCATCATCATCACCTGCTCCTTGTTCGCCCCACCGGTACCGGCTACCGCCTGCTTGACCTGGGTGGCGCTGTACTCGGCGATTTCCAGGCCGGCTTCGGCGGCTGCGACGATGGCCGCGCCACGGGCCTGGCCGAGCTTGAGCGCCGAGTCGGCGTTACGGGCCATGAACACCCGCTCGATGCCCATGGTTACCGGGCCGTGCTGGGCGATGATTTCACCCACGCCACGAAAAACGATCTGCAACCGCTCGTGCAGCTCGCCGCTGCCGGTGCGGATGCAGCCCGACGCCACGTACTCGCAACCACGGGCGGTCTGGCGTACCACGCCATAGCCGGTGATGCGCGAGCCGGGGTCGATACCAAGAATCAGAGTCATAGAGCCTGTCGAAAAATTGATGCATCTCTGCAAACTGTACCGGCCCTTTCGCGGGTAAACCCGCTCCCACAGGTACTGCACCGACTCTGAATGTGGTGCAGTACCTGTGGGAGCGGGTTTACCCGCGAAAGGGCCGGTACTGGCGCTGACAAACTTGAAGAACTGGCATGGATCGCCAGGACACCTTAGCCGAGGTTTTCCATGATCTCATCGGAAATATGGGCATTGGAGTAGACGTTCTGTACGTCATCCAGGTCTTCGAGCATGTCGATCAGCTTGAGTACTTTCTCGGCACCGTCCTGGTCGAGTTCGGCGCTGGTGGTCGGCTGCATGACGATTTCCGCGTCAGCGGCCTTGAAGCCCGCCTCTTCCAGGGCATTGCGCACGGCGTAGAAGCTGTTGAACGAGGTGAACACGTCGAACGAGCCGTCGTCGTTGGCCACCACGTCGTCAGCGTCGGCTTCCATCGCCGCTTCCATCAGCGCGTCTTCTTCCACGCCCGGGGCAAAGCTGATCTGCCCCTTGCGCTCGAACAGGTAGGCCACCGAACCGTCGGTGCCCAGGTTGCCACCACACTTGGTGAAGGCATGACGCACGGCGGCGGCAGTACGGTTGCGGTTGTCGGTCATGGCCTCGACCATGATCGCCACGCCACCCGGGCCGTAACCTTCGTAGCTGAGCTCTTCGACGTTGTCGCTTTCGTTGGTACCGGCACCACGGGCCACGGCACGATCGATGATGTCGCGGCTCATGTTGGCACCCAAGGCCTTGTCCAGCGCCAAACGCAGCCGCGGGTTGGATGCCGGGTCAGCACCACCCTGCTTGGCAGCGACTGTCAGTTCGCGGATCCACTTGGTGAAGATCTTGCCTCTCTTGGCATCCTGGCGCTCTTTGCGGTGCTTGATGTTCGCCCACTTGGAATGACCAGCCATAACGACTCCGAATCCTTTGAATCACAAACAGCCCCGCCCCTGTAGGGGGCGGGACGGGAAATTGCCTGCGCCGGAACGCAAAGGCGCATCCATGTGGATGCGCCCGGGGACTGCTTACTCGACCTTGGTCTGTTCGCGCAGTCGGATGTGCAGCTCGCGCAGGGCCTTGGCGTCGACCAGGCCAGGGGCCTGGGTCATGACGCACGCGGCGCTCTGGGTTTTCGGGAAGGCGATCACTTCACGAATCGACTGGGCACCGGTCATCAGCATGACCAGGCGGTCCAGGCCGAAGGCCAGGCCACCGTGAGGCGGTGCACCGAACTTCAGGGCGTCGAGCAGGAAGCCGAACTTCTCTTCCTGTTCTGCCGCTTCGATGCCCAGCAGGCGGAACACAGCCTGTTGCATCTCTTTACGGTGGATACGGATCGAACCGCCACCCAGCTCGGTACCGTTCAGGACCATGTCGTAGGCACGGGACAGGGCCACGGCCGGGTTGGCCTCGAGCTCTTCCGGGGTGCACTTCGGCGCGGTGAACGGGTGGTGCAGCGCGGTGAAGCTGCCGTCCTCGTTCTCTTCGAACATCGGGAAGTCGACCACCCACATCGGTGCCCACTCGCAAGTCAGCAGCTCGAAGTCGTGGCCCAGGCGGATACGCAGCGCGCCCAGGGCTTCGCTGACCACCTTGAACTTGTCGGCACCGAAGAACACGATGTCGCCGTCAACGGCGCCAACGCGGTCGAGGATGGTGTTGAGGTTGGCCTCGGGGATGTTCTTGACGATCGGCGACTGCAGGCCCTCGACACCCTTGGCGCGCTCGTTGACCTTGATGTAGGCCAGGCCCTTGGCACCGTAGATACCGACGAACTTGGTGTACTCGTCGATCTTGCTGCGCGGCATGCTGGCGCCGCCAGGCAGACGCAGGGCGGTAACGCGGCACTTCGGATCGTTGGCCGGGCCGGCGAACACCTTGAAGTCGACATCCTTGAGCTGGTCGGCAACGTCGACCAGTTCCAGCGGGATACGCAGGTCCGGTTTGTCGGAGCCGTAGCGGCGCATGGCTTCTTCGAAGGTCATGTGCGGGAATTCGCCGAATTCCAGGTCCAGCACTTCCTTGAACAGCTTGCGGATCATGCTTTCGGTCAGGCCCATGATCTCGCTTTCATCGAGGAAGCTGGTCTCGATGTCGATCTGGGTGAATTCCGGCTGGCGGTCGGCACGCAGGTCTTCGTCACGGAAGCACTTGGCGATCTGGTAGTAGCGATCGAAGCCGGCAACCATCAGCAACTGCTTGAACAGCTGCGGCGACTGCGGCAGGGCAAAGAAGCTACCGGCATGAGTACGGCTAGGCACCAGGTAGTCACGCGCGCCTTCCGGGGTGGCACGGGTCAGGATCGGCGTCTCGACGTCGAGGAAACCGTTCTCGTCGAGGAAGCGACGGATGCTGCTGGTGATGCGCGAACGCAGGCGCAGCTTGTCGGCCATTTCCGGGCGACGCAGGTCGATGAAACGGTAGCGCAGGCGGGTTTCTTCGCCGACGTCGGAGTATTCGTTCAGCGGGAACGGTGGGGTTTCCGCTTCGTTGAGCACGTTCAGCTGGTAGCCGAGGATCTCGATGGCGCCGGAAGCCATGTTGGCATTCACCGCACCTTCAGGGCGCTTGCGGACCTTGCCGGTGATCTGCACGACGTATTCGCTGCGCACGCGGTCGGCAGCGGCGAAGGTTTCGGCGCGATCCGGGTCGAACACGACCTGGGCCATGCCTTCGCGGTCACGGATGTCGAGGAAGATCACCCCGCCGTGGTCGCGGCGACGATGGACCCAGCCGCAAAGGGTGACTTCCTGGCCGTCCAGGCTCTCGTTCAGTTGGCCGCAATAATGGCTGCGCATCATGATGGTGGTTTCGCTTCTCGTGATTCGTGTATTCGGTGGAGGCCTTGGCCGCCCGGAGAGGGCTAATACTGCAAGACCCGGTCACAGCATTCAACTCAGTCGGCCTTGTCGCCGCCTGCCAGATTCTTTTTCGCCCCGGTCTTGAAGTCGGTTTCGTACCAACCGTTACCGCTCAGGCGGAAGCCTGGCACCGACAGCAGCTTCTTCAGCGCCGGCGCCTGGCAGGCCGGGCAATCGGTCAGAGGCGCGGCGCTGATCTTCTGCAGCACTTCCATGCGGTGCTCGCAGGATGCACATTGATAGTCATAAAGGGGCATGGGTGTCTCTCGTCAACCACAACGCTGGCTGCCGGGGCAGCAAAAAGCGGGATTATATATGGTTAACAAGCACTGCGCAGCCCGCCAGGCGATCAGCGCACACTTGGCGGGTCCAGCAGCCAGGCAACGCAGATCACCCGGATCAGCCCGCTGAAGTTGCGCACCCCGCCTTGTCGCAGGTGCACCTCACGGTCCACGTAGGACAGGACCGCACTGACCGAGCAGCGGTTGGCCGCGGCGATGCGCTCCAGGATACCCCAGTAGACGGCCTCCAGCCGCAGGCAGGTGGAAAAGCCGTTGAGCCGCACCGAGCGTGACACGGGCTGGGTCTGCAACATGTCAAAATCCGCCTTGAACGGGTCGATGCACTGTTTACCCGGCCAACGCCCCTGGCCAGCCACACGTTTGCTTGCTTGCATCATGCGCCACACTTCCTCGTCACATGTACCAGGTGGCCTATGAAGCGCTGATGGGCGAGCTTAAAGCAGCGGCAAAATCTTCCTGCACAAATTGCGCAGGGCCTGTAGGAGCGGCCTTGTGTCGCGATGGGCTGCGAAGCAGCCCCAGGGTTTGAGTGCAATTGCACAAATTGCTGGGGCTGCTTCGCAGCCCATCGCGACACAAGGCCGCTCCTACAAGGGCCGATACAGCGTTGGGTATCTACTTGCCGTCGAGCAGCACCCGCAGCATCCAGGCGGTCTTCTCGTGCACCTGCATGCGCTGGGTCAGCAGGTCGGCGGTAGGCTCGTCACTGACCTTGTCCACCACCGGGAAGATGCTGCGCGCGGTACGCACCACGGCTTCCTGGCCCTGCACCAGCTGGCGGATCATCTCGTCGGCATGCGGCACCCCTTCCTCCTCCTTGATCGAGGAATGCCGCGCATAAAATGCATAAGACCCCGGTGCCGGGAAGCCCAGGGCGCGGATGCGCTCGGCAATCGAGTCGACCGCCAGCGCCAGTTCGTTGTACTGCTCTTCGAACATCAGGTGCAGAGTGCGGAACGACGGACCGGTGACGTTCCAGTGGAAGTTATGGGTTTTCAGATACAACACGTAGGTATCCGACAACAGGCGGGACAGCCCATCGACGATGGACTTGCGATCTTCTTCACTGATACCGATATCAATTGCCATGAAGTTCCCCTTTCCATAAGGCGTGAGACCCAAGCGGGTGCCGACCACTGTAGCAACACTTGGTCTGCGCCGCATATGACATGGCGCAACACATCGCCCCTCGGGGACAGCGGTTTGAGTAGCCTGCGGCTTTACTGTTAAATAGGCATGGTGCCACCCGTGCGGATTGCCATTTGCCGGGTGCATAGGCTGGCCTGCCGCGTGTTCGCGCTCTACACCTCATGCGCACCGTGCTGCCAGCTCTTCCTGTGATCGGCCTTATCAACTGTGAGCCAACCCCATGTTCAAGATCGTCCATCTGGTGACAGGCGTGGCAGCCTTGCTGCTATCGCTCATGCCCAGCCTGAAAACCGATGCGTTACCCTTCCTGCAACAACCCGACGCGGTCTATCTCGCCCTGCTCGGACTGCTCAACCTCGTCCTGGCCCCCGTCGTGCCACTTTACTACCGCGGCGCGCGGCAACAACTGCAGCAACTGGCCTGCGCCCTGCTGGTGGTGGCTGTGGTGCTGCAGACCCTGACACTGCTGGCCCGCCCGGAAATGGGCAACCTGGCCGCACTGGTCTGCGCAGCGCTGGCCGTGGCCGTGCACCTGGCCGTGGGCTTTGCCCGCAGCCCCCGCAAGGCACGCACCAGCCAGCACGCGGCGCAGGATGGTGGCAGTCGTGATACCGGCACCGTGAAATGGTTCAACACATCCAAAGGCTTCGGCTTCATCTCCCGCGACTCGGGCGATGATATCTTCGTGCACTTTCGCGCCATTCGTGGCGAAGGCCACCGCATCCTGGTGGAAGGCCAGCGCGTGGAGTTTTCCGTGATGCACCGCGACAAGGGCCTGCAGGCCGAGGATGTGGTCGCGGTAACCCGCCGCTGATCCAACTTGCAGAAACCACCCCCTGCAGGAGCGGGCATGCCCGCTCCTGCAGGGGTTCAGGTATCAATAATGAGGCGGTGGCGCCTCTTCCCCTTCGCTGCCGTACTGGCCAACCATCTCATCGTAACGTTTGATCAGCTCGGCCATCTGCAACTGCAGCCGCTCGATCACCCGCCCCTGCTCGACAACCACATCATTCAGCGCCTGAATGGTGTCATCCTGAAACGCCTGGCGGGTTTCCAGTTCGACCACTCGTGATTCAAGCGACATGTCAGATCTCCTGGTAACCGGCGAGATGCAGCCCGCGCAGGCGCTGGCGAATGGCTTGCACCTGGTCGTCGGTGTAGGCCACCGCCGGGCACTTGCCCCACACCGGTGCCGGCCAGGCGGCGTCGTCGCGCTGGCGCACGATCACGTGCATGTGCAACTGGCTGACCACATTACCCAAGGTAGCCACGTTCATCTTGTCGGCGCTGTAGCTGGCTTTCAGCGCTTCGGCCAGGCCGGTGGTTTCCTGCCACAACTGCTGCTGCTCCGCAGCATCGAGCTCGAACAGCTCGCTGATGCCGGCGCGCTTGGGCACCAGTATGAACCATGGATAGTTGGCATCCTTGCTCAGCAGCAACTGGCACAGCGCAAACTCCCCCAGCACCAGCGAATCCTGCTGCAAACGCGAATCGAGGACGAACACGGCAAATCTCCTTCAGGCAGAACCAACCCGCTTCACGCGGAAAACAGGCCTGCAAGGATACCCTGCACGTTCCCGGTAACACAGCGCTACTTTTCGCACCAAAATGAGGCCACCGATACCCCTCGCACCACACTTGTCACCCCGCGGGTGACGCTGCATGAACAAGTTGCGGTAACACATTGACTTTCATGACAGCTTTTCAATTTTAACGATTCTTGACTGTGCTACCGCATCAGGCGCCTCCCGCCCCGTGTTTACGGCACTTTCCGACCCCCGGTAGCAGGTTTTGTGAAAATTTCATGAAGCGTTGTGAATTTTGAGCACGCTTGTTGCATTCCTTTCACGCCAAGTCGGCACGACACCTGCATCGGCGGGTGAACGCGACAAATAACAACAGCGACAGTGGTTACCAGGGAGTTTCCCAACCGGAATCGGTAGTTACAGATTCTTTACGGTGAAAGAAGCAGCGCTGGTGTTGACGGCCCTTAAACCGGGGCGTGATTTGCGACATGGAACTACCTAGAAGCGACATGGTGAAAAAGTTCCGAAAAGGATGCTTATACCCATATCGCCAAGAACAGTCAGCGTGCTATACATTTTCGCCGACATAACAAGAAAGAGCTGCCCCATATAACTAGAACACTTGGACGCAGCGGTACTCTTCCTAAAAACCAAAGGAGCAAATCACGATGCGCGTGATGAAGTGGAGCATGATCGCCCTGGCCGTTGCGGCAGGGACCTCGCAGTTGGCATTGGCCTCTTCCCAGGACGAGTCCAAAGGTTTCATCGAAGACAGCAAGCTGAACGTCAAGACCCGCATGCTGTACTTCAGCCGTGACTTCCGTAACAACCCAGCCGGCACCCAGAGCCGTCGTGAAGAAACCGGCCTGGGCTTCCTCGGCACCTTCGAGTCCGGCTTCACCCAGGGCACCGTGGGTGTGGGTGTCGATGCCATCGGCATGCTCGGCCTGAAACTGGACAGCGGCAAGGGCCGCGCCGGTACCGGCCTGTTCCCTACCGGCTCTGACGGCCGTTCGCAGGATGACTACTCCAAAGCCGGCGGCGCGGTTAAATTCCGCATCTCCGACACCGTGCTGAAAGTGGGTGACCAGTTCACCGCTCTGCCGGTCTTCGCCACCGACGACAGCCGCCTGCTGCCGGAAATTGCCCAAGGCACCCTGATCACCAGCAACGAGATCGAGGGCCTGACCCTGCACGCTGGTCATTTCACCAGCCTGACCGCCCAGGAGCAGACCAACCGCGACAGCTTCGGCCTGAAGGAAGCCAACGTGGTAGGTGGTACCTACGCCTTCACCGACAACCTCAGCACCAGCCTGTACTACTCGAAGGTTGAAGACTACTGGCGCAAATACTACGCCAACGTCAACTGGGCGCTGCCGATCTCGGACAAACAAGGCCTTGTGTTCGACTTCAACATCTATGACACCAAGAGCGAAGGCTCGGCCGAGTACCGCGCATTCGATGGCGACAAGCTGGACAACCGCGCGTTCAGCCTGTCGGGCGCCTACAACATTGGCGCTCACACCTTCACCCTGGCCTACCAGAAAGTCACCGGCGACGGCGACTACGGCTATGGCATCGACGGTGGCGGCACCATCTTCCTGGCCAACTCCGTGGCCCGTTCCGACTTCAACGCCGAAGACGAGAAGTCCTGGCAGGCTCGCTACGACCTGAACTTCGCCGAATACGGCATCCCGGGCCTGACCTTCATGACCCGTTATGTACGCGGTACCGACGCCAACGTCGCCGGCACCAGCAACGGCAAGGAATGGGAACGCGACGTCGACATCAAGTACGTGCTGCAAAGCGGCCCGGCAAAAGACCTGAGCTTCCGCGTGCGTCAAGCCACCTATCGCTCTTCCGATGGCGTCTACTACGATTCCCCATCGATCGACGAACTGCGCCTGATCGTGGAGTACCCGCTGAGCATCCTGTAAGCCTGGCTTGCAGTGCCCCGCACTTGAAAAAGCCCGGCGATCACGCCGGGCTTTTTCTTGGCTGACAAGCGTCACGCCCTGGGGCATCCTGTACGCCTTCGTTTCGCCCCCGTACAATGCGGGTCATTTCAATGTCTTAGGCAATCGACACGGCTCACCATGCGCACCAGTCAATATTTGCTCGCCACCCAGAAAGAAACCCCTGCCGACGCAGTGGTCATCAGCCATCAGCTCATGCTGCGTGCCGGCATGATCCGCAAACTGGCCTCTGGCCTGTACACCTGGCTGCCGATGGGCTTGCGGGTGATGCGCAAGGTCGAGGCCGTGGTGCGTGAGGAAATGAACGCCGCCGGCGCCCTGGAAGTGCTGATGCCCAGCATCCAGCCCGCCGAACTGTGGCAGGAATCCGGCCGCTGGGAACAGTATGGCCCCGAGCTGCTGCGCCTGAAGGATCGCCACCAGCGCGACTTCTGCGTCGGCCCGACCCACGAGGAAGTGATCACCGACCTGGCCCGCAACGAGCTGTCCAGCTATAAACAGCTGCCGCTCAACATGTACCAGATCCAGACCAAGTTCCGTGACGAGATCCGCCCGCGCTTCGGCCTGATGCGCGGTCGCGAGTTCATCATGAAGGACGCCTACTCGTTCCATGCCGACCAGGCTTCCCTGCAGGAAACCTACGACCGCATGCACCAGGCGTATAGCAACGTGTTCACCCGCCTGGGCCTGGACTTCCGCCCGGTTCAGGCCGACACCGGCTCCATCGGTGGCAGCTATTCGCACGAGTTCCACGTACTGGCCGAGTCCGGCGAAGACGACGTGATCTTCAGCGACAGCTCCGACTACGCCGCCAACATCGAGAAGGCAGAGGCCATCCCGCGTGAAACCGTGCGCCCCGCCCCTACCGAGGAGCTGCGCCTGGTCGACACGCCGAACGCCAAGACCATCGCCCAGCTGGTGGAAAACTTCGGCCTGCCGATCGAGAAAACCGTCAAGACCCTGATCGTGCGCGGCGCCGAAGAAGGCAAGCTGGTAGCACTGATCGTGCGTGGCGACCATGAGCTCAACGAAATCAAGGCGGCCAAGCTGGAACAGGTTGCCGACCCGCTGGTCATGGCCACCGACGCCGAACTGCGCGAGGCCATTGGTGCCGGCGCCGGCTCGCTCGGCCCGCTGAATCTGCCGCTGGAAATCGTCATTGACCGCTCGGTTGCCCTGATGAGCGACTTCGGCATTGGCGCCAACATCGACGACAAGCACTACTTCGGCGTGAACTGGGAGCGCGACCTGCCGGTTCCACAGGTCGCCGACCTGCGTAACGTGGTCGAAGGCGACCCGAGCCCGGACGGCCAGGGTACCCTGGTGATCAAGCGCGGCATCGAAGTGGGCCACATCTTCCAGCTCGGCACCAAGTACAGCGAGGCGCTGAAGTGCCAGGTGCTGGGCGAGAACGGCAAGCCGGTAACCCTGTCCATGGGCTGCTACGGCATCGGTGTGTCCCGCGTGGTCGCAGCTGCCATCGAGCAGAGCTACGACGAAAAGGGCATCATCTGGAACGACGCCCTGGCCCCGTTCCAGATCGCTCTGGTACCGCTGCGCTACGAAACCGAGGTGGTTCGCGAGGCGACCGACAAGCTGTATGCCGAGCTGACCGCTGCCGGCTACGAAGTGCTGCTGGACGACCGTGACAAGAAGACCAGCCCAGGCATCAAGTTTGCCGACATGGAGCTGATCGGCATCCCGCACCGCATCGTCGTCAGCGATCGCGGCCTGGCCGAAGGCAACCTGGAGTACAAGCACCGCACCGAGCAGGACGCCCAGTCGTTGCCGCTCGATGAAGTGCTGACCTTCTTGCAGGCCCGCGTTCGCCGCTGATAACCAATGCACGAGTGATCATGTTCAAGCGAAGTACCTTTCCCCTGGGGGGCGCCGCACTGTGCGGCGCCCTGCTCGTCAGCGGCTGCGCCAACCAGATGTCCCAGCGCAGCGACCACGAGGAGCGCGTCGAGCGCAAACTGCTCGAGCACACCCTGCAGATCGATGTCGGCGAGCCGAAGGTGATGGAGCTTCCGCAACGACGTGTGCGCGTGCATGAGCAGAAGCGCTTCGAAGTCACCGAATTCGAAGTCACCCGCAGCTATGACCGCTATACGCCTTACCAGCCCTGGCGGGAGATCTACGAGATCCCGCTGGGTGCGGTGGCCGTGGTGGCAGGCGTGGGTGCCAACGTGGTCAATGTCTTCGCCCTGGGCAACCTCCCGGAAAGCATCACCCACGACTGGCTCAGCTACGGCGTGGACGGGCTCAACCCGTTCATGAACGTGCCGTCCAACGGCCGTGCCCAGCAGAACCTGGCCGGGATCAGCGAAGTGCAGAAAGGCAAGCGCGAGGAATCTACCAGCGTGCCCTGGAGCGAACGCCTGGTCGAGGTCAAGGCCGGCAAGATGACCCACGAGCTGACCACCGACAGGAACGGCGTGCTGCGCCTGAACCTGCTCGACAGCCCGTTCTCCGAGCAGAACCTCAACCACATCGGTACCCTGCACCTGCAGGTGCTGGACGAGGACAACGCGGTACGTGGCGATGCCAGCCTGCTCGTCAGCGCCACCCTGCGCAACAAACTGCTCGAGGCCCATGAACTGATCTTCGATGACCTCGAAGATGACGATGTCGGCCAATGGGTTCACCGGGTCAAGCGCTTGTCCGAACTCGGCCTGGAAGAAGAAGCCAGTGAAATGGAACAGAGCCTGATCGAACTGACCCGCAACGATCCGGAGTTGCAGCAGGAGTTTCTGCAGTCGCTGACCAAGGCCACTGGCCGGTTGGTGGCCGACCCGGGCGCGCAGTAACACGTTGGGGCTGCCATGCAGCCCCTTCATTTCGGCGGGAACAGCTCCAACTGCTCATGCGCCCCGCGCAAGTCGCGCAACCTCACGCCTACCCCCAGCAAGCGCACCGGCTTGCCACCACGGGCAAACGCCTGCCCCAGCAATTGGCGATAACTCTCCAGGTCCCTGCCTGCGCCCGCCTGCTCCATGGTGGTCTGGCTGAAGTCATGGAACTTGACCTTGACGAAGGGTTTTTCCGGCCGGTAACTGCTGTCCATGCGGGCGATACGCTCGTTCAGGCTCTCCAGAAGTTCGGGCAGCCGTGCCAGGCAACTGGCCAGGTCCGGCAGGTCGGTGTCGTAGGTGTTTTCCACGCTGACCGACTGCCGGCGACTGTCATTGTGCACGGCACGCTCATCGACACCCCGTGCCAGCCCCCACAAACGCTCGCCAAAGCTGCCGAACTCGCGCACCAGCGCCAGACGCGACCATTCGCGCAGCTCCAGGCAGGTTTCGATACCCAACCGCGCCAGCTTGTCTGCCGTTACCTTGCCCACCCCGTGCAACCTGGCCACCGGCAGGGCGGCGACGAATGCCTCCACTTCGCCCGGGGTAATCACGAACAGGCCATTGGGCTTGCGCCAGTCACTGGCGATCTTGGCCAGGAACTTGTTTGGCGCCACACCGGCCGAGACAGTGATATGCAGGGTGCGGGCGACACGACGGCGGATATCCTCGGCAATGCGCGTGGCGCTGCCCGAGTACCACTGGCTATCACTTACATCCAGGTAGGCCTCGTCCAGCGACAGCGGCTCGATCAGTTCGGTGTAGTCACGGAAGATCGTGTGGATTTCCCGCGAGGCTTCACGGTAGGCCTCGAAGCGCGGCTTGACGATCAGCAGGTCCGGGCACAGCTTCAGCGCGTGCCGCGACGACATGGCCGAACGCACGCCGTAGGCACGCGCTTCATAGTTGCAGGTGGCGATCACCCCACGGCGGTCGGCCGAGCCCCCCACCGCCATGGGCCGCCCGGCCAGGCGCGGGTCGTCACGCATTTCGATCGCGGCATAGAAGCAATCGCAGTCGACGTGGATGATCTTGCGCAAGGACATGGATGACCGTCAGCACTGTAAATTCATACAGATAGTATCGCATGCGCCCTGGGGTATGCAGCCTGTGCGCGACATTGCTCGATAATCGGCCTGAAAGCCCCGTCGCGCCTGAGCTGCGAGCCATATACAGATGCTAAGAGTTTGAACAAGAAAGGTTTTTTCAGAAAAAAGCTTGACACCCGCGGGTAAATCCGTAGAATTCGATCTCACAGGCGCGGGATGGAGCAGCCTGGTAGCTCGTCGGGCTCATAACCCGAAGGTCGTCGGTTCAAATCCGGCTCCCGCAACCAGATTCGAGAAAAGGCCACTGTTAACACAGTGGCCTTTTTCTTTTGCGTCAAATAATGCGCTGATAGAAATTTCAAAAAAATCAACGACTAGCGCTTGACACCCTTTCTGGAAACTGTAGAATGCGCACCACTGACGCGGGATGGAGCAGCCTGGTAGCTCGTCGGGCTCATAACCCGAAGGTCGTCGGTTCAAATCCGGCTCCCGCAACCATATTCGTCAGAACAAACCCCGCCTGTGTAACAGCAGCGCGGGGTTTGTTGCTTCTCCCCTCCTGCTTTTCGCCCCCCAAATTTTCCCGTCCTACAGCCAACCCGCAGGCTTGAGAGGTCGTGCCCAGGATGAACTATCTTTAACCCTGCCAGACCGCTGAAAACGCTCGAGGCCGGAGTAACATTGGATACGTTTTTCTAAGGGACTTTCACTTGGCCATACCTTTCCCTCACCTCGCGCTGCACGCCCGGGGAAATCCATGACTTCCCACAATCCCGAATCCCCGGTGCCGCTTGCCACAAAGCTGCCTGGCGCCGTACAACGTCTGCCCTTGCTGGAACGCATGAGCCGTTACCGCCAGCCCATCGGCCTAGTAGTGACCCTGGTGTTGTTCACCATGGCCTTGGTCGCCTGTCGCCACCTGTTGAGCGAGTTGGACATCTATGCCTTGCACGATGCCATGCTCAGCGTGCCGACCCAGTCTTTACTTGGCGCCTTGCTGGCAACCGTGCTCGGTTTCGTGATCCTGCTCGGTTACGAGTGGTCGGCCAGCCGCTATGCCGGCGTGAAACTGCCCGCGAGCAGCCTGGTGCTGGGCGGCTTCAGCGCCTTTGCCATAGGTAACGCCATCGGCCTGTCGATGCTTTCGGGCGGTTCGGTGCGCTATCGCCTGTATGCACGCCAAGGGGTTGGCGCAGGTGAAGTTGCACGGATGACCGTTTTTGCCAGCCTGTCACTGGGCTGCGCGCTACCGCCTCTGGCCGCCTTGGCGACCTTGAGCGACCTGCCGGCGGCCTCGGCCGCACTGGGTTTGGCGCCTGGCTTGCTGGCAGGTATCGCCACAGCCGTGCTGCTGGTGTGCAGCGTGCTGGTTTTCGGTCTATACCGCCGGCGTCTGGCTGAACAACCATTGGCCAACAACCTGCTGGTACAACTGGGCCGCCGCACGCTGCGCCTGCCCGGCGCACGCCTGGCGGCCCTGCAATTGCTGATCACCGCACTGGATGTCGCCGCTGCCGCCACCGTGCTGTACCTGCTATTGCCCGAAGCACCGCCATTCGGTGCCTTTATCCTGGTGTACCTGCTGGCCTTGGCCGCAGGTGTGCTCAGCCACGTACCGGGCGGCGTCGGGGTATTCGAAGCCATACTACTGGCGGCTTTTGCCGACCAACTTGGCGCGGCGCCGCTGGCAGCGGCACTGCTGCTGTATCGGCTGATCTACGTGGTGCTGCCGCTGCTGCTGGCCTGCGCGCTGCTGCTGGCCAACGAGGCCCGGCGCCTGCTGTTCGCGCAACAGGCTATCAAGGCCGCTTCCGGGCTGGCTGCACCGATCCTTTCGATCCTGGTATTCCTGTCCGGGGTGGTGCTGCTGTTCTCCGGTGCCACGCCCGAAATCGACACCCGCCTGGAGCACATGGGTTTCCTGGTTCCGCACCGCCTGATCGATGCTTCGCATTTTGGCGCCAGCCTGATCGGCGTACTGTGCCTGCTGCTGGCACAAGGCCTGCGCCGACGCCTGTCCGCCGCCTGGCTACTGACCACCGTGCTGTTGTTGGTCGGTGCCCTGCTGTCGCTGCTCAAGGGCTTCGATTGGGAAGAGGCCTGCTTGCTGACCCTGACTGCCGCCCTGCTCGCCCTGTTCCGCCGTTCCTTCTACCGCCCCAGCCGCCTGCTCGAATTGCCATTCTCGCCGGTGTTTCTGGTAGCCAGCGCCTGTGTGGTCGGCGCATCGGTTTGGTTGTTGCTGTTCGCCTATCAGGATGTTCCCTACAGCCATCAGTTGTGGTGGCAGTTCACCCTCGATGCCGATGCCCCGCGTGGCCTGCGCGCCGCCATGGGCAGCGCCTTGCTGCTGGCGGCCGTGGCCCTGACCTGGCTGCTGCGTACCGCACCGCCGGTGATCCACTTGCCAGACGAAGAAGAGCTGCTGCGTGCCAACCGCATTCTGCTGGCATCCGACCAGCCAGATGGCGGCCTGGCGCTGACCGGTGACAAGGCGCTGCTGTTCCACCCTGGCAACAACGCCTTCCTCATGTACGCCCGTCGCGGTCGCAGCTTGGTGGCCCTGTACGACCCGATCGGCCCGGCCCAGGAGCGCGCCGAGATGATCTGGCAGTTCCGCGACCTGTGCGACCTGCACCATGCCCGCCCGGTGTTCTATCAGGTGCGCGCGGAGAACCTGCCGTTCTACATGGACATCGGCCTGACCGCGCTGAAGCTGGGTGAAGAAGCCCGGGTCGACTTGCGCCGTTTCGATCTCGAAGCCAAGGGCAAGGAAATGAAGGACCTGCGCTACACCTGGAACCGTGGCGGCCGTGACGGCCTGAGCCTGGAAATCCACGAACCCGGTCATGCCCCGCTGGCAGAGCTGAAGGAAATTTCCGACGCCTGGCTTGGCGGCAAGAACGTGCGCGAGAAAGGCTTCTCGCTGGGGCGCTTCAGCCCTGAATACCTGCAGCATTTTCGCATTGCCCTGATCCGCTTCCAGGGCCGCCCGGTGGCTTTCGCCAACCTGCTGGAAACCCATGGCAAGGAACTGGCCAGCCTTGACCTGATGCGTGCGCACCCCGAGGCCCCGAAGCTGACCATGGAATTCATGATGATCGGCCTGATCTTGCACTACAAAAGCCATGACTACGCCCGCTTCAGCCTGGGCATGGTGCCGCTTTCCGGTCTGCAGCCGCGGCGTGGCGCGCCCTTGACCCAGCGCCTGGGCTCGATGGTGTTCCGCCGTGGCGAGCAGTTGTACAACTTCCAGGGGCTTCGACGCTTCAAGGACAAGTTCCAACCGGACTGGGAACCCCGTTACATGGCCGTGCCGGCCGGGCTCGACCCGCTGGTGGCACTGGCTGACACCGCCGCCCTGATCGCAGGCGGCCTGACTGGATTGGTGAAACGTTGATGATCCGACGCTTTTGGCTGTACCTGCTGGTTCCCCTGCTGTTGGCCGCCCTGGGAGGCGCGCTGGCGTTCTGGCTATGGACGCGCCCGGCTCCCGAGGCACGCCTGGAACAACTGAGCATCAATGACACCCACATTACCCGTGTGACCCCAGCCGTGCACCCCAAGGCCCGGGTGGCCATCGGCGTACCCCAGGACCAGGCGCTGACCGACAGGCAGCTGCTGGACCTGGCTCAGGCTGGCGAAGCGCAAGTGGTGCAGGTGATCCTGCCGCCCAATGACTGCAGCAAACAACAACAGGCCCTGGACCAGGCCTTGGGCCAGTTACCGGAGAAGCCGACCCTGGTTGCCGGTATCGGCCCTGGCGCCGCCCAGGCCTGGCGCTGGCTGGCCAGCCAGAACAACGACAAGGCGCGGGCGATTTCCGTGGGCTTCAGCCTGGAACAGCCGGGCTGCCAGACAGCGCTGCCGAAGTCGGCCGCCCACGGCCACTGGAACGTCGCCTGGAACGACAACCCGGATGACGCCAGCGCCGCCTTCGTGCGCGACCAGGCCAATGCCGAAACCAGCATCAGTGACTACGACATCCACCTGCCACAAGTGCTCAAGGCCCAACTGACCCAGGCCCTGGTCGGCCACGACGGCAATGCCCTGGCCATTCCGGTAGTCGAGGTGCCAGCCGGGCAGACCACCGACACGGTCACCCTGTTCCTTTCCGGTGATGGCGGCTGGCGAGACCTGGACCGCGACGTGGCCGGGGAAATGGCCAAGCTTGGTTACCCGGTGGTCGGCATCGACACGCTGCGCTACTACTGGCAACACAAGACCCCGGAACAAAGCGCCGCCGACCTGTCCGAGCTGATGCAGCACTACAGACAGAAGTGGGGCACCAAGCGCTTCGTGCTGACCGGCTATTCGTTCGGTGCCGACGTCCTGCCGGCGATCTACAACCGCCTGCCGGCCGAGGACCAGCAGCGTATCGACGCGGTGATGCTGCTGGCATTTGCCCGCAGCGGCAGCTTCGAGATCGAAGTCGAGGGCTGGCTGGGCAAGGAAGGCCAGGAAGCGCCAACCGGGCCGGAAATGGCCAAACTGCCGGCGTCCAAGGTGGTGTGTGTGTATGGCGTGGAAGAAACCGACGAGAGCGGTTGCACCGACAAGACTGCGGTGGGTGAACGCCTGAAGCTGCCAGGGGGGCATCACTTTGACGAAAACTACCCGGCACTGGCCAAGCGCCTGATCGGTGAGATCGAGACGCGCCAGGGCAAGTCGAGTGTGGCTGAGCAGAACTGATAAGGCTTGCGGCCCATTCGCGGGTAAACCCGCTCCCACAGGTACAGCGCAAGCTTTGAAAGCTATGCGCTCCCTGTGGGAGCGGGTACTGCCTTGAAATCTGTGTTGCCCTTCAGATCTCGACCTGGGTCCCCAGCTCGATCACCCGGTTCAGCGGCAGGTTGAAGAAGCGCAAGTTGCCGTTGGCATTCTTCAGCAGGAACGCGAACAGGTTGCCCCGCCAGCGCGACATCCCCTCCAGCCGTGAGGCGATCACGGTCTCGCGGCTGAGGAAGAAGGTGGTGCGCATCGGGCTGAAGTCCAGGTCTTCCAGGTGGCACAGCTTCAACGCCGCCGGCACGTCCGGTTCGTCCATGAAGCCGAAGTGCAGCAACACGCGGAAGAACCCATCGCCATAAGCCTCCACTTCAAAGCGCTCCTGTTCCGGCACGCGTGGCCGGTCCTCGCTGACCACCGTCAACAGCACCACCTGGCTGTGCAGCACCTGGTTATGCAGCATGTTGTGCAACAGCGCATGGGGCACCGCATCGGAGCGTGCCGTGAGGAACACCGCCGTGCCTTCGACCCGGTGCGGAGGCTGAATGCGGATACTGCTGATGAACAGCTGCAGCGGCAGCGCGCCTTCGTCGATGCGCTCCATCAGGATCTGCTTGCCGCGCTTCCAGGTGCTCATCAACAGGAACAGCACAGCGCCGGCCAGGACCGGGAAGGCCCCGCCCTGGATGATCTTCGGCACGTTGGCGGCAAAGAACAGCCCATCCACCAACAGGAAACCCATCAGGATCGGCACCGCCAGCACCGGCGGCCACTTCCATAGCAGCAGCATCACCGCCGCAACCAGGATGGTGGTCATCAGCATGGTACCAGTCACAGCCACGCCGTATGCCGCCGCCAGGGCACCGGATGACTCGAAACCGAGCACCAGCAGTACCACGCCGACCATCAGTGTCCAGTTGATCGCACCGATATAGATCTGCCCTTGTTCATCGCTGGAAGTGTGCTGGATCTGCATGCGTGGGATGTAGCCCAGCTGGATGGCCTGGCGGGTCAGGGAGAACGCCCCCGAGATTACCGCCTGCGAAGCGATCACCGTGGCCATGGTAGCCAGGCCGACCATCGGCAGCAGTGCCCAGCCCGGCGCCAGCAGGTAGAACGGGTTACGTGCTGCATCCGGCTCCTGCAGCAGCAACGCGCCTTGGCCAAAGTAGTTGAGCACCAGCGCCGGCAGCACCAGGGCAAACCAGGCCCGAGCGATCGGCTTGCGGCCAAAGTGGCCCATGTCGGCGTACAGCGCCTCGGCACCGGTCAGCGCCAGGACCACCGCGCCTAGAATGGCAACGCCCATGCCGGGGTGAACCACGAAGAAGTTGACCGCCCAGGCCGGGTTGAAAGCCTTGAGCACTTCCGGGCTCTGCGATATGCCGTACACGCCCAGCGAGCCCAGCGCCAGGAACCAGGTGACCATGATCGGGCCGAACAGCTTGCCGATCTTCTCGGTGCCGTGCTTCTGCACCAGGAACAGCGCCACCAGGATCACCAGCGAAATCGGTACAACCCAGTGATCGATACCATCAAACGCCAGGCCCATGCCTTCCACCGCCGACAGCACCGACACCGCCGGCGTGATCATGCTGTCGCCATAGAACAGCGAAGCGCCGATCAACCCGCACACCACCATCAACGTACGCAACCTCGGGTAGGCCGACGTGGCCCGCCGCGCCAGCGCGGTCAGCGCCATGGTGCCGCCCTCGCCCTGGTTGTCGGCGCGCAGGATGAACATCACGTACTTGAACGACACTACCCATAGCAGCGACCACAGGATCAGCGACAGGATCCCCAGCACGCCGTCATGGTTGACCGGCACTCCGTACCCGCCGCTGAAGACCTCCTTGAGGGTATACAACGGGCTGGTGCCGATATCGCCATAAACCACCCCGACCGCCGCCACGAGCAGGCTCAACGACCGCGTCGCACCCTGCTTCCCCTCGTGCCCGCCCTCGGCGTGACTGCTTGCCTGAACCATCGACCACTCCCGCAGACGGCCTTGCAAGGCCAGTAGAATTCCCGATGCGCCAGGTGATACTGATACTCCCGGCGCAATGGCGCGAAGCATAGCGCAGCGTTCGTCGCATTTCTGCTGGTCAAGCGACCCTGCGCTCGCTAGAATTGCGCACTTTTTGATCAGAGGCGCCAAAAGCGCCCGTCAAGATCGCCCCCGATTCCGGCCGGGCGACCTGCATTCAATACCGAGGTTAGTCATGTCCACCACGCCCGCCACCCCCAAGGTAGGTTTCGTAAGCCTGGGTTGCCCAAAAGCCCTGGTCGATTCCGAGCGCATCCTGACCCAGTTGCGCATGGAAGGCTATGAAGTCGTGCCCACCTACGAGGACGCCGACGTAGTGGTGGTCAACACCTGCGGCTTCATCGACAGCGCCAAGGCCGAGTCGTTGGAAGTGATCGGCGAAGCGATCAAGGAAAACGGCAAGGTCATCGTCACCGGCTGCATGGGTGTCGAGGAAGGCAGCATCCGCGACGTACACCCGAGCGTGCTGTCGGTCACCGGCCCGCAGCAGTACGAGCAGGTGGTCAACGCCGTGCACGAAGTGGTGCCACCACGCCAGGACCACAACCCGCTGATCGACCTGGTGCCGCCGCAGGGCGTCAAGCTGACCCCGCGCCATTATGCGTACCTGAAGATTTCCGAAGGCTGCAACCACAGCTGCAGTTTCTGCATCATCCCGTCGATGCGCGGCAAACTGGTCAGCCGCCCGGTCGGCGAAGTGCTGAGCGAGGCCGAGCGCCTGGTCAAGGCCGGGGTCAAGGAGATCCTGGTGATTTCCCAGGACACCAGCGCCTACGGCGTCGACGTCAAGTACAAGACCGACTTCTGGAACGGCCGCCCGGTCAAGACCCGCATGCTCGAGCTGTGCGAAGCCCTGAGCAGCCTGGGTGCCTGGGTACGTCTGCACTACGTGTACCCGTACCCGAACGTCGACGACGTGATCCCGCTGATGGCCGCCGGCAAGATCCTGCCGTACCTGGATATCCCGTTCCAGCACGCCAGCCCGAAAGTGCTCAAGGCCATGAAGCGCCCGGCCTTCGAAGACCGCACCCTGGCACGTATCAAGAACTGGCGCGAGCAGTGCCCGGAGCTGGTGATTCGCTCCACCTTCATCGTCGGCTTCCCGGGCGAGACCGAGGAAGACTTCCAGTACCTGCTGGACTGGTTGACCGAAGCCCAGCTGGACCGCGTGGGCTGCTTCCAGTACTCGCCGGTAGAAGGCGCCCCGGCCAACGACCTGGGCCTGGAAGAAGTGCCGGACGACGTCAAGCAGGACCGCTGGGACCGCTTCATGGCCCACCAGCAGGCCATCAGCGCCGCCCGCCTGCAACTGCGCATCGGCAAGGAAATCGACGTGCTGATCGATGAAGTGGAAGAGCAAGGTTCGGTTGGCCGCAGCTTCTTCGATGCCCCGGAAATCGACGGCAGCGTGTTCATCGATGGCGACCACGGCTTCAAGCCGGGTGACAAGGTACGTTGCCGCGTGGTGGATGCCGACGAATACGACATGTGGGCTGAACCCATCTAACGCAGCAGCAAACTGAAAAGCCCCTGCCCCGCCATTCCCCACAAGGAACTCCCGGGCCAGGGGCTTTTTCGTCAGAACGCGTGAAAAAGCATCAGGCCGCCCTCTGCATCCGGGCTGGCATCCGAGAAGCCTTTGACTGCATAGAGTTGCACTTTCCACTGCTGGTTGAGCTTGTGTGTCAGGAACAGGGTAAGTTCCTTGATCTGCGCGCCCGTCGAGACGACTTTCTGCCGCCAGTCGTAGGAGGCACCCGCCGAAGTGCCTGCAGCCACGGGCATGGCGAAGCCGAGACTGGCAAATATCGGGTCGTCGAAATCACTGTCGGGCGGGTCGCCGAACTTCTTCCAGCCCAAGGTCGCGAAACCGGTCACCGGGCCAAAGGCCTTGGCGATATCGACCTGGCCGGTGTAGTCGTATTCACCGGTGCCCAGGCACTGGTCTTCATCGGCAGTGGGGAATTTGACCTTGCCGATCAGGTCCAGCATCAGGCCACCGTCACTGCCGTCGAGCAGGGCGTAACCGGCGCTGGCAACCGTGTCTCCCAGCCCGCTTTCCACATCCCGGCAGCCACCGGGCAAGGGGTCACCATTCGGGCCCACTTCAGGGTTGGTGATGCGCAGCCAGGGCACAGTGACCTTGTAGGTCATTGGGCCGGTTTCATACTTACCGACCACGGGGACGTACCAGATTTCCGAGGTTGTACCCGTGCCATAGTCGCCACTTGAATAGTCCATGCCTATGGCGGCGCTGAAGGTATCGCCCAGGACCGACGCGCTGGCGCATGACAGCAAGCAGGCGAAAAGAGGGAGCGTGGGTCTCATCTGCACCTCGGTATCCCGGACGGGAAGGGTGATCGCACTTACCCAGCCTAGTTGCCTAATGCCCGGATCGCTCTGGATGCTCCACTTTTTCGGCTTTCTCTACTGTCTCGGGTCTTTCGACCTTTTCGACCTTCTCTACTTTCTCGACCTTCTCGACCTTCTCGACCTTCTCGACCTTCTCGACCTTCTCGACTTTCTCAGGCTTTTCGATCTTCTCGACCTTCTCGACTTTCTCAGGCTTTTCGATCTTCTCGGCTTTCTCGATCTTCTCTACTTTTTCTACCTTCTCTACCTTTTCAACCTTCTCTGCTTTTTCAATTTTTTCCACCTTTTCGAGCTCGACCTTCTCTACCCGGTCAGAGCTTCCGCTATTGCTGCTCTCGGGTCGCTCCATGGTGTCGACATGTTCCGACTTTCCGGACTTGTCCACGCGTTCAGTACCGTCCCGACCACTGGAATCGTCAACACCGCCGTGCCCGCTGTGGTCATCACTGCTTTCAATGCGATCACTGGTCGCATCGCGTCCGCCATGCCCGCTATTGCTGGAACCTTCAGCGTCACGGGTGCCGTGCCCGCTGCCACGCCCCGAATGCCCTCTGTCCGGGTTGTCGGCACGGCCGTCATCGAACTCCACGCGGGTTGCCCGCAGCTCGTGCTTGCCATTGAACACCCCGCTCACCCGCACACGTTGATCGAGCGCCAATGCCGCGGGCTGCTTGCCGACGATCACGGTACCCTGCCCCAGCGTCACCTTGATGCCTGCCACCACCAGTTGTTGAGCGTGGCTGCGCTGTACCAGCCCCTCGATCACCGCCGTCTGCACACGGCCAGCAAAAGGCAGGCTCGGGTCTGGGCGGGTTTGCGCCACTTCCAGCTGGCGTCCGGTCCACTGCCCACGTACCAGCACTTCCCTCGCAGGTGCCACACGGGTTCCCAGCTTCAGCCCCTGGAGGCTGCCAGCACGGTCTACCGCACCGATGGCACTGGCCTCCCTGAGCCCCGGCGCCCGCTCGATACGGCTGGCTACCACTTCACCCTTGGCATCGCGCAGGCCACTGACCCTGACCGGCTCGCCCGGGCGCAACCCTTCAGCCACCCGCGCCCCTGCAGCAAGCCGCACGGGTTGGCCCATGACCCGCAGGGGGGCCGATGCATTGGGCAGTGCCGTCAGCGGCCCTTCGTAAACGTTGAGGATCGAGATGCGCCCTGCTTGCAGGCCGCGTTTGCCGGCAAATGCCTCAACCGCGACAACCTGGCCGATTGCCAGGTGAGCGCTACTGGCAGGCGCACCGTTTTCACTCACCGGTACGTCCTTGCCAAAGTGCACTTCCAGGCCATTGACGCAAATCGAGGCGAACCCGGTGATGGTGCCGACGATGCCCGTGCCACCGGTACCGCCCGGGCGCAGGATCGGTGCGCCGGTACCGCCTGCCCCGCCGTGATCGATGAAGGTGCCGTCCACACCGTCGGCCACCGCACCGGTCCCACCCGTGCCGCCGGGACGCTGCGGCAGCGGCGCACCGGTGCCACCCACTCCGCCGTTTTCGCTGCGTACACCGGTACCACCGACACCGCCCGTCCTGGCCCCGGTACCACCAATACCGCCGGGAAACTGCAAGCCCGCCGCCCCCGCCATACCCACTTCGTCACGGCTGACACATACCGGTGCTGCGGCCACCTCGGCAGGCGCCACCAGGTTCAGCCCGAAACCCAGGACCAGTGTGACCACACTGAGGCAGCGCGCGAGGGAAGTCATGGGTCGGGTGTCTTCGACAAATCGGGGTCGGTAGTTTCAGTGTAGAAATAAAGCCCTACCGTGATACGGTGACGTTGCTCGGCGCTGGGCACATCGGCATCTTCCAGGTCTGATGCAAGCCGGCTGAAGGCAAGCAGCATCTGCATACCGTCCTTGTCCACCGCTGCACGCAAATGGTCGACGCTGGCCGAGCTCAAGGCGTCGTAGTGCACACTGCGTTCAAAGAACGGCTGGCCGTCCCCACTCAGGTTGTGCACTGCTGCGCAGGCATGGTCATGCAGGTTGTGCCCAAAGTACGCGGCCTTTTCGTCGAAGCCCTTCTGCGGCACGAATGCCTGGGCTTCCAGGTGGACACAGTCCTGGTCGTCGAGCCGGACGATACCCAGGCGCAACCACTCATCCAGCACCACCCGCCCGCGGATGTCGGTGCTGATCTTCGCCACCAGCGCATCGAAGGAACGATCGCCGCCAACGCTCGCCAGACGCGGCAACGGCAGCGCCTGGCCAGGCTCCGAGCAGAACGGCTTGCCAGTGGTCCACATATTGACCAACTGTGCACCTAATGTAATGTTTTCCGGCAGCGCGGCGAGCGACGCCCCCCCCTCGCTACGCAAACGCCGGACATCCTTGCGATGCACGCCCGTGAGCAGGCTGATGCGGCTGTCGGTCGGCACTGTACCGTCCAGGCGAAACTCGCGATGCGCTACATCGACGAACACTTCCTTGAGCAGGTCGGCGAACATCGTGTAGGTGACCCCTTTGCGCAGCATCAGGCGCACCAGAGGACGCATGACACGCCGCAGTGCGCTTAACATCGAAGGGGGGATGGTAGGCGATTGCATTGAGCGCATTCCTTGACAGATGAACCCAGTATACGACGCGGGAAAAGATCCCACACCAACTGTGACCATATCCCTGACGAGATGAGGGATAGTCGTCGGCGCTCATTGCATTCGCGTTGAGTGGGGCTGCCGTGTATCCGAACCTGGCCTCATACAGGCCCGCCCCGTGGGCGCTGCATGAGACCGTTCAGAGCCAGTCAGCTCCTGCTGTTGTCATCACCCGGTTCGCCACCCAGATGGTCGCCACGATCATCACCAGGTTCACCACCAACGTGATTGCCGTGGTCATCGCCAGGCTCACCGCCAACATGATTGCCATGATCGTCCCCGGGCTCACCGCCAACGTGATTGCCATGATCGTCACCGGGCTCACCGCCAACGTGATTGCCGTGATCGTCCCCAGGCTCACCGCCAACGTGATTGCCATGATCGTCACCCGCTTCAGCGTGGTTGCCGCTGCGCCCAGAGTTCGAGGAGCCGTCATGGCCGCGCCCACTGTTGCCGGCATGGCCATCTCCATCCCCACCAGCGCCGTGGCCGCCGCCCTCACCGCCATGGCCGCCACCACCACCGCCGTGACCACCACCGCCACCACCGTGGCCACCACCGCCACCGCCACCGCCATGGCCTCCACCGCCACCACCGTGGCCACCGCCGCCACCACCATGGCCTCCACCGCCGCCACCGTGACCACCGCCGCCGCCATGGCCACCACCACCCCCACCATGGCCACCGCCGCCACCTCCGTGACCGCCTCCACCACCACCATCCTTGGCGTAGGCGCTGGAGCCATTGGAAATCGAGTCAGGGACCAGAACGATGGAAGTCGACAGCACGCCAGCAACGGCAGCCGCCAATATCGCTTTTTTGAACAGCACATGGATTTGCATATTTCGTCTCCAGGTCGTCGCCGTGAGAAACGCCAAATCAAGCCGGGAATCCTGTGTCAGGTTCTTGCTTTTCATTATGTGGGAATTTTTCCCACAGAAAATTAATAGACCGCCAAACCCCGAGATTCAAGCAGCGCACGGAGAAGCCGACCGGTGGTTGGCCTGCTATGTTTGCCTTATCGTCATGGAGGAACACCGGCATGCATTCGGTACTGACGCTGCAAACCCCGCGCTTGAGTGACTACGGCGAACTGGTACAGGTGTGGGAGGACTCTGTACGCGCCACCCACGACTTCCTGCCGGATTGCTACATCGTCTTGCTGCGCGACCAGGTGCTGCGTCGCTACCTCGATGCAGTGATGCTGATCTGCTGCAAGGACCGCCAGCGCATCTGCGGCTTCGCCGGGGTCGCCAACGGGCGCGTGGACATGCTGTTCGTCGCACCGGAGTACCGTGGCAAAGGGGTTGGCAAGCGCCTGCTGCACTATGCGATCGACGAACTGAATGCCGAGCGCCTGGACGTCAATGAACAGAACCCGCAAGCCTTGGGCTTCTACCTGCATGAGGGCTTCGAGGTGATCGGCCGTTCGGAAACCGACGGCCTGGGGCAACCCTACCCGCTGCTGCACATGCGCCTGCGCAAAACGGCGTAAATGACACAGATTCCCAGCCCCTCTGCCGCGCGGGCAGGTACAATGCAGGTCTTTCCCTGCCTTTGCGAATTGCCGTCATGTCCGAACCCGTCCGCCTGTCCAAACGCCTTATCGAGCAGCTTGGCTGCTCCCGCCGCGAGGCCGAGCTGTATATCGAGGGCGGCTGGGTCACGGTCGATGGCGTGGTGGTCGAGCAACCGCAGTTCAAGGTCGAGCAGCAGCGCGTCGAACTGCTGCCGGGTGCCCGTGCCGAAACGCTGGAACCGGTAACCCTGCTGCTGAACCAGCCGGCCAGCGTGGACAGCGAGACCGCCCGCGCCAGCATGAACATGAGCAACCTCAGCGAAGCCCACCGCGAAGGCGTGCGCGCACTGCACGGGCATTTTGCCCGGCAGGCCTGCGTGGCGCCGCTGGAGCGCGGTGCCAGCGGCCTGCAGGTATTCACCCAGGACTGGCGGGTAACCCGCAAGATCGACGCCGACCTGCGCCGCCTGGAACAGGAATTCATCGTTGAAGTGCGCGGCGAGACCACGCCCCAGGCGCTGGAACGCCTGGCGCGCGGTGCCACCCGCAATGACCGCGAGCTGCCTAAAGCCAAGGCCAGCTGGCAGAACGAAACCCACCTGCGCATGGCCCTGAAAAACCCGCAGCCAGGGCAGATCGCCGAGCTGTGCGCCTACCTGCGCCTGGAGCTGGTAGGCATGCGCCGCATTCGCCTGGGTGGCGTATCGATGGGCAAGTTGCCCCTGGGCCAGTGGCGCTACCTGGCCACTACCGAACGTTTCTAAGCAATACGCCGCGCCACAGGTGCGGCACCTGAACAGGATTCTGCAACAATGAACCACAACGACGTCCTGCGCAGCCTGCGCTACATGCTCAAGGTGAATGACGCCAAGATGGCCGAAATCATCGGGCTATCCGGCCTCGACGTGCATCCCCTGGTGCTGGCCACCTACCTGAAGAAGGAAGACGAGGAAGGCTTCGTGCGCTGCCCGGAACGGGTCATGGCGCACTTTCTCGACGGCCTGGTGATCCACCGCCGCGGCAAGGATGACAGCCGCCCGCCGCAGCCGATCGAGCTGCCGGTGACCAACAACCTCATCCTCAAGAAGCTGCGGGTGGCCTTCGAGCTCAAGGAAGACGACCTGCATGCGATCCTCAAGTCGGTCAACTTCCCGGTCAGCAAGCCCGAACTCAGCGCACTGTTCCGCAAGGCCGGCCATGACAACTACCGCCCGTGCGGCGACCAGTTGCTGCGCAACTTCCTCAAGGGCCTGACCCTGCGCGTGCGCGGCTGATTGGCCATGCAGCATTCGGTTACCCCGGTCGGCATCATCCGCTCCTGTTTCAAGGAGAAGTTCGCCATCCCGCGCCAGCCGCAACTGGCGCCCGCCGCACGCGGCGTGCTCGAGCTGCTGCCGCCGTTCGACCAGGGCGATGCGGTCGAGGGGCTGGAACAGGTCAGCCATGTCTGGCTGCTGTTCCTGTTCCACCAGGCACTGGAAGACAAACCCCGCCTGAAGGTGCGGCCACCACGCCTGGGTGGCAACAAGAGCATGGGTGTGTTCGCCACCCGCGCCACCCACCGGCCCAATGGTATCGGCCAGTCGGTGGTGCGCCTGGAAGGCGTGGAGCCAGGGCGCCTGCTGCTGTCTGGTATCGACCTGCTCGACGGTACGCCGGTGCTGGATATCAAACCGTATGTGCCTTACGCCGATAGCATCGCTGGCGCCAACAACCAGATGGCCAGCCAAGCGCCTGCCGCGATCGCCGTGCAGTGGGGCGACAACGCCCTGCCCCAGGCCCGCGAACATGCACTGCGCCTGGGTGAACCGCTGGTGGAGCTGATCGAGCAATGCCTGGCGCAGGACCCACGGCCGGCCTACCAGGTGCCGCCGGCCGAGCGGGTGTATGGGGTGAAGTTCTGGGATGTGCAGGTGCGCTGGCACTACCCGCAACCGGACGTGATCCGGGTGCTGGAGGTGGTGCTGGCCTGAAGGCTGTGCGCAGGCCTTGTGGGAGCGGCCTTGTGTCGCGAAAGGGCTGCGCAGCAGCCCCGGCAATCTTGCAGGATGGCTGATATCCCGGGGCCGCTGCGCGCCCCTTTCGCGACACAAGGCCGCTCCCACAAGGAACCGTGCGCCGCACAGACATGAAAAAGGCGACCCTGAGGTCGCCTTTTTCTTTTCACCATCCCGCGATCAGCGAGCCGGGCCTTCAGCCACGCCCAGGTCGTCGGTCGGACGGGTATCGACCAGCGGCGCACCACCGGAGGCCAGCTCCGATGCCAGCTTGTCGTTGTCCATTTCCTTCACCCACTTGGCCACGACCACGGTGGCAACGGCGTTGCCAACCAGGTTGGTCAGCGCGCGGGCTTCGGACATGAAGCGGTCGATGCCGAGGATCAGCGCCAGGCCGGCAACCGGCAGGTGGCCAACGGCCGACAGGGTGGCGGCCAGGACGATGAAGCCCGAACCGGTAACACCGGCAGCACCTTTGGAAGCCACCAACAGCACCAGCAGCAAGGTGATCTGGTGAGTGATGTCCATGGTGGTGTCAGTGGCCTGGGCGATGAACACCGCAGCCATGGTCAGGTAGATCGAGGTGCCATCGAGGTTGAACGAGTAACCGGTCGGGATCACCAGGCCAACCACCGACTTCTTCGCACCCAGGCGCTCCATCTTGGCCAGCATGCGTGGCAGGGCCGACTCCGAGGACGAAGTGCCCAGCACGATCAGCAGTTCTTCACGGATGTAGCGGATCAGCTTGAGGACACTGAAGCCGTGGGCGCGGCAGATACCGCCCAGCACCACCAGCACGAACAGCAGGCAGGTGATGTAGAAGCAGGCCATCAGGTAGCCCAGTTGCACCAGCGAGCCAACGCCGTACTGGCCGATGGTGAAGGCCATTGCACCGAAGGCACCGACCGGGGCCAGTTTCATGATCATGTTGATGATGTTGAACATGACATGGGCGAAGCGGTCGATCATGTCCAACACCGGCTTGCCATAGCTGCCCAGGCGGTGCAGGGCGAAGCCGAACAGCACGGAGAACATCAGCACTTGCAGGATGTCGCCGTTGGCGAAGGCGCCGACCACGGTGTTCGGGATGACGTTAAGCAGGAAGCCGACAGTGGTCTGCTGCGCGCCGGCGGCGGCGTAGGCAGCCACGCTGCTGGCGTTCAAGGTGCTGACATCGATGTGCATGCCAGCGCCCGGCTTGACCACGTTGACAACGACGAGGCCGATGATCAGGGCGACCGTGGAGACGATTTCGAAGTACAGCAGCGCGTAGCCGCCGGTCTTGCCGACCGACTTCATGCTCTGCATGCCGGCGATGCCGCTGACCACGGTGCAGAAGATGATCGGGGCGATGACCATCTTGATCAGTTTGACGAAGCCGTCTCCCAAGGGTTTGAGGGCGACGCCCGTCTCCGGATAGTAGTGGCCGAGCAGGATACCGATGGTGATGGCGACCAACACCTGGACATACAGGGATTTGTACAGCGGCTGACGTATCGTCATGGCTAATTTTCCTCAAGTGTGCCGGTTCACCCTTCCCAGGGCGATGGGGCACCTGAATCGCTAACCCTCCTGCACCCGGAGGGATTTGTCGTTGTGTTCGAGCTGCCTGGGCAGGCCTCTGCGAGGATCAATAGCAAGGGTGGTGCCAAAATGCCCACGAAGGGTGCAAGTGCCGTATTTGCGAGGGATAAACGCCCAACGACGGGGCGAATTGCCTGAGGAAGGCTGGCGGATTTCCGCCCGGTGGCGGGATTTGTACAGGGGCATTGGCGGGAATCCGCCCATTGTGGTTTGCCTGTGCCGGCCTCTTCGCGGGTAAACCCGCTCCCACAGGAACCGCACAGGGCTCGAGTGCAGTGCACCCCTGTGGGAGCGGGTTTACCCGCGAAGAGGCCGGCCAAGCCAGCAAATCACTCGAGGTTGAAGGTGATCCTGAACGCCGCGCCCCCCAGAGGAGAATCCCCCAGGCTCAGCTCGGCGTCATAGCTGTCGACGATATCCTTGACCACCGCCAGCCCGATCCCCTGCCCCGGGTGCTGACTGTCCAGCCGCTCCCCACGCTCCAGAATCCGCTCGCGCTGGTGCGCCGGCACCCCCGGCCCGTCGTCCTCGATGCACAAGGTCAACCGCCCAGGCGCCTGCTCCAGGCTCACGCGCACCTGGCCCAGGCTCAGGCGGTAGGCGTTCTCCAGCAGGTTGCCCAGCAGCTCCAGCAACGCGCCCTGCTCCATCGGCACCTGCGCCGCATCGGGCAGTTGCAGGGTCACGTCCACCCGCTTGTCCCGGTACACCTTGGCCAAGGTGCTGCACAGGCTTTCGAGCAACGGCCGCAGCAACACGCTGTGACGTACCAGGCCGCTCTTGCGCAGGCTGGCGCGTTGCAACTGGTAGTCGATCTGCTGGCTCATGCGCTCGATCTGGCTCTGCAGCACGCGCGCCTGCTCGCGCTCGCCGCTACGCTGCTGCAGGCTTTCGCCCACCCCTTGCAACACCGCCAGCGGCGTCTTCAGGCTGTGCGCCAGGTCATCGAGCGAATCACGGTAGCGCTGACGCTGCTCGCGCTCGCTGCGCAACAGGCGGTTCAGCGAGCCGGTCAGGCGCAGCAGCTCCCGTGGGTGTTCGCCGCTCAGGCCATCCCGCACTCCCGACTCCACATCGTCCAGCTCGCGGCTGAGCCGGCGCAACGACCGCAAGCCCCAGGTCAAACCGGCCCACAGCAGCACCAGCAGCGCCAGCAAGGCCGCGCCAAAGCCCAGGTAGAGCTTTTCGCGCAGGCCATCAAGGGTGTGCTGGTACTCGCGCACAGGTTGCAAGGCAACGATGCTGTAGGCGGCGCTCTGGCCACCCAGCAGCTTGATCTCGACGTCGTACACAAAGAACTCTTCGCCGTCGGCCTGGTGAATGCGGGCGAATTCGTTGCCGCGGCCGTCGTAGCGCGGGCGGTAGTTGATGTTTTGCGCGGCGGTTGCCCGCGACTGCCAGACCAGCTTGCCGTCGCGGTCGAAGATATAGCCGAGCAGGCCGGTGTACGGCAGGTTGTAGCGCTCGTCCGGCAGCAGCGTCGGCATCTGCAGTTGGCCGTGTTCGATACGCGCTGCGGAAATCAGCGTGGTCACATCCGAGGCCAGGCGTTGTTCGATCGACTCCTGCAGGGCCAGGCTGAAGGCCTTCTGCAAGGCCGGCAGCAACGCCAGCATGAACAGCAGCGCCAGCACCGCGGCCGCCAGCATCAGGCGCACCCGCAGCGAACGGATCATCGGCAGCGCTCGGTGAACAGGTAGCCCAGGCCACGCACGGTGTCGATCGGTTTGAAGCCGTGCTCGCCCTCGAGCTTGCGCCGCAAGCGGCCGACCAGCACTTCGATGACATTGGGGTCGCGTTCCTCGTCACCTGGGTACAGCTGCTCCATCAGGCGGTCCTTGGCCACCACCTGCTGGTGATGGCGCATGAGGTATTCGAGGATGCGGTATTCGTAGGCGGTCAGGGCCAGGGGCTGCTCGTCCAGCGTCGCCTGCTTGCGGTTGAGGTCGAGCACCAGCGGGCCGGCGGCAATGGTCGACTGGGTGAAGCCGCTGGAGCGGCGCAGCAGGGCGTTCAGGCGTGCCTCGAGCTCTTCGAACTGGAACGGCTTGACCAGGTAGTCGTCGGCACCGGCGGCCAGGCCCTCGACCTTGTCCTGCCAGTTGCCGCGGGCGGTGAGGATGAGAATGGGGAAGGTCTTGTCCTGGCTGCGCAGGCGCGTAATCAGTTCCAGCCCGCTGATGCCGGGCAGGCCCAGGTCGATGATGGCCAGGTCGAAGTGGTATTGCCCGGCCTGGTACAGCGCCTCCTCGGCATCGGCGACCGCCTCGACCACATGGCCGCCTTCGCCCAGGCGGGTGTAGAGGTGATGGCGAAGCAGGGCTTCGTCCTCGACCACCAGCAGTTTCATGTGCAGCTCCTTGATATGTATTGCCTGTACCGGCCCTTTCGCGGGTAAACCCGCTCCCACAGGTACTGCACAGGTTTGAAGAACTGCGCGATCCCTGTGGGAGCGGGTTTACCCGCGAAGAGGCCGGTACAGGATAACCCGGCTCGCCCGTCAGAACTTGTAGCTTGCAGCCAGGTAGGTCTGCGCGCTGCTGGTCAGGCGCAGGGTGCCGTCCTTCGGCCCGCCGTGCGCACCCACTTCGGTAGCAGCATTGGTACGCAGGTAACGGTAGCCCAGTTCCACAGAAGCCTTGTCGGTGATGTCCTGGATCACGCCGGCCTGCAGGCCATAGGCGTAACCGTAGTCGGTATCCCGGCTGGCCCCCGGCGAGTCCTGGGTCAGCTTGGTCACGCCCAGGCTGCCGCCGCCGAACAGCTTGGTGGTATCGCCCACCGGCAGGAACAGGTCGTAGCTGCCCAGCAGGTTTTCCTGGCGCAGCTTCAGGCCGCTGTGGTCGCCCGAGACATTGTCGTAAGTCATGTAGTAGCGGCCCTGGTCATTGATCTTGCCCACTCGCACGCCCCAGGTGTCGTCCTTGCCAATGATGCCGTCGGCGTTGAGGTGGTCGGTGTTGCGCTGCAGCAGGCCGGACTTGCGAACCTTGTCGCTGGTCTGGCCGTAGGTCAGGCTGGCGAAGTTGTCGTCAGCGGCCTGTGCGGTGGTGATGCCAGCGGCGCAGACGGCCATGGCGGCAAGCAGGGTGTTGAAGGTTTTCATGGCTGGATACTCCAGTTGAGTGCGCTGTTTCGGTCTGGAAGCTAGAGTAAGCAGGGCACCCTGAACCGCGACTGAACCCTGGCTGAACCCCGGCTGAACGAACCGTTTGAAGAACAAGGAGTAGTGACCATGCGCGCCCTGCTGGCCTTGACCCTGATGTGCAGCGCCGCCCTCGCCCAAGCGGCGGTACAAACCCGCGAGATCCCCTACCAGGACGCCGACGGCAATCGCCTGGTCGGCTACTACGCCTATGACGACGCCATCGAAGGCAAGCGCCCCGGCATTGTCGTGGTGCATGAATGGTGGGGGCTGAACGACTATGCCAAGCGCCGCGCCCGCGACTTGGCAGCACTGGGCTACAACGCCCTGGCCATCGATATGTATGGCGACGGCAAGCAAACCGAGCACCCTGCCGACGCCAAGGCATTCATGACAGCAGCGATGAAAGACCCCAAGGCCGCGGAGCGGCGCTTCGATGCCGGTCTGGAGCTGCTCAAGCTGCAGCCCAATACCAACAAGCACCAGTTGGGGGCAGTGGGTTACTGCTTTGGCGGCAAGGTGGCGCTGGATGCCGCGCGGCGAGGGGAAAAGCTCGATGGCGTGGTGAGCTTCCACGCCCCGCTGGGTACGCAGACACCGGCCAGGCCGGGCGTGGTGCGGGCCGATATCCTGGTGGAGCATGGTGCGGCGGACACGCTGGTGACCGAGCAGCAGGTGGAAGCGTTCAAGGCGGAGATGGATGCAGCCAAGGTCAACTACCAGTTCGTCAGTATTCCCGGGGCCAAGCACGGGTTCAGCAACCCGGATTCGGACCGCATGGGGCACGGCGAACATGGTGGGCCGGATATTGCCTACAACAAGGCGGCGGACGAGAGCTCCTGGGCGGATATGCAGGCGTTCTTCAAGAAGGTGTTCAAGTAAGGATTGCCGGGGCCGATGTGGGAGCGGCCTTGCGTCGCGAAAGGGGCGCGAAGCGGCCCCAGGATCTCAGCCGTTCTGCAAGATAGCCGGGGGCGCTGCGCGCCCCTTTCGCGACGCAAGGCCGCTCCCACAAGGATGCATTGCCACGCTGGCTCCCTTAGTGCCCGTACAGCTGGCACAATACCCCCATGAACACACTCCCCGCCTGCTGCGCCCCGCTCCAGCACCACTGGCCCCTGCCCCACCCCCTACCCGGCGCGGTGCTGGTCAGTTGTGCCTTCGACCCCGCCCATCTGGCACCCGACGACTTTCAGCGCGCCGGCGTCGTGCCAGGCGCCAGCCTGCAGCGCTCGGTGGCCAAGCGCCAGGCCGAGTACCTGGCCGGCCGGGTATGTGCCCGCGCCGCGCTGCAGCGCCTGGACGGCCGTGACTACGTGCCCGGCACCCACGAGGACCGCTCACCCATCTGGCCCGCCGGCATCCACGGCTCGATCACCCACGGTAAAGGCTGGGCTGCCGCCGTGGTTGCTGCCGAGGCCAGTTGCCGGGGCCTGGGCCTGGATCAGGAAGCGTTACTGGATGACCAGCGTGCCGAGCGGCTGATGGGCGAAATCCTCACCCCGCCCGAGCTCGAACGCCTCGACCGCAGCCAGCTCGGCCTTGCCGTCACCCTGACCTTCTCGCTGAAGGAAAGCCTGTTCAAGACGCTCTACCCGCTGACCCGCCAGCGCTTCTACTTCGAGCACGCCGAAGTGCTGGACTGGTCCGCCGACGGCCTGGCCCGCCTGCGCCTGCTCACCAACCTGTCGCCGCAGTGGCGGCATGGCGCCGAGCTGCAGGGCCAGTTCTGCCTGCAGGACGGCCATCTGCTCAGCCTGGTCAGCGTCTGACCTCACAGCGGTGCCTGCTGCCGTGGCCAGTTCAGGCTGAAGCAGGCGCCACCCAGCGCGGCGCTGCGCCCCACTGTGGCTCGGCCCGCGTGCCAGTAGATGATCCGCCGCACGATCGACAAGCCCAGGCCATGCCCGCCCGAAGCGCGGGTACGGCTGTCGTCGAGGCGGGTGAACGGTGTGAAGATACGGTCCCAGACGCCCTCGGGGATCCCCGGGCCGTCATCCTCCACATCGATGCGGCAGCGTTGCTGCCCCAACTGGTAGCTCAGGCGCACCTCGGCCTCGGCGTGGCGCATGGCGTTGCCCACCAGGTTCTGCAGCGCCCGGTGCAGGTAGCGCGGTTCGGCTTCGACCCAGGCGCCTCCGCCATCGGCACCCTGGCACTCACCGCGCACCACCCTTACCTCGGCACGCAACGGCGCGAGTTCTTCGATCACCCGGTCGAGCAAGGCATCCAGGTCTACCCGCTCGAACTTCAGCGCCGGTGCGCCCTGCTCCAGGCGGGCGTAGGTGAGCATCTCGTCGACCAACTTGTCGAGGTCCTGGATATCGCCGTCCATGCCCGCCAGGTGCTTGGCCCGGGCCTGCTCGGTGGTGGCACTTTCGATCATCTCCAGGCCAAAGCGCAGACGTGCCACTGGCGTGCGCAGCTCGTGGGAAACTGCCCGCACCAGTTCGCGCTGCATGGTCAGCGAGCGCTGCAGGTGCTCGGCCATGCCGTTGAAGGCCGCAGCCAGACGCCCCACCGAGTCGGCGCCGCCGGCGGGCACGCGGGTGTCCAGGCTGCCTTGGGCGATGCGCGTGGCGGCAATCTCCAGGCCCGACACGCGCCGCTCCAGTTGGCGTACCAGCAGGTAGACCACCAGGCCGATCAGGCACAGACCAAGAAAGGTTATCAGGATCAGCAACTGCGGCGGATAGGGGTTGAGCTGGTACAGCGGGCCGATTTCCAGCACCCAGGGCGAACCCGCCAGCCCGGCGAACACACGGATCGAGTCGCCATCCTTGCCCAGGGCCATGACCGTATCGCCCTCCTCGACCCGGCGCCGCTGGTCATCGTCCAGGCTCACCCGCTCGATGCGCTGCAGGGCCACGCCAAAGCCGAAGCCCTTTTCTTTCTTGATCTGTGCCAGGCGCTGCTGCTGTTCAGTCACCGGGTAGCGCACCAGTTCGTCGGCCAGCAGATAGAGGGTGGCCCGCGCCAGTTGCTCGCTGATCTGTTTGATCTGCGCTACCAGCATCAAGTCTTCCTGGCCGACCTTGCGCAACACCTGGGCCGCATGCGGGCCGGTCTTCTCGACCACCACCAGGCCGCGGTACAGGCGCGCCCGCTGGCCGCCATCGAGTGTGCGCGCGGTCATGGGCTGCAGCGCCAGTGGCACGCCGAGCAGGCGCTCCCAGATCAGCAGCGAGCGCTTGCGCTCGGTATCGTTCTGCAGCGCCAGGTTGTCGGCCATCAGGCTGAAGGTGCCCTGGGCCAGGCCTTCGCGGTGCTGGGCGGCACGTACTTCGTTGACCAGGTGCAGGCTGAGTACACCGAGCAGGGCTACCAGCACCAGCACGGCCAGCATGCCGCCATAGATGCGCAGGAAGATCGAATTGTTCATGAAGCCTCGCCGACGAACAGGTAGCCCTTGCTGCGAAGGGTCTTGATCAGCCTTGGCTGGAGCGGGTCGTCGCCGATCTTTGGGCGGATCTTGGAAATGCGTATGTCGATGGAGCGGTCCTGCCCGTCGTAGCCGACCCCACGTAGCGCGGTGAAGATCTGCTCGCGCGTCAGCACCCGGCCGGCGTTGCTGGCCAGCAGCCAGAGCAGGTCGAATTCGGCGCCGGTCAGCTCTATCAGCTGTTCGCCCAGGCGCGCCTCGCGCAGGCGATTGTCGATGCGCAGCGCGCCGAAGGCCAGGTCCTGGCGCTTGCTGTCCGGTGCTTCGCTGCGGCGCAGCAGTGCCTGGATACGCGCCAGGAGGAGCCGTGGGCGTACGGGTTTGCAGACATAGTCATCGGCCCCAAGGTCCAGGCCCTGGACCTGGTCGAGTTCATCGCTGCGGGCGGTCAGCATGAGGATCGGGCCGGGGTACTGGCTGCGCACCCGACGACAGATGCTCAGACCGTCCTCGCCGGGCAGCATCAGGTCGAGAATGACCAGGTCAGGCTGGCTGTCGACGATGCGCCGCGCGGCGCGAGCGCCATCGCCCTCGACGCTGATTTCGTAGCCGTTGGCCTGCAGATACTCGGCGGTGAGCTCGGCCAGGCGCTGGTCGTCTTCGACAATGAGAATGCGGGGTGCGGGGTGGTCCATGGCTTGTGCCTATGTTTGTTGTTTTTCTATGGCCTGTGCCGGCCTATTCGCGGGTGAACCCGCTCCCACAAGGACCGCACCGCTTTCGAACCCTGTGCAGTACCTGTGGGAGCGGGTTCACCCGCGAAAGGGCCAGCACAGGCAACATAACCCTTTAACCAAAAAGCAACATCCCCTCGGAATACTACGGCTGCCATCCGGTACTGCCAACCTGCCAGCAGCCCCTCGACTGAACCGTTTTTTGTGATAGGGTTCGCGCCCGAAAAATTCTGCCCCGGGGCAGCAAGACGCAGAAAAATACTGCAAACCACTTGGCACAAGGCCTACAGCGAATACCCACCATTCACTCACAAAGTACGCACAAGTTATCCACAGGCGCTCGCCTTGCAAAGCCCCCGATACCGCATTATCTTGTATCCCGATCGCAGCGAACCACTAGATATAGGGTTTCGTGCAAAATCACACACAAAAGTCAACCCGCAAAATCAGGCGATTTTTCGGGTGAACTTCAAGTGATTCCAGCAGCCAAACCGCTCCTGCGGAGGGCGACCGAGGCAAGCCCCTCCAGGGCCTTGTTCGGGTATGGGTGTTGCAGGCCAGGCCTGACATCCATCAGCAACAGTTTTTGGGCCCGGCCCAGAACCTTTGACTTCGGCCAGGGAGCGGCGAGCCATTGCCCCTTATTCCTGAGTCTGTCCCGAAGTTGGTACGCCCGCGCGGGCGGATGCGCATGCATTGCCCATCCCCGCCAGGCCATCGAGCAAGTGGACGGAACGGTGGGCGCCCAAAAGGCGCCTGAACAATATAGAAACTGTGGAGACACCCACCCATGCAAACCGACACAACTCGCGAGAACCCGCAGGCCAAGGTGCCGCAGGCCGCCGATTCCAACCAGGATCTGGCCGCCACCGCTCCCGGCCAACTGCGCGTGATCAAGCGTAACGGCACTGTCGTCCCCTACACCGACGACAAGATCACCGTGGCCATCACCAAGGCGTTCCTCGCAGTTGAAGGCGGCACCGCCGCCGCTTCGTCGCGCATCCACGACACCGTCGCGCGCCTGACCGAGCAGGTCACCGCCACGTTCAAACGTCGCATGCCATCGGGTGGCACCATCCACATCGAAGAAATCCAGGACCAGGTCGAACTGGCCCTGATGCGCGCCGGCGAGCAGAAGGTCGCCCGTGACTACGTGATCTACCGTGAGCAGCGCGCCAAGGAGCGTGCCACCCGCGTCAACACCGAGTCCGTGGTCGAGCCGCACCCGAGCATTCGCATCACCCTGGCCGACGGCAGCCTGGCGCCGCTCGACATGGCCCGCCTGAACACCATCATCAGCGAAGCCTGCGAAGGCCTGGCCGAAGTCGATGGCGACCTGATCCAGCGCGATACCCTGAAGAACCTGTACGACGGCGTGGCCATCAAGGACGTCAACACTGCCCTGGTGATGACCGCCCGTACCCTGGTGGAGCGCGAGCCGAACTACTCGTTCGTGACCGCCCGCCTGCTGATGGACACCCTGCGTGCCGAAGGCCTGGGTTTCCTGAACGTGGCCGAGAGCGCCACCCACCACGAAATGGCCGACCTGTACGCCAAGGCCCTGCCGGCCTATGTCGAGAAAGGCGTCGAGTTCGAGCTGCTGGACCCGGCCCTGAAAGGCTACGACCTGGAGCGCCTGGGCAAGGCCATCGACCACGAGCGTGACCAGCAATTCACCTACCTGGGCCTGCAGACCCTGTACGACCGCTACTTCATCCACAAGGATGGCGTGCGCTTCGAGCTGCCACAGGTGTTCTTCATGCGTGTGGCCATGGGCCTGGCGCTGGAAGAGAAAGACAAAGAAGCCCGTGCCATCGAGTTCTACAACCTGTTGTCGTCCTTCGACTACATGGCCTCGACCCCGACCCTGTTCAACGCCGGCACCCTGCGCCCACAGCTGTCCAGCTGCTACCTGACCACCGTGCCGGACGACCTGTCGGGCATCTACCACGCGATCCACGACAACGCCATGCTGTCGAAATTCGCCGGTGGCCTGGGCAACGACTGGACCCCTGTGCGTGCACTGGGCTCCTACATCAAGGGCACCAACGGCAAATCCCAGGGCGTGGTTCCGTTCCTGAAAGTGGTCAACGACACCGCCGTTGCCGTCAACCAGGGTGGCAAGCGCAAGGGCGCCGTGTGTGCCTACCTGGAAACCTGGCACCTGGACATCGAAGAATTCATCGAGCTGCGCAAGAACACCGGTGATGACCGTCGTCGTACCCACGACATGAACACCGCCAACTGGATCCCTGACCTGTTCATGAAGCGTGTCTTCGATGACGGCAAGTGGACCCTGTTCTCGCCTTCGGAAGTACCAGACCTGCACGACCTGACCGGCAAGGCCTTCGAAGAGCGCTACGAGTACTACGAAGCCCTGACCGAGTACAACAAGATCAAGGTGTTCAAGACCATCCAGGCCAAAGACCTGTGGCGCAAGATGCTGTCGATGCTGTTCGAGACCGGCCACCCGTGGCTGACCTTCAAGGACCCGTGCAACCTGCGTTCGCCGCAGCAGCACGTGGGCGTGGTCCACAGCTCGAACCTGTGCACCGAGATCACCCTGAACACCAACAAGGACGAGATCGCGGTCTGCAACCTGGGCTCGATCAACCTGCCGAACCACATCGTCGACGGCAAGCTGGATACCGCCAAGCTGCAACGCACCGTGAACACCGCCGTGCGCATGCTCGACAACGTGATCGACATCAACTACTACTCGGTGCCGCAAGCGCGTAACTCGAACTTCAAGCACCGCCCGGTCGGCCTGGGCATCATGGGCTTCCAGGATGCGCTGTACCTGCAGCACATTCCGTACGGCTCCGATGCTGCCGTCGAGTTCGCCGACAAGTCGATGGAAGCGGTCAGCTTCTACGCCATCCAGGCGTCCTGCGACCTGGCCGACGAGCGCGGTGCGTACGAGACCTTCCAGGGTTCGCTGTGGTCCAAGGGCATCCTGCCGCTGGATTCGCAACAGATCCTGATCGAGGCCCGTGGCGCCAAGTACATCGACGTCAACCTGGAAGAGTCCCTGGACTGGGCCCCGGTGCGCGAGCGCGTCAAGAAAGGTATTCGTAACTCGAACATCATGGCCATCGCGCCGACCGCGACCATCGCCAACATCACCGGCGTGTCGCAGTCCATCGAGCCGACCTACCAGAACCTGTACGTGAAATCGAACCTGTCGGGCGAGTTCACCGTGATCAACCCGTACCTGGTCCGCGACCTGAAGGCCCGTGGCCTGTGGGACTCGGTGATGATCAACGACCTGAAGTACTACGACGGTTCGGTGCAGCAGATCGAGCGTATCCCGCAAGAGCTGAAGGACCTCTACGCCACCGCGTTCGAAGTCGAGACCAAGTGGATCGTCGATGCCGCCTCGCGTCGCCAGAAGTGGATCGACCAGGCCCAGTCGCTGAACCTGTACATCGCCGGCGCCTCGGGCAAGAAGCTGGACGTGACCTACCGCATGGCCTGGTACCGTGGTCTGAAGACCACCTACTACCTCCGTGCCCTGGCCGCGACCAGCACCGAGAAGTCGACCATCAACACCGGCAAGCTCAACGCCGTTTCCAGCGGTGGCGACAGCGCCCCGGTCCAGGCAGCCGGCCCTGCGCCAGTGCCGAAGGCCTGCGCGATCGACGAGCCTGACTGCGAAGCCTGCCAGTAAGGCCAGGCCGAGGCTTCCTGCGGGAAGCCTCAACGCGTTTTCCGCACCACTGCGGACCCTGTGGGAGCGGGTTCACCCGCGATGAGGCCGGCACTCCCGCCGCCTCTCCACAGCCAGACACAAAAAGCCGTGGCTGCAAAGCCGCGGCCAGCCCTTTTCGGGCACCTCAGATTTGCGTGCACCGCACCGCAACCAAGATCCACCGGCCATACTTGATAGATGGCCCTCAAGCAGGAGAATCTCACCATGCTGAGCTGGGACGAATTCGATAAAGAAGACGGCGAAGTAGCCGCCAAAGGCAACACCCCTGCGCAGGCCGCTGCCGCCGCCACCCTCGACAAGCTCGACAGCGCCGGTGGTGCCGCCGCCCTGGAAGCCCGTGCCGCCACCGCCGACGACTCCGACGCCGTCAAGCGCGCCAAGGCTGCCCTGAACGACCTCGACATCGCCGAAGGCCTGGCCGAGCTGGAAGGCTCCGGCGCCCGCGTGCGTGTTGACGAAAAGCGCATGATCAACTGCCGCGCCGACCTCAACCAGTTGGTACCGTTCAAGTACGACTGGGCCTGGCAGAAGTACCTGGACGGCTGCGCCAACCACTGGATGCCGCAAGAGGTCAACATGACCGCCGACATCGCCCTGTGGAAGAGCATGGACGGCCTGACCGAAGACGAGCGTCGCATCGTCATGCGCAACCTTGGCTTCTTCTCCACTGCCGACTCGCTGGTAGCCAACAACCTGGCCCTGGCCGTGTACCGCCTGATCACCAACCCGGAGTGCCGCCAGTACATCCTGCGCCAGGCCTTCGAAGAGGCGATCCACACCCACGCCTACCAGTACTGCATCGAGTCGCTGGGCATGGATGAAGGCGAGATCTTCAACATGTACCACGAGATCCCGTCGGTAGCGAAGAAAGCCGCCTGGGGCCTGAAGTACACCCGCGCCATCTCCGACCCGGAATTCAACACCGGCACCGTCGAAACCGACAAAGAGCTGCTGCGCAACCTGATCGCCTACTACTGCGTACTGGAAGGCATCTTCTTCTACTGCGGCTTCACCCAGATCCTGTCCATGGGCCGCCGCAACAAGATGACCGGCGTGGCCGAGCAGTTCCAGTACATCCTGCGTGACGAGTCGATGCACCTGAACTTCGGTATCGACGTGATCAACCAGATCAAGATCGAGAACCCGCACCTGTGGGACGCGGCGATGAAGGAAGAAGCGACCCAGATGATCCTGCAAGGGACCCAGCTGGAGATCGAATACGCCCGTGACACCATGCCACGCGGCGTGCTGGGCATGAACGCAGCGATGATGGAGGACTACCTCAAGTTCATCGCCAACCGTCGCCTGACCCAGATTGGTCTGAAGGAAGAGTACCCAGGGACTACCAACCCGTTCCCGTGGATGAGCGAGATCATGGACTTGAAGAAAGAGAAGAACTTCTTCGAGACCCGTGTGATCGAGTATCAGACTGGTGGGGCGTTGAGCTGGGATTGATAGTCCGGGCGAAGCATAGAGAAGGCTGCCGATTGGCAGCCTTTTTTATTGCAGGAAAAAAGCCGAAGAGGAAGCTTCCTACAAGGTTCTCATTGTGACCTTTGTATCGTCGCGATAACGTCTGTCGGCGCTTAAGAACGCTCACGCAGCGGTATTCCGTTCCCGTTAGCAGCGGCTCTCCAAATCAGGATGGCCAAGATGAACAGTTTCAATACACCTACCCTATTCACCCGCCGCAACCGCCCCCTCCACACCCTCTGGCTCGAATCCCAAGCCTGGTTCTGCGCCCACGAACTCGGCCGGCTGAGTGGTCACTTCTACGACGAACACTGCATGCGCAAACTCGACCCGGATCAGTACCGCTCCGTGCAGTTGCTGCGCTATGGCAAGTACCAGGAAACCACGATGGTCAGCGAATCCGGGGCGTATACCTTGTTGGCGCATCACCATGTGCCGGAGAACCGGCATTTGCGCTGGTGGCTGACGCATGAGGTGGTGGCGGTGCTGCGTGATCGGCAGGCGGACGGGATGGAGGATGTCCCGCGACTGGAGCAGATGTGCTGGCCTGGGGGGCGGAGCGCGACGTTGTTGTATTGGCAGAGTGAGCCTTGGGTGAGGATGCGGGATATGCCGGTGGTGCTGGCTGGGGAAGTGGATCAGCTGGGGCCGGTGGAGAAGCGCAAGTTGAGTTGGCGGGAGTGTGCGCAGCGGGCGCTGCGGTTGCATGGGGTTTAAGCGCCGGGTTTGCCTGGGCGGGCCTCTTCGCGGGTGAACCCGCTCCCACAGGTACTGCGTTGGCTTCGGGTTCACGCTGTACCTGTGGGAGCGGCCGTGGCCGCGAACACCGGCGCAGCCGGTGCCATGCACCGCACCGCCTGCTTCGCGGGCTTGCCCGCTCCCACAGGTACTGCGTTGGCTTCGGGTTCACGCTGTACCTGTGGGAGCGGCTTTAGCCGCGAACACCGGCGCAGCCGGTGCCATACACCGCGTCGCCTGCTTCGCGGGCTTGCCCGCTCCCACAAATGCCGGTGACATCCACAGCTAGTTCATTTGCCTGTCTATAACACCACTGCCCTGCTACTTCCCCTCCCCAACCGGCTCCACCCGCTGCACCACGATCTGCATATGGGTCGCCATGTCAGTCAGTATCACCTCCCCTTCCTTGTACTCCGGGGTGATCATCAGCGAGCGGATAAAATGCTCGTTGCCGCCCTCGCGCTTTTGCACGTTCTCGAACGCCACGATGACCGTGTCGTTGCGCCAGTTGCTGATGTCGAAACCGCCCGCAGCAACGAACTCACTAATGTCGCGCTCGTCGTTGAAGACATTGGCAGGCAGGATCAGCAAGCGGTCCTTGAGAAACACCTCGTAGTACTGACGTGGCCCCACCGGCCAGTTCTGCGCCACCACGTGCTCGATGCGCCAGTGATGGACATTGTTCTCATAAACCACCACGCGCTCGACCTTGTGCCCGTTGCACGCAGCAAGCAATGGCAACAGCAAACCAGCGAACCCGACACGCATGCGGCGCAAATTCATCCAGAAGCCTCGTTACATCAGCGAAAACACGTTACTTGGCAGCTTTCGCCGCCTGCCGGTTGGCCCTGCGAATGTCCCGGTAGCCCACCAGGCGCACGCGCATTTCCCGGTAGCGCTGGGTATTGATGACCAGCAAGGCCAGCAGCCCGAGCAGCAAAACAGAGACGTAGCCGCCCATGTGCGGCCGGTAAGCGTAGCTGGGCAACGCAGCCAACACGGCCAGCCCGTTCAGGCCGATCAGCCCCCGCAGGCCCCAGGCGTATCCACGCACCAGCGCGATATGCGAAGCGGCGCTCACCGCGCATGCCAGCGCCAATGCCAGCACCGACAGCGACCGGTCCGGGCTGCGCAGCCAGGTGGAGAACACCAGTGAAACACTGCCGCCAATGGCGAAGCAGGACAGCAGCAACTCGGCGATGAAAACGCCGAAATAGCGGGAAAGAAATCTTTGCAGTTCCTGACCCTTTTGAAACTTCGATCCATTCATATGAGTGAGCACTGTCGTCCTTGAAAACCGTAGAGCGCGGCTAGCTTACCTTGACAATTGCGAATGAATAAACCATAAAACCCGACTTCGAAGTGCCTGCCAGCGCGATATCACTTTGGCACTTTATGTAAGTTTCGCACCTGTGCACATTAACAACTCCGCACAGGTACACGCCCTCCCCAGGGCCGATAGGAGATCGAATTCTGGTGAATGAATCGCCGTTGCTTTCAGCGCTGTTCCCGCAGGCCGGTTCTGGGGAACTGAAATGAAGCGTGTGTCCAAAGCCCTGCCGACGCTGCTGGCTGCAATCGCCCTGAATGCATGCGCGCAGGCGCCCGCCCCGTCATCGAATGCGGGGCCTGAAGTTATCCTTGCCGGGCACAAGCTTGCACTTGTGAACCACGAAGGTCGTTGCGCACTGCGCAGCTCCGATGCATCACTGCTAGAGTTGGACATGCCCTGGCCCTGCCAATTCAGCCCGGATAGGGATGGAGGCAAGCCTCGCGTGGAACAGTTCAATGGTGTACAGATCATCATTGTCAGGCATGTGCAGCCCGCCCCGTCGCTGCCCGGAGGTTGCGATAGCCAGTACCAGGCTGTTCGCCAGATGGGCAACCGCCTCGAGCCTTCCATCCTGGCACGTGGCGCCAGTTGCTCGAGCGGCCCTGTGGACCAGAAAAACTTCGTAGGGCTGTTCGAGTGGTAACCAAAATCGCTGACTACCCGTCGCTACGCCAGGTCGTCCGCAAGCGCAAAGGGTGTTACCAGCCATGAAGAAAATCCTCTTGTCCCAACAAGATCGCGGCTTCGGCCAGATCGGTGGCGCGGCTTTGCTCAAGGACCTGTCCTTGTGGCCGAGAAACCCTGAAACCGGCATGTTGCTGACGCCCATCCTGACCCTGAGCGAGCACTTCCAACCGGCCATGTTCGTCCCACCAGGCATGGCCATCACGGTTTTCCTCGCCGTCGAGCAACATCAGGATGGCAGTTTCAGCCGCCCTCTCCAACGTCGCTATACGGTCAATCAACAAATCGAACTGCTGAACGTCCTCAGTAGCGAATTTACCCGGGTCATCCTGCACGAACTCGCCAGCCAGCCGCTGGAACCCGCCAATCCCCCCTTGCTGCTGGAGCGAGCGTTCATCGATTTCGAAGAAATGACTGACGAGGAGCATGACGAGGAACATCAGGATGAGGACAGCGGGATCGGCCTGAGCAAACCCAGCGGTAGGCCCTGCTGGCTGCAGGACCCGATCTATGAACCAACGCGCTACATGTTCATGATGCAACTGATAGATGCTGACGTGGCCGAAGCCAGCCCTCAGCATGCGGGGCTGTTCGGCGAAGGTAACGGCTATCTGTTCGTGGACATGCAGGCACGCCGTGGCAAGCAAGGCGACGACGCCGGTTTCTTCTTCATTCAGTTCGCCTGAATGACCAGCCAGGATCAAGGTCCGCCCATGAACATAGCTACGGCACGAACGGCAAGATCTCGGGGGCCTGGTATGAATATCTACCATTTAGACAACGCGCCAACGCCCTGGGGAGACTGGGGCGCAGCACTGGTCCAGGGCATGATCGCCTGGGACGAAGATACCGATGTAGACAGCATCAAGCGGGCCGGGCCGTACACTCCGGCTGCGTATATCCGTTCGGGTTCGCTGGTGCTCACCCAGCCGGTCAAGGAAGCCCTGGAAAAAGGCGGCCTGAAGGGGGTCGGGCGTTACGAGCACCTGGAGAAGACCCATATCGTTCACATCGACTGGCTGCATTGGGATACCAGCAAGCCCATTACCGATTACCTCGATCTGGAAGGCGGGCCGAGCTCGATCATCGACTCCCTGCCGCATGACCCTGGGCTTGCCAAGCGCATGCCGGAGTACTGGCAGGCATTCGTGGTGGGCAAGCTCAACCTGCTCAAGGACCCGCAGTATGACCCTGCCGACCTTGGCCAGTATCTCAAGGTGCTCAAGGCCGACGAGCAAGCCGATTTCTTCAAAGGGGATGTCTATCGTGGCTACTTCCTGAGCGAACGCGCCAAGGAGTGGCTGGAACAGCAGTGCCCGGGTTGCTTTACATTCACCCTGCTCGGTTGAATCAGTCCAGCTGCCGAGCCCTCAGCGCCTGCGCCAGCATGTCAATGAAGGCGCGGACCTTGGCCGAACCGTACTTGCTCTCCCGGTGCAGTATATGGATTGGCCACGGCGCCTCTTCGTATTCGGCAAGGATCACCTGCAACTGCCCACTGGCCACCTCATCCGCGACCTGATACGACAGCAGGCGGGCAATGCCCAACCCGCCGCTGGCGGCAGCGATTGCCCCGTCATTGCTGGTCACCATCAAGCGAGGCTTCATGCGCACCAGAGTCGGCTCATCGGTCACCCCGAAACGCCAGCCGGCTCGCGGCGACAGGTTGGTGGTGCCGATCACCGCATGCTCCGCCAGGTCGGACGGGTGCTTCGGCACGCCGTGGCGCGCCAGGTACTCGGGAGAGGCGCACAGCATGCGCCGGACCCTGCCCACCCGCAGTGCTTTGAGCCCGGAGTCGGGCAAGGGGCCGATACGAACGGCCACATCCATGCCCTCTTCGACCATGTTGACGATGCGGTCGAGGAAGTAGGCGGAAACGTCAACCTCGGGGTACTGCTGCAGGTAGTGGACGATGCACGGCATGACGAACTTCTTGCCGAACAGGATGGGCGCGGTGACGGCCAGGTCGCCCTTGGGCGTGGCGTTGATGCCGGCGGCGGCTTCGTTGGCCTCGTTGATGCTGGCGAGGATATGCCGGGTGTCTTCCAGATAGCGGCCACCGGCTTCGGTCAGGCGTACGCTACGGGTGGTGCGCAGCAGCAGTTTGACCCCCAGCTGATCCTCCAGGGCGCTGACGGCACGGGTGACCGCAGCTGGGGAGATGTCCAGGCGGCGGGCAGCGGCGGCGAAGCTTTCCAGCTCGCCTACGGCGACGAACACCTTCATCAGGTGGATCTGGTCCATGCGGGCTCCTGAGCGCTATGAGATGCCGGGATTATCTTTCATCTGAGCGTTTTGTGTTGCCTGTGCCGGCCTTTTCGCGGGCGAGCCCGCGAAAGGGCCGGGACAAGCTACCTTACAGATCCAGCACCAACGCCTGCGCCCCCTCCTCCGACCGGGCCGGCACGGCACAGCAGATCAACACCGACCCCGCCTCCGGCAGCTCGGCCGGCGGGTTCGGGTAATGCACCTGGCCACTGACCAACCGGGTCTTGCAGGTACCACACGACCCACCTCGGCAACTGAACTCCGGCGACAATCCGCGAGCCTCGGCCAGCTCCAGCAGCGTCCCGCCACCGGGCGCCCAGCGCGCCTCCTTGGCCGAAGCCGCAAAGTACACCGGCACCGGCTCACTGGCCGCGGGCGGCTGTTGCAGGGTGGGCTGGTCATCGTCGGTGTGCCGCCGGAGCGTCGACGGGCCAAAGGCTTCGGCATGAATCCGCGCATCCGGCACATGCAGCCCGCGCAGCCCTTCATACAGGTCCTGGGTAAAACTGCCTGGGCCGCACAGGTAGAAATCGTAGTCGTCCAGCGCCAGCGTCGCCTTGACCTGCTCGATACCCAGCCGACCGGCAAACTCGTAATCACGCCCCGCCAGCGCATGCTCTTCCGGCTGGCTCAGGGCGCGGTACACGTGCAGCAGGCCGCCGGCCTGTTGCCGCAAACTTGCCAGCTCCTCACGGAACGGCAGGTCGGCCAGGCTGCGCGCACCATGGAACAGATGAATGCGCCGTGCCTGCCCCTTGCTCAACTGCTCGCGCAGCATGGCCAGTAACGGCGTGATACCCACACCCGCGCCGATCAGCACCAGCGGCCGCGTACTCTGCAGGTCCAGCGTGAAGCTGCCCATCGGCGAGCGCACGTTCAGCACATCGCCTGCCACGACGTGCTCATGCAGGTGCCGCGAGGCCCGACCCTGGGCTTTGACGCTGATGCGCAGGTAACCGTCGGAAGGCGCGCTGGACAGGCTGTAGGTGCGGATCAGCGCCGCCTCACCGTCGAGCTGGACTTGCACCGGAACATGCTGCCCCGGGGCAAAGGCCATCGCAATGCCAGCAGGAGGCTCAAGGTAGAACGAGCGGATATCACGGCTTTCCTGCTCCACCCGCAGCACACGCCAGGCCTGCCATTGGCGCTGCCGCTGGCGTTGCTGCAGGCGTATGTCGGCCTCGGCCCAGGTGCCGGTCATCAGGCTGGTCGGGGCGTACTCCTTGAAGGCCCAACGCAGGGAAACGGCAGCCGGGCGCCGCACCACCTGCTCGACCTCCAGCGTCCACAAGCGCTCGGCGCCTTCGAACGCCTGGATGGCGGGGCTGTCCAGCAGCAACTCGGCATGTCCGTATAGCTGCAACACGTTGCCGTTGCTGAAATCGATGAATAGCAACCCTGCTTGCGGGTTCACCAGCAGGTTGCCCAAGGTGTTGAAGTGCAGGTTGCCAGCATAGTCGGGGATGGTCAGGCGGTTGCCTTCGACCTTGATGAACCCGGGCCGCCCGCCACGGTGGGAGACATCCACCGAACGCTGGCCGTCGACATGCTCGACATAGCTGGCGACAAAGAAGGTGTCGGCTGCCTGGATCATGCTGACAGCCGAGGCATCGAGTGTCGTCGCATCGACACGCCCTTGGGCGGGTTCCGCGACACGGGTGTAGTCACGCAGCTGGATGTACTGCGGGCAGTTGCCGAACGACTGCTCCACAGTCACCTGCAGTTGCCCGTCGCCGGCCTGGTGGATCTGGCCGTTGAGGCGGTTGCGCCGGCGGGTATGCAATTCGATCCCCAGCAGGCCGACCGCCTGCCCGGCAGCCAGCCCCGGGGTGGCGGGATCGTCTGCTGGCAGTTGAGTGTCGATCGTCAGCTGGCGCGGGTCCGGCGAGCTGACGAAACCTTCCGGCCCTTCCAGCAGCGTTGCCCAGGGCCGCCCCAGTGCGTCCACGCTGGCGGCGACCATGAACGGCAACTGGTGATAGAAAATACGATGCTGGTCGGGCATGTAGTCACGAATGACCTTCTGCCCGAACGCCTCCATGCGCTCCGCGACACCGGCTTTTTCCTGCAGGGTCTTCTCCCCCGCATGCCAGGGCGAGGAGTGGTGGTCCGGGTTCTGTTGCATGGCGGCGTTCCTCGCAGTGGCGGGATATCAGGCGCTGGTCTGCAGGCCGATCACGGTGCGTGGCATGGGCACGAAGCGCGGCAGCGCCTCGATCCGCGCCAGCCAGCTGCGTACGTTGGCATAGGGCTCCAGCGACACATTGCCCTCCGGTGCGTGGGCGATGTAGGAGTAGTTGGCGATATCGGCGATGGTGGGTGTGCTACCGGCCAGGAAGGGCGTTTTGGCCAGCTCGGCGTCGATCACCTTCAGCAGGGTATGGGCGCGGGTAATCACTTCGTCGGTGTTGAACGAGGCTCCGAACACCGTGACCAGACGCGCGGCAGCAGGGCCGAAGGCCAACGGGCCGGCAGCGACCGACAGCCAGCGCTGGACGCGGGCGGCGGCAGCGGGTTCCTCAGGGAGCCAGGTGCCGTTGTCGTACTTCTTGGCCAGGTACACCAGGATGGCATTGGAGTCAGCGATCACCGTGCCGTTGTCGTCTATGACCGGGACCTGGCCGAACGGGTTGAGGGCCAGGAAGTCCGGCTGCTTGTGCGCGCCTTTGGCCAGATCGACGAACACCAGCTCGGTGGGCAGGTTCAGCAGCGAAAGCATCAGCTCGATGCGATGGGCGTGGCCGGACTTGGGGAAGTTGTAAAGCTTGATCGGGTTCGACATGGGCTTGGCTCCTGATCAGCACCGGGGTGGGCTGGTGGAGCACATGCTGCACCGGTTCGGCTGGCAGCAGAATCCGTGTGGCGGGGAAACCATAATTTCGCGGAGCGGAATAATGGAAGTATCCAGATCCGCGTATGCTCTGTGTAGGAGCGGTCCTATCGCGACACAAGGCCGCTCCTACAAACCGATATTGGCCGGTACTATCAAGGCAGGTGCAAGATCAGTGCAGCTTGTTGAAATACCGGAACAACCCACGCGCAGCCTCGATCACCTGCGGCACACAGGCCTGGATGTCCTCTTCGCTCATCTGGTCCAGCAGCTCGAAGTTGTCCTCGAGCCCATGCAGCGAAATGGCCTTGAGCAGTCGGTCCTGCTCCGGCGGCAGCTCGGCCCAGCCAGCGACCTGGGTGCCGCGCATATAGCCGAAGCACCATTCCTCCATCACGACCACCGTGCCTGCCTCGCCTTCACTTTCCTCGAACAGCGGCTCGAAGTGATCGACGTCGTCCCCCAACTCCTCCGCCACCTGGCTGGCATAGCGCAGCATCAATGCCGTATACGCCTCTTCATGCGCCGGCTTCTTGAATTTCGGCACCTTGCCGCCAGCCACCGCGGGCAGCCACTGTTCCGGGGTGACAGTGGTCGGTGAGCTAGCCAGTGCAGTGAAAAAGCCATTGAGCTCGGCCAGGTTGAGTACCGAGTAGTCATTGCCGTAGGTGATCAACAGGTCTTCGAGGCGGTCGAGTTCTTTTTCGCTGAGTGCGGGGAGCATGGGTGAACATCCTGGGAAGCAAAAGTGTGTGCACCCTAGCACAGCAACGCCAGAAGGGCTGCCCGCGCTTACAGCTTTGCGGGCAGATTGCTTAACGTGGCAACCAGCCATGCAGCAGTTGCTGCCTGCCAGTTCCGATCAACAGCCATAGCAGAATGCGACACTTGCGCGGACACAACTGCCCCGCCATATGTACCCCCTTGCTCTGCAGATCGATCTCGGCACCGGCAAAACCGTAAGAGGCCGTGGCTGTTGGGCCACTGCCTGTGCGGGTAGCAACAATCACTGGCAAGGTCGGCGCGAGATGGCCAAGCACTTCGGACCAGCTACCGGAAACGTGGCCGGCACCAAAAGCGGCGATGACCAGCCCCTCGTAGCCCAGTGCCGCTGTGGCCTTCAACAACGCCGTATCTGCGTCCAGGCATGCTTCCAGCATTGCAACCCGGTGCTCGGTGCGATGCGGTAACGGCAGCACCTCTCGTGGGCCAAGTGGCTGACGATATACCACAGCACCTTCCACAACATCGCCCAGCGCTCCGCACCCGGGCGATTCGAATGCAGCCATCGCGAGGCTTGCCGTCTTGCGAACCCTTGCAGCACAGTGGACCTGATCATTCATCAGTACCAGAACGCCGCGCCCACGGCTGCCCGGCGCCAGTGCAACCTGCGCCGCAGCCAGCAGGTTGGCCGGGCCGTCGCTGCCCGGCTGGCTGGCCGCGCGCATGGCACCGGTCATTACCAATGGCGCATCGAACGGCCAGAGCAGATCGAGGAAATACGCCGTTTCCTCGAGGCTGTCGGTACCTTGGGTCAGTATCACCGCGTGTGCTCCGCGAGTCACCTCGCCCCGGGCCCAGGCCAGCACCTCGAGCATCGCCGCAAAGCCCAGCGAGGCACTGGGGAGCAGACCCAAAGTGGCAGCTTCAAGCTGGGCCATCTCACGCAGTTGTGGCAACTTGGCCAGTTGTTCATCGCAGTCAAGCTTGGGCATCACCCCGCATTCGCTCGCACTTGCCCGCATGCTCACCGTCCCTCCAAGGCTGGCAATCGACAACTTGGGCAGGTTTGCATGCGCTTTCATACGCCACCTCCAGCAAGCAGCCCGACCAGCGGAACGATCGCCAGTGTGCTGATGGCCATCGACACTACATTGCCGATGTAACCATGCATGTAGGCCGGCAAGCGCTGACTGATGGCCACTGCCAACGGTGGCGCTACCAGCGCGCCCAGCACTGCACTGGCTACGACCACTTGCCAGTCTCCACCGTGGGTGAGCACAGCGGCAGGTACGATAGAGACGATGGGAATGTAAGTGGGGTACCAGCCTCGCGCCTGCCATTGGCGACGCCAGAACACGACTCCCACCAGTGATGCCAGCGCCTGCCCGGCAACCAGCGGTATCAGCAGCTGCGAACCGTAGACTGGCGCAGCGGGGGCCAGCATGTATGCCAGGAACACCCCCAACAGTAGCCCGAGGCTGGCCAGTTCATTACCGAAGAATGGCGCTTCGCTGAAATCGGCCAGTACACGCCGCAAGGTCCAGGCCACACCGTAGTCGGGCTGGGCCGCATCGGATTCAGGTGCGGCGGTCGGGTGGCTGGGCCGTACCCATGATGGAAAGCGCCAGCACAGCATGAACGCAATCACGCTTGCCAGCGCCATGCCACCTACGTTGCCGACTACCACCGGCAACTGCAGGGGATAGCACAGGTAGTTGACCATCAACAGGCTGGCTGGTGTTACCAACAGCGCTCCCAGCAGTGCGCCGGTGATGGTCACCTGCCAACCCGCACCAAACAACAGCACCATGGCTGCTGGCAAGGATACGAAAGCAACGAAGGTTGGTTGCCAGGCGCCACTGGCCAAGGTCCATCCCCACAACGCGTGACTGAGCAACAAGCCCAGCAGCGAACTGGTGAACACCCACGGCCATAGTCCGCTGCCGTAGCAGATGGCAAAGCCGTGCCAGCGATACCCATGCACATGGGCCCAATGCGCCAGGCAAGCTCCCAGTAGCAAGCCCAGGGCGGGCAACTCGTGCTTATAGAAGGCCACTTCGCTGATATCACCAACTATCCAGCGCAGGCGGCTTAGCGGCTGATCGAGCGTCGCGGCCAGTTGCATGTAGTCCGGCCATTGGCCCTGTACAAGGCTGGCTGCCAGCAGCACCAGCAGGCAGGCAAGGATCAACACCGACGAACACTGCCGGTTGGGGAAGAGTAGCGTTTTCATGTGCAACTCCTCAGCGGGGCATAGGTGCATGAAGGCGATAGCCAAGCGTCGCATCGTAAAGGTCGGTGCGCCTGTCTCGCGGCAGGTCGTTGAGGCTGTTCCAGATCGGCGCCGAGCGGGCGCTGCTGAGGTCGACATCGGCGTAGAGAATGCCCTCCTCCTCTGCACTGGCCACCTCGCCGATGGGCCAGCCATTGGTACCGGCAATCAGTGAACAGCCCAGGAAGCGACCACCCCGCTCGCTACCTATGCGATTGGCGGCAGCGATATAGACGTTGTTGGCGTGTGCCGCCGTCATGGTCAGGTAGGACGCCATGCAGCGCCCTGATTCATCGAACAGTGGTGGTGGCGTCCATACCCAGTTGTTCAGGCTGCAGATGATGTCGGCGCCTTGCGCAGCCATCAGCCGCGGCACTTCCGGGAACCAGATATCCCAGCAGATCAGCAGGCCGATACGGCCGATCGGTGTCTCGAACACAGGGAAGCCCAGGTCGCCAGGGGTGAACCAGAGCTTTTCCTGGTTCCACAGATGGGCCTTGCGGTAATGCCCGAGCAAGCCTTGCGGACCGAACAGAATGGCACTGTCGAAAAGTTTCAGTCCCTCACGTTCGGCAAAACCCGCAGCCAGATATACCTGGTACTCCTTGGCGAAATCCGCCCAGGCTTTCAGGCTGCGCCCCTCCTCCAGCGTTTCGGCGTGGGCATAGGCCTCTGCACGCGTGTGGAAGGTGTAGCCGGTGTTGGCCAACTCGGGTAGCACGATCAGGTTGGCGCCTTCACGCGCCGCGCACCGGGCCAATGCCAGGCCCTTGCTCAGGTTGCCATCACAATGCTCCAGCCCGACCTGAGGGTCGTACTGGATGACAGCGATACGTACGGGGCTGACGGGCGTGCAATGTTCAGACATGGCGGCTTCCTTTTATGGTTGTTTTGGAAGGGCGCCAGTAAAGCGGGGTTGGGCGGGGGAGTGACAGTCGGGGAGTTCCTATGGGATCGAAGGACAAGAGAGGTGTTCCAGTAGGAAACTCCCTACAAAAACGCCCGGATGCAGCTATTTCCCAACTTGATAATGTGGGTAGTGGTTCAGGCTAAAGCCACCATTGAACGATGCCGATGTTCTGTTGCACAGGTTGATGACCACATCAAGCGCCGTGCGTAAACACGGCTCGGTCCAGCCGGCGTCAACAGAGAAGGACTCTCCAGCCAGATACAACCCTGAGCTGGCACTCAGATCACGGTTGTACTTCATCAAGCTCACTGCATCGTAATAGGTCCCAGCCCGATACAACTTTGCGCAACCAAGCGCGTTTCGATCAGTCATCCAACGCTGTATGCGAATGTTTCGGGTATCGATATAAGGCGATATGGGTTCAGCCACGTTGCTGCAGCTAAGGAGGATCCGATCGAGTTCCTTCACGCACTTGTCGCCCAGTTCTTCATCTGAGAACGCGGCCAGTTTCGTTGCATCGTCTTCCCAGGTGTAACTGAGCAGGATGCAGTCATCAGCGTAATGGTCGTTGTAGCGGTAGGCATAGACATCGTGAACGAAACTGTCAGTGACCAGGATTTGCGGAAAAGCTGGGTTGCGATCCAGGAAGCTCTTATTCAGCGGGGCATAGACCTTGCAGCTTGTCTCCCAGTGAGCATGCTTCCAGGCATCCATGATCGTCTGCGGCAATATCTGACGGCTGAAACCGTCGAGGCGGATGTTGGTTTCGATCAGCCAGGAAGGAATGGTCAAGATCACGCTGTCGAAGTCTTCGTATTGGACGTTCCCCTGCACCGGATCACTGCAATGCCAACGGTATCCGACCCGTACGCGACCATCCTCCAGCTTTTGTAGGGAACAGACCGAAGTGTCAGTCAGTAACCCATCATCTCGTTGCAGCAGGTGGTCATACAGCGAGGAACCGCCCATCCCGACGTCCAGAAACATGAGGCTTTCGTCCATCGCCGCAAGCCCGATATAGGCTGGCCCCTGAAACATCAATCCTTTACTGTCAGGGACGCTGCTGGCTTCAAGATGGGGCGCAGCGTAAGGCACACCGTCCTGGTCAACACGCCCATGCACCAACTGCAAATGACTGCTGAAACCAAAGATTGCTGTACGCAGCGGGTAAAGGCAGCAGACGTCATAAAACGCTCCCCAGCTACCATCTCCAATACCGATTGCATAGAAGATGGCCGACTCGTCGCCACTCATGCCTAGCCCGCCAAAATCACAAGGGGTTGCGGGGTCCCAAGCAGTAAGAGCGGGTAAACGCACCAGATCTCTAAACGATATTCGATGATAGCGCTTGACGATCGCCGACCACATCGACTCCCAACCATAAGTGCCATAAACCGCAGCAATACGCTCGGCGAACTGCTCCGCAAAATGGCGCCATTTATCGTAGACCTGCTGAAGCATCGCAGAAGGGGGTGGTGTCGTTCCTTCGGGATTGCGCCAGACCAACAGCTCAGGGTCTCTCTCACCCTCTAATTGCCCGTCACGAAGATATATTCCAGTGGCATTCACCCAAGGTGTCCCTGGATTTGGAAAATTGGAAATTCGTAGCTCGAACAGCTTGGCGTAATAGGCCATAAGCGAACGCCCATCTTTTGGGGGCTCACCAGTCCTGTTGAAGAACGGCATGCGCATGGCCCCCATTTCAAAAGGGGTTACAGGCTGTTTGTGATTTCCTGCGTTACTCACCAGCGTGAGGTGGCGCCCACCCACACGCCGGGACTGCTCGATCAAGGTGATATGGGTAAAGCCGCAACGAAGCAATTCCCGGGCTGCAGTCAGCCCGGTAACACCAGCACCGACAATACAGATCCGGTGATCCGGCTGAGTGGCGTATGCAACTCCGCCCTCTTGTTCGAGTAGACGGCGATAATCAAAGCAAAGATCAGGAGGGTTAGGGTAACGCGCAGCCCATGGCTTTACGGACAGGGATGGCTCGATAGCCAGATCAGCAGGATGGTTGTGTGTTGAGCCGATGGTCATGGTCTCGTGTTCTCAATGAGTTGGGAACATGAGAATGATCAATCAAGAGATGCGTGAGGAGGTTGTTAATTAGCACCAACTGGCCACCACAGGATCGGGAGGTATCTGTGGTGGCCCGGTTGATGTCAATAAAGCCGTTACACCTTACACCGCCAGCGCGCGCTCACGCAGCTCGCTGTTGAGGATGCGGTCGTTCTCGCTGTAATCGACCGGGCAGTCGATCACGTGCACGCCCGGGGTCTTGATGCAGTGCTCCAGCAGCGGCAGCAGGCCTTCGGCGCTTTCCACGCGGTGGCCGTTGGCACCGTAGGCTTCGGCGTACTTGACGAAGTCCGGGTTGCCGTAGTCCAGGCCGAAATCGGTGAAGCCCATGTTCGCCTGCTTCCAGCGGATCATGCCGTAGCCGTCGTCACGCAGGATCACCACGGTGATGTGCATGCCCAGGCGTACCGCAGTTTCCAGCTCCTGGCTGTTCATCATGAAACCGCCGTCGCCGCAAACCGAGATCACCGGGCGGTCCGGGTGCACCAGGTGCGCGGCCATGGCCGATGGCAGGCCGGCGCCCATGGTTGCCAGGGCGTTGTCCAGCAGCACGGTGTTCGGCTTGTGTGCCTTGTAGTTGCGGGCGAACCAGATCTTGTAGATACCGTTGTCCAGGGCAACGATGCCTTCGGACGGCAGCACGCGACGGATGTCGGCGACCATGCGCTGCGGGTAGACCGGGAAGCGGTTGTCGTCGGCACCTTCGGCGATCTGCGCTTCGTTGGCTTCACGGATCGCCATCAGGCGGGTGAAGTCCCAGTGTGTGGTGTCGGTCAGCGCTTCGCTGATCTGCCATACGGCGTTGGCGATATCGCCAATCACTTCAACCTGCGGGAAGTACACGGCATCGACCTCGGCGGAGCGGAAGTTGATGTGAATGACTTCGGTGCCGCCACGAACCATGAAGAACGGTGGCTTCTCGATCACGTCGTGGCCGATGTTGACGATCAGGTCGGCGGCTTCGACGGCACGGTGCACGAAGTCACCCGACGACAGTGCGGCGTTGCCCAGGAAGCGCGGGTGGCGCTCGTCGACCACACCTTTGCCCATCTGGGTGGTGATGAACGGGATACCGGTCTTGTCGATCAGCTGCTTGAGGACCTTGGCGGTCATCTTGCGGTTGGCACCGGCGCCGATCACCAGGATCGGGTTGCGGGCTTTCTGCAGTTTTTCCACGGCGGCTTCGATGGCCTTGTGCTCGGCCAGCGGGCGGCGGCTCAGGCTAGGCGGAATCGGCAGGCTTTCGGTCTGCTCGGCGGCGATGTCTTCCGGCAGCTCCAGGTGCACGGCACCCGGCTTCTCTTCTTCGGCCAGGCGGAAGGCTTCGCGCATACGGGCCGGGATGTTGTCGGCGGAGGCGAACTGGTGGGTGTACTTGGTGATGGGGGCCATCATGCCGCACACGTCGATGATCTGGAAGCGGCCCTGCTTGGACTTCTTGATCGGCTTCTGGCCGGTGATCATCATCATCGGCATGCCGCCCAGGTAGGCGTATGCACTGGCGGTGACCAGGTTGGTGGCGCCAGGGCCGAGGGTCGACAGGCTGACGCCGGTCTTGCCGGTCAGGCGACCATAGGCGGCAGCCATGAAACCTGCGGACTGCTCGTGACGGGTAAGTACCAGCTTGATCTTCGACTTGCGCAGGGATTCCAGCAGATCGAGGTTTTCTTCACCGGGAATACCGAATACATACTCGACACCTTCGTTTTCCAGGCATTGCACAACGACATCGGCGGCCTTGGCCATCTTGCTTGCTACCTCAAGTGATGGGACGGTGGAAGTCCGGAAATGCGCAGCACGGTACGCTGGCATCGCTCAGCCCGGGGCCAGGAGTGCCCCGAACCAAAGTCTTGACGTAGGGTGGATGCGGGAAAGTCACGTGAATGTGACGGGAATATTGTCGCAACCTGGGTATTTTGCGGTCGGGGTGGGAGCAGGCGTGTCGAGGCATCGAACCGCCGCGAAGCGGGCGACGTGGTGGATGGCACCGGCTATGCCGGTGTTCGCGGGTGAACCCGCTCCCACAGGGACTGCGTATGCCCGGGAATTTTTTCGCCAGAAAGACAAAACCCCTACCTGCATGCGCAGATAGGGGTTTTGCGAAATGAATCTTGACGATGACCTACTCTCACATGGGGAAACCCCACACTACCATCGGCGATGCATCGTTTCACTACTGAGTTCGGGATGGGATCAGGTGGTTCCAATGCTCTATGGTCGTCAAGAAATTCTGTTGCCAGAATGTCCAGATGGACAGCCCAGCGAATTCGGATATGCGATATTTGTGATGTTGCGAACTTTCGGTCGTTTCGTCTTCACCACCGCAATCTGCGCTAGCAAATTGCTTGGGTGTTATATGGTCAAGCCTCACGGGCAATTAGTATTGGTTAGCTCAACGCCTCACAGCGCTTACACACCCAACCTATCAACGTCGTAGTCTTCGACGGCCCTTTAGGGGATTCAAGATCCCAGTGAGATCTCATCTTGAGGCAAGTTTCCCGCTTAGATGCTTTCAGCGGTTATCTCTTCCGAACATAGCTACCCGGCAATGCCACTGGCGTGACAACCGGAACACCAGAGGTTCGTCCACTCCGGTCCTCTCGTACTAGGAGCAGCCCCTCTCAAATCTCAAACGTCCACGGCAGATAGGGACCGAACTGTCTCACGACGTTCTAAACCCAGCTCGCGTACCACTTTAAATGGCGAACAGCCATACCCTTGGGACCGGCTTCAGCCCCAGGATGTGATGAGCCGACATCGAGGTGCCAAACACCGCCGTCGATATGAACTCTTGGGCGGTATCAGCCTGTTATCCCCGGAGTACCTTTTATCCGTTGAGCGATGGCCCTTCCATACAGAACCACCGGATCACTAAGACCTACTTTCGTACCTGCTCGACGTGTTTGTCTCGCAGTCAAGCGCGCTTTTGCCTTTATACTCTACGACCGATTTCCGACCGGTCTGAGCGCACCTTCGTACTCCTCCGTTACTCTTTGGGAGGAGACCGCCCCAGTCAAACTACCCACCATACACTGTCCTCGATCCGGATAACGGACCTGAGTTAGAACCTCAAAGTTGCCAGGGTGGTATTTCAAGGATGGCTCCATGAGAACTGGCGTCCCCACTTCAAAGCCTCCCACCTATCCTACACAAGCAAATTCAAAGTCCAGTGCAAAGCTATAGTAAAGGTTCACGGGGTCTTTCCGTCTAGCCGCGGATACACTGCATCTTCACAGCGATTTCAATTTCACTGAGTCTCGGGTGGAGACAGCGCCGCCATCGTTACGCCATTCGTGCAGGTCGGAACTTACCCGACAAGGAATTTCGCTACCTTAGGACCGTTATAGTTACGGCCGCCGTTTACCGGGGCTTCGATCAAGAGCTTCGCTTGCGCTAACCCCATCAATTAACCTTCCGGCACCGGGCAGGCGTCACACCCTATACGTCCACTTTCGTGTTTGCAGAGTGCTGTGTTTTTAATAAACAGTCGCAGCGGCCTGGTATCTTCGACCGGCATGGGCTTACGGAGCAAGTCCTTCACCCTCGCCGGCGCACCTTCTCCCGAAGTTACGGTGCCATTTTGCCTAGTTCCTTCACCCGAGTTCTCTCAAGCGCCTTGGTATTCTCTACCTAACCACCTGTGTCGGTTTGGGGTACGGTTCCCAGTTATCTGAAGCTTAGGAGCTTTTCTTGGAAGCATGGTATCAACCACTTCGTCGCCTGAAGGCAACTCGTCATCAGCTCTCGGCCTTGAAATCCCGGATTTGCCTAAGATTTCAGCCTACCACCTTAAACCTGGACAACCAACGCCAGGCTGGCCTAACCTTCTCCGTCCCTCCATCGCAATAACTGGAAGTACAGGAATATTAACCTGTTTTCCATCGACTACGCTTTTCAGCCTCGCCTTAGGGACCGACTAACCCTGCGTCGATTAACGTTGCGCAGGAAACCTTGGTCTTTCGGCGTGCGAGTTTTTCACTCGCATTGTCGTTACTCATGTCAGCATTCGCACTTCTGATACCTCCAGCAAGCTTCTCAACTCACCTTCACAGGCTTACAGAACGCTCCTCTACCGCGTCATCAAAGATGACACCCGTAGCTTCGGTGCATGGTTTGAGCCCCGTTACATCTTCCGCGCAGGCCGACTCGACTAGTGAGCTATTACGCTTTCTTTAAAGGGTGGCTGCTTCTAAGCCAACCTCCTAGCTGTCTAAGCCTTCCCACATCGTTTCCCACTTAACCATGACTTTGGGACCTTAGCTGACGGTCTGGGTTGTTTCCCTTTTCACGACGGACGTTAGCACCCGCCGTGTGTCTCCCATGCTCGGCACTTCCAGGTATTCGGAGTTTGCATCGGTTTGGTAAGTCGGGATGACCCCCTAGCCGAAACAGTGCTCTACCCCCTGGAGTGATACATGAGGCGCTACCTAAATAGCTTTCGAGGAGAACCAGCTATCTCCGAGCTTGATTAGCCTTTCACTCCGATCCACAGGTCATCCGCTAACTTTTCAACGGTAGTCGGTTCGGTCCTCCAGTCAGTGTTACCTAACCTTCAACCTGCCCATGGATAGATCGCCCGGTTTCGGGTCTATACCCAGCGACTAAACGCCCTATTAAGACTCGCTTTCGCTACGCCTCCCCTATTCGGTTAAGCTCGCCACTGAATATAAGTCGCTGACCCATTATACAAAAGGTACGCAGTCACCTAACAAAGTAGGCTCCCACTGCTTGTACGCATACGGTTTCAGGTTCTATTTCACTCCCCTCTCCGGGGTTCTTTTCGCCTTTCCCTCACGGTACTGGTTCACTATCGGTCAGTCAGTAGTATTTAGCCTTGGAGGATGGTCCCCCCATATTCAGACAAAGTTTCTCGTGCTCCGTCCTACTCGATTTCATTGACAAGAGATTTTCGTGTACGGGGCTATCACCCACTATGGCCGCACTTTCCAGAGCGTTCCACTAATCTCAAATCAACTTAAGGGCTGGTCCCCGTTCGCTCGCCACTACTAAGGGAATCTCGGTTGATTTCTTTTCCTCAGGGTACTTAGATGTTTCAGTTCCCCTGGTTCGCCTCTTGCACCTATGTATTCAGTACAAGATACTCAGCTTATGCTGAGTGGGTTCCCCCATTCAGAGATCTCTGGATCACAGTCTGTTTGCCGACTCCCCAAAGCTTATCGCAGGCTACCACGTCTTTCATCGCCTCTGACTGCCAAGGCATCCACCGTATGCGCTTCTTCACTTGACCATATAACCCCAAGCAATCTGGTTATACTGTGAAGACGACATTCGCCGAAAATTCGCATGTTGCTCTTTCGAGCAGAACTCACAAATTTTACCTTAGCCTGATTAACCAGCAGTGAAACTGGTCATCAGTCTATATCTATCACATATCCGAATTTTTAAAGAACGATCTGACAAAAGTCAGAAATCAACATTCGAGCTGAATGTTCATTTCTAAGTTCTGACAAGTTACTGCGTACGGCGAAAGTGGTGGAGCCAAGCGGGATCGAACCGCTGACCTCCTGCGTGCAAGGCAGGCGCTCTCCCAGCTGAGCTATGGCCCCGTGTATTCTACGGCTGAACCATGTAATGGTAGGTCTGGGCAGATTTGAACTGCCGACCTCACCCTTATCAGGGGTGCGCTCTAACCAACTGAGCTACAGACCTATAACAGGGTCGCGTTACAGCATCGTCTTTTACAATGAATCAAGCAATTCGTGTGGGAGCTCATCAGCAGGCTGATGTCGTCGATTAAGGAGGTGATCCAGCCGCAGGTTCCCCTACGGCTACCTTGTTACGACTTCACCCCAGTCATGAATCACACCGTGGTAACCGTCCTCCCGAAGGTTAGACTAGCTACTTCTGGTGCAACCCACTCCCATGGTGTGACGGGCGGTGTGTACAAGGCCCGGGAACGTATTCACCGCGACATTCTGATTCGCGATTACTAGCGATTCCGACTTCACGCAGTCGAGTTGCAGACTGCGATCCGGACTACGATCGGTTTTGTGAGATTAGCTCCACCTCGCGGCTTGGCAACCCTCTGTACCGACCATTGTAGCACGTGTGTAGCCCAGGCCGTAAGGGCCATGATGACTTGACGTCATCCCCACCTTCCTCCGGTTTGTCACCGGCAGTCTCCTTAGAGTGCCCACCATAACGTGCTGGTAACTAAGGACAAGGGTTGCGCTCGTTACGGGACTTAACCCAACATCTCACGACACGAGCTGACGACAGCCATGCAGCACCTGTGTCAGAGTTCCCGAAGGCACCAATCCATCTCTGGAAAGTTCTCTGCATGTCAAGGCCTGGTAAGGTTCTTCGCGTTGCTTCGAATTAAACCACATGCTCCACCGCTTGTGCGGGCCCCCGTCAATTCATTTGAGTTTTAACCTTGCGGCCGTACTCCCCAGGCGGTCAACTTAATGCGTTAGCTGCGCCACTAAAATCTCAAGGATTCCAACGGCTAGTTGACATCGTTTACGGCGTGGACTACCAGGGTATCTAATCCTGTTTGCTCCCCACGCTTTCGCACCTCAGTGTCAGTATCAGTCCAGGTGGTCGCCTTCGCCACTGGTGTTCCTTCCTATATCTACGCATTTCACCGCTACACAGGAAATTCCACCACCCTCTACCGTACTCTAGCTCGCCAGTTTTGGATGCAGTTCCCAGGTTGAGCCCGGGGCTTTCACATCCAACTTAACGAACCACCTACGCGCGCTTTACGCCCAGTAATTCCGATTAACGCTTGCACCCTCTGTATTACCGCGGCTGCTGGCACAGAGTTAGCCGGTGCTTATTCTGTCGGTAACGTCAAAACAGCAAGGTATTAACTTACTGCCCTTCCTCCCAACTTAAAGTGCTTTACAATCCGAAGACCTTCTTCACACACGCGGCATGGCTGGATCAGGCTTTCGCCCATTGTCCAATATTCCCCACTGCTGCCTCCCGTAGGAGTCTGGACCGTGTCTCAGTTCCAGTGTGACTGATCATCCTCTCAGACCAGTTACGGATCGTCGCCTTGGTGAGCCATTACCTCACCAACTAGCTAATCCGACCTAGGCTCATCTGATAGCGCAAGGCCCGAAGGTCCCCTGCTTTCTCCCGTAGGACGTATGCGGTATTAGCGTTCCTTTCGAAACGTTGTCCCCCACTACCAGGCAGATTCCTAGGCATTACTCACCCGTCCGCCGCTGAATCAAGGAGCAAGCTCCCGTCATCCGCTCGACTTGCATGTGTTAGGCCTGCCGCCAGCGTTCAATCTGAGCCATGATCAAACTCTTCAGTTCAATACTGCCTGGGTTTTTAAGAAACCCTAAACTTGGCTCAGCAATCTCAAATGACTATGTGATTTCTCGCATGGCCACTTGTGACGCTGATAATCTTTGTGACTATCAGTCCGTACTCACAAGCACCCACACGAATTGCTTGATTCGATTTGTTAAAGAGCGTTTGGTTAAGAGCGCTTCGTCTCAACCGAGGCGCGCATTCTACGCTTCCCTCATTTGCTGTCAAGCGTTTATTTTGAAGTTTTTTACAACCGATTTCTTTCGAAACCCTTCAACTTCAACAACTTACCGCTTGCCTCGAAGCGTTCAACGCTGCGAGGAGGCGAATAATACGCGCTTTGAGATCAGAGTCAACACCTTGATCTGAAAAAACTTTCTGCCAGCGTTTTACCTTCGTCGGCAACTAATGAAAGCGCCGCGAATCTGTAGAGAAACACCACCCAACGGAGCGTAGCGGCCATGAGCGATGCGCAAAGCGAGAAAACCCCGGGCCTGTCGGCGAACGAGGAGCAGGAAGTCAGCCTTAACCAACCGCCCCGCGCGGCAGTGCTGCACGAGATCATTCGTTACCAGGGCGACCAGGAACTGGAACGAACACTCGCCGCACTGTGGTGGTCGGCTCTGGCCGCAGGCTTGTCCATGGGGTTGTCGCTCATGGCCATGGGGCTGTTCTACGCACGCCTGCCGGAGGGGGACAGTGCCCAGGTTATCGCCAGCATCGGCTATAGCGCAGGCTTCCTTGCAGTGATACTGGCGCGTCAGCAGTTGTTCACCGAAAACACCCTGACCGCCGTGTTGCCGGTAATGACGGCCCCCACCCTGGCCAACTTCGGGCGCCTGCTGCGCCTTTGGAGCGTGGTACTGCTTGGCAACCTCGCCGGCACCTTGCTGGTGGCCTGGGTAATGCTGGAGCTGCCGATCTTCGACAGCAAGACCGACGTGGCCTTCCTGGAGGTTGGCCGCAAGGTCATGAAAAACGATGTCAGCCAGATGTTCGCCAAAGGCATCGTATCGGGGTGGATGATCGCCACCATGGTCTGGATGATCCCGTCGATGGAACATGCCAAGATCTGGATCATCCTGATGATCACCTATCTGATGGCCCTGGGCGACTTCACCCATATAGTGGTCGGCTCGGTCGAGGTGTCCTATCTGGTCTGGGCCGGCGATGAAACCTGGAGCAGTTTCTGGCTGGAGTTCGCCCTGCCGACACTGGCGGGCAACATCATCGGCGGCAGTTTCATCTTCGGATTGATCAGCCATGCACAGGTGCGCAGCGACAGCGGCAAACCGCCCTCACGGCTACTGAACGAGGACCAGCCACCCTCCCCGCGCCGCAACAACGGCAACAAATGAACCTCAGCGTGCCGCTACAACGCGCTCGTTTGCCTGGCCGCGCTGACGCACAGGCCGTGGCTGCCACCAGTTCTGCCCGGCGTGCGGAGAGTCAAGGCTGACCCGCTCCCCCATCTGCGGGGTGCTCAGGCGCACTTGTGCCTGGTTGGCCAGCGCCAGGATGCGTTCGAACGGTTCCTGCCAACCATGGTTGGACAGGTCGAAAGTGCCGTTGTGAATCGGTAACAGCCAACGCCCGCGTAAATCCAGATGGGCCTGCAGACTCTGCTCCGGCTGCATGTGCACATCGGGCCAGGCGACGTTGTAGGCCCCGGTCTCGATCAAGGTCAGGTCGAACGGCCCGAAGCGCTCGCCAATCTGCTTGAACCCATCGAAGTAGCCGGTATCGCCACTGAAGAATACCCGCACATCCTCGTCGACGATCACCCACGACGCCCACAAGGTCCGGTTGCTGTCCAGCAGCCCACGCCCGGAAAAGTGCTGAGCCGGGGTGGCGACAAAGCGTACGCCCTCGACCTCGCTTTCCTGCCACCAGTCCAGCTGCCGCACCTTTGCCGGTGCCACGCCCCAGGTAATCAGCAAGTTGCCTACGCCCAGTGGGGCCAGGAACACACTTGTTCGCGGTGCAAGTTGGCGAATCGCCTGTTCGTCCAGATGATCGAAGTGATCGTGGGACAGTACCACCGCAGCCAATGGCGGCAATTGGTCCAATGCCAAGGGTGGCGCATGGAAACGCAGCGGGCCGGCCCACTGCACTGGCGAGGCACGCTCGGCGAATACCGGGTCGGTAATAAAGAAGCGCCCACGCAGCTTGAGCAATACCGTGGAATGGCCCAGGCGCCAAAGGCTTCGGTCGGGCGCATCGAGCACCTGCTGGCGGGTCATGGGCTGGAGACTGACCGGTGTGGCCGGCCGGGTTTGCGGCGGTTTGCGCAGGAACAGGTACTTGAGCCCGATGCGCAGCTTCTTCAATACGCCATCCTGTGGCAACGACGCCTGGTTGTGAAAACGCCCTTCCCGCTGTGGCGCCGGCTCGCCGGCGGGGTTGGCCAAAGGGACCATCAGCAACACTCCGAGCAACAGGAAAGCCTTCATGCTACCCCACAGTGATCGGATCAACCATGAATTGGCTTGTAAGGTCATTTTTCGTCGATGAAACACTGTTCAACAATATTCATGCAAGTTATGCGATAAACGGTGCTTCAGCGGAAGAACGATGATCAAGATGGATAAACGCAGCGGCAAAGGACTTTCATTCGCCAAACGCATCTACCTGCCGCGGGTCATCGGCCTGGGAATCGGCCTGTTCAGTGTCATGGCCGCCATGGCGCCGCTGTCACCGCCCACCTGGGCATGGCTGCTGGTACTGTTCAATGGCCTCTTGTGGCCACATGTGGCCTACCTGTGGGCAGCCCGTTCGGCCACGCCCTACCAGGCAGAACAGCGCAACCTGGTTCTGGACTCCTTGATGGGTGGGTTCTGGACCGCCGCCATGCATTTCAATCCATTGCCCAGTGTGACCGTGCTTTCGATGATGACCATGAACAACGTCGCCGCCGGCGGCAAACGCATGGTCGTTCGCGGGATGCTGGCCCAGTTGGGCGGCATGCTCGTCGCCATATTGTTGCTGGGCCCTGGCCTGCAACTGAACGCCACGCCCCTGCAGGTCTATGCCTGCCTGCCGATGCTGACGCTCTACCCACTGGCGCTGGGCTGGGTCTGCTACCAGCTGGCGATCAAGCTGGCCGACCACAAGCGCCGACTGAGTACACTGAGCCTCACCGACAGCCTGACCGGCCTGCTCAACCACGGTGCCTGGAAAGACCTGCTGCTGCTGAAGTTCCAGGCCTGCCAGCAGCAAAAGGGGCACGCGGTGATTGCCCTGATCGACATCGACCACTTCAAGACCATCAACGACACGTTCGGTCACGTTGTCGGCGACTGTGTGCTGCGCCAACTCGGCGCCGAGCTGCGGCACAGCCTGCGCGAAGGCGACCAGGCCGGGCGCTACGGCGGTGACGAATTCTGCGTGATCTTGCCGGATACCAGCGAAGCCGAAGCGTGCCTGGCCATGGAGCGCCTGCGCGAGCGGGTCGCCAGCTACCGCAACCCGCAGTTGCCGCACCTGCGCATCAGCCTGAGCATCGGCCTTTCGGCATTCGAGGCCAACCTGGAGTCACCCGAGCACTGGCTCGAGCAGGCGGACAAAGCGCTGTATACCGCCAAGCATGCCGGGCGCGACCAGGTCAATTTTGCCCGCAGCGACGCTGCAACGCTCAGGCTGGCCTATCCTGATTGAACCTCCTTCCTGACTAACTGGCGGGAGGCTGTCTGAAGGAGCCGCTCGCGCATGGCCAGGACCGCCAACCTTCCAACCGCCAGCCCCACCCCGCGCTTCCAGGTGCGTCGCTTGATTGCCGGCTTCAGCGCAGTTTTCGGCCTGGCTTGCCTGGTCATCGTCGGCGCCCTGTTCAATATCGCGGGTACTCTTGACCATCAGGAGCGCCAGCGCAGCGCCTCGCAGGCATCCAAGGCGCTGGAGCAACGGTTGCTCGCATCGCGCCAATTCCTGTCCAGCTACGCCGTATGGGATGCTGCCTTCGAACACCTGGCGGGGCAGGCCGACTGGAAATGGGCCTACGAAGAAAAGAACGTGGGCGAGTCGCTGTACAGCGCCAGCGGCTATGAGGGAGTGTTCGTGGTGGAGGACGCACGCACCACCTACGCCTTGTTCAGAGGCCAGCCTACCCAGGCGGCGGCCAATACCTATATCGATGCAGCGCTGCAGCCAATCATCGACCAGGCCCGGGCAGCGGCCATCCCCCGTGAACAGATCACCCGTTTCGTCCTGTTCAACGGTTGGCCGGCCGTGCTCAGTGCTGCGGCGGTGCGCCCGGACCGGGATGTCACCGAGAGCGAGGTCAGCCAGGCGCCGGTAATGCTGTTTGTCGACCAGCTCACCGAGGACAAGCTGGCGCAACTGAGCAGCGGTGCCGGCCTGAGCGGTATGCACGTGGAGAAAAATGATGTGGGCGAGCACGGCCACCTGCGCATCGACCTCGGCGATACCGGCTACCACCTGTCCTGGAGCAGCCCGCTGCCAGGGCACCAGTTGCTGCGTGCTGTGTTGCCCCCGCTGTCGGGAGCCTTGCTGATACTTGGCCTGGTCATGCTCTACCTGTTCCGTCATGCCTTGCGCAGTTCGCGCGCGATCGACCTCACGCTCGCCCACCTTCAGCAGAGCAACCAGGCTCTGGAGGCCAGCGAACAGCGTTTTCGCGCGGTGGCTGAGTCGGCATCCGACTGGATCTGGGAAACCGATCGGCAGCAACGCCTCACCTATCTGTCACAACGTTTTGTCAACGTTACCGGTTACCCTGTGGACGACTGGCTCGGCCACCCGCTCAATCAGTTGCTGGCCTGCGATACCACGCCGCTCTCGCCGTGGCTGGATGCCCTGGCCGCGGCCGACCCGCAACAGCTGGCCAACCTGCGCTGCACCTACCGCGACCAGAATGGCCAGAACCGCTACTGCCGCATTTCGGCCCGCGCCATCTGGTACGACGACAAGCCCGTCGGTTTTCGTGGCACCGCCAGTGACATCACCGACGAAGTCGATGCCCATGCACGCATCCAGCACCTGTCGCTGCACGACCCGCTGACCGGCCTGGCCAACCGCAACAAGCTAGCCCGCCACCTGGAACAGGCGCTGTTACGTGGGAGCGACTCGCCACCACTGACCTTGCTGCTGCTGGACCTGGACAACTTCAAGCCGATCAACGACTCTCTCGGCCATGCCGCCGGTGACGCGGTGCTGCAGGAGGTAGCGAACCGCCTGCGCGACACTACCCGCGACGGCGACCTGGTCGCGCGTTTGGGCGGCGACGAGTTCCTCCTGGTGCTCAGCGGCATGGACAACCGCAGCGAGATCGACCGTTTCTGTGCGCGCCTGATCAGCCTGCTGCAGCAACCGATCGCCTTCGATAGCCAGACCCTCCATGTTGGCGCCAGCATCGGAGTCGCCCAGACCCGTACCCAGGGCTTCGATGCCGGCGAGCTGATCCGCTGCGCCGATATCGCCCTGTACCAGGCCAAGGCCGACGGCAAGAGCACCTGGCGCTATTTCGCTGCCGAAATGAACCAGCAGATCCAGTACCGCCGCCAACTGGAGAACGACATGCGGCGAGCCCTGCGCAACCAGGAATTCGAGCTGCACTACCAGCCGCGCTACCGCCTCAGCGACCTGCGCATCGTCGCAGTCGAGGCCTTGCTGCGCTGGCAGCATCCGCAGGAAGGGTTGCTGGGGCCGGACACCTTCATCCCCTTGGCCGAACAGAGTGACATCATTGTCGCGCTGGGCCGCTGGGTGTTGCGCGAAGCCTGCCGCACTGCCCATGACTGGCCCGCCGATGTTCTGGTCTCCGTGAACCTGTCACCTGCGCAGTTCCAGCGCAGCGATGTGGTGGCGGATGTACGCGAGATCCTGCTGGAAACCGCTTTCCCCGCACAGCGCCTGGAGCTGGAAATTACCGAGAACGTGATGCTCAATGACATCGAAGGCGCACTGGGCACAATGCTGTCGCTCAAAGAGCTGGGCGTTCGCCTGAACATGGACGACTTCGGCACCGGCTACTCGTCGCTGGGCTACTTGCGCACCTACCCGTTCGACAGCATCAAGATCGACAAACGCTTCATCGGCGGGCTGAACAACACCGCTGGCAGCGACCGCGCCGTGGTCCAGGCCATCATCAACCTGGGCGAAGCGATGGGGCTGACGGTGACGGCCGAAGGAGTGGAAAGCGAGCAGCAGCTCAGGGCACTGCAGAAGGACCGTTGCCATGAAGTGCAGGGCTATTACTTGAGCCGACCGCTGGACAGTGCGGGGCTCGAGGCGTTGATGCAGCAGGCATCCCAGCGCTCGGCGCCCTACCTGTAGCGCGTGGAGGTAACTGTCTAGTGCAGGTTTGATACTTGCACACCCCCTGTGGGAGCGGGTTCACCCGCGAAGAATGCAACGCGGTATATGGCACCGGCTTCGCCGGTGTTCGCGGGTGAACCCGCTCCCACAGTGATGGTGCAGGTTTTCGGTATTCGAGCGAGGCAGTTACTCCGCTATTACAGAGCGGAGTCCCGCTGCAAGCTGCGTTCAGCCACGATTTCCGGCAGGTCGCGCCGGCGCAGGTAGGTGCGCAGCGGTTCACCGATGTTCAAACGGTCATCCACATGCTGCTCCAGCAACAGCGCCAGCCGTTCGCGGCAAAGAGCCATGCGCTGCCCTTGCTCGGGCCGCCAGACAAACTCGCTGCAGGGCGTGATGCTGGCATCGGCCACGTCCATGCCGAAAGAGTCTTCGGAAAAACGCACGATATGCACGCCGCGCTTGCCATGAAAACCGACGAAGCCCTTGAGCTGGTCGGCAGCGTTGCAGATGTCCTGTGAAGTGATGGCCATGACGTAACCTCGCAATGAAATCGGAAGATACGCACGCCAGGCGGGAAAGGGTTGCCTCTACCGGACAACTCGTGACTGGCAGCCTAACGCAAGCCATCACACAGGCGCCACGGCTTTCATCGATCAGCAACCACCGTCAACCTGTGAATGCAGCACCTCGCCCAACCATTGCATGAAGGCCTGCACCCGGCGTGGCACATGCCGCTGCCGGGCATACAACAGTGACACGGGCATGGCCGGGGCCTGCCAGCTTTCCAGTACCGAAACCAGCTCACCGCGCTGCAGGTGCTCGGCCACGCCCACCGCCGGCACCTGGATCAGCCCCAACCCGGCCAGGCAGGCCGCCGAGTAGGCCTCGGCATTGTTCACTGTGACCACGCCGGCCATGGCCTGGAAATGCAGTTCACCGTCCTGCAGAAATTCGAAACCGGCACTACGCCCCCCCAGAGTGCGCACGTAATGCACCAAGTGATGCTCGGCCAGGTCCTGCAGCGTGCGCGGCACGCCGTAGCGTGCAAGGTAGGCAGGGCTGGCACAGTTGCGCATGCTCAGTTGGCCGACCGGGCGCGCCACCACATCCAGGTCATGCAGGGCACCAATGCGCATCACGCAATCGAAGCCTTCACGCAGCAGGTCGACCTGGCGGTCGGTACAACTGAGCTCCACCTCCAGGCGCGGGAAGCGCTGCAGAAACTGCGGCAACGCCGGGATGATGACCCGGCGGGCCATCATTGTCGGCAAATCGACGCGCAGGCGCCCGGCCAGCTCGGCATCGTCGGCGCGGAACAAGCCCTCGATTTCGTCCATGCCCGACAGCAGGTCCTTGCTGCGCTCGTACAGCAAGACGCCATCCTGGGTCGCCTGTACCCGGCGGGTGGTGCGGTTGAACAGCTGCGTACCCAGCAAACGCTCGAGCGCCCTGACCTGCTCCGACACAGTCGAACGGGGCAGCCCCAAGCTCTCGGCAGCCAAGGTGAAACTGCTGACCTCGCAGACCCGAACAAAGGTGCGCAACAACTCCAGCTTGTTCAATTCAGCCCTCGTCTATCCGGTTTTACCGAACAGTATTTCCATATTCGCTGGATTTAACAGCACCACACCGACCAATAACCTGTGCTCATCAGCTCACCATGAGGTTTTCACCATGACCCGCAAGATTGCCCTGATCACTGGCGCCAGCCGCGGCCTGGGCCGCAACACCGCAGAACACCTGGCCGCACGCGGCATCGATGTCATCGGCACTTACCACAGCAAGGCGGAGGAAGCCCATGCCGTCGCCGCCCGGCTGGAGCAGGCCGGGGTCAAGGCCATCATGCTGCAACTGGACGTCAGCGACAGCGCCAGCTTTGCCGGTTTCGCCGAATGCCTCGGCGCAACCCTGCAGCAACACTTCGGCCGCGAGCGCTTCGACTTTCTGGTGAACAATGCCGGGATCGGATTGAACGTGCCATACACCGAAACCAGCGAGGCACAGTTCGACCAGTTGCTGAACATCCAGCTGAAGGGTCCGTTCTTCCTTACCCAGCGCCTGCTGCCGTTGCTGGTCGACAATGGCCGCATCGTCAACATTTCCACTGGCCTGGCGCGCTTTGCGCTACCGGGGTATGCCGCCTATGCCGCGATGAAGGGGGCGATGGAGGTGCTGACCCGCTATCAGGCCAAGGAACTGGGAGCACGTGGGATTCGTGTGAACATTCTGGCGCCGGGGGCGATCGAGACCGATTTTGGCGGCGGCGTGGTGCGGGATAACCGACAGGTTAATGAATACATTGCCGGCAACACGGCGCTGGGGCGGGTGGGCTTGCCGGATGATATCGGGGCAGCGATTGCGCTGTTGCTGGAAGATGGCAACGGCTGGATCAACGGGCAACGGCTGGAGGTTTCGGGCGGGATGTTCCTCTGAAATCGAGGATCTGGGGCTGCTTAGCAGCCCCTTTGGCCCTCACGGCCGACTCTGCTCCTCATGCACCTGCACACTGGCTGTCATCCCCGCACTCAGGGTCACCCCCTCCGGCACCTGGTCCAGGCGAATCCTTACCGGTATCCGCTGCGCCAGTCGCACCCAGTTGAAGGTCGGCTCGACCTCCGGCAGCAACTGGCTGTCGGGGTTGCTGTTGCGGTCGGTGATACCACGGCTGATGCTTTCTACATGCCCTTGCATCGGTTCGCCCGCGCCCATCAGCCAGACCTTCACCGCATCCCCCACACGAATGCGTGGCAGCTTGGTTTCCTCGAAATAGGCCTGGATATAGAAGGTTGAATCGTCCACCAGGGCCATCACCGCCTCCCCGGTATTCACATAGTTGCCCTCGGCCAGGCGCAGGTTGGTGATATGCCCGCTGCGCGGCGCCCGCACTTCACTGCGCGCCAGGTTGATTTTGGCGACCTGCAATTGTGCCTCGGCCTCATGCAGCTCACCGCGGGCGATGGCCGCATTGATCTGGGCGTTTTCCCGCAATTCGGCACTGATAGCCTCCGGCCCAAGTGCGGTACGCCGGGCCGCTTCACGCTCGCGCAGGCGCAGTTGCTGGCTGCGGGTTTCGGTCACCGCGCTGGCTTGGTCGAAAGCAGCCTGGAAGCGTTCCCGGTCGATGCTCATCAGCAGGTCGCCGGCCTTGACCTGCTGATTGTCACGGGCCTTCAGTTCGCGCACCCAGCCGGACACATCGGGGGCGATCACCACCACATCGGCGCGCACACGGGCATCGCGGGTCCAGGGGGTGAGCATGTAGTACTGCCACAGCTGATAGCCGGCGAAGACGGCAAGGGCCACCACACACAAGGTGACCAGGGTACGTACGGCCGCACGCATCGAAACACTCCTTTATAACGCTCCCAGCAGTCGCACTACCAGGAACAACACACAAACGAACAACGCCGCATCGAACAGCGCTTCATGCCAGATCCAGCGCCCCAACGGCGTGGCCTGCACCACCAGACGCAACACGCCGGTAAGCACCAGCGCCATCAACACATAAACCAGGAAAGGGCTGAACAGCACGCCGCCCAATTCCCACTCACGCAACCCCATGGGATTCCTCCTGCCAACGGCACCACTTGCCCCAGCTTTTTTGCAGTTGCAGCACCGCCCCTTCGGCCAACCGCAGCGGATCGCTGGAGGGTAGACGGCGCAAGGCGCCAATGAACTGTTCGCTTGCGGCATCCAGGCTCTGCCCACGCCCTGGCGCCGGCCCTTTGGCCAGCACTGCCTCTACCTGCTGCAGGTATTCGCGCTCGGCCCGTCCCAACGGGGCCTTGGCGACCGCCAGGCACATGCGCAAATGCACCAGTTCGTCGCCGATATCCAGGCCGTGCAGGCCGTCGTCCCAGCGCTTGCGTTCGCTCTCGGGCAGGTCGCCGGCATGCCGCGCCAGTTGCATCAGGCGGTCGGCCATGCGCCCGCCAAACCAGCTGTCGGCCCCGCGCAGGTCGCGCCGGGTCAGGCGCACCAGGTCATTCTGGGTCGCCGCGCGCAGGCGCTGGCCCAGCCAGGCCGGGTGGCGAAACACCAACAAGCGGAAGGCCATCACCGCCGCCGACACACCCACCAGCATGGCCAAGGCACTGTTGAGCATGGTGGCCACGCCGAACTGCATGGCGTTGAGCGGCGACACCAGCACGATGAAATGTAGGCAATAAGAAGTAGCCGTGGCCCCGGTCCGCGGGTGAGCCATGCCCAGCGCACCAAGAAACAGCGGCACCCCCATGCCCAGGCAGAGCATGGCGAAGCTGCTCCATTGCGGCAGCAGAATCTGCCCGACCAGAAAAGCCGCCGGTATTGCCAGGAGGATCCCTCGTAAAAAGCTCAGGCCGATCTGCGCACCATTCTCGCGGCTGGCGAACAGGCTGCAGACCACACAGGTCAGCACCAGGCCACCCGGTGCCGAAGGCCAGGCGGTGGCCAGCCAGAAACCACTCATCACCAGAAAGGCCAGCGCACTGCGTGAGCCGAACAGCAAGGCCAGCGACCAGTCGCGGTGCGCAGCCAGGCCCTGAGACACATCCTTGGGCGCCCTGCCCGCCTCCACATCCTCCAGCGCCTGGCTGGCAGCCATGGCGTAATCCAGCAGCAGTGCCATGCGTGCCAGGCAAAAGTGCTCCGCCGGGCTGATCTGATCATCGTGGGCAGCATCCCAGATGCGTTGGCGCAGAAGCAAAAGGCTCGGCTGATCGGGCTTGCCCAACAGTGCGCGCACCTCCTCCAGCCAGGGCGCCAGGCGTTCGGCCTCGCCCTCATCAAGTTGCCGCCACTGGCGGCGCACCGAACGGGAAATGCGCAGCAGCACCATCAGTTTCTGGCTCAGGCCGCGAATGGCACGAGCGCGCTGGCGCCCGCGGTTGCCTTCGAACCAGGCGTGTTCGCGTTGGCTGTCGATGGCAACGATACGCCCCAGGCTCTCCAGCAGGCCTTTGCGCGCCTCGTCTTCACCGCCCAGCATGGCACTGGCGGCCTGCAGGCCGTTCTGCCAGGCCTGACGGGCCTGCCCGCCCAGTTGCTGCTCTACCCGCATGGGCCAGAGCAAGGCGCTGCTGGCGGTGGCACAGAAGATACCCAGGCAGATCTCGGTACAGCGCGCCACGGCCTGGTCGAACACCTGCAACGGGTGATCGATGGCCGGCAGGGCAATGATCGCCGCCGTGTAGCCTGCCAACACGAAGGCATAGGCCCAGGCGCTACGCAACTGGGTGGAGGCGGCAGTGCACAGGGCCAGCCACAGGGCCAGGGTGAGCAGGAACAGACCGGGGGTCTGGGCAAACAGACCGATGAACAGCACCGACATAAACGTGCCGACCAGGGTGCCGGCCAGCCGCGCCAGGCCCTTCTGCACCACCATGCCTGACAACGGCTGGGCGACGATGAAAGCGGTCATCAGGGCCCAGGACGGTTGCTCCAGGCCCCAGCGCATCGCCAACCACAGGGCGAGGCCGCCACCGAGCAGGGTCTTGATGGCGAACTTGAGGGCGAGGCTGCTGGGAGCGAACAGGGCCTGGAAGGTGATGGGCACGAGACGGACCTTGAAGGGATGGTCTTGTAGAAAGATAGACAATGGTGGGAAGGATAAAGCGGAAACGATTAATTAGCTAGCTAATCATCTTTGTTATGGACAGCTCTCCTGTGCTGCCCTCTTCGCGGGCACGCCCGCTCCCACATGGGACCGCGCACAGTCCGAATCCTGTGAAGTCATTGTGGGAGCGGGAGTGCCCGCGAAGAGGCCGGTACAGGCAACACAAAAATTGCAGGCAAAAAAAATGGGCGACCGAAGTCGCCCTAAATGCCTTGCGTGCTCGTGTACCCGGAAGGTCAGCGCGGTTTGCGCTTGTTCGAGTCCTTCCAGATGAAAATGCCCAGACCGGCAAAGAATGCGACCATCAACCCGACCGTCACCACTCCGGCGATAACCACGTTGTCGAAGAACATGCTGGCCTCCCCATTCGTTTGCCGTTGTCCGATGGGTGCAAGTTAACCAATGTGGAGGCGGGGAAAATTGATCGGGGTCAATGGTGCCCGGGGCCGGGCACGCGAGGCGGGTGCAGGGTTGACCTGCGTCAAGTTTCAGCGCTTCTTCGGCTTGCCCTTGGGCTTCTTTTTCTTGGCACTGTTCAACGGCAGGGCCTGCTCGAACGCATTGCGCATTTCGTTCAGGCGCTTTTCCTTGAGGTCGTGGACGCGCTTGGCGCGTTCGGCATCGAAATCGATGAGGTTGTCTTGGCTCATGGGTGGGCTCGACGATCAACTGAGACTTGCATGATGAAGCCAGGCGCTGGCGCTGACCAGCCCCATGTCAGACTTCGATGTCCACCAGCAGCCCCTGGCGTACATGCTCGCCCATCAATGGCGCTACCGGCACGGTGTTGTCGGCGTTGACCTCGTCACCCGGCATTGCACTGTAGCGTTCGTCGTCGCCCTTCTGCCGACGTTGCTGCTGGCGGCGCTGCTCGTCGCGCAGCAGCAGCGCCTGCTCCTGCGGGTCACGCTGCTGCTTGAGGTCGATGGCACTTTCACCGGATGCAGGCTGGGTCGGCACCACCGGCTTGATGTCGGGTGTCGGCTTGACCGGGTCCTGTTGCGAGGTCACCGGGGCGGCACTGAGCGGAATGATCGGTGGCAGCATGGACGTTCTCCTATGCCCCCTGTATCGGCAGGCGCGGGTTTACCTTGATGGCAGGCACAACACTTATTCGGCTTCGTCGTCAGGGTTATCGTCGCTAGGTGGGCTGGCCTCGCTCCAGGGCCGCTTGTACACCTGCTGCCAGACCCCGTCCATGTGCTCGCGCAGCACCTGCGGCGCGGATTTTAGCGAGGCGCTGTCCTCACGCTCACCGCCGATCGGCTCTTCACCCGCCGGGGTGATCAGCGACTGGCCGGTGATGCTGTAGCTGGCCTGCCCTTCGCGCATCTCGATGGCGATGTCGTGCGGGTCGATGCCACCGCCACAGAATGCGTGGCTGGCAACCGTCACCTCGGCGATGCCGTCCTTGTTCAGGTCGCCGACATCGCTGACGTCGTTATAGAAGTCCACATCCAGGTCCAGGCCCGGGCAGGTGGTTTCCTGTTCGATCTGCCAGCGCGCCTTGAAAGCGTCGTTTTCGGCCTTGCGCCCGTACAGCGTGGCCTTGAGTACCACCTTGTCGACTTCCTGCTCGCTTTCCGGGTCGCTGGCCTGGCCATCGCTGCGGCTCAACACCAGCAGGCCTTCACCGTCGCGGTCACGAAAGTGCACGCTCTTGATCGGCGTCTGCACGCCCAGCACCTCGAGCTGTTCGATCGGGATGGCGGGCAAGGTCTCGAAGTTTTTCTGCTCGCAGGCGGCCAGCAGCAACAGGCTGCCCACGGCCATCGAAGCGCTGATCCAGCGGTGCTTGGCAGACATGTTGATCCGGAGCCCTCGTCGGCAGCACGGTGGGGGACGATGAAGCGGCTAGACTGTTGCTACCTATCGCACTTCGGCACCTTTCGATGCGCTCGGCACTTTGGTCTGACCGGCCGATCCGTTAACATAACCGGCTTTTTCATCGCGGGAGTTCAGGCAGTATGGCGCAGCAGTATCAACCGGGGCAACGCTGGATCAGCGACAGCGAAGCCGAGCTCGGCCTGGGTACCATCCTGGCGCAGGATGGCCGCCTGTTGACCGTGCTCTACCCGGCCACTGGCGACACCCGCCAGTATTCCCTGCGCAATGCGCCGCTGACCCGCGTGCGCTTCTCGCCAGGTGACCAGATCACCCACTTCGAAGGCTGGAAGTTGACCGTGCGCGAGGTCGAGGACATCGACGGGCTGATGGTCTACCACGGCCTGGACGGGCAGAACCAGCCGCGCACCCTGCCAGAAACCCAGTTGTCGAACTTCATCCAGTTCCGCCTGGCCAGCGACCGCCTGTTCGCCGGGCAGATCGACCCGCTCTCGTGGTTCAGCCTGCGCTACAACACCCTGCAGCACACCAGCAAGCAGATGCAGTCGGCGCTGTGGGGCCTGGGCGGCTGCCGTGCCCAACCCATCGCCCACCAGTTGCACATCGCCCGCGAAGTCGCCGACCGCAGCGCGCCACGCGTCTTGTTGGCCGACGAAGTAGGCCTGGGCAAAACCATCGAAGCCGGCCTGGTGATCCATCGCCAGCTGCTGTCTGGCCGCGCCAGCCGCGTTCTGATCCTGGTACCGGAAAACCTCCAGCACCAGTGGCTGGTGGAAATGCGCCGCCGCTTCAACCTGCAGGTGGCCCTGTTCGACGCCGAGCGTTTCATCGAAAGCGACGCCAGCAACCCGTTCGAGGATGCCCAGCTGGCGCTGGTGGCACTGGAGTGGCTGGTAGAAGACGAAAAGGCCCAGGACGCGCTGTTCGCCGCTGGCTGGGACCTGATGGTGGTGGACGAAGCCCACCACCTGGTCTGGCACGAAGACCAGGTCAGCGCCGAATACGGCCTGGTCGAACAGCTGGCCCAAGTGATCCCGGGCGTGCTGCTGCTCACGGCCACCCCCGAGCAGCTCGGCCAGGACAGCCACTTCGCCCGCCTGCGCCTGCTCGACCCCAACCGTTTCCACGACCTGGCCGCCTTCCGCGCCGAGAGCGAGCACTATCGCCCGGTGGCTGAAGCCGTACAGGAACTGCTCGACGAAGGCCGCCTGTCGCCCAAGGCCCACGCCACCATCCAGGGCTTCCTGGGTGCCGAAGGCGAAGCCCTGCTGGCCGCGGTCAGCGACGGCGATACCCAGGCCAGCGCGCGCCTGATCCGTGAGCTGCTCGACCGCCACGGCACCGGCCGCGTGCTGTTCCGTAACACCCGCGCGGCGATCCAGGGCTTCCCTGAGCGCCAGCTGCACCCTTACCCACTGGCGACGCCCGAGCAGTACCGCGACCTGCCAGCCGGCGAACATGCCGAGCTGTACCCGGAAGTCGCCTTCCAGGCCCAGGGCGAGGTGGCCGATGACGAGCGCTGGTGGCGTTTCGACCCGCGCGTCGACTGGCTGATCGACACCCTGAAGATGCTAAAGCGTACCAAGGTGCTGGTGATCTGCGCCCATGCCGAAACCGCGATGGACCTGGAGGACGCCCTGCGCGTGCGCTCCGGCATCCCGGCCTCGGTGTTCCATGAGGGCATGAGCATCCTAGAACGTGACCGCGCCGCCGCCTACTTCGCTGACGAAGAGTTCGGCGCGCAGGTGCTGATCTGCTCCGAGATCGGCAGTGAAGGCCGCAACTTCCAGTTTGCCCACCATCTGGTGATGTTCGACCTGCCGGCGCACCCCGACCTGCTCGAACAGCGCATCGGCCGCCTCGACCGTATCGGCCAGAAGCACACCATCCAGCTGCATATCCCGTACCTGCAGGACAGCCCGCAAGAGCGCCTGTTCCAGTGGTACCACGAAGGCCTCAACGCCTTCCTCAACACCTGCCCTACCGGCAACGCCCTGCAGCACCAGTTCGGCCCGCGCCTGCTGCCACTGCTTGAAGGTGGCGAAAGCAAGGCCTGGGAAGCCCTGGTGGCCGACGCCCGCAGCGAACGCGAACGCCTGGAAGCCGAACTGCATACCGGCCGTGACCGTCTGCTGGAGCTCAACTCCGGCGGTGCCGGCGAAGGCCAGGCGCTGGTCGAGGACATTCTCGAACAGGACGACCAGTTCGCCCTGCCGATCTACATGGAAACCCTGTTCGACGCCTTCGGCATCGACAGCGAAGACCATTCCGAGAACGCCCTGATCCTCAAGCCGAGCGAAAAGATGCTCGACGCCAGCTTCCCGCTGGGTGACGACGAAGGCGTGACCATCACCTACGACCGTGGCCAGGCGCTGTCGCGCGAGGACATGCAGTTCCTCACCTGGGAACACCCGATGGTACAAGGCGGCATGGATCTGGTGCTGTCCGGCTCGATGGGCAACACCGCCGTGGCGCTGATCAAGAACAAGGCGCTCAAACCCGGGACCGTGCTGCTTGAACTGCTGTTCGTCAGCGAGGTGGTGGCACCGCGCAGCCTGCAACTGGGGCGTTACCTGCCACCGGCGGCATTGCGCTGCCTGCTCGATGCCAACGGCAACGACCTGGCGTCCCGCGTGGCCTTCGAAACCCTCAACGACCAGCTGGAAAGCGTGCCACGCGCCAGCGCCAACAAGTTCGTCCAGGCCCAGCGTGACGTGCTGGCCCAGCGCATCGGCAGCGGCGAGGCCAAGGTCATGCCGGCCCACGTCGAGCGCGTGGCCGAGGCCCAGCGCCGCCTTAAAGCGGAGGCCGACGAAGAACTGGCCCGTCTGGTCGCCCTGCAAGCGGTCAACCCGAGCGTGCGCGACAGCGAGATCGAAGCGCTGCGCAAGCAGCGCGAAGAGGGCCTGGCGATGCTGGAAAAGGCCGCCCTGCGCCTGGAAGCCATTCGCGTGCTGGTGGCTGGCTAATACAGGCCAGACACCGCCGCCTTTGTGGGAGCGGCCTTGTGTCGCGAAAGGGCCGCAACGCGGCCCCAGAATTGACGCGCTACAGTTGAAATTGCTGGGGCTGCTTTGCAGCCCTTTCGCGACACAAGGCCGCTCCCACAGGGGAGACCACCTTTCAGAACCCATTTACATATTCCAAGCTGCGATCAGGTTCATAACCAAATCGTAGGAATCAATGTGCCATTAGTCAGGAAGGCTTAAACACCTCTTCCTATACTGCCTCTGGACAGTCTGCACAGGGTTTAGCGCAGACGAGTGAAAACTCGATCATGAGGCATTCCATGGAATGGCTGGGGCTGCAACTGTTCGCCGACCTGCCGGCAACCGGGCGCATCGTCATCGATTGCCGGCATGAACCGTTCCTGGTTCTGCTTGCCTACCTCGTCGCCTGTGCGGCCTGCTTCGCCACGCTGGACATGGCCGAGCGACAATCCCACAGCGAAGACCCCACCGCCCACCGACAATGGAACATGCTTGGTGCCTGCTGCCTGGCAGGAGGTATCTGGGCCATGCATTTCATCAGCATGCTGGCCTTCCAGGCGCCAGTGGAAGTGCACTACGACGCGTCCCTGACCATCCTTTCGCTGCTCATCGCACTGGCCGTCGCCTGGCTGGCCATGCACAGCCTCGACCGCAGCCAGATGCGCGCAATCCATTACCTGCGAAGTGCAGTACTGATCGGCCTGGGCATCATCCTGATGCACTTCGTAGGCATGGCCGCCCTGGAAACCGGTGCCCGCCAGTACTACCAGACCGGCCTGCTGCTGGCCTCTGCCACCATTGCCCTGCTCACCAGCCTGACCGCGCTATACCTGGCCCGCTACTTCCGGCAGGGCAGCGGTACCTTGCACCAAGCCATGAAGTACGGCGCCAGCCTGCTGATGGCTGGTGGTATCGTTGCCACCCACTTCACCGCGATGTCGGCCATGACCCTGGTCATCCCGGCCGACACCGCCCTGCGCCTGCCCTCTGGCGACAACAGCCTGCAACTGGCGCTGGGCATCGGCTTCATCACCATGCTGATCAGTGCTGCCAGCATCAGTACCGCACTGGCCGACAAGAAGCTGCAAAGCAAGGAGCACGACCTGCGCCGGGTCAGCGTGCTGCTCAGCCAACTGGACCAGGCCCGCGCTTCGCTGCAGCAGGCCGCGCACTACGACGCCCTGACCAACCTGGTCAACCGCCGCGGTTTCAACCAGGTGTTCGCCGAACGCCTGGCCGAGCACCAGGCCACGGAAAGCCACCTGGCGGTGATGTTCCTCGACATCGACCATTTCAAGCGCATAAACGACAGCCTCGGTCACGACGCCGGCGACGAACTGCTCAAAGTGATCGCCGGACACATCAAGGCCGCCACCCGAAACCGCGACCTGGTCGCACGTCTGGGCGGCGACGAGTTCTGCGTGGTCACCAGCCTCACCAACCGCGACGAAGCCCGCCACCTGGCCCAGCGCATCATGCAGAGGATGAAAGAGCCCATAAACCTGGGCGGCCGGCGCATGGTCATGACCACCAGCATCGGCATCAGCATCTTCCCCGACGACGGCACCACCGCCGAAGAGCTGCTCAAGCATGCAGACCTTGCCCTGTACCAGTCCAAGGGTAACGGGCGCAACAGCCTGAACTTCTTCAACGACAGCCTGAAGACCCAGGCCTCGATTGCCCTGCAACTGGAAGAGGAACTGCGGGTGGCGCTGCTCGAGGAGCATGGGCTATGCGTGCACTACCAGCCGATCTTCGACCTGCGCAGCAGGCAAGTGGCCAAACTGGAGGCCCTGGTTCGCTGGCAGCACCCGCAACACGGCCTGCTCGGGCCCGATCGTTTTGTCGCCATCGCAGAGGCCAACGGGCTGATCATCGACCTCGATCTGTGGGTGCTGCGCCACGCCTGCGCCGACCTGGCCTATCTGCAGCGCCACGGTCATGGAAACCTCAAGGTCACGGTCAATTGTTCGGCCGTCACCCTCAGCCACGACGAACTGCCCAACGAAGTGGAAAAGGCGCTGTTCCACGCCGGGCTCGCACCCCGACAGCTGGAACTGGAAGTGACCGAGAACGCCTTGATGGGTGACATCCAGCGCACGGTAAACCTGCTCACGCGCATACGCGCCCTGGGCGTGGCGCTGTCGATCGATGACTTCGGCACCGGCTACTCGTCGCTGGCCTACCTCAAGCGCCTGCCGCTGGACGTGCTTAAGGTCGACCGCAGCTTCCTGCAGGATGTGCCGGGCAGCCAGAAGGATCGCGAAATTGTCCAGGCGATCATCGTCATGGCGCATACCCTGCATCTGCAGGTGGTCAGCGAGGGCGTGGAAACCGCCGAACAGCTGGCGTTTCTCCAAGCCCACGGCTGCGACTACCTGCAGGGCTACCTGCTGGCCCCCCCGGAGCCGCTGGCCGAACTACGCTCGCTACTGGAGCGGGTTCGGCACAAGGGCGGCGTGTTCAGCCCTTGCTGCGATACAGCTCAACCAGGGTCGCCGGATCCTTTTGCAGGTACCCCTGGCTTGCGTGCAGGCGCATCAATTGTGCGGCAAGGCCACTGAGCGGCGTCGCCGAGCCTTGCTCGCGGGAGAACTTGACCGCGCCATCGAGGTCCTTGAGCAGCGTGCGCACATGCCACTTGATCGGCTCGAAGCGGCTCTCGGCCATTTGCGGAGCGAGGATCTGCAACGGTCTGGAGTCGGCAAAACCGCCCGCCAGCGCTTCGGCGATCAGCGTCGCGTCGACACCGGACTGTTCAGCCAAGGCAACCACTTCGGCGATTACCAGAGCATTGCAGGCCACGATCATCTGGTTGCAGGCCTTGGTCACCTGGCCTGCGCCCACCGCGCCCATATGCGTCACGCGCTGGCCAAGAACCTGCAGTACCGGGCGCGCACGCTCCAGGTCGGCTGCCTCGCCACCGACCATGATCGCCAGGGTGCCGGCTTCGGCCCCGGGGGTGCCGCCGGACACTGGCGCGTCCAGCCAGGCCATGCCGCACAGCGCTGCCAGTTCGGCGGCCATTTCACGAGTGGCGGTTGGCTCCAGGCTGGAGAAATCGACCAGTAACTGGCCGCTGCTTCCGCCCTGGGCAATGCCTTGCTCGCCGAACACTACCTCGCGGACCACGGCCGTATCGGCCAGGCACAGCAGCACTATGTCGCTGTCGCGGCACAGTTCGGCAGGGCTGCTGGCCAGGCGCGCGCCAGCCGCGACCAGTGCAGCGCACTTGTCCGGGCTGCGGTTCCATACCGTCAGCGGGTAACCCGCTGCCAGCAGGCGCCGACACATGGGCAGGCCCATCAGGCCGATGCCGGCGAATCCAAGCGAAGGTAGTTTTGAGTTCATCAATGACTCCGGACAAATTCGATATCGATCCGGGCCGCTTTGCGGCCTTCGCGGCGCGCCCGCTCCCACAAAACCAGCGCTGGTCTGAAGAGCAACATCTGACCTGTGGGAGCGGGCATGCCCGCGAAGGGCTGCAAGGCAGCCCCCCATTACGCATCCCGTAAACTGTTACCGCCACGCCGAATTGTTACTTCCCTCTACCCGCCTTGAGCGCCTTCAAGCACCAAAACGAGGCTGCTGCGCATTTTCGCGCACCAAAAGCGATCATGCCTCTGTCGGGCGCTTTGCCTGAATCACGATGAACGGCGAAACCACCACCGCCCAGATCTCTGGATCGCGGCTTTGCAGGTCCAGGGCCTGCTCGGCGGTTACCGGACCAACAGTGCCATCACTACGCCACTTGGCGAAGATCTCGCTGCGATTCTCGGCCATCGCCTCGGCAACGGTGATCAGGTCGAGGCTCGGGTCGACCCAAATCAGGTCACCCTTGGCCCAGAAACGCTCCAGCGCTTTCCACTCGATGATTGCCGTCTCGCCAAGCAATTTGGCATAGAGGGTGCTTGTTTGATCAGTCATGGGTGGTATCCGCAAAAATCGGCCTTTAAAAAAGGTCGGCATTTTTGCAGAAAAACCCGGTTTCAAATATGTAATTTGGTCGATTGATCCCGAACTTGTGGGGCGGGGTCGCAGATGCAGGCAGTTTGATGGCGCCTTTCTGTATCTTTGTGTCGACCATGCGACAACCCAGGAAGCAGGCACTTTTCGACCGCTTTTCAAGCGCTCGAACAGCGCTCTACACTGTACCGGTACAGTTCCGGGACATGTTCCGGGGGAAGGTGGGCTTGCGCGTTGGCATGGCCACGCCGCAAATCCCGCCCGGTCTGTAGCCCTGGCCGCCAGGACTATAAGAATTACAACAGAATGAGTGGAGCACTATGATCAAGATTTCCAAGCTGTTCGCCGCAATGGTTCTGGCAGGGGTAGCCAGCCATTCGTTTGCCGCCGATACCATCAAGATCGGGATTGCAGGTCCCAAGACCGGCCCTGTGACCCAGTACGGCGACATGCAGTTCATCGGCGCAAAGCAAGCCATCAAGGATATCAACGCCGCGGGCGGCGTGGATGGCAAGATGCTCGAAGCCAAGGAATACGACGACGCCTGCGATCCTAAACAGGCCGTGGCAGTCGCCAACAAAGTGGTCAACGACGGCGTCAAGTTCGTCATTGGCCACCTGTGCTCCAGCTCTACCCAGCCTGCGTCCGACATCTACGAAGACGAAGGCGTGATCATGATCACCCCGGCCGCGACCTCCCCGGAAATCACCGCACGTGGCTACAAGCTGATCTTCCGCACCATCGGTCTGGACAGCGCCCAGGGCCCGGCTGCCGGCAACTACATCGCCGACCACGTCAAGCCGAAGGTTGTCGCCGTCCTGCACGACAAGCAGCAGTACGGTGAAGGCATCGCCACCGCGGTCAAGCAGACCCTGGAAGGCAAAGGCACCAAGGTTGCCGTGTTCGAAGGCCTGAACGCCGGTGACAAGGACTTCTCCTCGATCATCCAGAAGCTCAAGCAGAACAACGTCGACTTCGTCTACTACGGCGGCTACCACCCAGAGCTGGGCCTGATCCTGCGCCAGGCTCAGGAAAAGGGCCTGAAAGCCAAGTTCATGGGCCCGGAAGGCGTGGGCAACGACTCCATCTCGCAGATCGCCCAGAACGCCTCCGAAGGCCTGCTGGTGACCCTGCCGAAGTCGTTCGACTCGGACCCTGCGAACAAGAAGATCGTCGACGCCATCAAGGCTGACGGCAAGGACCCAAGCGGCCCGTTCGTGTTCCCGGCCTACTCGGCTGTCGAGCTGATCGCCCAGGGCATCAAGGAAGCCAAGTCCGAAGATGCCGACAAGGTGGCAGCCGCCATCCACAAAGGTACCTTCAAGACCCCGACCGGTGACCTGTCGTTCGACGACAAAGGCGACCTGAAAGACTTCAAGTTCGTGGTCTACGAATGGCACTTCGGCAAGCCGAAGACCGAAGTCTCCCCTCAGTAACTGCGTGACTAATAGCTGACCGTAGAAGCCCACTGTGCGAGCAGTGGGCTTTGTTTTACGAGGTTCATGGGCCTGATCCCCGCGATCCGGGGGCGGGCTCACCTGAAAATCTTAAAACCGTCACCCGCGGTTTCCTGGCCTACCCCCGCCAGCGAAATGCAAATCAGGTTTTTAGGAGCGCTGTAATGCCTGAGATCTACCATTTCTTCCAACAACTGGTTAATGGATTGACCATCGGCAGCACCTATGCCTTGATCGCCATCGGCTACACGATGGTGTACGGCATCATTGGCATGATCAACTTCGCCCACGGCGAGGTGTATATGATCGGTTCCTACGTGGCCTTCATCGCCCTGGCGGGCCTGGCCATGATGGGTATCCATTCGCTGCCTGTCCTGATGACCGTCGCCTTTGTCGCGACGATCTTCGTCACCAGTGCCTATGGCTACAGCATCGAACGGGTTGCCTACCGCCCCCTGCGCAATAGCAACCGCCTGATCCCGCTGATTTCCGCCATCGGCATGTCGATCTTCCTGCAGAACACCGTCTTGCTTTCGCAAGACTCCAAGGACAAGTCCATCCCCAACCTGATCCCCGGAAGCTTCTCGTTCGGGCCGGGCGGCGCGGAGGAAGTACTGATCAGCTACATGCAGATCCTGGTGTTCGTGGTCACCCTGGTGGCCATGACCTGCCTCACCCTGTTCATCTCCCGTTCCCGCCTGGGCCGCGCCTGCCGCGCCTGCGCCGAGGACATCAAGATGGCCAACCTGCTGGGCATCAACACCAACAACATCATCGCCCTCACTTTCGTCATCGGTGCCGCCCTGGCGGCGGTGGCGGCCGTGCTGCTGAGCATGCAGTACGGGGTGATCAACCCCAACGCCGGTTTCCTGGTGGGCCTGAAGGCCTTCACCGCGGCGGTGCTGGGTGGCATCGGCAGCATTCCGGGCGCCATGCTCGGCGGGCTGGTGCTGGGAGTGGCCGAAGCGTTCGGTGCCGATATCTTCGGCGACCAGTACAAGGACGTTGTGGCATTCGGCTTGTTGGTTCTTGTCCTGCTATTCCGGCCGACCGGCATCCTGGGCCGCCCGGAGGTTGAAAAAGTATGAACAGAAATCTCAAACAGGCGTTCTTCAGCGCCTTGCTGGTATGGGCCGTGGCCTTCCCGGTACTGGGCCTGAAACTGAGCATCGATGGCATCAGCTTGGTAGTGCACAGCCAGGGTTCGTTCACCATCGGCATCATCGCCGTGTGTTCGGTGCTGATGTTCCTGCGCGTGCTGTTCGACAAGCAGTGGAACTCGGTAATGGGCCGCCGTTCGGATCGCAAGCTGATCCCGCCGGCGGTCAGCAACTACCTGACCCTGCCGAAAACCCAGCGCTACGTGATCATGGGCTTGATCGTCGCGGCACTGGTGTGGCCGTTCTTCGGCTCGCGCGGCGCGGTCGACATTGCCACGCTGATCCTGATCTACGTGTTGCTGGGCCTGGGCCTGAACATCGTGGTCGGTTTGGCAGGCCTGCTCGACCTCGGTTACGTCGGCTTCTACGCCGTCGGTGCCTACAGCTACGCCATGCTCTCGCACTACCTGGGCTGGAGCTTCTGGGTATGCCTGCCGATCGCCGGCCTCATGGCCGCTACCTTCGGTTTCCTGCTCGGCTTCCCGGTGCTGCGCCTGCGCGGTGACTACCTGGCGATCGTGACCCTCGGCTTCGGCGAGATCATCCGCCTGTTCCTGCGTAACCTCACCGACTGGACCGGCGGCCCCAACGGCATCAGCAACATCCCCAAGCCAGAGTTCTTCGGCCTGACCTTCGAACGCCGTGCCGCCGAAGGCATGCAGACCTTCCATGAGTTCTTCGGGCTGGAATACAACTCGATCAACAAGGTCATCTTCCTCTATCTGGTGGCCCTGCTGCTGGCCCTGCTGGCGCTGTTCGTGATCAACCGCCTGCTGCGCATGCCGATCGGCCGCGCCTGGGAAGCCCTGCGCGAAGACGAGATCGCCTGCCGTGCTCTGGGCCTGAACCCGACCGTGATCAAGCTGTCGGCATTCACCCTGGGCGCCTGCTTCGCCGGTTTCGCCGGCAGCTTCTTCGCTGCGCGCCAAGGCCTGGTGACGCCGGAGTCGTTCACCTTCATCGAGTCGGCGATCATCCTCGCCATCGTCGTGCTCGGCGGCATGGGCTCACAACTGGGCGTGATCCTCGCGGCCATCGTGATGATCCTGCTGCCCGAGCTGATGCGTGAGTTCAGCGAATACCGGATGCTGATGTTCGGTGCGCTGATGGTGTTGATGATGATCTGGCGTCCGCAAGGCCTGCTGCCTATGCAACGTCCACACATGGAGCTGCGTCGATGAGCCGCGAAATTCTGCAAGTCAGCGGCCTGAGCATGCGCTTCGGCGGCTTGTTGGCGGTCAACGGCGTGGGCCTGACCGTCAAGGAAAAACAGGTGGTGGCACTGATCGGCCCGAACGGCGCCGGCAAGACCACCGTGTTCAACTGCCTGACCGGCTTCTACAAGCCCAGCGGCGGCACCATCCTGCTCGATGGCCAGCCGATCCAGGGCCTGGCCGGGCATCAGATCGCCCGCAAGGGCGTAGTGCGGACATTCCAGAACGTGCGCCTGTTCAAGGAAATGACCGCGCTGGAAAACCTGCTGATCGCCCAGCACCGCCACCTCAACACCAACTTCTTCGCCGGCCTGTTCAAGACCCCAAGCTTCCGCCGCAGCGAGAAGGAGGCCATGGAGCGCGCGCAGTACTGGCTGGAGAAGGTCAACCTGACCGAGTTCGCCAACCGTACCGCCGGCACCCTCGCCTACGGGCAGCAGCGCCGCCTGGAAATCGCCCGCTGCATGATGACCCAGCCGCGCATCATCATGCTCGACGAACCGGCTGCGGGCCTGAACCCGAAGGAAACCGAAGACCTCAAGGCGCTGATCGCCTACCTGCGTGAGTCGCACAACGTCACCGTGCTGCTGATCGAGCACGACATGAAGCTGGTGATGAGCATTTCCGACCATATCGTGGTGATCAACCAGGGCACACCCCTGGCCCACGGCACACCGGAAGAGATCCGCGACAACCCTGATGTGATCAAAGCCTACCTGGGGGAAGCGTAAATGCTGAAGTTCGAGAACGTTTCCACCTTCTACGGCAAGATCCAGGCGCTGCACAGCGTCAATGTGGAGATCAACCAGGGCGAGATCGTCACCCTGATCGGCGCCAACGGCGCCGGCAAGTCAACCTTGCTGATGACCTTGTGCGGCTCGCCGCAGGCGCACAGCGGCAGCATCAAGTACCTGGGTGAAGAGCTGGTCGGCCAGCCGTCTTCGCACATCATGCGCAAGAGCATCGCGGTGGTACCGGAAGGCCGCCGCGTGTTCTCCCGCCTGACCGTCGAGGAAAATCTGGCAATGGGTGGTTTCTTCACCGACAAGGGCGATTACCAGGAGCAGCTGGACAAGGTGTTGCAGCTGTTCCCGCGCCTGAAGGAGCGTTATATCCAGCGTGGCGGCACCATGTCCGGTGGCGAGCAGCAGATGCTCGCCATTGGCCGGGCGCTGATGAGCAAGCCCAAGCTGCTGCTGCTCGACGAGCCATCGCTGGGTCTGGCGCCAATCATCATCCAGCAGATCTTCGACATCATCGAACAGCTGCGCCGTGATGGCGTGACGGTGTTCCTGGTGGAGCAGAACGCCAACCAGGCGCTGAAGATCGCTGACCGGGCGTATGTACTGGAGAACGGCCGGGTGGTGATGCAGGGTACTGGGGAAGCACTGCTGACCGACCCGAAGGTGCGCGACGCGTACCTGGGGGGTTGATGGGAAAAGGGCCTTCGGGCCCTTTTTTCTGCCTGCCGGATTTTGTATCGCCTGCACTGGCCTCTTCGCGGGCTTGCCCGCGAAGAGGCCGGTACAGGTTTAGCAAAAACTTGAGATCCCCGCCCAGCCTGAGTAACGTGGCCAGCTCTTTGGAAGATCCCGGAGCCCGCCCCATGCGCCTCACCCCCACCCTGCTGCTCACTGCCCTGCTGCCCCTGTTCGCCGGCTGCCAGCTCATGGCTGACGCCCCCAGCGACCCGAACATCGGCACTACGCGCATGCAGGGCGAGTTGCGTGCCGGCGGTGGCCAGCTGCTGTTCAAGCCGTGCAGCGAAAACCGCACTTTCGTGATCAGCGACGTCGCCGCAACCGGCATCCTGCAGGAAGCCGCCAACCTCGCCAAGGACGCCAACGACAAACTGTTCGCCGACGTCCGTGGCCACCTCACCGGCAGCAGGCAGGCCAACAACGACGGCCAGCTGGAAGTTCGCCGCCTGTACCGCCTGGAACCTTCCACCCGCGCCTGTGAAGACCCCAACTTCAAGCAGCTGACCCTGCGCGCCAACGGCCATGAGCCGGAATGGGACCTGAAGGCCAGCGGCAAAGGCATGGTGCTCAACCGCATCGGCCAGGATCCCCTGCCCCTGCCCTTTCTGGAAGAAGAAGTGCCCGGCGGCGGCCTGACCCTGACCAGCGAAGCCAACGGCCAGCACGTGGAGCTGTGGGTCGCGCCACAACGCTGTGTAGACACCGCCACCGGTGCCATCCGCCACTTGCGTGCCGAACTGCGCATCGACGGCAAGAGCCTGCTGGGCTGCGGTTACTATGGCGGTGCACGCGACAACTGATCGCCGGGCGCTTTTATCCTGCCAGTCGGGGCGGCGAACAGCTTATACTTGGCGGTTTGTGTAAAGCCGCCGGCCGCCCATGGCCGGGATACTGGACCCTGCCATGCTACGAATCACCGAACTGAAGCTGCCCCTGGACCATCCCGACGAAGCCCTGCGTGAAGCGATCGTCCAGCGCCTGGGCATCCGCGACGAGCAACTGCTCAGCTTCAACCTGTTCAAGCGCAGCTACGATGCGCGCAAGAAGAACAGCGAACTGCTGTTCATCTACACCATCGACCTGGAAGCCAGCAACGAAGCCGAGCTGCTCAGCAAGTTCGCCGACGATCGCAATATCGGCCCAGCGCCAGACGTAACCTACAAGTTCGTCGGCAAAGCCCCTGCCGATCTGCAGGAGCGCCCGATCGTGGTCGGCTTCGGCCCGTGCGGCATCTTCGCCGGCCTGTTGCTGGCACAGATGGGCTTCAAGCCGATCATCCTCGAGCGCGGCAAGGAAGTACGTCAGCGCACCAAGGACACCTGGGGCCTGTGGCGCAAGAGCGTGCTCAACCCCGAGTCCAACGTGCAGTTCGGCGAAGGCGGTGCCGGTACCTTCTCCGACGGCAAGCTGTACAGCCAGATCAAGGACCCGCAGCACCACGGCCGCAAGGTGCTGGAGGAGTTCGTCAAGGCCGGTGCGCCGGACGAGATCCTGTACATCAACAAGCCGCACATCGGTACCTTCCGCCTCACCGGCATGGTCGAGCAGATGCGTCAGGACATGATCGCCCTCGGCGCCGAAGTGCGCTTCCAGCAGAAGGTCACCGACCTGCTGATCGAGGATGGGCAACTGACCGGCGTGGTGCTGGAGAGCGGCGAACAGCTGCACTCGCGCCATGTCGTGCTGGCGCTGGGCCACAGTGCCCGCGACACCTTCCGCATGCTGCACGCCAAAGGCGTGTACATGGAAGCCAAGCCGTTCTCGGTGGGCTTCCGTATCGAGCACCCGCAAACGCTGATCGACAAGGCGCGCCTGGGCAAGTACGCCGGTCACCCGAAACTCGGTGCCGCCGACTACAAACTGGTGTACCACGCCAAGAATGGCCGCTCGGTGTACAGCTTCTGCATGTGCCCAGGCGGCACCGTGGTCGCAGCAACCAGCGAGCCAGGCCGGGTGGTTACCAACGGCATGAGCCAGTACTCGCGTAACGAGCGCAACGCCAACTCCGGCATCGTCGTCGGCATCGACCCCGAGCGCGATTACCCGGGCGGCCCGCTGGCCGGCATCGAGCTGCAGGAACGCCTGGAAGCCCACGCCTACGTGATGGGCGGCAGCAACTACCAGGCCCCGGCACAGCTGGTGGGTGACTTCGTCGCTGGCCGGCCGTCGACTGCACTGGGCAGTGTCGAGCCGTCCTACAAACCGGGCGTGACCCTGGGCGACCTGGCGCCGAGCCTGCCGGACTTCGCCATCGAAGCCATTCGCGAGGCGCTGCCAGCGTTCGACCGGCAGATCAAGGGTTACAACCTGCATGATGCAGTGCTGACCGGGATCGAGACCCGCACCTCCTCGCCGCTGCGCATTACTCGCGGTGAGGACTTCCAGAGCCTGAACCTCAAGGGGCTGTTCCCGGCGGGTGAAGGGGCCGGGTATGCGGGCGGGATCCTGTCGGCGGGTGTCGATGGGATTCGTATCGCCGAGGCGGTGGCGCGGGATATGCTCGGCCTCTGAGCCCTTTACATGCCAGGGCCTCTTCGCGGGTAAACCCGCTCCCACAGGTACTGCACAGTATTGAAGACTGTGAACTACCTGTGGGAGCGGGTTTACCCGCGAAAGGGCCACTGCAGACATCAGAAAAATCCACAACAAACATCAGACTTCCCCTCCCCACTCCTTCCCCATCTGCGTCTAGGCTTTCCCGCAGCCCAGCCGGCAATACCATATAACAAAAACGAATATGGTTTTTGTTTGAAAGCATATCGCCAAAGGCTAGGGTGTACGCCCGTTCCATTGTCAACTGCTCATGGAGAGCCTATAGCCCGTGCGTAGCCTGTTCACCCGCTTCTTCCAGCTCGAAGCCGCCAGTGGCCTGTTGCTGATCGCTGCGGCCATCCTGGCCCTGATAATCAACAACTCGCCGCTGTCCTACCTGTACAGCGGCCTGCTCGACGTTCCCGTCGCCGTTCAGGTCGGTGCGCTGCACATCGCCAAACCGCTGTTGCTTTGGATCAACGACGGCCTGATGGCCCTGTTCTTCCTGCTGATCGGCCTGGAGGTCAAGCGCGAGGTGGTCGACGGCCACCTGTCCAAGCCCTCCCAAGTGATCCTGCCAGCCACCGCCGCCGTGGGCGGCATGGTGATACCGGCACTGATCTACTGGTTCATCAACCGTGACAACCCTGCCGCCATAGCCGGCTGGGCTATCCCCACAGCCACCGACATCGCCTTCGCCCTCGGCGTACTGGCCCTGCTGGGCAAGCGCGTGCCGGTGTCGCTGAAACTGTTCCTGATGACCCTGGCGATCATCGACGACCTGGGTGCGATCATCGTCATTGCCCTGTTCTATTCGGGCACCCTGTCGAGCATGTCGCTGCTGCTGGCTGCCGCCTGCCTGGTATTGCTGGTGTCGATGAATCGGCTTGGCGTGGTCAAGCTTGGGCCGTACATGGTCGTTGGCCTGATCCTGTGGGTCTGCGTGCTCAAGAGCGGCGTGCATGCCACCCTGGCCGGCGTCGCCCTGGCCCTGTGCATCCCGCTGAGCACGCGCCATGCCGAACGCTCACCACTGCTCGCCCTGGAACACGCCCTGCATCCTTGGGTTGCCTACGCCATCCTGCCGCTGTTCGCTTTCGCCAACGCCGGTGTATCGCTGGCAGGCATGACCGTAGAAAGCTTCACCCACCCGGTGCCACTGGGCATCGCCGTGGGGCTGCTGCTGGGCAAGACCGTGGGTGTCTTCGGCCTGACCTGGGTCGCGGTCAAGCTGCGCCTGGCCGCGCTGCCTGCAGGCGCCAATTGGGGGCAATTGCTGGGTGTGGCGATACTTTGCGGTATCGGCTTCACCATGAGCCTGTTCGTCGGCTCGCTCGCCTTTGTGCCTGGCAGCAGTGATTACGCCGGGATGGACCGCATGGGTATTCTCACCGGCTCGTTCTTCGCCGCCGTGATCGGCTATGCGGTAACCGCCATGGCCAGCCGCAAGTCCAACGTCGGCTGACCTGGCCGCAGCATGAAAAAACCCCGACTGGCGAGCGCCATGTCGGGGTTTTGTCTTGTTGGGCTACGGTCAGTGCGTGACGCGGCTGGTGCCATCGACGGTCATGATGCGCACGCGGTCGCCAACGCGGAAGATCTCGTTCTGCTGCACGGCCTGCACATAGGCACGCATGCTGCCATCGTCCTCACGCACGGTGATTTCGACACCCTGGGTACGGGTCAGGCCCTCTTCGGCGGCGGAACCGGCCAGGCCACCGGCAACGGCACCGATCACGGCGGCGACGATGCTGCCACGGCCACCACCCACGGCGCTCCCAGCCACGCCACCCACGATGGCGCCAGCACCGCCACCGATCGGGGTCTTGGTGCCTTCGATCTTGACCGGACGCAGGGACTCGATAGTGCCCATGCGCACGGTTTGCACGCGGCGGGCCTCATCACGGGAGTAGCTGTCACCGGTCAGGCTCGAGGCACAGCCACCCAGCAACAGCGACATGGTGGTAAAGGTCGCCACCAGCAAAGCGGATTTACGCATGGGTAAGGTCTCCATAAGTCAGGTGCTCATTAGACGCTGCACGTTGACGGCTGTCACGGTACAAACGTAATAAAATTGTTTTCATTCAGCCAAGGGACAGCCTGCACGGCTGTGTCGAGGCCTTTCAAGTGAGACCAAGGATAGCCATGGATTACTTCATCGTCGTGGTCACCACCGTTGCGGGGCTGTATTTCCACTGGTGGCTGTATGTGCGCATGCGCCGCTGGATGGACCGTGACCTGGCGTTGTCGCTGGCAGGGTCGGACCCGGAAAAACGCGCGTATATGCTGCAAAGGCTGGAGCAGGCGCGGGTGGAGAAGGTGGGGCGCAAGCAGTTGGCGGGGTGGCTGGAGCGGGAAGCTGCGGGGTATCCTGGGTAGCCTGATGGAGTGCCAGGGCTGCTGCGCAGCCCCCGGAATCTCAGGGCGCCAACCGCTCCCGCAGCCATTGCCCATCTACCAGCCGGTAGTTCAGTCGGTCATGCAGGCGGCTGGCCCGCCCCTGCCAGAACTCGATGCGTTCAGGCAGCAAACGATACCCACCCCAATGTTCCGGGCAATGCGGCTGGGTGTCGGAAAAGCGCGCCTCGGTGGCCTTGACCAGCCCCTCCAGCTCCTCACGACCGGCAATCACCTGGCTCTGTGGCGAAGCCCAAGCCCCCAGGCGGCTACCCAGCGGGCGCACCTGGTAGTAGGCGTCAGACTCCTCGGGGGTGACCTTTTCCACCCGCCCTTCGATGCGCACCTGGCGCTCCAGCGCTGGCCAGAAGAAGGTCATGGCGGCGAAAGGGTTGACCAACAGTTGCTGGCCCTTGGCACTATCGTAGTTGGTGAAGAAAGTGAAGCCACGCTCATCGAGCCCCTTCAGCAACAAGATACGGCAGTGCGGGCGGCCTTCACCGTCGACAGTGGCCAAGGTCATGGCGTTGGCTTCCACCGGCACCTGCTCGGTTTTCACCGCTTCGGCGAACCACTGGTGGAACAGGGCGAACGGCTCCCCCGGGGCCTGGGATTCGGCCAGGCCATCACGGGTGTAGTCGCGGCGCATATCGGCCAGGGATTGGGTCATTGCTGCGTTCCTTGACGATCAGTTGGTCTTCGCAGGGCTGTTGGCAGCTACTTTCTTTTCAGTGGTAGCTTTCTTGGCAACCGGCTTGGCCGGCGCAGCTTTTTTCTTGGCCGTGGTCTTGGCTGGCGCCTTGGCCTTGGCTTTGGTCACAGGCTTCTTCGCCGCAGCCTTGGTGGCCGGCTTGCTGTCGGCAGGCTTGGCAGCAGGTGCTTTGACATCTTGCACCGCCACCATCGGGGCGCGGGCCGGGGCGGCTTGCTGGTACTTGGCCAGCAGGGCGACCATGGTGTTCTGCGGGGTCAACAGCATTTCCACACGGCGGTTCAGGGCACGGCCCTCGGCGCTGTCGTTGGCGGCGCGCGGCATTTCCGAGCCCATGCCCTTGAGGTTCAGGCGATCACGCTGCAGGCCGCTGAGGCGGAAGATGGCCGACACCGAAGCGGCGCGCTCCAGGCTGAGCTTCTGGTTGGCGGCAGCGACACCGCTACTGTCGGCATGGCCGAGTACCAGCACGGCGGTCTTGGCATCGCCTTCGACAGTCTTGGCCACACGGGTGATCGGGCCCAGGGTCATCGGCAGCAGCATGTTCGGGCGATCGGGGTTGTACGAACTGTCCACCGGGATGGTTACGGCCAGCACGTTGTCACGACGCTCCAGCTCCAGCTTGCTGCCCTTGATCGCCTCACGCAGCTTTGGCTCGTACTCGTCCAGCCAGGCCTGGGTGGCCTTCTGGTCGACCTTCGGCACCACCGGCCCCTTGGCCTGCTTCTCTTCACCGCCGAACGGCCACCACCAACGGCTGGCGTTGTCGGACTTGGCGTCGGCCTTGGCCACATTTTCCGTGACGGCTTGCTTCACTTCCTGCTCGGCAACCTTGTCCGAACCGAAGGGCCACCAGCTCGAGGCGCTGTCCTTCGAGCCGTCCTGGGGGTGACTGGCGCAGCCGGTAACGGCGGTCAGGCACAGGGCGAGTGCTAAGGTTTTGTGTGAAGACATCAGCGATACACCATGAAATAGAAAGAAATTTTGCTTACGCCCTTCAGGCGTTGGCATTGAGGATAGTCAAAGGGCTGGGGCAATACCCGCATTACCCGATCAAAGGCAACTGGCAAGGACGCGTACCAGTTTCTGGGCTCGCGGGTCCATGAGCACATAAGGGCCAAGGGTATTGACCACGAAACCGAAGGCCACATCGTGTTCCGGGTCAGCGAAACCAACCGAGCCGCCGGCGCCTGGGTGGCCGAAGGCGCGGGCCCCGAGGCCGAACGTGGCATTGGCCACGTCTGGCTGGTCGAGCATGCAGCCCAGGCCAAAACGGGTCTGGGTGAGCAGAGTACGATCCTGGCCGAGGCTGTGCTCACGGGTGAGTTCGTCGAGCAGCTCTGATTCGAGCAGGCTACCGTCCAGCAGCCCGGCATAGAAGCCCGCCAGGCTGCGCGCATTGCCATGGCCGTTGGCGGCTGGCTGCTGCATGCGCCGCCACTCCGGCTTGTTGGTACTGGTCAGGATCGCCGGCGGGTTGGTGAAGGCGCGGGTCGACAGGGCCTCGGGCTCGCGCATGGTCACCTGCAGCAGGCGCTGAGCTGCAGCGTCGCCGGCGTTGCCCTTGCCACGGGCGATATGCGCTACGCGATGAAACTCATCGTCCGCCAGGCCGATATGAAAATCCAGCCCCAACGGCCGAGCGGTACGGGCCACGATCGAGTCGCCGGGGCCACGGCCGTCGGCACGGCGGATTAGCTCGCCGATCAGCCAGCCGTAGGTAATGGCGGCATAGCCATGCTCGGTGCCGGGTGTCCACCAGGGCGTTTCGGCAGCCAGCGCATCGACCATGGCCTGCCAGTCATACAGTGCCTCGGCCGGCAGCAGCTCACGGATGGCCGGCAAGCCGGCGCGGTGGCTGAGCAGCTGGCGCAGGGTGATCGCCTGTTTGCCTGCCTGGGCGAACTCGGGCCAGTAGTTGGCCACAGGCGCATCAAGGGCCAGCTTGCCCTCGCCGACCAGTTGCAGGGCGGTGACAGCGGTGAAGGTCTTGGTGCAGGAGAACAGGTTGGCAATGGTATCGCTGTGCCAGGCCTGCTGGCCGTCCTTGTCGGCACTGCCGGCCCACAGGTCGACCACGGTTTCGCCACCAACCTGGATGCACAGCGCCGCGCCACGCTCCTGGGGATCTTCGAACAGCGCGGCAAAGGCTTCGCGCACTGCTTCGAACTTCAGCTCATAGTGACCCTGAATCTGCACCCGCTGTTCTCCGTACGACCAATTCCGAAAATGGTGTGCATTGTTTCAGTAGTTTGGCGTTTTGCAAACTGGCTTGGGCTGGGTGGTCACTGTGGGAGCGGCCTTGTGTCGCGATGGGCTGCGCAGCAGCCCCGGCAATTTATGCAGCGCCGCTGAATTCAGGGGACTGCTTCGCAGTCCTTTCGCGACGCAAGGCCGCTCCCACAAAAAGACCGCGTCGTCCTGGGCTAGGGCGCCGGTTTTTCCAGTTGGACGCGCAGCTGGCTCATTGCCTGCAAGTTGCTCTTACGCACGGCATCGACAAACCCCGGGTAGGGCATATCGGTGATCGCCACCAACCCAAGGTGCCCGTTCTCGCCATCGAGCAGGCGGCCGCTGGCCGGCTGGTCGAGGTACTGGAACCAGTGCGCGCCAACGATCATCGGCTGCGCCAGGGCCGCCTTGAGGAAATTGGCATAGGCCGGGCCGCGGTCTTCTTCGCGCGCCACTTCCACCGGCCCCGGCCAGAATGGCCCGCGATCGCGCGAGCCGAACTGGAACTCGGACACCAGCACCGGCTTGTCCAGCTCGGCCAGACGGGCGAAGTCGTAGCCGTCCTGCGGCTTCAGGGTATAGAAGTTGAAGCTGAGCACATCGCAGAACTCGGCGCAGGCCTTGACCGCCTCTGGCGTGCTGACGGCATAGCGGCCACCCAGCAGCAGGTGATTGGGCGCATGCCATTTCAGCGAGTCGGCAATGGTCTTGAAGTAGGTTTCGGCAAACACTTGCTGGAAATACTGGTAGTCACGCTCGATTTCCGGGTGCTCCGGGTCGGGCAAAGGCGCCTCGAAGCCCGGATCTTCCATCAGTTCCCAGGCAGTCAGCTCGATGCCCCAAGCCTTGGACAGCCCTTCCTGGTTGCGGTACTTGTCGCGCAATTGCTTGAGGAAGGCACGCTTGGCCGGCACATCGGTAGTCAGGCGCAAGGTGCCGTAGGCCAGGCCATAACGCGCCTTGGGGTCGCTACCGGGTGCCGCCCAGGCCAGTTCGTTGTCGGCGAAATAGCCAATCAGCCAAGGGTCGTCACGGTGATCGCGGGCGGCAATGGCCACGGCACGCTCGGTGGCCATGGCAAAACGCGGGTCGAACGGGTCGGGCATCCTGCCCCACCAGTCCATGCCGGTACTGATGCTGGCGTAATCACCCACGATCGACAATGGCAAGGTGTACGGCATGCGTCTGGCCTGGCCGAGGGCCGGCTCGCTCCAGTTGCCAAGCGTATTGAAACCCCAGGCCTGCAGGCGGTCGAGCGCATGCGCCTGCCAGCGGGCGGTATCCAGCGCCAATGGTGGGCAGCTTGCCGGCTGCCCCTCTACCGCGGGCGGGCAGGGTTTGCCATAGGTCCGCTGCAGGTTGGCGGCATAGAAATCGAACCAGCGCCCCTGTTTGAAGTTGCGCCCTTGCGACGAGGGGTTGCCATCGTCGTTGTTGCCATCACCATAGAATGCGGCCAGTGCATCCTCCTCACCCGGCAACCCCTTGAACATCCCCTCACGCCCGGCGACGTAGGTACGCCCGCCATCCGCGGCGACGGCATTCACCCCCAGGGAATAGAACGGATGCCCCTCGGGCGTTACCAGGTACCAGCGGCCGTCACGCTTTTCGGTGCGGAAGAAGCCTTTGGCCTCGAACGCCGGCCCGGCCAGCAGGCCGCCGTACGCGTCCAGCTGCTGCTTGCCACGCTCTGCCAGCCAGCCTTTGAGCTGTTGCTGCTCGCGTACATCGGCCGCCTTGAGCTGCTCGTCATTGGTAACCTTTTCTGGCCAATGGCCGCGGGTGGACTGGCCATAGGCATCGATCAGCTCCTGGTAGGCCGCCTTGTATGCCTGGTCGTCATCCTGGATGCCCACCCGCTCGATCAGCAGGTTCTGCGCCACCTTGGGGTTGGGGATACTCAGGCTGACCGACGTCACCTGCTTGAGGTCGACCGCACCGGCGCTGCTGGTCAGCAGCAGGCGCTGGCCGCCATGGTTCCAGGGCATGGGCGGGCCGGCGCGCATGCCTTGGCTCAACGGCGAACTGGCCGTCAGCGGTACCATCACGGTTTGTGCAGGACCGGCCGGAAGGTCGATGCGGCTGGTCAACGTGCGCCCATCACTGCCCTGCACCACCACGTCCACGGTCAGCGCCCAATCCATCGCGCTTTGCAGGCGCAAGGTCAGGAACTGACCGCCGGACCAGTCCCACACACCGCTTTGCGGACTCAGGCGCAGGGTCGGCCGCAGGGCCGGGTTGAACACCACGCGCCGCAACACTTCTCCTTCGGCCGTCTGCTCCGCGTTGTACTGCGGCATGCCGGCATCCTCGGTCGCCACATTGACCACCGAGGCCGGGCGCACGAAGCTGAAAAGCGTCTGCTGCCCAGCCAGCAACGGCGAGCTGAACAACAGGGCAAAAACGGCGGGCAGGGTACGGCGGACCATAAGGCTGGGGCTCTCCTTCAGGGCCCTCATGGCCCACGACTGAGTAATGGACAACGCGCCGGAGCAAGTGTGCTCCGGCGGTCAGGAAATCTCCCGCCGGAACGGCGGCAGCGCATTGAGAATAGCCTTGCCGTAGCGCTGGGTGACCAGGCGCCGGTCAAGCAAGGTGATAACACCGCGGTCCTGTTCGGTTCGCAGCAGGCGGCCGCAGGCCTGGATCAGCCGCAGCGAGGCATCGGGCACGGCAATTTCCATGAACGGGTTGCCGCCGCGAGCTTCGATCCACTCGGCCAACGCCGCTTCGACCGGGTCATCAGGCACGGCAAAGGGAATCTTGGCGATCACCACGTGCTCGCAGTAGGCACCCGGCAGGTCGACACCCTCGGCAAAGCTGGCCAGGCCGAACAACACGCTGTGCTGGCCGTCGTCGACCCGTGCCTTGTGCTTGTTCAGGGTTTCCTGCTTGGACAGGTTGCCTTGGATCAGCACTAGCTTGCGCCAGTCACGGTCCAGGCCATCGAACACGTCCTGCATCTGCTTGCGCGAGGAGAACAGCACCAGCGCGCCACGGGCATCTTCGACGATGTTCGGCAGTTCGCGGATGATCGCTGCGGTATGCGCCGCCGCATCGCGCGGGTCGGCCTTTAGGTCGGGGACCCGCAGCAGGCCGGCATCGCCATGCACGAACGGGCTGGGCACCACGCAAGTGACCGCGTCACGGGGCAACCCCGAGCGCATGCGGAAGCGGTCGAACTTGCCCAGCGCAGTCAGCGTCGCCGAGGTCACCAGTGCGCCATGTGCCACGCTCCACAGGCTGCGGCGAAGCATTTCGGCGGCCAGGATGGGGCTGGCATTGACTTCGATGTCGAACAGCGCACCGCTCTCGGCCAGGGTCAGCCAACGGGCCATGGGTGGGCTGTCTTCCGGATCTTCGGCGGTAAAGGCCGTCCACAGTTCCCAGTTGCCCTGGGCACGGGTGACCAGGCTACCGAACAGCGGATACCACTCCTCGGCCTGGTGGCTGGCGATGCCGATGTTGACCTCACCGTCCATGCCTTCCTTGAGCAGGTCGGCCAAGCGGGTGAACAGGTCGTTGAGGCGGGCAAAGCCTTTTTTCAGCTCGATGCCCACTTCGCGAATCTGCTCCGGCACCACGCCGCCTTCGAAGCGGTAGCGCGGGCGCTCACGGCCTTCGTTGTCCTCGCTGGGGCGGAAGTCGGCAACCTGCTCGCACAGGGTGAACATGAACTGCTGCTGGGTGCGCACTTCCCGCGCAAGCTCCGGCACCTGCTCGATGTACTTGCCCAGGTCACCGGGCAGCGGGTGCTGGGCCAGCAGCTTGGTCAGGTTCTTGGCGGTCTGCTCCAACCAGTCGGCAGTGGAGCGCAGGCGCGAATAGTGGGCGAAATGGCCGATGGCCTTGTCCGGCAGGTGGTGGCCTTCGTCGAACACGTACATGGTGTCGCGCGGGTCGGGCAATACCGCGCCGCCGCCCAGGGCCAGGTCGGCCAGCACCATATCGTGGTTGGTGACGATCACGTCGACCTTGCCCATGCCTTCGCGGGCCTTGTAGAACACGCACTGCTGGAAGTTCGGGCAATGACGGCCGGTACACTGGCTGTGGTCGGTGGTCAGGCGCGCCCAGTCCTGGTCTTCCAAGGCTTCGGGCCAGCTGTCGCGGTCACCGTCCCAGCGGTTGCCGGCAAGCTTCTCGATCATGCTGTTGAACAGCTTCTGGCTGCGCTCGTCGACTTCGATGTGGAAGCCTTCTTCCTCGAACAGCTGGGCGGTGGCCGACTGGGCGTGGCCCTCCTGCAGCAGGATGTCGAGCTTGGACAGGCACAGGTAGCGGCCACGGCCCTTGGCCAGGGCGAAGCTGAAGTTCAGCCCGCTGCTGCGCATCAGGTCGGGCAGGTCCTTGAAGACGATCTGCTCCTGCAGCGCCACGGTGGCGGTGGCGATCACCAAACGCTTGCCGGCGGCCTTGGCGGCCGGAATGGCAGCCAGGCTGTAGGCCACCGTCTTGCCGGTACCGGTGCCCGCCTCCACTGCCACCACGGCAGGCTCGCCGGCACGGCGGCCTTCTTCGTCGCAGGCGATGTCGCCGAGCACCTTGGCCACTTCGGCGATCATCAGGCGCTGGCCATAGCGCGGCTTGAGGCTCTTGGCTTCGAGAAAACGCGTATAGGCGCCCTGGATGGTGGCTTTGAGTTCGTTGCTGATCATGGTCTGCAGGCGCCCGGAGGGCTGGATATATTTTCAGTGTTTCGCATGGGGCGGCTATCATACCCCGCTATTGCCCTTTATGCCGCATGGAGATCCGGATGCTTGCCTTTGCCCTGCCCTACACACTGCATGTCCTGGCCGCCCTGGTGTGGGTCGGCGGCATGTTCTTCGCCTGGCTGGTGCTGCGCCCGGCAACGGTTGCAGCCCTTGAAGGGCCTGCCCGGCTGCGCTTGTGGGTGGAAGTTTTCCGACGCTTCTTCGGTTGGGTCTGGCTGGCCGTGGCGATTTTGGCGATAAGTGGTATCGGCATGTTGCACATGCGCTTCAGCGGCTTCGAGACTGCACCGAAATATGTGCAGGTGATGATCGGTGGGGGCATCGCCATGTTTGCCCTGTTCATGCGCATCCAGGCGCTGCTGCTGCCGGAGTTGAGGGCGGCAGTGCAGGCCGAGGACTGGCCGGCAGGTGCGGCAGTGCTGGGACGGATTCGGCGGATGGTGGGGATCAACCTGCTGCTCGGTCTGGCGGTGGTAGCCGTGGCCAGTTCGCGGTTGATGCTCTGATATTGCCTGCACCGGCCCTATCGCCGGCAAGCCAGCTCCCAAAGGTACTGCACATGGCTTGCAGCCGATGCGGTCGCAGTGGGAGTTGGCTTGCCGGCGATAGGGCCAGTACAGGTTTTCACAAGCGCTGCAGAATCAGCTCACCTGCAGCGCCGGCCAACCCAGGTTGGCCCGGCTGCCCCGGCCGGCCGTTGGCGCCGGCGTCTGTGCGGTACACCAGGCAACCCTTGCTAGCCCCGCCCTTGCCGGCCTTGCCAGCAGCCCCGGCCTTGCCCGGTGCGCCGCCGTCCAGGCGCACCACGATACGTTCCTGCGGGAAGCCCTGCGGCACGCTCAGGCGGATGCGCCCACCCGGCGCGCCATCGTGCCCGTTGCCGCCGTCATCGCCGTTGGCACCGCGGCTGGCCTGGCCCCAGGTGCAGCCACCGGCCTGACCGTTGGCGCCATCCAGCCCCACGTACCCCGGCGCACCGGCACCGCCACGGGCATCGATGGCCAGGCGCTCGGCATCCACTTCAGCCAGTTTCAGGTCCAGGCTGCGGCCTGACCGGGCTCCCCGCTGGTAAGTACCCGCCGCTCCCGGCGCACTGAATTCGCTACCCTCACCCAGCCGCGCACTGCGCGCCTCGATCAGCAACGGGCTATCGGACGGCGCAATGGCGATACGCGCATCGCGCCCCAGCTCCAGCTGGTCGACCTTCAATTCCGCGAGCGTGGCAGGCAGCAGCAGGGTTGCGGCATCGGCGACACGCAACTGTGCCAGGTGCACGCTGGCAGACTTGTCGGGCAGGCGCAGCATGGAATTGGCAGCAACCTCCAGGCTTTCGGCCTGGGCCAGGGGAGCGGCCAACATGGCCAGCAACATCAGATTACGCATTTCGCGGCGCCTCCTGCACACGGGGGATGGACATGACATGGAAGATACCCGTCAACAGGATCTGCAGACGATCAAACCAGCGGTGGCTGCGCCCGCGCAGGCTGCCATTGAAGAACAGCACCTCGAGCAGGTGCAGGCCCAGCAAGGTGATGCCGGCGGCGTTGATCAGCAGGTTGAAGGGCAAGGGTTGTGGCATCAACTGATTGAACAACACCACACCCCAGAAAGCGACTGTCAGGACCTTGCCCAAGCCCAGGATGAACCTCATATCCCGCCCCCATGGATTGCTGTTATGTCGAGACGGCCCGTTCGAGCGGGCCGTGCGACCAACATTAACTGCAATGCCAGGACAGGCGCCAGCACCACTCAGTTGAGGTGCAGCTCCACCCGTCGGTTGCGGGCGCGGCCCTCCTCGCTTTCGTTGTCGGTGAGCGGTTCACTCTCGCCGCGCCCCTGGCTGGTGACCTTGCCCGCCTCCAGCCCCTGGCTGATCAGGTAAACGGCCACGCTGCTGGCGCGGCGTTCGGAAAGTGCCTGGTTGTAGCTGTCGGAGCCGACGTTATCGGTATGCCCGATCACGCTTACTTTCGCCACCGTCGGTGAATCGATTTTTGCCACCAGGCCTTGCAGGCGCTGCTGGGCCGCAGGGGTCAGCTCGGCGGAATCGAAGGCGAACATCACCGCGCCGTTGTCATCCAGGATGATCACCTCCGGCGAGGGTTCAGGTTCAGTGGCAGGCGGCGATGCGGGGTACACCTTCAACGGGCAACCCATGTGGTCGACCGCAGTGTTGGCGGGGGTATCGGGGCAACGATCGCGGCGGTCGAAAATGCCGTCGCCATCTTCGTCGCCATCCTGGGCGTAACAGATCAGGCCCCCGGCGATGGCGCCAAGGGCACCGCCGCCAGCCGCCCAACTCGAACTTTCGATGGCACCAAGGCCACCACCGACCAGGCCGCCGAGCAGGCTGCAGATGGGCCAGGTCCTCTGGTTGAGCGGCGCGCTGCCATCGCTGTGGGTGGCGCAGCCCGCTAGCAGGCTGGCAGCCACCAACAGCGGCAGCGCCGCCTTCGACGTCACACTCATGCTGAATGCTCCTGTGTCATTGGCCACGGACGGCTGACCGCCGTGAAGACGCGCCCGTACCACTGCTCAAGGCACGGGCGCACGCCGATCTACCGCTGGATCTTGATCTCGGTACGGCGGTTCATGGCACGCCCCTCGGCCGTGGCGTTGTCTGCCACCGGCTGGGTTTCACCAGCACCGACCACCGACACGAAGCTGCTGCGCGGCACACCGCTCTCGACCAGGTAATCGGTCACCGAGTGGGCACGGCGCTCGGACAGTTTCTGGTTGTAGCTGTCGGAGCCGACGCTGTCGGTATGGCCGCTGACGCTCAGGCGGGCGGACGGCGCCTCCTGTTTCAGGCGCGTGGCGATGGTGTTGAGGCGCTCCTTGTCGCTGGCGGTCAGGCGCGCAGAGTCGAACTCGAAGTGCACATCGCGGATGACGATGACTTCTTCCTTCTGCACCACCACTTCCTCGACCACCGCGGCCGGCTCCGGCGGGCAGCCGTTGGCATCGACCTGCACACCGCGCGGGGTGCCTGGGCACTTGTCACGGCTGTCCGGCACGCCGTCGCCATCCTCGTCGCCATCGCCATGGGCCCAGCAATAGCCCGCCGCCAGGCCACCGCCCAGCAACGCGCCCCAACCAGCCCAGCTGGAGCTCTCGATGGCGCCCAGGGCAGCGCCGCTTACACCCCCGACGGCGGCACATTTCGGCCAGTCGGTCTTTTGCAAACCTGCACAACCAGTCAACACACTGGTGAGCAGAACCAGGGGTATCGCTGTGCGTACTATGCTCATTTCATTGCTTCTCCTAGGGGGAATCGGCATAAGGCCGATTTCAGGGAGTAAAGACCGAGCATCTGATCCCTGCCACCAATAAGCCACGACACAGTCACATGCCTCTTTGCCCGCACGCTGCGGCCCGCTAGTCTTGGACGACTTCAACGAGGATTGGCAATGACCGACGGTTTTTCCCAGCGCACCCCGCAGCAGGCCCTGGCGGCCCTGCTCGAGCGCTTCACCCCGCAACGCCTGCTGCTGGTGGGCACGCGCTTTCCGGCGCTGGACGCCTTCGCCCAGGCGCACCCACAGGTAACCATCGCCATGTCCGCCCCAGGCCCGCTGCCGGCCGAACTGGCAGCCCAGCGCTTTGACCTGGCGGTACTGGTGGACTGCCTGGAGCACCTGCCAAAACGCACCGGCCTGGAATTGCTCGGTGGCATTCGCAACCTCAATGCCAGCCGGGTCGCGGTGCTGGCCGACCTGGCCGCCTGTGGCTGGCAGGACACCGATTTCTTTGCCCTTGCCCTGTCGGCCAGCGAGAAATTCCGCCGTGACCAGCAGGTATTGAGCCTGTTCACCTATGATTTACATGACTACAAGCAGGTACCGGACTGGCTGAATGCCAAGTTCTGGGCCAACCCTGAAAACTTCGGCAAGTACTGGTGGTGATGATGAGTGTCTCGGTCTGCCCTTGTGGCAGTGGCAACCTGCTCGACGCCTGCTGCGGGCATTACCACGCCGGCACCCCGGCGCCCGATGCCCAGGCGCTGATGCGCTCACGCTACAGTGCCTACGTGCTGGGCCTGGTCGACTACCTGGTGGCCACCACCCTGCCGGCCCAGCAAGCCGGCCTGGACCGTGCCGCCATGGCCGCCTGGAGCGCCCAGAGCACCTGGCTGGGCCTGGAGGTGGAAAGCGCAGAGGTGCTGGGCGGCCAGCCGGAGCACGGTTTTGTCACCTTCACTGCACGCTGGCACGACCAGGAGGGTGACCATCAGCACCGCGAGCGCTCGGCATTCGTCCAGCACGCCGGGCGCTGGTACTTCATCGACCCCACGGTCGGGCTCAAGGCCGGGCGCAACGACCCCTGCCCCTGCGCCAGCGGCCAGAAGTTCAAGAAATGCTGCGCCAGTTACGTGGGTAGCTGACCATGATCGCCCGCACCCGCCCGCTGCTGCTCGCCACCCTGATGGCATGGCTCGCACTGCTGGCGGGCTGCGCCAGCTGGGGCGGTGACGACTGGCGCGAACCCGAGGTACACCTGGTCGAGGTGGAGACGGTCAAGGCCAGGTTGCTGGAGCAGGAGTTCGTGCTGCATCTGCGAATCGACAACCCCAATGACAGCCGCCTGTTCATCCGCAACCTGTCGTATGCCATACGCCTCAACGACCTGTTGCTGGTGCAGGATGAAACCAGCGTGTGGCGCAGTGTCGGCGGGCATGCCCGGCGTACTTTCAAGATCACCGCACGGACCAACCTGTGGCAGCACCTGAAACCGCTGGCCAAGCTGCTGAAAAGCGAACAACCACTGCATTACAGCCTGCAGGGCGAGCTGGCGACCGGGTTGCTCATCCATCGGGACCTGCACTTGTCGCGCAGTGGTGAGATAATCCCCGGCGATTACAAACCGGAGTGACCCTGCAATGTCCCAGCAACCCCACGTTCATGGCCCTGACTGCAACCACGATCATGATCACCACCACGATCATGGCCATGTACACGGCCCGCACTGCAACCACGGCCACCAGGAGCCGGTACGCAACGCCCTGAAGGACGTTGGCCGTAACGACCCGTGCCCGTGCGGTAGCCAGAAAAAGTTCAAGAAGTGCCACGGCGCCTGACCTGAACAGCGCTTGCGCGTCCCTGCCGCGGGCCGCGCAGTGGGTAGCCGGGGCCTAGCTGGCCCTGGCAGGCCCTGAAACCTTGCGCTGCAGCAACCCTGCGGTGGCCATGAGCAGCACGATGCACAGGGCCATGCAAATGGCATTGGTGCCATCCCAACCGACCGTACCCAGCAACAGCGACGGGCTGAATGCGCCAATGGTCGCGAACACCGCAATGGCCAGATCGTTCTTCCCCTGCATCTGCATCGCTGCCGGGCTGTTTTGCAGCGTCTGCGCCAACAGCGCCCCACCGCCCACGTAGGTCAGGTTCCAACCCAGGCCCAAGGCTATTAGTGACAAGGTCATCATCGCGTAGCTGTGCGACCACATGTTCATGGCCGTGCAACCGATCAGCAGGCACAGGCCGAGACAGATGGTGGCCCTGATGCCGAGCTTCTGGATGATGGCGCCGGTGAAGAACGACGGCGCAAACATGGCAATCACATGCCATTGAATCGCCAGGCGAACGTCGGAAAAGTCCTCATGCATGTGTTTCATGTGCATGGACGCCTGGATCATCAGCAAATTCATGATCCCGTAACCCAGCGCGGCCACGGCCATGGCCACGGCAACCACCGGGCTCAGCGGCTCGGCGGTCGTGCCAGCCGGTTTCGCTGCACGGTCGTTACTGGCGGTGCCGGTATCGCCGGGCAGGCAGGCCGCTGTCAGCAACGACATCACCGCCAGGCCGACAAAAGCGGCGTAGCACAGCGAAAACAGCGGATACCCACCAACGTCCCTCAGCCACTCGGTGAGCGCCGGCCCGACCACGGCAGCGATCACCCCACCGGCCACCACCAGGGAAAGCGCCTTGGGCTTCAGGTTCTGGGCCAGATTGTCGGTGGCCGCGAAGCGATTGAAGTTGGCAAACGCAATGTAGATGCCCAATGCCGAATGGCTGATCACCAGCGTCGGGAAGTGCTGGTACTGCACCGCCAGGTAACCACTGATGCCAGACACCGCCAAAGGGACCGAGCCCAACATGAAGGCGCGCTTGCGGCCAATGCGGCTCATCAGCCTGGAGACCGGATAGGTAGCCAGCATCAGGCAGAGGAACTGGAACCCATAGGGCACAGTGGACCATGTGGCGGCAGGCGCCAGCGCCGCCCCGACAATGGCCGCCATGGTCACGGACATGACCGCAGTCGTCAGGTTGATCGATTGCGCGGTGAAATACAGGTACGTGCGCCGTGGAAGGGGGCTCGACATGGCGTGTGCTCACGGTTGGTGGACGGGTGGAATTCGGCATTGGAAAGATGCCGACAGGTGTATGGTGGCACCTGCCGCGCCCTGAAGCTCGAACAGTCGACGCGCTTTCCGGTTAACTGTTAGGCTGATTTTTCTAACAGCTGCTGGACCCGCCATGCGCCCGCACAGCCTTCATGACCAGTTGAAACAGCGCCTCGAAGCCGGCGAATGGCTGCCTGGCCAGCGCATGCCGTCCATCCGCAAGCTGACGGCGGCGGTTGGCTGCAGCTACCACGATGTCGTCTCCAGCTATGCCCGATTGGTAAGCGAAGGTGTGTTGACCGCCATTCCTGGCCGCGGCTACTTCGTCGCCAGCCACACACGGCAAACCGGCACAGTGGATACGCCCGCAGGCATGGCCGACGACCCGCTGTTCAAGTTGCTGCAGGGGGGCCAGCACTACACCAAACTGGGCAGCGGCTGGCTGCCACCCGCCTGGCGAGACACCGAGCTGCTGGCCAGGGCAATTCGGCGTACGGCACGCCTGGAGCAGAGTTCGCTGGCAGAATATGGCGACATCCAGGGCTACCTGCCCATGCGCAAGCAGTTGTGCGTGCACCTGAAACGCCTGACCCGTGTCGATGCCCGGCCAAGTCAGTTGCTGACTACGCTGGGCGCCACACAAGCGCTGGACCTGGTGGCGCGGTTGTTGATCAAGCCAGGCGATCACGTGTTCGTCGACGAGCCCGGCAATGGCAACCTGATCAAACTGATCCAGTTGGCCGGCGGCCATGTGGTCGGGGTGCGCCGAACCCAGGACGGACCGAGCGTGGAAGACATGAAGGAGCACCTGGCCAGGCACAAGGTCAAGGCATTCTTCTGCAACAGCACCTTCCACAACCCGACCGGCGGCAACATCAGCCCGCACAATGCCTTCAGCGTCCTGCGCCTGGCGGTGGAACACGAATTCTTCGTGGTCGAGGACGATGTCTACGGCGACTTCAGCCCGGGTGTGCGCCAGACCTTTGCCGAACTGGACGACCTTGAGCGGGTCATCTACATCGGCAGCTTCTCGAAATGCCTGTCCGCCTCATTGCGCGTGGGCTACATCGCCTGCTCGGCAGAGCTGATGGAGCCGCTGACACGCCTGAAGCTGCTGACCTGCGTGGCGGTACCGGCGTTTTGCGAGCGCTTCGTCAACACCATTTTGTCCGATGGCACCTATGCCCGGCACATGCAAGACCTGCAGCAGCGCCTGATCCGGCAGCAGGCGCAGACCCAGCAGTTGTTGCGGGCGCGTGGCTGGCAATTCGACATAACGCCCCAAGGTGGCATGTTCCTGTGGGTCTACCACCCCGAACTGGCCGACCTGAAGCCCTTCATGCGTCGCCTGGAACAGCACAAGGTGCTATTGATGCCAGGCTCTGCCTTCGCCGTCAGCCGTGACTATCAACGCCTTGCTCGCATCAATTGCACGCACTTTTCCGACGCCGTGGCCGAACATTTCAAGGTTTGAGTCGGCACTGGCAAATAAAGCGCCCTGGGACCTTGCACGGCGCCTGCGCGCTCACTACCTTAGCGCCTTTCGAAACCCGCCACGCCTTGCAGGAGCCCTTGTCATGGCCGCCCCCGCCTTTCCTCCATTCCGCCCGCGGTTCGCAACCGCTGCCACGCTGCTCGGCATGCTCGTGCTGGCCGGCTGCCAGACGGGCGGCTACCAGGACAGCGTGCCGCCGACCAGCGGTGTGCAGCCACTCAAGGGCCTGGCGCAGAACGTCTCGGTACGGCGCAACGCAATGGGCGCACCACTGATCGAAAGCGGCAGCTTCCATGACGCCCTGTTCAGCCTGGGCTATGTGCATGCCGGCGACCGCATCGAGCAGATGGTCGCCATGCGCCTGCTGGCCCAGGGCCGCCTGGCAGAACTGGCCGGCAGCGACGCGCTGGACATCGACCGTTTGATGCGCGCGGCCAACCTCAAGCAGAGCGCCACCCAGCAGTACGCCGACGCCTCGCCACGGCTCAAGCGCTTCTTCGAAGTGTATGCACGCGGGGTCAACGCCTACCTGTTCCGCTACCGCGACAAGCTGCCCGCCGGCCTGGCCAGCAGTGGCTACCGCCCCGAATACTGGAAGCCCGAAGACTCGGCACTGATCTTCAGCCTGTATGCGTTCAGCCAGTCAGTGAACCTGCAGGAAGAACTGAGCGCCCTGACCCTGGCGCAGAAAGCCGGTAGCGACAAGCTGGCCTGGCTGCTGCCCGGAGCCCCGGACGAGCCGTTGGCCGAAGCCGAAGTGGACAAGCTCAAGGGCCTGAACCTGGCCAGCCAGTTGCCGGGGCTGCCAGCCCTGGCAGCCGCCAGCCAGAAGCTGGCCGACCTCGACCTTCTGGGCAGCCCGGGCTCGGCCAACCTGGCCCTGGCGCCGCAGCGCAGCCGCAGCGGCAAGAGCCTGCTGGCCAGCGACAGCCGAGCCGCCTGGGCCCTGAGCCCGGTACAGATCCACACCGGCAAGTACCAGGTCGCCGGCCTGTCGTTGCCCGGCCTGCCGATCGTGCTGGCCGGCTACAACGGCAAGCTGGCCTGGAGCAGCAGCGCGGTCATGGCCGACAACCAGGACCTGTACCTGGAGCAACTGCGCCACCAGGGCAGCCAGCTGAGCTACCTGGCCGACGGCAAATGGCTGCCGGCCCGCGCCCGTAGCGAAACCTTCTTCGTCCGCGGCCAGCGCCCGCTGCGCGAGGTGTTGTACGACACCCGCCACGGCACCCTGCTGGCCCAGCCAGGCAATGCCAGCCTGGGCCTGGCGCTGAACCTGCCACAGTTCAAGGGCGACCGCAGCCTGGATGCGCTGTTCGACCTGACCCGTGCCAAGAGCGTGGAGCGTGCCTTCGACAGCACCCGTGAAGTGACCGCCGCCGCCCTCAACTTCGTCTTCGCCGAACCTGAGCACATCGGCTGGCAAGTCAGTGGCCGCTACCCCAACCGTCGCGAAGGCCAGGGCCTGCTGCCGTCGCCGGGCTGGGACGGGCGCTACGACTGGGACGGCTATGCCGACCCGATGCTGCACCCTTACGACCAGGACCCACCCGCGGGCTGGATCGGCCACGCCAACCAGCGCAGCCTGCCGCGTGGCTATGGCATGCAGCTGTCCAGCACCTGGTACTACCCCGAGCGCGCCGAGCGCCTGGCCCAGCTGGCCGGCAATGGCCGCCACGACAGCCGCAGCCTGATGGCCCTGCAGAACGACCAGACCACCCTGCTGGCCGACAAGCTCAAGCAGATGTTCGACGCCCCGGGCATGGCCCAGCCGCTCAAGCAGGCGATCGACGCCCTGCCCGCCGCACAGCGCGACAATGCCCGCGACGCGCTGGCCCGGCTCAAGGCCTTCGATGGCCGCCTGAGCCCGGTGTCGGCCGATGCCGCACTGTACGAACTGTTCCTCCAGGAAGTGGCCCGGCAAACCTTCCTCGACGACCTGGGCCCGGAATCCGGCCCGGCCTGGCAGGCTTTCGTCAGCAATGCGCGGTTGTCGTTCTCGGCGCAGGCTGACCACCTGCTGGGCCGCGACGACAGCCCGTTCTGGGATGACCGCAGCACCCCGCAGAAAGAAGACAAGCCGGCCATTCTCGCCCGCAGCCTGGCGGGCGCGGTGGATGCCGGCATCGCGCAACTGGGCGCCGACCGCCGCGCCTGGCAGTGGGGCAAGCTGCACCAGTACCGCTGGCCTGCACCGGCCTACCATGGCCTGGGCGATGCCCTCGGTCGCCCGCCGCTGGCTGCCGGTGGCGACTTCACTACCCTGGCCCTGACGCCATATGCCTGGGGCAGCGAATTCGACACCCGCCTGCCGGCCTCGGCACGGATGATCGTCGACTTCGGCCAGGCCGAGCCGTTGCAGGTGCTGACCAGCAGCGGGCAGTCCGGCAACCCGGCCAGCACGCATTACAGCGATGGGCTGGATGCCTGGTTCCAAGGGCGCTTCATGAGCCTGCCACTGCAGCAGCAGAACTTCGGGCGAGCTTATGGCAACCAGCGTTTGACGTTGGTGCCTGGGAAATAAACAATGGCGCCTTTGTTGGGGCCACTTTGAGCCCCAACCATCTCCAGTCGAACTTCCCGCATCTACCATGGTTCCTAACTGGTAACTCCAAGCCAGCGCCCATGCCATGGACCTCGTCATCGCCCGCCCCGAAGGCCTGTACTGTCCGCCCGGTGATTTCTACATCGACCCCTGGCGACCAGTGGAGCGTGCCGTCATCACCCACGGCCACGGCGACCATGCCCGCGTCGGCAACCGCCATTACCTCACCGCCGCCCCAGGCGCCGGCATCCTGCGCAGCCGCCTGGGCCAGGACATCGACCTGCAAACCCTGCCGTACGGCGAACGCCTGCTGCACCATGGCGTAACCCTGAGCCTGCACCCAGCCGGGCATGTACTGGGCTCGGCGCAAGTGCGCCTGGAGTACCAGGGCGAGGTCTGGGTCGCCTCCGGCGACTACAAAGTGGAGCCCGACGGCACCTGCACGCCGTTCGAACCGGTGCGCTGCCACACGTTCATCACCGAATCGACCTTCGGCCTGCCCATCTACCGTTGGCCCAGCCAGGGCGAGATCTTCACCGGCATCAATACCTGGTGGCGCGCCAATTGCGAACAGGGCAAAGCCAGCGTGCTGTTCTGCTATGCCTTCGGCAAGGCCCAGCGAATCCTCCATGGGCTGGACGCCAACATTGGCCCAGTCCTCGTGCATGGCGCTGTCGAACCGCTCAACCGGGTTTACCGGGACGCTGGCGTCTACCTTCCGCAAACGCGCTATGTCGGCGATATCCCTCGCAACGACCCGCTGCTGCGCCAGGCACTGGTCCTGGCACCGCCTTCGGCGGGTGGCAGCAGCTGGATGCGCCGTTTCGGCGACTACAGCGATGCCTTTGCCAGTGGCTGGATGCTGTTGCGCGGCACCCGCCGCCGGCGCGGGGTAGACCGAGGCTTCGTGCTCTCGGACCATGCCGATTGGCCGGGGTTGCTCTGGGCCATCGGCCAGACTGGCGCAGAACGCGTGATGGTCACCCATGGCTCGGTCAATGTGCTGGTGCGCTACCTCATCGAACAGGGCCTCGATGCCCGCGCCTTCGTGACCGAGTACGGCGAGGAAGATGACGTGGTAGCCGCGGAGCCAGACGCATGAAAGCATTCGCCGAGCTGTACCTGAGGCTGGATGCGACTACCTCCAGCACTGCAAAGCTCACGGCGCTACGCGAATATTTCAGCACCGCCCCGGCTGGGGATGCCGCCTGGGCGGTGTACTTCCTGGCAGGTGGCCGCCCTCGCCAACTGGTGCCTACACGCGTGCTGCGGGAGCTGGCCGGCAGGTTGGCGGGGCTGCCTGACTGGCTGTTCGAGGAATGCTACCAGGCCGTTGGCGACCTGGCCGAAACCATTTCCCTGCTGGTACCGGAAAGCCACCACCCTGGCGACAACGGCCTCGCCCGCTGGGTCGAAGCCCATCTGCTGCCATTGCGCGGCCTGCCAGTCGAGGAGATCCAGCAACGCCTGCCGCCTCTTTGGGCCCAGCTGGACCGCCCCAGCCTGATGCTTTGCCTGAAACTCATCACTGGCAGCTTTCGCGTGGGCGTATCGAAGCTGTTGGTCACTCGCGCCCTCGCGCAACTGGCCGGGCTGGATGCCAAATGCGTGGCCCAGCGCCTGGTTGGCTACACCGACATCAGCCACCGCCCGACGGCAGCCAGCTATCAACGGCTGATAGCCCCGGAATCAGACGATGAACATAGCTTGCGTGGCGGCCAGCCCTACCCGTTTTTCCTGGCCCACCCCCTGCAGGTATCAACCGAACAGCTAGATACACTGCTCGGGCCGCCGAGCGAATGGCAAATCGAGTGGAAATGGGACGGCATTCGTGCCCAGGTGGTCAAGCGCGAAGGCCAGCTGTGGGTCTGGTCGCGCGGTGAGGAACTGGTCACCGAACGCTTCCCCGAATTGCACAGCCTGGCGCAGACGTTACCCGACGGTGTCGTGCTCGATGGCGAGATCCTGGTTTGGAAACCTGGTGGCTCAGCGGCTGAGCTGGCCGTGCAGCCATTTGCCCTGTTGCAGCAGCGCCTGGGACGCAAGACCTTGGGCAAGAAGCTGCTGAGCGACGCACCGGTCGTGCTGCAGGCCTACGACCTGCTGGAATGGCGAGGCGAGGACTGGCGCAGCCGGCCGCAGCATGCACGCCGCCAGCAGCTGGAACACGTGCTTGAGGAGCACCCATTGGCCCCGGTGTTGCTCTCGCCTCTACTCGAAGGCCGGGACTGGGCCGACCTTGCCTGCCAGCGCGAACAGTCCCGCAGTCTGGGGGTGGAAGGGCTGATGCTGAAACAGCGCGAGGCCTTGTATGGCGTGGGGCGCACCAAGGACATGGGCACCTGGTGGAAGTGGAAGATCGACCCGTTCAGCGTCGATGCCGTGCTGATCTATGCCCAGCGCGGCCACGGCCGGCGGGCCAGCTTGTACAGCGACTACACCTTCGCCGTGTGGGACGCGCCAGCCGGTACGCCGGGTCGGGCACTGGTCCCCTTTGCCAAGGCCTATTCAGGGCTCAGTGACGAAGAAATGCGCAAGGTCGACGCCATCATCCGCAAGACCACGGTTGAAACCTTCGGGCCGGTGCGCAGCGTGACGCCGACGCTGGTGTTCGAGTTGGGCTTCGAGGGCATCGCCCTGTCCAGGAGGCACAAGAGCGGCATCGCCGTGCGCTTTCCGCGGATGCTGCGCTGGCGGCTGGACAAGCCAGTGGAAGAAGCGGATGACCTGGCTACATTGCAGGCGCTGCTGGCCTGAAACAATTTCTGGACCGTGCTGGCTTCTTCGCGGGTAAACCCGCTCCCACAGGTCATGCACAAAAGCTGAGTTTTGTGCGATCCCTGTGGGAGCGGGTTTACCCGCGAAGAAGCCAGCGCGGTGGCCAGGAGGGCACCGATGCAGGCGCAAGGCCAAAAACTGTGCTTCTATCTGTGTGCCGCCCCGTGTCGCAGACCGTTTTCGCCACGCACCCAGGACCACCATGCACCATTCAACTCACGACCTGCTCTCGCCCGTTCCGGGCATCACCCGCCAGTTGCACAGCTTCCACTTCGGACCTCGCGGTGGCGGCAAAGTCTATATCCAGGCCTCGCTGCATGCCGACGAGCTGCCCGGCATGCTGGTGGCCTGGCACCTCAAGCGCCGCCTGGGTGAACTGGAACAGCAAGGCCGCCTGCAGCGCGAGATCATCCTGGTGCCGGTGGCCAACCCGGTCGGCCTGGAACAGGTGCTGCTGGACGCGCCGCTGGGGCGTTTCGAACTGCAAAGCGGCGAGAACTTCAACCGTAACTTCGTCGATCTTTCCGACAGCATCGGCGACCAGATCGAAGAACACCTGACCGAAGACCCGGCACACAACCTCGCGCTGATCCGCGAATACCTGCGGCGGGGGCTGGACGCACACCCGGCGCGCACACCGCTGCAGGCCCAACGCCTGATATTGCAGCGCCTTGCCTGCGATGCCGACATGGTGCTGGACCTGCACTGCGACTTCGAGGCGGTCGAGCACCTGTACACCACGCCAGACGCCTGGCCGCAGATCGAACCTCTGGCCCGCTACCTGGGTGCCCAAGCCAGCCTGCTTGCCACCGACTCTGGCGGGCAGTCGTTCGATGAATGCTTCAGCCTGGTCTGGTGGCAGTTGCAGCAACGCTTCGGCAAACGGTTCCCGATTCCGCTGGGCTGCTGCTCGGTCACCGTCGAGCTGCGCGGCCAGGCCGATGTCAGCCACGACCTGGCCAGCAAGGACTGCCAGGCGATCCTCGACTTCCTTACCCATGCGGGGGTCATCGAAGGCGCAAGCCCGGCCCTGCCCGCCTTGCGCTGCACGGCCACGCCGCTGGCCGCAGTAGAACCGGTGATAACGCCACTGGGCGGGTTGCTGGTGTACCACGCCCGGCCAGGCCAGCACCTGGAGGCGGGCCAGTTGATCGCTGAAGTCATCGACCCGCTCAGCGACCGGGTGACGGCCATCCGCAACAGCCAGCCCGGCCTGCTGTATGCACGTAACGTACGGCGCATGGCTACCGCAGGCATGGTCATCGCCCACGTCGCAGGCGAGCAGGTGTGCCGCAGCGGCTATCTGCTGGCAAACTGATCCGGTAAAACCATTGCGCCTGGCTGGTTGTCTGTAGAAACACAGCCACCGAAGGACCCTATGCCCCATGCCCGCCGCCACCGACCTCGCCAAGGCCTGGTTCGCCAAGCGTGGCTGGAAGCCTTTCGCTTTCCAGCGCCGTGTCTGGGCCGCCGTGGAACGGGGCGAATCCGGCTTGCTGCATGCCAGTACCGGTGCCGGCAAGACCTACGCGGTATGGCTCGCCGCACTGAGGGCCTTCAAGGCCGAAGCCCAAGGGCGTCATGCTGCACCCTTGCAGGTGGTGTGGGTTACCCCCATGCGAGCCTTGGCCGCCGACACCGCCCGCGCACTGCAAATGCCGCTGGACGACCTGGGCCTGCCCTGGAGCGTGGGCATTCGCAGCGGCGACACCGGCAGTGCCGAACGTGCCCGGCAAGCACGGCGCCTGCCCAGCGTACTGGTCACTACCCCTGAAAGCCTTACGCTGCTGTTGACCCGGGCACAAGCTCGCGAAGACTTCGCCACACTGCGCCTGGTAGTGGTGGACGAATGGCACGAACTACTGGGCAACAAGCGTGGGGTACAACTGCAACTGGCTTTGGCCCGCCTGCGCCACTGGCACCCGAGCCTGCCGACGTGGGGCCTGTCCGCGACCCTCGGCAATCTCCAACATGCGCTGGACGTATTGCTGCCACAAGGCGGCCTGCTGGTACAAGGCCGACAGGACAAGCAGTTGCAGGTCGATACCCTGCTGCCAACGGCCATCGAGCGCTTCCCCTGGGCCGGGCACATGGGTTTGAAGATGCTCGATCAGGTCAGCCGGGAGATAGATGCCAGCACTAGTTGCCTTGTCTTCACCAACACTCGGGCGCAGGCCGAACTCTGGTACCAGGCCCTGCTCGAGGTACGCCCCGAGTGGGCCGGGCTGATTGCCTTGCACCATGCCTCACTGGCCCGCGATACCCGTGACTGGGTCGAGCGCAGCCTCAAGCAAGGCAACCTGAAGGCAGTGATCTGCACCTCCAGCCTGGACCTGGGGGTGGACTTCCTGCCCGTGGAGCGAGTACTGCAGATCGGTTCCGCCAAGGGCATTGCCCGTCTCGTGCAACGGGCCGGGCGCTCCGGCCATGCGCCGGGGCGGCGCTCCCGGGTTACTCTGGTGCCCACCCACAGCCTGGAACTGGTGGAAGCAGCCGCCGCCAGGCACGCCCTGGCAGCCGGGCACATCGAAGCCCGGCATTCGCCGCGCTTGTGCATGGACGTGCTGGTGCAACACTTGGTAAGCATGGCTTTGGGCAGCGGCTTTCACCCGCAGCAGTTGCTGGCCGAAGTGCGCAGTACCTGGGCCTTCAGCGAATTGCGTGACAGCCAGTGGCAATGGGCGCTGGACTTCGTCTGCCATGGCGGCAGCTCACTCAGCGCCTACCCAGACTACCAGCGCGTCGAGCGCCAGCCCGACGGCACGTACAAGGTTGCCAGCGAACGTTTGGCACGTCGCCACCGCATGAGTATCGGTACCATCGTCAGCGACGCCAGCCTGCAGCTCAAGTACTGGAGCAAGGGTGGTGGGGGCAAGGCGCTGGGCAGCGTCGAAGAGGCGTTCATTGCCCGTTTGCGCCCTGGCGACACCTTGGTGTTCGCCGGGCGAGTGCTGGAACTGGTGCGCGTGGAAAACATGACGGCCTACGTACGCCGCAGTACCGCGCGCAAGGCAGCGGTTGCACGCTGGAATGGTGGCCGCATGCCGCTCTCCAGCGAACTGGCCGACGCACTGGTCGAGCAGCTCGGCGCAGCATCCCAAGGGCGCTTTCAAAGCCCGGAGATGCGAGCAGTACGCCCCCTGCTGGCCTTGCAGGCGCAATGGTCGGCGCTGCCCACCCCCGAAACGCTGCTGGCAGAAACCTTCAAGTCGCGCCAGGGTTGGCACCTGTTCCTGTATCCGTTCGCCGGGCGCATGGCCAACCTTGGCCTGGCCAACCTGATCGCCTGGCGGGTTAGCCGCGTGCAGCCGCTTTCGGTTTCGATTGCGGTCAATGACTACGGGTTCGAACTGCTCAGCCCGGGCAACGTGGACTGGGCCACACACCTTCCGCAGGCACTTGGTACCGAACACCTGCTGGATGATGTACTGGCCAGCCTCAACGCAGGAGAAATGGCGTTGCGTCGTTTTCGCGAGATCGCACAAATTGCCGGGTTGGTGTTTGGCGGGTATCCGGCGGCGCAGAAAAGCCTCAGGCAGATCCAGGCCTCCAGCGGCTTGTTCTATGAGGTATTTCGCAAGCATGACACCGGCAACCTGCTGCTGGCCCAGGCACGGGACGAGGTGCTGAATGAGGAGCTGGAGATCGAGCGGTTGCACCGGCAATTGCTGAAGATGGGGCAGTTACAGCTGGAACTGCGACCACTCAAGCGGCCCGGACCGTTGGCATTTGCCTTGCTGGTGGAAGGCATGCGCGAAACGTTGAGCACCGAGAGACTGGCGGACCGGATTGCGAGGATGGTCGCGGAGCTGAACAGTGCGGCGGACGCTACGGAATGACCAACCTTCTACCCATCGAACACCATGGCCAAGTGCTCTGGCTGCTTTCGGACAAGGCCATTTACTGGCCAGCCCGTCACGCCCTGCTGGTGGCCGACCTGCACATCGGCAAGGCAGCAAGCTATCGCGCCTTGCACCAACCGGTACCGCGCGGCACTACCGAGGCGACACTCGCCCGCCTGGATGCATTGCTGGCAAGGCATGATTGCGAGCAACTGATCATTCTTGGCGATTTTCTGCATGCGCGCGCAGCGCAGGCGCCGGCAACCTTGGCAACGCTGCAGGCCTGGCGAGAGCGCCACAGAACCCTGAAAATCGTGCTGATCCGCGGCAATCACGATCGAAGCGCCGGTGACCCGCCCGCCTCACTCGGTATCGAAGTCGTGAGCGAACCCTGGCTGTTGGAACCCTTTGCGCTACAACACGAACCCCACCCCCACCCGACCCAACCGGTGTTGGCAGGGCACGTACACCCGGTATTCATCCTGCGCGGCAAGGCTCGGCAACGCCTGCGATTGCCCTGCTTCCTGATCGATGGACAGGTCAGCCTGCTGCCGGCGTTCGGTGAATTTACCGGGGGTTGGGAAATCGCCCCCACGGGCGCCAGCCGGGTGTTCCTGACCGGTGCAGACCGCGTCTGGCCGCTCTAGCCCGGATCACTCAAGCTACAGGTGCCGGTGGAGGCTCGTCCGGCAGGGTCGGCTCGCCCGGCTCCATGGGTGGTGTTTCACCAGGCTCCGGCGGTTGCGGGGTATCCGGGTCAGGCTGGTGGGGCACGCCCCCCGCCTGCATCGGCAGCGGGTGTGCCAGCAGTGACCATGGTAGCAACCCGACGTGGTTGGGCTGCAGGCCTGCCAGCTTGGCACTGATTGCGGGGTGGAGTTTCATTGGCTGCTCCTGGCAAGGCCGCTACGCGTCATGCGTACCGGCGTTATCCAGTTGGAGTGCCAAAGGCGCGGGGAATTCCCCGCGCTTGTCGGCTCAGGTACGCGGCAGGGTGACGCCGCGCTGGCCCTGGTACTTGCCGCCACGGTCCTTGTACGACACTTCGCATTCTTCGTCGGACTGCAGGAACAGCATCTGGGCCACACCTTCGTTGGCGTAGATCTTCGCCGGCAGCGTGGTGGTATTGGAGAACTCCAGTGTCACATGGCCTTCCCACTCGGGCTCGAGCGGGGTGACATTGACGATGATGCCGCAACGGGCGTAGGTGCTCTTGCCCAGGCAGATGGTCAACACATCACGCGGAATGCGGAAATACTCGACGGTACGCGCCAGGGCGAAGGAGTTCGGCGGGATGATGCACACGTCGCTCTTGATGTCGACGAAACTGCCTGCATCGAAGTTCTTCGGGTCGACGGTGGCCGAGTTGATGTTGGTAAACACCTTGAATTCGTCGGCGCAGCGCACGTCGTAGCCGTAGCTGGAGACGCCGAAGGAGATCACCCGGCTGTCCTGTTCGCCGCGCACCTGGCGCTCGACGAACGGTTCGATCATGCCGTGTTCCTGCGCCATGCGGCGAATCCACTTGTCCGATTTGATGCTCATGGCGGGGTGTCCTGAAGAGTTGCGAGGTGGAAATTCGAGACGCGCATCTTACCGGTCCCGGCGCCCAGGTTAAAGTTCCATGCCTCATCCCGCGCCGGGCGGGGGCTTCAGCCGCCGTCGATCCGAATTTGCGTAAAGCGCCTTCTGACCATTGGCAGGTTGCGGAAAGTGGGGTAAGGTGGCGCCACTGTGCTGCACGTGACACCGAGAATCTCTAGTTTGATGCACGATCCTGATCGGCCCATCGCTGAATTTTCTGCTCTCTTTGCGCTCAGTCCCGGCCAGGGTTTTTCCTGACCGTTATCAAATTGTCCAAGGAGACAGAAAAATGTCCAACCGTCAATCCGGTGTTGTTAAGTGGTTCAACGATGAGAAAGGCTACGGCTTCATCACCCCTCAGTCGGGCGACGACCTGTTCGTGCACTTCAAAGCCATCCAAGCTGACGGCTTCAAAACCCTGAAAGAAGGCCAGGCTGTTACTTTCGTCGCTACCCGCGGCCAGAAAGGCATGCAGGCTGAAGAAGTTCAGATCGCCTAAGTCGATCGAAGCTTCCTAGCTTTCAAAAAACCCGCCTTCCGGCGGGTTTTTTTATGCCTGGTCGAAAGACCGAGTCAGCCTCTTCGCGGGTAAACCCGCTCCCACAGGGATAGCGCGGTACTTGAAGTCTGCGCTGTACCTGTGGGAGCGGGTTTACCCGCGAAGCAGGCGACTCGGTCTGCCAGTCAATCTTCGCTGATGGTAATGCTAGGCATCGCCGGCGCAGCAGCTTCCTGCAGCACGATCCGCGCGCCCACTTGGCGGGCCAGCTCCTGATAGACCATCGCAATCTGGCTTTCCGGCTCGGCGATCGCCGTCGGCTTGCCACTATCGGCCTGCTCGCGAATCAGCATCGACAGCGGCAACGACGCCAACAGGTCGACGCCATACTGGCTCGCCAGCTTCTCGCCACCGCCTTCGCCGAACAGGTGCTCGGCATGGCCGCAGTTCGAGCAGATGTGCACGGCCATGTTCTCCACCACGCCCAGCACCGGGATGTTGACCTTGCGGAACATCTCCACGCCCTTCTTGGCATCCAGCAGGGCCAGGTCCTGCGGGGTGGTGACGATCACCGAACCGGCAACCGGTACCTTCTGCGCCAGGGTCAGCTGGATGTCTCCGGTGCCCGGCGGCATGTCGATCACCAGGTAATCCAGGTCGTCCCAGGCAGTCTGGGTCACCAGCTGCAGCAGCGCGCCGGAAACCATAGGGCCACGCCATACCATCGGCGTGTTGTCGTCGGTAAGGAACGCCATGGACATGACTTCCACGCCATGGGCCTTGATCGGCACGAACCACTTCTGCTCGCGAATCTGCGGGCGGGTGCCTTCGGCGATGCCGAACATCACGCCCTGGCTGGGGCCATAGATATCGGCATCGAGAATACCCACCCGCGCGCCCTCGCGAGCCAGCGCCAGGGCCAGGTTGGCCGCGGTGGTCGACTTGCCCACACCGCCCTTGCCCGAAGCCACGGCGATGATGTTCTTGACGTTGGCCATTGCCGGCACCTGGGCCTGGGCCTTGTGCGCAGCCACCACGCAGTCGATCGACACCTGGGCACTGCTGACGCCCTCCAGGTTGCCGATGGCGGTCTGCAGCACCTGGGCCCAGCCGTTCTTGAACAGCCCTGCGGCATAACCCAGTTGCAATTGCACGCTGACCTGGCCGCCCTGGATATCGATTGCGCGCACACAGCCGGCGCTGATCGGGTCCTGGTTCAGGTAGGGGTCGGTGTACTGGCGAAGCACGCCTTCGACGGCGGCACGGGTGACGGCACTCATGGAGACTCCCAATGGCAAACTGAATGTAAAACAGACGCCTATCCTAACCCGTCAATCGTCAGCAGATGCGCATGCGGGGTGAAATATCTTCGCCAGCCCTTTATAGTGGCCGATCAACCTCATTTTTACCCCGTCGCCAGATAAGTAGCCGAGCCACCATGTCCGAGCCACGTCAGATTCTCGTCACCAGCGCCTTGCCCTATGCCAACGGATCGATCCACCTTGGCCATATGCTCGAGTACATCCAGACAGACATGTGGGTCCGCTTCCAGAAGCTGCGCGGCAACCAGTGCATCTACGTTTGCGCCGACGACGCCCACGGTTCGGCCATCATGCTGCGCGCCGAGAAAGAAGGCATCACCCCGGAACAGCTGATCGCCAACGTCCAGGCCGAACACAGCAGCGACTTCGCCGACTTCCTGGTGGACTTCGACAACTTCCACTCCACCCACAGCGAAGAAAACCGCGAGCTGTCGGGCCTGATCTACGCGCGCCTGCGAGACGCCGGGCACATCGCCACCCGTTCGGTAACCCAGTATTTCGACCCGGAAAAGGGCATGTTCCTCGCCGACCGCTTCATCAAGGGCACCTGCCCCAAATGCGCGGCCGAAGACCAGTACGGCGACAACTGCGAAAAATGCGGCGCCACCTACGCACCCACCGAGCTGAAGAACCCCAAGTCGGCCATCTCTGGTGCCACCCCGGTATTGCGTGATTCCCAGCACTTCTTCTTCAAGCTGCCGGACTTCCAGGCCATGCTGCAGCAGTGGACCCGTAGCGGCACGCTGCAGGACGCGGTAGCCAACAAGCTGGCCGAATGGCTGGACTCGGGCCTGCAGGAATGGGACATCTCCCGCGACGCACCGTACTTCGGCTTCGAGATCCCGGGCGAGCCAGGCAAGTACTTCTACGTGTGGCTGGATGCACCGATCGGCTACATGGCCAGCTTCAAGAACCTTTGTGCACGCCGCCCGGAGCTGGACTTCGACGCGTTCTGGAACGAAGGCTCCAAGGCCGAGCTGTACCACTTCATCGGCAAGGACATCGTCAACTTCCACGCCCTGTTCTGGCCGGCCATGCTCGAAGGCGCGGGCTTCCGCAAGCCGAGCGCGGTCAACGTGCACGGCTACCTGACCGTGAACGGCGCCAAGATGTCCAAGTCGCGCGGTACCTTCATCAAGGCCCGCACCTACCTCGACCACCTGCAGCCGGAATACCTGCGTTACTACTACGCTGCCAAGCTCGGCCGCGGTGTTGATGACCTGGACCTGAACCTGGAAGACTTCGTGCAGAAGGTCAACTCCGACCTGGTCGGCAAGGTGGTCAACATCGCCAGCCGCTGCGCCGGTTTCATCCACAAGGGCAATGAAGGCGTGATGGTAGCTGGCGATGCTGCACCGGAGCTGACCGAAGCCTTCCTGGCGGCCGCCCCGTCGATCGCCGACGCCTATGAAGGCCGCGACTTCGGCCGTGCCATGCGCGAAATCATGGCGCTGGCCGATCGCGCCAACGCCTGGATCGCTGACAAGGCCCCATGGTCGCTGGCCAAACAGGAAGGCAAGCAGGATGAAGTTCAGGCCATCTGCGCCCAAGGCATCAACCTTTTCCGTCAGCTGGTGATCTTCCTCAAGCCGGTGCTGCCGGTACTGGCTGCCGACGCCGAGGCCTTCCTCAACGTGGCTCCACTGACCTGGAACGACCACCTGTCGCGCCTGGAAAACCACCAATTGAACCCGTTCAAGGCGCTGATGAGCCGCATCGAACCGGCCAAGGTCGAAGCCATGGTCGCCGCCAGCAAGGAAGACCTGCTGGCCGCCGAAGCCAAGGCCCCGGCCGGCAATGGCGAGCTGGCCAAGGACCCGCTGTCGGCGGAAATCGAGTTCGACACCTTCGCTGCCGTCGATCTGCGCGTGGCACTGATCGTCAAGGCCGAAGCCGTACCGGGCGCGGACAAGCTGCTGCAACTGACCCTGGACATCGGTGACGAGCGCCGCAACGTGTTTTCCGGCATCAAGTCGGCGTACCCCGACCCGTCCCAGCTGGAAGGCCGGCTGACCATGATGGTGGCCAACCTCAAGCCACGGAAGATGCGCTTTGGGGTGTCCGAAGGGATGGTCATGGCGGCCGGGCCTGGCGGTGAAGAGATCTACCTGCTGAGCCCGGACAGCGGTGCCAAGCCAGGCCAGCGCATCAAGTAACAAAACCTGCTGGACCTTGTGGGAGCGGGCGTGCCCGCGAAACTGACTACGCGGTGCATGGCACCGGCGTTGCCGGTGTTCGCGGGCACGCCCGCTCTCACAATGACTCCGGCACCTCGATGCCAAACCCGGACAATCGCCCCGATTCCCGGCTATCGTCATCTCATGAGCGACTACATCCTGGTACTGATCAGCGCTGCGCTGGTCAATCACCTGTGCCTGCAAAAACAGCCATTCCCAAGGCTGCACCTCCACGTGCACGGCCTCGCCTGCGCACTGTGCATTGCCTTGGGCGTGATCGGCGCACAACTACTGGTGCGCGGGGTGCTTGCCCCACTGCAAGCCCAGGACCTTGCCCTGTTCCTGTTGTTGCCCTGGCTGGCCGTGCTTGCCTGGGGCGTACCATGGCTACTGACAAGATGGCGCCCGAGCTGGCCGGTGACGCAACTGCCCGCGCTGCTGTTGAGCAACGCGGTAGTACTGGGCTTGACCCTGCAACAGGCAAGCGACGAAAGCACATGGCTCGCTACCTTGCTGCAAGGCCTGCTGGCCGGCGGCGGCTTCTGGCTGGCGTTGGTGCTGTTCGCCGACCTGCGCCAGCGCAGCGCTCATGCCGACGTCCCCGGGGCAATGCGCGGCCTGCCCATCGAACTGCTTGGGGCCGGAGTAATGGCCATGGCGTTTTCCGGCTTCAACGGGCTGTTCGCCCAATGACCGCCAAGCCCGACCCGCGGCTACGCACCAGCATGGGCCTGGTGTTGCTGGCCTGCGTACCTGGCCTGCTGGCGCTGTTCTGGATGCATGGCTGGAGTTTGCTACTGAACCTGTTGCTGTGCGCCAGCACCGCGCTGCTGTGCGAGGCGCTGTTGCTTACCTTGCGAGCACAACCGCTGCGCACGGCGCTGAACGACGGCAGCGCGCTGGTGACCGCCGTGCTGCTCGCCGCCGCCCTGCCCACCTTGGCACCCTGGTGGTTGCCGGTGGTCGCTACCAGCGTTGCCATCGGCATCGGCAAGCAGGCCTTTGGCGGGGTTGGGCGCAACCTGTTCAACCCGGCCATGGTCGGCTACGCCTTCGTGCTGCTGAGCTTCCCGTTGCAGATGAACCATTGGCCGGGGCCGGCACCAGGCCTGCTCGACAGCCTACAGCTGGTGTTCGCCGGCGGCGAGCAGATCGATGCCTGGGCCAGGCCGACGCTGCTCGACGGCCTTCGCCACAACCACAGCCTGACCATCGATGAACTGTTCGCCGGTCACCCGGGCTTCGGCAGCATCGGTGGACGGGGCAGCGAATGGGTCAACCTGGCGTTCCTGCTGGGCGGCCTGTTCCTGCTGCAACGCAAGGTTATCAGTTGGCATGCGCCGGCCGGTCTGCTGGCTGGGTTGTTCCTGTTCAGCCTGCTGGGCTGGAATGGCTCGGGCTCGGACTCCAACGGCTCTCCCCTGGTGCACCTGTTCTCCGGCTCGACAATGATGGCGGCGTTCTTCATTGCCACCGAACCGGTGTCCGGGCCCCGGCAGGAGTGGGCGAAGCTGGGTTTCGGCCTAGGGGCGGGCCTGCTGATCTATCTGATCCGCACCTGGGGTAGCTACCCGGACGGTACAGCGTTCGCCGTCCTGCTCATGAACCTCATGGCGCCGAGCCTCGAACGCCTGGCTCTGCAGCGCCAGCAGGTTGCCCGATGAAGCGCCTGGTACGTGATGTGGGTTTGTTGCTCCTGACCGGAGCACTGGCGCTGTCGACCACTTTGGCCTGGCAGCACTGGACCAGCGCAGCCATCGCCGACGCCGAGAAGCAACTGAATAGCCGCCAGCGGCTGGCGGTGTTGCCAGAAGGCAGTTACGACAACCAACCTTTGGACAGCCCGTTGCCTAGGCCCGCCGCACAGCGGCCAAACAGCCGCATCCTGGCAGCTTACCGGGCAACGCTGGCGGGTAAACCGGCCGCCGTCATACTGGTCACAAAGGCCCAGGGCTATGCCGGGCCTATCGTGCTGAGCGTGGCCATCGCAGCGGACGGCCGACTGATCGGCAGCCAGGTGGTCGAGCAACAGGAAAGCCCTGGGCTGGGTGCACGCCTGGGTGATGCGCAGCTGAACTGGCTGGGGCAATTTGCCAATCGTCAGCTGGGCGACCACTGGGCGCTGAAGCGCGACCAGGGCGACTTTGACCAGTTGGCCGGCGCAACCGTGACCTCACGTGCAGTGATCGTCGCGCTACAGGAAGCGCTGAGCTACTTCGATGAGCAGCGCAGGGTATTGCTGGAGGGCGCCACGCATGAATAGGCTCTACCTGCTCGGAGCAAGCCTGGTGCCTCTGCTGGGCGCCACCCGAACACTGAGCGAAGGCGCCACCATAGGCGTGTGCGCAGTGCTGCTGAGCAGCCTTCACCAGCTATTAATGCCCCCCCTGCGCCGACGGTCTGTCACCTGGACCTATGTACTGGCCAGCCTGCTGGTTCTGGCGGCCCTGGCCAGTTGCTTGCAACTGGCACTGCGTGCCTGGCTGCTGCCACTGGCACTCTCCCTCGGCCACTATCCCGCACTGCTGTGCCTGCAATGCCTGGCCATTGACTACCTGCTACCCGATCAAGGGCGCTGGCGCCTGCTCGCCGGCCACCTTTGCGCGCTGCTTGCCACATGCCTGCTGCTTGGTGCCAGCCGCCAATGGCTGGCCGACGGTATCGGCCTGCACCTGGCCAGCCTGGCCCCGGGCGCCTTGCTACTGCTCGGACTGCTGTTGGCCTTGTACAATCGCCTGCGTCCGGGCCCTGCCCAATCACGTCATCAAGGAAAGCTCTGATTTCATGAATGCCGCCAAACGCCTGGAGATCTTTCGCAGGCTGCACGAAGACAACCCCGACCCGAAGACCGAACTGGCGTACACCACCCCGTTCGAGTTGCTGGTCGCCGTGACACTGTCTGCGCAATCCACCGATGTCGGCGTCAACAAGGCCACCGCACGCCTGTTCCCGGTCGCCAACACCCCCGAGGCCATCTATGCGCTGGGCGTCGAAGGCCTGAGTGAGTACATCAAGACCATTGGCTTGTACAACAGCAAGGCGAAGAACGTTATCGAAGCCTGCCGGCTGCTGATCGAACGCCATGACAGCCAGGTCCCGCAGACTCGCGAAGCCCTGGAGGCGCTACCCGGCGTTGGCCGCAAGACCGCCAACGTAGTGCTCAACACAGCGTTCCGCCAGCCGACCATGGCGGTGGATACCCATATCTTCCGGGTCAGCAACCGTACGGGCATTGCGCCAGGCAAGACGGTGCTGGAAGTGGAGAAAAAGCTGATCAAGTTCGTACCAAAGGATTACCTGCTCGACGCCCACCACTGGCTGATCCTGCACGGGCGCTATGTGTGCCAGGCACGCAAGCCACGCTGCGGCAGTTGCCGGATTGAAGACTTGTGCGAGTACAAGCACAAGACCTCCGACGATTGAGTCGATAGCTGGAAACTACCTGCAGCGATTGAAAAAATCTTTTTTACCAGCGTCTGCTTTCTGGTTATAAGGACGGCCAATGGCCCCTTGGCTTGGAGCGACTCATGAGTAGCGATAAAGACGACCTGTCGATCGAAGATGATTTTGTTGCCGCAGATGACGAAGCGGAACCCCAGGTGGAAACCGCAAAGACCAACCTGAGCAAGCGCCGCACCATCGACAATATGCTGGAGGAAAGGCGCCTGCAGAAGCAGTTGGCCGACTTCGACTACGATCTGTAACCCTGGCAAAGCCTCCTGGCTGGAGGCTTTACGGCCTTGGCGTTCAGTTCAACCCTTGCCGCTGCGCCAGCTCGATCAGGTCGACCAGCGAGCGCGCATTGAGCTTGAGCAACAGGCGCGACTTGTAGGTACTGACCGTCTTGTTGCTGAGGAACATGCTGTCGGCAATCTCCTTGTTGGAACGCCCTCGCGCCAGCTGTTGCAACACGGTCATCTCGCGCGCCGAGAGGCGGTTGACCATATCCGTCTCGCTTCCGCCCCTGCCACGTGACACATGCAAGGCCTGGTTGGGGAAGTAGCTGTAGCCCGACAGTACGGCCTTGATGGCGCTCAGCAGCTCGGTGAGTTCCTGCTGCTTGCACACATACCCCGCCGCCCCCGCCTGCATGCAGCGCATCGAGAAGTTGCCGGGGGCCTGCGATGTCAGCACCAGCACCTTGCTGCCCGGGCTGAAAGTTGTCATGCGACCGATCACCTCCAAGCCATCCAGCTTGGGGATACCGATATCGAGCACCACGATATCCGGCAGGTGTTGCCGTGTGAGTTGCAGCGCAGCCACCCCGTTGTCGGTTTCCGCCACGACGTCATACCCATGCCGCTCCATCAGCATGCGTACGGCCAGGCGTATGACCGGATGATCATCCACGATAAGCACTTTATTCATGCGATATCCATTCATTGCTTTTGCTTTGGCCCGCCAAGATAACCTACAGAACGCTTACTGGCGCGGTGATTTACCGGCGAAATATATGAACAGATAGAACCTACAACACTTACAGAAATTTCCTACACTCAACTGATGCACTTGTAACAATCAAATTCCCTGTTACCAAATGAACGGTATCACCGGCTGGTAAAAGTGCACCAGTTGGAAACCGGCCGACACCTCAGGAAATATTCAGCTCAAATGCGCTGAACAAACACCGTCATCAGGATTTCAAGCGATTATTCTCACCCGGGAAACAATCCAGTCTTTAGTTGAGCATCGCCGTAAGGTAAAGATGTGCAAAATCGCTGGAGACGACCCATATGCACCAAGTACAGCCTGTCGCCCCGCTGACGATCATTGCCATCTTCGCAGGGATTATCGAAGCCTCCGCCCTTGCCACATTGCCGTTTCTCAGCGAATCCAGCCAAAAGCTCTATACCTGGTTCCTGGTGGGCTTCCCATTCTTCCTGACGGCACTGTTCTTCCTCACGCTCAACTTCAATTACAAGTCGTTCTACGACCCGTCGCCAAACAGGACGCCAAACGACAACACATCGACACCGAGTGATGTGGCCAAGCATGCAATTCCCGGTAGTACCGGCGAAGCGCTGCAGGGCGAGCCTGTCACGTTCATGTTTTCCGGCCCCGATGCCTATCGCATGATGGAGCAGCAATTGCTGTCCGCCCTCGCCCAACCGCCTCAGCAATCTCGCACCTGGCGCTTTTGCAACCTGGACAGACGCCAGTGCGCGCAACTATCGATCAGCGCGCTTGATGAACAGGTGGCAAACGACGGTCACTGATTCCACAGAAAAAAAAACCCCGGCCTGAGCCGGGGTTCTTGCTGCACATGACGGTAATCAGAGCAGCGAGCGGCCCTTGTTGGCAGCAATGCGCATACGCAGGGCGTTGAGCTTGATGAAGCCAGCTGCATCCGCCTGGTTGTAGGCGCCGCCATCTTCCTCGAAGGTAGCGATGTTGGCGTCGAACAGCGAGTCGTCCGACTTGCGGCCGACAACGGTGACGTTGCCCTTGTACAGCTTCAGGCGTACCACGCCGTTCACGTTGACCTGCGAAGCGTCGATCATCTGTTGCAGCATCAGACGCTCCGGGCTCCACCAGTAGCCGGTGTAGATCAGGCTGGCGTACTTCGGCATCAGCTCATCCTTCAGGTGAGCGACTTCGCGGTCCAGGGTGATCGACTCGATGGCACGGTGGGCCTTGAGCATGATGGTGCCACCAGGGGTCTCGTAGCAACCGCGCGACTTCATGCCGACGTAACGGTTCTCGACGATATCCAGACGGCCGATGCCATTGGCACCACCGATACGGTTCAGGTCGGCCAGGACGGTGGCCGGAGTCTTCTCGACACCGTCGATGGCAACGATGTCACCGTTGCGGTAGGTCAGCTCGATGTAGGTAGCCTGATCCGGGGCGTTCTCAGGCGAGACACTCCAGCGCCACATGTCTTCTTCGTGCTCGGTCCAGGTATCTTCCAGGACACCGCCTTCGTAGGAGATGTGCAGCAGGTTGGCGTCCATCGAGTACGGCGACTTCTTCTTGCCGTGGCGCTCGATCGGGATGCCGTGCTTCTCGGCGTAGTCCATCAGCTTCTCGCGGGACAGCAGGTCCCACTCACGCCATGGGGCGATTACCTTGACGCCTGGCTTCAGCGCGTAGGCACCCAGCTCGAAACGCACCTGGTCGTTGCCTTTGCCGGTGGCGCCATGGGAAATGGCGTCGGCGCCGGTTTCGTTGGCAATTTCGATCAGGCGCTTGGCGATCAGCGGACGGGCGATGGAAGTACCCAGCAGGTACTCGCCCTCGTAGACGGTGTTGGCGCGGAACATCGGGAACACGAAATCACGCACGAATTCTTCGCGCAGGTCGTCGATGTAGATCTCTTTAACGCCCATTGCCTGGGCCTTGGCACGAGCCGGCTCGACCTCTTCGCCCTGCCCCAGGTCAGCGGTGAAGGTCACCACTTCGCAGTTGTAGGTATCCTGCAGCCACTTGAGAATCACCGAAGTATCAAGGCCGCCGGAATACGCCAGTACGACCTTTTTTACGTCCGCCATGCCATCACTCCACGGGGTTGTACGGAAAGGGATCGATTCTAACGACGTTACGGATAAAATTACAGTGGGGCGACAGCTTCTGACGACAAAGCGACAAGAAGTTTCGGAAGGGCGACTTACCGTCGGAAATTATGAAATGCCGTGTGGGAGCAGCCTTCAGGACTTGGCAGGTGTTGGCTCAGGGGCCTTTTCGACAGGCTTCTCAGCCGGCTTCTCGATGACCGCAACCCGATCCAGTTCGATATTCACCCGACGATTACGCGCCCGGTTGGCAGCATTGGTGTTCTTCGCCAATGGGTAACGCTCGCCATGGAAACGCACGGTAATCTGCTCTTCCGGAACGCCATGGGCCTTGAGGTAGTCGGCTACCGCCAGTGCCCGGCGGCGCGACATGTCGCGATTGGTCAGGCGATTGCCACTGTTGTCGGAGTGGCCGTTGAGCTCTACATGGTTAACGGTCGGGTCAGCCTTGATGTAGTCGAGGATCACATCCAGCCGTGCCTTGGCCGCGCCATCCAGCTCGAAGCCTCCCCCGGGGAAGCCCACCTGGGTCTGACGCACCTGATCGTAATTCATCGGCAGCAGCTTGCCGGCACAGGCCTGATAGTCGTTGTAGGCCTTGGCGAAGCTGACCGGCAGCACACGCACTTCCATCGGCCTGCCCGCCTCACCGGCATAATTGCGTACCACCGTGCTGCGCCCATCGAGCAGGCCGTTGATCAGGCGACTGGCCTGGCCCTGGGACGAACTGAACAACACCCCGGTACGGGCCATGCGCACGCTGCCCAGATTGATGTCGCTGCGCCCAGGCTGCCACGGCGCAGCAGCTGCCAGCAATGTGGCCGTGCCCGCCCCCAGTACGTTGCTGTCCGAGCGCAACTGGAACACCGGCTGCTCGCCCGCGCGGCGCACGAACTCGCCACTGCCGAAGCCGTCGATCGGCTGGATCAGCCGGCATTCGAACTGGTCACCCTCGACCTTCCAGGCGATGTTCTCCATGCGCGTCTGGAAGGTCAGCGCGCCGGCCGGCAGGCTGGCGAACAGGGTCAACAGGGCTAGGTAACGCTGGCGCACGGGCGGCTCCACAAATTCTGACGGCTTACCTGCAGGCTATCGGACGCCTGGCGTAAAACTTGATAGCCGTGCTCCACCCAGGGTTTTCCGGTAGCATTGGGGCTTGAGTTCGACCCGCCTGGAATCCCCAATGTCCGATCGCCTGACCCTCCTGCGTCCCGACGACTGGCACATCCATCTGCGCGATGGTGCCGTCCTGCCCCACACTGTTGGCGATGTGGCGCGTACTTTCGCCCGTGCCATCATCATGCCCAACCTGGTTCCGCCGGTACGCAATGCCGTAGAGGCCGGCGCCTACCGTGAGCGCATCCTGGCCGCCCGCCCGGCTGGCAGCCGCTTCGAGCCGCTGATGGTGTTGTACCTCACCGACCGCACCAGCCCCGAGGACATCCGCGCGGCCAAGGCCAGCGGTTTCGTGTATGCCGCCAAGCTGTACCCTGCTGGCGCCACCACCAATTCCGACTCGGGCGTGACCAGCATCGACAACATCTTCCCGGCCATCGAGGCGCTGGCGGAAGTTGGCATGCCGCTACTGGTGCATGGCGAAGTGACCCGTAGCGAGATCGACGTGTTCGACCGCGAGAAGCGCTTCATCGACGAGCATATGCGCCGTGTGGTCGAGCGCTTCCCGACACTGAAGGTGGTGTTCGAGCACATCACCACCAGCGATGCCGCGCAGTTCGTCACCGAGGCCCCGGCCAACGTCGGCGCGACCATCACCGCGCAGCACCTGCTGTACAACCGCAACCACATGCTGGTTGGCGGCATTCGCCCGCACTTCTACTGCCTGCCGATCCTCAAGCGCAACACCCATCAGGTGGCGTTGCTGGATGCGGCCACCAGCGGCAACCCGAAGTTCTTCCTGGGTACCGACTCGGCCCCACACGCCCGACACGCCAAGGAAGCCGCCTGCGGTTGCGCCGGTTGCTACACCGCCTACGCAGCCATCGAGATGTACGCCGAAGCGTTCGAGCAGCGTAACGCGCTGGACAAGCTGGAAGGCTTTGCCAGCCTGCACGGCCCGGCGTTCTACGGCCTGCCGGCAAACACCGACACCATTACCCTGGTCCGCGAAGAATGGACCGCCCCGGATAGCCTGCCGTTTGGCGAGCAGACCGTGGTCCCGCTGCGCGCCGGCGAAAAACTGCGCTGGCGCCTGCTGGAGGAAAACGCGTGAGCGAAGACCTCTACGAAGACGACCTCGACACCCAAGGCAGCAGCGGTTCGCGCCACCCGATGGCCGAGCGTTTCCGCGGCTATCTGCCGGTAGTGGTAGACGTTGAAACCGGCGGCTTCAACAGCGCTACCGATGCCCTGCTTGAAATTGCCGCAGTCACCATCGGCATGGACGAAAAGGGCTTCCTGTTCCCCGAGCACACCTACTTCCACCGCGTGGAGCCATTCGAGGGCGCCAACATCGAGGCGGCCGCGCTGGAATTCACCGGGATCAAGCTGGACCACCCGCTGCGTATGGCAGTCAGCGAAGAAAGTGCGCTGACCGACATATTCCGTGGCGTACGCAAGGCGCTCAAGGCCAATGGTTGCAAGCGGGCGATCCTGGTCGGCCACAACAGCAGCTTTGACCTGGGCTTCCTCAATGCGGCGGTGACGCGCAATGACCTGAAGCGCAACCCGTTCCACCCGTTCTCCAGCTTCGACACCGCTACCCTGGCGGGCCTGGCTTATGGCCAGACCGTACTGGCGCGGGCCTGCCAGAGCGCCGACATCGACTTCGACGGGCGTGAGGCGCACTCGGCGCGCTATGACACCGAGAAGACGGCCGAGCTGTTCTGCGGCATCGTCAACCGCTGGAAAGAGATGGGCGGCTGGCGCGATTTCAACGATTGATCTGCAAAAGCGTTCGCGGGCATGCCCGCTCCCACAGGTACTGCAGTGGCCTCAGCCATTGTGCGACTCATGTGGGAGCGGGCAAGCCTGCGAAGAGGCCGGCACAGGACGGCACAAAAAAACCGGCCACAAGGGCCGGTTTTTTCATGCACGCGGCAATTACAGCTTGCCAGCGTTCTCGCTCAGGTAGGCAGCAACGCCTTCCGGCGAAGCGTTCATGCCTTTGTCGCCTTTTTTCCAGTTGGCAGGGCAGACTTCGCCGTGCTCTTCGTGGAACTGCAGGGCGTCGACCAGGCGCAGCAGCTCGTCCATGTTGCGGCCCAGTGGCAGGTCGTTGACGATCTGCGAACGAACAACACCGTTGGTGTCGATCAGGAAGGCGCCACGGAAGGCTACGCCGCCTTCGGACTCGACGTCGTAGGCTTTGCAGATTTCGTGGGTCATGTCGGCAGCCAGGGTGTACTTGACCTGGCCGATACCGCCGTTGTTGACCGGGGTGTTACGCCAGGCGTTGTGGGTGAAGTGCGAGTCGATCGACACGCCAATCACTTCCACGTTGCGCGCCTGGAAGTCAGGGATGCGGTTGTCCAGGGCGATCAGCTCGGACGGGCAGACGAAGGTGAAGTCCAGCGGGTAGAAGAACACCAGGCCGTACTTGCCCTTGATGGCCGAAGCCAGGTTGAAGCTGTCGACGATCTCGCCGTTGCCCAGCACGGCCGGAACGGTGAAATCGGGGGCTTTCTTACCAACGAGTACGCTCATTGTAATCTCCTGATGAGGGTGAAAAACCGTTTGCCGGGCCAGACGGGCTTGCCCGACATCCAACAAAGGCCGTCCATCATACACGGCTTCTGGTGACAGGCCGACTCCAACGACGAAGCAACCGCCGGTCGCTCAAGCACGGCCCTTTCAGAAACTCCTTTGACAAGCATTCTCATTAACATTAAGCTCCACTCCATCGAGCCCACCAACGATGGTCAGCCTTTATGTATGTGTGTCTTTGTGTCGGCGTTACCGACGGACAGATCCGCGATGCGATCTATGAAGGATGCTGCAGCTACAAGGAAGTGCGAGCCGCCACCAACGTCGCCAGCCAGTGCGGCAAATGTGCCTGCGTGGCCAAGCAGGTGGTCCGCGAGACCCTGACCGAACTCCAGGTCAGCCAGGCAGCCCTGCCCTACCCCGTGGAATTTACCGCAGCCTGAAAACGAAGAATTCGAAGAACCGGACCTTGCGTCCGGTTTTTTTATGCTCGCAATTCAATAAGTTAGCGCTCCAACGCGGTTCACAAACATTCTTATTTCCATTAATTTTCACTTATTATTCAAGAACTTAGGTTTGACACACCTAAGTATCGGGCTCAAACTTCACTGTATTGGCACACTTCTACAGGGCAGGAACCCGACATGAAAGGCGACGTAAGCGTCATCCAGCATCTCAACAAGATCCTCGGAAACGAGCTGGTCGCGATCAACCAGTACTTCCTGCACGCACGCATGTACGAAGATTGGGGCCTGAACAAACTCGGCAAGCACGAGTACAAGGAATCCATCGACGAGATGAAGCACGCTGACAAACTGATCAAGCGTATTCTCTTCCTCGAAGGCATCCCCAACGTCCAGGACCTGGGCAAGCTGCTGATTGGCGAGCACACCAAAGAGATGCTCGAATGCGACCTGAAGATCGAACAGAAAGGCCTGGTCGACCTGAAAGCGGCCATCGCCCATTGCGAAACCGCTGGCGACTTTGGCTCGCGTGACATGCTCGAAGATATCCTCGAGTCCGAGGAAGAACACATCGACTGGCTGGAAACCCAGCTGGGGCTGATCGACAAGATTGGTATCGAGAACTACCTGCAGTCGCAGATGGGCGAAGAATAAATATTCGCTCCATGAAAAAACCCGCGATCAGCGGGTTTTTTCATGCTTGCCGGAAAATCAGGCCTCGGAAGCCTTGGCCTTGGCAGCCGCTTCCTTGATCAGGGTCTGCAGCTCACCCTTCTCGAACATTTCCAGCATGATGTCGCTGCCGCCGACCAGTTCACCGGCTACCCACAGCTGCGGGAAGGTCGGCCAGTTGGCGTATTTTGGCAGGTTCGCACGGATTTCCGGGTTCTGCAGGATGTCGACGTAGGCGAACTTCTCGCCACAACCCATCACGGCCTGCGATGCACGCGCAGAGAAGCCACACTGCGGGGCATTCGGCGAGCCTTTCATGTAAAGCAGAATGGTGTTGTTGGCAATCTGCTCTTTGATCGTTTCGATGATATCCATGTAGCACCTCGGCTGAACTTTCCGACGCGGTCGTCGGCACGGTGACGCATTGTAACGGAAAGCCGAGCAGCATGCTCGGCCTTACCATTCCTTACGCGGCCTCTACCTGCACGGGTACGCCATTGAGGGCGGCGTTGCCGGAAACCTGGTCACGCAGACGCTCATCGGTGAGGTCGTTGGCACTCACCCCAGGTTGCGCCTTGGCGATCTTCATGTGCACGCCTTGACGAGAGTGACCGAAGCCATGGGGCAGGCTGACTACACCAGGCATCATGTCCTCGCAGGCCTGAACCTCGACTTCAAGATCCCCGGTACGCGAGCGGATACGAACTCGCTGGCCGTCCTGCAACTGACGATGCTGCAGGTCCTGCGGATGCATCAACAACTGATGGCGCGGTTTGCCTTTCACCAGTCGATGAAAGTTGTGCATCCATGAATTGTTGCTGCGAACATGGCGACGGCCGATCAGCAGCAGTTCGCCCGGCGCCGGAGGGGCCTGTTGCGCCAGTCGCCCCAAGTCATCCAGCAGCACCTGGGGCGCCGCTTCAACGGCCTTGCTGGCAGTCGTCAGGCGCGCAGCGAGGTTGGCGCGCAATGGCCCCAGGTCGAGGCCATGCGGGTGCTCGTCCAGCGCTGCCAGCGACAGCTGCCAGGGTGTCGCGTCACCATAACGCCCCTTGCGCAGGGCCAGGTCGATCATCTGCGCCGGTGCCAAGGTCGGCTTCAATTCCAGCTCGGCGCGTTTGGCGAACGCTTGTGCCAGTCCGACAAAAATTTCCCAGTCATGCAATGCCCCTTCGGGCTTGGCCAGGATCGCCCGGTTGAAGCGGGTCACGTTGCGCACGGCCAGCAAGTTGAATGTGCTGTCGTAATGGTCGTTTTCCAGCGCCGAGGTAGAGGGCAGGATCAGGTCGGCATGGCGGGTGGTTTCGTTGATGTACAGGTCAATGCTGAGCATGAACTCCAGCCCGTCCAGCGCCACATCCAGCTGGCGGCCATTGGGCGTTGAGAGCACGGGGTTGCCAGCCACCGTCACCAGCGCACGCACCTGCCCTTCGCCGGGCGTCAGCATTTCCTCGGCCAAGGCCGCCACGGGCAGTTCGCCGCCGTACTCGGGCAAGCCCGACACCCGGCTCTGCCAGGCGTTGAAATGGCCACCCGAGGTGGTCGCCACCAGGTCGACGGCAGGCTCGGTGCACAACGCGCCGCCTTCACGGTCAAGGTTGCCGGTCACCAGGTTGATCAGTTGCACCAGCCAGTGGCAAAGGGTGCCGTAGGCTTGGGTCGAAACCCCCATGCGGCCGTAGCACACCGCCCTGTCGGCCGCGGCAAAGTCCCTTGCCAGCTGGCGAATGTCTGTCGCGGCAATGCCACAGTGCGCGCTCATGGCCTCCGCGCTGAACGGCGCGATCGCTTCGCGCACCTGCTGCAGGCCGACGACCGGCAAGTGTGAGCCGCGCGCCAGGCCTTCAGCGAACAGGGTATTGAGCAAGCCACACAACAAGGCCGCATCCCCTCCAGGGCGAATGAACAGGTGACTGTCGGCCATCGCCGCCGTTTCGCTGCGCCGCGGGTCCACCACCACCAGGCGCCCACCCCGGGCCTGCAGGGCTTTCAGGCGTTTTTCCACGTCCGGCACGGTCATGATGCTGCCGTTGGAGGCCAGCGGGTTGCCGCCGAGGATCAGCATGAAACCGGTCTGGTCGATGTCCGGGATCGGCAGCAGCAGGCCATGGCCGTACATCAGGTGGCTGACCAGGTGCTGCGGCAACTGGTCCACCGAGGTGGCAGAGAAGCGGTTGCGGGTTTTCAGCAGGCCCAGGAAGTAGTTGCTGTGGGTCATCAGGCCGTAGTTGTGCACGCTCGGGTTGCCTTGGTACACCGCCACGGCATTGCGCCCATGGACCTGCTGGATCGCCCACAGCCTGTCGGCGGCCAGGGCAAAGGCCTCGTCCCAGCCGATGGCCTCCCAGTGCTCGCCCACCCGCTTGTGCGGTTGGCGCAGGCGGTCGGGGTCGTTCTGAATGTCCTGCAGGGCCACGGCCTTGGGGCAGACATGGCCGCGGCTGAATGGGTCCTGGGGGTCACCCTTGATCGAACTGATCTGAGCCTGCCCGTCGTCGTCATGGCTGACTTCAATGTTCAGCCCACAGATCGCTTCGCACAGGTGACAGGCACGGTGATGCAGGGTCTTGGTCATGGCCGCCTCTGCCTTGTTGTTGTGGAGGATGTGTAGAGGGTTGTCGAACATCGACTATGCGCCCAGCCCCCGCCACCGGCCAGCGCCCTTCGCGGCGTGAATCCACCGACATCAGGCACACGATTTGCGACAGCCATTTGCCAAATTGCCGGCAAGCCGTGTACAACCCTCTGTAGCAAATAAAAAACAGCACTGCCCGTCGGGAAAAGACACCCTTTGCAACACCCTTTGGTACTGGGCAGCTGTTTCCCCTCTTGGCTTCAGGCGACATTTACTTATAGTATTGCGCCTTTCCCTATTTCGTCCGCCCCCGTGCGGCTTACGCCGCAGGTCACTCCCGTTGTCAAAAAAAACCATACGGTCGACCTGCATACCGTTGCAGATAAGGTAGTCAATCATGAGCGCTAGGCACTTTCTCTCCCTGCTGGACTTCACCACCGACGAATTGCTCGGTGTGATCCGCCGCGGCATCGAGCTGAAGGACCTGCGCAAGCGAGGCGTGCTGTTCGAGCCCCTGAAGAACCGCGTACTGGGCATGATCTTCGAAAAATCCTCGACCCGTACCCGCGTGTCGTTCGAGGCCGGCATGATCCAGCTCGGCGGCCAGGCCATCTTCCTGTCCCCGCGCGATACCCAGCTGGGCCGTGGCGAGCCGATCGGCGATAGCGCCATCGTGCTGTCGAGCATGCTCGACGTGGTGATGATCCGTACCCACGCCCACAGCACCCTGACCGAATTCGCCGCCAACTCGCGTGTGCCGGTGATCAACGCGCTGTCCGACGAGTCCCACCCGTGCCAGCTGCTGGCCGACATGCAGACCTTCCTCGAACATCGCGGCTCGATCCAGGGCAAGACCGTCGCCTGGATCGGCGATGGCTTCAACATGTGCAACTCGTACATCGAGGCAGCCAGGCAGTTCGACTTCCAGCTGCGCATTGCCTGCCCGGAAGGCTACGAGCCGGACCCACGCTTCATGGCCATTGGTGGCGACCACGTGCAGATCGTGCGTGACCCGAAGGAAGCCGTGCGCGGCGCCCATCTGGTAACCACGGATGTCTGGACTTCCATGGGCCAGGAGGAGGAAACTGCACGGCGCCTGGCGCATTTCGCGCCTTACCAGGTCACCCGCGAACTGCTCGACCTGGCGGCACCCGACGCCCTGTTCATGCACTGCCTGCCAGCCCACCGTGGTGAGGAAATCAGCCATGACCTGCTCGACGACCCACGTTCGGTCGCCTGGGACCAGGCTGAAAACCGCCTGCATGCACAGAAGGCCCTTCTCGAATTCCTTGTAGAACCGGCTTACCACCACGCATGAGTCAACCCCTACTGCTCAACCTGCGCAACCTCGCCTGCGGCTATGGCGACCAGCGCATCGTTCAGAACCTCAATCTGCACCTGAACGCAGGCGACATCGGTTGCCTGCTGGGTTCATCCGGTTGCGGCAAGACCACCACCCTGCGCGCCATCGCCGGTTTCGAACCCGTGCACGATGGCGAGATCCAGTTGGCTGGCGAAGTCATTTCCCGGGCCGGTTTCACACTGGCCCCGGAAAAACGCCGCATCGGCATGGTGTTCCAGGATTACGCGCTGTTCCCGCACCTGACCGTGGCGCAGAACGTTGCCTTCGGCATCGCCAAGCACCCCCGCCAGGCCGAGGTCATCGAAGAGATGCTCGAGCTGGTCAAGCTGGGCGGTCTGGGCGGGCGCTACCCGCATGAACTGTCCGGCGGCCAGCAGCAACGGGTCGCCCTGGCCCGAGCACTGGCACCGGAGCCGCAACTGCTGCTGCTCGACGAGCCATTTTCCAACCTCGACGTAGAGCTGCGCCGACGCCTGAGCCATGAGGTTCGCGACATTCTCAAGAGCCGCGGCACCAGTGCCATTCTGGTGACCCATGACCAGGAAGAAGCCTTTGCCGTCAGCGACCAGGTTGGCGTGTTCAAGGAAGGCCGCCTGGAGCAGTGGGACACGCCCTACAACCTTTACCACGAGCCGCAGACGCCGTTCGTGGCCAGCTTCATTGGCCAGGGGTATTTCATCCGTGGGCAGATGATCAGCCACGAGGCGGTCAATACCGAGCTGGGTGAATTACGCGGCAACCGTGCCTACATCATGGCGCCGGGCAGCTCGGTGGATGTGCTACTGCGCCCTGACGATATCGTCCACGCACCGGGCAGTGCGCTGCAGGCGAACATCGTCGGCAAGAGCTTCCTCGGGGCATCGACCCTGTACCGCCTGCAATTGCCGACCGGCAGCCAGCTCGAGGCGATCTTCCCTAGCCATGACGACCGTCAGGTCGGTGAGGATGTGGGGATTGCGGTCAAGGCCGATCACCTGGTGCTGTTCCCGGTGCCGGGCAGCGTGGCGGCGCAGTTGCCGCGGCAGGACAACGGCGTTCGCCGGTACAGCTCGGCGACCTGATTCGAAATATTGGGGCCGCTCTGCGGCCCCCAAGATTCTCAGCCTCTACCGATCCCGGCGAACTTGCCCTGGGTGTGCTCAGCCAGCACCACCGCCGCCAACTCCACCTCCAGCCCACGCCGCCCGGCGCTGACATGGATGGTTGCAAAGTTCTGCGCCGAGTCATCGATGAAGGTGCGCAGGCGCTTCTTCTGCCCCAGCGGGCTGATCCCGCCCACCAGGTACCCCGTGGCTCGCTGCGCCGACGCTGGGTCGGCCATCTCGCACTTTTTCACTCCGGCAGCCTGGGCCAGGGCTTTGAGGTCGAGCGTACCCACCACAGGCACCACTGCTACCAGCAACTCACCTTTCTCGCTGCTCGCCAGCAAGGTCTTGAATACCTGCTGCGGGTCGAGACCGAGTTTCTCCGCCGCTTCCAGGCCATATGACGCCGATTTGGGGTCATGTTCGTAACTGTGCACACGATGCTCGGCACGGTGTTTCTTCAACAGGTCTAGGGCGGGGGTCATGCGGGGGCTCCGGTCGGGACAGCTCGGCGGCTACTTTAGGACAATTCCCACACCGCAGCCAGCGCACCGCAATTGCGCGGCTCTAGTACGCGGATCCGCATCTGAAATCAGCATCCAGATCGTGACCGACCGTTCACTTTCGACCTTTGACATCAGCGTTTCTTGTCTATATTTTTTCGTTTCTGAATAAATGGTGCACTTTTAAGGTGCATTTCCAACATCTGCCCGGGCCAACGGGGATAGACTCCGGGCTTTGCTGTCGAGCGCCACGCGCCTCACAACAAAAAAAACGAGGTCATACATGACGACTGCTCTACGCCAACCCACGCTTTCCAGCCAATGCCTGGCCGAGTTCCTGGGCACTGCACTGCTCATCTTTTTCGGTACCGGCTGCGTCGCCGCGCTCAAGGTCGCGGGCGCAAGCTTCGGCCTTTGGGAAATCAGTATCATCTGGGGCGTGGGCGTCAGCATGGCGATCTACCTCACCGCCGGTATTTCCGGCGCGCACCTGAACCCCGCGGTGAGCATCGCCCTCACCCTGTTCGCCGGCTTCGACAAGCGCAAGCTGCCCTTCTACATGCTGGCCCAGGTATGCGGCGCGTTCTGTGGCGCAGCGTTGGTCTACACCCTGTACAGCAACCTGTTCTTCGATTTCGAACAGGCCCACGCCATGTTGCGCGGTAGCGAAGCCAGCCTGGAACTGGCCTCGGTCTTCTCCACCTATCCGCACCCATCGCTGTCCACCGGCCAGGCGTTTCTGGTCGAGGTGATCATCACCGCCATCCTGATGGCCGTGATCATGGCCCTGACCGACGACAACAACGGCCTGCCGCGCGGTGCCATGGCCCCGCTGCTGATCGGCCTGCTGATCGCGGTTATCGGCAGCGCCATGGGCCCGTTGACCGGCTTTGCCATGAACCCGGCCCGCGATTTCGGGCCAAAACTCATGACCTTCCTGGCCGGTTGGGGCGAAATCGCCTTCACTGGCGGTCGGGACATGCCTTATTTCCTGGTTCCGGTGTTCGCACCGATCCTTGGCGCCTGCCTGGGTGCCGCGACCTATCGCGGCCTGATCGCACGCAACCTGCCAATGGCAGCCACCGTGAACCCTGAGACAAATGACAATCGCCAGGGCGATACTCAAGTCAACTGACGCCGGCATCACGCCCAGCCCTGACCCCCTATTTTCGCAAGGCCTACGACCATGACAGACACCCAGGATAAGAACTACATCATCGCCCTGGACCAGGGCACCACCAGTTCGCGGGCCATTATTTTCGACCGCGACGCCAATGTGGTGGGGACCTCCCAGCGCGAGTTCGCCCAGCACTACCCGCAGGCGGGCTGGGTCGAGCACGACCCGATGGAAATCTTTGCCACGCAGAGCGCGACCATGGTCGAAGCCTTGGCCCAGGCGGGCATCAGCCACGCCCAGGTCGCCGCACTGGGTATCACCAACCAACGTGAAACCACCGTGGTGTGGGACAAGGAAACCGGCCGCCCGGTGTACAACGCCATCGTCTGGCAGTGCCGCCGCAGCACCGAGATCTGCGCCCAGCTCAAGCGCGACGGCCATGAAGACTACATTCGCGAAACCACCGGCCTGGTCACCGACCCATACTTCTCCGGCACCAAGCTGAAGTGGATCCTCGACAATGTCGAGGGTGCCCGCGAACGCGCCGAGCGCGGCGAGCTGCTGTTCGGCACCATCGATACCTGGCTGATCTGGAAGTTCTCCGGCGGCAAGGTGCATGTCACTGATTACACCAACGCCTCGCGCACGCTGATGTTCAACATCCACAGCCTGCAGTGGGACGACAAGCTCCTGGAAATCCTCGGCATCCCACGGCAGATGCTGCCCGAGGTACGCCCTTCCTCCGAGGTCTACGGCCATACCAAGAGCGGTATCGCCATTGCCGGTATCGCCGGTGATCAGCAATCGGCACTGTTCGGCCAGATGTGCGTTGAACCGGGCCAGGCCAAGAACACCTATGGCACCGGCTGCTTCCTGCTGATGAACACCGGTGACCAGGCGGTGAAGTCGTCCCATGGCCTGCTAACCACCATCGCCTGCGGCCCGCGTGGTGAAGTGGCCTATGCGCTGGAGGGCGCAGTGTTCAATGGTGGTTCCACCGTGCAGTGGCTGCGTGACGAACTGAAGATCGTCAACGACGCACTGGATACCGAATACTTCGCCAGCAAGGTCAAGGACAGCAACGGCGTATACCTGGTGCCTGCCTTCACCGGCCTGGGTGCCCCGTACTGGGACCCGTATGCCCGTGGCGCACTGTTCGGCCTGACCCGTGGCGTGAAGGTGGACCACATCATCCGCGCCGCGCTGGAATCCATCGCCTACCAGACTCGCGACGTGCTCGACGCCATGCAGCAGGATTGCGGCCAGCGCCTGTCCGAGCTGCGCGTGGACGGCGGTGCGGTTGCCAACAACTTCCTCATGCAGTTCCAGGCCGACATCCTCGGCACCTGCGTAGAGCGGCCGAAGATGCGCGAAACCACGGCGCTGGGGGCGGCCTACCTGGCAGGGCTGGCCTGTGGCTTCTGGAGCGGCCTGGACGAACTGCGCGACAAGGCGATCATCGAGCGCGAGTTCAGCCCGCAGCTGGATGAAACGCAGAAAGAGAAGCTGTACGCAGGCTGGAAGAAGGCAGTCGATCGTACCCGTCACTGGGAAGATCACGAGGCCTGATCCTACCTGACAGGCGCTACACCACGTGTAGGAGCGGCCTTGTGTCGCGAAAGGGCCGCAAAGCGGCCCCAGGATTTTCGTGTCATTGCAAATGTTGCTGGGGCCGCTTCGCGGCCCTTTCGCGACACAAGGCCGCTCCTACAAAAAAGCGCCAGCGCAGGCCACAGAATCGATGCAGGGCATTTGTCCCCGCGGCCGCCCCGATAGTCTACTGGTCGTAGTCCGCGTCCTACGGCATCATTGCAGCATTTGTCCGGCAGCCCCAAAGGACCGCCCATGAATCTGCCCCCTCGCCAACAACAAATCCTCGAACTGGTGCGCGAACGCGGTTACGTCAGTATCGAAGAAATGGCGCAGCTGTTCGTCGTCACACCGCAAACCATCCGCCGTGATATCAACCAGCTGGCCGAGCTCAATCTGCTACGTCGCTACCACGGGGGCGCGGCCTACGACTCGAGCATCGAGAACACCGCCTACGCCATGCGCGCCGATCAGATGCGCGACGAAAAGCAACGCATCGCCGAAGCCGTGGCCCGGCAGATTCCCGACCATGCCTCGCTGTTCATCAACATCGGCACCACCACCGAATCCATCGCCCGGGCGCTGCTCAACCACAACCACCTGAAAGTCATCACCAACAACCTGCACGTGGCCGCGATCCTAGCCGCCAAGGACGATTTCGAAGTGCTGGTGGCTGGTGGTACGGTGCGCCGTGATGGCGGCGTCGTCGGCCAGGCCAGTGTCGACTTCATCAACCAGTTCAAGGTCGACTTCGCCCTGGTGGGCATCAGCGGCATCGACGAAGATGGCAGCCTGCTCGATTTCGATTACCAGGAAGTGCGGGTATCCCAGGCAATCATCGCCAATGCCCGGCAAGTGATCCTTGCCGCCGACTCCAGCAAGTTCGGACGCAACGCCATGGTGCGCATGGGCTCGATCAGCCTGGTCGACTGCCTGGTGACCGACCAAGCGCCAACCGCCGCCCTCACCCAGCTGCTGAACCAGTACAAGATCCGGCTTGAGGTGGTTTGAGGGCTGACAGGCGCATGCCGCAAGGTTTGTCGCGCCTGTGAGATCGAGCGTCGCCCACGCCGCGCTTGATCTCACAGGTGCGATACCTTTCAAACCGATCATCCAAAACTTTCGTAAATGTTCATTTCATTGTCATCTGATCAGTTTTTTCTATAAAGACTGACTGGCGACCAGCTTTCTGTTGCGCTAGTATTTTCGAAAACGAACATAAATGTTCATATTCGATGTAAACAGCACCAGGAGGCCTTGCCCGTGTCCCAGCCCGTTTCGTCCCAGCCCCCAGTCGCCGACTGCTATGACCTCGCCGTAATCGGCGGCGGCATCAATGGCGTGGGCATCGCTGCCGACGCCGCCGGGCGTGGCCTCAAGGTATTCCTCTGCGAAAAGGACGACCTGGCCCAGCACACCTCGTCGGCCAGCAGCAAACTGATCCACGGCGGCCTGCGCTACCTGGAGCACTACGAGTTCCGCCTGGTGCGTGAAGCACTGGCCGAGCGCGAAGTGCTGCTGGCCAAAGCCCCGCACATCGTCAAGCCGATGCGCTTCGTGCTGCCGCACCGCCCGCACTTGCGCCCTGCCTGGATGATTCGCGCCGGCCTGTTCCTCTACGATCACCTGGGCAAGCGCAAGCGCCTGGGTGCTTCGCGCAGCCTGCGCTTCGGCCCGGGATACCCGCTCAAGCCTGCAATCAGCCGTGGTTTCGAATACGCCGACTGCGCGGTGGACGATGCCCGCCTGGTAGTGCTGAATGCGATGGCCGCACGGGAAAAAGGTGCCCATATCCATACCCGCACCCGCTGCCTGCGCGCGGAGCGTGTGGATGGCCTGTGGCAAGTGGAGTTGCAGCACGCTGACGGCCGCCTGCAGACCATTCGCGCCCGTGCCCTGGTCAATGCCGCCGGGCCGTGGGTGGCCAGCTTCATCAAGGACGACCTCAAGCTCGATGCCCCCTACGGCATCCGCCTGATCCAGGGCAGCCACATCATCGTGCCGCGCATGTACGAAGGCGAACATGCCTACATCCTGCAGAACGAGGACCAGCGTATCGTCTTCTGCATCCCGTACCTGGAGCGTTTCACGCTGATCGGCACCACCGATCGCGAATACAGCGGCGACCCAGCCAAAGTCGCGATCACCGAGCAGGAAACCGATTATCTGCTCAAAGTGGTCAACGCCCATTTCAACCATCAGATCAGCCGCAGCGACATCGTGCACACCTATTCCGGCGTGCGCCCACTGTGCAACGACGAATCGGACAATCCGTCCGCGGTCACTCGCGACTACACCCTGGCGCTGTCCGCCAGTGAAGGGCAAGCGCCGTTGCTGTCGGTATTCGGTGGCAAGCTGACCACCTACCGCAAACTGGCCGAATCGGCGATGGCCGAGCTCAAGCCGCACTTCCCACAGATGCGCGGCAGCTGGACCGCTGGCGCGCCGCTACCTGGTGGTGAGCAAATGACCACGGTGCAGGCTCTGGTAGATGCGGTGCTGGCGCGCTGTGGCTGGTTGCCGGTCGATATCGCCAAGCGCTGGGTGCTGACCTATGGCAGCCGTGTATGGCAGTTGCTGGAGGGCGTGCAAGGGCCGGAAGACCTGGGCCAGGCAATTGGTGGTGGGTTGTTCGCTCGAGAGGTCGACTACCTCGCCAGCAACGAATGGGCCTGCAGCGCTGAAGACATTCTCTGGCGCCGCACCAAGCTGGGCCTGTTCACCAGCGCGGGCGAACAACAGGTGCTTGCAGACTACCTGCAACGAGAGCAGCAGGCGCGCACCCAGGCAGCGTGACTCCCTGGCCCGCCCACACGCGCCAGGCGCAAGCGCCTGGCTGTCAAGCGTGCCATTCGGCGCAGCAGTAACTACCGCCAAACCACATTATCGGCGTGATGCTCTGGGGTCTTTCAAACCCCGGAGAACATCACATGCCACCCACCGAATACAACCCGTCCTATTCAGTCGACGCCCTGATCGCCCAGCAACTGCCAGACTGGTTGACCGGCGCCGACACAACGCACCTGCAAGCCTACGGCAAGGCCTTGGGTGCACAACAACAGGCAGCGGACAGGCTTCGCCATCTACTCGAAAGAATCCCTCGCCTCGAAGACTTCGCCCTGCCCCTGCTCGAACGCGCGCTGCGTGAGCAGAGAGTGGGGCATATCGACGCACGACGGGGTCACGTGGTCGTGAGCGAAGAGTTCCAACTACCTTCGGCCGCAGAGCATTTCTACAAGCCGACCGTAATCCATAGCACACGACAAACCCTGCTGGCTGCCGCCCTGCATAACTTCGAAGCACACGAAGCTGAACCGTGGCTGTTGCGTAAAGCGCATCTGGAAAACGAGAAAGGCGAAAAGCTGGCCATGACCTTCGAGCAATTCGTTCGCCTGTGCCGCTCGCTGGATCTGGGCGGCAAGTATCAGGTGCTGCTCAAGACAGTGCTCGAACCCAACGCTGGGCGTGGCCAGCCGGGCGATCAGGCGCGCACGACAATAAGGCACCTGTTTGAAACCGGCGTACGAACGCGCATGCAAGCAGCGGTTTACGAAGCCAGGTTCAAGCGGCAACTGGATGAGCGGGATTTGCTTCGGCTGCGGTCGATGCTGGAAACCCCTGCGCTCGCAACCTATGGCAAAGGCACCCTGACACCTCGCCAACTCTATCTGCTCGGCAAGTGCGTGACGGGGGTCATCACTCTCGAGTGGCGCCCTGCCTTGGCTGCCGACATCGACGAGATCATCGTCTGGATACCCGATGCCCCCGGGCAAAGCCTGTGCTTTTACGACAGTTGGAACGATGTGTACAGCGACCTGGCCACTCGCCTCAAACAGCAACCATTCCGCAGGTTTTTCAAGCGTTTCATCAAGGCGCGGGACACAAGCGCTTTCGACAAGGAACTTGCACAACGGCTGGTAGCGTCGCCTGGAGCAAAGAAACCGCAGCTCGACGGGCGAAACCTGCCAATAGAGGGGGATGTGTTCGCACATGTACGAGCGCTTTTGCTCGGACGAATGTTCGATGATGCAGCCTACCTGGCTGTGCCCACGGACGTCGAAGACCGCCTGAGCAGACATCAGCGCTTGCAGGGCATGCTCAGCGCCGGATTGGACCTGCTGGGGCTGGCAGCTCTGGTCGTACCGGTATTGGGAGACCTGCTGCTGGTCGTCAGCGCGGCGCAATTGCTCGATGAAGTCTACGAAGGCTACCAGGACTGGCAGTTAGGTGATCGCCAAGGTGCACTGGACCACTTGTTCAACGTAGCCCAAGGCCTGGCGACCACAGGCCTGACTGCAGGTGCGCTGCATACGCTGGGACGAATACCTTTTGTCGACAGGCTTGCGCCAACGGTGTTGCCCGGCCGCGGCGTAAGGCTGGCCAGAAACCTCCGCTACCTGCCTGCCGAGGAAGATGTCTCGATATTATTGGAAGGCCTGCAAGGGGAGCACTTTGCCGACACTTTATCAGACCATGGCCGGATGCTTCTGAAGGTCACAGGCCTGTCCGTGGACCAGCTGCGCCGACTTTGCCTGGAGAACGCTCCACCACCCGCGCGGCTGCTAGACATCCACGACCGGATCAAGCTGCACCAGCAGGATCCTACCCTGAAAGGGCTGGCCTTCGAGCAGAAACTTCAGGCATGGCAAACACCGCTATCCATCGACCAGGCCAAGCTGATCGGCGCCTTTCGGGGGCTATCGCCAAGGGGCGCCCAGGAAGTCATCGACCATGGCAGTAGCGCCCAGATAGAACAGTTGCATGCTTCCGGGCGGATACCACTGAGCATGGCGCAACATGCACGATGGTATGAACATGCCAGCCGTATCGACCGGGCTTGTCTCGGCTTGCGCCTACAGAACCTGGCCAACACCGATAGCGAAATACTGGCCCTACGCCTCATCGAGAGGGAAGCCCCGTGGCCAGACTCAGTACGGGTCGAATTACGCCACGGCGGACTGGAGGGATTACAGATATTCGCCAGCCAGAGCGAGACCGCGCAGAAGGTACGCACCATTGTCAAAAATGAGCAAGGCTACGCCCTGGCTGGCGAAGAAACCCAGGGCAAGTCCTTGCTGGCAGCGCTCCTGCAATGCCTGGACGACGAGCAGAAAACCCGGTTGGGGAACCGCAACCTGCAGCTCAGGGAACTGCGCGACAAACTGGCCATGGCAGCCGAACAGGATCGCGACTCAACGGCTGGCCTGCTCGACCTGCCCGGCATCCGCGCAACTATCAGGCCGCCCCGGCGTTTCGCCGACGGCAGGCTGGCCTATACACTCAGCGGCGGTGGTGAAAGCAGCCAAAGCGCTATTCGCCGAGGGATCCATCAAATATTCCCCACACTCTCCGAACTGCAACTGGACGCTTACCTCGAAGCAGTCCGCCAGCGCGGGGAGAGCTTGTGGGACCATTACCAGACGCTGCAACGCCAGCTTGCCGACCTACGCGAAACACTTCGGGTCTGGCAGGCCGGTTGGCAATCTCCGATCGACGCCATTCGCAGACGCCGGGTAGCCGATACCCTTCGCCGCAGTTGGCGGCGCAAACTGGTGGACGGCAACGACCAATATGAACTGACCATAGACGGCGAGCACATCGATGCCTTGCCAGACCTGCCGGAGGGTGTGGAATACCGACACGTGCGCCGGCTGACGTTACGCAACATGCGCCTGCAGCAGATCGATGCGCGCTTCCTAAGGCTGTTCCCCAACGTCGTGGACCTGGACCTGAGCGGCAACCGGCTGACATTGGTTCCCGATGGCATCGAGGGCCTCAGCCAGCTACGGCGCTTGAACCTGAGCAACAACCTGATTGCGATGGACGCAGCAGGTAGCAGCCGCCTGGCTCAGTTGCAGCGGCTGGATACCCTGATACTCAATTACAACCCCCTCAACGGCATGCCCGACCTCTCGGCCTTGCCACATGTGCGGGACCTGCGCCTGCGAGCAACGGGCCAGGCGGATATTGGCCTGGTCCACCAGAGCGTAGCGCTACGCGCCCATATCGACTTGCGCGACAACAGAATCAGCGAGTTGCAGCGCGAGATGCGCGGCTTGCGCCTGCGCCTGCAAAGGCTGAACCTGCATGACAATCCGTTGAGCGAAGGCAGCATCGAGTATCTGGACGAAGCACAGGGTGCCAGCGAAACAGGCGCCCGAGGCAGCGCGTCGTATGCCCACGAGCCAATAGATGAAGAAACCCGTGCAACCTGGGTAGCGTCCAGAAACGAGCTCCTCCGTGCAGAGCGGGAGGCAGCCTGGGACCGCCTGAGCGAAGAGCCGGGCTCTGGAGGCCTGTTCAGATTCCTGGCCGACTTTGCCCAGAGCGAAGACTTCGAGGCCCATCCGCGGCATTATCGACGCCGTCTCTGGCACATCCTCGAAGCCTGCGAAAACAATGAAGCGTTACGCGAGCAGTTGTTTCGCGAGGCCGACGGGCCGCGTACCTGCGAGGACCGCCTGTTGCTGCTGCTCAACCAGATGGAAGTGGGCGTGCTGGCCTTCCAGGGCATCGAAGGGGTGCCAGCGGAAATGAGAGAGAGCCACCTGCTGTATCTGGGCGGCCAGCTGCACCGCCTGGACCTGCTAGACGATATTGCCAACCGGCACATCCAGGCCCTGCGCGAAGCAGGACGCAGAGTAGATGAAATCGAAGTTCGGCTTTTCTATCGCCTGCGGCTGACGGGGCCACTTGACTTGCCAGCACCACCGGATGAGATGCACTTCGCATCATTCGCCCAGGTGACAACGCGGGATCTGAACGCAGCAGAAATAGAAGTACTGCAAAGCTACAGTACCTTGTCGATGCTGGACGCGCTTGCAGGCCGCCCTTACTGGCAGAACTACCTGCGAGAAACCTATGCTGACCGTTTCGAGGCGACCGCAAGGCCTTATCACGAGCGAATGGAAGCGCTCGAGGCAAGGGCCGTGGCCGGCCAGGAAGCGGGCTATGAAGACCAGGCCAGGGTTTTGATGCGCGAACTTGCCGCCGAGGAGTCAGTGCTGATACGCACCCTCACTACCGAGGCCTGGGCGCGCTGGAACCAGACGCCGAAAGAGCGGCTCATGCCCCATTGACCATACTGGCAGCACTGCGATCAGGCGCTGCATGGCAGCGGTCCTGATCGCTCGTGCATTGCGATCCAGGGCTGGCAAATCCGTTCGGATTTCCGAACGATTAACCGCCATTCATTCGGTATGGCGAATGGAACTTACCATCACACGATGAGTGCGAAAGGTTGATTCCCAATGAATTCGAGGCGTTATGATCAATGCCAGAGCTTGGCACGACTCATGCTCTACACTTGGTAGCCGAATGCAATCGTTTATTTCTGTATTCGTTGAACGAAGAGTCCGCCAACGGCTCCATAAAAAAAACAAACACGTCGAGGAAAATTTGATGCGCATCGTTCGTCAATTGCTGGGCGCCGCCATCGCGGCCGCTGTGATCGCTTCGCCGGCCATGGCCGAAGAACTGACCGGCACCCTGAAGAAGATCAAGGATTCGGGCACCATCACCCTGGGCCACCGCGACTCCTCCATCCCGTTTTCCTACCTGGCCGGCAAGCCCGAGCCCGTGGGCTACTCGCATGACATCCAGATGGCTGTCGTCGACGCCCTGAAGAAGCAGCTGGGCACGGACATCAAGGTCCGCTACAACCTCGTCACCTCCCAGACCCGCATCCCGCTGGTGCAGAACGGCACCGTAGACCTCGAGTGCGGCTCCACCACCAACAATGTCGAGCGCCAGCAGCAGGTCGGCTTCTCGGTCGGTATCTTCGAAGTCGGTACCCGCCTGCTGACCAAGGTCAAGGACGGTCAGCCGGCATACAAGGACTTCCCGGACCTGGCCGGCAAGAACGTGGTAACCACCGCAGGTACCACCTCCGAGCGCATCCTCAAGGCGATGAACGCCGACAAGCAGATGAAGATGAACGTGATTTCCGCCAAGGACCACGGTGAAGCCTTCAACATGCTCGAAAGCGGCCGCGCCGTGGCCTTCATGATGGACGACGCCCTGCTCGCCGGCGAAATGGCCAAGGCTCGCAAACCGTCGGACTGGGTCATCACCGGTACCCCGCAGTCCTACGAGATCTACGGCTGCATGGTGCGCAAGGATGACGCGGCCTTCAAGAAAGCGGTCGATGACGCCATCGTCGGCTACTTCAAGTCGGGCGAAGTCAACAAGAGCTACGACAAATGGTTCCAACAGCCAATCCCGCCGAAGGGTCTGAACCTGCAGTTCCCGATGAGCGACGAGCTGAAGAAACTGATCGCCGAGCCAACCGACAAGGCTGCCGACGAGAAAAAGTCCTGACCACCAGCCCATGGCCTGTTGCGCTGCAAAGCGCGAATTAAACCTGCAGGCCACCCGTTAGTGTCTAACCTTTCATCCGAGGGCTTATGCCCTCGGATGTTGGAAGGTGCCCGTGAAACAACCGTCTGAGGGGAAATCCCGATGAATTACAACTGGGACTGGGGCGTGTTCTTCAAGTCCACCGGCGTGGGCAGCGAAACCTATCTGGACTGGTACGTCACCGGCCTGGGCTGGACCATCGCCATCGCCATCTCCGCCTGGGTCATCGCCTTGCTGCTGGGCTCGGTCCTCGGTGTCATGCGCACCGTGCCGAACCGTTTGGTATCGGGTATCGCCACCGCCTATGTGGAGCTGTTCCGCAACGTACCGCTGCTGGTGCAGCTGTTCATCTGGTACTTCCTAGTGCCAGACCTGCTGCCAGAAGGCCTGCAGGAATGGTTCAAGCAGGACCTCAACCCGACCACTTCGGCGCTGATCAGCGTGGTCATCTGCCTGGGCCTGTTCACTGCCGCCCGCGTGTGCGAGCAGGTGCGTACCGGCATCCAGGCGCTGCCCCGCGGCCAGGAAGCCGCCGCCCGCGCCATGGGCTTCAGCCTGTCGCAGATCTACACCAACGTGCTGCTGCCACAAGCCTACCGGATCATCATTCCGCCGCTCACCTCGGAATTCCTGAACGTGTTCAAGAACTCGTCGGTGGCGTCGCTGATCGGCCTGATGGAACTGCTGGCACAAACCAAGCAGACCGCTGAGTTCTCGGCGAACCTGTTCGAGGCCTTCACCTTGGCCACGCTGATCTACTTCACCCTGAACATGGGCCTGATGCTGCTGATGCGCATGGTCGAGAAGAAAGTCTCGGTGCCCGGCCTGATTTCCGTAGGGGGCAAATAAATGGACATGGATTTCAGCGAAATCATCCCGGCCCTGCCTGCCCTTTGGGAAGGCATGGTCATGACCCTGCAGCTGATGATAATGGGCGTGGTTGGCGGCATTGTACTGGGGACCATCCTGGCCCTGATGCGCCTGTCGTCGAGCAAGCTGCTGTCGAACGTGGCCGGCGCCTACGTCAACTACTTCCGCTCGATCCCGCTGCTGCTGGTAATCACCTGGTTCTACCTGGCGGTACCATTCGTGCTGCGCTGGATTACCGGCGAGGACACCCCGGTAGGTGCCTTCACCTCCTGCGTGGTGGCATTCATGATGTTCGAGGCCGCGTACTTCTGCGAAATCGTCCGCGCCGGCGTGCAGTCGATCTCCAAAGGCCAGATGGGCGCCGCCCAGGCCCTGGGCATGACCTACGGCCAGACCATGCGCCTGATCATCTTGCCCCAGGCCTTCCGCAAGATGACGCCGCTGCTTTTGCAGCAGAGCATCATCCTGTTCCAGGACACCTCGCTGGTCTACACCGTGGGCCTGGTGGACTTCCTCAACTCGGCACGCTCCAACGGCGACATCATCGGGCGCTCCCATGAGTTCCTGATTTTCGCCGGTGTCGTGTACTTCCTCATCAGCTTCTCCGCTTCGTGGCTGGTCAAGCGCCTGCAAAAAAGGATCGCCGTATGATTTCCATCAAGAACGTAAACAAGTGGTACGGGGACTTCCAGGTACTGACCGACTGCAGCACCGAGGTCAAGAAGGGTGAAGTGGTGGTGGTCTGCGGCCCGTCGGGCTCGGGCAAGTCCACCCTGATCAAGTGCGTCAACGCCCTGGAGCCGTTCCAGAAAGGTGACATCGTGGTCGACGGCACCTCGATCGCCGACCCCAAGACCAACCTGCCCAAGCTGCGTTCGCGCGTTGGCATGGTGTTCCAGCACTTCGAGCTGTTCCCGCACCTGTCCATCACCGAGAACCTGACCATCGCCCAGCGCAAGGTGCTTGGCCGCAGCGAAGCAGAAGCGACCAAGAAGGGCCTGGCCCTGCTCGACCGCGTCGGCCTCGGTGCCCACGCCAAGAAGCACCCCGGCCAGCTGTCCGGCGGCCAGCAGCAGCGCGTGGCCATCGCCCGCGCCCTGTCGATGGACCCGATCGTCATGCTGTTCGACGAACCGACCTCGGCCCTGGACCCGGAAATGGTCAACGAAGTACTGGACGTGATGGTCGAGCTGGCCCACGAAGGCATGACAATGATGTGCGTGACCCACGAAATGGGCTTTGCCCGCAAGGTGGCCAACCGCGTGATCTTCATGGACAAGGGCAACATCATCGAGGATTGCCAGAAGGAAGACTTCTTCGGCAACCCGAGTGCCCGCCACGAACGTACCCAGCACTTCCTCAGCAAGATCCTGCAACACTGATTTTGCTTCACTGAAGCGGTCGGCGCCGCTGCCCTTCGGGCAGCAGGCGCTGGTCGTGACAAGGCCACTGTGATGAAATGCGATCCTTCGCTTCTTCTCCCTGCCAAGCCTGCCGTGAAATCCCGCCTGCTCCGCCAATTGCTGTTACCGCCACTGATCATCCTGCTGATGGTCGGCCTGGGAATGGCTGGCTACCTGATCAGCGAGAGCAGCGGCATCCGCACCCTCAGCGAAAACGGCGAGCGCCAGCTGGAGCTGCACGCGCGCACGGTCGAGAGCGAAATCAGCAAGTACACCTACCTGCCGAGCCTGCTGGAGCTGGAAGACAGCGTCTCGCATCTGCTCACCGACCCTGACGGCGGCTCGCGGCAGACCGTCAACGAATACCTCGAAGGCCTGAACCGGCGCAGCCGCAGCCGGGCCATCTTCGTCCTCGACACCAACGGCCGTGTCCAGGCTACCAGCAACTGGCGCGATGCCGACTCGTTCCTCGGCGAGGACCTGTCGTTCCGGGCCTATTTCCAGACTGCCGTGCGCGGCGAACCCGGGCGTTTCTACGGTATCGGCAGTACAACCGGCGAGGCCGGCTATTACCTGGCCCACGGCCTGGAGGAGCATGGCAAGATCATTGGCGTGGCGGTGATCAAAGTGCGCCTGGACACCCTCGAGGAGCGCTGGCAGCGTGCCCGCCTGGAGGCGTTCGTCAGCGACGAGAACGGCATCATCATCCTCTCCAGCGACCCTGCCCGGCGCCTGAAGTCGGTACGCCCGCTGACCCCGCAGATCAAGGAGCGCCTGGCTCGCAGCCTGCAGTACTACTGGTGGCCGCTGAACGAACTGCAACCCCTGGCACGGGAGACCCTGGCCGATGGTGTGGAAAAGCTGACCTTCCCGGCCAACAGCGAAACCGCACAGGGCAAGGCCCGCGAAATGGCCTACCTGGCCCAGACCCGGCGCCTGGTCGACACGCCCTGGCATTTCACCCTGCTGACCCCGCTGCAGGACCTGCGCCGCGAATCCATGGTACAGGGCATCCTGGTGGGCGTGGCCTTCGCCTTGTTGGCGATCCTCGGCATCGCCTGGAACGAACGGCGCAAGGTCATCGCCACCCGCCTGGCAGCCCGCGAGGCCCTGCAGGAAGCCAACAGCCAGCTGGAACGACGGATTACCGAACGCACGGCCGACCTGCGTGCCAGCAACGAACGCCTGAAGGGCCAGATTCGCGAGCGCCGGCATGCCGAGCAGACCCTGCGTCACGCCCAGGATGAACTGGTACAGGCTGGCAAGCTGGCCGCCATCGGGCAGATGTCCACCAGCATTGCCCACGAACTGAACCAACCGCTGGCCGCGCTGCGCACGTTGTCCGGCAACACCGTGCGCTTCCTCGAACGGGGGGCGCTGGAAACCGCCAGCACCAACCTGCGTACCATGAACGACCTGATCGACCGCATGGGCCGAATCACCGCCAGCCTGCGCTCGTTCGCCCGACGCAGCGACGACAGCGGCCAGGCTTCGCTGGCCAAGGCAGTGGACGCTACCTTGCAGGTGCTGGCCAACCGCATCAGTGCCTGCCACCTGCAGCTGCACAATCAGTTCGAGGACCAGCAGCTGGCCATCGACCAGACCCGCCTGGAACAGATCCTGGTCAACCTGATCGGCAACGCCCTGGATGCCATGGCCGCCCAGCCGCTGCCGCAACTGTGGCTGGAAGGCGAGCTGCAGGGCGACAAGTACCGTTTGCAGGTGCGCGACAATGGCCACGGCATCGACGCCGAGGCGCGCAAGCACCTGTTCGAACCTTTCTTCACCACCAAGCCGGGCGAACACGGCCTGGGCCTGGGCCTGACCCTGTCGGCGAGCCTTGCCGCCGCCGCCAAGGGCAGCCTCAACGTCGAGCATCCCGCCAGCGGCGGTACGGCCTTCGTCCTGGCCCTGCCCCTGGTCTCACCCCCTAGCGAATCGGCAGAGCACCCATGAACCAAGCGCCTCTTACCGTCCTGATCGTCGAAGACGACCCGCATGTGCTGCTCGGCTGCCAACAGGCGCTGGCCCTGGAAGACATCGCCTGTGAAGGTGTGGGCAGCGCCGAGCAGGCGCTGGAGCGCATCGGCGACGACTTCGCCGGCATCGTCGTCAGCGATATACGCCTGCCGGGCATCGATGGCCTGGAGCTGCTCAACCGCCTCAAGGCCCGCGACCGCAGCCTGCCGGTGGTACTGATCACCGGCCACGGCGATATCGACATGGCGGTGGGCGCCATGCGCAATGGCGCCTACGACTTCATGGAAAAACCCTTCTCCCCGGAGCGCCTGGTCGACGTGGTGCGCCGCGCCCTCGAACAGCGCGGGCTGTCGCGCGAAGTGGTGGCCCTGCGCCGCCAGTTGGCGGAGCAAAGCAGCCTGGAGGGGCGCATCATTGGCCGTTCGCCGGCCATGGAGCACCTGCGCGAGCTCATCGCCAACGTCGCCGATACCTCGGCCAACGTGCTGATCGAAGGCGAAACCGGTACCGGCAAGGAACTGGTCGCCCGCTGCCTGCACGACTTCAGCCGTCGTCAGGGCCAGCCGTTCGTGGCACTGAACTGTGGCGGCCTGCCGGAAAACCTGTTCGAAAGCGAGATTTTCGGCCACGAGGCCAACGCCTTCACCGGTGCCGGCAAACGCCGCATCGGCAAGATCGAACATGCCAATGGCGGCACGCTGTTCCTCGACGAAGTGGAGAGCATGCCGATCAACCTGCAGATCAAGCTGTTGCGTGTGCTGCAGGAGCGCACCCTGGAGCGGCTGGGCTCGAACCAGAGCATTCCGGTGGACTGCCGGGTGATCGCCGCCACCAAGTCTGACCTGGATGCCATGGGCCAGAGTGGCCAGTTCCGCAGCGACCTGTATTACCGGCTGAACGTGGTGACACTGGAGCTGCCGCCGCTACGCGAGCGCCGCGAAGATATCCTGCAGCTGTTCGAACACTTCCTGCAGCAGTCGGCCCTGCGCTTCGACCGTGAAACACCTACGCTGGACAGCCAGACCTTGTCGCGCCTGATGGCCCACGACTGGCCGGGCAACGTGCGTGAACTGCGCAACGTCGCCGAACGCTATGCCCTCGGCCTGCCTGCGTTCAAGAAAGGCCCCAGCGGTGGTGCCAGCCAAGGCTTGGGCTTTGCCGAGGCGGTGGAAGCGTTCGAGCGCAACCTGCTCAGCGATGCCCTGCAACGTACTGGTGGCAACCTGAGCCAGGCCAGCCAGGAGCTGGGCATGGCCAAGACCACGCTGTTCGACAAAGTGAAGAAATACGGCCTCGGCTGACCTCAACCCAACCTGGAAAGACAACGTGGACCTGGTATTCAAAGCTGCCCTGGGTGCTGGTGTGGTGGTGCTGCTGGCGGTGCTTTCGAAGACACGCAATTACTACATCGCCGGGCTGGTGCCGCTGTTCCCCACCTTCGCCCTGATTGCCCACTACATTGTCGGCAAGGGGCGCAGCATTGCCGACCTGAAGACCACCATCCTGTTCGGCATGTGGTCGATCATTCCGTACTTCGTGTACCTGGCGACCTTGTATGTACTGGTCGACCGCATGCGCCTGGAGGCATCGCTGGCGTTGGCCACGGTGGCCTGGCTGATGGCGGCGACCGTGCTGGTGACCTTGTGGGTGCGGATGCACTAGCCTGAAGGCGCACGCAACCCTGTGGGAGCGGCCTTGCGTCGCGAAAGGGCCGCAAAGCGGCCCCGGCATTTTTGTAGGGGGGCTTGAATCCTGGGGCCGCTACGCGCCCCTTTCGCGACGCAAGGCCGCTCCCACAATGGACCGCGCCAGACCTCGATTCACAGCCCTGCGATATGCGTGACATCCTGCCGATGTGCCTGCAGGTAGGGCAACACCGCCCCCAGCAACGGCGCCTTGAACGGCTCCTGGAAGCGGTGCGCCAACCCCGGTATCAAGCGCAGCTGGCTGCCCTGGATATGCGCCGCCAGGTGCACGCCATGCATCACCGGCAGCAACGGGTCGGCCGTGCCATGCACTACCAGGGTCGGCACCCGCAACTGGTTAAGCAACTCGACCCTGCTCGGCTCGGCCAGTATCGCCATGATCTGGCGCTTGGCCCCTTCAGGGTTGAACGCCCGGTCGTAGGCCACGGCCGCTTGCTGCAGCAAGGCCGCACGGTCGTCACGCACCTCGGGGCTACCCAGCGCCGCCAGCAGATCAGCCTGCTGCTCGATGGCCACTTCGCGGTTCGGCGCGCTGCGCCGGGCCAGCAACTGCACCAGCGCCGGATCCGGCGCCGGCAACCCCGCCGCCCCTGAACTGGACATGACCAGCGTCAGGCTGCGCACGCGCTCGGGCGCCATGGCAGCCAGGTGCTGGGCAATCATGCCGCCCATGCTCACCCCCAGCACATGAAACTGGCGCACGCCCAACGCATCCATCAAGCGCAGGCCATCGTCCGCCATGTCGGTCAGCGTATAGGGCGCAGCCACCGACAGGCCCAGCTTGTAGCGCAGCAGTTCGACCGTCAGGTTGGCCGTCGGTGGCAACTGGTTCCAGCGTGACAGGCCGACATCGCGGTTGTCATAGCGGATCACCCGAAAGCCCTGGCGGCACAACGCTTCGACCACGTCGTCCGGCCAGTGGATCAGCTGCCCGCCAAGGCCCATCACCAGCAGCAAAGCCGGGTCGCGTGGCGCACCGACGCTCTGGTAGACAAGGCTGACCGCGCCCAGCTCGGCCCGCTGCACCGGCACGTGGGCGTCACAACGCTGTTCAGCGAAACTTGCAGGTACGCCGAATACAAAGAAAAGAAAAAGCCAAAAAGCCTGCATGAAAGAAACACCAGAATGCAGATCCCCAGTAGAGCGCGAGTCTGATGAATTCTGTTCGGGCGCGCTGCCACAGTTCAGTGACAGTTTGATGACTCCCGCCAGGCGGTGCGGCGGTACGCCCAGTCGACAGGCGCGGCAACATGAGGGAAACTCAACTCATTCCCTGTTTCCTCAAGTCCACACACCGGAGTCAGCTGTGCTGGAGATCCGTCACCTGAAAACCCTTCATGCCCTGCGCGAGGCCGACAGCCTGGTGGAGGCCGCCGAGCGCCTGCACCTGACCCAGTCGGCGCTGTCGCACCAGTTCAAGGAGCTGGAAGAGCGCTTGGGCCTGCCGCTGTTCGTGCGCAAGACCAAGCCGATCCGCTTCACCAGCGCCGGGTTGCGCCTGCTGCAACTGGCCGATGCCACCCTGCCGCTGCTGCGCGGCGCCGAACGTGACATCGCGCGCCTGGCCGGCGGCACCGCCGGGCGCCTGCACATGGCCATCGAATGCCACAGCTGCTTCCAGTGGCTGATGCCGACCATCGACCAGTTCCGTGACGCCTGGCCGGAGGTGGAGCTGGACCTGGCCTCCGGCTTTGCCTTCGCCCCACTGCCGGCCCTGGCCCGCGGCGACCTCGACCTGGTGGTGACCTCCGACCCGCTGGACCTGGCGGGCATCACCTACGTGCCGCTGTTCACCTACGAGGCGATGCTGGCGGTGGCCAACCAGCATCCGTTGGCCAGCAAGCCCTACATCGTGCCGCAGGACCTGCTTGACCAGACCCTGATCACCTACCCGGTGGAGCGCGACCGCCTGGACATCTTCACCCGCTTCCTGGAGCCGGCCGACATCGAGCCCGCTGCCGTGCGCACATCGGAGCTGACGGTGATGATGATGCAACTTGTGGCCAGCGGCCGTGGCGTGTGCGGCATGCCGCACTGGGCGCTGCACGAGTACAGTTCGCGCGGGTATGTGAAGGGCAAGCGCCTGGGTGAAAAAGGCCTGTTCGCCACGCTTTATGCCGCCGTGCGCACCGACATGCTCGATGCGCCATACATGCGCGACTTCTTGCTCACGGCCAAGGACACCTCGTTCGCCACCCTCGATGGCGTCAGCGCGGTGCGCTGACGGCCTGGCGGTATAGCGGCAGGATCAGGTCGCGGGTCAGGGGTGCAAGCTGCATGGCGGGTACCTGGTCTGCGGCCAGCCACACCACCTCCTCGATCTCCGCGGCCGGCAGCACGGCTGCGGCGCTGTCGACACGGAACAGTTCGGCCTGTACCTCGAAGCCCGGCTCGTTGGCGGCCGGGGCGCTGAACTGGCCCAGGTGCACGGCCTGGGCCGGGTCGATGTGCAGGCCCAGTTCCTCATGCAGCTCTCGCACCAGCGCCTGCACGGGTGTTTCGCCAGCATCGATCTTGCCGCCGGGCTGCATGAAAGCCTGGGTGCCGCGTTTGCGTACCAGCAGGGTTCGGCCTTGGGGATCGATCAGCAGGGCCGCGGCGATGCGGATGGTGTTGGGCATGGGGGGCTCACCTGAAACAATGGCCGGGGAGGATCCCATGGGGTTCCTGGCCTGACAAGGCCAGTGTTTCCTGTGCCGGCCTCTTCGCGGGTAAACCCGCTCCCACAGGTGCACCACAAGGTCAGAGAGCGGCGCAGTACCTGTGGGAGCGGGTTTACCCGCGAAGGTCATAGCCGATCCGGCAGACGAACGGCCCCTTGCCAACCCGCCCTACACCCTCCATAACCAACACATGAACCTGCCCGCCAAACACCACCCGGTGCTCGAGCTGTTCCACCCCGCCGTGCGCACCTGGTTCCGTCGCCACTTCGCCACGGTGACCGATGCCCAGGCCCAGGCCTGGCCGTTGACCCATGCGGGCAAGTCGATGCTGCTAGCCGCACCGACCGGCTCGGGCAAGACCCTCAGTGCGTTCCTGGCCGTGCTCGACGAACTGTTCCGCCAAGGCCTGGAGCACCAAGGCGAGCTACCAGCGCAAACCCAGGTGGTCTACGTTTCGCCACTCAAGGCGCTGTCCAACGATATCCGCCTGAACCTGCAAGCCCCGCTCGAAGGCATCAGCCAGGCCATCGCGGACCAGGGCCTGAACGCCCCGCGCATCACCACGGCCGTGCGCAGCGGCGACACCCCGCAGAAGGAGCGTGCCGCCATGCGCAAGCTGGCGCCGCACATCCTGGTGACCACCCCCGAATCGCTCTACGTGCTGATGGGCTCGGCTTCTGGCCGTAAAGGCCTGGCCAGCGTGCACACCGTGATCATCGACGAAATCCATGCCCTGGCCGGCAACAAGCGCGGCGCCCACCTGGCACTGACCCTGGAGCGCCTGCAGGCCCTGTGCAACCGGCCGTTGCGGCGCATCGGCCTGTCGGCCACGCAACGCCCGGTAGAGCGGGTGGCGCAATTTCTGGTCGGCAACAGCCGCCCCTGCGCAATCGTCGATGTCGGCCACGCTCGACAGCGCGACCTGGCCATCGAGGTGCCGCCAGTGCCGCTGGGTGCAGTGATGGCCACCGATGTCTGGGGCCTGGTCTATGACCGCCTGGCCACCCTGGCGCGCGAACACCGCACCACCCTGGTGTTCGTCAACACCCGACGGCTGGCCGAACGCATCACCCGCCACCTCAGCGACCGCCTGGGCAAGGAGGCGGTTGCCGCGCACCACGGCAGCCTAGCCAAGGAACTACGCCTGGATGCCGAACAACGCCTTAAGAATGGCCAGTTGCAGGTGCTGGTGGCCACCGCATCGCTGGAGCTGGGCATCGATATCGGCGACATCGATCTGGTCTGCCAGATCGCTTCACCAGGTTCGATAGCGGCCTTTCTGCAGCGGGTCGGCCGCGCCGGCCACCAGGTCGATGGCGTGCCCAAGGGCCGCTTGTTCCCGACCTCGCGTGATGACCTGATCGAATGCGTGGCCCTGCTCGACTGCATACGCCGGGGCGAGCTGGACGAGCTGCACATTCCCCGGGCGCCGCTGGACGTGCTGGCCCAGCAGATCGTCGCCGAAGCCAGCAACCAGCCCTGGCACGAACAAGCCCTGTTCGACTGCCTGCGCCAGGCCACGCCCTATGCCGAACTCGACCAGCAACATTACCAGGCCCTGCTGCGCATGCTCGCCGAGGGCTATAACGGCCGCCAGGGCGTGCGCAGTGCCTACCTGCACCGCGATGCGGTGAGCGGCACCCTGCGTGGCCGCCGCGGCAGCCAGCTGACCGCCCTGACCAGCGGCGGCACCATCCCCGACAACGCCGACTACGCCGTGCTGCTCGAACCGCAGGCGCTGAACATCGGCAGCGTCAACGAAGACTTTGCGGTGGAAAGCATCGCCGGCGATATCTTCCAGCTGGGCAATGCTTCCTATCGCATCCTGCGCGTCGACCCGGGCCGGGTGCGGGTGGAGGATGCCCATGGCCTGCCACCGACCATTCCATTCTGGCTGGGCGAGGCGCCGGGGCGCAGCGATGAGCTGTCTGCCGCGGTGGCCCGGCTGCAGGCACAGATCGACCAACAGCTGGCTGACAACAACCAAGCCGAGGTGCTGGCATGGTTGCAGGCCACCTTCGAACTGGGCGAAGCCGCCGCTGGCCAGTTGCTCGACTACCTGGCCCGCACCCGCGAAGTGCTTGGTGCCCTGCCCTCGCAGGACACGCTGGTGATGGAGCGCTTCTTCGATGAGTCCGGCGGTACCCAGTTGATCATCCATTCGCCCTACGGCAGCCGCATCAACCGCGCCTGGGGCCTGGCCCTGCGCAAGCGCTTCTGCCGCACCTTCAACTTCGAGTTGCAGGCGGCGGCCAGCGAGGACGCCATCGTGCTGTCGCTGTCCTCCAGCCACAGCTTCGAACTGGACGACGTGTGGCGTTACCTGAATAGCCGCAACGCCGAGTCGATCCTTGTCCAGGCACTGCTCGATGCGCCGCTGTTCGGCGTGCGCTGGCGCTGGAACGCCAGCGTGACCATGGCCTTGCCGCGCTTTGTCGGCGGTCGCAAGGTGGCGCCACAGATCCAGCGGATGAAGAGTGAAGACCTGATTGCTGCCGTGTTCCCCGACCAGATCGCCTGCCTGGAGAACATCGTCGGCGAGCGGCAGATTCCCGATCATCCGCTGGTCGAGCAAACCCTCGACGACTGCCTGCACGAGGCGATGGACAGCGAAGGCTGGCTAGCACTTTTGCGGCGCATGGAAAGCGGCACGGTACGCCTGCTGTGCCGCGATCTACCCGCCCCTTCGCCGTTGGCGGCGGCCATCCTCAATGCTCGGCCATATGCCTTCCTGGATGACGCGCCACTGGAAGAGCGTCGCACGCAGGCAGTGCTCAACCGGCGCTGGAACGAGGTGCAGAACGGCGACGACCTGGGCGCGCTGGACGCCGATGCGATTGCCGCCGTGACGGCCGAGGCCTGGCCGCAGCCGGGCAACGCCGACGAAATGCATGAAGCGTTGATGGGCCTGGGTGCCATCAGCCAGGACGAAGTGCAGGGCAATGCCGGTTGGGAACTGCTGCTCAGACAATTGGCCAAGGCCGGCCGGGCCTTGCGCCTGGTGGATGAAAAACTGTGGCTGGCACGCGAGCGGTTGAGTCTGCTGCAGGTGCTGTATCCCGGCTCCCGGCTGGAACCTGCGTTGCAGGTACTGCCAGGCTTCGATCAGGCCATCGAGCCGGACATTGCGCTGGTCGAACTGTTGCGAGCCCGCCTGAGCGGCCATGGCCCGCTGACCCGCGCGCAGATTGCGGCAGCACTTGGCAAACCGCTGCCGGCCATCGAACAGGCCCTGACCTGCCTGGAGGCCGAAGGCTATGTGCTGCGTGGGCATTTCAGCCCCGGCGCAAGCGAACTGCAATGGTGCGAACGCCATCTGCTTGCGCGCATCCACCGCTACACGGTCAAACGCCTGCGCCGGGAGATCGAGCCGGTCAGCCTGCAGGACTTCATGCGCTTTCTGTTCGACTGGCAGCACCTGGCCAACGACACGTGCCTGCGCGGCCCGCAAGCCGTGGCCGAGGTACTAGGCCAGTTACAAGGATTCCCGAGTGCCGCCGGAGCATGGGAGGCCGAACTGCTGCCAGCACGTATCAAGGACTACAGCCCGAACTGGCTCGACGATGCCTGCCGTAGCGGGCAGTTCGCCTGGAGCCGGCTGGCGGCGACCGTGTCGAGCAACACCTTGTCGAGCACACCGCTGGTGCTGCTGCCGCGCGAGCATCTTGGGTTGTGGCGCAGCCTTGCCCCCGTACCCGCCCTGGATAGCCTCGGCGCACGAGCGCAACGCGTCCACGAGGTGCTGAACGCGCATGGCGCGCTGTTCTTCGACGAGCTGGCACACGACGCCCACCTACTACCCAGCGAACTGGAGACGGCCTTGCAAGAGCTGGTAGGCGCAGGCCTGGTGGGGGCCGACAGCTTCACCGGCCTGCGCAGCCTGATCACCCCGGCGGCGAAACGCACATCGCGCAACAGCCGACGCGGCCATCCGCCGCTGTCCAGCAGCATGTCCCATGCCGGGCGCTGGGCCTTGCTGCGCAGGGGCACTGTAGACGACAGCCAGCGCCTGGAGCACATCGCCCGGGCCCTGCTTCGGCGCTATGGCGTGGTGTGCTGGCGCCTGCTGGAGCGCGAAAGCGATGTGCTGCCGCCCTGGCGCGAACTGCTGCGCTGCTATCACCGGCTGGAAGCGCGTGGCGAGATTCGTGGCGGGCGCTTCATTTCCGGGCTGGCCGGCGAACAGTTCGCCTTGCCGGAGGCGGTGGGGCTGCTGCGGCAGGTGCGGCGGCGTGAATTGGACGGGGCATTGGTGGTGGTGAGTGCCAGTGACCCACTGAACCTGGTCGGGTCGTTGCTGCCGGGGGCGAAAGTGCCGGCGGTGAGCGGCAACCGCCTGTTGTACCGCGACGGGGTGCCGGTGGCGGTGCGGGTGGCCGGGCACTATTCATATCTGGTTGAAGCGCCGGCACAAGAGCAGGAAAGCTGGCGGCAGAAGCTGCTGCGCGACACCATCTGAATGCTTTTTTGCTGTACTGGCTCTATCGCCGGCAAGCCAGCTCCCACCTAAACCGCATCGCCCTTGAGCGATGCGCTATCCCTGTGGGAGCCGGCTTGCCGGCGATAGGGCCAGTACAGCCAACACAAGGTTTGGCGAGAATGATTTTCGCTACCCCGATTTTAATTTGCACAGCCGAGCAACTTGGCTATGGTCGGGGTTTGCCCCAGGCCCTGAGCCTGACCGCGCCATCGCAAGGACCCTGTATGAGCCTGTCACTTCTCAGTCGCTATGCCTTCTTCGCCGCCTGTGTGCTGTTCACCCTGGCAAGCCTTCCGTTCACCCACCACGAATGGTTGTGGCCGTTCACCCTGAGCACCGGAATCCTCAGCCTCATCGGTCTGTTCGACCTGTTGCAGCAACGCCACGCAGTACGCCGCAACTACCCGATCCTGGGCAACATCCGCTATCTGGTCGAGGCCATTCGCCCGGAAATTCGCCAGTACCTGCTGGAGGCGGACAGCGACGCCCTGCCGTTCTCCCGCGCCCAGCGCTCGCTGGTTTACGCAAGGGCGAAGAACGAAGCCTCGGACAAACCCTTCGGCACCCTGATCGACGTGTACGAGTCCGGCTTCGAATTCATCGGCCACTCCATGCGCCCGGCGCCATTGGCCGACCCGGCAAGCTTCCGGGTCATCGTCGGCGGGCCGCAATGCAGCCAGCCATACTCAGCGTCGATCTTCAACATATCGGCGATGAGCTTTGGCTCGCTCAGCGCCAACGCCATCCGCGCCCTCAACCAGGGCGCCAAGCTGGGCAACTTCCACCATGACACCGGCGAAGGCAGCATCAGCCCCTATCACCGCGAGCATGGCGGCGACCTGGTCTGGGAACTGGGCAGCGGCTACTTCGGGTGCCGCACGCCAGACGGGCGCTTCGACCCCGAACGCTTTGCCGCCCAGGCACGCAGCCCGCAGGTGCGGATGATCGAAATCAAGATGAGCCAAGGCGCCAAGCCCGGCCATGGCGGCATCCTGCCCAAGCACAAGGTGACCCGGGAAATCGCCGAAACCCGTGGTGTGCTGATGGGCGAAGACTGCATATCGCCGTCGCGCCACAGTGCCTTCTCCACCCCAATCGAGATGATGCAGTTCATTGCCCAGCTGCGTGAGCTGTCTGGCGGCAAACCGGTAGGTTTCAAGTTCTGCCTGGGCCACCCGTGGGAGTTCATGGGCATAGCCAAGGCCATGCTGGAAACCGGCATCCTGCCCGACTTCATCGTCGTCGACGGCAAGGAAGGCGGCACCGGCGCGGCGCCGGTGGAGTTCACCGACCACATTGGCGTACCGCTGCGCGAAGGGTTGCTGTTCGTGCACAACACCCTGGTTGGCCTGAACCTGCGCGACAAGATCAAGCTGGGCGCCAGCGGCAAGATCGTCAGCGCGTTCGACATTGCCAGCGTGCTGGCCATTGGCGCTGATTGGGCCAACTCGGCGCGCGGCTTCATGTTCGCCATCGGCTGCATTCAGTCGCAGAGCTGCCACACCAACAAGTGCCCGACCGGTGTGGCCACGCAAGACCCTCTGCGCCAGCGTGCGCTGGTGGTGCCGGACAAAGCCCAGCGGGTGTTGAACTTCCACCACAATACCTTGCGTGCCCTGGCCGAAATGCTTGCGGCAGCGGGCCTGGAGCACCCGGCGCAGCTGGAAGCCAAGCACCTGGTACGGCGCATCTCGGCCACCGAGATCAAACTGTTCTCGCAGATGCATGTGTTCTTGAAGCCGGGTGAACTGCTGACTGGCGAGGTGAACGGGCAGTTCTATTCGCGCATGTGGCAATTGGCGCGGGCGGACAGCTTCGAACCGAACAGTGAAGTGGCGGCCTGATTGAACCTGGGGCTGCTACGCAGCCCATCGCGACACAAGGCCGCTCCCACAGGAGTACGCGATCTCTTGTGGGAGCGGCCTTGTGTCGCGAAAGGGCCGCAAGGCGGCCCCAGCCATTTCAGATCAGGAAGCAGTACTGGCCACGCCCTGCGCATCTTTCGGCGCCAGGCGGAATGCGTAGTACAGCACCGTCAGCAGCACCAGGAACGCCGGGCCGATGTACAGCGCCACGCGGGTATCCTCGAAGTACGCCATCAGGCCGACCACCAGCACCAGGAAGGCCAGCGCCAGATACGAGCTCAACGGCCACAGCCACATGCGGTATTTCAGCGCCTTGCGTTCAGTGGAGCTCAGGCCGGCGCGGAACTTCAGTTGCGCCAGCAGGATCATCACCCAGGTCCAGATCGCGCCGAAGGTGGCGATCGAAGTCACCCAGACGAAGACCTTCTCCGGCACCAGGTAGTTGGCCAGCACGCCCAGCAGCAGCGCACCGATCGATAGCAGCAGCGCGTTGCGCGGCACGCCGTTCTTCGACGTACGGGCGAAGGCCGCCGGGGCCTGGCCGTTCTGCGCCAGGCTGTAGAGCATGCGCCCGGTGCTGAAGATGCCGCCGTTGCACGACGACAGCGCTGCAGTGATGACCACGAAGTTGATGATGCCGGCGGCGGTCTTGATGCCCAGGCGCTCGAAGGTCATGACGAACGGGCTGCCCTGGCTGCCGATTTCGCTCCAAGGGTAGATCGACAGGATCACGAACAGCGCACCGACATAGAACAGCAGAATGCGCCAGAACACCGAGCCGATGGCCTGCGGGATGGTCTTTTGCGGGTTGCGTGCTTCACCGGCGGTCAGGCCGATCATTTCCACGCCCAGGTAGGCGAACATGACCATTTGCAGCGACATCAGCACGCCGGTCACGCCATTGGGCATGAAGCCGCCGTTGCTCCAAAGGTTGGAAATACCCACTGCCACGCCGTCATTGCCGAAGCCAAAGGCAATGATGCCGATGCCGCCAAGGACCATGGCGATGATGGTGACGATCTTGATCAGGGCGAACCAGAACTCGAATTCACCAAAGGCCTTGACGGCCACCAGGTTGACCGCCCCCATGCTGCCCAGCGCCGCCAGGGCCCAGATCCAGCGTGGTACGTCGGGGAACCAGATGCCCATGTAGATGGCCACCGCGGTGATTTCGGCAACGCAGGTCACCAGCCACAGGAACCAGTAGTTCCAGCCGGTAAGGAAGCCCGCCAGCGGGCCTAGATAGTCCTGGGCATAACGGCTGAACGAGCCGGCGACAGGGTTGTGCACGGCCATTTCGCCAAGGGCGCGCATGATCACCAGGATGGCCAGGCCGCCGATGATATAGGACAACATGATGGCGGGGCCGGCCATTTCGATGGCCTTGGCCGAACCGAGGAAAAGACCGACACCGATACAGGCGCCCAGCGCCATCAGGCGGATGTGCCGTTCGCCCAGTTCACGCTTGAGCGGGCCGCCTTCAGCGGCCTGGCCGTGGGCAGAGTGGTTGCCGACTGGCATAGCAATACAACCTCATTTTGTTATTGGATTTGACCTTCGTGCAGCACCAGCCAGGCCGATAGGCGTGGCATTGGCTTGCCGAACTGGCCTTGTGGGCCGGCCCGAGTGCCGGAATAGAGCGCCCGGCGAGGCGAAGGGGGCGAGCAGTATAGGAAGACCCTTGCAGGTTTTTTCGCTGTATAAACAGGAATATTCAGCTAGATCTCTGGGGCCGCTTCGCACCCCATTCGCAGCACAAGGCTGCTCCTACAATGGATACGCATTCCCCTGTAGGAGCAGCCTTGTGCTGCGAATGGGGCGCGAAGCGGCCCAAAATCGCCCGGCCACCATAGCAACATCGCCGTATGAAGAAACCCACACCAAAGCCGCATAGCCCTACGCCACCCTTCTCCGTCTCTTACAAATTTTTCACCTGACCCGCTCAACGTCTAAGCTTCAGACAAGCAAGACGAAAATACCTGGCCGGATAGAAGACTATGGGCGCACTGTGGCAATCGGAACCAAGCAGAACGGAAGCACCCGAGATACCTCCGGCCGAGACGCCACAACCAAAGTCCCCCCGTCAGCGTCGGCTATGGTGGCGGCTGATCATCCTCATCCTGCTGGTGGCGCTGGTTGCCATCGGCTTCGCTGCATATGACGAATTCCGCACCTCCAACCTGCAGTCGCGGGAATTCAGCAAGCTGGCCAGCACCCTCACCTATTCGCTGCAACCAGGCCCCAGCGATGCCATCGTCTACCCCGGCGAAGGGCCGTTCGACAAACGCCTGGGCTACAGCGCCCTGGGCGAATTCCTGCCACGGCTACTCAAGCGCGACTACCTGATCAGCGAGCAGGTGAAGTTCTCGCCGGCGCTGATGAACTACGTCGATCATGGGCTGTTCGCCCCCTATATCGAGAAAATCCAGGCTGGCCTGTCGATCACCGACTGCCGCGGCGACATGCTGTACCAGTACAACTACCCGCAACACCTGTACCCGGACTTTGCGGCGATCCCGCCGGTGATCGTCAACAGCCTGCTGTTCATCGAGAACCGCGACCTGCTCGACACCAAGGACCCGCGCAACAACCCGGCCGTGGACTGGCCGCGCTTTGCCAAGGCCGCCTACAGCCAAGTGGCCAAGTACCTGGCCCTGCCCGGCCAGTCCGCTGGCGGTAGCACCCTGGCCACGCAGCTTGAAAAGTACCGCCATTCACCGGACGGCCTGACCGTTTCCGGCGCCGAGAAGATCCGCCAGATGATTTCCGCCAGCGTGCGTGCCTATCAGGGCGGCCCTGATACAACCGAGGCGCGCCAGCGCATCGTGCGGGACTACCTCAACAGCGTGCCTCTGTCGGCAGTACCTGGGCATGGCGAAGTGCATGGCATGGCCGAAGGCCTGCGGGTGTGGTACGGCGCCGATTTCGACCAGGTCAACCAGGCCCTGAGTTCCACCGCCAGCGACCCTGAGAGCATGGCCGCACGCGGCCTGGCCCTGCGCCAGGTGCTGTCGCTGATGATTGCCCAGCGCCGGCCGTCGCACTACCTGTCCAAGGGGCGGCTCGAACTGGCCGAACTGACCGACGCGCACATCCGCGTGCTGGCCGCCAACAAGGTCATCGAGCAGCCACTGGCCGACGCTGCACTGGCCAGCAAGGCGGTATACCGCGACTGGGTGGCGCAACCGACCATCGTGCCGATCGTCACCAACAAGGGCATCAGCCTGGCGCGCAACCGCCTGGCAGCGATGCTCAACCGCCCGCTGTACGATCTCGACCGGCTGGATGTGTCGGCCACCAGCACCCTGCAGTCCGACCTGCAGCTGCAGGTCAGCCAGTACCTGAAAAACCTTGCCGACCCTGAATTCGCGGCGCAGATCGGCTTGATCGGCGAACGCCTGCTCACCGCCAAGACCACCGATCAGGTGAGCTACAGCTTCACCTTGTTCGAGCGCACCGCCGACGGCTCGCGGGTGCGGGTGCAGACCGACAGCACCGACCAGCCATTCGACATCAACGAAGGCAGCAAGCTGGAGCTGGGTTCAACCGCCAAGTTGCGGGTGCTCACCACCTATCTGGAGATCATCGCCGAACTGCACGACAAATACGCCGGCAAGCCAGCCGCCGAGTTGAAGAAAGTCGAAGTCGCCGAACTCGACCGCATCAGCCAGTGGTCGCTGGAATGGCTGGCGCAGAACAGCAAGAACCAGAGCCTGGACGCCATGCTCGATGCCGCGCTGGAACGCAAGTATTCGGCCAACACCGGCGAAGCCTTCTTCACCGGCGGCGGCATGCATGTGTTCAACAACTTCCGCAAGGAAGACAACAGCCGCAACCCAACCCTCAAGGATGCATTGCGCGAATCGATCAACCTGCCGTTCATCCGCCTGATGCGCGACCTGGTGCGCTACGTGACCTACCAGCAACCGTACAACCGCGTGCCGCTGCTCAAGGACGACTCCGACCCGCGCCGCCAGGAATACCTGGCCCGTTTCGCCGACAAAGAAGGCACCAACTACCTGATGCGCTTCTGGAAGAAATACCAGCGCAAGACCTCGCAGCAGCGCCTGGACACCTTCCTCGACAGCATGCGCGTGACCCCGCAACGGTTGGCGGCCGTGCACCGCTACCTGTTCCCCGAGGCTGGCCAGGAAACCTTCAACGCCTTCGTCCGCGCCCACCTCAAGGGTGACAAGATCGTCCTGGGCAAACTGACCGATGGCCGCCTGTCGGAGATGTACGACGCCTATGGCCCGGGCAAGTACGACCTGCCCGACCAAGGCTATATCGCCAAGGTCCACCCGCTGGACTTGTGGCTGTTGGGTTACCTGCTGAAGAACCCGGGTTCGACCTTGACCGAAATGGTCAATGCCAGCCGCTTCGAGCGCCAGGAGGTATATGGTTGGCTGTTCAAGAGCCGCCATCAGGGCGCCCGTGACAGCCGCATTCGCACCATGGTCGAAATCGAAGCGTTCCTCGACATTCACCAGCGCTGGAAGCGCGTGGGCTATCCATTCGACCACCTGGTACCCTCGCTGGCCACCGCCATCGGCAGCTCGGGCGATCGCCCCGCCGCCCTCTCCGAACTGGTCGGCATCATCCAGAACGACGGTGTGCGCCTGCCGACCTTGCGGATCGACACCCTGCACTTCGCTGCCAACACGCCTTACGAGACCAAGCTGGTCACCGACCCGGACCGGGGTGTGCGGATTCTGCCGGTCGAAGTGGCGCGCGCCCTCAAAGGCGCCATGTCGCAGGTGGTGGATGCGGGCACCGCGCGGCGTATTTCCGGCAGTTTCAAGCTGCAGGACGGCACGCCATTGGTGATGGGCGGCAAGACCGGTACCGGTGACAACCGCATCGAAAGCTTTGGTGCTGGCGGCCGACTGATCGGCTCGCGCTCGCTGAACCGTACCGCTACCTTCGTGTTCTTCCTGGGCGACAACCATTTCGGCACCTTGACCGCATTCGTGCCGGGGCGCTCGGCAGAGGCCTTCAAGTTCACCTCGGCGCTGCCGGTGCAGGTGCTCAAGGGCATGGCTCCGATTCTCATGCCTTACCTGCAACCGGGCAATCCGAACGAGTGCAAGCCGCCGCAGGTTGCCGTGCATACAGCCACACCGCAAGGGGACACATCGAACGAATAGATGATAATCATCTGCAATTGAGGGCTTGTCTTTAGATATATCTTGAGTAATATCTTACGATATATCGCAAACGACGGAGCCCTGCCCCCATGCGCGAACATACCCCCCATGACCCCTTCGAGCGGCGCCCAGGTCGTGGCGAACGCGGCCCGCGCGTCTTCGCTCCCGGCGACCTCAAGCTGCTGATGCTGGCCCTGCTCGCCGAGCAGCCAGGCCACGGCTACGACCTGATCCGCCAGATCGAAAACCTGTTCGACGGTAGCTACAGCCCAAGCCCCGGGGTGATCTACCCCACCCTCAACTTCCTCGAGGAGGCCGAACTGATCAGCGGCCAGGTGCAGGGCAGCAAACGCCTCTATGCCATCACCGAAGCCGGCCGCACCGCCCTGGCCGAACAGGCCGTCGCGCTGGACGGCGTGCGCATGCGCATCGAAGTCAGCAAGCGCGCCCTGCGCGGCCACGACCGCCCACCAGAGATTCATGAAGCGGTCGGCAACCTGCGCCACGCACTGCACATGCACAGTGGCCGCTGGGCTCCGGAAGAAATCGAGCGGGTCCGCGACCTGCTCAACCACACCGCCAAGGCCATCGCCTCCGGGCCGGCCGAACCTGTCCCGGAGACACCCCATGAGTGACACCATTCACCGCGTCAACCACGAAATCCGCCAACGCCGCCTGCAGGTGCTGCGGGTCACCGAACTGACCCCGCGCATGCGCCGCATCACTCTCGGGGGTGCCGAGCTGCAAGGTTTCACCAGCGTGGGCAGCGACGACCATATCAAGCTGCTGTTCGCCGAAACGCCGGAGCAAAAGCAAGCCATCGAGGCTCGCAACCTGGGCCGAGAAGGTGGCGCACGGCCTACCATGCGCGAATACACGCCACGGCGCATCGACCTGGTGGCCAATGAACTGGACATCGACTTCGTGCTGCACGGCGATGGCCCTGCATCCACCTGGGCCGCCCAGGCCGCACCCGGGCAAACCCTGAACATTGCCGGGCCGCGGGCTTCGATGGTGGTGCCGGACATCTTCGACAGCTACCTGCTGATCGGTGACGAAACTGCCATCCCGGCCATTGGCCGCCGCCTGGAGGAGTTGCCTGCGGGCCGTCAGGTGCTGGCGGTTATCCAGATCGAAGACGAGCAGGAACGCCAGCCACTGCCGAGCAAGGCACAGGTTGAGGTGATCTGGGTACGTCGCCAACAGGAGGACTTGCTGGCACTAGTGAAGAACCTGACCTTGCCGCAGGGCCGGTTGTACGGCTGGGTGGCACTGGAAAAAGCCCTGAGCCGGCAGGCCAAGGCACTGTTGCTGGAGAAAGGCTTGCCTGAGGATGCGCTCAAGGCTGTGGCCTACTGGCGTGCCGACGGGACTGCGGACGACGAATGATTGTTTATTGCCTGCATGGGCCCTATCGCCGGCAAGCCGGCGATAGGGCCAGTGCAGGTCAAGCCAATCTGTGCAGCCCCCGCCACCGATCCAGCCCCAGCAACACCAGCCCAATACCCCAGAACCCCGCCAACACCCCCACGGCATTGAGCACTACCTGCCCATACCCCAGACTCGCCACGTCGATGAACGGGTAGGCATACACGCCAATCTCGCTCCCACGCCAAAGCGCGTAGGCAAAATACGTCGCCGGGTAAACCGCCCAGACCAGCAGATGCCATAGCCGCAACCTGCCCTTGGGCACCTCGCACCACCAGTACAAGGCATATAGCACGGGCATCACATCGTGCAGCAACTCGTCCGCCAGCCATTGCCAGCCCTGCGGTTGCCACAAGTGACGCAAAAGCACGCTGTAGGCCAATGCCACCAGCACGATGCTGGCAGCCACTGCGGAACTCACCGAAGGCGACAGGAAAAAGCGTTTGGCACGGCCTTCCCGGCCAAACGCCGCATAACTGAGCACCGTTGCCACCAAGGTGTTGGTCAACACGGTGAAATACCCGAACACATTGATCAGGCCACCCACCAGGCTGGCCTGCTCCTGCCAGCGCGCCAGCAGCACCAGATACACCTGCACGGTCAGGCCGAACCAGCCCAGCACGGCCATGCCGGTCAGCCAGGGGCGACTCGGCATGTCAGGCCTGACGCTGCAGCTTCACGTACAGCTGCTCGACCTTTTCCCGTGCCCACGGCGTCTTGCGCAGGAAGGTCAGGCTCGACTTGATGGTCGGGTTGCTTTTGAAGCAGCGCACATCGATGCGCTCGGCCAGGCCCTGCCATTGGTAGTGCGCCACCAGCTCGGTGAGGATCTGTTCGAGGGTCTTGCCGTGCAGCGCGTTGTGTTGGGCCGTGCTCATGCCAGTGCTCCGTAGGAAAGATGCGCACCTTACACGAGTGTAGTGGTGGGTGGGATCAGGTGAGTCAACAGAAAAACCGCTGGCCAGGCGCAAAACCTCTGTGCTGAAATAGAGATGTTATATTGTAACAATAAAAAAGCATCTGCCAAGGAACGCCCCATCCCCATGCTGTACACACCGCTTCGCCTCTCTCCCCTCGCCGTCGCGCTCTGGCTTGCCGCACCACCCAGCCAAGCGGTGGAGCTCGAACCCCAGGTCATCACCGCCAACCCTTTGGGTAACAGCCAGCTGGCCGCCCCCAGCACCGTGCTCGAAGGCGACAACCTGCTGCAACAGCAGCACGGCAGCCTCGGTGAAACCCTGAACAAGCAGCCCGGAGTCGCCTCCACCTGGTTCGGCCCTGGCGCCAGTCGCCCGGTAATTCGTGGCCTGGATGGCGACCGCATTCGCATCCTGCGCAATGGCGTCGGCGCCCTCGACGCTTCATCACTGTCCTACGACCACGCCGTGCCGCTGGACCCGGTGACCGTCGACCGTGTCGAGATCGTCCGTGGCCCAGCCGCCCTGCTCTACGGCGGCAACGCCATCGGCGGCGTGGTCAATACCTTCGACAACCGCATCCCGGATGCCCCCATCGAGGGCATCCACGGTGCCGGTGAACTGCGCTACGGCGGCGCCGATACCACCCGCAGCAGCGCTGGCAAGCTGGAAGCCGGCAACGGTGCCTTCGCCCTGCACCTGGATGCCAACAGCCGCCAGTTCAACGACCTGCGCATCCCCGGTTACGCGCGCAGTTCCAAGGTGCGCGATGCCGACGAACCCGGCAGCAAGCACCGCCTGGAAAACAGCGATGGCCGCCAGGACGGTGGCGCCCTGGGTGGCGCCTACCATTGGGACCACGGTTACGCCGGCCTGTCGTACAGCCGCTACGAAAGTAACTATGGCTCGGTGGCCGAGCCAGGTGTGCGCCTGGACATGAAGCAGGACCATTACGCCTTCGCCTCCGAGCTGCGCGATCTGGACGGCCCGCTCACTTCGATCAAGGTCGATGCCGGCTACACCGACTACGAGCATCGTGAAGTCGAAGAAGGCGAGGTCCACACCACCTTCAGGAACAAGGGCTATGAAGCACGTATCGAAGCTCGCCACCAACCGCTCGGGCCGGTAGAAGGCGTGATCGGTGCCCAGGTCAGCCGCAACGAATTCTCCGCGTTGGGCGAGGAAGCCTTCGTCCCGCACACCGACACCGACAGCCTGGCGCTGTTCATGCTGGAGCAGTGGCAAGCCACCGAGCGCCTCAACCTGAGCCTGGGTGCACGCATGGAGCACACCCGGGTCGATCCGGATGCCAAAGGCAACGAGAACTTCGCCGACGCCGACAGCGCCAGCAGTTTCAACGCCTTCAGTCTGTCTTCCGGGGCGGTGTACCAGCTCGACCCGGTCTGGTCGCTGGCCGCCAACCTCGGCTACACCGAGCGCGCCCCGACCTTCTACGAGCTGTATGCCAATGGTGCCCACGTGGCCACCGGAGCCTTTGAAGTCGGCGATGCCAGCCTGAACAAGGAAAAAGCCGTTTCCGCCGACCTGGCCCTGCGTTTCGACAACGGCACCCACAAGGGCAGTGTCGGGGTGTTCTACAGCCACTTCCGCAACTACATCGGCCTGATCAGCACCGGCAACAACCGCGAGGGGCATGACCACGATCATGATGAGGATGACCACGACCATGATCACGATCATGACCACGGCGGTTTCCCGGAGTACCAGTATCAGGGCGTGCGGGCGCGATTCTATGGCATCGAGGCCCAGGATCGCTGGCAGCTGGCCGAGAACCGTTACGGCAGCTTCGCGTTGGAAGTGTCTGGTGACTACACCCGGGCCAAGAACCTGGACAGTGGCGAGCCGCTGCCCCGCATCGCCCCGCTGCGCCTGAACAGCGGCCTGGTCTGGGAGCTGGACCGCTGGCAGGCGCGGGTCGACGTGCAACACGCTGCGTCTCAGCATCGCAAACCGGCCAACGAAACCAGCACTGATGGCTATACCACGCTAGGGGCCAGCGTTGGTTACCGCTTCGAAGTTGGCCAGAGCCAGTGGATGGCGTTTGTGCGCGGCGAAAACCTGACGGACCAGACCGTGCGCTATGCCAGTTCGATCCTGCGCGACATCGCCCCGGCGCCGGGGCGTAGTGTGGAAGTGGGTCTGCGTACCACCTTCTGATTGCAAATCAGTATCTGTGGGAGCGGGCATGCCCGCGAAGAAACCGACGCGGTGGATGACCGGCTCCGCCGGTGTTCGCGGGCGCGCCCGCTCCCACAAAGAGCTCGCAAGCTCTGGACTGTTGCCATATCAGCAACAATTCACTGCGACAATTTGTCTTTTTTTCTTACAACTTCCCCTATATCCTCCCCGCCGCAAGCTGAATCGCTTCATCGAAACCATCTTGTCGCCATATTCATTGAGGGGCCCGCCCTTCGATGCGCCTGCCGTTTATTCAATAATCAAAAGATAGCGCTATCTCATGCTCCAACTGCCCAAAACCTGTTACATCGGCCTTGCCCTCAGCGCCCTGGCGGCTCCCAGCAGCGCCAGCGAGATGTTCGCCAGCGATTCGCCATGGATGCTCGGCGACTGGGGTGGCACCCGCAGCGAACTGCTGGAAAAAGGCTACGACTTCACCCTCGGCTACACCGGCGAGATGGGCAGCAACCTGCACGGTGGCTACGATCACGACCGCACCGCGCGCTACAGCGACCAGTTCACCTTCGGCAGCCACCTGGACCTGGAGAAGATCCTCGGCTGGAACGACACCGAATTCCAGCTGACCATTACCGAGCGACACGGCGACAACATCAGCAACGACCGTATCAACGACCCGCGTGTCGGCGGCTTCACCTCGGCCCAGGAGGTCTGGGGCCGTGGCGAAACCTGGCGGCTGACGCAGATGTGGATCAAGCAGAAGTACTTCGATGGCGCACTGGATGTGAAATTCGGCCGTTTCGGCGAAGGCGAAGACTTCAACAGCTTCCCCTGCGACTTCCAGAACCTGGCCTTCTGCGGCTCGCAGGTAGGCAACTGGGTAGGTGGCATCTGGTACAACTGGCCGGTCAGCCAGTGGGCCCTGCGCGTCCGCTACAACCTCAGCGATGCGCTCTACGCCCAGGTCGGCGTGTACGAGCAGAACCCCTCCAACCTGGAGTCGGGCAACGGCTTCAAGCTCAGCGGCAGCGGCACCCAAGGCGCGGTAATGCCGATCGAACTGGTATGGAGCCCGCAGGTCAATGGCCTGAAAGGGGAATATCGCGCCGGCTACTACTACAGTAATGCCAAGGCACAGGATGTTCTCAAGGACAGCAATGGCCAGCCGGCAGCCCTCAGCGGCGCCGCCTACCGCAGCAGTTCGAGCAAGCACGGCTTGTGGCTCGGCGCCCAGCAGCAGGTGACTTCGCTGGCGTCCGACCAGTCGCGTGGCCTGAGCCTGTTCGCCAACGCCACGGTGCACGACAAGAAGACCAATGCCATCGACAACTATGTTCAGGCAGGACTGGTATACAAAGGGCCATTCGACGCCCGCGCCAAGGACGACATCGGTTTCGCCCTCGCCCGCGTGCACGTCAACCCTGCCTATCGCAAGAACGCGCGTCTGGTCAACCAGGCCGCCGGCATCGACGACTATGACAACCCCGGTTTCCTGCCGGTACAGGACACTGAGTACAGCGCCGAGCTGTATTACGGCATCCACTTGGCCGACTGGCTCACGGTACGCCCCAACCTGCAGTACATCCGCCACCCGGGCGGGGTGTCGCAAGTCGATGGCGCCCTGATCGGCGGCCTGAAGATCCAGAGCAGTTTCTAACCCCTTTCTTGACCTGACGGAGAACCTACGATGAGCACTGAAGGTGCCAACAATGGAAGCCGCTGGCTACCGCGCCTGATCGGCGCGCTGCTGTTGCTGATGGGCCTGGCCCTGCTGGCTGGCGGCATCAAGCTGAGCCAGCTGGGCGGATCGCTTTACTACCTGATCGCCGGAATCGGCTTTGCCCTGTCGGGTATCCTGCTGCTGGCCCAACGCCGCATCGCCCTGGGGCTGTACGGCCTGGTACTGCTGGGCAGCACCGCATGGGCCCTGTTCGAAGTGGGCCTGGACTGGTGGCAACTGGTGCCACGCCTGGCCATCTGGTTTGCCATCGGCGTGGTCCTGCTGCTGCCTTGGGCGCGTCGTCCGCTGGTCGGCCCGGCCAGCAAGGCCAACACTGCGCTGCTCGGCGTTGCAGTGGTAGCATCTGGCGCTTGTGCCCTGGGCAGCCAGTTCACCCACCCCGGTGAAGTGTTTGGCGAACTGGGCCGCGACAGCAGCGAAATGGCCAGCGCCGCCCCGGCCATGCCCGACGGTGAATGGCAGGCCTACGGCCGCACCGAGCACGGCGACCGCTATTCGCCACTGCGCCAGATCACCCCGCAGAACGCTTACCGCCTGGAAGAGGCCTGGCGCATCCGCACCGGTGACCTGCCGACCGAAAACGACCCTGTGGAGCTGACCAACCAGAACACCCCACTGAAGGTCAACGGCATGCTCTATGCCTGCACCGCGCATAGCCGCTTGCTGGCCCTGGACCCGGACACCGGCGCGGAAATCTGGCGCTTTGATCCACAGGTCAAGAGCCCCGTCGGCACCTTCAAAGGCTTTGCCCACATGACCTGCCGTGGCGTTTCGTACTATGACGAAAACCGTTACGTCAGCCGCGACGGCAGCCCGGCACCGAAAATTACCGACGCCGGCCAAGCCGTGGCCCAGGCCTGCCCTCGCCGCCTCTACCTGCCGACTGCGGACGCCCGCCTGATCGCCATCAATGCCGACAACGGCAAGGTCTGCGAAGGCTTCGCCAACCAGGGCGTGATCGACCTCACCACCGGCATCGGCCCGTTCACCGCTGGCGGCTACTACTCCACCTCGCCTGCCGCGATCACCCGCGATCTGGTAATCATCGGTGGCCATGTCACTGACAACGAGTCGACCAACGAGCCATCCGGCGTGATCCGCGCCTACGATGTACACGATGGTCACCTGGTGTGGAACTGGGACAGCAACAACCCGGACGACACCCAGCCACTGGCCCCCGGCAAGATGTACAGCCGCAACTCGGCCAACATGTGGTCGATCGCCAGCGTCGACGAAGACCTCGGCATGATCTACCTGCCACTGGGCAACCAGACCCCGGACCAGTGGGGCGCCGACCGCACCCCGGGCGCCGAGAAGTACAGCGCCGGCGTGGTCGCACTCGACCTGGCCACCGGCAAGGCTCGCTGGAACTATCAGTTCACCCACCACGACCTGTGGGACATGGACGTCGGCAGCCAGCCGACCCTGGTCCACCTGAAGACCGACGATGGCGTGAAGCCGGCAATCATCGTGCCGACCAAGCAAGGCAGCCTGTACGTGCTCGACCGTCGCGACGGTACGCCGATCGTGCCGATCCGCGAGATCCCCACCCCTCAAGGTGCGGTGAAGGGCGACCACACCTCGCCGACCCAGGCCCGCTCCGACCTCAACCTGCTCGGCCCTGAGCTGACCGAACAGGCCATGTGGGGCGCCACGCCGTTCGACCAGATGCTGTGCCGCATCCAGTTCCGCGAACTGCGTTACGAAGGCCAATACACTCCACCGTCCGAGCAAGGCTCGCTGGTCTACCCGGGCAACGTCGGTGTGTTCAACTGGGGGAGCGTGTCGGTCGACCCGGTGCGCCAACTGCTGTTCACCTCGCCCAACTACATGGCCTTCGTGTCGAAGATGATCCCGCGTGAGCAGGTGGCCGAGGGCAGCAAGCGCGAAAGCGAGACCAGCGGCGTGCAGCCGAACACCGGCGCACCGTACGCAGTGACCATGCACCCGTTCATGTCGCCCCTGGGCGTACCGTGCCAGGCCCCGGCCTGGGGCTATGTCGCCGCCATCGACCTGTTCACCAACAAGGTAGTGTGGAAGCACAAGAACGGCACCACCCGCGACAGCACCCCGGTGCCGATCGGCCTGCCGGTTGGCGTGCCGAGCATGGGCGGTTCGATCGTCACCGCTGGTGGCGTCGGCTTCCTCAGCGGTACCCTGGACCAGTACCTGCGCGCCTATGACGTGAACAACGGCAAGGAACTGTGGAAAGCCCGCCTGCCCGCGGGTGGCCAGGCCACGCCGATGACCTACACCGGCAAGGATGGCAAGCAGTACGTGCTGGTGACTGCCGGCGGGCATGGCTCGCTGGGCACCAGGATGGGCGACTACATCATCGCTTACAAACTGGCTGAGTAATCCAGAGATGCGGCAGTGAACCTGCTGCCGCATTCGCGGGTAAACCCGCTCCCACAGGTACGGCGCTGCCCCCAAGTTCGGCGCCGTACCTGTGGGAGCGGGTTTACCCGCGAAGAGGCCGGTACAGGCATCACTCCTCTCTGCACCCTTCAACTACCATTGAAACCCATCCCCCCGCGCCCCATCTAAGCACCATAGTCATTCACGCAGGTGCCCCATGAGCGACCAGCAGGATTTCCCGGAACATCCCGACGAACACAGCGAAGTCGAACACACCACACCCCAGGCCGAAACCGGCCACGCCCTCGCCCTGCCCGGCCAGCAGCTGCCGGACAAGGTCTACGTGATCCCGATCCACAACCGTCCGTTCTTCCCGGCCCAGGTGCTGCCGGTCATCGTCAATGAAGACCCTTGGGCAGAAACCCTGGACTTGGTAGCCAAGTCGCCGGACCACAGCCTGGCCCTGTTCTTCATGGATACCCCGCCAGAAGACCACCGCCACTTCGATACCTCGGCGCTGCCGCAGTACGGCACGCTGGTAAAGGTGCACCACGCCAGCCGCGAAAACGGCAAGCTGCAGTTCGTCGCCCAGGGCCTGACCCGGGTGCGCATCCGTACCTGGCTCAAGCACCACCGCCCGCCGTACCTTGTAGAGGTCGAATACCCGCGCCAGCCCGCCGAGCCGACCGACGAGGTCAAGGCCTATGGCATGGCGCTGATCAACGCGATCAAGGAACTGCTGCCACTCAACCCGCTGTACAGCGAAGAGCTGAAAAACTACCTCAACCGCTTCAGCCCCAACGACCCCTCGCCGCTCACCGACTTCGCCGCCGCCCTCACCTCGGCCACCGGCAACCAGTTGCAGGAAGTGCTCGACTGCGTCCCCATGCTCAAGCGCATGGAAAAGGTCCTGCCGATGCTGCGCAAGGAAGTCGAGGTCGCGCGCCTGCAGAACGAGATCTCGGCCGAAGTCAACCGGCAGATCGGCGAGCACCAGCGCGAGTTCTTCCTCAAGGAACAGCTCAAGGTCATACAGCAGGAGCTGGGCCTGACCAAGGACGACCGCAGCGCCGACCTGGAGCAGTTCGAGCAGCGCCTCGAGGGCAAGACCCTGCCGGACCAGGCGCGCAAGCGCATCGACGAAGAGATGGGCAAGCTGGCCATCCTCGAAACCGGCTCGCCCGAATACGCCGTCACCCGTAACTACCTGGACTGGGCAACCGCCCTGCCCTGGGGTGTGTACGGCAAGGACAAGCTCGACCTCAACCACGCGCGCAAGGTCCTCGACCAGCACCACGCCGGCCTCGATGACATCAAGGAGCGCATTCTCGAGTTCCTTGCCGTGGGCGCCTGGAAAGGCGAGATCAGCGGCTCGATCGTGCTGCTGGTGGGCCCGCCCGGGGTAGGCAAGACCAGCATCGGCAAATCCATCGCCGAATCGCTCGGCCGGCCGTTCTACCGTTTCAGTGTCGGCGGCATGCGTGACGAGGCCGAGATCAAGGGCCATCGCCGCACCTACATCGGCGCCCAGCCCGGCAAGCTGGTGCAGGCCCTGAAGGACGTCGAAGTGATGAACCCGGTGATCATGCTCGACGAGATCGACAAGATGGGCCAGAGCTATCAGGGCGACCCGGCTTCAGCGCTGCTGGAAACCCTGGACCCGGAGCAGAACGTCGACTTCCTCGACCACTACCTCGACCTGCGCCTGGACCTGTCCAAGGTGCTGTTCGTGTGCACCGCCAACACCCTGGACTCGATCCCCGGGCCGTTGCTCGACCGCATGGAAGTGATCCGCCTGTCCGGCTATATCACCGAAGAGAAACTGGCCATCGCCAAGCGCCACCTGTGGCCAAAACAGCTGGAAAAGGCTGGCGTGGCCAAGACCAGCCTCGGCATCAGCGACAGCGCCCTGCGCGCGGTGATCGAAGGCTATGCCCGCGAAGCCGGGGTACGCCAATTGGAGAAACAACTGGGCAAGCTGGTGCGCAAGGCAGTGGTCAAGTTGCTGGACAACCCCGAAGCCAAGCTGAAGATCGGCACCAAAGACCTGGAAACTGCGCTCGGCATGCCCGTGTTCCGCAGCGAGCAGGTGCTGGCCGGCAAAGGCGTGATCACCGGCCTGGCCTGGACCAGCATGGGCGGCGCCACGCTGCCGATCGAAGCCACCCGCATCCACAGCCTCAACCGCGGCTTCAAGCTGACCGGCAAGCTGGGTGAGGTGATGAAAGAGTCGGCCGAAATCGCCTATAGCTACGTCAGCTCCAACCTCAAGCAGTTTGGTGGTGACCCTGGTTTCTTCAACGAAGCGTTCATTCACCTGCACGTGCCCGAAGGCGCCACGCCCAAGGACGGCCCGAGTGCCGGTATCACCATGGCCAGCGCCCTGCTATCGCTGGCCCGTGACCAGGCGCCGAAAAAAGGGGTGGCCATGACTGGCGAGCTGACCCTGACCGGGCAGGTCCTGCCGATTGGCGGTGTGCGCGAGAAGGTGATTGCAGCACGGCGGCAGAAGATCTTCGAGCTGATCTTGCCGGAGCCTAACCGTGGGGACTATGAGGAACTGCCGGACTACCTGCGCGAAGGCCTGACCGTGCATTTCGCCAAGCGCTTCGCCGATGTAGCCAAAGTGCTGTTCTAGCCAGCACCGGCCCCTTCGCGGGTAAACCCGCTCCCACAGGGATAGCGCAGGGCTTGAGCCCAGTGAGATCACTGTGGGAGCGGGTTTACCCGCGAAAGGGCCGGCACAGGCAACACAAATTTCCTCGATCATCGGTTATCCTCAGGCCATCGCCAGCCTCCGGAGCCAACATGACCGCCCCTCGTCTGCTCGTTCCCCTGAGCTTCGCCCTGATTTCCGCCTGCGCTCAACAGCCTACGCAACCCGTCGAACTGGACGCAGAAAGCGAATGCCCGACACGCCTGCAGGTTGGCCAGGTGCTGACACTGACCCTGCCCAGCAACCCATCCACCGGCTATCGCTGGCGCGTCGAAAACCCCGCCGCCAATGTACTGCGCAGCCTTGGCCCGGAGGTGTACAGCGCTCCCGAGGAGGAAGACCTGGTCGGCAATGCCGGTGTCTCCACCTGGCGCTACCAGGCCAGTGGTACCGGCGATGGCCAGTTGGTGCTTGTGTACCAGCAGCCGTGGGCCGCAGATATTGCGCCCGTACAAACCTTCGACTGCAAGATCATCGTCCGCTAAAGGCCGCAGCTCCGTCCCGGGCAACCTGAACGGCCACTTGTTAGGGGCAGAGGCCCCTCGGCGCCCCGCCCCTGAAGCGCTGCCATGGCAAGAATCGCGGCCTTTGGCTAAAATGCGCCTCCGTTTCACCCTGTATCGAGCCCTCCCGTGAGCAAACAACCCGACCGCCTTTTCGCCCAGCCCCTGGAGCAAGTGCCCGACTTCGTCTTCAACGAGGATGTGGTGCGCGTGTTCCCGGACATGATCAAGCGCTCGGTGCCAGGCTACCCGACCATCGTCGAGAACCTCGGCGTGCTGGCCGCGCGCTTCGCCCAGCCGCACACCGCGTTGTACGACCTCGGTGCCTCGTTGGGTGCCGTTACCCAGTCGCTGCGCCGCCATGTGCGCAGTGATGGCTGCCGGGTGATTGCCGTGGACAACTCCGCGGCGATGGTCGAGCGTTGCCGCCAGTACCTCACTGCCCAGGACTCGATGTTCCAGGAACTGCTGCCAGTGCAGGTGCTGGAAGCCGACATCCTGGCCCTGCCATTCGAGCCCGCCTCGGTGGTGGCGATGAACTTCACCCTGCAATTCGTCGCCCCCGACCAGCGTCTGGAACTGCTTGGCCGCATCCGCCAGGCGCTTTTGCCCGGTGGTGCGCTGATCCTCTCGGAAAAACTGCGCTTCGCCGATGCGGAACAGCAGGACCTGCTCAATGAACTGCACCTGGACTTCAAACGTGCCAATGGCTACAGCGAACTGGAAATTGCCCAGAAGCGCAGCGCCATCGAGAACGTGATGAAACCCGACACCCTCGAAGCCCACCAGGCACGCCTGCGTGCAGCCGGTTTCTCGAAGGTGGTGCCCTGGTTCCAATGCCTTAACTTCGCCTCGTTGATTGCCCTGCCATGATCGATCTGTCCCCCCTCGTCCGTCGCCTGGCGGGCACGCCCCTGGCTTCCTGGTCGCAAGGCCTGCAAGCGCAACTGGAAGCCAAGCTGGAGAAGGGTCACGGTGACCTCGACCGCTGGCGCGGTGCGCTGGAGGCCCTGCCCGCCCTACAGCCGAGCGAAGTCGACCTGGTCAACGGGCTGCGCCTGGACTGCGATTGCGACGACGCGACCCGCGCGCAGATGCATCAGGCACTGATGGGCCTGTCGCCTTGGCGCAAAGGCCCCTTCGACCTGTTCGGCGTGCATGTGGACACTGAATGGCGTTCGGACTGGAAATGGTCGCGGGTTGGACCGCACCTGGACCTCAAGGGCAAGCGCGTGCTCGACGTGGGCTGCGGCAACGGCTACTACCAGTGGCGCATGCTCGGTGCCGGTGCCGACATGGTGATTGGCGTCGATCCCAACTGGCTGTTCTTCTGCCAGTTCCAGGCCGTCCAGCAATACCTGCCAGAGCTGCCCGCCTGGCACCTGCCGTTCGCCCTGGAAGACCTGCCGGCCAACCTTGAAGGTTTCGACACGGTATTTTCCATGGGGGTGTTCTATCACCGTCGCTCGCCCATCGAGCACCTGCTGGCGCTGAAGGACTGCCTGGTAAAAGGCGGGGAACTGGTGCTGGAAACCCTGGTGATCGAGGGTGACGAAAACCAGGTACTGGTACCTGAGGACCGCTATGCACAGATGCGCAACGTCTGGTACCTGCCGTCGGTACCGGCCTTGGAGCGCTGGTTGCGCCGCGCCGGTTTCAGCGATGTGCGATGCGTCGACGTGAGCGTGACCAGCGTCGAGGAACAGCGCAGCACCGAGTGGATGCGCTACCAGTCGTTGGGCGATTTCCTTGACCCGAACGACCACAGCAAGACCATCGAAGGCCTGCCGGCTCCACGCCGCGCCACCCTGCTGGCACGCAAATGAAAAAGGCGCCCGGTTGGGCGCCTGAATATACCTGCGCCGAGGAGCTGTCGCGGCGCAGGTGGTGTTACCTCAATCCTTGGCCAACTCGCGGGCCTTCTCCTGTGCCTTGCGCTCACGCTCTGCGACGGCCTGTTGCTTGTCGTCGTACAGGCGCTGCTGGTCTTCGCGGAACGCTTGCCAGAATTGTTTCGAACGTTCCGCACCGCCCTCGGCGTGAACACTGGCGCTGCCCAGGGCAAGGGTGGCCAACAGCAGGAATTTGGTCAGGTTCATCGTGGTTGCCTCGTGATAACCGATCAGACAGGGCCATCCTAGCGAGGGCCAGCTAACGGCAAGGTGAGGCGGGGATTACAGTCTTGCAATGTGGCCCTGTGTTGTCTGTGCTGGCCCCTTCGCGGGTAAACCCGCTCCCACAGGAACTGCAGGGATTTCAGCGTCTGTGAAAATCCTGTGGGAGCGGGTTTACCCGCGAAAGGGCCACAACAGACAGCCAGATAACAGCAGGATTACAAATCCGTTATCTGCGCCGCGCGCCTTTTCGCATGCCGTACCATCCTGCGCCTTGACCCTGATGCCACTACAGGGTCGAGAATCGCCCCCTTTCATCACACCGAGCCCATCCATGCGTCTACTGATCATCGAGGACGAACTGCGCACCGCCGACTACCTGCAGCAGGGCCTGCGCGAGAACGGCTACGTGGTCGACTGCGCCCACACCGGCACCGATGGCCTGCACCTGGCCCGCCAGCAGCCCTACGACCTGGTCATCCTCGACGTCAACCTGCCCGAGCTCGATGGCTGGACCGTGCTGCAGCGGCTGCGCGCCGAATCGGCCACGCGCATCATGATGCTGACCGCCCATGGCCGCCTGGCCGACCGGGTCAAGGGCCTGGACCTGGGTGCCGACGATTACCTGCTCAAGCCCTTCGAGTTTCCGGAACTGCTCGCCCGTATCCGCAGCCTGCTGCGCCGCAACGACCAGCAACTGCAGCCCAGCACCCTGCGCGTTGCAGATCTGGAGCTGGACCCCGGCCGCCACCGTGCCTACCGCGCCGGGCAGCGTATCGACCTGACCGCCAAGGAATTCGCCCTGCTGCACCTGCTGATGCGTCAGACCGGCGAGGTGCTGTCGCGCACCCAGATCATCTCGCTGGTGTGGGACATGAATTTCGACTGCGACACCAATGTGGTCGAGGTTTCGATCCGGCGCCTGCGGGCCAAGATCGACGACCCGTTCGACAACAAGCTGATCCATACCCTGCGTGGCGTCGGCTACGTGCTCGAGGCACGCTTTTGAAAAACGCCAGCCTGTCACTGCGACTGGGCCTGAGCGTGACGCTGATGGGCGCCGCACTGGTACTGCTGCTGGCCTGCCTGGCCGTGTTCGCCCTCGATCACGAACTGGACAGCCGCGCACGCAAGGACCTGGCGCGCAAGATGCTGCAGGTCGAGCACAACCTGCGCGTCGACCTGCGTAGCGAAGACCTGGGCAGCCGCGCCCATCCCTTGCTCGACCTGGTGATGGGGCATGACAACCTCAGCCTCAGCGTGCTGGCCCTCGAAGGCCGCCATCCGCACCTGCTCAGCCTGGGGCCAGCGCTGGAATCACAGGTAGGCGATCTGCGCACCGATGCCCGTCTGGCCTTTCATGCGTGGCGCGACAGCAATGGCAACCAGATACTCACCGTGACCCAGCTGATGCGCCTGCGCGACGACACCCCGGTCAAGGTGATGATGTCGCTCAACCGCGCCGACGACAACGCCCTGCTGCAGGCCTACCTGCACTCCACCTTGCTCGCGCTGCCGTTGCTGCTGTTGCTGATCGGGGCCGGTGCCTGGTGGCTGATGCAGCGCGGCCTGAGGCCACTGCGGCACTTCCGGCGCATCGCCGGGCGGGTGTCGGCCCAGGACCTGCAACATCGCCTTCCCGCTACCGGCCTGCCGCTGGAACTGGCAGAGCTGGCCAGCAGCATCAACGTGATGCTCGACCGCCTCGATCAGGGCGTCAGCCAGCTGTCGCAGTTTTCCGATGATCTGGCCCATGAACTGCGCACACCATTGAGCAACCTGATGGGCAAGGCGCAAGTGACGCTGGCCCGCGAACGGGACAACGCGATTTACCGCGAAGTGCTGGAAGACAGCATCGAAGAACTGACTCGGCTCAACCGCATCATCAATGACATGCTGTTTCTCGCCCAGGTCAGCCAACCCCAGGCCCAGGTCGCGCTCAAGCCCATGGCATTGGCCGACGAGACGGCGCGGGTTGTCGAGCTGTTTGCGTTCAGTGCCGAGCTGAAAGGGGTTGAGTTGCGTGTGCAAGGCTGGGGGACGGCGCAGGGTGATCGGCTGATGTTTCAGCGGGCACTGTCGAACCTGTTGAGCAATGCCATTCGGCACTGCCCGGATGGCAAGCCTGTGGAACTACGTATCGAGCGCGTGGGCAGCGAAGTTCGGCTTTCGGTGGAAAACCAGGGGCCTGGTATTGCTGAAGAACACCAGTCGCGCTTGTTCGAGCGATTTTACCGGGTGGGCTCGGGGCGCTCGCGGCTGGAGGGAGGGACCGGGTTGGGGCTGGCGATCGTGAAATCGATCATGCAGTTGCATGGCGGGCGGGTCGAGGTCAGCAGCAGGCCCTTGGGGCCTACCCGGTTTACCCTTGTGTTTCCTGCCGAGTAATACATCGCTTGTGCCGGCCTCTTCGCGGGTAAACCCGCTCCCACAGAAATTGCACAAGCCTCAAGGCCTGTGGGGTACCTGTGGGAGCGGGTTTACCCGCGAATAGGCCGGTACAGGCGACCAACGATTAGCGCGAAGCCGCCACGATCAGCGCCTTCATCTCGGCCACAGCGGCCTTGAAGCCGACGAACAGCGCATGCGCCACCAGCGCATGACCGATGTTCAGCTCATTGATGCCCTTGATCGCCGCCACCGCCTCCACGTTGTGGTAGTGCAGCCCGTGGCCAGCATTGACGATCAACCCCTGCCCCACGCCAAACGCCACGCCATCGACGATACGCTTGAGTTCTTCGGCCACTTCGGTCGGCGTTTCGGCATCGGCGTAACGCCCGGTGTGCAGTTCGATGGCAGGCGCGCCAACGCGACGCGAAGCCTCGATCTGCCGCTCGTCGGCATCGATGAACAGCGACACTTCGGCACCGGTACGCGACAGGCGCTCAACCGCAGCCTTGATCCGTGCTTCCTGGCCCGCCACGTCCAGGCCGCCTTCGGTGGTCAGCTCCTGACGGGTTTCGGGTACCAGGCAGATGTGCGCCGGGCGGATCTTCTCGGCAAAGGCCATCATCTCTTCGGTGACGCCCATCTCGAAGTTCATGCGCGTCTGCAGCACGTCCTTGAGCAGCACCACGTCACGCTCCTGGATGTGCCGGCGGTCTTCACGCAGGTGCACGGTGATGCCATCGGCGCCTGCTTCCTCGGCATCCAGGGCAGCCTTGACCGGATCAGGGTAACGCGTGCCCCGGGCCTGGCGCAGGGTCGCCACGTGGTCGATGTTTACGCCGAGAAGCATGCGGTTGCTGTGAGTCACGAAAGGCTCTCCTGAAGATTGAGCCCCACAGCATACGTCGTGATCAGCGCTTGCGAAACAGTTCGCGGCTGACCAGTGGTTTTGCCCCCAGGTGAACCGCCAGTGCCTGGCGCATCAGGCGCTTGGCGGCGAGCAAGGCACCTGGGGCATCCCAGTCGGCTTCGGCCAGGGCCAGCAGTTCGGTGCCGCGGAACAGCCCGGGTTGCACCAGCTCGACCCGCTCCAGGCCGGCATCCACACGCAAGCGGTACAGGCCTTCACCCGCGATCGGCTGGTCATTGACGTCGTGGTGCAACGAAAACGCATAACCGAGTTCGTCCAGCAGCCGCCATTCAAAGGAGCGCAGCAGCGGCTCCAGCGGGCGACCGGCGGCCAAGGCCTGCAAGGTCAGGGTGTAGTGCTCGAACAGCGCCGGGAAAGGCGCTTCGGCGGGCAGCAGGCGCATGAGCAGTTCGTTGAGGTACAACCCGCTGAACAGGGCATCGCCATGCAGCCAGGCGGCGATGCCAGCGCTGTCCATGCGCCCGACATTCTTCAGCTCGCCACGCCCGCGCAGCTCCAGTTCCAGCGGCACGAACGGCCGCACCAGGCTGCCACCCTTGCCACGCGCACGGCGCAGCACGGCACGCATGCGGCCCTGCGGGGTAAAGAAGTCCACCAGCGCGCTGGTTTCCTTGTAGGCGCGGCTGTGCAGCACGTAGGCTGGCTGGCCGACAGGTTGTTCCATAAACGTTCTCTAAATGCCCCAGGCAACTGTGGGAGCGGGTTTACCCGCGAATGCGATGGTGAACCCACTGACGCATTCGCGGGTAAACCCGCTCCCACAGAGTAACCTGAGCCGTCAGGCGAATTTACAGGTCGCCGTAGCCCAGCGAGCGCAGGGCGCGCTCGTCATCGGACCAGCCGCCTTTCACCTTGACCCACAGGTTGAGCATGACCTTGGAGTCGAACAGCACCTCCATGTCCTTGCGCGCCTCGGAGCCGATGCGCTTGATGCGCTCGCCCTTGTCGCCAATGATGATCTTCTTCTGGCCATCGCGCTCGACCAGGATCAGCGCGTGGATGTGCAGCACGTGGCCCTGCTGCTTGAATTCTTCAATTTCCACGGTGATCTGGTACGGCAATTCCGCACCCAGCTGGCGCATGATCTTTTCGCGCACCAGTTCGGCGGCCAGGAAGCGGCTGCTGCGGTCGGTGATCTGATCTTCGGGGAAGAAGTGTTCGTTCTCGGGCAGGTGCTTGGCGATCTGTGCTTCCAGCGCCTGCAGGTTGTGCCCCTGCTGCGCGGAGATAGGCATTACTTCGGCGTTCGGCAACTGCTCCTGGAGCCATTGCAGGTGCGGGATCAGTTCGGCCTTCTCTTCCATGCGGTCGGTCTTGTTGACCGCGATGATCAGTGGGCCCGTCACGTACTGCACGCGCTCCAGCACCAGTTGGTCCTCGTCGGTCCATTTGGTGCGGTCGACCACGAAGATCACCACGTCGACGTCCTTCAGGGCCGCCGAGGCATTGCGGTTCATGTAGCGGTTCAAGGCCTTGTCATTGGCCTTGTGCATACCGGGGGTATCGACGTAGATCGCCTGCACGTCACCCTCGGTCTTGATGCCGAGCATGTTGTGGCGGGTGGTCTGCGGCTTGCGCGAGGTGATCGCCAGCTTCTGGCCGAGGATGTGGTTGAGCAGGGTCGACTTGCCCACGTTCGGGCGGCCGACAATGGCCACATAGCCGCAGCGGGTCGGGTTGCTATCAGTCATTGCCATTCTCCACGCCCAGGGCGATCAGTGCAGACGCGGCGGCGACTTGCTCGGCGATACGCCGGCTAACGCCCTGGCCACGGCTCTTGTTGTTCAGCAGCACCACTTCGCATTCGACGAAGAAGGTCCGGCAATGCGGTTCGCCCTGGATATCCACCACTTCGTAACGCGGCAGCTCACAGCTGCGCGACTGCAGGAACTCCTGCAGGCGGGTTTTCGGGTCCTTGTTGGTATCGACCAGGGTCAGGCCTTCGAATTCATCGGCCAGCCAGGCCAGCACGCGCTCCCGGGCCGTTTCCATGTCGGCGTCCAGGTAGATGGCGCCAATCAGCGCCTCCAGGGCGTCGGCCAGGATCGACTCGCGGCGGAAACCACCGCTCTTGAGCTCACCCGAGCCCAGGCGCAGGTGATCGCCCAGGTCGAAACCACGGGCCAGGCGGGCCAGGGTCTCACCCTTGACCAGCCGCGCGCGCAGGCGCGACAGCTGGCCTTCGCGGGCCTGCGGGAAGCGCTCGAACAGCGCTTCGCCGGCGACGAAGTTGAGAATGGCGTCACCGAGAAACTCCAGGCGCTCATTGTTGCGCCCGGCGTAGCTGCGATGGGTCAGTGCCAGGAGCATCTGGTCCTGGTTCTTGAAGGTATAACCGAGCTTTCGCTCCAGACGGGCAAGGGGAGCACTCATGCAGCCACCCGTTCGTTGTTCAACGCGTTGTTCAAATCAACATCCTGAAAGACTGTTTGGCTGTGGCCCGCCGCGATGTGCGACGAATCTCCCGATCCCTGAGAACACGGCCTATGTCAGAAATGCATTCGGCGCTGCCTGCAGGCCAGCGCCGATGGGTATCAATGGATCAGACCGACCCGCGACAGGTTGGGCAGGTGGCTGAGCTTGGGCTCTGGCCAGCTCATCCACACCGCGAAGGCCTTGCCGACGATGTTCCGGTCGGGAACCATGCCGTGCAGTTCCTTCGGGATGTTCGGGTCATCCCAGTAACGGCTGTCGTTGGAGTTGTCGCGGTTGTCGCCCATCATGAAGTAATGGCCTGCCGGCACGGTCCATTGCTGGTCCGGCGGCATGCGATAACGGCTCATTTCCTTGCGAATCAGGTGTTCGGCCTCGCCGAGCTTTTCCTTGTACAGCTCGGCGCTGCCCAAAGTGCCCGGCTCGGTGCCCACCAGTTGTTCGGCAATCGGCTGGCCGTTGACGAACAACCGCTTGTCGCTGGTGTAGCGCACCTGGTCGCCCGGCAGGCCGACCACACGCTTGATGTAGTTGACGTTAGGGTCGCTCGGGTAGCGGAACACCATCACATCACCGCGTTGCGGGTCACCCACCTCGATGACCTTCTTGTCGATCACCGGCAGGCGAATGCCGTACGAGAACTTGTTCACCAGGATGAAGTCGCCCACTTCCAGGGTCGGTTTCATCGACCCCGAAGGGATCTGGAACGGCTCGACCAGGAACGAACGCAGCACCAGCACGATGAACAGCACCGGGAAGAACGACTTGCCGTACTCGACCAGCAACGGCTCCTTGCCCAGGCGTTCGACCACCGCCATCTCGGGCTGGCTGACGCTGCCCTGGTAGTTGGCGATTGCCGCACGCCGGCGCGGGGCCAGGAACAGCAGGTCGATCAAGCCCAGCAGGCCGCAGACGAAGACGGCGATGACTAGCAACAGCGGGAAATTTAGCGACATAGGACCTAGCTATCCAACCTGAGCACGGCGAGGAAGGCTTCCTGTGGAATTTCCACGTTACCCACCTGTTTCATGCGTTTCTTACCGGCCTTCTGCTTCTCCAGCAGCTTCTTCTTACGGCTGACGTCGCCACCGTAGCACTTGGCCAGTACGTTCTTTCTGAGCGCCTTGACGGTTGTCCGCGCAATGATCTGGCCGCCGATAGCTGCCTGGATCGCCACGTCGAACATCTGCCGAGGGATCAGTTCCTTCATCTTTTCGGTCAACGCACGGCCCTTGTAGGCCGCGTTGTCGCGGTGCACGATCAATGCCAAGGCATCGACCTTGTCGCCGTTGATCAGTACGTCCAGCTTGACCAGATTGGCCGACTGGTAGCGATCGAAATGATAGTCCAGCGAAGCATAGCCGCGGCTGGTGGACTTGAGGCGGTCGAAGAAGTCCAGCACCACTTCGTTCATCGGCAGGTCGTAGCGCACCTGCACCTGGCTACCGAGGAACTGCATGTCGCGCTGCACGCCACGCTTCTCGATGCACAGGGTGATGACGTTGCCCAGGTGCTCCTGCGGCACCAGGATGGTGGCGGTGACGATCGGCTCGCGGAAATCGGCGACCGCCGAGACGTCCGGCAGCTTCGACGGGTTGTCGACGGTGATGGTCTCGCCGGTTTTCAGTTCCAGCTCATAGATCACGCTTGGCGCGGTGGTGATCAGGTCCAGGTCGTATTCGCGCTCCAGGCGCTCTTGGATGATCTCCATGTGCAGCATGCCGAGGAAGCCGCAACGGAAGCCGAAGCCCAGGGCGTCGGAGCTTTCCGGCATGTATTGCAGCGACGAATCGTTCAGGGTCAGCTTCTGCAGTGCATCGCGGAAGTCCTCGAAGTCGTCGGAGCTGACCGGGAACAGGCCGGCGTAGACCTGCGGCTGAATCTTCTTGAATCCTGGCAGCACTTCGACCTCAGGGGTCGCGGACAGGGTCAGGGTGTCACCGACCGGGGCACCGTGAATGTCCTTGATGCTGGCGATGATGAAGCCCACTTCGCCGGCCTTCAGGTCGGCGGTCTGGGTGTGCTTCGGGGTAAACACGCCCACGCTGTCGACCAGGTGCACCTTGCCGGTGGACTTGACCAGGATCTTGTCGCCTTTCTTGACGCGGCCGTGGCGCACGCGCACCAGCGAGACCACGCCGAGGTAGTTGTCGAACCAGGAGTCGATGATCAGCGCCTGCAGCGGCGCCTCGATATCGCCTTCCGGCGCGGGAATGGTCTGCACCAGGCGCTCGAGCACCTCGTCCACGCCCATGCCGCTCTTGGCACTGCAGGCCACGGCGTCGGTGGCGTCGATGCCGATGATCTTCTCGATCTCGTCCTTGACGCGATCCGGATCGGCCTGGGGCAGGTCCATCTTGTTCAGTACCGGCATGACCTCAAGGCCCTGCTCGATGGCGGTATAGCAGTTGGCCACGGACTGGGCCTCAACGCCCTGGCCGGCATCCACCACCAGCAGTGCGCCCTCACAGGCCGCCAGCGAACGCGAGACTTCGTAGGTGAAGTCGACGTGGCCAGGAGTATCGATGAAGTTCAGCTGGTAGACCTTGCCGTCCTGCGCCTTGTAGTTGAGCGTGACGCTGTGGGCCTTGATGGTGATACCGCGCTCACGCTCCAGGTCCATGGAATCGAGCACCTGGGCTTCCATCTCGCGTGCCGACAGGCCACCGCACATCTGGATGAAACGGTCGGCCAGCGTCGACTTGCCATGGTCGATGTGGGCGATGATGGAGAAATTGCGGATATGACTCAAATCACTCACGGGTCAACACTCGAAAAGGCTGCGAGCCGGACGCCCGCCGAAAAATAGCCGGGAATTGTACCTTAAGCCGCAGCAGGCCGCCACGCCATCCAGCCGTTGGTGAACATGGTTGCCTGACAGAGGTGCTACCTGACATTTCTGCCAGTACTCACCGCATCAGGAGTCGACCATCCTTGCCAATCTCTCGACCAAGGTGACCAGCATGCCCGAACAACACATGACACCGGGGGATTACGACCCTGCATTTGGAATGAATGGCAGGGCCGAGCTCCCTTCGTTCCATGGCGCTTCAATAGGCCGAAACCTGACTGGCATGGCGCTACAAGGGAGCAGCCTGCTTGTCAGCGCGCTTGCCTTTGACTCCTCCGGGGGGCGTCATTTTGCCCTGACCCGCTTTACCGCAAACGGTTCAGTTGACAACGACTTTGCACAGGGCGGCGTGATCGTTGGCCGTTACGTGATTGACGAGCATGCATCGACTGAAGCGCTAACGGTACTGGCTGACCAACGCTTCACAGTGCTGGGATGGAGTGCCCCTACCTCGAACCTGCTGGCAAAGCCCAGGCTCACCTGTTACGACCGCGATGGCCGAGGAGGTGAACACCAGCTCCTGAGCGTGCCGCCGGATATGGGCATGGTGATTGGTAGCGGTCGCCTTACAAGCGATGGGCCATACCTCATGGTTTCCCTGAACCTCCAAAAGGCTCAAGGCGCGCGTGCCACGATGGCCAGGGTGTACCTGCGGGAACACTCCGGCCAGCCAGCAGCAGGGCTTCAGGAATTCATCGATATTCTGCCGGACGCAGGCCAAATTGCTGTCGCCGGAATCGTTCAGTTGCCTGACGGGTTCGTGGTCAGCGGAACCCGCTCGCAGCAGGGGCAGCCCGCAGAAAGCTTTCTCGCTCGCTACCGTCACGACGGCGAGCTGGATTCAGCCTTCGGTGAAGGCGGCACAGTGTATTTCCGGGCTGAGGGTTTCGCTACCGAACTCAACGCGCTGCTAGCCAGGCCGGAAGGACAGCTGCTGGTCGCCGGTAAAGCGACAAACGGAGACAATTCATCACAAGCACTGCTCTGGCAGTTCGATGCCAGTGGCGCGAAGGACCCGACATTTAACGGCGGTGCACCGATCCTGGACGACTCAGGCTTTACAGATTGGCGTGCAGTGGCCATCGATGGGCAACATCGGCTGTTTGCGTTCGGCCTGGGCAGGAGCCTGGAAAACCGTCGCTATCTTGCGGATGGCTCCATTGATATATCCTTCCGACCGATCAATGATCTTGTCGGCATACCCGATGCCATGACTTGCCTGGACAACGGGCAGCGCACTGTGATCGGTTTCAACTCAACCGCAGTTGCTGGATACCTCGGCACGTTGATGTCCGTTTTCAACTGAGCCCCCCTGAATGACAAAGCCCGGCGCTCACGCACCGGGCTTGTCAAGCCGGACAATGCCTGCGAAGGCAACTACAGCTTATTCAGCCAGCTTGAAGGTAATGAAGCTGGCACGGCCCTGACGCAGCACACGCATCGACACCGAACGGTTCTTCGGCAGTTCCTTGGCGATTTCGGTGAATTCCTTGGCCGAACCGATAGCCTGGTTGTTCAGGTGACTGATCACATCACCCGGGCGCAGGCCGATCATCGCGGCCGGGCCATCCTGAACTTCCTTGATGACCACACCACCCTTGAGTTCGAGGGCTTTCTTCTGTTCGGCGGTCAGGTCGGCAACCGAGACGCCCAGGCGGTTGCTGCTACGCTCGGCGCTGCCTTCGGCGCCGGTACCGATGTCGGCATCTTCGTCGGGCAGTGCGCCAACGCTGATGTCGAGGCTCTGGCGCTTGCCGTTGCGGATGATCTCCAGCTTGGCCTTTTCGCCATCCTTGAGACTGCCGACCAGATGCGGCAGGTCGGCCGACATGATGATCGGCTGGCCGTTCATGCTCAGGATCACGTCACCCACCTGCAGGCCGCCCTTGGCTGCAGGGCCGTTTTCCAGCACCTGTGCCACCAGGGCACCCGCCGGCTTGTCCAGGCCGAACGATTCAGCCAGGTCCTTGTTGACCTCCTGGATCACCACGCCCAGCCAGCCGCGGCTGACCTTGCCGTCTTTCTTCAGCTGATTGGAGACATCGATCGCCACATCGATCGGGATGGCGAACGAAAGGCCCATGAAACCACCGGAACGGGTGAATATCTGCGAGTTGATACCCACTACTTCGCCATTCATGTTGAACAGCGGGCCGCCGGAGTTGCCGGGGTTGATGGCCACGTCCGTCTGGATGAACGGTACGTAGGTGTCATTGGGCAGGGTACGGCCCTTGGCACTGACGATACCTTTGGTCACCGAATGGTCAAAGCCGAACGGCGAACCGATGGCCAGCACCCACTCGCCCACCTTGAGCTTCTCGGAATCTCCCAGCTTGACGGTCGGCAGGTTCTTGCCCTCTACCTTGAGCAGGGCCACGTCGGTGCGCGGGTCGGTGCCGACCAGTTTGGCCTGCAGCTCGCTGCGGTCCGACAGGCGGACGATGATCTCGTCGGCATCGGCTACCACGTGGTTGTTGGTCAGTACGTAGCCATCACTGGAAATGATGAAGCCCGAACCCAGCGACTGGGCCTCGCGCTGGCGGTCGCCACGCGGTGAGCGCGGTTGCTGCGGCATGTTGCGCTCGAAGAACTCGCGGAACATCGGCGGCAGGCCTTCCAGGTCGGGCATCTGCCCGGCGGCCATGCGGCGGTCCGGCAGTTTCTGCTTGGTACTGATGTTGACCACGGCTGGCGAGGCCTGCTCGACCAGGGTAGTGAAGTCCGGCAGGGCTTCCTCGGCCTGGGCGCTGAGCACCTGGCCGAGCATCAGCACGGCGGCGAACATCGATAGGTAGGATTTCAAGCGTGGTATTGACATACGGCTCCCGTCACAACGAGCGGTAGTTTAGAAAGGCCCCTGCACAAAACAGGAAAGGCCAGGCTCCTAGAAGCCTGACCTATAGAAAATTTGCCGATGGATTGCAAATGACAATGCTTTAATTTCATTTCAGCGGCATGTCCGCACGCCTTGGCATGGCCTGCACGCCATGCCCGCAAATGCACGCCATCACTGGCGCGCCTGGCCATCCTGGGGGCGCATCGACAGCGCCACACGCTCTGCGGTACCCAGCGGAATCTCGCCGACCACAGTGACCATGACCTTGCCTTTGGGCGTGTTCAGCCGACGCGAGACCGCCGAGGTCGGGCCAAGCTGGGTGCGCATGTCGGTCCCGCCCTCATCCTTTACCGGCTCGAGGAACACCGAGAAGCGCGCCAGGCCATCGTCATACATCAGGCTGCTGACCGTGCTGTCATTCTTGGGGTCGCGGCGTACCGAGCTGTTGACCAGCTCGAAGCCGGGCGGCAGCCAGTCCGAACGCCAGCCGGCGACCGTGTCGTTGGCGGCAGCAGCCACATGCTGCACCGGCTTGCATGCAGCACTGGCGCGCAGGTCATCATCGCTGGGTGCGTCAGTATCGAGACGGGTCATCTGGAAGCGCTCCAGCAACTGCCCTTTGTCGTTGATCATCAACGAGCGCAGCGGCAGGCCAGTAGTGCGGTCCAGGTGCAATTCGAAGGCATAGCGGTGCTGGTCGCGCGGGGTGAGCGTCACGATCACGGCATCGCGCCCGGCGACCCGTGACTTGCCCGCCACGCTCAAGTCATACCAGCCCATCAGTTTCAGCGGATCAAGTACACGCTGCGTAGTGTTCGGGGGCGTCGTCACTCCACTGACCAAGGCCCCGCTGACGCACTCCACCTTGCCATCCACGCGCACGATCTCCTGAGCGGCACCATCGAGCTGCAACAGCCGCTCGCTGACCTTGCCGTCGTCGACCCTGTGCCAGATCTCGTGGGAAGAGAAACTGCCGTTCCGTTCGTAGACAAAAGAGCCTTGGTAGCTCTGCTTTTGCTCGGCCTGTGCCAGCTTGCTCAGCCACTCGCTCGCCTCGGGCGAAGAATTGGCCGCCAATGCTGGCACCGTCACGCAGCTGCCAATCAGCAGCGACAGGAGAGGTAGCGCGCGCATGATCCTCCTTACTTAACGGTTTTCCAGGCTGGCGGCGCGGGCATACGGCAATGCGGTTTCAGTGCCCTTGAGCGCAGATTCCTGGGCATGCTGGCGCAGGTAGCCTGGCAGACGCTGGTCCCAGCCGGCCTGGTTCTGCAGCACGCCGTTGGCCATCGGCCCGGTCGGTTGCTCACTGCTCTCACTATAGCCTGCCAAAACGGCAGGGCCTTGTGCTTGTGGCACACTCAGGCCTTGCTGGGCAGGTTGCTGGGCAGCAAGCTCGGCGCCAGTGATCTCGTCCTGGTTGTACATGCGCACACCGGCCAGCACGGCTACGGTGACCGAGGCAGCTACCGCCAGGCGGCCGATGCTGCGCCATGGCCCTTTCTTGGCCTTGGCCGGCACGGCTTCGTCAGCCAGCGCTGCAGACACCGCCGAGGCGATATCCAGGTTAGGCAGCAGCAGCTCCTTGTGCATGGCTGCGCGGGCAACCTGGTAACGCGACCAGGTGGCACGGGTTTCAGCATCGTCTACGGCGTTCAACACACGACGCAGTTCAAGCTCGTCCGCTTCGTTATCCATCACCGCGGACAGCGATTCCTGCAAAGCTTCACGACTCATGGCGGTTCCTCTCTTGGCTGTCGCCGCTGTCTCAGGTTTCCTGCAGCAAAGGTTGCAGGGCTTTGTCTATTGCCTCCCGAGCGCGGAAGATTCGAGAGCGCACGGTACCCACCGGACATTGCATGACACTGGCAATGTCTTCGTAACTCAGCCCGTCGAACTCGCGCAGGGTCAGCGCCGTGCGCAGGTCTTCAGGCAGTTGCTGGATGGTGCGATGGACAGTGCCTTCGATTTCATCCCGCAACAACGAGCGCTCTGGGGACTCGAGATCCTTGAGACCATGATCGCCGTCGTAAAACTCCGCATCCTCGGAGCTCACATCACTGTCTGGCGGCCGTCTTCCACGGGACACCAGGTAGTTCTTCGCCGTGTTGATGGCGATGCGGTAGAGCCACGTATAGAACGCACTGTCTCCGCGGAAGTTGCCAAGCGCACGGTAGGCCTTGATGAAGGCTTCCTGTGCTACATCCTGGGCCTCGTGGGTGTCGTGAACGAACCGCACGATCAACCCGAGAATCTTGTGCTGATACTTCAGCACCAACAGATCGAACGCTCGCCTGTCACCACGCTGAACGCGCTCGACAAGCTGCTGATCCTCTTCCTGGGTTAGCATGAACACTCCTCAGTGAACTCGAAGGAGCGTTGCATCAGCCATCGTTCAGGCTTGCAACCATAGACTCGGGCTTTGCGCAAAAGTTCTCCCCTCCAAGCAAGTTTCCTGCAGCCCTTGGTCGGCTTGCACGAAAGACGCGGCACGGTCACGGCCGGCTACGTCGATAATCAGGTTTCGAGTACGCAGGGACAGCCCGGACAGGCCTGCCGCCCTGCGTCGCCGCGGCAAGTTGTGGCGCGTGGGCAGCCTTCATAGGATTTCCGGCCATGTCGGAAAGTTCCCACAAAGGTTGTCGCGACCAGGCAAGTGGCATGGAAATTGGCCACCCGGGGCTGCTATAAAGGCAACCCGGCCAGCTTTTACGATAGTTTCACAATGCCATCGGCGCGTGACTATTGTGCCGCGCCCCTTCCAAAGAATACTAGTGTCCCGACATGAGCCAACAATTCCAACATGATGTCCTGGTGATCGGCAGCGGTGCCGCCGGTCTCAGCCTGGCACTGAACCTCCCCAGCCACCTTCGAGTCGCCGTACTCAGCAAGGGCGACCTGGCCAACGGCTCGACCTTCTGGGCCCAGGGCGGTGTCGCGGCGGTGCTGGACAATACCGATACCGTGCAGTCGCATGTCGAGGACACCCTCAATGCCGGCGGCGGCCTTTGCCATGAAGACGCCGTGCGCTTTACCGTCGAGCACAGCCGCGAGGCCATCGAGTGGCTGATCGAGCAAGGCGTGCCCTTTACCCGCGACGAGCACTACAGCGTCGACGACGGCGGCTTTGAGTTCCACCTGACCCGCGAAGGCGGCCATAGCCACCGGCGCATCATCCACGCCGCCGACGCCACCGGCGCAGCCATCTTCACCACGCTGCTGGAGCAGGCCCGCAAACGCCCGAATATTCAGTTGCTGGAGCAGCGCGTGGCGGTCGACCTGATCACCGAACGCCGCCTCGGCCTGCCCGGCGAGCGCTGCCTGGGTGCCTACGTGCTCGACCGAAACACCGGCGAGGTGGACACCTTCGGTGCGCGCTTCACCGTGCTGGCCACTGGCGGTGCGGCCAAGGTGTACCTGTATACCAGCAATCCCGACGGTGCCTGCGGCGACGGCATCGCCATGGCTTGGCGGGCTGGCTGCCGGGTGGCGAATCTGGAGTTCAACCAGTTTCACCCGACTTGCCTGTACCACCCACAGGCCAAGAGCTTCCTGATCACCGAAGCCCTGCGTGGCGAAGGTGCCCTGCTGCGCCTGCCCAATGGCGAACGCTTCATGCCACGCTTCGACCCGCGCGAAGAACTGGCGCCGCGCGACATCGTGGCCCGCGCCATCGACCACGAGATGAAGCGCCTGGGCGTGGACTGCGTATACCTGGATATCACCCACAAGCCGGTCGACTTCATCAAGAGCCACTTTCCCACCGTGTACGAGCGCTGCCTGGCCTTCGGCATCGACATCACCCGTCAGCCGATCCCGGTGGTGCCAGCGGCGCACTACACCTGCGGAGGGGTGATGGTCGACGACCGCGGCCACACCGACGTGCCGGGCCTGTATGCCATTGGCGAAACCAGCTTCACCGGCCTGCACGGCGCCAACCGCATGGCTAGCAACTCGCTGCTGGAATGTTTCGTCTATGGCCGTGCCGCCGCCGCCGACATCCAGGCGCACCTGGATGAGGTGACCATGCCCAAGGCCCTGCCCGGCTGGGACGCCAGCCAGGTCACCGACTCGGACGAGGACGTGATCATTGCGCACAACTGGGACGAACTGCGGCGCTTCATGTGGGACTACGTCGGCATCGTGCGAACCAGCAAGCGCCTTCAGCGAGCGCAGCACCGCATTCGCCTGCTGCTGGACGAAATCGACGAGTTCTACAGCAACTACAAAGTCAGCCGCGACCTGATCGAATTGCGCAACCTGGCGCAGGTGGCCGAGTTGATGATCCTGTCGGCCATGCAGCGCAAGGAAAGCCGCGGACTGCATTACACCCTGGATTACCCGGGGATGCTGGACGAGGCCAAGGACACCATTCTCAGCCCGATCTGAAATCGGCGTCGCGGCCTTCGCGGGCCCGCCCGCTCCCACAGGATTCCCACTGCCTTGCAGCCTTGCGCAGTACCTGTGGGAGCGGGCCAGCCCGCGAAGAAGTCAATTCGGTAGGGCTTTATGCCCGGCCCACCCCTGCCCACCTGCGCCGGCTGAATTTCAACCGCACCCGCAAGCGCCTGTGCTCATCAGCCCCCAGCGCATCCCGTGGCACGCATTGGCTCTCCCCCAACCAACGCCCCGCCCGCACAAAGCGCAACACCACCAGCGCCGGCAACGCCACGCTGTCCCGGCACAAGCGCACCGGCTGCCAGCCACGGGCACGGCTGAACACCTGCCAGCCGCGCACATCACGGCGCAGGCCGACAACGGCATGCTCATGCGTCAGCAGAATACGTCGGGGAATGGCCCAGCCAGCGTGGGCAATACAGGCGGCGACAACTGCAAGGGCCGACCACCCGGGCAGCGGGCTCGCCCATACGGCGAACCACGCCAGTACCTGGCAACCCAGGTAGACCGCCAGCAGCAGGCGCGAGCCTTGCCAGCGGCACTCGAAGCACTCACTTGGGCTGGACACGGTCCAGGATGATGCGGACCATGCGCTGCAGCTCCGGGTCTTCGGACTCGGTACGCTCCATGAACCAGCCGAACATGTCCTGATCCTCGCAGCTCAACAGACGCACGTAGAGTTCGCGGTCGGTTTCGTTGAGCGTGGGGTAGACTTCCTGGGTGAAAGGCACCAGCAGTACGTCCAGTTCCAGCATGCCGCGGCGGCTGTGCCAGAAAAGCCGGTTGAGTTCAGTTTGTTCGACCATGGGGCCCTCCTCGAATGGCCCGCCAGTATACAGCCAGGCGAGCGAAGCGACACCGGGCGTTGGTCTAGTCAACTACCTATTTTGTTACCGGCGTTCTATGATGGCCGCCAGTCTTTAGCCACCGCGATGACCCATGGCCGATTCCGCTTTCTTCTGCCCCCTGTCCCACGAGGGCATCCTCGCCGTCCGCGGCTCCGATGCAGGCAAGTTCCTGCAAGGCCAGCTGACCTGCAACATCAACTACCTCAGCCCGGAACACGCCAGCCTCGGCGCCCGCTGCATGGTCAAGGGGCGCATGCAGTCGAGTTTCCGCATCCTGCCCGAAGGCAACGGCTACCTGCTGGCCATGGCCAGCGAGCTGCTCGACGCCCAGCTGGCCGACCTCAAGAAGTACGCCGTGTTCTCCAAGGCCACGCTGACCGATGAAAGCGCTGCCTGGGCACGCTTCGGCCTGCAAGGCGGCGATGCGGCGCTGCAGGCCCTGGGGCTCGATGTGCCTGCGGCAGCCGGTAGCACCGTGCGCCACGACGGGTTGATCGCCATCGCCGTGTCCGCCGACCGCGTTGAACTGTGGGTACCGGCAGACAACGCCGACCGCGTTCGCCAGGCGCTGGCCACCGCGCTGCCCGAAGGCAGCCTGGATAACTGGCTGCTGGGGCAGATTCGCGCCGGTATCGGCCAGGTCATGGGGCCGACCCGCGAGCTGTTCATCCCGCAGATGATCAACCTGCAGGCCGTCGACGGCGTCAGCTTCAAGAAAGGCTGCTACACCGGTCAGGAAATCGTTGCCCGCATGCAGTACCTGGGCAAGCTCAAGCGCCGCCAGTACCGCCTGGCACTGGACCAGCAGGCCATTCCGGCCCCGGGCGTCGAGATCTTCTCGCCCACCCATGGTTCGTCGGTCGGTGAAGTGGTCATTGCTGCCAGCAACGGCACAGGCTGCGAACTGCTCGCGGTGCTCAGCGCCGAAGCGGTGGAAGACGACAACCTGCACCTGGGCAGCCTCGAAGGCCCACGCCTGCAGGTGTTGACCCTGCCCTACGAACTGGACCGCGACCGGGAAATCCAGCGCTGACCAGCCTGCCCCGCCTACATGGCGGGGCCGCACCACCACTGCGGTAGACACGCCCATGAACAAGCTGGCCGAGATGGTTCAAGCACAGTTGCTCGATGCCATCGAAAAGGATGACCTGGTCCTGCCGACCCTGCCCGAGGTTGCCTTGAGCATCCGCGAGGCGGCGGAAGACAGCGAGATCAGCGTAGCGGCCCTGAGCAAGGTGATCGGTCGCGATGCGGCCCTTTCAGCGCGCCTGATCAAAGTCGTCAACAGCCCACTGCTGCGCGCGGCGGTCGAGGTCACCGACCTGCACACCGCCATCACGCGGCTGGGCATCAACTACAGCTGCAACCTGGCCATTGGCCTGGTGATCGAGCAGATTTTCCACGCACGGGCGCCGGCTGTGGAGCAGAAGTTACGCGATATCTGGGCCAACAGCCTGGATGTGGCGGGCATCAGCTACGAAATCTGCCGGCGCTTTACACAACTCAAACCCGACCAGGCCACCCTCGGCGGGCTGGTCAACCAGATTGGCGCGCTGCCGGTACTGATCTACGCCGAAGAGCACAACGAACTGCTGTCGGACCCAGTGTGCCTGCATTATGTGATCGAGCAGATCCAGCCAGTGCTGGGCGACAAGATCCTCAAGGCCTGGGAGTTTCCGGAGCAACTGGTCAACCTGCCGAGCCAGGTGCAGGACCTGGACCGGCAGACCGACAACATCGACTACATCGACATCGTGCAGATCGCCCGCTGCATCAGCCAGCGAGGCCGCCACCGACCGCTGGCGGCACTGCCGGCATACCGCCATCTGGGCCTGCCGTACGGCACCGAGCTTGAAGTGGGTGAACTGATCGAGGCGCGGAGCATGTTGCGCTGACCGGCAGCGCCCTCTTCGCGGGTAAACCCGCTCCTACAGGGACCGCGCCGCTGCTGAAGGCTGCGCTGTACCTGTAGGAGCGGGTTCACCCGCGAAAGGGCCGGTACAGGCAACACATCAATCCGCGATAAAACTCACCCGCACCCGCAACCCGCCCTTCGCACCGTCATGCAGGCTCACCTGTGCCAGGTGCGCCCGGCAGATCTCGCCGACAATCGCCAATCCAAGCCCACTGCCCTGCGCACTGCGCCGGTAGAAGCGCTCGAATACCCGCTCACGCTCGGCCTCGGGAATCCCCGGTCCGTCATCCTCCACCTCCAGTACCGCCGGCGCCAGCACTCGCAAGATCACGTTGCCGCCAGCCGGCGTATGCGCCAAGGCATTGTCCACCAGGTTGCTCAACAGCTCGTTGAGCAGCGTCGGCTCCCCCTTCAGCCACACCGGCGCCTCGGCCTCCAGGGCCAGCGCCACCCCGCGTTTGTGCGCCAGCGGTGCCATGGCCATGCCCAGCTCACGAGCCAACTGACTCAGGTCCAGGCGCTGCGCGCCGCCTTCGGCAATCGCGCGCGCACCGTTCTCGACCCGCGCCAGCGACAGCAGCTGGTTGGCCAGATGGGTCAGCCGGTCGGTGCCCTGGGCCGCGGACTCCAGTGTCTGTCGCCACTCCTGTGGCTCGCCCGAACGCAGGCCCAGTTCGACCCGCGCCTTCAGCGCGGCCAGCGGCGTGCGCAATTCGTGGGCGGCGTCGGCGATGAACTGCGCCTGGCGCTCGAACTGGCCGCGCAAACGCTCGGTGAAATGGTTCAAAGCCCGCACCAGCGGGCCCAGCTCCCGCTGCACCTGCACCACCGGCAAGGCCCGCAGGTCGTCCGGCTGGCGCTCTTCCACCGCCGTGCGCAGGCGCTCCAGCGGCCGCAACGCGGCACTCACGGCAAACCACACCATCACCAGCGCGCCCAGCGCCAGCATCCCCAGGCGCAGCAGGGTATCGGCCATCAGGCCACGGGCCATGCGCACCCGCGCTTCCTCGGTCTCGGCCACACGGATTTCCGCCATGCCGTTCATGTTCGGCTCGCTCACCGGCTTCAGCAGGCTGACCACGCGCACGTCCTGGCCCAGGTAGGTGGCATTGTAGAACCGCGCCAGCGCCGGATAGTCGTCGGTACGCGGCGTGCCCGGCGGCGGCGCTGGCAGGTTCTCGTAGCCGGAAATCAGCCGCTGCTGGATGTCCAGCACCTGGTAGTAGATGCGCCCGGCACTGTCGTAGGCGAAGGTGTCCAGGGCCACGTAGGGCACATCCGCGCTCAGCGAACCGTCACGCTGGGACAGGCCTGCGGCAATCGTCCTTGCCGAGGCCAGCAGGGTCCGGTCGTAGGCAGTATCGGCGGCCTCGCGGCCGTTCCAGTAGGCGCTCAGGCCGCTGGCCAGCATCAGCACCACCAGCAGCAAGGCCAGGTTGCCGAGCAAGCGCCCACGCAGGCTGCCGTTGTCACGCATCGCGGTGCTCGAGCAGGTAGCCCAGGCCACGGAAGGTGACAATCGCCACCGGGTGGCCGTCGAGCTTCTTGCGCAGGCGGTGGATGTAGATTTCGATGGCATCGGGGCTGGCTTCTTCGTCCAGGCCGAACACCTGGGCGGCCAGTTGCTCCTTGCTCATCACCCGGCCCGGGCGGGCGATCAGCGCTTCCAGTACGCTTTGTTCGCGAGAAGTCAGTGTCAGGTTGTCGCCACCCAAGGTGAAGCGCCGGGTATCCAGGTCGTATACCAACGGCCCGCAGCGTTGCTGGCGCTCGCCACCGAGCACGCTGCGCCGCAACAGGGCCTTGACCCGTGCTTCCAGCTCGGTCAGCTCGAACGGCTTGGCCAGGTAGTCGTCAGCGCCCAGGTTCAGCCCATGAACCCGGTCCTTGACGTCGCTGCGCGCGGTCAGCATCAGCACCGGCAGGGTCTTGCCACGGCCGCGCAGGCGCGCCAGCACCTCGAAGCCGTCCATGCGCGGCAAGCCGACATCCAGCACGGCCACGGCGTACTCCTCGCTGGCCAGGGCCAGGTCGGCGGCCACGCCGTCATGCAACACATCCACGGTCAGGCCATGGCTTTTCAAGGCCTGGGCCACGCTTTCAGCCAGTTGCAGGTGGTCTTCGACCAGCAGCACACGCATCGGATTCTCCCTGCTCGGGTGGGACGGTGGCGCGGAGTGTACCGCTGTCGGCAGGCCTGTGAAGCCCTGTCGACAAACCTTTCACGCTGAAAGGTTAGCGAAAGGTTGGTTACCTAGCATCGCACCACGGTCGCCCTACGCGCCGAAAAAAAGCACCAGCAAGGTGCAACGAATAAGAACAATAAACGGAGCCATCAGTGATGCTGTCATCGCAGCCGCAGGCGTTCGCGCCTACCCGTTCCTTTGCCGCACGCCCCTCCGCCATCGTCAGCGCCCTTGCGCTTGCCGGTGTCGCGCCGATGAGTCAGGCCGCCTTCTTCGAAGACAGCACGGCCACCTTCGAAACCCGCAACATGTACTTCAACCGTGACTTCCGCGACGGCACCAGTGCGCAGCAATCCAAGCGCGACGAGTGGGCCCAGGGCTTCATGCTCAACTTCGAGTCTGGCTACACCGATGGCACCGTGGGTTTCGGCCTGGATGCGCTGGGCATGCTCGGCATCAAGCTCGACTCCAGCCCCGACCGCACCGACACCGGCCTGCTGCCGACCCACGATGACGGCAAGGCCGCCGACGAGTACTCCAAGCTCGGCCTGACCGGCAAGGTGAAGGTGTCGCAGACTGAACTGAAGATCGGCACGCTGATCCCCGAACTGCCGACCCTGCAGCCCAACGATGGGCGCATCCTGCCGCAAACCTTCGAAGGCGGCCTGCTGACTTCGAAGGAGGTCAAGGGCCTGACCTTCACCGGAGGCCGACTGGACAAGGCCAAGGACCGCAACGACACCAACTGGGAAGACCTGGCCCTGAACAACAAGAACGGCCGCTTCGGTGGCTCGTTCAGCGCCGACAACCTGGACCTGGCCGGCCTCGACTACCAGTTCACCGATCGCATCACCGGCAGCTACCACTTTGCCCAGCTCGACGATATCTACCGCCAGCACTTCATCGGCATGGTCGCCACCCAGCCATGGGGCCCCGGCACCTTGGGCGCCGACCTGCGCCTGGCCGTGAGTGACGACGCCGGCGCCGCCAAGGCCGGCAACATCGACAACACCACCGTCAATGGCATGCTCAGCTACGCCCTGGGCGGGCACAAGGTCAGCGCCGCCTGGCAGCAATTGTCAGGCGACAGCGCCTTCCCGTACGTCGATGGTGCCGACCCGTACCTGGTCAACTTCGTCCAGATCAACGACTTCGCAGGCGCCGACGAGCGCTCCTGGCAGGCGCGCTACGACTACAACTTCGCCGCGCTCGGCGTGCCCGGCCTGACCTTCATGACCCGCTACATCAGCGGCGACAACGTCAGCCGCGCCGCCGGTGGCGAGGGCAAGGAGTGGGAACGCGATACCGAAATGAAGTACGTGGTACAAAGCGGCCCGTTGAAGAACGTCGCCGTGCGCCTGCGCAACGCCACCTTCCGCTCCAACTTCGCCCGCGACGCGGACGAGGTGCGGCTGCTGGTGAGCTACAGCGTGGCGCTGTGGTAACCCCATAGCGATAACTTGATAACAACAACGCTCACGGAGAAAGACGATGACCTACTCACTGCGCCGCCTCGTCCTCGCTACCGGCTGCCTGCTGTTGGCCGGCAACGCCCTCGCTGCCGAACCGAAACGCCCCGAATGCATTGCCCCCGCCTCGCCCGGCGGCGGCTTCGACCTGACCTGCAAACTGGTGCAGAGCGCCCTGGTGCAGGAAAAAATCCTCACCAAGCCGATGCGCGTCACCTACATGCCCGGCGGTGTTGGTGCGGTGGCCTACAACGCCGTGGTCGCCCAGCGCCCGGCCGATGCCGGCACCCTGGTGGCCTGGTCCAGCGGCTCGCTGCTGAACCTGGCCCAGGGCAAGTTCGGCCGCTTCGACGAGAACGCGGTGAAATGGCTGGCCGCCGTCGGCACCAGCTATGGCGCCATCGCAGTGAAAAGCGACTCGCCCTACAAGACCCTCGACGACCTGGTCGCAGCGTTGAAGAAAGACCCGAGCAAGGTGGTGATCGGCTCCGGCGGTACCGTCGGCAGCCAGGACTGGATGCAGACCGCCCTGATTGCCAAGGCCGCCGGCATCAACCCGCGTGACCTGCGCTACGTCGCGCTGGAAGGTGGCGGCGAGATCGCCACGGCGTTGCTGGGCGGGCATATCCAGGTAGGCTCGACCGACATCTCCGACTCCATGCCGCACATTCAGAGCGGCAACATGCGCATCCTCGCAGTGTTCTCGGAAAAGCGCCTGGACGAGCCCGAGATGAAAGACATCCCCACCGCCAAGGAACAGGGTTACGACATCGTCTGGCCAGTGGTACGCGGCTTCTACCTGGGGCCAAAGGTGAGCGACGAGGAATACGCCTGGTGGAAGCAGTCATTCGACAAGATGCTGGCTTCGGAAGACTTCGCCAAGTTGCGTGACCAGCGCGAACTGTTCCCGTTCGCCATGACCGGTGCAGAGCTGGACGGCTATGTGAAGAAGCAAGTGGCTGACTACAAGACACTGGCCAGGGAGTTTGGCCTGATCCAGTAACACTGGCCGGAGTTACCACAATCCCTGTGGGAGCGGCCTTGTGTCGCGATAGGCCGCACAGCGGCCCCTGTCTCAGCCGATGCGATGCTTCAGACAGATCGCAGTGGCAGGTTTTGCGGCCGCTTCGCGCCCGATCGCGACGCAAGGCCGCTCCCACAGGATTTGCATCTCGCTTGCGTGATCCCAACGAGGATTCCTTCATGATCCTGCAACGCATCTTCGCCCTGGCCCTGCTGGCGGTGTGCGCCGCCCTGGCCGTGATGGCCTGGCCTTACCAGGCGGCGTTTTCCTATGAACCGGTGGGCCCGCGCGCCTACCCGCTGTTGACGCTCGGCCTGCTCGGCCTGGGCCTGCTGTACCTGGTGTTCCGCCCCACCCCCATCGTGCGCAAGGACGACGAACCGGAACTGGACCGCGAGACGCTGACCAAGATCGCCGCCTGCGTCGGCCTGCTGATCGTGTTCGCCAGCACCTTCGAAGCCCTGGGCTTCATCCTCAGCGCCATCCTGGTCGGCGTGCCCATGGCCCGCCTGTACGGCGGCCGCTGGCTGCACAGCGCCATCGTGGTGGCGGGCATGAGCCTGTTTCTCTACTGGCTGTTCGACCGCGTGATGGACGTGCCCCTGCCCCTTGGCCTGCTGAGCGTACTGGAGAACTGACACATGGATACCTTGAGCTACCTGGGCCAGGGCTTCGGCGTCGCCCTGTCCCCCTACAACCTGGTCACCGCCCTCACCGGCACGCTGATCGGTACCGTGGTCGGCCTGCTGCCGGGCCTGGGCCCGATCAACGGCGTGGCCTTGCTGATCCCCATCGCCTTCGCCCTCGGCCTGCCGCCGGAATCGGCGCTGATCCTGCTGGCAGCGGTGTACCTGGGCTGCGAGTACGGCGGACGCATCAGTTCGATCCTGCTGAACATCCCCGGCGAAGCCTCGACCGTGATGACCACTCTCGATGGCTACCCGATGGCCCGCAATGGTCTGGCTGGCGTAGCGCTGTCGCTGTCGGCCTGGAGTTCGTTCATCGGTGCGCTGATCGCCACCTGCGGCATGGTGCTGTTCGCACCGCTGCTGGCGAAATGGGCAATCGCCTTCGGCCCGGCGGAGTACTTCGTGCTGATGGTGTTCGCCATCGTCGCCCTCGGCGGCATGGCCGGCGACAAGCCGCTGAAAACCTTCATTGCCGCATTGATCGGCCTGTTCCTGTCGGCAGTCGGCATCGATGCCAACAGTGGCGTGTACCGCTTCACCGGCGACAGCGTGCATCTGGCCGACGGCATCCAGTTCGTGGTGCTGGTGCTGGGCCTGTTCTCCATCAGCGAAATCCTCCTGCTGCTGGAAAAGACCCACCATGGCCACCAGGCAGTCAAGGCCACCGGGCGCATGCTGTTCAACTTCAAGGAAGCGGCCTCGGTGTTCGTTGTCAACATCCGCTGCGGCCTGCTGGGCTTCATCATGGGTGTGCTGCCCGGAGCCGGTGCGACCCTGGCCAGTGCCGTGGCCTACATGACCGAAAAACGTCTGGCCGGCGAAAGCGGCAAGTTCGGCAAGGGCGACGCCCGCGGCCTGGCCGCCCCGGAAACCGCCATCGGCGCCTCCTGCTGTGGCGCCCTGGTACCGATGCTGACCCTGGGCGTACCCGGCTCGGGCACCACCGCGGTAATGATCGGCGCACTGACCTTGTACAACATCACCCCCGGCCCACTGCTGTTCGAACAGCAGCCAGACATCGTCTGGGGCCTGATCGCCTCGCTGTTCATTGCCAACATCATGCTGGTGATCCTCAACATTCCGATGATCCGCATCTTCACCCGCATCCTCGCCGTGCCGAACTGGGCGCTGGTGCCGGTGATCGCCATCATCACGGGGATCGGGGTGTACGCCGTGCATGCCACCACCTTCGACCTGTTCCTGATGGTCGGCATCGGCATCATGGGCTATATCCTGCGCAAGCTGGACTTCCCGCTGTCGCCGATCCTGCTCGGCTTCATCCTCGGCGGGCTGATGGAACAGAACCTGCGTCGGGCGCTGTCGATCTCCAACGGCGAACTGGGCATCCTCTGGTCGAGCCCGATCAGCATGTCGGTATGGGTACTGACCATTTGCATGCTGACCCTGCCGCTGCTGCGCATCTGGCGCAAACGCAGCCAGCAGCGCCGGGCGATGGCCGATGCCTGATCGCTCGTTGCCGTTGTTTGTCGCGACCGGGCTGGTCGGCCTTGCTGGCGGTTTTGCCGCCAGCAAGGTCGGCTGGCCTTTGCCGTGGATGGTCGGCTCGTTGCTGGCGATCATCCTGGTGCGCTGCCTGACACCCTGGCAGCTCCCGGAAATCCCCAATGGCCGCAAATGCGGGCAATGCATCATCGGCATCGGCATTGGCCTGCACTTCACCCCGGCGGTGATCGAGCAGGTGGCCAGCCATTTCGCACTGATCTTCTTCGGCGCGCTGTTCACCACCTTGTCCAGCGTGATCAGCGTATGGCTGCTGCGGCGCACCGGTGAAGACCGTGCCACGGCGTTCTTCGCCAGCATGCCGGGCGGTTCGGGGGAGATGGTCAACCTTGGCGCCCGCAATGGCGCAGTGCTCAGCCAGGTGGCGGCGGCGCAAAGCCTGCGCGTACTGGCGGTGGTACTGTGCGTGCCAGCGCTGTTCAAGTTCCTGCTGGGTGACGGGGTACCGCTGAATCACACCGGCAGTGTGAGCTGGGGCTGGCTGGCGCTGATTGCACCGCTGGGCGTTGCCGTCGCCCTGCTGTGGCAGCGCTTGCGCCAGCCCAACCCGTGGTTGTTCGGGCCCTTATTGGTCGCAGCCACCGTGAGCCTGGCGGGCGACCTGCAGATAACCCTGCCCAATGGCGCCAGCCAGATCGGCCAGTGGTTGATCGGCAGCGGCCTGGCCTGCCACTTCAACCGCGCGTTCTTCCGCCGCGCACCGTCGTTCCTGGGCCGCACCCTGGTGGCCACGGCGTTGTGCATGGCGATTGCCGGCAGTGCCGCATGGGTGCTGAGCATGATGACCGCGCTGGATCTGCGTTCGCTGACATTGGGGATGATGCCGGGCGGAATTGCCGAGATGAGCCTGACGGCGGAGACCCTGCAGCTGTCGGTGCCGCTGGTGACGGCGCTGCAGGTGATGCGCTTGTTGTTTGTGCTGTTTCTGGCAGAGCCGTTGTTCCGGGTGTGGAACGCAACCCCGGAATGACTGTGACGGCCTCTTCGCGGGTAAACCCGCTCCCACAGGGACCACACAAGCCCTGAGGGGAGTGCAGTACCTGTGGGAGCGGGTTCACCCGCGAAGAAGGCAACGCGACATTTCAGGCCTTTACAAGGGTGGCAATGCCCAGTTGATCGGCGCCAGCCCGCGCTGCTCGAGGAAACTGTTGGCCCGGCTGAAATGCCCGCACCCCAGGAACCCACGGTAAGCCGACAATGGTGATGGATGCACCGATTTCAGCACCAGGTGCTTGGTCCCGTCTATCAGCTTCTGCTTGCTTTGCGCATGCGAGCCCCACAGCAGGAACACCACGTTCGGGCACTGCTCGCTAACCACCTGGATGACCCGGTCGGTAAAGAACTCCCAGCCCTTCTTGGCATGCGACGCGGCATTGGCGCGCTCCACGGTCATGGTCGTGTTGAGCAACAGCACCCCCTGCTCGGCCCAGCTCTGCAGGTAGCCATGACTGGCAATCGGGATGTTCAGGTCGCGCTGCAGCTCCTTGTAGATGTTGACCAGCGAAGGTGGCGTGGCCACGCCCGGCTGCACCGAGAAGCACAGGCCATGCGCCTGGCCCGGCCCGTGGTAAGGGTCCTGGCCAAGGATGACCACCTTCACCTGGTCCAGCGGCGTCGAGTTGAGCGCGTTGAAGATCAACGGCCCTGGCGGGTAGATCTCTTTGCCGGCGGCGTACTCGCTGCGCAGGAACTCGCGCAACTGATGCATGTAGGGCTGGTCGAATTCCGCGCGCAAGGCGGCCTTCCAGCTGGGTTCGAGTTTGATGCGATCGTCGTCAGTCATGGGGCCTTCCATAAACAATGGCGCGACACTAGGTAAGCCCTTCCCGCTTGTCAAACGATCCGACCGACGACCGGCATGTTCGGCCAGGCAAGCCATACTTGGGCGATGACTTGCGCGAGGTAGTCCATGGCCATTCATTGCGAGGTACTCACCGGCGCCGATGGCGCCCGCATCGGCATCGCCACCCTGGATGCGCCCAAGGCGCTCAATGCGCTGAGCCTGCCGATGATCGAAGTATTGGGCGAACAGTTGCACGCCTGGGCCCGCGACCCGGGAATCGTCTGCGTGCTGCTGCGCGGCAACGGTGCCAAGGCCTTCTGTGCCGGCGGTGATGTGCGTGCGCTGGTACAAGCCTGCCGCGACCACCCTGGTAGCGTGCCCCCGCTGGCCGCCACCTTCTTCGCCGCCGAATATCGCCTGGACTTTGCCCTGCACACCTATCCCAAGCCGCTGCTGTGCTGGGGGCACGGGCATGTGCTGGGCGGCGGCATGGGCCTGCTGCAGGGCGCCAATGTGCGTATTGTCACCCCCAGCAGTCGGCTGGCCATGCCGGAAATCAGCATCGGCCTGTATCCGGATGTGGGTGCCAGCTGGTTCCTTACCCGCCTGCCGGGCAAGCTGGGGTTGTTCCTCGGCCTGACGGGTGCGCCGATCAATGCCCACGACGCCTTGGACCTGGGCCTGGCAGACCGATTTCTGGGCGAGTACCAGCAAGAGGCGCTGATCGAGGAACTGCTGCAACTGAACTGGCAGGAACAGACCGCCCTGCAACTGAACAGCCTGCTCAAGGCCGAACAGCACCGCGTCTGCGCCGAGTTGCCCGAGGCCCAGTGGCTACCAAGGCGACAGGTGATCGATCAGTTGCTCGACGTGGCCGACGCAGCTGCCGCCTGGCGTGCGCTGGAGGGGCTCAAGCATCACGGCGACCCGCTGCTGGCAGATGCCGGCCAACGGTTGCATGAAGGTTGCCCGCTGACCGCACACCTGGTGTGGGAACAGATCCGCCGGGCACGGCACCTGTCGTTGGCGCAGGTGTTCCAGATGGAATACAACATGAGCCTGAACTGCTGCCGCCACCCGGAATTCAGCGAAGGCGTGCGTGCGCGCCTGCTGGACAAGGACAACCAGCCGCACTGGCACTGGCCCGATGTGGCGCAAGTGCCGGCGGCGGTGGTGGAGGCGCATTTTGCCAAGGTGTGGGAGGGGCAGCATCCGCTGGCGGATCTCGGGTAGCTTCGAGAAGTTGGGGCTGCATTGCAGCCCATCGCGACACAAGGCCGCGCCCACAGGTACAGCGATGGTTTCCAATGCTGCGCCGTACCTGTGGGAGCGGCCTTGCGTCGCGAAAGGGGCGCAACGCGCCCCCGGTTTTCAATTCACCTACCGCTGCCAGTTCCCCCCTTGCCCGTGCCCACGCCGCCCATCCCCGCGTCGGTCACCATCCCCCCGCCCGCTGGAGTGCCAACGGTCATTCTGCTGATAGCGCTGGCTGCCATCGCGATAATCATGACGATCCCGGTCGCGCCCATAGTCATACCGCTGGCGGTTGCCATAGTCGTTGCGTGGGTTGCCATACCATTGCTTCATCCCCGGCTGTGGATGAGACCGGTAGTGAGGCGCGGGCGCCGAGCGGTAGTAGTAGCGTGGCGCAGGCTGATAGTAATAACGGGGCTGCGGCGCTACGTAATAGCGGTCATAACGGTAATAATCCGGTGACACATAACGGTCGGAGTAGTAGTGGTCCGATCGGTAATAGCCCCCGCTCTCGTAGTACGGAACGCAGGCGGAAGTCATCAGCCCCAGCAGGGCGATCAACAGGATTCGATAGGACATGGCGGCCTCCTGGACCGCTGGAGTGCCCGAACAGCGGCGCTGGCGAGCGTCGATGCGAAATGCGATCATCGACACTGAATAAGACAGTGCCGCCAAGGTGCAGTGCCATTTCTGCAACAATTTGATACAGGTGAATGGCAGCCATGCCCGACAACCAGCACTGCCCCGCTTGTGGCGCCCTCAACCAGTGCAGCTTGGCAGATCCGCGCCGAGCCACCCAGGCCTGCTGGTGTTACAGCGTGACCATCGACCCTGCCGTGCTCGAAGCCCTGCCCGCCGAGCTGCGCGACAAAGCCTGCCTGTGCCCGCGCTGCGCCGCCGTCGAAGAACAACTTCGCTCCCCCGCTTCCGACTGACCGTTTGCCATGCGCCTCGACCGTTTCCTCGCCAACCTGCCCAGCCACAACCGCCAGCAAGTCCGTCTGATGCTGGCGCAACGCCGTGTGCGGGTGGATGGCCAAGTGGTCAGCGACCCACTGGCCGAAGTGCGCGAATTCAGCCGCGTGGAGCTGGACGACCAGCTGCTGCAGGCTGGCCGCCCGGCACGCTACCTGATGTTGCACAAGCCGGCAGGCTGCGTCAGCGCCACCCAGGACCCGCAACACCGCACCGTGCTCGACCTGCTGCCAGCCGGTTTGCGTGAGGACCTGCACATTGCCGGGCGGCTGGACTTCAACACTACGGGCTTGATGATCCTGACCAACGATGGCCAATGGTCACGCCGGCTTACCCAGCCCGCGACCAAGCTGCCCAAGCACTACCTGGTGCAAACCGAGGACGAGATTGGCGAGCACTATGTGGCCAAGTTCCTCGAGGGCTTCTACTTCGCTTTCGAAGACCTCACCACCCTGCCCGCCCAGCTGAACATCCTCGGGCCGCGCCAGGCACGGCTGTCGATCATCGAAGGGCGCTATCACCAGGTGAAGCGCATGTTCGGCCATTTCGACAACAAGGTGGTGGGGTTGCATCGGGAGAGCATGGGGGCGATCCGGCTTGACCCGGGGTTAGCGCCTGGGGCGTTTCGTGAGCTGACGGCGGATGAAATAGCGACGGTCTAATCAGCCTGTACCGGCCTCTTCGCGGGCACGCCCGCTCCCACAGGTACACCACAGGCCTCCGGGCTGGTGTGATCCCTGTGGGAGATTCTATGGTTTTCAGCAAGCCAGTTTCGCGCCTTTAGTGACGTATTCGTCCTGATTTTTCATCAGGGCGAATGCCACCCGCGCGAGCTTTCTTGCCAGGATTACCAAAGCTTGGGTTGTTGCTTTACCACTGCTCCGATGCTGTTCGTAAAGCCCTTTCCAGGCTGCCGATCTGCTGGCCGCCATCGCAGCGTTGTGCAATAAGCGACGAATTTCTGAACAACCTCGCTTGGTGAGGCGACGTCGCCCATTCTTCTGCCCGGAATCACTGACTCGTAAATCCATTCCTAGGAATGCAATGTACGAGTCACTGCTTTTGAACTCGCCCCTTGTAAAAGCCATCACCAATGCTGCGGCGGTGAGAAAACCAATGCCCTCTACTGCCTGGCAGCGAGCGACTTGTTCCTGTAGCCCAGCGTCTCGCAGTACTTCTTTAATCTTCTTTTGAATCAACTGATCCAGCCGATCTATCGACTTCACAAAAGTTTCGAAGGCGGCTTTCAAAAGGCTTTCGTTAGCCCAGCTCTGAGTCATTGCAGTACGAGCAGTCACCAAGGCGGCTCTGCGTCGCAAGAGGCTCTGAAGCTTGCCGTAGACAGCGGGAGGCGGGCTCCAAGGGCGAAGGTCCTCGCCTTCATTTTTTAAAAAACGGGACAACAACCGAGCATCGGAGGGGTCGGTTTTAACCCGTCCCCCAACACTTTTCCGGTAGTTGCTCAATTGAAAACCATCGATGACATAGACCTCGAAGCCTAGGCTGTGGGCCAATTCAACCAGGTCCAAGTGGTAGACATTGGTCGCCTCAACAGCGATAGCGGTGTTGAGGGTTTGTTGCTTGAGCCACCTTCTGATCTCGAGTTTGGAGTTTTTCAGCCTGATGATCTCGTCGCGATCATCGTGGTGGATAACCAGCTCAGCCTTCGCGACATCCGCACCCACGATCAACTTACCTACCTGCATTGCCATGGGCGGCTCCTCACGTTATGGTTTTTCGGCTTGAAGGGGTTTCACCAAGAGGCGCTGGCTTGCTTCTATCGTCGCTTGCAAACGATGCATTCTTTATCGGCGCTTTGGTGGAAGGGGTGGGGCGATGTCTCCCACGGTCTGTACTGCTGTGAACAGTCAGAATCGGGCATTTAGTCCCACCACCCCTTCAAGTCTAACCATACAAGCGGGCGAGCCCGCGAAGAGGCCGGACCAGACAGATCAGGGGTCGTCATACGACCGCTCAGCGACAAAAGTCACATTTTCCCCCGAACGGCACTTGCGGGATTCCCGACCCACTGCTTGAATCCAAATCGTCAGTCTGCATGTGACTACCAAAATATTCCTAAACGCTTGAAAGAAAAGGCTGAAACCCAGTAAATACGCGAGTTTCAGCCTTTTTTATGTGACGTGGTAGTACGGCTAAGTTCAGTGGTAGCCGACAGAAAACCGTGGTAGAAAAAACAAATCTACCACGGGAGACCGCCACCATGGCCAAGCTCACAGACCTGGAAATCGGGGCCTTTACCTGCCCACCCGGTAAGAAAATCAAGAAGTACGCCATAGAGCCGGGCCTGTACCTGTGGTGTATGGCGGACGGCGGCAAATGGTGGCGGCTGCGCTATTACCTCGACGGCAAAGAACGCTGCATGGCACTGGGGGCGTACCCCAAGACGACCCTGGCCCAAGCCCGTAAAGCAGCCGAAGCCCATCGCGAGCTTCTTAAGAAAGGCACCGACCCGGCACAGGCGAAAAAGAAGCAGAAGGCCGTCGAGAAACAAGCCAAGGCCGATTCGTTCGAAGCCATCGCCCGTGAATGGTTTGAAGCCCAGTCACCAGAGTGGGGCGAGCGGTACGCCCAAGGCATGTGGGCGCGGCTGGAAGCGCACGCCTTCCCTGTCCTCGGCAAGATGCCAGTCACTGCCATCGAAGCATCCGACGTAATAGAAACACTGCGCAAAGTCCAAGCGGCTGGGTACACCCAGGTGGCGTATCGGGTCTTGGCCAATATCAGCGCGGTGCTCGACTACGCCATCAATAGCGGGCGCCTTGTACAGAATGTGGCCGTAGGTCGTGAAGGCGCATTGAAAAAGCACAAGCCGAAAAATCAGGCGCACGTCAAACCCAAAGAAGTCCCGACCCTGATAAAAAAGATCGCCACCTACGAGACCATAGGCAACCGCCAAACCATGCTGGCGCTGCAACTAATAGCGCTGACGTTCGTTCGCGCCAATGAGCTGTTACAGGCGCAGTGGTCGGAATTCGATATGGATAACGCCTTGTGGGAGATACCCGCCGAGCGCATGAAAATGGAAAGGGCGCTTTTAGTGCCATTGGCGCCACAGGTCATAAAAATACTGGAAGAACTCAAAGCCATGAATCCCGAGAGCGAACTGATTTTACCGGGTCGCGGGGGTAAGCAGGGCATCACAAACAGTACGCTGCTCAATGCACTAAAGCTTTTAGGTTATGCCGGAAAACAGACGGTACATGGCTTCCGCCATATTGCCAGCACGGCACTCAATGAAGCGCGCAACGGTGACGAAAGGATGTTTGACCCCGACGCCATCGAGGCCCAGCTTGCGCATACCACTGGCGGGACAAGGAAGGTCTACAACAAAGCGAAGTACCTGCCCGAACGTCGGAAAATCATGCTGTGGTGGGCCGATCACCTGGGTAAGATGGTCAAGACCAGTTGACCTAGTACGCGATAGTAGTATGTTGAATGCGCAACACCGGGCACCGCAAACGCATGCGTCTGTGCACTCCAGCCTTTGTACGCATGCGGCCCATGACAGGTAACAGGTAGCAGGTAAACAGGAAACGAGCGCGTCATGGCGCGGGGTAGCTGGAGACCCGACAAAGCTTCGATTTGCGAAACGGACGGCCAATGGCCGGATCATTCTTTCGCTGTCGGAGCTTTTTTATGGCCACTCCCATTCCGTTCGACTCCCTTCCCGATTCTGCCGTCATCCGCGAGCCCCTGGTCTTGGCGTTGACCGGCTATTCGCACACTTCGCTGTGGGATGGCGTTAGGGCTGGAACCCTCCCGAAACCCGTGCAAATCGGGCCACGCATGGTCGGCTGGCGCGTGGGCGATGTACGCGCCCTGCTCGCTTCGTTCACCGTCAAGACGACAATCGACGGCAACGCCGCCAAGGCTGTTTCGGGGCGCCAAGCCAAGCGCCAAGCCGCGAAAGCCGAGCTGATTTAAGGGGGCTATATGAAAGGCAAACAAAAGCCCCCTGCCGCGTCAACGGCGAAGGGGGCTGAAGTAACTGCGCGTACTGTCGAATCTACCGCCGAAAGGAATAGCAAGCAAGCTATCGTTTTCCGCGAACTGCTCAATGAGCGTATATGGGTTGTGAGTGACCAGAACAAGGCCCCTTGCAACAGCAGCGGCGAGCCGTTCAATAGCTGGAGCGATACTGACGCCCCCTTGATGACTTACGACGAAGCGCGAGCCACGGCTGATAAGTACGGCTTGCCCAATATCGGCATTATTTTTCCGGCGACCGGCATTGTTCACAATCGTTATCGTCTGCTGTGCCTCGACGTGGACGAAGTGACCGGCTATCGCAAGTACCGCCAGGACAAGCCCGGCAAGCCCGGTTGCAGCGCCATCACCTTCGACCCGGCCACAGATGCCGCCGGGGTGTTGGCCAAACTCCCTCTGGTCGCCCAGCTACCGCCTACCGTATGGGAAGCCAGCGGTAGCCGTACCGGCCTGCATGGCTTCCTGTGGCTGCCCGAGGATCAGGCCGCGCGCTACTGGGGGCGTAACGGCGCCACGCTGGACGGCTGCGCCCACGTCGATACCTTCCTTGCCGGACGTAAGGCGCGGCACCTGATCGTCACTGGCGTGCTGCTGACCAGCTGCACCAGCATTGCCAAGCTCGACGATATCACCCCGCTGAAGCCCCTCCTGAAGCTGGCAGGCGAATCCAAGGGACCACCCGAACTGCTGATATCGAGTGAAGGCATGCCCCATGACCTGACGGCACTCACAGGGCTTAGTGAAGAGCAGCACGCCCTGGTCACTATTGTGGGCAAGGACAAGCTCGACCGCTCAAAACACTTCCAGGGACTTCTGATCAAATTTAACGACGAAATCGGCATGTCGTTTGCCGATCAATTTGCCAGTGTCTGCCACAACGAAGCGACCGTCGATTATTTGCTCGATCACCGGAATCAAGACCCCGTAGCGGCCATGGACTTTGCCCGCTACGAAATAGCAAGGGCTTACGAAAAGTCCGATTTATATGACAGGCACCGTATCGCGAAGTATTACCCGGCGTGGGGCGATGGTGAATTGTTGGTCGATCCCGTCAAGGCTACCGCGCCCGAAGCACCACTCTGCGAATCGCTGTCCAGCTTTATGGCGGATCGCAAACCGCAAGAAGTATTGATCGAGGGCATTCTATACAGGGGCGACCATAATGCCGGGATCGGCCACCCTAACGCGGGTAAAACATCCGGTGTATTGGACATGGCGCTGCATTTAGGCTTCGGCATGGATTTCGGGAAACGCAAAGTTGTGCGCAGTCGCGTACTTTATCTTGCGGGTGAAGATCCAGCCGGTATCAGGAGGCGAATCAAACTTTGGTGCCAGACCCACGGCAAGAATATCGAAGACCTCGACGACTGGCTTTATATCGTCAGGCGCCCGGTGCTCGATGACACGAAAGAAGTCGCAAGATTGAAGTTAGAAATGAAAAAAATCATGCCTGCATTAATGGTCACGGATACTTTTAGTGCCAACTATGGCGGGGAGAGTGAGGATAAAGCCACTGAAGTCAAAAAATGGATGAAGATGATGCGGGAAGACTTCATAACCGAGTTCGGTTTATGCGCTATCACCCTGCATCACCCCCCAAAGGGGTCCGATGATATTTATAACTGGCGCGGTTCCGGTGTCGCCGCTGGCGATCTGGATAACATTTTCGGCTTCTCCAAAATGGGTAACAAGATTCGCATGGATCAGGGCAGTAACAAAGAGGCGAAACATCGGACGGCTGAATTCGAACCCATTATATGGATTACCGAAACCGCCCCAATCAAAGGCTGGACTAACAATCTCGGCAAGCAGGAAACAACAGTTAAAGCCACGTTGGTGGATGATCTTAAGCTGGATATGCCCGCCGCCAAGATCTGTTTAGCCATCAAGGTGCTCAGTGGGTTGAAAGCCAAGTTCTCCCAGGCCGAGGTAGCCAAGCTTGCAGGCATTCCAGCCGGTAGCATTGCATGGCAGGTCGGCACGCTGAAAAAGAGAGGCGGTTTGCCGGACTATCCACGGGTGTCGATGGTGACGGTGAAGGATGACGTGCTGGGCTTGACCAAATCGGGCAAAGCACTGGCCGATTGGGCGCTGGTAGACAGTGAAATGGGGGGTCGGATCAGGGCTTTGCAGCCGCTGACAGACGGTGAAGATGACGATGCCGACGAGTGAAAAAACGGGTCAAAAATCATTAGTTAAAGGGGGTCAAAAAGGGGGGGGTTAAATAATGGTTTTTTGAGGGTTTTTCTGATCAGTCGTATTAGTAGCCATTAGTTGCCACAACCCTGAAAGCCCCGCCCAGCAAGGGTTAGGAGGGTTTCACAAAGGCTAGTTGAGATGACTAATGCTAGTCAAAACCCTAAAAACAACTAACCCGACCCCCCCTAGGGGGGGAGGGATTAGTTAAGGGCAGCTGTTTTGGTTAGTTTTCCACTGGTAAAGGAGACGATTGTGAAGCCCAAATTACTGGTTCATCCATCGCAGGCAAGGACCATCGGCAACCCGGTGGAAATTGAAAGGCTGTTGGGTATGGGCTGGGTGATCGCCGCGCCCAAGGCCAAGACCCGGATGGCGAAGGCCATGCGCGAGCTGAGAGCGCAACGGCGCGCTGCTGGCTGGCAATCGCTGCTGCTGTTCCTGCCACCCGAACAATTGGCCATGGTGAAGGCCGCGCTGCTCCAGGGCGAAAGTTACGCCGAGCTGCTAATTCGCTTAGTGCGCAAACAAAGTTTGCTCTAACGAATTTGTATGGTGGGCATATAGAATTAGAAAACTCATTGGTTCAGTAATAGAGCCCACAGGGCGTGGGCAATAGTGGCAGGTACGCCACCGCCGCCAGCTCACGGCCAGGCTAGGCGGCCACGATGCGGAATCACAAGTCTCGTACAGACTCAGAACCACAGCGAAAAAGGTCTATTTATCATGTAGTTGGAAACGCGGGAAAGGACTTACCACGGTAAATCTACCACTTTGAGTGGGTTTCCTGGCCACGACAGCAGCCAGCGCTTCAATCGCTACAAGCCCCGCCATGAAGCGAGACACCGACCCGCTAGGGGTAGGGTAGGAAAGAAGAGAAACGCGCTAAAAGTGGCCTCGCTGGGGCTGCTGGAGGCGCCTTTGAGGGAATGCAGGCATGAGAACGACGAGATTGACCTTTGTCCGCATAGAAAATCTTGACAGGCGCCATCTTGATACGGCCCAGCGCGCCAAGGCAGCGTCTAAGCTGGCGAACCTCATGCACGGGTCAAACCAGCATGGGTCGAAAGTGGAGGCCTCAATTGAAGCCTCCACAAAAACCGAAGCTATGACACGATCTAAAGCAGCATGGGTCGAAAGTGGAAGGGCAAATTTGCCCTTCCACAAAAGACGAGGCGGTGACGTTGGAGAAAGCCGCTGATCTTTTGGGGATCAAGTTATGAACACTACCCTACCATCCACCGGCACGCTGCCCGCTGTCATTCGCCTGCTGTGCCCGTCCGCGCACGCTGATCTGGCCGATGCCTTGTTTGCCGAGCTAGAGGCCGCACGCGAACCCCCGGTGAAGGCCACCGGTGTCGAGGCTCTACGCCGCGAACTGGAGGCTCTACGCACTGAACTGGCAAGGCTCAAGGCGCAGCCAGCCCAGCAAGCCGAGCGCATGCGGCAATCCAAGATCGACGCGGCTGAAGCGAAGGACGAGGCCCTGCAAGACGCCATTGCCGAGGTGCTGCGTATCAAGCGCAGAACCCTGATCGACAAGAAGGAACGGCATGACCGTGCCAGCTTCGTCCAGGCACAGCTGGAATCAACGCCTGTCGGCTACGGACTCCCCGCTGACTACCGCGATACCGCCCGCGTGAAAGATATCCGCTTGATTCGCAAGGCATTGCGAGCATGGGAAGAAAAAAACGGACTCTCTTGCAAGAGCAAACAGCAACACTAAGCAAGTTGTTGTTAACTCCAGATACGAACACACCAAACGCATCTGGAGAATCATTAAATGCCATCTGCACCCAGCACCGAAAAAGTTGACGCCACCGAACTTCCACCTATCAAGGTAAAGGCACTCCCGAGAAGTTCCTTGCGGTTCCATGAAAGTTGCAACATGGACTGGAGCGCGATACTGCCGCGCGGCACCACAAAGGAAACGGCCGTCTTGTCAGCCCTATGGTCCGTAAATAGCGACCAGTTCCACAGTTTTGACCACATCCATTGTATTTGGGAGGATCGCTCCGCCTACGCTGAACTCTTGGTGCTGGATGCAGGAAGAGGCTACGCCAATGTCGTCATGTTGAGTTATCACCCACTGCCAGCGCTGTTGGTAAGTGAGGCTGGCCTGCCGCCCGGATTCGAGTGCTTTTATGCAGGACCAATTGTCAACGACGAAGGCGGCTACCAAGTGAAGCGCCTGTGTGACGGCTGTTTGATCGTACGAGGCAAACCCAACAAAGAGGCCGCCATAGCCGCTTTGCTCGACCATGCGTCTTTGCGGTGACACGAAAATGAGAACTGCACTCGACGATGCCACCCAACTCATCTTACTTGCGCATATCCAGTTCGTCGCACGGTACTATTTCGCCTTAAGATGCCCACTGGACAAGTTGATCGAGTTCATCCGTTACAGCATCGGTGAAGCTGCCCCGGCAGCGGACCGTATCCGCACTTTCCTGCTGCGGGAAAGTACGCGGGAAACTCTAGAGTTGGACTACGAGACGGCACTCTGGCAATCGGCCGATAGAGCCAAGACATGGCGTCTGGTTTGTCTGGCAACGCCCGATGACCCGCAAGTTGCAGCGCGTCTGTTAAATCGACGCCCGCATTCAACGGACTGCTGCAACTTCTGCTTCCAGGACGAACGTGGCGTATACAACGCGCTGAAACCAGAATTGGACATATATGGAAACGTTGTCGCGGGCGTGAGTTTGCATCGGCAATGTTCCCGGCCGTGGAAACAACTTCGAAATCTGGTAGCGCGGAATCCGCAAACCACCGGCGAATCAGCCGGTGAAGCTAACGTCAGGGAGTCCCTGTTATGAACTCTTTCGAAATAGATGTTTACCGCCACTGCCTAACTATCGCCAAGCGCGAAGCGCGCAAGTTCACTTTCCCGCAATTTCTGCGCGCGGTGGACAAGGCCGATGCCGACATTGACGACAAGGCCGCCATTGCTTCGCTGATTAATGACGCGGATTTCCAGAAAGTTTTATATCAAGTGGGCACCAATCTGTGGGTGGGGCACGACCACTTGATCCGCGTAGTCGATACCCTTTCGGGGAATCAGGGCAGGCAGGAAGTGGGAAAGGGCATGTGTCGCCTCTGCCTGTGCGAGGAAGACGACCCCCGCGAACTGGTGCGCGTGGGCGATAAGAGTTGGGTCCACCACCTCTGCCGGGAGCGTTACGAGAAAATGCGCAACTGCCGCCGGGCATTGGCTTCCACCGGTGGAGGTCAGTTAGATGGCGAATGAACTCGATCTGTACGGCCCCGGTGACTTGGCGCCGTACTCGCCGGGCGGCCTTCAGCCCCTTGCACCGGCACCTTCAGCGGACTGGAACAGCGGCAACGACCTGTTACCCACCGACTACCATGCCCCCGGTGAAGGTCAGGTGCAGGTGTTCGGCCAGCCGTTGCCGCCCGGTGTCACGCTGGAGCAGGTGATGCAAGGCTATACCCAGCTTGGCGGGGTATTTGTCGGCGACATGATGAAGTTGCGGCATAACATCACCCATAGCCAGCTGGCGGTGAAGTGGTTCATGGACTCGATCACCAAAACGCCCGCCAGACAGGCGGCGCACCACCGCTATAACTTATACGAGCACGTTAACGACCCGATCTTTCAAGCCTTCGCCAACTATGCCCATGACCATGGCTTCAGCCAGAAACTGGTCACCGACACCGCATGGTGGGTGACGACCATGGGCCGCAAGTTGGCCGCGCAAAACCCCGGTTCCCAACATGGCACCCCGCCAAGGATGGCCCAATCAAAAGACCCCACCGACAGTTTAACGGATGCGCAATTTGAAGCCGTGGTGAAAGCCAACGACACCGCGAAAGCCAGCACGCAAACGTATCTGGAAAACCTGTGGGGCCAGAGCTACCAACAAAATATAAAACTCGTGGATTCGTACTACCAGTCACTGCCGTTAAACGAGCAGTTGGCCTTGGATAAATACACCACCGGTTGGATAAGGGGCACGAACACGCGGGAGGTGCTGTTATTTTTATTTAAACAAGCTATTGGAGCAGGAAGCCTGCCCAGCGGTGGCGGAAATATTCAGGCAGAAATTAATCAATGTGAGCTTGTCATGCGCACCAACCGTAAAGCGTGGCTGGCCGACAACCAGTTACAAGCAAGATACCGCCACCTGCTGACGCTTAGAGACGGGGGCTGATATGCAGCCTAAAAAGATCAAACGAATCGACAGCGTGCTCGCTAAAGAACGCGCACGCTGGCTTAAGAAGCAACGACGCAATAAAGCTAAAGAGGGCAAATAATCATGGCCAACGTACTAAGACCAAAGGCATCGAACCGCACCAGTGCAACGGTAACTTTAAGCACCGCTGCTGATGGTGCAAGTGAGCAAATTAACGTCACCGGACTTACCGTCGCGGGCATTTTAATGCCTGCCGCTTGGACGGATGCGCGCATCGGATTCCAGTGCAGTGTCGATGGTTCTACCTTTGCCTCGGTGTATAACACCGCTGGCGACCATTTGACATTTTTAACTAGTGCCAACCGCTATATGTCCTTCGACAATATGGATAACTTCGCCGGGCAACAGCTTATCAGGATCGTGTCCGAGACGTCGAATGGCGTGGCCGTGGCCCAGGCATCCGCCCGTACTTTGAAACTTGTACTGTCCGAGGGTTAATCAAAATGTTCGAAGATCACGCTGCAAACGGCAACATCTTGCTGAATGAAGCCCGTGAAGCCCGCAACAAAGTGGCTCTTATCGGTGGCCACGAACGCTTGCTGGCAAAGTTGGACGATCTACTTAACCGTTCCATGGGTTACCCACTGCATGGCGGCGAACAAGCCAAGCTTAAAAATCTGATTAAGCAGGTGAACGCATTATGAGTCCGAAACTTAACTTGATCGCCCGGCAGGTACACCGGCGCGAAGAGGCCCCCGCACCGGTGCCAGAAGCCTCGGGCGGTGTCGGCAATGCCATTGAGCAGATGATCGCCGCTGAAGTGGACCGGCGCGTCGGTGAAGCACTGGCTGAGCAGCGCCGCCAGCTGGAGGCCAGCCGACCACCAGCACCGACCTACACCGACTTCAAGCAGATTCCACCGGTGCCGCAGACGCGGGCGCGCAAGGCCATGCAGGGCACCGTGCAGCGCGACGGTGCCGGTGTGGCAAGGGCCATGGTCATCAACGGCAAGCGCTTGCTGCTGCAACGTGACGCGGCCGGGCAGCTGGTGGGCTTTGTCGATGAAGAGCAGGCGAGCGAAGTGAACTACAACGGCCTGCCCCCGGTGCCTGCTGACTTCAACCGGCCGCGCAAGCTGTACGGCAACGACGGGGCGGTGTAAGCCATGGCCACCCTGACGTTCTCCAGCAGCGATGACGCTGTGGTTGTAGCAGAAGCCCGCGCCCTGGCCACCACCCTGACCTTGTGGCTGCGCGAACAGGTACAGCCCGAAGCTGCACCACCGGCTGCTGCATCCTTCACCTATGGCGAGGACGGCAGTTTGAAGTCGGTCGTCGTGACCCTGGAGACCTGACCATGGCGACCCGAGGCAGAAAGCCAGGATCGCCCAAGGTGCCGGGGAGTGGCCGCGTGAAGGGTAAATCACTGGACCGTGGCGAAAGGCAGCTGGTCACGAGCCAGATGGCCGGGGATATCATGGCGGTGTACGAGGCCATGGGTGGGGTCGATTGGCTGCTCAAGTTCGCCCAGGCCAACCCCAAGGAATTTATCCAGCAAGGGCTGTCGCGTTTGTTCCCGGCTGCGCAGAAAGAAGGCGACGACACCGGTGGCGGCAACCACAACACCCAAAACAATTACTACATGACCCCGCTAGAAGCGGCACAAAGGGTGGCTTTTGCTTTATCGGTCGGTGCGCGGGAGCTAGAAAAGCAGGCTGTTACCATCGAGCACCGGCCAGCGAGCGACGACCCTGTGACTGTCGAACCCGAAATGTCGCCCCAGGAAGCCTGCCGCTGGGTGGCACCCGATCAGCCGAACCCGTCACCCCACCAAGACGACTTCCAGCGTGATATGGCACGGGACGCGGCCCGCCAGCGCTGGATTGATGAGCTGCCCCTGACCGATGAGCAGCGCGCCGACGCTGCTGTGGTGCGCGAGACGGTGGAGCGCGACATTACCAACTACCGGGGCGGATCATCTGCCGAGCAGTACGACGCGCCGCGTCGCCCTTCAGCCGACCGGCCAACCCCCGGTGATCGCCGCCGGGCCGTCATGAGCCGTCGCGGCCGCGACCTGTTATAGCGTCGTCCGACTTAATCAGCTTGGCCTAATCACATTCTTGGATCTTCCCATTGGAACTCTTCAACACCAAACTCAATACCACGCCCCAAGCCTTTTATATGCAAATCAAACTCATCATTGATGAACTCGCCCTCATCAGCTTCAAAAGACAAGTCCAGCTCGATAGAAAAATTCTTTTCCTCTTCTTCCTGGCGAGCGGTCGAGTCAAATGTATATAAAATATCATCTTCCTTGTCATAGTGGCCGGTCGTAGTGTCTGGGCCGCTAACATGCACCAGGAACTTTACATCCACGTCGAATGTGATCTGACAACTTTCATCGTCCAAATGAATTATTTGCGGCTCAAAATCTTCAATTTTAATGACTTCAAAACTATCTAATTCGGCGTCCTCCCATGTTGAAGAGTTATAGCCGTCTGCATCCTCTAGCTGAAATTTTATCTGCTGTATAATATCGTCTCTCTTGCGCTCCAAGAATTGCTCGACGAACCGAGTTCTCTCGTCGTTGTGCTTGTTGTAAATATCAAGCAATCCACTAAGCGTTTCAATATTTACGAATCGCTCATTAGCCTCGCAAAATGCTTTGTGGTCACCGTCACCCGAAACCACGTATACCTTTTCCTGCCCTTTCAAGGCAGAGCGTATTGCGAGAAGGGAGAATGCATCACGGAACTCGTTAGGTTTTTGGGCGCTGAATGGACTGGTTTGATTAAAGAACATCTCAACAATCTCATTGCCATCTACACCGGTCATGTCAACGATATTGGCGTTCGATGCATCAATAAATTCGTCAAACGCCTTTAATGCTTGCGCCTCTAAATCATCTTCATTGATTTCAGTAAAAAGGTTTTTTATATTCTCGTCATCATACTCTTTAAGAACGGCAGCTTTCCGCCGAAAATTCCTGATGCCTTTAAGCGCGTCTTTGATATGGTCAATAATTTTTCGCCGTACTTCATTCACCACAATAGTGCTTGTGATATGGTTCAGCTCATTGTTGGCGCACAGCTCCTCAAAGGCTTTAATCGTTCTAGAGCTGAAATCAAGATTTGCCTTGTAGAAGAATTCCGTGTCAATAAATACATTGCGAGTAACTAACGGCATTTTCCCTTTACCTTTTAATATTCAAGACGCTACTCTCGCACTAGAGCACAGAAAAGTCGATACCCATCAGTTATTCCCTAGCGTTTTACCGATTGTCGGCTGAAGGCCCAATGCCTGGACCGTGTGACCCTCGACGAAACCCGGCCAGAAACGATAAAGGCCTGCATCGCTGTAGGCCCACGGCCAGACGCCCGCAGCCCCACTCCCCATCACAACCGTTCGTCGGCAAATCCACCCGTCCCGCGCCAGCTTCGCCTACGCTCCAGACTCGTGGGTTTCACTTGTGACCAGATAGTCATTAGCGCAGTGGTAACTTCTAGTGGTAAGCGCGAAATGACAGACGGATGAAATCCAGCGAAATCAAAGCTTTAGGTTGATAACAACAAGGCTGCATGTGACTACCAAGTCACGACCGCAGTCGAAGACACTTTTTGCCGGCCACCCAGGGCCTCGATGCCTTGGGGCACGGCGAATTGCCCGCCAAAAACAATACCGTCGACGCACGTGCCAAGGATCGACACAGGGCCCCCCGGTTTCTCTTCAGGCAAATGCCTACCTGTCATAAAGAACGTGCACCCTAGGTGACGCGAATACCCTTTTTGCGCCAGGAGTCGATGACATGAGGCCAGAAATCGCTGTACTTGATATCCAAGGTCAGTATCGGGTTTACACGGAGTTCTATCGCGCGGATGCGGCCGAGAATACGATCATCCTGATCAATGGCTCGCTTGCCACCACGGCCTCGTTCGCCCAGACGGTACGTAACCTGCACCCGCAGTTCAACGTTGTACTGTTCGACCAGCCATACGCTGGCAAATCCAAGCCGCACAATCGCCAGGAACGCTTTATCAGCAAGGAGACCGAAGCGCATATTCTCCTCGAGCTGATCGAGCACTTCCAGGCAGACCACGTGATGTCGTTCTCGTGGGGTGGCGCAAGTACGCTGCTGGCGCTGGCGCACCAGCCGCGGGGCGTGAAGAAGGCAGTGGTGAGTTCGTTCTCACCGGTGATCAACGAACCGATGCGCGACTACCTGGACCGTGGTTGCCAATACCTGGCCGCCTGCGACCGTTATCAGGTCGGCAATTTGATCAACGACACCATCGGCAAACACCTGCCGTCACTGTTCAAGCGCTTCAACTACCGCCATGTCAGCAGCCTGGACAGCCACGAGTATGCGCAGATGCACTTCCACATCAACGAGGTGCTGCAACATGACCTGGGGCGGGCGCTGGATGGTGCACGCAATATCGACATCCCGGTACTTTTCATCAATGGTGACCGCGACGAGTACACCACGGTCGAAGATGCGCGGCAGTTCAGCAAGCACGTGGGCCGAAGCCACTTCAGCGTGATCCGCGATGCAGGCCACTTCCTGGATATGGAACACAAGGCCGCTTGCGAGGACACTCGCAGTGTCATGCTGGGGTTCCTGAAGCCAACCGTGCGTGAACCTCGTCAACGTTACCAGCCTGTAAAACAGGGGCAGCATGCATTGGCCATCTGAGCAACTCGGCGTCCTGTGGCTCAAACCCGCAAACCATGGGGCGCCGACAAGCTTTTTAATAACTTGGGCTTCTAATTCGTTGAGGGTTCTGGTAAAAAGTGCTGCGCAAACGCGGGTATAGTTTAGTGGTAAAACGAAAGCTTCCCAAGCTTTAGTTGAGGGTTCGATTCCCTCTACCCGCTCCACATCGCATTCCCGCATGGCGTTCCAGCAACGTCATCGCTGTCAAAAGGAGCCCAGGCTCCTTTTTTCGTTTCTCCCCCCTCCCTTTGACCTGCCCCATGGCCATTTGCCTGCCGATCCGCTTCAATGCGTGGATGGATTCGTGAAGCATTTCGAAAGGACGACGCATGTTTCTCTCCCGCTGGCTACCGGGCCTTGCCAACCTGCTGCACTACCGCCGCGAGTGGTTCCACGCCGACCTGCAGGCCGGCCTCTCGGTGGCGGCGATCCAGATTCCCATTGCCATCGCCTACGCGCAGATCGTCGGCCTGCCGCCGCAGTACGGCCTGTATGCCTGTGTGCTGCCGATGATGGTCTATGCCCTGATCGGAAGCTCGCGCCAGCTGATGGTCGGCCCAGACGCCGCTACCTGCGCGATGATCGCCGGCGCCGTGGCGCCGTTGGCCATGGGCGAGCCGCACCGGATTGCCGAGCTGTCGGTGATCGTCACCTTGCTGGTCGGGGTAATGCTGATCGCGGCTGGGGTAGCCCGGGCCGGGTTCATCGCCAGCTTCTTCTCGCGGCCGATCCTGATCGGTTATCTCAACGGTATCGGCCTGAGTCTGATCGCCGGGCAGTTGTCCAAGGTGGTGGGGTTCAAGATCGAGGGCGACGGTTTCATCCTCAGCCTGATCAACTTCTTCCAGCGCCTGGGCGAAATCCACTGGGTGACGCTGCTCATCGGCATCGCCGCACTGGGCCTGCTGATCTGGCTGCCACGACGCTACCCCAAGCTGCCTGCGGCGCTAACTGTAGTGGCGCTGTTCATGCTGCTGGTCGGCCTGCTCGGCCTTGACCGCTTTGGCGTCGCCATTCTCGGCCCGGTACCTGCCGGCATCCCGCAGCTGGCCTGGCCACACAGTAACCTGGCAGAAATGAAAAGCCTGCTGCGCGACGCCCTGGGTATCGCCACCGTCAGCTTCTGCAGCGCCATGCTCACCGCACGCAGCTTTGCCGCCCGGCACGGCTACGCGATCAACGCCAACCACGAATTCGTCGCCCTGGGCGTAAGCAACCTGGCTGCCGGGGTTTCCCAGGGCTTTGCCATCAGCGGCGCAGACTCGCGCACTGCGGTCAACGACATGGTCGGTGGCAAGAGCCAACTGGTGGGCATCATCGCAGCACTAGTCATCGCCCTGATCCTGTTGTTCTTCACCGCGCCGATGGCGTGGATCCCGCAGGCCGCGCTGGGTGCCGTGCTGCTGATGGCAGGCTGGGGGCTGATCGACATCAAGTCGCTGAAGCATATCCGCCGCCTGAGCCGCTTCGAGTTCTGGCTTTGCCTGCTGACCACGGTCGGTGTGCTGAGCCTGGGCGTGCTGCCCGGCATCGTGTTTGCCGTGACCCTGGCGATCCTGCGCCTGCTGTACAGCATCTATCAGCCCACCGACGCAGTGCTGGGCTGGCTGCCGGGCACCGAAGGCCAGGTGGACATCCGCAAACACAAGGATGCCCGCACCGTGCCAGGCCTGGTGGTGTACCGCTTCGACGACGCGATCCTGTTCTTCAACGCCGACTACTTCAAGATGCGCCTGCTCGAAGCGGTGCAGAGCCAGGAACGGCCCAGGGCCGTGCTGTTCGATGCCGAGGCGGTGACCAGCATCGACGTCAGCGGCATCGCCGCCCTGCGCGAAGTGCGCGACACCCTGGCCGCCCAGGGCATCTTCTTCGCCATCGCCCGTGCCCGCGGCACCTTCCTGCGCATGCTGGTGCGCTCGGGGATGGCCCGGGAGATGGAAGACAAACTGCTGTTCGGCTCGGTGCGGGCGGGCATTCGCGCCTATCGGGTTTGGCGTAACAGGAGTCGCGTTGGGCAACAGGCTGAACAAGGTTGAAGCGTTGCGTCGCTGCTACTGGCCATATCGCAGGCAAGCGGGCTCCCATAGGTACTGCACTGCTCTCAATGCCTGTGACGAACATGTGGGAGCTGGCTTGCCGGCGATAGGGCCAGTGCAGCCTGCACAAAGCAGTTGCCTGGACACCAACCCTCGCACGCCTTGCATGACATGCTAAAGTCGCCCCCGTTCCCGCTCCACCCAACGGACCCCAGCATGCCCGCACTAGACGCCACTCTCACCCCCTGGCCGGAACTCGCCGCCCGCCACCCTTGCGACGCCCTGCTGCTGGGCAACGGCGCCAGCCGCGTGCTGTGGAAGCCGTTCGGCTACTTCTCGCTGTTCGAGGAAACGCAACGTGCCGGGCGCAAGAAAGGCCTGGCCGTCAGCGACCAGGCACTGTTCAAGTCACTGGGTACGGAACTGTTCGAGCCGGTGCTCAGCGCCCTCAACACCACCGTGCGCACCAACGCCGCGCTGGCCATCAACTCCACCGCGCCGCTGAACCGCTACTACTCGATCAAGGAAGCGCTGATCCACGCCGTACGCACGGTGCACCTGCCGTGGCCACTCATGCCGGCCACGACCCTGGCAACCCTCAACCAGGCCCTGCGCGGCTACCGCAGCGTCTACACCAGCAACTACGACCTGCTGCTACCGTGGGCCGTGCAACACGCCCCGCAGGGTTTCGCCGAACTGTTCGACGAGCAAGGCTTCTTCGACGTGCGCCGCACCAACGGCGAAGGCACGCGGGTGCTGCACCTGCATGGCGGCCTGCACCTGCTCAAGCTGCCCGACGGTACCACCCGCCAACGCAGTGCCGACAGCGCCGAACTGCTTGATGGTTTTGCCGTGAACATCCCGGGCGAAGTGCCGCTGTTCGTCAACGAAGACCGCAGCGACGAGAAGCTGCGCGCCATCCGCAACTCTGACTACCTGGGCTGGTGCCTGGGGCAACTGGCGCGGGAAAGCCAGGGGCTATGCCTGTTCGGGCTGCACCTGGACAGCAGTGACCAGCATCTGCTCGAAGCCATCCGACAGGCCCGACCGACGCATCTGTCGATTGCCATAAGGCCGTTGAGCGAGGCATCGGTGATCAACCAGAAGCAGCATTTTGTCGACAGGTTCGGGGATATGCCGGGGACAATGCTGCACTTCTTTGATGCCAGTACGCATCCGTTGGGACAGGCAGAACTGGCTATCGAGGCGCCAGCTCGCACCTGATCGCTCAACGCAGTCAGTTGCAGGAGCTGCCTGGCGTCGTAACGTCAGAGCAACCCATCCGCACGCAACAACGTCTCCAGGCAATGCTCCTGCACCCCGTAAAAGGCCTTGAGCTGCCCGATCTTCTCCAGCAACGCGCCGTTGTCCCCTGCCTGGCGCCGCTTCACCGCAAGAATCATCTTGTTCTTGTTGGTGTGCTCCAGCGAGATGAACTCGAACACCTTGGTCTCGTACCCGCAGGCTTCGAGGTACAGCGCGCGCAGGCTGTCGGTCAGCATTTCGGCCTGCTGGCCCATGTGCAGGCCGTACTGCAGCATCGGTTGCAACAACCCCGGGCTGTGCAGTTGCGGGCGGATCTGCTTGTGGCAACACGGCGAGCACATGATGATCGCGGCGTTGCAGCGAATGCCGGTGTGGATGGCGTAGTCGGTGGCGATGTCGCAGGCATGCAGGGCAATCATCACTTCGATGGCCTCGGGCACCACGCTACGCACGTCACCACACTGGAACTCCAGGCCCGGGTGCTCCAGGCGCAAGGCGGCGGCGTTGCACAGGTCGACCATGTCCTGGCGCAGCTCGACGCCGGTTACCTGCGCTTCGCGGCCCAGGCTATTGCGCAGGTAGTCGTGCATGGCAAAGGTCAGGTAGCCCTTGCCTGAGCCGAAGTCGGCCACCCGTAGCGCCTGCTCCGCCGGCACCGGTGCACTGGCCAGGGCGTGGTCGAAGACTTCGATGAACTTGTTGATCTGCTTCCACTTGCGCGACATCGACGGTATCAGCGCGCCTTGTGCGTCAGTAACCCCGAGGTCACGCAGGAACGGCCGTGAAAGCTCCAGATAGCGCTTCTTCTCGCGGTCATGGCCGCTGCTGCTGGCAGCTTCGCGTGGCGCTTGTGCGCCGTGGCGCTGGAGCATGGGCTTGCCCTTCTTGCTGAAGGTCAACTGCACTTCACCGTCGGCATCGAACAGGTGCGCGTTGCGGAAGCTGTCCGGTAGCAGCTCGGCGACCAGCGCCTGGGCCTGCTCCAGCGCCAGATTGCGGGTGATGTCACGGGTCTGGTGGCGATAGACCAGCGACAGGCACGGCTGGCCCTTGACCTGCAGCGGCTTAGCAATGATCCGTTGCAAGGTCTGGTCGGCACCGACATGGCGCGCCAATACCAGTTTGACCAGGGTATTGCCATGCAGGGCGGCGTTCAGCAGGTCGAGAAACTGGGTGCGCGCATCCGGCGCGGATGGGGCAGAAGAACTGGCGGACATGGAAAAACGGTGCCTCGGGTAGCGGGGAGCGCATGGCGCAATGCACGCATTCTACAGGGTGGCTAACTTCCTGTGGGAGATCGCCCAGTCCTTTGGGCTGCGCTGTCGCGTAGGGAACCGAATTCGCAAGCGGTACGCGTACCCTGTGGGAGCGGCTTTAGCCGCGAAGAATCCAACGCGGTGCATGGCCCCGGCTGCGCCGGTGTTCGCGGCTAAAGCCGCTCCTACAGGGGGGCGCGTCAAGCCATCGGGGTTCGGCTCAATCGAGAATCACCAACCGGTTGGGCAACTCGTTACGTGCATGGGTAGGCGGCACATGTTCGCTGAGCAGTTCGCCGCATGCCTCGATGCACTCGACAAACCCCTGCAAGGTGCGGCCCTGGCGTACCTGTTCGGCAAGGCGGGCGACGATGGCCGCGCGGGCGGTGGCATCGAGATGGCGCTCAATACCGCGGTCGACCAGGATCTCCACATGCCGCTCTGCCTCGCTGACGAAGATCAGTACGCCCGTGGCACCAGCAGTGCGCTGCAGGTTCTGTTCGCGAAACTGCTGGCGGGCCAGGCGCGAAGCACGCCAGCGGCGCAGGGCCCGGGGGATCAGCCAGTCGGCCAGGCGCGGGCTGCGCAGCAGCAGGCACAAGCCTACGAACAGCAGCACATTGGCCACCAGCAAGCCACGCACTCCGGGCCAACCCAGCAGCCAGTGCAACAGGGCCGGCACGGCCAGCGCCAGCACGGCGGCCCAGAACAACGGCCAGTAGGCATAATCGTCGGCCCGGCGGGCCAGCACCGTCACCAGTTCGGCATCGGTGCGCCGTTCGGCACGGGCAATGGCTTCGGCGATCTGGCGCTGATGGTATTCGTCGAGGGGGGTCATGCCGTCGGTCTCTTGAGCGTTCTTATAGTTGTTGTCCCGGCATTCGGGGCTTCGTCCGCAGGCGACATATTCAGGCATAATCCGCCGCTGGAAGAAATGCCTGCGAATCGTACAACAATAGCCGCCTGAAAACTTCGGCCGCGCGCGTATCACCGTGGATACGGCACAGGCCTCACAACGGAATTGATGATGAAACTGTCTTTGCTGGGCCTGGCCATGGGCCTTGCCAGTCAGGCGGCACTCGCCGCCCCCTCCGCCCCGCCCCTGCAGGACAAGCAGGCGTTCATCGACCATCTGATCAGCCAGATGACCGAAGCCGAGAAGATCGGCCAACTGCGCCTGATCAGTATCGGGCCGGAAATGCCCAAGGATAAGATCCGCGAGGAAATTGCCGCCGGGCGCATCGGCGGTACCTTCAACTCACGCACGGCCCCCGAGAACCGCCCCATGCAGGACGCGGCGATGCGTAGCCGGCTGAAGATTCCGATGTTCTTCGCCTACGACACCGTCCACGGCGAACGCACCATTTTCCCGATCGGCCTGGGCATGGCCGCGACCTGGGACATGGACGCCGTCGCCAAGGTCGGCCGCACCGCCGCCATCGAAGCCGCGGCCGACGCCCTGGACATGACCTTCGCACCGATGGTCGACATCGCCCGCGACCCGCGCTGGGGCCGCACCAGTGAGGGCTTCGGCGAAGACACCTACCTGACCTCGAAGATCGGCCAGGTGATGGTCCGCTCGTTCCAGGGCAGCAGCCCGGCCAACCCCGACAGCATCATGGCCATCGTCAAGCACTTCGCCCTGTATGGCGCGGTGGAAGGCGGGCGCGACTACAACACGGTCGATATGAGCCTGCCGAAAATGTACAACGACTACCTGCCACCCTACCGCGCCGCGCTCGACGCTGGTGCCGGCGGGGTGATGGTGGCGCTGAACTCGATCAACGGCGTGCCGGCCACCTCCAATACCTGGCTGATGAACGACCTGCTACGCAAGGAGTGGAGCTTCAAGGGCGTGACCATCAGCGACCACGGTGCCATCCAGGAACTGATCCGCCATGGCGTCGCCCGCGACGGGCGCGAAGCCGCCAAACTGGCGATCAAGGCCGGCATCGACATGAGCATGAACGACACCCTGTACGGCGAAGAGCTGCCAGGCCTGCTGAAGTCTGGCGAAGTGACCCAGGCCGAACTGGACCAGGCAGTGCGCGAAGTGCTGGGTGCCAAGTACGACATGGGCCTGTTCGAGGACCCGTACGTGCGCATCGGCAAGGCCGAAACCGACCTGAAGGACTACTACGGCAACGACCGCCTACACCGCGATGCCGCGCGTGACGTGGCGCGCCGCAGCCTGGTACTGCTGGAAAACCACAACCAGACCCTGCCGCTGAAAAAGGCCGGCACCATCGCCCTGGTCGGCCCGCTGGCCGATGCGCCGATCGACATGATGGGCAGCTGGGCTGCCGACGGCAAACCGATGCACTCGGTGACCGTGCGCGAAGGCCTGCGCCGCGCCGTGGAGGGCAAGGCCAAGCTGGTCTACGCCAAAGGCTCCAATGTCACCGGCGACAAGGCGATGTTCGATTACCTGAACTTCCTCAACTTCGATGCTCCGGAAATCGTCGACGACCCGCGCCCGCCCGCGGTGCTGATCGACGAGGCGGTGAAGGCGGCGAAGCAGTCCGATGTGGTGGTGGCAGTGGTCGGCGAATCCCGCGGCATGTCCCACGAGTCGTCGAGCCGTACCACCCTGGAAATACCGGCCAGCCAGCGGGAGCTGATCAAGGCCCTGAAGGCCACCGGCAAGCCGCTGGTGCTGGTGCTGATGAACGGCCGCCCACTGTCGATTGCCTGGGAACGCGAGCAGGCCGACGCCATTCTGGAAACCTGGTTCGCCGGTACCGAAGGCGGCAACGCGATCGCCGACGTACTGTTCGGCGATTACAACCCGTCCGGCAAGCTGGCCATCACCTTCCCGCGTTCGGTCGGGCAGATCCCGATGTACTACAACCACACCCGTATTGGGCGGCCCTTCACACCGGGCAAGCCGGGCAACTACACCTCGCAGTACTTCGAGGAGCCGAATGGCCCGCTGTACCCGTTCGGCTATGGCCTGAGCTACAGCAGCTTCGAGCTGTCGGGGCTGAAGCTGTCGAACAAGGACCTCAAGCGTGGCGACACGCTGGAAGCCAAGGTGACGGTGAAGAACACCGGCAAGGTGGCAGGCGAGACCGTGGTGCAGTTGTACCTGCAGGATGTATCGGCATCGATGAGCCGCCCGGTGAAGGAACTGAAGAACTTCCAGAAGCTGATGCTCAAGCCTGGCGAGTCGCGCACGTTGAGCTTCCGCATCAGCGAAGAAGACCTGAAGTTCTACAATGGCCAACTGCAACGGGTTGCCGAGCCAGGGGAATTCAATGTCCAGGTCGGGCTGGATTCCCAGGCGGTGCAACAGCAGAGCTTTGAACTGCTGTAACTGACAGGTTTTGCCTGTACCGGCCCCTTCGCGGGCTTGCCCGCTCCCACAGGTACTCCGCAAGCAGATGGCCTGCGCGATACCTGTGGGAGCGGGTTCACCCGCGAAGAGGCCGGCCCTGATACCCCATTCATCCGGATCCGCCCCATGCCCTTTTCCGTTCGCGCCCTGCGTCTGGGGCTGATCTCCCTGCTGATCGTGCTGGGCACCGCCCTCAGCGCCGGCTGGGCCATGCACCAGGCCAAGCGCCAGGCCATGGAAGCCGACGCCCAGCGGGCCAGCCAGCAGTTGGGCCTGTACGCCAATGCCCTGCACACGCTGATCGACCGCTACCGCGCCCTGCCCGCCGTGCTGGCGCTGGACCCGGAACTGATCGCCGCCCTGCGCGGCCCGGTCAGCGAACCGATGCAGGACGCCCTGAACCGCAAGCTCGAACGCATCAACGGCGCTGCCAACTCCTCCACCCTCGAACTGCTCGACCGCACCGGCCTGGCCATCGCCGCCAGCAACTGGCGGCTGCCCAGCAGCTATGTGGGCTCCAACTACGGTTTCCGCCCCTACTTCAAGCAAACCCGCAGCCAAGGCAGTGGCCGCTTCTACGCAGTCGGTGTGACCAGTGGCGTGCCGGGCTACTTCCTCGCCAGCGCGGTGAACGACGAGCATGGCCGCTTCCTCGGCGCCATGGTGGTGAAGCTGGAGTTCCCCGAGCTGGAACGCGAGTGGCGCCAGGGCAGCGACATCCTGCTGGTCAGCGATGCCCGTGGCATCACCTTCATCGCCAACCAGGACGGCTGGCGCTACCGCGAGCTGCAGCCGCTCAATGGTGCCGACCGTGCCGAACTGGCCGAAACCCGTCAGTACGACAAGCAACCGCTGGTGCCGCTGCAGCACCAGGTGCTGACCCGCTTTGCCGCCAACAGCACCCTCAGCCGCGTGCAAGGCCCGGAGGGTAGCGCCGAGTACCTGTGGGAAAGCCTGCCGCTGGAAAGTGAAAACTGGACCTTGCATCTGCTGCGCAAGCCGCAGGTGGCCGCCGACGGTCGCAATGCCGCCCTCGGCGCCGCCGCCGTATGGCTGAGCCTGGTGTTCGCTGCGCTGTTCGTCAGCCAGCGCCTGCGCCTTGCCCGCCTGCGCCAGCGTAGCCGGGAGGAGCTCAAGCGCCAGGTCGAGGAACGCACCCGTGAGCTGCGCACCGCCCAGGAGGGGCTGGTGCAATCGGCCAAGCTGGCGGCGCTTGGGCAGATGTCGGCGGCCATGGCCCATGAAATCAACCAGCCGCTGACCACCCAGCGCATGCAGCTGGAAACCCTGCGTCTGCTGCTCGACCATGGCCGATATGACGAAGCACGCCAGGCACTGGAGCCGCTGGAGCAGATGCTCACGCGCATGGCCGCGCTCACCAGTCACCTGAAAACCTTCGCCCGCAACAGCCCGGTCGGCCTGCGCGAACGCCTCGACCTGGCCACCGTGGTCGACCAGGCACTGCACCTGCTGGAGGCGCGTATTCGCAGCGAAGAAGTGGAGGTAGCCCTGTACCTGGCGCGCCCGGCCTGGGTGCGCGGCGATGCCATTCGCCTGGAGCAGGTGCTGATCAACCTGCTGCGCAATGCCCTCGACGCCATGGCCGACAAGCGCTACAAACGCCTGGAAATCCGCATCGAGCCCGACGGCGAGCTATGGCGCCTGAGCGTGCTGGATTCGGGTGGCGGCATTGCCGAGGCCAACCTGGCCAAGGTCTTCGACCCATTCTTCACCACAAAGCCGGTGGGTGAAGGCCTTGGGCTGGGGCTAGCCATTTCCTACGGCATCGTCCACGAGGCCGGCGGCAAGCTGCAGGCCGAAAACCTGCCTGGCGGTGCGCGCCTGAGCCTTACCCTCCCCCGTGACCTGGAGCCTGCATGTTGAATTCAGTGATCGTCGTCGATGATGAAGCCAGTATCCGCACGGCGGTCGAGCAATGGCTGAGCCTGTCGGGCTTCAGCGTGCAACTGTTCGCCCGCGCCGAAGAATGCCTGGCACACCTGCCACGGCACTTTCCCGGGGTGATCATCAGCGATGTACGCATGCCGGGCATGGATGGCCTGCAGTTGCTCGAACGCCTGCTGGCGGACGACCCCGACTTGCCGGTGATCCTGCTGACCGGCCACGGCGATGTGCCCATGGCAGTGGAAGCCATGCGCAGCGGGGCCTACGACTTCCTGGAAAAACCTTTTACCCCGCAGCACCTGCTGGGCAGCCTGCGCAGGGCCCTGGAAAAGCGCCAGCTGGTCTTGGAAAACCGCCGGCTGCACGAGCAGGCCGATCTCAAGTCACGCCTGGAAGGCACACTGCTGGGTATGTCCCAGGGCCTGCAACAGCTGCGTCGGCAAGTGCTGGACCTGGCCAGCCTGCCGGTCAATGTGCTGATCCGCGGCGAAACCGGCAGTGGCAAAGAGCGCGTGGCCCGCTGCCTGCACGATTTTGGCCCACGCGCCGGCAAGCCGTTCGTCCCCCTCAACTGTGCAGCCATCCCCGAGTCGCTGTTCGAGGCCGAGCTGTTCGGCCATGAAAGCGGCGCTTTTACCGGTGCCCAAGGCAAGCGCATCGGCAAGCTGGAGTACGCCAACGGTGGCACGGTGTTCCTCGACGAAATCGAAAGCATGCCACTGGCCCAACAGGCCAAGCTGCTGCGGGTGATCCAGGAACAGAAGCTGGAACGCCTGGGGGCCAACCAGAGCATCAGCGTCGACCTGCGCATCATTGCCGCGACCAAGCCCGACCTGCTCGAAGAAGCCCGCGCCGGTCGCTTCCGCGAAGACCTTGCCTATCGCCTGAACGTGGCCGAGTTGCGCCTGGCGCCGTTGCGTGAACGGCGTGAGGACATTCCACTGCTGTTCGAGCACTTTGCCCGTGCCGCCGGCGAAAAGCTTGGTCGCGCAGCCCCGCCACTGTCGGGCGCGCAACTGGCGCAGCTGCTGTCGCATGACTGGCCGGGCAACGTGCGTGAGCTGGCCAACGCGGCGGAGCGGCATGCATTGGGGCTGGGCTCGCCGAACATCGAGGTGACGCCTGCCGGGCAGTCGTTGAGCGAACAGATGGAAGCGTTCGAGGCGCAATGCCTGCGCGCGGCGCTGCGCCAGCACGGGGGCGAAATCAAGGCGGTGATGGAGGCCTTGCAGCTGCCGCGGCGCACGCTGAACGAAAAGATGCAGCGGCATGGGTTGGTGCGCGAGGACTTCATCGAGCGGGAATGAGCGGAAATCCGCCTATCGTGCTCGCTCACTAAGCAAATAACCGCTCATTAGCAGGATTCTTTTGGGACTGCGTTGCAGCCCTTCGCGGGCACGCCCGCTCCCACAGGGAAACGCGAAGAGTCAGACGTCACGCGGTCCCTGTGGGAGCGGGTGTGCCCGCGAAGGGGCGCGCAGCGCCCCCATTTGAAGCCCAATGCACCCATTTGGCACACCTTCTGCAATCACCTGTGCAAGCTGCGCTACGGCGCGCTCCACAAAAACAACGAGAAGGTATCCCTGATGGATAATGCCACCTCCCTGCCAGCCGGGGCGTCCACCGCGCCTGCCACAGAAAAAACCACCGCCAGCCGCCTGAAGTCGATCTTCAGCGGGTCCATCGGCAACATGGTCGAATGGTACGACTGGTACGTCTACGCCGCATTCTCGCTGTACTTCGCCAAGGCCTTCTTCCCGGCTGGCGATTCCACCGCACAATTGCTCAATACCGCCGCGATCTTCGCCGTGGGCTTCCTCATGCGCCCGATCGGTGGCTGGTTGATGGGCCTGTACGCCGACCGCAAAGGCCGCAAGGCCGCATTGATGGCCTCGGTACTGCTGATGTGCGCAGGCTCGCTGGTCATCGCCCTGACCCCGGGTTACGAAACCATCGGAGTCGCCGCACCCATCCTGCTGGTCATTGCACGCCTGATGCAGGGCCTGTCGGTGGGTGGTGAATACGGCACCTCGGCCACCTACCTCAGCGAGATGGCCAGCAAGGACCGCCGTGGCTTCTTCTCCAGCTTCCAGTACGTCACCCTGATCTCCGGCCAGCTCATCGCCCTGGCGGTACTGATCGTCCTGCAACAGACCCTGACCACCGAGCAGCTGTATGCCTGGGGCTGGCGCGTACCGTTCGTGATCGGTGCGCTGTGCGCCGTGGTGGCCCTGTACCTGCGTCGCGGCATGGAAGAAACCGCCTCCTTCACCAAGAAGGAAAAGGCCAAGGAAAGCCTGATGCGCACCCTGCTGCGCCACCCCAAGGAGCTGATGACCGTGGTCGGGCTGACCATGGGCGGCACCCTGGCCTTCTACACCTACACCACCTACATGCAGAAGTACCTGGTCAACACCGTTGGCATGAGCATCAGCGACTCGACCACCATCTCGGCCGCCACGCTGTTCCTGTTCATGTGCCTGCAGCCGGTGATAGGCGGCCTGTCCGACAAGATCGGTCGACGCCCGATCCTGATCGCCTTCGGCGTGCTCGGCACCCTGTTCACCGTACCGATCCTCAGCACCCTGCACACCATCCAGACCTGGTGGGGCGCGTTCTTCCTGATCATGGCGGCGCTGATCATCGTCAGCGGCTACACCTCGATCAACGCCGTGGTCAAAGCCGAGCTGTTCCCCACCGAAATCCGCGCCCTGGGCGTGGGCCTGCCGTACGCGCTGACCGTGTCGATCTTCGGCGGCACCGCCGAGTACGTGGCCCTATGGTTCAAGAGCGCCGGCATGGAGAGTGGCTTCTACTGGTACGTGACCGCCTGCATCGCCTGCTCGCTGCTGGTTTACGCGACCATGAAGGACACCAAGCAGCACTCGCGGATTACCACTGAGTGAGTGTGAGCTTGCGGTAATGAAGAAGGGCGCCCCGTTTTCGGGGCGCCTTTTTTCATACATGCGAATGCGTCATGCAATCCAGGTGTACGGTTTGAGGGCTCCAGCGCATGCGAGACGCACCGCGCGGACGGCGCTTGGTTTCAGCAACAGCGCAAACAACAAGCCATACCTCCGAAGCCTTCTGATGAGCCGATTAGAAATCCTATTCGGCTCACAATGTGAGCCGAATAGCCCAATTAATCGGCTCACTGGTATCGGAAAGCAGGCTCAGGACATCTCCAACGCCTGACGCGGCTCACGGCGCTGGTACCAGGTGGCCATCAGCACCAGTACCAGCAACACCCCGCCCAGCACCGCCGAAGAGCCGACCGTGCCGAAGTCCAAACCGCCCTTCTCGTGGGGCTTGGTGAGGAAATCGCCCAAGGTGGCGCCGAACGGGCGGGTAAGCACGAACGCGACCCAGAACAACACCACGCCAGGGATGCGTGTCCAGTAGCGGGCCACCACTACCAAGGCGATGGCACTGCCTATCAACAGTGCGCCACCGGCAAAACCGAGCCCCGAGTCATCGGCCAGGTAATCACCCAGCGCCGTGCCGAGGGTGTTGGAAAACAGGATCGCCACCCAGTAGAACAATTCCCCCGTGCGGTTCTTGATGCGGGTGACATCCAGCGGGTTGCCGCTCAGGCGCCATACCAGGAAGGTCAGCAGCAAGATGCCGATGAGGATGGCCGAACCCGCGGCGTAGCCCAGGCCCAGGGTGCGGTCCATGAAGTCGGACATGGTGGTGCCGGCGGTGCTGGTGGAGAGGATCACCAGCCAGTACAGCATCGGGTGGTAGCGGCGCGAGTACAGCTGGCCGAGCAAGGTCAGCAGGAACACGCTGACAAGCAGCAACGAACTGAGGGCATAGCCGATGTTCAGGGTCATCGACAGCAAATCCCCCGCCGTTTCGCCAAGGGTGGTAGCGCAGATCTTCATGACCCAGAAGGCCAAGGTGATTTGCGGAAGTTTGTTCATTGTTGTGCCGCTCCGGTTTGAGGTGCGGCGATGGTGCTGAGCAGCATTTGAAAAATCGGTTGGTGATGTATGAAAAATGCGTTCAGCAGCCTTCAATGACAAATTTTTCATCCTTAACGCCCCATTAATTCCACCGCCTCAAGCTGAAATGGCTGGCAGAACGTCGGCGCATGGGCGGACACCTGAGCCAGAACCGCTGCCCGAGCCACAAGATGCATGCCAACACATATCGAACTATTCGATTTTTAAGCACTACTATTTGCGCTTTTTAATCAAATTAATCGGCGTAGGATTAAACCCATAGAAACAAAACAACCTCAAAAACCCCTGGAGCAACGACCATGAAAAACAAACTGATCCTTACCCTGGCCCTCTCGGTTTTCGCTGCTGGCGCTTTCGCCGAAGATGGCTTCAACCGCACCAACGCCCACACCTTCGCAGCGACCCAGAGCCAATCCGCTGCCTACGCTGAAGATGGTTTCGACCGTACTGGCGGCCAGCGCTTTGCTGAAGATGGCTTCGACCGCACCGGTGGCCAGCGCTTCGCTGAAGATGGCTTCGACCGCACTGGTGGTCAACGCTTCGCCGAAGACGGCTTCGACCGCACTGGTGGTCAACGCTTCGCCGAAGACGGCTTCGACCGCACTGGTGGTCAACGCTTCGCCGAAGACGGCTTCGACCGCACTGGTGGCCAGCGCTTCGCCGAAGACGGCTTCAACCGCACCAACGCCCACCGCATCAGCTGATCCCTGATGCGAGCACCCAGCCCGGCTTCGGCCGGGCTTGATCATTTTCAGGCGGGCACAGGCTTGGCACACTAGGCGCCTTGTCCACCAGGAGGTAGGGCCAGCAAGCCCAGCACAGATGTATTACTACGAACCCGCAAAAGGCCACGGCCTGCCCCACGACCCGTTCAACGCCATCGTCGGCCCCCGCCCTATCGGCTGGATCTCCTCACAGGACCGCGAAGGCCGCCTGAACCTGGCGCCCTACAGCTTCTTCAACGCCTTCAACTACATCCCGCCAATCATCGGTTTCTGCAGCGTCGGGCGCAAAGACAGCCTGAACAACATCGAGCAGACCGGCGAGTTCGTCTGGAACCTGGCCACTCGCACGTTGGCCGAGCAGATGAACCAGAGCTGCGCACCGGTTGCCGCCGAGGTAAGCGAATTCGAATTGAGCGGCCTCACCGCCACGCCATCAAGCATCGTCAATGTGCCGCGTGTTGGCGAAACCCCAGTGGCCTTCGAGTGCAAGGTCAGCCAGATCGTCCAGCTCAAGCGGGCCGACCAGGAACTGGTGCCCAGCTGGTTGATCCTGGGTGAAGTGGTGGCGGTGCACATTGCCGAGCACCTGTTGAAGAACGGTATCTACGATACCGCTGCCGCCGAGCCGATCCTGCGTGGTGGTGGCCCGGCAGACTATTTCGAGCTGGGCAACCTGTTCAAGATGGCCCGCCCACCGGCCTGATCACCAGATCAGCTCACCCTCTTCGCTGACGCCCTGCAGGCGTTGCAGCTCGGCCGTGGCCGCTTCATCGGCGGCCACGGCGCCCTGGAACACCTGGCCGTCGAGAATCTTGTGAAAGCGCGGCACACCGCCCATGCCCAGGGCCTTGACCGCGATGGCCGCGTTGTAGCCGCCACCTTCCACCGGGACCATCGCCGAAACCGCTTCGAAATACGGAAATTCCCTACGTGCCATATTGCTATCCGCTTCGTTGATCGGGGGCCGGCATTTTACCCTATTTGCCTGTACAGGCCCTATCGCCGGTACAGGCAACACCTCAATCAAAGGTATGCAGATCCAGGCTGCTGACCACCTGTTCCTGTACCAACTCACCAAACACTTCCAGTGTCGGCGAAGCAAAATAGCCACTCATCGCCTGCTGGTCCTGCCAGCTGCCACTGAGCAACCATAAATCGGCATCAGCCTGCGAACGCTGCACCGAAAAACTCAGGCAGCCCGGTGCCCGCAACGAGGGCTCGAGCAAGTCACGCAGGCGCGCGCCCAGCTCCGCCGAGCGCCCGCTGCTGGCACGGATGAAAGCAAGGTGGGTGACCTGTTGTGTCGGGGTCATTGCACAATCTCCTTGAAGCAGGCGGACGAAAAAGCCAGGCTGCCAAGGTTAGGGCCTCGCCCGCGCGACACGTTAGGCCATTACTGCACGCCGATTGCCTGATCCTGCAGCGCGGCAGGATCAGGCAATCGGCGTGCAGCTTTTGACTAGCGCCCGCCATTGCCCAAACCTATGCTGCGTCGGTCAGCAGAGGAAAGCCATCATGACCATCGCCACGTCCATCGACCCAAGCCTGGAACTGCAACGCCAGGAACTGGCCGAGCTGATCCGCCGCCACGCCGGGGAGCCTCATGGCCCGGCATCGGCCATTGATGACCTGTACCTGGTGCGCTACACCGAAAACGTGCGCTCGGTACCGACGCTGGCGCAACCCGCGCTGTGCATCCTCGCCCAGGGTAGCAAAAGCCTGTTCCTGGGTGACGAGCAGTACGCCTACGACCCGCTGCACTACATGGTGGTCTCGGTAACCTTGCCGCTTAGCGGCGTAAAGCTCGACGCCAGCCCCGAGCACCCGAGCCTTGGCCTGCGCATGGACCTGGACCCAGCCGAAATAAGCCAACTGATCGCCGAAAGCGGGCCGATGCTGGTGCCCAACCGGCCTTCCGGTCGTGGCTTGTATGTGGAGAGAACCGACGCCGCGTTGCTCGACGCCTTGCTGCGGCTGATACGCCTGCTGGACACCCCTCGCGACATCGCGATGCTGGCGCCGCTGTTCCGCCGGGAGATTCTGTACCGCCTGCTGCGCGGGCCGCAGGGCTATCGGTTGTACGAAATTGCCTTGGCCAACAGCCAGACCCACCGGGTTTGTCAGGCCATCACCTGGCTCAACCAGAACTACCAGCGGCCTTTGCGCATCGAGGATCTGGCGCGTGAAGTCAACCTCAGCACCTCGACCTTGCACCACCGGTTCAAGGCCGTGACGTCGATGAGCCCGCTGCAGTATCAGAAGCAACTGCGCCTGCAGGAGGCGCGGCGATTGATGCTCAATGACGGCCTCGAGGCAGCGGTGGCGGCCTACCGGGTGGGGTATGAAAGCCCGTCACAGTTCAGCCGTGAATACAGCCGGCTGTATGGCGCGCCGCCGATTCGTGATGTGGCCAGGTTGCGGGCGACTGCTGGCTGAGTTTGGCTTTGCCTGTGCCGGCCTCTTCGCGGGTAAACCCGCTCCCACAGGTTTTGCACAGATATTGATAACTGTGCAGTACCTGTGGGAGCGGGTTCACCCGCGAAAGGGCCGATACTGGCAATAGATTTACTTCAACCCGACACAGCTCCCTGCCACTGATTCTGGTCAACCTGGATCAAGGTCGGCCCCTTGCGCTCCACTGCCTGCCCCAACGCCACCTGCAGCTGCGCCACATCTGCCACCTGCTCCGCCGCCGCGCCCAAGGCCCGCGCCACACCGATGAAGTCTGGCGTATGGATATCCACCCCGACCGGCTCGATGGCCCGGTTGACCATGTACTTCTTTATTTCCTCGTACCCCTGGTTGTTCCACAGCAGCACGATCAACGGCACCTGCGCTTCCACCGCGCTGGCCAGCTCCGGCAAGGTGAACTGCAGACCGCCATCACCAATCAGGCACACCGCAGGGGCACGCTCACCGACCTGCTCCGCGCTGCCCAGCCAGGCGCCCATGGCCGCCGGCAATGCGTAACCCAAGGTGCCGTAGCCGGTCGAGGCATTGAACCAACGGCGTGGCTGGTCCATGTCCAGGGTCAGGTTGCCGGTGTACACCGGCTGAGTCGAATCGCCCACCAGAATGGCATTGGGCAGACGCTCAAGAATCGCACTCAGCAGACGCGTCTGGCTCAGGGTCGGCTGGTCCCAACCCGCCGCCAGTGCCTGGCGCAACTTGGCCACGCGGGTTGCCCCCCACGTGCTTTCACGCACGGGTTGCGGCAGTGGCTGCAAAGCGTCGAACAGCGCCTCGGCAGCCAATTCGGCGTCGGCCACCAGCGACAGCGTCGGCAGGTAATTGCGCACTGTCTGGTCCGCGTCGATGTCGATGCGCAACAGGGTGCCCGGGATCTCGAAACCACCTTTGAAGGTCACGTCATAGTCGGTTTCGGCCAGTTCGGTACCGATCGCCAGCACCACATCGGCCTCGGCCACCAGCGCCCGTGTGGCTGGCAGCGACTGGGTCGAGCCGATCTGCAGGGGGTGGCTGGCCGGCAGCAGCCCCTTGGCATTGATAGTCAGCGCCACCGGCGCCTGCAGGTGTTCGGCCAGGCGCGCCAGCGCAGCGCCCGCGGCCAATGCGCCGCCCCCAGCCAGGATCAATGGCCGCCGTGCATTGGCCAGGCGCTCGGCCATCTGCGCCACGGCCTGCGGCGCTGCCCCTGCCCGGCTACTGCGCACCACGCGCCCCGGCAGCAGGTGATCGGCCGGTTCGACCAGCACGTCGAGCGGGATCTCGATATGCACCGGGCGCGGTCGGGCGCCTTCGAACACGGCGAATGCCCGAGCCAGCACCTGCGGCAGGTCATCGGCACTCATCAGGGTGTGGGAAAACGCCGCCACACCCGACACCAGCGCGGCCTGGTTGGGCAACTCATGCAGCTTGCCACGGCCACCGCCCAACTGGTCGCGGGATTGCACGCTGGAAATCACCAGCATCGGGATCGAGTCGGCATAGGCCTGGCCCATGGCGGTGGTGATGTTGGTCATGCCCGGGCCGGTGATGATGAAGCACACCCCCGGTTTGCCGCGGGTCCGCGCATAGCCGTCGGCCATGAACCCGGCACCCTGCTCGTGGCGCGGGGTGACATGGCGGATGGACGAACCCGCCAGGCCGCGGTAGAGCTCCACGGTATGTACACCAGGAATGCCGAAGACATGGTCAACGCCATAGCCTTCAAGGAGTTTTACCAGTACTTCGCCGCAGGTCGCCATTGGGTTTCACCGTGAATCTTGGTTGGGTTATGCCCCTATTGGACCCAGCCACGGCTATCGCCACAATGCAAAAAAACACATACTAGCCATGTTCTGCAATCATGGCTCAGCACAATGAAACGCCTCCCGCCCCTGCCCGCCCTGCATACCTTCCTGGTCACCGCCCAGCACTGCAATTTCACCCGTGCCGGGCAGCAGCTGCATATCACCCAGGGCGCCGTCAGCCGGCAGATCGCGGCCCTCGAAGAGCATCTGGGCTATGCCTTGTTCCAGCGCCAGGCCCGTGGGTTGAGCCTGACCCGTGAAGGCCAGGACTGGCTGCCAAGGGTGCAACAGGTATTTGCGCTGATTGAACAAGGGGTGCGCGAGGTGGGTGGGCGCAGCGCTACGTTACAGCTCAAGGCACCGACCTGCGTGATGCGCTGGCTGCTGCCACGCCTGATGGAATGGCAGGCGCTACGCCCGGATGTACCGGTGGAGCTGACCACCACGGTGCAACATGGAGTGGACTTTCGCCGCGAGGGTTTCGATGCGGCGGTGGTGTATGGCGATGCGCCGAACCACGGGCTGCGCGTGCGCAAGCTGTTCGATGAGCAGTTGACGCCGGTGTGCGCGCCGTCACTGCGCGAGGGGCCGGTGCCGTTGCAGCAGGTCGAGGACCTGGCGCGACACATGCTGCTGCACCCCTCGCGGAATGAGCATGACTGGCGGTTATGGCTGCAGGCAGCCGGGGCAACGCTGGCCATTCAAGGTCCGAAGCAGCATTTCGAGACGCTGGACATGGCGATGGCCATGGCCTCGCAGGGCACCGGCGTGGCCATCGGCGACTGGTCGCTGATCGGCGATGACTTGCGCGGGGGGCGGTTGTGCATGCCGTTTGCGCTGAAGGTGATGACCGGCAAGGGGTATTACCTGGTGAGCCAGGCCAAGAGCTTGCCGCCGGGGTTGGGGGAGTTGCTGGATTGGCTGGAACACCAGGCCAGCCAGTGAGGGCCTCTTCGCGGGCACGCCCGCTCCCACAGGTACAGCACAGATTCCAAGACCTGTGCTTTACCTGTGGGAGCGGGCGTGCCCGCGAAGCAGGCGACTCAATAGCCGACAGTGAAACGCTGCCGCGAATGCGCCGGCTTTTCCAGTTCGTCGAGCATGGCAATCGCGTAATCGGCAAAGGTGATCCAGCTCTTGCCCTCCGCGCCGATCAACAGATGATCCTTGCCCAGCTTGTAATGCCCGCTGCGCTCACCTTCAACGAACTCCGCCGACGGCGACAGGAAGGTCCAGTCCAGGTTCGGCTCCCGTTGTAACGCTTCCAGGAAACGCACTCCGGCAGTGGCCTCGGCCTTGTATGCCTCGGGGAAGTCCGGGCTGTCGATCACCCGATGCCCAGACGGCAGCAAAAGGCTACCGGCCCCACCCACCACCAGCAGGCGCCTGACCCCGGCCCGTTTGACTGGCTCGATGATGGCGTGTGGCTCGATGGTCGAGAAATGCGCCGCACTCAGCACCGCATCCACACCCGCGACCGCCGCTTGCAGGGCTGCGCTGTCCTTGGCATCCAGCGCCTTGACGGTCACCCCCTCCCGCCCCTGCAACCGCGACGGGTCGCGGGCGATGGCCAGCACACTGTGGCCACGGCGCAGGGCCTCTTCCAGCAACTGGCTGCCAGCGCGGCCGGTGGCACCGATGATTGCAATCTTGCTCATGGGATACTCTCCATCAGTTGAACGGAACTACCACTTCATCTCGCCCTTGGCGACCTTGGCCCCCAGCTCCAGCGAGCTTTCATCGGCCAGGCTCGGGTAACGTCGCTTCATCGCCGCGATCAACGCACCGGCGTCTTTCGCCGGGGCGGTCTCGGCATCGAAATCACGAATGTAGTTCGCCGTGAAACGCACGGCCTGCAGCGAGCGGCTGCTGTCCCCCAGGTAATGCCCGGGTATGACCGTGCGCGGCGCCAGCGCTTCGATGTGCGCCAGGGTGCCGAGCCAGTCGGCGTGGGACTTGGCCGTTTGCGTGTCGGCCATCCATACATGAATGTTCTCCGACACCACCACGCCACCGACCACCGCCTTGATCGACGGGATCCACACAAAACTGCGGTCAGGTTGCGGGCCGTCCAGGCCGACCACCTCAAGGTCCTGCCCTTCCACCGTCAGGCGGTTGCCTTCGAGCACCTGTGGCAGCACCAGCCGCGCCGGCTTGTCCGCGCCCATCTGCGGGCCCCAGTAGGCCAGCTTGGCATCCTTGGTCTGGCGGATATGGGCAACCGTGGCGGCCGACGCCAGCACCTTGGCGTCCGGGAAGGCCTGGGTCAGGGTATCCAGGCCGAAATAGTAGTCCGGGTCGCCATGGCTGATGTAGATAGTGGTCAGCTGCTTGCCGCCTGCCCGCAGGCGCTGCACCAGTTGCTCGGCCTGGGCCTTGCCGAACTGGGCATCGACGAGGATGGCGTCGTGCTCGCCGCTGACGATCACCGAACTGACCGGGAAGATCGCCTCATGCCCGGGGTTGTAAACCTCCAGCCGCAAGGGGTCGGCAGCCAGCGCCGGGCCGGCCAGGGTCACACAGGCCAGCAGCAGGCCACGCAAGGGAGTGAAAAGAGACATCGCAAACGCCCGTCAAATGAACAATGCCCAACAGCTTAGTTGCCCAATCCGTGACAAAAAATGCGATGCTCGAACATAGTTTGTTTCTGAAACCGGGCAAATCATGGACCGTCTCAACGCCATGCGCGTTTTCGTCACCGTCGTCGACCTGGGCAGCCAGTCGGCGGCGGCGGATCATCTGCAACTGTCGCGGCCGGTGGTATCGCGCTACCTGGCAGAGCTGGAAGACTGGGTTGGCGCACGGCTGATGCAGCGCACCACACGCAAGCTCAGCCTCACCGCCGCCGGACAGGAAACCCTGCCCCGCTGCCGGCAATTGCTGGAATTGGCTGGCGACCTGCAGGCCGCGGTGCAGCAGCCGGATGACGCGCCCAAGGGCGCGCTGCGCATCAGCGTCAGCACCTCATTCGGCCAGGCCCAACTGGTGGATGCTGTGGCCGATTACGTCCGACGCTACCCTGGGGTGAAGGTGGAACTGCAGATGCTCGATCGCACGGTCAACCTGGTAGACGAGCGCATCGACCTGGCCATCCGCACCAGCAATGACCTGGACCCCAACCTTATTGCCCGGCGCCTGAGCGTATGCCGCTCGGCAGTGTGTGCGGCACCGGCCTACCTGCGCGAGCACGGCACGCCGCAACGGGTCGAGGAACTGAGCCGGCACAACTGCCTGACACATGCCTACTTCGGCCACAGCCTGTGGCATTTCGAGGTAGCCGGCCAGCAAGTCGCCGTGCCAGTGGCGGGGAACATCAGTGCCAACGAGGCGATGACACTGCAGAAGGCGGCGCTGGCCGGCGCAGGTATCGCCATGCTGCCGACCTACCAGGCAGCGCAGGCCCTGCGCCGGGGTGAACTGGTGCGCCTGCTGCCCGAAGCCAGCCCGCGCGAACTGAACCTGAATGCGGTGTACACCTCACGCAAGCACATGCCGGCGACCTTGCGCAGCATGCTGGATTTTCTTGTGCAGCGGTTCAAGGACGAACCGGAGTGGGATCAGGACTTGTAAAGCCGCTCCTACAGGAATGGCATTGTCACTCCTCGACGCTCATGTACTCCTTGGCCCAGCGGATGTAGTCCTCGGGCTGGGTGTAGGTGTGCGAGAGTTCGGTGGCGCTGAGGTTTTCCGACTTGTTCTGCTGGCCGCGCTGCAGCCGCAGGCAATCGTAGGTGGCCTTGATCGCGGCAAAGTAGGCCGCGTGACCATCGACCACGATGCGCACGCCCAGGCGTGCCAGGCGCTCGTCGTCACGCAGGTTCGGGTTGCCGTAGGTCACCAGCATCAGTGGCACCGTCAGGTGCTCGGCAATCTGCTCGAGTTGCTCGAAGTCCTTCACCCCCACCATGCAGATGCCATCGGCTCCGGCCTTCTGGTAGCTCTGGGTACGCACGATGATTTCTTCGGTGGTGAGCACGCCAGCGTTGGTCCGGGCAATGATCGACAGCGACGAATCGACCCGTGCCTCCAGCGCCGCACGGATCTTGCCGACGCCCTCTTCAACCGGGATCAGGTCGGTGGACTTGCGCCCGAACTGGGCAGGTAGCAGGGTGTCCTCGATGGTCAGGGCAGCCACGCCGGCGCGCTCCAGTTCGATGACCGTACGCATGACGTTCAGCGCGTTGCCATAGCCGTGGTCGGCGTCAGCCAGCACCGGCAGTTGTGCCACGCGACCAATACGGGTGGCCTGCTCGACGAACTCGCTGAGGGTGATCAGGGCGAAGTCCGGTGCAGCCAGTACCTGCAGCGAAGCGACGGAGCCACCGAGGATGCCGACCTCGAAGCCCAGGTCTGCGGCAATGCGTGCCGACATCGGGTCGAACACCGATGCGGTGTGATAACAGGAACCTGAAGCGAGCAGCTCGCGGAAGGCAAAACGCAGATCTTGATGGGAAGCCTTGGGCATGATCACTCCGCAAAATAAGTTGAAATTCGAACGGTAACTACCGACCCCTGTAATCGGGTCTACCTGGCCTGTTCCAACCGTCGCCATCTGGGCGGTCATGCTCGACATGCAGGCAGAGGAATAAAAGGTGTGGGAGACAGCGGCGCAAAAACCTGCGGCATAATGTTGCACCAAGCTGGTGCAAACCCCCGATTTTCGGCCTCTGTGGCATACCAACGATATCACGCAGCCATGCAGCACTGAATGAATGCGCCAATGCCGATCTTGCATAGGGGATGCAGATAGTGGATAGGAAGCTACCTAACTCAGGTTACAATTCGGGGACTTCATGCTGGCCTCTTCGCGGGTAAACCCGCTCCCACAGGGACCGCGCCGTCCTCAGGAGCGACACCGGACCTGTGGGAGCGGGTTTACCCGCGAAGAAGGCCGCCACCGTCATACAAGGTATCCCCGTGACCGCCGCCCTGCCCCCCACCACCCTGCGCAACGTGCTCACCGCCCTGATGCTGGCGATCTTCCTCGGCGCCCTGGACCAGACCATCGTTGCCGTCTCGCTGCCGGCGATCTCGGCGCAGTTCAACGATGTCGGCCTGCTGGCCTGGGTCATCTCCGGCTACATGGTGGCGATGACTGTCGCCGTGCCGATCTACGGCAAGCTGGGCGACCTGTACGGAAGGCGCCGGATGATCCTCACCGGCATCAGCCTGTTCACCCTGGCCTCGATCGCCTGCGCCCTGGCCCAGGACATGCAACAGCTGGTGCTGGCCCGGGTACTGCAGGGCATTGGTGCCGGTGGCATGGTCTCGGTGAGCCAGGCGATCATCGGCGACTTCGTCCCCCCACGGGAGCGCGGCCGCTACCAGGGATACTTCAGCAGCATGTACGCGGTGGCCAGTGTCGCCGGCCCGGTGCTGGGCGGTTGGTTGACCGAATACCTGTCATGGCGCTGGGTGTTCTGGATCAACCTGCCACTGGGGCTGGTTGCACTGTGGGCGATCCGCCGCGCCCTCGGCGGCATGCCGGTGCAGCGCCGCGAGGCGCAGGTGGATTACCTGGGTGCCGTTTTGCTGATTCTCGGCCTGGGTAGCCTGTTGCTGGGCATTACCCTGGTCGGCCAGGGCCACGCCTGGGTCGACCCGGCTGTGCTGGCCTTGTTCGCCTGCGCCGCGCTGGGCTTGATGCTGTTCATTGCCCATGAGCGCCGCTGCCCGGAGCCGCTGCTGCCGCTCGGCCTGTTCGGCAATCGCGTGGCGGTGCTGTGCTGGGGCGTGATCTTCTTCGCAAGCTTCCAGTCGATCTCCCTGACCATGCTCATGCCGTTGCGCTACCAGGGCATCACCGGTGCCGGCGCCGACAGTGCTGCCCTGCACCTCCTGCCGCTGGTGATGGGGCTGCCCATGGGTGCCTTCACCGGCGGGCGCATGACCAGCCTGACCGGGCGCTACAAGCCGCAGATCCTGGCCGGCGCACTGCTGATGCCACTGGCCATTTTCGCCATGGCGCTGACCCCGCCGCAGTCGGTCTTGCTCAGTGCACTGTTCATGCTGCTGACCGGCATCGCTTGCGGGCTGCAGTTCCCGACCTCGCTGGTAGGCACGCAAAGCGCGGTGGACAGCAAGGACATCGGCGTGGCCACCAGCACCACCAACCTGTTCCGCTCGCTGGGTGGGGCCATGGGAGTGGCGTGCATGTCCAGCCTGCTGCTGGCGCTGCTGCACCAGGGCGGGTTCGAGTCGCTGGGTAATCCGTTGCTGGGGAGCCTGAAGGCCGGAGAAGTGGACCTGGTGACACAGGGGCGGTTGCTGGAGACGTTCCAGCATTTGCTGATGGGGAGTGCCGGGGTAGCTGTGATGGGACTGTCTGCAGCGCTTGCATTGCCCGACCGGCAACTGCGTGGACGCTGAAGTCGGCCGCACCGTTGTGTGGGCTGCTGCCTCGCTGCAAACCTGCATCTTGTGCGATCCCTGTGGGAGCGGGTTCACCCGCGAAGAAGGCAGCGCGGTGAATGGCACCGGCTTCGCCGGTGTTCGCGGGTAAACCCGCTCCCACAGAGATCTCGGCGCGCCGGCAGAACCTGCACAGCTGAGCATTCCGAGAGCATTAATCCCCCCTTAACACAAAGGGGTAACACTCCCTCACAATCCTTAACAAAGTGTCATTTGCGCAGAGCCGGGCTCAAGCGCAGCATATCCAGCCCGGTGTCGACCCATTTTTCGACATCCTTCAACAAATCGACACTGTCAGGCAGCAACAGCCAGCGCCCGATCAGGCCATCGACATAGGCGAACATGGCCACCGCCGCGCGCTCGACATCAAGCTCGCCTGGCAACTGGCCCCGGCGCACGGCATTGGCCAACGCCAGGGTGATGCCCTTGTGGCAATCCAGCACAGCAGCCTGGCGCTGCTGGCGAATTTCACACATGTCATCGGTGAACTCGCACTTGTGATGCAGGATTTCGTTGATACGCCTGGTTCGGGCATCGAGCACCAGCTCGTTGAACACTTGCAGCAACAGCTTGCGCATGCAGCCAAGCGGGTCCACTTCGTCCTCGCTTTCGCTCGCCCGCGCCAGGTGGTCATGGGTTTCATGCAGGCTGTCGAGCAACGCCTGCACCAACTCGGCCTTGTTGTTGAAGTGCCAGTAGATCGCTCCTCGCGTCACACCCGCCAGTTCGGCGATGTCGGCCAGGGTGGTTCGCGCAACCCCGCGCTTGTAGAAGGCCTTTTCCGCCGCCTCGATGATCTGGGCGCGGGTTTCCTGGGCTTCTTCTTTGGTTCGACGGACCATGGCAGTACAAACCTCATCTGCCCCGAACGCGCGGCGCGTGCGGGTAACACTCCGGGGGCACCTCTGCAGGGTGCCTCGCGGGGGAGCTAATCAAGAGCTGTGGCAGTACCCGAGTACAACCCAGCGGTATTTACAAACAACCATGAATGTAAGTATATTCCTTAGCAAGCTATTTATCCACCGGATAGCAATTTTTCCAGATCAAGACTCTTCCATTACTCTTGAGCGTCTCCCAGCTCCAGCGACCCGAGGATCCTCATGCAATTCAAGCCAGCCGTTACCGCTCTGGTTTCCGCCGTCGCCCTGGCAACCCTGCTCAGTGGCTGTAAGAAAGAAGAAGCAGCGCCAGCGGCGCAGGCTCCTCAGGTCGGCGTCGTGACCATCCAGCCCCAAGCCTTCACCCTGACCTCGGAATTGCCGGGGCGTACCACTGCCTACCGCGTCGCCGAAGTGCGCCCGCAGGTCAACGGCATCATCCTCAAGCGCCTGTTCAAGGAAGGCAGTGAGGTCAAGGAAGGCCAGCAGCTGTACCAGATCGACCCTGCCGTGTACGAAGCCAACCTGGCCAATGCCCAGGCCAACCTGCAGGCCACCCGCTCGCTGGCCGAGCGCTACAAGCAGCTGATCGACGAACAGGCTGTCTCCAAGCAGGAATACGACGACGCCAATGCCAAACGATTGCAGGCCGAGGCTTCGCTCAAAAGCGCGCAGATCGACCTGCGCTACACCAAGGTCCTGGCACCGATCAGCGGCCGTATCGGCCGTTCTTCGTTCACCGAAGGTGCACTGGTGAGCAATGGCCAGGCCAACGCCATGGCCACCATCCAGCAACTCGACCCGATCTACGTCGACGTCACCCAGTCCACCGCCGAACTCCTCAAGCTGCGCCGTGACCTGGAAAGCGGCCAGCTGCAGAAGGCCGGCGACAACGCCGCCTCGGTGCAGCTGGTGCTGGAAGACGGCAGCCTGTTCAAGCAGGAAGGCCGCCTGGAGTTCTCCGAAGTCGCGGTCGACGAGACCACCGGCTCGGTCACCCTGCGCGCCCTCTTCCCCAACCCCGACCACACCCTGCTGCCAGGCATGTTCGTGCATGCGCGGCTCAAGGCCGGGGTCAACGCCAACGCCATCCTGGCCCCGCAACAGGGCGTGACCCGCGACCTGAAAGGCGCACCGACCGCGCTGGTGGTCAACCAGGAGAACAAGGTCGAACTGCGCCAGCTCAAGGCCAACCGTACCCTGGGCAGCGATTGGCTGATCGAGGAAGGCCTGAACCCGGGTGACCGCCTGATCACCGAAGGGCTGCAGTACGTGCGCCCGGGCGTCGAGGTCAAGGTCAGCGAAGCCACCAACGTCAAGAAGCCGGCCAGCCCTGTTCAGGCCAACGCGGCGAAAGCAGACGCCAAAGCGGAGTAAACCATGTCGAAGTTCTTTATCGATCGCCCGATCTTCGCCTGGGTGATCGCCTTGGTGATCATGCTGGTCGGCGCCTTGTCGATCCTGAAGCTGCCGATCAACCAGTACCCCAGCATCGCGCCGCCGGCCATCGCCATCGCCGTGACCTACCCGGGCGCCTCGGCGCAAACCGTGCAGGACACCGTGGTACAGGTGATCGAGCAGCAGCTCAACGGTATCGACAACCTGCGTTATGTGTCGTCGGAAAGTAACTCCGACGGCAGCATGACCATTACCGCCACCTTCGAGCAGGGCACCAACCCAGACACCGCGCAGGTGCAGGTGCAGAACAAGCTGAACCTGGCCACCCCGCTGCTGCCGCAGGAAGTGCAGCAGCAAGGTATCCGCGTCACCAAGGCAGTGAAGAACTTCCTGCTGGTGATCGGCCTGGTGTCCGAAGACGGCAGCATGACCAAGGACGACCTGGCCAACTACATCGTCTCCAACATGCAGGACCCGATCTCGCGTACCGCGGGTGTGGGTGACTTCCAGGTGTTCGGTGCGCAGTACGCCATGCGTATCTGGCTCGATCCGGCCAAGCTGAACAAGTTCCAGCTGACCCCGGTCGACGTCAAGACCGCCGTGGCCGCGCAGAACGTGCAGGTATCCTCCGGCCAGCTCGGTGGCCTGCCGGCCATGCCGGGTACCCAGCTGAACGCCACCATCATCGGCAAGACCCGCCTGCAGACTGCCGAGCAGTTCGAGAAGATCCTGCTCAAGGTCAACAGCGACGGTTCGCAGGTGCGTCTGGGTGATGTCGCCCAGGTTGGCCTGGGTGGTGAAAACTATGCCGTCAGCGCCCAGTTCAACGGCAAGCCGGCCTCCGGCCTGGCAGTTAAACTGGCTACCGGTGCCAACGCCCTGGACACCGCCAAGGCCCTGCGCCAGACCATCGCCGACCTGGAACCGTTCTTCCCGCCTGGGGTGAAAGCGGTATTCCCGTATGACACCACCCCGGTGGTCACCGAATCGATCAGTGGCGTTATCCACACCCTGATCGAAGCCGTGGTCCTGGTGTTCCTGGTGATGTACCTGTTCCTGCAGAACTTCCGCGCCACCATCATCACCACCATGACCGTACCGGTTGTGTTGCTGGGTACCTTCGGCATCCTTGCCGCTGCCGGCTTCAGCATCAACACCCTGACCATGTTCGCCATGGTCCTGGCCATCGGCTTGCTGGTGGACGACGCCATCGTCGTGGTGGAGAACGTCGAGCGGGTGATGTCCGAGGAAGGCTTGCCGCCCAAGGAAGCGACCAAGCGCTCGATGGAGCAGATCCAGGGTGCCCTGGTGGGTATCGCCCTGGTGCTGTCGGCAGTACTGCTGCCCATGGCGTTCTTCGGCGGCTCCACGGGTGTGATCTATCGGCAGTTCTCCATCACCATCGTCTCGGCCATGGGCCTGTCGGTGCTGGTGGCGCTCATCTTCACCCCGGCCCTGTGCGCCACCATGCTCAAGCCGCTGAAGAAGGGCGAGCACCATGTGGCCAAGCGTGGCTTCTTTGGCTGGTTCAACCGCAACTTCGACCGCAGCGTAACCGGCTACGAGCGCAGCGTGGGCACCATCCTGCGCAACAAGGTACCGTTCCTGCTGGCCTACGCGCTGATCGTGGTCGGCATGATCTGGCTGTTCGCCCGCATCCCTACCGCGTTCCTGCCGGAAGAAGACCAGGGCGTATTGTTTGCCCAGGTACAGACCCCGGCCGGCTCCAGTGCCGAGCGCACCCAAGTGGTGGTCGACCAGATGCGTGAGTACCTGCTCAGCGAAGAGGCCGACACCGTGGCTTCGGTTTTCACCGTCAACGGCTTCAACTTCGCCGGCCGTGGCCAGAGCTCGGGTATGGCATTCATCATGCTCAAGCCGTGGGATGAACGCTCCAAGGAAAACAGCGTGTTCGCCCTTGCCCAGCGTGCCCAGCAGCACTTCTTCACCTTCCGCGATGCGATGGTGTTCGCCTTTGCCCCGCCTGCGGTGCTCGAACTGGGTAACGCCACCGGCTTCGACGTGTTCCTGCAGGACCGCGGCGGTGTCGGCCATGCCAAGCTGATGGAAGCGCGCAACCAGTTCCTGGCCAAGGCCGCGCAGAGCAAGATCCTCAGCGCCGTGCGCCCGAACGGCCTGAACGACGAGCCGCAGTACCAGCTGACCATTGATGACGAGCGTGCCAGCGCCCTGGGCGTGACCATCGCTGACATCAACAACACCCTGTCGATTGCCTTGGGTGCCAGCTACGTCAACGACTTCATCGACCGTGGCCGGGTCAAGAAGGTGTACATCCAGGGCGAGCCGAACGCGCGGATGAGCCCGGAAGACCTGCAGAAGTGGTACGTGCGCAATGGCGCCGGCGAAATGGTGCCGTTCTCCTCCTTCGCCAAGGGCGAATGGACCTACGGTTCGCCGAAGCTGTCGCGTTACAACGGCGTCGAGGCAATGGAAATCCTCGGTGCTCCGGCCCCGGGCTACAGTACCGGTGAAGCCATGGCCGAGGTCGAGCGCATTGCTGGCGAATTGCCAAGCGGCATCGGCTTCTCCTGGACCGGCATGTCCTACGAGGAAAAACTCTCCGGTTCGCAGATGCCGGCACTGTTCGCCCTCTCGGTACTGTTCGTGTTCCTGTGCCTGGCAGCCCTGTACGAAAGCTGGTCGATCCCGATCGCCGTGGTACTGGTAGTACCGCTGGGTATCATCGGTGCCCTGATCGCCACCAGCATGCGCGGGTTGTCCAACGACGTATACTTCCTGGTCGGCCTGTTGACCACCATCGGCCTGGCGGCGAAAAACGCCATTCTGATCGTCGAGTTCGCCAAGGAACTGCACGAACAAGGCCGCAGCCTGTACGACGCGGCGATCGAGGCGTGCCGCATGCGTCTGCGCCCGATCATCATGACCTCGCTGGCGTTCATCCTCGGCGTGGTACCGTTGACTATCGCCAGCGGCGCCGGCGCCGGCAGCCAGCACGCCATCGGTACTGGTGTGATCGGCGGCATGATCAGTGCGACCGTGCTGGCTATCTTCTGGGTACCACTGTTCTTCGTCGCAGTGTCGTCACTGTTCGGCAGCAAAGAGCCGGAAAAAGACGTCACCCCTGAAACTCCACGTTATGAGGCTGGGCAATGACCAAGTCTTTGTTGTCCCTGGCAGTAACCGCTTTCATTCTTGGCGGCTGCTCGCTGATCCCTGACTACCAGACCCCGGAATCGCCGGTGGCTGCGCAGTGGCCGCAAGGCCCGGCTTACTCGCCGACGCAGTCGGCGGAGGTTGCCGCCGCCGAACAGGGCTGGCGTCAGTTCTTCCACGACCCGGCCCTGCAGCAGCTGATCCAGACCGCGCTGGTGAACAACCGCGACCTGCGCGTTGCCGCGTTGAACATCGACGCCTACCGTGCGCAGTACCGCATCCAGCGTGCCGACCTGTTCCCTGCGGTTTCGGCCAACGGTAGCGGCAGCCGCCAGCGCGTACCGGCGAACATGTCGCAGACGGGCGAAGCGGGCATCACCAGCCAGTACTCGGCCACCCTGGGCGTCAGCGCCTATGAGCTGGACCTGTTCGGCCGCGTGCGCAGCCTGACCGAGCAGGCCCTGGAAACCTACTTGTCCAGCGAGCAGGCGCGTCGCTCCACGCAGATCAGCCTGGTGGCCAGCGTGGCCAACGCCTACTACACCTGGCAGGCCGACCAGGCGCTGTTCAAGCTGACCGAAGAAACGCTGAAGACCTACGAGGAAAGCTACAACCTCACCCGCCGCAGCAACGAAGTCGGCGTAGCCTCGGCGCTGGACGTCAGCCAGGCGCGTACCGCCGTGGAAGGCGCCCGGGTCAAGTACTCGCAGTACCAGCGCCTGGTCGCCCAGGACGTCAACAGCCTGACCGTGCTGCTGGGCACCGGCATTCCCGCCGACCTGGCCAAGCCGCTGGAGCTCAATGCCGACCAACTGGCCGAAATACCGGCCGGCCTGCCGTCGGACATCCTCCAGCGTCGCCCGGACATCCAGGAAGCCGAGCATCTGCTCAAGGCCGCCAATGCCAACATTGGCGCGGCCCGCGCAGCGTTCTTCCCGAGCATCAGCCTGACCGCCAATGCCGGCAGTCTGAGCCCCGACATGGGCCACCTGTTCTCGGGCGGCCAGGGCACCTGGCTGTTCCAGCCGCAGATAAACCTGCCGATCTTCAACGCCGGCAGCCTGAAGGCCAGCCTGGACTACTCGAAGATTCAGAAGGACATCAACGTCGCCAAGTACGAAAAGACCATCCAGACCGCTTTCCAGGAAGTCTCCGATGGCCTGGCGGCGCGCAAGACCTTCGAAGAGCAGCTGCAGGCGCAACGCGACCTGGTGCAGGCGAACCAGGACTACTACCGCCTGGCCGAACGCCGCTATCGCATCGGTATCGACAGCAACCTGACCTTCCTCGACGCCCAGCGCAACCTGTTCAGCGCCCAGCAGGCACTGATCGGCGACCGCTTGTCGCAGCTGACCAGCGAGGTCAACCTGTACAAGGCGCTTGGCGGTGGCTGGTACGAGCAGACCGGGCAGGCCAACAACCAGCAGGCAGCTGTGGAAGCACCGAAGAGCTGATCAGCCCTGTTACAGCAAAGAGCCCACCTTTAACGGTGGGCTTTTTGTTTGTCGGTTGCCTGTACAGGCCTCTTCGCGGGTAAACCCGCTCCCACAATGTTTTGCATAAATGCTGAAGGCTGTGCAGTACCTGTGGGTGCGGGTTTACCCGCGAAGAGGCCAGTGCAGGAGAACAATTAACCAACCAGAACATTCCGTTCGATTATCGCCCGCTTCCGCTTGTGGCGAATTGCCTCACCCCCGCCACACCCCGCAACATCCTCCCACGCAACGTTGCCCCGGTTCATCCCAAAAGACCCGCACCTGCAGGCCGCATCCTGCAGCGTACCGGCTCGCCCATAAAAACAAGAGATCCACGACAGATGAGCACTTTGCAACCCGCACGCCAGCTGCTGCCCGGCCTGTTGGCCATGTCCTGCGCACTCCCAGTGTTCGCCGCCGACCAAGGTGGTTTCCTGGAGGACGCGAAGGCCACCCTCAACCTGCGAAACTTCTACATCAACCGCAACTTCGTCGACCCGGCCCATCCGCAGGCCAAGGCCGAAGAGTGGACGCAGAGCTTCATCCTCGACGCCCGCTCCGGCTTTACCCAGGGCACCGTCGGTTTCGGCGTGGACGTACTGGGCCTATATTCGGTCAAGCTCGATGGCGGCAAAGGCACCACCAATACCCACCTGCTGCCGGTGCACGACGATGGCCGCCCCGCCGATGACTTCGGCCGCCTGGGCGTGGCACTGAAAGCCAAGCTGTCCGAAACCGAGCTGAAAGTGGGCGAGTGGATGCCGGTACTGCCGATCCTGCGCTCGGACGATGGCCGCTCGCTGCCGCAGACCTTCCGCGGCGGCCAGCTGACCTCGAAGGAAATCGCCGGCCTGACCCTGTACGCCGGCCAGCTCCGCGGCAACAGCCCGCGCAACGACGCCAGCATGGAAGACATGTCGATGAACGGCAAGGCAGCGTTCACCTCCGACCGTTTCAACTTTGGCGGCGGCGAATACACCTTCAACGACAAGCGCACCATGATCGGCCTGTGGAATGCCCAGCTCAAGGATATCTACCGCCAGCAGTACCTCAACCTGGTGCACAGCCAACCCTTGGGCGACTGGACCCTGGGCGCCAACCTGGGCTACTTCATCGGCAAGGAAGACGGCGCCGAACGCGCCGGCGAACTGGACAACCGCACGGCCTCGGCCATGCTCTCCGCGCGCTATCAGGGCCACACCTTCTACGTCGGCCTGCAGAAAGTCAGCGGCGACGACGCCTGGATGCGGGTGAACGGCACCAGTGGCGGCACCCTGGCAAACGACAGCTACAACTCCAGCTTCGACAACGCCAAGGAGCGCTCCTGGCAGGTGCGCCATGACTTCAACTTCGCCACCGTCGGCGTGCCAGGCCTGACCCTGATGAACCGCTACATCAAGGGTGACAACGTCACCGCGGGCGGCGTGGACGATGGCAAGGAATGGGCGCGGGAAACCGAGTTGGCCTATGTGGTGCAGTCGGGCAGCTTCAAGGACCTGTCGGTGAAGTGGCGCAACTCCACCATGCGCCGGGACTTCAGCACCAACTCGTTCGATGAGAACCGGTTGATCGTGAGTTACCCGCTGAATCTGCTTTGAATTCTTCGCGGCTGCCCCCTGGTCGACCGCGCCAGCAAAGCCCTGCCGCCCACCCCAGAAGGCCTGGTGGTGCTGCAACATGCCCGGCGCCTGGATATACCAGTGCGGGCTGCTGCCATTCGCTGAGCTGATGATGGTGGCGGGGGCGGGCTATCCTGAGCTATATCGGTCGCCTGTACCGGCCCTTTCGCGGGTAAACCCGCTCCCACAGGTCCAGCGCAGCCCTCAGGAGTTGTGGTGACCCTGTGGGAGCGGGTTTACCCGCGAAGAGGCCGGAACAGGCAATACACCTCGATCAGGCAACCAGGGAGGCAAAACAATGAAAACCCTCGTCGACCACCTGAGCCAATACGCCAGCTACCACCGCGACCCACGCAACATCGCCACCCACTTCGTCGGCATCCCGATGATCGTGCTGGCGGTCACTATCCTGCTGTCGCGCCCTGGCTGGGAGGTAGCCGGCATGTGGCTGTCCCCTGCCCTGCCGGCGGCGGCGGCCTCGGTCTGGTTCTACCTGCGCCTGGATCTGCGCTTCGGCCTGGTGATGGGGTTGTTGCTTGGGCTATGCCTGTGGGTCGGCCAGGTGCTGGCGATGCAGACGACAGCGCTGTGGCTCGGCACCGGGCTGGGGGCGTTCGTGGTGGGCTGGATCATCCAGTTCGTCGGCCATTACTACGAAGGCCGCAAGCCGGCGTTTGTCGACGATGTCAGCGGGTTGATCATCGGGCCGTTGTTCGTGGTGGCAGAAGCGGCATTCATGCTCGGCCTGTGCCCGGCCCTGAAACGCGCCGTCGAGGCCAACGCCGGGCCCGTGGTGGCGCGCTCTATGTAGGAGCGGCCTTGTGTCGCGATAGGGCTGCGAAGCGGCCCCGGCAATATTGGCTGCGAAGCTGAAGCCTAGGGGCCGCTGCGCGGCCCATCGCGACGCAAGGCCGCTCCTACAAGGGACCGCGTAGTGGTCAGGTACGCGACTCCACACCCAGCTCATCCCACACCGACTCAGCCATGTGGAAGGTGGCATTGGCCGCCGGAATGCCGCAATAGATCGCGCTCTGCATCAGCACTTCCTTGATTTCGTCGCGGGTCACGCCGTTGTTGGCCGCCGCGCGCAGGTGCAGCTTCAGCTCGTCGTTGCGGTTCATGCCAATCAGCATGGCGATGGTGATCAGGCTACGGGTATGGCGCGGCAGGCCAGGGCGAGTCCAGATGTCACCCCAGGCGTGGCGGGTGATCATCTCCTGGAACTCGCCGTTGAAGTCGTTGAGCTTCTCCAGGCTGCGGTCCACGTGGGCATCGCCAAGCACTGCGCGGCGTACTTGCATGCCGGCGTCGTAACGTTGTTTCTCGTCCATGGCGGTATCCTCAGTGAGCCTGCAGGAAGGCGAGCACTCGGCGGCTGAACGCCTCGCCGATCTCGACGTTGGACAGGTGCGCCGCCGGGAAGTCGACGTACTCGGCACCCGCGATACCGGCCTGCATGAAGCGGCCGTGCTCCGGAGTGGTCACCACGTCCTCGGTACCAGCAACGATCAGCGCCGGCACCTGGATACGGCCCAGTTGCTCGCGGTAATCGGCATCACGCACCGCCGCGCAGTTGCCGGCATAACCTTGCGGGCTGGTTTGCGCCAGCATCTGGCAGATGCGCTGGGCCTGCGCTGGCTGGGCCTGGGCGAAGCCCGGGGTGAACCAGCGGGCGATGGAGGCATCGCGCAGGTCGACCATGGCCTGCTGGCCGCCCTTGAGCACGGTGTCGATACGTGTGTTCCACACCTCGTCGTTGGCGATCTTGGCGGCGGTATTGCACAGGGTCAGGCTGTGCAGGCGCTCGCCTGCGTTGATGCCCAGCCACTGGCCGATCAAGCCGCCCATCGACAGGCCGACGAAGTGCGCCTTGGCGATATCCAGGCCATCGAGCAGGGCCAGCACGTCACGGCCCAGCTGATCGATGCTGTAGGGGCCTTCAGTGACCAGCGACCCACCGTGGCCACGGGTGTCGTAGCGCAGCACGCGCAAGTGCTGGCTCCACAGTGGTATCTGTGTGTCCCACATGCCCAGGTCGGTGCCCAGCGAGTTGGACAGGACCAGCACCGGGGCGTTTTCCGGGCCATCGATCTGGTAATTCAAAACGCCATCGGCCAGTTGCAAGTGCGCCACAGCGGTCTCCTTCAGGCAGTGAAACGTTGATGTTCGGACACGGCGCGCGCCACCCAGACGCGGGCCTGGCCCAGGTAATGGGCAGGGTCGAGCAAGCGATCGAGTTCTTCGGCGGACAGTTCGGCACTGACCTGCGGCTCTTCACCCAGCACGGTGCGCAAGTGGCGCTGTTCGGCCACAGCGCGCTGGCAGCACTGTTCCAGCAGGTGATGGGCGTGGTCGCGGCCCAGGCGCTGGGCGAGGACGATGCTCACCGCTTCGGCCAGCACCAGGCCCTGGGTCAGGTCGAGGTTACGGCGCATGCGCGCGGCATCCACTTCCATGCCCTCGGCAATCACCTGGGCCTGGCGCAGCGCACCAGAGACCAGGCAGCAGATGTCCGGTAGGGTTTCCCATTCGGCATGCCACAGGCCGAGGCTGCGCTCATGCTCCTGGGGCATGGCGGCGAACAGCGTCGAAACCAGCCCCGGCACGCGGGTCGCGGCGCCGATCAGCACCGCGGCGCCGACAGGGTTGCGCTTGTGCGGCATGGTCGAAGACCCACCCTTGCCCGGCGCGGAAGGCTCGAACAGTTCCCCCGCCTCGGTCTGCATCAGCAAGCTGACATCGCGGCCGAACTTGCCCAGGCTACCAGCGACCAGGCCTAGTACCGAGGCAAACTCCACCAGGCGGTCGCGCTGGGTGTGCCAGGGCTGCTCGGGCAGGGTCAGCTTGAGCTGCTCGGCCAGGGCTTCGGCCACCGGCATCGCCTTGCTGCCCAACGCCGCCAGGCTACCCGAGGCGCCGCCGAACTGCAGCACCAGCAAGCGTGGGCGCAGCTCCTGCAAGCGCTGGCGATGACGGGTCAAGGCGCCCAGCACACCGGCCAGTTTCATGCCCAGGGTCACGGGGGTGGCGTGCTGCAGCCAGGTGCGCCCCACCAGCGGCGTGTCGGCGTGCTGCAAGGCCTGACGCGACAGGGTATCGGCCAGCTTGCCGAGGTCGGCTTCGATCAGGTCGAGGGCAGCACGCAGCTGCAGGACCAGGCCAGTGTCCATCGCGTCCTGGCTGGTGGCGCCCAGGTGCACATAGCGCTCGGCTTCGGGCACGCCACTGGCAATCACCTTGCCCAACGCCTTCACCAGCGGGATCGCCGAGTTGCCAGCAGTGGCGATGGCATTGGCCAGCGCGCCAACGTCATAGCGCTCGGCGTGGCACGCCGCCTCGATGGCCGCTACCGCGCTATGCGGGACCAGCCCGGCAGCCGCCTCGGCCCGCGCCAGCGCCGCTTCGAAATCGAGCATGCCCTGCAGGCGGCCACGGTCGGAGAAGATCTCGCGCATGGCCGGTGCGGTGAAGTAGGCGTCGAACAGTAGGTTGGTCATGCCACGTCCTTAATTATCGTGGTGCAGGTACGCGGCCTGCTTCGGCAGGCGCAGGCTGAACAGGAAGGCAATCGCCATCATCGCCGTCACGTACCAGTAGAAAGTGTTTTCCATGCCCAAGGTCTTCAGGCCCAGGGCCACGTACTCGGCCGAACCGCCGAACGCCGCGTTTGCCACTGCATAGGCCAGGCCCACACCCAGTGCGCGCACCTGCGGCGGGAACATCTCGGCCTTCACCAGGCCGCTGATCGAGGTGTAGAAACTGACGATACACAACGCCAGGGAAATCAGCACGAAGGCCATGAAAGGGCTGCTCACGGTCTTCAGCGCCATCAGCAACGGCACGGTGAACAGCGTACCCAGGGCACCGAACAGCATCATCGAGTTACGCCGGCCGATGCGGTCGGAGAGCATGCCGAAGAACGGCTGCAGCACCATGAACAGGAACAGCGCGCCGGTCATCACGTAGCTGGCGTTTTTTGCGGTCATGCCAGCGGTGTTGACCAGGTACTTCTGCATGTAGGTGGTGAAGGTGTAGAAGATCAGCGAACCGCCCGCGGTATAGCCGAGCACGGTGATGAAGGCCGCCGCGTGGTCGCGGAACAGGCCCTTGATGGTGCCGGCGTCCTTGTCCTGGCGGGTTTCGGCGCTGCTGGTCTCATGCAGCGAGCGGCGCAGCATCAGCGAGATCAGGGCGGCAATGGCACCGACCACGAACGGAATGCGCCAGCCCCAGGCGCGCAGCTCTTCTTCGGTGAGCAGCTGCTGCAGGATCACCACCACCAGCACCGCCAGCAACTGGCCGCCGATCAGGGTCACGTACTGGAACGAGGCGAAGAAACCGCGCTGGCCGCGCAGGGCTACTTCACTCATGTAAGTGGCAGTGGTGCCGTACTCGCCGCCTACCGACAGGCCCTGGATCAACCGGGCCAGCAAAAGCAGCGCCGGGGCCCAGGTGCCGATGCTGGCATAGGTAGGCAGGCAGGCGATCATCAGCGAGCCGAAGCACATCATCAGCACCGAGATCATCAGGGAATTCTTGCGACCATGGCGGTCAGCGAGGCGGCCGAAGATCCAGCCACCGATGGGGCGCATCAGAAAGCCCGCGGCGAACACGCCTGCCGTGTTCAACAACTGCACGGTGGGGTCGTCGGAGGGGAAGAAAGCCGGGGCAAAGTAGATCGCGCAGAAGGCATAGACGTAGAAGTCGAACCATTCCACCAGGTTGCCCGAAGAGGCACCAACGATAGCGAAGATGCGTTTGCTGCGTTCTTCGCCGGTGTAATAGGTTGAGGTCATGGTGAGTTTACTCCTGGAGGGTCGCAGGTAATTCTAGACACACCTGGTAACACACTCGTTCCGCTATCTGGCTGGCAACTGGCCTTGAGTCGCATGTGCCGGCCTCTTCGCGGGTAAACCCGCTCCCACAGGGGATGCGTGGTTCCCTGTGGGAGCGGGTTCACCCGCGAAGAGGCCGGTACAAGTCAAACCCGCTCGATGGCCAGCGCCAAACCTTGGCCTACGCCCACACACATGGTCGCCAGGCCTTTACGCCCACCGCTCTTCTCCAGCTGGTGAAGCGCAGTCAGCACCAGCCGCGCACCGCTCATGCCCAGCGGGTGGCCCAGGGCGATGGCACCGCCGTTGGGGTTCACCTGCGGTGCATCGTCGGCCACACCCAGCTCACGCAGCACCGCCAGACCTTGGCTGGCAAAGGCTTCGTTGAGCTCGATCACATCGAAATCATTCACCGCCACACCCAGGCGCTCGGTCAGCTTGCGCACTGCCGGCACCGGACCAATGCCCATCACTCGCGGTGCAACACCGGCGCTGGCCATGCCCAGTACGCGGGCACGTGGGGTCAGGCCGTGTTTCTTCACAGCCTCGGCCGAAGCCAGGATCAACGCCGCGGCACCGTCGTTCACGCCCGAGGCATTGCCGGCGGTGACGGTCTTGTCCGGGCCGTTGACCGGCTTGAGCTTGGTCAAGGCTTCCAGCGTGGTTTCCGGGCGCAGGTGTTCATCACGCTCGACGATGGTCTCGCCCTTCTTGTGCGCGATACGCACCGGCACGATCTCTTCGGCGAAGAAGCCGGCGGCCTGGGCCGCAGCTGCCTTCTGCTGGCTGCGCAGGGCGAAGGCGTCCTGGTCGGCACGCGAAACCTGGTAATCGTCAGCCACGTTGTCGGCGGTTTCCGGCATGGAGTCCACACCGTACTGGCTCTTCATCAGCGGGTTGATGAAACGCCAGCCGATGGTGGTGTCTTCGAGCTTCATGTTGCGCGAATAGCCGCTTTCGGCCTTGCCCATGACGAACGGGGCACGCGACATCGACTCGACGCCGCCGGCAATCGCCAGCTCCATTTCGCCGCTGGCAATGGCGCGGAAGGCAGTGCCGATGGCATCCATGCCCGACGCGCACAGGCGGTTCAAGGTGACACCCGGAATGCTCTCCGGCAGGCCGGCCAGCAGCAGCGCCATGCGTGCCACGTTGCGGTTGTCTTCACCAGCCTGGTTGGCGCAGCCGAAGAACACTTCGTCAACCTGATCCCACTGCACGGTCGGATTGCGCTCGATCAGCGCCTTCAGTGGCACGGCGGCCAGGTCGTCGGCCCGCACGCCGGCCAGGGCGCCACCGAAGCGGCCGATCGGGGTGCGAATGGCGTCACAGATGAATACGTCGCGCATCAGGCTTCTCCTGCGACCTGGCCATGGGCCGCGGCGGTACGGGCTTCGAGGTCACGCAGGGCGGACAGCTCGACTTCGGTCGGTTCGGCGGTGGTCTGCACATCGTCGGCAAAGCGGATCGCCCAGCCAGTGGCGGCGATGATCTGCTCGCGGGTCACACCCGGGTGGATCGCAGTGACGACGAATTCGTGGGTGCCGGCTTCCGGCTCCATGATGCACAGGTCGGTGATTATGCCGACCGGGCCGTCGCCTGGCAGGCCAAGGCGTTTGCGCGAGTCGCCGCCTTCACCGTGGCCAACCGAGGTGATGAAGTCCAGCTTGTCGACAAAGGCACGCGGCGACTGCTTGAGGATGATCAGTACCTGCTTGGCGGAACCAGCGATTTCCGGTGCGCCACCAGCACCTGGCAGGCGGGTTTTCGGGGCGTGGTAATCACCGACGACGGTAGTGTTGATGTTGCCGAAGCGGTCGACCTGGGCGGCGCCGAGGAAGCCGACGTCGATGCGCCCACCTTGCAGCCAGTAGCGGAAGATCTCGCCGGTCGGCACCACGGTGTCAGCGGTTTCGGCCAGCTCGCCGTCGCCGATAGACAGCGGCAGCACGCTTGGCTTGGCGCCGATCGGGCCGGATTCGTAGATCAGCACCACGTCTGGCGAAGATGTCAGGCGCGCCAGGTTGGCAGCCTTGGACGGCAGGCCGATGCCGACGAAGCACACAGCACCGTTGCGCAGGCGACGGGCTGCGGCGACGGTCATCATTTCGGAAGTGGAGTAGCTCATTGTGCGGCCTCCGCAGTGCTGGCCAGCTTGGCCTTGAATTCGTTGAAATCGGCAGTGCCACGGATGTAGGTGTCGATCCAGGCGGTGAACGATTCGCGGCTACGCGCGATCGGGTCCCAGGCCTGGTAGAAGCGGTTGTCACGCTCGTAGTAGCCGTGGGCATAGGACGGGTGCGCACCGCCAGGTACCAGGCATACCGCGCTCAGGGCCCAGGTCGGCAGCACACAGGCGTTCATCGGGGCCTGCAGGTCGTCGACGATTTCCTCGACGGTGACGATGCAGCGCTTGGCGGCCAGGGCGGCTTCCTTCTGCACGCCGAGGATGCCCCACAGCAGCACATTGCCTTTGCGGTCGGCCTTTTGCGCGTGGATCACGGTCACATCCGGGCGCACCGACGGCACAGCTGCCAGCACTTCCCCGGTGAACGGGCAGGTGACGCTCTTGATCAGCGGGTTGACCTTCGGCAGGTCGGAGCCGGCGTAGGCACGCAGCACGGCGAACGGCAGGCCAGAAGCACCGGCGACATAGGCGTTTGCCAGGTCGGCATGGCTGTGTTCTTCAATTTCGATGGCGTGTGGCCACTGCTTCTCGACGGCATCACGCAGGCGGTGCAGCGAACCGACACCTGGGTTACCACCCCAGGAGAAGATCAGCTTGCTGGCGCAGCCGGCGCCGATCAGCTGGTCGTAGATCAGGTCCGGAGTCATGCGCACCAGGGTCAGGTCGCGCTTGCCCTGACGGATGATCTCGTGGCCGGCGGCAGTCGGGATCAGGTGGGTGAAACCTTCGAGGGCGACGGTATCGCCATCCTGGATGAACTGCTTCACGGCTTCGTGAAGCGGGAGAATTGCAGCCATTTGGAGACTCCTGGTCAGGGTGCTTCGGTGAGCTCAGATTAAGGAGACTGGTGGGTGGCTTACAATCCGATAATCGACTATTTGTGCGATTATCGAACCAATTATTGCATCCCTACCTATCTCCCCTCACTGCCTGTACTGGCCTCATTGCGTCAGGTAGCGTCAGCGTGGCTCACCAGCCCTTTCACGATCACACCCACGGTCGCCAGCCCCGCCGGCACCAGCAACGCCGTCAGCACCTGTTCGAAGTTCCAGCCCAGCCCCAGCAGCGTCGCACCACTCCAGGCCCCGAGAATCGCACCGAAGCGGCCGATACCCAGCATCCACGATACCCCTGTGGCGCGGCCCTGTGTCGGATAGAAGCGCGCCGCCAGCGAAGGCATCGCCGATTGGGCGCCGTTCACGCACATGCCGGCAACCAGCACCAGCGTGGCCAATACGGTGATGTTGCCCAGGCTCTGCCCCACGGCGTAGGCGAACACCCCGGCCAGCAGGTAGAAAATGCCGATCACCTTGTGCGGATTGAAGCGGTCCATGGCCCAACCCACACCGACGGCGCTCAGCACGCCACCGAACTGGAACAGTGCGCCGATGAAGGCAGCCTGTTCCATGCTCGCGCCGCTGTCGCGCATCAAGGTTGGCAACCAGCTGGTCAGCAGATAGACGATCACAAGGCCCATGAAATAGGTCAGCCACAACAGCATGGTGCCCATGCCGTAGGTACCGGAGAAGATCAGCGCAAACACGTTGCGCGCAGCCACTGCCTTTTGCTCCGGCACGCTGAAGCTGCCCGCCTCGGCCACCACCTGTGGCGCGATGGGCGACAAGGTCTTGCGCACCTTGTCAGTCCCCCGGTTGCGCACCACCAGGAACCGCGCTGACTCCGGCAGCCACACCATCAGCACCAGCGCCAGCAGCAACGGCAGCACGCCACCGATCACCAGCAGACTGTGCCAGCCGTAGGCCGGGATCATCTTGGCGGAAATGAAACCACCGCCGGCCATGCCCAGGTTGAAGCCGCAGAACATGCTGGTCACCAACAGCGACTTGAGGCGCTCGGGGGTATATTCAGACAATAGCGTGGTGGCGTTGGGCATGCCTGCACCAAGGCCCAGGCCAGTCAGGAAGCGCAACACCAGCAACTGATCGACGTTGGTGGCGTAGGCCGAGGCCAGGCTGAAGCCACCGAATACCAGCACTGCGCCCACCAGCACGCCCTTGCGGCCAAAACGGTCCGCCAGCGGGCCGGAGCCGAGGGCACCGAAAACCATACCGATCAATGCAGCACTCATGACCGGGCCGAGGCTGGCGCGGTCTATCCCCCACTCCTGCGAAAGGGCCGGGGCGATGAAGCCCATGGCGGCGGTGTCCAGGCCATCGAGGAAGACGATCAGGAAGCACAGCAACACCACCCGCCATTGGTAGCGGGACAGCGGCTGCTGATTGATGAACGACTGGACGTCGAGGCTATTGCCGACGTTGGTTTGCGCTTGATTCATTATTGTTTTCCAGAATGAGGGGCACAGCCAGCCCACTGCACGCGATCAAACGGTACAGAGGACGATGATTTGGGGAATGCGGCCGGCGTCAGCCTGGATATAACGGTACTGCGCGCGGGTGCGGCCGCGGCAGCGAGGGGACAGTATTCATGTTAAGTGCCTCTTATGTTTTTCTTGTTCGGTCGGCACAGCCGACCGTTGCGAGAGACATTAATCAGCGGGCGGAGGCGGCGCAATTCACCGCGAACGACACTGTGCGTTTATCGCACAGGAAAGGGTTTTTCCTGTTCTAAATTTGAAAGTGGCGCGCTGTGCGCCCTGCGGGGCTCAGCCAAACAACTGATGGCAAAGGTCCCGGCTGGCTGCGAGCAGGATCGGCAAGAACCGCTGCTCCAGCTCACTGCGCGTCACCCGCCCGACATGGGTACTCACATTCAACGCCGCCAGCACCTGCCCCGAGGCGTCATACACCGGCACCGCAATCGAGCGCAGCCCCTGCTCCAGCTCCTGGTCTACCACGCACCAGCCCTGGGCACGCACCTGCTGGATACAGGCGAACAGCGACTCGGGGTCGTGCAAGGTACGGCTGGTACGCGCCTTCAGGTCGGCACGCTCCAGGTATTCACGCAGGCTGGTGTCGTCCATGGCCGCCAACAGGATGCGCCCCATCGATGTGCAATAGGCCGGCAGGCGCCCGCCCACCGACAGGTCGACCGAAATCAACCGCTCCACGGTCGCCGAACGGGCTATATAAAGGATGTCGTCACCTTCGAGCGTGGCCATGTTGGCCGCCTCGTGCAGCTGGTCGCTGATGCGGTCCAGGTAAGGCTGGGCGGAAATCGCCAGCGGCGTCGACGACAGGTACGCATGCCCCAGCGTCAGCACTTTGGGCAACAGCGAATAGGTGCGCCCGTCGGTGGTGGCGTAACCCAGCTTGATCAACGTGTGCAGGCAACGGCGTACCGCAGCACGGGGGATTTCGGTGCGGTGGCTGATCTGGGCGATGGTCAGGTGACGCTTGCGTTCCTGAAAGGCCTGGATGACTGCCAGGCCTCGCGCCAGGGAGGTCATGAAGTCCGGGTCGCCGGTAAAGGCCTGGATGCGCTTGGCCGGTGACGCCACGATCGGCGGTGCCAGGGCTGCCGAGGCAGGTCGCCCCTGCTCCAGGTTGACCGACTCTGGATTGACGGAATCGCTGGCCAAGGTTTCGTCACTCATCGCACACCTCAAAAAAAACGCCCACTCGTGCGATTATCGAACAAACGGCCGATAATCGCAATTGACCGCTGACACTTTTACTTATACCTTTCTCATGCCACTTGTGGCTTCTTTGGAGAGACTGGTCAGGTACCCACCGTAGAAGTCCCCAGGCAACGGCCTCGCCTTTTGGCGAGGCCGTTTTTCATTACCCTCCCGCTCGACGGTCCCGCTGCTGCACTGCAACGAACTTTTGTCCGTATTGCCTTTCAAACTTGTACGAAAGGCCCAAACTGTCATCGAATGCATTCCATTACTTGCGTCTTGTGATGTCAGGGTTGGGTAAATTACGATGTTCGGCGAATATCGATTGCTATAATCGATTGCGCAGGCCTCGACGATGCCGTGGCAATGGAACCTTCCGCTGTATCAAACCGTTGCTGCCAGCAAGGCATGTGCACGCTGCACAACGCATAACAACTGTCATCAAACTTAATTCAGGTACTACTGTGACGAAAGATGAACTGCGCGCGGAACTCGAGCGCCAGGCTGAACGTTACAAGGATGTTTATGGTGGCGAAGTCACCACTTACGCCGCACAACCGGATCCGGAACGCAAACCTTGGCGCAAGCGCGCCAGCGTGCGCGACCAGGCCTTCAGCCAGGAACTGGAACGTATGGAAAAGGAACTGCGCAGCGACACTCCCTGACCCGGGACCACGCCAGCGCGTCGTCGCCCGGCCAGCCCGGGCGCGGTCGATCTTTACTGTCCGGCCGAAGGTGAAATGGAATTACACAAATTTCATACGCCCGTTTGAAAATAAGCGAAGCGGCTTTTTATCCAGCTTTTTGCCGGTTTTCGCCAGCTTTTACGCGCTTTAGCGGATATTTCCCTGCCGGCACGTTGCACCGTGCACATCACGCTCGCGTAAGGAAGATTGCCGTCGGTCTGTCGCAAATGCATCGATTGCCAACGTTTTCTGGCATAATCCCGCCCCCCTAAGATCGCCAGACAACCTTCATGATCGAATTATTCAGCGGACTGGATGCCTGGGTGTTGGTGAGCCTGCTGCTCGCCTTGACCTTCGTGCTCGCCTTCGAGTTCATCAATGGCTTTCATGACACCGCCAACGCGGTAGCTACCGTCATCTATACCAAAGCCATGCCGCCGCACCTCGCCGTGTTCTTCTCCGGCGTGTTCAACTTCCTTGGCGTTCTGCTCGGCGGTGTCGGGGTGGCCTATGCCATCGTGCACCTGCTGCCAGTAGAGTTGCTGATCAATGTGAACACCGGACACGGCCTGGCCATGGTCTTCTCGCTGCTGGCTGCGGCCATCACCTGGAACCTGGGCACCTGGTACTTCGGTATCCCCGCCTCCAGCTCGCACACGCTGATCGGCTCCATCCTCGGCGTCGGCCTGGCCAACGCCCTGATCAACGACATCCCGCTGGGCGACGGTGTCAACTGGCAGAAGGCAATCGACATCGCCATGTCGCTGGTGGTCTCGCCGATGGCCGGCTTCGCCGTTGCCGCTATGGTGCTGATCGGCCTCAAGTGGTGGCGTCCGCTGTCGAAGATGCACAAGACCCCCGAGCAGCGCCGCAAGCTCGACGACAAAAAGCACCCACCGTTCTGGAACCGCCTGGTACTGGTGGTTTCGGCCATGGGCGTGAGCTTCGTGCATGGTTCCAACGACGGCCAGAAAGGCATCGGCCTGATCATGCTGGTGCTGATCGGTATCGTCCCGGCCAAATTCGTCCTCGACCTGAACAGCACCACCTACCAGATCGAGCGTACCCGCGACGCCACCTTGCACATGAGCCAGTTCTACCAGCGCAACGCCGCCACCCTGGGCGAGTTCCTGGCCCTGGGCAAGGCCAAGTCCAGCGACCTGCCGGAGCAGTTCAGCTGCAACCCGCAGCAGACCGAGCCGACCATTGCCGCGCTGCAGTCCTCGCTGCAGGGCGTGACCGACTACCACAGCCTGAGTGCCGACAAGCGTGTCGAAGTGCGCCGCTACCTGCTGTGCCTGGACGACACGGCGAAGAAGGTCGGCAAGCTGCCGGGTCTGGAAGCCCGTGAAAAGGCCGATCTGGAAAAACTGCGCAAAGACCTGACTGCCACTACCGAGTACGCCCCGTTCTGGGTGATCGTGGCCGTCGCCCTGGCCCTGGGCCTGGGTACCATGGTCGGCTGGAAGCGCGTGGTACTGACCGTTGGCGAGAAGATCGGCAAGCAGGGTATGACCTATGCCCAGGGCATGTCGGCACAGATCACCGCGGCTTGTGCCATCGGCATGGCCAACATCTTCGCCCTGCCGGTATCGACCACCCACGTGCTGTCGTCCGGTGTGGCCGGCACCATGGTCGCCAACAAGAGCGGCCTGCAAGGCGGCACCGTGAAGACCATCCTGCTGGCCTGGGTACTGACCCTGCCTGCGTCGATGGGCCTGGCGGCCGGCCTGTTCTGGCTGGCGTCCAAAGCCATTGGCTGAGTGATACGGTTCTGAAAGAGGCGGCCTTCGGGTCGCCTTTTTTCTGTACCGGCCTCTTCGCGGGTAAACCCGCTCCCACAGGTAATGCACAGCTCTTGATATCTGTGATGAACCTGTGGGAGCGGGTTTACCCGCGAAGGGGCCGGTACAGGCAACCTACCTTTTCTTGCCCCCCAGCAACGACCCCATCAACCCTCGCACCAACTGCCGCCCCAACTGGTTGGCCGCCTGGCGCACCGCCGACTTGATGGCCTGCCCTGCCGCACTTTGCAAGAACTCACCAGCCTTGTCGGCAAAGCTTTCTTCATCCGCCTTGGGTTGCGGCGCGGGCTCCACCGGCTCGCCCTTGCGCTGGGTCAGCATCTCATACGCCGACTCACGGTCCACCGGCTTGTCGTAACGCCCTGCCAGCGGCGAATTGGCAATCAGCACACTGCGCTCAGCCGCGCTCAACGGCCCGATACGCGACTGCGGCGGTGCAATCAGCACACGCTGCACCATCGCTGGCGTGCCCTTCTCTTCCAGTGTCCCCACCAGCGCCTCGCCAATACCCAGTTCGGTCAGCACCGCCAAGGTGTCGAACGCCGGGTTGGGGCGGAAGCCATCAGCCACCGCCCGCAGCGACTTCTGCTCCTTGGCAGTGAACGCCCGCAAGCCATGCTGAATGCGCAAGCCCAACTGGGCCAGCACCGCATCTGGCAAGTCTCCCGGCGACTGGGTGACGAAGTACACACCCACGCCCTTGGAACGAATCAGCCGCACCACCTGCTCCAGACGATCCTGCAATGCCTTGGGTGTATCGTTGAACAACAAGTGCGCTTCATCGAAGAACAACGCCAGCACCGGCTTGTCGGCATCACCACGCTCGGGCAACTGTTCGAACAACTCGGCCAGTAGCCACAACAGGAAGGTCGCGTACACCTTGGGGGCATCGTGAACCAACCGGCTGGCGTCCAGCAGGTGGATACGCCCACGGCCATCCGGGTCTGGCCGCAGGAGGTCCTCAAGCTGCAACCCCGGTTCACCGAACAACGCCTCGGCGCCCTGCTGCTCCAGGGTCGCCAACCGGCGCAACAGCGCCTGAGTGGAGGCCGTGGTCATCAGCGCGCTGTCTTCGCCCAGCAGTTGCGGGTTGTCCTTCAGGTGCGCGAGCAGCGCCTTGAGGTCCTTGAGGTCGAGCAGCAGCAGGCCTTCACGGTCGGCCACCTTGAACGCCGCGTAAAGCGCCGCCTGTTGGCTGTCGGTCAGTTCCAGCAGGTTGCCCAGTAGCAGCGGCCCCATTTCACTGAGGGTGGTACGCAGCGGGTGGCCGGACTGCCCGGCAATGTCCCACAGGCTCACCGGGTAAGCCTGGGGCCTGTGCCCCAGCCAGGGCATGCCGGCGATACGCTCGGCCACCTTCCCCTGCGGCGCACCAGCAGCGCCCAGGCCGCACAGGTCGCCTTTGACATCGGCGGCGAACACCGCAACCCCGGCGTCACTGAACGCTTCCGCCAGATGCTGCAGGGTGACGGTCTTGCCAGTACCCGTAGCGCCCGCAACCAGGCCATGGCGGTTGGCCAACCTCATGGCTTGCCCAACCGGCTGGCCATCCGGACCAGCACCTACAACGATGGTCGAAAATTCCGACATCTCTTAAATCCTCTGCTCAAGCTTTACCGTAATTCGGCCGATACCTGTGGGTGATATTCGCCTTAATAGAGAGGAACAACCGAAAAGGGACTTTTTCGGGATATTGCACTGCTTTGCGACCCCACGCGTGCAAACGCCTGATATGAAACCTTAGCGGAACCGATTACGCCATGAACAAAAGCCTTCGTTTCAGCCACAAGATTCTTTTGGCAGCATCACTGATCGTGATACTCGCCTTCAGCCTTTTCACGCTCTACAACGATTACCTCCAACGTAATGCGATCCGCGAGGACCTCGAGAACTATCTGGCTGAGATGGGCGCTTCCACTTCGACCAATATCCGCAACCTGTTCGAAGGCCGTATCAAGCTGGTGGAAAACCTGGCGCAGAATATTGCCCAGAACCCGGCCAGCGCAGAAACCCTGATGAGCCAGAATGCACTGATCTCGAGCTTTCTCACAGTTTACGTGGGCAAGGTCGACGGTGGCTTCAGCGTGCGTCCTGACACGAAGATGCCAGACGGCTACGACCCACGCATCCGCCCCTGGTACAAGGACGGCATGAACGCCGCAGGCCCGATCCTGACCGAGCCATACATCGACATGGCCACCAACAGGATGGTCATCGGCATCATCAACAAAGTGTCCGGCAGTGTCGGTGTCGTCGGTGGCGACCTGGCCCTGGACGGCCTGGTGCAGATCATCAACTCGCTGAACTTCGGCGGCATGGGCTATGCCTTCCTGGTCAACGATCAAGGCAAGATCCTGGTGCACCCGGACAAAGACCTGGTGATGAAGTCGCTGTCGGACCTGTTCCCGCAGCACACGCCGAAACTGAGCGGTGAGTTGACCGAAGTGCAGAGCGACGGCCAGGCCCGCCTGCTGACCTTCACCCCGATCACCGGCCTGCCGTCGGCCAACTGGTACATCGGCCTGTCGGTGGACAAGGACAAAGCCTTCTCGATGCTGAGCACCTTCCGCACCTCGGCGGTAATCGCCACTCTGGTGGCGGTGGTGATCATCATCGGCCTGCTCGGCCTGCTGATCCGTGTGCTGATGCAGCCGCTGCACACCATGACCCGCGCCATGGAAGACATCGCCGAAGGTGAAGGCGACCTGACCAAGCGCCTGCGTATCCACAACCATGACGAATTCGGCATTTTGGGCAGCGCCTTCAACCGTTTCGTCGAGCGTATTCACAGCTCAATCCGCGAAGTGTCCTCGGCCACCGAGCAGGTCAACGAAGTAGCCCTGCGGGTCATCAGTGCCTCGAACTCGTCGATGACCAACTCCGACGAACAGTCCAACCGCACCAACAGCGTGGCCGCCGCCATCAACGAACTGGGCGCCGCCGCCCAGGAAATTGCCGGCAACGCCGCCCAGGCCTCGCAGCACGCCAGTTCGGCGCGGTTGCTGGCCGAAGAAGGACAGCAGGTGGTGGAACGCAACATTGCAGCAATGAACCGCCTGTCCGACCTGATCGTCACTTCCAGCGCGCACATCGAGACGCTGAACAGCAAGACCGTCAACATCGGTCAGATCCTTGAGGTGATCACCAGCATTTCCCAGCAGACCAACCTGCTGGCGCTGAACGCGGCCATCGAGGCGGCACGCGCCGGTGAAGCCGGGCGTGGTTTTGCGGTTGTCGCCGATGAAGTACGCAACCTGGCGCACCGCACCCAGGAGTCGGCGCAACAGGTGCAGACCATGATCGAGGAACTGCAGGTCGGCGCGCGCGAATCGGTCGAGACCATGGACCAGAGCCAGCGCCACAGCCAGGACAGCATGCAGATTGCCAACCAGGCCGGTGAACGGCTGGACAGCGTTACCGTGCGCATCGGAGAGATCGACGGCATGAACCAGTCGGTAGCCACCGCCACCGAAGAGCAGACCGCCGTGGTCGAAGCGATCAACATGGACATCAACGAAATCAACATGCTCAACCAGGAGGGCGTGGAAAACCTGCAGGCCACCCTGCGCGCCTGCTCCGACCTGGAGCAGCAGGCCGGCCGCCTGAAGCACCTGGTGGGCAGCTTCCGCATCTGATCTCAATCCGCGTCGCCTGCTTCGCAGGCTTGCCCGTTACCACAGGAACTGCACAGACCCTGAAGCCTGTGTAATCCCTGTGGGAACGGACAAGCCCGCGAAGAAGCCCACACCGATCCCCCGCCCCACCCAACCCCGATCGAACAAACTATCCTTCTGATAGGTCAACCTTTAGGCGCGTCATCGCCGGCCCGTTAACGCCGGATGACAGACCCGAAGACGATCCCGGAGGGATGCTGATCGTGCACATCGCCGACATCACCATGTTCTACGCCCCCGCCAGTGGTGGCGTACGTACCTATCTTGATGCCAAACACCACCGCCTCGACGCCATCCAGGGCGTCCGCCACAGCTTGCTGATACCCGGTGCCAGCGCCCAGCACGCCGATGGCATATACCAGGTGCCCGCACCGCCGCTGCCGTTCGGCAATGGCTACCGCTTCCCGGTACGCCTGGCCCCTTGGTGCAATGTGCTGCGCAGGCTCAAGCCCGACCTGATCGAAGTCGGCGACCCCTACCTGACCGCCTGGGCTGCGCTGGAAGCGCGGCGCAAGCTCGATGTGCCGGTAATCGGCTTCTACCATTCCGACCTGCCGCTGCTGGTCAGCAACCGCATGGGCAACTGGTTCACCCCCAATGTAGAGGCCTATGTCAGCAAGCTGTACGGCAATTTCGACCGGGTCCTGGCCCCCAGCCAGGTCATGGCCGACAAGTTGCGCCGCCTGGGCGTGCGCGATGTGCACGTGCAGCGCCTGGGCGTCGACCTGGCCACCTTCCACCCCAACCAGCGCGACCCGCAGCTGCGTGCCGAACTGGGTATTGCCGAAACCAGTCGCCTGCTGATCTACGCCGGCCGTGGCTCGCGAGAAAAGAACCTGCCGGTGCTGCTCGACTGCATGCAGCACCTGGGCCACCCCTACCACTTGCTGTTGGTGGGTTCGAACATGCCGGCCAACGTACCGCGGAACGTCAGTGTGATCGATCACTTCTGCCCGGCACCGGAAGTCGCCCGGCTGATGGCCAGCGCCGACCTGCTGGTGCATGCCGGTGACCAGGAAACCTTCGGCCTGGTCATTCTCGAAGCGATGGCCAGCGCCACGCCGGTAGTGGCCGTGCGCGCAGGTGCTTTCGGCGAAATCGTCAACGAACAGTGCGGGCGCTTGTGCCGCCCCAACGATAGCCAAGCCATGGCGACGGCCGTACAAGAGGCGTTCGAAGCCGGTGTGTGCACGCTTGGGGTACAGGCCCGTCGCCATGCCGAGCAGCACTATTCGTGGGACAACGTGGTCACCGGCCTGCTGCAGCACTACCAGGCTGTGCTCGGTCACCAGCCACAGGTACGTGCCCATGGCTGAGCCGCTACCGGCATCGCGCAGCCTGATGCTGGTGCTGCACGATGTCGCGCCCGAGACCTGGCCCGACTACCAGCCTTTCGTCCAGGCCGTCGACGCCATCGGCGGCATCCCAATGACCTGGCTGGTGGTGCCGGACTTTCACCACCGCAACCCGCTGCAACGCTCGCCTACCTTCTGCCGCTTGCTCGAACGGCGCCTGGCCCAGGGCGACGAGCTTGCCCTGCACGGCTTCTACCATGCCGACAGCGGGCCACCACCGCGCACACCCGGCGAATACTTCATGCGCCGCATCTATACCCACGAAGGGGAATTCTACGCCCTTGACCAGCAGCAGGCCCTGCAACGACTGGAGCACGGCCTGGCACTGTTCGCCCGGCAGGGCTGGCCAGTGGCAGGCTTCGTCGCGCCTGCCTGGCTGATGAGCGAAGGCACCCGCCAGGCACTGCGCCGTCTGCCGCTGCGCTACACCAGCACGCCACAGCACCTGTATCGTTTACCGGACTTCACCGCGATCAAGGCCCCAGGGCTTGTCTGGAGTGCACGCAGCGCCTGGCGCCGTGGCCTGTCACGGGTGCTGTGCGACTGGCAATGCCGGCGCTGGCGCGACGCCCAGACCCTGCGCCTGGGCCTGCACCCGGTGGACATGCGCCATCGCGTGTCCCGCGACTATTGGCTGAACACCTTGCACACGCTACTGGCACAGGGCCGCGAGCCGCTGACCAAGTCCACCTGGCTCGACCGCCAGGCCAGCGTATGAACCGCCTGGCCTGGCTGGCCCTGGCACTGCTGAGTGCCGTGCTGGTGCCAGCCCTGCTCGGTGGCAGCGAGCTGTTACCGAGGCTGCAGCGCTTCGCCCCCAGCCTGATGCTGACTCTACTGGGCATGATCCTGCTGTGCTGGGTCATCAACGCCATTCGCCTGCGCCTGCTGCTCGGCCAGCAAGGAGCAAGGCTTGGGCGCCTGCGCAGCCTGGGTGTGGTGATGGCTACCGAGTTCGCCATCTGTACCACCCCCGGCGGCAGCGGCGGCCCCTTGACCCTGATGGCCCTGCTGGCACGCGACCGGATCGGCCCAGCGCGCAGCGGCGCGGTGTTTGCCATGGATCAGCTGAACGATCTGGTGTTCTTTTTCTGCGCGATGCTGGCGATTGCCGGCTATGCACTGTTCCATAGCCTGGGCCGCAGCCAGGAAAGCATGTTGCTGGGCAGCGCGTTGCTGCTGTGCACGGCACTGGCCGGGGTGATCGGCCTGCTGCGCTACCGGCGCACGGTGATGCGCGTGAACGGCAGGTTGCTGCGCCGCCTGGGCATGAGCCGCCAGCGCAAGCGGCGCTGGGCACGCAAACTGCTACGCTTCATCGATGCACTGGCGCAGACCTGGCGCCTGCCCAAGCGTACGCTGACCTTGGTGTTCACCCTGACCTGCGCCCACTGGGGCCTGCGCTACAGCGTGTTGTATCTGGTATTGAGGGGGTTGGGGGTAGACCTGGCGTGGATCCCCAGCTTCCTGGTGCAGATGCTGTCGCTCAGTGCTGGCCAGTTCAGCCTGTTGCCGGGTGGTGCCGGCGCCGCCGAGCTGACTTCGGCCAGCCTGCTGACGCCACTGGTAGGCAGTTCGACCGCTGCTGCGGCGATCCTGATATGGCGGGCGGTCACTTACTACTTTTATCTGCTGGCGGGTGGGCCGGTGTTTGTGTGCCTGCTGGCGCGCCCGCTGCTGGAGCGTTGGCGGCGTCAGGCGGGTTGAGCTGCTGCCAGAGTTCGGCGGCGCCGGGGAAATCGGTGCCATCGGTGTCGGCCAGGGCTTCGGGGTCGTAGCGGGCCAGGCAGCCTTCACCGAGGGTGGGTGGGGGTGAGGCGGTGGGGTTATTGCGGGTCTTGGCCATTGCGTATGCCTCAGGATTGCCGGGGGCGCCTTGCGCCCCTTTCGCGACACAAGGCCGCTCCCACATGGAACGGGGTACACCATACCCTTGTGGGAGCGGCCTTGCGTCGCGAAAGGGCTGCGCAGCAGCCCCAAGATCTCACCGCCAACCCGACTCTGTCAGTCAAACACCACAGTCTTGTTGCCATGCACCAGCACCCGGTCTTCCAGGTGATAACGCAGGCCACGGGCCAGCACCATCTTCTCCACATCACGGCCAAAGCGGACCATGTCGTCGATACTGTCGGCATGGCTGACACGCACCACGTCCTGCTCGATGATCGGGCCGGCGTCCAGCTCTTCGGTTACGTAGTGGCAAGTCGCTCCGATCAGTTTCACACCACGAAGGGCGGCCTGGTGATACGGCTTGGCGCCGACGAACGACGGCAGGAAGCTGTGGTGGATGTTGATCACCTTTTCAGCATAGTCCTGGCACAGCTGCGGCGGCAGGATCTGCATGTAGCGGGCCAGCACCACCACGTCGGCGGCGTGCTCCTGCACCAGGCGCGAAACTTCGGCAAAGGCCGGTGCCTTGTCCTTGGGGTCGACCGGTACATGGAAGAACGGAATACCGTGCCACTCGACCATGCTGCGCAGGTCGTTGTGGTTGGAGATCACGCAAGGGATCTCGCAGTCCAGTTCATCGGTGTGCCAGCGGTGCAGCAGGTCGGCCAGGCAGTGCGACTCGCGGCTGGCCATCAGCACCACGCGCTTTTTCTGCGCCGAGTCGGTAATGCGCCAGGTCATGGAGAACTCTTCGGCGATCGGCGCGAACGCTTCACGGAAGGCTTCGATACCGAACGGCAGCGATTCGGCGCGGATTTCATGGCGCATGAAGAACCAACCGCTCTGCTCATCAGAGTGGTGGCTGGCTTCGTTGATCCAGCCATTGTACAAGGCCAGGAAATTACTGACTTTCGCCACGATGCCAACACGGTCGGGGCAGGCGATCACCAGACGATAGGTGCGCATGAATGAGACTCCAGAACTTCGCAAAGGCGCTCATTCTAGCGGCCCGCCAGGAAAAACGCAGTAATGATCGTAGCGGCCGTGGCCTGTGTTCCTGACCAGATGCACAGCCGAGATTCTATGACAGACGTGACGAAATGCAGGGTTAATTGTAAATTTTTGTTCACCTAGAGAAATGGTTGTCACAGCTTAGTTAACAGTTAATTGCCCAACAATATGTTTACTTGCGAGTATTGCCTGTCTATTATTGCCCCACACATTTCTGAACACGCATTAAGGAACACTCCATGTCCCTGATCAACGAGTACCGCGCTACCGAAGAAGCCATCAAGGAACTTCAGGCCCGCTTGGCCAACCTGTCGCAGGATGACAAGCTGAAGAAAGAACTGGAGTTCGAAGGCAAACTGCGCACACTGATGGGCGAATACTCCAAGTCGCTGCGCGACGTGATTGCCCTGCTCGACCCAGAGTCGAAACTGAGCAAGGCACCTCGTGGTGCGGTCAAGACTACCGCCACCAAGCGTGCACGCAAGGTCAAGCAATACAAGAACCCGCACAACAATGAAGTGATCGAAACCAAAGGCGGCAACCACAAGACCCTGAAAGAATGGAAAGCCAAGTGGGGTGGCGATGTGGTTGAAAGCTGGGCGACCCTGCTGGACTGATTGTCCGCACACGCCTGCTGCTTATCGCAACAAGAACGCCGGCATATTGCCGGCGTTTTTGTTTGTCCGCGTTTTGTGCCAGCGCTCAGCCAACTGCATACTGTGCCTGCAATTGCCGGGCATGTACCTGCCAGGCATCCAGCACACGCCGCCCGGCATCGTCAGCGCCCTCCCAGGCTTGCTGCCGCGCCTGTTCGAAGTCGCCCAGCGTATTCGGCGCGCCCCACTGCGGGTCGCTCAGGCGTTGCTGGCAGAAGCTGAACCAGCGTTGCCGCTCTTCGCCGCTCAGGGTCTCGGGGAAGTTGCGCGCCCGATAGCGGAACAACAGTTCAGGCAGGCGCGGGTCATCGAACATCCACTGCCCACGGCTCAACTGCGCCGGCTCCAGTGCACGAACTTGCTCGCATAAGCGGCGGTCACGGTCCCCCAGAAAACCGTCATACAATTGTTGTTCCGGGTCTTCACTCGGGGCAAAGTCTTCCTTGCCGTAGATGTGTTCCAGCTTGTCTTGCCATTGCGCCTGTTGCTCGGCCAATTCTTCGCCGCGCAATTGTAACAACGTCAAGTCCAGGCCCAACCGTTGTTGATCGGCCGGGCGCAATACCGAAAGTGGCGCCAGTACCGGGCAGCGATTGATCTGCACCAATTTGAGCGGCACGGGTAATTCGCCTTCGGCCAGTTCTTCATGGCGGGTATACAAACGCTGGCGTAGAACTTCAGCACTTTCCCGTAGTAACGGTAGGGTTTCCTGATGCAGGTCGCACACAATCAGTGCATTGCGATTACGCGGGTGCCAGGCCAGTGGCAATACGACACCAAGGTAATTGCGTGCCGCCGAGAAGCGCCCGGATATATGCACCAGTGGCTGCAACAAACTGATCTGCTCCATCACTTTATGCTTGCTGCGCAACTGAAACAGCCAGTCATACAACTTGGGCTGTTTCTGTCGGATCAGGCGGGCCAGGGCGATGGTTGCCCGCACGTCGGAAAGCGCTTCGTGGGCATGCCCGTGGTCGATGCCATTGGCCTTGCTCAGCAGTTCAAGACGCAGGCTGGTGCGCCCGTCCTGTTGCGGCCACTCGATGCCGTCCGGGCGCAGTGCATAGGCCGTGCGCACGATGTCGATCAGGTCCCAGCGGCTGTTGCCGCCCTGCCACTCTCGGGCATAAGGGTCGAAAAAGTTGCGGTACAGGCTGTAACGGGTCACTTCGTCGTCGAAGCGCAGGGTGTTGTAGCCGGCACCGCAGGTACCAGGGTGCGCGAGTTGCGCATGCACCCGGGTCATGAACTCCGCTTCGCACAAACCCTGCTCGGCCAGCAGGTGCGGGGTGATGCCGGTCACCAGGCAAGCCGCCGGGTGCGGCAGGATATCGTCGGAGGGCCGACAATAAAGGCTTATCGGCTCGTCGATTTCGTTGAGGTCGAAGTCGGTGCGCACGCCGGCCACCTGCAGCGGCCGGTCGCAACGCGGGTTGATGCCGGTGGTTTCGTAGTCGTGCCAGAAAATGCTGGAGGTCACGGGGTCGTCCTGTATCGAGGTCGACCCGATTCTAGCGCGATTCCAGTAGCTGGGCCCGGGGCTCAGCAGGTTCAGGCAGATGCGTTGGCGGGGCGGAAACTGAAATAGTCGCGCAACGAACGGACGAATTCATCGTACTCGCGGGGGGCCTGCAGCAGCATGAAACCGGAATCGTAGTGCCCGGGCGTCTGGTCTTCACGACACCACAGGCAGCTGGCGGTAAGGTTGACGAATTGATGCCCGCCACCAAGCAGCGGCAGGCGTAATTGCAGATCGTAGTCGGGCCCGACCAGCACAGGTAGCTGGCTTATCAGCATCAGCCCGTCTTCAGAGGCGTTACCCAGCTGGCCGATGGCCTGGCCGGTAATGCGATTGAACACCTTGAGAACACAAGGCAGCTGATGGCGTTCGATGTGGCGCTTGTTGAACATGATCGCAAGTGCAGTCCGTATCCGATGCCAGGAATACGTGGAACTGGCGGTTGTTGTAACAACTGAGTTACAGATTAGCGCAGCGCGCGCGGCAAATCCCGTGAAATAAATCACACCTTGGTGTTAACGCCAAGGTGCGGCGGTCACCGGGTTCGCCACGGCGGCTTCGGTGCCGCGCAAATGGCCGAGTTTCTCCAGGGTCTGCAGGCGTGCCTGGGCACGATACGCGTATTCATTGCCCGGGTACTGCTGGATCAGGTACTGGTAGGTCTGCGCCGCATCCACGTACAAGGCCTGGCGCTCCAGGCACTGGCCGCGCAGCAGCGACACCTCGGGGTGGATGAACGGTCGTGCACGGCTGGTGCGGTCGACCTGCGACAGCTCGAGCATGACCCGCGCGCAATCGCCACGGTCGTAGGCACGGTAGGCATTGTTCAGGTGGTGGTCCATGGACCAGCGGGTGCAGCCGACGGCGCTGGCCGCCAGGGCTAAAACGATCAGGGCTCGCATGGGGGTCTCCTTTGATGCCAGTGTATCGGCCTTTGCCGGCAAATCTTCACACCCTTTTGCAAGGATGCCCTGCCCGTTCAAATGCCACCCTGCCTCGGTCGCAGGTAGTGCAACGGAACAATGACTACAGCGAGATTCAGGAGTAGCCTTTCGCTGCGCTTCACTATAGGAGTCTGTGCATGAGCATCCGCCGTACCAAAATCGTCGCCACCCTTGGCCCCGCCAGCAACTCGCCGGAAGTGATCGAACAGCTGATCCTCGCCGGCCTGGACGTGGCACGCCTGAACTTCTCCCACGGCACTCCGGACGAGCACAAGGCCCGCGCGCGCCTGATCCGTGACATCGCCGCCAAGAACGGCCGCCATGTTGCACTGCTGGGCGACCTGCAGGGTCCGAAGATCCGCATCGCCAAGTTCGCCAACAAGCGTATCGAATTGAAGATCGGTGACAAGTTCACCTTCTCCACCGCCCACCCGCTGACCGAAGGCAACCAGGACATCGTCGGTATCGACTACCCCGACCTGGTCAAGGACTGCGGCGTTGGTGACGAACTGCTGCTCGACGATGGCCGCGTGGTGATGCGCGTCGAGACCGCCACCGCAGATGCCCTGCACTGCGTGGTGATCATCGGTGGCCCGCTGTCCGACCACAAAGGCATCAACCGTAAAGGTGGCGGCCTCACCGCACCGGCCCTGACCGAGAAAGACAAGGCCGACATCAAGCTGGCCGCGGAAATGGACCTGGACTACCTGGCCGTGTCCTTCCCGCGTGACGCCAGCGACATGGAATACGCACGCAAGCTGCGTGACGAAGCTGGCGGCAGCGCCTGGCTGGTGGCCAAGATCGAACGCGCCGAAGCGGTGGCCGACGACGAGACCCTCGACAAGCTGATCCTCGCATCCGACGCCGTCATGGTCGCCCGTGGCGACCTGGGCGTGGAAATCGGCGACGCCGAGCTGATCGCTATCCAGAAGAAGATCATCCAGCACGCCCGCCGCAACAACAAGGCGGTGATCGTGGCGACCCAGATGATGGAGTCGATGATCCAGAACCCGATGCCGACCCGTGCCGAAGTGTCCGACGTAGCCAACGCCGTGCTGGACAACACCGACGCGGTGATGCTGTCGGCCGAGAGCGCCGCCGGTGCCTACCCGATCGAAGCTGTCCAGGCCATGGCCCGCATCTGCCTGGGTGCCGAAAAGCACCCGACCAGCCAGAAGTCCAGCCACCGCCTGCACACTACCTTCGAGCGCTGCGACGAGAGCATCGCCCTGGCGGCCATGTACACCGCCAACCACTTCCCAGGCGTGAAGGCGATCATCGCCCTGACCGAGAGTGGCTACACCCCGCTGATCATGTCGCGCCTGCGTTCGCACGTGCCGATCTTCGCCCTGTCGCCGCACCGCGCTACCCAGGCCCGTGCCAACATGTTCCGCGGCGTGTACCCGATCGCCTTCGATCCGGCCTCGCTGCCGGCCGACAAGGTGAGTCAGGCAGCGGTCGACGAACTGCTCAAGCGTGGCCTGGTGGAGCAAGGTGACTGGGTAATCCTGACCAAGGGTGACAGCTACCACACCATCGGTGGCACCAATGGCATGAAGATCCTGCATGTCGGTGATCCGCTGGTCGGTTGATCCCGCCAAGGGGCCGCGCCATGGCCCCGTTCGCGGGCACGCCCGCTCCCACAGGGTTAGCAACAAGCCTGAGGCTAGCGCTGTACCTGTGGGAGCGGGCGTGCCCGCGAATGGGCCGGCACGATCAACACAAATGCCTCAGGCATGCTCGACAAACACATCGGCCAACACCTGCCCCCGTGGCACCCCGGCAATGAACAGCCGCCGGGCAAACCGCTCGACACTCCCCGGCGCCCCGCACACCAGCGCCACCGTCTGCCGCGATGACGGCCGCAACCCGGCCAACGCTTCATCCAGCCGCTCTGCCAGTACCAACTCGACATTCACATCCGCCATCTGGCGCAACGGCTCGACCAGATAATGCCCAACGCCCTCGCGCGCCACATGCATGACCCTGATTTCCCCTTGGTGCCCCTGCCGCAGAGCCTCGCGCAAGATGCCCCACAACGGCGCCAGCCCGGTCCCCGCCGCCAGCAACCACAGCGGCCGCTGCTGCCAGTCCGGGTCGTAGTGCAAGGCCCCACCCCTGAGCTCGCCCAGGCGCAGCACATCACCCAGCTGCAAGCCACGGGCCTTGTCACAAAAGGCGCCGGGGTGCTGGCAGTCGATATGAAACTCGAGGAAATCATCTTCGCCCGGCAGGCTGGCCAAGGAGTAAGGCCGCGCCACCGCGCCATTCCACAGCACCACATGCTGCCCCGCCTGGTAACGCATTGCCCGTTCGGGCCGCAGCCGCACGCGCAGCACATCGCCGAACCAGTCCAGGGCACAGACCTGCGCCGGCAGGCCATCTTGCTGCGGGTCGAACAGCGCCACGCGCAGATCTTCGACTACCCGACACTGACAGGCCAGCCGCCAGCCCTGGGCATGCTTGTCCGGCGCCAGGGCCTCGGGCATGGCATCCAGCGGTTGCCCGCCCAGGCAGTGCACCAGGCAGGCATGGCAACTGCCGGCGCGGCAACTGTAGGGTACGTTCAGCCCGGCCTCGTTCAAGGCATCGAGCAGGTTGCTGCCGGTCGGCACCGCCCAGCGGCGCTCGCCCACGCAAAGTTCGGGCATGGTCGGTCTTTCTCCACATATCACAGTGCACTTTAAGCCAAGCACGCAACGGCAGCAAAAAGGATGCCCAACCACTGCCGACCATGGTCCAGACCGACCGCAGGTGTGCCCGGCACGGATGCGCGCTATACTGCCGCGCCTTTTTCCGTCGGCCTGACCTGCCGGCGCCTTGCAAGGCGCTTCGACACGCTGGTCGGCACCGTCGAGCGCCGTAATGAATGTTCCCGTCTTTAAGAGGAGCGCGCTGCATGACCGTGATCAAGCAAGACGACCTGATTCAGAGCGTCGCCGACGCCCTGCAATTCATCTCGTACTACCACCCCGTCGATTTCATCCAGGCCATGCACGAGGCCTATCTGCGTGAAGAATCGCCTGCTGCGCGCGATTCCATCGCCCAGATCCTGATCAACTCGCGCATGTGCGCCACTGGCCATCGCCCGATCTGCCAAGACACCGGTATCGTCACCGTGTTCATCCGCGTGGGCATGGACGTGCGCTGGGACGGCGCCACCATGAGCGTCGACGACATGATCAACGAAGGTGTGCGTCGCGCCTACAATCTGCCTGAAAACGTCCTGCGCGCTTCGATCCTGGCCGACCCGGCCGGTGCCCGCAAGAACACCAAGGACAACACCCCGGCAGTGATCCACTACTCCATCGTCCCCGGCGACAAGGTCGAGGTCGATGTCGCAGCCAAAGGCGGCGGCTCGGAGAACAAGTCGAAGATGGCCATGCTCAACCCGTCCGACTCGATCGTCGACTGGGTACTGAAGACTGTCCCGACCATGGGCGCTGGCTGGTGCCCGCCTGGCATGCTCGGCATCGGCATCGGCGGTACCGCCGAGAAGGCCGCCGTCATGGCCAAGGAAGTGTTGATGGAGTCCATCGACATCCACGAACTGAAAGCCCGTGGGCCGCAGAACCGTCTGGAAGAAATCCGCCTGGAACTGTTCGAGAAGGTCAACCAGCTGGGCATCGGCGCCCAGGGCCTGGGTGGCCTGACCACCGTGCTCGACGTCAAGATCATGGACTACCCGACCCACGCCGCTTCGCTGCCGGTGTGCATGATCCCCAACTGCGCCGCCACCCGCCACGCCCACTTCGTGCTCGATGGCTCCGGCCCGGCCGAGCTGGAAGCGCCGTCGCTGGACGCCTACCCGGAAATCGTCTGGGAAGCCGGCCCGAGCGCCCGTCGCGTCAACCTCGACGCCATCACCCCGGAAGAAGTCGCGAGCTGGAAGCCGGGCGAAACCATCCTGCTCAACGGCAAGATGCTGACCGGCCGCGATGCCGCGCACAAGCGCATGGTCGAAATGCTCAACCGTGGCGAAGAACTGCCGGTGGACCTGAAAGGCCGCTTCATCTACTACGTTGGCCCGGTCGACCCGGTCGGTGACGAAGTGGTAGGCCCAGCCGGCCCGACCACCGCTACCCGCATGGACAAGTTCACCCGCCAGATCCTCGAGCAGACCGGCCTGCTCGGCATGATCGGCAAGTCCGAGCGCGGCCCTGCCGCCATCGAAGCGATCAAGGACAACAAGGCCGTGTACCTGATGGCCGTCGGCGGTGCTGCCTACCTGGTGGCCCAGGCCATCCGCAAGTCGAAGGTCCTGGCCTTCGCCGAGCTGGGCATGGAAGCGATCTACGAGTTCGAGGTCAAGGACATGCCGGTGACCGTCGCCGTGGACAGCAACGGTGAGTCGGTACACATCACTGGCCCTGCCCTGTGGCAGAGCAAGATTGCCCAGAGCCTGGCAGTCGAAGTGAAGTAAACCTGATGTAACGGCGGCGGCCTCTTCGCGGGCTTGCCCGCTCCCACAGGTAACGCGTAGCCCTCGGGCTTGCGCTGTACCTGAGGGAGCGGGCAAGTCCGCGAAGAGGCCGCCGCTGTTTTCACAGGACTCTGTCAAACTGCTCCGGCCAATCCCTTCGGGTAAACACCTGCCCTTCCCGCCTCACCCGCCGTACTTCCTCAAGGTCCACCTCACAGACCAGCCACTGACTGGTTGCAGGGCTCGATTCTTCACTCAAGGCCACCACCCCATCCCCCGGCATCCCATGATCCGGCGGCACGAACAGCCCTGCCCGGCCGATATTCTCGTCCAGCGCCGGCGACCAGGGCGCCAGCCCGACCGTGGGGCTCTGCAACACCGCAATCTGGTTCTCCAGCGCCCGCGCCTGGGCACCGATACGCACCCGGTGGTAACCCGCCTCGGTGTCGGTACAGCTCGGGGCGAGGATCAGGTCGGCACCACCCTCCGCCAGGCGCCGCGCCAGCATCGGGAATTCGTTGTCGTAGCAGATCAGGATCCCCAGGCGCCCCAGTTCGGTGTCGAACACCTGCAACCCCTGGCCTGCGGCTATATCCCATTGCTCGCGCTCGAAGCGGGTCATCATCAGCTTGTCCTGGTAACCCAGTACACCCTTGGGGCCGAACAGCCAGGCACGGTTGCGGTAGCGCCCATCGCTGTCCAGCACCGGTACGCTACCCGGTTGCAGGTAGATACCCCAGCGCCGGGCAAGGCTCTCGCACAAGGCCCTCCAGGGTTCGATCAGCGGCTGGATACCGGCGATGGAGGCCTTCAGGTCACCCCGCTGCTCGGCACTCAGTTGCCCGCTGAGCACCAGGCCGGCGTACTCCGGCAACAGCAGCAGGAGGGCCCCCGCGTCCACCGCCTCGGCGCACAGGGCTTGCAGATGATCGGCGTAGGCCTCCCAGGTTTCATGCAGCTCGATGGCGTACTGGCAGGCCGCCAGGCGGATCATATCGGCAGTTCCTTGAGCCAGAACGACATCAGCTTGTCGGAGCTTTCCTGTTCGTCCAGGTCGCGCCAGGCGTAGCTGGTGCGCAGCGACGGGTCGTGCAGGAAGCCGCGGTTACGCCAGAAGCCATGCAACGGTTTGTAGTCCGCAGGCCGCCGCGGATGCACACCTGGCCGCTCGACCGCACAGAACGCGCAATAGTCGAACTCGGCCAGCTTGTGTGCGTAGGACTCGCGCTCGATGAAAAAGCGCACCCCCAGGCCCTGGCCACGGTACTCGGGCAGTACCACAGATTCACCGAAGTAATACACGCTGGCCGGGTCGCGCCCCTGGGCCAGGAACGGCTGCTGGAACTCGGGGGCGACGTCCACCAGCGGCAGGCCGGTGGAGGCGCCGACCACCTTGCCGTCGTCCAGCGCCAGCACCACCAGGCTGCGCCCGGAGCGGGCATAAGTGGCCAGGTAGTCGGCCTCGTACTCCGGGGTGCCGTCATAAAGGTAGGGAAACTCGCGAAACACGGTAAGGCGCAGGCGAGCGAGGTCATCGATGTAAGGCGCGATAGCGGCGCCGTGCAACAGGCGTATTTCCATGCTTGGCGGTCGTTTTGTCGATGTGGATGACGCGCTCGGCTAAGCCGGGCTTGAGGGGAAACCCTATCATCCGGAGCGACGACCCGCCTTTTCCCTCCACGACAGGTATTGTTCCATGACCGCTACCGAACTGATAAATGCTTACTACGCCGCCTTCAATGCGGGCGACATGCCGGCCTTTCTCGCCCTGCTCAGCGAGGATGTGATCCACGACATCAACCAGGGCGAGCGGCAGATGGGCAAGGCCCGGTTTGCAGCGTTCATGGACAAGATGAACCGCTGCTACCGCGAGCGCCTGGCCGATATCGTGGTGATGCAGAACGCCGACGGCAGCCGCGCGGCGGCGGAGTTCACCGTGCATGGGGAATATCTGGTCGATGACGAAGGGTTGCCGGCGGCCAACGGGCAGACCTATGTGCTGCCGGCAGGGGCGTTCTTCTATATCCACTGCGGAAAGATTGCCCGGGTGACCAACTACTACAACCTCAATGACTGGGTCGAGCAGGTGGCCTGATCAGGGTGTATTGCTTGTGCTGGCCTATTCGCGGGCTCGCCCGCTCCCACAGGGATCCCGCACGACTTGAGAGCAGTGAGGTACAGGTGGGAGCGGGCATACCCGCGAAGAGGCCCTGTCAGGCAATACGGGTACCAAGCAACTTGAGAAAAGCCGCAAGCCACGCTGGATGCGCCGGCCATGCCGGTGCCGTCACCAGGTTGCCCTCCACATGCGCCTGGTCCACCGCGATATCGATGAACGTCCCGCCCGCCAAGCGCACATCCGGGGCACACGCCGGGTACGCACTGCATTCGCGCCCTTCCAGCACGCCAGCCGCCGCCAGCAACTGGGCGCCATGGCATACCGCCGCGATCGGCTTGCCCGCCTGGTTGAATGCGCGTACCAGCTCCAGCACCTTTTCATCCAGGCGCAGGTACTCTGGCGCACGACCACCAGGGATCAGCAGCGCGTCGTAACTCTCGGGCCGTACACGCACGAAGTCATAATTCAAGGCAAAGTTGTGCCCCGGCTTTTCGCTGTAGGTCTGTTCGCCCTCGAAATCATGAATCGCGGTACGCACCGTCTGCCCCGCGACTTTTTCCGGGCATACCGCATGCACCGTGTGCCCGACCATGCTCAGCGCCTGGAACGGCACCATGACTTCGTAATCTTCGACGTAGTCGCCGACCAACATGAGAATTTTCTTTGCCGTCATCGCACCCACTCCTTCGATTGCCTTGAGCCAATCACTGCACGATAGCTGGTCTCAGTCGCGACGGTCGAGCAAGTTGACCACCAACCGGTCCAGCCACCCCCACAACCGCTGCTTCACCCGGCGCCACAGCGGCCGGGCATTCCAGTGGCCCAGGTCGACCACCTCGCTCAAGGCGAAATCACGCTCGAAACTGGCCTGCACGGCAGCCGTCAGCGGCGGGTCGAGTGCCTCGATATTGGCCTCGAGGTTGAAGCGCAGGTTCCAGTGATCGAAGTTGCATGAGCCGATACTGACCCAGTCGTCGATCAGCACCATCTTCAGGTGCAGGAAACACGGCTGGTACTCATAGATGCGCACCCCGGCGCGCAGCAGACGCGGGTAATAGCGGTGCCCGGCGTAACGTACCGAGGGGTGATCGGTGCGCGGCCCGGTCAGCAGCAGCCGCACATCGACCCCCTTGCCGGCAGCCCGGCGCAGCGACCGGCGCACGCTCCAGGTCGGCAGGAAGTAAGGCGTGGCCAGCCACACTCGCTGCTTGCCGCTGTTGATCGCGCGCACCAGCGAATGCAGGATGTCCTGGTGCTGGCGGGCGTCGGCATAGGCCACCCGGCCCATGCCCTGCCCCTGTGCAGGCACCTTGGGCAGGCGCGGCAGGCCAAAGCCTTCGGCGGGGCGCCAGGCGGTGCGACGGTTGTTGGCGTGCCACTGGCGGTCGAACAGCAACTGCCAGTCGCTTACCACCGGCCCCTGCATCTGCACCATCACCTCGTGCCATTCACTGGTCGCCTCGCCCGGCGTCCAGAACTCGTCGGTGACGCCCGTGCCGCCCACCACTGCCCAGCGTTCGTCCACCAGCAGCAACTTGCGGTGATCGCGGTACAGGTTGCGCAAGCCACGCTTCCAGCGCAGGCGGTTGTACCAGCGCAGGTACACACCTGCGTCCAGCAGGCGCTGACGCAACTTGCTGTTGAAGGCCAGCGAGCCATAGTCGTCGAACAGGCAGCGCACCCGCACGCCACGTCGGGCAGCGTGCTCCAGCGCTTCAACCACCGCATCCGCGCAGTCACCGGCCTCGACCAGATACAGTTCCAGGTCGACCTGGAATTCGGCGCGCATGATCGCCAGGAGCATGCGCGGAAAAAACTCGGGGCCGTCGATCAGCAGTTCGAACTGGTTGCCATCCCGCCAGGGAAAGACCGGCCCCGGCATGTCAGCGGGCGGTGAAGATCAGCACCGCGCTAACCGGCACCGACGGGTTGATGGACTTGAGCCCGGCGAACTTGCGCAGGCGTTGCAGCCCCGGCAGCAGGCCGAAATCCTCGGCGCGCAGCACCAGGGGCTCCAGGGTCACCACCTGGAAGCGTCGCTCGTCCAGGCGGGTGGCCAGCAGCAGGGCGTTGTAGCTGTGGGACTGGCCATGCAGCGTCACGGTCAATGGCAGGCGCAGTTCGATCTGGGCACCGTTGGCCAGGTCGTTGATCGGCCGTAGGTCCAGTTGCGCCTGCACCTTGGCTTCGGCAAAGCGTTCGACCTCGAACAGGTCCTCGCGCATGCGTTCATCACGCAGCGGAATACCGCTGCTCACCGAGTCCATCTCGATGCTCAACCCGGCCACTCCCTTGCGGTCGACCGTGCCATGCAGCACCAGGAAGCGGTGCACTTCGGCGGTGTTACCGTTCTTGCCGGTAATGAACGAAAGGCGCGAAGACTCGCCATCGAGGTGCCAGTTGGCGTGGGCGGGCAGGCAAAAAGCCAGCAACAAGGCGGGCAGCAGGCGGGGCAGCTTGAACATGACAGATCTCGTGAAACCAGGCCGCCAACCTTACCCGCCCGCCTTCACGGCAGCAAGCGGCAGCCCTCGCGCGGGCCTTGCCAAGCAGCCTGATTGCGACGGCCCAGGCCTTCGGCGGTGACCTGCCGCTGTTGGCTGTCTTCCTCCAGCAGGCTCAGCGGCAGCCATTGCTTCACGTAGCCTTGGCAATACGCCGGCTCGAACCCCATGACGAAGCGGCACGAGCAATATTCCTTGGCCGAGTAGGCCGAAAGGATACCAGGGAAGTCCGCCAGGGCCTGGCGCTCATGCCAGGCCCAGTACACCACCCCCAGCAACACCACCAGCAGCACCCGCTTCATGCTCCCTCCCCAGCCAGCGCCGCGAGTATCCGCTTTAGCAGTTCATCGTGCTGGTAGCTGCCGTCGCGGTCATCGGCGTAACGCACGATCACCAGCTTTTGCGCGGGCAGCACGTACAGCGCCTGGCCCCAGTGGCCAAGGGCGGCATAGGTGTCTGCGGGAGCACTCGGCCAAGGCCGGGCAGCGCCGGGCAGCGGCTGGTTGAGCCACCAGTGGCCACCGGGGTTGGCCTCGCCGGGCAGCGCTTCGGCCTCAGCAAACGGCGTGCGGTTGAAGGTCACCCAGGGCTTGGGCAGCAATTGCCGATCCTGCCAACGCCCGTCGCGCTGCATCAGCAGGCCGATGCGCGCCAGGTCGCGAGCGCTGAGGTACAGGTAGGACGAACCCACATAGGTACCCGCGCGGTCCCGCTCCCATACCGCGCTGTCGATCCCCAACGGAATGAACAGCGCATGCCAGGGGTAGTCGTGGTACTGACCGGCATCGAGCATGCCGCGCAACGCGGCGGCCAGCAGGTTGCTGTCGCCACTGGAATAGAGAAACCGCTGGCCCGGGCTGGCCACCGCTTCCCGCGCCGCCGTGTAGGCCGCCATGTCCTCGCGGCCACGGGTATACAGCATGGCCACCACCGAGGACTTGAGCGGGGCGTATTCGTAGTCTTCCTGCCAGTCCAGGCCGCTGGCCCAATGCAGCAGATCGGCCATGCGCACGCCGGGATGGGCGTGCATGGCCGGGTAGAAACGGGTCACCGGGTCCTGCAGCTGGAAGCGGCCTTCGCCCTGGGCTACGCCCAATAGCGTGGCGAGTACGCTCTTGCTGATCGACCAGGTGAGGTGGGCGGTGGCGGCAGTGCTGGGGGCGGCGTAGCGTTCGTGGAGGATGCGGCCGTCGCGGATGATCAGCAGGGCGTCGGTGCGGATGCCGCTGCGTTCGGGGGTGGTGCGTGCGGGGAAGGCGTAGGCGTCGACGGCTTGCCAGTCGAGGGGGGTGTTGTCGATTGGCCAGTCCGGCGTTGGCCAGACCTCGGCTTTGGCGGTTCCCGTAGCCATGCAAAAAAGCAGCAGCAGACTTTTCAGCATCCCGTTTCAGGCTCGCAATTTTGGGGCTGCTGCGCAGCCCTTTCGCGACACAAGGCCGCTCCCACAGGGAACAGCGCTGCTCTTGCTTTTGTGGGAGCGGCCTTGTGTCGCGAAAGGGCCGCACAGCGGCCCCAGGATTCATCGGACCACAAAAACCTATCAGCCATTCATGACAATCCCGCAGCAGCCCAAGCCTTGTTCAGCCGCTTCTCCCGCGCCGCCGCCGCCAGCGCCATCACCCCCTGGTCACGCTGCCAGATCTGCGCCCACTGCGCCGGCCCCGCCGCCAACGCGGCATCGATCTCCCCTCGCAGCGCCTGGAACTGTGCAAACAATCCTCCCAGCAACAAATGGCAACCAACGCTATCGGCGCACTGCCGGCTACCTTCGGCACACCCGGCCAGCAGCCCAAGCAGCTGCAGGCGCAGGGCCTGCGGCCAGGCGCACTCCTGCCCCACGCCATATAACCAGGCCGTCAACGCCGTAAGCACATACAAGTCCTCCAGCGAACGGAACGGCTTCACATAGGCATCCCAACCATCACCGGCCAACAACTCGCACGCCGCGTGCTCCAGCACCAGTCGCCCATGGCCTACTTCCGGCATCAGCGGCAGCGTCGGCAGCGCTTCCAGCGTCACGCCTGGCTCCCCGGGGTAGACCACCGCCAGGTTCAACTGCGGTGCCGCGCCCGTCGCCTCGCAGCGCGCCGCCACCAGCAGCCATTCCGCCTCCAGGCCGGCAGTGACGAAGTCCTTGCTACCGGTCAGCCGCAAGCCGTCCAGGCGCGTGCGCATGTCCGCCGGCCGCACGCTGCGCCGTTCGGTGGCGCACAGGGCGCCGAGGCTGGGTGGAGCACTGGGCCACAGCATGCGCAAGGCGGCCTGGTAGCCGACCAGGAAGGCCAGGCCGGGGGTGGCCATCGCGCGCCCGCCGAGCACCGCCAGTTCGAACGGGGCAACCGGGCCAAGGCGCTCGAGCAGCGCAGCATAGGTTTCGCCCAGAGTGCCCGCCAGCGCTTGGCGAAGCGGGTCGTTGAGTCGTTGCAACCAGGCCATCGGTCGGCTCCTTGCTGAAGGGCTTTCAGTTGTGGCTCAGGGGGTGTCACGCAAGCATCACCAAAGATTCACAGGGGTGACACCCCATCTACCTAGGCTGACTTTGCACAACAAAGCCGACCGGCCGCAACCCTTCATGGCTGGCTTATGGAGACTCGTAATGACTCGGATCGCTCACGCTGGCGACAACAGCACCGAACGCCGTCTGCAAGCCGAACGCCTGGTTGGCGCCACGGCCCTGCAGGAAGCCCAGGCCCTGCGCTACAAAGTGTTCAGCGCCGAATTCAAGGCCAAGCTCAAAGGAGCCGAGCAAGGCCTGGACATGGACGACTACGACGTGCACTGCCGCCACATTGGCGTACGCGACCTGAGCACCGGCGAGCTGGTTGCCACCACCCGCCTGCTCGACCATCAGGCCGCCAGCAGCCTGGGCCGCTTCTATAGCGAAGAAGAATTCAGCCTGCATGGCCTGTTGCAGCTGCAGGGCCCGATCCTGGAGCTGGGCCGAACCTGCGTAGCTCCCGACTACCGCAACGGCGGCACCATCGCCGTGCTCTGGGGCGAACTGGCCGAAGTGCTCAACGAAGGCCGCTACAGCTACCTGATGGGCTGCGCCAGCATCCCCATGCAGGATGGCGGGGTACAGGCCCATGCGGTGATGCAGCGCCTGCGTGACCGCTACCTGTGCACCGAGCACCTGCGCGCCGAGCCGAAGAACCCATTGCCCAACCTGGCACTGCCGAACAACGTCATCGCCGAGATGCCACCGCTGCTCAAGGCGTACATGCGCCTGGGCGCGAAGATCTGCGGCGAGCCGTGCTGGGACGAAGACTTTCAGGTGGCCGACGTGTTCATCCTGCTCAAACGCGACGAACTGTGCCCACGCTACGCCCGCCACTTCAAGGCAGCGGTCTGATGCCGAAGCTGCGGGTAATGGCCCGCCTGACTCGACTGCTGCTGGTACTGCTGCTGGGCATGCTGATGGCTAGCGTGATCGCCCTGGGCGAACGCCTGGGGTTCAAGACGCCCATCGAGCGCCGCCAGCGCTGGACCTGCCTTTTCATGAAGCGCCTGGTCGCGGCCCTGCCCTTCGATGTGCGGGTGATCGGAGAGCTGCCCCAACGGCCAATGCTGTGGGTCAGCAACCACGTGTCCTGGACCGATATCCCGTTGCTTGGCATGCTGCTGCCGCTGTCGTTCCTGTCCAAGGCCGAAGTGCGGCACTGGCCGGTGGCCGGCTGGCTGGCGGAAAAGGCCGGCACCTTGTTCATCCGCCGTGGCGGGGGCGACAGCCAGCGCCTGCGTGAGCAGATCGCCAGGCAACTGGGTCTTTCCCGGCCGCTACTGATCTTCCCGGAGGGCACCACCACCAGTGGCCGTACCCTGCGCACCTTCCATGGTCGCCTGCTGGCAGGTGCCATCGACCGTGGCGTGGCGGTGCAGCCGGTCGCCATCCAGTACCTGCGCGATGGCCAGATCGACCCGATTGCACCGTTTATTGGTGACGATGACCTGGTGTCGCACCTGATGCGCCTGTTTGCCCTGCCGCGGGGCGAGGTATGCATTCACCTGCTGCAGCCGATCGGCAGCGTGGGCAAGGAGCGAGCGGTGCTGGCGTTGCAGGCGCAGCAGGCGATTCACCTGGCGTTGTTCGGGGTTGAAGAGGTTGAGCTGGCGCCACGGCGGCAGGCGCGGGCTGCCTGAGTTTTATGCACTGCCTGTTCTGGCCTTTTCGCGGGTGAACCCGCTCCCACAGGGATGGCGCTCATCCTGAGTTCTGTGGTGTACCTGTGGGAGCGGGTTTACCCGCGAAGAGGCCGGCAATGCCAACCCAGCACTAACTGTCAGACATCCGCCCCGCTGCAGCAAACGCCTGCAACTGTGGATAAAACTCCCTGAAGTCCGCCAGCAATGGCTCATACAGCCGCTCCAGCTCCCCCATCACCCCAACCATGCCCTCCGGCCGCGATAGGCGCCGGGCAATGCCGTTGAACACCTGCTCCAGCCTGGCAAAGTCGCCATACGCACCCAGCCAGTCATCCGCCGCCATGAACGGCGCTATCCGCGCCAGCCGCCCCGGCAACTCGGGCTCCGCAAGCAATACCCGATAAAAATCCCCGGTGAACTGCTCCAACGGCTGCTCGGCATAATCCTGCCAATGCCGGGCCAGGCAATGGTCGAAAAACACATCCAGAACGATGCCGGCAAAGCGCCGCCGCTCCCGCGGAAAGCGCGCCAGTGCCGCCAGCACCAACGGGTGCTGGTCGGTATAGCTGTCGATATGCCGGTGCAACCGGATGGCCGCCTCCAGCGCTGGCGGGAAGCGCCCTTCCAGCGAGCCTTTGACGAAGTCGCCATACAGGCTGCCAAGCTGTTGTTGCGGCGCCGGGCCGCCAAGGTGCAGGTGTGCGAGGTAGTTCATGAGCGCAGTCTAGCACCGCCGGCCCATATATCGTTATAACGCGATATAGCGATTCGTGCTCAGCTCAGAACCTCTTCATATTTGTATATCGGGAAACCACGATTTACATTTCGTCCTATCGCGATATACCGCTACAACGAGCCTCAACCCATGCCTCTCGATCTCGACGAAATCATAAAAGCGCTGGCCCACCCGGTCAGGCGAGAAATCCTCAGCTGGCTGAAGGACCCGGCTACGCAATTCCCCGACCAGTACCACAGCACCGAAAACGGTGTGTGTGCCGGGCAGATCGACCAACGCTGCGGCCTGTCGCAGTCGACCGTCTCCGCCCACCTGGCCACCTTGCAGCGCGCCGGGCTGATCAGCAGCCAGAAGATCGGCCAATGGCATTTCTTCAAACGCAACGAAGCCACCATCCAGGCGTTTCTCGAACAACTGCGCCAAGCACTCTGAACAGGCAGGTAACCGTCATGACCACGCTTTTCGATCCGATCACCCTGGGCGACCTGCAACTGCCCAACCGCATCATCATGGCCCCGCTCACCCGCTGCCGGGCCGACGAAGGCCGCGTGCCCAACGCGCTGATGGCCGAGTATTACGTGCAGCGCGCCAGCGCCGGGCTGATCCTCAGCGAGGCGACCTCGGTCAGCGCCATGGGCGTCGGCTACCCGGATACCCCCGGTATCTGGAACGACGAACAGGTGCGTGGCTGGAACAACGTGACCAAGGCCGTGCATGCCGCCGGCGGGCGCATCTTCCTGCAGCTGTGGCATGTTGGCCGCATCTCCCACCCCAGCTACCTGAACGGCGAGCTGCCGGTGGCCCCCAGCGCGATCCAGCCAAAGGGCCATGTAAGCCTGGTGCGCCCGCTCAGTGACTACCCCACCCCACGTGCGCTGGAAACCGAAGAAATCATCGACATCGTCGAGGCCTACCGCAGCGGTGCCGAGAATGCCAAGGCTGCCGGTTTCGATGGTGTGGAAATCCACGGCGCCAACGGCTACCTGCTCGACCAGTTCCTGCAGAGCAGCACCAACCAGCGCACCGACCGCTACGGTGGTTCGCTGGAAAACCGTGCACGGCTGCTGCTGGAAGTGACCGATGCGGCCATCGAGGTATGGGGCGCAAACCGCGTGGGCGTGCACCTGGCGCCGCGGGCCGATGCCCATGACATGGGCGATGCCGACCGTGCCGAAACATTTACCTACGTGGCCCGTGAGCTGGGCAAGCGTGGTATTGCCTTCATCTGCTCGCGGGAAAAGGAAGCCGATGACAGTATCGGCCCGCTGATCAAGGAAGCGTTCGGGGGCCCGTACATCGTCAATGAGCGCTTTGACAAGGCCAGTGCCAATGCAGCCCTGGCCAATGGCAAGGCCGACGCCGTGGCGTTTGGCGTGCCGTTCATCGCCAACCCTGATCTGCCGGCGCGGCTGGCGGCGGATGCGCCGTTGAACGAGGCGCGGCCGGAGACTTTCTATGGCAAGGGGCCGGTGGGGTACATCGACTATCCGCGGTTGTGATTCAAGGCCATTCGCGGGCACGCCCGCTCCCACAAGTACAGCGACAAGCTTGAAGATTGTGCTGACCCTGTGGGAGCGGGCGTGCCCGCGAAGAAGGCTCAGGTGACCTCAGGGCCGGGCATTGATCTGCTGCTGCAGGTTCTGGATCTGGCTCTGCAAGGTATTCAGGTTGCGTGTCGTCTGCGCCCGGAAGGCGTCGAATTCCTGCACCGAAGCACCACTGGACGCCGCCGCGGCCGGGCGGTTGTCGATCTGGCTCTTGAGCACCAGGATGTCCTGCTCCAGGTCCTGGATGGCCGCGCTCGGGTTACCCTGCTTCTTCAGCGCAGCAACCTCGCTGCCCAGGCTCTTGAGCTGCGCATCCAGCTTGGCGCCATCCACCTGTGCGGCCTTCAGCGCAGCAACCTGTTCGTTCAGGCCCTTGAACTGGGTATCCAGCTTGCCACCATCGACCTGGCCCGAGCGCAACGCGGCCAGCTCGCCATTCACCGCCTTCAACTGCGCCTGCAACTGGGTTTGCAGTTGGGTCACGACCTTCTGCTGTTCACGGGTATCAGCCAGTACCTGCTCCAGGCGCTTGCCCAGGTCGCCGGTCTGCCCGGCCACACCCTTCTGCAACTGGCGCAACTGCAGCTTCAACTCCTCGCTGTTGGTAGTCGCGCCGGATTCGCTGGCAGCCACCTTGCCGCTGATCGCTTGCAGGCGCCCGGCAGCCTCTTCGCTGATGCGAGCGAAGCTTTCCTGGGTCGCCACCAGTTGCTGCTCCATCAACGAGATCTGCTGGAAGCTCCACCAGCCAAGGCCCGCCAAGGCGATGAACGAGGCCCCGAGCAATGCCCACAGCGGCGCCGTGCTGGCACCGCGAGCGGCCTTCTGGCGGCTGCGCACCACGTGCGCCGGCATCAGTTCGTCATCGTCATGGGTGCCCGCCCGCAGGCTAGGCACGTCATCGTAGTCATCGTGAGCATGGTTACGCATGGATACATTCAACCGCGGTAGTCGCAAAGAGGCACGAGTATAAACCGCCAGCGCGGCGCGTTGATGACCATTGTCGGCCGGCCGGCTTTACTGCCCCGGCGGCTGGTGCTTCCACCAGGCACAGAATTCATCCAATGCCGTCCACAGGCTGACCTTGGGCTGGTAGTCCAGGTACTGTCGGGCGCGGCTGATATCCAGGGTGAAATCGCGGCTCATCACCTGCATCCCCAGGCGCGACAGGGTCGGTTGCGGGCGTCCCGGCCACAACATGCAGGCCGCCTCGTTCAGCGCGGCCAGGCTGTAGGCCAGGCCGTAGGAACGGTAACGGGTAACCTGCGGCAGCTGCATCTGGCGCATCACGTAGTTGACCACGTCCCACAGCGGCAGCGGCTGGCCGTTGCTGATGTTATAGGCTTGGCCCAGCGCCCGGTCATCGGCGAACAGGGCACTGAGCAGCGCTTCGTTAAGATTGTGCACGCTGGTGAAATCGACTTTGTTCAGGCCGTTGCCGATGATCGCCACGCGCCCCTTGCGCTGCATCTGCATCAGCCGCGGGAAGATACTGGCATCGCCAGCGCCGGTGACGAAGCGTGGGCGCAGCGCCAGCACCTCGAGGCCGAATTCCTGGGCACCGAACACTTTCTGCTCGGCCATGTACTTGGTCTGCCCGTAGTGGTCGTGGAAGCGGCGCGGCACCTGGTCTTCACGGATTTCCAGGCGCGAGCGGCCATTGAAGTAGATCGACGGCGACGACAGGTGTACCAGCCGCCGTACGTGCTCCTTCAAGCAGCCCTCGACCACGTTTTCGGTGACCACCACATTGCCTTGATAGAAGTCCTGGTAGCGCCCCCAGTTGCCCACTGCGCCGGCGCAGTGCACTACCGCCTCGACGCCCTGGCACAGGCGGCGGGCCAGCTCGGCATCCCCCAGGTCGCCGGGGATGAACTGGGCGCCGCGCTTGACCAGGTGCTCGACCCCTTCGGCTCGACGGCCGCTGACCCGCACGTCCAGGCCCTGCTCCAGGGCAAAGCGTGCAAAGCGCCCGCCAATGAAGCCACTCGCGCCGGTGACCAGAATTCGCATGTAAGACTCCGTCTAGATTTCAGATGCAACTGACGCCAGCCGTGGCTACAAGGGCACCAGCCATTGCCTTGCGGTGTGCCGCAGGTGGTCGGTCAGTTGCGCGAGCAGTTGCCCGCCATTGCGCCAATGATGCCAGTACAGCGGCACATCGATGGGGGTATCACTGCAGATTTCCACCAGCTGGCCGCTGGCCAGTTGCTCGCGGGCCTGCAGTTCGGGCACCAGGCCCCACCCCAGGCCGGCTTCGGTCATGCGCAGGAAGCCTTCGGACGACGGGCACAAGTGGTGCAGGAAGCCATCCTCGATGCCCAGCGATGCCAGGTAGCGGTGTTGCAGGAAGTCGTCCGGGCCGTAAACGATCGCCGGGGTACGGGCCAGGCGGCTGGCAGCGAAGCCCTGCGGAAAATGCCGCGCCATGAACCCGGGGCTGGCCAGCGCCCGGTAGCGCATGGCGCCCAGCGGCAGGCTGCGCGCGCCGGCCACCGGCCGCTCGCTGCCACACAGGCAGGCCGCAACTTCGCCCGCACGCATGCGTTTCAGACCCACTTCCTGGTCTTCCACCACCAGGTCGGTCAGCACATTCTGCTGCGCGCAGAAAGTGCCCACTGCCCCGGCCCACCAGGTGGCCAGGCTGTCGGCATTGAGAGCAATGCGCAGGCGCTCCGGCATGCCCTCCTCGTCCAGTGCCGGCACCTGGCGCTGCAGGTCGCGTTCGAGCAGGCGCACCTGCTGCACATGGTTGAGCAACTGGCGGCCGACTTCGGTCGGGCTTGGCGGTGTGGCACGCACCAGCACCGGCTGGCCGACCCGCGCCTCGAGCAGCTTGATGCGCTGGGAAATGGCCGACTGCGACAAGCCCAGCACCTGCGCCGCGCGTTCGAAACCACCCTGCTCGATCACGGCGGCGAGGGCGGCCAGCAGCTTGTAGTCGAACATCGTTTTTCCTAATGACGGATCAGCTCTATTTGTTTTTCTTATACAGCGTGGTTCATCACAATGGCCAGCATCTTTTAGACGCTTTGGAGAGCGCGCCATGTGGCAAAGCTATCTCAACGGCATGCTCGTGGCCTTCGGCCTGATCATGGCCATCGGTGCACAGAACGCTTTCGTCCTCGCCCAGAGCTTGCGCCGCGAGCATCATTTGCCGGTGGCGGCACTGTGCATCGTCTGTGACGCCATCCTGGTGGCGGCCGGAGTGTTCGGCCTGGCCACCGTGCTGGCGCACAACCCGACCTTGCTGGCGATCGCCCGCTGGGGCGGCGCGGTGTTCCTGATCTGGTACGGCGCCAAGGCGTTGCGCAGCGCCTGCTCCAGGCAGAGCCTGCAGCACCAGCAGGGCCAGGGTGCGCGCTCACGCCGCGCGGTGTTGCTCAGTGCACTGGCGGTGACCCTGCTGAACCCGCACGTGTACCTCGACACGGTGCTGCTGATCGGCTCGCTGGGCGCCCAGCAGGCTGCGCCTGGCGCCTACGTGGCCGGCGCTGCCAGTGCCTCGCTGCTGTGGTTCTCGACCCTGGCGATCGGTGCGGCCTGGCTGGCACCGTGGCTGGCCCGGCCGGCGACCTGGCGCATGCTCGACCTGATGGTGGCGGTGATGATGTTCGCGGTGGCGGCGCAGTTGATCTTCAACTGACATCAAGGGCCCTATCGCCGGCAAGCCAGCTCCCACAGAGATGTCACCAGGCCTGAGGGCGGTGATATCCCTGTGGGAGCTGGCTTGCCGGCGATGAGGCCCTTGCAGGCAACAGCTGACGCCACTGGTCGGCACAGCCCAACCGCTCTGGAACCTCTATTCCCTATCTTTGTTGCGTGGTTATGCGCCGGGCCCGGTGCTATGATCCAGCCCTTGCGTCGCAAAGAGTACAAACTCGTCGACGCACATCGGGCCGCCCGTGATCGGCCTTGCGCAAACCGCAAACAGACCTGAATCAGGAGATCCACCATGGCTTTTGAATTGCCGCCGCTGCCGTACGCCCACGATGCCCTGCAGCCGCACATCTCCAAGGAAACCCTGGAGTATCACCACGACAAACACCACAACACCTATGTCGTGAACCTGAACAACCTGGTCCCAGGCACCGAATTCGAAGGCAAGACCCTGGAAGAGATCGTCAAGAGCTCTTCGGGCGGCATCTTCAACAACGCCGCTCAAGTCTGGAACCACACCTTCTACTGGAACTGCCTGGCACCAAACGCCGGTGGCCAGCCGACCGGTGCCCTGGCTGACGCCATCAACGCCGCTTTCGGTTCCTTCGACAAGTTCAAGGAAGAGTTCACCAAGACTTCGGTTGGCACCTTCGGTTCCGGCTGGGGCTGGCTGGTGAAGAAGGCTGACGGTTCCCTGGCCCTGGCCAGCACCATCGGCGCCGGCTGCCCGCTGACCAGCGGCGACACCCCGCTGCTGACCTGCGACGTCTGGGAACACGCCTACTACATCGACTACCGCAACCTGCGTCCGAAGTACGTCGAGGCGTTCTGGAACCTGGTCAACTGGGCCTTCGTCGCCGAACAGTTCGAAGGCAAGACCTTCAAGGCCTGAGTCATCCAGCCTTGAGACACAACCCCGGCGCCACGCCGGGGCTCTTCGAAAATCCGATGCCAGTCCCCTGGTATCGGATTTTTCGGGGCATGCGAGGGGCCAGAACGCCCTGTTTTCAGGAAGCGTACCGATCAAGCCAGCCAAGGCTATCTACGGTGGCACCCGTAGGCCGATACTCACATCCAACCCACCCCGCATACCCGCGCTGCTCCAGCGCCGCCAACAACCCCGCAACATCCATCTGTCCCGTTCCCGGCTGATGCCGCCCCGGACAGTCGGCCACCTGCACATGCACCGTCCGTTCAAAGAACTGCGCCAACACATCGGCAGCATTTCCAGTCAGCAACTGTGCATGATAAAGATCAAGGATCAGCCCAATACCGGGATGCGCCTCCAGTACCTGCTGCGCCTTGCCGAAATCGGACATGTAATACCCCGGCATTGCCTGCGTGCAGATCACCTCGATCAATGGCCGCAGCCCCTGGTCCTCAAAATACTTCACGGCATAGTCCAGGTTGCTCGCATACACCTTGTCGGCGCCATCCTCGTGGGTTACCCCAGACATCAGGTGCACATCCGCACACGCCAGTGCGCGGGCATAGCTGACGGCCTGGCTTAACCCGTCACGGAATTCGAGCTCCTTGCCCGCCACAGCAGCAATGCCCTTGGAAACGCCGGCCGGCGCGGCAAACTGGACCAATGGCAACGCATATTGCGCCAGTTGATCAGCCAACAAACTCGCGTCGAATTCATAGGGTGACGGGAATTCCACCGCGCGAAATCCGGCGGCGGCAGCGGCTTCGATACGCTGCAGAAAAGGCAGTTCAGTGAACTGGAAGCCGAGATGAGCATTGAATTTGAGCATACGTATAGATCCATCCGTGTGTGGTATTTTCCTGTCCCCAGTCCGACCCGAATCTGCTGGATCGACTGAAGTTAACCATTCGGAATACAGCCTGTGATAAAGAAAGATCTCGCCCTGCAGTTGGCCCCTCGCGTCATCGAGATGATCCGCGCCCGGTCGATGAAGGCCGGCGAGCCATTGCGCGAGCAGACCTTCGCCCAAGCCTTCGATGTCTCCCGCTCCCCCATTCGCAGGGTATTTGCCCTGCTCGCCGAGTGGAACATCGCGGTGCAGGAGCCCAATCGCGGCTACTTTCTGAAACAGGACGCCGGGCAGATCCAGGAAACCACTGTACCGCCCACCTGCGACCCATTCGAAGACTTCTACCTGCGCGTGGTGGACGACATCCTCAGCGGGGAAATCCCTGCCGAATTCTTTGAGGCCCAATTACTGCGACGCTACTCCGTGCCCCGCGGGCAAATGCTCAAGGTCCTCAACCGGCTGGCAAGCGAAGCCATGGTCGAGCGCAAGCCCGGGCAAGGCTGGAGCCTTAACGAATTCGTACACAACGCCCAGACCCACATCCAGAGCTACCGCTTCCGCATGGCCATCGAGCCGGCCGCACTGCGCGAACCAGGCTACAAGGTCAACCAGGCCGCATTTGCCAAAGCCCGGGAGCAACAGCAGGCCATGCTCGACGGCGAAATTCACCAGCTCTCACGTGCCCAACTGTTCGAAATTGGCGCCCAGTTTCACGAAATGATCGTGCAGTGCTCGGGCAATCTCTTCTTCATAGATGCCATACGTCGGCAAAACCAGCTCAGACGCTTCATGAGCTACAAAGCCAACGTCGACCGCAGTCGCCTGATGACGCAATGCCTGGAGCACCTGCACCTGCTCGACTTGATCGAGTCCGGTCGGCGTGAAGAAGCCGCTCAGTTTCTCTGGAAACATCTGGACGAAGTCGGCCGGCTCAAGACCCGTCAGGATGCCTTGCTGGAAAGCCAGCAGGCGTAAACCCCTTCCCCCGCCTACCTTTCATTACCCGCGCGTTCAGATCAGGGAAGGCAGCTTAGACATTGCCTTCTTTTAACGCAAGATACAAAACAACCCTGAGATCCAGCGCCAGGATTGAATTTCGCGCCACTTATTGTATTTCATTGCAAGAATAAGCAATTATGCGCGCCGCTCGGACGCACTGTGGCACCGAATCACACAGGGATGATTGCAATGAAACAAGGAACGTTGGCTAACGGGACGGGGGTCTCCAGCCTGCTGTTCGGGGTGTACACGATTCTGCTGGCCCTGCTTGGCCTGACGCTGGCCTGTCAGGGAAGCACGCTGGTCAGTGCCGGCGGCTCGCCTTACTACGCAATGATGGGTACCGCATTGCTGCTGTCAGCCGCACTCATGGGCCTGAAGAAGTCGCTCGGCATCTATCTCTACGGTGCAGCATCCCTGGCCACCTACGGCTGGGCAATCTGGGAATCCGGCTACAACGGCTGGGCCTATATCCCACGTCTGGCATGGCTGGTACTTCTCAGTGTGATCTTTCTGGCCTTCTGGCCTCTTGTCCGGCGCGACTTTGCCAAAGTCAACAAGGCACTGTATTTCAGCATCATGGGGGGGATGCCGCTGCTGATGGCGGCCACCATCCTGACACCGCTGTTCTTCCCCAACACCGTTCACCTGGCCGACTCGCCCGCTATCACCGCGCATACACAGCAACCCTTCAGCCGCAGTAGGTGACCTCACCGGACGCCAATGTCGCCGCGTCCCACGACAAGACCAACTGGACCGCCTATGCCGGCTCCAACCTCGGCAACCACTATTCCGCTGCGGCGCAGATTACCCCAAGCAACGTTTCCGGCCTGGTCAAGGCCTGGGAGTATCATCATGGCGATGTGAAACAGCCTGGCGAAAAAACCAAGTATCTGAACGAGGCCACGCCAATCAAGGTTGGCGACTCGCTGTATACCTGCACGCCCAAGCAAATCATCATTTCGTTGAGCGCCACTACCGGCAAAGAGAACTGGCGCTACGACTCGAAAGTCGACCCGGACTATTTCGCCAACGGTGGTGCCTATTGCCGTGGTGTCTCGTACTACGAAGTATCCAATGCCAGTGGCCTATGCGCCAAACGCATCATCTGGGGCACCAACGACATCCGCCTGGGTGCAGTTGATGCGCTCACCGGGCAGGCCTGCCCAGATTTCGGCACGGCAGGCTTTGCCGACCTCAAGGACGGCCTGGGCACGTTCCGCAAAGGCTCCACCGGCATCACTTCTGCACCACTGGTAATCCGCGGTGTGGTCATTACCGGTGGCCGCGTGCTTGATTCGGATGTGCGCCCAGCGCCATCAGGTGTGGTTCGCGCCTACGACGCAGTCAGCGGCAAACAGAAGTGGGCCTGGGACCTCGGTCGCCCCGACAGCACTGCGCCTGCCGACGCCGATGAAACCTATACGCTCAGCACGCCCAACTCATGGGCGCCGATTTCCGCCGACGACGAACTGGGGCTGGTCTACATCACCACCGGCAATGCTGCAGGCGACTTCTATGGCGGTACCCGTACCGAACAGGAAGACAAGTTCAGCTCTTCACTGGTGGCCCTGGATGCGCTCACCGGCAAGGTCAAATGGCATTTCCAGACCGTCCATCACGACCTCTGGGACTACATGAGCGAAGGGCGGCAGTACGTTGTTGCCGTGGTCGGCGGGCATGACCGGATTCCGACCAAGCTGGGTGACAGCATCATTGCCTGGGCGCTGCCGGAAAAATAGCGCGCCCGCTGCGTAAAGGCGCTGTTCGGCACTGAAAGCCAGGCGCTGACATACCCGCTATCAACCAATCATCGACAGCCGATGGCGCGCCGTGCGCCGTCGGGTGGTAGTTGCCGTTCATCGCAGGGACCCGTCCGCTTCTCCAGCGGCGTGCAAATCAGACCCGCCCCACAGGCGCTACTCCATTTGGAGGAATGTGCCATGCCTGAGGGGGCGGGCTTGCCCGCGAAGCGGTCGACACGGTTTTCATCCACGCCCCACCCGCAAAACGCTTGCTCAGCCCGCATACCACGCTAACATCAAACCTCTGGAAGATTGTCACGGCGCATTCAAGTTGCGGGGTCAGGCAACCGATACACTTCTGATGGTCGGCCGATAGTGTATCGTCATCGTTGATGGCAAAATGATGCCATGCGCATGGATTAAGGAAACCCCCATTGAAGCTGGAATTGCGGAACAGCTTGTCGGTCAAGTTGCTCAGGGTCGTGCTGCTGTCGGCGCTAGCGGTCGGTGTCGTGCTCAGCTGTGCGCAAATCGTCTACGACACCTACAAGACCCGCCAAGCCGTGAACAGCGATGCCCAACGCATCCTCGACATGTTCCGCGACCCCTCGACCCAGGCGGTATATAGCCTCGACCGCGAAATGGGCATGCAGGTGATTGAAGGCCTGTTCCAGGACGAATCGGTACGCATGGCCTCCATTGGCCACCCCAACGAAACCATGCTCGCAGAAAAGTCCCGCCCGCTGCAGGACATGTCCATGCGCTGGCTGACCGACCTGATCCTCGGCCAGGAACGTACCTACAGCACGCAACTGGTCGGCCGCGGCCCCTACAGCGAATATTACGGCGACCTGAGCATCACCCTCGACACCTCGTCCTACGGCGAAGATTTCCTGATCAACGCCGTGATCATCTTCATTTCCGGCGTGCTGCGGGCCCTGGCCATGGGCCTGGTGCTGTATCTGGTCTACCACTGGCTGCTGACCAAACCGCTGTCGAAGATCATCGAGCACCTCACCCAGATCAACCCCGACCGCCCAAGCCAGCACCAGCTGCCGCTGCTCAAGGGCCACGAGAAGAACGAGCTGGGCCTGTGGGTAAATACCGCCAACCAGCTGCTGGCCTCGATCGAGCGCAACACCCACCTGCGTCACGAGGCGGAAAACAGCCTGCAACGCATGGCCCAGTATGACTTCCTCACCGGCCTGCCCAACCGTCAGCAACTGCAGCAGCAACTGGACAAGATCCTCGTCGACGGTGGCCGCCTGCAACACCGCGTGGCGGTGCTATGCGTAGGCCTGGACGACTTCAAGGGCATCAACGAGCAGTTCAGCTACCAGGTCGGCGACCAGTTGCTGCTGGCCCTGGCCGACCGCCTGCGCGCCCACAGCGGCCGACTGGGCGCCCTGGCACGCCTGGGTGGTGACCAGTTCGCCCTGGTGCAGGCCAATATCGAGCAGCCCTACGAGGCCGCCGAACTGGCGCAGAGTATCCTCGACGACCTGGAAGTGCCGTTCGACCTCGACCACCACCAGCAGATCCGCCTGCGCGCCACCATCGGCATCACCCTGTTCCCGGAAGACGGCGACAGCACCGAGAAGCTGCTGCAGAAAGCCGAACAGACCATGACCTTGGCCAAGGCCCGTTCGCGCAACCGCTACCAGTTCTACATCGCCAGCGTCGACAGCGAGATGCGCCGCCGTCGCGAACTGGAAAAGGACCTGCGCGAAGCCCTGCCACGCAACCAGCTGTACCTGGTGTATCAGCCACAGATCAGCTACCGCGACCACCGCGTGGTCGGTGTCGAAGCACTGCTGCGCTGGCAACATCCGGAGCTGGGCATGGTGCCCCCGGACCAGTTCATCCCCCTGGCCGAACAGAACGGCAGCATCATCGGCATCGGCGAATGGGTGCTCGACCAGGCCTGCCGGCAATTGCGCGAATGGCACGACATGGGCTTCAGCGACCTGCGCATGGCGGTCAACCTGTCCACCGTGCAGCTGCACCACAACGAGCTGCCGCGGGTGGTCAACAACCTGCTGCAGGCTTACCGCCTGCCACCACGCAGCCTGGAGCTGGAAGTCACCGAGACCGGCCTGATGGAAGACATCAGCACCGCTGCCCAGCACCTGCTGAGCCTGCGCCGCTCCGGAGCACTGATTGCCATCGACGACTTCGGCACCGGCTACTCGTCGCTCAGCTACCTGAAATCGCTGCCTCTGGACAAGATCAAGATCGACAAGAGCTTCGTCCAGGACCTGCTGGACGACGATGACGACGCCACCATCGTCCGCGCCATCATCCAGCTGGGCAAGAGCCTGGGGATGCAGGTAATCGCCGAAGGCGTGGAAACCGCCGAACAGGAAACCTACATCGTCGCCCAGGGCTGCCACGAGGGCCAGGGCTACCACTACAGCAAGCCGCTGTCGGCCCGTGAGCTGACCAACTTCCTCAAGCAGGCACAGCGAAACCAGGTTTCGATGTTCTGAGCCGCCTGCCCGATTACAGCCCGTGACCGGCATTTACACGAATTGCATGCCCGCCCCTTTACAGCAAATGCAAATCTTTCGCATGATGTTGTCGTTTCGCGTGCCACGGCGCACCGTCCACCCCTTGGTCCAACCACACGACGCAGGAAACCAATAATGATTCGAATGCCTCTGGCCTCCGCCAGTCTGCTGGCCATTGCCATCGCTCTCGCCGGTTGCGGTGAAGGCAAGGACGACAAGGCCGCCGCGCCGCAAGCCCAGGCACCTGCTGCCGCCAGCACCACCGCTGCAGCGCCCGGGGCTGTCGACGAAGCCGCCGGCAAAGCCGTGGTCAAGCATTACGCCGAGCTGGTCTACGCCGTGTACAGCGACTCGCTGAGCACCGCCAAGACCCTGCAGACCGCAGTCGACGCGTTCCTGGCCAAGCCGAACGACGAAACTCTGAAAGCAGCCAGGGAAGCATGGGTCGCCTCGCGCGTACCGTACCTGCAGAGCGAAGTATTCCGCTTCGGCAACACCATCATCGACGACTGGGAAGGACAGGTGAACGCCTGGCCGCTGGACGAAGGCCTGATCGACTACGTCGACAAGAGCTATGAGCACGCCCTGGGCAACCCGGCGGCCAACGCCAACATCATCGCCAACACCGAGATCCAGGTGGGCGAAGAGAAGATCGACGTCAAGGACATCACCCCCGAGAAGCTGGCCAGCCTGAACGAACTGGGCGGCTCTGAAGCCAACGTCGCCACCGGCTATCACGCCATCGAGTTCCTGCTCTGGGGCCAGGACCTGAACGGCACCGGCCCGGGCGCGGGCAACCGTCCGGCGTCGGACTACCTGGAAGGCAAAGGCGCCACCGGTGGCCACAACGACCGCCGCCGTGCCTACCTGAAAGCGGTCACCGACCTGCTGGTCAAGGACCTCGAAGAGATGGTCGGCAACTGGGCCCCGAACGTTGCCGACAACTACCGCGCCAAGCTGGAAGCCGAGTCGGTCAACGACGGCCTGCGCAAGATGCTGTTCGGCATGGGCAGCCTGTCGCTGGGCGAACTGGCTGGCGAGCGCATGAAGGTTTCGCTGGAGGCCAACTCGCCGGAAGACGAGCACGACTGCTTCAGCGACAACACCCACTACTCGCACTTCTACGATGCCAAGGGCATCCGTAACGTCTATCTGGGCGAGTACACCCGCCCGGACGGCAGCAAGGTGACCGGCCCGAGCCTGTCGTCGCTGGTGGCCAAGGTAGACCCGGCTGCCGACGCCACCCTCAAGGCCGACCTGGAAGCCACCGAAGCCAAGATTCAGGTGATCGTCGACCACGCGCTCAAGGGCGAGCACTACGACCAGCTGATCGCTGCCGACAACGCAGCCGGCAACCAGATCGTGCGTGACGCCATCGCCTCCCTGGTCAAGCAGACCGGTGCGATCGAGCAGGCCGCGGGCAAGCTGGGCATTGCCAACCTGAACCCGGATACCGCGGATCACGAGTTCTGATCCTGCTGTAGCGGTTCTGAAAGAGGCGGCCTTCGGGTCGCCTTTTTCGTTCAGGCAACACACCCCCTTGTAGGAGCGGCCTTGTGTCGCGAAAGGGCCGCAAAGCGGCCCCCCCGGCATTGTTTGCATCGGTGCCGAAATCCTGGGGCTGCTTTGCAGCCCTTTCGCGACACAAGGCCGCTCCCACAAGAGACCGAGCATGCCGACATGGCCAACTGACACCGATTTCATCCAGCAATTGCAAATTGCTCTTATTCAAACTCACTCACCCTGCTAAGCTTGCACGCCGGTTTTTCGCTCACGCCCAGGATTTTCGATGTCCTTGTCGCTGTCCCGACTCTCCCCCCTGCTGCTGGCCTTAGCCCTTGCCGCCTGCGACGACGCCCCGCGTTTCACCCAGGCCGAGCCCGGCGAAGCGTTGTCGGGCGGCAAAGCCACCGTGCAGCGTACTGACCGCAATGCCTATTCCCTGCCCTCGGCCAACCTCTCGCCCGAGCGGCGCCTGGACTTCGCCGTAGGCAACAGCTTCTTCCGCAACCCCTGGGTGATCGCCCCATCCACTACCACCGCACGTGACGGCCTGGGGCCGCTGTTCAATACCAATGCCTGCCAGAACTGCCACGTGCGCGACGGCCGCGGCCACCCGCCAGAGCCGGGCGACAGCAACGCCGTATCGATGCTGGTACGCCTGTCGATCCCCGACCAGCCCTACCTGGCCAAGGTGGTCGAACGCCTCGGCGTGGTGCCGGAGCCGGTCTATGGCACCCAGCTGCAGGACATGGCCATCCCCGGCGTGACGCCGGAAGGCAAGGTGCGGGTGAGCTACACCAGCGAAACGGTGTCGTTCGAGGATGGCCACCAGGTCGAGCTGCGCAAGCCGGCCCTGCAGATCACCCAGCTCGGCTATGGCGTGATGCACCCCGACACGCGCTTTTCGGCGCGAGTGGCGCCGCCGATGATCGGCTTGGGCCTGCTCGAAGCCATCCCCGAAGCCGACCTGCTGGCCAACGAGGATCCCGACGACCGCAACCGCGACGGCATCCGCGGCCGGGCCAACCGGGTGTGGGATGACGCCCAGGGCAAAACCGTGGTCGGCCGCTTCGGCTGGAAGGCCGGGCAGCCCAACGTCAACCAGCAGAACGTGCATGCCTTTGCCGGCGACATGGGCCTGACCACCACCCTGCAGCCCAACGACGACTGTACCCCGGCGCAGGCCGACTGCCTGGCCGCGCCCAACGGCGACGGTGCCGATGGCGAGAAGGAAGTCAGCGATAATATCCTGCGCCTGGTCACTTTCTACACCCGCAACCTGGCCGTGCCGGCCCGCCGCGATGTTGGCTCGCCGCAGGTGCTGGCGGGCAAGAACCTGTTCTACCAGGCCGGCTGCCAGGGCTGCCATACACCGCAGTTCACCACAGCCGCCAATGCCGCCGAGCCGGAGCTGGCCAACCAGTTGATCCGCCCTTACAGCGACCTGCTGTTGCATGACATGGGCCCGGGCCTGGCCGACGAGCGCACCGAATTCGCCGCCAACGGCCAGGACTGGCGCACCCCGCCATTGTGGGGCATCGGCCTGAGCGAAACGGTCAGTGGCCACAGCCAGTTCCTGCACGACGGCCGCGCCCGCAACCTGCTCGAGGCCGTGCTCTGGCACGGTGGCGAAGCCGAGTCGGCACGCAATTTCGTACTCACTTTCAATGCCGAGCAGCGTGCCGCGTTGCTGGCTTTCCTGAACTCACTTTAAAAAGCGCAAAGGAGCCGGGCATGTTCCGACCCAAACTGTTGTTCACCAGCCTCGCCGCACTCGCCCTCGGCGCCTGCTCGCCGCAGGACCCGCAAGCAGTCACCTCCGCTGCCATCGCCAAGCAGGTGATCCTGCCCACCTACAGCCGCTGGGTCGAAGCCGACCGCACGCTGGCCGCCAGCGCCCTGGCCTACTGCGAAGGCAAGGAAACCCTGGACAAGGCCCGTGCCGACTTCCTCAACGCGCAAAAGGCCTGGGCCGAGCTGCAACCGCTGCTGGTCGGCCCGCTGGCCGAAGGCAACCGCGCCTGGCAAGTACAGTTCTGGCCCGACAAGAAGAACCTGGTCGGCCGCCAGGTCGAGCAGCTGGTCAACGCAGACCAGCCGGTCGATGCCGCGGCCTTGGGCAAGGCCAGCGTGGTGGTACGTGGCCTGTCGGCCTACGAGTACATCCTGTTCGACAGCAAGCCGGACATCGCCACTGCCGAGCAGAAAGCCCGCTACTGCCCGTTGCTGGTGGCCATCGGTGAACACCAGAAAACCCTGGCCGAAGAGATCCTCAAGGGCTGGAACAGCACCGACGGCATGCTCTCGCAGATGACCAAGTTCCCCAACCAGCGCTACGCCGACTCCCACGAGGCCATCGCCGACCTGCTGCGCGCCCAGGTCACCGCTCTGGACAGCCTGAAGAAAAAGCTCGGTGCGCCGATGGGCCGCCAGAGCAAGGGCATTCCACAGCCACTGCAGGCCGAAGCCTGGCGCAGCCACAGCTCGCTCAAGAGCCTGGAGGCCAGCCTCAAGGCCGCCGAAGCGGTCTGGGTCGGGGTCGACAACCAAGGCCTGCGCGGCTTGCTGTCCAGCGATCAGAAAGCCCTGGCAGACAAGATCGACGCCGCCTACGCTGCCTCGCTCAAGCTGCTGGCCGACAACCAGAAAACCTTGGGCGAGCTGCTGGCCGACGACGCTGGCCAGCAAACCCTGAACCAGATCTACGACAGCCTCAACGCCGTCCACCGCCTGCACGAAGGCGAGCTGGCCAAGGCGTTGAACATCCAGCTGGGCTTCAATGCCAACGACGGTGACTGATCATGCTGCGACGCCAGGCCCTCAAACTCGGTAGCGTATTGCTCAGCGCCCTCACCCTGGGCGGCTGGAGCCTGTTCCGCAACAAAGGCAGCGAGCCCCTGCTACTGTCGGCGCGTGACGACGGCGACGGCAAGCACTATGCGGTCGGGTTCCGCTTGGACGGCACCCAGGTGTTCAGCACCCAGGTCGCCCAACGTTGCCATGCCATCATCCATCACCCGGACCTGCCGATCGCCCTGTTCGTCGCCCGCCGTCCCGGCACCGAAAGCTACCTGGTCGACCTGCGCGACGGGCGCCTGCTGCAAACCGTCACCTCGCAGCCGAACCGGCACTTCTACGGCCACGCGGTCATTCACAAAGGTGGCGAATGGCTGTATGCCACCGAGAACGACACCACCGACCCGGGGCGTGGCGTACTCGGCGTGTACCGCTTCGAAGGCGAGCGCCTGGTGCACAGCGGGGAGATTCCGACCCACGGCATCGGCCCGCACGAAGTGGCCTGGCTGCCGGACGGCGAAACGCTGATCGTGGCCAACGGCGGTATCCGCACCGAAGCCGAAAGCCGGGTGGAGATGAACCTCGACGCCATGGAACCGAGCCTGGTGCTGATGCAGCGCGACGGTACCCTGCTGAGCAAGGAAACCCTGGCCCAGCAGATGAATAGCGTGCGCCACCTGGCGGTGGGCAGCGATGGCACCATCGCCGCCTGCCAACAGTTCATGGGCGATGCCGATGAAACCGCCGAACTGCTGGCGATCAAGCGCCCGGGCGAGCCGTTCAAGGCCTTCCCGGTGCCGGAGCGACAGTTGCAGGCCATGGCCCAGTACACCGCCAGCGTGGCTATCCACAGCGAGCTGCGGCTGGTCGCGCTGACCGCGCCACGAGCCAACCGCCTGTTCGTCTGGGACCTGGACAGCGGCGCGGTGCGGCTGGATGCGCCAATGCCCGATTGCGCGGGGGTGGGCGCGGTACAGGACGGCTTTGTCGTCACCTCCGGGCAGGGCCGTTGCCGGTTCTATGATTGCCGCAAGGCCGAGCTGGTCGGGCAACCGATGAACCTGCCGTCCGGTTTCTGGGACAACCACCTGCATCTCGTCTGATTTTCGGGTTGGCTGTACTGGCCCCTTCGCGGCTAAAGCCGCTCCCACAGGAATAGCGCAACCCGCTGACTGCGCGGTCCCTGTGGGAGCGGCTTCAGCCGCGAAGGGGCCGGCCCAGGCATTCCACTCCCTTTCCCCCAAAAAACAGTCAATACTTCCCCCATCCACACGTGGGCAGGATCGCCCGTTGTCGTGTCTAAGCGAATAACAACCGCATCCAAGGAACCGGACCTATGCTGCGCCGCCGCATGCTCATCATGTTGGCCGTGGTTCTGCTGATCGTGCTGGCCCTGGGGGGCTACAAAGCCTTTTCGATCTACCAGCAGATCCAGATGTTCACTGCCCCCAAGCCGCCCATCACCGTGGCGGCCGCCTTGGCCGAACAGCGCCCGTGGCAAGAGCGCCTGCCCGCTGTCGGCAGCCTCAAGGCGCTACAGGGCGTTGAGCTGAGCCTGGAAGTGGAAGGCATCGTCAAGGCCCTGCATTTCGACTCAGGCCAGCAGGTCAAGGCCGGGCAACTGTTGCTGCAACTCAACGACGACCAGGAAACCGCCCTGCTCGGCACCGCCCAGGCCGACCTGGGCCTGGCCAAGGTAGATTTCGGCCGTGGCAGCCAGCTGGTCGGCGACTCAGCCATCTCCCGCGGCGAATTCGACCGCCTCACCGCCCAGTACCGGCGCAATCAGGCGGTGGTCGACCAGCTCAAGGCATCGAAGACCAAGAAGAGCATCAGCGCTCCGTTCAGTGGCACCATCGGCATTCGCCAAGTGGACGTCGGCGACTATCTGGCCGCCGGCACGGTGATCGCCACCCTGCAGGACACATCCAGCCTCTACGTCGACTTCAACGTACCGGAACAGGCCCTGCCGCACCTCAGCCTGGGCCAGCAGGTGCTGGTGCAGGTGGCCGCCTACCCGGGCCAGACCTTCCCCGCCAGCCTCAGCGCCATCAACCCCAAGGTCGAGGAAACCACGCGCAACCTGCTGGTGCGCGCAACCATGGCCAACCCGGACAGCAAGCTGCTGCCGGGCATGTTCGCCAGCCTGCTGATCCTGCTACCCAACCCGCAGCCACAAGTGGTGGTGCCGGAAAGCGCCATCACCTACACCCTGTATGGCAACTCGGTGTATGTCGCAACGCCGAAAAAGGACAAGGACGGCAAGCCACTAAACGACGACAAGGGCCAGCCGCAGCTCACCGCCGAGCAGCGCACGGTGCAAACCGGCGAGCGCCGTGACGGCGTGGTGGTGGTCAGCAAGGGCCTGCAGGCCGGGGAACAGGTGGTCACTGCCGGCCAACTGAAGCTCACCCCCGGTGCCGCGATCCGCATCGGCCAGGACAAAGCCCTGAAGCCCGCACCGGGCACGCCGGGCAAGGACTGACAGGAGGCTGGCATGGCGTTCACCGACCCGTTCATCCGCCGCCCGGTGCTGGCTAGCGTGGTGAGCCTGCTGATCCTGCTGCTGGGCTTCCAGGCCTGGAACAAGCTGCAGATCCGCCAGTACCCGCAAATGGAAAATGCCCTGATCACCGTAACCACCGCCTACCCCGGCGCCAACGCCGAGACCATCCAGGGCTATATCACCCAGCCGCTGCAGCAAAGCCTGGCCAGCGCCGAAGGCATCGACTACATGACCTCGGTGAGCAGACAGAACTTCTCGATCATTTCCATCTACGCCCGCATCGGCGCCGACAGCGACCGGTTGTTCACCGAACTGCTGGCCAAGGCCAACGAAGTGCGCAACAAGCTGCCCCAGGACTCCGAAGACCCGGTACTGAGCAAGGAAGCCGCCGATGCTTCGGCGCTTATGTACATCAGTTTCTACAGCAAAGAGATGAGCAACCCGCAAATCACCGACTACCTGTCGCGGGTGATCCAGCCCAAGCTGGCGACCCTGCCGGGCATGGCCGAAGCGGAAATCCTCGGCAACCAGGTGTTCGCCATGCGCATCTGGATCGACCCGGTGAAACTGGCGGGCTATGGCCTGTCTGCCATCGACGTGACCAATGCCGTGCGCCGCTACAACTTCCTTTCCGCGGCCGGCGAGGTGAAGGGTGAATACGTGGTCACCAGCATCAACGCCAGCACCGAGCTGAAGTCGGCCGAGGCGTTCGCCGCCCTGCCGGTCAAGACCAGTGGCGACAGCCGCGTGCTGCTTGGCGATGTGGCGCGGGTCGAGATGGGGGCTGAAAACTACGATACGGTCAGCTCGTTCGACGGCACCCCATCGGTGTACATCGGCATCAAGGCCACACCAGCCGCCAACCCGCTGGACGTCATCAAGGAAGTGCGGCGCATCATGCCCGAGCTGGAAAGCCAGCTGCCCTCGGCGCTGAAGGTATCGATCGCCTATGACGCCACGCTGTTCATCCAGGCCTCCATCGACGAAGTGATCAAGACCCTCGGCGAAGCGGTACTGATCGTCATCGTGGTGGTGTTCCTGTTCCTCGGTGCCCTGCGTTCGGTGCTGATTCCGGTGGTGACCATTCCGCTGTCGATGATCGGCGTGCTGTTCTTCATGCAGATGATGGGCTATTCGCTCAATCTGCTGACCCTGCTGGCAATGGTGCTGGCCATCGGGCTGGTGGTGGACGACGCGATCGTCGTGGTGGAAAACATCCACCGGCACATGGAAGAAGGCAAGTCGCCGTTCGACGCCGCCCTCGAGGGCGCCCGCGAAATCGCCATGCCGGTGGTGTCGATGACCATCACCCTGGCGGCAGTGTATGCACCGATCGGCTTCCTCACCGGGCTGACCGGCGCATTGTTCAAGGAATTTGCCCTGACCCTGGCCGGTGCGGTGATCATATCCGGCATCGTTGCGCTCACCCTGTCACCAATGATGTGCGCGCTGCTGCTGCGCCAGGAACAGAACCCCAGCGGCCTTGCCCACCGCCTGGACGTGCTGTTCGAACGCCTGAAGGTGCGCTACCAGCGCCTGCTGCACACCACCCTCGACAGCCGGCCCGTCGTGCTGGTGTTTGCCGTGATCATTCTGTGCCTGATTCCGGTACTGCTGAAGTTCACCCAGAACGAACTGGCACCCAACGAGGACCAGGGGGTGATTTTCATGATGAGCAGTTCGCCGCAGCCGGCCAACCTTGATTACCTCAACGCCTATACCGACGAATTCACTCCGCTGTTCAAGGCTTTCCCGGAGTATTACTCGTCGTTCCAGATCAACGGTTTCAATGGCGTGCAGACCGGCATCGGCGGCTTCCTGCTCAAGCCCTGGAACGAGCGCGAGCGCACGCAGATGGAGCTGCTGCCGCTGGTGCAGAGCAAGCTCGAAGAAATCAGTGGCCTGCAGATCTTCGGCTTCAACCTGCCGTCGCTGCCCGGCACCGGCGAGGGCCTGCCATTCCAGTTCGTGATCAACAGCGCTGGCGACTACCCGGCACTGCTGGATGTGGCCCAGCGCATCAAGGCCCGCGCCCAGGAATCAGGCAAGTTCGCCTTCCTCGACATCGACCTGGCCTTCGACAAGCCCGAGGTGGTGGTGGATATCGACCGGGCCAAGGCGGCGCAGATGGGGGTGTCGATGGACACCTTGGGCAGCACCCTGGCGACCTTGCTGGGCGAGGCGGAAATCAACCGCTTCACCCTCGAAGGCCGCAGCTACAAGGTGATTGCCCAGGTCGAGCGGCCTTACCGCGACAACCCCGGCTGGCTGAACAACTACTACGTGAAGAACGACCAGGGCCAACTGCTGCCGCTATCCACCCTGATCACCCTTACCGACCGCGCCCGCCCGCGCCAGCTCAACCAGTTCCAGCAGCTGAACTCGGCGATCATCCAGGGCGTGCCCATGGTCAGCCTGGGCGAGGCGCTGCAGACCGTACAGGGCATCGCCCGCGAGGAGGCTCCGGAAGGTTTCGCCTTCGACTATGCCGGCGTGGCGCGCCAGTACGTCCAGGAAGGCAGCGCGCTGTGGGTGACCTTCGGCCTGGCATTGGCGATCATCTTCCTGGTGCTGGCGGCGCAGTTCGAAAGCTTCCGCGACCCACTGGTAATACTGGTGACGGTGCCGTTGTCGATCTGTGGCGCGCTGCTGCCACTGTTCCTTGGCGTATCGAGCATGAACATCTACACCCAGGTCGGGCTGGTGACACTGATTGGGCTGATCAGCAAGCACGGCATCCTGATTGTCGAGTTCGCCAACCAGTTACGTGAGGAGCGCGGCATGCGTGTGCACGAAGCGATCGAGGAAGCCGCGGCGATTCGCCTGCGGCCGGTGCTGATGACCACGGCGGCGATGGTATTTGGCATGGTACCGCTGATCCTGGCGACTGGTGCGGGGGCAGTCAGCCGCTTTGACATCGGTACGGTGATTGCCACCGGGATGTCGATCGGCACGCTGTTTACCCTGTTCGTGTTGCCTTGTATCTACACCCTGCTGGCGCACAAGGCGGTTGCCAGGGAAACATCGGTTGCCTGAACCGGCCTCTTCGCGGATGAACCCGCTCCCACAGGTACGGCACCGGATCCGGAATGGGTGCAGTACCTGTGGGAGCGGGTTCACCCGCGAAGAGGCCGGCGAGGCAAATGCAAAAATGCCAAAGGCCCCGCAATCGCGAGGCCTCTGGCATTTCCATCTACACCGGATTCAACCGAACGGCCGCAACCCCTGGCGCATGCCGAACAGGAACAGCAACAGATCCTGATCCGGCGCGGCCTCGGCTTGTTGCTGCGGTTTCATTTCCCGCGGCAACGCGCACTGGTCGGCCAGTTCGGCCTTGCTGAACACTGTCGGCTTCGGCTCCTCCCAGGCAGCCACCGCCACGGTGGTCACCGCCAGGCCAGCTACCAGGAACAAAGCTCGAGCTATTTCTAGTTTCATTGCCCTAACCCTTTGACAGCGCTGCCAAACGCCATCTGGTAAAAGTAGAGCAGTGTTTGCCATTCCGCGTCATTCATCGACGAATGGCGGCGCAGCTGGCGCAGGTCATTGCCCGCCGCACGCTGGCAGCTGATGCGCCGACGGCATTTTTCCAGGTCCAGCAGCGCGACTTCGACCCGGGCCTGCTCGCCCTCGCCAATCACCTTGACGAACACATGCTTGCCATACAGACAACCGTGCTGCCAGTGCCCCAGGTGCATGCGCGCCAGGTTGTCCGCCAGGTCCTTGAGCATGCGCTCATGCACCACCTGCGGGTAACGCTCGCGGGCACCTTCGGCATGCCAGGTATCGAGTTCGACGAAACCGTCGAGTGCTTCGCTCACCAATAGCGCACGCCACTGCTTGTCGGCACCACGTTCGGCGCCACAGAAGACGATGCGCGGTACACGCACGCCCAGTTGCTCGAAGCTGTTCAACGCATCGAGCTCACGCAATACGGTCGGCCGGCCGAAAGGGTGCAGCAGGCTACGGTAGATATGCCCGACCTGGCGCTTGGCATACAGCAGCTTGCCATTGCCATCGTCGAGGCGTTGCACACCGCTCTCGCCACCACGGCGCTGGTTAGGCTCCTCGACCCACTCGCCCTGCTGGCGCCAGTAAAAATCGAACCGCGACTCCCCGCTCTGGGCTACAGCCATCAAACACTACCCCTTACGCAATACATATACCCGCCACATGGCATAGAACGGCAGGAAGTCGAGGCGTTCCTGGATTCTGAAGCCGGCGGCTCGGAATTCTTCTTCGACCGTGTCGGCCGGTAACACAAACCGGTTCTGGTAATTGTCCTGGTCGCCCTTCCTGGACCTGCGGCGCTGTTCCAGTTTTTTCCGGCGCCATGCTTTGAAATTACCATCCACCCACAATGACAGGATCACACTATCACGGCTAACCCGTTGAAATTCCGAAAGAATGGTCTTTCTGTGCGCCGCTTCGCCGATGTGGTGGAACAAGCGCATGCAGAAGATGCTGTCCACCGAATTGTCCGGCAAGTCGATGGCAAATGCCGAAGTCTGCAAAGGGCGTACCCGTGCCACCACCTCTGGCGCTTGCGCGGTACAGGCTGTCTCGATCATCGCTTCTGAGTTGTCGGCGCCGATGATCACCCGGTTGGGCTTTTCTGCCAGCAACGGCCAGAAGCGGCCAGCACCGCATGGCAGGTCGAGGACCAGCCCAGGCTCACCAGCCAATGCCAAGGCACGACGCGCCAGTTGCTCATCACGCTTGTGGGAAAGGCGTCGCGCAAGGCCATCCTGGTGCTTGAGAAAGTACTCGCGGGCATGTTCTTTGTCGTACTTCTCGGAAAATTCAAGCTTGATGGGGCTACGCATTGGGCATCTCCTGACTCCATTCCGCCCACATTAGGTAAGTAAGCGTAGGAATCAGGTCATGCTGATGTGAAAAATATGTTGAGCGCCGAATGGCCTGTAACAACAGATTACTCGACCAAAGCCTCTGGATCGCCCTTCACTGCGGTTTTGCTCAGGTCGACCACGAAACGGCAGCCGTGTGGCAAGGTTGATGTCAGGGTGACATGCCAACCTTGGTCATCGCAGATGCGCTGTACCAACGACAGGCCCAGGCCCAGGCCCTCACCGCGCCGCTCATCGCCGCGCACGAACGGCCGGAACATCGCCTCGCGCTGTTCCTCCGGGATACCCACGCCACTGTCCTCCACGCTGAAGCCGGTGGCTTCCAGGCTCAGGCGGATGTAGCCGCTGTCGGTGTAGTGCGCGGCATTACGCAGCAGGTTGCCCATTACCGACTGCAGGAAGGTGGCGTTGTACAGTACCGGGCTGGCACTGACGCGGCCATCGTAATACAAGGCCAGGCCCTTCTGCTCGATGGTGTCGCGCCAAACCCCGACCAGTTCGTCAGCCACCTCCCGCAGGGTGGCCCGCGATGCCACCGCACCCTCGTCGCGCTGTGCCCGGGCCAGCATCAGGAAGGTCTTGACCAGCTCGCGCATTTCTTCCGTGGCCCGCGCCACACGCTCCACCTGGCTGCGCGAGCGGGCGTCCAGCGTCGGGTTTTCCATCAGCAGCTCACACGAGGTGGCCAGCACCATCAAGGGTGTGCGCAATTCATGGCTGACGTCGCTGGTGAACAACCGTTCGCGGGTCAGGGCATCGCGCAGGCGGCCCAGGGTATCGTCGAAGGCTACCGCCAGCTGGCCGACTTCGTCTGCGGCATAGTCCGGTGCCAGCGGCGGGGCCAGCCCCAGCAACTGGTCACGGTGGCGTACCTGGCGCGCCAGGCGGATCACCGGCGCCATCACCCGGCGCGCCACCAGCCAGCCGAGGATCACCGCCAGTACCAGGCTGAGCACGAAGCCCACCACCACCACCGCGAACAGCAAGCGCTCGCGCTCTTCGAAGTCGCTCTGGTCCTGCAACAGCACATAGCGACGGCCATCAACGATCTCGACCATGGCGTGGTACGACAGTTGATCGCGGAATACCTCGTGGAAGCCGCGGTCAAGGTGGCGCAGGTCCTTGGGAAGTTCGAAGTCGTCGCGCCCGCCGCTGAAATAGAACAGCTGGTCGGGGCGGGGGCGGTGGCTCCAGTCGCTGACGCTGTCCATGCGCAGCAGGCGCTGCAGGTCACCGCCCAGCACCGACGAAATCAGCCGCTCCTCGACCAGGTGCACGGTGCCGACGATGCCAAAGGCGAAGGCCCCGGCCACCAGCGCGCTCATCAGGGCAAAGGCGATGATGATGCGCTGGGCAAGGCTTTGCTTAAACTCCATCACGGCCCTCGGCGAGGCGATAGCCGACGCCATGGACGGTATGCAGCAGCGGTTTTTCAAACGGCTTGTCGATCACCTGGCGCAGCTGGTGCACGTGGCTGCGCAGGCTGTCGCTGTCAGGGCAATCATCTCCCCAAAGGGCTTCTTCCAGCACTTCGCGACGCAATACGTGCGGGCTTTTCTGCATCAGCACCGCCAGCAGCTTGAGGCCGACAGGGTTGAGCTTGAGCAGGCGGCCCTGGCGGGTGACTTCGAGGGTGTCCAGGTCATAACTGAGGTCGGCCACCTGCAAGGTGCGGCGCCCGCCGCCCTGGGCCCGGCGCAGCACCGCTTCGATGCGGGCAGCCAGCTCCGACAGGGCGAAGGGCTTGAGCAGGTAATCGTCGGCACCGGAGCGGAAGCCCTGCAGGCGGTCGTCCAGTTGGTCGCGGGCGGTGAGCATGATCACCGGCGTATCGCGGCGGGCGTCTTCGCGCAGGCGCTTGCACAGGGTGTAGCCGTCGATGCCCGGCAACATGATGTCGAGCACGATCAGGTCGTAGTGCTCGGTGGCAGCCAGGTGCAGGCCGGACAGGCCATCCTGGGCACAGTCGACGGTGTAGCCCTTCATGCCCAGGTAATCGGCCAGGTTGGCCAGGATATCGCGGTTGTCTTCAACCAAAAGAATGCGCATCGGTTTCTCCTGTGCGGCGCTTCTCGCTGTGGTGCGCGGCAGGCGCAGCTTAAGGCCTATGCCTGCAGGGTGCCAGCCCCAGGGAAAATTCAGCGCACTTGACGGTTTTTTCACTGATCCTTCACGGACACAGGATAGCGGGCGGCCGACAATGCCCGATCTTTTTCGCGCCCTGGAGCCGTCATGCAGCAACCAACCCGCCCTCGCCCGATCAATTTCTGGCTGTACCTGGGGCTACCCCTGGCGACCGCGCTTGGCCTGATCCTGCTGGAACTGACCTCGGTCGACATGGACATTGCCAACCTGTTCTTCGACCCTGCTGCCGGGCAGTTCATCGGCCGCCACAGCTATTTGCTGGAGAACATCCTGCATGACAGGGTCAAGCAGGGGGTGATCCTGCTGGGAGTGATGTCACTGGTGACCTTTGCTGCCAGCTTCTTCTGGAAGCGCCTGTTCGGCTGGCGCCGTGAGCTGGGCTGCCTGGTACTGGCACTGGGCCTGTCCACGGCGTTTGTCACACCGCTGAAGAAAGTGACCCAGGTGCAATGCCCGTGGAGCCTGACCCAGTTTGGCGGGAAGGAAACCTACAGCAAGCTGCTGGAACCGCGGCCGGCGACCGACAAGCCCGGGCTGTGCTGGCCGGGCGGGCATGCCGCCACCGGGTTCTGCCTGTTCGGGCTGTTCTTCATGTTGCGTGATCGCAAGCCGAGGCTGGCACGGGTGGCGTTGACGGTGGCCTTCGTCGCCGGGTCGGTGCTGTCGCTGGGGCGGATGATGCAGGGGGCGCACTTCCTGTCGCACAACGTGTGGACGGCGGTGTTCTGCTGGCTGATCGGCTTGGGGTCGTATTACCTGGTTCTGTATCGTCGGGGAATGGCTGAGGTACCCGCCGCTGAGCGTAGCGTCGCCTGAACCCGGGGCCGCTTTGCGGCCCTTTCGCCGGCAAGCCAGCTCCTACAGGTAAAACGCCTGTCACAAGGTTGGCGCAAACCTGTGGCTGCACAGCAGCCCCAATGGCCCCAACAGGAATACAAAAAAGCCCCGGTTCTCGCGAACCGGGGCTTTTCATGGTGCAGGGGGTAAGGCTGGCTTACATCATGCCGCCCATGCCACCCATGCCGCCCATGTCAGGCATGCCAGCAGCTGGCTTGTCTTCCGGCAGGTCGGCAACCATGGCTTCGGTGGTGATCATCAGACCGCCGATCGAAGCAGCAGCTTGCAGCGCCGAGCGGGTGACCTTGGCTGGGTCCAGGATACCCATCTCGATCATGTCGCCGTATTCGCCGGTAGCAGCGTTGTAACCGAAGTTACCCGAACCTTGCTTGACCTTGTCAGCGACAACGCTTGGCTCGTCGCCGGCGTTGGCAGTGATCTGGCGCAGCGGCGCTTCAACAGCGCGACGCAGCAGGGCGATACCGACGTTCTGGTCTTCGTTGTCGCCTTTGAGGTTGGCAATGGCAGCCAGGGAGCGAACCAGGGCTACACCACCGCCAGGTACCACGCCTTCTTCAACGGCTGCACGGGTAGCGTGCAGGGCGTCTTCAACGCGGGCTTTCTTCTCTTTCATTTCAACTTCGGTGCCGGCACCGACCTTGATCACGGCAACACCGCCAGCCAGTTTGGCCAGACGCTCTTGCAGCTTCTCACGGTCGTAGTCCGAGGAAGTCTCTTCGATCTGGGCACGGATCTGCTTGACGCGTGCTTCGATCTCGGTATCGGCGCCAGCGCCGTCGATGATGGTGGTGTTTTCCTTGGACAGGATGACGCGCTTGGCGTTACCCAGGTGCTCCAGGGTAGCGGTTTCCAGCGACAGGCCGATTTCTTCGGAGATGACCTGGCCGCCAGTCAGGACGGCGATGTCCTGCAGCATGGCCTTGCGGCGGTCGCCGAAGCCCGGAGCCTTGACCGCAGCAACCTTGACGATGCCGCGCATGTTGTTGACTACCAGGGTAGCCAGGGCTTCGCCTTCAACGTCTTCGGCAACGATCAGCAGTGGGCGGCCGGCCTTGGCAACGGCTTCCAGAACTGGCAGCAGCTCACGGATGTTGGAGATCTTCTTGTCGACCAGCAGCAGCAGCGGGCCTTCCAGCTCGGCAACCATGGTGTCCGGCTTGTTGACGAAGTACGGGGACAGGTAGCCGCGGTCGAACTGCATGCCTTCAACGACCGACAGTTCGTTTTCCAGGCCCGAGCCTTCTTCAACGGTGATCACGCCTTCTTTACCGACTTTTTCCATGGCTTCGGCGATGATTTCACCGATGGAGTTGTCGGAGTTGGCGGAGATGGTACCTACCTGGGCGATGGCCTTGGAGTCGGCGCATGGCTTGGACAGGTTCTTCAGCTCGGCGACGACGGCAGCGGTGGCCTTGTCGATGCCGCGCTTCAGGTCCATCGGGTTCATGCCGGCAGCGACGGCTTTCAGGCCTTCGTTGACGATGGCCTGAGCCAGGACGGTAGCGGTGGTGGTGCCGTCACCGGCAGCGTCGTTGGCCTTGGAAGCAACTTCCTTGACCAGTTGGGCGCCCATGTTCTCGAAGGCGTCTTTCAGCTCGATTTCCTTGGCGACGGAAACGCCGTCCTTGGTGATGGTCGGAGCGCCGAAGCTCTTGGCCAGCACCACGTTACGGCCTTTCGGGCCCAGGGTCGCTTTTACCGCGTCAGCCAGAACGTTGACACCAACCAGCATTTTCTTACGAGCGGAATCGCCGAATTTTACGTCTTTAGCAGCCATGATCGTTTAATCCTTGGAATTCTTTGGAGTAACGGGAAGTCGGGGAAATCAGCCTTCGATAACGGCGAGGATTTCGTTCTCGGCCATGACCAGCAGGTCTTCGCCATCGACTTTCACGGTGTTGCTGCCCGAGTAAGGGCCGAAAACCACTTTGTCACCCACTTTCACGGCCAGTGCGCGAACTTCGCCGTTGTCCAGGATGCGACCGGTGCCGACGGCGACGACTTCGCCGCGGTTTGGTTTTTCAGCGGCCGAACCCGGCAGGACGATACCGCCAGCGGTTTTCGATTCTTCTTCGCTGCGACGGATAACGACGCGGTCATGCAGAGGACGAAGCTTCATTGTCGATCTCTCCCAAATTGTGGTTTTCATCGGCCGGTGTCGACACCGGCGGGTTGTTGCTGTCCGGCGTTGCCGGGGTGGCCCGCAATGGGCGAACCACCTGAGTTATGCCTGGTGTTGCCACCAGAAACCTTGCGGTGACCACATACATGAGGCCGCCATATTCAATTACAAGGCTTGCTTCAGAAAATTTTTCATTAGCGCCTTGGCCCCGCAAAAAGCTGGGGCCGCGTTGCGCCCCTTTCGCGACACAAGGCCGCTCCCACAGAAGGTATGCATTGCCTGTGGGAGCGGCCTTGTGTCGCGAAAGGGCCGCAAAGCGGCCCCCGGTTATTACTTGTCGCGGCGCTCGTACTCGCCTTCGATCACATTCGGCCTATGCCCGCCATCACGCGGCCGGGCCTGGAACGGGTCGTCCTGGAAGGCGCGCTGTCGCATGGCTTGGGCCTCGGCACGCTCGCGCATCTTGCGCGCGGCCAGATGACGGGTGAATGGCAGCAGGCACAGCAGGCCCAGCACGTCGCTGATGAAACCTGGCAGCAACAGCAGGCCACCACCAACGGTCAGCATCATGCCCTGGAACATGTCCTCGGCGGGCAGTTCGCCACGCTGCAGGCTTTCACGGGCGCGCAGTGCGGTTGCCAGCCCGGCCACGCGCATCACCAGCACACCCAGGGCGGAGCCGGCGATGATCAGCAGCAGTGCCGGGAAGAAACCGATGGCGGCACTGACCTTCACGAAGACGAACAGCTCCAGCACGGGAAACAGGAGAAACAGCAGTAGAAAAGCACGCATCAAAGCATTCCTCGTCGGAAGAGAACCTTCCTGTAAGACCAACAGATGGATGCGTGCGCTCGGCTTTTCAACCCTCGACTTCCGTCGCAACCGGCCACTGGTCGGCGCGAGCCAGCAAAACCAGGGCTTCGCGGACTTGTGTCGGCGTGTTGCAAGTACTTGGGAAGGGCAACCAGTAAACCGCCTGGCCAATACGCAGGTGCATGCCTTCACTGTCCACCCCGACCATCTGTACTGGCGCATGGCGTGGCAAATCGGTCAGTTCCACATAATGGGCGATGGCGTTGGCGTGGTCGTTGTTCATGTGCTCGACCATGCTCGTCTCGGCCTTGCCGGCGAACGGGTTGGCCAGGGTCACCTGATCGAGCCAGTGGATCGCGCCGAAGCCGCCGATGTAGCGGTGGCGCACCGGCTGCAGCACCCAGAAGTCGAAGTCGTGGGCCTTGTGGTAGTTGGCCGCGTCCGGGAAATAGCGGTAGTAACGCTCGGCGGCAGCCTCGATGGCGGCCTCTTCCACCAGCTTGTGCGCCTCGGCCATCACCGTCAGGCGCCCCACGGCCTGCACGTCCTCGGCTTCGCGCTCACCTACCAGCAGCGAGCACTTGGGATCCTTCTGCAGGTTGTGCGTGTGCTGGGCGATGCGGCTGATGAGGATCAACGGGTTGCCCTGGGCGTCCAGGCAGTACGGCACGACCGAGCCGAAGGGGTAGCCGGGCATCGACTTGGAATGGGTCGAGAGCACGCCGCGGTATTCCTTGAGCAGCAGCTCCCGGGCGGGACGGATGGCATTGGTACTCACTTGGGGGCGGCTCCTGATATCGGGCTGGATAGGACAAGATAAGCATTATCAGATCCAGTGCCAATGGGGCTGCTTTGCAGCCCATCGCGATACAAGGCCGCTCCCACATGGACCGACGTATATCTTGCCTTTGTGGGAGCGGCCTTGTGTCGCGATAGGGGCGCAACGCGCCCCCGGCGGTTTACCAGGTGACGCCGAAGCCTGCGGTATAGCGGGTCTTGTCCAGGTCACTCTCACGGGTACCGGTGATGATGTCCTTCTCCGCCTTGAGGTTGAGCGAGGCCCATTCAGTGACCTTGTAGCGCAGGCCAACCTCGGCATCAAGCGCATAGTCGGCCACGCCACCCAGCGGCTTGGCGAACTCGCCGTTGGTGAACAGTTGCACATTCTTGCCAATCAGGTAGCGGGTGTAGTCCCACTTCACCGCCGCAGAATAGAAGTTGTCCTTGGCGCCATCCTGGTATTCGAAGTCGGTGCGGTTGATCAGCGACCCCAGCGAAAACGCGCCCAGTTCGTTGTCCCAGAACTGGTAACCCGGGCCGGTACCCACGGTGCGCTGGCGGGCTAGGTCTTCGATGCGGTCGCGCTTGTACTCCATGCGCCCCTGCCAGAACCACTTCTCGGTGAGGAAGCGGTCCAGGGCGTACTCGGCACTCCAGTTGTCGGTGGTGGTGACGTCGTCCTTGGTCTCGCGGTTGTATTCGCCTTCAGCGTTGTGCCGCCAGCGGCCATGGCGGGCGCTGGTCTTGAAGCCGACGTCGTAGTCGTCGGTGTCGTTCTCGGCGCGCTTGTAGTCCAGCGCCACGTCGACGTTGCCCTTCCACACGAAGTCCTCGACCAGGGGCTTGGGCTTCATGATCTGCTCGATGCTGGCCAGCTCCACGGTCTTTGGCGCCTCGCCATTGGCCAAGGTCACCTTGCCGGGCTCGGCGGCCTTCAGCGACTTGGCGCGCTCACCGCTGTAGGCGTCCTGCTTGACCAGCATCTCCTGGTCGCTCTCCAGGGTCTGGACCTCTTTCCAGTCCAGGGCGATGGAACCGCCATAAGGGGTTTCCAGCAGCAGCTTGCCGCCGTCGAAGACTTTGATCTTGCCGCTGAGACGGTCACCGTTCTTCATCCATACGGTGTCGGCGAACACCGGGGAGGCGCAGAGGGAAACAGCAAGCAGGCACAACAAGGATCTAGAATACATAAGCGGGCTATGATTTGCGGACTACGGGTTCGATTTGGCGAAAAAAGCCGGGCATTATCCGGATAACGACGACCAGAGCAAGAAAAGACCGGGAGCATGCCGTTGAGTTCAACTCTCATTTGCCAGACCGCCGGTCCGGTTTCATCTGCAGCCCAGAGGGGGCCTGATGTCTGACGGATATGAGCACGCCCTCGACTCCGCCGAGGGCCGACGGACGGTGCTGTATTCGGTACTTGGCCAAGTTCCGGCCGGCAAGGTGGTCAGCTATGGCCAACTGGCCGAACTGGCAGGGCTTGGTCGGGCGGCACGCTGGGTCGGGCGTACCCTCGGGCAACTGCCCGCGGACACTCGCCTGCCCTGGCACCGGGTGCTCGGTGCAGGCGGCCGCCTGAGCCTGGCACTGGGTACCCCGTCTGGGGATGAACAACGGGCGCGCCTGCGTGCGGAGGGTGTAAATGTAACCAACAATCGTGTGGATATGACGCGCCATGGCTGGCGCCCGATGGAGCACAGCGGTTAGAGTGCGCGCTTTGTTTTCGCAAACTTGAGGCAGATGTTGGCCCATGCCCCGTAAAACCTGGCGCGCTGCGCTTGCTGCCTATGCCAGCCCGTCAACCTTGGTACTTTTGCTGCTCGGCTTCGCCGCCGGTCTGCCCTACATGCTGGTGTTCTCCACCCTTTCGGTGTGGTTGCGCGAAGCTGGCGTGGCCCGCGAGACCATTGGTTACGCCAGCCTGATCGGCCTGGCGTACGCCTTCAAGTGGGTGTGGTCGCCACTGCTCGACCAATGGCGCCTGCCGCTGCTCGGCAGCCTGGGGCGCCGGCGTTCGTGGTTGCTGCTGTCGCAAGCGCTGGTGGTGATCGGGCTGGTCGGCATGAGCCTGTGCGACCCGCAGCAGCACCTGTCATGGCTGATCGCCCTGGCGGTGCTGGTGGCCTTCGCTTCGGCCACCCAGGACATCGCGGTCGATGCCTACCGCCTGGAAATCGCCGACGACCAGCGCCAGGCTGCACTCGCCGCCAGCTACATGGCCGGCTACCGCGTGGCGGCCCTGCTGGCCACGGCTGGTGCCCTGTTCTTCGCCGAGTGGTTCGGCTCCACCGGTTTCAGCTACCTGCACAAGGCTTGGGCCGGCACCTACGTCATGTTCGCGGTGATGATGCTGCCCGCCGTGTTCACCACCCTGATCATGCGCGAACCGCCCGTACCCATGCGTACCCAGCTGTCGGCAGCGCGCTATGGGCTGGTGCACCAGCTGGCCTCGGTGTTCGTGCTGATAATCCTGCTGGTATCGGTACCGGCCAGCTTCACCCAGATGTTCAATACCGGCTGGTCCAGCGTCATCTCCGGTGATGCAACGCCACTGGACCTGCTGCTGGAAGACCGCGCCTTCCTGCGCCTGATCCTCTATGTGCTGCTGACCTGGGCGTGCCTGTCGAGCCTGGGCCGTCGCGGCCTCGCGCCGGTGCTGACCCCGGTCAACGACTTCATCGCCCGCTACCGCTGGCAGGCCCTGCTGCTGCTCGGCCTGATCGCCACCTATCGCATGTCGGACACGGTAATGGGCGTGATGGCCAACGTGTTCTACATCGACATGGGCTTCACCAAGGACCAGATCGCCAGCGTCAGCAAGATCTTCGGCCTGATCATGACCCTGGTCGGCGCCGGTGTTGGCGGCCTGCTGATCGTGCGCTTCGGCATCATGCCGATCCTGTTCATCGGCGGTGCGGCCTCCGCGGGCACCAACATTCTGTTCCTGATGCTGGCCGACATGGGCCCGAACTTGCAAATGCTGGTGGTGACCATCTCGCTGGACAACTTCAGCTCCGGCCTGGCCACCTCGGCCTTCGTTGCCTACCTGTCGAGCCTGACCAACCTGAAGTTCTCGGCTACCCAGTACGCGTTGCTCAGCTCGATCATGCTGCTGTTGCCAAGGCTGATCGGGGGTTATTCGGGGGTCATGGTGGAGAAGTTCGGTTACCACGACTTCTTCCTGATCACTGCCCTCCTTGGCGTGCCGACCCTGATCCTGATTGCCCTGCAGTGGCGCCAGGAAGCCGGGCCGGGCAAACCGGTTGCAGAGGAAGGTTCGGCGGCCGAGCGGCCCTGACAGGTTTGTATTGCCTGTACCGGCCTCTTCGCGGGTAAACCCGCTCCCACAGGGACTGCACTGCCCTCGAGAGCTGTGCAGTCCCTGTGGGAGCGGGTTTACCCGCGAAGAGGCCAGTTCAGGCAATAAAGTTTACCGAGCAACAGCCCCCTCACCAGGCCGTCCACCCACCACAAACCACAGCGGCCACAGCGCCAAGGCCCCCGCCACACCCGCCGCCAGGGCAAAGTGCAGCAAGCTGGCCCCGGCCCCAATCATCGCCAGCAGCGCCCCACCCAACCCCAGCAAGGCAATGGTGATCATCCCCAGCATGGCCGAGACCAGGCCCTTGCTCTGCTCGCTGGCGAACAGCGTCATGCGATACAGCACCGCGTTGGCCACGCCCAACCCCAGCGCGTACAGCGACATGCCCGCCACCACGCTGGTCACACTCGGCCAGTACCATGTCGCCAGTCCCATCAGGCACAGGCCGGCCAGGTATGGCCACAATGCACCGCGCACCAGCGCCGCCAACGGATAGCGATCGGCAATGCGGTTGATGATCAGGTTGCCCAGGATCAGCCCGCCAAACACCGGCAACTGCCACAAGGCGTACTCCATGGTGCTCAGCCCCTCGTCGTGGATCAGCAGCACCGGCGACAGGCCGATCCAGCCAATCAGCGGCAGACCGACCAGGCCCAGGGCCGCGCTGCCAGCGACAAAGCGGCGGTTGCCCAGCAACTGGCCGTAGCCGGCCAGCAGTGGCAGCAGGTGGATCGGCGTGAATGCCAGGCGCGAGCCGTCACGGCGCTCCACGCCCAAGGTCTCCGGCATCAGCCGGTACAGCAGCAGCCAGGCCACAACCGCGCCAATGGCGAAGGCCACGAACAGCCAACGCCAGTCCAGCCACTGCAGCAGCAAGGTGCCCACCAGCGGCCCGAGCAGTGGCGAGAGCAAGGCGATGTTGGCCAGCAGGGCCATCATGCGCACGGCGTCGGCTTCGCTGAAGGCTTCGTTCAGGGCCGGGTAGCTGACCGTGACCACAAAGCCCAGGCCGATGCCTTGCAGCAGGCGCAGCAAGTTGAACAGGCCGATGTCGTGGACCCAGAAGGTGGCCAGACAGGCCAGGCCGAAGAACGCGCAGCCGATCAGCAGCAACGGGCGCCTGCCATAGCGGTCGGCCAGCGGACCGATCAGCCATTGCAGCACCACGCCCCCCAGCAGGTACAAGTTGAGGGCGTGGGGAATGTATTCGGGGCTGGCATTCAGGTCGCCGACCACCACCGGCATGGCCGGCATGACGGCGTCGCTGGCCAGGTAGGTGAGCAGCTCGAACAGGGCCAGGGTCAGACCGAACAGCAAGGCGCGCAGGGGGGTGATGTACAGCAGTGGTTTCATGATGGCGTATCGGGTGTGGCAGGTGGGGTCAGGCTATATGCCAGAAATGGCGGGGTATTGCTGTGAACAAGTGTAAAAAGCCGAGGCCGCTTCGCGCCCCATCGCGACACAAGGCCGCTCCTACAAGGGTTACGCGATTCCCTGTAGGAGCGGCCTTGTGTCGCGATGGGGCGCGAAGCGGCCCCAATCAATGACAACGCGGTATTACTGCGCTGCAGTCTCCTGCACCACGCGAATCACCCGCTGCGGGAACGGAATGTCGATCCCTTCGGCCTTCAACCGGTCACGCGCATGCTCGTTGAGCATGAACATCACATCCCAGTAATCGGCAGTCTTGGTCCACAAGCGCAAGGACACTGTGATCGAGCTGTCGCCCAGGGTCGCGACCACCGCCTGCGGCGCCGGGTCGGGCAGCACGCGCGGGTCCTGCGCCAGCTCCAGCAGCACGTTGCGGGCCTTCTGCAGGTCGGCCTCGTAGTCCACGCCCACATCGAACACCACCTTGCGCGTCGGCTGGCGGTTGGTGTTGGTGATGATGCCGTTGGACAGGCTGCCGTTGGGCATGATCACCGTCTTGTTGTCACCAGTGCGCAGCACGGTGTGGAAGATCTGGATGCTGTCGACGGTGCCGGCCACGCCTTGCGCCTCGATCCAGTCACCGATGCGGAACGGGCGAAACATCAGGATCAGCACACCGCCGGCGAAGTTCGCCAGGCTGCCCTGCAAGGCCAGGCCGATGGCCAGGCCCGCGGCACCGATGGCGGCAACGAACGAGGTGGTCTCGATACCGATCATCGACGCCACGCTGACGAACAGCAGCACCTTCAGCACGATATTCGACAAGGTGCTGATGAAGCCCTGCAGCGCCAGGTCGGCGTTGCGCAGGCCAACCAGCTTGCCCAGGCGAGCGCTGACCTTGTTGATGATCCACCAGCCGACCGCCAGGGTCAGCAGCGCCAGCAGCACACGGCTGCCATATTCCATGATCAAGGGGATCCAGGTCTGGGATTGGCGGACCAGCTGATCGACTTCAGCGTTCAAATCCATATTCATCTCCTGATGCCGAGCGGCAAGTACACGGTAGAACTGGCCACGCGCGATGGCGCAGCCCCGGCCCCCATGGACATCATTTGGCCATCGGGGTTCCGGGCGATGCCCACATCAGTCGCGGAAGTTATTGAACTGCAGTGGCATGTCGAATTCCTTGGTACGCAGCAGCGCAATGGCTTCCTGCAGGTCGTCGCGCTTTTTGCCGGTAACGCGTACCTGCTCGCCCTGGATGGCGGCCTGCACTTTCAGCTTGGCATCCTTGATGGTGGCGACGATCTTCTTCGCCAGATCCTTGTCGATACCTTCGCGGAACTTGGCTTCCTGTTTCTTTTCCTTGCCCGAGGCATACGGGTCCTTGGTTTCCAGGCACTTCACGTCGATCTTGCGCTTGACCAGCGCCAGGCGCAGGATTTCCAGCATCGCTTCGAGCTGGAACTCTTCCTCGGCGGTGAGCATCACGGTCTGCTCTTTGTCCTTGAACTCGAAGGTGCCCTTGCCCTTGAGGTCGTAGCGACGGTCCAGGTCCTTGATGGCGTTGTCGACCGCGTTCTGCACTTCGTGCTTGTCCAGTTCCGATACCACGTCGAACGAAGGCATGGTTGTTCTCCCAAAATAAAAGCGCGCTCAGGCTGAAGATGGAGCGCGCTGGGTTTGACGGTTAAAATGCGGGCTCATTATAACGGGTTGCGAAACGCATATGAGCAGCACCTGGCATATTCTCGGCGCCGGTAGCCTGGGCAGCCTGTGGGCTTGCCGCCTGGCGCGCGCGGGCAAGGCAGTGCGCCTGATCCTGCGTGACGGGCAGCGGCTGCAGGCCTACCAGCAGGCCGGCGGCCTGACCCTGGTCGAACAGGACCAGTCCCGCCACTACGCCATCCCCGCCGAAACCGCGCAGGCACACGGCCCGATCCATCGCCTGCTGGTGGCCTGCAAGGCCTACGACGCCGCCCCGGCCATCGCCGGCGTGGCACCTCGCCTGGCCGAAGACGCCGAGGTGGTTCTGCTGCAGAACGGCCTGGGCAGCCAGGACGAGGTCGCCGACCTGGTGCCCCATGCACGCTGCATCTTCGCCTCCAGTACCGAAGGCGCATTCCGCGAGGGAGATTGGCAGGTACGCTTTGCCGGCCACGGCTTCAACTGGCTGGGTGACCCACGCAACCCGACGATCCCGGCCTGGTTCGATGACCTGCATCAGGCTGGCATCCCTGCCGAGTGGACGGTGGATATCCTTACCCGTCTGTGGCGCAAGCTGGCACTCAATTGCGCCATCAACCCGCTGACCGTGCTGCACGACTGCCAGAACGGCGGGCTGCTGGGGCACCTGGGCGAAGTGGATGCGCTGTGCGCCGAGCTGGCCCAACTGCTGCGCCGCTGTGGCCAGCCAGAAGCGGCAGACGGGCTGAACGAGGAAGTGCAGCGGGTGATCCTCGCCACTGCGGCCAACTACTCTTCCATGTACCAGGATGTACGCGCAGGCCGCCGCACCGAGGTGCACTACCTGCTTGGCCATGCCTGCCGCACCGCCGGCCGTCATGGCCTGCAACTGCCAGAGCTGGAACGCCTGCTGCAGCACCTGGTCGATAACCTGCGTGTGCGTGGTTTGCCCTGCGACTGACGCAGCCCTTTCAACCGGATACGGACATTGCCTAGCCCATGACCTTGCGCCAACGCCTGGAAAACCTCCCGGTCGGGCAGAAGCTGCTGGCAGCCCTGCTGGTGTTGCTGGTGACCATCCTGTTGGTGGCCAACCTCACCTTCATCAGCGCCGCCTACTGGATCACCCAGGAAAGCATGGCGCCACAGGCGCTGCACACCATCGGCCGGCTGGTGGCCAACCCGCAACTGGCGGCGCGCGCCGGCGATACACCGGACACCGCCAGCGCCCTGCTGAAAGAGCTGGACAGCTACACGCCGCTGCGCGCCGCTGCCGTCTACGGTGGCGATGGCCGCATGTTGGCGCAGCTGCAGCACGGCGAGCCGCTGGCACTGCCCAAGCGTTTTCGCAACATCGACGGCTGGCGCCTGATGGAGTTTCGCAGCACCCAGCTGATCCGCATGCCACGTGACGCCAACCCGCCCGCACACCTGCTGCTGGTGGCCAGCAGTGAACTGCCCACGGCTTTCTATACCGGCACCCTCAGCGCCAGCCTGGGCATCCTGGTGTTCAGCATCCTGCTGTGGATCGTCATCGCCCGACAGATAAAACGCCTGATCACCCAGCCGATCAACCAGCTCGAAGAGCTCAGCCGCCAGGTCACCCGCGAAGAGAGCTATGCCTTGCGCGCGCAGCGCGGTAACGACGACGAAATCGGCAGCCTGGCCGAAGCGTTCAACACCATGCTCTCGCGCATCGAAGCCCGCGAACAGCAACTCAAGCGCACCCGCGACGAGTTTCAGGAGGCCTACGACCAGGCCCAGGGCCTGGCCGAGGAAACCCGCCACACCAACCGCAAGCTGGAACTGGAAGTCCAGGTGCGCAGCAAGATCGAGAAAAAACTCACCGGCTTCCAGAACTACCTCAACAGCATCATCGACTCGATGCCCTCGGCGCTGATCGCCCTGGATGAACAGCTCTACGTGACCCAGTGGAACCACGAAGCCACGGTACTTTCCGGCACGCCTCTGGACGAGGCGCTGAACCAGCCGATCTTCATTGCCTTCGAACCGCTCAAGCCGTTCCTGCCGCAACTGAAGGAAACAGTGGAAAAGCACCGGGTGGCAAAGATCGAGCGGGTCACCTGGCCCAAGGGTGACGACCTGCGCCACTACGCCCTGACCTTCTACCCGCTGACCGGTGGCGGCGGCCGTGGCGTTGTCATCCGTATCGACGACATCACCCAGCGCCTGTCGCTGGAAGAAATGATGGTGCAATCGGAAAAGATGCTTTCGGTCGGCGGCCTGGCCGCCGGCATGGCCCACGAGATCAACAACCCGCTGGGCGCGATCCTGCATAACGTGCAGAACATCCGCCGGCGCCTGTCACCAGAACTGCCGCGCAATCAGGAACAGGCAGAGGAACTGGGCATCGACCTGCCCACGGTCAACCGCTACCTGGAGAGCCGCGAAGTGCCGCAATTGCTCGACGGCATCCAGCAGGCCGGTGCCCGGGCAGCGAAGATCGTCACCCACATGCTCAGCTTCAGCCGCCGCAGCAACCGTCAGCTGGCGCCGTGCGACCTGCCGGCGCTGATCGATCAGGCGGTGGAAATTGCCAGCAACGACTTCGACCTGGCCATAGGCTTCGATTTCAAGGGCCAGGCCATCGTGCGTCAGTTCGACCCCGACCTGGGGCCGGTGCCGTGCACCGCCAACGAATTGGAGCAGGTGCTGCTCAACCTGCTGAAAAACGCGGCCCAGGCCATCCACCAGCGGCCACAGCCGAGCGAGCCCGGGCGCATCACCCTGCGCACCCGCTTGAGCCCGCCATGGGCGGAAATCCAGGTCGAGGACAACGGCGTCGGCATGCCCGAAGGGGTGCGCAAGCGCACCTTCGAGCCGTTCTTCACCACCAAGGAAATCGGCCAGGGTACCGGGCTGGGGCTGTCGGTCTCGTACTTCATCATCACCAACAACCACAAGGGGCAGATGGAAGTGCAGTCCACGCCCGGCCAGGGCACCTGCTTCACCCTGCGCCTGCCCCTTGGCCAGCCGGCAGCGGTGGCGCCGGCCAAAATGGAGAAATGACATGGGCTACCGCCTGTCGAAGATCTACACCCGCACCGGCGACAAAGGCGAAACCGGCCTGGGCGACGGGCGCCGAGTGCCCAAGGACCACCCGCGAATCGAGGCGATTGGCGAGGTGGACAGCCTGAACAGCCAGCTGGGTTTGCTGCTGGCGGGGCTGGCCGAACAAGGGCTGGATGAAGTGAGCGCGGTGTTGGCGCCGTGTCAGCACCGCCTGTTCGACCTGGGCGGTGAGCTGGCGATGCCCAGTTATCAGGCGTTGGACCTGGCGGAGGTGGAGCGGCTTGAGGCAGCGATCGATGTGTGGAATGAAGAGCTGGGGCCGTTGAAAAACTTCATCTTGCCCAGTGGCTCGGCGCTGGTGGCACAGGCGCATGTGTGCCGGAGCCTGGCGCGCAGTGCGGAGCGGCGGTGCCAGCAGCTGAATGCGCTGGAGCCGTTGGCGGGGGTTGGGTTGGCGTATATCAACCGGCTTTCGGATCTACTGTTCGTGGCCGCGCGGATCATTGGGCGGCGGCAGGGGGTGGCGGAGGTTTTGTGGCAGCCTGCTGAGAAACCAAACGGCTGATATTTCTGGGGCTGCTGCGCAGCCCATCGCCGGCAAGCCAGCTCCCACAGAGCCCGGTCTGTGCTGCCTCTGTGGGAGCTGGCTTGCCGGCGATGGGCCGCAAAGCGGCCCCAATTACAGGCGACTCAGATCTCAGGCCAGAACGCCCGGATCCCGGCCACACCCTGTGCCCCCGCTTCCCAGGCCTGCTCACGCTCACCCGGCCCTACCCCACCCAGCAGGTAGACCGGCTTGTTGAACCCGGCAATCAACCGCTGTGCCTCGTCCCACCCCAGCGGCACCGCCTCAGGGTGTGTCCGGGTTGCCTGCACCGGCGACAAGGTGACGAAGTCCACGCCCATCTGCTCCGCCAGCGCCAGCTCTTCGGCACTGTGGCAGGACGCCGCCAACCAGCGCTCCTTGGGGAACGGCCGGCCGTTGGCGGCATATTTGCGCAGTTGTGCAGCCGTCAGGTGCCAACCCGCGGCTGGGAAGTCACCCAGCCACTCCAGCGGCCCCTTGAGCATCAGCTGCGCCTTGCCCGCGCAAAGGCCGACCGCATCCACCGCCACATCGCGATACTTGGGATCGTACATGTCCGGGGCACGCAACTGGATCAGGCGAATGCCACTGGCCACTGCCTTCTGGATGCCCTTGAGCATCTGCGGCACTTCCAGGCCATCGGGGGTGATCAGGTACTGATCCGGCAGGCGCGCGGCTGCAACGATCGGCTTGTTGGCCTCGGGGAATTCGTATTGGGGCAAATCGCGTGGAGCAACCCATTCCAGCGGCTGCCCTTCGGCGCCATGCGGCTCGCCGGCGAATGCCTCGACTTCGCGCACATCCAGCAGCACCTGCTTGTCCGGGTAATCGTGGCTGACCTTGATCAGCGCGCGCGAACGGCTCACCTCGATACCCAGCTCCTCGCGCAGCTCGCGGGCCAGCGCCGCCTCGACGCCCTCACCCTCTTCTACCTTGCCGCCCGGGAATTCCCACAGACCGCCCTGGTGCTGGGTATCGGCGCGCCGTGCGATCAGAATACGGCCGTCAGTACCGCGAATGACAGCAGCTACAACATGAATCCGTTTCACCCTTCACGCTCCGCCAGGCCAGCCTTTTGCCAGGCCTGGAAGGCTGGCCACTGATAAATGGTTTCGATATAAGCCGCTGCCTCTGCTGGCACTTCCACACGGTAGGTGCGCAGGCGCACCGCCACCGGGGCGAAGAAGGCATCAGCCAGGCTCGGCCTGCCGAACAGGAACGGGCCGCTGTCCTTGGCCGCAAGGCGACATTCCGACCACAGTGCAACGATACGGTCGATATCGATTTGAACCTCCAGCGGCACACCGTCCAGCGCCTGGTCGCGGGACAGGTCGAACGGCATCGCGCCGCGCAGGGCGAAGAAGCCGCTGTGCATCTGCGCGCAGGCCGAACGGGCCTGGGCCCGGGCCGCCACGTCGGCAGGCCACAGCTGCGCGTCGGGGTGGCGTTCGTTGAGGTATTCGGCAATGGCCAGCGAGTCGGCGATCACACCGTGCTCGGTCTTGAGCAGCGGTACCTTGCCGGTAGCCGAAAAGGCGAGGATGCGCTGACGGGTGTCAGGCTGGTTCAGCTTGATCAGTGTTTCTTCGTAAGGCACGCCAGCCAGCTCGAGGGCCAGGGCGCCACGCAGCGACCAGGAGGAATACAGCTTGTCGCCGATGATCAGGTGATAGCTCATGGTTCGGCTCCATCGTTTGGGAATTCTGGGGCTGCTCTGCAGCCCTTTCGCGACACAAGGCCGCTCCCACATGGGGCGGTGTACGAAGGTCCTTGTGGGAGCGGCCTTGTGTCGCGATGGGCCGCAAAGCGGCCCCAGCTACATCAGGTACGGTACTCGGCGTTGATCTTCACGTACTCGTGGGACAGGTCGGTGGTCCAGATGGTTTCGCTGCACTGGCCACGACCCAGTTCGATACGGATGGTGATCTCTTCCTGGGCCATAACCTTGGCACCCTGGTCTTCGGTGTAGCTCGGGCTACGGCCGCCTTTGCTGGCAATGCACACGCTGTCCAGGTACACATCGATCAGGCTCACGTCCAGCTCCGGTACGCCGGCACGGCCGACGGCGGCGAGGATACGGCCCCAGTTGGGGTCGGAAGCGAACAGCGCAGTCTTGATCAGCGGCGAGTGGGCCACGGCGTAGCCGACGTCCAGGCATTCCTGGTGGTTGCCACCGCCGTTGACCTGCACGGTAACGAACTTGGTGGCGCCTTCGCCGTCACGGACGATGGCCTGGGCCACTTCCATGCACACTTCGAACACTGCCTTTTTCAGAGCTTCGAACAGTGCGCCGCTGGCTTCGGTGACTTCCGGCAGGTTGGCCTTGCCAGTGGCAATCAGCATGCAGCAGTCGTTGGTCGAGGTGTCGCCATCGATGGTGATGCGGTTGAACGACTTGTTGGCGCCGTCCAGCATCAGGTCCTTGAGCACCGCCGGGGCAACCTTGGCGTCGGTGGCGATGTAGCCGAGCATGGTGGCCATGTTCGGGCGGATCATGCCTGCACCCTTGCTGATGCCGGTGACGGTAACCGTCACGCCATCGTGCTGGAACTGGCGGCTGGCCCCCTTGGGCAGGGTGTCGGTGGTCATGATGCCGGTGGCAGCTTCAGCCCAGTGGTTTTCCGACAGGTTGTCGAGGGCGGCCTGCAGTGCGCCTTCGATCTTCTCGACCGGCAGCGGCTCGCCGATAACGCCGGTGGAGAATGGCAGTACCGACTCGGCCGGTACGCCGGCCAGTTCGGCCAGCTTGGCGCAGGTGCGCTCGGCGGCGGCCAGGCCTGGCGCGCCGGTGCCGGCGTTGGCGTTACCAGTGTTGGTCAGCAGATAGCGCACGGTGCCCTGTACACGCTGCTTGGACAGGATCACCGGCGCTGCGCAGAAGGCGTTGAGGGTGAACACGCCAGCCACGCTGGAGCCTTCGGCGCAGCGCATGACCACCACATCCTTGCGCCCCGGGCGCTTGATGCCGGCAGAAGCGATGCCGAGTTCAAAACCCGGAACCGGGTGCAGGGTGGGCAAAGGACCAAGACCAACAGCCATTAGAGCGCTCCTAGAAAATACGGTTGAGTTGCAAAAAGCGGGGCCGCTTCGCGCCCCATCGCGACACAAGGCCGCTCCTACATAGGATGGCGCAGCGTTGCGGCTGTGCGCTATCCCTGTGGGAGCGGCCTTGTGTCGCGATAGGGCCGCACCGCGGCCCCAATTCAGGTCAGATCACTCGATCTGCCCGTGGCAATGCTTGAACTTCTTGCCCGAACCACACCAGCACGGCTCGTTGCGGCCCAGCTTCTGCTCGTTGCGCACCGGTGCCGAGGCAACGGCCACTTCGGCGCCCTCCTCGTTCAGTTGCTCGCTTTCCAGGCCCGGAGCAGCGGCATGCTGGAACTGCATGCGGCTGGCCAGTTCCTCGGCCTCGCGGCGCAGGCGTGCTTCCTCTTCGACCGGGTCTTCGCGGCGTACCTGAACGTGCGACAGCACGCGGATGGTGTCGCGCTTGATCGACTCGAGCAGCTCCTGGAACAGGCTGAAGGATTCGCGCTTGTACTCCTGCTTCGGGTTCTTCTGCGCATAACCACGCAGGTGGATACCGTGACGCAGGTGGTCCATGGTCGACAGGTGGTCTTTCCACAGGTCATCCAGCACACGCAGCAGGATCTGCTTCTCGAAGGTACGCAGGGCTTCGATACCGGCCTGGTCTTCCTTCTCGGTGTACGCGGTGGTGATTTCGTTCAGCAGCTTCTCGCGCAGGGTCTCTTCGTAGAGGTGATCGTCCTCGTCGAGCCACTGCTGGATCGGCAGCTTCATGGCGAAATCGCTGGCCAGCGAAGCCTCCAGGCCGGCCACGTCCCACTGTTCGGGCAGCGACTGCGGCGGAATGTGCTGGCTGATGGTAGCGTCCAGTACTTCCTTGCGGAATTCGACGATGGTGTCGCCGATGTTCTCGGCGGCCAGCAGGCTGTTGCGCATGTGGTAGATCACCTTGCGCTGCTCGTTGGCCACGTCGTCGTATTCCAGCAACTGCTTGCGGATGTCGAAGTTGCGGCCTTCGACCTTTCGCTGGGCCTTCTCGATGGCGTTGGTGACCATGCGGTGCTCGATGGCCTCGCCGGACTGCATGCCCAGCGCCTTCATGAAGTTCTTCACCCGGTCAGAGGCGAAGATACGCATCAGGCTGTCTTCCAGCGACAGGTAGAAGCGGCTGGAGCCCGGGTCGCCCTGACGGCCGGAACGGCCACGCAGCTGGTTGTCGATACGGCGCGATTCGTGGCGCTCGGAAGCGATCACGTGCAGGCCACCCGACTCGATCACCTGCTGGTGACGCTTCTGCCAGTCGGCCTTGATCTGGGCGATCTGCTCGGCGGTCGGGTTTTCCAGGGCTGCCACTTCGGCTTCCCAGTTACCGCCCAGCAGGATGTCGGTACCACGGCCGGCCATGTTGGTGGCGATGGTCAGGGCACCTGGCGCACCGGCTTGCGCGATGATCTCGGCTTCCTTCTCGTGGTACTTGGCGTTGAGCACCTTGTGGTCGATACCTTCCTTCTTCAGGAGGTTGGACATGTGCTCGGAGGTTTCGATGGTCGCAGTACCCACCAGCACCGGGCGACCCTGCTTCATGCTTTCCTTGATGTCGGCGATGATCGCGGCGTATTTCTCGTCGGCGGTCAGGTACACCAGGTCGTTGAAGTCTTTACGTGCCAACGGTTTGTTCGGCGGAATGACCATCACGTTGAGACCATAGATCGACTGGAACTCGAACGCTTCGGTGTCAGCGGTACCGGTCATGCCGGACAGCTTGGTGTACAGGCGGAAGTAGTTCTGGAAGGTAGTCGAAGCCAGGGTCTGGCTCTCGGCCTGGATGTTCAGGTTCTCTTTGGCTTCGATGGCTTGGTGCAGGCCTTCGGACAGACGGCGGCCCGGCATGGTACGGCCGGTGTGCTCGTCGATCAGCAGGACCTGGCCGTCCTGGACGATGTACTCGATGTTGCGGTGGAACAGCTTGTGCGCGCGCAGGCCTGCATAGACGTGGGTCAGCAGGCTCAGGTTATGCGCCGAATACAGGCTCTCGCCCTCGGCCAGCAGGCCGGACTGGGTGAGCATCTCTTCGATGAACTGGTGACCGGCTTCGTTCAGCTCGACCTGACGGCTCTTTTCGTCAATGGTGAAGTGGCCTTCCTGGGTGACCTGGCCTTCCACTTCCTCGATGTGCTGGGTAAGGCGCGGGATCAGACGGTTGATCTCGATGTACAGCTTGGAGCTGTCCTCGGCCTGGCCGGAAATGATCAGCGGGGTACGCGCTTCGTCGATGAGGATGGAGTCGACTTCGTCGATCACGGCGAAGTTCAGTTCACGCTGGAACTTCTCTTCCTGGCTGAACGCCATGTTGTCGCGCAGGTAGTCGAAACCGAATTCGTTGTTGGTGCCGTAGGTGATGTCGGACGCGTAGGCGGCACGCTTTTCTTCCGGCGGCTGGAACGCCGAGACGATGCCGACCGACAGGCCAAGGAACTCGTACAGCGGGCGCATCCAGTTGGCGTCGCGGCGGGCCAGGTAGTCGTTGACGGTGACCACGTGCACGCCCTTGCCGGACAATGCGTTGAGGTACACGGCCAGGGTACCGACCAAGGTCTTGCCTTCACCGGTACGCATTTCTGCGATCATGCCCTCGTGCAGGGTCATGCCACCGATCAGCTGCACGTCGAAGTGGCGCATGCCCATCACGCGCTTGCCGGCCTCACGGGCCACGGCGAAGGCTTCAGGCAGCAACTGGTCCAGTGTCTCGCCTTTGGCCAGGCGCTCCTTGAACTCTGCGGTCTTGCCCCGCAGTTGCTCGTCGGAGAGGGCCACCATCTTCTCTTCGAGAGCATTGACGATGTTCACCGTCTTGAGCATGCGTTTGACTTCACGCTCGTTCTTGCTTCCAAAAAGTTTCTTTAACAAAGGCGCAAACATATCGGCAGGATCTTCCACACGTAGGGATGGAGGGCGGCCCCATGAGTCGCCCGTGCAGCCCTGAGGCCGCATGCGAACGAGCATTCTACCCGGAAACGATGGTGAGGAAAGTGGTGGATTTCCACGATGCTTGGACAGCGTTTTGGCGGGGGCTTGTTTTAGATAGGGGCATTTTCCCTGAGTTCAAGGTTCGGGAAGATGAAACGTATCGAGAATGAGTCTTGTCTTTTGTTATCTGTGCCGGCCACTTCGCGGGTAAACCCGCTCCCACAGGATTACCTACACATCAAGGGCAGTGCCGTGCGTGTAGGAGCGGGTTCACCCGCGAAGAGGCCAGTGCAGGCTATAGAGATGTTAGACTGCGGACCATGTAACCTCATGCGTACCCCCATGGCCTACAAACCCTCCCCCGCCCAGCCGCCCTCGGCCCTGCTCCGCCAGGTCCGCCCGCTGCGCCTGCTGCTGAACCAGGCCGAACGCCTGGAGCACCTGCAGCGCCTGCTGGAAAGCCAGCTGCAACCGGCCGCCCGCGAGCATTGCCATGTGGCGTCGTGGCGCGATGGCACATTGTTGCTGGTGGTGACAGACGGCCATTGGGCAACCCGCCTGCGCTATCAGCAGAAACGCTTGATGTCTGCATTACAGGCCATGGAGGCATTCGCCAACCTCAGGCGCATCCTGTACAAGGTCCAGCCACCGCTGGTGCCAGCCAAGCGTGGTGGCAATGCCGCAGAACTGTCCAATAACGCAGCCGAGAGCCTGCGCGATACCGCCGAGGGCATCACTGACCCCAAGCTGCGCGCAGCACTGGAACGATTGGCCGCCCACGCCCGGGACAAGCCATAAAAAAGGCCACCCAAAGGTGGCCTTAATGAACTAGAGAGTGTTCGAACTTACACGGCCGCAACAGGGCGCATGTACGAGATCGGTGCCGTGCTGGCATCTTCGAAGGTGACCACTTCCCAGGCATCGGTTTCGGCAATCAGCTTGCGCAACAGCTGGTTGTTCAGCGCGTGGCCGGACTTGTAGCCCTTGAACTCGCCAATCAGGCTATTGCCCAGCAGGTAGAGGTCGCCAATAGCGTCGAGGATCTTGTGCTTGACGAATTCGTCTTCGTAACGAAGGCCGTCTTCGTTGAGCACGCCGTCCTCATCGACCACGATGGCGTTCTCGACACTGCCACCCAGCGCAAGGTTGTGCTTGCGCAGGTACTCGATGTCACGCATGAAACCGAAGGTACGCGCGCGGCTGACTTCCTTCACGAACGAGGTGCTGGAAAAGTCGACGCTCGCACTCTGGGTCCGGTTGCGAAGCACCGGATGATCGAAGTCGATCTCGAAGCTCACCTTGAAACCGTCGAAAGGCAGGAAAGTGGCGCGCTTGTCGCCCTCTTCCACGGTTACCTCACGCAGGATGCGGATGAACTTCTTGGCTGCGTCCTGTTCTTCCAGGCCGGCAGACTGAATCAGGAATACAAAGGGTCCGGCGCTGCCATCCATGATCGGCACTTCCGAGGCGGAGAGCTCGACGTAGGCGTTATCGATGCCCAGGCCCGCCATGGCGGAGAGCAGGTGCTCGACCGTATCGACCTTGACGTCACCGTTGACCAGCGTCGTCGACATGGTTGTCTCGCCGACGTTGGCCGCGCGCGCCGGGATTTCGACCACAGGGTCGAGGTCGGCGCGGCGGAAGACGATGCCGGTGTCAACAGGTGCAGGCTTGAGGGTCAGGTAAACCTTCTCCCCGGAGTGCAGACCGACACCTGTGGCACGGATGGTATTCTTCAGGGTGCGTTGTTTAATCATGGCATTGGCCGCTTCAGCGCAAATTGCGAACAGGTATCAACAAAGGCTGGGGATGATAACAGACCCAACCTTTGATGAATACCAATCACCTTTATACCCCTGATAAATTCCATTAATCAGCCTGACGACGCAGGAATGCCGGGATATCAAGGTAGTCCAGGTCATCCTGAGGGTTCAGTTTAGCGGCTGCAGCGGCACCTGCATGAGCCTGGTTGCGCATTACGGTCGGGCGCTCCAGGTCACGGTAGTTGACCGCAGGCTGCTCCTGGCGAACCGGCGCCGGGTTGGAGGCCTCATACACCTGCTGGGCAGTCTGCAGGGTGTTGTCGACCACCTTCACAGGCTTCTCGATGCGCGCGCCCAGGCCAGTAGCCACCACGGTCACGTGCAGCTCGTCACGCATGTCCGGGTCGATCACGGTGCCGACCTTGACCATGGCGTGGTCGGAGGCGAAGGCTTCGATGATGCTACCCACATCGGAGTACTCACCCAGCGACAGGTCAGGGCCTGCGGTGATGTTCACCAGGATGCCGCGGGCGCCCTGCAGGTTGACGTCTTCCAGCAGCGGGTTGCGGATCGCTGCCTCGGTGGCTTCACGCGCACGGTTCGGGCCGCTGGCGCAGCCAGTACCCATCATGGCCATGCCCATTTCACCCATCACGGTACGCACGTCGGCGAAGTCGACGTTGATCATGCCCGGGCGCTTGATGATATCGGAGATACCGCGCACGGCACCGGCCAGTACGTCGTCGGCCTTGGCGAAGGCGGACAACAGGCTGGCATCCTTGCCCAGGATGGTCAGCAGCTTCTCGTTGGGGATGGTGATCAACGAGTCGACGCTTTCGGCCAGCATGCGGATGCCTTCATCGGCGATCTGCATGCGCTTGCGGCCTTCGAACGGGAACGGACGGGTCACCACGGCGACGGTGAGGATGCCCATTTCCTTGGCCACTTCGGCGATGATCGGCGCTGCACCGGTACCGGTACCGCCACCCATGCCAGTGGTGATGAACACCATGTTGGTGCCCTGCAGCACTTCAGCGATGCGCTCACGGTCTTCCAGCGCGGCCTGACGGCCGACTTCCGGATTGGCACCAGCACCCAGGCCCTTGGTCACGCCAGTGCCCAATTGCAGGATGGTGCGCGCGCCGATGTTCTTCAGCGCCTGGGCATCGGTGTTGGCGCAGATGAATTCCACGCCTTCGATGCTGCTCTTGACCATGTGGTTGACAGCGTTGCCGCCACCACCGCCAACACCGATCACTTTGATGACCGGGCTTTGCGGGACGTTGTCTACGAGCTCGAACATTTTCCCTCTCCTTACAGTTCTCTAGTTGTCGCGCCTACCACTACTGCTTTGAAACTTAGAAATTGCCCTGGACCCAGCGCTTGAAGCGTTCAAGCACTGGAGCCTTCGGTTCATCGCCATAGCTGTTGTTGCTGCTGTTACCGGTCAGGGGCAGGTCTTCGGTCTGCTTCTGCAGGCCGTAGGTGAGCAAGCCCACGCCGGTGGAATAGATCGGGTTGCGAACCACGTCGCTGAGCCCCCGAACGCTGTGCGGTACGCCCAGGCGTACCGGCATGTGGAAGATTTCCTCGGCCAGTTCCACGGCGCCTTCCATCTTCGCGGTGCCGCCGGTGAGAACGATGCCGGCCGGCACCAGGTCCTCATAGCCACTGCGGCGCAGTTCGGCCTGGATCAGGGTGAAGAGCTCGTCGTAACGTGGCTCCACCACCTCGGCCAAGGCCTGGCGCGACAGCTCGCGCGGTGGGCGATCGCCCACGCTCGGCACCTTGATGGTCTCGCCGGCGCCAGCCAGTTTGGCCAGGGCGCAGGCGTAGCGGATCTTGATTTCTTCGGCGTACTGGGTCGGAGTACGCAGCGCCATGGCGATGTCGTTGGTCACCTGGTCGCCAGCAATCGGGATCACCGCGGTGTGACGGATCGCGCCCTCGGTGAAGATGGCGATGTCGGTAGTGCCACCGCCGATGTCCACCAGGCACACGCCCAGCTCTTTTTCATCGTCGGTCAGCACCGAGTAGGCCGAGGCCAACTGCTCGAGGATGATGTCGTCGATTTCCAGGCCGCAACGGCGTACGCACTTCTCGATGTTCTGCGCCGCGTTGACCGCGCAGGTGACCACGTGGACCTTGGCTTCCAGGCGTACGCCAGACATGCCCAGCGGCTCGCGCACGCCTTCCTGGTTGTCGATCACGTAGTCCTGCGGCAGGGTGTGCAGCACGCGCTGGTCGGCCGGGATGGCAACGGCCTGGGCGGCGTCGAGTACGCGCTCCAGGTCGGCCAGGCTGACCTCGCGATCGCGGATGGCGACGATGCCGTGGGAGTTCAGGCTGCGGATGTGATTGCCGGCCACGCCGACGAAGGCCGAGTGGATGCGGCAGCCTGCCATCAGCTGCGCCTCTTCCACGGCGCGCTGGATCGACTGCACGGTGGACTCGATGTTCACCACCACGCCTTTTTTCAGGCCGCGGGACGGATGAGTACCGATCCCGACGATTTCCAGGGTGCCGTCCTCGCCCACTTCACCCACCAGCGCCACCACCTTGGAGGTGCCGATGTCCAGCCCGACGATCATTTTGCCGCTATGCGCGTTTGCCATGGTCCTGCCTCTCTCTAATTCTTCGCAACGGCGGGTTGGGCCGTCGTCGGTGCAATCGGTTCCCGCCAACCAACGGCAAGTCCGTTGGAGTAACGCAGATCAATGCGGGCGATAGTGGTGATCTGGTCTTTGAGTGTCTTGTCGTAAATGGCAATGAAACGGCGCATCTTCTCCACCAGATGGTCGCGCCCCAGCAGCAGCTCGATGCCCGGCCCGGCGCTGCTCGCGCCCGTGGTCAGGAACCAGCTGCCTCGCTCGCGCAGCTCCAGGCGAGCGATGGAAAAGCCCAGGGGGCGCAGCATCTGGCTCAATACCTGATACTGCTGCATGACTTGTTGCTGAGCACGCTGCGGCCCGGCCAGCTGCGGCAGGTGCTCGTAGTTGGCCAGTTCGCGCGGGGTGAAAGCCTGGCCCTGGTTGTTGAGCAAGGCTTCGTCACCCCAGCGCGCCACCGGCAACTGTTCTTCCAGGCGGATCACCACCTCGTCTGGCCACACCCGGCGCACTTCTGCATGGGCGATCCACGGCATCTGCTCGAGTTCTGCGCGCATCGCCGGCAGGTCGGCGCTGAAGAAGCTCGCTGCCACGTAGGGCGCGATACGCTGCTGCACCGACTGCTGGCTGATGTAGCTGAGGTCGCCCTGCACGTCGATCTTGGTGATCGGCCGGTCGGCATATGGCATCAGGCGAATGGCGCCCTCGTAGGCGCCAAAACCGGCCGCCACCAACAGCACCGGCCACAACAGGCGCTTGAGGCCACCCAGGCTTGGCCGCGGCAGGCGCGCCGATACGGGCTCGTCGGCCACCAGCCTGCTGGCACCACGCGGCACCGGCTTGCTACGGCCGGTAACGGGTTGCTGCTGACGTATCATCGCGCCTTGCATGGTTTTAACCTCGCGTCGCCACGCTCTCGGCCAGGATTGCCAGCACCAGTTGCTGGAAGTCCAGGCCGGCCGCGCGGGCCGCCATGGGCACCAGGCTATGGTCGGTCATGCCGGGTGCGGTGTTGACTTCGAGCAGCCAGAACCGGCCCTGCTCGTCCTGCATCACGTCCAGCCGCCCCCAGCCTTCGATGCCGATGGCATCGCAGGCACGCGCGGTCAGGTCGATCAGTTCCTGTTCCTTGACGCTGTCCAGGCCGCACGGAATGCGGTACTGGGTATCGTTGGCGATGTACTTGGCGTCGTAGTCGTAGAACACGTGCGGCGTACCCAGGGCGATCGGCGGCAGCACCTGGCCGCGCAATACCGCGACGGTGAACTCCGGCCCGTGGATCCACTGCTCCACCAGTACCTGGGAATCGTATTTAGCTGCGTCCTGCCAGGCGGCGACCAGTTCCTGGGCGCTGTTCACCTTGGCCATGCCGATGCTGGAACCTTCATGGGCGGGTTTGACGATAAGCGGGAAGCCCAGTTCCGTACTGGCCTGCAAACAATCGCTTTCGCTCGCCAGCACTGCGTGGCGCGGAGTCGGAATGCCCAGGCTCTGCCACACCTGCTTGGTGCGCAGCTTGTCCATGGCCAGTGCCGAAGCAAGGATGCCACTGCCGGTATAGGGAATGCCCAGGCACTCGAGCAGGCCTTGCATGCTGCCGTCTTCACCGCCACGACCGTGGAGAATGATGAAGGCGCGGTCGATCTTCTCGCTTTGCAGGCGGTCGAGCAGGTCGTCCCCCACGTCGATGGCGACCACGTCGACACCGGCGGTGGTCAGCGCGTCGATCACTGCGGCGCCGGACTTGAGCGACACTTCGCGCTCGGCGCTCTTGCCGCCGTACAGCACCGCGACGCGGCCGAACGCCTTGACGTCCAGGGTCGAGTGCAGTTTGTCGTAGGCGCTGGTCATTTCGACTTCTCCTGCTTGGCGCCAGCGAACAGCGGGCTTTTCATCAATTGAGGGGCCAGGCCGCCGACATCACCGGCACCTTGGCAGATCAGGATGTCGCCAGCGCGCAGCAGTGGCTTGACCAGTGGCGCAAGGTCGACACCACGTTCGATGTAGATCGGGTCCAGCTTGCCGCGCTGGCGGATGCTGTGGCACAGCTGGCGGCTGTCGGCGCCGGGGATCGGCTCTTCGCCAGCCGGGTAGACTTCCATCAGCAGCAGCACGTTGGCATCGCCCAGCACCTGGACGAAATCGTCGTACAGGTCGCGGGTACGGCTGTAGCGGTGCGGCTGGTAGACGATCACCAGGCGACGGCTTGGCCAACCGCCGCGCACGGCCTGGATCACCGCAGCCACTTCGGTCGGGTGGTGGCCGTAGTCGTCGACCAGCATCACGCTGCCGCCTTCGACCGGCAGTTCGCCGTACACCTGGAAGCGGCGGCCGACGCCCTGGAACCCGGACAGGCCTTGGACGATGGCTTCGTCGGTGATGCCTTCGTCAGTGGCGATGGCGATGGTGGCCAAGGCGTTGAGCACGTTGTGGTTACCGGGCATGTTCACCGACACCTCCAGCGGCTCGCGATCACGACGCAGCACGGTGAAGTGGGTCTGCATGCCCATCTGGCGAACGTTGATGGCGCGGACGTCAGCCTCGTCGCTGAAGCCATAGGTCACGGTCGGGCGCTTGACCTGTGGCAGGATCTCGCGCACCACCGGGTCGTCCAGGCACATAACGGCCAGGCCGTAGAACGGCAGGTTGTGCAGGAATTCGACAAAGGTTTTCTTCAACTTGTTGAAGTCACCTTCGTAGGTCGCCATGTGGTCGGCGTCGATGTTGGTGACCACGGCCACCATCGGCTGCAGGTGCAGGAAGCTGGCATCGCTCTCGTCCGCTTCGGCAATCAGGTAGCGGCTGGTACCCAGCTGGGCATTGGTGCCGGCAGCGGTCAGGCGGCCACCGATGACGAAGGTCGGGTCCAGGCCACCGGCGGCGAACACCGAGGCCAGCAGGCTGGTGGTGGTGGTCTTGCCATGAGTGCCGGCAACGGCCACGCCATGCCGATAGCGCATCAGCTCGGCGAGCATCTCGGCACGCGGCACCACCGGAATGCGCCGTTCGAGGGCGGTGGCGACTTCCGGGTTGGCTGGGTTGATGGCGCTGGAAACCACCAGCACATCGGCAGTGGCGGCATTCTCGGCGCGGTGGCCGACGAAAATCTCTGCGCCGAACGACTCCAGACGCTCGGTGACCGGCGACGCCTTCAGGTCGGAACCGGACACTTCATAGCCCAGGTTCAGCAACACTTCGGCAATGCCGCACATGCCCACGCCGCCGATACCGACGAAGTGGATACGGCGGATACGGCCCATCTTTGGCTGGGGCATGGCTTTCTGGCTCTCAACCATGGGCCACCTCCAGGCAGATATCGACCACGGTGCTGGTTGCTGCAGGTTTGGCCAGACGCCGTGCGGTGCCTGCCATGACGTTGAGTTTCTCGGGTTGCATCAGCACCTCGTTCAGGCGTTCAGCGAGCTGCGCTGCGCCAGTTGTCGCTTGTGGCATCAGGAAGGCAGCGCCTTCCCGGGCCAGATATTGGGCGTTGTGGGTCTGGTGGTCGTCGATCGCGTGGGGCAATGGCACCAGCATCGAAGGCAGGCCCGCTGCCGCCAGCTCGCTGACGGTCAGGGCGCCGGCCCGGCACACCACAATGTCGGCCCAGCCATAGGCTTGGGCCATGTCCTTGATGAAGGGCTCTACCTGAGCCTCGACGCCCGCCTCGCGATAACGCTCGGCGGTGGCCGGCGCGTGTTGCTTGCCGGCCTGGTGGAATACCTCTGGCCGCAGCGCGGGGGGCACTTCGGACAGGGCCTTAGGCAACAATTTGTTCAATGGTTCCGCCCCCAGGCTGCCGCCCATCACCAGCAGGCGCGCACGGCGCTCGGCCAGCGGCGCGCGCAGGGCATCCATGAACAGCTCCGGGCGCACAGGATTACCGGTGGTGCGCAGTTTGTCGCTGGCGGCGAAGGTGGCCGGGAAGGCTTCGCACACGCGGGCAGCCAGCGGCAGCAGCAGGCGGTTGGTAGTACCGGCGCGGGCGTTCTGCTCATGGATCACCAGCGGTACGCCGCACAGGCGTGCGGCCACGCCACCTGGGCCGGTCACATAGCCACCGAAGCCGACCACGCATACCGGCTTGAGCTCACGCACGATACGCCGCGCCTGCAGCACGGCCTTGACCAGGGTCAACGGCGCCTTGAGCAACGACAGCTTGCCCTTGCCGCGAAGGCCGCTGACCTGGATCAGATGCAACGGCAGGCCGGCCTGGGGCACCAGTTCGTTCTCGATGCCACGCGGGGTGCCCAGCCAGTGCACGCTGTAACCGCGCGCCTGGAATTCACGGGCGCAGGCCAGGGCCGGGAATACGTGGCCCCCGGTGCCGCCTGCCATGATCAGTACGTTCCTGCCGTCAGCGGCCATGATTGGTCTCCTCGGCAAAATCGCTTTCGCTGAATTCGTGCTCCTCACTGCCCAGGTGCGTACGGCTTTCCCACTCGATACGCAGCAACAGGCCCACGCAGGCACAGCAGATCACCAGCGAGCTGCCCCCGTAGCTGAGGAACGGCAGGGTCAGGCCCTTGGTCGGCAGCAGGCCGACGTTCACACCGATGTTGATCAGGAACTGGCCGATCCACAGGAAGGCAAGGCCGAACGCAACATAAGCGGCAAAGAACTGTTTGGCTTTTTCCGCCCACAGGCCGATATACAGGGCACGCACAGTCACGAATACGAACAGCGCGATAGTCAGCAGCGAGCCGACCACGCCGAGTTCTTCGGCCAGTACCGAGAACACGAAGTCGGTGTGCGCTTCAGGCAGGTAGAACTGCTTCTGCACGCTGTTGCCCAGGCCAACGCCCAGCCACTCGCCACGGCCGAAGGCAATCAGCGCCTGGGTCAGCTGGTAGCCCGAGCCGAACTGGTCGGACCACGGGTCGGTAAAGGTAATCAGGCGCGCCATACGGTAAGGCTGCGCCTGTACCAGGACGAACACCGCGACCACCGCCAATACCACCATCAGGCTGAAGCGGAACAGCCCCACCCCGCCGAGGAACAGCATGGCCGCCGCCGCGCCCATCATCACCACGGTGGCACCGAAGTCCGGCTCCATCAGCAGCAGGGCAGCCATGGGCAGCAGCACGATGAACGGTTTGAAGAAGCCCATCCAGGTTTCGCGCACCTCGGTCTGCCGGCGCACCAGGTAGCCAGCCAGGTAGATGACCACGAACACCTTGGCAATTTCCGAAGGCTGCACGTTGAAGAAGCTGAAGCCGATCCAGCGCATGGAACCGTTCACTTCGCGGCCGATACCCGGCACCAGCACCAGCACCAGCAGGCCGAAGGCTCCCAGCAGCATCAGGAAGCCCATGCGCTGCCAGGTGGCGATCGGCACCATCATGGTGGCGCCACAGGCGACCAGGCCGAGGAACACGTACACCAAGTGGCGGAACATGTGGTAAAGCGGGTTGCCAGATTGCACCGCAGCCACTTCCGAGGACGCCGAGGTGATCATCACCAGGCCCAGGCCCAGCAAAGCCAGGCAACCGGCGAGCATCGCGAAGTCCAGGTCGATGCCACGGCCGCTGATCAGCGGCGACGGATAGGGCTTGAGGATGCCAAAGATCATGCAAGGCCTCCCGCTGCCTGGGCGAACAGGCGCCCGCGCTCTTCGAAGTTCTTGAACATGTCGAGGCTGGCGCACGCCGGCGACAGCAGCACGGCATCACCCGCCCGGGACAGTTCGGCGCATTGCTTTACAGCCTCGTCAAGAGACTTAACGCGGACCAGTTGCACGCCATCACCCAGGGCTTCGGCCAGGCGCTCGGCATCACGGCCAAGCAGCACCACGGCGCGGCAGAAGCGCTTGACCGGCTCGCGCAACGCGGCGAAGTCGGCGCCCTTGCCGTCGCCACCGGCGATCAGCACCAGTTTGCCTTCGATGTCGGAACCCAGGCCTTCGATCGCGGCCAGGGCAGCACCGACGTTGGTGGCCTTGGAATCGTCGTACCAGTTCACGCCGTTGCGCTCGCGCACCCACTGGCAACGGTGGGCCAGGCCGCCGAACTCGCGCAGTGCCTCGAGCATTGGTTCGAACGGCAGGCCGGCAGCGTGCCCCAGAGCCAGAGCCGCCAGGGCGTTGCTCTGATTGTGGGCGCCACGAATCTTCAGCTCACGTGCCGGCATCAGCGCCTGGAACTCGAACGCCAGGTATTTTTCGCCGTCCACTTCACGCAGGCCGAAGGCCTTGAAATCCGGTTGGTTGAGACCGAAGGTCCAGCATGGGCGGCCTTCCACCGGCAGCGGTCGGCTCAGGGCGTCCTGGCGGTTGACCACGACCTGACGGGCACCACGGAAGATCCGGTGCTTGGCCAGGTGGTAGGCCGGCAGGCCGCTGTAGCGGTCCATGTGGTCTTCGCTGATGTTCAGCACGGTGGCCACTTCGGCGTTGAGCTGGTCGGTGGTTTCCAGCTGGAAGCTGGACAGTTCCAGCACGTACAGCTCGACGTCATCGGCCAGCAGGTCCAGCGCCGGGGTACCGAGGTTGCCGCCCACCGCCACGCGCTTGCCCGCCTTGGCGGCCATTTCGCCGACCAGGGTAGTGACGGTGCTCTTGGCGTTGGAGCCGCTGATGGCAATGATCGGAGCCTTGGCGTGGCGGGCGAACAGTTCGATGTCACCGGACAGCTTCACCCCACGCGCGGCCGCCTGCTGCAAGGCCGGGGTGGCAAGGGCCAGGCCGGGGCTGACGTACAGCTCGTTGGCGCGGCACAGGAAGTCCACGTCCAGTTCACCACAGCGCACTTCCACCTGCGGGTAATCACGGCGCAGGGTGTCCAGTTCCGGCGGTTGCTCGCGGGTGTCGGCGACCGCAAAGGCAATGCCCCGGCTCGCCAGGAAGCGAACCAGGGACATGCCGCTCTTGCCGAGGCCGACAACGATGCGGAATTGGTCGGAAGCGATCAAGGACACGCTCATCTACCTCAGTTTCAGGGTTGCAAGGCCGATCAGCACCAGGATCACGGTGATGATCCAGAAGCGGACGATCACCCGTGGCTCTGGCCAGCCCTTGAGTTCAAAGTGGTGGTGGATCGGCGCCATGCGGAACACGCGCTTGCCGGTCAGCTTGAAGGAGGCAACCTGGATCACCACCGACAGGGTTTCCATGACGAACACGCCGCCCATGATGAACAGCACGATTTCCTGGCGGACGATCACGGCGATGGTGCCCAGCGCAGCGCCCAGCGCCAGCGCACCGACGTCACCCATGAATACCTGCGCTGGGTAGGTGTTGAACCACAGGAAGCCCAGGCCGGCACCGATCAGCGCGCCGCAGAACACGATCAGCTCGCCCGAGCCCGGCACATAGGGGATCAGCAGGTATTCGGCGAACTTAACGTTGCCCGACAGGTAGCAGAAGATGCCCAGAGCGCCGCCGACCATCACCGTCGGCATGATCGCCAGGCCGTCGAGGCCGTCAGTGAGGTTGACCGCGTTGCTCGAACCGACAATGACGAAGTAGGTCAGCACGACGAAGCCGATGCCCAGCGGAATGGTGACATCCTTGATGAACGGCAGGATCAGCGTGGTTTCGACGCTGGTCGGCGCGGTCTTGTAAAGGAAGATGGCTGCAGCCAGGCCGAACACCGACTGCCAGAAGTACTTCCAGCGGCTTGGCAGGCCACGCGAGTTCTTTTCGATCACCTTGCGGTAGTCGTCGACCCAGCCGATGGCACCGAATGCCAGGGTAACGATCAGCACCACCCACACGTAGCGGTTGGTCAGGTCGGCCCATAGCAGCGTGCTGACGGCGATGGCGGACAGGATCAGCGCCCCACCCATGGTCGGGGTGCCGGACTTGGACAAGTGCGATTGCGGGCCGTCGTTACGCACGGCCTGGCCGATCTGGCGGATTTGCAGGGTACGGATCATCCACGGCCCCAGCCACAGCGCCAGGGACAACGCGGTCAGCACACCCAGAATCCCGCGCAGGGACAGGTACTGGAAGACCGCGAAGCCTTTGTGGAACTGTTGCAGATACTCGGCCAACAGCAGCAGCATTAATGTTTCTCCCCGCTGGCACCGCACAATGCCGCCACGACGTTTTCCATCGCAGCGCTGCGCGAGCCCTTGATCAAGATAGTGGTGTCGCTGGCATTCTCGGCGCCAACCGCGTCGATCAGCTCAGCTTGAGTAGCGAAATGGCGGCCATTGGCTCCGAACGCCTTGACCGCGTGTGTCATGTTGGAACCCACTGCGTACAGGGCGTCGACCTTGCCACGCGCGTAGTCACCCACCTGACGGTGGCCTTCTTCCGCCCATTGCCCCAGTTCGCCGATATCCCCAAGCACCAAGACGGTGCGCCCGGAAAAGCCGGCGAGTATATCAATGGCCGCGCACATGGAGGTGGGATTTGCGTTGTAACTGTCGTCGATCACCCGCACGCCGTTCGGCGCAATCTGCGCCACGGTACGGCCCTTGACCGGTTGCACGGCAGCCAGGCCTGCGGCGATGCCGCTCAGGCTCAGACCAACGGCATGGGCAGCGGCAGCGGCGGCCAGGGCATTGCTGACGTTGTGCTCACCGAGCACATTGAGTTGCACGTCTACCGTGTCGCCAGCGCCATGCAGCTTGAACGACGGGCAACCACGGGCATCGCGGCCGATGTCAGAGGCATGGAAATCGGCCTTTGGATTGTTGCGGGCAAAGCTGAAGACCTTGTGCGCGCCGGCACGTGCCTTCCATATATCAAAGGCCTTGTCGTCCAGGTTGAGGATGGCGATACCGCCCTCGCCCAGGCCTTCGAGAATCTCGCCCTTGGCTTCGACGATCTTTTCCGGGCCGCCGAACTCGCCAACGTGGGCGGTGCCGGCGTTGTTGATGATGACCACCTGGGGCCGGGTCAGGCCGACGGTGTAGCGGATCTCGCCAATGCGCGAGGCGCCCAGCTCGATCACCGCGGCGCTGTGCTCGGGGGCGATCTCCAGCAGGGTCAGCGGCGCGCCGAGGTCGTTGTTCAGGTTGCCGCGGGTGGCGTGCACCAGGCCACGGGTGCGCAGGATGCTGGCGAGCATCTCCTTGACCGTGGTCTTGCCGCTGGAACCGGTGATGGCCACCACCGGCTTGTCGAAGGCAGCACGGTTCAGCGCGCCAAGCTGGCCGAGGGCCAGGCGGCAATCGGCGACCAGCAGCTGCGGCAGGTCGACATCGGCCACTTCACGCTCGACCAGGGCAGCGACAGCGCCCTTGGCCTTCACATCGGCCAGGTAGTCGTGGCCATCGAAGCGCGGGCCAGCCAGGGCGACGAACAATTGCCCGGCGCCAACACTGCGGCTGTCGATGCTGACGCCGGTGAAGGTGGCGTCAGCACCGATTTGTTGACCACTCAGTGCTGTGGTCAGCTGGCTGAGTGACATCGGCTTAAGCATGTGGAGCCTCCCAGGCTGCAAGTGCCTTTTCGGCCTCGGTCAAATCGGAGAAATCATGGCGCTCGCCATTGATCTCCTGGTAATCCTCGTGCCCCTTGCCGGCCAGCACGATCACATCGTCGGCAGCGGCGGTGGCGATCAGGTGCGCGATGGCTTCGCCACGACCGGCAACGAACTCGACTTCGACAGGCTTGGTGAAACCCGGGCGGATGTCGTCAAAGATGCGCAGCGGGTCTTCAGTACGCGGGTTGTCGTCTGTTACCAGCACGCGGTCGGCCAGGCGCTCGGCCACTTCAGCCATCAGCGGGCGCTTGCCGCGGTCTCGGTCGCCGCCGCAGCCGAAGAGGCACAGCAGCTTGCCGTGCGCATGCGGGCGCAGGGCTTCGAGCACTTTCTCCAGGGCGTCCGGGGTGTGCGCATAGTCGACCACCACCAACGGCTTGTCGCCCCCACCCAGGCGCTGCATACGGCCGATAGGCCCCTGCAGTTTCCGGGTGACCTCGAGGATTTCGTCCAGCGCATAGTCCAGCGCCAACAGAGTCGCCACGGCGGCGAGCATGTTGCTCAGGTTGAAGCGGCCCAGCAACTGGCTGCGCAGGGTACGTTCGCCCTGGGCGGTGACCAGGGTGGCGCACACGCCATCGTCATTGAACACGGCTTCACGGCAGTACAGCGAGGCCTCCGGGTTCTCCAGGCTGTAGCTGAGCAACCGGGTTTCGATATGGTCGACACTCGGGCGGCGGGCAAAATCGGCGGCCAGGCGACGGCCGAAATCGTCATCCAGGTTGACCACCTGGCAACGCAGGCTCGGCCAGGCGAACAGCTTGGCCTTGGCGGCCTCATAGGCCTCCATGCTGCCGTGGTAGTCCAGGTGGTCGCGGGACAGGTTGGTCATGACCGCAATGTCGAATTCCAGAGCGGCGACCCGGCCCTGCTCCAGTGCGTGGGAGGAAACCTCCATGGCCACGGCTTTGGCGCCACCTTTCTTGAGGTCATTGAGGGTCGACTGTACGGCGATCGGGTCGGGCGTGGTCAGGCGGCCACTCTGCAGCTCACCATAGAAGCCGGTACCCAAGGTGCCGATCAGGCCACAACGCTGGCCAAGCAAATCCAGCGCCTGAGCCACCAGCTGGGTGACGCTGGTCTTGCCGTTGGTACCGGTAACGCCCACCAGATTCAGCTGGCGGCTTGGTTCGCCATAGAAGCGACCTGCGATATCCGAAAGCTGGGCGATCAGGCCCTTGACCGGGATGAGCGGCACATCGGTGATTGGCAGGACGCTCGCGCCCTGCTCTTCATAGGCTACGGCGGCAGCGCCACGCGCCAGGGCATCGGCGATATGCTCGCGGCCATCGACCTTGGCACCCGGAACAGCCAGGAACAGATCACCCGGGCGCACATTGCGGCTGTCCAGCGTCAGTTCACGGATCAACGGGTCACGGCTGGCGTGAGCGAAAAGCTTGCTCAATGGCATTGTCATCATCCACGCCCTCCCTTGGCGGTTGCAGCTGCATTGACTTGCGATTGTTCGACGGGTGCCGGTGGCGGCAGGTTGTCTGGCGGAACGTTCATCAGGCGCAGGGTGCCGGACATGACCTTGCTGAATACCGGTGCCGAAACCAAGCCACCGAAGTAACCGCCCTTGCCAGGCTCATCGATCACCACGACGATGGCGTAGCGCGGGTCGCTCATCGGCCCGAAGCCGGCGAACAGCGAGCGGTAGGCGTTTTCGGTGTAGCCCTTGGAGCCCACGGTGGCTTTACGCGCGGTACCGGACTTGCCGGCCACGTGGTAGAACGGCACCTGGGCGCGGAACACGCCGCGCGGTGCTTCGATCACCTGTTGCAGCATGCCCTGAATGGTTTCGGCGGTTTCCTTCGGAATGGCCTGCACCGCTTCCGGGGCCTTGTCGACCTTGAGGATCGACAGCGGCACCATCTTGCCGTCGTTGGCCAGCGCCGCGTATGCATGCACCAGCTGCAGAGCGGTCACCGACACGCCATAGCCATAAGACAGGGTCGCAGTCTCGGCCTTGCGCCACTCGCGATGGTTGGGCAGGTTGCCGACGCGCTCGCCGGGGAAGCCAAGGCCGGTGTACTGGCCCAGGCCGACCTGGGACATGACCCGGTAGATGGCCTCGCCGCCGATGTCGAAGGCGATCTTGCTCATGCCGACGTTACTGGAGTTGATCAGGATACCGGTCAGGTCGAGGATCGGGCCTTCGCTCTTGGACACGTCCTTGATGGTGTAGCGACCAATTTGCAGGCTGCCCGGGTACACCTCGACCTTGTCGGTCGGCTTCCAGCGACCACTTTGCAGCGCCGCGCTCATGGAGATCGGCTTGACCGTGGAGCCCGGCTCGAACACGTCGATGATCGCGCGGTTACGCATGGCGGCCGGGAACATGCTGCGGCGGTTGTTGGGGTTGTAGGTCGGCTGGTTGACCATGGCCAGGACCTCACCGGTCTTGACGTCCATGATCACCAGGCTGCCGGCCTTGGCGTCCTGTTCGGCAATGGCGTTGCGCAGCTCGCGGGTGGCCAGGTACTGCAGGCGCAGGTCTATCGACAACGCCAAGGTCTTCCCGGCCTTGGCGTTCTTGGTTACCTGGATGTCCTTGATCAGCCGGCCGCGCCGGTCCTTGATCACCTGCCGCTTGCCGGGTACGCCAGCCAGCCATTCGTCATAGGCCAGCTCCACCCCTTCGCGACCGTGGTCGTCGAGGTCGGTGAAGCCGACCATGTGCGCGGTGACATCACCGGCCGGGTAGAAGCGGCGGAATTCTTCCAGGCCATACACGCCCGGCACTTTCAGGTCGAGCACATGCTGGCCCTGCTCCGGGGTCAGGCCGCGGACCAGGTAGATGAACTCTTTGCTGGCCTGCTGGGTCAGGCGCTCGGTCAGCTGCTGCGGGTTCTGCCCCAGTGCTGCTGCCAGCTGCGGCCAGCGGTCCTTGGAGGCCTGCATTTCCTTGGGGTTGGCCCACAGGGTGGTGACCGGGGTACTGACCGCCAACGGTTCACCGTTACGGTCGGTGATCAGGCCGCGGTGAGCCGGGATAGGGATGTGACGCAGGCTGCGCGCATCGCCCTGCCCCTTGAGGAAGTCACGGTCGACTACCTGCAGGTCGATGATGCGCCAGCAGATGGCACCGACCATCAGCGCCAGCAAGCCGATCACCACGCGGAAGCGCCAGGGGTAGAGTGCGCCTTCGAGCTTCATCATGGCGCCACCATCCGCACTTCGTCAGCCGAAGGTACGCGCATCTTCAGTTGCTCGGAAGCCAGGTTCTCGATGCGACTGGCGGCTGTCCAGGTGCTTTGTTCGAGGATCAGCCGGCCCCATTCGGCCTGGGCCTTGTCACGTTCGTTCAATTCGCCGTACAGCGTGTTGAGCAACTGACGGTTCCAGTGCGCGCTGTAGGACACGGCGATGGCCGAAACCAGCACGGCAACGAACAGCAGAAGCATCAGGAAGCTTCCGCCTGGCAAAGGTTTGGCAAACAGCCTGCTCACCGCAGCTTCTCCGCCACCCGCATAACGGCGCTGCGCGCCCGCGGGTTGGCCTTGAGCTCGGCGTCGGAAGCGAACTGAGCCTTGCCGATGAGCTTGATTTTCGGCTCGAAGACCTTGTGCTGTACCGGCAGGTTGCGCGGCAGGTTGTCAGCCTCGCCCTTGGCCAGCTTGCGCATGAACAGCTTGACGATGCGGTCTTCCAGCGAATGGAAGCTGATCACTGCCAGGCGGCCGCCCACTTCCAGCGCATCGATCGCGGCCTCCAGGCCTGCCTCGAGATCACCCAGTTCGTTGTTGACGTGAATGCGCAGGCCCTGGAAGGCACGGGTCGCCGGGTTCTTGCCCTTCTCCCAGGCCGGGTTGGCCACCTTCAGCACCTCGGCGAGGTCGCCGGTGCGGGTGAACGGTTGCTGTTCGCGGCGCTGCACCACGGCACGAGCCATGCGCTTGGCGAAACGCTCTTCGCCGTACTCCTTGAACACACGGGCTATTTCTTCTTCAGGTGCAGTGGCGATGAACTCGGCGGCGCTGATGCCCTGGTCCGGGTTCATGCGCATGTCGAGCGGGCCATCATTGAGGAAGCTGAAGCCCCGCTCGGGGTCATCCAGCTGCGGCGAGGAAACGCCCAGGTCCAGCAATACGCCGCTGACCTTGCCATCCAGGCCACGCTCGGCCACTTCCGCCCCCAGCTCGGCAAAGCTGCGCTGCACAATGACAAAGCGGCCGTCTTCGGCCGCCAGCGCTTGCCCCGTGGCAATCGCCTGTGGATCTTTGTCGAAACCCAGCAGCCGCCCTTGCGGCCCGAGCTTGCTGAGAATCAGCCGGCTGTGCCCGCCACGGCCAAAGGTGCCGTCCAGATAGCAACCGTCGGCGCGCAGGGCCAATGCCTCGACAGCTTCGTCGAGCAGGACGGTAATGTGGTTGAAGCCGCTATCTATGGTCACAGGATCAGGTCACGCAATTCGTCGGGCATGGCGCCCGGTTGTTGAATAGCTGCAAGGTCTGCTGCCGAAACCGCGTTCCAGGCATCTTCATCCCACAGCTGGAATTTGTTCAGTTGCCCCACCAGCATCGCCTTCTTGTCGAGCTTGGCGTACTCACGCAGACGGGGCGGCACCAGGAAACGCCCACTGCCATCGAGCTCCAGGTCAACCGCGTTACCGATCAGCAAACGCTGAAGGCGGCGGTTTTCCTCACGCAACGATGGCAAGGCACGCAACTTGGCTTCTATCTGCTCCCACTCATCGAGGGGATAAACACACAAGCAGGGGTCAACGGCGTCGATGGTCACGATCAGCTGACCATTGCAACGCGAATCGAGCTCGTCACGGTACCGGCTCGGCATGGCGAGACGGCCCTTGGCATCGAGGCTGACGGCGTTGGCTCCGCGGAACACGGCTGCGATTCCCCACAATGTTAGCTTTTTTGTGTCAGAAAACCCACTTCATCCCACTTTCTGCCACTTGCGCACACTATAGGAATCCGCCCGCAGCACCGTCAAGGCACGTTCGGAAGGAAAAGCCTTACAGGACCGAGATTTAGCGCAACAAAGGAATGCGGAAGGACTACCGAGCAGAAAAAAACACGAGAAAAATCAAACCCACGCAGGCGAATGGAGTTCGAAGTTAAAGTGAATTATTAAGAGTAAGATTTTTTCGGTATTACCAGAGGACATCTGCTATCGAATAAAGCAGGGAGGGAAAGGTGGAGAGTCGATCTGTAAGCCGGGTTTTGTCGAGGACAGTCATTCCTCTACGACGGCCATCACTGGACGCCTCTAGCAACCTACCCGGTTCCGACGCGGGCCACGCCTGATGGAACCCTATTTGGTCTTGCTCCGAGTGGGGTTTACCTAGCCACGAACTGTTGCCAGCCGTGCGGTGCGCTCTTACCGCACCTTTTCACCCTTACCGGCACCGAAGTGCTTAGGCGGTTATTTTCTGTGGCACTTTCCGTAGGCTCGCGCCTCCCAGGCGTTACCTGGCACTCTGCCCTATGGAGCCCGGACTTTCCTCCCCCTGCTGTTGCGGAACAAAAGCAGGCAGCGACTGTCCGATCGACTCTCCGCCGCCAAGGTTAACGGCACGCGCGCCCAAGAACAAGCAATACCGGCATTTATATCAATATGCCACTATTCGGCTTTCTGCTTTTCCAGTGCAAGTTGATACAGCAGGTTCTTGCGCACCCCGGTAATTTCCGCAGCCAGCGCCGCCGCCCGCTTGAGTGGCAGCTCGGCCAGCAGCAGGTCGAGCACCCGTTGCGCCTCGGCACTGACCGCCTGTTCGCCCTCCGGCGCACTCCAGCCACCGACCAGTACCACGCACTCACCGCGCTGCTGGTTGCTGTCACCAGCAACGAACGCGCGAAGCTCGGCCAGGGGCAGGCCCTTGAGGGTCTCGAAGGTCTTGGTCAGTTCACGCGCCAATAGCGCCGGGCGCTCGCCACCGAATACCGCCTCCATGTCTTCAAGGCATTCCAGGATACGGTGCGGGGCCTCGTAGAAGATCAGCGTGCGCGGCTCTTCCTTTACCTGCTCCAGGCGCGCCCGCCGTCCCGCCGCCTTGGCCGGCAGGAAGCCTTCGAAGATGAAGCGGTCCGACGGCAGGCCGGCTGCCGACAGCGCGGCGATCAGAGCGCAGGCGCCCGGCACCGGCACCACATTTACCCCCGCAGCACGCGCCTGGCGCACCAGGTGGTAACCCGGATCGGAAATCAGCGGCGTGCCGGCATCGGAAACCAACGCAACGTTCTCGCCCGCCAGCAGCTTGGTGAGAAAACGCCCGCCCTCGTCACGCTCGTTGTGCTCATGGCATGCCGCCAGCGGCGTGTCGATGCCGAAGTGCTGCAGCAGACGGATCGAATGACGGGTATCTTCCGCCGCGATCAGGGCCACGTCCGCCAGCACCTTCAGCGCCCGGGCACTCATGTCGTCGAGGTTGCCGATAGGGGTTGCGACCACATACAGCGTCCCCACCGTGGATTTCGAAGCCCCTGCCACATCAGTCACTGCGCACACCTGTCGTTCGGATCAAAGGCGCCATTGTAGCCCGAGCGCCTGCAACAGGGCGCAAAGAACTTCGCCGACGACCGATGGCAGGCCTCCTATAGTGAAGGATCGACACGGCAACATCGCGCCCCGGCCAGCGCTTGGGTACAATTGCCGGCCACCTTGATCGAGTAACAGGACCTTTACATGATCGCTTGCCTGCGGCTGTTCACAGCCCTCTGCCTTGCTGCCTTGCTGGCAGCCTGCGCCAGCTCGCCCTCATCCAGCCTGGGCGAACTGCCACGCACCCCGGACGCCAGCATCGAGCAACTGCTCGAAAAGGCTGCTTCCAGCAAGTCCGCGGAAGACGCCGCGCTGCTGCGCCTGAGCGCAGCCGACCTGGCCTACAGGCAGAAGGACTTCCCACGCGCCGCACGCATCCTCGAGCAGGTGCCGCTGGACACGCTCAAGCCGGCCCAGCAAGTGTTCGCCAGCACCCTCGGTGCCGAGCTGGCCATGAGCCGCAACCAGCCCAAGGCTGCCCTGGCCGCCCTGGCCCACCCCAGCCTGCAGCGCGTCGCCGAACTGCCGGAAGAACAGCAAGCGCGCACCTACAGCGTGCACGCGGCCGCCCTCGAAGCCGATGGCCAGGCCCTCGCCGCCGCGCAACAGCGCGTGCTGCTGGGCCCGCTGCTCAGCGGTCAGGCCGCCAGCGCCAACAATGACGCCATCTGGGCACTGGTCGCCTCGCTGCCGGCAGAGCAACTGCAGCAGCCAGGCAACGACCAGACCCTTGCCGGCTGGACCAGCCTGGCCTTCGCGGTAAAAAGCGCCGGCACCCTGGAACAGCAGCAAGCGGCGATCGACGCCTGGGTCAAGCAGCACCCGGACCACCCGGCCGCCCAGCAACTGCCGCTGGCTCTGACCAAGCTCAAGGAGCTGGCCAGCCAACCGCTGACCAAGATTGCCCTGCTGCTGCCTCAGGAAGGCCCGCTTGCCGGTGTTGCCCGCGCCCTGCGTGACGGTTTCATGGCTGCACACTTCCAGGCCCAGCAAGCCGGCCAGCAGGCGCCAGCCGTGCAGGTATTCGACAGCTCGCGCATCGGCTCGCTCGACGACTTCTATCGCCAGGCCCAGGCCGCAGGCGTACAGCTGGTCATCGGCCCACTGGAAAAACCGCTGGTCAAGCAACTGGCTGCCAAGCCACAACTGCCGATCACCACCCTGGCCCTGAACTACGCCGACGCCGGCCAGAAGGCTCCACCGCAGCTGTTCCAGTTCGGCCTCGCTGCCGAAGACGAAGCCCGTGAAGTGGCCCGTCGCGCCCGCGCCGATGGCATGGTCCGCGCAGTTGCCCTGGTACCGAGCGGCGAATGGGGCGATCGCGTGCTTGCCGCCTTCCGCCAGGACTGGGAAGGCAACGGTGGCACTCTGCTCGCCGCCGAGCGCATTGCCCAGCCGGTCGCACTGGCCCAGCAGATTGCCGACCTGTTCCAGCTGCGCCAGAGCGAAGGCCGCGCCAAGAGCCTGCAGAGCACGGTAGGTGGCAGCATCGCCGCGCAGCCGTCGCGCCGCCAGGACATCGACTTCATCTTCCTCGCCTCGACCCCGCAACAGGCCCAGCAGATCAAGCCGACCCTGAACTTCCAGTACGCCGGTGACGTACCGGTCTACGCCACCTCGAACCTGTACAGCGCCAGTGGTGACGTCAACCAGTACAACGACATGAACGGTATCCGCTTCTGCGAAACCCCGTGGCTGCTGGACACCAGCAACAGCCTGCGCCAGCAGGTCGTGCAGCAGTGGCCGCAAGCGGCCGGCAGCCTTGGCCGCCTGTATGCCATGGGCGTCGACGCCTACAGCCTGGCGCCGCGCCTGGGCCAGCTGAAAGCACTGCCGGACAACCGCGTACTGGGCCTTTCAGGCAGCCTGAGCATGAACGCCAACCAGCGTGTCGAGCGCCAGCTGCCTTGGGCCGAGTTCGTCCGCGGCCAGGTCCAGCGCCTGCCTGATACCGCCCGCTGATGGCAGCAGCGTCGCCCACCAGCGCCGGGCAGGCAGCGGAAACCCAGGCCCTTGAGTACCTTCAAGGGCAAGGCCTGCAACTGCTGGCGCGCAACTGGCGATGCAAAGGCGGTGAGCTTGATCTGGTCATGCTCGACGCCGATACAGTAGTATTCGTCGAAGTCCGCTACCGGTTGCACGCGGGCTTCGGTGGCGCCCTCGGCAGTATCGACGGGCGCAAGCAAAAACGGTTGGTGCTCGCCGCCAGCCTGTTCCTGCAGAAGGAGCCCCACTGGGGTAACCACCCCTGCCGCTTCGACGTAGTCGCCCTGCAGGGCAGCCACCATGCAGGCAGACCGCTTCAATGGCTGAAAAACGCCTTCGAATGCTGAACCCATTCCGATTTTTTTGCTCTATGTTTCGCGGGCTGGTCGTTGTTGCGCGTAGCAAAGGCCACCGCCCCACTTAAGGTCACCAGATGGACATGCAATCCCGAATTCGCCGGCTATTCCAGGCCAGCATCGATACCAAGCAACAGGCAATGGACATCCTGGCACCGCACATCGAGCAGGCCAGCCTGGTCATGGTCAACGCGCTGCTCAACGAGGGCAAGATGCTCGCCTGTGGCAACGGCGGCTCGGCCGGCGATGCCCAGCACTTTTCCTCCGAGCTGCTCAATCGCTTCGAGCGCGAACGCCCGAGCCTGCCGGCCATCGCGCTGACCACCGACAGCTCGACCCTGACCTCGATCGCCAACGACTACAGCTACAACGAAGTCTTTTCCAAGCAGATCCGCGCGCTGGGCCAGCCCGGTGACGTGCTGCTGGCGATCTCCACCAGCGGCAATTCGGCCAACGTGATTCAGGCGATCCAGGCCGCACATGACCGCGAAATGATTGTCGTAGCATTGACTGGTCGCGATGGCGGCGGCATGGCTTCGCTGCTGCTGCCCGAAGACGTGGAAATCCGCGTGCCTTCGACGGTTACCGCGCGTATCCAGGAAGTCCACCTGCTGGCGATCCACTGCCTGTGTGATCTGATCGACAGCCAACTGTTCGGGAGTGAAGAATGACCCCTACGCGCCTCGGCCTTATGGCCCTGACCCTATGCCTGAGCGTCACTGGTTGCAGCTCGGTGCTGACCTCTACCCGCAATTCGCCAATCGAGGACGATCGCGGAACGCGCACCATCGGCAGCAAGATCGACGACTCGCTGATCGAAACCAAGGCCTCGGTCAACATCGCCAAGGCCAGCCCTGACCTGGACAAAGGTTCGCACATCGTTGTCAGCAGCTACAACGGCATCGTCCTGCTGGCCGGCCAAACACCGCGCGCCGACCTCAAGAGCCTCGCCGAGCAGACTGCCAGCCAGGTACAGCGCGTCAAGAAAGTGCACAACGAGCTGCAGGTGATGCAGCCCTCCTCCATCCTGGCGCGCAACAACGACGCCTGGCTGACCACCAAGATCAAGACCCAGATGCTGACCGACAATGCCGTGCCCAGCTCGCGCATCAAGGTAATTACCGAGAACGGCATCGTTTACCTGCTTGGCCTGGTGACCCAACAGGAGGCCAACTCGGCCACTGCCGTGGTACAGGGCGTTTCGGGCGTGCAGAAGATCGTCAAGCTGTTCGAGTACATCGACTGATTCACTGATTACCTGCACCGGCCTCTTCGCGGGTAAACCCGCTCCCACACGAATCTCACAGCTTTCGAGGCTTGTTGTATTCCTGTTGGAGCGGGTTTACCCGCGAAAAAGCCAGCACAAGCAACAACACTGCCCCACGTTTCAGAAAAACCAGGAAACACCGCATGAAAAAGCTTCTGCTGCCTGCCCTGCTATTCGGCACTTTCGCCACCCTGGCCGGCTGCTCTACACCAAGCCTGATCACCCTCAACGATGGCCGTGAATTCCAGGCCGTCGACGTACCGAAGTTCGACCGTGACGCCGGCTTCTACGAGTTCCAGCAACTCGATGGCAAGCGTACCCGCATCAACAAGAACCAGGTACGCACCATCAGCGACCTGTAAGCAGGGCTGGCAGTAAAGAAAAGGCGACCCGGTTGGATCGCCTTTTTTATTACTTGACCACTTTCAGACTTGGTCGACCAGTCGGGCGTGGCGGCTGGCCACCACCCTCTGGCGGGCCATCGTCATCCGGCTGCACATCATCATCTTCCTGCTCATCGTCATCCATCATGGACGACTCCAGCTCGAAGACCATACCTTGGCCATTCTCGCGGGCGTAAATACCCAGGATGGCGCCAACCGGCACGTACAGCGAGTGGGCCACGCCACCGAAGCGGCCCTCGAAGCTGACCGCCTCGTTGTCCATGTGCAGGCTGCGCACGGCACTTGGCGAGATGTTCAACACGATCTGGCCATCACTGGCGAAACCGTCCGGCACCTGGACCTTCGGGAATTCGGCATTGACCAGCATATGGGGCGTGCAATCGTTGTCGACGATCCACTCGTACAGTGCTCGAACCAGATAGGGGCGACTGGAGTTCATCAACGGCTCCTTAAAGCTTGCGCATTTCACGTTCTACGGAGGACAGGCTCGCCTGGAAAGGCTCGCGGGCAAACTGCCGCTCCATGTATTCCAGCAGCGGCTTGGCTTGCCGCGGCAACTCGATGCCCAACACCGGCAGACGCCAGAGTATGGGCAGTAGACAACAATCGACCAGGCTTTGCTCCTCACTCATGAAGCAGGCGAACTCGCCGAACAACGGCGAGACCCCGGTCAGGCTCTCACGCAACGCCTTGCGCGCTTCGGCTCGGTCAGCCTCGCTGCTGCGCGGATCGAGCACGGTATCGGCCAGGGAGCACCAGTCGCGCTGGATGCGGTGCATCAGCAAGCGACTGTTCCCCCGCGCAACCGGGTACACCGGCATCAGCGGCGGATGTGGATAACGCTCCTCGAGGTATTCCATCACCACGGTCGATTCATACAGCGCCAGGTCACGGTCGACCAGGGTCGGCACGCTGCCGTAAGGGTTCACCTCGGCCAGCTTGGGCGGCAGGCGACTGGGGTCGACATCGATGACCTGCACGCTGATACCCTTCTCGGCGAGCACGAGGCGTACCCGATGAGAATAGTGATCAGCGGGGTCGGAATAGCAGGCTAACCTGTTGGTTACGCCCATGTAGCGCCTCCTCGCACGGGATGCTTGTAAAACTGTAAATGAAAACGCGCCCGTGGGGACCTGGCAGATCTGCCAGGCCACCACGGGCGCGTTCAACAACCAGAAACTACTGCGTGATCAGTGCACGTCCTTCCAGTATTCACGCTTGAGCAAATAGGCGAATACGAAGAAGAAAGCCAGGTACAGCAACACGTAGGTACCGATGCGCTGGCTTTCCAGTTTGACCGGGTTGGCCGAATAGGCCAGGAAGGTCACCAGGTTCTTGACCTTCTCGTCGAACTGCTCGGTCGTCAGGGTACCGGAATTCGGCGTAATGGTCAGCTGGTCGCAGGCTTCATGGGTCAGCGGGCTACCAGTCAGTGGGTCGAATTGCTTCTTGCCATCGGTTACGGTCTGCACCTGCTTGCAGCCAACCACCTGGTTACCCTGCAAGCCGACCAGCACGTTAGGCATGCCGACGTTCGGGAACACCTTGTTGTTCACCCCATAAGGCCGCGACGGGTCCTCATAGAAGCTGCGCAGGTAGGTGTACAACCAGTCGGTACCACGCACTCGGGCCACCAGGGTCAGGTCGGGCGGTGCAGCGCCGAACCAGGTCTTGGCGTCACTGGGCTTCATGCCGATCTGCATGTGGTCACCGATCTTGGCACCGGTGAACACCAGCTTCTCGAGCATCAGCTCGTGGGGGATGCCCAGGTCATCAGCAACCCGCTCGTAACGCTGGAACTTCGCACTGTGGCAACCCATGCAATAGTTGGCAAAGGTACGCGCACCGTCCTGCATGGCGGCCTTGTCGCTCAGGTCGATGTCGACCTTGTCCAGCTCCAGGCCCGCTTCGGCAGCGAAGGAAAAGGCAGGCATCACTGCCAGCAAAAATACTGCAATCAACTTTTTCATCAGCCAGTCACCCTTTCCGGAACCGGTTTGGTCTTCTCGAGCCTTGTGTAGAACGGCATCAGCAGGAAGTAGGCGAAGTACAACACCGTGCACACCTGCGACAGCAAGGTACGCCCAGGTGTCGGCGCCAGCACGCCCAGTATGCCGAGGATGACGAAGGCCACACAGAACACCAGCAGGAAGAGCTTGCTGATCCAGCCCTTGTAGCGCATGGAGCGGACCGGGCTGCGGTCGAGCCAGGGCAAGACGAACAACACGGCAATGGCCGCACCCATGGCAATGACGCCCATCAGCTTGTCAGGCACCGCACGCAGGATCGCGTAGAACGGCGTGAAGTACCACACAGGCGCAATGTGCTCGGGGGTCTTGAAGGCGTTCGCCTGCTCGAAGTTAGGTTTCTCCAGGAAGTAACCGCCCATTTCCGGGAAGAAGAACACCACGGCGCAGAACACGAACAGGAACACCACCACGCCGACAATATCCTTGACGGTGTAGTACGGGTGGAACGGGATACCGTCCAGCGGGATACCATTTTCGTCCTTTTTCTTCTTGATGTCGACGCCATCGGGGTTGTTCGAACCCACTTCATGAAGGGCGAGGATGTGCAGGACCACCAGGCCGAGAATCACGATCGGCAAGGCAACCACGTGCAGGGCGAAGAAGCGGTTCAGAGTGATACCCGAGATCAGGTAGTCACCACGGATCCATTGGGTGAGGTCGCCACCGATCACCGGAATGGCACCGAACAGCGAGATGATCACCTGGGCACCCCAGTACGACATCTGGCCCCACGGCAGCAGGTAGCCCATGAAGGCTTCGGCCATCAGCGCCAGGTAGATCAGCATGCCGAACAGCCACACCAGTTCACGCGGCTTCTGGTAGGAACCGTAGAGCAGGCCGCGGAACATGTGCAGGTAGACGACGATGAAGAACGCCGATGCACCGGTGGAGTGCAGGTAGCGCAGGATCCAGCCGTATTCCACATCCCGCATGATGTACTCGACCGAGGCGAACGCCTCTTCTGCCGAGGGCGTGAAGCTCATGGTCAGCCACACACCGGTGACGATCTGGTTGACCAGCACCAGCAACGCCAGCGAGCCGAAGAAGTACAGGAAGTTGAAGTTCTTGGGTGCGTAATACTTGCTCAGGTGGTCTTCCCACATCTTGGTCGCGGGGAAGCGAGCATCAATCCAGTCCATGAACTTGCTCATCATGCGTTCTCCTGGTCAACGCCGATGACGACGATCTCGTCCGACTCGTAAGAGTGCGGTGGCACGGGCAGGTTGAGTGGCGCCGGCTGCGACTTGTAGACACGGCCGGCCAGGTCGTAGTGGGAACCGTGGCACGGGCAGAAATAGCCACCGACCCATTTCGGGCCAAGGTCGGCGGGTGCGACTTCCGGGCGGAAGGTGGGCGAGCAGCCCAGGTGTGTGCACAGGCCAACAAGGATGAGGATTTCCGGCTTGATCGAACGAACCTGCGGATCGACGTAGGTGGGCTGCACCGAGGCCTTGGACTCGGGGTCAGCCAGATCACCTACGACCTTTTTCAGGTTACCGAGGATCTCGTCCGTTCGCCGCACGATGAACACTGGCTGACCGCGCCACTCGGCCACCATCTGCTGCCCGGCCTCGACCTTGGCGATATTGACCTTCACCGGTGCACCCGCGGCTTTCGCCTTGGCACTGGGAAACCATGACCCCACGAACGGTACCGCAGCCCCCACTGCCCCCGCCGCCCCGACTACGGATGTCGCGGCTACGAGGAAGCGGCGCCGGCCTGCGTTGACGCCGTCATTGCTCATTCAGTCCTCTCCCATCAGCTTGCTTGACCAGTTGGACCTGGCCTGTACTTAGGTAATGTCTGTGGCACTAAAAATTGGCCGCCATGGTAAGAAACAAATCCACACACTGACAAGGTGATTACCCGGGGAACGGGCTACAACCCTCGCTTTGCTTGATCTGCGTCTATGCGGCAAGTCGTCACGGACATGCTGACAGGTTAGTTCAAGACATAAAAAAAGCCCGGTTCCAAAGAACCGGGCTTTTTTCGACTGCCGAAGCGGTATTAACGCTTGGAGTACTGAGGACGCTTACGCGCTTTACGCAGACCCACTTTCTTACGCTCGACTTCACGAGCGTCGCGGGTGACGTAGCCAGCACGACGCAGAGCGCCACGCAGGGTTTCGTCGTATTCCATCAGAGCGCGGGTGATACCGTGACGGATCGCACCGGCTTGACCGCTGACACCACCACCGGAAACGGTGACGTAGATGTCGAACTTCTCAACGGTTTCGGTCAGCTCGAGCGGCTGACGAACAACCATGCGAGCGGTTTCGCGACCGAAGAACACGTCCAGAGAACGGTTGTTGATGGAAATGTTACCAGTACCCGGACGCAGGAATACGCGAGCGGTTGCGGTCTTGCGACGGCCAGTGCCGTAGTTTTGAGTCGCCGACATAATGAACTATCCCGTTAGATCTTCAGTTCTTGAGGCTGCTGAGCAGTGTGTGGGTGAGCAGCACCCGCGTACACTTTCAGCTTGCGGTACATGTCGCGACCCAGCGGGTTCTTCGGCAGCATGCCTTTGACCGCAGTTTCGATAACACGCTCAGGGGCCTTGGCGATCAACTTCTCGAAGTTGATTTCCTTGATACCGCCCGGGAAACCGGAGTGGGAGTAGTACATCTTGTCGGAAGACTTGGCACCAGTCACACGAACCTGCTCGGCGTTGATAACGACGATGTAGTCGCCGGTGTCAACGTGAGGGGTGTATTCTGGCTTGTGTTTGCCACGCAGACGGCTAGCGATTTCGGTAGCCAGACGACCCAGGGTCTGGCCAGCGGCGTCGACTACGAACCACTCGCGCTTTACTGTTTCCGGTTTAGCAGTAAAAGTTTTCATTCTCTAAAGCCTCAGAGGCCGCCCAGCGAAAAATAGACGGCGAATCTTACTGGATAGTGCACAGCTTGCCAAGGGCAAGCGCGCAGCCGAACGCTGACGCTTTTGGGGGCTCGGGTCAGGCACGCCAATGTTCGACGGGGTTCTTCCTGCGTGGTGGTGCATCACTTCCGCCACACGGAGAGGTGCCGAATTATCCAGATTGCGCGAAAAATTTCAACCTGCTTTGATGGGCTTCTTTGCCAAGGAGTGTCTATCCGATGGAATACCGCCAGCTCGGCCGTACCGACCTCAATGTCAGTGCCCTGTGCCTTGGAACCATGACCTGGGGCGAGCAGAACGTTCAGGCCGAGGCCTTCGAGCAGATTGCCCGGGCCAAGGCCGCCGGGGTCAACTTCATCGACACCGCCGAGATGTACCCGGTGCCGCCCCGCCCCGAAACCTACGCCGCCACCGAGCGCATCATCGGCAACTGGTTCCGCGCCAATGGCGATCGCGATGACTGGGTGCTGGCCAGCAAGGTCGCCGGCCCCGGCAACGGCATCAGCCACATCCGCGACGGCCAGCTCAAGCACAACCGCCAGCACATCGTCGCCGCGCTGGACGAGAGTCTCAAGCGCCTGCAGACCGACCGCATCGACCTGTACCAGCTGCACTGGCCCGAGCGCAGCACCAACTTCTTTGGCAAGCTGGGCTACCAGCATTTGCCACAGGACCACTTCACCCCGCTGGAAGAAACCCTTGAAGTACTCGACGAGCAGGTGCGCGCAGGCAAGATCCGCCACGTCGGCCTGTCCAACGAAACGCCGTGGGGCACCATGAAGTTCCTGCAACTGGCTGAAAGCCGCGGCTGGCCGCGAGCAGTATCGATCCAGAACCCTTACAACCTGCTCAACCGCAGCTTCGAGGTGGGCCTGGCGGAAGTGGCCATCCGCGAGCAGTGCGGCCTGCTGGCCTATTCGCCGCTGGCGTTCGGCATGCTCTCCGGCAAATACGAGAACGGCGCACGCCCGGAAAACGCACGCCTGACCCTGTTCAGCCGCTTTGCCCGCTATTCCAACCCACAGACCGTGGCGGCCTGCAGCCGCTATGTGCAGCTGGCCCGCGAGCACGGCCTGGACCCGGCGCAGATGGCCCTGGCATTTGTCACCCGGCAGCCGTTCGTGACCAGCAACATCATTGGCGCGACCAGCCTCGAGCAGTTGGACAGCAACCTTGCCAGCCTCGAGCTGAGCCTGAGTGATGAACTGCTGGCGGCGATCGAGGCGATTCACCAGGAGCAACCGAACCCGGCGCCTTGAGCCGGACCCTGTGCTGGTTTCTTCGCGGGCTCGCCCGCTCCCTGCCCCTCAGGCCTGCGGGTTACCTGTGGGAGCGGGCAAGCCCGCGAAGAAACCAGCGCGGTGTAGCAGGCTAGACACAATCGCCAAAAAATAAGACGATCCAGCCGGTGATTGACCACTCTACCCTATAAGAACAATGACAATGATGTTTACCCAACCCTCCGCGTCGCTGCGGCGCGTCAGCATCCTGGCCATTGACAAGGTGTTCGCTTCGACCTTGATGCAGGCCAAGGATTTCTTCCACCTCGCCAGCTTGCGCTACAGCAAGCAACTGGGCCTGGGCCTGCAGCCCATGTTCGAGATTCGCCTGGTGAGCCCAGACGGCCAGCCCGTGGACAGCTTCAGCAATGTGCAGTTGCCGGTCGAAGGCGGCCTAGACGACGCCGACGTGATCATCCTCCCGGCCTTCTGGGATGACTTCGACAACCTGCTGCAACGTTATCCACAGGTACTGCCTTGGCTGCGTGAACAGCATGCCCGCGGCTCGGTGCTGTGCGCCGAGGCCAGTGGCGTATTCTGGCTGGCCGAGTCCGGCCTGCTCGATGGCAAGGAAGCGACCACCTACTGGCGCTTCTTCAACAGCTTTGCCGAACGCTTCCCGAAGATCCGACTGAACCAGGACAAGCATCTGACAGATGCAGACAACCTCTATTGCGCCGGCGGGACCACTTCAGCCTGCGACCTGTACATCTATCTGATCGAACGCTTCTGCGGCGCCAACGTGGCCCGCGCCGTGTCCCGCGACATCCTCTACGAAGTGCAGCGCAACTACACCCCGGGACGCATGGGCTTTGGCGGGCAGAAGCTGCACCAGGACCTGATCATCCTGCAGATACAGCACTGGCTGGAAGAACACTTCGCCGACAAGTTCCGCTTCGAGGACGTGGCTCGCAACCACGGCATGAGCATTCGCAATTTCATGCGGCGTTTCCAGAGCGCTACGGGTGACAAGCCGCTGCACTACCTGCAACGGTTGAGGATCGAGACGGCCAAGGGCTTGTTGTCGAGCACGCGCAAGAGCATCAAGACCATCAGTTATGAGGTGGGCTATGACGATGCCAGTTTCTTTGCGCGGCTGTTCCGCCAGCATACCGAGTTGTCGCCGAACCAGTATCGGCAACAGTTCATGCAAGAGGCTTGAGGCCAATGGGGCTGCTCTGCAGCCCATCGCGACACAAGGCCGCTCCTACAGGGAATCGCGTAATCCTGTAGGAGCGGCCTTGTGTCGCGAAAGGGCCGCAAAGCGGCCCCGGTAATTTCAAGGCTTGTGCGCCCGCGCCAGAAACTCGTGCGACTGCATCTCCAGCAAGCGACTCAGGGTACGCTGGAACTCGAAGGCCAAGCGCCCACCGGTATACAGGTCCTTCAGCTCCACCTCGGCCGAGATGATCAGTTTGACGTTGCGGTCGTAGAACTCGTCCACCATGTTGATGAAGCGGCGGGCGATGTCGTCGGTGGTGACACCCATCTGCTCCACGTTGCTCAACAGCACGGCATGGAAGATCTTGCCCAGTTCGATGTAGTCGTTCTGGCTGCGGGGGCCGTCGCACAGGGCGCGGAAGTCGAACCAGGCCACGTCGTCACAGGTAAGCAGGGCATTGATCGGGCGATTCTCGATCATCAGCACGTCGTTCTGGACCGCCTGGGTGCACTCGGGGGTCAGTGCCTTGAAGCTTGCGCGCAGGCTCTGGTGAGCCGCTTCATCGAGCGGGTAATGGTAAAGCTCGGCCTGCTCCAGGTGACGCAGGCGGTAGTCGACCCCGCTGTCGACGTTCACCACCTCGGTGTACTGCTTGATCATGGCGATGGCCGGCAGGAAACGCGCGCGCTGCAGGCCGTCCTTGTACAGGCCGTCCGGCACGATGTTGGAGGTAGCCACCAGCGATACGCCGTTCTTGAACAACTCTTCCATCAGGGTGCCGAGAATCATCGCGTCGGTAATGTCCGACACGAAGAATTCGTCGAAACAGATGACCTTGGCTTCTTCGCTGAAGCGCTTGGCAATGATGGTCAGCGGGTTCTTCTCGCCCTTGAGGGTTTTCATCTCCTCGTGCACACGCTTCATGAAGCGGTGGAAGTGCGTGCGCATCTTCTGCTTGAACGGCAGCGCCTCGAAGAAGGTATCGACCAGGTAGGTCTTGCCGCGCCCTACCCCACCCCAGAAGTACAGGCCCTTGACCGGGGTCTGCTCCTTCTTGCCGAACAGCTTGCCGAACACACCCGGCTTGTTGTTCTGCGCGTGTACCAGGTCATCGTACAGGCGCTGCAGGTAACGCACCGCAGTTTCCTGCGCCGCGTCATGGAAGAAGTCGGGACGTTTCAGATCTGCTTGATATCGTTCTAGGGGCGTCATGATTCGTTAGCGAGGCAACAAAAAACGGGCCGTCACTGTAGCGACAGGCCCGCTTAATGGCAATCAGACTTGCGTCAATATGCCTCATCCAGACCAACTAAGTGCTGGATGGCACCGGCTTTGCCGGTGTTCGCGGGCAAAACCGCTCCTACAGGCGAAATGCCTCAGTCCGGTTGTGGCGCAAGCGCTGCACGCAGGCTTTCGATGGCCGAATCACGGGCTTCGGCGCTGTCGAACTGCGGCCCCTCGGCAACCTGTTCACCGTTCAGCCACAGACCGAAACCCAGGCCTTCGACGCGTACATCCGCCTCGCCACCTTGCTGCAGCTGCTTGCTCACGGCGCCGGCGCTCTTGCCGTCGGCGAAGCTGCGCGACAGCAGCAGTTGCTCGCCATCAGCGGCAAGCAGGCGGAAGCGGAAGCTGCCGTCTTCATCGCGGAAGCTGACGAAACGCGCACTCTTGGCGGCCTTCTTCTTCACTTCGGTGCTGGCCTGCACGCTGCTACGGAACGAACGCAGGCCAACAGCCTCGCGCAGCTGCTCGAGGAATGGCGTGGCGATCTTGCGAGCCTTGGCAGCGCCGGCCAGCAGGATGTCTTCCAAGTCCGCCGGGCGGGCGATCAGCTGGTGGTAGTACTCGCGCTTCTCGGCCAGCTGGCCGTCCAGCAGCTGGAACAGCCGCTGCTTGGCCTCGCCCCAGCCCAGGCCCTGCAGCAGCTCTTCACGGAACTCGGCGCACTGCGCCGGCGTCGAGAAGGCCTGGAACAGGGTGAACAGGTGAGCGTTGTCCGGGTCTTTCGCCTCGCCAGGCGCACGCGAGTCGGTGACGATGCGCGAGATGGCGTCTTTCATCTCCTTGGCGCTGGTGAATAGCGGGATGGTGTTGTCGTAGCTCTTGGACATCTTGCGCCCGTCCAGGCCCGGCAGGGTCGCCACGCTCTCCTCGATCACCGCTTCCGGCAGGGCGAAGAAGTCCTTGCCCTGGCCGAACAGGTGGTTGAAGCGCTGACCGATGTCGCGGGCCATTTCCACGTGCTGGATCTGGTCACGACCGACCGGCACCTTGTTGGCGTTGAACATCAGGATGTCCGCAGCCATCAGCACCGGGTAGCTGTACAGGCCCATGGTCACGCCGGCATCCGGGTCCTCGCCATTTTCCAGGTTCTTGTCCACCGAGGCCTTGTAGGCGTGTGCACGGTTGAGCAGGCCCTTGGCGCTGACGCAGGTCAGCAGCCAGGTCAGCTCGGGGATTTCCGGGATATCGGACTGGCGGTAGAAGGTCACCTTGTCCGGATCGAGACCGCCGGCCAGCCAGGTGGCGGCAATTTCCAGACGCGAACGCTGGATGCGCAGCGGGTCGTCGCACTTGATCAGGGCGTGGTAGTCGGCCAGGAAGTAGAACGAGTCGACACCGGGCTGCTGGCTGGCACGGATCGCCGGGCGGATGGCGCCGGCGTAGTTGCCCAGGTGCGGAGTGCCGGTGGTGGTGATACCGGTGAGAATGCGCGTGGTCATGGGTGTTCGCTTATTCAGGCTTGGCTCAGTTCGAAAGGCGCGGCAGCAGCAGATCCTTCAGATCGGTCAGCTTGCCATGGAAGAAGTGTCCGCATTCTGCCACTTTCAGCAGCTCATGGGGGCGCGACAGGCTGTCGGACCATTCGTAAACCAGCTGCGGCGCGACGACTTCGTCGGCGTCCGGCTGCACCACGGTGATCGGGCAGCGCTGCGGCAGCGGGAAATCCGCCGTCAGGCGCATGACCGCCGGGGCGATCATGAACAGCTGCTGCAGCTCTACTCCAGTGGCCTCCAGGCGGCCGGCCAGGCTGGTGGCGACAAAACCACCGAACGAGAAGCCCATCAGCACCAGCGGCAGGCCCAGATGCTTTTCGCGCAGCCAGGCCGCAGCGGCTTCGGCATCGGCCACCTCGCCAGCGCCCATGTCATGGGTACCTGCGCTCTGCCCGACGCCACGGTAGTTGAACCGCAAGGTCACGTAGCCGGCGTCACGGGCGGTGCGTTGCAAGGTCGAGACCACCTTGTTGAGCATGGTGCCGCCCTGGACCGGGTTGGGGTGGCAGATCAGCACCGCGCCACGTGCATTGGCCACGTCCAGGTACAAGGCTTCCAGCTGGCCGCTGGGGCCATCGATGAACAAGGGGGTTTCGCGGACAAGCAAGGCACTACTCCGTGACCTCGGGAGGGGTCGATTCGTCTAGATGAGGAATTCTGTTCTGATTTGCGATCGCTCGCGGTATACAGCGCAGGTCTGAGCCGTTAACGTAAAGCAAAGCCGTTTATAGAGGAAGGACTCGTGGAACTCTCGCTCCTTGTTTGGTTGTTGCCGACCCTGGCCCTGGTCATCGGTGTGGTGGTTGGGTTCGTCGTCGCTCGCCTGCTGCCCAATGCCGCGCCGAGCAGCACCCAGCGTCAACTGGATGATATCCAGAAGCGCTTCGACAGCTATCAGAACGAAGTGGTTACTCATTTCAACAGCACTGCCGTGCTGGTCAAGAAACTGACCCAAAGCTATCAGGACGTGCAGGACCACCTGGCCGAAGGCGCCAACAGCCTGGCCCTGGACGACGTCACTCGCCAACGCTTGCTGGCAGCCCTGCACTCCGAGGCAGCGCAAGGCCCACGCGACCGTTTGACCCCGCCGAAGGACGCCGAAGTGCCACGCGACTACGCGCCGAAAGCACCGAACTCGCCGGGCATGCTCGACGAGAGCTACGGGCTCAAGCGCTGATCTGCAGAAAATGACAAAGGCCTCGCAAGAGGCCTTTTTCATGGGCTGGATTCACTGGGCTCTTCGCGGGTGAACCCGCTCCCACAGGGGCGGCGCAGGTTTCAAATACTGCGCCTGACCTGTAAGCGGGTTTACCCGCGAAGAGGTCGGCCCAGGCAACCTAGCTGCAGGCCTGCAATGCCTGCTCGACATCCGCTAGCAGGTCCTCCACGTCCTCCAGCCCCACCGACAGGCGCACCAGCCCCTCCGATATCCCGTGATGGGCCCGCTCCTTCGCGGTATAGCTTGAGTGCGTCATGCTCGCCGGATGCTGCGCCAGCGACTCGGCATCGCCCAGGCTCACCGCCCGCGCAAACAGTTGCAGGGCATTCATGAATCTGCGCCCGGCCTCGATCCCCCCCTTGAGCTCGAACGCGATCATCCCGCCCGGCAAACGCATCTGCCGCTGCGCCAGCTCGTACTGGGCAAACGACGGCAAACCCGGGTAGTGAATCAGCTCCACCTGCGGCTGCCGCGCCAGAGCCTCGGCCACCTGCTGGGCATTTGCGCAATGGCGGTCCATGCGCAGGGCCAAGGTCTTGATACCGCGCATCAGCAGCGACGCATCGTGGGGTGACAGCACCGCCCCGGTCATGTCCTTCAGCCCTTCCAGGCGAATGCGGTCGACCAGCGCCTTGCGCCCCACCACCAGACCGGCAGTGATATCGCCGTGGCCACTCAGGTACTTGGTCGCCGAATGCACCACCAGGTCCGCCCCCAGCTCCAGCGGCCGCTGCAGGTAAGGCGTGCAGTAGGTGTTGTCGACCACCACATGCACATCATGCCCGCGCACCGCTTCGGCCACCGCGGCGATATCCACCAACTGCATGTTGGGGTTGGCCGGCGTTTCGAAGTAGATCATCCGCGTTTTGCTGTTGATCGCCGCTTTCAGGGCCTTGGCATCGTTCAGGTCGACATGGCGGATCTTCACCCCGAATTCGCCAATGCCATGGTGCAGGAAAGAAAAAGTGCAGCCGTACAATGTACGCCCGACGATCAGCTCATCACCAGGGCGCAACAGGGTCCAGATCGTCGAGGTGATGGCCCCCATGCCCGACGCCAATGCCAGCCCCGCCTCGCCGCCCTCCAGCGAGGCCATGCGCTGTTCCAGCAGGGCCAAGGTAGGGTTGGAAATGCGGCTGTAGAAATGCCCCGGCTCCTCCCCGGCGAAGCAAGCAGCACCGTATTCGACTGTGGGGAAGGCATAAGTAGCGGTCTGGTACACCGGCGGCACCAGGGCGCCACCGTGGGAAAGCGGATCGTAGCCATGGTGAATGGCCCGCGTGGAAAAACCGGTGTTGTTATGGGAGTCGCGCATGGCAACAGCCTCTTGTGGTTTGCTATAAGCTTATGCCACCGAGCTGCCCGATTTTTTCCAAAATGGCCCACGCATACGCGTGCTTGTTGGAACAAAAACAATAATTACCGGACCAGAAGGGTAAAACATGCCTTCACGCCTCGACCGTACCGACCGCGCCCTGCTCGCTGCCCTGCAGGACAACGCCCGCCTCACCGTTGCCGAACTTGCCGACCAGGTAGCGCTAACCACTTCGCCGTGCTGGCGGCGGGTCAAGTTGCTGGAGGACAACGGCTACATCACCGGCTACCAGGCCATTCTCTCGCCCAAGTCACTGGGGTTTGGCGTCACCGCGTTCGTCAGCATCATGATGGACTCGCACACCAAGGACATGGCACTGGCATTCGAACAGCGGCTGATGGAAATTCCCGAGATTGTCGCCTGCCACAACATCTCCGGGCGCTACGACTTCTTGCTTGAGATCCTGGCGCGGGATCTGGAGTCGTTTGGCGAGTTCACCCGGGAAGTGCTGCAGCGGTTGCCGGGGGTGAAGGAGATCTACTCGAGTTTTTCCTACAAGGCAGTGAAGGAACGGCGGGTGATACCGGTTTCGGAAAAACACATCTGAACGAAATGCACAGTCCGTGCGGGAACAACTGCCTTGCTCAAAATCCAAAGCTCACGCAATCCTTTGTGGGAGCGGCCTTGTGTCGCGAAAGGGCTGCGCAGCAGCCCCAGCAATTTGTGCATCAGTGCTGAGACCCGGGGGCTGCTGTGCAGCCCTTTCGCGACACAAGGCCGCTCCCACAGGAGACCCGCGCATGTATGCCGGGCGTAGAAACAAAAAACCCCGCCGAGGCGGGGTTTTCCTTGCAGGCTAGCGCTTAGATCGCGCCACGCTGACGCAGCACGTCCAGCACCTGCTTCACGCCCTCATCCACGCTCGTGGCCTGAGTATCGATCACAAGGTCGGCATCCAGCGGCACATCGTACGGGAAGCTTTCGCCCGGGATGTTGTCGCCACCAGCAGCGTACAAGCCTTGCGGGTCACGCTCACGGCAGGCCAGCGGCGAGGCCTGGACGTAAACGGTCACCAGGCGCTCCTTGCCGATCAATGCCTTGGCCTGTTCGCGGCCTTCTGCATCCGGGGCCACGAACGCGGCCAGAGTCAGCAGACCGGCTTCGTTGAACTGGCGCGCCACGTGGGCGGCGCGGCGCCAGTTCTCGGTGCGACCTGCGCGGTCCTGCGGCAAGCCCTTGTTCAGGTCATGGCGCAGGTTCTGGCCGTCGAGCACGTACACTGCACGGCCCATGTCGAACAGCTTGCGCTCCACGGCGTAGGCCAGGGTGCTCTTGCCAGCGCCGGACAGGCCACTGAACAGCACGGTGGCAGGCTGCTGGCCGAAGCGCAGGGCGCGCTCTTCGGTGGCCACATGGCACAGCTTGCCATGATGGCCGGTGCTGCCGTGCGGCAGGACTGGCGGGGCGATGATCATGCCGGCGCCGACCGTGCCGTTGGTCAGCCGGTCGATGACGATGAACGCACCGGTGGTGCGGTTGCTTTCGTAACCGTCCAGGGCGATCGAGGCGTCCAGGGACACCTTGACGCGGCCGATCTCGTTCAGCTGCAGCGCGCTGGCAGCGCCCTGCTCCAGGGTGTTCACATCGACCTTGTGGGTGATGCTGGCAATCGAGCCCGGCACGTAGCTGGTGGCGCGCTTGATGTCGTATTTCTTGCCTGGGAGCATCGGCTCCTCGGCCATCCACACCAGCATGGCGTCGAACTGGTCGGTGACCGGCGGGACGTTGTCGGCATGCACCAGCAGGTCACCACGGGAGATGTCGATCTCGTCTTCCATGGTCAGGGTCACGGCCTGGCCAGGGCCTGCGTTTTCCAGCTCGCCTTCGTAGGTGACGATGGACTTGACGCGGCTGCTCTTGCCCGACGGCAGCACGACGATTTCATCGCCCTTGTGCACCACGCCGCTGGCGATGGTGCCAGCGAAACCGCGGAAGTTCAGGTTCGGACGGTTGACATACTGCACCGGGAAGCGCAGGTCGGTGAAGTTGCGGTCGGCCGACACTTCGACGGTTTCGAGGATTTCCATCAGCGTCGGGCCGGCGTACCACGGCGAACGCTCGCTGTGGTTGACCACGTTGTCACCCTTGAGCGCCGACATCGGCACGAAGTGCAGGCTGCTCGGGGTAAGGTTGATGGCTTCGGCGAACTTCAGGTAGTCGGCCTTGATCGACTCGAAGACGTCCTGATCGAAGCCCTTGAGGTCCATCTTGTTGACCGCGACGACGATGTGCTTGATGCCCAGCAGCGAGGCAATGTAGCTGTGGCGGCGGGTCTGGGTCTGCACGCCGTAGCGGGCATCGACCAGGATGATCGCCAGGTCGCAGGTGGACGCGCCGGTAGCCATGTTGCGGGTGTACTGCTCGTGGCCCGGGGTGTCGGCAATGATGAACTTGCGCTTGGCGGTGGAGAAATAGCGGTAGGCGACATCGATGGTGATGCCCTGCTCGCGCTCGGCCTGCAGACCGTCGACCAGCAGCGCCAGGTCGACTTCCTCGCCGGTGGTGCCGACCTTTTTCGAATCGCGGGTGATAGCCTCGAGGTGGTCCTCGTAGATCATCTTCGAGTCGTGCAGCAGGCGCCCGATCAGGGTGCTCTTGCCGTCATCCACGTTGCCGCAGGTGAGAAAACGCAGCAGTTCTTTGCGCTCGTGCTGAGCCAGATAAGCGAGGATGTCTTCGCTGATCAAATCGGATTGGTGCGACATGGAGTAACCCTGAAAATTAGAAGTAGCCCTGACGTTTCTTGTCTTCCATGGAACCGGCGCCATCGTGGTCGATGACTCGGCCCTGGCGCTCGGAAGTGCGCGTCAGGAGCATTTCCTGAATGATGTCGGTGAGCGTCTCGGCTTCCGACTCGACAGCGCCCGTGAGCGGGTAGCAGCCAAGGGTACGGAAACGCACCTTTTTCTTGACGATGCGCGCTTTCTCTTCATCGGTGAGATGTTCGAGGATGCGCTCGTCGTCGATCATGATCAGGGTGCCGTTCTTCTCGATGACTTCACGCTCGGCGGCGAAGTACAGCGGCACGATCGGGATGCCTTCGAGGTAGATGTACTGCCAGATGTCCAGCTCGGTCCAGTTCGACAGCGGGAAGACGCGGATCGACTCGCCCTTGTTGACCTTGCCGTTGTACACGTTCCACAGTTCCGGGCGCTGGTTCTTCGGGTCCCAGCGGTGCTTGCTGTCACGGAACGAGTAAACGCGCTCTTTGGCCCGCGACTTCTCTTCGTCGCGGCGCGCACCACCGAAGGCGGCATCGAAACCATGCTTGTCCAGCGCCTGCTTCAGGCCCTGGGTCTTCATGATGTCGGTGTGCTTGGAGCTGCCATGGGTGAACGGGTTGATGCCCTGCGCCACACCCTCGGGGTTGACGTGGGTGATCAGCTCCAGGCCCATTTCCTCGACCATCTTGTCGCGGAAGCTGTACATCTCCTGGAATTTCCACTGGGTGTCGACGTGCATCACCGGGAACGGCAACTTGCCTGGGAAAAAGGCCTTGCGCGCCAGGTGCAGCATCACGGCGGAATCCTTGCCGATCGAGTACAGCATCACCGGGTTGTCGAACTCGGCGGCCACCTCGCGGATGATGTGGATGCTCTCCGCCTCCAGCTGTTTCAAGTGCGTCAGTTTGTCGACCATGGCTACTCACGAAAAACGATCTTATGGACGGCCTGCGGGCCGTGTTCGAGCGAGCCACTTTATCACAGCGGCTGCTTCTATTTAGGAGGCCGGCTAGATCGAAAAAGTCTAACGATATGACTGCGGGTTTGGGCCAGCAGGCCTGGCCTATTCGCGGGTAAACCCGCTCCCACAGGGATCCCGCAGGCCTGGGATCAACACTGTCCCTGTGGGAGCGGGTTTACCCGCGAAGAAGGCGACGCCGATGTCAGATCGGGTTCGGGCAATCGATGAACAGGTGCTCCACGGCAAAGCGCCGCGCCAGGTATTCACCCAGCGCCTGCACCCCATACCGCTCGGTGGCATGGTGCCCGGCGGCAATGAAGCTGACGCCATTCTCGCGGGCGCTATGGTAGGTCTGTTCCGACGCCTCGCCGGTCAGGTACAGGTCCACCCCGGCCGCAATCGCCGTGTCGATGTAGCCCTGCCCGCCCCCGGTACACCAGCCGACCCGCCGGATCATCTGCTCACCTTCGACCAGCAGAGGCTCACGCCCCAGCACCTCCCGCACCCGCCGGGCGAAATCGAGCGCGGTCATCGGCTCGGCCAGCGAGCCGACCAGGCCGACCACCTTGGGGTTCTCCGGGTCCAGCGGCCCTTCGACGGTGATGTCCAACTGCCGTGCCAGCTGCACGTTGTTGCCCACATCCGGGTGAGCGTCCAGCGGCAGATGAAACGCGAGCAGGCTGATATCGTTGTTCAGCAGCGTTTTCAGCCGGCGCTGCCGGATACCGGTGATGCAAGGGTTCTCTCCCTTCCAGAAGTAGCCATGGTGCACCAGCACCAGGTCGGCCTCGGCTTCGACTGCCGCATCCAGCAACGCCTGGCTGGCGGTAACGCCGCTGACGATGCGGCTGACCTGCGGCCGGCCTTCGACCTGCAGGCCGTTGGGGCAATAATCCTGGATCTTCGCGCTGCCCAGGTAACGCTCGGCTTCCTCGACCAGGGTGTTCAGAGCGACGGCCATGAAAATCTCCTCGAAATCTGCGTTTTTCTCGGGCACAACGCCCATGCAACGCCCGTATAATGCCGGCCATTATGGGCCGTCGCCGGCACTGGGGGAACCGGTGTATGATCGCGCGCGCTCATGCCCACCGCACGGTCACCATCCCCGGCTCTTTCCAGGATTCATTCATGTTCAAGGCTTTGCGTTATTTTGGCTGGCCCCTGCTTACCGGCGTACTGATCGCCATGCTGATCATCCAGCGCTTCCCGGAGTGGGTCGGCCTGCCCAGCCAGGACGTCAACCTGCAACAGGCACCGCAGACCACGCGGATCATGCAGGGCCCGGTATCCTATGCCGACGCGGTAACCCTGGCCGCCCCGGCGGTGGTCAACCTGTACACCACCAAGGTGGTGAACAAGAGCGCCCACCCGCTGTTCGAGGACCCGCAGTTCCGCCGTTTCTTCGGCGACAACCTGCCCAAGCAGCGCCGCTGGGAGTCGAGCCTGGGCTCGGCGGTGATCATGAGCCCCGAGGGTTACCTGCTGACCAATAACCACGTCACCAGCGGCGCCGACCAGATCGTCGTGGCCCTGAAGGATGGCCGCGAGACATTGGCCCGGGTCATCGGCAGCGACCCGGAAACCGACCTGGCGGTGCTGAAAATCGACCTGAAGAGCCTGCCGGCGATCACCATCGGCCGCTCCGACAACATTCACATCGGCGACGTGTCGCTGGCCATCGGCAACCCGTTCGGGGTCGGCCAGACCGTGACCATGGGTATTATCAGCGCCACTGGCCGCAACCAGCTGGGCCTGAACAACTACGAAGATTTCATCCAGACCGACGCGGCGATCAACCCGGGTAACTCCGGCGGTGCGCTTGTGGATGCCAACGGCAACCTGATCGGCATCAACACGGCGATCTTCTCCAAGTCCGGCGGTTCGCAAGGTATCGGCTTCGCCATCCCGGTGAAACTGGCACTGGAGGTGATGAAGTCGATCATCGAGCACGGCCAGGTGATCCGTGGCTGGCTGGGCATCGAAGTACAGCCACTGAGCCAGGAACTGGCCGAATCGTTCGGCATGAAGGACCGCCCGGGCATCGTGGTGGCGGGCATCTTCCGCGAAGGGCCGGCGGCAAAGGCCGGGCTGCAGCTGGGTGACGTGATCCTGAGCATCAACGGCGAGCCGGCCGGTGATGGGCGCAAGTCGATGAACCAGGTGGCGCGGATCAAGCCCAACGAGAAGATCACCATCGAGGTGATGCGCAATGGGCAGCAGTTGAAGCTGATCGCCGAGGTGGGCCTGCGGCCGCCACCGGCGCCGGCAGTCGCCAAGGAAGAGAAGTAAGGCTGCGATCTGGTCTCTGGGGGGCTGCTTCGCAGCCCATTCGCAGCACAAGGCTGCTCCTACAGGAGATCGCATTTCCCTTGTAGGAGCAGCCTTGTGCTGCGAATGGGCAGCAAAGCGGCCCCCGGCTACATCAATGCAGGATCTGGCTCAGGAACAACTTGGTCCGGTCACTGCGTGGCCGGTCGAAGAAGTCATCCGGCGCTGCCTGCTCGACGATCTCGCCCTTGTCCATGAAGATCACCCGGTTCGCCACGGTCCGGGCAAAGCCCATCTCGTGGGTCACGCAGAGCATGGTCATGCCATCCTCGGCCAGGCCCACCATGGTATCGAGCACTTCCTTGACCATTTCCGGGTCCAGCGCCGAGGTCGGTTCGTCGAACAGCATGATCTTCGGTTTCATGCACAACGCGCGGGCAATCGCCACACGCTGCTGCTGACCACCGGACAACTGCCCCGGGTACTTGTGCGCCTGCTCCGGAATACGCACCCGCTCCAGGTAGTGCATGGCGATTTCCTCGGCCTTGCGCCGCGGCATCTTGCGCACCCACATCGGCGCCAGGGTGCAGTTTTCCAGGATGCTCAGGTGCGGGAACAGGTTGAAGTGCTGGAACACCATGCCCACTTCGCGGCGGATGGCCTCGATCTGCTTGAGGTCGTTGGTCAGCTCCACACCATCGACCACGATGCGCCCCTGCTGGTGCTCTTCAAGGCGGTTGAGGCAACGGATGGTGGTGGACTTGCCAGAGCCGGACGGCCCGCACAGCACGATGCGCTCGCCCTGGCGCACGTTCAGGTTGATGTCCTTGAGCACATGGAACTGGCCGTACCACTTGTTCACGCCCTGCATCTGGATGATGCCTTCGGGGCCGGCAGGCTGCTTGATCGCTTCACTCATTTCGAAACTCCTAACGCTTGTGGCCAGTGTCCAGCTTGCGCTCCAGATGCATGGAGTAGCGGGACATACCGAAACAGAAAATCCAGAAAACCAGGGCGGCGAACACGTAGCCCTCGGTAGCCATGCCCAGCCAGGCCGGGTCGGCAGCAGCTTGCTTGACGCTGTTCAGCAGGTCGAACAGGCCGATGATGATCACCAGGCTGGTGTCCTTGAACAGGGCAATGAAGGTGTTGACGATGCCGGGGATCACCAGCTTGAGCGCCTGCGGCAGAATCACCAGGCCCATCGCCCGCCAGTAGCCAAGGCCCATGGCCGCGGCAGCTTCGTACTGGCCCTTGGGGATGGCCTGGAGGCCGCCACGCACCACCTCGGCGATATACGCCGACTGGAACAGGATCACGCCGATCATCGCCCGCAGCAGCTTGTCGAAGCTCATGCCCTCAGGCAGGAACAACGGCAGCATCACCGATGACATGAACAGCACGGTGATCAGCGGCACGCCGCGCCAGAACTCGATGAAGGTCACGCACACCACCTTCACCGCAGGCATTTTCGAGCGCCGCCCCAGGGCCAGCAGGATTCCCAGCGGCAATGCGCCGACAATGCCCACGGTGGCAATCACCAGGGTCAGCATCAGCCCGCCCCACTGGCTGGTAGGTACGCTTTCCAGGCCCAGCATGCCCCCGTGCAGCAGGGTGTAGGCAAGCAGCGGGTACACCACCAGGAAGCCAAGGCCGTAGAAGGCCTTGCGTGGGAAGCGTTTGATGAACAGCGGGGCGGCGCCAAGCACGGCAAGCCACACGGTCAGGTCCACGCGCCAGCGCAACTCGGCCGGGTAGTAGCCGTACATGAACTGGCCGAAACGCTGCTGCACGAACACCCAGCAGGCGCCCTCCTTGGTGCAGTCGGCGCGGGTGGTGCCGACCCAGTTGGCATCAAGCAACGCCCACTGCAGCAGCGGCGGCACGATCAGCCAAACCAGGTAGATGGCAAACAGGGTCAGCAGCGTATTGAGCCAGCTGGAGAACAGATTGGCACGCATCCATGCGAGCACGCCGACGGTTTTCACCGGTGGCGGCATGTCGGGTTTGAAAACATGGGCATTCACTGGCGTATCCTCACCGCTCGATCAGCGCAATGCGCTTGTTGTACCAGTTCATCAGCAGCGAAATGCTGATGCTGATGGCGAGATAGACACTCATGGTGATGGCGATCACCTCGATGGCCTGGCCGGTCTGGTTGAGCACGGTACCGGCGAACAGCGAGACCATCTCCGGGTAGCCGATACCGGCCGCCAGCGACGAGTTCTTCGCCAGGTTCAGGTACTGGCTGGTCAGCGGCGGAATGATCACCCGCAGTGCCTGGGGGATGATCACCTTGCGCAGGGTCGGCCCCTCGCGCAGGCCCAGCGAACGCGCGGCCTCGGTCTGGCCATGGCTGACCGAACGGATACCGGAGCGCACGATCTCGGCGATGAACGCAGCGGTGTAGATGGTCAACGCCAGGGTCAGCGCCAGCAGCTCGGGAATCAGTACCCAGCCACCGACGAAGTTGAATCCTTTCAATTGCGGCACTTCCCAGTGCACCGGGCTGCCGAACAGCAGTGCGCAAACGCCTGGGATGGCGATGAACAGCGCCAGCCCCACCCAGAACTTGTGGAATGGCTCGCCCGTCTCGTCGAAGCGCTTGTTGGCATAACGCACCATCACCACGATGGCCAGCAGCGCCAGGACCAGGGCCACGACGAACGGCCAGAAGCCTTCGGCCATGGACGCGCCGGGCATGTTCAGGCCCCGGTTGCTGATGAAGAAGGTGTCGTCGATATTGATGCTGCCCCGCGGTCCCGGCAGGGTCAGGAACACGGCGAAGTACCAGAACAGGATCTGCAACAACGGCGGAATGTTGCGGAAGGTTTCCACATACACGGTCGCCAGCTTGTTGATCATCCAGTTCGGCGACAACCGCGCCACACCGATGATGAAGCCAAGGATGGTCGCCAGCACCACGCCGATGAACGTCACCAGCAAGGTGTTGAGCAGGCCGATGACGAACACCCGCGCATAGCTGTCTGATTCCACGTAGGGGATCAGGTGCTGGGCGATGCCGAAGCCGGCACTGCGGTCGAGAAAGTCGAAGCCCGAGGTGATACCCCGGTGTTGCAGGTTGGCTTGCGTGTTGTGGAACAGATACCAGCCCAGACCGACCACGAAGACTATCGTGAGAATCTGGAACAGCCACGCGCGCACACGTGGATCGCTCAGGGATAAACCCTTTTGTGCGCCGATTCGATTTTGCATGAAGTGCCCCGGAAAGTAGGGTTCCGAACAGCCTGCGGCGGCGGGATGCCGCCGCAGGGTGCAGCCATCAGCGCACAGGTGGCGCGTACTGGATGCCGCCGTTGTTCCACAGGGCGTTCATGCCACGGTCGATCTTCAGGTCGGTGCTCTGGCCCAGGTTCTTCTCGAACACTTCGCCGTAGTTACCGACTTGCTTCACGATTTGCACTACCCAGTCCTTGGGCAGCTTGAGGTCCTTGCCGTACTCGCCATCCGCGCCCAGCAGGCGGGCGACGTCCGGGTTCTTGGTGCTTTTGGCTTCGGCCTCGACATTCTTCGAGGTGATGCCCGCCTCTTCGGCGTTGAGCATGGCGAACAGGGTCCACTTGACGATGCTGAACCATTCTTCGTCGCCTTTACGCACCACCGGGCCCAGCGGTTCCTTGGAGATGGTTTCCGGCAGTACCACGTACTCGGTCGGCGCGGCCAACTTGGAGCGCTGGGCGAACAACTGCGACTTGTCGGAGGTCAGCACGTCGCAACGGCCCGATTCCAGCGACTTGGCACTTTCATCCGAGGTGTCGAAGGTGATCGGGGTGTACTTCAGGCCATTGGCGCGGAAGTAGTCCGACACATTCAGCTCGGTGGTGGTACCGGCCTGGATGCAGATGGTCGCGCCATCGAGTTCCTTGGCGCTGGATACACCCAGCTTTTTGTTGGCCAGGAAGCCAACGCCGTCGTAGTAGGTAACACCGGCGAATACCAGGCCCATGCCGGCATCACGCGAGCTGGTCCAGGTGGTGTTGCGCGACAGCACGTCGACTTCGCCCGACTGCAGGGCGGTGAAACGTTCCTTGGCGTTGAGCTGGCTGAACTTGACCTTGGTGGCGTCGCCGAACACGGCGGCGGCCACAGCGCGACACACGTCGGCGTCGATGCCAACGATCTTGCCCTGCGCATCAGGTACCGAGAAGCCTGGAAGACCGTCGCTCACGCCACACTGGACGAAGCCCTTCTTCTTTACCGCATCCAGGGTGGCGCCGGCCTGGGCGTTGCTCACGGCGCCCAGCGCGGCGGCAGCGGTCAGGACTGCCAGGGTGGTTTTCAACATCTTCATTCACAACCTCCAAATCGCTCTTGTTGTATCGAGCCGGAATTGCACCGCACCCTTTTGAGGCGTATCCGACCCGTATTGGCTTGTTATTGGGTCAATGGCGCAATGGACTGTTCTGTGACAGCCTTCGCGTGCAAAGGGTGTTACCGTCACGGCCTGCCCTTTGCATCATTGGGTGAATTGCAAAGCGCGTACCAAAATTTGCGGCTGTAGCGTTTAAGCGCTCGTCAAGTAGGGAAAGTTGTATCGTTGCGACATTCTTTTTCCGACAATCATTTCCAGCGCCTTCTTTTCACGCACGCCATAACAAGACCCGCACACTTTCGGAGCAGTCATGACCAACCCACTGATTCTCGAACCGCAGAAAACCGCAGACGCCTGTGTGATCTGGTTGCACGGCCTGGGTGCCGACCGTTACGACTTCCTACCAGTGGCCGAATTCATGCAGGAACGCCTGCTCAGCACCCGTTTCGTCATGCCCCAGGCTCCCACCCGCCCGGTAACCATCAACGGCGGCTACGCCATGCCCAGCTGGTACGACATCAAGGCCATGACCCCGGCCCGCGCCATCGACGAGGCGCAGCTGGAGGAATCGGCCGAACAGGTCATTAGCCTGATCAAGGCCGAGCAGGCCAAAGGCATCAGCCTGTCGCGGATTTTCCTGGCTGGCTTCTCCCAGGGTGGCGCGGTGGTTCTGCACACTGCCTATATAAAGTGGCAAGAAGCGCTGGGTGGCGTGATCGCCTTGTCCACCTACGCCCCCACCTTCAACGACCAGCATCAGTTGAGCGCCTGCCAGCAACGCACCCCGGCCCTGTGCCTGCATGGTGTGCACGACCCGGTGGTGATCCCTTCCATGGGCCGCACCGCCTTCGAGTACCTCAATACCTGGGGCGTTGCCGCCCGCTGGCACGAATACCCGATGGAACACGAAGTGGTGGTGGAAGAGTTGAGCGACATCCACGACTGGCTGAGCAAGCAATTGCAATAAGCCAGGGCTGTCTGTAGTTGTAAGGCTATTCCACTACGCCGCGCCTGAATCTTGCATTACACTGCCCGGCGTACATTCCTTAACCAGTTGATGAGACGATCGTGCTCAAGGCACTCAAGAAAATTTTCGGCAAGGGAGACGCCGCGCCACAGGCCGTCGCTCCTGCTGCCAGCGTGACGCCCCCTGCGCCCGCACCCGCCAGCGAGGCCCGGCCTGCGGAAAAACCGGCCGCACCACGCGCCACCCCCACTCCCCAGGCCGAACAGCCTGCCGCCGTTACGCCAGCCGCCGACAAGCCGGCCAAGGACAAACCGCGTCGCGAGCGCAAGCCCAAGCCGCAGGCCAGCCTGTGGAAACCGGAAGACTTCGTGGTCGAGCCACAGGAAGGCAAGACCCGCTTCCACGACTTCAAGCTGTCCAACGAACTGATGCATGCCATCCACGACCTGGGCTTCCCGTACTGCACGCCTATCCAGGCACAGGTGCTGGGTTACACCCTGCGCGGTCAGGACGCCATCGGCCGGGCCCAGACCGGTACCGGCAAGACTGCGGCGTTCCTGATCTCGATCATTTCCCAGCTGCAGCAGACGCCGCCGCCGAAGGAACGCTACATGGGCGAGCCACGTGCGCTGATCATCGCGCCCACCCGTGAGCTGGTGGTACAGATCGCCAAGGACGCCATCGCCCTGACCAAGTACACCGGCCTGAACGTGATGAGCTTCGTCGGCGGAATGGACTTCGACAAGCAGCTCAAGGCCCTGGAAGCGCGCCATTGCGACATCCTGGTGGCCACTCCGGGGCGCCTGCTGGACTTCAACCAGCGCGGTGAGGTGCACCTGGACATGGTCGAAGTGATGGTGCTGGACGAAGCCGACCGAATGCTCGACATGGGCTTCATCCCCCAGGTGCGCCAGATCATTCGCCAGACGCCGCCGAAAAGCGAGCGCCAGACCCTGCTGTTCTCCGCCACCTTCACCGACGACGTGATGAACCTGGCCAAGCAGTGGACCACCAACCCGGCCATCGTCGAGATCGAGCCGGAGAACGTTGCCAGCGAAACGGTGGAGCAGCACGTCTATGCGGTGGCCGGCAGCGACAAGTACAAGCTGCTGTACAACCTGGTGACCCAGAACAAGTGGGAACGGGTGATGGTGTTCGCCAACCGCAAGGACGAAGTGCGGCGCATCGAGGAAAAACTGGTGCGCGACGGCATCAATGCCGCGCAGTTGTCGGGTGACGTGCCGCAGCACAAGCGTATCCGTACCCTGGAGAACTTCCGCGAAGGGCGCATCACCGTGCTGGTGGCCACCGACGTGGCGGGGCGGGGCATTCACATCGATGGCATCAGCCACGTGATCAACTTCACCCTGCCGGAAGACCCGGACGACTACGTGCACCGCATTGGCCGGACAGGCCGTGCTGGCACCAGTGGTGTGTCGATCAGCTTTGCCGGTGAGGATGACTCGTACCAGCTGCCAGCGATCGAAGAGCTGCTGGGGCGCAAGATCAAGTGTGAAATGCCGCCGGATGAGCTGCTGAAGCCGGTGCCGCGCAAGCATCATTGACCTGTGCCGGCCTCTTCGCGGGTGAACCCGCTCCCACAGGTACTGCACAGCTTTCAAAACCTGTGATGCACCTGTGGGAGCGGGTTCACCCGCGAACCGGGGCTTCGCCCCGGCCATCAAACAAGGATCTACCAGCGCTCCGCCGCATCCTGATCACTCTGTTTCCCTTCCACCCACCGTGCCCCTTCCTGGGTATTTTCCTTCTTCCAGAACGGCGCCCGCGTCTTCAGATAGTCCATGATGAAGTTGCAGGCATCGAACGCCGCCTGCCGATGGGCACTGGCCACGCCGACGAACACGATCGGCTCACCCGGCTCGAGCGCACCGATGCGGTGCAGCACCTCCACCTTGAGCAACGGCCAGCGCTGCTCTGCCTCCACCACGATCTTGGCCAAGGCCTTTTCGGTCATGCCCGGATAGTGCTCGAGGAACATCCCCGCCACCTCGCGGCCATCGTTGAAATCCCGCACGTAGCCGACAAAACCGACCACCGCGCCCACACCGACATTGGCCGCGTGCATGGCATTGGTCTCGGCTCCCGGGTCGAACGCACCTTCCTGGACTCGCACAGCCATGTTCAGCCTCCGGTCACCGGCGGGAAGAACGCCACTTCATCGCCCTCTTCCAGCGGCTCATCGAGCTTGCACAGTTCTTCGTTGCGCGCACACATCAGGTTCTGCTCGGCCAGCACTTCATACTGCCCACCCTTGGCCACCAAGGCCTGGCGCACATCGTCGAGCACCTTGAACGCACCCTCCACCCGCTCGGCATCCACGCCCAACAATTCGCGGTAACGGGCGAAGTACATCACCTTGACCTTCATCACGCCTCCACCTTGTAGTGGCCACTCTTGCCGCCGAGTTTTTCCAGCAGGCGCACCTGCTCGATGACCATACCTTTATCCACAGCCTTGCACATGTCATAGATCGTCAGCGCAGCCACGCTGGCGGCGGTCAGCGCCTCCATCTCCACGCCGGTCTGCCCGGCCAGCTTGCAGCGGGCGACGATACGCACGGCGTCCTGCCCCTCGGCACTCAGCTCGACCTTGACACTGGTCAGCATCAGCGGGTGGCACAGCGGGATCAGTTCGCTGGTCTTCTTCGCCGCCTGGATCCCGGCAATGCGCGCCACGGCGAACACGTCGCCCTTGGGGTGTTCACCGTCGACGATCATCTGCAAGGTCTGCGGCAACATGCGCACCCGCGCCTCGGCGGTGGCCTCACGCTCGGTCACGGCCTTTTCAGTGACGTCGACCATGTTGGCCCGCCCCTGGGAATCAAGATGTGTCAGCACTGCTCTGCTCCTGTGAAGGGAACTCGCAGTGTAAACCTGTGAGTCAGGTTTGAGCAGAGGGGCGTCAACCGTGCCCGCGAAAAAGCCGGGCGGCGGACCGCCCGGCGGAGAGGGTTACAGATGCGACTCGGCGTACTCGGCCAGCACCGAGCGTGGCACGCCCTGCAGGGTGATGTGCACGCCATGGGGGAAGTCCTTGAAGCGCTCGGTCAGGTAGGTCAGGCCAGAGCTGGTCGCGGACAGGTAGGGGGTATCGATCTGCGCCAGGTTGCCCAGGCAGACCACCTTGGACCCGGAGCCGGCACGGGTGATGATGGTTTTCATCTGGTGCGGCGTCAGGTTCTGGCACTCGTCGATCAGGATCAGGCTCTGCTGGAAGCTACGGCCACGGATGTAGTTCAGCGACTTGAACTGCAACGGCACGCGCTCGAGGATGTACTCGACGCTGCCATGGGTGCTTTCGTCATCCATGTGCAAGGCTTCGAGGTTGTCGGTGATGGCGCCCAGCCAAGGTTCCATCTTCTCGGCCTCGGTGCCCGGCAGGAAGCCGATCTCCTGGTCCAGCCCCTGCACACTGCGGGTGGCGATGATGCGCCGGTAGCGCTTGCTTACCATGGTCTGTTCGATGGCTGCGGCCAGGGCCAGGATGGTCTTGCCGGAACCGGCGGCGCCGGTCAGGTTGACCAGGTGGATATCCGGGTCAAGCAGGGCGAACAACGCCAGGCTCTGGTGGATGTCCCGCGGTTTCAAGCCCCAGGCTTCCTGATGCAGCAGCGGTTCCTGGTGCAGGTCCAGCAACAGCAGTTCGTCGTTTCGGATACCCTTGATCCAGCCGACGAAGCCCTGTTCATCGATGATGAACTCGTTGACGTGAACCGCCGGCAGGTTGTCGATCAATTGCACGCGGTGCCAGGTGCGGCCGCGCTCCTGGCGGGTATCGACCTTGCTCACCCGGTCCCAGAACGAGCCGGTGACCGAATGGTAGCCCTTGGACAGCAAGGACACGTCATCGACCAGTTGGTCGGTGCTGTAGTCCTCGGCCGCGATGCCACAGGCACGTGCCTTCAGGCGCATGTTGATGTCTTTGGTGACCAGCACAACATCCAGGTCGGTGCGCCGGGCCCGTACTTCGAGCAGCTGGTTGATGATGATGTTGTCGTTGAGGTTTTCCGGCAGCAGCTTGTTCGGCTCGTTGCGCGGAGTCATCAGGATGGACAGGAAGCCCTTGGGCCCGCTCTTGCCACGCTGGATCGGCACACCCTGCTCGACATCGCTGGGCGAGGCGTCACCAAGGGTCTGGTCGATCAGGCGAATGGCCTGGCGGCATTCGGCGGCGATGGTCTGTTTGCCGGTCTTGAGCTTGTCGAGTTCCTCCAGCACCGTCATCGGGATGGCGACATGGTGCTCCTCGAAGTTCAGTAACGCGTTGGGGTCGTGAATCAGGACGTTGGTATCGAGCACATACAGGATAGGCTTGCTGGAGGAAGGGTTGCGTCCTTGGTCATCCATACTCGGTCACCTTATGTCGAAGCCACACGGCGTGGTCTGTTACGCCGCAGAGTGACTGCCGCTGTCCCCGTATCCGCGTTGTTACGGGCGGGAAGCGAACCTGGCTAGGTGGGCCTGGATGACGCCACCTGTGCTGCAGGAATCGGCTGTCTGGTTTCTTCATACCGCAAAAATGATGACTAAAAAAAGTCTTTTTACGCGTAGGTGAAGTTTATTTTTCCAAATGACGAACAGGGGTTGGCGAGGGGGCGCGTGAGGACTACAGTCAAAAATCAGGCTGCCATTGCAGGGGCTATCGCCAGCAAGCCATGCACGGTACCTGTGGGAGCCGGCTTGCCGGCGATGGGCGGCGCAGCAGCCCCCTCTCACTCCCGGTTGGCATATCCCTGGCAGTCTCCCCAACCAATCCCGCTCTGCGCCGTATTGCGCAACAACCACTCCACCGCCGGCTGCGCCTTGGGCAGGCTGTCATGGAACTGGATCACGCCCTTGCGCCACAGCAGCATCAAGGTCAGCACCCGCTGGGCAGAGGCCTCGGCGCTCAGTGCGCCATCATCCTGGGCATCGATGTCCCACAACGACACTTGCAACTGCTGGCTGGCCATGAACGCCTCGCCATCGACCCGGCGCTGCCCGTAGGGCGGCCGAAACAACGGTACATACTGCTCCGGCAAGTCGGCCTGCACCCGAGCCTGGCTGCGCCGCAATGAATCCTGCCAGTCTGTCCACTGCGCATGGGAGCGGTACTCCCAACCCTGAACCCCCACGCAATGCCCACGATAGAGCTGGCGCAAGGCATCTGCCGCACCGGCGTCGCGGCGTTGCTGCAGGCGGTTGCCGAGCACGAAGAACGTGCCTTCAAGCTTTTGCCGGCGCAGATAATCAGCCAGCAGATCGGTACTGCCGCCATCCGGCCCGGGCCCGCCGACGAAGGTCAGCAGGAACATGCGGTCGTTCAGTTCATCCCCATTGCGCTCGCGTGAGGACAACCGCTCCACCTCGCTGCTGGTCTGTGGCAGCAACGCAGCCTTGCGCAGTTGTTCGTCCAGGTACCGCGCATGGAACTGGTGGCTCGGCTCGATCCAGCCCGTGTAGAACGTGCCGACATCGGCGGCGAACGTCGCTGCCTGTGTGCGCAACTCCGCCATCGACGTAACCGGATAGCAGAACGACGCATCCTGTTCGCAACTGCGCTGCGCCTGTTGATAACCTTCCCACAACCGCTGCCACATGCGCGCCCGCACCAGGCGCACCTTCTGCAGGTTGACCTGCCGTAGCCCCAAGCGTGCCGCCAGCGCCGCGTCGTCCAGCAGTTCGCTTTCATGCAGCACCTGGGCGAACGAGAGGATCTCGGCCCGCGAGGCCACATCGAACAACGCCGGGCTGTCCAGCTTTTCGGGCCACAGGCTGCGGTCCAGGCTCACCTGGGTTGAAGGGGCGGCTTGCGCGGCCAGGCTCAGCAGAGCGGCCAGCAAGGCAGAGGCAATACGCACGGTTGAAGCTCCGCAACGGCGAAACGCGCACTATAGCCTCTGCACTGGCCATGGTCTGTGACTATCGTCGCCATAGTTTGGACTTGCACCGCCCAGCCCGTAGAATTCCCGGCCTACGATGCCAGGAGCCGACCCGATGCTGACGGTGATATCACCCGCCAAGACCCTCGACTACGAAACCCCGCCGGTGACCGAGCGTTTCACCCTGCCCCAGTACCTGGACGACTCTCAGGAGCTGATCCAGCAGTTGCGCGACCTGTCGCCAGCGCAGATCAGCGAACTGATGCACCTGTCCGACAAGCTCGCCGGCCTGAATGCCGCGCGCTTCGGCAGCTGGACCCCGGACTTCACCCCGGCCAATGCCAAGCAAGCGCTGCTGGCGTTCAAGGGTGACGTGTATACCGGCCTCGACGCCGAAAGCCTGGGCGAGGACGATTTCAGCTATGCCCAGCAGCACTTGCGCATGCTTTCGGGCCTGTATGGCCTGCTGCGCCCGCTCGACCTGATGCAACCTTACCGCCTGGAAATGGGCACCAAGCTGGCCAACGCCCGCGGCAAGGACCTGTACGCTTTCTGGGGCACACGCATCAGCGAATGGCTGAACCAGGCCTTGGCCGAACAGGGCGATGACGTGCTGCTGAACCTGGCCAGCAACGAGTATTTCAGCGCGGTGAAACGCAGTGCGCTCAAGGCCCGGGTGATCAACGTCGACTTCAAGGACCTGAAGAACGGCCAATACAAGATCATCAGCTTCTACGCCAAGAAAGCCCGCGGCATGATGAGCCGCTTCGTGATCCAGCAGCGCATCAGCGACCCGGAGCAGCTCAAGCAGTTCGATGTGCAGGGGTACTACTACAGTGCCGAACAGTCGAAGCCGGACCACCTGGTGTTCCTGCGGGATCATCCTTCCGAGTGATCCTGTCACGCCCCCTTCGCGGCTAAAGCCGCTCCCACATGTACTTCACTGAACTCAAGATCAGTGCAAAACCTGTGGGAGCGGCTTTAGCCGCGAAGAGGCCAGCAGCCATTACGCACCTCCCCTGCCCTGCAACAGGGCACGCTTCATATCGCCATCACGCCACAAATCCGACGCCAAAAAATCGACATACCGCAACTTATAGCCAAACGCCATAAGACCGTTCGTAGCTTTTTTGACGAATTTTTCAAAATATTTTTCGATGCTGGCATAAAAATATCTCGCAACAGTTTCGCCCTTTATATATCGGGGCAAAACCCCCGAGTGCTATCAGATTGAAATTGTCCGCCACTGAAAAAATATTTAGAAATCTTTCATCCACGCCGAACCCACCTCGGAACTTCTGCTACGACGAATCGCTCATAGTGCCGTAACGATTTTCCTGCCCTTGGGCTGTGAGAAATGACTTACAGATGACAACGGCAGGTATCTACTACTAGCCCCAACAACTTCGACAGGTATGACGGGAACCCCCGAAAACCCTGTCCATGCAGGAGAGAAGCGTCCCTTTCAATTCGTCCTAGTGGTTGATTTCAAAGGATTTTTCCACTTGAAAAAACAAGCACAGCAAAGCGCCACGTAGCGCATTGCAATAAAGACGGCTGCATTCCAGGGCACGTTTTTTAATTAATGGCTTTTTACTGCCACGTTTGAGTGCATAATTTTTTGCGCTCCGGATTTATTTTGCCTGCGCTCGGCGAAGTGTGCATTTCGCCATGGATCCGTGCGCCCGAAAACTGTTGTTAATCAACCCAGTCCGGCTCTCTCCGGAGGTGCCGGCGTGATAAACACATGAGGTGATAGCGATGCGTATCAGCATCTTTGGTTTGGGTTATGTGGGTGCAGTCTGTGCTGGCTGCCTGACGGCGCGAGGCCATGAAGTGATCGGTGTGGATGTATCCAGCACCAAGATCGACCTGATCAATCAGGGCAAGTCGCCCATCGTCGAACCTGGCCTGGAAGCACTGCTGCAACAGGGCATCGCCAACGGCCGCCTGCGCGGTACTACCGATTTCGCCGAAGCCATTCGTGCCAGCGACGTATCGATGATCTGCGTGGGAACCCCAAGCAAGAAGAACGGCGACCTGGGCCTTGAGTACATCGAGTCGGTGTGCCGCGAAATCGGCTACGTGCTGCGTGACAGCGAGCGCCGCCACACCATCGTGGTACGCAGCACCGTGCTGCCGGGCACCGTGAAGAACGTGGTGATCCCGATCCTCGAAGACTGCTCGGGCAAGAAAGCCGGCGTCGACTTCGGCGTCGCGGTCAACCCGGAATTCCTGCGTGAAAGCACCGCGATCAAGGACTACGACCAGCCACCGATGACCGTCATCGGCGAACTGGACAGCGCCAGCGGCGACATCTTGCAGGCCCTGTACGAAGAGCTCGACGCGCCGATCATCCGCAAGCCGATCGAAGTGGCCGAGATGATCAAGTACACCTGCAACGTGTGGCACGCCACCAAGGTCACCTTCGCCAACGAGATCGGCAACATTGCCAAGGCCGTAGGCGTGGATGGCCGTGACGTGATGGACGTGGTCTGCCAGGACAAAGTGCTGAACCTGTCCCAGTACTACATGCGCCCTGGCTTCGCCTTCGGCGGCTCGTGCCTGCCCAAGGATGTGCGCGCCCTCACCTATCGCGCCGCCAGCCTCGATGTACGCGCACCGCTGCTCGACTCGCTGATGCGCAGCAACGAATCGCAGGTGCAGAACGCCTTCGAGCTGATCGAAGCCCACGACAAGCGCAAGGTCGCCCTGCTCGGCCTGAGCTTCAAGGCCGGCACCGACGACCTTCGTGAAAGCCCGCTGGTGGAACTGGCCGAACGCCTGATCGGCAAGGGCTACCAGCTGGATATCTACGACGACAACGTCCAGTACGCCCGCGTCCACGGCGCCAACAAGGACTACATCGAATCGAAGATCCCGCACGTGTCGTCGCTGCTCAACGCCGACTTCCAGAAGGTGATCGACAACGCCGACGTCATCGTCCTGGGCAACCGTGACGAGCAGTTCCGTGCACTGGCCCAACAAGCACCGGCCGGCAAGCACGTGATCGACCTGGTCGGTTTCATGAGCAAACCGACCTGCGCCACCAGCCGCACCGAAGGCATCTGCTGGTAAGTGCTGGCCGGGCAGCGGGGGCCTCCCCACCCCCGCTGCCCACCTTTTCCCGAATTCTCGACGGATGCTGAACATGCAAAGGATCCAGACAGTGCTGTTGCAGTGCGCCGGTTGGCTGCTCTACGTGAGTCTGCTCATGCTGATCGCCCTGGCCCTGCCAGCCGATATCTTCGACTCGCAGTCGAAGCACTTCATCTTCCTGGTCGGCGCAGTCGGCATCTGGCGCTACTCCATGGGCGCCACCCATTTCATCCGCGGCATGATCTTCCTCTACGGCGTATACCCGTACCTGCGCCGCAAGGTTCAGAAAATGGGCAAGGACGCCGACCCGTCCCATGTGTATCTGATGGTGACCAGCTTTCGCATCGAAGCTCTCACCACCGCCCAGGTGTACAGCTCGGTGATCCGCGAGGCGATCAACTGTGGCTTCCCCACCACCGTGGTCTGCTCGCTGGTGGAGATGTCGGACGAACTGCTGGTGAAAAGCCTGTGGGCCAAATACAACCCGCCAGCCCACGTGAAGCTGGACATCGTGCGCATCGCCGGTACCGGCAAGCGTGACGGCCTGGCCTACGGTTTCCGTGCGATCTCGCGCATGCTGCCGGACGAGAACGCCGTGGTGGCGGTAATCGACGGTGACACCGTGCTGGGCGATGGCGTGGTACGCAAGACCGTGCCGTGGTTCAAGCTGTTCCCCAATGTCGGCGGCCTGACCACCAACGAGTTCTGCGAAGTGCGTGGCGGCTACATCATGAGCGAGTGGCACAAGCTGCGCTTCGCCCAGCGCCACATCAACATGTGCTCGATGGCCCTGTCTAAGCGCGTGCTGACCATGACCGGACGCATGTCGATGTTCCGCGCCAGCGTGGTGACCAACCCCGAGTTCATCGCCGACGTCGAAAGCGACTCGCTGATGCACTGGCGCCTGGGCCGCTTCAAGTTCCTCACCGGTGACGACAAGTCCAGCTGGTTCAGCCTGATGCGCCTGGGCTACGACACTTTCTACGTGCCGGACGCCGCCATCAACACGGTCGAGCACCCGCCGGAGAAGAGCTTCCTCAAGGCCAGCCGCAAGCTGATGTACCGCTGGTACGGCAACAACCTGCGGCAGAACTCCCGCGCGCTTGGCCTGGGCCTGCGCCGCCTGGGGCTGTTCACCAGCATCGTGCTGTTCGACCAGCGCGTGTCGATGTGGACCAGCCTGCTGGGCCTGACCGTGGCGGTGATCGCCAGCCTCAAGTTCGGCCTGGGCTTCCTGCTGGTGTATCTGCTGTGGATCGGCATCACCCGCTTGATCCTCACCATCATGCTGCTGTGCTCCGGCCACAACGTAGGCCCGGCCTACCCGCTGATTCTCTATTACAACCAGATCATCGGCGCACTGATGAAGATCTACGTGTTCTTCCGCCTCGACAAGCAGTCCTGGACGCGTCAGCCCACTGCCCTCAAGCGTGACCTCGCCAGCTTTCAACAATGGTTCAACACCTGGTCCTCGCGGACCATGACCTTCTCGGCTGCCAGCATCTTCGTTGCTGTGCTGTTCATGGTCGTGTGAGCCCAACCCGGATCGGAACTAACAGGAACAAACCACATGAATACCGCCGTGAACGTCAACGTCGTGCATGAGTCCGAAGCCCAGCGCCAGCATGCCCGGGTACGCATCCCCGCCAAGCTGCGGTTCCTCGACCCTCAGCGCCAGGCCCACGATGTGAAGGTCGACGACCTCTCCGCCGGTGGCCTGAGTTTCCACACCAAGCAACAACTGTCGGTTGGCGACGTGCTCCGCGGGCGGCTGCAGTTCACGGTCGACAACCTCGGCCTGTCGATGGACATCGAGTTCCAGGTGCGCTCCTACAATCCGGGCAGTGGCCGTACCGGCGCGCAGTTTCAGAACCTCGAGCTCCGCGACATCGCCACGCTGCGCCACATCATCACCTCGCACCTGTCGGGTGAGCTGATCACTGCCGGCGATGTGCTCAGCACCCTGCAGCGCGACAACTTCACCAAGGCGCGCAAGCAGAAGGACGGCGGTGCCGGCCTGAGCGCGTTCGGCCGTCTCAAGGCGGTCACCGTCACCCTAGGCGTGTTCGTGGTCGGTGTCGCCGCCTTCGGCTTCATCGCCAAGTCGCTGTACGGCATGTACTTCGTCAGCCATGCCGAAGCCGGCGTGGTCGCGGTACCCACCACCAACGTCACCATGCCGCGCGACGGCACCGTGAACAGCCTGGTCGAAAGCGGTGGGCAGATCGCCAAGGGCGCGCCACTGGCCAGTTTCACCACCAGCATGCTGGACATGCTCAAGGGCAACCTGGAAGACGCACAGCTGGAGCCGGCGAAGATCGAGGAACTGTTCGGCAAGCAGCTGTCCGGCACCCTCACCAGCCCGTGTGATTGCGTGGTTGCCCGCCAGCTGGTGGACAACGGCCAGTACGCCGCCAAGGGCCAGCCGATCTTCCAGCTGATCCCGCGCACCACCAACCCGATGGTCGAGGCGCGCTTCACCTACCGCCAGTTCGACGAGGTCAAGCCAGGCACCCGCGTCAACTTCCAGGTAGCCGGCGAAGACGAAGTGCGTACCGGCCAGATCGTCAGCAGCGCCAGCCTCAACAGCGAAGACCTGGCCGCCGACATCCGCGTGCAGATCAAGCCCGACAGCGCCCTGCCCGCCGAACTCGCCGGTCGCCCGGCTTCGGTCAACAGCGACCGTGGCCCATCGCTGAACTGGCTGATCGACAAAGCCATGGCCCGTGGGCTGTAAGAGGACCACAACATGATTCCCCACAAGAAAAGCGCCAGCCTGGGCCTGTGTGCCCTGGCTGCAGCCATCACCCTGGCCGGCTGTGCAGGCCTGCCCGACCAGCGCCTGGCCAACGAAGCCATGAAGCGCGGTGACACGGCACTGGCCGAGCGCAACTACAAGGCGCTGGCCGACCTGGGCTACAGCGAAGCGCAAGTGGGCCTGGCCGACATCAAGGTCGCCACCCGCGACCCGGCGAAAATCAAGGAAGCCGAGGCCACCTACCGCGCCGCGGCCGCCATCTCGCCGCGTGCCCAGGCGCGCCTTGGCCGCCTGCTGGTGGCCAAGCCCGACAGCACCCAGGCCGAGCGCGAAGAAGCCGAAACCCTGCTCAAGCAAGCCGCCAAGCAGGGCGAAAGCAACACTCTGATCCCGCTGGCGATGCTCTACCTGACCTACCCGCAGAGCTTCCCCAAGGTCAATGCGCAGCAGCAGATCGACCAGTGGCGCGCCGCCGGTAACCCGGAAGCGGGCCTGGCCCAGGTGCTGCTGTACCGCACCCAGGGCACCTACGACCAGCACCTGGGCGAAGTGGAGAAAATCTGCAAGGCCGCGCTGAACACCACCGACATCTGCTACGTCGAACTGGCCACCGTGTACCAGAAGCGCGGCCAGGCCGACCAGCAGGCTGCCCTCCTCGGCCAGCTCAAGGCTGCCTACGCCCAGGGCGCAGTGCCGGCCACCCGGGTCGATAGCGTTGCCCGGGTACTGGCTGACCGCAGCCTCGGCCAGACCGACGAAAAAACCGCCAAGGACCTGCTCGAGCAGGTGGCCCCGGCCAACCCGGCGTCCTGGGTCAGCCTGGCGCAACTGGTGTACGACTTCCCCGAGCTGGGCGATACCGACCAGCTGATGGCCTACATCGACAAGGGCCGCGAAGCCGAACAGCCACGCGCCGAACTGTTGCTGGGCCGCCTGTACTACGAAGGCAAGACCGTGCCTGCGGACGCGGCCAAAGCCGAAGAACTCCTGCAGGCTGCCGCCGACGCCGGCGAAGTCAGCGCCCATTACTACCTGGGCCAGCTGTACCGCCGCGGCTACCTGGGCAATGTCGAGCCGCAGAAGGCCGTCGACCACCTGCTGGCCGCCGCCCGTGGCGGGCAGAACAGCGCCGACTATGCCCTGGCCCAGCTGTTCAGCGAAGGTCACGGCATTCGCCCGCAACCGGGCAACGCCTGGGTATTCGCCCAGCTCGCCCAGGCCAACCCGTCGCCGCAATCCGCTGAACTGCTGCAGCAGCTCGACCAGCAACTTACGCCTGACCAGCGCAGCCAGGCCCAGCAACTGCTGGCACAAGAGAAGCAGGCGCGCGGCAGCATGGCGCAAGGTGCCAACAGCACCCTGGCCATCGAAGCCCTGCAAGACGACGAAAAAGAAGTAACCGGTGAGGACTCGCTATGACGCTCAATCCCTTCGTGAAAGCTGGCATCGGCCTGAGCTTCGCCCTGCTGTGGTCCTGCCCGACCCTGGCGGAAATGACCGCTGAAAAGAACTTCGGCCTGGATGTGAAAATCACCGGCCAGTCGGAAGACGACCGTGACCTTGGCACCCGCTCCGGCGGTGACGTCAACGGCCTCGGTCTCGATCTGCGCCCTTGGGTATATGGCGAGCGTGGCAACTGGAGCGCCTATGCCATGGGCCAAGCCGTCACCGCGACCGACACCATTGAAACCGATACCTTGCGCCAGAACGACGACGGCACCAGCACCGACACCGCCGCCGACGGCCGTGAACAGGACAAGAGCTACCTGGCCATGCGCGAATTCTGGGTCGGCTACAGCGGCCTCACCGCCTACCCCGGCGAACAGCTGCGTTTCGGTCGCCAGCGCCTGCGCAGCGACGATGGCATGTGGCGTGACACCAATATCGAGGCGCTGAACTGGACCTTCGACACCACCCTGCTCAAGGCCGACCTGGGCGTGGCCCAGCGCTTCAGCGAATACCGCACCGACCTCACCGAGCTGGCCCCGGAAGACAAGGACCGCACACACCTCTACGGCAACGTCGCCACGCAGTGGACCCCTGGCCACTGGGTCGGCGTTCGCGCCCACCATACCCACGATGGCGGCAGCCTGAAGAACCCGGGCGAAACCGTCGATGCGCTGGACAAGACCCGCACCGGCGACCTCACCTGGCTGGGCCTGGAAGCGAACAGCGACGCCTACAACTGGCGCAACGACCACACCGTCAACTACTGGGGCAGCGTCACCTGGCTGACCGGTGACCGCGACACCCTCAGCAGCCAGGTCGTCGGTGACGAAACCGTGGCCACCGGCAAGCAGAGCGGTGACGTCAACGCCTGGGCCACCGACCTCGGCATCCGCCTGCGCCTCGACCCGCAATGGCAGGTCGGTGCGGCCTATGCCCGTGGCAGCGGCGGCGGTGGCGACGACGGTTCGAGCAACTACGAGCAGACCGGCCTGGAGAGCAACCGCTCCAACTACACCGGCACCCGTTCGCGCGTGCACCGCTTCGGTGAAGCCTTCCGTGGCGAGCTGGGCAACCTGCAGGCGGCCACCCTGTTCGCCTCCTGGCAACTGCGCGACGACTACGACGCCAGCTTCATCTACCACAAGTTCTGGCGTGTCGATGGCAACCAGAACATCGGTTCCAGCGGCATCAACGCGGTGGTCAACGACAACGGTGTGAACCGCCCGCTGGTCGATGGCGAAAAAGACCTTGGCCAGGAAATGGACGTGGTCGTGACCAAGTACTTCAAGCAAGGCCTGCTGCCGGCTTCGATGAGCCAGGCCATCGACGAGCCATCTGCCCTGGTGCGCCTGCGCGCCGGTGTGTTCAAGCCGGGTGACGCCTACGGCAAGGAAGCGGACTCGTACATGCACCGCGCCTTCGTCGACGTGATCTGGCGCTTCTGAGGCCGGTAGAGGACTTACCGTTATGAACCTTCACCCGCACTTACGTCACAGCCTGCTGGCCAGCGCCTTGCTGCTGGCCAGCGGCCTGGTGGCTGCCGCAGAGCCCCAGGTGATCGCCAAGGAACTGCAGCAGGCCAAGACCTACACGGTCTCCAGTGCACCGGTCGAGCCGCTGCACATGGACCCGCCGAAGCTGCCTGACCTGACCGGCTACACCGCCGAGGCGGTGCAGAAGAAAATCGACCGTCGCCACAAAGGCAAGGTCAGCCTGCGCCGCATGTTCCAGGAGGATACCCTCAAGGAATTCGTCGGCGGCGACAACAAGGCGGCCGAGTGGGTCCAGCGCCAGCATGGCATTCCGCAGGCGATCTTCGTCGATGACGGCCATGTCGACCTGCTCGAGTTGAGCAAGAAGGTACCCAAGCAGTACCTCAGCGAAGTCGAGCCGGGCGTATACCTGGCGCGCCTGCCGATCGTGGTCGGGCAGAAGGGCATCCTCGAGATCGACGGCAAGGTCAAGCAACTGCGCCTGTCCCAGGAAGGCGGTTCGTTCCTGGTCAACGACGGCAAGCTGTTCGTCACCGACACCCAGGTGACCGGCTGGCGGGAAAAGGAAAACGGCCCGGCGACCTTCCGTTCGCCCAAGGAATTCCGCCCGTTCCTGCTGTCGTGGGGCGGCACCGAGACCTACATCGTCAATACCAAGATGGCCAGCTTCGGCTACGCCAAGTCCAAGTCGTACGGCGTGAGCATCTCGCAGTACACGCCGAACATGGCCAAGCGCATGGGCCGCCCGGAACCCACCGGCTGGATCATCGGCTCCGAGTTCAGCGACATGTGGTACGGCTTCTACTGCTACGAAACCCAGGACTTCGTGGTCAAGGACAGCACCTACCGCGACAACATCGTCTACGGCATCGACCCGCACGACCGCTCGCACCGGCTGATCATCGCCGGCAACACGGTGTACGGCACCAAGAAAAAGCACGGCATCATCGTCTCGCGTGAGGTCAACGACAGCTGGATCATCAACAACAAGAGCTTCGACAACAAGCTCTCGGGCGTGGTGATCGACCGTAACAGCGTCAACAACCTGATTGCCTACAACGAGATCTACCGCAACCACACCGACGGCATCACCCTGTACGAAAGTGGCGACAACCTGATCTGGGGCAACAAGCTGATCAACAACCGCCGCCACGGCATCCGCGTGCGTAACAGCGTGAACATCCGCCTGTACGAGAACGTCGCAATGGCCAACGGCCTGGTCGGCGTGTACGGCCACATCAAGGACCTGTCCAACACCGACCGCGACATCGCCCTCGACCCGTTCGACACCAAGGTGTCGCTGATCCTGGTCGGTGGCGAACTGGCGGCCAACGGCTCGGGCCCGCTGTCGATCGACTCGCCGCTGTCGGTCGAGCTGTACAAGGTATCCATGCTCGCCCCGCGCAAGGCCAACGGCATCAGCCTCAACGGCATCCTCGGCGAACGCCAGGACGAAATCCTCGACCTGCTGGTACGCCAGCAAAAGGCTGTGCTGATCGACCCGGTCGAACGCCAGACCGAAATGATCGATTAAGGAAGCCCAGACCATGACTCCACATCTGATGAAACTGCTGGGCCTGTCCGCCGCCCTTCTGGCGATCAGCCAGGGCGTGCGCGCCGAAGACGTCAAGGCCCCCACCTTCAGCGCCGAGCCTTGCTGCCAGCTGTGCCCTGAAGCGCATGACCCAAGCCGCTACACCACCCGTTACCAGCAGAACTTCACCACGCTGGTGCAGGCGAAGGGCGACTGGCTGTTCCGTACCCGCGAAGACCTGCGCACCGAGTTCAATACCACCCCGGCCGGCTACAAGCGCCTGCAGCAAGTGCACGACGCATTCAAGAAGCGCGGCGTGGAACTGGTGGTGGTGTACCAGCCGACCCGCGGCCTGGTGAACCGCAACATGCTCAACCCGGCGGAAAAGGCTGCCTTCGACTACCAGAAGGCCCTGGGCAACTACCAGGCCATGCTCAAACGCTTTGCCAGCATGGGCTACAACGTGCCCGACCTGTCGCCGCTGACCAACGAACAGCTGGCCGCTGCCGACCAGGGCAAGGACTTCTACTTCCGCGGCGACCAGCACTGGACGCCCTACGGCGCCGAGCGCGCGGCCAGGATCGTGGCCGATACCGTGCACAAGATGCCGGCTTTCGAAGGCATCCCGCGCAAGGAATTCGAAACGAAAAAGTCCGGGCGCATGGGCAAGACCGGCACCCTGCATAACGTGGCCGGCCAGCTGTGCGGCACCAGCTATGCCGTCCAATACATGGACCAGTTCGCCACCGAGCCGAAAGGTTCCACCGGCGGCGGCGACGACCTGTTCGGTGACGGCGGCAACGCGCAGATCACCCTGGTCGGCACCAGCCACAGTGGCAAGAACTACAACTTCTCCGGCTTCCTCGAGCAGTACATCGGCGCCGACGTGCTCAACGTGGCCTTCCCTGGTGGTGGCCTGGAAGGTTCGATGATCCAGTACCTGGGCAGCGAAGAATTCCAGAAGAACCCGCCGAAGATCCTGATCTGGGAATTCTCCCCGCTGTATCGCCTGGACCAGGAAACCATCTGGCGGCAAATCCTTGGCCTGCTCGACGACGGCTGCGATGACCGCCCGGCCCTGATGAGCGCCAGCGCCACCCTCAAGCCCGGCAAGAACGAGCTGATGGTCAATGGCAAGGGCGGCGTGATCAAAGACCTGATCAACCGCAACATGCAGATGGACATCAAGTTCGAAGACCCGTCGGTGAAGGTGCTGCAAGCGACCCTCTGGTACCTCAACGGCCGCCACGAGGACATCAAGCTGGAAAAACCGGAAACCTCCGACACCGACGGCCGCTTCGTCTTCCAGATGCGCGAAGACGAGGACTGGGCCAGCCAGAGCCTGCTGGCGTTCGAGGTGCAGGGGCCGGAAAGCGGTACCCAGAAGGTCGAAGCCAAGCTTTGCAAACGCAACAACTTCGCCGTGCCTGCGCAGACCGCGCAGGCCGGCCAGTGAGGCGACCATGATCCCGTTCAAGCGAATTTCCCGCCCCGCCCTGCTCGCCCTGGCGTTGTGCGGCGGTGCCGCGCACGCCGCGCTGGTACCGCCCCAGGGTTACTACGAGGGGATCGAAAAGCTCAAGACCGGCGACGGTAACTTCCGCTGCGAAGCTGCCCCCAAACCGTATACCGGTGCCCTGCAGTTCCGCAGCAAGTACGAAGGCTCGGACAAGGCGCGGGCAACACTCAACGCCGACTCGGAAAAGGCCTTTCGCAAGTCCACCGAAGACATCACCACCCTTGAGAAAGGCGTGAGCAAGATGATCGGCCAGTACATGCGTGACGGCCGCCCGGCGCAGCTCGACTGCACCCTGGCCTGGCTGGGCAGCTGGGCACGCGCCGATGCGCTGATGTCCACCGACTACAACCACACCGGCAAGTCGATGCGCAAATGGGCGCTGGGCAGCATGAGTGGTTCGTGGCTGCGCCTGAAGTTCTCCAATTCGCAGCCGTTGGCCGCGCACCAGGCCGAGGCCGAGCTGATCGAAAAATGGTTCGCCCGCCTGGCCGAGCAGACCGTGCGCGACTGGAGCGACCTGCCACTGGAGAAGATCAACAACCACAGCTACTGGGCGGCCTGGGCGGTAATGGCCACCGCCGTGGCCACCGACCGTCGCGACCTGTTCGACTGGGCCGTGAAGGAATACAGGGTTGGCGCCAACCAGGTAGACGAGCAGGGCTTCCTGCCCAACGAACTGAAGCGCAAGCAACGCGCCCTGGCCTACCACAACTACGCCCTGCCGCCGTTGACGATGATCGCCAGCTTCGCCCAGGTCAATGGCGTGGACGTGCGCGGCGAGAACAACAACGCCCTGCAGCGCCTGGCGCAGCGGGTACTGAACGGTTCGAAGGACCCAAGCGCGTTCAAGGCCCGCAATGGCGAGAAACAGGACATGAAAGACCTGAAGATCGACAGCAAGTACTCGTGGATGGAGCCCTATTGCAGCCTGTATGCGTGCAGTGGCGACACCCTGCAGCGCAAGCGCGGTATGCAGCCGTTCAACAGCTTCCGGCTGGGCGGCGACCTGACCCGGGTCTATGACCCGAGCGCGGAATCGAAAAAGTAACGTAAAACCCCTGTGGGAGCGGGTTTACCCGCGAAAAGGCCAGACCTGCCATGTGCGGTGCCTGTGCCGGCCTCTTCGCGGGTAAACCCGCTCCCACAGGAATCTAGGTAGCCCGCCACGAACATGTGGGGGGTTTGGGGGGCGCTTTGCCCCGGATGCTGTGAACAAAAAGGAGAACCGGGATGGTCTTCTCGTCCAACGTGTTCCTGTTCCTGTTCTTGCCGATCTTCCTCGGCCTGTACTACTTGAGCGGGCAACGCTATCGCAACCTGCTGCTGCTGGTCGCCAGCTACATCTTCTACGCCTGGTGGCGGGTCGACTTCCTCGCCCTGTTCGCCGGCGTGACCCTGTGGAACTACTGGATCGGCCTGAAAGTCGGCGCCGCCGGCGTGCGTACCAAGCCGGCCCAGCGCTGGCTGCTGCTCGGCGTCGGTGTGGACCTGGCGATTCTCGGCTACTTCAAGTACGCCAACTTCGGCGTCGACAGCCTCAACGCGATCATCTCCTCGTTCGGCCTGGAGCCGTTCATCCTCACCCACGTGCTGCTGCCGATCGGTATCTCGTTCTACATCTTCGAGTCGATCAGCTACATCATCGACGTGTACCGCGGCGACACCCCGGCCACCCGCAACCTGATCGACTTCGCGGCGTTCGTGGCGATCTTCCCGCACCTGATCGCCGGCCCCGTGCTGCGCTTCAAGGACCTGGTCGACCAGTTCAACAACCGCACCCACACCCTGGACAAGTTCTCCGAAGGCTGCACCCGCTTCATGCAGGGCTTCATCAAGAAAGTGTTCATCGCCGATACCCTGGCGGTAGTGGCCGACCACTGCTTCGCCCTGCAGAACCCGACCACCGGGGATGCCTGGCTCGGCGCTTTGGCCTACACCGCGCAGCTGTACTTCGACTTCAGCGGCTACAGCGACATGGCCATCGGCCTCGGCCTGATGATGGGCTTCCGCTTCATGGAGAACTTCAAGCAGCCGTACATCAGCCAGTCGATCACCGAGTTCTGGCGGCGCTGGCACATCAGCCTGTCGACCTGGCTGCGCGACTACCTGTACATCACCCTGGGCGGTAACCGCAAAGGCACCTTCAACACCTACCGCAACCTGTTCCTGACCATGCTGCTGGGTGGCCTGTGGCACGGCGCCAACTTCACCTACATCATCTGGGGCGCCTGGCACGGCATGTGGCTGGCCATCGAGCGCGCGCTGGGCATCGACACCAACCCGCAGCGTTTCAACCCGGTGAAGTGGGCATTCACCTTCCTGCTGGTGGTGGTTGGCTGGGTAATCTTCCGTGCCGAGAACCTGGAAGTGGCCGGTCGCATGTACGGCGCCATGTTCAGCTTCGGCGACTGGCAGCTGTCGGAACTCAACCGTGCCCAGCTCACCGGCCTGCAGGTAGCCACCCTGGTGGTCGCCTACATCACCCTGGCGTTCTTCGGCCTGCGCGACTTCTACCGCAACGCCCGGCCAACGCCCAAGGCCACCCCGGTGGAGGTCAACAGCGACGGTTCGATCGGCCTGGACTGGACCCGGGTGATGACCCGCGCCCTGGTGCTGCTGCTGTTCGTTGCCTCGATCCTCAAACTTTCGGCGCAGAGCTACTCGCCGTTCCTCTACTTCCAGTTCTGAGGTTGATGACATGACCCGGACATTACGCATTACCTATTCGCTGTCGTTCCTCGGCCTGCTGGTGGGCATGGGCGTCTGGTCCACCGGTGGCCTGCAAAGCTTCCAGCGTACCGAGCAGATGACCCTGCTCAACGGCAAGCTGGCCAAGGCCGCCGAGACCCACTACGACGAGCAGTTCCCGATCAAGCGCCTGGGTACCAACCTGTGGGCGGCGATGGACTTCAAGCTGTTCAACGAAGGCCGCCCTGGCGTGGTGCTGGGCCGCGACCAGTGGCTGTTCAGTGACGAAGAGTTCAAGCCCACCGCAGGTGCCGAGCAGCTGATGCAAGAAAACCTGGCGCTGATCCGTGGCGTGCGCGACACCCTGCAGCAGCACGGCAGCCAGCTGGTGCTGGCGATCGTGCCGGCCAAGGCGCGGGTGTACGCCGAGTACCTGGGCAAGGAACTGCCGACCAGCCTGCATGACGACCTGTACAACCAGTTCCATGCCCAGGCACGCCAGGCCAACGTGTTCGCCCCGGACCTGATGGCACCCATGGAGCAGGCCAAGGCGCGCGGCCAGGTGTTCCTGCGCACCGACACCCACTGGACGCCGATGGGCGCCGAAGTGGCTGCGCAGGCACTGGCCGAAGCGGTCAGCCGCCAGAGCCTGCTCAACGGCGACCCGCAGGCGTTCATCACCGAAGCCGGCAGCACCGCGCCATACAAGGGCGACCTGACCAACTTCCTGCCACTGGACCCGCTGTTCAGCAACCTTCTGCCGGCCCCGGACAACCTGCAGCAGCGCACCACTCGCCCGGTCGAGGCCGAAGGTGAAGCCGGTGACGCACTGTTCGCCGACACGCAGATCCCGGTTGCGCTGGTGGGCACCAGCTACAGCGCCAACCCGCACTGGAACTTCCTCGGCGCGCTGCAGCAGGCTCTGCGCAGCGATGTGGCCAACTACGCCGAAGACGGCCATGGCCCGCTGCTGCCGATGCTCAAGTACCTGCAAAGCGATGCCTTCAAGAACGCCGCCCCCCAAGTGGTGGTGTGGGAATTCCCCGAACGTTATCTGCCAATGAAGAACGACCTCAGCAGCTTCGATCCACAGTGGATCGCCCAGCTGAAGAACACCCGTAAATCCGAAGAAAACCTGGCTTTGTCGTCCACCCGGACTAACCACTAATCAGAGGAACATACATATGACTACCAAGACTTCCATTGCCAAAGCCCTCACCCTCGCTGCCGGCCTGTCCCTGGCCTCCATGCAGGCCTTCGCCGGCGCCGACGCCGCGCTGTATGGCCCGAGCGCGCCGAAAGGCTCGACCTTCGTGCGCCTTTACAACGCTTCCAGCGCACCGGCGGCAGCTTCGGTCGGCAACACCCAGATCAAACAGGTTGGTGCACAGGGCAGCAGTGACTTCAGCTTCCTGCCAGGGGGTGACTACACCGCTCAGGTCGGTGGCAAGAGCGTGCCGGTCAAGCTGGCTGCGGACAAGTACTACACCCTGGTCAACAGCGCCAGCGGCAACCCGCAGTTGATCGAAGAGCCGCCGTTCAAGAACAAGCAGAAAGCCCTGGTTCGCGTGCAGAACCTGAGTGACCAGCAACTGACCCTGAAGACCGCCGACGGCAAGACCGAAGTGGTCAAGCCGGTGGCCGCCAACGGCCGCGGCGAACGCGAAATCAACCCGGTCAAGGTCAACCTGGCGCTGTTCCAAGGAGACAAGAAAGTGGGTGACGTCAAACCCGTCGCCCTGGAGCGCGGCGAAGCCGCAGTGCTGTACGTAACGGGTTCCGGCAACGCCTTGTCGCCGGTGTGGGTAACTCGCCCCGTGGCTAGCAACTGATTCCACTGCCTCTCAACGACTATTGGAGAAACATGATGATCCCGGTAATTCTTTCTGGTGGTAGCGGTTCCCGTCTGTGGCCTCTGTCGCGCAAGCAGTTCCCCAAGCAGTTCCTGGCCCTGACCGGTGAACACACACTGTTCCAGCAAACCCTCGAGCGCCTGGTGTTCGAAGGCATGGACACACCGATCGTGGTCTGCAACAAGGACCACAAGTTCATCGTCCAGGAGCAACTGGCCGCGCTGAAGCTGGAAACCCAAGGCATCCTGATGGAACCGTTCGGCCGCAATACCGCGCCGGCCGTGGCCATGGCTGCCATGAAACTGGTCAACGAGGGCCGCGACGAGCTGATGCTGGTGCTGCCCGCCGACCACGTGATCGATGACCAGAAAGCCCTGCAGCGCGCCCTGGCCCTGGCCACCGTGGCCGCCGAGCGTGGCGAGATGGTGCTGTTCGGCGTGCCGGCGACCAAGCCGGAAACCGGCTACGGCTACATCCGTTCCAGCCAGGACGCCCTGCTGCCTGAAGGCGTGGCGCGCGTGGCGCAGTTCGTCGAAAAGCCCGACGAAAAACGCGCCGCCGAGTTCGTCCAGGCCGGCGGCTACTTCTGGAACAGCGGCATGTTCCTGTTCCGTGCCAGCCGCTTCCTCGAAGAGCTGAAAAAGCACGACGGCGACATCTACGACACCTGCGTGCTGGCCCTGGAGCGCAGCCAGGAAGACGGTGATGTGCTGAGCATCGACGAAGCCACCTTCGCCTGCTGCCCGGACAACTCCATCGACTACGCGGTGATGGAAAAGACCCAGCGCGCCTGCGTGGTGCCGATGTCGGCCGGCTGGAGCGACGTGGGCTGCTGGTCGTCGCTGTGGGAAGTGCACGAGAAGGACGACAACGGCAACGTCACCAAGGGCGATGTGGTGGTGCAGGACAGCCACAACTGCATGATCCACGGCAACGGCAAGCTGGTGTCGGTGATCGGCCTGGAGAACATCGTGGTGGTCGAGACCAAGGACGCCATGATGATTGCCCACAAGGACAAGGTCCAGGGCGTCAAGCAGATGGTCAAGACCCTCGACGAGCAGGGCCGCAGCGAAACCCAGAACCACCTGGAAGTGTATCGCCCGTGGGGCTCGTACGACTCGGTGGACATGGGCGGCCGCTTCCAGGTCAAGCACATCACCGTCAAGCCGGGCGCCAGCCTGTCGCTGCAGATGCACCACCACCGTGCCGAGCACTGGATCGTGGTATCCGGCACCGCCGAAGTGACCTGTGACGAGAACGTGTTCCTGCTGACCGAGAACCAGTCCACCTACATCCCGATCGCCTCGGTGCACCGCCTGCGCAACCCGGGCAAGATCCCGCTGGAGATCATCGAAGTGCAGTCCGGCAGCTACCTCGGCGAGGATGACATCGAGCGCTTCGAGGATGTTTACGGGCGTACCTCCACTCCGATCGAACGGGGTGTTTCGGTGAAGACCATCGCGCAGTAATGCAACCCTGGGGCCGCTTTGCGGCCCCGCTTTTTGAGCCACTCTCCATTTCGGGCTACGATGGTCAGACCCCGCGCAATCAAGGTCTGCACGTCCCATGATCATCGGTGCCTTCCTCATCCTCACCTGGCTGGTGCTGCTGTTGCGCTACCCGGCCAAGGCCCTGCCGATCTCGATGGCAGCCGTTTGTGGCCTGGGCCTGGTGGCCCTGTTCGTCGTCTGGCAGGACACCCGCGAAACCTCGCAATTGGCCCGCCTGGACCTACGCCTGACCTACGCCCCCGAACACTGCCCCGCCGACCGCGCCCTGCAGGTGCGCATGAAGAACGGTAACGACGTGCCGCTGACCGAGTTGCGCTGGCGGGTGGCGGCGTATGCGCCGGGCGATACCGTGAACCTGGCGGAGAACACCTACAACGCCCCGCGCTACCGTGGGCCGGGTGAGCTGCAGCCAGGGGCCGAGTGGAAGGACTGCCTGCCACTGCCGCCACTGCGCTCCGGGTACCGGCCGCAGACCCTGGAGTTTCGTGCAGAGCATCTGCAAGGTACGTTTGCCAACTAATGTATCGCCTGTGCCGGCCTCTTCGCGGGTAAACCCGCTCCCACACGGACTACACAGGTCTCAAATTCTGTGGTGTACCTGTGGGAGCGGGTTTACCCGCGAAGAGGCCGGCACAGGAAAAACCAATCCTCCCTGACAGCAGGCCCCACCATGCCCACCGTCCTGATCACCGGTTGTTCCAGCGGCATCGGCCGCGCCCTGGCCGACGCCTTCCGCGATGCCGGCCACCACGTCTGGGCTACCGCCCGCAAACCTGAGGATGTCGAGCAACTGAACGCCGCCGGCTTCACCGCGCGGCAACTTGATGTGAACGACAGCGAGGCGCTGGCCCGCCTGGCCGAGGAACTGGTAAACCTCGATATCTTGATCAACAACGCCGGCTACGGCGCCATGGGCCCGCTGCTCGATGGTGGTGTGGATGCCCTGCGCCAGCAGTTCGAAACCAATGTATTCGCCGTGGTCGGCGTTACCCGCGCATTGTTCCCCCAGCTACGCCGCTCACGGGGTCTGGTGGTGAACATCGGCAGCGTATCAGGCGTGCTGATCACGCCATTCGCCGGCGCCTACTGCGCCTCGAAAGCCGCCGTGCATGCCCTGAGCGATGCCTTGCGCCTGGAACTGGCGCCGTTTGGTGTGCAGGTAATGGAAGTGCAGCCAGGAGCGATTGCCTCGCAGTTCGCCAGCAATGCCCAGCGCCAGGCCGAGCAGGTGCTGGCGACGGATTCGGCGTGGTGGCCGTTGCGCGAGCACGTGCAGGCACGGGCACGGGCTTCGCAGGACAAGCCCACCTCGGCGGCGGTGTTTGCCCAGGGCGTGTTGGCAGCGGTCGGGAAGTCGCCGGTGCCGGCGGTGGTGCGGTTGGGGAACGGCAGTACGGCGTTGCCGTTGATGGCCCGGTTACTGCCGCGGCGGGTGCTGGATTGGGCGTTGCGCAAGCGGTTTGGCCTGCTGCGCCCGCTCTGATTGATTGGTTGTCTGTGCTGGCCTCTTCGCGGGTAAACCCGCTCCCACAGGTACCCCACAGAATTTGAGCCCTGTGCGATACCTGTGGAAGCGGGTTTACCCGCGAAGAGGCCGGTACAGGCAAAACAGATCAGGCAATGGAACGCAGCACCCCGCCATCCACCCGCAAGGCAGCCCCGGTAGTGGCACTGGCCTGCATCGATGCCAGGTACACCACCATGTTCGCCACCTCCTCCACCGTCGCCAGCCGCTTGATCAGCGAGGTCGGCCGGTGCTCGGCCAGGAAGTTGGCTTCCAGCTCTTCAGTCGACACCCCCTGCTCCTCGGCCAGCCTGGTAAAGAAGTCGCCCACACCTTCCGAACGCGTAGGCCCCGGCAACACCGAATTCACCGTCACCCCGGTGCCGGCCAGGGTCTCGGCCAGCCCACGCGACACCGCCAGCAATGCGGTCTTGGTCATGCCGTAATGAATCATCTCGGTCGGGATCTGCAGCGCCGACTCACTGGACAGGAACACCACTCGCCCCCAGTTGCGCTCGGCCATGCCCGGGGCATAGTGGCGCGACAGGCGAACGGCACTGAGCACATTGACGTCGAAGAAACGCTGCCAGTCCTCATCCTCGATCTCGAAGAACGGCTTGGGCTCGAAGATGCCCAGGTTGTTGACCAGGATGTCGGTGTGCGGCACCTGCTTGAAAAGCGTCTGCGCACCGGCCTGGGTGCCCAGGTCGGCAGCGATGCCGATGATGCGCGACTGCGGCAGGCGCTCGCGCACAACTTTGAGGGCTTCGTCGACCCGGGCCTGGGTGCGACCGTTGAGGACCACTTCGGCCCCCGCCTCGGCCAGGCCGATGGCGATGGCCAGGCCGATGCCGGCGGTGGAGCCGCTGACGATGGCGCGCTTGCCGTTCAGGGAAATGTGCATCTGTGCCTCCTCGGTAATCATGACAATTGCCGGGGCTGCTTTGCAGCCCCAAAAAATCACACTTTCTTCACAGGCTGCTCATCAAACGCCTGCCAGCCACCACCCAGGGCCTTGTACAACCCCACCAGCGCCTGCGACACCGCCGCAGAACTGTCGATCCACTGCTCCTCGCTGGCCAGCAAAGCCCCCTGCACCGTCAGCACATTGAGAAAGTCCACCGCCCCTTCCACATACTGGCGCTGGGCAGTTTCCAGGGCGATGCGGTTCTGCCGCACCGCCTCGGCCAAGTGGTCGCGGCGCAGCTGGCTGGCGTTGTACAGGCGTAGCACATCGTCGATTTCATGCCAGGCACCCAGCACCACCTTGCGGTAGTTCAGCGCCGCTTCCTGCTGCTGCGCCTCGCGCAGCTCCAAGGTGCCCTTGAGCCGGCCACCCTCGAAGATCGGCAGCGACAGCTGCGGCCCGAAGGCGAAGCGGCGTGAATCCCAGGCGCCGAAATCGGACAGCTGCATGGCCTGGAACCCGACACTGCCCGACAGCCGGATGCTGGGGTAGAAGTCGGCCTTGGCCACGCCAATGCTGGCGGTGGCAGCATGCAAACGAGCCTCGGCCTGGCGAATGTCCGGGCGGCGTTCGGCCAGTTCGGACGGCAGGCCAATGGCGAACTTCTGCTGCGGCGCAGGCAGTTCGCCGCCCTGCAGCAACTCGGCCTGCAGGCTGCGCGGCGGTTCGGCGGCAAGCAGGCTGAGGGCGTTGATCAAGTCGTCGCGCCGCGCTTCCAGGCTAGGCAGGCGCGACTCGATCGAGGCGACCTGGGCACTGGCCTGAGCCACGTCCAGGCGCGTGGCGACACCTTCGGCCTGGCGGTTCTCGGACAACTTCAGGCTGTGCTGGGCGACCTTGAGGTTGTCGCGGGTCACATCGATGGTGTGCTGCACAGCGCGCAGCTGGATATAGTTGCCTGCGGTTTCCGAAAGCAATGCCAACAGCACGCCGCGGCGGTCGTTCTCGGCCACTTCGACCGTGGCATCGGCAGCCTCGACCTGGCGCCGCACACGGCCCCACAGGTCCAGCTCCCAGCCGGCCACAAGGTCACCCTGCCAGAGGTTGAAGGCTTCCTTGCCCGCCTTGCCGGACGGGTCACTCAGGCCTTCGGCACTGTTGCGCGAGCGGCTGTAGCCAGCGTTCACATCCACCGACGGTACTTCGTCGGCAGCCACGGTGCTGCGCAGGGCGCGGCTTTGCAGCAGGCGGGCGCTGGCCATCTGCAGGTCGAGATTGCGCTCGGCAACGCGTTGGATCAAGGCACTCAGGCCGGCGTCGTGAAAGCTCTCCCACCAGCGCAGTTCCAGCGGTTCGGCCTGCGGCTGGCTGGCCGCCGCCTCGCCTTGCAGCGGCGCCCACTGTTGCGGGGCCTGGCTGTCAGGGCGCTGGAAGTCAGGGCCCAAGGTGCAGCCGGCCATCAATACGGCCAGCAGCAACGGGCTCAAGCGTAATGCCGCTTTCATCGTGCACTTACCTCTTTGCCGTCCAGCTTGTCACCACGGGTGTCGATGGTCGCTTCCACCGACATGCCCACGCGCAGGCGGGCAAGCAGCGGCTGGCCGTCATCGAAAACGATCTTCACCGGGATGCGCTGCACCACCTTGGTGAAGTTGCCGGTAGCGTTGTCCGGCTTGACCGCAGCGAAGGTCACGCCGGTGGCCGGGGCGATGCTTTCCACATGGCCTTGCAGCTTCTCACCGGCAAAGGTGTCGACGCTGATGCTCACGGCCTGGCCAGGCTGTACGTGGGTCAGCTGGGTTTCCTGGAAGTTGCCGACCACGTAGGCCTGCTGCAACGGCACCACCGACAGCAGGCGGGCGCCCGGGTTGACGTAGGCACCGACACGCAAGGCACGCTCGCCGACCATGCCGTCCACCGGCGCGGTGATGCGGGTGTAGGACAGATCGAGCTGGGCCTTTTCCAGCCCTGCCTCGGCCCGCTTCAGCTGGCCGTCGGCACTGGCCACCTGGGCGGTAAGGATATCCACCTGCTTGCGCGCCGCTACCAGTGCCGCCTGGGCATTGGCCAGGCGTGCGCGGGCCTGGTCGACCCCGCTGCGTGCCTGCTGGGCGTTCTGCACGGTGCCGGCACCTTGCTCGGCCAGGCGGCTGTAGCGGTTGACCTCATGGTCGGCGAACGCAGCTTCGGCCTGGGCCGCTTTCACTGCAGCCTCAGCCTGGGCAATCAGCGACGCCTGGCGCTCGAGGGTGGCACGGGCATCGGCGCTTTGCGCCTGGGCCACCAGCAACTGCGCCTGCGCAGCATCCAGCGCGGCCTGGTAGTCACGGGCATCGATGGTAGCCAGCAACTGGCCGGCCTTGACCTGCTGGTTGTCCTCCACCAGCACGTCCTTGATGAAGCCGGCGATCTTGGGCGCGACCACGGTGTAGTCGGCGACAACATACGCGTCATTGGTGCTCTGGCGGTGGTCGCTGCCAAACATCCACGGGCCGACGATGGCAGCCAGGACGGCCACGGCAAGCACCGAGCCGATGAACAGGGTTTTGCGGTTGTTGGTCATTTAAGTGGTTCTCGAATTCATCCAGGGTTCAGGCCACCGCGCGCGGCGGATAGACCCGGGTAGGCACGAAAGGAATCAGGCAGATCAGGGCCACGGCAATGCAGGCCATGACCAGGTAGAGGTCGGCCGAGGTCAGCACCAGCGCCTGGTCGTGGATGCGCCTGGCCAGGCCGGCTGCGTTACCGTCGACCAGCGGGGCGTTGCCAAGGCTGTCCACCAGGTGGTTGGAATGAAAGTGCCGGCGCAGGGTGCCCAAGGCGTCCAGCAGGCCACCGGCGATCACTGCGGCCAGGCCTTTGACAGTGTTGAACCAGCTGGAGGCGAACGGGCCTTCCTGCGGGGTCATGCCGTTGGTGGACAGCATCAGCAGCGGCAGCACTGCCATTGGCTGGCCGAACACCTGCAGCAGGTAGAACGGGTAGAAATCGCCACGGATCCACTCGCTGGTCAGCAGGCTGCTGCCGACACAGGACACCGCCAGCATCGCCAGGCCGATCCCCAGCACCCAGCGGCAGTCCACTGCGCGGATATTGCACAGCGCCGCCGTCAACGGCAGGGCGACCAGCTGCGGCATGGCCACCAGCATCATCAGCGGGCTGGTCTGCGCCGGGCGGTAGCCCTGAATCTGCGCCAGATAGGCCGACGGAATGCTGCCGACGCCCGAGAGCACGATCAGCACACCGGCCAGGGTCACCAGAGCGAAACTCAGGTTGCGCCGCGACAGCATGCGCAACTGGAAGAATGGCAACGGCTCGGACCATTCGTTGTACATGAACAGCACCAGCAACAGCAGGCCACCGCCGAGCAGCCAGCAGATCAGCGGCGAATCGAACCAGCCCCAGCGGTCACCCAGCGACAGGCCCAGCACGATGCAGCTGATGGCGGGCAGGCCGAGCAGCACGCCGCGCCAGTCGAACTGCTTGAAGCGCTCCAGGCGCAGCGGGTCCTGCGGCAGGCCCCAACCGACGCAGAACATGGCCAGCGCCGAGGGCAGGATGATCTGCCAGAACGCCCACTGCCAACCGACGTATTCAGTCCACAGCCCTGCCAGCGGCGTGCCGAGGTTGGGGCCGAAGGTGGCGGTGAGGGCATAGCAGGCCAGGCCATAGACCTTGATGCCCGGTGGCAGGAAGCGCAGGGCCACGCTCATCAACATCGGCGGCAAGGCACCAGAGGCGAAGCCCTGGAGCACACGCAGCAGCATCAGGCTGTGCAGGTTGGGGGCGAACGGTTGCAGCAGGCCGAGCACGGCGAACAGACCGATCGCGCTCATGGTGAAGCGCCGCAGCGAGAACGTGGTGGCCAGCCATGGCGCGAAGGCCATGGCCGAAACCGAGGCGGCGCTGTAGACCGCCAGCAGCCAGGCGCCTTCGTCGGCACCGATGCCCATGGCCCCACGGATATCGGCCAGGGAGATCTTGGTCACCGACTCGTTGAGGCCCGCGCACAACACGGCCAGCAGCACACCGAACAGCCCGACCACTACCTGCAGGCCGAACGCAGTCTGCGCAGGCGCGGCCGGCGCGGGGGCGGCGGCAATCGCGGCAGACGGGGCGGGCAGGGAACTCATGGGCAGACATCTCCAGCAACAAATTTGCGACTGGAGCAAGTCTAAGAAGGTCGAATGCTGACGAAAACTGACTTATCGATAGGTTTATGTTGCGTCAGGCGCAATCCACTTCAAAACCCAGTCGCCTGCTTCGCGGGTGAACCCGCTCCCACAGGGACATCACAGGCCTTGAGAGGTGTGTTGTACCTGTGGGAGCGGGTTCACCCGCGAAAAGGCCGGCCCAGGCAGAACATCACTCAAGGGTCGACACTGCAGCAAGCCTTCAGGGTCTGCCGCAACCACCGATGCGCGGGGTCATTGTGAAACCGTGGGTGCCATGCCTGCAGCACGTTGACCCGCTCTAGCGGCACCGGGATCTCGAACGAGCGCAGCGGCAGCCCTAGCTTGTGCACGCTGTTGAGGATGTTGGCCGGCATCGGCAGGATCAGGTCGGAATCCGGCAGCGAGAACAGCGCCGAGTGAAAGCTCGGGGTAATCAGCGCCACCCGCCGTTGCACCTTGAAGTTGGCCAGTTCCACATCGATCGGCCCATTGGCCCGTCCACGGCGTGACACGCTGATCTGTGGATAACTGGCAAAGCTGTGCGCCGTGATCGGCTGCTCGAAGATCGGGTGGTCGCGCCGCGCCAGGCCCACATAGTAGGTCTGGAACAGGCTCTGTACCTTGATCTCCGGCCCCAGGTCCACGGTCGAGCTGATGATCAGGTCGGTACGCCCGTCGCGCAGCACGCTGTCGTCATCGCCGCCGGGGCTTTCCGGCACGAAGCGCAGCACCGTGCGCGGTGCCTGTTCGTGCATGCGCCGCAGCAACTGGGCGCCGTACAGGGCGATGAACAGGTCGTTGGTGCGGATGTTGAAGGCCCGGTCAAGCTTGGGCAGGTCGACCTCGTCGCCACTGCGGAACACCTCGCCGGCCTGCTCCACCAACGCCGCCACCTGCTCGCGCAGGGCCAGCGCCCGCGGCGTCGGCACCAAGCCGCGACCGGCGCGCACCAGGATCGGGTCACCCAACGCATCGCGGATACGCCCCAGGGTCCGGCTCATCGCCGCCGGGCTGAGGTTCATGCGCTGCGCCGCGCCGACCACGCTACCTTCGTCGAGCAGGGCATCGAGGGCGACGAGCAGGTTCATGTCCGGGAGTTGCATGGCCGTTTTCCGTTACAGCTGTGGGGAATGGCGATGGTAGCAGGTTGCTGGATTGCACCAGACGCAATGCGCTCATGCGTGGTGGGGCATTTATCCTGAGGGTGGATTGAGCCAAGAATGAGGAATGGCAGGTTCGGCCTCTTCGCGGGTGAACCCGCTCCCACAGTGACTGCACAGGCTTTGAATACTGTGGCGCACCTGTGGGAGCGGGTTTACCCGCGAAGAGGCCAGAACAGACAACCCCTTAGCCAGCCTGAAACAAGGATTCCACATGCCCAGCCCCGTCCTGATCGCCATCGACGCCTCCCCTGCATCCACTGCCCTGCTCACCCTCGCCCGCCGCTACTGCCGCCCCGACGACCACGAACTGCACGTGCTGCTGGCCATCGACTCTACCTTCGCCGTCCACGACCAACCCGCGCCTTACACCGCAGAAGAACTGGAAGAATACCCCGCCGCCTGCGAAGAGCAGCACCAGGCCGACCAGGCCGTGGCCGAGGCGGTGCGCGAGTTGCAGCAAGCCGGCTTCGCCAGCCGGGGCTGCATGGTGGCCGGGCAGCCGGTCGAGGCGATCGTGGCCAAGGCGCAGGAACTGGATTGTGAACTGATCATCATGGGCCACCGCCACCTGTCGCGGCTGGGGCGGATGCTGGACCCGTCGATCAGCGCGAAGGTGATTGATCGGGTGAGGGTACCAGTGTTGGTGGGGGCAGCAAGCTAACTGCGCCGCTCCCACAGGATTTGCGCCAGCCCCAAGAGCAGCGCACCACTTGTGGGAGCGGGCAAGCCCGCGAAGAGGCCAGTAGCTGCACCACCTCACCCCGGCTCAGCCCTCGCTCGGCTTCACCACCACCGTACAAGTCGTACCCGCCGCCAGCAAAAACCCGTCCGGCACTTCATCGATATGAATGCGCACCGGCACCCGCTGCGCCAGCCGCACCCAGTTGAAGGTCGGGTTCACATCGGCGATCAACTCGCGGCTTTGTGGGTTGTCGCGGTCGTAGATGCCGCGGGCGATGCTCTCCACGTGGCCCTTGATGCGCTCGCCGCTCATCATCTGCAGCTCGGCCTGGTCACCCACCTTCACATGCGGCAGCTTGGTCTCCTCGAAGAACCCGTATACCCAGAACGAATTCTCGTCGACCACCGCCATCACCGCTTCACCGGTACGCGCATAGTCACCCTTGTGGATATTCAGGTTGGTCACGTAGCCGTCCACCGTGGCCACGATATGGGTGCGCTTGAGGTTCAGTTCGGCGGCAGCCAGCTCGGCAAGGGCCTGCTGGTAGTCCGCCTGGGCGGAGTTGGCGATGTTGCTGGCGTCATCGCGGTTTTCCTTGGAAATCACCAGGTTGTCCATGTCGGCACGGCGCTTGGCGTTGACCTTGCGCATCTCCCAGGTGGCCTTGCGCGATGCAACCTGCGCCTTGGCCTGGTCGACCGCCAATTGGTAATGCTCGGGGTCGATCTGGATCAGCAGGTCGCCCTTCTTCACCCGCTGGTTGTCCTTGACCGGCACATCCACCACATAACCAGGCACGTCGGCAGCGACGTTGATGATGTCGGCACGCACACGGCCGTCGCGAGTCCAAGGCGTGGTCATGTAGTGCAGCCACAACTGGCGACCGATCACCACGGCAGCGGCAAGCACCAACAGGGTGGCGATCAGGCTGAAGAACTTTTTCATCGAAGGATTCTCACCAGTAGAGCGACAGCGCCAGGGCGCCGAATAGGCAGACGAACAGGCTCAGGCGCAGCAGCGCCGGGTGCCAGAAGAAGCGGTAGCCATCATGGCTGGCAATGTACCGGTCCAGCCCCCAGGCCAGGCCCAGGGCGAACAGGAACATCAAGGTCATGGTGGGCATGTACACGCCATGGAAGGCGATTTCACGGGGCATGGTTTCACGGAGCATCGTGCAGTCCTTTCGCCGGTGCCAACGGCGACTGTGGGTCGAGCAGGGTAGATCGGATGAAGTGCAGGTAGCTTTGCGCGCGGCGCAGCACCGAAGTGTCGAAGTGGCGGGCGAAGGGCTCGTCGGTGGCCTGCACGCGGGCGATGGCGTGGTCCACTGCCACCAGCGCGCGTTCGTGGTTGCTGGCGCTGGGCTGAAGGAACAACCGGGCCAGGGCACGGCCCATCACGCGGATCGCCTGGCGCCAGGGCTGCGACTCGGCGTAGGCCGGGTGCACCGGTGCGCGGGCCTGCTCCTTGCGCAGCTCGATGATGGCATGGCCGATTTCCAGCACGGTGAACATCCAGCCCATCAACTGGCTCTGTACCTGCGGCTTGCCGGCTGCCAGGCCATAGGCCTGGTGCAGCAGGTCACGGGTGCGGCTTTCGAAGGCTGAACCCAGGCCGCGCAGGCGCCCGCTGATGGCGAACAGCACCTGCTCGCGCAGTTCCTGCTCCAGGCGGCTCCACAGCCAGCGGCTGTTGGGCGGCAGGATGATCGCCCCGGCAGCGGCACAGACGAACATGCCGATGACCATGCCGATGTAGTCGTTGATGAAGGTGTACGGGTCATACACGGTGAGGTTGTTCGGCACCGAGCCGATGGCGAAGAACACCAGCAGGCCGATGCCGTAGCCGGCATAGGCCGGCCGTGACGAGAGGAACGCGCCCAGTACGAACACCGGTGCCAGGACCATGCACAGCAGCGGGAAACCGTCGATCCAGGGGAACACAAAGAAGGTTTCGAAGAAGCCGACGAAGGCACCAATCGCCGTGCCGCAGGCCATCTGGAACGACATGCGCTTGGGGTTCGGCGAGGCCGCAGACAGGCCCACGGTGACGGAGGCGATCAGGGTCATCATGGCGCCGCTGGGCCAGTCGCTGAGCAGCCAGTAGCTGCCCAGCAACAACAGCACCGCCGAGGCGCGCACACCGGCGGCCAACGATACCAGCCAGCTGGTCTGCGCCACGTAGGGCTCATCCCACTGCTCGCGTTCGTGCCGGTGCGCTGCCAGCGAGGCATGGGTTTCGGCATAACTGTACATCTCGTCGACGAAGCGGTAGAGCAGCTCGAAGGCAGTATGGAAGTCGAGCAGGTCGGACTCGCTCGGCTCGGTTGCCAGGTACTCGGCGCGCAAGCCGCGCACCTGTGCCTGCAAGCCTTCCTTGTAGGCGGCCAGCTCCAGGGTCAGGCGCAGCGCATCGGCGTCGGTCAGCGCCCGGCCCACGTAAGGCTGCAACAGCTCCACCAGGGTGTTCAGGCCTGGCTCGATGGCGCCGACGATCTGCAGCGGGCCGCGGGCGCGAAGGCGTTCCAGCAAACGGTGCAGGGCATTGAAGCGCGTGGTGATGGCCATGAACTCGCTGTTCATGCGCACCAGGCGACCAGAGCGCCGGCGCATGTGCGGGTCTTCGAAGGCGGTGACGTTGCGCAGGCTCTCGAGGCCCACTGCTTCAGCGACGAAGCGCACGTTGCTGCTCTCGAAGCGGTCCCGCTGGCTTTCGCCGCGCAGGGCCTCGACCACCACCCCGGCGAACACGCCAAAGCGCTGGTACAGGGCGTTGCGCATGGCGGCACTGGCCGACTGCGGCAGGATCGCGGCGCTGACGAAGGTCGACACCAGAATGCCCAGGGCGATTTCCAGCACCCGCCATACCGCCGCCATGAAAGCCTGGTCAGGGTGCTCAAGCACCGGCAGGCCGATCATCGCCGCGGTGTAGCCGGCCAGCACGAAGCCATAAGCGCGGAAGGTGCGGTAGCGCATGGCACCGGCCGAACACAGGCCTACCCACAGGGCCAGGCTGGGCAGGAACAGCTCGGTGTTCTGCGGGAATATGGCGATCAGCGCCACCATCATCGCCGAGCCGGCCAGGGTGCCGAGCACCCGGTAGAAGCTCTTGGCGAACACATGCCCGCTTTGCGGCTGCATGACGATGAACACGGTGATCATCGCCGTGCGCGGTTGCGGCAGCTCCAGGCGCATGGCCAGCCACAGGGTGATGAACGCAGCGGCCAGCACCTTGAAGATGTACACCCAGGTCACCCCGTCGGTGCGCGCCCAGGCAAAGAAGCCCCGGCGCCATTCCAGGCTCTGCAGCCAGCGCACGGGCAAACTGGAAGTGCTCATTCGGCGTTATCCGGCTTCTTGTCGAGAATGGCCAGGGTGGCCGGGGTTTTCGGTGCGGCCTGGCGCTCCTCTTTCGGCACATCCTGACCAGCCTGCAAGCCACCGCCCAGGGCGGTGACCAGCTCGGCATGGGCAATCAGGCGGGCAGCCTGCACCTGCTGTTGCACCTGCTGCTGGCGGAACAGCAAGGTCTGGGCGTTGAGCACGTTGAGGTAGTCGGTAAGGCCACGCTGGAAGGCGACCATGGCAATGTCGTAGGTTTTCTGCGCGGCCGCTACCGACTCGGCGGCGAAGTGCGACTGCTCTTTCATCGACTCACGGCGAATCAGCTGGTCGGAGATGTTCTTCAGCGCACCGACCACGGTCTGGTTGTAGCGCGCCACGGCCACGTCATAGCCCGCCGAGGCCACGCCCAGCTGCGAGCGCAGGCGGCCACCGTCGAAGATCGGCAAGCTGATGGCCGGGCCAACGTTGTAGTTGAACTTGCGCCCGGTGAGGAATTCCAGCGGGCCACCACCGGTTGCCATGAAGCCAAGGCTGCCGACCAGGTCGACGTTGGGGAAGAAGCCGGCGTGAGCGACATCGATGCCCCGCGCCTGGGCGGCTACCTGCCAACGGCTGGCGACCACGTCGGGGCGCTGGCCGACCAGTTCGGCCGGCAGGTTCGACGGCAGCCTCAGCGGCGCGGCCAGGGCCAGGCTCGGGCGCTGCAACTGCGCGCCCTCCCCCGGGCCCTTGCCGGCCAGGGCGGCCAGCTGGTTGCGGGCCAGGGCAATTTCTTCGTCCAGGCTGTCGAGCTGGCGGTGGGTTTCCGGCAACGGTGCTTCGGCCTGGCTGACTTCGAAGTGAGTGCCGATGCCGGCATCCAGGCGGCGCTTGGCCAGGGCCAGGATCTGCTCCTGCTGTTCCAGCTCGGCCTTGACGATATCGCGCTGGGCGAAGTGCAGGCTCAGCTGGATGTAGGCGCGCACCACGTTGTTCTGCAGCTCCAGCTGCGCCTGGCGGGCTTCGGCCACGCTCATGTGCGCCTGGTCCACGGCCTGCTCGCTGGCGTTGCGTTCGCGGCCCCACAGGTCGAGCGCATAGCTGAAGCCAATGGCGGCGTTGTTGTCCCAGGTATTGGCGCCGGACAGCGCGCCCGGGCCATAGAACTGGTCTTCAGGCCAGTTGTGGCGCTTGAGCGTGGCCTGGCCGTTGCCCTGGAGTTTTTCCGCCGACTCGACCACGCCGGCCATGGCCTTGGCTTCGCGCACCCGCGCCGCAGCCATGGCCAGGCTCGGGCTGCCGGCCACGGCCAGGGCAACCCAGCGGTCCAGTTGTGGGTCGCCATAGGCGTGCCACCACTGCTGGTCGGGCCAGTGGGCGTCGGTCGCGGCTTCGCGTATGGCCGCGTCGGTGGTCAGGGTATTGGCTTGCAGCGTCTTGCTTTGCGGGGCAATGCCCCAGGTTCCGATACAGCCGCTCAAGGTGAGGGCAAGGGCACAGGCACTGAACGCATTGAGCGTTCTGATGATGCGACGCGGCACAGCTGCGATTTCCCGAGGAAGAGGTGAAGGGGCCGGGCAATTCTAGGGGGCGGCAGCACTGGCGATAAGCGTGGATTCCTGCGAATCTTTGTTACCAAAACAGCGATAATCCGCCTTTGGTCGAAGGCAACTTTTCATCTCTTTTACGTTACTTCGTGACACAATTTTGTCCTCTACATCGAGAGTGACCCATGGACACCCTGCAAAACATGCGTGCTTTCAGTTGCGTAGCCCAACTCGGCAGCTTTACCGCTGCCGCCGGGCAACTGGATACGACCACCGCGAACGTGTCGCGGGCGGTCTCCAACCTGGAAGCCCATCTGCAAACAAGGCTGCTCAACCGCACCACCCGCCGCATTGCGCTGACCGAAGCCGGCAAGCGCTACCTGATGCGTTGCGAACAGATTCTTACCTATGTCGAAGAAGCCGAAGCCGAGGCCAGCGACGCCCATGCCCGCCCGGCCGGGCAGTTGAAGGTGCACTCGATGACCGGGGTCGGTCAGCACTTCGTGGTCGACGCCATCGCCCGCTACCGCGAATCGCACCCGGACGTGACCTTCGACCTGACCATGGCCAACCGCGTGCCTGACCTGCTCGACGAGGGCTATGACGTGTCCATCGTGCTGGCCACCGAACTGCCCGACTCGGGGTTCGTGTCCCAGCGCCTGGGCATCACCTACAGCATCGTCTGCGCCTCGCCCGCCTACATCGCCCGCCACGGCGTGGCGCACAAGCCTGCCGACCTGCTCAAGCACGCCTGCCTGCGCATGGTCAGCCCGGTGATCCCGTTGGAAAAATGGCTGTTCGACGGGCCGGAAGGCCAGGAAATGGTCAACATCACCAGCTCGCCGTTCATGGTCAATACTGCCGATGCCATGAAGACCGCCATCCGCAGCGGCATGGGCGTGGGCGTGCTGCCAATCTATTCGGCCATCGACGGCCTGCGCGATGGCAGCCTGGTACGGGTGCTGCCCGAGTACCGGCTGCAGGAGCTGAACCTGTACGCCATCTACCCGTCGCGGCAGTACCTGGATGCCAAGATCAAGACCTGGGTCGAGTACCTGCGCAACTCGCTGCCGGAGATTCTGGCAGCCCATGAGGCAGACCTGAAAACCCATCAGGTGATGATTGCCAACTAAAAAGCTGCTGCATTGCGGGGGCGGACAATGGTAGGTTGCTAACCATTGTCAGGCCATTCGCGGGCACGCCCGCTCCCACAGGTAATGCACAGGCCTTCAATCTGTGCGGTACCTGTGGGAGCGGGCGTGCCCGCGAAGAAGCCCCCACCGTCCCACGCCTTGCAGAGAAGTTGCCCGATGAAAAAGACCGTCCTGGCCTTCAGCCGTATCACCCCGGCCATGGCCGAACGCCTGCAGCAAGACTTCAACGTGATCGTGCCGAACCCCAAGCTCGGCGACATCAATGCCCAGTTCAACGAAGCCCTGCCCGAGGCCCATGGCCTGATCGGCGTTGGCCGCAAGCTCGGCCGGGCGCAACTCGAAGGGGCGACCAGGCTGGAGGTGGTATCCAGCGTGTCGGTCGGCTACGACAACTACGACCTGGACTACTTCAACGAACGCGGCATCGCCCTGACCAACACCCCCGACGTGCTGACCGAAAGCACCGCCGACCTGGGCTTTTCGCTGATCATGGGCTGCGCCCGCCGCACCGCCGAGCTGGATGCCTGGACCAAGGCCGGCAACTGGCAAGCTACCGTAGGCCCGGCCCACTTCGGCAGCGATGTGCACGGCAAGACCTTGGGCATCGTCGGCATGGGCAACATCGGTGCCGCCATTGCCCGTCGCGGCCGGTTCGGTTTCAACATGCCGGTGATCTATTCCGGCAACAGTCGCAAGACCGCACTGGAGCAAGAGCTGGGCGCACAGTTCCGCAGCCTGGAGCAACTGCTGGCCGAGGCCGACTTCGTCTGCATCGTTGTGCCGTTGTCCGATGCCACCCGCAAGCTGATCGGTGCGCGTGAGTTGCAACTGATGAAGCCGAGCGCGTTCCTGATCAACATCGCCCGCGGGCCGGTGGTGGACGAGGCGGCGCTGATCGAGGCACTGCAGAACGGCACCATTCGCGGTGCGGGCCTGGATGTGTACGAAAAAGAACCGCTGAGCGATTCGCCGCTGTTCAAGCTGCCCAATGCCCTGACCTTGCCGCACATTGGCTCGGCCACTGCCGAAACCCGCGAGGCCATGGCCAACCGGGCAATCGACAACCTGCGCGCGGCGCTGCTGGGTGAGCGGCCGCGGGACCTGGTGAACCCGCAGGTGTGGAGGAATTGACAGCTTCAGATTCACTTCTTTTCAAAAGTGCCATGTAACCTTTACGGCGCGACCTGTCTAAACACAGTAAGCGCCGCGAACAAAGCTCAAAGTCAAAAATTGCCCCTCTATCAGCGGCAGAAAAGCATCTGAAGCCGCTTTGCAACTGATAAAATTGCCAGTTTCATTTTTTAGCGGACCGATAGAACAATAACGCCTCAAAACATGGAGGCGCATGATGAAAATCACCATCGACACTATCAAGCCAAATTTTCTAATTCTCCCTCTGAGACAAAGCTTCACACTTAAGTCATCCTTGAATACCCCCTTGCGCTGGGAGCTAGAAGGAGAAAAACTGGGAACACTAAAAGAGGAGGGAGCAAATGCTATTTATACTTCCCCAGATGAAATAATTCCCGGAGACTCTGACGATATCCTTTCGCATTTCAAAAAGGACATCGTGACAGCTTTCAAAGATGGGAAGTACTACAGTGCGACCATACTAACAACCAATCTCACTTCGGATTCGTACAAGATTGAACTAGAAGCCTCCAACAATCAGAAACTGCTGCGACTTTACAGAAACAGAAAATTGGAAGGATGGGTAGAAATCCCTCTGGAAAGTACGGAGTGGTATACATTGACCGGTAACGGTCGCGTGGACCCAAAAAATGGCGAGTACTATAGCTCTGGCGACAACCCTTTAACTACAGTCATTCTTGCCAACGACAAGAGTAATGATGACTTTTGGGGGTATTCACTAATCACCGTTGAAGCTGACTAGATATTCTGGCTGCCAGCGTTGATGGCACGAAGTCGCAGGATCTGGAACGATCTTCTATTGGAACCTCCTGCACCGGGCTCTTCTCGACAAGCTCAAGAGGGGGCCGATGCAGACTATGTACGCTTCACTTCGCTACCGCAGCTGCCTCAATGACCCGGCCCTTCGGCTTGCGAAACACCAGCACATTCCCCGCCATCACCGCCACCAGCCCCAACAAGGCCGGCGCTGTCCACTGATACCCCTCGGCCACCGCCGACACATTCAGCGCCACCAACGGGAACAGCACCGTGCAGTACGCTGCCCGCTCCGGCCCCATGCGCCCGACCAGGGTCAGGTAGGCGGTAAAGGCGATCACCGAGCCCGGCACCACCAGGTACAGCAACGAGCCTATGTACCGCACGTTCCACTCCATGCTGAATGGCACACCGCTGACCACGCAGAACACCGCCAGCATCACCGCCCCGTAGACCATGCCCCAGGCATTGGTGGTCATGGGTTTGAGCCCGGCCTTCTGCTGCATGCTCGACAGCATGTTGCCGGCCGAGAAGCACAGCGTGCCGAGCAGGGCCAGGCCAAGGCCGTACAGGGTTTCGCGGCTGGCCGCGTGGTGGGACAGCTCGGGCCAGAACAGCAGCCCCAGGCCAAGTAGCCCCAAGGCGCCGCCGCCGAGCACGTTGCTGGCGATCTTCTGGCCGAAGAAGATCCGCGCGTTGAGTGCGTTCCACAGGGTGGCGGTGGAGAACACCACGGCGATCAGGCCGCTGGCAATCCACTGGCTGGCGCTGAGGAAGCAGATGAAGTTGACACAGAACAGGCACAAGCCCTGGGCCAGGCAGATCTGGTGGCCACGCCGGTTCATTGGCTGCAGGCGGCGGGTGAGCAGCAGGAAGGCGAACAGGATCAGCCCGGCCAGGGCGAAGCGGTAGACGATCGAGACCGGAATGGCGACCACACCCAGTTGGAGTTTCAGGGCGATCCAGGTGGTGCCCCAGATCAGGACGGTTAGCAGGTAGAGTGACAGGTTCATGGCGACGGTTCCTTGGGCCTTTCAAGATCGGTGCCCGGCGCTTCGCGGCCAAAGCCGCTCCCACAAGGACCGCGCTGCTCTCGAGGCTGGCGCGGTCCCTGTAGGAGCGGGCTCACCCGCGAATCGAGGGCGCAGCCCTCGCCGAGGCATTTCAGTGTTCTCCTGTCGAACACCCACGCGCTTGCACAAACTTGCGCATTTGTCCCGCGGGTTGCTGTAAGCCTGCCCAAGGCGCAGTAGGATGGCAGGCAAGAGGAACCGCCCATGACGCCACTCACCCAGCTGCAAGTGTTCAACGCCATGCACGCCTCGCCCCACGCCCGGCTGGAGCTGAGCGCGCACCTGGGCGACGGGCTGGCGGCGGCGTTGTGGAGCAACCGCGACGATGCCCGCGACTACCAGGCACCGAGCCATCACACCCTGTCGTGCTACATCGCCGACGGCACTGGCACCTTTCGCCGCCAGCGCCCCGGCGACAAAGGGGCGCCCGACAAGCTGTGCGTGATGCCAGCCGGACAGGAATCGAACTGGGTGGTCAATGGTGCGATACGCCTGGCGCACCTGTATGTCAGCGAAACGCAGTTCGCCCTGGGCTGCGTGCGCCTGCTCGATCGTGAACCCCGTGAGCTGCAACTGCAGGAAGCGACCTTTCTCGACGACCCGCAGCAAGCCAAGCGCTTTCGCCAGCTGATAACCCTGGACTGGGATGAACCTGGCGAACGCCTGCTGGCCAGCAGCCTGGCGCACGAGATCGTCGACCATGCGCTGCTCAACCAGGTCGGGCTGCGCCAGGGCCTGCGCCTGAAAGGCGGGCTGGCACCGAGCCTGCGCCGGCAACTGGTCGACTACATCGAAGCGCACCTGGACCAGCCCATTACCCTGGGTGAACTGGCCTTGCGCTGCAACCTGTCCGAATACCACTTTGCCCGTATGTTCCGCGCCAGTTTCGGGCTGCCGCCGCACCAGTACCTGCTGGCTCGACGGCTGCATCGGGCCTGCCAGCTGTTGCGGCTGGGGGTGATGCCGCTGGGGGAGATTGCCCTGTTGTGCGGGTTTGCCAGTGCCAGCCATTTCAGCAACCGGTTCCGCCAGGCGGTCGGTGCAACGCCAGGCGAATACCGTACGGCCATTCGCGGCTAAAGCCGCTCCCACAGGGATCGCGCCACCCTCAAGGGCAGTGCAGTACCTGTGGGAGCGGCTTTAGCCGCGAAGAGGCCGGTTCAGGCTGGCCTAGAACTCGAAGGTACTGGACAAGCTCACCTGCCGCGCATCACCAATGGCCACAAAGTACTGGTTCACCGCCGAGCTGTAGTAAACCTTGTCGAACAGGTTCTTCACGTTCAGCTGCAGCAGCACCTTGTGCTCGTCGAGCCTGGTCTCGTAGCTGGCAAAGGCATCGGCCACGGTATAGGACGGCAGGTCGAAGGTGTTGGTCGAGTTACCCGCGCGCTCGCCGACATACCTTGCACCGGCACCGAGACGCAAGCGGTCGCCACCGAACAGGCTGCCATAGTCATACACCGCCGACAGCGAACCACTGTGCCGGGCCACGTTCTGCAGGCGGTTGCCCTGCAGGGCCGGGTCCTTGGTCACCTTGGCATCGGTGTAGGCATAGCTGCCAATCAGGCTCCATCGCTCACTCAGCTGGCCAGTCAGGTCCAGCTCAACGCCCCGTGAACCGACCTCCCCGGCATTGCTGTACACCGTTTCACGAGTACTGGTATCAAAGTTGGAAACCAGTACGTTGCGCTTGGTGATATCGAACAACGCCAGAGTGCCTGTCAGGCGGCCCGGCATGTCGAGCTTGGCGCCCAGTTCCCACGATTTGCCCTCCTCCGGCGCCACCGACGAGTCGAGCACTACATTGCCGACCAGCGGCGCGATAGTCGAGTTGGGCTTGAACGACTCGCTATAGCTGCCATAAAACGACAGTTGGTCATCGACCTTGTAGACGATACCTGCATGCGGCACCCACGCCTGGCCATTGATGTCGGTGTTGGCCTTGAAAGGGCGGCCACGGCCAGCGTACTGGTCGAACTGCTGGAAGCGCGCACCAGCCACCAGGATCCAGTGATCATCCAGGTGCAGCGCGTCCTGCACGAACAACGCGTCGGTGCGCAGCTTGTCGGTCTGGTCGCTGTCACTGGCTTTGACAGTGGTGCCCTCCACTTCCTGCCCGTAGACCGGGTTCATATAGCTGAAGGTGGATTGGGCGGTCTGCCGGATCATGTCACCGCGGAAAATCTTGCGGTCCTCGTGATCAATGCCGAACAGCAGGTCGTTCTGCATCCCGGCCAGTTGCACATTACCGGCCAGGCTCAAGGTGGCGAACTGGTCACGGCTCATGGCGTTGTGGGTGCCGTCGATGCTGCGCGACAGCGTGCCGCTATTTTCATTCACGCCGGTCACCCGCACCTGGCTGGCATCATAGGTTTCGCGGTTGAAGCTGTAGCCGAAGTGCAGCTTCCAGTCATCGGCCAGCTGGTGGTCGACTTCCAGACGGTAAAGGTCGGAGCGCCCTTCCATGTCGTTGAAGGGCTCGTCCAGGCGCCGCGTGGCTGGGATGTCCAGCGGGTGGCCGTTGTTGCCGAACGCCGTGCCACGGTCGAAGGGGTAGAGAAACTCGCGATGCTCGTAGGCCAGCACCACCTGGGTGTCTTCGCCCAGCCAGGCCAGCGACGGCGCTACCAGCGATTCGCGGTGCACGCCGTAGTTGCGCCAGTAGTCCTCATCTTCGTGGTCGACGATCAGCCGATAGGCGAAGTTGCTGTCGCCCAGTGCGCCGGTACTGTCGAACCCGCCACCGCTGCCGTTCTTGCCGCTGCCGTAGGTAGAACCGCGCACGGTCAGGGCGTTGTACTGCTCGAGTTGCGGGCGCTTGCTGACCACGTTGATCACCCCGCCCGGGTCCTGGATGCCGTACAGCAGCGAGACCGGGCCCTTGAGCACTTCGACCCGCTCGGTGCTGGCGTTGAGGCTGCGGCCCTGCACGATGGGCATGCCATCGCGCATGATCGAGCCGTCGCGGTTGTCGCCGAAGCCGCGCTTCATCACGGTATCGGAGGTACCACCGAAATTGTTGCCCTGGGTGATGCCGCTGACATTGGCCAGAGCGTCATCAAGGTTGCGTGGGGCCTGGTCACGGATGACCTGGACCGGTACCACATTGATGGCCTGGGGGATGTCCTGGCTCGGGCCCTGCCCGCGCATGATCGAGGCGGTAGCGGGGGGCTGATAGCTGTAGTCGTCCAGTTGCGAGGTCACGGTGATGGCCTGCAGGTTGAGGGCGCCGGAAGTGTCCACCGCTTCGAGGGTGAGCGTGCGCGAATCGACGCGGCGCCAGGCCAGCCCGGTAGTACCCAGCAGCTGTTGCAGGGCCTGTTCGGCGCTGAACCTGCCGTTCAATGCCGGCGCCTGCACACCTGGCAGTTCCAGGGTGTAGACCACGCTCTGGCCGGTGGTGCGGCTGAAGGCGCTGAGTGCCTGGGCAAGGGGTTGCGCCGGCTGGGCGAAGGTATACGCCTGCTGCTGCTCGGCGGCACAGGCCAGGGGGGCGACAGCGAATGCCGGGAGCGCGGAAAGGCCGAGCCAGAGAGGGACGCAACGCGGGGTGAACTTCATGGACGCTGACCTGTGAGAGGGATATGACTGCGAATGAATCGCACTTCCACTCATTACACGGATGCCACGTCCTGTTACCTCACCCGCTATCTGAAAATATTTTTGCCTGTGCGGGCCTCTTCGCGGGTGAACCCGCTCCCACAGGTACTGCACAGGATTTGAAACTTGCGCCCTTCCTGTGGGAGCGGGTTCACCCGCGAAGAGGCCCGCACAGGCGACTACCGGATCAGGGTCAACCGCCCCAGCACAGTCTGCCGCGAAAAACCCATCACCTTGCCCAGCGAATCCAGCGCCAGCAACGGCTCGGCCACGGGGAAACTGCCACTGACCTTGCGCTGCCCCAACTCATCCTCGAGCAACAGGATGCGCCCCGGGTAGTAGCGCCCCAAGTCTTCGACCACCTGCGCCAGCGGCACCTGGTAGTAATTCAGCCAGCCCTGGCGCCAGGCCAGGCGGTTGTCACTATCCACCGCCAGGGTGTCGCCGACTTGGCCGGCAGCATAGGCCACCTGCTGGTTGGCCGTCAGTTCACGCGCTGCTGCACCCGGCGCCGGGCTCACCGCCACCCGCCCGCTGCTCACAGTGACCTGGGCCCCCTCGACCTGCTCGCGCACTTCGAACTGGGTGCCAAGCACGCGCACCTCGCCACCGGCAGCTTCCACTACGAACGGCGTGCCGGTATGCGTGACCTGGAAAAACGCCGCGCCATGCAACAACCGCACGCGGCGCTCGCCCTGCACAAAATCGACTGCAATCGCGCTCCCCGCATCCAGCGTCACCTGCGACTGGTCGGCCAAGGTCACCTGGCGAACTTGACCAGCACTGCTGTAGTCGGCCTGCAGGTCCTGCAGCCACAGGGCCGGGTGCCAACCACCGGCAACGCCCACGGCCAGTACCAGGCACGCAGCCACCGCCAGCGCCGCGACCCGCTGCCGCCAGGGGTGCCTGGTCGGTGGCCTGGCCATCGCATCCAGGTAACGTTGCAGGCTTGCCTGTTCTTCAGCGGCCAGGCGCGCCGCCGGGGCGGCGCTGTTCTGCCACAGCGCCTGGGCCTGGGCGTAGGCCTCACGGTGCCCAGGTTCGGCCAGCAGCCAGCGCTTGAACGCCGCGCCCTCGGCTTGCGCAGGCTGCTCGTTGATGCGGCTGAGCCATTGAAGTGCAGCACGGGACTGCGCCTCGGTGATCGGCGGTAAACGGCTCATCGACGGGCACTCCCTGGCCGGCGTGGGGTGGACGCGGGCTCGGCAACACTCGCCTTGCACGCTTCGAGGGCGCGCATCATATGCTTTTCCACCGCACTCTGGGACAGTTGCATGGCCTTGGCGATCTCGCCGTACTTGCAGCCGTGGATACGGTTGAGCAGGAAGATCTGCCGGGTGCGCTCGGGCAAGGCGCGCAAGGCAGCGTCGATGCGCTGCAAGTCGTGATCGACCTCCACGGCCTGTTCCGGGGCCTGGGCCATGGCCGCTTCATCCAGCGGCAACACAGCTTCGGCTGCGCGCTCGCGGCTGCCTTCGCTGCGCAGGTGGTCGATGGCGAGGTTCCCGGCGCAACGCAGCAAGTAGGTATCCAGCGCCTCGACCTTGACCTCAGGGCGACGCCAGAAGCGCAGGAACAGCTCCTGGACCAGGTCCGATGCCGTCGCCCGGCAGCCGACCCGGCGGCTCACCAGGGCTTCCATGCGTGCCCGCTGGGCCTGGAACACCTGGACGAAACGCGCACGTCCGCCGCCGCTTTCGGCATCCGCCTCGATCATGTCGCCCGGTTCGCTCACCTGGTCACTCGGCGAACACGGCCAGCAACGGCCCCAGCACCACGCTGGCGGCGGCCAGGCCCAGCAACAGGCGGGGCTGGTATGGCAGGCCGAACACCCACAGGGTCACCCCGGCCATCATCACTGCGGTCCACTCCACCAAGCCATGGGCCCAGCCCCGCAGGTGCACGCTGAGCACCAGCGACAGCACCAGCAACAGCCAACCGGCACTGCGCAACAGGCGCAACGGCCCGGGGCGCGGCTTGCGCCCGAGCAGGTCGACGAAGTGCTTCTCCATGGCCAGGCACAGGGCAACGAAGCCGGCGTAAGCGATCAGTGCATTACCCAGCATCAGCTCGCCTCCGCCGTCTCAGTGCTTGGCTTCCTTGCCGCACGAGGGGCCCGCATGGCCACAGCCTTCGGGCTGTGTAACATCTTGCCGGCCATCCAGGCCAGGAACAGGCCGGTGCCCAGCGCTGTCAGGTCGAAACCAGCCATGACCCAGTCACCCGCAGGTAGCGAATGGTTCAGGCCCTGGCCGGTGGTCAGGCCGTTAAGCAGCGGCAGCAAGGCGAAGGCCAGCGCGCCCAGTGCCAGTTGCTCGCCCCATGCCCGCCGCCCACTACGCAGCACAGCGTGCACCAGTGACAGGCCCCAGGCGGTGAAGAAGGCGTTGACCTCCCAGTCGGCCCGGCCTTCGACACCCATCGGGATCAGGCGGTTGGCCCAGAAGAAGCCCGCCACGGCCAGCAACAGGCCGCTCATGCTGGCGATATTGAGCACCTCGACCAGGCGTAGTTCACCCGGCAGGCGTTCGCTCCTGGCATGCTTGAGCTGGCGCTTGCCCAGCCACATCACCAGGCCGGTGCCAATCACCGCAGTACCGGCCACGCCAAAGAAGAAGTACAGCCAGCGCAGCCAGGGCCCGGCGAAATTGCCCATGTGCAGGCCGGCAAAGCTGAAGGCGGTCATCATTGCCCCACTCTCCGGTTTGCCCTGGCTCAACAGCACACCGCTGACGCCATCGAAGGTCCAGTTGGCGCTACGCCGGTAAGCCACGTGGTCGGCAGCCGATTGCGTGAAGGTAACGCGGGCATTGCTGTCGCCGGCATTTTCCACCTGGATACGGCCGATACGCGCGCCCGGTTGCAGGTCCTGCACCTTGGCATAGAGGCTCGGCAACGGTACCAGCGGCGCGGCCACATGGGCCGCCTTGGGCGCATTGTTACGGCCGAACAGTTCGTTGAAGTACTTGCCGGTGTCATTGCCGTAGCTGGCCATGATGCCAGCCGGCATCACCATGTACATGAACAACACCAGGCTGCTGTAGCTGATCATCAGGTGGAAGGGCAGCACCAGCACGCCAATGGCGTTGTGCCCGTCCAGCCAGGAGCGCTGGCCCTTGCCTGGGCGGAAAGTGAAGAACTCCTTGAAGATTTTCTTATGGGTGATGATGCCGGTGACCAGCCCCAACAGCATGATGAAGGCGCACAACGTCGATAGCCATCGGCCGAAAGGGTGTGGCATCTGCAACTGGAAGTGGAAGCGGTAGAAGAACTCGCCACCGCGACTGTCGCGTGCCGCCACCGGCTGCCCGGTCTGGGTATCAAGGGTCTTGGTGACGAAACCGCGTGGCCCGCCATTTGGGTCGCGATAACCCACGTTCAAGGCGGCCTCGCGTGCGTTGGGCATACGAATCAGCCAGGTGCCCGAATGCCCTGCATTGTCCTGCAGATAACGCTGGGCCACCTCCAGGCTATGGCTCGGGTCCAGCGCATGGCTTCGTACTTCTGGTTGCGTCCAGTGCGTGATTTCTTCCTTGAAATACGACAGCGTGCCAGTGAGGAAGATGGCGAACAAAAGCCAGCCGAAGATCAGGCCGGTCCAGGTGTGCAGCCAGGCCATGGCCTGGCGGAAGCCTTCTTTCATGGGGTTTTCATCCAGTAAGCCAACCCGCTGATCACCCCCAGCAGCACGCTTGGCGCCAGTACGCCCAGCCAGGCGCGCAAAGCGCTGCGGCAGGCAAAGCACCAGATGAACGCCAGCAGGTAGAAAACGAATGACAGCAGCAGGCCGGTGAGCGTGGCATCGACCCGTGGCAGCGGCGCTACCAGGGAAATGCAGACGCTGGCCACGGACGCCAGCAGGTAGCCACCCAGCAGCGCGGCAAGGCTGCGTGACGTCACGGCCAGGCGATAGCTGAGCGAGAGACCGGCGGTTTTGCGCGTCATGGCGATGGTCCGGGCGTTTTCGGGGCTGCAATAATAATGATTTCAATTCTCATAAGCAAAGGCCACGCGATGAGCCGCCTGCTGCCTTGAATGCAACAAGAAATTTATTTTCAAAAAGGGCTTGAATTCGTTTCGCCGTTGCCTGACCTTAGAGTCAAGAGACGCAGAAATACCAAGGGTCTCAGAGGCCTAGGCGCGTCTCCATGCGAGCAAGCTGAATAAGGATTGAATCATGCAAATCCAGGTCAACAGCAGCAACCATTTCGAAGGCAACGCCCGGCTCGACCAGTGGGTCCGCAGCACACTGCAGAACTCGCTGGAACGTTACGAAGACGACCTCACCCGCATCGAGGTTCACCTGCGCGACGAGAACGGCGCCAAGCCCGGACCGCATGACAAACGCTGCCAGATGGAGGCTCGCCCCAAAGGCCATCAACCGATTTCCGTGACCCACACCGCCACTTCGCTGGACCAGGCGGTCGATGGTGCCGCCACCAAGCTCAACCACGCGCTGGAACACTTCTACGGCAAACTGCGCAGCAAGCGCGGCGCCCTGGAACTGAGTGACCCAGACGCCTGATCGGCAACGCAAGACGCCCGGCCTGATGCCGGGCGTTTTCGTTTGTATCGATCGATGGCGCTGAACCAACAGGTAATTTCCCCGGTCAACTTCTGCATTCATTCACCGCAGAAGCATGACCATGAACAACCCATTCGAACGAATCAGTGCTGCATTCGCCCCCGAATACCGGGTCAACCTGAGCATTGCAAACCTCGACGGCAGCATCATGCTGACCCTGTCCGACGACGCTGGCGTGGTCGCCAAGCGCCTCATCACCCAGGCCCAGCGCAATGACCCGGTGCGCCTGCAGCGGGTGATCGACAGCATCCGCCTGGGCCTGGCCATCGAGCACAACCAGAACCCCCTTCAGGTGCTGGCCGCGCTGACCCGTGACGCCCGCCACGAGCCGCGCCATTTCATCGCCAACTGAGGGCTACTTGCCCTCCTCCACTTCCTTGCCGCTGGCATCCAGTACCTTGGTCGAGGGGTAGCGGTACGAGGCGTAGCGCACCACCAGGATCGCGAACGCCAGCAACAGGATGCCACCGCACAGGTACAACAGCCCTACGTCTGGCGCCTTGTGGTGCGAGACGTCGCCGATCAGCAGGCGGGTCAGCGCGGTGATGGCCACGTACAGCAGGAAGCGGATCGGCATGTGGTTGGTCTTGAAGTAGATGCCGACCATCGCCCCCAGCTCCAGGTAGATGAACAGCAGCAGGATGTCATCGACACTGACCCCGCCCTTGCCGAGCATGTCGAGGAACGTCATCACCGCCGCATAGGCGGTGATCGCGCCAATGCCGAACAGCGCCAGGTAATGGAATGCCTCGACGCACAGGTTTCCCAGCGAGTCGGCCGAGCCGTGCAGACCCTTTCGCAGCTTTTCTGCCCATTTGATGTTCACGATGTTCCATTCCCCGATACGTCTTGAAGGATGATGCGTCACCGGTGTGACGCTTGTGCCATGCAGTTAAAGGGCCAGGCCCCTGCCTTGGAAGGCGACCGATTGCCGCAAGGCACCTTGAGGCGTGGCAAGTTGCATAAGCTAGAGACGTTGCGGGCTTTGCTTGAGTCGGCACTGGTTCAGGTGCAGATGCCCGCTGAGCCTCGGAGTTTGCACTGAGGTTTGAGTGTTGCGTTGTCTGGGCTGGCCTTTTCGCGGGTAAACCCGCTCCCACAGGATCTCCACAGGCCTTGAGGTAGATGCCGTACCTGTGGGAGCGGGTTCACCCGCGAAAGGGCCCGGATGGCTAAGGCGCTGATGGATGATGTTGAGTTGGGCATGAAGCCGTAAGCCCTCTGCACCACGCTACAATTTCTGCTTGCGAAGCAATCAACATTGCTATTACTGTATATAGATACAGTAAATCGAAACGCAACCAGCAAAAGGCATAGAGGTGATGAATGGCCGTCGAAGTGGTGTACCGCAGCAGCCGCGACCCGGAGCGCTTGTTCATGGATAAGGCCGAAGCAGACCGTCACGACAAGATGCTCGAACTGGCCGAGCGCCTGGCCGAAGTACTGCACAAGGCAGTGCCCTCGCTGAGCGAGAAACAGGTTGAGGAAGCCGGTATCTACATGGCCAAGAACCGCGATGTGTTCGCCCGGGCGTTCAAGAGCCAGCCGGATGCGCTGGCCGAGTTGCTCGAAGCGCCAGCGGCCGAGTAATTACCTGCACTGGCCGCTTCTGCAAGGATTGCGCATGGCTTGAGGTTCAGCGCGGTCAAGGTGGATGGCACGGGCTGCGCCCGTGTTCGCGGGCACGCCCGCTCCCACAAGGACCGCGCAGGTTTTCAGAGTTTTGGGCAGAACAGTTGCTGCTTCAGGTACGGCACAAGCGCTGAGCTCGGGCGCTATCCCTGTGGGAGCGGGCGTGCCCGCGAAGAGGCCAGCAAAGCCGGTATCGCCCCTCAGCCGTAGAGCAACCGCTCTGCCAACATCTGCGCCACCCGCGCCGGCGAGCGCTTCTCTGCCTGTGCATGGCCAAACACTTCGGTCAGCCGTGAAGGTATCCGCGCCAGGTGCGCGGTGATGTTGCCCAGGTCTTCGCCACGATGGGTAAGTGCCACGTAGATCAACCCACCGGCATTGATCACGTAATCGGGCGCATACAGTATCCCGCGCGACTCCAGCTGGTCGGCTACCTGCAAGGTGGTCAGCTGGTTGTTCGCCGCCCCCGCCACGGCCGCACAACGCAACTGCATCACGCTCTGCCCGTTCAACACCGGCCCCACACCGCAAGGGGCAAAGATGTCGCAAGGGGTGCTGATCAACGCATCGTTGGTCACCGGATGGGCATTGAACTGCTCCACCGCCAGCCGCACCCGCCCGGGGTCCAGGTCGCTCACCAGCAGGTCAGCACCCGCCGCATGCAGTTGCTCCGCCAGCGCATAACCGACATTGCCCAGCCCTTGCACCGCAACCCGAAGCCCTTGCAGGTCATCACTGCCAAGGCGGAACGAAGTGGTGGCACGAATGCCGGCAAAAACCCCCATCGCCGCATGCGGGGAGGGGTCACCCGAGGCCGTGGTGCTGGTCACATGCGGTGTGCTCTGGGCAATGCAGTCCATGTCCAGGGTCGAGGTGCCGCTGTCCACGGCGATGATGAAGCGCCCTTGCAAGGTGTCGATGAAGCGGCCGAAGGCCTCGAACAGCGCGGCACGGTTTTCCACATGCGGGTTGCGCATGATCACCGCCTTGCCGCCCCCCAATGGCAGGCCAGCCAGCGCCGCCTTGTAGCTCATACCCTGGGCAAGGCGAATGGCGTCTGTCATGGCGCTTTCATCATCGGCATAAGGCAGGTAGCGGCAACCGCCCATGGCGGGGCCCAACTGCTCGCTGTGGATCACCACCACAGCCTTCAGGCCGGTAGGCGGATCGGTGAACAAGTGCAGCGACTGGGTACGGGTGCTTTGCATCAGCGCGAACATCGACAGGCTCCCCTACGAGGTGCTCTTTCCAGTATAGGCACGGCCCTTGGGCTGGTAGCGCCGCCGGACCACTGGACGAAACCGCGCACCGCGGCTAATACTCAAGCGTGTGTGGAGAAGCCCCATGAAGCCACGTCAAGCCTGCCTGGCCTGCCTGGAACGCGAGCCCGTCGCCCTGCTGGAAGCCGCATTATGGATTGCTGCCGAGCACGACCGAAGCGTCGAGCCCGCGGCCAGCCTTGCCAAGCTGCATGACCTGCAGCGTGAGATAAGCACCAATCTGCCGATGCTGCCGCTGTGCGAACTGGCACAGCCATTGTTGCGCCAACTCAATGCCCTGGGCTTCCAGCAGGATGAATATCACCCGCTGCGCCCGCATGCCGCGATGATGGACAAGGTGCTGCAACGCCGACGTGGCCAACCGCTGACACTTGCCATCCTCGCCCTGGAACTGGCCCGGCGTCTGTCCATACCCCTTGAGGGCGTAGGCTTCCCTGGCCATTTCCTGCTGCGCGTGCCGGGTGCCGATCACCTGCTTGACCCCTGTGGCGGCCGGCGTCTCTACCCCAACGACTGCCGTGAGCTGCTGGCTCGCCAGTTCGGCCCGCATGTAGCGCTGACTGCCGAGCACATGCGCAGTGCCAGCCCGCTGCAGATGCTGCAACGCCTGTCACGCAACCTGCGCCAGTTGCATATAAGCAACGACAACCACCTGGCGGCACTGATCGATGCCGAGCGGGTCATGCAACTGGGCCCGGTGCAGGTCAGCGACTATGTGACTCGCGCTTCGCTATACCAGCATCTGGATTGCCCGCAGGCCGAGCGCTTCGATCTGGAGCATGCGTTATTGCTGACAGAGGACCCGGTCCAGCGCCTGAAGCTTTCCGAACGTATCGGCAAGCTTCCGGCGGCGAACCGTTCCATTCACTGAGCCGGGCTGTCCGGCTGCTGGGCGGGGTGGGCCTGGGCGAACGCCGCGTGCTCGGCCGCAAGGGCGGCAACCCGAAGGATGCGCGGGAAGCTGTCGAGGTCGACGTTGAAACGTTCGGCCGCGTACAACTGCGGGATCAGATAGACATCCGCCAGGCCCGGCTCATCGCCGAAGCAGAAGCCATGATCGCCTATCAGTTGCTCAACTGCCCCCAACCCTTGGCTGATCCAGTGACCAATCCATTGGTTGACCTGGCTTTCGTCCTGGCCGGCCTGGCGCAGCCGGTTGAGCACGCTGACGTTGTGCAGCGGATGGATATCGCAGCCGATGATCGCCGCCACGCCCCGCACCTTGGCACGCGCCTCGGCCGTGGCCGGTAACAGCGCAGGTTGTGGATAAACCTCTTCCAGGTACTCGATGATCGCCGGCGACTGCACCAGCAGCTCACCGCCATCGGTACGCAACGCCGGAACGCGCCCCTGCGGGTTGACCGCGACATAACCCGCGCCGCGCTGTTCGCCCTGCAGCAGGTTGACCGGAAGGGACTGGTAACCCAGCCCCTTCAGTGCCAAAGCAATGCGTACCCGGTAGGACGAGGTGGAACGGTAATAGGTGTACAGCTCCATGCCCCTGCCTCCTCAGTTGGCCGCGACGACCTTGCCGCGGCATTCGCCGAAACCGATGCTGGCCACGCCCTCACGCACGCAGCGGGCACGCAGGATGATCTCGTCGCCGTCTTCGAGGAACTTGCGCACCTCGCCACTGGCCAGTTCCACCGGGTGCTTGCCACCTTCGGTTATCTCCAGCAGGCTGCCGAACGAACCTGGCGTGGCGCCCGACAGCGTGCCCGAACCGAACAGGTCGCCCGGTTGCAGCTGGCAGCCGTTGACGCTGTGGTGCGCGACCAGCTGCGCCACGGTCCAGTACATGCTGCGGGTGTTGCTCAGGGTCAGGCGGTGCGGGGCGAGGCCCTGCTCGCGCATTTGCTCGGTCAGCAGCAATACCTCAAGCTCGATATCGAATGCACCTGCGGCCTGGTCGCGCTTGTCCAGCAGGTACGACAGTGGCTGCGGGTCGCCCTCCGGGCGTGACGGCTGGGCACAGCGGAACGGCTCAAGCGCTTCGGCGGTAACTACCCAAGGCGAGATGGTGGTGATGAAGCTCTTGGACAGGAACGGCCCCAGCGGCTGGTATTCCCAGGCCTGGATATCGCGCGCCGACCAGTCGTTGAGCAGGCACAGGCCAGCCACGTGCTCGGCGGCATCGCCTACCGGGATCGCCTGGCCAATGTCGTTGCCCTGGCCGATCCAGATACCCAGCTCCAGCTCGTAGTCCAGGCGCGCGCAGGGGCCGAAGCTTGGCTCGGTGTGCCCGGCCGGCAGAGTCTGGCCCTTGGGCCGGCGCACATCGGTGCCGGATGGGCGGATGGTCGAGGCGCGGCCGTGATAACCGATCGGCACGTACTTGTAGTTGGGCAGCAGCGGGTTGTCGGGGCGGAACAGCTTGCCCACGTTCTTGGCGTGCTCGATGCCCACGTAGAAGTCGGTGTAGTCACCGATCTGCGCCGGTACATGCAGCTGGCAGGCGGTTGCCGGGTACAGTGCGGCCTGCAGAGCCGCCTTATGTTCACTGTGTTCGCCCAGCAGCACCAGCAGGCGCTCGCGCAGGGCAACGCGGGCACCGCGGCCGAGGGCGAAGAATGCGTTCAAGACCCCACCACGGGTGGCCTCGACCGCGGCCTTGGCTGCACCGTCGAACAGGCCGGCGGCCAGCACCGCCTCCAGGTCCAGGATCGCGTCGCCGATGGCCACGCCACAGCGCTTGGCTTCACCCGGCCGGCTGAAGATGCCCAACGGCAGGTTCTGCAGCGGGAAGTCGCTGTGCCCGTTGGCGTGCTCGACCCAGCTACGGGCAATGGCGGTCTGATTCATGGGTTATCTCCGGTTCGGGTTGAAGGTGCTCGGCAAGGTGGCCCAGCAACTATCGTAGTCGGCCTGCAACTGCGGGCATTCAAGGGCTTGCAGGCTCGGGCGCAGCACCTGGCTGGTCTCGAACATGAAGGCCATGGTGTTGTCGATCTTGTGCGGTGCCAGGTCGGCAGCAATAGCCTTTTCGCAGGTTTCGGCGTCGGGGCCATGGGCGCTCATAACCCCGTGCAGCGAGGCGCCACCCGGCAGGAAGCCCTCGGCCTTGGCGTCGTAGGCACCATTGATCAGGCCCATGAACTCGTTCATCAGGTTGCGGTGGAACCATGGTGGACGGAAGGTGTTCTCGGCCACCATCCAGCGTGGCGGGAAGATCACGAAGTCCATGTTGGCCATGCCATGCACGCTGGTCGGCGAGGTCAGCACAGTGAAGATCGACGGGTCCGGGTGGTCGAAGCTGACCGTGCCGATGGTGTTGAAGCGACGCAGGTCGTACTTGTACGGCACGTTGCTGCCGTGCCAGGCGACCACGTCCAGCGGCGAGTGCTGCAGTTCGCAGGCCCAATGTTCGCCCAGGAACTTCTGCACCAGCTGCACCGGGCCATCGGCCTCTTCGTAGTGCGCCACAGGGGTGAGGAAGTCGCGCGGGTTGGCCAGGCCGTTGCTGCCTATCGGGCCCAGGTCCGGGATGCGCAGCGGTGCGCCGTGGTTTTCGGCGATATAGCCGCGGGCCTCGCCGTCGAGCAGTTCGACGCGAAACTTCATGCCACGCGGGATGACCGCGATTTCCAGCGGCTCGACTTCCATCACCCCCAGTTCGGTGGCAATGCGCAGGCGGCCCTGTTGCGGCACCAGCAGTAGTTCACCGTCGGCGTTGAAGAACACCCGCTCCATCGACCGGTTGGCGCGGTAGATGTAGATGCTCACGCCGGCCGGTTTTTCCGCAGCGGCGTTGGCCACCATGGGCAGCCAGCCCTCGATGAAATCGGTCGGTTCGACGGGGATCGGCTGGGGGTTCCAGCGCAGGCGGTTGGGAGTGATGGGCCCCAGCGGGCCGGTCAGCGGCTGACGCACCAGGCGTTCGAAACGCGGGTGCAAGGCAGACGGACGAATACGATACAGCCAGGTGCGGCGCAGCTCGCTGCGGGTCATGGTGAACGCCGTGCCCGAGAGCAGCTCGGCATACAGCCCATAGGGCGCCTTCTGCGGCGAGTTCTGCCCGACCGGCAAGGCCCCTGGCAGCGCTTCGCTGGCAAACTCGTTGCCGAAGCCGCTGAGGTAGTGAAGGTCGGGTGACGTATCGCGATTCATCGATGCCTCCGGGCTCTGGCCGAGCCGTTGCTGGCAGCTGGCTGCTGGCCCGGGGCGGGATGGCAGCACGTCTGCATTGTTTTTATCGTAATCAGATTACGAATAACGTAATTTGCTACGGGCAATGCGTCAAGCTATAAAGGCGCGACTCGACGAATCCGGAAGAAGATGTCCATGGCCAAAGCCAGCTCCCCCGCCGACAACGGCAAGCAGAAAGTCCGCTCGGCGGAGGTCGGCACCGACATCCTGAAGGCTCTTGCCGAGCTCTCCCCGTCCACCTCTCTGTCGCGCCTGGCGGAACATGTGCAGATGCCAGCGAGCAAGGTGCACCGTTACCTTCAGGCATTGATCGCCAGCGGTTTTGCCGAACAGGATGCGGCCACCAACCATTACGGCCTGGGGCGCGAGGCACTGCGGGTGGGGCTGGCGGCGCTGGGCAGTATCGATGTGCTGAAGATTGCCGCGCTGCCGTTGTCTCAACTGCGCGATGAACTGAACGAGAGCTGCTTCGTTGCCGTATGGGGCAACCAGGGCGCGACAGTGGTCAGCATCGAGCCGGCAGTACGCGCGGTCACGGTGGTAACGCAGATCGGCTCGGTACTGCCGCTGCTCACTTCGTCCACCGGGCTGGTGTTCGCCGCCTATCTTCCCGAGCGCGAGACCGTGGAGTTGCGTGACCGGGAACTGGCCGCCCTGCAGCACAGCGCCGCCGACTACCAGGCAGTACTGGCGGGCATTCGTGAACGTGGCCTGCACCATGTGCACGGGCTGTTGATGCCGGGCGTGGATGCGCTGTCGGCCCCGGTGTTCAATGCCATGGGGCAGATCGCCGCGGTGATGACGGTGGTCGGGCCAACCTCGATCTTCCATGCCGACGAGCATGGTCCGGCGGCGCAACGGTTGCTGGCAGCAGCACGGGAAACCAGCTGGCGCATGGGCTATTCGCCCGCCAACTGAGCGCCTTCGGCACTATTGCCCGATACGTAAAGGTGAATGTCATAAGCGGCTATTTTTCCTGCAGGATCAGGCGCTTATTCTTACCTCACTGGCCGGCATGAAGGGCTCTCCCCCCCGCCTTTCAGGCCTGCGAGGTTCACCGACGTAGATTTTGAAGCTCCTTGATCTGACGTCTCGATTGGCCGCTGCGGCTTGCAGCGGCCTTTTTTATCTGCCCTGAAAATTTCTTCGCCTGTGCTGGCCTCTTCGCGGGTAAACCCGCTCCCACAGAGATATCACTACCCCAGGGGCTTGTGGTGTACCTGTGGGAGCGGGTTTACCCGCGAAGAGGTCAGCACAGGCATACAAGTTTCAGCCCAGCGGATACTTCTGCAAGTTCGCCATCATCTGCTGCAACGCCTGCAAGCTGTCCTGTGGGTGCACTGCCCCGTCGAAGTCGCCAATCCGTGCCCAGTTCTCCGCCACCTGCTCCGGAGTAAAGCCTTCACGCGGATCGAAGCCTACCCCCAGGCTGCGCTCCCAACGCACCTTGCCCACCCAACCGCCACCCACTTCGAACAGCTCACCACTGCCCTGGCACTGCTCGCTGCCCAGATACACCACCAGCGGGCTGACCAGCTCAGGCTTGAGCCGCTCGAACACCTGGGGCGGGATCAACCCTTCGGTCATGCGGGTGCCACCCGTGGGGGCGATGGCGTTGACCAGGATGCCGTGCTTGCGCCCTTCGATCGCCAGGGTACGTGTCAGCCCATACAGGCCCAGCTTGGCCATGCCGTAATTGGCCTGGCCGAAGTTGCCGTAGATGCCGGACGTGGAAGCGGTGAAGATCACCCGCCCCCAGTTCTGCTCGCGCAGGTGCGGCCAGGCGGCGCGGGTGACCTTGTAAGCCCCCTCGACATGCACCTGATACACCTGCTCCCAGTCGCTGTCTTCCATCTTGTGGAAGGTTTTGTCACGCAGGATGCCGGCATTGTTCACCAGCACATCGACCCGGCCGAAGCTGTCCAGGGCCTGCTCGACAATACGCGCGCCTTGGCTGACCGAATCATGGTTGGCAATGGCACTGCCACCAGCGGCGCGGATCTCCGCTACAACTCGGTCGGCGGCGGAGGCGCTGGCACCTTCACCGTGGGTGGACCCGCCGAGGTCGTTGACCACCACCCGCGCACCACGGGCAGCGAACAGCAGCGCATGGGCACGGCCCAGGCCGCCCCCGGCTCCGGTGACTATCACCACGCGATCTTGCAGACAGACAGGCTCGCTCATGCTCATGGCTCCAGGCAGATTCAGGTAGGCCGAGTGTCCGCCGCCAGCGGCGGGTGGACAATCAAGCTCACGCAGGCTGAATGCCTGGCAATAACGCAGCACGATGGTTACGGGGCCGCTTTGCGGCCCATCGCCGGCAAGCCAGCTCCCAAACCAACCGCGCCGGCCTCCAGGCATGCGCTGTACCTGTGGGAGCCAGCTTGCCGGCGATGAGGCCCTGTCAGGACCACGCCACTTTCTGCTGGAAACAGCTCAACGGTTGTTCACGAAAGGCCAGGTAATGGCGCAGCACCTGCACCGGCGCTTCGGTATGCGGGTAATGGCCGATGCCGTGCAACTGCACGGTGTCCGGCTCCGGCACCAGTTGCCGGTAGCGCTCCACCATGTGTGCGCCGGAAAGCGGGTCGTCCACGCCATTGATAAAGCGCAGCGGCACGCCTTCGTGCTGCATCGCGCCAACCCAGCGGTCCCGGTGCAACCTGCGCTCTGGCATGTAACCCACCAGCTTGTGCAGGATGCGCGTGCCACGGTTGGCGGCTATCAGGCTCCAGCAGTCATCCAGCGCACTTTCACTGGGGTGGGTGCAAGGGCCGTAGACCTGGGTCAAGTTGCGCACCAGGTCGTCGCGACCGAACGAGCGCCCTACCAGCCAGCCCAGGCGGCTGAGCAACAGCTTCTGTACCAGCAGCATGCGGCAGCTTTCGGGGAACAGCCCGCTGTTCAGGAACACGCAGCTGGCAATGCTGGCGCGCTGTTCATGATGCCGCGCCAGCATTTCCTGGGCCACACTGCCGCCGTAGTCATGGGCCAACAGATGCACCGGCTGGTCGACCTTCAGCTCGGCGAGCAAAGCCTGCTGCAGGTCGGCCTGCTCCATCAGGCTATACACGTGATCGACCGGTTTGGCCGAATCGCCAAAGCCGAGCATGTCACAGGCGATAACCCGGAAGCGCTGGGCCAAAGGCCCCCACAGGTAGTGCCAATCCCAGCTGGCGGTGGGGAAACCGTGCAACAGAAGCAGGGGCTCTCCTTGCCCTGCGGTCCAGTAGCGGATGCTCTGGCCCCGGAAGCTGAAACTCTGTCCCCGGGTACGCCAGACGCACAATGGAATTTCGGCCATGGGCATCAGAACGGTCCCGGTGAAGTGGTGTTGGCGGAATAGAGCAAGGCTGCGGTCATTGCATGTCACCTCGGCACTTACATGTGCTCTCTATGTCGAGGCTGAGTCTAGCCAGCAGCCCATGGGCTGGAACTTGCGTTGCCAGCCAGCTTGATGACTTGGCGAGTCAGTGGCACGAACGGTCAGAGCAGCATGGCCAGCAGCGGTGCCGCGAACAGGTTCAGCAGCCCGGTCAGGACCATGACCAGGCCGGCCACCGAGCCCTCCTCGCGGCCTACCTCCTGTGCCCGGCTGACACCGGCACCATGGGCGCCCACGCCGAACAGCGCGCCCCGCGCCAGCGGCGTGCGCAACGGCAACCAGCGCAGCAGCACACCGCCGAACATGGCGCCCAGCACGCCGGTGAACATCACGAACACCGCCGTGAGCTCCGGTACGCCACCCAGGTCATGGGCCAATGGCATGGCAAAGGGCGTGGTGATCGAACGCGGCACAAGCGACAGGCTGGTCGCGCTGTCCAGCGCCAACATATGAGCCAACCCCCAGGAACTGGCGATCGAAGCGCTGCTGCCGGCGACCATGCCCACCATCAGTGCCGGCCAGTGGCGCGCCAGCATGGCCCGTTGCTGCCAGATCGGCACCGCGAAGGCCACGGTCACCGGGCCAAGCACGCTCATCAGCCAGTGGGTGTTGCGGGCGTACTCGGCATAGGCGGTGTGCAGCGGCACGGCCACCGCCAGCAACAAAACCGGCACCAGGATCAGCGGCGACAGCAGGTAGCGCCCGCTGCGCCGGTACAACCAGCGGCTGCCCAGGTACGCCAGCAAGGTCAGGGCCAGCCAGAACAGCGGCATAGGTTCAAGGCTCATGGCGCAACCTCCAGCGGCACACCAGTTCCACGGTCAACGCGGTCACAACCATTACCATCAGGGTGCTCACGGCGATCACCAGCAGGATGCGCCAGCCCTCGTCACGAATCAGGGCGCCGTAATCGAGCAGGCTCATCAGCGCCGGGATGAAGAACAGCAGCATCTCAGCCATCAGCCAGCCGGCGCCCAGTTGCAGCATGGCCGGCTTGAGCACACCCGAGGCGAACAGCAACAGCAGCAATGCCAGGCCCATCACGCCGCCAGGAATCGGCCAGCCCAGCCAAGTGGCAAGCTGGCCACCGAGCAGGAACAGAGCACAGAGGATCGCCAACTCGACGAGCAGGCGCAGGGCTTTTTTCAACAACGCGGGTTTCATGGGGGGTTCCTCTACAGGCCCTCATTTTAAGATTTGGCTGCCTAGGCCAGAAGCGAATTGTTAGACTGAACACCATTCCAGAATGGAATGGTGATCATGGAATTCAAACAGCTGCGCAGCTTTATCGAAGTGGTCCACCGCGGCGGTTTTACCCAGGCCGCGCAGACCCTGCACATCAGCCAGTCGGCGGTGAGCAAGCAGGTGGCTCAGTTGGAGCAAGATGTGGGCCAGCCGCTGCTGGAGCGCCAGGCCTCGCAGTTGCACCTGACCGCTGCCGGGCGCATCGTGCTGGAGCGTGGCGAAGCCTTGCTGCGCCAGCGTCAGGCACTGCTCAGCGAACTGGACGACCTCAGCCAGATGGGCCGCGGTGAGCTGCGCCTGGGCTTGCCGATGCTGGGCAGCGACGCGCTGTTCGCCGGGTTGTTCGCCGAATATCGGCGGCGTCACCCGAACATCGCGATCCAGTTGCTCGAAGGCGGCAGCCGCAGCATCGAACAGGCGGTCAGGAGTGGCGAACTGGAACTGGGTGGCAGCCTGACGCCCAGTGACGAGGCGTTCGACTACCAGCCCTTCTGCAACGAGCCAATGGATGCCCTGTTGCCTGCCGGGCACGAGCTGGCAGGCCAGGAAGTGGTAGATCTGCGGCAGCTGGCCGATACGCCGTTCCTGCTTTACCAACGCAGCTTCGTGCTCAATGACCGGCTGCTGAAGGCGTGCCAGCAGCAGGGCTTTACCCCCAAGGAAGGCGGGCGCAGTGGCCAGGCGGACTTCCTCGCGGCGCTGGCGGCAGCGGGCCAGGGCGTGGTGCTGCTGCCCCGTGTGGTGGCGAAAGCGCTGGAGCGCCCCGGTGTGGTGCGCTTGCCGCTGCGCTCGCCGGCAGATTTGCGTTGGGATATCGCGTTCATCTGGCGGCGCGGGGCGTATCTGTCACGGGCGGCGCAGGCGTGGTTGGCACTGGTGAGCGAGTGGCCGGTGCTCGGCAGCAAGGGATGAGTTGCCGTTGCCGGCCTCTTCGCGGGTAAACCCGCTCCCACAGGAACACCACAGCCTCTGAAATCTGTGCAGTACCTGTGGGAGCGGGTTCACCCGCGAAGAGGCCGGTACAGGCGAAAAATACCCGTCAGGCGTTAAGTGTACTCACCAACTCAGCCAACCAAGGCTCTGCATCCGCCTCCGGAGTCACCGTCTCGCTGGCATCCAGGCGCAACATCGGCTGCACTTCGCGCACGCCCAGTTCGGCAAACAGTTCGCGCATCTGCTCGCCACCACCGCAATAGGTATCGCCATAACTGCTATCACCCAGCGCAATCACCGCACCCGGCAGGCCACGCCAGGCCGCAGGCAGGGTATCGCGAATGCTGCAATACAACGGCATGAGGTTGTCCGGCAGTTCGCCCATGCCAGTGGTCGAGGTCACGGCCAGCAAGGCGTCGGGGGCGAAACCTTCAAGGTCCTGCAAGGTGGCGCGCGCCGCATGCCAGGCCTCCAGGCCAGCAGCCTTGAGCAGCGATTCAGCGTGACGGGCGACTTCTTCGGCGGTGCCGTAGACCGATCCGGAAATAATGGCGACTTTCATCGGGTAGAGGATTCCGAAACTGAGTGAAAACGTAGGATACTAGCATCCGGCGCTGGCAAAAGGCCGCCTCTACCAAAGTCACCATCCTCAGCCCTGCTTCGCACCTTTGTTCACTCAATGGCCCGAACATGATCAATGCGCAACTACTGCAATCCATGGTCGATGCGTCCAACGACGGCATCGTGGTCGCCGAACAGGAAGGCGACGACACCATCCTCATCTACGTGAACGCGGCCTTCGAACGCCTGACCGGCTACAGCCGTGACGAAATCCTCTATCAGGATTGCCGCTTCCTGCAGGCCGACGACCGCGACCAGCTTGGCCGCGCCCGCATCCGCAAGGCCCTGGCCGAAGGCCGCCCGTGCCGCGAAGTGCTGCGCAACTACCGCAAGGATGGCAGCCCTTTCTGGAACGAACTGTCGATCACCCCGGTAAGGCACGATGCCGAACAGCGCACTTACTTCATCGGCATTCAGAAAGACGTCACTCGCCAGGTAGAACTGGAGCGGGAACTGGCACAACTGCGCGTTCGTCAGAAACCCGACGAACGCACCTGAACCAAGTTCGCCACGCACGGTCAATCCCGTTGAAGAAATCGCCATCGAGTTCGATCATGCAAGCAGAAGCGCTCCTGACCCAGGACGAGCTGGATTTCATACAGAACATGCAGCATTCGCCGCAGTTGAACCTGGCCGACCCCATGTCGAGCCTGCTGGTCAATGGCGACCATCGCATCCAGAGCTTGCTCACCCGCTTGGTGGCCAACGAGCAGGTAACTCTGCAGGCGCAGTTCAACAACCAGCAAATCAGCTTCCCGCTGCAACTGGTGGAAGACGAGTTCCACGCCCTGCACCTGCAACTGGGCTCACCGGAAATCTACGAGGACGGCCCCATGCTGCGCCCCTGGCGCCTGTCGATGGAGAAGCCGAGCGCACTGCTCGATGCCCATGGGCAGGAAACTGGCCTGTGGGTTCGCGAGATCTCGTTCAAGGGCACATTGCTGGAAGTCCGTGGCCTGCCAGCGGCACCAGCCCACTTCGAATTGCGTTTCGCCCCTGATGGCATCCCCCCCATCGAACTGCATGGCGTGCTGGGCCGGCGCATCGGCCCGGACCTGGCAGCCTACGACCTCAGCCAAAGCCCGGCCGAAGAGATCGAACGCCTGCGCGACTACATCCTCCAGGCCCATCGCCGGGCCCACCCCGAGCTACACACTCAGGTATCGAACTGACCGGCCAGAAACTGCCGCAAACGCTGGCGCATCACGCTACCCTGCGCACCCAGGCAAGCGATCGGGCTGCCAGCCAGGCTGTCCTGTGCCAGTTCCGCCGCTTCACCCGCCAGTAACAACGGGCACTCCAGCCCTGCCACTAGGCGCGTCAGCCGCCGTGTGAGCTCCGCCGTGGGCGGCTGATGGGAAAACAGCACCAGGGCATCCGGTTTCAGGCGTTCGCAGACCAGTGCCAGTTCTGCCAGCGGCTGCCCGCTCGCCAGTGGCGTCACGCCAACTTCATCGCTGCCCAAGGTCAGGCTGGTCACCAGCAAATCCAACTCGTGGCACTGCCCCGGCAATGGCGCCAGCAGCACCATGCGGCTGCGCGGCGCACGGGCGAGTTGCAAGCGGGTATACACCCGGCCACGCAGGAACTGATCGAGGAACAGCCACTCGCTGGCCTGCCCGTAGCCGCCCTGACCGGCCGCCAGGTCATGCCACACCGGCATGAACACTTCACTGAATACCTGGTCCAGGGTGCAGGCGGCAAATACCTCGTCGAACAGGCGGTCCAGGCCGACAAGGTCAAAACGTTGTAACGCCTGGCGAATCTGCTGCTGCCAGCGCCCCCAGGCGCCCGTCGCGCCACCTGCCTGCCCGGCACGGGCATGGTCGCGCGCGAGGATGCTGGCAACCTTGCTTACCGCCACGCCGCGCTCCAGCCAGCCAAGGATGCGGCGGATGTCATCGATGTCGGCCTGGGAATACAGGCGGTGGCCGCTGTCGGTGCGGGTTGGCTGGATCAGACCGTGGCGGCGCTCCCAGGCGCGCAAGGTCACGGCATTGACGCCGGTCAGGCGGGAAACCTCACGGATCGGAAACAGGTCCTGCGCGAGGCCCGCATCGATTACCGGATTCAGTCCCTGTTCGTTCATCTGCACGGGGTTCCCTGTGTGTCCAAGTTGAACACCTAGTCTACTACGGCAATACCAGACGCTGGGGCGCAACCGTTTGCCGGCTTACAGTTGCCGAAGATCGCGGATGGGCGATAATCCGCGCCCGATTCTTGCATGCATGCCTGTGTCGCCCACCACCCCGGGCCACTCAGCCAAAGGGGCCGGCTACCCGCCAGCCCCGTTGCCAGGAGATACACAATGTCTACCCCACCCGTCACCTTGATGGTGTCGCGCCGCGCCGCCCATGGCCGCTACCAGGACTTGCTGGCCTGGCTGCATGAAGGCGAGCAGCTGGCCACCGACTTCCCCGGCTACCTTGGCTCGGGCATCCTCGCGCCCCCCCACGACAGCGACGAATTCCAGATCATCTTCCGTTTCAGCGACGAGCCTACTCTGCATGCCTGGGAACATTCCGCCTCGCGTCGGGCCTGGTTGCAACGCGGGAACGGGCTCTTCGAACGCCCCAAGGAAGCGCGCGTGAGCGGCATCGACGACTGGTTTGGCACCAACATGGTGCAAAAACCACCACGTTGGAAGCAGGCTGTGGCCATCTGGCTGGCCTTCTTCCCGGTCTCGCTGGTGTTCAACCTGGTGTTCGGCCACTGGCTCGCTGCGCTGGACCTGGTACCACGGGTACTGCTCAGCACCCTGGGCCTGACGCCGGTGATGGTCTACCTGTTCATCCCCCTGTCCACCCGTTTGCTGGCCGGCTGGCTGCATGCGTCCCCCGCCCCTGCCGGCGCCCTGCGCAGCCGCTGAGGCCAGGCCGTACACGCGGTAGACAGTTCGGGTATGCTGGGCGGCAACCAAAGGACAGACAAGTTGACCGCCCCGAACATGAACAGCCCCATTCTCGTTACCGGAGCCAGCCAGCGCGTCGGGCTGGCCCTGGCCCTTGAACTGGCACAGGCCGGCCATACGGTGGTCAGTGCCAGCCGCAGCATCCAGCCACAGGCGGCCCACCCGAACATCGTGCAGTTCCAGGCCGACCTGTGCCAGCTGGCCGATCGACAGGCCCTGATCGACTACTTGCACAACCATTACGACGGCCTGCGCGCGGTCATCCACAACGCCTCGTTGTGGCTCGACGATGGCCTCGACAACCTCGAGACCATGTTCCGCCTTCACGTCGAAGCGCCCTACCACCTCAACCTGGCCTTGGGCGACCTGCTGGCCAAGGTGGAAAAGGCCGACATCATCCACATTTGCGACGAAACCTCTTCGCGCGGCAGCAAAAGCCACATCGGCTACGCCGCGACCAAGGCCGCGTTGCAGAACATGGTGCTGTCGTTCGCCGAAAAATATGCGCCCAAGGTGCGTGTGAACGGTATCCTGCCCGGGCTGCTGATCCTCAAGGAAGGGGGTGACGAAACCTACCGCCAGCAGACCCTGAAAAAGGCCCTGCTGGAGTTCGAACCCGGCGCCGGCCCGCTGATCGAGACGGTAAAGTACCTGCTCGCCAGCCAGTACAGCACCGGCAGCCAGGTGGTCATCAACGGTGGCCGCCACCTGAAGAACCGCATGACCTGAGAGAAGCCCATGACCCCACAGCAACAGCTCGAACTCGAGGCCGCCGCGTTCCGGCGCCTGATCGAACACCTGCAGAAGCGCACCGACGTGCAGAACATCGACCTGATGAACCTGTCCGGTTTCTGCCGCAACTGCCTCTCCAAGTGGTACAAGGCCGCGGCTGACGAGCGCCAGCTCGACCTGAGCCTGGATGACGCCCGCGAAGCGGTGTACGGCATGCCTTACGCCGAGTGGAAAGCCCAATACCAGAAAGAAGCCAGCGCCGACCAACAAGCGGCGTTCGAAAAAGGAAAACCTCGTGACTGACCTGAACACACTGCGCGCCAGCCTGGCCAGCGGCCAACACGTGTTTGCCGACACCCTGGCGTTCATTGCCGACAACTACAGCTACCAGCCACAGGCCTTCGACAATGGCGGCGTGGCGAATGCAGCCGGGCAGAACGAAGGTTCGTGCAAGACCCTGGGCCTGGCGCTGCTGGAAGGGCTGAGCGACCAGGAAGCGCTGCTGGCCTTTGGCGAGCACTACCGTGACGTGGTGGCCACGCCCGAGGGCAGCGACCATGGCAATATCCGGGCGCTGATCAAGCATGGGCTGGCGGGCGTCAAGTTCGCCGAGCTGCCGCTTGCGCGCAAGGCTTGAGATTTTGGGGCCGCTCCGCGGCCCTTTCGCCGGCGCAGACAGCATCAACCCATGATCCTTCCTGGGACCTCACCCGCCAACCCACCCTGCTGCAACCACTGCAAGGCCACCGGCCACAACCTTTCGCGAAAGCGGTCATGGAAGAACGCGAAATGGCCAATTTCATCGACCGAGATATCCACAGGCGCAATACGCAGGTGCTGGCGCTCGGCGCCCTGCAGATAACCCAGCAAACGCTCGGTCGCCGCCACGGTACCAAAGGGGTCATCGGTCAGGCTGATGGCCAGCGTCGCCGCCCGCACCTGGGCGAACGGTAGTGCCTCCAGTGCAAGCCCGCTGGGTCGGTGCTCATAGCGCGGGGTACGGGTGGTCCAATCGTGCACCACGCCGGATGGCGTGTCCTCCAGCCAACCCAGGCGCTTGCCGGGAAAATAACCGAACACGCGGGTGAGCAGCGGCATTACCACATGCCACTTGCAGAACAGCTGCCAACGCTGGTCAGCCGCATAATCACGCCAGTAGGCGAATTGCGCGCCAACCATCACCACCCGGCGAACCTTGCTCGCCGACGGTGCCAGCCCCACTGCGCACCCGCCAAAACTGTGCCCCACCACGTCCACCGGCTGGCCGGGGAAATGTTCTGCGGCATGCACCAGCATGGCTTCGAAATCCAGCCGGCCCCAGTCGCTCCATGATGCCTGGAAGCCACGCAGCGATGCCGGGCGGGATTCGCCGATGCCACGGTAGTCGTATGTCAGCACATCGCAACCTTGCGCGAACAGGTAGTCGGCGAAACGCGAGTAGTAGTGGCAGCGTACCGAAGTGGCAGCGTTGATGATCACCAGCGGGCGCTGGGGGTCAGGTCGGGCGTGGCGCCAGCGGAAACCGCCGAGGCTGTAGCCGTCGGCTGTGGTGTGGCGAAAGGCAGTGGCGGGTTGGGTGAGGCTGCTCATGGCACATTCCCTGTTGTTGTGCGCCAAAGCTAGCAAAGATTTTATAGCCTGTACCGGCCTCTTCGCGGGTAAACCCGCTCCTACAGGTACTCCATTCCCCTCAAGTTAGAAGTGATCCCTGTGGGAGCGGGTTTACCCGCGAAAGGGCCGGTACAGGCCGGCAGCGATTACAGCTCGATGCAGTCGAACTTCACATCGGTAGCCACGTCTTCGTCGTAGTTGACGTCAGCGCGCTCGAAGCCGAACAGGTTGAGGAACTGCTTCTTGTAACCGGCATAGTCGGTCAGCTCGAACAGGTTCTCGGTGGTCACCTGTGGCCACAGCGCCTTGCAAGCGTCCTGCACGTCATCACGCAGTTCCCAGTCGTCCAGGCGCAGGCGGCCCTTCTCGTCGACCTCGGCCGGCGCGCCGTCGGCACGGTACATGCGGTCGCGGTACATGCGGTCCAGCTGGTCCTGGGTGCCTTCGTGAACACCCTTCTCCTGCATGATCTTGAACACCATCGACAGGTACAGCGGCATCACCGGGATGGCCGAGCTGGCCTGGGTAACCACCGACTTCAGCACCGCCACGTTGGCGCCGCCCTTGACTTCATCGGCCAGCTTCTTGTCCAGGCGCAGGGCGGTTTCGTCCAGGTCCTGCTTGGCCTGGCCCAGCGCACCGTGCCAGTAGATCGGCCAGGTGATGTCGCTGCCGATGTAGCTGAAGGCCACGGTGCGGGCGCCTTCGGCCAGCACGTTGGCACCAGCCAGGGCGTCGATCCACAACTGCCAGTCCTGGCCACCCATGACGGTGACGGTGTCGGCGATTTCCTGCTCGGTAGCCGGCTCGATGCTGGCCTCGATGATGGTGTCCTTGTTGGTGTCGATGGCGGTCGACTTGTACGGCTGGCCGATCGGCTTCAGGGCCGAACGCACCAGTTCACCGGTCTGCGGCAGCTTGCGTACTGGCGAGGCCAGCGAGTAGATGACCAGGTCGACCTTGCCGCCCATTTCGTTCTTGATCAGCTCGATGACCTTGGCACGAGCTTCGTCGGAGAAGGCGTCACCATTGATCGATTTGCTGTACAGGCCCTCGGCCTTGGCGAACTTGTCGAAGGCTGCAGCGTTGTACCAGCCAGCGGTGCCGGCCTTGGTCTCGGTGCCTGGTTTTTCGAAGAACACGCCCAGGGTGTCGGCCTTGAAGCCGAACGCCGCGGTGATGCGGGCTGCCAGGCCGTAGCCGCTGGAAGCACCGATGACCAGAACCTTCTTCGGGCCATCCTCGCGCACGCCCAGCTTGCGGGTGGCTTCGATCTGGTCACGGACGTTGAGCTCGCAGCCCTTCGGGTGAGTCGTGGTGCAGATGAAACCGCGGACCTTAGGATGAATGATGGCCAATGTCTGTACCTCGTCAGGTTTATGCCGGGGGAAGCGCCGCCATGGGCGATTCCGGTTGATCAGAGGGTGAGACTACCCCCGCAGGTTATCCGACACATATTACGGGGTGATCAAAGGGATTCAAAACCGAGGTTTGCCTCTGCCGGCCTCCTCGCGGGTAAACCTGCCCACAGGGACCGCGCAGATCTTGAGGGCTGCGCAGCAGCTGTGGGAGCAGGTTCAGCCGGGAAGTGGCTGCCAACGTCAATCGCGGTGCCGACGGCGCCCCGTGATCATCGACCACGGCAGGTTTTCCCGCATGCGCACGCTCTCGTAGATGGCCGCCAGCACATGCACGCAAACCAGCACCAGCAGCGCGTTGGCCAGCCAGCTGTGCAGGTCCATCGGCCAGTCGACACCAAACAGTGCGTCCACCTCCTGCGACGCCCATCCGGTAAGGCCCAGGCCGGCGATGCAAGTCAGCATCAGCACCATCACCAGGGCGCCAATCGGCGAATGCCCCATATGATGGTCAAGCCCCCCATGCAGCAGCGCACGGGCATGTCCGACCAGGCTTGCCGGGGATGGCCAGAAATCGGCCCAGCGCGCGCTGCGTGGCCCGACAAAGCCCCAGACCACACGCACCACCACAACGGCTAGTGCGTAGTAGCCCAGCCACTGGTGCCAGTCTTCACCCTCTTCGTTGAAGAAGTAGTTGGCGAAGAACACCACGGCGATAGACCAGTGGCACAGCCGCAGTAGGGGGTCCCACAGCTGTACCGTGCCGTCGCTGTTCAATCGTGGTACTCGGTCTTGACTGCCTTGCCCGTCACTGGGTCATGGTAGATCTCGACCTTCTTGCCATCCTTGTCGAAACCGTAGATCTCGTAGCAGTTACCCTTGGTGACCTTGAACTTGTTGATCTTGTAGCCCTGCTCCTTGAGCTGCGCCTGGAATTTTTCCTGATCCTGCCAGGTGCTTTTGTCAGCGGTGGTGCATTCGGTGGCGGCGAATGCAGCGCTGCTGCCGATCAGGAGGGTCATGGCGATCAATATACGCATGGGCATGTGCTCCCATCCAGATGAGTGTAATAGCGCATCCCTGAGCATAGTTCCGCAGGTCGCTTCGCGCTCATTCATTTGCTTTACACATCAATCGCAAAGAAAAACAAACTTAACAAATGAGCCAAAGCCACCGATGCTTGAGGCATTACGCCCATCGCACGGAGAACAACAACATGAACGACGTGGTGATCGTCGCCGCAACCCGTACCGCCATCGGCAGCTTCCAGGGCGCCTTGGCCACTGTGCCTGCAGTAGACCTCGGTGCCGCCGTGATCAAGCGCCTGCTGGAACAGACCGGGCTGGCCCCGGAGCAGGTCGACGAAGTCATCCTCGGCCAGGTGCTTACCGCCGGTGCCGGGCAGAACCCGGCACGCCAGGCCGCGATCAAGGCCGGCCTGCCCTTCAGCGTGCCGGCAATGACCCTGAACAAGGTCTGCGGCTCGGGCCTGAAGGCACTGCACCTGGCCGCTCAGGCCATTCGCTGCGGTGATGCCGAGGTGGTCATCGCCGGCGGCCAGGAGAACATGAGCCTTGCCCCTTATGTGATGCCTTCAGCCCGCACCGGCCAGCGCATGGGCCATGGCCAGCTGATCGACAGCATGATCAGCGACGGCCTGTGGGATGCCTTCAACGACTACCACATGGGTATCACCGCTGAAAACCTGGTGGACCAGTACGGCCTCAGCCGTGAGCAGCAGGATGCCTTCGCCGCCGAGTCGCAGCGCAAGGCGGTGGCGGCGATGGAAGCCGGCCGCTTCGATGATGAAATCACCCCGATCGTGCTGCCGCAGAAGAAGGGAGAACCCAAGGTGTTCGCGCGGGACGAACAGCCACGCCCGGATACCACCGCTGAATCCCTGAGCAAACTTCGCCCGGCGTTCAAGAAGGACGGCAGCGTCACCGCTGGCAACGCCTCGAGCCTGAATGACGGTGCCGCCGCCGTACTGCTGATGAGCGCCGCCAAGGCAAAGGCCCTGGGCCTGCCGGTGCTGGCCAAGATCGCGGCTTACGCCAGTGCCGGTGTAGATCCGGCGATCATGGGCATCGGCCCGGTGTCGGCCACCCAGCGCTGCCTGGACAAGGCCGGCTGGCAACTGGCCGAGCTGGACCTGATCGAAGCCAATGAAGCCTTTGCCGCGCAGGCGCTGGCCGTGGGCAAGGCGCTGGAATGGGATGCCACGCGGGTCAACGTGAATGGCGGGGCGATTGCCCTTGGCCACCCGATTGGTGCGTCCGGGTGCCGGGTGCTGGTGACCCTGCTGCACGAGATGATCAAGCGGGACGCCAGGAAAGGCCTGGCAACCCTGTGCATTGGTGGCGGGCAAGGCGTGGCCCTGGCAATCGAGCGGTGATCACAGATTGAATTGAACAGGCCTGGCCCTTTCGCGGGTAAACCCGCTCCCACAGGAACCCCACTGAAGCTGAATCCAGTGGGGACCCTGTGGGAGCGGGTTTACCCGCGAAAGGGCCGGTACAGCCAGCGAAAAATCAGGCGGTGGCACGCAGCTCGCGGGCAGCTGCGACCATGTTCACCAGCGCTGCCTCGGTCTCCGGCCAGCCGCGGGTCTTCAGCCCGCAATCCGGGTTGACCCACAGGCGCTCGGCCGGGATACGCTGGGCAGCCTTGTGCAGCAGCTTGACCATTTCCTCACGGGTCGGCACCCGTGGCGAGTGAATGTCATACACACCCGGGCCGATGTCGTTGGGGTAGGCGAACCGTTCGAAAGCCGCCAGCAGCTCCATGTCGGAGCGCGAGGTCTCGATGGTGATCACATCGGCATCCATCGCCGCGATCGACTCGATCACGTCGTTGAACTCGCTGTAGCACATGTGGGTGTGAATCTGGGTTTCGTCACGCACCCCCGAAGCACACAGGCGGAAGGCCTCGGTGGCCCACTCCAGGTAATGGGCCCAGGCGCCGTGGCGCAGCGGCAAGCCTTCACGGAACGCCGCTTCGTCGATCTGCACGATCCTGATACCCGCCGCTTCCAGGTCGACCACTTCGTCGCGGATCGCCAGCGCCAGCTGGCGCGCCTGCACTTCGCGGCTCACGTCTTCACGCGGGAACGACCACATCAGCATGGTCACCGGGCCGGTCAGCATGCCCTTCATCACCTTGCTGGTCAGGCCCTGGGCATAAGTGATCCACTCCACGGTCATGGCCTTCGGCCGGCTCAGGTCGCCAACGATCACCGCAGGCTTCACACATCGCGAACCATAGCTCTGCACCCAACCGAAGCGGGTGAATACATAGCCATCGATCTGCTCGGCGAAGTACTCGACCATGTCGTTGCGCTCGGCCTCGCCATGCACCAGCACATCCAGGCCCAGGTCCTCCTGGATTTTCACCGCATGGCGGATCTCGCTGTGCATGGCCTCGACGTAATCGGCCTCGGTCAGCTTGCCCTGCCTGTAGGCCTGGCGTGCCAGACGAATCGCCGAGGTCTGCGGGAACGAACCGATGGTGGTGGTCGGGAACGCCGGCAGGTCGAGCCCCGCACGTTGCTTGACGATACGTTGGGCAAAGGCTGATTTTCGCTGGCTGTCAGCGGGCTTGATGGCTGCCAGGCGGGCCTGCACGCCAGGCTTGTGAATACGCGGCGAAGCGGCGCGGCTGGCCTGCACGGCCTGGCTCTGGGCCAATGCGGCGGCCACGTCGGCGGCGTGCGGGGCATTGATGGCCTTGGCCAGCAGCGCCACTTCCTGGCACTTCTGCACGGCGAAGGCCAGCCAGCTGTGCAGTTCGGCATCGAGCTGGTCTTCACGGTCCAGGTCCACCGGGCTGTGCAGCAGCGAGCAGGACGGCGCCACCCACAGCCGCTCACCCAGGCGCTCATGGGCATGGCGCAGTACCTCCAGCGCCTTTTCCAGGTCGCAGCGCCAGACGTTGCGGCCATTGACCAGGCCCAGCGACAGCACCTTGTAGGCCGGCAGGCGGTCGAGGATGGTCGGGTACTGCTCGGGCGCCCGCACCAGGTCGATGTGCAGGCCATCGACCGGAAGGTTGGCGGCCAGGCCCAGGTTGTCTTCCAGGCCGCCGAAGTAGGTGGCGATCAGCTTCTTCAGTGGCGCCCGCTGAAGGATGTTGTAGACGCGCTCGTAGGCATTCTTCCAGTCCTGAGGCAGGTCCAGGGCCAGGATCGGCTCATCGATCTGCACCCATTCCACGCCTTGGGCAGCCAGGCGGTTGAGGATCTGGTCATACAGCGGCAGCAGGCGGTCGAGCAGCTCCAGCTTGTCGAAATCGCCACCTTTGGTCTTGCCCAGCCACAGGTAGGTCAGCGGGCCGATTACCACCGGTTTGACCGCATGGCCCAGGGCCTGGGCTTCTGCCACTTCTTCGAACAGTTGCTCCCAGCTCAGGGCAAACTGTTGGTCGACAGTGAATTCGGGGACCAGGTAGTGGTAGTTGGTGTCGAACCACTTGGTCATTTCCTGGGCGTGCGCGCCGCCGCAGCAATTGTCACCCACGGCGCCACGGGCCATGGCGAACAGGGTCTGGAGAGTGGGCCTGGCAGCGTCGTGGCTGCGGAAGCGCTGCGGGATCACGCCGAATGTCAGCGAGTGGGTGAGCACTTGGTCGTACCAGGCGAAGTCGCCAACCGGCAGCAGTTCGATGCCGGCGTCTTTCTGCACCTGCCAGTGGCGGGCACGCAGCTCGCGGCCGACGGCGCGCAGGCCGGCTTCGTCGAGTTCGCCCTTCCAGAAGGCTTCCTGGGCCTTTTTCAGCTCGCGGTCGCGGCCGATACGTGGAAAGCCCAGGTTGTGTGCCAGTGCCATGTCTTGTCCCTCAGCATGCATAAATGAATGAGGGGATTTTCCCGGCGCCGGCATCTTGAGACAAACTCATTAAATTTGAGATGAACTCAAGATTTTCTCATGTTTGTGAATTTGTACTGCCTGTACTGGCCCTTTCGCGGCTAAAGCCGCTCCTACAGGTACCGCGCCACCCTGTGGGAGCGGCTTTAGCCGCGAAAGGGCCGGCACAGGCAAACCCGGATGTCTCATTCAGAGCACCACCCTGCGCATCCGGACATGACCGCACCCGCCTTCTGCCGCACAATGCCAGCCTGACCAAACTAGGTACCCGGCCCCATGAGCCTGCTGAAAACCGCGCTGCGCGAAAACACCTTCGTCTGCGTCATGGAGTTCGTCCCCAAGCCCTCCACAGAACGCTTCGCCGCCATGGACGCGATCCTGGCCCGTGCGCACCTGTGCGGCTGGCCGATGACCGTGGCAATCGGCGACCGCGTCGGCAGCCCGCTGGACATGTCGCCACTGGACGCCCTCGCCTCGTTCAGCAACCCGGTACCCGCCCTGCCGCACTTCTCCGGCAAGGATCGCGAACGCCACCACCTGCTCGCCCAACTGCAACGCATGGATGCCGCCGGCCTCGACCAACTGTTGCTGCTTACCGGCGACCGCCTGCCCGGCCACCAGCCCGGCCAGCGCCCGGTACGCTACCTGGAATCGGTCGCAGCCCTGCAGATCGCCCGCCAGGCCTGCCCGCACTGGCTGCTTGGCGCGGCGCTCAACCCGTTCAAGTACTGCGAGGAAGAAGGCGGCGCCCAATACTTCAAGGCCGAGAAAAAACTGGCGGCGGGCGCCGACTTTCTCACCCTGCAACTGGGTTTCGATGCCGGCAAACACCAGGAAGCCATGCACTGGATGAGCCGCCAGGCCACGCCCAGGCCGATGCTGGCCTGCCTGATGAGCCTCACCCACGGGCGTGCGACGATGCTCGAGCACGTGGCCGGCGTGACCGTCACGCCGTCCATGCGCGACATGCTGGAAGCGGAAGCGGCGCAGTCCAAGGCCTTTGCCCAGGCGCGCAGCGTCGACCGCCTGGCCTTGCAGATCATCGGCGTGAAGCTGATGGGCTACGCCGGCGTGCATCTGTCGGGGGTTCATGAACTCAAGCAACTGCTGGCCCTGGAGGCACGCATCGAGCACTGGCAGGCGCAAATCCACACACTGGAACAATGGGCGCCGGCCTGGCAGGCCAGCTGGCAGATGCCCGGCCTGCCGGCAGTCAGCTTCCATCCGCCGCAGGCAAGCTGGCGCCAGGGCGAGTCACGAGTCGATGCTTCGTTCAAGGAGAAAGCGCGCTATCACCTGATGCACGGCATGCATTCGCTGCTGTTCAGCCGCCGCAATAGCCTGAGCAAGGCATTTGGCTGGGCCGTGCGCCAACCGATGTGGGCTACCCGCCTTGGCTCGCAGGTGCTGCACAAGGTGGAACACGCGGTGAAGCACCCGCTGGTAGGCTGCGACACCTGTGGCCGCTGCCGCCTGGAAGACACCCTGTACATCTGCCCGGAAACCTGCCCCAAGGGCCTGGCCAACGGCCCCTGCGGCGGCACCGCGCTGAACCGCTGCGAGTTCGGCGACCGCGAATGCATCCACAGCGTCAAGTACCGCACCGCCAAGGCGGTGCGGCAGACGGCGCTGCTGACCGAGCGCCTGATCCCGTGCATCGAGCTCGAGACACGCCACCGCAGCTCATGGCCGCAGTGGTTCCAGGCCCAGACGCCGCGTCAGCTCAGCCCGCAGCCAGCGCCTCGAACCCAGCCCGAATCGTAGCTTCGGGCAATTCGTCAGCGATGAACACCATCACGCTCTCGCGAGTTTCACCCTCGGCCCACTCGGCGTCCCAGTCGAAGCCATAGAGCTTGAGCACACCCTGGAACACCAGCTTGCGCGCTTCACCGGCAATGTTCAGCACGCCCTTGTAGCGCAGCAGCTGCTTGCCGTGGGTTTCCAGCAGTTCGTTCATGAAGTCGCTGAGGCGGTCGATGTCCAGCGCGCTTTCCGTGCGCAGCACCAAGGTGGAGATCCGGTCCGGGGTAGCGGGCTTGAGCAGCGGGCGTAGCGCTGGCTTCAGGTTCGCGCCCAGATCGGGGTTGAGGTTGAAACCACGCACATCCAGCAGCTCGGCCAGGTCGATGCGACCATGCTCGACCACACGGATCGCCGCCCGGCCATTGATGCGGGCCAGGCGCTCGCGCATGGCCTCGACCGCAGCGGGCTCGACCAGGTCGGTCTTGCTCAGCAGCAGGCGATCGGCAAAGCCGACCTGGGCCTGGGCGATGGTCTGGGTCAGGTGCAGCTCGGCGTGGGCGGCATCGACCAGGGTGATGATGCCGTCGAGGATGTAGCGCTCACGCAACTCTTCGTCGATGAAGAAGGTTTGGGCCACCGGCGCCGGGTCGGCCAGGCCGGTGCATTCGATTACCAGGCGGTCGAAGGCGATCTCGCCGGCGTCCAGGCGTTCGAGCAGCAGGTACAAGGCGCGGGTCAGGTCGCCGTGGATGCTGCAGCACACGCAGCCATTGGCCAGGGTCATCACCTGCACCGGCTCGTCGCCCAGCAGCTGGCTGTCGATGCCGGCCTCGCTGAATTCGTTTTCGATCACGGCGATCTTCAGGCCGTGCTCGGCCTTGAGCATGTGCTTGAGCAAGGTAGTCTTGCCGGCACCGAGGAAGCCAGTGAGTACGGTTACGGGGATAGGCGTCTGCACGCAGAACATCTCCTGTGCAGTGGAATTTGGAGGGTGTGCCGCAGCCCTTGTGGGAGCGGCCTTGTGTCGCGATAGGGCCGCAAAGCGGCCCCGGCAATATCTGCGGCGAAGCTGAAAATGTGGGGCCGCGTTGCGGCCCTATCGCGACACAAGGCCGCTCCCACAAAAACCGCGCTAGCCGATCAGGCTAGCGCGGTCCGTTAGCAGCACTTGGGCCCGGACTTGCCGCCGTAACGCGCTTCCTGGCGTTCGCGGAAGAACTCCTCGTACGTCATGACCGGCTTGTCCGGGTGCTTGGTCTGCATGTGCTCGACGTAGTTGTCGTAGTCGGGCATGCCGACCATCAGGCGGGCTGCCTGCCCCAGGTATTTACCCAGTCGACCCAGGTCGTTGAACATCGCAGCAGTCCTCTCAAGCGTCAGGCAGGGCCTGGAACGGGGTTTCCTTGTCGGTGCGCTCCTTGCGGCCGAGGGCGGCGAAACCGACCTTGACAGCGAAGAACAGCACGCTGAACACCACCATCAGGAACAGCACGGTCAGGCCGGCGTTGGTGTAGGCATTGAAGATCACGTGCTGCATCTGCCCGATGTCCTTGGCCGGGGCCAGTACCTGGCCGGCGTCCAGTGCGGTGCTGTACTTCTTGGCCAGGGCCAGGAAGCCGACTGCCGGGTTCGGGTCGAACAGCTTGATCAGGCCTGCGGTGGTGGTGCAGATCAGCAGCCACACGGCCGGCAGCAGGGTGACCCAGACGTAGCGCTGGCGCTTCATCTTGATCAGCACCACGGTGCCGAGCATCAGGGCGATACCGGCCAGCATCTGGTTGGAGATACCGAACAGCGGCCAAAGGGTGTTGATGCCACCCAGCGGGTCGATCACGCCCTGGTACAGCAGGTAGCCCCACAGGGCCACGCAGCCGGCAGTACCGATCAGGTTGGCAGTCCACGATTCGGTGCGCTTGAGCGCCGGCACGAAGCTGCCCAGCAGGTCCTGCAGCATGAAGCGCCCGGCACGGGTGCCGGCGTCCACTGCGGTGAGGATGAACAGCGCCTCGAACAGGATCGCGAAGTGGTACCAGAAGGCCATGGTGTTTTCACCCGGCAGCACCTGGTGCAGGATCTGCGCGATACCCACGGCCAGGGTCGGCGCACCACCGGCACGGGCCAGCACGGTGTGCTCGCCAATGTCGCGGGCAGTGGCCTCGAGTTGCTCAGGGGTGATCAGGAAGCCCCAGCTGCTGACCGTCTGCGCCACCGACGCCACATCGGCACCGACCACCGCGGCCGGGCTGTTCATGGCGAAGTACACGCCTGGTTCGATCACCGAGGCGGCGACCATGGCCATGATGGCAACGAACGACTCCATCAGCATGCCGCCGTAGCCGATGTAGCGAGCGTTGGTTTCATTGTCCAGCAGCTTCGGCGTGGTCCCTGAGGAGATCAACGCGTGGAAGCCGGACACCGCACCACAGGCGATGGTGATGAACAGGAACGGGAACAGGGTGCCCTTCCACACCGGGCCGGTGCCGTCGGTGAACTGGGTCAGCGCCGGCATTTTCAGCTCGGGGGCGATGATCAGGATGCCAATGGCCAGGCCGACGATGGTGCCGATCTTGAGGAAGGTCGACAGGTAGTCACGTGGCGCCAGGACCAGCCATACCGGCAGTACCGCGGCGACGAAACCATAGCCCACCAGCATCCAGGTAATCTGCACGCCGGTGAAGGTGAACGCCGGGCCCCAGGTCGGGTCTGCGGCAATCTGGCCCCCCAGCCAGATCGAAGCCAGCAGCAGCACCACGCCGATGACCGAGATCTCACCGATATGGCCCGGGCGGATGTAGCGCATGTAGATGCCCATGAACATCGCGATCGGGATGGTCGCCATCACCGTGAACATGCCCCAAGGGCTTTCGGCCAGGGCCTTGACCACGATCAATGCCAGCACCGCAAGGATGATGATCATGATCAGGAAGCAACCGAACAGCGCGATGGTGCCTGGAATGCGGCCCATCTCCTCGCGCACCATGTCGCCCAGCGAGCGGCCGTTGCGGCGGGTGGACAGGAACAGGACCATGAAGTCCTGCACCGCACCGGCCAGCACCACGCCGGCGATCAGCCACAGCGTGCCGGGCAGGTAGCCCATCTGCGCGGCGAGTACCGGGCCGACCAAGGGGCCTGCGCCAGCGATGGCGGCGAAGTGGTGGCCGAAGAGGATGTGTTTGTTGGTCGGGACGTAGTCCAGGCCGTCGTTGTTGAGCACCGCCGGGGTGGCACGGCGAGGGTCGAGCTGCATCACCTTGGTGGCGATGAACAGGCTGTAGTAACGATAGGCGACCAGGTAGATGGCCACTGCCGCGACCACGATCCACAAGGCATTGATCGCCTCGCCGCGACGCAGGGCAACCACACCCAGCGCACAGGCTCCTATGACTGCCAGCGCCAGCCACGGAATGTGGCGTAGCAGGCTATTATTGTTGTTCATGGTTTGCTTCCAGCTGGTGGATTGGAAAAGACCGCCCATCGAGTCTAGGGCGAGTCATCGCGCATTGCCACACTTGCTTTGGTCTAGAGCCTCTGCGGCCAGATTGCGGTACCTGATGTACATACCACTCTAACTATAGTCAGGATGTCACCTGAGGACCTATGCGAGGATCTAACCCATGAGCGACCACGACGAACGCCGCCGTTTTCAGCGCATCGATTTCGACGCCCCCACCGAGCTGCGCCAGGGCCTGCGACGCTGGCCTGCGAAGCTGCTGGACCTTTCACTCAAGGGTTTGCTGATCGAACGACCGGCCAATTGGGATGTCGACCTGACCCAGGACTTCGATGCCATCATTCACCTGGGCCCCGATGCACGCGTGCAGATGCAGGTTGAACTGCGTCATGAGGAACCAGACCGCCTGGGTTTCATCTGCTTGTACATCGACCTCGATTCGATGAGCCATCTGCACCGTCTTGTGGAATTGAACGTGGCCGACAGCACCGAAATGATGCGTGAGCTGCGCGAACTGATCGAATAATGAAATCTCTTAGCTAGCTAATCGCTTCCCCACCTTTTGTTTCCTGTCTACCCAGACAGCTTTAAGCCTGGGTAGCAGCGTTTTGTACACACCCCTCTAGCACAGCCTCTGACAAGTTGGTACGCCTTCTGCATTGAGTTCCCGCACACCTTGCGGGCGCTCTTGTGCGCGCTCCGATCAAAATATTGTATACAATTCTTGTGGCAATCATTTGTAGGAAGTGTCTACAGTAGCACCACAACAATAAACAGAGAGCCTGCTCCATGACTACGTCCCCTAGCACGTCTCCCGCCAAGCGCCCCGAGGATGAAAACCTCGGCCTTGGTGCCAACCTGGCCTATGGTCTGCAGCATGTGCTGACCATGTACGGGGGGATCGTCGCGGTACCCCTGATCCTGGGGCAGGCCGCGGGCCTGAACGGTGCCGAAATCGGCATGCTGATCGCCGCTTCGTTGTTTGCCGGTGGCCTGGCCACCCTGCTGCAAACCCTCGGTCTGCCGTTCTTCGGCTGCCAGTTGCCGCTGGTGCAGGGCGTTTCGTTCGCCGGTGTGGCAACCATGGGTGCAATCCTCAGCAGCGAGGGCGGCGGTGGCCTGCCGGGCGTGCTCGGTGCGGTCATGGCAGCATCGCTGATCGGCTTTCTGATCACCCCGGTGTTCTCGCGCATCACCAAGTTCTTCCCGCCGCTGGTGACCGGCATCGTCATCACCACCATCGGCCTGACCCTGATGCCCGTGGCCGCTCGCTGGGTGATGGGTGGCAACAGCGCCTCACCGGAATTCGGCAGCGTGGCCAACATCGGCCTGGCGGCCCTGACCTTCGCCATCGTGCTGCTGCTGAGCAAGCTGGGCAGCGCGGCGATTTCACGCCTGTCGATCCTGCTGGCCATGGTGGTCGGCACCCTGATCGCCTGGGCGCTGGGCATGGCCGACTTCAGCAAGGTCACAGAGGGCCCGATGTTCGCCTTCCCCACGCCGTTCCATTTCGGCATGCCGGAATTCCACATCGCCGCGATCCTGTCGATGTGCATCGTGATCATGGTGACCTTGGTGGAAACCTCGGCCGATATCCTCGCCGTGGGTGAGATCATCGACACCAAGGTCGACTCCAAACGCCTGGGCAATGGCCTGCGCGCCGACATGGCATCGAGCATCCTGGCGCCAATCTTCGGCTCGTTCACCCAGAGCGCGTTCGCCCAGAACGTCGGCCTGGTAGCCGTGACCGGGGTCAAGAGCCGCTACGTGGTGGCCACCGGTGGCTTGATCCTGGTGGTGCTCGGCCTGCTGCCGATCATGGGCCGGGTGATTGCCGCAGTCCCTACTCCGGTACTGGGTGGCGCGGGCATCGTGCTGTTCGGCACCGTGGCTGCCAGCGGTATCCGCACCCTGTCCAAGGTCAGCTACAAGAACAACGTCAACCTGATCATCGTCGCTGCCTCGCTGGGCTTCGGCATGATCCCGATTGCCGCACCGACCTTCTACCACCACTTCCCGAACTGGTTCGAGACCATCTTCCACTCGGGCATCAGCTCGGCGGCGATCATGGCCATCCTGCTGAACCTGATCTTCAACCACTTCACCGCCGGCAACTCGGACCAGCAGTCGGTGTTTGCCGCCGCGTACGAGCGCACCATCCAGTACTCGGACATTTCAGCGCTGCGTGATGGCGACTACTTCAAGGATGGCAAGCTGTTCGATGCCGAGGGTAATGAGGTGCCGATGCTGGAACTGGACGAGCATGGCAATGAAACGGTCAGGCGCAGTGCGGTTGCCGAGCATTGACCGCTGACTGAGCGGTGAGGTGGGGGGCCGATGCGCATCGTCGGCCCCTTTTTCGTTTTGCCTGTGCCGGCCCTTTCGCGGGTAAACCCGCTCCCACAGGGTTTGCGCAATCCTGAAGCTGATGCGGTACCTGTGGGAGCGGGTTTACCCGCGAAGAGGCCAGTACGGGCCACGAATTATTCGAACAACGCATCCAAAGCCTGCTCCAGCCGGGTAACGGCAATCACCTGCAACCCGGCCGGAGCCTCTTTCGGCGCATTGCCCTTGGGCACGATGGCCCGCTTGAAACCATGCTTGGCGGCCTCCTTCAAACGCTCCTGACCACTGGGCACCGGCCGTACCTCGCCAGACAGGCCGATCTCGCCAAACACCAGCAGGCCATGGGCCAGGGGCCGGTTGCGCAGGCTGGACATCACCGCCGCCAGCAACGCCAGGTCCGAGGCGGTTTCCAGCACCTTCACCCCACCCACCACGTTGAGGAACACGTCCTGGTCATGGGTGGGAATACCGCCGTGGCGGTGCAGCACTGCCAGCAACATGGCCAGGCGATTCTGGTCAAGGCCCAAGGTCACCCGGCGCGGGTTGGCAAGGTGGCTGTCGTCGACCAGCGCCTGCACCTCCACCAGCATCGGCCGGGTGCCTTCCCAGGTGGCCATCACCACGCTGCCCGGTACTTCCTCCTGGGTGCGGTTGAGGAAGATCGCCGAGGGGTTGGACACCTCCTTCAGGCCCCGGTCGGTCATGCCGAACACACCCAGCTCGTTGACCGCGCCAAAGCGGTTCTTGACTGCCCGCAGCAGGCGCAGGCGGCCATCGGACTCACCTTCGAAATACAGCACGGTATCGACCATGTGCTCGAGTACCCGCGGGCCGGCGAGCGAGCCTTCCTTGGTCACGTGGCCGACCAGGAAGATCGCCGTGCCGCTCTGCTTGGCGTAGCGCACCAGCAACGCCGTACTTTCGCGCACCTGGGCCACACCGCCGGGTGCCGATTGCAGCTGCTCGGTGAAAATGGTCTGGATCGAGTCGATCACCATGACCCGCGGTTTTTCGACGCGGGCCGTGGCGATGATGGTCTCGATGCAGGTTTCGGTCATCACCTTGAGCTGGTCCTGGGGCAGGCCCAGGCGCCGGGAGCGCATGGCCACCTGCTGCTGCGACTCCTCGCCGGTGACATACAGCGCCGGCATGCCCACGGCAATGTTGCACAAGGTCTGCAGCAGGATGGTCGATTTACCGATGCCGGGGTCACCACCGATCAACACCACCGAGCCATCCACCAGGCCACCGCCCAACACGCGGTCCAGTTCGGTGCTGCTGGTGGTGAAGCGCGGGATCTCCTCGACGCTGACTTCGGCCAGGGTCTTGATCTGCGCCTGCTGCCCGGTCCAGCCAGCACGGCCGCTACTGGGCGCAGCGGCACCGCCGCTTTCGATCATGGTCTCGACCAGGGTGTTCCAGGCCCCGCATTCGCCACACTGGCCGGCCCATTTGGGGAAGGTCGCACCGCACTCGGTGCAGCCATACAAGCGCTTGGCCTTGGCCATTGGCTGGGGTCTCCTGGAAAAAACCGCCATGATAGCCGAGCTGGACGTGTCTCGAACGCCTCGGGATGCGACAAAACTATTCGTTCTAACAGCGGTCTGTGGCCCTGAACACAACGCATGAAGCGTTTAAGTGGCTTACACTGCGTAAACCTCACCTTTTGTTACAAGGAACCAAACATGGGCATGATCAGTGAGTTCAAGGCCTTCGCGGTCAAAGGCAATGTCGTCGACATGGCGGTTGGTATCATCATCGGCGCGGCCTTCGGCAAGATCGTCTCGTCTTTCGTCGGTGACGTGGTCATGCCGCCACTGGGCCTGTTGATCGGTGGTGTGGACTTCAGCGACCTGGCAATTACCCTGAAGGCTGCCGAAGGTGACGTTCCGGCGGTGGTGCTGGCGTATGGCAAGTTCATCCAGACTGTGATCGACTTCGTCATCGTGGCCTTTGCCATCTTCATGGGGGTCAAGGCGATCAACCAGCTCAAGCGTGAAGAGGCCGTGGCGCCGACTGCACCGCCTGTGCCGACTGCAGAAGAGACCTTGCTGACCGAGATTCGCGACCTGCTCAAGGCGCAGAACCAGAACCGCTTGCCTTGAATTTGCGGGGGGCCGCTTTGCGGCCCCATTAGCCTTACCAGTAATTCTCTACCGCCACCTGCCCCGGCCGCTTGCTCAGGCTCAATTGCAGGTCGCGCGCCTTCAGTACCTTGCGCGTCTCATCAATCATCTCCGGGTTGCCACACAGCATCACCCGCGAATGTTCCGGCGACAGTTCCAGCCCCGCCGCCTTCTCCAGCTCGCCATTCTCGATCAGCGTGGTAATCCGCTGGTTCAACGCCCCTGGGTGCTGTTCACGGGTCACCACCGGAATGAACTGCAACTTGCCGGCGAATTCAGCCAGGTAATCGCGCTGCTCCAGCCCGGCAATGTCGTCCACATAGGCCAGCTCTTTCGCTTCGCGCACCGAGTACACAAGCTTGATGTTGTCGAAACGCTCCCAGGCCTCGAAGTCCTGCAGGATCGACATGAACGGCGCAATGCCAGTACCGGTTGCGAGCAACCACAGGTCACGGCCACCAACGAAGCGGTCGAGGGTAAGGAAGCCGAAGGCCTGGCGATCGATCAGCAGGGTATCGCCTGCCCCCAGCCGGCTCAGTTCGCTGGTGAACTCCCCGCCTGGCACCACGATGGAGAAAAAATCGAGGTGCTCGTCATGGGGCGCGCTGACCATGGAATAGGCGCGCCACACCACACTGCCATCGGCCTTGGTCACGCCAAGGCGGGCAAACTGGCCGGAACGGAAGCGGAACCCCGCATCGCGCGTAACCCGCAGGCTGAAGAGGTTCGGCGTGAGTGGCTGAACATCGAGCAGGGTCTGGCGGGTGAACTTTTCGGCGCTAGCGGTCATATCGGGCTCCAGGTTTGGCGTGCGCACAGTGTCGCGCAAAGTGACGCGGATAAAAACCACTGCTTTGTAGGGCCTCGTCTGCGACGATCCTGTCTTACTCGCAGCAAATCCTGACTGCTATAACAAAAAATTCTCAGCGAATCGGTAGGTCCTTTCCTACAATCATGCGGGTACCCAAACGGACTGGTTCCTGAGGCAAGGAGTATTTCAGATGCTTAACTGGAAACCCGAGCATCTTCATTTGTTCGTCGACGAACGCTGCCCACAGAAGTTGTTCGACATCGCCGTGCATCTGGCGCAGGACCTGGGCATGGAGTACCTGGGACTGAACATTCGCATCCAGATCGCGACGCAAACCCCCCACCTGTTCCTGTACAGCAATTACCCCCGCGAATGGATCGAGCGCTACCAGCGCGATGAGTTCTACAAGCAGGACGCGGCCGCCAATGTGAGCCACAGCTCGACCATGCCGGTGCTGTGGACTGATGACCTGTATCACGAGGCTCCGCAGTTTCGTGAAGCGGCCTGCCGGAGCGGTCTGCGCTATGGTTGGACACAGTCATTGCACGACCAGCGGCACAACGAAAGCCAGATCAGTGTGGCCAGGCCCGCCGGGGCCATCGATACAGTCGAACTCTACAGCAAGGCCGGCAATGTGCAGTGGCTGTGCCATACGCTGCATGCGGTGCTTGGCGAACATCACCTCAAAGCACTGTGCCCGCCACAACCGAAAATGAGCGAGCGGGAGCTGGAAGTGCTGAAATGGTCCGCCGCCGGCAAGACCGCCGCAGACGTTGCCTGCATCCTTTCACTGTCGCAAAGCACGGTGAACTTCCATATTCGTAGCGTTATCACCAAGACCAACGCCGCCAACAAGGCCGGCGCCATCGCCATCGCCGCCCTGCGTGGCTGGCTCTGAGCTCGAAACCTGCGACCTTGGGCAAAGCCCTGTAGAATCGCCCGGCAAAGCCCGGGGCGAACCGCAACGGGCAGTTTCATACCCGAGCCAGACGCCATGCCCCTGTTGACCACCCCATACGCCGAACTCGACCTGATCCGCCAGCCGGAACAGGCCAACGACCCGCTGCAGGCTTTCGATGCCGCCGACGAGTACCTGCTTGCGCAGCTGCACGAGCAGGCACCCGAGGCCAACTGCCGGGTGCTGGTGCTCAATGACAGCTTCGGCGCCCTGGCCGCCAGCCTGGCAGGCAAGCTGCAGGTGGTCAGCAGTGGCGATTCGCACCTGGCGCACCTGGCCCTGGAAAAGAACCTGGCACGCAATGGCCTGCCGTTCGACAGCGTGCCGTTCGTGCCGGCCAGCGAACATTGGCAAGGCCCGTTCGACCGGGTACTGGTGCGCGTGCCCAAGACCCTGGCCCTGCTCGAAGAACAGCTGATCCGCCTGCAGGGCCACCTGGCACCCGGTGCGCAGGTGATTGCCGGGGCGATGATAAAGCACCTGCCACGGGCGGCCGGAGACCTGATGGAGAAGTACATCGGCCCGGTGCAGGCCTCGCTGGCGCAGAAAAAGGCCCGCTTGCTGACCGCGACGGTGGCCGAACGGCCGGTCGCCCGCTCGCCCTACCCTAGCCGCTACCGCCTCGACGCGCCGGCGCTGGAACTGCTCAACCACGCCAACGTGTTCTGCCGGGAGGGGCTGGATATCGGCACGCGGGCGTTCCTGCCGCACCTGCCCCGCGAACTGGGCCGCGCGCGAGTGGCGGACCTGGGCTGCGGCAACGGCGTGCTGGCGATAGCCAGTGCCCTGGCAAACCCGGATGCCCAATACACCCTGGTCGACGAGTCGTACATGGCGGTGCAATCGGCGCGGGAGAACTGGCAGGCAGCGCTGGGCGAGCGCCCGGCTGTGTTCGAGGCAGCCGATGGGTTGGCGGGGGTAGAGAAGCAGTCGCTGGACGTGGTGCTGTGCAACCCGCCGTTCCACCAGCAGCAGGTGGTGGGCGATTTCCTCGCCTGGCGCATGTTCCAGCAGGCGCGTGAAGCGTTGGTGGTGGGTGGGGCGCTGTATATCGTGGGTAACCGGCACCTGGGCTATCACAGCAAGCTGGCGCGGTTGTTCCGGGGGGTGGAGCAAGTGGCGGCAACGCCCAAGTTCGTTATCCTGAAGGCCCGCAAGTAAGCCTGTACCGGCCCTTTCGCCGGCAAGCCAGCTCCCACAGGTACTCCACTGCATTCAGGGCAGTGACTTACCTGTAGGAGCTGGCTTGCCGGCGATAGGGCCAGAACAGGCTTACCTCAATGGGTGGTCAGCCCCGCAGCCCCCATGAACAGGCGCATCACGTAGGCCGCCACGCCCAGGGCCGCCACGCTCATCGCCCAGATCAGCAGCAGCCAGCCCAACCGCTGCCACAGGGGTTTCTTCTCCTCCAAGCCAGGCTTGCCGGTCATCATGCAGCCCTCCTAGTGATAGCCGTCTTCATGGGTCACCTTGCCGCGGAACACGTAGTAGCTCCAGAAGGTATACATGAGGATGAACGGCAGGATGAACAGTGTGCCCACCAGCATGAAGCCCTGGCTCTGCGGTGGCGCCGCGGCATCCCAGATCGAGATCGACGGCGGGATGATGTTCGGCCACAGGCTGATGCCCAGGCCGCTGTAGCCGAGGAAGATCAGCACCAACGTCAGCAGGAACGGCGTGTAGTGCGCATTGCGCGCCACCGCCTTGAGCAACCCGTAGAAGGTTACCAGCACCAGGATCGGCACCGGCATGAACCAGACCAGGTTAGGCATGCTGAACCAGCGCTCGGCAATCTGCGGGTAGGCGATCGGTGTCCACAGGCTGACGATGCCGATCACCACCAGCAGCACCAGCGCCAGCGGCCGGGCAATGTCGTGCATCTTCTGCTGCAGCGACCCTTCGGTCTTCATGATCAGCCAGGTGCAGCCCAGCAGGGTGTAGGCAACGATCAGCCCCAGGCCGCAGAACAGGCTGAACGGGGTCAGCCAGTCAAGGGTGCCACCGGCGAAATGCCGGTCGACCACCTTGAAGCCTTCGAGGAACGCACCCAGCGCCACGCCCTGGAAGAAGGTGGCGATCAACGAGCCCCAGATGAACGCCTTGTCCCAGATGTGGCGCTTGTCGGCCTTGGCCTTGAAGCGGAACTCGAAGGCCACGCCGCGGAAGATCAGACCGATCAGCATCAGGATCAATGGCAGGTACAGGGCCTCCAGCACTACCGAGTAAGCCATCGGGAACGCCCCGAACAGCCCGGCACCGCCCAGCACCAGCCAGGTCTCGTTACCATCCCAAACGGGGGCGACGGTGTTCATCATCACATCACGGTCATGCTCGCCCTTGACGAACGGGAAGAGCATGCCGATCCCCAGGTCGAAACCATCCATCACCACGTACATCATGACGCCGAAGATGATGATCACGGCCCAGATCAGCGGAAGGTCGATACCCATGGCTCAGTTCCCCTTGCTCAGGCTGGCGGAGTTGGCCTCTCGGCCATCATCGGCGGCGGACAGCGGTCGCGCCGGCGTGCGTTTGGTGCCAGGGCCACCAGGGTTGTGCTCGTCACCCTCACCGGTCCGCGGCCCTTTGCGCACCAGGCGCATCATGTAGCCAAGACCGGTACCGAACAGGGCGAAGTACACCACCACGAAGGCCACCAAGGTGAAGCCGAGCTGGGCGTAACTGTGGTTGGACACACCGTCTGCCGTGCGCATCAGGCCATACACCACCCAGGGCTGGCGGCCGATTTCGGTGGTGAACCAGCCGGCCAGCAGCGCGATCAGCCCGGAAGGGCCCATCCACAGGGCCAGGTACAGGAACGGCCGCGAGGTGTAGAGCGTGCCGCGCTTGCGCAGCCAGAGGCTCCACAGGCCGACGAAGATCATCAGGAAACCCAGCCCGACCATGATCCGGAACGACCAGAAGACGATGGTCGAGTTGGGCCGGTCTTCGGGGGGAAACTCCTTCATCGCCGGCACCTGCTTGTCCAGGCTGTGGGTCAGGATCAGGCTGCCGAGTGCCGGGATCTCGAGCTTGAAGCGGGTGGTTTCGGCCTGCATGTCGGGGATGCCGAACAAGATCAGCGGGGTCGGCTCGCCGGGCACGTTCTCCCAGTGGCCTTCGATCGCGGCAATTTTCACCGGCTGGTGCTTGAGGGTGTTCAGGCCATGGAAGTCACCAATCACCGCCTGGATCGGGGCGACGATCAGCGCCATCCACATGGCCATCGACAGCATCTTGCGCACGGCCGGGTTGTCACGCCCGCGCAGCAGGTGCCAGGCCGCCGAGGCACCAACGAAGAACGCGGTGGAAACGAATGCGGCAGTGGCCATGTGCATCAGGCGGTAGGGGAACGAGGGGTTGAATACCACTGCCAGCCAGTCCACCGGCACAACCCGGCCGTCGATGATCTCGTGACCTTGCGGGGTCTGCATCCAACTGTTGGAGGCGAGGATCCAGAAGGTCGAGACCAAGGTGCCGAGCGCCACCATCACCGTGGAGAAGAAGTGCAGGCCACGGCCGACACGGTTCCAGCCAAACAGCATGACCCCCAGGAAGCCAGCCTCCAGGAAGAACGCGGTCAATACCTCGTAGGTGAGCAGCGGGCCGGTGATAGCGCCGGCGAAGTCTGAGAAACGACTCCAGTTGGTACCGAACTGGTAGGCCATGACCAGGCCGGAGACCACCCCCATGCCGAAGTTGACGGCGAAGATTTTCGACCAGAAGTGATAGAGGTCACGGTAGACCTGGTTGTTGGTCCGCAGCCAGAGGCCTTCGAGGACTGCCAGGTAGCTCGCCAGGCCAATGGTGATGGCCGGGAACAGGATATGGAACGACACGGTAAAGGCAAACTGCATTCGGGCGAGCTCTAAGGCCTCTATTCCGAACATGGTGCTTCCTCTTCAGATAATCCGGCGTCCGGGCCGCTGGCCCCGTCGCCCACTGCCCCCACGGTAGTCGAGTGCGGCGCGTTGGAATTGTTCTGTTCGATCGCAGGGATTTCGGCCCAAGGGCCCGATCGTTACATCTGGAACGATTGACCCAGATCAACGATTGCTAGGAAGCATAGTCCTGAATGGCCCGCCGGGCCGTGTGGTTGATTGCCGCGTGACCGGTTGCCCCACCCCCTTCCACGCCGAATGAAAAAGTGCCGACCCCAGCAAACAGTAACCGTTTGTTACAAACAGATGATACGCTGCGCCCCCCTCTACTGCGCCGAGGCCCCTGGTTTCCGATGTCCGATTCCGAACCGCAGTTGTTGCGTCACCACCGCCCTTTCCTGGCCTTCTGGCTGGCCCGCGTGTTCACCGCCAGCGGCTTCCAGATGCTCACCGTGGCAATCGGCTGGCACCTCTACCAGCTGACCGGCAATGTGCTGGACCTGGGCCTGGTCGGCCTGGTCGAATTCGCCCCACGGGTGCTGTTCATGCTGCATACCGGGCATGTCGCCGACCGCTATGACCGGCGCAAGGTCGCTGCGCTGTGCCAGAGCCTGCAGGGACTGATAGCCCTGGCATTGGCGCTTGGCAGTGCCACCGACAACGTCACCCGCGAGCTGATCTTCGCCCTCGCCTTCCTGCTCGGTGCCACGCGTTCATTCGAAATGCCGGCGACCCAGGCGCTGCTGCCCAACGTGGTACCGGCCGGGCTGTTCCCACGCGCGGTGGCAGCTTCGGCCTCGGCCACCCAGTCGGCAACCATCGTGGCTCCGGCGGTGGGCGGCTTCCTGTATGCCTTCGGCAGCATCTGGGTATACGGCCCCACCGTGGCCCTTTACGCCATCGCCTGCGTGCTGACCCTGAGCCTGCAGGCACGCGGCCAGGTGGCACAGCGCGGGCGCGCCAGCATCGAATCGCTGCTGGCCGGCATCCGCTTCATTCGCAGCCGGCCGGACATCCTCGGCGCCATCTCGCTGGACCTGTTCGCCGTACTGCTGGGCGGGGCCACCGCACTGCTGCCGGTGTTCGCCAAGGACATCCTGCTGACCGGCCCGCTGGGCCTCGGCCTGCTGCGCTCTGCGCCAGCGGTGGGGGCGTTGCTGATGTCGCTGTGGCTGGCGCGCTTCCCGTTCGAGCGCAATGTGGGGCGGACCATGTTCACGGCAGTGGGCGTGTTCGGCGTGGCGACCATTGCCTTCGGCCTGTCGACCTCGTTCTGGTTCTCGCTGGCAGTGCTGGTGGTGCTGGGCGCGGCGGACATGATCAGCATGGTCATCCGCGGCGCTTTCGTGCAGTTGGAGACGCCGGATGAAATGCGCGGGCGGGTGAGTGCGGTGAACGGTCTGTTCATTGGTGCCTCGAATCAGCTCGGCGAGTTCGAATCGGGGGTGACCGCGCACTGGTTTGGCACAGTGCCGGCTGTGGTGCTGGGTGGGGTGGGTACGTTGGTGGTGACCGGGGTGTGGATAAAGCTGTTCCCGACACTGGCCAAGCGGGACCGGTTGCATAATGGTTGATCTGTAGCCTGTACCGGCCCTTTCGCGGGCAAACCCGCTCCCACAAGGACCGCGCCGCCTTCAGCCCTGGTGGAGTACCTGTGGGAGCGGGTTCACCCGCGAAGAGGCCGGCACAGGGAAAAAATGACCATTCCCCAACGGCCATAGGCCCCCGCCAAGCATGCTGGTATGATGCGCGGCTTTTTTCCGCCCCACACAAAACCACGGCAACCGGTACGGTCTGTGCTTTGCTGATGGGGTCGATATATTCATGGCGCCGGGGGCGCCTTGGGGAGCGGGCATGCTGGAAAGGCTGTTTCAACTAAAAGCACACAACACCAATGTGCGCACCGAGATTCTCGCGGGCGTCACCACCTTCCTGGCCATGGCCTACATCCTGTTCGTCAACCCGAGCATCCTCGGCGAGACCGGCATGGACAAAGGTGCGGTATTCGTCGCCACCTGCCTGGCCGCGGCCATCGGCTCGGTGACCATGGGCCTGATCGCCAACTACCCGATCGCCCTGGCGCCAGGTATGGGCCTGAACGCGTTCTTCACCTACACCGTGGTCCTGCACATGGGCCACACCTGGCAGGTGGCACTGGGTGCGGTGTTCCTGTCGGCGGTGATGTTCTTCCTGCTGTCGATCTTCCGCATCCGCGAATGGATCGTGAACAGCATCCCGCTGCCGCTGCGTTCGGCCATTGCCGCGGGTATCGGCCTGTTCCTGGCGCTGATCGCCCTGCATAACGCAGGCATCGTCGTCGATAACCCGGCCACCCTGGTGGGCCTGGGCGACCTCAAGCAGCCGGCACCGATCCTCGCCACCCTGGGCTTCTTCCTGATCGTCGGCCTTGAGTCGCTGAAAGTGCGCGGTGCCGTGCTGATTGGCATTCTCGCCGTAACAATCGCCTCGATCCTGATGGGCGTGACGCCCTTCGGCGGCGTGGTCTCCATGCCGCCTTCGTTGGCGCCGACCTTCCTGCAACTGGACATCGCCGGCGCGCTGGACGTGGGCCTGGTCAGCGTGATCTTCGCCTTCCTGTTCGTCGACCTGTTCGACAACTCCGGCACCCTGATCGGTGTGGCCAAGCGCGCCGGGCTGATGGGCAAGGACGGCCACATGCCGAAAATGGGCCGTGCCCTGATCGCCGACAGTACCGCCGCCATGGCCGGTTCCCTGCTGGGCACCTCGACCACTACCAGCTACATCGAATCCGCCGCGGGCGTGAGCGCCGGTGGCCGCACCGGCCTGACCGCCATCGTGGTCGCCGTGCTGTTCCTGCTGGCGCTGTTCTTCGCCCCGCTGGCCGGTAGCGTGCCGGCCTTCGCCACCGCCCCGGCGCTGCTGTTCGTCGCGGTGCTGATGGCCTCGGGCCTGGCAGAAATAAACTGGGACGACGTCACCGAAGCCGCACCGGTGGTGGTGACCGCCCTGGCCATGCCGCTGACCTACTCGATCGCCAACGGCATCGCCTTCGGCTTCATTTCCTGGACCGCCGTCAAGCTGATCTCCGGCCGCCACCGCGACCTGAACCCGGCCCTGGTGATCCTTTCCATCCTGTTCGTCATCAAGCTGGGCTGGTTCAACGCATGAGTGCTGCTTTCGACCCCTCCTCCTACACCACCCAGCTGGACGCCAAGGTGGCCCGGCTGCGCGAGCTGCTGGCGCCGTTCGGCGCGCCGGAGCCGGCTGTTTTCGACTCGCCGCGCGAGCATTACCGCTTGCGCGCCGAATTCCGCCTGTGGCGCGAGGATGGCCAGCGCCACTACGCCATGTTCGCCCCGGGCGAGAAGCACAAGGCGATCCTGATCGAGGACTTCCCTATCGCCAGCCAGCGCATCAATGCACTGATGCCGCGCCTGAAGGCGGCCTGGCAGGCCAGCGAGGAGCTGGGCAACCGCCTGTTCCAGATGGAGTTCCTCACCACCCTGGCTGGCGATGCCATGGTCACCCTGTGCTACCACCGCCCGCTGGACGAGGCATGGGAAACGGCCGCACGGCAGCTGGCCGAAGAGCTGGGCGTCAGCATTATCGGCCGCTCCAAGGGCAAACGCCTGGTCATCGGCCGAGACTACGCGGTGGAAAAACTCGAAGTCGCTGGCCGTGTGTTCAGCTACCGCCAGCCGGAAGGCGCGTTCACCCAGCCCAACGGCGCGGTGAACCAGAAGATGCTGAGCTGGGCCTTCGAGGCTATCGGCGAGCGCGACGATGACCTGCTGGAGCTGTACTGCGGCAACGGCAACTTCACCCTGCCGCTGGCCACCCGCGTGCGCCAGGTGCTGGCCACGGAAATCAGCAAGACCTCGGTCAATGCCGCGCTGAGCAACCTTGACGAGAACGCTGTGGATAACGTGCGGCTGGTGCGCCTGTCGGCAGAAGAGCTGACCCAGGCGCTGAATGAGGTGCGGCCGTTCCGCCGGCTGGAAGGCATCGACCTCAAGAGCTACGAGTTCGGTACGGTGTTCGTCGACCCGCCACGGGCGGGGATGGATCCGGACACCTGCGAGCTGACCCGGCGTTTCGAGCGGATCCTGTACATCTCGTGCAACCCGGAGACGCTGGCGGCGAACATTGCCCAGCTGCAGGATACGCACCGCATCGAGCGGTGTGCGTTGTTTGACCAGTTCCCGTATACCCACCATATGGAGAGTGGGGTTTTGCTGGTTCGGCGCTGACGGTTGAAAGTGACTGGGGCCGCTCTGCGGCCCTTTCGCGACACAAGGCCGCTCCCACAAAGACCTGCGTACGCCGATCAATGTGGGAGCGGCCTTGCGTCGCGATGGGCTGCAAAGCAGCCCCCAGACTCGACTCAGAAGTCGAAGAACACCGTCTCCCCTTCCCCCTGAATACGGATATCGAAGCGATACGCCGTCTTCCCGTCCACCTCGCAACGCTTGGCCACCAGGGTCTCGCGCCGCTGCGGCTGCTCGATCAGGTTGAGCACCGGGCACTTGGCATTAGCCTCGGCCTCGTCATCGAAATACAGCCGCGTGTGCAGGTGGATGTTGATCCCCCGGGCAAACAGGCTGATGTTGATGTGCGGCGCCATCGGCACGCCCGCAGCGTTGTTCACCGCACCCGGCTTGACCGTGTGCAGGGTCCACTCACCGGCATCGAAAGTGGTGGCGGTGCGACCAAAGCTGTTGAAGGCGTTTTCCAGGTTGTAGGCATCCTGGTACTCACCGTTGGCATCGGCTTGCCACACTTCCAGGAACGAATCGCGCACCAGGTGGCCGTTACCGTCATACACCTGGCCGATCAGCAGGATGTGCTCGCCCGGCGCGTCCGGCTTGGCCAGGCGGTTCCAGATTTCCTGGTCGCGGGTCGGGTTGCCGGCCGCTTCCAGGGCCAGGCCGATGTGTACGTAGGGGCCGGCAGTCTGCGAAGGGGTTTCCGGCAGCAGTTCGATTGGCATGGCGGGGTCCTCAGCAGTTTTCGAAGTGGGTCTTGCGCTGGCCGCGCAGCACGATGTCGAAGCGGTAGGCCAGGCAGTCCATCGGGTTGGCGTTGCTCATGTCGAGCTTGGCGATCAACTGCTGCACGGCTTGCGGGTTGGCGATCGACTTGACGATCGGGCACATCGGGATCAGCGGGTCACCCTCGAAGTACAGCTGGGTAATCAGCTTGGTGGCGATCGACGGGCCGCTGATGGCGAAGTGGATGTGCGCCGGGCGCCAGTCGTTCGGGCCGTTGCGCCATGGGTACGGGCCCGGCTTGATGGTGCGGAAGCTGTAGTAGCCATCACGGTCGGTCAGGCAGCGGCCGACGCCACCGAAGTTCGGGTCCAGCGGCGCCAGGTAGCGGTCGTTCTTGTGACGGTAGCGGCCGCCGGCGTTGGCTTGCCACATTTCCACCAGGGTGTTCGGCACAGGCTTGCCGTACTGGTCGACGATACGGCCGGCAACGATGATGCGCTCGCCGATCGGCAAGCCGCCGTTGTTGAAGTTCAGCAGCAGGTCATGGTCATGGGCGCCGAAGCCCAGGTGGGAAAAGTCCGGGCCGGTGGTTTCGCTGATCGACTGCGGGATGCTGACCAGTGCCTGGCGTGGCGAACGGGCAATGGACGTCTTGTAGTCAGGCGTAAGAGCTTTCGGGTGCCAGTTGCGATCACGGATCACGAAGCGGCTGTTGTCCTGGGCGGGCATGCCGGTTTCCTCTCTTGGAATTATGGAAATGCGCGGGGGGATTATTTGAACCCCTGTCGCGGGCAAGCCCGCTCCCACATGCAGTTTCAGGCAGGTAGCGCGCAATGAATATTGAAATCAGCCACATCAAACATAACCATTTGGTTATGCATAAGCACCTTGGCCTGACACTCGCCGCTGTCGTGGACTAATCTTTGTCTTCTTGTTTCACGCTTCGGAGAGCATTCATGGATTGGCGAAAAGGCCGACGCAGCGACAATGTGGTCGATGCCCGAGGCGAAGGTGGTGGCGGCGGCATGCGTTTCGGCGGCGGCAAGGGGCTCGGGCTTGGTGCGGTGCTGCTGATTGTCGGTATCGGCTGGCTCACCGGCCAGGACCCATTGCAGATTCTTGGTCAGCTCGCCGGCCAGATGGAGCAGCAACAGCAGGCACCCAGCAGCGCGGGCGGCAAGGCGCCGCCGGCCAACGACCAGCAGGCCGAGTTCGTCGCCTCGATCCTGGGCGACACCGAAGACACCTGGAAAGCCCTGTTCGCCGAGGGCGGCAAGCAGTACCGCGACCCCAAGCTGGTGCTGTTCAGCGGCCAGGTCAATTCGGCCTGTGGCTTTGCCTCGGCGGCGGTGGGGCCGTTCTACTGCCCGGCAGACCAACGGGTCTACCTGGACATGTCGTTCTTCCGCGAAATGGAAACCCGCTTCGCCGCCGCCGGCGACTTTGCCCAGGCCTACGTGATCGCCCACGAAATCGGCCATCACGTGCAGACCCTGCTGGGCGTGTCGGCCAAGGTCGATGCCGCGCGCCGCAGCGGCCAGCGCATGGAAGGCGACAATGGCCTGCTGGTGCGTCAGGAACTGCAGGCCGACTGCCTGGCCGGTGTATGGGCCTACCAGGCGCAGAAGCGCCTGAACTGGCTGGAGCCGGGCGATGTCGAAGAGGCCCTGAACGCGGCCAATGCCATTGGCGATGACCGCTTGCAGCAGCAAGGCCGCGGGCGCGTGGTACCAGACTCGTTCACCCACGGCACCTCAGCGCAACGGGTGCGCTGGTTCAAGACCGGGTTTGCCGAGGGTGAGGTGAACCGCTGCGATACCTTCAGCGCGCGCAACCTTTGAATAGCTTCCAAAACCCACGCGATCCCTGTAGGAGCGGCTTTAGCCGCGAACACCGGCAAAGCCGGTGCCATCCACCGCGAAGGGCTGCAAGGCAGCCCCAATCAAACCAGTTACAAATCTGCTGAAAAAGCGTTTCAGCTTCCTCCATCACTGCCGATAACCCCTGCACGAATCAGCGGGCATCCAGAACAACAACGCCTGGCGATCGAAGATCAAGCGAGCGAAAACAACTTCTGGAGAGCGTGCATGAACAGCTGGTTCGCCAACATCAGCGTCAACCTCAAACTCGGCCTGGGCTTCGGCCTGGTACTGATCCTCACCGGCCTGCTGGCCCTGACCGGCTGGACCAGCCTGGGCAGCCTGATTGACCGCAGCAACTGGATGGGCGATATCGGCCAGCTCAACAAGGACCTGACCGACCTGCGCATTGCACGCCTGCAGTACATGATCGCCAACGGTGACGATGCTGCCGCCGCCAACACCCAGACCAAGCTTGACGCCTTCAGCAAGCAACAGGCCTACCTGGCCAGCACCTTCAAGAGCCCGGAAAACATCAAGCTGCTAGGTGAACTGGGCGAGACCATCAGCGCCTACAAGGTGTCGCTGAACAAGATGCGCCAGGGCTACGATGCCACCCGCACCGCGCGCACGGCCATGGACGGCTCGGCCAGCCGTGCCGACCAGGCCATGGACGCCCTCAGCCAGGAAGTCATGGCACGCCCCGAAGCCGACAGCGTGCGCCTGGCCCAGTACCAGCTGATCAGCAAGGCCCGCCAGCAACTGCTGCAGGTGCGCATCGACGTACGCGGCTACATTGCCGAAAACAGCGCTGCCAACGAGCAGGCAGCCCTGCGCCAGCTGGACACCGCCCTGGCCGAAATCGACAACCTCAAGCGCCAGCTGCCGGCCGAAGACACGCGCCTGCGACAGTTCGAAGGCTCGGTGCTGGCCTACCGTGAAGCCGTACGTCAATTCCGCGATGCGGTCGCCAACATCACCACTGCGCGCGCCGAGATGACCGTTCAGGGTGCCGACATCGTCAAGCGCAGCGACGCTCTGTACCAGATCCAGCTGCAGCGCCGCGACATGGAAAGTACCCAGGCCCGCAGCCTGCAGGCCATCGCCACGCTGCTGGCGCTGTTGGTCGGCGTGCTGGCGGCAGTGCTGATCACCCGGCAGATCACCCGCCCACTGCGCGACACCATGGTGGCAGTTGAAAAGATCGCCAGCGGCGACCTCACCCAGCACCTGCGCGTCACCCGCCGCGACGAACTGGGCGTGCTGCAACAAGGCATCGCCCGCATGGGCACCACTTTGCGCGAGCTGATCAGCGGCATCCGCGATGGCGTCACCCAGATCGCCAGCGCTGCCGAGGAATTGTCGGCAGTGACCGAGCAGACCAGCGCCGGCGCCAACAGCCAGAAGGTCGAGACCGACCAGGTGGCCACCGCAATGCACGAAATGGCCGCTACCGTTCAGGAAGTGGCACGCAATGCCGAGCAGGCCTCGCATGCTGCCACCGGTGCCGATGACGAAGCCCGTGCCGGCGACCGCGTGGTAGGCGAAGCAATTGGCCAGATCGAACGCCTGGCCGAAGAAATGCACCGTTCCACAGAAGCCATGAACCTGTTGCAGCAGGAAAGCCAGAAGATCGGCAGCGTGATGGACGTGATCAAGTCGGTGGCCGAACAGACCAACCTGCTGGCGCTGAACGCAGCGATCGAGGCGGCGCGTGCCGGCGAGGCTGGCCGTGGTTTTGCCGTGGTTGCCGATGAAGTGCGCGGCCTGGCCCAACGCACGCAGAAATCCACCGAAGAGATCGAAGAACTGATCGCAAGCCTGCAGCATGGTACCCAGCAAGTGGCTACGGCCATGCACGGCAGCCGTACCCTGACCGATAGCAGCGTCGAGCTGGCGCGTAAGGCCGGGGCTTCGCTGGAGAGCATCACCAGTACCGTGTCGAGCATCCAGTCGATGAACCAGCAGATTGCCGCGGCGGCGGAACAGCAGAGTGCGGTGGCGGAGGAGATCAGCCGCAGCATCCTGAATGTACGCGATGTGTCGGAGCAGACGGCGGCGGCCAGTGACGAGACGGCGGCGTCCAGCGTGGAGTTGGCGCGGTTGGGTGGGCAGTTGCAGACGTTGGTCAGCCAGTTCCGCGTCTGATCCTGGAATTTTGGGGCCGCTTTGCGGCCCTATCGCGACACAAGGCCGCTCCCACATTGATCGGCGTACGCAGGTCTTTGTGGGAGCGGCCTTGTGTCGCGATAGAAGGGCAAAGCCCTCCCAGCATTCTGGCAGGTATTACTTGACGATCATGCCTACCCCGCGCCCACGCGGATCCGAAGCGGTCTCCAGCTTCGTCCCATCAACCCGGATCGCCTGGATATCCCCCATCTCCCAGCCCTGGTCCTCCAGCACATAGCCCATCTTCTTCAGTTCATCAGCCACCGGCCCGGTAAGCGGTGCATAGCTGTCGAAGTAGATGGTGTCCTTGGGCAGCAACTGATGGTGCACGCGCTGCGCCGCCACCGCCTTGTCCAGCGGCATGCCGTAGTCGTACAGGTTGTTCATCACCTGGAAGATCGAGGTGAAGATCCGCGAGCCACCCGGGGTGCCGATGACCAGCTCGACCTTGCCATCGCGGGTCATCAGGCTGGGGCTCATGGACGACAGCATGCGCTTGCCCGGGGCGATGGCATTGGCATCGCCACCTACCACACCAAAGGCATTCGCCGCCCCCGGCTTGGCGCTGAAATCGTCCATCTCGTCGTTGAGCAGGAAGCCGGCGCCTTTCACCACCACACCACTGCCGTAGTCGAGGTTGAGGGTGTAGGTGTTGCTGACCGCATTGCCCTGCTTGTCGACGATCGAGAAGTGCGTGGTCTGGTGCGGTTCCAGGCCCGGCTTGACCTTGTCGGTATCGGAAATGGCCTTCGGGTTGACCTGCGCGGCGCGCTTGGCCAGGTAGTCCTTGGCCACCAGCTGATCCACCGGCACTTTGGTGAAGGCCGGGTCGCCAAGGTAGTCGGCGCGGTCGGCGAACACGCGCTTCTCGATCTCGGCCAACAGGTGTATGTACTGCGCCGAGTTGTGCGCCACCCCCTTGAAGTCCGCCGCCCGGTTTTCCTTGATACCCAGCAGCTGGGCCAGGGCGACACCACCGGAGCTTGGCGGTGGCGCGGTATACACCACGTTGCCACGCCAGCTCACGGCCATCGGCTCACGCCATACGGCCTTGTAGTCCTTGAGGTCCTGCTTGGTGATCAGGCCCTTGTCGGCCTGCATCTGCGCCACCAGCAGGTCGGCGGTCTTGCCCTGATAGAACTCGCTCACGCCCTTGTCGGCGATGCGTTCCAGGGTCTGGGCCATTTCCGGTTGCTTGAAAAGCTCGCCGACCTTCATGTTGCCGAAGTAGTCGTTGAAATTGGTCGCGGTCTTGAACATGCCCTGGGCGTCGTTGCGGTACTGGTACTGCTTGGCCGCAACCTTGAAGCCGTTTTTCGCATAGCCGATGGCCGGGGTCAGCAGTTCGCTCCAGGGCAGCTTGCCGAACTTCTGATGCGCCTCCCACAACCCCATCACCGTGCCCGGAACGCCAGCAGCACGTGCCCCGACCAGGCTGAGGTTTTCGATGACCTCACCCTTTTCGTCCAGGTACATGTTGCGCGTGGCGGCCTTGGGCGCGACTTCGCGGTAATCGAGGAAGTAGGGTTTGCCGTCTACGAACAGGGTCATGAACCCGCCACCGCCGATGTTGCCAGCCTCGGGATAAGTCACCGCCAGGGTGAAAGCCGTGGCCACTGCCGCATCCACCGCGTTGCCGCCTTTCTTGAGGATATCGGCGGCCACCTGTGCACCATATTGATCGGGCGCGGCCACTGCGCCGCCCTCAAGATTGGCGGCATGGACCGAGGAACAGCTCAGGATCGCGGCTGCGAGAGCCAGGTACTGGAACGGAGCAATACGCATGACACTTCCTTGGTGTTGTTTTTGTTGAGCAGTCAGTAAGGCCGAAGCGCTTCGACTGTGCAATAAACCGCAGGAAGTTTCGCCGCCCGTGGACAGGACCTGTCGCGTTCAGGCAACTCAGCTGGCGTACATCGCCAACTTGCGCTGGATGAAATCGAGGAAGCACTGGATACGCAGCGCCAGCTGGGTGTTGCGGTAGTACACCGCATGGATCGGCTGGCGATAGCCGTTGTTGGCTTCGCTCAGCAGCACTTGCAGGCGCCCGGCGCGGATGTCCTCGTGGGTCATGAAGTGCGAAAGGCTGACGATGCCCTCGCCGGCCAGCGCCAATTGGCGCAGGGTCTCGCCGCTGGAGGCGATCAGCGCCGGGCGGATGCTCCAGCGGTCACCCTGGGCATGGCGCAGTGGCCAGTGGTTGAGCGATTCGGGCTGGCTGAAGCCAAGCAGGCAGTGGTTGGCCAGGTCCTCAACCCGCTGCGGCGTGCCGTGTTGCTCGAGGTAGGCCGGGCTGGCCAGCACCTGTACCGGGCTGCATCCCAGGCTGCGCGCGTGCAGGCTGGAGTCGGCGAGTTCACCGATGCGGATTGCCACATCGGTGCTCTGCTCCAGCAGGTCGATGATCAGGTCGTCGGTATTGAGTTCCAGTTCGATGCCAGGGAATTGGCGGCGGAACTCACCGATCCACGGCAGGATGGCATGCAGCATGAACGGCGCGGCGGCGTTGATGCGCAGGCGCCCGGTGGGGGTCTGGCGGTTCATCGACAGGCGCTCTTCCATCTCGTCCATCTGTTCCAGGATCAACCGCGCGCGCTCGAGGAAGAAGCGGCCCTCCTCGGTCAGGTCCATGCGTCGGGTAGTGCGGTTGACCAGCGTGGTACCCAGCTTGCCTTCAAGGCGCGACAGGGTACGGCTGACGGCAGACGGAGTCTGGCCCATCTGCTCGGCAGCAGCGGAAATCGAGCCGCAGTCGATGACGGTGACAAATACCTGGAGTTCTTCGGATCGGGTTTTCACATCTGCGCCTGTGATTGGTCTCTGCAGGGATAGATAGCCGCTTGTCGAGGCCAAGTCCAGCGGTGCCTGTGTTGGCCTCTTCGCGGGTAAACCCGCTCCCACAAGTGCTGCACGGTTGTCAAAGACTGTGGGGTACCTGTGGGAGCGGGTTTACCCGCGAAGAGGCCAGCACAGGAAAAACCTTACTGTGCCTTGCCAAATACCTTGTCCAGATGCGCCTCATAGGCCGCCAAAGCAGCCGGCACATCCGGCCGCTTCATCACATCCACCGCCAGGAAAGTCGGCAACCCGGTCATGCCGAGGAACTGGTTGGCCTTGTGGAATGGGAAGTACACCGCGTCCACCCCCTTGCCCTCGAAGAAATCGCTAGGGTCGTCGAATGCCTGCAGCGGTGCATTCCAGGTCAGCGAAAGCATGTACTGCTTGCCGTGCACCAGGCCACCACTGCCGTACTTCTGCGAGTGGTCCGAACGGGTACGGCCGTCGTTGGCATACAAACTACCGTGGCCGGCGGTGAACACCTCGTCGATGTACTTTTTAACGGTCCATGGCGCGCCCATCCACCAGCCGGGCATCTGGTAGATGACCACATCGGCCCAGAGGAACTTCTCCACCTCTTCCTGGGCATCATAGCCACCGTCGATGAAGGTCTGGCGTACATCGAAACCGGCCCGGTCCAGGTGAGCGATGGCCGCTTCGTGCAAGGTCGTGTTCAGACGACCGTCGGAGTGGGCGAACTGTTTACCACCGTTGAGCAAAAGGATCTTCTTCATGCGGGCCTCGCGGAAAAAAAATTCAGGCCGGCAGGTTAGGGGCTCGCGGGCGCGGGATACAGTAATGCAGCGGCAAAATACAATTGACCTGAAGTCACGAATCAATAATGCATTATTGCTTTAGAATCGCATCACCTCCCATCACCGAGTAGCGACCCATGAGTGAGCAGTACGCCTTCATCCTCAAAGCCAAGACCCGCCCGGAAATGGCTGAAGCGTTCGAAACCCTATTCCGCGCTTACGTCGAGCCAAGCCGCCAGGAGCCGGGCTGCATCGAGTACCACATGCTGCGCGACAAGCAGGACCCGAGCCTGTTCGTGTTCTTCGAGGTCTGGGCCGACAAGGCCGCGCTGGATGTGCATTCGGCACTGCCGCACATGACCGCGTTCTTCGAAAAACGCATGGACTACCTGGAACGCGATTTTGACATCCAGATGATCGACATGCTCAGCGCATCAAGCGCTAACCGCTGATCAGCAAATGGCCGCCGAGCGCGGCCAGGCCGATGAAGAAGCACCGTTTGAACAGCGGCGTACTGATGCGCTGCCGCAGCCACTGGCCGGCCAGCATGCCGACGAAGGCCGGCGCCAGCATCAGCAGCGAAGCACCCAGCGCCTGGCCACCCAGGGCATGCTGCCCGGCCAGGCCAACGGCCAGGGCCAGGGTCGAAACCGTGAACGAAAGGCCCAGGGCCTGGACCATCTGATCCCGATTCAAACCCAGGCTCTGCAGGTAGGGTACAGCCGGTATCACGAACACCCCGGTCGCCGCCGTGACCACGCCCGTGACCAGCCCGCAAAGCGGCGCCAGCCAAAGCTCCCGCCCCGGTGCCAGGCGCAGGCCCGGACCGACCAGCCCGTACAGCGCATACACCATCAAGGCCGCGCCCAGTGCATGTGCGGCCCAAGGGCCGCTGTTGATCCCCAGCCAGGCGCTGCCCAGCAAGGTACCGACGAAGATCATCGCCAGCATCGGCCACAGGCGTGCCAGCAACCTCCGCAGGTGCCCCCCACTGGCCAGCTGCCAGAGGTTGGTGAGGGTCGAAGGCACAATCAGCAATGCCGCAGCCTGCGCCGGTGACATAGCCAGGCCCAGCAGGCCCATGGCGATTGTCGGCAAGCCGAGGCCGATCACCCCCTTCACCGCGCCGGCCAGCAGGAAAGTCAGTACCACCAGCAGCGACAGCGCTGGGCCAATGTTCTGGTAGAAAGCGAGCAAGGTATTCATGGGCCGATGATGGCGTGCGTCGGCCGGGCTGAAAATCTGCCATATACTCAGCCAGACTCTTGCCAGGACAGAGCCACATGCATTTCGACCTGATCGACCTCAGGCTGTTCCAGCACACCCTGGAGTGCGGCAACATCACCGCCGGTGCCAGCCGCAGCCATCTTTCGCTGGCAGCAGCCAGTGCGCGGATCCGCGCCATGGAGGCTTCGCTGGGCATCCCTTTGCTGGAACGCAACCGCCGTGGCGTGCAAGCAACTCTGGCCGGCCAGGCACTGCTGCAGCATGCCCGGCTGATATCGCAGCAGGTCGAGCGCCTGCAGTTCGACCTGGGCCAGTACGTTCAAGGGCAGCAGGGCCAGGTGCGCCTGCTGTGCAACACGGCTGCACTCACGGAATACCTGCCGGAGCTGCTGGCCGGCTACCTGGCTGAAAACCCAGGCGTCAGTGTGGATGTGCAGGAGTTGCCGAGCCTGCGCATCGTGCAGTCGATTACCCAGGGCATGGCGGACCTGGGCATAGTTTCAACCGCCGCCCCCAGCGAGCACCTGCAGACCCGGCCGTTTCGCGAAGACCCACTGGTGCTTGTAACGCCGCAGCGCCATCCACTGGCCAGCGAGGAAGCGCCGAGCTTCATCGATAGCCTGGCCCATGGCTATGTCGGCCTGGGTGTCGGCAGTGCACTGGCGTTGTACCTGGAAGAGCAGGCACTGCGCGAGGGCCGGCGCATGCGGGTTCGGGTGCGTGCCGAAGGGTTCGATGGCGTGATCCGCATGGTTGCGGGCGGAGCCGGAGTAGGGATTGTGCCGCTGGCTGCGGTGAAGCGCTGGCAAGGGGTATTGCCGTTGCACTGGGTGGCGATGACGGAACCATGGGCCAAACGCCGGTTGCTGGTGTGTGCACGCGATTTTGCGGCATTGCCGGGGTATGCCGCAGGGTTGGTAACCACCCTCACCCGCTGACGAAGTGGATGGCACGGGCTTCGCCCGTGTTCGCGGGTGAACCCGCTCCCACAGGATATGTGGTAGCTCTCGGATGGACGCTATACCTGTGGGAGCGGGCGAGCCCGCGAAGCAGGCACCGCGATTGATGGCACGGGCTTCGCCCGTGTTCGCGGGTGAACCTGCTCCCACAGGATGTGTGGTATCTCTCGGCTGGACACTATACCTGTGGGAGCGGGCGAGCCCGCGAAGCAGGCACCGCGATTGATGGCACGGGCTTCGCCCGTGTTTGCGGGTGAACCTGCTCCCACAGGATGTGTGGTATCTCTCGGCTGGACACTATACCTGTGGGAGCGGGTTTACCCGCAAAGAAGGCTCACACACAATGGCGCCATAACGCCCCACCGAAAAGGACTTTCCAGTGGCATCGATCTACCAGCTCAAACCGCACTTCCAGGCCATGCTCCGCCCTGCTGTCCAGCGCCTCCATGACCGCGGTGTCACCGCCAACCAGGTCACTGTCGCCGCCGCCCTGCTGTCAATCCTGCTGGGCCTGCTGCTGGCTGCCCTGCCCCATCTCACCTGGCTGTTCATCCTGGAGCCAGTCTGGATGCTGCTGCGCATGGCACTGAACGCTGTCGACGGCATGCTCGCCCGCGAGTTCGGCCAGCAATCCACCCTCGGTGCCTACCTCAACGAACTGTGCGACGTGATCGCCGATGCCGCGCTGTACCTGCCCTTCGCCCTGCTGGCCGGTGTATCGCCAACCTTGGTCGTGCTCGTGGTGCTCAGCGCCACCTTCAGCGAATACGCCGGTGTCATGGGCCCACTGGCCGGTGCTTCACGGCGCTACGATGGCCCAATGGGCAAGAGCGACCGGGCCTTTGCCTTCGGTGTGCTGGGTACCGGTGTCGCTCTAGGCCTGCTGAATGGCACCTGGCTCAACGGCTTGTTGCTGGTCATCCTCGCACTCTCGCTCTATACCCTCTACAACCGGGTTCGCCAGGGGCTGGCCGAAACCCGCTGAGCCCACTGCCGTCGCAAAAGGATGTCGACCATGCGCCAAGCGCAAGCGCTGCACTTCTCCACCCATGACGGCGTCGAGCTGCATTACCGTCACTGGCCTGCCACGCGTAACCAACACCAGCCACGCCGGGCCGTGGTGATGTTCCATCGCGGCCACGAACACGGCGGGCGCATGGCACACCTGGCCGACGAGCTGGACATGCCGGGCTACGATTTCTTCGCCTGGGATGCCCGCGGCCACGGCCATTCGCCGGGCGCGCGTGGCGACAGCCCGGGCTTCGCCACCAGCGTGCGCGATGTGCAGACCTTCATCGAGCACATCCAGGCCAGCCATGGCATCGCCGAACAGGACCTGGTGGTGCTGGCGCAGAGCGTAGGGGCCGTGCTCGTGGCCACCTGGGCCCACGACTACGCGCCCAAGGTGCGCTGCCTGGTGCTGGCCTCGCCAGCGTTCAAGGTCAAACTGTATGTGCCGTTCGCCCGCACCGGCCTGAAACTGCTGAAAGCCTTGCGCGGAAACTTCTTCGTAAACAGCTACGTCAAGCCCCGCCTGCTCACCCACGACCCCGAACGGGTCATGTCGTACGTGGCCGACCCGCTGATCAGCCGGCCGATTTCGGTGACCATGCTGCTGGGCCTGTACGAAGCCGCCGACCGGGTGGTGGCGGATGCCCAGGCCATTCAGTTGCCAACCCAGCTGCTGGTGTCCGGTGCCGACTTCGTGGTCGAACGCCAACCGCAGGAACGCTTCTTCGAACGCCTGGGCAGTGCGCGCAAGGAAATGCACATCCTGCCAGGCTTTTTCCACGACACCCTTGGCGAGCGTGACAGGGCCCATGCCTTGCGGCGCATCGAGCGGTTTGTCGAACATTGCTTCGCCAGCCCCGCCGCCCTGCCGTCACTACTCGATGCCGACAAGATCGGCGCCAGCTGCGCCGAAGCCGAAAGCCTGGCCGCACCGCTGCCGCGCAACTCGCCCCGCGACCTTTACTGGCGTGCTACCCGTGCCGGGCTGCGGCTGGGCAATGGGCTGTCCGAAGGTGTGAAGCTGGGTTTCGATACCGGTTTCGACTCGGGCAGTACCCTGGACTACGTGTACCGCAACCAGCCGACCGGCAAAGGCAAGCTCGGCCGCCTGATCGACCAGAACTACCTCGACGCCATCGGCTGGCGTGGCATCCGCCAGCGCAAGCTTCACGTAGAGGAACTGCTGCGCCTGGCCATCGTCCGCCTGCGCGAACAGCAGCGGCCGGTGCACATCGTCGATATCGCCGCCGGCCATGGCCGCTACATTCTCGAGGCCCTGCAGGAGCTCGAACAGCTGCCGGATTCGATCCTGCTGCGTGACTACAGCGAACTGAACGTGCAGCAAGGCAGCGCACTGATTGCAGAAAAGGGCCTGGCCGACATCGCCCGCTTCGTCCAGGGCGATGCCTTCGACCGCCAGAGCCTGGCCACCCTGGAACAACCACCGACCCTGGCCGTGGTCTCCGGCCTGTACGAACTGTTCGCCAGCAACCAGTTGGTAGGCAACTCGCTGGCCGGCCTGGCGGATGCGCTGGAAGATGGCGGCTATTTGGTCTACACCGGCCAGCCGTGGCACCCGCAACTGGAAATGATCGCCCGCGCCCTCACCAGCCACCGCGGCGGGGAGGCCTGGGTGATGCGTCGCCGCAGCCAGGCCGAAATGGACCAGCTGGTAGAAGCGGCCGGGTTCCGCAAGCTGGCCCAACGCATCGATGAATGGGGCATTTTCAGCGTCAGCCTGGCACAACGGGTGCGCTGAATGAGCCCATCACGCGAGCCCCGGCTGATCCGCCGAGGCGTGTTCTGGCTTCTGTTGCTGGGGCCGCTGTTTTTCCTCAGTTACGGGCTGGCGAACAACCATACCGCCGGGCGCAGTGATGTCGGCAGCCTGGTGTTCGGCTGGGAAAGCCGCATGCCGTTGTGGCCGTGGACGATCATCCCGTACTGGTCGATCGACCTGCTCTACGGTTTGTCCTTCCTGCTGCCACGCACGCGCCAGGAAATGGACCGGCACGCGCTGGCGCTACTCACCGCGCAGCTGATCAGCGTCAGCTGCTTCCTGCTCTGGCCGCTGCGTTTCACCTTCGAGCGGCCGGAACTGGGCGGGGTGTTCGGCTGGATGTTCGATGTGCTCATGGGCTTCGACAAGCCGTTCAACCAGGCACCGTCGCTGCATATTGCCCTGCTGGTGATCATCTGGACGATGTTTGCCCGGCACGTGCAGCGCCAGCCCTGGCGTTGGCTGATGCATGGCTGGATGGCACTGATCGGGGTGTCGGTGCTGACCACCTGGCAGCACCATTTCGTCGACGTGCCGACCGGGGCATTGGCGGGGTTCGTCTGCGTCTGGTTGTGGCCACATCAAGGGCAACTGCCCTGGCAGCAGGTGCGCCTTGCGCGGGATGCCAAGCGTTGGCGGTTGGCGTTGTTCTATACAGTGGGTGGGCTGCTGTGCGCAGTGCCTGCCGTTGCGTTGGGCGGCGCCTGGCTGTGGTTGACCTGGCCGGCCGTGTCGCTGGCTTTGGTGGCGCTGAACTATGGCGTGCTCGGTGCAGGCGGGTTTCAGAAAGGCGCCGATGGGCGCTTGTCGAATGCAGCCAGCTGGCTGCTGGCACCGTACCTGATTGGGGCGTGGGTCAACTCGCGGTTGTGGACCTGGCGGCACCCGCAGGCGGATGAAGTGTGTGATGGCGTCTACCTTGGGCGGATTCCTGGGTGTGGCGCGCAGTTCGCTGCGGTGGTCGATTTATGCGCAGAACTACCGTGCATTGTTGGCCGCCCTGTCGCGGACACTTGTGGGAGCGGCCTTGTGTCGCGAAAGGGCCGCGAAGCGGCCCCAGATTTTCAGCTTCGCAGCAGATATTGCTGGGTCCGCTTCGCGGCCCTTTCGCGACACAAGGCCGCTCCCACAGGGTCCGCGTCAGCCGGTCAGGCAGCGCATGGCTACGCATGTTTTCCTACCTTGGACCTGATCGCCCCGGAAAGCCCATTGCTGCACCAAGCCGCCGTCGCCATCGAACGCCTGCGCTCGCAAGGCCCGGTGCTGGTCTGCTGCGCCCTGGGCTATTCGCGCAGCGCCAGCGCCGTGGCAGCCTGGCTGGTGCTCACGGGCCGCTGCAGTGATGCTCGCCAGGCCGAAGCGCTGATCCGCAAGGCCCGCCCTGGCGTGGTGCTGCACAGCGCACACCGCCAGGCCTTGCAACAGCTAGGGACACAACCATGACGCTGTACGTGGTGGCCAGCCTGCTGGGCCGAGGCAAACAACTGGAACGCCTGTCGGACGGCCTCACCCTGCTGGCCCTGGCCTACGGTTTGGCGCCCTTGCTGGGTGCCCAATTGCAACCGCTGGCCAGCCTGCTGTGCATTGCGCTGCTGGTACTAGGCGTGCTGCACAAGTACTGGGCCGTCCGTGTGGCCATCGATGCCCAATTGTTCGCCCGCCTCGCCGCCAGCCGCGACCTGGCGGCGGACACCCAGGCCCTGGACCACGCACTGTTCGAGCTGAAACTCAAACCGCAGGCCGCCGACACCCGAGCATGGCCTGCCCGTAGCCGGGCCGCGCTGGCCCTGTTGCGCCGCCAGGCAGTGTGCCTGGGCCTGCAGCTGTCGCTGGCCTTGGCTACCCTGCTGACACTGCCTTTGAAGGGATGACTACCGATCCATGCTCGCCAACCTGACCGCCTACCTCATCACTTCCGCCGCCCGCCTGATCACCGGTGCCCGCGCCCTGTGGCTGGGCTGCACGCCGCTGCCGGTGCAGCGCCTGTATTTCGCCAACCACAGCAGCCATGGTGATTTCGTGCTGCTGTGGGCCTCGCTGCCGCAGCCGCTGCGCAAGCGTACCCGTCCGGTAGCCGGTGCCGATTACTGGGCCAAGCCGGGTATTCGCGATTTTCTTATCCGCAAGGTGTTCAACGGTGTGCTGATCAACCGGCAACACAGCGCCGGCCAGGGCAGCCCGTTGCAGCCGATCCTCGAAGCAGTGGCCCAGGGCGACTCGCTGATCTTTTTCCCGGAGGGCACTCGCAATCTCGGCGACGAGCCGCTGATGCCGTTCAGGAGCGGGCTGTACCACTTGGCAGCAGCCAACCCCGAAGTCGAACTGGTGCCGGTATGGATCGCCAATCTCAACCGGGTGATGCCCAAAGGTCGCGCCCTGCCGTTGCCGTTGTTGTGCACATTGAGCTTTGGCGAGCCGCTGCACCTGCAGGCGGATGAAAGCAAGCAAGCCTTTCTCGAGCGGGCCAGCCGGGCCTTGCTGAACCTGGCCCCCAAGGATGCCTGAGATGGACGACAACACCCTTTCCCTGTTTGCCGGCATCGGCGCCCTGCTGCTGCTCGCCAGCGTGATCGGCCGCCTGCTCAAATGGCGCGCCGGCCCGGCACCGCACGCGGTGATCGACAACCTCAACGCCCGCATCAACGCCTGGTGGGTGATGGTGCTGGTGATCGGCATCGCCTTCCTGTTCGGCAAGTACGGCGTGATCGTGCTGTTCTACGGCGTGTCATTCTATGCCTTGCGCGAGTTCATGACGCTCACCCCGACCCGGCGCAGCGACTACCCGGCGCTGGTGGCGGCGTTCTATGTGGCGCTGCCGGTGCAATACGTGCTGATCGCCATGGACTGGTACGGGTTGTTCAGCATCTTCATCCCGGTGTACCTGTTCCTGTTGCTGCCGATCCTGGCCAGCTTCGGCGGCGACACCACGCGCTTTCTCGAGCGCGCCTCGAAGGTGCAATGGGGGCTGATGATCGCGGTGTACTGCGTGTCGTCGGTGCCGGCATTGATGACCCTGGACATCCCGGGTTACGAGGGCCGCAACCTGCTGCTGATTGCCTGGCTGATCCTGGTGGTGCAGATCAGCGACGTGCTGCAGTACGTGTGTGGCAAGCTGTTCGGCAAGCACAAGGTAGCGCCCAACCTGTCACCATCCAAGACCGTCGAAGGCCTGGCCGGCGGCGTGGCGCTGGCCACCCTGATCGGCGCCCTGCTGTGCTGGATCACCCCGTTCACCTTCTGGCAGGCCGCGCTGATGGCGTTGGCGGTGAACGCCATGGGCTTCTTCGGCGGGCTGGTGATGTCGGCGATCAAGCGCGACCGTGGGGTGAAGGACTGGGGGCACATGATCGAAGGCCACGGCGGCATGCTCGACCGCATGGATTCGGTGTGCTTTGCCGCGCCGGTGTTCTTCCACTTTGTGCGGTATTGGTGGGCGTAATCATACCCCCTGGGGGTATAGAGGCCCCTGTAGGAGCGGCCTTGTATCGCGAAAGGGCCGCAGAGCGGCCCCAGGACTCCAGCAGTGGTGCACAAATTGCTGGGGCGTGCCTACCCACCTAATTCACTTGAGGTACGACCGCAGCAACGTCGCCACCTTGTCCGCCTCGTCCTGCCGCTCCTCGGCACTCAGCCCGTCCGCCACCAGGTGTTCGCGGATATGCCCTTCCATCACTTCGGCCATCAGCCCGTTCACCGCACCGCGCACGGCGGCGATCTGCTGCAGTATCGCCAGGCAGTCCTTGTCCTGCTCCAGCGCTGTCTCCAGGGCTGCGGCCTGGCCTTTGATCTTGCGCACCCGGGTCAGCAGCTGCTTCTTGCTCTTCAGGGTATGTGCCATTGGGTTTCACACCATGCTAGGTATACTGGGGTATAGTATATTTCTCGACGTTCCGGGAGCATGATAAACCATGGCGACACAAACCTCAGACCGCTGGCAGCACAGCCACCAGTTCCATACCAGCAACCTGAGCGCCGAGCGCAAGACGCGCCTGGCCGTGTGGCTGACCGCAGTGATGATGGTGGCGGAAATTACCGGGGGCTGGTTCTTCAATTCCATGGCGTTGCTGGCCGACGGCTGGCACATGAGCTCCCACGCCCTGGCCCTGGGCCTGTCGCTGCTGGCCTATGCCGCCGCGCGGCGTTATGCCGGCGACCGGCGCTTTGCCTTCGGCACCTGGAAGATCGAGATTCTCGGCGGCTACTCCAGCGCCCTGCTGTTGCTGGGCGTGGCCGGGTTGATGGCGTTCCAGTCGGTGCAGCGCCTGCTGGCACCGGGGCCGATCCACTATGACGAGGCGATCTTCATCGCCGCCGTGGGCCTGGCCGTCAACCTGATCTGCGCCTGGCTGCTGCGTGACGACCATCACCGTCACGATCATCACCACCATGGCCACGACCATCACCATGACCATGGCCACCATCACCACGACCTGAACCTGCGCTCGGCCTACCTGCACGTGATGGCCGACGCAGCCACCTCGGTGCTGGCTATCGTTGCCCTGCTGGCCGGCAAGTACTGGGGCGCCGGGTGGCTCGACCCGGTCATGGGCCTGGTCGGTGCGCTGCTGGTGGCGCTGTGGGCCCGCGGGCTGCTGCGCGATACCGGGCGGGTGCTGCTGGATGCGGAGATGGACGCGCCGGTAGTGGAAGAAATCCGCGCGGTGGTCGCGCAGCTGCCGGTGCCGGCCAGCATCACCGACCTGCACGTGTGGCGCGTGGGCAAAGACCAGTACGCCTGCATTCTCGGCCTGGCCGCCTGGGCCGAACTCAGCGCCGACAGTGTGCGCCAGGCCCTGGGCGTACACGAAGAACTGGCGCACATCACCGTCGAGGTCAACCGCCTGGCATAGCGCGACCAGACAGCTGGACGTCGAGCCCAGGCAACTGCGGCTCGGCCGATGGCCCTATGGTGACGAGTCATTCAGCCAGTCACCAGGAGTTGTGCCATGTCCGATTTCATCACCGTCCTGCGCGAAACCTGCCCGACGCCGGTCGTGGACGCCACCAAGTGGAAGCGCATCGGCGGCGATCCGCACACCGTCAACCTCAACGCCTACCTGTCGGCCGACGGCAGCAAGATCATGGGCACCTGGATCTGCACCCCGGGCAAGTTCGAGGTCAACTACGAGAAGTGGGAGTTCTGCCACTTCCTCGATGGCTACTGCATCATCACCCCGGAAGGCGAAGAGCCGAAGCACCTGAAAGCGGGTGATGTGTTCGTGATCGAACCGGGGATGAAAGGCACCTGGGAAGTGGTCGAGACCGTGCGCAAGTACTTTGTCTTTGCTTGATTCATAAGCGGACCTTGGTTTGGGTCATGTGGGATGAGTGAAAATTCCCACATGACTCTGCTCGCAATTCAACATGATGAATAAGGCAACCAGAAGTTAAGTAAACATCATCCTACTGCAAGAGTAACAGTTACATTTTTTGACATATAATTTCAGCTTTCCCCCTTCATTTGTAGTCCATTTCTGAACTGCACCTCTTCATTCCCTGAAGTATTGCCCCCGACTCATCGCAGGCCTAGGCTCTGCAAATCAGCCGGGTCACCGGGCAGCAATACCCAATTGATTCAATTGTCAGGGAGAAGAAAACATGGCTTTCGACGCCTACATTCAGATCGACAACATTCCAGGTGAAGCACTGGACGCGCAATACAGTAAATGGATCGAAGTGCTTGGCTACGATTTCGGCGTCAGCCAAAGCACATCTGCCACTGCAAGTTCTACTGGCGGAGCCACTTCCGGCCGTACCTCTGTCACCAACTTCACTTTCACCAAATACCTCGACAGTGCCAGTTGCAAACTGATGGAAGCCAGTTGCACCGGGCAGCACCTCAAGGAAGTGAAACTGGCACTCTGCCGCGCGGGTGGTGACAAACTCAAGTACTACGAAATAATCCTCGAGGAAGTGATCATCGCCGAATATTCGCAGAGCGTGGACACCGGCGTACCGCTTGAAGTAGTGCAGCTCAACTACGGCCGGATCAAGACCACCTATACCCAGCAGCGGCGCATTGATGGCGCCGGTGGCGGCAATATCGCCGGCGGCTGGGACCGGATCGGCAACAAGAAATACGCGTAAGGACAAGGCTATGTCTGAAGCCCGGGCGTTTCTCAATCTCAAGCTGCAAAACTATCATAGGCTGAAATCCGACCTGGCGCTGACCGGTCATTCCCTGGAAAAGTTTGACGTGCTGAATTCGCACATCGCCAATACTGTGGTCCGTAGCGGTGAACTTATCATCATCGGCGATCCCACCACGGCTTCCTGCACCAGCCAGGAAGCCTGGATGATGAGACAGGCGACGATTGCGCACATGGGGCTGATGCGCAACGGCCAAGGTGTGGATAACTTTTTCCTGGACAATTTCGAGACTTTGAAAAGCCTGATCGCGCATGCATCCATGGGTGCGGGCGTGGTCAGTGAAGGGTGGCGCAAGTACCTGAAAGCGATCGAAGCCACCTTGATGGATATCGAAAAACTCCATCAGCAATATCTTGGGTCGGGGACGATAACGGCCCGCGACCAATTCTATGCCAAGCGCTCGGCTTTGTTCAGAAAGCTGGAGGAGCAGTTGGACAATCTGGCTGCTTTCGGTTCCGGCCTGAGAAACAAAGGTCCGATCAAAAGGATGCTAGGTTTGTCCACTAAGAGCTATCTGCATACCGGAGAAATTGCAGGATATGCTAACAAGGTGGGAGGAGTTACGAAGGCTGCTGAGCTGGTCAAAAAAGGAGGATATATCGGCATCGCATTAGATGTCGCGACAACTGGCTTGGAAATTTACAAAGCCTGCACACTTGGGCGTGAGGAGGAATGCCGGAGAGCCAAATATGTCGAGAGTAGCGCATTCGCTGGAGGTCTCACGGGCACCGCGCTTGGATCATTGGGCGGGAAATTTGTCGCTGAGGCCGCTTGCAGTATATTTTTGGGTGTAACAACAGGAGGGCCGGGAGCGCTTGCTTGCATCATAATAGGTGGCGCTACAGGGGGTGTATTAGGCGGAAAGCTGGGCAGCGACCGAGGAGAATGGATGGGTGAACTACTATATGAAAAGGTAGCAAAATGACAACCGCACATCTCCTTGTTGCATCAGCACTCTTGCTGATAATTATCTCAACATTTATCACACTTGCTTTAACAGCGTACTTTGCCCACCGAGAAATTTATAAAATCGAAAGCATTTTAGTAAAAAGCAAAATGGTTGCCAGCGATAGGATAATGCTATCCAACGCCGGAACGCTTGGGAAAATATTTCGACTCACATCGATTGCCTTCCTACTTATGATGCCAAAATTATTTACACGCAAGGGACTTATAGACCCTGATGAAATAGCACAACTCCCGAGAAAAACAAGAAGGCAACTCAAAACAATAGGCTATATTTATACGACCCTGACAGTAGCATTTTTAACATCATGCGTTCTCTCCTACTTTCTACCTCCCTTACCTAAATAATTAGAGTATTCTCCTGACACTCCGAAGCATCAACCGCAAAAACGTGACCAGCAGGGCGAGCCCAGCTCCTATAAGAAAATTAGTCACTGCCATAAAAAATCGCGGATCAGACGCCCTTCCCTCTGGTGCGCAGTTACAGAGGGAAGGCCGCCCGGCCCGCGATAAAGTCCTCGCTCGTCAATCCTTCTTGCGGTAACCCTCGACGATCGCCGAGAAGTCCTTGCCACCCTCGCCGCGCAGGCTCATGGCCTGATACAGCTGCTGGGCCACGGCACCCAGGATCACCGGTTGATGCGCCTGGCGTGCAGCCTCGGTGGCCAGCCCTAGGTCCTTGAGCATCAGCTCGGCGCCAAAGCCACCGGTATAGCCACGCGATGCCGGCGCGGTTTCGATGATGCCCGGCCACGGGTTGTAGGTGTCCGAGCTCCAGCAACGCCCGGTCGAACTGTTGATGATGCCGGCCAGCACCTTGGTGTCGATGCCCAGCGCATTGCCCAGGGCCATGGCCTCGGACACGCCTATCATCGAGATGCCCAGCAGCAGGTTGTTGCAGATCTTGGCGATCTGCCCTGTGCCCACTTCACCGCAGTGCACGATGTTGCGGCCCATCTGCTCCAGTACCGGCTTGAGGGTGGCGAACAGCTCGGCGCTGGCACCGACCATGAAGGTCAGGGTGCCTGCCGCCGCGCCGCCGGTGCCACCGGACACCGGCGCATCGCCCATGTCCACGCCCTTGGCCGCTGCGGCCTTGGACACATCACGCGCCGTCTGCGGGTCGATGGTGCTGCAATCCACGGTCGGCGTGCCGGGGCGAATGCCGGCCAGCACGCCGTCTTCGTTCAGGTACACGCTGCGCACATGGGTGGCAGCCGGCAGCATGGTGATCACCAGCTCGCTGTTGGCCGCCGCGTCCTTGGGCGAAGGGCTGATCTGCCCACCCAGTTCTGCCAGCTCGGCCAGCACGGCCTTGTTCAGGTCGAACAGGTTCAGTTGGTGCCCGGCCTTGATCAGGTTGCGGGCCATGGGTGCGCCCATGTTGCCCAGGCCGATGAATGCGATACGCATGACTCTCTCCTTAGCGCAGGCTGATGGTGGTGTTCACGCCGTCGTTGACGCTGTCATCATCGAACCAGCGGGCGGTGACGGTCTTGGTCTGAGTGTAGAACTGCACCACTTGCTTGCCGTACGGGCCGAGGTCGCCGAGCTTGGAGCCACGCGAGCCGGTGAAGCTGAAGAACGGTACCGGGACCGGGATCGGGATGTTGATGCCGACCTGGCCGACGTCGATTTCGCTCTGGAACTTGCGCGCTGCCGCGCCACTCTGGGTGAACAGGCCGGTACCGTTACCGAACGGGTTGGCATTGACCAGGGCGATGGCCTCATCAAGGGTATCGACCTCCAGGGTCACCAGCACCGGGCCGAAGATTTCCTGGGTGTAGACCTGCATGTCGGTCTTCACGCCCGAAAACAGGGTCGGGCCAATGAAGTTGCCTTGCTCGTAGCCCGGTACCGTGACGTCACGGCCGTCGAGTTCCAGCTTGGCGCCTTCCTTGATGCCACTTTCGATCAGACCCAGCACACGCTCCTTGGCGCGTTTGGAGACCACAGGGCCGACATCGGTGCCTGGCTCGCAGCCGGCATTGACCTTGAGCTTGCTGGCCGCTTCCTTGATGTCCGGCAGCCATTCACGGGCCTTGCCCACCAACACAGCCACCGAGGTGGCCATGCAGCGCTGGCCTGCTGCACCGAAGGCGGCACCGACCAGCGCGTTGACGGTTTGCGTGCGGTTGGCATCAGGCAGCACCACCGCGTGGTTCTTGGCGCCCATCATCGACTGCACGCGCTTGCCGTGCTGGCTGCCCAGGTTGTACACGTGGGTGCCCACTTCAGTGGAGCCGACGAAGGAAATCGCCTTGATGTCCTGGTGGGTGCAAATGGCATCCACCACTTGCTTGCCGCCGTGCACCACGTTGAGCACGCCAGCCGGTATGCCGGCTTCCAGCGCCAGTTCAACCAGCAGCATGGTCGACAGCGGGTCCTGCTCGGACGGCTTGAGCACGAAGGTGTTGCCGCAGACGATGGCCATGGGGAACATCCACAGCGGGATCATCGCCGGGAAGTTGAACGGGGTGATGCCAGCGCATACGCCGATCGGCTGGCGCAGGGTGTAGGTATCGACGCCGCCGGCAACGTTCTCGGCGAATTCGCCCATCTGCAGGGTGCCGATGGAGGCGGCGTGCTCGACCACTTCCAGGCCGCGGAAGATATCGCCTTCGGCGTCGGCCAGGGTCTTGCCCTGCTCGGCACTGAGGACCTGGGCGATGCGTTTGGTGTTTTCGCGGATCAGCGCCTGCAGCTTGAGCATGATGCGCATGCGCGCGCCGATCGGCGTGTTACGCCAGGTCTGGAAGGCGCGGTGGGCAGCGGCGACGGCTGCGTCGACTTCTTCGACGGTGGCGAACGGTACGCGCGCCAGCACCTCTTGGGTAGCCGGGTTGACGATGTCGCGCCATTCGGTGGTCTTGGACTCGACCCATTGGCCGTCGATCAGCAGCTTGACCTGCTCGATTTTGGTCTGGTTAGGGGATTGCGGTGCGTTCATCTGCGTTCTCCTTGGAATTATTGTCGGGACGAGATCGCCAGCGCCGTGCAAACGCGAGGTGGCGTCCTGAGGCTTGTTTCGAGTATAGATGTGCAAACATCCAACAAGAACGCACAAAAAAACCGGATCATCATGCAAAAAGACCTTACATCCCTGAGCGCGCTCAACTGGGACGACCTGAAGTTCTTCCTTGAAGTGGCGCGTACGCGCAAGGCCAGCAGCGCCGCCAAACGCCTGAGCGTGGACTACACCACTGTGTCGCGGCGCATCAGCTCGCTGGAGGGGGCGCTGGGCACCTTGCTGTTCGAGAAATCCCGGACCAACGGCTTTGTCCTCACCGCCGAGGGCCAGCGCTTGCTGGGCTATGCCGAGTCGATCGAGAGCACGCTGCACATGGCCTGCGAGCAGGTATCCGGGTCGGGCGTGGCGTTGTCGGGGCATGTGCGCATGGGCTGCACCGAAGGCTTCGGCAGCTTCTTCGTCACCCCGCAGCTAAGCCACTTCGTCGATGCCTACCCGGCGATTTCGGTGGATATCCTGCCGCTGCCGCACTTCATCAGTCTGTCCAAGCGCGAGGCGGACATCGTCATCGCCCTGGAGCGGCCGGAGCATGGGCCTTATGTGTGCTGCAAGCTGTGCGACTACCGCTTGCGGCTGTACGCGACCCAGGACTACCTGGACCGCCATGCACCGATCAACCAGATCGCAGACTTGGCCAAGCACCCGTTCATCAGCTACGTGGACGACCTGGCGTTCAGTTCGGAGCTGCTGTACCTGGCCAACCTGATCCCCAGCGCCAGCGCGCATTTACGCAGTACCAGCGTGATTGCGCAGTACACGGCAGCGTTGCAGGGGCGTGGGCTGGCGATCTTGCCGTGCTTCCTGGCGGCGCAGGACCCGCGGCTGGTGACGGTGTTGCCGGAGGAGATCGAGGTGACACGGCAGTTCTGGATGTATTGCCGGGAGGATTTGAGGAAGTTGAAGCGGATTACGCTGTTGTGGGACTACATCCGGGGGGTGACCGAGGCGAATGCGCCGTTGTTGATGGGGGAGACCCGGGAGATGCGGTTTGCTCAGGAATAAGGGGCTGCGTTGCAGCCCATCGCCGGCAAGCCAGCTCCCACGGATGCAGCGTTGATCTAGAGGTTGTCGCTGTACCTGTGGGAGCGGCCTTGTGTCGCGAAAGGGCTGCAGAGCAGCCCCGGCAATTTGTGCATCTGCGCTAAAACCCCGAGGGTAACACAGATAATGTGGGAGCGGGTTTACCCGCGAAGCAGACAACTCGGTGCATGGCACCGGCTTCGCCGGTGTTCGCGGGTGAACCCGCTCCACAGGGATATCTGATAGCCCGTAGGCTGTGGTCAGTACGAAGCCACCACAATGGACACCCGCCGGTTCTCGGTGCGCCCGGCGCTGGTGCGGTTGTTCGCCACCGGCTGGCTGCTGCCCAGTCCGCGGGACTGGATGTTCTGCGCCGGCATGCCTACCCCGACCAGCGCCTTGGCAACGCTCTGTGCGCGGCGCTCGGACAGCTGCTGGTTATATGCCGCCTTGCCGGACGAGTCGGCATGCCCATCCACCCGCACCCCCTGGATGCCAACGCCGAGCAGCGCCTTGCCAATGCGTTCGACAATCGCCTGGCTCTGGCTGTTGAGGCTGTCCAGGTCGCTGCCGAACAGCACCTTGCCGGACAAATCGTAGGCCCAGCCTTCGTCGGTCGGGGTAAAGCCTTCACGCTTGAGCACGGCAATCTGCTCGGCGGACAGGCCTTTGGGCGGAGCGCTCTGGCAGCCGGTCAGCGCCAGCACGGCGAGCAACAAGGCCCAAAGGGGGAAACGCAAAGCCTGTATCACGGGTTCAACTCCTGTTCTTGATTTCGCTGGCGGACCGTTCCGTCTGCGCCACCTGCCAATGGCCACGGCGTTTGCGCTTGGCCTGGTACATCGCCGCATCGGCGGCATTCAGAAGACTGGCGGGGTCGGCGCCGTCATCCGGGTAATAGGCAATACCGACACTCAACGAGGTGGCGATACTGCGGCCACTGTCCAGCTGCACCGGCAACTTCATGCTGGCAACGATCTTCTCGGCAATGTGCTCGGCGTCCTGGCGCGAATGCAAAGGCGTCAGCAGCACGGCGAACTCATCGCCACCCAGGCGCGCTACCAAGTCGTGCTCGCGCAGTTGGGCACGCACGCGGTCGGCCACGCTGATCAGCACTTCGTCGCCCACCGCATGGCCGAGGGTGTCGTTGATCTGCTTGAAGTGGTCACTGTCGAGGAACAGCAGCGCCAGGTGATCCTGCTGCCGTTCGGCATTGCGCACGCTGCGGCTCAGGCGCCCCTCGAAGAAGGCGCGGTTGGGCAAGCCGGTCAGGCTGTCGTGGCTGGCCTGGTGGGCCAGGGTCTGGTTTTCGTTCTGCAGGTGGCTGTGCCATACCTCCAGCTCATCCAGCAGCGCGTTGAAGTCATTGCCCAGTTCGTTGAGCTCGGCAATCGGCGCCTCCGGCACGCGCCGGTCGAAACTGCGCTCGCGGCGGGCGGCGTGGGCGACACTGGCCAGGCCGCGCAGCGGGCGGACGATATCGCTGAGCAGACGCCGCGACAGGTATTGGGCAGCCAGGGCGCTGAGCACCGTGCAGAACAGGATGCCGGCCAGCCCGCTGAACAAGAACAGCAACAGGCTTCGCCCCTGGCCAACCAGCTCGATGCGCCCGACCTGCTGTTGCTGGTGCGTGATCGGCAGGTTGATCGGCTCATCCAGCAAGGCGGTGGCCACCTGTGCCTCCAGCCGCGCGAGCACGCCGGTATCACTGCGCTGCCAATGCGCCAGCTGCTCGCCTTCGTTGTTGAAGACCCTGGCTTCGGCCACTTCCTCGGTACTGGCGATCAGCGCCAGCGATTCATTGGCGGCAGCGCTGTCGTCAAACACCACCGCCGCTTCCACGGTGTAGCTGATCGAGCGGGCGATCAGGTGCAGGTTGTCGTTGGCGTAGACACGCAGGGCGAGCACGCCCAGCAGGGTCAGGGATATGCCGGCAAGGCCCACGGCGAGCAAGGCGACGCTGAGGTGGCCACGGCCCAACACCGAGCGCAGGGTCGGGCGCACGCCGCGCTTGCGCGTTGGTTTCATGGTTGCACCGCCCGGCGCCGCGACAATTGCAGCACGCTGGGATGAATGTGCACGCCGGAGCGTGCCACCGAGTCCAGGTTGACTTCAAAGGCTACCTGCTGGTCGCTGACCCGCAAGCAGAACAGGCTACCGACCGTGCACGGGTCGTCTGCCTCGCTGATGCTCAGCACCGGGTGGCCACTGACGCGCTCGAACAGCCGGTCGCGCTGGCCCTGGTCGAGTTTGCCAATGTAGATGGCGTCGCAGGCCTGGGCGACCTGGCTATCGTCTGCCAGCAGCCGCCGCACCTGCAGCGGTCGGCCAGACTCCTGCACATGGCCTTTGATCAGGTCATCGGCGTATTCGGTCGGGCCGACCAGGCACAGGCGCAAGGGCGAAGGTTCGACGGGCCAGCGGGCGTAGCTGAAGATGCCCAGCACCACCTGGGTAACGGCCTTGGCACGTTGCTGCGCCTGGGCGGCAGTCATGGCGGGGTCTGCCTGGGCCGGGCCTGCGGAAAGGAACAGGGCGGCCAGCAATAGCGAAAGCACACAGCTCGTCACTCGCCTTGCGGCCACGTTCATGTGGGAAATCTCTTAAGGTCCTTTCCGATATCGGCGCAACGATAGCACATGGCCGCATGCTTGTAGGAACGGCGCGGATCTAATGCGATCCCTGTGGGAGCGGGCGTGCCCGCGAAGCAGGCACCACGGTGGCTGGCACGGGCTGCGCCCGCTCCCACAAGGGATCTCCTATTGGCTCACTACAGGGTCAGACCTGCTCCAGCATCAATCCGGAAATACGCCGTACCTTGCGCGCGACCGCTTCTTCGAAAATACCCTGGCGAGGCTCGACCAGGCTGAAGCAATGCTTGGCGCGGGTGATGCCGGTGTATACCAGTTCCTTGGTCAGCACCGGGTTGAGCGCATCCGGCAGCACCAGCGCGGTGTGGCTGAACTCCGAGCCCTGGGACTTGTGCACGGTCATGGCGAATACCGTTTCCACTTCGTTCAGCCGGCTGGGCAGGACGAAGCGCACGCCCCCACTGCCGTCGTTACGCGGGAAGGCCACGCGCAACAGGGGTTCGCCGCGCTCGTCCGGCAGGCGCAGGGCGATGCCGATGTCACCGTTCATCAGGCCCAGGCCGTAATCATTGCGGGTGACCAGCACCGGGCGCCCTTCGTACCAGGGCTGCTGGCTGTCGATCAGCCCGGCATTGTGCAGTACCCGCGCCACCCGCTCGTTGAGGCCTTCGACACCCCAGGCGCCGCGGCGTACCGCACACAGCAGCTGGAAGTCTTCGAAGCTGTGCAGCACCTTGCCCGCCCATTGCTCCCACGCGGGGTCGTCAACGGCGGTATCGAGTGCCGGGCGGAAACGGCCAAGGGTACGCAGGTAGCTGCGATAACCCTGCGGGCCGTCGCTGCCGCGGTTCAGGCCGTCAAGCAGCAGGCGGTCGAAGGCGCGGTCCTGTTCGTGCTTCAGGGCCAGGCTATGCACATCGGGCGGCGGCGTGGCCAGCAGGTTGCGGGCCGCGTGGGAGTCCTGGCGATTGACCAGCCGGGCCAGTTGGCCAATGCCGCTGCCTTCGCCAAAACGCCGCGAGAAGCGCAGCATCACCACCTGCTGGGCCAACGGGTTGCGTTGCTCATCGCCGGCCTTGAGGCCGCTGCCCGCCAGCGACTCGCCACCGATCTGCTCCAGCCATGCCTCGGTCGCCGACGAGTAACAGCCCTCCTCGGCATCCCGGCACAGGTCACCCAGTACCGCACCGGCTTCGACCGAGGCCAGCTGGTCCTTGTCGCCCAGCAGTACCAGACGTGCCCGTGGCGGCAGGGCATCGAGCAGGTTGGCCATCATTTCCAGGTCGATCATCGACGCTTCGTCGACCACCAGCACGTCCAACGGCAGCGGGTTGCCGGCATGGTGGCGGAAGTGCCGCGAACCGGGGCGGCTGCCGAGCAGGCGGTGCACGGTGCTGACCTCGGTGGGGATCTGCCCGCGCACCTCGGCGCTGACCTGCAGGCGCTCGACCTGCTGGCCAATGGATTCGGTCAGGCGCGCGGCCGCCTTGCCGGTCGGCGCGGCCAGGCGAATGCGCAATGGCCTGCCCTGCTCCACCGCCGGCGCCTGCAGCAAGGCCAAAAGGCGTACCACGGTGGTTGTCTTGCCCGTGCCGGGGCCGCCGGTGATGATGCTGAAGCCTGCGCGGGTGGCAAGGGCGCAGGCGAGCTTCTGCCAGTCCACCTGGCCAGCCGGCGTACCGCCGTCAAACAGCTGCGCCAGGCGGCCACGCAAGTCGGCCGGGGGCGCTTCGGACTGGGTCAGGCGCTGGCGAAGTGTATGGTCGATGCGCCGCTCGTAACTCCAGTAACGGCGCAAGTACAGGCGCTCTCCGCTGAGCACCAGAGGCCGCGCTTGCTGCTCCGAAGTATCGCCGGCGGCCACTAGCGGACTGGCGGCAATGCGCTGGCGCCAGGCGTGCAGGTCGAGGTCGGCGAGCAACTGCGAAGGCAGCAGCAAGGGGCCGGTCAAGGCGTCGCCTTCAGGCGGCAAGGACAGGGCGAAATCGGGCTCGGCCAGGGTCTGCTGCAGGTCGAGGCAGACATGGCCGTGGCCCAGTTGGTGGCTGGCCAGGGCGGCGGCCAGCAACAGCAGTGGGTCACTACCGGGGGCTAGCTCCTCCAGGAATGATACGAACGCTCGGTCCAGGGCACGCAGCCAGCCGCGCTCTACCCAGCGGTCGAGCAGTTGCAGCAGGTCACCGCTGTCATGCTGTGGCGCCAATGCAAGCAGGTGCTCGGCGTGCAGCGGGGTGGGCAACAGGTCGACTAGGCTTCGGCTCATATCACGGCTCCGGCAAACAGGTCCTGCTGTACGGGCGGATGCTCACCACGGAACAGCGCATCGAGGCTTTCGATCAGCTCACGCGGTGGCTTGGCGTGGTAAACGCCGTGGCCGCTGCTGCTGGCACCTCGCAGGAAGATGAACAGGGCGCCGCCAACATGGCGGTCGTAGTCGTAGTCAGGCAGGCGGGCGCGCAACTGGCGATGCAGGGCCAGCAGGTACAGCACGTACTGCAGGTCGTAGCGATGTTCGAGGATGGACTTTTCCATGGCCTGGGCATCGTAGGCCTGAATGTCCGGCCCCAGCCAGTTGGACTTGTAGTCGGTCACGTAGTAACGCCCGTCCAGCTCGAAGGCCAGGTCGATGAAACCTTTGAACATGCCATTGAGCACAGTCGGCTGCGCCGCCGGGCGTGCCAGGCCGGGGTGGGTGTGGCGTGCCACCAGGCGGTCGAGTTGTTCGGCATCGACCTGGTGGCTGGCGAACCAGAACTCCATTTCGATCTGGTAGTGGCGCAGCTGCCCGAGCGTTACACCGAGGTGGTTGCCCGGCAACGGCAGCGCTTCGCCCAGCAGGCGCTGCAGCCAGTGCGTCAGGGTGGGAATCCAGCCGGTCCAGTCGCGACGGTTGCAGCGCTGGCCAACGGTTCGCTCGATCAGCCGTGCATTGCCGCTGACCTGGCTGAAACCCTCGCGGCCAACCCATTCCAGCAAGCCATGCAGGAAGGTGCCGGGGTTGGGCCCGCGCGGGAAGCGGTGAATATCGCCACTGTCGGCCGGGACCTCGCGCAGCATCTGGGTATCGACCACTTCATCATCCAGTAACTGCTGGGCCTGGGAGCTGTCGGCACCGAGGGTCTGGTCGCCGACGCGCAGGGCACTGTACGAGGCAATCCACCAATGCTCGGCGCCCACCGCGCGGCGCGGCTTGCGGGCAGGTAGCAGCTCATGCTCGGCGTGCGGCATGCGATACACCTGCTCATCTGCCGGCGGCAGGCTCGGGCAAGAGATGTGCGGGCAGGTCTTGGCCAAGGCCTGCAACCAGTCCGTCAGTTGTTGCGAGCCCGGCAGGGCTAGGCCGCCACCCAGCAGGTAGCCGAACGCCGAGCGGTGCAGTTGCGAGCTCTTCTGGTTGCCCCGCTTGAGGTCGGCGACACCCAGCCAGCAGGCATGCTGGGCACGGGTCAGGGCCACGTAGAGCAGGCGCAGGTCTTCGGCCAGGCGCTCGTCGTCGGCGCGGTCGATCTGTTCCTGGTCTGGTGTGAGGGTGAGATGGGCGTTGCCCTGGCTATCATGCCAGGCCAGCGGCAGGCGGGTGCCGTCCACTGGTTTGTTGGTGCAGATGAACGGCATGTAGACCAAGGGGTATTCCAGGCCCTTGGATTTGTGGATGGTCACCACTTTCACCAACTGCTCGTCACTCTCCAGGCGCAGGATCTGCTCTTCACCAGCCTGGCCGGAACTGGCCAGGTGCTCGGCCAGGTGGCGGATCAGCGCCTGTTCGCCGTCCAGTTCGCCGGCGGCCTGTTGCAGCAGCTCGGCCAGGTGCAGCAGGTTGGTCAGCACCCGCTCGCCATCGCTGCGGCGGATCAGCGTGCGCGGCAGCTGGAAGTCATGCAGCAGGTGCCGCAGCATCGGCAACACGCCCTGACGCTGCCAGGTGTCGCGGTAACGGCGAAAACGCATGACCCAGTCTTCCCAGACCCGCTCGTCCTGGTTCAGGCGGTCCAGCGCAGCCAGCGACAGATCGAGGGTAAGGCTGGCCAGGGCGGCCTTGAGCAGGCGCTCCGAGTCGGGTTCGGCACAGGCCTTTAGCCAGGCCAACAGGTCGTGGGCTTCCTGGGCGGCGAATACCGAGTCCTTGTCGGACAGGTACACACTACGCACCTCGCGCGCGGCAAGCTCGGCGCGGACCATCTGCGCCTCATGGCCATCGCGCACCAGGATGGCGATGTCCGATGGCAGGCACGGGCGTAGTTCGCCCTCGGCATTCTGGAAACCAGCCGTGCCTTGCTGGCCGCCATTGAGCAAGGCGACGATATGGCTGGCGCAACTGGCTGCCAGCTGCTGCCGGTAAACGCTGCCGGAGACCGGCTCTTCGCTTTCCAGATGCCAGCATTGCAGGGCTGCGCAGGCTTCACCGTCGATCAACAGCTGTTCGCTACGGCCTTTGGCGCGGACCTCGATGAACGGCAGCGGGTTGTCATCAGCCTCGCGGAACAGGAATGCGCCACGCCCTGCCTCACGCGCCTCGGCCTGCAGGAACACCTGGTTGACCGCCGCGACCATGGCCTTGCTGGAGCGGTAGTTGGTGTCCAGGCTGTGCAGGCGACCACTGGTGGCACGGCGGGCAGCAAGGTAGGTGTAGATGTCGGCGCCACGGAAGGCATAGATCGCCTGCTTGGGGTCGCCGATCATGAACAGGCCGGTTTCGGCGCGGTTTTCGCTGATCTGGTAGATGCGCTCGAAGATGCCGTACTGCACCGGGTCGGTGTCCTGGAACTCGTCGATCAACGCCACCGGGAACTGTTCGCGGATCAGGCTGGCCAAGCGATCGCCAGCCTCGCTGGCCAGGGCGTGCTGCAGGCGCAGGAGCATGTCGTCGAAGCCCATTTCCGCGCGCCGACGCTTCTCCACTTCGAAGCGTGCCGCTACCCAGTTGGCGGCATGCTCGAGCAATGGGGCATCCGGGCTGTCCAGGGCCTGTAACTGTTGCTGCAAACTCTGCATGGCGTTGAGGGCCGGGTGCTCGGGTGGCTCGCCCTTCCAGGCTTCGGCCATGCCCGCTGGGGTCAGGCGGGTAAAGCCGGTGCCCAGGTCAAGTTCCACCAGTTGTTCGTTTGCGGCCCAGGCGCAGAGTTTGTCGAACCAGGGCTCGAAGTAACGGGCCTGCATCTTGCGGCCATCGACCTGTTTGGCGGCCAGTGCATCACGGCAGATCTGGCGCAACTCCTCGGCCCATTGCGCCCAAGGCGCCTTGAGCCGGGCCAACTGCTCGCCACGTTGCTGCAGCGATGCCTGGATCAGTGCCGCCGGCTCGGGCCCATCGTGCTGGACGCGCACGCGACCGAACAGCGGGCGGATCCGCGGCAGCAAGGCGTCGGGGCTGCCCCAGTGGCCACGCACCCAGGCCAGCGCGTCGCCTTGCATGCCGTAGCAGAAGCGCCGCCAGTAGTCGCGCATGACCTGACCCAGCAGTTCGCTGTGGTCTGTTTCCAGGGTCTGGGTGAACAGGCTGCCGCTGTCGAAGGCATGTTCGCGCAGCATGCGCTGGCACCAGCCATGGATGGTCGATACCGCTGCCTCGTCCATCCACTGCACGGCGATTTCCAGGCGCCCGGCACAGCGTGGCCAGGTTTCTTCCGGGTAATCGTCACGCAGCTGATGCAGCAGCGGGTCGGCCGCCTCCAGCTCGCCACGGAAGAACCGCGCAGCTTCGGCCAGGCGGGCGCGGATACGTTCGCGCAGCTCTTTGGTGGCGGCGTCGGTGAAGGTCACCACGAGGATCTGCGGTGGTAGCAGCTCGCGGTTGAAGCCCTGCTCGCCACCGTGACCGAGGATCAGACGCAGGTACAGCGCCGAAATGGTGAAGGTCTTGCCCGTGCCGGCGCTTGCCTCGATCAGCTGGCTGCCGTGCAGGGGGAAACTCAGTGCCAGGGGACGGTCCTGGGTCATGCGCCTTTCTCCGGGTTGCCCAGGGTCTGCCACGGGGCGTTGAACAATGGGCGGTACAAGGCTTCGCACCAGCCTTCGAAGGTTTCATCAGCGGTGAGTGCGGCAAAGTCGCGGAACTGCCGGGCCAGGGCGATGCTTTCACTGCGCTCGCCGAAGCTGGTGCGCTCATCGCCTTCGTAGGCGCGGGCGGCAGCAGCCAGGGCTTTGTCGCTATCGTCCTGGGCCAGCCAGGCGAACGCGGTCTTGGCCGCGACCGGCAACGGCGCATTCATCGCCGCCTGACGGGCTACCAGCAGGTCGCCCAGCAATTGCGCCGCCTGCGCTTGCGGCAGTGGCTCAAGCAGTAGGGTCAAGTCGCTGGCCACCAGCGCGCTGTTATACGGGTAGCCCGCCGCGCAGGCCGCCAGGTGCGTGACCCAGGGCGCGATCAGTCGGTGCCACTTGAGGGCGTTACGCCCGGCACTGATAGTGTTGGGTACGGTGGTGATGCTGAGCAGGCTCTGGTCATCTGCCTGGAATACCCGCCCAAGCCACCCTTCGAGGCGGTGCGGGCCGTGCTCGAAATGCACTGGCAATGCCCCCTCGACCAGCTGCGGCCAGCGTTGCAATAGCTGGCGGTGGCGTTGCAGCAGGCCTGGAAGGGGCTCGATCAGCTCGCGCTGCAGCAGTTCGCCGAAGCCGGCCAGTGGCAGCACGCCACAGGCCTGCAAGCGCCGTGCTTGTGCCTGCAGGGCCTGTTCGGCATTGTCCGGCTCGGCCAGCGCTGCACCCAACAGGCTTTCACTGGCGCCGTATCGTTGCAGGATATCGAGGACGAAGGGTTCCTCGTCCGGGGTCGGTGCTTCCAGCGCTTCGAAGTACACCTTCAGACGCTGGCTGAAGAAATGCCGCACCGGGTGGCGCAGGAAGTCATTCAGCTGGGTCAGGCTCAAGGCCTCCTCGTCATGGTATGGCGGCAGGACGGGGTCAGCCTGCTGGTCCTCCTGGCCCTGCTGGTGCAACACCTGCCATTCGTGGGCAAAGCTGAACAGCGGGCTGCCCTTCTGGAAGTAGCGTGAACTGAACGGTTGCAGCGGGTGCTCCTGGGTCAGTGCGTGCAGCAGTTGCTCGCCCGGTTCTGCCGGCTGCCCCTGCTCCGCGCCTGCCAGCTGCCAGCCGGCTGCAAGGTGATCGCGCAACTGGCCGATGAGCACCGAGGCCGGGCGTTCGCTGTTGTCGCGAATGCTGCGCCCGACCCAGCTGACATACAGCTGGTCGCGGGCCGACAACAATGCTTCGAGCAGCAGGTAGCGGTCATCCTCGCGGCGCGAGCGGTCACCGGGGCGGTAGTCGCTGGCCATCAGGTCGAAGTCCAGCGGCTGCTGAGCGCGGGGGTAATCGCCATCGTTCATGCCCAGCAGGCAGACCACCCGGAACGGGATGGCGCGCATCGGCATGAGGGTACAGAAGTTCACCGAGCCGGCGAGGAAGCGCTGGGACAACTTGCCCTGGTCGAGGCCCGACAGCCAGGCTTCGCGCACCACGGTCAGCGGCAATGGGTCTTGCAGGCCGACGGCCTCGCACACCTCAAGCCAGCTATCACGCAAATCCTGCAACTGCATCAGCAGGAACTCGTCGCGCTCGCCCTCGGCCAGGAAAAACACTTGCAGCAAGGCATGCAGGCGTTCCCCCCACTGGCTGACAGTGGCAGGCTCGGACAAGGCCTTGCTGGCTACTTCGAGGGCGTCGAGCAAGGCGACCAGCGGGCCGATCAGCGCCGCATCCAGGCCACCGATTTCATCGTAGGGTTCGATGCCGTCACAGGCCTCACCCACGCCGACGGCATAACCCAGCAGCATGCGCCGCAGGCCGAACCGCCAGCTGTTCTGTTCCAGCCCAGCGGGCAAGCCCAGGCTGGCCCGCTGCTCGGCATTGAGGCCCCAGCGGATGCCGGCCCCCTCGATCCAGCGGTGCAGCGTGGGCAGGTCGTTTTCGCGTATGCCGAAACGGGCGCGGACTGCCGGCACATCCAGCAGGTCGAGCACTTCGCTGACCGCGAAGCGGCTGTCCGGCAGCTTGAGCAGGTGTTCGAGGGCAATCAGCAAGGGTTCGCGGCCACGTTGGCCCTGGTCGGTCAGGGTGAACGGGATGTAGCGCGGATCGTTGCGCTGCAACTGGCCGAATACGGCGCGAATATGCGGCGCGTAGGTATCGATGGCCGGCAGCATGACGATCACGTCACGTGGGCGCAGGGTTGGGTCTGCGCTGAACCGGGCCAGTAACTGATCGTGAAGGATCTCCACTTCGCGTTGCGGGCTATGGGCGATGTGGAAGCGGATCGAGCGGTCCTTCGCTGGGTCGACTGGATGCCACTGCTCACGAGTTTCGGCGAGCGGACGCAGTTCAAGGATGTCGTCCTGCAACTGGTTGAGCAGCGTGGTGGGCGAGCCCTCACTGAATAGGTCGATGCGACCGTCGCTGAACACGCCCTGGTAACTGCTGGGGTCATCGTAGCTGTCGAGCAGGTTGATGTAATCGCGGCCTTGTTTGCCCCAGGCGGCCAGCAAAGGGTGGGCATGCTGGTGCAGCGACTGGTCGTCCAGTTGCAAGGGCATGCCCTGCTTGCGCTGCTGGCGCTTGTACTGGTGGCGCAGCAGGTCCTTGTCGGCAACGATATCGGCCCAGTGGTGGCGGCAGGGGTTGTGCACGCACAGTAGCACCTGGCTGAAGCGTGCCAGGCCGGCCAGTGCCTCGAGGGCCTGGGCTGGCAGCGATGAGATACCGAATACGATCACCCGGGCCGGCAGACCGGCAGGTGCCTGCTCCAGGCTATTGATCCGTTCGATGAAGCGTTGATGTACGCCGGCACGGCTCTGCGCCATGCCCTGCTCACCAACATCCTCCAGCAATGCACGCCACAACTCGGCCTGCCAGCGGTTGCCCGGGGGCAGCGCCTTGCGTTCAGCGCGGGCGGTGTTGAGGACGTGCTCGCCAGCGGCCCAATCCTTGAGCCAGTCGGCGCGGTAGACCTGATACTGGTCGAACAGGTCGGCCAGGCGCTCGGCGAGCTGATAGCGCTTGCGCAGGTCGCTGTCGTCGGTGAGGAAGCGTCGCAGCGGTTCGAAGTGAGGACGTTCGATCAAAGCCGGGAGCAGACGCATCAGACGCCAGGTCAGCGGTGCCTTGTCGAGCAGGGAGACTTCGGGAATTTCGTCACGGCCCAGCACGCTGCGGTAAAGCTGCCACATGAAGCTGCCTGGCAGTTGCACATCGATGGCGGCGGCGATGCCACAGCCGCCCTGGTCATCGTCCTGAGGGTCTTCGGCAAGAGCCAGCTTGAGCCATTGGGCGATGCCATTGCTTTGCACCAAGGCGATTTCGTTTTCCAGAGGTGCCAAGGGATAGCGACGCATCCAGCTCACCACCAAGCTGCGCAGGTCGTCGAGGCGGTTGCCGTGGACGATCATGAAGCCAGGGTGGAGGTGAGTGGTATTGGGCATCGGGAGGTCTCTGGCTGGCGCTGGGGGCTGAGGGGAAACGATATCACGTAGGTACGATACGGAGAGTATGGCGCAGTGCCACTAGCCGATTGACAAGGCATCGGTGGAACCCTGTTAGCGGCCTTGCGCCGTCCCTGTGGGAGCGGCTTTAGCCGCGAAGCAAGCGACGCGGTGGATGGCACCGGCTTTGCCGGCATTCGCGGGTGAACCCGCTCCCACAGGGGCGGCGTATGCTTGGGATTTTTTGCACCACAAAGACAAAACCCCTACCTGCATGCGCAGATAGGGGTTTTGCGAAATGAATCTTGACGATGACCTACTCTCACATGGGGAAACCCCACACTACCATCGGCGATGCATCGTTTCACTGCTGAGTTCGGGATGGGATCAGGTGGTTCCAATGCTCTATGGTCGTCAAGAAATTCTGTTGCCAGAATGTCCAGATGGACAGCCCAGCGAATCCGGATATGCGATATTTGTGATGTTGCGAACTTTCGGTTGTTTCGTCTTCACCACCGCAATCTGCGCTAGCAAATTGCTTGGGTGTTATATGGTCAAGCCTCACGGGCAATTAGTATTGGTTAGCTCAACGCCTCACAGCGCTTACACACCCAACCTATCAACGTCGTAGTCTTCGACGGCCCTTTAGGGGATTCAAGATCCCAGTGAGATCTCATCTTGAGGCAAGTTTCCCGCTTAGATGCTTTCAGCGGTTATCTCTTCCGAACATAGCTACCCGGCAATGCCACTGGCGTGACAACCGGAACACCAGAGGTTCGTCCACTCCGGTCCTCTCGTACTAGGAGCAGCCCCTCTCAAATCTCAAACGTCCACGGCAGATAGGGACCGAACTGTCTCACGACGTTCTAAACCCAGCTCGCGTACCACTTTAAATGGCGAACAGCCATACCCTTGGGACCGGCTTCAGCCCCAGGATGTGATGAGCCGACATCGAGGTGCCAAACACCGCCGTCGATATGAACTCTTGGGCGGTATCAGCCTGTTATCCCCGGAGTACCTTTTATCCGTTGAGCGATGGCCCTTCCATACAGAACCACCGGATCACTAAGACCTACTTTCGTACCTGCTCGACGTGTTTGTCTCGCAGTCAAGCGCGCTTTTGCCTTTATACTCTACGACCGATTTCCGACCGGTCTGAGCGCACCTTCGTACTCCTCCGTTACTCTTTGGGAGGAGACCGCCCCAGTCAAACTACCCACCATACACTGTCCTCGATCCGGATAACGGACCTGAGTTAGAACCTCAAAGTTGCCAGGGTGGTATTTCAAGGATGGCTCCATGAGAACTGGCGTCCCCACTTCAAAGCCTCCCACCTATCCTACACAAGCAAATTCAAAGTCCAGTGCAAAGCTATAGTAAAGGTTCACGGGGTCTTTCCGTCTAGCCGCGGATACACTGCATCTTCACAGCGATTTCAATTTCACTGAGTCTCGGGTGGAGACAGCGCCGCCATCGTTACGCCATTCGTGCAGGTCGGAACTTACCCGACAAGGAATTTCGCTACCTTAGGACCGTTATAGTTACGGCCGCCGTTTACCGGGGCTTCGATCAAGAGCTTCGCTTGCGCTAACCCCATCAATTAACCTTCCGGCACCGGGCAGGCGTCACACCCTATACGTCCACTTTCGTGTTTGCAGAGTGCTGTGTTTTTAATAAACAGTCGCAGCGGCCTGGTATCTTCGACCGGCATGGGCTTACGGAGCAAGTCCTTCACCCTCGCCGGCGCACCTTCTCCCGAAGTTACGGTGCCATTTTGCCTAGTTCCTTCACCCGAGTTCTCTCAAGCGCCTTGGTATTCTCTACCTAACCACCTGTGTCGGTTTGGGGTACGGTTCCCAGTTATCTGAAGCTTAGGAGCTTTTCTTGGAAGCATGGTATCAACCACTTCGTCGCCTGAAGGCAACTCGTCATCAGCTCTCGGCTTTGAAATCCCGGATTTGCCTAAGATTTCAGCCTACCACCTTAAACCTGGACAACCAACGCCAGGCTGGCCTAACCTTCTCCGTCCCTCCATCGCAATAACTGGAAGTACAGGAATATTAACCTGTTTTCCATCGACTACGCTTTTCAGCCTCGCCTTAGGGACCGACTAACCCTGCGTCGATTAACGTTGCGCAGGAAACCTTGGTCTTTCGGCGTGCGAGTTTTTCACTCGCATTGTCGTTACTCATGTCAGCATTCGCACTT
>NZ_CP127114.1:4800000-5654285 GCF_030263955.1 Pseudomonas sp. M2(2023)
TGTTTGCTCCCCACGCTTTCGCACCTCAGTGTCAGTATCAGTCCAGGTGGTCGCCTTCGCCACTGGTGTTCCTTCCTATATCTACGCATTTCACCGCTACACAGGAAATTCCACCACCCTCTACCGTACTCTAGCTCGCCAGTTTTGGATGCAGTTCCCAGGTTGAGCCCGGGGCTTTCACATCCAACTTAACGAACCACCTACGCGCGCTTTACGCCCAGTAATTCCGATTAACGCTTGCACCCTCTGTATTACCGCGGCTGCTGGCACAGAGTTAGCCGGTGCTTATTCTGTCGGTAACGTCAAAACAGCAAGGTATTAACTTACTGCCCTTCCTCCCAACTTAAAGTGCTTTACAATCCGAAGACCTTCTTCACACACGCGGCATGGCTGGATCAGGCTTTCGCCCATTGTCCAATATTCCCCACTGCTGCCTCCCGTAGGAGTCTGGACCGTGTCTCAGTTCCAGTGTGACTGATCATCCTCTCAGACCAGTTACGGATCGTCGCCTTGGTGAGCCATTACCTCACCAACTAGCTAATCCGACCTAGGCTCATCTGATAGCGCAAGGCCCGAAGGTCCCCTGCTTTCTCCCGTAGGACGTATGCGGTATTAGCGTTCCTTTCGAAACGTTGTCCCCCACTACCAGGCAGATTCCTAGGCATTACTCACCCGTCCGCCGCTGAATCAAGGAGCAAGCTCCCGTCATCCGCTCGACTTGCATGTGTTAGGCCTGCCGCCAGCGTTCAATCTGAGCCATGATCAAACTCTTCAGTTCAATACTGCTTGGGTTTTTAAGAAACCCTAAACTTGGCTCAGCAATCTCAAATGACTATGTGATTTCTCGCATGGCCACTTGTGATGCTGATAATCTTTGTGACTATCAGTCCGTACTCACAAGCACCCACACGAATTGCTTGATTCGATTTGTTAAAGAGCGTTTGGTTAAGAGCGTTTCGTCTCAACCGAGGCGCGCATTCTACGCTTTCCTCATTTGCTGTCAAGTGTTTATTTTGAAGTTTTTTGCGAGAAACTCGTTTGGCTTCAAACACTTGACTCGCTGCGATCTCTCGTAGCGGGAGGCGAATCATACAGCGTTTAGAAGCACTGTCAACCATCATCTCAACCGCTGTCGATCCTTTGATCGTAGCCCTTTCAACTCTTTCTGAACAACCTAACTTGTTGAATTTCAAGAAGTTTGTCGTTCCGATGTCGCTGGAAGTGGGGCGCATTATAAGGGGATTCGAGAGGGCGTCAACCTTTAATTTCAAGAAATTGAAGTAAACGCTCAAACCACCCTCCCCTGCCTCCGACCAACCCTGGGCAGCACCCGCGAAACCGCGGGAACCCGCAACACCATCAACACAGCCCCAATAACCGCATAGATAGCCCACTCCCGCAGATCCGAGCGCACGATCCACAAGAAATGCAGCAACCCCAACCCAAGTATCACGTACACCAACCGGTGCAGCTTCTTCCAACGCACACCCAGGCGCCGCTGGCTATACCGATTCGAGGTAACCGCCAGGGCCAGCAATCCAAGAAACCCAAGCGCACCCACAATTATGTATGGCCGCTTGCGCAACTCCACCGCCAACTGCCCCCAGTCCAGCCCAAGGATAAAGAACAGGTAAGCCAGGATGTGCAGCACGATATAGGCAAACACCCATAACCCCAGTTGCCGGCGCACCACGATCCAGCCCGACCATCCCGTCAGCTTCTGCAGCGGCGTCATGCCCAAGGTAACCAGCAGGAAGGTCAGCGCCCCGAGCCCAAGCCGGTCCATCATGATCTTTCCGGGATCAGGCCCTAGCAGATTCATCGCCGCCTCATACAACCACCAGACTGGGAACAGGCATCCCACGATGAAGATGGCCAGACGAAACCAGGGGTAACGCATCAGTAGTTCTTCCGCAGATCAAGCCCGGTATACAGCGACGCCACTTCATCGGCATAGCCATTGAACATCTGGGTTTCCCGCACATTGGGACTGAACAGCCCGCTGGGCAGCCGCCGTTCACGCGCCTGGCTCCAACGCGGGTGGTCGACCGTCGGGTTCACATTGGCATAGAACCCATATTCATCCGGCGCCAGCCCTTCCCAGGTGGTGCCCGGCTGTTCCGCCACCAGGCTGATACGCACAATCGACTTGATGCTCTTGAAGCCATACTTCCACGGCACCACCAGCCGCAACGGTGCGCCATTCTGGTTGGGCAGCTCCCGGCCATACATCCCGACCGCCAGGATCGCTAAAGGATGCATTGCCTCATCCAGGCGCAAGCCTTCTCTATAAGGCCAGTCGATCAAGGCGAACCCCGAACGCTGCCCCGGCATGTGCTCCGGGTCTTTCAGGGTTTCGAAGCGCACATAACGTGCCTTGGATGTCGGCTCGACCTGCTTGAGCACCTGCGCCAACGGGAAGCCCAGCCACGGAATGACCATCGACCACGCCTCCACGCACCGCAGCCGGTAGATGCGCTCCTCGAGCTGGTACGGTTTGACGAAGTCCTCCAGCGCATAGCGGCCGGGCTTACCCACTTCGCCATCGACCACAACGCTCCACGGTTCGGTCTTCAGGCTGTCGCCATTGGCCGCCGGGTCACCCTTGTCGGGCCCGAACTCGTAGAAGTTGTTGTAGTGGGTGGCATCCTTGAACGGCGTGATTGCCTCACCCTTGACCGTTACTGCCTGCCATCGGGCAGCTGCGAGCTTTTCATTGAACCAGCCAGGCGCCCTGCCCGCCTCGACATCGGCGTAACGGCTGGCTTCAGCTGCGCGCGCCATGCTCGGCAAAGCGCCCAAGGCCAGGCCAGCCAACGAGCCACCCAGCAGGGTACGACGGGAGAGGTAGATGCCTTCGGGGGTGATCTCCGACGCTTTGCACTCGGAAGACCTAGGAAGCTTGATGAGCATGAGCGGCTCCACAGCACTGGATAACGGATGTACCAGTAAGACTATGGAGCCGGCGGGTTATTCCAGCATTAAATGATTGTCACGCTTTGCGACGGCGTGACTTCAGCAGGAACTGAATCGGGCCCGAAGCCGCATAGGCGAGGAAGATCAGCAGCAGGATACGCGGCGGGTCGCTGAACACCACGGCAAACACCAGCACCACGGCCAGGATAGCCACGAACGGCACACGCCCCTTCAGGTCCAGCTCCTTGAAGCTGTTGTACTTGATGTTGCTGACCATCAGCATGCCGGCAGCAGCCACCAGCAGCGCCACCAGGAACGACAGCTTGGAGCCCTGGATGCCGTAGTCGCTGAACGCCCACACGGTACCCGCGACCACACCCGCAGCAGCAGGACTGGCAAGGCCGATGAAGTAGCGCTTGTCGGCGGTGCCGACCTGGGTATTGAAGCGTGCCAGGCGCAGTGCTGCACCGGCCACATAGATGAAGGCAACCATCCAGCCAACCTTGCCCATGTCGCCCAGCGCCCAGCCAAAGGCCAGCAAGGCCGGAGCGACACCAAAGGCAACCATGTCCGACAGTGAGTCGTACTCGGCACCAAAGGCGCTCTGTGTGTTGGTCATGCGCGCGACACGGCCATCCAGGCCGTCGAGCACCATGGCCACGAAGATGGCGATCGCAGCGAAGGCAAAGTACTTGCTCGCCTCGCGCGGGTCACCGGCACTCAGGGCGCTCTGCGCGCTCATCGAGCTGATGATGGAATAGAAACCGGCAAACAGGTTGGCGGTGGTAAACAGGTTGGGCAGCAGGTAGATGCCACGATGGCGTACCTTGCGCCCTTCGGCGTCATGCCCTTCTTCAACGTGCTCATCGACAGGTAGCAGGCTTTCGGCGTCGGAGGGCTTGTTCGGCTCTTCGGGACGTTCGCTCATGGAGGGTACCTTGCAACAGGATGGAAAATGTTCGACACGGACCTGCAAAACAGGTTCTGACGGCAGGCCACTGGTCTGCTTTATACCAGAAGCTGACTGTCAGAACGAAAAAACGCGGCCGAAGCCGCGTTTTTCATCTTTCGATAAGACTTAGTTCTTGGTCTTGTCGACGATTTTGTTAGCCGAGATCCACGGCATCATCGAGCGCAGCTGCTCGCCGATGATTTCGATGCCGTGAGCGGCGTTGTTGCGGCGCTTGGCGGTCATCGATGGGTAGTTGGTAGCACCTTCGGAGATGAACATCTTCGCGTACTCGCCGTCCTGGATGCGCTTCAGGGCGTTGCGCATGGCCTTGCGGGATTCTTCGTTGATGACTTCCGGACCGGTTACGTACTCACCGTACTCGGCGTTGTTGGAGATCGAATAGTTCATGTTGGCGATGCCGCCTTCGTACATGAGGTCAACGATCAGCTTCAGCTCGTGCAGGCACTCGAAGTAGGCCATTTCCGGCGCGTAGCCAGCTTCGACCAGGGTTTCGAAACCGGCCTTTACCAGCTCTACGGTACCGCCGCACAGAACAGCCTGCTCACCGAACAGGTCGGTTTCGGTCTCGTCCTTGAAGGTGGTTTCGATGATGCCGGTACGGCCGCCGCCTACGCCCGAAGCGTACGACAGGGCAACATTCTTGGCGTTGCCGGAGGCGTCCTGGTAGATGGCGATCAGGTCAGGGATACCGCCGCCCTTGACGAACTCGGAGCGAACGGTGTGGCCCGGGGCCTTCGGCGCGATCATGATCACGTCGAGGTCGGCACGTGGAACAACCTGGTTGTAGTGGATCGAGAAGCCATGGGAGAAGGCCAGGGTAGCGCCCTTCTTGATGTTCGGCTCGATTTCCTGCTTGTACAGTTGGCCCTGGAATTCGTCCGGGGTCAGGATCATGACCAGGTCGGCAGCAGCGACGGCAGAGGCAACGTCGGTCACTTTCAGGCCATGGGCTTCTGCCTTGGCAACGGTGGCCGAACCTTTACGCAGACCGATGGTGACATCTACACCGGAGTCCTTCAGGTTGCACGCCTGAGCGTGGCCCTGGGAACCGTAACCGATGATGGCGACTTTCTTACCCTGAATGATGGAAAGGTCGCAGTCTTTATCGTAGAAAACTTTCATGAAAATACCCCTGGTTATATCTCGGCCCCTGCGGAGCCATCGCTAATTTTTGAATTTAGATGCTGAGCACTTTGTCGCCACGGGCAATGCCGGTAACGCCGCTGCGCACGGTTTCGAGAATCGATGCAGTGCCGATCGCCTGGATGAAGCTGTCCAGTTTGTCGCTGGTGCCGCTCAGCTGCACGGTGTACACGCTGGCAGTCACATCGACGATCTGGCCACGGAAGATATCCGTGGTGCGCTTGATCTCGGCGCGCTGGGCACCGGTGGCCTTGACCTTGACCAGCATCAGTTCACGCTCGATGTGAGCGCTTTCCGACAGGTCGACGAGCTTGACCACTTCGACCAGCTTGTTCAGGTTCTTGGTGATCTGTTCGATCACTTCGTCATGGCCAACGGTGGTCAGCGTCAGACGCGACAGGGTCGGGTCTTCGGTCGGCGCCACGGTCAGGCTTTCAATGTTGTAGTTACGCTGGGAGAACAGGCCGACCACGCGGGACAACGCACCTGGTTCGTTTTCCAGCAGCAGGGAGATGATGTGCCGCATATCAGGTACGCTCCGTCTTGCTCAGCCACATGTCACGCATCGAGCCATCCTTGATCTGCATCGGATAGACGTGCTCACTGCGGTCAACCGCGATGTCGATGAACACCAGGCGGTCCTTCATCGCAAACGCTTCTTCCAGCTTCGGCTTGAGGTCCTTCAGGCTGGTGATGCGGATACCCACATGGCCATAGGCCTCGGCCAGCTTGATGAAGTCAGGCAGCGACTCGACGTACGAGTGCGAGTGACGACCGTTGTAGGCCATGTCCTGCCACTGGCGGACCATGCCCAACACACCGTTGTTCAGGTTGACGATCTTCACCGGCAGGCCGTACTGCATGCAGGTGGACAGCTCCTGGATGTTCATCTGGATGCTGCCTTCGCCGGTCACGCAGGCCACGTCCTGGTCCGGGAAGTTGAGCTTGACGCCCATCGCCGCCGGGAAGCCGAAGCCCATGGTGCCCAGGCCACCGGAGTTGATCCAGCGGTTCGGCTTGTTGAAGCGGTAGTACTGCGCCGCGAACATCTGGTGCTGACCCACGTCGGAGGTGACGAAGGCATCGCCATTGGTCACTTCGCACAGGGTCTCGATGACTTTCTGCGGCTTGATGACATTGCCGTCGCCCTTGTCGTAAGGGAACAGCTCGCCATTGCCACGCCATTCGTCGATCTGCTTCCACCAGGCATCCAGCGCCGCCTTGTCAGGCTGCTCGCCGATTTCCTTGAGGATGCCGAGCATTTCGCTGAGCACGCTGTCGACCGGGCCGACGATCGGCACGTCGGCCTTGATCATCTTGGAGATCGACGCCGGGTCGATGTCGATATGGATGATCTTGGCGTTCGGGCAGAACTTGGCCGGGCCGTTGACCACGCGGTCGTCAAAACGGGCACCGACGGCGAAGATGACGTCGGCATGGTGCATGGCCATGTTGGCAGTAAAGCTGCCGTGCATGCCGAGCATGCCGAGGAACTGGCGGTCGGTACCCGGGAAGCCACCCAGACCCATCAGGGTATTGGTGACCGGCAGGTTGAGCGACTTGGCGATTTCGGTCAGGGCTTCGGAGCCACCACCGAGGATCACGCCGCCACCGGAGTAGACGATCGGGCGCTTGGCCGCCAGCAGCATCTCTGCAGCCTTGCGGATCTGGCCGGAGTGGCCGCGTACCGCTGGGCTATAGGAGCGCAGCTTGACCTTTTTCGGGTAGACGTATTCGAACTTCTCGGCCGGGTTGGTCATATCTTTTGGAATGTCGACCACGACCGGACCTGGGCGACCGGATTGCGCCAGGTAGAATGCTTTTTTCAGAACTTCGGGGATTTCGCTGGCATGTTTGATCATGAAGCTGTGCTTCACGATCGGCCGCGAAATACCGATCATGTCGGTTTCCTGGAAGGCATCGGTACCCACCATGGTGCTAGGCACCTGGCCGGACAGGATGACCATCGGAATCGAATCCATGTAGGCGGTGGCAATACCGGTAATGGCATTGGTCGCGCCCGGGCCGGAGGTTACCAGCACCACGCCGGCCTTGCCGGTGGCGCGGGCGTAGCCGTCCGCCATATGGGTAGCTGCCTGCTCATGACGAACCAGGATGTGCTCGACTTCCGGTTCCTTGAACAGCGCGTCGTAAACATGCAGGAGAGCACCACCAGGGTACCCGTAGATGTGCTTAACGCCTTCGTCACGCAAGAAGCGGACGACCATCTCAGCGCCAGATAAAAGCTCCACGTTGTTCACCTCTAAAACGCCAGAATACCGCCCTCACTGGACGGGTCTTAATAGGTTTACTGCCAAGCAGAGCATGAGCGAACGTCAGCACTGACTGAGCAAGTATTGGGAGCGCCCCAGAGTGTTGCGGGGTTTTCCCACCCAGCGCGAGGTAACGCGTTGCGGGGTGTAACAGGTCGGCGCGGGTGTGCGCCTCATGATCTGCTTAGCGGGTCTGCTTCTGGCAGTCCCTCTACAGCGGAGATTGGATTCTTCTGATTCGGCGCCAACAAGTCAAGAAAAATTATTGCCAATTTTTCCCCAAGATGAATTCTTGCCACCACTAAAAATCGCTTCAGCAGCAGAATAAATAAGATTTCCACAAAAAAGGGCCACAATCTGCGGCCCTTGAAGGAAAAACTGAAGAAATCAGGCGGAAGGAGCAATCAATTGGTCAAATGCTGCCAACAGGCGGCGTAGCTCACGACTTTGCTCTGGCCGGTCGGTAAATACCGTTTCAGCCATTACCAGGATGCCGGACGCATTGGGCAGCGGGTGGCCCAACTCGATGATGATCTTCATGCGCGGCAGGAAGATCCATTGGAGCCACTGCTCGAAACTGAGGGTATCGACTGCGAAAGGCACCGTACTGGCCAGTGCCTCATCGCTTGGCGGCTCGTCATCCCACCAGCCTTGCACCTGCAGCTCACGTTCGATCAGCAGCAGGTGGTCGGCAACATCCAGAATGCGCTGCTCGATCATCACGAATTGACCCGTGCCTTTTGCCGGGCCAGTGCGGCACCAGCGCTGTCACCCTGCTTCTCGCGGGCCTGGGCGATGGTGTTCCACAGCTCGGCCTGCAGGCTCGGGCGGCCATTGGCGTAAGTCAGGGCACGACGCGCCAACTGCTCGGCCTGCGGTGCATCACCTTGCGACAGGCGTACTTGGGCCAGACGGTACAGTACCTGCGGCTCGCGCGGGGCAATGCGCTGAGCACGCTCCAGGCTCGATGCGGCACCGTTGAAGTCACCGCTGCCCTGCTGGGTCTTCGCGGTGGTCAGCAGCGCCAGCACCGGGCCGTCCAGCTGCTCGTCGGCCGACAGGCCACCGGTAGCAGCACCGCTACGCGGAATACCGGTTGGCGCGCTGGTGCTTTGCGGGGCGCTGTTCATCGCCGCGATGTCGAAGGGTTCGTCGGCGATCGGGTTCGGATTGGTGGTCATTGGTGCCGAAGTGACCGGCCCAGTGGTAATTGGGCCTGGGGTGATCGGCCCCGGGGTAATCGGCGAGGTGCTGATTGGCGCCGCGCCATTGGCCGCCGGGAACGTCTGGATGCCCGAAGCGCCAGCGCCCTGCGGGATCATCACGGTCACGCCGGAGTCTTCAGGCAGCGTTTGAGCCTGCGCGGTACCCGCGTTATAGCCACCCGCAGAGCGATTGGCCGTCACGCGTTCGCTGTTGGACACCCGGGTGCTCGAGTCGACCACCGGAATATTGCCGCGCGGGACGCTGGCGCACCCCTGGAGCACAGCCAGCGCCGTCACGGCAGGAAACAGCCACTTGTTCACGTCACACCTCATCAATGCAGCCTGTGCTTAATTCATCCAGCCCTTGACCCAGTCCATGACCGATTCAACTGGATCCTGCTCGCCGCCGCAGGTCGCGCCGGCGGGCGGTTCACTCCCGCGAATATACGGCATCTGCACCGCTCCCGGACAGCTGCCATCAGACCCATGGCCACTGTACGGGTCAATCCAGGCCTGCACCACGTTGTCCGGTTGCGGCATGTCCAGCGGCAGCGGGTCGGCCTTCTTCATGAAGCTGGTCCACACCTGCAGGGCGCCGGTAGCACCAGTAAATGGCGTCTTGCCGTTGTCGTCACGCCCCATCCATACCACGGCCAGCAGGTCCTGGCTGAACCCGGAGAACCAGCTGTCGCGCGAATCGTTACTGGTGCCGGTCTTGCCCGCCAGGGTGAGATTGCGCGGCAAAGTGTTGTACACCGAGCGGCCGGTGCCTTCGCGCATCACCCGCTGCATGGCGTTCTGCACCAGGTAGATAGCCCCCGGGTCGAAGGTTTGCTGGATCTGGAACGGGTAGCGTTTTAGCGGCTCGCCCTCGGCGGTGAGCACGCTGCGGATACCGCGCATCGGGGTATTGAAGCCGCCGTTGGCGATGGTCTGGTACATCGTCGCGACCTGCATTGGCGACATGCCGCCGGCACCCAGCAGCATGGCCGGGAAGGCTGGCCAGTCAACGTTCACTCCCAGCCGGCCAATGGTCTTGATCACGTTGGGCACACCCACTTCCAGGCCGATCTTGGCAGTCGACAGGTTGTAGGAGTTGGCCAGCCCCTGGTACAGGTAGATGGTGCCATGCGGGCGACGATCGTAGTTCTGCGGGCGCCAGACCTGGCCGTCGGCACCTTTGACCGAGAACGGCTCGTCCTGCACCCAACTGGTCAAGGTGTACTTGGTCGGTTGTTCCAGCGCGGTCAGGTACACCGCCGGCTTGACCAGCGAACCGATCGGCCGCACGGCATCAATGGCGCGGTTGAAGCCGGCGAAGCCGGCCTGGCGGCTGCCGATAAGCGCCTGCACCTCACCGGTTTCCGGATTGGTCACGACCATCGCCGACTCAACCTCGTCCGCCCCCTTGCGCCCCGCGAGGCGCTTGAAGGTCTCGCTCATCGAGGTTTCGGCCTTCATCTGCAGGATCGGGTCGAAGCTGGTGAAGATGCGCAGGCCTTCTTCGGTCAAGTCTTCATCGCGGTAGTCCTGGCGCAGCTGACGCTTGACCAGGTCGAGGAAGGCCGGGAACGAGCTGTCTGCCAGGCTGCCGCGCTTGGTCACGCCCAGCGGCATCTTCTTCGCTGCATCGACTTCTGCCTGGCTGGCCACGCCCTGCTCGGCCACCAGGTCGAGCACCAGGTTGCGGCGGGCCAGGGCGCGGTCCGGATAGCGACGCGGGTTGTAGTAGGACGGCCCCTTGACCATGCCCACCAGCAAAGCGATCTGGTGCAACTTCAGCTCCGACAGCGGTTGGCTGAAGAAGAACTGGCTGGCGAGGCCGAAGCCGTGCACCGCACGCTGACCATCCTGGCCGACGAACACCTCGTTGAGGTAGGCCTCGAGGATCTCGCGCTTGTCGTAGTGCAGCTCCAGCAATACGGCCATCATCGCCTCGGTCAGCTTGCGGCTGAGGCTGCGCTCGCTGGTGAGGTAGAAGTTCTTCACCAACTGCTGGGTCAGGGTGCTGCCACCCTGGCGCATGGAACCTGCCGAGGTATTGACCCACATGGCTCGGGCGATGGACTTGGGCGACACCCCGAAGTGGCTGTAGAAATCGCGGTCTTCCGTCGCCACCAGGGTTTCGAGCAGGTACGGCGGTACCTGGTCGATCTTGATCAGGATGCGGTCTTCGAGGTTTTTCGGGTAGATGCCGCCGATCATCAGCGGCTCCAGGCGCACTACGTCGAGCGTCTTGCCGTTGGCGCCGGAAAGGCCTGCCACGTAATCGCCGGAGAAGCGCACACGCACGAATTGCGCCGGCTCCATGCCCTCGTAGAACTGGAAACCACGAGTATTGAGCTCGACGGTATTGCCGTTGACTGCCGCCGCTCCCGGGCCGTTGGCCGCGCTTTCACGCCGGTAGCCGAGCGCGTCCAGCTCGGTGAGGAAGTCGTTCTTGCTCAGTTTCTGGCCGGTGAACAGCTCCAGCGGCCGGGCATACACCTTGGCCGGGATGGTCCAGCGCTTGCCGGAAAACTTTTCCTGGACAACGGCATCGAGGTAAACCGCGAAGCCGGCGACTATCACCAGGCCGACCAGGCTGAGCTTCAAAGCCCAGCCCAGCCAGGCGCGGGAGCGGCCGGTCGGGCGTTTCTGAGGGGTACGGGGATTTCGAGTTCGGGTCATGGCGGCGGATTATACGCACTTTATAAAGGCTGGGCAGACGCCCCCGGCGGTAGGCAGGGACGGCACCATTGACCATAATGGCGCATTCGAATTCCCTGCCCCCGGAAGGATTTCCCGTGAGCCAAGCCCTTATCACTGCGTTGCAGAACCCAGCCCTGTACCCTCACCCCGTGGATGGGTTCCAGCTCATCGAGACGCATATCTCCTGGGTCCTGCTCACCGGCGAGTATGCCTACAAGATCAAGAAGCCGATGAACTTCGGCTTCCTCGACTTCACCGGCCTGGACCAGCGCCGGCATTTCTGTAACGAAGAATTGCGCCTGAACCAGCGCCTGACCGACGGCCTGTACCTTGAAGTGTTGCCGATCACCGGTAGCGTCGACGCGCCGCAGATCGGCGGTGAAGGCGAAGCCATCGAGTACGTGCTGAAGATGCGCCAGTTCCCGCAGGGGCAGATGCTCAACACCCTGCAGGCCAATGGCGAACTGAACGCCGCGCACATCGACCAGATGGCCCGGCAGATCGCCGAGTTCCACCTGCAGGCCCCACGCGTGCCGGTGGAGCACCCACTGGGCACGCCGGACAGCGTGATGGCACCTGTGGAGCAGAACTTCGAGCAGATTCGCCCGTTCCTCAGCGACAAGGCCGACCTGCAGCAACTCGACGCCCTGCAGGCCTGGGCACGCAGCAGCTTCGAGCGCCTGCATGGCCTGCTGGAAAAGCGCAAGGCCAATGGTTTCATCCGTGAATGCCACGGTGACATCCACCTGGGCAACGCCACCCTGATCGACGGCAAGGTGGTGATCTTCGACTGCATCGAGTTCAACGAACCGTTCCGCCTGACCGATGTGTACGCCGATACCGGCTTCCTGGCCATGGACCTGGAAGACCGCGGCCTGAAATGCCTGGCCCGCCGCTTCATCAGCCAGTACCTGGAACTGACCGGCGACTACGAAGGCCTGGAACTGCTCAACTTCTACAAAGCCTACCGCGCGCTGGTACGGGCCAAGGTTGCACTGTTCAGCATGCCAGCCGATGCCGATGGCGTGCAGCGCGCCACCACTCTTCGCACCTACCGCAACTATGCCAACCTGGCAGAAAGCTACAGCGCCATCCCGTCGCGCCTGCTGGCCATTACCCACGGTGTTTCGGCTGTGGGCAAAAGCCACGTGGCCATGCGCATGGTCGAAGCCCTTGGCGCCGTCCGCGTGCGTTCGGATGTGGAGCGCAAGCGCCTGTTCGGTGAACAGCAGCAGGCTGAGGCTGGCCAGCTGAGTACCGGCATCTATGATCAGGACGCCAGTGTCGCGACCTACCAGCGCCTGCACGAGGTGGCAGCGACCGTACTGCGGGCCGGCTTCCCGGTGGTGCTGGATGCCACCTACCTCAAACGTGATCAGCGCCAGGCCGCAGCGGACATCGCCAGCCAGACGGGCGTGCCGTTCCTGATCCTCGACTGCCATGCGCCGGATGCGGTCATCGCCAGCTGGCTGGAGCAGCGCCAGGCAGAAAATACCGACCCGTCGGATGCCACCCTGGAAGTGGTCAAAGCCCAGCAGGCCAGTCGTGAGCCACTGGATGCACAGGAACTGGTGCAGAGCACCCGCGTCGATACCCAGAGCGCCGGGAGCATGGACCAGGTGATCGAGCAGATTCGCCAGCGCTTGCCTGGGCTGTAAGGTCGGCGCTTTCCTGTGCCGGCCTATTCGCGGGTGAACCCGCTCCCACAGGTACTGCCTCAGTCGTGAGGCTTGCAGATAACCTTGTGGGAGCGGGTTTACCCGCGAATAGGCCGGCACAGGACATCTCGTCGCCCCCTATGGCAAAAGGCCGCGCATTTCCTATCCCCCGCTACACTCCTCTCTGACCTGCTCGCGATTTATCCCCCAATCCCCGTTCAGCCATCGCAAGGAGGCTCGATGAACGATGAATTGCAGCATCTGAAGAACCTTGGCAAGACCTCTGCGCAGTGGCTGCATGCAGCCGGCATCCACAGTGCATCGGATCTGCGCCGCCTGGGCGCGGTAGGTGCGTACCAGGCCGTGAAGACACGAGGGTTCCGCGCATCGAAGGTGCTGTTGTATGCCATTGAAGGCGCCCTGCTGGACATGCACTGGAACGATTTGCCGCTGGAGCGCAAAGAAGCGCTCAACCAACAACTGGATGCGAAAAGCCCTGCGCAAAAAAATCAGAAATAATCTCGGGAAAGGGATTGACGCCGAAATGAGAATAGTTATGATTATCACAACTGGTCGCGAGACTGGTTGGATAAGCTAAGAGCCCCTGGTTCGGACTCTCAGATTATCTCCTCATCAGGCTAATCACGGTTATTGACCCGGCAATTTGCCGGGTCTTTTTTTGCCTATTACAGCCCCGTCACCGCAGTTGCGCGCAATAGTCCTGCTCCGGCATCGCTGCCGTGTACCACACAAAATCAGCCTCGCCTGCCTCGACCTGCTCACCAACCTCAGCTAGCAGTAGCACCTTGCTCTCCCCCTGCGCTTGCAGGTCAGCCAAGTGCAACGGTACACCCAGGTCCTTGCGCACGTGATAGGCCCCGGCCAGCAGCAGTGCTGGCTGCGGCGCCGCCAGCAAGCGCTCGGCCATGCGCCGGTCGCGCTGCTGCTGCACGGCCAGCATCGCCGGCAACTGGCTTTCTGGCAGCATCCCGCAATGCCCGGCACGCACATGCTCCAGCAAGGCGGCCTTGACCGTCGGCGCATTGGAGCGTTCGCCCGGTAACGAAGCCGGCTGACGATAGGCCTGGCGCATCTCGCCGGGCGAGAGGTTGGCGGCCAGCACAGGCACCCGCTGCTGCAAAGCCTCGGTCACGATTGGCCCGTACAGCTGCCAATCCCAGCCGTCCTGCCAGGCCAAGGCCTTGGGCAGGTCTACCGGCAAAGGTTGCCCCGCGAGGTTGTCCAGCAGCGGTTGCTGCTCGGGCTGCAGCATTTCCAGCAGCAGGCTGCCCTGCACACGTTGGCCTTGTAGGGCGCGCAGCATCCACAGCTGCAGTGCGTGATGGTCGGGGTTGTCGTGTTTCTCGCCGACCAGTACCCGGGGAGCGGTAGACAGGCGCTGCACCAGTTGCTCAGGGCTGATCAGCTGACCATCAGCAAGATCGACGATATGCCCCAGCTCGGCATGGCTGCGCCCCTCACTGCTCTGCCAGGCGGGCAGGGGCGGCAGGCTGGCCTGGCAGCCACCCAGTTCCAGCACCAGGCACAGCGAGAAAGCGGACAGCAGCGGATGTCGCATGGACAGCACCTCCATTTATGGCCTGCACGAGCCCTTGTAGGACCGCGCCAGCGTTAGCGGGTGATGATCAGCGGATGCCCACGCTCCGGGTGCGCCTGTACCAGTACGTCGATCCCGTATACCGCCTTCAACGCCGCCGGCGTCAGCACTGCTTCGGGTGCGGCAAAGGCATGGCAGCGCCCCTGCTCCAGCAGCAGGATACGATCACAGTAGCGCGCCGCCAGGTTCAGGTCATGCAGGATCACCAGCACCGCGGCGCCACGGTCGGCAAAGCGGCGCACGGCTTCGAGGGTGGTGTGCTGGTGCAACGGGTCGAGCATCGAGGTTGGCTCGTCCAGCAGCAGCGTTGAACCCGCCTCGCCCGGCCACAGCTGCGCCAGCACCCGAGCCAGGTGCACTCTTTGCCGCTCGCCGCCAGACAACGCCAGGTAACTGCGCTCCACCAGGTGCCAGGCATCCGCTGCCCGCAAGGCCGCTTCGACGATTTCAGCATCGCGCCGCTGCCCGGTGCCATGGGGCATGCGCCCCATGCCCACCACTTCCTCGACCCGGAACGAGAACCCCAGGCTGGACACCTGCGGCAACACCGCCAGGCGCCTGGCTCGCTCCTGCCCTGCCCAGTCCGCCAGTGGCCTGCCCTGTAGCGTCACCCGCCCGTGATTGGGCGCCAGCTCACCACACAGTACTCCTAGCAGGCTGCTCTTGCCGGCACCGTTGGGGCCGAGCACACCCACCACCTGCCCCTGGCTCAGCTGCAGATGAATGTCATGCAGCACTTCGTTGCTGCCCCGCCGCAAGTACAGCCCCTCGGCTTGCAACATCAACTGCGCCCTCGTATCAGCAGGAACAGGAAGAACGGTGCGCCGATAAAGGCCGTGACGATGCCGATCGGCAGCTCGGCAGGCGCCAGCAGCAGCCGCGCCGCCAAATCGGCGAACAGCATCAGCGCACCGCCAGCCAACAAGGAAGCTGGCAGCACCACACGGTGATCAGGCCCGGCCAGCAGGCGCACCAGGTGCGGCACCACCAGGCCGATGAAACCGATCAGCCCTGCTGCCGCCACCGCCGCACCCACGCCCAGCGCCGTGCAGAACACCAGCTCGCGCTTGAGCCGCTCCACGTCAATGCCCAGGTGACGCGCCTCCGATTCACCAAGCAGCATGGCATTCAACGCCTTGGCCCGACGTGGCAGCCACACTGCCACGCCCGCAGCCACCAGCAGCAAAGGCCACAGCCGCTGGTAACTGGCACCATTGAGGCTGCCCAAGTTCCAGAAGGTCAGCGTGCGCAGCGTGGCGTCGTCGGCCAGGTAGGAGAACAACCCCACGGCAGCACCGCCCAGCGCGGTCATGGCCACACCGGCCAGCAGCATCGTGGCGACGTTGGTCTGGCCGTCGCGTCGCCCCAGACGATAAACCAGCGCAGTCACGCCCAGCCCGCCGATGAAAGCGCACAGCGACAACAGGTAGGGGGCAAGCACATCCGGCATGCCGCCCAGCCAACTGCCGCCAACGATGGCCACCGCCGCGCCCACCGCTGCTCCGGCGGCAACCCCTACCAGCCCGGGGTCGGCCAGAGGGTTACGGAACAGCCCCTGCATGGCCACACCAGACAGCGCCAGCACCGCGCCCACCGCCAATCCCAGCAAGGTGCGCGGCAGGCGGATCTGGCCGAGGATCATCTCGGCCTGCTGCAGGCCGTCAGCGGCAATGGGTAACCCCAGCAAGCGCAAGCCGGCACGCAGGGTATCGAACAACGGCAGGCTGACCGGCCCCAAGGCCAAAGACAACCACACCGCCAACAGGCACAACAGGCCCAGGCAAACGAACAGTGTGCGTGGCTGGACCCGTTGTTTCATTGGTAGAGGCTGATCTTGGCGGCCGGATAGAAGGTAGCCGCAAGCAACTGAAGTGTTGCCGGCAGGCGTGGCCCGAGCCCGCCGACCAATAGTGTCGGGTCAAGCGATACCAGGCGTTTCTCTCGCACGGCGCGCGAGGTCGCCAGCGCGGGGTTTTCTTTCAGCAACGCCTTCAAGGCTTGGTCATCGGCCAGCGCCCGGTCGGAAAACACGATCACATCCGGGTCCAGCGCAGCCAGTGCTTCGCTGGAGAAATTCTTGTAGCCCTGATGTTCTGCCAAGTTGCGCCCGCCTGCCTGGCTCAGCAGCCAGTCGCCAGCGGTACCCTGCCCGGCGATCAGCGGCTTGGCACCCGCATGCCCGACCAGCAGCAACACTCCTGGCGCCTTCTGCCCGGCCTGGGCCTGCCTGACCCTGGCCTGCAAGGCATCGAGCTGCTGGTGGTAACCCGACGCCAAGACCGCGGCCTGCTCTTCTGCGCCCAGCAATTGCCCCAGATGCTTGAGGTTTTCATCCACCGCCGCCACCTCGGCTTTGCTGGAGAACAGTTCGACCCGCACGCCAGCCTTGCGGATTTGCGCCAGTACCGGTGGCGGCCCCATTTCTTCGGTGCCCACCAGCACATCCGGGCGCAGGCTGAGAATGCCTTCCGCAGACAACTGCCGCTGGTAGCCGACGCTAGGCAGTGACTTCAGCGATTGCGGGTGCTGGCTGGTGGTGTCCACACCCACCAAGCGCGCTTCACCGCCAAGTGCGCTGATCCATTCGCTCAGTGCGCCACCAGCGCTGACCCAACGCTGCGGCAGCTCGGCCGCCAGGGCCTGGGTGGACAGCACAACGCTCGCGCACAGAGCGAGCAAGGCGACAGGACGGCGCATCATCGGGTTCCTTCTGCAGGCGAGCCGCGCGCCTTGTGGCGAGCGACGGAACTGCGCACCATAGGCAGCCGGGCGCAGCGAATATGGACAATTTGATAATTATTCGCATTGAAGCGTCAAGCCATCACTTGTTCCACGAGTCGTCTTTGCCATGCACTTCCTTTGTACCTCCCACGGCCTGGCCGAAGGCCAAAGCCGCGCCTTCAGCGTAGACGGCATCGAACTGTTCGGCGTACGCCGCCAGGGCCAGGTGTACCTCTACCGCAACCGTTGCCCGCACCGCGGCATCCCGCTGAACTGGGTAGAAGATGCGTTTCTCGATGACAGCGCCAGCCTGATTCACTGCGCCCATCATGGCGCGCTGTTTCTGATCGAAAGTGGAGAATGCGTGGCCGGGCCGTGCGAGGGCGAGCAACTGCAGGCCCTGAGCTGCCACGAGGACAGCCAGGGCATCTGGCTCAAGGGGTAAGCAGCACCGGCAGGCGGCGGTCGATGACAATGCCTTCGGAGTCCAGGCGTGCGCCGTAGGCCAGCACCTCCACTCCATCTGAAACTGCCGCGCGCAGGGCCTGAGCATAAGCCGCATCGATTTCCTCGGCCGGGCGCACCGCGTCGATACCGGTCAGGTTCACACAATACAGCTGCACAGCCCGCACGCCTTGCCTGGCCAACTTCGCCAGCTCTCGCAGGTGCTTGGCGCCGCGCTGGGTCACCGCATCAGGAAAGGCCGCGACCGTGCTGGCTGGGTAGCCCAGGGTCACGCTCTTGACTTCGACATAGGCCGGGGCACCGTCGAACTCCAGGCGAAAGTCGATGCGGCTGCCTTCCTCGCCGTAGGCTACCTCACGCCTTAGCGCACTGAAACCGGCCAGTTCGGCGATGATGCCGGCACGCAGGGCCTCTTCGACCAGCGCATTGGCCCGCCCGGTATTCACACAGGCCAGCCGCCCCTGCGGGGTTTCGCTGATTTCCCAAGTGCCCGGGAGCTTGCGCTTGGGGTCGTTGGAGCGGCTGAACCACACCTGCCCGCCTTCACGCATGCAGTTGAGCATGGAGCCGGTGTTGGGGCAGTGGATGGTGAGTTGTTCGCCGCCGGGCAGTTCGATATCCGCCAGAAAGCGTTTGTAGCGGCGCAGCAGGCGGCCCTGTTCGAGTGGGGGATGGAACTGCATCAGCCTTGCCAGCTCCGCAGGCCGCGAGCAATCCGCTGCACCGCCTCTTCCAGGCGCGGCAGGCTCTGGGTGTAGGCAAAGCGCACATGGTGGCCGGCCAGGTGACGGCCGAAGTCCAGGCCCGGGGTGAAGGCCAGGTGCTCGGTCTCCAGGAAGTGCCGGCAGAAGGCGAACGCATCACCGCCAAAGGCACTGATGTCGGCATACAAGTAGAACGCCCCCTGCGGCTCGACGGCAATGCGAAAGCCCAGTTCGCGCAGGGCGGGCAACAGGTAGTCGCGGCGGCGGGCGAACTCGGCGCGGCGCTCCTCGAAAATGGCCAGGGTTTCGGGCTGGAAACACGCCAGCGCGGCATGTTGGGCCATGCTTGGCGCACTAATGTACAGGTTCTGTGCCAGCTTCTCCAGGTCGGCCACCGCGCCAGGAGGCGCCACTAGCCAGCCGAGGCGCCAACCGGTCATGCCGAAATACTTGGAAAAACTATTCAGGACGAATGCCGAGTCGTCCACTTCCAGCACGCTGGGCGCGTCCATGCCATAGGTCAGCCCGTGATAGATCTCGTCCACCACCAGATGGCCGTGCCGTTCACGGGTGGCGCGGGACAGGTTGGCCAGGTCGTCACGCCCCAGCACGGTACCGGTCGGGTTGGCCGGCGAGGCGACCAGGGCTCCGACCGTGTCCTTGTCCCAGTAGCGGTCGACAAGGTCGGCAGTCAGCTGGTAATTCACATCCGGACCCACCGGCACAAGCTGCGCCCCGCCCTCGACCAGGCGCAGGAAGTGGCGGTTGCACGGGTAGCCTGGGTCGGCCAGCAGCCAATGTTTGCCTGGGTCGACCAGCAGACTGCTGGCCAGCAGCAGCGCACCGGAACCACCCGGGGTGATGAGGATGCGCTCAGGGTCGACGCTAAGGCCATAACGCTGGCCGTAGAAACCAGCAATGGCTTCGCGCAGTGCCGGCAGGCCGCGTGCGGCGGTGTAGCGGGTGTGCCCGGCGGCCAATGCTGCCTGGCCGGCGGCAACGATGGGCGCGGCCGTGGTGAAGTCCGGCTCGCCGATTTCCAGGTGGATCACGTCGTGTCCGGCCGCCTGCAGCTCGTTGGCCCGGGCCAGCAGCGCCATGACGTGGAAGGGTTCGATGGCGCGGCTGCGCGCACTGTAGGGGTGGGCCATGACCTTCTCTCAATTGGGTCTAAACTGGAGATTCTACCTCTGCACGCCACCGAACGTGCGGCTCAGGCCGCTGTCAATTACCAGGATCGGGCGGGGTAGCGCACCCCCGATCTATCTGGTAAGTTCGGCGGCTCGCAGTCGCAGGGCCGGCGGGTGCCGGAGATGGAGCAGCCTGCGCATTGGATCAGATGAGTGAGAGGCGGTCTATTCATGTCCACCGTAGAAAAGCAAAAAGCCCAGACCATGTACGGTGTCGAGCCCTACGTAGAATCCAAAGGTGAAGAGTACATGGGCGAGCCCATGAAGAAGCACTTCACCAAGCTTCTCGGCGCCTGGAAGCAAGAGCTGATGACCAGTGTGGACCGCACTGTGGACCACATGAAGGACGAGGCAGCCAACTTCCCAGACCCGGCCGACCGTGCCAGCCAGGAAGAAGAATTCGCCCTGGAGCTGCGCAACCGCGATCGCGAGCGCAAGCTGATCAAGAAAATCGACAAGACCCTCGACAAGATCAAGGCCGACGAGTACGGCTGGTGCGAATCGTGCGGCATCGAGATCGGCCTGCGTCGCCTGGAGGCCCGCCCTACCGCCGACCTGTGCTTCGACTGCAAGGAAATCGCCGAGAAAAAGGAAAAGACGGTCGGCAAAGGCTGATCTTTCTTTCCACCTGAACGGGGCGCATCATGCGCCCCGTTTCATTTATATGCCCAGCCTGACCATGACCCACTCAAGCTACATCGGACGTTTCGCCCCCACCCCCAGCGGCTTCCTGCACTTCGGCTCGCTGGTCGCCGCCCTCGCCTCCTGGCTCGATGCCCGCGCCGTGAACGGCCGCTGGCTGCTGCGCATGGAAGACACCGACCCGCCTCGGGAAATGCCCGGTGCTCGCGATGCGATCCTGCAGACCCTGGAGCGCTACGGCCTGGAGTGGGACGGCGAAGTGGTGTTCCAGAGCCAGCGGCACGATGCCTATGCCGCGGTGGTCGACCGCCTGTTCAACATGGGCCTGGCCTACGCCTGCACCTGCTCGCGCAAGCAGCTTGAGGGTTACAACGGTATCTACCCGGGCCTTTGCCGCAATGCCGGGCATGCTAGGGATGGCGCGGCGATCCGCCTGCGCGTGCCAGAGCTGATCTACCGCTTTACCGACCGCGTACAGGGCGAGTTCCAGCAGCACCTGGGGCGTGAAGTGGGCGATTTCGTCATCCAGCGCCGCGACGGGCTGTATGCCTACCAACTGGCGGTGGTACTGGACGATGCCTGGCAAGGTGTTACCGACATCGTGCGTGGCGCCGACCTGCTCGACAACACCCCGCGCCAGCTTTACCTGCAAGAGTTGCTGGGCTTCTCGCAGCCGCGTTACCTGCATATTCCGCTGATCGTGCAGCCGGACGGGCACAAGCTGGGCAAGTCGTACCGCTCGCCGCCGCTGCAGGCGGACCAGGCGACACCGCTGTTGCTGCGGGCGTTGCGGGCGCTGGGGCAGAAAGCCGACCCCGAGTTGCTGCTGGCAACGCCGGCGGAGGTATTGGCGGTAGCTCGCAAACAGTGGCGGCCCGAGGCGATTGCACAGCGGACCACGGTGCCAGAGGCTGATTTGCGCTGAGGCAGGCCCGGCCCTTTCGCGGGTAAACCCGCTCCCACAGGGCCCTCACCACACCTGAGGAAAGCGCATTACCTGTGGGAGCGGGTTCACCCGCGAAGAGGCCGGCACAAGCAACCCATCCCTCAAAAACAAAAGCCCAATAAATTCAACCTCTTGGCGAACACCATGGATTCCCGCTAGCATCCCCCCAGCCATTTGCGCCAATAATAAGTCCAAGCCCGCAGCGCCCAACCATCGAGGCCAGCATGTACATCTATCGTTTGGTCCTGCTTCTGGTCGTGGGGATCTACCTGTTCTCCCCGGCCATCATGGACTGGTGGATCGAACCGACCGGAGCCTGGTACCGCCCTTACCTGCTCTGGCTGATCCTGATCGTCGTCACCTTCATCCTGCAGAGCCAACGAGATGCCGATGAGCTTTAGCCTGACCCAGATGATCCTGATCAGCGCCGCGTACCTCATGGTGCTGTTCGGTGTGGCCTGGATCAGCGAGCGGGGGTTGATCCCGCGCTCGATCATTCGCCACCCGCTGACCTACACCCTGTCGCTGGGCGTATACGCCAGTGCCTGGGCCTTCTATGGCTCGGTGGGCCTGGCCTACCAGTACGGCTACGGCTTCCTTGCCTGTTACCTGGGGGTGTCCGGCGCGTTCCTGCTGGCGCCAGTGCTGCTCTATCCGATCCTGAAGATCACCCGTACCTACCAGCTGTCCTCGCTGGCCGACCTGCTGGCGTTCCGCTTCCGCAGCACCTGGGCCGGGGCGCTGACCACCATCATCATGCTCATCGGCGTTCTGCCCTTGCTGGCCCTGCAGATCCAGGCGGTAGCCGACTCGATCAGTATCCTTACCGGTGAGCCGGTCAAGGCACGTGTGGCCTTCGCCTTCTGTACGCTCATCATCCTGTTCACCATCTTCTTCGGCTCGCGGCACATCGCCACACGCGAAAAGCACGAAGGGCTGGTGTTCGCCATCGCCTTCGAGTCGGTGATCAAGCTGCTGGCCCTGGGCGGTATCGGCCTGTATGCCCTTTATGGCGTGTTCGGCGGCCCGCACGAACTGGAAGTGTGGCTGCTGCAGAACCAGACCGCCCTGGCCGCTCTGCATACGCCGCTGCAGGAAGGTCCATGGCGCACCTTGCTACTGGTGTTCTTCGCCTCGGCCATCGTCATGCCGCACATGTACCACATGGCCTTCACCGAAAACCTCAACCCGCGCTCGCTGGTCAGCGCCAGCTGGGGCCTGCCGCTGTTCCTGCTGCTGATGAGCCTGGCCGTGCCGCTGGTGCTGTGGGCCGGCCTGCGTCTGGGCGCCACCACCAACCCCGAATACTTCACCCTGGGCCTGGGGCTTGCCGCCAACAACCAGGCACTGGCGCTGCTGGCCTACATCGGCGGCTTGTCGGCCGCCAGCGGGCTTATCATCGTCACAACCCTGGCGCTGTCGGGCATGGCCCTCAACCACCTGGTGCTGCCGCTGTACCAGCCGCCGGCCGAAGGCAACATCTACCGCTGGCTGAAGTGGACCCGCCGCGCGCTGATCGTCGCCATCATCACCGCGGGCTTCATGTTCTACCTCACCCAGAACAACCACCAGAGCCTGGCCAACCTGGGCATCGTCGCCTTCGTGGCCACGTTGCAGTTCCTGCCGGGCGTGCTGTCGGTGCTGTACTGGCCAACTGCCAACCGCCGTGGCTTCATCGCCGGCCTGCTGGCCGGCACCCTGGTGTGGATGGTGACCATGCTGCTGCCATTGCTGGGCAACCTGCAGGGCTTCTACATCCCGCTGCTGGACATGATCTACGTGCTGGACGACACCAGCTGGCACATGGCGGCCATCGCCTCGCTGGCGGCCAACGTGCTGTTGTTCACCCTGATCTCGCTGTTCACCAACGCCAGCAACGAAGAGGTAAGCGCCGCCGAAGCCTGCGCAGTGGACAATGTGCGCCGCCCGCAACGCCGCGAGCTGCACGCCGCCTCGCCACAGGAGTTCGCCACCCAACTGGCCAAGCCGCTGGGCGCCAAGGCCGCACAGAAGGAAGTGGAACAGGCCCTGCGCGATCTCTACCTGCCGTTCGACGAGCGCCGCCCCTATGCCTTGCGCCGCCTGCGCGACCGCATCGAGGCCAACCTGTCCGGCCTGATGGGGCCGAGCGTGGCCCAGGACATGGTCGAGACCTTCCTGCCGTACAAGTCCGGTAACGAAAACTACGTGACCGAGGACATCCACTTCATCGAAAGCCGCCTGGAAGACTACCACTCGCGCCTGACCGGCCTGGCCGCCGAGCTCGACGCCCTGCGCCGCTACCACCGCCAGACCCTGCAGGAACTGCCCATGGGCGTCTGCTCGCTGGCCAAGGACCAGGAAATCCTGATGTGGAACAAGGCCATGGAAGAGCTCACCGGCATCGCCGCCAAGCACGTGGTCGGCTCGCGCCTGGTCACCATCAGCGAACCCTGGCGCGGCCTGCTGCAAGGCTTCATCAACGTGCCAGACGAGCACCTGCACAAGCAGCGCCTGGCGCTGGACGGCCAGCCGCGCTGGCTGAACCTGCACAAGGCGGCCATCGACGAGCCGCTGGCCCCGGGCAACAGCGGCCTGGTACTGCTGGTGGAGGATCTTACCGAAACCCAGGCGCTGGAAGACAAGCTGGTGCACTCCGAACGCCTGGCCAGCATCGGCCGTCTGGCCGCCGGCGTGGCCCACGAAATCGGCAACCCGATCACCGGCATCGCCTGCCTGGCGCAGAACCTGCGCGAAGAGCGTGAGGGCGATGGCGAAATCATCGAGCTGTCCAGCCAGATTCTCGAACAGACCAAGCGGGTATCGCGCATCGTCCAGTCGCTGATGAGTTTCGCCCATGCCGGCGGCAGCCACCAGAACAGCGAAGAACCGGTATGCCTGGCCGAAGTGGCGCAGGACGCCATCGGTCTGCTGGCGTTGAACCGGCGCAATTTCGAAGTACAGTTCTTCAACCTCTGCGACCCGGAGCACTGGGCCGAAGGGGACCCGCAGCGCCTGGCCCAGGTGCTGATCAACCTGCTCTCCAACGCCCGCGACGCATCAAAGCCCGGCAGCGCCGTGCGCGTGCGCAGCGAAGTCAGCGAGCACACCGTCGACCTGATCGTCGAGGATGAAGGCAGCGGGATCCCGAAGAACATCATGGACCGCCTGTTCGAACCCTTCTTCACCACCAAGGACCCGGGCGAAGGAACCGGACTGGGGCTTGCTCTGGTCTATTCCATCGTGGAAGAGCATTATGGGCAAATCACCATCGACAGCCCGGCCGATATCGAACGGCAACGTGGCACCCGGATCCGCGTGACCCTGCCCCGGCATGTCGTAGCGACGTCCCCTGAAATTCGAGACCGTCGAGAGAATTGAATCAATGCCGCACATTCTGATCGTCGAAGACGAAACCATCATCCGCTCGGCCTTGCGTCGCCTGCTCGAACGGAACCAGTACCAGGTCAGCGAAGCCGGCTCGGTGCAGGAAGCCCAGGAACGCTTCAGCATTGCCACCTTCGACCTGATCGTCAGCGACCTGCGCCTGCCAGGCGCACCCGGCACCGAACTGATCAAGCTCGGCCAAGGCACCCCGGTGCTGATCATGACCAGCTACGCCAGCCTGCGCTCGGCGGTAGACTCGATGAAAATGGGCGCGGTGGACTACATCGCCAAGCCCTTCGACCACGACGAGATGCTGCAAGCGGTTGCGCGTATCCTGCGCGACCGGCAGAACGCCCCGGCTGCCGCACCGGCGGCCGAGCCACGCGCCACCAATGGCAAGGCCGCCCCCGCCGACAAAGGCAGCGCGGCGGCCGCCAATGGCGAAATCGGCATCATCGGCTCGTGCCCGCCGATGCAGGACATGTACAGCAAGATCCGCAAGGTCGCGCCCACCGACTCCAATGTGTTGATCCAGGGCGAGTCGGGCACCGGCAAAGAGCTGGTCGCACGCGCCCTGCACAACCTGTCGCGTCGGGCCAAGGCACCAATGATTTCGGTGAACTGCGCGGCCATCCCCGAGACACTGATCGAGTCCGAGCTGTTCGGCCACGAGAAAGGCGCGTTCACCGGCGCCAGCGCCGGGCGCGCTGGCCTGGTGGAGGCTGCCGATGGCGGTACCCTGTTCCTCGACGAAATCGGCGAACTGCCGCTGGAAGCCCAGGCCCGCCTGCTGCGCGTGCTGCAGGAAGGCGAGATTCGCCGGGTGGGTTCGGTACAGTCGCAAAAGGTCGATGTACGCCTGATCGCCGCGACCCACCGCGACCTGAAGAACCTGGCCAAGGCCGGTCAGTTCCGTGAAGACCTGTATTACCGCCTGCACGTGATCGCCCTGAAACTGCCTGCCCTGCGCGAGCGCGGCAGCGACGTCAACGAGATCGCCAGCGCCTTCCTCGCCCGCCAGAGCGCGCGCATCGGCCGCGACGACCTGCACTTCTCGGCCGAAGCCGAGCAGGCCATTCGTCACTACAGCTGGCCGGGTAACGTGCGAGAGCTGGAAAACGCCGTTGAGCGCGCGGTGATCCTCAGCGAGAGTGCGGAAATTTCCGCCGACCTGCTGGGCATCGACATCGAGCTGGGTGACCTGGAAGAGGACGAAATCCTCGACAACGCCCTGGTCGTGGCCAGTTCGGCTAATGCCAGCCATGAGCCGACCGAGGACCTGTCGCTGGAAGACTACTTCCAGCACTTCGTGCTCGAGCATCAGGACCACATGACCGAGACCGAGCTGGCCCGCAAGCTCGGGGTCAGCCGCAAGTGCCTGTGGGAACGCCGCCAGCGCCTGGGCATCCCGCGGCGCAAGAGCAACGCTACCAGCGAATAACCACGCTGCCTGGGCGGGAGGTTCCTCCTGCCCTGATCCCTCTCTATCTGCCGTTCCGGCCTCTTCGCGGGTGAACCCGCTCCCACAGAAATCTCACTGCCCTAAAGGGTGGTGCAATCCTTGTAGAAGCCGGCTTACCGAGATTTAGCGAAACCTGCGCAGTCTCTGTGGGAGCGGGTTCACCCGCGAAAGGGCCAGCAAAGCCAGCGCACACACCCCAGGTAACACATCAGCCCCCGCAAAAATCTGTTACCCAAGCTTTCCGCCGTAACAGTTCCCGAGGCGTACGGTAACGAAATTTCGACATTTTCGACCGCTGAAAAACTGCTCGCCACCTCCAACCCCTTGATTTTACTGGGTTTGCAAAAGTTGGCACGGCACCTGCTATATGTCTGGTACAAGAACAATAACAAGCACTGCAACTCAGAATAAGAACAAGACGAAACGGCTCACGCACAATAAAAACAAGACGGCGGAGGCGCAGCTAACTGATTCTTTTGGAGAGGATGCGTGTTTGGGGCTTGCCCCACAACCAGGCAGAGAACAACAAAAACTGCACTAAAAAGCAGCGCCTGAACTGGTTGGATCGACAGATCAACGTGACATCAGCGACCAAAGCAATCCGTTTGCTCTTAACCCCTGGATTGGGGGTCGTCCACAAGCTTCGAGATTTGTGGACAGGGCACTCAACAAAAACAAGAAGCCCAGCAAAAAAACAATAAGAGCACGCAACGACTTCTTGGGGAGCTTAGGCTCCCCTTGTCGTTTCTACCCTTCTGGCAGGCATCCTGCTACCCGCCTACACCATTCCTTGAGTAAATGCTAGAATCCCCGCCCATCATGCGGCCATTCTCCTATTCTTGGCCGAACATTCCTTCAAACAGTGCATCCCATGCTGAAGAAGCTGTTCCAGTCGTTCCGCCCGCCCGTACCGGGCCCGCACCACAGGCGCACCACGCCTGAGGTGATCAACAAAAGCCAGCACTCGCTGCAACGCCACCAATTCAGCCGCCATGCGGTGAACATCGTGGAACGCCTGCAGAGCGCCGGTTACCAGGCTTACCTGGTCGGTGGCTGTGTCCGCGACCTGATGCTGGGCATCACGCCGAAAGACTTCGACGTCGCCACCAGTGCCACCCCTGAACAGGTCCGTGCCGAGTTCCGCAACGCACGCATCATTGGCCGCCGCTTCAAGCTGGTCCACGTGCATTTCGGACGTGAAATCATCGAAGTCGCAACTTTCCGCGCCCACCATTCGGAAGACGACCAGGGCGACAGCCACCGTTCGTCGCACAATGCCAGTGGCCGCATTCTGCGTGACAACGTGTACGGCACCCTGGAAGAGGACGCGCAACGTCGCGACTTCACCATCAACGCCCTGTACTACGACCCGGTCAGCGAGCGCATCCTCGACTACGCCAACGGCGTGCACGATATCCGCAACCGCTTGCTGCGCCTGATCGGCGACCCTACCCACCGCTATCAGGAAGACCCGGTGCGCATGCTGCGCGCGGTGCGCTTCGCCGCCAAGCTCGACTTCGGCATCGAAAAACACACGGTCCAGCCGATTCGAGAGCTGGCCCCACTGCTGCGCGAAATTCCGCCAGCGCGCCTGTTCGAAGAGAGCCTCAAGCTGTTCCTCTCCGGCCAGGGCGCCATCGTCTTCGAAATGCTGGTCGACCTTCAGTTGTTCGAGCCGCTTTTCCCGGCCAGTTCGCATGCCCTGGACGAGCGCCCGACCTACACCCACACGCTGATCAGCCAAGCGCTGAACAACACCGACCTGCGCGTGAAGCAAGGCAAACCGGTAACCCCGGCCTTCCTCTTCGCCGCGCTGCTGTGGCCAGCCCTGCCGGCCCGCGTGCTGCACCTGCAGAACCAGGGCGTGCCGCCTATCCCGGCCATGAACGGTGCGGCCCACGACCTGATCGCCGAACAATGCGCACGTATCGCCATCCCCAAGCGCTTCACCCTGCCGATCCGCGAGATCTGGGACATGCAGGAGCGCCTGCCACGCCGCAGCGGCAAGCGCGCCGACATGCTGCTGGACAACCCGCGCTTCCGCGCCGGCTACGACTTCCTGCTGCTGCGCGAAAGCGCCGGGGAAGAAACCGACGACCTCGGCCAGTGGTGGACCGACTACCAGGATGCCAACGACAGCGAGCGCCGCGAGATGATCCGCGAACTGGGCAGCCGTGACGAAGGCACCGGCGCCGGCCCGCGCAAACGCAAGCGCAGCGGTGGCAAGCGCAAGCGCAGTGGCGACGAGGCGTTCGAGTGAGTACCCGCGCCTATATCGGCCTGGGCAGCAACCTGGACGCACCTGCCGAGCAGCTGCGCAGCGCCTTGCAGGCCCTCGACCAGGTCGAAGCCACACGCCTGGTGGCGGCCTCGGCCCTGTATACCAGCGATTCGCTGCTGCCCGGCCAGCCGCGCTACACCAACGCCGTCGCCGCCCTGGACACCGCCCTGCCACCGCTGGCCCTGCTCGATGCACTGCAGGCCATCGAGAACGATCAGGGCCGCGTGCGCAAGGAACGCTGGGGCCCGCGCACACTGGACCTGGACATCCTGCTGTTCGGCGACCAGGTGCTCGATGAGCCGCGCCTGAAAGTGCCGCATTACCACATGCATGCCCGGCCTTTTGTGCTGTACCCGCTGGCGGAACTGGTACCGGGCGATTTTCGCCTGGCCGACGGCCGCGCCCTTGCGCAACTGCTTGACGACTGCCCGTTCGTCGGCCTGGAACGCCTGTAAACCGGGCGTTCCAGCCTTGCACACTGGCGCGGTAACGCCAGTAACACCCTGATCGTAACAATGCGGTAACAGGGTGATTGACTTCCCCCACCTCGCTCACGACTATAGGCGTCCCGTGTGGCACCAAAGTGCCGCATACCCGTATTTAGGCCCGGACGGACCTGTGCCCGAACATCACGCGCGATGATGTGCCGCTCCGGAAAATGACTACACGCGTTGAATGCAGTCGTTTCTTACAGCGCCTGAACGAGGAATTTCCTACATGCCTGAAGTAACCCTGACCACCCTCAATGGCCTCAAGGCCAAGGGTGAAAAAATCACCATGCTGACCTGCTACGACGCGACCTTCGCCAAGGCTGCCAGCCAGGCCGGTGTCGAAGTGTTGCTGGTGGGCGACTCGCTGGGCATGGTCCTGCAAGGCCACGACAGCACACTGCCGGTGACCACCGCAGACATGGCCTACCATACAGCCAGCGTTAAACGTGGCAACGACGGTGCGCTGATCCTTGCCGACCTGCCGTTCATGGCGCACGCTACACCAGAGCTGGCCTTTGCCAACAGCGCCACGCTGATGCAGGCCGGCGCCCACATGATCAAGATCGAAGGCGCTGCCTGGCTGGCCGAGACCATCCGCCTGCTGGCCGAGCGTGGCGTGCCAGTATGCGCGCACATGGGCCTGACACCGCAGACTGTCAACGTGATGGGCGGCTACAAGGTCCAGGGCCGCCAGGAAGCCCAGGCCCGGCAGATGCGCGCCGACGCGATCGCCCTGGAACAGGCCGGTGCAGCCATGCTGCTGCTCGAATGCGTGCCCAGCGAACTGGCGGCGGAAATCACCAGTGCCGTATCCATCCCGGTGATCGGCATTGGGGCTGGCAACGGCACCGATGGCCAGGTCCTGGTCCTGCACGACATGCTCGGCCTGTCGCTGAGCGGTCGCGTACCGAAGTTCGTGAAGAACTTCATGCAAGGCCAGCCGGATATCCACAGCGCCCTCGTCGCTTACGTCGAGGCGGTCAAGCAAGTCAGCTTCCCAGGCAGCGAACACGGGTTCAGTGCATGAATACAGTCAAGACCGTCCGTGAACTGCGCGCCGCAGTCGCCCGCGCCCGCGGTGAAGGCAAGCGCATCGGCTTCGTGCCTACCATGGGCAACCTGCACAGCGGCCATGCCGCCCTGGTGACCAAGGCTGCACAGCGCGCCGATTTCGTGGTCGCCAGCATCTTCGTCAACCCGCTGCAGTTCGGCGCCAACGAAGACCTCGACAAGTACCCGCGCACCCTGGCCGCCGACCAGGAGCGCCTGCTCCAGGCTGGCTGCAATCTGCTGTTCGCGCCCAGCGTCGAAGAGATGTACCCCGACGGCATGAGCGTGCAAACCCGCGTCAGCGTACCCCACCTTTCCGAAGGCCTGTGCGGCGCCAGCCGGCCCGGTCATTTCGAAGGCGTAGCCACCGTGGTCAGCAAGCTGTTCAACATGGTCCAGCCCGACCTTGCCGTGTTCGGTGAAAAGGACTTCCAGCAGCTGGCGGTGATCCGCGCCATGGTGCGCGACCTGAACATGCCGATCCAGATCATCGGCGAGCCCACCGTGCGGGCCGAGGACGGCCTGGCGCTGTCGTCGCGTAACGGCTACCTCACGCCGGAGCAGCGTGCTACGGCACCTGCGCTGTACCGCACGCTGCAGCATATCGCTGGAGCCATCCGCCATGGCCAGCGGGACTTTGCCGCACTGGTTGCCGAAGGCAAGGCGCAGTTGACCGCCGCGGGTTTCCGCCCGGATTACCTTGAGGTGCGTCATGCGGTAAGCCTGCGACCCGCGATGATCGATGATCGTGATCTGGTGGTGATTGCGGCGGCTTACCTGGGTAACACACGGTTGATCGACAACCTGTACCTTCATCTGGAAGAGAAGACCGCGTAACGGCCCGGGGCTGCCTTGCAGCCCATTCGCCGGCAAGCCAGCTCCCACCCCGACCGCATCGGCCTCGAGCCATGCGCTATCCCTGTGGGAGCTGGCTTGCCGGCGATGAGGCCAGTACAGGCAATACAAGACAGTTGCTTCCCCCAAATTCCCCCGCCTTACCCATTCCCTGCAAGTGGCCTTTGCCTATAATGGTGCCAGCCTGAACCCGGCAATGAGTGCCGTGTCCAAGGTCTCATCACGCACCAAGGGAACCCCGCGCAATGGCGTATTACCGTACACCCCACGATGTCACGGCCCTGCCCGCCTGGCAGGCGCTTCAGCAACACCGCGACGCCATGCAAGGTTTCAGCATGCGCGAAGCCTTCGCCGCCGATACCAAGCGCTTCGAGCAGTTTTCCTTGAGCTGCTGCGGCCTGTTCCTCGACTACTCGAAAAACCTGATCACCGAACAAAGCCGCGACCTGCTCGTGAACCTGGCCAACGAAGTGGGCCTGCAGGACGCCATCAAGTCGATGTTCAGTGGCGAAATCATCAACGCCTCCGAAGGTCGCCCGGTGCTGCACACCGCCCTGCGCCGGCCGGTAGGCGACAAGCTCAGCGTCAACGGCGTGAACGTCATGCCGGAAGTACACAAGGTACTCAACCAGATCACCGAACTGGTCGGCCGCATTCACGACGGGCTGTGGCGCGGCTACAGCGAAAAACCGATCACCGACGTGGTCAACATCGGCATCGGCGGCTCGTTCCTCGGCCCCGAACTGGTGTCCGAGGCGCTGCTGCCCTACGCCCAGCGCGGCGTGCGCTGCCACTACCTGGCGAACATCGACGGCAGTGAGTTCCACGAGCTGTCGGCCAACCTGCGCGCCGAAACCACCCTGTTCATCGTCTCGTCGAAGTCGTTCAACACCCTCGAGACCTTGAAGAACGCAATGGCCGCGCGTACCTGGTACCTGGCCCAGGGCGGCTCGGAAGCCGAGCTGTATCGCCACTTCATCGCCGTTTCCAGTAACAAGGCCGCCGCCGTGGCCTTCGGCATCCGCGAAGAAAACATCTTCCCGATGTGGGACTGGGTGGGCGGGCGCTACTCGCTGTGGTCGGCCATCGGCCTGCCGATCGCCCTGGCCATCGGTACCGCCAACTTCAAGGAACTGCTGTCCGGTGCCTACACCATGGACCAGCACTTCCAGACCGCGCCGTTCGACAAGAACATGCCGGTGCTGCTGGCCCTGCTGGGCGTGTGGTACGGCAACTTCTGGGGCGCCCAGAGTCACGCGATCCTGCCGTACGACCACTACCTGCGCAACATCACCAAGCACCTGCAACAGCTGGACATGGAGTCCAACGGCAAGAGCGTGCTGCAGGACGGCACCCCGGTGAAGACCGACACCGGTCCGGTTATCTGGGGCGGCGTCGGCTGCAACGGCCAGCATGCCTACCACCAGCTGCTGCACCAGGGCACTCAGCTGATTCCGGCCGACTTCATCGTGCCGGTGGTGAGCTTCAACCCGGTGGCCGACCATCATCAGTGGCTGTACGCCAACTGCCTGTCGCAGAGCCAGGCGCTGATGTTGGGCAAAACCCGCGAGGAAGCCGAGGCAGAGCTGCGTGGCAAAGGCCTGAACGAAGCGGACATCGAAAAGCTGGCCCCGCACAAGGTGATCCCGGGCAACCGCCCGAGCAACACCCTGGTGGTGGAACGCATCAGCCCGCGCCGCCTGGGCGCGCTGGTGGCGATGTACGAGCACAAGGTGTTCGTGCAGAGCGTGATCTGGGGCATCAACGCTTTCGACCAGTGGGGCGTGGAGCTGGGCAAAGAATTGGGCAAGGGCGTTTACCAACGCCTGGTCGGCAGCCTGGAAGACAGCGCCGAAGATGGTTCCACCCAAGGCCTGATCAACTACTTCCGCGGCCGTCACCGCGGTTGATCTGAAACCTTCGCCAACTTCTTCGCGGGCTCGCCCGCGAAGAGGCCGGCTCAGGTTGAACACCTCTCCCAGCTACACTGTCCTATCGAATAGCCGTTGCAGTCCATCGCCCCTTACAAGAGCAGGACCACCCGCCATGTTCGATATCCGCAACTACCCCCAGGCCCTGGCCGTCAGCCAGTCCGCCGCCCTCACCCCCGACGAGTACCGCCGCCTCTACCGCCAGTCGGTGGATGACCCCGACACCTTCTGGGCCGAACAGGCCAAGCGCCTGGAATGGATCAAACCCTGGTCGAGCGTGCAGCAATGCGACCTGAAGACCGGCAGCGCCCGCTGGTTCGACGGCGCCCAGCTCAACGTCAGCTACAACTGCATCGACCGCCACCTGGCCCGACGCGGCGAACAGACCGCCCTGCTGTGGGAAGGCGATGACCCCAAGGATTCCAAGGCCATCACCTACCGCGAACTGCACCGCCAGGTCTGCCGCCTGGCCAATGCACTGAAAGCACGCGGGGTGAAGAAAGGCGACAGGGTGTGCATCTACATGCCGATGATCCCCGAGGCCGCCTTCGCCATGCTTGCCTGCACCCGCATCGGTGCCATCCACTCGGTGGTGTTCGGCGGCTTCTCGCCCGATGCCTTGCGCGACCGTATCCTCGATGCCGACTGCCGTACGGTGATCACCGCCGATGAAGGTGTGCGCGGCGGCAAACGCATCCCACTGAAACAGAACGTCGACAAGGCCCTGGCCAGCTGCCCCGCGGTCAGCAGCGTATTCGTGGTGCGCCGTACCGGCGGCGATGTCGTCTGGGCCGAAGGCCGTGACCTCTGGTACCACGAGGCAACGGAAAAAGCCGGCGACGACTGCGTTCCCGAGCCGATGGGTGCAGAAGACCCGCTGTTCATCCTCTACACCTCCGGCAGCACCGGCAAACCCAAAGGCGTGCTGCACACTACCGGCGGCTACCTGCTGCAGGCCACCCTCACCTTCAAGGTGGTGTTCGACTACCGTGATGGCGAGGTGTTCTGGTGCACCGCCGATGTCGGCTGGGTGACCGGCCACAGCTACATCGTCTATGGTCCGCTGGCCAATGGCGCGATCTCGCTGATGTTCGAAGGCGTGCCCAACTACCCGGACACCTCGCGCTTCTGGCAAGTGGTGGACAAACACAAGGTGAACATCTTCTACACCGCCCCGACCGCCCTGCGCGCGCTGATGCGCGAGGGCTCCGCGCCGCTGCAGAGTACTTCACGCCAGAGCCTGCGCCTGCTGGGCAGCGTCGGCGAGCCGATCAACCCGGAAGCCTGGGAGTGGTATTTCGAAGAAGTCGGGCAAAAGCGCTGCCCCATCGTCGATACCTGGTGGCAGACCGAGACAGGCGGCATCATGCTCACCCCGCTGCCCGGCTCGCAGTCGCTCAAGCCCGGCTGTGCCACCCAGCCCATGTTCGGCGTACAACCAGTGCTGCTGGACGAAAAGGGCAAGCTCATCGAGGGCCCCGGTGCCGGCCTGCTGGCGATCAAGGCCAGCTGGCCCGGGCAGATCCGAAGTGTCTATGGCGACCATCAGCGCATGGTCGACACCTACTTCAAGCCGATGCCCGGCTATTACTTCACCGGCGACGGTGCCCGCCGCGATGCCGATGGAGACTACTGGATCACCGGGCGTATCGATGACGTGATCAACGTTTCCGGTCACCGTATCGGTACCGCCGAAGTGGAAAGCGCGCTGGTGCTGCATGACAGCGTTGCCGAAGCGGCGGTGGTCGGTTACCCCCACGACCTCAAGGGCCAAGGCGTTTACGCTTTCGTCACACCGATGAATGGTGTAACGCCGGACGACGCGCTCAAGGCCGAGCTACTGGCCCTGGTCAGCAAGGAAATCGGCAGTTTCGCCAAACCCGAGCTGATCCAGTGGGCTCCGGCGCTGCCCAAGACACGCTCAGGCAAGATCATGCGGCGTATACTGCGCAAGATCGCCTGCAACGAACTCGACAACCTGGGCGATACCTCGACCCTGGCCGACCCCAGCGTGGTGCAGGGCCTGATCGACAAACGCCTCAACCAGTAACCGGCGGCCGTTGCCCATGGCCGCCCTGAACCACAGGTCGCCATGGAAGCCCTTCGCCGCCGCATCGAAACCCAGGTCATGAGCCTTACAGGGCTGGCCCTCGGCCAGCTCGACCTGGAATCGCCCAAAGGCGACCCCGGCCTGTTCGGCCCGCACAGCATCAGCTGGCGGGTACATGGCGACTTCCCGAGCATGCTGGTCGGTGGCATCAGTGCCCTCATGCTGCAGTTGCTGCACCCACTGGCCCTGGCCGGGGTGTGGGACCATTCCAACTTCCGTGAAGACCTGCTCGGCCGCCTGCGCCGCACCAGCCAATTCATCTCCGGCACCACCTTCGGCGCCACCCGCGATGCCGAGTGGCTGATCGACAAGGTGCGCACCATCCACCTGCAGGTGACAGGCACCGCGCCGGATGGCCGCCCATATGCGGCCAGCGACCCTGACCTGCTGACCTGGGTGCACGTGGCGGAAGTCAGCAGCTTTCTCGCCGCCCACCTGCGTTACCGCAACCCGCAACTAGCGCGCGCCGAGCAGGATGCCTACTACGCAGAGATCGCATTGATTGCCGAGCGCCTTGGCGCCCGCGACGTGCCGCGCTCGTGCCAGCAGGTCGAGGACTATCTGCAGCACATGCGCCCACAGTTGCACTGCGACGCCCGCAGCCATGAGGTGGTCGGCATCCTGCTCGATGCCCCCGCCCCCAGCCGCCTGGCACAGCCGGTGGGCAAGCTGATGCTACACGCCGGCATCGACCTGCTGCCGGCCTGGGCCCAGACCATGCTCGGGCTACAGCACGGTCCGTTGCAGCGGCGCATGATCCGCCTGGGCCTGCAACGCACTGCGCCAGTACTGCGCTGGGCGATGCGCGACGGCTCGGCGCACCGGGCCAAACGGCGCATGGGTATCGAATGAGGTCAACTGGTCGCCTCAGCGGAACTGATTTAACGTGCCATACTCCAAGCTCTCCTGCTTAGACAGACGAAGCGACACATGTACAAAGGATTGACTCGCGCCGCTGGCGCACTGCTGGCCCTGGTAGCCCTCTACAGCCTTCTTGGCTTTTTCGTTCTCCCCGGTGTCGCGCTGCGCATCGCCAACCAACAGTTGGCCCAGTACGCAACCGTGCCTGCCCACCTCGATCGGATCGAACTCAACCCCTTCAGCCTCGAGCTGACACTGTGGGGCCTGCAGATCGGCGAGCCTGGCAAGGAGCAGGTCGGCTTCGACCGGCTGTACGCCAATCTTTCGCTCGACAGTCTATGGAGCGGTGCCCTGCACCTGGACGCAGTGGAACTGGTCAAACCGCGCAACGAAGTGCTGTTCGCCAAGGACGGTACTCTCAACCTGACCCGCCTGTTCAAACTGCCAGCCAGCGAAGCCAAGCCTGACGAGCCACCCAGCGACCCGTTCCCGCTACGCATCGGCAGCATCAAGCTCAGCGATGGTTACCTGCACTTCGAGGACCTGCGCCCGAGCGAGCCGATCGAGTTCCTCTACGACAACATGAACCTGGAGCTGAAAAACCTCAGCACCCTGCCCAACGACAATGCCGACATGACCCTGGTGGCCATCGGCCCCAACGGCGGGCGCATCGACTGGAAAGGCACCCTTAGCCTGGCGCCAATCGCCTCTGAAGGCACACTGAAGATCACCGAAGGCAAGATGAAGGCATTCTGGCCCTATGTGCGCGATGCCGTGCCACTGGTGCTGGAAGACGGCGTGGTCAGCCTCGACACCCACTACAAGCTCAACCTCGCCAAGCAGACCGAACTGTTGCTGGACAACGCGTCGGTGCGCATCGCCCCGTTTGCCATCAAGGCCCCGGATGGCCGCCCGCTGGCACGCCTGGCCAGCCTGGAAGTAAGCGAAACCTCGGTCGATCTGGTCAAGCAGCTGGTCACCGTGGGCAAGATCCGCAGCGAAAAACTGGAAACCTGGGCCGCGCTGGAAAAGGACGGCCAGCTCGACTGGCAGAAACTGTTCGCCAGCCAGCCGGCCAAGGCTACGCCGAAGGAAAAGGCCGAACCGGCCGCCGCCGAGCCCACGCCCGAACAGCAAGCCGCCAAGGAGCCGAGCAAACCCTGGCAGGTGCTGCTCAAGGACGTGCAACTGCGTAACTACCTGGTGCACCTGGCAGACCGTACTCAGAAGGAGCCGGTGGCCCTCGACGTCGGCCCGCTCAACGCCGACCTGCAAGGTTTCGACAGTCTCAACAAGTCGCCCTTCAACCTCAAGCTCGATACCGGCGTGGGCAAGCAAGGCAAGCTTCAGGCGGCCGGCCAGGTCAACCTGGCGCCCATCTGGGCCAAGCTGGACGTGAGCACCCGCGATATCGACCTGCGAGTGGCCCAGGCCTATATCAGCCCGTTCATCCTGCTGGAGCTGCGCAGCGGCATGCTCGCCAGCGACCTCAAGGTCGACCTGAAGAACACCGCACCACTGGCCTTCAGTGTCACCGGCAAGGCACAGGTCAGCCAGCTGCACACCCTCGACACCATCAAGAGCCGTGACTTCGTCAAATGGCAACAGGTGAACGTCGACGGCCTGTCCTACGTGCACGGCGATGCGCTGTCGATCGACAAAGTGACCCTGCTGCAACCCTATGCGCGTTTCATCATCAACGAAGACCGCACGACCAACATCAACGACCTGCTGATCCCGCAGCCGGCCGGCGCCCCGGCGACCAGCCAGTCCAAGCCGGCCTCCGCCGGCAACGACAAGCCGCTAGGCATCCACATCGGCCAGATCGACATCAACGACGGCTCGGCCAACTTCGCCGACCTGTCCCTCACCCCCAACTTCGCCACGGCCATCCAGCAGCTGAGCGGCCGGATCGACACCATCGACAATCGCAAGCCGGTGCCGGCCAAGGTCGACGTCAAGGGTAAGGTCGACCGCTACGCGCCGGTCACCATCAAAGGCGCCCTCAACCCGTTCAACCCGCTGGCCAGCCTGGATATCGCCACCAGCTTCAAGCGGGTCGAGCTGACCACACTCACACCCTACTCCGGCAAGTTCGCCGGCTTCCGTATCCGCAAGGGCCGGCTCAACCTCGACCTGCATTACCTGATCACCAATGGCCAGCTGAAGGCCGAGAACAAGGTGGTGGTTGAGCAGTTGCAGTTGGGCGAGAAGGTCGACAGCCCGGACGCAGTGGACCTCCCTATCCGCCTGGCGGTGGCACTGCTGAAGGATACCGAAGGCAAGATCTCGATCGAGCTGCCAGTATCTGGAGACCTCAACAACCCGCAGTTCAGCGTGATGCCGATCGTCTGGCAAACCCTGCGCAACCTGGTGTTGCGTGCGGCGCAAGCGCCGTTCAAGTTCATTGGCGGGCTAGTTGCCGGCGGTGGCTCGGAAGATCTGGGCAATGTGTCCTTCGCCCCGGGCTCCAGCGAGCTTAGTGGCGACGCCCAGGCATCGTTGGACAAATTGGCGTCGGCCCTGAAGGAACGCCCGGAGCTGCGCCTGGAAATCGAAGGCACCAGCGCCCAGGCCAGCGACGGCCCGCTGATCGCCCAGCAGCGCCTGGAGCGTGAGTACCAGGCCACCTGGTACAAGATCCTGCAGCGCCGCGGTGACAAGGTGCCGGCCAATGCCTCGATGCTGGTGGTCGACGACAGCGAAAAACCGGCGATGCTCGAAGGCATCTACCGTAACCGCCTGAAGCAACAGCCGCCTGCGGAATGGGAGCAACTGGGCCGCGACGAGCGCACCGCCAAGCTGCGCGAGGCGGTGATCAAGTCCTGGGCCGAAAGTACTGCGCTGCTGCGCACACTTGGCCAGGAGCGGGCCAGCAGCATCAAGGATTACCTGGTAGACAAAGGCCAGCTGGAAGATGACCGGGTGTACTTCATCGATACCAGTCTGGGCCAGGCCGAGAGCGATGGTCGGGTGGTGACGCCGATGCATCTGGATGCCGAATAACTTCTACTAGCAGGTCTGGCCTCTTCGCGGGCTTGCCCGCTCCCACAGGTACTGCACAGGCCTTGAACTGTGTACGGTCCTTGTGGGAGCGGGCAAGCCCGCGAAGAGGCCGGTACAGGCTTCACACCAACCGCTGCCCCGACACCGCCGGGTGGTACAACGGCTGCACCTTGTTCCCTGCCGGGTCCAGCAGGTGGAAGCTGCGCGCCCCGTCACCATGGTTGAACGGCCGGTCCAGCAGGGTCACGCCATGGGCCTTGAAATACTGGTACCAGGCCTCCAGCTCCTCCACGCTATCGACGATGAACCCATAGTGGTCCAGGGTCTGCAAACCATTGGCCGCCCCTGCCCCGCGCCCCAGCGACAGGTTGTCGTTACCACAAGTGAGATATACCAGGTCTTCGTTGGCGCGGTTCAGCACCTCCATGCCCAGCACATCGACGTAGAAGCGTTCGCACTCCTCCAGGTTGGGCACCAACAAGGCAATATGGCGCAGGCCGTTCAGGCGACCAGGGCGTGCAGGCAATTCGGACATTGGCGAAGCTCCATTTTTGTATACAATTCAGTTGAGAATTTAAAACAAAAGGAGAGCCTTGTGTATAGCCTGTTCATCAAGACCCGAGTGAAGCCCGGTTGCGCCGAGGATTTTCTCACTGCGATCAAGGTCAATGCCGCAGCCTCAGTCGCCACTGAACCTGGTTGCCTGGCATTCGATGTGTCGCAAGACCGGGTCGACCCGGAGTTGATCTACCTGTACGAGATCTACCGCGACGATGCAGCCTATGAAGCGCATACCCAGACCGCGCACTTTCGCGATAGCCGGCCATTGGTCGAGCCGCTGATCGTCGAGCAAGAATGCTTCGAGAGTGATGTGATCGCGCGTAACCCGGTGTACTAGCCGCCAATGAAAAGCCCCGGCAAATAGCCGGGGCTCGGAGCGAAGGTGGCCAAATCCGTTTGGCCGACGGGACATTCCTTATTCGGCTTTCAGGCCGTCAGACATGACGCTTTTTACGCCTTTGATGTTCTTGGTGATGCGTACTGCTTCTTCTTTCTGGGATTGAGTGATCGCCACGTCAGACGACAGCGAGACGACGCCTTGGCTGGTCTCGACTTTGATGTCGCTGCCTGGAATACCTTTTTCAGTCAGCAGGTCCGCTTTCACCTTGGTAGTGATCCAGGTGTCGGAACCTTCCTGCTTGGCGTTATCCACGGTGTTGGCAGCCAACATGACTGGAGCCTGGGTTGGCTCCGCAGCGAATGCGCCGTTAGCCATGGTCAGGGTCAGGGCGGTAGCAGTAGCGGCAGCAATGGCGAACTTCTTCATGTGAGTCACTCCTGTTTTTCGAAAGGTCTGCGCCGTATGTCCTGGCGTCAGATATGGAGGTAGTTGCATGCGCTGTGCCAGCTTTTCCGTCTCGCTTGTTTCCTTTCAAATCAATAAGTTAGCGAAAAACCAGCATTCCCGTCGTCGTGCATTTTGCAATCTGCACGGTAAACCTGCATGCAAGATGCAAGTCCGCAAAAGGTTCCCTTTCGCCCATGAAAAAAGGGCCCCGAAGGGCCCTTTTCCTGTTGCGTGGCGGTCGCTTAGACGCCCGAGGCCTTCGCCGCGGCAACGTCCTTGATCGACAGCTTGATACGGCCGCGGTTATCCACGTCCAGTACCAGTACTTCGACTTCCTGGCCTTCTTTCAGGATGTCGGTGACTTTCTCGACGCGAGCATCGCTCAGCATGGAGATGTGCACCAGGCCGTCCTTGCCAGGCAGGATGTTTACGAACGCACCGAAGTCGACGATGCGCTCGACCTTGCCGACGTAGATCTTGCCGATCTCGGCTTCGGCGGTAATGCCCAGGATGCGTTGCTTGGCAGCATCTGCCGCTTCCTTGGTTTCGCCGAAGATCTTGATCGAGCCATCGTCTTCGATGTCGATCGAAGCCTTGGTCTCTTCGCAGATGGCGCGAATGGTGGCGCCGCCTTTACCGATGACGTCACGGATCTTGTCGGTGTCGATCTTCATCGCGATCATGGTCGGGGCGTTGGCCGACAGCTCGCTACGCGACTGGGCGATGATCTGGTTCATCTGGCCGAGGATATTCAGGCGCGCTTCCAGGGCCTGGCCCAGGGCGATCTCCATGATCTCTTCGGTGATACCGTTGATCTTGATGTCCATCTGCAGCGCGGTAACACCCTTGGCGGTACCGGCTACCTTGAAGTCCATGTCGCCCAGGTGGTCTTCGTCACCCAGGATGTCGGTCAGGACGGCGAACTTGTCACCTTCCTTGACCAGGCCCATGGCGATACCGGCAACCGGTGCCTTCATCGGTACACCAGCGTCCATCAGGGCCAGGGAAGCACCACAGACCGAAGCCATGGAGCTGGAACCATTGGATTCGGTGATTTCCGATACCACGCGGATGGTGTACGGGAACTCGCTGTCGCTCGGCAGCATGGCCTGCACGCCACGACGGGCCAGGCGGCCGTGGCCGATTTCACGACGGCCAGCGCCGCCCATGCGACCGCACTCACCCACCGAGAATGGCGGGAAGTTGTAGTGCAGCATGAACGGGTCTTTTTTCTCGCCTTCCAGGGTGTCCAGCAGCTGGGCGTCACGGGCAGTACCCAGGGTCGCAACGACCAGGGCCTGGGTTTCGCCACGGGTGAACAGCGCCGAACCGTGAGTCTTTGGCAAGACGCCGACTTCGATGTTCAGCGGGCGCACGGTGCGGGTGTCACGGCCGTCGATACGCGGTTTGCCGTTGACGATGTTCTCACGGACGGTGCGGTATTCCAGCTCGCCGAAGATTTCCTTGATGGCGCCGGCGGACGGGCCGGTCTCTTCGTTGCTCAGACGGGCAACAGCCTCGTCGCGCAGCTGGCCCAGGCGATTGTAGCGGTCAGCCTTCTGGGTGATGGTGTAGGCCTGCGAAACGGCTTCGCCGAACTCGGCGCGTACCAGGTTCATCAGCTCGACGTTGGCCGGGGCTGGCTGCCAGTCCCAGGTCGGCTTGCCGGCTTCGGCAGCCAGTTCCTTGACGGCCTGGATCACGGCCTGGAATTCGTCGTGGGCGAACAGCACGGCGCCCAGCATCTGGTCTTCGGTCAGCTCTTTGGCTTCCGACTCAACCATCAGTACAGCCGATTCGGTACCGGCAACGACCATGTCCAGGCTCGAGGCAGCCAGTTGCTCGTAGGTCGGGTTCAGCAGGTAGCCGGTGCTTTCGTGGAAGGCAACGCGAGCGGCGCCGATCGGGCCTTCGAAAGGAATGCCGGAGATGGCCAGGGCGGCCGAGGTACCGATCATCGCAGCGATGTCCGGGTCGGTCTTCTTGCTGGTGGAAACCACGGTGCAGACAACCTGCACTTCGTTCATGAAGCCTTCCGGGAACAGCGGACGGATCGGACGGTCGATCAGGCGCGAGGTCAGGGTCTCTTTCTCGGAAGGACGGCCTTCACGCTTGAAGAAGCCACCCGGGATCTTGCCGGCGGCGTAGGTCTTTTCCTGGTAGTGGACCGACAGCGGGAAGAAGCCCTTGCCTGGATCGGCCTGTTTGGCACCGACCACGGTCACCAGCACGGTGACGTCGTTGTCGACGGTAACCAGCACGGCGCCGGTTGCCTGACGGGCAATACGGCCCGTTTCGAGAGTAACGGTCGACTGACCGAACTGGAATGTCTTGATTACCGGGTTCACGGTTTCCTACCTTTTTTCAGTGGCTCTGGGGGAACTGGTTTCTTGCGAATTCTTGGGCAGAACGGGGAATCGGCCCCATTGACCGTCCAGATACAACACGAGGCTGGGAGCCTGGCACCAAGCGGAAAATCCGCTCAGCATTGCCAGGCTGCCAACCTCGGAGATACGCGTGGCGTGTCCAACGGCAGCACTGCAAAACAGCCCTGCCGAAGCCTGCGACACGCCATGCACACCACTGGCCAGGCCGCTATTAGCGACGCAGACCCAGGCGACCGATCAGGGCGCTGTAACGAGTGGTGTCTTTGCCCTTCAGGTAGTCCAGCAGCTTACGACGCTGGTTGACCATACGGATCAGACCACGACGGGAGTGGTGGTCTTTATCGTTGGCCTTGAAGTGGCCTTGCAGCTTGTTGATGTTGGCGGTCAGCAGAGCAACCTGCACTTCCGGGCTACCGGTATCGCCGGCGGCTTGCTGGTATTCGGCAACGATCTGAGCTTTTTCTTCAACGCTGAGGGCCATTTGGCTTCTCCTGATAACGGATCCCGCATGCGGGGTCCAATAGGCCAGGGACAAATCCCTGTATTAATAAAAAAGGTGTGACCGTGCCTACTGACAGCCACCCTTGGTGCCGTGGGGCCTGGCAATTGCCCGACCCCGCGGTTTCGGTCATTCCGACCGAATCAGCCGACGCGGCGCAATGCGCCCGTCTTCGCTCACTTCACCGATACCGATGAAGCGCGCATTGTGATCCTGTACCCGGACCATGCCAAATTGCGGCGCGTCCGGCGCGCGTACCGCCTGCCCATGCAGCCAGTAAAACGCACTGTGCTCGGACAGGCACACCAGTGGCCAGTCCTGCAGGCCGCTGTCCGAAGGCATCAGGAAGCGGTCGAGCGCTTCGTTGCCACCTTCGGCGTGGGCCTGTTCGAGTTCCTCGAGGGTGACCGTCTGTGCCAGCGCGAAAGGCCCGGCCTGGGTCCTGCGCAGCTCGGCGACATAGGCGCCACAGCCAAGGGCCTCACCGATATCCTCCACCAGGGTGCGGATATAGGTGCCTTTGCTGCATCCTACGCTCAGCCTTGCACGGGTGCCTTCGCACTCGAGCAACTCCAAGCGGCCAATAGTAACAGAACGCGCCTCGCGCTCCACTACCTCTCCTGCACGTGCCAGCTTGTAAAGCGGCTGGCCATCACGCTTGAGCGCCGAGTACATCGGCGGTATCTGGCTGATCTGGCCACGAAAACGCGGCAGCAGGGCCTCGATGTCGGCGCGACCAACGGTCACCTCACGGGTCTGCAGCACTTCACCTTCGGCATCGCCGGTGTTGGTAGTCTGCCCCATCTGCATGACCGTTTCGTAGCCCTTGTCGGAATCGAGCAGGTACTGCGAAAACTTGGTCGCTTCGCCAAAGCACAGCGGCAGCACGCCGGTTGCCAGCGGATCGAGGCTGCCGGTGTGACCGGCCTTTTCCGCATTGAGCAGCCAGCGCACCTTTTGCAGGGCGGCGTTGGAGGTGAAGCCCAGCGGCTTGTCGAGCAGGATGATGCCGCTGACGTTGCGGCGGATACGTTTGACCTGGGCCACCGCTTACTCCTCGGCGTCCAGCTTGTCGGCATCCTTGTGCAGACGGTCTTCGGCGACCGCGCGCTCGATCAGTGCCGACAGGTGGGCACCACGGCTGACGCTTTCGTCGAAGTGGAAGTGCAGTTGCGGCACGCTGCGCAGTTGCATCACACGGCCCAGGTGCAGGCGCAGGAAGCTCGCGGCGCTGGTCAGGGCCTTGAGGGTCTGCGGTACGGCGTCGGCGCCGTCCTGGCCCATCACGGTGATGAACACCTTGGCGTGGCCAAGATCACGGCTGACATCGACGGCAGTGATGGTCACCAGGCCGACGCGCGGGTCTTTGACTTCACGGCGGATCAGCTCCGACAGCTCGCGCTGCATCTGGTCGCCGATGCGTTGGGTACGGCTATATTCTTTTGCCATTCTTGCTACCTGTAACTTAAAGCGGCAAACGCCCGGTCAGGCTGAAGCCTGACCGGGCGCTACCTACTGAGGCGCTGCCCACCGCCCTGCGGCGGGGGCTGGCGCCCTGCTCACCCTTAAAGGGTACGAGCAACCTGGACTTTCTCGAAGACTTCGATCTTGTCGCCGACCTTGACGTCGTTGTAGCTCTTCACGCCAATACCGCACTCCATGCCGTTACGTACTTCGGAGGCGTCGTCCTTGAAGCGACGCAGCGACTCCAGCTCGCCTTCGAAGATCACAACGTCTTCGCGCAGTACGCGGATCGGACGGTTGCGGTACACGGTACCCTCGATGACCATACAGCCAGCGATGGCGCCGAACTTCGGCGAACGGAACACGTCACGTACTTCGGCGACACCCAGGATGTTCTCGCGAACATCGCTGCCGAGCATGCCGGTCAGGGCCTTCTTGACGTCTTCGATGATGTCGTAGATCACGTTGTAGTAACGCATATCCAGACCTTCCTGCTCGACGATCTTGCGCGCGCCGGCATCGGCACGCACGTTGAAGCCGAACAGTACTGCATTCGAAGCCAGCGCCAGGTTGGCGTCGCTTTCGGTGATACCACCGACGCCGCCACCGATCACGCGCACCTGAACTTCGTCGTTGCCCAGGCCCGACAGCGAACCCTGCAGTGCTTCCAGGGAACCACGCACGTCGGTCTTGAGGACGATGTTGAGGGTCTTCTTCTCTTCCTGACCCATGGTCTCGAAGATGTTTTCCAGCTTGCCGGCGTGAGCACGGGCCAGCTTGACCTCGCGGTACTTGCCTTGACGGAACAGGGCAACTTCACGGGCCTTCTTCTCGTCGGCAACCACGGACAGCTCGTCACCGGCTTCCGGGGTACCGTCCAGGCCGAGGATTTCGACCGGGATCGAAGGGCCGGCTTCCTTCACAGGCTTGCCGTTCTCGTCGAGCATGGCGCGCACGCGGCCATAGTTGGATCCGCACAGGACCATGTCGCCCTGACGCAGGGTACCGTCCTGAACCAGGATGGTCGCCACCGGGCCACGGCCCTTGTCCAGGCGAGATTCGACAACCACACCACGACCTGGAGCGGTCGGGGTAGCGGTCAGTTCCAGGATCTCGGCCTGCAGCAGTACAGCCTCGAGCAGTTCGTCGACGCCGGTACCCATCTTGGCCGAAACCTTGACGAACGGAGTATCACCACCCCAGTCCTCGGAGGTCACGCCTTCGACAGCAAGCTCGTTGCGGATGCGATCGATATCGGCACCCGGCTTGTCGATCTTGTTCACTGCAACCACCAGCGGAACGCCAGCTGCCTTGGCATGCTGAACGGCTTCGCGGGTTTGCGGCATCACGCCGTCGTCCGCCGCCACCACCAGGATGACGATGTCGGTAGCCTTGGCACCACGGGCACGCATTGCGGTGAACGCAGCGTGGCCTGGGGTATCGAGGAAGGTGACCATGCCGCGGTCGGTTTCCACGTGGTAGGCACCGATGTGCTGGGTAATACCACCGGCTTCGCCAGCGGCAACCTTGGCACGACGGATGTAGTCGAGCAGCGAGGTCTTACCGTGGTCAACGTGACCCATGACGGTAACGACCGGCGCACGCGATTCGACTTCACCTTCGAACTTCAGCGATTCGGCCAGGGAGTCTTCCAGGGCGGTATCGCTGACCAGGGTCACTTTGTGGCCCAGTTCTTCGGCGACCAGCTGAGCGGTTTCCTGGTCGAGCACCTGGTTGATGGTGACCGGGGTACCCAGCTTGAACATGAACTTGACCACTTCAGCGGCCTTGACCGACATCTGTTGGGCCAGTTCCGAGACGGTGATGGTCTCGCCGATGGTCACGTCACGGATGACTGGACCGGTCGGGTTCTGGAAGCCGTGCTGGTTGCGCTTCTTCAGCTTGCTCTTGCCACCGCGGCCACGGCGTACGCCATCGCTCTCTTCATCGGTGGTGCGCGGCGCGGCACGAGGAGTAGGAGCCTTTTCCTTCTCCTTGACCTTGACCTTGATCGACACGCGCGGGGCCTCGCCACGACGCTCGCCACCACGACGGTCTTCGTCACGGGTGCGGCCTTCGTTGCGACGAGCTTCGTCCTTCTTGCGCTCGGCAGCACGGGCTGCGGCGTCTTCGGACGCCGGGGCGTCGGCAACTACCGGGGCCGGGGCAGCGGCAGGTGCCGCCTCTGGCTTGGCGGCAGGCGCAGGGGCTGCAGCAGCGGTTTCGGCGGCCTGACGGCGAGCCTGCTCTTCGTTGCGCTGGCGAACTTCGGCCTCGACCTTCTCGCGAGCGGCGTTTTCAGCCGCGCGGCGCTCTTCCAGCTCACGCTTCTGCTCAGCCTGGATTTCTTCCGGGCTGCGCTGCACGAATACTTTCTTCTTGCGTACTTCTACGCTGATGCTCTTGCTACCGGCGACACGCAGGGTGCTGGTGGTTTTGCGCTGCAAGGTAATCTTGCGAGGCTCTTCCGCCTTGCTCTTGTGGCTGCTCTTCAAATGAGTCAGCAAGGTCTGCTTCTCATTGTCGGTCACTACCTGACCGGCGTCGGTGTGCGGCAGACCTGCCTCACGCATCTGCTGCAGCAGGCGCTCTACCGGTGCCTCGACCTCTTGGGCCAGTTCTTTCACCGTGACTTGCGTCATGCACTTCTCTCCTCAGGCCGCGCCTAATTACTCGAACCAGTGGGCTCGGGCGGCCATGATCAACTTGCCGGCACGCTCTTCGTCGATGCCGTCGATGTCGAGCAGATCGTCGATCGACTGCTCGGCCAGGTCTTCGCGGTTAACCACGCCGCGCACCGCCAGTTCCGCCGCCAGGTCCTTGTCCATACCCTCGAGGGAGAGCAGGTCGTCAGCCGGATGGGCGTCTGCCAGTTTTTCTTCGGTAGCGATGGCCTTGGTCAACAAACGGTCCTTGGCTCGAGCGCGGAGCTCGTTGACGATATCTTCGTCAAAGCCATCGATGTTGAGCATTTCTTCCAACGGTACGTAGGCAATTTCTTCGAGGCTGGTGAAGCCTTCGTCGACCAGCACTTGGGCCAGCTCCTCGTCGACTTCCAGTTCATCGATGAAATTGCGCAGGATGTCACCGGTTTCGGCCTGCTGCTTGGCCTGGATGTCCTTCTCGGTCATCACGTTCAGGGTCCAGCCGGTCAGCTGACTGGCCAGGCGAACGTTCTGACCGCCACGACCAATGGCCTGGGCCAGGTTGTCCTCGGCAACGGCGATGTCCATGGCATGGGCATCTTCATCAACGATGATCGCCGCGACTTCAGCCGGCGACATGGCGTTGATGACGAACTGCGCCGGGTTATCGTCCCACAGGACGATATCCACACGCTCACCACCCAACTCCCCGGATACGGCCTGGACGCGCGAACCACGCATGCCGATACAGGCGCCTTGCGGGTCGATGCGCTTGTCCTTGGAGCGGACGGCGATCTTGGCTCGCGAACCCGGATCACGGGATGCAGCCATGACTTCGATGAGGCCCTCGGCAATTTCCGGCACTTCGATGCGGAAAAGCTCGATCAGCATCTGTGGCGCGGTGCGCGACAGGATCAGCTGTGGGCCACGGTTCTCGGTGCGAATTTCCTTGAGCAGCGCACGCAGGCGCACGCCAACACGGAAGGTCTCGCGCGGAATGATGTCTTCGCGGGCCAGCAGGGCCTCGGCGTTGTTGCCCAGGTCAACGATGACGTTGTCGCGGGTAACCTTTTTGACGGTACCGGAGATGATCTCGCCAACGCGCTCGCGGTAGGCATCGACCACCTGGGCACGCTCGGCCTCACGGACCTTCTGCACGATGACCTGCTTGGCGGTCTGGGCGGCAATACGACCGAATTCGATGGACTCGATCTTCTCTTCGATCACGTCACCAACCTTGGCTTCAGGGTGGGTTTCGTGAATCTTGCTCAACCAGGTCTCGATCGCCGGATCATCAAGATCGGCTTCGTCGACCACGGTCCAGCGACGGAAGGTCTCGTAGCTACCGGTGTGGCGGTTGATTTCCACACGCAGGTCGACTTCGTCTTCAAAACGTTTTTTGGTTGCAGTGGCCAGTGCCACTTCCAGCGCTTCGAAAATGACGCCGGGCGGTACACCTTTTTCGTTGGATACCGATTCAACAACCAGCAGTACTTCTTTGCTCATCGTACGCCTCGCCTTGCGCAAGCCATTGGGCCCGGATAGTCCGCCGGGCCCGGCACGTCTCAGTCAAAACTGGGAATAATATTGGCCTTATCGATCGAGTCGATCGGCAACAGGAATTCTTGATTGTCCACCTGGACCACCACATCCTGCTCCTCCACACCGCGGAGAAGGCCCTGGAAGTTACGACGACCCTCGAAGGGTGAGCGCAGCTTGATCTTCACTTGTTCGCCGGCATGCGAGGCAAACTGTTCCAGAGTGAACAGTGGGCGATCCATGCCTGGAGAAGACACCTCGAGGGTGTATTCACTGCTGATCGGATCTTCCACATCGAGAATTGCGCTGGCCTGACGGCTGACCGCTTCGCAGTCGTCCACCAGGATGCCGCCTTCCTTGTCGATGTAGATGCGCAGTACCGAATGCTTACCCTGGGAAACGTATTCGATCCCCCAGCATTGATAGCCCAGACCCTCGACAACCGGGGCCAACAAGGCCTGCAACTGTTCTAGCTTGCTCGACACCTGAACCCCCTCGTGCATGCTGTGCAAATAAAAAATGGGCGAAGCGCCCATCCCTGAAAGCGCCGTTGGACAACGACGCCGAAAACTGTTCGGTTAGCAAAAAGCCCCTGAAAAGGGGCTCCGCTGAAGCTGGTTGCGGGGGCTGGATTTGAACCAACGACCTTCGGGTTATGAGCCCGACGAGCTACCAAGCTGCTCCACCCCGCGACAAAGCTGGGGCAAAAGTATAAGACCGAACCCTCTTGAGGGTCAAATCCGAACCTTCACCTGCAAGAAAGCCCGCTAAAGCGGGCTCTCAAGCTTTAATTGGTACCGAGAAGGGGACTCGAACCCCTACACCCTATGGGCACAACCACCTCAAGGTTGCGTGTCTACCAATTCCACCACCTCGGCAATACTACTACTTGAAACCCGTTACTTCTGCTCTTGTGCCGGAGGAGGTACATCACCCGTGTTAGGAGTGGTTTCGCTCTTCTGCTGCTGGAGCACCGGTACATCATCATTAACTGCCGGTTTCTGCGGCTCTTTCACTTCTAGCACTGCTGGATCTGGAAGACCTGCTTGGCTAAGCTGGTGAGCTTGTTGCTTCGCGAAGTATCCTAACCCAAGTGCTGTCAAAAAGAAAGTGGCAGCGAGTATAGCAGTTAATTTACTCAGAAACGTTGCAGAACCCTGGCTCCCGAACACGGTATTTGAAGCACCCGCGCCGAAAGATGCACCTGCTTCCGCACCTTTACCCTGTTGCAACAGAACCAGCACTACAAGCGACAGCGCTGCCAACAGATGAAAAACAACGATGACTGTTTCCAGCATTTGTTCAGTTTCCTGCGGCGCGACAAATTGCACCGAATTCGTCTGCGTTCAGGGAAGCTCCACCAATGAGCCCCCCATCGATATCCGGCATGCCGAACAGTTCGGCCGCATTGGCCGCCTTCACGCTGCCGCCGTAGAGCAACTGCACCTTCGCAGCCACTTCAGCATCTTTTGCCGCCAACTGGCTACGGATGGCTGCGTGCACATCCTGGGCCTGCTGTGGCGTGGCCGTAAGGCCGGTACCGATGGCCCATACAGGCTCATAGGCAATTACTGCATTGGCAAAAGCCTTAACACCGAATGCCTCGATGATACTGCTTAGTTGACGCCCGACAACTTCGAGCGTTTTGCCAGCCTCACGCTCTTCAAGGGTTTCCCCGATGCAAAGCACTGGCTTCAAACCTTTGGCCTGGGCCGCTGCAAACTTGCGATTGAGCACTTCGTCGGTTTCACCAATGATCTGGCGACGCTCCGAATGACCAATCAACACCAACTTGCAGCCTGCTTCAACCAGCTGTTCCGGAGCAACTTCTCCGGTCAGCGCACCCTGTTCGGGTTGTACTGCAGAATTCTGTGCGCCGACAGTAATTTCCTTACCTGCCAGGCCATCGATCACTTGATTGATGAACAAGGCCGGTGGAAATACAACGACTTCCACTCCGCTCGGCAAGGCCAGATTTCTCAAGCCTTCGGTCAGCTCAGCGACGCTAGCGCGGGTACCGTGCATCTTCCAGTTACCAGCTACCATAGGGCGACGCATGCTTTACCTCGTCGGTCAAAGTGGGCGCAGATAGTACCCAACCCTATCTGCGCTGGCAAGCGCCTTCAGACACAAACTTCGCCGACCAGTTTGGCCAACGCTTCTGCGTGCGCACGCACCTGGCTTTCGTCCTCGCCCTCGACCATCACCCGCACCAACGGCTCGGTACCGGATTTTCGCAGCAGCACGCGGCCGCGGCCTGCCAAAGCCTCGGTCACCTTGGCGCTGGCCTCCTTGACCGCCGGGTGCTCCAGCGGGTCGACCTTGCTGGCGCCATAGCGCACGTTGATAAGCACCTGCGGGCACTTGCGCAGGGCCTGACGAGCCTGCGCCAGAGTTTCGCCACGGCGCTTGAGTGCCATCAATACCTGCAGCGCTGCGATGATCGCATCACCGGTGGTGGTGTGGTTGCAGCAAACGACGTGCCCGGAGTTTTCGCCACCGACCAGCCACTCACGCTCCAGCAGCTCTGCCATGACGTAACGGTCACCGACCTTCGCCCGCACGAACGGAACATCCAGTTCCTTCAGCGCAAGCTCCAGGCCCAGGTTGCTCATCAGCGTGCCCACCACCCCGCCCTGCAGCTTTCCACGCTCCTGCAGGTCGCGAGCAATGATGAACAGCAGTTCGTCACCATCAACGATGGCGCCGGTGTGGTCGACCATCAGCACGCGGTCGCCATCACCGTCGAAGGCGATGCCCAGGTCGGCATGACCGACCAGCACGGCAGCCTGCAGCGATTCGATGTGAGTCGAGCCACAGCCTTCGTTGATGTTCAGGCCGTCTGGCTGGGCATGCAGCACGGTCACTTCGGCACCCAGCTCGCGGAAAACGCTTGGCGCGACCTTGTAGGTGGCACCGTGGGCGCAATCGACAACCAGCTTGAGGCCGTCGAAGCTGGTGCTGGTCGGCACACTGCTCTTGCAGAACTCGATGTAGCGGCCGGCTGCATCGTTGATGCGCGAAACCTTGCCCAGCTTGCCCGACTCGACAACGGTCATCGGCTGATCGAGCAATTCCTCGATCATCAACTCGACTTCGTCCGGTAGCTTGGTCCCTTGGCCCGAGAAGAACTTGATGCCATTGTCATCGTGCGGGTTGTGCGAGGCGCTGATGACGATGCCGGCTTCGGCGTGGAAGGTACGCGTCAGGTAGGCGATGGCCGGCGTAGGCATCGGCCCGAGCAGCATCACATCGGCACCTGCCGCGGACAGGCCGGCTTCGAGTGCGGACTCGAACATGTAGCCGGAGATACGCGTGTCCTTGCCAACCAGCACTCGGCAGTGGCCTTGCTTGCGGAAGGCCATGCCGGCCGCCCAGCCAAGCTTCAGCATGAAGTCAGGCGTGATCGGGTATTCGCCGACGCGGCCACGAATGCCGTCGGTACCAAAGTATTTTCTGCTCATAGGGACTCCAATGTTCTTATTCGGCGTTTTGCACCGCAGCGATCATGCGCACCACATCAACGGTTTCTGCCACGTCATGGACACGAAGGATGCTCGCCCCCTTGGTCATGGCCAACGCCGCCAGCGCAAGGCTGCCATACAACCGCTCGCCAACCGGACGTTCCAGCGTCAGGCCGATCATGCTCTTGCGTGAAACACCCACCAGCAGCGGGCGCCCAAGGCGATAGAGCGCTTCCATGTGCTTGAACAGGCTCAGATTGTGCGCCAGTGTCTTGGCGAAACCAAAGCCCGGATCAAGGATGATTCTGTTTGCGTCGATGCCCGCCGCGGCGCAGGCGACCATTCGCTGTTCAAGGTAGCGCGTAACGTCGGCGGTCACATCTTCGTAATGCGGGTCGTCCTGCATGTTACCCGGCTCGCCACGCATGTGCATGAGGCACACCGGCAGGCCGGTATCCGCGGCTGCGTCCAGGGCGCCATCGCGCTCCAGAGCACGCACGTCGTTGATCAACCCTGCACCGAGGCGCGCCGATTCACGCATGACGGCTGGCGTGGAGGTATCGACCGAGATGACCACGTCGAGTCGGTTGTTGATCGCCTCGACCATGGGGGCCACCCGCTCCAGCTCCTCGGTCACCGATACCGCGCGCGCACCCGGCCGCGTGGACTCTCCGCCGATGTCGATCAGCGTGGCACCTGCGGCAACCATCGCTTCGGCATGACGCAACGCCTCGTCGCGCTGGTTGAAGCGCCCGCCATCAGAGAAGGAATCAGGGGTGATATTGAGAATACCCATGACATGGGTACGCGACAAATCAAGAACCCGGTTGCCGCAAGGCAACCGGGTCGGGTACTGCACTGAGCTCATAGATGCCCTTAGTGTTGAGCCGCTGGACCGCCGATCGGCGATTCCGGGCGATCACCCTGGGCAGCTGGTTTGCCCGAAGCCGAGTCATCATCCCAGTCGCGCGGTTCGCGGGGGGTACGGCCAGCCATGATATCGTCAATCTGCTCGGCGTCGATGGTCTCGTACTTCATCAGCGCTTCGGCCATGGCATCGAGCTTGTCACGGTTGTCGGTGAGCAGCTGCTTGGCCGTGGCGTAGCACTGGTCGATGATGCTGCGCACTTCCGAGTCGATCAGCTTGGCAGTTTCGCCGGAAACGCTGGCGTGCTGGCTCGCAGCACTGCGACCCAGGAACACCTCGCCTTCTTCCTCGGCGTACATCAGCGGCCCGAGTTTCTCGGAAAGGCCCCACTTGGTCACCATGTTGCGGGCGATCTGGCTGGCACGCATGATGTCGTTGGACGCACCGGTAGTGACGCCGTCGAAGCCCAAGGTCATTTCCTCGGCAATACGGCCCCCGTACAGCGAGCAGATCTGGCTGATCAGTGCGCGCTTGGACAGGCTGTAGCGGTCTTCTTCCGGCAGGAACATGGTCACGCCCAGGGCACGGCCACGCGGAATGATCGAAACCTTGTAGACCGGATCGTGCTCAGGCACCAGGCGACCGACAATGGCGTGGCCAGCCTCGTGGTAGGCAGTGTTCTGCTTTTCTTTCTCGGACATGACCATGGTCTTGCGCTCGGCGCCCATCATGATCTTGTCCTTGGCCAGTTCGAACTCTTTCATTTCGACCAGGCGCTTGTTGGCGCGCGCGGCAAACAGCGAGGCCTCGTTGACCAGGTTGGCCAGGTCCGCACCGGAGAAGCCAGGGGTACCACGGGCAATGACCGCCGGGTTGACGTTCTCGCCGACCGGCACCTTGCGCATGTGTACCTTGAGGATCTGTTCGCGACCACGAATGTCCGGCAGGCCCACCACCACCTGACGGTCGAAGCGGCCGGGGCGCAGCAGCGCCGGGTCGAGCACGTCCGGACGGTTGGTAGCGGCGATGACGATGATGCCATCGTTCATCTCGAAGCCGTCCATCTCCACCAGCAACTGGTTGAGGGTTTGCTCACGCTCGTCGTGACCACCACCCATGCCAGCGCCACGGTGGCGACCAACGGCGTCGATCTCGTCGATGAAGATGATGCACGGGGCGTGCTTCTTGGCCTGTTCGAACATGTCGCGCACACGGCTGGCACCGACACCGACGAACATTTCCACGAAGTCCGAACCGGAAATGGTGAAGAAAGGCACCTTCGCCTCGCCGGCGATGGCCTTGGCTAGCAAGGTCTTACCGGTACCGGGCGGGCCGACCATCAGCACGCCACGCGGGATACGGCCGCCCAGGCGCTGGAACTTGCCCGGGTCGCGCAGGAACTCGACCAGCTCGCCGACTTCTTCCTTGGCTTCGTCGCAACCTGCAACGTCGGCCAGGGTAGTCTTGACCTGGTCTTCAGACAACAGGCGCGCCTTGCTCTTGCCGAAACTCATCGGCCCGCCCTTGCCCCCCGCTCCGCCCTGCATCTGGCGCATGAAGAACATGAACACGGCGATGATCACCAGGATCGGGAAGCTCGCTACCAGCAGCTGTGTCCAGATGCTCTGCTGCTCAGGCTGCTTGCCTTCGATGATGACGTGATTGTCGACCAGGTCGCCAATCAGGCCGTTGTCGGTAATGGCCGGACGCACGGTCTTGAAATTGTCGCCATCGGCGCGCTTGCCGGTGATGATGTAGCCGTCGACGGTCACACGCTCGACCTTGCCATCCTTGACCTGCTGGATGAAGTCGGAATAGTTGAGGGTCTGCGGCTCGTTAGGGCTGGAGAAGTTGTTCATCACTGTCACCAGGACAGCTGCGATGATCAACCACAGGATCAGATTCTTTGCCATGTCGTTCAATTCGCTACCCTCTGAGGTCGGCGCACGACGCAGCCGTTCCTCGCATGATATTCATCGCCCTAACTTACTACATTACCTACGCAGCCGCAGGCACCGTCTGTAACCCTTTGTGAAAGCTAGACTACACGAAGTTCGGACGATCCTGACGCGGCGGCCGATTGGAAATAACTATCGGCCACCACGCTTCACGCCTTTCATGCCCCTTTGAAACCCCTGCCCAGCAGGTACTGCTCGCGGGAACGGTCACGCGACGACGACGGCTTGCGCATCTGCACCTTGTCGAACTTGCTGCGCACGTCCTTGAGGTACACGTCAAAACCTTCGCCCTGGAAAATCTTGATCAGGAAATCGCCGCCGGGCTTTAGCACGCGGGTTGCCAGATCGAGGGCCAGCTCGCAGAGGAACATGGCACGCGGCATGTCCACCGCAGGCGTACCACTCATATTGGGGGCCATGTCGGAAATCACAAGGTCTACGTGCGAATCGCCGACGGCCTCGAGAATGCGCTGCAGCACTTCATCCTGGGTGAAATCGCCCTGGATGAAGGTCACATCAGGGATCGAGTCCATCTCCAGGATGTCGGACGCGATCAGGCGGCCCTGGCCACCAATCAGACGACTGGTCACCTGCGACCAGCCACCAGGAGCAGCGCCGAGATCGATCACGCTCATACCTGGGCGGATCAGCCGGTCCTTTTCCTGGATCTCCAGCAGTTTGTAGCTCGCACGCGAGCGGTAGCCGTCCTTTTGTGCCTGTTTCACAAAAGGATCGTTGAAATGCTCTCGCAGCCAGTTTGCGCTGCTTTTGGAACGTTGTACCACGGGGCACCTCGATGATATGCGTCGTGATTGACTGGGCGGAGCCGGTGGCCCTCGGGTAAAATGCCGGTCAATTTTACAGAATCAGACGGAAAGGGTCAGATTATGCCGCTCAATAACGAGCAGAAGAAGCAATACAAGTCCATTGGTCATGACCTGAAGCCGGTCCTGATCGTCGCTGGCAACGGTTTGAATGAAGGCGTCATCGCCGAACTGGAGCGCGCCTTGGTCGACCATGAGCTGATCAAGGTCGAAATTCGCTCGGAAGACCGCGAAGAGCGCGCCGAGACCATTGCCGAACTGTGCAAGGCCGGCCGTGCCGAACTGGTGCAGACCATCGGCAAGAAAGCGCTGATCTACCGCAAGAACCCACAGCCGAACAAGCAGCTGTCCAATATCCACCGTTACAAGTAACGGCAAAGGGGCTGCTGCGCAGCCCATCGCTGGCAAGCCAGCTCCCACAGGTACGGCGCATGGCCTGAATTCGATGCGGTCGGTGTGGGAGCCGGCTTGCCGGCGATGGGCCGCGAAGCGGCCCCAGCGATCTCGAGCCGCTTAGCGGCGCACCTTGACCGGAACCGGCTGGGCCACCAGCACGATGCCGGAAAAGCCCAGCACCAGGAAACAGAGCAGCTGCCAGCGCTCGCCAACGGAAATACCGTAGCGCAAGGTGTAATACCCCACGCAGGCACCGAAGCCGAGCAACAGCATCTGGCCACGGAACTGCTGCCACCAGGCCGACAGGCCGTCCACCCTTGCCAGCACCGCCAGCTGGGTCAACAAGCCAAGCAGCGCCACACCGATCAACCAGCGGTCGATCTGCCCGGCGATATCCTGCACCAGCAGCGGCGCCAGGCCACTGACCTTGAGCGCGGGCACCAACCCCACGTGAAACACCCACAAGCCACCGACCCAGAAAACCTGGGCCAGCTGCCATAGGATCCCCTCGAGGGATGGCGCCCGCAGGCGCCGGTCAGATGTGCTTGACTTCGACAATCTCGTACTCGACCGTGCCGCTAGGCGTCTTGACGACGACAGTATCACCTTCTTCCTTGCCGATGATGGCACGGGCAATCGGCGCTCCGCTCGAGAGCTTGCCCTGTTTAACGTCGGCTTCATCCTCGCCGACGATCTGGTAGGACACCTCTTCATCGGTTTCGGTGTTGGCCAGTACCACGGTGGTACCGAAAATCACCTTGCCGGTGTGAGGGATGGTAGTCACGTCGATCACCACCGAGTTCTGCAGGCGGCCTTCGATATCGCGGATACGTGCCTCGACCATGCCCTGCTCTTCACGGGCGGCATGGTATTCGGCGTTTTCCTTGAGGTCGCCCAGTTCACGTGCTTCGCCGATGGCCTGGCTCAGGCGCGGGCGCTCGGTCTTGCTCAGGAACAGGTGCTCCTCTTCCAGGGCGCGAGCGCCCTGGACGGTCATCGGGTACTTGGTAATGCTCATGCTTTCAGTCCTGCATGCAGATCCTGCAGACGACGAACGGTCTTTTCCGGACCGAATTTCAGCGCCTCGCAGATGGCTTCACCGGCCGCAATGGTAGTGGTGCAGTAAATCTTGTGCTGCAGCGCATTGCGACGAATCGAGTAGGAATCGGCGATCGACTGGCGGCCTTCGGTGGTGTTGATGATCAGCGACACTTCGTCGTTCTTGATCATGTCGACCACGTGCGGGCGACCTTCGGTCACCTTGTTCACACGGCGCACTTTCAGGCCAGCCGCTTCGATAACCTTGGCAGTGCCGGCAGTTGCAACCACTTCGAAGCCCAGGGCGATCAGGTCGCGGGCAACGCCAGCCACTTGCGGCTTGTCGTCGTCACGCACGCTGATGAATGCGGTACCGCCGGTCGGCAGTACTTCGCTGGCACCCATCTGGGCCTTGGCGAAGGCTTCACCGAAGCTGTCACCGACACCCATGACTTCACCGGTCGATTTCATCTCAGGGCCGAGGATCGGGTCAACCCCCGGGAACTTGGCGAACGGGAAGACGGCTTCCTTGACGCTGTAGAAGTTCGGGATGATTTCCTGGGTGAAGCCCAGCTCTTTCAGGGTTTTGCCGGCCATGACGCGGGCCGCGATCATCGCCAGGGAGGTGCCGATGCACTTGGAGACGAACGGCACGGTACGCGAGGCGCGCGGGTTGACTTCAATCACGTAGATCTTGTCGCCCTGCAGGGCCAGTTGCACGTTCATCAGGCCGACCACGCCCAGCTCCAGGGCCATTTTCTTGACCTGTACGCGGACTTCGTCCTGCACTTCCTTGCTCAGCGAGTACGGTGGCAGGGAGCATGCCGAGTCGCCGGAGTGAACGCCGGCCTGCTCGATGTGCTGCATGATGGCGCCGATCACCACATCGGTGCCGTCGCACACCGCATCCACGTCCATCTCGATGGCGCAGTTGAGGAAGTGGTCGAGCAGTACCGGGCTGTCGTTGGACACCTGCACAGCTTCGCGCAGGTAGCGCTTGAGCTCGTCCAGCTCGTAGACGATTTCCATGGCACGGCCGCCCAGTACGTAGGACGGGCGCACTACCAGCGGATAGCCGATGCCGCCAGCAGCGCTGATGGCTTCTTCTTCGCTGCGCACGGTGGCGTTTGGCGGCTGCAGCAGGCTCAGGCGCTGAACCATCTGCTGGAAGCGCTCGCGGTCTTCAGCGCGGTCGATGGCATCCGGGCTGGTACCGATGATCGGTACGCCAGCTTCTTCCAGGGCGCGGGCCAGTTTCAGCGGGGTCTGGCCACCGTAGTGGACAATCACGCCTTTCGGCTTCTCGACGCGGCACACTTCCAGCACGTCTTCCAGGGTCAGCGGCTCGAAGTACAGGCGGTCGGAAGTGTCGTAGTCGGTGGAGACGGTTTCCGGGTTGCAGTTGACCATGATGGTCTCGTAACCGTCTTCACGCAGCGCCAGTGCGGCGTGTACGCAGCAGTAGTCGAACTCGATACCCTGGCCGATACGGTTAGGGCCGCCACCCAGGATCATGATCTTGTCGCGGGTCGACGGGTTGGCCTCGCACTCTTCCTCATAGGTGGAGTACAGGTAGGCGGTGTCGGTAGCGAATTCGGCAGCGCAGGTGTCGACGCGCTTGTACACCGGGAACACTTCCAGCTTGTGGCGGTGACGGCGCAGGTTCTTGTCGGTGATACCCAACAGCTTGGCCAGGCGCTGGTCAGAGAAGCCCTTGCGCTTGAGGCGCAGCATGTAGTCCTTGTCGATCGACGACAGGGCCAGGGTCTTGACCTTCTCTTCTTCCTTGATCAGGTCTTCCATCTGCACCAGGAACCACATGTCGATGCCGGTCAGGTCGAAGATCTGCTCGCAGGTCATGCCGGCACGCATGGCGTCAGCCACGTACCAGATACGCTCGGCGCCCGGTACGGTCAGCTCGCGCTTGAGGATGCTGCTGGCTTCAGGGTTGGCCAGGTCGACTTTCGGGTCGAGGCCGCAGGCGCCGACTTCCAGGCCGCGCAGAGCTTTCTGCAGAGACTCCTGGAAGGTACGGCCGATGGCCATGACTTCACCCACGGACTTCATCTGGGTGGTCAGGCGGGCGTCGGCTTTCGGGAATTTCTCGAAGGCGAAGCGCGGCAGCTTGGTGACGACGTAGTCGATCGACGGCTCGAAGGAGGCCGGGGTGCGGCCGCCGGTGATGTCGTTCTGCAGTTCGTCGAGGGTGTAACCGACAGCCAGCTTGGCAGCGATCTTGGCGATCGGGAAGCCAGTGGCCTTGGAGGCCAGCGCCGAGGAACGCGAAACGCGCGGGTTCATCTCGATCACGACCATGCGGCCTGTGTTCGGGCAGATACCGAACTGAACGTTGGAGCCGCCGGTTTCAACACCGATTTCACGCAGCACCGCCAGGGAGGCGTTGCGCATGATCTGGTATTCCTTGTCGGTCAGGGTCTGTGCCGGGGCGACAGTGATCGAGTCACCGGTGTGCACGCCCATCGGATCGAAGTTCTCGATCGAGCAGACGATGATGCAGTTGTCCTTCTTGTCGCGGACAACCTCCATCTCGTATTCCTTCCAGCCGATCAGCGATTCGTCGATCAGCAGTTCCTTGGTCGGCGACAGGTCCAGGCCACGGGCGCAGATTTCTTCGAATTCTTCACGGTTGTAGGCGATACCACCACCGGTGCCGCCCATGGTGAACGACGGACGGATGATGCACGGGAAGCCCAGGCGCTCGAGGACGGCGTTGGCTTCTTCCATGCTGTGGGCGATACCGGAGCGCGGGCACTCCAGGCCGATGTCCTTCATGGCCTTGTCGAAGCGCGAGCGGTCTTCGGCCTTGTCGATGGTGTCGGCATTGGCACCGATCATTTCCACGCCGAACTTTTCCAGAACGCCGTGGCGCTCCAGGTCCAGGGCGCAGTTCAGTGCAGTCTGGCCACCCATGGTCGGCAACAGTGCGTCCGGGCGCTCTTTCTCGATGATCTTGGCCACCGACTGCCACTTGATCGGCTCGATGTAGGTGGCGTCGGCCATGGCCGGGTCGGTCATGATGGTGGCTGGGTTGGAGTTCACCAGGATGACGCGGAAACCTTCCTCGCGCAGGGCTTTACAGGCCTGGGCGCCGGAGTAGTCGAATTCGCAGGCCTGGCCGATCACGATCGGGCCAGCGCCAAGAATCAGGATGCTTTTGATGTCTGTACGTTTTGGCATGGTTGTCACTCAAATCCGGGGTCAGTCGGCAAGCCGCTTTGAACAATCTGGGTCAGGCGCTTCCGGGCGCGGCGCAAGCCGGCCCGGGGCCTTGAAGCAGGATGCTCAGCGGCGCTTGGCCATGGCATCGATGAAACGATCGAACAGTGGCGCGACGTCGGTCGGGCCTGGGCTCGCTTCAGGGTGGCCCTGGAAGCTGAACGCGCTCTTGTCGGTGCGCTCGATACCCTGCAGGGTGCCGTCGAACAGCGACTTGTGGATGGCGCGGACGTTACCCGGCAGGGTGGCCTCGTCAACGGCAAAGCCGTGGTTCTGGCTGGTGATCATGACCACACCGGTGTCCAGATCCTGGACCGGATGGTTGGCACCGTGGTGGCCATGGCCCATTTTCACGGTCTTGGCGCCAGAAGCCAGGGCCAGCAGCTGGTGGCCCAGGCAGATACCGAATACCGGGATCTCGGTCTCGAGGATTTCCTTGATCGCCTGGATGGCGTAGTCGCAAGGCTCGGGGTCACCAGGGCCGTTGGACAGGAAAACGCCGTCCGGGTTGAGTGCCAGCACTTCGCTGGCCGGAGTCTGGGCCGGCACCACGGTCACGCGGCAGCCACGGGCAACCAGCATGCGCAGGATGTTCAGCTTGACGCCGTAGTCGAAGGCGACCACGTGGTAAGGCAGGTCAGCGGCTTCGATGGTCGGATGGCTGTCGGTCTTCAGCTCCCACACGCTGGAGCGCCACTCGTAGCGTTCCTTGGTGGAAACGACCTTGGCCAGATCCATGCCCTTCAGGCCCGGGAAGGCGCGGGCAGCGGCGATGGCGGCTTCTTCGCTGATGTTGTCACCGGCGAGGATGCAACCGTTCTGAGCGCCCTTTTCACGCAGGATTCGGGTCAGGCGACGGGTGTCGATGCCGGCGATGGCGACGACGTTGTTGGCCTTGAGGTACTCAGGCAGCGACTGGGTGTTACGCCAGTTGCTGGCCAGCAGCGGCAGGTCACGAATGACCAGGCCAGCGGACCAGACGCGGTTCGACTCGGCGTCTTCCGGGGTAGTACCGGTATTGCCGATGTGCGGGTAGGTCAGGGTAACGATTTGCTGCGCATAGGAAGGGTCTGTAAGGATTTCCTGGTAGCCGGTCATAGCGGTGTTGAATACCACCTCACCAACGGTCTGACCGTCGGCACCGATAGCTTCACCGCGGAAAATACTGCCGTCGGCAAGGGCGAGTATGGCTGGCTTTGTCAAGAAGACCTCCCGTAAATCAAGCATGAAAGGGCGATCGCAGGTTGCAAAAAAGCGGAGTGACGTATGGACACGTCACCCCGCTTTCATGTGCTGAATTCAATTCGCTGCGCGCTTTTAGTGGACACACTAAAGCTGTAGCTTACAGAAAAGTGCGTTTTCGGTCTACCGCGGATGTGCCTCTAAAACACATCAATGCGACAGGCTGACATCTGTGCCGGCTTCTTCGCGGGTAAACCCGCTCCTACAGGGATAGAGCCATGCCTGGGCAACGCTGTACCTGTAGGAGCGGGTTTACCCGCGAAGAAGCCAACACAGTTCAAACTGCTTAACGCAGCTCGAGCACATCCTGCATGTCGTACAGGCCAGGCTCGCGCCCGTCCAGCCACAGCGCCGCACGCACGGCGCCCTTGGCAAAGGTCATGCGGCTGGAAGCCTTGTGGGTAATCTCGACGCGCTCGCCTTCAGCGGCGAACAGCACGGTATGATCACCCACCACATCTCCAGCACGCACGGTGGCGAAGCCGATGGTCTGACGCTCACGTGCACCGGTCTGCCCTTCACGGCCATACACGGCCACTTCCTGCAGGTTGCGACCCAGCGCCTGGGCAACCACTTCACCCATGCGCAGCGCGGTGCCCGACGGCGCATCGACCTTGTGCCGGTGGTGCGCTTCGAGGATTTCGATATCCACATCGTCACCCAGCACGCGCGCTGCGGTATCCAGCAGCTTAAGGCACAGGTTGACGCCGACGCTGAAGTTGGCGGCAAAAACGATCGGGATTTCCTTGCCGGCTTCGGCCAACTGCTGCTTCTCTTCCGGCGTGAAGCCAGTAGTGCCAATGACCATGGCCTTGCCCGCCTTGCGGCAGAACGCCAGGTTCTTCAGGGTCACCGAAGGGTGTGTGAAATCGATCAGCACGTCGAACTCGTCGACCACCTTGGACAGGTCGTCGGAAATCGGCACACCAATACGACCCAGGGCCGCCAACTCACCGGCATCAGCCCCAACCAGCGAGCTGTCCGGGCGGTCTATCGCCGCCGTCAGGCCCGCTTGGGGGGCCTGTTGCTGCACGGCCTCGACGAGGGTCTTGCCCATCCGCCCTGCCGCGCCCATCACTGCAATACGTCGCATAGCCATTTCCTTGTCAGAGATCGCCGAAGAAGCGCTTCACGCCATCGAACCAGCCACTGGCCTTGGGCGAGTGAGAGCTATCGCCTTCCAGCGAATCACGCAGCTCTTCGAGCAACTCGCGCTGACGACGGCTGAGATTGACCGGGGTTTCCACCGCTACACGACAGAGCAGGTCGCCCGCACCACCACCGCGCACCGGAGCAACACCCTTGCCGCGCAGGCGGAACTGCTTGCCGGTCTGGGTACCCTCCGGGATCTTCAGCTTCACCCGACCATCGAGGGTCGGCACCTCCAGTTCGCCACCCAAGGCAGCATCGGTGTAGCTGATTGGCACTTCGCAGTACAGGTGCTTGCCATCACGCTGGAAGATCTCGTGCTCACGCACGTTGATCACTACATACAGGTCGCCGGTCGGGCCACCATGGGTACCAGCCTCGCCCTCGCCCGACAGGCGGATGCGGTCGCCAGTATCGACACCTGCCGGCACCTTGACCGACAGCGTCTTGTATTCCTCGACACGGCCTTCGCCGTGGCACGAGGTGCATGGGTCGGTAATGATCTTGCCCTGGCCATGGCAGCGCGGGCAGGTCTGCTGTACCGAGAAGAAGCCTTGCTGCATGCGCACCTGGCCGATACCGCCACAAGTCGGGCAGGTAGATGGGGTCGAGCCCTTCTTGGCACCGGAGCCGTCGCACGGCTGGCAGTTGACCAGCGTGGGCACACGGATGCTGACCGTGGTGCCACGTACCGCTTCTTCCAGGTTCAGTTCCAGGGTGTAGCGCAGGTCACTGCCGCGCTGAGCACCACCACGCGAGCCGCCACGGCCACCCCCGAAGAAGTCGCTGAACACATCACCGAAGATGTCGGAGAAGTTGGCACCACCGAAACCGGCGCCACCACCACCCATGCTTGGATCCACACCCGCATGACCGTACTGGTCGAACGCAGCACGCTTGCTGGCGTCAGACAGCACTTCGTAGGCCTCGTTGGCCTCCTTGAACTTGTCTTCCGACTCTTTGTCGCCTGGGTTGCGGTCCGGATGGTACTTCATCGCCAGGCGACGGTAAGCCTTCTTGAGGTCTGATTCGCTGGCGCCGCGCTCGACACCCAATACCTCATAATAATCACGCTTGGACATAGGTCATTTGCACCTTGTTGGGCGTCTGGCATCTACGCCGCGCCATCAGCACCCGCCATTTGCCCACCAGGGCCACTGACAGATGCTGTAAAAATTCTCGAATTCCAGATACGCCAACGCGGGAGCAAGCCCCCGCGCGGCGACATCCTACCAGCTCACCACCAAACGGCGGTGAACTGGCCGACAACATGCAGGGATTACTGCTTGTTGTTGTCTTTCACTTCTTCGAACTCAGCGTCAACCACGTCATCGTGCTTGGCTTCCGGCTCGGCCTGCTGTGCGCCGCCCTGAGGCTGTTCGGCCGACTGCTCGGCGTACATCTTCTGGGCAACCGGCGCCGAAACCTTGGACAGCTCCTCGACCTTGGCGTCGATGGCAGCCTTGTCGTCGCCTTTGACAGCGGCTTCCAGGGCAACAACGGCAGCCTCGATGGCGGCTTTCTCTTCAGCGGTAACCTTGTCACCAGCGTCAGCGACCATCTTGCGGGTCGAGTGAACCAGCGCGTCACCCTGGTTACGGGCAGCGGCCAGCTCTTCGAACTTGCGGTCTTCCTCGGCGTTGGCCTCGGCGTCACGCACCATGCGCTCGATCTCTTCGTCCGACAGGCCGGAGTTGGCCTTGATCACGATCGACTGCGACTTGCCAGTGGCCTTGTCCTTGGCACTGACGTGCAGGATGCCGTTGGCGTCGATGTCGAAGGTTACTTCGATCTGTGGAACGCCACGTGGAGCCGGCGGAATGTCAGCCAGGTCGAACTTGCCCAGCGACTTGTTCTGTGCAGCCTGCTTGCGCTCACCCTGCAGCACGTGAATGGTCACGGCACCCTGGTTGTCGTCGGCAGTCGAGAACACCTGCGACTTCTTGGTCGGGATGGTGGTGTTCTTCTCGATCAGCGAAGTCATCACGCCACCCATGGTTTCGATACCAAGGGTCAGCGGGCTGACGTCCAGCAGCAGTACGTCTTTGACGTCACCAGCCAGCACCGCGCCCTGGATAGCAGCACCCATGGCCACGGCTTCGTCCGGGTTGACGTCCTTGCGCGCTTCTTTACCGAAGAAGTCGGCAACGGCTTTCTGCACCAGCGGCATACGGGTCTGGCCACCGACCAGGATCACGTCGTCGATCTTGCTTGCATCGATACCGGCGTCCTTCAGGGCGATACGGCAAGGCTCGATGGTACGGGCAACCAGGTCTTCGACCAGCGATTCCAGCTTGGCGCGGGAAATCTTCACGTTCAGGTGCTTCGGACCGGTAGCGTCTGCAGTGATGTACGGCAGGTTTACGTCGGTCGACTGAGCGGAGGACAGTTCGATCTTGGCCTTTTCAGCGGCTTCTTTCAGGCGCTGCAGTGCCAGCGGATCGTTCTTCAGGTCCATGCCGGACTCTTTCTTGAACTCGTCGACGAGGTAGTCGATCAGGCGCATGTCGAAGTCTTCGCCACCCAGGAAGGTGTCGCCATTGGTAGCCAGTACTTCGAACTGATGCTCACCATCGACTTCGGCAATCTCGATGACCGAAACGTCGAAGGTACCACCACCCAGGTCATAAACGATGACGGTGTGGTCGCCCTTGGCCTTGTCCATGCCGTAAGCCAGTGCAGCGGCAGTCGGCTCGTTGATGATGCGTTTTACATCCAGGCCAGCGATGCGACCGGCATCCTTGGTGGCCTGACGCTGACTGTCATTGAAGTAGGCCGGAACGGTGATGACCGCTTCGGTAACTGGCTCGCCGAGGTAGTCTTCGGCGGTTTTCTTCATTTTTTTCAGGACTTCGGCGCTAATCTGCGGCGGAGCCATGTCCTTGCCACTGGCCTGTACCCAGGCGTCGCCATTGCTGGCCTTGACGATCTTGTAAGGCACCAGCTTGATGTCTTTCTGTACAACATCTTCTTCGAAGCGGCGGCCGATCAGGCGCTTCACTGCGAACAGAGTGTTGTGCGGGTTGGTGACCGCCTGACGCTTGGCCGACTGACCAACCAGGATTTCGCCGTCGTTGGCGTAGGCCACGATCGAAGGGGTGGTACGCGCACCTTCGGCGTTTTCGATGACCTTGACGTTACCGTTTTCCAGAACAGAGACGCACGAGTTGGTGGTCCCCAGGTCGATACCGATGATTTTACCCATGTTAACTCTCCCGAAACTTGAATTTGGTAGCAGCGACTACTTTGGCCAACTGCGGTAATACTTGAAGGCTTGACACCTAGATGGGGATGCCCGGATGGATTTCAAGCCTTTTCATTGATCGAGGGTTGCGCCGCGCTTGGCGCCTTGCTGACCACCACCATGGCGGGGCGCAGCAGGCGACCGTTGAGCAGATAGCCCTTCTGGAACACGTTCAGCACGCTGTTCGGCTCCACTTCGGCGTTTTCCTGCATGGCCATGGCCTGGTGGTGCTCAGGGTTGAACGGCTGGCCGTGCGGGTCGACTGCTTCGAGGTTGTAGCGCTTGAGAGTGTCCTGGAACATCTTCAGGGTCAGCTCGACACCCTCGCGGATCTGCTTGACGTGCTCATCGTCGGCACTGGAGTGCGCCAGGGCCAGTTCCAGGCTGTCGATCACCGGCAGCAGGTCGCCCGAGAACTTCTCGAGGGCAAACTTGTGGGCTTTCTCGACATCCTGCTCGGCACGACGACGAGCGTTCTGCACGTCGGCAACGGCGCGCAGCGCCTGGTCCTTGGCGGCGGCCAGCTGCTCCTCGAGTTCCAGGACGCGGGCATCGGCAGCATTACCTGCACCGGTCTCTTCGACGTTAAGGTCTTTCTCGTTCAGCTGTTCGTCAGCCATGGGGTCTCTCCTGCGCAATTTTGTGGACTGCGAGCCAGGCTCGCCTTTGATGTCGGCTATATGGGGCCGGAAAAACCAGCTTCAAGGGGCAAGGTCGTTTTCCCGGCTGCAACAGAATCTGCCAAGGGGCATTGGCAGGCCTGAAAAAAGTACTGTATAAATAACCAGACCTGACTTCCGGGAGCCGCCCCATGCTGGTGCACCTGTCCATTCACAACTACGCCATCGTTGAGCACCTCGACCTCGAGATCGCCCGAGGCATGTCCGTCATCACCGGTGAGACTGGTGCAGGCAAATCGATCATGCTCGATGCCCTCGGTCTGGCCCTGGGCGACCGGGCCGACAGTGGCGTGGTGCGCCCCGGCACGGACAAGGCAGACATCCTCGCCACCTTCGACCTGGTGGACATCCCCGAGGCGCATGTCTGGCTGGCCGAGCGTGACCTGGACAACGACGGCCTGTGCATCCTGCGCAGGGTGATCACCGCCGAAGGCCGCAGCCGCGGCTACATCAATGGCACCCCCTGCCCGCTCGGCGACCTCAAGGCACTGGGCGAGCTGCTGATCGATATCCACAGTCAGCACGAGCACCAGTCACTACTCAAGACCGACACCCATCGCCGCCTGCTCGACGAGTACGCCGGCGCCATCGACCTGGCCCGTCAGGTACAGCTGGCGGCCAAGCGCTGGAACCAGACCCGCCTGGAGCTGGAGCGCCTGTCCAACTCCGGCGATGAGCAGCGCGCCCGCCATCAGCTGCTGAGCTACCAGCTGGAGGAACTGGACAACCTCGGCCTGGGTGAATACGAACTGGAGCAGTTAGAGCAGGAACACAAGAACCTGACCAGCGCCGAAGCCTTGTTCGGCATCTGCCGCCAGGTCATCGACCAGTGCAGCGAAAGCGATTCGGGCAACGTGCTCAGCGCCCTCACCTCCAGCCTCAACCGCCTGGGTGCCGCCCCCAACTCGCCAAAGGCACTGGGCGAAGCGGCCAACCTGATCGCCAGCGCGCAGATTCAGGTCGAGGAAGCCGTGGGCGAGCTCAATCGTTTCCTCGACAACTTCGACGCCGATCCCATACGCCTGCAGGCATTGGAAGAACGCCTCGACACTATCTATACGCTGGCACGCAAACACCGAGTGCACCCAACCGAACTGCCCCACCTGCAGCAGCAACTGATGGAAGAGCTGGAGGGCCTGAACGCTAGTGATGAGTCGATCGAGCGATTGGGTGAAGAACTGGCCGCTTTTGCCCAGCATTATAAAGAGAAGGCGCTCGAGCTCAGCGCGCTGCGCCAGCAGGCCGCCCAACAGTTGGCGGTGGCCGTCGAGCAGGAGATCCAGCGCCTGGGCATGCCTGGCGGGCGCTTCTGTATCGCACTCACACCCAATGAAGGAGCAGACCTTTCGCCCCATGGCCTGGAGCAGATCGAGCTACTGGTCAGCGCCAACCCTGGCCAACCGCTCAAGGGCCTGGCCAAGGTGGCCTCAGGCGGTGAACTGTCCCGCATCAGCCTGGCGATCCAGGTGATTACCGCGCAGACCTCGCGCATTCCCACCCTGGTGTTCGACGAAGTCGACGTCGGTATCGGCGGGCCTACTGCCGAAATCGTCGGCCAATTGCTGCGCCGCCTGGGCGAGCGAGGCCAAGTGCTGACCGTAACCCACCTGCCGCAGGTGGCGGCACAAGGGCATCACCACCTGTTCGTGCACAAGGTGCGCAACAGCGACACCACCCACACCGCCGTGGCCAACCTGGGCAAGCGCGAGCGAGTAGAGGAAGTGGCGCGGATGCTGGGCGGCATAGACCTGACCAAGGAATCCCTGGCGCATGCGCGCAAGATGGTGGTGAGCGGCAAGGCCTGAACCCTTCTTTTTCAGGCCTCTTCGCGGGTAAACCCGCTCCCACAGGATATTCACCGGACCTGAGCCTGCGCAGTACCCGCGAAGAGGCCGGCACAAACGACACAGGTCTCTGCCTCAGAAAGCACAAAGGCGACCCGAAGGTCGCCTTTGCCATTCATAACGATAAGAAATCGTTACTTCTTTTTACGCACGTACAAGACCAGATTGTGGTCTACCAGCTCGTAGCCATGCTCGGCCACGATTTCGCGCTGGCGTTTCTCGATCTCGGCATCCATGAACTCGATGACTTCACTGGTATCCACGTTGACCATATGGTCGTGGTGACCGCCATCGGCCAGTTCGAACACCGCATGACCGCCGTCGAAGTTGTGGCGAACCACCAGACCCGCCGCTTCGAACTGGGTCAGTACGCGGTAGACGGTGGCCAGGCCTACGTCCTCGCCAGCCTCCATCAGCGCCTTGTAGACATCCTCGGCGCTCATGTGACGCTGCTCGGTGGAGTCGAGCATCTGAAGGATCTTGACTCGAGGCAGGGTCACCTTGAGACCGGCTTTGCGCAATTCGCTATTTTCAACCATGGTCAGCTTTCTCGCCGATGCTGCTTCGCAGCTTCTCTTAATACGGGTATGATCGGGGTTTACGTTGTCCAGCCAAGATAGTGGAAGTCGCCCACCGATGCAAAACACCAAGCTCTTGCTAACCAGCCTCACCCTAGTGGGACTGCTCGCACTCGCCGGTTGCTCGTTTCCCGGGGTTTACAAAATCGACATCCAGCAGGGCAATGTCGTTACGCAAGACATGATAGACCAATTGCGCCCCGGAATGACCCGCCGGCAAGTAAGGTTTATCATGGGTAACCCGCTAATCCAGGACACCTTCAACACCAACCGCTGGGATTACCTGTACAGCCTGCAGCCAGGCGGCGGCAAACGCCAGCAAGAACGCATGAGCGTGTTCTTCAACGAAAGCGACCAGTTGGTGAGCCTGTCCGGCGACTTCATGCCAGGCGTCAGCCGCGACCAGGAAATCCTCGGCGGCAGCAGCGACACCACGGTCAGCCCGGCCAACCAGCCAGAGCAGCCCACCGCGCAGCCTGAAGAAAAACCGGCCAAGCCAGGTTCGGTGGAAGAATCCATCCAGCGCGAAATCGACACCATCGAGACCACCCCGGTCCCGACTCCAGCGCCGCTGGAAACCTCGCCTCAATAAGCGGCGAGCAGATACAAAAAAGCCCGGACCTGGTCCGGGCTTTTTGTTGCCGCTGTTTCAGTCAGGCATTCAGTTGCTTGGCACGCTGGCAAAACGCATCCACCAGCGTATTTGCCGCCTGGTTGAACAGCGGCCCCAAAGTCGCACGCACCAGCGGGCCAGCATAGTCGAACGAAAGGTCCAGGCTGATCTTGCAGGCCTTTTCACCCAGCGGCTTGAACACCCAAAGGCCATGCAACTGGGTGAACGGCCCCTCCTCTAGGTTCATCTCGATAGACTGCCCCGGCACCAGTACATTGCGCGTGACGAAGTGCTGGCTCATGCCGCCCTTGGCCACTTCGAGCTTGGCACGCATGTGCGTGTCGCTGGCTTCGATCACCGTCGAGGCCGAGCACCAAGGCAGAAACTGCGGGTAGCTGGCCACATCGTTGACCAGATCGTAGAGCGCCTGGGCGGGATACGGCAGCAGGGCGGAGCGTTGAATATGGGTAGTCATCCAGGCATCACTTCCAAGGCTGGGTGGCGGCGCTTCGCAGCGTGCCGAAAACAAGTTCTGTCGCAAAGACAGCGGCTGTATTGTCCGGTATTCATTGCAGTGGCTCAAGCACACCGAAATCCCATAGCCGACGACGCGGCGACTGCCTATAATGCCGCCCCTATGGCTAAACAAAAGAAACATCCGACCGGGACCATCGCGCAGAACAAGAAGGCGCGACACGATTACTTCATCGAACACAAGTTCGAGGCCGGGCTGGTCCTGTCCGGCTGGGAAGTAAAAAGCCTGCGAGCCGGCAAGGCGCACCTGACTGACAGCTATGTGCTGCTGAAGGACGGTGAGGCCTGGCTGTTCGGCAGCCACATCACCCCGCTGACCACGGCCAGCACCCACGTCATCGCCGACCCCATCCGCACTCGCAAGCTGCTGCTGAACAAGCGCGAACTCGAGCGCCTGGAAGCGGCCGTGGCGCAAAAAGGCTACACCTGCGTGGCCCTGGCGCTGTACTGGAGCAAGCACCTGATCAAGTGCGAAATCGCACTGGGCAAGGGCAAGAAGGAATTCGACAAGCGCGACACCATGCGCGAGCGCGATTCCAACCGCGAGCTGCAGCGGGCTGTGCGGAACAAGGGCAAGGAAGAGTAATACCTCTTCTTCAGCCTGCTCCGGCCTCTTCGCGGGTAAACCCGCTCCCACAGGATTCACACTGAGTTCAGATTCGGTGCGGTCTCTGTGGGAGCGGGTTTACCCGCGAAGAGGCCAGCACTGCCAGTACAAATCTCAACGCCCGCTACGCCGCTCCGCCCGCGCCACTCGCTGCGCTTCTTCATGCGCCTCTTCCAGTACCTCCTGCACATACAGAATGTGCCGGCTGGACACTTCCCGCGCATCCTCCGCCCTGCCCTCGACTATCGCCAGGTACAGCTCCCGGTGCTGGCTGATCAGCATGTCCCGAGTCTCGGTCCGTTGCTGGTACATGCCGCCGATGTTGGTCACCACGTTGCGCTTGAGCAGGTCGAACAAGCCCCGAATGGTGTGCAGCAACACGGCATTATGGCTAGCCTCGGCAATCGCCAGGTGGAAGCGCGCATCGGCCGCGCCTTCCTCCGCCCGAGTCACTTCGTCGGCCCTGGCATAACAGTCCTGCAGCGCATCGAAGGCCGCCTTGAGGCGTGCCCGGTCCGGCTGGGTGGCGCGCTGGGCCGCGTAGTAGGCGCAGGACGCCTCCAGGGTATGGCGGAATTCGAGCAGGTCACGCTGCGCCTCGGCACTGTGTTCAAGCAGTTGCAGCAATGGGTCGCTGAAAGTGGACCCCAGAGACTCGGCGACAAAATTGCCCCCACCCTGGCGGCTGACCAGCAGCCCCTTGGCCACCAGCTTCTGGATCGCCTCACGCAGTGATGGGCGGGACACGCCGAACTGCTCGGCAAGGACGCGCTCGGCCGGCAGCCGCTGACCAGACGTCAGCGTACCTTCCAGAATCATCCCTTCCAACCGATCGACGATGTCGTCGGACAGGCGCCGTTGGCGGACCTGATCAAAAACCATCACATGCTCTCCACAAACCCCCGGCAGATTTCAGGGGGCGCCTATTCTCGCCGATCCGGGCCTTGCAAACACCCACCAGCCGACGATTTTCCCCGCCCATCAGATGCCCACTCATCGGCACACGACCAAAGTTTTGCACGGGACAAATTGACACACCCACGAAGACGCTTTTAACCTAGCGCCCAGCCATTGTAAATTGGTCTTACCAATTATCCAATGCCAGTGCCTGACCAACAACAATTAGGGGCCACCCCATATGCAAACCTGGCAACAAATCTATAGTCCGCTTGGTAGTCTTGGCCTGTCCGCACTGGCGGCGGTCATCCCCATCGTCTTCTTCTTCCTTGCCCTCGCGGTGTTCCGCCTCAAAGGCCACGTGGCCGGCAGCATCACCCTCGCATTGTCGATCCTGGTGGCGATCTTCGCCTTCCAGATGCCTGTCGACATGGCATTCGCCGCTGCAGGTTATGGCTTCCTCTACGGCCTCTGGCCGATTGCCTGGATCATCGTTGCCGCGGTGTTCCTGTACAAACTCACGGTCAAGAGCGGCCAGTTCGAAGTGATCCGCAGCTCGGTGCTGTCGATTACCGACGACCAGCGCCTGCAAGTGCTGCTGATCGGTTTCTGCTTCGGTGCCTTCCTGGAAGGTGCGGCGGGCTTTGGTGCACCGGTGGCAATCACTGCCGCGCTGCTGGTGGGCCTGGGCTTCAACCCGCTGTACGCCGCCGGCCTGTGCCTGATCGCCAACACCGCGCCAGTGGCCTTTGGCGCCCTGGGCATCCCGATCATCGTGGCCGGCCAGGTTACCGGCATCGACGCCTTCCACATTGGCGCCATGACCGGTCGCCAGCTGCCGCTGCTGTCGCTGTTCGTACCGTTCTGGCTGGTATTCATGATGGACGGCCTGCGTGGCGTGAAGGAAACCTGGCCTGCCGCCCTGGTCGCCGGCTTGAGCTTCGCCGTCACCCAGTACTTCACCTCGAACTTCATCGGCCCGGAGCTTCCGGACATCACCTCGGCCCTGGCCAGCCTGATCGCCCTGACCCTGTTCCTGAAAGTCTGGCAGCCAAAGCGTTCGTTCGCCGAAGCCAAGGGCAGCGTCGGTGCCGCCGTGGTCCAGCCAAGCGGCAGCCAACCAAGCCCCTACAGCTTTGGCGAGATCTTCAAAGCCTGGTCGCCGTTCCTGATCCTCACTGTGCTGGTCACCATCTGGACCCTGAAACCGTTCAAGGCGGCCTTCGCCCCGGGCGGCGCGATGTACAACTTCGTGTTCAACTTCGCTATCCCGCACCTCGACCAACTGGTGATCAAGTCCGCACCGATCGTCGCCGCGCCAACCGCCATGCCAGCGGTGTTCAAGCTCGACCCGATCTCTGCCACCGGCACCGCGATCTTCCTCTCGGCGCTGATCTCCATGGCCGTGCTGAAGATCAACTTCAAAACTGGTCTGACCACTTTCAAGGAAACCTTCTGGGAGCTGCGCTGGCCAATCCTATCGATCGGCATGGTGCTGGCCTTCGCCTTCGTCACCAACTACTCGGGCATGTCCTCGACCATGGCCCTGGTGCTGGCCGGTACCGGTGCCGCGTTCCCGTTCTTCTCGCCGTTCCTCGGCTGGCTGGGTGTGTTCCTGACCGGTTCCGACACCTCGTCCAACGCCCTGTTCAGCTCGTTGCAGGCCACCACCGCGCACCAGATCGGGGTCAACGACACTCTGCTGGTAGCGGCCAACACCAGCGGCGGCGTGACCGGCAAGATGATCTCGCCGCAGTCGATCGCCGTGGCTTGCGCCGCCACCGGCCTGGTTGGCAAGGAATCCGACCTGTTCCGCTTTACCGTCAAGCACAGCCTGTTCTTCGCCACCATCGTCGGCCTGATCACCCTGATCCAGGCCTATTGGCTGACCGGCATGCTGGTTCATCACTAAAGTGAAAGGGGCCGGGCGCCATCGCGCGCCCGGCAATCCCCACACGCAACGCTGCGAGAATCCATGATCATTTCTGCCTCTACCGACTATCGCGCCGCGGCCCAACGCAAGCTGCCTCCCTTCCTGTTCCACTATGCCGACGGCGGCGCCTACGCCGAGCACACCCTGCGCCACAACGTCTCGGACCTGGCCAGCATTGCCCTGCGTCAGCGCGTGCTGAAGAACATGTCCGAGCTCAGCCTGCAGACCAAGCTGTTCGACGAAACCCTGAGCATGCCGGTGGCCCTGGCCCCGGTCGGCCTCACCGGCATGTACGCCCGCCGTGGTGAAGTGCAGGCGGCACGTGCGGCGGCGGCCCACGGCATTCCGTTCACCATGTCCACGGTGTCGGTGTGCCCGATCGAAGAAGTGGCCCCGGCCATCGACCGGCCGATGTGGTTCCAGCTGTACGTTCTCAAGGACCGCGGCTTCATGCGCAACGCCCTGGAGCGGGCCAAGGCCGCCGGGGTCAAGACCCTGGTGTTCACTGTCGACATGCCGACACCCGGCGCCCGCTACCGCGACGCCCATTCTGGCATGAGCGGCAAGAACGGCCCGCTGCGCCGCGTGCTACAAGCCATGACCCACCCCGAGTGGGCATGGGATGTCGGCGTGATGGGGCGCCCACACGACCTGGGCAACATTTCCACCTACCGTGGCAACCCCACCGGCCTTGCCGACTACATCGGCTGGCTGGCCAACAACTTCGACCCGTCGATCTCCTGGAAAGACCTGGAGTGGATCCGCGAGTTCTGGGACGGCCCGATGATCATCAAAGGCATTCTCGATGCCGATGACGCCCGCGATGCGGTCAGGTTCGGTGCCGACGGCATCGTCGTGTCCAACCACGGCGGCCGCCAGCTCGACGGCGTGCTGTCCAGCGCCCGCGCCCTGCCGGCAATTGCCGATGCGGTCAAAGGTGACCTGAAGATCCTCGCCGATTCCGGCATCCGCAGCGGCCTCGACGTGGTGCGCATGATCGCCCTGGGCGCCGATACCGTACTGATCGGTCGCGCCTTCCTCTACGCCCTTGCCGTGCACGGCCAGGCCGGGGTGAAAAACCTGCTGGAGCTGTTCGAAAAGGAAATGCGCGTAGCGATGGTGCTGACCGGCGCCAAGTCGATCAGCGAGATCACCCGCGACTCGCTGGTACGCGAACTGGGCGCCTGACCGCCCGCAAGAACGACCGCCTGATTGACCCGGGGCATGTGGCGCACAGACGCCACGGCCCCGCGAGGAGACTGCATGAGCCTGCCCGCCGCGTTCCTGCGTGATGCCGAGCGCCTGATCCCCGCCGAACGCCGCTTCGACGACCCCACCTCCACCCTGGCCTTCGGCACCGATGCCAGCTTCTACCGGCTGATCCCCAAGCTGGTGGTGCGCGTCGAGTCAGAAGACGAAGTGGTCGGCCTGATCAAACTGGCCCAGCGCGAGCGGGTGCCGGTCACCTTCCGCGCCGCCGGCACCAGCCTGTCCGGCCAGGCCATCAGTGACTCGGTGCTGATCGTGCTGGGCGATAACTGGAACGGCCGCGAAATCCGCGGCCAAGGCGAGCAGATCCGCTTGCAGCCCGGCGTCATCGGCGCCCAGGCCAATGCCTGGCTGGCTCCCTTCGGGCGCAAGATCGGCCCCGACCCGGCGTCGATCAACGCCTGCAAGATTGGCGGCATCGTCGCCAACAACGCCAGCGGCATGTGCTGCGGCACCGCGCAGAACACCTACCACACCCTGGCCGGCCTGCGCCTGGTGCTGGCCGACGGCACGCGCCTGGACAGCGAAGACCCGGCCAGCGTCGCCGCGTTCGAGGCCAGCCACGCCGGCCTGCTGGAAGCACTGGCCCGCCTGGGCCGCGAGACCCGCGCCAACACTGCACTCGCCGAGCGCATCCGGCACAAATACCGGCTGAAGAACACCACTGGCCTATCGCTGAACGCATTGGTGGACTACGACCAACCGCTGGATATCCTGCAGCACCTGTTGGTCGGCTCCGAAGGCACCTTGGGCTTCATCAGTGCCGTCACCTACGACACCGTGCCCGACCACCCGCACAAGGCCAGCGCACTGCTGGTTTTCCCCAGCGTGGAAAGCTGCTGCCGCGCGGTGACCGTTCTCAAGCGCCAGCCGGTCTCGGCCGTTGAACTGCTCGACCGCCGCAGCCTTCGCTCGGTGCAGAACATGCCCGGCATGCCTCTGTGGGTAAAAGGCCTGTCGGACAACGCCTGCGCCCTGCTGATCGAGTCCCGTGCCGCCAGCCAGAGCCTGCTGCATGAACAGCTGCAACAGGTGATGGCCTCGATCGCCGACTTCCCACTGGAACAGCAGGTGGACTTCAGCGAAGACCCCGCCGTGTACAACCAGCTGTGGAAGATCCGCAAGGACACCTTCCCCGCCGTCGGCGCCGTACGCCAGACCGGCACCACCGTCATCATCGAAGACGTCACCTTCCCCATCGAGCAACTGGCCGAAGGCGTCAACCGCCTGATCCAGCTGTTCGACAAGCATCGCTACGATGAAGCGATCATTTTCGGCCACGCCCTGGAAGGCAACCTGCACTTCGTCTTCACCCAGGGTTTCAACAGCGCCGAGGAAGTCGCCCGCTACCAGGCCTTCATGGACGATGTGGCGCAACTGGTGGCGGTGGAGTTCGGCGGCTCGCTCAAGGCCGAGCACGGCACCGGGCGCAACATGGCACCGTTTGTGGAGCTGGAATGGGGCCACGACGCCTATCAACTGATGTGGAAGCTCAAGCGCCTGCTCGACCCCAACGGTATCCTCAACCCCGACGTGGTGCTCAGTGAAGACCCGGACATCCACCTGAAAAACCTCAAGCCGCTGCCCGCTGCCGACGAGATCGTCGACAAGTGCATCGAGTGCGGCTTCTGCGAACCGGTGTGCCCTTCCAAAGGCCTGACCCTCAGCCCACGTCAGCGCATCGTCATGTGGCGTGACATCCAGGCCAAACAGCGCGCCGGCATCGACACCCGGGAATTGCGCCAGACCTACCAGTACCAGGGCATCGACACCTGCGCCGCCACCGGCCTGTGCGCCCAGCGCTGCCCGGTTGGCATCAACACCGGCGAACTGGTGAAGAAACTGCGCAGCCAGGCCGCCGAACACGAAAAAACCGCCGACTGGCTAGCCGAACACTTCCACACCGCCCTGGGCGGCGCGCGCCTGACCCTGACCGCCGCCAATACCGCACGCAAGCTGCTCGGCGCCCCACGCCTGGGCCGCCTGAGCGCTTCGCTGAACAAAGCCAGCAAAGGCCGCCTGCCAAAGTGGACCCCGGCGATGCCACAACCACTGCGCCCACTGGACTTTGGCCCGGCCAGCAACGACGCCCGCCCTCGCGTGGTGTACCTGGCTGCCTGCGTCTCGCGGGTGATGGGCCCGGCCTATGCCGACCGCGAGCAGAGTTCGCTGCTGGACAAGACCCGCGCCCTGCTGGAAAAGGCCGGTTACCAGGTGGTATTCCCCGACAATGCCGACAGCCTGTGCTGCGGCCAGCCGTTTGCCTCCAAGGGCTACCCCGAGCAGGCCGAGCACAAACGCCAGGAACTGATTGCCGCCCTGCTGCACGCAAGCCGCGGCGGCCTCGACCCGATCTACTGCGACACCAGCCCCTGCACTCTGCGCCTGGTGCAGGACCTGAACGACACCCGGCTGGACCTGTACGACCCGGTGCGCTTCATCCGCACCCACCTGCTCGAGCGCCTGGAGTTCACCCCCCAGGACGAACCAGTGGCCGTGCATGTGACCTGCAGCACCCAGCACCTGGGCGAAAGCCAGGCGCTGATCGACCTGGCGCGGCGTTGCAGCAAACAGGTGGTGATCCCGGAGGGCATACACTGCTGCGGCTTTGCCGGTGACAAAGGCTTCACCACCCCCGAGCTCAACGCCCACTCGCTGCGCAGCCTGAAGGATGCGGTGCAATATTGCAGCGAAGGCATCTCCACCAGCCGCACCTGCGAGATCGGCCTGTCCAGCCATAGCGGCATCGACTACCACGGGCTGGTCTACCTGGTAGACCGCGTCACCCGGCCGCGTAGCATATGACCGTTTAACACAAAACCTGATAGCTGCCGCAATCCCTGTAGGAGCGGGCATGCCCGCGAACACCGGCGCAGCCGGTGCCATACACCGCGCAGCCTGCTTCGCGGGCACGCCCGCTCCCACAGGTACCGCGCCGGCTTTGGGCCCACGCTGTACCTGTAGGAGCGGCTTCAGCCGCGAACACCGGCAAAGCCGGTGCCATCCCGATTGAACCCCCGCCAATCCCCCGCAGTCCATCCTTACAGGCCCACCTTCCAGAGGCCCAGAAGGAGACTCCCATGAAAGGTACCGCGCTTTCGGCCCTGTTCGCGGCCGCCACCCTGCTGGCTTCGCCGGTATTCGCCGCCGAAGACCTCTGCACCGCCAACCTGCAAAAGATCGACGACAGCATGGCCACCGCCGGCGCTACCTCCGAAGGCCTGGACAAGGCCATCACCGAGCACGTCGACAAAGCCAAGGCTGCCCAGGCATCGGGGGACACCAAGGAATGCATCGCCATCACCAGTAAAGTCCTGGAGCGGTTGGAAAAAACGGAGAAAGGCAGCGGCACCAGCGGCGGCGGTAGCGGCGCGTGAGCCCAAAAGCGGGCGACCGGACTGGCTGTCGACGTCGCCCGCGCAATGGCGTATACTCCGCCTCACGTACCGTAAGGTGCGTTAGCTTAGAGCTAGTGTGGGGCCGATCAGGATTCGACGCCGGTAGCGAAACTCTAGGTGCATGCCGAGTTGGTAACAGAACTCGTAAATCCACTGTTGCAACTTTCTATAGTTGCCAATGACGAAAACTTCGAGGCGGAGTACGCTCTCGCTGCGTAAGCAGCCGAGCCCGACCTTCTGGTAGCTTCGGCTCCAGCAATCATCAGGGGATGCCTGTAAACCCGAAATGATTGTCATACAGAACAGGATCGTCGTGTAGCACGTTGGGGGCAAAGCGACTAAAACTTACCCAACTCGTCCAAAGCACCCTGCCCGTCGGGCGGCTGCGGATTAACTCAGTAGACACGGCTAAGCATGTAGTACCGACAGCGGAGTACTGGCGGACGGGGGTTCAAATCCCCCCGGCTCCACCAAATTCCAAAGAAGAAGACGCCCTCGGGCGTCTTTTTTTGTGCCTGGATTTTGGGTTGTGCGAGCCCACAAAGTCAGAATCAGGCTTTTCCGCATAGGGCGTTTCCCAAAGATACCCCCTGCGCCGGTTTGCTATTCACTGGTCTCTCAACCCAAACACGGCTTCCACCACGTGAGTGACAGCAAGCGCTGGTCGCCCCAGTCGCCAGGTCGTGATGCCCGCCGCCAGCTTCATGATTGCCTCTCAGCCAGCAACACTTCCGGCACGGCCGGCAGCGGCCGGCTCAGCAACACGCCAACCAGCATCGCGAACAGCAGCGCCGCCACACCGGCGACCTGCAACACGGCTTCGAAGCCCCCGATGAACGCCTGGCGGGCCAAGGGTGCCACCGTTTCCCGCAACCTGGGCTCCAGCAACGCCAACGCCGCCTGCAAATCACCCGCGGCAACCCGGGTAGCCATCGCGGAAACCTGGCCCGATTGCCCAGGCGCCACGGCAGCCATGGCCTCATACAGCAACTGCCCACTACGTGCAGCCAGCACACCCCCCAACCCACCGATGGCCAGCACGATCGCCCCGAACCGCGTGGTTGTACTCAACCCCGAAGCCATGCCGGTACGCTCACGCGGTACGCAAGCCATGATGTTCTTCTGCGTATCGCCATTCAGCAGCCCGGCACCGGCACCCAGCACCAGGCTTGCCAGGGCGAATGCACCGTAACCGCCTTGCTGAGTGGCCCAGGCACACAGCAGGTTACCCGCCCCGACCAAAACCAGGCCGAGTGCGAATACCTGCGCCGGGCTCAAGTGTGCAGCCAGACGCATGCCCAGGCGTGGCGTCAGCAGCATGGCCACGGCAAACGGCAGCATGCCCGCCCCTGCGGCCAGGGCCGACAGCTGCAGGCCGTTCTGCAAGTACAGTGGCAGCAGGGTCATCATCACCTGGGCGCAGGCAGCATAGGCAAACATCCCCAGCAAGGCGCCAACGAAGCGCCCGCTGCGCATCAGCCGCAGGTCGATCATCGGCCGTTCCTGGCTGCGCTCGACCATGACGAACAGGCCGAACAGGAAGGCGCTGATCACCAGCCGTCCCAGGGTTTGCGCACTGCCCCAGCCCACCTGGTTGGCATCGATCATTGCCCAGATCAGGTAACCCAGGCTGCCGGCGAAAGTCAGGCTGCCCCATGGGTCGAGCCGGGCCGCAGCGCTGTCACGGGACTCTTCGACACTGCGCAGCACCATCACTGCGAGCACTGCCACCAACGGCAGGTTGATGTAGAAGATCCAGCGCCAGCCAAGGGTGCTGGCGATCAACCCGCCCAGCAGCGGCGCAAAGGTGATGGTGGCGCCCATGCAGGCGCCCCAGAAGGCCCAGGCGCGCATGCGTTCCTGGGGTTGGTGGAAGCGATTGCCGATCGCGGCCAGGGCCGAGGTCAGCAGCAATGCCGCGCCAACGCCCTTGGCTGCCCTGGCCAGGTCGAGGAACAGCAGGTTGGGCGCCGCGCCACAGGCCAGCGAGGCGAGGCCGAACAGGGCCAGGCCGAGCAGCAGCATGCGGCGGCGACCAAAGCGGTCGGCCAGGCTGCCAGCGGGCAGCAGGCAGGCGGCAAAGGCCAGCAGGTAGGCGCTGACCACCCATTCGATATCGGCAAACGAGCCGGACAGGTCGCGGGCGATGCTGGGCAGGCTGACCGCGACGATGTTGGTGTCGAGGATGATCAGGGCACAGACCAGGGAGGCGGTGAGCAGGGTGAAACTCGCAGAGGGCATGGTGAGGCTCCGGATGCAGGGCTGGTTGGTCAAATCGCCGGGGCTGCCCTGCAGCCCATCGCAGGCAAGCCAGCTCCTACAGGGACCGCACCGCCTTCGAGGATTGCGCAATACCTGTACCTGCGATGGACTGCAAAGCGGTCCCCTGCAATTCCCAGGCAGCCTTTGCCGCCAAGCCACCAGCCTTGTAGTGTTGGCCTCACCATAACGCCAACAGCCCCCAGGCTTGTTAGCCACGGCGGCTTGCGTCATTACCCTGCAGGTAACACCCATGGAAATCCGCCATTTCCGCTACTTCCTCTGCGTCGCCCGCCACGGTCATTTCACCCGTGCCGCCGAACAGCTGGGCATCGCCCCGCCCACGCTCAGCCGGCAGATCCAGGACATGGAGCGCGAACTGGGCGTGCGCCTGTTCGAGCGCAACCAGCGCGAGGTCAACCTCACCGCAGCGGGCCAGGCGCTTTTGATCGAGGCCGAACATGCCGTGCGCCAGTTCGATGCTGCACAACTGGGCGCGCAACGGGCCGCCCGAGGCGAAAGCGGGCGCATCGAACTGGGCTATGTGGCTTCGGCCGCGTACTCGGGCACGCTCCAGCAGCAAGTCAGCCGCTACAGCGAAACCTGCCCCGGCGTACGCCTGAACATTCGCGAACTGCCCATGGCCGAACTGCCCGGTATGGTCCGCGACGGCCTGCTTGACCTTGCCTATGTGCGCTCGCCGATGGAGCTGCCCGAGGAACTCGAAGCTATCGCCTTGCACCAGGAAGGTTTCGTCCTCGCCCTGCCCGCCAGCTCACGGATAAATGAAGTGCCGCAGATCCCGGCCTCGCGCCTGGCCAATGAAACCTTCATCCTGCCCGAACAGATCTCCGGCACGCTGGAAGTGGCAGCACAAGGTGGTTTCGTCCCGAGGCTCGGCCCTCAGCCGGGCAGCCTGGTGGCGGTGATCACCCTGGTGTCACTCGGCCAAGGCATCGCAGTGGTGCCGGAATCGGTGGTGCAGCGCATCAGCCTGCCGCAGGTGCACTACCGGCGTATTGTCGACTGCCAGGCCAGCTCGTGGCTTAGCCTGATCCACCGGCGCTTCGAGAAAGCGCCGGCGGCAATCAGATACATCAAGATGATGAAAGGCTGAAAAAACAAAGGGCACCCATCCACTGGTGCCCTTTGCCCTACCGCCAGGTGAACTCAATCACCCCATCGAACGCACCCCCACAGGTTGCGCATTGCCCCGCGTGGTCACGATCCCCAGGAAGGAAATCACGATCGCCAGGCCCAATGTCGAGCTCACCTCTGCCCGGTGTTCAGGCGTGAACATCATGACCGCCAGTGCGCCGCCAATGAACAGGATCACCGCCCAGGTCAGGTACGGGAACAGCCACATGCGGAACTTCAGCTCGGTGTTTTCCCGCTCCAGGCGACGACGCATGCGCAGCTGCGAAATCGCGATGACCATGTACACCAGCAAGGCAATAGCACCGGAGCTGGCCAGCAGGAACTCGAACACACCCTTCGGCGCGAAGTAATTGAGGATGGCAATGGCCGCGCCGATCAGCGTGCTGCCGAATACCGCAGCGCGTGGCACACCGACCTTGGAGGTCTTGTTGAGCATGGCCGGTGCGTCACCGCGCTTGGCCAGCGAGTACATCATCCGCGAGGCAATATAGATCGAAGAGTTCATGCAGCTGGTCACTGCCACTAGCACCACCAGGTCGACCATGAAGGCCGCGTTGGGGATGTTCATGATCTCCAGCGCACGCTGGTAGGAGCCCACCACCGCCAGCTGCGGGTCGTTCCACGGCACCACCGAAATGATCACGAAGATCGACAGGATGTAGAAGGTACTGATGCGCCAGATCACCGAGCGAGTGGCCTTGGCAATGTTGCGCGACGGGTCGCTCGATTCGGACGCGGCGATGGTCACCGCTTCGGTGCCGATGAAGCTGAACATCACGGTGATGAACGCACCAACCACGGCCGACCAGCCCTTCGGCGCGAAGCCGCCGTGCTCGGCCATCAAGCTGCTCAGGCCACTGACCTCGCGGTTGGGCAGCCAGCCCATAAGTGCGGCGAAACCCAGGCCGATGAAACCGAGAATGGCCGTGACCTTGAGAATGGCGAACCAGAACTCGAACTCACCGTACTTGGCCACGCTGAACAGGTTGGTACCAGCCAGCAGCAGCACCGAAGCCAGGGCGAATATCCAGCTGTCCACCTGCGGGAACCAGGCGTTCAGCACATGCCCGGCGGCCAGCGCTTCGATCGGGATTACCAGTACCCAGAACCACCAGTACAGCCAACCGATGGTGTAGCCGGCCCAGCGGCCGATGGCCTGCTCGGCGTAGGTGGAAAACGATCCGGTGTCCGGGTGTGCCACGGCCATTTCGCCGAGCATGCGCATGACCAGTACCACCAAGGTCCCGGCCACGAAATAGGAAATTATGGTAGCTGGCCCGGCTGCCGCGATGGCGTGGCCAGAGCCGACGAAAAGTCCGGCGCCGATGATGCCGGCGATGGACAGCATCGTTACGTGACGTGGCTTGAAACCTTGTGCAAGGTTGCCATCAGATCCCACGGTGTTCATTGATGTTGTTCTCTTTTTACTGACACAAGGATGGACGGGCAGGTGTAGGCGAAAATATCTCCTTTGAAATCAATAAGTCGACACGTTACTCGCGCTCTGTTGTTGATATTTGGCACGCGTCACAGAGCAACGTGCCAGCGCAGGTCGGGCTTCATTTAAGCCCCGCAGGGCTGTGGGAAATTACACGAGAACGCCCCGGAACTGTTCGATCACGACAGGGCATCCCCATTAACGTCAGAAGTTGCGAATGGCATACCCGATCCCGTCACCAGGCCGTCTGGAGCTTTTGTTTTTCATTTGGGTGTGTTTTGGCTGTACTGGCCCTTTCGCGGGCTCGCCCGCTCCCACAGGTACTCCACGCCCCTCAAACCTGTGGTGTACCTGTGGGAGCGGGCAAGCCCGCGAAGAGGCCAGCAGCCTCAACGCACCAGGCAAGGCCGCTTGTTATCGAAGCTCCACCCCGGAATCAGGAACTGCATTGCCACGCTGTCATCCCGCGCGCCCAACCCCATGTTGCGGTAGCACTCATGCGCCTTGGCCAACTGGTCTTCATCCAGCTCCACCCCAAGCCCCGGCCGCGCCGGCACGTGCACATGCCCGTCGACGATGCGCAGTGGTTCGCGGGTCAGGCGTTGGCCGTCCTGCCAGATCCAGTGGGTGTCGATCGCAGTGATTTCCCCCGGCGCCGCAGCCGCCACCTGGGTGAACATTGCCAGCGAGATATCGAAGTGGTTGTTGGAATGCGAACCCCAGGTCAGCCCCCAGTCGTTGCACATCTGCGCCACCCGTACCGAACCCTGCAAGGTCCAGAAGTGCGGGTCGGCCAGCGGGATGTCCACCGATTGCAACTGGATCGCATGGCCCATCTGCCGCCAGTCGGTAGCGATCATGTTGGTGGCGGTGGGCAGGCCGGTGGCGCGGCGGAACTCGGCCATCACCTCACGGCCCGAGTAGCCGTTCTCGGCACCGCACGGGTCTTCGGCATAGGCCAGCACATCGTGCTTGTCGCGGCACAGGGCAATGGCCTCCTTCAATGACCAGGCACCATTCGGGTCGAGGGTGATGCGGGCTTCGGGGAAGCGCTCGGCCAGCGCCGTTACCGCTTCCATCTCCTCCTCGCCGCGCAACACCCCGCCCTTGAGCTTGAAGTCGCTGAAGCCATAGCGCGCCTTGGCGGCCTCGGCCAGACGCACCACCGCGTCCGGGGTCAGGGCCTTTTCGTGGCGCAGGCGGAACCAGTCGTCCTCGGCATCGGCTTCGCTGCGGTATGCCAGGTCGGTCTGCTGGCGGTCGCCGATGTAGAACAGGTAACCGAGCATCTTCACCGCCTCGCGCTGCTGCCCCTCGCCCAGCAGCGCCGCCATCGGCACGTTCAGGTGCTGGCCGAGCAGGTCGAGCAGCGCCGACTCGATGGCCGTCACCGCATGCACGGTGATGCGCAGGTCGAAGGTCTGCAGGCCGCGACCAGCCGAGTCACGGTTGGCGAAGGTCTGGCGCATGGCATTGAGCACGCGCTGATAATGGCCGATCGGCTGGCCGACCACCAGGCTGCGGGCGTCCTCCAGTGTCTGGCGGATCTTCTCGCCGCCCGGCACCTCGCCCAACCCGGTATTGCCGGCGCTGTCACGCAGCACCACCACGTTACGGGTGAAGAACGGGCCATGGGCACCACTAAGGTTGAGCAGCATGCTGTCGTGCCCGGCGACGGGGATCACGCGCAGATCAGTGACCACGGGGGTGCTGGTGTGAAGGGTCTGCATGTTCATGGTTGTTGTCTCGCAGTCATCAATGGCTCTGACCCAGGGCCGAAGGGGCCTTGAGGTCATCGGAAGGGGCGCCCTTTGGGCGAGTGCGTACGAAGAAGATGGCAATGGCTGCCAGCACCGAGGTCACCGCCAGGCCGTACAGGCCGCCCTGGATCGAACCGGTCTGCTGCTCCAGCAGGCCGAAGGTGGTGGGGGCGACGAAGCCGCCGAGGTTACCGACCGAGTTGATCAACGCGATCACAGCTGCGGCGATGCGGGCATCCAGGTAGCCCTGCGGGATCGGCCAGAACAGCGACGATGCCGACTTGAAACCGATGGCCGCGAAGCACACCGCGACAAAGGCGAACACCGGCCCACCCGTGGTGGACATGAACATGCCGATGGCAGCGATCACCAGCGCACCTGCGACCCAGGCCTGCTGGAACTTCCAGCGCGCCGAGCCGGCGGCGAAGGCATACATGGCCAGGATCGAGATCAGCCACGGGATCGAGTTGAAGAAGCCGACCTGCAGGTCGCTGAGGTCACCCATGCGCTTGATGATGCTCGGCAGCCAGAAGGTGGCGGCGTAGATGGTCAGCTGGATGCAGAAGTAGATCAGGCAGAACAGCAGGATCTGGCGGTCCTTGAGCAGGCTCCAGGCCGATGGCCTGACCGCGCCGACCGCTTCGCGCTCAAGTTGCTCGCGATCGATGGCGCCCACCAGTGCTTCCTGCTCGGCCTGGCTCAGCCACTTGGCGTCCTGCGGCCTGGAGTCGAGCCAGAAGAACACGAAGAAGCACAGCGTCACCGAGGCCATGCCTTCGATGAACAGCATCCATTGCCAGCCATGCATGCCCAAGCCCTGGATCTGCATCAGCGCACCGGCCAATGGCCCGGAAATCAGCGAGGCCAATGCCGAGCCGCTGAGGAAGATGGCAATCGCCTTGCCACGCTCGGCGGCCGGCAACCAGCGGGTGAAGTAGTAGATCACACCGGGGAAGAAGCCCGCTTCGGCAACGCCCAGCAGAAAGCGCAGCACGTAGAACTGGGTTTCGTTCTGCACGAAGGCCATGGCCGTGGCCACCAGGCCCCAGGTGAACGTGATGCGGGTCAGCCACAACCGTGCGCCGACCTTCTGCAGCAGCATGTTCGAGGGCACTTCGAACAGCGCGTAGCCGATGAAGAACAGGCCGGCGCCAAAGCCATAGGCCGCGGCGCTGATGCCCAGATCGCTTTCCAGATGGGGGCGGACGAAGCCGATGTTGACGCGGTCCAGGTAGTTGACGATGAACATGATGACGAACAGCGGCAGGACGTGGCGCTTGACCTTGGCCACGGCGCTGGCCAGGGCGTCGCCTTCATTCCGGGCAGACGGAGCGAGGGTATCGTTCACTTGCGGATCTCCCACTAATTGTTTTTGTGCGGGTCGAGGTTGTCTGACATGGCAGTGGGGAGGAGCATATGCGCAGCGCAGTTGTACGACAAGATCAGCAACATCGGTAAAATCACAAAATACAAGCTACCTCAAAGCCTATATGCGTCCATCTTGCAAAAATAGACAAACTACTCGCTGACTTGACCACCGGAAAAATCGGCAAAAAATATTTATATCGATTAACTTGTCGTACAAGCACAACAACAATCGGATCACACCATGGCCACCGAACAAGCCCACAAACGCGGCCACAGCCGTGCCCATGACCTGGTCTCCAGCCTGACCCAACAGATCTTGCTGGGTACCTTCAAGCCAGGCGACAAGTTGCCCTCGGAAAACAGCCTGGTGCGCGAGCATGGGGTCAGCCGCACCGTGGTCCGCGAGGCCCTGTCGAAATTGCAGGCCTCGGGGCTGGTTGAGCCACGCCACGGTATCGGTACGTTCGTGATGGAGCGCCAGGCCCAGGCCGGCCTGCGCATCGCTGCGGAAAGCGCGGCGAATGTGCGCGACCTGCTGGAGCTGCGCATCGGCCTCGAAGGCCAGGCCGCCGCCTTGGCCGCGCTACGCCGTGACGAGGGGCACCTGAGGCGCATGCGCCAGGCGCTGGATGACTACCAGGACCTGGCCGCCGCCGGCGACAGCTGTATCGAGGCCGACCGGCGCTTTCACCTGCTGATTGCCGAGGCCACTGGCAACCTGTACTTCACTGAAATGCTGTTGCAGCTGGGCAACGGCCTGATACCGCGCAACCGCATGGCTCTGGCCGAACGCAGCGGGGCGAAGCTGGCGCGGCAGGCGTACCTGGCCAACCTCGAGCATGATGCGATCCTCAATGCCATCCGCCGGCAGGACCCGGACGCGGCGCGGGCGGCGGTGTGCCTGCACCTGTCCAATAGCCGCGACCGGTTGTTGCCGGACTAGGGACCGCTACGCGGCCCCCAGCCATTACCAGGTCAGGCAGATCTTGCCGAAATGCCGGTTGCTCTCCTGATAACGGAACGCCTCGACGATCTGCTCCAGCTCGAAATGCTTGTCCACCACCGGCCGCAGGCCGTTGGCATCGATCGCCCGCACCATCGCCTGCTGCTGGGCGCGGCTGCCCACCAGCACGCCTTGCAGGCGTATCTGCCGCACCAGCGCCTGCACCAGCGGCAACTGCCCGGCCACGCCGGTGAGGATGCCGATCAACGACACATGCCCACCAATGCGCGCGGCGATCATCGATTGCTCCAGCGTCGCCGGGCCACCCACTTCGATCACATGGTCGACGCCGCGGTTGCCGGTCAGCTCGCGCACTTTCTCACCCCACGCCGGAGTGCTCTTGTAGTTGATCAGGTGGTCGGCACCCAGGGCCTTCAGGCGCTCCAGCTTGGCGTCGCTGGACGAGGTAGCGATCACCGTCGCGCCGGCCAGCTTGGCAAACTGCAGGGCGAAGATCGATACACCGCCGGTGCCCTGCACCAGCACCGTATCGCCGGGTTTGAGGTGGTCGTCGCACATCAGCGCGCGCCAGGCCGTGAGACCGGCCGTGGTCAGAGTGGAAGCTTCGGCATGGCTGAAGCCCTTGGGCGCCAAGGTGAAGGCACTGGCACGAGCAGTGACCTGTTCACGGGCGTAACCATCGATACCGTCGCCGGGCACCTTGGCGAAGCCTTCCACATTTGCCTGGCCGTCGAGCCAGTCGGGGAAGAAGGTACTGACCACATTGTCACCGACCTGGAACTCGGTGACGCCGCTACCCACCGCGACCACTTCGCCAGCGCCATCGGCCATGGGGATGCGCCGCTCGCTCGGGCCCCACATGCCGCTGACAACGGCGAAATCGTGGTAGTTGAGAGAGCTGGCGTGCAGGCGCACGGTGATTTCACCGGCCTGGGGTGCGAGAGCCTCGCTGGTACCGACCTCGACCTTGTCGTAGCCGCCGCCGGGTTTTACGTAGATGGCCTTGCTGGTCATGGGTAGGTCTCCGTTCAGGGAATAGATTGGGGTTCAGCATAGACAGGTCCGGCCTCTTCGCGGGTGAACCCGCTCCCACAGGTTGAGTGCTGGACTTGAGCTCGGCGCGGTCCCTGTGGGAGCGGGTTTACCCGCGAAGAGGCCCGCACAGGCGACACAAAAACTCAGCCCAGCATCACCTTCAATGCCCGGCAATCGGCCGCATGCCAATCCACCAGTTCCGGCCACGGATTGTCCGGCAGGTTCACCAGCACCGTGCGCGCCCCTGCGGCACGCCCACAGTCCAAATCAAACCGGTAATCCCCCACCATCACCAGCTCACCCGGTGTCACACCCCAGGCATTGGCAATCTTCAGCAGCCCATCCGGGCTTGGCTTGGGCGCCGCTTCGTCACGCCCCAGAATGTGCTCCACCGGGAAGCAGTCCGCCAGGCCGATGGCCTCCAGCGTCACATGCGCCAACTCACGGGCATTGCGGGTCAGAATGCCCAGCCGGCAACCACGCTGGGCCAGTTCGCGCACCAGTTCCACCGCCCCGGTGGCCGCCGTGGAGGCAATCGCCAGGTCACGCTCGTGCTCCAGCAGCCAGGCATGCTTGGCCGCCGCCTCGTCCGCCGGCAAGGCTGCCAGGTGGGTGAGGATGTCGTGCTCGGCCGGGATATCCAGCGCTACGCGGATGGCGGCAAAATCGTGCACGGCCACGGTCAGGGTGCCGTCCATGTCGAACACCCAGTTGCGCACCTCGCCCAGGCTCATGCCCAGTCCTTGCGGTGGCGAATCAGGCCTTCCTGGCACGACGACGCCACCAGTTGCCCGGCCTGGTTGAAAATGCTGCCGCGGCAGAAGCCACGGGCATTGCCCGCCCAGGGGCTGTCGGTGGCATACAGCAGCCACTCGTCGGCACGCAGGTTGCCATGGAACCACAGCGAATGGTCGAGGCTGGCGATCTGCATGTCACGCTGCCACACCGATTTGCCATGGGGCAGCAACGAAGTGGTCAGCAGGCCGAAGTCCGAGGCGTAGGCCAGCAGGTATTTGTGCAGGGCGGGGATATCAGGCAGGTTGCCGTCGGCGCGGAACCAGGCGTACTTCACCGGGTCGCCAGCCTGGGGGTTGAATGGGTCGCGCTCGGTGACCGGGCGAATCTCGATCGGCTTGGCGCACAGCACCTTGTCGCGAATGCGCTCGGGCAACTGGTCAGCCATGGCCCGGGCCAGCTCGACTTCAGTGGGCAGGTTCTCCGGGCCGACCACATCGGGCATCTGCGCCTGGTGCTCGAAGCCTTCCTCGTCGTACTGGAACGAGGCGCTGCAGGTGAAGATTGGCTGGCCCTTCTGAATAGCCGTCACCCGCCGGGTGCTGAAGCTGCCACCATCGCGCACGCGGTCCACCGAATACACCACCGGCAGGCTGGCATCGCCAGGGCGCAGGAAGTAGCCGTGCAACGAATGCACATGGCGTGCATCCTCGACCGTCTGGCTGGCCGCCGACAACGATTGGCCCAGTACCTGCCCGCCGTAAAGCTGGCGAAAGCCCAGGTCCTGGCTGCGTCCACGGAACAGGTTCTCCTCGATGGACTCGAGGCTCAACAGGTCGACCAGGTCGTCCAACACATGACTCATCGGGGGTTCTCCGTAGGAGCGAGTCTTGCTCGCGATGCGCCGCCCAGGCGGCGCTCGATCTCATAGGCGCTGAACATCTTGCGGCAAGCGCCCTCCATTAGGGAAATGATACAGGGTTTGTCATTCGCGCCGGGCATTGCCATGCATTCAGGCGCGCAGGGTACGCTCCCAGTGAGCGCGGTCGATGCGGTACAGCACATGCGGGCGCAGCGGATGGCCCACGGGCAGGCGCGGGTGTTCGAAACTGCCATTCAGGTCCTGCTGCATACCGATGGCCTGCATGACCTTCTGCGAGGGCAGGTTGCTCTCGCTAGTGAACGACACCACTTCCTCCAGGCGCAATTGGGCGAAAGCACAGCGCAGGCATGTCCACGCCGCCTCGCTGGCGAAACCCAGGCCCCAGTGGCGGCGTGCCAGGCGCCAGCCGATCTCCACCGCCGGCGCAAAATCGGCATCGAAGCCCACGTGCAGCAACCCGGTCATGCCGATGAAGGCACCACTGTCCTTGCGCTCCAGAGCCCACAGACCAAAGCCGTACTCATTGAAATGCCCGCGCACGCGGCCGATCAGCGCGGCTGCCTCCAGGCGTGTCAGCGGCGCCGGGAAGTAGCGCATCACCTGCGGGTCGGCACACAGGGCGGCGAACTCGCGCAGGTCGTCGTCGTGCCATTGGCGCAGTACCAGCCGCGCGCTTTCCAGTTGCAGGATAGGGGTCATCGGGCGTGCTCCGGTTTTACCGTCTTGCAGTTTACAGCGTAGGCGCGGGTGCAGGTTTCACCCAACCGGCGCGCCCGAATGCAATTTTCACACGCCCTTCACCGCCGCCCGACAGGCCAGTTGGCAGGATGCCAGCCAACACCGCCGCGCCAGCCGCGACCATGCCAACGGAGCAACGCATGCTATCGAGCAACACCCTTGGACACCCTACCATCCACGCCCGGCGCAAGCGACGCCTGACCCGCAAAGCCCTCGGTGCCGCCCTTGGCCTGTGCATGGTCGTGGCGGCGTTGAGCACCTGGCTGGCGACGAGGACGCATATCGTGGACCTTGGCAACGAACGGCAATTGAGTGACAGCGGCCTGCTGCAGGACTGGGCCGACGGTGCGGTGATCGTGATGATCCGCCACGCCGAGCGCTGCGACAGCGCCCCCGGCCCGTGCCTGGACGACCCCACCGGCATAACGGTGGCCGGCAGCCAGGCTGCCGGGCGTGTTGGCCAAGGGATGCACCAGTTGGGCCTTAACAACGCCGATATGCTCAGCAGCCCGAAACTGCGCACACGGCAAACCGCGCATTTCATCCTTGGCCAGGCGGTGGCCAGTGAGGGCTGGCTGGAAAGCTGTGACAGCCAGTTCGCCAGCGAAGCGCTGGCACACAAACGACCGGGGCATAACCTGGTACTGGTGACCCACAACGGCTGCATCGACCATTTTGCCCGCCAGCAGAAAGTTGCGGGGGGTGAGCGTGAGAGCGGCTATGCCAGTGCGCTGTTCGTTTCGGTGGATGGCAATGGCAAAACACGCATCCTCGGCCGCCTGAACGAGCCGGACTGGCAACGGGTGCTGGCCAGTACCACGAAATAACGCCCCTCGTGGCATACACGCCCTGTAGGAGCGGCCTTGCGTCGCGAAAGGGCTGCGTAGCAGGCCCGGCAATTTGTGCATTTGCGCTGATACCCCGGGGCTGCTGCGCAGCCCTTTCGCGACGCGAGGCCGCTCCTACAAAGGCCGGTGCTGGCCAGGAGATTGATGCCTGGCAGGTTCTCCCACAGCAGTCTCCAGCCATGGCAAGATCAGCACTGGCCCCGATTGCGACCCCACCCATGCCGTTGCCGCTGATCTACCACGAAGACTACAGCCCGGAGTTCCCTGCCGAACACCGCTTCCCCATGGACAAGTTCCGCCTGCTGCACGACCACTTGATCGACAGCGGGCTGACCACCGACCAAGCCCTGCTGCGCCCGGACATCTGCCCCAACGACATCCTCGCCCTGGCCCACGACCGCAGCTACATCGAGCGCTACATGAACGGTGACCTGTCACGCGAGGACCAGCGCCGCCTCGGCCTGCCCTGGAGCGAGGCCCTGGCCCGGCGTACCGTGCGCGCCGTAGGCGGCTCGCTGCTGAGCGCCGAGATGGCGCTGCAGCAAGGCATCGCCTGCCACCTTGCCGGCGGCACCCACCACGCCCATTACGACCATCCTGCCGGCTTCTGCATCTTCAACGACCTGGCCGTGATCAGCCGCTACCTGCTGGAGGCTGGCCGGGTACACCGGGTGCTGATCTTCGACTGCGATGTGCATCAGGGTGACGGCACCGCGTGCATCCTGCACGACACACCAGACGCCATCACCGTGTCGCTGCACTGCGAACAGAACTTCCCGGCGCGCAAGGCGCAAAGCGATTGGGACATCCCCCTGCCCCGTGGCATGGGCGACATGGCCTACCTGAAGGTGGTGGACGACGCCCTCAACTACCTGCTGCCACTCTATCGACCCGACCTGGTGCTGTACGACGCCGGGGTCGATGTGCACAAGGACGACGCCCTGGGCTATCTGCAACTGACCGATGCAGGCGTTGCCGCCCGTGACGAAGCGGTGCTGCGCCACTGCCTGGGCCGCGACATCCCGGTGGTGGGCGTGATCGGCGGTGGCTACAGCAAGGACCGCGCAGCCCTGGCCAGGCGCCATGGCATCCTTCATCACAGTGCGGCACGCGTAATCGGTTGTTCACAATGACTGTGGAACCGCTTGTGGATAACCTGCGGGAAAGGCGCTGCAGCCCTTTACAGGCAAGGCCTGCAAAGCTCTGATCATTTTTTGAGCAGTGCTTCCACAGGCCGCGCTGCGCTAGAATGCGCCTCTTTTCCACAGCCTGCTTCCCACCATGCCTGATCTGAGCCCCGCCTCCCCTCCCCTCGCAGTCGTCATCGGCGGCGGCCCAGCCGGCCTGATGGCCGCCGAAGCACTGGCCCAGGCGGGCCTGGCGGTCGAGGTGTTCGATGCCATGCCTTCGGTGGGTCGCAAGTTCCTGCTGGCGGGTGTCGGTGGCATGAACATCACCCATTCCGAGCCCTACCCGGCGTTCGTCAGCCGGTATGCCGAGCGCCAGGGCGAAATCGCCGCGCTGCTGCACGACTTCGATGCCGACGCCTTGCGCCAGTGGATTCACGGCCTGGGCATCGAAACCTTCGTCGGCACCTCGGGCCGGGTGTTCCCCACCGACATGAAAGCCGCGCCACTGCTGCGCGCCTGGCTCAAGCGACTGCGCGACAACGGAGTAGTTATCCACACCCGTCACCGCTGGCTGGGCTGGAATGCCGAAGGTGCATTGCGGATTGCTTATCCACAAGGCGAGAGGCTGGTGAAGGCCGCCGTGGTGGTGCTGGCGCTGGGTGGCGGCAGCTGGGCGCGACTAGGCTCGGACGGTAGTTGGCAGCCGCTGCTCGCCGAACGGGCTGTGGATATCTCGCCCTTGCAGCCCAGCAACTGTGGTTTTGAAGTGGCAGGCTGGAGCCCGCTGCTCAAGGACAAGTTCGCCGGTGCGCCGTTGAAGAACATTGCCCTTAGCGTTCCTGGCAGCGTGCCGCGCAAGGGCGAGTTCATCCTCACCGCGCAGGGTGTGGAAGGCAGCCTGGTGTATGCATGGTCAGCGCCGGTGCGCGAGGCCATCAACCGTGAGGGCCACGGGGTGTTGCTGCTCGACCTGTTGCCGGACAAGCCTGTGGACAAGATTGCCCAGGCGCTGGCCAAACCACGGGGTTCGCGCTCCATGGCCAAGCACCTGCACAGCCAGCTGGGTATCGATGGGGTCAAGGCTGCGCTGCTGCGCGAGCTGACCGATCAGGCGACCTTTGCCGATCCTGGGGCCTTGGCGAGGGCGATCAAGGCATTGCCGATCACGCTGGTGCGCACGCGGCCGCTGGATGAAGCGATCAGCAGCGCGGGTGGGGTGCGTTTCGAGGGGCTGGATGAAGGCTTGATGGTCAAGGGCATGCCGGGGGTGTTCTGTGCAGGCGAGATGCTGGACTGGGAGGCGCCGACTGGGGGGTATCTGCTGACAGCGTGCTTTGCCAGCGGCTTGCGCGCCGGGCGGGCGGCGGCGGATTGGCTTAAATCCAAAGGTTGACACTGTCCCCTGTGGGAGCGGGTTTACCCGCGAACACGGGCGAAGCCCGTGCCATGCACCGAGTCGCATTCTTCGCGGGTAAACCCGCTCCCACAGAGTCCGCGTACACTGCAAATCTACGGCTTACGCTTGCGCGCCCCACCATTGAAGCTCGGCACCTTGCGCACTGCCTTCACCGCCGGCTCCGCACTGCCTGATTCAGCGCTGTCCATCCAGCGCCCCAAGCCGCGCTTGGCGCTGTTTTCCTTCGGCTTCTTGGGCTTCTTCGGCTTCTTGATCACCTGGCCACTGGCGTCGGTCATCGGCACCCGGTGGTCAGGGATGAAGTCCGGCTCTTCATGACGCGGCAGGGTCTGCCGCGTCAGCACTTCGATCGCCGCCAGCAGCTGCACTTCATCGGCACACACCAGCGAGATAGCCTCGCCCTTGTTGCCCGCCCGCCCGGTACGCCCGATGCGGTGCACGTAATCCTCAGCAACGATCGGCAGGTCAAGGTTGACCACCAGCGGCAAGTCATCGATATCCAGGCCGCGGGCCGCCACATCGGTCGCCACCAGCACCTGGATTTCGCGGGCCTTGAAGCTGTCCAGCGCGCGCTGGCGAGTGGCCTGCGGGCGGTCACCGTGGATACCGTCGGCATTCACACCCTCGGCCAGCAAGCGCTCCACCAGTTGATCGACGCCATTACGGGTCTTGGCGAACACCAGCACCTGCTTCCAGCGCTGCTTGCGCAGCAGGTGGCAGAACAGGTCGACCTTGCGTTTTTTATCCACAGGCACCAGCCACTGCTTGACGCTGGTGGCCGTGGCATTGCGCGGGCTGACTTCGATGCTCAGCGGGTCGTTCAGGGCTAGCCCCGCCAGCATGCGGATCTGGTCGGAAAAAGTGGCGGAGAACAGCAACGTCTGGCGCTTGCGTGGCAGCGCGGCGTACACCGACTGCAGCTCTTCGGCAAAGCCCAGGTCGAGCATGCGGTCGGCTTCGTCCAGCACCAGGGTCTGCACCTGGTTGAACTTCACGGCGTTCTGCCGGAACAGGTCGAGCAAGCGCCCCGGGGTGGCCACCAGCAGGTCGACGCCACGGCGCAGGCGCATCATCTGCGGGTTGATGCTGACCCCGCCATACACCGCGTAGGTGCTCAGCGGCAGGTTCTCGGCATACTCGCGCACATTGTTGTGCACCTGCTCGGCCAACTCACGAGTGGGCACCAGCACCAGCGCGCGGATCGAGTTGCTGGCCACCTTTTCGCCTTCCAGCGCCAGGCGCTGCAGCACAGGCAGGGCAAAGCCCGCGGTCTTGCCGGTGCCGGTCTGGGCCGCGGCCATCAGGTCGCGGCCGGCCAGCACAGCGGGGATGGCCTTGGCCTGCACCGGGGTCGGGGTGGTGTAGTCCAGTTGCTGCAGGGTGCGCAGCAGCGGTTCGATCAGGCCGAGTTTGGCGAAATTCATGGCAATACCGTCAGGGGGTTCAGCGAAGGCGGCAAGTTTACCGCATCACCCCTGCCTACTTGCAGATTTCGCCTTTCAACGGCTGCGACGGCTCAGGTGCCTTGCGCCACTGCGGCAGGCCGATCAGCACCACCGCGCCGATGATCACCGCCATGGCCACACATTCTTCGGCACCAATCTGCTCACCGGCAAAGACGATGCCCAGCAGCACGGCCACCGCCGGGTTGACGTAGGCATAGCTGGTGGCAGCTGCGGGGCGCACGTGCTTGAGCAAGTACATGTAGGCACTGAACGCCAGGATCGAACCGAAGAACACCAGGTAGGCCAGTGCCCCCCAGCCGGCAGCGGTCGGCATCTGCGTCATGCGCTCGCCAGACAGCGCGCTGCCGAGCAGCAACACAGCGCCACCAACGAGCATTTCCGCGGCGCTGGCCATGGGCCCCTGGGGCAGCGGCAAGGTCTTGCTCCACACCGAGCCGAACGCCCACGACGCCGCCGCAAAGATGATCAGCGCCGCGCCAATCGGGCTTGCCTGAAGGTTGGAGCCCAGGTTCAGCAGGCCGATACCCACCAACCCGAGGGCGATCCCCGCCCACTCCAGCTTCGAATTGCGGTGCCCGAACAGCAGGCCGAACAGCAACGTGAACAGCGGCACCGTCGCCACCGCCAGCGCAGCGACGCCAGAGGCCACACCGGCATGCTCGGCCACGGTCACGCCGCCGTTACCACAGCTGAGCAGCAGGAAACCGATCGCCCCCGCAGCCCGCCACTGCGGCCAGGTCGGTGCCGGCACACCGCGCCAGCGCAAGAAGCCATACAGCAGGCCCCCGGCAATCAGGAAGCGCACCCCGGCCATGAGCATCGGTGGCCAGCTCTCGACGCCTATGCGAATGAACAGGTAGGTGGAGCCCCAGACCAGGTACAAGGCCAGGAAAGCGCCAATGAGCAACAACGGGAAGCGACGGGAGGCAGGCATGGGAAACACTCGAAATCCGTTTACGGGTGGCTTAGTTTAGAAAGGCCATCGTGTAAACTTAAGTTACAAAACAGCTTTAAATTACCCGAACACTTTGCATTGCATGGTTATTCGGATGCTTTTCAATCGAATCGAAACCAGGCAGGAATAACCCATGGACAAGTACGACCGCATGCTGCTCGCCGCCCTGCTCGACAATGGCCGCGCCACCTTCGCGCAACTGGCGCGCCAGGTGAACCTGTCGGCGCCGGCGGTGGCCGAGCGGGTGGCCAAGCTCGAGGCCAGCGGGGTTATCACCGGCTACCAGGCCAAGGTCGACATGAGCAAGATCGGCCTGCCGATCCAGTGCGTGATCGAACTGCGCCTGGCCAGCCACGGCAACCAGCAGGCCTACGAAGCGTTGACCCAGATCCCCCAATTGACCGAATGCCATCGGGTAACCGGCGACCCCTGCGTCATCATGCAGGCAGCGGTGGGTTCGATGCCGGAGCTGGAAGAGCTGATCAACCGGGTCGCGCAGTTCGGCTTCAGCAAGACCTCGATCATTCTCTCAAGCGCTGTGGAGCGGCGGGTACCGCTGGGGCAACTGGAGAAGAAGCCCTAACAGTACCTGGCCAGAGCTTCACGAACCTTGGCGGCCGGGGTTTTCTGCAGGCGGCAGAGCAGGTCGTGCGAAAGCTGCTGTACACCGTGGCTCTGGCGCAGCACGCCAGCCAAGTGTTGCAGCAGGTTGGCGGCCATTTCGGCATCGGCCATGGCACGGTGCGCGGTACCGGTATCCGGCAGCCCGGCCCAGCGGGTCAAGGTGCCCAGCTTGTGGTTCGGTGCCGCCGGCAAAAGGCGCCGTGACAGCAGCAGGGAACAGGCGAAGGCCTGGCTGCGGCTACGGCCGATGCGGCTCAGTTCGTAGTCCCAAAACTTCTGGTCGAAGGCGGCATTGTGTGCCAGCAGCGGGGTACCACCAACGAACTCGGCCACTTCGTTCATCACCTTGTCCACCGGCGGCGCACTGCGCAGCATGGCGGTGGTGATGCCAGTGAGCCCGGCGACGAAGGCCGGTACCGGCACGCCCGCGTTCATCAAGCTCTGATAGCGCTCGACGATGCGCCCGCCCTCCAGCATCACCACCGCCACCTCAGTGGCGCGGCAGCCGGCGCCGGGGCTGATGCCGGTGGTTTCAAAGTCGATGACAGCGATACGTTCCATGAAAAATCTCAGTGTTTTAGCAACAGCGCACCCTCGATGGGCACATAACGGGTGGCGGCACGGATCAGCGACAGTGCGGTAAGCCCGGGCACACCATACACCACTGCCTCGGTGCCATGGCGCTGTATCACCCGCTCCAGCAGCAGATCGAAATCGCCGTCGCCGGAGGCCAGTACCACTTGGTCGACGCGGCTGGCGGCGTCGATCACATCCAGGGTAATACCCACATCCCAGTCACCTTTGGCCGAGCCATCGCTGCGCTGGATGAAGGGCTTGAGGCGCACATCGAAACCGAGATTGCGCAGGATCTGCTGGAACTGCTGCTGCTTGCTGTCGCCCCGGTCGATGGCATAGGCCACGGCCTCGACGATCTGGCCTTCGCGGCTGACATCGGCCCACAGGGCGGTGTAGTTGAAATGGCAGCCGTGGGCCTGGCGCACGGTGTAGTAGAGGTTCTGCACATCGGCGAACAGCGCGATCTTTTTCACCTTGGAACCCCTTGGTCGGCCTGGAATGCTGGGGGCTGCCTTGCAGCCCTTTCGCGACACAAGGCCGCTCCTACAGGGGTTCGCGTACCCTTGCAGGAGCGGCCTTGCGTCGCGAAAGGGGCGCAAAGCGCCCCTAAAATTGCCAGCAGTATGCCAGACCTGTCAGACGTACGAATCGTCGTCCGAGAAGAACCCGCCATCATCGCTGCCATAATCGCTGTCGGCATAACCACCCTGGTCGCTGCCCCAACCACTGTTGTCAGCCACCTGCTGCTGCGCCCCCGAGTCGTTCCAGCCTCCGCTGTCGCTGGCAGGCGCCGGCTCTTCCTTGATCACCTCTACCACCTCCTCCGGCTGCGAGTTGTGGTTGAACAGGCTGCTGATGCCCTGCGCCAGCAACACACCACCCGCCACACCGGCCGCAGTCTGCATCGCACCGCCGAGGAAGCTGCTGGCACCACTGCGTGCCGGCGCAGCACCGAAGCCAGGCTGCTGCACTTGCGGCTGGGAAAAGCCCGGCGCCAACGGCTCACGCCAGCCACCGCCAGATGCCACGGGGGCTGCAGCGGGACGCTGCGGTTGCACGGCCGGGGCCGCATTGCGCCCAGACGAACCAAAGATGCTGGACAGGAAACCACCACCGCCATTGCTCGGCGCGCTGCCGGCACGGGCGGCCTCGGCCTGGGCACGGGCCTGCTTCAGTTCGGCTTCCAGTTGCTTGTTCTGCTCGTCGAGGCGCTTGATCGCAGCCTCCTGCACCAGGATCGCCTGGGCCATGTAATAAGGCGCCGCCGGCTGCTGACGCACATGTTCCTCGATGCATGCCTGGGCCTGCGCATCACGTGGCTGGCTCGGGTCTTCGGCTTGCTTGAGGCGGCCGAACAGGCCGTCGATCAGGGTTTGTTCTTCAGTATTCATGGGGCGACCTCGTGGGGTAGCGGACAACGGACAGCGTCAAAGATGGGGCGTACAGGCGTGGGATTCAATCACCGGCGGCGTGAAACTTTTTTCAGCAAGTGACAGCCCCAGGCCTGCTTTGGGCTAAAGTTATGCCCCTGTTTTTACTGCCATGCGATGTAGACCGATGAACCCGCTGAGCGTCCTGCGCGACTCCCTGTACTTCTTCCGCCGCCACCTGCCGAACATCCTCCAGCTGTGCCTGCCGCTGGTGGTGCTGGAAGCCTTGCTCACCCAGCTGCTGTACCGGCAGATGGGCGACCAGGCATCGCCGGCCTACGGCATGCTGATCAGCCTGCTGTTCTACCCGCTGTACAGCGCCGCGCTGATCTTGTACCTCGACACCCGCAGCAACGGCCAGGAAATCGCCAAGCGAGACCTGTTCGCCCGCGCCGTGCAACTGTGGCCGCAGCTGGCCCTGCTGATCCTGATCAGCTCGCTGCTGATCATGGCCGGCCTGGCGCTGTTCATCTTCCCGGGCGTGTGGATCATGATCAACCTGGTGTTCGCCGAGTACCTGCTGGTACTGCGCGGCCTGCCGGTGGTGCAGTCGATGCGCGAGAGCGCACGCATGACCACAGGACACTTCATGCGCATCATGATCTGCGTGCTGGGGGTGCTGGCACCGATCTGGCTGATCGACGGGCTATTGCTGATGGCTTTTCCCGAACCCGCAGCGGGTGCCCAACTGGCCATGGACAGCCTGAGCGGCTTCCTGCAGCTGTTCAGTACCGTGGTGCTGTATCGCCTGTTCATGCTGCTGGAAGGTGAAGCCGGGGCTTGAGGCGTCTGGGAAAATCTTCATTCTGCTCGCACGCCCGACGGTGGCATTAGTGTAAACACACCTTCAATGCCATTAGAGGAAAACGTCATGGAGCAAACAATCAGCACTCAATATGCCGAATCGTTTCGAGGCCGGCTTTTAATGCGCCTCGACGATAGTTATGCCAATACTCGGCTTAGTCGTAGTGGCGACAAAACTGATGATAGTTTCTTTGATTTCTCCCCTGGGGATGATTGGTTAATATTGGGCGGACGCACGCTGCCGCCACTGTTGGAGTTCCGTTATATCTCCAAAACCGAAGATCGCCTGCATTATCACATCCACCTTTGGGGACAACCAGACAAGAAGTTGGGTGTCAGCCGCAATGGCTACCTCGGCTTCTACAAGTATGCCGAAGTCACCGATTACTGGGTGATCGAGCCGCTGCACCTGCTCAATGGATCTCTCATCTGTCATCTGCGAGACCAAAGCGGGCAGAGCGTGGGCGCCATTGACTACAAACGAGACGAGTACCAAGAAACGTTAGCCCCGCTGAATGTCAAGAAAGGTCAGATCGTCACCTTCGACCTGACGAAATATTAATTCATAGGGAGCACATCGATGAAGCGCACATATATTTGGGCTTCTTAGCCTTCACAAATTTTCTTTGGCCGAATCACATGATTCATGAAGACAGCCAGATCTCTAACCCTCTGAACAAGGCAACCGATCTGGCTACCGCTCTGCGTCACATTCAAGTGCCGCGCGGCTTCGCCCGCGCGGTCGCATCGGCCACCAAGGGGTCATCCGGCCAATAGTGCTTGGGATAACGCCCTTTCAAATCCTTCTTAACCTCGGTATACGTCGTGCGCCAGAAGTTGGCCAGATCCTGGGTCACTTGTACCGGCCGCCGTGCCGGTGACAACAAATGCAACTTCACTTGCTGACGGCCTTGGGCAATACGCGGAGTATCGGCAAGGCCGAAGAGTTCCTGCAGACGCACGGCGAGAATCGGTGGGTTTTCACTGTAGTCCAGGCGAATGTTCGAGCCGGAGGGCACCGCCAGATGCGCCGGTGCCCATTCTTCCAGGCGCTGGGGCAATGGCCAAGGCAGCAGATTGCGCAAGATCGAGGACACATCCAGGGCGGCGAAATGGCTCAGCCGCGAGACCTTGCCCAAGTATGGCTGCAGCCAGTCTTCCAGGGTCGCGAGCAGCGCTTCGTCCCCCAGGTCAGGCCATTCGCTTTGCCCCTCTTTGTCCAGATCAAGCTGACGTAACAGCGCCACCCGCGCTTGCCATTGGCGAAGTTCCGGGGTCCAGGTCAACAGGTTCAGGCCCTTGCGCCGCACCAGGCCAAGCAACGCTTTGGCGCGGGCATCGTCATCCAGGTTGGGTAACGGTTCACGACCCAGCACCAGCTCGCCGACCTTGGTCTGGCGTTCGGCACGCAGCACCTGCTCACGCTCGTCCCAATCAAGAATATCGACTCGCTCGACCTGTTCGGCCAGCACGCCCTCGAACAGCGCCGGATCGAACTCGGCGGCCAGATAGATGCGTTCTTCGCGCTGGCCCTGGCGGCTGCCCAGGTCGGCGATCACCAGCCACGGGCACTTCATCAGTGCATCGACTTCGGCAAACAGCGCCGCCCGGCCGTTCGCCAGCCGATATTCCGCCCCCCCTTCGCGGCGCTGCTGAGCGACGCGGTCGGGATAGGCCAGCGCCAGCAGCGCGCCCAGCCAGCGCGGGTGATCAGGGTCCACAACCGGCGCGCCTGGTTTGCCACGCAGCAGACCACGGTACTGGCGGGCCAATTGGCGCGCACGCTGCACACCACCGTGGCTGCCACGGGCGGCCCTGCTCTCGCCACTGACCAGCGCCAGCCGGCTGTGCAAGTCGGCGCCACCGCCGCGCTGGATATCCCGCTCGCCCAGCAGCGCAGCCACATCACAGGCCATCTGTGCCAGGCCCAGGGCCTGGCCGCGCAACAGCAAATGCGCAATACGTGGATGCGCGGGCAGCTCGGCCATGGCCAGGCCGTGTTCGCTGAGGTTGTCACGGCTGCCGGGCTTGAAGGCATTGAGCCGTGCCAGCAGGTCCTGGGCCTGGGTGAAGGCAGCAGTGGGGGGCTGGTCGAGCCAGCGCAGCTGCTCGGGCGTAACGCCCCAGCGTGCCAGTTGCAGGGCCAGGCCGGCCAGGTCGGCCTGCAGGATCTCGGCGCTGCCGTGTGCGGCCAGCTGGTCATGCTGGGCCTCGGACCACAGGCGATAGCACACGCCGGGCTCCAGGCGGCCAGCACGGCCAGCGCGCTGAGTGGCACTGGCGCGAGAGATACGTTGGGTGTCCAGACGAGTCATGCCGCTGCCGGGGTCGAAACGCGGTACCCGGGCCAGGCCTGTGTCGATCACCACGCGCACGCCGTCGATGGTCAGGCTGGTCTCGGCAATGTTTGTGGCCAGCACCACCTTGCGCAGGCCCTTGGGCGCCGGGTCGATGGCCGCACGTTGGGCGTCGAGATCGAGCTCGCCATGCAGCGGGCAGAGCAGGACCTCGGGACGCTCGCCCAACGCTTCCTGCAGGCTCTGGTGAACCCGGCGGATCTCGGCCTGACCCGGCAGGAATACCAGCAAACTGCCGGTCTGGTCAGCCAGTGCCTGCAACACGCTGTCCACTACCCGAGGCTCGATGAACTCACCCGCCTGGAAAGGCCGCCCCCAACGGATGTCGACGGGGTGCATGCGGCCTTCGCTGCTTACCACCGGGGCATCATTCAGCAGCCGCGAAAGTCGCTCGCCCTCCAGGGTCGCGGACATCAGCAAAACCTTCAGCGGCGGATCGTCCCGCAGCAATTCCCGGCCATTCAGGCTCAATGCCAAGGCCAGGTCGGCATCAAGGCTGCGCTCGTGAAATTCGTCGAAGATCACCAGCCCCACACCCTCCAGCGCCGGGTCGGCCTGCAGGCGGCGGGTGAGGATGCCTTCGGTCACTACCTCGATGCGGGTTTTCGGCCCGACCTTGCTGTCCAGGCGGATGCGATAGCCAACGGTCTCGCCGACCTTTTCGCCCAGTTCGCTGGCCAGGCGCTCGGCCGCAGCCCGCGCTGCCAGGCGGCGGGGCTCGAGCATTAGAATGCTCTGCCCGGCCAGCCACGGCTCGTTGAGCAGCGCCAGCGGCACGCGGGTGGTCTTGCCCGCACCAGGTGGCGCCTCGAGCACCGCTTCGTCACGGTTATCCAGGGCCTGGCGCAGGGCGGGCAAGACAGCATCGATCGGTAATGAAATCATGGTGGTCCTCGAACAGTCCCGCGAGTATAACGGCGAACCCACCCTGCTCTATCATGGTCTTAGCTTCAGGTGCAGGCGCTTCGCTTGCCCTGCTGGATACCTTTTCGGAGATTTACATGCGCATCCCAACCCGCGTCATTGGTGGCGCCCTCATCGTCACCTTGCTGACCCAACTGACCGCCTGCGGCACCATTCTCTACCCGGAACGGCGCGGCCAGATCGGCGGCAAGATCGACCCAGTGGTTGCCGCAATGGATGCCATCGGCATCCTGTTCTACGTGATCCCGGGGCTGATCGCCTTCGGTATCGACTTTGCCACGGGCGCCATCTATTACTCAGGCGGGCGATCCGCCCAGGTTGACCCGGTCAAGCTGCGTGAAGCCGTGAGCCCCGATGGCAAGGTCGACAACCTGAAGTTGCAGGCCATTCTGGAAAGCGAACTGGGCCAGCGCCTGCCGCTGAACGACCCACGGCTGATCCAGCATCGCGGCAGCATCGAGCAGTTGGCCAGCCTGGGCCTGGTGCCTGCAGCCTGAAGCCTGAAGCCTGAAGCACAAGGACACTACCCACGGATGATGACCACCCCGGCTGAACACCAGCGCCTGTTACGCCTGGCCACGCGCGCATCGCTGGCGGTGGCCAGTATCCTGGTCCTGAGCAAGGCGCTGGCCTGGTGGCTGAGCGGCTCGGTCAGCCTGCTGGCCGGGCTGACCGACTCGGCACTGGATGCCGTTGCCTCGTTCCTCAACCTGCTCGCCGTGCACTATGCCCTGCGCCCGGCCGACGACGACCACCGATTCGGCCATGGCAAGGCCGAAGCCCTGGCCGGTATGGCGCAGGCGCTGTTCATCGGGGTCAGTGCGGTGCTGATCGGTGTGCAGGCGGTTGAACGCCTGCACACCCCGCAACCCTTGGGCGATACCGCCGTCGGTATCGGGGTAATGCTGCTGTCGCTGGTGCTGACCCTTGCGCTGTTGGCACTGCAACACAAGGTCATCCGCCTGACCGGCTCCACGGCGGTGCGGGCCGACTCCCTGCACTACCGCTCGGACCTGCTGCTCAACGGCAGCATCCTGCTGGCCCTGCTGCTGGCACGCTTTGGCTGGCCGCAACTGGATGCGCTGTTCGGCCTGGGCATCGCTGTCTATATCCTTTGGAGCGCGCTGCAGATCGCCCGGGAAAGCACGGCCATCCTGATGGATCAGGAACTGCCCGGCGATGTCGGCGAGGCCATGGCTGCGCTGGTGCTGGCCATTCCCGGGGTCAAAGGCGTGCACGACCTGCGTACACGGGTGTCGGGCAACCAGTGGTTCGTGCAGTTGCATCTGGAGATGCCGGGGCAGTTGCCGCTGCATGAGGCGCATGCCTTGTGCGTGGAGGCCTCGAAGGTGATCCGCCAGCGTTATCCACAGGCGGATGTGATGGTGCATGCGGATCCGGTGTGAATCAGTGAGCGTAACTGTAGGAGCGGGTTTACCCGCGAACACCGGCACAGCCGGTGCCATGCACCGCATGTCTTGCTTTAGTTGATGCTGTAGCCTCGGCCACTGAAGCACGCGCCCAGCGCCCGCCGGTAGTTGTCCGCCACATTGGCCGGCGGCGCATAAGTCGCCGTCGCCGGGTCGAACCCTGACTGGCTCACCGCCCAACGGTGGCACTGGTAACGGTCCTGGTCCTGCTGTTCCTGCCCTTGCCCATACATGGGGTAGGCCACCACATCATACCGACCACTTACAGGTGCGGGCGCGGCTAGCGGCGGATTGACCACCACGTACTCGCGGCTGTCGGCCAGGTACTGGTAATAGGTATCGGCCACCAGGAAGAACAGCGCCCCGCCCAACCAGACTTCCCGCGCATAAGGCGGCAGGTAGTCGACCCGCACGCCGTAGGGCGGGCTCACCACGACATAACGGCCACCATGGGGGCGATACCAGTAACCACCGGAGTAGAAATAGTCATCCCCACGGTAGGGCACTTTCCAGTAGCGGTCCGGGAAATGATCGATGGTGTACCCCGGGCGATAATGCGGCCCCGGCCCCCAGCCATTGCCATGACCATCAGGGCGCCCCTGCCAGTCACCGCCAGGCCGTTGCCCCGGGCCACCGGCTTCCCAGTGGCGGTTGTCGCCATGGCGGCGGGGAATATCCTGGTAATAGCCCTGCCGTGGCGGCTGGGTCTGCTGCACTTCGTCACGCGAATTGAGCGAGCGGCCCGGCGCCCCCTCGCCCGGCCCTTCGGCCATGGCCCCGAGACTGATGCTCACCCCCAACACACCAACACCTGCCAACTGCCAGATGCGCGACTTCATGCTGTTCCTCTCGGTAGAAAATACGGCAACCACAGCCAGTCTACCGCGCCTGTCACGCAGGCCAATTAAATTTCCGGACATGAAAAAAGGGAGGCCGCTGGGCCTCCCTTCAGGAATTGTCGTCCGTGCTCGGCACTTGTGGCGCCGGCTCACCTCACACCGTCTTCTGGAAGGTGTGTAGCCCGGGGGCCTGCAGATCCTGTTGGATGGCTGGCCGCGACCGCCCGCCTAGGGCGCGTCGCCGTGGACTGATGTCCGGGCAGTGATTCTGTGGATAAAGATACCGGACAGGATGCGACAGATGATTGCGAAGATTGCTCAGATAAATAGCACTTGCGCAATTTTTCACCCTGGATTGATAATTCATCGCAATCTGAACAGAAAAGGCATAACCCATGAGCAAACTTGACCGCTACGACCTGAGTATCCTCGCCGAATTGCAGCGCGATGCGCGCATTTCCAACCAGGAACTGGCCGAACGCATCGGCTTGTCGCCTTCGCCATGCTCGCGTCGGGTCAAGCAACTGGAGGACGATGGCTACATCTCGCGCCAGGTAGCCCTGCTCGACCGCAAGAAGCTGGGCCTGAGCCTGACTGCCTATGTGCTGATCGGCATGGACCGCCACACCCCGGAGCGTTTCGAAACCTTCGAGGCGGCCATCCGCAACCTGCCACAGGTGCTTGAATGCAGCCTGGTCACCGGCATGGATGCCGACTACCAGCTGAAGGTGGTTGTGCCCGACATGGACCACTACCAGAAACTGCTGCTAGGCAGCCTGACCCGCATTGAAGGCGTCACCAGCGTGCGTTCGAGCTTCGTGCTGAACCAGGTGCTGGCCAGCACCGAGCTGCCCTTGACCCACCTGCGTTAATTGCCTGCGCCAGCAGGCGTATAATCGGACGCTCAACCCGCCTGGAGAACACCGATGGATCCCGCCGTATTCGAAGAGTGGATGATGATCATCCTGGTCACCGTGCTGATCGGTTTCATGGGTTTCATCGTCTGGGACCTGGCGAAAAAGTCCAAGGCCGGGCGGTTCGGGACGCTGATCCTGTTCTTCGTGCTGGGGCTGGGGGTGTTGGCCTTTATCATCAAGAGCGTGGTGGTGGGGTTTCTCGAAGGGGTGTAGAAAATTCAAGGCCATTCGCGGGCACGCCCGCTCCCACAGGTCTGGCGCTGCACTTGAGGGCTGCACTATACCTGTGGGAGCGGGCGTGCCCGCGAATGGCCCTTGAACTGGACTAAAGCTTGGCGGCCACTTCGCGCCAGCACCCCTGCTCCAACCCATCCAGCGCCCAGTCGCCAATCCGCACCCGCACCAGGCGCAAGGTCGGCAACCCCACCGCAGCCGTCATCCGCCGCACCTGGCGGTTACGCCCTTCGCGAATCACCAGCTCCAGCCAGCTGGTCGGCACGCTCTTGCGAAAACGCACCGGCGGGTTGCGCGGCCACAGCGCCGGCTCGTCCAGGCGCCGCGCCTCGGCCGGCAAGGTCGGCCCATCGTTCAGTTCCACGCCATCGCGCAAGCGCCGCAACTGCTCCTCGCTCGGCTCCCCCTCCACCTGAACCCAATAAGTCTTGGCCAGCTTGTGCTTCGGGTCGGCAATGCGCGCCTGCAGGCCGCCATCGTTGGTTAGCAGCAACAGGCCTTCACTATCGCGGTCCAGCCGCCCGGCCGGGTACACACCGGGGATGTCGATGTAGTCCTTGAGCGTCGCGCGCCCGTCGCCGTCGCTGAACTGGGTCAGCACGTCGAACGGTTTGTTGAACAGGATCAGGCGCGGCTCGGCCGGTGGCGCCTTGGGCTGGCGACGCGGGCCGGTGGCAGGCCGCGCCTGGGGGCGGCGCGGCTTGGAACGGGGTGGCAGTGACATGGATCCTCAGCGGAACGGCGGCTCATCAAAGCTGCGCAGTTTACGCGAGTGCAGCGAGTTGAGCTCGGTGCGCAGCAGGTCGAGGGCGGCAATGCCGATCTTCAGATGCTGGCTGACCGCCCGGTTATAGAAGGCGTTGGCCGAACCCGGCAGTTTGATCTCGCTGTGCAGCGGCTTGTCGGACACACACAGCAAGGTGCCGTACGGCACGCGCAAGCGGTAACCCTGGGCGGCAATCGTACCGCTTTCCATGTCCACCGCCACGGCACGCGAGAGGTTGATCAGCGGCCGCTCCTGGGCCCAGCGCAGCTCCCAGTTGCGGTCGTCGTAGGTCAGCACAGTGCCGGTGCGCAGGCGCTTCTTCAGCTGTTCACCACGCTCGCCGGTGACCTGCGCAGCGGCTTCCTGCAAGGCCAACTGCACCTCAGCCAGGGCCGGAATCGGAATGTTCGGCGGCACTACCCGGTCGAGAATACCGTCACGGCGCATGTAGGCGTGTGCCAGCACATAATCGCCAATAGTCTGCGACTGCCGCAGGCCGCCGCAGTGGCCGATCATCAGCCAGCAGTGCGGGCGCAGCACGGCCAGGTGGTCGGTGATGTTCTTGGCATTGGACGGGCCGACACCGATGTTGACCAGCGTGACGCCGTCGCCGTCGGCGGCGATCAGGTGATAAGCCGGCATCTGGTAACGGTGCCAGACCACGCTGGCCACCAGGGCCTGGGTTTCACCGTGGTCCATGCCCTTTTCGATCACCACATTGCCTGGCAGGACCATGCGCACGAAGCGAGGGTCGTCACGCAATTGGTCGAGGCCGTGGCTGATGAACTGGTCAACATAGCGATGGTAGTTGGTCAGCAGGATCCACGGCTGTACATGGCGCCAGTCGCTGCCGGTGTAGTGCACCAGGCGGCGCAGCGAGAAGTCGACCCGCGCGGCATCGAACAGCGCCAGCGGCAGAGTCTCGGCACTGCCCCAGTCATACAGGCCGTCGGCGATGTTGTCGGTCGCAGCCGACAGGTCGGTGCTGGGGAACACCCGCGCCAGCTGCGCGGCGGTGATGCCGCTGCCGGCCAGTTCGTCGCCCTGGTCGACCACGTAGGGGTAAGGGATGTTCTGTTCACTGACGCCGACCTCTACCGTGACGGTGTAGTCGTGCATCAGCGGGCGCAGTTGCTCCAGCAGGTAGCCACGAAAAGCAGCCGGCTGGGTGATGGTGACGCTGTAGGTACCTGCCACCTGAACCTTGGCGTAGGCCCGCGTGGTGGCGGCGACTTCACCATGGCTGTAATAGGTCAGGCGCAGCGCCGGGTAGCGGAACAGGTCGCGCTCTTCGGCGCCCGGCTCGGTACGGTCCTTCAGGTAACGCTTGAGGGCCTGGCTAAGGGCCCCGGTGGCCTGGTCATGCAGGGCCGCCAGACGGTCGACGGCCTGTTCGGGGGTATCAACGACTACAAAAGCTTGGCTCACACTGTGCTTCCTGTCTGGACATGCATGTGAACCATCTTGCCTGCCTTCTTGGCTAAATACACCCCCATTGATCGGTGTTGCATCCATTCGCGGGCACGCCCGCTCCCACAGGATCTTCACTGCCCTCAAGTACGACGCAGTACCTGTGGGAGCGGGCGGGCCCGCGAAGAAGCCAGCTCAGTTCGCCCAGGCTGGCGTAGCCCTGGCCACCAATGCCTCCACATCCACACCCCGCGGCAACGCCCCGTACACGCGCCCGCCCCCCGTCAAGCGGCTGTCGATAAACGCATCACTGACCACCGCATTGCCCGCCTCCAGCAGCAGCTTGGCCTGCAGCGCCAGGGCAATATCCTCGGTCAGCTGCCGCGCGCGGTACTGCATGTCGCCAGTGTCGGCAAACGCCCCCTTGAGGTTGCCGATGTGCGCCGCCAGGCGCGGGTCCCCGTGCCCATCGCCCAGCTCGGCGAACAGCGCATCGAGCACGCCCGGCTCCTTGGACAAGGCCCGCAGTACGTCCAGGCATTGCACATTGCCCGAACCTTCCCAGGTCGAGTTGACCGGCGCTTCGCGGTACAGCCGTGGCAGGATGCTGTCTTCCACATAACCCGCCCCGCCCAGGCACTCGGCGGCCTCGTTGATCATGGCCGGCGCGCGCTTGCAGATCCAGTACTTGCCCACCGCCGTGACCAGCCGGGCGAAATGCGCCTGCTGCGGGTCTTCCAGCTGCTCCAGCGCCTGCCCCATGCGCAGGCTCAGGGCCAGCGCGGCCTCGCTTTCCAACGCCAGGTCGGCCAGCACGTTCTGCATCAACGGCTGCTCGCTCAGCAGCCGCCCGCCGACCTTGCGGTGCGCGCAATGGTGGGTCGCCTGGGTCAGCGCCTGGCGCATCAAGGCGCTGGAGCCGACCATGCAGTCGAAGCGGGTCATGGCCACCATTTCGATGATGGTCGGCACGCCCCGCCCTTCTTCCCCGACCATCCACGCCAGGGCACCGCGGAACTCCACCTCGCTGGAGGCGTTGGAACTGTTGCCCAGCTTGTTCTTCAGGCGCTGGATATAGAACTGGTTACGGCTGTCATCCGGACGGTGACGCGGCAGCAGGAAGCAGCTCAGGCCTTTTTCGGTCTGGGCCAGGGTCAGGAAGGCATCGCACATCGGCGCCGAGCAGAACCACTTGTGGCCGATCAGCTCGTAGGGCTGCCCCGGGCCCGCGGCGCCGACCGGATAAGCCCGGGTGGTGTTGGCGCGTACATCGGTGCCACCCTGCTTCTCGGTCATGGCCATGCCCAGGGTGACACCGGCCTTGTGACGGTCGCCGACGTTACGCGGGTCGTACTCGCAGGCGAGGATTTTCGGCAGCCAGTATTCGGCCAGTTCGGGTTGCAGCCGCAGCGCGGGCACGGCGGCGAAGGTCATGGTCAGCGGGCAGCCGGTACCGGCCTCGGCCTGGCTGTGAAGGTAGGTCATCGAAGCCCGCGCCACATGGGCGCCTGGGCGGGGTTCGGCCCATGGCAGCGACGGCAGGCCGTGCTCGACGGCGGTGCGCATCAGTTCGTGGTAGGCGGGGTGGAACTCGACCAAGTCGATGCGATGGCCGTAGCGGTCGTGGCTGCTGAACTCCGGCTTGTGCGCATTGGCCAGGAAGCCCGCCTGCATCAGCGGGCCGCCGGCCAGTGCCCCGTAGGCATCGATCCGCGATTCGGCCCAACCCGCACCGAAACGCCGCGACCATTCCTGTAGCGGCAGGTCGAGGCGGTAAAGATTGGCACCGTCGAGGGGCGGTGGCTGGTTGGTGACTTCGTGGGTTTCAGCGTACTGGTGCAGGTTCATCGGGGGCTCCTGGATCCGGGTAGCTTGAGAGCCCCAGTGAAGCACTCCCTGTGAGTCAGTCAAAGTGACATTAATGACTAAACATGTGGTGGGGGGCGCATGTCAGCCCTAACCGATTCCCGCACCGTCATCAAAAAGCGCTGTAGTCCAAATCCCTATCCATTGTAGGACCCTTCCTAAAACCTCCCCTACCTGAAAATACCCGCCTACAGGCTGCTAGGTTCCTGGCTCCCACTTTAAAAAGAGGCGAGCCATGAGCATGCGCATGAACATCTTCGGCCGAGGCCAGGGCCTGGACGGGGACGAAACCACCACTGGCGCCATCTGCATTGCCGGCCAGGCCAGGGGCCGTGTACACGGCAGCGAATGGCTGCTCAAAGGCGACAAGACCACCCCCTGCCCTCTCTGCGGCCAAGAAGGCACCCTCATCGAAGGCGAGTCCCGCTGGCAGCAGGACGGCATACCTACAGCTTTGGATGGAGCGCTGGTGCAATGCGGGTGCCCATTGGGCAGCAATCGCCTGATTGCGCGTGGGCATTCAGCTCCAGCGCCGCGCAGGGCGCCTGTACCTGAGGCCGTTCATGAGGCACCGCCACAGGCTCAAGCGAGTAATCAGGTAAGAAACAGCTATCAACTTGGGGCATTCCAGCCCTCGACCGCTGCGCAAGGCATGGAACCTGGCTTCTACATCGTTCCGCGTTGCATGACGTACCAGGAAGTCTTAGCAGAGCTCGGCGCGCCGCAGGCCAATTTGCCGAGTTCGATTCTGGAGAGACTGAACCCGACGTATGAACGTGGGTTCAAGGCAGGTGAGATCTTTGTCATTGGTGACGGTTTGCGGCGGCCGATGTGCACGCGTGAAGAACTGACTGCAATGAGTGCGGCGAAACAGGCGCGGGAAGCGTTGGCAGAACTGACGCCGGAGGAAGCCGAATTCATGATGCGCCATCAGGCCGAGATCGCCGGGCTGCTCAGCGATGTGAGTCTGACGATGGGTGTGAGCGAGGCGATGATTGGCAAGTCGCTGGATGAGCTCAACGACATACTGCGAAAAATTGAAGACTTGCATAAAGATCAATTCATTAAGCATGGACATCTTAGACACCCGGAGTTCTTTGCGGAACGTCAAAAACTGTTCAAGCAATTAAGTACAAACCTGAAAGCGACTCTCCTGAACAAGCGCCTCAATCTAGGAAATTATGAAAGCTTGCGCCGGGACTTAGGAATATCGTCAAGAAGCTTGGTGCACCACTGGAGTAAAGCGGGGGGAGCGACACACATCCCTGGTTACTCGACACATTTGGACAAGCTGGCCAAGATGGCAAAATATTTAAAAAACGGAGGACGTATTGGCATTGCTATTGGTGGAGGCGGATCTGCTCTGAAAATTTCAGAGGTGTGCAAAGAGGGCAATACAAATGCTTGTAAAAAAGTAAGCGTTACTGAGGCCGGCAATTTCTCCGGTGGCTTAGCTGGTGGCTGGTTGGCAGGAAAATTTGCGGGCAAAATCTCTGCAAAGGTTTGCTGGAGAGTTGGGCCCTACGCCGTGGCATGCGGAATAGTCATCACTGGCGGAGGCGCTTTGGCCGGCAGCATCGGCGGTATGGAAGCGGGTGAGGAGTTCGGCGAATTAGTCTTCGAGGTCTTTGGAGATGATTGATCATCTTGACGTCAAACTAAGGCTATTCCTGTTAGCCACTCCTATCTGCCTCGCCTTAATCGGGCTTGCATCTGATCTTCACATTGCATGCTCTCGCCAGTATAAAGAAATGACCTCAGCACTCCAACGGAGCGCGTGCCTCCCATTTGCGACCGGCATGTGGGGAGAGAAAAGAATAGGTTCCAGAATTCTAGTTATTTCTGTAATCGCGGGTGCCATTGGATCCCCCGCCTCAAGCATTCGGAGCGGACTATTGGATGAGAAAGACCACTTACAATTCCCTAGGCATTTAAGAAGAAAAATACTTATTGCATCCTCGCTAAACACCATTGGTGTTGCCTGGGTAGCGACATATTTCCTAATGAAACTGATTAAATGAGAGCTCCCGTATCTGCTGAATGCCCATCGCCGCTCTTTTAGGCTTTTTGTCGGCTTACGCACCATTAATGCAGTAACCCGCGATGCCTGGTCTTGCCTGAGGACACACCGCGGGGGACCCGCTTCCACGGAGATAGCGCATCTTTCAGTCTATGCACAACTCCTGTGGGAGCGGGTTCACCCGCGAAAGGGCCGGTACAGCTAGTACAAGAATCAGCGCATCAAGCCCAGCTCGGCATCATCCAGCAGCGCCTTGGCCATTGCTGCGAAGTAGTGCGAAGCCCACATCATTTGCTGGTCGCCATCCATCAAACCGGTCAGCGACAAGTCCCGCGCATAGCCCATCAGCTCCGAGGCCTGCTCACAGGCGCTGCGACAGGGGATGCCCTCGGCAATGCGGAATAGTGGATGGGTTTGGCCTTCGCCTTGGTAGAAGTAGGTAACGCCAGGGGTGGTTTTGGTTTCGTCGTTCATGAGTTCGGCACCATGGAGATATATGCCACCCATCCGTTTCCACACATAGGGGTGACAGCTGCACACGGGGTGGAAAACCAGGCATGGTGCGAACCCGGTAGGCCCAAAGGCCTCCCGCGTACAGCTGTCGTAACGACACGCACCATAGGTCTTGCCAGGTTTCCACACCCGATCGCTGAACCGTCAGCGACTGGAAAAGCCTAGAGCGCGGGATTTGCAGGAACAATCAGACGCGTGTCGACAGAGGTTGTAGGGTATTTCGCAGGGGATGGAGTTGCCAGTGCTGAAGCGTAGGAAGAGTCTGGCGTTGTTGTAGGAGTGCAGGTGCGGTCAGGGCATGTCTTGGGGGCCGCTTGCGGCCCTTCGCGGGCATGCCCGCTCCCACAGGGATCGCGCATTGCCCGAACTCAGCGCCAAACCTGTGGGAGCGGGCGTGCCCGCGAAGGGCTGCAAAGCAGCCCCAACAAAGCCTGCGGAAACGAAAACCTCTAAAGCAACCGTCGCGTCTGCAGAACATTCGATGCCATCTGCACCTGCGCAATAGCCATGTTCAAACTCAACTCGAACCGGCTCCCCAACCCCCGCGTCGACTCATGCGACAACCGTGCCCCCAGCAATTCCCCCATCTGCCGGCAGATCGACAAACCAATCCCCAGCCCGCCGTAACGCCGGGTCATCGAGCCATCCACCTGGAAGAAGCGCTGGTACAGGGTCGCCTGATCGAGATCATCGAAGCCGATACCGCTGTCGCTGACCATGAAGGTCAGCGCCAAGTCGTCAGGCCCCACCCGGCGCCCGCGCACCTGGATCATCACCCCGCCCTGGTGGGTGAACTTCAAACCGTTGTCCACCAGGCACCCCAGGCAGCGGGCCAGCTTCTGAGCATCGCCCAGCAACCCGTCCGGCACATCGGCCGGGATGTCCAGGCTCAGGTACAAGCCTTTGCCCAAAGCCTGCCCGGCATAACCGGCACGTACGCCCTGCAGCAGGTCACGCAGGCTGAATGGCGCCGGCTGCGCGCGCAGGCGGCCGGCCTGCAGTTCGGACAGGGTCAGGATGGCATCGACCATATCCATCATGCCCTGGGCCGAGCCCACCGCCGTGCGGTGGTACTGGGCCATCTCGGCCTCCATCGGCAGGGTATGCATCAGCTCCAGCGAGCCGATCACGCCATTCATCGGTGTGCGCAGTTCATGGGTCACGCTGGCCAGGAATTCATCTTTCAGCCGGTTGCTCCTGGCCAGTTGCAGGTTCAGTTGTTCCAGCGTGCGCCCGGTGTCGCGCAAGGTCTGCGCCTGCTGCTCGCGCAGGCTGTTGATGCGGTCAGCCAGCGCCAGCGACAGCAAGGCCACCTCAAGCGCCGACCCCAGCTGGCTGGCATACATGGTGATGAACACGTTCGGCAGGTAGCCCAACACCATCAGGGTGTTGACCAGCCCACCGAGCAGGAACGCAGTCCAGGCGATGATGAACCAGCGTGCCACGCGCAAGCCACGCCACCAGGCATACAGCCCGGCAGCGAAGATGCTCACGGTAAACAGCAACGCCAGCACCGTGGCCATGCGCAAAGCGACACCGTAGCGCATGGTCACCGCCAGCACCATGACCAGCGCGCCACCCAGCATCAGCAACTGCAGCAGCCGATCGAAAGCACGGCTGATGCTGCCAAGTTGCAGGAAATGCCGGGCGAACTGGCAACCGAACAGGCCTGCGGAACCGATGAACAACGGCGTCGAGGCATTTGCCCACCACGGGCTGTCCGGCCAGAAGTAGGCCACACCGGCGCCATTAACCGACACCTGGTAAAAGCCGAACGAGGCGATATAGAGGATGTAATAGAGGTAGCTGACGTCGCGCACGCTGAGGTAGATGAACAGGTTGTACACCAGCATCACCAGCAGCACGCCATAGATTATCCCCAGCACATACAGGCGCGTAGGCTGCTCCTCCATGTAGGCCTGGGCGGACCACAGCGCCAGCGGCGCCTGCACCGAGCCCTGGCTGTGCAGACGCAAGTAGGCGGTGGTCACCTGGCCAGGCTGCAGCTGCAGTTCGAACAGGTAGTTGTTCTGCAGTATTTGACGGCTGTGGTAGGGCAAGGCGTCGCCGGTACGCCGGGCCAGGCGGTAACTGCCGCTGCCGTCGGGCAGGTAGAGCTCGAGGTGATCCAGCGGTGGGTAGGCCAACTCCAGCAGCCATTGCCGTGGGGCGGCGCCAGGCGCGGCTACAGGGCGCAGTTCGACCTTGAGCCAGAACACCGAGGTGGAATAACCGGCGTTCAACACGTCTTTGTGGTGGGGGCGAAAATGCTTGGCGAAATCAGGGGCACTGACCTGGGTGATGCTGGCACTGCCATCGGGGTCTTCATAAACCTGCATGGCCTTGCCCAGCGGAAGATGCCGGGTAGCTGCGTCGAAATCGACTGCCCCGGCCAGCGCGGGCAGCAAGCCCAGAAGCACAATCAGCAAATAGCGCATACAGCCCCAGCATGGCCTGTCCAGTCGAGTCGCGGTTGCCTCCCATCCGTTTGAGACGACACGATCCGGCAGAACCCGTTTGTAGAGTTATCCGAGCACTCTAGCATAGCTTCGCAACCTGGCAATCGACCATATCCAATCACAAAGAAAAGGCTCTAAATCAATGCTTTCAGAAATTAAACCGGCAAAAATCTGACCTTATGATCAACAAAACTCATTTGTAGGACGATCCGCCCAAACAGGATTGGTGGTAAGCTCGCCGACCATGAATACCTACAGCTCCCGCCCCGTTGTCCTCTGTCTCTCCGGCCACGACCCCAGTGGCGGCGCCGGCCTGCAGGCAGATATCGAAGCCCTGATCGCCCAAGGCTGTCATGCCGCACCCGCAGTGACCGCCCTGACCGTGCAGGATACCGTCAACGTTTCCGACTTCCGCGTGCTCGACCGCGAGTGGGTGCTGGCCCAGGCCAACGCCGTGCTGGCCGACTCCTCGGTGGCCGCCGTCAAACTCGGCATGCTCGGTTCGATCGAAATGGTCGACACCGTCGCCGAACTGCTGGCGGCCCACCCGCATCTGCCGCTGGTCTGCGACCCAGTGCTGCGTGCCGGTGGTGGTGGTCGCCTGGGCAAGGACGAAGTGGGCTACGCCCTGCGCGAACGCCTGCTGCCGCTGGCGACCATCGCCACGCCGAACCTGCCCGAAGCCCGCATCCTTGCCGAACTGCCCGAAGGCACCGCCGACGAGTGTGCCGAGAAACTGTTGCCGTTCTGTAGACACCTGCTGATTACCGGCGGTCACGGCGACGAAGACGAAATTCACAACCGCCTGTACAGCCGCGACGGCCAGCACCACACCTGGACCTGCCAGCGCCTGCCGGGCAGCTACCACGGTTCGGGCTGCACCCTGGCCAGTGCCCTGGCCGGCCGCCTGGCCCTTGGCGAGCAGCTGGAAAGCGCCGTCCGCAGCGCCCTGGACTACACCTGGCGCACCCTGCGTGACGCCGAACAGCTGGGCAAGGGCCAGTTCGTGCCGCGCCGCCTGCCGCTGGATTTCTGCTCCTGACACGAGGCCTCCAATGAAGCTACGCGGTCTGTACGCCATCACCGACAGCCAGCTGCTCGCTGGCCGTTTCCTGTCCCATGTCGAGGCGGCACTGGAAGGCGGCGTATGCCTGCTGCAGTACCGCGACAAAAGTGACGACGCGGCACGCCGCCTGCGCGAAGCTGAAGGGCTGATGCAGCTCTGCGAGCGCTACGGCACTCAGCTGATCATCAACGACGACGCCGAACTGGCCGCGCGCCTGGGCGTCGGCGTGCACCTGGGCCAGACCGACGGCCCGCTGACCCCGGCCCGCGCATTGCTCGGACGCCAGGCAATCATTGGCTCCACCTGCCACGCCAGCCTCGAGCTGGCCGCGCAGGCTGCCAGCGAAGGCGCCAGCTACGTGGCCTTTGGCCGCTTCTTCAATTCTGTCACCAAGCCGGGTGCACCCGCTGCCAACATCGAATTGCTGGAGCAGGCCCGCGCCCAGGTGAAACTGCCGATCGCGGTGATCGGCGGCATTACCCTCGACAACGCCGCCCCGCTGGTCGCCCATGGCGCCGACCTGCTGGCGGTGATCCACGGCCTGTTCGGTGCCGACAGCGCGCAGAAAGTCACCCGCCGCGCCCGCGCCTTCAACGCCTTGTTCGCATCCTGATTCGAGAGATCCCCATGTCCCGTTCCGAAGCCCTGTTCGCCCAAGCCCAGAAGCACATCCCCGGTGGCGTCAACTCGCCGGTCCGCGCTTTCAAGAGCGTTGGCGGCACGCCGCTGTTCTTCAAGCATGCCGAAGGCGCCTACGTCGTTGACGAGGATGACAAGCGCTACGTCGACTACGTCGGCTCCTGGGGCCCGATGATCCTCGGCCACGGCCACCCGGAGGTACTGGACTCGGTACGCAGGCAGCTGGAGCACGGCCTGTCCTATGGCGCCCCGACCGCCATGGAAACCGAGATGGCCGACCTAGTCTGCTCGCTGGTGCCATCCATGGAGATGGTGCGCATGGTCAGCTCGGGCACCGAAGCCACCATGAGCGCCATCCGCCTGGCCCGTGGCTACACCGGCCGTGACGCCATCATCAAGTTCGAAGGCTGCTACCACGGCCACTCCGACAGCCTGCTGGTAAAAGCAGGCTCCGGCCTGCTGACCCAGGGTGTGCCGAGCTCGGCGGGCGTGCCGGCGGACTTCGCCAAACACACCCTGACCCTGCCGTTCAACGACATCGCCGCCGTCGAGAAGACCCTGGCCGAAGTCGGCCAGACCGTAGCCTGCATCATCGTCGAGCCGGTAGCCGGCAACATGAACTGCGTACCGCCGGCGCCAGGCTTCCTCGAAGGCCTGCGCGAGCAGTGCGACAAGCACGGCGTGGTGTTGATCTTCGACGAAGTGATGACCGGTTTCCGCGTTTCGCTCGGCGGCGCCCAGGGCCACTATGGCATCAAGCCGGACCTGTCGACCTTCGGCAAGATCGTCGGCGGCGGCATGCCGGTCGGCTGCTTCGGCGGCAAGCGTGAAATCATGGGCTGCATTGCCCCGCTCGGCCCGGTCTACCAGGCCGGTACCCTGTCGGGTAACCCGCTGGCCATGGCCGCCGGCCTGACCACCCTGAAGCTGATCAGCCGCCCGGGCTTCCACGCCGAGCTGACCGACTACACCAGCCGCATGCTCGACGGCCTGCAACAGCGCGCCGATGCCGCTGGCGTGCCGTTCGTCACCACCCAGGCCGGTGCAATGTTCGGCCTGTACTTCAGCGGCGCCGACGACATCGTCACCTTCGAAGACGTGATGGCCAGCGATGCCGAGCGCTTCAAGCGCTTCTTCCACCTGATGCTCGATGGTGGCGTGTACCTGGCGCCGAGCGCGTTCGAGGCCGGTTTTACCTCCATCGCCCATGGGGACAAGGAGCTGCAGATCACCCTGGATGCGGCTGAAAAGGCTTTTGCAGCCCTGAAGTAATTTTCAGCCTGTACCGGGCTCTTCGCGGGTAAACCCGCTCCCACAGGGACTGCGCCCCCGTGAAAGCGGTGCGGTCCCTGTGGGAGCGGGTTTACCCGCGAAGAGGCCGGTACAGGCAACAAATACCCATGCACAATCAGCTGACTTCCCCAACCAAGCAGAAATTCGAGTAAAACTTTGTAAGGTTGGCGCTGCTTATCCCATAATGTGCCACCAGAGACATTGGCCGCAGCTTTGCAGAGGTAAGTCGATCCCCATGAACCGCACCGGCCGCGCCCTGACCCTGGGCTGCCTGTTGCTTCTTCAGCCCCTGCTGGCTCTGGCGGAGGGCGGTAACTCGTTGCTCATTCCGGCGACGGGCCGCTGCACCTTGAATGTCCAGCCTGAAGACCTGGCAAACGCCCTCAAGGCTTGTGAGCAGACGGCAACGGCGGGGGATGCCCAGGCGCAATTCGAACTGGGCGAGTACTACTACACGCAAACGCCGAAAAACCTGGGCAAAGCCCTGAACTGGTTCGAAAAGGCCTCGCTGCAAGGCCATGCCGAGGCCCAGTACCGCCTGGGCGCCATGTTCTTCCGTGGCGAAGGGGTCAAGGCCAACAATGTGCAGGCCTACATACTGCTGAAGATGGCCGCGGTCAACGGCGCCGAGGATGCGCTGGACATGGCCGACGAAGTGACCGAGCAAATGCCCCGCGACGAGCTGGAGCATGCCACCCAGGTGCTCGGCCAGATCTTCCGCAAGTACCTGCTGGAACTGCAGAACGCCGAAGGGCGCACGCCGTTCTCGCCACTCCCCTGAGGGTTACTTTTCCGGCATCGGCATGGGGAACGGCATCACGTTGCCGCCGCCCTTGGCTTCACTGATCTTAGCCGTGCCCAGTCGCTCCACCTCGTCGATGCGCACGATCGAGTGCATCGGCACGAAGCTGCGGATCACCCCATCGAACTGGCTCTTGAGCTTCTCCTCGCTCGGGTCCACCACCAGCTGCGAACGCTCGCCGAACACGAACTCCTCGATTTCCAGGAACCCCCACAGGTCGCTCTGGTAGATCTGCTTGGCATACATCTCGAAGACCTGCCCCTGGTTGAGGAAGATCACTTTATAGATGGCAGGTTCGCGTTTGCTCATGTTCGTCGGGATAACACATGCGTAAGAAAAGGCGGGCATCATACCAGTGCCCGCGAAGAGGCCGGAACAGGCCATACATACCGTTGAACGTTTCAGTGCTTTCGCCACTGCCATTCAAGGGTTATTCTTGAGTTCACATTCATTGCCGTCGAGCGGCTAAAAACGACCTTGAACGCACCCATACAACCCCATCGCTTCATCCTCGAACCTTTCGAGGCCCACCGTTTCGCCAACTTGTGCGGCCAGTTCGACGAGCACCTGCGCCTGATCGAACAGCGCCTGGCCATCGAGATCCGCAACCGCGGCAATCAGTTCGAACTGATCGGCGAACCCAAGACCACCTCCGCTGCCGAACAACTGCTGCGCCGTCTCTACCGCGAGACGAAGGCCAGCGACCTGTCACCGGAAACCGTGCATCTGTACCTGCAGGAATCGACCGTCGAGAACATCGACAACCCGGCCGTCAACGAGGTCAGCGTGTCGCTGCGCACGCGCAAGGGCAACATCCGCCCGCGCGGAGTCAACCAGCAACGCTACGTAAAAGAAATCCTGGCCAACGACATCAACTTCGGCATCGGCCCGGCCGGTACCGGCAAGACCTACCTGGCCGTGGCCTGCGCCGTGGACGCGCTGGAACGCGAACAGGTGCGCCGGATCCTGCTGGTGCGCCCGGCGGTCGAGGCGGGCGAAAAGCTCGGCTTCCTGCCCGGCGACCTTGCCCAGAAGATCGACCCGTACCTGCGCCCGCTGTACGACGCCCTGTACGAAATGCTCGGCTTCGAACATGTGGCCAAGCTGATCGAGCGCCAGGTGATCGAGATCGCGCCGCTGGCCTACATGCGTGGCCGTACCCTGAACAACAGCTTCATCATCCTCGACGAGAGCCAGAACACCACGCTGGAACAGATGAAGATGTTCCTTACCCGTATCGGCTTTGGCTCCACCGCGGTCATCACCGGTGACATCACCCAGGTTGACCTGCCCCGCGGCACCAAGTCAGGCCTGGCACACGTCATCGAGGTGCTGAAGGACGTTCCGGGGATCAGCTTCACCCACTTCCAACCCAAAGATGTGGTTCGTCACCCACTGGTGCAGCGCATTGTCGAGGCCTACGACCGCTTCGATGCCCGCCAGGCCAAGCCCGAGGCGCCCGGCAAAGATGCTTGAACTCGATATTCAACGGGCCACGGATGCTGCCGCCCCGGATGACACCGCCTTTCGCCGCTGGTGCGAACTGGCCCTGCGCCAGCGCAGCGCCGATTCGGAAATGACCATTCGCCTGGTCGACGAAGCCGAAGGCCGCGAGCTGAACCACACCTACCGGCACAAGGACTACGCGACCAATGTGCTGTCGTTCCCGGCCGACGTCCCCGACGACCTGCTCGATATCCCGTTGCTGGGCGACCTGGTGATCTGCGTGCCAGTGGTCGAGCGCGAAGCCGCCGATCAAGGCAAGTCGCTGGAAGCGCACTGGGCACACCTGGTCATACACGGTTGCCTGCACCTGCTCGGCTACGACCACATCGAGGATGAGGAAGCCGAGGAAATGGAAGGCCTGGAACGGGAATTGCTGGCAGAACTGGGTCATCCCGACCCGTACGCCGACGATGAAACCGACACCATCACACACTGAAACACGAAGGATCACGAGAACCGCCATGAGCGAAGATCGATCGAGCAACGGGCAGAAGTCCTGGCTGGGTAAACTGACCCAGGCTTTTGCCCATGAGCCGAAAAACCGCCAGCAACTCCTTGAACTGCTGCGCGAAGCCCATCAGAACAAACTGCTGGACAGCGAAGCGCTGACCATCGTCGAAGGCGCTATCCAGGTGGCCGACCTACAGGTTCGCGACATCATGGTGCCGCGTTCGCAGATGATCAGCATCAAGGCCAGCCAGTCGCCCCGCGAGTTCCTGCCGGCGGTGATCGACGCTGCGCACTCGCGCTACCCGGTGATCGGCGAAAGCCACGACGATGTGCTCGGGATCCTGCTCGCCAAGGACCTGCTGCCGCTGATCCTCAAGGAGAATGGCGACAGCTTCAACATCAAGGACCTGCTGCGCCCGGCCACTTTCGTGCCCGAGTCCAAGCGCCTGAACGTGCTGCTGCGCGAGTTCCGCGCCAACCATAACCACATGGCCATCGTCATCGACGAGTACGGCGGCGTGGCCGGCCTGGTCACCATCGAGGACGTGCTGGAGCAGATCGTCGGCGATATCGAGGACGAGCACGACGTCGAGGAAGACAGCTACATCAAACCGCTGCCCAGCGGCGACTTCCTGGTCAAGGCGCTTACCCCGATCGAAAACTTCAACGAGTTCTTCGACAGCGAATTCTCCGATGACGAGTTCGACACCGTCGGCGGCCTGGTAATGAGCGCCTTCGGTCACCTGCCCAAGCGCAACGAGACCACCGAGATCGGCCCTTACAAGTTCCGTATTCTCAATGCCGACAGCCGGCGGATACACTTGCTGCGCCTGACACCGATCACCCGTTAAGGACAAACATGCGTTGGATCACCCGCCCCGGCTGGCCCGGTAACCTGCTGGCCCTGGCGGCCGGTGCCTCCACCCTCCTGGCCCTGGCGCCTTTCGACATCTGGCCCTTGGCCGTGTTGTCCATCGCCCTGCTCTACCTCGGCCTGCGCGAGCTCAGCCCGCGCCAGGCCATGTGGCGCGGCTGGTGGTTCGGCTTCGGCCTGTACGGTGCCGGTACCTGGTGGATCTACGTCAGCATGAACACCTACGGCGGTGCCTCGCCGCTGCTGGCGATCCTGCTGCTGCTGGCCTTCTTCGCCGCCCTGGCCTGGTTCTTCGCCCTGCCCACCTGGCTGTGGGCACGCTGGCTGCGCCGCACCGAAGCACCACTGGCCGACGCCTTGTGCTTTGCCGCCCTGTGGCTGCTGCAAGAGGCCTTCCGCGGCTGGTTCCTGACCGGCTTCCCCTGGCTCTACGCCGGCTACAGCCAGCTGGACGGCCCGCTGGCCGGCCTGGCACCGCTGGGTGGCGTGTGGCTGATTTCCTTCGCACTGGCCCTGACCGCTGCCCTGTTGTGCAACGTGCACCGCCTGCGCGCCCGCCCCTCGTTCCTCGCGGTGGGCTGCCTGCTGTTGCTGGCCCCGTGGGTGCTGGGCCTGGCGCTCAAGGGCCATGCCTGGACCAAGCCGGCGGGCGACCCACTGAAAGTGGCGGCCATCCAGGGCAACGTCGAGCAGGACCTGAAATGGGACCCGGCACACATCGATGCGCAACTGGCGCTGTACCGTGACCTGAGCTTCAGCTCCAGGCCGGTAGACCTGCTGGTGTGGCCGGAAACCGCGGTCCCGGTGCTCAAGGACCAGGCCCAAGGCTATATCGACGTGATGGGCCGGTTTGCCGCCGAGCGGCATTCGGCGCTGATTACCGGCGTGCCGGTGCGTGAAGTGGTGCATCACCAGCGCCGCTACTACAACGGCATCACCGTCACTGGTGAAGGCGATGGCACCTACCTCAAGCAGAAGCTGGTGCCTTTTGGCGAGTATGTGCCGCTGCAGGACATGCTGCGTGGCCTGATCGAGTTCTTCAACCTGCCCATGTCGGACTTCGCCCGCGGGCCGGAAGACCAGCCGCTGCTGCAGGCCAAGGGCTACCAGATTGCGCCGTACATCTGCTACGAAGTGGTCTACCCCGAATTCGCCGCCGGCCTGGCGGCCCGCAGCGACCTGCTGCTGACCATCAGCAACGACACCTGGTTCGGTACCTCGATCGGCCCGTTGCAGCACCTGCAGATGGCACAGATGCGCGCGCTGGAAGCCGGGCGCTGGATGATCCGCGCCACCAACAATGGCGTGACCGCGCTGATCGACCCGTTTGGCCGCATTACCACGCAGGTACCGCAGTTCCAGCAGGCGGTGCTGTATGGCGAGGTGGTGCCGATGCAGAAGCTGACGCCGTACCTGCAATGGCGGTCGTGGCCGCTGGCGATAGTCTGCGCATGGCTGCTGGGTTGGGCGTTGCTGGCCGGGCGCATTGCCAAGACCGTTTGAGTTTTCCTGTACCGGCCTCTTCGCGGGTAAACCCGCTCCCACAGGGACCGCACAAGCCCATGGCCTGCGGTGTACCTGTGGGAGCGGGCGTGCCCGCGAAGAGGCCGGTGCAGGCAGTACAAGGCTCAGTAGAACAGCCGATACCCCACCAACCCGGCCACTTCATTGAGCAACTGCCCGCTCTGCCACATCGCCCGGCTCTCCGGCAGCAACCCGCCGAACGGCCGCGCATGATCGCGCCCGAGGAACCCGACTGGCGCCGGCACCACCTCGAACCCCGCCTGCTCGAAGCTCCAGCGCGAGCGCTGCATGTGCCAGGCCTGGGTCACCACGACCACACGGCGAATTCCCAACGGCTGCAGCACCTTGGCCGTCAGCCGGGCATTCTCCCAGGTAGTGCGGCTGCCCTCCTCTCGCCATTTCACCTCGACACCGAAATCTTCACGCAGGCGATCAGCCATCAACTGCGCCTCGCTCGGCGGCGAGCCATAGTGCAACCCGCCACTGGTCAACACCGGCAAGCCCGAAGCCTTGGCCAGCCGTGCGGCAAAGCGCATGCGCTCCAGCGCCGTGGCTGTGGGCTGGTCGCCACCACCCCAGGCCGGGTCACCTCGCTCACGCCCCGCGCCCAGCACCACGATGGCATCTGCCCGGTTTGCCAGGCCTGTCCAATCGCTTACCGCCAGTGGCGCTTCTGTCTCGAGCACACGAGCGGTTTCCTGCACCACCAGCGGCAGGCTCATCAGCCACAGGCCACCAAGGCCCAGGGCAAAGCACAGCGCTGCCAGCCGGGGCCGACGGCGGCGCAGCCACCACGCCACAAGCAGCAGCAGGAATAGGACGCCTGGCGGCATCAGCCATTGTTTGACGAAGAATCGGATCGACATTGGCCACACCTCCTTGGCAGGCGTGCAGCCTAGAAGGATCGACGCCGGTCAACAAGGGTGTGGCCGGCGCCGATCGTGAGCTGTGCAAAATTTAAGAACCGGCGCGCGATAGCCTGCGCCTGGCGTCCTGAACGGCTAGCGATGCGGCAGCGTCCTGGATCTCGCCGTGCTGGCGGGGCGTTTCTTGTCCTTGAGCCAGATGATCTTGGCCGATGTCGGCTCCGCTTGTGGGTAACTGCCGACACAGGCATTGTGGCGCTCCGGGAGGGAATCCAGGTAGGCCTTGATCAGTTCGAACTCTGCGTGGCTCAGGCCACGCAATTCCAGCTCGGCTGGCATTTCGTCGCGCAATCGCACCGAGGTCCTGGCCACTTCCAGCGCCAGGCCAAGCCGGTCGATCAGGCGTTCGTATAGCTCCGGTCTGATTGCGGGTAGCTGCGTCTCTCCCATCCGTTCACCTCATTGAAGATAAGAATATCTCCCCCCACACCTGAGCTTAGCGTCGTTGAAAAAAGCAGCCGTGTGCCGCGACCAGCGGGCATTCGCAACGAAGGTTTCCCACGATGCGCGGCGCTGCTGTATGCTACGGCGTTCACTCTAAACGACACCGGAGTGCCGGACGCAGCGAGGTTCCGCTGCCTGGAACAAGGTCTCTTCCCTCTCAGCAAAAAGTAGCCATGCACGAACAATACACGCCCCGTGATATCGAAGCCGCCGCCCAGAAGTTCTGGGACGAGCAACAATCGTTCGCTGTTACCGAACAGCCAGGCAAGGACACCTACTACTGCCTGTCGATGTTCCCGTACCCGAGCGGCAAGCTACACATGGGCCACGTGCGCAACTACACCATCGGTGACGTGATTGCCCGCTACCAGCGCATGCTGGGCAAGAACGTCCTGCAGCCGATGGGCTGGGACGCATTCGGTATGCCCGCGGAAAACGCGGCGATGAAGAACAACGTCGCCCCGGCCAAGTGGACGTACGAAAACATCGACTACATGAAGACCCAGCTCAAGAGCCTGGGTCTGGCCATCGACTGGGCACGTGAAGTCACCACCTGCAAGCCCGACTACTACCGCTGGGAGCAGTGGCTGTTCACCCGCCTGTTCGAGAAAGGCATCATCTACCGCAAGAACGGTACCGTGAACTGGGACCCGGCGGACCAGACCGTACTGGCCAACGAGCAGGTCATCGACGGCCGTGGCTGGCGTTCGGGCGCGCTGATCGAGAAGCGCGAAATCCCGATGTACTATTTCCGCATCACCGACTACGCAGACGAGCTGCTGGAAAGCCTCGACGAGCTGCCGGGCTGGCCTGAGCAGGTCAAGACCATGCAGCGCAACTGGATCGGCAAGTCGCGCGGCATGGAAGTGCAGTTCCCGTACGACCTGGCCAGCATCGGCCACGAAGGCACCCTCAAGGTCTTCACCACCCGTCCCGACACGCTGATGGGTGCCACCTACGTCGCCGTCGCCGCCGAACACCCGCTGGCCACCCAAGCCGCCCAGGGCAACCCGGCGCTGCAGGCGTTCATCGATGAGTGCAAGAGCGGCAGCGTTGCCGAAGCCGACATGGCCACCCAGGAGAAGAAGGGCATGGCCACTTCCCTGCTGGTCGAGCACCCGCTGACCGGCGAGAAGCTGCCGGTATGGGTCGCCAACTACGTGCTGATGCACTACGGCGATGGCGCCGTCATGGCCGTGCCGGCCCACGACGAGCGCGACTTCGAGTTCGCCCACAAGTACAACCTGCCGGTCAAGGCGGTGGTGCGCACCAGCGCTGGCGATGAAGTCGGCAACGAGTGGCTGGCCGCCTATGGCGAGCACGGCCAGCTGATCAACTCCGGCGAATTCGACGGCCTGGACTTCGCCGGTGCCTTCGACGCCATCGAAGCCGCCCTGATCCGCAAGGAGCTGGGCAAATCGCGTACCCAGTTCCGCCTGCGTGACTGGGGTATCAGCCGCCAGCGCTACTGGGGCTGCCCGATCCCGATCATCCACTGCCCGTCCTGCGGCGACGTACCGGTGCCGGAAGACCAGCTGCCGGTCACCCTGCCGGAGAACGTGGTGCCGGACGGTGCCGGTTCGCCACTGGCGCGCATGCCTGAATTCTACGAGTGCAACTGCCCGAAATGCGGCACCGCGGCCAAGCGCGAAACCGACACCATGGACACCTTCGTCGAGTCGTCCTGGTACTTCGCCCGCTACGCCTCGCCGAACTACGAAGGTGGCATGGTCGACCCGAAAGCGGCCAACCACTGGCTGCCGGTCGACCAGTACATCGGCGGTATCGAGCACGCCATCCTGCACCTGCTGTACGCGCGCTTCTTCCACAAGCTGATGCGTGACGAAGGCCTGGTCACCTCGAACGAGCCGTTCAAGAACCTGCTGACCCAGGGCATGGTGGTCGCCGAAACCTACTACCGTGTGGCCAGCAACGGCGGCAAGGACTGGTTCAACCCGGCCGATGTCGAAGTCGAGCGCGATGCCAAGGCCAAGATCATTGGCGCCCGTCTGAAGACCGACGGCCTGCCGGTGGAAATCGGTGGCACCGAGAAGATGTCGAAGTCGAAGAACAACGGCGTCGACCCGCAATCGATGATCGACCAGTACGGCGCCGACACCTGCCGCCTGTTCATGATGTTCGCCTCGCCGCCCGATATGAGCCTGGAATGGTCCGACTCCGGCGTCGAAGGCGCCAGCCGCTTCCTGCGCCGCGTCTGGCGCCTGGCCCAGGCCCACGTGGCCCAAGGCCTGCCGGGCAAGCTGGATGTCGCCGCCCTGGACGACGCGCAGAAGGTCATCCGCCGCGCCATCCACGCCGCCATCAAGCAGGCCAGCACCGACGTGGGTCAGTTCCACAAGTTCAACACCGCCATCGCCCAGGTGATGACCGTGATGAACGTGCTGGAAAAGGCCCCGCAAGCCACTGAACAGGACCGTGCCCTGCTGCAGGAAGGCCTGGAGGCCGTCACCCTGCTGCTAGCTCCGATCACCCCGCACATCTCCCACGAGCTGTGGCAACAGCTGGGCCACCAGCAAGCAGTCATCGACGCCAACTGGCCAACCGTCGACGAGGCAGCCTTGGTACAGGACACCGTCACCCTGGTGGTGCAGGTCAACGGCAAGCTGCGTGGACAGGTCGAAATGCCGGCCGCCGCCAGCCGCGAAGAAATCGAAGCCGCGGCGCGCAGCAACGAGAACGTCCTGCGCTTCATCGATGGCCTGACCATCCGCAAGGTCATCGTGGTTCCGGGCAAGCTGGTCAACATCGTCGCCAACTGATGGCAACGCCCGCCCGCAGGCACTGCGGGCGGGCGAACAGGCCCACAAGGGAGCAACAACATGATCAAACGCAATTTGCTGGTAATTGGCCTGGCGGTCATGCTCAGCGCCTGCGGTTTCCAGCTGCGCGGCACCGGCTCCACCGAACTGAGCGTGAAGGAAATGGACGTAAGCGCACGCAACGCCTACGGCCCGACCGTGGTCCAGCTGCGTGAAGTACTGCAGCGTAGCGGCGTCAACGTGCACGCTGGTGCACCGTACCGCCTGGTGCTGACCAACGAGCAGGAGCGCGAGCGCTCGGCGACCTACAACAGCGGCAACCGTACCGCCGAGTACGAGCTGACCACCGTGCTGAACTACAGTATCCAGGGCCTGAACAACCTGGAGCTGATGAGCGACAAGCTGGAAGTGCGCAAGATCTACTTGCGTGACGGCTCGAACATCACCGGCTCCGAGCAGGAAGCCGTCCGCGCCCGCGAAGAAATGCGTCGCGACCTGGTCAACGCCATGGTCGTTCGCCTGCAGTTGCTGACCCCGTCCCAGCTGGACGAGCTGCAGCGTCAAGCCGACGAACGTGCCAAGGCCGAAGCCGCTGCGCTGGAGGCCGCTCGCCGCCAGCAGGCCGAAACGCCTCAGCAGTCGCCACTGGAAGTACCGGGCAACTAAGCCCGAGCGGGGTACCTTCGGGTACCCCGCCTGTTTCCCATGAAGCTCGCTCCCGCCCAACTCAACAAGCACCTGCAAGGCGCCCTGGCACCGGTCTACGTGGTCAGCGGCGACGACCCGCTGCTGTGCCAGGAAGCCGCCGACGCCATCCGCAACGCCGCGCGCCAGCAGGGCTTCGACGAACGCCAGGTCTTCAGTGCCGACGCCAACTTCGACTGGGGCACCCTGCTCCAGGCTGGCGCCAGCCTGTCCCTGTTCGCCCAGCGCCGCCTGCTGGAATTGCGCTTGCCCTCGGGCAAGCCTGGTGACAAGGGCGCTGCTGCGCTGATGGAATACTGCGCCAACCCTGCCGAAGACACCTTGCTGCTGGTCAGCCTGCCCAAGCTCGACGGCAGCGCGCAGAAGACCAAGTGGGGCAAGGCGCTGATCGAAGGTGCCCACTGCCAGTTCATCCAGATCTGGCCGGTGGATGTGCACCAGCTGCCGCAGTGGATCAACCAGCGCCTGCAGCAGGCCGGCCTGTCGGCACAGCGTGACGCCGTCGACCTGATTGCCGCGCGCGTGGAAGGCAACCTGCTGGCGGCCGCACAGGAAATCGAAAAGCTCAAGCTGCTTGCCGAGGGCAACCAGATCACCGTGGAGACCGTGCAGGCCGCCGTCGCCGACAGCGCCCGCTTCGATGTCTTCGGCCTGGTCGATGCCATTCTCAACGGCGAAGCTGCGCATGCCTTGCGTATGCTCGAAGGCTTGCGCGGTGAAGGCGTGGAGCCACCAGTGATTCTCTGGGCCCTGGCCCGAGAGCTGCGCCAACTGGCGGGGCTGGCCCAGCAGTTCAGTCAGGGTGTACCGCTGGACAAGGCTTTCAGCCAGGCCCGCCCACCGGTCTGGGACAAACGCCGGCCACTGGTCAGCAAGGCCCTGCAGCGCCTGTCGGCGCAGCGCTGGGCGCAGTTGCTGCAAGATGCCCAGCGTATCGATGCACAGATCAAGGGCCAGGCCGAGGGCTCGCCGTGGACTGGCCTGGCGCGCTTGTCGCTGCTGATGGCCGGCCAGCGCCTCACACTCCCTCCCGAGTAACTGGGGCCGCTGTGGGAGCGGGCATGCCCGCGAATCAGGCGACGCAGTGGATGGCACCGGCTTCGCCGGTGTTCGCGGGCACGCCCGCTCCCACAGGGCTGCAATGCCCCCCCAACATCTCGACCATATACACAATCAATTGGCCCCACCCTGCCCCAAGCCCTACAGTGCGCTGCGAAACCCACCCAACCGGGGAACCCCGCCATGAGCAAAAAGCCGAAAAAGCACGGCCCCAACAAGGCCAAGTCGATCATCGCCCAACCGCTGTTCCGCTGCCGCCAGGAACAGCCGAACAAGGGCAAAGGCAGCTACCGCCGCGAAGCCTTCCAATCGAGAGATTGGGAGGCTTCCTACTTTTTGGCTGCATGAAAGCATCGAGAGCGCAGGCATGATATGGTCGTCACCTGACCTGCAATTCTGGATCTGTGAATGCTCCTCAGTCTTCTCCCCCGCTGGAAAACCCGCCAGCTGATCGCGGCCTCCAGTTTCATCCTGCTCGTGGCCTGCGCAGAAAAGCCCACCGCCGCAGATGCCTTGCCGCTGGCCCCCGCCCAGCCCACCCCTGTGGTGACCCTGCCCGGCACGACGCCCGACACCAGCACTGAAATCCAGCCTCTGCAAACCTTCGCGCAATGGCAAGCAGGCTTTCGCCAGCAAGCCCTGCAAGCCGGCATTTCGCAGGATACGTTCGACCGCGCCTTCCTCGGCGTCACCCCCGACATGGACGTGATCAAGGCCGATCGCAGCCAGCCGGAGTTCACCCGCCCCGTATGGGAATACCTCGAAGGCGCCCTGTCGCCTCTGCGCGTGCGCAACGGCAAGAAGCTGCTGGAGCAGAACGCCGAACTGCTGACCCGCATCGAGCAAAGCTATGGTGTCGATCGCCAGGTGCTGGTCGCGGTATGGGGCATGGAAAGCAACTTCGGCCAGTTTCAGGGCAACAAGTCGGTGATCCGCTCGCTGGCTACCCTGGCCTATGAGGGCCGACGCCCGCAGTTCGCCCAGGACCAGCTGATCGCCGCGCTGCAGATCATTCAGCACGGCGACATCCAGCCTGAGGCCATGCGTGGCTCGTGGGCCGGTGCCATGGGCCAGACCCAGTTCATCCCGACCACCTACAACACCCATGCCGTGGACTTCGACGGCGATGGCCGCCGCGACATCTGGAACAGCACGGCAGACGCCTTGGCCTCGACCGCGCACTATCTGCAGAGTTCGGGCTGGAAGCGTGGCCAGCCGTGGGGCTTCGAGGTACAGGTGCCGCCTGGCTTCGATTACTGGCAGGCCGATGGCGCCCTGCGCAAGCCGGTGAGCGAGTGGCTGGCGATGGGCGTGAAACTGCCTGCCGGTACCCAGCTGCCGGTGGCTAGCAACCAGCTGTCTGCGGCACTGCTGCTGCCCGCGGGCGCGCGTGGCCCGGCGTTCCTGGTGCTGGACAACTTCCGCGCCATCCTCAAGTACAACAATTCGTCGTCCTACGCGCTGGCAGTAAGCCTGCTGGGTGATCGCTTCACGGGCTGGGGCTTCATTGCCGGCAGCTGGCCGAAAGATGACCTGCCCCTCAGCCGCAGCGAGCGCATGGAGCTGCAGAACCTGCTGAACAGCAATGGGCACGAAGCCGGCAATGCCGATGGCATCATTGGCGCCAATACCCGCAAGGCGATCCGAAATGCCCAACAGGGGCTGGGGTGGCCGGCGGATGGGTATCCGACCCACAAGCTGCTCGAGAGCCTGCGCAAATAGTGAGATTGCTGGGGGCGCGTTGCGCCCCTTTCGCGACACAAGGCCGCTCCCACAAGCGATAGCACTTCTCCTGTGGGAGCGGCCTTGTGTCGCGATGGGCTGCAAAGCAGCCCCGACAATCTCAAGCCTTGAACAAATCCTGCTCCAACACCAATGTCTGCCTCCCGCTATCCAGCATTACCTGAGCCCCCAACGGCAAGCACACATTCGGGTCACAATGCCCACTGCGCCACCCGGCCAGCACCGGTACACCCAGCGGCGCGAAGATATCCTCCAGCAGGGGCGTCAACGCCGTAGTGGTAATCCCGGCAAAGTCCCCCACCAGCACACCCTTCACCCCCTCCAGCTTGCCTGCCAGGCGCATCTGGGTCAGCAAGCGATCCACCCGGTAAAGCGGCTCGTTGACGTCCTCGATGAACAGGATGCAGCCCTGCGTATCCAGCTCGGCAATCGTCCCCAGGGTCGCGCCCAACATCGACAGGTTGCCGCCCAGCAGCGGCCCGCTGGCCACCCCATGCAGCACGCTGCTCAATGCGAAGTCAGCAGGGTGCACGATCTGCTCCCCTGCCCGCACATGCCCACCCAGCTGCGCCAGCAACGAAGTCTCGGTTGGCGGCAACTTGGCCCCCAGCAGGTCGGCATTGAGCATCCCGCCATGGAAAGTGAGCAGCCCGGTATGCCGGTAGATCGCCGTGTGCAGCGCGGTTATGTCGCTGTAACCGATCAGCGGCTTGGGGTTGCACCGGATCAGTTCGAAATCGAGTTGGTCGAGCAGCCGCATGCTGCCGTACCCCCCACGCATGCACAGAATGGCGTCGATAGCCGGGTCGGCAAAGGCATCATGCAGGTCCTGTAACCGCTGCCGGTCCGGCCCCGCCAGATAGCCCTGGGCCTGAAGGGCTCCCGGATAGATGCGGCAGCTGTAGCCTCTATCAACGAACCACTGGTTGACCTTGTGCGTATCCAGCCGCGCCGCGCCCGCCGGGGCGACAATGGCAAAACAGGCATCACGCGGCAGCGCGGCTGGCAGGCTGGGTTGGAAGGTTTCGGCGCAATTCATCGCGGCTCCTTGCAGCGCGTGTGGCACAAACAAAAATGCCGATGCGGCCCTTCGGCGCGCATCGGCATGCGTGGCTCTGTGCTTGGCTCAGAGCTTGATCTTGGCTTCGTGAGCCTGCTGGTCAGCGTGGTACGAAGAACGCACCAACGGGCCGGAAGCGACGTTCTTGAAGCCCATCTTGTAACCTTCCTCGGCGAACCAGGCGAAGGTGTCCGGGTGGACAAACCGCTGCACCGGCAGGTGGCTGCGCGACGGCTGAAGGTACTGGCCGAGGGTGAGCATGTCGATGTCATGCTCGCGCATGCGGTGCATCACTTCGATCACTTCCTCATCGGTTTCGCCCAGGCCGAGCATCAGGCCCGACTTGGTCGGTACGTGCGGCACCAGCTGCTTGAACTTCTGCAGCAGGTCCAGCGACCAGTCGTAGTCCGAACCCGGGCGTGCGGCCTTGTACAGGCGCGGTACGGTCTCGAGGTTGTGGTTGAACACATCCGGCGGCTCTTGCGCGGTGATCTCCAGGGCAATATCCATGCGCCCACGGTAGTCCGGCACCAGGGTTTCCAGCTGTACGCCCGGCGACAGCGCACGGATTTCGCGGATGCAGTCGGCAAAGTGCTGGGCACCACCGTCACGCAGGTCGTCGCGGTCCACCGAGGTGATCACCACGTACTTCAGGCGCAGGTCGGCGATGGCGATGGCCAGGTTCTTCGGCTCGTCCAGGTCCAGCGGTTTCGGCCGGCCGTGGCCAACGTCGCAGAACGGGCAACGACGGGTGCAGATGTCACCCATGATCATGAAGGTGGCGGTACCACCGGAGAAGCACTCGCCCAGGTTCGGGCAGGATGCCTCTTCGCATACGCTGTGCAGCTTGTGCTTGCGCAGCAGCTGCTTGATGCGGTCTACCTCGGGCGACACCGGGATACGCACGCGGATCCAGTCGGGCTTCTTCGGCAGCTCTTCGGTGGGGATGATCTTCACAGGGATGCGCGCCACCTTTTCGGCACCACGCAGCTTGACCCCGGCTTCCACCTTCTTCGGCGCTGGGCGCGGGGTGGCATCCTGGGTAGGTGTCAGGTTCGGCACGGCTTCTTGCACAGTTGTCATATTCAGTCGATTCCGCCCGTGAGGGTCGTCTGCTCAGCGTAGTCGAGGTGCTTGACCAGCTGTCCGCGCAGCCTTGTCCTGACCTCGTCGAGTTCGATCGGGCCTGCCAGGTCGCGCAGCTGGGTCATCGCCAGCCCCGCATAGCCGCAGGGGTTGATTCGGCGGAATGGCGCGAGGTCCATGTCCACGTTCAGGGCAAGGCCGTGGAACGAACGGCCGTTGCGGATTCGCAGGCCGAGGGAGGCGATTTTCGCTCCGTCGACATAGACGCCCGGGGCATCGGGCTTGGCCGCGGCCTGGACATCGTAACTGGCGAGCAGGTCGATGAGGGTCTGCTCGATACGGCTGACCAGCTCACGCACGCCAAAGCCCAGCCGGCGCACATCCAGCAGCAGGTAGGCCACCAGCTGCCCGGGGCCATGGTAGGTCACCTGGCCACCGCGATCGGTCTGCACTACCGGGATGTCGCCCGGCACCAGCAGGTGCTCGGCCTTGCCGGCCTGGCCCTGGGTGAAGACCGCGGGGTGCTCGACCAGCCAGACTTCATCCTGGCTGTCCGGGCTGCGCTGCTCGGTGAAGCGACGCATGGCCTCCAGCACCGGTTCGTAGGGCTGCAGGCCAAGCTCGCGAAAACCGAGGCAGGCGGACATCAGAGCACCATTTTCACGATGCCGGTAGCGCGCAGGGCGCTGTTGATATCGTGCAGCTGGTTCTCGCTTTCGGCAACGATGTGCAATTGCACGGTGGTGTACTTGCCTTCCTTGCTCTGGCGCTCGGCCAGGGTGGAAAGGTCGACCTTCGCGTGCTTGCTCAGGATCTCGATCACCGTGTCCTTGAAGCCGACAACGGTGTCACCGATGACCTTGATCGGGTAATCGTCGCAGGGGAATTCGATCTTGTGCGACTTGACGTCTGGTTCGCTCATGGCGGAAACGGCCTCGTAAGCCGTGGCAACAACAACGCCCCCGCAGGATACGCGGGGGCATGCAGGTCACGTATCAGTTGAACAACCCGTAGAAGAATAGACGGATGCTATCCCACATACGGCGGAAGAAACCACCTTCCTCGACGCCATCGAGGGCGATCAGGTCGGCGCTGTGAACCACTTTCTCGTCCAGTTTGACTTCCACTTTGCCGATCACGTCACCTTTGGCGATTGGCGCGGTGAGCTGCGGGTTCATGGTCATCGAAGCCTGCAGGCGCTTCAATTGGCCTTTAGGCATAGTCAGGGTAAGGTCGTTGGCCAGGCCAGCTTTCACTTCGCCAGTCGCGCCCTTCCAGACCGGCGACTTGGTCAGCTCGGTACCCTTCTGGTAGAAGGTCTGGGTTTCGAAGAAGCGGAAGCCATAGGTCAGCAGCTTCTGGGTCTCGGCAGCACGCGACTGCTCGCTGTTGGTGCCGAAGACCACGGCGATCAGGCGCTGGCCATCGCGAACGGCCGAAGCCACCATGCAGTAGCCGGCTTCGTCTGTGTGGCCGGTCTTCAGGCCGTCGACAGTCTTGTCACGCCACAGCAGCAGGTTGCGGTTTGGCTGCTTGATGTTGTTCCAGAAGAACTCTTTCTGCGAGTAGATGGCGTAGTGGGCCGGGTCGACGTTGATGATCGCACGGGCCAGGGTAGCCATGTCGTGGGCCGACGAGTAATGGTCCGGGTGCGGCAGGCCGGTCGGGTTCATGAAGTGGCTGTTGGCCATTCCCAGGTCGGCAGCGGTCTTGTTCATCATGTCGGCGAAGGCGTCTTCGCTGCCGGCGATGTGCTCGGCCAGGGCGACCGAGGCGTCGTTGCCGGACTGGATGATGATGCCGTGCAGCAGGTCGCTGACGGTCACCTGGCTGCCCACCTTGATGAACATGCGCGAACCGCCGGTCCGCCAGGCGTTTTCGCTGACGGTAACCGGGTCGTTTTCACCGATCTGGCCGCGACGGATGTCCAGGGTGGCGATGTAGGCCGTCATCAGCTTGGTCAGGCTGGCAGGCGGCAGGCGCTCGTCACCGTTGTTCTCGACCAGCACGTTGCCGCTGGACGCATCCATGAGTACGTAGGACTTGGCTGCCAGTTGCGGTGGCGCCGGCGTCATCTGCTCAGCCGCGAAGGCGGCAGGCGTGATCATCAGCAGTACGGGCAGGCAAAGTCGTTTGGCAAGGTTGGTGATGTTCATCCGTCTCTCGAAAATCGCTAATGGTCTGATGTTCCCTGGGCAAGATCATGTGCCCAGCGCCAGTCAGTCTAGTTTTTGCGGCCGTAGGCCTGGCTCGCAATGTGCGGCTTTATGTCGCTGCGGGCAAAAGCCGACATTGTACATGCCCGCGCCCGTCAATTCATGACAAAACCGACAGTTTGGTGTTGCCTTCTTCGCGGGCGCGCCCGCTCCCACAGGGTTTCGCATGCCCTGTGGGAGCGGGCGTGCCCGCGAAGAAGGCAACGCGGTCAGTCAGCTGTGACCAGCTTGGCCTGCCCAAGGTTCGCCAGGCGGATGCTGTCCTGCGCTTGCTGGATCTCGCCCTGGCTGTTGATCGGCCCGAGGCGCACGCGGTGCAGGGTCTGCTGGTTACGCACGATCGAGCTGATGAACACTGGCGCGCTGACCATGCTGCTGAGCTTGGAGCGCAACAGTTCGGCGGCGTCCGGGTTGGCGAAGGCACCCACCTGCAGGAAGCTGCCGCCACTGCCGGCCGGCACGTTGTTGCCGGCCACCTGCACCGGCACCACCGGCGCTGCATGCTGCTGGGGCGGCGGGGTCCATTGCTCGACGCGCCCGGTACTGGCCGGGATCGCCTGGGTCTGGGCCACCTGGGGCTCCTTGAGCACCATCGGTGGTGTCTGGCCACGCTGGGCCCACCACTGCTGCGGGTCGATACCTTCGACGCGCACGTGCGCGGTGCCAATCTCGGCATAACCGAGCTTTTTCGCCGCGGCATAGGACAAGTCGATGATGCGGTCCGAATAGAACGGCCCACGGTCGTTCACCCGCAAGATCACGCTACGGCCGTTGGCCAGGTTGGTCACCCGCACGTAGGCCGGCAGCGGCAGGGTCTTGTGCGCCGCGCTCATGCCGTACAGGTCGTACAGCTCGCCGTTGGCGGTGTTCTGGCCGTGGAACTTGGTGCCATACCACGACGCGGTACCTTCCGCGCGATAATTGCGCGAGTCCTGCATCGGGTAGTAGGTCTTGCCCAATACCGTGTACGGGTTGGCCTTGTAGTTGCCGGTGTGCACGGTTGGCGTGGCGTCGGGGATCTTGTTCACATCCACGTCCCACCACGGCGCGCCGTCCTTGTGCGCGCGGTTGATGTCCAGGCCCGGCTGGGTGCGCACCACGTTGCCACTGCTTTGCTGGGGCGGGCGGTTGGATGAACAGCTGGCCAGCACCACGCCCACGGCGAGGCAGGTGAGCAGCTTGAAAGACTTGCCAGAGATGATTGCGCGCATTACTTGACGCCCCGTGCTTGAACCAGCTGTTCCGATAGCTGATGCACCGCCATGGCATACATCACGCTGCGGTTGTAGCGAGTGATCGCGTAGAAGTTCTTCAGGCCCATCCAGTACTCGGGGCCATTGTCGCCCTCGAGACGAAAGGCGGTAACCGGCAGATCATCGCGCAACGAATCATGGACCGACCAGCCAAGCGTGCGCAACTCCCCAACGGTTTTTACCGGCTCGATGCCGGTGGTCAGGCCTTCGTCGGCGCGCCCACCGTCCACCCAGGCGCGGCTGACCACACCTTCGCCGGCCACCCAGCCGTGGCGCTTGAAGTAGCTGGCCACGCTGCCAATGGCATCGTCCGGGTTGTTCCAGATATTGATGTGGCCGTCGCCGTCGAAGTCCACCGCGAAGTTGCGGAAGCTGCTCGGCATGAACTGCGGCAGGCCCATTGCACCAGCGTAGGAGCCTTTGAGCGTCAGCGGGTCGAGCTGTTCCTCACGGGCCAGCAGCAGGAATTCGCGCAGCTCCTTGCGGAAGAACTCCGCCCGTGGCGGGTAGTCGAAGCCCAAGGTCGACAAGGCATCGATCACCCGGTAATTACCGGTGTTGCGGCCAAAGAAGGTTTCCACGCCGATGATGGCAACGATGTACTGCGCCGGCACGCCATATTCCTGCTCGGCACGGGCCAGCACCGCCTCGTGCTGGCGCCAGAAGTCCACACCGCGGGCAATACGCGCGTCAGTGATGAACATCGGCCGGTAGTCCTTCCACGGCTTTACCCGTTCGGCCGGGCGCGAAATGGCGTCGAGGATCGACTGTTTGCGCTGCACCTCCGCGAACACACCCATCAGCTGCTCAGGGGCAAAGCCATAGTCGCGGCTCATTTCGCCAACGAACTGGGCCACCTGCGGCGAGCCCTGATAATCGCCGGCATGGGCCAGCTGTACAGCGCCGAACAGGCCCACCGCGCCGATCCACGGCGCACAACGGGCAGCCCAGTTACGCACTGCTTGCATGAAATTCTTCACCTTATTCAAACCTGAGCGATCCATTTGCGGTGCGTGTGGATCGACATCAGAACGCCAAACGCTGACAGCAGCGTCACCAACGAAGTTCCGCCATAGCTGATGAAGGGCAGCGGCACGCCCACCACGGGCAGAAGGCCGCTGACCATACCGATATTGACGAACACGTACACAAAGAAGGTCATGGTCAGGCTTCCCGCCAGCAGCTTGCCGAACAGGGTCTGCGCCTGGGCAGTGATCATCAGGCCACGACCGATCAGCAGCAGGTAGACGATCAGCAGCAGGCAGATGCCGACCAGGCCGAATTCCTCGCCGAGCACCGCGATGATGAAGTCTGTGTGGCTTTCCGGCAGGAAATCCAGGTGCGACTGGGTGCCGAGCAGCCAGCCCTTGCCGAACACACCGCCCGAGCCGATCGCCGCCTTCGACTGGATGATGTTCCAGCCAGTGCCCAACGGGTCGCTTTCCGGGTCGAGGAAGGTCAGTACCCGTTGCTTCTGGTAGTCGTGCATGACGAAGAACCACATCGCCACCGCCACTGGCACCGCAGCCGCCAGTACGCTGAGGATCCAGCGCCAGCGCAGGCCGCCCATGAACAGCACGAAAGCCCCGGAGGCGAGGATCAGCAGCGCCGTACCCAGGTCGGGCTGGCGCACGATCAGGATGAACGGCACGCCGATCAGCACCAGGCTGATCGCCACATGCTTCAGATGCGGCGGCAACGTGCGCTTGGACAGGTACCAGGCGATTGTCGCCGGCATGATGATCTTCATGAACTCCGAGGGCTGGAAGCGGATCACCCCGGGGATGTTGATCCAGCGCGTGGCGCCCATGGCGTTGTGGCCCATCACGTCCACCACCACCAGCAACAGCACCCCGGCCAGGTAGGCCAGCGGCACCCAGCGAGCCATGAAGCGCGGCTCCAGCTGGGCAATGATGAACATCGACACCAGGCCGATGCCGAACGAGGTGGCCTGCTTGAGCAGCAGGTCCCAGTTCTTGCCACTGGCCGAATACAGGACGAACAGGCTGCCGGCCGCGAGGGTCAGCAGAATGATCAGCAAAGGGCCGTCGACGTGGATGCGCTGCAGAAAGCTGGCGCGCCGACGCATCACATCCTCGCTGGAGAGCATGCGATCGAAATTGTTCATCACAGGGCTGATTCCTGGGTAACGGTGGCAGGCGCGAACTCGGGCTTGAGCCGGCCGTTTTCGTCGAGCAACCAGGCGTCCATCACCTGGCGCACCACTGGGGCGGCAACGCCCGAGCCGGACTCACCGTTCTCGACCATCACCGAAACCACGATCTTCGGGTCCTCGGCCGGGGCGAAGGCGACGAACAGGGCGTGGTCGCGGTGGCGCTCCTGAAGCTTGTTGCGGTCGTACTTCTCGCCCTGCTTGATTGCCACCACCTGGGCGGTACCACTCTTGCCGGCAATGCGGTACTGCGAGCCAATGGCCGCCTTGCGTGCGGTACCGCGGGCGTTGTGCATCACCTGCTCCATGCCATGGGTGACCTTGGCCCAGTCGGACTTGTCACGCAGCACGATGTTTTCCATGGGGTTGTCGTCCACCGGCGGCTGGCCTTCGATGGTCTTGGCCAGGTGCGGGCGGTTCCACACGCCCTTGTTGGCGATCAGCGCAGTGGCCTGGGCCAGTTGCAGCGGCGTGGCCTGCATGTAGCCCTGGCCGATGCCGAGGATCAGGGTTTCGCCGGGGAACCAGGCCTGGCGGCGGGTGACGCGCTTCCATTCACGCGATGGCATCAGCCCGGCGGATTCCTCGAACATGTCGAGGGAAACCCGCTGGCCGATGCCGAATTTGTTCATGTAGCTGGACAGCCGATCGATGCCCATCTTGTGGGCAAGGTCGTAGAAGTAGGTGTCGTTGGAGCGCATGATCGCGGTGTCCAGGTCGACCCAGCCATCGCCCGAACGGTTCCAGTTACGGTATTTGTGGTCGTAGTTGGGCAGCTGGTAGTAGCCCGGGTCGAACACCCGGCTGCCGGCATTGACCACGCCGCTGTCCAGGCCGGCGATGGCCACCGCCGGCTTGATGGTCGAACCTGGCGGGTACAGGCCGCGCAGCACGCGGTTGAACAGCGGTCGGTCGATCGAGTCGCGCAGTTCGGCATAGGCCTTGAAGCCGATGCCGGTGACGAACAGGTTGGGGTCGAAGCTGGGCTGGCTGACCATCGCCAGCACCTCGCCGGTACGCGGGTCGAGCGCCACCACCGCACCACGCCGGCCACCCAGGGCAGCCTCGGCGGCCTCCTGCAGCTTGATATCCAGGCTCAGCACGATGTCCTTGCCCGGTTTCGGGTCGGTGCGCTTGAGCACCCGCAGCACGCGGCCGCGGGCGTTGGTCTCGACTTCCTCATAGCCCACCTGGCCATGCAGGTCGGCTTCGTAGAAGCGTTCGATGCCGGTCTTGCCGATGTGGTGGGTGCCGCTGTAGTTCACCGGGTCGAGGGTTTTCAGCTCTTTCTCGTTGATTCGCCCCACATACCCCACCGAATGGGCAAAATGCGCGCCCTGCGGGTAATGGCGCACCAACTGGGCCACCACTTCCACGCCAGGCAGGCGGAACTGGTTCACCGCCACACGGGCGATCTGCTCTTCGTTGAGTTCGAACAGGATCGGCACCGGCTCGAACGGCCGGCGGCCCTGGCGCATGCGCTTCTCGAACAGGGCGCGGTCGTCGGCCGTCAGCTCCAGCACTTCGACGATGGTATCCAGCACTTCCTGCCAGTTACCCGCACGTTCGCGGGTCATCGACAGACTGAAGCTGGGCCGGTTGTCGGCGACGATCACCCCGTTGCGGTCAAAGATCAGCCCGCGGGTCGGCGGGATCGGCTGCACATGCACCCGGTTGTTCTCCGACAGCGTCGAGTGATAGTCGTGCTGGATGACCTGCAGGTAGTACAGACGCGCAATCAGCACGCAGATAAGCAGCATGATCGCGACTGCGCCGACCACGACGCGGTTGCGCACCAGGCGGGCGTCTTTCTCGTGGTCCTTGAGACGGATCGGCTGCGACATCGGACTGCTTACAGGCTCATTTATGGTAAGGATGCCCGGACAGCACGGTCCAGGCGCGGTAGATCTGCTCGCCGATGAGTATCCTTACCAATGGGTGCGGCAAGGTCAGCGGCGACAGCGACCAGCGTTGCTCGGCGCGCGCACAGACCTCGGGCGCCAGGCCTTCCGGGCCGCCCACCATCAAATTCACCGTGCGCGCATCCAGGCGCCAGCGGTCCAGCTCGGTCGCCAGCTGCTCGGTACTCCAGGGCTTGCCATGGACCTCGAGGGTGACGATGCGTTCCCCTGGCTGAACCTTGCTCAGCATGGCTTCGCCCTCCTGACGGATCAGGCGGGCGACGTCGGCATTCTTGCCACGAGTGTTCAGCGGGATTTCCACCAGCTCCAGCGACAGCTCGGCGGGCAGGCGCTTGGCATATTCATGCCAGCCTTCCTCGACCCACTTCGGCATGCGCGAGCCGACCGCGATCAGGCGCAGACGCACAGCGCTTTCCTTATTCCCGGTCCTTGAGCTTGTCGGAGTACTCGTGGGCATGGTCCGGGCTGTGGTGCTTGCCATCGGCGGCACGGCTTTGCTCGGCCCCCTGCCACAGGCGCTCCAGGTCGTAGAACTGGCGGGCAGCGGCGGTCATCATGTGCACGATGACGTCGTTCAGGTCCAGCAGTACCCAGTCGCTGTCGCCCTTGCCTTCTTCACCCAGCGGCTGGGCGCCCTTGGCCTTGACCGCTTCGCGGACCTTTTCCAGCATCGCGTTGATCTGGCGGTTGGAGGTACCGGTGGCAATGATCATGTAGTCGGTCAGGCTGTGCTTTTCGCGCACGTCGATGACCTGGATGTCCTGGGCCTTGACGTCTTCCAGCGCTGCCTTGGTCAGGGCGACCAGTTCTTCGCCGTGGATTTTCTGCTTGGTCATATAAAACTCGTTCAACTCGTTGGATGAGGCGCCAGAGGCACCGTCAGTTAGGTGCACGATACAGTTCGTGCGCCTCGATGTAGGCCAGTACGGCGTCCGGCACCAGGAACCTCACCGATTTGCCGCTGGCCAGCAGCTGTCGGATCTGTGTAGCCGACACCGCAAGCGGCGTCTGCCAGACGAACGAAATGTTTCCCGCCGGGCCGGACAAGGCGGTGGGATCGCTCTCCGAGCGCGCAGCCAGCAGGTTGCGCAGCTCGTCAGGGGGTTCTACGTCGGCATCCGGGCGTTGCAGCACCAGGATGTGACAGTGTTGCAGCAATTCTTCCCAGCGGTGCCAGCCGGGCAGGCCACAGAAGGCATCCCAGCCCAGCACCAGGAACAACTGGTCGCCAGCGGCCAGTTCGGCGCGGATCGATTCCAGCGTGTCTATGGTGTACGACGGTTTGTCGCGCGCCAGTTCGCGGGCATCCACGCTCAGGCAGGGCACGCCCTGTACAGCGCCTTGCACCATGGCCAGGCGGTCCTGCGCGGCCACCTGCGGGGTGTCGCGGTGCGGCGGCCGGGCGTTGGGCAGCAGGCGCAGCTCGTCCAGCCCCATGAACTCGGCCACTTCCAGCGCGCTGCGCAGGTGGCCGATGTGCACGGGGTCGAAGGTGCCGCCAAGAATGCCGATGCGCCGGACTGCCTGGGCCTTGCTCAACTCAGCAGGACTCCTGGCCGCGCAGCTGGCCGTCACCGATCACCACGTACTTCTCGCAGGTCAGGCCTTCCAGGCCGACCGGGCCGCGGGCATGCAGCTTGTCGGTGGAAATGCCGATTTCCGCACCCAGGCCGTACTCGAAGCCGTCGGCGAAGCAGGTCGGGGTATTGAGCATGACCGACGCCGAGTCGACCTCGGCCATGAACTGACGGGCTTCACCCTGGTGTTCGCTGATGATCGAGTCGGTATGGTGCGAGCCATAGTGGTTGATGTGCTCGATGGCCTGGTCCAGCCCATCGACCACGCGAATCGACAGGATCGCGTCCAGGTATTCGGTGTGCCAGTCGGCCTCGGTGGCGGGCTTGGCGTCGATGATCGCCCGGGTGCGCTCGCAGCCACGCAGCTCGACGCCCTTCTCCTGGAAGCGACTGGCCATTTCCGGCAGGAAGCGCTCGGCCACCTGCTGGTCGACCAGCAGCGTTTCCATGGCACCACAGATGCCATAGCGGTAAGTCTTGGCGTTGAACGCAACGCGCCAGGCCTTGTCCAGGTCGGCGTGCTGGCTGACATAGACGTGGCAGATACCGTCCAGGTGCTTGATCACTGGCACGCGGGCATCGCGGCTGATGCGTTCGATCAGGCCACGGCCACCGCGCGGCACGATGACGTCGACGAATTCCGGCATGCTGATCAGCGCGCCCACGGCTTCGCGGTCGGTAGTCTCGACCACCTGCACCACGGCTGCCGGCAGGCCGGCGGCGGCCAGGCCACGCTGGATGCAGGTGGCGATGGCGCGGTTGGAGTGGATGGCTTCGGAGCCGCCACGCAGGATGGTCGCGTTACCCGACTTCAGGCACAGGCTGGCGGCATCGATGGTCACGTTCGGGCGCGATTCGTAGATGATCCCGATCACCCCCAGCGGCGTGCGCATCTTGCCGACCTGGATACCGGATGGGCGGTAGCTCATGTCGCGGATGGCACCGACCGGGTCCGGCAGGCCAGCCACCTGGCGCAGGCCGGTGATCATGCCGTCGATACGCGCCGGGGTCAGCGCCAGGCGGTCGAGCAGCGCGGGCTCCAGGCCGTTGGCACGGCCGGCGGCCAGGTCCAGCTCGTTGGCTGCGGTCAGCTCGGCACGAGCGGCGTCCAGTGCGTCGGCGGCAGCTTGCAGGGCGCGGTTCTTCTGCGCGGTGCTGGCACGGCCGATCACCCGGGAAGCCTCACGGGCAGCGCGACCCAGGCGGGTCATATAGTCAAGAACGGACTCAGTCATGGGTTCGGTGTCTTGGCGAAGGGGAAATCGGCTGATTATAACTGGCGCGCAAGTGTACGCCCAGCGGCGGGTGGCGGATGGTAGAAAATGGCTGGGGGCATTGTGTAGGAAAGATGTAACCGGGGTTATCGAAATTTCTATCTCCTATCAGGGCCTTTTCGCGGGTAAACCCGCTCCCACAGGGATTGCACAAGGCCTGGGACCTCCGAGGTACCTGTGGGAGCGGGCGAGCCCGCGAAAGGGCCGGCACTGCCAACATCCCACTCGATTCAGCCTCGATTAAGCTATTCATTGCTATCATCCCCGCCGTCCCAGCCACGAACCGCCCGCATGCCAGCCTTGCCCGACAGCTTTTTCGACCGCGACGCCCAGACCCTGGCCAAGGCCCTGCTGGGCAAAGTCATACGCCATCGCCACGGCGACCTGTGGCTGGCCGCGCGCATCATCGAGACCGAGGCCTACTACCTCACCGACAAAGGCAGCCACGCCTCGCTCGGCTACACCGAAAAGCGCAAGGCGCTGTTCCTCGATGGTGGGCACATCTATATGTACTACGCCCGCGGCGGCGACTCGCTGAACTTCAGCGCCCACGGGCCAGGCAACGCGGTGCTCATCAAGTCGGCCTATCCTTGGCAGGACGCCCGCTCGGGGCCGAACAGCCTGACACAGATGCAACTGAACAACCCCGATGCCAGCGGCAACCTCCGCCCGGCCGAGCGCCTGTGCGCCGGCCAGACCTTGCTGTGTCGCGCCCTGGGCCTGAAGGTGCCGCACTGGGACGCCCAGCGTTTTGACGCCGAGCGCCTGTACGTGGAGGATTGCGGCAACTTCGTGCCACGGGTGATCCAGGCCGCCCGCCTGGGCATCCCGCATGGCCGCGACGAGCACCTGCCCTACCGTTTCGTCGATGCCGAATACGCCCGTTTCTGCACGCGGAACCCGTTACGTCGCGGCCAAGTCGAAGGCCGCGACTTCTTCATTCTGGAACAAGGAAGCTGAACCATGGGCCAATGGCTCGACAGCCTGACTGGCTGGCTCAGCGCCAACCCGCAGTGGCTTGGCCTGGCGATATTCCTGGTGGCCTGCATCGAGTGCCTGGCCATTGCCGGCATCATCGTGCCAGGCACCGTGCTGCTGTTCGCGGTCGCGGTACTGGCCGGCAGCGGCGCCTTCAGCCTGGGCGAAACGCTGCTGCTGGGCTTTCTCGGCGGCCTGGTGGGCGATGCGTTGTCGTACACGGTGGGCAAGTACTTCCACCAGAACATTCGCAGGCTGCCCCTGCTGCGCCACCATCCGGAATGGATCGGCAGCGCCGAGGCCTACTTCCAGCGCTACGGCATCGCCAGCCTGCTGGTAGGGCGCTTCATCGGGCCGCTGCGGCCTATGCTGCCAATGGTCGCCGGCATGTTCGACATGCCGCTGCCGCGGTTCATCGCCGTCAGCCTGGTGGCCGGTGCCGGCTGGGCAGTGGCCTACCTGCTGCCCGGCTGGGCTACCGGCGCAGCCATGCGCCTGCCCTTGCCGGAAGGCTTCTGGCTGGATGCCGGGATCATCGCCGGCACCCTGGCAGTCATCATCGGGCTGAGCCTGAACACCAGCATTCGTGATCAACGCCACGGCACCCGGCTGATCGCCGGCATGAGTTTCCTGGCCTTGGCCGGGGTCTTCCTCGGCTGGCCCTACCTGCACGAGTTCGACCAGGGCGTGATGACACTGGTGCAGGAGCACCGCAGCCAGGCCATCGATGGCGCCGTGGTGCTGGTGACCCGGCTGGGCGATTTCCGCACCCAGTTATTCCTCGGCGGGCTGCTGACGGGCCTGCTGCTGCTTGCCCGGCAATGGCGGCATGCCATGTTCGCTGCGGGCGCACTGATGGGTACGGCGTTTGCCAACGGCACGCTGAAGTGGCTGTTCGCCCGGGCCCGCCCGGAAGTGCTGAGCGACCCGCTGACCAGCTACAGCATGCCCAGTGGGCACAGTTCGGCGTCGTTTGCGTTCTTCCTGGTAATGGCAGTGCTGGCCGGTCGCGGTCAGCCGCCGCGGATGCGCCTGACCTGGGTGATGCTGGGCTGCATTCCAGCGCTGGCGATTGCCCTGTCACGGGTGTACCTCGGGGCGCACTGGCCGACCGACATCCTCGCCGGGGCATTGCTGGCGTGCTGCGTGTGCGCGCTCAGCCTGGCACTAGCGCAGCGTCACCAGACTCTCCCGGCCTTGCCGCTGCGGGTTTGGTGGCTGGTGTTGCCGGCGTGTGTCGCGTTGTTAGCGTTCTTTGCCATGCATGCGCTGCCACAGGCTTTGCTGCGGTATCAATATTGATGTCGCCTGTATCGGCCTCTTCGCGGGTAAACCCGCTCCCACAGGTACTGCATCAAGCCTGAGAACGGCGCTGTCTCTGTGGGAGCGGGTTTACCCGCGAAGAGGTCGGCACTGACAACACATCACTATCAGGCAAACAACTCACCCTGAATCCGCTCCAGCAGCTTCTGAATTTCCCCCAACCGCTCCTGTGGCGAGTCGAGGGTCAGCAGATCCAGCTTGTCCTCTTCCATGAAGGGCAGCAGGTACGCCAACTGGTTGGCCAACGTCTGGCGCCCGTCCACAGGCCGCGGCATGTCCAGGGCTTCGACCATCGGGTGTTCACCCAGGGCCACCAGCAACGCCAGCAGGTCTTCGTCCGCCTCGAGCAACGGGCTGTCCGCCTGCTCCGGCAGCCATTTCACCTGCCCCACCAGCAACTGGTCCTTCTGCACCTCGGTGCTTTCCAGGCTGAAGCGCCGCACGCCTTCGACGCGGATACCCAGCAAGCCGTTATCCTGCTGCACGAAGTCACGGATCACCGCCTCGCAGCCGATCGAGGCGACCACCGGCGGCGCCTTGCCGACCTGCTCGCCTTCGAGGATGCACACCACACCAAAACCTTCGCCCCGCTTCATGCAGCGCCCGATCATGTCCAGATAGCGCGCCTCGAAAATCTGCAAATCGAGGAAACAACCAGGAAACAGCACGGTATTGAGAGGAAACAGCGGTAGCGTCATCACAAGTCCTCAAGCCACCAGGCTGACCGCCAGCGGCAGGAACACCGCCGTGGCCACCCCCATCAGGCTCATCGCCAGCGCGGCAAAGGCGCCGCATTCGTCACTTTCCTGCAGGGCCACCGACGTGCCCACTGCGTGCGCGGTCACGCCCAAAGACATGCCACGGGCCTCGGGGCTATGCACGCCAAAACGGCTCAGCAACGCCGGGCCGAAGATTGCCCCGATAACCCCGGTAATCAGCACGAACACCGCCGCCAAGGCAGCCACGCCGCCAATCTGCTCAGCCACCAGCATGGCGATCGGCGAAGTGACCGACTTCGGCGCCATGGTCATCAGGATCATGTGCTCGGCACCGAACCACCAGCCCAGCAACAGGCAGCACAGCGTAGCGAACAGGCCTCCGACTACCAGCGTAGTAAATGTGGGCCAGAACAGCTGTCGGATACGCCGCAGGTTGAGGTAGAGCGGCACAGCCAGGGCTACGGTGGCAGGCCCCAGCAGGATGTTCATGATTTCGGTGCTCTTGCGATATTCGCTGTAGTCGATGCCACACACCAGCAACACGCCGATCACCAGCAGCATCGAGACCAGTACCGGCTGCAGGAAGATCCAGCGGGTCTTCTCGTAGGCCGCCAGCACCACCTGGTAGGCCCCAAGCGTGATGCCGATACCGAACAAGGGATGATGAACGACCGCATCCAGTGCGCCTTGCCAGTCGAGCATCATGGCTGCTCCTCGCTCCGGCCCTGACGGTGGATGAGCTTTTGCATCAACACGCCGACGAACACCAGGGTCACCAGGCAGGAGATCAGCAAGGCACCGGCAATGGCCCAGAAGTCGGCGGCGATATCCCTGGCATACACCATCACCCCCACCGCTGGCGGCACCAGCAACAGCGGCAGGTAACGCAGAAGGCTGCTGGCGGCCTCGTTCAGCGGCTTGCCCACCTCACCACGGGCCATGAGGAAGAACAAAAGCAGCAACAGGCCGATGATCGGCCCCGGCAGAAACGGCACCAACAGATGGTTGATTGCCGTCCCCAGCAGCTGGAACAGCACCAGCCAGGTCAAACCACGCAACAGCATAAGCATCTCCCTCGGGCATGGCCGCCATTATAAGCATGTGCCGTCATATACCGATATTCGTCGAAAAACGTGCAACTTGACTGAAACGGTTCGCCGTGCTGATCTTGCACTTTCGTACCAACTGACAACCCGGAGAGTCCGCGATGCCCCATGTACCGGTTACAGAGCTTTCGCAGTACGTTGGTAAGGAACTGGGCCGCTCGGCCTGGCTGAAGATCGACCAGCAACGCATCAACCTGTTCGCCGAAGCCACGGGCGATTTCCAGTTCATCCATGTTGACCCGGAAAAGGCGGCAAAAACCCCGTTCGGCAGCACCATCGCCCACGGTTTCCTGACATTGTCGCTGATTCCCAAGCTGATCGAGGACATCCTGGTTCTGCCGGAAGGGCTGAAGATGGTGGTGAACTATGGGCTGGACAGCGTGCGGTTCATCCAGCCGGTCAAGGTCGACAGCCAGGTACGGCTGAAGGTGGACCTGGCCGAAGTGACGGAAAAGAGACCAGGGCAATGGCTGCTAAAGGCGATTGCCACGCTGGAGATCGAGGGAGAAGAGAAGCCTGCTTATATAGCTGAGTCGCTTTCCCTCTGTTTTGTCTGATGCACCACAGTTTCTGTGGGAGCGGGCATGCCCGCGAAGCAAGCACCGCGGTGGATGGCACGGGCTTCGCCCGTGTTCGCGGGCGCGCCCGCTCCCACAGGGTGCATGCCAGGATTTCAATGTTGTGCAAGGCAGTAGCCCTCACAATGTCCGTGCCCGGCCTCCTCTACAAACCCCCCGCACTCGCGTAAACTGCCAGCCTTCGCGCAGCCTAGGGCTGCCCCTGTCGATTTACCAAAGGTGCCCGCCATGCCCTGGCTGCAAGTACGCCTGGCCATCAGCCCGGAACAAGCCGAAACCTACGAAGATGCCCTGCTCGAAGTGGGTGCCGTCTCGGTCACGTTCATGGACGCCGAGGATCAACCGATCTTCGAGCCAGACCTCAACACCACTCCGCTGTGGTCGCACACCCACCTGCTGGCCCTGTTCGAGGCCGATGCCGACCCTGAGCAGGTATTCGCCCACCTGCGCCTGCTGACCGGCGCCGAGCTGCCCGAGCACCAGGCCGAGGTGATCGAGGACCAGGACTGGGAACGCAGCTGGATGGACAACTTCCAGCCGATGCGCTTCGGCCGCCGCCTGTGGATCGTGCCAAGCTGGCACGAGGCCCCGGAACAGGACGCGGTGAACCTGCTGCTCGACCCGGGCCTGGCGTTCGGCACCGGTACCCACCCCACCACCGCCCTGTGCCTGGAATGGCTCGACGGCCAGCAGCTCGAAGGCACCCAGGTGCTGGACTTCGGCTGCGGCTCGGGCATTCTGGCCATCGCCGCGTTGCTGCTGGGCGCCCGTGAGGCGGTCGGTACCGACATCGACGTACAGGCCATCGAGGCTTCGCGCGACAACGCCCAGCGCAACGGCATCGCCGACGAGAAGCTGGCGCTGTACCTGCCGGTGAACATGCCGGCCATGCAGGCCGATGTGCTGGTCGCCAATATCCTCGCCGGCCCACTGGTGTCGCTGGCACCGCAACTATCCGGCCTGGTCCGCCCTGGTGGCCTGCTGGCGCTGTCGGGCATCCTCGCCGAACAAGGTGAGGAGGTGGCCGCAGCCTATGCCGCCGACTTCGAACTGGACCCGATCGTCGTGCGCGATGGCTGGGTGCGCATCAGTGGTCGCCGCCGCTAAGCGGGCCTAGAATACTTTTCTGCACAGCTCCCGGATTGCCGCATGACCGACAGTTTCGTCACCCAGTGCCCGCATTGCCAGACCAGCTTTCGCGTCACCCACCACCAGTTGAGCGTGGCCCGCGGTGTAGTGCGCTGCGGCCACTGCCTGCAGGTGTTCAACGCCGCCAAGCAGCTGCTGGAGCAGAACCGCGCCGGCGGAGCCAGCGCACCTGCGGTGCCGGCACCGATGCCTGCCGCCCCTGCCGAGCCGCTGGCCGAACCGGTGATCGCACCCGAGCCTGTCGCAAGCGAATCCGGCACCACCCCGGACGAGGACTGGGCGCTCACCAGCCAGGCGCTGGACGCGCTCGACCTCGACATGGAACTGGAGCGCCTGGAGCGCCGCGGCCAACCGGCCTCGGCTCGCCCGGCAAGCCAGGACGACCGCCTGCAGGCGCGGCGTGACGAACTGCACCCGGACGAACATGCCGACGACCTGTTCGGTACGGCAACCGATGAGCCGTTCGAGCCGCAACCGGCGATAGAAACCGCGCCCGTGCTGCGAGAGCCGGAGCCCTTGGAGCAGGACCTGAAGCCCGCCCCTGGCGAGCGTACCGAGCCGACGTTAGGTGGCAACCTGGACCTGGACATCGACGACGAACCACCGGTGCACCGCGCCGCCGAAATCGATGACCACCCCGATTTCAACGAACCGCTGCGTGCCAGCGATGATGAAGCCCCGGTACAAGGCCTGAGCGCCCGCGACGACGAACCGCTGGAGCTGCACCTGTCGGCGCGCGATGACGAGCCTGTCGAGCCGCTGCCCGGCGAACGCCTGGAACCAGGCCTTGCCGGCAAAGCCGAGCGCCCGGCGCGCAAGGAGCCGCTGGTCGACGTGGTCGACGACCCGCTGCAACTGGGCTGGGAAAAACCCGCGCCCAACTGGGGCAAGCGTCTGCTGTGGGGCTTCCTGACCCTGCTGGCTGCTGGCTTGTTGGCGTTCCAGTACGTGTGGTTCCACTTCGATGAAATGGCCCGCCAGGACCAGTACCGGCCGCTCTTCCAGCAAGTCTGCCCGTTGGTCGGCTGCGAAGTGCCGACCCGCGTCGATATCGCTCGAATCAAGAGCAGCAACCTGGTAGTACGCAGCCACCCGGACTTCAAGGGCGCACTGATCGTCGATGCGATCATCTACAACCGCGCGCCGTTCGCCCAGCCGTTCCCGCTGCTGGAGCTGCGCTTCGCCGACCTCAATGGCCAGCTGATCGCCAGCCGTCGCTTCAAGCCCAGCGAATACCTGTCCGGCGAACTGGCCGGGCGCGGCGAAATGCCAAGCCAGACCCCGATCCATATCGCCCTGGACATCCTCGACCCAGGGCCGAAGGCCGTTAATTACAGCCTGAGCTTCCGTTCGCCGGAATAACCAGCAGCCCTGTGGGAGCGGGCGCGCCCGCGAACACGGGCGTAGCCCGTGCCATCCATTGCGCCGCCTGGTTCGCGGGCAGGCCCGCTCCCACCGGGGCCGCGCAAGGTCCTGGCTCCTCACCCATACCAAAAGTCATAAGCCGACAACTGTTCAGATTTTATCCAAATCCATCTTTATCCGGTCACCGAGAGCGGGTATCATGCCAACCCTTTTTCGAACTCCAAGATTCGGCCCCACAACAGGGATCACCTATGTCGGCGGTACGCATCGGCCCATACACACTACGTAACAACCTGATCCTCGCGCCCATGGCCGGGGTCACGGACCAGCCTTTCCGTACACTTTGCCAGCGCCTGGGCGCCGGCATGGTGGTGTCGGAAATGGTCTCCAGTGACATGAGCCTTTGGAACAGCCGCAAGTCGAGCCTGCGCCGCATCCATGAAGGTGATCCCGAGCCACGCTCGGTACAGATCGCCGGTGGTGATGCGCAGATGATGGCAGCGGCGGCAAAGGCCAACGTCGAAGCAGGCGCCCAGATCATTGATATCAACATGGGCTGCCCGGCAAAAAAAGTCTGCAACAAAGCCGCAGGCTCTGCTTTATTGAGAGATGAAGCCTTGGTCAGCGAGATTCTCCACGCCGTGGTCGGCGCCGTGGACGTCCCGGTGACCCTGAAGATCCGCACCGGCTGGGACCGGGCGAACAAGAACGGCCTGAACGTGGCGAAGATTGCCGAGCAGGCCGGCATCCAGGCGCTGGCGGTGCATGGCCGCACACGCGCCGACCTGTACACCGGCGAAGCCGAATACGACACCATCGCTGCCATCAAGCAGGCGGTGTCGATTCCGGTTTTTGCCAACGGCGATATCACCTCGCCAGAAAAGGCCCGGGCGGTGCTGGACGCCACCGGGGTCGATGGCCTGTTGATCGGCCGGGCCGCCCAGGGGCGGCCATGGATCTTTCGCGAGATCGAGCATTACCTGCGCACTGGCGAACACCTGCCAGCGCCGCAGCTGGAGGAAGTGGAACGCATCCTGCTGGAGCACCTGGCCGCGCTGCATGCCTTCTATGGCGATGTGATGGGCGTACGTATCGCCCGCAAGCACGTTGGCTGGTACCTGGCAACACGACCCGGCGGCAAGGAGTTTCGCTCCCGGTTCAACGCTTTGGAAGACACACAAGCGCAGTGCGCCAACGTTCGCGCGTTTTTCAGCGAACGTCGACAGAGCCTTGAGACAGAGGACGGACGAGGGGTGGCCGCATGACGATGATGACCGAGACATTTGTGAGTGGAACAACGCCCGTGAGCGACAACGCCAACCTGAAACAGCACCTCAACACGCCGAGCGAGGAGGGCCAGACCCTTCGCGACAGCGTCGAGAAGGCGCTGCACAACTACTTCGCCCACCTGGAAGGCGCGACCGTGACGGACGTGTACAACCTGGTGCTCTCCGAAGTCGAGGCGCCCCTGCTCGAAAGCGTGATGAACTACGTGAAGGGCAACCAGACCAAGGCCAGCGAGATGCTCGGACTGAACCGAGGCACCCTGCGCAAGAAGCTCAAGCAGTACGACTTGTTGTAAGCCAGAATCCCAACCAGAAAAGGCGGCTCCCTGAACAGAGGCGCCTTTTTTGCTGACTCCACCGCGTTATTGGAACCCGAAATGACCGACCAGACTACCCGCCTGCCAGTCCGCCGCGCCCTGATCAGCGTCTCCGACAAGACCGGTATCCTCGAATTCGCCCGTGAGCTGCAGCAGCTCGGTGTCGAGATCCTGTCCACCGGCGGCACCTACAAGCTGCTCAAGGACAACGGCGTCAATGCGGTGGAAGTGGCCGACTACACCGGCTTCGCCGAAATGATGGATGGCCGGGTCAAGACCCTGCACCCGAAAATCCACGGTGGCATCCTCGGCCGTCGCGGCACCGACGACGCCATCATGAACGAGCACGGCATCAAGCCGATCGACCTGGTAGCAGTCAACCTGTACCCGTTCGAAGCCACCATCTCCAAGCCTGGCTGTGACCTGCCGACCGCCATCGAGAACATCGATATCGGCGGCCCGACCATGGTCCGCTCGGCTGCCAAGAACCACAAGGACGTGGCCATCGTGGTCAACGCCAGCGACTACGCCGGCATCATCGAAGGCCTCAAGGCCGGTGGCCTGACCTACGCCCAGCGCTTCGACCTGATGCTCAAGGCGTTCGAGCACACTGCTGCCTACGACGGCATGATCGCCAACTACATGGGCACCATCGACCAGGCCAAAGAAACCCTGAGCACTGAAGGCCGCAGCGAGTTCCCGCGCACCTTCAACAGCCAGTTCGTCAAGGCCCAGGAAATGCGCTACGGCGAAAACCCGCACCAGAGCGCGGCGTTCTATGTAGAAGTGAAGAAAGGCGAAGCCAGCGTTTCCACCGCCGTCCAGCTGCAGGGCAAGGAACTGTCGTTCAACAACGTGGCCGACACCGATGCCGCGCTGGAGTGCGTGAAGAGCTTCGTCAAGCCGGCCTGCGTCATCGTCAAGCACGCCAACCCGTGCGGCGTGGCCGTGGTACCTGAAGACGAAGGCGGCATCCGCAAGGCTTACGACCTGGCCTATGCCACCGACACCGAGTCGGCGTTCGGCGGCATCATCGCCTTCAACCGCGAACTGGACGGCGAAACCGCCAAGGCCATCGTCGACCGCCAGTTCGTCGAAGTGATCATCGCCCCGAAAATTTCCCAGGCTGCCCGCGAAGTGGTTGCCGCCAAGCAGAACGTACGCCTGCTGGAGTGCGGCGAGTGGCCAGCCGAGCGCGCTGCCGGTTGGGACTTCAAGCGCGTCAACGGTGGCCTGCTGGTGCAGAGCCGCGATATCGGCATGATCACTGCCGATGACCTGAAGATCGTCACCAAGCGTGCGCCAACCGAGCAAGAGATCAACGACCTGGTGTTCGCCTGGAAAGTGGCCAAGTTCGTCAAGTCCAACGCCATTGTCTACGCCAAGCAGCGCCAGACCATCGGCGTCGGCGCCGGCCAGATGAGCCGCGTCAACTCCGCGCGCATTGCTGCAATCAAGGCCGAGCATGCCGGCCTGCAGGTGCAGGGTGCAGTCATGGCGTCGGATGCGTTCTTCCCGTTCCGTGATGGCATCGACAATGCGGCTAAAGTGGGTATCAGCGCCGTGATCCAGCCAGGTGGTTCGATGCGTGATGCCGAGGTGATTGCTGCCGCTGACGAAGCCGGCATCGCCATGGTCTTCACCGGTATGCGCCACTTCCGCCACTAATCAAGATGGCCGGCCGATCCTAGGCAGCTGTGGGAGCGGGTTCACCCGCGAATGCGATGTTGGATTCACCGCCGCATTCGCGGGTGAACCTCCTACAGGGTACGAGGATTGCCGCCAAACAGAGGTTTTGACATGAAAGTTTTGATCATCGGCAGCGGCGGCCGTGAGCACGCCCTGGCCTGGAAAGTCGCCCAGGACCCACGCGTGGAGAAAGTCTTCGTTGCCCCGGGCAACGCCGGCACCGCCATTGAAGCCAAGTGCGAGAACGTCGCCATCGACGTGTGTGCCCTGGAGCAACTGGCTGACTTCGCCGAGAAGAACGTCGACCTGACCATCGTCGGTCCAGAAGCACCGCTGGTCATCGGCGTAGTCGACCTGTTCCGCAGCCGCGGCCTGGACTGCTTCGGTCCGACCAAGGGCGCGGCCCAGCTGGAAGGCTCCAAGGCCTTCACCAAGGACTTCCTGGCGCGTCACAAGATCCCGACCGCCGACTACCAGAACTTCACCGAAATCGAGCCGGCGCTGGCCTACCTGCAGGAAAAAGGCGCGCCGATCGTGATCAAGGCCGACGGCCTGGCCGCGGGCAAGGGCGTGATCGTCGCCATGACCCTGGAAGAAGCCGAAGCCGCCGTGCGTGACATGCTGGCCGGCAACGCCTTCGGCGATGCGGGCTCCCGCGTGGTGATCGAGGAGTTCCTCGACGGCGAGGAAGCCAGCTTCATCGTCATGGTCGACGGCCAGAACGTGCTGCCCATGGCCACCAGCCAGGACCACAAGCGTGTCGGCGACCAGGACACCGGCCCGAACACCGGCGGCATGGGTGCCTACTCCCCTGCCCCGGTAGTCACCGCCGAAGTTCACCAGCGCGTGATGGACCAGGTGATCTGGCCGACCGTGCGCGGCATGGCCGAGGAAGGCAACGTCTACACCGGCTTCCTCTACGCCGGCCTGATGATCGACAAGGCGGGCAACCCCAAGGTCATCGAGTTCAACTGCCGCTTCGGCGACCCAGAAACCCAGCCGGTCATGCTGCGCCTGGAGTCTAGCCTGGTGCTGCTGGTCGAGGCCGCATTCGCCAAGGCGCTGGACAAGGTCGAAGCACAGTGGGACCCGCGCCCGAGCCTGGGCGTGGTACTGGCTGCCGGCGGCTACCCGGGCGACTACGCCAAGGGTGACGTGATCAACGGCCTGGACGCTGCCGCGAAGATCGAAGGCAAGGTGTTCCATGCCGGTACCGCACTGAAGGATGGCAAGGTGACCACCAACGGCGGGCGCGTGCTGTGTGCCACCGCCATGGGCAGCACCGTTGCCGACGCACAGCAGCAGGCTTACCGCCTGGCCAAGGAAATCAGCTGGAACGGCAGTTTCTACCGCACCGATATCGGCTACCGGGCCATCGCCCGCGAACGCGGTGAGCACCAGCAGTAAGTTGTACCGGACGTCCGCAGCGCGCCCCAGCACCTTGCGCCTGCGGCATCCGGCTCGTCGACAGGGCCCCAAGGGGCCTTGCCTTCGACTTGGCGCGCCGCGCATAGTTAGTACCCGGCACCTAGGCTAAGAAGGGATTTCGTAGTGCGTCGGCTTCGGATTGCCTCAGCTCTGATCGTCAGCTTGCTGACCTTGCTCTGCATGTTCCCGGCGGCGGCCGAACATGACGGAGGCTGGGCCGTTATGCTCGACGAACAGGCCAACCTGCAACTGAGCGACGTGCGCTCCGATCGTTACCGCAACCAGTTCAGCCCGCTGGTACTTGCCGACCTGGATGCCGCTCCTGCGGAACAGGCCCTGTGGCTGCACTACCGCCTGGAGCCCGGCGAGCAGGAAAAACTGCTGCGGGTTTTCGCCCCAGACCTTTCTGGCCTGGACCTCTACGCCCTCGAGGGCGACAAGCTTCTGCGTCAGCTGCACCACGGGCGCCAGGCAGGCAATGCCAGCCCGACCCTGCGTGGCAGCGACCATGTACTACCCCTGCCCAACAGCAAGCAACCCCTGGATATCTACCTGCGCCTGGTTTCCGAGCACCAGTTGCGCCCGGCCATCAGCCTGGAGCCTGCGGCCGTGGCAGCCTCCGACCAGCGCCAGCCACTGCTGTTCGGCATGCTGTTCGGCGGCCTGGTGATGCTGATCATGCACAACCTGATCCGCTTCATCTACAGCCGCTCCAGCACCACCCTGATCCTGGCGCTGTACCACGGCCTGATGCTGCTCAGCGGCCTGATCCTGCTGAACCTCAGCGGCCCCTGGTGGCACGTTTGGCATAGCGCGCAAACACCCGCCGCATACCTGACGCTGGTCCTGGCCGGCCTGGCGGGGCTGGGTTTCACCCAGCACTTCTTCTCGCCATGCAACTCGCCACGGCTAAACCGCCTGCTGCAGGGCGAGATGCTGCTGGTCGGGGTGAGCGGGTTGGTGCTGCTGTTCGTCGACACCCTGCCCCTCAACCTGATGACCTACGCCCTGATGGCCCTGGGCAGCGTGAGCATGCTGTTGGTCAGCAGTTACCACTGGTACAAGGGCTATGCGCCCGCACGTCTGTTCAGCCTGGCCATGGTGGTGTTCAACCTCGGTGGCCTGGTGCTGCTGCCAGCGCTACTGGGCCTGACCCGTACCTCGACGCCCTGGCTGCTGTGCATCCTGCTGGGCCTGACCGTGGCCAGCGGCCTGCTGCTCAACCTGGCCGTCAGTGAACGCCTGCGGCGCATTAGCGAGGAGCGCTTCAGCGCCAGCCGCGCACTGGCCGCCAGCGATGCCGAAATCAACGCCAAGGCCGAGTTCCTGGCCAAGATCAGCCACGAAATCCGTACCCCCATGAACGGTGTGCTGGGCATGACCGAGCTGCTTCTGGGCACGCCGCTGTCGGTCAAGCAACGCGACTACGTGCAGACCATTCACAGCGCCGGCAACGAACTGCTGACGCTGATCAACGAGATTCTCGACATTTCCAAGCTGGAATCCCGGCAGATCGAACTCGATGACGTGCAGTTCGACCTCAACGCGCTGATCGAAGATTGCCTGAACATCTTCCGCGCCAAGGCCGAACAGCAGAACATCGAACTGATCAGCTTCACCCAACCGCAGGTACCACGGGTGATCAGCGGCGACCCGACGCGCCTGCGCCAGGCCTTGTCGAGCCTGCTGGAGAATGCCCTGAAAAACACCGACCAGGGCGAGATCCTGCTGGTAGTGGCGCTGGACCAGCGCGGCGAGGTACCGCGCCTGCGCATCGCCGTCCAGGACAGCGGCGAACCGTTGCCGGCCGCTGACCGCGAAGCCTTGCTGCAGGCCGAGTTGCACAGCCACCACTTCCTGTCCAGCAACAAGCTGGGCGGCCACCTGGGGCTGGTCATCGCCAAGCAGCTGATCGGGCTGATGCAGGGCGAGTTCGGCATCAAGAGCAGCACCGGCATGGGCAATACCCTGTGGCTGACCCTACCGCTCGACCCTTCGCGCCTGGAACAGCCACCGGCCGACCTCGACAGCCCGCTGCGTGATGCTCGCGTACTGGTGGTGGACGACAACGACACCTGCCGCAAGGTGCTGGTACAGCAGTGCAGCGCCTGGGGCATGAACGTCAGCGCGGTCCCGTCGGGCAAGGAAGCACTGGCCCTGCTGCGCACCAAAGCCCACCTGCGCGACTACTTCGATGCCGTGCTGCTGGACCAGAACATGCCAGGCATGACCGGCATGCAGCTGGCCGCCAAGATCAAGGAAGACCCGAGCCTGAACCACGACATCCTGGTGGTGATGCTCACCGGCATCAGCAACGCGCCGAGCAAGGTCATTGCGCGCAACGCAGGGGTCAAGCGGATCCTCGCCAAGCCGGTGGCCGGCTACACACTGAAAACCACCCTGGCCGAAGAGCTGGCCCAGCGCGGCCGCGAGCAAGCCGTACCGGCCAGTTTGCCTGGCATCCCCCAGGCACTGGACCTGCCCGACGACTTCCGCGTGCTGGTCGCCGAGGACAACAGCATCTCGACCAAGGTGATCCGCGGCATGCTTGGCAAGCTCAACCTCGAGCCCGACACCGCCAGCAATGGTGAAGAGGCCTTGCAGGCGATGAAGGCGCAGCGCTATGACCTGGTGCTGATGGACTGCGAAATGCCGATACTTGACGGTTTCTCGGCCACCCAGCAGCTGCGTGCCTGGGAAGCCGCCAACCAGCGCCAGCGCACCCCGGTGGTGGCGCTGACCGCGCACATACTTGCCGAACACAAGGAACGCGCCCGCCTGGCGGGCATGGACGGGCACATGGCCAAACCGGTGGAACTGTCGCAGTTGCGAGAGCTGATCCAGTACTGGGCCAATCACCGGGAAGCCAAGGTGGATCCGGTGCATAGTTCCTGATCTGAGGCGCCTGTGCCGGCCTTTTCGCGGGTGAACCCGCTCCCACAGGTACTGCATAAGGCCTGAAGGCAATGCTATCCCTGTGGGAGCGGGTTCACCCGCGAAAGGGCCGGTACAGGCTATCAACAGAATCTGCTGATAAACTCTGCCCAGCCATAACTGCCTGGACTAGCCCCCATGCTCCATGAGTTGTTCAGCGTCTACCTGAAAATGCTCGTGCTCTACAGCCCGTTCTTCGTGCTGTCGTGCTTCATCAGCCTGACCCGCGGCCATTCCAGCAAGGAGCGCAAGCAGCTGGCATGGAAGGTGGCCATCGCCGCACTCATCGCCAGTGTCCTGCTGTACCTGTTCGGTCGGGCGATCTTCGGCATCTTCGGCATCACCGCCGACGCCTTCCGCATCGGCGCTGGCAGTGTGCTGTTCATTTCGGCACTGGGCATGGCCCAAGGCAAGTCTGCGGTACAGGCCGACAACGTGCAGCAGGATGTCACCATCGTGCCGCTGACCATCCCGCTCACCGTCGGCCCGGGCACCATCGGTGCACTGCTGGTAATGGGCGTCGGTCACCCGCACTGGGACGACAAGCTGTTGGCCATCATCAGCATCGCCCTGGCCAGCTTCACCGTCGGCCTGGTGCTGTACCTGTCACACCGTATCGAGCGCATCCTCGGCGACCAGGGCCTGCAGATCGTCAGCCGGCTGATGGGGCTGTTCGTCTGCGCCCTGGCTGCGCAAATTATCTTTACCGGTATCAAAGGCTACCTGGCGCCATAGCCATTGCCTAATGCAGGTCGAACCGATACTCCCCTTGTGCATCCTTGGTTTTCATCAATGCCTCCAGCTCATCTCGCTGGTGTTGGAAACGCCCGTTATCCAGCTGCAAGGAAACGCCATTGAACCCGGCTTCCCCCTCCAGCGCCTTTTCGACCAGCAGCATGTCCTGGGGTATGCCGGCGATCGGTGCGTCGAATTGGAAGGTGATACTGCAAAGATCGAGGGTCGGGCCCGGCTTGAGCAAGCCAAGCTCGATCACCAGTTGCGAACCCTGCGTGCTGAACTTCAACTGGTGACGAAAACCTTCGATCGATCGGCCCAGGCCACTTCTTACTGCAGCCAGCACAGCCTCATGACCGATCGAGCGCATCTTCAGCCACGCCTCGAGTGGCTGTATCTGCGCGCTGCGCGCGGGCTGCCCCAGCTGTTTCAAGTCATGCGTACTGGCCAGCTTGATCCAGCCCAGTTGCCGGTATGCCTCGCGATAGGCGTCATACCAGGCTTCATAGTTGTCAAAGCGTGACCCCGCATTCCTGTTGGCCACCAACTGGGCGTAAAGGATGGAGTCGAAGGCAGCCTGGCGTTGAATCTGGCCAGCGTCCGCGCGATACAGTAATGCAGTCCCGCCAATCAACATCAGTTGTTCAGCTGTTCTGTCCATTGCATTGCCTCGTCACAAAGAGCCGAACAAAGCGGCGTTGCAACAACGCCGCCCTGCAATCAGAAGTCGTACTGGAGAACGTTCTCGACGCTGCGCACGCCGAGTTTGTTTTCCACGGTTTCGCGGACCTTGTCGTAGACGAAAGTGTTGAGGGTGAGCACAGCCATGCCGGCGTAGTACTCGGTTTTTTCCAGCTTCCACTGGATACCCAGGATGTCATCCTCCAGTTTGGGGGCAGAGGCCTGGATGCAGCTCACCACCATGACCACATCGTTGTTGTCGGTTTCGACGCAGGCGGCCATCCCGACCATGCCCCTGACCTTGTTCTTGCGCTTGTGATCGACCACCTTGACGTCATTTTCGACGGTGGTGAGTTTGTCGAAAGCCGCCTTGGCCAGCACACCCAACTTGGTACCACCCAGCACTGCATTGCCGACCGCACCGATCGCCCGTATAGCGACAGCGCCTACGGTGACAGACAACTCGGCAGAGGTTTCCAGCTCGAAGGTGCGACGAGGGATGGTAAAGCCAAGATCACGCATGACATCGATGAACCGGTCGTACCACTCCCTGCTCTGTTTTTCGGCATCGAAGGACTTGTCAGCCACCAAGGTGGCAAAGTGGAAGGCGTTCTTTACGTCATGACGGCTTTGCGAAGACATGCCTGCGCCGCAGGCCAGCAGGTTGCCTTCGACCAGGATGGCTGTGTCGGTCGCAGTGACTTGTGTTTCTGTGGACATGTGGAAACTCCTAGATGGTTGCCCCCCGAGTCAGGGGCGACCACCTTAGCCAGCGCGCCCAGGATGCAGCGCGCTGAAGGGTTTCCGGTGCAACTAGTCGGCCGACGGGTACCAACGCGGGGTGTAGGCCCACACCCCGCCCGACAAGCGAGGAAACACGCAGGTTGTAGATGAGCCGACAAGCACCATGGTGCGCATGTCGACCATTTCCGGCAGCAGTTCGGCCAATGTGACGACCTTCAGCGTCTGCCCCGGCCTACCGATGTCACGGCCAAGGACTACAGGCGTGTTACCCTCGCGGTGCCGACGCACGACCTCCAGCGCTGCCCCAAGCTGGTGCGGCCTGGCCTTGGAAATCGGGTTGTAGAATGCCAGCACCAGGTCGGCCTGGGCCGCCAGGTCCAGGCGCTTTTCAATGATCGACCACGGCTTGAGGTTGTCGGACAGCGACATCACACAGAAGTCATGCCCCAGCGGCGCGCCCGCCTGTGCGGCCGTCGCGAGCGAGGCCGACACCCCTGGCAGGATCTCGAGATCCACCCGGTGCCAAGCCGGGTCCGTGGACTCGTGCAGCGCTTCAAGTACCGCAGCCGCCATGGCGAACACCCCCGGGTCGCCCGACGAAACCACCACCACCGAACGGCCCTGAGCCGCGAGTTCGAAGGCATGCCGGGCACGCTGCATCTCTTCACGGTTGTCGGTGCAGTGCAGTACCTGGTCGTCACGGAACGGGCCGGCCATGCGCACGTAGGTTTCGTAACCGAGCACATCCTCGGCCCGCGCCAGCTCGGCCTTGACCGCCGGCACCATCAGCTCGGCTGCACCGGGCCCCAGGCCGATGACCGCCAGGCGACCCCGACGGCGACCGATCTGCGCCACCTCGACCGGGGCAGGCGCCACCGCGATGACCACGTCTGCCACCTCGATCAGCTGCGCAGCAGGCAATGCCGCAGCAACCATCCCGGCCAGATCATGCGTCCTGGCAGCAAAGCGCAAGGCAACCCCCAGGGCCTGTGCGGCCTCGTGCAGGGCGCTGTCGGCCATGGCTTGCTCGTCAGCCAGCAGGCAGGCCACTGCAGGCTCGGCGATGCCGGCCTGCTGTAATGCCGCCCGGATACTGGCCAGGCTGCCGCCAGCAACACCCACTACCACCGAACGCGGGTGGATCAGCAGCTCGTCGCGGCTGGCCGGGCGCGCCTGGTGCCCCACATGGATGGTACGCCGGGCCGCCTCGCTGGCAGGCAACTGCGCCTGCTGCAGCCACGGCGCATCACCTTCGATGCGCACCGCCTCGCCAGCCAGCAGGTCGGAGACAAAGCGCTTGCCTTGCTCGATATCCGCCAGAGCATAGCCTTGCGGCGGGTTCAGCAGACAGGTGCCAAAACGCAACTCGCCGCTGGTGGTAATTGCCGCAGCAACGCCCAGTGCTTCAGCGATTTCGCGCGCCATCACGTTCACACCGCCAAGGCCACCGAGCAACGGCACTACGGCACTGCCGTCTTCGGCCACGGCCAGTACCGGCGGCTCGACACCTTTCTCGCTGAGCAGGCTGGCCAGGCTGCGGATGACGATACCCGCGGCGCACAGGGCGATGATCGGCGTGTTCTGCTGGTACAGCCCACGCAGGGTATCGCCAAACGCGGTGTAGCAAAGGTCGGCACCCTCGACCCGGCCTTCCAGGCCATGGATCGATGCTTGTGGATAACACTGCTGGATACGCTGCGCCGTGGCCAGGCTGCCCTGGCCAAGGATGACGATCGCCGGTGCCTGGTGCATGTTCAGCCCTGCCATTTTTCACCCGGCACGATGATCAGCGAGAAGTACGGCGACGACTGTGGGTCGACCTGGTCCAGCGGCACGATTTTCTGGTTGGCCATGGTCGCCCGCTCCACATACAGCGCACGCCCGTCCAGGCCCAGTTCGGCCAGCACTTCGCGCACCTTGGGGAAGTTGCGCCCCAGCTTCATGATCACCGCCGCGTCGGCGTCGGCCAGGCGACGCTTGAGTTCTTCGGCCGGCAACACGCCAGACAGCACCGACAGGCTCTGGTTGCGATACACCAGCGGCGCGCCCAGTACCGAGGCGCCACCAAGCATCGAGCAGACGCCGGGGATCACTTCGGCCTCGTAGCGCTGCGCCAGGCGGTCGTGCAGGTACATGTAGGAACCATAGAAGAACGGGTCGCCTTCACAGATCACCGCCACGTCGCGGCCGGCATCCAGGTGCTCGGCTACCTGCACGCTGGCCTCGTCGTAGAAGTCGCTGATCACCTGTTCATAGGACAGCGGCGCTGGCAGCGCTTCGGTGGTTACCGGGTAGACCAGCGGCAGCAAGGTCTGCTCGGGCTGCAGGTGCGCCTCGATGATGCCGAAGGCGTTGCCGCGCTTGCCCTTGGCCACGAAGTAGCCGACCACGGGCGCTTCACGCAGCAGGCGCAAGGCCTTGAGGGTAATCAGTTCAGGGTCGCCAGGGCCCACGCCCAGGCCCAGCAGACGTCCACGCGGCACCATCATTCCACCTCCGTGGCGAGGGCGTTGACCGCGGCGGCGGCCATCGCGCTGCCGCCCAGGCGGCCCTGCATGATCACGAACGGCACGCCACGGCTGTCGGCGGCGAGCATCGCCTTGGACTCGGCGGCACCGACGAAGCCGACCGGGAAACCGAGGATCAGTGCTGGTTTCGGGGCGCCGGCGTCGAGCATTTCCAGCAGGTAGAACAGTGCGGTAGGCGCGTTGCCGATCACCACCACACTGCCTTCCAGGTGCGGTCGCCACAGTTCCAGGGCCACGGCGGAACGGGTGTTGCCGGCGTCTTTCGCCAGGCCCGGTACGCTCGGGTCGCGCAGGGTGCAGATGACCTTGTTGTCGGCGGGCAGCCGGGCGCGGGTAATACCTTCGGCGACCATGTGCGCATCACACAGGATCGGCGCGCCGTTCAGCAACGCCTCGCGCCCGGCCCGGCCGGCACCTTCGGAGAACTGCAGGCCATCGATGGCGTCGACCATGCCACAGGCGTGGATCACGCGCACGGCGAGCTTTTCGAGGTCTGCGGGGATCCGCTCGAGTCGGGCTTCCTCGCGGATGATCCGGAAGGAATTGCGATAGATCTCCTGACCATCGCGGATGTAGTCAATCATCAAGGTGCTCCGTCGGCAGGTCGAGCATGGCGCCTGCTTCATTCAAGGTAAGGTCGGTGGCGCGCAGGGCGCCGAAGCCCGGCAAGCGCGCATCACGCAGGTACAGGTCGTAACGGCCCGGCGCACGGGCCAGCAGGGTGGCCGGGGCAACATGGGCCACGGCACAGGATCGGGGGCAACCGGACAAGTGCACGCTGCCGGGCACGCCAGGGCCGAGCAGTGCAGCCAGGGTGACGGCGTCGGCCTTGGTCTCGCCCAGGGCCTTGGCACAGCCACTGGCGCCGGTACAGGCGCTTATGCGGGCCAGTGGCTCATGGTCATGGCATAGCAGGCCCAGTGCGGACAACCCGGCCTGGGCGTGGTCAATGTGTTGCGCTTGCAGGTTGGTCAGCACCAGGCTTTGCCAGGGGCTCAGGCGCAGGCTGCCATCGCCATGTTCACGGGCAACGCGCGCAGCGCCACGCAGCATGGCCGGGGTCAGGCGCCCCTGCGGCGGGGCAACGCCCAAGGCGACGCTCTGCGCCTGGGGCAGGACGCCCAGCCACGAGACGCTGCGCGGTTCACGCCGCCATGCGAGCACGGCGGCGTCGCGGCGGATGGCCAGGCCGAGTCCGTCGATGAAATCGGTTGCCGAACACACCTCGAGCAACTGGCGCATGCGCGACTGTGCCGGGGTGGCCAGGTCGAGGAAGCGCTCCAGCACCGCACGCACCAGTGCCAGGCCTTGGTCCGCCGGGACCGCACCGAGCACCTGGCCGTCTGCCGGGCAACCCGCCAGGCCAAACGCCAGCCAGGTCTGCTGCCCCAGGCGCAGGGCCGACAGCCACAGGTCATGGGGGTGTTCGAGCATGGCCAGGTTTTCGCCGGCATCCAGCTGCACGGCGAACTTGGCCGACAACTGGTGAAAACGCGGAGTGCCTTCCAGCAGGTCGAGGATCTGCCCGGCCAGCGGCCGAGCGTCCAGCAGCATCGCCGGGTCATGCCCGGCCAGCGGGCTGAGCATCAGGTTGCGCACATCGTCACCGGCGGCATCACGTGGGCCCAGGCCGGCAGCGAGCAGTGTCTCGACCAGGCCGCGATGCTCGCTGCCGATGCCGCGAATCTGCAGGTTGCCGCGGTTGGTGGCCTCGATCACGCCACCAGCGAAACGCTCGGCAGCCGCCGCCACTGCGTCGGCCTGGTCGGCCAGCAGCAGGCCGCCCGGCAGCTTGATGCGGCAGATGCCGCCATCACGGGCACTGACGATGCGCCACAACCCCGGGCAGGCCGAGGGACGGGGCGATACATGGGAGGCATGGGCCTGGGTCAAAGGGGCGTCCGGCAATCTGTGAAAATGCGCTTGAGTGTAGAAGGCGCGGTATTATGCCTGCTTTGTCCGGCGGCATGAAAAGCCGGTGGTCGAGCATCATCGACGATCGAGTAGAAATTAAGGACCGCGTCGCCTTCCTTCGCGGGCATGCCCGCTCCCACAGGATCACCGCTGCCCTCAACGGCTGCGCTGTACCTGTGGGAGCGGGCGAGCCCGCGAAGGGGCGCGCAGCGGCCCCAAAAATGGCGGAATGAGATACATGGCACCCTGGCTGACAGTAGTAGGTATCGGCGAAGACGGCTTCAGCGGCCTGGGCAAGCAGGCCCGGCGCGCGCTGCTGGGCGCTGCGCGGATCTTCGGCAGCCCGCGCCAGCTGGCCTTGCTGCCACGCTGCGTGGCCGGCGAACGGCTGGGCTGGCCAAGCCCGTTCTCGCTGGCCCCGGTCCTGGCTCTGCGCGGTGAGCCAGTATGCGTGCTGGCCAGCGGCGACCCGATGTTCTACGGCGTCGGTGCCAGCCTGGCGCGCCAACTGCCCGCCGCTGAAATACGCGTGCTGTCGATGCCCTCCTCCTGCGCCCTGGCCGCCGCCCGCCTGGGCTGGCCACTGCAGGACGTGCAGGTGGTATCGCTGGTCGCTCGGCCCCTGGCAGCGCTCAATGCCCATCTGCACAGCGGTGTGCGCCTGCTGGTGCTGAGCAACGACGGCGACAGCCCGGCAGCAATTGCCACGCAGCTGCGCGAGCGGGGCTTCGGGCCAAGCCGCCTGCGAGTCTTCGAACACTTGGGTGGCGTGGACGAACGTGAGTTGGCCGGCACCGCCCAGGGCTGGCCGCACAGCGACGTCGCCGCGCTCAACCTGGTAGCCATCGAGTGCCTGGCCACGCCCGAGGCGCCGCGCCTGCACCGGCTGGCCGGGCTGCCGGACAGCGCCTTCCGGCATGACGGCCAGCTGACCAAGCGCGACGTCCGCGCCATTACCCTGGCCCGCCTGGCACCACAGCCCGGCGAACTGCTGTGGGACGTGGGCGCCGGCTGCGGCTCGATCGGCATCGAATGGATGCGCGCCCACCCGGCCTGCCGCGCCTTGGCCATCGAGGCCGACGAAGGCCGCCAGGGCTTCATCGAACACAACCGCGATGCGTTGGGTGTACCCGGTCTGCACCTGGTCCGCGGCAAGGCACCGGCGGCGCTGGAGGGCCTGGAGCAACCGGATGCGATCTTCATCGGTGGCGGCGTCACCCGCGAAGGTGTGCTCGACCTGTGCTGGGCAAACCTGCGCCCCGGCGGCCGGCTGGTAGCCAATGCGGTGACCTTGCAAAGCGAACTGGCCCTGGCGCATTTCCGTGAACGCCACGGCGGCGAGCTGACCCGCGTCCATGTCGCCCATGCCCAGCCATTGGGCGCGTTCGACACTTGGCGCCAGGCGCTGCCGATCACCTTGCTGGACGTGGTGAAACCCGCCAATGCGTGAAGAAACCCGCGAACAGCCCGCCCCCCTGCGCAGCGGCCTGACCACCGGCAGCTGCGCCACCGCCACCAGCCTGGCGGCAGCACGCTTGCTGCTCGGTGGCGAGAGCAACGACGCCGTCAGCATCACCCTGCCCAAGGGCAAGGTGGTGCAGATGCGCCTGGAGTTCTGCCGCCTCACCAGCCAAGGTGCCGAAGCGGGCACGCTCAAGGACGCCGGCGACGACCCGGACGTGACCCACGGCGCCCTGCTCTATAGCCAGGTTCGCCTGCTGGCCGAACCTGGCATCCGTTTTGTCGCCGGCACCGGCGTCGGCACCGTGACCCGCCCGGGGCTGGTGCTGGCGGTGGGTGAGCCGGCCATCAACCCGGTGCCACGGCGCATGATCAGCGAACACCTGCAACGCCTGGCGGACGAATGCAGCTATCCCGGTGGCTTCGAGGTAACGGTCAATGTGCAGGGTGGCGAGCAACTGGCCCTGAAGACCATGAACCCGCGGCTGGGCATCCTTGGCGGTCTGTCGATCCTCGGCACCAGCGGCATCGTGCGGCCGTTTTCCTGCGCGGCCTACATTGCCTCGATCCACCAGGGCATCGACGTCGCCCACACCAACGGCTACACGCATATCGCTGCATGCACTGGCAACGCCAGCGAAGACACCATGCGCCGCGTCTATGGCCTGCCAGAAATAGCCCTGATCGAAATGGGCGACTTCGTCGGTGCGGTGCTCAAGCACCTGCGCAAGGTACCGGTGCCACGCCTGACCCTGTGCGGCGGTTTCGGCAAGATCAGCAAGCTGGCTGCCGGGCACATGGACCTGCACAGCCGTCATTCCAGCATCGACCTGCCGCAACTGGCCGGCTGGGCGGCGGACATCGGCGCCGACGCTGCGCTGCAGGCATCGATCATTACTGCCAACACCAGCCAACAGGCCCTGGCACTGGCCCATGCAGCCGGCATTCCCTTGGGTGACGCGGTGTGCGCCCACGCCCTGGCCTTCGCCCGCAGCGTGGTGCCGGCACAGGTGCAGGTGGAGGTGTTCGCCATCGATCGCCAGGGTGGCATCGTCGGCCGGGCGGGTGTGCAATGAACGGGCGCATCCTGCTGCTGGGCGGCGTCACCGAAGCCCTGGCCATCGCTCGCCGCCTGGGCCCGCAGCATGTCTACAGCCTGGCGGGCATCGGCCGGGTGCCGCAGGACCTGCAATGCCAGGTTCGGGTCGGCGGCTTTGGCGGTGCCGAAGGGCTGGCGAACTACCTGCACGATGCAGGCATCACGTTGCTGATCGATGCTACCCATCCCTATGCCGCGCAGATCAGCCGCAACGCGGCCAACGCCGCACGCTTGGCCGGTATTCCGTGCTGGGCCTTGCGCCGCCCGGCCTGGCAGACACAAGCGGGGGACGACTGGCGCGAGGTCGAGGACTGGGCGGGGTTGATCGAGGCACTCAAGCCGTTTCGCAGGCCATTGTTCACGCTGGGGCGTGAGCCGCTGCAACATCTGGACGAGATACCGCTGGAGCAGTTCTGGACCTTGCGTGCGTTGGAAACGTGCCCTGGCAACGATCGCTGCGAAGTGATTGGCGCGCGCGGGCCGTTCCATATCGAGGAGGAGCGGGCGTTGTTCCAGCGCCGCAAGATCGATGTGCTGATCAGCAAGAACAGTGGCAGCGTAGCGACCGAACCGAAGCTGGAGGTGGCGCGGGAGCTGGGGATACCTGTGCTGATCCTGAAGCGACCGGCTTTGCCGGATGTGAACCGGGCATTCGATTCGCCAGCCGACCTGGCTGCGGCGCTCGACCTGCGCGGATAACAAATTCCGTAAGCGCACCGCAGATCCCTGTGGGAGCGGGTTTACCCGCGAAGAAATCAACGCGGTGCATGGCACCGGCTTCGCCGGTGTTCGCGGGTGAACCCGCTCCCACAGGGGACGCGGCAACTTTCATGTATTTGCACAAGACAGTTGCTCCTACAGCCATTTCGGACTTTTCTTGCAAACCATGAAGTGGCCATGTGCCGCACTGCTACCTTAAACTCGGCACTCCCCCCCGGAAGGCGCTACCCATATGGAAATGCAATGGTGGATCTGGCTGGTCTTCGGCATCGCGCTGATCCTGCTCGAACTGGTCCTGCCGACGTTCTTCATCCTCTGGTTCGGCATCGGCGCCGTGCTGGTATCGCTCATTTCGCTGGCCGCCCCCAGCCTGCAACTGGACATGCAGGTGCTGCTGTGGGTGCTGATGTCGTCAGTCACCACGGCACTGTGGTTCAAGCTGTTCCGGCGCAAGCAACCCGACGTGCGCTGGACCGCCGAAAGCGTGATCGGTGAAGTGGGGCTGCTGACTGCTGGTGTATCGGAGTTTCAAAAAGGCCGTGTGCGCTTCCAGAAGCCTATCCTCGGCAACGAGGAATGGACCTGCATCGCCGATAGCGAGATCGCGGCCGGCGAGCGGGTACGCCTGACCGCCATCGAAGGGAACACCGCCCGGGTCATTCGGGCCTGAATCCGCACTAAAAGGAATTTCGCATCATGACCAGCCTCATCGTCGTCGTCGCCATCGCGCTGTTCGTCCTGATCACCGTGTTCAAGGGGGTGCGCATCGTGCCCCAGGGCGAAGAATGGGTCGTCGAGCGCCTGGGCCGCTACCAGAGCACGCTCAAGCCCGGCCTGAACATCGTCATCCCGTACATGGACGTGGTCGCCTACCGCCTGCCCACCAAGGACATCATCCTCGATGTGCAGCAGCAGGAAATCATCACCCGGGACAACGCCGTAATCGTGGCCAACGCCCTGTGCTTCGCAAAGGTGGTCGACCCACAGAAGGCCTCCTATGGCGTGCAGGACTTCTCGTTCGCCGTCACCAGCCTGACCATGACCTCGCTGCGCGCCATCGTCGGGGCCATGGACCTGGACGAAGCGCTGTCCAGCCGCGAGCAGATCAAGGCGCGCCTGCGCGAGGCGATGTCCGAGCAGACCGAAGACTGGGGTGTGACCGTACGCTCGGTGGAAATCCAGGACATCAAGCCCTCGGAAAACATGCAACTGGCCATGGAGCGCCAGGCGGCAGCCGAGCGTGAACGCAAGGCCGACGTAACCCGTGCCGAAGGAGCCAAGCAGGCGGCGATCCTGGAAGCAGAAGCACGCTTGCAGGCTGCCAGGCTGGATGCCGAAGCGCAGATCAGCCTGGCCGAGGCCTCGGCGCGGGCGATTTCGCTGGTCAAGGACGCGGTCGGCAACGAGACCGTACCGGCGATGTACCTGCTGGGCGAGCGCTATGTGGGGGCCATGGAGAACCTGGCGGGCAGCAGCAATGCCAAGGTGGTGGTGCTGCCGGCGGACCTGCAGGAGACCGTGCGAGGGTTGATGGGCCGCAACAAGGCTTGAGGGTACCTTGATCTTCATCGCCGGCAAGCCAGCTCCCACAGGTTTACCACAGGCCCTGAAATCTGTGCGGTCCCTGTGGGAGCTGGCTTGCCGGCGATCGGGCTGCAAAGCTGCCCCTCGAAGGGCCCGGCCTGCGTCACTTCACCGCACCCCGCCATTTTTACCTATACTCCGCCTTACAATACCCACCACGATTCCTGACCGGATCTCTCCATGCCCCCACGTCGGCACATCGCCTGGATAGCCTGCCTTGCAGTGCTGTTCAACCTGCTGGCCATGCCGCTGTCTTCCGCCGCGCCCAAGGGCCCGGCCGAGCAGCTGCTGTGGGGGGCCTTCTGTTCCAGCATGGCCAACAAGGCCAAGGTCGACGTCCAGGCCCTGGCCAAGATCGACCTCGGCCCGCAAAGCGACGACAGCGCCAGCATGATGAATTGCTGGTGCTGCTCCGGTGCCGCGCCACTGCTGGCCTTGCCCGGCTACCCGCCGCAGCTGCACAACCCGCCGATACTGCTGGCCGGCCTGCTGCCGCCACCCGCCGACTACCACGCCACGCCGCGCCAACTCTGGCCGGCGCTCAACCCCCGTGCCTCTCCGCTGGCCTGAGTTCATCACGCTGTCTGCCTGAACCTGAACAGAAACGGAGATTCACCATGCTCAAGCACGCCCTCGTCATGGCCGCCCTGTTGCTGCCCGGCGCCTTTGCCAATGCCCACGAATACAGCGTGGGTGACCTGCACATCGCCCACCCCTGGTCACTGCAGCTGCCCCCCAACGCCCCCAACGTCGCGGCGTATTTCGTGGTGCACAACAATGGCCAGGCCGACGACCGCCTGCTCGGTGTCGACAGCCCCATCAGCGATGACGCACAACTGCACGAGCATGCCATGAGCGCCAGCGGTGCCATGAAGATGCAGCAGGTGCCCAGCGTGGTGGTACCCGCAGGCAAGGACCTGACCTTCGCCCCCAGCGCCTACCATGTGATGCTGATGCAGCCCAAGGACCGCAGCCTGCTCAGCGACGGCAAGCGCTTCCCGTTGACCCTGCACTTCGAAAAGGCCGGCGATATCACCGTCGATGTGGCCGTGCAGAAGCAGGCGCCGACGGACCAGCCGCAAGCCCACGAACACGCGCACTGATCACCCGCTGAAAGGCACTCGTCATGAGCCTGCCGCGCAACAGCATCAGCCGTACCACCCGCCCTGACCGCAGGCGCGCCGGTGGCGGATGGCTGAGCCTGTTCGCCATGTGGATGATCTTCATCGGCCCGCTGATTTCCCAGTCGATGCCGATGGACCACCACGCCGGCATGAGCATGCCGATGGACATGCCGATGGCCACCGCCCATCAGCATGGCGGCGACGCCCATCACGGCCAGGCTGGCGATGGCCAGCTGCATGTGATGTGGGAAAAGTGCGGTTACTGCAGCCTGTTGTTCAACTGCCCGGCCCTGCCCCAGGCCCTCAGCCCGCTCAGTGCCAGCAGCGTCGTACCCACCACCCACCTGTTCGCACCCACGCGCCAGGGCCATGCCCGGCAGGCTGTATTCCCCGGCGCGCGCAGCCGCGCCCCACCTTCCTCGATCAACGTCTGAACCCACATTTTTCGCGCACGAAGCCAGGAGGCTTCGCGCTGACTCATGACTGATCGACTGGAATCATTATGTCTGGCTGCACCCCTGTTTTTGCCTTGTCCCTGCGTGGGACCATCGCCGCCGTGTGCGGCTCGCTGCTCGCGCCCGTGGCCATGGCCGCCGACCCAGGCCATGAAGGCCATACACACGACGCCCCCGAGCTGAGCCCGACGGTGATCACCGCCGTGGCCCCGAGCTCGCCGCTGACCGTGGTCACCAACCCGAAAGACCCGCGCCAGCCGGTGCCGGCCAGCGACGGCGCCGACTACCTGAAGACTATCCCCGGCTTCTCGGCCATCCGCGCTGGCGGCACCAACGGCGACCCGGTACTGCGCGGCATGTTCGGCTCGCGCCTGAACATCCTCACCAATGGCGGCCTGATGCTGGGCGCCTGCCCCAACCGCATGGACGCCCCCACGTCGTACATTTCGCCGGAAACCTACGACCGCCTGACCGTGATCAAAGGCCCGCAAAGCGTGATCTGGGGCCCGGGCGGCTCGGCGGGCACCATCCTCTTCGAGCGCGAGCCGGAGAAGTTCGGCACCCTCGGCAGCCGGGTCAACGCCAGCCTGCTGGCCGGCTCCAACGGCCGCTTCGACAAGGTGCTGGACACCGCCGCCGGCAACGACCAAGCCTACGCCCGCTTCGTCGGCAACCAGTCGCGCTCGGACGACTACCATGACGGCGATGACAACACCGTGCCGTCACGCTGGGACAAGTGGAATGGCGATGTCGCCCTCGGCTGGACCCCCGACCAGGACACCCTGCTGGAACTCACCGCCGGCAAGGGCGATGGTGAGGCCCGCTATGCCGGGCGTGGCATGGACGGCTCGCAGTTCAAGCGCGAAAGCCTGGGCCTGCGTTTCGAAAAATCCAACCTCGGCGAGGTGCTCGACAAGGTCGAGGCGCAGGTCTACTACAACTACGCCGACCACGTGATGGACAACTACAGCCTGCGCACGCCTTCGGGCAGCGGCATGATGGGCATGCCGATGGTCAGCAACGTCGACCGTCGCACCATGGGCGCACGCATCAAGGCCACTTGGCGCTGGGCCGATGTGCAACTGATCGGCGGCATCGACGCGCAGACCAACGAACATCGCAAACGCGGCGGCATGGGTGTGGACGCGCACAAAGGCCAGGCCTGGACCAAGGACGCCGACTTCCACAACTACGGTGCCTTCGGCGAGCTGACCTGGTACGTCAGCGGTGAGGACCGCATGATTACCGGTGCCCGCCTGGACCGCGCCTCCGCCCGCGACTTCCGCGCAACCAGCGCCACCAACGGCGACACCCGCGCCGATACCCTGCCCAGCGGTTTCGTCCGCTACGAGCACGACCTGGCAGCCATCCCGGCCACCACGTACATCGGCCTTGGTCATGCCCAGCGTTTCCCCGACTACTGGGAGCTGTTCTCGCCCAAGCTGGCACCACCCGGTGCGGCCAATGCTTTCGACGGTATCAAACCAGAGAAGACCACCCAACTCGACTTCGGTGTCCAGTACCGCGACGAGCGCATGGAAGCCTGGGCGTCTGGCTACATCGGGCAGATCCGCGACTACATCCTGTTCGACTACCAGGCAATGAGCTCCCAGGCTCGCAACATCGACGCCCGCATCATGGGCGGCGAACTGGGCGCGGCCTACCAGCTGACGGAAAACTGGAAGGCCGACGCCACGCTGGCCTACGCCTGGGGCAAGAACAGCAGTGACGGCACAGCACTGCCGCAAATGCCGCCTCTGGAAAGCCGCCTGGGCCTGACCTACAGCCGCGATGTGTGGAGCGTCGGCGCACTGTGGCGGTTGGTGGCGGCGCAGAACCGCATCGCCGAGAACCAGGGCAACGTGGTCGGCAAGGACTACGACAACAGCGCCGGCTTCGGCGTGTTCTCGCTCAATGGTGCCTACAAGGTGAGCAACCACCTCAAGCTCAGCGCGGGGGTCGACAACCTGTTCGACAAGACCTACGCCGAGCACTTGAACCTGGCCGGGAACGCCGGGTTCGGCTACCCGGCTAGCGATCCACAGCCGGTCAACGAGCCAGGCAGGACCTTCTGGACCAAGGTCGACTTCAGCTTCTGACAACAACAACGGGCGCGGCGCAGGTCGCGCCCATCTGCTGGTCAAACAGGAGGTTCCCATGAGAGGAACACGCATCAACTTCTACAACCTGGCCTGGCGTTGGCACTTCTATGCGGGGCTGTTCGTGGCCCCGTTCATGATCCTGCTGGCAATTACCGGGATCATCTACCTGTTCAAGCCGCAGCTCGACCCGCTGCTGTACCGCGAGCTGATGGTGGTCGAAGCCGGCCACCACCGACAGGGCGCGGACACGATGCTGGCCGAAGTGCGCAAGGCCTACCCCGAAGGCCACGTTGGCCAGTACCTGCCGCCGCTGGACGCCGAACGCAGCGCACAATTCGTGGTGCATGACGCCGGGCGCGAACTGAACGTTTTCGTCGACCCCTACAGCGGCAAAGTCCTCGGCGAACAGGATGGCAAGCAGAACCTGCAGGCCATCGCCCGCGCCCTGCATGGCGAACTGATGGTCGGCACGGTCGGTGACCGTCTGGTAGAACTGGCCGCGGGCTGGGGCATCGTGCTGGTGGTGTCGGGCCTGTACTTGTGGTGGCCACGCGGGCGCAATGGCGCTGGCGTGCTGTGGCCACGGCTCTCGGCACGCGGCCGAATGTTCTGGCGCGACCTGCATGCGGTAACCGGCTTCTGGGGCTCGGCCTTGTTGCTGCTGATGCTGCTCAGCGGCATGACCTGGACCGGCCTGTGGGGCAAGCAGTACGCCGACTTGTGGAACCGCTTTCCGGCGGCCATGTGGAACGACGTACCCAAGTCGGACCAGCAGGCGGGTGAACTCAACAGCGCGCACCGCCAGACCGTGCCCTGGGCGATGGAAAACACGCCGATGCCACAGTCCGGTGCACACGCCGAACATGCCGGGCATCACATGACGTCGAGCGCGCCGGCAGCGCCACAGATAAGCCTGCAGCAGGTCGAAGACATCGCTACCGCGCGCCAGGTCGAGCCGGGTTACAGCATTACCGCGCCGACTACGGCCGATGGCGTGTTCACCATCGCCGTATTCGCCGACGACCCGCGCAACGACGCCACCCTGCATGTCGACCAGTACACCGGCAAGGTGCTGGCCGATGTGCGCTGGCAGGACTACAGCCCGGTCGCCCGTGCCACCGAGCTTGGTGTGATGCTGCATGAAGGCAAGATGTTCGGGGCGTTCAACCAGATCATCATCCTGCTGGTGTGCCTGATGATCTTGCTGGGCTCGGTGAGCGGGCTGGTGATGTGGTGGAAGCGCAGGCCGGCCGGCGGGCTGGGTGTGCCGCCGCTGCGCCATGACTTGCCGCGCTGGAAGGTAGCGGTGGGGGTGATGCTGGTGCTGGGGTTGATGTTCCCGCTGGTGGGGGTGTCGATGGTGGTGATGTGGCTGGTGGATAGCTTGGTGGTGAGGCGCGGCCGAGTGCTGGTCAGCGCTTGAGCCTTGCTTCGTCTGTGCCGGCCCTTTCGCGGGTAAACCCGCTCCTACAGTTTCTGCGCCAGCGCGGTCCCTGTGGGAGCAGGCAAGCCCGCGAAGAGGCCGGCACAGGCACAACACTGCTACCCAAAAGTCGAGTCGATCTGTCGCGCCCCGAACTGGAACGCGCGTGTTAGCCTAGCCGGCTACCTCTGACAAGACGACCGACCGTCCAACGGAATGCAGCCTATGACGCAAACCTCACCCACAGCGCCAGATGAACAGCATCTGCAGCGCAACCTGACCAACCGCCACATCCAGCTGATCGCCATTGGCGGCGCAATCGGTACCGGCCTGTTCATGGGCTCGGGCAAGACCATCAGCCTGGCCGGGCCGTCGATCATCTTCGTCTACATGATCATCGGCTTCATGCTGTTCTTCGTCATGCGCGCCATGGGCGAACTGCTGCTGTCGAACCTCAACTACAAGTCGTTCATCGATTTTTCCGCCGACCTGCTCGGCCCCTGGGCAGGCTACTTCACCGGCTGGACCTACTGGTTCTGCTGGGTGGTCACCGGCATCGCCGACGTGGTCGCGATCGCGGCCTATACGCAGTTCTGGTTCCCCGAACTGCCGCAGTGGATACCGGCGCTGACCTGCGTAGGGCTGCTGCTGTCGCTGAACCTGGTGACGGTGAAGATGTTCGGTGAAATGGAGTTCTGGTTCGCCCTGATCAAGATCGTCGCCATCATCGGCCTGGTCGCCACCGGCCTGTACATGGTCATCACCGGCTTCACCTCGCCCAGCGGGCGCACCGCGCAACTGGCCAACCTGTGGAATGACGGCGGCATGTTCCCCAATGGCCTGATGGGCTTCTTCGCTGGCTTCCAGATCGCCGTGTTCGCTTTCGTCGGCATCGAGTTGGTGGGTACAACCGCCGCCGAAGCGAAGAACCCGGAGCGCACCCTGCCGCGGGCGATCAACTCGATCCCGGTACGCATCATCGTGTTCTATGTGCTGGCGCTGATCGCGATCATGGCCGTGACCCCATGGCGCGACGTAGTGCCGGGCAAGAGCCCGTTCGTGGAGTTGTTCGTGCTGGCCGGCCTGCCGGCGGCGGCGAGCATCATCAACTTCGTGGTGCTGACCTCGGCGGCCTCCTCTGCCAACAGCGGCGTTTTCTCCACCAGCCGCATGCTCTACGGCCTGAGCCAGGAGGGTGACGCACCCAAGGCATTCGAGAAACTGTCGAGCCGCTCGGTACCTGCCAACGGCTTGTACTTCTCCTGCACCTGCCTGCTGCTGGGCGCAGTGCTGATCTACCTGGTGCCGAACGTGGTCGAGGCATTCACCCTGGTCACCACCGTTTCGGCGGTGCTGTTCATGTTCGTCTGGACACTGATCCTGCTGTCGTACCTGAACTACCGCAAACACCGCGCGGCGTTGCACCAGGCCTCGAAGTACAAGATGCCGGGCGGGCGCTTCATGTGCTACGTGTGCCTGGTGTTCTTTGCTTTCATCCTGGTGTTGCTGAGCCTGGAGGACGATACCCGCGCGGCGTTGCTGGTGACGCCGATCTGGTTCGTGCTGCTGGCGGTGACCTATCAGGGGGTGCGTAGCAAGCGCCATCCGCGCACGGCAGTGCGTAACGGCTGATGACCCTGGGGGCTGCTCTGCAGCCCCAATCCTGTGCACACAAATCCATCAGGCACCAACCTGGATCCAACCAACGCCCCAACACCTCGCACAACCCCTCTATTGCGCACCTTCCGCCGTTAGGCACACCCCTTGCAACACCCCTCCCCGCTTGCCCAACACATAAAAACTCAGCGGAGAGAGCACATGAAGCGACGCAGTCTGATCAAGGCCTTCACCCTTAGCGCATCGATTGCCGCAATGGGCCTGAGTTGGAGTATCCAGGCCGCCGAAACCATCAAGGTCGGCATCCTGCATTCGCTGTCGGGGACCATGGCCATTTCCGAGACTTCGCTCAAGGACATGGCGCTGATGACCATCGAGCAGATCAACGCCAAGGGCGGCGTGAACGGCAAGCTGCTCGAGCCGGTGGTGGTCGACCCGGCCTCCAACTGGCCGCTGTTCGCCGAAAAGAGCCGACAGCTGCTGACCCAGGACAAGGTGGCAGTGGTGTTCGGCTGCTGGACCTCGGTGTCGCGCAAATCGGTGCTGCCAGTGTTCGAGGAACTGAACGGCCTTCTGTTCTACCCGGTGCAGTACGAGGGTGAAGAGATGTCGCCGAACGTGTTCTACACCGGCGCCGCGCCCAACCAGCAGGCGATCCCGGCCGTGGAGTACCTGATGAGCGAGGACGGCGGCAGCGCCAAGCGCTTCTTCCTGCTGGGCACCGACTACGTCTACCCGCGCACCACCAACAAGATCTTGCGCGCCTTCCTGCACAGCAAGGGTGTGGCCGACAAGGACATCGAAGAGGTGTACACGCCGTTCGGCCACAGCGATTACCAGACCATCGTCGCCAACATCAAGAAGTTCTCTGCTGGCGGCAAGACAGCCGTCATTTCCACCGTCAACGGCGATTCCAATGTGCCGTTCTACAAGGAGCTGGCCAACCAGGGCCTGAAGGCCACCGATGTGCCAGTGGTGGCCTTCTCGGTGGGCGAGGAAGAACTGCGCGGCATCGACACCAAGCCGCTGGTGGGCCATCTGGCGGCGTGGAACTACTTCGAGTCTGTGGATAACCCGGTCAACCAGAAGTTCGTCGCCGACTGGAAGGCCTATGCCAAGGCCAAGGGCCTACCAGGCGCCGACAAGGCGGTGACCAACGACCCGATGGAGGCCACCTACGTGGGCATCCACATGTGGGCGCAGGCGGTGGAAAAAGCCAAGTCCACCGATGTCGACAAAGTACGCGAGGCGCTGGCCGGGCAAAGTTTCGAGGCGCCGTCCGGCTTCACCCTGACCATGGACAAGACCAACCACCACCTGCACAAGCCGGTGATGATCGGCGAGATCCAGGATGACGGGCAGTTCAGCGTGGTGTGGGAGACCGAGCAACCGCTGCGGGCGCAGCCATGGAGCCCGTTTATTCCCGGCAACGACAAGCGCCCCGATTACGCCGTGAAAGGTAACTGAGAGCCGTTAGGGCCGCCTTGCGGCCCATTCGCGGGTGAACCCGCTCCCACAGGTTCGGTGCAAGGTTCGAAACCTGTGCGGTCCCTGTGGGAGCGGGTTTACCCGCGAAGAATCCACCGCTGTATTCCAGGATTGCTCGCATGCTTAGACTCCTGCTAACTCTTCTCCTGCTGATGCCCTTGGCAACCCAGGCCAGCGAGGGCGAATTCTTCCTCGCTGCCAAGCCCGCCGAGCAAGCCCGCCTGCTCGAAGGCTGGGCCGCACAACCCGATACCGCGCGCCTGGCGCTGCTGGACAACCTGCGCCAGGGCCGCATCGCCGCCGACGACACGCGCAAGGTACGCCTGAACAACCGCCTGCGCGGCCTGATCGACAATGCCTTGGCTAGCCACCAGTTGCTCAGCGACAACAGCGACATCCGCCTGGCCGCTGCCCAACAACTACAGAAAAGCGCGCAACCGGCGCAAATGGCCTTCCTCGACCGGCGCTTCGCCAGCGAACCGGATGCCGCCGTGCACGCCGCCCTCGGCCTTGCCCTGGCCAACCTGCAACTAGGTGCCAGCGAGCCGGCAGTACGCCTGGCCGCCGTTCGCCTGCTCGGCGAAACCGGTGACCCGCTGGCCCGCACCCGCCTCGAAGCCTTGCTGCAACCCAACGCGGAAACCGACCCAGGCGTGCGCACCGCCGCCGAAACCAGCCTGGCCCAGGTGCAGCGCAAGCTGCTGGCCGGCGAACTGCTCGGCCAGGCCTTCAGCGGCCTGTCGCTGGGCTCGATCCTGCTGCTGGCAGCCCTTGGCCTGGCCATCACCTTCGGCCTGCTCGGGGTGATCAACATGGCCCACGGCGAAATGCTGATGCTCGGCGCCTATAGCACCTACATGGTCCAGGTACTGCTGCAGCGCTACGCCCCCGGCGCCATCGAGTTCTACCCGCTGATCGCTCTGCCAGTGGCGTTCGCCATCAGTGCCGGCGTCGGCATGGCATTGGAGCGCACGGTAATCCGCCACCTGTATGGCCGCCCACTGGAAACCCTGCTGGCGACCTGGGGCATCAGCCTGATCCTGATCCAGGCCATCCGCCTGCTGTTCGGCGCGCAGAACGTGGAAGTCAGCAACCCGGCCTGGCTGTCGGGGGGCATCCAGCTGCTGCCCAACCTGGTACTGCCATACAACCGCTTGGTGATCATCGGCTTCGCCCTGGCCGTGGTACTGCTCACCTGGCTGCTGCTCAACCGCACGCGGCTGGGCTTGAACGTGCGCGCGGTCACCCAGAACCGCAACATGGCCGCCTGCTGCGGCGTATCCACCGGGCGCGTCGACATGCTCGCCTTCGGCCTCGGCTCGGGCATCGCCGGACTTGGTGGCGTGGCCCTGAGCCAGGTCGGCAACGTCGGCCCGGACCTGGGCCAGAGCTACATCATCGACTCGTTCCTGGTGGTGGTGCTCGGCGGCGTCGGCCAATTGGCCGGCAGCCTGTGGGCAGCCTTCGGCCTTGGCATCGCCAACAAGCTGCTGGAGCCGCAGATCGGCGCCGTGCTCGGCAAGATCCTCATCCTTGCGTTGATCATTCTGTTCATCCAGAAGCGCCCGCAAGGCCTGTTCGCCCTCAAGGGACGGGTAATCGACTGATGAACCAGCCACTGCTTGTTACCGCTACGCAAAAGGCCGGGCCACGCCTGACCCTGGCCATCGGCGCCGTCGTCGTCCTGTTGCTGGTGGCCCTGCCGCTGCTGTCGCTGCTGCCGGCGGACCATGCCCTGCAAGTGTCGGCCTACACCCTGACCCTGGTCGGCAAGATCCTCTGCTACGCCATCGTCGCGCTGGCCCTGGACCTGGTCTGGGGCTACGCCGGGCTGCTGTCGCTGGGCCACGGGCTGTTCTTCGCCCTCGGTGGCTACGCCATGGGCATGTACCTGATGCGCCAGGCCGCCGGTGACGGCCTGCCAGGGTTCATGACCTTCCTGTCGTGGAGCGAGCTGCCGTGGTACTGGGCTGGCACCCAGCATTTCGCCTGGGCCTTGTGCCTGGTGGTGCTGGCGCCCGGGCTGCTGGCGCTGGTGTTCGGCTGGTTCGCCTTTCGCTCGCGGATCAAGGGCGTGTACTTCTCGATCATGACCCAGGCGCTGACCTTCGCCGGCATGTTGCTGTTCTTCCGCAACGAAACCGGCTTTGGCGGCAACAACGGTTTTACCAGCTTCCGCACCATCCTTGGCTTCGACATTGCCGCCCAAGGCACCCGCGCAGTGCTGTTCCTGCTCACCGTCGGCCTGCTGCTGGCCAGCCTGTACCTGTGCTGGTGCCTGACCCACAGCAAGTTCGGCCGCCTGCTCACCGCCGTGCGCGACGCCGAAAACCGGCTGATGTTCTGTGGCTACGACCCGCGTGGTTTCAAGTTGCTGGTGTGGGTGCTCAGCGCCGTACTGTGCGGCCTGGCCGGTGCGCTGTACGTACCGCAGGTGGGCATCATCAACCCCAGCGAGATGTCGCCGACCAACTCCATCGAAGCCGCCGTGTGGGTGGCCCTGGGCGGGCGCGGCACCTTGATCGGCCCGCTGCTCGGCGCCGGCCTGGTCAATGGCATGAAAAGCTGGTTCACCGTGGCCTTCCCGGAGTTCTGGCTGTTCTTCCTCGGCGCGTTGTTCATCCTCGTCACTCTGTACCTGCCCAAGGGCGTGGTCGGCCTGTTGAAGAAAAGGAGCCAGCCATGAGAGGCGTGCCCCCGGTACACCCGGAATTCATGCTCGAACCGGTGTTCGACAACCTCGGTGCCAGCCGCGACGCCATCGGCCTGGGCCAAAGCCGCAAGACCGGCCTCGACACCCGCCACGGCACGGTGCTGAGCCTGGAAGACATCAGCGTCAGCTTCGATGGCTTCAAGGCGCTGAACGCGCTGAACCTGTACATCGGCGTGGGCGAGCTGCGTTGCATCATCGGCCCCAACGGTGCCGGCAAGACCACGATGATGGATGTGATCACAGGCAAGACCAGGCCCGACAGCGGTACGGCCTATTTTGGCGACACCCTCGACCTGACCCGCATGAGCGAATACCAGATCGCCCAGGCCGGCATAGGCCGCAAGTTCCAGAAGCCCACGGTGTTCGAGGCGCTGACGGTGTTCGAAAACCTGGAGCTGGCGCTGAAGACCGACAAGTCGGTATGGGCCAGCCTGGCAGCGCGCTTGGGTGGTGAGCAACGCCAGCGCATCGAGGAGGTGCTGGGCACCTTGCGCCTGCTGCCGCTGGCCCAGCGCCAGGCGGGCTTGCTGTCGCATGGGCAGAAGCAGTTCCTGGAGATTGGCATGCTGCTGGTGCAGGAGCCGCAACTGCTGTTGCTGGACGAGCCGGTAGCGGGCATGACCGATGCCGAGACCGAGTTCACCGCCGAGCTGTTCAAGGGGCTGGCTGGCAAGCATTCGCTGATGGTGGTGGAGCACGACATGGGGTTTGTCGGCAGCATTGCCGACCATGTGACCGTGCTGCACCAGGGCAGCGTGCTGGCGGAAGGGTCGCTGGAGCAGGTGCAGGCGGATGAGCGGGTGGTCGAGGTGTATCTGGGCCGCTAGACATTGAAACCTGTGCCGGCCTCTTCGCGGGTAAACCCGCTCCCACACAGGCCTGAAGAGCTGCGCGGTCCTTGTGGGAGCGGGTTTACCCGCGAAAGGGCCGGCACAGGCACAGCAACAATTTCAGGAATACACACATGCTCAAGATCGACACCCTGCACCAGTATTACGGCGGCAGCCACATCCTCCGGGGCCTGTCCTTCGAAGCCAAGGTTGGCGAAGTCACCTGCCTGCTGGGCCGCAACGGCGTGGGCAAGACCACCCTGCTGCGCTGCCTGATGGGGCTGGTACCCGCTCGCGACGGCAGCATCGAATGGGAGGGCAAGCCGATCACCAGCCTCAAGCCCCAGCAACGGGTCCACGCCGGCATCGCCTACGTGCCCCAAGGCCGCGAGATCTTCCCGCGCCTCACTGTCGAAGAGAACCTGCTGATGGGCCTGTCGCGCTTCCCCGCCCGTGAAGCGCGCGAAGTACCATCCTTCATCTACGAACTGTTTCCCGTGCTGGAACAGATGAAGCAACGCCGTGGCGGTGACCTGTCCGGCGGCCAGCAGCAACAGCTGGCCATCGGCCGCGCCCTGGCCAGCCGCCCGCGCCTGCTGATCCTCGACGAGCCCACCGAGGGCATCCAGCCTTCGGTGATCAAGGAGATAGGCGCAGTCATCCGCCGCCTGGCCGAGCGTGGCGACATGGCCATCCTGCTGGTGGAACAGTTCTACGACTTCGCTGAGGAGCTGGCCGACCAGTACCTGGTGATGGCCCGTGGCGAGATCATCCAGCGGGGCCGCGGCGAAAACATGCAGGCCGAAGGTGTGCGCGGGCTGGTAACCATTTAATCTGCAAGCAACGATCCTGCGAGACGCTGTCATGAGTCATGAAATCCGCGACGCCCTGCCTTCCGACGTACCGGGCATCCTCGACATCTACAACGACGCGGTGCGCAACACCACGGCGATCTGGAACGAAACCCCGGTGGACCTGGCCAACCGCCTGGCCTGGTTTGCCGCACGTGCGCAGCAGGGTTACCCGATCCTGGTGGCGGTGGATGAGAGCGGTGTGCTGGGCTATGCGTCGTTTGGCGACTGGCGGCCGTTCGAGGGCTTTCGCCTTACCGTTGAGCATTCGGTGTACATCCGCGGCGACCAGCGAGGCAAGGGGCTGGGGCCGGTGCTGATGGCAGCGCTGGTCGAGCGTGCGCGCGCGTGTGGCAAGCATGTGATGGTGGCGGCCATCGAGAGCGGCAATGCAGCGTCGGTGCGCCTGCACGAGCGGCTGGGCTTCGTGGTGACCGGGCAGATGCCGCAGGTGGGGGTGAAGTTTGGCCGGTGGCTGGACTTGACCTTCATGCAGCTGGTGCTGAACCCGGGGGCAGAACCAAGCTGAATTTGATTTTGCCTGTACTGGCCTCTTCGCGGGTAAACCCGCTCTCACAGGTACTGCACACATCTCAGAAATCGTGCGATTCCTGTGGGAGCGGGTTCACCCGCGAAGAGGCCGGGCCTGCAAACCTCACATCTGGATAAACCTGCCCAACCGCTGCCTCAGCATGCTGTTCTCGCTGCGCAGCTGCTGCACTTCCTGCAATAACTCCAGCGCCAGCGCCACACCTTCCCACTCCAGTTCCAGCTCCTGATGCAGCTTCGCCGCGCGTTTGGCCAGCAACGGCGCCTGATCGTCGAACAACCAGTCCTCCGGCGTTCGCCCGGAAGGTTCGACAATGCCGTGCTCGACGATTTCGATCACGCAGTCAGCCGTGAGATCGGCCTCCTGACACAAGGTACGCATGTCCAGTTGAACGATCAGGGTGCTGCTCATGATCACTTACTCCATTGTGTCCTCGGGTTGAACGCAGCCTTCTCGGAAAGCTTGGTCCACAGTTCGCGGGCAGACTCGTCGGATGCTGGTGGCATGACCACTTTCAGTTGCGCGTAAAGGTTGCCACGCTCGCCACTCTTGTTGGCCAGGCCCTTGCCCGGTACGCGCAGGCGCTGGCCGCTCTGGCTGTCGGGGCGGATGGTGAGGTTGATCTTGCCGTCCAGGGTCGGCACGGCCACCTTGGCGCCCAGTGCTGCCTCCCACGGTGCCAGCGGCACGGTGATGATCAGGTCATGACCTTCGACATCGAACAGCGGGTGCGGTGCCATGCGAATGGTCAGGAACAGGTCGCCATTGGCCCCGCCACCACTACCCGGCGCACCCTGGCCCTTTAGGCGGATACGCTCGCCGTCGGTCACACCGGCCGGGATCTTCACGTTCAGGGTCTTGGTAGTGAAGCCGGTGCGCTGGCCCATGGCATTGGTCTGCGGCACCTGGAAGCTGATCTGCTTGGACTCCTTGCTCAGGGTCTCTTCAAGGAATACCGCCAGTTCTAGCTCCACGTCCTGCCCCCGCCTGCCAGCGCTGCGTTGCTGCTGCCGGGCACCACCGAACGGGTTGCCCCCCCGGCCACCAAAGATCGAGCTGAAAAAGTCGGAGAAATCGCCGCCTTCGAAGCCGCCACCACCGCCACGGTTCTCCCAGCCCGGTGGCGCCTGGAACGGCCGGCCATGCTGGCCACCGTACTTGCGAATTTCATCGTACTCGGCACGTTTCTGCGCGTCGCCCAGCACTTCGTAGGCCTCGTTGGCCTCCTTGAATTTTTCCTCGGCGTCGCGCTCCTTGCTGACATCGGGGTGATACTTGCGCGCCAGCTTGCGGTACGCGGCCTTGATCGCCTTTTCGTCCGCCGCGGGCTCTACGCCGAGTATCTTGTAATAGTCTTTGAAGTCCATCTATGGATCACCAATGTGAATGTGCGTGTTGCAAGAGAAGATAGGGGTCAAGCATAGCCTTTCAAGACCACCTTGGGGTTGCTCCATGGCAGACGATCGGTCTTGATTCTGTAGCCAACTGGCATACACTGCGCGGCCGTTTTGCCTCCGGAAGCTCATTCCCCATGTCTGACGTATCCCCGGCCCGCGCCCTGGGCATCGACTTTGGCACCTCCAACTCCACGGTCGGCTGGCACCGCCCAGGCGCCGAGTCGCTGATTGCCCTGGAAGACGGCAAGATCACGTTGCCCTCGGTGGTGTTCTTCAACATCGAGGAGCGTCGCCCGGTATATGGCCGCCTGGCACTGCACGAGTACCTGGAAGGCTGCGAAGGCCGCCTGATGCGTTCGCTGAAAAGCCTGCTGGGCTCCAAGCTGATCAAGCACGATACCAGCGTGCTGGGCAGCGCCCTGCCGTTCAAGGACCTGCTGGGCATGTTCATCGGCGAGCTGAAAAAACGCGCAGAGGCCGCTGCTGGGCGGGAGTTCGAGCAGGTGGTGCTGGGCCGTCCGGTGTTCTTCGTCGACGAAGACCCTGCCGCCGACCAGGAGGCCGAGGACACCCTGGCCGAAGTGGCGCGCAAGATCGGCTTCAAGGATGTGTCCTTCCAGTACGAGCCGATTGCCGCGGCCTTCGACTACGAGTCGAGCATTAGCCGCGAAGAGCTGGTGCTGATCGTCGACATCGGCGGTGGTACCTCGGACTTCACCCTGATCCGCCTGTCGCCCGAGCGCCACCTGGTCGCCGAGCGCCAGAGCGACATCCTCGCCACCGGCGGTGTGCACATTGGCGGTACCGACTTCGACAAGCAGCTGAGCCTGCAGGGCGTGATGCCGCTGTTCGGCTACGGCAGCCGCATGAAGAGCGGCGCGCTGATGCCGACCAGCTATCACCTCAATCTCGCCACCTGGCACACCATCAACGCCCTGTACTCGCAGAAGTCGCAGCTGGCGCTGGGCAGCATGCGCTATGACATCGAGGACACGTTGGGCATCGACCGCCTGTTCAAACTGATCGAAGAGCGTGCCGGCCACTGGTTGGCGATGGAAGTGGAGGCCAGCAAGATCGAGCTGACCGAACAGCAGAGCCGCCACGTCGACCTAGGCCGCATCGAGCGCGATCTGGGCGTGGACCTGTCCCGAGCGCTGTTCGAGGGGGCTATCGAAGGGTTGCTGGAACGGGTGCGTGGTAGCGTGAGCGAACTGCTGGCCAAGGCTGGAGTGAGCGAGACCCAGGTCGATACGGTGTTCTTCACCGGCGGTTCCAGCGGGATTCCGGCGCTGCGCAACAGCGTGTCGGCGATGCTGCCGAATGCGCGGCATGTGGAAGGCAACATCTTTGGCAGCATTGGTAGCGGGTTGGCCATCGAGGCGCGCAAGCGCTACGGCGTAGCCTGAGCCATCCCTTTCACCTGTGCCGACCTCTTCGCGGGTAAACCCGCTCCCACAGGGTCCCCGCAAGTCTTGAGAGAAGTGGCATACCTGTGGGAGCGGGTTTACCCGCGAAGAGGCCGGTACTGGTCAATCAAAGAATCAGACCAGTTCGGCCCGCTTCAGCTCACTCTTCAGGTAGGCATAGTAGATCGGCCCCGCCACCACCCCCGGCAGCCCGAATGCCGCTTCGAACACCAGCATCGCCAGCAGCAGCTCCCAAGACTTGGCACTGATCTGCCCGCCCACGATCCGCGCGTTGAGGAAGTACTCGACCTTGTGGATGACGATCAGGTAACCCAGCGCCGCCGCCGCCACCCAGATCGACAGCGACAGGCCGACGATAGTGATCAGGGTATTCGACATTAGGTTGCCGATCACCGGCAGCAGGCCCAGCAGGAAGGTCAGCACGATCAGCGTCTTGGTCAGCGGCAGGTGCACGTCGAACATCGGCAGCACCACGGCCAGGAAGATGCCCGTGAACGTAGTGTTGAGCAGCGAAATCTTGATCTGCGCGAAGACGATGTTGCGAAACGCCTTCACCAGCAGGCTCAGGCGCTCGAACAGCGCCGCTGCCAGCGGCTTGCGCCGGGATATGTCGGGGATGCGCTGCAAGGCGACGATGGCACCGAGGATCATGCCGATCAACAAGGTGACGAACATGTGCGCCATACCCTTGCCCACCAGTTGCAGGTCGCTCAGGTGGCTCTTGATCCAGTCACCGATGGCCACCTTGAACTCCGCCGCACTGGCCGGCAGGTAGCCTTCGATGAACGGCGGCAGCTGGCTACGGGCGCGCTCCACCAAGGCCATGAACTTGTCCAGCGAGGCCCCGGGGTTTTCCGCCTCGTGCAGCAAAAAGCTGAAAGCACCGGCAAACAGCAGGGTCAGGGTGCTGACCACCAGCGTGCCGAGCAGCGCTACAGCCAGCCAGCGGGCGCGCTGCCCGGCAATCAGCGGCTGCAGCCGCGGCGTGAGCATGTTGACCAGCTCGAACACCAGCAAGCCGGCCAGCAGGCTTGGCAGCAATTTCAGGGGCAACGCCAGCAACAGGCCGGCAAATACGATGATCCAGCTGGCCAGGGTGACCTGGCGGGGGGTGAAGGTCATACAGCCTCAACGGCAGACAACGGGAAAGACCCGCAGTCTGCCAGCCTTACGTCTGCAGGCATAGGCGCAGGTCATTTCTTCTTCAGGCAGTCGCTCATGAACGCTTTGCGTTCGTCACCCTTGAGGGCCTTGGTGGTGGCGTCGGCGTTGCAGGTTTTCATCTTCTCTTGCTGGGTTTGTGGCACATCCTTCTTCAGGCAGGTGCTCATGAAGGCTTTGCGCTCATCGCCCTTGAGGGCCTTGGCGGTGGCGTCGGCGTTGCAGGTTTTCATTTTTTCCTGCTGCGCGGTATTGGCGGCGAAGCCTTGTGCGCTGAACAACACCGCCAATACCAGTAAGGGGATTTGCAGCACTTTCATGGAGTATCTCCTTGGCTCCGCGCCCGATGCACGGGGGTCGAGCTGAGTGTAGCCAAGAATTCTCAACGCCCTGCCCGCGCCTGGCGACGGTATTGCTCGGGCGTGCACTGGGCCTGGCGCTGGAACATGGCGATGAACGCCGAGGCGCTGCTGTAGCCGAGGTCGAAGGCGATGGCCTGGATCGGCTGGCCGGCTTCAAGCGCCTCGATGGCGCGCAAAAAGCGCAGGCGCAGCCGCCATTCACCAAAACTGATGCCCAGCTCGCGCAGGAACTGCCGGGCCAAAGTACGTTCGCTGACATGAATCTGGGCGGCCCATTCGCCCAGCGGGCGGTTGTCGCCCGGCTCGGCACCAAGGGCATCGAGCACCTGGCGCAAGCCCTCGCTGTGGGCAAACGGCAGGTAGCAGGCCTGGGTGGGCGCCAGCAGCAGCTGGTCGAGCAGCACCTGCGCCAGGCGCTGGTCGCGCTCGCCCTCAGCCACCCGCAGGTCGCGCCGGGCGAAGTCGGCGAGGATGGCCTTGAGGATGTCGCTGATCATCAGGCTGCACGGTTGCTGCGGCAGTGCGGCGCACAGGCTGCGGTCCAGGTAGACCGAACGGTAGACAATGGCCTGCGGGTTGTAGCAGCCATGCTCGGTGTCGGGCGGCACCCACACGGCGTATTGCGGCGGCGACAGGAAGTGCTGCCCAGCTACCTCCAGGTGCATCACGCCGTGGGCGGTGTAGTTGAGCTGGCCCCAGGCGTGGCGATGCAGGGCGCTGCGGGTGTCGGCACCGAACTCGTCGTGGCGGAAGTACACCGCGGCCGGGAGCCGGGTGAACTGGGGAATGTCGAGGTATTTGCGCGGCATGCTGTCTGCTTTGCGGGGTGGGTTGTCTGGATAGGAGTATAGGCTTGTGAACAGACAATCGATAATACAGGCCTATCGAGGGCCTGCTCCGAAGGCCTTCGCGGGCTCGCCCGCTCCCACAGGATCTGCGCCAGCTTTCAGGCCTGTGATATGCGGGCAAGCCCGCGAAGGGCTGCAAAGCAGCCCCAATCCAAGCCTCAACGAGTAACCTGCTACATGAACTATCTGTTCCCCCTGACCGCCATCCTGATATGGGCCGGCAACACCGTGGTCACCAAGATGTCCGCCGGCGCCATCCACCCCGCCGAGATCGGCTTCTACCGCTGGCTGCTGGCCGCGCTGTTGTTCACCCCGTTCCTGCTGCCCGCCGTGTGGCGCAATCGCGCGGCCATTCGCCCGCACCTGGGCAAGGTTTTCGTGCTGGGCGTGCTGGGCATGGCGCTGTACCAGAGCCTGGCCTACTTTGCCGCCGGCATCACCAGCGCCACCAACATGGGCATCATCCTTTCGCTGATGCCACTGATGTCACTGGCATTGTCCATCGCCTGGCTGGGCCAGCGCCTGAGCTACGGTGCCCTGCTGGGCGCGCTGGTGTCATTTTTCGGCGTGCTTGAAGTGGTCAGCGCCGGCCACCCCGCCAGCCTGCTACAACAAGGCCTGAACAGCGGCGACCTGCTGATGCTGGTGGCCACACTGGCCTATGCGCTATACAGCTTCCTGCTGAAGAAATGGCAGATGCGCCTGCCGCCGATGCAGCTGCTGTACCTGCAGGTGCTGGTAGCCATCGTCGTGTTGCTGCCGCTGTTCCTGCTGTCGGACAAGACTGGCCTGAACAGCCGCAACGTCGGCCTGGTGCTGTACGCCTGCGTGCTGGCCTCGATGATCGCGCCACTGGTGTGGATGCAGGCAGTGCACCGCCTGGGGCCCAGCCGCACCACGCTGTTCTTCAACCTGCTGCCGCTGGTCACGGCACTGATCGCCGCCGTGGTGCTCGACGAGCAGCTGGCCCGCTATCACCTGGTCGGCGGCCTGCTGACCCTGGCGGGCGTGGTGCTGGCCGAGCGCTGGACCACACCGATCCGTCGCTAGAGCCCTGCCGCCTTGAGCCGGGCGGCATGTTCGGTGAACAGCCGCACCGGTTCGGCACCCTTGCCCACCGCACCAAGCGACTGGTTGACGATATCCAGGTGGTCGAGCGGGTAATCGTCGCCGATCACCTGCCCCAGGTGCGAACTGAAGCGCCCGACCATTCCGTCGCAATAGCCCTTTTCCTTGACGAAACTGCGCGCGAACAGGCGGCAGAAGTGGCTGCTGCCGTCGAAACGGTTGCGCCGCTGGTCGGTCAGGCCGGACTGCAAGGTGCCGGACCAGGAGTAATAACGCACGCCATCGACCTCATAGGCCCCTTCCCCGCCCCAGGTGCCTGGCAACCCCTGTGGATAAGCCTGGTTGAACAGCGCCACACCTGCACTGGTCAGTGACTGGTGCGAGGCGTGTACATCCACCGGCAACGGGTCACGGCGCCAGCCGGTTTCCAGCCACACCAGCAGCACGGCCAAGCCATGCAGCACGGCCTTCAGGATGCGCCCCTGCGGAGAATCGCCCGGTGCCGTGCGTTCCAGGTAGTCGGCCAGTTCCGAGCCATGGTTGGGCCCCGCCACCGAAGTGACCGAAGCCACCCGCCCAGGCCGCCTGGCAGCCGCGTAGCGCGCGCTCAGGGCGCCCTGGCTGTGGCCGATGAGGTTGACCTTTTCCGCTCCGGTACGCAGGCAGATGTCTTCGATGATCGCCAGCAACTGCTCGCCGCGCACCTCGCTGGAATGCAGTGGCGAAACCTGCACCGGGAACACCTGCGCCCCGCCCTGGCGCAGGGCCGGCACGATGCCGAACCAGTAGGGGTAGAGCACTACCCGGACAAAACCGAGCATGCCCGGCACCAGCACCAACGGGTATCGCGTGGCCAATTCCTGCTGCATTGCCCCAGCCCCTTTCCGTGGACGACCGGCCAACACTACAGCGGCCTTGATGACCATCGCAATCGAACTCCCGCCGCGCGCTGCGGTTCCAAACCACACAGACCCTTTGCAAGGAGCGGGACCATGTACAAGCAGACCCTGGCAATCCTTCTGGCAAGTGCCACCCTCGTCGCCTGCGGCAGCCGCCCGGAAAACCCGGTGGATTACGTCACCTACCGCGACGAACCGCTGGTCAAGCAGGTGGAAAAAGGCATGACCATGCAGAAAGTCATCGCCATCGGCGGCAGCCCGTCCAACGTCATCGACCTCCCCCATGGTGGCACCTGCAACGACTACATCCTCAACCACGATGGCCACCAGCAGCCCTACTACGTGCGCTTCGACGCCACCGGCCATGTCGACGCCAAGGGCTTCAAGACTTGCAAACAACGCGAAGAAGACAGCGACGCCGTCCACGGCGCCTAAGCCTTCCAGGCCATATCCATGACCACCCTGATGTTCCAGGAGATGAACATGAATGCGAATGAACTGACCGATGTACAAACCCTGCGCGAACGTGCCCGTCAGCATGTCGAGCAAGGTGCGGTGACCGAGGGTTACGATGCTGATCGCCAACAGATCCTGCGCCTGCTCAATGATTCACTGGCCACCGAACTGGTCTGCGTGCTGCGCTACAAGCGTCACTACTTCATGGCCAGCGGCATCAAGGCCAGCGTGGCTGCCGATGAATTCCTCGAGCATGCCAACCAGGAAGCCGAGCACGCCGACAAGCTTGCCGAACGGATCGTGCAGTTGGGTGGAGAGCCGGATTTCAACCCGGACAACCTGAGCAAGCGGTCCCATGCCCAATATGTGGCGGGCACTTCATTGAAAGAGATGGTGCTGGAAGACCTGGTGGCGGAGCGTATCGCCATCGATAGCTATCGCGAGATCATTCGGTACATCGGGGATAAAGATCCGACTACGCGGCGGATTTTTGAAGACATCCTCGCGCAGGAAGAAGAGCACGCGGACGATATGTCCGACCTGTTGCAAGGCTTGTGATTCTTGGGGGCGCTTTGCGCCCCTTTCGCGACACAAGGCCGCTCCCACGGGTATTCCACAAGTCTTTAGGGCTGTGAAATACCTGTGGGAGCGGCCTTGTGTCGCGATGGGCCGCGAAGCGGCCCCCTGCTATTTCCGCTCTTTCACCACCGCCGGCGCCTTGCCCGCCTTCATCTGCTGCAACAGCGGCGTGCACTGGTTGGGATCATCCCCGCTGCTAGGCGCAATCAGCGCCAGCAACCCCGCCGCCGGCCCGGCAACCACGCCCAATGCCACCATTCCCGCTCCGCGTAATGCCAGCGGCACCGCCTGCACCCCGGCACTGGGCTTGGCGAACGGCCCGCGCACATACAGCGGCGAGCGCAGCGAGAACAGCCGCAACCCTTTCGATTCGGGGGTAATTTTCAGGTCCAGCTGCTCCGTGGCGAAATTGGCCGTGCCGTTGATGTAGATGATCGCGTTCTCGGTATCGAAGATGAACAGGCGCGTGGTCGCCAGGCCATCCTTGATACCCACGTCAGCCGCTGCGCAGTTGATCTTCACATCCTCATCGCCAAACAGCTTGCCGACCACATAGTTGCCCACGTTCAACCCGGCAATCTCCATCAGGCTGCGGCTGATGGCACCATCGTTGATCAGCATGCGCAGGTCGCCATTGGCCGTGCCCAGCAAGGCGGCCACCGAGTTGCCCCGGCCAGTGATATCGGCATCGCCATTCAACTCACCGAAGCTGGTCTGCATCGGCGCAAAGGAGGGGAACAACTGCTTGAGCTTGAAGCCCCGCGCCGTCAGCCGGGCACGCCCCTGCAACGGTACGTTGCGGCCATCCAGGCGAATCCTGGAAGCCAGGTTGCCGCCAGCCACGCCAAAACGCAGGGGCTCCAGGCGCAGCAGGCCGTCCTCCAGGATCACGTGGGCCGACAGGTCGTTGAACGGCAGTTGCGCGCTGTGCACGATGCGCTTGCCAGCGAAGGTGACGTCGGCGTCCATCGCGCGCCAGCGCTCGGTGCGGAACTCTTCCACTGGCAGCACCTTGCCCTCCGGCTGCTTGCTGGCACCACCGCGGGCTTTCTGCTCGGCGTTGGAGTCGGCACCGATCAGCGGTGCCAGGTCCTTGAACAACAACTGGTTGGACACCAGGTTGCCGGACAGCTTGGGCCGTGGCTGGCTGGCAACGAAGGCCAGGTCGCCATGGATATCGCTGTCACCGATCTTGCCGTTGAAACCCTGGTAATTGAAGGTCGCACCCTGCGCCGCGTGGAGGTTGGCGCTGAGGTGGCCGTCGGTGGAATAGGCCGGGGTGTCGGGCAAGGTTACGCCGGTCAACGGGTAGAGGTTGCCCAGGCTGGCCCCGGACAGGCGCAGGCGCAGGTCGAGGGCGCCGAGGTTGCGCGGGTCGGTCAGGGTGCCGGCAAGCACCACATGGGTGTCGGCGATGCGCACGTCAGCCTGCAGCGGGAACGGCTGGCTGGCGTCCTGCAGGGCCAGCAGGCCGCCGATCTTGCCGGTACCGGACACCAACTGGCCTTTGTAGCGGCCCTGGGCCTTGAGCCCGAAGGCATAGTCCTGCGCGGCACCGACCTTCTCGGCGCTAGCCTTGCCGACGATGTCGCTGAACGGGACAGGCTTGCCCAGCGGGTCGATCTGCACCTTCATGCTGGTTTTCAGGGTTTGGTCATCGAAGCTGACATTGCCCTGGTCGAAGCCGATGGCGCCAATGTCCAGCTGCCATTTGGAAGGCTCTGCGTTTTCATCCTTGGGGCCGAAGTCGAAGGCCCAGTTGGCGCGGCCATCGGCCAGGCGGGTGAGGCTGGCTGTGGGCTTGGTCAGGTCGATGCGCGGGATGCTGATCTGCTGGAACAGCAGCGGCAGCGGCGCCAGGCGGAACGCCACGCGCTCCAGGCCGACCATCTTCGGTTCCTTGAGCCACTCGGGGTTGCCCAGGGTCAGGTCTTCGGCAATGAAGTGCGGCCAGGGCACCCAGGCACGCCAGCCCCCCTCTTCTGGTTCGGTGCGCCAGTCCACGGCAAGGTTGCCATTGATCGCGAAGGGCCGCTGCAGGGCCTCGGAGACTTTCTCGTTGAGCAGGGGCTTGACGCGGTTCCAGTCGAAGGTGGCAATCACCACCACCAGGATCGCCAGCAGGGTCAGCAGGCTGGTGAAGGTCCAGACGAGGATTCTGGCGGGACGCGTCATTGCGTGATTCTCCTTGCGGTATGGCACAGAACAGGTGCAGCGGTGGCACTCAATATCTCGGACTGATGAAAACCCGTGGGGTTTTATCGATGGCGCCATGATAGCGAAGTTTTTCCTGGCCTTTTGCTCAGCAAATCGTCGCGCCAGACCGTGCGTGTTACCTGCAAAAGCGCCATCAAATTGCCACCTAACGGCCTGTAAAGTGCTGTCTAGAGCAGTTTCAAATCTCTATCAATACGGTCGATTGTTACCATTACCCGTATGAACTTCTCTCTGGCGTTACGCGGCGTAGCATTGGCTCCGTACCCACTTTCCAGCCCCCGAGAGGAGCACCGAAATCATGAAACGCCATCTGCTGACCCTGACCCTGTCCATCCTGGCTGCCAACGCTTTTGCCCTGCCAGCCGACGAGCAACACCTGACCGCCGAATCGCGCTCCAGCGCTGCTGAAATCGCCCAGCCGCTGAAGACCGTTGCTGAAGGTGGTGCTGATCGCCTGATCGAACGTAGTGCCCGCGTTGCCGAAGGTGGCTCCGATCGCCTGATCGAACGTACTGGCCGCGTCGCCGAGGGTGGTTCCGATCGCCTGATCGAACGTACTGGCCGCGTTGCCGAGGGTGGTTCCGATCGCCTGATCGAACGTACTGGCCGCGTCGCCGAGGGTGGTTCCGATCGCCTGATCGAACGTTCTGGCCGCGTCGCCGAGGGTGGTTCCGATCGCCTGATCGAACGTTCTGGCCGCGTTGCCGAGGGTGGTTCCGATCGCCTGATCGAACGTTCTGGCCGCGTTGCCGAGGGTGGCTCCGATCGCCTGATCGAACGTACTGGCCGTGTTGCCGAGGGTGGTTCCGATCGCCTGGTTGAAATCAGCCGTGTGAGCTGATCGCCATGACCGAAAAGAACAACCTATGTCACAACGCCAGCTCCCCTCCAGGCCCGGTCCATTGACCGGGCTTTGTTTTTTTAACTAGAGTGCCCAGCCTTACCGCCATAGAAGCCCGCACCATGCTGCCGCGCGCCGAACAGAAGCTACAGACCCGCCAGGCCCTGCTCGATGCTGCCTGCCAGCTCATGGAGAGTGGCCGTGGTTTCGGCAGTATCAGCCTGCGCGAAGTGGCAAAGACGGCCGGCATCGTACCCACCGGTTTTTACCGGCATTTTTCCGACATGGACGCCTTGGGCCTGGCCCTGGTTGCCGAGGTCGACACCACCTTCCGCCAGACCATCCGCCTGGTGCGCCACAACGAATTCGAATTGGGCGGCATCACCGACGCCTCGGTGCGCATCTTCCTTGACGTGGTCGCCGCCCACCGTGCGCAGTTCCTGTTCCTCGCCCGTGAGCAGTACGGCGGTTCACAGGCCGTACGCCAGGCCATCGCCCGCCTGCGACAGGACATCAGCGACGACCTGGCCACCGACCTGGCGCGGATGAAGCGCTGGCAGCACCTGGACAGCGCCGCGCTGGCGGTGATGGCCGACCTGGTGGTGAAGACCGTGTTCGCCACCCTGCCCGAGCTTATCGACAGCCCCGAAGCGGGTTATCCACAGGCGTTGACGCCGCAGGAAAAGATCACCCAGCAGTTGCGCTTCATCTTCGTAGGGGCGCGGCATTGGCAGGGGCTTGGCAACCCGAGCTGATCGGTAGCCTGTACTGACCTCTTCGCGGGTGAACCCGCTCCCACAAGTACGGCACCGGACCTGAGGGAAGCGCAATACCTGTGGGAGCGGGTTCACCCGCGAAGAGGCCGGCACAGGCTACCCACAACCCAGTTCTGCTACCATGGCGCCCTGCCCGACAGCGACGAGCGCCGAAATGTCCGACCCCCGCCCCACCCTGCCCGAACTGGCCCGCTTCAACCAGCACTTCGCCGAACGCATCGTGCCGTTGTGGCAAGGCCCGGGCTGGAACGCCGACATGGCCCTGCCCTACGAGGCACTGGACGCCCAGCACCAGCCATTGCCGGTGCAGCGCTACCGGGCCATGGCCTGCGCAAGGCAGCTTTACCTGTTCAGCAGCCGCATCGGGCAACCGGGCGCAGCCGAGCGTGCGGCCGCCTTGTTCCGCTCGCTGCAGAAGCACTTCCACGACGCCGAACACGGCGGCTGGTTCTACAGCATCGACGCCCAGGGCAAACCGCTGGACCGGCGCAAGGACCTCTACACCCACGCGTTCATCGTCTTCGCCTGTGCGCACTACTGGGGCAAGGTGCGTGAAAACCTGGTGGAGTCCACGCTGAACGCCGCGCTGGACATCATCGACCAGCAGTTCGCCCGCGACGACGGCCTGTACGAAGCCAGCCTCGCTGAAGACTGGGCAGACCTTGGCAGCGGCCCGCTGCAAAACCCGCAGATGCACCTGGCCGAAGCCTTCCTGCAGGTGCTGGCGGTGCGTGACGACAAGCATGCCCGGCAGTCGTTGCTGCACCTGTGCGACGCGCTGCAGGAACACTTCATCGACCCCGCCCACGGCCTGATGCTGGAAAAGCCACACGGCACTGTGGATAACTGGTTCGAGCCGGGGCACCAGTTCGAGTGGTTCTACCTCCTGCATACCTCGCCACTGCTGCGAGATACGCCGCTGCATGCGTCCATCGACCGGGCTTTCGGCTACGCCGAGCAATACGGGGTGAAGGATGCCGCTGTGCTGGCGATGCTGGATGTAGATGGCCAGGTGCTCGACGCCACCCAGCGGATCTGGGCGCAGGCGGAGTACCTGCGGGCGCTGGTGTTGCGGACAGGGGGCGAGAGCAAGCTTGCCAGGCAGTTACAAGCCCTGGAAACGCGGTTCCTGCGTGAGGCCGGCTGGTATGAGTGCCGGGATGGGCAAGGCAGTGTCAGCCGGCATGATATGCCTTCGACTACGCCCTATCATTTGGCAACTTGCCTGGAAGGGCTGCAGCGCCTGGGCTGACGCATTCGCGGGTGAACCCGCTCCCACAGGGATAGCGCCTGCTCTGAAACCGGTGCAGTACCTGTGGGAGCGGGTTTACCCGCGAAGAGGCCCTCGGATCAGCCTTTGACCGACCGGTCGATCGAGAACCCTGCCCAGTCCTGGCTCACCGGCATCAGCTCGAGGCTGTTGATATTGATATGCGCCGGCTGGTTGAGGATCCAGAAAATGGTCTCGGCGATGTCCTGCGGCTGGATCGGCTCGGCACCGGCGTAGGTGGCGTCGTATTTGGCCTGGTCACCGCCAAAGCGCACCAGCGAGAACTCGCTCTCGCACAGGCCCGGCTCGATATTGCTGACGCGCACGCCCGTGCCCCGCAGGTCGCAGCGCAGGCTCAACGAGAACTGGCCGACGAAGGCCTTGGTGCCGCCATACACGTTGCTGCCTGGGTACGGGTAGTTGCCCGCCACGGAACCTACGTTGAGGATCGACGCCCCACGGCCATGGGCGATCAGCCGTGGCAGCAGCAGGCGAGTGGTGTACATCAGGCCCTTGATGTTGGTATCGACCATGGTTTCCCAGTCGTCCAGGCTGCAGTTCTGCGCCGCGTCCACCCCTAGCGCCAGGCCTGCGTTGTTGACCAGGCCGCGTAACTTGTCGAAGCCGGCCGGCAAGTTGGCGATGGCCTGCTCCATGGCTTTGCGGTCACGCACGTCGAGCACCAGGCCCTGTACTTCGGTCTTGGCCGACAGTTCTGCGCACAGGGCATCCAGGCGCTGCTTGCGGCGGCCAGTGAGCACCAGCTTCCAACCAGCTTCGGCAAAACGGCGGGCAGTGGCCTCACCGAAACCGGAAGTCGCGCCAGTGATGAATACGGTGGACGTCATGCTCTGTTCCTCACGGTGGATTGTCATCGGCAGTCTTGCAGCATGCCCGCGCCGCGTGCTTGCAGCAACCCGCCCGGGATACTGTTCATTTTTTGATCATATGTGGCAAACCCTTACAGCAGACGGCTCGGCACCAGCTATGCGCACGTTATCCACAAGGCTTTCCCCACGGATTGGGGGCAACTTGTCCACGGTACGGAACCCTTTCAGCGACTTATGGTCGGTGGATATCTTTTCGGTGATGGCGCAAGGCTTTCAAGCATGCCGTCTGCAGCGGTCTGTCCAAGGTTTTTTCACAGGGTTATCCACAGGCTTTGCGCGAGCCTTGGAATGAATGCAGGGCTTTGAAAAACCTGGGAAAATAATCCACAAGGTGCAATTGATCAAAAAATGATCATGACTCTGCAGGGCTTGGTATCAAAGGGCTTGAGCGAGATGCCACCATGTTTTCCACAGGCGGTTCCACATTAACCGTGGAAAAAATGATCCTGTGGAAACAAGGGTTTGTGGTGGGGTTGTGGAGTAATTGGGGAGAGGTGTTCGAAAGGTTGTCCACATTGGCTTCGAGGGCCGCTTTGCGGCCCCCGAATGCAACTCAATGCCCGCCGAGATAGGCGTTGCGCACTTCTTCGTTGACCAACAGCTCCTGCCCCGTCCCGCTCATGCGAATCTGCCCGTTGACCATCACATAAGCCCGGTCCGACAGTTTCAGCGCATGGTTGGCGTTCTGCTCAACCAGGAAGATGGTCATGCCGGTCTTGGCCAGCTCACGCAGGGTCGAGAAGATCTGCTTGACCACGATCGGCGCCAGCCCCAGCGATGGCTCATCCAGCAGCAACAACTTTGGCCGGCTCATCAGCGCGCGGGCAATTGCCAGCATCTGCTGCTCGCCACCAGACATGGTCATGGCCCTCTGGTTACGCCGCTCTTTCAAGCGCGGGAACAGCTCGTACATGCGCTGCATGTCTTCGTCGGCATGCTTGTCACCGATGGGGATGGTACCCATCATCAGGTTCTCCTCGACCGTCATGTCGGGGAACACCCGGCGCCCTTCCGGCGACTGGGCGATGCCGTTGGAGGCAATGTAATGCGACGACTTGCGAGTGATGTCGGTGCCGCGGTACACGATATGCCCCGAAGCCGCCCGTGGCTGGCCGAAGATCGACATCAGCAGGGTCGACTTGCCAGCGCCGTTGGCGCCGATCAGGCTGACCGTCTCACCTTCATTGATGTGCATCGAGACTTTCTTCAGCGCCTGGATAGGGCCGTAGAACACGTCCAGGTCCTTCAATTCCAGAATGGGTGCACTCATACCAGTTCCTCTTCATCTGCACCCAGGTAGGCGGCGATCACCGTCGGGTTGTGGCGGATATCCTGCGGCGCGCCTTCGGCAATCACGTTGCCGTGGTCGAGCACCACGATATGATCGGAAATGCTCATGACCATGCCCATATCGTGTTCGATCAGCACCACGGTAATGTCGTGCTCGTCGCGCAGCACGCGGATCATGCGGCTGAGGGCCTCGGTTTCCTGTGGGTTCAGGCCAGCCGCCGGTTCGTCCAGGCAGATGATCTTCGGCCGCGTGCACATGGCCCGGGCGATTTCCAGGCGGCGCTGCTGGCCGTACGACAACTCGCCAGCCAGGCGGTTGGCGCAATCGACCAGGTCGACCACTTCCAGCCAGTAGAACGCGTGGTCCAGCGCGTCGCTCTCGGCCTTGCGGTAGGCCTTGGTGTTGAGTACCCCGGCCAGCAGGTTGCGGTTGACCCACATGTGCTGCGCCACCAGCAGGTTCTCCACCACCGACATTTCCTTGAACAGGCGAATGTTCTGGAAGGTGCGTGCCAGGCCGGCGCGGTTGACCAGGTGGGTACCGCCGAACATCTTGTAGTACATGCGGTTGGCGAAGCGCGCCGGGGAGACGAAGTCTGCCGCCTGGAAGCGCTCGCCGAGCAGCTGGATGACGTTGGTGTGGCTACCGCGCACGTTCAGCTCGATGCGCCCGCCACTGGCCTTGTAGAACCCGGTCAGGCAGTTGAACACGGTGGTCTTGCCCGCACCGTTGGGGCCGATCAAAGCGAAGATCTGGTTGCGCCGGACCTTCAGGCTGACATCGCTGAGCGCCTTGATGCCGCCAAACTGCATCATCAGGTTGTCGACCGAGAGAATGATATCGTCGCTCATGGCGCCACTCCTTTACGCGGGGTCACACCGGTACGGCTGATGCGGATCAGCCCACGCGGTCGCCAGATCATCATCAGCACCATCAACACACCGAACAGCAGCACGCGGTATTCGGAGAAGCTGCGCAGCAGCTCGGGTGCCACGGTCAGCACGAAGGCGGCGATCACCACGCCTACGGTCGAGCCCATACCACCGAGCACGACGATGGCGAGGATCAGCGCCGACTCGAAGAAGGTGAACGACGACGGGTTGACGAAGCCCTGATAGGTGGCAAAGAACACCCCGGCCAAGCCGGCGGTGGAGGCACCCAGGGTAAACGCCGAGAGCTTGACCAGTACGTGGTTCAGGCCCATCGAGCGGCAGGCGATCTCGTCTTCGCGTAGCGCTTCCCAGGCACGGCCGACCGGCATGCGGGTCAGGCGATGCTTGATGTAGAGCACTGCAAGCACGACGATGAACAGCACCGCGTAGATGAACACAAACTTGAGGTTGGCGTTGTAATCGAAGCCGAAGAACTCGTGGATCGGTACCCCACCGTCCTTGGCCCTACGGCCGAACTCCAGGCCGAAGAAGGTCGGCGCCGGTGCCGGCATGCCGTTGGGGCCGCCGGTGAACGACAACCAGTTGTTCAGCACCAGGCGGATAATCTCGCCGAAGCCCAGGGTCACGATCGCCAGGTAGTCGCCGTGCATCCGCAACACCGGGAAACCGAGTATGCACCCCGCCAGCGCCGCAGCTATGGCCGCCAGTGGCAGCACGCTCCAGAAGCCCAGGCCAAGGTACTGGTAACCCAGCGCCAGGCCGTACGCGCCGATGGCATAAAACGCCACGTAGCCCAGGTCGAGAAGGCCGGCCAGGCCGACCACGATGTTCAGCCCCAGGCCCAGCAGCACGTAGATCAGGCCGAGGATGACGACGGTCAGCAGGTACTTGTTGGCGAAAATCGGGAAGACGATGGCGATCACCACCAGCGCCGGGATGATATAGCGCAGCCGCGATACGTAGTTCGGCGCGCGCACATGCACGCCCGAGCCACCGCTTTCGAAGCCCTGGAGCATGCGCGAGCCGGCGGCTGTCTGCAGGTACAGGCTGAGCAGGAAGCGGCCCAGCATCACCCCGCCAACCAGCCAGGCCACACGCCGCGGCTCGGCGTTGAAGGTGTAGCCGTCGAGCACCACGCCAACGACAGGGCCGAACACGATGAGTGCCAGCAGGCCGGCGACGATGGTCTCCAGCAGGCTGCGTTTGATATCGAAACTTTTGCTTTCAGGAACAGAGGCAGTTTTGGCAATGGACATGTTCACACCTTAGCCACGAGCGGGCGACCCAGCAGGCCTTGTGGGCGGAAGATAAGGATCATCACCAGCAGCGAGAAGCTGAACACGTCCTTGTAGTCGGAGTTGATCAGGCCAGAGAACAGCGACTCGGAAATGCCCAGGATGATCCCGCCGAGCATGGCGCCAGGCAGCGAGCCGATACCGCCGAGCACCGCGGCGGTAAACGCCTTGATGCCGATGATGAAGCCGGCGTAGAAGTCGAAGGTGCCGTAGTTCATGGTGATCAGCACGCCGGCCAGGGCAGCCATAACCGCACCGATGACGAACACGTAGGAAATCACCCGGTCGGTGTTGATGCCCAGGATCGAGGCCATCTTGCGGTCTTGCTGGGTGGCACGGCACATGCGGCCGAGCTTGGTGTACTTGATCACATAGGTGAGCAGGCCCATGCCAACGAAGGCTGCCACCAGGATGAAGATCTTGGTGTAGGTAAGTTGCACGAAGCCGGTGCCCACTTCGACACGCCAGGCGCCTTCCAGCAGGGTTGGCACGCCTTGCTGGCGGGCGCCCTGGCTGATCTGCGCGTAGTTCTGCAGGATCAGCGAGATGCCGATGGCACTGATCAGTGGTGCCAGGCGGGTGGAGTTGCGCAGGGGTTTGTAGGCGATGCGTTCGATGGTGAAGCCGTACACGCCGGTGACGACGATGGTGAACAACAGGGTGCCCAGCATCAACAGGGGGAACGACTCGATACCGAAATAAGCCAGCAATGCCAGGCTGATCGCCGCGAGGTACGCGGAAATCATGTACACCTCGCCGTGCGCGAAGTTGATCATGCCGATGATGCCATAGACCATTGTGTAGCCGATGGCGATCAGGCCATAGACCGACCCGAGGGTCAGGCCGTTGACCAGTTGCTGCAGGAAAATACCATCCATAACGCAATCTCACCTGATTGAGATTGCACGAGCGCCGACCACGGCGGGCCTGGAACAGGCGGCCCTCGCAGCGCAGTACTGTGCAGATCTACGGATAAAGACAGGTACCGCGGGGCTTTGGCCCGGGGGCTGACGCGCCCGGGCCGTGGGCCGTTGTTATTTTTGTTTTTCCAGCTGGTGGTACTTGCCTTGGGCATCCCACTGGTAGACCACGTAGTCGGACACGGTCAGGTCACCCTTCGAGTCCCACTTTTTCTCGCCCATGACGGTCTTCACCGGGTTGGCCTTGAGCCACTTGGCAGCGTCTTCGCCCTTGTTCGACTTGGCGCCGTTGAACGCGGCAGCCAGGGCCTGCAGCGAGGCGTAGGCGTACAGGGTGTAGCCTTCAGGTTCGGTACCGGCCTTGCGGAACTCCTCCACCACCGCCTTGCTGTCCGGCAGCAGGCGCGGGTCGGCGCCGAAGGTCATGTACACGCCATCGACGTATTGCGCGCCGCCAGCGGTGGACACCAGTTCGTCGGTGACGATGCCGTCATCGGACATGAACTTGACGTCCTTCAGGCCCTGCTCGCGCAGCTGGCGTACCAGCGGGCCGGCTTCCGGGTGCAGGCCGCCGAAGTAGACAACGTCGGCACCGGTGGAACGGATCTTGGTGACCACGGCACTGAAGTCCTTCTCGCCGCGGGTCAGGCCTTCGTACAGCACCGGCTTGACGCCGCGTTTTTCCAGCTGTGCCTTGGTCGCGTCGGCCAGGCCTTGGCCGTAGGTGTCCTTGTCGTGCAGCACCGCGACTTTCTTGCCCTTGAGTACGTCGACGATGTAGTCGCCGGCGACGATGCCCTGCTGGTCGTCACGACCGCACATGCGGAACATGGCGCCCAGGCCGCGCTCGGTGACCTGTGGGTTGGTGGAGCCCGGGGTGATGGCGATGACGCCAGCCTCGTCATACACCTCGGAGGCCGGGATGGTGTTGGAGGAACAGAAGTGGCCGACCACGCCGATCACCTTGTCCTGGTCGACCAGGCGGTTGGCCACGGCCACGGCCTGTTTCGGCTCGCAGGCGTCATCGCCCTTGACCAGTACGATTTTCTCGCCATTCACGCCACCGGCGGCGTTGATCTTGTCGGCCGCTGCCTGCGCACCTTTCATGTACTGCTCGCCAAACGCTGCGTTAGCCCCAGTCATCGGGCCCGCTACACCGATCTTGACGTCGGCCTGAACATACGAAGAAACACCCAGTGCCGTAGCTACGGCCAGAGCCAGGAAACCTTTCTTGTAAAACGTCTGCGACATGAGGTGGTGCTCCTAGAGTTTTTTTGGTTGGCACTACAACTTCTCAGCCCTGTGCTCAGAGCAAGGGCCGTGCCATAGGTTTTGTCTTCCGGCAAAACACACTGCGCAGGTTGCCTGCAGGCGACCGACGGCCTTTTCTTTATTGAGCGTGCAACCGTCTGCCACGCGGCAGGCGCCACCACACGTACAGACAAGGAGCAACCGTCGAGTGCCATCATTGCAACCCTGGCAAGTGTTTACGTGCAACCGCCCTGTAACAGCGGACGTCACCGAACTGCACACAGCTGGTGCGCGACTGCTACAGGCGGCACCGTTTCAAGGCTAGCTGGTGCGCGAAAAAACACCTCTGTTTTGGCAGATACGCGGCCCTGTGGGAGCGGGTTCACCCGCGAAGAGGCCAGCCCAGACACAACAAGGCCGAAAAGGCTGGCACAATGTCCGCCATTCGCCGCTTCCGGAGCCCCATTGATGAGCGAGAGCGCATTCGCCGAGCGCATCGTGCACAACCTGCTCGACACCGACTTCTACAAACTCACCATGATGCAGGGCGTGCTGCACAACTACCCGGACGCCGACGTCGAATGGGAATTCCGCTGCCGCAACGGCGAGGACCTGCGCCCCTACCTCGGCGAGATCCGCAACCAGCTCGAACTGCTCAGCGACCTCACCCTGGATGACGGCCAGCTGGCCTTTCTCGAACGCATCAGCTTTCTCAAGCCAGATTTCCTGCGCTTTCTGCGCCTGTTCCGCTTCAACCTGCGCTACGTACGCCTGGGGATAGAAAACGACCAGCTGTTCCTGCGCCTGAAAGGCCCGTGGCTGCATGTGATCCTGTTCGAAGTGCCGCTGCTGGCGATCATCAGCGAAGTGCGCAACCGCCATCTGCACCCGCGCATGCGCCTGGCCGAGGCCCGCGACCAGCTATACCGCAAGTTCGACTGGCTGCGCGCGCATGCCAACGAAGAGGAACTGGCCGAACTGCAAGTGGCCGACTTCGGCACCCGCCGGCGTTTTTCCAGCCGTGTGCAGGAAGAAGTGGTGCGCGTGCTGCGCGACGATTTCCCGGGCCGCTTCGTCGGTACCAGCAACGTCGACCTGGCATGGAAACTGGATATCAAGCCGCTGGGTACCATGGCTCATGAATGGATCATGGCCCACCAGCAACTCGGCCCGCGACTGATCGACAGCCAGATCGCCGCGCTGGACTGCTGGGTGCGCGAGTACCGCGGCCTGCTCGGTATCGCCCTGACCGACTGCATCACCATGGATGCCTTCCTCGGCGATTTCGACCTGTACTTCGCCAAGCTGTTCGACGGCCTGCGCCACGACTCGGGCGAACCGGTGGCATGGGCGGAAAAAGCCATTGCCCATTACCAGAAACTGGGTATCGACCCGATGACCAAGACCCTGGTGTTTTCCGACGGTCTCAACCTGACCCGCTCGCTGGAAATCTTCCGAGCCCTGCGCGGTCGCATCAACGTCAGCTTTGGCATCGGCACCAACCTGACTTGCGACATCCCGGGTGTGGCCCCGATGAGCATCGTGCTTAAAATGACCGACTGCAACGGCGCGCCGGTAGCGAAGATTTCGGACGAAGCCGCCAAGACCCAATGCCGCGACGAGAACTTCGTCGCCTATATGCGCCATGTATTCAAAGTCCCCAGCAAGGAGTAACCCATGCAAGCGGTTCAGCAAGAGATTGCCCAGGCGCTGAAGGTACAGCCGCCGTTCGCCGACGCCGCCGCGCTCGAGGCCGAAGTGGCCCGGCGCGTGGCGTTCATCAAGGATTGCCTGGCCAACGCCCGGCTCAAGACCCTGGTGCTGGGCATCAGCGGCGGCGTCGACTCGCTGACCGCCGCCCTGCTCGCCCAACGCGCCATTAACGAGCTGCGCGCCGAAACCGGCGACAAGGCCTACACCTTCATCGCCGTGCGCCTGCCTTACCAGGTCCAGCATGACGAGCATGACGCCCAGGCGTGCCTGGAAGTGATCAAGGCCGACGAAGTGCACACCGTAGATATCGCCCCGGCAGTACGGGCGCTTGCGGCTGAAGTGGTGGAGTTGAAGAACGGCTCGCCGACGCTGGTGGACTTCGTGGTCGGCAACGTCAAGGCGCGTACCCGCATGGTCGCCCAGTACACCATCGCCGGTGCCCGCGCGGGCCTGGTGATCGGTACCGACCACGCCGCCGAGGCGGTGATGGGCTTCTTTACCAAGTTCGGTGATGGTGCCTGCGATCTGGCGCCGCTGAGCGGGCTGGTGAAGAACCAGGTGCGGGCGATTGCGCGCAGCTTCGGTGCGCCGGAGTCACTGGTGGAGAAGGTGCCGACTGCGGACCTGGAAGACCTGGCACCGGGCAAGCCGGACGAAGCCTCCCATGGCGTGACCTACCAGCAGATCGATGCCTTCCTGCATGGGCAGCCGGTTGACCAGGAAGCGTTCGATATCATCGTCGCTACCTACCGCAAGACCCAGCACAAGCGCGAACTGCCGTTCGCCCCTTGATCAGGCTGTAGAAAGACCTGTGGGAGCGGGTTCATCGGGGCGCCGAACCGCCGCGAATATGTCGGTGGGCTCACCATTGCATTCGCGGCGGTTCGGCGTCCCGATGAACCCGCTCCCACAGGGTTCACCGTCAGCTTTTGATTACTTGACGACGACCTTGCCCTTCATCATCGAGATGTGGCCCGGGAAGGTGCAGAAGAAGCTGTAGTCGCCACCGGCTTCCAGCTTGGTAGCATCGAACTTCACCTCGGTCTCCTTCTCAGGAGCACCAATCATCTTGGTGTGGGCGATGATCGCGGCGTTGTCAGCCTTGATGTAGTCCTTTTCCAGACCCTGGCTCATGCCTTCGGTGGCAATGCCCTGCATGTCGGCAGTCTTGCTGATCACCAGGTTGTGGCCCATGACGTTCTTCGGCAGGTTGCCGGAGTGGGTCAGTTTGACGGTGAATTCCTTGCAGCTCTTGTCGACGGTGATTTCCTTGGTGTTGTAGGACATCTGGTCGGTGGAGTCGACTGTCACCGAGCACTCGGCTGCGAAGACAGAAGCGCTGGCGAGGGTCAGCAGGGATACCGCTACAGCTTTCGCAAACATCATGAATCTCCTTGGCAGGGTTTTATCAATTGCGAGACTGCCTGAAACCGTTCAGCCCCTTGCTGATATGGGTCAAGGGGCTGTCAAGAGGCCAGCCAGTAGAATTGTTCAATGGATTGTATACAACCAATTCAAGGGCACATCATGCCCTTTTATTGGACGATGGGACAACCTCTCATTTAGGAGCAATACGAAATGACCCTTGGTAGCCTGATGAACAGCCTGCTGGCGGCCTACGCCCATGGAGCGACCGGCGCCATCTGCGAATTCTCCCGACCGGAGTGAAACCAGCCTTGGAACTGTAGGACATGGGCCTTACCCTGTCAGCCTGAGTGACCGGAGATGAGCAATGCCCGTACGTTCCGTTTGTGTGTTCTGCGGCGCCAGCATTGGTGCCAACCCCGCTTACCGTGAAGCGGCCATCGCGCTGGGCCAGGCGATAGCCCGTCGCGGCCTGACCCTGGTCTATGGCGGCGGCGCAGTTGGCCTGATGGGCACCGTCGCTGACGCGGCCATGGCGGCCGGTGGCGAAGTGATCGGAATCATCCCCGAGAGCCTGATGAATGCCGAAATCGGCCACAAGGGCCTCAGCCGCCTGGAAGTGGTCGACGGCATGCACGCGCGCAAGGCACGCATGGCCGAACTGAGCGACGCCTTTATCGCCCTGCCCGGTGGGCTGGGTACGCTGGAGGAGTTGTTCGAGGTATGGACCTGGGGGCAATTGGGCTATCACGCCAAGCCGCTGGGGCTGCTGGATGTGAACGGTTTCTACGAGAAGCTGGGCGGGTTCCTCGACCATATCGTCGAAGAAGGCTTCGTGCGGCCGCAGCATCGGGCGATGTTGCTGCTGGGGCAGCAGCCCGATGAGCTGCTGGACGGGATGGACAGCTTTGTTGCGCCTGTGGCGCCGAAGTGGGTCGACAAGAAGCCTGACTGATTTCCAGATTTCGGGGCTGCTTTGCAGCCCTTTCGCGACACAAGGCCGCTCCCACAACAGCACTTCGTACGCCGATCGATGTGGGAGCGGCCTTGTGTCGCGAAAGGACCGCAAAGCGGTCCCGATATGGATCAGTTAGCGCGGAATGACCGGCTGGCGCGGCTTCTTGTTGCCTTTGCCACCCTTGGCCGCTTCCTTGCGCTCCTTGGCCGCCTGCTGGTTACGCGCAAACGCTTCGGCCTTGGCTTTTTCACGCTTGTCCCACGGTTTGCTGCCATCACTGCCACGCGGCGGCAGGCCGGTGTGCTGGGTAAGGACCTTCTGCTCCTTGCCCACCTTGTGGCTACCCGCCGGGGTCGAGTTCTTGCGGCGAGCACTCTGGTAGGTATCGGTCTGCGGCTGGTGCAGCGGGATCAGCTGGTGCTTGCCCGGCCCGATCAGGTCGGCACGGCCCATGCGCTGCAGCGCCTCACGCAGCATCGGCCAGCCCTTCGGATCGTGGTAACGCAAGAACGCCTTGTGCAGACGACGCTGCTCCTCGCTCTTGACGATCTCCACACCTTCGCTCTTGTAGGTCACCTTGCGCAGCGGGTTCTTGCCCGAGTGGTACATGGCCGTGGCCGAAGCCATCGGCGACGGGTAAAACGCCTGCACCTGGTCGGCACGGAAGCCGTTGCCCTTCAGCCACAGGGCCAGGTTCATCATGTCTTCGTCGGTGGTGCCCGGGTGCGCGGCGATGAAGTACGGGATCAGATACTGCTCCTTGCCCGCCTCTTTCGAGAACTTCTCGAACATGCGCTTGAAGCGGTCATAGGTGCCGATGCCCGGCTTCATCATCTTGTCCAACGGGCCACGCTCGGTGTGCTCCGGGGCAATCTTCAGGTAACCGCCGACATGGTGGGTGACCAGCTCCTTGACGTACTCCGGCGACTCCACCGCCAGGTCATAACGCAGGCCAGAGGCAATCAGGATCTTCTTCACACCCGGCAGGGCACGAGCCTTGCGGTACAGCTCGATCAGCGAGCTGTGGTCGGTGTTGAGGTTTTCGCAGATGCCCGGGAATACGCACGACGGCTTGCGGCAGTGCTTCTCGATGTCATGGCTCTTGCAGGCGATGCGGTACATGTTGGCAGTCGGGCCGCCAAGGTCGGAGACCACGCCGGTGAAGCCCGGCACCTTGTCACGCATCTCTTCGATTTCGTGCAGGATCGACTCGTGCGAGCGGTTCTGGATGATGCGGCCTTCGTGCTCGGTGATCGAGCAGAAGGTGCAGCCACCGAAGCAGCCACGCATGATGTTCACCGAGAAGCGGATCATCTCGTAGGCCGGGATGCGCTCCTTGCCGTAGGCCGGGTGCGGCACACGGGCATAGGGCATGCCGAACACGTAGTCCATTTCCTCGGTGCTCATGGGGATGGGTGGCGGGTTGAACCACACATCCACTTCGCCATGCTTCTGCACCAGGGCGCGGGCGTTGCCCGGGTTGGTCTCCAGGTGCAGTACCCGGTTGGCATGGGCATAGAGTACCGGGTCGTTACGCACCTTCTCGAACGACGGCAGGCGGATCACCGACTTTTCCCGGGTCATGCTCGGGCTGTCGAGAATCTGCACGACCTTGGCTTCGTTCGGGTCCTCCTGGTCGCCCTTGGCCTGCTCGATGGCACAGGCCTGGGTGTCCTGGGTATTCACGTACGGGTTGATGATCTTGTCGACGCGGCCCGGGCGGTCGATGCGGGTCGAATCGATCTCGTACCAGCCCTGAGGCGTGTCACGACGCACGAAAGCAGTGCCGCGCACATCGGTGATGGTCTCGATCTTCTCGCCGTTGGACAGGCGCTGGGCCACCTCGACCACCGCGCGCTCGGCGTTGCCGAACAGCAGGATGTCGGCGCTGGCGTCGATCAGGATCGAGTGGCGGACCTTGTCCTGCCAGTAGTCGTAGTGGGCGATGCGGCGCAGCGAGGCCTCGATGCCGCCGAGCACGATCGGCACATGCTTGTAGGCTTCCTTGCAGCGCTGGCTGTACACCAGGCTGGCGCGGTCCGGACGGCTGCCGGCCAGGCCACCAGGGGTGTAGGCGTCGTCGGAACGGATCTTCTTGTCCGCGGTGTAGCGGTTGATCATCGAGTCCATGTTGCCCGCGGCCACACCGAAGAACAGGTTCGGCTCGCCGAGCTTCATGAAGTCGTCTTTCGACTGCCAGTTCGGCTGGGCGATGATGCCTACGCGGAAGCCCTGTGCCTCCAGCAGGCGGCCGATGATGGCCATGCCGAACGACGGGTGATCGACGTAAGCATCACCGGTCACGATGATGATGTCGCAGGAATCCCAGCCGAGCAGATCCATCTCCTCCCTGCTCATCGGCAGGAAAGGTGCTGGCCCGAAACATTCGGCCCAGTACTTGGGATAGTCGTAGAGTGGTTTGGCTGCTTGCATGTCAGTGACCGGTTCTGGTGTGCAGGGAAATCGCGGGCGCGGAATATAGCACAAATTTTGACCAAATCCGACGATGGTTGTCGGATTCATGGCTTGCCGGCGATGAGGCCGGTGGCTTATTCGTCGTCGTCGAAGTTGTACATGCCCGGCGCCAGGTTCTCGAAGCGGGTGTACTTGCCGATGAACGCCAGGCGAACGAAGCCGATCGGACCGTTACGCTGTTTACCGATGATGATTTCAGCCACCCCCTTGTGCTCGGTCTCGGGGTGGTACACCTCGTCGCGATACACGAACATGATCACGTCGGCGTCCTGCTCGATCGCACCGGATTCACGCAAGTCGGAGTTCACCGGGCGTTTGTTCGGGCGCTGTTCCAGGGAGCGGTTCAGCTGCGACAGGGCGATGACCGGGCAGTTGAATTCCTTGGCCAGGGCCTTGAGCGAGCGGGAGATCTCGGAAATTTCGTTGGTCCGGTTGTCGCCGGCCGAACCCGGGATCTGCATCAGCTGCAGGTAGTCGACCATGATCATGGCGATTTCGCCGTGCTCACGAGCCAGGCGGCGGGTACGGGCGCGCATTTCCGAGGGGCTGATGCCAGCGGTATCGTCGATGAACAGCTTGCGGTCGTTGAGCAGGTTCACCGCCGAGGTCAGGCGCGGCCAGTCGTCGTCGTCCAGCTGGCCGGAACGCACCTTGGTCTGGTCGATACGGCCCAGGGACGAGAGCATACGCATGATCAGCGATTCACCTGGCATCTCGAGGGAGAACACCAGTACCGCCTTGTCGGTACGCAGTACGGCGTTTTCCACCAGGTTCATGGCGAAAGTGGTCTTACCCATCGACGGTCGTCCGGCGACGATGATCAGGTCGGCTGGCTGTAGGCCGCTGGTCTTCTCGTCGAGGTCGGTGAAGCCGGTGGATACGCCGGTGATGTCACTGTCGGAGTTGAACAGCGTGTCGATGCGGTCGATGGCCATGGTCAACAGTTCGTTGACCCCAACCGGGCCGCCGGTTTTCGGGCGAGCCTCGGCGATCTGGAAGATCTGCCGCTCGGCGTCGTCGAGAATTTCTTCGGCGTTGCGCCCTTGCGGGTTGAACGCGTTGTCGGCGATATCGGTACTGATGCTGATCAGCTGGCGCAGGGTGGCGCGCTCGCGAATGATCGCGGCATAGGCCTTGATGTTGGCTACCGACGGGGTGTTCTTGGCCAGCTCGGCCAGGTAAGCCAACCCACCGACTTGCGAAGAAAGGCCTTCCTTGTCCAACTGCTCGTGCAGGGTCACCACGTCGAATGGCTGGTTGGCGTCGGCCAACTTGTGCACGGCACGGAAGATCAGGCGGTGGTCATGCCGGTAGAAGTCGCCATCCGATACCTGGTCCAGCACCCGCTCCCAGGCGTTGTTGTCCAGCATCAGGCCACCGAGCACGGCCTGTTCGGCCTCGATGGAATGCGGCGGCACCTTCAGGGCTGCGGTTTGCAGGTCAAGCTGTTCGGAAGTGGTGATCTCGTTCATGGCCACGAAAGAATTCTGGAGGATGAAAAAGACAAAGGGCACGGCCTGTCGAAAACAGGACCGTGCCCGATGTTAACCGCCTGCCCCACAAGGAGCCAGACAGTCAGCGCAGCTTAGGCAGCTACGACGACCACGCGTACGGTGGCTTCAACGTCGCTGTGCAGGTGCACGGCTACGTCGTATTCGCCAACCTGACGGATGGTGCCGTTCGGCAGACGAACTTCAGCCTTGGCCACTTCAACGCCAGAGGCGGTCAGGGCGTCAGCGATGTCGTGGGTGCCGATCGAACCGAACAGCTTGCCTTCGTCGCCAGCGGTGGCAGTGATGGTCACTTCCAGCTCGGCCAGTTGGGCAGCGCGGCTTTCAGCCGAAGCTTTCTTGTCAGCAGCTGCTTTTTCCAGCTCGGCGCGACGCTCTTCGAACGCAGCCAGGTTGGCGGCGTTGGCAACGGTGGCCTTGCCGAATGGCAGCAGGAAGTTACGGCCGTAACCAGCCTTAACTTTTACTTTGTCGCCCAGGTTGCCCAGGTTAGCGACTTTTTCCAGCAGGATCAGTTCCATTTGGTAAAACCTCTTAACTTTTAACCTTCACCGTTCGCGGAGTCATTCCCCTTGGGGGACTTGCGACCGCGAAAATCAATCAGGCTGTCGACAATGGCCAGAACCACCAGCAACGGATAAATCAGCTGCATGATCAGCGGCAGCGTCACGTACATGCCCACCAGCCAGAACCCGGCCAGTCGACCCTGTGCCACCAGCCCATGCATCAAGGCGATGCCGGCCAGTACCAGTACCAGGCTCGAGGCCGATGCCAGGACGATGAACTGCGGCCCGATGAACGGGGCCACCACCATCACTGCCACCAAGACCGCCATGGTCTGTTTCGGCAACTTCAGGGCGCGAAACTCGCGACCGAAGCCTCCAGGGTTGTACAACGCTGCCTGCCAGTAGCGCGCCAGCACCAGGGCCAGCACACTGAACAATTGCACCGTCACTGCTGTGGAAGCGACCAGCACAGGGCGGATCAGCTCACCGGAGAGCACCGGCTGCCCCTCGATTTTCGGCATGGCTTCGGCAAAGGCCTTGGCCAGTACATCGAAGGTTTGCGCCAGCGCCAGATCGAGCACGAGGCTGAAAGCCACGGCGAACACGGCACTGACCAGCAACACCCGGCTCCAGGGATGCTCGGCGCGCAATAGCGCAGCCAAGCCCAGGGCACCCGCGATCACCAGAAAGGTGATGGGATCGCCCATGACCCACACGGCCAGCCCGGCCAGCAGGCCGCCGGCGATGACCGTTGTAGCATCCTTGAACCCACGCCGCAGCAGCACAAGGCTGCCGGCAGCGGCACTCAACCAGAACAGCAGCGGCAGTACCGCGCTGATGACCACCACCAGGGTGGCCTGCACACGACCGCGCATGATGAAACTTGCTAACGCTCGCATGCTAATCCCTTACTGCTTGTCGACGACCCGGTCTCAGCGGCCGTGGCTGTCGGTGTAGGGCAGCAGGGCCAGGAAGCGGGCGCGCTTGATAGCGGTAGCCAGCTGACGCTGATAACGAGCTTTGGTACCGGTGATACGGCTTGGAACGATCTTGCCGGTTTCGGATACGTAAGCTTTCAGGGTGTTGAGATCTTTGAAGTCGATCTCTTTCACGTCTTCAGCAGTGAAGCGGCAGAATTTACGACGACGGAAGAAACGTGCCATTTAATAGGCTCCTCTAAAGGTCCGTGGATTACTCGTCAGCGTTATCGCTGGAGTCGCTGTCATTGCTGTCGTCGCCGTCGGCGGATTCAGCATGCTCAGGACGCTCACGACGCTCACGGCGCTCGCTGCGGTTTTCTTCAGCCTTCAGCATCTCGGACTGGCCGGTAACGGCTTCGTCACGACGGATGACCAGGTTACGGATAACGGCATCGTTGTAGCGGAAGTTGTCTTCCAGCTCGGCCAGGGCCTTGCCGGTGCACTCAACGTTCAGCATCACGTAGTGAGCCTTGTGAACATTGTTGATTGCGTAGGCCAGTTGACGACGGCCCCAGTCTTCCAGGCGGTGGATCTTGCCACCATCTTCTTCGATCAGCTTGGTGTAACGCTCAACCATGCCGCCGACTTGCTCGCTCTGGTCCGGGTGAACCAGGAAGATGATTTCGTAATGACGCATGAATGCTCCTTACGGGTTAGTAGTCTGCCAGTGGATCTGGTCAGACAAGGAGTGAATGACACTGGTGTGTCTTGCCAGGGAGTAGAGGCACATGCGCACCTGCCAGCTCGGCAAGGGGCGCAATTGTAGAGAAGGCGAGGCGTACAAGCAAGGTGATTGGTGAATATTTGAACAGCCTGAAACACATTACAGACTGCCGGCCCTTTCGCGGGTAAACCCGCTCCCACAGATACCCCACAGGGCTTAGGCCTTGTGCGATCCCTGTGGGAGCGGGTTTACCCGCGAAGAGGCCGGTACAGGCCGAAGATCAGCGCTTGGCCTGACGCTGACGCACAGCCTCGAACAGGCACACGCCAGTCGCCACCGACACGTTCAGGCTGCTGACACTACCGCCCATCGGCAACTTCACCAGGAAATCGCAATGCTCGCGGGTCAACCGGCGCATGCCCTTGCCTTCCGCGCCCATGATCATCACCAACGGCCCGGTCAGGTCCTGCTGGTAGATCTCCTGCTCGGCCTCGCCGGCGGTACCTACCACCCACAGGCCACGCTGCTGCAGTTTTTCCAGGGTACGCGCCAGGTTGGTCACGGCCACCAGCGGGATCACCTCCGCAGCGCCACAGGCCACCTTGCGCACGACCGGTGTCAGGGTTGCGGACTTGTCCTTGGGCACCACCACTGCCGTGGCGCCGGCGGCATCGGCGGTACGCAGGCAGGCGCCAAGGTTGTGCGGGTCGGTCACACCGTCCAGCACCAGGATCAGCGGTGGCGTTTCAGTGCGCTCGAGCAACTCTTCGAGCATCAGCTCGCCCCAGACCTGGCTCGGGCTCACCTCGGCGACCACCCCTTGGTGCACGCCCTCTACCCAGGCATCCATCTCGCGACGCTCGGCCTGGCCGACTGCCACGCGATTTTCCGCAGCCAGCGCCAGCAACGCCTGCAGGCGAGGCTCGCTGCGCCCTTCCGACAGCCAGATCTGCTTGACCCGCTTCGGATGGTGCTGCAGCAATGCCTGCACGGCGTGCACGCCGTAGATCTTTTCCAGCTGACTCATGACTTGCTCTTGCTCTTGCGTGGCGCGCCGGACTTCGACGGGCCTTTACGGTGCTTGGTCGGCTTGCCGGAGGCCTTGCCGCCCTTGTCCGACTTGCTGCTGGCATGGCCGCCACTGCGCGCCTCGCTCATCAGCGCCTTCTTCATTTCGCGGCTCTTGCGCACTTCGGCGTTACGCTGCACAGCGTCTTTCGGGAAGTATGCCTCGGCGGTCTCGCTCTTGCGGCTGCGCGGCTTCGGCGTGGCCTTGGCCTCGACCGGGGCCTGCTCGGCCTGGCCGGCAGCCGGTGCGGCACCACGCTGCTTGCGGCCGATCGGGGCGGCGAGGGTCTTTTCCGACACTTCGAAGTCGATCTTGCGTTCGTCCAGGTCGACGCGCATGACCTTGACCTCGATCGTGTCGCCCAGTCGGAAACTGCGACCGGTACGCTCGCCAGACAGGCGGTGGTGCACCGGGTCGAAGTGATAGTAGTCGCCCGGCAGCGCACTGACGTGCACCAGGCCTTCCACATAGATATCGGTCAGCTCGACGAACAGGCCGAAACCGGTCACCGCGGTGATCACACCCGGGAAGGTCTCGCCCACGCGGTCCTTCATGAACTCGCACTTGAGCCAGTTGACCACGTCACGGGTGGCTTCATCGGCCCGGCGTTCGGTCATCGAGCACTGCTCGCCGAGCTGCTCGAGGGTGTTCTCGTCGTACGGGTAGATGCGCGCCTTGGGGATGCTCATGGCGCCGGCACGCTTGACGTGCGGGGTTTCGACCCTGGAACGGATGATGCTGCGGATGGCGCGGTGCACCAGCAGGTCCGGGTAGCGACGGATCGGCGAGGTGAAGTGGGTGTACGCCTCGTAGTTCAGGCCGAAGTGGCCGTTGTTGTCGGTGCTGTACACCGCCTGGCTCAACGAACGCAGCATCACGGTCTGGATCAGGTGGAAGTCCGGGCGCCCGGCGATGCTCGCCAGCAGTGCCTGGTAATCCTTCGGCGACGGGTCCTTGCCCTTGTGCAGGGTCAGGCCTAGTTCGCCCAGGAAGGCGCGCAGCTTTTCCAGACGCTCCGGCGGCGGGCCGTCGTGCACGCGGTACAGGGCCGGCACGCCATGCTTCTGCAGGAATTCGGCGGTGGCCACGTTGGCCGCCAGCATGCATTCTTCGATCAGCTTGTGGGCGTCGTTGCGCACGGTCGGGCGGATTTCCGCGATCTTGCGCTCGTCACCGAAGATGATGCGGGTTTCCTGGGTCTCGAAGTCGATCGCGCCACGGGTGTGACGGGCCTCCACCAGCACCTTGTACAGGTTGTACAGGTTCTTCAGATCCGGCACGACTGCCTTGTACTCCTCGCGCAGCGCCTTGCCCTCACGGGTGCGGGAGTGCTCGAGCATGCTGCTGACCTTGTTGTAGGTCAGGCGGGCGTGGGAGTGGATGACGCCTTCGTAGAACTGGTAGTCGACCATCTGGCCGGCTTTGTTCATGGTCATTTCGCAGACCATCGCCAGGCGATCGACATGCGGGTTCAGCGAGCACAGGCCGTTGGACAGCTCTTCGGGGAGCATCGGTACCACGCGCTCGGGGAAGTACACCGAGTTGCCGCGCTGCTGGGCCTCGACGTCCAGGGCCGAACCCAGGCGCACATAGCTGGACACGTCGGCAATGGCCACATACAGGCGCCAGCCGCCGGAGAACAGGCGCAGCTTGCCCAGCGGCTCGCAATAGACGGCATCGTCGAAGTCGCGGGCGTCCTCGCCGTCGATGGTGACGAACGGCAGGTGGCGCAGGTCGACGCGCTTCTCCTTGTCCTTCTCTTCGACTTCGGAGCGGAACTTGCGCGCTTCCTTGATCACGTCTTTGGGCCAGACGTGCGGGATATCGTAGCTGCGCAGGGCAACGTCGATTTCCATGCCCGGCGCCATGTAGTTGCCGATGACCTCGACCACATCGCCTTGCGGCTGGAAGCGCGGGGTCGGCCAGTGGGTGATCTTGATCTCGACGAACTGGCCGATCTTGGCACCGCCGTTGCGCCCGGCAGTGACCAGCACTTCCTGCTGGATCTTCGGGTTGTCCGGGGTCACGTAGCCGATACCGCCTTCTTCGAAGTAACGGCCGACCACGCTTTCGTGGGCGCGGGAGATGATTTCGACCAGCACGCCTTCACGGCGGCCACGGCGGTCGACGCCAGAGACGCGGGCCAGGCCGCGGTCACCGTCGAACACCAGGCGCATTTGCGACGGGCTGAGGAACAGATCTTCGCTGCCGTCGTCCGGAATAAGGAAGCCGAAGCCGTCGCGGTGACCGGAGACGCGGCCGCAGATCAGGTCCAGCTTGTCTACCGGGGCATAAGTGCCGCGCCGGGTATAGATAAGCTGGCCATCGCGCTCCATTGCACGCAGGCGGCGGCGCAGGGCTTCGATCTGATCTTCGTCGTACAGACCGAACTCGGCCGCCAGCTCCTCGCGTGCGGCCGGTTCGCCACGGTCGGCGAGGCGCTGCAGGATCAGCTCACGGCTGGGAATAGGGTTGTCGTATTTTTCCGCTTCGCGAGCGGCCTCGGGATCGAGGGATTGCCAATCGGCCATCAGAAGGGGTTCACCTTGGGGTATATAGATAGGAATTCTGGCATAGGCGTATTGAAACCGGAAATGTCAGCCTTGGACAGCCCCACCGGCGTGTCTGGCGAGGACGAATAGGCCTGCGGAATCAACAAGTTGAATTTTTTGAAATTTTTTTTGCTTGGGGGGTTTACAGCCCCCCGGACCGTCCGTATAGTGCGCACCACAACGACGGACAACCCCGAAGTTGTAGTAGAGATGAGCGGCGCTGTAAAGCATCAAGTAATCTCGAATGTGTGCCCAGGTGGCGGAATTGGTAGACGCGCTGGTTTCAGGTATCAGTGGCTTAACGGCCGTGGAAGTTCGAGTCTTCTCCTGGGCACCAAATATTTTCAAGTAACAGATGACCAAGGATCTGTTACTACTGTGTGAAAGCGAACGATAGTCGCCTTCTCCAGATGATGTAAAGCTTTGCCCAGGTGGCGGAATTGGTAGACGCGCTGGTTTCAGGTATCAGTGACTTAACGGTCGTGGAAGTTCGAGTCTTCTCCTGGGCACCATACAAAAACCCACTAGCTTGCTAGTGGGTTTTTTCTTGCCTGCGATTTTTGTATCCCTCCTCTTTTCGGTCATAGGTGCAAACCTGTGCCGGCCTCTTCGCGGGCGCGCCCGCTCCCACAGAATCATCACAGGCCTTCCGGCTAGTGAAATACCTGACACCTTCAGACTCTTGCACCATGGTCTGACCATGAATTTCTCGTCACCCGGCCACTTGAGAAACGATTTCGTTTACCATTGTTTCCAAATATGTAGCCGTAAGCGAGGAAGTACCCGCATGACGATCCGCCCGCAACCGCTGATGCGTACCTTGGCCGCCGCCGTGCTGAGCCTGGCCATCGGCGCTCCGGCCGCCATGGCAGACGCACCGGTCACCCTGACCATGTACAACGGTCAGCACAAGGAAATCGGCGAGGCCATCGCCAAGGCCTACGAGGCCAAGACCGGCATCCACATCGATATCCGCAAGGGCAGCAGCAACCAGCTGGCCAGCCAGATCATCGAGGAAGGCGAACGCTCGCCGGCCGACATCATCTACACCGAAGAGTCCCCTCCCCTGAACAACCTGGGCGAACTGGGCCTGCTGGCGAAGATCGATGACGCCACCGCGAACATGATGCCCAAGGAGTACGTTGGCGCCAACGGCACCTGGATGGGCATTACCGCCCGTACGCGCATCGTCGTCTTCAACCCGAAGAAGGTCGACGAGAAAGACCTGCCGACCACAGTGATGGACTTTGCCAACCCCGAGTGGGAAGGCCGTGTCGGCTATGTACCCACCAGCGGCGCCTTCCAGGAACAGGCCGTGGCTATCCTGAAGATGCACGGGCGAGAAGCCACCGAAGAATGGCTGACCGGCCTGAAGGCATTCGGCAAGACCTACACCAACAACATGGTCGCCCTCAAAGCCGTGGAAAAAGGCGAAGTGGCTGCGGTACTGGTGAACAACTACTACTGGTATGCGCTGGAGCGCGAGCGCGGCAAGCTGGACACCAAGCTCTACTACCTGGCCGATGGCGATGCCGGCAACCTGGTCACCATTTCCGGCGCAGCCGTGGTCAAGGCCAGCAAGCACCCGAAAGAAGCCCAGGCCCTGCTCAACTGGATGGCCAGCGAAGAAGGCCAGCGCGTGATCACCCAGACCACCGCCGAGTACCCGCTGCACAAAGGCATGGTCTCCGACCGCGGCCTGAAGCCGTTCGAAGACCTGCGCCCACCGAAGATCTCACCAGCCGACCTGGGCAATGCCGAGGAAGCGATCGAGCTTGAGCGCGAGGTCGGCCTGCTCTGATGACTGCCGCCCTGTCCGAACCGGTGCCGGTTCGCTTCGTACCGCGCCGCAAGCGCCCCTCTGTCTGGGTGGTGCTGCCTGTGCTGTTCCTGGTAGCGATGAGCTTGCTGCCTTTGCTGTACGTTGCCATGAAAGCCTGGGAGGCCGGCTGGCGCGAAGCCTTGCATCTGCTGTGGCGGCCGTTTGTCTGGGGGCTGATGCGCAACACCCTGATGCTGATGGTCGGGGTGACGCTGACCTGCATGGTGGTCGGCCTGGCCCTGGCCTGGCTGCTGGAGCGCAGCAACCTGGCCGGCCGCCGGTTGTGGGGCGTGGTGCTGTGCCTGCCGTTCGCCGTGCCGTCGTTCGTCAGCAGCTTCACCTGGGTGTCGCTGAGCTCGGACTTCGAAGGGCTGGGCGGGGCGATCATGGTCATGGCCCTGTCCAAGTACCCACTGGTGTTCCTGCCGGTGGCCGCGACCCTGCGCAACCTCGATACCTCGCTGGAGGAATCGGCACGTACGCTGGGCTGCAGCCGCTGGGGCGTATTCATCAAGGTCACCCTGCCGCTGCTGTGGCCATCGATGCTGGGCGGCGCGCTGCTGATCGCCCTGCACATGCTGGTGGAGTTCGGCGCCTTGTCGATCCTCGGCTTGCAAACCTTCACCACGGCGATTTACCAGCAGTTCGAACTGGAGTTCAGCAATGCCAACGCGGCCATGCTGTCCGCCGTACTGTTGGCGATGTGCCTGGTGATGCTGTGGCTTGAACTGCGGGTACGTGGCAAGGCCCGTCACGTGCGCATCGGCCAGGGTGTGGCGCGGCGAGCACAACCGGTGCGGCTGCGTGGCTGGGCAGTGCTGGCGCAACTGTTCTGCGTGGGCCTGGCGGTGTTGGGCAGCGGAATTCCGCTGGCCATGCTCGGCTACTGGTTGAGCGTGGGTTCATCGGCGGCATTCCCAGTGGCAGCCATTTCCAAGGCGCTGTTCACCTCGTTGTCGGTGTCGCTGGGCGGCGCCGGCTTCTGCGTGCTACTGGCCCTGCCAATCAGCTTCCTGGTGGTGCGCTACAAGGGCCGCCTGGCAATTTGGGCCGAGCGCCTGCCATACCTGTTGCACGCCCTGCCCGGCCTGGTGATTGCCCTGACCCTGGTGTTCTTCGCCCTGCATTACGTGCCGGCGCTGTACCAGACCACGGCACTGTTGCTGCTGGCCTATGCGCTGCTGTTCCTGCCGCTGGCGCAGTCGCCGGTGCGCACCGCACTGAACAAGGCTTCACCTACCCTGGAGGAAGCGGCACGGACCTTGGGCGCAAGCAGCTTTGCCGCGTTCTGCCGGGTGACCCTGCCGATCATCTTCCCGGCCATGGCGGCAGCTTTTGCCCTGGTGTTCCTGGATGCCATGAAGGAACTGACAGCTACCTTGCTGCTCAGCCCGACCGGCATGACCACCCTGGCCACCGAGGTATGGGCGCATACGGCCAACGTCGAGTTCGCGGCGGCGGCGCCTTATGCGGCATTGTTGATTGTGGTTTCGGGGTTGCCGGTTTATCTGCTGACTACGCGGATGTATTTGAACAAGGCTTGAAAGCTTGCCCAGGCCGCCATGCGGCCTGGGCATTAAGCCACCTGGGCAACTCACTTCTTGGACATGATCCGCAAGACCCGCAGAAACAGATTGATAATGTCTAGATACAGCGATGCAGCGCTGTCTATTGCATTATCCACGGTACGCTCAATCTGGTTCGCACGCCCCCAATCAACCCCGATATAGCCACAGAAGATCAGTGCAGTGATCCAATCCATTACCCCGAGATGGATACCGAATAACCAAACCTGCGCCAATTCAACGAAGATCACAGCTATCAAAGCTATGCATAATGACGCCTTGATGCGCTTGAAGAAGCGGGGGAATACAGACCCCAGCAACATCATGGTAACGGTTAGCAAGACGGTCGCCTGCAAGGCATTCACGATGTTTTCATGTGAGTACTTTGGGAGGACGATGACAAGCAGCAACCCGACCGGAATCACGATCAGGTTGTAGCCGAGGAAACTGTACAACGGCTTTTCAGATTTGAAGATGATCGCGACACCCGCTAGCGCGGTGATCAAGTAGCCAACCAGGAACAGCATCATGGGGATGGACCGAACAATATCGGGCGGCACCGTGATTACCAGATACCAGTTGACGAAGAAGCCCCACAGCAGTACTGCGCCGAGGATCAGATTGTAGATGCACGCCGATATTTTATGATTGGTTCCGAGTCGATTGAAGGTTTCGTTCTCCAGCATGTCTGTTATGCCCCCCTGGCGTCTATGCTTGTAAATACTGCCCGCGATAACGTGCGCTCAACGCCACCCCGCTAAGCAACTGCTGTTTCGCGGCGGCGGAGCCTTATGCGGCGTTGTTGATCGTGGCATCGGGTTAGCGGTGTATTTGCTGACTATACGGATGTATTTGAATAAGGCGGAGAACGGGTCCAGACTGGTGACCAACCCGATTTCATTAATATACACCCGTCATCTCAGAAACCTTATCCAAACACAGAACATAGCCAGCAAGACAAAAAGCAGCACGTGAGCATGCCATAACCAAACCAGTAGTTTTTTAAGGCTTTGAGGGGCATTGCGGACATCTTCACTGTCCAACATACCTTTGCGAATGCAAAAACCCTTCATTGATAGCATCGCGGAAACTGACCCCAAACGCATAATCTGCCCAAGCATACCAGCACGGGCATACATTGCTTTGTTTCCCACAACCATGGGACTATTTGAGAAGCTTGCCTCGACCTTATCAAGGAAGCGGTATGCAATTACAATCCACGTTCCAAACATTAAAAATGGTGATGCAAACAAACACACTCCGAGCACCGCGACCTGCACATTGGTCATTACAGCACCTCATATAAAACTTCTCCAAGAAACTCGCCACCCATTTCTCCTAACGCCCCACCTACACTACCTCCAGCCACCCCGCCGAGCACCACGCAAGCGACAGCCCCTGCACCTGCTGTGATGCAGTTGATCAATCTCCTCTAGCGTTTTCTTGATAGCCTCAAGATGCTTGTTCCAGGCATCACTGGCTGCACCTGCACCTATAGACGCACGGGTCAACAAGCTCTGCAACAGATCATAGTTCTCTAGGAAGAATCCATCGATTCCCCCTCCGTTCAACTCGATATCAAGGTGTATCCCAGCCGCCTTACCCATGAGAAAAGCTTCATGACTAGTGCAGGAGGAGGGGGTGCTTGGTTCACCCACGATCACGAGTTCGCCAGGGAAAACGACGCTATTGGCAATATGCGCATTCAACACATCAAACTTGGCCCGCTGATTGGACGATATCGGCGTGCCGGCCTTCAGCGACTCATACGATTGCGCCTGAAGATTGCACTTGCTCCACCGCCGCCGGCACCGTGCTGCCGGCGATCGGCGCAAACTCGCCTACCCACACCCCAAATTAATAGCCTTCCAATTTCAACCAACTCCAAAGACCTATGAGCGACAAAAAAATAGCGACATGAACAAACCACAAGCCCACAAGCATACGGCGCAAACCACCAGGAAATTTCTTTACATCCTGAAGATCCAAAAGGCCTTTACGAATGCAAATCGCCCTCATCGACAACATTACGGATGCGGAGCCGGTACGCATCACTTTACCCAGCAAACCCGCCTGACCAAAAATCTTTTTATTACCAGAAACCATTGAACTATTAGAAAGCAACGACTCTATGTAACTCACATAGCGAACTGAAATATAAACCCATATAAATATGACCATGAACATAGCCATCATTAAAGGAAGACCTAACCACCTGGCGTCGAAGCCAATCATTGCGTCACCTCATATAACAACTCACCAAACATCTCACCGATATCACCTACGACCGAACCGCCTGCAGCACCACCCACGGCGCCTCCAATGACAGTACACGCGAGGGCCCCCGGACCGCCTGTCGTCACTCCGAGGAAAAGTACGCATCCAGTTCCCCCTAGAAATCCACCAATCGACCCGCCCGCGATCGAGCCCCCCGTACTGCCGACCAGAGAGACTCCTTCCACATACTTGGCCTTTCTGCAATCTTCAGAGCGTCCAAAGGTACATGCATGATGGATACTCAGCCCTGTTGAAGCCACGTCGAGCCCCAAGCCGATATAAGTGCCCTTCTTTATCAGACTTGCCGCTTTCGAGACGCCAGCAATCTTTTCGGCATATCCAGCAATCTCACCTGTATGTAGGTAGCTCTTGGTAGATATCTCGAGCGCTCTTTTCACCGATCCCTTATTTTGCAGGCCCGAACCATACGCAGCCATGTTGTTCAACTGCCCTTCCAACTTCATAAACAATGCCATTCTCTTGGCATAAAATTCGTCACGCGCTTTTAGCGTGCCGTTTTTCAAATACTCCCGATGTAATATCTCGATTTCTTCCAACGTCCTCTTGATCGCATCGAGGTATCTGCTCCAACCATCGCTCACAACGCCTGCCCCCATGGAGGTATGAGAGAGCAAGCCTTTCAACATCTCATAGTTATCCAGAAAGAAGTCATCCACCCCAGCGCCATTGATCTCAAGCTGATGGTGTATCCCCGCCGCCTCTGCCATCAAATATGCTTCATGGCTCGTACACGATGGTGTACTGGGATCTCCAACAATCACCAGCTCCCCTCCGACAACCACGCTATTGACGATATGCGCATTCAACACATCAAACTTGGCCCGCTGATTGGCCGACATCGGCGTGCCGGCCTTCAACGACTCATAGGATTGTGCCTGGGGATTGATGAAGCTACGTGCCTCGGACATAGTCGCACCTCACGCATATTTCTTGTTGCTGATGCGATCCCAGCCGCCGGTCACATTGCCGCCGGCACTGCCGTCGAGGCGCTTCTGCCGCGTGTAGGTGGTCTTGATGCGGCCATAGTTGAGCTGCACTACTTCCACCGGCACGCCAGCATTGGCGCTTTGGGCGTAGTCGGCGATGATCACTTCTTCGAGAACGACTTCGTAGTACTTGAGCTTTTCGGTACCGGCCCGGCACACCACCAGCTTCACTTCCTTCAGGTGCTGGCCGGCACAGCTGGCTTCGAGCAGCTTGCAGCTGGCGCTGTCCAGGTACTTGGTGAAGGTGAAGTTGGTGAGCGTGGTACGCCCAGAAGATGCGCCACCTGCAGAGCTTGCGGTGGCAGAAGTGCTCTGGTTGGCACCGAACTTGTAGCCGATGATTTCGATCCAGTTGGCGTACTGCTCGTCCAGTGCTTCGCCAGTGATTTCCGCGATTTGAATATAAGCATCGAAAGCCATGCTTACCTCTCCTTGGTAAAAATTGGGCTGATAACGACGGTGTTCGGACATCGCCGCCTTGAGGTTGTTCCCGAAGGCGAATGGCGGATTGCATTGCGTGCCTTCAGGTGCGATTGACACTAGCTCCCCATGCCTGGCGCGACAATAGAATGCGGACAAACAAGGTTAATTTGGGAAATTGCCTACAAATTTACCGATGAAGTCAGCTTGATCGGTGTGGAAGCAGGCTTGGCCGCGAAGTAGAAACCGCGGGGCTGGCACGGGCTTCGCCCGTGTTCGCGGGTGAGCCCGCTCCCACAGTGATCTGAGCGTAGACTTTTAGATTTTGGGGTGAGGGCTACCAGGTGCTTGTCGTGGGTTCTGAGGTGGTGCGCAAATCGAGCGCCGCCCGCGCGGCGCTCGATCTCATAGGCGCTGAAAATACTGCGGCCAACACCTCCCAGCCCAGAAGCTTTCTCAAAAGGCACCTACACAAAAGCGCATCTACATGATCAAGCTCTGAACTGGCCCAGGCTGGCGCGCAACTGAGCCGCCAGATCATCCAGCACCTTGCTACTGGCCGTGGTCTGCATCACCACTTCAGCCGAGCGCTCAGCCTGAGCATGGATAGTCTCCACCCGCCCACGCACAGCTTGCGCCCCATTCGCCTGCTGCTCGGCCGCGCGGGTGGCCAGGCCGATGGCTGCATGCACCTGCTCCACCGCCGCCTGCACCGACTGCTGGCGACGCTCGTTGTCACGCAGCACCAGCAACCCTTCGCTAGCCTTGAGCCCGGCCTGGCTGATAGTTGCCACAGCTTCCTTGGCGCCCTTTTGCAGCGCGGCGATATGCGCCTGGATATCTCCCGTGGAACTTTGCGTCTTGCTCGCCAGCGCCCGCACCTCATCGGCCACCACGGCAAACCCGCGCCCGGTTTCGCCAGCACGGGCGGCTTCGATGGCCGCGTTCAAGGCCAGCAGGTTGGTCTGTTCGGCGATGCCGTGGATAACCGTCAGCACCACTTCGATCTGCTCGCTCTGCTTGGCCAGGCGCTCGATCACCTGGGAGCCGGCCTCCACCTGCCCGGCCAGGTTCTCGATCAAACCGGCTAGCTGGGTTGATGTGCGGCTGTTCTCGTCAGTTGCCTGGCGGATATCCACCACCTGCTGCAGGGCTGCCTGCATCGCGTGGCTTTCAGCCTGGGCCTCGTCGGCCATGCTTGACAGGTCGCGCAGGCTGGCCGCCACTTCATCGCGTTGCAGCGCAGCGGCAGCATCGGCGCCGGCATTGCGCTGGGCCATTGCGCCAATCTCAACGCCGGTACGCTGCGCCACCTCGCCGGCCTCGCGCACGATGGGCTGCAGCTTGTCGACAAAGCGGTTCACCGCCGAGGCCATGTCGCCGATTTCATCGCGGCTGTCGAGCAGCACGCGCTTGGTCAGGTCGCCTTCACCGGCAGCGAGGTCGTCGAGTGCAGCGATCAGCAGGCGCAGCTTGCTCAACACCCGCCGGCCAAGCACCACGGCTACCACCAGCAGCACCCCTAGGCCGACCAGCACCAGCCCCAGGCCGATGCGCCAACGCAGCTCTGCAGCAGCATCGCGAACCGTCTGCGCTGTATTGGCCTGCATCGCGGCGGCGCTGCCCTGGGCCTTTTCCAAACGCTCGCGCAGGGTGTTGCCACTCTCGGCCGCAGCACCGACAAGGCTGTCACCGACCAGTTGCTCACCACTGGTGATAAGGGCGGCGAAGCGCTGGTCGAGCGCCTTGAGCTCCTGGTCGATGCCAGCCGTGGAAACACCCATCACCACCTTGCCGATTTCCGCACCATTGGGGCTGATCGAGGCCTCGACAAAGTACACCGCCGGGTCCCGCCGTGCCGCGTCGATCACCTTGTCCAGCGCACGCTCGCCCTGACCTTTTTCCATCAACGCCTGGTTGATCGGGTTCTGCCGGTTCAGGTAGCGGGTAAGGTGCTGGCCCTGAGCGTCGTCGTAAACCACAAACAGCACGTTGGGGTTGCGCTGGGCGCGGCGCGCGAAGTCGGAGAGCACCGGCACGTCGTTGTCCCATATCGCCCGCGGTGCGACCGACGCCAGCAGCTCGGCCATATCGTTGGCGGAGTCCTTGAGGTTCTTCTCCAGCGTGCTGCGCAGCTGCTGCTGCTCGCTTTGCAGGCGTGCCGACAAACCTGCACTCAGGCGCTGGCGGGTGCTGCTGGAGAGGCCGTCGAGGCCTGAGCGCACATCTTGCCCGGCTTGCTCCAGCTCACTGGCGAGCTGGCGGCTGTCATTGCCCAGGCGTTCACCCAGGTCGGCTTCCAGGGCGGTGACCGTGCTTCGGGTAAGCGCAACGGCGACCAGCACCTGCACCAAAAGAGCGATACCAAGGGCAACAAACACAGGCCGCAAAAGGCGGCTTCGTAACAGTGAGAGGATGGCAGACACGGTGTAACCCTCGTGTTTTCTGGCGCCACTATTTTGATGGCATCTTCAGAAACTTCTTACAGCAAGGGTTGTGCCGGCGGCAGCAGGGAAATGTGCCAAGGTCTAGCAATGAGGTTGCCCGCACGGGCCTCTTCGCGGGTGAACCCGCTCCCACATGGACCGCGCAGGTCCTGAGGGCTGTGCAGGACCTGTGGGAGCGGGTTTACCCGCGAAAGGGCCGGGACAGGCAGACCCCACAAATGAAAACGCCGCAGCCCCTTTCAGGGCCACGGCGTCAGATCAGCCTGGAAGGCAGATCAGGCGAACGGATGACGCAGAACGATGGTCTCGTTGCGGTCCGGGCCGGTGGAGATGATGTCGATCGGCGCGCCGATCAGCTCTTCGATGCGCTTGATGTAGGCGCGAGCGTTGGCTGGCAGTTCTTCCAGGGTTTTCACGCCCAGGGTCGACTCGCTCCAGCCTGGCATCTCTTCGTACACCGGCTCCAGGCCGATGTAGCTGTCGGCATCGGAAGGCGCGTCGATGACGGCACCGTTCTCGTTCTTGTAGCCAACGCAGATGTTGATGGTTTCCAGGCCATCCAGTACGTCCAGCTTGGTCAGGCAGATGCCCGAGATGCTGTTGACGTCGATGGCGCGACGCAGGATCACGGCATCGAACCAGCCGCAACGGCGCGCACGGCCGGTGGTGGAGCCGAACTCATGGCCACGCTTGGCCAGGGTAGCGCCAGTCTCGTCGAACAGTTCGGTCGGGAACGGACCGGAACCTACGCGAGTGGTGTAGGCCTTGGTGATACCCAGGATGTAGTCCAGGTACATCGGGCCAACGCCAGAACCAGTGGAGATACCGCCAGCGGTGGTGTTGGAGCTGGTGACGTACGGGTAGGTACCGTGGTCGATGTCCAGCAGCGAGCCCTGGGCGCCTTCGAACATGATGTCCTTGCCGGCGCGACGCAGGTTGTGCAGCTCGGCGGTGACGTCGAGCATCATCGGCTTGAGCTGTTCGGCGTAGGCCATGCATTCGTCCAGGGTCTGCTGGAAGTCGATGGCCGGCTCTTTGTAGTAGTTCACCAGCTGGAAGTTGTGGTAGTCCAGCAGCTCACCCAGCTTGGCGGCGAAACGCTCGCGGTGGAACAGGTCGCCCACGCGCAGGCCGCGGCGTGCGACCTTGTCTTCGTAGGCTGGGCCGATACCACGGCCGGTGGTGCCGATCTTGGCTTCGCCACGGGCTTTTTCGCGGGCCTGGTCCAGGGCAACGTGGTACGACAGGATCAGCGGCGCAGCCGGGCTGATGCGCAGGCGCTCGCGCACCGGTACGCCCTTCTCTTCCAGCTTGGTGATTTCACGCATCAGGGCATCTGGGGCAACGACCACGCCGTTGCCGATCAGGCACTGTACGCCTTCACGCAGGATGCCGGACGGAATCAGGTGCAGAACGGTCTTTTCACCGTTGATCACCAGGGTGTGACCCGCGTTGTGGCCACCCTGGTAGCGCACTACGGCGGCAGCATGTTCGGTCAGCAGATCGACGATCTTGCCTTTGCCCTCATCACCCCACTGGGTGCCCAGGACGACGACATTCTTACCCATTACATTGGTCCTCATTCACGCAAACTTGGTTGCCGGCCTACTGCCGGCGCAGAAACTCACTGGGCCAGCGGCAGAACCTGCCAGCGCCCGTCTTGCTGAATCAATTGCCGATCACAATCCGCCTCGAGAGCAGCACTCAACGGCTGGCCAGGCAGGGCCTGGACCACACGCTGGCCCTCGTTGCGCAACTGGCAGACTTGCTGCCAGAGGGCCGCGTCGCCACTGTCCGGCATCCAGATGCCGCCAGTTGGCAATACGACCTCCGCTCGCCCCAGTGTGACCAGGGTCTTCAAATCCGTGGAGAAACCGGTGGCCGGGCGGGCCCGGCCGAAATCGGCGCCGATGTCGTCATAGCGCCCGCCCTGGGCGATCGATTGGCCTTCGCCCGGCACGAACACGGCGAACACCACGCCTGTGTGATAGTGGTAACCGCGCAGCTCGCCGAGGTCGAAGTACAGCGGCAGGTCCGGGAAGCGTGACGCCAGGCGATCGGCGATCGCCAGCAGGTCGTCCAGCGCCGCCAGCACGCTGGCCGGGGCACGGCCCAGGCGCACGCGAGCTTCGGCCAGCACTTCGCGGCCACCGCACAGTTCCACCAGCGCGCGCAGCATGTTGCCCAGGTCCTTCGGCAGGTCGGCGGTCAGCACCTGAACCTCATCCACGGCCTTGCGCTGCAGGGCGTCGAACAGCTGCTGCTCGACCGCGCCGGACAGGCCGGCAGCACGGGCCAGGCCGCGGTAGATACCGACGTGGCCCAGGTCCATGTGCACATCCGGCACATCGGTCAGCTGCAGCGTGGCGAGCATCAGGCTGATGACTTCGACATCGCTGGTGGGGCTGGCATCACCGTACAGCTCGGCACCCAGCTGGATCGGGCTGCGCGAGGTGGACAGGGCACGCGGCTGGGCGTGCAGCACGCTGCCGGCATAGCACAGGCGGCTCGGGCCTTCACGGCGCAGGGTGTGGGCGTCAATGCGCGCCACCTGCGGGGTGAAGTCGGCGCGGAAGCCCATCAGGCGACCGGACTGCGGGTCTACTACCTTGAAGGTGCGCTGATCCAGGTCCTGGCCGGCGCCGGTGAGCAGCGACTCCAGGTACTCGATATGCGGGGTGACGACCAGCTCGTAGCCCCAACTCTGGAACAGGTCCAACACCTGGCGGCGCGCGATCTCGATGCGCGCGGCCTCAGGTGGCAGTACTTCCTCGATGCCATCTGGCAGCAGCCAGCGGTCTACCGTTGCCATTACGCCATTTCCCCTCTGGTCCGGGCGGCTTGCCAGCAGGCGAGCCGTCAGTAAAGCCGGTATCGCGCACAGCAGCGGGCAGCACTGATCCCAGCGCAGCCACCGTACCCGACACCCTCGAATTGCCTTGCGACCTGACCAATCCGCCAACTGGCGGTTTGCCAATCAACCTTGCAGACGCAAAAAAGCCGGGAAATTTCCCGGCTGCCTCATCATACACCCCTTTTCATTCAGGATGCACCCCGCCTGGCGTTTTAGCTGCCAGGCGGGGCGCCGCCGCATGAAAATCAGGGCCTGAGCATCACGGCCTGCTCTTGTCCAGGAAGCGGAAGAACTCGTTCTTCGGATCCAGGACCAGCACGTCGCTCTTGCTCGAGAAGCTCTCGCGGTACGCCTGCAGACTACGGTAGAACGCATAGAAATCAGCGTCCTGGGTGTAGGCCTTGGCGTAGATGGCGGCCGCCTGGGCGTCGCCGTCACCGCGGGTTTCCTCTGCTTCGCGATAGGCCTCAGCCAGCAGTACGCGGCGCTGACGATCGGCATCGGCACGGATACCTTCAGCCAGCTCGTTACCCTTGGCGCGGTGCTCACGGGCTTCACGTTCACGCTCGGTGCTCATGCGGTCGAACACGCTGCGGTTAACTTCCTTCGGCAGGTCGATGGCCTTGACGCGCACGTCGACCACCTCGATACCCAGCTCCTTGGCGGCCATGCGGTTCAGCGAAGCAGTGATGTCAGCCATCAGCGCGTCACGTTCACCGGAAACCACTTCATGCAGGGTACGTTTACCGAACTGGTCACGCAGGCCGCTTTCCAGACGACGCGACAGACGCTCGTCGGCGATCTGTTTCATGCCGGATGTGGCGGTGTAGAAACGTTCGGCGTCCTTGACGCGCCACTTGGCGTAGGCGTCGACCATCACCGCTTTCTTCTCCAGAGTCAGGAACCGCTGGGTCGGGGCGTCGAGGGTCATCAGGCGGGCGTCGAACTTGCGCACCTGGTTCACGTACGGAATCTTCACGTGCATGCCCGGCTGTACATCCGCCTGGACTACCTTACCGAAGCGCAGCAATACCGCACGCTCGGTCTGGGACACGATGTAGAAGCTGTTCCAGGCCACGATGGCCAGGACCACGGCGGCGATCAGGGCGATCAGCGATCTGTTGCTCATCAGCGGCTCTCCCTAGTGCGCAGCGGCTGCTGTTGCTGTTGCAGGTCCTGCGCCGCACGGGCGGCCGCATCGTTGACCGATGGCGACACGCTGGTGGTCGGCGCGGACGGGTTGCGGCTGCCTTCGACCATCTTGTCCAGCGGCAGGTAGAGCAGGTTGTTCTGCCCGTCCTTGGTTGCCACCATAACCTTGCTCGAATTGCTGTAGACCTCTTGCATGGTCTCCAGGTACAGGCGCTGACGGGTCACGTCAGGTGCCTTGCGGTACTCGGCGACCAGCTTGGTGAAGCGGTCGGCCTCACCCTTGGCGCGGGCAATGACTTCGTCGCGGTAACCGTTGGCGTCCTCGATGATGCGCTGGGCCTGACCACGGGCTTCCGGTACCACGCCATTGGCGTAGGACTCGGCCTGGTTGCGGGCACGCTGCTCGTCTTCACGGGCTCGGATCACGTCGTCGAAGGCTTCCTGCACTTCACGCGGGGCAGCCGCGCTCTGTACGTTGACCTGGGTGACAGTGATACCGGTACGGTAGGTGTCGAGGAAACGCTGCAGGCGCTCGCGGATATCCACGGCCATCTGCTCACGACCTTCGGTCAGCACCTGGTCCATCGAGGTGGAGCCCACCACATGGCGCAGGGCACTCTCGGTCGCGTGCTGCAGGCTGACCTCAGGCTGGTCGACGTTGAGCACGAAGTCCTGCAGGTTGCTGATCTTGTACTGGACGGTCAGCGGTACCTCGACGATGTTCTCGTCTTCGGTCAGCATCTGGCCCTGCTTGGTATAGGCACGCTCGCGCGTGACGTTCTCCATGTACTTGCGATCGATCGGCGGGAAGTAGATGTTCAGGCCGGGGCCGACCGTCTCATAGTACTTGCCGAAGCGCAGCACCACGGCCTGCTCCTGCTCGTCCACCACGTACACGGCGCTGTACAGCCAGATAGCAGCCAGCACCGCCAGGCCGATGCCCAGCAGGCCCAGGCCACCGCCCTTGCCGACATTGCGGCCACCGCCGCCACGTTTCTTGCCACTGCCGAACATGCCGTTCAGGCTGTCCTGCAATTTGCGGAAGGCCTCGTCCAGGTCCGGTGGACCTTTCTTGTCACCACCGCCGCCACCGCCATTCCGGCGACCGCCCCAGGGATCCTGATTGTTCGAGTTGCCACCCGGCTCGTTCCAAGCCATAGCGCTCTCCATCTGATAAAGCAAAGACGCGCCCACGGCGCGCCGTCCAATGCTACAGAATGCCTGTCACTGCTGCCCGGCGACCTCGACGAGCATTTATTGCAAAGTGTGTTGCTCGACAAACACTTGCGGCTCCATGCCTTCGCGGCTGACCAGGCGATTCAGTTCGACCATGGGCAGTCGCACGCTCAGCAGGCTGCGCCCTTCTTCATCATGCTCTTCACTCTGCACGGCACCCAAGGCAAAGAATTGCGCGCGCAAGCGGGCAAAACGCTGCTCCAGACACAGGGTACCGACAAACAGATCATCCCCCAGCAACTCGGCAATCGCCTGGCCGACCAACTCCAGGCCACGCCCATCGCGTGCCGATACCCAGACCCGTTCCGGCTTGCCATCGGCATTGCGCTGGATCTGCGGCTCGACATCTTCGAGCAAGTCGAGTTTGTTATACACCTCGAGGATCGGCAACCCTTCGGCGCCAATCTCGCCCAACACCGCCAGCACCTGCTCGATCTGCTCCATGCGCTCCGGCTCATGGGCGTCGATCACATGCAGCAACAAGTCGGAGTTGCTCGACTCTTCGAGCGTAGCCCGAAATGCCTCGACCAGCTTGTGCGGCAGGTGGCGAATGAAGCCCACGGTGTCGGCCAGCACGATCGGCCCCAGGTCGGTCAGTTCGAGCCGGCGCAGGGTCGGGTCGAGGGTGGCGAACAGCTGGTCCGCGGCATACACCTCGGATTCTGTCAGGGCGTTGAACAGCGTGGACTTGCCGGCGTTGGTATAACCCACCAGCGATACCGACGGAATGTCCGCACGCTTGCGCCCGCGGCGTGCCTGCTCGCGCTGGCTGCGCACCTTCTCCAGGCGTGACTTGATCTGGCGAATGCGCACCCGCAACAGGCGGCGGTCGGTTTCCAGCTGGGTTTCACCCGGGCCGCGCAGGCCGATACCTCCCTTCTGTCGCTCAAGGTGGGTCCAGCCGCGCACCAGCCGCGTGCTCATGTGCTCGAGCTGGGCCAGTTCGACCTGCAGCTTGCCTTCATGGGTGCGCGCCCGTTGGGCGAAGATATCGAGGATCAGCCCGGTACGGTCGAGCACACGACACTCGAACACACGCTCGAGGTTGCGCTCCTGACTGGGCGTGAGGGTGTGATTGAAAATCACCAGGTCTACCTGTTCGGCATGGACCAGGTCGTGCAACTCTTCGACCTTGCCACTGCCAATCAGGTATTTGGCGGAAGGCTGATGCCTTGCCACCGTGACCAGCGAGACGATGTCGGCACCGGCCGACAATGCCAGTTCCTGAAACTCCTGCGGGTCTTCGCGCGCCTCAGGGTTCTGACCTTCCAAGTGAACGAGCAACGCCCGCTCACCACCACCGTGGCGCTCAAAGAACAATGCAGGCTCCTATCAGGCGTTGCCTGGCTCGCTGTCGCCATGTTCGGAATCGGACGGGCTTGGCAGACGAACCGGACGGGCAGGAACCACGGTCGAGATGGCGTGCTTGTAGACCATCTGGCTGACGGTGTTCTTCAGCAGTACCACGAACTGGTCGAAGGACTCGATCGAACCCTGCAGTTTGATGCCGTTGACCAGATAGATGGATACCGGGACCTTTTCTTTTCTCAAGGTGTTCAAGTAAGGGTCTTGTAGCGAATGCCCTTTTGACATATGCCGCACTCCTGTAAGGATAAATAATAGAAAATCAAGAAAATCGATAAATTAGGCCGCCCCTTCGCAAGAATAGACGGCAATCAGCAGGGACTCAGCTCAATATGGAGATGGCCCCAAGGTATTTCAAGGTGCGGGACAGATTGTCGCAGGCCAGGCTGTCAAGCCAGTGTACTTCAGGCCAGCCACGCAACCAGGTGAACTGCCGCTTGGCCAGCTGCCTGGTGGCAATGATACCGCGTTCACGCATCTCATTCTCAGTCAGCTTGCCGTCCAGGTAATCCCAGACCTGCCGATACCCCACTGCCCGTATAGACGGCAGCCCGGCGTGCAAGTCACTTCTGGCTCGCAGCGATCGGACCTCGTCGACGAAGCCCTGTTCCAGCATCTGTGAAAATCGTAACGCAATTCGCTGATGCAAAATGTGACGATCTGTAGGAGCAATCGCCAAACTCGCGACAGTATAGGGCAAATGTCCGCCAGCGCCTGCGTCTGCGCCGCGACTTTCCGCGAATTGACGCTGTCGATGTGCCGTCATGCTCTCGCCACTCACCCGGTAAACCTCCAACGCCCTGATCAATCGCTGCGGGTCGTTGGGGTGGATACGCGCCGCCGACTCAGGGTCAACCTCGGCCAACTGGCGGTGCAACTCGGCCAGCCCCAGCGCTTCGGCCTGGGCTTCCAGCTCGGCACGCACCGCGGCATCGGCCGCCGGCATATCGGCCAGGCCATCGATCAACGTCTTGTAATAGAGCATGGTGCCGCCCACCAGCAACGGGATCTTGCCGCGTGCGGTGATCTCGGCCATGGCTTCCAGGGCATCGGCACGGAACTGCGCAGCCGAATAGCTTTCGGCCGGGTCGCGAATGTCGATCAGCCGGTGCGGGTGGGCGGCGAGGATTTCTTTGGAGGGCTTGGCCGAACCGATGTCCATGCCGCGGTAGACCAGCGCCGAATCGACGCTGATCAGCTCGCACGGCAGTACTTTGGTCAGCTCGATGGCCAGGTCGGTCTTGCCGGCCGCCGTCGGGCCCATCAGGAATATTGCAGGGGGCTTGCCGCTCATTTCATCGACCGCGCAGGAAGAGTTTGTCCAGGTCGTCCAGGCCCATCTGGGTCCAGGTGGGGCGACCATGGTTGCACTGGCCGCTGCGCTCGGTGTTTTCCATGTCACGCAGCAGGGCGTTCATCTCGGGGATCGCCAGGCGCCGGTTGGCGCGCACGGCACCGTGACAGGCCATGGTACCGAGCAGCTCGTTGAGGTGCGCCTGGATACGGTCGCTGGTGCCGTATTCCATCAGGTCGGCGAGTACATCCTGCACCAGGCGGTTGGCCTCAGCCTGCTTGAGCAAAGCCGGGATCTGGCGGATAGCCAAGGTCTCGGGGCCCAGACGCTGCAGTTCGAAACCCAGCCGTTGGAACCACTGCGCGTGCTCTTCGGCGCAGTCTGCTTCACGCTGGCTCAGGGCCAGGGTCTCGGGCACCAGCAGCGGCTGGCCGCTGAGGCCTTCGCTGGCCATGGCCACCTTGAGGCGCTCGTACATGATGCGCTCGTGAGCGGCGTGCATGTCTACCAGCACCAGGCCAATGGCATTCTCGGCCAGGATGTAGATACCCTTGAGCTGCGCCAACGCGTAGCCCAGCGGTGGAATATCGCCCTGGCTTTCAGGCAGCGTCGTCGGCACCGCGCCGTCATCCAGCGGTTTGTAGAACTCGCGATACACCGCCTGTGCCTCGGCGGCCGGCAGCGGCTGCGAGGGGCGCGGCGTGTACTGATACTGGTAACCCGCACCACTACCACCGCTGGAGAATGACTGCTGCGGGCCACGCGGCTGCTCGAGCACCGGCGAGGCCAGGCGCATTTCGCCCTGGGGGCCGAACTCACCGGCCTGCTGGCCCGTGGCGCGGACCACTTCGGGTACGGCAGCTGGCGCCGCCAACTGGTCTTCAGGGCGCACATCGGCCAGGGCGCGATGCAGGGTGCCATACAAGAAGTCGTGAACCGAGCGCCCCTCGCGGAAACGCACTTCGTGCTTGGTCGGGTGCACGTTGACGTCGACGCCGTTGGGCTCCAACTCCAGGAACAGCACAAAAGTCGGGTGCCGACCATTGAACAGCACGTCGCGGTAGGCCTGGCGCACGGCGTGGGCGACCAGCTTGTCGCGCACCGCACGGCCGTTGACGAAGAAATACTGCAGGTCTGCCTGGCTGCGCGAGAACGTCGGCAGGCCGACCCAGCCCCAAAGGCGCAGGCCGTTGCGTTCCACGTCGATCGGCAGCGCCTGCTCCATGAAGCCCGGGCCGCAGATGGCGCCCACCCGCCGCGCACGGGCGGTTTCATCGTGGGCCTCATGCAGGCTGAGGATGCTCTTGCCGTTGTGGCGCAGGTGGAAGCCGACATCGAAGCGCGCCAGCGCCAGGCGCCGTATCACTTCCTGCAGGTGATCGAATTCGGTTTTCTCGGCCTTGAGGAACTTGCGCCGGGCCGGGGTATTGAAGAACAGGTCGCGCACTTCCACCGAAGTACCCACCGGATGCGCCGCCGGCTGCACCCGCGGTGTCATGTCCCGGCCTTCGGTTTCCACCTGCCAGGCCTCGGTAGCGCTGGCGGTACGCGAGGTCAGGGTCAGGCGCGCCACCGAGCTGATCGAGGCCAGGGCCTCACCACGAAAGCCCAGGCTCAAGACCCCTTCCAGGTCCTCCAACTCACGGATCTTGCTGGTGGCGTGACGGGCCAGGGCCAGCGGCAGGTCGTCGGCGGAGATGCCGCTGCCATCGTCTCGCACTCGCAGCAGCTTGACGCCGCCCTGCTCAACTTCCACGTCGATACGCCGGGCGCCGGAGTCCAGGCTGTTCTCCAGCAACTCTTTGGCGACAGAGGCCGGCCGCTCGACAACCTCGCCGGCGGCAATCTGGTTGGCCAGCCGCGGGCTGAGCAGCTGGATGCGCGAACCGCCACTCATTGCGAGGCCAACGTGGTAGCAGGGATATCGAGGCGCTGGCCGACCTTCAGCTCATCGGTCTTGAGGCTGTTGGTGCTGCGCAGGCTGGTGACGCTGACCTGGTAGCGAACGGCAAGCATCGCCAGGGTCTCTCCTGGGCGCACCGTGTGCTCACGCGGGCCAGCGGCGATCTTGCCGGTGTCGCGCAGCCAGGCGATGTAGGTGCCCGGCGGCGGGTTCTGCTGGAAATACTGGCGCACACCGGTATGGATCGAACGGGCCAGGGCCTGCTGATGGCTGGCGGTGGCCAGCTTGGCGGCTTCGTTGTTGTTCGAGATGAACCCGGTTTCAACGAGGATCGACGGGATATCCGGCGACTTCAGCACCATGAAACCGGCCTGTTCCACCCGCTGCTTGTGCAGGGAGGTAATGCGGCCCATGTTGCCCAGCACCTTCTGCCCGACATTGAGGCTGGAGCTGAGCGTGGCGGTCATCGACAAGTCGAGCAGCACGCCGGCCAGCATACGGTCCTTGTCGTCGAGGCTGACGTTACCGGCACCACCGATCAGGTCGGAACGGTTTTCCGTGTCGGCCAGCCAGCGCGCAGTCTCGGAGGTAGCGCCGCGGTCGGACAGGGCGAACACCGAGGCGCCAAAGGCGGCGCGGGACGGCGCGGCGTCGGCGTGGATCGAGATGAACAGGTCGGCGCCCTTCTTGCGGGCGATTTCCGTGCGCTTGCGCAGTGGGATGAAGTAGTCGCCGGTACGGGTCAGCTCGGCCCGGAAGCCTTTTTCGCTGTTGATCTGGCGCTGCAGTTCCTTGGCGATCTGCAGCACGATGTCTTTTTCATGCTGGCCACGCGAGCCGGATGCCCCCGGGTCTTCGCCGCCGTGACCGGCGTCGATGGCAACCACGATGTCACGCTTGCCGTTGGGAACCGGCGGCAGCTTGATGGCAGGCTGAGCCGGGGTCACCGGTACTGCTGGCGTGGTTGCAGGCGTTGGTGCCGGAGTCGGGGCCGGAGTCGGCGCGCTGGCCGCGATGGCGTCAGCCTCCTGGTCGTACAGGTCGACCACCAGGCGGTTGCCGTACTGGGCATTGGGCGCCAGGGTGAAGCTTTTTGGGGTGACCGACTTTTTCAGGTCGACCACCACACGCAGATCGGTCGGTGTGCGCTGGGCCGAACGCACGCTGCTGATCGGCGTATTGGAGGTAGCCACGTTCAGTGGCGCGGCCAAGGTCGCGCCATTGATGTCGATAACCAGGCGATCAGGTGCGCTCAGGGTGAAGACGCTATGCTGCACGGGGCCAGACAGGTCGAAGACCAGCCGCGTGTTGTCCGGCGCGCGCCACAGGCGCATGCTCTTGACTTGAGTGACGGCCAGAGCGTCAACGGTCACCGTTGTCAGCAGCAGCCCAACGATGGCGACCAGTGCGCGTATGCGCATACCTACCCCACTTACTGTTTATAGTGTTCGGCCAGTGCCACGCACCAGGCCTCGCCGCGAGCCCCCTGCGGCGAAAGGTTCAGCGAGCGTCCGCCCGCTTGGGGGCTTATGGTAATGGTCAGGTCGGGCTTTGGCAAAACGCCCGCACCCTTTTGTGGCCACTCGAACAGGCACAGCGGGTCGCCCTCGAAATAGTCACGAATGCCCATGAACTCCAGCTCTTCCGGATCGACCAGGCGATACAGGTCGAAATGGAACGCCCGCACCTCACCGATCTCGTAAGGCTCGACTACGGTGAAGGTCGGACTTTTCACTGCACCAGTATGGCCCAGGCCACGAATCAGGCCACGCGACAGCGTGGTTTTGCCCGCGCCCAGGTCACCTTCCAGAAAAATCACGCCGTGACCGCCGGTCACCTCGGCCAGTTGTGCGCCGAATTTGACCGTGGCCGCTTCATCGGCCAGAAACAGGTTTAAGCCAGACACGCAGAATGCTCCTCCAACAACTCACGAATGACCGGCGCCAGATCGCTGGCAGCCAGGCCTCTACCTTTTACGCCCAGACGCTCGCCGGCACAGGCGTGCAGCCATACCCCCAGCCCCGCGGCGTGCCAGGCATCCAGGCCTTGGGCCAACAGCGCCGCCAGCACGCCGGTCAGCACATCGCCCAGGCCGGCACCGGCCATGGCCGGGTGGCCACGTTCGCACAACAGCAGTTGCCCGGCCGGGTCGGCTACCAGAGTGCCAGCCCCCTTGAGCACGCAGACGCTGTTGTAACGCCGCGCCAACTTGCGTGCAGCGCCCGGGCGATCCGCCTGTACAGCCTCGGTGGAAATGCCCAGCAGCCGCGCTGCCTCCCCTGGGTGCGGGGTAAGGATGCTGCCACTGGGCAGGGCCAGCGGGGTGCGCGCCAGCAAGTTCAGGGCATCGGCGTCCCACACCTGTGGGCGTTCGGCATTGGCCACCGCCGACAGCAGGCTGCGACCCCAGGCCGCCTGACCCAGGCCTGGACCGACCACCAGCACCGAAGCGCGCTCCAGCACGCCCATCAGCTGGTTGGCCGAACTGGCGCCCAGGCACATGACCTCCGGCAGGCGCGCCAGGCTGGCAGTCACGTGTTCGGGCCGGGTCGCCACACTGACCAGCCCCGCGCCACAGCGCAGGGCGGCTTCGGCACTGAGCAGCACAGCGCCGCCGGTACCAAGGTCGCCACCGACCACCAGTACATGGCCGAAGTCGCCTTTGTGGGCATGCGCATGACGTGCCGGCAGATGCGAGACAGTCACGCTGCTGAGCAATTGAGGGGTATGGCTGGGGTGTTTGGTCTGCGGCATGGGGTCAAAGGCTCCAATGTCTGGCAGAATTATACGCACCTGAGCCCGTATTGCCTTGCCCATCCATGTCCGTCTGTACGCCTGACCTCGCCCAACTGGCCCAATCCATCAAGATTTGGGGCCAAGAACTCGGTTTTGCCCATGTTGGCATCGCCGGGGTAGACCTTGGCGAACACGAACACCACCTGCAGCGCTGGCTCGACGCCGGCTACCAGGGCGAGATGGATTACCTGGATGCCCACGGCAGCAAGCGTGCACACCCAGAGCAACTGATCCCTGGCACGGTACGCGTGGTATCGCTGCGCATGGATTACCTGCCGGGCGACACACAGATGGCGCAGCGCCTGGCACAGCCCGAAAAAGCCTACGTATCGCGCTACGCCCTGGGCCGGGATTACCACAAGCTGGTGCGCAAGCGCGTGCAGTTCCTGGCCGATCGCATTCAGGAAGCCATCGGCCCGTTCGGCTACCGCGCCTTCGTCGACAGCGCTCCGGTGCTGGAAAAGGCCCTGGCCGAGCAGGCCGGGCTGGGCTGGATCGGCAAGAACACCCTGCTGCTCAACCGCAAGGCGGGCAGTTATTTCTTCCTCGCCGAGCTGTTCGTCGACCTGCCGCTGCCGGTGGACGAAGCCACCACCAGCGAACATTGCGGGCGCTGCCAGGCCTGCCTGGACATCTGCCCGACCCAGGCCTTCGTCGGGCCGTACGTACTGGATGCTCGGCGCTGCATCTCCTACCTGACCATCGAACTGCGGGGGCCGATCCCCGTCGAGTTGCGTTCGAAGATGGGCAACCGGGTGTTCGGTTGCGATGACTGCCAGATCGTCTGCCCGTGGAACCGCTTTGCCAGGCACAGCCAAGAGCAGGATTTCCAGCCACGGCACGGGCTGGAGAATGCCGAGTTGGCGGAGATGTTCCTGTGGGATGAAAGGACCTTCCTGCGCAAGACCGAAGGCGGGCCATTGCGCCGGGCCGGGTATGAGCGCTGGTTGCGCAACCTGGCGGTGGGGCTTGGCAATGCGCCATCGACAATCCCGGTGATCGAAGCGCTGAAGGCGCGGCGCGAGGATGCCTCGGAGCTGGTGAGGGAGCATGTGGAGTGGGCGCTGGCGCAGCACGGCATTTCGTAGCCCCCTGTGGGAGCGGGTTTACCCGCGAAGAAGCCACCGCGGTGGATGGCACGGGCTGCGCCCGTGTTCGCGGGTGAACCCGCTCCCACAGGGGGCGCATGTCAAAGCTACTGCTGGTCGTTGTAGTGGAACTTGGGCATTTCCCAATGGAACCGAATCGCCAGCAGCCGCACCAGGAACCCGCCAAACAAGGTCAGCAGCATCGCCTGCTCCGCCGGCACCTTGAAATACACGCACCCCAGGTAGAACCACGCCGCGGCAAACGACACGCTGGCGTACAGCTCGCGGCGGAACACCAAGGGAATATCGTTGCAGAAGATATCCCGCAAGATCCCGCCGAATACCCCGGTGATCACCCCGCTGATCGACGCCACCAGCATGCCCTGCCCCATCTCCAGCGCGGTCATGCAGCCGATCAGGGTAAAGGCCACCAGCCCCAGGGCATCGAGCACCAGGAACAGCGAGCGCAGGCGGCGCATCATCGGCGCGATGAAAATGGTCAGCAGCGCCGCACAGCTGGTCAGCACCAGATATTCAGGATGCTTCACCCAGGTCAGCGGGTAATGCCCGAGAAGCACGTCACGCACCGAGCCGCCACCCAGGGCAGTGACGCAGGCAATCAGCACCACGCCGAACCAGTCCATGCCGCGGCGGCCTGCAGACAATGCGCCGGTCATGGCTTCGGCGGTGATGGCGATGAGGTAGAGCATCAACAACATGGTGCGGGGTCCGTGCGGGCGTGCGAGAAAGGCGCGCAGTCTAACCAGTTGCCCATGGCACCAAAAGAGGGCGCAGATACAATATCTGCGCCTTTTCGGCTCACACCTTGATGAAGTGCTCGCGATAGTGGCGCAGTTCGGCGATCGATTCGCGGATGTCGTCCAGCGCCAGGTGGGTGTTGCCCTTCTTGAAGCTATCACGCACATCAGGTGCCCAGCGTGCAGCCAGCTCCTTCAGGGTCGAGACATCCAGGTTGCGGTAGTGGAAGTAGTTTTCCAGGTTGCGCATGTGCCGGTAGAGGAAGCGGCGGTCCTGGCAGATGCTGTTGCCGCAGATCGGCGACTTGCCTTTCGGTACCCACTGCTCCAGGAAGGCAATGGTCTGCGCCTCGGCTTCGGCCATGTCGACCTTGCTCTCGCGAACGCGCTGGGTCAGGCCCGAAGCGCCATGGGTGCGGGTGTTCCACTCGTCCATGCGCGCCAGCACTTCGTCACTGTGGTGGATGGCGATCACCGGCCCTTCGGCCAGGGTGTTCAGTTCGCTGTCGGTGACGATGGTGGCCATCTCGATGATGACGTCGCTGTCCGGATCCAGGCCGGTCATTTCCAGGTCGATCCAGATCAGGTTCTGTGGGTTTTGCATGCGGGGGCTCCTCGTATAGGCCGTCATAGTAGCGTAGTGGCCAAGGCACGCCCATTCACGGTGCGAAGGTAAGCCAAATGGTCCGGCGCCTGGCGTGCTAAACTGCCTGCCGTTTTCAACCTGCCCCCACGCACGGAACCTTCATGGCCAAACGCCAGCTCAATCGCCGCCAGAACTGGCGCATCGAAAAAATCCAGAACGAGCGCGCCGCGCGTGCGGCCAAACGCGAACAGCACGTGCTGCAGGAACTGGAGGGTGGCGACCTTGGGCCAGAGCAGTTGGGCCTGGTGATTGCGCACTTCGGTGTGCAGGTAGAAGTGGAAGCCCAGGACGGCGAAGCCGCGGGCCAGGTGTTCCGTTGCCACTTGCGCGCCAACCTGCCGGCGCTGGTTACCGGCGACCGCGTGGTATGGCGGGCGGGCAACCAGGGAATTGGCGTGATCGTCGCGCAGATGCCGCGCAGCACCGAGCTGTGCCGGCCTAACAACCACGGCCAGCTGAAGCCGGTGGCGGCCAACGTCGACCTGATCGTGATCGTCTTTGCCCCCGCGCCCGAACCGCACCCCAACCTGATCGACCGTTACCTGGTGGCCGCGGAGCACGCTGGCATTCGCCCGCTGCTGCTGCTGAACAAGGCCGACCTGATCAACGAAGAGAACGGCCCGGGCCTGCATGCGCTGCTGGAGGTTTACCGCGAGCTCGGCTACCCGCTGCTCGAGGTCTCGGCACATCACGGTGACGGCATGCAACGCCTGCAGCAGATGCTCGACGGCCACATCAGCGTGTTCGTCGGCCAGTCGGGGGTGGGCAAGTCGTCGCTGGTCAACAGCCTGCTGCCGGAGGCCGGCACCCGTGTCGGCGACCTGTCGGAATGGTCTGGCCAGGGTACCCACACCACCACCACCGCGCGGCTGTACCACTTCCCCAATGGTGGCGACCTGATCGACTCACCGGGCATCCGCGAGTTCGGCCTGGGTCACGTCAGCCGCAGTGATGTGGAGGATGGTTTCATCGAGTTCCGCGACCTGTTCGGCACCTGCCGCTTCCGCGACTGCAAGCATGATCGCGAACCGGGCTGCGCGCTGCTCAAGGCGCTGGACGAGGGGCGTATCAAGCAGCAACGGATGAACAGCTACCGCTCGATCATTGCCAGTTTGCCGGAAGACGCTTACTGACCGCTTGCTCCACGGGTTCTGCGCCGGCTTCAGCCGCGGCGCGATCCTGTGGGAGCGGCCTTGTGTCGCGAATGGGGCGCGCAGCGGCCCCAGATATCAGCATTAATGCAAATATTGCCGGGGCCGCGTTGCGGCCCTTTCGCGACACAAGGCCGCCCCCACAAGGGACCACGCAAGACGAAAAAGGGTTTACTGGTCCTTGGCCTCATCCATCTTCAGCGTCCCCTCTTCGAAGATGTTCAGCTTCTGGCGCAATTCACGCGGCTGCATGGGGGCCTGCCCGGCCTCCCCTGGCGCCGCCGGTGCCGCAGCGGCCGGCGGCGCGGGCTCGGCAGCCGGTGCTTCCGGCGCGCCCTGCTCGCCTTCGATATTGCGCTGGGCTTTTTTGGTCAGCACGATGATGTCGATGCGGCGGTTGACCGGGTTGAACGGGTCCTTGCGGTCGAACAGCGACGACGAGGCATAACCCACCACCCGCGCCACCTGGCCATCCGGGTAGCCGCCGGCCACCAGTGCACGGCGCGCGGCGTTGGCGCGGTTGGCCGACAATTCCCAGTTGCCGAACTCGCCACTGCCGGCATAGGGCTTGGCGTCGGTGTGGCCACTGATGCTGATCTTGTTCGGCACCGCCTTGATGGTGTCTGCCATCGCCAGCAGGATGTCCTCGAAGTACGGCTGCAGGCGCGCGCTGCCAATGTCGAACATCGGCCGGTTCTCGGCGTCCATGATCTGGATGCGCAGGCCGTCCTGGGTGATCTCGAACAGGATCTGGTCCTTGAACTTCTGCAGTTGCGGGTTCTCTTCCACCTTGTTCTGCAGTTCCTGCAGCAGCAACTCCAGACGCTCACGCTCGACCTGCTCGGCCATGGTCTCCACCTGGTCCTTGTCCAGCTGAATGCTGGTATCAGGCGTCGGCTCCGACTTGGCTTCGGGGTTGATGGTCTTTTCCGGCGCCAGCTGAGGCGAGCCGCCCAGGTCGATGACGTAGGGCGTTCCGCTTTCCGAGAAGCCGATCGGGTCCTTGAAGTAGCCGGCAATGGCGATCTTCTGTTCCGGGGTGGCCGTGGACAACAGCCACAGCACCAGGAAGAACGCCATCATCGCCGTGGCGAAGTCGGCGAAGGCGATTTTCCAGGCGCCGCCGTGGTGGCCGCCGCCAAAGCGCTTGACGCGCTTGACGATGATGGGCTGATTGTTCTCCATGACTCAGCGACCGCGAACCGCTTGTTCCAGTTCGGCGAAGCTTGGGCGGTGCTTGGGGTACAGCACCTTGCGCCCGAACTCGACCGCCAGCGAAGGCGGCATGCCCGAGGCCGAGGCCACCAGCGAAGCCTTGATCGATTCGTAGAGGTTCAGCTCTTCCTTGGCATCGTGCTCCAGGCACTTGGCCAACGGGCCGAAGAAGCCGTAGGCCGCCAGAATACCGAAGAAGGTACCCACCAGCGCCGCACCCACATGGAGGCCGATGGAGGCCTGGTCACCATCGCCGAGCGAGGCCATGGTCACCACGATACCCAGTACCGCCGCAACGATACCGAAGCCGGGCATGCCGTCGGCGATGCCGGTCACCGCATGGGACGGGTGCTCCAGTTCTTCCTTCATGCTCAGCAGTTCCATGTCGAACAGGCCCTCGAGCTCGTGCGGGGCCATGTTGCCGGTGGACATGATGCGCAGATAGTCGCAGACGAACGCGGTCATGCGCTCATCGGCCAGCACCGTCGGGTACTTGGCGAAGATCGGGCTGGCGGCGGCATCTTCGATATCGGCCTCGATGGCCATCATGCCTTCGCGCCGGCTCTTGTTGAGAATTTCGTACACCAGGCCCAGCACTTCCAGGTAGAAGGCGTGAGTGAAGCGCGAGCCGAACATCTTCATCGACTTCTTGATGACGTGCATGGTCATGTGGCCAGGGTTGGCCTGCAGGAATGCACCAAAGGCCGCACCGCCGATGATCAGTACTTCGAACGGCTGGATCAGTGCCGCGATCTTGCCGTGGGAAAGCACGTATCCGCCGAGCACGCTCGCGAATACGACGATGATGCCGATAATTTTAGCCATAGGTTCAAAGCACTTGCTGTCGTGGTCAGGGGAAGAGACGGGAGCTTTAAAACTCTTCTTCTACTTATCGGCAGAACTGCGCCAGACTATAGCCACTCAATGCGAAAAGCCAGTTCGGACTGATGTCAAAATGCCAATTGAAACCAAGGTGCCCGCTCAGGCTCCACGTACGCTAGAGGCCTGGGTAAAGCTGCTCGAGAGTGTTCGCATCCCCGTGCCGAAGCACAGCTACGACCGGGTCATGGCCGCCATCCACGATAACCGCCGCTCACTGCGCGATATCGCCGAACTGATGCAAGATAGCCCGGCGCTGGTGCTGTCGGTGATGCGCGAAGCCAATCACCCCACCAATGCCAGCCTGGCAGAGCCCGCCGAAAGCCTGGAAGTCGCCCTCAACCGCCTGGGCCTGGAGCGCAGCGAACAGCTGCTCAAGCGCCTGCCAGCAGTGCCCGTCGAAGAGATTCCGCCGGTACTGTGCCAGTTCCAGCTGATCAGCCAGCACGCCTCGCAGCAGGCCAGCGGCCTGTTCGCAAGCCGCCTGGCACGGCTGTGGCAGGAAATCCACTGGGGCAGCCTGTTGTTCCTGTCGCCACTCTGGCCGCTGGCGCTGGCCTACCCCAAGCTGCTCGATACCTGGGAGCTGCGGGTTATCCACAAGGGCGAAGACGCCGCCCATGTCGAGGAAGAACTGTTTGGCGTGCGCATCATGGAGCTGTGCCAGACCATGGCGGAGTACTGGCGCCTGCCACAATGGGTGACCCAGGGTTACCGCCTGCTGCTGGAAGAGCGCGAACAACTGGCCCAGGTGCTCAGTATCGCCCGCGACCCGGACCTGCTCAGCCAGCAACACCGCCTGGACGCCGAGCCTGGCCTGCGCCGCTGGTTCAACCAGCCGGCCAACACCGTGCTGCTGGCAAACAACCTGGCCCTGGCGGCACAAGTGGGCTGGGACAACCCGCACCTGTTGCGCTGGCAGCTGCTGACCGCACTGTACCTGCAGACCTCGCTGGACGACGTGCAGCAGCAGGTGCACCAGCAGGCTGCGGCCAGCGCCCGCCGCCATGCCCAGCATGCCTTGTTCCACCCGGCCGAAGCGCTGATCTGGCCCTGGCACCAGCGCCGTCCGCACCCAGACATGCTGGCTCCGCCACCTCCCACAAGCGACGAACTGGCGCGCTGGCGCAAGCTGTGCCAAGACCTTCTGGCCCAGCCCAGCCCGTTCACCAACAGCGTGCACCTGGCCACGCAGGTTATCGAGGCCCTTCTGGCCTCTGGCATGCAGCGGATACTGCTGCTGAGCCTGGACAAGGCCAACGACCAGCTGCGCGTGCAGCAGATGGCCGGCCTGCCCAAGGAAGCCGGGGCGCTGGTACTGCCGGTGGCGCAGAACAAACTGCTGCAAAAGCTGCTGGCCAAGGCCGGGCAATTGCGTATCACCCCGGAAAACCACAGCCAGTTCTCGGCCCTGCTGCCGGCCCCGCTGCGTGCCTTGTTCCGCAGCGAGCACGTGCTGCTACGCTCGCTGGCGGTGACGGACCAGGTGCTGATGCTGATGGTGGCAGACCAGGGCTGCCGGCCGCTGGCCGATATCAGCGTGCAAGCCTTCGGCAAGACCGCACAGTGCACCGAACGGGCGCTGTCGGTGTTTGCCAACCGCAAGGCCTGAGCCTTGCGCTACAATCGCCCCTCTTTCCACACTGGAGACCGTGGATGACTGACTTTTCCGGCCTGCCCCTGGTGATCGAAGCCGCGGACCTGCTGCCGCGCCTGGATTCGCCACAGCTGATCCTGATCGACCTGAGCAGCGCCAACCGCTATGTCAGCGGGCATATCCCCGGCGCACGCTTTGTCGAAGGCAAGCGTACCCAGCTCGGCCAGCCCCCCGCGCCCGGCCTGCTGCCGGCCCTGGGCGAACTGGAAAAACTGTTCAGCGAACTCGGCCACCGTGACGATGCCGTGTATGTGGTGTATGACGATGAGGGCGGCGGCTGGGCCGGGCGCTTCATCTGGTTGCTCGACGTGATCGGCCATAAGCGTTACCACTATCTCAATGGCGGCATCCAGGCCTGGCCCGCCGACAAGCTCTCCACAGAAGTGCCCGCCAGCGGCAATGCGCCGGTGCACCTGCGCATCGACACTTCGCCAACCGCCACCCGCGAGTACCTGCAAAGCCGCCTGGGCGCCGACGACCTGGTCATCTGGGACGCCCGTGGCCCGCAGGAATTCAGCGGCGAGAAAGTACTGGCAGCCAAGGGCGGCCACATCCCCGGCGCGATCAACTTCGAGTGGACCGCCGGCATGGACCTCAACGACCACCTGCGCATTCGCCAGGACATCGCCGAAGTCCTGAAGAACCTGGGCATCACCCCCGACAAGGAAGTGATCACCCACTGCCAGACCCACCGCCGCTCCGGTTTCACCTACCTGGTGGCCAAGGCCCTTGGATACCCGCGCGTCAAGGCCTACGCCGGCTCGTGGAGCGAATGGGGCAACCACCCGGACACGCCTGTAGAAGTCTAAGGAACCTGCATGAAATCCCGTTTGTTCATCATCAGCCAGTACCTGCTGCCGCACCACTTGCTGTCGCGGCTGGCCGGCTGCATAGCCGAGTGCCGCGTGCGCTGGTTCAAGAACGCCTTCACCGCCTGGTTCGCCAAGCGTTACCAGGTCAACATGAGCGAAGCGCTGGTCGAGGACCTGAGCGCATACGAGCACTTCAATGCATTCTTCACCCGTGCCCTGAAGCCGGGTGCCCGCCCGCTGGACGAGACCCCGGGCGCCATCCTTTGCCCGGCTGACGGTGCCGTCAGCCAGCTTGGCCCGATCGAGCACGGCCGCATCTTCCAGGCCAAGGGCCACGGTTTCAGCGCGCAGGAGCTGCTTGGCGGTGACCCGGCCATGGCCGCGCCGTTCATGGGCGGCGAGTTCGCCACCATCTACCTGTCGCCCAAGGACTACCACCGCGTGCACATGCCGCTGGCCGGTACCCTGCGTGAAATGGTCTACGTGCCGGGCCGCCTGTTCTCGGTCAACCAGACCACCGCAGAGAACGTCCCCGAGCTGTTCGCCCGCAACGAGCGCGTGGTCTGCCTGTTCGATACCGAGCGCGGGCCGATGGCCGTGGTGCTGGTGGGCGCGATGATCGTCGCTTCGATCGAAACCGTGTGGGCCGGGCTGGTGACGCCACCCAAGCGTGAACTGAAGACCTTCCGCTACGACGAAGCCAGCCGCGCGCCGATCCACCTGGAGAAAGGTGCCGAACTAGGCCGCTTCAAGCTGGGGTCGACTGCCATCGTGCTGTTCGGACCGGAGCAGGTGAAGTGGGCGGAGAACCTGGGTGCGGGTTCAGCGGTGCGCATGGGGCAGCAGTTGGCGGCGCCTGTGCAGGCTTGATTGCCTGATGGAACCTGGGGCCGCTTTGCGGCCCTTTCGCGACACAAGTCCGCTCCTACAGGAGATATGCGATTCCCTGTAGGAGCGGCCTTGTGTCGCGATGGGCTGCGAAGCAGCCCCGGATTGTCGAGTCAGCCGCGCGCGTCGCGGTCGCGCAGGCCCAGCAGATACAACACTCCATCCAATCCCAGGGTAGAAATCGCCTGCTTGGCCGACTGGCGCACCAGCGGCTTGGCGCGGAACGCCACACCCAGGCCGGCCAGCGACAGCATCGGTAGGTCGTTGGCACCGTCACCCACGGCAATGGTCTGCTCCAGCTGCAAGCCTTCTTCGCTGGCCAGCTTCTGCAGCAGCTCGGCCTTGCGCTGGGCATCAACGATCGGCTCCACAGCCACGCCGGTCACCTTGCCATCGACCACTTCCAGCTCGTTGGCGAACACATAGTCGATGCCCAGACGCGCCTGCACCTGGCGAGCAAAGTAAGTGAAGCCACCGGACAGGATCGCGGTCTTGTAACCCAGGCGCTTGAGCTCGGCAAACAGGTTCTCGGCACCTTCGGTCAGACGCAGCGACGCCCCGATCTCATCCAACACGCCCACATCCAGGCCCTTGAGCAGCGCCATGCGCTCCTTGAAGCTGGCGCGGAAGTCCAGCTCGCCGCGCATGGCGCGCTCGGTGATGGCGGCAACCTGCTCACCCACGCCAGCGGCCTTTGCCAGTTCGTCAATGACCTCGGCTTCGATCAGCGTCGAATCCATGTCGAAGACCGCCAGGCGACGGTTGCGGCGGAACAGGTCGTCCTTCTGGAAGGCAATGTCGATGCTCAGCTCTTCGGCCAGGGCGAAGAAGTCGGCACGCAGAGCCTCGGCATCGCTCGGCACGCCGCGCACAGAGATCTCGATGGCCGCCTTGCCCTTGTCGGTCTCGGCATCCAGCGCCACACGGGCCGACAGGCGCTCGATGCGCTCGATGGTCAGGCCGTACCGGCTGATCACCGCACTCACCCGCTGCAGTTGCTCTGGAGTGATCTTGCGGCTGAGCAAGGTGACGATGTGGCGCGCCTCGCCCTGGCCATCGGCCCAGTGCTGGTAGTCCGCCTCGGAAATCGGCGTGTAGCGGGCCTGCAGGTTCAGCTCGTGGGCCTTGGCCTGCACGCTCTGCAGCAGGGAGGTGGCCACTTCGTTGTCCGGGATATCGACCAGGATGCCGAACGACAAGGTACCGTGCATGACTGCCAGGCCAATGTCGAGGATGCTCACACCGCCCTGCAGCAGGACGCCGGTGATAGCCGCAGTGAGACCGGGACGGTCCTCACCGGTGATGTTGATCAGGACGATTTCGCGCACAACCTGGCTCCGACTTCGATGAAAAATGCGCATTCTACCGATTTTCCGTGACCGTCGGGCGCCAACGATACTTTGCCGACAAAACCCGGCTCGCTATACTGCCCCACACTTTCATGCCATTAAGAGCCGAGCTCAGTGAACCGGCCCACGCCCGTCAAAGCAGACAACTTCTTCCTGATGATCTATCGCGCCCTGAGTCAACGTCGCGTGCCGCTGGCACTACGCATCGCCTGCACCAACATTTTCCTGGTGGCGCTGGCGTTGGTGATCTACGCCTGCGTGATGGGCCTGCAGTTCAAGCAGGCCATGCACGAGCAGGCCGATGCTCTGGGCCAGAGCCTGACCACCCAGACCGCCACCTCGGCGACCGAGTTGCTGGTGGCCAACGACATCCTCAGCCTCAACGTTCTGCTCGGCAACCTGGTGAAAAACCCACTGGTGGCCCATGCGGCGATCTACAGCGTGGACAACCGCATCCTCGCGGAAGCCGGCCAGCGCCCGCGCAACAGCCTGCTGGGCGAGGCCGAAGGCCTGTACCAGACCAAGATCACCTTCCAGGACGTGACCGCCGGGCAACTGCGCATCAGCCTGGACATGAGCCAGTTCCAGCAGCCGATGCTGATCAGTCTGCAGAGCATGGGCATCCTTGCCGCCATCCTGCTGGTGTTGGCGCTGACCCTGAGCCTGCGCCAGGGCCGCTTCATCACCCTGCCGCTGCTGCAGCTGCGGGTGTGGCTGCGCGACCCGCAACCCTATACCCCGGCCACCGACCGCCAGGACGAGATCGGCGACATCGCCCGCCAGCTGCACGCGCGCCTGGCCCCGCCGCCGCCACCTGAGCCGGAGCCCGAAGAAGAAGAAGAAGACGAGCAGTTCGACGACCTGCACGACTCTGCCCCGGCAGCCAAAGTCGCACCGCGCGCCAAGCTTGCCGCCCAGGCGGACGAGGATGACGATGAAGCCTTCGCCGGCCTGCTGGACGACGAAAGCGCGCCCAAGGCCGCCGTGGTCGAATCCGACGAGCCGCAGTACAGCGCCGTGCTTGCCGTGCAACTGGGCTCGCAGGAGCAGCTGCGTCGCCTGCCGCGCACGCGCCTGACCGAACTGACCGAGCGCTACCGCGATTGCCTGGAACATGCAGCCTCACTCTACGACGGTGAAACTCACACGCTCAACGACGGCAGCACCTTGGTGCTGTTCCACAGCCGCGACTGCGGCGAGGACTACCTGACCAACGCCATCTGCTGCGGCGAGTTGTTGCGCGCCTTGGGCCATGCCCTGCAGATCGAGGTAGCGGACAGCGGCATTACCCTGCAGCTGCAGCTGGGCCTTGCTCTGGGTAACGACCTGCAAGGGCTGGAGCTGGTAGACCTGCTGATGGCCGAAAAGGCCCAGGACGCTCTGGCACTGTCGCAGCACAGTCGCAACTTGTTGCTGGTAGAACGGCAGATCAGCGATGACACGCTGATTCGCCAGCGCGCCCGCATTCGCCCGATTGCCAGCCCCGAGGGTGCCTGCTGCGTGGAGCGCCTGATGGAACCCTACCCGTCGATGCTGGAGCGTCAGCTGGCGCGGATGCACGAACGCCGGGCCTGATACCGGGCTGGCTTCTTCGCGGGTAAACCCGCTCCCACAGGGCCTGCACCAACCTGTGGGAGCGGGTTCACCCGCGAGAGACCAGCACATACAGTACAAAAACTGCAGATACGAAAAAGCCCGCAATGATGCGGGCTTTTTCGTATCTGGCAGTTAGATCAGAACCGGTAGACTTCCATATCGGTTCGAATCGGCGCAGCCATCGGGATCTTGGATTTCTCAGGCGTCTTCTTCACCTGCACCGGAGCAGCCGATTTTTTAGGCGACTCTTCGGCAATCGCCGGCTGGTTAGCCAGAGGCTTGACCGCTGTGCTCAGCTGTTCGGCCAGTTTCTGAAGCAACTGGCCCTGGGCCTGCACCTGCGACGCCTCGCTGCCCGCGTGTGGCTGTTCGAGGTGAACGATGCGGTTGTCACGCACATGGCCACGGCGGTCCAACAGGCGCCACTGGGCATCCAGGACGGCCGGCTGGTCCTTGCCCGAGTCCAGGCGAGTGATCGACAGCAGCACTTGTACATCCGGGTTGAACCCGGCAGCCGCCGGGGCCAGCACCACGCGCTGGCTGTCCAGGCGCCAGGCGAGCTGGCGCACCAGCAGCTGGTCGATATCCGACGAAAGGCTGCCGGCCCAACGACCGTCGGTCGCCGAACTCAGGCTGCCATCGGCCTGACGCTGCAGGAACGTCTCACGTTGCAGGTAATCGGCAACCGATACCGGACCGAGCACCACGGCCATGCCCGCACTCTGCGAAGGCTGGCCAGGATCACCACTGTCGAGCTGGTACAGGGCAACCGGCTGATGCATGGTGCACCCGCCAAGGCCCAGCAGGCCAGTCATCAACAGCGCAAATGGAAGGCGCAGAAATTTCATCATCCCATCCAGGCGGTCGCCAAAAGGCCAACCGCAGTGATACACATAAATTCAAACGGGCACACGGCCACGCCGGCACCGCAAGGGCCATATCATCCGCGAAATAACCGTCCGACTCCAGCATTTCTGCCCGGAACGACGCTGAAATTGCCGCTCCAGACATTTCAACCGCTTACGCCGGCACTTCCACCTGCAACCCATCGACCCGCTGGAACCCGCGTGGCAGCTTGCTGCCGCGCCGTCCGCGCTCGCCCTTGTAATGCTCCAGGTCGTCCGCTTTCAGAGATAGGGTACGCTTGCCGGCTTGCAATACAAGCGTCGCGCCATCTGCTATCACGGCCAGATCGGTAACAAATTCTTCACGGCTCGCCACCCGGTCGCCCGGCACCCCGATAATCTTGTTGCCCTTGCCTTTGCCCAACTGAGGCAGGTCGCTGACCTTGAATACCAGCAGACGGCCTTCGGTGGTAACCGCCGCCAGCCAGTCCTGCTCGCGGTTGGCCACCGGGCGCGGGGTCATGACCTTGGCACCGTTGGGCAGGCTGAGCAAGCCCTTGCCGGCCTTGTTCTTGGCCTGCAGGTCTTCACCCTTGACCACGAAGCCATAGCCGGCGTCCGAAGCCACCACGTACAGTGCATCGTCGTCCGGCAACAGCACACACTCGAAGGTGGCCCCCGGTGGTGGCGTCAGGCGGCCGGTCAGTGGTTCGCCCTGACCACGCGCCGACGGCAGGCTGTGGGCGGCTAGCGAGTAACTGCGGCCAGTAGAATCGATGAGCACGGCAAACTGGTTTGAGCGCCCGGCAGCAGCGGCCTTGAAGCCATCGCCGGCCTTGTACGACAGGCCGGTGGCATCAATGTCGTGACCCTTGGCGCAGCGCACCCAGCCCTTCTCCGAGAGCACCACGGTGACCGGCTCGGTCGGCATCAGCTCGTTTTCCGACAGCGCCTTGGCCTCGGCACGCTCGACGATCGGCGAGCGGCGGTCGTCGCCATAGGTTTCAGCATCCTTGATCAGCTCGCTGCGTACCAGCTTGCGCAGCTTGGCATCGCTGCCCAGCAGGGCGAGCAGCTTGGCCTGCTCCTTCAGCAATTCATCCTGCTCGCCGCGGATCTTCATCTCTTCCAGGCGTGCCAGCTGCCGCAGGCGGGTCTCGAGAATGTAGTCGGCCTGGATTTCGGTCAGGTCGAAACGGGCGATCAGGGCCTGCTTGGGCTGGTCTTCGGTACGGATGATGTGGATAACTTCATCCAGGTTGAGGAACGCGGTCAGCAAACCTTCCAACAGGTGCAGGCGCTTCTCCACCTTGTCCAGGCGGTGCTGCAGGCGGCGACGGACGGTAGCGGTACGGAACTCCAGCCATTCCAGCAGCAGCGCTCGCAGGTTCTTCAGCTGTGGCCGGCCGTCCAGGCCGATGATGTTGACGTTGACCCGGTAGCTGCTCTCCAGGTCGGTCGTGGCAAACAGGTGCTGCATCAGCTCATCGGCATCCACACGGTTGGAGCGCGGGATGATGACGATGCGGCACGGGTTCTCGTGGTCCGACTCGTCACGCAGGTCGGCGACCATAGGCAGCTTCTTGGCCTGCATCTGCGCAGCGATCTGCTCCAGCACCTTTGCCCCGGAGACCTGATGCGGCAGCGCGGTGACGACGATGTCGCCATCCTCGACGCGGTAGACGGCGCGCATACGGATGGAGCCGCGACCGCTTTCGTACATCTTGAGGATTTCTGCCCGCGGCGTGACGATCTCGGCCTCGGTCGGGTAGTCCGGCCCCTGGATGTGCTCGCACAGCTGCTCGATGGTGGCCTTGGGCTCGTCGAGCAGGCGCACACAGGCCGTGGCCACTTCACGCAGGTTGTGCGGCGGTACGTCAGTGGCCATGCCAACGGCGATACCAGTGGTGCCGTTGAGCAGGATGTTGGGCAGGCGCGCAGGCAGCACGGCCGGCTCCTGCAGGGTGCCGTCGAAGTTTGGCACCCAGTCCACGGTGCCCTGGCCGACTTCGCTGAGCAGCACTTCGGCGTAGCGCGAAAGACGCGCTTCGGTATAACGCATGGCGGCGAACGACTTCGGATCGTCTGGCGCACCCCAGTTGCCCTGGCCGTCGACCAGGGTATAGCGGTAGCTGAACGGCTGGGCCATCAGCACCATGGCCTCGTAGCAGGCCGAGTCGCCGTGGGGGTGGAACTTGCCGAGCACGTCACCGACGGTACGCGCCGACTTCTTGTGCTTGGCATCGGCATCGAGCCCCAACTCGCTCATGGCGTAGACGATGCGTCGCTGCACCGGCTTCAGGCCATCGCCGATGTGCGGCAAGGCGCGGTCCATGATCACGTACATGGAGTAGTTGAGATAGGCCTGTTCGGTGAAGTCAGCCAGCGAGCGGCGTTCTACGCCATCCAGGCTGAGTTCCAGTGAGTCGCTCATGCGGGCCTCGTCATTTCAGGTTCTGGCGCAGCAGCATGGTGCCGCCGCGCTGGGTAAATTCAAGTTGTTTCAGGGCACTCATGCCCAGCAATACGGTCTGCCCGTCCAGGCCCGGCACCACGATGGCGCGCACGTCCTGCAGGCGGATATCCCCCAGCTGCAGGCTGGTCAGGCGCGTGCGGTAGCCTTCGGTACGGCCGTTGGCGGTACTGAGCTGCACCGGGCTGCCACGCTCCAGGCCCAGCTCGCGGCCCAGCGCCTCGGGGATGGCCACGTCGGTAGCACCTGTGTCGAGCATGAAATGCACCACCTGGCCGTTGATTGCGCCATCCATCACGAAGTGGCCCTGGCCGTTGCCCAGCAGGCGCACCTCGATAAAGCCTTCGCCATGCGCCGACTGCACCTGGGCATTGGGGTTGCGCTGGCTGTCTTCCCATTGGCCGAAAAAACGCGTGGCAAGGAACAGCGCCGCCGCCCAGGCGACGATCATCAATACCTTGCCAGCCCGCTTGCCCGGTGCCTGGCTCATGGCTTGGCGCTCCATCCGCCTTCCGGCGCATCGAAGCGCCAGACGATCGGGCGTGCTTCGCCATCGGCGCGGGCGCCGTTGTTGTTGTCCACGCCTATCCAGGCGCCCTTGGCATCGATCACCAGGGCCTCGGCCAGACCGAACGGCTGCTGGTAGCGACGCGACTCGACCAGGGCATCGGCAGCGAACGACCAGCAGCGCTCGACCATGCCGCTGTCGGTATCCCGACGACAGACGCGGTAGGCATTGCGTTCGAGAGTGAACAGCTTGCCTTCGAACCAGGCCAGGTCGGCGAAGTCGCGCGACAGTGCCTGGGCATTGGGCATCTGTGCCGGTTGCATTTCGACCCCGGCCTCGCTCAGCAACACGCAGCTGCGGCCGCAGGTCCACACCGACTGCTGGCGCTCGATAGCCACCAGGCCACGGCGCTCGCGCTCGGCGGCCAGCCACAGGCGGTCACCTGCCGGGTTGATCGCCAGACCTTCGAACAAGGCGTTGAAGTTCAGCAGCATGCCGCTGGCCCGGGCCTGACGAACCATGGCCGGGTCGATCTTCAACCAGTCCGCCTCGCCTTCCAGCGGCAGTTGCAGCACAGCGGCATGAGCTTCGCTGACCAGGTACAGGTTGCCCGCCTGGTCACAGCTGATACCTTCGAAATCCAGCTCGCCACCACGAATATACGACGCCGCCCAGTTGCGCGACTTAAGGCCCCACGGCAGGCCACTTTCCGGCACCGCTGGCGGGGTGAAAGTGAGCGGCTGCGCGCGCCAGGTCGGGTTTTGCTGGTCGAAGCGGTAGATGCGGTCGTCGTCGCGGTCGGATACGCCCCACAGCCCGCCCCGGCATTCCACCAGGCCAGACAGGTTGCCACCGCGCATGCCTTCGATCGGGTGCTCGGCGCTCAGCTTCAACTCTGGCCAGTTGCCCGCCAGGCTCGGCAGGGCAACCAGCGCCAGGCAGGCAGCCAGAAGCCGCCGAATCAAACCATGACCTCGGCCAGGTTGCCCTTGGTTTCCAGCCAGCTCTTGCGGTCGCCCGCGCGCTTCTTGGCCAGCAGCTTGTCCATCAGCTCGCAGGTGGCCTGCACGTCGTCCAGGGTCAGTTGCACCAGGCGCCGGGTATTCGGGTCCATGGTGGTCTCGCGCAGCTGTGGCGGGTTCATCTCGCCCAAGCCCTTGAAGCGGGTGACCTGTGGCTTGCCGCGCTTCTTCTCGGCCACCAGGCGATCGAGGATACCGTCACGCTCGGCCTCGTCGAGTGCGTAGTAGATTTCCTTGCCCAGGTCGATGCGGTACAGCGGCGGCATGGCCACGTACACATGCCCGGCCTCGACCAGGGCGCGGAAGTGCTGGACAAACAGTGCGCACAGCAACGTGGCGATGTGCAGGCCGTCGGAGTCGGCGTCGGCGAGGATGCAGATCTTGCCGTAGCGCAGCTGCGCAAGGTCGGTGGCCCCCGGGTCGACGCCAATGGCCACGGCGATGTTGTGCACTTCCTGGCTGGCCAGGACTTCGCCACCGTCCACTTCCCAAGTGTTGAGGATCTTGCCACGCAGCGGCAGGATCGCCTGGAATTCCTTGTCGCGAGCCTGCTTGGCCGAGCCACCGGCCGAGTCACCCTCGACCAGGAACAGTTCGGCGCGCATCGGGTCCTGGCCGGCGCAATCGGCCAGTTTGCCGGGAAGTGCCGGGCCCTGGGTTATGCGTTTGCGCTCGACCTTCTTGCTGGCCTTCAGGCGGCGCCCGGCGTTGCTGATGGCCAGCTCCGCCAGTTGCATGCCCAGCTCGGGGTGGGCGTTGAGCCACAGGCTGAACGCGTCCTTGACCACGCCGGAAACGAAGGCAGCCGCCTCGCGCGACGACAGGCGCTCTTTGGTCTGCCCGGAGAACTGCGGGTCCTGCATCTTCATCGACAGCACGAAAGTGATGCGCTCCCAGACGTCTTCCGGCGCCAGCTTCACACCGCGCGGCAGCAGGTTGCGGAACTCGCAGAATTCACGCATGGCATCCAGCAGGCCCTGGCGCAGGCCGTTGACATGGGTGCCGCCCTGGGCGGTAGGGATCAGGTTGACGTAGCTTTCCTGGATGCTGTCGCCGCCTTCTGGCAGCCACAGCAAGGCCCAGTCCACCGCTTCCTTGTTACCGGCCAGGCTGCCGCAGAACGGCTCGTCGGGCAGGCGCTGGAACTCATTGACGGAATCGACCAGGTAGGAACGCAGGCCATCCTCATAGTGCCATTCGACTTTCTCGCCGCTGGCCTTGTCCTCGAAGCTGACCAGCAGGCCCGGGCACAGCACGGCCTTGGCCTTGAGCACGTGCTTGAGGCGGCTGATGGAGAACTTCGGCGAATCGAAGTACTTGGGGTCGGGGCTGAAGTACACGCTGGTGCCGGTGTTGCGCTTGCCGACCGAGCCGACCACTTCCAGCTCGCTGGCCTTGAAGCCATCGGCGAAGGTCATCTGGTATTCGTTGCCGTCACGTTTTACGCGCACGCGCACCTGGGTCGACAGGGCGTTGACCACAGAGATGCCCACGCCGTGAAGGCCACCGGAGAACTGATAGTTCTTGTTGGAGAACTTGCCGCCGGCGTGCAGCTTGGTGAGGATCAGCTCGACCCCGGACACGCCCTCTTCCGGGTGGATGTCCACCGGCATGCCGCGGCCATCGTCGCTGACTTCCAGCGAGTGGTCGGCATGGAGTATGACCTGTACCGAACGGGCATGACCGGCCAGGGCTTCGTCGACACTGTTGTCGATGACTTCCTGGGCCAGGTGGTTGGGGCGGCTGGTATCGGTGTACATGCCCGGCCGCTTGCGGACCGGGTCAAGGCCCGAGAGGACTTCGATGGCGTCTGCGTTATAGGCGCTAGCGCTGGGAGTGGCCATAGGGTCTCGTCGTCAGTCTGGTGAATGCAAAAAAGTCAAAATACAGAAAAATCGAGCGCTGCGTACTGCCCACGGGCAATGCCGGCGAAGGCCAGCAGTGCCGGCAGGCGCTCGGCGAAGCCCTGGAAGCTGTGGTCGCCACCGGCCTGGATGCGCAGGGCACAAGCACGGTAATAGCGCTCGGCATGGCGATAGTCCAGGGTTTCATCGGCGGTCTGCAGCCACACTTGATAGCGGCTGGCATCCACCGGGGCTGGTACCTCAAGCTCGGCCAGGGCCTGCACATGATCGTGGGTCAGCTCCCACGCTTCACCGGTGTAGTGATTGTGCTGGGTGCCCAGGTAGCCGTCGAAATGCTTGTGCGGTGTTACCGCCGGGTTCACCAGCAAGGCCTTGAGGCCGTGGCGCTCGGCCAGATAGGTGGCATAGTAGCCGCCGAGCGAACTACCTACCAACAATGGTGCGCCCAGTTCGGCGATGGCCGCTTCGAGCTGGGCGATGGCCTGCCGTGGGTGGTGGTGCAAGGCGGGCACCCGCAGTTGGGCCGACAGGCCCAGTTGCTGCATCACGGCCTCGAGTTGGCGCGCCTTGGTCGAAAGTGGCGAGCTGTTGAAGCCATGGATATAGAGGATGGAACCCGACATGCTGCCCCCGGAATCTGTGGCTTCGCGCCCGGTGATATGGGCGCAGGGACGCGCAGTGTAGCGCGTTCGCCGGGTTTTGGCGCCGCACAGGGGTTTTAGCAACAAATTCTTCAACAGCTTTGAGAGTGCCGGGGGCGCTTTGCGCCCCTATCGCGACACAAGGCCGCTCCCACAGGAGATCGCGTACCCCTGTGGGAGCGGCCTTGTGTCGCGATAGGGCTGCGCAGCGGCCCCAAAACCCTCAATAACCAGGGCTATCGAAGTCGAGCTTCACTTCGAAGTCCAGCGCCCGCTCCACCCCGGTCTCCAACCGCCCGTCGGCGTGGAGGAGCAGCCAGCGGTATCCAGGCTGCTCCTCGCTCACCTTGAAATCCTCGCTGCGCGCCGCGAACTGGATGCAGGTCGACGGAGTGGCCAGCAGGCGACGACCGTCGCGCACTTCATCCCATTCCTGGTGCACATGCCCCCACAGCAGCGCCCGTACCTGTGGGTACCCCTCGACGATATCGAACAGCGCCTGGGCATTGCGCAAGCCGATCGGCGCAATCCAGGCACAGCCGATATCCACCGGCTGATGGTGGAAGCACACCAGGCAATGCCGTTCACCCGCCTCTCGCAAGGCCGTTTCCAGCACTGCCAGCTGGTCATCCTCCAGCAGCCCATGCGTCGCCCCGGGTACGGCCGTGTTGAGCATGACGATGCGCCACGCACCGATATCGGTCACCGCCTGTACCAACTCCGGTGCCACTTGCGCCATGACTCGGGCCTCGTCATGGTTGCCAGGCAACCAGCGGGTGGGCGCGGCAAACGGTGCGGTCAGCTCACGGAACGCTTCATAGGACGCCACGCTGGCGTCCTGGGACAGGTCGCCAGTGCACAGCAGCAGGTCGACAAGCGGTTGCTCCCGCCGCATCTGGGCCACTACATGGCGCAGGCTGTCACGGGTCTTGAGGCCCAGCATGCTGCCGGCCGGGTCGGCGAACAGGTGGGCATCGGTCAGTTGCACCACATGCACGGGGCGCGATTGGTCTGGCTGCGGCAACGGCCGTCTCCTCGAACGGATTCAGCGCGAATTATGGCTGTACAACGGGTGCGAGCAAACACCCGTACCCAAACCACGTCACAATTCAGCGAACGCTTGCCAGCTCGTGGCCACAGGCCAGGCAATGGCTCAGCCATTCACCGAGAAACAGGTTGAGCTGGGCCTTTTCGTCCGGCTGGTGCATGGCCTCGTTCGGATACGGGTAGATGCTGCGCAGGCGCCGGGTGTGTTCGGCACTGACCACTTCGGCCATGCGCGCATCGTGGTACACCTGCACTTCCAGGTGCGGTACCGGCAACCACGGCAGGCTGTGCTCCTGGCGCACGTGCAGGGTGGTGGTGTACGGGCAGGCCAGCACCACGTCGAGCACCAGCACGCCGAGCATCTGGTCGCCCTGGGTCATGCCGATGCGGCGCGAGCTCTGGGTGGTGCGCATGTCGGGCAACAGGCGCATCAGCCGGGCGTAGTTGGCCTCGCAGGCTGCCTGCAGCCCGACCAGGTCGACCCGATAACGCTCGCGCAGCAGGTTCACTTCCACATACCTCGTACTTCATCACGGTTCAGCGCCAGCCATTGCAGGCCGATGATGGTCGCCGCGTTGCAGATGCGCCCGTCGCGCACCGCCTGCATGGCATCCTCGAACGACCACACGCGCACGCGAATGTCCTCGCCCTCTTCTTCCAGGCCATGCAGGCCGCCCGCCCCTTCACTGCTGCAACGGCCGAGGAACAGGTGAACGTACTCGTCACTGCCACCGGGCGACGGGAAGTAACGGGTCATCGGCCACAGGGCGCTAAAGGCCAGGCCGGCTTCTTCTTCGGCTTCGCGGTGGGCGACTTCCTCGGGTTGCTCGTCCTTGTCGATCAGCCCGGCCACCATCTCGATCAGCCAGGGGTTGTCGACCTTGCCCAGTGCACCAACGCGGAACTGCTCGATCAGCACCACTTCATCGCGCAACGGGTCGTACGGCAGCACGCACACCGCATCATGGCGCACGAACAGTTCACGGCTGATCTCGCGGCCCATGCCCCCGGCAAACAACTCGTGGCGCAGGCGTAGCTTGTCGAGCTTGTAAAAGCCCTGGAAGCAGTTGGCCCGCTCAATGATTTCGAAGCCCTTGGGCACTGAGTTCAACGCGTCTGACATGGAAATCCTCATTACCTCGAATACCGCATCGCGCCATCCTACTCTGCACGCCTGCCGGTTTCACCCCTTTCCGGCAACCGTTCGCGCACTCGGGACAGCGCGCCTTCTCTCTGTTAGCTTAGTGGCGAACTGAAGGCCGCGCAGACGGTCAAAGGCCGACTTTTCCCTGTTCTGCAAGGATCCTCATGACACTTGTCAAACTGACTTCCGTGGCTGTGCTGGCCCTGGCCCTGGGTGCCTGCCAAAGCCTGTTCACGCCTAACTACCGGGCGCCGCTCGAGGTCAAGCGTGATGCCTGGGAGCATGTCAAACCCGGCTGCAGCGAAAGCGACTGCCCGCTGGTGAACATCGACATGATCCACTTCCCGGCCTTGCCCAAGCTCGATGGCATCGTCGAGAAACGCCTGCTGCAACTGACCGAAGACAACCAGCGCGGCAACGCACCGACCACCCTGCAAGCCTACGAGCAGCAGTACCTGGCCAGTGCCGACAAGCGCAACAGCAGCTACCTGCAGGCCAAGGTACGCGAGCAGCATGACGGACTGGTGATCATCGAATTGTCCAGCTACCTGGACAGCGGCGGCGCTCATGGCATGCCCGGGCGTGGTTTCATCAACTATTCGCGCAAGCTGGACAAGGTGCTGACCCTGCAGGACATGCTGGTGCCCGGCCAGGAAGACACCTTCTGGAAAACCGTCGAGGAATCGCACCACGCCTGGCTGATCAGCGTAGGCATGGACAAGGATGCCGAGTTCATCAAGACCTGGCCGTTCAAGCAGTCGCCGCACGTCGCCCTGACGTACGGCGCGGTGGTGGTCAAGTACGAGGTCTATTCCATCGCGCCCTACTCCATGGGCCACGTGGAGTTGAAGATCCCGTACCCACGCCTGAATGGCGTGCTCAAGCCCGAGCTGTTTCCCGGCCGCGGCTGAAGCTCAGCAGCCCGTGCAGTAGCCCTGCCAGCAGCAATGCCGGCAGGGTCGCGCCCAGGTTCGGCGCTTGCGCGGCGATCAGATGGTACGTGGCAACGCCCACCGCCCAGGCCAGCAGTGCCTGCCAGTGCAAGCCATGCACCTGTGCTGGCAAGCGGCGGCGACGGATCACGTAATGGTCCATCAATACCACACCGAACAGCGGTGCAAACACCGAGCCGATCAGCAGCAGGAAGTTCTCGTACTGTGCCAGTGGCGCCAGCAAGGCGATCAGTGTGCACAGCACGCCAATGGCCAGCGCCAGGTGCTCGACCTTCAGGCGCACCAGCACGCCGGTGGAAACGGCTGCCGAGTGAATGTCGGCAAAAGCCTTTTCCGACTCGTCCAGCAGAATCAGCAGCAGTGGAATGCCCATGCCGGCGCCCGCGAGGGCCAGCAGCAGGGCGTTGGCTTCGCCACTGCCGGCGAAGGCCAAGGTGTAGCCCACGCCCAGGCTCATCAGCCAGGTGTTGCCGATGAAGTAGCCCACCACCGTACCGCCGAATACATGTTTGCCGTTACGGGCAAAGCGCGAGTAATCCGCGATCAGCGGCAACCAGGACAGCGGCATGGCGATGGCGATGTCGAAACCCACAGCCAGCGACATCGATCCGTCGCCGGCCCGGTTCCACAGTGCCGCAAGGTCGGCCTTGGCGAACAGGTTCCAGGTCAGCCAAAGGCAAGCGCCCAGCAGCAGCCAGATACCCCAAGTGCGTAGCACCTTGCGCACGAACGCCAGCGGCCCACCGACTGCGAGCAAGGTGGCCAGGGCGCCGAAGCATAGGGTCCAGAGCACAGGGCTGTTCCAGGCGCTGGCTTCGCCGAACGCCCGCGCACCCAGCAGGCTGGCGGCATCGCGCATCACGATGATCTCGAACGCGCCCCAGCCCACCAGTTGCAACAGGTTGAGCAGCGCCGGCAAGCGAGCGCCATGGCCACCCAGGCTCAGTTTCAGCGTGCCCATGGCCGACAGGCCGGTATCGCTGCCGATGACACCGGCAGCCCCCAGCAGCAGCACACCCACACCGGTGCCCAGGGCGATAGCCAGCACCGCGCCGGCAAGGCCCAGGCCAGGGGCCAGCATGGCGCCGACCTGCAGCACCATCAGGCCGATGCCGAGGGAGAACCATAGCGAGAACAGGTCGCGGGCGCCGAAGATGCGCTGGGCGGTGGGGACCGGGTGGTCGGGGGAAAATTGGCTGGGTGATGTCATGGTTGGCGCTCGCCGGCAATGTTGTTGGTGTTCCTGGCGAGGACTGCGTCCTCGTATCGCGACACAAGGCCGCTCCCACAAAAACCGCGCTGGCCTCAAGCCTTGCGCGGTCCCTGTGGGAGCGGCCTTGCGTCGCGAAAGGGCCGCAAAGCGGCCCCAGCGGTCTTAGACTTTGTGATACAGCTGGCTGCCTTCCTGGCGGAACCGCTCGGCCTGCTCACGCATGCCTTGCTCGACCGTCACATCCACGGTTTCGATCTTGGCGGCGTATTCACGCACTTCCTGGGTGATCTTCATCGAGCAGAACTTCGGCCCGCACATCGAGCAGAAGTGCGCGACCTTGGCCGATTCCTTAGGCAGGGTCTCGTCGTGGTAGGCACGGGCAGTGTCTGGGTCCAGGCCGAGGTTGAACTGGTCTTCCCAACGGAACTCGAAGCGTGCCTTGGACAAGGCGTTGTCACGAATCTGCGCACCCGGGTGGCCCTTGGCAAGGTCGGCGGCATGAGCGGCGATCTTGTAGGTGATGATGCCGGTCTTCACGTCATCCTTGTTTGGTAGGCCCAGGTGTTCCTTGGGCGTGACGTAGCAGAGCATTGCGCAACCGAACCAGCCGATCATAGCCGCACCAATGCCCGAGGTGATGTGATCGTAGCCAGGAGCGATATCGGTGGTCAGCGGGCCGAGGGTGTAGAACGGCGCCTCGTCGCAGCATTCCAGCTGCTTGTCCATGTTCTCCTTGATCAGTTGCATCGGCACGTGGCCGGGGCCTTCGATCATGCACTGCACGTCGTGCTTCCAGGCGATCTTGGTCAGCTCGCCAAGGGTCTCCAGTTCACCGAACTGCGCGGCATCGTTGGCGTCGGCAATCGAGCCGGGGCGCAGGCCGTCGCCCAGCGAGAAGCTGACGTCGTAGGCCTTCATGATTTCGCAGATTTCTTCGAAGTGGGTGTACAGGAAGTTTTCCTTGTGGTGTGCCAGGCACCACTTGGCCATGATCGAGCCACCACGGCTGACGATACCGGTGACACGCTTGGCAGTCAGCGGCACATAACGCAGCAGTACGCCGGCATGGATGGTGAAGTAGTCCACGCCCTGCTCGGCCTGCTCGATCAGGGTGTCACGGAACAGCTCCCAGGTCAGGTCCTCGGCCACGCCGTTGACTTTTTCCAGGGCCTGGTAGATCGGCACGGTACCAATCGGCACCGGCGAGTTGCGGATGATCCACTCACGGGTTTCGTGAATGTGCTTGCCGGTGGACAGGTCCATGACCGTGTCCGAACCCCAGCGGATGCCCCAGGTCAGCTTGGCCACTTCTTCCTCGATCGAGGAACCCAGGGCGCTATTGCCGATGTTGCCGTTGATCTTCACCAGGAAGTTGCGGCCGATGATCATCGGTTCCACTTCCGGGTGGTTGATGTTGGCTGGGATGATCGCGCGGCCACGGGCGATTTCCTGGCGGACGAACTCAGGAGTGATTTCTTTCGGGATGTTGGCCCCGAAGCTGTGGCCGGCGTGCTGCTCGTCAAGCAGACCAGCGGCACGTGCCTCTTGCAGCTTCATGTTTTCGCGGATGGCCACGTACTCCATCTCGGCAGTGATGATGCCTTGGCGGGCATAGTGCATCTGCGAGACGTTGGCACCAGCCTTGGCCCGACGCGGGTTGCGCACGTGGGCGAAACGCAGCTTGGCCAGTTCGGCATCGTTCAGGCGCTGCTGGCCGAAGTCGGAGCTCAGGCCGGCCAGGCGCTCGGTGTCACCGCGTGCCTCGATCCACGCCGAACGCACGTCGGCCAAGCCCTTGCGCACGTCGATGACAACGTTAGGGTCGGTGTACGGGCCGGAAGTATCGTAGACCAGCACCGGGGCATTGGACTCGCCACCGAAATCGGTCGGGGTGTCGTCCAGGCTGATTTCACGCATGGGCACGCGGATGTCCGGGCGCGAGCCTTCGACATACACCTTGCGCGAACGCGGAAACGGTTGCACGGACTGCTGATCGACTTGTGCCGATTCGCTGAGGTTGATCGCTTTTTCTTGTTTGGTCATCACAGGCTCTCCAGACGGCTTCCTAGCAGTGGAATGTCGGGGTGAACCTGAAAGGCGCGGACGCACCCTTGATGGGTGCAGTGCCGGATTTGGGGTGCCTGAAGCTGCATGCAGCTGCGACATTCCCGGACCTGGCACAAGAGGCTCCCCGGGAAGGCGAGCAATCTTGTTCCCTACGCAGGCGCTAACCTGATCAGGTTCAACGGGATCCGCAACTTTGCGATCTCAGCCTTTGCTTCAAGGCACCCCGACAAGAACATGCGCAGTCTAGACTGGAGTGGTCGGCAAAGCCAAGCAGGTAAATGCGCGGATGATGAAAGGCACCCCGAGCGATTGTTGCCGGGTGCGCATGGCACTACACTGGCCCGTCGCTCGATACTCAACAGTTCAGTAATTAAATTTCGTACAAGGATTGCCTCTATGCTGCGCAAACTCTCACTGGCAATAGCCGTGTCTTGTGCGTCCAACGGAGTGGTCTGGGCAGCGGACGTGCCCACTACAGTGAAAACCGACCTGGTCAGCGTCTATCAGGAGGCGGTCGACAACAACGCTGACCTGGCTGCGGCCCGCGCCGATTACGGCGCCCGCCGCGAAGTGGTACCGCAGGCTCGCGCCGGGTTGCTGCCTAACCTGTCGGCCGGTGCCGAAATGCTGAACACCCGCACCAAGCTGGACGAACCATCGGCCACCAGCAACCGCAGCGGCAACACCTGGAGCGCAACCCTGGCGCAACCTATATTCCGCGCTGATCGCTGGTTCCAGTTGCAGGCAGCCGAAGCGGTCAACGAACAGGCGGCGCTGGAGCTGTCGGCGACCGAGCAGAACCTGATCCTGCAAACCGCGCAGAATTACTTCGCCGTGCTCCGTGCCCAGGATAACCTGGCCGCGACCAAGGCCGAGGAAGCGGCCTTCAAGCGCCAGCTGGACCAGTCCAACGAACGATTCGACGTCGGCCTCTCCGACAAGACCGACGTGCTGCAATCCCAGGCCAGCTACGACACGGCGCGGGCCAACCGAATCATTGCCGAGCGCCAGGTACAGGATGCCTTCGAGGCCCTGGTGACCCTGACCAACCGGGAATACACGTCGATTCAAGGCGTGGTCCATACCTTGCCAGTGCAGGTGCCTACGCCCAACGACGCCAAGGCCTGGGTCGAAACCGCCGGGCGCCAGAACCTCAACCTGCTGGCCACCAACCACGCGGTCGTCGCTGCCGAGGAAACCCTGCGCCAGCGCAAGGCCGGCCACGCGCCGACCCTGGACGCAGTTGCCAAGTATCAGAAGGGTGACAACGACAACTTCGGTTTCACCAACCCCGCACCGGCCCCCGTTACGCGCTATAGCGGCGACGTCGAGCAGACCAGCATCGGCCTGCAGTTGAACATCCCGATCTACAGCGGCGGCCTGACCAGTTCGCAGGTGCGCGAGGCCTACCAGCGCCTGAGCCAGACCGAGCAGCAGCGTGAAAGCCTGCGCCGCCAGGTGGTGGAAAACACCCGCAACCTGCACCGCGCAGTGAATACCGACGTGGAACAGGTGCAGGCGCGCAAGCAGTCGATCATCTCCAACCAGAGCGCGCTGGAAGCCACCGAGATCGGCTACCAGGTGGGTACCCGCAACATCGTCGACGTGCTTGACGCCCAGCGTCAGCTGTACACCTCGGTGCGCGACTACAACAACAGCCGCTATGACTACATCCTCGACAACCTGAGCCTGAAACAGGCAGCCGGCACCTTGAGCCCGCAGGACCTGCAGGACCTCAAGCGGTACCTCAAACCGGACTACAACCCGGACAAGGACTTCCTGCCGCCGGACCTGGCGGCTGCAGCGGCGAAGAACTTCGAGCGCAGGCCTTGAGATAGGTGTTGGACCAGTCGCTGGCAAGCCCGCTCCCACCGCGGGGTAACCTGGGGGAGTTGGCGTGCCGGCGATAGGGCCATCAAATATCACTCCAGCCGCTACAGGACAGCGACTAGGCCGCTACGGCGATCGTCGAGTCGATGCGTTGAACCGACATATCCCCGATCAGCGCAGAGCCAGCCGGCTCAGGGGCAAACGCAGCCATTGCATCAACAAGATTTCCCAGGCTCGGCAGCGAGTGCTCGACAGCAAACAGAGATGCCCCCGCTGAAAGGGCCGAGGCCTCAGGCATGGCAACCATTTCAGAGGTGACTATTGCCGGCTGCGCAAAGATGAAGTCCTCCGCTGTCACTTGCGCAACTTCGAGCGCATCCAGGTACAGTATATTCACGATACCTTCCTGCCCCGGCACTGCCTGGGTATCAACGGCCACACCATGAATCTGCGCAAAGTCATTGAGCATGAAGCGCTCGACTTTGCTGACCTGCAGATCCTCGAAGCGACTGATGCCTACCTGGCTGAGGTCAATCTTGTCGATACCGTGCCGGAACCCCCGCAAGGTGTTCCTGTAATCGCCCACGCCTTCTTGTTTTGTCACCAGGAACACGCTGGGCGCAACCGTTGGCGGGGCATAGATCGTGCCTGCCAGAGAAGCCACCAACTGCCCCGATTCGTCGCTTGTAAGCGACACGCCATCTGCACCACCGGTAAGCAGAACATTCGCGTTGACAGGCGGGGGCGCCTGCACTTCAGGGCTGCCCTCGAAGTAACCTGGCGCAGCAGTGAATGCGTCAAGGAAGCGGAAGTTCGCTGGCTGCAGTTCGGCGATCGGTTTGCCCGCAAGCGTCAGCTTCTGCCCATCGCCAAGGTCTAGCACAGCCGCATTGCCGTCCTGTCGCATCTGCAGGTCAGCAAACCCTAAACCACCAAAACCGACCAGATCGATCACTTCACGCGAAGTTTCGAATTGCTCGAGTACATCGTTTCCGGCTGCACGCCTGTGGATAACATAGCGGTCAGTACCCTCTCCGCCCTTAAGCAGGTTGTATCCACGGCCACCATCCAGTAATGCCCCGGCGGGCCCAGCGATCAAGGTATCGTCGCCGTCGCCACTGATGAGGTTCTGCACCGAACCAGAGGCTATGGTCAGCGCCGCTCCGGCGATATTGGCACTGCCGCTGGCCAAATCCACCGAAATACTGCGACTTACCGCAGCCGCATTCAACGTATTACGCCCGCCAGCGGTGCCCCTGATTGCGTCGTCAAGCACCGCTCGCCCGGCGTTTTCTGCCACCAGGTTCGCATAGTCATCGGTGAAGTAATAAGTATCATCGATGGTGCCGGGGCTGCCAACGAGGCGCAACGTCCAGCGATCGAGTGTCAACGGCAAACCAGCATCGGCATTGCGCACCTCGAGTTTCCACTCCCCTGCTGAGCGCTCTGCGCGATGATGGGTCGACATGAACCCATATTTGAACGCTCCTGAGCGCGAATCGCCCAGATCGTCATCACCGGAGCCCGGTGCCTTGCCCGTGCGATCGAGCAGCACGCTCCTCGTGCCGCCAGGCGACACCAGCGTGAGCGTCATGTCACCAAGACGGCCCACCATCGAATGGATATCGACCTCCACATGCTCCACCAGCACATCAGCCGGCAGGGTCAAGGACAAAGTCGCGACCTGCCCCGCCGCAACCTGGTGGGCAAGCGGCTCACTGGCAGCGGTCAGCACCCGTTCATTGGCTTTGGTCGCCTGGCTACCCCATGACTCGGCAAGACGCACAGCCGCACGGGCATCGACCATACCAAAACCGTAGTCGTGACTGGTGTGCATGCCACCGCCATTCCAGTTGCGCCCTGCGTTGTAGGCCCATTGGGTGGAAGCGTCATCTACCTTGCGCGCAGACAGTCCGAGGATCTGCTGGACGTCCCGATAACCGAGCCCCGGATTGGCCTGCAGCATCAACGCCACCACGCCTGATACAATCGGCGCAGCGAAACTGGTGCCCTGGGTCGTGCTATAGGCGCTGCCCACCGATGCACCGCGCTCCGCTTCAAGGCTGACGCCAGTGGACAACACATGGCTTCCTGGTGCGGCGACCAGCAAGCTGGAACCTGGGTTGGAAAAGGGTGCAGTGGCAGCTTGCAGCACCGAGAGGTCTGCCTTTGCATTGATGGCCGCTACTTCGATGGCGTGGCGGTTGTTGTTGGTCAGCGAGCCCTGGGCACTACCACCTTTGTCGCGCTGGTTGCCGCCAGAGGCGACGACGATGGTGCCAAGCCCGCCACGACCATTGGTGGCCGCAAGTGTAGTACTGAAAGCGAGCGCCAGAGCGGTATCGACCTTGCCTTCCGGAACATTCCCCAATGCGAAGTCCTTTTTGAACCCCCAACTGTTGTTGGCAATGTCGTAGTTGACCATTTGCCCCAAGTTGGTCAGGTCGTCGCCTTTGTTGGCCAGGTAGTGCCCGCCGATCTTCGCATCGTATGCAATGCCGATTCCCCCTTGATCATTGCGCGCTCCAACCATGACACCCGCCACTTGGGTGGCGTGATTGGACGCCAGGGCAGCCAGCGTGCCATTGGTACGTTGGGTTTGCAGCCAGATGGGGTCGATATTCGGCTTGAGATCGGGGTGTTCGATATCGAAGATTTCCGGCGCGACGGCAAATTCACCGCCAGGCTCGAACTGCCCGATCCTCACGCCCTTGCCCGTGAAGTCACGCCATACTGGCGCGACATCGATCTCGTCCAGATACCACTGCCGCCCAGAGAGCGGGTCACCAGGCGATTGCTCATGGCGCAACGTTACCGTCGCGCGCAAGGGCGCCGATGCACCGCTGCCCACCTCGGTAACACTCATGGAGGCGTTGCCCGCCGCATCGACCAAGTCGTAGCGGAAACTGGCATCACCGTCATGGCCAGGTAACGGCGTGACCTCCACATCACCCTGTTCGTTCAGCCGCACTGTAGCGCCCTTGCCAGCACTGACCGACGCGATGCGCAACGGCCCACTGCTGTTGAATGGCTGGTCGTTGGCCAGCAGCACCGTCGCAGGGACTATCAGCGCGGCGTCAGTGCTGGTGAAAGTAGCCAGTTGCTCAGGCGACAGCCTGTCGCCGATTGGCATGGCGCCCGCGCCGAGAAGATCGATAGCGGCAATATCGGCGAAGCTGAGCTTCTGGATGTTGCTCAGGGTCAGGCGGCCGTCTCGCCCCGCCACGGTGTCGGTGATCTGGTGACCCGATTCGGTACGCGTGATCAGGTACTCGTCGTGTGCACCATGCAAGCTGACCAAGTTGGTTCCCGCGCCTCCATCAATCGTGGCATCACCCCGACCGGCTTCGATCACGTCATCGGCCGCCCCACCCGTAATCCGATCCGCGCCACCACCAGCGTAAATAATGCTGCCGCCCGCCGAGGCCTGGATGCGATCCCCATTTGGGCCTGCGTAGATAACGGACTTGCCGGTACCACCAATGATGTCGTTGCGGCCGCTGCCACCGACGAGCACATCGTTGCCACCGCCACCGATCAGCAAGCTATCGCCCGAGCCGCCCTTGATGAAAACTCCGCGTTGACCGCCGCTGGCGATGATGTCCCTACCCCTCCCTCCTTGCGCGATGGTCAACCCGGCCTTGGCCATGTTCAGCCCAACGCCCTGCTCCCCCACGATCAGCACCGTGTCACGCCCGCCATTGCCGTGCATGTTCGCCCAGTCGTCACTGGCACTGATCACGAATACATCATCGCCCGCCCCGCCGTGATAGGTATTGCTGCCAGCGCCGCCAACCAGCCAGCTGCCGCCCGGGGCTGCGGTCAAGACATCATCGCCTGCGGCGCCGTAAAGCGTGTCCACGCCGAGCGCGGCGGCGTCCAGAGTGCTGCCTTGAGGACTCTGGCTGATGTAAGCCCGCCGGGAAGTGGGCCCGCTTGATGAAGTCAGTACCGTACTGCCACCTTGAGCCTCGATCCGATTGCCGACGGTATCAGCGAGGAACCTCACCGCCAGTACTTCCCGGTCCTCGCCATTGATGGTGAATGCACTGCGGGAGATGACCTGGTTACCCTGACGTGCTTCCCCCACCGGTTCGACCTGACCGAGCTTGATTTGGCTGATGCCATGCTCCTGCAATGCCTTCAATTCTCCGGCATCGGCACGCCCGTCGTGGTTGCCATCGACCCACACCTTCAATTGTGCTTAGACAGCATCTTCAACGTTGATACTGCCATCGGCGTTGGCGTCCACGCTTGCCAGGGCGGCGAAGCCATCTTTGAACGGTGTTTCGCCGGAACTGCCATCACTACCGGCTTTGCCTGCGTAGTATTCGGAAAACAGTTGGCTGATGTTGCTCACCTGCCCGGTGCCGTTGTCATGTACCAGCATCCCGGTCACACGATCTGCCCAGCCTGTACGACGTAACGTACCGCTGTTATCGACATCGAACAGCACGCCGTCCTCGATACCGGCCAAGCCCACACCTTGTCCGCTCAGATCGAGTAACAGAGGGTCGACGAAGGTGTTCACCGTTGTCATCGCCGCCAGCCCGTTGAGCACCACTGCGTTACGCAGGCTGAAGTCCGGCTGTTCGCTACCCTCCCGATAGAACTGGGCCAGGTGCTGGTTCGGCCGCACGTTGGGGTCGAGCTGGATCTCGCCGGGACGGATACCACCGGTGGCCAGGCTGCCCAACTGGGCGGAGGTGAAGTCGGTGTTGTCGAGGGTTTTGTCGGTGAAGGCGATACTGTGGGTCAAGCGACGATCAACGTAGCCATTGGAGACGTCGTTGCGGATGTCGTCTTGGCCTTGGAGGTCGCGACGGGACTCGGTTGCGGGGGTGATTTCGATTTTGAGCGTTTCATTTGGAATAGGCTCAGAGACCATCAAAGCTGAGAGGCTGGCCTCGATGGAATTGAAAACCGCATTGGCCGTAGCGTTTATCAAGTCAGGGACCGCCGAGGGTGACTCGACTCGGGAGATCCACTCTTTCGCAAGTAAGCGATTCTCGGCATCTGTAATTACTGATGCCATTGCCATCATTCGATGAGTACGTAAAGAAAGCAGCCCTTCGTCTATAAGATCACCTGACGAAGAAAGCACGATCCGCCAATAGTCTTCTTTGCTAGCATCCGCCATTACCTTGAATACTGGGTGCAAGGTCCAAGCCTTCTCGGGGTAGCCCAGAGAAGTGAAGGTTTCAGCGTGAAAAGCTGACACTTCACTTTGCCGAACCTGCTCAACTATAGGACCATCAGCAACCTTATCCGCTAGTATCCTTAAGTACCCCCGCGCCATTGCGACTCTAATCGCATCCACATCACTATCTGACATTGGCCGCCCTGCATCAGCAGCCACCATTTTCATATAGTTTATTGCCGCAACACCTGCAACTGAATCACCACGAGCAACGCCATTTGCGAGAACTGCATATTTATCTCCCTTAGCAGCCAACAGGTCGTACATCGCTGACGGCCCCTTACTCTCAAGAGCGACACTCGCCTCTTCAATATCTGCAACCTCGAGCCTGATCATTTACCTTCTCCTTGTTTTACACTTCGCTTTAGAAATCCCTCAACTCTATTTACCACACTCCTCCACTCACCTAGCTTACCCCGCAGAAACCTAACACTCACAAGAGCATCCCCACCAGAAAGCACAAACTTCAAATCGCAGTAGGAATTATATTCATCATATGCCCTTACACAATAAACTATGTATTGCATGCGACCATTCTTTTCCAGCCAGAAAAAGTCCTGCTTATCTTCAGGGAAAACTCTACTGACACCCTCTACATATGTCATTCCAATGCTTGGCTCGTAAGTTGCCTGTTCAACCGCTGTTATCGGGGTTGCCCGAAGATAACTTTTGAGTCTTTTTTTTAACCCGGTAGCCCCATGAACCCAGGGCTCGACGGCAACGGTCAGGCCACCAAAACTGAAAGATGTCGCCTCACCGTAAGGGACAGGCTGCATCTCCGGCCAACTCATTGCCATATAGAGCGAGACCAGATTCGCACCACAGCCTTTTTTGTTGTTTACGAAACCCGGCTCCCAGGAACTCTCACCTTCATATTCCGGCCAGTAGATTACATATTTCCTAGGAAGCTCATAAACAACACCTGAAATCCTTCCACACACCATTGGATTAGGGGTAGTGAATTTATTAGGTGGCCAAGGCGAGATAGTAACAACGGCAACCAACAGCCAGACCATACTTAGAAATAACAATAGCTTGCTGAGGCGCCACAACACACGACCAAAAAATCTGCCCATCGCACTCAGCTTCCCGAGCAGCACCTTCAAAAAAAACAAAAAATATTTGAACGTAACCATTACCCCCCCTAGAGCCAGCCTACCTATATCAGGCACTAGGCCAACTGCGCCTCAGACAAATCATAAGCGACTTCGAAATTTCTTTCGCACAGCACGGATATCCTGCCCCTAGCTCCGAAAGTATCTGAACCCATGAATCCAACAGCATGAAAACCTGCTATAGCAGCCAAAATTACTGCGCAGGGTACATCGCCGACAGGCCTTCATTTTTCAGCAAGACCCTCGCAAGTTCTATATCAGAATGGCTTAGCCTCGTCACACCCCCTATTTTTCATTAGACTTCAAGAAATTCTTGGATTGCAAAGCTATTTCATTCCATTTATCTAGCTTATCCCACCCACATTCGATCTTCACAATACTTTGCCTGTCCTCAGATGGTGCAATTGGCCTTGGTTTTCCACTGAGCATGACATATCCGAAAGCCAGCCCCGCACAACCAGCAGGAATACATAAAGCGACTGCCGCACTAACTCTAAGTGCATTCCATACAATCTCGTATAGCATTATCCAGCCGCCTTTTTTTTGCGCTCGCTCCGAACTCATTTTTATCGCTCCACTAGACTTTCATTCATATGCTGCTGCAGCGGGCTCAGGAAATAACTTATAACTTTCCGCCTATCTACAATTACTTCCGCACGCACAGACATTCCCGCTGTCAACGGCATATCCTTTTCCCCTATGCGCAACGTTTCCTTACACAATTGGACCCGAGCGCTATAGACCAAGCCCCGCCGCTCGTCCTCAATGGCGTCATGTGAAATGCTCTGAACTACACCAGGCACAACCCCGTACTTGGTAAACGTGAACGTCTCGACTTTCACTTCCACCGGCTGCCCCGGATACACAAAGCCGATATCCTTGTTCTCGACTTTCACTTCCACTTCCACCGGCTGGCCCGTTGGCACAATGACCATCAATGTCTGCGCGGGTGTAACCACACCACCTTGGGTATGGATGGCCAATTGCTGGACGGTACCGTCAACGGGTGATGTCAGGACCTTGAGGCGATGGCGCTGCTCGGCCTTGTTCAATTCTTGTTCAAGGGTTGCAATGCGCCGCTGCGCATCACCGTGAAGATCGAGCATGGCTCTGCGCAGCTGGGCAATGGCACCGCTACGACGGTGCTGAGCGGCAAGCCGTGCAGCGTTCAACTCGTCGATGCGTGAGCGCTGGAGTGCCAGTTCGCGCTCTTGCTCCAGGCGGGCCTGTTCCTTTTCCAGGTAGGTGTGCTTGGCCACGGCCGATTCACTGAACAAAAGCTTGTAATCCGCCGTCAGTTGGCGGGTGATAACCAGCAGTTGCCGGAGCGCGTCAGCCCGGCCCTGGGCAGAACGGATTTCGGCAGCGCGTTGACCGATTTCGGCATCAGCCTGCTCCAACGTGGCTTGAAGCTCGAGGTACTGCCCTTCCAGCCAGCGTTGCGCGCTTGCCTGCTGCGCGGCCGTGCCTGCGGTATCAGTGATGCCAGGGAAGCAGGCGCGTCATCGCCGTCCAGCGCACTCAGCAGTGTGCTGGCTCGTGCCTGATCGATCCGCGCCGCCAGCAGTTCGCTACCCAAGCGCTTTACATCGGCCTCGGTCAACTGCCCTTCCAGCTCGACCAACGCATCGCCTTTGCGCACTGCCTGGCCATCGACGACATGGATCGCCTGCACCACCGCGACCTCGCTGGCCTGAATCAGCTTGCTCCTGCCGCTGGGTACGATCTTGCCCTCGGCACTGGCAACGACGTCGATCTCACCGATGCAAGCCCAGACAAGCGCCAGCCCGATGAACGTCAGCAGGCTCCACTGCAGGTAGCGCGGCAAGGGATGTACTGGTGTTTCCTGCAGGGACAGTGCCGCAGGCAAAAAGGCCAGCTCATCCGGCTCACGGATGGGGCCATCCATGCGTCGGCGCTGTCGCCAGGCCCCTCGCCACGCTTCCCGATAGCGCTCGAAAAGCTCCTTGAAGGCCGTGCTCATACGGCAGCCCCAAGCTGCAGCCGATACAGATAGGCGTAGGTGCCTTGTGGCTTGCCCACCAACTCGTCATGAGGCCCTTGCTCGATGATCTGCCCGCGCTCCATGACCACGATGCGGTCGGCGTGGCGTACAGCCGAAAGCCGATGGGCAATTATGATCACCGTGCGCTGCGCGCAGATCCGCGCCATGTTCTGCTGGATGATCCGTTCGGACTCATAGTCCAGCGCGCTGGTGGCCTCGTCGAAAATCAGGATGCGTGGGTTGCCGAACAGCGCCCGGGCGATGGCAATGCGCTGTCGCTGGCCACCTGACAGGCTGGCACCGTGCTCGCCGACCAAGGTTTCATAGCCATCCGGCAATTCGAGGATGAACTCGTGGGCCCCCGCCAGCGTCGCTGCGGCGATGACCTCTTCAAGCGGTGCCGCCGGGTTGCCAAGGGCGATGTTCTCGCGCACGGTGCGCCGAAAAAGCACGTTCTCCTGTAGCACCACACCGATCTGCCGACGCAGTGAAGCCACATCGGCTACCGCCAAGTCAGCACCGTCGAGCAATACCCGCCCCCGCTCGGGTGAGTACAACCTCTGGATCAGGCGTGTCAGCGTACTCTTGCCTGACCCCGAGCGACCTACAATGCCAACCACTTCTCCGGCAGCAATCTTCAGGCTGACATCGCGCACGACTTCGCCCCCGTCCGGCCGGTAGCGAAAACACACACGATCGAGCTCGATCTGCCCGGCTAGTGCTGGCAGCACCGTACCCTTGCCCTGGTTGACCTCGGTACGGGTGTTGAGAATGTCGCCCAGGCGTTGAATCGATACGCCTGTCTGCTGGAAGCTGGTCCAGAGTTGAGCCAGCCGGATAATGGGTTGCGAGACGCGCCCTGCCAGCATGTTGAAGGCGATCAGTTCGCCCACCGTGAGTTCGCCATCGATGACTAGGCGGGCACCCAGCCACAACGTGGCGACCGTGACCAGCTTGCCGATCAGGCCTACGCTCTCATTCGCGAGGTTGGAAAGGTTCTGGGTCTTGAAGCTGGCCGATACATAAGCAGCCAACTGATTGTTCCAGCGCCGGGTAATCTGCGGTTCCACGGCCATCGACTTCAGCGTATCGATGCCGTTCACCGCCTCCACCAGAAATGCTTGATTCTCGGCGCCGCGCTGGAAACTCTGGTCGATCCGCGCCCGTAGCAGTGGGGTAACGACCAAGGATACGAGAAAATATAGAGGCAATGAGCCGACGACCACCAACGTCAACCAACCGCTATAAAGGAACATGACAGCGATGAAGACCACCGTGAACACTACATCTAGCAACAGCGTGATACTGTTGTTGGTCAGGAAACTTCTGATGTTCTCCAGTTCGCGTACTCGGGCAACCGAGTCACCGACTCGCCTGGCCTGAAAGTAGGCGGCGGGAAGATCGATCAAGTGCCTGAACAGTCTTGCACCTAGTTCGACATCAATCCTTGACGCTGTATGAGCTGCCACATAAGTACGCAAACCACTCAGCAATGTTTCAAATAGAACCACGACCAACAAGCCCAGGGCGATAACATCCAGTGTGGTCAACCCACGATGCACCAGTACTTTGTCCATTACCACTTGGAAGAACAGAGGTGTCAGCAACGCCAATATCTGAATGACCAAGGAGACAACAAGCACTTCGCCAAATAGCCGCCTGTACTTCACCACGGCTGGAATGAACCAGGTCAGATCGAAACGCGACAGCCCATGCGGCAACTGGGCATCGGAGCGAACCAGAATGAGTTCTCCCGACCAGCGCATGGCAAGTTCTGCCGAGGTCAGCGCTTGCGGTGCACGGGAACCTGGGTCTTGCACCAGAACCTGCTCACCTTCCGCGCGAGCGATGATGAAATACTCACCACGCGTATCCACGGCAATGGCAGGCAATGGCGCATGCTTAAGCCGATTCGGATCGATGCTGCAATGCTTGGCCTTGAGACCTAGTTGCTGAAATGCCCGGAGTATTGCGCCAGTCGAGAATCGCTCACCCGCCGGTGCATGGTCGTGCTGCAACTGCTCGGCAGAGACGGCTATATCATGATAACGCGCCAGCGTGATCAGACAGACCAGCCCACTTTCAATAGCGCTGGTATTACACCCACAAGTCAAATCAGGCACCACGCCACCTCATATAAAAACTGAACATGAGGCGATACTAGCCTGAAGCAATAGGACAAGCGTCCTACAAGGCTCCGACAGATGCGCGGGACACTTCTGACTTTAAAGCAATATTCGTAGGAAATTTCCTATCGACGAAAAATTCAATGTAGGAAGTTATACCTAGTGTCGTAGGAAAGAATGACTAAAATTAATCATATCCACTCTAGAATGGGCATTTGAGTGGATATGTCGGAAATCAACGGATCAAGGCACCCAGCCCATCGAGCAACCGCTGCAAAGCCCCTTGATTGGCCCGCATTACCGCCCTGCCCGCCTCGCCCATGCGCTGTGCATCCTGCGGCAACTCGACCAGCCGCCGCACCGCTTCGGCCAGCCCGTCGGCATCATCCACCTGCTGCAACGCCCCCGCCTCGCGCAGCATCGCGCTGATTTCAAGGAAGTTGAACACATGCGGCCCCATCAGTACCGGCAAGGCCAGCGCCGCGGGCTCCAGCGGGTTGTGCCCGCCGGTCGCCACCAGGCTGCCACCGACGAAGGCAATGTCGGCCAGGGCATAGAGGAACAGCAGTTCGCCCATGGTATCGCCGAGCAATACGCGAGTCTGCGCATCGACCGGCGTGCCGGCAGAGCGGCGCGCGGTGGTGAACTGTTCGCTGCACAGCGCATGCACCGCTGCGAAGCGCTCGGGGTGGCGCGGCACCAGGATCAGCAAGGCATCACCATGCACCTGCAGCAACTGCCGGTGCGCCTGCAGGATCAGCGCATCCTCGCCTTCATGTGTACTGGCCGCGATCCACACCGGGCGCTGTGCAGCCCCCCATTGTTCACGCAATGCCCTGGCACGCGGCAACAGTTGCTCGTCGATCTTCAGGTCGAACTTGATCGAACCGGTGACCTGCACGCACTCCGGACGCGCACCCAGGTCACGAAAACGCTGGGCCTCGGTTTCGGTCTGCACGGCAATCAGGCTCATCTCGGCCAGCATCGGCCGGGTCAGCCTGGCAAAGCGCCCATAGCCACGGGCCGAGCGCTCAGACAAGCGTGCGTTTGCCAGCGCTACCGGAATGCCGCGCTTCGCACACTGGTGGATGTGGTTGGGCCACAGCTCGGTTTCCATGATGATGCCCAACTTCGGCTGTACATGATCGAGAAAGCGCCCTGCCGCCCAAGGCAGGTCGTAGGGCAGGTAGCAATGCTGCACGCGAGGTTCGTCGGCGAACATGGCGCGAATGCGCTCGGAACCGGTCGGGGTCATGCAGGTAAGCGTGATTGGCATTTCCGGGTAGGCCTTGAGCAAGGCGCGCACCATCGGTGCCGCCGCAATGCTCTCGCCCACCGATACCGCGTGCACCCAGATGCCGCCCCTGCGCATGGCCGGCAGCCTGAAAGCAAAGCGCTCGCCAATGCGTTGACCATAGGCCGGCGCCTTGCGCGCGCGCAGGTACAGGCGCAGCGCAACCAGCGGCAGGCCCAGGTGAAACAACAAGGTATAGAGAGTTCTGTTCATGGCTGCGGAGTTTACCCGATCGCGCGCAGGTGCACCGCAAAGCGCTCGGCCAGCCACTGCGCGGCAGGCCCCAGTGGCTCGTCGCGGCGCCAGGCCAGCTCCACCACCAAGGCCGGTGGCCGCCACTCGCTGTCCAGTTCGACCATGTGTGCCTGATAGGTCGGGTACTGCACCACGTGCCGCGGCAGCCAGGCCCATCCCAGGCCACGCATCAGCAGTTCGGCCATGGCGTAGAAGCTGTCGGCGCGCCACACCTGCGGGCTGATCGCTTCGCCGCCGGGGTAGCCGCTTTGCTGCGGGGCAATCAGCAATTGTCGGTGGCGCGCCAGTTGCTGCCGGGTAACCCGGCCTTCGCCGGCGAGCGGGTGACCGACCGCGCATACCGTGACCATTTCGACGCTACCCAAGGCGCGCCGCTCCAGCGAGGCCGGGATGCTCTCGTGGTGGAAGAACAGTCCAAGATCGGCGCGCCGCTCCACCAGCTTGCGCGCCACATCGCCCTGGGCACCGCTGGCCAGCTGCACCTCCAGGAACGGGTAGCGGCTGGCCAGTTCGTCGAGGCTGTCGATGACCGGCTGGTAGGGCATGGCTTCGTCCTGGGCGACTCGCAACAACGCCTCCTGCCCGCGCATCAGCGCCAACGCACGGCCATCCAGGCGCTCGCATTGGCGCAACAGTTCGCGGGCATCTTCCAACAGGGCGCTGCCGTTCTCGGTCAGCTTGGGTTGCCGGCCACTGCTGCGCTCGAACAAGGTTACCCCCAGGTCGGTTTCGAGCAGGGCGATCGCGCTGCTGATTGCCGACTGGGCCTTGCGCTGCTCGCGGGCCACGGCAGAGAACGAGCGCAGTTCTGCAACGCGCAGGAAAGTACGCAACTGTTCGAGGTTCCAGTGCTCGGCCATCGACCTATCTCTCATAGTGATAGGTAATGACTTTACCCCATTCGGGGTGGGACTAGAATCTGCGGCCAGCTAACGGAGGATCTCGCCATGAATGCCTACACCTACCTCGCCATCGCCATCTGCGCCGAAGTCATCGCCACCGCCTCCATGAAAGCGGTGAAAGGCTTGAACACGCCCGTGCCGTTGCTGCTGATGGTGGTTGGTTACGGCATTGCTTTCTGGATGCTGACCCTGGTGGTGCGCAGCATTCCGGTGGGGATCGCCTATGCCATCTGGTCGGGGCTGGGGATTGTGCTGATCAGTGTGGCAGCGCTGGTGATCTATGGGCAGAAGCTGGATGTGCCAGCGATGCTGGGGATGGCCATGATTGTGGGTGGGGTGGTGGTGATTCAGCTGTTTTCGAAGACTGCTGGGCATTGAGGCCGCCTGTACGGGCCTCATCGCCGGCAAGCCAACTCCCACAGAGTTGATGCAGCCGCAGGGTCAACGCCATCCCTGTGGGAGCTGGCTTGCCGGCGATAGGGCCATCACAGGTATACCCTGTATACTTGCCAGCTGTCCCAGTCTTCGAGGTACCGCCATGCCATCTGCCATTTCCACTGACGTGCTGATCGTCGGCGCCGGGGTCGCAGGCCTCTGGCTCAATGCCCGCCTGCGCCGGCTGGGCTACTCGACAGTACTGGTGGAACGCGCCAGCCTTGGCGGCGAGCAGACCATCAAGTCTCAGGGCATCATCCATGGCGGCACCAAGTACGCCCTGCATGGCGCCCTCACCGGCGCTTCGGAAGCCATCGCCGACATGCCGCGACGCTGGCGCGAAGCGCTGAGCGGCAGCGGCGAGCTGGACCTGACCCGCACTCGCCTGCTGTCCGACGCGCATTACCTGTGGTCGCCTGGCACCCTGGCCGGCAATCTCACCAGTTTCTTCGCCAGCAAGGCCGTGCGTGGCAGGGTCGACCAGGTGAAGGGCGAGCAACTTCCGCCCGCGCTGCAGGACCGCGCCTTCAAGGGCAAGGTCTATCGCCTGGCCGAGCTGGTCATCGACGTGCCCAGCCTGCTGGCCAACCTGGCCGTGCTGGCAGGCGACAGCCTGCTGGCCGGTGAGCACATCGAGCCGCTGCGCGAGGGTGAAGACCTGGTTGGCCTGCGCGTCGACGAGCGCGACATCCGCGCCCAGCGTATCGTGCTCAGCGCCGGCGCCGGCACCGAGCAGCTGCTGCATGCCCTGGGCCTGAACCAGCCAGCCATGCAGACACGCCCGCTGCATATGGTGATGGCCAAGGGTGCCAACCTTAAACCGCTTTACGCCCATTGCCTGGGCGGCGGGCCGAAGCCACGGGTGACGGTGACCACCCACCCGGCCGCCGATGGCCAGTGGGTCTGGTACCTGGGTGGCGACCTGGCCGAAGGCGACGGCGTTGCCCGCGAGCCGGCTGCGCAAATCGCCGCGGCACAGAAAGAAATCGCCAGCCTGCTGCCATGGGTCGACCAGAGCCAAGTGCGCTGGGCCACCCTGCGGGTCGACCGAGCGGAACCGGCGCAATCGGGCCTGGTACGCCCGGACAACGCCTTCCTCGCCGACCAGCAACGCCTGCTGGTGGGCTGGCCAACCAAGCTGGCCCTGGCACCGGACTTCAGCGACCGGGTCATCAGCCACCTGGAGCGCGACGGTATCCGCCCACAGGCGCAGGCCGACCTGGCTGACCTGCCACGCCCACCGCTGGGCGTACCGGCCTGGGAGCAACTGCTGCCATGAGCCTGCCGACCCTGCACGACTTCCATCGCCCCTTGGGCAGCACCGGCTTCAAGGTTTCGCCGCTCGGCCTGGGCACGGTCAAGCTGGGCCGCGACCAGGGCGTGAAGTACCCTACCGGTTTCACCATCCCCGGCGACGACGAAGCCCGCCTGCTGCTGGCCCAGGCCCGCGAGCTGGGTATCAACCTGATCGACACCGCCCCAGCCTACGGCCGCAGCGAAGAACGCCTGGGCCCGCTACTGCGCGGCCAGCGCGATGAATGGGTGATCGTCAGCAAGGTTGGCGAAGAGTTCGACAACGGCCAATCGCACTTCGATTTCAGCGCCGCCCATACCCGCCGCTCGGTGGAGCGAAGCCTGCGGCGCCTGGAAACCGACCGCATCGAATTGGTGCTGGTGCATTCGGACGGCAACGACCTGGCGATCCTGGAACAGCAGGAGGTCTACCAGACCCTTGCCGAGCTCAAGCAGGAGGGCAAGATCCTCGGCTTCGGCCTGTCTGGCAAGACCGTCGCCGGCGGCCTGAAGGCACTGGAGCAAGGCGACTGCGCCATGGTCACCTACAACCTCAACGAACAGGCAGAACGCCCGGTGCTGGACTACGCTGCCGAACACGGCAAGGCCATCCTGGTGAAGAAGGCACTGGCCAGTGGGCATATCTGCCTTGCCCCGGGCGTTGACCCGGTACAAGCCAGTTTCGAGCTGCTGTTCGCCCACCCGGGCGTGAGCAGTGCTATCGTCGGCACCATCAATCCGTTGCACCTGGCCCACAACGTGGCCACCGTCGCCCGTATTCTGGGCCAGCATTGAGTTGCCCCAGGCCCATGGGCCTGGACTGACCCGACGCAAGGAGGAGCCTCGTGGCGCGAACGCTGATCCGCAAGAACCCGAGCAACTTCAAGACACTACCGCTACATGTCGAGGCCACGCCCGAAGGTCTGATCTACCAGAGCATCGGGATGCCGCTGAATTTTGCCCAGATCCAACAACGGCGCAAGGCTATCCAGCTACCCGACGTGCAGCGCTTCGTGATCGAACTGGCCAACCTTGGCGTGTCGGTACGGCTGACCCTGCATTGGCAGAACCGCGATTACTGGGTGCTGGTACGTCAGCGCCGGCAAGACCGTGGCGATGTGGTGCTGAAACTGATTTCCGGCTATGTGCCGGCGCAGGAGCTGAACCTGCCATTGCACACGGCCGTGCAGGAAGTGGCCGAGGAATGCTTGCTGGAAACCCCGGAAGGCTGGCTGGGCGGGCGCTTCAACGACACCTGGTTGCCGGTGCCCTACGCTGCCGCCCTGCACTACCGCGAAACGCCGCACTTCGTGCTGGCCCCGGAATCGGGTGCCGCGCGCCCGGTGCACTGCGGCAAGCTGATGCTGCTGGAACGGCCGCGGGCGTATGTGCACTTGCCCACCGCCTCGCTGCAACTGATCTACGACATGCGCCTGCAGGTACCCCGGGACGCCAAGAAGCTCAGCCTGTTCCACGTTGATGAGCGGCTGGAGGGCGACCAACTGGTGGCGCGGCTAAATCGCAAACGACCAGACCTGTACCTGATGCCATTGAAGGACGGCCAGCCACTGGCTGAGCTGTATACCGTGAAGAAGGACGAACTGGTGCCGGCGAGCACGCGCGGGCTGTACCTGGCCGAAAGTTTTGCCCGGCAGGAAGGCTGGGTGGTCACGGACGAGCGGGTGCGCTGGAAGGATTGGGTGAAGCAGCAGGGGTTGGTGGAGAACAAGCCGGTGCGGGCATCGCACCTGCAGCGGTTTGGCGACAAGGCGCTAGCGCTGCTGGAGCGGGCGCGTACTTCGCTGCATAAATGATGATTGGGGCCGCCAGGCGGCCCTTCGCGGGCATGCCCGCTCCCACAGGAGCGGTGTAATCCTCAAGCCTGCGCCGTACTTGTGGGAGCGGGCACGCCCGCGAAGGGCTGCACAGCAGCCCCAAAGCATCAGTTCTTGCGAATCTTCTCGACAATCGCCGTGGTCGAGCTGTTCTCGACCAGCCCCAGCACCTTCACGGTACCGCCATAGGCCTTGACGATATCGGCACCCACCACCTGGTCGATGCCATAGTCGCCACCCTTGACCAGCACGTCCGGCTTGACCTGGCTCAGCAGGTTCTCCGGCGTACCCTCGGGGAAGCTGATGACCCAGTCCACCGCCCCCAGCCCGGCCAGTACGGCCATGCGCCGGTCGACGCTGTTGATCGGCCGGCCCGGCCCTTTCAAGCGGCTGACCGAGGCATCGTCGTTGACCGCGACGATCAGGCGATCGCCCTGGGCCCGCGCCTGCTCCAGGTAGGTGACATGCCCGGCATGCAGGATGTCGAAGCAGCCGTTGGTGAAGACGATCTTCTCTTTGTGCGCTCGCGCGTCATCAATGGCCAGCAGCAGTTGCTCCAGGCCCAGCACGCCCCGCTCGGAGCCTTCCTCACGCTGGATCGCCCGGCGCAGCTCGGGGGCGCTGATCGCAGCCGTACCCAGCTTGCCGACCACGATGCCCGCTGCCAAATTGGCCAGGGCCACCGCGTGGGGCAGGTCCTCGCCGGCAGCGATGGCCGCGGCGAGTGTGGAGATGACGGTATCACCGGCACCGGTCACATCGAACACTTCACGCGCCCGCGCCGGTAGGTGCAGGGCCGGCTGGCCGCTGCGCAGCAGGGTCATGCCGTGCTCGCCACGTGTCACCAGCAAGGCGCCCAGGTCCAGGTCCTGCAGCAGCTGCAAGCCCTTGGCTACCAGCTCGGCCTCATCGGCGCAACGGCCGACGATGGTCTCGAACTCGCTGAGGTTGGGAGTGATCAGGCTGGCGCCACGGTAGATGGAAAAATCCTTGCCCTTGGGGTCGGCCAGCACCGGAATGCCCTTGGCCCGCGCGGCCTGGATCAGGCTCTGGTGGTTTTTCAGTGCGCCCTTGCCGTAGTCGGACAGGACCAGCACCTTGACGCCCTCGAGCAGGCTGTCGACCTCCGCACCCAGCGACAGCGGGTCGGTAGCGAATGGCTCTTCGAAATCGATGCGCAGCAACTGCTGGTGACGGCTCATTACCCGCAGCTTGACGATGGTCGGCTGGTGCGCGATGCGCTGGAACACCGAGCGCACGCCTGCAGCTTGCAGGCTGTTGGCCAGGCTGTCGGCGGCCTCATCCTGGCCGGTGACGCCAATCAGCGAAGCCGGTGCACCCAGGGCGGCGATGTTCAAGGCAACGTTGGCCGCGCCGCCGGGGCGATCCTCGATCTGATCGACCTTGACCACCGGGACTGGCGCTTCAGGCGAGATACGTGAAGTACCGCCATGCCAGTAGCGGTCGAGCATGACATCGCCGACCACCAGTACCGGGGCTTGATCGAAACGCGGCATGGACAACTTCATGGGCAACCCATATGGAAATAATGAACAGGGACAGGATATTAGCACAGGGTAGACGACGGCTTTATGGCCAGATCACCCCAGGAAAATTCCCGTGACAATCGGGGCCGCGATGGCCCCGATCAGCGAGGGTTCAGGTGATATCGGCCTTGGCCGGCTCATCCAGACCCATGGCATGCAGGCGGGCATAATGGCCATTGGCCGCAAGCAGCTCGGCATGGGTGCCGCGCTCGACCAGGCGCCCCTGGTCCATGACCAGGATCTGGTCAGCTTTCTCGATGGTCGACAGACGGTGGGCGATAACCAGCGTGGTACGGCCCTGCATCACATGGTCCAGGGCAGCCTGGATATGCCGCTCGGACTCGGTATCCAGCGCCGAAGTGGCTTCGTCGAGGATCAGCAGCGGCGCATTCTTCAGCAGTGCCCTGGCAATCGCCAGACGCTGGCGCTGGCCGCCGGAGAGCAGTACGCCGTTCTCACCCACTTCGGTATCGAAGCCTTTCGGCAGCCGGTCGACGAACTCCTTGGCATAGGCATCGGCCGCAGCGGCTTCGATGTCGGCGCGCGGGGCGCCGGCCAGGTCGCCATAGGCGATGTTGTTGGCCACGGTATCGTTGAACAGGGTGACATGCTGGGTCACCTGCGAAACGTGGCGACGCAGGTTGCGCAGGCGATAGTTCTCGATCTCCACGCCATCGAGCAGGATCTGCCCCTGGTCGTGGTGATAGAAGCGCGGTATCAGCGCTGCAAGCGTAGACTTGCCACTGCCGGAGCGGCCGACCAGTGCAATCATCTGCCCTGGCTCGGCTACGAAGCTGATATCGCTCAGCACCTCACGCTCGGTACCCGGGTAGGTGAAGCTGAGGTTCCGCACTTCCAGGCGCCCTTCCACCCGCTCCTTCTCGACGGTACCGGTATCCACTTCAGGCTCTTCATCCAGTTGCTCGAAGATGCTTTCGGCGCCGGCCAGGCCCTTCTGGATGGTCGAGCTGACTTCCGAAAGCTGACGTATCGGCTTGGGCAACAGGCCGGCGGCAGTGATGTAAGCCACCAGATCACCGGCAGTGGAATCACCGCGCAGGAACAGCACCAGGAACATCAGCGCGGCCATGGCGGTGTAGATCACCAGCTGCAGCATCGGCGTGTACAGCGAGCCGGTCTTGGTCATGTGCAACTGCTTGTCGGTATTGCTCTGGCTGGCCTTGCCGAAACGCTGCTCCTCGTAGGCCTCGCCGCCGAAGCTGCGCACCACGCGGTAGCCCTGGATGGTTTCCGAGGCGACATGGGTGACGTCGCCCATGGCTACCTGGATTTTTTTGCTCTGCTTGCGGAATTTCTTGCTGGCGACGCTGACCATCACCGCGATTACCGGCAGGATGGCGACCATAACGAGGGTCAGGTGCCAGTTCATCCACAGCAGGTAACCAAACAGGAACACCACGGTCAGGCCTTCGCGGATCACCACCTTGATCGCATCGGTCGCAGCACCAGTGACCATGGTCACGTTGAAGGTGATGCGCGAGATCAGGTGCCCGGAGTTGTGGTTGTCGAAGTAGCGGTTAGGCAGCACCAGCAGCTTGTTGAACAGTTCCACACGCAGGTCGTGCACCAGGCACAGGGAAACCTTGGCCAGGAAGTAGTTGCCGAGGAACGAGCCCAGGCCCTGCCACGCGGCGATCAGGATAATCAGCAGCGGCACCGCCTGCAGCAGTTGCAGGTCGCGCAGGTAAGGGACGTTTGGGAACAACACCGCTTCGGGGTTGCTCAACCCATCTACGAAATACTTCAGGATCCCGGCCAGCATCGGCTGGGTCGAGGCAAAGATCACGAAACCGATGATGCTCAGCAGGAAAATGCCGACATAGGGTTTCACATAGCTCAGCAGCCGGAAGTAGATCTTCAGGCTGGAGGTGTGTTCCGCCGGTCGCGGTGTTTCGGCCATTATCAAGCTCGCTGTTCAGGTTGAACCGGAAATTTTACCACAGGCATCATTTTCGGCACTCCCCCATGGCAGCAACATGGCCAGGCCCACGGGCAGCCAGCTGATGAACCATTCGGCACGTGGTGTACCAGTGAGGCTGGCGGCATCGAACTGCATGGCCAGGGTGGAGTACACCCAGAAACCGAGCAGGATCTTGCCGAACAATGTGCCACGTGCGCGGACGATTTCGCCCAGGGTGTACAGCCACACCATGACCCACAGCAGCATGCCGGGCAGGCCCATCTCCACTGCGACGTGGGTGAACATGTTGTGGGTATGGTCGAAGTGCATGCCCACTGCATTCACGTCGTAGGCAGCGCCCAGGCCAAGGCCGGTCCAGGGATGTGCGGCAATCATGTCGGCCACGGCATGGAAGATTTCCGGCCGGTAGGACGAACCGCGCTGGGCGATAAGGTCGTAAACGAGATAGAAGGCCAGGCCGGTGGCAATGGCCGCCAGCACGGCAAAAACCCGGCTGTGGCGGTCACGGAACCACAACGGGGCCAGGATCACGGTGAGCACCAGGGCCAGTACTGCCCCACGGCTCTGGCTGAGCATGACAAACAACCCCAGGCACACCAGCGCTACCAGCCACAGCAACTGCAGGCCACGTTGCCGCGGCGGCTCGTAAAGCAGGAAGAGCACGGCCGAACCGATGACATAGGCGCCCAGGATCGGGTGCGATATCTCGCCGATGCCCTCCAGCCGGGCCAGCAATGGCATGCCCAGCACGCCGTAGAAATGGATTACCGAGATCAATGCGGCAACGGCCAGCAAGGCGCTGCCGGCCTGCAACAGCTGACGAACGCGGGCTTGGCCAAGCTGGCCCAGCAGCGGGAACGCCAGCAGGAATACCAGGATGTAGAGCAGGCGCTTGGCCTCGCGCCCCGGGTTTTCTGCGGCCGACCAGACCAGGCTGAGCCCACTCCATACCAGCAACAGCAACACACTTCCCCACAAGGCCGGCTGACGCCGCCAGGCCTGCATTATTACGTGCCTTGCGGACCACGCCATTACCAGGGTCGGCAACCACAGGAACAGCACCAGCCCTTGCTGATAGACCTTGTTGCTCGGTGCCAGGGCAATCGCAGCCAGGAACCAGAGCAGACCAAATCCCAACCAGGCTCGCGCCCAGCTTTTTTGATACAACATCCTTTCCCCCGATGAATCAAAGCACCATCCAATGGTGCTACAACATTATTTTCGGCATTATTGCCGGTCATTCTGTTCGCCCGACGACAAGGCTCTATTCATGCAATGCTCCCGGCTCCCCCAGGTCGACTTCGATCAGCTGACACAAGGCGCACAGGTGCTTGAGGCAGATAGCCATGGCGCCAAAGTCTACCTGCTCGCGGATGGTAATTTCCTCAAGGTTTTTCGTAGGAAGCGGCTGATTTCATCTGCACTGCTGCGCCCGTACTCGCAGCGCTTTGTCGACAACGCCGCGCGCCTTGCACAACTGGGCATCCCCACTCTGGAGGTGATCAGCCAGCATAAGCTCGAGCTACCGGGACGAACTGCCGTACTGTACCGCCCGCTGCCTGGGCGTACCTTGCTGCAGATGTCGCGCGATGAGGGTTTCAGCTGGGATACCTATCTGCCACGCCTGATCGAACTGATCCGCCAGCTGCACCGCAGCGGCGTGTATTTCCGCTCGTTGCACCTGGGTAATGTAGTGGTCACACCCGACCAGCAGTTGGGCCTGATCGACGTGGCCGACATGCGCTTCCTGCGCCCACCACTGTCGGCGCGCATGATTCGGCGCAATGTGCAGCATATGGTGCGCTATATCGAGCGGGAGAACCTGGGCGACCGCTTCCCCCTTGCCGCCTTCGAGGCAGCTTTGCTCGCGCGCTGAGCGTCAGCTGCGCAAAAGGCTCTGCGAGCCGTTGCAGAACGCCTGCCAGGCCTGCTCCGGGGCCAGCGCCTGGCGCTGCCGGGCTGCTACCGCCGGGGCACCGATAACCGAGCAACGCTCGATCGCCTCGGCCCAGGCATTTTCATCGGCAACGGGCAGGTAGCCACCGGTGTCCTGCAACTGCTCGCGGAACACCTGCAGGTCGCTGCATACCACCGGCACGTCGGCCATGACCGCCTCCTGCACCACCAGCCCAAGGCCTTCAGAACGTGAAGGCACCAATAGCCAGTCGAATGCCCGATACAGTCGCTGCAGGTCATCGCGGTGACCACTCAGGTGAACGCGCCCGGCCAGGCCCAGCGCGTCGATACGGGCTTGCAGCACCTCACGTAGAGGGCCTTCGCCGATGATTGCCAACTGCAGGTCCGACTGCCGCACACAGGCCTTGGCGAACGCCTCGATCAGCATCTCGAAACCTTTGCTTTCCACCAGTCGCCCGACCGCGCCCAGCATCACCCCTGTTACCTGTGGCAGCTGCAGGGCTTGCCTGGCCGCATCCCTGCTCAACAACGGTTCGGCGAAAGCCAGCGGGTCAAGGGCCATGCGCAAGGTCTGCACCGGCCTGCCCAGGTCGTGTTCGAGTGACGTGGCAAGTGTCTGTGAAACGGCGGCAATACTCAGCCGCTCGACCGGAAACATACGCAGCAGGCGAACATCGCTGGCACTCAGACGCGTCTTGCCATGGAACAGCACCTTGGCACGTACTTGCGGAACTTGATGCATCAATGGCAACACCAACCGCGCCACACCGACACCGTCGATCAGCACGACTTCAGCCTGTGCCTCTTTCAGAGCCTTGCGCAAACGCATTCGCAACCATGGGCGCAACAGGCGCCAGAAGTGCCGCCCTTTCAGCGCCCGTGACGGCATATGCCACTCCCGGGTCGAACCAAGCCCACAGCACAGTCCGCTACCCAGCAGCAGCCAATTACTGATCCGGGCATCGGCACCCGCATGTGACAGAATCTGCCGATGCACCTTGTGGATGGACATGTACGGCGATCCACCCGCCCACATCATATTGACGATGTTCATGGGCCCTCTCCCGCTCACGTAAGGTGGGACAGCGACTTCATTGAACAAAAATGGTGATTCCCATGCCAATCACGGCACCCGCCACCAGCGTCAATGCCAACTTTATCCGATCACGCTTACGACGTTTGGCCTTGCGTTCCACTTCGATGGGCAAGGTCACGTGATTACCAAATCCAGTGTGCAATACTGCATCACCCTCCAAGGTGACCGCTGTCAGATTTAACTCAGCATAGCGTCGGGAAAGTGCCTTCTCTCCAGCATAGGCGGCAAATGGCGCGCAACGCTGGTAATCGCTCAAACGGCGCAACCCGGGGTTGAGCGAAAATGCCTGCCACTCGGCCTTATCGGACAGCAGCGGGTAGCAAGGCACACCGGCGATCAACCGGCGATCCCCCAGGTGGATGTACGGGCTGTGGATGGCCAGGTCATGGGCATGGCTGCGCAGCCACACCTGCAAAAGGTCGGGGCTGGCCTCCAGGATGGCCCGAGAGTCCTCGACGAAGCCCTGGCGATAGAAGTGCCAGTCGTCCTCGCAGTGAAAGATGTAGGGCGTCTTGACATGGCTGTAGGCCAGGTCGATAGACGGCAACTGCCCCAACTTGGGCCGATTTACGAACACCTTGCAGTGCGGTTTCCAGTGCTCAGGCACAGCGGCATGCACGGCATCGTCACCGGAATCTTCGGTGATGAACACTTCGCGAATGGGCGCGGTATTGTAGCGATCGAAACTCTCAAGGGTGTCTTTGAGCAGATCGAACCGCCCACAACTGGTCACGACGAGCGTGACGTCACTCTCATTTGAAAAGCGCACCGGACTCCCTCCGCATTGCGACTATCGACTTTCAACGCCCGCTCCGTAGGCGCGAAAGTTCTAATGTTAGATGCCCAGCTTCAGGCGCAGCCGCTGCCATGCAGACAACGGCGGATGGGGCCTGAGCGCCGGGCGCATGTGGTCGACGATGCTACGTCCAACTGCCCCGAAACTGAAACGGGAAACCGCCAGGTGGCGGCCATTTTCTGCAATCTGCCGGGCCAGTTCAGGGTCCGCACGCAAACGGCGGAGCTTCTCCTGAAGGGTCGGGATGCTGTCATAGAACACTACGTTGTGCATGTCCTGCAGGCCCAGCGCGCGGTTCTCTTCCTCGCCTTGGTCATACGCCAGCAACACACAGCCGCAGGCCATGGCTTCGAAGTTCTTGATCATGTATTCGCCCATGCCAACGTCGGCACTGACGAAGAAGCGGATCCGGTTGAGCGTGTTGCAGTAATCTTCACCCGACTTGGTACGGGTCACCACCAGGTTCTCGACCCGACCCAACTCGTCCAGCAATGCCTTGCGGCCGCTGTAGGCCACGCTGTTGGTGCTGCCGACGAAGGCCAGTTCGATGTCGCGCTCACGCCCCTGGTCGGCCAGCAATTGCTCGTCGTAGCCCTTGGGCACGAACACGGCGTCGAAACCTTCCTGACGCAGGCGCTCGCTGACCATGTAGCCTGAGCTGATCACTCGCGCCCAGGGCAACTTGCGGTAATGGGCGCTGAACTTGCCTGTGTACTTGCACGGTATGTAGTTCTGGTAGGCATCGTGCTCGAGTATGACCAGGTTCGGCACGGTACGGATGAATGCCGCCTGACGGATTTCCTGCTTGAAACGCAGGAAGAAGACAATGCGGTCATAGCGCTCGACCTGCACTTCGCGCTTGAAATAGCGGCGCAGATTGCGCTGGTCTTCGCTGGTCAGCCAGCGCAAGTCGCACTCGCAGTTGGCCGCGACGCCATCGTACAGGCGGTCGAGAATCGCCCGCTGTTCCTTCTGCACCAGAAATAGGACTTTCATTGGGTTCCTTGGGCGCTCTGCGCCATCGCGGTCAACCATGGGGCGCGGCTACAGCTCACGCCGCCAGAACAGTTCATGTCGGCGCACGGCCTTGCGAAAGAATTCGTTCTCGCCGTAAGGCGACGGGTGCCGCCCGGCCAACCAGCGCTGCAACAAGCGGCGCAGGCGGCGCTTGAACGGTGCTGGCGGCTGCAGGTCGTGCATCATGCCCAGGGCCATGGCCTTGTCGCGCTGGGTCGCAAGGTCCAGTACCAGGCTGCAAGGAGCCCAGGCCTGGACAGCGTCCAGCTGTGGCGGCAGGGCCACGCCATCACCACTGTCGCCCATCGGCCAGCGGTCGTTGTCATGCAGGTGGTTGGCGTAGCACAGCAGGGTTTGCGGCTGCCAGGCCAGGCCTTGCAAGGCTTCCAGCACCGCTGCCTGGGCACAGATGTGGTCGGGATGCGGGTCGAGCTGCGGGTGCGGCATCACCAGCACCTCTGGCCTGGCCATTTCCAGCAAGGCCCGCAGGTCGGCGAGCAGGTTGCGCCAGGTCGGCGCGCCATCGCCATCGGCCGGCAGCGGGAACGGGTTGAATCGGCGGAATACGCGAATGTCGGCGAGGTCGGCCTCGCGAGAAGCGGCCGGCTGGTCTGGCGCAGCCTGCATGGCAGGCAGTTGCAGACAGAAGTAGCCCAGCTGCACGCAACGCGATTCCGCCACACCGGCCCAGCGTGGCACGGCGACACTATCCCAGGCCCTCAGGCGGCCCTTCAGGCGCGCGGCCTCGGCCTTTGCCAAGCCCATCTGCTGATAGTGCTCGGCCTCGATTTCACCAGCGGTCAGGGTCACTACCCAGGTTTCGTCGGCCTGGCTGTAAAGGCCGTAAGCGGCCAGCTCGGCATCATCGGCATGCGGCGCGATCACCATCACCCGGCGCCGTTGCAGCTCGACCGCCGGGGTTATCCACAAGCGCGGCTGGCCCGCCAGCCGGCAATGCCGGCCACGCAGGCGCAACGCGCCAGCCTGCAGAGGTGCGGCGAGGCCGGTGAGGTTGAGGAAGCGCACGCCATCGACGCCACGCTCGAAGGTTTGCCGGTCGGCATGCTCGCCAGCCACCAGCTCGACCTGCGGGTCCAGGAAGCGCCCCAGCCAGCTGCTTTTTACCCGCAGCTCGAGGACCAGGGTTTCGTTGCCCTGCAGCACGCACTCAGCCTTGAGCAAGCCGCCGCTCAGGCTGGCAGGAGCCTCCCGGGTCTGCTCGCCGAAGTCGTAGGCGTAGTCCTCGCCTGGCGCGTAGAACAGGTGGTCGGCAAACCAGGCCTCGTGAGCCGCCCATAACAGCGGCAACAGCAGCAGTGGCAACCACCACCAGCTGAACGCACCTATGGCCACCAGCGCGACCAGGCCCGCCAACAGGCCCAGGCGCTTGTTGCGCCGGTGGCGCTTGAGCAACTGCTGCTTGCGACTCACGCCTGATACACCGGTACGGGGTTGCACCAGCGGTCCTTGTACTCGCGGTCGGCACGGCCGAACGAGAACCGCAGCGGCTTGTTGCGTGCACGGGCGTCTTCCCAGGCGGCCTGGGTATTGAGGAAGCTCAGCACACTGCCGGGGCTGAAGGCCTTGGTTTCAGGGTCGACACCACCATTGATGTACTCGACGCTGATCCATTCCGGCGCTTCGACACGGTAAACCAGCTGGATGGCAATCGGCTTGCCGTCCAGCAGCAGCACCGAGCCGATCAGCAACTCGCGCAGGCGTTCCAGCACTTCGGCCATGCGCTCGGCGCCGGTGGCAGGGAAGCCCCAGCGGCGCTGGAACAGGTCGCAGTACATGCTGGCGATTTCCTGCGCGCTGAAGTCGCCGATCGGGCGCACCACACCGCCCGCCTCTTCCAGCAGGCGCAGTTCGCGGCGCTGGTTGTAGCGGAACTTCTTCGACAGGTCTTCATGGGCGCGGGCCATGGCCAGCTGTTCCTTCTGCGCCTTGAGGCCGCTGAAGCGGCCCTGGTTCAGTTCGGACAGGTAACGCGCGGCATGGCGCAACGGTGCAGCGGCGTCGGCCGCCGCCGGCAGGATGATCTCGGCGTTGCCCAGATCGAACAGGGCCTTTTTGCCGGCACGCTTGAGCACGTCCTTGGACAGCGCAAGGTGGCGCCCCCAGGTAGGAATGGCGGCTTTCAGCTCGCCGGCCTGGTGCCAGCCCAGGTAACGCACAGGGATCTGCGCCAGGTCCGCCAGCTGCTCGACCACCAGAGGATGGGTGGCGACACTGCCACCAAACCGGGCCCATGCCTCGGCATAGGCCTTGGCGTCGATAACTTGCCAACCGCGTTCGCGGAAGGCCTGGATACGGTTGAGCATCAGGCCTGCCCCACCAACGCGCGGACTTGCGGAAGCTGCCAGAATGCTTCGCGCACCGCCTGGTCGGAAAAGCGTTCACGCAGGCGCTGCAGCATGTGCTCGGCACAGGCCTGGCGTTGCTGCCCATCGAGCACAGCCATGTGTTTCAGACCCTGGGCCAATTGCCCCGCATCGCCCAGCGGGAACAGCATGCCAACACCCTCGACCACTTCGCGGGCACCACCACAGGCCGTGGCCAGTACCGGCACACCGGCGACCATGGCTTCGAGCAGGACCATGCCGAACGGCTCATGGTCGGAGCTCAGGGCGAATACATCGAACGCCTGGAAGTAACGGCGCGCATCCGGCACCTGGCCAAGGAAGTCCACTTGCCCGGCAATGCCCAGCTCGGCGGCCAGTGCCTTGAGCCTGGCTTCCAGGCGGCCCTTGCCCATGATTGCCAGGCGGGCGCCAGCCGGCAGCCCCGGTAGCGCTTCGGCAAAGCCACGCAGCAGGGTGGCCTGGTCCTTGTCCGGGTGCAGGCGCCCGACGTTACCGACAATCCACGCCTGTGCGTCCAGCCCCAAGGCCTGACGGGCCTCGGCGCGTGGAACCAGGGCTGCTTGCAGGGCGTCGATGTCGATGCGGTTATACAAGGTCTGGATACGTTCTGCCGGCCACTGCGGCAGACAGCGGCGCATGTCGTCACGCACTGCGTCCGACACGCCCAGCAAGCTCAGACGCTTGCTGAACAGGTTGGCGAAGATGCGTCGCCCCTTGCGCTCGTAGTCACCGAAAGCATGGTGCACGCCGATCACCGGCAAGCCGGTGCCCAGCAACGCCACGTAGATCGGTTTGAAGCGATGGGCAATGCAAAAGGCAAAATTGCGCTCGGCCGCGATCCGCCGCAATGCACGGATGGCGCCGAGTTTCAGGCCGCGCACGGCCTTGGAGCTGAACTCCAGGAACAGCACCTCGTCCGAGGCGCAGCCTGCCGCTACCAGCGGGTCGGCGGCGCCGGTGAGGAACACCGTGGTGACCTGGTAGCCACGCCCCTGGAACAGGCTGGCGTACTGACGGGCGCAGTCCAGGAACGGCCCGTCATAGCCATGGCAGAACTGCAGGATGCGCGGTTCAGAGCGGCTGGTCATACGGGGCCGCGCCGTCCTTCACAACCAGGATGTCTTCCATGATCAGGTACTGCAGGTCTGAGCCGAAGAACATGTTCAGGGCATCGGTCGGCGAGCAGATCATCGGTTCACCACGACGGTTCAGCGAAGTGTTCAGCGACACGCCGTTGCCTGTCAGGTCTTCCAGCGCCTTCATCATGTCGTAGTAGCGCGGGTTGTACTCGCGCTTGAGCACCTGGGCACGCGAAGTGCCGTCTTCGTGGACCACTTCCGGTACGCGGGTCTTCCACTCTTCAGCCACTTCGAAGGTGAAGGTCATGAACGGCGCCGGGTGGTCGACCTTGATCATTTGCGGGGCGACGGTGTCGAGCATCGACGGGCAGAAAGGTCTCCAGCGTTCGCGGAACTTGATCTGCTCGTTGATGCGGTCGGCTACGCCCGGCACGCTCGGGCAACCGATGATCGAACGGCCGCCCAGGGCACGAGGGCCGAATTCCATGCGGCCCTGGAACCAGGCCACCGGGTTGCCGTCGACCATGATTTTGGCGATGCGCTGCGGCATGTCGTCGAGCTTGCGCCACTTCGGCGCGTTCGGGTGACGGGCACAGGCAGCGATCACATCTTCGTTGGAGTACGAAGGGCCGAGGTAGACGTGTTCCATCTTCTCGACCGGTACGCCACGGGCGTGGGAAACGTAGGCGGCAGCACCCACGGCGGTACCGGCGTCACCGGAAGCCGGCTGGACGAACAGCTCTTTCAGGTCTGGGCGGGCAATGATCTTCTGGTTGAGCTTGACGTTCAGCGCGCAACCGCCGGCAAACGCCAGCTTGCCGGTTTCACGCAGCACGTCGCCCAGGTAGTGGTCGATCATCTGCAGGGCGATCTTTTCGAACAGCGCCTGCATGCTGGCCGCGTAATGGATGTACGGCTCGTCGGCGATGTCGCCTTCGCGCTTGGGGCCCAGCCACTCGATCAGCTTCGGCGAGAAGTAGAAGCCCTTGCCCTTCTCTTTATAGCGGCGCAGGCCAATGACGTTGGCGTATTCGGTGTTGATCACCAGTTCGCCGTTTTCGAAGCTGGCCAGACGCGAGAAGTCGTACTTGCTGGCGTCACCATACGGCGCCATGCCCATGACCTTGAACTCGCCATCGAGCATCTCGAAGCCGAGGAACTCGGTGATTGCGCCGTACAGGCCGCCCAGCGAGTCCGGGTCGAAGAATTCCTTGATCTTGTGGATCTTGCCGTTTTCGCCGTAGCCAAAGAAGGTGGTGGCGTATTCGCCCTTACCGTCGATGCCGAGGATTGCGGTTTTTTCCTTGAAGCCCGAGCAGTGGTAGGCACTGGAGGCATGGGCCAGGTGGTGCTCGACCGGCTCGATCTTGACCTTTTTCGGGTCGAAGCCCAGTTGTTCCAGGCACCAGACGATCTTCTTGCGGTAGCGCTTGTAGCGTCGGTTGCCCATCAGTATAGCGTCGAGGGCGCGATCCGGGGCGTACCAGTAGCGCTTGGCATAGTGCCAGCGCGCCTTGCCGAACAGGCTGATCGGGGCGAACGGGATGGCTACCACGTCGACGTCGGATGGCTTGATGCCAGCCTGTTCCAGGCAGAACTTCGCCGACTCGTAGGGCATGCGGTTCTTCGCATGCTTGTCACGCACGAAGCGCTCTTCTTCGGCGGCGGCAATCAGTTTGCCGTCAATGTACAAGGCCGCGGAAGGGTCATGGCTAAGGGCGCCGGACAGGCCAAGAATCGTCAATGCCAAGGGATTAGCCTCTTCATTCGGTAGAAATGCGCCAGCGGCCTCTTGGGCGGGTGGCGGCTAAAGGGCGGGATTATAACGCAAACATCAGGATAGGCACTGCATTAACCTGTGGGAGCGGGCGCGCCCGCGAACACCGGCAAAGCCGGTGCCATGCACCGCAGCGCCTGCTTCGCGGGCACGCCCGCCCCCACAGATACCCCAAGGCAAATGCTTATTCGGCGATCAGCCAGTCCATGCGGAAGCTGCCGGCGGTTTGTGCCAGCTCTTTGGCCAGCCATGGCAGCAGCTCCTTGAGCTCTTCTTCCAACCCCCACGGCGGGTTGGCGATGGCCAGACCGGAGCCGTTGAGCCCCTGCGGGCTGTCCTGGTGGTGCACATACAACTCGACCCGCAGCAGTTTCGGTGCGCCGGTGCTGGTCAGGTCCTGGTAGAAGCGGGTCAGCGAGCGCTGGTCCTTGATCGGGTACCAGATGGCGGCGACAGTCTGGCGCATGCGGCCGATCGCCTCTTTCATGGCGGTAGTGCAGCGCTTTAGCTCGTCAGCCTGTTCGAACGGCGGATCGATCAACATGATCGCGCGCTTTTCCTGCACCGGCAGCAAGGCCCGCGGCACATGCCAGCCTTCACCCAGGTGCACGAACACGCGCGGGTCTTTCTTCATGTTCTCTTTGAGCAGCGGCCCGTCTTCGGGATGCTTCTCGTTGAGCAGGGCGCGGTCCTGCTGGCGCATCAGACGGCGAGCCAGCTCGGGCGAACCGGGGTAGTAGCGCAGCTCGCCATCGGCATTCAGACGCTTGATGATTCGCAAATAGTCGTCAGCCATGGCCGGCAGGTCATCGCGATTCCACAGGCGGGCGACACCTTCCAGGTACTCGCCGGTGCGGGTTGCCTGGTCGCCCTGCAGGTCGTAAAGGCCGAGCCCTGCATGGGTATCGATATAGGCGAACGGCTGCTCCTTGCGCGACATCAGGGCGATGAGGCGGGTCAGCACGATATGTTTGAGGACGTCGGCGTGGTTGCCGGCGTGGAAGGCGTGACGATAGTTCATGGCAACTCCTGCGGGGGTGGCAAGTTTACCTTGCCTTGCAGGCGGAGTCAGGCCTGGCTGCTGATCGGCGGTGACCTCTTCGCGGGTAAACCCGCTCCCACAGGCACCTCACAGAATTTGAGTTCTGTGCAATCCCTGTAGGAGCGGGTTCACCCGCGAAGCAGGCGCCGCCGACTCAACGGGTATTACTTGTCAGCGTGATACGCCGCATCAGCAGTCTCGAAGCGCTTGACCATTGCCTGCGACGGGCTGCCCAGCTTGCTCACCACGACGATGGCGATACTGGCGAACAGGAAGCCCGGAATGATTTCGTACAGCCCGAGGGTGTCGAAGTTCTTCCACAGGATCACGGTCAGTGCGCCCACCACGATACCGGCCAGTGCGCCGTTACGGGTCATGCCTTTCCACAGTACCGAAATCAGCACCACCGGACCAAAGGCAGCACCGAAGCCGGCCCACGCATAAGCTACCAGGCCCAGCACGCGGTTTTCCGGATTGGCGGCCATGGCGATGGCGATCAGGGCGACGGCCAGCACCATCAGGCGGCCGACCCACACCAGTTCGACCTGCGAAGCGTTCTTGCGCAGGAACGCCTTGTAGAAGTCTTCGGTCAGGGCGCTGGAGCACACCAGCAGCTGGCAGCTCAGGGTACTCATCACCGCCGCCAGGATGGCCGACAGCAGCACACCGGCGACCCATGGGTTGAACAGGATCTTGGCCAGCTCGATGAATACACGCTCGTGGTTCTCGGTGACCGGGCCTGCCAGCTCAGGATGTGCCGAGAAGTAGGCGATGCCGAAGAAGCCTACGGCGCAGGTACCGACCAGGCACAGGATCATCCAGGTCATGGAGATGCGGCGGGCTTTGGCGATCGACTTCACCGAGTCGGCAGCCATGAAACGCGCCAGGATGTGCGGCTGACCGAAGTAGCCCAGCCCCCAGCCCATCAGCGAGATGATGCCGATGAAGGTGGCGCCCTTGAACATGTCGAAGTGGGCCGGGTTGACCGCATCGATGGCAGCGAAGGTGGTATCGAAGCCGCCAGTGGAGATCAGCACGATCACCGGAGTGAGGATCAGCGCAAAGATCATCAGCGAAGCCTGCACGGTATCGGTCCAGCTCACCGCCAGGAAACCACCGATGAAGGTGTAGGCGATGGTCGCAGCAGCACCGGCCCACAGGGCGGTTTCGTACGACATGCCGAAGGTGCTCTCGAACAGACGGGCACCGGCAACGATGCCGGAGGCGCAGTAGATGGTGAAGAACACCAGGATCACGATGGCCGAGATGATCCGCAGCAGGCCGCTGTTGTCTTCGAAGCGGCTGGAGAAGTAGTCCGGCAGGGTCAGTGCATCGCCGTTGTGCTCGGTCTGCACGCGCAGGCGGCCAGCAACGAACAACCAGTTCAGGTAGGCGCCGACGGTCAGGCCGATGGCAATCCAGGCTTCGGACAACCCGGAGAAGTAGATGGCGCCCGGCAGGCCCATCAGCAGCCAGCCACTCATGTCGGAAGCGCCGGCGGAAAGCGCGGTGACCACGCTACCCAGGCTGCGACCGCCGAGGATGTAGTCGGAAAGGTTATTGGTGGAGCGATAGGCGGCGAAGCCGATCAGCACCATTGCGGCGATATAGACCACGAAAGTGATCGTTAGTGGATTGCCCATGCGTGTGCCCTGGCGTTTGTTTTTATGTCATGCACAACCGCGGCAATGGCGGTTGCACCCAGGCGGCGAATCGTATGCAACAACGCAAAGCGGGTGCAACCATTTTTCCTTTGCAAGTTGCACCTCCCCGTGCATTTTCCGAAAAATCTGATTTTTTGCTCCCTTTTGGAGCAAAAAACCCGTTTTTCAGAATAAAACACACCGAAAACCACCCTTTTCAGGACATGGAAATGGCTGTCGGACGAGTTGCACCTTTTCCGCAAAAAATTAGGGTTGCACCTGGTTGCACCTGAATTGTCCTACAGCTACTCTTGGCGTCAGCTTAGGCCACAACCGTGGCAATAACGAGGATAAGAAATGGCGACGACCACCCTTGGGGTCAAACTCGATGACCCGACCCGTGAGCGACTCAAGGCAGCTGCGCAGTCGATTGACCGCACCCCGCACTGGTTGATCAAGCAAGCGATCTTCAACTACCTGGAGAAGCTCGAGGGTGGTGCCACCCTGACCGAACTCAACGGCCATGCCAGCAACCTGGCCGACGACGCCGGTGAGGTCCAACCTGACCACAGCCATCAGTGCTTCCTTGAGTTCGCCGAGAGTATCCTGCCGCAGTCGGTATTGCGCTCGGCGATCACCGCCGCCTACCGCCGCCCCGAACAGGAAGTGGTACCGATGCTGCTGGAGCAGGCGCGCCTGAGCGCCCCGCTGGCCGAAGCGACCAACAAGATGGCCGCCGGCATCGCCGAAAAACTGCGTAACCAGAAGAGCGCTGGCGGCCGTGCCGGCATCGTTCAGGGCCTGCTGCAGGAATTCTCGCTGTCGTCCCAGGAAGGCGTGGCACTGATGTGCCTGGCCGAAGCCCTGCTGCGCATCCCCGACAAGGGCACCCGTGATGCGCTGATCCGCGACAAGATCAGCACCGGCAACTGGCAACCGCACCTGGGCAACAGCCCGTCGCTGTTCGTCAACGCCGCCACCTGGGGCCTGCTGCTGACCGGCAAGCTGGTATCTACCCACAATGAATCCGGCCTCACCTCCTCGCTCACCCGCATCATCGGCAAGAGCGGCGAGCCGATGATTCGCAAGGGCGTCGACATGGCCATGCGCCTGATGGGCGAGCAGTTCGTCACCGGCGAAACCATCGCCGAAGCCCTGGCCAATGCCAGCCGCTTCGAGTCCAAGGGCTTCCGCTATTCCTACGACATGCTCGGCGAAGCCGCACTGACCGAGCACGACGCACAGAAGTACCTGGCGTCCTACGAGCAGGCCATCCACTCGATCGGCAAGGCCTCTCATGGCCGTGGCATCTATGAAGGCCCGGGCATCTCGATCAAGCTGTCGGCACTGCACCCGCGCTACAGCCGCGCCCAGTACGAGCGCGTGATGGAAGAGCTGTACCCGCGCCTGCTGTCGCTGACCCTGCTGGCCAAGCAGTACGACATCGGCCTGAACATCGACGCCGAAGAAGCCGACCGCCTGGAGCTGTCGCTCGACCTGCTCGAGCGCCTGTGCTTCGAGCCTTCGCTGGCCGGCTGGAACGGTATCGGCTTCGTTATCCAGGCCTACCAGAAGCGCTGCCCGTATGTGATCGACTATGTCATCGACCTGGCCAAGCGCAGCCGCCACCGCCTGATGATCCGCCTGGTGAAAGGCGCCTACTGGGACAGCGAAATCAAGCGCGCCCAGGTCGAAGGCCTGGAAGGCTACCCGGTCTACACCCGCAAGGTGTACACCGACGTGTCCTACGTCGCCTGCGCCCGCAAGCTGCTGGCCGTGCCAGAAGCCATCTACCCGCAGTTCGCCACCCACAACGCCCACACCCTGTCGGCCATCTACCACATTGCCGGTCAGAACTACTACCCGGGCCAGTACGAGTTCCAGTGCCTGCACGGCATGGGCGAGCCACTGTACGAGCAGGTGGTCGGCAAGATTTCCGAAGGCAAGCTGAACCGTCCGTGCCGCGTCTATGCACCGGTCGGCACCCACGAAACGCTGCTGGCCTACCTGGTGCGTCGCCTGCTGGAAAACGGCGCCAACACCTCGTTCGTCAACCGCATCGCCGACCACTCGATCTCCATCCAGGAACTGGTCGCCGACCCGGTCGCCAGCATCGAGCGCATGGGCACCCAGGAAGGCAGCATCGGCCTGCCGCACCCACGCATCCCGCTGCCGCGTGAATTGTATGGCAGCGAGCGGGCCAACTCGGCCGGCATCGACATGGCCAACGAACACCGCCTGGCGTCGCTGTCCTGCGCCATGCTGGCCACCGCCCACAACGACTGGAAAGCCACGCCACTGCTGGCCTGCGCTGCCAGCGAAGGCGCCGCCGCACCGGTCCTGAACCCGGCGGACCACCGCGACGTGGTCGGCCATGTTCAGGAAGCCACGGTCGCCGACGTCGACAACGCCATCCAGTGCGCACTGAATGCCGCTCCGATCTGGCAGGCCACCCCGCCGGCCGAACGCGCCGCCATTCTGGAGCGCACCGCCGACCTGATGGAGGCCGAAATCCAGCCGCTGATGGGCCTGCTCATCCGCGAAGCCGGCAAGACCTTCGCCAACGCCATCGCCGAAGTGCGTGAAGCCGTGGACTTCCTGCGCTACTACGCGGTGCAGGCACGCAACGACTTCAGCAACGACGCCCACCGCCCGCTGGGCCCGGTGGTATGCATCAGCCCGTGGAACTTCCCGCTGGCGATCTTCACCGGCCAGGTAGCCGCAGCGCTCGCCGCCGGCAACCCCGTACTGGCCAAGCCGGCCGAGCAAACCCCGCTGATCGCTGCCCAGGCCGTGCGCCTGCTGCTGGAAGCCGGCATTCCTGAAGGCGTGCTGCAGCTGCTGCCTGGCCGCGGTGAAACCGTCGGTGCCGGCCTGGTGGGTGACGAGCGCGTCAAGGGCGTGATGTTCACCGGTTCCACTGAAGTGGCCCGCCTGCTGCAGCGCAACGTCGCCGGCCGCCTGGACAACCAGGGCCGCCCGATCCCGCTGATCGCCGAAACCGGCGGCCAGAACGCGATGATCGTCGACTCCTCGGCACTGACCGAGCAGGTGGTGATCGATGTGGTGTCCTCGGCCTTCGACAGCGCCGGCCAGCGTTGCTCGGCACTGCGCGTGCTGTGCCTGCAGGAAGACTCCGCCGACCGCGTGATCGAAATGCTCAAGGGTGCCATGGCCGAAAGTCGCCTGGGCTGCCCGGACCGCCTGGCCGTGGACATTGGCCCGGTGATCGACGCCGAAGCCAAAGCCGGCATCGAGAAGCACATCCAGGGCATGCGCGAGAAAGGTCGCTCGGTCTACCAGGTGGCCATTGCCGATGCTGCCGAGCTCAAGCGCGGCACCTTCGTCATGCCGACCCTGATCGAGCTGGAAAGCTTTGACGAGCTCAAGCGTGAAATCTTCGGCCCGGTGCTGCACGTGGTGCGCTACAACCGTCGCAACCTGGACCAGCTGATCGAGCAGATCAACAACTCCGGCTACGGCCTGACCCTCGGCGTGCACACCCGCATCGACGAGACCATCGCCAAGGTGGTGGAAACCGCCAACGCCGGCAACATGTACGTCAACCGCAACATCGTCGGTGCAGTGGTGGGTGTGCAGCCGTTCGGTGGTGAAGGCCTGTCCGGCACCGGCCCGAAAGCCGGCGGCCCGCTGTACCTGTACCGCCTGCTGTCGACCCGCCCGGCCGACGCGATTGGCCGCCACTTCCAGCAGCAGGACGGCGAAGGCAAGCCTGACCGCGCCCTGCACGAACAGCTGATCAAGCCGCTGCACGGCCTGAAGGCATGGGCCGAGAGCAACCAGCTGGCCGACCTGGCTGCGCTGTGCAGCCAGTTCGCCAGCCAGTCGCAGAGCGGCATCGCCCGCCTGTTGCCAGGCCCTACCGGCGAGCGCAACAGCTACACCATCCTGCCGCGTGAGCACGTGCTGTGCCTGGCCGACAACGAAGCTGACCTGCTGGCGCAGTTTGCCGCAGTGCTGGCCGTTGGTAGCTCGGCGGTATGGGCGGACGGCGAGCCGGGCAAAGCCCTGCGTGTCCGCCTGCCGCGAGAGCTGCAGACCAAGGTCAAATTGGTGGCGGACTGGAACAAGGATGAAGTGGCGTTCGATGCCGTGATCCACCATGGCGACTCGGATCAACTGCGCGGCGTATGCCAGCAGGTGGCCAAGCGTGCCGGGGCGATCGTGGGTGTGCACGGGCTGTCCAGCGGCGACCACCAGATTGCGCTGGAGCGCCTGGTGATCGAACGGGCGGTGAGTGTGAACACTGCTGCTGCCGGTGGTAATGCCAGCTTGATGACCATTGGCTGACGCTGAGGGTTGTTAACGAAAAAAGGAGAGCTTCGGCTCTCCTTTTTTATTTCCAAGGATAAATTCCTGGCAGACGAATATACCGCGCACAGTGCAACCTCGTCTCTATCACCTAAGGTTTCTCAACCTAGCACAAGTGCTAGTTTTACCGCCTCGCTCAAAGAGACATCATTTGCCTCGCACCACTTCAAATAACTTGTAGCGAGAAAAGAATGAAAAAAGAAATAGAAGTTACCGGCATCACGATCTTCGCCAAAGAACAATATGCAGGTGAAATCTGGACCAACCTTTACTCACCTGACGAGCCGCTGCAAAGCTGTGTAGTTCGGGATACAAACGTGATGGACGCCGTTCACACCGCAAAGTCTGTGCTGCAGCCCGGCAAGCCACTGAAGGTTTTTGCCACGATCACGACCAGTGGCCATCCACAACTGTTGGAAAAAATCAGGATAGGTGATTTTTCGAACTGAACTCTAAGTCAGCCGAGACTCAAAGTTGCTCGCCATACGTTGCGCAGAGCAAATCTTATCTAAAAGACCTTGAACCATTTCAGGAAGGAATGCCGCCATGGCCGAATTCAATGTTAAAAAAATAAGCCTCTTTGCCGAGCAAGATCAGGTTAGCACCAATCTTTATAACGCCGCAGGTAATGTTCGGTCCTGCGTCGTCAGGGACAAAACCGTCATGAAGGCATTACACACAGCTCTCGTGACCACCGCATACAACGACGCTTATCAAATCATCGCCACCACCGATGAAACCGTTTCGCCCTACGTACTCACTGAGATCAAAATCGATAACACGCCCTGACAGCTCCACCAAATTAAACAAACTCACTACCCAGAGCAGGATGTTTTTTACGCTCGGTTCCTAGGTAGGCACATAGTGCGATATTTGCGGTAACTCATATTGATCATCACCTCGATCAATCGTCCTTGTCGCCAGTACCGATACAGTATCAAGCTGAATTACCGTATCCCAGGACTGCCGACATGGACGAGACTTTACTCAGCTCTCGCAACCTCGCCTTTGAACTCTACGAAGTCCTCATGGCCGAGGCCCTGACCCAGCGCCCGCGCTTCGCCGAGCACAACCGCGAAACCTTTGACGCGGCGCTATCGATTGCCCGCACCATCGCAGAGAAATTTTTCGCCCCGCACAACCGCAAGGCCGACGAAAACGAGCCGCGCTACGTGGATGGCCGCGCCGAACTGATCTCCGAAGTGAAACCCGCCGTCGACGCCTTTCTCGAAGCCGGCTTCCTCAACGCCAACCGCGACTTCGAAGCCGGCGGCATGCAGCTGCCGAGCCTGGTCTCGCAGGCCTGCTTCGCCCACTTCCAGGCGGCCAACGCCGGCACCACGGCCTACCCGTTCCTGACCATGGGCGCGGCCAACCTGATCGAGAGCTTCGGCAGCGATGAACAGAAACGCCTGTTTCTACAGCCGATGATCGAAGGCCGCTACTTCGGCACCATGGCCCTGACCGAACCCCACGCTGGCTCGTCACTGGCCGATATCCGCACCCGCGCCGAACCTGCCGGTGACGGCAGCTACCGGTTAAAGGGCAACAAGATCTTCATCTCCGGCGGTGATCACGAGCTGTCGGAAAACATCGTGCATATGGTTCTGGCCAAGCTTCCGGATGCTCCGCCCGGCGTGAAGGGCATCTCGCTGTTCATCGTACCCAAGTACCTGGTCAACGAAGATGGCAGCCGTGGCCCGCGCAACGATGTGCTGCTGGCAGGGCTGTTCCACAAGATGGGCTGGCGCGGTACTACCTCTACCGCGCTGAACTTCGGCGACAACGGCCAGTGCGTCGGCTACCTGGTCGGCCAGCCGCACCAGGGCCTGGCCTGCATGTTCCAGATGATGAACGAGGCACGCATCGGTGTCGGCATGGGCGCAGTGATGCTCGGTTACGCCGGCTACCTGTATTCGCTGGAATACGCCCGTCAGCGCCCGCAGGGTCGGTTGCCGGACAACAAAGACCCGCACAGCCCCGCAGTGCCGATCATCGAGCACAGCGATGTGAAACGCATGCTGCTGGCACAGAAGGCCTACGTGGAGGGCGCCTTCGACCTGGGCCTGTATGCCGCGCGCCTGTTCGACGACACCCAGACTGCCAGCGACGACAACGCCCGCAAGCAGGCGCAGGAGCTGCTCGACCTGCTGACCCCGATCGTCAAATCCTGGCCCTCGACGTTCTGCCTCAAGGCCAATGAACTGGCGATCCAGATCCTCGGGGGCCACGGCTACACCCGCGAGTACCCGGTAGAACAGTATTACCGCGACAACCGCCTGAACCCGATCCATGAAGGCACCGAGGGCATCCAGTCGCTCGACCTGCTGGGCCGCAAGCTGGCGCAGAACAATGGTGCCGGCCTCAAGCAGTTGATCCGGTCGATCGCTGCCACCGGCGAGCGCGCCAGCCACCATGCGAACCTCGACCCACTGCGCCAGCCGCTGGAGCAACTGGTCAACCGCCTGCAAGGTGTGACCCTGGGCTTGCTGGGTGACCTGGCCCAGGGCAAAGTCGCCGGAGCCCTGGCCAACTCGGCCCTCTACCTCAAGGCCTTCGGCCATTGCGTGATCGGTTGGCGCTGGCTGGAACAGGCGATCCATGCCGAACTCGGCCTGCTCAAGGGCAAACCCGCCGACCGCGACTTCTACCTCGGCAAGCTGCAGGCCGCGCGTTATTTCCTGACCTGGGAGGTACCTGGCTGCCATAATGAGCTGGCATTGCTCGAGGCGCGCGACGACACTTGCCTCGCCATGCAGGACGAGTGGTTCTAAGGGGGAGCCACCGTGTACACGGAGGCTTCCACATGTTCGATACCAGCGCCCTGCTGCGCCAGCGCTTTGCCGCGCTGCGCAGTAAGGCCGAGCTGTTTTCCCTGCGCCATGTGAAACAATCGCACCAGGCGCTGTCGGTTCGCCGCAACGTCGCGGAACCACCCTTCTTCAGCCAGGACGAGGGCGCCATGCTCACCGTGCGGGTGAATGGCGTGGAAGCCTATGCCGCCACCGCCGACCTGTCCCAGGCCGGCCTGCAGCGCGCCCTGGAGCAGGCCGAGGCGCTGGCCCGGCAGATCGCCCGATACAACCTGCTGGACCTGCGCGAGCAACCGGTGACCAGCGCACGCCACGACCACATTTCGCCCAACTTCGACCAACCCGTGCCCAACCTTGCCGACTGCCTTGGCCTGCTCGCTGCCGAATCGGCCAGCGTGCCCAAGGACAGCCGCCTGGTGGACTGGCAGGCCGGCCTGGGCCTGAGCCTGGTCGAGCAGACCTACCTAAACTCGGCCGGCGCCGAGCTGCGCCACGCCCAGCGCTTCCTGTTCCCGGGCCTGGGCGTGACCGCCAGCGATGGCCAGGACAGCCAGAGCCGCAGCCTGGGCCGCGACAACTTCGGCCAGCAGGGCGGCTTCGAGGTCATCGAGCGCTGCGGCCTGATCGGCGCTGCCCGCCGGGTGGCCGACGAGGCGCTGCAGCTGCTGCAGGCACCGAATACCCCCAGCGGCCCGCGCGACCTGCTGTTGATGCCGGACCAGATGATGCTGCAGATTCACGAATCCATCGGCCACCCGCTGGAGATGGACCGCATTCTCGGCGACGAACGCAACTACGCAGGCACCAGCTTCGTCAAAGCCGATGACTTCGGCCACCTGCAGTACGGCTCCGCGCTGCTCAACGTGACCTTCGACCCAACCATCGGCGAAGAGCTGGCCAGCTACAGTTTCGATGATGACGGCACCCAGGCCAACAAGCAGTTCCTGATCCGCGATGGCCTGCTGCTGCGCCCGCTGGGTGGTGCGCTGTCGCAGTTCCGCTCCGGCCTCGACGGCGTGGCCAACAGCCGCGCCTGCGGCTGGAACCGTGCGCCGATCGACCGCATGGCCAACCTCAACATCGAGCCGGGCGACCAGAGCCTGGATCAGCTGGTGAAGGGCATCGAGCACGGCATCCTGATGCGCACCAACCGTTCCTGGTCCATTGATGATGCTCGCAACAAGTTCCAGTTCGGCTGTGAATGGGGCCAACTGATCGAAAACGGCGAGCTCAAGGGCATCGTCAAGAACCCCAACTACCGTGGCATCTCCGCGCAGTTCTGGCGCAACCTGGCGGCGGTCGGCGACAGCAGTACCTTCCAGGTGCTGGGCACGCCCAACTGCGGCAAGGGCGAACCCAACCAGGTGGTACGGGTGGGGCATGCCTCGCCGGCCTGCGTGTTCCGCCAGATCGACGTATTCGGAGGAGACGCCTGATGAAACAAGCTTTCGAAACCCTGGTCGGGGATGTGCGCAAAGCCCTGCAGACGGGCGAACAGTTCACCCTCGGCTACAGCGCCGAACAGTCGCAATTCGTGCGTTTCAACCATGCCAAGGTGCGCCAGGCCGGCACCGTGAACCAGGCCGGCGCGCAACTGCGGTTGATCCGCGATGGCCGCCAGGCAGAGCAACAGGTGACCTTGAGTGGTGACACGCAACTGGATAGCCAGCGTCTGTTCACGGCCCTGGAGCAACTGCGCCAGACCTTGCCATTGCTGGCGGTCGATCCGTACTTGCGCCTGGACGAAAGCGCCTGGCACAGCCACAGCCAGCAGGAGCAGCCGCTGCCCGAACTGAGCGATGTGCTGACCTTGCTCGAGCGTGAAGCCGGCGACCTGGACCTTGTCGGCATCTACGCCGCCGGCCCCATCTGCCGGGGCTTCGCCAGCTCGTTCGGGGCCTTCGGCTGGCACCAGGCCAACAGCTTCAACTTCGACTGGAGCCTGTTCCACGAAAACGGCGAGGCGGTAAAGGCCAATTATGCCGGGCAAGTGTGGAGCGCCGACGACTTCACCGCACGCCTGCGCCAGGCGCGGGAACAGCTGGGTTTCCTTGGCCGCCCTGCCGTCACGCTGAAGCCTGGCAGCTACCGCGCCTACCTGGCCCCGGCGGCCATGGACGAAATAGCCGGCATGCTGTGCTGGGGCGGTTTTTCCGCACAGGCCCTGGCCACTGGCAACAGTGCCCTGCAGCGCCTGTACAACGGCGATGCGCGGCTGAGCCCGCTGGTGAGTTTCACCGAGCAGGTCAGCGGTTCGCTGAGCCCTGCGTTTTCCGATGAAGGCTCGCCGCGCCTGGATGTGCCGTTGATCCAGCAAGGCGAGGCCCGGCAGCGATTGATCAGTGCGCGCAGTGCGGCCGAGTTCGAGCTGCTGGCCAATGGCGCCGATAGTTACGAGTCGCCGTGTGCGCTGAGCCTGGCAGCAGGTAGCCTGCCGAGCGAGCAAATCCTGGAGCGGCTCGGTACCGGGCTGTACATCAGCAACCTGTGGTACCTGAACTATTCCGACCTGCCGGCGGCACGCATGACCGGACTAACCCGCTTCGCCACCTTCTGGGTGGAGAACGGGCAGATCCAGGGCCCGGTGAGCACCATGCGCTTCGATGACAGCCTGTACAGCTTGCTCGGCAGCCAGCTGGAGGACCTGACAAGCGAGCGCGAGATGATCCTGTCGACCAGTACCTATGGACAGCGCAGTACCGGGTCGAGTCATTTGCCGGGGGCACTGGTCAAAGGCCTGACCCTGACATTGTGACTGGACTTACCGGCCCTTTCGCGGCTAAAGCCGGCCCCACAGGATCTCCACGGCCCTTAATGTGGTGATATCCCTGTGGGAGCGGGTTCACCCGCGAAGAGGCCGGCACTGACAAACGAGGAAGTCATGCCCGAACGCACCCCGCTGGACCCCGTCACCGCCCGCTGGATCCCTTGGGTGGTGGCCATCGCCTTTTTCATGCAGTCCCTGGACGGCACCATCCTCAACACCGCACTGCCAGCCATGGCCCGGTCGCTGGCAGAAGACCCGCTGCGCATGCAGGGCGTGATCATCGCCTACATGCTCACCGTGGCCCTGCTGATCCCCGCCTCAGGCTGGATCGCCGACCGCTTCGGCACCAAGCGCATCTTCTTCAGCGCAATCCTGCTGTTCAGCTTCGGCTCGCTGCTGTGCGCCGCCGCCAACAGCCTCGGTTTCCTGATCTTTGCCCGTGTCGTGCAAGGGCTGGGCGGTGCGCTGATGCTGCCGGTCGGGCGCTTGGTAGTCCTACGTGCCTACCCGCGCACCGAGCTGGTGCGCATCATGAGCTTCATCACCATCCCCGGCCTGCTCGGGCCGCTACTGGGCCCTACGGTTGGCGGCTGGTTGGTGGAAATACTGAGCTGGCACTGGATCTTCCTGCTCAACCTGCCGGTCGGCCTGATCGGCTGCTACGCCGTTTGGAAGTTCATCCCCGACCTGCGCGGCGCCGAGCGCACCACGTTCGACGGCCCCGGGTTCCTGCTGTTTGGCGCAGCGATGGTATTGATCACCATCGCCATGGAAGGCCTGGGCGAACTGCACCTGCCGCACCTGCGGGTGATGTTGCTGCTGTTCGCCGGCATGGCCTGCCTGGCGGCCTACTGGCTGCGCGCCGGGCGCGACCCGGAGCCGTTGTTCTCACCCAGCCTGTTCCGCGTGCGCACCTTTGCCATCGGTATTCTCGGTAACCTGTTCGCCCGCCTGGGCAGCGGCGCGCTGCCGTTCCTTGTGCCGTTGCTGCTGCAAGTGGCGCTGGGCTACTCGCCGGCCCAGGCCGGCATGAGCATGATCCCGCTGGCGGCTGCGGCGATGCTGGCCAAGTCCATTGCCCGACCACTGATCGAACGCTTTGGCTACCGCATCATCCTCACCGGCAACACCCTGCTGCTGGGCCTGCTGCTGGCCAGCCTCGGGCTGGTCGACGAGCAGACGCCCTATGCCGTGCTGCTGATTCAGCTGGGCCTGCTCGGGGCAGTCAACTCGATGCAGTTCACCGCGATGAACACGGTGACCCTGATCGACCTCGACGACGCCAGCGCCAGCAGCGGCAACAGCCTGCTGTCGGTGGTCGCGCAGCTGGCCCTGAGCCTGGGCGTGGCATGTGCGGGGGCATTGCTCGGCGGCTTTACCGCAGCCGGAAACGCCGACGGTGTGGAAACCACCTTGGGTGCATTCCAGCTGACCTTCGTCACCATCGGCGTGATGGCCATGCTGGCGGCGGCGATATTCCTGCAGCTGTCGCCGACGGACGGAAGGCGTGCCCGTCGTCCGGAACAACACATGGAGTCGTAGGGCGAATGGCCATGAGGCTGGTAGACTATGCGGCATTTTTCGCTTCGCACCGCAGGCCCGCCTCGTGACCACCGAATCCACCGCCTTTGCCACCTTGCCGCTGTCCACTGCCATGCTGGCCAACCTGGACGCCCTCGGCTATGCCTCGATGACACCGATCCAGGCCCAGAGCCTGCCGGTCATCCTCAAGGGGCAGGACCTGATCGCCCAGGCCAAGACCGGCAGCGGCAAGACCGCCGCCTTCGGCATCGGCCTGCTCAACCCGATCAACCCGCGCTACTTCGGTTGCCAGGCGCTGGTGCTGTGCCCTACCCGCGAGCTCGCCGACCAAGTGGCCAAGGAGCTGCGCCGCCTGGCCCGCGCCGAGGACAACATCAAGATCCTGACCCTGTGCGGCGGCGTTTCGCTGGGCCCGCAGATCGCTTCGCTGGAGCACGGCGCACACATCATCGTCGGCACCCCAGGGCGCATCCAGCAGCACCTGGACAAGGGCACCCTGGTGCTCGACGGGCTGAACACCCTGGTGCTGGACGAGGCCGACCGCATGCTCGACATGGGCTTCTTCGATGCCATCGCCAGCATCATCGGCAAGACCCCGTCGCGCCGCCAGACCCTGCTGTTCTCGGCCACCTACCCGGCCGGCATCAAGCAACTGGCCGCCGACTTCATGCGCAACCCGCAACAGGTCAAGGTCGAGAGCCTGCATGCCGACAATCAGATCGAGCAGCGCTTCATCGAGATCGACCCGCAACAGCGCCTCGAGGCGGTCACCCGCGTGCTCGGCCACTACCGCCCGCAGTCCTGCGTGGCGTTCTGCTTCACCAAGCAGCAGTGCGAGGATGTGGTCGCCCACCTGACCGCCAAGGGCATCGTTGCCCAGGCCCTGCATGGCGACCTGGAGCAGCGCGACCGCGACCAGGTGCTGACCATGTTCGCCAACCGCAGCAGCTCGGTGCTGGTGGCTACCGATGTGGCCGCCCGCGGCCTGGACATCGATGGCCTGGATATGGTCATCAACGTCGAGCTGGCACGTGATGCGGAAATCCATGTGCACCGTGTCGGCCGCACCGGCCGTGCTGGCGAGAAAGGCATTGCGGTCAGCCTGGTGGCACCGGCCGAAGGCCACCGCGCCCAGGCCATCGAAGACCTGCAGAAGAGCCCGCTGCGCTGGGACCAGCTGGACAGCCTGAAGCACAAGGGTGGCGAACCGCTGCTGCCGCTGATGAGCACCCTGTGCATCGCCGCCGGGCGCAAGGACAAGCTGCGCCCGGGTGACATCCTCGGGGCGCTGACCGGTGACGCCGGCATCCCCGGCAAACAGGTGGGCAAGATTGCGATCTTCGATTTCCAGGCGTTCGTGGCCGTTGAGCGGCCGCTCGCCAAGCAGGCCATGCAGCGCTTGAACAGCGGCAAGATCAAGGGGCGTTCCCTGAAAGTCCGCATCGTCTGACCTAATTTTGGGGCCGCTTTGCGGCCCTTTCGCGACACAAGGCCGCTCCTACAGGGGATCGCAAACTCCTGTAGGAGCGGCCTTGTGTCGCGAGAGGGCTGCAAAGCAGCCCCCAGCAATCCTGAAGAGGTAACACCGTGCACTCCACCGACGTGATCATCCTCGGCGCCGGCGCCGCCGGCCTGATGTGCGCACAGCTCAGCGCCCGCCGTGGCCGCCGGGTACTGGTGCTCGACCACGCCAACAAACCGGGCAAGAAAATCCTCATGTCCGGCGGCGGCCGCTGCAACTTCACCAACATGTATACCGAGCCGGGCAACTTCCTCTCGCAGAATGCGCATTTCTGCAAGTCGGCCCTGGCTCGCTACACCCAGTGGGACTTCATCGAGCTGGTGTGCAAGCACGGCGTGGCCTACCACGAGAAGAAACTCGGCCAGCTGTTTTGCGACAACAAGGCCAGTGACATCCTCGACATGCTGCTGGCCGAATGCGATGAGGCCGGCGCCGAGATCCGCATGCACACCAGCATCGAGCAGATCGAGAAGACCGAAGGGGGCTACCTGCTGCAGACCAGCGGCGGCCAGTTCGCCTGCCAGTCGCTGGTGATCGCCACCGGCGGCCTGTCGATCCCGACCCTGGGTGCCACCGGCTTCGGCTACCAGGTGGCCCGCCAGTTCGGCCATACCCTGCTGCCAACCCGCGCCGGGCTGGTGCCGTTCACCATCACCGAGCCCCAACTGAAGGCACTGTGCACCGAGTTGTCCGGTACATCGCTGGATTGCACCGCCAGCTGCAACGGCACCAGCTTCCGCGAGAACCTGCTGTTTACCCACCGCGGCCTCAGCGGCCCGGCGATTTTGCAGATTTCCTCGTTCTGGGAAGCAGGCGACACGGTCGAGATCAACCTGCTGCCCGACCGTGATGCACTGACCTGGCTGCAACAGATGCAGGCCGAACGCGCCAACACCGAGCTGAAAACCGTGCTGGGCGAGGTATTTACCCGCAAGCTGGCCAACCTGCTGGCCGAGCAGTGGTTCGAGTCCCGGCCCATGAAGCAGTACACACCGGCGGAACTGGCACAGATCGCCGAGAAGCTGGCGAACTGGCAGGTGGTACCGGCCGGCACCGAGGGCTATCGCACTGCCGAAGTGACCCTGGGCGGCGTGGATACCCGAGAGGTGTCGTCCAAGACCATGGAATCGCTGAAAAGCCCTGGGTTGTATTTCATTGGTGAAGTGCTGGATGTGACTGGCCATTTGGGCGGTTTCAATTTCCAGTGGGCCTGGGCCTCCGCCAACGCCGCGGCGCAGTTCGTGTAGAGTAGAATCCATTCAGCAGCACGGAATGCTTCTTGCTGGCCCGTGCTCAGTGTCGGAATCCGGGCCGCTTCGCGCCCCGGTAACCGTCTCTGAAAGGTATTTCTCTGATCACTGCCTAGCAGGCCATCATGTCATCGAGCTCGTTCCGTCAGTCACTGCGTCGCCTGTGGGGTCAAGACAAGTTCAGCTACAGCATCCGGGTCACCATCGCCCTCACCGGCAGCCTGGCCCTGTGCTGGTACCAGAACGAAATGGCCCTGCTGATTCCGCTGTTCCTCGGCATCATCGCCAGCGCCCTGGCCGAAACCGATGACAGCTGGCAGGGCCGCCTCAGCGCCCTGGCCGTCACCCTTGTGTGTTTTGCCATCGCCGCACTGGCAGTCGAACTGCTGTTCCCCTACCCGTGGGTATTCGTCATTGCCCTGGCCTTGGCGGCCTTTGGCCTGACGATGCTCGGTGCCTTGGGCGAACGCTATGGCGCCATCGCTTCAGCGACCCTGATCACTGCGGTGTACACCATGATCGGCGTGGACCAGCGCGGCGGCCAAGTCACCGATTTCTGGCACGAACCGCTGCTGCTGGTGGCGGGCGCAGCCTGGTACGGGCTGCTGTCGGTGCTGTGGCAGGCGCTGTTTTCCAACCAGCCGGTGCAGCAGAGCCTGGCCAAGCTGTTCTTCGAGCTGGGCAGCTACCTCAAGCTCAAGGCCAGCCTGTTCGAACCCGTCCGCACCCTTGACGTCGAAGCCCGGCGCCTGGAGCTGGCCCAGCAGAACGGCAAGGTGGTGGCGGCGCTCAACGCGGCCAAGGAAATCATCCTGCACCGGGTGGGCAACAGCCAGCCGAATTCCAAGGTCAGCCGCTACCTCAAGCTGTACTTCCTGGCCCAGGACATCCATGAACGGGTCAGTGCTTCGCACTATCCCTACAACGCCCTGACCGAGGCTTTTTTCCACAGCGACGTGATGTTCCGCTGCCAGCGCCTGCTGCGCAAGCAGGGCTCGTCCTGCCAGGAACTGGCCCGCTCGATCCGCCTGCGCCAGCCGTTCGTGCTGGCCAGCGGTTATCCCGAGGCCCTCGAAGACCTAAACGCCTCGCTGGAACACCTGCGTATGCAGAACAACCCGGCCTGGCGTAGCCTGCTTCGCTCGCTGCGGGCGCTGGCGGCCAACCTGGCGACGCTCGACCGCCTGCTCAGCGCCGCCAGCAACCCGGACAGCCTGGCCGACACCAGCGATAGCAGCCTGCTCGACCGCTCTCCACGCTCGCTGAAGGACGTGTGGACCCGCCTGCGCACCCAATTGACGCCGACCTCGCTGCTGTTCCGCCATGCCCTGCGCCTACCCCTGGCGTTGTCGATCGGCTATGGCATGGTGCACCTGATCCACCCCACCCAGGGCTACTGGATCATCCTCACCACGCTGTTCGTGTGCCAGCCCAACTACGGTGCGACCCGGCGCAAGCTGGTGCAGCGGATAGCCGGCACCGCCGTCGGCCTGACGGTGGGCTGGGCATTGTTCGACCTGTTCCCCAACCCGGTCATCCAGTCATTGTTCGCCGTGGTCGCCGGGGTGGTGTTCTTCGTCAACCGCACCACCCGCTACACCTTGGCCACGGCCGCGATCACCCTGATGGTGCTGTTCTGCTTCAACCAGATCGGCGATGGCTATGGCCTGTTCCTGCCGCGCCTGTTCGATACCCTGGTCGGTAGCCTGATCGCCATCCTTGCGGTGTTCCTGTTCCTCCCCGACTGGCAGGGGCGGCGGCTGAACAAGGCGCTGGCCAATACCCTGGCCTGCGCCAGCGTGTACCTGCGGCAGATCATGCAGCAGTATGCCCACGGCAAGCGCGATGACCTGGCCTACCGCCTGGCCCGGCGCAACGCCCACAACGCCGACGCGGCGCTGTCCACCACCTTGGCCAACATGCTGATGGAGCCGGGGCATTTCCGGAAGGAGGCCGACGTCGGCTTCCGCTTCCTGGTGCTGTCGCATACCTTGCTTAGCTACCTGTCGGGGCTGGGTGCGCACCGCGACACCGCCTTGCCGGCGGAGGTGCAGGAACAGTTGATCGAAGGTGCCGGGCAAAGCCTGGCCAGCAGCCTGGACGAGATTGCCAACGGCCTGGCCGCGCGGCTGCCGGTGGCGATTCACAGTGATGCCGAAGAAGCGCTGGCCAATGCCCTGGAGCAGATGCCGGAAGAGCTGGACGAGCACCAGCGGCTGGTACAGACGCAGTTGGCGTTGATCTGCCGGCAGTTGGGGCCGCTGCGGACCTTGGCAGCGCATTTGATCAAGGAAGGTGCACCGGCCTGAGTTTCATATCGCCTGTGCGGGCCTCTTCGCGGGTAAACCCGCTCCCACAGGAACATCACAAATATCGAGTCCTGTGAGATACCTGTGGGAGCGGGTTTACCCGCGAAGAGGCCGGCACAGGCGATATAGATCAAAAGCCATGCTGGCGCATGAGCCGTGCATAGCTGCCATCCGCCTTCATCGCCGCAATCGCCTGCTCGAACCGCTCGACGATCCGCGCATGCTCCGGGTGCTTCAGGCTGACCAGGATATGCAGGGTGTTCTCTCCCAACGGCGGCTCCACCAGCATCACCCCATCGCGTACCTCTGGCAGCTCGCGCTGCAAGTTGTAACGGGCCACGTACTCGTCTTCCACCGCCAGGTCCACCCGCCCCGCCGCCAGCATGCGTACCGCAGAGGGAAAGTTGCGCACCGCCACCTTGTGCAGGCGGGTGTCGCGGTCGAACTCGGGGGAATAGGCATAATCACGCACCACAGCGATGCTGTAGGGATACAAATCTGACTGGCGCTTGTAGCGAAACGCCTCGCCCTTGCGTTGCAACAGGCGAATGCGGTTGACCAGGTAGGCTTCGGAAAACTGCCCGATGCTGGCGCGCGAGTCGTTGTACCAGGCGTTGATCAGCACGTCGTAACGCCCCTCGCTCACCCCCAGCAGAGCCCGCGCCCAAGGTGCCTCTTCGACCCCACTGGTGTAGCCGGCCCGGGCCAGCGCCGTGGTGACGATGCTGGTCGCCAGGCCACCGCCCGGCATGCTGGCATCGGTGAACGGCGGCCAATTGTCGGCCACCAGACGCAGCTTTTCGCGCCCCAGGGCGGGTGTTGCAAGCATCATTGCCAGCAATCCCAACACACAAAACAGTGGCCGCATGCTCACGTCCTTTCGCAATGGAGGGCACACACTGCCGATGAGATTACACAAAGGCGTCTTCGAGGGCAGCGGCCAATAGTGTCATTTAGCCTCTATTTTGGCCGTGGCACGTGCATCATGCGATGATCGACGGTCCACTCAAGGAGTTCGCACCAATGTCCATCGACTGGCTTTGCAAGCACCACACCGACCTCAGCAAGGACCAGCTCTACGCCATTCTGCAGTTACGCACGGAAGTGTTCGTGGTCGAGCAACGCTGCGCCTACCAGGAAGTCGATGGCCAAGACCTGACCGGCGATACCCTGCACCTGATGGGCTGGCGGGATGACAAGCTGGTGGCCTACCTGCGCCTGCTCGACCCGCAATCCCAAGGAGGGGATGTGGTGATCGGGCGGGTAGTGACTGCACCTGCGGCGCGCGAGCTGAAGCTTGGGCATACCTTGCTGCTCAAGGGGTTGGAGGCAGCGGAGCATTGCTGGCCGGGGGTGCCGGTTTATCTGTCGGCGCAGGCGCATTTGCAGGCATTCTATGCCCGGCATGGGTTCGCTGTGGTGGGCGAGGAATATCTTGAGGACGACATTCCGCATATCGGGATGCGCAAGGGATGAGATCGCCGGGCTGCAAAGCAGCCCGCAGTGGATCAGGGATACCCCAGCACTTCGCGAACCTGCCGCAGGTGCTGGATGATCCACTGTTTGTCAATCGCCCCCCAGTCATGAATGCGGTAATGCCCGGCGTGGTTGCGCGCGCCTTCCTGCTGTTCGAACTCGCAGACGATATCCAGGTCGGCTAGTGCCGCAATGGTGTCCTGGGCGGTGCGCCGGGGCATGCCGGTGGCTTCCATCAGGGCCGGAACGCTGGTCGCGGTCTGGCTGTCGATCAGCCAGGCCACGTACAGACGGCGGTAGAAGCTGCTCTTGGTCTTGCTCACTTCCATGCTGCGTGGTCCTTAACAGTTGCCCGGCAGCTCCCGATAGGTCAGGTAGACGCGCAGGTCGAATTCCAGTTGGTGGTAGTCCGGCTCCATGTGCTGGCAGAGCTGGTAGAACGCCTTGTTGTGGTCGCGCTCGCGCAGGTGTGCCAGTTCGTGCACCACGATCATGCGCAAGAACTGCGGCGCGGCCTCCTTGAACAGCGAGGCAATGCGGATTTCCTTCTTCGCCTTGAGCTTGCCGCCCTGCACCCTTGATATCGCCGTATTCAGGCCCAGGGCCCGATGGGTCAGGTCGAGACGATTGTCGAACAGCACCTTGTCCAGGTTGGGCGCGCTGCGCAGGTATTGCTGGCGCAAATCCTGGGCATAGCCGTACAACGCCTTGTCGTTCTGCACGTCATGGCGGTCGGGGTAGCGGCGCTGCAGGTACTCGCCCAGGCGGTCGCTGTCGATCATCTGCCGCACTTGCTGCTGCAGGTGCGGCGGATAGGCTTGCAAATATCGTAATACGGTCATGGCGCTGCATTCGGTGTAACGAATGCCGATTCTAGCCAATCATGGCCCCGGCCAGGAGAAAATCGCCGGGAAGCTGCTGGCATCCGTGGCGGTCATCGGGTAAGCCACCAGGAACCCCTGCACGTACTCACAGCCATTGGCTTTGAGCCAGGCTGCCTGAGCCGGGGTTTCCACCCCCTCGGCGATCACCGTGATGCTGTAGTCGAGGCACAGGCCGATGACGCTGCGCACCAGCGCGGCATCCACCACCGAGTCGGGCAAGCGCGCCACCAGGTGGCGGTCGAGCTTGAGGGTATCGATCGGCAGGTCGCGCAACATGCGCAACGAACAGTCGCCGGCACCAAAGTCATCCAGCGCCACCCGCACACCCAGCTCGCGCAAGCGGTGTATCTGTTTCACTGCCGCATCGATGTTGTACATCAGCGAGGTTTCCGCCACTTCCACTTCCAGCTGCGCCGGGTCCAACTGGTAAAGCTGGATGACCCGGTGCAGTTCGTCGACCAGGCTGGGCATGGCGAACTGCGCGCGGCTCAGGCTGATACCCAGCACCAGGTCCGCCGAGAAACGCTGGCACCAGGCCTGGCGCTGTGCCGCGCCCTGGCGGTAGATCCAGCTGGCCAGGCGGTTGATCAAGCGCGCCTCTTCCAGCAACGGGATGAACAGCCCCGGCGGTACGTCGCCGACACTGGGATGCTGCCAGCGCAACAAGGCCTCGAAGCCACGCAGGCGGCCATCGATGAAGCCGACCTGCGGTTGATAAACCAGAGTGAAGTCTTGCTGCTCCACGGCCATGCGTACGCTGTCCTCGAGCATCAGCCGCGAACGTGCCCTGCCATTGAGTTCCTGATCGTAGAAGCGATATTGCTGGCGCCCGGCCTGCTTCGCTGCGTACATCGCCGCATCGGCCGCGCGCAGCAGGCCTTCGACATTGGCCCCGCAATCCGGATAAGTGGCGATGCCAATGCTCACCCCAAGGCTCACATCCAGCCCTTCCACCTGGTGGCTGATGGAAATGCGTTCCAGCAACCGCTCGGCATAGCGCCCGGCCTGCTCCGGGTAAGGCAGGCTGTCGAACAGTGCAGTGAACTCGTCCCCGCCCATGCGCGCCAGCAGCGCTTCACTGCCCAGGCAATCCTTGAGCTGTTCGGCCACCCAGTGCAGCACCCGGTCGCCCGCGTCGTGGCCGAGCGAGTCGTTGATACGTTTGAAGCCGTCCAGATCCATGTACATCAGCGCCTGTGCCTTGTCCGAGCGCTCGTTGCGCAGCAGCGCACCTTCGGCGGCCTGGTAGAACCCGCGGCGGTTGAGCAGGCCGGTAAGCGGGTCGGTGACGGCCTGGTACTCCAGCTGCTGGTGCAGGTTGCGCACCACCGACATGTCCAGCACGGTGACCACCATGGCCTGTTGCTCGGACGGCAGTGGAGCACAGGACAACGCCACCGGCACCAGCTCCCCGCCAAGCGTACGCAGTTGGGCATCGTGAACGCGGAAGATGCGCCCCCCCAGGTAAGCCTGGTAGAACTCCGACTCGTTCCACAAGCAGGCACTGGCCAGTTGCACCAAATCGAGCAGATGGGCGCCCTGCAACTGCTGGACTGGCGCTGACAACAAACGGGAAATGGCCGGGTTGGCAAAGCTGATGATGCCTTGGGCATCCACCACCAGAATGCCTTCGGCAGCATTCTCCAGGATCGACGCGTTGAACGCCCTGGCCGTTTCCAGCTCACGGGTCAGGCGCTGCAGCATGCGCCGATTGCGCTGCTGGTCGAGCAGGGCCTGAACCTTGGGTTTGAGAATTTGCGGGTCGAACGGTTTGAACATGTAGTCCACGGCGCCACTGGCGTAGCCCTTGAGCACGGCCGCTTCGGACTGTTCATTGGCAGTGAGGAAAATGATCGGAGTCAGCCGGGTGCGCTGGCTGCCGCGCATCAGTCGGGCGACTTCGAAGCCGTCCATCTCCGGCATCTGTACATCCAGCAGCACCAGGTCGACATCGTGCTCGAGCAAAGCACCCAGGGCTTCCATCCCCGAGTTTGCCGTCAACACCTGCCAATCCTGACGGGCCAGCAATGCCCGCATGCTGATGAGGTTTTCGGGGTAATCGTCTACCACCAGAAGAACCGAGTTGCCATCCAGTGGCTGAGGGTGAGGTTGAGCGCCATCCATGCTGCTTCTCTATTATGTGACCGACTTCAAAATACGGTTGGATCCACTAGTACTCTAGACCTGAGCGGATAACACGCAATGCAATCAGAACGCTATCAGCGCCTCAATTCTACGGTAGCCGACTAACGGTCGCTCTGCCGGGAATATGTACCGCCCTCTTCGCAAGCATGCCGGCAAAGAGGCCTACACCGAGGCAAAGTTCTAACACCCAAAAATGAAAAAACCCGCATCGCTGCGGGCTTTTTCATTAATACCAGAAGATCAGTTGACCTTGGCGGCCAGTTCACCTTTCAGGTAGCGCTGGTACATGCCTTCCAGGGAGATCGGCTTGATCTTCGAGGCATTGCCAGCGGTGCCGAAGGCTTCGTAACGAGCGATACACACGTCACGCATGGCCTTGATGGTTTCACCGAAGAACTTGCGCGGGTCGAACTCGCTCGGGTTCTGCGCCATCAGGCGGCGCATGGCACCAGTGGAAGCCAGACGCAGGTCGGTGTCGATGTTGACCTTGCGCACGCCGTACTTGATACCTTCGACGATTTCCTCGACCGGTACACCGTAGGTTTCCTTGATGTCGCCGCCGTACTGGTTGATGATCGCCAGCCACTCTTGCGGCACCGAGGACGAACCGTGCATCACCAGGTGGGTGTTGGGGATGCGCTTGTGGATTTCCTTGATGCGGTCGATGGCCAGCACGTCACCGGTTGGTGGCTTGGTGAACTTGTAGGCACCGTGGCTGGTACCGATGGCGATGGCCAGGGCGTCGACCTGGGTCTTCTTGACGAAGTCGGCAGCCTCTTCCGGGTCGGTCAGCATCTGGCTGTGGTCCAGCACGCCTTCGGCGCCGATGCCGTCTTCTTCACCGGCCATGCCGGTTTCCAGCGAACCCAGGCAGCCCAGCTCGCCTTCTACCGAAACACCGCAGGCGTGCGCCATGGCAACGGTCTGCTGGGTAACGCGAACGTTGTATTCGTAGTCGGTCGGGGTCTTGCCATCTTCACCCAGCGAGCCGTCCATCATCACCGAGCTGAAGCCCAGCTGGATCGAGCGCTGGCAGACGTCAGGGCTGGTGCCGTGGTCCTGGTGCATGCACACCGGGATATGCGGGAATTCTTCGATGGCCGCCAGGATCAGGTGACGCAGGAACGGGGCACCGGCGTATTTGCGGGCACCGGCCGAAGCCTGGACGATCACCGGGGAGTCGGTCTTGTCGGCCGCTTCCATGATGGCGCGCATCTGCTCGAGGTTGTTGACGTTGAAAGCTGGTACGCCGTAACCGAACTCGGCGGCGTGGTCCAGCATCTGGCGCATGCTAATGAGTGCCATTGTGTATCTCTCTCCCGACAAGCGTCGTTTGTTTCGTGCAAGCCTGCCGCAGGGGCGGTTGCTGTTCAAGTAGTGTGGGCCACCCTCGCGGCCCGGCCAGTCACGGTGCCTTGCAGCCCCGCCCAATCAGATCGTTGGTTGCCACCCAGTACACCAGGCCTTCTTCGCCCTTGGTATGGAAGGCCAGCATGCCATCGCTGTACAGCACACCCGAGGCACCCGGCTCGGCCTTGAGCCGGTAGACCTGGTCGCCGCCACCAAGGCGCACATCGACCTGATCGCGCTGCGCATCGGCGAAGCGCCACAGCACTTCAGCCTGAGTGTCGCAGACCCAGCGGGTCCAGTCGTCTGCCGGAGCGGGTTGCGCCGGCTTCAGCAGCGAGCATCCTGCCAGTGTCGCCAGGGCCGTCACGGCCAAAAGCGCTTTCATTCAGTTTCCTCGATTTGGGGCTGCACAGCGGCCCCTACCTCAAGACCACAAATCAGCCTTCGGGTTGCCTGTTACCCGATCAAGGGCAACCAGGCGCCTTGCGCTGGTGGTCTTCGTCGTACTTTTCCAGGCCTTCCGGGCCCACGCGCTTGCTGATGACCGGCACGGTCTCGGCCTGCCACTCGGACTGGTAGCAACCGCCCTTTGGCGGCTGCGCCGGGTCGGTATCCGAGGCCGGGCTGCCGGCGCATGCGCTCAGCAGGCCAGCCAGCATCATCACAGGCAATTGCTTGACCATCAGGCCGCTCCCTTTGCCAAGCGCCGACGTCATCAGGCCTTGGCCCGCTCTTCCAGGATCGCCACGGCCGGCAGTACCTTGCCCTCGACGAACTCGAGGAAGGCGCCACCGCCGGTAGAAATGTAGGAGATATCGGCGCCAACGCCATATTTGTCGATGGCAGCCAGGGTGTCACCGCCACCTGCGATGGAGAACGCGGCGCTGTCGGCGATGGCCTTGGCCAGCACCTTGGTGCCGTTACCGAATTGGTCGAACTCGAACACGCCGACCGGGCCATTCCACAGGATGGTCTTCGACGACTTCAGCAGCTCGGCGAAATTGGCTGCGGTTTGCGGGCCGATGTCCAGGATCATGTCGTCAGCGGCAACGTCGGCAATGGCCTTGACGGTGGCTTCGGCGCTCTCGGCGAACTCCTTGGCAACCACCACGTCGACCGGCAGAGGCACGCTGACCTTGGCAGCGATGGCCTTGGCGGTATCGACCAGGTCAGGCTCGTACAGCGACTTGCCTACCGGGTGGCCGGCTGCGGCCAGGAAGGTGTTGGCGATGCCGCCACCAACGATCAGCTGGTCGCAGACCGAGCTCAGGCTGTTCAGCACGTCCAGCTTGGTGGAGACCTTGGAGCCGGCAACGATGGCTGCCATCGGCTTGGCCGGGGCCTTCAGGGCCTTGCCCAGGGCATCCAGTTCGGCTGCCAGCAGCGGGCCGGCAGCAGCGACTTTGGCGAACTTGGCAACACCATGGGTCGAACCTTCGGCACGGTGGGCAGTACCGAAAGCGTCCATGACGAACACGTCGCACAGGGCGGCGTACTTCTGCGCCAGCTCGTCGGCGTTCTTCTTCTCGCCCTTGTTGAAACGCACGTTCTCGAACAGCACCAGGTCACCAGCCTTGACCTCGACACCGTCCAGGTAGTCGGCTACCAGCGGCACGTCGCGGCCCAGGGCCTTGCTCAGGTAGTCGGCGACCGGCTTGAGGCTGTTCTCGGCAGAGAACTCACCCTCGGTCGGGCGGCCCAGGTGCGAGCAGACCATTACCGCTGCACCCTTCTCCAGGGCCAGCTTGATGGTCGGCAGCGCTGCCAGGATACGCGCGTCGCTGGCTACCACACCGTCCTTCACAGGCACGTTGAGGTCTTCGCGGATCAGTACGCGCTTACCTTGCAGGTCGAGGTCGGTCATCTTCAACACGGTCATGAATGCAGTCCTTCAGGGCTGTTTGTTGCGGGTTGGGTGGACGACGTGCAGATAGTGTTCGGCAACGTCGAGCATACGGTTGGCGAACCCCCATTCGTTGTCGAACCAGGCCAGCAGGTTCACCAGGCGGGGGCCGGAAACACGGGTCTGGCTGGCATCGACGATCGCCGAATGCGGGTCATGGTTGAAATCACAGCTGGCGTGGGGCAACTCGGTGTAGGCCAGCAAGCCTTTGAGCGGGCCTTCCAGCGCCGCCTCGCGCAGCACCCGGTTGACTTCGGCCGCACTGGTATCGCGGGCGGTCTGCAGGGTGATATCCAGGCACGAGACGTTGACGGTCGGTACGCGTACCGCTTTGGCCTGGATTCGCCCGGCAAGTTCCGGAAGCAGGCGCTCGATGCCACGCGCCAGACCAGTGGATACCGGGATCACCGACTGGAAGGCCGAACGCGTGCGGCGCAGGTCTTCGTGGTGGTAGGCGTCGATCACCGGCTGGTCGTTCATCGCCGAGTGGATGGTGGTGATCTGCACATACTCGATGCCGAATGCCTGGTCCAGCACACGCAGCAGCGGCACGCCGCAGTTGGTAGTGCAAGAGGCGTTGGACACCAGGCGCTCGTTGCCGGTCAGGCAGGCCTGGTTGACGCCGTAGACCACCGTGGCATCGACATCGGCCTCGCTGGCCATCGGCTGCGAGAACAGCACCCGAGGCGCGCCGGCGTCGAGGAAGCGCTGGCCATCGGCGCGGGTGTGGTAGGCGCCGGAGCACTCCAGCACCAGGTCGATATCCAGGGCGGCCCAGTCGATGCCTTCGGGGGTGGCACTGCGCATCACCTTCACGCAGTCGCCATTGATATGCAGACAGTCGCCATCGACCTTCACCTCACCGGGGAAACGCCCGTGGGTGGAGTCGAAGCGTGTCAGGTATTCCAGGCTGGCCTGGTCGGCCAGGTCGTTCAGCGCGACGATCTCGAAACCGGCCTTTGCCCCCCGCTCGAACAGCGCGCGCAGGACACAGCGGCCGATACGGCCATAACCGTTGAGTGCAACTTTGTAGGGACGCAGGTGGGGCATAGGTAGCTCTTGAACTCCGGCAGTTGAACGGGGCCGCTGCGCAGCCCATTCGCGGCACAAGGCCGCTCCTACAGGGGACGGCGTACGCAATACCCTGTAGGAGCGGCCTTGTGCCGCGAACGAGGGCCAGAGGCCCTCGCCTTCCTTGTATCAGTCTTCCAGCAGCTCTTCGGCAGTACCGAGGATGTTCTCCAGGGTGAAACCGAACTCTTCGAACAGTGCCGAGGCCGGCGCCGACTCACCGTAGGTGGTCATGCCGATAATACGACCTTCCAGGCCGACGTACTTGTACCAGAAGTCGGCGTGAGCGGCTTCGATGGCGATACGCGCACCTACTTCCAGCGGCAGCACGGACTGCTTGTAGGCAGCGTCCTGGGCATCGAACACGCTGGTGCACGGCATGGAAACCACGCGCACCTTGCGGCCTTGTTCGGTCAGCTTGGCGTGCGCCTGAACAGCCAGGCCCACTTCGGAACCGGTGGCGATCAGGATCAGCTCAGGCTCGCCGGCGCAGTCCTTGAGCACGTAGCCGCCGCGGCTGATGTCGGCGATCTGCTGGGCGTCGCGGTCCTGGTGCTGCAGGTTCTGGCGCGAGAAGATCAGCGCCGAAGGGCCGTCCTTGCGCTCCAGGGCGTTTTTCCAGGACACGGCGGATTCCACCGCGTCGGCTGGGCGCCAGGTGTCCAGGTTCGGCGTGCTGCGCAGGCTGGTCAGCTGCTCGATCGGCTGGTGAGTCGGGCCGTCTTCGCCCAGGCCGATGGAGTCGTGGGTATAGACGTGGATCACGCGCTGCTTCATCAGTGCCGACATGCGCACGGCGTTGCGGGCGTATTCCATGAACATCAGGAAGGTCGCGCCGTAAGGCACCAGGCCACCGTGCAGGGCAACACCGTTCATGATGGCGGTCATGCCGAACTCGCGAACGCCGTAGAACACGTAGTTGCCGCTGGCGTCGTTGGCTTCGACACCCTTGCAACCCTTCCACAGGGTCAGGTTGGAACCGGCCAGGTCTGCCGAACCGCCGAGGAACTCCGGCAGCAGCGGGCCGAAGGCATTCAGGGCGTTCTGGCTGGCCTTGCGGCTGGCGATGGTCTCGCCCTTGGCGGCCACTTCGTTGATGTAGGCCTGGGCTTTCTCGCTGAAATCGGCAGGCAGGTCACCGGCGGCTCGGCGCTTGAACTCGGCAGCCAGCTCCGGATAGGCCTTGGCGTAGGCGTCGAAGCGCTGGTTCCATTCGGCTTCGGCCTTGGCACCGGCAGCCTTGGCGTCCCACTCGGCGTAGATCTCGGCCGGGATTTCGAACGGGCCGTGGTTCCAGTTCAGTTCCTTGCGAGCCAGGGCAATTTCGTCGTTGCCCAGCGGTGCGCCGTGGCAGTCTTCCTTGCCCTGCTTGTTTGGCGAGCCGAAACCAATGATGGTCTTGCAGCAGATCAGGGTCGGGCGATCGCTCTTGCGGGCGGTCTCGATGGCGGTCTTGATCTCGTCGGCGTCATGGCCGTCGACGTTGCGGATCACCTGCCAGTTATACGCTTCGAAGCGCGCCGGGGTGTTGTCGGTGAACCAGCCGTGCACTTCGCCGTCGATGGAAATGCCGTTGTCGTCATAGAAGGCGATCAGCTTGTTCAGGCCCAGGGTGCCGGCCAGCGAGGCGACTTCATGGGAAATGCCTTCCATCATGCAGCCGTCGCCGAGGAACACGTAGGTGTGGTGGTCGACGATGTTATGGCCATCACGGTTGAACTGGGCGGCGAGCACCTTTTCGGCCAGGGCGAAGCCCACGGCGTTGGCGATACCCTGGCCGAGCGGGCCGGTGGTGGTCTCGACGCCTGGGGTGTAGCCGTATTCCGGGTGGCCCGGGGTGCGGCTGTGCAGCTGGCGGAAGCCTTTGATGTCATCGATGGTGACGTCGTAGCCGGTCAGGTGCAGCAGCGAGTAGATCAGCATCGAACCGTGGCCGTTGGACAGCACGAAGCGGTCACGGTCGGCGAAACTCGGGTTGCTCGGGTTGTGCTTCAGATAGTCGCGCCAAAGCACTTCGGCGATATCCGCCATGCCCATGGGGGCACCTGGGTGGCCGCTGTTGGCCTTTTGCACGGCATCCATGCTGAGGGCACGAATGGCGTTGGCACGTTCACGACGGCTGGGCATCGCTGATCTCCTAGGGGGCTTGAATAGGTGGTGTCACAAAAAAGGCGGCCATTTTCGCCCACTGGGGGGGCTTGGGGCAATGACGTATGGTCACAGTCGGGGGATTTTCCTGCGATTGGCATTCAATTCGGGAGTAAAACCGGGCGAACCATCCCGCTCATCACTCAATATCAAAACTTTTTGATATTGCCCTTGCTAGGGCAACGATGCCTGTCTAGACTGCCGCACCATGAACCTCCGCGCGCAATCGATCCCCGAGCAACGCGAAGCATTGGCTGCCCTGTGCAAAGCCAGTGGCGACGAGTTGCGCCTGAACGTATTGCGCGCCCTGGCCAACGACTCGTTCGGCGTGCTGGAGCTGGCGCAGATCTTCGATGTGGGCCAATCGGGCATGAGCCACCACCTGAAGGTGCTGGCCCAGGCCGAGCTGGTGGCGACCCGCCGCGAGGGCAATGCCATCTTCTACCGCCGCGCCTTGCCCGACAGCCTGCGCCTGGGCGGTCGGCTGCACGCGGCGCTGCTCGAAGAGGTGGACGACCTGACTCTTCCGCCTGACGTGCAGGCGCGTATCGCCCAGGTGCAGCAACGCCGCGCAGCCACCAGCCAGGACTTCTTCCTGCGCGTGGAAGAGAAGTTCCGCGCCCAGCAAGACCTGATCGCCGGCCTGCCGCAGTACCGCGAAAGCCTGCTGGCGCTGCTCGACAAACTGAATTTCGACCCGGCCGCCAGCGCCCTGGAGGTCGGCCCCGGCGACGGTGGCTTCCTGCCCGACCTGGCCCGGCGCTTCGCCCAGGTCACCGCCCTGGACAACAGCCCGACCATGCTTGAACTGGCGCGCCAGGTGTGCAAGCGCGAAGGGCTCGACAATGTGAACCTGCAGTTGGCCGATGCACTGGGTGCAACGGATGTGGCCGCCGACTGCGTTGTGCTGAACATGGTGCTGCACCATTTCAGCGACCCGGCCCTGGCCTTGCGCCAGCTGGCCAAACGGGTGAAGGCAGGCGGCAGCCTGCTGGTAACCGAACTGTGCAGCCATGACCAGGGGTGGGCGCGCGAAGCCTGCGGCGACCTGTGGCTTGGCTTCGAACAGGACGACCTGGCCCGTTGGGCCAACGCCGCCGGGCTGGCCCCCGGGGACAGCCTGTACGTGGGCTTGCGTAACGGTTTCCAGATCCAGGTCCGCCATTTCCAGCGGACGGCTGGCGACATACAACATCGGTAAATTTCAGGAACCTTCGAGATGAGCGAATACTCCCTTTTCACCTCCGAGTCCGTGTCCGAAGGGCATCCGGACAAGATCGCCGACCAGATTTCGGACGCCGTCCTTGATGCCATCATCGCCCAGGACAAATACGCTCGCGTAGCCTGCGAAACCCTGGTCAAGACCGGTGTCGCCATCATCGCCGGCGAAGTCACCACCTCCGCCTGGGTCGACCTGGAAGAGCTGGTGCGCAAGGTCATCATCGACATCGGCTACAACAGCTCCGACGTCGGTTTCGACGGCGCCACCTGCGCCGTGATGAACATCATCGGCAAACAGTCGGTGGACATCGCCCAGGGCGTCGACCGTTCCCGCCCGGAAGACCAGGGCGCCGGTGACCAGGGCCTGATGTTCGGCTACGCCAGCAACGAAACCGATGTGCTGATGCCAGCGCCGATCTGCTTCTCGCACCGTCTGGTCGAGCGCCAGGCCGAGGCGCGCAAATCGAAACTGCTGCCATGGCTGCGTCCGGACGCCAAGTCGCAGGTCACCTGCCGTTACGAAAATGGCAAGGTGGTCGGTATCGACGCCGTGGTGCTGTCGACCCAGCACAACCCTGAGGTTTCGCAGAAAGACCTGCAGGAAGCCGTGATGGAGCTGATCGTCAAGCACACCCTGCCTGCCGAACTGCTGCACAAGGGTACCCAGTACCACATCAACCCGACCGGCAACTTCATCATCGGTGGCCCAGTGGGTGACTGCGGCCTGACCGGGCGCAAGATCATCGTCGACTCCTACGGCGGCATGGCCCGCCATGGTGGTGGCGCGTTCTCCGGCAAGGACCCATCCAAGGTCGACCGTTCCGCCGCCTACGCCGGCCGCTACGTGGCCAAGAACATCGTCGCCGCCGGCCTGGCCGAGCGTTGCGAGATCCAGGTGTCGTACGCCATCGGCGTGGCCCAGCCGACCTCCATCTCGATCAACACCTTCGGTACCGGCAAGGTCTCCGACGACAAGATCATCCAGCTGGTGCGCGAGTGCTTCGACCTGCGTCCTTACGCCATCACCACCATGCTCGACCTGCTGCACCCGATGTACCAGGAAACCGCTGCCTACGGCCACTTCGGCCGTACCCCGCAGCAGAAGACGGTCGGCGACGACACCTTCACCACCTTCACCTGGGAGCGTACCGACCGCGCCCAGTCGCTGCGTGACGCTGCCGGCCTGTAAGCTTCCTACAGCGCCAGGCGAAAGCCCCTGCCGAGCAATCGGCAGGGGCTTTTTTGTGACATATGGGCTGACAAACGCTGCATGGCGACCCGCACGCTACCTGCCTAGGCTGAGGGCTCCCACCCGCCATGCAAGGATGCTGGCCATGCCGCTCATGCTGCTTTTCGCCCTACTGTTGACGTTGAATGCTCCCCTGGCCCGTGCCGCCACATGTCCCACCTGGAATCCGCAACAAGTCGAGGCTGAAGTGAGCCGACTGCGCGCCACGCTTGCCCGCTGGGACGACCATTATCATCGTCAGGGCATCGCATTGGTGGCTGATGAACTATACGACCAGAGCCGCCAGCACCTGGCGCACCTGCAGCAATGCTTTGGCATCACGACTACCCCGTCCCCGCTGGCCAGCGCTGGCGGGCCAATTCCGCATCCGGTGCCGCACACCGGCGTCGACAAGCTGGCCGACCTTCAGGCTGTAGAACGCTGGCTGGCCGGCAAGGCAGATGTATGGGTGCAACCAAAGGTCGATGGCGTAGCGGTCTCCCTCATCTACCGTCAGGGCCGGCTGGTGCAGTTGATCAGCCGGGGGGACGGCGTGCAGGGGCACGACTGGAGCCGCCACATCCCCCTGCTCGTCGAAATCAATCGGCAGCTGCCCCAGGCCATTGACCTGCAACTGCAGGGCGAACTGTACCTGCGCCTGGACGCGCATGTGCAAGCCCGGGCAGGCAGCGCCAACGCCCGAGGGACAGTAGCCGGGCTGCTGGCTCGCAAGCAGCTGGGTCGTGAGCAAGGTGAGCGCATCGGCCTGTTCGTGTGGGACTGGCCGCAGGGCCCCGAGCAGCAGGCCGAACGCCTCGCGAAGCTGGCGGAACTGGGTTTTGCGCACAGCCAGGATTACAGCGTCGCCATAGAAACAGCAGACGATGCAGCGCACTGGCGCGAGTACTGGTACCGCTCACCCCTGCCCTTCGCCACCGATGGCGTTGTGTTGCGCCAAGGCGTCCGGCCTCCGTCCGAGCGCTGGCAGGCCAAGGCGCCCTACTGGATCGCGGCGTGGAAGCACCCGTACACGCAAGCCTTGGCCGAAGTGCGCGAAGTACGCTTCCGCGTCGGCCGTACCGGCAGGGTTACGCCAGTCTTGCATGTACTGCCGGTTACCCTGGATGACCGGCGAATCACCCAGGTGAGCCTGGGATCGCTGGCACGTTGGCGCAAGCTCGACATCCGCCCCGGTGACCAGGTGGCCGTCAGCCTTGCCGGGCTGACCATCCCACGCCTGGAGCAAGTGGTGCACCGCGCCGCCGAGCGCCAACCGGTGATCGCACCAGCGCCCGGCCAGCATCATGCCCACAGTTGCTGGCAGATCAGCGAAGGCTGCGAGGACCAGTTCATTGCCCGCCTCACCTGGCTCAGCGGCAAGCAGGGGCTGGCCCTGCCGCGCACCGGCCCTGGTACCTGGCGCCGACTGGTGGCTGCCGGGCTGGTGACCTCGATGACCGACTGGCTGCATCTGGATGCCGAGCGCCTGGCCCAGGTAGCGGGTATCAGTGACACAACGGCTGCGCAGTTGCTGGGCAGTTTCGACCAAGCTCGCTCACGGCCCTTTGCCCAATGGCTGCGCGGGCTTGGCGCGCCTACACCCACCAGGATGCAGGTAACAGGCGACTGGCTGGAGCTGGCTGCCCGCACGAGTCTTGAATGGCAAGCCATGCCCGGTATCGGCGAAAAGCGCGGAGAACAGCTTGCTGGTTTTTTTGCAACCACCGAGGTTCAAGCCATTGCAACGCAACTGGCGACGGCAGGGATCGACGGATTCCGGATCGACAGGCAAAGCATCGAGCAATGATTATTTACCAATTTACCTGTAGGAAAATCCCGAGATTAAGCCGGAAAACCCCAACAAGGGTTTCTAAATGGGCAAAACCAAGGCAGGATTTCCCCCAACTTTTGCTGCCCCGCCCCCTCAAGGAGGCTTTTCATGAAACGTATTTCGACCCTTTTCCTGATCGCGACACTGGGCCTGGCCGCTGGTGCCGTACAAGCCGCCCAGCCGGATGCCGGCCTGACCGGTTGCGCCGCCAAGCGTAGCGCCATCGAGAACCAGTTGAAGATTGCCCGTGACCACGGCAACAACGAACAGGCCGCAGGGCTTGAAGAGGCACTGCGAGGGGTAGACAACTGCACCGATGCCAGCCTGCGCAAGGAACGTGAGCAGAAGGTGCTCGACGCACGTCACGAAGTGGCGCAGCGGGAAAAGGACTTGAAGAAAGCCGAGAAGAAAGGCGATTCGGAGAAGATCAACAAGCGCAAGGACAAGCTGGCCGAGTCGCGCAAGGAACTGCAGGAAGCGGTGGAGGATCTGGATCGCTGACAGAGATTCGAATACTGCGTTGCCTTTACTGACCTCATCGCAGGCTTGCCGGCGATGAGGTCGCAACAGGCCATCAATGATTACGAAACTCGGAATGACAGGCCTTGCAAGCCGCTTCGACCTTGTCCATCGGCGCCTTCAACTGCGCAGCGTCCAGCGGCTGGCCCCGGGTGACATCGACCAGTTCGCCAGTGACGCCTTCCAGCTGGCGGGCCAGGTCATGAAAGCGCGTCTGCCGCTCCCATACCTCGGCACGCGCACTACTGTCGCCACCATCACGCGCCTGTGGGAAGTGCTGCCAGGGCTGGTGCGAAAGGTTGTCCAGCTTCAGCGCACCGTCGGCAAACTTCACCCCGTCGAACGGCAACCGCCCACGCAACATGCCGCCCAGGTCTTCGCTGGTCTTGAGCATGTCCTTGAAGATCACCTTGCGCTTGCCCAGCGGGGAGTTCGGGTCAACCCGGTCACAACCACTCAGGGCCAGTGCTGCCAGCAGAACAACGGTCAATCGCTTCAACATCACGGTCACTTCGGCCTACGCAAATGGGCGGCCAGTATCGCTGCCCAGCGGCGAAAGACCAATAGCCACATAAAAAACAGGGGCGAATATCCGTGTTCACCCATGACAGGAACATACTCATGAAATCTGCCCTGCGCCATCTGGCCTGGACACTCCCGGCGCTGGCCCTGCTGGCCGGCTGCAACGGTGGCGAAAGCGCCAAACCCGAGCCCCATGCCATCGCCACCTACGCCAATGCCACATGGCAGGACCTGCCTGCCGTCAGCGACAGCGACCTGGTGGCGGGTTTCCAGGCCTGGCGCAACGGCTGTGAAAAGCTCAAGCGCGACACCGTCTGGGCCAGCACCTGCGAAGCAGCCGCCAGCGTGCCCGACAATGCCTTGCAGGTGCGTACCTTCCTGCAACAGAACCTGCAGGTATACGGCCTGCGCTCGGCCGAAAATAACGCCAACGGCCTGATCACCGGTTACTACGAACCGGTCTACCCTGGCAGCCTGAGCCAGTCGGCAACCAATCACGTGGCGGTCTACGGCATCCCCGACGACATGATCGTGGTCGACCTGGCCAGCGTGTACCCCGAACTCAAGGGCAAGCGCCTGCGCGGTCGCCTTGATGGCCGGGTGCTCAAGCCATACGACACCGCCGAGGTGATCAACCGTGACGGCGTCAAGGCACCGGTGCTGGCCTGGCTGACCGACCCGATGGACCTGCAGTTCCTGCAGATCCAAGGTTCCGGCCGGGTACAACTGGAAGACGGGCGCCAGCTGCGCCTGGGTTACGCCGACCAGAACGGCCACCCCTACCGGCCAATCGGGCGCTGGCTGGTGGAACAGGGCCAGTTGAAGAAGGAAGAAGTGAGCATGGGCGCCATTCATGCCTGGGCCCAGGCCAACCCACAACGGGTGCCGGAACTGCTCGCCAGCAACCCCAGCTACGTGTTCTTCAGCACCCGCCCGGACAGCAACGAAGGGCCACGCGGTTCGCTGAACGTACCGCTGACCGCTGGCTACAGCGTGGCCATCGACCGCAAGGTGATTCCGCTGGGCAGCTTGCTGTGGTTGTCCACCACTCGCCCGGACGGTACACCGGTGGTACGCCCGGTGGGGGCCCAGGATACCGGCGGGGCAATTACTGGCGAGGTGCGCGCCGACCTGTTCTGGGGCACTGGGCCGGAAGCTGGGGAACTGGCCGGGAACATGAAGCAGCAGGGGCAGATCTGGATGCTGTGGCCCAAGGGCAAGCCGCTGCCCGAGGTGCCGAAAGTGCCTTGATCGGCGGTGGATTCTTCGCGGGCGAGCCCGCGAAGAAGGCGACGCGGTATCAGATGGAAACCACGAAGAAAGCCACAATGATCGCCATCCCGGCAAACCACACCAGCGATCGCAGCATGGCCCAGTCAGCCAGGTAACAGATGATGTAGAGCAGCCGGCTGGTGATGTACATCACCCCCAGCACATCCTGGGTCACCTGCTCGGCATTGCCGACGATATCCGCCACCAGCACCGCCGCGGCAAATGCCGGGAAGGCCTCGAAACTGTTCTGCTGGGCAGCATGCGCGCGCCGCGGCAGCCCGGACAGGGTATCCAGGAAGGCACGCGGGTCGTGGTTGTCGCGCAGTCGGAAGCGGCCACTACCGGCCTTGGCTATCAACGCGCACAGTGGCGGCAAGAGCAGCGCGATCAGGATGCACCACAGGGCAACAGTCATGGACAGGACTCCTTGTTCAGTCTTCGGGTCAAAGCTTCATTACCAGCATGCCGGCCAACACCAGCCCGCAAGCTAGGAGTCTCGGCCCGCCAAAAGGTTCTTTCAGGTAGCGCATGCCCAGCAGCACCACCAGAATCACACTCAACTCCCGCAACGCCGCCGCTTCGGCCACCGACCCCAAGTGCATGGCCCACAGCACCAGCGCGTAACTGAGCAGTACACACAGCCCCACCGCCAGCCCCAGGCGCCACTGAAGGCGCCAGAACAACACAAACGGCGCACGCCGCGCCACGCTGGCCAGCAACGGGAAGGGCCAGGCACTGAGCAAGGTCAGCCATACCAGGTAATCCCAAGGCTTGCCCCACAAGCGCACGGCCTGGCCGTCGAACCAGGTGTAGCAACCAATGCACAGGCCGATCAGGGCAACCACCGGCAGCATCGACCAGGGCAGCCGGTCACCGCCACCGCCCTGCCACAATAGGCAGGCCATGCCACAGGGGATCAGCAGGATGCCAATGATCTGCTGCTGGCTCAGCGATTCGCCGGCAAAGGCCAAGGTCAGCCCCAGCACCACCAGCGGCGACAGCCCGCGCATCAGAGGATAGACCAGCCCCAGGTCGCCCACGCGGTAGGCCTGGATCAACAGGAAGCGGTACAGCTGCTCGGCCAGCGCCGAAGCCAGCAGCCAGGGCCAGATGTTAGTCGGCGGTACCTCGACGAAGGGCACCGCCAGCACCGCGAAAGCCAACGCCACCGTATCCATGCTGGCGATCACCAGCAGGCGCTCGCCGCTGAATTTGATCAGGGTATTCCAGGTCGCATGCAGCAGTGCAGCGACCAACACCAGGGAAGTTGCCAGCACGCCTTCTTATCCTTGTGGCTTTTTATATTTGTGAATATACAGCGCTCGAGGGGACCGTTGTGGGAGCGGGCATGCCCGCGAAGAAAGCAACTCGGTGCATGGCACCGGCTTTGCCGGTGTTCGCGGGCATGCCCGCTCCCACAGAGACCGCGCCAGCCTTCGGGTTTTGCACAAGTCTGGGTATGCGATACAACCTTCTGGATGGGAACGTTTCAAACGAATCCGGTCAAACCCTGTGTCCCGAACCCCGCGCCAGGTCATCAAAGAACTGCCCGAGCCATTCGGGTTACGACTTGGAAGCCACTGTTACAGGATTCGGGATGCTTGAACTAGTTGCCGCGTTTATCTGCCTCACCACCCTCCTTACCTATGTAAATTACCGTTTCATCGGCCTGCCCCCTGCCATCGGTGTGATGGTCACGGCGCTGCTGTTTTCCCTGATGCTGCAGGGCTTGAGCCTGATCGGCTTCCCTGGCCTGGAAGCTCGCGTCGAAGGTCTGATGAACCAGATCGACTTCAATGACCTGCTGATGCACTGGATGCTGGCGTTTTTGCTGTTCGCCGGCGCCTTGCACGTGAACCTCTCCGACCTGCGCAGCTACCGCTGGCCCATCGGCCTGCTGGCCACCGTCGGCGTACTGATTGCCACCGTCGTCATTGGCTACCTGTCGCACTGGGTGTTCGCCCTGTTCGGCTGGCAAGTGCCGCTGATCTACTGCCTGCTGTTCGGTGCGCTGATCTCGCCCACCGACCCGATTGCCGTGCTTGGCGCGCTACGTACCGCCAATGCCTCCAAACCGCTGAAAACCACTATCGTCGGCGAGTCGCTGTTCAACGACGGCACTGCGGTGGTGGTGTTCACCGTGTTGCTGGGCATCATCCAGCTGGGCGAGACGCCGAGCATGACCGACACGGCGATCCTGTTCGCCCGCGAGGCCATCGGCGGCGTGCTGTTCGGCGGCCTGATCGGCTATGCCACCTACCGCATGATCAAGAGCGTCGAGCAATACCAGGTGGAAGTGATGCTGACCCTGGCGCTGGTCATCGGCGGCTCGGCAATGTGCTACGAACTGCACGTTTCGGCGCCGATCGCCATGGTGGTGGCCGGGCTGATAATCGGCAACCTGGGGCGCAACCTGGCGATGAACGACATGACCCGTCGCTACATGGACGGCTTCTGGGAGCTGATCGACGACATGCTCAACGCCTTGCTGTTCGCGTTGATCGGCCTGGAGCTGTTGCTGCTGCCTTTCAACTGGATGCACATGGTAGCCGGCGGCGTGCTGGCGCTGGCGGTGCTACTGTCGAGGTTGCTGACCGTGGCCCCGGCGATCGTGCTGCTGCGGCGCTGGCGCCCGGTGCCCAAGGGCACGGTACGGGTGCTGACCTGGGGTGGCTTGCGCGGTGGGGTGTCGGTTGCCCTGGCACTGTCGCTGCCACTGGGCGAAGAACGTGACCTGCTGCTGTCGATCACCTACATCGTGGTGCTGTCGTCAATCCTGGTGCAGGGGTTGAGCATCGGGCGGGTGGTGCGCAAGGTCAGCGCTCAGCCGTGAGAAATTGTGCCGGCCTCTTCGCGGGTAAACCCGCTCCCACAGGATCTGCGCTACCTTTCGGACGGTGAAAAACCTGTGGGAGCGGGTTTACCCGCGAAGAGGCCGGCACCGACAACCGAGATCTATTCGACTGCACTGTCCGGGAACTGGTCCTGGATGTACTTGATCTCGGTCCGCCCATGCGCCGCCGGCAACCCATCCTCGCCAAGGTTGACGAAGACCATCTTGTCGACCGTGAGGATGGCCTTGCGGGTGATCTTGTTGCGCACTTCGCACTTGAGGGTGATCGAGGTACGGCCGAACTCGGTGGCAGTGATGCCCAGCTCGATGATGTCGCCCTGACGCGAGGCACTGACGAAGTTGATTTCCGATATGTACTTGGTCACCACACGCTGGTTGCCCAACTGGACGATGGCGTAGATCGCAGCCTCTTCGTCGATCCAGCGCAACAGGCTGCCACCGAACAAAGTGCCATTTGGGTTGAGGTCTTCGGGTTTAACCCACTTGCGGGTATGAAAGTTCATCTGTACTCCTGACCTGCTTGGCTAACGTGCAGCAATGATGGCAGAGCGGCCGCTGTCGCTCCATTGAACATCGACTATCGTCGCGATTAATCGACAGAAAACCTTGGGCAAGCCGACGGGCGCGGCTATAATCTCCGCCGTTTCACATGGCCGCCCACAGCGGCGCCATGCCCGCCACCCGTCCGAGGGGCGCTGCAGCAGGCTAGGCCTGTCAGGCTCGGATGGGGCGTTGCTCGCTCTCGCGGGCGCTTAACGCACAACGGCGCCCATTCGCACACTACGAATGGAGGCTCTCATGAGCGCTGCAAACATGCCTGCTGGTTTTACCGATTACAAAGTCGCCGACATCTCCCTGGCCGCCTGGGGTCGTCGCGAAACCATCATCGCCGAATCGGAAATGCCTGCACTGATGGGCCTGCGTCGCAAGTACCTGGCCGAGCAACCGCTCAAGGGTGCGAAGATCCTGGGCTGCATCCACATGACCATCCAGACCGCCGTGCTGATCGAAACCCTGGTTGCCCTGGGTGCCGAAGTGCGCTGGTCGTCCTGCAACATCTTCTCCACCCAGGACCAGGCCGCCGCGTCCATCGCCGCCGCCGGTATCCCGGTGTTCGCCTGGAAAGGTGAAACCGAACAAGAGTACGAGTGGTGCCTGGAGCAGACCATCCTCAAGGATGGCCAGCCATGGGACGCCAACATGGTCCTCGACGACGGTGGCGACCTGACCGAGCTGCTGCACAAGAAATACCCGCAAGTGCTGGAGCGCGTGCACGGTGTGACCGAAGAGACCACCACCGGCGTGCACCGCCTGCTGGACATGCTGGCCAAGGGCGAGCTGAAAGTCCCGGCGATCAACGTGAACGACTCGGTTACCAAGAGCAAGAACGACAACAAATACGGCTGCCGTCACAGCCTGAACGACGCCATCAAGCGTGGTACCGACCACCTGCTGTCGGGCAAGCAGGCCCTGGTGATCGGCTACGGTGACGTGGGCAAGGGCTCGGCCCAGTCCCTGCGCCAGGAAGGCATGATCGTCAAGGTCACCGAAGTCGACCCGATCTGCGCCATGCAGGCCTGCATGGACGGTTTCGAAGTGGTTTCGCCGTTCATCGACGGTATCAACAACGGTACCGAAGCCAGCATCGACAAGGCCCTGCTGGGCAAGATCGACCTGATCGTGACCACCACCGGTAACGTCAACGTCTGCGACGCCAACATGCTCAAGGCGCTGAAGAAGCGTGCCGTGGTGTGCAACATCGGCCACTTCGACAACGAGATCGACACCGCCTTCATGCGCAAGAACTGGGCCTGGGAAGAGGTCAAGCCGCAGGTGCACAAGATCCACCGCACCGGCGCTGGCAGCTTCGACCCGCAGAACGACGACTACCTGATCCTGCTGGCCGAAGGCCGCCTGGTAAACCTGGGTAACGCCACTGGCCACCCAAGCCGCATCATGGACGGTTCGTTCGCCAACCAGGTACTGGCGCAGATCTTCCTGTTCGAGCAGAAGTTCGCCGACCTGTCGCCCGAAAAGAAAGCCGAGCGCCTGACTGTCGAAGTACTGCCGAAGAAGCTCGACGAAGAAGTGGCCCTGGAAATGGTCCGCGGCTTCGGTGGCGTGGTCACCCAGCTGACCAAGCAGCAGGCCGACTACATTGGTGTGACCGTCGAAGGCCCGTTCAAGCCACACGCATACCGCTACTAAGCGGCCAGCTTGAAGCTTCAAGCGGCAATCAAAGGCAGACCATGCCGTTGCCGCTTGCAGCTCAAGCATCACGGATCTTGAACGATGCCCAAGCCAGGCCGGCCATAACCGATCTGGCTTTTACTTGCAGCCTGCCGCTTGAAGCTTGCTGCCAGAGGAACGCCTGATGTCCCAGGAACGCCGTTACAGTTTCGAGTTCTTCCCGACCAAGACCGATGCCGGTCACGAAAAGCTGATGGGCGTCGCCCGCCAGCTGGCCGCCTACAACCCGGACTTCTTCTCCTGCACCTACGGTGCCGGTGGCTCGACCCGCGACCGCACGCTGAACACCGTGCTGCAGCTGGAAAGCGAAGTGAAGATACCTGCCGCGCCGCACCTGTCGTGCGTAGGCGACACCAAGGCCGAACTGCGTGCCCTGCTGGCCGAATACAAGGCTGCAGGCATCAAGCGCATCGTCGCCCTGCGTGGCGACCTGCCATCGGGTATGGGCATGGCCAGTGGCGAACTGCGCTACGCCAGCGACCTGGTCGAATTCATTCGCCAGGAAACTGCCGATCACTTCCACCTGGAAGTGGCCGCCTACCCGGAGATGCACCCCCAGGCCCGCAACTTCGAGGCTGACCTGGCCAACTTCGTGCACAAGGTCAAGGCCGGTGCCGACAGCGCCATCACCCAGTACTTCTTCAACGCCGACAGCTACTTCTACTTCGTCGAGCGCGCGCAGAAGCTGGGCGTGGACATCCCGGTGGTACCCGGCATCATGCCGATCACCAACTACAGCAAGCTGGCGCGTTTCTCCGACGCCTGTGGCGCCGAGATCCCGCGCTGGATCCGCAAGCAGCTGGAAGCCTATGCCGACGACACCGCCAGCATCCAGGCATTCGGTGAAGAAGTGATCACCCGCATGTGCGAACAGCTGCTGCAAGGCGGAGCACCGGGGCTGCACTTCTACACCTTGAACCAGGCCGAGCCGAGCCTGGCGATCTGGAACAATCTGAAGCTGCCGCGCTGAAATTTTTTGCAAAATCTGTTTAAGATTTGATTAAGGCTTTGGTCATAGACTAAAGCCTTATTCATTTTCCGGTTACACAGGTCTTGCCTGCCATGCAGCCCCTCCAGCCATTGCGTCCACAGCTCGTCTACCTGGCTTTTGGCCCGGCAACCTACCATCAGGAGGCCTGCTTCAGCATCGTCAGCGCCCTCGCCCATCTGGGCACGGCAGCGAGCGAAGCCATGGACATCCAGGTCTATACCGATAACCCGCAGCCCTATGCCGGCCTGCCGGTCACCTTACACCTGCTGGACGAAGCCACGCGCCAGGCATGGAACGCGCCTCACGGCTATCACTTTCGCAGCAAGCATGTGCTGTTGCGCCAGGTGCTGCAGCAACACCCGCTGGCAGTGCTGATCGACACCGACACCTTCTTCCGCAAGTCGCCGCTGGAGCTGTTCGCCCGGGTAGCCCCTGGCCGCCTGCTGTGCAATGCCATCGGCGCACGCTACGGCAGCAACCAGAAGTGCCTGCTGTACAAGAACCTGCTGGCCATCCTCGAGTCCAGGGGCTTGGCTGATTGCCAGATGCCACTGGTCAATTCGGGGGTGATCGGCCTCACCGCCGAAGACGCCGGCACTCTGGACCGCTCCATCGCCATGATGGACGAGTTCCACCCCCTGGCTCGCGAGGCGTATACCCTCGAGGAGTTCTGCCTGGCGGTGGCGGCCTACCGCACGCTGGAATTGGCCGAATGCACAGATGTCATCCACCACTACTGGAGCCGCAAGGCGCAGTTCCGCGCCAAGATTCAGGCCTGGCTGCGCAAGCACGGCCACGACCCGCTGAGCCAGGCGGCGCTGGCCGACGTATCCCTGGTCAATGACCAGCTGCCACGGCCGCCGGCCCTGCAACGCCTGGGTTACAAGGCGCTGAGCATGACCCTGCCAAGCCACGAGCGCCAGTTCGCCCGAGAACTGCTGTATGGCTGCTACCCCTACCCCAATGAGTTCGACCGCGCCTGCGCGCCGGCCTGGTGGGACAAAGCCCTGGAAAACCTCAACGCCCGCCATGGCCACATGGAACCCGAGCAACTGCGCCAGTGCCTGCGCCACCCGGGGTTGCGCCTGTCGCTGGGCGAGCGGCGCAAGGATATCGAGGCGCATCTGCTGAGGTCATCCCACACTTGAGCGAACCTGTGCCGGCCTCTTCGCGGGTAAACCCGCTCCCACAGGATCTCTGCTGGCTTGCAGGCTCGCGCTGTACTTGAGGGAGCGGGTTTACCCGCGAAGAGGCCGGCACAGGAGAACATCATCCTCACTGGCCTTGAACAGGCCGAGCGCGTAATCTCCGGCCATGCCACACATCGCCCGACTGTTCTGGATCCTGTTGCTCGCCTGCCTAAGCCCGCTGGCCTTGGGCGAGCGCCTGCGCCTGGTAACCGACGACTGGGCACCCTATGCATACCAGCACGACGGCCAGCCTCGCGGCATCGACTACGAAGTCACCACCCGGGTGTTCGAGCGCCTTGGCGTCGAGGTGGAGTGGGAGTTCCTGCCGTGGAAGCGCTGCCTGGCAATGATCGAGCAGGGCTTGGCCGACGGCATCATGGATATCTTCCAGAACGAGTCGCGCCAGCACTACCTGGTGTACGCCCCCGAGCCCATGTCGGAGGTAGAGTTCGTCCTGTTCCAGGCCCGCACTCGACGCCATGCCGTCAAGACTCTCGATGACCTTGCCGGCCTAACCGTCGGCACCTCACCCGGCTACGCCTATGGTGCCGCTTTCAACGAAGCCGTACATTTCCGGCGCGAAGCTGCACCTACCCATGAAGCCAACTTCGGCAAGCTGATGCTGGGCCGCATCGACCTGGCAATCACCGACCGCAAGGTCGGCCATTACCTGCTGCGGCATCTGGGCCTCCAAAAGCAGGTCGAGGAGCTGCCCTTGATGATCAGCCGCCAGCCCCAGTACCTGGCGCTGGCGCGCAAGCCGGGGCGGGAAGCACTGGCCCAGGCCTTCGCCGTGGAACTGCGGCGCTTCAAGCTGGAACCGGCCTATGCAGCAATCAACAACCGCTACACAGGCGACATCGGAAACATTCTCAACGCCGTTGAGCAGCAGGAAAGCAGCACAGCGCGATAGCTCTGTTATACTCGGGCCTTCCCGCCCGGCTCACGCCCGGACGCTCGGCCTCGCAACAGGCATCCCGATCGGCATCGACGCACTTTCGCGTCCACCCTCTGCTACCCGGATGTGCAGTGAAAGCCCAGCTGGACCGGACGCGATCGCATCCCACCGATGCCCGTCGCGCCAGGCAGAACATCCCAAACGGGCCCAGCCCACACGAGAACAGGATTGCCCATGTCCTTTGCTTCCCTCGGTCTCTCCGAGGCTCTTGTCCGCGCTATCGAGGCTGCGGGCTATACCCAGCCGACCCCCGTGCAACAGCGGGCGATTCCCGCCGTGTTGCAAGGCCGCGACCTGATGGTCGCCGCACAGACAGGTACTGGTAAAACCGGCGGTTTCGCCCTGCCGATCCTCGAGCGCCTGTTCCCGGCCGGCCACCCCGACAAGTCGCAGCGCCATGGCCCGCGCCAACCTCGCGTGCTGGTCCTGACCCCGACCCGCGAACTGGCAGCCCAGGTGCATGACAGCTTCAAGGTCTATGCCCGTGACCTGCCACTGGTCAGCGCCTGCATTTTCGGCGGCGTCGGCATGAACCCGCAGATCCAGGCCATTGCCAAGGGTGTGGACGTGCTGGTCGCCTGCACGGGCCGCCTGCTCGACCTGGCCGGCCAAGGCAAGGTTGACCTGGCCCACGTGGAAATCCTGGTGCTGGACGAAGCCGACCGCATGCTCGACATGGGCTTCATCCATGACGTCAAGAAGGTCCTCGCTCGCCTGCCAGCCAAGCGCCAGAACCTGTTGTTCTCGGCCACGTTCTCCAAGGACATCACTGACCTCGCCGATAAGCTCCTGCACAACCCGGAGCGTATCGAGGTCACCCCGCCGAACACTACCGTCGAGCGTATCGAGCAGCGCGTCTACCGCCTGCCCGCCAGCCACAAGCGCGCGCTGCTGGCGCACCTGATCACCCAGGGTGCCTGGGAACAGGTACTGGTGTTCACCCGCACCAAGCACGGCGCCAACCGCCTGGCCGAGTACCTGGAAAAGCACGGCCTGACCGCCGCCGCAATTCATGGCAACAAGAGCCAGAACGCCCGCACCAAGGCCTTGGCCGACTTCAAGGCCAACAGCGTGCGCGTACTGGTCGCCACCGACATCGCCGCCCGTGGCCTGGACATCGACCAGCTGCCGCACGTGGTCAACTTCGAGCTGCCGAACGTAGAGGAAGACTACGTCCACCGTATCGGCCGTACCGGCCGTGCCGGGCGTTCGGGCGAGGCCATTTCCATGGTCGCGCCGGATGAAGAGAAACTGCTCAAGAGCATCGAGCGGGTAACCAAGCAGAAGATCCCGGACGGCGACCTGATGGGTTTCGACGCCAGCCAGGTTGAAGCAGAAAAGCCTGAAGTACGCGAACGCCAGCAGAACAATGGCCGTGGTGGCCGTAACCAGCAGGCCCGCGGCGACGGCGGCAAAGACGCCAACGGCGGCCGCAAGGACAAGGGCAAGGATAAAGGCAAGGCCAAGCAACAGGCTGCGGACAAGCCGGCCGACAAGGAAAAGAGCGGCGACAAGCAACAACAGCAACGCAAGCCGCGTGACAAGAAGCCACGCCAGCAGCAACAGCAGGCCAGCAACAGCAGTGCGCCGAAAGTGCCTGTCGACCGTGATCCGGAAGAGTTCCTGGACGACGATATCGACAACTTCGGCAACCGTGCCGACTATGTCAGCCCGTACCAGGGCAAGAACCAGGGCCGCAATCGCCGCCCGGGTGCCAATGCCGGCCAAGGTCAGGGCCAGGGTAATGGCCAGCGCAGCAACGCCGGTGGCCAGGGTCGCAATAGCGGCCAGCCGCGCAGCAGCGGTGGCGGCGAGAAACGTCCGGCCCGCGCCAATAATGGTGGCGGCGCCCGTCGTGATGGTGGCGGCCGTGGTCGCCCGGCCCGTGACGATGCTGCACGGCAAGAGCCGGCCGTGCGCAACCCGCGCCAGCCGGAAAAACAGCCAGTGATCATCCGCAAGGAGTCCAAGCTCGACCGTTACCCGACGCCAGAGCAGCTGGATGACCTGCCGAGCCGCCCGCGCGGTGAGCGCCCGGCGCTGTTGACCCGCAAGGGCTGACAAAAAGTATGAGGGGGCCGCTTTGCGGCCCTTTCGCGACACAAGGCCGCTCCCACAGGTATTGCGCTGCAAGTGAAATCTGCGCAATACCTGTGGGAGCGGCCTTGTGTCGCGAAAGGGCTGCGAAGCAGCCCCCTCGGTACTTCAGCTAAAGCAAATTACTTCTGCTTCACACCTTCAACACTGATATCCAGGTCCAGGGTCTGCGAGGTAGCGCCCGGGCCCTTGATGCCGAAGTCGTTCAGGTTCAGCGTGGTGGTAGCGTTGAAACCAGCGCGCTCGCCGCCCCATGGATCCTTGCCTTCACCGTTGAAAGTGGCCTTGAAGGTGACCGGCTTGGTCACACCGTGCATGGTCAGGTCGCCAGTCACGTCAGCAGTCTTGTCGCCAGTCGGCTTGACGCTGGTGGAGACGAACTTGGCTTCGGGATACTTCTTCACGTCGAGGAAGTCGGCGCTGGCAATGTGCTTGTCACGCTCGGCGTGGTTCGACCACAGGCTGGCGGTTTTCAGGTCGACGTTGATCTTGCTGGCTTCAGGCTTTGCACTGTCCCAGGTGAAGTTGCCGTCGAAGTCCTTGAAGGTACCGTGAATGAAGCTGTAGCCCAGGTGGCTGATCTTCCAGTCAACGAACGCGTGCTGGCCTTCCTTGTCGATCTTGTACTCGGCAGCCATGGCCTGGCCGGCGGAGAGCAGAGCGGTACCGAGCGCCAGAGCGGCAAAAGTCTTTTTCAACATCCTTACTTCCTTCCTTTGCAATTGAGGTTGAGAGTCAAGCTTTGCGGCCCAGCATGCGGGTCAGGGTCGCGTCACGGTCGATGAAATGGTGCTTGAGCGCTGCCAAGCCATGCAGCACGGCAAAAATCACCAAGCCCCAGGCCAGCCAGAGATGGATCACGCCTGCCAGGTCTGCCTGGTCGGGCAGGTCGCTGACGAGTGCCGGCACTTCGAACAGGCCAAACACCGGAATGCCGACACCGTCGGCGGTGGAAATCAGGTAACCGGCGATCATTACCGCGAACAGCCCCAGGTACAGGGCCAGGTGGCCCAACTTGGCTGCCAGGCGGGTGAATGCGCCGTGGCTGGCTGGTGCCGGTGGTGGCGGGCTGATGAAGCGCCAGAGCACCCGCAGCAGCATCACCGCCAGCAGCACCAGGCCGATGCTCTTGTGCAGGTCCGGGCCGGCCTTGCGCCAAGGGCTGTAGTAGTCGAGGCCGACCATCCACAGGCCCAGCCCGAACAGGCCGAAGACTGCCAGAGCCACGCCCCAGTGCAGGACGATGCTGACCACGCCGTAGCGAGAAGATGAATTGCGCAGTTGCATGTTGACGTGTTTCCCCGTGAAAGCTGTGCACAGACTAACGCGTAACGCATCGAATAAAAGCGTAAAAAATTGCTTTGGTTTATCGAGAAATCCGATATGTATTCTGTAAGCTTCCCATTAAGGAAACATTAACGATAGTTGGGTAATCAGCGGTTGCCAGTGCCGGCCCTGTGGGAGCGGGTTTACCCGCGAAAGGGCCAGCACTGTCAATAAATCAACCGGCCTTGGCTTGGGTATTGGCTACAGCTTTCTTGGCCGGTTCGGACTTGGCAGTCGCTTTCTTGGTCTCGGCAGGCTTGTGGGTCGGTTTGTGCGCCGGTGCATGCTTGCCAGATGCAGCCTTGGTCGCAGCAGGCTTGGTCGCTGCTTCCTTGACCACAAGCGCTGGCGCAACCGGGGCCGGCGCTGCTTGCGGGGCTGGGGCTGGCGCAGGCGCCACTTCCTCGGCCTTGGCAATCGGCTCGGCCTTCACCTCAGGCTTGTCCGCCCCGCCAAACAGGCGCTTGAAGAAGCCCGGCTTATCCTGCTTGGCCTCATCGACCGGCTTCGGCTCGGCCTTGACCGGGGCCTTGTCAGCCTTGTCGCCCTTGTCGGAAGAACCACCGAACATGTTGGAGAAGAACCCGCCCTTGCTCTCCTTGGCCGCCACGGCGCCTGCAGCTGCCGCCGCCGCCACTGGTGCCGCCTTGGCCGGGTCGAACGACTTGCCGGCCAGCAGGTCCTGCACCTGGCTGGCCGCGCGCTGGCCACTGCGCAGGGCGCCTTCCAGAGTGCCCGGGTAGAGGGCGTCGGTATGCTCACCGGCAAAGGTGATGCGCTGCACCGGACGCTCCCAAAGGCGCCAGTACTTGCTGATCTGCCCCGGGCCGTAGGCCAGGTAGGCGCCGCCGGTACCGGCGTCGGTGCTGTAGCGCTTGACCTCGTAGCCGGTGAACGAACCACGGGCCTGCGGGTAGAACGCATGCAGGCGGATCAGCACCTGGTCGACCATCTGCTTGTCACCGAACGCCTGCAGCAGGCGGGCGTTGTCGCCCGACAGGTTGATCACCACGTTGGCGCCACCCTTGAGCGCGGGTTCGATCCACAGCATGCCCAAGCCTGCGTTACTGAAGATTTCGCCCGACATGCGCGCCCGGCTTTCCCACACTGGCTTCTTGAACTTGAGCATCAGCTGGTCGCGCCAGCCATAGTTGGTACCCTTCAACGCCGCCAGGTGCTGGCTGTCCAGGCCCGGGGTCATCTGGATCTTGGCCAGGGCGCGCAGGGGCACGGCCATGACCAGGTAATCCGCCTGGTAGCCGACGCTGCCGACCTTGACCGTGACACCGTCCTTGTCCTGGACGATGGAGGTCACGGGTGAACTGGTCTTGATCGTCTTCAGTTGCTTGACGAACGCTTGGGCCAGTACCGGGCTGCCACCGGGCAGGCGCGCGGCACGCAGGTCACGGTCGCTGACGCCACGATACACGCGGTTCTGCTGGGCAAAATACAGCAGCGACAGGCGCGATGGCTCATCGTAGCGGGTACGGATCTGCTGGTTGACCAGCTGGCGGGCGGTGGTCGGCAGCTGCAGCTTGTCCAGCCAGGTGGAGACGTTGATCTGGTCGAGGGCGAACAGCGTGCTGTTGGCTTGCGGGTTCAGCGGGTCTTCGATCGAACGGGCCAGGTCATCGAGGGTTTTCTCGTAACGCTTGAGCGCCTCGGCGGTGGCCGGCTGCTTGGTAGCCAGGTCGGTGGCACTGAAATACTCGCCGTCAATCAGGTAACCGGGGGTACGCACGAACTCCGGTGCCGGCAGTGTTTCAAGTTTGAAACGGTCGAGGTACTGGTTGAGCACCGGCTGCGCCTTGGCGTTGCCGATCCACTCACTGGTAGCCAGGCCAGAGCGCCCGCCCATGCCCGGCTTGGCTTCCAGCAGCGTCACCTGCCAGCCTTTGTTCTGCAGCTCGTAGGCGGCCGTCAGGCCCGCCAGGCCGCCACCCACGACGATCGCCGAAGGTGTCTTGTCCTTTGCCAGCGCGGCGCCGCTGGACACACCAATCAATACCAACGCGCACAGGCGCACCCAAGCAGCAGCCATGTCGGCGAACTCCGAGTCAGGGGGTTTCAGAAACGTGGAGAGGCAGAAATGCCCCGGGAGAGATGCGTTAAGAATACGTCAGGTCTACCGACCCTGCCAGCGCAGTGACATCAAGTCCTTTTCGCCACTGACATTTTTGCCTGCAGCGTTTCCACGCGGTAGCAAGCGTAGCTGGCAACCCGATGAACAGCGGCGGTTGTCCTGCCCTGCGGCATTGCTTAGGCTTACGCGGTCGAACCAAGCCGCAAAGCCAGGAGAAGTGCCCATGGGCCTCAATGATCAGTGGATGCAACGCGACCTCAAGGTCCTGTGGCACCCCTGCACCCAGATGAAAGACCACGAGAAGCTGCCGCTGATCCCGATCAGGCGCGGCGAAGGCGTGTGGCTGGAAGACTTCGAAGGCAAGCGCTACCTGGATGCGGTGAGCAGCTGGTGGGTCAACGTGTTTGGCCACGCCAACCCGCGTATCAACCAGCGCATCAAGGACCAGGTCGACCAGCTGGAGCACGTGATCCTGGCCGGTTTCAGCCACCAGCCGGTGATCGAGCTGTCCGAGCGCCTTGTAGCCATGACCCCGGCCGGCCTCGACCGGTTGTTCTATGCCGACAACGGTTCGTCGTGTATCGAAGTGGCGCTGAAGATGAGCTTCCACTACTGGCAGAACGTCGGCAAGCCGGGCAAGAAGCGCTTCGTCACCCTGACCAACAGCTACCACGGAGAAACTATCGCCGCCATGTCGGTCGGCGATGTGCCGCTGTTCACCGAAACCTACAAGGCGCTGCTGCTCGACACCCTCAAGGTGCCCAGCCCCGACTGCTACCTGCGCCCCGAAGGCACGAGCTGGGAAGAGCACTCGCGCACCATGTTCCAGGCCATGGAACAGACCCTGGCCGAGCACCACGCCTCGATCAGCGCGGTGATCGTCGAACCGCTGATCCAGGGTGCCGGCGGCATGCGCATGTACCACCCGGTGTACCTCAAGCTGCTGCGCGAGGCCTGCGACCGCTACGACGTGCACCTGATCCACGACGAAATCGCCGTGGGCTTCGGCCGCACCGGCACCATGTTCGCCTGTGAACAGGCCGGCATTCGCCCGGACTTCCTGTGCCTGTCCAAGGCCCTGACCGGCGGTTACCTGCCGCTGGCCGCCTGCCTGACCACCGACAAGGTGTACCAGGCGTTCTACGACGACTACCCGACCCTGCGCGCGTTCCTCCACTCGCACAGCTATACCGGCAACCCGCTGGCCTGCGCCGCGGCGCTGGCGACCCTGGACATCTTCGAGCAGGACAACGTGATCGAGGCCAACAAGGCATTGGCCACCCGCATGGCCAGCGCCACCGCGCACCTGGCCGACCACACGCATGTGGCCGAGATTCGCCAGACCGGCATGGCCCTGGCCATCGAAATGGTCCAGGACAAGGCCGGCAAGGTCGCCTACCCGTGGCAAGAGCGTCGTGGCCTGAAAGTGTTCGAGCATGCCCTGACGCGTGGCGCCCTGCTGCGCCCGCTGGGCAGCGTGGTGTACTTCCTGCCGCCGTATGTGATTACGCCAGATCAGATCGACTTCCTGGCAGAAGTGGCCAGCGAAGGCATCGACATTGCCACCCGCGATAGCGTCAGCGTGGCCGTACCGGCCAACTTCCACCCCGACTTCCGCGACCCGGGCTAAGCCCGGAAGCCCGCCGCGTACTCTGTGGGAGCGGGTTCACCCGCGAATGCAATAGTGGAGTCACCGCCGCATTCGCGGGTGAACCCGCTCCCACAGGGACCACCTTCTCCCTTTAGCTTGAGCTCAACCATGAGACTGTCCCGCTTTTTCATCGACGCCCCCCTGAGCCTCGGCGAGCATGACCTGCCCGAAGCCCAGGCCCACTACATCGGCCGCGTACTGCGCATGGCCCCCGGCGACGCCGTGCAGCTGTTCGACGGCAGTGGCCAGGAATACCGCGGCCAGTTGCTCGAAGTGGGCAAGAAAACCGTGCGCGTCAGCCTCGACCAGGCCCTCGCCGGCCAGGCCGATTCACCACTGCACGTGCACCTCGGCCAAGGCCTGTCCCGTGGCGAGCGCATGGACTGGGCGATCCAGAAAGCCACCGAGCTGGGCGCCAACGAAATCACCCCGATCGTCAGCGAACGCTGCGAAGTGCGGCTGAAGGACGAGCGCGCCGACAAGCGCCTGGCCCACTGGCGCCAGGTGGCGATCAGCGCCTGCGAACAATGCGGCCGCTCGACCTTGCCGGTCATCCACCCGCCAGTGACCCTGGCCGAGTGGCTGAACAGTGCCAATGCCGACCTGAAACTGGTCCTGCACCCGGTGGCCGAACCGCTCACCAGCCATGCCAAGCCGGCCACACTGGCCTTTCTGATCGGCCCCGAGGGCGGCCTGAGCGAAGCGGAGGTCGAGCAGGCCAAGGCTGCCGGTTTCCACGCAGCACGCCTTGGCCCACGCGTGCTGCGCACCGAAACCGCACCGGTGGTTGCATTGTCGGTGGCACAGCAACTGTGGGGTGACTTTTAACTAACGCACGTAGAACGACACCGCCACGAAATGCATGAGGCTGCCGGCGATCACGAACAGGTGCCAGATGCCATGCCAGTGGCGGAAGCGGCTGTCGAAGGCGAAGAAGATGATGCCGACGGTGTAGAACACCCCGCCGGCAGCCAGCCAGGCAAAGCCGGCGCTGCCGAGCGAGTGCAGCAGCGGCTTGACCGCCACCAGCACGATCCAGCCCATCACCGCATAGATGATGATCGACAGGATGCGCGCTTCGGAGCGCGGCTTGATCTCCTGCAACATGCCGATCACCGCTAGCCCCCAGACAACCCCGAACAGGCTCCAGCCCCAGGGCCCGCGCAGACTGACCAGGCAGAACGGCGTGTAGCTGCCCGCGATCAGCAGATAGATCGACAGGTGATCGAGCTTGCGCATGATCACCTTCGCCCGCCCGCGAGTGCTGTGGTACAGGGTAGAAATGCTGTACAGCAACAGCAAGGTGCTGCCGTAGATGGAGAAACTGACGATCTTCCACGGGTCGCCCTGCAGGCCCGCGACCACGATCAGCCAGATGGCACCGATACAGGCAAGGACGGCACCGACCAGGTGGGTCCAGGCGTTGAAGCGTTCACCGTAGTACATGCAAACACAGACCTCCTGAGGTGGGCTGGGTTCCTGCGTCCTTCTGTTCCGGCCTCTTCGCGGGTAAACCGCTCCCACAGGGATCCCACGATACCAGAGGGTGGCGCACTACCTGTGGGAGCGGGTTTACCCGCGAAGAGGCCCTGTGTCTTACATCCTACCCAAGCTCAGGTTGCAATTGCGCGTCACGCACCAGCCGTTCCAGCCCGGCCAGGTCCGGCACCCGCGCTACCTGTTCGCCCACCTGCACCGCCGCCAGTTCCAGGCGACCCAACGCCACGTCCACGTAGTTCAGCTGGCTGTCCAGCTTGCATGAGCGCGGTATGTCCTGCAGCAACAACGCCAGGTAGCGCAGACCGGTATCACCCAAGGCATTGAGCACCACCACGCGTGCCCGCTCGCCGCAGGGTGTCTCGCCACCGCACGCGGCTTCGAAGCCGATCAGCGGCAGGCGCTGCTGGCGCCAGTCGATCCAGCCCAGGTGCCAGGCCGGGTCGCCGCGTTGGCACACCACATTGCGCTGGCCACTCAACTCGGCCACCGCCACGTTGGGCAACACCAAGGTACGGTCACCCAACGGCAGCAAAAGCCCGGTCAGGCTGCTGCGTTGGCCGGCGATCAGTTCAAGCATGGGTCTGGCTCCAGTGGGCAATGCTCTGCAACAGGACCGACTCCTGATACGGCTTGCCCAGGTATTCGTTGACGCCGATGGCCATGGCGCGGTCGCGGTGCTTCTGCCCGGTGCGCGAAGTAATCATTATGATCGGCAAGTCTTTCAGACGCTCGTCACGGCGGATACGTGTGGCCACCTCGAAGCCGTCCATGCGCGGCATCTCGATGTCCAGCAGCAACACATCGGGGCGGTGTTCTTCCAGCAGGGCCATTGCATCGACCCCGTCCTTGGCCGTCAGCACACTCATGCCGTGGCGTTCCAACAGGCGGCTGGTGACCTTGCGCACAGTCACCGAATCGTCCACCACCATTACCAGCAACGCCCGCCGTGGCGCAGGGCCGAACACCTGGCGCCGAGCCGCACCGCCACCCGGCAGGCGCGCCAGGCGCCGCTGCTGGCCACGCAACTGGCCCAGCAGGTCAAGAATCAGTACCACCCGACCATCGCCCAACAGCGTTGCCCCCGACAACCCGGCAACTGCGGCAAACTGCGGCCCCAGGCTCTTCACCACGATCTCGCGGCTGGGCGACAGGCTATCGGCCTGGATGGCGAACGATTGCTCCTGGGAATGCACCAGCAGCACTGGCAGAGGCACGCTCTGCCCGAGCAATGCCGGGCGTGGCATGCCCTGCAGCAGCTCACCCAGGTAGCGCAGCTCGTATTCGTGGCCGGCGTACACATAGCGTGGGGCGTCCAGCTGGTAGCACGCCGCCAGTTCTGCCGGCGGCACGCGGACGATGCCCTCGATGGTGTTCAACGGAATGGCGTACTGCTCTTCACCCAGGTGCACCATCAGCGCACGGTTGACCGACACGGTGAACGGCAGGCGGATCAGGAAGCGCGCCCCCTTGCCTTGGGCCGACTCGATACTCATCGAGCCACCCAGCTGCTTGACCTCCTCGTGCACCACGTCCATGCCCAGGCCACGCCCGGAAATCTGGGTGATCTTCTCGGCAGTGGAAAAGCCCGGGCGCAGAATGAACTGAAGGATCTCGTGATCGCTCAATTGCGCCTGCGGGTCCAGCAGGCCGCGCTTGATGGCCTTGCGGCGCACCGCTTCCAGTGGCACGCCGGCACCGTCGTCGGTCATTTCGATAACGATATCCGCGCCTTCGTGCAGCAGATTCAGGTGAATGGTGCCCTGCTCCGGCTTGCCCGCGGCCAGGCGCATTTCGCGGCTTTCCAGGCCATGGTCGACGGCGTTGCGCAGCATGTGCTCCAGCGGCGCCACCATACGTTCGAGCACGCTGCGGTCGAGTTCACCCTCGGCATTGCCGACCACCAGCTCCACCTGCTTGCCCAGCTCGCTGGCCACCTGCCGTACCACACGCTGCAAGCGCGGCACCAGGCGCTCGAAGGGTACCATCAGAGTAGCGGTCAGGCCTTCCTGCAACTGGCTGTTCACCCGCGCTTGCTGCTGCAGCAGGCTGTGGGCTTCCTGGGCGCGCTGTGCCAGGGTTTCCTTGAGGTCGAGCAAGTCCGAGGCGGACTCGAACAAGGCCCGCGACAGCTGCTGCAGTTGCGAGTGGCGGTCCATTTCCAGCGGGTCGAAGTCGTCATAGGCATCGCCTTCGAACTGCTGCCGGCTGGACATCCGCCCTTGGGTCTCGATATCCAGGCGCAGCAACTGGTCGCGCATGCGCTCGAGGGTGGTTTCCATCTCGTTGAGGGTGAACTGCGCATCGTTCACCTGCTGCTCGATGCGCCCGCGGATGATCGAGTGCTCACCGGCCAGGTTGCCCAGGTCGTCGAGCAGCTCGGCATCGACCTTGACCATATCACCTGGTGCCCGCTCCGGAGCCACCGCCGGCGCCTCACTGGTCGCGGCCTCGACCGGCCCCTGGCCGGCAGCGCTGTCGGCCAGGGCCGAGAAGCTGAAGTTGCGGATGTAGTCGATCAGCGCGGTGGCAGCATGCAGCGGTTGCCCCAGGCGCACGGCATCGAGCATATGCGCCAGGCGGTCATGGCAGTTCTGCAGCAAGGCGAACAGTGGCGCGCTCGGTGGCATACGGCCTGCGGCCAGCAGTTCGTAGAGAAACTCCAGCTCGTGGGCCAGGTCGCCGATCGGCGCAATTTCGACCATGCGCGCCACACCCTTCAGGGTGTGCAGGTCGCGCATCAGGTTGTCCACCTCGACACTGCTGCGCGGGTCAGCCTGCCAGCGCGCCAGGGCAGCGGCGGCACTCTCGACGATGTCCGAGCTTTCTTCGAGGAAGACTTCCAGCAGCTCTTCGCCTGGGCTTTCCGGCTCTTCGACCAGCGGCTCGGCCACAGCTGGCAGCAAAGGGTTGTGCGCAGGCCCGAGGCCAAGGGTATCGGCCAGGTCCATGTCCGGATGCAACGGCGTGACCGTGTCGATGCCCACCAGGCCAGTGGCCTCCGGTGCCAGGGCCTGGCCAAGCAGGTGGCGCAGGCTGTCGACCAGCTCTGGCCTTGGCGGGATGTCCTGCCCGGCCGCCACTTCGTCGAGCATGTCCAGCAGTGCTTCATGGGCCCGCTGCACGTGGGCGAAGAACCGTGCATCGGCGGGCAGGCTGCCCTCCTCCACGGCGCCGTACAAGTCGAGCAAGGCCTCGCACACGTCATCCATCTGCCACAGGTCGGCCAGATGCGCAGCGTGGCCCAGGGTAGTCAGTTCGTCGAGCAGGGTGTCCAGCGCATCGCGCTGGCCGGGCTGTTCCTGCCAGCGCGACAGCAACGACTCGGCATCAAGCAGGATATCCATGGCCTGGGCCAGGAAACTGGCAATCGATTGCGGGTCGCGCTTGCTGCGCCGCCCATGCTGCGGGTCGTCATGCAAGCTGGCCAGGTGCCCGTCAACCGCCTGGCCGACCTGCTCGATCAGTTCCGCGGCGCCGGGGATGGCTGCCAACGGCGTGCTGTCGAGTTGCGCCAGGCCCAGGTGGAACAGCGAGCGCGCAGCTTCCAGCCATTCGATCTCGGCCATTTGCAGGGGCAGTTGGTGGCCCTTGTATTCACGAGCCAGGCGGTCGAAGGCGGTGGCCAGTTCGGCGACCGGCATCACCCCGGCCATGGCGGCACTGCCCTTGAGCGTATGCAGGGCGCGCTGCAGGCCATCGCTGACCTGCGTATCGTGGCCGTCGGCGCCCTGCAGGAAAGCATCCAGGCTGGCCAGGTGGCCCTGCGCCTCGCTGCGGAAAATCTCGAGCAGTTGCGGATCGAGGCCGTCGATGTCGGCCGCCACCGGGGCATCGTTTTCGGCCAGGGCATGCAGGTGCCCGGCCAGTTGCTCGATTTCCGTCAGTTGCGGTAACTGGCCTGCGGCAAAGTCGGCCAGCAGGTCGGGCAGGTAGACGAATACCTGCTGCAGGGCCACCACGCCTTCCGGGCTGAGCACGCTGCGGCCCTCGAGTACCCGGTTCAGCAGGTGTTCTGCGCCCCAGGCCAGCTCGGCCACCGCCTCGGCATGCACCATGCGGCCGCTGCCCTTGAGCGTATGCAAGGCGCGGCGTACTTCTCCCAGTGCCTCGCGCTGCTGGTTGTCGGCACGCCAGCGCAACCAGTGGCGCTCGATTTCCGGCAGCAGTTCACCGGCCTCGTCGAGAAACACTTCACGCAGCTCGTCATCGATGCCATCAGCGCTGCCATCCTGGCCTGCGGTGGCCTCGACCATCGCGCAGTGCACACCCAGTGTCGCCAGGCTGGCGCGCGCCATGTCGATGAAGGGCTGGCCATCCGCCAATGGGTCCGCCACCCGCCATTGCAGGTAGCATTCGGCGGCGCTCAGGGCCTCGGCCAAGTGCGTCAGCTCATCGGCTGGCGGCTCCACCTCCAGGTGCTGCAGCCACCGCTGCACATAGCTGGCGCAACCGGCAAACAGCTCGGCCACGGTCGGCAGCATCAACATCGCCAGTGCACCACGAATCTGCTGCAACAGCCCTGGCAAAGGTTGCAGGCGTTGCCGAGGCCAGCCGGATTCCAGGCAATCGCCGATCAGGTCCTTGGCCTGCTGCAGCACATTCAGCGACTCGTTCAACACCAGCTGGCGGATTTCGGCCAGGTCCGAGCCCGGCAGGCCGCCCTGGCCGTTTTCCTCCAGCGGGCCAACCATGCCATTGAGCGTGGCCTCCACGTACAGCAGGGCCCCCGCTACATCCATCAACACCGCGTCGTCCACGGCCCGCTCGCCCTGGGCCAGGGCCTGCAGCGCCAGCACCTGGTCGATGATCACCCGGCGTGGCTGCTGGAAGCCAAGCACCGCCAGGGTGTCGGCCACGTGGCGCAGCGGTGCCAGCAGGGCATCGAGCTGCTCGCTGTGCTGGCGATCGCCACGCACGAACTGGTCCAGGCGCTCCTTGATGCGCATCAGGTCGTCGCACAGCGCGGTCACCACCGAGCGCAGGGCATCGCGGCCCGGCCCTGCCTGCAGCTGGTCGCGCCAGTTGCCCAGCGACAGGTCGAGGTTGGCCAGGTCGTCGGCACCGGCAAAGCGTTGTGTGGCGCCGCTGATCAGGCTGGCCTGGGCCAACGGCTCCTCGCCACGGCAGGCACGCAGCTGGTTGAGCAGCGGCAGCATCACCAGTGGCAGGTCGTGGCGGGCGCCGCGCAGGCGCTCCAGATACGATGGCAATTGCTCCAGGCCGCGGAACAACGCGCCCAGGCAATCACCGCGGGGGCTGACCTGACCATCGGCCAGGGCCTTGGCGAACAGCTCCAGTTCTTCAGCCAGGCGCGTGGCACCGCGCAGTTCGAGCATGCGCAGGCAGCCGTGCACCTGGTGGAGGTTGTCGACCACGAACGCCATCATCGACAGGTCGCCAGGCTCGCCGGCAAAGCGCTCCAGCGCCTGGCGCGCCTGGCCCAGGCAGTCAAGGATGGCGGCTTTGGTCCAGGCCAGCGCCACGGTGTCGTGGCGCTCGGGGCTTACAGCTGCTACAGCCATGGGCACTCCTCGGCGCTGCTCTTCAGTAGGGCTATTCACTTGGGCTCTGCTGGTGGTGGCAGGGTGAACCCGGACACCGAACGGCGCATCTCGCTGGCCATGCGTGCCAGGTGGCGGATGCTGTCGGCAGTGGCGCCGGAGCCGGCGGAGGTCTGCGCGGTAATCTGCTGGATGACCGCCATGGTGTGGGAGATCTGCCCGGCAGACGAAGTCTGCAGCTGGGCGGCATCGGAGATGCTGTGGATAAGGTCGGCGAGGTTCTGCGATACGCCTTCGATCTCGGCCAGCGCCACCCCGGCATCCTGGGCCAGGCGGGCACCTCGCACCACCTCGGCGGTGGTCTGCTCCATGGATATCACCGCCTCGTTGGTGTCGGCCTGGATGGTGCGCACCAGCGCTTCGATCTGCCGGGTGGCCGAGGACGAGCGTTCGGCCAGGCGCTGCACTTCGTCGGCGACCACGGCGAACCCACGGCCGGTCTCGCCGGCCAGCGAGGCCTGAATCGCCGCGTTGAGGGCGAGGATGTTGGTCTGGTCGGCAATGTCGTCGATCAGGCTGACGATGTCGCCGATTTCCTGGGAAGATTCACCGAGGCGCTTGATCCGTTTGGCGGTGTCCTGGATCTGTTCGCGAATGTTGTCCATGCCGTTGATGGTGTTGTGCACCACCTCGTTGCCCTTGTTGGCGATCGCCACCGAGCGCTCGGCCACCTTGGCCGACTCGTAGGCATGCGCCGAAACCCGGTCGATCGATTCGACCATGTCGCCAACCGCCTCGGAAGCCTCGCTGATCTGCTCGGCCTGGTGCTCCGAGGCCTTGGCCAGCTGGCGTGCGGTGTTCTGTGTGTCCTGCACGGCGGCAGCGACCTGCACGGCACTGTGGTTGATGGTGGCGACCAGGTCGCGCAATTGGTCCACGGAATAGTTGATCGAGTCGGCAATGGCGCCGGTGAAGTCTTCGGTCACCGATACGGTCACGGTCAGGTCGCCGTCAGCCAGCTCTTCGATTTCGTCGAGCAGGCGCATGATCGCCTGCTGGTTGCGTTCGTTCTTTTCCGCCGTCTCACGCAGCTGGCGGTTGGTGGTGCGTACCATGACCAGGCCGATGAGGATGATCGAAGCCAGCGCCAGAAGGCCCAGGACATAGCCGCCGACGGTGTCGAGCGTGCGCCCGCCAGCCAGGTTCTCGAAACCGTTGGCCAGGTGCGAGGCCTCGTCGAGCAGGGTTTGCGACAGACTGAAGATGTTGCCCGCAGCCTCGCGCACGCGGAACAGTTCCGGCGAGGTTTCGAGGATTTCATCCACCGAGCCGGCAACGAACTGGAACAGCTCGGCAATTTCAGCCAGGCGCGCACGGGCATCGGCGTCCTCGACACGGGTCACCTGGATCGCCGCGTTGCCACTGAGCATGCCCTCGAGCACCTGGCCGAAGCGCCCGGCATCGCGGCCGAAGGCATCCGCCGCCTGGGCCGCGGCATCGTCACCGGCCAGCACGGTGTTGACCGAGCCGAGAATGCGTTCGGCCAGCAGCAACTGGCGCTGGGCCACCGCCACCTGGCTGGCCGGGGCGCCACTCTGCAGCAGGATTTCGACCACTTTCTCGTATTCCACCTGCAACTGCGGCACGGTCTCGGCCAGGGTCGCCGCCACCTGGTGCAGCGACAGCACGGTCTGCTCGCTGGCCAGGATGGTGTCGGTGTTCTTGCGCAGGTTTTCCCAGTCGCGGCGTACCGCTTCCATCTCGTCACGCACCATGGGCGGCGCAGGTGGCAGGCCGGTGGACTTGTCACCTTCACGCAAGTAGCCCCAGCGCCGTTCGAAATCGTTGCGCGCGTCCGACAGCAGCTTGAAGGCCAGGGCCTTGCCGGTGGCGGCTTCGGTGGCGTTCTTGGCGATGCGCTGCGACAGCACCCGCAGTTCGCCGGCGTGGCCGATGTACTGCTTGTCGTAGTTGGACTGGGTGTTCAGGTAGGCAAAGTTGGCGAACAGCAGAATGATCGACAGGATCAGGATCAGGAACAGCACGGTGATCTGCGCGATGCTGCGGGTACGTGGGGTCACGGTGGTGACGGGGGTGGCAGGCTTGTTCACGTTCGCAGGTCCTATAACGCCACATCGAGAAAGCCCGGCGCCTGGGCCAGGGCGAAGGGGCTGAAGATCGCCCAGTTGCGTTCACGCGGGAAATGCCCCTGCACGAAAGGTGCAGCCGCGCGGATCAGGGGCTGTGGCGGCGACAGTTGCAGGCTGTCGAGGGCAAAGTGCTGCAGGCCCAGCACCTCGTCCACCAGCAGGCCGACGAACAGGTCCTCGTGATCCAGCACCAGCACCCGCCGCTGCTTGCCCGGGGCGGCGTGGCCCAGGCCGAAGAAACTGCTCAGGTCCATCACCGGTAACAGCCGCCCGCGCAGGTTGGCTACCCCGCACACCCACGGCTGCACGCCGGGGACGCGGCTGCTGCGCGGTTCGCGCAGCACCTCGGCAACCTCGCCCATGGGCGCGACGAACCATTGCCCGGCTATGCGGAAGCCGATGCCGCTCCACTGTTGCAGGCGGTTGTCCTGCGGTGGCTGGTCGGCGACCAGCAGGCGGCAGCGCCGGTCGATGTCCAGCAACAACTCGAAGGCGGTCAGCGACGCGCCCTGCGGGCGGGTGGTCAAGCCCCGAGCACTTCTTTGAGCTTGGCGATCAGCGCGTCCTCTTCCACCGGCTTGGTCAGGAAGTCACGAGCGCCCTGGCGCGTGGCCCAGATACGGTCGGTTTCCTGGTCCTTGGTGGTGACCACGATCACCGGGATGGTGCTGGTTTCCGGGTCCTTGCTGAGCTGACGGGTTGCCTGGAAGCCGTTCATGCCGGGCATCACGATGTCCATCAACACCGCGTCGGGCTTGTCCTGCCGTGCCAAGGCCACGCCATCGGCACCGTTGTTGGCCTTGAGCACCTGGTAGCCGTGCTTTTCCAGCCATTCGGTCAATCGGTACATCTCTGTCGGCGAGTCGTCGACAATCAGAACTCGGGCCATGCTGGTTCCCCATCAGGAAAGAAAGACCGTGCCATGGCGGGGCGCGGTCAGGGTGCGTGTTGTTGGGCTGCGGCAAAACCGGGCACGTGGGCGCGGATCGCGTCGAGCAGTTCTTCCTTGCTGAACGGTTTGGTCAGGAACTGGTCGGAGCCGACCACCCGGCCGCGGGCCTTGTCGAACAGGCCGTCACGTGACGAAAGCAGAATGACCGGGGTGTCCTTGAAGGCACTGTTGTGCTTGATCACCGCGCAGGTCTGGTAGCCGTCCAGGCGCGGCATCAACACATCGACGAAGATGATGCTGGGCTGGTGGTCGACGATCTTGGCCAGCGCATCGAAGCCATCGCTGGCGGTGATCACCTCGCAGCCCGCTTCACCGAGCAACATCTGTGCGGTGCGGCGGATCGTGCGCGAGTCGTCGATCACCATCACCTTCAGGGGTTGTTCCATCACTTGGGCTACCGTCGCTGCTTATGCCGAATTCCTGGAGCTGCTGCGCAGCCCCAAAGGCCTGTTGTATAGCGCTATGACTGGCATTTTTAGCACACTCCGGGTGGCCGTTCCATCTGCGGCGCCCCTTGACCGGCGGCGTTCACGGCGCCACCCTGAGCCACTTTTCTTTCGATCCATCGCGGCCACGTGCCGCCAAGAGGAACCACCCCATGAGCGTTCGCCTCGGCATTGTCATGGACCCCATCGCGTCCATCTCCTACAAGAAGGACAGCTCGCTGGCCATGCTGCTGGCCGCCCAGGCACGCGGCTGGAGCCTGTTCTACATGGAACAGCGCGATATGTACCTGGGCGCCGGCCAGGCCCGTGCGCAGATGCGCCCGCTGAAAGTGTTCGCCGACCCGGCCCGCTGGTTCGAGCTGGGCGAGGAGCAGGACAGCGCGCTGGCCGAGCTGGACGTGATCCTGATGCGCAAGGACCCGCCCTTCGACATGGAGTTCGTCTACAGCACCTACCTGCTGGAGCAGGCCGAGCGCGAAGGCGTGCTGGTGGTCAACCGCCCGCAGAGCCTGCGCGACTGTAACGAAAAACTGTTCGCCACCCAGTTCCCGCAGTGCATGGCGCCTACCCTGGTCAGCCGCCGTGTCGACATCCTGCGCGAGTTCGCCGACAGCCGTGGTGACGTAATCCTCAAGCCGCTGGACGGCATGGGCGGCGCCTCGGTGTTCCGCCACCGCAAGGACGACCCGAACCTGTCGGTGATCCTGGAAACCCTGACCCAGCACGGCAACCAGCAGATCATGGCGCAGGCCTACCTGCCGCAGATCGTCGACGGCGACAAACGCATCCTGATGATCGACGGCGAGCCGGTGGACTACTGCCTGGCGCGTATCCCGGCCAGCGGCGAGACCCGTGGCAACCTGGCCGCCGGCGGCCGTGGCGAAGCACGCCCGCTGACCGACCGCGACCGCTGGATCGCCGCCCAGGTCGGCCCGACCCTGCGCGAGAAGGGCCTGATGTTCGTGGGCCTGGACGTGATCGGCGACTACCTCACCGAAATCAACGTCACCAGCCCCACCTGCATCCGCGAGATCGATGCCGCCTACAACACCGATATCGGCGGGCAATTGATGGATGCCATTGATCGCCAGCTGAAGGCGCGCTGACCGCCGACGCACGGCAACAACCCAGAGTGGGGTATGATGCGGGTCCTTTTAGCCTGGCCTGCTGCCCCGCCCTGCGGTTGCTGGAAACCCGATGACGCTGCCCGCTGACATCCCCGCCGACCTGCTGCCCCCCCGTGTTCGCCCGGTGGACCGGCTCGGCTTTACCCTGTTCCTGGCTGCCCTGGTGCACCTGGCGCTGATCCTCGGCGTCGGCTTCAGCGTGGTCAAGCCTGCCGAAATCCGCCACACCATGGACATCACCCTGGCCACCTTCAAGAGCGAGAAACCGCCGGAGAAAGCCGATTTCCAGGCCCAGGACAACCAGCAGGGCAGCGGCACCCTGGACAAGAAAGCGGTACCCAAGACCACCGAACTGGCACCGTTCCAGGACAGCAAGATCAACAAGATCACCCCGCCACCCGCCGCGAAGCCCGAGGTGGTACCGCCCCCTGTCCCGCAGAAGTCGGCGGTAGTGACCACGGCGCCCAAGCCGCAGAAGGTCGAGCCCAAACCCAGGGAAAGCAAACCGCAGCCCAAGCCGGCAGCCCCGGCACCGGACTTCGACAGCTCACAGTTGTCCAGCCAGATCGCCAGCCTGGAGGCGGAGCTGTCCAACGAGCAGCAGATGTACGCCAAGCGCCCGCGCATCCACCGGCTCAATGCCGCCTCGACCATGCGCGACAAGGGGGCCTGGTACAAGGAAGAGTGGCGCAAGAAGGTCGAGCGGGTGGGCAACCTGAACTACCCCGATGAAGCGCGCCGGCAACAGATCTACGGCAACCTGCGCATGATGGTGTCGATCAACCGCGATGGCTCGTTGTACGAGGTACTGGTGCTGGAGTCGTCCGGGCAACCGGTGCTTGACCAGGCGGCGCAGCGCATCGTGCGGCTGGCGGCGCCGTTTGCGCCGTTTACCGGGGACCTGGCCGAGTTTGACCGGCTGGAGATCATCCGCACCTGGCGCTTTGCCCGTGGGGACCGTTTGTCCAGTAACTGACCTGCGGCATTACGCGGTCCCTGTGGGAGCAGGTTTACCCGCGAAAGCGTCCGACTAAGCGACATCATTGCCTGATCTGGCGCATTCGCGGGTAAACCCGCTCCCACAGGGAACGCGCAAGCCTCGTTACGCACCTTGTCAGCCTCGCCACCTGGCGCCACACTATCCCCCATGAAAACCCTCACGCCGAGCTACCTCAAGCATCAGTTCCTGATCGCCATGCCACACATGGCCGATCCGAACTTCGCCCAGACCCTCACGTACATCGTCGAGCACAACGCCCATGGCGCCATGGGCCTGGTGGTCAACCGGCCGCAGGAGCTGAACCTGGCCGACATCCTCGAGCAGCTGCGCCCGGACGAAATGCCACCGGCCAGCACCTTGCAGGTGCCGATCTACCAAGGTGGCCCGGTACAGACCGACCGTGGCTTCGTGCTGCACAGCAGCGAATGCAGTTTCCAGGCCACCGTGGCGCTGGATGGGCTGTCGCTGACCACCTCGCAGGATATATTGCTTGCCATCGCCGCCGGGGTAGGCCCGAAACAGAGCCTGATCACCCTGGGCTATGCCGGCTGGGAAGCGGGCCAACTGGAAGCGGAGCTTGCCGACAACGCCTGGCTCAACTGCCCGTTCGACCCGGAAATCATCTTCGGCCTGACCAGCGACCTGCGCCTGGAAGCCGCCGCCGCCAGCCTGGGGATCAACCTGAACCTGCTGACCAGCCAGGCGGGCCACGCCTGATGGCCGAACTGCACCCGGAATTGCGTCTGCTGCTGGGCTTCGACTACGGCAGCAAACAGATCGGCGTAGCCGTCGGCCAGGTGGTTACCGGCCAGGCCCGCGAGCTTTGCACCCTGAAGGCACAGAACGGCGTGCCGGACTGGGCCCAAGTGGAAAAGCTGATTGCCGAATGGAAGCCCGACGCCATCGTCGTCGGCCTGCCGCTGAACATGGACGGCACCCCCAGCGAAATGAGCGCCCGCGCAGAAAAGTTCGCCCGCCGCCTGAACGGCCGCTTCAACCTGCCCGTGCACACCCACGACGAACGCCTGACCACCTTCGAGGCCAAGGGCGAGCGCATGGCCCGTGGCGGCCAGCGCGGCAGCTACCGCGACAACCCGGTCGATGCCATCGCCGCCGCCCTGTTGCTGCAAGGCTGGCTGGAGGCCAATACCTGATCATCTTTGCCGCCGGCCCCGCCCGGCGCACCCTTCCGAGGAGCCCGCAATGAGCCTACCCAATCCCGCCGACCTGATTCGGCAGATGGCTGTCGACCTTCGTGCCCACCTGGCGCGCCGGGCAATTAACGAACCGCGCTACATCGGCATCCGCACCGGCGGCGTCTGGGTTGCCCAGGCCCTGCAGGAAGCCATGGGCGAAACCAGCCCCATGGGCACTCTGGACGTGTCGTTCTATCGCGACGACTTCAGCCAGAACGGCCTGCACCCGCAAGTGCGCCCGTCCGAACTGCCGTTCGAGGTCGAGGGCCAGCACCTGGTGCTGGTGGATGACGTGCTGATGAGCGGCCGCACGGTACGCGCCGCGCTCAACGAACTGTTCGATTATGGCCGCCCGGCCAGCGTCACCCTGGTCTGCTTGCTGGACCTGGATGCCGGCGAACTGCCAATCCGCCCGAATGTACTCGGCGCCACCCTGTCGCTGCCCCCCCATGAACGGGTAAAATTGACCGGACCCGCACCGCTCGCCCTCGAGCGCCAGGACCTCGCCTCCGCTTCCGCCCTTTAAGAGTCCCCCGCGATGACGCCAATCGACGCCAAGCGCCCGCTGCAGCTCAATGATCAGGGCCAGCTGCGCCACTTCCTCTCGCTCGACGGTTTGCCCCGCGAACTGCTCACCGAGATCCTCGACACCGCCGACTCCTTCCTGGAAGTCGGTGCCCGGGCCGTGAAGAAGGTCCCGTTGCTGCGCGGCAAGACTGTGTGCAACGTGTTCTTCGAGAACTCCACCCGTACCCGTACCACGTTCGAACTGGCGGCCCAACGCCTGTCGGCCGACGTGATCAGCCTGAACGTGTCGACCTCCTCGACCAGCAAGGGCGAAACCCTGTTCGATACCCTGCGCAACCTCGAAGCCATGGCCGCCGACATGTTCGTGGTGCGCCACTCCGACTCCGGGGCTGCGCACTTCATCGCCGAGCATGTGTGCCCGGAAGTTGCCGTGATCAACGGCGGTGACGGCCGCCACGCGCACCCGACCCAGGGCATGCTCGACATGCTCACCATCCGCCGCCACAAGGGCAGCTTCGAGAACCTGTCGGTGGCCATCGTCGGCGACATCCTGCACTCGCGCGTGGCCCGCTCCGACATGCTGGCGCTCAAAGCGCTGGGCTGCCCGGACATCCGCGTGATCGGCCCGAAAACCCTGATCCCGATCGGTATCGAGCAGTACGGCGTGAAGGTCTACACGGACCTCGCCGAAGGCCTGAAGGACGTCGACGTGGTGATCATGCTGCGCCTGCAGCGTGAGCGCATGGCCGGCGGCCTGCTGCCCAGCGAAAGCGAGTTCTACCGCCTGTTCGGCCTGACCACCGCGCGCCTGGCCGGCGCCAAGCCCGACGCCATCGTCATGCACCCGGGCCCGATCAACCGTGGCGTGGAAATCGAGTCGGCGGTGGCCGACGGCAAGCACTCGGTGATCCTCAACCAGGTCACCTACGGCATCGCCGTGCGCATGGCCGTGCTGTCCATGGCCATGAGCGGGCAGAACGTGCAACGTCAATTCGACCAGGAGAACGCCCAGTGACCATCAGTATTCTCGGCGCCCGGGTCATCGACCCGAACAGCGGCCTGGACCAGGTCACCGACCTGCACTTGGACGGCGGCCGCATTGCCGCCATCGGTGCAGCCCCGGCCGGCTTCAGCGCCAGCCGCACGATCCAGGCTGATGGCCTGGTCGCCGCACCCGGCCTGGTCGACCTCGGCGTGTCCCTGCGCGAGCCGGGCTACAGCCGCAAAGGCAACATCGCCAGTGAAACCCGCGCCGCCGTCGCCGGCGGTGTCACCAGCCTGTGCTGCCCGCCGCAGACCAAGCCGGTGCTGGACACCTCGGCCGTGGCCGAGCTTATCCTTGACCGCGCCCGCGAGGCCGCCAACAGCAAGGTCTACCCGATCGGCGCCCTGACCAAGGGCCTGGAAGGCGAGCAACTGGCCGAGCTGGTGGCACTGCGCGACACCGGCTGCGTGGCCTTCGGCAATGGCCTGAAGGAAATCCCCAACAACCGTACCCTGGCCCGCGCCCTGGAATACGCCGCCACCTTCGACCTGACCGTGGTGTTCCATTCCCAGGACCGCGACCTGGCCCAAGGCGGCCTGGCTCACGAAGGTGCCATGGCCAGCTTCCTCGGCCTGCCGGGCATTCCGGAAACCGCCGAGACCGTGGCCCTGGCGCGCAATCTGCTGCTGGTGGAACAGACCGGCGTGCGTGCTCACTTCACCCAGATCACCAGCGCCCGTGGCGCGCGGCTGATCGAGCAGGCCCAGCAGCTTGGCCTGCCGGTGACCGCCGATGTGGCGCTGTACCAACTGATCCTTACCGACGAGTCGCTGCGTGAGTTCTCCAGCCTGTACCACGTGCAGCCACCGCTGCGCACCGCCGCCGACCGTGACGGCCTGCGTGCGGCGGTGAAGTCGGGCGTGATCCAGGCGATCTCCAGCCATCACCAGCCACACGAGCGCGACGCCAAGCTGGCCCCGTTCGGCGCCACCGAGCCGGGCATCAGCAGTGTCGAACTACTGTTGCCGCTGGCCATGACCCTGGTGCAGGACGGCCTGCTCGACCTGCCAACCTTGCTAGCCCGCCTGAGCAGCGGCCCGGCGGTGGCCCTGCGCCTGCCGGCCGGCGAGCTGAAAGTGGGAGGCGCGGCCGACCTGGTGCTGTTCGACCCGCAAGCCTCGACCGTGGCCGGCGAGCAGTGGTTCTCCCGCGGTGAGAACTGCCCGTTCATCGGCCACTGCCTGCCGGGTGCGGTGCGTTATACCTTGGTCGATGGGCATGTCTGCCACGAGGCCTGAGTGAAGCTCTTCGCGGGCACGCCCGCTCCCACAGGATCACCACTATTCCAAGGCATGTGGTAATCCTGTGGGAGCGGGCGTGCCCGCGAATGCCCTTGCAGGGTTCCCCCTGTCATGCGCGACCATTCATCCCCCACGGTTGAAATCCTTCCCCCCACCCCCATATGAGTCTGCATCAGGCACTTTCGCCCCGCTGCGTGGAGACTCTCCCCTTGACCACCATCGTTTCTGTCCGCCGTAACGGCAAAGTCGTCATGGGCGGCGACGGCCAGGTATCCCTCGGCAACACCGTGATGAAAGGCAACGCCAAGAAGGTGCGCCGCCTGTACCACGGCCAGGTCATCGCGGGCTTCGCCGGCGCCACCGCCGATGCGTTCACCCTTTTCGAGCGCTTTGAAGGCCAACTTGAAAAACATCAGGGCCACCTGGTCCGCGCCGCCGTCGAGCTGGCCAAGGAATGGCGTACCGACCGCTCCCTGAGCCGCCTGGAAGCCATGCTGGCCGTGGCCAACAAGGACGCCTCCCTGATCATCACCGGCAACGGCGATGTGGTCGAACCCGAAGACGGTCTGATCGCCATGGGTTCCGGCGGCGCCTACGCCCAGGCCGCAGCACGCGCCCTGCTGAACAAGACCGACCTCTCGGCCCGTGAAATCGCCGAGACCGCCCTGAACATCGCCGGCGACATCTGCGTGTTCACCAACCACAACCTGACCATCGAGGAGCAGGACCTGGCCGACTGATCAGCTGTTCTGGCGCTCCATCCCGGTGATGGGGCTTTTCCACGCTGAATCATTCTGCCCGAGGACCCTATTGATCATGTCCATGACCCCCCGCGAGATCGTCCACGAACTCAACCGCCACATCATCGGCCAGGACGACGCCAAGCGCGCCGTGGCAATCGCCCTGCGCAACCGCTGGCGGCGCATGCAGCTCCCCGCCGAGCTGCGCGCCGAAGTGACCCCGAAGAACATCCTGATGATCGGCCCAACCGGCGTCGGCAAGACCGAAATCGCCCGCCGCCTGGCCAAGCTGGCCAACGCGCCGTTCCTCAAGGTCGAAGCCACCAAGTTCACCGAAGTGGGCTACGTGGGCCGCGACGTCGAGTCGATCATCCGCGACCTGGCCGATGCCGCGCTGAAGATGCTGCGTGAGCAAGAGATCATCCGCGTGCGCCACCGCGCCGAAGACGCCGCCGAAGACCGCATCCTCGATGCCCTGCTGCCGCAGGCGCGGGTCAGCAGCTTCGCCGAAGAAGCCGCGCAGACCAGCACCGATTCCAACACCCGCCAGCTGTTCCGCAAGCGCCTGCGCGAAGGCCAGCTGGACGACAAGGAAATCGAGATCGAAGTGGCCGATGCCGTGGGCGTCGAAATTGCCGCGCCGCCCGGCATGGAAGAAATGACCAACCAGCTGCAGAGCCTGTTCGCCAACATGGGCAAAGGCAAGCGCAAGGCGCGCAAGCTGAAGGTCAAAGAGGCGCTGAAGATGGTTCGCGATGAAGAAGCGAGCCGCCTGGTCAACGAGGAAGAACTCAAGGCCAAGGCCCTGGAAGCTGTCGAGCAGCACGGCATCGTGTTCATCGACGAAATCGACAAGGTTGCCAAGCGCGGCAACGTTGGCGGCGCCGACGTGTCCCGTGAAGGCGTGCAGCGCGACCTGCTGCCGCTGATTGAAGGCTGCACCGTCAACACCAAGCTGGGCATGGTCAAGACCGACCACATCCTGTTCATTGCCTCGGGTGCGTTCCACCTGAGCAAGCCGAGCGACCTGGTGCCCGAACTGCAAGGCCGCCTGCCGATCCGTGTGGAGCTCAAGGCCCTGACCCCTGAAGACTTCGAGCGCATCCTGCAGGAGCCGCACGCGTCGCTGACCGAACAGTACCAGGCCCTGCTCAAGACCGAAGGCCTGAATATCGAGTTCCTCGCCGACGGTATCAAGCGCCTGGCCGAGATTGCCTACCAGGTGAACGAGAAGACCGAGAACATCGGTGCCCGCCGCCTGCACACCCTGCTCGAGCGTTTGCTCGAAGAGGTGTCGTTCAGCGCTGGCGACCTGGCCAGCACCCATGACGAAGCGCCGATCCAGATCGACGCGGCGTACGTGAACAGCCACCTGGGTGAGCTGGCGCAGAACGAAGACCTGTCGCGTTACATCCTGTAAGACCGCAGGGGGCCGCCTTGCGGCCCATCGCGACGCAAGGCCGCTCCCACAGGTAGGGCGTTGCCCTCCAATGCAGCGCTGAACTTGTGGGAGCGGCCTTGTGTCGCGAAAGGGCTGCGCAGCAGCCCCAATGTCCCTTGAATCCCTCCTCCATAAGCTGGAAGCTTGCACCATCAGCTCCCGAGAGATTCCAGCCATGGCCCGCCTGCCCACCGCCATCAACCTGCACAAAGCCTCGAAAACCCTCAGCCTCACCTACGCCCCCGGCGAGGTCTACCACCTGCCCGCCGAATTCCTGCGCGTGCACTCCCCCTCCGCCGAGGTCCAGGGCCACGGCAACCCCATCCTGCAGTTCGGCAAGATCAACGTCGGCCTCAGCGGGCTGGAACCTGCCGGGCAATACGCACTGAAACTGACCTTCGACGACGGCCATGACAGCGGCCTGTTCACCTGGGAGTACCTCGAGCAACTGTGCCTGCGCCAGGAACAGCTGTGGGCCGAGTACCTCGACGAACTGCACAAGGCCGGGAAATCCCGCGACCCCGCCGAGTCGGTGGTCAAACTCATGCTCTAGCGCAAGGCCTTCAGGATTTAGAGCGCATTTTCTAAATTCATTTGTTTGAATACCTTACAGACAGCCCAGTGACGGGCTGTCTTGCGCATTACATGAAAGTCGGGTAACCAATGGGGGGTGGCAAGTTCCCTGCATCAAACTGCAGATAGCCAGAACCCTCGCAGCACCGCTGTTCCTTATCACTGGTCACCCGAGTAGCAGTACCGGGCTCAGAACTGTGCACCCGCCACAGAAACCGGTACTCGTCTCAGGACAACGGAGCGTCGTAGATGAGTAACAAGAACAACGATGAGCTGCAGCGGCAGGCCTCGGAAAACACCCTGGGGCTGAACCCGGTCATCGGTATCCGTCGCAAGGACCTGTTGAGCTCGGCACGCACCGTGCTGCGCCAGGCCGTGCGCCAACCGCTGCACAGCGCCAAGCATGTGGCCCACTTTGGCCTGGAGCTGAAGAACGTGCTGCTGGGCAAATCCAGCCTTGCCCCGGAAAGCGACGACCGTCGCTTCAATGACCCGGCATGGAGCAACAACCCACTTTATCGTCGCTACCTGCAAACCTACCTGGCCTGGCGCAAGGAGCTACAGGACTGGATCGGCAGCAGCGACCTGTCGCCCCAGGACATCAGCCGCGGCCAGTTCGTCATCAACCTGATGACCGAAGCCATGGCGCCGACCAACACCCTGTCCAACCCGGCAGCGGTCAAACGCTTTTTCGAAACAGGCGGCAAGAGCCTGCTCGATGGCCTGTCCAACCTGGCCAAGGACCTGGTCAACAACGGCGGCATGCCCAGCCAGGTGAACATGGACGCCTTCGAGGTGGGCAAGAACCTGGGCACCAGTGAAGGCGCCGTGGTGTACCGCAACGATGTGCTGGAGCTGATCCAGTACAGCCCCATCACCGAGCAGGTGCATGCCCGCCCGCTACTGGTGGTGCCGCCGCAAATCAACAAGTTCTACGTATTCGACCTGAGCCCGGAAAAGAGCCTGGCGCGCTACTGCCTGCGCTCACAGCAGCAGACCTTCATCATCAGCTGGCGCAACCCGACCAAAGCCCAGCGCGAATGGGGCCTGTCCACCTATATCGATGCGCTCAAGGAGGCGGTCGACGCGGTGCTGGCGATTACCGGCAGCAAGGACCTGAACATGCTCGGTGCCTGCTCCGGCGGCATCACCTGCACGGCATTGGTCGGCCACTATGCCGCGCTAGGCGAGAACAAGGTCAATGCCCTGACCCTGCTGGTCAGCGTGCTGGACACCACCATGGACAACCAGGTCGCCCTGTTCGTCGACGAGCAGACCCTGGAGGCCGCCAAGCGCCACTCCTACCAGGCCGGCGTGCTCGAAGGCAGCGAGATGGCCAAGGTGTTCGCCTGGATGCGCCCCAACGACCTGATCTGGAACTACTGGGTCAACAACTACCTGCTCGGCAACGAGCCGCCGGTGTTCGACATCCTGTTCTGGAACAACGACACCACGCGCCTGCCGGCCGCCTTCCACGGCGACCTGATCGAAATGTTCAAGAGCAACCCGCTGACGCGCCCGGACGCCCTGGAGGTTTGCGGCACCCCGATCGACCTGAAACAGGTCAAATGCGACATCTACAGCCTTGCCGGCACCAACGACCACATCACCCCGTGGCAGTCGTGCTACCGCTCGGCGCACCTGTTCGGCGGCAAGATCGAGTTCGTGCTGTCCAACAGCGGCCATATCCAGAGCATCCTCAACCCGCCAGGCAACCCCAAGGCGCGCTTCATGACCGGTGCCGATCGCCCGGGTGACCCGGTGGCCTGGCAAGAAAACGCTACCAAGCATGCGGACTCCTGGTGGCTGCACTGGCAAAGCTGGCTGGGCGAACGTGCCGGCGAGCTGAAAAAGGCACCGACCCGCCTGGGCAACCGTGCCTATGCCGCTGGCGAGGCATCCCCGGGCACCTACGTTCACGAGCGTTGAGCTGCAGCGCCGTGGCCCCTGCGGGGCGCCACGGTGTTCATTTCACCCCATGAGTCACGCGCATGCCGCAACCCTATATCTTCAGGACCGTCGAGCTGGACAACCAGTCCATCCGCACCGCCGTCCGCCCGGGCAAGTCGCATCTGACGCCGCTGCTGATCTTCAACGGCATCGGCGCCAACCTGGAGCTGGTGTTTCCGTTCATCGAGGCGCTGGACCCGGACCTGGAAGTCATCGCCTTTGACGTGCCCGGGGTCGGCGGCTCGTCCACGCCGCGCCACCCTTACCGCTTCCCCGGGTTGGCCAAGCTGACGGCACGCATGCTCGACTACCTCGACTACGGCCAGGTCAATGCCATCGGCGTGTCGTGGGGCGGCGCCCTGGCCCAGCAGTTCGCCCACGACTACCCCGAGCGCTGCAAGAAGCTGGTGCTGGCCGCCACTGCCGCCGGTGCGGTGATGGTGCCGGGCAAGCCCAAGGTGCTGTGGATGATGGCCAGCCCGCGGCGCTACGTGCAGCCGTCGCATGTCATCCGCATTGCGCCGACGATCTATGGCGGCGGCTTCCGGCGTGACCCGGACCTGGCCATGCAGCACGCCGCCAAGGTGCGATCCGGCGGCAAGATGGGCTATTACTGGCAGCTGTTCGCCGGGCTTGGCTGGACCAGCATCCATTGGCTGCACAAGATCCAGCAGCCGACCCTGGTGCTGGCAGGCGACGACGACCCGTTGATCCCGCTGATCAACATGCGCCTGCTGGCCTGGCGAATTCCCAATGCCCAGCTACACATTATCGACGACGGCCATCTGTTCCTGATCACCCGGGCCGAGGCCGTCGCCCCGATCATCATGAAGTTCCTTCAGCAAGAGCGTCAGCGCGCTGTCATGCACCCTCGCCCGGTTTCGGGTGTGTGAAGGCGATTTGGGACCCTGTGGGAGCGGGTTCACCCGCGAAGAATCCAACTCGGTGTATGGCACCGGCTTCGCCGGTGTTCGCGGGTGAACCCGCTCCCACAGAGACCCTGCTAAATCAGTGAATATGTTTAGTCATGAGGCACCAGGTCAGGACGAGGGAGTGTTGCCATGAAAGACAAAACGGCCAAAGGAACGACAACGCTTCCCGCCACCAGCATGAACGTGCAGAACGCCATCCTCGGACTGCGCGGCCGTGACCTGATTTCCACGCTGCGCAATGTCAGCCGCCAAAGCCTGCGTCATCCGCTGCACACCGCGCATCACCTGTTGGCCCTGGGTGGTCAGCTGGGCAGGGTGATGCTGGGTGACACACCGTTTCAGCCGAACCCGCGGGATCCGCGCTTCAGCGACCCGACATGGAGCCAGAACCCGTTCTACCGGCGCGGCCTGCAAGCCTACCTGGCCTGGCAGAAGCAGACCCGCCTGTGGATCGAGGAAAGCCACCTGGACGATGATGACCGGGCCCGTGCGCACTTCCTGTTCAACCTGATCAACGATGCACTGGCGCCGAGCAACTCGCTGCTCAACCCGCTGGCGGTCAAGGAACTGTTCAACAGCGGTGGCCAGAGCCTGGTGCGCGGCGTGGCCCACCTGCTCGATGACCTGCGCCACAACGATGGCCTGCCACGCCAGGTCGACGAGCGCGCCTTCGAAGTGGGCGGCAATCTGGCTGCAACCGCCGGCGCCGTGGTGTTTCGCAACGAGCTGCTGGAGCTGATCCAATACAAGCCGATGAGCGAAAAGCAGCACGCCCGGCCACTGCTGGTAGTGCCGCCACAGATCAACAAGTTCTACATCTTCGACCTCAGCTCGACCAACAGCTTTGTCCAGTACATGCTCAAGAGCGGCCTGCAGGTGTTCATGGTGAGCTGGCGCAACCCCGACCCGCGCCACCGCGAATGGGGCCTGTCGAGCTACGTGCAGGCCCTGGAAGAAGCGCTCAACGCTTGCCGCAGCATCAGCGGCAACCGCGACCCCAACCTGATGGGCGCCTGCGCCGGCGGCCTGACCATGGCCGCGCTGCAGGGCCACCTGCAGGCCAAGCACCAGCTGCGCCGGGTGCGCAGCGCCACCTACCTGGTCAGCCTGCTGGACAGCAAGTTCGAAAGCCCCGCCAGCCTGTTCGCCGACGAGCAGACCATCGAGGCCGCCAAGCGCCGCTCCTATCAGCGCGGCGTGCTGGATGGCGCCGAGGTGGCGCGGATCTTCGCCTGGATGCGGCCCAACGACCTGATCTGGAACTACTGGGTCAACAACTACCTGCTCGGCAAGACACCACCAGCCTTCGACATCCTGTACTGGAACGCCGACAGCACGCGCCTGCCCGCCGCGCTGCATGGCGACCTGCTGGACTTCTTCAAGCTCAACCCGCTGACCCACCCCGCCGGCCTGGAGGTATGCGGCACCCCCATCGACCTGCAGAAGGTCGATCTGGACAGTTTCACCGTGGCCGGCAGCAACGACCACATCACCCCGTGGGATGCGGTGTACCGCTCGGCCTTGCTGCTGGGCGGCGACCGTCGCTTCGTGCTGGCCAACAGCGGGCACATCCAGAGCATCATCAACCCGCCCGGCAACCCCAAGGCCTATTACCTGGCCAACCCCAAGCTGTCCAGCGACCCGCGTGCCTGGTTCCACGATGCCAAGCGCAGCGAAGGCAGCTGGTGGCCGTTGTGGCTGGAGTGGATCACCCCGCGCTCCGGCCCGCTCAAGGCACCGCGCAGCGAACTGGGCAATGCCACCTACCCACCGCTGGGCCCTGCGCCGGGCACCTACGTGCTGACCCGATGAGCATGCCGACTGGATGAAGACTCGCGACCGTATCCTCGAATGTGCCCTGCAGCTGTTCAACCAGCAGGGCGAACCGAACGTATCCACCCTGGAAATTGCCAACGAACTGGGCATCAGCCCCGGCAACCTCTACTACCACTTCCACGGCAAGGAGCCGTTGGTGCTGGGGCTGTTCGAGCGCTTTGAAGAAGCGCTGATGCCTTTACTCGACCCGCCGCTGGAGGTACGCCTGGATGCCGAGGATTACTGGCTGTTCCTGCACCTGATCGTCGAACGCATGGCGCAGTACCGCTTCCTGTTCCAGGACCTGTCGAACCTGACCGGGCGCCTGCCCAAACTGGCCCGCGGCATGCGCAGCCTGATCAACGCGCTCAAGCGCACGCTGGCGGCGTTGCTGGCCAGCCTCAAGGGCCAAGGGTTGGTAGAGAGCGAGACCCAGGCGCTGGGGCAACTGGTGGAGCAGATCACCCTGACACTGATGTTCTCGCTGGATTACCAGCGGGTACTGGGGCGCGAGGGGGATGTGGGGATTGTGGTGTACCAGGTGATGATGCTGGTGGCGCCGCATCTGCAGGCCAAGGCGCGGGGGGCGGCGGAGCAGTTGGCGGTGAGGTATCTGGAGGGGTAAGCCTGACAGGAATGTATTGCAGCGGCCGACGCATTCGCGGGTGAACCCGCTCCCACAGGTACGGTGCAGAGCTTACAAGCGGCGCAGCACCTGTGGGAGCGGGTTTACCCGCGAAGAAGGCGACGCGGTATCAGATCAGGGTACCGTTGCCTGTCGGTGCCGAAGGCGGGTTGCTGGCCGGAGCCGCGGTTGGTGCAGGAGCTGCGCTAGCGGCCGGAGCGGCGCTCGCCGCTGGAGCTGCCGGCTTGGCGGCTGCTGGCTTGGCCGGTGCTTTCTTCACTGCCGGCTTCTTCGCCACAGCCGGCTTGGCCGCTGCCGGTTTCGCTGCAGGCTTGGCCGCCGCGGTCTTGGCAGCAGGTTTCGCCGCAGCAGTCTTGGCCGCCGGCTTGGCCGCCGCGGTTTTCGCCGCAGGCTTGGCCGCTGCCGTCTTGGCCAGTGGCTTGGCCGCCGCCTTGCTCGCAGCCGGTTTGGCCGCAGCGCGCGACGAAATCGGCGTAACCGAAGCGCCGGTGAGTTTCTCGATCTGCTTGGTCAGGCTGTCCACCTGCTGGTGCAGGGCCTTGATCTCGTTGCGGCTCGGCACGCCAAGGCGCGAGATGGCGCTGTTCAGGCGCTTGTCGAAGGCCTCTTCGAGTTCGCTCCACTTGCCCAGCGCACGGTCCTTCACGCCCGACACACGCGAAGTGGTCGACGACTTGGCAGTTTCAGCAACACCTTCGGCGGTCTTCTTCGCCTGCTTCTCGGCCTTCTCGCCATCCTTCACCAGCGAGTCGAACAGCTTCGGGCCGTCCTGGTCGATCTTCGAATAGATACCAAGCCCCGCCAGCCAGATCTTGCGGGAGTACTTCTCGATCCCGCCGACCCAGGAGCTGCCTTCTTTCTCGGAATTCTTCTTGCCAGCCATCCTGCTCTCCTTATGGTTTGTGCGCGACGCGCTCGAGCAGCTCGTGGAGCTGTTCAAGCTTGATGGACAACGCCTCAACGTCATGTTTAGACGGAATGCCAAGGCGATTCAAGGCGCGACCTACCCGCGCGTCGAAAGCTTTTTCGATCTTGTCCAGTTGAACTTCGACCTTGCCGCGTACGCGACTGACTTCCTGGGTCGCTTCGTCGATCTGGTTGTTGGCAGCATCGAGCTCCTTGTCGATGCGCTTCTTGCCACGCTTCTCGACGCCTTCGCCGGCCTTGACCAGCTCATTGAAGTAGTCGGAGCCTTCCTGGCCCACACGCGCATAGGCGCCGATGCCTGCCAGCCAGATCTTGCGCGCGTAGCCGCGCACCTCGCCCAGCGTGCCCGGGGCGTCGTCCTTTTTCTTCACAGTCACTTTGGCCATGCTCTGTACCTCATGCTCATGAGTGGAGGAGAAACCGCCCATGGAGGTTGGGCTTGAGCACAAGGTAGAGAGGTAAATTAGAATCTTCACCCTAAGGTGAACGAGCATGGCCCCGGGAAGGGGTCAGGCCAGGGCTTTGTCCAGCGCCCGCTCGATCTCGCCCTTGATGGTGCCGCTCATCATCGACAGCATCATGCCCAGCTTCAATTCGACGCGGATGCGGTCATCGAAGATGTGCACACTGCCGTTGGCACCGCTGCGCGCCACCTCGACCCGGTCACCGTTCCAGGTGGCCTTGAGGTCGTACTCGCGGGTCAGTTTGTCGACCAGCGCTTCAGCCTTGGCACGGGCGGCATCGCGGCCGAGGGAATGTTTGCGTTCGACGCTGATCTGGGTCATGCGGGTGTTCCTGAAGATGAAGACATAATGGGCATTATGCCCGCCCCTGCCCACTGGCACACCCCGCCAAGACAAATCTGCCCGTTCGCCCTAGAATGGCGGTAATTTTTTCCGGTGAAGCGATATGAACGACCAGCGCAAAGGCGACCACGCCGAACCCACCACCCATTTCGGTTACCAGGACGTCCCTGAAAGCCAGAAGGCGAAGAAAGTCGCCGAGGTGTTCCACTCGGTAGCGGCCAAGTACGACCTGATGAACGACGTGCTTTCCGGCGGTATGCACCGCCTGTGGAAGCGCTTCACCATCGAGCTGTCGGGCGTACGCGCCGGCAATCGTGTACTGGACATCGCCGGCGGTACCGGCGACCTGGCCGCCAAGTTCTCGCGGCTGGTCGGCCCGACCGGTCAGGTAGTGCTGGCCGACATCAACGAATCGATGCTCAAGGTCGGCCGTGACCGCCTGCTCGACCGTGGCGTGGCCGGCAACATCGAGTTCGTTCAGGCCGACGCCGAGAAGCTGCCATTCCCGGACAACCACTTCGACTGCGTGACCATCGCCTTCGGCCTGCGCAACGTCACCCACAAGGACGAAGCCATCCGCTCGATGCTGCGCGTGCTCAAGCCAGGCGGTCGCCTGCTGGTGCTGGAGTTCTCCAAGCCGACCAACAAGCTGATGTCCAAGGCCTACGACGCCTACTCGTTCGCCTTCATGCCGCTGGCCGGCAAGCTGATCACCAACGACTCGGAGAGCTACCGTTACCTCGCCGAGTCGATCCGCATGCACCCCGATCAGGAAACCCTGAAGGCCATGATGGTCGAGGCCGGTTTCGACCGGGTCACTTACCACAACATGACCAGCGGCATCGTTGCCGTGCATCGGGGGATCAAGCCCTGATGCTGCTGGCCGGGCTGCTCGCCAGCGCCGAACATGGCCTGAACCGCGTCCTGCGCATGGACAGCACGGCCCTGCCGCGGCTGGCCGCGCTGGAGGGCAAGGTCATCGAGATCGACTGCCGCCAGCCAGCCTTGCAGGTGTTCATCCTGCCCGATGAAGAGGGCCTGATGCTCGCCGCCCACTGGCAAGGCGAGGTCGACTGCAGCCTGCGCGCCCCGGCCGGCAGCCTGGCGCAACTGGCCCTGGCCAGGGACAAGACCGCCGTGCTGCACAGCCCGCAAGTCGAACTGCATGGCGACAGCGCCGTGTTGCTGGACCTGTTCGGTGTGCTGCAGGACCTGGATCTGGACTGGGAACACGAACTGCAACGCTGGCTTGGCCCGGTCGCCACGGCGCTGCTGGCCGGCCACATCCGCCTGCGTGCACGCTGGACCCGCCAGGGCCTGGCGCGCTTCAGCCAGAACCTTTCCGAGTACCTGGCCGAAGAGTCCCGTACCCTGGTCGGCAAGCGCGAAGCCGAAGCCGCCTTCAGTGAGCTCGATACCCTGAAGCTCGATACAGAACGCCTCGAGGCGCGCCTCAAGCGCCTCTCCCGATCCCTTGATACCAGCGATAACGCATGAAGCTGCTCGCCGTCCGCCGTCTTTTTCGCATCCAGCGTGTGGTGATCCGCTACCGTCTCGATGACCTGCTGTTCGACCTGCCGCTGCCCTGGTGGCTGATGAGCCTGCGCCTGCTGATGCCGTGGCGCTGGCTGCCGCGCAAGCCGTCCGAGCTCAACCGAGGCGCGCGCCTGCGCCTGGCCCTGCAGGACCTGGGGCCGATCTTCATCAAGTTCGGCCAGTTGTTGTCCACCCGCCGTGATCTGCTGCCCAACGACATAGCCGATGAACTGATGCTGCTGCAGGACCGCGTGCCGCCGTTCGACCCCAAGCAGGCCGTGGCACTGATCGAGGCACAGCTGGGCGCCCCGGTAACGCAACTGTTCAGCCGCTTCGACGTCGAACCACTGGCCTCGGCCTCGGTGGCCCAGGTGCATGCTGCGCGCCTGAAAAGTGGCGAAGAAGTAGTGGTCAAGGTGGTTCGCCCGGGCCTGAAGCCGGTGATCGCCCAGGACCTGGCCTGGCTGTTCCTGATCGCCAAGGCCGCCGAGCGCGCTTCGGCCGACGCCCGCCGCCTGCACCCGGTGGAAATCGTCGGCGACTACGAAAAAACCATCTACGACGAGCTCGACCTGCTGCGCGAAGCGGCCAACGCCAGCCAGTTGCGGCGCAATTTCGAAGGCTCCGAGCTGATGTACGTGCCCCAGGTGTACTGGGACCTGTGCCGCCCCAAGGTGCTGGTGATGGAGCGCATCTACGGCGTGCCGGTGACCGACATGGCCACCTTGGCCGATCAGCGCACCGACATGAAGCTGCTGGCCGAACGAGGCGTGGAGGTGTTCTTCACCCAGGTGTTCCGCGACAGCTTCTTCCATGCCGACATGCACCCGGGCAACATTTTCGTCAGCACGGTCAAACCATGGAGCCCGCAGTACATCGCCATCGACTGCGGCATCGTCGGCAGCCTGACCGCCGAGGACCAGGACTACCTGGCGCGCAACCTGATCGCTTTCTTCAAGCGTGACTACCGCCGCGTCGCCCAGTTGCACATCGACTCGGGCTGGGTGCCGGCGCACACCAAGGTCAACGAGTTCGAAGCGGCGATCCGCACCGTGTGCGAGCCGATCTTCGAAAAACCGTTAAAGGATATTTCCTTCGGCCAGGTGCTGATGCGCCTGTTCCAGACCGCCCGGCGCTTCAACATGGAAGTGCAGCCGCAGCTGGTGTTGCTGCAGAAGACCCTGCTCAACATCGAAGGCCTGGGCCGCCAGTTGTACCCAGACCTGGACCTGTGGAGCACCGCCAAACCATTCCTCGAGCGCTGGATGCGCGACCGCATGAGCCCCAAGGCCGTGCTCGGCAACATCCACAGCCAGGTCGAGCAACTGCCTCACCTGGCCGACATGGCCCGCGACCTGCTCGAGCGCCTGTCGCAACCGCACCTGCACGATCCGCAACTGCCGGAGCGGCGCCGCCAGGGTGACCGCTGGGCGCTGCGCCTGCTCGGCGCCGGCCTGCTCGGAGGTGGCGCGGTACTGGCCGCTGGCGCCGCCGCAGCCGCCAGCCTGGCCGCCCCTGCCGCCTGGCCGGCCTGGCTGATGCTGGCCGCCGGCCTTTACCTGATCGTGCGCCAATAGCCAGCCGCGCCCATGGCTGGCACACTAGCGCAAAGGGCCCGGCACAGGAGCGGGCCCGCTTTGGAGTCGACGATGAAAGACTGGCTGGACGAGATCAAGTGGAACAGCGAGGGCCTGGTACCGGCGATCGCCCAGGACCACAAGACCGGACGCGTGCTGATGATGGCCTGGATGAACCGCGAATCGCTGGCCCTGACCGCCGCCGAGCAACGCGCCATCTACTGGTCGCGTTCGCGTGGCAAGCTGTGGCGCAAGGGCGAGGAATCCGGGCATGTGCAGAAGCTGCATGAAATGCGCTTGGACTGCGATGCCGACGTGATCATCCTGATGGTCGAGCAACTGGGCCATATCGCCTGCCATACCGGCCGTGAAAGCTGCTTCTACCGCGTCTTCGAAGACGGCCAGTGGAAAACCGTCGACCCGGTCCTGAAAGACCCGGATGCCATCTACAGCGCAGGACACTGACATGAGCGACACCCTGAACCGCCTGGCCGAAGTGCTTGAAGAACGCAAGCAAGCGGCCCCCGACAGCTCCTACGTGGCCAGCCTGTACCACAAGGGCCTGAACAAGATCCTCGAAAAGCTCGGCGAAGAGTCGGTCGAGACGATCATTGCCGCCAAGGATGCCGCGGTCAGCAAGGATTACAGCGATGTCATCTACGAAACCGCCGACCTGTGGTTTCATAGCCTGGTAATGCTCAGCGCGCTGGGCCAGCATCCGCAAGCCGTGCTCGATGAGCTGGAGCGTCGCTTCGGGCTTTCCGGGCATGATGAGAAGGCGGCTCGACAGCCGTCTGCCTGATGTAATTCAAGTGCGCGGGGCCCCCTCTCTTTTTTGTGGGAGCGGGTTCACCCGCGAAGAATGCGACGCGGTGTATGGCACCGGCTAAGCCGGTGTTCGCGGGTGAACCCGCTCCCACAGGGGCCGCGTTGCCAGAACAATTCGCTTTACCTGTAAATTTCAGGAGTACGAAATGGGTATCTTTGACTGGAAACACTGGATCGTCCTGCTGGTGGTCGTGGTCCTGGTGTTCGGTACCAAGAAGCTGAAGAACTTCGGCAGTGACCTGGGTGAGTCGATCAAGGGCTTCCGCAAAGCCATGAGCGACGAAGAGAACAAGCCGGCCGAGCAGACCCCGCCGCCTGCCCAACCCGTTCCACCGGTGCAGAACACTGCCCAGCAGAACCAGGGCCACACCATCGAAGGCCAGGCCCAGCCGGTCCAAGAGCCACAGCGGAAAGACTGACCCATGTTCGGCATCAGTTTCAGCGAGCTGCTGCTCGTCGGTCTGGTCGCCCTGCTGGTGCTCGGCCCCGAGCGCCTGCCCGGTGCCGCGCGCACCGCAGGCCTGTGGATCGGCCGGCTCAAGCGCAGTTTCAACAGCATCAAGATGGAAGTGGAGCGCGAAATCGGCGCCGACGAAATCCGCCGCCAGCTGCACAACGAGCACATCCTGCAGATGGAGGAGGAAGCCAAGCGCATCCTCAACCCGATGACGCCGCCGGCGCAGCCGCCTGTCACCACCGCCACCGTTCAGCCCCCCGCCGGGCTCGAAGCCAGGCCGGTCGAGACCGCTGCCGCCCCGGCCACGCCTTCTGAACCGCCTCAACCGCCGCGAGCCCCATGAGCGAAAATCCGGAACACGACCAGCCAATGCCGCTGGTTTCGCACCTGACCGAACTGCGCACCCGCCTGTTGCGCTGCGTTGCCGTCATTTTCCTGATCTTTGCCGGGCTGTTCTCCTTCGCCCAGCAGATCTACACCCTGGTCTCCGCACCGCTGCGCGAGCACTTGCCGGCCAATGCGACGATGATCGCCACCGACGTGGCATCGCCGTTCCTCACGCCGTTCAAGCTGACCATGATCGTCTCGCTGTTCCTGGCGATTCCGTTCATCCTCCAGCAGATCTGGGGCTTCATCGCACCCGGGCTGTACCGCCATGAAAAGCGCATCGCCATTCCGCTGCTGGTGTCGAGCATCTTCCTGTTCTACGCCGGCATGGCCTTCGCCTATTTCCTGGTGTTCCCGCTGATCTTCGGCTTCTTCGCCAGCGCCACGCCGGAAGGCGTGTCGATGATGACCGACATCGCCAGCTACCTCGACTTCGTGATGACGCTGTTCTTCGCCTTTGGCGTGGCCTTCGAAATCCCGGTGGCGGTGGTGCTGCTGGTATGGATCGGCGTGGTCGACGTGAAGTACCTGAAGAAGATTCGCCCCTACGTGATCATCGGCTGCTTCGTGGTCGGCATGGTCCTTACCCCTCCGGACATCTTCTCCCAAACCCTGCTGGCCGTACCCATGTGGCTGCTGTTCGAGATCGGCGTGCTGTGCGGCAGCCTGATCCGCAAGCGCAGCGCCCACGACGAAACCGCCAACGACCACAACGACCAGCCACCAGCGACCCAACCGTGAACCTGTTGCTCCTTGAAGAGGCCGACTTCGTCTCGGCCGACCGCGTCGTCCTCGCAGATCGGCGCTTCACCCACATGCAGGATATCCACCGTGTGGCGGTGGGCGACAACCTGCGCGTTGGCCGTATCAACGGCCTGATGGGCAAGGCCACGGTGCTGCGCCTGGAAAAGCACGAAGCCGAACTGGAAGTCGCCTTTGACCAGCAGCCACCGGCCAAGCTGCCGCTGACCCTGGTGCTGGCCGTACCTCGGCCAAAAATGCTGCGCCGGCTTTTCCAGACCGTGGCCACCCTTGGCGTGCCGCGATTGATCCTGCTGAACAGCTACAAGGTCGAGAAAAGCTTCTGGCAAACACCGTTCCTGCACCCGGACAGCGTTCGCGAGAACCTCATCCTGGGCCTGGAACAAGCCCGCGACACCGTGCTGCCCGAAGTGATCATCGAGAAGCGCTTCAAACCGTTCGTCGAAGACCGCCTGCCGGCCATCGCCGCAGGCACCCTGGGCCTGGTCGGGCACCCCGGCCCCTACCCCGCCTGCCCGCGCGCCGTGGAACAGCCCGTGACCCTGGCCATCGGCCCGGAGGGCGGCTGGATCCCTTACGAAGTCGATCTGCTGGGCAAGGCTGGCCTGGCACCCGTGCAGCTGGGAGACCGCATTTTGCGGGTCGAGACTGCGGTGACAGCACTGCTATCACGAATTTTCTGACACATAAGTCAACTTTCAGCCATAAAGTTTCCCTCCCCCAGGCCGATTGTCTTGGCAACACAACAATTAATCGTGGTGCCAAGCCGCCGGGGAGTCGTACATGTATCAATGGTTCGCCCACTCATTGGGCAATGTGAGTGTCAATCGCAAACTGGGGCTAGGCTTCGGCCTGGTACTGCTGTTGACCCTGGCCATCACCCTGGCCGGCTGGCACGGCATGGACAGCATCATCAACCGTGGCGACAAGCTGGGAAACATCTCTGTCATCCTGCAGTACACCCAGGAACTGCGCATCGCCCGCCAGCATTACCAGCGCCAGCCTGACGAAGCCTCGGTGGCAGAGTTGGAAAAGGCACTGGGCAACCTCGAACGCCAAGTGCAGTTTATGCTCGGGCAGATCGAGCAGCCCGTTGACAGACAGCGCCTTGAGCAGCAGCGCGAGGCCGTGCGCGGCTACCAGCAGGCATTCAACGACCTGAAACAGGCCGGCCAGCGCCGCGAGGCCAGCCGCGCCGTACTTGGCGACACTGCCGATAAGGCCGCGGAGCTGATTGGCCGGGTGCAACGCGGCCTGCTGCAGGGAGGCGATATCAGCCAGTACCAGCACGCAGTGGAAGTCAGCGCCCTTTTGCAGCAGGCGCGCTTCCAGGTACGCGGCTACACCTACAGCGGCAACGCCGACTATCAGCAAACGGCGCTGAAAGCTATCGACCAGGCCTTGGCCGAACTGCGCGCGCTACCGGCCAAAGTGCCGGCGGAGCATGCTGCCAGCCTGGACGATGCCACCACCGCCCTGGCAGGCTACCGCGACGCGGTCACCCAGTTCGGCAGTGCCCAGGTCGCCAGTGAGCAGGCCCTGCAGAGCATGGTCGAGCACGGCACGGTACTGCTGGAGACCAGCCAGGCGATGACCACCTCACAAACCGCCGTGCGCGACGCCGGGGCGGCCCAAGCCAAGACCGTGCTCGCCGTGGCCACCGTGCTGGCGCTGGCTCTCGGCCTGCTGGCGGCCTGGGCCATCACCCGGCAGATCATCGTCCCGCTGCGCCAGACCTTGCACGCCGCCGAGCGCGTGGCCAGTGGCGACCTGACCCTGAGCCTGCAGGTACAACGTCGCGATGAACTGGGCCAGTTGCAGGCCAGCATGCAGCGCATGACCCAGGGCCTGCGCGAACTGATCAGCGGCATCGGTGATGGTGTGACGCAGATCGCCAGTGCTGCCGAGGAGCTGTCGGCGGTGACCGAGCAGACCAGTGCCGGAGTCAACAACCAGAAGGTCGAGACCGATCAGGTGGCAACCGCCATGAACCAGATGACCACCACCGTGCATGAGGTGGCGCGCAATGCCGAGCAGGCCTCGGAAGCTGCGTTGATGGCCGATCAGCAAGCCCGCGAAGGCGACCGTGTGGTGGGCGAGGCAGTGGCGCAGATCGAGCGCCTGGCCGGCGAAGTGGTCAACTCCAGCGAAGCGATGAACCAGCTCAAGGCCGAAAGCGACAAGATCGGCAGCGTGCTCGACGTGATCAAGTCGGTGGCCCAGCAGACCAACCTGCTGGCCCTCAACGCGGCGATCGAGGCGGCCCGGGCCGGCGAGGCCGGGCGTGGCTTTGCCGTGGTGGCCGATGAGGTGCGCAGCCTGGCGCAGCGCACCCAGCAATCGACCGAAGAGATCGAAGAGCTGATTGCCGGCCTGCAGAGCGGCACCCAGCGCGTGGCCAGCGTGATGGACAGCAGCCGCCAGTTGACCGACAGCAGCGTCGAACTGACCCGCCGCGCCGGCAGCTCGCTGGAAACCATCACCCGGACCGTATCGTCGATCCAGGCCATGAACCAGCAGATTGCCACGGCAGCGGAAGAACAGACGGCCGTGGCAGAAGAGATCAACCGCAGCGTGATGAACGTGCGGGATATTTCTGACCAGACCTCGGCGGCCAGTGAAGAGACGGCCAGTTCCAGCGTGGAGCTGGCGCGGTTGGGTACCCACCTGCAAGGGTTGGTGGGGCGGTTCAGACTCTAGGCTGATGTGTAAGTCGCCTGTACTGGCCTCTTCGCGGGTAGACCCGCTCCCACAGGTACCGCACAGTTCTCAAAATCTGTGCAGTACCTGTAGAAGCGGGTTTACCCGCGAAGAGGCCGGCACAGATGGAATATTCCTACCTGTTGAAGTGAAATTTCCTACCTGATTATCAGGTCAAGTCCTACAGCTCCGCTGCCGATTGGCAAAGGTGTGATGCCAGCAATACGCCTGCATCCTCGCCCCCAATCGCACGGAGATTCCTCATGCTCGGCTACCTCAACCGCAAGCTCGGCAACATCAGTGTCGCCGCCAAGCTCGCCCTCGGCTTTGCCGTAGTCCTGCTGCTTACCCTGGCCACCACCGTCAGTGGCTGGCGTGCACTGGATGACGCCATTGTGCGCTCGCAGCAACTCAGCGAAATCGGCCTGATCAACGACCTGACCAAAGACTTGCGCGCAGAGCGCATCACTTACCGCGTACTCAACGACAACGCCAGCAGAACGCGGATAGCCAACATTCTCGACCAGCTCAACAGCATGCTGAGCACCTTGCAACAACGTAGCAGCGTGGATGAATCCCGGCAGATGCTGACCGAAAAGCTGGCGTTGCTGCAGCGCCTGCGCGGCGATTTCAGCGAGCTGGAGAATACTGTCGCCAAGCGTATCGCCCTGCGCCAGGCCATGCAGGCCCGTGAGCAGAAGCTCACCGAAGTAATCGACGATCTCCAGACCCAGGCCTTGCTGAGGATGCCTGCCAACAGCCAGCAAAGCGGTGTGCTGGGGCTGATGGACACGCTTAGCCGACATATCGACGGTGCCAACCAGCAGAGCCTGGTTCCGGCCTACACCTTCTCCCCTGTGGAAAGCTTCGCCAAGGTCGGCGACAGCTCCCTGGATGCCGCCGCCAGCAGCCTTGCGCAACTGCTCAAAGGCCTTGCTCCACTTGGCTTGCCGCTTACGCTCACCCAGCAGCCTGGGGAGCAGCTGGCCAACTACCGCGCCAGCCTGGATGAGTATCGTCGGGCTGCGGTGCGTGTCGAACAGCTGCAAAACAATATGGAGAACATGGGCAACGAGCTGCGTGCGGTAAGCCTGGAACTTGGCAAACGCAAGATCGAGCAGCGCGACAGGGAGGCCCTTGAGGCCCGCTCACTGCTGACCACTGTAGCCCTGCTGGCGTTGGCCGTAGGCGTCCTGTCGGGCTGGCTGATCACTTTGCAAATCACCCAGCCGCTGCGTCAGACCCTGGCCGTGGCCGGGCGCATCGCCAAGGGCGACCTGAGCCAGGTCGAACCGGTGCAACGCCGCGACGAGATGGGCCAGTTGCAAACCAGCATGCGCGAAATGACCTTGAGCCTGCGCGAGCTGATCGGTGGCATCGACCAGGGCGTCAGCCACCTGTCACAGGCCGCCACACAGCTGGCGGCCAGTAGCGAAGACACCAAGCTGCGCATCAACCAGCAACGCGAGGAAACCGATCAGGTGGCCACGGCCATGAACCAGATGAGCGCCACCGTGCAGGAAGTGGCGCAGAACGCCGAACAGGCCTCGCTGGCGGCGACCAACGCCGACCAGCAGGCACAGATCGGCGACCAAGTGGTGGCCGAAGCTATTGGCCGTATCGAACAGCTGGCCGGGCAGATGGACCATTGCCTGGCGGCCATGCAGCACCTGGCGGGCGAGAGCCAGCGCATTGGCAGCATCCTCGATGTGATCAAGTCAGTGTCCGAGCAGACCAACCTGCTGGCCCTGAACGCGGCGATCGAAGCGGCACGGGCGGGTGAAGCCGGGCGTGGTTTTGCCGTGGTGGCCGATGAAGTGCGCGGTCTGGCCCAGCGCACCTCGACGGCGACCGAGGAAATCGGCCAACTGATCGACAGCCTGCACAACGGCACCGACGAAGTGACCCGCCTGCTGGACAACAGCAAGAACCTGACCGAGCAGAGTGTGGAGCTGAGCCGCAAGGCTGGGCATGCGTTGAGCCAGATCACCGACACGGTGTCCAGCATCCAGGGCATGAACCAGCAAATTGCCACGGCCAGCGAAGAGCAGAGCGTGGTCGCCGAGCAGATCAACCGCAGTGTGCTGAATGTGCGCGATGTGTCGGATCAGACCAGTGCGGCCAGTGAGCAAACGGCGACTTCGAGTGGGGAACTGGAGCAGTTGGGGCAGCAGTTGCGGGGGATGGTGGGGCGGTTCAATATTTGAGTTTGCCGGGGCTGCTCTGCAGCCCCTCAACCGTTCAACCAGGGCTTGGGTATAAAGAATTAACTGAGCACACCAACCTAGCATTTTTGCCAGTTGTTGGGGCTGCCTTGCTGCCCGCACCCTTGAGGCCATGATTCAATAGGGAGTCATCTCATGGGTAATCGTCAATTACGCTTTTATGAACATGATCGGCTCGCCTCTATTGGAGTGCCCGGCAACCCAGTAAGAATAATGTACGCGGCCGGCAGCCCGATATGCCAGCTAGGGGGCTCATCCTTTGCCGAGGGCAACCTGATTGCTATCGACCAAGCAAACTCCGTCTTGGCTTCGAGCCATAGTTCTGCTGTCAACAGGCTGACATACTGTGCTTATGGATATAACCCCATTGGGCCTTCACCTGTAGCACCAGGTTACAACGGAGAGTATCTTGAGGATTTCGGCGTTTACTTGTTAGGCCGCGGCGAACGAGGATACAGCCCCCGCCTTAGGCGATTTATTTCTTCCGATCGTGCCAGCATCTTCCTGACTGGCAACCTTAATGCATACGCTTACACTGCGGGCGATCCGATTAATTATAACGATCCCTCAGGAAATATCCGCGGACCTATAGCGCGCTACTACGATTGGAAAGCTGGAAAGTCCCTAGTCAAAGCCTCAAAAAATTTGAAAAACCGCATAGACAGCACTCGAAACTTAGAATACAACATCGGCCACGAAAAAAGAAAAGACGCGCAAAGAGCGAGGGACATTAAAACGACTGACATCGCACTTAAGAAAACAGAAACCGAAATGTTAGCGCTCATAGATTCCATGGCGAAAATGGATGGCACAGTAACATACGAGAGCAGCAAGCATGGATTAAAGGCAAGTTATTTGTACGAAGACTACGCCAACCAAGCTGCCAAACTAAAAAGCCTAGAATCCACTTTTGAAGCGCTGAGCACCAAGCGCTCGGAACTAGAGAAAGCAACATCTCAAGTTTCGCGCGCAAAATCGGAATTTGAACAGAATGAATTAGCAATCCAGACAGCCCGCAGCCGTCTAGATTATCTAGAAAAGAAATATCCTCATCTAGCTTCAAAGGCAATAAGAAAAAACCTTTAAGCAACATGCAGCGCAACTTTTCTTTGCCTCCTGCATTCCAAACAACAAATGAGCGAGACAGCCAACCCGCAGGAAGCGAGCTTTGGGGTTGGCTACGCTCTACCGTTCACTACCTGTCACAACACCTGGCGCAGGAACGCCTGCGCACGCGGGTCTTTCGGCGAGGCGAAGAACGCGGCTGGGGCCGAATCTTCCAGCAACTTGCCATGGTCGAAGAACAGCACGCGGTCCGCCACTTCACGGGCAAAGCCCATTTCGTGGGTAACGCAGACCATGGTCATGCCTTCCTGGGCCAAGGTCTTCATCACGTCCAGCACCTCGCCGACCATTTCCGGGTCAAGCGCCGAGGTTGGCTCGTCGAACAGCATCACTTTCGGGTCCATGGCCAGGGCTCGGGCGATCGCCACCCGCTGCTGCTGGCCACCGGACAGGCGCGACGGGTATTCGTTGGCTTTCTGCGCAATGCCTACCTTCTCCAGCAGCGCCCGGGCCTTGGCTTCGCGGTCGGCCTTGTTGCGCTTGCGCACCACCTTCTGTGCCAGGCACAGGTTCTCCAGCACGGTCATGTGCGGGAACAGGTTGAAGTGCTGGAACACCATGCCGACTTCGCGGCGGTAGGCGTTGATGTCGGTCTTCGGGTCGGCCAGTTGCAGGCCGTCGATGGCCACATGGCCTTCGTCGAAATGCTCCAGGCCGTTGAGGCAACGCAGGAAGGTCGATTTGCCCGAACCCGACGGGCCGAGCACCACCACCACCTCGCCCTTGGCGACCTGGGTGGTGACGTTATCCACAGCCCGTACCACGTGGCCACGGGTGTCGAAGACTTTCAGCAGGTCACGGACTTCAATCACTTTGCGCAAGCCTCCGCTCGAGCCGGCTGGCCAGGTGCGACAGCGGCAGGTTGATCAGCAGGTACAGGCCTGCCACGCAGAACCAGATCTCGAAGGTCGAGAACGAGGTGGTAATGGCCTCGCGGCCGCTCTTGGTCAGTTCGGTGATGGCGATCACCGACACCAGCGAGGTGTCCTTGACCAGGCTGATGAACTGGCCGGCCAAAGGCGGCAGCACGCGCTTGAAGGCCTGCGGCAGGATGACGTGGCGCATCGACTGGCCTGCGTTCAGGCCCAGCGAGCGGGCCGCTTCGTTCTGGCCCTTGGCAATGGACTGCACGCCGGCACGAACGATTTCGGCCACGTAGGCGCCGGTGAACAGCGCCAGTGCAGCCACCCCGGCAAACTCGCGGGACAGGTTGAGCACGGTACCGATGAAGAAGTAGAAGATGAAGATCTGTACCAGCAGCGGTGTACCGCGCACCAGCTCGACGTACACCGTCGACAGGTCCCGCAGCGTAGGGTTGCTAGACAGGCGGCAGAGGCCGGCGAACAGGCCGATCAACAGGCCCAAGGCACCGGATACCACCGAAATCCAAAGCGTGGTCCACAGGCCCCAGGCCAGCGGGCCGGCCGCCCAGTGACGGGTGACGCCAATCTGGTCGCCTTCGGAAACATCGTCGCCGCGGGCCAGCTGCAGGCTGTCCTTGGCCACATCGAGCACCTGCTCGGCACCGTTCTCGTCCTTCAGCGTGACACGGGCATTATCGCCAGAGATGACGATGTCCTGCACGGTGCCGTAACCGGCGGCGCGCTGTGCTTCCTCGGCCTTGTAGGCGAAGTACTGCGGTACGCGGTTCCAGCGCCACTCGTAGGAAATCATCGAGGTGGCCATGTACAGGCTGAACGCCAGGCCCACCAGGACCAGGGCAGTCAAACCGTGCCAGGGCCACTGGGCTTTCTTGTGTTTGATCACGTGGGGTACTTCCGTAAATGCGAACGCGCAGGGTTTGCCTGCGCGTCGGGGTCATAAAGCCGGCTTGTGGCCTGGGCCTTATTCCATTTCCTTCAGCCAGTCCTTGTTCTTGAACCACTTGTCGTGAATACGATCGTAGGTCCCGTCATGCTTGATCTGGTGCAGGAAGTTGTTGATGAAGTTGATGCTGTCGTAGTCGCCTTTCTTCAGGCCGAAGGCCAGCGGCTCGTAGGTGAAGGGTTCTTCGAGGAACAGCAGCTTGCCGGCACCGGCCTTGTCCACTGCCACCACGTTGTACGGCGCGTCGTAGACGAAGGCGTCAGCCTTGCCGTTGACCACGTCCATCACCGCTTCCTGCTCGTTGTCGTAGCCGTGGTACTTGGCCTTGGCGATCAGCTTCTTGGAAACCATTTCGCCGGTGGTGCCGAGCTTGGAGGTGATGCGGTACTTCTCGTTGTTCAGGTCCTTGTACGACTTGATCTCGCCCGCCAGTTCCTTGCGGATCAGCAGGGTCTGGCCGACCACGATGAAGGGTTCGCTGAAGTTCAGGCGCAGGTTGCGTTCCTGGGTCAGGGTCATGCCGCTACCGATCATGTCGAACTTGTCGGTCAGCAGGGCCGGGATGATGCCGTCATAGGCCGTGGATACCGGCTCGAACTTGACGCCCATGGACTTGGCCATGGCTTTGAGGATATCGACTTCAAAGCCGATGATCTCGCCACGCTTGTTGGTCATCTGGAACGGCATGTAGGTCGGGTCCATGCCCACGCGCAAGGTGCCGCGCTTGACCGCGTCATCGATCGCGCCCGCCTGGGCGGCCGTTACGGCGACCAGGGCGGTGACACCGACCAGCAGTCGCGAAAGGTATTTCTTGATCATCACCAAGTCCCCTAGCAAGAAAAGTAGCGAATCTTATTGTTGGCATGGCCGTCGTGGCCAATGCGTCATATCGGAGAGGGATGCTAACGCATGGCGGCTCGGGGACCTAGAGCCGGGGGGGACTTTGTTGGCCAAAATCGGTGGGAGCCCTGAAAAGCTTCGCGGGCACGCCCGCTCCCACAGGTACAGCGCATGCCTCAAAGGCTGTGAAGTACCCTGTGGGAGCGGGCGTGCCCGCGAATAGGCCCTGTCAGGCGCCGACGAGTGCCGGTTGGCCTTCATTCTCCGGATGCAACGGCAACAGCGGCGAATGCGGGTCGTTCTTGATCGACGCACGCCACACGTCGATCCACGCCGCATTGTGCTCGGCCCAGACCTGCTCGTGCAGGCGGGTCAGCGCCACCGGGTCGCTGAGCAGGGCCAGGCGGGTATTGAGGTCCAGCCCTTTCGGCCCTACCTCCATCGCCTTGGCCACGCGCTCGGCGCGCAGTGCCTCGATCGGCGCTGCCTGACCATGACGGGCAGTGGCCATGGCGCAGGCCAAGGCGTTCTGCCGCGGGTCGACCACAGCCCGTACGAAGCCGTCATGCAGGGCATGCCAGCGGTTTTCGTGGGTGTACTGGTCGGTGGCCAGCAGCTCCTGCGGAGTGGCGTATTCCTCGGGGATGAGGAACAGCTTCTCGTCCTTGGCCGCCAGGCCCAGGCGGGTACGGCTGGAGATCACCGAAACCGGGATCGACAGCACCAGCGAACCAACGATTGGCGCCAGCCACCACAGGAAGCTCGGGTTCAGCCAGGCCACCAGCGCCGCCCAGGCAATACCCAGCAGGGTCTGCGGGCCGTGGCGGCGCACTGCTTCGCTCCAAGGCGTGGAGTCGTCGTCACGCTGCGGCGAGTTCCAGGTCGCGGCCCAGCCCAGGAACGCGGCCAGCACGAAGCGGGTGTGGAAGATCATGCGCACCGGTGCCAGCAGCATGGAGAACAGCATCTCCATCAGCATCGACAGGGTGACCTTGATGCGCCCGCCAAACTCTGTCGCGCCCTTGGCCCAGATCAGGATGACGCTGAGCAGCTTGGGCAGGAACAGCAGCACGATGGTGGTGGAGAACAGCGCCACGGCCTTCTCCGGGTGCCACTGCGGCCACAGCGGGTAGAGCTGGTACGGTTCGATGAAGTACTGCGGCTCCATCAGCGTGTTGGTGGCCAGCAGCGCGGTCGACAGCACCAGGAACAGGAACCACAGCGGTGCCGACAGGTACGACATCACACCGGTGAGGAACACCGCACGGTGCACCGGGTGCATGCCCTTGACCAGGAACAGGCGGAAGTTCATCAGGTTGCCGTGGCACCAGCGGCGGTCGCGCTTGAGCTCATCGAGCAGGTTCGGCGGCAGTTCTTCGTAGCTGCCCGGCAGGTCGTAGGCAATCCACACGCCCCAGCCGGCACGGCGCATCAGCGCGGCTTCGACGAAGTCGTGGGAGAGGATTGCACCGGCGAACGCACCCTTGCCCGGCAATGGCGCCAGGGCGCAGTGCTCGATGAACGGCTTCATGCGGATGATCGCGTTGTGGCCCCAGTAGTGCGACTCGCCTAGCTGCCAGAAGTGCAGGCCGGCGGTGAACAGCGGGCCGTACACGCGGGTGGCGAACTGCTGCAGGCGCGCATACAGGGTGTCCATGCCCGAGGCCTTCGGCCCGGTCTGGATGATGCCGGCGTCCGGGTTGGCCTCCATCAGGCGCACCAGGCTGCTCAGGCACTCGCCGCTCATGACGCTGTCGGCGTCGAGTACGACCATGTACTTGTATTCGCCGCCCCAACGACGGCAGAAGTCGTCGAGGTTGCCACTCTTGCGCTTCACCCGGCGCCGACGACGACGGTAGAAGATGCGGCCGAAGCCTTTGGTTTCGCGGCACACGTCCAGCCAGGCCTGTTGCTCGGCAACGGCGATGTCGGTGTCGTTGGTGTCGCTGAGCACAAAGAAGTCGAAGCGATCGAGGTTGCCGCTGGCGGCCACCGACTCGAACGTTGCGCGCAGGCCGGCGAACACGCGCGGCACGTCTTCGTTGCAGATCGGCATCACCAGCGCGGTACGCGCCTCGGGCGCGATCGGCTCGTTGCCTGCACTGCTACCCGAAATCTTGTACTTGTCGCGCCCGGTGAGCAGCTCGAGGAAGCCCATCAGCGCAGTCCAGAAGCCCGCCGATACCCAGCAGAACAGGATGCCGAAGAGAACCAGGATGGACGTCTGCAAGGCATACGGCCAAACCTGCACCACGGTGTCCCACAGCGGCTGGTTGACGACTTCGTCAAAGTCCACGAACGACCAGCCCTGGTACGGCAGGATGCCCTTCATGTACCAGCCGGCAACGATGGTCTGGCCGATCATCAGCGCCAGCAGGATGTAACGGCGGATCGAACCGACCGTACGCCAGCGGGCTGGCGGCAGCTCGCGCTTGGGCGGCTGCGGGGCGTTGGTGCGGCCAGTCATGCGCCGCCACATGCGGATCAGCACGTTGGTACGCCATGGCTCGGGCACGACCTTGGTGCGCTTGATCGGCGGGGCGATCTTCAGGCACAGGCGGCCGCTGCCGTCGACACCAAGCATTTCGGCGTCTTCCAGCTCGGCGGCGCTGCCTACGGTCAGGCGCGGGCCCACCGAGGCCTGCACGGCCTCGGCAGAGCTGGCGGCCGGGTTGGCCGCCAGGCGTTGGTGCAGCTCACTGAATGACGTGCAGCTGGCGAGTTCCGCCCGTTGCTCGTCGCTCAGTGGTAGGTGGGCCAGGTACTCGCGAAGCGATTCCGGCCTTGCGCTTGAGTTACTCATCGGCAGGCAACTGATAGCTCCAGGTCTCGGTCAGCACCTTCTCGGTGGTGGCCGGGGTCCCGTTGGTGGGCGCCGCATCGGCGGCAGGTTGTTCGGCCTTGGCGGCTTTCTCGGCCTTGGCTTGCTTGGCTGCAGCCTTGTCCTGCTTGGCGTCCTTGGCAGGCTTGGCGGCTTCGACCGGCACGTCACGCACAAGCGCGGCACGCATTTCGGTCGATTTGTTGGCTTCCTTGACCTTCAAACGCAGGGTCAGGCGCCAGCCCTTGGTCTCAGGGTTATAGCGCAGGTTGTTCTCGACCACCTCGGCATTGTCGCCCACGCTGATCTGGCTGCGCACGGCGGTGTCTTCCGGCAGGGCGGCCAGCGCCGGGCCGGCGAAGTCGACCAGGAAGGCCACGCTGCCGTCTGGCTGGCGGATCAGGTTGGATTGCTTGACGTCGCCGGTGGAACGCAGGGTCTGCTTGACCCAGCCCAGCTCGGGAGCCTGGAACTTCGGCTCGTCGATGGTCCAGTGCAGGCGGTACGCGTACTCGAATGGCTTGCCTGGCTCAGGCAGCTTTTCCGGGCTCCAGAAGGCCACGATGTTGTCATTGGTCTCGTCGGCAGTCGGGATTTCGACCAGGTCGACGGTGCCCTTGCCCCAGTCCCCCTTCGGCTCGATCCAGGCGCTCGGGCGCTTCTGGTAGTTGTCGTCGAGGTCTTCGTAGTCGCTGAAGGCGCGCTGGCGCTGCATCAGGCCGAAACCACGCGGGTTCTCGACGCTGAAGTTGCTCACGGCCAGGTGTTTCGGGTTGTTCAGCGGGCGCCACAGCCATTCGCCGTTGCCGGCATGGATCGACAGGCCTTCGGAGTCGTGCAGGGCCGGACGGTAGTTGAGGACCTTGGACGGCTGGTTGGGGCCGAACAGGTACATGCTGGTCAGCGGGGCAATGCCCAGGCGGCTGACATGGTCACGCAGGAACACGCGGGACTGCACGTCGACCACGGTATCGTTGCCTGGGCGCAGGGTCAGCTTGTAGGCGCCGGTGGAACGCGGCGAGTCCAGCAGGGCGTAGATGACCAGGTGCTTGTCGGCCGGCTTGGGCTTCTCGACCCAGAACTCGGTAAAGCGCGGGAACTCCTCGCCCGACGGCAGTGCGGTGTCGATGGCCAGGCCACGGGCCGACAGGCCATACACATGGCCCTTGCCGACCACGCGGAAGTAGCTGGCGCCAAGCAGGGTCATGATCTCGTCCTGCTTGTCGGCCTTGTTGATCGGGTACAGCACGCGGAAACCGGCGTAACCCAGGTTCTTGGTGGTTTCCGGGTCGTGTGGCACGTCACCGAACTCGAAACGGCTCGGGTCGTACTTGATTTCCTCGACCTTGGTGGCGGTGACCTCGTTGATCTTCACCGGGGTATCGAAGTGCATGCCCTGGTGATAGAACGACAGCTTGAACGGGGTCTTGTCCTTGGCCCACTCGGCCTTTTCCTGCAGGAAATGAATCTTCTGGTAGTCCGCGAACTTCATGTCGCGGAATACGGCCGGCAGGTTGCTTTTCGGTGCTTCGTACTTCTGGCCGGCCAGATCCTTTGCCTTGGCTGCAACATCGTCAAGATTGAATGCCCACAGCTGGCCCGCGCTCATCAGGCCGACCAGTGCAACACTGGCCATCAGGGCCTTGCGCAGCCCGGTACCGGGGATTCTTGATGCTTTTTGGGGACTAACAATCACGAGCAACCCTCGCCGAAAACAGATCATGAAACCAACGGCCAGCGACAAATGCCGGGTTGGCGAGCACTGTTCGGACCCCGTGAGGGCGTAATGATTCCCCAAACGGATCCAGACAATACTCGAGTCAGAGTGAAACGAACCTGCGAACGCAGGTCCATGCAGCGCGCGATTATCCAGCAGGTCGCGTGACAACGCATCAGGCTGGAACAACTATTTATCGTACAAAACCCCTTGTTTTCCTGTGAACAAGGGGTTTTTTAACCTCATATTTGTAACATAAATGTTACGGGGCCATCATTGACCAGGTGCACCTGCATGTCTGCGCCGAATTGCCCGCTTGCCACATCAGCGTGCCGGGCCTTCGCCTGCTGCAAAAGATAGTCGAACAACTCGGCGCCGAGGGCCGGTGGCGCTGCCGTCGAGAAGCTCGGGCGCATGCCGTTGCGGGTGTCTGCCGCCAGGGTGAATTGCGACACCAGCAACAAACCTCCCCCGACATCCTTGAGCGACAGGTTCATCTTGCCCTGCTCGTCGCTGAACACCCGGTAGTTCAACAACTTGTGCAACAGCTTGTCGGCCTGCTCACGGGAATCTTCAGGCTCGACGGCCACCAGCACCAGCAAACCCTGGTCGATGGCACCCACTACCTCCCCCGCTACTTCCACCCGCGCACCACGCACGCGCTGCAGCAGGCCCCTCATGCTTCTTCCAGGGGCAGGTCGAGCAGGCGCCGGGCCATCTGGTCGGCGGCACGCACCAGGGCATCGGTGATGCCCGGCTCGGAAGCCGCGTGGCCAGCGTCACGGATCACCTTCAGTTCGCTGTTCGGCCAGGCCTGGTGCAGCGCCCAGGCGTTGTCCAGCGGGCAGATCACATCATAGCGGCCATGCACGATCACGGCCGGCAGGTGGGCGATCTTCGGCAGGTCGCGGATCAGCTGGTCCGGCTCGAGGAAGGCGTTGTTCATGAAGTAGTGGCATTCGATACGGGCGATCGACAGTGCACGCTGCGGCTCGGAGAAGCGGTCGACCACCAGCGGATTGGGGCGCAGGGTGGCGGTACGGCCTTCCCAGGTGGACCAGGCCTTGGCCGCGTGCATCTGGGCAATCTGGTCGTTGCCGGTCAGGCGCTTGTGGAAGGCCGTGACCAGGTCACCGCGCTCCTCCGGCGGGATCGGCGCGATGTAGTCCTGCCAGTAATCGGGGAACAGGCGGCTGGCGCCTTCCTGGTAGAACCATTGGATTTCCTGGGGCCTGCACAGGAAGATGCCGCGCAGGATCAGGCCATGCACCCGCTCGGGGTGGGTCTGGGCGTAGGCCAGCGCCAGGGTGGAGCCCCACGAGCCGCCGAACAGCACCCACTTGTCGATGCCAAGGTGCTCGCGGATGCGCTCGAGGTCCTCGACCAGGTGCCAGGTGGTGTTGTTCTCCAGGCTCGCGTGCGGCGTGGAACGGCCACAGCCGCGCTGGTCGAAGGTGATGATGCGGTACAGGGTCGGGTCGAAGTAGCAGCGGCTCTGGGCGTCGCAACCGGCTCCCGGGCCGCCGTGGATGAATACCACCGGCAGACCTTCTGGCGAGCCGCTTTCGTCGACATACAGCACATGCGGCGCTTCCACGGCCAGATCGTGCCGGGCGTAGGGTTTGATCTGCGGGTACAGGGTCTGCATTGCGCACTCCGTGTGAGGATTATTCGGCCGTGGGCCATCATAAACCTGAATTGCGCTTTGAGCACTGCCCGCGCTGATGCCGCCGCACCTCGAGGGCACATATATCTACCTCCAGCAGCTCAGACAGGCCCGCGATAGTCCCTCGCCCCAAATCAAGCAAGGGCTTCGCCATGCCAACTGCAGTCACTGCCGTACCTAGTGTTCATTACGCCACCATCGAGCGCAGAATCCCCACCTGGCTCAAGCAGGCTCCGCCAGAAACCCAGAGCGCGATGCGCAACTGGCATCAAGCCCCTGCCTGGCTGTCGACGGCAATCCAGCAACAACCGGAAGTCGCCAAGGCATGGCAGGAAGAGCACGCACGTCACCGCGAGCACCAGGTGCAGGTGCACAAGCTGTTCGAAAAGCTTCCAACCCTGGAAGCGTACGCCACCAAGACACTCACCGAAGCCATCAAGCAGCGATTCAGGCTTGACCTGGACGTGCGCAACACCTACCTCGTCGATGCCCGCCAGATCGAAACGACCAATGCCATCGACAGCCGCCAGGCCGTCGACCGGGCTACACGCTCGCTGCTGCACTGCGCCTTGCACAACTTCGACCAGGATGCCGCTGCCGAACATGGCATGGACGCGCCCGCCTCCCTGCTCAAGAGGTCGGTCATAGTCGATCACCGGCGCTTCATGGGCACCGTGCCGATCAACAATGCACTGGATATCGCCGCCGAAGATTTCGCCGACTTGTGTCGTACGCTGGATATCGGCGGCAAATACCATCAACAGGTACATGCCATCTACTATCCAGCGGCCACGCCGCCACTCGGCGCGGATGAAGCCGCACTGGCCGTTTATGAAACACTGGGGCGTGCAGAGGTATCGGCATTCCGGCAATCACTGCATTTCGCCCGCCTCAAGGGGGATATCAGCGAGGCGCTATATTCCGCCGCTCTTGCCACGCCACTTGACCAGGCGCCATCGCCCTCTTCGCCGGTGACGTTCAGCCTGCTCGACTTGTGGGAAGCCGAGCTGACCGGCGTTGTGCTCATCACCCTGCAAGCTGAAGAGCATCACGCAGTGGCGCTGTACATCCCCGAAGACAGCACCACGCCCCTCAAGGAATTCGCCAGCCAGGAAGCCATGAACGAAGAGTTGCGCGACAGGCTCCAGGCCGATATCGGCTACCTGGACAGGCACCTCGCCGACCGCGACAAGGCGCCGATAACCACCCGTCTGAAGGATCGGCTAATGCCCCTGGCCTGGAGTGCCCGCGGCCTGCATGAGCGTGTTCCGGATCCGCACGCCACCCTGTATCCGGTCAAAAAGCCTTTCAGCCACGCCTTCCAGGGCGTGATGACGTTCCAGAAGACCCAGCGTCATGAGAAGGATGTGCTGTTCCACGCCACGCCAACCGAAATCGTCGATCGGCGCACCGCCCAAGCCCACCGAGAGCTGATTGCCGGCCGTGTGCTCACGGCCTTGAACATCGCCGGCTTCTTCGTGCCAGGGCTTGGCGAGGCAATGCTTGCTGTTTGCCTGGCCCAGCTGGCCCATGAGGTGTATGAAGGGATCGACGCCTGGGAAAACGACGAACGTGATACTGCCTATGGCTATCTGGTCGATGTGATCGAAAACGTGGCCATCATGGCCGCCCTCAGCGCAGCAGCCAAAGCTTTGAGAGGCTTGCACGGCAGCGAAACCGGCACGTCGCTGGAAGGGCCGGAGATTGAAGAGCCAGAGGATGAGGAGCCAGGGATAACCCGTATTCCGGTAGAAACGCCTTCATTCATCGAAGAACTGGAAGACGTGGAAACATCCGATGGTCAGACGCGGTTGTGGAAACCCGACCTCACGCCCTACCGGAGTCACGAGACGCTGCCCCATGACCTGGTACCGGACGAACTGGGCCTACGGCATCACCAAGGCAAACGCTGGCTGGTACTGCAGGGCAATCAGTACATCGTCAGCCAAACGCCAACGACTGGCGAATATCGTTTGCAACACCCTGCAAGTCCTCGCCGTTACCAGCCGCCAGTGCGGCACAACGGTGCCGGAGCATGGTTGCACGTTACCGATAAGCCACTGAGTTGGTCGGGCATGACACTCCTGCGCCGCATCGGCCACTTGAGTGGGCACTTCGACGAGCCGACGCTGCAACGGATTATCGCCGTCAGCGGCGTACACGAAGACGAGCTGCGCCGCGCCCTGGCCGAAAGCCAGCGGCTGCCGGCCTTGCTGGAAGACACCCTGCAACGTTTCAAGCTGGACGAAACGGTCCGCCAGCTGGCGGACGAGAGCACTCGGCCCGCTGAGTTTGCCAGGGCCTACGCCGGCCTTTCGCGCGACCTGGCGCCGGGCGCCGAGGCCATCCAGAGGGCGTATCCGAAATTGCCGTCAGCAGTCGCCAATGAGCTGGCGCGCGAGGCCAGTGCCAACGAACTGCAGATACTCGACAACGGCAAGGTACCACTGCGCCTTGCCGAAGAGGCCCGCATCTACCAGCAACAAATTCGCCTTGCCCGCGCCTGCGAAGGGCTGTACCTGTCCAGCGTGCCGAACTGGGATAGCGACCTGTTGATCGTGCATACGCTCGAACGCTTGCCAGGCTGGCCTGCACAGACCAGGCTCCGGCTGCTCCAGCGCATGTCCTGGCCGACCCAGGATCATGCCATAGGCACACTGGACACCCGCCCATTCAAGACCATCACCCATGCCCAGGCAGGGTACATCGTCCACGACGAAAGCCTGCCCAGCGCGGCGGTCAAGGTGTATTCAAGCCTTTACGCTGCATTGTACGAGGCACTGCCAGCGGCCATGGCAAGCATGGACGTCGCCGATCAGCAAGCGCTGCAGCGCCTTGTACAGGAAAGCCCGTTGCTGCCTCGCCCGGCCTTGAGGGTGCTGCTGGGCATGCAGCCCGTACGCCCAGGCTACCGTTCTCCCATGCGCCTGGCTGATGGCCGCCTGGGCTACCCACTCAGTGGCGGCGGCCCGGCCACCCATGGCATAACCCGCCAGCAGCTGTTCGAAGCTATCGAAGCCACAGGGCTCGCCGAACGCACCGGCCGCTCGGCGGCTCAGGTTCTGCAGGCACTTGCCAGCCGCGGCCGTACGCAACTGCAGATATTCGAACATTTGCAGACACTACTGGAGCAGCGCAACGAGCTGCAAAGCAGCCTGGACGATTGGAGTGAAGCCATTTCGCCGGCAAGCGACCAAGCAGCACAGGACTACGACAGCCTGCGTGACTCGATCATGCAACACTGGTACGACACTGCGCTGGACGAGAGCACCGGGCCCACCACGGAACTGCGTATCGCCCGCGTCCCCCTTGCCGATGTGCCCCTCACCTTGCCCGCTTTTTTCAACGCACGCGTGCGCAGCCTGAGCCTGATCGACTTACCGTCAGGGTCCTTGGCGGGCTGGGCGCAAAACGAGCGCCTGCTGCAACGCCTGCTCAGGCAGATGCCGCAGATCGAGTCGCTGGAAATCAGCCGTCCGTTTGACCCCAGGGCAACGCCCTCGCCCTTCCTGTTCAGCGTGCCCACCATCACCGAGTGCCTGCCAGGCTTGCAACGACTGGTGCTCACCAACCAGAACATGGCGCTCTCCGAAAGCGACCTGAACCTGCTGTCAGGGCTTCGCCAATTGAGATACCTGGACCTGAGTGGTAACCGGCTGGCGCAGAGCAACAGGCCAAGTTTCCATGAGTTGACCCTGGACTACCTGGGCCTGGACCAGATGCAGCTGGCCCAATGGCCGATCGGGATTGGCAGCGACGCCCTGGCGCGCATTGCCCACCTGTCGTTGCGCCACAACAATCTCAGGTCTTTGCCCTCGTTCCTGCTTCATGAAGCGGACATGCTGACCACCCCACCGGTGATCTCGCTGGAAGGCAACAGCATCAATGAATCTCACCTGCAGCGATTGTTGCTGAACGAGCGCGTCGACACCTCGGGCATCACCACGGACCAGCCAGAGGCAATGTCCGAACAACTCGCACGCATTCGCGATGAGCGACGGCAGATGCGCGATGCGATCGATGGCTGGGCCCAGGCATCCAGTTCGAGCAACCCATTGACCCAGGCCGCACTGACGGACAGGCAACGTATCGCGTCAGCGATCGATCAATTCTGGGAACAACAGGAGCAGGGCCAGTCATACCTGCGCCTGCAACTCGAGGACGTGGCCATCGAGCATTTCCCCAGGCGGCTTCCAGCGTTCTTCGGCGCCCGCGTACACGCGCTCAGCCTGACGCGGTTGCGGGGCAGCGCCTCGCAGCTCGACGAACTACTCAGCCGGTTCCCTAACATCAGCCGGTTGACCATCGATGCACACCAGGCCGCCATGCCCTCGCTGGCATCTGCCCTGGCTCGCCTTCCCCAACTCACCTACCTGGAGTTTCGCAACATGGGGCTGGAGGTCGACCAGGCCATGATGGACATTTTCGCAGGGCTGCGAAACCTGACCTCGCTGGACCTGTCGGGCAACCGTGCAGGCAACATCGACCATGTGCCCGCATCGCTGGCCAGCAACCTGCAGTCACTCGCATTGACCAACATGAACCTCCAAGCCTGGCCCAGCTGGTGTGACAGTTTGCTGCCATTGGAACTTCTGGACCTGAGCTCGAACAACATCACCCAGTTGCCCGAGCACATCCTGACGAACCTGAACAATCCCATGCCAATCTCGTCGATCGCCTTGTTCGACAACCCGCTGCCTCCTGAAACCATCCTGCGGGTACGCAGCTTCTCGGACAGCCAGCACAGCTATTCCTTTGCCCTGGATATCCCCGACGACCTGATGTTCTTCGATACTTCCAGCGAAGGATCTCTCGACCACCTTCACTTCCCACTGCTGGGCGATGATACGCCCAGGCTGAAGGACTGGATGCTGGGTAGCGAAGCACAGAATGCCGCATTGCAGGACTGCTGGGAGCGGCTCGAAGGTAGTGATCTGTTGCGTCTGGTGGGCCGTTTGCACAATGCCGCCCCATACCTTGACCCAAATACGCAAGCCACCTTCTGCGAACGGGTGCGCTTGATGCTGGTGGTGGCTGCAAGCAACGAAACCGAACGCCCGATCATGGAGAGCATCGCCGCAGCGGCATTGCCAGACCCGGTAACCGGCTCGCAGACCTGCCATGACGGAGCGCTGCAGGAGTTCAACAATATTGAACTGTACCTGATGAGCCAACGCCTGTTGGTCGACGCCGGCGATTCCCTGCAAGCACTGCGTCGTCGGCTATTGCAGCTTTTCCGGATCGAACAGCTGGAGCTGCTGGCCAACCAACGGACTGGCCCGGGTGACCTGGTCTCGGTACGTCTGGCCTACCGCCGGGAACTGGCCAGGGAACTGGACCTGCCGATCGCCGATAGCATGCGTTTTCGAGGTGCTGCGAACCTGGCGCGGGACGAGCTATCCAGTGTGCTGGAAAAGGTTCGGAAAAGTGAACTGAGCGATGCACTGGTCGGATACATGCTGGCGAATACGGATTGGACCACGCGTCTGCGAGCCGAATTTGCCGACCGCTTCGCCGAAATAGAAGCACGTTTCCGCCTGCGGGTGCTTGAGCTGGCAAGCAAGGACCACTCGCTTCAGGACGAGTTGAACTTGCAGCAAGGCCTGCAAGATGACAAGGAGCAGGAAGAGAAGGAGCTACTGCGCGAACTTACCATCAAGCAGATCAACAACAACTGAGCAGTAGTGACTGGCGACGCGAACAACCTGCATCGCGTCGCCATTCTTACTGGCGAACTTCACCGCCCGTAATGCGCCTTGCCCCAGTCCAGCACTGCCTGCAGAAGCTGCTTCAACACCTCCTGTGTCGGCCGTGCCAGGTCTTCGCGGTAAGCGAACGGCTCGGCTTCTTCCATGTAAGTGCTCTGCGCCAGCTCCAGCTGCACCGCATGGATGTGGTTGGCCGGATCGCCGTAATGCCGGGTGATATGCCCGCCCTTGAAGCGGCCATTGAGCACGTGGCTGTAACCTTGGGCCTGGGCGCACACCTCTTTCAGCCGTTCGGCCAGGGCCGGGTCGCAGCTGGCGCCGTTGAAGGTACCCAGGTTGAAGTCCGGCAGCTTGCCGTCGAACAGGTGCGGGATCAGCGAACGGATCGAATGGGCGTCCCACAGCAGGGCGTAGCCGAACTGCTCGCGCAGCCGCGCCAGCTCGCGACGAATCGTGTCGTGGTAGGGGCGCCAGATCTGCTCCAGATACTGCTTGCGCTCCTCGCCTGTCGGCACCAGCCCGTCCTTGAACAATGGCTCGCCATCGAACAGCGTGGCCGGGTACAGGCCAGTGGTGGCACCGGCGTACAACGGCTTGTCGTCATCCGGCCGATTCAGGTCGATGACGAAGCGCGAATACTCCGCCGCCACCACGCTGGCGCCCATTTCACGGGCAAAGTCATACAGCCGTGGAATATGCCAGTCGGTGTCCGGCAGGCTGCGCGCCTGGTCGACCAGGCCGTCTCTTACCGCCGGCGACAGTTGCAGGCCGGCATGGGGCATGCTGATCAGCAGCGGCAGGCGCCCCTGGTGAAAACTCAGTACCTTGTCCATCGTGCCTCACTCAGTTGGAAATCTCGTGGCCCTTGCGCACCACGCGCTTGGGCAGGTCGCCGCCCAGCCAGTAGGCCAGGTCGGCGGGGCGTTCGATCTGCCAGGCGACGAAGTCCGCGACCTTGCCCACTTCCAGCGAGCCGTGGCTGTCGCCCAGGCCCAACGCAGTGGCGGCGTGCACGGTGACACCGGCCAGGGCTTCTTCCGGGGTCATGCGGAAGCAGGTGCAGCCCATGTTCAGCATCAGCCGCAGCGACAACCCTGGCGAGGTGCCGGGGTTGAGGTCGCTGGCCAGGGCAATCTTCACGCCGTGGCGGCGCAAGGCGTCCATCGGCGGCAGCTGGGTTTCGCGCAGGAAGTAGAACGCGCCCGGCAGCAGCACGGCGACCGTGCCGGCTTTTGCCATGGCAATGGCGTCTTCCTCGGTCATGAATTCCAGATGGTCAGCCGAAAGCGCCTGGTAGCGCGCAGCCAGGCTGGAGCCGTGCAGCGACGACAACTGTTCGGCGTGCAGCTTGACCGGCAGGCCCAGCTCGCGCGCCTTGATGAACAGCCGCTCGACCTGGGCCGGGGAGAACGCCAGGTGTTCGCAGAAGGCATCCACTGCGTCCACCAGGCCTTCGGCGGCCAGGGCCGGCAGCATTTCATCGCAGATGTGCGCGATGTAGTCGTCAGCCCGGCCGACGTATTCCGGCGGCAAGGCATGGGCTGCCAGGCAGGTGGCGCGCACCGCCAGAGGCAACTCGTCGGCCAGGCGCCGGGCCACACGCAGCATCTTGCGCTCGTTGGCCAGGTCCAGGCCGTAGCCTGACTTGACCTCGATGGTGGTCACGCCATCGCGCATCAACGCCTGGACCCGCTGGCGAGCACTGGCGAACAGCTCGTCCTCGCTGGCCGCACGGGTGGCCCGCACGGTGCTGGCGATGCCACCGCCCTGTGCGGCGATTTCGGCATAGCTCACACCCTGCAGGCGCTGCTCGAACTCACCGCTGCGGTTGCCACCGAACACCGCGTGGGTGTGGCAGTCGATCAGCCCCGGGGTGACCCAGGCGCCGCCCAGGTCCACCGTACGCTCGGCATCGACCGACGCCAGCTCGACGCGTGGGCCGATCCACTCGATCAGCCCGGCGTTGGTGACGATGGCCGCGTCCTCGATGGCCGAGTAACGGCCCTCGGCCATGGTTGCCACATGGCAGTGCTGCCAGACGGTTCTCATACATTGACTCCTGTACTTAGCGGTGCAGCTCGGCCGGTTCCGCTACCGGTTTGCCCTGCCCTGCGCGCGGCTTGCACCACAGCAGGTAGGACGCCACCAGGAACACCACCCAGACCACGCCGACGAGCAGTGCCGCCTGGGTATCCGGGAAGTAACCGAGCACGCCAAAGATGAACACCATGAACGCAATGGCCATGGCCGGGCCGTAAGGCCAGAACGGTACCGGGAACTGTAGCTGGGCCACTTGTTCACGGCTCATGCTGCGGCGCATGGCCACTTGGGTGAGCAGGATCATCAGCCATACCCACACGGTGGCGAAGGTAGCGATCGAGGCGATCAGCAGGAACACGTTCTCCGGGATCAGGTAGTTGAGCAGCACGCCGATCAGCAGCGCAGCACCCATCACCACCACGGTCATCCACGGCACGCCGTGCTTCGACAGCTTGCTGAAGCCGCGCGGCGCGTGGCCTTGCTGGGCCAGGCCGTACATCATGCGGCCGGCGCCGAAGATGTCGCTGTTGATGGCCGAGATCGCGGCGGAAATCACCACGATGTTCAGCACTGCGGCGGCAGAGCCGATGCCCAGGTTACTGAAGATCTGCACGAACGGGCTGCCCTGGCTGCCGATTTGCGGCCATGGGAACAGGCACATCAGCACGAACAGGGTGAGCACGTAGAACAGCAGGATGCGCAGCGGCACGGCGTTGATCGCCTTGGGGATGACCCGCTGCGGGTCCTTGGCCTCACCGGCGGTGACGCCGATGATTTCGATACCGCCGAACGCGAACATCACCACGGCAAAGGAGGCGATCAGGCCACCCACGCCATTGGGCATGAAGCCGCCGTGGTCGAACAGGTTGCTGACACCCACGGCCTGCCCGGTGCCTACCTGGCTGAAGCCGAAGGCCATGATGCCGAGGCCGGCCAGGATCATCGCCACGATGGCGCCGACCTTGAGCAGCGACAGCCAGAATTCCATTTCGCCAAAGACCTTGACGTTGCACAGGTTGAGGCCGCCGATCAGGAAGACGATGCCCAGCACCCAGATCCAGCGGGCCACTTCCGGGAACCAGAAGCCCATGTAGATACCGAAGGCAGTGACGTCGGCGATGGCGACGATGACCATCTCGAAGGCGTAGGTCCAGCCGAGGATGAAGCCGGCCATGGGGCCGAGGTAGGTGCTGGCGTAGTGGCCGAACGAACCGGCGACCGGGTTGTGCACAGCCATTTCGCCGAGGGCGCGCATGACCATGAACACGGCGGCGCCGCCGATCAGGTAGGCCAGCAGCACAGCCGGGCCGGCCATCTGGATGGCCGAGGCGGAACCGTAGAACAGCCCGGTGCCGATGGCGGAACCGAGGGCCATGAAACGGATGTGGCGGGCACTTAGCCCGCGCTTTAGACCTTGAGCTTGTTGCATGTCACGTCCTTAAATTGTTTTTGTGGTCGTGAGATCGAGGGGGGCTGCCTTGCAGCCCAATCGCCGGCAAGCCAGCCCCCACAGAGATGGTGTGTCGCATCTCCATCTGTGGGAGCCGGCTTGCCGGCAATGAGCCGCACAGCGGCCCCTGGGGGCATTACAGGCTTGGCAGCACACCAGCCGGCAGCAGGCCGGTCAGGCGACCCTTGGCCAACAGTTCCACGGCCTTTTCGATGTCGGGCGCGAAGAAACGGTCACGGTCGTAGTGCGGCACTTCGCTGCGCAGCGCCTGGCGCGCCTGCTCCAGCTTGGCCGAGGTCTTCAGGCCCTTGCGCAGGTCCAGGCCCTGGCAGGCGCCCAGCCATTCGATGGCCAGCACGCCACGGGTGTTTTCGGCCATTTCCCACAGGCGCTTGCCGGCAGCCGGGGCCATCGACACGTGGTCTTCCTGGTTGGCCGAGGTCGGCAGGCTGTCGACGCTGTGCGGATGCGACAGGGCCTTGTTCTCGCTGGCCAGGGCAGCAGCGGTGACCTGGGCGATCATGAAGCCCGAGTTGACCCCGCCGTTTTCCACCAGGAACGGCGGCAGCTGGGACATGTGCTTGTCCATCATCAGCGAGATACGGCGCTCGCTGAGCGAACCGATTTCAGCGATGGCCAGGGCGATGTTGTCGGCGGCCATGGCCACCGGCTCGGCGTGGAAGTTACCGCCGGAAATCACGTCACCTTCGGCAGCGAACACCAGCGGGTTGTCCGACACGGCGTTGGCTTCGATGCCCAGTACCTCGGCGGCCTGGCGCAGCTGGGTCAGGCAGGCGCCCATGACCTGCGGCTGGCAGCGCAGCGAGTACGGGTCCTGAACCTTGTCGCAGTTCTTGTGCGACAGCGACACTTCGCTGGAGTCGCCCAGCAGGTCACGGAAGCAGGCAGCGGTGTCGATCTGGCCGCGCTGGCCACGCACTTCGTGGATGCGCGCATCGAACGGCGAGCGCGAGCCCAGTGCGGCTTCGACGCTCAGGCCGCCGCAGGCGATGGCAGCGGCGTACAGGTCTTCACCCTGGAACAGGCCACGCAGGGCATAGGCGGTGGACGCCTGGGTGCCGTTGAGCAGGGCCAGGCCCTCCTTGGCGGCCAGGGTCAGCGGCTCGAGGCCGGCCACGGCCAGGGCTTCGGTGGCTGGCAGCCACTGGCCCTTGTAGCGGGCCTTGCCTTCACCCAGCAGCACCAGCGACATGTGCGCCAGCGGGGCGAGGTCGCCGGAGGCGCCCACCGAACCCTTCAGCGGGATGTGCGGATAGACTTCGGCGTTGACCAGGGCAATCAGCGCGTCGATGACTTTGCGACGGATGCCGGAGAAACCACGGCTGAGGCTGTTGATCTTCAGCACCATGATCAGCCGCACCAGGGCGTCATCCAGCGGCGCGCCGACACCGGCGGCGTGGGACAGCACCAGCGAGCGCTGCAGGTTTTCCAGGTCGTGGCTGGCGATGCGGGTCGAGGCCAGCAGGCCGAAACCGGTGTTGATGCCGTAGGCGGTACGGTCTTCGGCAATGATCTGCTCGACGCAGGCAACGCTGGCGTCGATGGCCGGCGCGGCGCTGGCGTCCAGTTGCAGGCGCACGGGCGCGGCATGGATGGCGCGCAGCTGGGCCAGGGTCAGGGTGCCGGGCTTGAGGGTCAATTCGGTCACTTCACTACTCCAATCGCGTGGAGCCGCAGGCCCGTTTGTGAGTGCCTGCGTGCTCCTTCTTGTTGTTCAGTATCACCCCTCGTGGGGTGCGATCCAAAGCGTGGCGATCAGCCAGTGATCATCGGCAGGTCCAGGCCCTGCTCCTTGGCGCACTCGATGGCGATGTCGTATCCGGCATCGGCATGACGCATCACACCGGTCCCTGGGTCGTTGGTCAGCACGCGAGCGATACGCTCGGCGGCTTCGTCGGTACCGTCGCAGACGATGACCATGCCAGAGTGCTGGGAGAAGCCCATGCCCACGCCACCACCGTGGTGCAGCGAAACCCAGGTAGCACCGCCGGCGGTGTTCAGCAGGGCGTTGAGCAGCGGCCAGTCGGAGACAGCGTCGGAACCGTCGCGCATGGCTTCGGTTTCACGGTTGGGGCTGGACACCGAACCGGAGTCCAGGTGGTCACGGCCGATCACGATCGGTGCCGACAGCTCGCCGCTGCGTACCATTTCGTTGAACGCCAGGCCCAGCTTGGCGCGCAGGCCCAGGCCAACCCAGCAGATACGTGCCGGCAGGCCCTGGAAGCTGATGCGCTCGCGGGCCATGTCCAGCCAGCGGTGCAGGTGGGCGTCGTCGGGGATCAGTTCCTTGACCTTGGCGTCGGTCTTGTAGATGTCTTCGGCATCACCGGACAGCGCCGCCCAGCGGAACGGGCCGATGCCACGGCAGAACAGCGGGCGGATGTAGGCCGGCACGAAGCCCGGGAAGTCGAAGGCATTGGCCACGCCTTCTTCCTTGGCCATCTGGCGGATGTTGTTGCCATAGTCGAAGGTCGGAACACCCTGCTTCTGGAAATCGAGCATGGCTTGCACGTGCACGGCCATCGACTGCTTGGCGGCCTTGACCACTGCAGCCGGCTCGGTCTGCGCACGGTCGCGGTACTGTTCCCAGGTCCAGCCGGCTGGCAGGTAACCGTTCAGCGGGTCGTGGGCGCTGGTCTGGTCGGTGACCATGTCCGGGCGCACGCCACGCTTGACCAGCTCTGGCAGGATTTCAGCAGCGTTGCCGTGCAGGGCGATGGAGATGGCCTTGCCTTCGGCGGTGTACTTGGCAATGCGTGCCAAGGCGTCGTCGAGGTCAGTGGCCTGCTCGTCGACGTAGCGGGTTTCCAGACGGAAGTCGATGCGGCTCTGCTGGCATTCGATGTTCAGCGAGCAGGCACCGGCCAGGGTGGCGGCCAGTGGCTGGGCACCGCCCATGCCGCCCAGGCCGGCGGTCAGTACCCACTTGCCTTTCAGGCTGCCGCCGTAATGCTGGCGGCCGGCTTCGACGAAGGTTTCGTAGGTGCCTTGGACGATGCCCTGGCTGCCGATGTAGATCCAGCTGCCGGCGGTCATCTGGCCGTACATGGCCAGGCCCTTGGCGTCCAGTTCGTTGAAGTGTTCCCAGTTGGCCCAGTGCGGTACCAGGTTGGAGTTGGCGATCAGTACGCGCGGGGCGTTGCTGTGGGTCTTGAACACGCCGACCGGCTTGCCCGACTGCACCAGCAGGGTTTCGTCGTCTTCCAGGCGGGTCAGGGTCTCGACGATCTTGTCGTAGCACGCCCAGTTACGGGCAGCGCGGCCGATACCGCCGTACACCACCAGTTCTTTCGGGTTTTCCGCGACCTGTGGATCGAGGTTGTTCATCAGCATGCGCAGTGGCGCTTCGGTCAGCCAGCTTTTGGCAGTCAGCTTGTTGCCACGTGGGGCACGGATTTCAACGTCACGGTATTTGTTGTTGTCGGTCACGGGAAAGGTCCTCTGCGGTCGTCCGCGGGCGGGTATGTCGTGGTAGATATACAAACACACCTTTACTTGTATGTACAAGCATGGACAACCAAAATAATTGGACTTTTCCGCTGAGCGGCAAAAGAAATGGGGCCGCTGCGCGGCCCTTCGCGGGCTTGCCCGCTCCCACAGAGAGCTCCACTGCCTTCAAGGCGTGCGCTGTACCTGTGGGAGCGGGCAAGCCCGCGAAGGGCTGCGCAGCAGCCCCCGGCTATCTCAACGTGAAACGAGTTCGATCAGGCAGAACCGCCCCTGCACATCCAACCCCAGCAACTGGTCATTGCCCTCCAGCCGCAGGCAGTCATACAACCCCAACCGCTGCGTCTCGCGCCCGGCAATGCCAACCTCGACCTGGCTGCTGGCAGCGAACAGCAACACTGTCGACGCCGAACTGTACAAGCGGCTGGTGCCATCGAACCACTGCAACCGCGCCCGGTAGCGCTGCGGTGCGTAGATCAGGTTGAAATCGCGGATCGCCCCGCCCAGCAGCTTGCAGCTGACCTGGCTCTCGCCACTGAAGGCGAAGGCATCGAACGGCAGCAACGGCCTGCTGGCCTGGCCGTCGACCAGCAGGCGCATGCCGTCACCCTGCAGCACGGTGATGATCCGCTGGTAGCCGGCGAAGGTGGAAAACCCGCCGGACTCCTCAATATCGGCAATCGACAAGCGCCAGCCAAAGCCGTCCAGGCCTTCGCCACTGTCGCGGGTAATCTCTTCGGTGAAACCGCCACCGTTCTTCCACGGCATGCGCGGGTAGCCCTGCGCACGCAACAACTGCAGCTGACTCATTTACTGAAACGTCCTTCCAGGCGGTGACGGGAACCGGGGTGGATCAGCCGCGCGGCGGTCACCGGCTGGCGGCCGGACCAGGTGCGACGGCGGATCAGCAGGCAGGGCTCGCCCCGCTCGATCTGCAACAGGCGGCATTCTTCCGGCTCGGCCAGGATTGCCTCTACTACGTGCTCACCCTCGGTCAGCGGCGCCACCTGCGACAGGTAGGCGTATGGCGTCTGCCGGGTGAAGTCCTGCTTGAGGTAGTCGGGGGCAATCGCCGCATTGACGTAGCGGTCCTCGATCTGCACCGGCACGCCGTTCTCGAAATGCACGATCAGCGAGTGGAACACTCGCTGGCCTTCGCGCATGTCCAGGGCCAGGGCCCGCTCGGAACCGGCCGTTTCCTCGGTGAGGGTAATCACCTGGCAGCTATGCTGGTGGCCACGCGCGGCAATTTCGTCGGCGATGTTGTTGACCTCGAACAACGCCGAACGTCCCTTGGGCTCGGCCACGAAGGTACCGACCCCTTGCATGCGCACCAGCAGGCCTTCTGCGGTGAGCTCGCGCAGGGCGCGGTTGATGGTCATGCGGCTGAAGCCCAGCTCGCTGACCAGTTCGCTCTCCGAGGGCACCCGGTGATGCGGTGGCCAGCTGCCGTTGTCGATCTGCTGGATGATCATCTGTTTGACCCGGGCGTAAAGCGGAGCCGGGCCCTCGCCCATCTGGGCAACCAGCGCGGAGACAGGAGGTGTCGGCACGGCGTTGGATCCTTGTGCAAATGGAATGAGCGGTAGCTTGCCGCAGTTTACCCGGCAGGCAAACGCCTGTATATGTATATACAAGTTAACAATAACAGGATTTTCACCGATGTCCGCCTACTTCGCCGAACGCGCCCTGCTACCCACGGGCTGGGCCAGCCATGTTCGCATCGAGGTCACCAGTGATGGCCATGTGGCCCGCATCGAACCAGGTGCCTCGGCCGAAGGCGCCGAGCGGCTGGCCGGCCCGCTGCTGCCCGGCATGCCCAACCTGCACTCGCATGCCTTCCAGCGCGCCATGGCAGGGCTGGCAGAAGTCGCCGGCAACCCCAACGACAGTTTCTGGACCTGGCGCGACCTGATGTATCGCCTGGTCGGCCAGATCAGTCCAGAGCAGCTGCAGGTCATCGCCCGCCAGCTGTACATCGAAATGCTCAAGGCCGGCTATACCTCGGTCGCCGAGTTCCACTACGTGCACCATGACCAGGCCGGCAGGGCCTACGCCGATCCGGCCGAACTGTCCCACCGCATCAGCGCGGCTGCAGCCGACAGCGGCATTGGCCTGACCTTGCTGCCGGTGCTTTACAGCCACGCAGGCTTCGGCGGCCAAGCCCCGAATGACGGGCAACGGCGCTTCATAAATTCCACTGAACAGTACCTGCAACTACAAGCGCAGCTGGCCCCGCTGCTGGCCGCGCAACCCGCGCAGCAACTGGGTCTGTGCTTCCATTCGCTGCGCGCGGTGACGCCCGGGCAGATCGCCGAAGTGCTGGCAGCCAGCGACAAACAGTGCCCGGTGCATATCCATATCGCCGAGCAGCAGAAGGAAGTCAACGACTGCCTGGCCTGGAGCGGCCTGCGCCCGTTGCAGTGGCTGTACGAGCATGTAGATGTGGACCCGCGCTGGTGCCTGGTGCACGCAACCCACGCAGAGCCGGATGAAGTCACCGCCATGGCCCGCAGCGGCGCGGTAGCCGGGCTTTGCCTGACCACCGAGGCCAACCTGGGCGACGGGATTTTCCCGGCAGTGGACTACCTGGCGCAGGGTGGGCGCATGGGCATTGGTTCGGACAGCCATGTGTCGCTGAGCGTTGTGGAGGAACTGCGCTGGCTGGAATACGGCCAGCGGCTGCGCGACCAGCGGCGTAACCGCCTGTATCGCGGCGACCAGCCGATGGTCGGGCGAGCGCTGTATGACGCTGCCCTGGCGGGCGGTGCGCAGGCGCTGGGGCAGGCGGTCGGGGAACTGGCCGTGGGCAAGCGCGCCGACTGGCTGGTGCTCGATGGGCAGGACCCTTACATCGCCATGGCCGATGGGGATGCGATTCTCAACCGCTGGCTGTTTGCTGGCGGCGATCGGCAGGTGCGGGATGTGATGGTGAATGGGCAGTGGGTGGTGCGCCAGGGGCGGCATGCGCAGGAAGAGCAAAGCGCGCTGGCGTTTGCCGAGGTACTGCGGCAGCTTTTGGGCTGATCTGCCGGCAGTTCTATCGCATTCGCGGGTAAACCCGCTCCCACAGGTGAGGCGCTGAACTCAGATACTGTGCAGTACCTGTGGGAGCGGGTTTACCCGCGAACACCGGCGAAGCCGGTGCCATAAATCGCGGTTGCGGGTAGGCCCACACCCACAACTACTCTGAACCTCAGTGCATCTTGACGATCTGCTGGTCAGACGCGCGCCAGATCAGCCGGCTGGTGTCATAACCCTGCTGCCGGGCCTTGGACATCAGGTTCTCGCGCTCCCAGGCTGGTAGCGTCGGCGTACGCGACAGCAGCCACAAGTGCTTGCGGTCCGGGCTGCCGACCACCGCCGTGCGATAGCGATCATCCACATACAGAATCCAGTACTCGCCCCTCGCCACCCCTGGCACCAGCTTGGTGAACCAGTTGTCGAACTCGACCCACAATTTGTCGGTGTGCCCTGGCTCCTGGATGTTCGCATGCCCTTCGGCGCGCAGCCATTCGTCACCCATGGTGCGGCAGCGGTTGAGCACGCCGAGGCTACCATCGAGTCTGAGGTTGTAGTGCGCTTCGGACTGCTCACAGCCGGTCTGGTAGCGCATTGGCAGGCGCGCCAGTTCGTACCACTTGCCCTGGTAGCGCTTGAGGTCGATGTTGCCCGCGGTCTTCGGCGCCAGCGGGTCGTGCACGGAGCCGGCACAACCGCCCAGCAGCAACGCCAGGCATACCCCCATCAGCAGATACACGCGCCTCATTTGAGACCCTGCCCTGAATACATGAGCACCTTGTCAGCCGCGTACTGCACACTGATGAAGCTCTTCTCGTCCCCCCAGGTGCAGCTGCTCATCCCCAGCGCGCCAGAGCACTCGGTCGGCGTGCCGAGCAGCTGCTCGACCTCGGCCTTGTTCATACCGGCCTTGATCTTGGAATAGTTTTCCTGGTTGATCTTGCTGCAGGCAGTCAGGACGACGCACAGCGACAACAGGGCGAGGGAACGCAACGACATGAAGGACACTCCTGGAGAGGGGATACAGGCGAGTGGCCTGCAGTGACCTTCGACGGTAAAAACCCTCCCAGGTTCCCTGCTCCCCCTCCTCTACCCCTACGCCATTGGTCGGATGGCCACTACTGTGCGATTAATCACAAAGCATTACCCCGCACAAACAAAAAGGCCGCCCCGTGCAGGAGGCGGCCTTGCGTCGCGACGGCCTGCGCAGCAGGCCACGAAACCTCAGAACCTGGACCCAGGTTCCAGCAAAAAGTCCATCTCTTCGCTGGTACTCGGCCGCTCCAGCACCAGGTTGCGATGCGGGAAGCGCCCGAAACGGGCAATTACCCGCTGGTGCTGCTCGGCATAGTCGAGGAAGCCTTCGAACAACCGGCGGTTGGCTTCGGGTTGCTCGTCCAGCAGCACCTGGTAGCGCTCGACGCACAGGTTCTGCCAGTCCAGCACTTCGGCATGTTCCAGAACCAGCAGCACGAACACCCGCTGTATCGGCAGCAGTTGGTAATCCCAGTTCTTCTGCAAACCCTGCATCGCCACCACCTGGGCACGCCGGTCGCCCTCGAAGGCACGCGGCGTGTCGCGGTAGATCATGCGCGGCAACTGGTCCAGCAGGATCAGCAGGCCCAGCCAGCCCTGCGGGCTTTGCTGCCACTCGTCGAGCCCACCCGCCAGGGCATGCTCGACCAGGTCGCCAAACAGCGCATGGGCGTCGGCGTCATGATGCTTGCCGAACCACAGCGTGCTCTTCTCGTCAGCCACGGCCTGGGGACTGGTGCCCCAACCGAACCACCACTCCAGCAACGGCTGCCAAGGTGCGAGCATGACTTACTCCTTGTGGTAGGCGGTGACGCGCTCGACCTCTTCCTTCGAGCCGAGGATTACCGACACACGCTGGTGCAGGCTTTCTGGCTGGATGTCGAGGATGCGATCGTAACCGTTGGTGGAGGCACCGCCGGCCTGTTCGATGATGAAGGACATCGGGTTGGCTTCGTACATCAGGCGCAGCTTGCCCGGCTTGCTCGGTTCGCGAGCGTCACGTGGGTACATGAACAGGCCGCCACGGGTCAGGATGCGGTGTACGTCCGCCACCATCGAGGCGATCCAGCGCATGTTGTAGTTTTTCTTCAGCGGGCCGGTCTCGCCTGCCAGCAGTTCGCCCACGTAACGCTGAACCGGGGCTTCCCAGTGGCGCTGGTTGGACATGTTGATGGCGAATTCTGCGGTAGTTTCCGGCACGCGGATGTTTTCGTGGGTGAGGACGAAGCTGCCCAGTTCGCGGTCCAGGGTGAAGCCCTTGACGCCGTTGCCCAGGGTCAGGATCAGCATGGTCTGCGGGCCGTAGATGGCGTAACCGGCGGCGACCTGCTGGGTGCCTGGTTGCAGGAAGGCTTTTTCGTTCAGGGTTTCGTTCTGGCTCAGGTATTCGTTAGGGCAACGCAGTACCGAGAAGATGGTGCCGACCGAAACGTTGACGTCAATGTTGGACGAGCCGTCCAGCGGGTCGAATACCAGCAGGTAGGCGCCTTTCGGGTACTTGCCCGGGATCTGGTAGGCGTTGTCCATTTCTTCGGAAGCCATGCCGGCCAGGTGGCCGCCCCACTCGTTGGCTTCCAGCAGGATATCGTTGGAAATCACGTCCAGTTTCTTCTGGACTTCGCCCTGCACGTTTTCAGTGCCCATGCTGCCCAGCACGCCACCGAGGGCGCCTTTGGACACGTGATGGCTGATTTCCTTGCACGCACGCGCCACCACTTCGATCAGGAAGCGCAGATCGGCAGGGGTATTGTTGCTGCGGGTCTGCTCAATCAGATAGCGACTCAGGGTAACGCGGGACATGTATGGCTCCGAAAGGATTGGGGGATAAAAACCCCCGCAGTTTACAGGGAGAGTTGCAGGCTAGCGAGTGATGAGACTCGCAACGGCTCTCAGACGGCACAATAGGTCGGTAGTTCAGCGCGCGCCAGGCCGGTGGTCTGGTTGTGGGCCCATTCGCGGGCACGCCCGCTCCCACAGGGACTGCACAAGATTTCCAATGTTGTGCAAATCCTGGGGGAGCGGGCGTGCCCACGAAGAGGCCGGCACAGGCTTACCTCAATCCAAAGCCTTCCAGATCTCGCTGGCATATTCCCGAATGGTCCGGTCCGAGGAGAACCAGCCCATCCGCGCGGTATTCAGCACCGCCATGCGCCACCATTCCTGCGGCGTGTGCCAAAGCTCCTCGACCCGTCGCTGGGCATCCCAGTAGGCATCGAAATCGGCACACACCAGGAAACGGTCATGAGCTACCAGCCCGTCGATCAGCGCGCTGTAGCGCGACGGGTCGTCCGGTGAGAACACCCCGCTGCGAACAGCCTGCAACACGTCGTTCAGGCGGCTGGACGCGGCAATCGCCGCACTGGCGCCAAAGTCACCGTCGCGCCGCCTGGCCTCCACCTGCTGCGCAGTAAGGCCGAAGATGAACATGTTTTCGGTACCCACCTGCTCGCTCATCTCGACATTGGCACCATCCAGGGTACCGATGGTCAACGCGCCGTTCAGGCCGAACTTCATGTTGCTGGTGCCGGACGCTTCGTAACCGGCGGTGGAGATCTGCTCGGAAAGGTCCGCCGCCGGGATGATGCTTTCAGCCAGACTGACGTTGTAGTTGGGCAGGAACACCACCTTCAGCAGGCCGCGCACGGTGGGGTCGTTGTTCACCACCCGGGCGATGTCGTTGGCCAGCTTGATGATCAGCTTGGCCTGGTGATAGCTGGCCGCGGCCTTGCCGGCGAAGATCTTCACCCGCGGCACCCAGTCGGTACCGGGGTCGTTGCGCATGGCCTGGTACAACGCCACGGTGTGCAGCAGGTTGAGCAACTGGCGCTTGTATTCGTGGATGCGCTTGACCTGCACGTCGAACAACGCCTCGGGGTTCACCGTAACGCCCAGGCGGTCCTGGATGATGCTGGCCAGGGCACGCTTGCTGTGCAGGCGCTGCGCGGCGAACTGCTTGCGGAAACCGCTCTTGTCGGCGAACGGTACCAGATTGGCCAGGCGTCCTTCGGGGTCGTCCAGCAGCTCAGGGCCCAGCGCCTCGATCAGCATCGCGGTCAGCTGCGGGTTGGACTGGTACAGCCAGCGGCGGAAGGTAATGCCGTTGGTCTTGTTGTTGATCCGTTGCGGGTAGAGCTTGTGCAGCTCGGCGAACACCGTGCTTTTCATCAGTTTGCTGTGCAGCGCCGACACACCGTTGACGCTGTGCGAGCCGAGGAACGCCAGGTTGCCCATGCGCACCCGGCGGCCATTGTCTTCCTCGATCAACGACACAGCCCGCAACACGTCGAAGTCGTGCAGGCCTTTCGCCCGCAGCGCGTCGATGTGGTAGGCGTTGATCAGGTAGATGATCTGCATGTGCCGCGGCAGCATGCGTTCCATCAGCGCAACGGGCCAGGTTTCCAGGGCTTCGGGCAGCAAGGTGTGGTTGGTGTAGGCCAGGGTGCCGACGGTCAGCTCCCAGGCGGTATCCCAAGGGATCTCATGCTGGTCGACCAGCAGGCGCATCAGCTCGGCCACGGCGATCGACGGGTGGGTGTCGTTGAGCTGGATGGCCGCCGCATCCGGCAGGTTGAGCAGGTTGTCGTGCATGTTCAGATGGCGGCGCAGCAGGTCCTGCAACGAAGCCGAGACGAAGAAGTATTCCTGGCGCAGGCGCAGTTCCTGGCCCGCCTCGGTGCTGTCGGCCGGGTACAGCACCCGCGAAATGCTTTCGGCCCGTGCCACCTCGGCCACCGCGCCCAGGTGGTCGCCGGCATTGAAGCGTTCCAGGTGCAGCTCTTCCAGCGCCCGCGCACGCCACAGGCGCAGGGTATTGACGCTGGCCCCGCGCCAACCGACCACCGGGGTATCGTAGGCCACCGCCCGCACGGTCTCGCCCGGCCACCACACCTGACGCTGCTGGTCGTGGATGTCGTGCACCGTTTCGACGCTGCCGCCAAAGCTGATGGGGTAGATCACCTCGGCGCGCTCGAACTCCCAGGGGTTGCCGAAGTCGAGCCAGTTCTCGGTCTGCTCCTGCTGCCAGCCATCGACCATGGCCTGACGGAACAGCCCGTGCTCATAGCGGATGCCATAACCGTGAGCAGCGATGCCCAGGGTCGACATGCTCTCCATGAAGCACGCCGCCAGGCGGCCCAGGCCACCGTTGCCCAGCGCAGCATCGGGCTCGAGCAGGCGAATGCGCTCCAGGTCCACATTCAGCCCTTCCAATGCGTCGCGGGCAATGTCGAGCAGGCCCAGGTTGCTCAGGCTGTCATACAGCAGCCGGCCGATGAGGAATTCGAGAGAAAGGTAATAGACCCGCTTCTGGCTGCGGCGATACGCCTGGCGGGTGTGGTCCATCCAGTGATCGACCATGTGATCGCGCGCGGCCAGGGCGATGGCCTCGAACCAGTCGTGGTCGAAGGCGTGCTCTGGGTCCTTGCCAACCGCGTAGGTCAGCTTGTCCAGTACAGCGGCGCGAAATTCGGCCACCTCGGCGTCACGAGCTTTGGGTTCCTGGGACATGCGGCATCCTCGGGCAAGTTGACGAAAACGGAGGGAGACTGTTGAGCCTAGACCCTTCGACAGGGAGTGACAGTTAGCGTTCGCAGTTTTCATGCCCACTTTGCGATTCCGGCAAAAGGTTGTTCATAAATTGAACAATTCCGGTATGATCGCGCGCCCCAAGACCGTGATACACCCCATAAAGATGAAAACGACCCTGATCGCCGCAGCCGAAGTCGACCGCCTGGAGACCTGGCAGCGCTACACCAGCAACATGTGTCATGGCTGCCATTCGACCTGCTGCACCCTGCCGGTGGAGGTGAAGATCAAGGATCTGATCCGTATCGGCGTGGTCGACGAGTTCGAGAAAGACGAACCGCCGAAGAACATCGCCAAGCGCCTGCAGAAGGACGGCATCATCGAACGCTTCAACCAGAAGTCGGGGATCTTCACCCTGACCCGGATGAGCAATGATGACTGCCTGTATCTGGATCGTAAAAGCCGGCTGTGCACCATTTATGACAAGCGGCCGGATACCTGCCGCAACCACCCCAAGGTCGGGCCACGGCCGGGGTATTGTGCGTACAAGCCCAAGGTGGTCGGGCGCTGATCGCTAGACTTCAAGGGCCTCTTCGCGGGCTTGCCCGCTCCCACAAGGGTCGCGCAAATCATGGGTTCAGCGACACACCTGTGGGAGCGGGCAAGCCCGCGAAGGGCCGCAAAGCGGCCACTGCTGGCCAATTATGTGCCAAGCCAGAATTCTACTTTCCGCCAGAGGGAAAGCTCCTGCACGCACCACCCTGCTCCGCCGGTGGATGTCCGGGATAGGTCTGCGGCAGCACGCTGACCGGGCTGGTTGCGATAAAGCCATCAGCAAACTTCGCTTCGACGAACTGCGCCTGCCATCCCACCGCCGGCGGCGTGCGCTGCAGGGTGAAACTCTGCATGGGAGCGAGCGTCTCGGATTGGTAGCGCACCCCGCAGGCAAAACGGAAGTCGCGGTCCTGGCTGTTACTCGCCGTCCAGACCTTAACCGCCACTGGCGGCTCGGAGAATTCGACGCTCATCTGCCCGCCTTGCCCGTTCGGCGACACCTGCACGCTTGGCAGAGGGGCCCCATCGCGCAAGCGCGACACCGCAGGTACCAAGGTACTGACTACCGCTTGACGCACCCCGCCATGGTCGGAGTTCGGCAATACCCTGAGGCTGGTCTGGCCCGGCAGGCGCTGCTGATAATCGGTGACCGGGTCAGGGGCGAAGAAATCGTCACCACTGGCGGACACCAGGTACTTGGGAATGGCCAGACGCTGCCTTTTCTCGTTCAGGTACTGCATCGGGTCCATCATCGCCATCAGCTGCTCGAAAGCCGGGGTGCCCAGCTGTTGCAGGACACCAGCCTGCTGGTAGGAACCCAGCGCCAGGGGCCAGTGACCACCATAGCGCTTGCGCAATCCGGCCAGCATGTCCGAAGTATCCGCGACGTCGATCACACTGGGCACGATGGCCATCACCCGCTCATCGGCCAATGCCGTGAGCCATGCGCTCCAGCCGCGCTTGGAGGCACCCGTGATAATGAAGCGGTCCACCGTGAGCCCTTGCCCTGCCAGCTCTTGCTCGGCCAGATCCATCGCCCGGCTTGCCGCCGCGGCCATCGGCACGTGCAGTGGCAATTCCGGCGCGGCGCCGCGAAGCGCATGAGCCCAGGTATGGGCCACGGCGTCATCCTCGCGCAAGGGCTTCTCGTTATCGTTGAAGGTCACGTACTGATTGGGCACATCGCTGATCATGACCACGGCCATCCGTGCCTTGAGGGCGACTTCGCGCAATGCCTCGCGGGTATAGTCCGGGGTTTGCGCCGGTCCGAACCGTACACCGTTGTTCACCACCAGCAAGGCTTTGCCGGGCACGGCATTGTGCGGGATATGCAGCTCGACATCATGCTCCCAGCGGCGCGGCTCAACCACCGGCGCTGGCTCCCAAACCTGGGAAACCATCTGCAAGCGACGAAACACATAACCAGGCTCGGAGGTTTGCTCGAGCAATACCGCTTCCAAGGGTGCCTGACGCACCTTGCCAATATGGCACTGGACAACATCCTGCGGACGCAGGCTGGCACAATCCTGCATGGTGCAAGCCTGCAAGCCAGCCATCAGGCAGGGGATGGCCAGCGCTAAACGGTAATTCATGTGCATGCTTCCTGCTTCGAGAAAGCACTTCACGCTAGGCATCACAACAAGCGCGCACAAGTCGCAAAAGGCCGTGAAGGATGCAACCTACATCAGCTTGAGATATCACCTACAAAAACCTGCGTCAGACAAACAAAAACGCCCCCGTCCTTTCGACCGGGGGCGTTTTCGTTTCAGCTCAAGCTAGACGATCAAGCCTTGGCTTTCTTGGCAGCGCGGGTACGCTCGCCTTCGTCCAGGATCTTCTTGCGCAGGCGGATCGACTTCGGAGTCACTTCGCACAGCTCGTCGTCCTGGATGAATTCCAGGGCCTGTTCCAGGGTGTGGCGAACCGGCGGTACCAGGGCGATGACTTCGTCTTTGCCCGAAGCACGCATGTTGTCGAGCTTCTTGCCTTTGGTCGGGTTCACGCCCAGGTCGTTGTCACGGCTGTTCAGGCCGATGATCTGACCGTTGTAGATGTCCTGGCCGTGCTCGATGAACAGCTTGCCGCGAGCCTGCAGGGTTTCCAGCGAGTAGGTCAGCGCCTTGCCGGTCTCGATCGAAACCAGTACACCGTTCAGACGACCGGACATCTGGCCGGCTTTCATGGTGTCGTAGCGATCGAAGATCGAGGTCAGGATGCCTGCACCGTTGGTCAGAGTCAGGAACTGGTTACGGAAACCGATCAGACCACGAGCAGGTACGTTGTACTCCAGACGTACACGGCCTTTGCCATCCGGCGCCATGTTGGTCAGGTCGCCCTTACGCAGGCCCATTTCTTCCATGACCTTGCCCTGGGATTCTTCAGGGATGTCGATGGTGACGTTCTCGAACGGCTCCTGCTTCACGCCGTTGACTTCGCGGATGATCACTTCAGGGCGGCCTACAGCCATCTCGAAGCCTTCACGACGCATGGTTTCGATCAGAACCGACAGGTGCAGCTCACCACGGCCGGAAACCTTGAACTTGTCAGCCGAGTCGCCTTCTTCAACGCGCAGTGCAACGTTGTACAGCAGCTCTTTGTCCAGACGTTCCTTGATGTTACGGCTGGTGACGAACTTGCCTTCCTTGCCGCAGAACGGCGAGTCGTTGACCTGGAAGGTCATCGAAACGGTCGGCTCGTCAACGGTCAGTGGCTTCATCGCCTCGACGTGGTTCATGTCGCACAGGGTGTCGGAGATGAACAGCTCGTCGAAACCGCTGATGCAGACGATGTCGCCAGCCTGGGCTTCTTCAACGTCGACGCGGTGCAGGCCGTGGTGGCCCATCAGCTTGAGGATACGGCCGTTACGCTTCTTGCCTTCGGTGTCGATGGCAACAACCGGGGTGTTCGGCTTGATACGACCACGGGCGATACGGCCAACGCCGATAACACCGAGGAAGCTGTTGTAGTCCAGAGCGGAGATCTGCATCTGGAACGGGCCATCGACGTCAACGTTCGGCGCCGGTACGTTGTCGACGATCGACTGGTACAGCGGGGTCATGTCTTCGGCCATGTCGGTGTGGTCCAGACCGGCGATGCCGTTCAGGGCCGAAGCGTAGACAACCTGGAAGTCCAGCTGATCATCGGTGGCACCGAGGTTGTCGAACAGGTCGAAGATCTGGTCCAGAACCCAGTCAGGACGCGCGCCCGGGCGGTCAACCTTGTTGATCACGACGATCGGCTTCAGGCCAGCTTCGAAAGCCTTCTTGGTCACGAAGCGGGTTTGCGGCATCGGGCCGTCCTGGGCATCGACCAGCAGCAGCACGGAGTCGACCATCGACATTACACGCTCAACCTCGCCACCGAAGTCGGCGTGGCCGGGGGTGTCGACGATGTTGATGTGGTAGCCGTTCCAGTTGATGGCGGTGTTTTTCGCCAGGATGGTAATGCCGCGCTCTTTTTCCTGGTCGTTGGAGTCCATCACGCGCTCGTCGTTGAGCTCGTTACGCTCCAGGGTGCCGGACTGGCGCAGGAGTTTGTCGACCAGGGTGGTTTTACCATGGTCAACGTGGGCGATGATGGCGATGTTACGCAGATTTTCGATCACAACTGTATCTCGATCAGAGGATTCGGTTGCCGCCAGTGTAGGCGGCGAATATGTATGGTTTGAGGCTCAGCGGGCCCGGTGGTCGGGAGGGCGATGGCGGATGCTGCCGCCATACAGCCCTGGCGTCTTATGCCGGACGATAAACACGCACATTGGCATGTCCCTCACTGAGCAGGTGGTGTGCGTGCAGACGGCTCATCACACCTTTGTCGCAATACAGCAAGTACTGGCGGTTGGCATCCAGCTGCTTGAACTTGCTGTTGATGGCATAGAACGGCATGGCCTGGACTTCGATACCGTCCAGCACCAGAGGTTCGTCTTCCTGGGCATCGGGGTGACGAATGTCGATGACGATCTGGCCGGGCAGCGCCTCGGTCACTTCCTCGATTTCGATGTCCTTGCCCAGTTCGTCGATCACATGGTCGATGGAGATCAACCGGGCGCGTTCCAGGGCGCGCTCCAGCACGGCCATGTCGAACTGCTTCTCTTCATGCTCCATGCGGTGGCGCTTGGCGTGGGTGGTCGGGTTTACCGAGATCACGCCGCAGTATTCTGGCATGTGCTTGGCGAAGTCGGCAGTGCCGATCGCGTAGGCCTGGTCGATGATGTCCTGCTTGTGGCTGGCCAGCAGGGGGCGCAGCACCAGCTTGTCGGTGGCCGAGTCGATGATCGACAGGTTCGGCAAGGTCTGGCTGGACACCTGGGAAATCGCTTCGCCGGTGACCAGGGCATCGATCTCCAGGCGGTCGGCCATGTGCGCGGCACCACGCAGCATCATGCGCTTCAGCGTCACACCCATGTAGCTGTTGTCGACCTTGTTCAGAATCTCGCCGACCACTTCCTCGAACGGCACGCTGATGAACAGCACGCGCTGGCTGCTGCCGAACTTCTTCCACAGGTAGTGAGCCACTTCCATCACGCCCAGCTCGTGGGCACGGCCACCGAGGTTGAAGAAGCAGAAGTGGGTCATCAGGCCGCGGCGCATCATCTGATAAGCCGCCACGGTGGAGTCGAAGCCACCGGACATCAGTACCAGTGTCTGCTCCAGGGCGCCCAGCGGGTAGCCGCCGATGCCCTGGTGCTGGTTATGGATCACGTACAGGCGCTGGTCGCGGATTTCGATGCGCACCAGGACTTCCGGGTTCTTCAGCTCGATGCCGGCGGCGCCGCACTGCTGGCGCAGCTGGCTGCCGACGTAACGGTCGACGTCCATCGAGGTGAAGTCGTGGTGACCACCGCGCTTGCAGCGCACGGCGAAGTGCTTGCCGGCCAGCAGGTGGCCGAAGTGCTGCTTGCACTTGGCGACGATGTCATCGAAGTCGCCGAGCGGGTATTCCTCTACCTGCAGGAAGTGGGTGATACCCGGGGTGCAGGTGAGGCGCTCGATCATCTCGCGCTGGACCTTTTCGTCTTCGACGCGGGTGACCACTTCGAGATTGTCCCAGACACCATCGACCACGAGCTCAGGATCGAGGTCCTTGAGCACGTTGCGGATGTTCTTGCCGAGCTGGCGGATGAAGCGCTTGCGCACCGGCCGGCTCTTGATGGTGATTTCTGGGAAGACTTTGACGATAAGTTTCATTGGTTAACAGCGCGCGCAGGGCCTGCCGAAAATGAGGGGCGCGAATTATAGCGGAAATTGCTCAGGATTTGACCAACTTTTGTACAGAAGGTCGGATTTATATTGCCTGCACCGGCCTCATCGCCGGCAAGCCAGCTCCCACAGGCTATCCACAGTTCTCAAGACCTGCGCCCTACCTGTGGGAGCTGGCTTGCCAGCGATGAGGCCCTCAAAGAAAGCACATAACTCAAGCAATGCACACTATTGGTGCACTGCTACCAAAATTCGCATCTTAAGAGTGCACTTTTCCCCAGCAACCCACCCCCAGATGCCCGCAAACGCCCCCTTTTATCCCGCCCTCGCCATTTTCGGGCACTGGCATGCAATTTGCTCCCTTGTGAGGCAGGTAAGCTTGGCCGACTATCCGCGCCCGGCAACACCCTTTTTCCAGGGCAGCGGCCCACCGCGCTCTAGACCATCCGGAGGACAACATGTCGAAGTCGGTTCAACTCATCAAAGATCATGACGTCAAGTGGATTGATCTGCGTTTCACGGACACCAAAGGCACTCAGCACCACGTGACCATGCCGGCGCGTGATGCACTGGAAGACGACTTCTTCGAAGTCGGCAAGATGTTCGACGGTTCCTCCATCGCTGGCTGGAAAGGCATCGAAGCCTCCGACATGATCCTGATGCCGGTCGACGAAACTGCCGTACTGGACCCGTTCACCGAAGAGCCGACCCTGATCATCACCTGCGACATCGTCGACCCGTCGAGCATGCAGGGCTACGATCGTGACCCTCGCGCCATTGCCAAGCGCGCCGAAGAGTACCTGAAGAGCACCGGCATCGGTGACACCGTATTCGCAGGCCCGGAGCCAGAGTTCTTCATTTTCGACGAAGTGAAGTTCCAGTCGGACATCTCCGGCTCGATGTTCAAGATCTTCTCCGAGCAAGGCTCGTGGATGACCGGCGCTGACGTGGAAGGCGGCAACAAAGGCCACCGTCCAGGCGTGAAGGGCGGCTACTTCCCGGTTCCGCCGTTCGACCACGACCACGAAATCCGTACTGCCATGTGCAACGCACTGGAAGAAATGGGCCAGACCGTCGAAGTTCACCACCACGAAGTGGCGACTGCCGGCCAGAACGAAATCGGTGTCAAGTTCAACACCCTGGTGAAGAAGGCTGACGAAGTACAGGCGCTGAAGTACGTCGTGCACAACGTTGCCGACGCCTACGGCCGCACCGCTACCTTCATGCCGAAGCCACTGTACGGCGACAACGGCTCGGGCATGCACGTGCACATGTCGATCTGGAAAGACGGCAAGAACACCTTCTCGGGTGAAGGCTATGCCGGCCTGTCCGACACCGCCCTGTACTTCATCGGCGGTATCATCAAGCACGGTAAGGCCCTGAACGGCTTCACCAACCCGTCGACCAACTCCTACAAGCGTCTGGTCCCAGGCTTCGAAGCCCCGGTAATGCTGGCCTACTCGGCTCGCAACCGTTCCGCCTCGATCCGTATTCCTTACGTCGGCAGCCCGAAAGCCCGCCGTATCGAAGCTCGCTTCCCGGACCCATCGGCCAACCCATACCTGGCCTTCGCGGCCCTGCTGATGGCCGGCCTGGACGGTATCCAGAACAAGATCCACCCAGGCGATGCTGCCGACAAGAACCTGTACGACCTGCCGCCTGAAGAGGCCAAGGACATTCCGCAGGTTTGCGGCAGCCTGAAGGAAGCTCTGGAAGAGCTGGACAAGGGCCGTGCGTTCCTGACCAAGGGCGGCGTGTTCTCCGACGACTTCATCGATGCCTTCATCGAGCTGAAGAGCGAAGAAGAAATCAAGGTCCGCACCTTCGTTCACCCGCTGGAATACGAGCTGTACTACAGCTGCTGATCTGATCGGCGCCTGGCGCCGATGACATGATCACGAACGGCCTCCTTCGGGAGGCCGTTTTCGTTTCCGTGGTTGCCTCATCGATTTCATACAGAACCAGCAGATGCCGCTGACATTTCGCCGCCCCTTCAGCACGCAGGGTAGGCGTCCCTTCAGTCAACGGACATCACGCCATGCGCAAACTTCTACATGCAATGATTACCGTATCCGCCCTCCTCGCCGGCTGCGCCAGCAATGGCACCGCGCCAGGCCAGGCAACGTCACAGGTGCTTCACCGCGCCACCGGCAGTTGGGACGGCACCCCCTATCGCAATTACCCCGAAGGACGACCAGTGCTGTCGCTGGTGAAAGTCAGCATCCCCGCCCACACAACCCTCGGCTGGCACTGCCATCAGGCGCTCAATCTAGGCTATCTGGCGGAGGGCAGACTTGAGGTGGAAACCCGCGACGGCAAGCGCACAAGCCTGGTTGCGGGCCAGACGCTGGCAGAACTTCAAGGGGAAGTGCACCGCGGGCACACCACTGGGCAGCCCGCCACTGTCATGGTGTTCCACGCAAGCAATGAAGACCTGGCGTTTTCAACGCCAGAAGCCGAATGCCCGCCAGCTGTGCGATAAACCCTGAAACCACCTATGCTCCATATTGGTGCATTCTGTGGACTAACGCCCCCGAATGCACCCCAAAAGCGATCACGTGAACCGTTTAATCAGTTCATTCTGGTGCGAATTGTCCCGTCTCCAGGGCTTTATCGGCAAATTCCGCTTCTTTTCGGAGCCTTGGTTTGGTTCTTGCATTTTTTGCCCAAAGACTGGAATCAGCGGATCCACCGCGCGCCCGACCATGGCCGCGCCCATGCCCGACACGCGCCAAAAGAGGTCGACGACGCCCTATGACCATCAGCGATGCCCAGCACCGTCTGCTTCTGGACAACCTGACCACCGCCACGCTGCTGCTCAACGCCGAGCTGCGCCTGGAGTACATGAACCCGGCCGCGGAAATGCTGTTGGCGGTCAGTGGCCAGCGCAGCCATGGGCAGTTCATCAGCGAACTGTTTACCGAGTCGACCGAGGCGCTCAGCTCGCTGCGCCAGGCGGTCGAGCAGGCGCACCCGTTCACCAAGCGCGAAGCGCAGCTCACCTCGCTGACCGGGCAGACCATCACCGTCGACTACGCGGTAACCCCGATCCTGCATCAGGGCCAGACCCTGCTGCTGCTGGAGGTGCACCCACGCGACCGGCTGCTGCGCATTACCAAGGAAGAGGCCCAGCTGAGCAAGCAGGAAACCACAAAGATGCTGGTGCGCGGCCTGGCCCACGAAATCAAGAACCCCCTTGGCGGCATCCGCGGCGCAGCCCAGCTGCTGGCCCGCGAGCTGCCTGAAGAAGGCCTGCGCGACTACACCAACGTGATCATCGAGGAAGCCGATCGCCTGCGTAACCTGGTCGACCGCATGCTCGGCTCGAACAAGCTGCCGTCGCTGGCCATGACCAACATCCACGAAGTGCTTGAGCGGGTCTGCAGCCTGGTCGAGGCCGAAAGCCAGGGTTGCATCACTTTGGTGCGCGATTATGACCCCAGCCTGCCTGACGTATTGGTCGACCGCGAGCAGATGATCCAGGCCGTGCTCAACATCGTGCGCAATGCCATGCAGGCGATCAGTTCGCAGAACGAACTGCGCCTGGGCCGCATCACCCTGCGCAGCCGTGCCCTGCGCCAGTTCACCATCGGCCATGTGCGCCATCGCCTTGTGGCGAGGGTGGAGATCATCGACAACGGCCCGGGCATCCCGCCGGAACTGCAGGACACCCTTTTCTATCCCATGGTCAGCGGTCGCCCGGACGGTACCGGGCTGGGCCTGGCCATTACCCAGAACATCATCAGCCAGCACCAGGGCCTGATCGAGTGTGAAAGCCATGCAGGCCACACCGCATTCTCGATCTACCTGCCCCTGGAACAAGGAGCCACCGCCTCATGAGCCGAAGTGAAACCGTATGGATCGTCGACGATGATCGCTCCATCCGCTGGGTCCTGGAAAAAGCCCTGCAACAGGAAGGCATGACCACCCAGAGCTTCGATAGCGCCGATGGCGTCATGGGCCGCCTGGCACGCCAGCAACCGGACGTGATCATTTCCGACATCCGCATGCCGGGCACCAGCGGCCTCGACCTGCTGGCACAGATCCGTGAGCAGCACCCGCGCCTGCCGGTCATCATCATGACCGCCCACTCCGACCTGGACAGCGCCGTTGCGTCGTACCAGGGCGGTGCATTCGAGTACCTGCCCAAGCCATTCGATGTGGACGAGGCGGTCTCGCTGGTCAAGCGCGCTAACCAGCACGCCCAGGAGCAACAAGGGCTGGATGTGCCGCAGAGCCTGGCGCGCACCCCGGAAATCATCGGTGAAGCACCGGCAATGCAGGAGGTGTTCCGCGCCATCGGCCGCCTCAGCCACTCCAACATCACCGTGCTGATCAACGGTGAGTCCGGTACCGGCAAGGAGCTGGTGGCCCACGCCCTGCACCGCCACAGCCCGCGTGCGGCCTCACCGTTCATCGCACTGAACATGGCAGCCATCCCCAAGGACCTGATGGAGTCCGAGCTGTTCGGCCATGAAAAGGGCGCCTTCACCGGCGCCGCCAACCTGCGCCGAGGGCGCTTCGAGCAGGCCGACGGCGGCACCCTGTTCCTCGACGAGATCGGCGACATGCCCGCCGACACACAGACCCGCCTGCTGCGAGTGCTGGCCGATGGCGAGTTCTATCGCGTGGGCGGCCACGTACCGGTCAAGGTCGATGTGCGCATCATCGCCGCCACTCACCAGAACCTGGAGTCGCTGGTGCAGGCCGGCAAGTTCCGCGAGGACTTGTTCCACCGCCTGAACGTGATCCGCATCCACATTCCGCGGCTGGCCGACCGCCGCGAAGATATCCCTGCCCTCGCCCGCCACTTCCTCGCCCGTGCCGCCCAGGAGCTGGCGGTCGAGCCGAAGATCCTCAAGCCGGAAACCGAGGAATTCATTCGCAATCTGCCGTGGCCGGGCAACGTACGGCAGATGGAGAACACCTGCCGCTGGATCACCGTGATGGCCTCCAGCCGCGAAGTGCTGATCGGCGACCTGCCGCCGGAGCTGTTGAACCTGCCACAGGACGCCGCACCGGTAACCAACTGGGAGCAGGCCCTGCGCCAGTGGGCCGACCAGGCGCTGGCGCGCGGGCAGACCAGCCTGCTGGACAGCGCAGTGCCGAGCTTCGAGCGGATCATGATCGAGACAGCCCTCAAGCACACTGCTGGCCGTCGGCGCGATGCGGCACTGTTGCTGGGTTGGGGACGCAACACCCTGACGCGCAAGATCAAGGAGCTGGGGATGAATGTGGCGGGGGGCGATGATGAGGAAGGTGACGAGCACTGAGTTCCAGGTAAACCAATAGTTGTTAGGGGCCGCTTTGCGGCCCCTAACATTTCAGCCCTTCGATGCACCGATCCTGTGCCCGATGCACCTCACTAAGGCACAAATCCCCTCAAAAAACGGCCAATTCACCCTGAAAGCCCAGATTCACGGGCTTTTCAAAACTGGCACGCCCCCTGCAATAACCAATACATATCCAGTTTCGGGGGCCCTGGTACAGGCAGGCCGGGTGAACCCCTCTTTTATTCGCAACATCGCCAGTTTTGGGGACCTCGGTACAGGCAGGCCGGGCCATCCCCCCTTTATACGCAGTACCCCTTTCGGGGACCCTGGTACAGGCAGGCCGGGATATCCCCTCTTTTATTCGTGCAGTTTCACCTGCAACCGCCAGCGCCCAGCGTCCTCTGCACCGGCCCACTCGCCGTGCAGGGGGCGCGCGGCCACCACCGTCAGCAACAGCCCTTCCTTGCTACTCTGCACCCGCCAACTCACAGGCTTGCCCTGCAGGCTCAGTTGCCCTTGCCGGGCCTTGCCTTGGGCCTGGAACAACAGTGCTACGGTACCGTCCACATTCTCGCCATGCAGCTGAGGCTCTTCGTTGAACCACAGCTCCAGGCCATCCTGCACCACCTCCACCTGCTGCAACTCGCGCTCGTCGGGTGTAGTCAGGCGGCCGATCATCAGCCCTACCATCAAGCCGACGATCGCCAGCGACAGCATCACCCGCGGGAACGCCTTCGAACGCACGTCCGGTTCGGGGGTAGAATGCCCGTCATCTTCACGCTTGGAGCCGTGCATGTTTCACGTCATCCTTTTTCAACCAGAAATTCCGCCGAATACCGGCAACATCATTCGCCTCTGCGCCAACAGCGGCTGCGACCTGCACCTGATCGAGCCCATCAGCTTCGAACTGGACGACAAGCGCCTGCGGCGCGCGGGGCTGGATTACCACGAGTATGCCACGCTCAAGCGCCACGAGAGCCTGGCCGGATGCCTGGAAAGCCTGGGCAACCCACGGCTGTTCGCCTTCACCACCAAGGGCTCGCACCCGTTCCACGAAGTGGCTTACCAGCCGGGTGATGCCTTCCTGTTCGGGCCAGAAAGCCGCGGCCTGCCGGCCGAAGTACTGGACAGCCTGCCGGCCGAACAACGCCTGCGCCTGCCGATGCGGCCGGGGTGCCGCAGCCTGAATCTGTCCAATACCGTGGCTGTGACGGTGTATGAGGCGTGGCGGCAAAATGGGTTTGCCGGCAGTTGATGCGCTGCCGGCGATAGGGCCGGAACAGGCCAACAAAAAAGGCGACCGAAGTCGCCTTTTTTCAAACGCAGCTATTACTGCACAGTCGGCGCTTCGCCGGCTTCCTGCATGCGCTGCATTTCTTGCGCGTACAGGGCGTCGAAGTTGACCGGCGACAGCATCAGGGCCGGGAACGAACCGCGGGTCACCAGGCTGTCGAGGGTCTCGCGGGCGTACGGGAACAGGATGTTCGGGCAGAACGCACCCAGGGTGTGGCTCATCGAAGCCGCGTCCAGGTTCTTGATCAGGAAGATACCGGCCTGCTGCACTTCAGCGATGAAGGCCACTTCGTCACCGTTCTTGACGGTAACCGACAGGGTCAGTACCACCTCGTGGAAGTCGCCTTCCAGGGCTTTCTGCTTGGTGTTAAGGTCCAGGGCAACGCTCGGCTCCCAGGTCTGGCGGAAGATCTGCGGGCTTTTCGGGGCTTCGAACGACAGGTCGCGCACATAGATGCGCTGCATGGAGAACTGAGGGCTGTTGTCTTCTGCAGCAGCGCCGTTGGTCTGTTGGTCAGTCATGGCAGATCCTTATCCTAATGTTTTTGAATGCAGTGCAAATCAGGCCGCCAGCAGCGCGTCGAGCTTGCCGGCGCGCTCCAGGGCATAAAGGTCATCGCATCCACCGACGTGGGTGCTGCCGATCCAGATCTGCGGCACAGATGTACGGCCGGCCTTCTGGCTCATCTCGGCACGAACCTGTGGCTTGCCGTCGACCTTGATTTCCTCGAAGGCCACGCCCTTGCTCTCGAGCAGGTACTTGGCGCGCATGCAGTAGGGGCAGTAGTCGCTGGAATAGACGATGACGGGCTTCATATCACTTCACCAGGGGCAGGTTATCGGCTTTCCAGCTGGAAACGCCACCGCTCAGTTTGGCGGCGTTGTAACCAGCCTTGAGCAGCTCGCGGCAGATGGTGCCGGACTGCTGGCCCATCGAGTCGACGACGATCAGGGTCTTCTCTTTGTGCTTGTCCAGCTCGCTCATGCGGTTGACCAGCTTGTCCTGCGGGATGTTCACCGCACCGACGATGTGACCGGCGGAGTATTCCTTGGTCGGGCGGATGTCGATGACCAGGGCTTTCTCGGCATTGACCAGGGCAGTCAGCTGGCCGTTGCTCAGGCTCTGGCCGCCGCGACGGATTTCGTTGACCAGCAGCGCGACCAGCAAAACAACGAAGATCGCCACCAGGATGTAGTGGTTTGTCGCAAATTGAATCAGGTTAGCAACCATCTGGGGTGTTCCACGCGATTGAAAATGCCGGCCAGTATACACAGGCCCTTATTGCCACCAAAGCCCGACGGGCCGGCCGGAAAGGTACCTTCATGTTGCCACATTGGCCACGCTGGTCAGGGAACAGGACGAATATTCGCCGCCGGTGGCGCATTTGCCCTAAAATGCGTGTCTTTATCATCTTTGAACAACCGTGAGTTTGATTGATGACGAGTACGCCCAAACCCCTGGTCCTGATCATCCTGGATGGCTTCGGCCACAGCGAAAGCCCCGAATACAACGCCATCTATGCCGCCAACACACCGGTCTATGACCGCCTGCGCGCCAGCCAGCCGCATGGCCTCATTTCCGGCTCGGGCATGGATGTCGGCCTGCCGGACGGGCAGATGGGCAACTCCGAAGTCGGTCACATGAACCTCGGCGCCGGCCGCGTGGTGTACCAGGACTTCACCCGAGTGACCAAGGCCATCCGCGACGGCGAGTTCTTCGAGAACCCGGTTCTGACCGGCGCCGTGGACAAGGCAGCCAGTGCCGGCAAGGCCGTGCACATCCTCGGCCTGCTGTCGGACGGCGGCGTACACAGCCACCAGGACCACCTGGTAGCCATGGCCGAACTGGCCGCGCAGCGCGGTGCGGAAAAGATCTACCTGCACGCCTTCCTCGATGGTCGCGACACGCCACCACGCAGCGCGCAGTCGTCCATCGAACTGCTCGACGCCACCTTCGCCAAGCTGGGCAAGGGCCGCATCGCCAGCCTGATCGGCCGCTACTACGCCATGGACCGCGACAACCGCTGGGACCGCGTCAGCGCCGCCTACAACCTGATCGTCGACAGCGCTGCCGAATACACCGCCGACACCGCCTTGGCCGGCCTGGAAGCGGCCTACGCCCGCGACGAGAGCGACGAGTTCGTCAAGGCCACGCGCATTGGTGAAGCCGTCAAGGTCGAAGACGGCGATGCGGTGATCTTCATGAACTTCCGCGCCGACCGCGCTCGCGAACTGTCGCGCGTGTTCGTCGAAGCCGACTTCAACGAATTCCCGCGTGCCCGCCTGCCAAAACTGGCCGCCTACATCGGCCTGACTCAGTACTCGGCGAAAATCCCGGCCCCCGCCGCCTTCGCCCCGGCCAGCCTGAACAACGTGCTGGGCGAGTACCTGGCGAAGAACGGCAAGACCCAGCTGCGCATCGCCGAGACCGAGAAGTATGCCCATGTCACCTTCTTCTTCTCCGGCGGCCGTGAAGAGCCTTTCGAAGGCGAAGAGCGCATTCTGATCCCATCGCCGAAGGTCGCCACCTACGACCTGCAGCCGGAAATGAGCGCACCGGAAGTTACCGACCGCATCGTCGAGGCTATCGAGCAACAGCGTTATGACGTGATCGTGGTCAACTACGCCAACGGCGACATGGTCGGCCATACCGGCGTGTTCGAGGCTGCGGTGAAAGCCGTCGAGGCCTTGGATGGCTGCGTCGGGCGCATCGTCGAAGCTCTGGACAAGGTCGGCGGCGAAGCGCTGATCACCGCCGACCACGGCAACGTCGAACAGATGGAAGACGAATGCACCGGCCAGGCGCACACCGCGCACACCACCGAGCCGGTGCCGTTCATCTATGTCGGCAAGCGCAACGTCAAGGTGCGTGACGGCGGCGTGCTGGCCGATGTGGCGCCGACCATGCTGAAGCTGCTGGGGCTGGAAAAGCCGGTGGAAATGACTGGTACCTCGATCCTGGTCGACGCCTGATTCTGTTTATTGGGGCCGCTCTGCGGCCCCAATAACACATGAATTCCAGACAAACGCCCCTCTGCACCCGCAGCGAGGCGTTTTTTTTGCCCGCCCGCGCGGGCATACTAGGCCAGTCTCCATCCTTGGTACGCCAAACCCCATGCTTCGCGCCCTGATCCTCCTAGCCCTGTCTTGCCTGCTCAGCCCGGCCTTTGCCGATGAGCGTGCGCAGACCCAGCAGCAACTGGACGCCACCCGCCAGGACATTGCCGAGCTCAAGAAGACGCTGGGCAAGCTCCAGGAAGAAAAGGCCGGTGTGCAAAAGGACCTCAAAGCCACCGAGACCGATATCGGCAACCTCGAAAAGCAGGTGGAGGCCCTGCAGCAAGAACTAAAAAAGACCGAGGGCGAGCTGGAGCGCCTTGATACCGAGAAAAAAAAACTCCAGAGCGCCCGCGTTGAACAACAGCGACTGATCGCCATCCAGGCCCGTTCGGCCTACCAGAACGGCCGCGAGGAATACCTCAAGCTGCTGCTCAACCAGCAGAACCCCGAGAAGTTTGCCCGCACCCTCACCTACTACGACTACCTGAGCAACGCGCGCCTGGAGCAACTGCGCACCTTCAACGAAACCCTGCGCCAGCTGGCCAACGTCGAACAGGAAATCGCTACCCAGCAGCAACAGTTGCTGGCCCAGCGCGCCGACCTCGACAGCCGCCGCCAGGCCCTGGAAACCGAGCGTGGCAAGCGCCAGCAGGTGCTGGCCAAGCTCAACAGCGACATGAAGGACCGCGACCAGAAGCTGCAATCGCGCGAGCAGGATCAGGCCGATCTGTCCAAGGTACTCAAGACCATCGAGGAAACCCTCGCCCGCCAGGCCCGCGAAGCCGAAGAAGCGCGCAAGAAGGCCCTGCTGGCCCAGCAGGAAGCGGAAAAACGCCGCCAGCAGGAAGCCCTGGCCGCCGCTGCCGCCCGCGAGCAGGCCCGCGAACCGGTGGAGCCACCGAAAAAGGCCCGCACCACCCTGGGCCCGCTGGTTTCCAGCGACGGCGCGAACTACGGCGGCGCATTTTCTGCCGCACGGGGAAAACTTCCCTGGCCAGTCAATGGTCGATTGCTGGCACGTTTCGGTGATGCCCGCGGCAGCGATGCCCGTGCCAAGTGGGACGGGGTGATGATCAGCGCCAACCCGGGCACCCAGGTCCGTGCCGTGCACGGCGGGCGCGTGGTGTTCGCCGACTGGTTGCGCGGTGCCGGGCTTCTGGTCATTCTCGACCATGGCAACGGTTACCTGAGCCTGTACGGCCATAACCAGAGCCTGCTCAAGAGCGCCGGTGATATCGTCAAGGCTGGCGAGGCCATTTCCACCGTTGGCGACAGCGGCGGCCAGGACGCTTCCGGCTTGTACTTCGCCATCCGCCAGCAGGGCCGGCCTACCGACCCTTCGCAGTGGTGCCGGGGCTAAGTCAAATTTCTACGGGGTAGCCCACGGGCTGCGCCGATGCTCCCAAGGGAGCGCTTACAGGATCAGGAGTTCGTTCGACATGCTGCACTCGCCTCGTCTCACCCAGCTGGCCCTGTCCATCGCCCTGGCGGTCGGCGCGCCCCTGGCCACTGCCGCGGAGCCGGCCAAGCCGGCCGCAGTACCGGCCACCGAGGTGACCGCCAAGGCGCCACTGCCGCTTGAAGAGCTGCGCACCTTCGCCGAGGTCATGGACCGTATCAAGGCGGCCTATGTGGAGCCGGTGGATGACAAGACCCTGCTGGAAAATGCCATCAAGGGCATGCTCAGCAACCTCGACCCGCACTCGGCCTACCTCGGCCCAGAGGACTTCCAGGAGCTGCAGGAAAGCACCAGCGGCGAGTTCGGCGGGCTGGGCATCGAAGTAGGCCAGGAAGACGGCTTCATCAAGGTGGTCTCGCCGATCGATGACACCCCGGCCTCGCGTGCCGGCGTGCAGGCCGGCGACCTGATCGTCAAGATCAACGGCGCCCCGACCCGTGGCCAGACCATGACCGAAGCGGTCGACAAGATGCGCGGCAAGGTCGGCGAAAAAATCACCCTGACCCTGGTGCGCGACGGCGGCAACCCCTTCGACGTGACCCTGGCCCGCGCGGTCATCCAGGTCAAGAGCGTGAAGAGCCAGCTGCTGGAGAACGACTACGGCTACATCCGTATCACCCAGTTCCAGGTCAAGACCGGCGACGAAGTAGGCAAGGCCCTGGCCAAACTGCGCAAGGACAACGGCAAGAAGCTGCGCGGCGTGGTGCTGGACCTGCGCAACAACCCGGGCGGCGTGCTGCAGTCGGCGGTGGAAGTGGCCGACCACTTCCTGACCAAGGGCCTGATCGTCTACACCAAGGGCCGCATCGCCAACTCCGAGCTGCGCTTCTCGGCCGACCCGGCAGACGCCAGCGACGGCGTGCCACTGGTTGTGCTGATCAACGGCGGCAGTGCCTCGGCCTCGGAAATTGTCGCCGGCGCCCTGCAAGACCAGAAACGCGCCGTGCTGATGGGCACCGACAGCTTCGGCAAAGGCTCGGTGCAGACCGTGCTGCCACTGGCCAACGATCGTGCGCTGAAGCTCACCACCGCGCTGTACTTCACCCCCAACGGCCGCTCGATCCAGGCCCAGGGCATCGTCCCCGACATCGAAGTGCGCCCGGCCAAGCTCACCGCCGAAGCCGACACCGACAACTTCAAGGAAGCCGACCTGCAGGGCCACCTGGGCAACGGCAACGGCGGCGCCGACCGACCGACCGGCAGCGGCAAGCGCAAGGAGCGCCCGCAGGATGACGACTTCCAGCTGAGCCAGGCCCTGAGCCTGCTCAAAGGCCTGAACATCACCAAGGGCGACTGATCCACCCCATGCGTTATCTGCTGTGTCTGCTGTTCTGCCTGATGGCCGGGGTCGCGCAAGCGGCACCGGCCAGCAAGGCCTACATGAGCATCATCATCGACGACCTGGGCCAGAGCAGCGAGCGCGACAGCCGTACCTTGGCCCTGCCCGGCCCGGTGACCATGGCGATCATGCCCGACACCCCGCATGCCACAACGTTCGCCCGTCAGGCGCACAAGGCCGGCAAGACGGTGATCCTGCACATGCCCATGGACCCGGCCACCGGCCCTTACGCGTGGCACCCCGGCACGCCGATCGATGAACTGGCCAAACGCCTGGACGCAGCCCTGGCCAAGGTTCCGTATGCCGCCGGCATCAACAACCACATGGGCAGCCTCATGACCGCCCAGCGTGAGCCGATGGCCTGGCTGATGGGAGAACTGCAGCGCCGACACCTGTTCTTCGTCGACAGCCGCACCAGCGCCGCCACCGTAGCGGCGGCCGAGGCCCAGGCGCTGGGGCTGGCACATGTTTCGCGGGATGTGTTCCTGGATGACGTGCGCACCCCCGAGGCGATTACCCTACAGCTTCAGCAAGGCATCGCACTGGCGCGCAAGCAGGGTTCTGCCGTGCTGATCGGCCACCCCTACCCGCAGACACTTGAAGTATTGGCGCACGAGCTACCACACCTGCGCAGCCAGGGCGTCAGGCTGATAAACCTGCAGCAGATGATCGCCGAGCGGAGTAATCAGGCCATGCCCGCACATGGCAAGCATGGCCGCTACAGCAACCGCTGAAACATCCACCACTTGGCCGCTGCACTATTCGGGTGGAAGCCTTCAGTCGAACGGAATGATCCCGTCTACCTGCTCCAGGCGCAGGTCACCGCGGTAGATCGATAGCAGCTCTTTACGCTGGGTCGCTGCACGCAACTGGGCCTTGCGCCCTAGCTTGCGCTCCCTCCAGAGCTTGAGGTGGCCTTTGACGAACTCGCGTGCCGCTGCACTTTCACTCGTATAGTGGAAGTGCGCCTCCCACACACAAATGCCCTGTGTTCGCCCAGTCGCCGGCGGCCGACGGATCTCGTAGATGTCGAGGTAGTCCTCGACACTGATCCGCTTCCGCTCAGGGACGCGAGAGATGGTCACTAGGCGCCGCTTCCACAGAAACCGCAAACTTTCAGCCGTGGGACGGTGGCTAGAAAGGTATAGTTCCGTCAAACATTCATCATGCGAAGTTTCCAGCCGGGTGATGCCATCGCTCAGCGCCTCGATCACCTGTTTCGTCGAGTCGAGACGCGGCAACCGCCCAAGCACTTCTTCAAGTTTTTCCTTATGCCCGTCAATGATGGTTGAAAGACTAATGGGCTGATCAGACTTGATATATTGCCTGGCAAGCTTGATGACCGACTCGATGTCACCTATCAGCGCTTGCGCCTGCTTGGTGAGCGCACCCGAAGCCACGGGCGTTACTAAATCCTCTGGAGTAACCGTGACATCCTCGACCCACTTCCCATCCTTTTCACGGAACGTTTTCAGCACGGCCTTGCGATAGTCGAGTTGCTCTATGACCGACCGCCCATCGACCTCCCGCTGTAGGCCGACAACGCTCCTGCCCCGCTGGGTCCGCACGACTCGGCGCTTACCGCCGCGGGCGGGGTAAAGTGATACCCGCGGCCTTGGCTGCTCGGCCAGCTCCTGCTCGCGCACGAGCTCCTCAAACGCAGCCTCGGCCCTTGCCTTCAATCCCTTCAGAACCCTTCGGTAGTCTTGCAGCGACGCCGCTCTGATCGCCTTGCCGCCAAAACTGCGCAGGTACTCACTCATGGCCAGCGCCTGCTCGTAGGCGTCCACCACACCTTTCAGAATTTCAATGCGTTCCACGGTAGAGAACACGCCTCCCGCAAGATCTGCATGAGCGGCCCCGGCGCTCTGCAATTCAGGCCCATTCAGATAGGCCTCGTATTCCACGAGTACGCGCTCGTCGACCTCCGCCAGGCGGTCCAGGCTAGCTTCCGCCAAGTCCGTCAACTGACGAAACGCCAGGTCTGTTGCCGACAGCCGACGCCGCTCGATGAGACCGTTGAGTTCCTTCGTTTTACTCATACTCTTGCCAGTGACGGCATCGGTAAAGACAATCTCGTCGTCCTTGAGCGTGCACTCCAGTAGCCGGTCGAAGTCGACCAATATTTTTTCAAGGTCGCGCTCCCACTCCACCACTTGCTGAAGCTTTGTGTAGAAGTCCCGATAGTGCTGCTTCTCACCTTCCAGTTCAGGCAGGACGACCAGGGATTCGGCAAGCGTGTTTATATCAGCAGCGTTAATCAGGCTCGCCAATTCGTTGTAGTAACTTTCGCAGTTCGAGATCAGCTCTTGCCGGCTTGAACTGCGTTGCTGCTTCAAGGCGTCTTCCAGGCTGAGCCCATAAGAGCTCAGCGGAATGATCTTGGTGAGTACCTCATCGTGCTCGAGCGCGTTGCGTATCACACTTTTCAAATCAGCCAGAACCCGCAACTTGGCTTGGTGATTGAGTGACTCCAGGAGTTTGACCTGTTCACTGCCGCTGCTTCTGGCCGCCTCGAGCTTCTTGGTACTGTCCAGCAGAAACTCACGATGTTTGCGGAATTCCTCGCTAAGTGCGTTATTTTTCAGGGTCAAGTTTTTTTCAAGGTCCATCAATTCTTCAAGCTTCTGCCTGTTCTGCCGCTGCAGAATTTCCCGGCGGGTTTTCGGCCCTCCACCCAACAGTCGCAATGACCGGTCGATGCGCCATGCGCCGTTTTCCAAACTTAGCCAAGGCCCGATGCTGCCCTGCGGACCGACGATGCGGACCTGATCAGTGATCAGCTCGACCCTGTAGACCTCTGCACCCATCTGCGCATATAGCCGATCTTCGATCTGGTACAGCCCTTTGGTAGAGCCTGAAACCACCGGCGTTCGAGCGCTCAAGTCCTGGCCCGAGCGTAGCGCCTTGAGCGATTCACGCTGGGACGGTGTTATCCAGTTGAAACCCTGGTTTCCTCGCCAGGAGAAGTCCAGTTGAATGCCAGTCAGAGACCCTGGCAGCCCCACCTTGCCTTGAGCAGGCACCACCTGCTGCTGGCTGCCTGACGGCAAGGGCCGAGCGCCCCACTCCAACGCCACGGCAGAAGGGGGCGACGCCAGTTGTGGGCCGGGCAACCGCGCGTGCATCAGGGTCATGCCGACGTTGAGTATCAGGTCGACCACCGCAGCCGAACGCTCGAACTCGCTGCCTTCACTCAAAGCCGACACATCGTCCCTGACTGCCGCAACACCCTGCGCCAACCAGGCCACAACGGCGACAGGCCCTCGCAGCAGCGGCGTAACGGTCTGGAACAGCAACCAGGCACCGCGCTCGAGCAGCGCCCAGCGGCTTTCGGCATTGGACGTGACATCTTGCTCTGCAATCGCCACCAGCAGGTCACGATTGGCGTTGTAGAGCTTGGTATCCACATCGATGCTCCACAGACGCAGGGCAAGCTGTGCCGACTCAGGCAGCAGCAAAGGGTCTCCTCCCACGTGCACCAGGCGAGTGTCAGCGCTCAGATCGCTGTGGTAGAACGCACGCGCTTCAGCGCTCATCCACTGCAAGATGCTCGCTTGCAGCGACTCCGACTGGGCAATGTAGGCTTTGAGTTTATCCAGGCTGGCAAACTCCCGGAGCGCTTCGCTTTTGTACAATGGCCGATAGAGCAGAACCACGGAAGGCTCCGCGCAATACAGCAGGTACATGCCCGAGACCAGGTCGTAGCGTTCGGACTGGGTAGCCGTGGTGAATGCCAGCGGGATCAACGACGCCGCCGGCCCCGCGCTGTAAAAGCCTCGGCAGTAGTCGGTAACAACCTGCAGACCGGCATCACTGAGCCTGCGCTCCAGCCTCGCGTCGAGCGCACTGAATATCATCGTCTGCCGCCATTCGCGGGCAAAACGCTCGACCCGTTGCGGGCGCTTCACGGGCTCGTTCATGGCCTGCGCCACATACGCGGGATATTTGCCGCCTATATCAACGCGCTGGACCAGTTCACGCAGGTAGGCGCCTGTCAGCCAAGGCATGATCAACTGGTCATTCTTATGCCGGATACCGGTGATGACGGCATCACCCAGCGAGCTGAGGTGACCGATGGCGAATTCGGTCAACGTCTTGTCGGCAAGCCGTACCCACGGCTCCCCACCGCCCGCCCCAGTAGCAGCACCACCCGGCACGCCTTGGGACAACTTGAGCTCCAGTATCAGATCATCAGGCTGGTAATTGGCCTCGAGCGGATAGTCCGCCAGTAGCGCTTCGCGAAGTTTCTGGCGGGTATAGGAATGCAGATCCAGAATCTCATCCGGCGCCGTGGAGCCTTCGCATATCGCCTGCTCCAGGGCCAGTTCGAATACCGCATCCTGATAGGCAAAACTGTCAGCCGCCTTGGCCTTGAGCAGGCCAGGCAGGGGCTTCGCCGGCTCATCCTGACCGACGAAGTAGCCGTCGATGAACCACTGCTCCGGGGCGCTCAGCGCGTCGAACACCTGCTCCAGTTCCGCCACGTTACCCAGGTGATAATGCCGGACGCCGCTGGCACGGGTAAGCATATTGTCCAGCAGAAGTGCCGTTTGCTGGGCGAAAATATCGCCTTCCAGCTCCTGACGGTGCCAGGTGAATGCATCGTATTGGAACCGTTCAGCCAATGTGTCCCGCAGGGCTTCGGCAAACTCATCAAGCGAATCGAACGCACGAACAACGCTTGAGGGAGAACACCACAGCACGACCTGCCTTTCATCCCATTCTCCGGTAACCAGCAGCATGGTCTGCATCTCGCGGGTTTGCTGCCCGCGCAAATCCAGTTGCACTTCCACGACGAACACCGAAGGCGATGCCGTACCACCACCCAGCAGCCCGTGCACACAGGCCTGCTGCTGGGCATCCAGGCCCTGCAGAGGCAAATTACTCAGCAATGCTGTCTTCAGCAGCAACTGCAACCAGCGGTCGCGTGACACACCTGCTGAGCCAATGGCTTGCCAGTAGTCGATCTGCGCCTGGCACCAGTCTTCGTCCAACTGCGCGATCAATGCGTCGAAACCATCCGTCCCGGCAACCAGTTGTATCACACCGAATGCGTCATCGGCCCCTGGGAACAGGAAAGGGGAAGCCAGAGTCAGCGCAAAAGCTCGCCCGTTTATCGGCTCCAGATCTAGCGACTTGCCATCCAGCCAAGCCTGCAGCACTGCATCAATCAGGGGCTTTCGATCCCAGTGCGGCTGGCTTGGATGAGGTATCAGCAGCTCCAGCGCTTCAGCGGTAAGTACCGGTTCGACATCAGTCAACACTGGGTGCCGCACTTTCAGCTGCGCCAGCAATTGGTCGCCGACCACCTTTCGCAGGGTAGGTCGGCCTGCGAACTGGCGAGCGACCGCCGCCTTGAAATCGAATACAGAATCAGGGGGGGTTGGCATGACAGGTCCTCTTGTTGGTGGGGTGGCCAACCTAGAGAAACCGCTCTTATCCATGGTGCTGGATAAATAGCACCCGCCCAACAAAAAAGGCCCTGTTCTTGGGAACAGAGCCTTTCTCACTCAACGCAGCGATCAGCTGTACACACGCCCCAGCAACTGGCGGTGGCTTTCGAACTGGTCCAGCACATCACGCACGATCTGCTCCGGCGCAAAGCCCATCAGGTCGTACTCCTGGCTGCCATCGTGCAGGTACACCTCGGCGCGGTAGAAGCGCTGGCGCACTTCCGGCTCACCTTCCACCGGCGCTTCGCTCGGCGCGGCCAGGTAGCCATCCAGGCTTACTTCATAGACGAACGGGTTGCCCTCTTCCATCAACACCCGCAGGCCCATCATGTTGCGCGACTGGCCAACCCGGGTTTCCACCTCGAAGCCCAGGGTCTGCAACTGCGCGGCGGCTTCTTTCAGCGCCGGGCTGACCTGCTTGTCCATGAAACGCTGCACCACGGCCTGGGTCGGCTGCAGTTCCAGCTGGGTCAGGCGCTCGCTGAAGCCACGACGGCCACGTGCGGCCAGCTCGGCACGCTCCTGCTCCACCACCACGTCCTGCTTCATGGCCTTGTACAGGCCGAACATGAACAGCACCAGCACCACCGAGAACGGCAGGCCCGCCAGTACCACCATGGTCTGCATGGCCTCGAAGTTACCGGCGAACAGCAGGCCGATGGTGACCAGGGTGATGACCACCGACCAGAACACCACCATCCAGTGCGGGGCGTCTTCGTCAACCTTGCCACCTTTGCACGACAGGTTGGCCATCATCACCGCTCCGGAGTCGGCCGGGGTGAGGAACAGCACGAAGCCGACGAACACCGCTACACCGATGACGATCTTGGCCGCCGGGAAGTATTCCAGCAGCTGGTAGATCGACATCGACGGCTGTTCCAGGGCGGTCTTGCCGAGTTCCACGGCGCCCTGGTTGATCACCAGGTCCAGCGCGGTGTTGCCGAAGATCGACAGCCAGGCCAGGGTGAAGCCCAGCGGGATCAGCAACACGCCGCTGACCAGTTGGCGCACGGTGCGGCCCTTGGAGATACGGGCAATGAACATGCCGACGAACGGGCCCCAGGAGATCCACCAGGCCCAGTAGAACACGGTCCACAGGCCCAGCCAGCGCTCGGACTTGCCGGCTTCGCCTTCATACACATAGAGGTCGAAGGTTTTCAGCACGATGCCGTTGAGATAGTCGCCGATGTTCTGCACGAAGCCGTTGAGCAGGTGCAAGGTTTCGCCGCCCAGCAGGACGAAGATCAACAGGCCGCTGAACAGCACGATGTTCAGGTTGGACAGGCGGCGAATGCCGTTTTCCACACCCGAGACCGCCGCCACGGTGGCAACGCCGGCCATGACCAGGATCACCACCAGCAGGTTGGTCTTGCTGTGGTCCATGCCGAACAGGTATTCCAGCCCGGAGGCCACCTGCATCGAACCGATGCCCAAGTTGGTCACCAGGCCCAGAAGTGTGACGAACATGCCGAAGATGTCCACGGCATTGCCGGCAGCACCCTTGACCCAACGCTCACCCACCAGCGGGTACAGCGCCGAGCGCAGCGCCAGCGGCTGGTTGTGGCGGTAGGCGAAGTAACCCACGGCCAGGCCGACCAGGGCGTAGATCGCCCAGCCATGCAGGCCCCAGTGCAGGAAGGTCAGCTGCAGGCCCTGGCGCGCTGCGTCGAGGCTGGCAGAAGTGCCTTCCGGTGGGTTGAAGTAGTGGTCCAGCGGCTCGGAGGCGCCGAAGTACAACAGCGAAATGCCGATACCGGAGGAGAACAGCATGCCGGCCCAGGCGCCATAGCTGAAGTCGGGCTGGTCATCCTTGCCGCCAAGCTTGAGCTTGCCGTAGTCGGAGAAGGCCAGGTAGATGACGAACAGCAGGTAACCGCCGATTACCAGCATGTAATACCAGCCGAAGGTGCGCGTCAGCCATTTCTGGGCTACGCCCAGCACTTGGCCGGCGGTTTCGGGTACAGCGATAAGCAAGGCAGTCAAAACGAGAATCATCAGCGCGGAGGTGAAGAACACCACGCGGTTGACCCGTACCCTCTCGGCCGGAGGGTTGGTAAGTGAGGCAGAACTCATTGCACGAATGCTCCGGGCAGTGCGGCTGTGGAGGCTAATCAGTCTTTCCCGAGCAATTGGTGGAATATCCCCACTGCATCAGGTGTTATAAAAGCACCCTTGGAAACCGTGATCCCGAATCGATACGTTGCAAAAAACAGACAGGTGGCCTGCTGCAAATGCCACGCCTCAGCTGAGGTGCGCGCATTCGTCACAGATCACCCCGCCCGCTCCAAGGGCCCGCCGCAGGGTCCATGACCGCACGGCAGAATCTGCATTTCGCATCGCTCATGCCCGTCAACGCCTTGTATTCAGGGGGTTACGCGATTTCCTGGGGTGTCAATCCGTGCTTTCTCGACCGCCTTAAAAACTGTCAATGGCACAAATTGTCGCAGAGCTTATTCTTTATTGATTGAACGTTCAATCAAAACAAAATAGACTGGCCTTCGCCGAGTCAGCCGCCCGTCGTCTGCTCGCAGGCCTGAGGAGAACGCAAGATGCCCAAGGTCGGTATGCAACCCATCCGCCGCCAGCAGTTGATCGAAGCCACGTTGCAGGCGGTCGATCAGGTCGGACTGGGTGACGCCAGCATTGCGCTGATTGCCCGTTTGGCCGGTGTGTCGAACGGCATCATCAGTCACTACTTTCGGGACAAGAACGGCCTGATAGCAGCGACGATGGGTTACATCATGAACATGCTCAACGAAGGTGTCAGAGCACGTCGCCAGGCCCTGACGGACGACAGCCCGCGCGCCCACCTGAAAGTGATCATCGAGGGCAACTTCGATGCCAGCCAGGTAAACGGCCCGGCGATGAAAACCTGGTTGGCCTTCTGGGCTTCCAGCATGCACCAGCCCGATTTGCACAGGTTGCAGCGGATCAACGACCACCGCTTGTATTCCAACCTGTGCTGCCAGTTCCGCCGCGCCCTGCCGCTCTACCATGCGCGCAAGGCAGCCCGCGGCCTGGCAGCTTTGATCGACGGCTTGTGGCTGCGTGGCGCCCTGTCGGGTGATGCATTCGACACCGACCAGGCGATACGGATTGCTTACGAATACATGGATCTACAACTGGCTAAACAGCACACCCTGGGTACAAACGACCAGGCCGCTGAACAACCGCGCACGGCCCTTGCCAACCCAGCAGGAGCGTGACGCGCAAGCCAAACCACACACTGCACTTGCGAGGACACTATGGCCCGTTTCGGAACGCAAAAACTCTACATTGATGGCGCTTACGTCGACGCTGGCAGCGATGCCACCTTCGAAGCCATCAACCCGGCTACCGGCGAAGTCCTCGCCCACGTGCAACGTGCCACCGAGGCTGACGTCGAGAAAGCCGTCGAAAGCGCCGAGCGTGGCCAGAAAGTCTGGGCCGCGATGACCGCCATGCAGCGTTCGCGCATCCTGCGCCGCGCCGTCGAGATCCTGCGCGAGCGCAACGACGAGCTGGCCATGCTGGAAACTCTGGACACCGGCAAGTCGTACTCGGAAACCCGCTACGTCGACATCGTCACCGGCGCCGACGTGCTGGAGTACTACGCAGGCCTGGTTCCGGCCATCGAAGGCGAGCAGATCCCGCTGCGTGAATCGTCCTTCGTCTACACCCGCCGCGAGCCGCTGGGCGTGACCGCCGGTATCGGCGCCTGGAACTACCCGATCCAGATCGCCCTGTGGAAATCCGCTCCGGCCCTGGCCGCCGGCAACGCGATGATCTTCAAGCCGTCGGAAGTCACCTCGCTGACCACCCTGAAACTGGCCGAGATCTACACCGAAGCCGGCTTGCCGAACGGCGTGTTCAACGTCCTGACCGGCAGCGGCCGTGAAGTCGGCACCTGGCTGACCGAACACCCACGCATCGAAAAAGTCTCCTTCACCGGCGGCACCACCACCGGCAAGAAGGTCATGGCCAGCGCCTCGAGCTCGTCGCTCAAGGAAGTCACCATGGAGCTGGGCGGCAAGTCGCCACTGATCATCTGCGCCGACGCCGACCTGGACAAGGCCGCCGACATCGCCATGATGGCCAACTTCTACAGCTCGGGCCAGGTTTGCACCAACGGCACCCGCGTGTTCATCCCGGCTGAAATGAAAACTGCCTTCGAGGCCAAGATCGTCGAACGCGTTGCCCGCATCCGCGCTGGCAACCCGGAAGACGAAAACACCAACTTCGGCCCGCTGGTCAGCTTCCAGCACATGGAAAGCGTGCTTGGCTACATCGCCAAGGGCAAGGAAGAAGGTGCCCGCGTGCTGTGCGGTGGCGAGCGTCTGACCGCCGGTGATTTCGCCAAGGGTGCATTCGTGGCCCCGACCGTGTTCACCGACTGCACCGACGACATGACCATCGTCAAGGAAGAGATCTTCGGCCCGGTGATGAGCATCCTCACCTACGAAACCGAAGAAGAAGTTATCCGTCGTGCCAACGACACCGAGTACGGCCTGGCCGCCGGTGTCTGCACCAACGACATCACCCGCGCCCACCGCATCATCCACAAGCTGGAAGCCGGTATCTGCTGGATCAACGCCTGGGGCGAATCGCCGGCCGAAATGCCGGTCGGTGGCTACAAGCAGTCGGGCGTCGGCCGTGAGAACGGCGTCAGCTCGCTGGCTCAATACACTCGCATCAAGTCGGTCCAGGTCGAGCTGGGCGGCTACAACTCGGTCTTCTAAGGCCCTGTCCAGCCACGCCCGTGCCTCAGCGCACGGGCGTTCCTGCTCCCTGAACACCGCCAACACGAGGGTACTTTCATGTCCCAAGAATTCGATTACATCATCGTCGGTGCCGGTTCGGCCGGTAACACCCTGGCGACCCGCCTGACCGAAGACGCAGGCGTCACCGTATTGCTGCTGGAAGCCGGTGGCCCCGACTACCGCTTCGACTTCCGCACCCAGATGCCAGCAGCCCTGGCCTTCCCGCTGCAGGGCCGCCGCTACAACTGGGCCTACGAGACCGATCCGGAGCCGTACATGGACGGCCGCCGCATGGAATGCGGTCGCGGCAAAGGCCTGGGTGGCTCGTCGCTGATCAACGGCATGTGCTACATCCGCGGTAATGCCCTGGACTTCGATGGCTGGGCAGAACTGCCAGGCCTGGAAGACTGGACCTATCTGGACTGCCTGCCGTACTTCCGCAAGGCCGAAACCCGCGACATCGGCCCGAACGACTACCACGGTGGCGAAGGCCCGGTCAGCGTGACCACGCCGAAAGCCGGCAACAACCCGCTGTTCCACGCCATGGTCGAAGCCGGCGTGCAGGCCGGTTACCCGCGCACCGAAGACCTGAATGGCTACCAGCAGGAAGGCTTCGGCCCGATGGACCGTACGGTGACCAAGAACGGCCGCCGCTCCAGCACCGCCCGCGGCTATCTGGACCAGGCCAAGAAGCGCCCGAACCTGACCATCGTCACCCACGCCCTGACTGACCGCGTGCTGTTCGACGGCAAGCGCGCCATCGGCGTGACCTACCTGGTCGGTGACAGCGAAGAGCGCGTTGAAGCCCGTGCCCGCAAGGAAGTCATCGTCAGCTCCGGCGCCATCGCTTCGCCGCAGCTGTTGCAGCGCTCCGGCGTTGGTCCGCGCGCCCTGCTGGAAAGCCTCGACATCCCGGTGGTGCACGATCTGCCAGGCGTTGGCGAAAACCTGCAGGACCACCTGGAGCTGTACCTGCAGTACGCCTGCACCCAACCGGTGTCGCTGTACCCATCGTTGCTGTGGTGGAACCAGCCGGCCATCGGTGCCGAGTGGATGTTCAACGGCACCGGCATCGGCGCCAGCAACCAGTTCGAGGCCGGTGGTTTCATTCGTACCCGCCCTGAATTCAAATGGCCGAACATTCAATATCACTTCCTGCCAGTGGCCATTAACTACAACGGCTCCAATGGCGTGAAGGAACACGGCTTCCAGGCACACATGGGTTCCATGCGCTCGCCTGCCCGCGGCCGCATCCAGGCCAAGTCGAAGGACCCGCGCCAACACCCGAGCATTCTGTTCAACTACATGTCCACCGAGCAGGACTGGCAGGAATTCCGTGACGGCATCCGCCTGACCCGTGAAATCATGGCCCAGCCGGCACTGGACCCGTACCGTGGCCGTGAGATCAGCCCCGGCGCGCACGTGCAGACCGATGAAGAGCTGGACAAGTTCATCCGCGAGCACGCCGAAACCGCCTTCCACCCGTCCTGCTCGTGCAAGATGGGCACCGACGACATGGCGGTGGTCGACGGCGAAGGCCGCGTGCATGGCATGAAGGGCCTGCGTGTGGTCGATGCGTCGATCATGCCGCTGATCATCACCGGTAACCTCAACGCCACCACGATCATGATCGCCGAGAAAATCTCGGACAAGATCCGTGGCCGCAAGCCGCTGCCGCGCAGCACTGCCAAGTACTACGTGGCGGGCGATGCACCGGTGAAGGGCAAGCCGATGCGCGAGGTCAAGCAGGCGTAAGCCTGCACCGGCCTCTTCGCGGCTAAAGCCGCTCCCACAGGGCTCACACAGGTTTTGAAACTGTGCAGTACCTGTGGGAGCGGGTTCACCCGCGAAAGGGCCCGCCCAGGCAACACCCGAAAAGGCACCCACCGCGGTGCCTTTTTTTCATCTGCAGAAACGCTTTACAGCCTGCCAATTCATCAGGTTAGAATCATTTGGCACGCGACCTGCTAGCGTCATGCTATCAAGTCCCCTCCCCCGCGGTCCCCGGAGTACCTGCCTTTGGATGCAAGCACCATCAACAGCCTGTTCCTGATCGGCGCATTGCTGGTGGGCGCAAGTATCCTGGTCAGTTCGCTGTCGTCGCGCCTGGGCATCCCTATCCTGGTCATCATCCTTGCGGTCGGCATGATCGCCGGCGTCGATGGTGGCGGCATCATCTTCAACAACTATCCGACCGCCTACCTGGTGGGCAACCTGGCGCTGGCCGTGATCCTGCTCGACGGTGGCCTGCGCACACGGGTGGCGAGCTTCCGCGTGGCGCTGTGGCCGGCGCTGTCGCTGGCCACCATCGGCGTAATGATCACCACCGCCCTCACGGGCCTGGTCGCCGCCTGGCTGTTCGACCTGAGCCTGATCCAGGGCCTGCTGATCGGCGCCATCGTCGGTTCCACCGACGCTGCGGCGGTGTTCTCGCTGCTCGGCGGCAAAGGCCTGAACGAGCGGGTCACCGCCACCCTGGAGATCGAGTCGGGTAGCAACGACCCGATGGCAGTTTTCCTCACCGTCACCCTGATCGACATGATCGCCAGCGGCCAGACCGGCCTGCACTGGAGCCTGCTCACCCACCTGCTGCGCGAATTCGGCATCGGCGGGCTGGTGGGCCTGGGCGGCGGCTGGCTGATGCTGCAACTGGTCAACCGCATCAAGCTGGCTGGCGGCCTGTACCCCATCCTGGTGATCGCCGGCGGCCTGGTGGTGTTCTCGCTGACCAACGCCCTGCACGGCAGCGGATTCCTTGCCGTGTACCTGTGCGGCCTGGTGCTGGGCAACAAGCCCATCCGCAGCCGCCACGGCATCCTGCACATGCTCGACGGCATGGCGTGGCTGGCGCAGATCGGCATGTTCCTGGTGCTGGGGCTGCTGGTCACGCCCCACGACCTGCTGCCCATCGCCCTGCCGGCGCTGGGCCTGGCGCTGTGGATGATCCTGGTGGCGCGCCCGCTGTCGGTGGTCGCCAGCCTGTTGCCGTTCAAGGCCTTCCACGGCCGTGAAAAAGCCTTCATTTCCTGGGTCGGCCTGCGCGGTGCGGTTCCGATCATCCTCGCGGTGTTCCCGCTGATGGCCGGCCTGCCGGACGCCCAGCTGTTCTTCAACCTGGCCTTCTTCATCGTGCTGGTGTCGCTGCTGGTGCAAGGCACCAGCCTGCCGTGGATGGCCAAGCTGCTGAAAGTGACGGTACCGCCAGACCCGGCGCCGATCTCCCGTTCGGCGCTGGAAGTGCACATCACCAGCGAGTGGGAAATGTTCGTCTACCGCCTGGGTGCCGAAAAATGGTGCATCGGCGCCGCCCTGCGCGAGCTGAAGATGCCCGAAGGCACGCGAATCGCCGCGCTGTTCCGGGGCGAGCAACTGCTGCACCCGTCCGGCAGTACGGTACTGGAAGTAGGCGACATGCTCTGCGTGATCGGCCACGAGCACAACCTGCCGGCCCTGGGCAAGCTGTTCAGCCAGGCACCACAACGTGGCCTCGACCTGCGTTTCTTCGGCGACTTCGTGCTCGAAGGCGATGCCGAACTGGGTGCGGTGGCAGCGTTGTACGGTCTGAAACTCGACGGCCTGGACGCGAAAATGCCACTGGCCCAGTTCATCCGACAAAAGGTCGGAGGCGCTCCAGTAGTAGGTGACCAGGTCGAATGGCATGGCACGATCTGGACCGTGGCCACCATGGACGGGAACAAGATTCAGAAAGTAGGCGTCAGATTCCCCGAAGGAACGCGACCCGGACCAGGATTGTTCCTCTAAACTTCGTTTCTGCCGGATCCACAAGTAGTCTGCCTATGTCCCTGCGCGTGTACCTCCGCACAGCCCTGTTCGGGCTGTGCCTGTCTCTCTCGTTCGCCGCTGGCGCGGCCGAGCTTCCCACCACGACTAGCATCCAGAGCAGCCTGAACAAGATTTCCCAGCCCAAGGGTGCCGAGGCCGACCCCAAGGCTGCGCAACAGACACCGGAGCAGAAGGCCCAGCAACAGGTGCTGGAACAGACCCTGGCACTGCTGCTCAGCAAGGAAGACAGCGAAAAGAAGCTTGAGGCACTCAAGCAGCAATTGGCTGGCGCGCCCAAGGAAACCGCCGACAGCCAGCGCGAGCTGATCAAGCTCAAGGCCAGCAAGCCACTGCCGGTGGCCCAACGCTACGCCACCCTGAACGTGCCACAGCTGGAGCAGATGCTCAGCGAGCGCAGTACGCAACAAGGCGAACTGCAAAAGGCACTGTCGGATGCCAACAGCCTGATCATCAACTCGCAGACCCGCCCAGAGCGGGCTCAGGCAGAAATCAGCAACAACCAGACACGTACCCAGCAGATCAACCTCAGCCTCAAGAGCGGCAAGGAGAACGGCAAGCCACTCAACAGCGACCAACGCAACAAGCTCAATGCCGAGCTGGCGTCGCTCAATGCCCTGACCTCGTTGCGTCGCCAGGAACTGGCCGGCAACGGCCTGCTGCAGGACCTGGGCAATGCCCGTCACGACCTGCTGATCGAGCGCGCCACACGAATGGAGCAGGAAATCCAGGACCTGCAATCGCTGATCAACGAAAAGCGCCTGGCCCAGTCGCAGCAGGCGGTCACCCAGCAATCGATCGAAGCGCAGAAAGCCGGCGGCAGCACCCTGCTGGCCAACGAAAGCGCTGCCAACCTGAAACTGTCCGACTACCTGCTCAAGAGCACCGACCGCCTCAACGAGCTGACCCAGCAGAACCTGCGCAGCAAGCAGCAGCTAGACAGCCTGACCCAGGCCGACCAGGCCCTCGATGAACAGATCAGCGTGCTCAAGGGCAGCCTGCTGCTGTCCAAGATCCTCTACAAGCAGAAACAGGCCCTGCCGCACCTGAAAGTGGACCGCGACCTGGCTGACCAGATCGCCGATATCCGTCTTTACCAGTTCGAGGTGAACCAGCAACGCGAGCAGATGAGCAGCCCCGCCGCGTACGTCGACAACCTGCTGCTTGGCCAGCCACAGGAGCAGGTTACCCCTCAGCTGCGCAAGGCGCTGCTGGAGGTGATGATTACCCGCGTCGACCTGCTCGAACGCCTCAGCCGGGAGCTGTCGGCACTGCTCAACGAATCGATCACCTTGCAGCTCAACCAGAAGCAGCTGCTCGGCACCGCCCAGGGCTTGCGCACCACGCTCGAAGAGCAGATGTTCTGGATTCCCAGCAACAAGCCACTGGACTGGGAATGGCTGAGCCTGGTGCCGGCACGCTTTGCCGACCAGGTAGCCAGCCTGCCCTGGGGTTCGGGCCTCAAGGAACTGGCCGATGGGCTGGGCCAGCGCCCGCTGCTGTTCCTGCCCTTGCTGTTGGTGATCGGCGGCCTGCTGTGGCGGCGCAAATACCTGTACCAACGGCTGGGCAAGGTGCACCAGGACATCGGCCACTTCCGCCGTGACAGCCAGTGGCACACGCCCCAGGCGATCTTCATCAACATCCTGCTGGCAATGCCGGTCAGCCTGGGCCTGGCCCTGTGCAGCTACGCCCTGCAGATCGACGCCCGCGGGCAGAATGCCAACCTCGGCGCCGCCCTCTGGCAACTGGCCCAGGCCTGGCTGGTGTTCTACACCGCCTACCGCATCCTCGCCCCGGGCGGCGTGGCGGAAATCCACTTCCGCTGGCACAAGCCGCAGGTCGAGTTCCTGCGCGGCTGGGTGCGGCGCCTGGGCACCGTGGTACTGGCACTGGTCGGTGTGGTGGCGGTGGCCGAACATCAGCCTTCGGCGCTGGCCGATGATGTGCTGGGTATCGGCGTGGTACTGACCTGCTACGCACTGATGGCCTGGCTGCTCAGCCGCCTGCTGCTCAGCAGCCCGGCACACCGCGACACCTCGCTGTTCCGCAAGGCCGTGGGCGTGGCCTTCACCGCCCTGCCCATCGCCCTGTTCGTGGCCGTGTGCTTCGGCTACTACTACACCGCGCTGAAACTTACCGACCGGCTGATCTACACCCTGTACCTGCTGCTGTTCTGGCTGGTGATCGAAGCCGCGTTCGTGCGTGGCCTGTCGGTGGCGGCACGGCGCCTGGCCTACCAGCGCGCGCTGAGCAAGCGGGCGGCGGCCAAGGAAGGGCTGGATGGCGAAGTCATCACCGAAGAACCAACGCTGGATATCGAACAGGTCAACCAGCAGTCGCTGCGCCTGATCCGCCTGGCCCTGCTCGGCGGCTTCATCGCCGGCCTGTACTGGGTGTGGTCGGACCTGATTTCGGTGTTCGCCTACCTCAACAATTTCACCCTGTACGAGTACTCCAGCGGCACCGGAGCCACCGCCAGCATGGTGCCGATCAGCCTGGGCGACTTCCTCGGTGCGCTGGTCATCATCGGCATCACCTTCGCCCTCGCACGGAACTTGCCCGGCCTGCTCGAAGTCCTGGTGCTGTCGCGGCTCAACCTGGCCCAGGGCAGTGCGTATGCCACTACAACCTTGCTGTCCTATGTCATCGTCGGCGTCGGTATCGTCAGCACCCTGTCGACCCTTGGGGTCAGCTGGGACAAGCTGCAATGGCTGGTGGCCGCGCTGTCGGTGGGCCTGGGCTTCGGCATGCAGGAGATCTTCGCCAACTTCATCTCCGGCATCATGATCCTGTTCGAGCGCCCGGTACGGATTGGCGACACCATCACCATCGGCAACCTGTCGGGCACGGTGAGCAAGATCCGCATCCGCGCCACCACCATCACCGACTTCGACCGCAAGGACATCATCGTCCCCAACAAGACCTTCATCACCGGCCAGCTGATCAACTGGTCGCTGACCGACACGGTCACCCGGGTAACGCTGAAGCTGGGCATCGACTATGGCTCGGACCTGGACCTGGTGCGCGACCTGCTGCTCAAGGGTGCCCACGAAAACCCACGCGTGCTCAAGGACCCGGAGCCGATCGTGTACTTCCTCAACTTCGGCGAGAGCTCGCTGGACCACGAGCTGCGCATGCACGTACGCGACCTGGGCGACCGCAACCCGACGCTGGACGAGATCAACCGCTACATCAACCGCGAGTTCAAGGCGCACAACATCAAGATCTCGGTGCGCCAGGTCGAGGTGTTTCTGATGGATCCGAAGGGCGGTAAACAGCAGCTGATTCCGGTGGAGCAGCCGAAACCGGATGGCACTGCTTCGGCCTGAGTGGGCTCTAATACTTTATTCTGTGCAGAATCCCTGCGAGGGCTTCGCCCTCGTTCGCGGACGCGCCTGCTCCCACAAGGGCCGCGCCGCTCTCAGGCACTGCGCAATACCTGTGGGAGCGGGCTTGCCCGCGAAGGGCCGCAAAGCGGCCCCAGTCCATCAATTTCTGGAGCCGGCCCCGTGAAAGCCCTCGACCAACTCACCTTCGACAATCGCTTCGCCCGCCTGGGCGACGCGTTCTCCACCCAGGTCCTGCCCGAACCCATCGCAGACCCACGCCTGGTGGTAGCGAGCGAGTCGGCCATGGCGCTGCTCGACCTCGACCCAGCCCAGGCAGACCTGCCGGTTTTCGCCGAGCTGTTCAGCGGCCACAAGCTATGGGAAGAGGCCGACCCGCGGGCGATGGTCTATTCCGGCCATCAGTTCGGCTCCTACAACCCACGCCTGGGTGATGGCCGCGGCCTGCTGCTGGCCGAAGTGCTGAATGACCAGGGCGAGCACTGGGACCTGCACCTCAAGGGCGCCGGCCAGACGCCCTACTCGCGCATGGGCGACGGCCGCGCCGTGCTGCGTTCCTCGATCCGCGAGTTCCTCGCCTCCGAGGCCCTGCACGCCCTGGGCATTCCCAGCAGCCGGGCACTGTGCGTGATCGGCTCGAGCACCCCGGTTTGGCGCGAAACCCGCGAAAGCGCGGCCATGCTCACCCGCCTGGCGCAGAGCCATGTGCGTTTCGGGCATTTCGAATACTTCTACTACACCAGGCAGCCGGAACAGCAGCGCGTGCTGATCGACCACGTGCTGGAGCAGCACTACCCCGAATGCCGCGATGCCGAGCAGCCTTATCTGGCCATGTTCCGCACCATCGTCGAGCGCAATGCCGAGCTGATCGCCCGTTGGCAGGCCTACGGTTTCTGCCACGGGGTGATGAACACTGACAACATGTCGATCCTCGGCATCACCTTCGACTTCGGCCCGTATGCCTTCCTCGACGACTTCGACGCCAACTTCATCTGCAACCACTCCGACGACCGTGGCCGCTACAGCTACGCCAACCAGGTACCGATCGCCCACTGGAACCTCAGTGCGCTGGCCCAGGCGCTGACCACGGTGATCGAAGTCGAACCGCTCAAAGAGGCGCTGGGCCTGTTCCTGCCGCTGTACCAGGCACACTACCTGGACCTGATGCGCCGCCGCCTGGGCCTGACCACCGCGGAAGAGGACGACATGGCGTTGGTCGAGCGCCTGTTGCAGCGCATGCAGAGCGGTGGTGTGGACTACAACCTGTTCTTCCGCAAGCTGGGCGATCAGCCCGTGGCCGAGGCGCTGAAGGTGGTGCGTGACGACTTCATCGACCTGGCCGGTTTCGATGCCTGGGGGGCGGACTACCTGGCCCGTTGCGAGCGCGAAGCGGATAATGTCGAAGGGCGGCGTGAGCGCATGCATGCGGTGAACCCGCTGTATGTGCTGCGCAACTACCTGGCACAGAAAGCTATCGAAGCGGCCGAAGCGGGGGACTACAGTGAAGTGCGACAGCTGCATCAGGTGTTGAGCAAACCGTTCGAGGAGCAGGCCGGGATGCAGGGCTATGCCGAACGCCCGCCGGAATGGGGCAAGCACCTGGAAATCAGCTGCTCCTCCTGACCAACTCCGAACCCTGTGGGAGCTGGCTTGCCGGCGATAGGGCCCGAACAAACAACACAAGGAATTGATATGTCCGAACCACTGGTTATCCCCTGCCCCCACTGTAACGGCCTCAACCGCCTGCCCGCCGAGCGCCTGGGCGACGCGCCGAAATGCGGCCGCTGCAAACAGGACGTGCTGCTGAGCACCCCCTTCGAACTCACCGAAGCCAGCTACGCCAGCCAGATCAAAGGCGACCTGCCACTGCTGGTCGACATCTGGGCCGACTGGTGCGGCCCGTGCAAATCCTTCGCCCCCACCTTCGAACAGGCCGCCCGCCAACTGGCCGGCCGCTGCCGCCTGGCCAAGCTCGACAGCGAAGCCAACCGCAACCTGGCCGGGCAACTGGGCATCCGCTCTATCCCCAGCCTGCTGCTGTTCAAGAATGGCCGTGAAGTCAGCCGTCAGGCCGGGGCGTTTCCACTCCAGTCATTGCTGGAGTGGTTGCGTAGCCAGGGGGTTTAAGCGTTCTCTTCGAGCAGCGAATGCAACTCGACAAACTGCTGGGTCAGCTTGTGCCTGGGCTCTAGGTGAATCAGCGGAAGGCTGGCATGGTGCGACTCACGCATCTTCACCGAGCTGCCCAGGTACACCGGTAGCACCGGGAGCCCTTCGGCCAGCAGCTCGTCGAGCATCTGCTGTGGCAGGCTGGCACGGGACTGGAACTGGTTGACCACGATGCCTTCGACCACCAGGTCTTCGTTGTGGTCATCCTTGAGCTCTTCGATCTCAGCCAGCAGGCCATACAGGGCCTGGCGCGAGAAGCTGTCGCAGTCGAAAGGAATCAGCACGCGATCGGCGGCGATCAGTGCGGAAACCGCATAGAAGTTCAGCGCTGGCGGGGTATCGATGTAAATGCGCTCGTAGTCCTCGTCCAGTTCGTCGAGCAACTTACGCAGCTTGTTGATCTTGTGCTTCGCCTCAAGCTTCGGCTGCAGATCGGCCAGCTCGGCCGTGGCGGTGACCACATGGAGGTTGTCGAACGGGGTTTCGTAGATATCGACCTGGTTCTTCTTGCTGAACGGCCCGCTGGACAGGCTTTGCTTGAAGAAGTCGGCGATGCCCATGGGGATATCGTCGCCGGTCAGGCCAGTCAGGTACTGGGTCGAGTTGGCCTGGGCATCCAGGTCGATCAGCAGGGTCCGATAACCTTCGCTGGCGCTCACAGCCGCCAGGTTGCAAGCGATGCTCGACTTGCCCACACCACCTTTCTGATTGAACACCACGCGCCGCATGATTGACCTCCGTGTATCAACGAATGCCCGAGTATGTGGCGCCGCTGCGGCAATGACCAGTGCCATTTGCCCGGAACAACTACACTGCCCCGCCAACCACCTGCCCCGTGAGCAACTCGGCAAATGCCCGTGCCATCGCCGACCCACCATGCTCGCGCTGCACCAGCCACACAGCCGACATCGCCCCTTCATCCAGCAGCGTACGATAGACCACCCCCTCGATGCGCATGCGCTGGAACGACGCCGGCAGCACCGATACCCCAAGCCCTGCCGATACCAGCCCGATGATGGTCATCGCCTCCCCCGCCTCCTGGGCAAAATGCGGGCTGAAACCCGCCTGGCGCGCCAGGCTCAGCAACTGTGCGTGCAACCCGCTGCCATAGCTGCGCGGGAAGAACACGAACGGCTCATGAGCCAGCGCGGCCATTTGCACGCCATGCTCCGTGCCTTCGGCCAACGGATGCGAGGCATTGATCACTGCCACCAGCGGCTCGCGAAACAACTCGGTGGCCATCAGCCCTTCCGGCAGCGGCATCGGCCGCATCAGCCCGACCTCGATGGACTCGTCGAACACCCCTTCCGCCACATCGCGGCTGCTCATTTCCTTGAGGTTCAGGTGCACCGCCGGGAAGCGCTGGCGAAACGCGTGGATGGCCTTGGGGATCTTCGAGGTGAACGGTGCCGAGGAGGTAAAGCCGATCTTCATCTCCCCCAGCTCCCCCAACTGCGCACGCCGGGCGACATCGGCAGCCTTTTCCACCTGCGCCAACACCTGACGGGCCTCCTCGAGGAACAATCGACCCGCCTCGCTCAGCTCCACCCGACGGTTGGTGCGCTCGAACAGCCGGGCACCCAGTTCCTGCTCCAGCGCTTGGATCTGCTGGCTCAAGGGCGGCTGCGAAATACCCAGTTGCTGGGCAGCGCGGCCAAAATGCAGCTCTTCGGCCACGGCGATGAAGTAACGCAAATGGCGCAGTTCCATGATCAGCTCCGAACAGGTCGCAAAACATCTCAAATAGGTCGAACAATATATTGGATCTAATCATTAGCCAGCTATATGCTTTTTTCATTGCGCCAGAGGTACCCCCCGTGAAAACTGCTGCAGCTGCCCTTCCCGCCGAGCCCGAACCTGCCCCGCTGAACGAAATGTGGATCGAAAAAGGCACCCCCGCCTTCATGAAGACCGTGCTGGCGCTATTCAGCGGCGGCTTCGCCACCTTCGCCCTGCTGTACTGCGTGCAGCCGATGATGCCGTTGCTGTCGAAGGAATTTGCCATCAATGCGGCGCAGAGCAGCCTGGTGCTGTCGGTCTCCACAGCCATGCTGGCGTTCGGCCTGCTGATCACCGGCCCTATCTCCGACCGCATCGGGCGCAAGCTGGTGATGGTGTTTGCCCTGGTATGCGCCGCCCTTTCCACCCTGGCCAGCGCGGTGATGCCGAGCTGGGAGCTGGTACTGGCCACCCGCGCCTTGGTCGGCCTGTCGCTGAGCGGCCTGGCGGCGGTGGCGATGACCTACCTGAGCGAAGAGATCCACCCGCAGCACATTGGCCTGGCCATGGGCCTGTACATCGGCGGCAACGCCATTGGCGGCATGAGCGGGCGCCTGATCACCGGCGTGCTGATCGATTTCGTCAGCTGGCACACGGCGATGCTGACCATCGGCGGCCTGGCCTTGGTTGCGGCGCTGGTGTTCTGGAGGGTGCTGCCCGAATCGCGCAATTTCCACCCGCAGGCGATGAACCCACGAAGCCTGCTGGATGGCTTCGTCATGCACTTCAAGGATGCCGGACTACCCTGGTTGTTCCTCGAAGCCTTCCTGCTGATGGGCGCCTTCGTCACCCTGTTCAACTACATCGGCTACCGCCTGCTGGCCGAGCCCTATCACATGAACCAGGCGCTGGTCGGCTTGCTGTCAGTGGTGTACCTGTCTGGCATCTACAGCTCGGCGCAGGTCGGCGCGCTGGCTGACAAACTGGGCCGGCGCAAGGTGTTCTGGGCCAGTATCGTGGTGATGGCGGGCGGTTTGCTGATGACCCTGGCCAGCCCGCTGGTGATGGTGATCCTCGGTATGCTGGTGTTCACCTTCGGCTTTTTTGGCGCGCACTCGGTGGCCAGCAGCTGGATCGGCCGCAGGGCTTTGAAGGCCAAGGGACAGGCGTCGTCGTTGTACCTGTTCAGCTATTACGCCGGGTCGAGTGTGGCCGGTACGGCGGGCGGGGTGTTCTGGCACCAGTGGGGCTGGAATGGCATCGGGCTGTTCATTGGCGGCCTGCTGGCGGTGGCGTTGCTGGTGGCGCTGCACCTGAGCAGGCTACCACCGAAAACTGCTTGAGGCCCATTCGCGGGTAAACCCGCTCCCACAGGGACCGCGTTGGAAATAAGGGAAGCGCCGTACCTGTGGGAGCGGGTTCACCCGCGAAGAGGCCAGCGGATCAGTTGATGATCTCGACCATATCCACATCCACCTCCCGGCTCATCAGGTGCTTCTCCACCTCACCGGTCAGCTTGACCTTGGTCTTGTCGTTGAACGGCGTCGGTGGCAAGTCTTCATCATCGATTTCCACGGTGATGGTGCCGGTGTTGTCCTTGAACTCGTACTTGTCGTCGTTGTTGATCTTCTTGGTCACGAAGCCTTGCAGCACCACTGGAGTGTCGTCGGCAGCATCGTTGGCCGCAGCTACGGTGGTGACCGACTGGGCGCCAGGGCCGGTGTAGCCGGCAGCCAGGGCGGCAGTGCTGAACAAGGGGGCAAGAATCATCGCAATGTAACGTGCTTTCATGAGGATCAGGTCCTGTTTCGGTTTCGATGGGACCAGATTAACGACGATCGCTGAATTAAAACTTAATGAACAAAAAGCCCGACACATGGCCGGGCTTCGTGTTCAGCGATCGACTCACTGATGGTACTGCGCCGACAGCTCATGCACGGCGTTGATGAACACGCCGGCGTGCTCTGGGTCGACTTCCGGTGTGATGCCGTGGCCGAGGTTGAACACATGGCCTGTGCCGTGGCCATAGCTGGCCAGGATGCGCGCCACTTCCTTGCGGATGGCCTCGGGCTTGGCGTACAGCACGGTCGGGTCCATGTTGCCCTGCAGCGCAACCTTGTCACCCACGCGGCGGCGGGCATCGCCGATCTCGCAGGTCCAGTCCAGGCCCAGCGCGTCGGCGCCGGCTTCAGCGATGCTTTCCAGCCACAGGCCGCCGTTCTTGGTGAACAGGATCACCGGCACCTTGCGCCCTTCGTGCTCGCGAATCAGGCCGCTGACGATCTTGCGCATGTAGGCCAGGGAGAACTCCTGGTAAGCGGCCGCCGACAGGTTGCCGCCCCAGGTGTCGAAAATCTGCACGGCCTGGGCACCAGCGAGGATCTGGCCGTTGAGGTAGCTGGTGACCGACTGGGCCAGCTTGTCCAGCAGCAGGTGCAGGGCCTGCGGATTGTCGTAGGCCATGGCCTTGGTCTTGCGGAAGTCCTTCGACGAGCCGCCTTCGACCATGTAGGTGGCCAGGGTCCACGGGCTGCCGGAGAAGCCGATCAGCGGCACGCGGCCGTTGAGCTCACGGCGGATGGTGCTGACCGCGTCCATCACGTAGCCGAGGTCTTTCTGCGGGTCGGGGATTGGCAGCGCCTCGATGTCAGCCGGGGTGCTGACGACTTTCTTGAAGCGCGGGCCTTCGCCGCTTTCGAAGTACAGGCCCAGGCCCATGGCATCGGGGATGGTGAGGATGTCCGAGAACAGGATCGCCGCGTCCAGCGGGTAGCGGTCCAGCGGCTGCAGGGTGACCTCGCAGGCGAACTGCGGGTTCATGCACAGGCTCATGAAGTCACCGGCCTTGGCGCGGCTGGCGCGGTACTCCGGCAGGTAGCGGCCGGCCTGGCGCATCATCCACACCGGGGTGACGTCTACGGGTTGCTTGAGAAGTGCACGCAGGAAACGATCGTTCTTCAGGGCAGTCATGTCGGCATCCGGAAAAATAGTGCGGGCATTTTCTCAGACGCCAGCGCAAAAGGCACGGTCAAGGCCATGCGTTTTGTCTATTGGATGCCATGGATCAAGGGTTTTTGTATACAAAAATGCCGTTGGGGCTGCTTTGCAGCCCGTCGCGACACAAGGCCGCTCCTACAGGAAGTACGCGATCCCCTGTAGGAGCGGCCTTGTGTCGCGATGGGCCGCGAAGCGGCCCCGACAATCAATCAGACTTCCAGGTAGTCCAGAATGCCTTCAGCAGCAGTACGCCCTTCGAAGATAGCCGTCACCACCAGGTCCGACCCACGCACCATGTCGCCACCGGCAAACACTTTCGGGTTGCTGGTCTGGTGCTTGAACTTGCCTTTCTCCGGTGCAACCACGCGGCCCTGGCTGTCCAGTTGGATGCCATGCTGCTCGAACCAAGGCGCCGGGCTTGGGCGGAAGCCGAAGGCGATGACCACGGCATCGGCCGGCAGAATCTCTTCAGACCCCGGGATCGGTTCCGGGCTGCGGCGGCCACGGGCGTCCGGTTCGCCGAGACGGGTCTCGACCACCTTCACGCCTTCGACCTTGTCCTCGCCGACAATGGCGATAGGCTGGCGGTTGTAGAGGAACTTCACGCCCTCTTCCTTGGCGTTCTTCACCTCACGACGCGAACCCGGCATGTTGGCCTCGTCACGGCGATAGGCGCAGGTCACCGATTTGGCGCCCTGGCGGATCGAGGTGCGGTTGCAGTCCATCGCGGTGTCACCACCGCCCAGTACCACCACCTTCTTGCCCTGCATGTCGACGAAGTCTTCCGGCGACTTCTCGAAGCCCAGGTTGCGGTTGACGTTGGCGATCAGGAAGTCGAGCGCGTCATGCACGCCCGGCAGGTCCTCGCCCGGGAAGCCGCCCTTCATGTAGGTGTAGGTACCCATGCCCATGAATACCGCGTCGTACTCGGCGAGCAGTTGCTCCATGGTCACGTCCTTGCCCACCTCGGTGTTCAGGCGGAACTCGATGCCCATGCCGGTGAACACTTCACGGCGGTTGCTGAGCACGGTCTTTTCCAGCTTGAACTCGGGAATACCGAAGGTCAGCAGGCCGCCGATTTCCGGGTTGCGGTCGAACACCACCGGGGTCACGCCGGCACGTACCAATACGTCGGCACAGCCCAGGCCGGCCGGGCCGGCACCGATGATGGCAACGCGCTTGCCGGTTGGCTTGACCTTGGACATGTCCGGGCGCCAGCCCATGGCGAAGGCGGTGTCGGTGATGTACTTCTCCACCGAGCCGATGGTCACCGCACCGAAGCCGTCGTTCAGGGTGCAGGCACCCTCGCACAGGCGGTCCTGCGGGCATACGCGGCCGCACACTTCCGGCAGGGTATTGGTCTGGTGCGACAGCTCCGCCGCAGCCAGGATGTTGCCTTCGGAAACCAGCTTCAGCCAGTTGGGGATGAAGTTGTGTACCGGGCACTTCCATTCGCAATACGGGTTACCGCAGCCCAGGCAGCGGTGTGCCTGCTCCACGGACTGCTGCGGCTTGAACGGCTCGTAGATTTCCACGAACTCCTTCTTGCGCTGGCGCAGCAGCTTTTTCTTCGGGTCCTTGCGGCCCACTTCGATGAACTGGAAGTCGTTGTTCAGACGTTCAGCCATTTTTCAAAACCTCTTTACCGCAGTTGCCAGCCTCAGGCTGCAAGCTGCAAGACGATCACTTGAGCACGACGGGCCCCGCGCACGGGGCCGTCACTTGCAGCTGTTGTTACTGCGGGTTGGCACGGGTGCTGGACAGCAGTTGCTTCAGGTTGGCTGCCTTCGGCTTGACCAGCCAGAAGCGCCGCACGTAGTCGTCCAGGTTCTCCGAGAGCTCACGCCCCCACTCGCTGCCGGTCTCTTCCACGTACTCGGCAAGGACCCGCGCCAGGTGGCTGCGGTAGGCCTCCATCGCTTCACCACTGATACGCTGGATTTCCACCAGCTCATGGTTGAGCTTGTCAACGAAGGTATTGTCCATGTCGAGCACGTAGGCGAAGCCGCCAGTCATGCCAGAACCGAAGTTGTAACCGGTCTTGCCCAGCACACAAACAAAGCCGCCGGTCATGTATTCACAGCAGTGATCGCCAGTGCCCTCGACAACAGCGTGGGCGCCGGAGTTACGTACAGCGAAGCGCTCGCCAGCAGTACCGGCGGCGAACAACTTGCCGCCGGTGGCGCCGTACAGGCAGGTGTTGCCGACGATGGCGCTGTGCTGGGTTTCGAACGGGCTGCCGGCTGGCGGCACGATGGTGACCTTGCCACCGGTCATGCCCTTGCCGACGTAGTCGTTGGCATCGCCTTCCAGGTGCAGGTTCAGGCCACCAGCGTTCCACACGCCGAAGCTCTGGCCCGCAGTGCCCTTGAAGCGGAAGGTGATCGGTGCCGCGGCCATGCCCTGGTTGCCGTGCAGGCGGGCGATTTCACCCGAGACCCGCGCACCGATGGAGCGGTCGCAGTTGCAGATGTCGAGGCTGAACTCGCCACCGGCCTGGTCGCGGATGGCCGGCATGGCCATTTCCACCATCTTCTCGGCCAGCTCGCCCTGGTCGAACGGCGGGTTCTTGTCGACTTCGCAGAACTGCGGCTTGTCAGCCGGGATGTGCGAGCTGCCCAGCAGCGGCGTCAGGTCCAGGTACTGCTGGCGCTCGGTGTCGCCTGGCAGCACGTCGAGCAGGTCGGTACGGCCGATCAGCTCGCCGAGGCTGCGTACGCCCAGCTTGGCCAGCCACTCACGGGTTTCTTCGGCGACGAAGGTGAAGAAGTTGATCACCATGTCGACGGTGCCGATGTAGTGATCCTTGCGCAGCTTGTCGTTCTGGGTGGCCACGCCGGTAGCGCAGTTGTTCAGGTGGCAGATGCGCAGGTACTTGCAGCCCAGTGCGATCATCGGCGCGGTACCGAAGCCGAAGCTTTCGGCGCCGAGGATGGCTGCCTTGATCACGTCCAGGCCAGTCTTCAGGCCACCGTCGGTCTGTACCCGTACCTTGCCGCGCAGGTCGTTGCCGCGCAGGGTCTGGTGGGTCTCGGCCAGGCCCAGCTCCCATGGGGCGCCGGCGTACTTGATCGAGGTCAGCGGCGAAGCACCGGTACCACCGTCGTAGCCGGAGATGGTGATCAGGTCGGCATAGGCCTTGGCCACACCGGCGGCGATGGTGCCGACGCCGGCTTCTGCCACCAGCTTGACCGAAACCAGGGCCTGCGGGTTGACCTGCTTGAGGTCGTAGATCAGCTGGGCCAGGTCTTCGATCGAGTAGATGTCGTGGTGCGGCGGTGGCGAGATCAGGGTCACGCCCGGTACCGCGTAACGCAGCTTGGCGATCAGGCCGTTGACCTTGCCGCCTGGCAGCTGGCCGCCTTCACCGGGCTTGGCGCCCTGGGCAACCTTGATCTGCAACACTTCGGCGTTGACCAGGTACTCCGGGGTCACGCCAAAGCGGCCGGTGGCCACCTGCTTGATCTTCGAGCTCTTGATGGTGCCGTAGCGCGCCGGGTCTTCACCGCCCTCGCCAGAGTTGGAACGCGCGCCCAGGCGGTTCATCGCCTCGGCCAGCGCTTCGTGAGCCTCCGGCGACAGTGCACCCAGCGAAATACCGGCGGAGTCGAAGCGTTTGAGGATCGCCTCCAGCGGCTCGATCTGCTCCAGCGGCAGCGGCTGGTCAGCCACTTTCACCTTCAGCAGGTCGCGGATCATCGACACCGGACGCTGGTCGACCAGCGTGGTGTATTCCTTGAACTTGGCATAGTCGCCCTGCTGCACGGCAGCCTGCAGGGTGTTGACCACATCCGGGTTGTAGGCGTGGTACTCGCCACCGTGAACGAACTTCAACAGGCCGCCTTGCTGGATCGGCTTGCGCGCGCTCCAGGCTTCGGCTGCCAGCAGCTTCTGGTCGCTTTCCAGGTCTGCGAAACGCGCACCCTTGATGCGGCTGGAAACGCCCTTGAAGCTCAGGCCGACCACTTCCTCGGACAGGCCGATGGCTTCGAACAACTGCGCGCCACGGTACGAGGCGATGGTGGAGATACCCATCTTCGACAGGATCTTCAGCAGGCCCTTGGAGATGCCCTTGCGGTAGTACTTGAAGACTTCGTCCAGGTCGCCCAGCACTTCGCCGGTACGAATCAGGTCAGCCAGCACTTCATAGGCCAGGTACGGGTAAACGGCCGAGGCACCGAAGCCCAGCAGCACGGCGAAGTGGTGCGGGTCGCGGGCGGTGGCGGTTTCCACCAGGATGTTGCTGTCGCAACGCAGGCCCTGTTCGGTCAGGCGGTGGTGTACCGCACCAACGGCCAGCGAGGCGTGCACCGGCAGCTTGCCAGGGGCAATGTAGCGGTCGCTCAGCACCAGCTGGGTCTTGCCAGCGCGCACTGCTTCTTCAGCCTGGTCGGCAATGTTGCGGATGGCCGCTTCCAGGCCGACGCTCTCTTCATAGTTGAGGTCGATCAGCTGGCGGTCGAAACCTTCGCGCTCCAGGTTCATCAGCGAACGCCACTTGGCGGGCGAGATGACCGGCGAGCTGAGGATTACCCGCGAAGCGTGCTCGGGGGATTCCTGGAAGATGTTGCGTTCGGCGCCCAGGCAGATTTCCAGGGACATGACGATCGCTTCGCGCAGCGGGTCGATCGGCGGGTTGGTCACCTGGGCGAACTGCTGGCGGAAGAAGTCGTACGGCGAACGCACGCGCTGCGACAGAACGGCCATCGGCGTGTCGTCACCCATCGAGCCGACTGCTTCCTGGCCCTGCTCGCCGAGCGGGCGCAGGACCTGGTCACGCTCTTCGAAGGTGACCTGGAACATCTTCATGTACTGCTTGAGCTGGTCGGCGTCGTAGCTGGCCACGCCCTGGTCATCGGTCAGCGTCGCCTGGATGCGCGTGGCGTGCTGACGCAGCCAGCGCTTGTACGGGTGGCGCGACTTCAGGCGGTTGTCGATGGCGTCGGTGTCGAGGATCTGGCCGGTTTCGGTGTCCACGGCGAAGATCTGGCCTGGGCCAACGCGGCCCTTGGCGATGACGTCCTCGGGCTTGTAGTCCCATACGCCGATTTCCGACGCCAGGGTGATGTAGCCGTTCTTGGTGGTCACCCAGCGCGCCGGGCGCAGGCCGTTACGGTCGAGCAGGCACACCGCATGGCGGCCTTCGGTCATTACGATACCGGCCGGGCCATCCCACGGCTCCATGTGCATGGAGTTGTATTCGTAGAAGGCGCGCAGGTCGGCGTCCATGGTCTCGACGTTCTGCCAGGCTGGCGGTACCAGCATGCGCACGCCACGGAACAGGTCGATGCCACCAGTGACCATCAGCTCCAGCATGTTGTCCATGCTAGAGGAGTCGGAGCCGACGCGGTTGACCAGCGGGCCGAGCTCCTCGAGGTCGGGGATCAGGTCGTTGGCGAACTTGGTGCGACGGGCCATGGCCCAGTTGCGGTTGCCGGTGATGGTGTTGATCTCGCCGTTGTGGGCGAGGAAGCGGAACGGCTGCGCCAGCGGCCATTTCGGCAGGGTGTTGGTGGAGAAGCGCTGGTGGAACACGCAGATCGCGGTTTGCAGGCGCTCGTCACCCAGGTCCGGGTAGAAGGCCGCGAGATCGCGCGGCATCATCAGGCCTTTGTAGATGATGGTCTTGTGCGAGAAGCTGCAGATGTAGTGGTCGGCGTCGTGGGCGTTGGCCACGGAGGAACGGCGACGGGCACTGAACAGCTTGATGGCGAATTCCTGGTCGCTCAGGCCTTCACCGCCGATGAACACCTGCTCGATCTGTGGCAGGCGCTCAAGGGCCAGGCGGCCGAGCACGCTGGTATCGATCGGCACCTTGCGCCAGCCGACCAGTTTCAGGCCAGCAGCGAGGATTTCGCGGTCCATGTTGGCGCGGGCGGCTTCCGCTTTGACCGGGTCCTGGTTGAAAAACACCATGCCGACAGCGTACTGCTTGGGCAGCTCGACGGCGAAGTGCTCCTGGGCCACGGCACGCAGGAATTGATCGGGCTTCTGCATGAGCAGACCGCAACCGTCACCGGTCTTGCCGTCGGCGTTGATACCGCCGCGGTGGGTCATGCAGGTCAGTGCCTGCATGGCGGTTTGCAGAAGGTGGTGGCTCGGTTCGCCCGTCATATGGGCGATCAGGCCAAAACCACAGTTGTCCTTGAATTCTTCGGGATGGTACAGACCTGTTTTCATAGACACATTCTCACCAGGTTCACCTCTCAACGGAGGTAAATCTCTTTTTTAACAACCACTTACCATCCACGCCGATCAAACGCCAGCTTTTTTGCGGTGGCCATGGAAAACCATTGTTGCACAGCGACAGCGATGCTCACAAATTTTCATGTCTCACCATTGAAAATTTATGTCGCAATTTTGAATGTTTTTGCGCCATGCGCCGTGATAGCGGCTTGGCTCGAGTCTGAAGCGTTTCAGCCATGACTGCAAGTAAGGCTTGTGGCCGGCAGTCTGGGACAGAAAAGCCTGCCGCGTGACAACGCAGCAGGCTAGTCGAAAGTCAGTAATCGCTCAGCAACTGGGCGGCGGGGTGGTGCCGCCCGGAAGGTATCAGCGGGCCGAGGCCAGCTCTTGTTGGACGCTGGCGACGGTACGTGGCCAAGGTTTACCAGCCTGGACCTTCGCTGGCAAGTTCTTGATTGCCGCAACCGCTGCGTCGCGGTTGGCGAAGTTGCCGTAAGTGACTACGTACAGCGGCTTGCCCTGCAGGTTTTTCTTGAAGTAGCGATAGTCGCCACCTTGAGCCTTAACGAACGCCTGAGCCGAAGCCTCGGAGCTGGTACCCAGGATCTGCACCACGTAATTGCCCGGTTTCTGCCCGGCGTACCAGCCGCTGTTGCCGCTGCCACCGGCTGCCGGCTTCTCGACAGGCTTGGCGGCCGGCTTGGCCACGGCGACCTGGGTCGGTGCTGGGGCAGGCTTGGCAGGCGCAACCGGCTTGGCAGGTTGGGTTGCGACAGGTTTTGGCGCAGGCGCAACCGGCTGCGGCTGCGTCTGTACTGGCTGGGCAGGTACCGGTGCCGGGCCCGCTGGCACACCTTGCGGCGGCGCGATGGTGGTCACGGTTGGCGGCGGGTTGCCTGGCTGCAGGGCGGTATCACCGGCCGGGCTGCCCTCTTCACCCTCGCCCATGCCCGCGGCCTGGGCCAGTGGCTCGCGCATCACCGGCTGCGACTGGCCAACCAGCGGCAGCGGCATCGGCTGGGACGAACCCGAGAACTCGATGGCGGGATTGCCACCATTGGCCTGGCCCTCGCCAAGCGGCAGCTGGGCCTGGGCGGCCGGCGCTTCGGCAGGTGCCTTGTCACCTTTCTTCGGCATCAACACCGCGGCCGCAACGGCGACCACAACCACAGCGGACAGCGCGAGCACATGTTTTTTAGGCATCTTGAACCCCATGGATGGTCGCTTGGCCGTCGAGCGGCTGGCGATCATGGCTTCGATCAAAGTGTCACGGGCGACCTGGTTGATGTTGCCAGGCCAGCCGTCGGAGTTTTCATGGATATCGACGATCTGTTCACGGCTGAACACCTCGATGCCCCGGCCAGCACCTTCCAGGCGCTGCTCCAGGTACTCGCGGGTTTCTTCTTCACTGTAGGGGGCGAGTTCGATGATGTGGAAGCGTTCTTCCTCGATATTGATCTCGTCCAGCCCGGCAATCAGCGACGGCTCACCGAACAGGAACACGTGCGGGCGCCCTTCCGGTACACCCGCCGCCAATTCCAGCAACGCTTGGAGTGCCGACTCGTCGAGTTGTTCCGCATCGTCCACCAGCAAATACACTTCCTGGCCGGTCAGTGCCAGTTGCACCACCTTGGCCAGGATCGCCTGCATTTCGGCCTCGGCCACATCCAGGTTCTGTGCAACCTGGCCGAGTACGCTGGCGGCATCGCTGGCGCCACGGGCGGACACCACCACGCTCTGCACCGCCTGCTTGTTGGTACTGGCCACCAGGGCCTGGCGCAGCAGGGTCTTGCCACTGCCCAGCGGGCCGGTGACAACCAGCATCAGCTGGCTGTAGCGCGCCAGGTGATGCAGCTGGCCGAGCACGGGCTTGCGCTGGGCCGGGAAAAACTTGAAGCCGGGCACACGGGGCGCGAACGGATCATGGCTCAACTGGTAATGGTCGAGAAAGGCCTCATCGGCATGCAAACTGGTCATTGCGCTGTCACAACCTCAAAGCTGGGCCACGATCGCGCGGTAATCCGCCGACAACGTGGCCTGTAGAATCTCTTTCGGATAGTCGTCGGTCACCACGGCCTCGCCCATCTGGCGCAGCAGCACCAGACGCAGGCGGCCGTCGAGCACTTTCTTGTCGACCGCCATGTGCTCCATGAAATGCGCCGGGGTCATCTCCTGTGGTGGCACCACCGGCAAGCCTGCGTCCTGCAACAGGCGGATTCCGCGATCGCGCTCGGCCTGGTCGATCCAGCCAAGGCGCATGGACATCTCCAGAGCCATCACCGTGCCCGCCGCCACGGCTTCGCCGTGCAGCCACACGCCGTAACCCATGTGGGTCTCGATAGCATGCCCGAAGGTGTGCCCCAGGTTCAGCGTGGCGCGCACGCCAGACTCGCGCTCGTCGGCACCCACCACCGCGGCCTTGGCCGCGCAGGAGCGGCGGATGGCTTCGGTCAGCGCCACCGGGTCGAGGGCACGCAGTGCCTGCATATTGTCCTCGAGCCAGGCGAGGAACGGTTTGTCGCAGATCAGTCCGTACTTGATCACTTCGGCAAGGCCTGCGGACAGCTCGCGCGATGGCAGGGTCTTGAGGCTGGTGGTGTCGATCAGCACCGCATTGGGCTGGTAGAAGGCACCGACCATGTTCTTGCCCAACGGGTGGTTGATGCCGGTCTTGCCGCCGACCGAGGAGTCGACCTGGGACAGCAAAGTGGTCGGCACCTGGATGAAGTCGACGCCGCGCTGGTAGCAGGCGGCAGCGAAGCCGGCCATGTCACCGATCACGCCGCCGCCCAGGGCAACCACGGTGGTGCGGCGGTCGTGCCGTGCTGTCAGCAGGCCATCGAAGATCAGCTGCAGGGTTTCCCAGTTCTTGTGGGCTTCGCCATCGGGCAATACCACCGGCAGCACCGAATAGGCCCCCAGGGTCTTGCTCAGGCGTTCGAGATACAGGGGCGCGACGGTCTCGTTGGAAACAATGGCAACCTGCCGCCCGGCAATGTGCGGCGCCAGCAGCTCAGGCTGGTCCAGCAGGCCTTCGCCAATGTAGATCGGGTAGCTACGCTCGCCCAGGTCGACCTTTAGTGTCTGCATGTATCCCCACAATGTACTTGTGCGCGGCGCCGCTCGGGCACCTACGCGGTTACGTTGAACCTCGCCTCGGCGCTGGTGGCCGAGAATAGTCCCGGGCTAACGGGGCGGCAACTGCTGCAAGCGCTCGAGAATATCGATCACCACCATGCGTGGCGGCCGCTCGTCGGTTTCTACCACCAGGTCGGCGATCTCGCGGTAGAGCGGGTCGCGGGCTTCCAGCAGGGCGCGCAAGGTCGCCTCGGGATTGGCGGTGCGCAAAAGGGGGCGATTGCGATCACGCGCGGTGCGACCAACCTGCTGTTCGACCGAAGCATGCAGATAGATCACCCGGCCACCCTGATGCAGGGCCTTGCGGTTGGCTTCGCGCATTACCGCGCCACCGCCGGTCGCCAAGACCACGCCGTCGAGTGCGCACAGCTCGGCGATCATCGCCTGCTCGCGGTCACGGAAACCCGGCTCGCCTTCCTTGTCGAAAATCCACGGGATGTTGGCGCCGCATCGCAGTTCGATTTCCTTGTCGGAATCCTTGAACAGCAGGCGCAGCTCTTTGGCCAATAGGCGTCCGATGGTGCTTTTACCAGCACCCATGGGCCCCACAAGTATCAAATTTCGCACAGAATCAACGACTCACAGCAATCGCCTGGTCACTCATGATACGCGGAGTCAGGAAGACCAGCAGCTCGGATTTTTTCTCTTGTAATGCATCGCGTCGAAACAGCCGCCCAACATACGGCAGATCGCCGAAAAATGGCACCTTGTCGACCACATTGTTTTGCGAAGTCGAGTACACGCCACCGATCACGATCGTTTCTCCGTCCGTCACGCGAACCTTGGCATTGACCTCGTTCTTGCGGATCGGCGGTACGTTGTTCAGGGCATTGACGTAATCCGGCTCGTCCTTGGTCACCCTGACGGTCATGATCACCTTGTTGTCCGGAGTGATCTGCGGGGTCACTTCCAGCGACAACGAGGCTTCGCGGAATGCTACCGAGGTGGCGCCGCTCTTGCTGGTTTCCTGGTACGGCACCTCGGTGCCTTTGAGGATCCTGGCCGTTTCCTTGTCGGCCGTGACCACCTTGGGCTGCGAGATGATTTCGCCGTTGCCGCTCTTTTCCATGGCACTGAGTTCCAGGTCGAGCAGCACATCGCCACGCAACAGGCCCAGACCGATGCTACCGCCCACCCGCTCCACCCCGAGATCGACGAACAGATCCTTGCCCGGGCGCGGGCTCTCGACATACAGCGGCCCACCCCAGCGCACCCCCAGGCTTTTCTCGTAATCGACGTTGGCCTCGACGATACGTGCCTCGATCGCCACCTGACGCACCGGCACATCCAGCTGCGCCACCAGTTGCCTCAGCTCGGCAAGGCGGTCTGCCGGCTGGTGCACCACCAGCGTATTGGTGCGCTCATCGACACTGAGGCTGCCCCGACTGGTGAGGATGCCGTCATCCGCCAGGCTCGCCAGCAGCAGCTCTGCCAGATCGGCGGCCTTGGCGTGATGAATGGGCAACAGCTCCCGACGCAATGGCTGCAACTGTGCATCCAGCGCCTGGCCCACATGGGCATCGACAGACTGCGCGGCAAACTCCGCTGCGGGCGCCACCAGCAGCACATTGCCCTCCTGTCGCCGGGCCAAGCCCTTGGTGCGCAGCACCAGATCCAGCGCCTGGTCCCATGGAACATCCTCAAGGCGCAAAGTGACGCTACCCTGCACGGCATCGCTGGCAACCAGGTTGACACCGGCATAGTCAGCCAGCACCTGCAGCACCGAGCGCACTTCCACATCCTGGAAGTTCAGCGACAGTGGTTCACCCTGATAAGGCATTGCCGACGCCAGCGGGAACGGCAGCAGGGCTGCCAGCATCCATTTCATCAATCTTTTCATCGTCATCCGGGGCCTCCTTGCCCAGGTGCTTTGCCAGCGTGATGAACGCCGTGCGTTCATGCCACCCCCCGGCCATGAACAGCCGTTCGCGTACTTCGACCTGGGATTGATCAACTCTCGCCACCACCCCCTGGTCACGCCCGACCCGGTCCCCAGGGCGTACGCGATAGAGCCTGCCCGCCGCCATCAGCAGTGCTTCGTGTTCCGCTCCACGTGACAGGCTGCCGACCATCTCCAGTTGCGCCAAAGGCACGCCGGCCAACCCGCTGGCCGACAATCGCGTCGCTCCAGGCGCAAACGGGTCGACTGCGGGCGCTGCCGTCACGCCCCTGGCTGGCATGCGCGCTAGCATCGCAGGCTGCGGCACTGGCGCCAGCGCCTGATAGGCATCAACCCGCAACTGCAGGCGCAGCAGCCCAGGCTTGCCATCTGCTGGAGCCAGTTGCAGGTCACCACTACGCAAAACACGCGCCTGGCCCAACCAGTCACCCAGCCACTGGCGCAATGCCGCGTATCGCCCCACCACCTGTAGCTCCAGCGGCACCTGGCGGAAACCGGCCTGCTGTTCGTCTTCATGAACGTCGAAGCGCTCGATCAGCAAGCCATGCGCGTGCCCCGAAGCCGCCAGACGTTCGAGAAGGTCACTCATGCCCTCACCAGCCGCCAGGTGCCAGTGCGCCTCGCGCAAGCGTTGCTCGGCGATGGTTACCGACGCGTGGAGTTGCTCCAACTCGGCCAGTTGCACCGCGCCGGCTGAATGCTGTTCGTGCAACTCGGCGTGCCGAGCCTCCTCCTGCGCCTGCTGTTGCAGCGCTGCAGGCAGACGTATGGCACAGCCCAGGCCGAACAACGCCAAGGCCACCAGCACTGGCGCCAGCTGCCTGAAGCGGCTGGAGCTCTCGGCCATGGCCAGCCAGCCGAGCACCTGCGCAGCATTCACGACCAGAACGCCGAAACGCGCGCCCCCAGCAGGAATTCATCGCCGCCTGGCAGGCTCCTGATGCGCTTGAGCTCCAGACCAACCAGCGCACTCGAGCGGCTCAGGTCACGCATGAACTGCGCGACCACGGCACCTGACTTGGCCAGCCCGGTCATCTGCAAATTGCCATCTTCCAGGCTGAGGTCGAGCAGTTGCACACCCACCGGCAACGCCCGCTCGAGGTCAGCGAACACCCCGGCCAGCACATCCTGATGGGCGCGCAGTGCTTCCAGCGCCGCCGCGCGTGCCAGCAGCGCCTCATGCTGCGCATGCACATCGGCCAGCGGCTGCAACTGCTCGCCCAACACTTCAAGGGCTGCCTGGTGCCGGGTATTGGCCAGCGCCTGCTGCTCCCCGCGCTGGCGGGCCAGCTGGTCGACCAACATCACGCCACACAGGGCCAGTAGAGCGCCGGCGACCAGTTGCCTGCGGAAAGACCGCAACGCCGCTTGGCGCTGCCGTTCGCGCCAGGGCAGAAGGTTCAGCCGCATCATCGACGCAATCCTCCGAGAGCCAGGGCGCAAGCCAGAATCATCGCACCATCGACGTGCTCCAGGCGCGCCAGGTCAGGCACCAGGCGACACGGAAGGTTCAGCTGGGAGCCGAGGCTTTGCAACTGGCCCGCTTCGACCGGAGAACAGCTGGCAATCAACAGGCATTCCGGCAAAGGCTCACCGGCAAGCAAGGCCAGCAGGCGCTCTGGCAGCGCCCCGGTTATCGTCGACAGCCCCAGGCTCAGCTCACGCCGTTGCTGAGGCTGCCCCGAATGCCAGCCATAAAGGATGGTGCTGTGCGCCTCGATACGCAGCAACGCCGAGCTCTGGTGCCGGCCCTGCGGCAGCATGCGCCCCAAGGCAATGCTGTCGACCTCCACGGCCTCCAGTTGCAACCCTGCCTCCTCGACGATGCCTTCAAGTGGCGCCAGTGCGCTCTGCCGACATGCCGCCACCATCACCTCGGCGCAGCCTGGCTGGACGCGAGAACCGCCCAGGACCTGAAAATCCAGGGCCAGGTCTTCCAGCGGAAATGGAAACAGCCGTTCGGCGTCAGCCAGCAGCTGCGCCTCCACTTCTGCACCGCCCTGTTCCACTGGCAGGTGGCACAGCTTGCATATCACCTGGTTACCCGGCAGTGCCAGCGCGACCCGGCGCTGTTTGAGGCCGCTGCGCCTGTAGGCGCGCCTCAAGGCAGCCGCCACGGCGCCAGGCTCTGCCGCCCAATCACTGCCAGCCAATGATTCGAACGGCTCTTGTACCGAGGCAAGCACCCGGCAGCGCCGGTTACGCCGCTGCAGTTGCACAATCCGAACGGAGTCAGGGGCAATTTCCACCCCCACAAGTGAACCGGCATCCTTGCCGAAGCGTCCTAGCATCGTGGCATCCTTGTTGTCTGTCGCCGCCATCCTTCGCGGCTACCTGCCCCAACCCCGCGTCAGCACTAGGCCGCGCCTGCCCATCGAGGCGACGGGCAGCCTGGCCGGTAACCCGGAGAGGCGAAAAAATGCTTATAATGCCCAGCGTTTTTTGGTCCGCCGGACCTGCGTGCAATCCACTCCCAACCTGGACACCGAAAAGCCTTGATACGTCTGCTGAAGTTCTTCTGGTGGTCTTCCGTCGCAGTCATCTGCGCGCTCGTACTCGGTGTGAGCGGTGCGTTTCTGTATCTTAGCCCCAACCTGCCCTCGGTCGAGTCGCTCAGAAGCATCCAGTTGCAGATCCCCCTCAGGGTGTACAGCAGCGACGGCAAGCTGATTGCCGAGTTCGGCGAAATGCGTCGCTCACCGATCCGCTTCGAGGAAATTCCCCCACAATTCATCCAGGCGCTTCTGTCGGCCGAGGACGACAACTTCCTCAATCACTACGGTGTCGACCCCAGCAGCCTGATGCGCGCCGCGACCCAGTTGGTGAAAACCGGCCATATCCAGACCGGCGGCAGTACCATCACCATGCAGGTGGCGAAGAACTTCTTCCTCACCAGCGAGCGCAGCTTCTCGCGCAAGACCAACGAAATCCTGCTGGCCCTGCAGATCGAGCGTGAGCTGACCAAGGACGAGATCCTCGAGCTGTACGTGAACAAGATCTACCTGGGCAACCGCGCCTACGGTATCGATGCCGCCGCGCAGGTGTACTACGGCAAGTCGATCCGCGACGTGAGCCTGGCGCAGATGGCGATGATCGCCGGCCTGCCCAAGGCACCCTCGCGCTTCAACCCGCTGGCCAACCCCGTACGCGCCAAAGAGCGCCGCGACTGGATCCTTGGCCGCATGTACAAGCTGGGCAAGATCGACGAAGCCAGTTACCAGGCGGCCCTGGCCGAGCCGCTCAACGCCAGCTACCACGTGCCCACGCCTGAAGTGAATGCGCCTTACATCGCCGAAATGGCCCGCGCCGAAATGGTCGGTCGCTACGGCAGCGACGCCTACACCGAAGGCTTCCGCGTCACTACCACGGTGCCCAGCGACATGCAGGAAATGGCCAACAAGGCCATCCTCAACGGTCTCTCCGACTACGATGAGCGCCACGGCTACCGCGGGCCCGAAGCACGTTTCCCGGGCCGCACCCAGGCAGCCTGGCTGCAGGAACTGGGCAAGCAGCGCAGCCTCGGTGGCCTGGAGCCGGTCATCGTCACCCAGGTCGAAAAAACCGGCCTCAAGGTGCTGACCCGCAGCGGCCAGGAAGAGCAGGTGGCCTGGGACACCATGAAATGGGCGCGCCCGTTCATCAACAGCAACTCCCAGGGCCGTGCGCCGCAGTCACCGGCAGATGTGGCCCAGGTTGGCGACCTGGTGCGCGTGCAGCGCCTCGAGGATGGCAAGTTCAAGTTCAGCCAGGTACCTGGCGCGCAGAGTGCGCTGGTCACCCTCGACCCTTACAACGGCGCCATCCGCGCCCTGGTCGGCGGTTTCTCGTTCGAGCAGAGCAACTACAACCGCGCCATGCAGGCCAAGCGTCAGCCGGGCTCGAGCTTCAAGCCGTTCATCTACAGCGCCGCACTGGACAGTGGCTACACCGCATCCAGCCTGGTCAACGATGCACCAATCGTGTTCGTCGACGAGTACCTGGACAAAGTCTGGCGACCGAAGAACGACACCAATACCTTCCTTGGTCCGATCCGCATGCGCGAAGCGCTGTACAAGTCGCGCAACCTGGTGTCGATCCGCCTGCTGCAGGCCATGGGCGTGGACCGCACCATCGACTACATCGCCAAGTTCGGCTTCAACAAGCAGGACCTGCCACGCAACCTGTCGCTGGCACTGGGCACCGCCACCCTGACCCCTATGGAAATCGCCACAGGCTGGAGTACTTTTGCCAACGGCGGGTACAAGATCACCCCGTACCTGATCGAACGCATCGAAAGCCGCAGCGGCGAGACGCTGTTCACCGCCAACCCGGCTCGGGTACCGCAAGGTGCCGAGGACCAGGCGGGTGTGGCCGCGCCCGAACAGCCGATCAGCACAACCGCCATGCCTGGCGAGGCACCCGCTGCCTTCAGCCAGGTGGCTTCTGCACCGCAGGCGCCGGCCGTGGCCGAGCGTATCATCGACGGTCGCACCACCTACATCCTCACCAGCATGCTGCAGGACGTGATCAAGCGCGGCACCGGACGCCGGGCGCTGGCCCTGGGCCGCACCGATCTGGCAGGCAAGACCGGTACTACCAACGAGTCCAAGGACGCCTGGTTCTCCGGCTACAACGCCGACTACGTGACCACCGTGTGGGTCGGCTTCGATCAGCCCGAAACCCTTGGACGCCGCGAGTACGGCGGCACGGCGGCACTGCCGATCTGGATGAGCTTCATGGGCGCGGCACTCAAGGACAAGCCTGCGCATGCGCCGGCAGAACCGGAAGGCATCCTCAGCCTGCGCGTCGACCCGGTCAGCGGCCGTGCCGCTTCGCCGAGCACGCCGAATGCCTACTTCGAGCTGTTCAAGGCCGAGGACTCGCCGCCGTCGGTGGACGAACTGGGCACTGGCGCAGCACCGGGCAGCCCGCTGCCGGCGGATGAAGCGGCGCCGATGGATCTGTTCTGACCAGATGTAAAGCCGGGGGCGCTTTGCGCCCCTATCGCGACACAAGGCCGCTCCCACAGGAAACGCCTAGCCCCTGTGGGAGCGGCCTTGTGTCGCGATGGGCTGCAAAGCAGCCCCAGAATCCGACAGGCAACCAAAAATAGCAGCATGGCGCACCGCCAAACAAAAAGCCCCGGCTCATACGAGCCGGGGCTTTTTGTGTCGCCAGGCAGCAATCAGCCTTTGAACACGTCATCCACGCTGGTCAGCGGGTAGTGCTTCGGATACGGCAGGGTTGCCACGCCGGATTCGATGGCGGCCTTGGCCACAGCGTCGGAAACGACGGTGATCAGACGTGCGTCCAACGGCTTCGGAATGATGTACTCACGACCAAATTCCAGAGCCTGTACGCCGTAGGCGTCGCACACTTCCTTCGGCACTGGCAGCTTGGCCAGATCTTTCAGGGCGATGGCGGCGGCGATTTTCATTTCTTCGTTGATGCGCTTGGCGCGAACGTCCAGGGCACCACGGAAGATGAACGGGAAGCCCAGTACGTTGTTGACCTGGTTCGGGTAGTCGGAACGACCGGTAGCCATGATCACGTCGCTGCGAGTGGCATGCGCCAGCTCTGGCGAGATTTCCGGGTCCGGGTTCGAGCAGGCGAACACGATCGGGTTGGCAGCCATCGACTTCAGGCCTTCGGCGCTCAGCAGGTTCGGGCCAGACAGGCCTACGAACACGTCGGCACCGTCGAGTGCGTCAGCCAGGGTGCGCTTGTCGGTGGCGTGGGCGAACTGCGCCTTGTACTGGTTCAGGTCGTCACGGCCAGCGTGGATCACGCCGCTGCGGTCGATCATGTAGATGTTTTCGACCTTGGCACCCATGCTTACCAGCAGCTTCATGCAGGAGATGGCGGCAGCGCCGGCACCCAGGCAGACGATCTTGGCGTCCTCCAGCTTCTTGCCGGCGATTTCCAGGGCGTTGATCATGCCGGCCGCGGTCACGATGGCGGTACCGTGCTGGTCATCGTGGAATACCGGGATGTCGCACTGTTCGATCAGGGTGCGCTCGATTTCAAAGCACTCAGGCGCCTTGATGTCTTCGAGGTTGATGCCACCGAAGGTGATCGAGATGCGGCGAACGGTGTCGATGAACGCCTGCGGGCTTTCCGATTCCACTTCGATGTCGAACACGTCGATACCGGCGAAACGCTTGAACAGAACACCCTTGCCTTCCATGACCGGCTTGGAAGCCAGTGGGCCGAGGTCACCCAGACCGAGGATGGCGGTGCCATCGGAAATCACCGCAACCAGGTTGCCTTTGCCGGTGTATTTGTAAGCCAGCTCTGGATCACGGCCGATTTCACGCACGGGCTCAGCAACACCTGGGCTGTAGGCCAGGGCGAGGTCACGGGCGGTGGCTGTGGGCTTGGAGAGTTCGACGCTCAGTTTCCCCGGACGAGGTTGAGCGTGATATTCGAGAGCGGCGGTTTTCAGGTCTGACATGGTGGGCATTCCGCTATTTACTGTTCTGACGGACCGCCGAGGATACGCAAAGAGCCGGGGAGCCACAAGACTGGTCGGTCACTTGTGTCAAGGCCTTTAGCCTACGACTTTACGCTATAACCCACGGGGCATACGCCTAACAGTGTGTACAATCCAATAGCGAAATGTCTACATCTTTTAGCCTGAAATGCGCTCCAACATGCTTGGATCGGTCAACGGCAACAGCCAGCGTCGCTGCCCGGGCTTGAGGCCGCCCTTGCGGGAACGATCCAGCACCCAGCCACGCGCCTCGACCTGGCGTCCCTTGAGGTTATCGAAGAAGCTGGCGGGGAAGTTGCGCTGCAGACGAGCGGGAACCTGCAGCACCACCGCACCGTCCAGGTTCAGCCAGACCCCGCCACGGTTGCGCTCCACGCCTTCGATGCGGCCCGCAATGACCGCGAATCCCGACTGCCGGACATCCCCTGCACGCACCACCGGCGAACGACGCCACAGCCCGGAGCCAGCCTTGCGCGCAGCCTGCTCGGCAAGCTGCTGGCAAGCGCTGAGGCGCACATTGGGGGCAACCGCGACGCGATAGCCCAAGCCCTCGCTGAGCAGCTGTGCTTCGATATTGTCGCCATTGCGGCCGTAGATATGCGCCAGCGTGCGGCCGTATTTGTCCTTGGACTCGACGCCCGGCTCCAGCCCGATACGCCCATCGCTGGCTTTGACCAAGGCCTGCAAACGCTGCCTGGCAGCCTCGGCATAGGGCTCGCTGGAGCGCCCGTTACGGCCGATTTCCGGGGCATTGATGCCGATCAATCGCACGCTGCGGCCATCGACCAGGCGCAAGGTATCGCCATCGACCACCTGGCGCACCGCCACCTGCTGAGGGCTGCCTGGTAGCGGGCAGAACGCCAGGGCCGGGAAATGCCAGATGACGCCCATAAAAAAGGCGCCCACAAGGGGCGCCTTTTTTTGCAGCAATGCGAAACCCGAGGGGTTCGCCATGCGCATGATTACTTCTTGGTACCGAACATACCGAAGCGATCGGCGAACTTCTGTACGCGACCACCGGTGTCCAGGACTTTCTGCTTACCGGTGTAGAACGGGTGGCACAGGTTGCAAACGTCGATCGCCAGGGTGCTGCCCAGGGTCGAACGGGTTTCAAACTTGTTGCCGCAGCTGCAGGTGACTGCAACTACTTCGTAGTTCGGATGAATATCTGCTTTCATGGTCACTTCCTCGAGCTGCGTGCCGCCACCCAACACCAATTGTTGAATACCGCACGTAATTAGGCGGCGAATAATACCAGAGCATCACGCCAACGCAAGTTGTCGCTTGCACCGACCGTCGTCTGCTAGGCTCGCCAGTCTTTGAAACGCCCTCCGAGACTTTCCGCGTGTCCGACGTCATCCTGCGCCTTGCCCTGCCCTCCCCGCTGCGTCGCCTGTTCGACTACAAGGCGCCGGCAAGCATGGCGCGCCAGGCCTTGACTCCGGGCATGCGCATTCGCGTGCCATTCGGCCGCCGCGAAATGATCGGCGTGCTGGTGGAGGTGTGCGAGCAGAGCGAAGTGCCCGCCGACAAGCTCAAGCCGGCCAGCGCCCTGCTCGACCCGGTATCACCGATCCCGCCGTCGCTGTTCAAGTTGTGCTTGTGGACCGCCCAGTACTACCAGCACAGCCTGGGTGACACCCTGAGCTGGGCCTTGCCGACCCTGCTGCGCCAGGGCGAACCCTCCGAGATGCGTCAGGAGCGCTTCTGGCACGTCGCCCCCGGCGCCCGCCTGGAAGACCCGCGCATCGCCCGCGCACCGCGCCAGCGCGATGCCCTCAAGACCCTGGCCCAGCACCCGCACGGCGTGGCCCATAGCCTCCTGGCCAAGCTCAATCTGAACAAGGACAGCCTGGACCTGCTGCTGGCCAAGGACCTGGTGCAGATCGAGGTCCGCCGCCATCTGCCGGCACTGCGCCACGAACACTGGCTGGCACAGCCGGAACTACCGCTCAACGAAGAGCAACGCGATGCCTTCGACGCCGTGCGCGAAGGCTTTGGCGGCTTTGGCGCCTTCCTGCTGGCCGGTGTCACCGGCAGCGGCAAGACCGAGGTGTACCTGCAACTGATCCGCGAAACACTGGAAGCCGGCAAGCAGGCCCTGGTACTGATCCCGGAGATCAACCTCGGCCCGCAGACCCTGGCCCGCTTCGAGCAGCGCTTCAACGCCCGCATCGCCCTGCTGCATTCGGCGGTGAACGACCGCGAACGCCTGGATGCCTGGCTGGCAGCCCGGGACGGCGAGGCCGACATCATCATCGGCACCCGCTCGGCACTGTTCACGCCGATGAAGAACCCCGGCCTGATCATCATCGACGAGGAGCACGACGGCTCCTATAAACAGCAGGAAGGCCTGCGCTACCACGCCCGCGACCTGGCACTGGTGCGCGCCCACCAGGAAAACGTCCCGATCCTGCTCGGTTCCGCCACGCCATCGCTGGAAACCCTGCACAATGCCCTGACCGGTCGCTACCGCCTGTTGCGCATGAACCAGCGCGCCGGCGGTGCCCGCCCGCCACGCATGCTGCGCCTGGATGTGAAGAGCCTGCCGCTGGACAGCGGTATCAGCGGCCCACTGCAGCAGGCCATACGCCAAACCCTGGAGGCAGGCCAGCAAGTGCTGGTATTCCTCAATCGCCGCGGTTTCGCCCCGACCTTGCTGTGCCATGATTGCGGCTGGCTGTCCGAATGCCCACGCTGCGATGCACGCATGACCGTGCACCAGCGCTCCGGCGTGCTGCGCTGCCACCATTGCGGCTATGACGAGCGCCTGCCGCAGCAGTGCCCGCAGTGCAACCATGTTGACCTGCGCCCGGTCGGCGCCGGCACCGAGCGTGCCGAGGAGCGCCTGAAAGTGCTGTTCCCGGATTACCCGATCCTGCGTGTGGACCGCGACAGCACCGCGCGCAAGGACGCCATGCACAACCTGTTCAGCACCATCCAGCGCGGCCAGCCGAGCATCCTCGTCGGCACCCAGATGCTCGCCAAGGGCCATCACTTCCCGCGGGTGACCCTGGTGGCCATCCTCGATGCCGATGGCGGGCTGTTCTCCGGCGACTTCCGTGCCAGCGAACGCATGGCACAGTTGATCGTGCAGGTCGCCGGGCGGGCCGGGCGGGCCGAAGAGCCCGGCAAGGTCATCATCCAGACCCACCTGGCCGACCATCCACTGCTGGTGCAGCTTACCGAGCAGGGCTACTTCGCCTTCGCCGAGCAGGCCCTGGACGAACGCCGCGCCGCCGGGCTGCCGCCTTACTCGCACCTGGCGCTGCTACGCGCCGAAGCGCACAAGCCCGGGCAGGCCGAAGGTTTCCTCGACGAGGCCTGCGCCGCCGCCGAGCGCCTGGTGGCCGAACAGCGCCTACCTGGCATCGAGCTGCTGGGGCCGGTGCCAGCACCGATGGAGCGCCGCGCCGGGCGCTTCCGCGCACAACTGTTGATACAGGCCAATACGCGGGCGCCTTTGCATCGACTGATCAGCGCCTGGTTGCTAGTGTTGGAGCAGATGCCGAGCGGGCGCCAGGTGCGGTGGTCGCTGGATGTCGACCCGGTAGACCTTTATTGATCCTGCGGGCTGCTTTGCAGCCCCAAAGGTTGGCAACCCGCCCCCAGCCACGGATAATGCCCAGTTTTTCCACCTGCGCATCCAAGCGCTCCACCGCGCTTGCGGTCGAAAAGAGATCCCCATGAAAGACACCATTCGCCAGCTGATCCAGCAAGCCCTCACCCAACTCGTCACCGACGGTGTGCTGCCTGAAGGGCTGTCGCCGGCGATCCAGGTGGAAAACGCCCGGGACAAGACCCACGGCGACTTCGCCAGCAACATCGCCATGATGCTGGCCAAGCCGGCCGGCATGAAGCCGCGCGACCTGGCCGAGAAACTGATCAATGCCCTGCCGGCCAGCGCCGACATCAGCAAGGTCGAAATCGCCGGCCCCGGCTTCCTCAACTTCTTCCAGAACACCGACGCCCTGGCCAACCGCCTGGATGCCGCACTGGCCGACGCCCACCTGGGCGCGCGCAAGGCCGGCCCTGCGCAAAAGGTTGTGATCGACATGTCGGCACCCAACCTGGCCAAGGAGATGCACGTCGGCCACCTGCGTTCGACCATCATCGGTGACAGCGTGGCGCGCGTGCTGGAGTTCCTCGGCGATGACGTGATCCGCCAGAACCACGTGGGCGACTGGGGCACCCAGTTCGGCATGCTGCTGGCCTACCTGGAAGAAAACCCGATCACCAGCGACGAGCTGTCGGACCTGGAAAACTTCTACCGCGCCGCCAAGAAGCGCTTCGACGAATCCGAAGAGTTCGCCACCCGTGCCCGTGGCCTGGTGGTCAAGCTGCAGGCCGGCGACCCGGACTGCATGGCCCTGTGGACGCGCTTCAAGGACATTTCGCTGTCGCACTGCCAGAAGACCTACGAGCTGCTGAACGTCAAGCTGACCATGGCCGACGTGATGGGTGAAAGCGCCTACAACGACGACCTGGCCAACGTGGTCGCCGACCTCAAGGCCAAGGGGCTGCTGGTCGAAGACCAGGGCGCCCAGTGCGTGTTCCTCGACGAGTTCAAGAACAGCGAAGGCGAGCCACTGCCGGTGATCGTGCAGAAGGCCGACGGCGGCTACCTGTACGCCACCACCGACCTGGCCGCCGTGCGCTACCGCAGCAACGTCCTCAAGGCGGACCGCGCCCTGTACTTCGTCGACCAGCGCCAGGCCCTGCACTTCAACCAGGTGTTCGAAGTTGCACGCCGCGCAGGCTTCGTGGGCCACCCGATGCAGATGGAGCACATGGGCTTCGGCACCATGAACGGTGCCGACGGCCGCCCGTTCAAGACCCGTGACGGCGGTACCGTGAAGCTGATTGACCTGCTCACCGAGGCCAAGGAACGCGCCTACGCGCTGGTCAAGGAAAAGAACCCGAGCCTGGCCGACGAAGAACTGCGCCACATCGGTGAAGTGGTTGGCATCGGCGCTGTGAAGTACGCCGACCTGTCCAAGCACCGCACCAGCGACTACAGCTTCAACTTCGAGCTGATGCTCAACTTCGAAGGCAACACCGCGCCTTACCTGCTGTACGCCTACACCCGCGTGGCCGGCGTATTCCGCAAACTGGGCAAAGGCTTCGATGAAGTCGATGGCAACATTGTGCTGCAGGCTGCCCACGAGCAGGACCTGGCCGCGCGCCTGGCGCAGTTTGGCGAAATCCTCAACAACGTCGCCGACAAGGGTACGCCGCACGTGCTGTGCAGCTACCTGTACGACCTGGCCGGCCTGTTCTCCAGCTTCTACGAGAACTGCCCGATTCTTGCCGCCGAAACCCCGCAGCAGCAGCAGAGCCGCCTGCGCCTGGCGGCCCTGACCGGCCGCACCCTCAAGCAAGGTCTGGAACTGCTCGGCCTGGAAACCCTGGAGCGCATGTAAGTTGGCTGCCAAGAAAAAACCTGCACCCAAACGCGGCGCCAGCCGCCAGACGGCGCCGGCCAAGCAGCCGATTCCCGGTTGGGTATGGCTGGCGGTCGGCCTGACCGTAGGCGCGTTCATCGTGTTCCTGATGAAGCTCGAGCCTGGTGGCGAAGACATCAAGCGCACCAAGCCGGAGCAGCAGAAAGCGGACAAGGTGGCCGAAGCCGGCAAGTCGGCGCAGCCCACTCCGCAGCAGCCGGTGAAGCCGAAGTACGACTTCTACACGCTGCTGCCGGAGTCCGAGGTGATCGTACCGCCGGAGGCCGTACCAGAGAAGACGCCACCCGTCCCGGCCCAGCCGGTGACCCCGGTGACGCCAGCCGAAGCGGCAAAGATCGACACGGCGCGAGCCCAGGCAGCATTGATGGGCCAGACACCGCCACCGGCACCGCCAGTCATCAAGCCGGCGGCGACCACCCAGTTCTTCCTGCAGGCCGGCTCGTTCCGCAAGCAGGCCGATGCTGACAAGGTGCGCGCGCAGATCATCCTGCTGGGGCAGTCGGTAAAGGTAGAGTCGGGCACGGTCAAGGACGAAACCTGGTACCGCGTGCTGGTGGGGCCGTTCAGCAACCGCGAGCAGCTGACCGGGGCGCAGAAGCAACTGGCCGGGGCAGGCTTCAGCAACCTGCTGCTGCAACAGCGGCAGACCCGTCAGTAACCTGGAATTCGGGGGCGCTTTGCGCCCCCTGTGTCCTCAACCCCGCCCCGCATTCCGCTCGGAAACCTGGCTGTTCAGCGTCCAGAAGTCGTACAGCACCCCCACCAGAAACAGCCCGCCGGTAAAGAAGTAGATGATCGCGGTGATCCACTTGCCCTGATACAGCCGGTGCAGACCAAACACCCCGAGGAAGGTCAGCAGGATCCAGGCGATGTTGTAGTCAATGCGCCCGGACTGGAACCGGAGGTCGGCTTCACGGTCCATGGACGGGATCAGGAACAGGTCGATCAACCAGCCGATGCCCAGCAGGCCCAGGGTGAAGAACCAGATAGTGCCGGTTACGGGCTTGCCGTAATAGAAACGATGCGACCCGGTAAAGCCGAAAATCCATAGCAGGTAGCCAATGGTCTTGCTGTGGGTGTCGTGAAACGGCGCCCCCTGTTGATAACTGTTCATTCATAGCCCCCGTGGGTTATCCGAAAATTTTCTAAGAAAAAATGTGACTTTCTCGTCGCAGGCCGACGTACGGCACCTGGACAATCGACCAACGGATCAAAGATTGATCAAAAAGCTGTTATAAAGTTGCGCGCCCAACACATAACTATTCATAAGAGCTTCATCTATGCCGCCTTTACTCAAGACATGGCTGACCCTCTGCCTATTATTGCCCCTGGCCGCCCACGCCACCAATCGTGAGCAACGTCTTCCCAATGGTTTTACCGGCTACACCACCAATGCCTCGGTAAAACATGCACCGGTCAAGCAGACCGCAATGCGCACCCGTCCAAGCAATGCCGCCAACAGCCGCGGCGTGCCCGGTGTGCCAGTCGCGGCAATGTCGCCGAAGCAGAGCAGCGATGTGCTCAGCCGTGCGGTGAATGTGCTCGGCACCCCTTATGTCTGGGGCGGCAGCAGCCCGAAGAAAGGCTTCGACTGCAGCGGGCTGGTCAAATACGCCTTCAACGACGTCGCCGACGTCGACCTGCCGCGCACCTCCAATGCCATGGCCCAGGGCCACGGCGTCAAGGTAGCCAAGGGTGACCTGAAGCCAGGTGACCTGATCTTCTTCAACATCAAGAGCCGTCGGGTGAACCACGTTGCCATCTACCTGGGCAACGACCGCTTCATCCATGCTCCACGCCGTGGCAAGCGGGTAAGCATCGACACCCTGAGCAAGCCTTACTGGCAGAAGCATTACGTGGTGGCCAAGCGAGTGCTGCCGAAAGAACAGCAGCAACTGAGCCTGGCCAAGCGCTGATCTGATCGGCGCTCTCCTGTCCGGGCCTCTTCGCGGGTAAACCCGCTCCCACAGGTACACCACAGCATTCGAAGGCTGTGTTATCCATGTGGGAGCGGGTTTACCCGCGAAAGGGCCAGCACAGGCACTATAGATCGCTGATCAGCCCCCTCTCCTTCAACCCCCGCATCGCCCCTTCCATCGTCCGCATCCCGTCCGCACCACCCGCCTGCATCACCGAACACAACTGCGCCATCCGCCCTTCCCGAACCAGGTTACGCACCGCTGGCGTCACCACCAGCACTTCCCGCGCAGCAACCCGCCCTCCGCCCGCGCGCCTGACCAGCATCTGCGCTACCACCAGGCGCAACGACTCGGCCAGCATCGCCCGCACCAACGGCTTCTCTTCGGCAGCGAACACCTCCACCAACCGGTCAACACTGCTCACCGCCGAACGGGTATGCACTGTCGCCAGTACCAGGTGCCCGGTCTCAGCCGCACGCAAGGCCAGGCGAATGGTTTCCAGGTCGCGCAGCTCACCGATCATGATCACATCCGGGTCTTGGCGCAGGGCACTGCGCAGCCCCTGGGCGAACCCACCGCAATGGCGGCCGACTTCACGCTGGTTGACCAGGCTGCGCTGGCTGCTGTGGATAACTTCGACAGGGTCCTCAAGGGTGATGATATGCAGAGCACGATCGCGGTTCAGCTGGTCGAGCAGTGTCGCCAAGGTGCTGGACTTGCCACTGCCGGTCGGCCCACCGACGAGGATCAAGCCATCTCGGCACTGCGCAACAGCTTGAAACACATCGCCCAGGTCGAGTTCATCGAGCGTGGCGATATGCCCCGGGATCAGGCGAAAGGTGGCCGCAGGGCCGTGCAACTGGCGAAACAGATTCAGCCGAAAGCGCCCTAGCGCCGGCAATTCCAGCGCCAGGTCCAGCTCATCACCCTGGGCCCACTGTCGGCGCTGGTCTTCATCCAGCATGGGTGCCATGCCCTCGATCAAGGCGACCGGGCCCAAGGTCGGCAGGGCCATGCGCTGCAGCTCGCCATCCAGGCGCAACATCGGTAACTGGCCCGCCGCCAGGTGCAGGTCGGAAGCCCCCGCATCCACGGCCCGGGCCAACAGGTCGGTCACATCCATGAGACTCCCCAAAGGCCTTCAAGTAGGTAGAATGCCGCAAACCCTCCAGCCGCCGGCATCAGTCCATGTCCACCCTAGCAGACAACCTTTCCGCTATTTCCGCCCGTATCGCCAGCGCTGCCCAGGCTGCCGGGCGTGATCCGGCCAGCGTCCAGTTGCTGGCCGTGAGCAAGACCAAGCCAGCCAGCGCCATCCGCGAAATCCACGCCGCCGGCGTATGCGATTTCGGGGAAAACTACCTACAGGAAGCGCTGACAAAGCAGCAGGCACTCGGCGACCTGCCCTTGATCTGGCACTTCATCGGCCCCATCCAGTCGAACAAGACCAAAGCCATCGCCGAGCATTTCGACTGGGTACATTCCGTGGACCGCCTGAAAATCGCCCAACGCCTCTCGGAGCAGCGCCCGGCCGGTCTGCCACCACTGAACATCTGCCTGCAGGTGAACGTCAGCGGCGAAGACAGCAAATCCGGCTGCACCCCTGCCGACCTGCCGGCCCTGGCCAAAGCGGTAGCCGCACTGCCCAACCTGCGCCTGCGCGGGCTGATGGCCATTCCCGAACCCACTGATGACCGCGCCGCCCAGGAAGCCGCCTTCGCCACCCTGCGCCAGTTGCAGGAAGGCCTTGGCCTTGGTCTGGACACCCTGTCCATGGGCATGAGCCACGATCTGGAAGCGGCCATTGCACAGGGTGCGACCTGGGTGCGTATCGGTACCGCCCTGTTCGGTGCCCGCGATTACGGGCAGCCCTGATTCCATGCTTTACTCACTCTTTCCTACAAGGACCTGACATGAGCAAGACTCGTATTGCCTTTATCGGCGCCGGCAACATGGCCGCCAGCCTGATCGGTGGTCTGCGTGCCCAGGGCCTGGACGCCTCGCAGATCCGCGCCAGCGACCCGGGCGCCGAGACCCGCAGCCGCATCCAGGCCGAGCACGGCATCGAAACCTTCGAGAACAACGCCCAGGCCATCGATGGCGCCGACGTCATCGTGCTGGCGGTCAAGCCGCAGGTCATGAAAGCCGTATGCCAGGCCCTGCAACCGAACCTGCAGGAAGGCCAGCTGATCGTTTCCATTGCCGCCGGCATCACCTGCGCCAGCCTGCAAAGCTGGGTCGGCGCTCGCCCTGTCGTGCGCTGCATGCCCAACACCCCGGCACTGCTGCGCCAGGGCGTCAGCGGCCTGTACGCCACCGCGGAAGTATCCAGCGAACAACGCCAGCAGGCCGAGCAACTGTTGTCGGCCGTGGGCACCGCCCTGTGGCTCGAGCAGGAGCAGCAACTGGACGCCGTGACGGCAGTCTCCGGCAGCGGCCCGGCGTACTTCTTCCTGCTGATCGAAGCCATGACCGCGGCAGGCGAAAAGCTTGGCCTGCCACGTGAAACTGCCTCCCGCCTGACCCTGCAGACAGCCTTGGGCGCCGCACGCATGGCGGTTGCCAGCGATGTCGACGCTGCCGAACTGCGCCGCCGAGTCACCTCGCCTGCAGGCACTACCGAAGCGGCGATCAAGTCGTTCCAGGCCAGCGGCTTCGAAGCCATCGTCGAACAGGCGCTGCAGGCTGCGGCTACACGTTCCGCCGAGCTGGCCGAACAACTGGGCAAATAAGGAGCTTCAGATGAATGCACTGTCCGGCGCCGCGATCTTCGTGGTGCAAACCCTGGTCAGCCTGTACCTGGTGATCGTCCTGCTGCGCTTTGTCCTGCAGCTGGTCAAGGCCAACTTCTACAACCCGCTGTGCCAGTTCGCCGTGCGCGCCACACAGCCGCTGCTCAAGCCGATTCGCCGAGTCATCCCCAGCGTTGGTGGGCTGGATACCTCGTCGCTGCTGTTGTCGGTGGTCATCCAGGCGCTGCTGATGGCTTTCGTGCTGATGGTCACCTACGGGACCTTCGGTGACATCCTGCACCTGCTGATGTGGGCCATCATCGGTATCACCTCGCTGTTCCTGAAGATTTTCTGGGTCGCGATGATCGTCATGGTGATCGTGTCCTGGGTTGCTCCCAACAGCCACAACCCGGCGGCTGAGCTGGCCTACCAGATCAGTGAACCGGTGCTGGCACCGTTCCGCCGCATCGTGCCCAACCTGGGTGGCATGGACATCTCGCCGATCTTCGCCTTCCTCGCGATCCAGGTAATCCAGTCGTTCGTCATGCCGCCTCTGGCCGCCTACGCCGGCATGCCACAAGAGCTGTGGCGGATGATCTGAGCCCCACCTGACTCTGGTTGCTTCCAGCGACAAGCCTCTGCTTGCCGCTGGGGGTAGCGCTCTTTAGACTTACGCCTCCGTCAAGCGTGAGCAGGGTCGATGTCCACTGTCTTTCCCGAAGATTCCGTCGGTCTGGTAGTACCGCAAACCGCCCGGTTCGATGAACCGCTGGCCCTGGCCTGCGGCCGCTCCCTGGCCAGTTACGAACTGGTCTACGAGACCTATGGCACCCTGAACGCCAGCGCGAGCAACGCCGTGCTGATCTGCCATGCCCTCTCCGGCCACCACCATGCCGCTGGCTACCATGCCGCCACCGACCGCAAGCCGGGCTGGTGGGACAGTTGTATCGGCCCTGGCAAGCCGATCGACACCAACCGCTTCTTCGTGGTCAGCCTGAACAACCTGGGCGGCTGCAACGGCAGCACCGGCCCCAGCAGCATCAACCCGGCCACCGGCAAGCCCTACGGCGCCGACTTCCCGGTGCTGACCGTGGAAGACTGGGTGCACAGCCAGGTGCGCCTGGCCGAGCGCCTGGGCATCCAGCAGTGGGCCGCCGTGGTCGGTGGCAGCCTGGGTGGCATGCAGGCGCTGCAGTGGACCATCAGCTACCCCGAGCGCGTGCGCCATTGCGTCGACATCGCCTCGGCGCCCAAGCTGTCGGCACAGAACATCGCTTTCAATGAAGTGGCACGCCAGGCCATCCTCACCGACCCCGAATTCCACGGCGGTTCGTTCCAGGACCAGGGCGTGATCCCCAAGCGTGGCCTGATGCTGGCGCGCATGGTCGGCCACATCACCTACCTGTCGGATGACTCGATGGGTGAAAAATTCGGCCGCGAGCTGAAGAGCGACAAGCTCAACTACGACTTCCACAGCGTCGAATTCCAGGTCGAGAGCTACCTGCGCTACCAGGGCGAGGAGTTTTCCGGGCGCTTCGACGCCAACACCTACCTGTTGATGACCAAGGCGCTGGACTACTTCGACCCCGCCGCCGCCCAGGGCGGCGACCTGGCAGCCACCCTGGCCCACGTCAAGGCGGATTACTGCATCATGTCGTTCACCACCGACTGGCGCTTCTCCCCGGCCCGTTCGCGCGAGATCGTCGACGCCCTGATGGCCGCGCGCAAGAATGTCTGCTACCTGGAGATCGACTCGCCTTACGGGCACGATGCCTTCCTGATCCCCACGCCTCGCTACATGCAGGGTTTCTCGAACTACATGAACCGCATTGCCATCTGAGGACAGCATGAGAGCCGATCTGGAAATCATCCACGACTGGATCCCCGCCGGCAGCCGGGTACTCGACCTGGGCTGCGGCAGCGGCGAACTGCTGGCCTCGCTGCGCGACCGCAAGCAGGTCACCGGCTATGGCCTGGAGATCGACGCCGACAACATCGCGGCCTGTGTGGCCAAGGGCGTCAACGTCATCGAGCAGGACCTGGACAAGGGCCTGGGCAACTTCGCCAGCAACAGTTTCGACGTGGTGATCATGACCCAGGCCCTGCAGGCCGTGGAGTACCCCGACCGCATTCTGGACGAGATGCTGCGCGTGGGCCGCCAGTGCATCATCACCTTCCCCAACTTCGGCCACTGGCGTTGCCGCTGGTACCTGGCGACCAAAGGCCGCATGCCGGTTTCGGACTTCATGCCGTACACCTGGTACAACACGCCAAACATCCACTTCTGCACCTTTGCCGACTTCGAAGAGCTGTGCCACGAGCGCCGCGCCAAGGTGCTAGACCGCCTGGCAGTCGACCACTTGCACCGCAACGGGTGGGCTGGCCGGCTTTGGCCTAATCTTCTAGGTGAGATCGGCATCTATCGTGTCAGCAGCCCGGGCCTGCAAGAACATCAGCTCGCGGTCTGACGCCCACCGGAGGAATCACCCCATGCGTCGCCTAGCCCTGTTCCTGATCAGCCTGTGCCTGGCCCTGCCGGTACTGGCTGCCGATGCTGCCCGCCCCGAGCGCAAGGAAGTGTTTGGCGACGTGACGGTGCACTACAGCGCGTTCACCTCGAGCATGCTTACACCGGAGGTGGCCGCAGCCACCGGCCTGGTACGCAGCAAGAACCAGGGCGTACTCAACATCGCCGTGCTCAAGGCCAACAAGCCCGCCATGGCGGTGGTCAGCGGCACGGTCAAGGACTTGACCGGGCGCAGCAGCCCGCTGTCGTTCAAGCAGATCACCGAACAGGGCGCGGTGTACTACATTGCCCAGTTCAAGATCGACCAGCCAGAAACCGTCACCTTCGACCTGAATATCGAAACCGGCGGCATCAGCAACTCCCTCAGTTTCAACCAGGAAGTGTTCCCAGGCGAATGATGAATTTCCAGCAACTCGTATTGGCCAGCCACAACGCCGGCAAACTCAAGGAACTCCAGGCCATGCTCGGCGCGTCCGTGCAACTGCGCTCGATCGGTGAGTTCAGCCAGGTCGAGCCGGAAGAAACCGGCCTGTCGTTCGTCGAGAACGCCATCCTCAAGGCGCGCAACGCCGCACGCATTTCCGGCCTGCCGGCCCTGGCCGACGACTCGGGCCTGGCGGTGGACTTCCTCGGCGGCGCGCCGGGCATCTACTCGGCGCGCTATGCAGACGGCAAGGGTGATGCGGCGAACAATGCCAAGCTGCTCGAAGCACTGAAAGACGTGCCTGAAGCCGAGCGCGGCGCACAGTTCGTCTGCGTCCTGGCACTGGTGCGCCATGCTGACGACCCGCTGCCGATCCTGTGCGAAGGCCTGTGGCACGGGCGCATCATGTTCGAGGCCAGTGGCGAGCACGGCTTTGGCTACGACCCGCTGTTCTGGGTACCGGAGCGCAGCTGCTCCAGCGCCGACCTGGCCCCTGTGGACAAGAACCAGCTCAGCCACCGCGCCCGCGCCATGGCCCTGCTGCGCCAACGTCTGGGCCTGGCATGATCGAAACGCTGTCCAACCCCGGCGCGGCGGGCTTCACCAGCCTGCCGCCGCTGGCGCTGTACATCCACATCCCGTGGTGCGTACGCAAATGCCCTTACTGCGACTTCAACTCCCACGCTGCCGGGCCTGAACTGCCGGAAGATGCCTACGTCGCCGCCCTGCTGACCGACCTCGACCAGGAGCTGGCTGCCGTGCAAGGCCGGCCGATCAGCTCAATCTTCTTCGGCGGCGGTACCCCCAGCCTGTTCAGTGCCGACGCCCTTGGCTGGCTGCTGCGTGGCGTGGAACAACGTATCCCGTTTGCACCGGACATCGAAATCACCCTGGAGGCCAACCCGGGCACGTTCGAGCAGGACAAGTTCAAGGCCTACCGGCAAACCGGTATCAATCGTCTGTCCATCGGTGTGCAGAGCTTCCAGCCAGCCAAACTGCAGGCGCTGGGGCGTATCCACAATGGCGATGAAGCGGTCCGCGCCGCCGGCATGGCGCGCGCCGCCGGCTTCGACAACTTCAACATGGACCTGATGCACGGCCTGCCCGACCAGTCGCTCGACGACGCGCTGGGCGACCTGCGCCAGGCCATCGACCTGGGGCCAACGCACCTGTCGTGGTACCAGCTGACCGTGGAGCCGAACACGGTGTTCTGGAACCAGCCGCCCGAGCTGCCCGAGGACGACATCCTCTGGGATATCCAGGAGGCCGGCCAGGCACTGATGGCCGAACACGGCTTCCGCCAGTACGAAGTCTCGGCCTATGCCCAAGCGGGGCGCGCTGCCCGGCACAACCTCAACTACTGGCGCTTTGGCGACTTCATCGGCATCGGCGCTGGTGCCCACGGCAAGCTGACCTTCGCCGACGGGCGCATCCTGCGCACCTGGAAGACCCGCCTGCCCAAGGACTACCTGAACCTGGCCAAGCCGTTCAAGGCCGGCGAAAAGCTACTGCCAGTCGACGAGCTGCCGTTCGAGTTCCTGATGAACGCCCTGCGCCTGACCGATGGGGTGGAAGCCGAACTGTTCACCCAACGCACCGGTTTGCCGCTGGCACAACTGCGCGAGGCACGCCGCGCTGCCGAACAAAAGGGCCTTTTGCAGGTCGAACCGGATCGGCTGGTGGCCACGCCGAGGGGCCAGTTGTTCCTCAATGACCTGCTGCAGTATTTCTTGACCTAAGGATGACCCATGGATCTGGTACTTGATCTGCTCGCGACGGTTTCTCGCTGGAGCCGCAGCAACCTGTCGGAGATTTCACTGGCCTTGGTAGGCTGCCTGCTGGTGCTGTTCGGCACCGATATCAAGGGCTGGGTGGAACAGCGCCTGGGCGGCCTGGCGGGCGCCCTGCGCGTACCGTTCATGGCCTTGCTGGTGATGATCGGCAGCGGTGCGGCGCTGATCTATGCCACGCCTTGGGTGGTGAAAGGGCTGAGCCAGTTCAACAACTACGCGCTGGCGCCGGTGCTGCTGGTGGTACTGGTGCTGATCGGGGTGGTGGCGGATCGACGGGGCTGAGCCACGGCCTTGCGCTGAACCTTGCAGGAGCGGCCTTGAGTCGCGATGGGCCGCAAAGCGGCCCCAGCAATTGCTGCCTCACCGCTGACATCCTGGGGCCGCTACGCGGGCCATCGCGACACAAGGCCGCTCCTACAATGACCGCGTAATCTGGCGAGTACAGAGATGGGTTGTAAAAGCTGCCCCGGAGAACCAGGGCAGCCCTACCACCTGACTAGCCCTTACTGGGCATCATCGAAGTGATCGCGCATGAAGTCCCGAACGGTCTTGAGCACAGTCAAGATCCGGATGAACGTCCAAACGCGGCTCAGCGCATCAAGCAAACGCTTCATATGCCTTGGCCTCCGTGTTGGCGGGCCAATCTTCCAGCATCTAACCGGTACTTCGATGCCTTCAAAAACTGTGTGAGAGTCTTCTGTGAAGTGGCCAGGTCAATGGCCCTTCGAGAGGTGCACCGGCACGGTTCTCAGGCCGTGTCGAAGGGGCCGGAAAGCAGAATTCTTCTCCTACCCGGCCCATCACTGATTTCATCCACACAGGAGCAGCGCGATGATACTTGGAATGCTCACCCAAGACTGTTAACCGCTCCGACACACGTGATGCCGGATATTTCTGAGCATTGACGTTCCCCCGCTACGCTGCCTATGATCAGCCAACTGTGTGAGGGTTTTCTGTGAAACCTCAGAGCGAAGGATACTCAGTCCTGTTGCTCACATAAAAAACCGCCCTTTCAAAGGCGGTTTTTTTTCGCCTGCATTTCTGCAGGCATCGGCAAATCGAAAGGCCGTATCAGCCGGTCAATCCACCTTCTCGAACTTCAAATCCCAAACCCCATGCCCCAGCCGCTCGCCGCGGCGCTCGAACTTGGTGATCGGGCGTTCTTCCGGCCGTGGCACGTAAGTACCGTCGGCCGCACGGTTGCGATAGCCCGGGGCAGCGCTCATCACTTCCAGCATGTACTCCGCATACGGTTCCCAGTCGGTGGCCATGTGGAACACGCCACCGGGCTTGAGCTTGCGCCGTACCAGTTCGGCGAACTCCAGCTGGACGATGCGGCGCTTGTGGTGGCGCGCCTTGTGCCATGGGTCGGGGAAGAACAGCATCAGGCGGTCGAGGCTGTTGTCCGCCACGCAGCGGTTCAGCACTTCGATGGCATCGCAGTCATATACCCGCAGGTTTTTCAGGCCCTGGGTCAGCACGCCGTTGAGCAGCGCACCAACACCCGGGCGGTGTACTTCCACACCAATGAAGTCCTGTTCAGGCGCGGCAGCAGCCATTTCCAGCAGGGAATGGCCCATGCCGAAGCCGATCTCCAGGGTGCGCGGCGCCGAGCGGCCGAACACCTGGTCGTAGTCCACCGGGCTGTCGGCCAGCGGCAGGATGTACAGCGGGCCGCCCTGCTCCAGGCCACGTTGCTGGCCTTCGGTCATGCGCCCGGCGCGCATCACGAAACTCTTGATGCGGCGGTGCGGGCGGGCTTCGCCGTCGGGGGTGATCGGCGTATCGTGCGATTCAGTCATCAGGGGCTCTTACTTGATCAGACCATCCAGCGGCGAAGAGGCGCTGGCATAGAGTTTCTTCGGCATACGGCCGGCCAGGTAGGCCATGCGACCGGCGACGATGGCGTGCTTCATGGCCTCGGCCATCAGCACCGGCTGCTGGGCGTGGGCGATGGCCGAGTTCATCAGCACAGCTTCGCAGCCCATTTCCATGGCGATGGTGGCGTCGGACGCAGTACCCACACCAGCATCCACCAGCACCGGCACCTTGGACTCTTCCAGGATGATCTGCAGGTTGTAGGGGTTGCAGATACCCAGGCCGGTACCGATCAGGCCAGCCAGCGGCATGACCGCAATGCAACCGGCTTCGGCCAACTGGCGGGCGATGATCGGATCATCGCTGGTGTAGACCATCACATCGAAACCGTCTTTGACCAACACTTCGGCGGCCTTGAGGGTTTCGATCACATTGGGGAACAGGGTTTTCTGGTCGGCCAGTACTTCCAGCTTGACCAGGTTGTGGCCATCCAGCAGTTCGCGGGCCAGGCGGCAGGTGCGCACGGCTTCGACCGCGTCATAGCAGCCAGCAGTGTTCGGCAGGATGGTATAGCGGTCCGGAGGCAGCACATCGAGCAGGTTCGGCTCGCCCGGGTTCTGGCCAATGTTGGTGCGGCGCACGGCTACGGTGACGATCTCGGCACCCGAGGCTTCGATGGCCAGGCGGGTTTCTTCCATGTCACGGTACTTGCCGGTACCGACCAGCAGGCGCGACTGGAAAGTACGCCCGGCCAGGGTGAAGGGCTTGTCGCTACGAACGTTGCTCATGGTTGTTCCTCGGGAAAAGGTTGCTGGGCTTGCAGGTGAATCGCCGGCCAGAATCAGCCGCCACCGATGGCGTGGACCACTTCGACCTGATCGCCGTCGTTCAACAGCGTGCTGTCGTGCTGGCTACGCGGCACGATATCCAGGTTCAGTTCCACCGCGACGCGGCGCCCGGTCAGCTCCAGGCGGGCCAGCAGGGCCGCGACGCTTTCGCCAGCGGGCAATTCGTAAGGTTCACCGTTCAGTTGAATGCGCATGCGCACGGCCACCATTGTTCTTTGGGGGCCCGCATTCTAGCGCTGAACCGCCCTGCAACCCAAGGGCGCTGCACGCCATTAGTCGCGATTGTGGACCACTCGGTCAACCGAGCCGCCAGGCTGCCAGGCCCAGGCACAGCCAGCCGGCCAGGAAGCACAGGCCACCAAGCGGGGTGATGATGCCGAGCTTGCCCAGGCCGCTGAGGGTCAGCAGGTACAGGCTACCGGAGAACAGCACTATCCCCAGGGCAAACAGGCCGCCAGCCCAGCCGACCAGGCGCCCTGGCAGGTGCACCGAAAGCACGGCGACAGCGAAGATGGCCAGGGTATGTACCAACTGGTAGGTCACACCAGTCTGGAAGATCGCCAGGTAGTCGGCCGTCAGCCGGCTTTTCAGGCCGTGGGCGGCGAAAGCGCCCAGGGCGACACCGGTGAAGCCGAAAAAGGCGGCAAGCATCAGGAAGCTGCGAAGCATGGGACGACTCCTTGGATCGGGTCTGTATAATGGCCCCTTCCACCCGTACGGCCAAGCCATCGCCATGCTGCCAACCCTTCTCCGCCGCCTCTCTCGCGCCCTGCTCTGGTTCGCTGCCGGCAGCATCGTGCTGGTACTGGTGTTCCGCTGGATCCCACCACCCGGTACGGCGTTGATGGTGGAGCGCAAGGTGCAGTCCTGGGTGAATGGCGAGCCGATCGACCTGCAGCGCGACTGGGAGCCGTGGGAGAACATCTCCGACGACCTCAAGGTCGCGGTCATTGCCGGCGAGGACCAGAAGTTCGCCAACCACTGGGGCTTCGACATCCCGGCCATCCAGGCAGCGCTGGCCTACAACGAGCGCGGCGGCAGCATTCGCGGTGCCAGCACCCTGACCCAGCAGGTGGCCAAGAACCTGTTCCTGTGGTCCGGGCGCAGCTGGTTCCGCAAAGGCCTGGAGGCCTGGTTCACCGCGTTGATCGAGCTGTTGTGGTCGAAGGAGCGGATTCTCGAGGTCTACCTGAACAGTGCCGAATGGGGCAAAGGTGTGTTTGGCGCCCAGGCGGCAGCGCGCTACCACTTTGGCGTCGATGCCAGCCGGCTTAGCCGCCAGCAGGCGGCGCAGCTCGCAGCGGTGCTGCCGAGCCCGATCAAGTGGAGCGCCAGCCGGCCGAGCACCTATGTGGCCAGCCGGGCCGGCTGGATACGCCGGCAGATGAGCCAGTTGGGTGGGCCCAGCTACCTGATGCAGCTCGACACTTCGCGCAAGCCTTGAGGGCCTCTTCGCGGGCACGCCCGCTCCCACAGGGCCAGCATTACCCCTGAGGCCTGTGCAGTACCTGTGGGAGCGGGCGCGCCCGCGAAGAGGCCGGTAAATCTTGCACAAAAAAAAGCCGCTAACCCTATGCGGGCCAGCGGCTTTTCCTTGCAGCCAGGGCTCGATCAGGCCGCGATCAGCGCCTTGACCTTGTTCATCGCATTCTTTTCCAGCTGGCGAATCCGCTCAGCCGAAACGCTGTACTTGTCCGCCAGCTCATGCAACGTGGCCTTCTCTTCCGCCAACCAGCGCTGGTAGAGAATGTCGCGGCTACGCTCGTCCAGCCCTTGCAATGCTTCGTGCAAGTTGCTGGTAGAGTTGTCGCTCCAGTCGGCATCCTCCAGCTGCACCGCCGGGTCGTAACGGTGGTCTTCCAGGTAATGCGCAGGCGACTGGAAGGCACTGTCGTCGTCAGCTTCCGCTGCCGGGTCGAACGCCATGTCCTGGCCGCTGAGGCGGCTTTCCATCTCGCGCACTTCACGTGGCTCCACGCCCAGGCTTTCCGCCACGCGGTGCACTTCGTCGTTGTTCAGCCAGGCCAGACGCTTCTTCTGGCTGCGCAGGTTGAAGAACAGCTTGCGCTGGGCCTTGGTGGTGGCCACCTTGACGATGCGCCAGTTGCGCAGGATGAACTCGTGGATCTCTGCCTTGATCCAGTGCACGGCGAACGACACCAGGCGCACGCCCATTTCCGGGTTGAAGCGCTTGACGGCTTTCATCAGGCCGACGTTGCCTTCCTGGATCAGGTCGGCCTGGGCCAGCCCGTAGCCGGCATAGCTACGGGCGATATGTACGACGAAACGCAGGTGGGCCATCACCATTTGACGAGCGGCCTCGACATCCTGCTCATAATAGAGACGCTCGCCCAGATCACGCTCCTGCTCGACAGTCAGCAGCGGGATGCTGTTGACCGTGTGCACGTAGGCTTCCAGGTTTGCACCAGGTACCAGGGCATAGGCAGGTTGCAACGATGTGGTCATTCAAGAACCTCCGACTTACAGAACTCGCGCCTTGTGGGCGCTGCCAACATTGACCTGGAACGACGGTACAAGTTCCATGGTGAATAATTTGTCAATGCTGGCACGTAAAAACTATCGCGGCGCCAGCTCGTTCAGATGGCGGGCCACTGCGATCCATGCACCGATATACCCCAACAGCACCGCTCCGATCAAGAGCGACAGACCATCGGACGCCGGCACCCCACCTAGGGCGAAGTCGCTGCCGTACAGCCCGGAAAGCCCTACCACCGCCTCGTTCAGCCAGTTCAGGCCAAACGCCAGGATACCCCAGGCAATCACCCCTGCACCCAGGCCATACAGTGCGCCCATGTAAAGGAAAGGCCGGCGTACGTAGGCGTCTGTACCACCGACCAGCTTGATCACTTCGATCTCGGTACGGCGGTTTTCAATATGTAGACGAATTGTGTTACCGATTACTAACAGCAGGGCAGAAATCAGCATCACGGCCAGGCCGAAGACGAAGCGGTCACCCAGTTTGAGGATGGCCGCAAGGCGCTCGACCCATACCAGGTCGAGTTGCGCCACTTCCACCCGCGGCAGCTCCGACAGGCGCTGACGCAAGGCTTCCAGGGCCGGCTTGTCGACTTCGGTCGGGGTCACCACCACTACGCCGGGCAGCGGGTTGTCAGGCAGTTCACGCAGAGCTTCGCCCAGGCCGGACTGTTGCTGGAACTCCTCCAGCGCCTGCTCGCGGCTGACATACTGGGCGTCGGCCACACCGGGCATGCCCTTGATCTCGTCGCGCAGCGCCTCGCCTTCGCGGCTACCGGCATCGAGCTTGAGGTATAGCGAGATCTGTGCGGCGCGCTGCCACGAGCCGCCAAGCTTCTCGACGTTCTTCAGCAGCAATGACAGGCCCATGGGCATGCTCAGCGCCACCGCCATCACCAGGCAGGTGAAGAAGCTGCCGATCGGCTGCTTGCCCAGCCGGCGCAGGCTGTCGGCCATGCTGGCACGGTGGCTTTCCAGCCAGGCATGCAGCAGTGTGCGGAAATCCGGGCCGTCATCGTCGTCGTGCTTTTTCTTCGCCGGTTGCGGGTCGGCCGGCTTCGGCGCAACCCGCTCGGAAACCTTCGGCGTACGTGTAGTGCTCATTGCCCGGCCTCCCCATCGCCGATCAAGCGGCCGCGCTGCAAGGTCAGCATGCGGTGGCGCATGCGCGCAATCAGTGCCAGGTCGTGGCTGGCGATCAATACCGTGGTACCCAGGCGGTTGATGTCCTCGAACACCCCCATGATCTCCGCGGCCAGGCGCGGGTCGAGGTTACCGGTGGGTTCGTCGGCCAGCAGCAGGGCTGGCTGGTGAACGATGGCGCGGGCGATGCCCACCCGTTGCTGCTGCCCGGTGGACAGGTCGGCCGGGAACAGCTCGCCCTTGTCGGCCAGCGACACTCTCTCCAGCGCCGAGTCCACGCGCTTGGCGACCTCGGCCTTGGACAGGCCGAGAATCTGCAGCGGCAAGGCGATGTTGTTGAACACCGTGCGGTCGAACAACAGCTGGTGGTTCTGGAACACCACGCCGATCTGCCGGCGCAGGAACGGGATCTGCGAGTTGCTGATCTGGCCCAGGTCCTGCCCGGCCAGCATCAGCTTGCCGCTGGTCGGGCGCTCCATGGCCAGCAGCAGGCGCAGCAAGGTGCTCTTGCCCGCGCCCGAGTGGCCGGTGACGAACAGGAATTCGCCCCGGCGCGCCCGGAAACTCAGCTCATGCAAACCCACATGACCATTGGGATAGCGCTTGGCAACCTGTTCGAATCGGATCATGTTCAGTCTCGCTCGGCGAACAGAGCCTTGACGAACGGCTCGGCTTCGAAGGTACGCAGGTCGTCGATGCCTTCACCGACACCGATGAAGCGGATCGGCAGCTTGAACTGCTTGGCCAGGGCGAAGATCACCCCGCCCTTGGCAGTGCCGTCCAGCTTGGTCAGGGCCAGGCCGGTCAGTTCGACGCTCTGGTTGAAGTACTTGGCCTGGCTGATGGCGTTCTGGCCGGTGCCGGCATCGAGTACCAGCAGCACCTCGTGTGGCGCTTCGGCGTCGAGCTTGCCGATGACCCGGCGGACTTTCTTCAGCTCTTCCATCAGGTTGTCTTTGGTGTGCAGGCGGCCAGCGGTGTCGGCGATCAGCACGTCGACGCCACGGGCCTTGGCGGCCTGTACGGCATCGAAGATCACCGAAGCAGAGTCGGCGCCGGTGTGCTGGGCGATTACCGGGATCTGGTTACGCTCGCCCCACACCTGCAGCTGCTCGACTGCAGCGGCACGGAAGGTGTCGCCAGCAGCCAGCATCACTTTCTTGCCTTCGAGCTGCAGCTTCTTGGCCAGTTTGCCAATGGTGGTGGTCTTGCCGGCGCCGTTCACACCGACCACCAGAATCACATAGGGTTTGTTCTGCGCCTGCACCACCAGCGGCTGCTCGACCGGGCGCAGCAGCGCAGCCAGTTCTTCCTGCAGCGACTTGTACAGGGCATCGGCATCAGCCAGCTGCTTGCGGGCAACCTTCTGGGTCAGGTTCTGGACGATGGTGGAAGTGGCTTCCACACCAACGTCGGCGGTCAGCAGGCGGGTTTCGATTTCGTCGAGCAGGTCGTCATCGATGACCTTCTTGCCCAGGAACAGGCTGGCCATGCCCTCGCCGATACTGGCGCTGGTCTTCGACAGGCCCTGCTTGAGGCGGGCGAAGAAACCGGGCTTGGCCTGCTCGGCCTGCACGGCGACCGGGGCTGCAGCCACAGGGGCAGCAGGCTCTGGTGCAGGGCGTTCCGGGATGGCGGGCGGCGCTTTCGGCTCCAGATCCGGCACCAGAGCCACGGGCTCTTCAGCAACCGGCAGCACCAGGTTGCTGACCGGCGCGGCCGGTTCGACGACCGGGGCTGGCTCGATCGGGGCCGCCTGCAAGGGCATCGACGCGACCGGCCGCGGTGCAGGTGCCACCAGCGGCTGGGAAGCGACCGGCTCGGGTTCAGGGGCCTGCAACGGTTGGGAAGCAAGCGGTTCGGGGACAGGGGCCTCGACCACCGGGGATTGGACGGGTGCGGCGACCTGCTGCGGTTCTGTCAGCTGTGGCGCCGCAGGGGCCTGAACGGGTTCAGGGGCCTGTGGCGCTTCGGCGGTAGCCCCTTCGACCGGAGCGGCTGCAGGCTGCTCGACGGCTGGGGGTTCATTCGCGGGCACGCCCGTTGCCACAGGTTGCTGCGGTTTCTTGCGAAACCAGCTGAACAGGCCTTTCTTCTCACCAGCCTCGGCTGGCGCTTTTTTGTCGTCGTTGGAACCAAACATGGAAGACGGCTATCTCAGGGTAGCGATGGGCCAGCTATGGCGCATCGGGAATTCTCTCTACGCAGAACAGACTATCTTGAAGCCGGCTGGTTCATGCGCAACGTTTTGTCTTAGTGTCCTGCGGGCCAGAACGGCGACAGGCATGGTCGCCAGGCAACCGGATCAGTATCCTAGCACCTCCTGGCCCGCCGACGCTAAACCAGCGGGCCGCCGAACAGGTTAAACACCGTATGAATGCTCTAGCCCGCCGCGCCGCTGGCCTGTTGCTCGGCACGCTCTGCCTGCCGCTCGCGGTCTTCGCCGCCGATGTGCAACCCACCCACGAATTCATCCTCGACAACGGCCTGAAAGTAGTCGTGCGCGAGGACCACCGCGCCCCGGTGGTGGTCTCGCAGATCTGGTACAAGGTTGGCTCCAGCTACGAAACCCCTGGCCAGACCGGCCTGTCCCATGCGCTGGAACACATGATGTTCAAGGGCAGCGCCAAGGTCGGCCCCGGTGAGGCCTCGCGCATCCTGCGTGACATAGGCGCCGAAGAAAACGCCTTCACCAGCGACGACTACACCGCCTATTACCAGGTGCTGGCCCGCGACCGCCTGCCGGTGGCCCTGGAGCTGGAGGCCGACCGCCTGGCCAGCCTGCGCCTGCCCGCTGACGAATTCAGCCGCGAAATCGAGGTGATCAAGGAAGAACGCCGCCTGCGCACCGACGATCAGCCCAACTCCAAGGCGTTCGAGCTGTTCCGCGCCATGGCCTACCCGGCCAGCGGCTACCATACCCCGACCATCGGCTGGATGGCCGACCTGGAGCGCATGAAGGTCGAGGAACTGCGCCACTGGTACGAATCCTGGTACGCCCCCAATAACGCCTCCCTGGTGGTGGTCGGCGATGTCACCGTCGATGAGGTCAAGGGCCTGGCGCAGAAGTACTTCGGCAGCATCCCCAAACGCGCCGTGCCACCGGCCAAGTTGCCGCTCGAGCTGGCCCAACCAGGCCAGCGCCAGCTGACGCTGCACGTGCGCACCCAGTTGCCGAGCCTGATCTACGGTTTCAACGTACCTGGCCTGCCCACCGCCAAGGATCCGCGTACGGTGCATGCCCTGCGCCTTATCTCGGCATTGCTCGACGGCGGCTACAGCGCCCGCATGCCGGCACGCCTGGAACGCGGCCAGGAACTGGTGGCCGGCGCTTCGTCCAGCTACAACGCCTTCACCCGCGGCGACAGCCTGTTCCTGATCTCGGCCACGCCGAACGTCCAGAAGCAAAAAACCCTCGCCGATGTCGAGAAAGGCATCTGGCAGCTGCTTGATGAGCTCAAGACCACCCCGCCCAGCGCCGAAGAGCTGGAGCGCGTACGCGCCCAGGTCATTGCCGGCCTGGTCTACGACCGCGACTCCATCAGCAGCCAGGCCACTACCATCGGCCAGCTGGAAACCGTCGGCCTGTCGTGGAAGCTGATCGACAGCGAGCTGGATGAGCTCAAGCGCGTTACTCCGCAGGATATCCAGAACGCCGCGCGTACCTACTTCACCCGCGAACGCCTGAGCGTTGCCCATGTACTGCCCGAGGAGTCCGCTCATGAGTAATCGCCGCGTACCACGCCCAACCCTGCTGACCACGGGCATCCGCGCCCTGGCGCTGGCGGCGGTGCTGGCCGCCCCGGCCATGGCCGACAACGCCGCCAAGGCCGACAGCAACGCGGCACGCCCGGCCAATACCTTGCAGTCACTGGCCGAACTGGATGGCAAGGCGCCCAGCCGGCGCCAGTTGAACATACAGCACTGGAACACTGCAGAAGGCGCCCGCGTGCTGTTCGTCGAGGCCCGCGAACTGCCGATGTTCGACCTGCGCATCACCTTCGCCGCCGGCAGCAGCCAGGATGGCGGCACGCCAGGCCTGGCCGCCCTGACCAACGCCATGCTCAACGAAGGCGTGGCCGGCAAGGATGTGACTGCCATCGCCGAAGGCTTCGAGGGGCTGGGTGCCGACTTTGGCAACGGCTCCTACCGCGATATGGCCGTGGCTTCGCTGCGCAGCCTCAGTGCCAAGGACAAGCGTGAACCGGCGCTCAAGCTGTTCACCGAAGTGACTGGCAAGCCGACCTTCCCTGAAGACGCCCTCAAGCGCATCAAGAACCAGATGCTGGCCGGCTTCGAGTATGAAAAGCAGAACCCTGGCAAGGTCGCTGGCAAGGCCCTGTTCGCCAAGCTCTACGGCGACCACCCCTACGCCCACCCGAGCGACGGCACTGCCGAAAGCATCAGCGGCATCACCCTGGAACAGCTGCGCGCCTTCCACGCCAAGGCCTACACCAGCGGCAACGCGGTCATCGCCCTGGTCGGCGACCTCAGCCGCGCCGAGGCCGAAGTCATCGCCGCCCAGGTATCAGCTGGCCTGCCCAAGGGCCCCGCGCTGGCCGCACCGGCCCAACCCGGCGAAGCCAAGGCAGGCCTGACCCACATCGACTTCCCGTCCAAGCAGACCCACCTGATGCTGGCCGAACTCGGCATCGACCGCCAGGACCCGGACTGGCCGGCCCTGTCACTGGGCAACCAGATCCTCGGCGGCGGTGCGTTCGGCACCCGGCTGATGAGCGAGGTACGTGAAAAGCGCGGCCTGACCTACGGTGTGTACTCGGTGTTCAGCCCGATGCAGGTTCGCGGCCCGTTCATGATCAACCTGCAGACCCGTGCCGAACTCAGCGAGGGCACGCTCAAGCTGGTGCAGGATATTCTCGCCGACTACCTCAAGGCCGGCCCCACCCAGCAGGAGCTGGACGATGCCAAGCGCGAACTGGCCGGCAGCTTCCCGCTGTCCAATGCCAGCAACGCCAGCATCGTCGGCCAACTGGGTGCCATTGGCTTCTACAACCTGCCGCTGACCTGGCTGGAGGACTTCATGCAGCAGTCCCAGGCCCTCACCGTCGAGCAGGTAAGGACGGCCATGAACAAACACCTGTCAGCCGATAAACTGGTGATCGTCACCGCTGGCCCGAAAGTGCCGCAAAAACGGCTGCCAGCCCCTACTGACAAGCCCTCCGAGCAGCCGCTCGGGGTACCGGAGCACTAATGCCAAGATCCACCCCTACCGCCCGCCCACAACCGGGCCACAGCAAGGGCCAGGGCCACCTGCGCATCATCGCCGGCGAGTGGCGCAGCCGACGTCTGGCGGTGCCGGAAGGCGAAGGCCTGCGGCCAACGCCTGACAGAGTGCGGGAAACCCTGTTCAACTGGCTGGCCCCCTGTATCGAGGGTGCCCGCGTTCTGGACGCCTTCACCGGCAGCGGTGCCCTGGTGCTCGAAGCCCTGTCCCGCGGGGCCGAGGACGCGGTCGCGCTGGACAGCAACCCGGCGGCCATCGCCAACCTGAAGAACAACCTCGAGATCCTGCGCTGCCCGCGCGGGCAAATCCTGCAGACCGACGCCCTGCGCTATCTGCAAGGCCCGGCCAAGCAGCAGTTCGACGTGGTGTTCCTCGACCCGCCGTTCCACCAGGACCTGCTGGCAGACACCTGCAACCTGCTGGAACAGAACCAGTGGCTGCGCGAGCAGGCGTGGGTCTACACAGAAAGCGAGGCTGCCCCGTCGACCTTGCAGTTGCCGGGCAACTGGCGCCTGCACCGCGAGAAAAAGACCGGCCAGGTGCACTACGCACTTTGGCAACGGGGTTGATCCGGTAACCCTGGGTTGCCGTATTTAGTTACCACAAACCCGCCGCCTTCATGGCTGAAGCTGCTCCTCCGATTCCTGCAGGAGCACTTCAACCATGACCGACCACCCCGCCCCACCCGCGCCGGCAGGCTCGGTGCACAGCTTTACCCTCGCCAACGGCCTGCGCGTCTACCTGCGTGAAGACAACCGCGCGCCGCTGGTCAGCGTGCAGCTGTGGTACCACGTAGGCTCCAGCTACGAGCCTGAGGGCCACACCGGCCTGTCCCACGCCCTGGAGCATCTGCTGTTCGAGGGCAGCAGCAAACTGGCTCCAGGCCAGTATTCAGCCCTCATGAGCCGCCTGGGCGGTGACCCAAATGCCTTTACCTACCCCGATGCCACGGTCTTTCCGCTGACTTTGCCACGCAACCGCCTGGAAATTGCCTTGGAGGCGCTGGCCGACGTCATGGCCAGCGCCACCCTCAGCGACGTGCCTTTTGCCCGTGAACTGGCAGTAGTCATGGCCGAGCGCCGCGAGGATATCGACAACAGCCCCTTGGCACTGGCAGTGGAACATCACCAGTTGCTGGCCTATGGCAACAGCGGCTATGGCAACCCCGTGACCGGCCACAAGACCGACCTCGACCATATGACCCCGACGGCGGCGCGCACCTGGTACCAGACCTGGTACCACCCCAACAATGCCACGCTCGCCGTGGCTGGTGACATTGCCCTGGCCCAGCTGCAAAAGCTGGTTACACGGCACTTTGCAGCGATCCCCGCCAACCGCCTGCCAACACGGCAAAAACCCACAATGCCTTCTGGGCAGGTTCGGCGCAGCCAGACCCTGCGCTGGCATGGCCTGAACACCGGCGTGCTCATCAGCTTCAACCTTCCCAGCCAATGCACCGCCCGCTCTGGCTCACAAGCCTGCGCACTGCGCCTGCTGCCGGACATTCTTGCTGAAGGCCACGCCAGCACGCTGCAGCGCCTGTTGATACAAGACACTCCGCTGCTACAGGGCCTGAGAGCGACCTATGAGCCATGGCAGCGCGGTGACAGCCTGCTGACCTTGTACGCGTTCTGCAGCCCGCAGGTTACGCCGGAGGCAGCAGCCGAAAGGCTGATGCAGGAAATCGAAGCGTTCCGCCAGTCGGCCCCCTCCAAGGAAGATCTTCAACGCGCCAAGGCTCGCCTGCTGGCCAGGCAACTATTCGCAAGAGACGACATCGGCAAACAGGCAGAGGCCATCGGCAAACAGGCCGCCTGCGGTCTGGACCCCGTTGCCCTGGACGATGAGCGACAAGCCATCGAAGCCGTGACAGCCGAGCAGGTAGGCCTGATTGCGCTGGAATTCCTGACTGAAGCCCGTGCGGCCATCACCTTCATGCACCACAAGGAAAGTACCGATGAATGACAAGATCGCGAGCATCCCGCAACCGGCTGTAGCCAACGGAAGTCACAGTGGTCTGGTCTCGGTCCAAGGCGTTGATCTGGACCAGCTCGAAACCCCTCAGACGCAGGTGCAGGCGTGGACCACGGAAGCAGGTACAGGCGTGAAGTTCGTCGAAGCCCGCGGGCTGCCTATCGTAGATGTGGTCTTGCGGTTCAAGGCAGGCACGGCCCAGGACACCTTGCAACCCGGCCTGGCAGCCTTGACGCTGTACATGCTCGACGAGGGCAGCCGGCGCTACACCAGCGCCAGGCAAGCTGAGGGCATGGAGCGCCTGGGCGCGATCATGGAAAAGCAGATACGCCTGGAGCATGCAACGCTGAGCCTGCGCAGCGTGAGCACGAAAACGATACTCGCACCAGCCCTGGACCTGTTTACCGACCTTGTGGCAAACCCGGCTTTCCCCGCGCCTGCCCTGGAAAAGATCAAGCGCCAGTTCGTGCAGCACAACGCATCCCGCGAACGGCACCCCAGGCTCAGGGCGCGTAGCGAGGCGTTTCGCCATCTGTTCCAGGGGCATCCCTATGGCAACCCGCTGGGCAGCACCATTCAAGGCGTGAACGCCGTCAGCCCTGAAGACTTGCGGGCATTCCACCAACGCGCCTATAGCGCCAGCAACCTGGAAATGGTGCTTGTCGGGGACCTGGCCCTGAGCGAGGCGCAAGCCATCGCGCAACAGATCAGCCAAGCCCTGCCGCAAGGCTGGTCCGCCGCTGACCTGCCAGCCGTTCCGGAAGCTACCCATGCAACCATCAACGTCGAACAGCCCGGCAACAGCAGCGCAGTGCTGCTGGCATTGCCCATGAACGTTCCCGCCAATGACCCGGATTTCCCAGCCATTGTGCTAGCCAGTGAAGTGTTGGCTTCAGGCCTTGAATCGCGCCTGATGGTGGAACTGCGCCAACGTCGCGGGTTGACCTACGGCATCTACAGCCGCGCTTCGCCGTTGAGTGCCGGCGGGCTGTTCACCATAGAGTGGGACATCGCGCCACGGTACGTGCAATGCTCGCAGGAACTGGTAGCAACCTTGCTGTGCGATTTCATCGAGCAAGGGCCAACCAAGGCCGAACTGCAGCTGGCGTGCAAACAGCTGGCCGGGCAATTACTGCGTGGTGTGGCGCAAAACAACAGCCTGGCAGCATTGCTGACGGAGATAACCCACCAACATCAGCCTGCAGACCACCTGAACAGCTACATCGAGCGCATCGGTAGGCTGAGCCCGGCAGATATCTGCGCGGCGATGCAAGACCGTCTCGACTTGAACTGCGAGGTACTGGTCAGTGTCGGCCCACGTGTCGACCAGCAACCGCTGCCAGCCACCGACCAATAGCGCAGGTACAGTGGCGTTGTTTCATGGCACTCTAGGCAGGCACATCACGAGTCGCCTAGCATGCCCAGCCCCAGCGCCACATTCCGCCCGGCCATCGGCCTGTCCAACCCCCACCTGCAAACTCTGTGGGGGCCACTGTGGCGCAAGCTGCCTGAACTGCAGCGCAACCGCGAGCGGCTATGGCTGGCCGATGGCGACTTCATCGACCTGGACTGGCACGGCCCGCACCAGCCCCACGCGCCGTTGGTGCTGGTCCTGCACGGTTTGACCGGCTCCTCCCACTCGCCCTACGTCAAAGGTTTGCAGCAAGCGCTGCACGGCCGCGGCTGGGCCAGCGTGGCGGTGAACTGGCGCGGTTGCTCGGGCGAGCCCAACCTGCTGCCACGCAGCTACCATTCCGGTGCCAGCGAAGACCTGGCCGAAATCGTCAGCCACCTGCGCGCCCAGCGCCCGTTGGCGCCGTTGTATGCGGTGGGTTATTCGCTAGGGGGCAATGTGCTGCTGAAATACCTTGGCGAAAGCGGTGTCGCCAGCCAGTTGCAGGCTGCGGTGGCAGTGTCGGTGCCGTTTCGCCTGGATCACTGCGCCGACCGCATCGGCCAGGGCTTTTCAAAGGTGTACCAGGCGCATTTCATGCGCGAGATGCTGGCTTATGTTCAGCTCAAGCAGCGGCACTTCCACGACAAGGGCCAGCATGAACGGCTAGCGACGCTGCAACGGCTGGGGCCGCTGGTCAACCTGCGCACGTTCTGGGAATTCGACGGCAAGGTCACCGCACCGCTGAACGGTTTTCGCGATGCGCACGACTACTACCGCCGCTCATCGAGCCATTTCTTCCTCGGCCAGAACCGCACGCCGACGCTGATCATCCATTCCAGCGATGACCCTTTCGTCTCCGGCCACAGCCTGCCAACGGCCCGCGAACTGGCGCCGCAGACCCGCTTCGAACTGCACAGCCGCGGCGGCCATGTGGGGTTTGTCGATGGCAGCCTGCGTAACCCGGGGTATTACCTGGAGCGGCGGATTCCACAGTGGTTGGTGGAAGGCCAATAGGAGCTGCAGTTTTCATTGGCAGTACCGACCTAATCGCCGGCAAGCCAGTTCCCACAGGTGTGGCACAGGCCCGATGGGTAGTGATGTACCTGCGGGAGCTGGCTTGCCGGCGATGAGGCCGGGCCTGCTTACTCGCCAGTGGCTACGCCATGCTGCGGATCGTTGATCCACTCGCTCCACGACCCGGCATACAGCTTGCCCAGTGGATATCCCGCCAACGCCAAGGCGAAAAGGTTATGACACGCCGTCACCCCCGACCCGCAATACGCCACCAACTGCTCCGGTGCACGCCCGGCGAGCTTTTCAGCAAAGCGCTGTTTTAGCTGGTCCGAAGGCAGAAAACGCCCATCAGCCCCAAGGTTGTCGGTAAACGCCGCGCACTGCGCCCCCGGAATATGTCCCGCAACCGGGTCGATCGGTTCCACTTCGCCACGGAAGCGCGGCAAGGCACGCGCATCGATCAAGGTCAGGTCTGGGTTACCCAGACGCTTGGCCAGGTGCTCGGCATCAATCAGCAGCTTGCCGTCCGGCTCACCGTTGAAGGTGCCTTCCCGCTTGAGCGGCGGGTCCAGGCTGAGCGGCAGGTGCGCCGCATGCCAGGCCTTCAGGCCACCATCGAGGATCGCTACACCGCTGCGCTTGCCCAGCCAGGCCAGCAGCCACCAGGCACGGGCGGCAAAAGCGCCAGGGCCGTCGTCGTACAGCACCACCTCGCTGTCATCGTCCAGGCCCCACTCACGCAGGCGCTCGACCAACCGGCGCGCATCCGGCAATGGGTGGCGCCCGGTGCGTCCCTTGCTCACAGGCCCGCTGAGGTCACGCTCCAGGTCAGCAAAATGCGCTCCGGCAATATGCCCCTGGGCATAGCTGCGTTGGCCATAGTCCACATCCTCGAGGGCAAAGCGGCAGTCGAGGATCACCAACTTGGGCGAGCCCAGACGCTCGGCCAACTGCTGCGGGGTGATCAATTGCGCAAGGGGCATGACAATCTCCTGATCGAAGGCACTATCGATAACACTGAGGCCCTGGGTTAGTGCTCCAGGGCCTGGTTGAACGGTACATGGAATTCCTGGCAAAGGGCGTCCACCGCATTGCGGGCGTTGTCGGTGACGAAACCGAGCTCCAGCACCAGTACCTGGTAGACGCCGCGCTTGAAGGCTTCTTCACCCAGATGCGCGGAATGTTCCCGCGTGGTGCTGAGAAAACGTACCCAGGACGTCAATACGATCCAGGCATTGATGGTCAGCGATTCGATCTGGGCTTGTGTCATGGCCAGGATGCCCGCCTCGACGAAACCGCGGTAGATCGCCTGGCCCTGACGCAGGCATCGTTCGGAAAAGCGCCGATAACGTGCGGCCAGCTCCGGGTCGCTGTCCAGCAGGTGTTCCAGATCACGATGCAGAAAACGGTAGTTCCACATCGCCGCCAACAGCGCCTTCAGGTAGAAGCGCTTGTCCTCCACGGTCGCCGCACGGCCTTGCGGCGGGCGCAGGAAGCTGTCCACCAGTTCTTCGTACTGACTGAACAGCAAAGCGATGATCGCCTGCTTGTTGGGGAAGTGGTAATACAGGTTGCCGGGCGAAATTTCCATGTGCGCGGCAATGTGGTTGGTACTGACGCTGCGTTCGCCCTGCTGGTTGAACAGCTCGAGGCTGTTCTGCACGATGCGCTCTCGGGTCTTCATGCGCGGGGCCATGCTCAGCTCCCAGTCTGCGGGCCTTCATCAAAGGGTCATCTTACGGCGTATTGGCAATGGAATGCACCGCTCGACAACGCGGAAAAATTCGCACCATCGTACAAATTAGAGTATAGGCTCTAGGGATTCCCTCCCCGGACTCGACGCCGCCATGAACTCGCCCAGTGCCTTGCCCCCTGTGCAATCCGACCTCGACCTTGCGGCGACGTTCGCCACCCAGCGCCAGGCTTTTGCCGGCAACTCATCGCCAGCGGCGGCGCAGCGGCGCCAATGGCTGAAAAGCCTGCGGGAAGCCTTGCTGGCCGGCCAGGCCGAACTGATCGAGGCAATCGGCCAGGACTTTGAGGGGCGCAGCGCCGACGAGACCCTGCTGGCCGAGCTGCTGCCCTCGGTGCAAGGCCTGCGTCACGCCGAAAAGCACCTGCAGCGCTGGATGCGCGCCAGCCGGCGCAAGGTCGGCCTGGCCTTCCAGCCGGCCAGCGCGCAGGTGCGCTACCAACCCCTGGGCGTGGTCGGCATCATCGTGCCGTGGAACTACCCGCTGTTCCTTGCCATCGGCCCACTGACCTGTGCCCTGGCCGCCGGCAACCGGGTCATGCTCAAGCTCAGCGAAGCCACGCCTGCCACTGGCCAGGCGCTCAAGCAACTGCTGGAGCAGGTGTTCCCCACCGATCTGGTCAGCGTGGTGCTCGGCGAAGTCGAGGTAGGCCAGGCCTTTGCCCGCCTGCCGTTCGATCACCTGCTGTTCACCGGCGCCACCAGCGTGGGGCGCCAGGTAATGCTGGCTGCGGCGCACAACCTGACCCCCGTCACCCTAGAACTGGGCGGCAAGTCGCCGGCCATAGTCTCTGCCGACGTACCGCTGGACAGCGCCGCCGAGCGCATCGCCTTCGGCAAGACCCTCAATGCCGGCCAGACCTGCGTCGCCCCCGACTACGTGCTGGTGCCACGCGAGCGCCTGGATGCCTTCAGCGATGCCTACCAGCGTGCCGTACGCCGGCTGTACCCGCGCATCGCCGGCAACCCCGACTACACCGCCATCATCAACCAGCGCCAGCTGCAGCGCTTGCAGCATCTACTGGACGATGCCCACGCCAAAGGTGCGCAGGTACTCGACCTGTACCCCGGTGAAGCCCGCCAGGGCCGGCGCCTGCCACCCCACCTGCTACTGGGGGTGAACGACGGCATGCAGGTGATGCAGGACGAAATCTTCGGCCCATTGCTGCCGCTGGTGCCCTACGACAGCCTCGAGCAGGCACTGGCCTACATCAACCAGCGCCCGCGCCCGCTGGCGCTTTACTACTTCGGCTATGACCGCGCAGCCCAGGAGCAGGTGCTGCGCCACACCCACTCCGGCGGAGTGTGCCTGAACGACACCCTGCTGCACGTGGCCCAGGATGACTTGCCGTTCGGCGGCATCGGCCCTTCAGGCATGGGCCATTACCATGGCCACGACGGCTTCCTGACCTTCAGCAAGGCCAAGGCGGTGCTGGCCAAGCAACGCTTCAACGCTGCCCGGCTGATCTACCCGCCTTATGGCAAAGCCTTGCAGCGCCTGGTCTTCAAGCTTTTCATCCGCTGAGGGCGAGCCCATGCACCGCCGCGAACTGCTGCGCTTCAGCCTTGGCGCCAGCGTCTTTCTGGCGGGTACCAGCCTGGTCGGCTGCAGCGCACAGACAGCCGCAACGGGTTACCAGGTACTGCGCGACGACGACCTGCCGCTGCTGCGCGCGCTGATCCCGGTGGTACTGGCCGGCACCCAGGCCGCCGAGACACTGGTGCTGCATAGCCTCGACCACAAACTGGCGGCGCTGTCGCCGGAAATACTCAAACTCACCCGGCAGTTGTTCGACGTGCTCAACCTGCCGCTCACCCGCGGCCCACTGACCGGGGTCTGGGGCGCCTGGGAGCAAGCCAGCGCCGCGCAGGTCACGGCCTTCCTGAAACGTTGGCAGGACAGCTCGCTGAACCTGCTGCGCATGGGCCACGCCTCGCTGCTGCAGTTGCTGCAGATGGCCTGGTACGAACGCCCCGAATCCTGGGCCGCCTGCGGCTACCCCGGGCCACCGAAAATCTGAAAACAACAAGAGCAGCGCCAATGCCTGTACCCGACCCGTTTCGCCAAGGCCTGGAAAGCGGCTGGATCACCCACGACGCCTCGCGCCTGGAGCACGACCTCACGCTGGAAGCCGACGTTGCCGTGATCGGCAGCGGTGCCGGTGGCGCTACCAGCGCGCAAATGCTCAGCACTGCCGGCTTCAAGGTGCTGCTGATCGAAGAAGGCCCACTGAAGACCAGCAGCGATTTCCACCTGCTGGAAAACGAAGCCTATGCCAGCCTGTACCAGGAAGGCCTGGGCCGCATGAGCAAGGACGGCGCCATCACCATCCTCCAGGGCCGCGCCGTGGGCGGCACCACGCTGGTCAACTGGACCTCCAGCTTTCGCACGCCGCCACAGACCCTGGCCCACTGGGCCGCAGCCCACAAGGTGAGCGGCCTGGGCGAGGAGCAGATGCGCCCCTGGTTCGAGCGCATCGAGCAAGAGCTGGGCATCACCCCTTGGGCCCTGCCACCGAACGCCAACAACGAAGTGCTGCGCCGTGGCTGCGAACAGCTGGGCTACCGCTGGGCGGTGATCCCGCGCAACGTGCGCGGCTGCTGGAACCTAGGCTACTGCGGCATGGGTTGCCCGGTGAATGCCAAGCAGTCGATGCTGGTCACGCGTATTCCCGCCACCCTCGAACAAGGCGGCGAGCTGCTGTACCTGGCTCGGGCCGAGCGCTTCGAACACAACGGCGAGCGCATCCAGGGCCTGTCATGCCAGGCGCTGGATAGCCAGGGCATACACACCACAGGCCGGCAGATCCGCGTTCGCGCGCGTCACTACATCCTTGCCGGTGGTGGCATCAACAGCCCGGCCCTGCTGCTGCGTTCCGACGCGCCCGACCCGCATGGCCGCCTGGGCAAACGTACCTTCCTGCACCTGGTCAACTTCAGCGCAGCACGCTTCAACGATCGTATCGACCCCTACTACGGCGCTCCGCAGTCCATCTACAGCGACCACTTCCAATGGCAAGGCGGCAACGATGGCCCGATTGGCTACAAGCTGGAGGTGCCACCGCTGCACCCGGCCCTGGCCACCACGCTGCTGGGCGGGCATGGCCACGAGAATGCCCAGCGCATGGCCGCGCTGCCACATACCCACGTGATGCTGGCGCTGCTGCGTGACGGCTTCCACCCGCAAAGCCAGGGCGGGGCCGTGGAGCTGCGCGGCGATGGCTCACCGGTGCTCGATTACCCGATCACCGACTACCTGCGCGACGGGCTGCGCCGCGCCTACCGCAGCATGGCGCAGATCCAGTTCGCCGCCGGCGCCACCCAGGTCACCCCCGTGCACAGCGATGCCAGCGCCGCGTCCAACCTGGCGCAGGCCTTGGCCATGATCGACCGGTTGCGCCTGGAGCCGTTCCGCACACGCCTGGGCAGCGCTCACGTGATGGGTGGCTGCGCCCTCGGCGACGACCCGCGCCAGGCGGTATGCGACAGCCTTGGCCGCCATCACCAGCTGGAAAACCTGTCGGTTCACGACGGCTCGCTGTTCCCCACCAGTATCGGCGCCAACCCGCAACTGTCGGTGTATGCCATCAGTGCCAGGCTCACCGAAGCACTGGTCGCCCGCCTGGCACACAGTGCATGACAAGGAACAGGCCCCCTGTCTATAGTGCCGTCAGCCGGCCGCATGACTTGGCCGGGGCGCCGTCGCTGCGCTACCATCCGACTCCCCCACGCACTCCAGCCAGGATGACGCGATGAACCGAGTGTTGTACCCGGGTACTTTCGACCCCATTACCAAAGGCCATGGCGACCTGGTCGAGCGCGCCTCGCGGCTGTTCGACCACGTGATCATCGCGGTGGCGGCCAGCCCGAAGAAAAACCCGCTGTTCCCGCTGGAACAACGGGTGGAGCTCGCCCGTGAGGTCACCAAGCACCTGCCCAATGTCGAAGTCATCGGCTTCTCCTCCCTGCTGGCGCATTTCGCCAAGGAGCAGGGCGCCAACGTCTTCCTGCGTGGCCTGCGTGCGGTGTCCGACTTCGAGTACGAGTTTCAGTTGGCGAACATGAACCGGCAACTGGCCCCCGACGTCGAGAGTCTGTTCCTCACGCCTTCGGAGCGTTATTCGTTCATTTCCTCGACCCTGGTCCGGGAAATTGCCGCGCTGGGTGGTGATATCAGCAAGTTCGTCCACCCAGTGGTGGCCGATGCGCTGACCGAACGCTTCAAGAAATGACCTTTAGCGGCTGATCATCGCGCCCGCGTGCACTGCGGGCGCGAATGCGGCACAATTGTGCCCACTGCGTTGAACATGCCCGGGCGCGGAGCCCCGGCCGGAGTCCCCATGTCCCTGATCATCACCGACGATTGCATCAACTGCGACGTCTGCGAACCCGAGTGCCCGAACGAGGCCATCTCCCAAGGCGAAGAGATCTACGTGATCGACCCTAACCTGTGCACCCAGTGTGTAGGCCATTACGACGAGCCGCAATGCCAGCAGGTCTGCCCGGTCGACTGCATCCCGCTGGATGAAGCGCACCCGGAAACCGAAGAAGAGCTGATGGCCAAGTACCGCCGGATTACTGGCAAGGCCTGATCGCTGCCTGAACGCCTCCACGCGGTCCCTGTGTGGGAGCGGCCTTGCGTCGCGATGGGGCGCGAAGCGGCCCCAGGATTTCAGCTTCGCAGCAGAAACTGCCGGGGCCGCTGTGCGGCCCTTTCGCGACGCAAGGCCGCTCCCACAAGGGGTTCCGCGTAACTTGCCTCAGCGCTGGCAACGCGGGCAATACACACTCGCCCTCTGCCCCAGCTTCACCTCGCGCAACTCCGTGCCACACACCTTGCACGGCTGCCCGCCCCGCCCGTACACGAACAATTCCTGCTGGAAGTACCCCGGCTGCCCATCACCACCGATGAAGTCGCGTAGCGTGGTGCCGCCCTGTTCGATCGCCGCCGCCAGCACACGCTTGATCTCGATCGCCAGCTTCAAGTAGCGCGCCCGGGAAATCCCGCCCGCTTCCCGACGGGGGTCGATGCCAGCGGCAAACAGCGCCTCGGTGGCGTAAATGTTGCCCACCCCCACCACTACCGCGTTATCCATGATGAATGGCTTGACCGCCATCGACCGCCCACGGGACAACTGGAACAGTCGCTCGCCGTCGAACAGGTCGGTCAGCGGTTCAGGCCCCAGGCGCAGCAGCAGTTCGTGATTGAGCGGGTCCAGGCTCCACAGCATCGCGCCAAAGCGGCGCGGGTCGGTGTAGCGCAGCATCAACCCCGACTCAAGCTCGATATCCACATGCTCATGCTTGGCCGCCGGCAAGCCCAGTTCGACCAGGCGCAGGTTGCCCGACATGCCCAGGTGACTGATCAGGGTGCCGACCTCGGCATTGATCAACAGATACTTGGCGCGCCGCTCGACACTGACGATGCGCTGCCCCGACAGGCGCACATCCAGGTCTTCCGGAATCGGCCAGCGCAGGCGCCGGTCACGTACCACCACCCGGCTGACGCGCTGGCCTTCCAGATGGGGCGCAATACCGCGCCGGGTGGTTTCTACTTCTGGCAATTCCGGCATGTGTCAGTGCCCGCCCATCTCGCGAATGTTCTGCTTGAGGTTCTCGAAATCGTATTCCGACAAACCAATGTAATCGAGCACCAGCGGGCCAACCACACTCCATTCGTGGTCCACGGCCTGGCTGCCCAGCACCCGGTACGATGCGCAGATGTGCTCGGCCATCTTCAGCACTGCCAGCAGGTTTTTCAGTTGGCTCTGGGTATTGCGCGCGCTCTCGTCGCGGAACACCGCCAGGGCGTTGTGGTGGTTGGCAATGGCCGCGCTGAGGTGCTCGGGCAGGCGCCAGGACTTGGCCGTGAAATAGCCGACCACCGAATGATTGGTGTTGAACACGCGGTTTTCGGTGTCGACCACGCGGGTTTCCTCGTCGGCCTTGGCATAGGCGTCCTCCAGCACATCCATATAGTTGGGGAAGCGCTTGAGCATCAGCGGCACGCCACAGTCATGGAACAGGCCCAGGGTATAGGCCTCGTCTGCCGCCTGGATGCCGGTGCGCTTGGCCAGAGTGAGGCAGGTCATCGCCACGTCCTGGGCAGTGTCCCAGAAGCGGTTGAGGGTAACGATGGTCTCGTCGGTCATTTCACCCTTGATCGACTGGGCGTTGATCAGGTTGATGATCGAACGGCTGCCCAGCAGGTTCACCGCGCGCTGGATCGAACCGATCTTGTTGGAAAGGCCGAAATGCGGGGAATTGACCAGCTTGAGCAAGGCGCCCGAGAGGCCCGGGTCCTGGGAAATCAGCTTGGCGATGGTTTCCAGGTCCGGGTCAGGCATGTACTGCTCGAATTGCAGGTCGACCATTATCTGCGGTTGCGGCGGGATGGTGATGCCTTGCAAGGCTTGCTGGATCTGTTCGGCGCTGAGTTCTTGGGACATACGTGCACACTCGTTTGGGACCGGCGATTCTAACCCTCCAGACCGGAAATGGACCAACCACTGAATCGTTGCGCCGGAACTTTACTCTATCCATGCGGGCCTCTCTCTCATATTCATCAAGGAAAGGAGCAAGGCCCATGAGTGCAGAACTGAACGGCAAGCGAGTGGCTTTCCTGGTCACCGACGGCTTCGAGCAAGTGGAGCTGACAGGCCCTCGCGAGGCCCTGGAACAGAGCGGCGCGGTGGTGGACATCCTCAGCGACAAAGAGGGAACGGTACGCGGCTGGAACCACGACCAGCCGGCTGACGCATTCGCCGTGGACGCAACCTTCGAAAGCGCCCACCTGGATCTCTACGATGCTCTGGTGCTGCCCGGTGGCGTGCAAAACTCTGACACGATTCGGTTGATTCCCGCTGCGCAGAAACTGGTGAAAAGCCACGATTCGGCTGGCAAGCCGCTGGCGGTGATCTGTCATGGTGGCTGGTTGCTGGTGTCCTGCGGGTTGGCCAAGGGCAGGCGGCTGACCAGCTACAAAACCCTGCAGGACGACATCCGCAATGCCGGCGGAGACTGGGTGGATGAAGAAGTGGTGGTCGATGGCAACCTGATCACAAGCCGCCAGCCCGATGACATTCCGGCGTTCAACCGGCAGTTGATCAAGGCATTGGCAGCCTGACGTCATCTCATGGCCTACGCGAGACCTGTAGGAGCGGCCTTGTGTCGCGAAAGGGCCGCAAAGCGGCCCCGGCAATCAATGCAGCGCTGCTGAAACCCTGGGGCTGCTGCGCAGCCCTTTCGCGACACAAGGCCGCTCCCACAACGGGCATGCGGCCCGGCAACAGGCTATAATCCCGCTCTTTTTTCCCGGAGCGACGTCATGTCCCTGCCCAGCCTACGCCTCAAAGCCAATGCCGACCGCCGCCTGCGCGCCGGCCACCTGTGGGTCTACAGCAACGAAGTCGACGTCAGTGCGACCCCGCTGCAAGGCTTCCAGGCCGGCCAGCAGGCTGTTCTCGAGGCAGCCAACGGCAAGCCGCTAGGCATCGTCGCACTGAGCCCGAACAATCTGATCTGCGCCCGCCTGCTGTCGCGCGACGCCAAGCTGCCGCTGGACAAGTCGCTGCTGGTGCACCGCCTGAACGTCGCCCTGTCGCTGCGTCAGCGCCTGTTCGACCAACCGTGCTACCGCCTGGTCTATGGCGATTCCGACCTGTTGCCAGGCCTGGTTGTCGACCGCTTCTTCGACATCCTCGTAGTGCAATTGGCCTCCGCCACCATGGAAGCACATAAGGACGACGTGATTGCAGCCCTGGTACAGGTGCTCAAGCCAAGCGGCATCCTGTTCAAGAACGACTCCTCCGCGCGAGATGCCGAAGGCCTGCAGCGCTATGTCGAAACCGTCTATGGCGAGGTGCCGGACTGGGTGCCGCTGGAAGAAAACGGCGTCAAGTTCGAAGCCCCGGTACGCGAAGGCCAGAAGACCGGCTGGTTCTACGACCACCGCATGAACCGTGCACGCCTGGCGCCGTACGTGAAAGGCAAGCGCGTGCTCGACCTGTTCAGCTACATCGGTGGCTGGGGCGTGCAGGCCGGTGCCTTCGGCGCCAGCGAAGTGTTCTGCGTCGATGCCTCGGGCTTTGCCCTGGACGGCGTCGAGCGTAACGCCGCCCTGAACGGCATCAGCGAGAAACTGACCTGCATCGAAGGCGATGTGTTCGAGGCGCTGCGCGAACTGAAGGCCGCCGAAGAGCGCTTCGACGTGATCATTGCCGACCCACCCGCCTTCATCAAGCGCAAGAAAGACCTGAAGAACGGCGAAGCGGCCTACCGCCGCCTGAACGAGCAGGCCATGCGCATGCTGACCAAGGATGGCATCCTGGTCAGCGCCTCGTGCTCGATGCACCTGCCCGAGGACGACCTGCACAACATCCTGCTGACCAGCGCCCGTCACCTGGACCGCAACCTGCAGTTGCTCGAACGCGGCGGCCAAGGCCCCGACCACCCGGTGCACCCGGCCATCGCCGAAACCCGCTACATCAAGAGCATCACCTGCCGGTTGCTGCCAAACAGCTGATATCCGCTAAAAAGGGCCGCCAAGCGGCCCTTTCCTGCTGCAATCTCCCCGCCAGCTATCCACATCTGCATTCCCTCGCCGCGCCAGCGGTGTAGAATCGGCCTATTCATCGCCAGTCATCCCCGGCGGGTTTATGAGCTCTGCCCAAGCACGCGGCGATCCCGCGCGGTCTTCGGCCCCATCCGTGCCAGTGGCAACCGGCCTGCGGTACAAAGGACAAGAGAAGCTCACTCCCCTTTTTGTGACCTGATTAAGCCGCCAGGAGTGTTTCATGCCTGATTATCGTTCCAAGACTTCCACCCAAGGCCGCAACATGGCCGGCGCCCGTGCCCTGTGGCGCGCCACCGGGATGAAGGACGAAGATTTCAAGAAACCGATCATCGCCATCGCCAACTCGTTCACCCAGTTCGTCCCGGGCCACGTGCACCTGAAGGACCTGGGCCAGCTGGTCGCCCGCGAAATCGAACGCGCCGGTGGCGTGGCCAAGGAATTCAACACCATCGCGGTCGATGACGGCATCGCCATGGGCCACGACGGCATGCTCTACTCGCTGCCAAGCCGCGAGATCATCGCCGACGCCGTGGAGTACATGGTCAACGCCCATTGCGCCGACGCCATCGTGTGCATCTCCAACTGCGACAAGATCACCCCCGGCATGCTGATGGCCGCCCTGCGCCTGAACATCCCGGTAATCTTCGTCTCCGGCGGCCCGATGGAAGCCGGCAAGACCAAGCTGGCCAGCCACGGCCTGGACCTGGTCGACGCCATGGTCATTGCCGCCGACTCCTCGGCTTCCGACGAAAAAGTCGCCGAATACGAGCGCAGCGCCTGCCCTACCTGCGGTTCGTGCTCCGGCATGTTCACCGCCAACTCGATGAACTGCCTGACCGAAGCCCTGGGCCTGGCCCTGCCGGGCAACGGTTCGACCCTGGCCACCCACGCCGACCGCGAGCAGTTGTTCCTCACTGCCGGCCGCACCATCGTCGAGCTGTGCAAGCGCTACTACGGCGAGAACGATGAGTCGGTACTGCCGCGCAACATCGCTAACTTCAAGGCGTTCGAGAACGCCATGATGCTCGACATCGCCATGGGCGGCTCGACCAACACCATCCTGCACCTGCTGGCTGCCGCCCAGGAAGCCGAGGTGGCGTTCGACCTGCGTGACATCGACCGCCTGTCGCGCAAGGTGCCGCAGCTGTGCAAGGTTGCGCCGAACATTCAGAAATATCACATGGAAGACGTGCACCGTGCCGGCGGCATCTTCAGTATCCTCGGCTCGCTGGCCCGTGGCGGCCTGCTGCACACCGACCTGCCGACCGTGCACAGCCGTAGCATGGAAGAAGCCATCGCCAAGTGGGACATCACCCAGACCGATGACGAAGCCGTGCACACCTTCTTCAAGGCTGGCCCTGCCGGCATTCCGACCCAGACGGCATTCAGCCAGTCGACCCGCTGGCCGAGCCTGGACCTGGATCGTGCCGAAGGCTGCATCCGCAGTGTCGAGCACGCCTATTCGCAGGAAGGCGGCCTGGCCGTGCTGTACGGTAACATCGCGCTGGATGGCTGCGTGGTGAAAACCGCCGGTGTCGACGAGTCGATCCTGGTGTTCGAAGGCACCGCGAAGATCTTCGAGAGCCAGGACAGCGCCGTACGCGGCATCCTCGCCGACGAAGTGAAGGCCGGCGACATCGTGATCATCCGCTACGAAGGCCCGAAAGGTGGCCCGGGCATGCAGGAAATGCTGTACCCGACCTCGTACCTGAAGTCCAAGGGCCTGGGCAAGGCTTGCGCCCTGCTCACCGACGGCCGCTTCTCGGGCGGCACCTCGGGCCTGTCGATCGGCCACGCCTCGCCGGAAGCCGCCGCTGGCGGTGCAATCGGCCTGGTGCGCGACGGCGACAAGGTGCTGATCGACATCCCGAATCGTTCGATCAACCTGCAGGTCAGCGATGAAGAGCTGGCTGAGCGCCGTGTCGAACAGGACAAGAAAGGCTGGAAACCGGCTGAAGTACGCCCACGCAAGGTGACCACCGCGCTGAAGGCCTACGCCCTGCTGGCGACCAGTGCCGACAAGGGTGCTGTGCGTAACAAGGCGATGCTGGAAGGGCTGTAAGGCTTCCTGGCGTTTGAAAAGCCGGCGCCTTGTGCGCCGGTTTTTTCATGGCTATGAAAAATGCTCGATCAAAGCTCACCCCGCGCAGCGCATTGGCGCAATTGCGCCAGCAACAGAGCAACTGAACGCTTCGGCTTCGCTGTCGATGTCAAAATGAACTGCGCATGAGGAAGGGGGGGCAACGTTGGCACTTCCTGTAAACCTGAAGCCAGTGCAGACGATCGGGTGATTGGCGTTACACCCAGCCCACCGCTGACAGCGGTCATCAGCCCACCGGCACTTGGGCTCTGGCAAACGATCCGCCATTGTCGCCCCGCACGCGCCAGGGCTTCGATGGCTGCAGCACGATATGGGCATTGATCGGAAAACACCGCCAAGGGTATCGGGGCAGTTGCATCATCGGGGTTCACTGCAACCGGCCCTGTCGCCCAGACCAAAGGCTCGGACCAAAGCAGTTCGCCTCGGTCCTCATCGCCGCAACTGCTTCCCAATACGATATCGAGCCCACCCGATTGCAGAAGGGCAAGCAGATCACCGGTCAGGCCGACTTTCAGGGAGATCTCTGCATCGGGATGTGTCACCGAGAATCGACGCAGACAGTCGATGATGGGCGGTTTCACCACCTCCTCGCTCAACCCGACAAACACTGTACCTGACACCCGACGGCCTGCGCCAAGGCTCGCGCGAGCATCATCATGCAGCGCCAGAATCGTGCGGGCATACCCCGCCAGGCGAGCACCTGCCGGCGTCAGGCTGACCGAACGGGTCGTGCGCTCCAGCAATTTTTGCCCAGCTTCGCTCTCAAGCCGCCTGATGTGAGCGCTGATCGCCGACTGCGTTAGATGCAGCCTCTGCGCCGCGCGCGTGAAACCACCGTTGTCGGCAACGGCAAGCAAGCTACGCAAAAGCACAGTATCGAACACAGATTAATCACCTATCTCACTCAATATGCAGAGCATACGTAATTTCTATAAACATTCATTCTGAATCAGACTTTGCGCCAAGCACCTGTGCAGTCGAACGCCAGGGGAAGTGTCACCAACGCTGCCAAGGAGAAGCCCAATGGTTGAACGTATCTTGTATCTTTGTGCCTCACCGAGAGGAGAGCGGTCCGTTTCCACTCAGATTGCAGAAGTGTTCCTGACGGCATTGGCCGAGCGCAAAGCCGTGGAGATTGACTGCCTTGACCCTTGGGAATGCGAGCTCCCCGAAGTGGATGGTGCTTTGCTCGCGGCAAAGTACGCAGGGCTTGCCGATGCCCCACTGTCAACCGCCCAGGCTGCAGCATGGGGGCAGATCAAGGCACTCGCTGAACGGTTCCACCGGGCTGATACCTTGGTGTTCAGCGTACCGCTGTGGAATTTCGGCATCCCGTACAAGCTCAAGCATCTGATCGACGCAATTTCGCACAAAGGCGTCCTGTTCACCTTCGATGAGCAAGGGTTGAATGGCATGCTGGGCGGACGTCGAGCTGTTGCAATCTACTCCCGTGGACTTGGTTACGGCTCTGACTCACAGACACCCGACCAGGCTTTTGGACTGGAAAAACCCTTCATCGATACGTGGTTCCGCTTCGTCGGGATTAACCAGGTGCACAGTGTCGTGGTCGAACAGACGCTTGGCCCGGTGGGGGCCAGCGTCCGTGCAAGCGCCATTGAAGCAGTGACCTTGTTGGCACAGAACATCGATCAGGAAGCGGCCCGGACTCTCATCGTGGGCCGCAACGGCTGACAGGCCTCGTTACTGGATCTGCTCCGGTGTCACGATCACCCAGTTCTTGTCCGCTGTCACCGGCAGCCCTTCCTTGGCCTGCGCCGCTGCATTCCTGGCAATCATCCCGTTCATCTGGTCCATGTACTTGGCCTTGCGATTTATCCACAGGTGGATGCCGCCCTTGCCCACATCCACGCCATGGAATTGCATGTAGCCATCACTGGTCGGCGTATCGCCGCCGACCAGCACCGGCTTTTTCCACTCATCGATATAGGTGAGGATCGCCGCCTGCTTGCCAGCCATCCAGGTGGCCGGAGTCCACAGGTACGGGGTCAGCTCCAGCCCCAGGTTGGCCTTGGCATCATAGTGCCCGGCGCTGATCTGCTTGCGTGCGGTGGTCAACTGGCCGCTGGCACGGTCCTTCAGCAACAGGCTGACGCCAATCACGTTCTGCGGCTTCACGTTGTAGCCGTACTTGGGGTCCGACGCGACCATGCGCACCAGTTCCTCTGAGGCCGCGGAAATCACATAGACCTCGATACCGTTCTCCATGAGCTTGTTGTACAGCTCAGCCTGGCCCTGGAAGACCTTGGGGGGCTGTACCTCGATGGTCTTGACCTGATCGCCTTCGTAATAGGTGCTGGGGATCGGCTTGCCGGAGGCCATCAGCTCATCCACCTGCACTTTCAGCTCCTGTAGGGTAAAGCCGGAGAACACCTGGGCCACCCACGGGTAGCAGACCATGTCATCGACTTCGCACAGACGGTAGTAGTAACTGAACAGGCTTTCCTTATGTTCGGCGGTGTCCTTGAACGGCATCAGCTTCAACGACGGGTCGAGCTTGTCACGGCTCAACAGGCCCTTGTTTTCCATGAAAGGCAGCAAGGCCTCTTCAAGATCGTAGCGGTAGCTGGTGTTGTCCATGTCGAACACCGCGTAGTTACCCTTGTTGGCATTGGCGGCGATCATGCTGTCGAGCTGCTTGGCCGCCTCGGCGGGCCAGTGTTTGAGCTCGGTGGCGAAGGTTTCGATACTGAACAACAGGGACAGGCCGACGGCGACGGCTTTCGGAGCAAACTTCATGTACGAATCTCCTGAAATGACCCAGAAACGCTAGTGCAACACCCTCCGCTGGCAGCCCTCGATAACGACCTCCATGCAGTTGCAAACGCCGCGTTCATTGCAATCCGCGACACATCGTTATTCCATAAACGACTATATACATTCCATTTGGGTATAAATTCGTTTGTTTTCAGGCTGTTAGCATTTCCGTTCGCAATCGCTCACAGGGGCGATGCCTCTTCTGCTTTTTTCTGCTGGAGCTTCAATGAACCTGCCGCTGTCCCTTAACCTGCTGGCGTTCCTGGCCCTGTTGCTGGGCCTGGCACAAACCCGCCGCACCGACTGGAGCCTGGCCAAGAAGGTATTGCTGGGCCTGGTGCTGGGCGTGGTGTTCGGCCTGATCCTGCATACCGTCTATGGCGCGGGCCACCCTGTGCTCAAGGCCACCATCGCCTGGCTCGACCTGGTCGGCAACGGCTACGTCGGCTTGCTGCAGATGATCGTCATGCCGCTGATCTTCGCCTCGATCCTCAGTGCAGTGGCGCGCCTGCACAATGCCTCGTCGTTGGGCCGCATCAGTGTGCTGAGCATCGGCACCCTGCTGCTGACTACCGCCATCGCTGCGTTGATCGGCATCGTCCTGACCAACCTGTTCGGCCTCAGCGCCGAAGGCCTGGTGGCCGGCGCCCAGGAAAGCGCGCGCATGCAGGTTATCCACAGCGACTACGCCGGCAAGGTCGCCGACCTCAACATTCCGCAACTGCTGCTGTCGTTCATCCCCAGCAACCCGGTAGGTGACCTGGCACGGGCCAAGCCGACCTCGATCATCAGCGTTGTGATCTTTGGCGTGTTCCTGGGCCTGGCCGCGCTGCAGCTGATCAAGGACGATGCAGAGAAAGGCGAACGCGCACTGTCGGCCATCGACACCCTGCAGGCCTGGGTGATGCGCCTGGTGCGGGTGGTAATGAAGTTGACCCCGTATGGCGTACTGGCGCTGATGACCAAGGTGGTGGCCAGCTCGAACATGGAAGACATCCTCAAGCTGGGCAGCTTCGTGGTGGTGTCGTACCTGGGCCTGGCGCTGATGTTCGTGGTGCACGGCGTTATCCTCGCCGCCACCGGCGTGAGCCCGCTGCGCTTCTTCCGCAAGGTGTGGCCGGTGCTGACCTTCGCCTTCACCAGCCGCTCCAGCGCCGCCAGCATTCCGCTGAACATCGAAGCGCAAACCCGCCGCCTGGGCGTACCGCAGTCGATTGCCAGCTTCAGCGCATCGTTCGGTACCACCATTGGCCAGAACGGCTGCGCCGGGCTCTATCCCGCGATGCTGGCGGTGATGGTGGCGCCGGCAGTGGGCATCGATACCTTCGACCCGCTGTGGATCGCCACCCTGGTGGCCATCGTCACCTTGAGTTCGGCAGGTGTTGCCGGCGTAGGTGGCGGTGCAACTTTCGCCGCGCTGATCGTGCTGCCGGCCATGGGCTTGCCGGTGGAGCTGGTGGCGTTGCTGATTTCGGTGGAGCCGCTGATCGACATGGGCCGAACGGCGTTGAACGTGAACGGTTCGATGACCGCAGGGGTGGTGACAAGCCAACTGCTGAAAGAGACCGACAAGGATGTGCTGGCTGGCGATGAACATGCCGAGCTAAGTCATTCCTGACAGATTGCCGGGGGCGCGTTGCGCCCCTGTCGCGACACAAGGCCGCTCCTACAACGGCCCGGCGTGTGCCGATCAATGTGGGAGCGGCCTTGCCGGGGCGCCGGACCGGTCGGATAGGGCTGCAAGGCAGCCCCGGCAATCTCAAACCTTGTCCCAGACCTCGAAATGATACCCAGGCTTGCCTTCCTCAGCCTGCGCCTCGCTCGACACCAAGGTCCACTGCCCCCGATCAAACTCAGGGAACCACGCATCCCCTTCCGGCGACAACTCGACCCGCGTCAGGTACATGCGGCTGACCAGCCCTTTCTCCAGCGCCTGCCCATACAGCTGCGCCCCGCCAATCAGCATCAGCTCATCGACACCGGCCTCCCGCGCCCACTGCTCGGCACGCACCAGCGCCTCTTCCAGCGAGCCGAACACCTCGGCCCCCGCCAGTTCCAGCCCGGCCTGCCGGCTGACGACGATATTCAACCGCCCGGGCAATGGCCTGCCCAGCGAGTCCCAGGTCTTGCGCCCCATTATGATCGGCTTGCCCAGGGTGGTGGCCTTGAAGTACTTGAAGTCCCCCGGCAGATGCCAGGGCATGGAGTTGTCGATGCCGATCACGCGGTTCTCGGCGTGAGCCGCGATCAGGCTGAGGGGGAGTGATGTATTCATGCCAGCGAGGATAGCACCGGGCGTGTGGGTTATGCTTCTGCCCTGACCTGTGCAATGGAAGACCTTGTGACTGCACCCACTTCACTGGACAAGCGCTGGCTCACCGAAGCGGTACGCCTGCGCGAGGAACATGCCGGCCCCTTGGAGGACCAGGAAGCCAACCGCCGCGCCCGCCAGGCAGGCGGCGACCTGGCGGCCCGCATCGAAACCCGTGCCCTGTTCCTGGCCGAACGCGACGGCATCACCACCGCCCTGCGCCACTGGAAACAGGGCGCACGCCTGGCGCTGCTGGCCTTGCTGGTGCTGGCCGTGCTCAGCGGCGCAGGGTTGGCCCTGGCCGCCTTGAGCGACGGGCAGCGCCCGGTGAATGTGTTCTGGGCCCTCGGCAGCCTGCTCGGGCTGAACCTGCTGATGCTGCTGGGCTGGGCCATCGGCTTTGCCCTGAGCGGCGAGCATGGCGCGGGGCTGGGCCGTTTGTGGCTGTGGCTGAGCGAACGCTTTGCCCGAGACGCCAAGGCCGCGCACCTGGCACCGGCGCTGCTGGTGCTGCTGCAACGCCAGCGCCTGAACCGCTGGCTGCTCGGCCTGCTGGTGCATGGCTTGTGGCTGCTGGCGATGATCACCGCACTGGGCATGCTGCTGGCCTTGCTGGCGACCCGGCGCTATGGCTTTGTCTGGGAGACCACCCTGCTCGCCGCCGACCCGTTCATCCACCTGACCCAAGCCTTGGGCGCGCTGCCTTCGTTGCTGGGCTTCACGGTACCTGACGAGGCCATGATCCGCGCCAGCGGCGACAGCCAGCCGGCCCTGGACCTGGCGCGCCAGGCCTGGGCCAGCTGGCTGCTTGGCGTGGTGCTGGTGTACGGCCTGCTGCCGCGCCTGCTGCTGGCCGGGCTGTGCCTGTGGCGCTGGCGTCAAGGCCGCCAACGCCTGGCGCTGGACCTCAGCCTGCCCGGCTACGCGCAGCTGCGTGAAGCGCTGATGCCGCGCAGCGAACGCATCGGCGTCCAGGATGCCGCGCCCGAGGCCTTGCCGCAGTTTGCCGCTGGCCAGCTGGAGAGCGGCAGCAGCGGTGCCCTGCTGGTCGGCCTGGAGCTGGACGACCAGCACCCCTGGCCACCCGCGCTGCCAAAAAGCGTAACCAGTGCCGGCGTGCTCGACAGCCGCGAATCGCGTAACCGCCTGCTGGAACAGCTCAGCCGTTTCCCGCCAGCACGCCTGGCCATCGCTTGCGACCCGCGCCGCTCTCCCGATCGTGGCAGCCTGGCGTTGCTCGCCGAACTGGCACGCAACGCCGGTGCCACCCGTATATGGCTACTGCAGGCCGCACCGGGCGAGGCCCTGGACGCCCAGCGCCTGGGCGACTGGCACGAAGCCCTCGACCGCCTTGGCCTGGCGCATGCCGATACCTCGCCGCTGACCTGGCTGGAGCATGGCCATGACTGAACCGCTGAAACTGGCCGTGGTCGGCCACACCAACGTCGGCAAGACCTCGCTGCTGCGCACCCTGACCCGCGACGTCGGCTTTGGCGAAGTCTCCCACCGTCCCAGCACCACCCGCCATGTGGAAGGTGCGCGGCTGTCCGTGGACGGCGAACCCTTGCTCGAGTTGTATGACACCCCGGGCCTGGAAGACGCCATCGCCCTGCTCGACTACCTCGAACGCCTGGAGCGCCCGGGCGAGCGCCTGGACGGCCCGGCCCGCCTCGAGCGCTTTCTGCAAGGCAGCGAGGCACGCCAGCGTTTCGAGCAGGAGGCCAAGGTGCTACGCCAGCTGCTGGCCAGCAATGCCGGCTTGTATGTGATCGACGCCCGCGAACCGGTGCTGGCCAAATACCGCGACGAACTGGAAGTGCTGGCCAGCTGCGGCAAGCCGCTGCTACCGGTGCTCAATTTCGTCGCCAGCCATCAGCACCGCGAGCCGCAATGGCGTGAAGCCCTTGCCAGGCTTGGGCTTCACGCGTTGGTGCGGTTCGACAGCGTGGCCCCGCCAGAGGATGGCGAGCGCCGGTTGTACGAAAGCCTGGCCCTGCTGCTGGAAGACGCCCGCCCGGCCCTGCAGCGGCTGATCGACGACCAGCTGGCACAGCGCCTGGCACGCCGCCACAGCGGCAAGCGCCTGATTGCCGAGCTGCTGCTGGACTGCGCCGCCTGCCGGCGCAGCGTCGAGGCCGAGCCGGCTGCCGAAGCCCGGGCCATCGAGGCATTGCGGCAAGAGGTGCGCCAGCGCGAACAGCGCTGTGTCGAGGCACTGCTCAAGCTGTATGCCTTCCGCCGCGAGGACGCCCATGCCAGCGACCTGCCGTTGCTGGATGGCCGTTGGGGCGATGACCTGTTCAATCCCGAAACCTTGAAGCTGCTGGGCGTGCGTTTGGGCAGCGGTGTGGCCGCCGGTGCTGCGGCGGGTGCCGGGGTGGACCTGCTGGTCGGCGGCCTGACACTGGGGGCTGCCGCCCTGGCCGGGGCAATTGCCGGCGGCGCGCTGCAGACGGCGCGCAACTATGGGTCGCGGCTGATGGGCAAGCTCAAGGGCAAGCGCGAGCTGACGGTGGACGACACGGTGTTGCGCCTGTTGGCCTTGCGTCAGCAGCAGTTGATGGTGGCGCTGGAAAACCGCGGGCATGCGGCGCAGGACAGCATTCGGCTGGGGGAGCTGGATGAGAAGGCCTGGCGGGAGGGCAAGTTGCCGGAGGCGCTGAGCAAGGCACGGGCGCATCCGCAGTGGTCCACCCTCAACCCTGGGGCGAAGCTGAACCAGGCTGAGCGGCAGGAACAGCTGGAGGCTCTGGTTTCACAATTTTGAGTGGGCAGGTCTGGCCTCTTCGCGGGTAAACCCGCTCCCACAGGTATCTCACATTCCTTGAGATGTGCACTATTCCTGTGGGAGATTCTATGGTTTTCAGCAAGCCAGTTTCGCGCCTTTAGTGACGTATTCGTCCTGATTTTTCATCAGGGCGAATGCCACCCGCGCGAGCTTTCTTGCCAGGATTACCAAAGCTTGGGTTGTTGCTTTACCACTGCTCCGATGCTGTTCGTAAAGCCCTTTCCAGGCTGCCGATCTGCTGGCCGCCATCGCAGCGTTGTGCAATAAGCGACGAATTTCTGAACAACCTCGCTTGGTGAGGCGACGTCGCCCATTCTTCTGCCCGGAATCACTGACTCGTAAATCCATTCCTAGGAATGCAATGTACGAGTCACTGCTTTTGAACTCGCCCCTTGTAAAAGCCATCACCAATGCTGCGGCGGTGAGAAAACCAATGCCCTCTACTGCCTGGCAGCGAGCGACTTGTTCCTGTAGCCCAGCGTCTCGCAGTACTTCTTTAATCTTCTTTTGAATCAACTGATCCAGCCGATCTATCGACTTCACAAAAGTTTCGAAGGCGGCTTTCAAAAGGCTTTCGTTAGCCCAGCTCTGAGTCATTGCAGTACGAGCAGTCACCAAGGCGGCTCTGCGTCGCAAGAGGCTCTGAAGCTTGCCGTAGACAGCGGGAGGCGGGCTCCAAGGGCGAAGGTCCTCGCCTTCATTTTTTAAAAAACGGGACAACAACCGAGCATCGGAGGGGTCGGTTTTAACCCGTCCCCCAACACTTTTCCGGTAGTTGCTCAATTGAAAACCATCGATGACATAGACCTCGAAGCCTAGGCTGTGGGCCAATTCAACCAGGTCCAAGTGGTAGACATTGGTCGCCTCAACAGCGATAGCGGTGTTGAGGGTTTGTTGCTTGAGCCACCTTCTGATCTCGAGTTTGGAGTTTTTCAGCCTGATGATCTCGTCGCGATCATCGTGGTGGATAACCAGCTCAGCCTTCGCGACATCCGCACCCACGATCAACTTACCTACCTGCATTGCCATGGGCGGCTCCTCACGTTATGGTTTTTCGGCTTGAAGGGGTTTCACCAAGAGGCGCTGGCTTGCTTCTATCGTCGCTTGCAAACGATGCATTCTTTATCGGCGCTTTGGTGGAAGGGGTGGGGCGATGTCTCCCACGGTCTGTACTGCTGTGAACAGTCAGAATCGGGCATTTAGTCCCACCACCCCTTCAAGTCTAACCATACAAGCGGGTTCACCCGCGAAGAGGCCCGCACAGGCAGCCCACATCTCAAAGTAATGCCAAAGCCTTCCGCTTCAACCCATCCAGGTCAATCACCGCCACCCCGACCACCTTGGCCCGCTCATCCCACTCCCTTATCCGCAAGCTCACCTCGAACAGCGGATCCCGCTCGAACACATCCGCCTCGTCCTCGCTCATCACGCCCCCCTGGTACTCCAAGGTCCGCCGGCTCGCTTCACTCAACCTCTGGTAATACCCAGGCTGGCGCAAAGTCAGGTAGCGCTTGGCCTCCACGTGATACTGCACCAGCCGCGCCATGCGTTCGCCGAAGCCACAGCGGCGTAAATACTCAGCGCCGATGCGCTCATGGCTGACCACGCCATAACCGCCCATGCTGGCGTCACCGCCGCACAGGTGGCCGATGTCGTGGAAGAACGCCGCCAGCACCACTTCGTCGTCGAAGCCTTCGGCCATGGCCAGTTGCGCGGCCTGGGACATGTGCTCGAGCTGGGTGATGGCTTCGCCGATGTAGTCGTCACTGCCGTGGCGTTCGTACAGCGCGAAGGTGCTGTCGATGATCTGGGCTGGGGTCGGCATCACTGTCTTCTCCTGGCTTGATTGGGTGCTGCGAAGTGGCCGGTGCAGGTTACTGCTGAGCCACCTTCTCCGACTTGCCGTCATAGCGTTTGCGCCACTCGGCCAGGATCTGGTCACGGTTCTTCGAGGCCCAGGCAAAGTCGTTCTTGATCAGGCGCTGTTCATAGTCCGCCGGCAGTTCGGTCTGCGGCTTGGCAATACCCGGGGCAGCCAGCACGGCGAAGTTCTCCTTGTACAGCTCCATGGCCGCCGGGCTTGCCGAGAAATCAGCCAGGCGCCTGGCCGCATCCGCTTTTGGCGAACCTTTGATCACCGCAGTCGCCTCGATCTCCCAGCCCAGGCCTTCCTTCGGCAGCACGATGTCCAGCGGCGCGCCCTGGCGCTTGAGCTGCACGGCCGGGTACTCGAACGAGATACCGATCGGGAATTCACCCGCTGCGGCAAGCTTGCACGGCTTGGAACCGGAATGAACGTACTGGCCGATGTTCTGGTGCAGCGCATCCATGTACGCCCAACCCTGTGGCTCGCCAAAGGTCTGCAGCCAGGCACTGACATCCAGGAAGCCGGTGCCGGACGAGGCCGGGTTCGGCATGACGATCTTGCCTTTGTACTCGGGCTTGGTCAGGTCCTGCCAGCTCACCGGCTTGCTCAGGCCCTGCTTCTCGGCCTCGATGGTATTGAAGCAGATGGTCGCGGCCCACACGTCCATACCGACCCAGGCTGGCGGGTTGGCAGCATCGCGGTAATTGGCGGCAATCTTGCCCAGGTCCTTCGGTGCGTAGGCTTCGAGCATGCCGTTCTGGTCGAGGATAGCCAGGCTGGAAGCAGCCAGGCCCCACACTGCGTCGGCTTGCGGGCGGTCTTTCTCGGCCAGCAGCTTGGCGGTGATGATGCCGGTGGAGTCACGAACCCACTTGATTTCGATGTCCGGGTTGGCCTTCTCGAAGGCCTGCTTGTAGCTCTTCAGCTGTTCGGCTTCCAGGGCGGTGTAGACCGTCAGCTGGGTGCCAGCGGCCGAAGCCTGCAGGCTGAACACGGCGGAAACGGCAGCAGCAAGTGCAAGGTGCTTGTACATGGGTAGGTTCCTTACAGGTCAGACGGTCGCGGCGCGTTGGCGCCAGGCTTGGGAGCGGCGCAGCAGGCCGCGTGAGGCTGCGGCCAGCAGCAGTGAAGCGCCGGCACTGGTCAGCAGGATCAGGGTGGACATGGCGGCGGCACCACCGACATTGCCGGCGTCATCCATGTTCAGCACGGCAACGGCAGCCAGGATGGTGTCGGGGCTGTACAGAAAGATCGCCGCCGACACGGTGGTCATCGCCGAAACGAACAGGTAGCGGATGATGTCCAGCAGTGCCGGCAGGCAGATCGGCACGGTCACCCGCAGGAAGTGCCTGTACAGCGGCGCCTTCAGCGACAGCGCGGCGGCCTCGAACTCGCCGTCGAGCTGGCGTAGGGCGGTGGTCGCGGTCATCTGCGCGGTGGTCAGGTAGTGGGCGATGGTGCACACCACCAGCAGCCCCATGCCGCCGTAGAACACATGCAGCAGGTTGCCGTTCAGGTTGAAGAAGAATACGTAGCCCAGGCCCAGCACCAGGCCCGGCACGGCCATGGGGATGAAGCTGAGCAGGCGCAGCGCCTGGTTGAGCAGGCGTTGGCTCTGGGTCTTCTCCATCAGGTAGGCGCCGGTGAAGATCACGATGCTGCCGATCAGCGCGGTGCCGATGGCCATGGTCACGCTGTTGCGGTAGGCCAGCCAGCCACCACCGGCGGAGTCCTCGAACATGTAGTGACGCAGCGACAACGACAGGTTGTAGGGCCAGAACGTGACCAGCGACGAATACACCGCCATGCCGATCACCAGCAGCAATGCCGCGCACACCAGCAGCACGATCGCCAGGAAGCAGGCATCACGGCCCCGCGACGGCTTGGGCTCGAACACCTGGGCACGGCCGCTCATGGCCTCGCCCTGGCGCCGACGTAGCCAGGCATCGACGGTAAAGCTGAACAGCGCCGGCAACAGCAGCACCATGCCGATCAGCGCGCCGCGGCCGAACTGCTGCTGGCCGACCACCGCCTTGTAGGCTTCCAGCGCCAGCACCTGATAGTCGCCGCCGACCACGACCGGTACACCGAAGTCGGTGATGGTCAGGGTAAATACCAGGCAGAACGCTGCGAATACTGCCTGGCGCGTGGCCGGCCAGGTGATGCTGGTGAACGCTCGCCAAGGGCCGGCACCCATGCTGGACGCTGCGTCGAACAGGCGTGCATCGGCCAGCGATAGCGCCGACAGCAGGATCATCAGGGCATGCGGGAAGGTGTAGATGGCCTCGCCCAGCACAATGCCCCAAAAGCCATAGATGTTGTCGCTGAGCAACCCGCGCAGCAGCCCCTGATTACCGAACAGGTAGACCAGGGCGATGGCCGGCAGCATTGACGGCGCCAGCAGCGGCAGCAACGAAATCCCCCGCCACAGGCCTTTGCCCGGAATCAGCGTGCGTTGCAGGGCATAGGCGAACAGGTAGGCCAGCGGCACCACGATGGCTGCCACTGTGAAGGCCACCGACAAGCTGTTGCCCAGCAACCAGTGGAAGTTTTCACTGGCCAACAGCTCGCGGGCCGCCAGCAGGCCGCCACCCTGGCCCGCTTCAGCGCTGAAGCCGCGCCAGAAGATCGCCAGCAGCGGCATCAGCACCGCCAGCACCAGAAGGATCAGCAGCAGGCTCTTGCCGCCGATGACGAACAACCGGTCGCCCAGGGCGACGCCAGCACGCGGCGTGGCCTTGGCATGGCTCAGCGGCAGGGATATTGGCGCGGCCATCTCAGGCAAACACCTGCAGGCTCTGCGGCGGCAGCGCCACCCAAATGTCCTGCGAGCCCAGCCGCGGCATGGCCTCGGGAGCCAGCTCCGCCAGCAGTGCATGGCCAGGCAGCGCCTTGAGCTCGAAGCTCATGCGGCAGCGGTTACCGAGGAAGGTGATTTCACGGACCATGGCCGGGAACAGGTTTTCTTCGTGCACCGCAGGGTTGACCGTGATCGCCTCCGGGCGGCAGAACAGCCGTCCGCTGCTGGGTCGGGCCGAACCTGGTGCCAGACGCATGTTAATGCCACCGACCTGGGCATGGCTGTCACTGCTGCGCTGGAACGGCAACCAGTTGCCCTGGCCGACGAACTCGGCAACGAACGGCGTGGCCGGCTGGTCGTAGATTTCCTGCGGGGTGGCGTATTGCTCGACCTGGCCGTTGTTCATCACCGCAATGCGGTCGGCCATCAGCATGGCCTCGTCCTGGTTGTGGGTGACCATCAGCGTGGTGATACCCAGCTGGCGCTGCAGTTGGCGCAGTTCGGTGCACAGGTGCTCGCGCACCCGGGCATCCAGCGCCGACATCGGCTCGTCCAGCAGCAGCAACGACGGCGATGGTGCCAGCGCGCGGGCCAGGGCCACACGCTGCTGCTGGCCCCCGGAAAGCTGACCGGGGTATTTCTTCTCGCTGCCGGCCAGGCCCACCAGTTCGAGCATTTCGGCCACTCGCTGGCGAGCCTGTTCACGGCCGCTGCCAGTCAGGCCATAGGCGATGTTGGCTTCGACGGTAAGGTTGGGGAACAGCGCGTAGGACTGGAACAGGATGCCGTAGTCACGGGCCTGGGGTGGCAGCTCGGAGATATCGCGCTCGCCGATGTACAACGTACCGCGGTCCTGGCGCTCCAGGCCGGCGATGCAGCGCAGCAATGTGGTCTTGCCGCAGCCGGAAGGCCCGAGCAGGCACACCAGTTCGCCGGCGGCGATGTCCAGCGAGACATCGTTCAGCGCCGTGAAGGCGCCGAAGCGCTTGTGGATGTTGCGCACTTTCATCTGTGCGCCGGGGGTGGTGTGGTTCATGGCAGGGCCTCATCGAAGAGATGGGGGCCATGCTAGGAAGGCTGTGCGAAGGTTCTGTGGCTTTAGGGCAAAAGCCGGTGATAGTGGTATAGGCAGATTTTGTAGTGGTCTTCGCGGGCCTCTTCGCGGGTAAACCCGCTCCCACAGGAATCTCGCCGCATCTGAAGGCTGTGCAGTACCTGTGGGAGCGGGTTTACCCGCGAAGAAGCCAACACAGGTCTAGAACTATGAACCGGCCACTTCCTGCGCCACCCCAAGGAAGGCCGCCGGCAACCGGGCCTGCCGCCGCTCCTTCAGGCAATACAGGTACTCATGCATCACCGGCGCGTTCTCCAGCGCCAGCACTCGCAACTCAGGGTTGTGTGGCACCTCGTGCCGGGCAATCACGCTGATGCCGATATTGCGCAGCACCGCCTCGCGGATCGATTCGCGGCTGCCAATCTCCAGCAACGCCCCGGCCTTCACCCCGGCCTCTTGCATCATCTGCTCGGTCAGCTTGCGTGTGGTCGAGCCCTTCTCGCGCATCAGCAGGCAATGCCCGGCCACCACGTCAATGGACACCGCCTGGCGGTGTGCCAACGGGTGGTTGCGATGCACCGCCACCACCAACGGGTCGGTCCCCAGCACCCGCCGCACCAGCCGAGCATCTTCCAGCAGTTGCGACGAAGCGGCGATATCCACCCGGTAGTCCTCGAGCATCTCCAGCACCTGCTGCGAGTTGCCGATTTCCACCGCCACCTCCACCTGCGGCAGGCGTTCACGGTAGATCTTCACCAGGTCGAGGATGTAGTAAGGCGCCGTGGCCGCGATGCGCAAGCTGCCCTGGGCCTGGCCGCTGTTGCGCAGCTCGAACTCGATGTCGGCCTCCTGCTGCAGCAGTGCCTTGACCATCGGCAGCAGGCGCACGCCCTCCTCGCTCAGCACCAGGCGCCGCCCGCCGCGGTAGAACAGCTCCACCGCGTACTGGCTCTCCAGGTTGCGAATCTGCGTGGTCACCGTGGGCTGGCTGAGCCCGAGCTTCTTCGCCGCCAGGGTGATGCTGCCCAGGCGGGCCACCATGTAGAAGGCTTTAAGCTCCGAACTCAGCATGCACGTCCTCTATTTGCGCAACAGGCGCAAGCCGTTGAACACCACCAGCAGGCTCACGCCCATGTCGGCGAACACCGCCATCCACATGGTGGCCATGCCGGCAAAGGTGATCGCCAGGAATATCGCCTTGATGCCCAACGCCAGAACGATGTTCTGCATGAGGATCGCCGCACTTTGGCGCGACAGCCTGACGAAGGCCGGGATTTTCCGCAAGTCGTCGTCCATCAGCGCCACATCGGCGGTCTCGATGGCGGTGTCGGTACCGGCCGCCGCCATGGCAAAACCAATCTCGGCGCGGGCCAGCGCCGGGGCGTCGTTGATACCGTCACCGACCATTCCCACCCGATGGCCCTGGGCGTACAGGGTTTCGATGCTCTTGAGCTTGTCGGCAGGCAGCAGGTTGCCTTCGGCACGGTCGATACCCACCACGGTGGCGATGGCCTGGGCGGTATGCGGATTGTCACCGGTCAGCATGACAGTCTTGATGCCCAGCTCGTGCAGCTCGGCGATGGCCTGGCGACTGCTTTCCTTGACCGTGTCGGCCACCGCGAACAGCGCCAACGGGCCGGAGCGGTCGAGCAGCAGCACCACGGTCTTGCCCTGGCGCTCCAGCGCATCCAGCTGGGCCTCGAGCTCGGGCGAGCACAGCCCCAGCTCCTCGACCAGACGGTGGTTACCCAAGTGGTAAACCTCACCCGCGATGGTACCGCGCACACCGCGCCCGGCCAGGGCGGCGAAGTCATCAACCTCGCTCAAGGCCAGGCCTTGCTCCTTGCCGAACTGGGCAATGGCGCGGGAGACCGGGTGGTCGGAACGCTCGCCCAGGCTGGCGGCCAGGGCTTGCGCGCGGCCTTCGAACAGCGGCTCCAGTACCTTGGCGTCGGTCTGCACCGGCTTGCCGTGGGTGATGGTGCCGGTCTTGTCCAGGGCCAGGAAGTCCAGCTGGCGCCCGCCTTCCAGGTACACGCCACCCTTGATCAGGATGCCCTTGCGCGCGGCGGCAGCCAGGCCGCTGACGATGGTCACCGGGGTCGAGATCACCAGGGCGCATGGGCAGGCCACCACCAGCAGCACCAGGGCGCGATAGACCCAGTCGAACCAGGCACCGGCCATGAACAGCGGCGGTATCACCGCAACGGCCAGGGCAATGGCAAACACCACTGGGGTGTAGATGCGCGAGAAGCGGTCGACGAAACGCTGGGTAGGCGCCCGCACGCCTTGCGCTTCCTCGACGGCCTTGATGATCCGCGCCAGAGTCGATTGCCCGGCAGCGGCGGTAACGCGGAACTCCAGCGCCCCTGCCTGGTTGATGGTGCCGGCGAACAACTTGTCGCCCACGGCCTTTTCCACAGGCAGGCTTTCGCCGGTGATCGGCGCCTGATCGACAGTGGATTGCCCGCTGGTCACTTCACCGTCCAGGCCAATGCGTTCGCCGGGGCGCACCCGCACCAGGGCCCCGATGGCCACCTCCCGCACCTCCACTTCCCGCCATTGGCCATCGGCCTGGCGCACGGTGGCCATGTCCGGGGTGAGCTGCATCAGGCCGCCAATGGCGTTGCGCGCGCGGTCCAGCGAGCGGGCTTCGATCAGCTCGGCGACGGTGAACAGCACCATCACCATGGCCGCTTCCGGCCACTGGCCAATGAGCACCGCGCCAGTCACGGCAATGCTCATCAGCGCGTTGATGTTGAGGTTGCGGTTTTTCAGGGCGATCCAGCCCTTCTTGTAGGTACCCAGGCCACAGCCGAGAATCGCTGCCAGCGCCAGCGCCGCCACCACCCACTCCGGGGCCAGCGCGGCAAAGTGCACGATTTCGGCGGCGATCGCGGCAATACCGGACAGCGCCAGCGGCCACCAGCGGGTCTTGGCCACTTGCGGTGCGCTGGCAGTGCTATCGTCTTCGGCGCCAAGCGGCTCGGCTTTCATGCCCAGGCTGTCGATGGCCTGCTCGATTTCAGCAGTGCCACCCAGAGTGTGGCGAACGCCAAGCACACGGTTGATCAGGTTGAATTCCAGCTGCTCGATACCGGCCAGCTTGCCCAGCTTGTCCTGGATCAGGGTCTGCTCGGTAGGGCAGTCCATGGCCTCGATGCGGAAACGGCTGAACTGGGCGTGGCTGCTGGCCTTTTCGCTCAGCTGGACCAACGCTGGCGCAGCAGCGCTGCCACAGCAGCTGTGGGCGTGGTGATCGTGCTTGTGTTCGTGGCTGACAGGCTGGTTCATGGGGTCATCCTTAATTTGAGCCTGTTGCCAAGTGAACACCCTGTAGCCACTATAGGGTCAAGCCACTTGCTGGAGAATTTCGTGATGAAGATCGGAGAACTGGCCAAAGCCACCGACTGCGCCGTGGAAACCATCCGCTACTACGAGCGTGAACAGCTGCTGCCGGAGCCGGCGCGAAGCGACGGTAACTACCGGCTGTACACCCAGGCCCACGTCGAGCGGCTGACGTTCATCCGCAACTGCCGCACCCTGGACATGACCCTGGATGAAATCCGCAGCCTGCTACGCCTGCGCGACAGCCCCGATGATTCGTGCGGCAGCGTCAATGCGCTGATCGACGAGCATATCGAGCATGTGCAGGCGCGGATCGATGGATTGGTGGCGTTGCAGGAGCAGTTGGTGGAGCTGCGGCGGCGCTGCAATGCGCAAGGGGCGGAGTGTGCGATCTTGCAGCAACTGGAGACGAACGGGGCGGTATCGGTGCCGGAAACCGAGCATTCGCATGTAGGGCGAAGCCACGGGCATTAAGCCAAAAGCTTCGCGGGTAAACCCGCTCCCACAGGTACTGCACAGGCCTGAGCTTTGTGCGGTCCCTGTGGGAGCGGGTTTACCCGCGAAGAGGCCGGTACAGGCAATAGAGATCTGTCACACCGCCATCGGCGCCGTCATCGGCGCATGGTGCTCATACCCTTCCAGCCAGAAATCGCTCGGCTCGATCTTCTCCAGCCACTCCGGCTCGTACTTGCCCGTCTCGGCAAACGCTGGCACGCGGTCGCTGATCACCAGCTTCGGCGCCTCCAGCGGCTCACGCTTGAGCTGCTCGTTGAGCATGTCCAGGTGGTTCTCATACACATGGGCATCGCCGATGAAGTAGGTGAACCAGCGCGGGGTGTAGCCGGTCAGGCGGCCGAACAGCGACAGCAGCGCCGCGCCTTCGGTGAGGTTGAACGGCGTACCCAGGCCCAGGTCGTTCGAGCGGATGTAGAGGGTCAGGGAAATTTCCCTGGTCTCAACGTTCGGGTGGAACTGGTACAGCAGGTGGCACGGCGGCAAGGCCATTTCGTCCAGCTGCGCGCAGTTCCAGCCGTGGAACAGGATACGGCGGCTGCCCGGGTCGTTGGCGATGGTGTCCAGGCACTGGCGCACCTGGTCGATGGCCTTGTACAGGATGACGAACGCGACGCCGTCCTCCTCGTCCTGGGCGATGCGGCGGAAGCCCGCCTTCTCGGCCATTTCGATGGCCGCCGGGTTGCTCAGCGGGATGCGCTTGTAGCCCGGCCACTGGCGCCATTGCACGCCGTAGATCTCGCCCAGGTCGTCATGGCCCTGGCGGAACGGGTTGGCCAGCCACTGGGCGTTCTCGTTGGCGTTCTGGTCCCAGACCTTGCAGCCCAGTTCGCGGAATTCACCGGCGTTCTTCACGCCACGCAGGAAACCGACCATTTCGCCGATCGCCGACTTGAACGCCAGTTTGCGCGTGGTAATGGCCGGGAAGCCCTTCTGCAAGTCGAAACGCAGCATGGCGCCCGGCAGGCTGATGGTGCGGATGCCGGTGCGGTTGCCCTGCAGCGTGCCGTTGTCGATGACGTCGCGGACCAGGTCCAGATACTGTTTCATGGCTTACCTGTAGCAAAAACGGCAGGGGGATCGCCCCTGCCGTGGGATTAATCAGGCGGGTTTCGCCGTAGGCTTGCGATTATAAGCCCACCAGATCAGGCCAAGGCCAGCCAGGATCATCGGCACGCACAGAATCTGACCCATGGTCAGCCAACCCCAGGCCAAGTAGCCCAGCTGGGCATCCGGTACGCGGACGAATTCGACGATGAAGCGGAAGATGCCGTAGAACAGCGCGAACATGCCGGATACCGCCATGGTCGGCCGCGGCTTGCGCGAGAACGCCCAGAGGATCAGGAACAGCGCCACACCTTCGAGTGCGAACTGGTACAGCTGCGATGGGTGACGCGGCAGCTGCGCCGGGTCGCTGAACGGTGGGAAGACCATCGCCCATGGCACGTCGGTGGCCTTGCCCCACAGCTCGGCGTTGATGAAGTTGCCGATACGCCCGGCCCCCAGGCCGATCGGCACCAGCGGCGCGACGAAGTCCATCAGCTCGAAGAACGACTTGTTGTTGCGCTTGCCGAACCACAAGGCCGCCAGCATCACGCCGATGAAACCGCCGTGGAACGACATGCCACCCTTCCACACCTCGAAGATCAGCGTCGGATTGGCCAGGTAGGCGTGCAGGTCGTAGAACAGCACGTAGCCCAGGCGACCACCGACGATCACACCCATCGACAGCCAGAACACCAGGTCGGAGAGCTTTTCGCGCGTCCAGGTGGGGTCGAAGCGGTTCAGCCGGCGCGATGCGAGCAGCCAGGCACCGCCGATGCCGACCAGGTACATCAGGCCGTACCAATGGATTTTCAGCGGCCCGATGGCCACGGCCACGGGGTCTATCTGCGGGTAAGGCAGCATGGAACTTCCTCTCGATTCAAATCAAAAAGCTGAGGCCGACACAGAACAGCAGGGCTGCGAACAGGCGTTTCAACAGACGTGGCGACAGCTTGTGCGCCAGGCGCGCGCCGAAGCGGGCGAAAAACATGCTGGTCACGGCAATGCCGAGCAGCGCCGGCAGGTACACGTAACCCAGGCTGTGGGCCGGCAGGTGCTCTTCGTGCCAACCCAGCAGCATGAAACTCAGGGCACTGGCCAAGGCAATGGGCAGGCCACAGGCCGAAGACGTGGCCACTGCCTGCTGCATGGGCAGGCTGCGCCAGGTCAGGAACGGCACGGTCAGCGAACCGCCGCCGATGCCGAAAATGGCCGAAGCCCAGCCGATCACCCCACCTGCACTGATCAGCGCGGGCTTGCCGGGGATGCCACGACTGGCCTTGGGTTTGAGGTCCAGGGCCATCTGCGCGGCGATGACCAGGGCGAACACACCGATGATCTTTTGCAGCAACGGCCCCTGTATCAGCGAGGCGGTCTTGGCGCCGACACCGGCCCCAAGGAGGATGCCGAGGGTCATCCAGGCGAAGATCGGCCATTGCACCGCGCCCTTGCGATGGTGCTCGAGCACGGCGTTGATCGAGGTGAAGACGATGGTTGCCAGCGACGTACCGACAGCCAGGTGGGTCAGCACCGAGGCATCGAAACCCTGCAAGGTGAAGCTGAACACCAGCACCGGCACGATGATGATACCGCCGCCCACGCCGAACAGCCCGGCCAGCACACCGGCGCAGGCACCCAACAGCAGATAGAGCACGAATTCCATTCGTCTTCCCCAAGAAATCAATCCGGCATGGTAACGGAAGCCGGGCTCACGGCTCTAGTGAACTGTGTGTCAGGTTGGAAGTGCCCCATCGGAGTGGGTACAGTGGAAAAAAACCGGAGGCCCTACCGATGTGCCTGATCGTATTCGCCTGGCGACCGGGGCACGCCCTGCCGCTGATCGTGGCGGCCAACCGCGATGAATTCTATGCCCGCCCCACCCAGGCCCTGGCGGCCTGGGAGGATGCTCCCGGGGTATATGCCGGGCGCGACCTGGAGGCCGGCGGCACCTGGCTGGGCGTCGGACCGCAGGGGCGGTTCGCGGCGCTGACCAATATTCGCGACCCGGCGCAGGCTTTGGGGCCGCGCTCGCGGGGCGAGCTGGTGGCGGCGTATCTGCAGGGGGAGTTGGGGGTCGAGGCCTATCTGGACCAGGTGGCCAGCCGCAGCAGGCAATATTCAGGGTTCAACCTGCTGGTGGGCGATGGACGGCAGCTGGGCTATCTGCATGCCCGGGACGCGGCGCCGGGCTTGCTGGAGGCCGGGGTTTACGGGCTTTCCAATGCCGGGCTGGATACGCCTTGGCCGAAGCTGGTGAAGGCGCGCAGTGGGCTGGAAGGGTTACTGGAAACACCAGAGCCACAGCGCTTGCTGGCATTGCTGGCCGATGCCGAACCTGCGCCGGAGGGCGAGTTGCCGGAGACGGGCGTGGGGTTGGCGACCGAGAAGTTGCTGTCGAGCGTGTTCATTGCCAGCCAGAACTACGGGACGCGGGCGAGCACGGTGCTGATTGTGGATGATCAGGGCAAAAGGCTGCTTATTGAACGCAGTTTCGGGCCCTTTGGTGGGCATTTGGGGGAAGTTGAGTTGCTGGCCTTATAATTTGATGTTGCTTGCTCCGGCCTTCGCGGGTAAACCCGCTCCCACAGGGATTGCGCCGCATCTGAAGGCTGCGCTGTACCTGTGTGCGGGTTTACCCGCGAAGAGGCCGGAACAGGCCACCTCACACTCAGAGGGTTTTATTGGCCCCAGGCCCGATCATCCGCGCCAACCCAAGGTTTTTCAGGGCCAGTTGCAGCGAGCTGTGGATAACCTGCGGGTTGTCATGGCTCAGGGCCTCAGTCAGCAATTCCTTGGCCTTGCCCAGGTTGATCTGACGCAGCATCCACTTCACCTTCGGCAGGTTGGTGGCGTTCATCGACAGACTGTCGAAGCCCATGGCCATCAACAGGATCGCCGCTGCCGGGTCACCGGCCATCTCACCACAGATACTCACCGGCTTGCCTTCGCCATGGGCGTCGCGCACCACCGTGTTCAGCGCCTGCAACACCGCCGGGTGCAGGTAGTCGTACAGGTCGGCGACCCGCGGGTTGTTGCGGTCCACCGCCAGCAGGTACTGGGTCAGGTCGTTGGAACCAACCGACAGGAAGTCCACCTGCCGCGCCAGCTCCTTGGTCTGGTACACCGCCGCAGGAATTTCCACCATCACGCCAACCGGTGGCATCGGCACATCGGTGCCTTCGTCACGCACCTCGCCCCAGGCGCGGTGGATCAGGTGCAGCGCCTCTTCCAGCTCATGGATGCCGGAAATCATCGGCAGCAGGATACGCAGGTTGTTCAGCCCCTCGCTGGCCTTGAGCATGGCGCGGGTCTGCACCAGGAAGATTTCCGGGTGGTCGAGGGTGACGCGAATGCCGCGCCAGCCGAGGAACGGGTTTTCTTCCTTGATCGGGAAGTACGACAGCGACTTGTCGCCACCGATGTCGAGGGTACGCATGGTCACCGGCAGCGGGTGAAAGGCCGCCAGCTGCTCGCGGTAAATGGCCAGCTGCTCTTTCTCGCTGGGGAAGCGCTGGTTGATCATGAACGGCACTTCGGTGCGGTACAGCCCCACCCCTTCGGCGCCGCGCTGCTGGGCACGGGCCACATCGGCGAGCAGGCCGGTGTTGACCCACAGCGGCATGCGGTGGCCGTCCGGGGTAACGCACGGCAGTTCGCGCAGGGCATCCAGGCCCTGGGCCAGCTGGCGCTCCTCCTCGACCACGTCGCTGTACTGCTTGCGCAGCACTTCGCTGGGGTTGGTGAACACCTCGCCCTTGTAGCCGTCGACGATCATCTCGATGCCGTCGACCTTGGAATAAGGCAGATCGACCAGGCCCATCACCGTGGGGATGCCCATGGCGCGAGCCAGGATGGCGACGTGGGAGTTGCCCGAGCCCAGTACCGAGACCAGGCCGACCAGCTTGCCTTCCGGCACTTCGCCGAGCATCGCCGGGGTCAGCTCTTCACTGACCAGGATGGTGTTGTCGGCATACACCAGCGACTGCGCGCGGGCTTCCTGCAGGTAGGCCAGCAGGCGCCGGCCCAGGTCCTTGACGTCGGAGGCGCGCTCGCGCAGGTAGTCATCGTCCATCAGCTCGAAGCGGTTGACGTGCTCGCCCACCACCTGGCGCAGTGCGCCCTGGGCCCACTGGCCGGTCTTGATGACTTCGGTCACCTCACCGCCCAGAGCCGCGTCTTCGAGCATCATCAGGTACACATCGAACAGTGCACGCTCCTCCGGGCGCAGCTGGGTGGCCAGCTTGGCCGACAGCTTGCGCATATCGTCGCGCACACCTTCGAGGGCGTTCTGGAACAGCTTCAGTTCGGCGTCGATGTCATCGACGGTCTTGTCCGGCACCACTTCCAGATCGGCTGGCGGCAGCATCACCACTGCGCGCCCCACGGCGGCGCCAGGCGAGCCCGGTACGCCGACGAAGCGCGCTTCCTGGATACCCTTGCCCTGGCGGCCCAGGCCACGGATCGAGCCGGTGGCCTCGGCGTGGGCGATAACCCCTGCGAGCTGGGCGCTCATGGTGACCAGGAAGGCTTCTTCGCCCTCGTCGAACTGGCGGCGCTCCTTTTGCTGGATGACCAATACCCCGACCACGCGGCGGTGGTGGATAATCGGCGCACCGAGGAAGGAGGCGAATTTTTCCTCGCCTGTTTCGGCAAAATAGCGGTAACGCGGGTGGTCGGCAGCGTTTTCCAGGTTCAGCGGCTCTTCCCGGGTACCGACCAGGCCGACCAGGCCTTCGTTGGGGGCCATGCTGACCTTGCCGATGGAACGCTTGTTCAGGCCTTCGGTGGCCATCAGCACGAAGCGGTTGGTTTCCGGGTCGAGCAGGTAGACCGAGCAGACCTGGCTGCCCATGGCCTCCTTGACACGCAAGACAATGATCCCCAACGCCGACTTGAGATCTTTGGCGGAGTTTACTTCCTGGACGATCTTGCGCAGCGTATTGAGCATGGCTCGGGGTCGAACTCCGTCGTCAGTCGCGCGTCAGCAGACGCGGTGCTAGCTCTTTCAGGGCGCGTCGGTAGACCTCGCGCTTGAATGTCACAACCTGGCCCAGCGGGTACCAATAGCTGACCCAACGCCAGCCGTCGAATTCCGGCTTGCCGGTCAGGTCCATCCGCACCCGTTGTTCGTTGCTGACCAGACGCAGCAGGAACCATTTCTGCTTCTGGCCGATGCACAGCGGCTGGCTATGCGTACGCACCAGTCGCTGGGGTAAACGATAACGCAACCAGCCACGGGTGCAGGCAAGAATTTCCACATCATCGCGTTCAAGGCCAACTTCTTCGTTCAGCTCGCGGTACAGGGCATCTTCCGGCGTCTCGTCAGGGTTGATGCCACCCTGGGGAAACTGCCAGGCATCCTGGTTGATCCGTCGAGCCCATAGCACCTGCCCGGCATCATTCGTGAGAATGATCCCGACATTGGGGCGAAAACCATCCGGGTCGATCACGGCAGCAACCTCGCAAACGCATGTCACCGCATTGTTCCACAAAGCTTGCGAGCGCAGCAACGCGCCCGCCAAGCTTATGTGCAGCAGCGTGAAAACTCCGTATTCTGCGGACCTACCCTGTGGCTTATGCGAGTGACCGCGATGCGCCTGGCTTTATTCGACCTGGACAATACCCTCCTCGGTGGCGACAGCGACCATGCCTGGGGTGACTACCTTTGCCAGCGCGGCATCCTCGACCCGGTTGCCTACAAGCAACGCAACGATGGCTTCTATCAGGAATACCTGAACGGCACCCTGGACCTGCAGGCCTACCTGGCCTTTTCCATGGAAATCCTTGCGGCAACACCAGTAGCCCAGCTCGACGAATGGCACCATGATTTCATGCGCGACTGCATCGAGCCGATCATCCTGCCAAAGGCGCTTAGCTTGCTGCAGCAGCACCGCGAGGCCGGCGACCAGCTGGTGATCATCACCGCCACCAACCGCTTCGTCACCGCACCGATTGCCCGGCGCCTGGGGGTTCGCGTGTTGCTGGCGACCGAATGCGAAACGCGTGATGGCCGCTATACCGGACGTAGTACCGATATACCGTGTTTCCGTGAAGGCAAGGTGACGCGGCTGGAGCGCTGGATGCTGGAGAACGGCTTCGACCTTGAGGACAGCTATTTCTATAGCGACTCGATGAACGATTTGCCGCTGTTGCAGCGGGTGGCGCATGCGGTGGCGGTGGACCCCGACCCGAAGCTGCGGACGGAGGCCGAGATGCGTGGGTGGCCTGTGGTTTCGCTGCGGGATTGAGGTTTTCCTGTGCCGGCCTCTTCGCGGGTAAACCCGCTCCCACAGGTACTGCACAGCGCTCAAGCCTTGCTCAGACCCTGTAGGAGCGGGTTTACCCGCGAAGAGGCCAGCACATACAGCACAAAGCTGTCAGACCGGCTTGGCCCCCATCAGCCCGGCGATGGACAGGAAGCAAACCCCACTGAACACCGCCAGTGCCAGGGTAAAGCGCAACCCCACCACCTCGGCCTTGCGCAGCCGGTTCAACCGCACCAGCAGCCACCACACGGCAAACGCGCCCAGCGTATAGATGACGCTGGACGCCAGCACCCAGGCCTGCCCCAGCGGCCAGCCCACCAGGTGCACCAGCCACCAGCCGGTGAACGGCATGCTCACCAGGCACAGGCCCATCACCAGCCAGACGAACACCAGCGGCCGACGCAGCAGCTTGGCGAAAGCCTCGGCATCGCCCTGGCGTCGGGCGTGCACGGTCCAGAGCGCCAGGCCCAGAGCACCCAGCAGCAGGAGCGCGGTGGCGATGATGTGCAGGGTCTTGAGGGTGGTCAGGTGTTCCATGTCTCGGTTGTCCTTAAGCAGGCCATTTTGTGCAGGCTTCTTCGCCGGCTTGCCTGCTCCCACAGGGATATCACAGGCCCTGAAGCCTGCGCAGTACCTGTGGGAGCGGGCAAGCCCGCGAAAGGGCCGTCAGCCCCAGCTTAGCCGCTCAGCCCAGGAACAGCTTGTAAGCCGGGTTGTCGGTTTCGTCCCAGTACGGGTAGCCGATCTTGGCCAGCGCCGCCGGCACCATGTGGCGCTCGTCCTCCGGCACCTGCAACCCCGCCACCACGCGCCCGTCAGCGGCGCCATGGTTGCGGTAATGGAACATCGAAATGTTCCAGCGCCCGCCCAGCTTGTTGAGGAAGTTGAACAGCGCCCCCGGCCGCTCGGGGAACTCGAAACGCAGCACCATCTCGTCACTGGCGCCGGCCGAATGACCACCAACCATATGGCGAATATGCAGCTTGGCCAGCTCGTTGTCGGTCAGGTCGGTAACCGGGAAGCCCTGCTCGGTCAGTTGCTGTACCAGCGCCGCACGCGGGTCGTTTTCCGGGTGCGTCTGCACGCCGACGAAGATATGCGCCTCGTCGGAGGTGTGCTTGCGGTAGTTGAATTCGGTGATCTGGCGCTTGCCGATAGCCTCGCAGAAGGCCTTGAAGCTGCCCGGGCGCTCAGGGATGGTAACGGCGATGATCGCTTCGCGCTTTTCACCCAGCTCGGCACGCTCGGCCACATGGCGCAGGCGGTCGAAGTTGACGTTGGCACCGGAGTCGATGGCCACCAGGGTCTGCCCGGTCACGCCGTACAACTCGACGTACTTCTTGATGCCCGCCACGCCCAAGGCACCGGCAGGTTCGGTGATCGAGCGGGTATCATCGTAGATATCCTTGATAGCCGCGCAGATTTCGTCGGTACTGACGGTGACCACTTCATCCACATGATGGCGGCAGATGTCGAAGGTGTGCTGGCCGATCTGCGCCACCGCCACACCGTCGGCGAACAGCCCGACCTGCGGCAGCACCACGCGCTCGCCGGCCGCCATGGCCGCCTGCAGGCAGTTGGAGTCGTCCGGCTCGACACCAATCACCTTGATTTCCGGGCGCAGGTATTTCACGTAGGCAGCAATGCCGGCGATCAGGCCACCACCACCCACCGGCACGAAGATCGCGTCCAGCTGGCCTGGGTGCTGGCGCAGGATTTCCATGGCCACGGTGCCCTGCCCGGCGATAGTGTGCGGGTCGTCGTAGGGATGCACGTAGACGAAGCCCTTTTCATCGACCAGTTTCAGCGAATAGGCCAGCGCCTCGGGGAACGAGTCGCCATGCAGCACCACCTTGCCGCCCCGCGAACGCACGCCCTCGACCTTGATCTCCGGGGTGGTCTTGGGCATCACGATAGTGGCCTTGATACCCATCTCGCGCGCAGCCAGGGCCAGGCCCTGGGCATGGTTGCCGGCAGAGGCGGTGACCACGCCGCGGGCCAGTTCTTCCGGGGTCAGTTGGGCCAGCTTGTTGTAGGCCCCGCGGATCTTGAACGAGAACACCGGCTGCAGGTCTTCGCGCTTGAGCAGAATCTGGTTGCCCAGGCGCTTGCTCAGCTGCCCGGCGCTCTGCAGCGGGGTTTCGACCGCGACGTCGTAGACGCGCGAGGTGAGGATCTTCTTGACGTACTGTTCGAGCATCGGGAATGCATCACTGGGCCGCGGGACAAGGGCTGGGAGTCTACCCCAGCGCTACGTCGGGCGACCACAGCAAAGCCGCCCGAGCCGTTATACTAGGCTCTTTTCGAAACCGCCCTGCCCCTCTCGGAGCCCGCATGACCCAGGACCAACTCAAACAGGCCGTCGCCCAGGCCGCTGTCGACTTCATTCTGCCCAAGCTGGATGAAAAGAGCGTCGTCGGCGTCGGCACCGGTTCGACCGCCAACTTCTTCATCGACGCCCTGGCTCAGCACAAGACCGCCTTCGACGGCGCGGTCGCCAGCTCCGAAGCCACTGCCCAGCGTCTGAAGGGCCATGGCATCCCGGTCTACGAGCTGAACAGCGTCAGCGAACTGGAGTTCTACGTGGACGGCGCCGACGAGAGCGACGCGCACCTGAACCTGATCAAAGGCGGCGGCGCAGCCCTGACCCGCGAGAAGATCGTCGCCGCCGTGGCCAAGACCTTCATCTGCATCGCCGATGCCAGCAAGCTGGTACCGGTGCTGGGCGCGTTCCCGCTGCCGGTCGAAGTGATCCCGATGGCCCGCAGCCACGTGGCGCGCCAGCTGGTCAAATTGGGCGGTGACCCGGTGTACCGTGAGGGCGTGGTTACCGACAACGGCAACGTGATCCTCGATGTGCACAACCTGCAGATCACCAACCCGGTGGAGCTGGAAGCGCAGATCAATGCCATTGTTGGCGTGGTGACCAACGGCCTGTTCGCGGCACGGCCGGCGGATTTGCTGCTGCTGGGTACCTCTGAGGGCGTGAAGAGCCTCAAGGCTGAGTAACCTTCTTCGCGGGCGCGCCCGCTCCCACAGGTATTGCACAGGGTCCGAAACCTGTGGCGTACCTGTGGGAGCGGGCATGCCCGCGAATAGGCTCTCACAGGCACTCACTCCGCTGGCTGTTTGAACACATAGAACAAGTTCGGCTCACTGACCAGATAGATGGTCCCCGCCTCATCCATCGCAATCCCCTCCGCCTGCGGCACCGTCGCCTGCAACCCCTGGAACCCCTTGCGTAACGACAAGGTACTCAGCGGCCGGCCTTCCACATCCAGCTCCAGCACCAGCCGCGACTCGTCCGACAGTGCCAGCAGGTGCCCGCTGCGCTCATCGAACTGCAAGCTCGACAGGTCCCGCACGAACAGCCGCGAATCGCGCTTGCGGTCCTGCACCACATGCACCGCATAGGGCTGCTCAGGATTGTCGTGCGGGAAGCCATGCACCTCGTAGATCAGCATTGGGTCACGCTCCTTGGCCACGAACAGGCGCTTGCCCGCCGAATCATAGGCCAGCCCCTCGAAGCCCTTGTTGCCATTCAGGCCAATGCCCAGGGTCAGCTGCTCGGCATCGCCGGCATCGAGGAACATCGTGTCGTCCTCCAGGCGCACGCGAATCAGCCGCTGCTGACGCTCGTCGGTGATCACATAGCTGTTGGGCCCGACGTACTCCACGGCTTCCGGGTCGCCGAAGCCGGTCAGCGGCACTCGGCGCAGGATGCGCCCGTCCAGCGACAGCTCGATCAGCTCCGAGCGTGCATTGGTTACGGTAAACAGAGTCTTGCGGTCGGGGTCGTAGGTCAGCGCCGAGATGTCGTCATCCAGCCCCTCGATCGGCTGCGCCTCCACCAACACCCGGTAACGGTCCAGGCCGATGCTTTGCTCGGCTGGCTGCCACCAGGCCTTGAGGTTGAACCAGCCACGCTCGAACAGGCGAAACTCCTGCCCGGCCAAGCCGAGCAGGATCAGGCCGATAACGACCAGAACAGGGAACGGACGAACAAAACGGCGCATGAGGGAAGACTCGACACAGGGGTGACGAATCTAATCACGAACAACTGAAGTAAAGCTTAATGCCAGCATCCGAAAAGTCGGATGTTTGGGTCAGTTTTTGCTGAAGCGATAGAACAGTGCCGGCTCGCTGACCATGTACAGGTTGCCCTTGTCGTCCATGGCCACCCCTTCGGCACGCGGGATGGTGTGCTGCAGGCCGTTGAAACCGCCGAGCAGGGTCATGAAACTGACTTGCTGGCCCTGCTCGTCCAGTTCCAGAAGCATGTTGGAGTCGGACGACAGCACCAACAAGTGGCCGGTACGCGGATCCACGCCAAGCGCCGAGAGGTTGCGCAGGTCCAGTTCATCACTGGGCAAAAGCTGTTTTTCACCCGTGAGCGGGCTGCGACCGTCGGTTTTCCAGGTATACAGCCGGGGCGGGCGCTCCTCGCCGATTACCAGGCGCTGGCGCAGCGGGTCCCAGGCCACCGCCTCGAAGCCCTTGTTGCTCTTCACCGACGGGCCCAGGTCGTGGTTCTGGAAATCATCATGGTTCAACGAGGTGGTTTGCGCATCCACCTTGACCACGGTCAGGTCGTGCAGGCGCTCATCGGTGATTGCCAGGTAGCCGTCCTCCAGCACGGCGACGCCTTCCGGGTTGTTCCAGCCGTTGAGGGGGATCTTGCGCAGCACATCGCCATCCAGGCTCAGTTCGACCAGGATCGGGTTCTTGCCCATGACTGCGAACAGGGTGCGGGTACGCGGGTTGAAGGCAACATCCGAAGCTTCATCGTCGTCCATGCCCGGCAGCGGCTTGGCATCGATGTCGACCTGGTAGTCCGGCAGCCATACGCTTTCGCTACGTTCGGCGGTGCTTTCGAAGCTTTCCTTGACCCACAGCGCGCCGCGGTCATCCCAGTGCATGGCCACGGCCACGCCATAGCCGATTACCGCCGCCGCGGCCAGGCCGAAGGGCCAGCGCAGGAAGAAACGACGCTTGGGGGTTGCCGGGGCGCTGGAGGGAGATGGCATGCGGGGGTCCTGGGGAAATGGGCGTAGATTCGCGCATTATCCGGATCAGGTGTGAAAAATCGGTAAACAGGACCGGCCTCTTCGCGGGTAAACCCGCTCCCACAGGCATAGCGTCGCCCTTGAGGGTTGCGCAGTACCTGTGGGAGCGGGTTTACCCGCGAAGAAGGCGACGCGGTCTCGAGTCAGAGCACCCGGCTTTCGAAGCGGCTCACACCCGGCAACTCCAGCACCAATTCGTCACCGACATTGAACGGCCCCACACCCGCCGGGGTACCGGTAAGGATCACATCCCCCGCCTGCAGCGAGAAATGCGCGGCCATGTGCTGGATCATCGGCACGATCGGGTTGAGCATCATCGCGCTGTTACCATCTTGGCGAACTTCGCCGTTGACTGTCAGGCGCACCGGGATGTCGGTCACATCCTCGAAGCTGGCGGCCGACACGAACGGCGGCAGTACGCAGGCGCCATCGAAGCACTTGGCCAGCTCCCAGGGCAGGCCCTTCTCTTTCAGCTTGGCCTGCACGTCACGCAGGGTAAGGTCCAGCGCCGGTGCGTAGCCGGAAATGGCGTCCAGCACCTCTTCCTCGCTCGGGTGAGTCGACAGCGGCTTGCCGAGCAGCACGGCAATTTCCGCCTCATAGTGCACCGAGCCACGTTCCGTCGGAATCTTGAAGCCACCCTCGGCTGGTACCACGCAGCTGCCCGGCTTGATGAACAGCAGCGGTTCGGTGGGGATCGGATTGTCCAGCTCCTTGGCATGCTCGGCATAGTTACGGCCGATGCACACCACCTTGCCCAGCGGGAAGTGAATGCGTGTGCCGTCTACGTACTGATGCTGGTAACTCATGGCGACTCCTCTGGATACTGCTTTCTATTCAGGTGCGAAGATCTTACCCGGATTCATGATGCCGTTAGGGTCGAACACGGCCTTTATTGCCTTCATGCAGGCAATTTCTTCGGGCGAGCGGCTGTAGCCCAGGTAGTCACGCTTGGTCATGCCCACACCATGCTCGGCGGAGATCGAGCCGTTGTAGCGCTCGACGATCTCGAACACCCACTTGTTGACCTTGGTGCACGAGGCGAAGAAGTCGTCCTTGCTCATGTGCTCGGGCTTGAGGATGTTCAGGTGCAGGTTGCCGTCGCCGATGTGGCCGTACCACACCACTTCGTAATCCGGGTAATGTTCGGCGACGATGGCATCTATATCGCGCAGGAACGCTGGCACTTTCGACACCGTGACAGAAATGTCGTTCTTGTACGGGGTCCAGTGCGAGATTGTTTCCGACAGGTACTCGCGCAGTTTCCACAAGTTTTTCAGCTGGGTCTCGCTCTGGCTCATCACCCCGTCCAGCACCCAGCCTTGTTCGACGCAGTGCTCGAAGGTGGCCAGCGCTTCGTTGGCCACCTCCTCGGTGCTGGCCTCGAACTCCAGCAGCGCGTAGAACGGGCAGTCGGACTCGAACGGCGCCGGCACGTCGCCACGCGCCAGGATCCTGGCCAGGCCCTTGTCGGAGAAGAACTCGAAGGCAGTCAGGTCCAGCTTGCCCTGGAAGGCATGCAGCACAGGCATGATCGAGTCGAAATCGGGGGTACCCAGCACCATCGCGGTGAGGTTGCGCGGCGCACGGTCCAGACGCATGGTGGCCTCGACCACGAAGCCAAGGGTACCTTCGGCACCGATGAACAGCTGGCGCAGGTCGTAGCCGGTGGCGTTCTTGATCAGGTCCTTGTTCAGCTCCAGCAGCTCACCCTTGCCGGTCACCACTTTCAACCCGGCCACCCAGTTGCGGGTCATGCCGTAGCGAATCACCTTGATTCCACCGGCATTGGTGCCGATATTGCCGCCAATCTGGCTGGAACCGCTGGAGGCGAAGTCCACCGGGTAATACAAGCCCTGTTCTTCGGCGTAGGCCTGCAGCTGGCGGGTAATCACCCCTGGCTGGCAGACCACGGTGCGGTCGAAGGCATTGAAGCCGAGAATCTGGTTCATGTAGTCGAAGGCGACCACCACTTCGCCATTGGCCGCCACGGCGCCTGCAGAAAGCCCGGTACGCCCGCCAGACGGCACCAGCGCCACCTTGTGCGTGTTGGCCCAGCGCACGATCGCCTGCACCTGCTCCACCGTCTTGGGAAAGACGATGGCGCTGGGTGCCGGTGGGTAATGCTTGGTCCAGTCCTTGCCATAGGCTTCCAGGGAAGCTGCGTCGGTCAGGACCTTGCCAGGGTCGACAAGGGTCATCAGTTCATCAATTACAGCGGGGTGGGTCATCGCTGGAACTCTCGACTTATTCATAGTCACCCTGAGCACTCTTCACCTGTCGGGATAAGCTCAGATTGTGTCGCGTATGCTAGCATAGCCCTCCCGCTGTTCATGCTAAGGCTGCCTTTGCGCCTGGCATCACCCTCGCCATTTTTTCTCCGGGATACAGGTTTACGCAGATGAGCAAGACTTCTCTCGACAAGAGCAAGATCCGGTTCCTTCTTCTTGAAGGTGTGCACCAGAACGCGGTCGATACCCTCAAGGCCGCCGGCTACACCAACATCGAATACCTCACTGGTTCGCTGCCGGAAGCCGAGCTGAAGGAAAAGATCGCCGATGCCCACTTCATCGGTATCCGTTCGCGCACCCAGCTGACCGAAGAGATCTTCGACTGCGCCAAGAAACTGGTCGCTGTTGGCTGCTTCTGCATCGGCACCAACCAGGTCGACCTGGAAGCTGCCCGCGAGCGCGGTATCGCCGTGTTCAACGCGCCATATTCCAACACCCGTTCGGTAGCCGAACTGGTACTGGCCGAAGCCATCCTGCTGCTGCGCGGCATCCCCGAGAAGAACGCTTCCTGCCACCGTGGCGGCTGGATCAAGAGCGCGGCCAATTCCTTCGAAATCCGCGGCAAGAAGCTGGGTATCGTCGGTTACGGCTCGATCGGCACCCAGCTGTCGGTCCTGGCCGAGAACATGGGCATGCAGGTGTATTTCTACGACCCGCTGACCAAGCTGCCACTGGGCAACGCCGTGCAGGTCACCAGCCTGCACGAGCTGCTGGGCCTGGCCGACATCGTTTCGCTGCACGTGCCTGAGCTGCCGTCCACCCAGTGGATGATCGGCGAGAAGGAAATCCGCGCGATGAAGAAGGGCGCGATCCTGATCAACGCCGCACGCGGCACCGTGGTCGAGCTGGACCACCTGGCCGCCGCCATCAAGGACCAGCACCTGATCGGCGCCGCCATCGACGTGTTCCCGGTGGAGCCGCGCTCCAACGACGAGCAGTTCGAAAGCCCGCTGCGTGGCCTGGACAACGTGATTCTGACCCCGCACATCGGTGGTTCCACTGCCGAAGCCCAGGCCAACATCGGCCTGGAAGTGGCCGAGAAGCTGGTCAAGTACAGCGACAACGGTACCTCGGTATCCTCGGTCAACTTCCCGGAAGTGGCCCTGCCGGCGCACCCAGGCAAGCACCGTCTGCTGCACATCCACGAAAACATCCCGGGCGTGCTCAGCGAGATCAACAAGGTCTTCGCCGAGAACGGCATCAACATCTCCGGTCAGTTCCTGCAGACCAACGAGAAAGTCGGTTATGTGGTGATCGACGTTGACGCCGAATACTCCGACCTGGCGCAAGAGAAGCTGCAACAGGTCAAGGGCACCATCCGTTCCCGCGTCCTGTTCTAAGTTCGCTGGCGGCATGAAAAAAGGGAGGCCCTGGTGGCCTCCCTTTTTTTGCCTTTGACATTGGTGTCGCCCGCTCCCACAGGGTCCACACCAGCCTTGAAGCCAGTGGTGATCATGTGGGAGCGGGCGAGCCCGCGAAGAACCCGACAACTATTTCACGTCGACAGTAATCTTCTGCGACACGACGCTCGGTTTGAACGGCACGTGGTACTGGTCACCCAGCACCAGCTGCAGGGTGTGCTTGCCTGGGGTCAGGGTAATGCTGGTTTCGGTCTGCGCCTTGCCGAAGTGCAGTACTTGCGGGCCGTCCGGCAACGCGGTGCCGGCCTGTGGCATCAGGCTGGCCGGCAGCGCCATGTCGGCCACCGGCTCTTTATCCACATCCACCAGCAGGTGGTGGTGGCCGGTGTGCGGGGTGTTGTCACCCGCAGGCTTGAGTGCCATGCCCTCGATGCCGAACTTGACGGTGAAGGTTTTGTCGACCGTGGCGCCATCGGCGGGGGAAACGATGAAGACCTTGGCATCCTTGGGCGGCTCCTGGCTCTTCAGGGCATCTGCGGCACTGGCGAACATTGACGCTCCCATCAACAGACCAGCAACGGCAGCACGCGAAAATAGGCTGTTCATTCACTTCTCCTGTGATTCACTTATTGACCGCCGCCAGTATTCCGGTGGCGGCGGTGGTTCACCTTAGTTGATATGTTTACCCAGATGTTCACATCGTCAGGCAGAAATATTTCAATCAGGGTTAAACAATGCCGAGGCTTCAAGGTCATAGGCTGCGCTCGACCACAGCGAGGAAGAAAGCCGTGGCGAAGGTTATTCATCTGCCAAAGAGAAAAGGGGCTTTAATGCGTTCGACCATAGGAGTAATGCTGGCGGTACTGATCACGCCATTGGCTCAGGCCGAGCTGATAGACGAAATTGCCGACCGGGGCGAACTGCGCATTGCCGTACAGGCCGACAACTCGCCGTACGCATTCAAGGAAAACGACCACCTGAGCGGTTTCGAGATCGACTTCGGCCAGGCGCTGGCCAGGGAACTGGACCTGCGCGCCGAGTTCATCGAAGCTCCTGCGGCAGAGGTACTGCCCGGTGTCGAGAGTGGCAAGTACGACATCGCACTGACCCCGTCGAGCGAATCACCCAAAGGTGACAGCCCGCTCGATGTGAGCCTGCCGTTTGGCGAGAAGCAGCTGGTGATCCCGTTCCAGAAGGACAACCCGGCGTTCGAGAGTGCGGTGAACAATGCACTGCAGCGGCTCAAGGACAGCGGGCGGACTGCCGAGCTTGAGCAGAAGTGGTTCAAGGGTGTGCCTGAGACTGCGGCCGGGCAATAGGATTTTTGCTGCCTGTACCGGCCTCTTCGCGGGTGAACCCGCTCCCACAAGTTTCCACAGCCCTCAACGCTTGTGATGTCCCTGTGGAAGGCGGGTTCACCCGCGAAAGGGCCGGAACAGGCTTAAGCTGAAAGCCCGGCCAGAGCCTGCTGTGCCTCGTCCAGCTCCAGCTCGCTGAACACCAGCACCCCCGCCCGCCGCAGCAATGCCGTGGTCACCCCTTCCCCGGCCACCTTCACACCACTGAACGTGCCGTCATAGGTCAACCGGTTGCCACACGAAGGGCTTCCAGCCTTCAGCACGGCCACACGAATGCAATGCCGGTGCACCAACTCCAGCGCCCGTTGCGCCCCAGCCAGGAACTCGGCGCTGACATCATCGCCCGTCACCGTCAGCACCTGCGCGCCACCGTCGAGCACCTCCCCACCCTGCCCGCCCGGTATCTCTGCAGGCGGCCGTGGGGTCGGCAAGCCACCCGCCACTTCCGGGCACAACGGCACCACGCGCCCTTCGGCCTGCCAGCGCTGCAACAGGTCGGGGTGGCCACTGGCGCGGCCGTCATAGCGCACTGGCTGCCCCAGCAGGCAGGCGCTGACCAGCACCTTGGGCACGTCAGAAGGGGTCATTACCACGGCGCCGGAACCAGCCGGTCAACGAAAGCCGCTCACGCCCTGCCGGCAGCACCTCATGGGGCACCTCGCCCGACAGGAACACCACCAGGCAGCCCGCCACCGGCTCGACATCATGCTCGACACCGTCCGCCAGGAACATGCGCAACTGGCCACCGTCCTGCGGCTGCCAGCCTTCATTCAGGTACAGGACTGCCGACACCATGCGCCGGTCATCATCGCGGAAGCGGTCCAGGTGCCGGCGATAGAACGCCCCTGGCGGGTACAAGGCAAAATGGCACTCGAAGTCTTCCAGGCCAAGGAACAGGCCCTGGTTGATGGCCTGGCGCAGCTGGTCCATGGCGCTCAGGTACTGGTCGCAGGCCTCGGCCTGGCCGGGGTCGATCCACTGGATCTGGTCGCCGCGAATGGCCTCGCGCACCTCCTGGGCAGCACCGCGCCCAACCCCTGCAGGGTTGAGTTCGCCTTCGGCATCACGGCGCCGGCACTCGGCCGCGAGCGCGCGCACCAGGTCGGCGGGCAGAAAAAGCGCCTGCTGGGACCAGCCATGGGTGGCCAGATCGTCGACGACGGCCGCAAGCATCGGGTGTTCAGGGGAGATGTGCATGGCGCGCATCATATCCATTAGCCATGCCGGCGCACAGCGCCACTTGGCCGAGAAGCACGCGGATATCTCGACAAACCGGCGCCCGGCCACGGACAATAGCCACCTGCCGACAGGAGTCCTGAATGCGCCGTCTGTTTTCCCTGATTCTGCTGATGATCTGCACCGTGCCTGTCTGGGCAGACAACCTGGATCAACTGTACAAGGCCGCCGGCTGGCCCGACCAGCGCGCCCATTTCAATGATGCCCTGACCGCTGCCCAGGAACGCTACCGCAACAGTTTGCCACCCGCCGTGTACCAGGCGCTGGTAAACAACAGCAACCAGCGCTTCCAGGCCCAGGCGGTGGACCGTCGCGCCCAGGCGCAGCTGCGCGCAACCTTGGCCAACCCGGCACCGGCGCTGGCGTTCTTCCGGTCGCCGCTGGGGCGCAAGGTGGTGGCTGCGGAGCTCAAGGCCACACGCAAGGACGAACTGGCCAGGAATGCCAAGGGCTTGCCGAAGATCCAGGCCAGCGATGATCGCCTGCTGATAATCGGGCATCTGGCCCAGGCCCTGCCGGCGCGCGAAGCCGGTGCCGAAGTGAGCCTGGCCATTGCCGGCGTGGCGGCCGACAGCCTCAGCTCGATGATCCCCGGCCTGTTCGGCGGCGGTCAGGCCCAGAACCTGCTCGACGGCCAGCGCCAGCGCCTGATGGGCCAGATCGGCGAAGACCTCAACAACACCCTGCTGTATGTCTATCGCGACCTGTCCGATGCCGAGCTGGAAGAGTTCGCTACCTTTGCCGAGTCGCCAGACGGCAAGGCTTACTACCAGGCCGCCTTGGCCGCCGTTCGCGCAGGCCTGGCAGTTGGCCAGAGCAGCAGCGACCTTAAGTGATCAGCCCAGGCGCTGGTCGATGAAGTCGAAGTAGCGCTGGCGAATGCCCGGCAGCTCGTTGGCCAGGTGGTGACGGGCCTCGGGCAGCATCAGAATCTGCGGCTCGGCAAACTTGGCCTTGAGTACTTCGAGGTTGTACGGCCAGTCCACTGTGCCATCCGCTTCTCCTTGCACGATCAACGGCCGCCGCGTGCTGCGCGGCGCGGCCTCGATGCGTTTGACCCAGGCAATCAAGGCCCCCACCCAGGCCGTTGGCAGGCGGCGCGGTTGCAGCGGGTCGGCTTCGAGGAACGGCAGGAAGGTCGGGTCATTGGTGTTCTCGCTGAAGCGCCGCTCGATGCCATTCACGAAGTGACGCAACACGCGATAGCTTAGCTTCGACCAGCGCCAGGCACAGGGCCGCACCAGCGGTGCCAACAGGATGACCTGGCCATCGATGGGGCTGCGCGCGCCTTGGTACAACAGGTGGTCAACGGCGATGGCGCCACCGGTGCTTTGGCCGCACAGGTGCCAAGGGCGCGGCAGTTGCAGCGTGCGCGCCTGTTCGAACAAAGCCTCCAGCACCTGCTGGTAAACCGCGAAATCACTGATGCTGGCCCGCTCGCCGCTGGACAGGCCATGGCCGGGCAGGTCGCAACTGATCACGGCGAAACCCTGTTTGAGCGCCCAATCGATCACATGCCGGTAGAGGCCCATATGGTCGTAATAGCCGTGCAGCAGGAACAGCGTCGCGCTCGGCTGCTCGGGTAGCCAGGCCTGCCCGACCAGCTCGAAGCCTGCGGCCTGGAAGCCGCCCAGCCAGCTGTGGGCCGACAGGTTCAGGCCATAGAAGCGCTGATAGTCCTGCGCCTGTGCCGACAACGGCTGGCGAGCGGTCAGTGGCGCCAGGCTGGTGCGCAGGAGGTCTGGGTGAAAGGCAGCGGGCATCGGGTACATCCACAGTGAAGCAAGTATTGATCTGGGATATTCAGCTCTGGCTGGCGTCGTGGCAAGCTTGCTCACCTTCGAACTTGGAGCGGCCTTGTGTCGCGATAGGGCCGCAAAGCGGCCCCAGCAATATCAGCTTGATGCACACATCCTGGGGGCGCTTCGCACCCCTTTCGCGACACAAGGCCGCTCCAGGATTACGCGATCCTCTGTAGGAGCGGCCCTGTGTCGCGAAAGGGCCGCAAAGCGGCCCCGGCAATCACACGGCATTGCGCGGTAGCAACAGCCCCAAAGGCAACCGTACCCGCGCCTCGATCCCGCCACCAGAGCGATTGCGCAACTCCACATTCCCACCATGCTGCGCCGCGATCCGCTTGACGATCGCCAGCCCCAGCCCGGTGCCCTTGCCCCCCCGGGCCCGGTCACCACGAATGAACGGGTTGAAGATGGTCTCCAGCTCCGACTCGTCGATCCCCGTCCCGCGGTCCAGCACGCTCAGCACCACATACGGCGCACTCTCGTCGCCCGACACATAGGCGGCCACCTCGACCCCTTTGCCGGCGTGGTGCAGGGCGTTGCCGATCAGGTTGCCCAGCATGCGCTTGAGCGAAACCCGGCGCAGCGGGAACGGTGGGATCGGCTCCAGGCACAACCGCACCCGTTCTTCCGGCTGGTTGTACGGCGCCACCACTTCGCGCACCAGGTCGGCCAGGTCAACCTCCTCAACCGGCTCGTCACGCCCATCGCGGATAAAGGCCAGGAACTGGTCGAGGATCGCGTCCATGTCCTCGATATCGCGGACCATGTCGTCACTCAGTTCGCTGTCGCTGTCCAGCAACGACAACGACAGGCGCAGGCGCGTCAGCGGTGTGCGCAGGTCGTGGGAAACCCCGGCCAGCATCAGCTCGCGCTCGCGCCCGGCCTGCTCGACATCCTCGGCCATCTGGTTGAAGGCCTTGTACACCTCGGTCATCTCGCTGGGCGTATCGCTGATCGGCAGGCGCACGCTGCGCCCCTGGCCCAGCTGCCGGGCGGCGAACACCAGGCGCTTGAGCGGCTGGTTCAGCTGGCGCACGAAGATCCAGGCCGAAGCTGTGGACAACAGGCCGATGGCCAGGAACCAACCCAGCACGTTCCAGATCTTCTGCCCACGCAGCGGGTGCGGGTACAGCGGTACCTTCAACCAGCCCGGCCCCAGGCTTGGCGCATTGACCCATAACGCCGGCGGCGCATGAATGCGCAGCCGTACCTCGGTGTCTTCACCCAACTCGGCCTGCATCTGCCGTTGGTAGATTTCGCTGTAGGGCCAGTGCTGCTCACCCTCGGGCACGCCCGAGCCGGTAACCCGGATAAGGCCTGCCGCTTCGGCGATCTTGTCGCGGTTTTCTTCGTCGGCCGCCCAATAAGCGCGCAGGGTCAGCGCAACACCGTGGCTGTACTGACGGTCGACCAACACGTCCTCGTTCATCAACAGGTAGACCAGGGTCAACGCCTTGGAGAACAGGACGACGATCAACACCAGCCACAGGGTGCGGGCGAAGAAACTTTGCGGAAACCAGAGCGGTGTTTTCATCGACGGCGCGGCATCATTTACCGGCGTTTCCGTCCGGCACGAACACGTAGCCCACGCCCCACACGGTCTGGATATAACGCGGCTTGGACGGGTCCGGCTCGATCATGCGGCGCAGACGCGAAATCTGCACGTCGATGGAGCGTTCCAGCGCATCCCATTCGCGGCCACGCGCCAGGTTCATCAGCTTGTCGCGGGTCAGCGGCTCGCGTGCGTGCATCACCAGCGCCTTGAGCACGGCGAATTCGCCGGTAGTGAGCATGTGCACTTCGTCGCCACGCTTGAGTTCGCGGGTGGCCAGCGACAGCTCGTAGTCGCCGAAGGTGACCGACTCGTCTTCGCTACCCGGCGCACCCGGCACGCTCGGTGCCTGGCGGCGCAGCACGGCCTTGACCCGGGCCATCAGCTCGTCCGGGTTGAACGGCTTGCCCAGGTAGTCGTCTGCGCCCAGCTCCAAGCCCTTGATACGGCTGAGCTCGTCACCCTTGGCGGTGAGCATGATGATCGGGATCTGGTTGTTCTGCTGGCGCAGGCGCTTGCACGCCGACAGGCCATCCTCGCCGGGCAGCATCAGGTCGAGCACCACCAGGTTGAACACCTCACGCTGCAGCAGGCGGTCCATCTGCTCGGTGTTGGGCACCGCACGGGCACGGTAGCCCTTGCTGGTGAAGAAACGTTCCAGCAGGCTGCTCAGCCCCGGGTCGTCGTCGACGATGAGAATCTTGTCACCTTCAGCGGTGTTTGGCGTGCCGGTCATGAATAACTCCTCTGATATCGCCGCGCATTATGGCGTAGCCATTGCTGCACGTTGCGTGAGCATTGTTAGCAGATTTTTCCCCCGGCGCCAGTTCCGGCTGGCCGGGCGCCATCACCGCAAGCCGTTTGCGATGGGTATAATGCGCGGCTTTCATCCAGCGCCGCCGGGCGACAGGCCCACAGGCGACCCCCGTATTCACAAATGTCAGGTGGTTTACATGGACAGCATCAACAGCCGTATCGCCGAGGAACTGGGCGTACGCCCCCAGCAGGTCGAGGCGGCCGTGGGCCTGTTGGACGAAGGCTCGACCGTGCCCTTCATCGCCCGCTACCGCAAGGAAGTGACCGGTAGCCTGGACGACACCCAGCTGCGCCATCTGGAAGAGCGCCTGCGCTACCTGCGCGAACTCGACGAGCGCCGTGCCAGCATCCTGGCCAGCATCGAGGAGCAGGGCAAGCTGACCCCGGAACTGGCCCGCGAGATCAAGCTGGCCGATACCAAGACCCGCCTCGAAGACCTGTACCTGCCGTACAAGCAGAAGCGCCGCACCAAGGGCCAGATCGCCCTGGAAGCCGGCCTCGGCGAGCTGGCCGACGGCCTGTTCAACAACCCAGACCTTGCCCCGGAAAGCGAAGCCGCACGCTTCGTCAACGCCGACAAGGGCGTGGCCGACGTCAAGGCCGCGCTGGAAGGCGCCAAATACATCCTCATGGAGCGCTTCGCCGAAGACGCCGCCCTGCTCGACAAGCTGCGCAGCTTCCTCAAGCAGGAGTCGGTGCTCAGCGCCCGCGTCGTGCCTGGCAAGGAAGAGGAAGGCGCCAAGTTCCGCGACTACTTCGCCCATGACGAACTGCTGCGCAACGCCCCGTCGCACCGCGCCCTGGCAATTTTCCGCGGGCGTAACGAAGGCGTGCTGAGCGCCTCGCTGAAAGTCGGCGAAGAACTGCCCGGCACCCTGCACCCGTGCGAACTGATGATCGGCAACCACGTCGGCATCGAGAACCGCAACCGCCCGGCCGACAAGTGGCTGGGCGAAGTGGTGCGCTGGACCTGGAAGGTCAAGCTGTACACCCACCTGGAAACCGACCTGTTCGGCGAGCTGCGCGACAACGCCGAAGGCGAGGCGATCAATGTGTTCGCCCACAACCTGCACGACCTGCTGCTGGCCGCCCCGGCCGGCCCGCGCGCCACCCTGGGCTTCGACCCGGGCCTGCGTACCGGCTGCAAGATCGCTGTGGTCGATGCCACAGGCAAGTTGCTGGACCACACCACGGTCTACCCGCACGCGCCGAAAAACGACTGGGACCGCACCATTTCGATCATGGCTGCGCTGTGCGCCAAGCACTCGGTGGAGCTGATCGCCATCGGTAACGGCACCGCCAGCCGCGAAAGCGACAAGCTGGTGGCGGAGCTGGTCAAGAAGTACCCAGCGCTGAAGATCACCAAGATCATGGTTTCCGAGGCCGGCGCTTCGGTGTATTCCGCATCGGAACTGGCCGCCCGCGAATTCCCGGACCTGGACGTGTCGATCCGTGGCGCCGTGTCGATTGCCCGCCGCCTGCAGGACCCGCTGGCCGAGCTGGTGAAGATCGACCCGAAATCCATCGGTGTCGGCCAGTACCAGCATGACGTGTCTCAACTGAAACTGGCGCGCGGCCTGGACGCCGTGGTCGAGGACTGCGTGAACGCCGTGGGCGTGGACGTCAACACCGCCTCGGTGGCCCTGCTGACGCGCATCTCCGGCCTTAACGCTACCCTGGCGCAGAACATCGTCGCCCACCGCGATGCCAACGGCCCGTTCGCCACTCGCGCGGCACTGAAAAAGGTCAGCCGCCTGGGTGAGAAAACCTTTGAACAAGCCGCCGGCTTCCTGCGTGTGATGAACGGCGACAACCCGCTGGATGCCTCTGCGGTGCACCCCGAGGCCTACCCGCTGGTGCAACGGATTGCCGCCGATACCGGCCGTGACATCCGCTCGCTGATCGGTGACAGCAGCTTCCTCAAGCGCCTGGACCCGAAGAAATTTACCGATGAAACCTTCGGCCTGCCGACCGTCACCGACATCCTGCAGGAACTAGACAAGCCTGGCCGCGACCCACGCCCCGAATTCAAGACCGCCACCTTCCAGGACGGCGTCGAAGACCTCAAGGACCTGGAACCGGGCATGATCCTCGAAGGCGTGGTGACCAACGTCACCAACTTCGGCGCCTTCGTCGACATCGGCGTGCACCAGGACGGCCTGGTGCACATTTCGGCGCTGTCGGAGAAGTTCATCAAGGACCCGCGTGAAGCGGTCAAGGCCGGCGACGTGGTCAAGGTCAAGGTCATGGAAGTGGACATCCCGCGCAAGCGTGTCGGCCTGTCCATGCGCATGAGCGACACCCCTGGCGAGAAGGTGGACGGCAACCGCGGTGGTAACCGTGGCAATGGCGGCAACCGCCAGCAGCAGGCGCCGCGCCAGCGCGAAACCGCCACTGCGGCACCGGCCAACAACGCCATGGCCGCCCTGTTCGCCAACGCCAAGCAGCTGAAGAAGAAGTGATGGACGTTCCACGCGAATACGTCGAAAGCGCCTTCAGCCAGCTCCTCGGCTGCCGCCTGCAACGCCTGGAAACAGGTGTTGCCGAGGTAGCCCTGGCGCTCGAGCCACACTTGCGCAACCGTGGCCAGAAGCTGCACGGCGGGGCGATCTTCAGCCTGGTGGACATCGCCATGGGCCTGGCCTGCTCGGCCAGCCATGGCTTCGACCAGCAAAGCGTCACCATCGAGTGCAAGATCAACTACATGCGCGCCGTCAGTGACGGCGAGGTGCTGTGCACCGCCCGTGTGCTTCACGCCGGGCGGCGCACCCTGGTGGTCGACGCCGACGTAGTTCAGGGCGACAAGCTGGTGGCGAAAGCGCAAGGAACCTTCGCGGTTCTCTAGCTCACCAAGCATTATCTGCGGTATTTTCAGCAGTGCGCTGGCACTGCTGGATCCGCGTTAACCAGGCGACAACGCCAGTTCCTTTCTTCCTACCCTTGTAGACCGTTATCTCTACCCCCATATTGGGGCGACTGACGCGTGAAGGAATACATCTTGAGCGACCTCCTCAACCGCCGCCTGAGCCTGCTCGGCGCCAATCTTCCCCTGCTCAAGCAGTGCCTGCACGGTATTGAGCGCGAATGTCTGCGCGTGACCGACGAAGGTCGCCTGGCCCAGACCCCGCATCCGCAAGCCCTGGGATCGGCGCTGACCAACGAGCAGATCACCACCGATTATTCCGAGTCGCTGCTGGAGTTCATCACCCCGGCCCTTCCCGACCCGGCCAAGGTGCTGGAAAGCCTCGAAGAGACCCACCGTTTCGTCTACAGCAAGCTGGGCGACGAATACCTGTGGAGCCCGTCGATGCCTTGCACGCTGCCGGCCGAGGAGGACATCCCGATCGCCGAGTACGGCAGCTCGAACATCGGTAAGCTCAAGCATGTCTACCGCAAGGGCCTGGCCCTGCGCTACGGCCGCACCATGCAGTGCATCGCCGGTATCCATTACAACTTCTCGCTGCCCGAAGCGCTGTGGCCGTTGCTGCGCTCCGCAGAAGGCGGCAGAGAAAGCGACCGCGACTACCAGTCGTCGGCCTATATCGCGCTGATCCGTAATTTCCGCCGCTACAGCTGGCTGCTGATGTACTTGTTCGGCGCCTCGCCGGCCCTGGACAAAGGCTTCCTGCGTGGTCGCCCGCACCAGCTCGAAGAGCTGGACGCCGAAACCCTGTACCTGCCCTACGCCACCAGCCTGCGCATGAGCGACCTGGGCTACCAGAGCAACGCCCAGGCCGGCCTCACGCCGTGCTACAACAACCTGGCCAGCTACACCGACAGCCTGCGCAAGGCGGTGGGCACGCCCTACCCGCCTTACGTCGAAGTCGGCACGCACGTGGATGGCGAGTGGGTACAGCTGAACACCAACATCCTGCAGATCGAAAACGAGTACTACTCGAACATTCGCCCCAAGCGCGTCACCTACACCGGCGAGCGGCCGATCCAGGCCCTGACCTCGCGCGGCGTGCAGTACGTGGAAGTGCGTTGCCTGGACATCAACCCGTTCCTGCCGGTGGGCATCGACCTGACCGAGGCGCGCTTCCTCGACGCGTTCCTGCTGTTCTGCGCGCTGGAAGACAGCCCGCAACTGGACAACGGCGAATGCGGCCAGTGCACCAACAACTTCCTGACCGTGGTCAAGGAAGGCCGGCGCCCGGGCCTGGAACTGCGCCGCAATGGCCAGCCGATCGGCCTGAAGACCTGGGCCAGCGAGCTGATCGAGCGTATCCGGCCACTGGCCGATCTGCTCGACCAGGCGCAAGGCGGTGCAGAGCACGGCAATGCCCTGGATGCCCAGCAGGCCAAGGTCGACGACGCCTCGCTGACCCCGTCGGCCCAAGTGCTGGCGCGCATGACCGAGCATAACGAAAGCTTCGTCAAGTTCGCCCTGCGCCAGAGCCGCATCCACGCCGAAACCTTCCGCGAGCAGCCACTGCCGGTCGAGCGCCAGCAGGCCTTCGAAACCCTCGCCCGCGACTCGCTGGCCGAGCAGTCGCGCCTGGAACAGCAGGAAGTCGGCGACTTCGACCTGTTCGTCGGCGCCTACCAGGCCAGCATCCTGGCGATCAGCAACTGATGACCCGCACTGCCACCCCGCGCAAGCCGCGCGCCAGCAGCCAGGCCAGGATCGAGGCGATCCTGGCTGCTGCACGCGAGTTGCTGGCCGAGCTGGGGGTGGCGAGCCTGTCGATCTACAGCGTGGCCGAGCGCGCACAGATACCACCGTCGTCGGTGTACCACTTCTTCGCCAGTGTGCCGTCGCTGCTGGAGGCGTTGACGGCCGATGTGCACCGGGCCTTCCGGGAAGCGCTGAGCGCGCCGATCGACAGCAGTGCGTTCAACACCTGGCACGAACTGTCACGGCTGATCGAGCAACGCATGCTGGATATCTACAACGAGGACGCGGCGGCGCGGCAACTGATCCTGGCCCAGCATGGCCTGAGCGAAGTGGTGCAGGCCGACCGGCAGCACGACATGGAACTGGGCGACTTGATGCACAAGTTGTTCGACCAGCACTTTCATCTGCCGGTGATGCCGGCGGATGTGGACGTGTTTGCCCTGGCCATGGAATTGAGTGACCGGGTGTATGCGCGGTCGGTGCAGCTGCATGAGGCGATCACCCCGCGCATGGCCGAGGAAGGCAAGCGAGTGTTCGAGGCGTATCTGGGGTTGTATCTACCGCCATTTCTGGCGAAGCGTTCCAGCTGAGATCATTGGGGCCGCTGTGCGGCCCTTCGCGGGCACGCCCGCTCCCACAGGGTCCGCGCAAAACCTGAAACCTGCGCAGAACCTGTGGGAGCGGGCGTGCCCGCGAAGGGCTGCAAAGCAGCCCCATGGCCAACACCCATCACAGCTTGGCGATGGACACTTCAGTCGATTTCACGAAGGCAATCACTTCACTGCCCACCTGCAGCTCCAGCTCACGCACAGAGCGGGTGGTGATGACCGAAGTGACGATGCCCGAGGCGGTCTGCACGTCGATTTCCGACAGTACCGGGCCTTCCAGGATTTCCTTCACGGTGCCTTTGAACTGGTTGCGAACGTTGATGGCTTTGATGGTCATGACTTGATTCCTTCTCTATGGCTTCAGTCTGGTAAGTGAGTCAGTGCGCCCAACGCAGTTGCGTGGGCAAAGGGGCTACAGGATCCGGCTCGGGCGCAGCGCCCGGTGCCGACAGAACACGGTTGAGCACTTCGCTCTCCAGCGCGGCCAGGCGGTGCGAACCACGCGCCCGAGGCCGTGCCAGGTCGACAGTGAGGTCGAGCCCGACTTCGCCGTCCTCGATCAGGATCACCCGGTCAGCCACGGCGACTGCCTCGCTGACATCGTGGGTAACCAGCAACACGGTGAAGCCGTGCTGACGCCACAGGCGTTCGATCAGTTGCTGCATCTCGATACGGGTCAATGCATCCAGCGCACCGAGCGGCTCGTCCAGCAGCAGCAGGCGCGGCTGGTGAATCAGCGCCCGGGCCAGGGCCACACGCTGCTTCTGGCCACCCGACAGAGCCGCCGGCCATTCATTGGCGCGATCGGCCAGGCCAACCGACTCCAACGCTTCCAGCGCACGCGGGCGCCAGTCGCCAGACAGGCCCAGGCCAACGTTGTCGATCACCTTCTTCCATGGCAGCAGGCGCGCGTCCTGGAACATCAGGCGGGTTTCTTCGCGGGCCTGTTCCAGCGGCGCGGCACCGGCCAGCAACTGGCCTGCAGTGGGCTGGTCGAGACCGGCCAGCAGGCGCAGCAAGGTGCTCTTGCCGCAGCCACTACGGCCGACGATCGCGACGAACTGGCCGGCAGGAATATGCAGCTCGATCCCCTTCAGCACTTCGCGCTGGCCAAAGGTCTTGCGCAGGCCGCTGGAAGCCAGCGGGATGCCACGCAGCAGGCGTGGCGGCTGTTCCTTGAGTACGGTCATGCGCCCTCCTTCTTCGCCACTTGATAGGCCGGGTGCCAGCGCAGCCACACACGCTCCAGGCCCCGGGCTGCGAGGTCGGCAAGCTTGCCGAGCACGGCATACAGGACGATGGCCAGCACTACCACGTCGGTCTGCAGGAACTCACGGGCGTTCATCGCCAGGTAACCGATGCCGGCATTGGCCGAAATGGTTTCGGCAACGATCAGGGTCAGCCACATGAAGCCCAGGGCAAAGCGCACGCCTACCAGGATCGAAGGCAATGCCCCGGGCAGGATCACCTGGCGGAACAGGCTGAAGCCGGACAAGCCATAGCTGCGCGCCATTTCCACCAACGCCGGGTCGACGTTGCGGATGCCGTGATAGGTGTTCAGGTAGATCGGGAACAGCGTGCCCAGCGCCACCAGGAAGATCTTTGCCGACTCGTCGATACCGAACCACAGGATCACCAGCGGGATCAGCGCCAGGTGCGGCACGTTGCGGATCATCTGCACCGAGCTGTCGAGCAGGCGTTCGCTCCAGTTCGACAGGCCGGTGATGAAACCCAGCACCAGGCCGATGCTGCCACCGATGACGAAGCCCAGCCCGGCACGCCAGCCACTGATGGCCAGGTGGGTCCAGATCTCGCCGCTGCGCACCAGCTCGACGCCGGCGCTGACCACGGCGCTGGGCGCGGGCAGGATGCGCGTCGACAGCCAGCCGGCGCTGACCGCCAGTTGCCAGGCAGCCAGCAGCAGTACCGGCAGCGCCCATGGCGCCAGGCGCTGGCCAAGGTTGTTGGAAGTTGCACGACTCATGGCCTGGCCCTCAGCTCTGCGCAACGGACTTGGGCAGGATGTCGTTGGCCACCATTTCGCCAAACGGGCTCACATAGCCGCCGGCCTTGGCTTGCTCCGGGCGTTGCACATCCAGGTGCGGGAACAGCAACTCGGCCACCCGGTACGACTCTTCCAGGTGCGGGTAGCCGGAGAAGATGAAGGTATCGATGCCCAGCTCGGCGTATTCCTTGACGCGTGCCGCGACGGTCGGGCCATCCCCCACCAGCGCGGTACCGGCACCGCCACGCACCAGGCCGACCCCGGCCCACAGGTTGGGGCTGACCTCCAGCTTGTCACGGTTGCCGTTGTGCAGGGCGGCCATGCGTTGCTGGCCGACCGAGTCGAAGCGCGCCAGCGAGGCCTGTGCACGAGCGATGGTGTCGTCGTCCAGGTGCGAGATGAGCTTGTCGGCAGCGGCCCAGGCTTCTTCGTTGGTTTCCCGCACGATCACGTGCAGGCGGATGCCGAAGCGCACTTCGCGGCCCTGAGCAGCGGCTTTCTCACGCACCTGGGCGATTTTTTCAGCGACCGCACTCGGCGGCTCGCCCCAGGTCAGGTACAGCTCGACCTGCTCGGCGGCCAGGTCCTGTGCGGCTTCGGAGGAACCACCGAAATACAGTGGCGGGCGTGGTTGCTGGATCGGCGGGTAGAGCAGCTTGGCGCCCTTCACCTGGATGTGCTTGCCGTCGTAGTCGACCACCTCGCCTTCCAGCACCTTGCGCCAGATACGGGTGAACTCTACAGAGGCTTCATAACGTTCCTGATGGTTCAGGTGCAGGCCGTCACCGGCCAACTCGTCCGGGTCGCCACCGGTCACCAGGTTGAACAGCGCGCGGCCGTTGGACAGGCGATCAAGGGTTGCTGCCTGGCGTGCCGCCACGGTCGGCGAAATGATCCCGGGGCGCAGGGCGACCAGGAACTTCAGTCGCTGGGTCACCGGGATCAGCGATGCCGCGACCAGCCAGGAGTCCTCGCAGGAGCGCCCGGTAGGTATCAGCACGCCACCAAAGCCGAGCCGGTCGGCCGCCTGGGCGATCTGCTGCAGGTAGCCATGGTCGACTGCGCGGGCGCCATCGGAGGTGCCCAGGTACTTGCCGTCACCGTGGGTAGGAAGAAACCAGAAGATGTCAAGGCTCATTGGAGTTGTCTCCTCAAGGGGGGGCTCAGCCAGGGCGCCGCCCCGGCGCAGGCGAATCAATCAAGGCGCACTGGCGACCTTGGCCGGGGGTGTCCAGATCACGTCCTTGATGCTCAGCGGCTTGGGAATCAGCTTCAGTGCCTGGAACGTGTCGGCGATCTTCTGTTGCGCGGCCACCACTTCCGGGGTGAGCGGCGCGGCACCGTAGCCTTGGCGCTTGACCGAAGTCAGGGTGATATCGGCGGGCAGGCCGAGCAGCGGCGCGACCTGGTCGGTCACTTCCTGCGGGTTGGCCTGGGACCATTCACCTACGGCACGCACTTCTTCGATCAGGGTGTTGATCACCGCCGGGTGCTGGGTCGCGTAGTTGCGGGTGGCCAGGTAGAACTGATGGTTGTCGACCAGGCCCTTGCCATCGCGCAGGGCATGAGCCTGAAGCTGTTTCTCGGCGGCAGCTTGGTACGGGTCCCAAATCACCCAGGCGTCCACGCTGCCGCGCTCGAAGGCGGCGCGGGCGTCGGCCGGGGGCAGGTACACCGGCTGGATGTCGCTGTATTTCAGGCCGGCGTCTTCCAGGGCGCGAACCAGCAGGTAGTGAACGTTGGAGCCTTTGTTGAGAGCGACTTTCTTGCCCTTGAGGTCTTTGACCGACTGGATCGGCGAGCCATTCGGCACCAGGATCGCCTCGCTGTGCGGTGCTGGCGGCTCGTAGGCGACGTACAGCAGGTCGGCACCGGCGGCCTGGGCGAACACCGGCGGGGTTTCACCGGTGACGCCAAAATCGATGGAGCCGACGTTCAGCCCCTCAAGCAGTTGCGGGCCGCCGGGGAACTCGGTCCATTGCACCTGCACGCCCTGCTCGGCCAGGCGCTTTTCCAGCGTGCCCTTGGCCTTTAGCAGCACCAGGGTGCCGTATTTCTGGTAACCGATACGCAGGCTCTCGGCCTGGGCTTGGGTGATGGCGCCGAAGGACACAGCCGCCGCAAACAGGGCGACCAGACCGCGACGCAAGAAGACTGTGCGCATGGCGCTCTCCTGTGCGAGTGGGTTCGGGTTGCACCTGCTTGCCTCGTTGTCGGGCGAGTAAGGTGGTGAAGCGGGTTGGGCCGGTCAGATGCTCCAGCGAGCGCTGATCAGGCGTTGGTTCAATACGCCGGGCGCCACGGGGCACGGCCGGCGGGCTAGTGCAACGTGGAAGGTTTCCAGCGCGTCCTGCAGGCGTTCTTCCAGCGCCGCTACCAGCTGCGCGGGCCTGGAGCCTTCTGCGTAGGCGACCTGGCTGTCGTCGGCGAAGATCCCTTGCAGGGTCTCTTGCGCCTTGAGTGCCGACAGCACAGGTTTCAGTGCGTAATCCACCGCCAGCATGTGGGCGATGCTGCCGCCGGTGGCGATCGGCAACACGATCTTGTGTGCCAGGGCGCGTTCGGGCAGCAGGTCGAGCAAGGTTTTCAGGGCACCGGCGAACGAGGCCTTGTACACCGGCGTGGCGACGATCAGGCCATCGGCCTGGGCCACCAGCTGCTGGAAGTGCTGCACCTGCGGGCTGTCGAATCGGGCGTGCAGCAGGTCTTCGGCGGGAAAGTCACGTACCTGGAACGTCACTACCTCGACGCCACGGTCCTGCAGCCACTGGCGAGAACGCTCCAGCAGCACGCCGGAGCGTGAACGGGTACTGGGGCTACCACCGATTGAGACGACCAGCATTGCAGCGCTTCCTTGTGTTCTGTTGGAGGTGACATTAACAGCCCCCACATATATCTAGAAATCATATTTTTTCATTTGTTTATTCCATTTTTATCAAAAAAGTGTTTTGGCACTTTCGCGGGTAAACCCGCACCCACAGGGACCGCACAAGGCCTGAGACTTGCGCTATCCCTGTGGGAGCGGGTTTACCCGCGAAGAAGCCAACGCGGTTTCAGCAGGCATAAAAAAGGGCCGTCGAAACGGCCCGAATATCCCTGCTTTGGCTAAGAGCAATGCAACGAGGAATCCTTTAACGATTGGGCTGCGGGGTCAGCCGCAGATAGGGTTTGACCGCCCGGTAACCTTTGGGGAAACGCTGCCTGATCTCTTCCTCGTCCTTCAGCGAGGGCACGATTACCACGTCGTCACCGTCCTGCCAGTTACCTGGCGTGGCGACCTTGTGGTTGTCGGTCAGCTGCAGCGAGTCGATCACCCGCAAGATTTCGTTGAAGTTGCGCCCGGTACTGGCCGGGTAGGTGATGGTCAGGCGCACCTTCTTGTTCGGGTCGATGACAAACAGCGAGCGCACGGTCAGGGTGTCGCTGGCGTTCGGGTGGATCAGGTCGTACAGGTCGGACACCTTGCGGTCGGCGTCGGCAATGATCGGGAAGTTGACCACGGTGTTCTGGGTTTCGTTGATGTCATCGATCCAGCGGTGGTGCGAATCGACCGGGTCCACCGACAGGGCGATGGCCTTGACCCCACGTTTGGCGAAATCGTCCTTCAGCTTGGCGGTAAGGCCCAGCTCGGTGGTGCACACCGGGGTGAAGTCGGCTGGGTGAGAGAACAACACCCCCCAGCTGTTGCCCAGCCACTCGTGGAAGCGGATCTTGCCTTCGCTGGAATCCTGTTCGAAATCGGGGGCGATATCGCCGAGTTTTAGGCTCATGGGCTGCGGCTCCTGTGCTGGGTTCTGTACCGTGTGGGTTCAATGTGCCTGCATTCGATTAAAAACAAAAAGAATAAATACTGATTTGTTTATAACCAAAATACACATGAAATTGCAGACACAAAAAAGCCTCGCACTAGGCGAGGCTTCTTGTTCAGCTACGGCTTACAGGAAGTTGTAAGTGTAGTTCACGATGAAGCGAGTCTGGTCTTTGTCCCCGATGCTTTCGCCGCTACCACGGTAAACACCCTGACGCAGGCTGAAGCCCAGGCCTTTGAGAGTGCCTTGCTGCAGGGTGTAGTCGACGCGTGCGTCACGTTCCCATTCGTTGTAGCTGCCGTCGCCCGACTTGTTGCGGATGTCGTCACCACGCAGGTAGGCCACCGAAGCCTTCAGGCCTGGAACGCCCAGGGACGCGAAGTCATAGGAGTACTGACCGAAGGTGGTGTTCTCACCGGCACGAGCGAACTGGTTGATCATGCTGTCGGTGAACAGGTAGAAGCTCGAGCCGCCATTGCCTTCCAGCGACGAAGTGGAGCCGTCCTTGCGGACACTACCTTGGTTCAGCCAGACGAAACCACCATCGTCACCTACCTGCTGGTGACCGACCATCAGCGCATGGCCACCCAGGGTGTATGTGAACATGGCGCTCCAGGTCTTGTTGTCGACCTCGCCTGTGTTCTTCGCGTAGCCACCGTTGTTGTCGAAGGCGTAACCGGTCTCGCCATTCTTGCCGTCGCTGCGGCTATCGAAGTAGCGCAGGTCGGTCTTGAACGACTGGTTGTCGGCGATCTTGAAGACGTGGGTAGCACCCAGGAAGTGCTGCTTGTAGAAGTCTTCCAGGTTCGAGTAGTAGTACTGCAGGGTCAGGTCGGGAGTGAGCTTGTAGTCACCACCGGCGAACTGGAACTTGTTGCTGTCGCGGAAGGCGCCAGAAACGGAAAGACCGGTACGGTTGCTCGAAGCACGACCCATGGCGTGGGTCAGTTGACCTGCGTTGAAGGTCAGGTTGTCGATTTCCTTCGACTGGAGGGTGCCACCCTCGAAGGTCTGCGGCAGCAGACGGCCGTCGTTGGAGACCAGGATCGGCAGCATAGGCGCCAGGGCGCTACCGTAGTGAACCTCGGTCTTGGAGAAGCGAGCCTTGGCGTTTCCACCAATGCGTGCCCAGTCGTGAACTGCCGAACCATCGGAGTCGCTTGGGAAGAAGGTGTTGTTGGCATCTGGACGGCTACCACGGCCACCATCCAGGTGAATGCCCCACAAAGCCTGGACGTCGACACCAAAACCTACGGTGCCTTCGGTGAAACCAGACAGGTAGTCGAGCTTGAAGCCCTGACCGCTTTCTTTCTGGTCGATACCGCTTTCGCGGTTGTCATCGTTGAAGTACATGGTGCGCGAGCTGAGCGACAGCTTGCTGTCTTCAACGAAACCGGCAGCGCCTGCTTGTTGGGCGAGAACCCCCAGTGCCACGGCCAGGGCCAGGCTGGACTTGTACATGTTTTGCTCCTCTACGTTCTAATTCTTGTGTATCTCTGGTGGCGGGATCTGCTGCCCCGCTCACCGTGGATTGGCGATTTAGTCCCAAAGCGTGACCGTAAAGTCAATCGTTTCTAAACGTTTCGCGACTTTGGTCTAAGACGCCAGCTGCGCTACAGGATAATGACAATCCTATAAATCCAAAATGACCGTTTTATGAATTGGTAAGATTTTTAAAGAATATGTTAGGAATTATTACTGCTATTCGTTAGAAGCAGCATTCTTTTCATAACCAATAGTTATTTGCAAACGTTTGCTCATAACCTAATTCCGTATCGTTCTATCGGGACGAAAAAGCCTAGCAGCACTCTCGGATTTCACCATTGAGCGAAATCACAGCGTTTCCCTGTTAACGCGTCTCAAACCATTGGCTCCTAAGCTAATGCAAAAAAGTTATTTATTTTACATTTCTTAGATCAATTAGCCTTCTCGTCATCCACCACACCGATTGCCTGACGAGAGGTTCACCATGATCCCGCACGCCCCGCTGCGCCTGTTCGCCGCCCTGACCCTCGCCAGCGCCAGCTGGTTGGCCCAGGCTGCTGATCTGACCGTGGCCTACCAGACCACCGTCGACCCGGCCAAGGTGGCGCAGGTCGATGGCGATTACGAAAAAGCCAGCAAGGCCAGCATCGACTGGCGCAAATTCGATAACGGCGCCGACGTGATCACCGCCGTAGCCAGCGGCGATGTGCAGATCGGCTACCTGGGCTCCAGCCCGCTGGCCGCCGCAGCCTCCCGCAAGCTGCCGGTAGAGACCTTCCTGATCGCCACGCAGATTGGCGCCGGTGAAGCACTGGTCGCCCGCGACAGCATCAAGACTCCGCAAGACCTGGTCGGCAAGAAAGTCGCCGTGCCTTTCGTCTCCACCGGCCACTACAGCCTGCTGGCCGCGCTGAAGAGCTGGAACATCGACCCAGCCAAGGTGCAGATCCTCAACCTGGCGCCACCGGCAATCATTGCCGCCTGGAAGCGCGGCGACATCGATGCCACCTACGTCTGGGACCCGGCCCTGGGTGTGGCCAAGGAAAACGGCAAGGTGCTGATCACCTCCGGCGAGCTGGCCGAGAAAGGCGCACCGACCTTCGACGCATGGATCGTGCGCAAGGACTTCGCCGCCAAGCACCCCGACGTGGTCAAGGCCTTCGCCAAGGTCACCCTCGACGCCTACGCCGACTACCGCAAGAACCCGCAAGCCTGGCTGGCCAATCCCGACAACGTGAGCAAGCTGGCCAAACTGTCTGGCGCCAAGCCTGCCGACATCCCGGTGCTGCTGCAGGGCAACGTCTACCCGCTGGCCGCCGACCAGGCCAATGCACTGGGCGCACCGACCACCCAGGCGCTGACCGACACGGCCACCTTCCTCAAGCAGCAAGGCAAGGTCGACGCGGTGCTGCCGGACTACTCGCCCTACGTCAGCGCCAAGTACCTCCCCAACTAAGCCTGTAGAAACCGACCGGAGCCTGCCATGGCCTTGCTCGAACTGGAGCGCATCAGCGCACAGTACCCCGGTGCCGAAACCCCGGTACTGGCCGACATCAACCTGAGCCTGGGGCCGCGCCAACTGCTGGTGGCCCTGGGTCCTTCCGGCAGTGGCAAGACCTCGCTGCTCAACCTCATCGCAGGCTTCGTCGCCCCCAGCGGCGGGCGCATCACCCTGGACGGCGTGCCCGTCCAGGGCCCAGGCGCCGAGCGCGGCGTAGTGTTCCAGGACGATGCGCTGCTGCCCTGGCAGAACGTGCTGGGCAACGTCGCATTCGGCCTGGAACTGGCCGGCGTGCCACGCGCCGAGCGTGAGGCCAAGGCCCGCGAAATGCTGGCCCTGGTGGACCTCGACGGCTTTGGCGAACGGCGTATCTGGCAATTGTCCGGTGGCCAGAAGCAGCGTGTTGGCCTGGCCCGGGCGTTGGCAGCCGATCCACGAGTGTTGCTGATGGACGAACCGTTCGGCGCACTTGATGCCTTCACCCGCGAGCAAATGCAGGAGTTGTTGCTGCAGGTATGGCAACGCACCGCCAAGCCGGTGTTCCTGATTACCCACGACATCGAAGAAGCCGTGTTCCTCGCCAGTGAACTGGTACTGCTGGCGCCCAACCCGGGGCGCGTGGTGGAGCGCCTGCAACTGGACTTCGGCCAGCGCTACGCAGCGGGTGAATCGGCGCGGGCTATCAAGTCCGACCCGGCTTTTATCGAAACCCGCGAGCACGTACTTGCGCGGGTGTTCTCTCAACGCCAAAGCCTGCAGGAGCGCGCATGAGCAGCCTGGACCTGCCGGTCACCGGCAAGCGCAATACCCAACCCCGGCCAGCCACCAAGCTGCGCCGCCCCCTGCCCACCCGCTGGATCAGCACCCTGACCCTGGCCAGCCTGCTGTTGGCCTGGTGGCTGGTGACCGCGGCCGGCTGGATCGAGCCGCTATTCCTGCCCTCGCCCGCCGACATCCTGGCCAAGGCCGGGACCCTGCTGACCCAAGGCTATATGGATGCCAGCCTGTGGCAGCACCTGGGTGCCAGCCTGGGGCGCATCGGCGTGGCCCTGCTTGCCGCCACCCTCACCGCCATCCCGGTGGGTATCGCCATCGGCTACAACCGCGTGGCCCGCGGCATTCTCGACCCGCTGATCGAGTTCTACCGGCCGATCCCGCCGCTGGCCTACCTGCCGCTCATCGTCATCTGGTGCGGCATCGGCGAGCTGTCCAAGGTGCTGCTGATCTATCTGGCAATCTTCGCCCCCATCGCCATTGCCACCGCTACCGGCGTGCGCACTGTCGACCCGGCCAAACTGCGTGCAGCGCAGTCACTGGGCGCGACCAAGGCCCAGCTGATCCGCCACGTGATCCTGCCCAGCGCCCTGCCCGACATCCTCACCGGCATCCGCATTGGCCTGGGGGTTGGCTGGTCGACCCTGGTGGCCGCCGAGCTGATCGCCGCCACCAGCGGCCTGGGCTTCATGGTGCAGTCGGCGGCGCAGTTCCTGGTTACCGATGTGGTGGTGCTGGGGATTTTGCTGATCGCCCTGATCGCCTTCGCACTGGAAATGAGCCTGCGTGCCCTGCAACGCAAACTGGTGCCTTGGCACGGGCAGAGCCACTGAATCCTGTTGACCACGCCAGCAGCCTGGCGCCTGATTGAAGAGACCGACATGAGCCTGACCATCACCCCCCTCAGCCCGGCGCTCGGCGCCCAGATCAGCGGCGTGGACATCAGCCGCGATATCACCGTCGAAGAACGAGACGCCATCGAGCAGGCACTGCTGCAGCACCAGGTGCTGTTCTTCCGCGACCAGCCGATCAACCCGCAGCAGCAGGCGCGGTTTGCCGCCCGCTTCGGCGACCTGCACATCCACCCTATCTACCCCAACGTGCCGGAAACCCCGCAGGTGCTTATCCTCGACACGGCGGTGACCGATGTGCGCGACAACGCCGTGTGGCACACCGATGTGACCTTCCTGCCGACCCCGGCCCTGGGCGCGGTACTCAGCGCCAAGCAGTTGCCGGCCTACGGCGGCGACACCCTTTGGGCCAGCGGCATCGCTGCCTTCGAAGCCTTGTCGGCGCCGCTGCGCGAGATGCTCGACGGGCTGACAGCCACCCATGACTTCACCAAGTCGTTCCCGCTGGAGCGCTTTGGTACCACGCCGGAAGACCTGGCGCGCTGGGAAGCAACCCGGCGGAACAACCCGCCGCTGTCGCACCCGGTGGTGCGCACGCATCCGGTGAGCGGGCGCAAGGCGCTGTTCGTCAATGAGGGGTTCACCACGCGCATCAATGAGCTGGGCGAACTGGAAAGCGAGGCACTGTTGAAACTGCTGTTCGCCCATGCGACGCGGCCGGAGTTCAGCATTCGCTGGCGGTGGCAGGAGAATGACGTGGCGTTCTGGGACAACCGCGTGACCCAGCATTTTGCGGTGGATGACTACCGGCCGAACCGGCGGGTGATGCATCGGGCGACCATCCTCGGGGATGCGCCCTTCTGATAGAGATGCATCAGCAGTGCCGGCCTCTTCGCGGGTAAACCCGCTCCCACAGGTACCGCACCGGTATTGAAGCCAGTGTTATACCCGCGAAGAGGCCGGTACAGGTTATTACCTGACCAGATGCAGAAACTGCATGTGCCTTTCGTACTGGTCGAGGATGTCGTTGATGATCTGCTCCTTGCTGTAGCCCACCAGGTCATAGTTCTGGCTGCCTTCGCTCAGGTGCACCTCCGCCCGGTAGTAGCGGCGGTTCTTCAATTCCTGAGTACCCAGCCCAGCCAGGGCGAACGATGGCGTGAAATAGCCACGCATCTGCACCTGGTAAATGAACGGCTGTTCCTCGCCATGGCCAATCTTCAGGCTGACGTTGTCGTGGCTCGGGTCGTCCTGGGTAATCAGCACCAGGCCCTTCTGCTCGAACACTTCACGCACATCGGCAATTGCCGGGCGCACCACGTCGTCCATGAAGCGGTACACCTCATCACGCGACGGGAAGTGCACCGCCTGGCTCAGGCGCTGGCGCCAGCCACCACGGCCGCGGCGTGACTGGGCGAACGGGGCCAGCGAATGCATCTGCGCGATCTGCCGTTGCGACTCCAGGTAGAACGCCTTGTGCAGCCCCCACATCATGCACAGCAGGATCAGCGAGAACGGCAATGAGGTCAGCACCACCGCCGACTTCAGCGAGTCGATGCTGCCGGCGAACAGCAGCGCGCTGGTGATCAGCGCGGTCATCGCCCCCCAGAAGATACGCAGCCAGTTCGGCCCATCCTCGTCCGCATCACCGCCCTTGGCCGACAAGGTCGACAGCACCACGGTGCCCGAATCGGCCGAGGTGACGAAGAACACAAAGCTGATGAACACCGTCACGGCGATCACCGTCTTGCTCCAGGGGTAGGTCTCCAGCAGCAGGTACAGGCTCATCGACGGGTTATCCAGCGCCGACTGGCCCAACGCTGTCATACCGTGGTTGATGACTTGGTCCAGGGCACTGTTGCCGAAGATCGACATCCACGCCAAGGTGAAGCCCAGCGGAATCAACAGCACGCCAAAGACGAACTCGCGGATGGTGCGGCCACGGGAGATGCGGGCGATGAACAGGCCCACGAACGGCGCCCAGGCAATCCACCAGGCCCAGTAGAACACCGTCCAACCGCCCAGCCAGTCGCGGTTCTCGCCGTAGGCATAAACGTCGAAGCTCTTGCGCGGCAAGGCACCCAGGTAATCGCCGAGGTTCTGGATCAGCGTGTTGAACAGGTGCTGGGTAGGCCCGGCGAACAATACGAACAGCAGCAGCGCGCAGGCCAGGAACAGGTTGATGTCGCTCATCACCCGCACGCCCTTCTCCACCCCGGCGACCGCCACGGCCACCGCCGCGCCCATCATCAGGGTGATGAGCAGCACTTGCACCCACTGGCTGTGGTCGATGCCGAACAGGTAGTCGAGGCCGGCGTTCAGGTGCAGCACGCCAAAACCCATATCGGCACCCAGGCCGAACACCGTTGCGATGATGCCGAAGCCGTCCACTGCATAACCGATCGGCCCGTTGATGCGCTTGCCGATCAGCGGGTACAACGCCGATCGCAAGGCCAGCGGCAGGTTGTGCCGATAGGCGAAGTAGGCCAGGGCCATGCCGACGAAGGCGAACACCCCCCAGCCATGCAGGCCCCAGTGCAGAAACAGGATCTGCATCGCCTGACGCCCGGCCTCGGCCGTGCCCGCTTCGCCCTGGGGCGGCTGCAGCATGTGGGTCAGGGGTTCGGACACGCAGAAGAAGAACAAGGTGATGCTGATGCCGGCGGCGAACAGCATGCCGGCCCACGACAGGTAGCTGAACTCGGGTTCGTCGTGGTCGGCACCGAGCTTGATCTTGCCGTAGCCGGACAAGGCGGTGACCACCACGAAGACCAGATACAGCGTCATCGCCAGCATGTAGTACCAGCCGACCGTGTTGGCCGCCCAGTTCTGCGCCGCCAGCAACCAGTCGCCTGCTGCTTGCGGATAGGAAATGACCACGAGGCCGAAGATGAGGATGAAACTTGCCGCGAAATAGAACACGGGGGGGTTCATGCGGATCTTGCCATTGGCAAGGGAAGGGGTCGGTGCACTCATTGGGGGCGCACCTCGTCGAATGACGTAAGGCTCGGAATGAACGGGTTCAGCAAAGGAATCCTCCTGTTGAACACCGGCAGCGGACCAGCGTTTTTTCATTGAACAAGCGTTCAAGTTAAACATGGATCGGATTTCAATGCGAATTGGGGCGCTGATTGGTGCCCTCATGTTCCGGCCCTTTCGCGGGTAAACCCGCTCCTACAGGTACTGCACAAGATTCAGAATCTGTGGGAACGGGTTTACCCGCGAAGTGGCCGGTACAGGCCAATGAAATGCCAGATCAGTTCTTGTCCTGGCAATCCAGCTGCAGGTTGGCCTGGGTAATGTTGCTTTCGGGCGGCACACTGCGGGTCAGCCACACATTACCGCCAATGGTCGAGCCTTTGCCGATGGTGATCCGCCCCAGCACCGTGGCCCCCGCATAGATCACCACATCGTCCTCGACGATCGGGTGGCGTGGCAGGCCCTTGTGCAGGGTGCCCGATTCATCGCTGGGGAAGCGCTTGGCGCCCAGGGTCACCGCCTGGTAGATGCGCACACGCTCGCCGATGATCGCGGTTTCGCCGATCACCACGCCGGTACCGTGGTCGATGAAGAAGCTCGGGCCGATCTGCGCCCCGGGGTGAATATCGATCCCAGTGGCCGAATGCGCCAGCTCCGAGCTGATCCGCGCCAGCAGCGGCAGGCCGGCCTGGTACAGATGGTGCGCCAGGCGATGGTGGATGATCGCCAGGATGCCCGGGTAGCACAGCAGCACTTCATCGACACTGCGCGCAGCCGGGTCGCCGTGATAGGCGGCCAGCACGTCTGTGTCCAGCAGCACGCGCAGCCCCGGCAGGGCGGCGGCGAATCCCTGCACCAGGCTCAGCGCATGGGCATCGACGCCGGCCAGTTCGCCCTTGCGTTGTCGTGCGGCGTAGCGCAGCTCCAGGCGGGCCTGGGCCAGCAAGGCGGTCAGGGCGGCATCCAGCGTATGGCCGACGTAGAAGTCTTCGCTTTCTTCGCGCAGGTCGACCGGGCCAAGGCGCATGGGGAACAGTGCGCCGCACAGTTGCTCCAGGATGTGCCGCATCGCTTCGCGCGAAGGCAGCTCACGCCCGCCCTGCTCGCCGCTGCTGCGGCCATTGCGGGTGCGCCATTGTTCACGGGCGCCGCGCAGGCCGGTGACGATGCTCTGCAACTGCCAGTGCCCGGATGAAGGTTGTTCGCTCACGGTTTTCTCCTGCCTGAAGAGGCCAACTATTTTTATCGCCAGGCCAGGCCTCTTCGCGGGTAAACCCGCTCCTACAGGGACTGCACAGGTTTCGATGCCTGTGCGGTCTCTGTAGGAGCGGGTTTACCCGCGAAGAGGCCGGACCTGCCTACATGCAATTCACTCTACGGCAAATCCATCCCTTGGAAAAAACAACGCTTTATTCCATCCTGCGCTAAGTCAGGCATAAGCCGTGATGACGGAGCAGGCAACCTCGCCTACCCTCAATGCAGCCAGCACCTGGCAAAAACCAAAAGGAAATAACAAAATAATTTTTTAGTATTTCCTGGCCTAAGCAGCCGACCCTATAGTCGCCACCCACTACTTACACAACAAGCGCGGGGCTCTGAAATGTCGAAATTCGCCAAACCGCTACTCAACGCCAGCCTGGCACTCCTGCTGGGTGCCGGCCTGCTCAGTCAGGCCTTCGCTGGCGAGCAGCTGAAGACCATCCAGGAAAAAGGCGTGATCAACGTCGGCCTCGAAGGCACCTACCCACCGTTCAGCTTCCAGGACGAAAACGGCAAGCTGACCGGCTTCGAAGTGGAACTGTCCGAGCTGCTGGCCAAGGAGCTGGGGGTAAAGGCCAAGGTGCAGCCGACCAAGTGGGACGGCATCCTCGCCGCACTGGAATCCAAGCGCCTGGACGTGGTGATCAACCAGGTGACCATTTCCGAAGAGCGCAAGAAGAAGTATGACTTCTCCGAGCCTTACACCATCTCCGGCATCCAGGCGCTGATCCTGAAGAAGAAGGCCGAGCAGCTGAACATCCACAAGGCCGCAGACCTGGCAGGCAAGAAGGTCGGTGTAGGCCTGGGCACCAACTACGAGCAATGGGTCAAGAAGGACGTGCCACAAGCCGATGTGCGCACCTATGAAGACGACCCGAGCAAGTTCGCCGACCTGCGCAACGGCCGTATCGACGCCATCCTGATCGACCGCCTGGCCGCGCTGGAATACGCGCAAAAAGCCAAGGACACCGAACTGGCCGGCGATGCCTTCTCGCGCCTGGAAAGCGGCGTGGCCCTGCGCAAGGGCGAGCCGGAACTGCTGGCAGCGATCAACAAGGCGCTGGACAAGCTCAAGGCTGACGGCACGCTGGCCAAGCTGTCCGAGAAATACTTCGGTGCCGATGTCACCAAATGATCGCTGAAAGCCTGCAACTCGTTGTCGACTCCGCGCCCTTCCTGCTGAAGGGCGCGGGCTATACAGTGCTGCTCAGTGTTGGCGGCATGTTCTTCGGCCTGGTGCTGGGCTTTGCCCTGGCACTGATGCGGTTGTCGAAGATATTGCCCCTGAACTGGCTGGCGCGGGTCTACGTGTCGTTCTTCCGCGGCACGCCGCTGCTGGTGCAGCTGTTCGTCATCTACTTCGGCATGCCGCAGATCGGCATCGAACTCGACCCGATCCCGGCTTCGCTGATCGGCCTGTCGCTGAACATGGCCGCCTACATCTGCGAAATCCTGCGCGCGGCGATTTCCTCGATCGACCGTGGCCAGTGGGAAGCCGCCGCCAGTATCGGCATGACCCGCGTCCAGGCCATGCGCCGGGCGATCCTGCCCCAGGCCTTGCGCACCGCACTGCCGCCGTTGGGCAACAGCTTCATCTCGCTGGTCAAGGACACTGCCCTGGCGGCAACCATCCAGGTGCCCGAGCTGTTCCGCCAGGCCCAGCTGATCACCGCACGCACCTTCGAAGTGTTCACTATGTACGTGGCGGTAGCGGTCATCTACTGGGTGTTGTGCAGCATCCTCGCGCACTTCCAGAACCGCATGGAAGCGCGAGTCAACCAGCATGACCAGGAGCATTGAGCATGATTGAAGTCAAAGGCCTGACCAAGCGGTTCAAAGGCCAGACCGTGCTCAACGGTATCGACCTGACCGTACAACCCGGCGAAGTGGTGGCCATCATCGGCCCCAGCGGCTCGGGCAAGACAACCTTCCTGCGTTGCCTGAACCTGCTGGAAACACCCGATGCCGGGCAGATTCAGATCGGCGATATCAGCATCGACGCCAACCGCCCGCTGGGTGGGCAGCAAAGTGCGATTCGCCGCTTGCGCCAGCAGGCCGGGTTCGTGTTCCAGAACTTCAACCTGTTCCCTCATCGCACCGCCCTGGAAAACGTGATCGAGGGGCCGGTGATCGTCAAGAAGACACCCCGCGAGCAGGCGATCGAACTGGGCCGGCGCCTGCTGGCCAAGGTCGGCCTGGCCGGCAAGGAAGACGCCTACCCGCGGCGCCTGTCCGGTGGCCAGCAACAACGGGTGGCCATCGCCCGCGCCTTGGCAATGGAGCCGGAGGTGATCCTGTTCGACGAGCCGACCTCGGCGCTGGACCCCGAACTGGTGGGTGAAGTGCTGGCGACCATCCGCGGCCTGGCCGAGGAGAAGCGCACAATGATCATCGTTACCCACGAGATGAGCTTTGCCCGGGATGTGGCGAACCGGGTGATCTTCTTCGACAAGGGCGTGATCGTGGAACAGGGCGAGGCCAAGGCGCTGTTTGCGGCGCCGAAGGAAGAGCGTACCCGGCAGTTCTTGCGCAAGTTCCTGGGGACTGCTGCCTCCGAGTAAACCTGCACTGGCCCTATCGCCGGCAAGCCAGCTCCCACAGATACCCCACAGTAATCAAAACCTGTGGCGTCCTGTGGGAGCTGGCTTGCCGGCGATAGGGCCAGTACATCCACAGCAAATCCCTCCTTCTATATATATTCCAAAGAGTTAGTTCATAAACTTTTTATAAAGCATTAGGGTATATAAACCGGACCACCGGACCAGCACACATCTGTCGCGATCAGCTGTTAGCGACACAATTCATTTGCGAGGTCAGGAATGGTCAGGATCACGATCACCCCAGTGCGGAACGCCAGGGCATTGAGTGCAGCCAAGGAGCGGTACTGATGTCCAGCCAACCCGATACCCAATTCCACAGCGATCTCGACAGCTCGCCCCTGCTGCTGCCGGCCAAGGTTCTACGCAACGACGCCGAAGCCTTGCAAGCAGCCCGCGAACTGGCCGAGGTCGCCCGCGAGCAGGCCGCCCGCCGCGACCAGCAACGCAAACTGCCATGGGCCGAGATCGAACTGTTCACCCGCAGCGGGCTTGGCAGCATCTGCGTACCCAAGGCACATGGCGGCCCGGAGGTGTCATTCGAGACCGTGGCTGAAGTGTTCCGCCTCATCAGCGCCGCCGACCCGGCCCTGGGGCAAATCCCGCAGAACCAGTTCGGCATGCTGCAACTGCTGCGCCTGACTGCCACCGAGGCGCAGCAGGCGGTGATCTTCCGCAGCGTGCTCGATGGCTGGCGCATCGGCAATGCCGGCCCCGAACGCAGCACCAAGGACACCCTGACCCTCAAGGCCAGGATCACCCGCGTCGGCGACAGCTATCGCATCAGCGGCGAGAAGTTCTATTCCACCGGCGCCCTGTTCGCCCACTGGGTGGCGGTCAAGGCACTGGACGACGAAGGTCGCCAGCGCCTGGCATTCGTCCGCCGAGGCAGCCCGGGGCTGCGCATCGTCGATGACTGGTCCGGTTTCGGGCAGCGCACCACTGCAAGCGGCACCGTGCTGCTCGACCAGGTCCCGGTGGATGCCGACCTGGTGATCGACAACTGGCGCCAGCGCGACATCCCCAACATCCAGGGCGCTGCCTCGCAGCTGATCCAGGCGGCGATCGATGCTGGCATTGCCGAAGCAGCGATCGAGGACGCCATCAGCTTCGTGCGCGAAAAGGCCCGGCCATGGATCGAAGCCAAGGTCGACCGCGCCAGCGACGACCCTTACGTAATCGCCGACATCGGCCGCCTGAAGCTCGAGCTGCACGCCGCCGAAGCCCTGCTGCGCAAGGCCGCGCGGGTCCTCGACGAGGTCAACGCCGAGCCGATCGATGCAGCAAGCGCAGCGCGGGCCTCGATCGCTGTGGCCGAGGCCAAGGTACTGACCACCGAGATTGCCCTGCAGGCCAGCGAAAAGCTGTTCGAGCTGGCCGGTAGCCGCGCCACCCTCGCCGAGTTCAACCTCGACCGCCACTGGCGCAATGCCCGGGTGCACACCCTGCATGACCCGGTGCGCTGGAAGTACCACGCGGTTGGCGCTTACCACCTCAACGGCACCTTGCCTGCACGGCATTCCTGGATCTGACTTGAGGGCCTTGGGGCTGCTTTGCAGCCCAATCGCCGGCAAGCCAGCTCCCACAGTTCCTGCACTGCCTTCAAGACCTGTGCGGTCCATGTGGGAGCTGGCTTGCCGGCGATTGGGGCGCGAAGCGGCCCCTAGGGTCCCGGAGAGCAATATGACGACAGCAATCATCACCAGCGACACCCAGGCCCTGAACGTCGCCGAAGAAGTCGCCCGACACCTGCGCCGCGACAGCGCCCTGCGCGACCGCGAGCGCCGTCTGCCGCACGCCGAACTGGAACTGTTCACTCGCTCCGGCCTGTGGGCCATCAGCGTACCCAAGGCCTTCGGCGGCGCCGGCGTGTCCAACATCACCCTGGCCAAGGTAATCGCCCGCATCGCCCAGGCCGACGGCTCGCTAGGGCAGATCCCGCAAAACCATTTCTACGGCCTGGAAGTGCTGCGGGTAAACGGCACACCCGAACAGCAACAGCGCTTGTACGCCGAAGTACTGGCGGGCAACCGCTTCGGCAACGCCCTGGCCGAACTGGGCACCAAGACCGCCAACGACCGCACCACGCGCCTGTCCCGCGACGGCGATGGTTTTCGCATCAACGGCCGCAAGTTCTACTCCACCGGCGCCATCTACGCCCAGCGCATTCCCACCTCGGTGGTCGATGAACAGGGCGTGCAGCACCTGGCCTTCGTCCCGGCCAACAGCCAGGGCCTGCAGGTGATCGACGACTGGAGCGGCTTCGGCCAGCGCACCACCGGCAGCGGCTCGGTGGTGTTCGATAACGTGTATGTCAGTGCCGCCGACGTGGTGCCGTTCCAGAGCGCCTTCGAACGCCCCACCCCGGTCGGCCCGCTGGCGCAGATCCTTCATGCCGCCATCGATACCGGCATCGCCCGCGCCGCATACGAAGATGCCCTGCACTTCGTGCGCACCCGCAGCCGCCCCTGGGTCGACTCCGGCCTGGACAAGGCCAGCGATGACCCGCTGACGCTGAAGAGTTTCGGCCATCTGGCGATCCGTCTGCACGCCGCCGAAGCCTTGCTGGAGCGCGCGGGCGAATATCTGGACCGCGCCCGCGACGACAGCACTGCCGAAAACGTGGCCGCCGCGTCCATCGCGGTGGCCGAGGCCCGCGCCATCAGCACCGAGATTTCCCTCGCGGCCGGCACCACCCTGTTCGAACTGGGCGGCAGCCAGGCCACACTGGCCGAACACAACCTTGACCGCCACTGGCGCAACGCCCGCGTGCACACCCTGCACGACCCGGTGCGCTGGAAGTACCACGCCATCGGCAACTACTACCTCAATGATGCCAACCCACCACGCCGGGGGACCATCTGATGGCCAAGCAGATCCTGCTCAATGCTTTCAACATGAACTGCATCGGGCACATCAACCACGGCCTGTGGACCCACCCACGGGACACCTCGACCCAGTACAAGACCCTGGACTACTGGACCAGTCTGGCGCGGCTGCTGGAGCGCGGCTTGTTCGACGGGCTTTTCATCGCCGACATCGTCGGCACCTACGACATCTACGGCCAGTCGCTGGACGTCACCCTCAAGGAGTCGATCCAGATGCCGGTCAACGACCCGCTGCTGCTGGTCTCGGCCATGGCCGCCGTCACCCGCCACCTGGGCTTCGGCCTTACCGCCAACCTCACCTACGAAGCGCCGTACCTGTTCGCCCGGCGCCTTTCCACCCTGGACCACCTGAGCCATGGCCGGGTGGGCTGGAACATCGTCACCGGCTACCTCGACAGCGCCGCCCGGGCCATAGGCCTGGCGCAGCAACCCGAGCATGACCGCCGCTACGACCAGGCCGACGAGTACCTGCAGGTGCTGTACAAGCTGCTGGAAGGCAGCTGGGCTGACGATGCCGTGGTCGCCGACCGCCAGCAGCGCGTCTATGCCAGGCCCGACAGGGTGCGCAAGGTCAACCACCAGGGCGAGTTCTACAAGGTCGACGGCTACCACTTGTCCGAGCCCTCGCCGCAACGTACTCCGGTACTGTTCCAGGCCGGCAGCTCGCAGCGTGGCCTGGCCTTCGCCGGCAACCATGCCGAATGCGTGTTCATCAGTGGCCAGGACAAGGCCGCCACCCGCGCCCAGGTCGACAAGGTGCGCGCCGCCGCCCAAGCCGCTGGCCGCGACCCGCAAGCGGTCAAGGTGTTCATGGGCATCACGGTGATTGTCGCCGCCACCGAGCAGCAGGCCCAGGCCAAGCATGCCGAGTACCTGCGCCATGCCAGCGCCGAGGCCGGGGTCGCGCACTTCGCAGCGTCCACCGGCATCGACTTCGCCGCCTACGCCCTGGACGAGCCGATTGCCTTCAGCCAGGGCAACGCCATCCAGTCGGCCACGCGCCAGTTGCAGGACAACGCCTGGACCCGACGGCGCCTGCTGCAGCAGCACGCCCTGGGTGGCCGTTACGTGACCCTGGTCGGCGCGCCCGAGCAGGTGGCCGAACAGCTGATCGCCTGGGTCGATGAAACCGGCCTGGACGGTTTCAACCTGACCCGCACCGTAACCCCGGAAAGCTTCGAGGACTTCATCGACCTGGTCATCCCGCAGTTGCAACAGCGTGGCCGCTACAAGACCGCCTACGCCGAAGGCACCCTGCGCGAGAAACTGTTCCAGGCCGACCACCCGCATTTGCCCGCCGACCACCCTGGCTCGGCTTACCGCTTTACCTCTACCCCTGCCCCGACTGGAGCCCTGCACCATGCTTGATAAACTGTTCCGGCCCGTCGCGGCCATTGCCCTCACCCTCGGCCTGTCCGCCAGCGCGCTGGCTGCCGAACCGCTGAAGATCGGCACCACCTCGGCCTTTGCCATCCCGCTGGAAGCCGCAGTGGAAGAAGCGCACAAGCAAGGCCTGGAAGTGAAGCTGGTCGAGTTCAGCGACTGGATCGCACCCAATGTCAGCCTCAACAGCGGCGACATCGATGTGAACTACTTCCAGCACATCCCGTTCCTGGAAAACGCCAAGGCGGCTGCGGGCTTCAACCTGGTGCCCTACGCCCCGGGCATCATCAACAACGTCGGCCTGTACTCGAAAAAGTACAAGAGCTTCGCCGACCTGCCCGAAGGCGCCAGCGTGGCCATCGCCAACGACCCGATCAACAGCGGCCGTGGCCTGCAGCTGCTGGCCAAGGCCGGGCTGATCACCCTCAAGCCGGGGGTCGGCTACAAGGCCACCGAGGACGATATCGTCGCCAACCCGAAAAAACTGAAGATCCTTCAGGTCGAGGCCGTACAGCTGGTTCGCGCCTATGACGACGCCGACCTGGTGCAGGGCTACCCGGCCTACATCCGCCTGGCCAACAGCTTCGACGCCGGCTCCGCACTGCTGTTCGACGGCCTGGAGAACAAGGAATACGTGATCCAGTTCGTCATTCGACCGCAAAGCAAGGACGACCCACGCCTGGCCAAGTTCGTCGACATCTACCAGCACTCGCCAGTGGTGCGCGCAGCCTTGGACAAAGCCCACGGCAACCTCTACCAGGCCGGTTGGGAGGGCTGACATGAGCCAGGCCAGCGCGCTGCGGGCGCCCACCGCACAACCACTGCCGCCAACGGCCAGGGAGCAGGCCTTGCGCCCGGAGGTCAATGAAGCCCATGTGCGCTTCATCGGCCTGGGCAAGACCTACCCGGGCCAGGCGCAACCGGCCTTGCAAGGCATCGACCTGAACATCCGCCATGGCGAGATCTTCGGCATCATCGGCCGCAGCGGCGCCGGCAAGTCATCGCTGCTGCGTACCATCAACCGCCTGGAGCAACCCAGCCAGGGGCGGGTGCTGATCGACCAGGTGGACATCGCGCCCGTCGACGAGGAGCACCTGGTAGCCCTGCGCCGGCGTATCGGCATGATCTTCCAGCATTTCAACCTGATGTCGGCCAAGACCGTGTGGCAGAACGTCGAGCTGCCCCTCAAGGTGGCCGGCGTGGCCAAGGCGGAGCGCCAGTGCAAGGTACGCGAACTGCTGGAGCTGGTGGGCCTGCGGGAAAAGCACCACGTGTACCCGGCGCAGCTGTCCGGCGGGCAGAAGCAGCGCGTGGGCATTGCCAGGGCGTTGGTGCATGACCCCGAGATCCTGCTGTGCGACGAGGCCACCTCGGCGCTGGACCCGGAGACCACTGCTTCCATTCTCGAACTGCTGCGCGACATCAACCAGCGCCTGGGCCTGACCATCGTGCTGATCACCCACGAGATGGCGGTAATCCGCGATATCTGCCACCGGGTGGTGGTGCTTGAACGTGGAGAAGTGGTCGAGCAGGGTGAGGTCTGGCGGGTGTTTGGCTCACCACGCCACGAAGTCACCCGTACTCTGCTGGCACCGTTGCAAGCCAGGTTGCCAGCCGCGCTGCAAGCCAGCCTGCGGGCCAGCCCGGCAAGCCGCGACAGTGCCGTGGTGCTGAGGCTGACCCTGCTCGGCGAACCCGAACTGTCTGCCCTGTTCAACGAACTTGGCGGCCGCGTGCGCCTGCTGCAGGGCGGTGTGGAAACCATTGGCGAGCATGCCCTGGGGCAGCTGATCCTGTCGGTGCAGCACTCAACGCACGACACCCATCAATTGCTGGAGCGCGCCCGCCGCTGGGCCGAGGACGTGGAGGTACTGGGCCATGTGGTTTGATCGCCTGCTGGAAGGTTTGCTCGATACCCTGCTGATGGTCGGCGTGTCGTCGCTGATCGCCCTGCTGGTAGGCGTACCGATGGCGGTGCTGCTGGTCACCAGCGACAAGGGTGGGATCTTCGAGGCGCCGCTGCTGAACCGGGTGCTAGGTGCATTCGTCAACCTGTTCCGCTCGATCCCGTTCCTGATCCTGATGGTCGCGCTGATCCCCTTCACCCGCTTGGTAGTGGGTACCACGTATGGCGTGTGGGCGGCAGTGGTGCCACTGACCATTGCCGCCACGCCGTTCTTCGCGCGGATTGCCGAGGTCAGCCTGCGCGAAGTCGACCACGGCCTGGTGGAGGCTGCACAGGCCATGGGCTGCCGGCGCTGGCACATCGTCTGGCACGTGCTGCTGCCCGAGGCGCTGCCGGGAATTGTCGGGGGCTTCACCATTACCCTGGTGACCCTGATCAACTCCTCGGCCATGGCCGGAGCGATCGGTGCCGGGGGCTTGGGGGATATCGCCTACCGCTATGGCTACCAGCGCTTCGACAGCCAGATCATGCTGACCGTGATTGCCATGCTGGTGGCGTTGGTGGCGTTGATCCAGCTGGGTGGCGACCGGTTGGCGAAAGGCTTGAACAAGCGCTGAATTCTTCGCGGGCACGCCCGCTCCCACAAGTACTGCACAGGGCTTGAATACAACGATATCCCTGTGGGAGCGGGCATGCCCGCGAAGGGGCCTTCAACCCCAGCGAAGATGCCCGGCAGGCACCGGCCGCCCGAACCAGTACCCCTGCCCAAGCTGACACTGCTCATGCAGCAGGAAGCTGGCCTGCTCGGCCTGCTCGATGCCCTCTGCATGCACTTGCATGCCCATGCTGCGGGCCAGGGCGATGATCACCCGAACGATCGCGATGTCGTCCTCATCCAGCGGCAACCCGGCAACGAAGCCTTGGTCGATCTTCAGCTTCTGCACCGGCAAGCGCTTGAGCCGCAGCAGCGAAGAATAACCGGTGCCAAAGTCGTCAATAGCCAAGGTCACCCCCAGCTCGCGCAGGCGATGCAACTGCTCCAGCGCCACCTCCGGGTCCTCCATCACCGCGCTCTCGGTCACCTCCAGCTCCAGCAAGGCCGGGGCCAGGCCGGTGTCGTCCAGCACCTCGGCCACCTGCTGGTACAGCTCGTGCTGGCCAAACAGGCGGCTGGAAATGTTCACCGCCACGAATGCCAACTGCCGCCCTTCACCCTGCCATCGCACCATCTGCCTACACGCCTGGCGCAGTACCCAGGCGTCGATCTCGGCAATCAGCCCGGTACGCTCGGCAATCGGGATGAACTCGCCCGGTGGCACCAGGCCGCGCTGAGGGTGCTGCCAACGCACCAAGGCTTCGACGCCGACCTGGCCGCCGGTCGCCAGGTCGTGCACCGGCTGGTAGAACACCCGCAGCTCGTCCTGCTCCAAGGCTCGGCGCAGCTCGCCGGCGGTCTCGACCCGGTGTTGGGCGTGAGCGGTCAGTTCTTCGGTGTACAGCGCATAGCAGGCCCGCCCATTGCTCTTGGCCTTGTACAACGCCGAGTCGGCATTGCGCAGCAACTGCTCGGCACTCAAGGCATCGCTGGGGAACAGGCTGATGCCCACGCTGACGCTGATGAACAGGCGGTGACCGTCGAACTGGAACGGCTCGCGCATGCGCTCGATGATGCCCTGCGCCAGCTTGCCCGCCTGGCCAACCTCATGGCAGTTTTCCGCCAGCACGCCAAATTCGTCGCCCCCCAGGCGCGCCAAGGTCACGCCGCTGCGCAGCACCTCTGCCAGGCGCTCGCCCACCAGCTTCAGCAACTGGTCGCCAATGGTGTGGCCAAGGCCGTCGTTGATGCTCTGGAAATGGTCCAGGTCCAGCAACAGCAGGGCACAACCACGCTTGTTGGCCTGGGCTGCGGCCAGCGCCTGCTCGACCCGGTCGTTGAACAGCAGGCGGTTGGGCAAGCCCGTCAGCGGGTCATGGTGGGCCAGGTAGGCCAGTTCCTGTTCAGAATGCTTGATCGCGCTGATGTCGCTGAACACCGCCACGTAATGGCTGAGCTCGCCTTGATCGTCGCGGATGGCGCAAATGGTCTGCCATTGCGGGTAGATTTCACCGCTCTTGCGCCGGTTCCATATTTCGCCGCTCCACTCGCCCTTTTCCGCCAGCGTGGCGAAGATCTGCTGGTAGAACGCCAGGCCATGGCGGCCCGACTTGAACTTGTTCGGGCGCTGGCCGATGACCTCGTCCTGCTGGTAGCCGGTGATACGCATGAAGGCACGGTTGACGTGCACGATCAGGCCATGGCGGTCGGTCACCAGCACGCCTTCGAGGGTGCTGTCGAACACTGCCGCAGCCATGCGCAGGCGTTCACGGTCTTCACCACGCATACGCGCGCCAACACCGATGAAGTCGAGCAGCCGCACCCGCGACACATAGATCAGCACGGCGCTCAGCAGCACCCAGACCACCACGTTGATCTGCCGGCCCACGGTCAGTGCCAGGGGGTCGTCGGTCATGCCGTGCAACACCACCTCGGCCAGCGTCAGCCAGAGGATCGAGAGCACCACATACAGCGCAGCCATGCGCAAGGCGTCGCGAACGGAAACAGACATGTCGGGTGCAATTGCCCATGAAAAATGATGGGGCATTATAAAGGCTGAAACATGTCGTGACTTCCTATCTGAACGGGTGACTGTATTTATTTCCTGCCCAAGGGATAATCAGCCCCTCCTCCCGCATTCCGAGGGTATTTACACCTATGTGGTACAACGGCCTGCTCGACTTGTCGGCCTGGCAACTGGTCGGCACTACCCTGCTGATGACCCACGTGACCATCGTCAGCGTCACGGTCTACCTGCACCGCTACTCCGCGCACCGGGCCCTGGAGCTCAATGGCGCGCTCAAGCACTTCTTCCGTTTCTGGCTGTGGCTGACCACGGCGCAGAACACCCGCGAATGGACCGCCGTCCACCGCAAGCACCACGCCAAATGCGAAACCCCCGACGACCCCCACAGCCCGCTGTACAAGGGCCTGGGCACGGTGCTGCGCAAGGGTGCCGAGCTTTACCGGGAAGAGGCGCGCAACCCCGAAACCCTGCGCATCTACGGCAAGAACTGCCCGGACGACTGGATCGAGCGCAACCTCTACTCGCGCTACAAGCTGGGCGGCATCGCGCTGATGGCGGTAATCGACCTGCTGCTGTTCGGCACCATCGGCATCACCATCTGGGCAGTGCAGATGATGTGGATTCCGTTCTGGGCCGCCGGCGTGGTCAACGGCCTGGGCCACGCTCTCGGCTACCGCAACTTCGAGTGCCGCGACGCCGCGACCAACCTGGTGCCGTGGGGCATCGTCATCGGTGGCGAAGAGCTGCACAACAACCACCACACCTACCCCAACTCGGCCAAGCTGTCGGTCAAGCGCTGGGAGTTCGACATGGGTTGGGCGTGGATCCGCCTGTTCTGCCTGCTGCGCCTGGCCAAGGTACAGCGCGTGGCGCCCATCGCCCACCGGGTGGCAGGCAAGGCCAGCCTGGACATGGACACCGCCATGGCCATCCTCAACAACCGCTTCCAGATCATGGCCCAGTACCGCAAGCTGGTAATCGGCCCGCTGGTCAAGCAGGAGCTGGCCCGCGTCGATGCTTCGCTGCGCCACCACTTCCGCCGCGCCAAGCGCCTGTTGTCGCGCGAGACCAGCCTGCTGGAAGACCGTCACCATGTGCGCATCGAGTCGATGCTCGCCCACAGCCAGGCGCTGAAGACCATCTACGAAAAACGCCTGGCCCTGCAGCAGATCTGGGCGCGCACCAGCGCCAACGGCCACGACATGCTGGCCGCCATGAAGGACTGGGTACACGAGGCGGAAACCAGCGGCATCCACGCCCTGCGGGACTTCGCGGCACAGCTGAAGACGTACTCCCTGCGCCCGACCAGCGCCTGACCGCCGTTGATCGGCACGCCCCTTTGGCTGGGCGTGCCGCCCGGAACTTCGCCCTCTCGTTTACACTCATATCTGGCACATCGCCCGCGTGGCGGGCCAGATGCTGGCCGCACGCTTTCACGCCGAGATCTGCTCCGTGCACATGGCCAAGAACATTCCGACGACACTGCCCGGCACCCCGCCTCCGGAAGCCGCCCAGACCTTGCTTGCGCTGTTCCACGCCCAAGGCGAGGTTGCCCGCCTGAGCGAGCGCGAACAGCTGTTCAGCTCGCTGCTCGACAGCGTCAATGCGGTGCTATGGGCCTTCGACTGGGAAACCCGTCAGGTGCTGTACGTCAGCCCCGCCTACGAGCGCATCTTCGGCCGCCCGGCCAGCCTGGTGCTGGCCGACTACAACGAGTGGCGCGACAGCATCTACCCCGACGACCTGGAGTTCGCCGAGCGCAGCCTGGCCCAGGTACTGCTCAAGGGCTCGGTGGAAGACCGCGAGTACCGCATCCTCAATGCCGACGGCCAGCTGCGCTGGCTGAGCGACAAGTGCTACATCAACCAGCAACGCGATGGCGACCGGGTGATCATCGTCGGCATCGCCGAAGACATCACCGAGAAGAAGCAGCTCGAAGGTGAACTGCAGCGCCTGGCCACCACCGACGTGCTGACCCAGAGCAGCAACCGCCGGCACTTTTTCGAATGCGCCCAGCAAGCCTTCGACAGCGCCCGCGAAGACGGTACACCACTGGCCTTCCTGCTGCTGGACATCGACGACTTCAAGCGCATCAACGACAGCTACGGGCACCAGGAAGGCGACCAGGTGTTGCAGCAGATCGCCGACAGCGGCAAGGCCGTACTACGCCGAGGTGACCTGTTCGGGCGCATTGGTGGCGAGGAGTTCGCGGCAGTGTTCCCCGGCTGTAGTGCCCAGGTCGCGGAGCAGATTGCCGAGCGCTTGCAGCGGCAGATCCAGCGGCTGAGCTTCAGCCATGGGGAGCAGACCTACGGGGTGACGGTGAGCCAGGGGGTGACCGGGCTGACTGACGAGGATGTGGCGCTGGACAGCCTGTATGCCCGGGCCGATGCGGCGATGTACCAGGCCAAGCGCCAGGGCAAGAACCAGATCGTCCGCGGCTGACTGCCTTACACAGTACTTGCTGGCCTGTACGGTCTCTGTGGGAGCGGCCTTGTGTCGCGAAAGGGCTGCAAAGCAGCCCCTGGATCTCAGCGCAGATGCACAAATGGCTGGGGCTGCTTCGCAGCCCTTTCGCGACACAAGGCCGCTCCCACAGGATCTGCGCCGGGTTCAACGAACCTAGCCCCAAGATCTCAGCCCGAAACTTCACCCTCAGCTAAAGGCGGCTCTTCCTGCTGCGGCTTCACCTCCGGGTTCTCCACCTTGCGCAACCGCCTCAGCTCCGGCAGGCCAAGCTTGAGCAGCCGCGCAGTCTTGCTGCTGGCCACCTTCTCCAGCCCCTGCTCGGCCGACAGCCGCGACAACTGCCCGGCCAGGTTCATGGCCAGGATCTCCCGCGAGTAAACCCCGCCGCCCAGCTGGTATATCGCCGCGATCAACTCGCGCAACCCCAGGGGCAACCGCCAGCGCGTACGCAGCGCCGAGCCGAACGCCGCACCGAACTCATTGAGCGACAGCTGCACCTGATCCTCATCCAGCTCGCCCCCGGCCAGCCGCCATTCCTGCAGGCAGCGCAGCACCGCCAGGTCGCCCAGGCAATGCAGCAACCCCGCGCAATAACAACGCCCTTCGTCCAGCTCAAGCATGCGTGCCAAGGTGCGGCCATATTCGGCAGCGTGCAGCGACAACTCCCAGTAGCGGGCAGCATGCTCCGCCAGCAGCGGGTCGCTGAGGCGAGCGCTGCGCTTGAGGGTCATGCCCAGGATCAGGTTCATGCTCTGGGTGCTGCCAAGCTTGTTCAAGGCCTGCAGCAGCGTCTGCACTGGTGCTTCGCGGTGCAGCGCTGCGCTGTTGGCCGCCGCAATCAGCACAGCGGTGATCTGCGGGTCGCCCTGCACTTCCTCTTCGAGCACTCTCAGGTTCAGGCCCTGGGGGTTGAGCGCGCGCTTGATCGCCACCTGCACATCGGCCAGCAGCGGCCCGCCATCGGCGGTAGCGCGACGCTGTTCGAGGTAGGCCGGCAGGCTGGCACCTGGCTGCAAGGCCGGCACCGGGCAGGCGATTTCTTCGCCAACCGCCAGCAGCAGCTCTTCCAGGCGCTTGCGAAGAGTTTCCAGGTTCAGCGGCTTGCTCAGGTAGGCAGTAGGGTGCAGGGGCAACGCCTCATGCACACTGGCACTGTCAATGCGGTTGCTCATTAGGATGAACGGCAACCTCGAGCCTTTCGCGCGTACCTTGCGCAACAGGTCGAGCCCATCGACACCTGCCAGTTCGCGCGCGGCAATGATCAGGTCGGGCTTGCTCGACAGCGCGCTCAAGGCCTGCGAGCCGTCGGCGCAGAGCTGCAGGCGGGCATCACAGCGCACGCTCAGCAGCATTTCGCTGAGCATGTCACGTACCCAGGGATCGCCCTCGACAATAAGTACGCTTGGTGGGGTGGGGTCTGCAGCATTCATCGCCAACTCCTGAATAGCCCTGCCACACGGTCCGTCGCAGCTTCCTGAGCAAATCCTCCGACAACGATAGCGCCCCAAGGCTTTCCTGGGCACAAAAAAAACCCGCCGAAGCGGGTTTTTTCTGAAGCAGGTCACATCAGGCGATTTCAGCGAAGCACTCTTCGATGATAGCCAGGCCTTTGTCCAGCAGAGCATCTTCTGCGGTAAGCGGAACCAGGATACGCAGAACGTTGCCGTAGGTACCGCAGGACAGCAGGATCAGGCCCTTCTCGCGAGCCTTGGCGACAACCTGGCCAACGGCAGCTGCGTTCGGGGTGTGAGTGCCTTTCTCGAAGACTTCGACAGCGATCATCGAGCCCAGACCACGGACGTCGCCGATGATCGGGTACTTCTTCTGGATTTCGCGCAGGCCGGTGGTCAGGCGCTCACCCACAGCTTTGCTGCGGTCCAGCAGTTTCTCTTCTTCGAACACTTCGATCACGGCCAGGGCCGCGGCGCAAGCGATCGGCGAACCGGCGTAAGTGCCACCCAGGCCGCCAGGAGCGATGGCGTCCATGTATTCGGCCTTGCCGCACACACCGGCCAGCGGGAAGCCGCCAGCGATGGATTTGGCGAAGGTGGTCAGGTCAGGCGCAACGCCCATCTGTTCCATGGCGAAGAAGGTGCCAGTACGGCCAGCGCCGGTCTGTACTTCGTCGGCGATCAGCAGGATGCCGTGCTGGTCGCACAGGGCGCGCAGGCGCTTCATCAGCTCTTTCGGCGCTGGCAGGAAGCCGCCTTCGCCTTGTACCGGCTCGAGGATGATCGCGGCGATGTCGCGCGGCTCGGCGTCGTTCTTGAAGATGCGCTCGACCGAGGCGATGGCGTCGTCAACGCTGATACCGTGCAGTTCGCTAGGGAACAGAGCGCGGAAGATGCCACCTGGCATCAGGCCCATGCCAGCGGAGTACGGCACGACCTTGCCGGTCAGGCCCAGGGTCATCATGGTACGGCCATGGTAGCCGCCGGTGAAGGCGATTACGCCAGCGCGGCCAGTGGCGGCACGGGCGATCTTGACGGCGTTTTCAACGGCTTCGGAGCCGGTGGTGACCAGCAGGGTCTTCTTGTCGAAGTCGCCTGGGACCAGCTTGTTGATCTTTTCGCACAGCTCTACATAGGGTTCGTAGGCCAGCACCTGGAAGCAGGTGTGGCTGACCTTGGTCAGCTGTTCTTGCACGGCCGCAACCACTTTCGGGTGCAGGTGGCCGGTGTTCAGTACTGCGATGCCGCCGGCGAAGTCGATCAGTTCGCGGCCTTCAACGTCGATCACGGTCGAGTTCTTCGCGGTATCGACGAAGATCGGGTGGATCTGGCCAACGCCACGTGGGACGGCGGCGACACGACGTTGCATCAAGGATTCGTTGGTCTTGCTCATAATGCCCTCATTGCGCCGGTTTGGAGTGGCGCTTTTATTCGGGGGTGGCTGGGAGTGCTCGCGAACAGTATTCGTTGATCGACTGCCGTGAACGCCCTGGCCACCAGGTACTGCGATGTAAAAAAGGCCAGCGAGACGTCGCTCTCGCGCCCCGCTGGCAGAGGTAAAGCCTTTACCGTGCTATCAGACGCTGATGCACAGGTATTTGATTTCGAGGTAGTCCTCGATACCGTACTTGGAACCTTCGCGGCCCAGGCCCGAAGCCTTGATGCCACCGAACGGTGCCACTTCGTTGGAGATCAGGCCGGTGTTGATACCTACCATGCCGTATTCCAGGGCTTCGGCAACACGGAACACACGGCTCATGTCGCGGGCGTAGAAGTACGAGGCCAGACCAAACTCGGTGTCGTTGGACATGGCGATGACTTCGGCCTCGTCCTTGAAGCGGAACAGCGGCGCCAGCGGGCCGAAGGTCTCTTCCTTGGCGACGGCAGCGGTCTTCGGTACGTCGACCAGAATGGTCGGCTCGAAGAAGTTGCCTTCGATGATCTTGCCACCGGACAGTACCTTGGCGCCTTTGCCTACGGCGTCTTCGATATGTTCCTGGACCTTGGCGACTGCCTTGCCGTCGATCAGCGGGCCAGTGGTGGTGCCTTCTTCCAGGCCGTTACCGATCTTCAGCTTGGCAACAGCGGCGGCCAGCTTCTGGGCGAACGCGTCGTAGACGCCGTCCTGCACGTAGATACGGTTGGCGCAGACGCAGGTCTGGCCGTTATTGCGGTACTTGGAGATGATCGCGCCCTCGACCGCCTTGTCCAGGTCGGCGTCGTCGAACACGATGAACGGGGCGTTGCCACCCAGCTCCAAGGAAACCTTCTTGATGTCCTTGGCGCATTCTTCCATCAGCTGGCGACCGATTTCGGTCGAGCCGGTGAAGGACAGCTTGCGGACCAGGGAGTTGCCGGTCAGTTCACCGCCAACTTCGCCAGCGCTGCCGGTAACCACGCTCAGCACGCCAGCCGGGATGCCGGCACGGTGGGCCAGCTCGACCAGGGCCAGGGCGGAGTATGGAGTCTGCGAGGCAGGCTTGAGTACCATGGTGCAGCCAGCGGCCAGGGCCGGGCCGGCTTTACGGGTGATCATGGCGGCCGGGAAGTTCCACGGGGTGATGGCCGCGGTAACACCGATTGGCTGCTTGATGACGATCAGGCGCTTGTCTGGCTGGTGGCCCGGGATGGTGTCACCGTAGACACGCTTGGCTTCTTCGGCGAACCACTCGATGAACGAGGCAGCGTAGGCGATTTCGCCCTTGGCTTCGGCCAGCGGCTTGCCTTGTTCGGTGGTCATCAGGCGAGCCAGGTCGTCCTGGTTCTCGATCATCAGTTCGAACCAGCGACGCAGCTTGGCCGAACGCTCCTTGGCGGTCAGGGCACGCCAGGCCGGCAGGGCCTTGTCGGCGGCTTCGATGGCGCGGCGGGTTTCCGCGGTGCCCATCTTCGGCACGGTACCGATGACTTCACCAGTGGCCGGGTTGGTGACCTTGATGGTCTGGCCGTTGTCCGCATCCAGCCACTCACCATTGATGTAGGCTTGCTGGCGGAACAACTGAGCGTCTTTGAGCTGCATGTCGGCTTCCCGAATTGTTGATTGTTGAAAAGCGCCCAAGGCAGGGCATCGAGCGTTTGAAATCTCAAACGAATGCTAAGCGGCTGCTGGGGTGTTGGACAATAGGCTGTTCGAAAAAAAGAACGAATGGTTGAACACCCTGGCGGAAATTTCATCATTTGCATAATGGCAACGGGCCTCTTCGCGGGCCTGCCCACGAAGAAGAGGCCAATACAGGTTAGACGACCGAGCTGTAGGAAATGAGATGGGAGGACCGACGGCCTTGCAGGAAGGGATGAATCAGAACGCCTTGTCGATTAGCAGGGCCCGGTAACCCATGCTACCTGGTTGTCGACTGTGCACCCTCAGCGCCACCAGCACCTCCCCTCCAGGCTCCCGCGCCGCACTTCGCCCTCTTCGCGGCAGAAAGTAAAAACAGCTACAGATCAAGGCGATGGACGCCATCGGATCAGATGGGTATCATGCGTGCGCGTTGCACTCGTAGCTCAGCTGGATAGAGTACTGCCCTCCGAAGGCAGGGGTCGTGGGTTCGAATCCCGCCGAGTGCGCCATACCCCTCACAAAGCCCGCCTTGCGCGGGCTTTGTCGTTTCTGCAAGACAGTGTCGGCCCTGCTCGCGTTATTTCGTTTGGCGCTCACTGAAGCTGGCTTTAGTCCTGATGGCTTTACCTGGTTAGATCCATCCGCCTAGAATAGTGGCATTATGCCTCATCCTTCAGATGGATCGTCGCAAGGTTAACCATACCCTCCAGGGAATCAGGAATGAAAATGCTGAAACACTGTCTGGCCTTGACCATCGCCGCCACCCTCGTGGGTTGCCAGGCGACCGGTGAGCAATACCAATCCGATGTGTTCGATGCCAGCCAGGTAAACACCCAGCAGGAAGCCAAGACTGTGAAAATCATCACGGTCTCGCCGACCAAGATCAAGGTCAGCAACGAGAAGAACCAGAAAGCCGCAATGATGGTGGGTGGTGTACTGGGTGCGCTGGGTGGCGCGGCGCTGGGTGCAGGCCACAACAAGGACACCGCGATCATCGGCGGCGTGGCAGGCGGTGGCGCCGGCGCACTGGCAGGATCCCTGGTCAGCGATACCTCGCTGGTGCCTGGCGTACTGATCGGCTACTCGGAAAACGGCAAGATCTACACCTCCGCCCAGGTTGGCCGCCCGTGCGATTTCGAAGTGGGGGGCATCTCCCTGATGGTCATGACCATCTCCAACGAAACCCGCATCCAGCCAAATGCGACCTGCCCAGATCCGAAAAAGAGCTGAGGCCTGAGCACATGAAGCACATTGTTCTGGGCACCGCCCTCGCACTGTCTGCCGCCACTGCCATGGCAGGCCAGTTCGATCAGCTCTACCAGATCGAACAGCAGACCAAGCAATCCGAAGCCGCTCTGGAAACCGAACGCCTGCGCCAGGCCGCCGCCGCCGAGCAGCGCGCCGAAGCTCGCGAAGCTGCTGCCCGCCAGCAGCGCGCAGCGGCCCAACGTGCCTCCGCGCAGCGTGCCGCCGAGAAACAGCAGGCGCAAGCAGCCGAGCGCAAGCGCGTGCAGACCCGCGAAGAAGCCTACGAGGACGACCTGCGTGCGCTGGAGCTGGAAGAGCGCCGCCTGGCCCTGCAAGCGAAAAAGGCAAAGGTCGCCCGCGCCAACGATTACATCGATGCCGAACTGCGCGACAGCGCCGCACGCACCGACGTGATCCAGTCCAATGCCGACTCCGCACGCAACGTCACCTCGGGCGCCAAGTCGCTGCTCGAGGATTCCGGCAAGGCCGAAGTGAAGCGCGCCGGCAGCCTGTTCGGCGAGTAACCATCCAGGTGCAGTCCCGGCCCGCCGGCCGGGCTGCCCGTTGCAGAGACAACATCATGCTACGTCTGATCATGCTGGCCACGGCCGGCCTGCTGCTGAGCGGCTGCCTGCAGGAAGAAGCCAAGTTCCCCATCGTCGACCTGCACGGTCGCCTGGTCGTAGACCAGGAAATGACCGCATCGCGTCAGGCGCAGGGCATCCAGGGCGAGTACTTCAAGCGCGTCCTCAGCGTGAATGGCCAGGACATGGCCTTCAACGACTTCGTCCAGCAATACTGCCCGGACAGCAATACCCGCAACGAAACCTGCATCAAGGCCTTCCGCATCAAGAAGATCGACGATGTCAGCGGTGCCACGAGGTTCCTGCCCAACGGGCTGTAATCACCGTTGGAAGCACTGGAAAGGCCCCGGCAACGCGCCCGGGGCTTTTTCGTTTGTGCGACATGTCGCGTTTCTGGCACTCCCGTGCCACGGGTCATTGGTGTTAGCGTGGGCGTCTTCCCGTTTCCCGACGGGTAACCCACAACAATGATTGGCGAAGGAATGCGCACAACCATGCACCTGAAAAAACTTACCGCCACCACCCTGCTGCTGGCCAGCATCGGCCTGTTCACCCAACCGGCACAGGCCAACCTTACCCAGCAGCAGTCCGCGGCCATCGTCAAAGCCTTCGACGGCAGCGACCCAAGCGACTTCAAGCAGTTCCTCGGCAAGCTCAAAGGCAGCGACCTGGCCAAGGCCGACAACCTCGCGGCGACCCTGGATGCCTACCTGGCCGGCAAGCCATTGGCCGCCGAGCAGCAGAACGAGATCAACCGCCTGCTCGGCCTGTATACCCGCATCAAGTACGGCAAGGCTGCCAGCGAAACCCTGCGTGAACTGGTGGCCATCCCCACCTTCAACGTCGAAGGCACGCCGCAGCACGAGAACCCCGAGTTCCTCAGGATCGCCGACAAGATCAAGGCCCTGGCCGACAGCTTCGGCCTGGCTTTCCGCAATATCGACAACCGGGTGTACGAGATTTCGCTGGGCAGCGGCAAGGAAGTGGTCGGCATCCATGCCCACGCCGACGTCGTGCCGGTCAACCCGGACAACTGGAAGCTGGCCGATGGCACGCGCCTGGACCCGTTCAAGGTCACCCTGGTCGGTGACCGCATGTACGGCCGCGGCACCGAAGACGACAAGAACGGCATTGTCGTGGCGATGTACGCGCTGAAAGTGGCCAAGGACGAGAACCTGCCGCTGGCCCGCCAGTTCAAGCTGCTGATCGACACCACTGAAGAAACCAGCGGTGATGCCATCCCCTACTACTTCGAGCGCAACCCCACGCCCGACTACAACCTGGCCCTCGATGGCGGCTACCCGGTGGTCATCGCCGAGAAAGGCTACGGTACGATCATGGCCAGCTTCCGTAAGCGCCAGGCCAGTGGCAAGGGTGCCGAGATCGTCAACCTGACCGGCGGCCTGGCCACCAACCAGATCCCGACAACCTCGGTCGCGACCCTGGTCACCGACAACCCGGCGAAGCTGGCCAGCCAGCTGGAAAAAGCCGGCGCCGATTACGTGAAGCGCAATGGCGGCGACTTCAGCATCGCTGCCAAGGCCGATGGCAAGCAGGTGTTGCTCACCGTGACCGGCGTTTCCGCCCACTCTTCGGAGCCGGAGTCCGGGGTCAACCCGGTGGCGCGCATGCTTGGTTTCATCAACGGCCTGGGCAAGGATGTGCCGCTCAAGCACAACCACTTCACCGATGCCGCCCGCTATGCCGCCGACAACTGGGGCCTGGACTACCTGGGCAACAAGCTCGGCGTGGCCTTCAAGGATTCGTTCATGGGCCCTCTGACCGCCTCGCTGACCTTTGTCGGGGTGGATGAAAAAGGCCTGAAACTAGCGGTGAACCTGCGCATTCCGAAAGGCAAGCCAATCGCCACGATCAAGGACGAACTGGCTGACAAGCTGGGTAAATGGACCCGGCAGAGCCATACCTCGGTGGCCTTCGAATACAGCCTGGACGAGCCGATGTACCGCAACCCCGAGGGCGAATGGGTCAAGGCCTTGCTTGACGTGGCCACCGAGAGCCTGGGCATGAAGCACGAGTTCGGTACCTCGGCGGGCGCCACCTCGGTACACGACCTGCCTAACGGCGTGCAGTTCGGCCTGGCCATGCCGGATGTGAAGTACACCGGGCACAACGACAACGAGTTCAAGACCGTGGAGCAGTTCATGCTGGACTTGCAGGTGGTGAGTGAGATGGTGGCGCGGATCGGGCAGATGCCGAAGCTCTGAGCCAACTCTACCGGCCTCTTCGCGGCTAAAGCCGCTCCCACCTCGACCGCATCGGCCTCGAGCCAGGCGCTATCCCTGTGGGAGCTGGCTTGCCGGCGATGAGGCCAGTACAGGCAACACAAGACAGTTGCTCCCACCCTGTGGGAGCGGCTTTAGCCGCGAATAGGCCGGCACAGGCGACAATTCATGACGTTTTTCAATCGACTCGATGCCGTTTCCTGCATTGCCGTGCAGAGCGCCGTGCCGGATGCTTTATTTACTCCGAGACATCGCTTTTTCCCAGCAGAGGCCCGTATGAAGACCGTCGAACAAATCCTCAAGACCAAGTCCCAGCATCAGACCGTGTACACCATCGGCCCGGATGACTCGGTACTCGACGCACTGAAAATGCTGGCGGAAAAAAACGTCGGTGCACTCCCGGTGGTCGAGGCCAACCAGGTGGTGGGTATCGTCAGTGAACGGGACTATGCGCGCAAGCTGGTACTCAAGGGCCGCTCGTCCGCCGCCACCCCTGTGCGCGAGATCATGAGTGCGCCGGTGGTCACCGTGGAACCGAAGCAGAACCTCGAGTACTGCATGAACCTGATGACCAACCGCCACCTGCGCCACCTGCCGGTGGTCAGCAATGGCGAGCTGCTCGGCCTGCTGTCGATCGGTGACCTGGTCAAGGAAACCATCGCCGAACAGGCAAACCTGATCCTGAAACTGGAGCAATACATCCGCGGTGAATGAAGCGCCTCAATGGTAGGCGCGCTCCAGTTCGTCCAGCTGATGGTCGAAGCTGCGCAGGCGCGCCGACCAGGTGTACACCAGCACTTCCAGATCCCGATTGAGCACGGCAGTGTTGCCGTTGCCGCTGCGGGTTGGTTCGCCCAGATCCAGCTGGTAGCGTTCACGGGCCATGGCCTGGGCCACGCTGGACAGGTCGCGGGCATTGGCCAGCCAGTGGTGATGGTGGTCATGGACTTCGCGGTCAAGCAACCGGCACTGGCGTTTCAGGGCATCCAGGCTCTGCTCCAGCGGCGTGCCCTTGAGCTCGCCCATGACCTCTTCGAAGGTGCGCCCCGAATGCCAGTAGCTGCCCCAGAAGTAGCGGTCGAACACCGTCTCGACGCGGCGCAGCGCAACTTTGGTGTTCCAGATGGTCAGCAACGTTCGCCCCTGCACCACCTCGCGCTTGTTCAGGTGCAATTGCTGCCAGGCGATCCAGGTCAGCGCCACCAGTGCAACCGCCACGGTGACAGCGGCAGCGGCATACAGGAAGTGCACTGCCTGGTTCATCTGTTGCGTTTGCCGTATGCCGTAGAAATAACTGGCCGTCAACGTGCCCAGGATCGTCACGGAGCACCAGAAGCCCGGTGCGTAGGGATCTTTCATCGCGCTATCCCCTTGTTGTTTTCCTGAGCATAGCAACGGCCAATCACTCGTCAGGCACCACTCGGCGCTTTATTTTTTGCGCAGGTGCAGCGCCTCGTTCAGTTGGTCGATCATCGGAATCCAATCGTCATCAGCGATGTACTTCTCTTTCAGGAAATCGCGCTGGGAATCGCTCCAGAAAGGCGCATCAACCAGCTTTATATCGTCATCGAGCGGCGAATGGGTGGTGATGAAACGGTCGATATCGACCGGATCGTCAGACAGCCCCAGCTGTTTGAAAATCTCAGACAAAGGATGAATCGTATTATCCATGGTTCCTCCTCGTCGCCAGACCGGTCGTCGACGATGCCGGCCCGGCATGGGTTGAGAGCATCAGCTGAGCTCACGCACTTCGGCGCGCGGCACCAGCTTCAGATATTGCTCCATGCTCATGTGGATCAGGTGATCGTGATCACCCGCCTCCAGATAGACATCGCCTTGGCGGGTAAGACTCGAATCAAGCAGCATCTTTATCTGGTAGGCATCGCCCAGCGCCGGTACGGCACCGCGCTCGCAGTCGCCGAACAGGCTCGGCAGGCCGCTTTCACGGGTCAGTTGCCAGGCCCCGGACATGCGCACCTTGGTCATGTCCAGATGCCGGTTGGCCGGTAGCACGGCCATGATGTAGTTGCCATGACGGTCATCGAGCATCACCGACTTGGCGACCCGCTCGGCGGGCACGCCGGCCGTACGGGCCGACTCCAGGCTGGTGGCCGAATGTGGATGGGGAATGATGTCGTAATCGCAGTTGGCCTTGTCCAGGCGATCCTGCAGGGTCTTTGCCATACGCATGATGCACCTCCGGTTTCGCCCCCCAATTTCCAATTTTAGGCCGGGTACCAGCAGGCAGGGCTAAACTTGTGCAATAGAGGCAAACGAGGTGACGACAGGTGATCGCCCGCTGCTGGCGCTGGCTATTGCTGCTGTTGCTGCTTGGTATCACGCCAGGCGGTCAGGGAGCGCCTGGTGCAGTCTGGGTATTGGGTGTCGATGACGCCATCGGCCCTGCCAGCGCCGACTACCTGGTGCGCAGCCTCGACCAGGCCAAGGCACAGGGTGCACAACTGGTGGTTATCCGCATGGACACCCCGGGCGGGCTGGACAGCGCCATGCGCCAGATGATCAAGGCGATTCTCGCCAGCCCAGTGCCGGTCGCAACCTTCGTCGCCCCCAGCGGAGCCCGCGCCGCCAGCGCCGGCACTTACATCCTCTATGCCAGCCATGTCGCGGCCATGGCGCCCGGTACCAACCTGGGGGCCGCAACCCCCGTGCAGGTCGGTGCTCCGCCAGGCACGCCCAAGGATGACAAGGCCAAAGGCAGCGATGACGATACCCTCGCGCGCAAGCAGGTCAACGATGCGGCAGCCTACATCCGTGGCCTGGCGCAGCTGCGCGGGCGCAATGCCGACTGGGCGGAGAAGGCCGTGCGCGAGGCGGTCAGCCTGTCCGCCAGCGAGGCCTTGAGGCTTGACGTTATCGACCTGATGGCCGATGACCTGAGTGACCTGCTGCACAAGCTCGATGGCAAAACGCTCACTGTCGCTGGCCAGCCCCAGCAACTGCAGACTGCCGGCGCCAGCCTCATCGAGCACCTGCCGGACTGGCGCACACGGGTGCTCGCAGTCATCACCAACCCCAGCGTGGCGCTGATTCTGATCATGATCGGTGTGTACGGCCTGCTGTTCGAATTCATGAATCCCGGCTCGACGGTCGGCGGCGTGATCGGCGGTATATGCCTGCTGCTGGCGCTATATGCCCTGCAGCTGTTGCCGGTGAGCTTCGCCGGGGTGGCGCTGATATTGCTCGGCATCGCCTTCATGATTGCCGAAGCCTTTCTGCCCAGTTTCGGCGTGGTCGGCTTTGGCGGCATTGTCGCCTTCGTGGTCGGCGCGCTGATCCTGATCGACACTGACGCCCCCGGTTTCGGTATCCCGTTGACCCTGATCGGCATCCTGGCGGTGTTCTCGGCGCTGCTGATCGGCGGCGTGCTGGGCATGGCCCTCAAGGCCCGCCGACGGGCGCTGGTCAGCGGTGACGCCGGCCTGGTCGGCAGCCTGGTCACCGTCACACAGGTGATGGCGGGCAACCCGTTCTGTGGCTTTGTGCTGGCCCAGGGCGAGCAATGGCAGGCGCAGTGTGCAACGCCACTGCAAGCGGGCCAGAACGTGCGGGTGACCGCGCGCCATGGCGTCATGCTGGAAGTGAGCGCCGCCGCGCCCGCGGCGCAAGGAGAATGACCATGTTCATGCAATTGGGCTTCGGCGCGGTGCTGATCGTGCTGGCGATGCTGTTGCTGTCGGCGTTCCGCATCCTGCGTGAATACGAGCGCGGCGTGGTGTTCCAACTGGGGCGCTTCTGGCAGGTGAAGGGGCCGGGGCTGATCCTGCTGATCCCGGTAATCCAGCAAATGGTGCGGGTCGACCTGCGCACCGTGGTGCTGGATGTACCACCTCAGGATGTGATCACCCGCGACAACGTCTCGGTCAAGGTCAACGCCGTGCTCTACTTCCGAGTGCTCGACCCGCAGAAGGCGATCATCCAGGTCGAAGATTTCCTCGTGGCGACCAGCCAGCTGGCCCAGACCACGCTGCGCGCGGTGCTCGGCAAGCACGAACTGGATGAACTGTTGGCCGAACGCGAGCAACTGAACTCGGACATTCGCCAGGTGCTCGATGCACAGACCGATGCCTGGGGTATCAAGGTGGCCAACGTCGAGATCAAGCACGTCGATCTCAACGAATCGATGGTGCGCGCCATTGCCCGCCAGGCCGAGGCCGAGCGTGAAAGGCGGGCCAAGGTGATCCATGCCGAGGGTGAGTTGCAGGCGTCGGAGAAGTTGATGCAGGCGGCGCAGATGCTGAGCAAGGAGCCAGGGGCGATGCAGTTGCGCTACATGCAGACGCTGGGGACGATTGCCGGGGACAAGAGCTCGACCATCGTCTTTCCACTGCCGGTGGATTTGCTCAAGGGGCTGGTGGACAAGCAGAAATAGAGGTGGCCCATTCGCGGGCAAGCCCGCGAATGGCCTACATACGGTCTGTCAGACTGGCGCGCGACGCAGAGTCGCCAGGAAGGTGGCCGCGCCAATGAACAACCCGGCGAAAGTCCGGTTCAAACGCTTCTGCTGTTTGGGCGTACGCAGCAGGCGCAACACCCGCGCAGCCAACCCGGTATACCCCGCCATCACCAGCATATCCACGGCGACCATGGTCACGGTGATCGCCACATACTGGGGCAACAGCGGTTCATGCGGATTGATGAACTGCGGCAGCACCGCCAGCATGAACACCAGCGCCTTGGGGTTGCTGACGTTGACCAGGAAACCACGGAACACCAGGCTAAGCGGTTTGCCGATCGGACGCACGGCGGATTCATCGCTCATGTCCAAGGGCAGCGCACGCCACTGTTTGTAGGCCAGGTAGACAAGGTAGGCGACACCGAACCATTTGATGATCTGGAACGCCGTGGCCGAGGCAGCCAGAACAGCGCCGACGCCGGCGGCGATGATGGCGATCTGCAGGATCAGGCCCAGTTGCAGGCCCAGGGCGTTCCAGTAACCACGCCAAAAACCGTATTGCAGGCCACTGGACATCGAGGCAATCGCCCCGGCGCCGGGTGAAAGGCTGATCACCCAACAGGCGGCAAAGAAGCCCAACCACACTTCCATCGACATCACACACCTCGCTCGGACATTTGTTGCAAAACGTTAAGCTAAGGTGTTGGTGAAAAAATAACCAGCGATTTCTGAAGGATTTGTATTGCCTGTGCTGGCCTCTTCGCGGGTAAACCCGCTCCCACAGGTATCGCGCAATCCCCAAGGGCTGCGGAATTCCTGTGGGAGCGGGTTTACCCGCGAAGAGGCCGGTGCAGGTTCAGTCAGCCTCTACAGGCGACTCTTTGTGCATGGACTGCACCTCAGCCCCGCGCCAGCGCCGTACTGACTTCTGGAAGAACTGGCTATTGGGCACCTGCACCAGCGCCCCGCCCGCCTCGGGCATTTCCATCAGCGTGGTGAACAGCAGGTTGATGGCAATCACCCGGCCCTTGACGCCCGGCTTGTCGAGGGTGTCGACCAGTTCGACCACATCACCAATACGAAACGGCCCGACGGTGAAGATCAGCACCGCGCACAGCAGGTTGGACAGCACGCTCCACATGGCGAAGAAAGCCACTGCCGCCACCGCGACGAAGCCGGACAGTGCTGTCCACAGCACGGTCGCCGACACACCCAGGCGCTCCAGCACAAACAGCAACGCGCTGCCCATGATCAGCCAGCGCAGGCCGCCACGCACCGGCACCAGCAATTCCGGCGGCAACGGGTAGCGCTGGCCCAGGCGGCTCAGCCCGCGTGCAACAATGCGCTGCAGAACGAAGGCCGCTACCAGGATCAACAGGATCTGCAAGCCCAGCCAGAAGGTGTCCATCCATTGCCCTGGCAGCAGCGAACGCAGTTCCTCCATCAGGACAGCGCCTCGAGCTCGGCCTGCATGCTTTCGAGGGTTTCCAGCGCTTCCATCCAGGCCTCTTCCAGTTCGCCTTCGCGCTGCTTCAGCTTGGTCTGGCGCGCCAGCAGGTCACGCAACTCGTCCTTGCGCGAAGCGTCGTAGAGGCCACCATCACCCAGCGCGGTCTCGATCTCGGCCAGTTGCGCGTGCACCTGGTTGAGCTCGGCTTCCAGCTTGTCGGCAGCCTTCTTGTGCGGGGCCAGTTGCTGACGCAAGGTTGCGGCAGCCTGGCGTTGGGCCTTCTTGTCGGTCTTGTCCGGGTTGACCGGGGCGGTACTGGCCGGCGCGCTGCGCTGGCGATACTCGACCAGCCAGCGGCTGTAGTCGTCCAGGTCACCATCGAAGATGTCGACCTTGCCGTCGGCCACCAGCAGGAACTCGTCGGTGGTGCTCTTGAGCAGGTGACGGTCGTGCGACACCACCACCACGGCACCGGCAAACTCCTGCAGGGCCATGGTCAGCGCCAGGCGCATTTCCAGGTCGAGGTGGTTGGTCGGTTCGTCGAGCAGCAGCAGGTTCGGTCTTTCCCACGCGATCAGGGCCAACGCCAGGCGGGCCTTCTCACCACCGGAGAAGTTCACCACCGGCTCGTCGACGCGATCGCCATGGAAGTCGAAGCCGCCCAGGAAGTCGCGCAGGGTCTGCTCACGCTCGGTGGGGGCAATGCGCTGCAGGTGCAGCAGCGGGCTGGCCTTGTCGTCCAGCGAATCCAGCTGGTGCTGGGCGAAGTAGCCCACGGCCAGGTTCTCACCCCGTACCAGGCGGCCCGATAGTGGCTCGAGCTCGCCAGCGAGGTTCTTGATCAGGGTCGACTTGCCAGCGCCGTTGGGGCCGAGCAGGCCAATGCGCGCACCGGGGGTGAGCTGCAGCTTGACCTTGTCGAGGATCGCCTTGTCACCGTAGCCCAGGCGGCCTTCGGACAGGCTCAGCAGCGGGCTGGAGATTTTCTGCGACTCGCGGAAAACGAAGTCAAACGGCGAATCGACATGCGCCGCCGATAGCTCCTCCATGCGCTCCAGGGCCTTGATCCGGCTCTGTGCCTGGCGGGCCTTGGTGGCCTGGGCCTTGAAGCGGGCAATGTACTTTTCCATGTGCGCACGCTGGGCCTGCTGTTTCTCGTAGGCCTGCTGCTGTTGCGCCAGGCGCTCGGCCCGGGTGCGCTCGAAGGCAGTGTAGCCGCCCTTGTACAGGTTCAGCTTGCGCTGCTCGACGTGCAGCACATGGTCGACCACGGCATCGAGGAAGTCGCGGTCGTGGGAGATCAGCAACAACGTCCCGGGGTAGCCCTTGAGCCAGTCCTCCAGCCACAGGATAGCGTCCAGGTCCAGGTGGTTGGTGGGCTCGTCGAGCAGCAGCAGGTCGGACGGGCACATCAGGGCCTGGGCCAGGTTCAGGCGCATCCGCCAGCCACCGGAGAAGTCGCCGACGCGGCGGTCCATCTGTTCGTTGGTGAAACCAAGGCCGGCCAGCAACTTGCGTGCGCGGGCGTCGGCGGTATAGCCGTCGGCGCTATCCAGCTCAATGTGCAGGCGCGCCAGGGCGGTACCGTCGTGGGCCTGCTCGGCCGCAGCCAGTTCGGCCTGGACCTTGCGCAGGCGCACGTCACCGTCGAGCACATAGTCCACGGCCAGGCGGTCGAGGGTATCGACCTCCTGGCGCATGTGGGCGATGCGCCAGTCACCGGGCAGCTGGCAATCGCCGGCATCGGGCGACAGCTCACCGCGCAGCAAGGCGAACAGGCTGGATTTTCCGGCGCCGTTGGCGCCGATCAGGCCGGCCTTGTGACCGGTGTGCAGGGTCATCTCGGCGCCTTCTAGCAAGCGCTGCGGACCACGCTGTAAAGTGAGGTTGGATAGTCTGATCATGATGGTCGCGGAGTCTACCAGCTTCCTCGGCCCATAGCGCGAGTGGAACCATGCACACCGACCTGTGGAATCACGCCCTGGCCCTGTACGCCAGGCCCGGCGTGGAAGCCGCCTGCCTTGAACTGCAGGCGCTGGGTGGCGATGTCTGTCTGCTGCTGTGCGCAACCTGGCTGCAGGCGCGTGGCGTGGCCGTGCGGGACGAACGCGTACAGGCATTGCGCGAGGTTACCGAGCCCTGGCAGCGCGAAGTGGTCAACCCATTACGTAGTTTGCGCCAACAGTGGCGAGCAGCAGCGCAAAGTGATGCGCAGCTGGCGGCGTTGCGTGAGCAGGTGAAGGGATTGGAATTACAGGCCGAGAAAACCTTGCTGGAACGCTTGCAGGAGCGTTCGCGACAATGGCCGGCAAGCGCCCATGAGCCCATGGACGACTGGCTGGCACGGCTGGCGCCAGACCAGGCCCGCCACCACGACGCGCTGGTTCGGTTGCGCGTCGCGGCGGCAGCGCTTCAGGACGCCGAAGACGGTGCCTGAGCCGGGGTGCTGGCAGGTGCCGATGGCGCTACCGAAGCTGCCGGGGTGGCCGAGTTGGTCGCGGCGGCCGGAGTGCTGGCGGCTGGCGTAGCCGGTTTGGCTTCGGCTGGCTTGCTGGCAACAGGCTTGGCAGCTGCTGGCTTGGCGGCGGGTTTGGCAGCCGTACGTGCTGGGGCCTTGGCGGCAGCTGGTTTCGCGGCCGGCTTGGCAGCAGCGGCTTTGGCTGGCGTTTTGGCCGCCGCTGGCTTGGCTGCAGGTTTAGCGGCTGCGGTGGCCTTGGCAGCCGGCTTGGCTGCAGGTTTGGCAGCAGCAGTGGCCTTGGCGGCTGGCTTGGCCGCAGGTTTGGCAGCAGCAGTGGCCTTGGCAGCCGGCTTGGCTGCAGGCTTGGCAGCAGCAGTGGCCTTGGCAGCCGGCTTGGCTGCAGGTTTGGCAGCAGCAGTGGCCTTGGCAGCCGGCTTGGCCGCAGGTTTGGCAGCAGCAGTGGCCTTGGCGGCTGGCTTGGCTGCAGGTTTGGCAGCAGCAGTGGCCTTGGCAGCCGGCTTGGCCGCAGGTTTGGCAGCAGCAGTGGCCTTGGCAGCCGGCTTGGCCGCAGGTTTGGCAGCAGCAGCGGCCTTGGCGGCCGGCTTGGCTGCAGGTTTGGCCGCAGCAGCCTTGGTGACGGGTTTGGCGGCTGCCGGTTTGGAGGTCTTGGCAGCACGCTGGTCAAGCGCCTTGGCTGCAGCTTCGCGAACCTTGCCTACACCTTGGGCCAGCTTGAGGCTGTCCTGGGCATCGCGCTTGAGTTGCTGGATATAAGAACGAGTCTGGGTTTGACGTTCCTTGAGGGAGTCGAGCAGTTCTTCAAGTTCGCCAATGACTTTTTGCGCCTTGGTCTGCGCCTTGGCTTTACCTGCCTTGGCCGCGTCTTGCAGTTTCAGGCGACCGTTGTGCAGTTTTTCCTGGGCCTTGCCACGCTGCTTTTCCAACTTGGCCAGCAGTTTTTCCGCATCAGCCAGCGCTTGCGAGCAGGCATCTTCCAAGTGTTCGAGCAAGCTGCCCGAAAGTTGCTGGAGCAGGTGTAACGGCGTGCTTACTGGCTTCTTTTTAGCCGACATGGTTTACCTCCTGGCTGACGAGATTGCGGCTCATACTATGCTTCTGCTGCTACCGCCGCTAGGGCATGTTGACAGTATTGTTTACGCCGCGTTGCATGCCTGGGCAAAGTTGTTATCTTGCAGCTCCGAGCAAGTGTAGTTGCTGAATAAATCATTGCTGATATTTGGCAGTTATCTGTATTGCACAGCCCCCTGTAGGAGCGGCCTTGTGTCGCGATGGGCTGCGAAGCAGCCCTGGACTTCAGCACCACCGCAGATATTGCCGGGGGCTGCTTTGCAGCCGTGTCGCGACACAAGGCCGCTCCTACAAGGACCGCGAGCACACAATACAAAACGGAACACTGGCATACTTCCCCGCTCATTGGCGCAGGAACTGACCATGCCTCGATATCTTGTTTTAGGTTTATGCCTGCTGGCACCCATCGCCCTGGCCGACAGCGAAGAACATGACCTCGCCTACAGCATCGGCGCCAGCCTGGGTGAGCGGCTGCGCCAGGATATACCGGGCCTGCAGTTGGATGCGCTGGTAGAAGGCCTGCGCCAGTCCTACCAGGGGCAACCGCTGAAACTCGACAAGGCACGCATGCAGGCTTTGCTCCAGCAGCAGGAAGCACAGGAAGGCGATGCCGCCATGCAGAAGCTGCAAGCTGCCGAAACACGCTTCCTGGCCAACGAGCGTGGTCGTTATGGCGTGCACGAACTACCGGAGGGCGTGCTCTACAGCGAACTGCAAGCAGGTACGGGCGCGCAGCCCAAAGCCGGTGGCAAGGTGCAGGTGCGCTATGTGGGCAGGCTGCCAGACGGCTCGGTGTTCGACCAGAACCAGACGCCCCAGTGGTTCAGCCTGGACTCAGTCATCGAAGGGTGGCAGGTGGCCTTGCCAAAGATGCACGCTGGCGCCAAATGGCGCCTGGTGATCCCGTCGGCGCTAGCGTATGGCGCCGAGGGTGCGGGCGACCTGATTGCACCCTACACCCCCTTGGTGTTCGAGATAGAACTGCTGGCGGTTGGCGACTGACGCCAACACTCACGCCGGTAATGCGCCTTCTTCCTTGTGCGCGTTGTGCAACACTTCGATCAGGCAGTCTTCCAGTTCGAAGCGCTCGTGCAGCAGGCCACCCAGCTTGCCCAGCTTTTCGGCAAAGCGCTCGGTGTCCTTGCACTCACCCTTGGCGCAATGGTCATTGAAGGCCAATGCGACCTGAGTACTGTCGTTGATCCGTGGGTTGATCTCTTCGGCCAGCTTCAGCGCCTTCTCGTCGCCGAAGGCCTTGGCCTCACTGACCAACTGCTCGCAGACTTCGAAATGCCACGCCGAAACGTAGTCAACGAGGAGCGCGCAAAAGTCCCCGTTCGTGTCCTTGTCGGCGAAGGCCGGCTTGGCATCGCGCAGCGCGCGGAAAGCCTGCACCAGTTCCTGGCGCTCCTCCAGCCAGCGGTCGATCAGTTTGTGAACCCCACCCCAGCGTTCCTGAGCGTTCTGACAACTATCGAGCATGGCAATCTCTTCCCTTCTGGGTAGATGCCGCTGCACCTCGCACCACGACCGTGCAGCACAAAGGTGACATCAGCAGGCGGCATCGAGCAGTTGTGTTTTCGGTATGCGTGCTGGGAGATTATTCCCGCGCGTGCTGCCCTTCAAGGTACGCAGCGGACAAAGTTCATACAAGTGTTTAATACCCTGTTACACGGCCATTGGTCGTGCCATTGGCGCAACCTTGCGCCAGGTCATGTTCTCGCCAGGGTGCGGAAACGATACGCCAGCAGGCAACTCAAGGGCAGCACCGCCAGCAGCAGGAAGGCCAGCAGGCTCCACTCGGGCAGGGTCAGGTCGAGAAAGCTCCAGGTGAGCGAGTTGCAATCCGGGCCGCCGAACAACAATTGGCGGGCCGCCTCGCCCCAGGATTGCTCGAACAGCCGCCCGAGCGGCACCGGGCAGACTGGAATGGCCCCGTCATCCCCTTGCAACCAGACATGCCGCGCTGCCAGCAGCGCCCCGGCCAGCGAACAGCCCAGCGTCGCCCGCGCGTAACAGCGAATGCCCGCCGTACCCGGTGCCTGCAGCACCGCCGCCAGGCACAGCAGCGCGTACAGGCCAAGCAGCAGGCGCTGGCTGAAACACAACGGGCAGGGCACCAGCCCGAGGACGCTTTCCAGGTGGAAGGACGCGGCCAGTACCGCCAGTGCAGCAAGGCAGGCAGGTAGGAAAAAGGTGCGCAAACGGGCCGGCAACATGGGCGGTGAAGGTCCCGGGATAATGAAGTGGCCTGAAACGGTAGAGGAAAGACGCGCTTTGTTTCAAGGCGCGACAGCAACGACAAGTCGCTGAATCACGAAGGAAATTTCCAACCGTGCAGTAGGAAACGTCTGAAGAAATGGACTGCAGATCTAACTTACATCGAGAGAAAAGTTACCCGTCCCCGGAGCCCGCGCCTTTGCGCGGGCCCTGGGGTAGGTCAGGCGCGTACGCCTTCGGGCAAAGGCAGGGCCAGCAGGCGCTCGTCCAGCAGGCCGAGGCCCTCCTGGAACAGCTGGTTGCTGCGCTCGGTCTCGCCAAGGCCGGCGAGCAGGCGCGCCAGCTCAGCACAGGCCTCGGGGTTGCGTTCCATGCGCAGGCTGCTTTCCAGATAGTCCCGCGCCTTGCCCCACAAGCGGTTCTGCAGGCTCAGACGGCCCAGGGTTAGCAGCAGGCTGGCATCTTGCGGGTGGGCCTTGAGCCAACCTTCGGCTGTTTGCAGCTGGCGCGCCGGGTCATCGCCGCGCACCAGGCCGTACAGGCGTGCCAGGTGGCTTTCGTATTCACGCTTGAGGGCGGTGCGAAGCACTTGTTCCGCTTCGCTCTGGGCGCCCACCTGACGCAATTGCTCGGCATAGGCCAGCACCAGTTGTGGCTCCTGGCGCTGGGCAGCAGTCAGTTGCTGCCAGGCGCGCTCCAGAGCCTGACGGGCGCTTTGCGCATCCTCGCCACGGGTGGTGGCCAGGCTCAGGTTCTGGCCCCAGGCACGTTGCTCCAGGGCAGCCAGCTCGGCGGCCGGCAGCACCTTGCCCTTGCGCAGGTCAGGCAGCAGGCGGATCAGGGCAGACCAGTCGCCGCGTTCCAGGTGCAGCCGCTGCAGTAGGCGCAGCACCTGGCCGTTGTGCGGGTGGCGCTCCTGCATGGCCAGCAGGGTTTCCAGCGCGCCGTCGCTTTCGCCACGGTCCATCTGCAATTGCGCATGGGTCAGGGCAATAGCCAGCTCCGCTTGCGGCTGGCGCTCCAGGGCACGTTCCAGCAGGTTGTCGCTGTCTTCGGTTCGGCCTTGCTCGTTGGCGGCACGCGCGGCACCGAGGTAATACAGCAACGGCTGGCGCTCGGCCTCGGCGGCACGGTGCAGATGGCGCTGGGCACTGGCCCAACGGCCCTCGGCGAGGTCCAGCTGGCCCTGCTCGATGGCCAGACGAACACGCCGGCTGCGATTACGCCGCGACCACGGGTTGACCACGCCACTGGAAGTCAGCACCAGGCCGACCAGGTAGCGCACCAGCCACAGCAACAGCACCACAACCAGCAAGCCGGCCAGGGCCGCCCACAGCCCCGACTGGTAGCGGAAGCTGCCATAGGAGATCAGCACGTAGCCGCTGTGCTTGGCGACCGCGATACCTAGCGCCGCGGCGACCACGATCGCCAGCACGGCCAGCAGGTAGACACGCTTCATGGCTTGCCCCCTTCAGCATCGGCCGGCAGGTGGCGGCGCTGGATATAGGCCTGCACTGCAGCCAGACTTTCGCTGAGGTCAGGGGTAACCACCGACACCGGCTGTTCGGCCAAGGCATTGAGGCTGTCAAGCATGGCCTTGCTTTGCGGGTTGTCGGCGTTGAAGTTGGCCAGCAGCACGCTGCGGGCGTCGTCCAGCGCCTGGGTGTAGACCTTGCTATCGCCATTGAGCGCTGCCCACTGGGCCTGTTCGATGGTCAGGCTCAGGGCCAGGCGCAGCTGGTTCAGTTGCTGCCCGGCCAGCAGCGGACGCACGTTGTCATCGGCGTTGAAGTCGATCTGGAAGTACTTGGAGATCTCGGCCCACCACTGGGACAGGCGACTGGCGCCGTCACCATCGGCGGTGAGCGCGCCCAGGGCATCGGCATTGGTGTCGAACTCCGGCGACTGGGCGCTGAGTTGCTGCACCAGCTCGCGCTGAGCGGCCAGTTTCAGGAACAGGCCAGTACGGTCCGGTTGCTGGGTGCTGTTGAGCGTGGCCAAGCTGCGCGCCAGTTGCTCACGGGCGGCGAAGGCACCCGGATCGCTCTGCTCGCGCAGGATCTCGTCCGCCCCCTCGACCAAGGCCTTGGCACTGGTGATGTCCTGCAGCGCAGACAGGCGCAGGGTGGCCAGGCGCAGCAGGTGCTCGGCCTCGGCCAGGCGCCATTCCTTGCGGCTTTCGCCCAGTACGGTTTCCAGGCGCTGGCTGAGGCGTTGCTGGTCGCCTTGCAACTGCGCCACCAGGCGGCGGCGGTCTTCCAGCTCGCTGGCCGCCGGCAGGCTGGCCAGCTGCGCGCTGATCTGCTGTTCACGCTGCTGCAGGGCCTCGGCGCGCTGGTTCAGCGCCTCGATGTGCTGGCCCTGGTTGAATTCGCTGCCTTGCAGTTGACGCACCTGCCAGACACCCCAGCCACCTACCGCCACCCCGGCCGCGCCCAACAGCAGGGCCAACGTTGCCAGGCCACTGCCGGAGCGCTTGGCAGGTGGGGTGGTGACGGGTTCCGCCGGCGCCTGTGCCGACGGCTGATCGTTATTGGACAAGACAGTCTCGCTCACGTATCCATCCTTTGCATGGGGGCGCATCGCGTTCAGCTTAGCGCCTTAAGAGGCAGGTGCAGCGCTGCGCTGCACGGCTGCCAGCAAGGCCGTGGCACTGGCGCCACGGCAATCCACAACCTGTTGGGCCCCGGCGGCCCTGGCCTGCTCGGCAACCCGAGGGCTTGGCACGAACAGCGGCAGACGCGCCAGCTGCGGCCAATCGGCGCCGGCCATCTGCTGCAAGTGTTCAAAACCCTGCCCACTGCTGACCACCAGGCCATTGAGGCGTTCCGCTTCGATGCGGCGCATCAGGGTGCCCGCTGGGTAAGCCGGCAGGCAGCGACGATACAGTTCCAGATAATCGACACTAGCACCTTGCTCTGCAAGACGCTCTGCCAGCAGTTCGCGACCTCCGACGCCACGAACGATCAAGATCCGCGGTGCCGGCACGGCAATTGCCTGGCGCAGGGCTGGCAGCGCCAGCAACGCTTCGCTGTCATCGCCACGCGGGGGGAAGCTCACCGCCAGGCCCGCACCCTGCAGCACGGCGGCAGTTGCCTCGCCCACAGTGAACCAGCCTTGCACGGGTGGCTGCAGGCCGGCCTTGGCCAGTCGCTCAAGCAACAAGCGGGCAGCCGGCTTGCTGACCACGATGATCGCCTGGAAGCCCTGCAGGCCTTCCAGCAACAGGCGTTGCTGGTTATCCACAACGACGGGCTCGATTGCCAGCAGCGGCAGGCAGCTGCTGTCTACCCCCGCCGCTGCCAGGCTTTGCGCCAGTGCCGCACAGTCCTCGGCAGGCCGGGTCAGCAACAGGCGCCACGAACTCACGGGTGGCCGGCCTCGCCGTAGACTTCCTTGAGGATGGCCTCGGCGCCCTGCCCCAGCAGGTCCTCGGCCACCTGCACGCCCAGGGTTTCGGCGGCAGTACGTGGGGCGCGGGCATCGGCCACCAGCAGGGTACCGCCGCTGGGCTGGCCGACCAGGCCACGCAGCCACAGCTGGTCACCTTCCAGCACCGCATAGCAGGCAATCGGTACCTGGCAGCCACCATTCAGGCGTTTGTTCAGGGCGCGCTCGGCCACCACCCGGTCGGCGGTATCGGCATGGTGCAGCGGCGCCAGCAGCGCGTGGATTTGCTGGTCGGCGCTGCGGCATTCGATGCCCACCGCGCCCTGGCCGCCAGCCGGCAGGCTGTCATCGACGCTGATGGTGGAGGTGATGCGGTCTTCGAAGCCCAGGCGGATCAAACCAGCGGCGGCGAGGATGATGGCGTCGTACTCACCGGCATCCAGCTTGGCCAGGCGGGTGTTGACGTTGCCGCGCAGGAAGCGGATCTGCAGGTCCGGGCGACGCGCCAGCAACTGGGCCTGGCGACGCAGGCTGGAGGTACCGACGATGCTGCCGGCAGGCAGCGCATCGAGGCTGTCAAAGGTATTGGAAACGAAGGCATCGCGCGGGTCTTCGCGCTCGCAGATGCAGTACAGGCCCAGGCCTTCGGGGAAGTCCATGGGCACGTCCTTCATCGAATGCACGGCGATGTCGGCTTCGTTGTCCAGCAGGGCGGTTTCCAGTTCCTTGACGAACAGGCCCTTGCCACCAATCTTTGCCAGCGGCGCGTCGAGCAGCTTGTCGCCACGGCTGACCATGGGCACCAGGGTCACCAGCAGACCGGGGTGGGCCTGCTCGAGGCGGGCTTTGACGTATTCGGCCTGCCACAGGGCCAAGGCACTTTTACGGGTGGCAATGCGGATTTCGCGAGTGGACATGGAACGCCCCGATCCAGAGAAATGCTGTCGATGATAACAGCATCGCCGGTATCGCTAGCAGATACGGATCAACAGGCCATGCGTGGTTTGCTGTGGGAGCGGCCTTGTGTCGCGAAAGGGCCGCACAGCGGCCCCAGGATTTCGGCAGTGATGCATGATTTGCTGGGGCCGCTTTACGGCCCTTTCGCGACACAAGGCCGCTCCCACAAGGCCCAAGCAAATCCACAGACTTGCGCAAAGGGCTCAGAGGGTTTGCATCATCTTGCGCACACCGGCCACATGGCGCCGGCTGACGGTCAGGGCGTCACCGTCCAGGCCTTTCAGGTATAGCTGGAAATGCCCCAGCGGCGTGCGCTGCAGGCGTTCGATACGCTCACGGGCGACCAGGGCATTGCGGTGGATACGCACGAAGCGTTCGCCAAACTCGTCTTCCAGGGCCTTGAGCGGCTCGTCGAGCAACACTTCCCCGGCCTCGTGGCGCAAGGTCACGTACTTGTGGTCGGCAATGAAGTAGATGACCTGGGGCAAAGGGATCAGCTCGATGCCTTTGCGCGTGCGGGCACTGATGTGGCTACGCGGGCCGCCGCCTTCGTTGGCCGGCCTGGTGAGCGCCGCCAACTGGGCGCGGTTGGGCTTTTCGGCCTTGCGCAGGGCATCGCGCAAGGCCTGGGCCTGGAAAGGTTTGGTCACATGGCTGAGGGTACTGTCCTTGAAAGCCTCGGCACCGTATTCATCGTCCCCGGTGCAAAACACCACCGCCGGAGGCGCCTCGCGCTCGCACAGGCGAGCAGCAACCTGCAGGCCATCCAGGCCTGGCATGCCGATGTCCAGCAGGACCACATCGGGCTTGAGGCTTTCGATCAGCGCCAAGGCCTCCTCGCCGTTGGTGGCGCTAGGCTCCAGCACGGTGTAACCCTCCAGTTCGCCGAGCAGCCGGCTAAGGCGCTCACGGCCTTGGGGTTCGTCATCAACGATCAGGACATTCATAATTGCGCTGGATTCCTGAATGAGTCTCGCACAGGTATAGCGTAGACAGGTATGGTTCGAGCGACACTAAGGTCACGCTCTAGACCGGTGCGAAGGCCAAAGATTCACTCGGCCGGCAGATTCACTGCCAGTCCTCTGTCCAACTGTAGACGGTCCGTGGAACACTGCCGTTCATTCCTGCAAATCCTTCTCTATCGTTTTCCGCGCATTTCTGTCGACCAGCGCCCTGCGGCGGCCGGCCCAAACCCTGCTATCATCGGCGCCACTTTTTCGTTCACGCCTGCAATGAGTGAATCCATGAGCACCGACAAGACCAATCAGTCCTGGGGCGGCCGCTTCAGTGAACCCGTCGACGCCTTCGTCGCCCGTTTCACCGCCTCGGTCGATTTCGACAAGCGCCTGTACCGCCACGACATCATGGGTTCGATCGCCCATGCCACCATGCTGGCGCAGGTCGGCGTGCTCAGCGATGCCGAGCGCGACACCATCATCGATGGCCTGAAGACCATCCAGGGCGAGATCGAAGCCGGCACCTTCGACTGGCGCGTCGATCTCGAAGACGTGCACATGAACATCGAGGCACGCCTGACCGACCGTATCGGCATCACCGGCAAGAAGCTGCACACCGGCCGTAGCCGCAACGACCAGGTGGCCACCGACATTCGCCTGTGGCTGCGCGACGAAATCGACCTGATCCTGGCCGAGATTACTCGCCTGCAGCAGGGCCTGCTGGAGCAGGCCGAGCGTGAAGCCGAAACCATCATGCCCGGCTTCACCCACCTGCAGACGGCACAGCCGGTCACCTTCGGCCATCACCTGCTGGCCTGGTTCGAAATGCTCAGCCGCGACTACGAGCGCCTGGTCGACTGCCGCAAGCGTGCTAACCGCATGCCCCTGGGCAGCGCCGCGCTGGCAGGCACGACCTACCCGATCGATCGCGAGCTCACCTGCAAGCTGCTGGGCTTCGAAGCCGTGGCCGGCAACTCGCTGGACGGCGTGTCGGACCGCGACTTCGCCATCGAATTCTGCGCCGCCGCCAGTGTGGCGATGATGCACCTGTCGCGCTTCTCCGAAGAGCTGGTGCTGTGGACCAGCGCGCAGTTCCAGTTCATCGACCTGCCAGACCGCTTCTGCACCGGCAGCTCGATCATGCCGCAGAAAAAGAACCCGGACGTGCCGGAACTGGTACGTGGCAAGAGCGGCCGTGTGTTTGGCGCCCTGACCGGCCTGCTGACCCTGATGAAAGGCCAGCCGCTGGCCTACAACAAGGACAACCAGGAAGACAAGGAACCGCTGTTCGACGCTGCCGACACCCTGCGCGACTCGCTGCGTGCCTTTGCCGACATGATCCCGGCAATCAAGCCCAAGCACGCCATCATGCGTGAAGCGGCCCTGCGCGGTTTCTCCACTGCCACCGACCTGGCCGACTACCTGGTACGCCGTGGCCTGCCGTTCCGTGACTGCCATGAGATCGTGGGTCACGCGGTGAAGTATGGCGTGGACACCGGCAAGGACCTGGCCGAAATGAGCCTGGACGAACTGCGCCAGTTTAGCGACCAGATCGAGCAGGACGTGTTTGCCGTGTTGACCCTGGAAGGCTCGGTGAATGCCCGTAACCACATTGGTGGTACCGCACCGGCGCAGGTGCGTGCGGCCGTCGCCCGCGGCAAGGCGCTGCTGGCTTCGCGTTAAGGCCCATTGCGAGGGCTTCGCCCTCGTTCGCGGGCACGCCCGCTCCCACAGGTACAGCGTTTCCCTGTGGGAGCGGGCGTGCCCGCGAATGCCCCAACACTATTCTCAGCGTTTACCGCTGCGAATCATCTCCATGAAGGCCGGCATCGCCGCCTCCTTGTCCGCCACGATCCGCGCCATGTGCGGGTTGTCACCCATCAGCTGCAGCAACGCCTTGGCCTGCGGGAAGTCCGCCAGGAAGTCGATGTTCAGCACCTTCTTGCCCACCGCGTAGGCCAGGTCGACCGAGAAGCAGAACATCAAGTCTGCCAGGGTCAGTTGCTCACCCGCCACATAGGGTGCGAAGCGGCCGTTACGCTTGAGCGTGGCAAAACCGGCCAGCAGGTCGGCACGGGCTTTTTCCTTTATCAGCGGCTCGACCTGCATACCAAAGAAAGACTCGGCATAGCAGGTACGCGCCGGCAGCTCGATGTAGAGCTCGATTTCCTTGAGCAGCTCACGCACCTTGGCCTGCCCGAACGGGTCGGCAGGTAGCAGCGCCTTGCCGCCCTGGGTCTGCTCGATATAGTCGAGAATCACACTGGTTTCGCTGAGGAAGCCGTGTTCGGTCTCCAGCACCGGCACCTTGCCTCGCGGGCTCACTTGCAGCGCCTGTGGCGCCTGGCCGCCATAGAAGATGACTTCTTCGAAGGGCAGGCCTTTTTCCAGCAGGGCCAGCTTGACCATGTTGTAGTAGTTGCTGACCGAGAATCCATGAAGCTTGAGCATGAGGTAACAGCCTCCAGGCCGTAAGGGGTTGGCCCGGCTTTTATAGACCGTACGACCGCCTCCTGACCAGCGTCATGCACCCTGTCAATGCCCGGGCATTGCCGCCACGGGCGTGGCACACTGTGCATCCCATCACAGGAGTACCGCCATGAGCGAGCCCACCGAAATCGACAATGACGACGACGAAGCCTTCGCCGAGGCAACGCTGACCCAGGCCATCGAGAACCAGATCGAAAGCGGCGACCCGGCGGCGGCGAAAGCCACGTTCAACAAACTGACCCTGGTCGGTTACGAGCGCGAAGACATTCTCAACCTGATGGCCCATGTACTGGCCTTCGAAATTGACAACATGCTGGTGGAAGACCGCGAGTTCGACCGCGAGTGGTACGAGAGCGCCCTGCGTGCGCTGCCCGAGCTGCCACCTGAGATGGATCAAGGCGAGGACGAATAACCCGGCTACACTCGAAGATCAGGCACCGTAGAACGGTGCCGTCATCCTTGTCTGGAAGTCAGGAGTCGCCATGCCTTTTACCCCCGATCTGATCGCTGAACTGGAAGTACTTTCGCTGTTCAAGCACGACAGCAGCCAGGAAGGCATCAAGATTCACAAGAACGCTTCCCCTGCCCTGGTAGCCGCCGCGCAACGCCTGCATGAAAAAGGGCTGACCGATCAACCTGATGGCGGCTATCTGACCAGCCTGGGTCATGACGCTGTCGAAAGTGTCCAGTTGCTGCAGAACATTCTCAAGGCGCCACAGCCGGCTTGAATGGCGGTCTTGCTCAAACTTTGAAACTCGCGCGGTCCCTGTGGGAGCGGCTTTAGCCGCGAACACCGGCGAAGCCGGTGCCATACACCGCGCCGCTTGCTTCGCGGGTAAACCCGCTCCTACAGGGGGCCGCGCCAGCCTGTCAGGCGATCAATTGGCCGCTGCCCTGCGCCTTTCCGCCAGGCGCGAGCGCCCGTACAAGAACACGATGGCCAGCAAGGCCACCGCCTGCGCTGACAGCGAGTAGGCGTCGGCGTGGATCCCCAGCCAGTCGAATTCGAAGAACGCCACTGGGCGCGTGCCCAGCACCCCTGCCTCTTGCAGCGCCTTCACGCCATGCCCGGCGAACACCACCGACAAAGCACATAGCAGCGCGGCGTTGATACTGAAGAACAGCGACAGCGGCAGCTTGGCCGAGCCACGCAGGATTACCCAGGCCAACCCCACCAGCAGCACCAGCGCCGTGGCGCCACCCGCCAGCACCGCCTGGTGCCCGGCTGGGCCGGCCTGCAGCCACAGGGTTTCGTAGAACAGGATCACTTCGAACAGTTCGCGGTAAACCGAGAAGAACGCCAGCACGGCAAAACCGAAACGTCCGCCACCACTGACCAGGCTGCTCTTGATGTAATCCTGCCAGGCGGCAGCATGGCGGCGGTCGTGCATCCACACGCCAAGCCACAGCACCATCACCGCGGCGAAAAGCGCCGTGCAGCCTTCCAGCAGCTCGCGCTGGGCGCCACCAACGTCGATCACGTAGGCTGCCAGCGCCCAAGTTGCGAAACCGGCCACCAGCGCCAGGCCCCAGCCGATATTGACGCTGCGCACCGCCGACTGCTGGCCGGTATTGCGCAGGAAAGCCAGGATCGCCGCCAGCACCAGAATCGCCTCCAGGCCTTCGCGCAGCAGGATCAGCAAGCCGGATACAAAGCTCAGCGACCAGCTCAGGCCATCGCTGCCCAGCAGTTTGGAAGCCTGCTCAAGCTTGGCCTTGGCTTCGCTCAGGCGTTGCTCGGCCTGGGCCACGGGCAAGCCGTCCTGCAGCGACTGACGGTAGGCCATCAGCGATTTTTCGGTGTCCTTGCGCGCTTGGGTGTCGATGTTGTCCAGCGAGCTTTCCACCAGCTCGAAGCCCTCCAGGTAGGCCGCCACTGACAGGTCATAGGCCTGGTCGTGATCACCTGCGCGGTAGGCCGCCAGGCTCTTGTCCAGAGTGCTGGCGGTGTATTCGAGCAATTGCGCCGGGCCACGCTTGACCTGCGGCGGCTGGGCGCGCTGGGCGCGGAACGCCTCCACGGCCGTGGCACCTTCGCTGGCGGCGACTTCGGCCGGGGTCTGGCGGGCCAGGTCGGCGATGTTCCAGGTCTTGTCGCCTTTGCCGGCTTCTGGCTTGGCGGTGAAGCTGGCGATGTAGGCAGCCACATCCCAACGCTGGCGGTCGTCCAGTTGGTCGGCAAACGAAGGCATCTCGGTGCCATCGATGCCCAGGGCCAGGGTGTTGTAGAGGTCGAACAGGCTCAACTGGTCGAGGCGCGAAACATCGCGCAGGTTGGCGGGTGCAGGCTCCAGGCCCACGCCGGCCGGGCCGTCGCCGGCGCCAGTTTCGCCGTGGCAGATCGAGCAGTTTTGCGCATACAGCGAAGCGCCACGGGCCGGGTCCGGGGTAATCACCGGAGCCTGACTGACCTCATAGGCTACCGCCAGGCGAGCACCCAGCTGGCGGGCCTGCCTGGCAACAGCCGGGCCGTCCTGGCGCTGGTCGATGGCCTGGCGCAGCGCCTGGACGCCCTGCTCCAGGGCTGCTTGTTCTGCATGCGCAGGCAGGCCTTTGACCAAGTCGGCCAATACCGCGCTGAACTCCTGCTGCTCGCGGTATTCACCATCGTCGATCACCTTGCCGTCTTGCACGGTGGGCGGGTAGTCGGCGCCAATGTAGTCCAGCAGGTGCAGGGCCTTGGTGGCCTCGGCGGGGGCTTCGGCCAGCGCCAGGGTGCTGCACAGCGCCAGCACCGGGCCGAGCAAAATAACCGGCAGCCAGGCAAGCAGACGGGAACGGGTTTTCATGGCCAGTCTCGAAGGGAATGCGAAAGAGAACATTGTTCACTCCCACTTTGCTTCACTCAAGGGTGCTGGGCGGATTTCATGAAAAATCTTGCTACAAATCAGATGAAGAGGGGGAATGCGCTGAACCTGTGGGAGATTCTGTCTTGTGTTGCCTGCCCACAGGTATTGCACATGGCTTGAGGGAGATGCGGTCGAGGTGGGAGCTGGTTTGCCGGCGATGGGCCGCATAGCGGCCCCGGGGTCTTTAGGGTTATTGAAGAACCTTGTTCATCCCCCGCTCCATATCATCGATCAAGGCCTTGGCCATCTCGCTTAGTATCCGCGCAGCGCTACCGGCAATGCGGTCGTTTTCCATTTCCGCTTCGGTGGTCAGGTGGCGAATACAGCCCAGCAGCACAGATAGCTGCGAGAAAGCATGGCTGAACGGCACATTTGGCTGCAGGCGGAACAAGTCGAAGGTTTCCACACCTGCGGTTGCAGAGTCTCTTGGATCATCGCTCATCGGGTCGCTCCTTGATCGTGGCGGGTTGCATGGGTGCGGTCGCACACGGCATTGATCAGACGGCAGAGCAATCGAATATTCATGCCCATGGCATTTCGCATGTCGCCGGGAGGGTTGTCGAGCAGGACTGTGGTGGTGTGGTCGATGGTCAGGGTGATGGCGCTGATCAGCTCTTCGCAGTCTTTGGGGGTGAGTGGATCGATTAGTGAGAGTGCGGGAGGGTCGAGCAGAAGCAGATCGGTAACTGGTGGATCGGGGACGAGCTTGTTCATGGCGGAACTCCGTATGGGGGATTGAACTGCTCTCCTCCTTGTCTCACGAAGTTGGGTGGCAGTCGTGCACGGTGTGAGACACGGGACATACGGTAACCCCGGCCAGGCCGAAGCCTGTCCGCACACGACCGCCATAAAGCGGTGCTACCGAATGAAATCCGGGTGTCTCACGCCCGATCGCCTTGCGAGGCGACCCCACGACAGTATTCCGGGAACACTTTCCAGCCAAGACAGCACCTTCCGACAGGTGCTGTAGGATAATTCGACAGAGCATCCAAACTGAAGCATTTGGATTCAGGTTCGGAAATGTCTTACAGCTCTAGGGCCTAGGCGAGGGCTTTGCCCTCGATCGCCGGCAAGCCAGCTCCCACAGGTGAACCACAGGCCTCGAAAGCAGCGCAGTACATGTGGGAGCGAGCGCGCCCGCGAAGAATCCAACGCGGTGCATGGCACCGGCTGCGCCGGTGTTCGCGGGCACGCCCGCTCCCACAGGGTCCCCGCTAAATCAGTAAGTTATGTGCAGCTCTATGGGAGCCGGCTTGCCGGCGTTTGGGCCTCAAGGCTTGGCGGTATCCTTCCAGCCCCCACCCAACGCCAGGAACACGCCAATCTGCCCCAACGCCACCTGGCTATTGGCCGCTGCCAACTGCGCACGCATATCGGTATAAGTCCGCGTCGCCTGCAAATCCGCCAGGAACGATTCACGCCCCGCCTGGTAATACCGGTGCGTCTGGTCCGCCGCTTCCTTGGCCGACTTCTCCGCCTCGGCCAGCGCGTCACGCCGGTCCAGCAGGGCGCTGTACTGCGCCAGGCGGGTCTGGGTCTCGCGAATGGCGTTCAGCACTACCCCATCAAAATTCGCCAGGGCTGCCTGGGTCGAGGCTTCGGCCATGCGAATGCGGGCACGGGTGCCATTGGTGGGGATGGTCCAGCTGATCTGCGGGCCAAAGCCCCAGCGGTTGGTCGCCGGCTCGCCAAGGTTCTCGAGGATACCAATGGTGCCAACCTGGGCGCCGATGCTGATGTCCGGGTACAGGGCGCCGGTGGCCACGCCGATGTAGGCAGTGGCAGCGGCCAGCTGCCGTTCGGCCTGACGCACGTCGGGACGGCGCTTGAGCAACGCCGCGCCATCGCCCACCGGCACCAGCTGGTTCAGGTGCGGCAGCTCGGCACAATCGGCAGTGCCGGCAGGCAGCTGGTCGACCGGTTTTGCCAACAAGGCAGCCAGTGTGTACATGCCGGTCTCGCGCTCCGCCTTGAAGCGTGGCAGCTCGGCACGCAGGGATTTGAACTGGGTCTGCGAGCGGGTGACCTGGGTTTCGTCGCCACGCCCGGCATCACGCAGGCGCTGGTTGAGCTTCACGCTCTGCTCCTGCAGGTCGAGCGACTCGCGGGCAATGTGGTATTCCTCGTTGGCCGAGCACACTTGGGTATAGGCCTTGACCACGTCCGCCACCAGGGTGATGCGGGCAGTATCGGCGGCGGCCTGCACTGCGTCGGCATTGGCCTTGGCCGCCTCGGTGCCACGCTTGAAAGTACCCCACAGGTCGAACTGGTACGACGCACTGATGATGGCTTCGCCGATGTTGGCCACCGGCACTTTCTCTGGCAGCAGGAAGGCCTCGCCCGATTCCTGCAGGCGCTGGGCGCCAAGTTTGACGCCGCCGTTGAAGCCACCTTGCGACTCAGCCACTTCGACCTGGGCGCGCGCCTTGGCAATGTTGGCGGCAGCCACGCGCAGGTCGGTGTTGGCACTCAGGGCCTGGCGCACCAGCTCGTTCAGCCGTTGATCCTGATACAGCTGCCACCAGTCCTCAGGCACCGGTGCCGATACCACGCTGTCGGCATCCTGGCGCAGCGGGCCGTTGAGCTCGCTGCGTTGCACCGCCGCGTCCTTCGGCACCTCATAGTCGGGGCCGACCATCATGCAGGCCCCCAACGACAGGCACAGCCCCGCCAGGATCAGCTGTTTCATGGGCGCTGGCCCTCGATGATCGACACCGTGGCGGTTCGCCCGGCAATCATGCGGAAGTCTTGCGGCACTTCATCAAAGGCGATGCGCACCGGAATACGCTGGGCCAGGCGCACCCAGCTGAATGCCGGGTTGACGTTGGGCAACAGGTTGGCACCACTGCTGCGGTCGCGGTCTTCGATGCCGGCGGCAAAGCTTTGCACATGGCCACGCAGGCGGGTGTTGTCGCCCATGACGCGAATGTCCACGGCATCGCCGATGTGGATACCGCCAAGCTTGGTTTCCTCGAAGTAGCCATCGACGTGGTACGAGGCGCTGTCGACCACCGACAGCACCGGGCGGCCGGCGGTGACGAATTCGTGATTACGCGGTGCTCGGTCGTTCAGGTAACCGTCCACCGGGCTGCGCACCACCGAGCGGTCGAGGTTGAGCTGGGCGGTATCGACGGCCACCTGTGCTTCGCTGACGGCCGAACGGGCACGGGCCTCGCGGGACTGGCTTTCTTCCACCTGTTCGGCGGCCACCAGATTGCCAAGCTTGCGGTTGCGCTGCGCTTCGCGGGTGGCCTGGGCCAGGGTTTCCTGGCGTTCACCCAGGGTCGCCTTGGCTTGGCGCAGGGCCAGGGTGAAGCGGTCCTGATCGATGGTGAACAGCACATCCCCGCGCTTGACGGTCTGGTTGTCACGCACCTCGACCTTCTGGATCAGCCCGGATACGTCCGGAGCAATCTGGATCACGTCGGCGCGGATGTGACCGTCGCGGGTCCAGGGGGCGAACATGTAGTACACCACCATCTGCCACACGAGCACGGCGGCGAAGGTCACTACCAGCAAGGTCAGGACCACGCGGCCCAAGGTCAGCAAAGGTTTTTTCATGGCAGCATCAGGTTTCGGCAAAAGTGGTCCACCGCACCAAGCAGCACGGCATACAGGGCAACGTTGAACAACGCCCGATGCCAGACCAGGCGGTAGAAATGCAGGCGCACCAGCACCGCGTGCACCCCGAGGAACAGCAGGTAGGTGCCAAACATCATCACCAGCAGCGTGGGCAGGAATACCCCGCTGATATCCAGTTCACCAATCACAGGGGTGCTCCGTCGAGGCCGGGGGGCAGTTGCGGTTGTTCGGCTGGCTCGAGCATCACCTCCACGCCCGGCAGCAGTGCCAGGCGCAGGCCGCTCAGTGCGTGCAGCAGGTGGGTGCGGGCATCGCCGCGCTCGTACAGCTCATCCAGGTTCAGCGCCAGGCGCGCGCGCTCCATGTTGCGCAGCAGCGCGGCCGGGGCGTGCAGGCGCTCGCCGGCGCGCAGGCAGGCAGCGTAGTGCGCGCCGACTTCCTCGACTACCGTGTTCAGCCGCTCACGAGCCTGCTGCCCGGCACGCGGCATGTAGGCCAGCAGGTCGAGCAGGTTCAACCCCACCCGCAGGTCGCGCAGTGCCACGCCGCTGTCCTGCCCGGTTTGCGACAAGCGCGGCAGGTGCTGCATCAGGCGGTCGAGCATCTGCACACCGACCTGGCGGTGCTCGGCCAGGGTGGCCGGCTCGGTCATTTCAACGATGTCGCGCCAGGCGAAGCGGGTCATGCGCTTTGCCGCCAGCTCCACGCCGAACGGGCGCATCACCAAGGTCCAGATGAAGGCGAACAGCAGCCCCACGGGGCCGGCGAGGTTGGAATTGAGGAAAGTGAAGAAGTCAGCATCGTAGGCGCCCTGGATGCTGATGAAGGTCGAGGTGTTGACGATGGTCAGCAAGGTACCCAGGTAGAAACGCGGCTGCACGGTCAGGGTGCCAACGCAGATGAACGGCACGGCAAAGGCCAGCACCAGCATCGGGAAATCGTGCAGGTTGGGCAGTACCAGGAACAGGTAAAGGCTGGAGAAGATGACCGACATCAGCGTCCAGAAGAAGAACCTGTAGATCTGCGGCGCCGGGTCGTCCATGGCGGCGAAGAAGCTGCACGACACGGCGGCGAGGATCACTGCGCTGGCGCCGTCGTTCCAGCCCAGGCCGATCCACAGGCCGCAGGCGACAACGATCGCCAGTACGGTTGAGGCCACCGAATACAGCATCAGGCCACGGTCGAAGAACGCCGTCAGGCGGCCCAGGCGCCAGTGGCGGTACACCGCGCGCCAGGGTTTGGAATCGTCGCTGCGCAGGGCATGTTGCAGGCTGCAGCAGTCCTGCCACAGGTCGGCCCATTCGGTCAGGCGGTACAGAGCGTTGGACAGTAGCAATTCGGCGCGCTGGTCGAGGGCAGCGGCGCCCTGCTGCAGGCGCTCGATCTGTTCGTGCAGGGCGGTCCAGCGGGCGACCGAGGCGCTGTCAACGGTGCCCTTGAGCCATTCGCGGGCGGCATCGAGCAACGGTTGCAACTGGGCGAACTGTGCCGGGGCGCGGCCTTCGAGGGCGACCAGGGCGTCGTCGAGGGCATCGATCACGGGCAGCAGGTGGATCATGCGCCCGCGCAACTCGCGGGCATTCTTCAGGGTGTGCGGACCGGCGCCTTCATGGCCGAGCTGGCCGATCATCAGCTCCAGCGAGTTGAAGGTGGCAACCATCGCCCCGCGCATGCCGCCAACCTGGTCTGCGCTGGCTTGGCGGGCCAGGTAGGTGTCGCTGTAGCGGATCGCTTCGGTGAACCAGCTACCAGTGGCACCGACTACAACTGGCGCCAGCCGCCGTGGCCAGAAGATCGCCCCGACCACCGCCGCACAGACGATCCCCAGGCAGATTTCCTGGGCGCGGGAAGACGCCACGTCGAACACAGCAAGCGGGTTGTCGACCACCGCCAGGGCAATCATCGGCAAGGTGTAGCCGGCCAGCATCAGCACATAGTTGTTGGCGGTGCGCAGGTTCAGCGAAAGGAACAGCAAGGTGCCGGTCCACAGGGCGATGGCGATGCTCAGCAGCAACGGCGACTGCACCAGCGGTGGTACCAGGAAAATCGCCCCGCCGGCACCGAGCAGCGTGCCCACGGCACGGTACAGGGCCTTGGAGCTGGTGGGGCCAAGGAACGGGCTGGAGACGATGTACACCGTGGCCATGGCCCAATAGGGGCGCGGCAACTGCATGAGCAGGGCGATGTACAGGGCCATCATGGAGGCGGCAAAGGTACGCACGCCATAGAACCAGTCGCGGGCCGGGGGCACCGAGCTGAAAAAACCGTTCATGCTGCCCCGCCTGTGTTGCCCAGGCCGGCGGCTTCGAAGGCACGCAGCACGCGCAACGCGGCTTCCAGGTCGGCCTGGTCGATGCCATGCAGCACCTCGCGGCGCAGGCGCACCAGCTCGGCTTCGATGGACTCGACCAGGGTGCGGCCTTCGGCGGTCAGGCTCAGGGCCTTGGCGCGGCGGTCCAACGGGTCTTCGCTGCGACATACCAGGCCAGCCTTGCACAGCTGGTCGAGCAGGCGCACCAGCGAGGGGCTTTCCAGGCCGGCGGCCTGGGCCACAGCCACCTGATGTACGCCGTCACCCAGGCGCACGATCATCAGCAAAGGCGCGGCGCAGGCCTCGGAAATGCCGTAACCGGTCAGGGCGGTATGGCAGATGCGCCGCCAATGGCGGGCGGCAACCACCATGCCACTGCTGACTTGCAGGCGCAGGAGATCAAGGGACATGACAGGAACCAAGGATATTCATAGTTTGCTAACTATCAATATACGCCTGTGCCTCCCCCTGTCGTCAACCGGGGGGATGGATGAATTGTTGTTCATGCTGGGGCTTCTGGCCTGCCTGTGCCGGCCTCTTCGCGGGTAAACCCGCTCCCACAGGTGCTGCATAGGATTCAAGCCATGCGCGGTACCTGTGGGAGCGGGTTTACCCGCGAAGAGGCCCGGACAGGCAACAGAGCATTCAGGGCTGTATCTGGTCTTCCAGCTTCATGGTCAAGGCCAATGTACTGCCCATCTGCACCGCCCGGTCACGCCACTCCTGGTAGCGGCCCTCGTCACGGCTGCTGAAGTGTACCGCCAGCTCTTCGGCCGCCTGCACCACCCCCGCAGCTGCCGCCAGTTCCAGCCAGTACAGTGCGGCCTTGAGATCAGCCTCCACGTACAGCCCGTGCATCAACCGGTAGCCCACCTCGAAACGGCAGCGTGCCTCGCCCTGCTCGGCCCCGCGCAGGAACCACTGGTACGCCTGTACAAGATCTACCTGCCACTGCAGGCTGCCATCGCACACTTCTTCCTCGTACAGGTCACCCAGGGCAGCAGCGGCATGCAGCATGCCCCGCTCGAAAGCTTGCCGGTAGCACTCCGCCGCCTGTAGGTAAGAGGGTTCGATACCTTTGCCGAAGTAATGTTGCTGCCCAAGGTTGAACCACGCCGCGGCATTGCCTTGCAGGGCCGCCATGCGCAACAGGTGGCCGGCCAACACGGTGTCAGCACGCCAGTATTTGCCGTTGAGCCAGATCCAGCCAAGGTCGTTGAGCGCCGCCACATTGCCTTGCAAGGCCTGGCGGCGCAGGTCGACGTAAACCGCCTGCAAGTCGCTGGCTTCGTCCAGGCGACTGACCAGCATCGAGCGCTGGCTGGGCAACCCGATCCCGGCAAACAGTCGCTGTCGCCTCCCGACAGCGGCCGGTGGGGCAATGACCCGCTCGGGCAAAAGGCGGGCAAGCAGCGAATGGATATTGCTGGCAGCAGACATGTTCATCCTCATTGAACGACACACAACCCCAACCTTCGGCTGTGATGAGGCGTGATTCTGCGTGACGTAACGTCAAAACCTGTCGCGAACGATTCGGCACCAGGCAACCAAATGCGACTTCCTTGATCTGAGCAGGCTGTGGCCAATTGCCATGACCCACGCCTGCCGCCATCCTATTGCGGCAAGCCTAGACAAGGACGTTATCTTTTGCCGTTCGCCACCACTCGCGCCACCCTCAGCCGACAGTGGGCGCTGCTACGCCAGCTGCCCAGCCGTTCCCCTGGCATTACCAGCGCCGAATTGGTCTGGCGCCTGCGTGACGTGGGCTTCACCGTCAGCAAACGCACTGTCGAGCGTGATCTCAATGAGCTGTCGCTGATATTTCCGCTGGAGCGCAATGACAAGAGCATTCCGTTTGGCTGGCACTGGTCGGCGAACGTTGCTGGCGAGTTGCGTGGGAATTTCGATCTGCAGGGTTTTTTGCGCGGTGGTTCGCTGCAGCCGGCGCAAGGTGAAGGGGTCGAGCTACAGGCCTGGGTCAGCGACCTGCTGGCCCGACAGTTGCGTGAAGCGCCGTTGAGTGTCGATATGCAGCTGACAGCGCTGGAGCAGGGCCATCGGCTGCGGGCCACCGTGGAGGATGGCTGGGGGTTGCGCTGGTGGGTGCTGAGCCAGGGAGCAGGCGTGGTGATCGAACAGCCCAGCCAGCTACGCATGGAGATTGCCAGGACACTCGTTGAAGCGGCGGCACAGTATCAGGATGTACATCGAGTTTGAGCATCAATACGCAAAGTCATGGGCTGTGTTATTTCACTCGGCTCCTGGCTCAAAGAAAAAAAACCAAGCCCGAAGCCCCAGCACGGCCAACACTTCGATGGTCAATGCTAGCCATAGGCCGACTAAAACCCGCTTCATAGCTCTCGGAAAGTTCTTCATTTCCTCGGGATTCACGAATCCGCGCCGCAGGTAAGGTCCCGGTAGAGTCAACAAACATGCAATATTGCACGTACGGAGAACTTTGCCCGGCAAGCCCGCCTGGGAAAAGTTTTCCTTTACACCTCTTACATAGTGAGATCTTTCAAGCAAGGCTTCAATCACATTGATGTACCTATGAGATACATATACAAGGACAGCCATCGTTATTGATATCAAGCCAAAGACAACCAGCACAACGAAACCCGGCTCAAATGCTATCATTCTGAAGCTCCGAACCCTATCCATGAGGACACCATGAAATTAAAATGCAAGTCACTTATAACAGCATAGCCCTTGCCCGCCCTAGCAAAGAACTCTTTGAGAGCGAATTCAACTTGACAAACTTAAAACTTTAAAATATTGTGCAAAACAAAAAATAGAATGGTAGAAGCCATTAACCCTCCCCAAGAAATTAGCATCTTAATTTTAATACGCCTTGGGAACCGCGATATCTCGGAAGCATCCGCGACTCCTCTGCGCACAAAGATCCCAGGCATCATAAGCATGTTTGAGGCTAGGCAGGTGCGCAACAACCTTCCTAAAAATCCCGCCGATGAGAAATTTAGCTGATTATCACGCACATAACTGCATCCTGAGAGCTCCGACTCAATCAGATCGAGATATCTGCATGCCAAATAAATCATAAGGCTCACGCCGATCATCATCCAGACTAGCAATATAGACATTCCTATTACTTCAACTGTTTCATTCAATCCTCTTTCCACACACTCGCCTCCCAAGCGGATCAAACCAACAACAGTGTTGCTCCCATCATCTCGGCAAGCTTCTTCAGACAAGGTGCAATGGAGCACCGCGCATCACACTGCAGCCTGCGCGCTTCCTCCAAACACTTTCTTAAAAAGACCCGAGCGCGAGGAATGCGACTGAAGAAATACACATTGTGCACCACGTTACTATGAGCAGTCTTTTCATACGCGCCGGAAAGTTCTGCAGTTGCGCCTCGTCAACCAATCCCTTGCGAGCAAATAGGTATGGCGTGCTCAGAAGTGTTGATATGGTACAGATACGCATAATTTTACCGAGGATGCCCGCATGCAAATAAAGTTTCCTATTCCCCGATACAAAATCACTTTTCCATAGCAGCCCTTCAATCTCATCAAGATATCTTATGGCGATATATATTTGCACTAAAAGCGCGACTATACCCAAGAAGAAAAAACAAATCGCAACCACATTCATCTCAAATGAGCTCATGGCTTAATGCTCTCGTAGAGAATTTCCCCAAGCCACTCACCACCCTCTTTACCATTTTCACCACCAATCTTTCCACCTACGGCTCCACCGACCACCGCGCACGCTAATGCACCGGCCCCTCCACTAGGTATTCCGAGTACTACAGCGCATACAAGGGTACCTGCGGCACCTCCGACAGCCCCCATTACGGTGCTTCCACTCAAACCTCCGACCAAACCACTTCCCTCCACATATTTGGCCTTTCTACATTCTTCTTCTCGGCCAATGGTGCACGCCTTATGAATGGACAACCCTGTCGCCGCCACATCCAATGCAACCCCAATGTAGGCCCCTTTCTTGATCAGATTCGCAGCCTTCGCCACTCCCGTTACCTTCTCTGCATACCCGGAAATCTCCCCGGTACTCAGATAACGCTTGGTAGAAAGCTGCAGCATCCGCTTGATCGATCCTTGATTTCGTAATCCAGAACCTTAAGCGGCGGTCCTCCCCAGCTGTTCGTCCAACGTCCTGAACAGCTCCACACGCTTGGCATAGAACTCTTCCCGCGCCCTGAACGCACCACCACTCATATGCTCGCGGTGCAGTTGCTCGATCTGTTCCAGCGTCTTCTTGATTGCATCCAGATACCTGGCCCAGCCATCGCTCGCTGCCCCTGCCCCCATCGATGCATGGGCCAGTAGACTTTGCAGCATCTCGAAGTTATCCAGCATGAAACCGTCAACACCGCCCCCGTTGAGCATGATGTCGCGGTGGATGCCAGCCGCCTTGCCCATGAGAAAGGCTTCATGGCTGGTGCAGGAAGAAGTATCGGGGTCACCGACGATCACCAGTTCGCCGGCCAAGACCACGGTGTTGACGATATGCCCATTGAGCACATCGAACTTGGCCTGCTGGTTGGCGTTCATCGGTGTACCGTTCTTCAGCGTCGCGTAATTCTGTGCCTTGGGATTTATAAAGCTGCGTGCCTTGGACATGGTCGGTCCTCACGCAAACTTCTTGTTGGCAATCCGGTCCCAGCCACCGGTCACATTGCCGCCGGCACTACCATCGACACGCTGCTGCCGGGTGTAGGTGGTCTTGATACGGCCGTAGTCGAGCTGAATTATTTCAGTCGGTACGCCGGCATGCGCGCTTTGTGCGTAGTCGGCGATGATCACTTCTTCGAGCACCACTTCGTAGTACTTGAGTTTATCGCCGCCAGCGCGGCAAACGACCAGCCTCACCTCTTTCAGGTGCTGCCCGGCGCAACTGGCTTCGAGCAGTTTGCAACTGGCGTTGTCCAGGTACTTGGTGAAGGTGAGGTTGCTCAGGGTGGTACGCCCGGAAGTGGCGCCGCCTGCGGAACTGTCGGTGGCGGAGGCGCTTTGGCTGCTGCCGAACGTGTAGCCGAGGATTTCGATCCAGTTACTGTACTGCTCGTCCTTTGCTTCGCCAGCGATTTCCGCGATTTGAATATAAGCGTCGAAAGCCATGGTTACTGTTCCTTGTAAACAATTGAGCGGAACAGGCTAGGCACGGAAAAACTCCAACGCAATCGTTCTGCGCAGATCGATGCTAAATTAGGAATTTTCTTACAAGTTATGCGACAAGTCGGCTTGAAACATTTGAAAGTGTTTCAGGGTTACGCCATTTGGGCCGACAACATTAGCCGGATCACCGGCAAGCCGGCGATCGGGCCAACCAAGCACATGCGCGTCAGCGCTGCATCCCCCAGCGGCGAACGGTCAACCGCTCCAGCGTGTTGAACACCAGCCCCTCCACCAGTAAACCGATCAGGATCACCACCGCCAACCCGGCAAACACCTTGTCGGTGTACAGCTCGTTGCGGTTCTGGAAGATGTACCAGCCCAACCCGCCTTTGCCACTGCTGGCCCCGAACACCAGCTCGGCAGCGATCAGTGTTCGCCAAGCGAATGCCCAGCCGATCTTCAGCCCCGACAGGATTGACGGCAGCGCCGCCGGGACAAGGATATGCAGTACCAGCCGCAGCCCTTTCAGGCCGTAGTTGCGCCCGGCCATGCGCAAGGTCTCCGACACGCCTAGGAAGCCCGCATAGGTATTCAGCGCCAGCGCCCAGAGCACCGAGTGCACCAGCACGAAGATCAGGCTGTTGTCGCCCAGCCCGAACCACAGCAAAGCCAGGGGCAGCAGGGCAATCGCCGGCAACGGGTTGAACATCGAGGTCAGGGTGCCCAGCAGATCACGACCGAGCTGGGTCGACACCGCCAAGCTGGTGAGGCCGAAGGCCAGGATGATCCCCAGCAGGTAACCCTTGAGCAGAATCACCAGCGACACGCCAACCTTGGCCGGCAACTCACCGCTGACCATGCCGTCCCACAGCGCCGTGGCCGTCTGCAGGAAGGTCGGTAGCAGCAGATCGTTGCCCTGGTAGCGGGCAATGGCCTCCCACAGCACGGCGATCACCAGCAGGATGACCGCCTTGCGCAGCCAGCCGTGCTGCCACAGGCGCTGAGCCAAAGGCAGGTTGCGCTCCACAGGCACACTGAGCAAAGGCTCCAGCTGCACCTCGTATTCCTGGCGTACAGGTGTAGTGGTCATGGCTGAAGCTCCTGTCAGTAGGCGATACGGATATCGTTGAAACCAAAATCGTTGGGCTGTTCGGGGGCATCCACCTCATCGAACAGCAAACGATGGATGCGCCGGGCACTGGCCTGGAAGTCGCTACCACCCAGGCTGCCCAGGTCGTACTGGTGGCTGTGCACTTCGGCACGCACCCGCCCCGGGTGGGGTGACAGCAGCAGGATGCGGTTGCCGACCACCAGCGCTTCTTCGATGGAGTGGGTAACGAACAGCAGGGTAAAACGCACCTCCTCCCATAGCAGCAGCAGTTCTTCCTGCATCTTGCGCCGGGTCAGCGCATCAAGTGCCGCGAACGGTTCGTCCATCAGCAGGATCTTCGGCTGCGTGGCCAAGGCCCGGGCAATCGCCACGCGCGCCTTCATACCGCCCGACAGGGTGTGTGGGTAGGCATCGGCGAAGGCGGCCAGGCCGACTTTTTCCAGGTAGTGCAGCGCCCGCTCCTCGGCCTCGGCGCGTTTCAGCTGGCCCGACACCAGCAGAGGGAACATGACGTTCTGTTTCACCGTCTTCCATGGCGGCAGCTGGTCGAACTCCTGGAACACCACGATGCGGTCGGGGCCAGGGCCGTTGACCGGCTGGCCTTGCAGCAGAATCTGCCCTTCCTGGGGCGAGATGAACCCGGCCACGGCCTTGAGCAAGGTGGACTTGCCGCAGCCGGAGGGGCCGAGCAGCACGAAACGGTCAGCACGGTCGACTTCGAAGCTGACCTGGTGGGTGGCCCGCACCACGCGTTGCGCGGTGCGGTATTCGAGGCTGAGGTTATCCACCTTGAGCAAAGGTGGTGTTGCGACACGGCTCAGGTTGCTGGCCGTGTGGCCTGGCAATGGGGCAGTCATGATCGGTCAGCTCCCCTGCAGTGGGCGTTCATCCTGGAAGAAGTAGTCCTTCCACGATTCCGGCTTGTGCTTGATGGCGCCTACCCGATAGAGGAAGTCGGCCAGCTTGTAGGTGTTCTTTGGCGTGACGGTGAATTCGTACTGCGGGCTGTCGATCAGCTTGATCAACGTATCGCGGTCGATCTTGGCCTTGGTCACGCGAATGTAGGTGTCGGCGGCGGCCGCCTTGTCCTTCTGGGCGAAGTCCGCGGCTTCAGCCAGTGCATCGACGAAGGCCTTGTAAGTCTTGGGGTTGTCCTTGCGGAATTTTTCAGTGGCGAACAGCAAGGTCGGCGAGTTGGGGCCGAGCAGGTCGTAGCTGTTGAGCACCACGTGCACGTTCTTGTTGGCCAACACCTGGTCCTGAAACGGCGGGTTGGAGAAGTGCCCGTTGAGTTCGGTGCCGCCGGCCAGCAGCGCGGCAGTGGCATCCGGGTGCGGCACGGCCAGGGTGTACTTGTCGAGGCGGTTGTATTCCTTGTCGCCCCATTGCTGGGCGGCGGCGTACTGCAGGAAGCGCGACTGCACCGAAACGCCTACCGCCGGCACGGCGATGCGGTCCTTGTCGGAGAGGTCGGCAATGGTCTTCACGTTGGGGTTGCTGCTGACCAGGTAGTACGGGAAGTTGCCCAGCGAGGCCACGGCCTTGACGTTCTGTCGGCCCTTGGTACGGTCCCACACGGTCAACAGTGGACCGACGCCGGCACCGGCGATGTCCACCGAACCGGACAGCAGTGCGTCGTTGATGGCCGAGCCACCCGACAGCTGGGCCCAATCGACTTCGATGTCGATGCCCTGCTCCTTGCCATGTTTTTCGATCAGATGCTGGTCACGCACTACGTTCAGCAGCAGGTAGACGATACCGAACTGTTCGGCGATGCGAATCTTGCCTTCTGCTTGCGCCGCGGTGGGGGCCGCCAGGCTGCCGACGACAAGGCTTGCGCCCAGGGCGATGCTTGCCGCCAGGCGGCTGATGGATTTGCGCATGATGATGTCCTCAGTCGTCAGAACGGGGCGTCGCCCTGGATGGTGGTGCGGTACAGCTTGCGGCGCAGGTGTGCGGGGCAGCCGGCGGCCAGGTGGATCAGCGAGCGATTGTCCCAGAACACCAGGTCGTGGGGCTGCCATTGATGGCGGTAAATGTTCTGCTCCAGCACGCTCAGGGCGTACAGCTGTTGCAGCACGTCGCGGCTTTCATCGTCTGGCAGGCCGACGATGCGGGTGGTGAAGCCTTCACTGACAAACAGCGCCTTGCGGCCGTTTTCCGGGTGGGTGCGGACCACCGGGTGGATAACTTCCTGTACCTGCGCCAATTGCTCGGCGGTCAGGTTCGGGCGCCAGTTGCCTTCGAATTTGGTTTCGGCGTAACGGGCGGTGTAGGAGTGGGCAGCACTGCGGCCCTCGACCAATTTACGCAGGGCGTCGGGTACGGCGTCCCAAGCTTTGTGCATGTCGGCGAACAGCGTGTCGCCGCCTTCGCTGGGCAGCTCTTGGGCATGCAGCATGGAACCAAGGCTGGGCAGCGCTTTGTACGACAGGTCGGAGTGCCAGAACTTACCCGCATCGCCCAGGCCGATGTTCTGGCCGTTTTCGATGATGTTGGAAACGATCAGGATCTCGGGATGGCCTGTAAGCAGGAACTGCTTGAGCACATGGATCTGCAACTCACCAAAGCGGCGGCTGAAGGCAATCTGCTGTTCCGGGCTGATGCGCTGGTCGCGAAAAACCAGCACATGGTGGTCGAGGTGGGCGCGATGGATACGGGCGAAATCCTTGGCGTTGACCGGCTCGGCCAGGTCCAGGCCGATGATCTCGGCGCCTACGGCACCGGAGAACGGACGGATTTCGAAAACTTGCGGCTGGGCGCTGTCGATGGTCGACAAGGCGTTCGAGGCGGCTGACATTTATCACTCCCACGCAGTGCGCGACTTCAATGGCGCGCAACGATCAGAAACGCACGGGGTTTTCCCGTGTGGGTTCAAGTCGTGCGGCACATCGATTGGTCGACGGGTACGCAGTGGTAGTGACTATAAAGTCATAAGCGGGATATTTTAAATACCTTTAAGGAATATACATATCACTGAGTTCTGTCGCCCTGCGATCAGATCAGCCCGCCCTGCTCTTCTTCATCGATCAGGTTGTTCAAGCTGCTGAGCGCCTTGCGCGCCGTAGAGCGGTTAAGCAGTTTGGCCTGGGCACCTGGCGGCAAGTCGGTGATCTTGAATACACCTTTGGCGGTCAGCACATCGATCAGGTCCTCAAGCACGCGGATCATGTCCAGGTCGCTTTGCTTGAGCTGGTTGAGGCTGTTTTCCACGACGTCGTCGGCAAACCATTCCTGGATCTCGGCATGGTCAGCGGGGAGCATTTCGGTGAACTCGTCAAAAGCGGCTGCTTCTACCCGCAGCAACTGGCCGGTGGCGTCGCGTTGCACGTAGAACATGGCGGTGTCCCTCGTCACGTTGATTCCTTGTTGGTAGACAGCAGCATAGGCAAAGATCGCCGGGCGCGCAGGCCCGGCGCAAGAGTATGCGCTGTGGTGGGGGTTGCGGGAAAGAGCCGATAAGGGCCCTGCCTGACTAACGCGATCCCTGTAAGAGCGGGCTTGTGTCGCGACCGGGCCGCGCTGCAGCCCCGCCGATCTCGGCATTACTGCTGAAACCGTGGGGCCGCTGCGCGTCCCGTTCGCGACACAAGGCCGCTCCTACAACGGACCCGTGTCAGCCAGTGATGGGCGATTGGGCTGCAGAGCAGCCCGCTAGCGCATCAGTTGTCCTTGTTATCGATGCGGATCAATGGGTCGCTACCGGTGATTAACGAGTTGATCGAATTGCCCGACCAGTTCACACCCTCAAGCTGGCTTTCGGGATCGTGACAGTAGCGACGCCAGTGAAGTCCTGACCGTCCTTGGCGGTGCCGCTGTAGCTTAGGGTAACGGTGACGTCATCTTTAGCTTCGTGGCTGAGGGTCAGCGTGTAACGGCCGGTTTCGCCTTCAGTCAACGACGTGGTGCCAGTGATGCCAACTGTAGACACATCGCCTTGGTTGCCTGGGCCCGAGGTACCCACGCCGGCCTCGTCCTTGACGATGGTGGTCACCGCGGTCTTGTTCAGGGTCAGCTGCTCGAACTTGCTGGCACCTGCACCGGCCACCGATTCCAGGCTGTTGGTTACGGTGGTCTGGCCGATGTACACGTTGTCCGGCGCCGGCACAGTCACCGAGCCAGTGGTAGCGTTGGCCGCCACGTTGATAACGGTCTTGTCCGCCAGGGTGAAGGTCATCGCGCCGTGGTTGTTGATCGGCAAGCCAGTCGGGCCGGTCAGGGTCACGGTGTAGGTGATGGTGCCACCTTCGGTCGCTTCGGCCGACGCGGTCAGCTTGGCCACGACTTCGGTCAGGGTGTCCTTGATTTCGACGCTGGCCGAAGACTGGGTCAGCACCAGGTTCTCGAACTGGCGGCCATCCGGCACGCTCGTACCGGTGATGCTGACAGTCAGCGGGCCGCCATCGACGTAGACGTCTTCGCCCTGTACATCATGGGTGAAGGTAGCGGACAGCTTGCCTTTCTCGATCACCACCGACTGGTTTTCACTCAGGCGTACGGTGAGGTCCTGGTCCAGGGCCTCTTTGATGCTGATGGTGAAGGTCGGCTTCTCGTTCTCGTACACCGACGTCTGGTTGGCAACGATGCTCAGTTCAACCTTGTCGCCTTGGTTGCCTGGGCCCGAGGTACCCACGCCGGCCTCGTCCTTGACGATGGTAGTCACCGCGGTCTTGTTCAGGGTCAGCTGCTCGAACTTGCTGGCACCTGCACCGGCCACCGATTCCAGGCTGTTGGTTACGGTGGTCTGGCCGATGTACACATTGTCCGGCGCCGGCACAGTCACCGAGCCAGTGGTAGCGTTGGCCGCCACGTTGATAACGGTCTTGTCCGCCAGGGTGAAGGTCATCGCGCCGTGGTTGTTGATCGGCAAGCCAGTCGGGCCGGTCAGGGTCACGGTGTAGGTGATGGTGCCACCTTCGGTCGCTTCGGCCGACGCGGTCAGCTTGGCCACGACTTCGGTCAGGGTGTCCTTGATTTCGACGCTGGCCGAAGACTGGGTCAACACCAGGTTCTCGAACTGCCGGCCATCAGCCAGCTGAGTGCCTGTAATGCTCACAGTCAGCGAGTCGCCATCGAGGTAGACGTCTTCGCCCTGCGCGTCGTTGGTCCAGATCGCAGAAGTCTTGCCTTTCTCGATGACCACCGACTTGCCTGCACCCAGCTGCACGGTGAGGTCCTGGTCCAGGGCCTCTTTGATGCTGATGGTGAAGGTCGGCTTCTCGTTCTCGTACACCGATGTCTGGTTGGCAACGATGCTCAATTCAACTTTGTCGCCATGGTTGTTGTCGCCTGGAATACCCACGCCCGGCTCGTCGACCACCTTGGTGCTGGCAGCCTTGTCATCCAGCTTGAGGTCTTCGAAGCGGCTTACACCTGGGCCGTCCACCGACTTCAGCGACAGGCTGACGTTGGTGTCGCCGATGTACACGTTGTCCGGCGCAGCCACGCTCACACTGCCGCTGGTTTCGTTAGCCGGTACGGTGATGGTGGTTTTGCCGTCGCTCAGGGTGAAGGTCAATGCACCGTGGTTGTTGATCGGCAAGCCGGTCGGGCCGGTCAAGGTGACGGTGTAGACGATGTTGCCGCCTTCGGTCACTTGCTCGGTAGCCGTCAGCTTGGCCACGACTTCGGTCAGGGTGTCCTTGATTTCGACGCTGGCCGAAGACTGGGTCAACACCAGGTTCTCGAACTGGCGGCCATCAGCCAGCTGAGTGCCTGTAATGCTCACAGTCAGCGAGTCGCCATCGACGTAGACGTCTTCGCCCTGCGCGTCGTTGGTCCAGATCGCAGAAGTCTTGCCTTTCTCGATGACCACCGACTTGCCTGCACCCAGCTGCACGGTGAGGTCCTGGTCCAGGGCCTCTTTGATGCTGATGGTGAAGGTCGGCTTCTCGTTCTCGTACACCGATGTCTGGTTGGCAACGATGCTCAATTCAACTTTGTCGCCATGGTTGTTGTCGCCTGGAATACCCACGCCCGGCTCGTCGACCACCTTGGTGCTGGCAGCCTTGTCATCCAGCTTGAGGTCTTCGAAGCGGCTTACACCTGGGCCGTCCACCGACTTCAGCGACAGGCTGACGTTGGTGTCGCCGATGTACACGTTGTCCGGCGCAGCCACGCTCACACTGCCGCTGGTTTCGTTAGCCGGTACGGTGATGGTGGTTTTGCCGTCGCTCAGGGTGAAGGTCAATGCACCGTGGTTGTTGATCGGCAAGCCGGTCGGGCCGGTCAAGGTGACGGTGTAGACGATGTTGCCGCCTTCGGTCACTTGCTCGGTAGCCGTCAGCTTGGCCACGACTTCGGTCAGGGTGTCCTTGATTTCGACGCTGGCCGAAGACTGGGTCAACACCAGGTTCTCGAACTGGCGGCCATCAGCCAGCTGAGTGCCTGTAATGCTCACAGTCAGCGAGTCGCCATCGACGTAGACGTCTTCGCCCTGCGCGTCGTTGGTCCAGATCGCAGAAGTCTGGCCTTTCTCGATGACCACAGACTTGCCTGCACCCAACTGCACGGTGAGGTCCTGGTCCAGGGCCTCTTTGATGCTGATGGTGAAGGTCGGCTTCTCGTTCTCGTACACCGACGTCTGGTTGGCAACGATGCTCAGTTCAACCTTGTCGCCATGGTTGTTGTCGCCTGGAATACCCACGCCCGGCTCGTCGACCACCTTGGTGCTGGCAGCCTTGTCATCCAGCTTGAGGTCTTCGAAGCGGCTTACACCTGGGCCGTCCACCGACTTCAGCGACAGGCTGACGTTGGTGTCGCCGATGTACACGTTGTCCGGCGCAGCCACGCTCACACTGCCGCTGGTTTCGTTAGCCGGTACGGTGATGGTGGTTTTGCCGTCGCTCAGGGTGAAGGTCAATGCACCGTGGTTGTTGATCGGCAAGCCGGTCGGGCCGGTCAAGGTGACGGTGTAGACGATGTTGCCGCCTTCGGTCACTTGCTCGGTAGCCGTCAGCTTGGCCACGACTTCGGTCAGGGTGTCCTTGATTTCGACGCTGGCCGAAGACTGGGTCAACACCAGGTTCTCGAACTGGCGGCCATCAGCCAGCTGAGTGCCTGTAATGCTCACAGTCAGCGAGTCGCCATCGACGTAGACGTCTTCGCCCTGCGCGTCGTTGGTCCAGATCGCAGAAGTCTGGCCTTTCTCGATGACCACAGACTTGCCTGCACCCAACTGCACGGTGAGGTCCTGGTCCAGGGCCTCTTTGATGCTGATGGTGAAGGTCGGCTTCTCGTTCTCGTACACCGATGTCTGGTTGGCAACGATGCTCAATTCAACTTTGTCGCCATGGTTGTTGTCGCCTGGAATACCCACGCCCGGCTCGTCGACCACCTTGGTGCTGGCAGCCTTGTCATCCAGCTTGAGGTCTTCGAAGCGGCTTACACCTGGGCCGTCCACCGACTTCAGCGACAGGCTGACGTTGGTGTCGCCGATGTACACGTTGTCCGGCGCAGCCACGCTCACACTGCCGCTGGTTTCGTTAGCCGGTACGGTGATGGTGGTTTTGCCGTCGCTCAGGGTGAAGGTCAATGCACCGTGGTTGTTGATCGGCAAGCCGGTCGGGCCGGTCAAGGTGACGGTGTAGACGATGTTGCCGCCTTCGGTCACTTGCTCGGTAGCCGTCAGCTTGGCCACGACTTCGGTCAGGGTGTCCTTGATTTCGACGCTGGCCGAAGACTGGGTCAACACCAGGTTCTCGAACTGGCGGCCATCAGCCAGCTGAGTGCCTGTAATGCTCACAGTCAGCGAGTCGCCATCGAGGTAGACGTCTTCGCCCTGCGCGTCGTTGGTCCAGATCGCAGAAGTCTGGCCTTTCTCGATGACCACCGACTTGCCTGCACCCAGCTGCACGGTGAGGTCCTGGTCCAGGGCCTCTTTGATGCTGATGGTGAAGGTCGGCTTCTCGTTCTCGTACACCGACGTCTGGTTGGCAACGATGCTCAATTCAACCTTGTCGCCATGGTTGTTGTCGCCTGGAATACCCACGCCTGGCTCGTCAGTGACTTCGGTGCTGACCGGAGTCTTGTCCAGGACCAGGTTTTCGAACTTGCCGGCGCCGGTGACCGAAGCGATGGACTTGACCACCGCCTCGTTGGTACCGGTGTAGACGTTGTCCGGCGCGGTTACAGTGACCGAACCGGTGGTGCTGCCTGCCGGGATGATGATCTTGGTCTTGCCGTCATCCAGGGTGAAGGTCAGCTGGCCGTGGTCGCCCATCGCCAGCTTGGCTTCGTTGCTCAGGGTAATGGTGTAAGTGATCGAGCCACCTTCAGTGACCGACTCGGTCGCAGTCAGCTTGGCCACCACGTCATCGATGGTGTCCTTGACCTTGACCGAGGCTTCGTCGGTGCTCAGTTGCAGGTTCTCGAAGCCACGGTTGTCTTCATCCACCGCGCCTTTCACGCTCAGGGTGATGGTTTCGCCGTCTTTGTAGACGTCATCGCCCTGTGCCGCGTGGGTGTACTGCGCACTGGTGTCGCCGGCCTTGATGGTGACCTTGGCATCGTTGCTCAGGGTCACGATCAGGTCGTGGTCCAGCTTGGTATTGATCTTGACGGTGAAGGTCGGTTCTTCGTTTTCCAGGACCGACTTCTGATCCGCCACGATGCTGACCTGGACCAGGTCGCCTTCGTTCGGGGTGCCAGGTGTACCTGGGGTACCCGAGCCAGGCTCGTCAGTGACTTCAGTGCTGACCGGAGTTTTATCCAGGACCAGGTTTTCGAACTTGCCGGCGCCGGTGACCGAAGCGATGGACTTGACCACGGCGTCGTTGGTACCGGTGTAGACGTTGTCCGGCGCGGTTACAGTGACCGAACCGGTGGTGCTGCCTGCCGGGATGATGATCTTGGTCTTGCCGTCATCCAGGGTGAAGGTCAGCTGGCCGTGGTCGCCCATCGCCAGCTTGGCTTCGTTGCTCAGGGTAATGGTGTAAGTGATCGAGCCACCTTCAGTGACCGACTCGGTCGCAGTCAGCTTGGCCACCACGTCATCGATGGTGTCCTTGACCTTGACCGAGGCTTCATCGGTGCTCAGCTGCAGGTTTTCGAAGGTGCGATCACCGATGTCTGCTGCGCCTTTCACGCTCAGGGTGATGGTTTCGCCGTCTTTGTAGACGTCATCGCCTTGTGCCGCGTGGGTGTACTGCGCACTGGTGTCGCCGGCCTTGATGGTGACCTTGGCATCGTTGCTCAGGGTCACGATCAGGTCGTGGTCCAGCTTGGTATTGATCTTGACGGTGAAGGTCGGTTCTTCGTTTTCCAGGACCGACTTCTGATCCGCCGCGATGCTGACCTGGACCAGGTCGCCTTCGTTCGGGGTGCCAGGTGTACCTGGGGTACCCGAGCCTGGCTCGTCGGTGACTTCGGTGCTGACCGGAGTCTTGTCCAGGGTCAGTTTCTCGAACTGGCCGGCGCCGGTCACGGATCCGATCGATTTCACGATTGGGTCGTTAGCACCGGTGTAGACGTTGTCCGGCGCTTTAACAACGACCGAGCCGATCGCGGTGCCCGCCGGCACGATGATCTTGGTGATGCCATCGCTCAGGGTGAAGGTCAGCTGGCCATGATTGTTGAGTGGCAGGCCTTTTTCGTTGGTCAGTTCGATGGTGTAAGTGATCTCACCACCTTCGGTAACCGACGGCGTAGCGGTGAGCTTGGCCACCACTTCGTCGATGGTGTCCTTGACCTTGACCGAGGCTTCGTCGGTGCTCAGTTGCAGGTTTTCGAAGGTGCGATCACCAATGTCTGCTGCGCCTTTCACGCTCAGGGTGATGGTTTCGCCGTCTTTGTAGACGTCATCGCCTTGTGCCGCGTGGGTGTACTGCGCACTGGTGTCGCCGGCCTTGATGGTGACCTTGGCATCGTTGCTCAGGGTCACGATCAGGTCGTGGTCCAGCTTGGTATTGATCTTGACGGTGAAGGTCGGCTCTTCGTTTTCCAGGACCGATTTCTGATCCGCCGCGATGCTGACCTGGACCAGGTCGCCTTCGTTCGGGGTGCCAGGTGTACCTGGGGTACCCGAGCCTGGCTCGTCGGTGACTTCGGTGCTGACCGGAGTCTTGTCCAGGGTCAGTTTCTCGAACTGGCCGGCGCCGGTCACGGATCCGATCGATTTCACGATTGGGTCGTTAGCACCGGTGTAGACGTTGTCCGGCGCTTTAACAACGACCGAGCCGATCGCGGTGCCCGCCGGCACGATGATCTTGGTGATGCCATCGCTCAGGGTGAAGGTCAGCTGGCCATGATTGTTGAGTGGCAGGCCTTTTTCGTTGGTCAGTTCGATGGTGTAAGTGATCTCACCACCTTCGGTAACCGACGGCGTAGCGGTGAGCTTGGCCACCACTTCGTCGATGGTGTCCTTGACCTTGACCGAGGCTTCGTCGGTGCTCAGTTGCAGGTTTTCGAAGGTGCGATCACCAATGTCTGCTGCGCCTTTAACGCTCAGGGTGATGGTTTCGCCGTCTTTGTAGACGTCATCGCCCTGCGCCGCGTGGGTGTACTGCGCACTGGTGTCGCCGGCCTTGATGGTGACCTTGGCATCGTTGCTCAGGGTCACGATCAGGTCGTGGTCCAGCTTGGTATTGATCTTGACGGTGAAGGTCGGTTCTTCGTTTTCCAGGACCGATTTCTGATCCGCCGCGATGCTGACCTGGACCAGGTCGCCTTCGTTCGGGGTGCCAGGTGTACCTGGGGTACCCGAGCCAGGCTCGTCAGTGACTTCAGTGCTGACCGGAGTTTTATCCAGGACCAGGTTTTCGAACTTGCCGGCGCCGGTGACCGAAGCGATGGACTTGACCACGGCGTCGTTGGTACCGGTGTAGACGTTGTCCGGCGCGGTTACAGTGACCGAACCGGTGGTGCTGCCTGCCGGGATGATGATCTTGGTCTTGCCGTCATCCAGGGTGAAGGTCAGCTGGCCGTGGTCGCCCATCGCCAGCTTGGCTTCGTTGCTCAGGGTAATGGTGTAAGTGATCGAGCCACCTTCAGTGACCGACTCGGTCGCAGTCAGCTTGGCCACCACGTCATCGATGGTGTCCTTGACCTTGACCGAGGCTTCATCGGTGCTCAGCTGCAGGTTTTCGAAGGTGCGATCACCGATGTCTGCTGCGCCTTTCACGCTCAGGGTGATGGTTTCGCCGTCTTTGTAGACGTCATCGCCTTGTGCCGCGTGGGTGTACTGCGCACTGGTGTCGCCGGCCTTGATGGTGACCTTGGCATCGTTGCTCAGGGTCACGATCAGGTCGTGGTCCAGCTTGGTATTGATCTTGACGGTGAAGGTCGGTTCTTCGTTTTCCAGGACCGACTTCTGATCCGCCACGATGCTGACCTGGACCAGGTCGCCTTCGTTCGGGGTGCCAGGGGTATCTGGGGTACCCGAGCCTGGCTCGTCGGTAACCTGGGTTTTCACCTCGGTCTTGTCCAGGGTCAGCTGTTCGAACTTCCACTCGTCAGCACCGCTGACCGATGCAATGGCGTTGACCACAGGCGGATTGGTACCGGTGTAGACGTTGTCCGGGGCGGCGACAGTGGTCGAACCGGTGGTGCTGTTGGCCGCGACCACAATGTTGGTGCCGTCGGCCAGCTTGAAGTACAGCGGCGCGTGGTTGTTGATCGGCAGACCATCTTTGTTGGTCAGCGTGATGGTGTAGGTGATCTCGCCGCCTTCGGTTACCGAAGGGGTAGCCGTCAGCTTGGCGATCACTTCGCTGGTGGTGTCTTCGACTTTGACCGACGCTGGATCACCCAGCTGCAGGTTCTCGAAGGTCGCACCCGTGGCATCAACGGCCGACTTGAGGCCCAGGCTGATTTCGCCGGCGTCTTTGTAAACGTCGTCACCTTGTTCAGCGTGGGTGTACTGCGCACTGGTGTCGCCGGCCTTGATGGTGACCTTGGCATCGTTGCTCAGGGTCACGATCAGGTCGTGGTCCAGCACGGTGTTGATCTTGACGGTGAAGGTCGGCTTCTCGTTCTCGAGAACCGACGTTTCGTTGGCTTCGATGGTGACCTTGACGATGTCGCCTTCGTTGCCCGGAGTACCCGGCTCGTCGGTAACCTGGGTCTTGACCTCGGTCTTGTCCAGGGTCAACTGTTCGAACTTCCACTCGTCAGCACCGCTGACCGATGCAATGGCGTTGACCACAGGCGGATTGGTACCGGTGTAGACGTTGTCCGGGGCGGCGACAGTGGTCGAACCGGTGGTGCTGTTGGCCGCGACCACAATGTTGGTGCCGTCGGCCAGCTTGAAGTACAGCGGCGCGTGGTTGTTGATCGGCAGACCATCTTTGTTGGTCAGCGTGATGGTGTAGGTGATCTCGCCGCCTTCGGTTACCGAAGAGGTCGCAGTCAGCTTGGCGATCACTTCGCTGGTGGTGTCTTCGACTTTGACCGACGCTGGATCACCCAGCTGCAGGTTCTCGAAGGTCGCACCCGTGGCATCAACGGCCGACTTGAGGCCCAGGCTGATTTCGCCGGCGTCTTTGTAAACGTCGTCACCTTGTTCAGCGTGGGTGTACTGCGCACTGGTGTCGCCGGCCTTGATGGTGACCTTGGCATCGTTGCTCAGGGTCACGATCAGGTCGTGGTCCAGCACGGTGTTGATCTTGACGGTGAAGGTCGGCTTCTCGTTCTCGAGAACCGACGTTTCGTTGGCTTCGATGGTGACCTTGACGATGTCGCCTTCGTTGCCCGGAGTACCCGGCTCGTCGGTAACCTGGGTCTTGACCTCGGTCTTGTCCAGGGTCAACTGTTCGAACTTCCACTCGTCAGCACCGCTGACCGATGCAATGGCGTTGACCACAGGCGGATTGGTACCGGTGTAGACGTTGTCCGGGGCGGCGACAGTGGTCGAACCGGTGGTGCTGTTGGCCGCGACCACAATGTTGGTGCCGTCGGCCAGCTTGAAGTACAGCGGCGCGTGGTTGTTGATCGGCAGACCATCTTTGTTGGTCAGCGTGATGGTGTAGGTGATCTCGCCGCCTTCGGTTACCGAAGGGGTAGCCGTCAGCTTGGCGATCACTTCGCTGGTGGTGTCTTCGACTTTGACCGACGCTGGATCACCCAGCTGCAGGTTCTCGAAGGTCGCACCCGTGGCATCAACGGCCGACTTGAGGCCCAGGCTGATTTCGCCGGCGTCTTTGTAAACGTCGTCACCTTGTTCAGCGTGGGTGTACTGCGCACTGGTGTCGCCGGCCTTGATGGTGACCTTGGCATCGTTGCTCAGGGTCACGATCAGGTCGTGGTCCAGCACGGTGTTGATCTTGACGGTGAAGGTCGGCTTCTCGTTCTCGAGAACCGACGTTTCGTTGGCTTCGATGGTGACCTTGACGATGTCGCCTTCGTTGCCCGGAGTACCCGGCTCGTCGGTAACCTGGGTCTTGACCTCGGTCTTGTCCAGGGTCAACTGTTCGAACTTCCACTCGTCAGCACCGCTGACCGATGCAATGGCGTTGACCACAGGCGGATTGGTACCGGTGTAGACGTTGTCCGGGGCGGCGACAGTGGTCGAACCGGTGGTGCTGTTGGCCGCGACCACAATGTTGGTGCCGTCGGCCAGCTTGAAGTACAGCGGCGCGTGGTTGTTGATCGGCAGACCATCTTTGTTGGTCAGCGTGATGGTGTAGGTGATCTCGCCGCCTTCGGTTACCGAAGAGGTCGCAGTCAGCTTGGCGATCACTTCGCTGGTGGTGTCTTCGACTTTGACCGACGCTGGATCACCCAGCTGCAGGTTCTCGAAGGTCGCACCCGTGGCATCAACGGCCGACTTGAGGCCCAGGCTGATTTCGCCGGCGTCTTTGTAAACGTCGTCACCTTGTTCAGCGTGGGTGTACTGCGCACTGGTGTCGCCGGCCTTGATGGTGACCTTGGCATCGTTGCTCAGGGTCACGATCAGGTCGTGGTCCAGCACGGTGTTGATCTTGACGGTGAAGGTCGGCTTCTCGTTCTCGAGAACCGACGTTTCGTTGGCTTCGATGGTGACCTTGACGATGTCGCCTTCGTTGCCCGGAGTACCCGGCTCGTCGGTAACCTGGGTCTTGACCTCGGTCTTGTCCAGGGTCAACTGTTCGAACTTCCACTCGTCAGCACCGCTGACCGATGCAATGGCGTTGACCACAGGCGGATTGGTACCGGTGTAGACGTTGTCCGGGGCGGCGACAGTGGTCGAACCGGTGGTGCTGTTGGCCGCGACCACAATGTTGGTGCCGTCGGCCAGCTTGAAGTACAGCGGCGCGTGGTTGTTGATCGGCAGACCATCTTTGTTGGTCAGCGTGATGGTGTAGGTGATCTCGCCGCCTTCGGTTACCGAAGAGGTCGCAGTCAGCTTGGCGATCACTTCGCTGGTGGTGTCTTCGACTTTGACCGACGCTGGATCACCCAGCTGCAGGTTCTCGAAGGTCGCACCCGTGGCATCAACGGCCGACTTGAGGCCCAGGCTGATTTCGCCGGCGTCTTTGTAAACGTCGTCACCTTGTTCAGCGTGGGTGTACTGCGCACTGGTGTCGCCGGCCTTGATGGTGACCTTGGCATCGTTGCTCAGGGTCACGATCAGGTCGTGGTCCAGCACGGTGTTGATCTTGACGGTGAAGGTCGGCTTCTCGTTCTCGAGAACCGACGTTTCGTTGGCTTCGATGGTGACCTTGACGATGTCGCCTTCGTTGCCCGGAGTACCCGGCTCGTCGGTAACCTGGGTCTTGACCTCGGTCTTGTCCAGGGTCAACTGTTCGAACTTCCACTCGTCAGCACCGCTGACCGATGCAATGGCGTTGACCACAGGCGGATTGGTACCGGTGTAGACGTTGTCCGGGGCGGCGACAGTGGTCGAACCGGTGGTGCTGTTGGCCGCGACCACAATGTTGGTGCCGTCGGCCAGCTTGAAGTACAGCGGCGCGTGGTTGTTGATCGGCAGACCATCTTTGTTGGTCAGCGTGATGGTGTAGGTGATCTCGCCGCCTTCGGTTACCGAAGAGGTCGCAGTCAGCTTGGCGATCACTTCGCTGGTGGTGTCTTCGACTTTGACCGACGCTGGATCACCCAGCTGCAGGTTCTCGAAGGTCGCACCCGTGGCATCAACGGCCGACTTGAGGCCCAGGCTGATTTCGCCGGCGTCTTTGTAAACGTCGTCACCTTGTTCAGCGTGGGTGTACTGCGCACTGGTGTCGCCGGCCTTGATGGTGACCTTGGCATCGTTGCTCAGGGTCACGATCAGGTCGTGGTCCAGCACGGTGTTGATCTTGACGGTGAAGGTCGGCTTCTCGTTCTCGAGAACCGACGTTTCGTTGGCTTCGATGGTGACCTTGACGATGTCGCCTTCGTTGCCCGGAGTACCCGGCTCGTCGGTAACCTGGGTCTTGACCTCGGTCTTGTCCAGGGTCAACTGTTCGAACTTCCACTCGTCAGCACCGCTGACCGATGCAATGGCGTTGACCACAGGCGGATTGGTACCGGTGTAGACGTTGTCCGGGGCGGCGACAGTGGTCGAACCGGTGGTGCTGTTGGCCGCGACCACAATGTTGGTGCCGTCGGCCAGCTTGAAGTACAGCGGCGCGTGGTTGTTGATCGGCAGACCATCTTTGTTGGTCAGCGTGATGGTGTAGGTGATCTCGCCGCCTTCGGTTACCGAAGGGGTAGCCGTCAGCTTGGCGATCACTTCGCTGGTGGTGTCTTCGACTTTGACCGACGCTGGATCACCCAGCTGCAGGTTCTCGAAGGTCGCACCCGTGGCATCAACGGCCGACTTGAGGCCCAGGCTGATTTCGCCGGCGTCTTTGTAAACGTCGTCACCTTGTTCAGCGTGGGTGTACTGCGCACTGGTGTCGCCGGCCTTGATGGTGACCTTGGCATCGTTGCTCAGGGTCACGATCAGGTCGTGGTCCAGCACGGTGTTGATCTTGACGGTGAAGGTCGGCTTCTCGTTCTCGAGAACCGACGTTTCGTTGGCTTCGATGGTGACCTTGACGATGTCGCCTTCGTTGCCCGGAGTACCCGGCTCGTCGGTAACCTGGGTCTTGACCTCGGTCTTGTCCAGGGTCAACTGTTCGAACTTCCACTCGTCAGCACCGCTGACCGATGCAATGGCGTTGACCACAGGCGGATTGGTACCGGTGTAGACGTTGTCCGGGGCGGCGACAGTGGTCGAACCGGTGGTGCTGTTGGCCGCGACCACAATGTTGGTGCCGTCGGCCAGCTTGAAGTACAGCGGCGCGTGGTTGTTGATCGGCAGACCATCTTTGTTGGTCAGCGTGATGGTGTAGGTGATCTCGCCGCCTTCGGTTACCGAAGGGGTAGCCGTCAGCTTGGCGATCACTTCGCTGGTGGTGTCTTCGACTTTGACCGACGCTGGATCACCCAGCTGCAGGTTCTCGAAGGTCGCACCCGTGGCATCAACGGCCGACTTGAGGCCCAGGCTGATTTCGCCGGCGTCTTTGTAAACGTCGTCACCTTGTTCAGCGTGGGTGTACTGCGCACTGGTGTCGCCGGCCTTGATGGTGACCTTGGCATCGTTGCTCAGGGTCACGATCAGGTCGTGGTCCAGCACGGTGTTGATCTTGACGGTGAAGGTCGGCTTCTCGTTCTCGAGAACCGACGTTTCGTTGGCTTCGATGGTGACCTTGACGATGTCGCCTTCGTTGCCCGGAGTACCCGGCTCGTCGGTAACCTGGGTCTTGACCTCGGTCTTGTCCAGGGTCAACTGTTCGAACTTCCACTCGTCAGCACCGCTGACCGATGCAATGGCGTTGACCACAGGCGGATTGGTACCGGTGTAGACGTTGTCCGGGGCGGCGACAGTGGTCGAACCGGTGGTGCTGTTGGCCGCGACCACAATGTTGGTGCCGTCGGCCAGCTTGAAGTACAGCGGCGCGTGGTTGTTGATCGGCAGACCATCTTTGTTGGTCAGCGTGATGGTGTAGGTGATCTCGCCGCCTTCGGTTACCGAAGAGGTCGCAGTCAGCTTGGCGATCACTTCGCTGGTGGTGTCTTCGACTTTGACCGACGCTGGATCACCCAGCTGCAGGTTCTCGAAGGTCGCACCCGTGGCATCAACGGCCGACTTGAGGCCCAGGCTGATTTCGCCGGCGTCTTTGTAAACGTCGTCACCTTGTTCAGCGTGGGTGTACTGCGCACTGGTGTCGCCGGCCTTGATGGTGACCTTGGCATCGTTGCTCAGGGTCACGATCAGGTCGTGGTCCAGCACGGTGTTGATCTTGACGGTGAAGGTCGGCTTCTCGTTCTCGAGAACCGACGTTTCGTTGGCTTCGATGGTGACCTTGACGATGTCGCCTTCGTTGCCCGGAGTACCCGGCTCGTCGGTAACCTGGGTCTTGACCTCGGTCTTGTCCAGGGTCAACTGTTCGAACTTCCACTCGTCAGCACCGCTGACCGATGCAATGGCGTTGACCACAGGCGGATTGGTACCGGTGTAGACGTTGTCCGGGGCGGCGACAGTGGTCGAACCGGTGGTGCTGTTGGCCGCGACCACAATGTTGGTGCCGTCGGCCAGCTTGAAGTACAGCGGCGCGTGGTTGTTGATCGGCAGACCATCTTTGTTGGTCAGCGTGATGGTGTAGGTGATCTCGCCGCCTTCGGTTACCGAAGAGGTCGCAGTCAGCTTGGCGATCACTTCGCTGGTGGTGTCTTCGACTTTGACCGACGCTGGATCACCCAGCTGCAGGTTCTCGAAGGTCGCACCCGTGGCATCAACGGCCGACTTGAGGCCCAGGCTGATTTCGCCGGCGTCTTTGTAAACGTCGTCACCTTGTTCAGCGTGGGTGTACTGCGCACTGGTGTCGCCGGCCTTGATGGTGACCTTGGCATCGTTGCTCAGGGTCACGATCAGGTCGTGGTCCAGCACGGTGTTGATCTTGACGGTGAAGGTCGGCTTCTCGTTCTCGAGAACCGACGTTTCGTTGGCTTCGATGGTGACCTTGACGATGTCGCCTTCGTTGCCCGGAGTACCCGGCTCGTCGGTAACCTGGGTCTTGACCTCGGTCTTGTCCAGGGTCAACTGTTCGAACTTCCACTCGTCAGCACCGCTGACCGATGCAATGGCGTTGACCACAGGCGGATTGGTACCGGTGTAGACGTTGTCCGGGGCGGCGACAGTGGTCGAACCGGTGGTGCTGTTGGCCGCGACCACAATGTTGGTGCCGTCGGCCAGCTTGAAGTACAGCGGCGCGTGGTTGTTGATCGGCAGACCATCTTTGTTGGTCAGCGTGATGGTGTAGGTGATCTCGCCGCCTTCGGTTACCGAAGAGGTCGCAGTCAGCTTGGCGATCACTTCGCTGGTGGTGTCTTCGACTTTGACCGACGCTGGATCACCCAGCTGCAGGTTCTCGAAGGTCGCACCCGTGGCATCAACGGCCGACTTGAGGCCCAGGCTGATTTCGCCGGCGTCTTTGTAAACGTCGTCACCTTGTTCAGCGTGGGTGTACTGCGCACTGGTGTCGCCGGCCTTGATGGTGACCTTGGCATCGTTGCTCAGGGTCACGATCAGGTCGTGGTCCAGCACGGTGTTGATCTTGACGGTGAAGGTCGGCTTCTCGTTCTCGAGAACCGACGTTTCGTTGGCTTCGATGGTGACCTTGACGATGTCGCCTTCGTTGCCCGGAGTACCCGGCTCGTCGGTAACCTGGGTCTTGACCTCGGTCTTGTCCAGGGTCAACTGTTCGAACTTCCACTCGTCAGCACCGCTGACCGATGCAATGGCGTTGACCACAGGCGGATTGGTACCGGTGTAGACGTTGTCCGGGGCGGCGACAGTGGTCGAACCGGTGGTGCTGTTGGCCGCGACCACAATGTTGGTGCCGTCGGCCAGCTTGAAGTACAGCGGCGCGTGGTTGTTGATCGGCAGACCATCTTTGTTGGTCAGCGTGATGGTGTAGGTGATCTCGCCGCCTTCGGTTACCGAAGAGGTCGCAGTCAGCTTGGCGATCACTTCGCTGGTGGTGTCTTCGACTTTGACCGACGCTGGATCACCCAGCTGCAGGTTCTCGAAGGTCGCACCCGTGGCATCAACGGCCGACTTGAGGCCCAGGCTGATTTCGCCGGCGTCTTTGTAAACGTCGTCACCTTGTTCAGCGTGGGTGTACTGCGCACTGGTGTCGCCGGCCTTGATGGTGACCTTGGCATCGTTGCTCAGGGTCACGATCAGGTCGTGGTCCAGCACGGTGTTGATCTTGACGGTGAAGGTCGGCTTCTCGTTCTCGAGAACCGACGTTTCGTTGGCTTCGATGGTGACCTTGACGATGTCGCCTTCGTTGCCCGGAGTACCCGGCTCGTCGGTAACCTGGGTCTTGACCTCGGTCTTGTCCAGGGTCAACTGTTCGAACTTCCACTCGTCAGCACCGCTGACCGATGCAATGGCGTTGACCACAGGCGGATTGGTACCGGTGTAGACGTTGTCCGGGGCGGCGACAGTGGTCGAACCGGTGGTGCTGTTGGCCGCGACCACAATGTTGGTGCCGTCGGCCAGCTTGAAGTACAGCGGCGCGTGGTTGTTGATCGGCAGACCATCTTTGTTGGTCAGCGTGATGGTGTAGGTGATCTCGCCGCCTTCGGTTACCGAAGAGGTCGCAGTCAGCTTGGCGATCACTTCGCTGGTGGTGTCTTCGACTTTGACCGACGCTGGATCACCCAGCTGCAGGTTCTCGAAGGTCGCACCCGTGGCATCAACGGCCGACTTGAGGCCCAGGCTGATTTCGCCGGCGTCTTTGTAAACGTCGTCACCTTGTTCAGCGTGGGTGTACTGCGCACTGGTGTCGCCGGCCTTGATGGTGACCTTGGCATCGTTGCTCAGGGTCACGATCAGGTCGTGGTCCAGCACGGTGTTGATCTTGACGGTGAAGGTCGGCTTCTCGTTCTCGAGAACCGACGTTTCGTTGGCTTCGATGGTGACCTTGACGATGTCGCCTTCGTTGCCCGGAGTACCCGGCTCGTCGGTAACCTGGGTCTTGACCTCGGTCTTGTCCAGGGTCAACTGTTCGAACTTCCACTCGTCAGCACCGCTGACCGATGCAATGGCGTTGACCACAGGCGGATTGGTACCGGTGTAGACGTTGTCCGGGGCGGCGACAGTGGTCGAACCGGTGGTGCTGTTGGCCGCGACCACAATGTTGGTGCCGTCGGCCAGCTTGAAGTACAGCGGCGCGTGGTTGTTGATCGGCAGACCATCTTTGTTGGTCAGCGTGATGGTGTAGGTGATCTCGCCGCCTTCGGTTACCGAAGAGGTCGCAGTCAGCTTGGCGATCACTTCGCTGGTGGTGTCTTCGACTTTGACCGACGCTGGATCACCCAGCTGCAGGTTCTCGAAGGTCGCACCCGTGGCATCAACGGCCGACTTGAGGCCCAGGCTGATTTCGCCGGCGTCTTTGTAAACGTCGTCACCTTGTTCAGCGTGGGTGTACTGCGCACTGGTGTCGCCGGCCTTGATGGTGACCTTGGCATCGTTGCTCAGGGTCACGATCAGGTCGTGGTCCAGCACGGTGTTGATCTTGACGGTGAAGGTCGGCTTCTCGTTCTCGAGAACCGACGTTTCGTTGGCTTCGATGGTGACCTTGACGATGTCGCCTTCGTTGTTGCCGCCTGGGTTGCCTGGAGTGCCTGGCTCGTCGGTAACGGTGGTGCTGACCGGCGTCTTGTCCAGGGTGAGCTGTTCGAACTTGCCGACATCAGCGCCAGCAACAGTCGCGATGGAGTTAACCACTGCAGGGTTGGTACCGACGTAAACGTTGTCTGGAGCGGTGACAGTGATCGAACCGGTAGCGCCATTGGCCGGCACGGTGATAACGGTTTTGCCGTCGCTCAGCGTGAAAGTCAGGGCGCCGTGATTGTTGATCGGCAGACCGTCTTTGTTGGTCAGCGTGATGGTGTAGGTGATCTCACCGCCTTCGGTCACCGAAGGGGTCGCGGTCAACTTGGCCACGACTTCGTCGGTGGTGTCGGTCACTTGAACAGTAGCCGCACCGCCCAACTGCAGGTTCTCGAAGGTAGCGCCGGTGGCGTCTACAGCCGAGTTGATGCCCAGGCTGATCTGGCCAGCGTCATTGTAAACGTCGTCACCCTGTGCAGCGTGCTCGTAAGGCGCGCTGGTTTCACCCGCCTTGATGGTGACTTGGGCGTTGTTGCTCAGGGTCACGACCAGGTCGTGGGCCAGTGGCTGGTTCACGTGCACGGTGAAGGTCGGTTTGACGTTTTCCGCCACCGAAGTCTGATCGGCGGTGATGGTGACCTTGACCAGATCGCCTTCGTTGCCTGGGGTGCCTGGCTCGTCGGTGACCTGGGTGCTGACCGGGGATTTGTCCAGGTTCAGGTTTTCAAACTTCCACGCATCCGCGCCGCTGACGGCATCGATGGCATTGACCACCGGCTGGTTTGTACCGACATAAACGTTATCCGGTGCGGTTACAGTGGCCGAACCGCTGGTGCTGTTGGCAGCCACAACGACCGTGGTGCCATCGGTCAGCTTGAAGTACAGCTCCGAATGGTTGTTGATCGGCAGGCCGTCTTTGTTGGTCAGGGTGATGGTGTAGGTGATCTCGCCGCCCTCAGTCACCGAAGGCGTCGCGGTCAGCTTGGCCACTACCTCGTCGATGGTGTCGGTCACTTTGACCGAGGCATCACCGCCCAACTGCAGGTTCTCGAAGGTAGCGCCAGTGGCGTCCACCGCCGACTTGATGCCCAGGCTGATCTCACCGGCATCCTGGTAAACGTCATCGCCCTGTGCAGGGTGCTCGTATGGTGCGCTCGTCTCGCCAGCCTTGATGATGACCTGGGAGTTGTTGCTCAGGGTCACGACCAGGTCGTGGGCCAGTGCGGTGTTGATGTGCACGGTGAACGTCGGTTTGACGTTCTCGGCGACCGATACCTGGTCAGCCGTAATGGTGACCTTGACGATGTCGCCTTCGTTGGTGCCGCCTGGGTTACCGGGAGTACCTGGCTCGTCAGTGACCTGAGTGCTGACCGGAGTCTTGTCCAGGTTCAGGTTTTCGAACTTCCACGCATCCGCGCCACTGACGGCGTCGATGGCATTGACCACCGGCTGGTTTGTACCGACATAAACGTTATCCGGTGCGGTTACAGTGGCCGAACCGCTGGTGCTGTTGGCAGCCACAACGACCGTGGTGCCATCGGTCAGCTTGAAGTACAGCTCCGAATGGTTGTTGATCGGCAGGCCGTCTTTGTTGGTCAGGGTGATGGTGTAGGTGATCTCGCCGCCCTCAGTCACCGAAGGCGTCGCGGTCAGCTTGGCCACTACCTCGTCGATGGTGTCGGTCACTTTGACCGAGGCATCACCGCCCAACTGCAGGTTCTCGAAGGTAGCGCCAGTGGCGTCCACCGCCGACTTGATGCCCAGGCTGATCTCACCGGCATCCTGGTAAACGTCATCGCCCTGTGCAGGGTGCTCGTATGGTGCGCTCGTCTCGCCAGCCTTGATGATGACCTGGGAGTTGTTGCTCAGGGTCACGACCAGGTCGTGGGCCAGTGCGGTGTTGATGTGCACGGTGAACGTCGGTTTGACGTTCTCGGCGACCGATACCTGGTCAGCCGTAATGGTGACCTTGACGATGTCGCCTTCGTTGGTGCCGCCTGGGTTACCGGGAGTACCTGGCTCGTCAGTGACCTGAGTGCTGACCGGAGTCTTGTCCAGGTTCAGGTTTTCGAACTTCCACGCATCCGCGCCACTGACGGCGTCGATGGCATTGACCACTGGCTCGTTAGCGCCGACATAGACGTTATCCGGCGCGGTTGCAGTGGCCGAGCCGGTGGTGCTATTGGCGGCCACAACGACCGTCGTGCCATCGGTCAGCTTGAAGTACAGCTCCGAATGGTTGTTGATCGGCAGGCCGTCTTTGTTGGTCAGGGTAATGGTGTAGGTGATCTCACCGCCTTCGGTGACCGAAGGAGTGGCGGTCAGCTTGGCCACCACTTCACTGATAGTGTCCGAGATCTCAACGGTGGCCGGGCCACCCAAGGCCAGCTTCTCGAAGGTGGCGCCCGGAACTGTTGCGTCGGTAACGCTGAGGGTAATAGAGCCAGCATCGAGATAGACGTCATCGCCCTGAGCCGGAGTCTTGTACTCGACTTCGGTCTTACCGGCTTCGATCGTCACGGTGTCGCCATTCGACAGGGTTACGGTCAATGGACGATCCAGCGCCTGGCTTACTTTCACAGTAAAGGAAGGCTGCTGGTCTTCGGTCACATTGCCATTGCTGACGATGCTTACGGTGACGGTATCGATACTGTCACTGATGACAGTCGAAGCTGGAGTCGGATTCGGGGTCAGCTGCTCGAAGTTACCGCCCGTGGCATTCTCGATGGTTACGCTGACGGTCGAGCCGTTGTTGTAGACGTCGTTCGCCGGGGTCTGGAAATCAATGCTGCCCTGGGTTTTGCCGGCTTCAACGGTGATGGTCTGGCCGTTGGACAGGGTCACGGCCACCGGAGTCTGGGCAGGGTTGCTCAGGGTCACGGTGTAGGTGATTACGCCACCTTCGGTCACGCTCGGCGATGCAGTCAGTGTCGCAGTGGTGTTATCGACCGAGTCATTGATCGTGGTCTGAGCTGGAGTCGGATTCGGGGTCAGTTGCTCGAAGTTACCGCCCGTGGCGTTCTCGATGGTGACGCTGACGGTAGAGCCATTGTTGTAGACGTCGTTCGCCGGGGTCTGGAAGTCGACGCTGCCCTGGGTTTTGCCCGCTTCAACGGTGATGGTCTGGCCGTTGGACAGGGTCACGGTTACCGGAGTCTGGGCAGGGTTGCTCAGGGTCACGGTGTAGGTAATTACGCCACCTTCGGTCACGCTCGGCGATGCAGTCAGGGTCGCAGTGGTGTTATCGACCGAGTCGTTGATCGTGGTCTGAGCCGGGGTTGGGTTCGGCGTCAGTTGCTCGAAGTTACCGCCAGTGGCGTTTTCGATGGTGACACTGACGGTCGAACCGTTGTTGTAGACGTCGTTAGCCTGGGTCTGGAAATCAACGCTGCCCTGGGTCTTGCCCGCCTCAACGGTGATAGTCTGGCCGTTGGACAAGGTCACGGTCACCGGAGTCTGGGCAGGGTTGCTCAGGGTCACGGTGTAGGTGATCACGCCACCTTCAGTGACGCTTGGCGATGCAGTCAGGGTCGCAGTGGTGTTATCGACCGAGTCGTTGATCGTGGTCTGAGCCGGGGTTGGGTTCGGCGTCAGTTGCTCGAAGTTGCCGCCGTTAGCGCCGGTGATCGTTGTGCTGACGGTAGAACCGTTGTTGTAGACGTCATTCGCCGGGGTCTGGAAGTCGACGCTGCCCTGAGTCTTGCCAGCCTCGATGGTGATTACCTGCCCATTGGACAAGGTCACAGTCACCGGCGTCTGGGCAGGGTTGCTCAGGGTCACGGTGTAGGTGATCACACCGCCTTCGGTCACCGACGGGCTCGCCGTCAGGGTCGCGGTGGTGGTGTCGACCGAGTCGTTGATCGTGGTCTGCGCCGGGGTCGGGTTCGGCGTCAGTTGCTCGAAGTTGCCGCCGGTGGCGCTCTCGATGGTTACGCTAACGGTCGAGCCGTTGTTGTAGACGTCGTTCGCCGGCGTCTCGAAGTCAACGCTGCCCTGGGTCTTGCCAGCTTCAACGGTGATGGTCTGGCCGTTGGACAAGGTCACGGTCACCGGGGTCTGGGCCGGGTTGCTCAGGGTCACGGTGTAGGTGATCACGCCGCCTTCAGTGACGCTTGGCGAAGCGGTCAGGGTCGCAGTGGTGGTGTCGACCGAGTCGTTGATCGTGGTCTGGGCCGGGGTCGGGTTCGGCGTCAGCTGTTCGAAGTTGCCGCCGGTCGCACCGGTAATCGTGGTGCTGACAGTCGAGCCGTTGTTATAGACGTCGTTGGCCGGGGTCTCGAAGTCGACGCTGCCCTGGGTCTTGCCAGCTTCCACGGTGATGGTCTGGCCGTTGGACAGGGTCACGGTTACCGGGGTCTGAGCAGGGTTGCTCAGGGTCACGGTGTAGGTGATCACCCCGCCTTCGGTCACCGACGGAGTGGCCGTCAGGGTCGCAGTGGTGGTGTCGACCGAGTCATTGATCGTGGTCTGGGCCGGGGTCGGGTTCGGGACCAACTGCTCGAAGTTGCCACCGGTCGCACCGGTAATCGTGGTGCTGACGGTCGAGCCGTTGTTGTAGACGTCGTTCGCCGGGGTCTCGAAGTCGACACTGCCCTGGGTCTTGCCGGCTTCGACGGTGATGGTCTGGCCGTTGGACAGAGTCACGGTCACCGGAGTCTGGGCCGGGTTGCTCAGGGTTACGGTGTAGGTGATCACGCCGCCTTCGGTCACCGACGGAGTGGCCGTCAGGGTCGCGGTGGTGGTATCGACCGAGTCGTTGATCGTGGTCTGGGCCGGGGTCGGGTTCGGCGTCAGCTGTTCGAAATTGCCGCCGGTCGCACCGGTAATCGTGGTGCTGACAGTCGAGCCGTTGTTATAGACGTCGTTCGCCGGGGTCTCGAAGTCAACGCTGCCCTGGGTCTTGCCAGCTTCGACAGTGATGGTCTGGCCGTTGGACAGGGTCACGGTCACCGGGGTCTGGGCAGGGTTGCTCAGGGTTACGGTGTAGGTGATCACGCCGCCTTCAGTCACCGACGGAGTGGCCGTCAGGGTCGCAGTGGTGGTGTCGACGGTATCGGTAACCTGAGTAACCGCTGGTGTTTGCGGCACAATCACTGTCAGCCCGCTGCCCCCGGTGGTGCCCGTTACGGTCGCCGAAATCTGGCCACCGTCGATATAGGGGGTATCGTTCGCGGGGACCACGACGTTTACGCTACCAGTGGTCTGCCCGGCCGGAATCACAATCACGGCACCGTTGGACAGGGTGACCAACAGGTTTGTGGCCGGCGCCTGGCCAACTGTAGCGGTATAAACGATTACGCCACCCGCCTCGCTGATGGAAGAGGTAGCGTCAAGAACCAGGTCAGTAGAAACGTTGGTGTCGGTCGTCGGTGTAGTCAACTGGTTGTTGCTGGTGGTATCCAGCACGCCAACCTCTTCGCCATCGAGCACGGCAGCAAAGCCCAGCCCATCAGTCGGAAAGCCGACGGTAGGGTCGACCCGGCCTGCGGTTTCTTCGAGCATGACAAAGCTGTGGCCACCGCCAAGTGCGCCACCACCGCCCGACGACGACGGGCCAGCCGCAGTAGCCTCAAGTTCGGTAGTCGGGTCGACACCGGCAGCGATCGCCTGTTGCAGCTCTTCCACCGACGGCGCGGCCTGCGCGGTAGCCTGACTCAGGTCGGTGCTGCTGTCCGGCGCATCAGCGCTCCACTGGCTGTCTCGACCCAGATCCAGCAAACGGCCATCGGCCAGTTCCAAAGTAATTGCACCGCCTGGGCCAGTGAGCACTTCCTCACCGACCAGCAGGCGGTCCCCTTCGATCAGAACACGCCGAATGCCCTCAGGGGATACCGCAATAACCTGGCCAACAATACTTTTGACGATGGCTACAACGCTGCTCATTGGACTCTCCGTGTGACCCGATAGGTACTTCCCTGCCAGAGCGGCACTCGCAGACCACTTCAGGCGGAACTATGTTGATGATCTTTCGACGCTTACCGGCGTCAATATTCCGTCTATGACTTATTAGGCTCGACTGAATGCCAAACTATTGACCCGCATTCTGCCATCCTAAACAATCGGCAATGTAATGTCACATTGATATTCGCATATTAACCATGTGCTTTTTAGGGACAAGTGCCATACATCACCTAAAGCGCGCTCACCGCGACATTTAGAGCATCTTTCTCGGCGCTTAGGTGATGGTATCGGATGGGTCAGGACACCCTTTCATCGGCAATTGTCAAAATTCGAGCGTCAATTTCCAAATCACCTTCCGCTCGCTCAAATAATAGCTTTTTCAGAAGCACAAACCTTGCCTAAAGGGAGCCAGACGGTGACTGGAGGCCACGCAGAACCTGGGCCTTGTGACAGTTCGCGGCTGTCAGTAGCCAGTACAGTTGCACAATAAGGGTGTCAATTTGCCGCAGATCAAAGAGATAGCGAACCACAGCGTAAATACTGCCAGCCCGAATATAAGAAAGCGTTACCGTTGTATAGACCAGGCTTGTCAGAGAACGCTTTGCTAATAGATGAATTTTGCCTAATTAGTCGCGCAAGTTCGTCAACAAATCAGCGCCTGTTTCTTGACAATGGTGCAGAGCAATACCGCAACACCTCTGTCGCCAGCTGGATGGCAGGCTATGCTGAAAACTGATTCGACCTGGATGCTGACTGGATCAAAAATGAAACATCCACCACCCAGCACCGTCTGCCAGGAATGAAGACCGCAGAACTGTTTACTCAATACCGATTCAAGGCGACCATTAGCCGGTTGCCCAAGCGCCAGGGTGCCGTAGCCTCATGACCACTGCCTGGCAGCACGGGTGAGCCAGCCTGAACGGCGGCACACCCACCCCACTCACCACAAGGATGAAGAGAGCGCCGCGTGGAATCCGAAGTCAGTCGAGTCCAACTCAGCCACGATCCACGCAGTCAGCATGACGATCCCCTGCTGGATAGTCTGTTGAGCCTGTGTGTCCTGCACCAGAAACCAGCAAGCCGGGTCATGCTGACCACCGGCCTGCCGTTGCCGGCCCAGCGCCTGAGCCCCGAGTTGCTGCCCCGCGCTGCCGCCAGGGCCGGGCTGCAGGGGCGCCTGCTGCAGCGTAAGCTGGAGCAGATCCCGAGCATCGCCATGCCAGCCATGTTGCTGCTCAAGGAAGGTCGCAGCGCCGTCCTGCTGGGCTGGGAGAACGAAGACACCGCACGCCTGTTGCTTAGCGAGAGCGATGGCGGCGAGGTGCATGTCAGCCGCGAAGCCCTGCAGAGCGATTACAGTGGCCGGGTATTCTTTGCCCAGCCGCAGCACAAGTTCGACGTCAACCACGGCAACCTCATCCCGCGGGCGAAGTCGTGGTTCCGCGATACCTTGCTGCGCAGCAAATGGCTGTATATCGACGCCATCGCCGCCAGCCTGGTGATCAACCTGATCGCCCTGGCCGCGCCACTGTTCGTGATGAACGTATATGACCGGGTGGTACCCAACCAGGCCACCTCGACCCTCTGGGTACTGGCCGTCGGCATCGCCGGCGCCTACATCTTCGACCTGATCCTCAAGGGCCTGCGCGGCTTGTGCCTGGACCTGGCCGGCAAGAAGACCGACCTGATCATTTCGGCAACGCTGTTCGAACGTATCGTCGGCATGTCGATGAAGTACCGCCCTGCCAGGGTCGGCAGCTTTGCCCAGAACATTCATGAGTTCCAGGGCCTGCGGGACTTCCTCGCCTCGCTGACCCTGACCAGCCTGATCGACCTGCCCTTCACCGTGCTTATCCTGATCGTCATCGCCATCATTGGCGGGCATCTGGTGTGGATACCGATCATCGCCTTCCCGCTGGCCCTGGGCATCGGTTATGCACTGCAACGGCCACTGATGGCGACGATGGAACGGACCATGGCCCTGGCTTCGGAGCGCCAGTCCAGCCTGATCGAGACCCTTGCCGGCCTGGATGCGGTAAAGGTCAACAACGCCGAAAGCGAACGCCAGTACATGTGGGAGCAGACCCTCGGTACCCTCAGCCGCCTTGAACTGCGGGTGAAAGTGCTGTCTAGCCTGGCGATGAACATCACCCTGCTGATCCAGCAACTCGCAGGCGTGGCAATGATCTGTGTCGGCGTATACCTGATCATCGACGGCAACCTGAGCATGGGCGGCCTGGTAGCCTGCTACATGCTCAGCGGCCGCGCCCTCGGGCCGCTGGGCCAGCTCAACGGCCTGCTCGCCCGCTATCAGCAAGCCAAGGTGACCATGGTCTCCACCGACCACATGATGGAACTACCGCAAGAGCGCAACTTCGAAGAACGCCCACTGAGCCGCAAGGTGCTGCAGGGCAGCGTCGAGTTCCGCGGGGTCGATTTCACCTATCCGAACCAACAGAACCAGGCCCTGAAGAACATCAACCTCACCATCCGTCCCGGCGAGAAGGTGGGTATTATCGGCCGCAGTGGCTCGGGCAAGAGCTCGTTGGCCAAGCTCATCGTCGGCCTGTACGAGGCCGACGGCGGCTCGCTGCTGGTCGACGGCGTGGACATTCGCCAGATCGACGTCAGCGAACTGCGCCACAACATCGGCTACGTGCCGCAGGACATTCAGCTGCTGGCCGGTACCCTGCGCGATAACCTGGTCAGCGGGGCCCGCTACATCGAGGATGAGTTGATCCTGCAGGCTGCCGAACTGGCAGGCGTACATGAATTCGCCCGGTTGCACCCGGACGGCTACGAGCTGCAGGTGGGTGAGCGCGGGCAGAACCTGTCCGGCGGCCAGCGACAGAACGTCGCCCTGGGCCGCGCGCTGTTGCTCAACCCGCAGATCCTGCTGCTGGACGAACCGACCAGCGCCATGGACAACACCGGCGAAGAACGCCTCAAGCAGCGGCTGCAGGCGGTAGTGGAAGGCAAGACGGTGCTGCTGGTCACTCACCGTGCCTCGCTGCTGTCACTGGTGGACCGACTGATCGTGATCGATCGCGGGCAGATTGTCGCCGACGGCCCGAAAGCCGCGGTCATGGATGCGCTGAAGAAGGGGCAGATCAGTGTTGCATAAGCTGGATGTAGGGCAATTCAAGGAAGGCCTGCGGCGCTATTTCAAAGGGTCCGATTCACTGGGCGGGCAGCCGCTGCCAGAGGTCAACAAGGCCCTGATCGAGGATGCGCCGCGAGTCGTGCGGCTGACCATCTGGGGCGTAATCCTGTTCTTCGTGTTCCTGATCGTGTGGGCCAGCGTCGCGCCCATCGACGAAGTTACGCGGGGTGAAGGCAAGGCCATTCCGTCGTCCAAGGTGCAGAAGATTCAGAACCTGGAGGGGGGCATAGTCGCCGAGATCTTCGCCAAGGAAGGGCAGATTGTCGAAGTGGGCCAGCCATTGCTGCGCCTGGATGAAACCCGATTCGCCTCCAACGTGGGTGAAACCGAGGCCGACCGCCTGGCCATGGCTTTGCGCGTCGAGCGCCTGAGTGCCGAAGTGGGCGACACCCCGTTGAAGATCGATGAGGAACTGCGCAAGGCCGCGCCAAGCCAGGCAGCAAGCGAAGAGTCGCTGTACCAGAGCCGGCGCCAGCAACTGCAGGACGAGATTGGTGGCTTGCAGCAACAACTGGTCCAGCGCCAGCAGGAGCTGCGCGAGTTCAGTTCAAAGCGCGCCCAGTACGCCAACAGCCTGGAACTGTTGCGTAAAGAGATCAGCATGTCCGAGCCACTGGTGGCAACCGGCGCAATCTCGCAGGTTGAAGTGCTGCGCCTGCGTCGTGCCGAGGTGGAGAACCGCGGTCAGCTGGACTCCACAGCGCTGGCTATCCCGCGTGCCGAGGCGGCCATTCGCGAGGTGCAAAGCAAGATCGAAGAGACCCGTGGCAAATTCCGTAGCGAAGCGCTGACCCAGCTGAACGAAGCGCGCACAGAGCTGAACAAAGCCACGGCGACCAGCAAGGCGCTGGATGATCGCGTGCACCGTACCATGGTTACTTCGCCGGTACGCGGTATCGTCAAGCAACTGCTGGTGAATACCATTGGCGGGGTGATCCAGCCGGGCAGCGATATCATAGAAATCGTGCCGCTGGACGACTCACTGGTTATCGAGGCGAAGATCCTGCCCAAGGACATCGCCTTCCTGCACCCTGGTCAGGAAGCGACGGTCAAGTTCACGGCCTATGACTACACCATCTACGGCGGGCTGAAGGCCAAGCTGGAGCAGATCGGTGCCGACACCATCACCGATGAAGACAAGAAGACCACCTATTACCTGATCAAGCTGCGCACCGACCGCAGCCACCTGGGCACTGACGAGAAGCCGCTGCTGATCATTCCGGGGATGGTGGCGACGGTCGATATCATGACCGGCAAGAAGACCATCATGAGCTACCTGCTCAAGCCGATAATGAAGGCGCGTTCGGAGGCGTTGCGCGAGCGTTGACCGCCATTCCTACCGTGTTCGCTGTAGGAGCGGCCTTGTGTCGCGAAAGGGCTGCACAGCAGCCCCAGCTATTTATGCGTCTTTGCTGAAATCCTGGGGCCGCTGTGCGGCCCTTTCGCGACACAAGGCCGCTCCTGCAAGGGACCGCATACCCTCAGCGCCAGGGGGCAGGCTCACCAACCAACTGCCCCTGAATCCCGCCTACACCCATCTCCCGCAACACCAACCGCTCACCTTCCGTCTCGACCCGCTCGGCAATCAGCGGCAGGTCGATACTGTGTGCGGCACGCTGGACCGCCTCGATGAACAGCCGCTTGTGCTGCTCTTGGTCAATGTTACGGATGTAGCTGCCATCGATCTTCAGGTATGCCAGGCCCAGGTGCGCCAGGTTGCCGATCATGCTGAAACGCCCACCAAAGCGTTGCAGCGCCAAGCCGAAGCCAAGCGCGTGCAGGCGCCGGGTGAGTTGTTCCAGAACCGCCTGCTCAGGCAACTGTTCCTCGCCAATTTCGAAAACCAGCCGCGGGCCAAGCGCCGTGTTCTGGCCCAGAAGCTCGAAGACACGCTGGAGGGCCTTGGGGTCGGCCAGGGTGGCGGCGGACAGGTTCAGCGCCAACACCTGTTCATGCCCTCGAAGGTGCGCCAGCACCTTCTCCAACACCAGCACATCAAGCCGCGGCATCCAGCCGAAGCGCTCCAGCCAGGGCAGGAAGCGACCTGCCGGCAGCGCCTCGCCATGGCCATCCTGCAAACGCGAAATCACCTTGTGGTGCAATACCCGTTGCACAGAAGCGCAATCTACCACTGGCTGGAAGAACAGTTCGAAATGCCCATTGTTGAACGCCTGGTCCAGCCGCTCATGCCAGACATGCTGGCTATCCGCAGCAACTGCAGCCACACCTTGCTCAAGGCATACCCAACCCGGTGTTGGCTGGTTCTCGGCGCGCGCCAGCGCCTCGTCGGCAAGCTTCAGCAATGCCTGTGGTGAATCACCGGGGCTGAACGGCGCCAGGCCGATACAAGCCACCGGGTCGATATCACTGGCGCCTGTTTCGTGCAGACTGTGCAGCGTTGCTTCCAAGGCCTGGGCAAGCTGTACCGCCTCCTCATGCACCATGCCCGGCGCCAACACGGCAAACTCGCCCCCGCGGCTACGGGAAATCAGATCGTTGGTTTCCGGATAGCTGGCACAGGTGCGACGCAACTGCTCACCCACAGCCTGTAGCAACTGGTCGGTACGCTGGCCGCCAAGACGGGCGTTCAACCCCGCCAACCCCTGGACCCGCAGCAACAGCAGGTAACCGGCGCGCGCTTCTTCCAGGTTGCTCACACGCATGTTCAACTGCATCTCGAAATAACGGCGGTTGGAGAGCCCGGTCAGGCTGTCCTGGTAAGACTCGGCACGCAGCCGCTCGCTGCGCTCGGCCTGCTCGGTGAACAGTGCCTTGAGCTTCTCGACCATCTGGTTCATCGCCTGCACTACCCGACGCAGCTCCGGTGTGCGCGGCAACTCGGGCAGGCTGAGGAATTCGCGGCGGGCAATGGCGTGGGACTGCTCGACCATGTAGTCCAGCGGCCGCAACTGGCGACGCAGGAGCAAGGCGCCGAGTACCGCACTGGCCGCGCCACACAGCAGCAGCCAACCCAGGCTGCCCAGGGCGCTTTGCCAGAGCTTGGCAATGGCGAACATCGGGTGGCTGATCACCTCAACGCGCGCAGCCTGCTGCCAGCCACGGCTGACGATGGCGTCGCCGCCGGCAGCCTCCAGGCCGATCAGGCCCACGAACCAGCGCGGTACACCGCCGGGGTCCGGCTCGTCATGGCGCTCTACCAGCACAGCATTGGAGCCTAGGTCGACAACCTTGATGCTTGAGTAGTAACCACTGTCGAAGATCGAACTGACCATCAGCTCGACCATCGCCGGATCATCGATATTCGGCGTCAGCGACAGCGCCAGCGCTGTCGCCGCATCCTGGGCGTGCGAGCGCAACTGGTTGACGTACTGGCTGCGCGAGCTTTCCAGGCTGACCATGAAACTGCCACTGAAGGCGACCACCAGGAACAGGCAAATGGCCAACAGCAATTGTTTGAACAGTGACATCTGTGCTCCTTCAGTAAACCGGCTCGGCCGGGAACCCTTCGGCCTGCATTTTCTTCAGCAAATCCTGCCAGCGTGATAACCGCTTGGTATCGCCGACCTTCTTGTTGCCTGCGGCGCCCGTCAGCCACAATCCCTCACCATTGAAGGCGTACACCGGCAGCAGGTCGGTACGCTGGCTCGCCGGCTTGATGGCATCCATCAGGCTGTCGAGCACCAATGGTTGTGCCTGTGGGCTTGAATAATAGGTCAGGACCATGTGCGCCCGGTTCTGCCGCAGCGCCTTTACGTAGGTGATGCGCAGCTTTTCACTGGGAATACCCATGCGCCGCAGGCTGAAATACTTGGCGATGGCGTAGTCCTCGCAGTCCCCTGCACCCTTGATCAGCGCCTGCACTGGCGTGGCCCAATAGTCGACCTCATGCCACAGGTCGATGTCCTCTACATAGCGCAATTGCTGGTTGAAGAAGCGGTTGACCACCTGCAATCGCTCAAGCTCCGTCCCCTGCTTCTGCGTAGCCATCAGGCTCTGCCAGGCATCGATACGGCCCTGCCCGGCGCCCAAGGGGCCATACAGGGCCTGCGACTTGCGGCTGATCTGGGAAAAGTCCCAATCCGCGTGCAAGCCGCCCAGCAGCAGGCTGCCCAGCAGCGCAGCAAGGCCGACACGTTGCACAACGGTTTTGAGCATCCAGGATTTCGCCACTGCCAAGCCCTGCTCAGGCCAGTCGAAAGCAGCGATGGTGCGGCCTGCAACGGCAAAAGACAATGGCATCCTGCAATCATGCACCCGCCGTTCAGTCGACCTACACTTTCTGGTTATAACCTTGTGTGGGCCGCTTCCTTTGCCCTTCGACTTCATCCACCATAGCCGCGCTTTTGGGGGCGCCTGCTCATTAGATGTACAGGTTTGACACCCTCAAGAGCTGTTACTAGCTTCATTGGATCCAACTTTAGTCATCGTTGAGGCAGACGTCGCGTGGCCGAGAAAATCAAATTGAGCAATGTGCTGGCCAGCGAGCAGCTGTTGCCGCACCAGGCCCGTGGCGTGATCGAAGAACGCCTGCGCAGTGCCATTCTTGATGGCCGCTTGCCTCCAGGTACTGCCGTAAGACAACAAGAGCTCGCCACCTTGTTCGGTGTCAGCCGCATGCCCGTGCGCGAGGCCCTGCGCCAGCTCGAGGCGCAATCGCTGCTGAAAGTGGAAATGCACAAGGGTGCGGTGGTTGCGCCGTTGATCGGCGAGGACGCGGTGGACACCTATGCCCTGCGCGTGCTGCTCGAGACCGAGGCGCTGCGCCAGTCCATTCCGCTGCTCGATGCCAGCGACATCGCCAGCGCCCGCGGGTATATCCAGCAACTGGAAAACGAAACCCGTCACGCTGAAATCGGCCGCCTCAATCGCCTGTTCCACATGTCGTTGTACAACAAGGCGCCGAACAAGAAACTGCTGCGCCTGATCGAGGACGAACTGAACGAGGAAGAACGCTTCCTGCGGTTTCATGTTTCGTCCATGGGCCTGGGCAAGCTCACCCAGGACGATCACAACGCACTGGCGGATGCGGCTGGCGACAAGCTGGTGGACGAAGCGGTAGCCGTGCTGGAACGGCACCTGAATAACGCATCGCGGGTAATCCGCAAGTATCTGGATACGCAACTGGGGCGCTAGCGAGTAGTGACTGCACGCATGGTGCAGTCGGCTGGGTTGCAAATTGATCGGCTACCGCCAACAATGAGACTAATTATCATTCATGTCCATTGATAGCAGCGCCCTCACCCATGCCCAGCAACGATTCCGTGCAAACGCTCTACAGTGACCACCACGGCTGGTTGCATGCCTGGCTACGCAGCAAGCTGGGCAACGCCGCCGATGCCGCAGACCTGGCCCAGGACACCTTCGTACGCCTGTTGCAACGTCGCGAACATCTGCAACTGAACACACCCAGGGCTTTCCTGAGAACGGTTGCGCGTGGGCTCGTGATCGACCACTGGCGGCGCGAGGAACTGCACAGGGCCTATCTCGAGGCGCTGGCACAGTTGCCGGAAGCGCAGGCCCCTTCGGCCGAAACCCGTGAGCTGCTGCTGGAATTGCTGGAGCGCATCGCGCGCATGCTCGAAGGCCTGAAACCCAAAGTATGTCGTGCATTCCTGCTTGCCCAATGCGAGGGGCTGAAGCACCAGGCGATCGCCGACCAGATGGGGATCTCGGTGCGTACCGTGGAGCGCTATATCGCCGACGCGCTCTACCATTGCTACTTGCTGCGCTACGCCGACGAGTGTTGACGCAATGACCGCTTCACAGCCCGGCGCAACAGCAGTCAAGCAGGCCATCCAGTTGATGCTGAGGCTGCGCGAGAGCGGGCATGCCCCTGCCCTGCAACAAGAGTGCAGGCAATGGCGCACTGCCCACCACGAACACGAGCAGGCTTGGCAACGAGTAATTCACCTGCATCAGGACCTCGACCTGCGTGCCATACCCGGTGCCGGGCTGGCTTTGCAAACCCTGGAGACCAGCCAGCGCCGCCTGCATCGTCGGCAGGCGCTGAAACTGCTTGGCGGCGTTGCCATGGTAGGGACGGCGGCATGGCTGGGAAAAGACCTCGATGCGGTCAACGACTGGACATCAGACTACACCACCGGCACGGGCGAACGACGCAGCTTTGCGCTTCCCGATGGCTCGCAGATGCAACTCAACACCCGCAGTACCGTCGACCTGGCCTTCAATGACCAGCAGCGCCTAGTCCGCCTGAAGCAGGGGGAAGTGATGATTGCCTGCAACACGCAGCGTTCCTTGCTTGTAGAAACTCGTGACGCGTTACTGGAAGGGTTCGAAGGACGCTTTGTGGCGCGTCAGGACAGCGACTGCACGCAGGTCAGTGTCAGCCATGGCAGGGTGGCGATACACCGGCCTGACAATGGCCAGCTGCAATGGATCGAAAGCGGCCAGAACTGGCGTCTGGATGCGTTAGGCACACACCGGCTCGAGCAGGTGGACATGGATGCGATGGCCTGGACAGAAGGCCTGATCGTCACCCGGAACATGCGCCTTTTCGACTTCCTTGCGCAGGTCAGCCGTTATCGCCATGGTTATCTGGGCTGCAGCGACGGCATTGCCGATTTGCGCCTGTCGGGTGTATTCCGCCTCGAAGACCCGGAGCAACTGCTACAGCTGCTACCACGGACGCTACCCGTACGGCTTCGCCAACGTACACGCTGGTGGGTGCGCGTGGAGGGGCTGGCCTGAGCTGACGGCGGCTTTTGCGTTCAGGGCTGCTATGCAGCCCATCGCCGGCAAGCCAGCTCCAACAGAGATCGCACAAGGCCTTAGGGCTATGCAATACCTGTGGGAGCTGGCTTGCCGGCGATGGGGCGCGTAGCGGCCCCAATAACTTTTTTGACGGGTATTGAATGTCGGTCCGGCTAGGACAGTAAGCGACACCTCCTGCTCTCTCACTTCAACGGACCCCACATGCCTACCGCTCCCGTGCATATGCCCACATTCAATGCGAATGATTTTCGACCTGTCTTGCACTCAGTGCTTTTACGCAAAGCAGTCCGGGCTGCCCTGTTTGGCACCGTCTTGGGCCTGACAGCCGTAACACAACTTTCCATAGCAGCTGAAACGGCCCAGGTGGGCCACCGCTATGCGATCCCGGCAGGTCAGTTGGATGATGTGCTCAACGAGTTCGCCCGCCAGGCTGGCATCACCCTGTCGAGCACACCCCAGCTCACCCAAGGCTTGCAGTCGAACGGCCTGCAGGGGCTGTACTCTACCGATCAGGCACTGCGCCAGTTGCTAAATGGCAGCGGCCTGGAAGCCGTCAACCAGAACGGCCGCAGCTACGTGCTGCAGGTACAACCCCAAGGCGCTGCATTGTCATTGCCAGACACCGATGTCCGTAGCTTCACCCTTGGCAATGCATTGGGCAGCATGGAGGGTTACAACGCTACCCACAGCCAGGTGGCGACCAAGACCAGCATGCCGCTGGTAGAAACATCACAATCGGTCTCGGTGGTTACCCGTCAGCAGATGGACGACCAAGGCTCACAAACCGTTGCCCAAGCCATGCGCTACACACCTGGGGTACTGACCAACCCCTATGGGGCGACCCACCGTTATGATTATGTAGCCCTGCGAGGCTTCAACGACGGCTCGGTAGACAACATCTACGTGGACGGGCTCAAGTCGATGGGAGACAACGGGACCTACAGCACCATGCAGGTGGACCCATACTTCCTTGAGCGCATCGATATTCTCAAGGGACCGTCTTCAGTACTGTATGGCCGTAGCTCGCCAGGAGGCCTGGTGGCACTGACCACCAAGAAGCCGCTGTTCACCCCCTACCACCAAGTCCAGGCCACCCTCGGTACCCAAGGCCAGCGTGGCATGGGTTTCGATTTCAGCGGCCCCGTGGATGACCACAAGCGTATCGCTTATCGCCTGACAGGCCTGGCGGATGCTTCCGATACGCAGTTCGACCACAACAAGGAAGAACGCTACGCCATCGCGCCGGCCGTCAGCATCGACTTCAGCGAAGACACTTCACTCACCCTGCAGGCCTACCTGCAACACGATCCCAACGGCGGCTATCACGGCGGTAACCCCGCAGATGGCATGCTGCACAAGCGCAACGGATTGCGCCTGTCTGACCACTTCTTCGAAGGCGAGCCGGGTATCGACAACTACGAGCGTACCCAACAGTCCTTCAGTTACCAGTTCGAGCATCGCTTCAACGATGTGTTCACGGCACGCCAGAACTTCCGTTACCAGGATTCCGACGTGTCGATGGATCAGGTGTATTCCGCCGGTTGGGCGGATGCCGACAGCAATATCCTCAACCGCGCCTATACCGGTGGCGACGAACGCCTGCATTCGTACATCATCGATAACATGCTGCAGGCGGAATTCTTTACCGGGGCCGCCAAACACACCCTGCTGCTGGGCGCCGACTACCAGCGACGCAAGGCCGACGTAGCCTGGCGTTATGGCACAGTCGATCCGCTGGACGCCGGCAACCCGCAGTACGGCAACGGCAACCTTCAGGTGCTGGGCGAGAACCGTTACCAGCGGCGCCTGCAACAAACGGGCGTTTACCTGCAGGACCTGGTGGAGCTGGACCAATGGCGCTTCTCGTTGGGACTGCGCCAGGACTGGGTAAAGGTGTCCGAGGAGAATCGCGACAGCAACATCAAAGTCAGTGACCAGCGCTCCAGATTCACTACTCGCGCAGGGGTGCTCTACCTGTTCGAGAATGGCATTGCGCCCTATGTCAGCTACTCGGAGTCGTTCAACCCCAATACCGTGTCCGATCAGCAAGGCCGCCCTCTGGCACCGACCGAGGGCACTCAATGGGAGGCTGGTATCAAGTATCAGCCGCCGGGTAGCGACAATCTGTTCACCGCATCGGTGTTCCGCATCGAGCAAGAGAACCTAGCCTCGAAGCAGCCTGACGAGGACTTCTATCGCCCTGTAGGGCAAGTTCGCTCACAAGGGCTTGAACTGGAGGCCCATGTGCAACTGACCGACAGCTTGAAGCTGCTGGGCGGCTATACCTTTACCGATATCGAGTACGCAAAGTCGATGCCCAGCCTGGTGTCCGGCAACCTGGATAACAAGGGCAATTCGCCAACCCAGGCACCGAAACAGATGTTCTCGCTTTGGGCTGACTACAACTTCCACCAGGGGGCCCTGGATGGCCTGCGCTTGGGTGGTGGGGTGCGGTATGTGGGGTACAGCTGGGTGGATGCGGAAAACAGTATGAAGGTGCCCTCCTATACCCTGTTCGACGCCTCAATCGGCTATGACCTGGGCAAGGTCGGGCTGCGGGGGATGGATGTGCGCTTGAACGCCAACAACCTTACCAATGAAAGCTACATCACTTCGTGTGCCAGCTTGAACTACTGCTACATGGGTGAAGAGCGCAATGTCAGTGCCACGGTCAGCTATCAGTTCTGACCTGATTGCGACGCACACAAGCCCTGGGTTTTTTGGGCCTGAAAGACAAAGCCCCTGTCTGCATCGCAGACAGGGGCTTTGGATTTGAATCTTGACGATGACCTACTCTCACATGGGGAAGCCCCACACTACCATCGGCGATGCATCGTTTCACTGCTGAGTTCGGGATGGGATCAGGTGGTTCCAATGCTCTATGGTCGTCAAGAAATTCTGTGTGCTGGCCCGTCCCTCGGACGTACCTGCGAATCTCTGTAGTTCCTACTTAAAGACAAAACCCCTACCTGCACGTGCAGATAGGGGTTTTGCGAAATGAATCTTGACGATGACCTACTCTCACATGGGGAAACCCCACACTACCATCGGCGATGCATCGTTTCACTGCTGAGTTCGGGATGGGATCAGGTGGTTCCAATGCTCTATGGTCGTCAAGAAATTCTGTTGCCAGAATGTCCAGATGGACAGCCCAGCGAATCCGGATATGCGATATTTGTGATGTTGCGAACTTTCGGTTGTTTCGTCTTCACCACCGCAATCTGCGCTAGCAAATTGCTTGGGTGTTATATGGTCAAGCCTCACGGGCAATTAGTATTGGTTAGCTCAACGCCTCACAGCGCTTACACACCCAACCTATCAACGTCGTAGTCTTCGACGGCCCTTTAGGGGATTCAAGATCCCAGTGAGATCTCATCTTGAGGCAAGTTTCCCGCTTAGATGCTTTCAGCGGTTATCTCTTCCGAACATAGCTACCCGGCAATGCCACTGGCGTGACAACCGGAACACCAGAGGTTCGTCCACTCCGGTCCTCTCGTACTAGGAGCAGCCCCTCTCAAATCTCAAACGTCCACGGCAGATAGGGACCGAACTGTCTCACGACGTTCTAAACCCAGCTCGCGTACCACTTTAAATGGCGAACAGCCATACCCTTGGGACCGGCTTCAGCCCCAGGATGTGATGAGCCGACATCGAGGTGCCAAACACCGCCGTCGATATGAACTCTTGGGCGGTATCAGCCTGTTATCCCCGGAGTACCTTTTATCCGTTGAGCGATGGCCCTTCCATACAGAACCACCGGATCACTAAGACCTACTTTCGTACCTGCTCGACGTGTTTGTCTCGCAGTCAAGCGCGCTTTTGCCTTTATACTCTACGACCGATTTCCGACCGGTCTGAGCGCACCTTCGTACTCCTCCGTTACTCTTTGGGAGGAGACCGCCCCAGTCAAACTACCCACCATACACTGTCCTCGATCCGGATAACGGACCTGAGTTAGAACCTCAAAGTTGCCAGGGTGGTATTTCAAGGATGGCTCCATGAGAACTGGCGTCCCCACTTCAAAGCCTCCCACCTATCCTACACAAGCAAATTCAAAGTCCAGTGCAAAGCTATAGTAAAGGTTCACGGGGTCTTTCCGTCTAGCCGCGGATACACTGCATCTTCACAGCGATTTCAATTTCACTGAGTCTCGGGTGGAGACAGCGCCGCCATCGTTACGCCATTCGTGCAGGTCGGAACTTACCCGACAAGGAATTTCGCTACCTTAGGACCGTTATAGTTACGGCCGCCGTTTACCGGGGCTTCGATCAAGAGCTTCGCTTGCGCTAACCCCATCAATTAACCTTCCGGCACCGGGCAGGCGTCACACCCTATACGTCCACTTTCGTGTTTGCAGAGTGCTGTGTTTTTAATAAACAGTCGCAGCGGCCTGGTATCTTCGACCGGCATGGGCTTACGGAGCAAGTCCTTCACCCTCGCCGGCGCACCTTCTCCCGAAGTTACGGTGCCATTTTGCCTAGTTCCTTCACCCGAGTTCTCTCAAGCGCCTTGGTATTCTCTACCTAACCACCTGTGTCGGTTTGGGGTACGGTTCCCAGTTATCTGAAGCTTAGGAGCTTTTCTTGGAAGCATGGTATCAACCACTTCGTCGCCTGAAGGCAACTCGTCATCAGCTCTCGGCCTTGAAATCCCGGATTTGCCTAAGATTTCAGCCTACCACCTTAAACCTGGACAACCAACGCCAGGCTGGCCTAACCTTCTCCGTCCCTCCATCGCAATAACTGGAAGTACAGGAATATTAACCTGTTTTCCATCGACTACGCTTTTCAGCCTCGCCTTAGGGACCGACTAACCCTGCGTCGATTAACGTTGCGCAGGAAACCTTGGTCTTTCGGCGTGCGAGTTTTTCACTCGCATTGTCGTTACTCATGTCAGCATTCGCACTTCTGATACCTCCAGCAAGCTTCTCAACTCACCTTCACAGGCTTACAGAACGCTCCTCTACCGCGTCATCAAAGATGACACCCGTAGCTTCGGTGCATGGTTTGAGCCCCGTTACATCTTCCGCGCAGGCCGACTCGACTAGTGAGCTATTACGCTTTCTTTAAAGGGTGGCTGCTTCTAAGCCAACCTCCTAGCTGTCTAAGCCTTCCCACATCGTTTCCCACTTAACCATGACTTTGGGACCTTAGCTGACGGTCTGGGTTGTTTCCCTTTTCACGACGGACGTTAGCACCCGCCGTGTGTCTCCCATGCTCGGCACTTCCAGGTATTCGGAGTTTGCATCGGTTTGGTAAGTCGGGATGACCCCCTAGCCGAAACAGTGCTCTACCCCCTGGAGTGATACATGAGGCGCTACCTAAATAGCTTTCGAGGAGAACCAGCTATCTCCGAGCTTGATTAGCCTTTCACTCCGATCCACAGGTCATCCGCTAACTTTTCAACGGTAGTCGGTTCGGTCCTCCAGTCAGTGTTACCTAACCTTCAACCTGCCCATGGATAGATCGCCCGGTTTCGGGTCTATACCCAGCGACTAAACGCCCTATTAAGACTCGCTTTCGCTACGCCTCCCCTATTCGGTTAAGCTCGCCACTGAATATAAGTCGCTGACCCATTATACAAAAGGTACGCAGTCACCTAACAAAGTAGGCTCCCACTGCTTGTACGCATACGGTTTCAGGTTCTATTTCACTCCCCTCTCCGGGGTTCTTTTCGCCTTTCCCTCACGGTACTGGTTCACTATCGGTCAGTCAGTAGTATTTAGCCTTGGAGGATGGTCCCCCCATATTCAGACAAAGTTTCTCGTGCTCCGTCCTACTCGATTTCATTGACAAGAGATTTTCGTGTACGGGGCTATCACCCACTATGGCCGCACTTTCCAGAGCGTTCCACTAATCTCAAATCAACTTAAGGGCTGGTCCCCGTTCGCTCGCCACTACTAAGGGAATCTCGGTTGATTTCTTTTCCTCAGGGTACTTAGATGTTTCAGTTCCCCTGGTTCGCCTCTTGCACCTATGTATTCAGTACAAGATACTCAGCTTATGCTGAGTGGGTTCCCCCATTCAGAGATCTCTGGATCACAGTCTGTTTGCCGACTCCCCAAAGCTTATCGCAGGCTACCACGTCTTTCATCGCCTCTGACTGCCAAGGCATCCACCGTATGCGCTTCTTCACTTGACCATATAACCCCAAGCAATCTGGTTATACTGTGAAGACGACATTCGCCGAAAATTCGCATGTTGCTCTTTCGAGCAGAACTCACAAATTTTACCTTAGCCTGATTAACCAGCAGTGAAACTGGCCATCAGTCTATATCTATCACATATCCGAATTTTTAAAGAACGATCTGACAAAAGTCAGAAATCAACATTCGAGCTGAATGTTCATTTCTAAGTTCTGACAAGCTACTGCGTACGGCGAAAATGGTGGAGCCAAGCGGGATCGAACCGCTGACCTCCTGCGTGCAAGGCAGGCGCTCTCCCAGCTGAGCTATGGCCCCGTGTATTCTACGGCTGAACCATGTAATGGTAGGTCTGGGCAGATTTGAACTGCCGACCTCACCCTTATCAGGGGTGCGCTCTAACCAACTGAGCTACAGACCTATAACAGGGTTGCGTTACAGCATCGTCTTCTACAATGAATCAAGCAATTCGTGTGGGAGCTCATCAGTAGGCTGATGTCGTCGATTAAGGAGGTGATCCAGCCGCAGGTTCCCCTACGGCTACCTTGTTACGACTTCACCCCAGTCATGAATCACACCGTGGTAACCGTCCTCCCGAAGGTTAGACTAGCTACTTCTGGTGCAACCCACTCCCATGGTGTGACGGGCGGTGTGTACAAGGCCCGGGAACGTATTCACCGCGACATTCTGATTCGCGATTACTAGCGATTCCGACTTCACGCAGTCGAGTTGCAGACTGCGATCCGGACTACGATCGGTTTTGTGAGATTAGCTCCACCTCGCGGCTTGGCAACCCTCTGTACCGACCATTGTAGCACGTGTGTAGCCCAGGCCGTAAGGGCCATGATGACTTGACGTCATCCCCACCTTCCTCCGGTTTGTCACCGGCAGTCTCCTTAGAGTGCCCACCATAACGTGCTGGTAACTAAGGACAAGGGTTGCGCTCGTTACGGGACTTAACCCAACATCTCACGACACGAGCTGACGACAGCCATGCAGCACCTGTGTCAGAGTTCCCGAAGGCACCAATCCATCTCTGGAAAGTTCTCTGCATGTCAAGGCCTGGTAAGGTTCTTCGCGTTGCTTCGAATTAAACCACATGCTCCACCGCTTGTGCGGGCCCCCGTCAATTCATTTGAGTTTTAACCTTGCGGCCGTACTCCCCAGGCGGTCAACTTAATGCGTTAGCTGCGCCACTAAAATCTCAAGGATTCCAACGGCTAGTTGACATCGTTTACGGCGTGGACTACCAGGGTATCTAATCCTGTTTGCTCCCCACGCTTTCGCACCTCAGTGTCAGTATCAGTCCAGGTGGTCGCCTTCGCCACTGGTGTTCCTTCCTATATCTACGCATTTCACCGCTACACAGGAAATTCCACCACCCTCTACCGTACTCTAGCTCGCCAGTTTTGGATGCAGTTCCCAGGTTGAGCCCGGGGCTTTCACATCCAACTTAACGAACCACCTACGCGCGCTTTACGCCCAGTAATTCCGATTAACGCTTGCACCCTCTGTATTACCGCGGCTGCTGGCACAGAGTTAGCCGGTGCTTATTCTGTCGGTAACGTCAAAACAGCAAGGTATTAGCTTACTGCCCTTCCTCCCAACTTAAAGTGCTTTACAATCCGAAGACCTTCTTCACACACGCGGCATGGCTGGATCAGGCTTTCGCCCATTGTCCAATATTCCCCACTGCTGCCTCCCGTAGGAGTCTGGACCGTGTCTCAGTTCCAGTGTGACTGATCATCCTCTCAGACCAGTTACGGATCGTCGCCTTGGTGAGCCATTACCTCACCAACTAGCTAATCCGACCTAGGCTCATCTGATAGCGCAAGGCCCGAAGGTCCCCTGCTTTCTCCCGTAGGACGTATGCGGTATTAGCGTTCCTTTCGAAACGTTGTCCCCCACTACCAGGCAGATCCCTAGGCATTACTCACCCGTCCGCCGCTGAATCAAGGAGCAAGCTCCCGTCATCCGCTCGACTTGCATGTGTTAGGCCTGCCGCCAGCGTTCAATCTGAGCCATGATCAAACTCTTCAGTTCAATACTGCTTGGGTTTTTAAGAAACCCTAAACTTGGCTCAGCAATCTCAAATGACTATGTGATTTCTCGCATGGCCACTTGTGATGCTGATAATCTTTGTGACTATCAGTCCGTACTCACAAGCACCCACACGAATTGCTTGATTCGATTTGTTAAAGAGCGTTTGGTTAAGAGCGTTTCGTCTCAACCGAGGCGCGCATTCTACGCTTTCCTCATTTGCTGTCAAGTGTTTATTTTGAAGTTTTTTGCGAGAAACTCGTTTAGCTTCAAACACTTGGCTCGCTTCGATCTCTCGTCGCGGGAGGTGAATAATACAGCATTCGAAAACGCTGTCAACCACCTTTTTCATCCCCAGCTGGCCGTTCAGCCTACCAGGAGAAGCGATAGCTTCTACTTAAAGACAAAACCCCTACCTGCATGCGCAGATAGGGGTTTTGCGAAATGAATCTTGACGATGACCTACTCTCACATGGGGAAACCCCACACTACCATCGGCGATGCATCGTTTCACTACTGAGTTCGGGATGGGATCAGGTGGTTCCAATGCTCTATGGTCGTCAAGAAATTCTGTTGCCAGAATGTCCAGATGGACAGCCCAGCGAATTCGGATATGCGATATTTGTGATGTTGCGAACTTTCGGTTGTTTCGTCTTCACCACCGCAATCTGCGCTAGCAAATTGCTTGGGTGTTATATGGTCAAGCCTCACGGGCAATTAGTATTGGTTAGCTCAACGCCTCACAGCGCTTACACACCCAACCTATCAACGTCGTAGTCTTCGACGGCCCTTTAGGGGATTCAAGATCCCAGTGAGATCTCATCTTGAGGCAAGTTTCCCGCTTAGATGCTTTCAGCGGTTATCTCTTCCGAACATAGCTACCCGGCAATGCCACTGGCGTGACAACCGGAACACCAGAGGTTCGTCCACTCCGGTCCTCTCGTACTAGGAGCAGCCCCTCTCAAATCTCAAACGTCCACGGCAGATAGGGACCGAACTGTCTCACGACGTTCTAAACCCAGCTCGCGTACCACTTTAAATGGCGAACAGCCATACCCTTGGGACCGGCTTCAGCCCCAGGATGTGATGAGCCGACATCGAGGTGCCAAACACCGCCGTCGATATGAACTCTTGGGCGGTATCAGCCTGTTATCCCCGGAGTACCTTTTATCCGTTGAGCGATGGCCCTTCCATACAGAACCACCGGATCACTAAGACCTACTTTCGTACCTGCTCGACGTGTTTGTCTCGCAGTCAAGCGCGCTTTTGCCTTTATACTCTACGACCGATTTCCGACCGGTCTGAGCGCACCTTCGTACTCCTCCGTTACTCTTTGGGAGGAGACCGCCCCAGTCAAACTACCCACCATACACTGTCCTCGATCCGGATAACGGACCTGAGTTAGAACCTCAAAGTTGCCAGGGTGGTATTTCAAGGATGGCTCCATGAGAACTGGCGTCCCCACTTCAAAGCCTCCCACCTATCCTACACAAGCAAATTCAAAGTCCAGTGCAAAGCTATAGTAAAGGTTCACGGGGTCTTTCCGTCTAGCCGCGGATACACTGCATCTTCACAGCGATTTCAATTTCACTGAGTCTCGGGTGGAGACAGCGCCGCCATCGTTACGCCATTCGTGCAGGTCGGAACTTACCCGACAAGGAATTTCGCTACCTTAGGACCGTTATAGTTACGGCCGCCGTTTACCGGGGCTTCGATCAAGAGCTTCGCTTGCGCTAACCCCATCAATTAACCTTCCGGCACCGGGCAGGCGTCACACCCTATACGTCCACTTTCGTGTTTGCAGAGTGCTGTGTTTTTAATAAACAGTCGCAGCGGCCTGGTATCTTCGACCGGCATGGGCTTACGGAGCAAGTCCTTCACCCTCGCCGGCGCACCTTCTCCCGAAGTTACGGTGCCATTTTGCCTAGTTCCTTCACCCGAGTTCTCTCAAGCGCCTTGGTATTCTCTACCTAACCACCTGTGTCGGTTTGGGGTACGGTTCCCAGTTATCTGAAGCTTAGGAGCTTTTCTTGGAAGCATGGTATCAACCACTTCGTCGCCTAGAGGCAACTCGTCATCAGCTCTCGGCCTTGAAATCCCGGATTTGCCTAAGATTTCAGCCTACCACCTTAAACCTGGACAACCAACGCCAGGCTGGCCTAACCTTCTCCGTCCCTCCATCGCAATAACTGGAAGTACAGGAATATTAACCTGTTTTCCATCGACTACGCTTTTCAGCCTCGCCTTAGGGACCGACTAACCCTGCGTCGATTAACGTTGCGCAGGAAACCTTGGTCTTTCGGCGTGCGAGTTTTTCACTCGCATTGTCGTTACTCATGTCAGCATTCGCACTTCTGATACCTCCAGCAAGCTTCTCAACTCACCTTCACAGGCTTACAGAACGCTCCTCTACCGCGTCATCAAAGATGACACCCGTAGCTTCGGTGCATGGTTTGAGCCCCGTTACATCTTCCGCGCAGGCCGACTCGACTAGTGAGCTATTACGCTTTCTTTAAAGGGTGGCTGCTTCTAAGCCAACCTCCTAGCTGTCTAAGCCTTCCCACATCGTTTCCCACTTAACCATGACTTTGGGACCTTAGCTGACGGTCTGGGTTGTTTCCCTTTTCACGACGGACGTTAGCACCCGCCGTGTGTCTCCCATGCTCGGCACTTCCAGGTATTCGGAGTTTGCATCGGTTTGGTAAGTCGGGATGACCCCCTAGCCGAAACAGTGCTCTACCCCCTGGAGTGATACATGAGGCGCTACCTAAATAGCTTTCGAGGAGAACCAGCTATCTCCGAGCTTGATTAGCCTTTCACTCCGATCCACAGGTCATCCGCTAACTTTTCAACGGTAGTCGGTTCGGTCCTCCAGTCAGTGTTACCTAACCTTCAACCTGCCCATGGATAGATCGCCCGGTTTCGGGTCTATACCCAGCGACTAAACGCCCTATTAAGACTCGCTTTCGCTACGCCTCCCCTATTCGGTTAAGCTCGCCACTGAATATAAGTCGCTGACCCATTATACAAAAGGTACGCAGTCACCTAACAAAGTAGGCTCCCACTGCTTGTACGCATACGGTTTCAGGTTCTATTTCACTCCCCTCTCCGGGGTTCTTTTCGCCTTTCCCTCACGGTACTGGTTCACTATCGGTCAGTCAGTAGTATTTAGCCTTGGAGGATGGTCCCCCCATATTCAGACAAAGTTTCTCGTGCTCCGTCCTACTCGATTTCATTGACAAGAGATTTTCGTGTACGGGGCTATCACCCACTATGGCCGCACTTTCCAGAGCGTTCCACTAATCTCAAATCAACTTAAGGGCTGGTCCCCGTTCGCTCGCCACTACTAAGGGAATCTCGGTTGATTTCTTTTCCTCAGGGTACTTAGATGTTTCAGTTCCCCTGGTTCGCCTCTTGCACCTATGTATTCAGTACAAGATACTCAGCTTATGCTGAGTGGGTTCCCCCATTCAGAGATCTCTGGATCACAGTCTGTTTGCCGACTCCCCAAAGCTTATCGCAGGCTACCACGTCTTTCATCGCCTCTGACTGCCAAGGCATCCACCGTATGCGCTTCTTCACTTGACCATATAACCCCAAGCAATCTGGTTATACTGTGAAGACGACATTCGCCGAAAATTCGCATGTTGCTCTTTCGAGCAGAACTCACAAATTTTACCTTAGCCTGATTAACCAGCAGTGAAACTGGCCATCAGTCTATATCTATCACATATCCGAATTTTTAAAGAACGATCTGACAAAAGCCAGAAATCAACATTCGAAACGAATGCTCATTTCCAAGTTCTGACCAGGAACAACACAAGACCCATACAGGATCTTGATCGTCTTCAACCATGAATCAAGCAATTCGTGTGGGAGCTCATCAGCAGGCTGATGTCGTCGATTAAGGAGGTGATCCAGCCGCAGGTTCCCCTACGGCTACCTTGTTACGACTTCACCCCAGTCATGAATCACACCGTGGTAACCGTCCTCCCGAAGGTTAGACTAGCTACTTCTGGTGCAACCCACTCCCATGGTGTGACGGGCGGTGTGTACAAGGCCCGGGAACGTATTCACCGCGACATTCTGATTCGCGATTACTAGCGATTCCGACTTCACGCAGTCGAGTTGCAGACTGCGATCCGGACTACGATCGGTTTTGTGAGATTAGCTCCACCTCGCGGCTTGGCAACCCTCTGTACCGACCATTGTAGCACGTGTGTAGCCCAGGCCGTAAGGGCCATGATGACTTGACGTCATCCCCACCTTCCTCCGGTTTGTCACCGGCAGTCTCCTTAGAGTGCCCACCATAACGTGCTGGTAACTAAGGACAAGGGTTGCGCTCGTTACGGGACTTAACCCAACATCTCACGACACGAGCTGACGACAGCCATGCAGCACCTGTGTCAGAGTTCCCGAAGGCACCAATCCATCTCTGGAAAGTTCTCTGCATGTCAAGGCCTGGTAAGGTTCTTCGCGTTGCTTCGAATTAAACCACATGCTCCACCGCTTGTGCGGGCCCCCGTCAATTCATTTGAGTTTTAACCTTGCGGCCGTACTCCCCAGGCGGTCAACTTAATGCGTTAGCTGCGCCACTAAAATCTCAAGGATTCCAACGGCTAGTTGACATCGTTTACGGCGTGGACTACCAGGGTATCTAATCCTGTTTGCTCCCCACGCTTTCGCACCTCAGTGTCAGTATCAGTCCAGGTGGTCGCCTTCGCCACTGGTGTTCCTTCCTATATCTACGCATTTCACCGCTACACAGGAAATTCCACCACCCTCTACCGTACTCTAGCTCGCCAGTTTTGGATGCAGTTCCCAGGTTGAGCCCGGGGCTTTCACATCCAACTTAACGAACCACCTACGCGCGCTTTACGCCCAGTAATTCCGATTAACGCTTGCACCCTCTGTATTACCGCGGCTGCTGGCACAGAGTTAGCCGGTGCTTATTCTGTCGGTAACGTCAAAACAGCAAGGTATTAGCTTACTGCCCTTCCTCCCAACTTAAAGTGCTTTACAATCCGAAGACCTTCTTCACACACGCGGCATGGCTGGATCAGGCTTTCGCCCATTGTCCAATATTCCCCACTGCTGCCTCCCGTAGGAGTCTGGACCGTGTCTCAGTTCCAGTGTGACTGATCATCCTCTCAGACCAGTTACGGATCGTCGCCTTGGTGAGCCATTACCTCACCAACTAGCTAATCCGACCTAGGCTCATCTGATAGCGCAAGGCCCGAAGGTCCCCTGCTTTCTCCCGTAGGACGTATGCGGTATTAGCGTTCCTTTCGAAACGTTGTCCCCCACTACCAGGCAGATTCCTAGGCATTACTCACCCGTCCGCCGCTGAATCAAGGAGCAAGCTCCCGTCATCCGCTCGACTTGCATGTGTTAGGCCTGCCGCCAGCGTTCAATCTGAGCCATGATCAAACTCTTCAGTTCAATACTGCTTGGGTTTTTAAGAAACCCTAAACTTGGCTCAGCAATCTCAAATGACTATGTGATTTCTCGCATGGCCACTTGTGATGCTGATAATCTTTGTGACTATCAGTCCGTACTCACAAGCACCCACACGAATTGCTTGATTCGATTTGTTAAAGAGCGTTTGGTTAAGAGCGTTTCGTCTCAACCGAGGCGCGCATTCTACGCTTTCCTCATTTGCTGTCAAGTGTTTATTTTGAAGTTTTTTGCGAGAAACTCGTTTGGCTTCAAACACTTGACTCGCTGCGATCTCTCGTAGCGGGAGGCGAATCATACAGCGTTTAGAAACGCTGTCAACCATCATCTCAACCGCTGACAATCATTCGACCGAAGCGCTCCTGACACTACCTGAATCGCCCAACTAATTGATTTGCAAGAAGTTTTGCGCTTCGACTACGTCAGAAGTGGGGCGCATTATAAGGGGATTCGAAACCGCGTCAACACTTAATTTCAAGAAACTTTGATATCGCTGAAAAGCAAAGCGGGAAGGCCTGACGGCCTCCCCGCTTTCACCAAGACCACAGGCCCTTAAAGGACGCCGGCACTGCGTAGCCGTTGCACCTCACCGGCACCCAGCCCCAATACATCCTCCAGCACCACCTCGGTATGCTCACCCAGCAGCGGCGGCGCCCGACGGTACTCCACCGGCGTCTCCGACAGCCGTATCGGGCTCGCCACCTGCGGCACGCTTCCCGCCAACGGATGCGGAATGCTCACCGCCAACCCGCGCGCCAGCACTTGCGGGTCCTGGAACATCTGCGCCAGGTCATTGATAGGCCCGCACGGCACCCCCGCAGCCTCCAACTGGCTCACCCACTCCGCTGTGGTCTTGAACACCGTGGCCTGGCGAATCAGAGGAATCAACTCGGCCCGGTTGGCAACCCGCAGCTTGTTGGTAACGAAACGCGGGTCGTCCGCCCACTGCGGCTGCCCGGCCACCTCGGCGAATTTGCGGAACTGGCTATCGTTGCCCACGGTAAGGATGAAGTCGCCATCCGCCGTCGGAAAATCCTGATAAGGCACGATATTGGGGTGCGCATTACCCAGGCGACGAGGCGGGTTGCCCGTAGTCAGGTAGTTCATCGCCTGATTCGCCAGGCAGGCCACCTGCACATCGAGCAACGCCATGTCGACATGCTGGCCCACTCCAGTCTGCTCGCGATGGGCGAGGGCAGCGAGGATCGCCACCGTGGAATACAACCCGGTAAGGATGTCGGTCAGCGCCACCCCTACCTTGACCGGGCCCGCACCTTCCTCACCTTCCGGGCGGCCGGTCAGGCTCATCAGCCCGCCCAACCCCTGGATCATGAAGTCATAACCCGCGCGCCTTGCATAAGGCCCGGTCTGGCCGAACCCGGTGATGGAACAATAGATAAGCCGCGGGTTGATCGCCTTCAAGCTCTGGTAGTCCAGACCGTAGGCAGCCAACCCACCAACCTTGAAGTTCTCGATGACGATATCGGACTTCGCCGCCAACTCACGCACCAGGCGCTGCCCCTCGGCCTGTGTGAAGTCGATGGTAACCGAGCGCTTGTTGCGGTTGGCCGACAGGTAATAGGCCGCCTCACTGGTGTTCTCACCCTCGGCATCCTTGAGGAAGGGTGGCCCCCATGAGCGGGTATCGTCACCACTGCCAGGGCGCTCGACTTTGATCACATCGGCACCAAGGTCAGCGAGAATCTGGCCAGACCATGGGCCGGCCAACACGCGAGAAAGGTCCAGCACCCGCAGATGTGATAGCGCGCCCATGGGCTGACTCCTTATCAATAGAAGGCCTGGATGCCGGTCTGCGCGCGCCCCAGGATCAGTGCATGCACATCGTGAGTACCTTCATAGGTGTTGACCACCTCCAGGTTGACCAGGTGACGAGCCACGCCGAACTCATCGGAAATGCCATTGCCACCAAGCATGTCACGCGCCATGCGGGCAATATCCAGCGCCTTACCACAGGAGTTGCGCTTCATGATCGACGTGATCTCCACTGCAGCCGTGCCTTCGTCCTTCATCCGCCCCAGACGCAGGCAGCCCTGCAGTGCCAGGGTGATTTCCGTCTGCATGTCGGCCAGCTTCTTCTGGATCAACTGGTTGGCAGCCAACGGGCGACCGAATTGCTGACGGTCCAGGGTGTACTGACGCGCGGTGTGCCAGCAGGCTTCCGCAGCGCCCAGCGCACCCCAGGAGATACCATAGCGGGCGGAGTTCAGGCAGGTGAACGGGCCTTTGAGGCCGCGCACATCCGGGAAGATGTTTTCCTCCGGCACGAACACGTTATCCATGACGATTTCGCCAGTTATCGAGGCGCGCAGGCCGACCTTGCCGTGAATCGCCGGCGCGCTGAGACCTTGCCAACCCTTTTCCAGAACAAAGCCACGGATATCACCCGCATCGTCCTTGGCCCAGACCACGAATACATCGGCGATCGGGCTGTTGGTGATCCACATCTTGCTGCCAGTCAGGCGGTAGCCGCCGTCGACCTTCCGGGCACGGGTGATCATCGAACCCGGGTCGGAACCATGGTTGGGCTCGGTCAAGCCGAAGCAACCGATCCACTCGCCGCTGGCCAGCTTGGGCAGGTACTTCTGCTTTTGTGCCTCGGTACCGAACTCGTTGATTGGCACCATCACCAGCGACGACTGCACACTCATCATCGAACGATAACCCGAGTCGATGCGCTCCACCTCGCGAGCAATCAGGCCATAGCACACGTAGTTCAAGCCACTGCCACCGTATTGCTCGGGAATGGTGGCGCCCAGCAACCCGACCTCACCCATTTCACGGAAGATCGCCGGGTCGGTCTGTTCATGACGGAAGGCCTCGAGCACACGCGGGGCCAGCTTGTCCTGGGCGAACTGATAAGCGCTGTCACGCACCATGCGCTCTTCTTCAGTGAGCTGCTGATCGAGCAGCAGTGGGTCGATCCAGTTGAAGCTTGCTTTACCGGCCATGAGCGAAATCCTCGAAATAGGGGGCAGTTTCTTGTGCCTTTGAGCCTAGGCCTGATCGGCCGCCGGGACAAACGAGGATTGCGCACCAATTAGTGATAATTTGTCACTTCGTAAATCGGCAAAACGCCATATTGACAGCCTTACGAGTGAGGTTGACGTACATGCGCCGCAAGATCCCCAGTACCGCCGCTCTGGTTTGCTTCGAGGCGGCGGCGCGCAACGAGAGCTTTACCAAGGCCGCCCAGGAACTCGCCCTGACCCAGGGTGCCGTCTGTCGGCAGATAGGCGGCCTGGAAGCCTTCCTCAATGTGGAACTGTTCCGCCGCTCGCGCCGCGGCGTGAAGCTGACCGAAGCCGGCCTTTCCTACAGCCGCCAGGTGGCTGCCCAACTGGACGCGGTAGAGCGCGACACCTTGTCGGTAATGCGCCAGCAGGGCGCCAACGTGATCGAGCTGGCCGTGGTACCCACCTTCGGCACCCAATGGCTGCTACCGCGGCTCAAGGACTTCCAGCAGCGCCACCCGGAGGTCACGGTAAACCTCACCAACCGCACCCGGCCATTCCTGTTTGCCGACACCACCTTCGATGCCGCTATCTACTTCGGCGATGCCGACTGGTCCGGCACCCAGTCGCACCGGCTGATGGGGGAAAACCCGGTACCGGTGTGCAGCCCGTCGCTGCTGGACGGGCAGGGCTCACTCGACGCTCAGCGTATTGCCCAACTGCCGTTGCTGCAGCAGAGCACGCGCCCCTATGCCTGGCGGCAATGGTTCGGCAGCGTCGGCATGAATGTGGAACGCGACATGACAGGCCCGCGCTATGAACTATTCTCGATGCTCGCCCAGGCGGCCATGCATGAGATGGGCATCGCCCTGATTCCACCGTTCCTGATCCAGCGCGAGTTGGAGGAGGGTAGGTTGGTGGTCGCTAACAGGCATGCCCTGAGTAGTGACAAGGCCTACTATCTGATGATTCCGGAGCGCAAAGTGGAGTCGGCTTCGCTACGCGCCTTCCGTGACTGGCTGGTAAGCCAGGCCCAGGCGTACACGGCCAAGACGTGAGCAGTCATGATAAATTGACTTCGTAGTCAATTATTTTTAACACCTACAGATATATGTATTTGTCGCATATACATAAACTGTTATGCAGTAGCAAAAATCCGCTTTAACCCTGCTTACGGCGCGGCTTCGCGGGTTATTTTGCGACATTCACCAAGCCGTAAGCGAATCAACCGCAAATTTTTTGTTTTTTTCTCCTAATCTGCCAATAGCCTATGTTTGACAGGCTGCAGCCTGGCCGTTGCGACATACGGTCACAGGGTGACTTGTAGTTTTAACTTCGTTTCGCTCCAGAACCGGTTGAAGGCCTCTGGCTTCGTCTGCAAAATGCTTCGCCCGCCCGGGATTCGGCGGGTCGGCGCTCCACAGCCGCCCCAGCGCACCATCCGAAGTGCGCTGGCTTTTAAAAAGACAAAAGGTCACCGCAGGAGAAATAGTCGTGCACATTGGTGTTCCTCTCGAGACGCAGACCGGTGAGACAAGGGTCGCTGCGACCCCGGAAACCATCAAGAAACTGATTGGCCAGGGCCATCAGGTCACCGTCCAACGGGGGGCAGGGCTCAATGCCAGCATTCCGGACAGTGCCTATGAGGCCGTGGGTGCTTCCCTGGGGAGTGCAGCCGATGCCTACGGCGCCCAATTGGTGCTCAAAGTGGTCGCCCCCAACGACCAGGAACTGGCCCTGATCAACAGTGGCAGCCTCCTGGTGGGCATGCTCAACCCCTTCAACAGCGAGCTGATCGGCAAGATGGCCGAGCGCGGCATTACCGCGTTCGCCCTGGAAGCCGCGCCGCGCACCTCGCGGGCGCAGAGCCTGGACGTGCTGTCGTCGCAGGCCAACATCGCCGGTTACAAGGCGGTGTTGCTGGCTGCCCATCACTACCCACGCTTCATGCCCATGCTCATGACCGCCGCCGGTACCGTCAAGGCCGCGCGCGTGCTGATCCTGGGCGCGGGCGTTGCCGGCCTGCAGGCCATTGCCACGGCCAAGCGCCTGGGCGCGGTGATCGAGGCATCCGACGTACGCCCGGCCGTGAAGGAGCAGATCGAGTCGCTGGGCGCCAAGTTCATCGACGTACCCTACGAAACCGATGAAGAGCGCGAATGCGCCGAAGGTGTCGGCGGTTATGCCCGGCCGATGCCGGCAAGCTGGATGCAACGCCAGGCCCAGGCCGTGCACGAGCGCGCCAAGCAGGCGGATATCGTCATTACCACTGCGCTGATCCCGGGGCGCAAGGCGCCGACCCTGCTCAGCGCCGAAACCGTCGCGCAGATGAAGCCCGGCTCGGTGGTCATCGACCTCGCAGCAGCCCAAGGCGGCAACTGCCCACTGACTGTCGCCGACCAGGTGGTACAGGAGAACGGCGTGATCATCGTTGGCCCGACCAACCTGCCGGCCCAAGTGGGCGCCGATGCCTCGGCACTGTATGCACGCAACCTGCTGGACTTCATGAAGCTGCTGTTCGACAAGGACGGCGCGCTGGTCATCAACCTCGAAGACGACATCGTCGCGGCCTGCTTGATGTGCCGTGATGGTCAGGTCGTCCGCAAGAACGGCTAAGGAGCACGACAATGGAAGACATGCTGATTTCCCATGGCATCTACAACCTGATCATCTTCGTGCTGGCCATCTATGTGGGCTACCACGTGGTGTGGAACGTCACCCCGGCACTGCACACTCCGCTGATGGCCGTGACCAACGCCATCTCTGCAATCGTCATCGTCGGCGCCATGCTGGCCGCCGCCCTGACGGTGACCCCGGCCGGCAAGCTGATGGGCACCCTGGCAGTGGCCCTGGCCGCAGTCAACGTGTTCGGTGGCTTCCTGGTCACCCGTCGCATGCTTGAGATGTTCAAGAAGAAAACCAAGAACGAGGCGCAGAAGTAAGCATGAGCATGAATCTGGTAACGCTCCTCTACCTCGTCGCCTCGGTGTGCTTCATCCAGGCGCTCAAGGGCCTGTCGCACCCGACTACCTCGCGGCGCGGCAACCTGTTCGGCATGATCGGCATGTGTATCGCCATCGTCACTACGGTCGGCCTCATTTATAAGCTCGGGGCCGAGCTTGCCACCGCCGGCATCGGCTACGTCCTCGTTGGCTTGCTGGTCGGCGGCACCGCCGGTTCGATCATGGCCAAGCGCGTCGAGATGACCAAAATGCCGGAACTGGTCGCCTTCATGCACAGCATGATCGGCCTGGCAGCGGTGTTCATCGCCATCGCCGCGGTGCTGGAACCGCAATCGATGGGCATCGTTGCCGCCATGAGCGACCCGATCCCCACCGGCAACCGTCTGGAGCTGTTCCTCGGCGCAGCCATTGGTGCCATTACCTTCTCCGGCTCGGTGATCGCCTTCGGCAAGCTGTCGGGCAAGTACAAGTTCCGCCTGTTCCAGGGCGCACCGGTACAGTTCACCGGCCAGCACAAGCTGAACCTGATCCTCGGCCTGACCACCATCGCCCTGGGCCTGCTGTTCACCTTCACTGGCCACTACAGTGCCTTCACCCTGATGCTGGTATTGGCCTTCATCATGGGCGTGCTGATCATTATTCCGATCGGGGGCGCCGACATGCCGGTGGTGGTGTCGATGCTTAACAGCTATTCGGGCTGGGCAGCGGCCGGTATCGGCTTCTCGCTGAACAACTCGATGCTGATCATCGCAGGCTCTCTGGTCGGCTCGTCCGGTGCCATCCTTTCGTACATCATGTGCAAGGCGATGAACCGTTCGTTCTTCAACGTCATCCTCGGTGGCTTCGGTGGTGATACCGATGCTGGCGCGGCGCAAGGCTCCAAAGAGCAGCGCCCGGTGAAGTCTGGCTCGGCCGACGATGCCACCTTCCTGCTCAGCAACGCCGACAGCGTGATCATCGTCCCTGGCTACGGCCTGGCGGTGGCTCGCGCCCAGCACGCGCTCAAGGAACTGACCGAGAAGCTGAGCCACAACGGTGTGACCGTGAAGTACGCGATCCACCCGGTGGCCGGCCGTATGCCAGGGCACATGAACGTGCTGCTGGCGGAGGCCGAAGTGCCGTACGACCAAGTGTTCGAGATGGAAGACATCAACGCCGAGTTCGGCCAGGCCGATGTGGTGCTGGTGCTGGGCGCCAACGACGTGGTCAACCCTGCGGCGAAGAACGACCCCAAGTCGCCGATCGCCGGCATGCCGATCCTCGAAGCGTTCAAGGCCAAGACCATCATCGTCAACAAGCGCTCCATGGCCAGCGGCTATGCCGGCCTGGACAACGAACTGTTCTACCTCGACAAGACCATGATGGTGTTCGGCGACGCCAAGAAAGTCATCGAAGACATGGTCAAGGCGGTGGAGTGACAACGCCCGCTGCAAACCAGTTGATATAAAGGAAGCCCCGGTCAGAATCTGCCGGGGCTTTTCTTTTATTGATCCGGATCAACGGCTCTATTCCAAGGCTTCTCATACGACCATGGTCGTGGGACGGCAAGGGGCGAAGTCTCTAGACTGCGCTGCAGTAGTTTCAGTAGCCCGAGATAACAATCCATGTACCGTGATCGTATCCGCTTGTCCTCCCTGCACAGCAAGGTAATGAGTGCGGCTGATGCCGCTGGTCTGATCGAGGACGGCATGACCGTCGGCATGAGCGGTTTCACCCGCGCCGGCGAAGCCAAGGCCGTACCACATGCACTGGCCGAACGTGCCAAGCAGTCGCCACTGAAAATCAGCCTGATGACCGGCGCCAGCCTGGGCAACGACCTGGACAAGCAACTGACCGAGGCCGGCGTGCTGGCTCGCCGCATGCCGTTCCAGGTCGACAGCACCCTGCGCAAGGCCATCAACGACGGCCAAGTGATGTTCATCGACCAGCACCTGTCGGAAACCGTCGAGCAACTGCGCAACCAGCAGTTGAAGCTGCCGGACATCGCGGTCATCGAAGCCGTGGCCATCACCGAGCAGGGCCACATCGTGCCAACCACCTCGGTGGGCAACTCCGCCAGCTTCGCGATCTTCGCCAAGCAGGTGATTGTCGAGATCAACCTCTCGCACAACACCAACCTCGAAGGCCTGCACGACATCTATATCCCGACCTACCGCCCGACCCGCACGCCAATCCCGCTGGTCAAGGTCGACGACCGTATCGGCAGCACCGCCATCCCGATCGACCCGGCCAAGATCGTCGGCATCGTCATCAGCGACCAGCCGGACTCGCCGTCCACCGTACTGCCTCCGGATGACGAAACCCAGGGCATCGCCGACCACCTGATCAACTTCTTCAAGAAAGAAGTCGAGGCCGGCCGCATGACCAACAAGCTCGGCCCGCTGCAGGCCGGTATCGGCAGCATTGCCAACGCAGTGATGTGCGGCCTGATCGAGTCGCCGTTCGAAGACCTGACCATGTACTCCGAAGTACTGCAGGACTCCACCTTCGACCTGATCGACGCCGGCAAGCTGAGCTTCGCCTCGGGCAGCTCGATCACCTTGTCGACCCGCCGCAACGCCGACGTGTTCGGCAACCTGGAGCGTTACAAGGACAAGCTGGTACTGCGCCCGCAAGAAATCTCCAACCACCCGGAGGTGGTCCGTCGCCTGGGCATCATCGGTATCAACACCGCGCTTGAGTTCGATATCTACGGCAACGTCAATTCCACACACGTGTGCGGTACCAAGATGATGAACGGCATCGGCGGCTCGGGTGACTTCGCCCGTAACGCCCATCTGGCCGTGTTCGTCACCAAGTCGATTGCCAAGGGTGGGGCGATTTCCAGCGTGGTGCCGATGGTCAGCCATGTCGACCATACCGAGCACGATGTGGACATCCTGGTCACCGAGCAAGGCTTGGCCGACCTGCGCGGCCTGGCGCCACGCGAGCGCGCCAGGGCGATCATCGACAACTGTGTGCACCCGGACTACCGCGCAGCACTGAACGACTACTTCGATCGCGCCTGCCAGCGTGGCGGCCATACCCCGCACATCCTGCGTGAAGCCCTGAGTTGGCACGAGAACCTGGAAGAAACCGGGCGCATGCTGGCTAGCTGATACAGATGTGGTACGGAACGGCGGCCCTGCTCCCGCTGTTCCGGCTTCTTCACATGCTCGCTAGCGAATGGGCCATAACAGTCCAACCCGTCTATCAAGATACCTGGTCGCCGTTACTCAGTTAATCTGTACTACTGTACTGGTAATTTCACGCCTTCCTGGCAGACAAATACCTTTATTTTAATGAAAATGCACCAAATAAGGGCAGACCAGTACAGTTACGCCAGTTTCGAGTGCAACAGTAGGGTTACACAGTTAACTGGACCATCGTCTTTCAACTGAACTGTATCTACTGTTATGGACGACAGAGGAGGATCATTGGCATCAGTTAAATCACTACCTAATCCCGCCATAAGCGGAAGGATGAAACATCATGGAACGTACCCTCAGTTCCGGTCTGGTTTTTGAAAGCAACGCCCAACAATCCAACGCTTCGCTGCCGCTGCGCGCTCTGTCCACCTTGCTGCTGTGGCAGCGCCGCATGGCCAGCCGCCGTCAACTGGCTCGCCTGGACGCCCGCCTGCTGGCCGACGCCGGTATCAGCGAGTCGCAGCGTTACGAAGAGCTGAGCAAGCCATTCTGGCGCTAAGCTCCGGCTTGCCGGCTTCGGTCGGCACCGCGAATTCCCGAAACCCGTTGCAGGTGACTGCGACGGGTTTTTTGTTTGCAGGCGGCATGCCAGAGCCTTTTACAAGCGAACCTGTACAGTTTTAAAAATCATAAAACAGACCAGAACAGTTTATTGGTGCGCTGTTCATTAACATCCAGAAACACCGGCGCATGATACGCTTGGCGTAACAGTCTGGTAGAACGCACTGTTGAAAAGTACCGCGACGAGCTGTGCGAGCGTCCGATAAAGCAGAACCACCCGACCCTAGTCCAGGAGTCCACGATCATGTCCCGTAAATACCTGATTGGCGCCGCCCTGATGCTGAGCCTGGCCGGCACCGCAAACGCCACCAGCTTCGTTGTCACCACCGACGCCGTCGTTGGCGCAGTGGCCGCGTCCACCGATGCCACTTCCGATATTTCCTCCTCGTTCCGTGACGACAAGATCGTCCAGGCCGCCCGTGACGACGCCGCCAGCTTCGTTGGCAGCCAGGGCGACATCCGCGGTGCCAAGCTGGAAAGCGCTTTCCTGCACATCCGCTCGCAGATGCCAACCCTGCAGGCCAGCGACGCGCAACTGGCCCAGGCCATTCTGGCGCTCTGACCCCGCCTGAGCCGTTCAGCTGTGCTGGTCACCACCAGCACAGCCGTACTCACCATTGCCGCCCACGTTTCCAGCTGTTGTAGAGCCCATGCGTTATCTGTTGCCGTTGCTGTTCTCCGTTATTGGCATGGCCAGCGCCCATGCCATGGATACCACTACGCAAAGCCTGGTCATCACCGGCTATGTCACCAGCCAGGTCACCAGCGCACCGTTCGACCGCAAACTGGTCCGCCAGGCCCAGGACGATGCCGCTGCCTTCGTCGCCAGCGACGGCCAGATCCGCGGTGCACGGCTGGAGGCAGCACTGGAATCATTACGCCACAATTGCGCACGGCATACCGTCGGCGATCTGGAACTGGCGCAAGCAATTCTCGTCCAATAATTAAATCTGACTCCCTGTATTTTTCGGAGATGCTCCATGCGTAAACCGCTGATTGCCGCTACCCTCGGCATGCTGCTGCTGGCCGACCTGGCCCAGGCACAGACCCTGGTGGCCACCAGCAATATCATCGTGCGCGCCTTTGGCCGTTCGATCGATTTCACCTCTGACACCACCACTTCGATCCGCGATTCAAAAGTGGTGCGCGAAGCCCATGACGACGCCGCCAGCTTTGTCGCCAGCAACGGTGACATCCGCGGCGCCCAGCTTGAGGCTGCCTTCAACACCCTGCGCGAGCGCGTGCCGCAAGCGCGTGACGCCAGCGACCAGGTACTGGCTGAAGCCATCCTCGCGCTGTGAACCGCGTGCGCGCCTGGCTGCTCGGCTGCGCCCTGACGCTGCTCGGCACGCCCGCCCTGGCCGACCTGCAGCTTGAGCTGCAGGCGTCCGGCCTCGATTCACAGCAGGCCCTGGCCACTCAGGCTCTGCTCGACGAAGCCATGGGCAAGCTGCCCCCCAGCTTCAAGCAAAAGCTGAACCGCCGAGTGCGGGTCAACTGGAGCGACAATATGCCGGCCGACGCCTATGGCCAGGCATCGCTGGTCTCTACCCTCGAACTCAATCGTCGCCTGCTGCCCAGCCTCACCGATGGCAGTGCAGCCACCGAACGCACCAACCGCCCGCATGGCACGGTGCGAGAAGAACTGCTGGCCACCGTGCTGCACGAACTCACCCATATCTATGACCGTGCCCGGCTGTGGCCCAGCGCCGAGAACGCGCTGATCGCCCGTTGCAAGCGCCAGCAAGGTACGTTGGGCAAGGTCGGCCTGCCCGAAGCATGCCGTGGCCAGGCCGAGCGCCGCTTCACCCTCAGCGACGACCCGCGCCTGCTCGACCTGGCCGGCTGGCAGCAGTACGTGGGCCGACGCGGCGAGCGCGAGCAGCACAACGGCCAGTTCGTTCGCAGCCCCGACAGCTATGAACTGAGCAGCCCCAAGGAGTACATCGCGGTCAACATGGAGTACTTCCTCCTCGACCCGAGCTACGGCTGCCGCCGCCCGGCGCTGAACCAGTACCTGCGCGAACACTTCGGCTGGGCACCACAGCAGGACAGCTGCGCCAAGGGCCTGCCGTTCATCAATGCCGGCAGCGACTTCGGCCGCCAGCCGCTGGGCGAAATCGACCCCGAGCGGGTCTATGAGGTGGACTACCTGCTGGCCGAAGCCAACCAGAACCTGGTCAGCCGCTGGGGCCACAGCATGCTGCGCCTCGTGATCTGCAAGCCGGGCCGCCCACGCGGGCCGGACTGCCGCCTGGACCTCGACCAGAGCCTGGTGCTGTCGTACCGCGCCTTCGTCAACGATGTACAGCTTTCCAGCTGGGACGGCCTGGTCGGTGCCTACCCCTCGCGTCTGTTCGTGCTGCCGCTGGGCCAGGTGATCGACGAGTACACCAAGACCGAACTGCGCAGCCTGGCCTCGGTGCCCTTGCGGCTCGACCGCGACGAGATCGAGAACCTAGTGCGTCAGGCCGCCGAAATGCACTGGAGCTACGATGGTAACTACTGGTTCCTGTCCAACAATTGCGCAGTAGAGTCGTTGAAGCTGCTGCGCAGCGGCACCGCCAACCCGCGCCTGAACGACCTCGACAGCATCATGCCCAATGGCTTGCTGGCTGTGCTCAAGGGCAGGGGGCTTGCCGACACCAGCGTGCTCGACGACCCCCGCGAAGCGTTGCGCCTGGGTTATCGCTTCGACTCCTACCGTGACCGTTACCAGGCCATGTTCGAGGTGTTGAAGAAGCAGTTGCCAATAAAGCAGGACAAGGTCGAGGACTGGCTGGCCCTGGACGCCGAGCAACGGCGGGCCTGGTTCGCCCAGGCCGACCTGCGTACCAGCGCCGCCTTGCTGCTGCTTGAACAGGCCAGCTTGCGCCGGCAACTGCTGCTGGCCCAGGACGAGGTCAAGCAGCGTTACCTGAACGCCGCCGCGCTGAAGGATGGCAGCGTCAGCAAGGCCGATGCGACCCTCAGGCAGATGCTTGCCAACAGTGGCTTCCTCAGCCGCCCGGCAGAGTTGCTCGACAGCAAGGGCTACGGGCTGCCGCAGCCGCAGGAGCGCAAGCATCTGGAGCAGGTCAGCAGCGAGCGGCAAGCGCAGTTGCTGCGCTTGAGCACGAGCCTGGACAAAGAGGTGAGGGCGCTGCTGGAGCCGTCGCGGGCCAAGGAAATTGTGGCGGTGGAAGCCAATGTGAAGCAGGTGGGCGAACATCTGCGGGCGCTGCACAAGGCCGCCGGTGGCCTGCAATTGTAACGTCCACTGTGCCGGTCTCTTCGCGGGCATGCCCGCTCCCACAGGATCTGTACAACACCTGAGATCTGCGCCGTCACTGTGGGGAGCGGGTTTACCCGCGAAAGGGCCGGCACAGACAGCACAAAGCCTACAGGTTCTCCTCGGCCTCCGAAGGCAAATCCTCATCCAGATGCAACCAAGGCAACCGGCTACCCACCCAGATATGCCGGTTGGCCCTGACCCGTTCCGGGTGGTCCAGCGTCGCCACCGTCACATCCACCGTCTCCGGGCTATGTGTAGTCACCAACGCCACATGCGCCCCGCAATGCCCACAAAAGTACCGGCTGCAACTGGCCGGCGCCACATAGCAGTTCGGCTCGCCCGCCAGCCACCGGAACCCCGAGCGGGGCAGGGTGAGCCAGGTCACCACCAGCCCGCCACTGACCCGCCGGCAGATCGAACAATGGCAATGGGCAATGTCCGTCAGGTCGCCCTCCAACCGATAACGCAAGGCGCCACAATGGCAGCCACCCTCGGTCACATCCTGCATCACCTACCTCTCGTCACCTTTGCTTCGGCGAAAGCTGGCTGAAAGCTTGCCCTCATAGGATAGCCCCCACTACCGGCACAAGACCGGTCAGCCAGGGCACCCGGTAACCACCGCGCCCGGCCCAATCAACAACAACAATGGTGATTCTGATGTATTCCTGTGCCCGACTTTCCGTAGCCCCTCTCCGCATGCTCCCTGCACAGCGCCAAGCGCGCTGATCCGCCCGAATCGACGTTCCTTTCGCCGCGCCACGCCTGGAGTATTGCCATGCTGACCTTCCTCGGCTTTGCCATGGTCATCACCTTCATGTACCTGATCATGACCAAGCGCCTGTCGGCCTTGATCGCGCTGATCCTGGTACCGATCCTGTTCGCCCTGTTCGGCGGTTTTTCCGCCAAGATCGGCCCGATGATGCTCGAGGGCATCAGCAAGCTCGCACCTACCGGCGTGATGCTGATGTTCGCCATCCTCTATTTCGCCCTGATGATCGATTCCGGCCTGTTCGACCCGGCCGTGCGCAAGATCCTCAAGCTGGTCAAGGGCGATCCGCTGAAAGTGTCCGTCGGCACCGCGGTACTGGCCCTGGTGGTCTCGCTCGACGGTGACGGCGCCACCACCTACATGATCTGCTGCGCCGCCATGCTGCCAATGTACAGTCGCCTGGGCATGAGCCCGCGGATCATGGCCGGCCTGATCATTCTCGCCGGCGGGGTAATGAACATGACCCCCTGGGGTGGCCCGACCGCCCGCGCCGCCAGCGCCCTGCACGTGGACCCGTCGGACATCTTCGTGCCGATGATCCCCGCCATGCTGTTCGGTGTGCTGGCGATCCTGGCCATCGCCTACATGTACGGCAAGCGCGAACGTGCCCGCCTGGGCGAGTTGCACCTGCCCACCGACGACATCGACCACAGCCAAATTACCGTTTCGCAGTACCCGGACGCGCGCCGGCCAAAATTGCTGTACTTCAACGGTGCCCTGACCGCTGCCCTGATGGTCGCGCTGATTGCCGGCGTGTTGCCGCTGCCCGTGCTGTTCATGATCGCCTTCAGCATCGCCATGATCGTCAACTACCCGTGCCTGCAGCAGCAGAAAGACCGCATCGCCGCCCACGCCGGCAGCGTGCTGGCGGTCACCGGGCTGATCTTTGCCGCCGGCATCTTCACCGGCATCCTGTCGGGCACCGGCATGGTCGACGCCATGTCCAAGAGCCTGCTGTCGGTCATCCCCGAGGCGTTGGGCCCATACCTCGCGGTGATAACCGCGATCGTGAGCATGCCGTTCACCTTCTTCATGTCCAACGACGCATTCTACTATGGCGTGCTACCGGTGCTGGCCGAAGCTGCCAGCCACTACGGCATCAGCCCGGTGGAAATGGCCCGTGCGTCGATCGTCGGGCAGCCGGTACACCTGCTAAGCCCCCTGGTACCCTCCACCTACCTGCTGGTGGCCCTGGCCGGGATCGAGTTCGGCGATCATCAGCGCTTTACCTTGAAGTGGGCAGTGCTGGTGTGCCTGTGCATAATGCTCGCCGCGCTGCTGATGGGGATTTTCCCGCTGTTCAGTAGTCTTTAATAAACACGTATTTCCCTAACGCGACGCGCCCGGATCCGGGCGCGTCGCCTTTACCGTTCGAAGGAAGACACATGGAATGGCTGACCAGCCCGGAAATCTGGGTTGCCTTTTTTACCCTTACCGCGCTTGAGATCGTCCTCGGTATCGACAACATCATCATGATCTCGATTCTGGTCAGCCGCATGCCCAAGCACATGCAGCCGCGCACCCGGATCTTCGGCCTGGCCCTGGCAATGGTCACTCGTATCATGCTGCTGCTGTCGATCACCTGGGTCATGCGCCTTACCGCCGACCTGTTCGTGGTCCTGGGCCAGGGCATCTCCGGGCGGGACCTGATCCTGTTCTTTGGTGGCCTGTTCCTGCTGTGGAAAAGCTCGCAAGAGATCTATCACGGCCTGGAAGGCGAGGACGAAAACCCGGAAGAACCGAAAGGCGCGGGTGGCAAGTTCTTCTACACCATCATCCAGATCGCCATCATCGACATCGTGTTCTCGCTGGACTCGGTGATCACTGCGGTGGGCATGGTGTCCCACGTACCGGTGATGATCGCCGCGATCATCGTCGCCGTGCTGGTGATGATGCTGTGCGCTGGCACCATCAGCGATTTCATCGACAAACATCCGTCGTTGAAAATGCTCGCACTATCGTTCCTGATCGTGGTCGGTACCGTGCTGATCGCCGAATCTTTCGACGTACATGTGCCTAAAGGCTATGTCTACTTCGCCATGGCGTTCTCGCTGGCGGTGGAAGCCATCAACATCCGCATGCGAACTGCCTTGGCCCGCAAGAACGGCAAAGAGCACGAGCCAGTGAAACTGCGCAAGGACATTCCGGGTCAATAAGATCAGGAAGTGCAGGACAAAGGGCCCTTCGGGCCCTTTTTTCATTTCCGCCATATTTCAAACAAATGACAGCCATGCGAAGCTGGCGACAGCTCCGCAGAACAACTAAAGCTTTGAGTGAGCACTGAAAATTCTTCAAATGCTCACGCTTCGTCTCTTGGCCCTCTGGGCCAATGCAACAGGGGGCCGTCGCCATGCTGACCCTGCTCAACCTGCTCTCGGCCGTTACGCTTCTGGTCTGGGGCACCCACATCGTTCGTACCGGCATACTCCGGGTATTCGGCTCGAGCCTGCGGCGCATCATCAGCCAGAACATGAGCAAACGCCCGCTCGCGTTCGTCGCAGGCATTCTGGTCACAGCCCTGGTGCAAAGCAGCAACGCCACAGCCATGTTGGTCACCTCGTTCGTCGGCCAAGGCCTGATGGCCATGACCCCGGCCTTGGCAATCATGCTCGGCGCCGACGTGGGTACCGCGCTGATGGCCCGGGTGCTGACCCTGGACCTGTCCTGGCTGTCGCCGCTGCTGATCTTCCTGGGTGTGATCTTCTTCCTCTCGCGCAAGCAGACGCGGGCGGGCCAGCTGGGCAGGGTAGGGATCGGGCTTGGCCTGATCATCCTGGCACTTGAGCTGATCGTGCAGGCAGCTACACCGATTACCCACGCCCAGGGCGTGAAGGTGCTGTTCGCTTCGCTCACCGGCGACATCATGCTCGACGCCCTGGTCGGCGCACTGTTCGCCATGATTTCCTATTCCAGCCTGGCCGCCGTGCTGCTCACCGCGACACTGGCCGGCGCCGAAGTGATCAGCCTGCCAGTGGCCATCGGCCTGGTGGTGGGCGCCAACATCGGCAGCGGATTGCTGGCCTTCATCAGCACCAGCATGCAGAACGCCGCTGGACGCCGTGTGGCCCTGGGCAGCCTGCTGTACAAGCTGATCGGCTTGCTGCTGATCATCCCAGTGCTGCACCCGCTGGTGGGTTGGATGGACTCACTGAGCTTCAGCCCACAGGAGCTGGTCATCGGCTTCCACCTGCTCTACAACACGCTGCGTTGCCTGATCATGCTGCCCACGGTCAAACCCATGGGCAGGCTGTGCAACAGCCTGCTGCCCGAACGGGAAAACGGCAACGGCCAGATTCGCCCGCGCCATCTCGACACCTCGGCGCTGGAAACACCCAGCCTGGCCCTGGCCAACGCCTCCCGCGAAACCCTGCGCCTGGGCGATATCGTCGACAGCCTGCTCGAAGCCATGCTCGGTGCCCTGCGCGGTACCCAGGCCGCCTTGCCGCAGCAGGTCCGCGCCCTGGGCGAGGACGCCGAAGCCTTGTACAGCGCGATCAAGCTGTACCTGGCGCAGATTTCACGTGAAGGCCTCAGCGAACAGGACAACCGCCGCTGGGCAGAAATCATCGAACTGGCGATCAACCTCAAGCTGGCCTGCGACCTGATCGAGCGTATGCTGCGCAAGGTCCAGCAGCAGAAAACCAGCCAGCGCCGGGAGTTCTCCCAGGTGGGCCTTGAAGAACTCACCGGCTTGCAGGAACAGCTGCTGGCCAACCTGCGCCTGGGTTTGTCGGTGTTTCTCAGTGCCGACCCGGAAAGCGCCCGTCTGCTGCTGCGGGAAAAACGCCGATTTCGCGCACAGGAACGGCGCCTTGCCCACGCCCATGTCAGCCGCCTGCAGCGCAAGGTAGTGCAAAGTATCGAGACCAGTTCGCTACACTTGGAGCTGATCGCCGACATGAAACGGTTGAACTCTTTGTTCTGTAGCAGTGCCTATGTGGTACTGGGCGGCTCGGACACGGGCGGGCTGATGCTCGACAGCGTGCCGGACGAAGCCCGCCTGCCGTGATTTCGCCTACCTGAGGACCCAAGCTCGCCCATGCGTTGCCTGATGTTCGTATGCCTGCTGATCTGCAGCCTGCCCTCATTCGCCCTCGACCGCTCGCGAGTTGAAGGTTACCTGTTGCCCAACGGCCTGCAGGTCATCCTGAAAAACGGCTATGAACGTGACCATGTAGCGATTCGTCTGGTGGTCGGCGTCGGCCTGGATGACTTCAATTGCGAGCAGAAAGAGCTGCCGCACCTGCTCGAGCACCTGCTGTTCAGCGGCATCGACGCAACCGGCGAGGGTGGCCTGGAAGAGCGCCTGCAATCGCTGGGAGGCGAGTGGAATGCCTACACCAGCAGCGCCGACACCACCTTCGTCATCGAAGCCCCGGCGCGCAACCAGCGCAAAGTCCTCGACCTGCTACTGGCGGTGATCCACGAAACCCGCATAGATGCCAAGGCCCTGGCCACCGCCAAGCGCATCATCGAGCGTGAAGATGGCGGCCATTATGGCCACCTGCAGCGCTGGCTCGACCGCCAGGACATCGGCCACCCCGCCAGCGACCAGTTGGCCACCGAGCTAGGCCTGAAATGCCCGGAGCGCTCCAACCTCGACGACATGACCCTGGAGCAGGTGAACACCTTGCGTGACCGCTGGTACGCGGCCAACAACATGACCCTGATCGTGGTCGGCGGCCTCGACCGCCTGCTGCCGGCCTACCTGGAGCGCACCTTTGGCGAATTGCCCGCCACCGAGCCGGAGGAGCGCCGCACCCTGGAAAGCATCGGCCAGCAAGCTGAACAGCGCCGCGACCTGACCCGCGGCTGGCTGGGCGACAGCGTCAAGCTGCACTGGCTGTTCGTCGAGCCGGTGCTAGACAACGACCATCAGGCCACCCTCGACCTGCTGTCGCACTATCTGGATTGGGCGCTGTATGACCAGCTGCGCTTGCGCAACGGGTTGTCCTACGGCCCTTCGGCACAACGCGAGAGCTTCGGCGACACTGGCCTGCTGAGCCTCAATGCCGACCTGGAGCGCGAGGACGTCGACCAGGCGGTCGAGGTGATGCAGAAATTGTTCGATCACCTGCGCAAGGAAGGCCTCGACCCGGACACCTTCGAGCGCATCAAGTACGCCAGCGTCGCCAAGGAAAGCTGGAGCACCCAGGGCAACAGTGCCTTGGCCGACTACTATTGGGGCGCGCTGAACGACTATAGCGACGGACGCTTCGCCAACCCGGTGCGCAAGCTGCGGCAGGTCAGCCTGGCGCAGGCCAACGAGGCGCTGAAGGAACTGCTCAAGGAAGATGGCTATGTGCGTATCGAAAAGCCGTTGCTTGGCTATGATGAACTCTATGGGCTGGTTGCCTTGCTGTTGGGGCTGATCCTGGCAGCGGGGCTGTTGCGCTGGCGTCGGCATGGTCCGGAAAAACCGAGCGGTGCTACACGCGAGCAGTGAAACGACGGTATCCTTTTGCCAGTACCGGCCCATTCGCGGGTATCGCAACGCGGTCCCTGTGGGAGCGGGTTCACCCGCGAAGAAGCCGGCACAGCCACCATATCCTTTCTGTTGTAGCCCCCAATGCCCCAAATCCCCCACATCGTCCAGCGCATCATCGAACTGCTCAAACGCTACCCCGGCATCATCGCGCTCGGCGGTTTCCTCTCCGGCATCGGCAGTTTCATACTAGTCGACCGCCAGGCTGGCCTTGCCAGCTGGGTAGCTGTGCTCATGCTGGTCAGCTGGCTCTGGCTGATGCTGGAAAACACCCTCACCGGCCTGTTCGCGCGCACCTTCAACCGCGAAATACCGCAGCCATTGCTGCGCTATGCGACACAGATGATCCACCAGGAATCGCTGTTCTTCGTACTGCCGTTCTTCTTCATCACCACCACCTGGAACAGCGGCCAGTTGGTGTTCACCGGCCTGCTTGGTGCCGCCGGGCTGATTTCGATCATCGATCCGCTGTACTACAAGTGGCTGGCACCGAGGCGCTGGCTGTTCCTGGCGCTGCATACCCTGACCCTGTTCGCCGCCCTGCTGACCGCGCTGCCGATCATCCTGCACCTGACCACCGCGCAAAGCTTCAAGCTGGCCCTCATCGCAGCCATGGCCCTGTCGTTTCCCAGCCTTGCCAGCAGCTTCCCGATCAACAACTGGCGCCGTGCCGTGGCCCTGGTGCTGGTCACCCTGTCGGTCGGCGGCGGGGGCTGGCTTCTGCGCTCCTGGGTGCCACCAGCAACCTTGTGGATGACCGAAGTGGCGGTCAGTACCGAAGTGCTGAACCGCCAGCCGGGCGATTCGCTGCACGAAATTGCCGCCAGCCGCATCCGTAGCAGCGGCCTGTACGCCTACACCGCGATCAACGCGCCACGCGGCCTGAACGAGCGGATCTATCACGTGTGGCAAAAGGACGGCCAGGAAGTTGATCGCATTGCCCTGGACATCCATGGCGGGCGCAAGGAAGGCTACCGGGCCTGGACCCACAAGCAGAACTTCCCGCCGAACCCGGTGGGCAAGTGGCAGGTGAGGGTACTGACAGAGGATGGGCAGGTCATCGGTGTGCTGCGCTTCAAGGTGGTCGATGACGCGCCCGCAGGGTGAGTGTAAGGGGCCCCTTTGCGGCCCATCGCCGGCAAGCCAGCTCCCACCGGGCCAGCGATAACCCGCTCCATGTGGGAGCTGGCTTGTCGTGGCGACGAACCGCGGCGATGGGCTGCAAAGCAGCCCCCAAGGTCCGTGAAGACAGCACATAATCACCAAACAGCCCATGCCCGCTGCGCTATGATCAGGCCCTAAGCCTTAGCGCCGAGTCAGTAGCATGGAGCCGATGACCACCCCCAGCGCCACCCTGGACACCAGTAGCCAACCGGCCTGCCTGCGCATTACCGGTGACTGGACCCTGGCGCACTACGCCAGCCTCAAGCGTGAGAGCGAGCGCCTGCGGGCGCAATATGCTGCCGATACCGTCGCCGACCTTAGCCAACTGGGACGCCTGGATACCGCCGGTGCCTCGCTGCTGGCCGAACTGCTCGGCTCCGAACGTCTGTCCCGCTGCACCCATGGCCTGCCCGAAGCCAGCCGCGCCCTGCTCAAGAATGTCTACTGCTCGGTGCAGGACTACTGCATTCCGGTCAAGGAACCCGAGCGTAACGTGCTGCTGTTGCTTCTAGAGCGCATCGGCTGCGCCGTTGGCAACTTGTGGCAAGACACCCTGCAGGTGCTCGGCTTCGTTGGCCTGATCCTCGAAACCCTGCTACGCCGTGCCCTGCAACCCCATCGCTGGCGCTTTACCCCGGTTGTGGCGCACATCGAACAGACCGGTCTGGACGCCGCGCCCATCGTCGCCCTGCTGACCTTCCTGGTGGGCGCGGTGGTGGCCTTCCTCGGCGCCACGGTGCTGGCCGATTTCGGCGCAACCATCTTCACCGTCGACCTGGTGGCATTCTCGTTCCTGCGAGAGTTCGCCGTGCTGCTGACCGCCATCCTCATGGCCGGCCGCACCGCCAGCGCGTTCACCGCGCAGATCGGCTCGATGAAGGCCAACGAGGAAATCGACGCCATCCGCACCCTGGGCCTGAACCCTATGGAGATGCTGGTGGTGCCGCGCGTACTGGCGCTGTTGATTTCGCTGCCCTTGCTGACCTTCATCGCGATGATCTGCGGCATCGTCGGCGGCGCGGTGGTGTGCGCGCTGTCACTGGACATCTCGCCAGCCATGTTCCTGTCGCTGCTGCAAAGCGACATCGGCGTGCAGCACTTCCTGGTCGGCCTGGCAAAGGCACCGTTCTTCGCCTTCCTGATCGCCGCGATCGGCTGCCTGGAAGGCTTCAAGGTCAGCGGCAGCGCCGAATCGGTGGGCGCACACACCACCTCGGCGGTCGTGCAGTCGATATTCGTGGTCATCGTGCTGGATGCGGTGGCTGCGCTGTTCTTCATGGAGATGGGCTGGTGAATGGCCAGGAACGTGTGATCGAGGCCCGGGGCATCTGTAACCGCTTCGGCCGTCAGAGCGTGCACGAAAACCTCGACCTCGACCTGTATCGCGGCGAGATCCTCGCCGTGGTCGGCGGCTCGGGCAGCGGCAAGTCGGTGCTGCTACGCAGCATCATTGGCCTGCGGCGGCCCGACGAAGGGCAGATCAAGGTGTTCGGCCAGGACTTGGCCGGCCTGCGCGAAGAGCAGCGCTCACTGGTCGAACAGCGCTTCGGCGTACTGTTCCAGAAAGGCGCGCTGTTCTCTTCACTGACCGTCACCGAAAACGTGGCATTGCCACTGATCGAGCACGCAGGGCTGTCCCGCGCCGATGCCGAGCACCTGGCCGGAGTTAAGCTGGCCTTGGCCGGGCTGCCGATCTCGGCCGCCGACAAGTACCCGGCTTCGCTTTCGGGGGGCATGATCAAGCGCGCGGCGCTGGCTCGTGCCCTGGCACTGGACCCGGACATCCTGTTTCTCGACGAACCCACCGCCGGCCTGGACCCGATCGGCGCCGCCGCCTTCGACCAGTTGATCCTGACCCTGCGTGACGCCCTGGGCCTGTCGGTATTCCTCATCACCCACGACCTCGACACCTTGTACACCATTACCGACCGCATCGCCGTGCTGTCGCAGAAGAAGGTCCTGGTGGCCGGCCCGCTGGCCGAGGTCGAGCAGACCGACGACGCCTGGATTCAAGAATACTTTCATGGCCCACGCGGGCGCGCAGCCGAGCAGGCCGCCACCCGTGCCGGGCAGGAGCGCTGAGCAATGGAAACCCGAGCCCATCACGTTCTTATCGGCCTGGTCACCGTCCTGGTGGTGGCCGGCGCCATGCTGTTCGGCATGTGGCTGGCCAAATCGAGTGTCGACGACGCCTTCAAGGACTACGAAGTGGTGTTCAACGAAGCCGTCTCCGGCCTATCCCGCGGCAGCCCGGTGCAGTACAACGGCATCAAGGTAGGCGATGTGTCCACCCTGCGCCTGGACCCGAAAGACCCGCGCCGGGTACTGGCACGGGTGCGCCTGAGCGCCGACACCCCGGTGAAGGAAGACACCCAGGCCAAGCTGACCCTGGCCGGCGTGACCGGCAACTCGTTCATCCAGCTCAGCGGGGGCACCCCGCAAAGCCCCGAGTTGAAAGGCAAGGACGGCAAGCTGCCGGTGATCATCGCATCGCCCTCGCCAATCTCGCGCCTGCTCAATGACAGCAGCGACCTGGTGACCAACATCAACCTCCTGCTGCATAACGCCAACCAGATGTTTTCCGAGGACAACATCGGCCACCTCAGCAACACCCTGTCCAACCTCGACAAGACCACCGGCGCCTTCGCTGGCCAGCACGGCAGCATCACCCAGGCCATCGAGCAGCTGGTGCAGGTGGGCAAGCAGGCCAGCGCCACCCTGGCCGAAACCCAGGCACTGATGCGCAATGCCAACGGCCTGCTGGGCAGCGAAGGCAAGCAGGCAATCGGCAGCGCCGAGCAGGCCATGCAGTCACTGGCCGAGAGCACCGCCACCATCAACCGCCTGCTCGAGGACAACCGCGAAGCCATCGGCGACGGTGCCCAGGGCCTGAACCAGCTGACCCCGGCGATTCGCGAGCTACGCGAAACCCTAAACGCACTCAAAGGCATTTCCCGGCAACTGGAGGCCGACCCTAGCGGCTACCTGCTCGGCCGCGACAACAACAAGGAGTTCCAACCATGAAACCGTCGCTGCGCCTGCTGGCCCTGGCGGCCGCACTGAGCCTGGCCAGTGCCTGCTCGATCCTGCCGCAGAGCGAGCCCGTCGACCTGTACCGTCTTCCGGTGAACCAGCCCGGCCGGACGGCGCCGGCGCTGGACTGGTCATTGCGCCTGAACAAGCCGCTGGCCAGCGAAGTGCTGGCCGGGCCACGGATTGCAGTGATTCCCCAGGGCGATGTGGTCAGCAGCTACAAGGGCGCGCGCTGGAGCGACGCAGTGCCGGTGCTGCTGCGCAACCGCCTGCTCGACGGTTTCCAGCGTGACGGCCAGGTACAACGCCTTAGCGCCGACGACAGCAACCTGCAAGCCGACTACGAGTTGGCTGGCGAGCTGCAGGCGTTCCAGACCGAATACCGCGCGGGCGGGGCGGTGGAGGTGGTGATCCGCTATGACGCACGCCTGGTCCAAGGCCGCAACCAGCGCATTCTGGCCAGCAAACGCTTCGAAATCCGCCAGCCGCTGGCCGACAAGCAGGTGTCAGCGGTGGTTGCCGGCTTCGGGAAAGCCTGCGACCAGCTGACCGGGCAGGTGGTGAGTTGGACCATTGCGCAAGCAGCCAGCGTTCCCGCTCACTGAACCCCTGCCTGCTTTTTGTGGGAGCGGCCTTGTGTCGCGAAAGGGCCGCGAAGCGGCCCCGGCATTCTTGCATGAGCGCCGAAATCCTGGGGCCGCTGTGCGGCCCTTTCGCGACGCAAGGCCGCTCCCACAAGGGTCCGCGTCAGGCGAAGAACCAGTAGCAGACGAATATCGCCGCGATCACACCGGAAAACTCCGCCAGCAAGGCGCAGCCGACGGCATGGCGCACGCGCTGGATACCCACCGCACCAAAGTAAACCGCCAGCACGTAGAAGGTGGTTTCGGTACTCCCCTGAATCGTCGCCGCCACCAGCGCCGGGAAGCTGTCCACACCGTGGGTCTGCATGGTCTCGATCAGCATCGCCCGCGCCGCACTGCCGGAGAACGGTTTGACCAGCGCCGTGGGCAAGCCCTCGACGAAGCGGGTGTCCAGGCCCAGCCCAGTCACCGCATGACGAATACCGTCCAAGGCCAGCTCCAGGGCGCCTGAGGCCCGCAATACACCCACCGCCACCAGCATCGCCACCAGGTAAGGCAACAGGCCCTTGGCCACATCGAAACCTTCCTTGGCGCCTTCGACAAAGGCTTCATACACCTTGACCCGCTTCAAGGCGCCGATCACCAGGAACAGGGTGATCACGCCAAACAACGTGAGGTTGCCCAGGATCGACGAAAGGCTGGCCAGCGCGGCCGCCGAAAGGGTGCCGAGAAAGGCCATGAAGCCGCCCAGCAGCAAGGCACCGGGAATCAGGTAGGCAAGCACTACCGGGTCCCACAGGCGCAGGCGCTGCATCACTGCCACCGACAGCAGGCCGACCAAGGTGGAGACGCTGGTGGCCAGCAGGATTGGCAGGAACACTATGGTCGGGTCCGCCGCACCTTGCTGGGCCCGATACATGAAGATGGTCACAGGCAGCAGGGTCAACGACGATGCGTTGAGCACCAGGAACAGGATCTGCGCGTTGCTCGCCGTGGTACTGCTGGGGTTCAACTCCTGCAGCGCGCGCATGGCCTTCAGGCCGATCGGCGTGGCGGCGTTGTCCAGCCCAAGGCCGTTGGCGGCGAAGTTCATGGTGATCAGGCCCAGGGCCGGGTGGCCGGGCGGAACTTCCGGCATCAGCCGGGCAAACAGCGGGCCGAGCACCTTGGCCAGCCACTCGACGATGCCAGCCTTCTCGGCGATCTTGAGAAAGCCCAGCCACAGGGTCAGCGTGCCGAACAACAGCACCATCACCTCGACCGACAACTTGGCCATGGCGAATATGCTCTCGACCATCGCCGCGAAGATGCTGGCGTTGCCGCCTATTAGCCATTGGACCAGGGCGGACACTGCCGCCACCAGGAAAAAGCCAAGCCAAAGGCCGTTGAGCATCCGTGTGTTCCCCCTGAAAAATGCCCGAATGATAGCGTATCGGGGCGCATGGCTGGAGACCGCAGACCTGACACAGGGATCGCGCAGGCCTCGAGAAAAGGGTCCGCGAGCAGCCTGGAATCTCACAGGCAACAAAAAGCCCCGACAGGTCGGGGCTTCTTGTTCAGCTCATCAGGCTCAGCGCTTGGCAGCTTCGCCAACCATGGCCGCTTCCTGCTTGCCGGCCATCAGCGAGGCGTAGTACTTCTCGCCCTTGGCGGCGTCGTACATGCCTTCCCAGCGCGCGATGACCAGGGCTGCCAGGGCGTTGCCCACAACGTTCAAGGCGGTACGAGCCATGTCCATGATGCGGTCGACACCGGCGATGAAGGCCAGGCCTTCCAGCGGGATACCCACGCTACCCAGGGTGGCCAGCAGCACCACGAAGGAAACACCCGGTACGCCAGCGATACCCTTGGAGGTGACCATCAGGGTCAGCACCAGCAGCAGCTGCTGGCTCCACGACAGGTCGATACCGTACAGCTGGGCAATGAAGATGGCCGCGATGCTCTGGTACAGGGTCGAGCCGTCGAGGTTGAACGAGTAGCCGGTCGGTACCACGAACGAGCAGATCGACTTCGGAGCACCGTACTTCTCCATCTTCTCGATCACGCGCGGCAGCACGGTTTCCGAGCTGGAGGTGGAGTAGGCGAGAATCAGCTCATCTTTCATGATGCGCATGATCTTGATCACCGAGAAGCCGAACAGGCGGGCAACCAGGCCCAGCACCATGAAGGCGAAGAAGGCGATGGCGAAGTACACCAGTACCACCAGCTTGGCCAGCGGCAGCAGCGAGCTGAACCCGAAGTTGGCCACGGTCACGGCGATCAGGGCGAACACGCCGATAGGGGCGTAGTTCATGATCATGTGGGTGACCTTGAACATAGTCTCGGAAACCGCCTGGAAAGTACGCACCAGCGGGTCGCGCAGCTCTGCCTGCAGGCTCGACAGGCCCAGGCCGAACATCACCGAGAAGAAGATGATCGGCAGCATTTCGCCACGCATCAGCGCTGCGAAGATGTTCGACGGGATCAGGTTCAGCAGGGTTTCGATGAACGCATGCTCATGCTGCACCTCGGCCGCGGTAGCCTGGTACTTGGAGATGTCCACTGTACCCAGGGTGCTCATGTCGATGCCGGCGCCCGGGTGGAACAGGTTGGCCAACACCAGGCCGACGACGATGGCGATGGTGGTCACCACTTCGAAGTAGATGATGGTCTTCAGGCCGATGCTGCCCAGTTTCTTCGCGTCGCCAACCCCGGCGATACCCACGATCAGCGACGAAATCACGATCGGGACGACGATCATCTTGATCAGGCGAATGAAGATGTCACCAGCGGGCTGGAGGACGTTGCTGATCCACCATGCCTTTTCTGCACTGAAATGATTCAGTAGAGCGCCGATTGCAACACCCAGGACCAGACCGATGACGATCTGCCAGGCGAGGCTCAGTTTTGCCTTCTTCATGTCTTTACCCTTTGTTCTAGTGGTCATGGGCACCCAACGGAAACGCGCGTAACAGAGCCGTTGGCTAGGTCACGGGCAGCAGCTGCTTCCGTCCGGCGACTTCATGTAAGGACACCGCAGGCGAGCGACAGGGGCGCTCGGCCGGCGAAAAAGGCGGCAACTATTGCGATGGCAAAGGGGGAAATCTAATGCCGGAAACGCATAGCCCATGCCGTTTATGCATAACATTTCTGACCAAAACGGAAGGTTTGCAAGTGCTTGATTTATAACGTTCGGAATCCCGAACAAGACCAAACCGCCATATTTAGGCAGATTTGGCAGGGTATAAATGGCATTGAAGATGGCTTGTTCGACAATCCGAATGGCTGAAATGCCGCTTGAACAAGCGCTGGGGGGATCGAAAAAAATTTGATGTACGGTCGAGACAAAATGTGTCCCGAAGAAGAAATCGCGCAGGAAGAGAGGTTTCCTACATGGCTCCTCGGAAGTCAGGTCTGGTCAGGTGCCTTGATGCCCCCCCCGACCTGAAACTTCCGATTCCGCCTTTCCTGACCCGGCCCATTGCTGGAGGCACTCCCTGTACCCCTAGGCCACTCCGATCCTGCAACAATCAGAACAGCCCGACCCCTTGGTCATGTGCAGCCCCTCCTCGGGGCGGCGCATCATAGAAGGCTGAAATATAGAAAGGTTCAGCTTCTATTACGTGACAGTGCATGACCTTTCATCCGTACCGGGTACAAACGCTCAGTACCAGTTCGGGTCACGCTTGAGCTGCTCCTGCAGCATCGCTTTCATGCCGTCGTCCGGCTCACCCAGCCAGCGGTACTGTGCGTGGCGGGTGGGCGACTTGTCGTTCGGCAGACCTTCGGGCACCTCCACGAGCATCCCGTAGGCATCATCCTTGTCCCAGCTGAACGCCACGATCAGGCGCTTGTAGGTGCAGTTGTCCTTGCCTTCGCACAACGGGCCGACCAGGTACTTGTCGCCGTCTTCGGTAACGGCAGACATCTGCTGCTGGGAACTGCCGGTCAGATTGACCACCCAGTCAGGCAGGCGTTCCTCGCCTTTGATCGTGTCCTGCCAGGTTTCCCTGTACTCCGGGTCCGAGCCGAGCAACTGGTCGACCCGGACCTGGCCGTCATTGGCCGCCATCGCCGCCGCACTGCCACCCAGTAACAGGGCGGCAGCCAGGGCTGTCCAACGCTTCCTGCCCATCTTCAACCTCGTCCACGTCCAAAGAAGAAGGAGGCTACGAACAGCACCAGGAAGACAATGAACAGAATCTTCGCGATACCCGTGGCAGCGCCCGCGATACCACCGAAGCCCAGTACGGCGGCGACAATGGCGATGATGAGGAAAGTGATAGCCCAACTCAGCATGGTGGTTCTCCTTTCTTTTTCGGAATCGGTTCAGCCGGCGGTCAGAACACCCAGCGGTCCTGGGGTACGACATTTTCCAAGGTGGCCGGTGACGCAGTGGCCTGGCCGGTTGGCAGTGGGTCGGCGGCCTTGACCAGGGTGTTGGCACGGGTTGCCTGAATCTGCGTCAACAGGGCGGTCTGCGCCGCCACTTGCTCGGCCAGGCGTGCGGTCTGCCAGCTGTAATAGAAGAGGCCAGCGGCCAAAGTCAGTACCAGCGCCAGGCTGAGTGACAACACCTGGCGCAGGGGCAGTGCGGCGCTCTGCAAGCGGTTGACGGATTGGCAGTTCATGCCGGCTCCTCCTGCTGTAATTCTTGTTCAAACCTGAATAAGTAATTGCAGCCTGCATGCCAGCCTTTTGATTCAAATAAAATCCTTTGAAATCAAGCGTTTAAACAGGAAGACAATAATCGACAGGGACGTATCCTGCACGATGCCGTCCGTAGGGTCGTGCGAATTGCACGATCAACCTTCGACCTTGGTCGCTACCTTGAGCAGGTCCGCGTCCACCCCACGCACGCCGATGATCTGCCTAGCGATTTCCACGGCGATGGTTTTCTGCTCGCTGCTGACCACTTCGCCTGAAAGCCGAACCAGCCCCTCTTCACTGGCCACTTTCAGGTTCAGGCCATCGAGGTTGCGGCTGAAGCGGTAGCTGTTCTGGATCTTGTCGATGATCCAGCTGTCACTCGGCTGCGGCCCGGTCGGCAGCCCAATCGGAGCTTCCCGGGCCTTGGCCATGGCGGCGGTATCGAGGCTGACCAGGTTGTTGACCAGGTGCACGCCCTCCGTGGTGCGCGCCACCACGCCGGCCAGCTCCTTGGCCTCGGCACTGTCGACCTTGCCGCGCAGGGTCACCACACCTTCGCTGCTCTGTACATCTATAGGTGCCTTTTCGGTTATGCGGCTCCATAGCAGCCGAGCACGGATCACGGCGGCCAGGGTGGCATCCTCCAGGCGCTGGGCGTAGGCACGCAATGCCAGCGGGCGCTCCACCAGCTGGGCATTGACCCGCAGTTGGTTGTCAACTTGCTCGATGCCACGGGTAGCCAGAGCCACATGCTCTGCCAGCTGGCGCTCGACGTCGTTCTCCACCTCACCGGAAAGGCGCGCCTGCTTGCCATCCACCTCGACCTGAATACGGAACGGGTCGAGCATGCGGTTCAGCGACAGGGCAGTTTGCAAGGCCCCCTCCAGGCGGGCGTCTTGAACCGGATCGGCGAATACCGGCGTGAACACCGGTAGCAGTGTGGCTGCCAACATGGCGGCTCGGATGGAAAAGGGCATGGCAGTGCCTCCTTTTGTAGGCAAAAACTGAAAATCCTCGCAACCAATGTGCCACCGTGCGCCTCTAAGAAAATCATCTGGATAGCGCGGCCTCCACGCGCTGATTGGCCAGTGGCTAGCATGCAAAGGACAGGTTCCTTCACAATGGACCATGCAACTTGCCCGATTTTTCCCACACTAAATGAAGATCTTTCCTAAAGGAGCGCAGCACATGGAGTCAGCCCAGGACAACCAAGGCCGCATTCTGCTGGTGGATGACGAGTCCGCGATCCTGCGCACCTTCCGCTACTGCCTGGAGGACGAGGGCTACAATGTGGCAACGGCCAACAGCGCCGCCCAGGCCGAGGCCTTGCTGCAGCGCCAAGTATTCGACCTGTGCTTCCTCGATTTGCGCCTGGGCGAGGACAACGGCCTCGATGTGCTGGCGCAGATGCGTATCCAGGCCCCCTGGATGCGGGTGGTGATCGTAACCGCGCACTCAGCGATCGATACGGCGGTAGACGCGATCCAGGCCGGCGCCGCCGATTACCTGGTCAAGCCGTGCAGCCCCGACCAACTGCGCCTGGCTACCGCCAAACAGTTGGAAGTGCGCCAGCTTTCCGCGCGACTGGAGGCCCTGGAAGGTGAAGTGCGCAAACCCAAGGACGGCCTCGACTCGCACAGCCCGGCCATGATGGCGGTACTGGAAACCGCCCGCCAGGTCGCTACCACCGACGCCAACATCCTCATCCTTGGCGAGTCGGGCACAGGTAAAGGTGAACTGGCCCGGGCCATTCACGGCTGGAGCAAGCGCGCGCGCAAATCCTGCGTAACCATCAACTGCCCGTCACTGAACGCCGAGCTGATGGAAAGCGAGTTGTTCGGCCACACCCGCGGCGCCTTCACCGGCGCCAGCGAAAGCACCCTGGGGCGAGTCAACCAGGCAGATGGGGGCACGCTGTTCCTCGACGAGATCGGCGATTTCCCGCTGACCTTGCAGCCCAAACTGCTGCGCTTCATCCAGGACAAGGAATACGAGCGCGTCGGCGACCCGGTAACCCGTCGCGCCGATGTGCGTATACTCGCCGCTACCAACCTCAACCTCGAAGAGATGGTGCGTGAGAGCCGTTTCCGCGAAGACCTGCTGTATCGCCTGAACGTCATCACTTTGCACCTGCCGCCGCTGCGCGAGCGCAGTGAAGACATCCTGACCTTGGCCGACCGCTTTCTCGCCCGCTTCGTCAAGGAATACTCTCGGCCTGCGCGCGGCTTCAGTGACGAAGCCCGCACAGCCCTGCTCAACTACCGCTGGCCCGGCAACATTCGCGAACTGCGTAACGTGGTGGAGCGGGCCAGTATCATCTGCCCGCAGGAACGCGTGGAAATCAGCCACCTGGGCATGGGCGAGCAGCCTGCTGGTAACGCCCCTCGCATAGGCGCTGCACTGAGCCTTGATGAGCTGGAGCGCGCCCACATTGGTGCGGTGCTGGCCGCCAGTGACACCCTTGACCAGGCCGCCAAGACCCTGGGGATCGATGCATCCACCCTGTACCGCAAGCGCAAGCAGTACAACCTATGAAATGGCCGCCCATGAAGCTGCGCACGCGGCTTTTCCTCAGCATTTCGGCGCTGGTCACCGTGGCCCTGCTCGGGCTGCTGCTGGGCCTGGTCAGCGTGCTGCAGATGGCCACGGTGCAGCAGCGACTGGTGCGCGATACCACCCACACCTTGGAAATAGGGCTGAAGTTGCGCCAGAACCTTGGCGAACAGTTGACCCTGATCCTCGATGACGAGACCGCCCCGGAAAACCTGCGGCTGCTGCAAGACAACTTCCAGACCCTGCTCAACCAAGGGCTGGACCAAGGTGGCGAGCGCACCGGCTTCAGCAAGGCCAGCAGCAACTACCAGGCCTTCCTCCAGGCCTACCGCGACAGCCCGGCGCCCTCCCGCAGCATGGGCGTTGACCAACCACTCGGGGCCGCGTTCAACCAGGTCCGCACCGATCTGATCGATTCCCACAAGCAGGCCTTGGAGCACATCACCCGCAGCGAGGAGCACACCCGCGACCACGCCCTGCTGGTCAGCGGCGTACTCGGCCTGATGGGTTTGGTGGTACTGGTACTGGGCTTCATCACCGCGCACAACATCGCCCGGCGCTTCGGCCAGCCGATCGAAGCATTGGCCAAAGCTGCCGACCAACTCGGCAAGGGCGATTTCGACGTCACCCTGCCGGTCACACAGGCCACCGAACTGAACCAGCTCACCCGCCGCTTCGGCCTGATGGCCGATGCCTTGCGCAAGCACCAGGCCACCAACGTCGATGAACTGCTGGCTGGCCAGCAACGCTTGCAGGCCGTGCTGGACAGCATCGACGATGGCCTGCTGATAATCGATCGCCAGGGCCGCCTGGAACACCTCAACCCGGTGGCACAGCGCCAGCTGGGCTGGACCGACAGCCGCGCCGGCAGCAGCCTGGCCGAAGCCCTGCAGCGCCCGGAACTGGAACAGCAGCTACGCCAGGTACTGCGCGGCGGCAACCTCGACCGCCAGCCAGACGACCTGAACATGGACGTCGATGACGAAACGCGCCTGCTCGCCTACAGCCTGACCCCGGTCAGCCACCCGCAAGGGCCGATACTTGGCGCAGTGATGGTGTTGCATGATGTAACCGAGCAGCGCGCCTTCGAACGCGTGCGCAGCGAGTTCGTGCTGCGCGCTTCCCACGAGCTGCGCACTCCGGTGACTGGCATGCACATGGCCTTCGGTCTGTTGCGCGAGCGGCTCAAGTTCCCGCCAGAGGCGCGCGAGCATGACCTGCTGGAGACCATTGGCGAGGAAATGCAGCGCCTGACCCAGTTGATCAACGACCTGCTCAACTTCAGCCGCTACCAGAGCGGGATGCAGAAGCTCGAGCTGGCTCCCTGCGCCATAGACGAACTGCTGGAACGTGCACAACATCGCTTTGCCGAGCCGGCGGCGAACAAGCAGATCGAGTTGATCACGGAGCTGGAGCCGCCGCTACCGCGTATCCAGGCCGATGTCGCCCAACTCGACCGGGTGCTGGACAACCTGTTGCACAATGCCATCCGCCATACCGCCAGCGGCGGTCGTATCCGCTTGCATGCACGACGGCATGCGGAGCGGGTGATCATCAGTGTCGAGGACAACGGCGAAGGCATTGCCTATGGGCAACAGGGGCGCATCTTCGAGCCCTTCGTGCAGGTAGGGCGCAAGAAAGGCGGCGCGGGGCTGGGCTTGGCGCTGTGCAAAGAGATCGTGCAGCTGCATGGCGGGCGCATGGGCGTGTTTTCCCGACCGGGGCAGGGGACCCAGTTCTACATGGCACTACCGGTCTGAATGTACCCTGCCCCCGGCCCCATCTTCGGTGCCGGATCAGTCAATGCTCAACCCGCCGCGGCAGCCGACCTCGAGTCACCAGTTCGGCAAACTGCCGGGCATTCAGTGGCCGGGCAAAAAGCCAGCCCTGGCCATAATTGACCCCTTCGCTGTTCAGCAGCACCGCTTGGTCTTCACACTCGATTCCTTCGGCAATCACCCGCAGGTGCAGGTCGTGGGCCATGCGAATGATATGCGGGGCAACACCGCTACTGGCGGCGTCGTGCCCCAACGCATCGATAAACGCCTTGTCGATCTTCAGGCAGTCCACTGGCAGGGTTTGCAAGTACGCCAGGCTGCAATAGCCAGTCCCAAAATCGTCGATCAGCACTTGATGCCCCACTGCGCGCAGCGCCTGGAGGTTGTCGCGAGCCACAACCACGTCGATCAGGCCGCGCTCGGTCACCTCGAAGGCGATCTGGCTGGCCGACACACGGTGCAAGGCCAGCAAGCGTGCCGCCACCCGGCCGATGCGCGGCACCATCACATCACAGGCCGCCAGATTCACCGAAATGTACAAGTTGGGATGCGAGCGCAGCAGTTGCCCTAGCTGTTCCAGCACACGCTGCAGGACAAAGTCCGTGATCTGGCGAATCTGCCCGGTGTTTTCCGCCAAAGGGATGAACAGGTCCGGGCTGGTCAGGGTACCGTCCGGGCGGCGCCAGCGCACCAGAGCCTCGGCCCCGACACAGCGTCGGCTGTCGAGCTCGAAGATCGGCTGGTAGAGCACCTGCAGTTCGCCGCGACGCAAGGCATTCTGCAATTCCGAGCTCATCGACCGCCGCTGCAGGATCAGTTGCAGTACCAGCCAGCCGATGCAACAGGCCGCCAGTACACTGCCGGGGAACAGAAGCCAGAGCATGCCGTTCATCCTCAACGGCAGGCTCGCCCGCGGGGCGATCAGCACCAACTGGTAGTCCGGTGACTTGGTCGGCATTCGATAGATCAGGCGATCGCTGAGTTCAAGCAGCGACTTGTGGCTGGTTGACCAGGCCGAAGGAGGCGGCCATACCTGCGGTGGGCCCAGCACGGGGATGGCCCGGGCACCGTTGTCCAACACCACCACCAGGCTGCCGCCCGGGGGCAGGTCGACCACATCGGTCAGGTGCCCACGAGAGGTGGATACCACGAACTTGCCCCTCCCAAGCATCAGCGCGGCCAGGTTCTCGTTCGGCTCGGTCGTGGTATTCAGCCAGTAGCTGTAGGTCGGCCCTTGGATGTCGGGGGCGCGCAAGGGTTCGAACGCCCGCTCGTCACCGCGGTTTGAGCAGGCCACATCTCCATCCACGTACGCCGCTTCATAAATGAAGCGGGAACTCAGGCCTACCTGCTGCAATGCCGTCAGCATCGCCGGGCTGCAGCCGCGCAAGGGTTGCGCCTGCAGCAGGTCGACCCCTTCGCGCAACTGGCCGAACACCTGCTCGAGGCGCTCCAGAAAGCGTTCGCCCTGGGCGTTCATCTGTGCACTCTCGCTTTGCTTCATCTGTTGCAGGGCAATGCCGATGCTTGCAGAAAGCAACAGTGCCGCGCTGGCCAGTGCTGCCAACGTGGCCAGCATCCAGGGACGGTAAAAAATTTGGCGCAGCAAGGCGATGAGGGCTGACATCGAGGGCATCCAGTTGATTACTAGGTTATAGCAACTGAATCAGGAATCACCTTTGCCGTTTGGCGCTTCGCTACAAGCGCCGAAGGCCGCTTCTAAACAAGAGCCCGTCTCACCTTGGCAGATCAACGCATCCGGTTGAGCACCTGCAGCATCGCCGCCGTCTGCGCATCCGGCATGCCATCGAAGCGCTGCGGGCGGAAACGCATCTGGAACGCGGCGATCACATGGCGGGTGGCAACATCCAGTACCCCAGTCTGCTCGATCGCATAGCCAAACCGCGCCAGCTCCTGCTGGTACCAGCCCACGCTCGGCGGGTTGACGCTGAAATAGGCTTGCTGCCGTGCCACGGCAGTTGCATCCGGCCAGACCCCCAGCCCGGCGTCGGCCAGGCGTTTCCACGGAAATAGCGGCCCAGGGTCAAGCTTGCGCAGCGGCGCGATATCGCTGTGGCCAATGATGTGCCGTGGCTCGATGTTGTTACGCTTGACGATGTCCTTGAGCAGCGCGATCAGCGACTGGACCTGCGCTTCGCTGTAAGGGTGCCAGACCCGCCCATTCGGCGTGTCGGTGAAGCCCGGGTTGACGATTTCGATACCGATGGACGAGGAGTTCAGCCAGGTCCGCCCCTGCCACTGGCTATCACCGGCATGCCAGGCGCGGCGGCTTTCATCCACCAGCTGGTACACCGTCGCCGGGCCGTCACCAATCAGATAGTGGCTGCTGACTTCCCCATGGGTCAGCAACGCCAGGGAACGCTCCAGCGAAGCATTGGTGTAGTGCAGGACAACAAACTGGATGCGGTTGTCCTGGTTGATCGAAGGGTGGCTACGGTCGATGCGCAGGCCGGTCGAGCAACCGGCGACAGACAACAGCAGGAAGGAAATCAGGGTTTTTTTAAGCGTGGAAAGCACGTCAGTGGCCTCAGCGTATGAGCGCTACAGTATAACGTGCTCCCCAAGGGCCGTGCTTGCCGCGAGTCAGCAGCTACCGGCTATGCCAGCTCGATACGGTTGCGTCCCGATTCCTTGGCCCGGTAAAGCGCCGCATCGGCGCGCTTGAGCACCTGATCGCCGCGCTCGCCGGGACGGAATGCACCCAGGCCGATGGACGTGGTGATCACCACCCGTTCGCCCTTGAAGTGGAACGGGCACGCCTCGACCGTGGCCCTCAGCACCTCGGCTATCTGGGCAGCGGCAGCCGGCGAGGTCTGCGGCAGCAGCAGGACAAACTCCTCGCCGCCAAACCGGGCGATGAAGTCATGGCCGCGCAGGCGCTTTCGCAACTGGTCGGCGACGATCTTCAAGACCTTGTCCCCAGCCAGGTGCCCATAGCTGTCGTTGATACGCTTGAAATGGTCCAGGTCGAGGATCGCCATCGCCAGATGGCCGCCGTGTGCCTGCCATTCGAGCATTTCGCGCTCGACCCGCTCGCTCCAGGCTGCACGGTTGGGCAGGCCGGTTAGGGGATCAAGCAAGGCCTTCTGGCGCTGCTCTTCCAAGTGCTCACGGTAGCCGAGCGCCTCTTGCTCCATGTTCGCCACCCGCTCCGACAGCCCTTGCAGGCGTCCAGCCAGCTCCTGTTCGCGGCGATCACGCTCATGCTTGTGCTCATCCATGGTCACCAACAGACCTTCCAGGCGGTTTTCCAGAATATGCTTGAGGCTGTCGACGTCGGCGGCACCTTGCACACTGCTCTGCAACCCATCGACGTGCTCACGCAGCTGGCTATCCAGCTCGCGAGCGGCCGAGCTGTTGTCGGCATGGCCGGCGCTAGCCTCGTGCAGGTGGCTCTGGAAACCTTCCAGGCGTTCGTTGAGCTGCTGCAGGTAGGTTTCGAATTCGTGCTGGCCGCTGTCGGTGATCGCCAGCATGAGCACAGCCAGGTCATCCAGCACCGGTATCAGCTCATACCAGTTCAAGCCCCGGGCGACGCGTTCACGCATCTCTAGCGCCTGGGCCTTGTGTCGCTCCGGCAGGCTGAGGTCATCGAGCAAGCCGATCAGAGTGTGCTCGATGTGCTCGGCAACCTGGCTGTAGGGCGGCTCCACCGCGTAGGGCAGGGCGTAGGGACCATCTTCGCCAAAGGTTTCTTCGAGTGTTTGCGCCGGTCCTGCTTCAACCGGCGGCTCGCTGGCGATAGCTACCGGTGCCGGTACATCGTCCGGGAGCGGTAGCGGCAGCGGCAGCGGCAGCGGCAGCGGGGCTGGTGACAGTTCGGCCGTTTCGATAAGCGCCGGGCCTGGTGCCTCCAGCTCGGGCTCCGATATTACGAGTGCTTCGACAACAGAAGCTGAGGAGGCTGGCAACGGCTGTAGCGCGTCCATGTCGTCGGGCTGCGGGGCATCGACACCGGCAGGTGCCGCCAAAGGCTGCGCCTCGACAACCGGCAGCGCCAGAGGCACAAGCGCTGGCTCGCCTTGTACGCCATCCTCGCGGCCGCCGAACAAGCGCTGCAAGAAGCCGGGGCGGGCCTCCGCCGCCGATTTGCCCAAGGCTGACAGCGCGCGGCCCTGCAAGCCGCTCAACTCGCCCAGCAACGGTGGCAGGTCGCGTGAGTGGGCCACTCCGCCATCGAGCTTCTTCGCCAGCTTTTTCAACGGACGCGACACATCGTTCGGCAATGGCAGGCCTTGCAGCTGGTCGACCAGCGCTGTCAGCGCATCGCTGACCTGGTTCATGCGGGCTTCCCGACGCTGTTCGGAGTCCAGTACCGCCTTCTCAAGACGAGGAATCAACCCGGCAAGGCCGGCGTCCATGTTGTCGCTGCGGATGACCTCGCGCATTTCCTTCATGCACTGGTCTACCACCTTGTCGCTGCCTTCGGCAGCCAGGGTGCTGCGTACCAAACCACGACGCAGCAGGTCGAGACGGGCGTCCCAACGGCGCTCGAGCTTTTCCTGCTGCTCGATGCTTTTCAGGTATTTTTCTTTCCAGCGCTCAGCGTCTTCAGTCATGCCCGGGTCCGCAAACGGTGATGGCAATTAGCTCAGGACCGGCAGCGTATCCACAGTCAATGCATCAGGCAATCGAATCTCGACAGCAACGGGAAGGTGGTCGGAAATTGGCTGCGCCAGCACCTCGACACGCTCCAGCGTGAGGCTTGGGCTGAGCAGGATGTGGTCCAGGCAACGCTGTGGACGCCAGCTGGGGAAGGTGGCCTCGACTTGCGGGGCAATCAGGCCCAGGTCGCGCAACGGCGAGTGCTCCAGCAGGTCGGTGGCATGGGTATTCATGTCGCCCATCAGCACCTGATGGCGGTAGCCGCCAATCAGCTCGCGGATGTAACCCAGTTGCAGGGCGCGGGTCTTGGCGCCGAGGGCCAGGTGCATCATCACCACGATCAGCGCATCTTCGCCCTCACCAAAGCGCACCAGAATCGCACCCCGCCCAGCCGGGCCGGGCAATGGGTGATCCTCGAGCAGTTGTGGCTTCAAGCGGCTGAGCACGCCATTGCTGTGCTGGGCAAAACGCCCAAGGTTGCGGTTGAGTTGCTGGTACCAGTAGGGGAAGGCGCCCAGGTGGGCAAGGTGCTCGACCTGGTTGACATAGCCCGAGCGCAGGCTGCCGCCATCGGCCTCCTGCAAGGCCACCAGGTCGAAGTCGCCCAACAGTTGGCCAATCTTCTGCAGGTTGCCGGCACGCCCGTTGTGCGGCAGCAGGTGCTGCCAGCTTCGAGTCACGTAATGCCGGTAGCGCTCGGTGCTGATGCCCACCTGGATGTTGAAACTGAGCAGCCGCAGACGACCATCCTCGGGCAGGCCAGGGGCATGCAAGTGATGCTCGTTGACCTGCGGCTGGTGCAGGCCAATGCCACGCGCGGTTCTGAAGCGGCGCATGGGTTACGCCGCTTACTTAGCGGCGCGCTCCTTGGCGATCAGCTGGTCGGCAACGTTCAGTACGCCTTCCGGCCCGCCGGCGGTACCCAGGTCGAAGCGGTACTTGCCGTTGACCACCATGCTCGGTACGCCGGTGATCTCGTACTTCTTCGCCAGTTCCTTGGCCTGGTTGACCTGGCCCTTGATGGCGAACGAATTGAATGTGGCGAGGAACTTGTCCTTGTCCACGCCCTGGGTGGCAAGGAAGTCGGCCATGTCCTGCGGGTCGGTCAGGCGCTTGCGCTGGTTCTGGATGGCATCGAACACCGCGGCGTGTACCTTCTGCTCGACGCCCATGGCTTCGAGGGTCAGGAACATCTGGCCATGGGCGTCCCACGCGCCACCGAACATGGCTGGTACACGCTTGAAGTTGACGTCCTTGGGCAGTTTATCGACCCACGGGTTGATGGTCGGCTCGAAGTGATAGCAGTGGGGGCAGCCGTACCAGAACAGCTCGACCACTTCGATCTTGCCAGGTACGGAAACCGCAACAGGGTTGCTCAGCTCGAGGTATTCCTTGCCAGCGACAGGCTCGGCGGCCTGGACGGCAGTCATACCGAATACGCTGGCAGCGACCAGCGCGGCGCTGAGAATCAGTTTACGCATGCTTTACTCCTGGGCAGTCATTGGTCGCCACGACGCGACCTGCACTGAGACAGGCCGGGAACGGGCCGAGTTCTGTAGTGTAACGGCTGCGGACGGAAAAAAGGGCGGTCCGGCCGCCCTTTCATCATTGGCCTACAACATTAACTGAAAGTTAATGCGCCGCCTGTAATGGCCTCAGTGCAGGCCCTGGATGTAACTGGCCAGCGCCTCTATGTCGTGGTTGCTCAGCTTGCCGGCGATTGTGCGCATGGTCATGGCATCGCCATCGTTGGTGCGGTTGCCTTCGCGGAAGTCGGTGAGCTGCTTGGTCACGTACTGCGCGTGCTGCCCGCCCAGGTGCGGGAAGCCGGCCAAGGCGATACCCGCGCCGTTAGGCGAGTGGCAGCCGGTGCAGGCAGGCATGCCTTTTTCCAGATCTCCACCGTTGAACAGCGCCCGGCCACGCTCGACCAGCTTGGGATCGGCCGCGCCCACGCTGCCTTTCTGGCTGGAGAAGTAGGCGGCGATATCGGCCAGGTCCTGGTCGCTGAACGCGGCCAGCATGCCGGTCATCTCCAGCACGGTACGCTTGCCCGACTTGATATCGTGCAATTGTTTTTCAAGGTAGCGCTGGCCTTGGCCGGCCAGTTTCGGGAAGTTCGGTGCCAGGCTGTTGCCGTCGGGGTTGTGGCAGGCGCCACAGACGGCCGTCTTGGCCTGGCCGGCGGCGGCATCGCCTTTGACGGGTTGCGCAGCAGTGGCCGCACCTGCGACACCCAGGGTCAACAGCAGACTCACGACTAGTTTGTTCATCAGCTAATCCAACACGGCTAAGGGTGAAATGTTATGTATCGGGACTGCCACTCATCCAAAGGATGACCAAACGGTAGTCCTCGGCACTGCAGTCCATGCACAATCCACGCGGCGGCATAGCCTTGAAACCCTGGGTCACGTGCTTCACCAGTACATCCATGCCTTGCGCCAGCCTTGGCTCCCATGCTGCCCGGTCACCCTGCCTGGGTGCCTGTGGCAACTGCCCGGTGTGACAGGCCGCACACGTGCGGTTGTACAACACCTCGGGATCCTGTGTAGCCTGTGCGCTGAAAAACGGCAGGAACATACCGACAGCAAGCAGCCATTTCGCCATGCGGAACGACCTTCAGGGTTGGGGGCCGCGCTGCGTTCTGTTGCGCGAGCTATTGTTCGACACCCCATGCCCGTTCTCCTTCGCCGGGAGAATGAGCACACAAAAACTGGGGCATTATATACTTCCGCCATCCAAACGGAAACGACACCGCTTGCCAGGCTCGGGCCTATAGAGTCAGGCAACACCCACATCGGATATCCCATGCAAGTCAAGAACCCCATCCTCGGCCTCTGCCAGAAAGCCAAATTCGCCCTCAGCGCTGCCAAGGTCGAACAATGCCCGGACGACCAGGGTTACGAGGTGGCTTTCGCCGGCCGCTCCAACGCCGGCAAATCCAGCGCCCTCAACACCCTGACCCATGCCAGCCTGGCACGCACCTCGAAAACCCCCGGGCGCACCCAGCTGTTGAATTTCTTCAGTCTGGACGATGAACGGCGTTTGGTCGACCTGCCAGGCTACGGTTATGCAAAAGTCCCGATTCCGCTCAAGCAGCACTGGCAGAAACACCTGGAAGCCTACCTGGGCAGCCGGGAGTGCCTGCGTGGCGTGATCCTGATGATGGACGTGCGCCACCCGATGACCGACTTCGACAAGATGATGCTCGACTGGGCCAAGGCCAGCAGCATGCCGATGCACATCCTGCTGACCAAGGCCGACAAGCTGACCCACGGCGCGGGCAAGAACACCCTGCTCAAGGTGCAGTCGGAAATCCGCAAGGGTTGGGGCGATGGCGTGACCATCCAGCTGTTCTCGGCGCCCAAGCGCCTGGGCTTGGAAGAGGCATACCGGGTGCTGGCGGACTGGATGGAGCTGGAAGACAAGCCAGTCATTTGAATGTTTGCTCGTAACCTGTGGGAGCGGGTTTACCCGCGAATGCGGCGGTGCATCCGACATCGCATTCGCGGGTAAACCCGCTCCCACAGGGCTCTCTATTAGCCCTAAGTCAAATTCCGGGCAAAAAAAACCCCGGACTTCGTATGGGGAGGGGGAAGTTCGGGGTCCAAGTCCGGACCGCTAGGGCGGGGTCCAGATATCTGCCAACACTTAACACAACATAGGAGCATCGAAAGGCTTCACCAGCCATTCAGTTACTCTGAGTTCCGTTTCACCGGTTTAGTTCCAGAGCCCTGAAAACTATTTGCGATAGTTTCATGAAACTTCAGCACCGCTGGCACTGAGCAGTGCCGGATCCGCATCGCTACAACACGGATCCTACACAGCTTTCCCCACCCGATCAGTGAGCTTCGTCCCAATTCGCACCAATTCCTGCCTCGACCAGCAGCGGCACATCCAGTTTCGCGGCCTTGCTCATGTGCTGGCGAATTTCATCTTTCACCAGCTCCACCAGGTCCTCGCGCACTTCCAGCACCAGTTCGTCGTGCACCTGCAGGATCACCCGGGCATCCAGCCCGCTCTCGCTCAGCCAGTTATCCACATTGACCATGGCCCGCTTGATGATGTCGGCCGCAGTGCCCTGCATCGGGGCGTTGATCGCCGTGCGCTCGGCGCCTTTGCGCAGGGCCGGGTTCTTGGCATTGATATCCGGCAGGTACAGGCGGCGGCCGAACAGGGTTTCTACAAAGCCTTGCTCCGCCGCCTGGGCGCGGGTGCGCTCCATGTACGCCAACACGCCCGGATAGCGGGCGAAGTAGCGGTCGATGTAATCCTGCGACTGCTTGCGGTCGACGCCGATCTGCTTGGCCAGGCCAAAGGCGCTCATGCCGTAGATCAGGCCGAAGTTGATGGCCTTGGCACTGCGGCGCTGATCGGTGGTGACGTCTTCCAAGGCTACGCCGAATACTTCCGCCGCCGTGGCGCGGTGCACGTCCAGGTTGTTGCGGAAGGCATGCAGCAAGCCTTCGTCCTTGGCCAGGTGGGCCATGATGCGCAACTCGATCTGCGAGTAGTCCGCCGCCAGCAGCTTGTAACCCGGGCTGGCAACGAAAGCCTGGCGGATGCGCCGGCCTTCGGCAGTACGGATCGGGATGTTCTGCAGGTTCGGGTCGCTGGACGACAGTCGACCGGTGGCCGCCACCGCCTGCTGGTATGAGGTGTGGATACGCCCGGTGCGCGGGTTGATCTGCCCCGGCAGCTTGTCGGTGTAGGTGCTCTTGAGCTTGCTCAGGCTGCGGTACTGCATCAGTACCTCCGGCAGCGGGTAGCCTTGCTCGGCCAGTTCGTCGAGCACCGCTTCTGCCGTGGATGGCTGGCCCTTGGTGGTCTTGCTTAGCACCGGCATGCCCAGCTTGTCGTATAGGATCGCGCCCAGTTGCTTGGGCGAGCCGAGGTTGAACTCCTCACCGGCCAGCTCATAGGCGCGCTGCTCGAGCTCGGCCATCTTTAGCCCCAGCTCACCGCTCTGCACCTGCAGCAACGCGGCATCGACCAGCGCCCCCTGGCGCTCGATCTTGGCCAGCACCGGCACCAGCGGCATCTCGATGTCCATCAGCACCGGCTGCACGCTCGGCGTCTGCGCCAGGCGCGCCTGCAGCGCCTGGTGCAGGCGCAGGGTGATGTCGGCGTCTTCGGCAGCGTAGGGGCCGGCCTTGTCAAGGTGGATCTGGTTGAAGGTCAGCTGCTTGGCGCCCTTGCCGGCGATATCCTCGAAGGCAATGGTGGTATGGTCGAGGTACTTCTGCGCCAGGCTGTCCATGTCGTGACGGGTGGCGGTGGAGTTCAGCACGTACGACTCGAGCATGGTGTCGTAGGCAACGCCGCGCATTTCGATGGCGGGCGAGCCATTGGCAAGGATGTTGATATCGTACTTGGCGTTCTGCCCGACCTTGGCCTTGCCCGGGTCTTCCAGCAGTGGCTTCAGCGCCAGCAGCACGGCAGTGCGGTCCAACTGGGCCGGCGCGCCTTCATAGTCGTGAGCCAGCGGCACATAGGCCGCTTCGTGCGGTTCAACGGCGAACGACAGGCCGACCAGCTGGGCCTGCTGAGCGTCCAGGCCGGTGGTCTCGGTGTCGAAAGCGAACAATGGCGCCTGGCGCAGCTTCTCCAGCCAGAAGTCGAAACGGGCCTGATCGAGAATGGTTTCGTACCTGGGCTCGACCTTGGCCACCTGCTCCGCGACCGGCGCGATTTCGTCACCGGCCTTGGCAGCGTCACGCTGCACCTCGGCGATCCAGCTCTTGAATTCCATCTCGGTGTACAGCGCCAGCAACGCGTCGCGATCAGGTTCGCCGCACACCAGGGCATCTACTTCGATATCCAGCGGCACATCGACCTTGATGGTAGCCAGCTCATAGGATAGGAACGCCGCGTCGCGGTGCTCTTCCAGCTTGGCCGGCAGGGTCTTGGCACCGCGAATGGCCAGCGTCGGGACCTTGTCCAGATTGGCATACAGGTCGCTGAGACCGCCGCCGATACCGGTCAGCAGGCCCACCGCGGTTTTTTCGCCCACGCCCGGCACTCCGGGGATGTTGTCGACCTTGTCGCCCATCAGCGCCAGGAAGTCGATGATATGTTCCGGCCCGACGCCAAATTTCTCGTGCACGCCAGCCACGTCCAGCACGCTTCCGGTCATGGTGTTGACCAAGGTAATGTGCCCGTCCACCAGCTGCGCCATATCCTTGTCACCGGTCGAGATGATCACCGGGCGGTCCAACGCGGCGCTGCTGCGCGCCAGGGTGCCGATCACGTCGTCGGCCTCGACCCCCTCGACGCACAGCAGCGGGTAGCCCAGCGCCTTGACGCTGGCGTGCAGCGGCTCGATCTGTACCCGCAGGTCGTCAGGCATGCTCGGGCGGTTTGCCTTGTATTCAGCGAACATGGCATCGCGGAAGGTGCCACCCTTGGCGTCGAACACCACCGCGAACAGGCTGTCGGGGTATTGCTTGCGCAGGCTCTTGAGCATGTTCAGCACCCCCTTCACCGCGCCGGTCGGCATGCCTTTGGAGGTAGTCAACGGCGGCAGCGCGTGGAAGGCGCGGTACAGGTAGGAGGAACCGTCCACCAGGACGAGGGGCGCTTGGCTCATGAGCAGAATCAACCTTTTCGACGGGTCCGGCGCTAGAATAGCCAGAATCATTGACGACAAAGGGACAAGGTTATCATGCGTACACTCAATCGCCTGTTACTGCTCGGTCTGTTGGCCACCATGCCTGTCGTCACCCTGGCGGCGGACGACGCCCCCTCGGCCGATCCCGAGGTGACCATTCGCACGGAAGGCGACAAAACCATCCAGGAGTACCGGCAGAACGGGTTCCTGTATGCGATCAAGATCACGCCGAAAAACGGCAAGCCTTATTTCCTGGTACGCGCCGATGGCTCTGATGGCAATTTCATTCGTTCCGACCAGCCGGACATGCTGATTCCGTCCTGGAAGATCTTCGAGTGGTAATCTGACGCGCACCGTTCACATCAACCCGGCACTTCCCGGCGGAAGTGCCCGTATGGGCAAATTTTCATCATGTCAGTCTTCACCCCCGTGACCCGGCCTGAGCTGGAAACCTTTCTGGCGCCGTACGCGCTGGGTCGTCTGCTCGATTTCCAGGGCATCGCCGCCGGCACCGAGAACAGCAATTTCTTCGTCAGCCTCGAACAGGGGGAGTTCGTCCTGACGCTGATCGAGCGCGGGCCCAGCGAGGACATGCCGTTCTTCATCGAGCTGCTGGACACTTTGCACGCAGCCGACATGCCGGTGCCCTATGCAATACGCGACCGCGACGGCAATGGCCTGCGCGAGCTGTGCGGCAAGCCGGCGCTGCTGCAGCCACGGCTGTCGGGCAAGCACATCAAGGCACCGAACGCCCAGCACTGCGCCCAGGTCGGCGAGCTGCTGGCGCACATTCACCTGGCTACCCGCGAGCACATCATCGAGCGCCGCACCGACCGCGGCCTGGACTGGATGCTGGCTTCGGGTGCCGAGTTGCTGCCGCGCCTTACCGCCGAGCAAGCCGCGCTGCTGCAACCGGCTCTGGATGAAATCAGTGCGCACAAGGCACAGATCCTGGCCCTGCCACGGGCAAACCTGCATGCCGACCTGTTCCGCGACAACGTGATGTTCGAAGGCACCCACCTGACCGGTGTGATCGACTTCTACAACGCTTGTTCCGGGCCGATGCTGTATGACATTGCCATCACCGTGAACGACTGGTGCCTGGATGAACACGGCGCGATCGATGTGCCACGCGCCCAGGCGTTGCTGGCGGCCTATGCGGCGCTGCGGCCGTTCACCGCGGCCGAAGCTGAGCTGTGGCCGGAGATGTTGCGGGTAGGCTGCGTGCGCTTCTGGCTGTCGCGCCTGATTGCAGCGGAATCGTTTGCCGGAATGGATGTGATGATCCACGACCCGAGCGAGTTCGAAGTGCGTTTGGCGCAGCGCCAGCAGGTGGCTTTGCACCTGCCGTTCGCCCTCTAGAGCGTGTCTGCTTCTTCGCGGGTAAACCCGCTCCCACACAGGCGTGAGGCTGGCGCTATCCCTGTGGGAGCGGGTTTACCCGCGAAGAGGCCGGTACAGGCTTACAACTGTTCCAGGCACCCAACCAGGTCGCCACCCAGCTTCTCCAGCAAGCGCTCATAGCCCTTGCCATCCACCGGGTCGGTACCGCCCAAGGCATCCAGCTCGGCCAGGCGCACCGGCAGCCCGGCGGTCAAGGTCTCGGCTAGCCGGGGCCGCAGCGGCGGTTCGCTGAACACACAGGTCTTGCCCACTTCCTGCAGACGCTTGCGCATGGCTGCCACGTGCTGCGCACCCGGCTGCACCTCGGACGCTACGCTGAACACCCCGGTGTGCTTCAGGCCATACTCGGCCTCGAAATAGTCGAATGCTTCGTGGAACACGAAGTACGGCTTGCCGGCAATCCCGGCCACCCGCGCCTTGATCCGCTTATCCAATGCGTCCAGGCGTTCGTCGAAGGCCTTGAGGTTGCTCTGGTAGCGCACCGTATTGGCTGGATCGATCTGCGCCAGGTCATCCGCCATCTTCGCTGCAATTACACGCGCATTGACTGACGATAGCCACAGGTGAGCATCCAGGCTGCCCGGGCGGTGGTCGTGGTCATGGTCATCGTGGTCTTCTTCCTCATGGGAATGGCTGTCCTCGCCAAAATGCCGAAGCTTCATGCCCGGTAGCGCCTGCACGGCCACAGTGGGCTTGCTGCGATTGCCCAGTACCCGCGGCAGGAAGCCCTCCATGTCCGGGCCGATCCAGTACAGCAGGTCGGCATCGCCTACCCGCCGTACGTCGGACGGGCGCAGCGCGTAGTGGTGTGGCGAAGCCCCCGGAGGCAGCAATACCTCAGAGGTGCCAACACCGTCCTGCACGGCAGCGGCAATCTGCTGCAGGGGTTTGATACTGGTCAGCACGCGCACGTCGGCCTGGGCGGAAAATGCGATGAAAGCGACAAAAAGGACTAGGAATCGGGACACGGTGAATACTCGAGTCGTCAGAAACAGGTAACATAATAACGTCTCCATCCAGAACCGTCGCTGCCCATGTCCATCACGCCGCTGGCCAACCGTCCTCACGATCATTCCCATTGCGTACACAGCGCATTGGCTGAAGCCGACGCCTTGTGCACCCGCCAGGGCCTGCGCCTGACCGCGCTGCGCCGTCGAGTGCTGGAACTGGTGTGGCAAAGCCACAAGCCGCTGGGCGCCTACGATATCCTCGCCGTGCTCAGTGAGCAGGACGGCCGCCGAGCCGCGCCCCCCACGGTGTACCGTGCGCTGGACTTCCTGCTGGAAAACGGCCTGGTCCACCGCATCGCCTCGCTCAACGCATTCATCGGCTGCAGCCACCCGGAACACCTGCACCAGGGCCAGTTCCTGATCTGCCGGGCCTGCCATGTGGCAATCGAACTGGAACAGGACAGCATCAGCGAAGCCATCATCAGCAGCGCCAAGGGCGTGGGCTTCGCGGTCGAGACCCAGACGGTGGAAGTGGTCGGCCTTTGCAGCAATTGCCGGAGCGCGGCATGAGCGATGCACTGATCCGCCTGGAGCAGGTCGGTGTCACCTTCGGTGGCGAGGCGGTGCTCGACAGCATCGACCTGTCAGTCTCACCTGGCCAGATCGTCACGCTGATCGGCCCCAACGGCGCGGGCAAGACCACCCTGGTGCGCGCCGTGCTCGGCCTGCTCAAGCCGCACCGCGGCAAGGTATGGCGCAAGCCGAAACTGCGCATTGGCTACATGCCGCAAAAGATCCAGGTCGATGCCACGCTGCCGCTGTCGGTACTGCGCTTCTTGCGCCTGGTGCCCGGTGTAGACCGCGCGGCAGCCTTGTCGGCGTTGCAGGAAGTGGGTGCGGAGCAGGTGATCGACAGCCCAATCCAGACCATTTCCGGCGGCGAGATGCAGCGCGTGCTGCTGGCCCGCGCCCTGCTGCGCGAACCCCAGCTGCTGGTGCTCGACGAGCCGGTGCAGGGCGTAGACGTGGTCGGCCAGACCGAGCTGTACAACCTCATTACCCGCCTGCGCGACCGCCACGGCTGCGGCGTGCTGATGGTTTCCCACGACTTGCACCTGGTGATGAGCGCCACCGACCAGGTGGTGTGCCTGAACCGCCACGTGTGCTGCTCGGGCCACCCCGAGCAGGTAAGCGGCGACCCGGCATTCGTCGAGCTGTTCGGCCAGACCGCCGCACCCAGCCTGGCCATCTACCACCACCATCACGACCACAGCCACGACCTGCACGGCTCGGTGGTCACCCCTGGCACCCATGTTCACGGAGCGCACTGCAAGCATGGCTGATTTTCTTCTCTACGCCCTGCTTGCCGGTTTGTCCCTGGCACTGGTGGCCGGCCCACTGGGCTCCTTCGTGGTATGGCGGCGCATGGCCTATTTTGGCGATACCCTGTCCCACGCCGCCCTGCTCGGCGTGGCCCTGGGCTTTGCCATGGACGTCAGCCCGGCGCTGGCGGTAACCGTGGGCTGCCTGTTGCTGGCGATCTTGCTGGTGACCTTGCAGCAACGCCAGCCGCTGGCCTCCGACACCCTGCTCGGCATACTCGCCCCCAGCACATTGTCGCTGGGCCTGGTGGTGCTGAGCTTCATGCATGATGTACGCATCGACCTGATGGCCTACCTGTTCGGCGACCTGCTGGCCATCAGCACCACCGACCTGGCCTGGATCCTCGGCGGCAGCGTGCTGGTGTTGCTGCTGCTCGCTGCGCTGTGGCGGCCGTTGCTGGCAGTCACCGTGCACGAAGAGCTGGCCATGGTCGAAGGCCTGCCGGTGGCCGGGCTGCGCATGGCGCTGATGCTGCTGATCGCGGTGGTGATTGCCGTGGCCATGAAGATCGTCGGCGTGCTGCTGATCACCTCGCTGCTGATCATTCCTGCCGCTGCGGCGCAACGTCACGCCCGCTCTCCCGAGCAGATGGCCCTGGGCGCCAGCCTGCTGGGCGTGACCGCGGTATGCGGCGGCCTGGCCATGTCCTGGTTCAAGGACACCCCCGCAGGCCCATCGATCGTGGTATGCGCGGCGGTGCTATTCTTGCTGAGCCTGGCCCTGCCAAAACGCTGAAAAACAGGGCGCGTGAAGGCGCGCCCTGCAACCTTTTCGCACGTAAAGGGTCTGTAAGACTTGTTTTCGAGCGTGCGCACCTGGGTGTAGACTTGCTCGCTTTTTGCGCAAATAGAGAGTCGCAGGAATGAAGCCGTTCGCCTCCCGTTATCTGCTTGTTGCCGCGTTTTCCCTGTTCCTGGCTGCGTGTTCCAGCGCGCCGGTCGAACAGGCCACCGCACCTGCCCAAGCCGATGCCTGGCAGCAGTTGCAACAGAACATCGCCAGCAACGAGCTGGCCACCGCCGAAGACCAGCTGGCAGCCCTGCAGGCCCAGGCGCCGGACGACGCGCGCCTGGAGCAATACCAGCGCCAGCTTGCCGAAGCCTACCTGCAACGCAGCCAGATCTTCCTGCAGAAGGGTGATGTGAACGCTGCCGCCACCGCCCTGGCCCGTGCCCGCGCGCTGATGCCGCAGGCCCCGGCAGTGACTGGTGGCGATACCGTGACCCAGGCGCGCAAAGCCGAGCTGGAGAAGGCTGAAGCGGCGTTGAAAGCGGCCGAGGCCAAGCCCAAGGCGCGCATCATCGATCCGGCTGCACCGAGCACCGTCGTGGCCTTGAAGACTACCGACAGCCGCGCCATGCGTCGCCAGCTGGATGACATTGCCGCCGATGTGGTGAGCTATCAATGCGACGTGGTGTTCCAGGTGCCGCGTACCGAAGATGCGCCTTGGCTGAAGACCTTGCTGGAGAAACGCGTGCGCAAGATCGACAGCGGGTTCGAGCTGAAGCAGAAGCACGAGATTCAGCGGGCGTTGCCGGCGCAGGTGGTTCTGGTTCCGCATCAGCGTTAAGAATCTGGGGGCGCTGCGCGCCCCTTTCGTGACACAAGGCCGCTCCTACAAGGGAATGCGATCTCCTGTAGGAGCGGCCTTGTGTCGCGATGGGGTGCAAAGCAGCCCCTTAGGCAGGCACAGCCTCCGCAGCCGCCTCCCGCTCCCACACCCGATGCCCCTCTACCGCTTTGACGAAGGCATCCACGGTCTTTTGCTCGTCCCCCAGCAGCAACCCCTTGTCTTCTTTCAGCCCCAAGCTGCCCAAAAGCTCTTTGGTCACCACCATCGCCTTCAGGTGTTTGTAGCCCTCCAGCAGGAAGTGCTTGGCCAAACCACTGCCTGCCAGCGCATCGGTCGAGGCCTTGCCCGCTGGCACAACAATCCCGTCAAACATGATCGAGGGCATCCCTTCCATGGAGGCATCCACCGGCAGTTGCTTACCGTCCGCGGCCATCACCGGTGCCGAGGTCGGCCCAAGCAGCATCGGCCGGGCACTGTGCGCCTCCAGAGCCTTGACCAGCTTGTCCACGCTGGCAGCGTCTACGCCATCTGCCACCAGCACGGCAATCTTGCGCCCCTTGATGCCAACCGAGCCCGGGTGGTTCATCTGGCTCAGGGCAGGCGACTGCGCAAGCTGGCTTCCCTTCACTTGCACAGTGCCTGCGCTCGGTGCAGGCAAACCGAGGTTGGCAGCAACCGCAGCCGCCAGCTTCAGGTCGATATTGGCGAGAATCTCATTCACTTCCCGAGCACGGATCGTCTCCCGCTCCACCTTGCCCAGCTCAAAGCTGTAAGCCTTGATGATGTGCTGCTGCTCGGTCGGGCTCATGCTCTGGAAGAACAACCGCGCCTGCGAGAAATGGTCGCTGAACGAATCGCTGCGCTGGCGGATCTTGTGCGCATCGATACGCTCCTGGTAGCTCTCGAAGCCGCCATCCTGCGCCGCTGGTGGCGTTTCCTTCGGCCAGCCACCGTCGATGGAATTGGGCTCGTAGGATGCGCGACCCTTGTGCACCAGATGCTGATGCAAGGCGTCACGCTGGTTGTTGTGGTTAGGAGCGACGGGGCGGTTGATCGGGATCTGGTGGAAGTTGGGCCCGCCGAGGCGGCTAAGCTGCGTGTCGGTGTAGGAGAACAGCCGTCCCTGCAACAAAGGGTCGTTGGTAAAGTCGATGCCAGGCACGATATGAGCCGGGCAGAACGCCACCTGCTCCACTTCGGCAAAGAAGTTGTCCGGGTTGCGATTCAGGACCATCTTGCCCAAAGGTGTAACCGGCACCAGTTCTTCCGGGATTATCTTGGTCGGGTCCAGCAGGTCGAAATCGAATTTGTGCTCGTCGGCTTCCGGCACGATCTGCACACCCAGTTCCCATTCAGGGTAATCACCCGTCTCGATAGCCTCCCACAGGTCGCGACGCTGGAAATCAGCATCCTTGCCTGCCAGCTTCTGCGCTTCGTCCCATAGCAAGGAGTGCACACCCTGGCGCGGTTTCCAGTGGAATTTGACGAAACTGGCTACGCCCTGGGCGTTGATAAGGCGGAACGTATGCACCCCGAACCCTTCCATCATCCGCAAGCTGCGCGGGATAGCGCGGTCCGACATAGCCCACATGACCATATGGGCCGACTCCGGTACCAGCGAGACGAAATCCCAAAAGGTGTCATGGGCCGAAGCGCCGGTCGGGATCTCGTTGTGCGGCTCCGGCTTTACGGCGTGGACGAAATCCGGGAATTTGATCGCATCCTGGATGAAGAACACCGGCATGTTGTTGCCCACCAGGTCGAAGTTGCCCTCGTCGGTGTAGAACTTCACAGCAAAGCCCCTCACGTCACGCACGGTGTCGGCTGAGCCGCGCGGGCCTTGTACCGTGGAAAATCGCACGAAGACGGGCGTGACTTTCTCCGGGTCCTGCAGGAAGCCGGCTTTGGTCAGCTCGGCGTGGTTGCCATAGCTCTGGAAATAGCCATGCGCCCCTGTTCCTCGCGCATGCACGATGCGCTCAGGAATGCGCTCGTGGTCAAAGTGCGTGATCTTCTCTCGCATGATGAAATCTTCGAGCAACGAGGGGCCTCGATCACCCGCCTTGAGCGTGTTCTGGTTGTCAGCGATGCGCACCCCCTGGTTGGTACGCAACGCACTGCCTGTGGCATCGCTTCGGTCAGCCTCCAGGCTCTGCAACTTGGCGTTGGTATTGGCCCGGTCCGGGGTCTGGGTGCCAGCGGCCTCGCTGTGCTTTGGCGCGTCCGTGTTCTTGCTGGGCATGATCGGCTCTCCTCGTCAGTCTTAAGGCATACCCGTTTCGGGCTGTGTGCAAGTAGTGACCGGAAGGCTTTGCCGAGCGTTCAATCAGGATTACCGGTTGTCGCGATATGCCCGAAGGATTGGTGCATTACGAAATAAATGCTAAGAACAGCTATGGGAAAAGGCTAAAATGCGCGACCCCAGCTAACCGCTGACCCAAATTCCATGCGCCCCACAAGGTTCGCTACGTGATCGAGTTCCAACAGGTACACAAGACCTACCGCGTCGCCGGTAGGGAAATCCCCGCACTGAATCCGACCAGCCTGACCATCGAAGATGGCCAGGTGTTCGGCCTGATCGGCCATTCCGGCGCCGGCAAGAGCACCATGCTGCGCCTGATCAACCGCCTGGAAGAGCCTTCCGGCGGCAAGATCATCGTCGACGGCGAAGACGTTACCGCGTTCAACGCGAGCCAGCTGCGCGGTTTCCGTCAGCAGGTCGGGATGATTTTCCAGCACTTCAACCTGCTGGCCTCCAAGACTGTCGCCGACAACGTCGCCTTGCCACTGACCCTGGCCGGCGAGCTGTCGCGCAGCGAAATTGACAAGCGCGTGACCGAGCTGCTGGCCCGCGTCGGCCTTTCCGACCACGCCAGAAAGTACCCGGCGCAGCTGTCCGGTGGCCAGAAGCAGCGCGTCGGCATCGCCCGCGCCCTGTCCACCAACCCGAAGATCCTGCTGTGCGACGAGGCCACCAGCGCCCTCGACCCGCAAACCACCGCCTCGGTCCTGCAATTGCTGGCCGAAATCAACCGTGAGCTGAAGCTGACCATTGTGCTGATCACGCACGAAATGGACGTGATCCGCCGGGTCTGCGACCGCGTGGCAGTGATGGACGCCGGCCAGATCGTCGAGCAGGGCTCGGTGGCCGAGGTGTTCCTGCACCCGCAGCACCCCACCACCAAGCGCTTCGTCCAGGAAGACGAGCAGGTTGACGAAGGCGAGCAGCGTGACGACTTCGCCCACGTGCCGGGCCGTATCGTGCGCCTGACCTTCCAGGGCGACGCCACCTACGCGCCGCTGCTGGGCACCGTGGCCCGCGAAACCGGCGTGGACTACAGCATCCTCGCCGGGCGTATCGACCGCATCAAGGATGTCCCCTATGGCCAGCTCACCCTCGCCCTGATCGGCGGTGACATGGAAGCGGCGTTCGCCCGCTTCAAGGCAGCTGACGTACATATGGAGGTACTGCGTTGATGGACGCCCTGAATTTCTTTGCCAACGTCGACTGGGCCGAAATCTGGCTGGCCAGCGTCGACACCATGATCATGCTGTTCGGCTCGCTGTTCTTCACCGTGCTGCTCGGCCTGCCGCTGGGCGTGCTGCTGTTCCTCTGCGGGCCAAAGCAGATGTTCGAGCAGAAGGGTGTGTATGCGCTGCTGTCGCTGATCGTCAACATCCTGCGCTCGCTGCCGTTCATCATCCTGCTGATCGTTATGATCCCGATCACAGTGCTGATCACAGGCACTTCCCTGGGCGTCGCCGGCGCCATTCCGCCGCTGGTGGTGGGTGCCACGCCGTTCTTCGCGCGCCTTGTGGAAACCGCCCTGCGTGAAGTGGACCGCGGCATCATCGAAGCCACCCAGTCGATGGGCGCCACTACCCGCCAGATCATCACCAGCGCACTGCTGCCGGAGGCTCGCCCGGGCATCTTCGCCGCCATTACCGTGACCGCCATCACCCTGGTTTCGTACACCGCCATGGCTGGTGTGGTCGGTGCCGGCGGCCTGGGCGACCTGGCCATCCGCTTCGGCTACCAGCGTTTCCAGACCGACGTGATGGTCGTCACAGTGGTGCTGTTGCTGGTACTGGTTCAAGTCCTGCAGAGCGTGGGCGACAAACTGGTCGTGCATTTTTCCCGTAAGTAACCCCAATGGGGTCGGCCCGGCCGACCCGTTCGGGGGCCGTCGCGGCCCTCACAAGGAGTGATCAATGAAGAAGCTGCTTGCTGTTGTCGCCGCTGTCGCGGCCTTCTCGGCACACGCCGAGTCCCTGACCGTTGCCGCTACCCCGGTTCCGCACGCCGAGATCCTCAACTTCGTCAAACCTGTTCTGGCGAAAGAGGGCGTGGAGCTGAAGGTCAAGGAATTCACCGACTACATCCAGCCGAACGTGCAGGTGGCGGAAAAGCGCCTGGACGCCAACTTCTTCCAGCACCAGCCGTACCTGGATGAGTTCAACAAGGCCAAGGGTACCAACTTGGTGAGCGTTGCCGGCGTGCACATCGAGCCGCTGGGCGTGTACTCGACCAAGATCAAGAAGCTGGACGAGCTGTCCTCCGGCGCCACCGTGGTCATCCCCAACGACGCCACCAACGGCGGCCGCGCGCTGCTGCTGCTTGACAAGGCCGGTGTGATCAAGCTGAAGGACAACAAGAACATCCTGTCCACCGTGAAGGATGTTGCCGAGAACCCGAAAAGCCTGAAGTTCCGTGAGCTGGAAGCGGCCACCATCCCGCGCGTGCTGACCCAGGTCGATGCTGCCCTGATCAACACCAACTACGCGCTGGAAGCCAAGCTGAACCCGGAAAAAGACGCCCTGGTCATCGAAGGCAGCGACTCGCCTTACGTGAACATCCTGGTTGCCCGCCCGGACAACAAGGACTCGGACGCCATGAAAAAGCTGGCTGCTGCGCTGCACTCGCCTGAGGTGAAGCAGTTCATCAACGAGAAGTACAAAGGCGCTGTGGTTCCGGCGTTCTAAGCCGTCACATCGCGCTGGACTCTTCGCGGGTAAACCCGCTCCCACAGGGATAGCGCAAGGCTCACGGCCTACGCTGTACCTGTGGGAGCGGGTTTACCCGCGAAGCTTTTGGGGCTAACTCAATCCCGCTTCACGAGCCCGGGCAACTGCGCCACCAGCTTCTGGTTGTTGAACGGCGCCCGAATGAACCCGCGCTGACGCCCATCCGGCCCCACAACCGCCAGGTTGCCGCTGTGATCCACGGTATACCCCGGCTTGCTGGTATCGGCCGGAATGAACGGAATGCTCAAGGCATTGGCCAGCTTCTGGGTATCCTCGATCGACCCCGCCACCCCGACGAAATCCTTGTCGAAATAACCCAGGTACTGCTTCAGCTGGTTCGGCGTGTCGCGGTTCGGGTCAACGCTCACCAGCACCACCTGCAGCCGGTCGACGGCCTCCTTGGGCAGCTCGCTCTTCACCTGGCGCAGCTGGGCCAGGGTGGTCGGGCAGATGTCCGGGCAGTAGGTGTAGCCGAAGAACAGCAACGACCATTTGCCCTTCAGGTCATCCAGTTGCACCGGCTGGCCGTCCTGGTTGGTCATGGTCACGTCGGCCACGGTACGGCTCTGCGGCAGCAGGATGATGCCGGCATCGATCAGCTCGGTGGGGTTGGGCTGGTCGCGGCCATTGAGCACCTTGTTGACGGTCAGGCCCAGGATCAACGCGACCAGGGCAACGAGGATGAAGACGGTTTTCTGGGTTCGGGTCATAGGTTCAGCAACAGGTAGTGGTCGAGGAGCAACGCGATGAACAGCGCGAACAGGTAGCCGATAGAGTACTTGAAGGTGCCGATCGCTGCGTGCGGCCGGCTGCCACGGTACAACACCCATGCCCATTGCAGGAAGCGCAGGCCCAGTACAAGGGCACAGGCCAGGTACAGCGGGCCGCTCATGTGGATGGCGTACGGCAGCAGGCTCACCGCCAGCAATACCAGGGTGTACAGCAGGATATGCAGCTTGGTGTAGCGCTCGCCGTGGGTCACCGGCAGCATCGGGATATCGGCCTTGGCGTATTCCTCCTTGCGGTGGATCGCCAGAGCCCAGAAGTGGGGTGGTGTCCAGGCGAAGATGATCAGCACCAGCAGCAGGGGCTCGGCGCTGACATGCCCACTGACCGCCACCCAGCCCAGCAACGGCGGGGCGGCGCCAGCCAAGCCGCCGATGACGATATTCTGTGGCGTAGCGCGCTTGAGAAAACCGGTGTAGAGCACCGCATAGCCGAGCAGGGAAGCCAGTGTCAGCCAGGCGGTGAGGGCGTTGGTGAACACCAGCAGCAGGGCCATGCCAAGTAGCGCCAGCGCCAGGGCGAACAGCAGCGCCGGCAGCGGCTCGACCCGGCCCTGGGCAAGCGGCCGTTTGTGGGTACGCGCCATCAGCGCGTCGATGCGTCGGTCCACCACATGATTGACCACCGCCGCGCCGCCTGCACAAAAGCCGATGCCCAAGTTGCCGAACAGCAGCACGCTCCAGCTGACACCCGCACGGGTGGCAAGGAACATGCCCGCCAGCGAGGTGATCAGCATCAGCACCACCACCTTGGGCTTGGTCAGCTCCAGGTAGTCACGCCAACTGGCCCTCTGTGCGCTCAGAAGCGTCGCCACGAATCATTCCTCATGTGGTGGGAGATGCCCACGCCAGCCACGGGCCGCAGGCGCCAGCCATGGCCGACACCCACGCGAACCTTGTCGACCACGCGGATGCGGTAGTTCACCAGCACCATGCTCAACAGCAACAGCGCCCCACCAGCGTTGTGCGCCACGGCCACGGCCAGCGGCAGGTGCAGCAGCACATTGCTGATGCCCAGGCCGACTTGCATCACCAGCGCCAGCAGCACCAGCCGCGCCAGGCCAGGGAGGCCGCAGCGGTGCAGCTTCCAGCTGAGCATCAGCAGCACGCAGGTCACCAGCAGTGCACCCAGGCGGTGGCTGATGTGGATGGCCGTGCGCGCATCACTGTCCAGTTGCCCACCCAGGTAATTGGGCCCGACGTGCTGGGTCAGATGGAACCCGTTGCTGAAGTCCGCCGCCGGCCACCACTGGCCGTGGCAGGTGGGCAGGTCGATGCAGGCGACGGCCGCGTAGTTGGCACTGACCCAGCCGCCCAGGGCGATCTGGCCGATCACCACCAGCAAGGCCAGCGCGGCGATCCGGCGCAGGCTCAATGGCAGCTTTGGCAAAGGCGCAAAGGCCCGGGACAGACGCAGGGACAACAGGAACAACAAACTCAGGGTAGTGAAGCCGCCGAGTAGATGCGCGGTGACCACCTGTGGCCACAGCTTGAGGGTGACCGTCCACATGCCGAAGGCTGCCTGGGCCAGCACCACGCCCAGCAGCAGCAAGGGCAGGCGGTAAGGCTGGCCATCGCGGGCATGCCGGCGCAGCGCCTGCAAGGCGAGCAGGGCGATCACCATCGCCAGGGTGCCGGCGAAGTAGCGGTGGACCATCTCGGCCCAGCCCTTGGCGGCTTCCACCGGATGTTCGGGGAAATGCAGCTCGGCATGAGCCAGCTGCGCTTCGCTCTTGGGCACGCTGATGAAGCCGTAGCAACCCGGCCAGTCTGGGCAGCCGAGGCCGGCGTGGGTCAGGCGGGTATAGGCACCGAGCAGGACGACCAGCAGTGCCAGCAAGGTGGCGAACACAGCAAGGCGGAATCCGGGTCTGGCCATGGCAGGCTCCTAGCCGATGTTGGACAGCTTGAGCAGGTGGCGCAGGTCGTCCAGCACATGCTTGCCGTTGACCTTGGCGTCGTAGCGCAGCACCAGGTTGCCGTGTGGGTCGACGATCCACAGCTGCGGGCCGGTCTCGCCGACCTTTTGCAGGTAGCGTTGCGCATCCAGCGGGTAACGCTGCAACTGTGGGTATTCGCGGCCGAGCAACGCCTGGTAATCGGCACTTGCCGGCTGGGCGGCCGCCAGGGCATGGCTGGCACGGCTGGCATCACGGCCCAGGCCGACCTGGATCTGCCGGGCCAGGTACACCAGCCGCTGGCAATCCTCGGCACAGGCTGTGGGTGTGCTCACCAGCAGCTGCCAGCGCTCGTCCTGGCCCGCCACGCCGAGATCGGAAAGGCTCTCACCGTTGCCGATCATCACGCCGTGGTAGCTGCGGCCGTCCGGCACCCAGAACTTGAGCTTGTACATGCTGGTGGCCAGAACCATCGGCCCGAGCACCACCAGCAGAATCAGCAGCAGCTGCAAACGCCCGCGGGCTCTGGGTTTGCTGCGTTCAGGCACTTCCAGTGGAGTGGCGGTGGCCATGGCGTTTCTCCTTGTTGTGGTGCCAGCCGAAGTAGAGGTAGAGCAGTACCAAAGTGGTTGCCAGGGCAAACCATTGCACGGCGTAACCCAGGTGTTTTTCCGAGCCCATGGCAACGACTGGCCAGTCCAGGCGATAGGTCGCCGGGCCGGGTTCCAGGCGCAGCTCATGGGCGAAGCCATCGCGATCGAGCTGTTGCCATAGCTGCGCGGCATCCACGGCAGTCAGCAGGTGCGGCCACTGGCCGCCTGCAGGGTCGGGGTGCAGCTGGAACGTGCTACCAGGCGCGACATACACCGAAGCGTCCAGCGCCAACGCCTGGGCAGGGGTATCGAAATGCACCGGCACGCGGCGGTCCGGCCAGGGCAGCCAGCCGCGGTTGACCAGCAGCCACACGCCGCTGGCCTGATCATGGAAGGGTTGCAGCAGTTCGACACCGGCCTGGCCGTCACGCATGCGGTTGTCCAGAAGCAAGCTGTGCTCGGCGTCGAAGCGGCCATAGAGATGCACGCGGCGGAAGGCATTGTCCTGGTTCGCTGTCAGCTGGGCCATGGCCACTGGCGCTTCGACCCGCCGCTCGGCATAGGCGGCCAGCAGCACGCGCTTTTCCTCGGCACGGCCGAGTTGCCAGCAGCCAAGCGCGATCAGCCCCGGCAGCAGCGCAAGCACCACCAGGGTTGGTACCCAGCCCGGACGAAACGGCCTCATCGGAGCCTCGTCGGGCCGATCGCTATACTTATCCACATCACCGCATCCCCCCGGAGTATCGCCATGCTCAAGGCCGCGATTGTCCTGATGCTGTTGGCCACGATTGCCAGCCTGTTCAGCGGCCTGGTGTTTCTGGTCAAGGACGATGAAAACTCGACCCGTTTGCTGAAGGCACTGACCGTGCGGGTGACCCTGGCGGCCCTCACCATCGGCCTGGTGGCCTGGGGCTTCATCAGCGGTCAGCTGGTCTCACACGCCCCCTTCTGAAGTTTTCACCTGACCCTGTGGGAGCGGGCATGCCCGCGAATGCGATGTTGAATGTACCGACGCATTCGCGGGCGCGCCCGCTCCCACAGGGTTCTCTATTCACAACACATAGACAAAGATGAACAACCCCACCCACACCACATCGACGAAGTGCCAGTACCAACTGGCCGCCTCGAAACCAAAGTGTTTCTCCGGGTTGAAATGCCCGCGCAAGATGCGCACGAACATCACGATCAGGATGATCGTGCCCAAGGTCACGTGGGCGCCGTGGAAGCCGGTGAGCATGAAGAACGTCGCGCCGTAGATACCCGACCCCAGCGTCAGCCCCAGCTTGGTATAGGCCTCGTGGTACTCGTAGGCCTGCAACGCGATGAAGCTGGCGCCCAGGACGATGGTCAGCGCCATCCAGAATTTCAGCGGGCCACGGTGGCCGCGACGCAGGGCATGGTGGGCGATGGTGATGGTCACGCTGGAGCTGACCAGCAAGATGGTGTTGATCAGCGGCAGGTGCCACGGGTCGATCACTTCCTTGGGCGGCGGGAACAGTTTTGGGTCGGGCGTGTGCAGCAGCGGCCAGGTGAATTCGAAGGTCGGCCACAACATGTGCGCAACACCCTTGGCCCCTTCACCGCCCAGCCACGGCCCGGCCAGCACGCGCACGTAGAACAGCGCACCGAAGAAGGCCAGGAAAAACATCACCTCGGAGAAAATGAACCAGCTCATGCCCCAGCGGAACGAGCGGTCCAGTTGCGGGCTGTACAGCCCCGCGCGGCTCTCCCGCACCACCGAACCGAACCAGCCGAACAGCATGTAGGCCAGGAACAACGCACCGATGAAGAAGATCAGCGGCCCGTGCGACTCGGGGTGGCCGGCCTTCATGTCGTTGAACCAGGTACCCAGGCCGAACACCGTGATGAACATGCCGATGGTGGCGATGATCGGCCACTTGCTCTGCGCCGGAACGTAGTAGTGCTCATGACTTGCCATTGCTGTTCTCCTTCCCTTAACGGGCGCCCTGGACGTCCTGGGCCGCGACATGCGCGACCGGCGGGTGGCGAGCGGTGATGTCGAACAAGGTGTAGGCCAGTGTCAGGTGCTTCACGCTGGCCGGCAGGTCGCGGTCGACGATGAAGCGCACCGGCATCTCGATGCGTTCGCCGGGCTGCAGCACCTGCTGGGTGAAGCAGAAGCACTCGGTCTTGTGGAAGTACGCCGCAGCCTCGGCCGGGGTGATGCTGGGGATGGCTTGCGCACTCATCGGCCGGTCGGTCGGGTTATGGGCGACGAAGATCATCTGGTTCACCGCACCCGGGTTGACCTCCAACTGGTCGGCGGTGGAGTAGAAGTCCCAGACCATGTCGCTGGCATTGGTCGACATGAACTGCACCCGCACCGAACGCGTCGGGTCGCTGACCTGGCTGCCTTCGTACTGCCCTCCGGTCTTGCCGTTGATGCCGAAGGCCTTGCACATCACGTCATAGATAGGCACCAGGGCGAAGCCGAAGGCGAACATCACCACCGTCAGCATCAACAGGCGCAACACCAGACGTTTCAGCGAAAGGCCGTTCATGGCACGGTTCCTATTTCACTTCCGGTGGCGTCTGGAAGGTGTGGTAGGGCGCAGGCGAAGGGATCGACCACTCCAGGCCCTCGGCGCCATCCCATGGCTTGGCCGGTGCCGGCGCGCCGCCGCGGATGCACTTGATGACGATGAACAGGAAGAAGATCTGCGTAGCGCCGAACATGAACGCGCCGATCGACGACACCATGTTGAAGTCGGCGAACTGCAGGTTGTAGTCGGGGATTCGCCGTGGCATGCCGGCCAGCCCCACGAAGTGCATAGGGAAGAAGGCCATGTTCATGCCGATGAACGATAGCCAGAAGTGCAGCTTGCCGAGGGTTTCGTCATACATGTGGCCGGTCCATTTCGGCAGCCAGTAGTAGGCCGAGGCGAAGATGCCGAAGATAGCCCCAGGCACCAGCACATAATGGAAATGCGCCACCACGAAGTAGGTGTCGTGGTACTGGAAGTCCGCTGGAGCGATGGCAAGCATCAGCCCGCTGAATCCGCCGATGGTGAACAGGATGACAAAGGCGATGGCGAACAGCATCGGCGTTTCGAAGGTCAGCGAGCCTTCCCACATGGTGCTGACCCAGTTGAACACCTTCACCCCGGTAGGCACGGCGATCAGCATGGTGGCGTACATGAAGAACAGCTCGCCGACCACCGGAATACCGACAACGAACATGTGGTGGGCCCAGACGATGAACGACAGGAAGGCGATGGCGCCGGTGGCGTACACCATCGAGGTGTAGCCGAACAGCGGCTTGCGCGAGAACGCCGGGATGATCGAGCTGACCGCGCCGAAGGCCGGCAGGATCATGATGTACACCTCGGGGTGGCCGAAGAACCAGAACACGTGCTGGAACAGCACCGGGTCACCACCGCCGGCGGCACTGAAGAAGCTGGTACCAAAGTGGATGTCCATCAGCATCATGGTGACGACGCCGGCCAGCACCGGCATCACCGCAATCAGCAGGAATGCGGTAATCAGCCAGGTCCAGACGAACAGTGGCATCTTCATCAGGGTCATGCCCGGGGCGCGCAGGTTGAGGATGGTGGCGATCACGTTGATCGCGCCCATGATCGAACTGATGCCCATCAGGTGGATGGCAAAGATGAAGAAGGTGACGCTGGCCGGCGCGTAGGTGGTGGACAGCGGGGCGTAGAAGGTCCAGCCGAAGTTGGGCCCGCCGCCCGGGCTGAACAGGGTCGAGACCAGCAGCAGGAAAGCTGCCGGCAGCAGCCAGAAGCTGAAGTTGTTCATCCGCGGCAAAGCCATGTCGGGCGCGCCGATCATCAGCGGGATCATCCAGTTGGCCAGGCCGACGAAGGCCGGCATCACCGCACCGAACACCATGATCAGGCCGTGCATGGTGGTCATCTGGTTGAAGAACTCCGGCTGGACGATCTGCAGGCCAGGCTGGAACAGCTCGGCGCGGATCACCATGGCGAACGAGCCGCCGAGCAGGAACATGATGAAGCTGAACCACAGGTACATCGTGCCGATGTCCTTGTGGTTGGTGGTCAGCACCCAGCGCATCAGGCCCTTGGCCGGGCCGTGCGCATGGTCATGGCCGTGGGCGTGGTCGTCGATCACTGCACTCATGTCCTGTCTCCTGCAATCCATTGATTGCCGCGAGTAACCCGGTTCATTGCGCTTCTGCCTGCTTCAGCGCCAGCACGTCCTTCGGCGTGACCATGTCACCCTTGTTGTTGCCCCAGGCGTTGCGCTCGTAGGTGACCACGGCGGCGATGTCGACTTCCGAGAGCTGCTTGCCGAACGCGGCCATGGCAGTGCCGGGCTTGCCGTGGAAGACGATGCCCAGGTGGGCTTCCTTCGGCCCGGTGGCGATCTTCGAGCCCTTGAGCGCAGGGAACATCGGCGGCAGGCCCTGGCCTTCGGCCTGGTGACAGGCCACGCAGGTGGTGTGGTAGACCTTGTCACCACGTTCCACCAGTTCTTCCAGGGTCCATTCCTTGCTGGTCAGCTCCTTGAGCTTGGCAGCTTCAGCCTTGCGCTCGCCCAGCCAGGTGTCGTAGTCGGCCTTGGACTTGACCTCGACCACCACCGGCATGAAACCGTGGTCCTTGCCGCACAGCTCGGTGCACTGGCCGCGGTAGATGCCGGGCTTCTCGATACGGGTCCAGGCTTCGTTGACGAAGCCGGGGATGGCATCACGCTTGACCGCGAAGGCCGGCACCCACCAGGAGTGGATGACATCGGCAGCGGTTACCAGGAAGCGCACCTTGGCGCCAACCGGCAGCACCAGCGGCTGGTCGACTTCGAGCAGGTAGTGCTCGTCCTTGGGTGCCTTGTTGTGGATCTGCTCAGTGGGGGTGGCCAGGTTACTGAAGAACTCCACGTCCTGGCCAAGGTATTTGTAGTGCCACTTCCACTGGTAGCCGGTAACCTGGATATCGATGTCCGACTCGCTGGCATCGTAGATGTCGATCAGGGTCTTGGTGGCCGGGATGGCCATGGCCACCAGGATCAGGAAGGGGACCACGGTCCAGAGGATTTCCACCCAGGTGTGCTCGTGGAAATGCGCAGCCTGCTGGCCGGTGGAACGGCGGTGGATGACCATGGACCAGAACATCGCGCCAAAGACAACGATGCCGATGATCACGCAGATCCAGAAGATGGTCATGTGCAGGTCGAAGACGGCGTTGGAGACTTCCGTCGCGCCTGGGTGCATGTTCACGGTCCAGGCGGCGTTGGCCTGACCAAAAACCGACCACAACAGGAGGCCCATCCAGACATGTGGATGTCGCATCATTGCGGGTTCCCCTTCTCGTTCTTGTAGTCCCGGAGGCGTGGCCTGCGGCAAGAGGGAACGGTGGTCAAGACTACCTGGCTTCGACGACCGAGCCCCTGCTAAAAGCAGTCGGGCCTCATCAACGAATCACGTTCACCGGGAGTATAGACAGCGACCAACGGCACGCAACGAAGCCCGTGAAATGAACTTCATGAAATGGCTGAATGGCCTGAAAACCGCGCGCTTGACACGGCATGGCACAATAATGGCTTTTCGATATGCCTGAGCATGCACACGTTTGCGCGAACTTATAACAAATGCGTCTTAGGTATTCTGTATACCGAGCTAATTTAGTGTCTTCCGTTTGAAACGTAATGTCCCTGGAGTTGTCATGAACATCGCTGCTGTACGCGAGCAGGTAAGCCAAGCCCATCAACACGAAGGCCAGACCGGCCAACTGAAAAAGCGTCTCGAGCTGCAACTGCCCCACCTGCACCCCTCGATCCAACTGCCTGAGCAGGACGCCCAGGGTACTTTGGCGCGCTTCGTCAGCGCCTACATCGACCAGGTTCCGGAACTGCTGGAGGCCGCCCATGAGGTCGCCCGCGAGGCCGGGATCGAATCGCAGATCAAACCTGTACTGAAAATCGCCGAAGCCTACTTCCTGCAGCCGCCCAGCCTGATGCAAGGGCATATGGGCCTGGACTGCCTGCTGGATGAGGCCTACCTGGCGCACCGCCTGGTGGAAGAGGTGAACGACCTGTACATCCGTCACTTCCAGCAACCGTTGATCCCGGTCGACACCACCGTCGCCAACCTAATTGCCCACCAGTTGATTGGCGAGACGTTTGCCAACCAGCTGGATGAAGTGGTGCACCACTCGGTGGATGAAATGTTGAACGACGAAAGCTTCGCGGTGGAGTCGGTGGAGGCCTACCGCGAGAAATTGAGCAGCCCGGAAACGGGCGCGGCGTGGAAGCGCTGGCCGTGCCTGTCGCGGCAGTTGGGGGTGGAGCTGGGCCAGCCGGCCTGAAGTTCCTGTCCCGGCCTCTTCGCGGGTAAACCCGCTCCCACAGGTACTCCACAGGGTTCATAGCCTGTGCAGTACCTGTGGGAGCGGGTTTACCCGCGAAGAGGCCAGTTCAGGCGATACAGACTTTCAGCTTCAGGCCCCAACCCCCGCCGTAGTCCGCATCCGCCCCTCGATCCGCCGCTTCAAGCGCCGCTGCTCGATCAGCAACCGCGACCCATTGGCCGAATTACTGCGCCCCCAATCCTCAAGCAGCTCAAGGCACGAGTGGTCGATATAGCTGAGGTTACCCAACGGCACATGCAGGGTGGTCCCCGCCGGTACGCTATCCAGCACCTGGGTCAGCGCCGGCACCTTGAGGAAGGTGGCCGCGCCACTAAGCCGCAATTCCATGTGCCCAGCCTTTTCCAGGCTGACCAGGTTGATCTTCAACCGAGCCGCCTTCAGTGCCAGCTTCAGCAAGGTCAGGGCAAAGCCCAGCAATACACCGGTCAGCAGGTCGGTAAAGATGATCGCCAGCGCCGTCGCCGCGTAGGTGAACATCGGCATGCGGCCATAGCGGCCCAGCCCACGAAACGCCTTGAAATCCACCAGCTTGACCCCGGTGAACACCAGCACACCCGCCAGGCTCGCCACCGGGATCTGCTGCAGCACGCTGCTCAACGCCACAACGAACGCCAGCAGCCACAGACCATGGAAGATCGCCGAAGCCCGGGTCTGCGCACCTGCCTGCACGTTGGCCGAGCTACGCACGATTACCCCGGTCATCGGCAACGCACCGAGCACCCCGCACAGCATGTTGCCGATGCCCTGGGCCGACAGCTCACGATCAAAGTCCGAACGCTGGCCGCTGTGCATGCGGTCAACCGCTGCAGCCGACAACAAGGTTTCGGCACTGGCGATGAAGGCCAGGGCAAAAGCGGCGACCAACAAGGTAGGGTCGGCCAGTTGCATCAGGTCACCAGGGCGGATCCAGTCGATGGCCTCGGACAGGTCGGCCGGCACCTGTACGCGGTTCACCGGCAAAGCCAGCCAGATGCTGATGGCCGTCATGGCCGACACACCCAGCAGGGCACCCGGGACGAAGCGCAGCCGCTGCGGTCGCAGCCGCTCCCAGCTCCACATGATGGCGATGGTGCCCAGGCCAAGCGCACCGGCCATCCAACCAGAGCCGGCGCTTTCCTGCGGCAGGGCGGCGGCCACGGTCGCTGGGAACTCCAGCAGGTTCTGCATGCCGGATGGCTGCGGCGCGGTGTCGAACATCACATGCACCTGCGAAAGCACGATCAGCACGCCAATCCCCGCCAACATGCCGTACACCACCGCCGGAGCGGTAACCCGGAACCAGCAGCCCAGGCGCAGGCGCCCGGCCAGTAACTGCAGCAAGCCGGCCAGCAGCAGGATCGGCCCGAGCATGGCCATGCCATGCTGGCGTACCAGCTCGAATACCAATACCGCCAGACCTGCGGCCGGGCCACTGACCTGCAGCGGCGAACCGGCGAGGAAACCTACGACAATACCGCCGATAATGCCGGTAATCAGGCCTTTGGCCGGTGGCATGCCAGAGGCGATCGCAATGCCCATGCACAACGGCAGTGCCACCAGGAAGACCACCACCGACGCCAGCAACTCACGCGGCAGGGCCGCTTTCAACTGTGTAATGTTCACCGTGTTTCTCCTTTCTTTGTCACACAGCCATTCCCCTGGCCGTGGGCACGTTTGCCCCTGACGAGCGCGCAGGCGCGGGCCGCCAGCGGGCGTGCCGGCAAGGCAGTCAGGGAATTCAAGGCAGCCGAAGGCCGTGCCACACCCCTACGGGGTGCAGCCGGCTATCAAGGTTCCAGCGGGTGGATGGGTCGCTTAGTAGCGGCCTCTCGGAGTAGCGCAGGGGACCGGCTCGCCAGCAGCCAAGGGCAGGAAGGTATCGCTGGCGGCGTCGTAGGCTTCGATCTTGCTGGTCTCGATGTCGTAGACCCAGCCATGGATGTACAGCTCACCGGCTGCCAGGCGCGAAGCCACCGAAGGGTGGGTGCGCAGGTGATGCAGCTGGGCGATGACGTTTTCCTTGGTCAGCACCTGCATGGTTTCATGTTCGCTGCCGCACGAGCAGTTGTTCTCGACCACGGTGCGGGCCACTTCGGCGTGGCGCAACCAGGCGGACACGGTCGGCATCTTGGTCAGCGATTGCGGGTTGAGTACGGCACGCATGGCGCCGCAGTCGGAGTGGCCGCAGACGATGATGTGATGCACTTTCAACGCCAGTACGGCGTATTCGATGGCGCTGGAAACGCCGCCGTTCATCTGGCCATACGGCGGTACCACGTTACCGACGTTACGGGTCACGAACAGGTCGCCAGGTGAACTCTGGGTGATCAGCTCGGGAACGATGCGCGAGTCGGCGCAGGTGATGAACATGGCTCGCGGGGTTTGCGCGGTGGCGAGCTTCTTGAACAGCTCTTGCTGCTCGGGGAAAACGTCATGGTGAAAACGCAGGAAGCCGTCGACGATGTGCTTCAGGGCGGCATCGGCGCTCTCCGCGGGGACCTGCGGTACGACCTTGGATGGGTCCTTGACGGGCATGATTCATCCTCTTGACGGTGTGTAGGTAAATCCATTTTACCGGTGAAAGATTCTGGCTATGCAGGGATTTAGATGACACGCACGGGCCTTAGATCACAGTCGGTGAAGACTGATTTCCTACGCTAGCGGGGAAAACTTAACTGAAACTTAATTCGAAGGCTCTAGAACGGGTGTTCCAGATGAGAAAGGCGGGTATTGGATAATAGCAAAAAAACATCAACTGCCAAGAGCCATTACTGCAATTATCAACTTGAATTAGTTGCATTGAGGGCTGGCAATGCGCCACACGTGGGAACCCGGAACCTGCGCAGAACCTGTGGGAGCGGGCGTGCCCGCGAAGGAGACAACTCGGTACATGGCACCGGCTGCGCCGGTGTTCGCGGGCGCGCCCGCTCCCACAAAGACCGTGCTCTGCTCAAGCATCAGAACAACGCCATCTGCCCACCCGGCGGGCAAAACGCCGAACAATCCAGCGCATGCGCTTCTCGCCCTTTGAACTCCAGCCGCTTCATGGCCTTGGCAAAACGCTGCGCCAGCAACTCGGCAAACACGCCTTCACCGCGCATGCGCGCACCAAAGCGGCTGTCATACAGTTCGCCGCCGCGGCTCTGGCGGATCAGGCTCAACACATGCGCCGCCCGCTGCGGGTAATGGTCCTGCAGCCATTGCTCGAACAACGGTGCCACTTCCAGCGGCAGGCGCAACATCATGTAGGCTGCGCTCTGTGCACCTGCCTCCCTCGCCGCCTCCAGCAGCCGTTCCAGTTCACTGTCGTTGATCATCGGAATCATCGGCGAACACAACACGCCCACCGGCACTCCCGCCTCGCGCAACACGCGGATCGCCCGCAAGCGCGCCTTGGGTGACGCCGCACGCGGTTCCAGTACCCGTTTCAAGTCATCGTCTAGCGTGGTCAGGCTGATCATCACTCGCACCAGGCGCTGGCGAGCCATCTCGGCCAGCAGGTCGAGGTCGCGCAGCACCAGCGACCCCTTGGTGACGATGGTCACCGGGTGGCGAAAACGCAGCAGCACTTCGAGCAGGCGCCGGGTCAGCAGTTGTTCACGTTCGATCGGCTGGTACGGGTCGGTATTGGAACCCAGGTTGATCGGCGCGCACACGTAACCCGGTTTGCTCAATTGTTGCGCAAGCACCTCGGCGGCGTTGGTCTTGGCAATCAGCTTTGTCTCGAAATCCAGGCCGGGGGAAAGGTCCCAGTAAGCGTGGGAAGGGCGGGCATAGCAGTAGATGCAACCGTGCTCGCAGCCACGGTATGGGTTGATGGAACGGTCGAAGGGCAGGTCGGGCGAGGTATTGCGGCTGATCACCGATTTGGCCGTCTCTACCCGTACCTCGGTGCCCTGGGTTTGCGGCACCTCCTGATACCAGCCGTCATCCTCCGCCATCGAATGGCTGGGGGCAAAGCGGTTGTGCGGATTGTACGCCGTGCCACGGCCCTTTTGCGGTGCTGGAGGAATCATGGCCTACCTCTGATACTGTATTCATGTACAGTATCGCGCATGCCTGATTCTTTCCAGCACCTCCGGTCAGCCCACTCTCACTTCAGGCCATGCCAACGCAGGAAGGGCAGTTGGCTTGACTGCCGGCCGAGAAACGCCTCAATGCCGTCACGTAAAGGTCGCGATGCCCCAGGGGCAAGCAATGTCTCCTGCAGCGCCCGGCCTGTGGCCCGGTCCAGCAGGCCTTGGGCCTTGAAGCGGGTGAACAGGTCGAATGCGTGCACGTCCGACCACAGATAGGCGTAATAACCGGCATCGTAGCCATTTACCAGATGGTCGAAGGCATGCGCCGGGTGCTCGAAATCGGCCAAGGGCCAGTAGCCACAACGCTCACGAGCATCGCCCAGGCGCTGCTCGAGGGACCGGCCATCGTTCGGCGTGCCATGCAGGTCCAGATCGAACAGCGCCATGCTCAGGTCGCGCGCGGTTTCCTCCACACCTTGCTGCCGCAAGCGGCGCAGGCATTCATCGACCCGGGCCCGGGAAAGCTTGCTGCCATCCTGAAGTGGCGAAGAGATCGCCACCAGGTAATCCGCGTCCCAGACCCAGCGCTCAAACAGCTTGCCGAACAGTTCCACGCCATCGGTACCGAGTTCGGTGACGTTGGACATCACGTGGTTGGTCGTGCGCACCAGCAAATGGTGCAAGGCATGGCCAAATTCATGGAACAGCTTGCGCAGTGATAGATGGTCCAGTAACGGCTGGCTACCCGGCAGCGCTGCAGGCACGTCGCTGTAGACCACCACCGAGGCCGCCTGGAAGATTCCCTCGGCATCGACCCGGCGGTTGCGAATGTAGGTGGTGAACACCGAGTCAGGTTGCTTGCCGGCATGCTGTACGGCGTCCAGGTACAGGAAACCGATCAAGGCGTTGTCCTGCCACACCTCGAACGGTTGCACGCTGTCATCCCAGGTTGCCAGCGGCTTGGCCAGCAGCGTTACGCCAAACAGTTTTTCCGCCAACTGCTGCAATGCACTGACCACGGCATTCAGCGGGAAGTGTTCGCGCAAGGCTTCGGTGGAAAGCACCTCGCGCGACGAGGCCTGCAGATAGGCAATGTCCCAGGGCTGGACATTCTCCAGACCTTTGGCTGCGGCCTGATGCTGCATTTCTGCACGCCACTGCAGCACGGCCGGCCGCACATGGTCGGCAAGGTCATGAAGAAAGCCGCGCACCTGGGCAACCGAACCCGCGCTCTTCGAATGCAGGCTCTGCTCCAGATGGCTGGCAAAGCCGAGCAAGTGGGCCTTTTCTTCCAGCAGCCTCGCCAGTTGCTCCAGGTGCGAGCGATTATCCTGCTGTTGGCCAAGGCCGACGCCTCGGGTGTTGTAAGCCCGGTATACGCGCTCACGCAGCTGCCGGTTGTCGGCATGCTTGAGCACGGCGTCGGTAGTCACGCTTTCACACGCAATCAACCACCCCGGCTCACCCGCCTCCTGTGCCCTTGTAGCCAGCTCGTCACGAATGCGTTGAGGTACACCGCTCAGTTCGGACTCATCCGTGATGCTCAGCCCTGGCCGGTTGATGTTGCTGCGAAACGCCTCCCGCGCAGTGCCGATCTGTTTCAGCAGTTCGGCCAGGCGAACCTTGCCTGCGGGGTCGAGCGATGCGCCACTGGAGGCGAACTTGTGCAGATGCCAGCGCAACGTAGCGCGTTTCTGGGCATCCAGCTGCTTGCCGATGTCGCTGTTGGCCAAGCGCTCATACAGGGCCTGCAGTGCGGAGTTGGTGAATTTCTGTTCGAACCGCTCCGTAGCCTTGGCGAAGAAGTCGGAAATGGCACCAGCCCAGGCTTCATCCCGACCAACCAATGGCGAGGCGGCATACAACACCGTCAGAAGCTGACTATCCAGCCCGTCCACCGCCAGCACCATGTCATCCCAGGTTGGCAGTGCCTGCTGGTCGCGGATGATGCGTTCGATGCCTTGCTCGTGCGCCAACAGCACGTGGTCGAAGGCAACTTGCATGTTTTGAAGCGTGATCGACGGATAATCGACGGGGATATGGCTATCTTGCAGAAGTGGGTTATCCATGGTGCAACACCTTGCTCGTAGGGAAGAGCAGGTGAGCTTGCATGGCCAGCGTGCAGTAGGTGGCCTGATTATCTACCACCCGGGCATGCCGGCCCGGGCACGGCGCCCGGGCGGCACGACGGCTTTATTCAGCCGGTTTCTTCAGCTTCGGGTTGGGGAAGAACTGCACCGTCTGTACCTTGGCCGGCGCGGCTTTCGGTTCCAGATGATTGACCCGGGTGCCGAGTTCCTTCGGCACCGACAAGCCCTGCTCGTTGAGGGTGTCGGTAAAGCCGCAGGCCACGCACTCGCGGTGCGGTACGCCGTCTTCGTTCCACATCATCAGCTTGTCGGTCTCGCTGCACGCCGGGCATACCGCCCCGGCAATGAAGCGTTTCTTGGTCTTGTTCACGGCTACCTCGCTCATGCTGCAGCGTCCTCGCTCAGGCCACTATGGCGCAGCAAGGCATCGATGGAAGGCTCACGGCCACGGAAGTCGACGAATAGCTCCATCGGCTCGCGCGAACCACCACGTGCCAGGATCGCCTCGCGGAAGGCTCGGCCGGTTTCGGCATTCAGCACGCCTTCTTCCTCAAAGCGCGAGAAGGCGTCTGCCGACAGCACCTCGGCCCACTTGTAGCTGTAGTAGCCCGCCGCATAACCACCAGCAAAGATGTGCGCAAAGCTGTTGGGGAAGCGGTTGTACGCCGGTGGGCGCATGACGGACACCTCGTCGCGCACGCCTTCGAGCACCTGCAGCACGCTGCGGCCGTCACCATGGGTTGCATGCAGCTCGAAGTCGAACAGCGAGAACTCCAACTGGCGCACCATCATCATTCCCGACTGGAAGTTCTTTGCCGCCAGCATCTTGTCCAGCAGGTCCTGGGGCAGGGGGGCGCCAGTTTCGTAGTGGGAGGAGATCAGTGCGAGGCCTTCCGGCTCCCAGCACCAGTTTTCCATGAACTGGCTCGGCAGTTCGACCGCGTCCCAGGCCACGCCGTTGATACCGGATACACCGGCATGCTCGATGCGGGTCAGCATGTGGTGCAGACCGTGGCCGAACTCGTGGAACAAGGTGGTGACTTCATCGTGGGTCAAAAGCGCCGGCTTGCCGGGCGCGGCCGGGGTGAAGTTGCACACCAGGTTGGCCACGGGGCTCTGCAACTGGCCAGCGGCTGTGCGGCGACGGTCACGCGCGCCATCCATCCAGGCGCCGCCACGCTTGTTGGCGCGCGCGTAGAGGTCGAAGAAGAAGCGGCCGACGTGCTGGCCGTTTTCCTTGATCTCGAACAGGCGCACATCCGGGTGCCAGCTGTCGAACCCCTTGAGCTCGGCAATCTCGATACCGTAAAGGCGCTGCACGATGCTGAACAGGCCACCCAGCACCTTGTCGATCGGGAAGTAGGCGCGCAGGGCTTCCTGCGACACGCTGTAGCGCTGCTCGCGCAGCTTCTCGCCGAAGTACCCGGCGTCCCAGCTGGCCAGCTCAGGGCAGCCCTGCTCGGCGGCATAAGCCTTAAGCTGCTCCAGGTCCTGGGCGGCGAACGGCTTGGACCGCTTGGCCAGGTCACGCAGGAAGCTCAGCACCTGGTCACTGGACTCGGCCATCTTGGTGGCCAGGCTAAGCTCCGCGTAGTTCTTGTAGCCCAGCAGTTCGGCCAGCTCCTGGCGCAGGTCAAGGATTTCTTGCATCACCGGGCCGTTGTCGAACTGGCCGGCATTCGGGCCCTGGTCCGAGGCGCGGGTGCAGTAGGCCGCGTATAGCTCTTCGCGCAGGGCGCGGTCGCTGGCGTAGGTCATCACCGCGTAGTAGCTGGGGAATTCCAGGGTGATCAGCCAGCCGTCGAGGCCCTTGGCCTGGGCGGCCGCGGCCATCTGCGCCTTGGCCGAATCGGTCAGGCCGGCCAGCGCGGCTTCGTCGGTAACATGCTTGGTCCAGGCCTGTGTGGCGTCGAGCAGCTGGTTGGAGAAACGGCTGCCAAGCTCGCTGAGCTTGCTCTGCACTTCGGCGTAGCGCTGCTGTTTATCCGCCGGCAGGTCGATACCCGACAGGCGGAAGTCCCGCAGGGCGTGCTCGAGGATAGTCTTTTGCGCCACATCGAAGCCGGCGGCTTCGGGGCTGTCGATCAGCGCCTGGTAGGCTTCGAACAGCGCACGGTTCTGGCCCAGTTCGGTAGAGTAGGCGCTCAGCGCCGGCAGGCATGACTCGTACGCTTCGCGCAGCTCCGCGCTGTTGCACACCGCATTGAGGTGGCTGACCGGGCTCCAGGCGGCGCCCAGGCGGTCATTCAGTTCGTCCATGGCCAGCACCAGGCCAGCCCAGGTAGGGTTCTTGCCCTGCTTTTCGAGGATCTCGGCAATGGCTTTACGGTTGTCGGCCAGGATCGCTTCGATCGCCGGCAACACGTGTTCGGCACGGATTTGCGAGAAGGGCGGCAGATCGTAGGACTGCAGAAGCGGGTTGTTCGCACTCACGGTTTGGATACCTTGGCAGAAGAAACACTGCCCCATCTTAATTACAATCGACGCCGACCGCAGCAGGCAGCCTGCCTATCGGCACAGATGAGAGACGCTATCATGGCCACCCGAAGCTTCCAGCAACACACTCCGAAAGTTGGGCCCAGGGCCTTCGTCGACCGATCGGCGGTAGTACTGGGCGACGTGGAAATCGGTGAAGACAGCTCCGTATGGCCTTTGACTGTGATACGCGGCGACATGCACCGCATCCGCATCGGCGCGCGTACCAGCGTGCAGGACGGCAGCGTGCTGCATATCACCCATGCCGGCCCGTTCAACCCGGACGGCTTCCCGCTGATCATCGGTGACGAAGTGACCATCGGCCACAAGGTCATGTTGCATGGCTGCACCCTGGGCAACCGCATCCTGGTCGGCATGGGCAGCACTATCATGGACGGTGCCATCGTGGAGGACGAAGTGATCATCGGCGCCGGCAGCCTGGTGCCGCCGGGCAAGCGCCTGGTCAGTGGGTACCTGTACATGGGCAGCCCGGTGAAGCAGGCTCGGTTGCTGAACGACCAGGAACACGCGTTCTTCGCCTACAGCGCCAGTAACTACGTGAAGCTCAAGGACCAGCATCTGGCCGAAGGCTACGATCAACCTGAATGACCGCATTCGCGGGTAAACCCGCTCCCACAGGTACGGCGCCGGCCTCAGGCCCTGTGATATCCCTGTGGGAGCGGGTTTACCCGCGAAGAAGACCACGCAGCATTCAAAGTGGAACCCGCAAATGCATCAGCAAAACATCCTCTTCGACCTCGACGGCACCCTGACCGACCCACGCCAGGGCATCACCCGCTCGATCCAGTATGCCCTGGCCAAACTGGGCATCGATGAGCCGGACCTCACCCGCCTCGAGCACTTCATCGGCCCACCCCTGCTGCAGGCCTTCATGCAATTCTACAGCTTCGACGAAGCCAAGGCCTGGGATGCGGTGAACTTCTATCGGGAACGCTTCAGCGTCACCGGCCTGTACGAAAACCTGGTGTTCGAAGGTGTGCCGGAGCTGCTCGAGGCCCTGAACGGGCAGGGTCGCACGCTGTACATCGCCACCTCCAAACCGTGGAAGTTCGCCCGCGAAATCGCCCGGCACTTCGCCTTCGACCACCACTTCAAGGTGATCTATGGCAGTGAGCTGGATGGCACACGCACCAACAAGGTCGAGCTGATTCGTCACCTGCTTGAGGAAGAAGGGCTGGACCCGGCGAAGACGCTGATGATCGGCGACCGCAAGCATGACCTGATCGGTGCGCGCAGCAATGGCTTGCAGGCGGTGGCGGTGGGGTACGGGTTTGGTAGCCAGGAAGAACTGATGGCGGAAGAGCCGGCCTACCACTTTGCTACCTTGGCCGAGATGCATCAGGCATTTCTCAAGGCTTGATGGCCTGGGGGCTGCTTTGCAGCCCATCGCGACACAAGGCCGCTCCCACATCGATCGGCGTAAGCAGGACCTTTGTGGGAGCGGCCTTGCGTCGCGATGGGCCGCAAAGCGGCCCCAAATTCTCACAGGTTCACCATCAACCGCTGCAACGCCACCTTCCGCTCTTCAATCGGCAACTGCCCCAACTGCTCGACCCGCTGATAAAACCGCTCCCAGTCCCCACCCACCTCACGGAACACCGCCGCAAACGCCGGTACCCACTGGTCATACAGCCCGAACGGCAGCAACTTGGCATTGCTCATCGGCCCATACATCCAGGCGTCATAACGCTTGTCACCACCCCACTGGGCATCACGCACCTGCCGGTATTCCCGCCTAAGCCGCTCGAACTCCGCCTGCTTGGCCGCCCGCTTCTGCACATCATCCAGAGGCCCGGCATAAATCGCCTGCAACCGCTCGCGGCTGGCCAGCACCAAACGGATGAATTGCTCACGCTGCTGCCCCTGCTCCCCGCCAGAGGCAGCCAGGCCCCGCGCCACACGCCATTGCCGCGTGCCTTCCTGCTCGACGAAGGAGGCAAACGACTCGTTGAACTCGGTGTCGTCCTGCACATAGAAGCGCTGGTGGGCCAGTTCATGGAAGATCAGCGTGGCCAGGCGCTCGTCGCTCCAGCCCACCATCGACGACAGGATAGGGTCGTCGAACCAGCCCAGAGTCGAATAGGCCTCCACGCCGCCCACGTACACATCCATGCCATCCTGGCGCATCAACGCCGCCGCCCCACGTGCCGCGCCTTGCTGATAATAACCGCGATAGGCCACACACCCCGCGATCGGGAAGCAGTGCGTCACTGGCTGCAACGACAACTCGGGGGTAGCGAACACATTCCACACCACATAGGGCCTGCCAATGTCGGCATACACCCGGTAGCTGCGATTGTCCGGCAGCTTCAGCTGCTGGCTGGCAAATACCCGCGCCTGCCTGGCGTGTTCCAGGCGCGCGCGCAATTGCGCCGAAGTGGCCGGGTTGGCCACTACTTGCTCCACCGGCTGCCGTGCGCGTAGCAGCTGCCACTGGCCCTCGGCCAACTGCCCATAGTAGGCGGCGCTGTTACAACCGTTCAGCAGGAGCACCGCCAGCAGGGGAACCAAACGGGTGAAAACAAGGTCGAGTGGCCCAGGGCCTGAGCGCTGCATAAGAATAAGTCGAAGCATCCGGAACTGTCTGACTCGCTCAAGGCCGATTCACTCCAAGACTATCTCGCCAAGGGGGCGTTTCGCCATGCGTGCACTGTTGGTCACCGGCTCATTGCTGCTGATATCCGCCTGTTCGACCTTGCCAGACCCGGACCCGAACCAGGCCTGGATCGACCTCACGCCCTACGACAACACCTCGCTGCACGCTGTGCAGGTAGATGAACGCGACTGGGCCGATAGCCGTTACTTCGAAGTACAGCCCGGCAGCCACGAGCTGACCGTGCGCTACCAGTTTCCGGTTACCCCCAGCAATATCGGCCCGGTCGAGGAGCCTTTGTGGCGGGATTGCCAGGTCAAGCTGACCTTCAAGGATTTCAGTGCCGGTCAGCGCTACCAGTTGCAGGCTGGCAGCATCGGCTTCCGCCCCTGGATCAAACTCTATGACCGTCAGCAAAAGCTGGTTGGCCAGGGCTCGCCTGCAGGCTGCCAGCGCACCTGAAACGCACAAACGGCGCTATGCTTGTAGCCTATAAGTCGCAAGTGGGAGTCTTGCCATGCGCCAGCCCATGATGCTGATCGCCCTCAGTGCACTGGGGGCATGCGCCAGCCCCTTGCCGCCCGTCGACCCCAAGCAGGCCTGGGTCGATCTGTACACCATGACTCCCGGCAGGGTGATCATGGCCGACCGCCTCGACGGCAAGCGCCTGGAAGATGGCCGTTACTTCCAGGTGACGCCGGGCAAGCACGAACTGGTAGTGCGCTTCGATTACGAGATCTACGGGGGCGGCCTCATGACCCAGCCCCGGGATCGTACCTGCTACCTGACTGTGCGCTTTGACAACTTCAAGGCCGGTGAGCGCTATCGCCTGGAGGCACGGGCGCCGGTAATGGAGCCGCAAGTGCTACTGTATGACGGCAGCCGCAAGGTGGTGGTGAACGAGCCTAGCGAGGTGTTCTGCATTCCTTGATATGGGGCTGCTTCGCAACCCCAGGCTCTGGAATCTACCGATCATTCTTCTGATAAATGATCTTCTTGGTCCCGCCATCGCAGGTCCCGACGACCATGTTCTGGTCCTTGACCTCGCTGTTGGGCACGATCTCCAGGGTATAGGACGAAACACCCTGGGCCTGGATCTTGGCCTCGATCTCGGCTTTGAGCTCCTCGCACGGCTTGACCGCCGCCAACGCAGATGTGGCGACCAGGGAAGCCAACACGGTGATTGCTACGCGAATCATGAAACGGCTCCTGAAAGGGCAGCGTGCTGCCGACGCTGTTTAGACTACAGCAAACCGCCCTCATTGCACGGCTTCATCCCACCAGCGCTGCATCCAGGCTGATCTTCGCGTTCAACACCTTGGACACAGGGCACCCGGCCTTGGCCTTGTCGGCGATCTGCAAGAACTGCGCTTCACTCGCCCCAGGTACCTTGGCCCTGAGCACCAGATGCACCGCCGTAATGGCAAAGCCATCAGCTTGCTTGTCGAGTGTCACTTCGGCAGCGGTGTCGATCCTGTCCGGGGTGAACCCCGCTTCGCCCAGCATCATCGACAGCGCCATCGAGAAACAGCCGGCATGCGCCGCACCAATCAGCTCCTCCGGGTTGGTACCGGGCGAGCCCTCGAAACGGGTGTTGAAGCCGTAGGGGTTCTTCTTTAGCGCGCCACTTTCGGTAGAAAGCAGGCCTTTACCGTCCTTCAGGCCACCTTGCCAGATCGCCGATGCTGTCTTTTTCATGATGCCTCCTGGTCTCGGGTTACATGCTTATGGCTTCAGAGGTCAGCCGCCTACGGCAAGTTCAGAGCAATCGCACGGCAAGCATTGAATCCGTCGAATGTGCCCATACAGAGTTGAAAAGGCCTGTGGCCAAACACCTTTGCGGAGGCTCCATGACGCAGCTGCGTGACCTGAAGATTTCCACCCTCGACCTGGTGCCGGTACGCGCCGACGCCGGCCCGGCGCAGTCGCTGCGCAACTCGCTGGACCTGGCGCAGCACGTCGAGCGCTTTGGCTACAACCGCTTCTGGGTAGCCGAGCACCACAACATGGACGGCATCGCCAGCTCGGCGACTTCGGTGCTGATCGGCTACCTGGCCGGGGGGACCTCGAGCATTCGCGTGGGCTCTGGCGGGGTCATGCTGCCCAACCATGCGCCGCTGGTGATCGCCGAGCAGTTCGGCACCCTGGCCAGCCTGCACCCGGGACGCATCGATCTGGGGTTGGGCCGCGCACCGGGTTCCGACCAGATGACCGCCTACGCCCTGCGCCGCGACCGCGCCGGCGGCCCGGATGACTTCCCGGACGATGTCGAGGAACTGTCACGCTACCTCGGCCCGCGTACCGATGATCAAAAAGTGATCGCCGTGCCAGGGCACGATACCGAGGTGCCGATGTGGCTCCTCGGCTCTAGCCTGTTCAGCGCTCAACTGGCCGGCATGCGCGGCATGCCCTACGCCTTCGCCTCGCATTTTGCGCCGCGCTACATGCACGAGGCGATCCGCGTGTACCGCAACCACTTCAAGCCCTCGACCACATTGGACAAGCCGTATGTGATGCTGGGCATCCCCATGGTGGTGGCGGAAACCGACGAAAAGGCCGAGTACCTGGCCACTTCGGTGTACCAGCGCATCCTCGCGCTGATTCGCGGGCAGAGCCTGATGCAGAAGCCGCCTGTGGAAAGCATGGATGGGCTGTGGCTGCCCCATGAACGGGACGCGGTGGGTAGCTTCCTCGGCCTGGCGATGATTGGCAGCCCGCAGAAGGTGCGGGCCAAGGTGGAAGTGCTGCTGGAGCAGACCGGGGCAGATGAGCTGATCTTCACCTGTGATTTGTATGAGCATGCGGACCGGATTCGGTCCTATGAACTGATGGCGCAGGCTCTCAAGACCGCGTGATCTTCTTCGCAGGCTTGCCCGCTCCCACAGGTACAGCGTCGCTCTCTGGCCTGTGATATGCCTGTGGGAGCGGGCGAGCCCGCGAAGAGGCCAGCATATTAGCCGCGGCGGTACACAATCTCCTTGGTACCACCCTCGCAGCTGCCAATCACCTTGCCGGCCGGGTCGCCCTTGTCGACGATCTCCAGCTTGTAGCCGGTGACCCCCTTGGCATCCAGCTTGGCCGCAATCTCTGCCTTGAGCTCCTCGCACGGCTTGCCCGCCGCCAGCGCTCCACCGGCCAGCGTCATCAGGCCCAGCGCCAGAATCAGTTTGTTCATCACTCGCTTTCCTTGTGCAGATGAAATCAGAAAAGGCGCCCGCCAAGGCGCCCCCTCCCTAAATACCCCATCATGCCGGGCTCATCCAGCCCGGCAGTGTTTCAGCTATTGGCGATACGGAAGCCGACCTTCAGCGTGACCTGGAAGTGCGCCGCCTTGTTATCACGGATATGGCCACGGGTATCTATCACTTCGAACCACTCCAGGTGCTTTATGCTCTTGCCGGCTTCGGCCAAGGCATTGTTGATCGCCTCTTCGATGCTGGTGGTCGAAGACCCCACCAGCTCGATCTTCTTGTAGGTGTGATGATCGGTCATGAGCGCTCTCCTCGGATGATGGTGAGATTGAGCCTAGCAGCGCAGGCCTGGTTTACCTGCGAGCGGTCACCATTGACGAAAGTTCGATCGCACTTTCCCGCGTGCCCAAGGTCGCAATCCTTACAGTCCATACTGCAAAGGAGAGTCAACATGCACCGCAATTCGCTGCGTAGAACGTCCCTGGAAAGCATGGAAGCGGAGATCGAGAGCCTTCTGAAAAGCCTGGAAAACCTCAAGCATGATGCGTCGGAGGAGTCCCAAAAATCGGTGAAGGCAATCCGCAGCAACGCCGAGAGTGCCCTGCGTCATTCTCGCCACCTGTTGAGCGATGCCTACGAGGAAGTGAAGCACCGCACCCGCCAGACCGGCATCGCCACCCGCGACTATGCCCAGGAACACCCGTACACGACTGCCGGCGTTGCCATTGGCGCGCTAGGCTTGCTGGCGGCGTACCTGATGTGCAAACGCAACTAAGCGCCCTGTCGCGCCAGTTCCGCCCTTAGCCACTGCGCCAACTGCTCGGCGCGCCCGTCCGCGGCGCGCCTGGGCACCCACAGCGCCAATGCCGCAGGGGTAGGTGAAAAGCCCCACGGCGCACTCAAACGGCCAGCTCGCAGGTCGTCAGCGACCAGCGGCTGCGGCGCAATCGCCACACCCAGCCCGGCCACGGCAGCTTCCAGCAGGTAATACAGGTGCTCGAAGGCCTGGCCATAGTGGAGGGCCGCCGGCTCCAAACCCTGTTCCAGCGCCCAGGTCGGCCAAGCCTGCGGGCGCGAGGTGGTGTGCAGCAAGGTTTCGTCCAGCAAAGCCTTGGCCGGCGCGCCATGCAAGCGCTCGAAACCGGCGAAATGCGGGCTGAGCACCGGCCCGATGCGCTCCTCGGCCAGCACATGCACTTGCATGTCCGCCGGCCATGGCGGCTCGGCATACACCAGCAGCGCATCCAACCCTGGCCGCCGTGGGTCCAGGTCGCCTTCACCGGCCGAAAGGTGCAGACGCAGTTCAGGTAAATCCGCCTGCAGCCGCCCCAGTCGCGGGATGAACCAGCGCGCCAGCAGGCTGCCCGAGCAGCCCAGCACGAACGGCGCCTCGCTGACGTTGTGGCTGAGCTCGGCGCACACGCTGCGCAGGCGATCGAAAGCTTCGCCACTTGCATCGCGCAGACGTACGCCGGCATCTGTGAGTTTGATGCCACGCCCGTCCTTCACGAACAGCGCGACGCCCAGGTGCTCTTCAAGTACCTTGATCTGCCGGCTGACGGCGCCATGGGTGACGTGCAGCGCTTCGGCCGCCTGGCTGACGCTGTTGAGCCGTGCGGCAGCCTCGAAAGCCCGAAGGGCGTTGAGGGGAGGGAGGTCGTGGGCCATTTTACCTGTGAGTTTTTCTGACAAGTTTGCGCAATCTTATCGGTTTTCAGCTGGGCTTGCCGTGGTTAGAGTAAAGCCCATCACTCATTCATTACGCCCTGGAGCGCCCCCATGACCCAGTCCCAATACCGCCCCGGCCCCGACGCCAATGGCCTGTTCGGCTCGTTCGGCGGCCGCTACGTGGCCGAAACCCTGATGCCACTGGTGCTGGACCTGGCCCGCGAATACGAAGCGGCCAAGGCAGACCCCAAGTTCCTCGAAGAGCTGGCCTACTTCCAGCGCGACTACATCGGGCGCCCCAACCCGCTGTACTTCGCCGAGCGCCTGACCGAGCACTGCGGCGGCGCCAAGATCTTCTTCAAGCGTGAAGAGCTCAACCACACCGGCGCGCACAAGGTGAACAACTGCATCGGCCAGGTGCTGCTGGCCAAGCGCATGGGCAAGAAGCGCCTCATCGCAGAAACCGGCGCCGGCATGCACGGCGTGGCCACCGCCACCGTCGCTGCCCGCTTCGGCCTGCCTTGCGTAATCTACATGGGCGCCACCGACATCGAGCGCCAGCAGGCCAACGTGTTCCGCATGAAGCTGCTTGGCGCCGAAATCGTCCCGGTCACTGCCGGCACCGGCACCCTGAAGGACGCCATGAACGAGGCTCTGCGCGACTGGGTCACCAACGTCGAAGACACCTTCTACCTGATCGGCACCGTGGCTGGCCCGCACCCGTATCCGGCCATGGTCCGCGACTTCCAGTCGATCATCGGCAAGGAAACCCGCGCCCAGTTGCAAGAGAAGGAAGGCCGCCTGCCAGACAGCCTGGTTGCCTGCGTCGGTGGTGGCTCCAACGCCATGGGCCTGTTCCATGAGTTTCTCGAAGAGCCAAGCGTGCAGATCATCGGCGTCGAAGCCGGTGGCCACGGCGTGCACACCGACAAGCACGCCGCCAGCCTGAACGGCGGCATACCGGGCGTGCTGCACGGCAACCGCACCTACCTGCTGCAGGACGAAGACGGTCAGATCACCGACGCCCACTCGATTTCCGCCGGCCTGGACTACCCGGGCATCGGCCCGGAGCACGCCTACCTGCACGAAGTGAAGCGTGTCGAGTACGTCAGCATCACCGACGACGAAGCGCTGGATGCATTCCATGCCACCTGCCGCCTGGAAGGCATCATCCCGGCCCTGGAAAGCTCCCACGCCTTGGCCGAGGCGATCAAGCGCGCACCGAAGCTGCCCAAGGACCACCTGATGGTCGTGTGCCTGTCGGGCCGCGGCGACAAAGACATGCAAACCGTCATGAACCACATGGCCGCCCAGGAGAAACAGGCATGAGCCGTCTTGAAAAACGCTTCGCCGAGCTGAAGGCCGAAGGCCGCTCGGCACTGGTCACCTTTGTCACCGCGGGCGACCCGGGCTATGACGCCTCGCTGCAGATCCTCAAGGGCCTGCCGGCAGCCGGTGCCGACGTGATTGAACTGGGCATGCCGTTCACCGACCCGATGGCCGACGGCGTGGCCATCCAGCTGGCCACCCTGCGTGCCCTGGAAGCCGGCCAGACCCTGGCCAAGACCCTGCAGATGGTTCGCGAATTCCGTGTGGATAACCAGACCACACCGATCGTGTTGATGGGCTACTACAACCCGATCCACCGCTTTGGCGTGGAAAAGTTCGTGGCCGAAGCCAAGCAAGCGGGTGTAGATGGCCTGATCATCGTCGACCTGCCGCCAGAGCACGACGCCGAACTGGCAACCCCGACCCAGGCAGCGGGTATCGACTTTATCCGCCTGACTACCCCAACCACCGACGACGCGCGCCTGCCGCGCGTACTGGAGCGCAGCTCCGGGTTCGTCTACTACGTGTCGGTGGCCGGTGTGACCGGCGCCGGCTCGGCGACCACCGAGCACGTGACCGAAGCCATCGCCCGCCTGCGTCGGCATACCGATCTGCCAATCAGCGTAGGTTTCGGCATTCGTACGCCGGAGCAGGCTGCGGCCATTGCCCGCCTGTCGGACGGCGTAGTGGTGGGCTCGGCGCTGGTCGACAAGATTGCCCAGGCCAAGAGTGCCGAGCAGGCAGTCAACGATGTATTGAGCCTGTGCTCGGCGCTGGCTGAAGGGGTGCGCGGCGCCCGCCGCTGAACCGCGTCGCCTGCTTCGCGGGCACGCCCGCTCCCACAGGGACAACACAGATGCTGAAAGCTGTGGAGGACCTGTAGGAGCGGGCTTGCCCGCGAAGAGGCCAGCACAGGCTATAGAGGCCTATCCCCCGAAAATCGACAGATCCAGCGGCCGCACCGCCCCCATCCAGATCGCATGGTCACGGTGGTCCGCCAGCTCATCACCGGTCAGCGGGTGCATGAACACCACCAACCCCTTCCGATACAGTGCCAACCACGGCAGCACCACCCCCACAAACTCCGGCTCGAAGGCCAGCTGGCAGCTCCAGTCCGGGTGCGGCCCCACCGGTTTCTGGTGCATGCGCCCCATGGTCACGGGAAACAGCCGCGCCGCTTCCTCACACAGCTCACGGGCCTGGTCCATGGTCGCTGCGTCGTAGTAAACGTGGGCGTGGTAACCCTTGATCCTCTGCACGATAACTCCTGATTGCGGTCCAAACATCACCACCTGCAAAGGGAGTGATGCAGTGAAAAACGCCGAAACCCCAGTGTTCAAACTGGTCTTGTTCGGGCCTGAAAGCAGCCTGGGCAACGCCCTGATGGTAGAGCTGCTGTCGCGCCAGCACGAAGTCACCGCCGTGGTCGACGACCTCAACCGCCACGCGCCGCGCCCCGGCCTGCATTTCAAGATAGGCGGGCTTGGCGATGCCGACCAGGCGGAGCAGGGCGCGGCAGGCGGGTCGGCAGTAATTGCCCTGTTGTCGACGCTGGCGCCGGACGATCTGCCCGGGCAAGCCCGCATGAGCGAGGCGCTGGTGGCGGGGTTGAAGCGTACGACTATACGCCGGCTGTTGCTGGTGGGCGATTTCGATGTGCTGGATGAGCCGGGCAAGTACAGCGAGGCGGAGCGGGAGTGTGTGGACCAGGTGGTGGACGGGTTACAGCGCAGTGCCTTGCACTGGACGCTGATCAATGCCCCACAGGAACTGGCCGGGTTGGGGATTGAGCATTTTCGCAGCACCGAAGGTACGCTGGAGCCGGGGTTGGCCGAGCCGTTGCGGCACCTGGCCAGGGTCGCTGCGGGCATGGTGGATATGCTGGAGCTGGATTTGCACCGAGGCGAGCATCTGAACTTCGTGGTCTAGATTGCCGGGGCTGCTGTGCAGCCCCGGGAATGTCACAGGCTGCGCTCGCGCTCCAGCCAATCCACAAACCGCTCGATCAACGCCCCACGCCGCTTGCGTGGTGGCAGCACCGCGTAATACCCGCGCGCCGAGCGCAAACTCCCCTCCAACGGCCGGCATAGCAACCCTTGCTCCACCAGCCCATCCACCAGGTGCCCCCAGCCAATCGCCACCCCTTGCCCGGCAATCGCGGCCTGGATCAGCAACGTATAGTTATCAAACCGCAACTGCCCGGCCGGCGGCGGGCTGGCCACGCCAAACCCGCGAAACACCCCTGCCCAATCAAACCAGCGGCTAGCCTGCTCTCCCTTCAAGTGCAGCAAGGGCAATCGTTGCAAAGCCACGGCTGACAAGGGTTTGCCATGAATCAGCCGGGGGCTGCACACCGGGAAAACCTCCTCATCGAATAGCCAGCGGCTCTCGCCCTGGTGAAAACGCCCGTCGCCAAACAGCACCGCCACATCGATGTCCGGTCGCAACATGCCCTGGCTGCGCTCACCGGTCACCAGGCTCACATCCACCTGCGGATAAGCCTCGTGAAAACGCTGCAGCCGTGGCATCAGCCAGAACGCCGCAAAGGCGAAGTCGGTAGCCACCTGCAGCACTTCGCGCTGACCGCGCCCACTGGCCTGGGCGATGCCGTCCTCCATGGCCTGCAGGCCCTGATGCACCTGTTCGAACAGCACCTGGCCGGCCTCGGTCAGCTCGATACCCCGGTAAATGCGGTCGAACAACCGCGTGCCCAGCTGTGCCTCCAGCCGTTTGACTTGCTGGCTCACCGCCGGCTGCGTGGTGCCCAGCTCCAGTGCCGCAGCGGTAAAGCCACGCAACCGTGCGGCAGCCTCGAACACGCGCAGTGTATCCAGCGACAAGTTGGCAAGGTGGTCAAACATAAGCAGGGCTAATCCCAGTCATTGCCCGCCATGGGCTTTACCCATGTTATCCACAGTCGCATCTTGATAGGCAAGCGGTTCGCATAACCCTCAACGATGGAAGCCACCATGACGCGCCCGAATATCCTGTTCATCATGGCCGACCAGATGGCCGCGCCCTTGCTGCCGATCTACGTCTCTTCGCCGATCCAGATGCCGCATCTGAGCCGCCTTGCCGAACAGGCGGTGGTGTTCGACTCGGCTTACTGCAACAGCCCGTTGTGCGCACCGTCGCGCTTCACCCTGGTCAGCGGCCAGTTGCCCAGTCGCATCGGCGCCTACGACAACGCCGCCGACTTCCCCGCCGATGTGCCGACCTACGCCCACTATCTGCGCCGCCTTGGCTACCGCACCGCGCTGTCGGGCAAGATGCACTTCTGCGGCCCGGACCAGCTGCATGGCTACGAAGAACGCCTGACCAGCGATATCTACCCGGCCGACTACGGCTGGGCGGTGAACTGGGATGAGCCGGACGTGCGCCCGAGCTGGTATCACAACATGTCCTCGGTACTGCAGGCCGGACCGTGCGTGCGCACCAACCAGCTGGATTTCGACGAGGAAGTGGTGTTCAAGGCGCGCCAGTACCTGTACGACCATGTGCGCGAAAACGATGGCCGACCGTTCTGCCTGACCGTGTCGATGACCCACCCGCACGACCCCTACACCATCCCCCGGCGCTATTGGGATCGCTACGAAGGTGTGGATATCCCCATGCCCCGCGCCGAATTCGATCAGGCAGAACTCGACCCGCACTCGCAGCGCCTGCTGAAGGTCTACGACCTGTGGAACAAGCCGCTGCCTGTGGACAAGATTCGTGACGCCCGTCGTGCCTACTTCGGCGCCTGCAGCTACATCGATGACAACATCGGCCTGCTGCTGCAGACCCTGGAGGAATGCGACCTGGCCGACGACACCCTGATCGTGTTCTCCGGCGACCACGGCGACATGCTCGGCGAGCGCGGCCTCTGGTACAAGATGCACTGGTTCGAGATGTCGGCGCGGGTGCCTCTGCTGGTGCACGCGCCGAAGCACTTCGCGCCAGCCAGGGTCAGCGCTTCGGTGTCTACCTGCGACCTGCTGCCGACCCTGGTCGAGCTGGCTGGTGGTGCTGTGGATAACCACCTTCACCTGGATGGCCGCTCGCTGGTCGGCCACCTGCAAGGGCAGGGTGGCCATGACGAAGTGATCGGCGAATACATGGCCGAAGGCACCGTCGGCCCGCTGATGATGATCCGCCGGGGGCCGTACAAGTTCGTGTACAGCGAAGACGACCCATGCCTACTCTATGACCTGAGCCGCGACCCGCACGAGCGGGAGAACCTCACCGGCAGCCCGGAACACCAGGCGCTGCTGCAGGCATTTGTCGATGAAGCACAGCAACGTTGGGATATCCCCAGCCTGCGCCAGCAGGTTCTTGCCAGCCAGCGGCGCCGCCGCCTGGTGGCCGAGGCGCTGGCCATCGGCAAGCTGAAAAGCTGGGACCACCAACCGCTGGTGGACGCCAGCCAACAGTACATGCGCAACCACATCGATCTCGACGACCTCGAGCGCAAGGCACGTTATCCACAGCCCGCCCCCCTGGATTGAGAAGAGAGGCCGCCATGCACAAGTTCTCCGCCGCCGTGTTCGCCCTGGCCCTGAGCCTGGGTACCGCCACGGCCCACGCCGCCGACAGCGACGCGCAATGCACCACCGTGAAGATGGCCGACCCCGGCTGGAGCGACATCGCAACGACCAACGCCTTGGCCCGCCTGCTTCTGGAAAGCCTGGGTTACCAGGTGAAAATCGACAGCCTGGCCGTGCCGATCATCTACGGCGGCCTCAAGGATGGCCGCGTCGATGCCTTCCTCGGCAACTGGATGCCGGCACAGCAGGGCTTTCATGACAAGTTCATCGCCAATGGCGATGTGCAGCAGCTTTCGCGCAATCTGGAAGGAACCGAGTTCACCTTGGCAGTGCCCGACTATGTGTGGAATGCCGGAGTGAAGGATTTCGCCGACTTGCAGAAGCACGCCGACCAGTTCGACAAGAAGCTGTACGGGATTGGTTCCGGGGCACCGGCCAACCTGTCGTTGAAGGAAATCATCGACAAGAATGAATTCAACCTCGGCCAGTGGAAACTGGTGGAGTCCAGCGAGCAGGCGATGCTGGCGCAGGTCGACCGGGCGGTGAAGAAACAGCAGTTCATCACCTTCCTCGGCTGGACCCCGCACCCGATGAACGTGAAGCTGAAGATGCATTACCTGAGCGGCGGGGAGAAGTGGTTTGGCAGCAAGGGCGAGGTGTATACCCTGACCCGCAAGGGTTATCCACAAGCCTGCCCGAATGCGGCCAAGCTGCTGGGCAACCTGAAGTTCACGCTGGACATGGAAAACACCATCATGGCCGAAGTTGTGGACAAGAAGATCAGCTTCGATGATGCGGCCAAGGCTTGGTTGAAGGCGCACCCCGAGTTGCTGGAAGGGTGGTTGGCCGGGGTGACGACCAAGGCCGATGGCAATGCGCTGGAGGCCGTCAAAGCCAAACTGTAACCTCACAAGCAAAACCTCTATCCCTGTGGGAGCGGGCATGCCCGCTCCCACAGGGATTGGCGAAACAGTAAGGAATGTGGATAACCCATGCATCGCCTCACTCACCTGCTGCCCTTCCTCTCATGGCTCCCCTGCCAATCGGGCCGCAGCCTGCGCCAGGACCTGCTGGTGGGCCTGAGCGGTGCAATCCTCGCCCTGCCGCAATCCATCGCCTACGCTCTGATCGCCGGCCTGCCCGCCGAATACGGACTGTACGCCGCCATCGTGCCAGTGCTGATCGCCTGTCTCTGGGGCTCGTCCTGGCACCTGATCTGCGGCCCGACCGCAGCCATCTCCATCGTTCTCTACGCCAGCATCAGCCCGCTGGCCGTGGCTGGCAGCGCCGACTATGTCACCCTGGTGCTGCTGCTGACGTTCCTCGGCGGCATCTTTCAGTTACTGCTGGGGCTTTTGCGCTTCGGCGCACTGGTCAATTTCGTCTCCCATTCCGTGGTGCTCGGCTTCACCCTGGGCGCCGCTGTCGTCATTACCCTGGGCCAGTTGCCCAACCTGCTGGGCATGGACCTGCCAAGCCAGGCCACGGCGCTGAAGACCGTGCAGGACCTGGCCAGCCATGCCGGCGAGGTCGACCTGCCTTCCTTGATTCTGGGCCTAGCCACAGTGGTGATCGGCGTAGGCTTCAAGCTCTGGCGCCCGCGCTGGCCCAGCCTGTTGATAAGCCTGATTTTGGTAAGCCTGCTGGCCTGGCTGCTGCCCGGGTTCTTTGGGCATGTGCCGCGTGTGCCGGCATTCACCGGCCAGCTACCACCCTTCAGCCCGCTGCCGTTGCTGGATGTGGAACTGATCCTGCGCCTGCTGCCCAGCGCTGTGGCAGTGGGCATGCTCGGGCTGGTCACCAGCCTGTCGATTGCCCGCTCATTGTCGGCACGTTCGGAGCAGTTGATCGACGCAGACCAGGAAATACGCGCACAGGGCCTGTCGAACATCGTTGGTGCATTTTTCTCCGGTTACCTGTCTTCCGGCTCCTTCACCCGTTCCGGGCTGAGCTACGACGCCGGTGCCCGCTCGCCCATGGCCGGGGTATTCTCGGCGCTGTGGGTGGCCGTGTTCGCCGTTGCCGGAGCCGGGCTGATCGCGCACCTGCCGATTCCGGCCATGGCCGGCAGCATCCTGCTGATCTGCTGGGGGTTGGTGGACCACCGGGGGATTCGTGCGCTGTTCCGGGTCAGCCGCTCGGAGTTTCTGGTAATGGCGCTGACGGCGGCAGCGACCTTGTTGCTGGAGCTGCAGACAGCGATCTATGCCGGAGTACTGGCGTCGCTGTTCTTCTATCTGAAGCGCACCTCGCGGCCACGGGTGCAGCAGAGCCGTGAAGGGGAGGCAGATGTGCTGCGGGTGGGCGGGTCGATCTTCTTTGGCGCGGCGCATTACCTGCAGGTGCGCTTGCAGCGCTGCCAGGGGCCGCATGTTGTTATCGATGCGCGGCAGGTGAACTTCATCGATTACTCGGGTGTGGATATGTTGCACCGCGAGGCGCGGCGGTTGCGGCGGGCAGGGGGGAGTCTGACCCTGCACCGGGCCAGGCCGCAGGTGATCGAGGAGTTGCAGAAGCTGGAAGGGGTGGAGTTGTGCCCGATCCGGTTTGAGGAGTGAGGCTGAGATATGGGGGCTGCTTTGCAGCCCATCGCAGGCAAGCCAGCTCCCACAGGGATTTCAGAAGGCCTGAGGCCGGCGCTGTCCCTGTAGGAGCTGGCTTGCCTGCGATGGGACCGCAAAGCGGTCCCCGACAATCTCAGCCGCGAGCCAACTGCCGGCGCAACTCAGCCAACACTGGCGCCGTATCCGGCCGCACCCCACGCCAGATAAAGAACGCCTCAGCCGCTTGCTCAGCCAGCATCCCCAGCCCATCCAGCACCTTGGCCGCCCCCAGCTTCTCGGCCCACTGGCAAAACGGCGTAGGCTCCTTGCCATACATCATGTCGTAGCAAACCGTGCGCCCCGCCTCGACCAGGCTGTCGGCGATCGGCGGCAACTCACCGGCCAGGCTCGCCGAGGTGGCATTGATGATCACATCCACCGGTTCCTGCAACCAGGCAAACCCGCTGGCTACCACCGGCCCCAGCTCATCGAACTCACGCGCCAGCTGCTCGGCCTTTTCCACGGTCCGGTTGGCAATCACCAGCGACTGCGGCTTGTGCGCCAGGATCGGCTCCAGCACGCCACGCACCGCGCCACCAGCACCCAGGATCAGAATGCGTTTGCCTGCCAGCTCGACCCCGGCATTCACCGTCAGGTCGCGCACTAGGCCAGCGCCATCGGTGTTGTCGCCCTGCAGGCTGCCATCGGCCAGCTTGCTCAGCGTGTTCACTGCGCCAGCGCGCCGGGCACGCGGGGTCAGGCTGTCGCACAGGCGGTAGGCCTCTTCCTTGAACGGCACGGTGACGTTGCCGCCGCGGCCTTGCTTGAAGAAGCCGCGCGCGCAGTCGCTGAACTCGTCCAGCGGCGCCAGCAGGGTGGCGTATTCCAGGTCCTGGCCGGTCTGTTCGGCGAACAGGCGATGGATCAGCGGCGACTTGCTGTGACCGATGGGATTACCAAAAACGACGTACTGGTCCATGACGGCTCCTTGATTATCCACAGGCTTACTGGCCGAGCCAGTCGCGGTCCTGCAGGAAGTACTCGGTCAGGCGTGCTTCTTCGCTGCCAGGCGCGGCCTTCCAGTCGTAGCCCCAGCGCACCTGCGGCGGCAGCGACATGAGGATGGACTCGGTGCGGCCACCGGACTGCAGGCCGAACAGGGTGCCACGGTCGTAGACCAGGTTGAACTCCACGTAGCGGCCACGGCGGTATTCCTGGAACTCACGCTGCTGCGGGGTGTAGGGCGTGCCCTTGCGGCGCTGGACGATCGGCAGGTAGGCGTTGACGTAGGCGTCGCCAATGGCGCGGATGAAGGCGAAGCAGGTGTCGAAGTCCCACTCGTTCAGGTCATCGAAGAACAACCCACCAATGCCGCGTGGCTCGCCACGGTGCTTGAGGTGGAAGTAGCGGTCGCACCAGGCCTTGTAGCGCGGGTACACATCGGCACCGAACGGCGCGCAGGCCTGCTCGGCCACACGGTGCCAGTGAATGCAGTCTTCTTCATTGCCGTAGTACGGAGTCAGGTCGAAGCCGCCGCCGAACCACCAGACAGCCTCTTCACCTTCCTTTTCGGCGATGAAGAAGCGCACGTTGGCGTGGGAAGTGGGCACATGCGGGTTGTGCGGGTGGATCACCAGCGACACGCCCAGGGCCTCGAAGCCACGGCCCGCCAGCTCGGGGCGGTGGGCGCTGGCCGACGGCGGCAGACCGGCGCCGAACACGTGGGAGAAGTTGACCCCGCCTTTCTCGATCACCTTGCCATCGCCGATCACCCGCGTGCGGCCCCCGCCACCGGCTTCGCGCACCCATGCGTCCTCGACGAAGCGGGCGCCGCCGTCTTCAGCTTCGAGGGCAGAGCAGATGCGGTCTTGCAGGTCGAGCAGGTAGGCTTTCACGGCCTCGGTGCGGCTAGTCATCGGGTCACCAGGAACGGGCAGGGAAGAATTCGCCGCGTAGCATACCACCCCCAGCCCGCGCGCCGCAGTTGACGGCGATCAAGCAAAGGCGTCCGATAGAAGGTCTTTCCCGACCCATACGACAGGAGTGCGAGATGGCCAAGCGTATCCAGTTCAGCCAGCATGGCGGCCCGGAAGTGCTGCAGTTTGTGGAATTCGAACCTGCACCGCCAGGGCCACAGCAGGTTCGTGTGCGTAACCATGCGATCGGCCTGAACTTCATCGATACCTACTTCCGCAGCGGGCTGTATGCGCCGCCATCCCTGCCTTCGGGGCTGGGCACTGAAGCCGCTGGCGTGGTCGAGGCCGTGGGCGAGGGCGTGACCCGGCTGAAAGTGGGTGACCGCGTGGCCCATGCCGGCGGCCCGTTGGGCGCGTACAGCGAGGTGCATACGCTGCCGGAAGCCAATCTGGTGAAGCTGCCCGACAACATCAGCTTCGAGCAGGCAGCGGCGGTGATGCTCAAGGGTTTGACCGTGCAGTACCTGCTGAAGCAGACCTATGAGGTGAAGGCGGGTGATGTGATCCTGTTCCACGCAGCAGCTGGCGGCGTGGGTTCGTTGGCGTGCCAGTGGGCCAAGGCGCTGGGGGCCAAGCTGATCGGTACCGTGAGTTCTGCCGAGAAGGCCGAACGGGCCAAGGCGCTTGGGGCGTGGGCGACCATCGACTATAGCCGTGAGGACGTAGCCAAGCGGGTGCTGGAGCTGACCGACGGCAAGAAATGCCCGGTGGTGTATGACGGTGTGGGTGCCGACACCTGGCTGACCTCGCTGGACTGCCTGCAGCCGCGCGGGTTGATGGTGAGCTTTGGCAATGCCTCGGGGGCGGTGAGCGGGGTGAACCTGGGGATTCTGGCGCAGAAAGGGTCGCTGTATGTGACCCGCCCGACGTTGGCGACCTATGCCAACAATGCCGAGAATACCCAGGCCATGGCCGATGACCTGTTTGCGATGATCGGCAGTGGCAAGCTGGTTGTGGATATCCAACAGCGGTATCCGCTCAGCGAGGCGGCCAAGGCACAGGCGGAGCTGTCGGCTCGGCGGACTGTGGGTTCCACAATTCTGCTTCCTTGAGTTCACTCCCACAGGTACTGCACCGATCTTAAGTGCAGTGCCATCCCTGTGGGAGCGGGCATGCCCGCGAAGCAAGCACCGCAGTGCATGGCACCGGCTGCGCCGGTGTTCGCGGGTGAACCCGCTCCCACAGGTACTGCGTCGGCCTTGAACAGGGCGCTATGCCTGTGGAGGACGGGTGGTTGGTATCGACTCGATACCATCGAGAATCGCCTCCACCAATCCCTCCGCCAATTCAATGGAATGCAGGCTCGACCAATACATGCCACGGCCTTCTTCGCGCAGGTACTCGAGGGCTTTCGAGCCCGTTTCGTAGGCGCCTCGCAGATACAGAGCTACATGAACCAAGGCGTCCTCGGCGGAAATGTTCGGGTTTACGGTGAACAGCGGTTCGTGGCCGGCATCGCAGCGGCCGAAGGGGCGGGTGGATGTGCAGGGTAGGGGTGGATCGGGGACAATCTTCTTCATCACTAGATCTCGCTTCATGGCACCACCCAGTCGTTACCACACGAATAGGTGGCAGCTGTACGCAGGGTGGTAAACCGGGTGGGAGATCTAAAACCCAGCAGGCACGAAGCCTCCTGCGAACAGCCGCCATGGACTGCCAAGATCACCCAGAACCCGGGTTACCACACCCGATCGCCAAGTTATTCGGCGACGGCTGAAGACTAAGGGCAGAGGTTCCCACTGAGAAGGTGGGCAGAGGTTCCCACTGAGAAGGTGATGGCAGGGGACGCGGCTCGTAGGATATTTCCCAAGCCGCTAGCTGGACAGGCATTCGAAACAAAATCAGAAAAATCTGCGGGGGCTTGGCCCTGACCTGTGGGAGCGGGCATGCCCGCGAACACGGGCGAAGCCCGTGCCAGGCACCGCGTTGGATTCTTCGCGGGCTCGCCCGCTCCCACAGGAGGTCCCGGCCAGGCCTGTGGATATGTATCAGCCCGGGCGAACGACTTCGCCAGTGGCCAGGTTGCGAATCACACTAGGGTTCTTCCTTCCACCCAACGCCCCCCCCAGCACCAGATCCAGCTGACCATGGAAGTACTGCTCCACCCGCAACCGGGTCTTCGCCGCCGGGCGCCCGCCCGGGTTGCACGAAGTGGAAATCAACGGCCCCACCAACGCACACAACTCACGCACCACCGGATGGTCGCTGACCCGCAGCGCCACCGTGTCATGCTCACCGGTCACCCACTCGGGCAACAGGTCCTGGTGCGGCACCAACCAGGTGTTCGGCCCCGGCCAGGTGCTGCCCATGCGGTCGATCCAGTCTTCGGGGAAGTCCTCGAACAAGAAGTCGAACTGGCGGATGTTGTCGGCTACCAGGATCAGGCCTTTATCCACAGGCCGCGACTTCAGCGCCAGCAGGCGATACACCGCGTCCTCGTTCCACGGGTCGCAGCCCAGGCCCCAGACCGCTTCCGTCGGGTAGGCGATCACTGCACCCGCCCGGATCTCACGTGCGGCTTGTTGCACACGAAAACTGCTCACCATTTCTGTTACTCCGCCTATATACCTTGCTTGTGAGCAGTGTACTTAGCCCGCGCGGGCAAACCAACGCCCGGCTTCATTGCTGACCCGGCCTTCCAGCTCCAGTTCGGTCAGCTGCGCCAGCACGTCGGCAAGCGGCAGCTCGCTGCAGTGGGCCAGGCTTTCGCTGGTTTGTGGCGCAGCATGCAGCAGGGCGAGCAGAGGATGGTCGAATTTATCCACAACCGCAGGCGGCAGGTTCTGCCAGCCCTGCAGGCTTTCCAGTATCTGCTCCACGCTCTCCACCAACAGCGCGCCGTCACGGATCAACTGGTGGCAGCCTTTGGCCCCGGGGTGGTGAATGGAGCCCGGTATGGCATACACCTCGCGGCCTTGCTCGGCAGCCAGGCGTGCGGTGATCAGCGAACCACTGGCCAGGCTCGCCTCGACCACCAGCACGCCCAGCGACAGGCCACTGATGATGCGATTGCGCCGCGGGAAGTTGCCAGGTAGCGGCCCGGCATCCAACGGGTACTCGGAAACCAGCGCGCTACCGTTGTCGATCATCGCTTGTGCAAGCGACCTGTGGCGCTGTGGATAAAGTTTTTGCAACCCCGTACCGAGCACGCCAATCGTGCCCCCACCAGCCTGCAATGCGGCCCGATGAGCGGCACCGTCGATGCCCACCGCCAAGCCGCTGGTAATGGTGAAACCGGCCTGCGCCAGGTAGCGGGAAAATGCCGCAGCAGTGTCGAGTGCTGGGGGTGAAGCACGCCTGCTGCCCACAATTGCCAGTTGTGGGCGCTCGAGCAGGGCTGGGTCTCCAGCTACGAAAAGCAGTGGAGGGGCATCGTCGATTTCCGCCAATAGTGGCGGGTAGCCAGGGCCGTCCCACATCAGCAAATGCTGGGCCGGGCGCTCTAGCCAGGCCATTGCGGCCAGTGCACCCTCACGAACTTCGGCACTGCGCCGGGCATCGATGGTGGCCTGGGGTATGCCCAATGCGCGCCAGGCGCCGGCGGGTGCACATAGCGCCGAAGAGGCACTGCCAAAAGCCTCAAGCAAGGTGTTAAAGCGACGCAATCCCGTCTCCGGCAGCCGGTGCAGGCGTAATCGGGCCTCCAGTTCGGCAGGCGGAAGAGGCGACGAATGGTAGGTCTGCATGGGGATCATCCTTGATCGAATCGGGGCCATCGACGTGGCACAAACTGTGGATAACTTTGTTGATAACGCTTTGACAACCTGTCCATCGAATGGGCAATAAGCTGGCCTTGAAAACCCTAGACGAGCTTTCACAGGTGCTGAAATCCCCGTTTCCCTTTATTATGTGTGCTCAGTTTTCAACCGAACGCACAGTGACTGCCTGACCTTATGGCCATCTTGAACATTCTCGAATTCCCGGACCCGCGCCTGCGCACCATCGCCAAGCCGGTGACGGTGTTCGACGACGCCCTGCGTCAGCTGATCGACGACATGTTTGAAACCATGTACGAAGCCCCTGGCATCGGCCTGGCCGCTACCCAGGTCAACGTGCACCAGCAGGTCGTGGTCATGGACCTCAGTGAAGACCGCAGCGAGCCGCGCGTCTTCATCAACCCCACGGTCGAAGAGCTGACCCACGACATGGGCCAGTACCAGGAAGGCTGCCTGTCGGTACCTGGCTTCTACGAGAACGTCGACCGCCCGCTGCGTGTGCGGGTCAAGGCCCAGGACCGCGACGGCAAGCCTTACGAGCTCGAGTGCGAAGGCCTGCTGGCGGTGTGCGTGCAGCATGAATTCGATCACCTCAACGGCAAGCTGTTCGTCGACTACCTGTCGCAGCTCAAGCGCGACCGGATCAAGAAAAAGCTGGAAAAGCAGCACCGCCAGCAAGCCTGATCCCCACCTTCCAGAAGGCTTGCTCCGGCAAGCCTTTTTCTTTTTTGAAGCGAGAACTCCATGCGCATCGTCTTTGCAGGCACTCCAGAGTTTGCCGCCGAACACCTCAAGGCCCTGCTCGACAGCCCGTACGAGATCGTGGCCGTCTACACCCAGCCCGACCGCCCCGCTGGCCGTGGCCAGAAGCTGATGCCGAGCCCGGTCAAGCAACTGGCTGTGGCCCATGACATCCCGGTGTTCCAACCGCCGACCCTGCGCAACGCCGAAGCCCAGGCCGAACTTGCGGCGCTGAAGCCGGACCTGATGGTAGTGGTCGCCTACGGCCTGATCCTGCCGCAGGTGGTGCTGGATATCCCGCGCCTGGGCTGCATCAACAGCCATGCCTCCCTGCTGCCACGCTGGCGCGGTGCCGCACCGATCCAGCGCGCCGTGGAAGCCGGCGACGCCGAGAGCGGTGTGACCGTGATGCGTATGGAAGCGGGCCTGGACACCGGCCCGATGCTGCTCAAGGTGGTCACCCCGATCAGCGCCGAAGACACCGGCGGCAGCCTGCACGACCGCTTGGCCGAGATGGGCCCGCCCGCAGTCGTACAAGCCATCGCCGGCCTGGCCGATGGTTCGCTGCACGGTGAAGTGCAGGACGATGCCCTGGCCACCTACGCGCACAAGCTGAACAAGGACGAAGCGCGTATTGACTGGAGCCGGCCGGCCGTCGAGCTGGAACGCCTGATCCGTGCCTTCAACCCGTGGCCGGTTTGCCACAGCACCCTCGATGGCGAAAGCGTGAAAGTGCTGGCCGCCAACTTGTCCACAGCGACAGGCACCCCGGGTGAGATCCTCTCCGCCAGCAAGGACGGCCTGGTTGTCGCCTGCGGTGACCAGGCACTGAGCCTGACCCGCCTGCAACTGCCCGGCGGCAAGGCACTGAACTTCAGCGACCTGTTCAACAGCCGTCGTGAGAAATTCGCCAGCGGCAAGGTGCTGGGCCAATGAACCCACGCCTCGCCGCCGCCCGTGCCCTTGCCGCTGTACTCAGTGGCAAGGCCTCGCTGAACAGTTCGCTGCCAGCGCAACTGGACAAGGTCGATGAGCGCGACCGCGGCCTGACCCAGGACCTGGCGTTCGGTACCGCGCGCTGGCAACCACGCCTCGACCTGCTGGCGGCGCAGCTGCTGCAGAAGCCGTTCAAGGCCGCCGATGCCGATGTGCAGGCGTTGCTGCTGGTCGGCCTGTACCAGCTGTTCTACAGCCGTATCCCGGCCCACGCGGCCATTGGCGAGACCGTTGGCTGTGCCGACAAGCTGAAGAAGCCGTGGGCCAAGGGCCTGCTCAATGCCGTGCTGCGCCGCGCCCAACGCGAAGGCGAAGAATTGCTGGCCGGCATGGAGCGCGACCCGGTGGTACGCACTGCCCACCCGCGCTGGCTGCAGAAGTCGCTCAAGGCCTTCTGGCCGGAGCAGTGGGAGGCCATCTGCGCCGCCAACAACGCCCACCCGCCGATGATCCTGCGGGTCAACCGTCGCCACCACAGCCGCGATGCCTACCTGGCACTGCTGACCGAGGCAGGCGTTGGCGCCAGCGCCTGCCAGTACAGCCGTGACGGTATCGTGTTGGCCGAAGCCTGCGACGTGCGCGGCCTGCCAGGCTTTGCCGAAGGCTGGGTGAGCGTGCAGGACGAAGCCGCGCAGCTGTCCGCCGACCTGCTGGAACTGGCCCCCGGCCAGCGCGTGCTCGACGCCTGCTGTGCACCGGGTGGCAAGACCTGCCACCTGCTGGAAGCCGAAACCGGCCTGGCCCACGTGGTGGCCATCGACCTCGAAGCCAAGCGCCTGACCCGCGTGCGCGAGAACCTCGACCGCCTGCAACTGGACGCCGAGCTGATCGCCTGCGATGCCCGCGACACCGCCAGCTGGTGGGACGGCAAGCCGTTCCAGCGCATTCTGCTCGATGCCCCCTGTTCGGCCACCGGCGTGATCCGCCGCCACCCTGACATCAAGCTGACCCGTCAGGCCGACGACATCCCGGCCCTGGCCACGCTGCAAGGTGAGCTGCTCGATGCCCTGTGGCCGACCCTGGAAGTGGGCGGCATGCTGCTATACGCCACCTGCTCCAGCCTGCCGACCGAGAACACCGAAGTGATCGATGCCTTCCTTGCCCGCACCCCGGGCGCCCGTGAGCTGGACCTGGCCACCGAAGCCGGCCTGCGCCAGCCCCACGGCCGCCAGTTGTTGGCCCAGGAAGGCGGCCACGACGGTTTCTACTATGCCAAGCTGATCAAGATCGCCGCCTCGCGCGGATAAAAACAAAAGGTAGGGAGTAGCGGATGAAGATCATCATCCTCGGCGCAGGACAGGTAGGCGGTACGCTGGCGGAGCACCTGGCCAGCGAAGCCAACGACATCACCGTGGTCGACACTGACGGCGACCGCCTGCGCGACCTGGGCGACCGCCTGGACATCCGCACCGTGCAAGGCCGCGGCTCGCTGCCTACGGTGCTGCGCCAGGCCGGTGCCGACGACGCCGACATGCTGGTGGCGGTAACCAACAGCGACGAAACCAACATGGTCGCCTGCCAGGTAGCCTATTCGCTTTTCCACACCCCGACCAAAATTGCCCGGGTGCGCGAGTCGGCCTACCTGACCCGCGAAGAGCTGTTCGACAACGACCATATCCCGGTCGACGTACTGATCAGCCCCGAGCAGGTGGTGACCAACTACATCAAGCGCCTGATCGAGCACCCTGGCTCGCTGCAGGTGATCGACTTCGCAGAAGGCAAGGCCCAGCTGGTGGCAGTTAAGGCGTACTACGGTGGCCCGCTGGTAGGCCAGCAACTGCGCCAGATCCGCGCGCACATGCCCAACGTCGACACCCGCGTGGCGGCCATCTTCCGCCGCGACCGCCCGATCACCCCGCGGGGCGACACGGTGATCGAAGCAGACGACGAAGTGTTCTTCATCGCCGCGAAGAAGGACATACGCGCGGTGATGGGTGAGCTGCGCCGTATCGACGAAACCAACAAGCGTGTGGTCATCGCCGGTGGCGGGCAAATCGGCGAACGCCTGGCCGAGGCCATCGAAAGCCGCTACCAGGTGAAGATCATCGAGATGAGCCCGGCCCGTTGCCGACACCTCTCCGACACCCTGGAAAGCACCGTGGTGCTGCAGGGCAGCGCCTCGGACAAGGACCTGATGCTGGAGGAGAACATCGCCGACGCCGACATCTTCCTGGCCCTGACCAACGACGACGAGGCCAACATCATGTCGTCGCTGCTGGCCAAGCGCCTGGGCGCCCGCAAGGTGATGACCATCATCAACAACCCGGCCTATGTCGACCTGGTGCAGGGTGGCGACATCGACATTGCCATCAGCCCACAGTTGGCCACCATCGGCACCCTGCTGGCGCACGTGCGCCGGGGCGACATCGTCAGCGTACACTCGCTGCGCCGCGGCGCGGCCGAGGCTATCGAAGCGGTGGCGCACGGGGATTCGAAGTCGAGCAAGGTGGTCGGCAAGGCGATCGAAGACATCGCGCTGCCACCGGGCACCACCATCGGCGCGATCATTCGTGACGAAGAGGTGATGATTGCCCACGACGACACCATGATCGAATCGGGCGACCATGTGATCCTGTTCGTTGTGGATAAAAAGCATATCCGGGATGTGGAGAAGCTGTTCCACGTCGGCTTGAGTTTCTTCTAGGAGCACAGGGCATGCGCGAATCGCTGGAGAAGATGCTGGCCAAGGGTGTGGATAACCCGTTGTTGAGGTTCGGCCTGGGCAAGGCCTGGCTGGACGAAGGCAATGGTGCTGAAGCGGCGGTGCATCTGGCACGGTGCGTGGAACAGGACCCGAAGTACTCGGCAGCGTGGAAACTGCTGGGCAAGGCGCATCATCTGCAGGGTGACCTGGCGGCGGCGCGCAAGGCCTGGGAGGAGGGGATCGTGGCCGCGCAGGCCCATGGGGACAAGCAGGCCGAGAAAGAGATGACCGTGTTTCTGAAGAAACTCAACAAGACATCAGGTTAACGCAGTCCCTGTGGGAGCGGGTTCACCCGCGAATGCGATGTGGGATTCACCGACGCATTCGCGGGTAAACCCGCTCCCACAGGGGACAGTGAAAATCTCAGTACCAGCGTGGCTCGCCAGCCGGGCGCTTCTTGAAGCGCTTCATGCTCCACATGTACTGGCTCGGGTACTCGCGCACATAGCGCTCGACCACCTTGCTCATCGCCGCCGCCGACACGGTCACGTCGGTGCTGTACATCTCTTCCGGCGCCGCCTCCAGGAACACCTTGAAGCCCGAGCCGTCAGGCAACCGCAGGGCATGCAGGAACACCCCAACCGCCTTGCCCCCGGCCAGCATGTTCGGCACGAACTTGCTGGTCAGCGCCTGGGTACCCAGGAACGGCACGAACACCCCGGCCGACTCCGCCGGCTCCGGGTCGGCAGGAATACCCACCTGGCCACCACGGCGCACTTCCTTGATCACGCTGAGGATGCCTTCCTTGGTCGAAGGTGCCACGCGGTTGCCCATCTGCACCCGCTGCTCGCGCAGCAGGTCATCCACCGCCTTCAGCTTCGGCGGGCGATAGAAGATGATCGGTTTGCACTGGTTGCAGTAGAAGTGGTTCAGCACTTCCCAGTTACCCAGGTGGCTGGTGATGCCGACCACGCCCTTGCCCGAGGCCAGGGCCTGCTCCAGCACTTCCAGGCCGTGCACTTCCTTGACCAGCTCCAGCGAGCGCTGCGGCGGCCAGATCCAGGCACAGGCACTTTCGACGAAGGATTTACCGATATCCTTCAACGCGCGGCCCACCAGCTGCTCGCGCTCGGCCGGGTCCATCTCCGGGAAGCACTTGGCGAGGTTGATGCGCACGACATTGCGCGAGCCGTTGGGGATCTTCCACATCAGCCAGCCGATACCGGCGCCGACGCGCTGCACAGCGCCCCAGGGCAGCTTGGCAAACAGGCGCAGCACCCCGACCATCAGGGCGCCCTTGAACTTTTCCACAGGCGAATTCCTTATTTCAGCAAGGCGCGCATTGTAACCCCTCAGCGCAACAAGGCGGCGTAGCGATCGCAATCGGTGGTGTGGTCCATGACCATGCCGGTGGCCTGCATGAAGGCATAGCAGATGGTCGGGCCAACGAACGTGAAGCCGGCTTTCTGCAGGGCTTTGCTCATCGCCTTGGCTTCATCGGTAACCGCTGGCACCTCGCTGCGGCCAGTGAAGTGGTTGATCTTCGGCGCACCACCGACGAATGACCAGAGCCAGTCGGCGGGGTTGTCCACAGCCAGCCAGGCCTGGGCATTACGCCTGGCAGCCTTGAGCTTGAGGCGGTTGCGGATGATGCCGGCATCCTGCATCAGCTCCTCGATGCGTTCGTCGCTCATGACGGCGAGTTTCACCGGATCGAAGCCGTGCATCACCTCGCGATAACGCTCGCGTTTACGCAATACGGTGATCCACGAAAGCCCTGCCTGGAACCCTTCGAGCAAAAGCATCTCGAACAGCAACGCCGGGTCACGCTGGGGCGTTCCCCATTCCTGGTCGTGGTAGGCCTGGTACAACGGATCGTCGGTACACCAAAAGCAGCGTGGCATAAGGCTCCAATGAGTAGAGGGCGAGGCGAATCAGGTTATACTCCCGCTCTTTACATCCGCATCCCCAGATACAGGTGAATTTCGTGAGCCAGCCTACGCCAGCCGTGCGTACCTTCCAAGACCTGATCCTCGCCCTGCAGAACTACTGGGCCGAGCAAGGTTGTGTGGTGCTTCAGCCCTACGATATGGAAGTAGGCGCCGGCACTTTCCACACCGCTACATTCCTGCGCGCCGTGGGTCCAGAAACCTGGAACGCCGCCTATGTGCAGCCTAGCCGTCGCCCTGCCGACGGGCGGTATGGCGAAAACCCCAACCGCCTGCAGCACTACTACCAGTTCCAGGTGGTACTGAAGCCCAACCCAGCCAACTTCCAGGAGCTGTACCTCGGCTCGCTGAAAGCCATCGGCCTGGACCCGCTGGTCCACGACATTCGCTTCGTCGAAGACAACTGGGAATCGCCGACCCTCGGCGCCTGGGGCCTGGGCTGGGAAATCTGGCTCAACGGCATGGAAGTCACCCAGTTCACCTACTTCCAGCAGGTAGGCGGCATCGAGTGCTACCCAGTCACGGGTGAAATCACCTACGGCCTGGAGCGCCTGGCCATGTACATCCAGGGCGTCGACTCGGTGTACGACCTGGTGTGGGCCGACGGCCCGTTCGGCAAGGTCACCTACGGCGACGTGTTCCACCAAAACGAGGTGGAGCAGTCGACCTACAACTTCGAGCACGCCAACGTCGACAAGCTGTTCGAGCTGTTCGACTTCTACGAAAGCGAAGCCAACCGCCTGATCAAGCTTGAGCTGCCGCTGCCGACCTATGAAATGGTCCTGAAGGCCTCGCACACCTTCAACCTGCTGGACGCCCGCCGCGCCATCTCGGTAACCGAGCGCCAGCGCTACATCCTGCGTGTACGTACCCTGGCCCGGGACGTGGCGCAAAGCTATCTGCAAGCCCGCGCACGCCTGGGCTTCCCGATGGCCACCCCTGAACTGCGTGACGAAGTGTTGGCTAAGCTGGAGGCTGCACAATGAGTGCTCAAGATTTCCTGGTAGAACTGGGCACCGAGGAGCTGCCACCGAAGGCCCTCGCCAGCCTTGGCGAAGCCTTCCTGGCGGGTATCGAGAAGGGCCTGCAGGCCGCTGGCTTGAACTATACCGGCAAGCAGGTTTACGCCGCGCCGCGCCGCTTGGCCGTGCTGATCCGCCAGCTGGACGTGCAACAGCCTGACCGCAGCATCAATATCGACGGCCCGCCCCTGCAGGCTGCTTTCAAAGACGGCGAGCCGACCCAGGCTGCCTTGGGCTTTGCCAAGAAATGCGGTGTGGAGCTGTCGGAAATCGACCAGAGCGGCCCCAAGCTGCGCTTCTCCCAGCACATCCCGGGCAAGGCCACCACCGGCCTGCTGCCGACCATCGTCGAAGATTCGCTCAACGACCTGCCGATCCCCAAGCGCATGCGCTGGGCGGCAAGCCGTGAAGAGTTCGTGCGCCCGACCCAATGGCTGGTGATGCTGCTGGGCGACCAGGTGGTCGACTGCACCATCCTGTCGCAGAAGGCAGGCCGTGAATCCCGTGGCCACCGCTTCCACCACCCGGAAAACGTGGTGATTACCACCCCGGCCAACTACGTCGAAGACCTGCGCAAAGCCTACGTGCTGGCCGACTTCGCCGAGCGCCGCGAGCTGATCAGCAAGCGTACCGCCGAGCTGGCCATGCAGCAGGAAGGCAGCGCCATCGTGCCGCCGGCGCTGCTGGACGAAGTGACCGCCCTGGTCGAGTGGCCAGTGCCGCTGGTGTGCTCGTTCGAGGAGCGTTTCCTCGAAGTCCCGCAGGAAGCCCTGATCACCACCATGCAGGACAACCAGAAGTACTTCTGCCTGCTGGACAGCGAAGGCAAGCTGCTGCCGCGCTTCATCACCGTGGCCAACGTCGAGAGCCGCGACCCGAAGCAGATCGTGCAAGGTAACGAGAAGGTCGTGCGCCCACGCCTGACCGACGCCGAGTTCTTCTTCAAGCAGGACAAGAAGCAGCCGCTGGAAACCTTCAACGAGCGCCTGAAGAACGTGGTGTTCCAGGCTCAGCTGGGTACCGTGTACGACAAGGCCGAGCGCGTCTCCAAGCTGGCCGCCTTCATCGCCCCGCTGATCGGCGGCGACGCCCAGCGCGCCGGCCGCGCCGGCCTGCTGTCGAAGTGCGACCTGGCCACCGAGATGGTCGGCGAATTCCCTGAAATGCAGGGTGTTGCCGGTTACTACTACGCGCTCAACGACGGTGAGCCGGAAGACGTGGCCCTGGCCCTGAACGAGCAGTACATGCCGCGCGGTGCTGGCGCCGAGCTGCCGCAGACCCTCACCGGTGCTGCGGTGGCCATCGCCGACAAGCTCGACACCCTGGTCGGCATCTTCGGCATCGGCATGCTGCCTACCGGCAGCAAGGACCCGTACGCCCTGCGCCGTGCCGCCTTGGGCGTGCTGCGTATCCTGATCGAGAAGCAGCTGGACCTGGACCTGACCGGTGCGGTCGAGTTCGCGGTCAAGCAGTTCGGCGCCAAGGTCAAGGCCGCCGGCTTGGCCGAACAGGTGCTGGAGTTCATCTTCGACCGCCTGCGTGCGCGTTACGAAGACGAAGGCATCGACGTGGCCACCTACCTGTCGGTCCGTGCCCTGCAGCCAGGTTCTGCCTTGGACTTCGACCAGCGCGTGCAGGCTGTACAAGCCTTCCGCAAGCTGCCGGAAGCCGAGGCCCTGGCCGCGGTGAACAAGCGCGTGTCGAACCTGCTGAGCAAGGCCGAAGGCGCCATCGCCGATCACGTCGAGCCGAAGTACTTCGACAACGCCAACGAGTTCTCCCTGTACTCGGCCATCCAGCAGGCCGACCAGGCCGTGCAACCGATGGCTGCTGCACGCCAGTACAGCGAATCGCTGGCCCGCCTGGCGGCCCTGCGTGACCCGGTCGACGCCTTCTTCGAGGCGGTGATGGTCAACGCCGAGGATGCCAAGGTACGCGCCAACCGTTATGCCCTGCTCAGCCGCCTGCGCGGCCTGTTCCTGGGCGTGGCCGACATTTCGCTGCTGGGGTAAGCCTTGAAACTGCTGATTCTCGACCGTGACGGAGTAATCAACTACGACTCCGACGCCTACATCAAGACGCTGGACGAGTGGGTGCCGATCCCTGGCTCGGTCGAAGCGATCGCGCAGTTGAGCAAGGCGGGCTGGACGGTGGCCGTGGCCACCAACCAGTCCGGCATTGCCCGTGGCTACTATGCGCTGACTACCCTCGAGGCCATGCACGCGCGCCTGCGCGCGCTGGTGGCCGAGCAGGGTGGCGAAGTGGGCCACATCGTGTATTGCCCGCACGGGCCAGACGAAGGCTGCGATTGCCGCAAGCCCAAGCCTGGCATGCTGCGGGCGATCGCCGAGCATTACCAGGTCGGCCTGGAAGGCGTCTGGTTCGTTGGCGACAGCAAAGGTGACCTGGAGGCCGCCCTGGCCGTCGGTGCACAACCCGTGTTGGTGAAAACCGGCAAGGGCGAGCGGACCCTGGAAAAAGGCGTCCCGGAAACTACACTGATTTTCGACGATCTGGCAGCTATCGCCAGAGAACTAATTTAAACAGTGCGCCTTCGGGCGCATTTTTCTCAGGCGGGCATGCCCCGCAATGGTACAAGCCACTATGTCGATCCTGCAGGCGATCAGAATCTTTCTTTTTTACCTGCTGCTGGGCACCAGTTCGCTGCTGTGGTGCTCGCTGAGCTTCTTCGTCGCGCCGTTCCTGTCGTTCCCCAAGCGCTACAAGTTCATCAACGTGTACTGGTGCCGTTGCGCGTTGTTCCTTGTGCGCACCATCCTGGGTATCGACTACAAGATCACTGGCGCCGAGAACGTGCCTGATGAGCCTTGCGTGATCCTGTCCAACCACCAGAGCACCTGGGAAACCTTCTTCCTTTCCCAGTATTTCTCGCCGCTGAGCCAGGTGCTCAAGCGCGAGTTGCTGTACGTGCCGTTCTTCGGTTGGGCCATGGCCATGCTGCGGCCGATCGCGATCAACCGCGATAACCCCAAGGAAGCCCTGCGCCAGGTAGCCAGCAAGGGTGACGAGCTGCTCAAGCAGAAGACCTGGGTACTGATCTTCCCGGAAGGCACCCGCGTGCCATTCGGCACCATGGGCAAGTTCTCCCGTGGCGGTACCGCGCTGGCAGTGAATGCCGGGCTGCCGGTGCTGCCGATTGCCCATAACGCCGGCAAGTTCTGGCCCAAGACCGGTTGGGGCAAGCGCGCGGGCACAATCGAGGTGGTGATTGGCGAGCCGATGTACGCCAACGGCACCGGGCCACGGGCCATCGCCGAGCTCAACGACCGCGCCGCGGCGTGGAACGAAGCGACCCAGCGGGCCATGGGTTCGCTGCCGCCAGCAGAAGAAAAACCCCAGGAACAGATGGCCTGACCATCTGTGGATAACTTGTGAACTGTTTTTGGATTAAAAGACTGAAGTGATCGCTAAGTATTTGAATTAGCTGTTTATTTCTGTGTATGACATTTTTCTGAAAATCGTGCATAAGTTTTTTTGGGGCATAAGAAAACCGGCTTTTACAGCCGGTTTTTTTATTGCCTCATGCGGGCGTGTAGAAACGGCCCGTTGCAGCCGTCAGATCTTGTCGATATCCACATCCTTGGTTTCTTTCAGGCAGAAGATCCCCACCACCAGGCTGACCCCGGTCACCAGCACCGGGTACCACAGCCCATAGAAGATATCCCCGGTGTACACCACCAGCGCGAACGACACCGTTGGCAGGAAGCCACCGAACCAGCCGTTGCCAATGTGGTAGGGCAGTGACATGGAGGTGTAGCGGATGCGAGTGGGGAACAGCTCGACCATCACCGCCGCCAGCGGGCCATAGGTCATGGTCGCGATCAGGATCATCGCCACGATCAGCACCACCACCATCACTTGGTTGACCTGCCCAGGGTCGGCCTTGGCCGGGTAGCCAGCCTGTTCCACCGCCGCACGCATGGCCGCTTCGTCGAAGCCGTTGATGGTCTTGTCACCGATGTTCACCACCACATCGCTACCTGCCACATCCACCGAGCTGTATGGCAAGCCCTGCTTGACTAGGAATGTCTTGACCTTGTCGCAGGGGCTGTCGAAGCGCGCCTTGCCTACCGGGTCGAACTGGAAAGTACAGCCTCTCGGGTCGGCAGTGACAACGATCGGCGCCTGGCGGCTGGCCGCGTCGATCTGTGGGTTGGCGTAGTGGCTCAGCGCCTTGAACAGCGGGAAGTACAGCACCGTGGCCAGCAGCAGGCCGAGCATCAGGATCGGCTTGCGGCCAATCCGGTCGGACAACCAGCCGAAGAACACGAAGAACGGCGCACCAATGACAACGCTGATGATCAGCAGGGTGTTGGCCTGGGCCGGGTCCATCTTCAGCATCTGGGTCATGAAGAACAGCACGTAGAACTGCGCCGTGTAGAAGGTCACGGCTTGCCCGGCGTTGATGCTGAACAGGGCAGTGAGCACCACTTTCAGGTTTGGCCAGGAAGTGAACGACTCACGGATCGGCGACTTGCTGACCTTGCCCTGGGCCTTCATTTTCACGAAGGCCGGCGACTCGTGCATGCTCATGCGGATCCAGGTGGAAATCGCCAGCAGCACGATCGACAGCAGGAACGGCAGGCGCCAACCCCAGGTTTCGAACTGGTCGCCACTGATATAGCGGCTGCCCAGCACCACCACTAGCGACAACAACAGGCCAAGGGTGGCGGTGGACTGGATGAAACCCGTGTGGAAACCGCGCTTGCCGGGCGGCGCATGCTCGGCCACATAGGTGGCCGCACCGCCGTATTCACCACCCAGCGCCAGCCCCTGCAGCATGCGCAGGACCACCAGGATGATCGGTGCCGCGATGCCGATGCTGGCGTAGGTGGGCAACAACCCTACCGCGAAGGTGGACAGGCCCATCAGCACGATGGTGACCAGGAAGGTGTACTTGCGCCCGATCATGTCGCCCAGCCGGCCGAACACCAGCGCGCCGAATGGCCGCACCAGAAAGCCGGCGGCAAAGGCCATGAGGGCGAAGATGAAGGCGGTGGTGTCGTTCACGCCAGCGAAAAACTGCTTGCTGATGACCGCTGCCAGCGCACCATAGAGAAAAAAGTCATACCACTCGAAAACTGTCCCGAGGGATGACGCGAAGATGATCTTGCGTTCTTCGCGACGGCTGGAGCTGCTGGCCGCCGCACCCTGCTCTTGGATGTAATCCGACATCGTTGCTGTCCTCGGCCCGCAGGCCACAGTGATTATTCTTGTTGTTCCACTGTCGGCAGCTTCTGACCGCCAGCTGCCGGTACTGCACGCACCCGGGGTCAGGGCGTCGGTATCGCGTCTTCGTTCAGATAGGTCTGGGTGGCAGCTCCTTTGAGGATCAGTTGCGCCGCCTTCTCGGCGATCATCAGGGTGGGTGAACAGGTATTGCCGGAGGTGATCTGCGGCATGATCGAGGCGTCCGCCACGCGCAGGCCGGGAATGCCGTGCACGCGCAGCTGGTTATCCACAACGTCCAGTTCGCCATTGCCCATGCGGCAGGTGCCGACCGGGTGGAAGATGGTGGTGCCGATCTTGCCGGCGGCTTCGAACAGCTCTTCTTCGGTTTGCAGGGCTGGGCCCGGCAGGTATTCCTTTGGGTCGAACGCAGCAAGGGCAGGGGCCTGGACGATACGCCGGGTAAGGCGAATGGCATCGGCGGCGACGCGCAGGTCCTGGGAGTCGCTGAGGTAGTTGGGGTCGATCAGCGGCGTGCTGTTCATGTCGCTGCTGCGGATATCGATACGCCCGCGGCTGGCCGGGCGCAGGTTGCACACCGAGGCGGTAAAGGCCGGGAACGTGTGCAGTGGTTCGCCGAATCTCTCAAGTGACAGCGGCTGCACGTGGTACTGCAGGTTGGCGGTGGCCTGCTCCGGGCTTGAACGCACGAATGCACCCAGCTGGCTCGGGGCCATGGCCAGCGGGCCACTGCGGTCATAGAGGTAGCGCAGGCCCATGCCCATCTTGCCCCACAGGCTGTTGGCCATCTGGTTCAGGGTACGGGAATTGCGGATCTGGTAGATCAGGCGCAGCTGCAGGTGATCCTGCAGGTTGCCGCCAACACCGGGCATGTCGTGACGCACGCCAATGCCCAGGCTTTCCAATAACTGCCGCGGGCCGATGCCGGAGCGCTGCAGAATACAGGGAGAGCCCACAGCACCCGCACAGAGGATGATCTCGCGACGTGCCGAAAACTCGTGCCAGGCACCCTGCCAGAACGCCTTTACCGCCCGTGCACGGGTGTTGTTGAGCAGCACCTGGTCAACCTGAACGCCGGTCAGCACGGTGAGGTTGGGGCGATCCTTGATCGGCCGTAGAAAAGCCTTGGAAGCGTTCCAGCGCACACCGCTGCGCTGGTTGACCTGGAAATATCCACAGCCCTGGTTGTCGCCGGTATTGAAGTCATCGACCTTGCCGATGCCGCTTTGCTCGGCGGCATCACGGAAGGCATCGAGGATCGGCCAGCTATAGCGCTGGCGCTCGACCCGCCATTCGCCATCATTACCGTGGTGCTCGCTGGCGCCGGCAAAGTGGCTTTCGCTGGCCTTGAACAGCGGCAGTACGTCCTTCCAGGCCCAGCCGTCGTTGCCTTGCTCGGCCCAACGGTCGTAGTCGGCAGCCTGGCCGCGCATGTAGATCATGCCGTTGATCGAGGAGCAGCCACCCAGCACCTTGCCGCGTGGATAGCCCAGCGCACGACCGCCCAGGCCGGGCTGCGCCTCGGTCTTGAAGCACCAGTCGGTGCGCGGGTTGCCGATGCAATAGAGGTAACCGACGGGGATATGGATCCAGGGATAGTTGTCGCGCCCACCCGCTTCCAGCAGCAGCACTCGGCAGGAAGGGTCGGCGGACAAACGATTGGCCAACAGGCAACCGGCGGGACCGGCCCCTACGACCACGTAGTCGAAGACAGAATCGGCTGATGGCATGTGCAACCTCGGGCCTGATTATTATTCTTGTCCCGATCCATCTTAGTGAGTAATTTCGTGGAGGAAACACGAGATTTCGCGCAGCCGCTGTGCGTTTTAGCACAGTGGTAAGTCTGTACTGGCCTCTTCGCGGGCACGCCCGCTCCCACAAGGTAACGCGATCCCTGTGGGAGCGGGCGTGCCCGCGAAGAGGCCGGAACGAACTGCCAAAAAGGATCAGCATGTTCGACTGGAACGATCTGCGGTTTTTCCTCGAGTTGCAGCGCAGCGGCCGCCTGCTTACCGCCGCCAAGCGCCTCAACACCACCCACAGCACCGTGGCCCGGCACATCGAGAGCATCGAGCAAAGCCTGGGTACTGCGCTGTTCGTGCAGCATGCCCAGGGCTATGAACTGACCCCCTCGGGCCAGGCCCTGCTCAAGCACGCCGAAGCCATGGAAAACGTCGCCCTGCTGGCGCAGGAAGAAATCACCCAGGCCATCACGCCGCTGGGCAAGATTCGCCTGGGGGTGACCGAAGGCATCGGCATCATGTTCTTCACCCCGCGCATGAATGCGCTGTTCGACCGCTACCCCGGCCTGGAAGTGGAGCTGGTGGCAGTGCCGCGCTTCGTCAGCATCCTCAACCGCGAGGCGGAGATCAGCATCCACCTGGAACGGCCCAACGCCGACCTGCTGATCACCCGCAAACTCACCGACTATCGCCTGGCCCTGTACGCCAGCCAGGACTACCTGGATCGCGCGCCCCCGCTGCGCAACCGCGAGGACCTGGCCCGGCACAGCTGGATCGGCTATGTCGACGACCTGCTGTTCAGCCAGGAACTGCTGTTTCTCAACAGCTTCTGCCGGGCCCCCAACGTGGTGTTTCGCAGCACCAGCGTGATCGCCCAGCAAACCGCCGCCCGCGCCGGGTTGGGCATCGCCGTACTGCCCAACTACATGGCCCGCCACGACCCGACGCTGGTGCGCGTGCTGCCTGGCGAAACCATCCAGCGCAGCTACTGGATCTGTACCCGCCGCGAACTGCACAAGTCGGTGCGCCTGCGGGTAGTGTGGGACTACCTGCTGGCGCTATGCGCGGCAGAACAGAGCGAGCTGCTAGCCCAGTAGCGCCTTGCCGGCCAGCAGCAGGGCCGCAGCCCAACCGGCCACGGCAAACATCTGCTGCAAGCGCGGCCCGGCCAGCCTGGCCGCCAATGGCCGCGCCAGCAACAGGCCGAGCACCGCACCGACGGCGAACGGGGCGCCAACCTGCCAGTGCATTACCCCTGCGAGGCTGGCGCTGACCACACTGCCGGTGGACACCAGCGCGATCACCGCCAGCGAAGTGGAGACGATGCTGGCCATGCGCAGGTTGGTGTAGCGGTTAAGGGCCGGGATGATGACAAAGCCACCGCCCACGCCCAGCAGGCCGGACAGCAGCCCTGACAATGCGCCGGTAAAGGCCAGGGCGCGCGCGCAGGGCAGGGTCCAGCGCAAACGGCCCTGCAGCGGGTTCAGCACGCAGGGTTCGATGTAGCGATGGGCATCATTGGCTTCGCCGCGCAGTTCCTTGGCCGCCTTGCGCCAGATACGCAGGCAGGCATACACCAACACCCCGGCGAACACCAACTGCAGTGGCGTGTTCGGCAGGCGGTGCGCCAGCATCAGCCCGAACGGCGCCGCTGCCACACCGATCAATGCGATGAACAGCGCCGCCCGGTAGCGCACCAGGCCCTGCCGCAAGCCCAGCACAGCACCCACCGCTGCCGCCATGCCTACGGCCAGCAGGCCGACCGGTGCCGCCTCGACCATCGACAGCCCCAGGCCGAACACCAGCAAAGGCACTGCGAGAATGCCACCGCCGGCACCGGTCAACGCCAGCACGGCACCGATGATCGCGCCCAGGCCCGCTCCCAGTATTTGATGTTCGATCACTGCCGACCCTCGGCTACCAACGGCTGTGGCCGTGCCAGCCACTCGCGGCCCTTGAGCATGCCTTTCCAGTACAAGGGTGGCAGCACCTGCGCCTTGAGCAACCAGGCCAGACGTGTCGGCTTGCGGCCATCCAGCAACCAATTGGGGAAGCTTGGAGCCAGCTTGCCGCCATAGGTGAACTCGGCCAGCACGATCTTGCCGCGTTCGACGGTGAGCGGGCACGATCCATAACCATCGTACTGGGCCAGGGTAGGCAGCCTGCCCAGGGCCACCAGTACATTGTTGGCCACGACCGGAGCCTGCTTGCGTGCAGCGGCGGCGGTCTTGGCATTGCTGGTATTGGCCACGTCCCCAAGGGCATGGACATTGGTGAAGTGGCGATGGCGCAGGGTATGCGGATCGACATCGACCCAGCCGGCGCTGTCGGCCAACGGGCTTTCACGAATGAAGTCCGGTGCCACCTGCGGCGGTACTACATGCAGCATGTCGAAGGCCTCAATACGAGTTTCGCTGCTGCCATCGGCCAAGGTACGCACGAAGGTGGCTCGCTTGTTCGGCCCGTCCACGGCGACCAGGCGGTGGGAAAAATTGAGGTCCACGGCGTACTTGTCGATGTACTTCATCAATGCGGGCACGTAGTCCGCCACACCGAACAATACTGCGCCGGCATTGAAGAAACTGGCTTTCACAGCCCCCAGGTGACCATGCCGCAGCCAGTGGTCGCAAGACAGGTACAGCGCCTTCTGCGGGGCGCCTGCGCACTTGATCGGCATGGGCGGCTGGCAAAACAGGGCTCGGCCTTGCTTGAGCTTCTGCACCAGTTCCCAGGTGTAGGGCGCCAGGTCGTAGCGGTAGTTGGAGGTGACGCCATTGCGGCCCAAGGTCTCGCTGAGGCCATCAATGGCCGCCCAATCCAGCTTGAGGCCGGGGCAGACCACCAACTGTTCATAACTGATGGCGCGGCCGCCTTCGAGGAGGACCAGTTGGCCCAGCGGGTCGAACCCCTGCACACGTGCCTTTATCCAGCGAACGCCGCGCGGAATGGTCGAGGCCATGGTGCGAGCAGTGCTTGGCGCCTTGAACACACCGGCACCGACCATAGTCCAGCCGGGCTGGTAGTAATGCACTTCGGCGGGGTCGATCAAGGTCACATCCAGCGACGGGTCACGGCTGATCAAGCTGGAAGCGGTGGCGATTCCGGCGGCGCCGGCACCGACGATGACCACTTTGTGGTGGTCGGTATTGGCAGGGGACAACAAGGCAGGCATGGCGGTAAATCCTGTAAATCTGGTTATGGGGCAGGGCGGTCACAGCTTGTTCAGCGGTATCTTCAGGTAGCTCACACCGTTATCTTCCGGCGCGGGGAACTGGCCGCTGCGCATGTTCACCTGCACCGAAGGCAGGATCAGCACGGGCATGTCGAGGGTCTTGTCGCGGGCTTCACGCATGGCGACGAAGCTGTCCTCATCGATGCCCTGGTGGATATGAATATTGTTGGCGCGCTGCTCGGCCACGGTGGTGACGTACTGCATGTCACGGCCACCTGGCAGGTAGTCGTGGCACATGAACAGCCGGGTCTGGTCGGGGAAGGCCAGCAAGCGACGGATCGAGCGGTACAGGGTGCGAGCATCAGCCCCAGGGAAGTCGCAACGGGCAGTACCGTAGTCGGGCATGAACAGGGTGTCGCCGACGAACACCGCTGTCTCGCCGGCGTCCTCGATCATGAAGCTCATGCACGCAGGTGTGTGCCCTGGGGTGTGCAACGCACGGGCATGCAGGTTGCCAATGCGGAAACCTTCCTCGTCCTCGAACAGCACATCGAATTGGCTGCCATCGCGGGCGAAGCCAGGCTCGGCGTTGAACAACGCACCGAACACTTTCTGTACCTGGGTGATATGCGCGCCGATGGCGGTATGGCCGCCAAGCTTTTCCTTCAAATAGGCCGCCGCCGAAAGGTGGTCGGCATGCACATGGGTTTCCAGCACCCACTGCACCTCAGCTCGCAGCTCCTTCACCCGGCCAATCAACTGGTCCGCAGAAGCAGTGCAGGTACGCCCCGACTTGGGGTCATAGTCCAAGACACTGTCGATCAACGCACACTTGCGCGTTTCGCCGTCCATGACCAGGTAGCTGATGGTGGAGGTCGCCTTGTCGTAAAAGGCGTCCACGTGCAGGTTGTTGCCGATGATCATCGCGTTCTCCAATTTATCCGCCCAGCCTTGTACAGGCGTAGGCAGTGCCAGGAGGTTTATCAAGATGCATGCCAGGCATTTTCCTGCGGTCTGGCCAATAAAACCGGCCCGTTGCTGACAATTGCCGACGACAGTGGCAGCGCAGATGGCAGTCGACTGTCAGCCAATGGCAGTGTTTGGCAGTCCTTGTTACCCTGCGCCGGTCATCCAATCGGTGCCGTCATGCCTGAAGCCCATCCCCTCATCCTAGCTTTGGTTTCCTATCTTGAGCACGATGCCCTGCCAACCATAGTGCTGGATACCGACTACAACATCCTGGCGGCCAACGCTGCCTATCGCCGCCAGTTCGGTCGCCATGAGCAGGCGCCGCTGGGTGAGAAATGCCACAAGGTCTCGCACCACTACGCCGTGCCTTGCGACCAGGCCGGCGAGCATTGCCCGATGCGCAAGGCGTGGCACAGCAAGGCACCGGAGCGGGTTTTGCACATTCATCACACGCCACGCGGCCCCGAGCATGTGGATGTAGAGCTGCGGCCGATCCTGGATGAACAGGGCAGGGTGGTGGCCTTTGTCGAACGCCTGACCAGCATCACCCTCGCGTCGGCGCAGCCTCAGGAACAAGGGCTGGTCGGCCGCGCGCCAGCGTTCAAAGCGGCCCTGGCCAGCCTGCAACGTGCGGCGCCGGCGCAGATCCCGGTGTTGCTGCAGGGTGAGTCAGGTACCGGCAAGGAACTGTTCGCCCGTGCGGTGCACATGGGCAGCCCCAGGGCCAACGGCCCGTTGGTGGTGGTTGACTGTACCGGCCTGACCGAGTCGTTGTTCGAGAGCGAGTTGTTCGGCTACGAGAAGGGCGCGTTCACTGGCGCCAACCAGCGCAAGATCGGCCTGGCTGAAGCGGCGCATGGTGGCACCCTGTTTCTGGATGAAATTGGCGAGGTCCCGCTGGCGATGCAAGTGAAGCTGCTGCGCCTGATCGAGTCCGGCAGCTTCCGCCCGGTGGGTAGCCTGCGTACGGTGCATTCGGATTTCCGCCTGGTATCGGCAACCCATAAACCGCTGAAGCAAATGGTCGCGGACGGCACCTTCCGCGAAGACCTGTACTACCGCATCAGCGGCTTCCCGATCCGTCTGCCGGCGTTGCGCGAACGAGCAGAAGACCTGCCGTTGCTCGCCCAGAGCCTGCTGCAGCGCATGGCCGGCAAGCCGACACCCAGGCTGAGCGACGAGGCCTTGCAGCAGCTTGGGCTGCATCCATTCCCGGGCAACATTCGCGAGCTGCGCAATATTCTGGAAAGGGCGCGCTTGTTTGCGGACGACGGGCTGATCCGGCCCGAGCATTTGCCGGAGGATATTGGCCCGGCGGGGGCGATCAAGACAGGTGGCCGGCGCAATCACCTAGGTGAGCTGGCGCAGGCACTGGAACAGTTCAAGGGCTCGCGCAGTGAACTGGCCCGTCATCTTGGCCTGAGCGAGCGCACGCTGTATCGCCGGTTGAAGGAGCTTGGCCTGAATTGACGCGTTCGGTTAACGCGGTCTACAAGGGCACGCGTATCCCCGAGGGCAACACACATCCTGTGGGAGCGGGTTCACCACCGCGTGATCACCGCTGGTTGTATGTGAATGGGGACTATGTGCTGGTGGCTATTGCCAGTGGTGTGATCGTCAACGTCCTCAGCGGTTACTGATTTCTGCAGGCACTAAAAAGCCCGCTTCCGCGGGCTTTTTAGTGCCTGGCGATCTACACCGGATGTAGGCTCACAAAAAAGCTGACATTTGCGGTCCAGTGTTTTCAGCTAAAGCTGCATCTTTTCTGTGACTCATCAGTAGAAATTTCACAAAAAAAATGAGAATTGCCTACCGCATTCACAAAATAAGCTGATGCATCCAAAACGGCGGATCGTCATCTGCAACCTCAGCGTCGACTCTACCTAGCTTGGTACTAACAGCCCCGCCAACAACGAGCGCAAAAAAAGGCACCCACGGGTGCCTTTTCAATATGTCCGAGGAGTAGTCGCAGCGATCCTTTAGCTCCCAGTCTAATGACCTTGGGTTCAGAATCCGACAGGCTAGGCCTGTCGTCACTACTTCAGAGAAACCAGCTTTCTCTGCTGCCAAAAATGCCGGGGGGCCTTTGCTGGTACCCAGTCACGACGAATGCGCGGTTGCAGTCCTCCGCTACGACATTAACCGAGGAGGTAAGCTCGTTCAATCACATGCGATGAAAGGCTCGGATTCCTCACAACAGCCGGGGCTTTGGGGTCGAAAGCGGTCGGTCGTGAATGACCTCTTTCGACCCATTATAGCGGACGTTCGAGGTCATACACGCCGAGTACTTTAAGATCTTTCATTTGCCGCCAGTCAGCGGTATGGCTTTCTGATCAACGTGATAGGCCGCAAAAATTTTCGAGCGCTCTCCCACAATCATGAAGAGCAGAGGTTTATCCAGGGTTGAGGCGAGCTTTGCCCATTCCGTGTAGTCAATTCCAGAAGGCAATGGATTCATCTGTGGATGGGTATGCCAGTCACCGAGGTAATCAATGCGGCCTTGGCTTTCCTCCCAAGCCTTCGTTACGGCAAGCTGATGACCAGGATCTAGGCGTTCAAAACTGATTCGTGAGCGTCTGTCCCGAGGCATAGGCACTGTCGCGCGCAAGACATGGAGGTGTTGGCCCGATCTGTACCCCATCAACGTTCCTCCGGCTTCGTGCTTCTTTTGACTGTCCTGGCGGTATGCGCAGATGACGTCCAGCACATTGCACTCGACGAGAACGTATAACCCTTGCAGTTCCGGAGCCGTGAAAATCATTTCGTTCCGCATGCAGGGCAACCACTCAACGGTGTGATGTCTTGATTTTTTATCTTGAAGGTATCTGCGTTTTCCACCGCTCTGGTTCGAAACCTCGGACTTGGGCTGCCGTTCTTTTTCCAGTCAATCAACATGTCAGCGACGAGTGCGGCAGCGGACAGCGATGCGGACACAGCGTATGGCGTAAAATGCTGGCAGGCACGGAAGCCCTTTTCCACTTCGTTCTTGAGTACTTTGAATCGTTCCGCCATTTCGCTTCCAGGCTCGTACCGCCGCAAGCAGCGGAAGCAACCGTATTTCAGGGAGTCAGTCCATAAGGCTTGAACGCATTCGCCATTGCCCTTTATCCATGCATGCAAGACAGGGGGGAAAGTCCCTTCATTGCGAATGCGTAGCGCATTCAACATTTCTGAAAGGGGCTCCTCGCCTGTTGCATTGATGATGAGATCAAAGCTGGAGTAATCGAGCTTTGGTGTTATGGCGATGGGTCGCGACTCGATGTTGCTGTAGGGGAACTGCAGATCAAGTTCATCCTTAAGCGCGTTAGATTTACGCTTGAGCAACGCATTAAACCCAAGGGCGTGGCGACCTATGTTCTCAGGCTGCAGAAACTGATTGTCGATCAGGGTGAGCAGGCCACCGTCTGTGCCTGCGCCCAGTCGAGTCAACGCTTGAGCAATATAACCACCAACCGACCCGCACCCAAGTAGAGCGATTTTAAGGCCGGACAACCCGTTTTTCAGTGAGCCGGATAGGTTTCGCGTGTGTACAAAGTCTGCACTGAGATCTGTCGTGAGGAGGCGAAATATTTTGTCTGATCCGCCGAATCGATGGAGATATTGAAAGTAAGCTTTTCCCGCAAATTTACGACTGCCGGCAGCCCCTTGGCTGGTAGCTTTGGTGAGGTAGCGCTTGTTGACAGAAAAGCCAAAACCGATCCAGCCCGCAGGCGAGTCAATCAGGATATAAATTCGGCTTAAGTCCAAGATCGACGTGTCGGCTTTGATCCTTTTTTGCAGCGCAGCATAGAGTGATCTGTCCCAGGTTTTCAGCCAAGCCAACGTTTCCTTTACCGTCCATGGAAGCGCGGATGACATATCCGGCGCTGCGGTTGTTCGCAGCAACCAGCAGGATTGTGCTTCAAGCGGTTGAACGCTTGCACCCCATGAACGGGCCACCCGATCCAGTGCTTCTTTACTGGTGGTGATGATGTCGCCAAATGGCCCTTTGGGTGACAGCTTGTACACCTTGGCTTCGTCAAGCTCGGATGACAATTCGGAAAGCCCAATTGGGAGCAATGTTCCCAAACTCGATCCAGCCCAATAGGACTGAAACTCTGCTTGCATGTCAGCTTGGCTTTGAGTGGGGTTGCTGATGAGTTGGTCGATCAGGCTCGTAGCCTGCTGCAAGCAGAAGGCAATGGCACCTGTCGGGTTGTATCGATCAAGCACGACAGAACCTTCAGCCAGGTAGCAAAAGTCGCCACCGACCACTCCGTGCGCCATTCGGATCGGTAGAAAAGGAGGCTTCTCTGTAATCCGGATTGTCGGGTAGACAAGGAAATCCCAATCGGCAATCGCCAGTTCTATTGGGACGGGCCCGGCAGTGGACTTCAATGTTCCCAGAAATCTGCGAATGCCATTTTTGGTTGGACGGGCTTTGAAGCCCAGTCCATGCATATAGCGAAGCACATCGCCAAGGCCTTCAAAGTCCATATCAACCTGCAGACGTGTTCGGAACGCGAGGGGCAGGCACTACGGCAGGTGCGGTTGAACGCACAATTTCCGTGGCGCTTTCAACATCGATCAGGCTGGTGGTCGCAGGGACTCGGCTTCCAAGCTGACCCGAGGTAATCTGCAACGCCTGATGCTTTTGATCCTCCTGGCAGCCCCTGGCTCTTTTGAGCGCCAAAGCCAGGTTTTCGGCTTTACTCGAAGCGTGTTCACGCTCGTCCTGTTTCAAGCGATTGAAGTCCTCTGCGCCGTCATCAATGCCTGGCTCGCGAATCTCGGTATTGAGAGCGGTGGACAGCGCGGTGGCAGCATTCTCGAATGCGATATCGTCACGGCCTCGCTTACCTTCGAAGTTTTGGGCAATCGCGATCATCAAGGAAATGGACGTCGGCCCACCAGATTTCCAGTGAAAGTCCCGCCACGCCTTGGCATACCGGCATACGCGAAGGAATTGATTGCCCAGATCGCCGAAACGCGCGACTTGGTCTCTGATCCACTTTGCGACATCCTCTGGGTCGGAAGCCCTCCACAGGCCAGACCGGGAAGCCAGCATAATGGTGTCAAGGTCGTCCCAAGTTTGAGCTTTGGCTTTCGCCACTTCCAGGAAGGCTTCATTCGAGCTGACACCGTCGAGAACCATCGCACGCCGCTCGGTGCTCAGTGCCACCGTGCGCTCGATAACCTTGTTGAACTCATCAATCGGAGCGGCGTACAGGGGGATGTCAATGTGTGCCCACGAACAGGCGTCGATCCGGATGCAGGTGTCCTTAGCGGCGGTACCGGTTACCAACTTCCAACCTTCCTGAGCGCAAAGCACCTGAAGGAGCGTTTCAACCAAGTCGAAGTACTTTTTGGCCATTGCAGCGGGCGGGCCATTGTCCTGCCAAACATCGACTGGAAGGTAAACGCCATAGTCCAGGTCGATTTCCTGCAGTTCCGGCTGTGCAGGCTGAATGCAGGTTTTGTATGACCAAGACCCTTGCGTCCTGAACCGAGGCTCCACGCGCTTTTCCATACCCAAAACAACGACGGTTGCGTTGGCAATCGCAGGCTTCAAATACTCCCGGATTTTCGTCCGGCATTGAGTCAGAAAGTCACGCTGCTCCTCCGTGGGCGCGATGTTGTCGCTGAAAACGGCGTCGTCAGCGGAAGAAAAAAAGAGCTTGGTGAGGTTCAGCATGTTTCAGACTCCTGACGTGTCGCGTTGTTGCCGTAGTAAAATTTTACGGGGCGAGCTTTGTGCGCAACGAACTCCATGAAGTCCGCTTTTCCGAGACAGGTCTTCGCTTTCTCAAGGCCAGAGCCTATAAGCACTTCCTGCGCATGAATGTCTGCTTTGTCCAGGGCGACAGCCTTGGAGCGATCGTCCGTCAGGTCTTCGTCAACATGCATGTAGCGTGAGCCGAGCTTGTGCTGCAGCATGAAGTCGCAGAGCGACTCTTGAACGGAAATTGACAAGCCGAACAGTCGTTGCGCCGCTTTCAGAGGGTTACCTCCACCCCAGTCCATCGCGCCGCCTTCACGGTTGTTTTTTGGGTTCACGGTGAACTTGGATGACATCGTCCCAATAGACAGCAGGTGAATCTCCGAGCTGGCCACGTCGAAAAACGTCTCCGCTTCGTGGAGCGCGAGTAGACCCGGGGCGTTGGCGAACAATCCGCCATCGACGTATTGGTTGTGTTGAAACTGGTGGCGTGGAAAGTAGGTTGGGGCAGCACTCGTGGCGAGTGCAATGTCCACCATCGCGTGTTGATGGTCACGGCGAAAGCTTTCATGGTGTGGGGTTTTGAACAGCACAGGTTTACCAGTCGAGTAGTTGATCGACGGGATGACGACCGGGTGAAGGCAGTCCCCCAGAAGCTTTTCGCCCAGCATTTCAGGGGCTGATATTTGCTTTTTAAGCTCATCACTGCTGAACGTGGATTTGAAAATGGGCATGCTCGTGCGGGGATTGAAAATAGCCTCTCCATGCTTTTTAAAGAGGTCTACGATTGCTTGAGCAGGAATTTCCGATGCGATGGCGAGCGCCAGGATGCCGCCTATGGACGTCCCGGCAATGAGGTCGAAATGGCGGGCGATGGGGCCACCAATTTCACGTTCTACTTCTGCCAATATGGTGGCAGTGTACAGCCCCCTGTACCCCCCGCCTGATAGTGCTAAAACCTGAAAACGATTTGCTGACATGGAAACTAACCTCCGGCGCTTCAAGGTGAGCGCGATTGACCGATAAGTTAGCGGCAGAGCCGTTAGTAAAAAAGGGGCGCTTGGGGTAGCTTTGTTACGTTACGCCTCCACCAGCACGCATTCGTTTACTTGCAGTATGAAACGTGAATATTCCTTACGCTTCGTGAGCGTTTGCTCACGTGCGTGCTATTGACCTTTATGAGATTATCGCGTCAATCGTTTTGCTTGGTTTTTCCCGAGGTTCACTACATGTACAAAATAGCCATTGTTGAAGACTCAGAGGCTGTAAATAATGCGCTTGCCGCGTTTTGTCGAGAGCTCAATCACGGAGTGGAGGTCACTCAGTTCTTTGACAGGGCTTCTGCTGAGGTGGCGATCAAACAAAATAACTATTCACTTATTGTTTTGGATATCGAGCTGCCTCCTGAAAAGAATGCAGGTATAGGCCTTATAAGTGTAAATTCGCAATGCCACAAAAGTCCGGTTATTGTTGTTTCCGGATTGGATCCTTCAGTGTATCGGTCGATAATGTATCAGTTGGACGTTTGGGACTTTCTTGAGAAACCTATTGCTGCCGATGGGCAAATGTTCTTAGCAGCGGCAATGAGGGTGTTGAGAGACACACAGAACTCACAAAGTAAGCAGAGCTCGCAGCAACAGCAGGAACAGGCTGCGGAAGATCTAGTCGTTGACCCTGATACGGGTAAGGCTAGGTTTAAAGGTAAGCCTTTGAATATCCCGCACACAGCGAAAACCATATTACAACGAATATATAAGGCGAAAGGTAATCTCGTCCCGTATGAAGATTTTTTTGATCTCGTGAAAAGTGGAAAAAATAACGACGCGATACGTCAGCATATAAAAACCATCCGAGATGTTCTAAAAGATGTGGGGGAGTCAGAGGGGCACGTCGAAGTAATTAGGATGAAGGGGGTTCGGTGGCTGGATTAGATTTCAATAGGCTTAAGGATAATATCAGCAAAGCCTCGATAAGAATTTATGTTGTCGGCGTGCTGGTTGTGATGTTTGTTGTTGTGTTGGTAGGCACAATTGTAGCGCTCAGATTAAGCTTCGGATCTGTGGTTGAACAATATGATTCAAGTGTGAAGCGTAATTTGCAGCGAGTCGCCTATGAGTTTGACTCGCTTGATGGGAGAGTCAACCTTAGTAATTTTGATGCCCCCAAACCTGATAACTCTGGAATCCCTCTTTATAAAATACCTCTAGAGTATATTAACGTTATGCCTGGGCATGTTGAGGACGTAAAGCCTCTGCTGGGATGCAGCTATGCAGGCATGGATGCACCGCAAAATAGAGTATGTGCCGGAGTGCTGACGAACAAGGCTCTGGGAGCAATAGCTTATGTGAGGGGGAGGTTCGAGAAAATTAACGACTTGGTATCGCCTCGTTACATCGATGACCCGAGAACGGGAGATTATTTCTTAGTTACGTTATCTGCGCGCGGTACAATTAGCCAGTTTATCGTCACCTTCGATTCCGTGAAGCGTGTCGGCGACACCCTGACCCCTTACTTATCCCCAGCTTGGAGCTTAACTGGATTCAGAATTGGATCGTCAACACGTAGAGCTTTTTCAAGAGAGCCACAGATCAAAGGGCGCGCTCTGAAATTAAGCGGCCAAGGTGCAGCCAATAGGTTTGAGTTCATATTCCAAATCCCGGCTTATGCATTTGCGGACGATGCTTTCCAGGCCAATCAGGCTCAAGGGAAAGCCACTATTTGGCCGCCCAAGGATCTCTCCGAAGCCCGCCTAGACATCAAATTAATCGGTAACAATGCGGTAGGTGAGAGCAGTATCATACTGGATTCGACATTGTCTGAGCCAGATACCGTTTTTTCGTTTGATAAAATGAGAAATTATCTAACGCCGGGTGAGGTTTTGGTGTTTTCTCCGCGCAACTCAAGTACAGAAATTAAAGTCAGGCACGCGACGGTCGAAAATTTAAGTACTAGACGGAATTTCCCTGTTAACTTGATTGATCATTTAACTGACTTTTTTATTAAGGTCATTGTTCCGGCAAAAAATATAGACGCACTGGCCCAGCTCCCCGATGGGAGTTCTGTTGCCATTCGTGGGGATGCCTCCAGCGTGTTGGGCGGATGGAGAATGGCCGCGCAGTCCATTGTATTGCTATCCTCGCTTATAAGTATCATGTTGTTGGTATCCTACGTGATCCTTCGTGTATTTGTGTTGGATCCACTTTATAAGGTTCGCCGCAATACACTGCATATGAAGGAGCGGTTTAGCGTAGTTGATGAGTACAGACTGCCCTTTCATATCAAGGAAAGTCAGAGTGAAGTAGGGGTTCTTTGGCGAAATATTTTGGAACTTCATGAGGCACTTATAGCTTATGGTCGTAGTGCGGTTGAACGTTCGAAAAGAGAACATCAATTTCTTCGTGCCATTGGTCATGAAATTAGGTCTCCATTGCAGGATCTGATGCTTCGGCACAACGATGAGAATGATCCAAGTACTCGCTATGTACGCAGGATCTCTTTCGCGGTGAAATATCTGTATGGTGCTTCGTTGGGTCAGGAAATTTCTGATAGTTTTACCTTTAGGACTCCCCAGGAAGCAATGAATTCGCTGTCTGGAGACATCACCAAGGAAAATATTACTGAATACCTAATCAACGCTGCTGAGTCTGCGATTGCAGGCATCAAATATGTTGGAAGTGATAAGGCTCTTTATGTGATGGCCGATGCGGATATGCTGGAGTCCGTACTGACAGCTATTATTAATAATGCCAATGATTTTCGAGTGCCTGATACAGAGATTATCGTTGATGGGTACCTGGAGCGTGGAAGTGCCGTTGTCACAATAAAAAATATAGGCCCTCATATCGCGATTGACCCTATAGAAGAGATATTTGAATATGGTGTGTCTGTGCGAGAAGGTGCTGGAGAAGATGAGCATCTCGGACAGGGGCTGTATATGGCGAAAACGTTTGTTTCACGGCTGAGCGGAAGCTTGACCGCGCGAAACTTAGGGGATGGGGTTTGTTTCGAAATTAGGCTTCCATACGTAAGCTAGTCTTGTTTGTTGTCATGCGATAAACCAATGCTAATCGTCACGACCGGCCCATTCGGGTCGGTCGGACTTTTGAAGGGTCAGTCGGCCAGGACGCAAATTTATGGATCCCAACCGTTTGTCGCATTGTCCTTATTTTTCGGGTTTGTGAATCCGTAGTGTCGGATGCTTCAACTTGTTTTCGGGAGTTGCGTGACGCCTTGACATCATCATTCGGGAAGAGCTTAAGTCGTTTATTTGATGTTTCTGTACGGAGCAGCGAGGGCTGACAATTCCAGGCCTGGCATTTTGCTGGCAAAAGTAGCCGGGAAGACGCCATAACGACAATACGTGCTCATTTAGTACTTGCCAGTTCGGCGGCAGAACATCTGCTATTGGCCGTTTGCTGCCCCTCGCCAATGGTCGCTTTGGGTCGATAATAGTCAGTCGCCAGTGGCAGCTAACGACCTAAAGCTGTCCTTCAAGAAAGGCAGCTAACGGCGAGAAGCGGTCATAATGTATATACAGTTTTCAGGGTGATTCACTCCGATCCAGGATACTCGTCCTCAGTGCTAACGCTAAGGTTCCGTCACTTGATGAGTCACTGACAGCAGCCAGTCCTCCAGAGATCTGACGGCGACGGTGTGGCCGCATCTTTGCTACGCAGGTAGATGAGGATTTCTCAGCAAGCTATCCCGCCAGAGACCCCCTGCGCAATTCATACCATTGAAGCGTCACCTCTCTTCGGGTAAAAGCGTGACCTCCTTACAACGTTACAACACCGTCATCCCGAGAGCATAGGAAGAGAAATGTCGACCCAAGGACTAAACCGATTCATCGGACGCAAGATTCACGCTGTGATAATGATGGCCCCACTAAGGCGGGAAATGATACGCCTCGGCATATGCACCGTCATGGCCCTTGTTCTGAATGTGATCTTGTATACCGGCGTTGAAATAGACGGTACCATCAAGCCGTGGGCAGAAACGCCGATAAAACTATTCGCATCATCGATGTTATTCGCCTTCATGATTAAGGCATTTTTACCACTTCTCGGGTGGACCATTTTAAAGGCAGTGCTACTCAGTGCAAACAATGCCTTCAGCGGCATACTGAGTTTTATGGGGAATCAGTTCACGGGTGTCATGTACTGCACCGGAATCATCCTGGGATCTATCACGATTAAGCAGTATATGATTTCTGGGGTCCTAGATTTAGAAATGGTTTCTCTGTCCGCAATCGTATTTACCTCTGGTATTATGTACTTCTTTATACTGCAATGCGCCATTCAAAAAACCATGAGTCCGGCTCTGCGTACACCAGCAGTACCGCGTTCAACCACAAAGCTGTGACTATTCCGCCTCTGGCACTCAGTAGACGCCAGCTCTGCTAAACCCTCACTCATGTATACCTAGCCATTAATGGCCAGGCCCGCCTTCGACTTTATGAAGAAGGCGAGCGTGCACGTGCCTGATTGCGCATGTATTCCGAGATGAGATTTCCGAAATTGATGTCTGCTTCTTCAACGAGAATGTTGACGTGGCAGTACAGCTCTTCTTGACCTCGTAGATAATTGAAAATCCTTGATCTAACAATGCCGCAAACCCCTTCTTTGACCGCCGTAGAGGGGAGGTTTATAACATCGCCGACGCACGGAATAAGTGCTAAGCCATGGTTGCTGTTGAAGATTATGTCAGCTGGACAGGTATCAGTTTTGGCATGCAATTGCCCTTGAGACACCTGCTGATAATCAATGCTATACCTCATGTACAGCCTACCTCATTTGTTGGGTGAGGAATCAGCGCCGCGGATAGTAAACAGAAACCTCAAGCTCGCAAGCGACGAGAGTATTTAGCCTATTTTCGGTATTAGAGAGCTTCGCAATTATCGCTTTTCAAGCACATACCCTACGCCCCGAAGCGTATGTATCAACTTGGTCTCGAAAGGGTCATCTATCTTGGCTCTGAGTCTTCGAATCGACACCTCAACAACGTTCGTGTCGCAGTCAAAATTCATATCCCAAACCTGAGAGATAATCTGCGTACGGCTCAGTACCACCCCGGTGTTACGCATCAAGTAGTGCAATAACGCGAATTCTTTGGTGGTCAAATCAATACGCTGACCGTCCCTGAACGCCCTGTGCCGGCTCTGATCAAGCTCCAAGTCAGCGACGCGAATGACCTCTACGGATGCGGGGTGATCCGACCTGCGCATCAAGGCGCGAACCCGAGCCAACAGCTCAGGGAACTCAAATGGCTTGATCAGGTAGTCATCTGCGCCGTTCTCCAGCCCCCGGACCTTATCCGCCAGCCGACTTCTCGCCGTCAGCATCATGATGCGCGAAGGGCAATTTTTACGGCGCAACAACTCAAGAACCTGCCAACCGTCCATCTCTGGGAGGTTTATATCGAGAATAATCAGCTCGTATTCGTGCTGCTTGGCCAAGAATAATCCATCTGAACCGGTGTGTACGCAATCTACGACATAGCCACACTCCGTCAGACCTTGACGCACATACTCCGCAGTTTTTACTTCATCCTCAATTACCAGAATTCGCATGGGATTTTGTCTCGATATCACTGAGCAATTAACCGCGCACGCGCGCCGGCATTATTGAAAGGGATGGTAAATCAAAATGAGCGTGCCGGGGCTCAAATGACGGATTTGTAATTTCTAGGTAATACAGTTGATAGTCTGGCGGTATATCTTGTCGCGGTTTGGGTTTGACAATTGCGGGCCCTCTCTCCAGCAGGTGATTTGACCTTATGAAGTATTGGGTTATTTTCTTCTTTGTGCTGGCTTCGTTCCGCTCAGATGACGGCGAGGTCGCTCACATTGAAGAGACTGGTCATTGGTGTAGTCATGAACTTCACCGGCATGCGATGCGTACAATCGAACGCCTACTTGAATTCTAGGCAAAAAAAAGGCGCCCAATGGGCGCCAAATATCCACCTTTTACCAAAGGAGCACTTAAGCCACTCAAGGTGAATGCGTAATGCTCGTTTTACTAACAGGACCAGTCAATGGATAACTGGCCCAGTTAGCGAATTACAGAATCGAAAGCGGGTACTCGATGATTACACGAGTTTCATCCAGATCCGATTCGAAAGCAGTGGCACGCGTGGTTGCCTGGCGCAACCGGAAGGACAGATCTTTTGCCGGACCGGTTTGGACAACGTATTTGACTTCGACGTCACGCTCCCAACGCTTCTGATTGTCGAGCGGGTTGCCGTTGTCGTCGGTGCGCATGTAGAACTGGTTAGCGTTCGAGTAATCCGCGCCCGAGCCTCTGGCGTAGCGGGTCATGAACGTCAGGCCTGGAATGCCGTAGCTGGTGAAGTTCAGGTCATAGCGCAGCATCCAGGAACGCTCTTTCGGCGAGTTGAAGTCGCTGTACTGGATGGAGTTGTCGACGAAAATCGAGTCCGACTGACGCAGGTAGTCGAAATCGTCGTCGCCGTTGTTGCGCTGATGCGACAGGGCCAGGGTGTGGGCACCGTAACGCACACCGACCTTGGCACTCCAGATGTTGTTGTCGAATTCACCCAGGCGCTTCTTACCTTCATCTACGGCTTTGTAGTAGTTGAAGCCACCGATCAGCGCCAGATCGTCGCTCAGCGGGTAAACCACGCTTGTGCCGGCGTAGTACTGATTCCAGACGTCTTTCAGCTGGCTGGCGTAGACGCTCACAGTCCAGTTGTCGTTGATCGAGTAGTCACCGCCACCGTAACCGATCCATGGCGAGTTGACCGGGCCGCCGTAGAACGTCACGAAGTTGTCGTTCAGGTTGCTTGAGACCGGCTGGCTCATCGCATGCAGACGACCACCCTGGAGGGTAAGGCCCTGGATGCTGGTGTTCTCAACGGTCACACCGCGGAAACTCTCTGGCAGCAAGCGAGAGTCACCCGATGCGACGACCGGGGTCGATGGGAAAACATCACCCACTTTCACGATGGTATCGAACAAGCGGACTTTGGCTGCGCCGCCGACCTTGGTGTATTCGTCGCGAGCTTCACCCTTGTTATCAACGGGCAGCACGTCGAAGGAGCTACGGCCGCCGTTGCGCCCATCACCGGTGTCGAGCTTGAGGCCGATCATGGCAAAGGCATCAACGCCAAAGCCAACGGTACCTTGGGTAAACCCGGAGTTGAATTTGCTGATGATCGCGTGCGCCCAGGCTTCGGAGTAGCCGTTCGTATTGCCCTTGCCACTGTTGTAAGTGGGGGCGGTGCTGTCGCGGTTATCACGGTTGAAGTAGAAGTTACGGTTCAACACTGTAAGGCTGCTGCCTTCAATGAAGCCTTCTGGCTTGTCTTCAGCTTGTGCCGAAATAGCATAGCTTCCAGACAGCGCAGAAACTGCCGCCAAATACAGTGGTACTTTGATTTTCATCCGATGCTCCTTTGATTCACGGCAGTTTTTATTATGTTTACCGGTGCGGGTGTCGTTAGTTGTTCTGACCCGGCGGCGCGCCTAGCGTAGCGCGAGCTCATATTTGCAGGCCGAAGATAACGGGAGGGTGATAGGACAATTACAATTTCGTCATCTACCTGTTATTCGGCACCTTCGCACCGCGTGTTTGCCATCTCCGTTGCTTGTATCGAAATCATCGTGTCGGGTTGGGTTTCCCAGTATTTACGGGCATTACAGAGCTTTCTTACGAAATTGTAATTTTCTAGCCACTCCTCTGATAGCTACCGCTCATTAGAGTGCCATCACCTAATCAAGTGGGGCTTGGCAGCTGTTTCGGCGTTCTCGCCAAGCTTTATCGAAGTTTGTGCACGAGGACCATCAAAGTGCCCCGGTATAACCGCAATGTCTTACCCAAGACCCCCGTCTCGCCCTGGAAGATCGCTGCACTCTGTGCAGTCATCTCTGGATTGATGGCACCTGCAGCTCTTGCCCAAAGCATCAGCTTGCCCCAGGCGCTTTCGACGGCCATGGATGCCAACCCAGACCTGGCCGCAGCCAGGCAAGAAATTGGGATCGCTGATGGTGCTCGCAAGCAGGCCGGGCTTATCCCCAACCCCACAATCTCGTATGACGTGGAAGACACCCGTCGTAATACCAGCCAGACGACTGTCTCTCTCAGCCAGACCCTTGAGCTGGGCGGTAAGCGGGGGGCTCGTGTTGACGTCGCCACATACGGGCAGACCGCCGCACAGCTTGAGTTAGACCGTCGCGTTAACGGCCTGCGTGCAGACGTCGTCCAAGCCTTTTATGCCGCGTTGCGAGCCCAGACAGGTCTCGACCTGGCCAAGCAATCTCTCGAATTGACTGAACGCGGTCTTCGCATCGTCGATGGCCGTGTTCGCGCAGGTAAATCGTCCCCAGTGGAGGCGACCCGCGCTCAAGTGCAACTGGCCGAAGCCCAGCTGCAAGTTCGACGTGCCGAAACGGAAAAAGCGACCGCTTACCAACAGCTCGCTCAAATTACCGGGAGCTCAGTCACCGTGTTTGATCGACTCGAATCGCCAACCCTCTCCCCGGGTTTGCCGCCTCGCACTGAAGATCTGCTGGCAAAGCTCGATCAGACCGCAGAAATGCGCCAAGCCGTGGTGCAGATTGATAAAAGCGACGCCTCGCTCGGCTCAGAGAAAGCCCAGCGCATTCCAAACCTTACTGTCAGCGTAGGTAGCCAGTACGACCGCTCTGTGCGCGAGCGGGTCAACACTGTGGGCCTGTCCATGCCGTTGCCGCTGTTCGATCGTAACCAAGGCAACATTCTTTCCGCTTCTCGTCGTGCAGATCAGGCCCGAGACCAGCGCAATGCTGTGGAGCTGCGTCTGCGCACCGAAACCCAAACCGCGTTGAACCAGTGGTCCACCGCCATGCAGGAGGTCGAGTCCTACGACAAGACCATTCTGCCATCAGCCCAACAAGCCGTAGAGACCGCAACCCGCGGCTTCGAGATGGGCAAATTTGGCTTCATCGAAGTGCTGGATGCCCAGCGCACCTTGATCGTCGCTCGTGGCCAATACCTCGAATCGTTGGCAGCGGCGACCAATGCGCGTGCGCAGGTGGAAAGGGTTTATGGCGAAGTCGGCTCAACTGCCGGCGCTCGCTGAACGGGCCAAACATTTTCTTCGGCACCCAGCCTTGAACAAGCCGGTGCCTACGATCAGCAGGAGTAGCAATGGATAACAAACGCAAGATCGCCCTCGCGGTAGCCGCTGTGGCAGCCCTCGGATTTGGCAGCCTTGCCTGGAACAACAGTTCCGGGCAACAGGCCGCCAGCACCGCCGAGCACGGCGCTAACGACGGTCATGGCGACGAAAAGAAAGCCGCATCTGCCGCTAAAGAGAAGGGGGATGAGGGTCATGGAGAAGAAGGTCATAGCGAAGAGGGCGGTGAAGAGGAGGGCAAGCTGACGCTCAGCGCTGAACAGATCAAGGCCGCCGGTGTTGCCCTGGAAGCTGCAGCGCCTCGTGACCTCGGTACCGTTGTGAGCTTCCCGGGCGAAATTCGCTTCGACGAAGATCGTACTGCCCATGTGGTTCCTCGTGTTCCTGGCGTTGTTGAGGCTGTCCAGGCCAACCTGGGCGAGACGGTCAAGAAAGGGCAAGTCCTCGCGGTAATCGCCAGCCAGCAGATCTCTGACCTGCGCAGCGAACAACAGGCCGCACAGCGTCGCGTCGAACTGGCGCGTGTGACCTTCGAGCGTGAGAAGCAACTGTGGCAGGACAAGATCTCTGCAGAGCAAGACTACCTCCAAGCACGCCAAGCTCTGCAAGAGGCGGATATCTCCTTGGCCAACGCCAAGCAGAAGGTCGGCGCAATCGGTGCCTCAGTTAACTCCGTTGGCGGTAATCGTTACGAGCTCCGCGCTCCCTTCGACGCCGTGGTAGTGGAGAAACACCTGACCGTTGGCGAAGTCGTCAGCGAGGCGACCAACGCCTTCATCCTTTCCGACCTGAATCAGGTCTGGGCAACCTTCGCAGTTCCGCCGACAGATCTGGGCAAGGTCACGACTGGCCGTGCAGTGAAAGTCTCTTCGCCTGACATGAACGTCCAGGTCGAAGGGAAGGTGGGTTATGTCGGCAGCCTGCTGGGCGAGCAAAACCGTGCAGCCACTGTGCGCGTCACCTTGACCAACCCTAACGGCGCCTGGCGTCCAGGCCTGTTCGTAAACATTGCGGTCACCTCCCAGACTGATCGAGTTGCCGTAGCGGTCCCTGAGCACGCCGTGCAGACCGTTGAAGACAAGCCCTCGGTATTCGTACGCACCCCAGAAGGTTTTGACACCCGCCCAGTAAAACTGGGTCGCCGCGACAATGGGTACGTGGAAATCATCGACGGTATTGAAGCCGGCGCCCAGGTAGCAACCAGTGGCAGCTTCACACTCAAGTCCGAGCTCGGCAAAGCTTCTGCCGAACACGGTCACTGATGCGAACTGACAGGATGATTTCTCATGTTTGAACGTATCATCAGATTCGCCATCGAGCAGCGCATCGTAGTAATGATCGCTGTTCTGATCATGGCGGGTATCGGTATCTACAGCTATCAAAAGCTGCCCATCGATGCGGTACCCGATATCACCAACGTCCAGGTACAGATCAACACTGCAGCGCCTGGTTATTCGCCCTTGGAAACCGAACAACGGATCACGTTTCCAGTTGAAACGGCCATGGCCGGTCTCCCGGGCCTTCAGCAGACCCGTTCCCTGTCTCGCTCTGGCCTGTCTCAGGTCACCGTGATCTTCAAGGATGGCACTGACATCTTCTTTGCCCGCCAGTTGATCAACGAGCGGCTACAGGTTGCGAAGGAACAGCTGCCAGAAGGTGTAGAGGCCGTCATGGGTCCGGTATCTACCGGCCTCGGCGAGATCTTCCTGTGGACTGTTGAAGCCGAAGATGGCGCGGTCAAAGAGGACGGTACGCCGTACACCCCGACCGACCTGCGCGTGATCCAGGACTGGATCATCAAGCCTCAGCTGCGCAATGTCCCGGGTGTGGCCGAGATCAATACCATCGGCGGTTATGCCAAGCAGTTCCTGGTTGCGCCGGATCCAAAGCGCCTGGCTACCTACAAGCTGACACTCAATGACCTGGTCGCAGCGTTGGAAAGTAACAACGCCAACGTCGGCGCCGGCTACATCGAGCGTAATGGTGAGCAGTTGCTCATCCGTGCGCCGGGCCAGGTAGGCAACATCGAAGACATCGCCAACATCGTGATCACCAGTGTGGACGGTGCACCGATTCGCATCAGCAGCGTTGCTGATGTCAGCATCGGTAAAGAGCTCCGTACAGGCGCTGCTACTGAGAACGGCCGCGAAGTCGTGCTCGGTACCGTGTTCATGCTGATTGGTGAAAACAGCCGTACCGTATCTCAAGCTGTCGCCGCCAAACTGGCGGACATCAACCGCACCCTGCCAAAGGGCGTGGTGGCCGTGACCGTTTATGACCGTACCAACCTGGTTGAAAAAGCCATCGCGACGGTGAAGAAGAACCTAGTAGAAGGCGCGGTTCTGGTAATCGCCATTCTGTTCCTGTTCCTCGGCAACATTCGTGCGGCTCTGATCACCGCGATGGTGATTCCGCTGTCCATGCTGTTCACCTTCACAGGCATGTTCAACAACAAGGTCAGTGCCAACTTAATGAGTTTGGGGGCACTCGACTTCGGCATCATCGTCGACGGTGCCGTGGTTATTGTAGAAAACGCGATCCGTCGACTGGCTCATGCGCAGCATAAGCATGGCCGCATGCTCACCAAAACCGAACGCTTCCACGAGGTCTTTGCTGCGGCGCGAGAAGCTCGCCGGCCGCTGATCTTCGGTCAGCTGATCATCATGGTGGTGTACCTGCCGATCTTCGCCCTCACCGGCGTCGAAGGCAAAATGTTCCACCCGATGGCCTTTACCGTTGTGATGGCGCTGCTGGGTGCAATGGTCCTGTCCGTTACCTTTGTTCCTGCAGCTATTGCCATGTTCGTCACTGGCAAGGTGAAGGAAGAGGAAGGCGTGGTCATGCGCACAGCTCGACTGCGCTATGAGCCGGTTCTTCAATGGGTGCTGGGACACCGGAACATCGCTTTCTCGGCCGCAATAGCCTTGGTCGTGCTGAGCGGTGTACTGGCAAGTCGTATGGGTAGCGAGTTCATCCCAAGCCTCAGTGAGGGCGACTTTGCGCTTCAGGCCATGCGTGTGCCTGGAACGAGCCTCACTCAGTCCGTCGAGATGCAGCAGCGTCTGGAGAAAACGGTAATAGCGCAGGTGCCTGAAGTTGAACGGATGTTCGCACGCTCGGGTACTGCTGAAATTGCATCTGACCCGATGCCGCCGAACGCCTCCGACGCCTACATCATGCTCAAGCCTCAGGATCAGTGGCCTAACCCCAAGAAGCCACGCGATGAGCTGATTGCTGAGGTGCAGAAGGCCGCTGCGGGAGTTCCAGGAAGCAACTATGAGCTTTCGCAGCCAATCCAGCTGCGTTTCAACGAGCTGATTTCGGGCGTACGTAGTGACGTTGCTGTGAAGGTCTTCGGCGATGACATGGACGTGCTTAACAACACGGCCAACAAGATCGCTGCAGCGCTCAAAGCGGTACCGGGCTCGTCGGAAGTGAAAGTTGAACAGACATCCGGCCTGCCGGTGCTGACTATCAACATCGACCGCGAAAAAGCAGCACGCTACGGCCTGAATATCGCGGATGTTCAGAACTCGATCGCTATCGCCGTGGGTGGCCGCCAAGCCGGCACGCTGTATGAGGGCGACCGCCGATTTGACATGGTTGTGCGCCTGCCAGAGACCGTCCGCACCGACGTAGCGGGTATGTCCAGCTTGCTCATCCCGGTACCTGCCAATGCGGCTCAGGGTGCCAATCAGATCGGCTTCATCCCGCTGTCCCAGGTCGCTAATCTGGACCTGCAACTGGGCCCGAACCAAATCAGCCGCGAAAACGGCAAACGTCTGGTCATCGTTAGTGCCAACGTTCGAGGCCGCGACCTGGGGTCCTTCGTCCAGGAGGCGACCGCTTCGCTGGATAAGAAGGTGCAAATCCCTGCGGGCTACTGGACGACCTGGGGTGGCCAGTTCGAGCAGCTGCAATCGGCAGCCAAACGCCTGCAGATCGTTGTTCCAGTCGCCTTGCTGCTGGTCATGACCTTGTTGTTCCTGATGTTCAACAACCTGAAGGACGGCATGCTGGTCTTCACCGGTATTCCATTCGCACTCACCGGTGGTGTCGTCGCGCTCTGGCTGCGGGATATCCCACTGTCGATCTCGGCAGGTGTTGGCTTCATCGCATTGTCCGGTGTTGCAGTACTGAACGGCCTGGTGATGATTGCCTTCATCCGCGGGCTAAGGGAGGAGGGACGAACGCTCAGGCAGGCAGTCGATGAAGGCGCATTGACCCGTCTGCGGCCTGTTCTGATGACAGCCTTGGTAGCGTCCCTGGGCTTCATCCCGATGGCTTTGGCTACCGGTACCGGTGCAGAAGTTCAGCGGCCACTGGCAACGGTGGTGATTGGCGGGATCCTGTCCTCCACCGCACTGACCTTGCTGGTATTGCCTGCCCTGTATCACTGGGCACACCGCAAGGATGAAGACGGCGACGAGGCCGAAGTGGTTAGCTAACAGCCTCCGCTAAAGAGAAGTCCACAACACGTGTTGTGGGCTTTTTTGTTTAAAGTGAAGTAGATGCACTTACCTTTCAAAATTGTAAGTTTCTCGTCATGCCGGTGATGCCTATGCATTGCTAAGGTTACGCCCGAGAAGTTTTGAATTTGAGAGGGTTTTATGAAAAAGCTAATTATCGCTGCTGCACTTGTTGTTTTTTCGGTGGCTTCACAGGCGAACACTTTTTCCGAAAGCAAGCAGCTGCAATACACCAAGGAACACCAGGCCGCAGTGGCCAAATACGCGGAGAAAAATGGCAAGCCAATGCCAGAGATTCAGGATTACAAATATGGCATGAAGATCGACGTTGCTAAGTTCGTACGTCAGTCGCAGGACCCCCGTACCTGCCAGGTCTACCCGCGGTTGATGACCTTTGAGGACTCCCAGGGCACGCTCAAGACTGTTCGTTACTCGATGTATTCGCAATGCATCAACAACAAGTAGTAAATGATTTGAACAGTACAATTAGAGATTTCGTAAATGCCAGGCAGTGCCTGGCATTTTTTATTACGCCCGTTGCCTCCATAGGTTCAAAATTTTAGCGCCTGGGCCGGGCAAACCGTGCAATAGATCTTAGCCAACCAACAGAGACGGCTCCCCAACTGCAGAGGGCAATTGGAAGCCTTGACCCCAGAAGGGACGAGTTATGAAGAGTTTGCTTGAACGCCCTGATGACCAAGCTGGGCATGAAGGTCATAGCCATGAGCATGGCGGCATTTTTGGCATGAACACCGAGCTGATTTTCGCGCTGATCTGTGGTGCTCTCCTGGGTGCCGGAGCCCTCGCAGGAAAACTTGGGCTGACCGATCGACTGCCCCTAATTCTGTACGTGTCGGCCTACGTGTTCGGCGGATGGTTCACCACTAAGGAAGCGATCAGCAACATCCGCCAGAAACGCTTCGAGATCGACTCGCTGATGCTTCTCGCCGCAGCCGGTGCCGCAAGCATTGGCGCCTGGGCAGAGGGAGCTCTGCTGCTGTTCCTGTTCAGTCTGGGACATTCCCTTGAAAGCTACGCGATGGGGCGGGCCAAGAAAGCGATTGAGGCACTGTCCAAGCTCGCACCAGCCACCGCGATCGTACGCAGAGCAAATGGCACGGTGGAAATGCCCGTGGAGCTGCTGGTTCCCGGTGACGTTGTCATCGTGCGGCCCAATGATCGCCTGCCGGCCGATGGTTTTGTAGTCGTAGGCTCCTCAAGCATCAACCAGGCGCCAGTGACGGGTGAGAGCGTCCCCGTGGACAAGCAGCCTGTCGCTGATGCCGAACTCGCACGCAGCAAACCAGATGCCGTGGAGGCTACCTCGAAAGTCTTCGCCGGTACTATCAATGGCGAAACGCTCATCGAGGTTGAGGTAACACGGCGCTCCACGGAAAGTACCTTGGCGCGGGTCATCAAGATGGTCAGTGAAGCCGAAGTGAGGAAGTCACCGACCCAGCGATTCACGGACCGATTCCAACGCATATTCGTCCCGTTGGTTTTGCTGCTGGTAGTCGGGCTGCTATTTGCCGGCATTTTCCTTGACGAGCCGTTTCGTGACTCGTTCTACCGGGCGATGGCCGTACTGGTTGCAGCCAGCCCCTGCGCGCTCGCGATCGCTACACCAAGCGCCATTCTCTCTGGCATCGCCAGGGCAGCCCGAGGTGGCGTGCTGATCAAGGGCGGTGCGCCACTTGAAGAGCTTGGCTCCTTGAATGCCATGGCATTCGACAAGACCGGTACCCTGACCGAAGGGCGCCCACGTATTACCGATGTAATACCCATAGGCGGCACGCAGATCGAGGATCTGCTAAACGTCGCCATCGCTGTGGAGTCGATGAGCGACCACCCGCTGGCTGCGGCAATTGTGCGTGACGGTGAAGAGATGATTGGCACACGGCGCCGATTCCAAGCCATGAACATGAGCAACATGATTGGCCGCGGCGTGCGTGCTGAGCTTGATGGGCAGTTCGTATGGATTGGCAAGGTCGAGATGTTCGGTACCAATGGTATTCCCGCACTCAGCAAGGCAGCCCTGGAGGCTGCGGAGCGTCTACGTCAGTCGGGCCGCACAACCATGGTGGTACGTCGTGCTGACAAGGATCTGGGCGCTATCGGGCTGTTGGACACACCCCGTGAGGGGGCCAAACAGGCACTCCAGACGCTTAGAGAGATGGGCATCGACCGCATGGTCATGATTTCTGGAGACCACAACCGTGTTGCAGAGGCTGTAGCCAAACAAGTTGGCTTAGATGAGGCGTGGGGAGACCTGATGCCGGAGGACAAGGTCAAGGCCATCAAGAACCTGCGCCTTAGCGCCAAGGTGGCCATGGTGGGTGACGGCGTGAATGATGCCCCTGCGATGGCCAATTCGAGCGTTGGCATCGCAATGGGGGCTGCCGGATCTGATGTCGCCCTGGAAACGGCTGATATCGCGCTCATGGCTGACGACATCAGGCAACTCCCTTTTGCGGTGGGGCTGAGCCGTCACACGCGGTCGATCATCCGCCAGAACCTGTTCGTCAGCTTGGGGATTGTGGCCATCCTGGTTCCGTCAACCATCATGGGCTTGAGCATTGGTGCCGCTGTTGCGATCCATGAGGGCTCCACACTGTTGGTGGTCTTCAACGCCTTGCGCCTGTTGGCCTACCGCAAAGACGCGTGATCACTCATTTGATTGGGCCAAAAAAAATCGGGGGCGCAAAAGGCGCCCCCGATTTTTTCGTCCGCTAGTGAGTGATCAGAAGACGTATTGCAGGCGGGTCACGATGGCATTGCCGCTGTCGTCGCCCACAGTGTTCTCGTTATTGTCGGTGCGCACGTTGATGTAGTTGGCACTGAGTTTTACTGCCTCGTTGACGTACCAGTTCACACCAACAGTGTGGCTCTTAGCCTTGCGCTCGTTCGACTGGTCCGCCGCGGTGACCAGGTTGCCGTCTTCGACCTTAATGTCGTCAAAGCGGTAGAAGACTTCCCAGGCACCCAGTTCCTTGTTCTCTGGTTTGATAGTGTCGAACTTGGCACCATCGAGCTTGTAGATACGCGGCTCGCCGGTCAGGGTGTAAGCCATCTGGGCGTAGTAACCGGAGGCCTTCATGTCGTTGTTGGCCTGGTCAGCTTTCAGCTTGCGGCGAAGGTATTCCGCTTGCACCGAGAACGGGCCGGTGGCCCAGGCACCTTCGAGACCCCAGACCGAATCGTCCTTCCACAGGCCCTCTTGTGCGGCGGCACCGCCAAACAGCATGCGGTTGCCGTTGGTGCCGGCATCGCCGCCGCCATTGGTATCTACACCGCGAACGCCCAGACGCGAACGAATCCGGGTATCGACCGCACTGTTTTTGAGGTCGCGGTAGGCGTACTGAGCACCGACGTGCAGGACGTTGCCATCACTGTGCAGCGGTGCGAACACGCCACGTACGTTGTAGCGCTTGGTGCTGTCGCCATCCGAGTTGTTGTTGGTTTCGCTGAAAACGCTACCGGATACATAGGCCATGTCGGCGATGGTGCTGGTGGCCTGCACACCCATACCGGCGTTGTCGTTGATCCACTCTGCCAGATCATAGGAGAGATTTCGCTCCATCCCGGTGATCCACTTCGAGCTGGTAGCTTTCTCTAAACCGAAGTCGGTGTAGAAGCGGCCAAAGCGCAGTTGAACCGGCTTGAAACCGGTGTAGGTCAGGCTGGCTTCGTCGAAGTAGCCGTCGGAGTCGTTGCCCGTGTTGCGGGAAAGGTCGTAGTTGAGCTGATACTTCCAGTCGCGGTACAGCACGCCCCCGAGCTCAAGGTAGGCGCGACGGAAGTAGCCGGCGTCAGCGGTATCGCCATTCTTGGTGAAGACACCATCGAACCGGCCGTAATCGGCCTGAACTCGGCCGCCCAGTTTGAAACTGAATTCCTTGTCAGAAGTCGATACTTCAAGACCGCCCTTGGTCTTCAGAACGATGTCAGCTCCGTCAGTGGTTACTGTTCCGGAGAATGCTTGCGAGGAAAATGTGCCTATTATTGCGGCAGCCAACAGCTTTTCCCGCATGTTCGAAGAACGGATCATTGCTTGCCTCTCGTATGTTAAGTGCTTAGGTACCGACGTTGTGTTTCGCCCTGCGCCGGCCTAAATTGATCTTGCAGATGGGAGCAGGCCACGGTTGTCACCTGCTGTAACAAGATGCCTTTGTTCTAAGCACTCTGACTAGATTGCAAGCGAATATGACAGTTGTGTTTCTGAAGTGTTAACGGGAGAGTTTCAAACCTAACAAAACTGTTACCGAACAAGCCAGTCCTTCTTATCAAAGAAGCTCTTCTTGATCAATCTTCGAATTTCCAAAACCTGCGGATTACGTATCAGTTTCGATTTGATAACAAGATAGACATCTTTCTCCTCCAGGTCGTCCAAGAAACCCGGCACGGGTAGGATATTTCTCTCCAATTTTCGGCTGTAGTCGGGCAGCACTCCAATACACGCACCACCAACGACAAGGCCTCGTGATAGGTTGTAGCTCTTGACCCGAGTGGTACCGCCCTGATGCTCAGCCATTATCGATGCCCACTTTCGTGAGCCCGCCAAGATCTCTTCATCCCAAGGGACAACGAGCATAAAGTTGTGCAAGTCCAAGCTCTCTACTGGAAGGGTGACGCTCCTTGAGTAGCGGCTGGAAATGAACAGCGCGTGCCCAATCCGGCCGAGCCGTTCAAACCTATACGTAGGATGGCGATCAAACGCGCACTCATCATCTGGGCTCACGAAAGCGATACCCACATCGACTTCACACTCAGAAAGCATCTGCGCTGTGCACTCTGAATGGATTTCCAGCTGCATTTCGGCATGATCGCGCACGTAGGCGACTAGATCGCGGTTCACGATGTCGCTCAGTACTGGCTCTGTGATCGCGATGGTAAGCCTCGGGACCTCCTTTTCACCGGACTTTCCCAGGCCTTCAGGGCCGAAGAGTTGGCACAGGTACTGGCTGACCCTCTCGCCTGTCCGGGTCAGAGCAAGTTTGTTGTGCTTGTAGACAAACACGGGAGCACCAATGTGCTCTTCCAGTTTCTCCAAGCGTTTGCGAAGGCCTACCACTGGCACATTGAGCCCTCGGGCCGCCTGTTTGAAACTGGCACAACGTGCTGTTGCGAAAAACTCTACGGCCAGCTGATCATCAATTGGCAGATCATCCAATATGTCAGGACTGTAAGGAACAACGCTGCTTGTATATGTTTCATTTTGTGTAACCATTCGATCCCCCTTCATTCGGGGAATCTAGCTCAATGTCGTCTGACATTTCCTTATCTTGACAACATTGTAATGCACAGGTCATGCGTGCGTTATTGGCAGGCCTTTATTTCAAAAGCGTAATCCTCAGGCAATCCCTTTGATATTGTAGCGTGCTAGCCTAGCGCGCCAACTCATTACTTATCATATATAGATTCGGCTAATTACGCATTTACATTTAGTTCACTATTTTTTCACCTTTGCCTCCATAGGCTTTGGGCATGGAAAATCAAAACCCACCTCTTATTACCTTACTAATTCGTTATCTGGGGATCGGCTTCATAGCAACGGGAATCCATTACGTGGTGTTCCTAGTGCTGGTTACGACAGAATTCGCTACTCCGTTGCTGGCCAGTATCTGTGGCGGCATGGTTGGCGCAATCGCAAGCTTTATTGGAAATAGGGCGCTCTGTTTTGTGGCAGATGGCTCTCGTAAGTTTCAGCCTGTCAGGTTTGCACTGGTCGCGTTAGCCACAAACTTCGGCAATGGCGTGGGTATGTGGTTCCTCATCAAGTCGAATCTGTCACCGCTTATCTCCCAAGTCCTAGTGACCTTAAGCCTCAGTGCACTTGGATTCATTGCACATCGTTTTTGGACATTCAATCATGCAGACATTACATCGCTTTCCAGAGCGCCCTGATCCCTTGTTAACCATCGTGGTCCCTTGCTTCCAGGAAGAGGAAACCATCCCCGAGTTCCACCAGCGAATCACCCGCGTGGTTAAGCGCTTACCCGTCTCCTGCGAAATCCTCTATGTCGACGACGGCAGTAGTGACCGGACAGCCGACATTCTTCGCCACTATCAGGATGGGTCATCTGTACGTTGCCTGTCCCTGAGTCGCAACTTCGGCAAAGAGGCTGCACTGAGTGCCGGGATAGATCATGCCCGTGGCAGTGCGCTGATTTTCATTGATGTCGACCTGCAGGATCCACCAGAGCTCATCGCGGCCATGGTGGACTACTGGCAACGCGGCTACGACGTAGTGAACATGCAGCGCAACTTGAGAATCGGTGATTCGTGGTTCAAGCGCATGAGTGCCCGGGCTTACTACTGGGTCATGCAGCGCCTGGTGGAGAAGGTGGACATGCCGGCCGATGTCAGCGATTTCCGATTGATTGGGCCTGCGCCGCTGGCAGCACTGCGGGCGCTGGACGAACGCTCCAGGATTCTCAAAGGCATGATCGGCTGGGTAGGCTTTCGTACCATCGAACTGCCCTACAATCGCACTGTTCGCCATGCCGGGAGCACCAAGTGGAATGCATCTGGTCTGTTCAATCTGGCCATCGAGAGCATCGTCAGCTTCTCTCGCAAACCGCTGCGCATTTTCAGCCTCATCAGTTTCGGACTATTCGTCTCCAGCATCTGCTACATGCTTGCGTCGCTTGTGGCAGGCAGTTTCGACATCCATCACCTGATCGTCGGATTGGCTTCATTCATGTGCGTCGGTGTCGCCATGGTGGGGGAGTACCTGGGCGTGACACTCGCGGAAGTGAAGCGCCGGCCTCTCTATTTCCTGAAGCACAGCAACAAGGTGGATCCCGTGTCACTCCACCCCTCGATGGCTTCGATCGAGGGTAAGAAATGCTGAGCCTGAAGAACGAGAGGACGCTGTGGTGGATCCTGGGTTCGATTTTGCTATTGCGTTTGGTGGGGCTGGGCATCTACCCGCTGATGGACACATCCGAGGCCCGCTACGCTGAAATGGCTCGCAAGATGGTCGAGTTGAATGACTGGATCACGCCCATGTTCGACTACGGGGTACCGTTCTGGGGCAAGCCCCCGTTGTCCTTCTGGACCCAGGCCGCGAGCATGACGGTCTTCGGCGTTAACGAGTTCGCTGCGCGTTTCCCAGCGTGGCTACTACACCTGGCAAGCTGTTTCATCATCATCAAAGTCGGTACGCAGCAGATTTCTCGTAACGCCGGCATCTGGGCTGCCATTATTTTTTCCAGCACCACACTTGGCCTGGTCTCCAGCGGTGTTGTGCTGACTGACCCTGTTTTGTCGTTCTCGATTCTGCTGGCCAGCTACGGTTTCTGGCGTTGGATGAAGTGCGCCAGCAAGGCGGATGCCTACTTGATGTTCGCAGGTCTCGGGCTGGGCTTGCTTGCCAAAGGGCCGCTGACCCTTGTGCTTATGGGGGCGCCGGCATTCGCCTGGTTCGTTATCTACAAGGAATGGGGACGGGTACTGAGGCTTCCCTGGATTAGCGGCCTTGTACTCATGTTCGGTATATCCGTGCCGTGGTATGTCGCAGCCGAGATGAAAACGCCCGGCTTCATGGAGTACTTTTTCGTTGGTGAGCACTGGAGCCGCTACGTCGTCAGTAACTGGGCGGGCGACCTATACGGCAGTGCTCATGCCAAGCCATATGGCACCATTTGGATCCAGCTCGGACTGTCGCTACTGCCATGGGCCTTGTTCCTACCACTGTTGATCCGCAAGCGTGGATCGATGCAGCGCTTCGAAGCCTACCTCTGGCTGTGGGCATTGGCGACACCGGTCTTCTTCACATTTGCAGGCAACATTCTGTGGACCTACCTGCTACCCGCGCTGCCAGCGTGGGCATTGCTGCTGTCTGCACGGGTCAGCGAAGTTGGCCCGAAGACCACCTGGGCTGCCGCTGCGAGCGCATTGGTGTTGCCGATCATCGGTGCGGGCATCATCTACGCCGGGGTACTAGAGGAGCGACCTCAGAATCAGCGAGATGTGGTTCAAGCCTGGCTCAATGTGCAGTCTGCTCATTCCGCTCCCCTGATCTATCCTGGCCGCCGCTCATACTCGTCGGAGTTTTACAGCAGTGGGAAGTCCGAGAACATCAAGGATCCTGCCAAGTGGCCGCGGGATGGCTCGTTCTATCTGTCCAGGCGCTTGCGAGACAGCAAGGATAGTCTGCCCGCTGATCTAGCTTGCACATCGATCACCGAAGCGAACGCCAGCCAGCTCCTGCTGTGCCATTGGAAACGCACCGCACAAGGTGCCGAGGGTCTGGCCGGAGAAAGCAATGCGGAAACGCCTCGCAAGAACGAAGGCTAAATTCAAAGCACAAAAAAGCCAGGCTTTACCCTGGCTTTTTTGTCGATTTCTTTCGTCATTTGAAGTCCTATTTAACCGCCGATTAATTGTCGGCTTGTTCCTTACCATCCTTGCTTTCTTTCTTTTGCTCTTGAGCGACTTGTTGTTTGTTCTGGTCCGAAGAGTCATCGCTCCATAGGCGAGCCTGTTCGGTTCGGAAGTTCTCGTTGAACTGTTTCGCTCGCTCGAAGCCGCCTTCAGCGTAAGCGGTACCCATGAGACCCAGCAGCAGGCTGCCAATAGCGATAGATTTGACAAATTTCATTGTGAACCTCGGTTCATACTAGGCCAACCTGATTAGCGGCCTTTGTTGGTTTGTAGTTTAGGAACGCGAAGCTAACGACAAGGTGAGTCAATAATTACAATTCCGTAATTTTGGCTGCAGATAGGATGCGTTAAATCTTCAAATCTGGAAGGATCATGTCTATCTCGGCACTGTCGAGGGCGACTTCGATTTTTCTCTTAAATTACAATTTTGATATCTAGCGCGTTAATTCAGCGCGGCGTTGTTGGCCGCCCTAGGAGATAGCCATGAATGACATAGAGCCCTGGGCAGTTGCTATCGGTGACTTTCGCCGCTGCACTGAAAAACTCACTGTCCAGCTCGATGAGCTGACCTCGCAGACGCGCACCTCCAGCGCTGTTCTGGAGAGGTCGAACGAACTGGTGGATCAGTTGGACGCTGTCGGCCGGCAGATTCAGGAGGAGGTGCGAAAGGCGGAGAAGGCTTGGTCGAACGCGGAGGAGGTTGCCTTGCGCGCCGCTGCATCAGCGTATTCAGCTGCATGCCGCGGAGTCGACACCGCCATCCAGCCACTGATCTCGGAGCTTACAGCAGCGACAAAGGCGGCGGACGCCTCTATCCAGGAGCTCAAGCGGGCACCGGTGCTGGCCAAGCGTTATGTGATGGTGGTCGCCACGGCGTTCTTCATTCTGGCGCTGATCTGTGTCTACTCGACCATGCGCCTAATCGATGCCGCCGGCAGCGTAAGTGCTCAAGAGAAAGTGAATGCTCAGTACTTCTCACACCTGTGGAAGAACGCCAATCCTGACGAGCAGAAGATTATTAAGTCGGTGATTCTGCGGTCGCCCATGGACCCTGTGGTCCTTCGGCACTGATGCATTGAGGCAAACAAAAGGCCCGTCGATTGACGGGCCTAATCGTGCCTGCGCAATTTAAGCGGCGCTCATTGCCGGCTGCATTTGCTGGGCTGCGGGAAAGTGAAGGTGGAACCAGGTGAAGTTTTCTTCGGTCACCTCCACGCTCGCCGATCCTTGGTGCAGACTCATGATCGACTGCACAATGGCCAAGCCAAGACCGGTACCGCCTTCGCTCCGTGCTCGGCTCTTGTCCACACGGTAGAACCGCTCAAACAAGTGCGCGTGGTGTTCCTTGGCAATACCGCGGCCGGGGTTGCCGACACTCAACGTCGTACCGCTCGCACTATGCTGCACCTTAACGTAGACCGTGCGGCCGCGAGGGCAGTAACGGATCGCGTTCGAGACCAGATTCGAGACGGCACGTTGAACCATCAGGCGATTCCCGCGCACCACGTCATCACTGCCAGAGATCTGCAGCTGAATCTCGCCTTCTTCTGCTGAAATGCTGAAGAGATCGCACACTCGCTGAACCTCGTCGACCAAGGAGACGGGTTCGAACTCCACCATGGATGCTGGATGACTGACCTGGGCCAAGAACAGCATGTCGGAAACCATGCGGCTCATGCGGTCCAGCTCTTCTGTGCACGACTCCAGAACCTCCCGGTACTCGGAAAGCGATCGTTCTCTGGTCAAGGCAACCTGGGCCTTGCCCATCAGGTTGGAAAGCGGTGCTCGAAGTTCGTGAGCAAGGTCGTCAGAAAACTGCGAGAGCTGCTGAACCCCATCATCCAGGCGAGCCAGCATGATGTTGATGCCGTCGGCGAGCTTCTTGAGTTCTGCCGGCATCCCATCAGTCGGAAGACGATGGTCGAGGCTCTCGGTTGAGATCTTTGACGCTACCTTGAGGAATTTGGTCAGAGGCAGCAGGCCTCTGCGCACAGTCCACCAGCCAATGGCCAGGATCAGCGCGAGGATGACAGGGGACATCATCAAGGCCCAGGTCAGCAACGCATCGAGTAACGCCTCACTGGATGACTGGTCCATGGTCATATAGACGCTGACCTCTGTTCCATCGCCCAAGCGCATTATCCGAGAAGCACTCAGCAGAGGACGGTCCTGCGTATCACGCCATTCGTGCTCTTTGGGCTGGGCCGCCGGCTGAAACTTGTGCACCTCCAGATTGACCTGTTTTGAGCCAATCGAGAGCAGGGGAGTCTGGTTCTGTGAGGTATCGAATATGCTCACATACAGGTTGTTGTGGCCCATGACCAAATCGACAAGCTGATGCGCATCCGCGTTGACGCCGGAGATGTCCGGGATGGTGGACAGGTTGTGAGCCATCCCCGCCATCTTTACTTCCAGGTCCGCTCTGGCATTTCTTTCCAGAGCCTTGCCTACCATCATATAGCCGAAGGTGGCGAACAGAAGCAGCAACGCTGCGCTCATCAACCCAACTTTAAACCCCAGCTTTGCAGCCAGGCTGAATGGCCTCATGCGCGTTCCTCAAAAACGTACCCAACGCCACGAAGCGTGTGAATGAGCTTGGTTTCAAACGGGTCATCGATCTTCGAGCGCAAGCGCCGGATGGCTACATCGATGACATTGGTGTCGCAATCGAAATTCATATCCCAAACCAACGAGATGATCTGAGAGCGAGTCAGTGCTTCGCCCGTTCGGCTCATGAGCAGGTGCAAAAGCGCAAATTCCTTGGTGGTGAGATCGATGCGTGTTCCACCGCGGAAAACGCGATGGCGGACGGAGTCGAGTTCTAGGTCGGCAATTTTCAACGAGCTCTTCTCGACTAGCTCATCACCACGGCGTTGCAGCGAACGGATGCGTGCAAGCAGCTCAGGGAATTCGAATGGCTTCACAAGGTAGTCATCCGCGCCGCCGTCCAAGCCCTTGAGCTTGTCATTGATGCGTCCGCGGGCGGTCAGCATGATGATGCGGACCCGGCTGGTCTTGCGGATGGTTTCCAGCAGGTCCCAGCCGTCGATACCCGGGAGGTTCACGTCCAGAAGGACCAACGAATAGACATTAGTGTTGAACAAGTGCAGGGCATCGACACCGTTGTGCACGATATCTACGACATACCCGCTTTCGGATAGGCCCTGCTGAAGATATTCGGCAGTTTTAATTTCGTCTTCCACAACTAGAACGCGCATAACTTATCTCAAGGTGTGAGGAAGGAGTTGGCCTAATCCGCCAAGATTATGGTTGCAGGCTTTTCGAAAGTTTGGCTGAGGGTATGGCATGTGGTAGTCGCTACCTCTGTCCATACGCCGGGTCACCTGAGGACGCTTGAATCTTAACGCGAAGAAGCTGGCCGCGGCGAAATCCTACAAATTTGTAATGTAGCCGCAAGATTTCTGACAGTCATGCAGGCTCCACCCTTGAGCTTAGCGGATTCTGGGGCCTGCAACGGTGTACGACAGCTTCGCCTGACGGGTGGAATCGGCCAGGACAGGCAGTATTTCTGCCGCTAGCTTGCAGGGCTGGTATCGTCCTCGGATCGAGTCGCCAACCAGGCAGTACCCATGAACGCTTGCAAACTGGTGCTCCTTTCCGTGGAATAGCTCACGTGGCGGCTCAGTATTCTCTCGAATAATTATCTTACAATCTATTACATGTCCAAATTGTAATTGCGCGATCATCTTGGTGTTAGCCTCCTTTGCTAGTTTAACGGCAGCGTAAGAGGCATCGCTGCTTTGGAAATTGTCTCATTTCAAAGCAGCTTGGCAAGAGCGACGGGCAGTTGTTCACGCCAGTGCATTCACCTGTAAACCATACGCTCCTTTGGTAGGTGAATTTTAGCGCCCCCCTACGGGCGCTTTTTTATTAAGGGACTTCTTATGAACACTACTGTATCAGCGATCGCCGTGTTTATGCTCTTTACATCACTAACAGCTAATGCCCAAAGCGGTATGGAGATCAATCAGCGCATTGAGCGCTCTGCTAGAGAGGCTACTGCGGATTATGCTCAGCGCGTAAAAAAGCCCATGCCTCAGCTTGAAGACTACGCCTATGGCATGGACCTTGACGTTAGTAAGTTGGTGTATGTATCGCCCAGCGTGCGGTACTGCGGTAACGTGAGAAGCATGATGACCTACGAAGACTCAAAGGGCGAACTACATATGGTTCGCTACTTGGTCAAAGGTGAGTGCATCAATAGTCGTTGAACGGCCCCTGAATTGCAGTCCTGGCTCGTGACTTATAGCAGCTCAATGCCAAATCGACGGAGCAGCAGGGCAAAGCCCCCAAAGCTCACCATGGTGATGACGATACTGCTGATAAGCGTTGGCCAGAATCCCAGTTTGGGCAGCAGCACTGGAAAAGCGATGAACATCGGAAGGGTCGGCAGCACGTACCAGACGGTGTACCAAGCATGATTGGAGATCTTCTCCATGCTCTGGTTCTCCAGGTAAAGCCAGACCAGCGTCAAGACCGTGACCAGCGGCAGGGCGGCGACCAGCCCGCCCAGCTTGTCACTGCGCTTTGCCAGCTCTGATACGAGAATCACTAATCCGGCAGTGAGTAGATACTTCGTGATGATCCAAGCCATCGCTGAACCTTCTGGAGGTTATGGTCGGGGGCAGGCGAAGCCATTCACCAACCCCTCTCGGAGTGCTCCTGCCGTTTACGCCATCCTTCACCGCATGTCTTCTACGACATCACCCTCAGCCAGGAGGGTGATGTGTTCGTTTGGTTTTTACCGATCGATCAGTGTGAAGGCGACGGAACGCTTTCGTGGAAAGCTGCCCGCTCGATCTGGATGGTGCAGTGATGGATTTCGAATGCATCGCTGACAGCATCCACGACGGCCGCCAGCACAGCATCCCCATCTGCAGAATCCCGTATCACTACGTGCGACGTCATCACGTTGCTGCCACTGCTGACGGCCCAGACGTGCAAGTCATGAACGTCCGTAACGCCATCTACGCCGAGGATGGTAGCCTCGATTGCCGTCACGTCGAGCTCCCTCGGCACACCCTCCATGAGGATTCCCAGGCTTTCGCGAAGCAACTGCCACGTCCGCGGCAGAACCCAGAGGCCGATTGCCACAGCGACAATCGTGTCGACCCAAGTCCAGCCGGTGAAGCGGATGATGAGTGCCGCGATGATTACGCCTAGCGAGCCGAGCATGTCGCTCCAAACTTCGAGGTAGGCTCCTTTGACGTTGAGGCTCTCGTTGCTCGCAGATGCCAGAAGGCGCATCGAAATTAGGTTGATGATCAGGCCGGCGATTGCGATCCACATCATCGCTCCGGTAGCGATCTCCGCCGGCATGAAGAAGCGCTGGTAGGCCTCATACAAGATGTACATCGCCACCAGGAAGAGCAGCACGGCGTTGAACGTCGAAGCCAGAATTTCCAGGCGCGCATAGCCGAAGGTTCTTTTCTGATCTGCCGGCCGCTTGGCTATCTGAAGTGCAATCAGTGAGATCGCCAAGGCGGCAGTATCTGTGAACATGTGAGATGCATCCGACAGCAGCGCCAGGCTGCCGGTAATCCACGCACCGATCACTTCTGCAATCATGAAGCTGCCAGTCAAGGCGAGCGCCATGATTAGCTTCTTCTGATGCCCCTCGCGTACTGCAGCGCTGCCATGGTCATGATTTGAACCCACGTATTTCTCCTTGCGCAGGGTTGTGGTCTCGTTGGCCTTCCTGTCTACCTAGCCTTAGAGCGTCGCTTGGCCACACTGACTGCAAAATCTTGCCCCTGCACTCAGCAGCGAGCCGCAGGCGGTGCAACCACTCGATAGCGGTGTTCCGCAGTTTAGACAAAAGCGTGCTGACGGATCGTTGGCCGTCCGGCACTGCCTGCAGCCCTGCAGATCTTTGATGGGGGCAGGAGTGGCAGGGCGCCCGCCGTCATACACCTGATTACCGCCGTCGCAGCCCTGCTGCCGGCCATGGCGATCATACTGCTCGGCCCCATGTCCCCCGCTGTGGTGCTTGCCTCCACCGTGGTTTCCACGGCCATGGTGCCCGCCCAGGATGTTTTTGAAAAAGCTCATGGTATTCGCCCCTCATTGATGGGTGACATATTAACGAGCAAAAGTTGAAAATAATGTTCTGCTCGCGAGAAAGACTTGTAAGTTGAATTGAAAGTTCAAAATTAGCCTACGACAAAACGAAACCGTTTTGTTTGTGAAATTAAATTTATCTAGCTGAGCGGCGCATTGTTTTTGGTGGGTGGCATTCCCCTAATTTTGATCATAGCGTGATCAATGACAATCAAAACAGCAGTTATTGGATTTCTGTCAGCATTGTAATCCCGAGGTCATCGTGTCGTTATCAGGTCCCGGAAATAATGCGCTCAGCGAGATTCATTTCTCTTTTTATCCCTATGCCTCACACATACTAAGCGTCCCCAACGCCGAGGGGCCTAAGGCCTCTGGCGCTCCGCACATTGCGCAATCGCTCAGCATCTGTCGACGGCTTGCCTTGTAGCTCCCGCTAACTCCATAGCTACCGCCATGGATAAGCAGCTTCCAGAGTTTGATAATGACACCTTCCAAATCCATTGTTCACACCCTGTTAAGCAAATGGATCTTTGCTATTCGCAATGCGCGGCAGAAAGGCATCAGTACTAATTTGCTAATCGGCCTGGTGACTTTTTGGTTGCTGCTATTCGCGAACGCTGAGCTCTGGAACGTGCTCTGGAAGCTGGTATTCAAAACCGATGAAGTGAACTGGCTGCTAGCGGCCAGCCTCCCAGTCATAGTATTCGCATGGGTGTTTACCGTTCTGAGCTTGCTGTCATGGGGGCGGCTGGCCAAACCCTTGCTGTGTCTGGTACTGATCAGCGCGTCTTTCGCGAGTTACTTCATGAATGCCTACGGCATCGTGGTCGATTACACAATGTTCACCAACGTTGTGGAGACCGACGTCGCTGAGGCAACCGAGCTGCTGAATTGGAAGCTGGGTCTTTGGGTCGCAATGGTTGGGGTGTTGCCCGTCTACCTGATCGCCCGGGTTCCCCTCCGGCGCAAGCCTTGGGCCAAAGCTTTGGTCAGCAGGTTCATTGCTCTGTCGCTCGCTCTGTTGACCTTATCTGGCATCGCGTTGAGTCAGTACCAGTCGTATGCCTCCTTGCTGCGCAACAATCGGGAGATCCGGCTGATCCTGGTACCTACCAACTTGTTTGCGGCTGGCCATGGGTACCTGAAGCGTCAACTGGCCTCACCTCAAACGCTGACGGCCATTGGTACTGATGCGGTAGTTAATCGACAGGGTGCGGCTCGTAAACCGAGGCTGCTGGTACTGGCAGTAGGAGAGACCGCTCGCTCCGCCAACTTCTCCCTCAACGGCTACTCCCGTGAAACGAATCCGGAACTAGAAAAGCGAAATGTCATTAGCTTCACGAACGTGAGCTCCTGCGGTACCGCTACCGCGGTCTCGCTGCCATGCATGTTCCTGGACGTGGGTAAGGCCCAGTACAAAGATGGCTTGGCCAAGAGCCGAGAAGGGCTGCTCGACGTGCTTCAACGCGCTGGCATCAGTGTCATGTGGACTGACAACAACTCGGGGTGCAAAGGGGTCTGCGACAGGGTTCCCAACCACAAGGCTGCCTCTCACGCGGATTCCCAACTGTGCACCAGCGAGGAGTGTAAGGACGGGGTGCTGCTCACGGAGATGCAAGACTTCATCAAGCGCCAGGAAGGCGATGCTGTCCTGGTGCTCCACTACAAAGGCAGTCACGGCCCGGCCTACTACAAGCGCTACCCCTCGCAATTCAAGAAATTCGCACCGGTGTGCGAGACCAACGAGCTCGACAAATGTAAGCAGGAGGAGGTGGTCAATGCCTACGACAACTCAATCCTCTACACCGATTATGTGACTGCAAATCTCATCGATATCCTGGCGGCCAACACCAAGTTCGACACTGCGCTGATGTACGTTTCGGACCACGGCGAATCGCTGGGGGAGGGTGGGCTCTATCTGCATGGGCTGCCTTACGCGATGGCTCCTGACGAGCAAACTAAGGTGCCGTTGGTACTTTGGATGTCTGACTCGCTCGCGAAGAGTGAAAAGGTCAACGTGGGTTGTTTGAAAGCTCAAACCACGTCACCGCTGAGCCACGACAACCTGTTCCACACCGTGCTCGGCATGATGAACGTCCAGACGTCTTCGTATCGCTCAGCGCTGGATTTTACAGCCCCTTGCAAGCCCTTGGCCGGAGGCTCTTATTCTGGCCTCTGAATGTTCGATGTGGACCGGATCATCGGCCAGGCGGTTCTGCACCAGCCTGCTTTGACAGCTGAGAGAAGCTGGACTAATTACATAGCTGCATTCAACAACCCAAGCGGAAAAGGAAGTTTTGCATGAGCATCAAGCCAGGCCCAAAGCGCACCAATGAAGATGGCACTCCGGACAAAAGGCAGCGAGTCACCCCTGAAAAGCAGAAGGACCATCCGGACCTGAAACCCCACAAGCACAAAAAGGGGGAGTAAGAAAAAAGCAGCTCTCGGGAGCTGCTTTTTTGTTTGGGCTGTGTGCAAACCTTCCCGACTGTCTCGCTGATCAATCGGACCCAGTCGTGAGTCTTCAGCTTTGCGTGATCGGTTAGGGCTGTTCGAATTCACTCCAAGGTGGGTCACTTGTCGGGCGTGACTCACAAACAGCTTAGATCGGCTTGATTGCCGCCTCGCTTTGGCTAGCTTGGAATCCATCGCTATCCATCGGTTGCAGGGGGCTGCATGCGTTTGCGCGGAGATGTTTATTGGAGCTGGGCAGATCCTACGCTTCATCACCGGACTCACGAAGAGATCCTGAATGACGGATCTTATCTCGACGTGCAGGTAAGGCTTTCGCGGATAGGCGCAACGCAGCTGTTTATCGGTGTGTACGCGCCGTCGGGAACCGCTCTGTACGAGGAAGCGTTCGACACCAGGCCGAACGAATCAATGACGAGCGCGTTGGCCTGGGGAGTCGCCAGGGCGCGTGCCGTAGCTGAGTTGTAAACCACTTTTTTCAACTGTAAACCACTGTGGTTTACAGTTGAAAAAAGTGGTTTACAGCAGGGCCCCTCAGGCTTGAGGCAGCTCCAGCAGATCGCCCAGTTCCTCCCGGGCCATCTTCACTCTATCCATTCTGCGATAAGGATGATCAACCGGCATCCGGATAAGGGATTCGAACCAAGCCGAATCGAATTTGATGACTTCCTTGTGAATGTGCTCAAGCTCACCTCTGCGAGGCTGTGACACCACAAACTCCATGCTTTCAACCAAGCCGGACGCTTCACTGTCTTTGACGATTCGATGGCGGATGAAACTCATTTTGAGATCAAAATATGCCGCCTTCGAACCGGGCACCTTCTTCGATTCCAGCCGACCGGTGCTGCTAATTTCCGCCCCCGGTACCTCAGAGGCAATAGCTTTTACCAGTTCAGCATTTCCACTGACCTTCTGGCCAAACAGGCGGGTGGCGTCCGACATGTAAGCAAAGATCCATGGCACATTGCGAAGCGTCGCGCCGGTATAGAGGTAGCCACGCTCTCCCTTGTAACGCTGCAGCATGCCTCTCAACGCATTCTCGGAAAGGACCAGTTGGGTCTCTTTCTCCAGGATGTAAACCACGCGATCGAACTGTTCTATCAACAGCTTGAGAATCTTCCGCGGAACACCGTCAAACCTGGTTTTTCGTTCTGTTTTCTTGTGCTGGCGAGGCTGGAAGTACGGGCAATCGTTACGGGCCTCACTATCAAATGGAGCGATGCCGCGAATGCTCTTAGTAGCATGTTTCCCGAATGGGTTCTTCACGTTAGGCGGTAGCTCATACAGCCCAACCAGCTGGACAGGGTTGTCGCATGCCGGGCATACAGCAAACTGAGCTAGCTTGCCCGCACTTCCAGGCTGGTACCACGGATCTCTGCGGAAGGTCTCGGCCTCGAAACCTTCCTTGTCGATGATCTTGCTTTCTGTGTCTTCGATGCGGAGCTTATAGATATCCATCTTTGCTGAAACCGTATCAATAGAGGGTCTCTGGATGGTAACGAGCGAGGATAGGCAGCAGTAGGCCTAACTGACCCTTTTGGTGGTCACCCACTGGTTTGAAGCCCGCCCAAAGCATGCCTGACCGACCTGCGCGGATCGTGTCCCGGGAAGTGGTGTAACTGAACCAACCGAAGGCGCCCTGGGGCGAAAGAGGATGGCCATCGTGGTTCTTGGCTAACGTTGAGTTTGCGGACTTAACCTTCACCAGAGAAACCACGATGACCAAGCCCACTATCGCATTGACCGAGTTGGTTGAGAAAGGGGCAGACGCTGATCTGCTCAAGCAAATGATCCAGTTCGTAGCCCAGCGCATGATGGAGTTCGATGTCGAAGGCCTGTGTGGCGCCGGCTTCGATGTCAAAAGCCCAGACCGGACAAACAGCCGCAATGGCTACCGTGATCGCCTCTGGCAAACCCGCGCCGGTGACGTTGACCTGAAGATCCCAAAGCTGCGCCAAGGCAGCTACTTTCCAGGCTTCCTTGAGCCTCGACGTACTGCCGAGAAGGCGATGGCAGCGGTGATCCAGGAAGCCTACATTCAAGGCGTTTCAACGCGTTCGGTGGACGAACTGGTCAAGGCCATGGGCATGACCGGTATCTCCAAAAGCCAAGTGTCACGGCTGGCTGGTGAGATCGATGAGCGCGTTCACGCCTTCCTTGATCGCCCGCTTGAAGGCGACTGGCCCTATCTCTGGATCGATGCAACCTACGTCAAGGTGCGGGAGGCCGGGCGTATCGTCTCGGTCGCCGTCATAATCGCCGTCGCCGTTAACACCGACGGTGGCCGTGAAGTTCTGGGCATGCGGGTTGGCCCATCAGAAGCCGAGCCCTTTTGGACGGACTTCCTGCGAAGCCTGATGCGGCGTGGCCTGCGTGGCGTGAAACTGGTCATCTCCGACGCCCACGAAGGCCTGAAGGCGGCTGTTTCCAAAGTCTTCAATGCAACCTGGCAGCGCTGTCGTGTGCACTTCATGCGTAACGCCATGGCCCATGTCGGTAAGGGCCAACGCACCATGGTGGCGGCGCTTCTGCGCACGGTTTTCGCCCAAGATAGCCGCACCGAATGTCATCAACAGTGGCGCCTGGTCGCCGATCAGCTGCGTGAAAAATACCCCAAGATCGCAACGCTCATGGACGGCTGCGAGGACGAAGTGCTGGCACACATGGCATTTCCCAAAGCGCACCGACAGCAGCTGCACAGCACCAATCCACTGGAACGGCTCAACGCCGAAATCAAGCGCCGCACCGATGTCGTGGGCATATTCCCCAACGATCCGGCGATTACACGGCTGGTAGGCGCGATGCTGCTGGAGCAGAACGACGAGTGGTGCCTGCAACGACGCTACATGCAGTTGGAGGCCTTCGAGGCAGTCAGCGATAATCCACAGGCCAAGCTGTCGGCCGTGATCAACTAAACGGCAAACTCAGTGGCCAGAGCCATGATGAGTTACACCACTTCCTGGGACACGATCCCTGCGCGGGCCCTAAAGGCCAGATCACTTTGATCTGAGTAGCCATTGGCATGGAAGTGACCACTACATTCCATGATCATGACCGTTAAAGAACGGCTATGGATTCACACAATGGAGACTACAATGGCAAGCCTACGCTCCGTCCTGGAGGTAGCATGCTGAACGCGAAAGTCAGAGGCGCTTGTAGCAGTCAGCGATGAAAATAACCGGAAGAGTCGAAGTCGAGACCGTTATAGACGTCGTGTGCGATGTGTGCCGTTGCTCCACCCGCTTGGATACTGGCGGGAATCAGTTCGGCGCCCTACAAGCACACTGGGGCTATGGTACTGCCCATGATGGGGAGCGCTATGAACTGCACCTGTGTGAGGATTGCTTCTTCCAAACATTGGCTTACCTCAAGCAGGAGCGGCGGACTCAAAATCTGTTCAGCGAGGATGGCCAGGATTTCACCGATGATCTTGGTCTGGTCGCAAAGGATGATTATTTCGGTGACGCCGGGAGCCGATAGCTTCGTTGACGCATGGAAATCCTGACGACAAAGGTGATCGCGCCCGCTTGAAGATACGCAGACACCATCTCCCTTAATGCTGGAGTTCGGAAGGTGACTTGACCGGACGCTTACAGATCACTCAGCTACGCAGCGCTTTGGGATGCGCAGCTTGACACAGTGATTAGTCGAATCGACGGGTCAGTAGGAGGGGGAGTGATCCAGTGAAGCACGAGCGCAGTCAGGAGGCTCGCGATGGTGTTCACTGAGATTGAAACGAGAGCGTTACGCATTTTGGAGTCCATTTTTTGAAGTGGACCTCTATTTAATGCGCATAAACTGTGTGTCACCACCACCCGCAGAAAATTTCGTCACGCCCCAGAATGGGAATTCGCATTCGGGGCGCACCACGATTTATCTCGTGCCAGAAGCCGCCTGCAGTGCAATCAGTTGGCGAGCCAAGACTCTACTACCTCAGCGCCATACTCGTCTTTCCAGGCCTTGAGTGTGCGCTGATTACCACCCTTGGTTTCAACGATCTCACCGCTGTGCGGATTCTTGTAGACCTTCACCACGCGTGCTTTCCGAAGTGCCTTTGGGGCATTCGAAGCTGGAGGCACCGCTTGCGGATCGAGGATCATCACCACTTGGCGCAGACCGTAGCCGTACTCGTTGAGCAAACTGCGCAGCTTCGTTTCAAATTCCATTTCCTGCTTCAGGGCAGAGTCATTTTTCAGCGCTTCCAGCTCTGCCAGTTGGGCTGCGAGCTGTTGTTCGAGCAGGCGGAATTCAGCGAGACGGGACATAAGATTCTCCAAAATGGGTTCGATGATTTTAGCAATCAAGAAAGGAAGCGTGCTAACTATCTTGATCCCACATGCCTGAATCGGCAATCACGAGGCTGAGCGATCGGTGTGGATAAAAACGTGATGGCTTCAGGATCGTCGATCTGGGCGGCTTCACTTGCGAGGTAATCGATCAGCTTTTTGCTTCTCACCCAAACATACTGCCGGCAAGCCGCGTTTGGAATGGATGGCCCCGCAACAGGGCGAAACCTGGCCTCCCAAAGGAGTTTGAACGCTTCCTTGGTCGACGTTCCCAGGTACACAGCGATCTCCGGTCCCAAAATGTAGCCTCGCCTGAATCTATCGATGGCTTGGGGCTTAACCACCAGTTGCGTACGCCTGCCGTGTTCGACGTTGGTGCTCCAAAGCAGGCCAAGCCGAACAAACGCGTAAGCGCATTCTTCTTTGACACCCAATAGCGCAGCTGCTTTGACCACTGATAAACCGGGTAGGGTTAAGCCCTTGCCCCCTGTTCGGGCTTGTTGCCACGATGCAAACTCTTGCGCCTTGAGTAACCACGCCCCCACGCCAACCGGGCCAGTCTCGGCCTGTCGGTAGGCACGAAGTTCACCTGCACGGATTGCCTGAATTAACTCGATCAGCCCACCGCCCTTGGGCAGAGAATGTTTGGCCAAGTAGTTGATCGTCACCAGACTCTGGTCAGTGCTGGTGGGCAGCTTCTCATCAATCATTTCGTTGATCGAGCGGCGGTCAATGAGCCACCTTTCGCCTGGGCGCGGTTCTCCACCAAAGAACTGGAGGGTGCCAGCAGCCAGCAGCTGCCTAACCCGCGTGTGACAGAGGCTTAGCAAATTCACGGTTTGTTTCATATCAACCGCGCCCTGGATTTGCTGCGAGATTACCTTCAACTGATCCAGGTCCACGACCGTAAAAATACGATCTTCATGGGGCTTCTCCCGATAGGCGATTTGCCCCTGCTGATGAAGGCGTTTTACGACTGATACCCCGAGACCACAAGCTTCAGCAGCCGAAGCGAAGGACACCCAACGATGTCTCTCAATCGTCTCCACACTCAAATTGCGATTTCGCTTCGCTAACGGTGCTTCCCACGCATGCTGCAGAAATGATTCGAACTCTCGACGAAGAAAGTCAAAACAAGGGTCATCCAGATCACGGTGGATGTCTTGGTATATCGGGCCGAACGATCTGCTGAGCGTCCAATGTTCGTTATCGGAATGGACTGCCTTGAGGCCACTCAGCAGTTCTCTGAATGCGAGAGGCCAGTTCATGAGAACCACGCCCGCCGCGTTTGCCATAAGCCGCGATATCTCTAGCGAACCCGAATCAGCAACCTTCAGCGGCTGGGTTCTTTCCGTAGGCAAACTTCTGACAGCGAGACGCGATGACAACTCGTGAAACTGTCCGTAGGTGAGGGCAGCCAATCCCGCGTCAGCAGGCAACGAGTCGGCGTAAAACCTATCTTCAAAGCCAGAGGTGAGCCAGGCGGCTGTATCACTCGCAGGCGCGATCTCAAAATTGGTCCCGCACAAAGAGGTGCCACACGCTTGGCAACAATTCGCACTCATCGCGCTTGGATCGGTTTCCTTCAAACAGTTGGGGCACCGTCCATGGAGTTCAGTGCCGTGGACAGAACACGTCGTAACCAGCGTCAAGCCCCAGCTTTCTCTCCAATAACCGGCCTCACCCAAACAGATCGGACAGTACCGCGCGTGATGAGTCGTCCATAACTTGACCCCCTTGGGCCTAGGATCACGAAACTCAGCAGCGACCGTAGGCCAGCTCAGTGGTCCTTCCATCATCTGCAGCCAGTCCGCAACATCAGTCTCGTCGGCTCGTGCAAAGGCTGTGAGCAGTTCCTTTCTGGGTAATCCGTTGGCTTTCGCCAAGCGCTGTAGGTACCCCAAAAGACTTTCGTCGTGGTGTGGTCGTGGGTTGATTAAAAGACCAAACATTCCTACACATCCATAAAATCGAAGACATAAAAATCAGGGGAGTAGAGCCGGGCTGATAAGCCCGGCCCTTGGCCGTCAGGTATTGCTCTCTTCGAACGTCTCAAACGGCTCCCGCTTGCCGAACAGAGGCTGGAAATTGAAGCTCGCACTGAAGGGGTTTCGCTCCTCGGTGGCGTAGCTCCAAACCTCGTCCTCAAAAGCCTGGGCAAGCACCGGAAGTTCAATCCCGGCAAGGTCCTGGACTTGAACCAGCCAAACAGCCCTGTCCACAATCTTTATGAGGTAGTCGATCAATCCATAGGAAGCCAGGTAAAAGCGTCTAATCATCGCTGGCTCAACAAAACTGATGGTTTGAATAGGCAGTTCGCCCTCGATTGCCTGCAACAACATCACGAAATGAAGAGACGCATTAGCGGAGAAGGTGAAGCGATCGAATGCCACCGTGGCCGAAAACCTGCGTCGCAGTTGCTCGTTTGCTAGCAGGAGATTTTCGGTGCGCTTCAGCCCAATCAGAACAAAAGCGATACTGGTTTCATTCATCAGACTCTTGATCCAGTCTGCTGCCTCATACGCACCGTTACGACGATAATCGACCAGATGCTGCGCCTCATCGAGGACCAACATCTCCACGCCAAGGTTCTTCAGCAGCAGGACTACACGTGCAAATTTAACCTCAGCCGAATGTCCTCGTGCCTCAGCGAAGGGGTCCTTCAACTCCGCCAAAATGGCTGCTGCCAGGTTCTTCTTCGTAGGTGACGAAGGCATCTCAACGAACAGAACTGCCCGCTTCTGTGGGTCATGGCTCTCCGATTCCTCCAGTGACCGAATGTACTCCTTGACCAATGTGCTCTTGCCCACACCGCTTGGACCTTGGATCAGCAACCCTTTACTTGCTCTGGTACGCCGACTATCGCCGTGGATATCGCCTAGTCGCGTCAACGCTCGCTCGACTTGAGGGCTGTGAATAAAACGATCGCGGAGCGTAAAGCTGTATTCACCATGCTCATAGCACTCATAAAGATCGATGGCGTTCATGGCTTAGAACTCCCAGCAGGGCGACGAACCGAAACCTTGAAGGCTGCTGGCGGAATGTTAGGAATAGAGTCACCAGTCCATTCCACTTCAGCGAGTACCTTGGGTGGAGGCGTGTTTTCGGTCACTCGACCCTCCTTGTCAATTTTCGCTATGGCAGCTGCGCGCCGTTTTCTGAGCGTCTGCGAACGGCGGGCCTCGTCTGCATCCTCCATAATTTCCTGGTAGCACCTGTGCGTAGCCTCGAAGCTAGGCTGCTCATTGTATTTTTCTCGAAGCGCTTTCTCGGCAGCCTTCCACACCTCCCTGCTCTTACCGGCCATTCGCTCATCTTTGGCGGGCACTTTGAAGAACAAGTTTCTGAAGCGGTCGTGAACCCAAACGTGCCCGGCTTCGTCTCGATAGCGGACGTTTACCTTTTCTCCGTCTGCCAAACGCATACGGAGCTCAGCAAGTTCCGTAGAGTGGTAGCCCACTTTGGCAACCTCGATGCCGTAATGGTGAACCTTCACCGAGGCCCGCTTGGCCAGAATGCACTCCAACGAATCCAGGTCGACGGGAAGGCTGATGACATGGTTCGCTTCGCTAGTCCCCCAGACTTGAGCCGGTGTCCTGTTGGACAGCCCCCGATGAGGAGTCTGGTGGTAACCATCGACGATCCATTTCACTACCACCGCTTCCAATTGAGCGAGCGTGAAGCATGCATTCTTTTCCGAGTCGTAATCGCCACGCTGCTGGATATTCGAGAAGGTGGTACCCGGGAGGTTGTGGATAAGCCCCAGGTTCTGTGTGCTGAAAAAGCGTTCGACGGCACCTTTCCTTTGAGGGGCCCTGGACGCGGGATACATGATCTCGATACCCAACTCGTTGAACCCCATGATGAGATCACCCGCGTGAAATTCCGCCGCGTTGTCTGGGACGATGCGAGCCGGCAGCCCACGTGCCCACCATTCATTTCTCACTTTAGGAAAACGCTTCAGCAGTTCAGCCTTTGGACGGATTGAGCGTTCGATCACACGAAGCACGGTTTCCGTATTTGGCGCCGACAGGTGAAGCAGATATCCCATCACCATACGAGAGAAGCGGTCCAGGACGATCGTCAGATAGGGGCGCCCAATACACAACCCCGAGGTTTCATCCACAAGCTGTACGTCCAATAGCGTGTGATCAATCTCCCACCGTTCCAGAATCTCATGGACACGTAGGACACCCGCCGCAACGCGGTGCTTTTTGTCTGCTGCGTATTTTCCAAGCCTCTCCTTATCCACAAGGTACGGATCCAGCTTGGCGATGTACCTTCGGACAGTCATTCCGCTTGGGATCTTGAGCTGATCCGAGGGCAAACGACTTTTGTTCCTCTGTTTAATCTGATCCTCGAACTCTGAAACGACCACGCTGACCGCAGGAATCGTGTCTTGCAGGTAGGTCTCATTGATCACCCCTTCAAGAATTGCTTCAAGCTCACCCTTGATCGCGGGAGCCCGGCCCTTTTTGGCATGCTGAGGGATGAGCTTTACTACGTTCTGGCCAATGTATTTAGAGGCCCAGCGTCGAATGGTGGAAACCGAGGGTGCGCATGCATCCCCAATCTTTTTGGCGATATCTCTAAGTGTCTTGATCATGTCTTCGTCACTCGGCAGCTTGTATTTACCGCGCTTAGTTAAGTCGTCCAGATACTTGCGTCGGCGCAATGCTTCATCCCCATGTTTTTTGGGGAAGCATGAGATGTCTGGAGGGATGTTCCGTACATACGGAACCTTCCCGAGATAAGGCTGATCAGCGGAGATCTCGATCTCGCGCTTCTCGTAGGCCTCATAGAATTCCTTCTCGGATAGCTTCGTGGGCTCACCAAGCTCATCGAAGAAGAGCAGCTTCCGGTCGATAAGCCTCTTCTCAAGCACCATCAGTACGCCACGAACGATGACGACCAATTTCACCCTAAGGGAAAAGGTTTGCATGACGGTGCCCCCCCTGCAGGAAGACCGGGGAGTCAGTGTCAATTGACCTATCAAGGTCAATGCCCACCACCCCAAGGCCTAACAAGCGCCAGGCTTTCCTCTCACCAACCACGCAGAGCAAATCTGCAACGGTCATAGGCGGCCATTTGTTGAAGACCACCATTACCTCCTCCAACGCCTGATGCGAAAGCTCTGGACCGCGCCGGTGATACATCAGCCTTCGAAGATTGGTAGCCAGGGGCTCAGCTTCAATTAACCTTTCAGTGACCACCGAAAAGTTACGAGCGGTGGCGTTGAAGTAGCGCTCAGCGGCATCCAGTCGCTGCCTGACACTGGCTATCTTCAGTCGTTCGTGAGGTTTCACTTCAAACCACCACTCGCGCCCATCCGCGAGGAAAACCTGTACGTCCGGGTAGTATTTGAAATAGCCCTGGAGCGATGGAATACGCTCCTCACTGGGCTGCGGGACGTAGCCGATGACCGCAGGAGACAGCTCAAGAAGCCGATAAAACGCGCCTTCGAGCTGGGACTCCCAGGGCACAGGCAGTTTATTTTTGAGCGATGGGAAGTAGCCGCGGTAGTGGTTAGACCGACGCGTGACCACCTTTCGTACTGTCATGAAACACCTCCGAAAATCTCGAAACGAGCGCCGTCGCTGCGCCAAAAAATCAAGGCGGAGGGCAGGCGAAGTGAGGCCTTTCGACAGGCAACACTGTGCCGTCGAGTAGCCTCGCTAAGGTCGAAAAGATGGGAGAGGATTGACAGGGGCTTCGAAAAAGCAGACATTGCGGTTTCTCACATCGCAAGTCCGCTTCGCTAAGCGCGGTCAGAACCTCTCGGTTTTGGTCGCGTTTTTCTACATTTGGGCCTCCACTTTCTGCTGGAATGGTCTGAATTTAATGACTAATCAGAATTTCCGGAGATCGCCTTGATCTCTTTCTTTCTAAGCAAGATGCTTGTCAGCGCACCAGCAGTTTCTATTTGATCTTAGGTTTTTTCTTCAACTGTCTGATTCGCGTATATATCCGATCTGGAAGCTACAAAATGTGGTCATAGATCTTATTCCAACACTCCGTTGAAATCTACATTTAATCCAACTAGCCAATTTGGTGTTTCTTACAGTTTCTTGTTATGTATTAAATTAATACAGGCAGATTTAATTAATCTGCTTGTATCCCGGTGCACTATTAAAGACTTGCTCGATTCGCTACTCCCTTACAGATTCATCCACCGAGCCCTTCGGCCTGATCTTCCTTCCCACCATCCATACGCAGGCGGCCAGCCTCAGACCAGCCGTTGGGGGGGCAGGGTGCCCACAGGAATTGGAAGCAAAAAAAAGCCCGCTAATGCGGGCTTGATGGTGACCGACGGAGACCAAGATTTGGGCCCGGCCGGTCATCTATTTGTGAAAACGTGCAGCTTTTCTGTGAACCTACACCGGATCAGAAGTCCAGGTTCGATACCGACAGCGCGTTGCTTTCGATGAAGTCACGACGCGGCTCGACCGCATCACCCATCAGGGTGTTGAAGATCTGGTCGGCAGCGATCGCATCCTCGATGGTGACCTTGAGCATACGGCGGACGGTCGGGTCCATGGTGGTTTCCCACAGCTGCTCAGGGTTCATCTCGCCCAGCCCTTTGTATCGCTGGATGGTGTGGCGCTTGGTGGTTTCGTTCATCAGCCAATCCAGGCCTTCCTTGAACTCGACAATTGCCTTGCGGCGCTCACCTCGCTGCACATAAGCACCTTCGCCCAACAAGCTGGACAGCTTGGCACCAATGTTGACTACGGTACGGTAGTCATTGCTGCCGAAGAAGTCCCGGTTGAAAGTCACGTAGCTGGCCAGGCCGTGGGAGGTAACTTCCACTTCTGGCAACCATACGTTGCGCTCTTTGTCTTCGCGCAGGCTGGCTTTGTAAACCAGGCCGGACTTCTGGCTGTTGTTCAGGCGCTCCTGGAACTGGGCCAGCCAGGCTTGCATCACAGCATGGTCACCCAGCTGTTCCAGGCTGACTTCCGGCAGGTAGATGAAGTGCTCGGTCAGCTCTTCCGGGTACAAGCGCGACAGACGCTTGAGTGTCTTCATGACACTACGGAATTCATTCACCAATGCTTCCAGCTGTACACCGGAAACCGCTGGTGCCGACTCGTCCAGATGCAGGCTGGCATCTTCCAGGGCCGACTGGGTCATGTACTCTTCCATGGCCTCGTCGTCCTTGATGTACTGCTCCTGCTTGCCTTTCTTCACCTTGTACAGCGGTGGCTGGGCAATGTAGATGTAGCCGCGCTCGACCAGCTCCGGCAGCTGACGGAAGAAGAAGGTCAGCAGCAGGGTACGGATGTGCGAACCGTCAACGTCAGCATCGGTCATGATGATGATGTTGTGATAACGCAGCTTGTCGATGTTGTACTCTTCGCGACCGATACCACAGCCCAGTGCAGTGATCAGCGTGCCAACTTCCTGGGACGAGATCATCTTGTCGAAGCGCGCTTTCTCGACGTTGAGGATTTTACCCTTCAACGGCAGGATTGCCTGGGTACGACGGTTGCGGCCTTGCTTCGCCGAGCCACCCGCGGAGTCACCCTCCACCAGGTACAGTTCGGAAAGGGCAGGGTCCTTTTCCTGGCAGTCCGCCAGTTTGCCTGGCAGGCCGGCAATATCCAGCGCGCCTTTACGGCGAGTCATTTCACGGGCTTTACGTGCCGCTTCACGGGCACGGGCAGCGTCAATCATCTTGCCAACGACGGCCTTGGCCTCGTTCGGGTTTTCCAGCAGGAAGTCGGCGAAGTACTTGTTCATCTCCTGTTCCACGGCGGTTTTCACCTCCGAGGAGACCAGCTTGTCCTTGGTCTGCGAGCTGAACTTAGGGTCCGGCACCTTCACCGAGATGATCGCGGTCAGGCCTTCACGGGCGTCGTCGCCAGTGGTCGCCACCTTGTTCTTCTTGGCCAGGCCTTCCTGTTCGATGTAGCTGTTCAGGCTACGGGTCAGCGAGGAACGGAAGCCCACCAAGTGAGTACCGCCATCACGCTGCGGAATGTTGTTGGTGAAGCACAACAGGTTTTCGTTGAAGCTGTCATTCCACTGCAGGGCAACTTCAACACCCACGCCATCGTCACGCTGGACGTTGAAGTGGAATACCTGGGAGTTGACCGGGGTCTTGTTGGTGTTCAGGTATTCGACGAACGCACGCAGGCCGCCTTCGTACTTGAAGAACTCTTCCTTACCGCTACGTTCATCCTTTAGCAGGATGCCAACGCCCGAGTTGAGGAAGGACAGCTCTCGGATACGCTTGGCCAGGATGTCCCAGCTGAAGTGAATGTTCTTGAAGGTTTCAGCCGAAGGCTTGAAGTGGATGTGGGTACCGGTGGTTTCGCTGTCACCTACAACCGCCATCGGCGCCTGTGGAACACCGTGAACGTAGGTCTGTTCCCAGATCTTGCCGCTACGACGAACGGTCAGTACCAGTTTCTCGGACAGGGCGTTCACAACAGAAACACCTACGCCGTGCAGACCGCCGGATACCTTGTAGGAGTTGTCGTCGAACTTACCGCCGGCGTGCAGCACGGTCATGATGACCTCGGCTGCGGAAACGCCTTCTTCTTTATGCACGTCGACCGGAATGCCGCGACCGTTGTCGCGCACACTGATGGATTCGTCCGGGTGGATGATGACGGTGATGTCATCGCAGTGACCGGCGAGGGCTTCGTCGATCGAGTTGTCGACCACCTCGAAGACCATGTGGTGCAGGCCGCTACCATCATCGGTGTCGCCAATGTACATGCCGGGGCGCTTGCGCACGGCATCCAAACCTTTCAGCACCTTGATGCTAGAGGAGTCGTACGTTTGATTTTCGCTCATGCATTCACTCCCGATGGTCGTGGGTCTGGGTGATACGGCCTTGTTCCACGTGGAACAAAGCAACTGGCGTTTCCGTCTGCCAGCCTTCCCTCAGTAATTCGTGATCTACACAGGTGATGAACACCTGGCAGCGTAATTCTTCAAGCAAGCGACACAGCGCGCGGCGATGCTGGTCGTCCAGTTCGGACGGCAAGTCATCCACGAGATAAATACAGTGACCGCGGCGAGCCTGACTAACGAGGTGGCCTTGGGCAATGCGCAATGCGCACACCACCAGCTTTTGCTGACCACGCGACAGGATGTCGGCTGCATTGTTGGCAGCCAGACGAAGACGCAGATCAGCACGCTGCGGACCGGCCTGGGTGTGGCCCATCTGCTGATCGCGAAGGAGAGAGGAAGCGAGTACTTCTTGCAGTTCCCGGTCCTTGTCCCAGCCTCGGTAGTAGCTAAGGGTCAACCCGTCCAGCTCGACCAGTTCGCTCAGGGTTCGCTCGAAGACGGGCTTCAAGGCCTTGATGTAGTTGCGACGGTATTCATCTATTTCCGCACTGGCCAGGCACAATTCCCGGTCCCAGGCGGCTTGCGAAGCTGGGTCAAGTGTACCATGCCGCAACCATGAGTTCCGCTGCCGCAGTGCCTTCTGCAGCCGTTGCCAAGCTGGCAGAAAACGAGGTTCCACGTGGAACACACCCCAATCCAGGAACTGGCGGCGTATTTTCGGAGCGCCTTCCAACAAGCGGAAACTGTCCGGATTGATGAGCTGGAGCGGTAGCAATTCAGCCAGTTGCGCCGCACTCCGCGCATTCTGCCCATCGATGCGAATAGTGAACTCCCCCTGCCGCTCCCGGGATACACCCAGGTTACTGCTGCCACCCTCGGCCAATTGCACTTCGCCGAACACGGTACAGGCCGGTTGTTCGTACTGGATAACCGGGTTCAGGCGGGTGCTGCGGAACGAGCGCGCCAGCCCGAGCAGGTGCACGGCCTCAAGCACGCTGGTTTTGCCGCTGCCGTTGGCGCCGTAAAGGATGTTGATGCGGGGGGACGGTGAGAGTGTCACCGGGTGCAAGTTGCGCACCGCGGTGACCATGATACGTCGAAGAGACATTTCGCCTGCTACGGGTTACAGACGCATTGGCATGACAACGTAGGAAGAATCGTCATTGCCAGCTTCCTGCAGCAGGGCACTGCTGTTGGAATCGGACAGGATCAGACGAACTTGCTCGGTAGTCATTACGCCCAGCACGTCCAGCAGGTAGCTGACGTTGAAGCCGATTTCCAGCGAGCTACCTTCGTAGTCCACGCTGATTTCTTCTTCAGCTTCTTCCTGCTCGGGGTTGTTGGCCTGGATCTTCAGTTGGCCAGCAGCCAGTTGCAGGCGGATACCGCGGTACTTTTCGTTGGAAAGAATCGCAGTACGGCTGAAGGCTTCACGCAGCGCCTGACGGTCGCCGACCACCAGCTTGTCACCGCCCTTGGGCAGTACGCGCTCGTAGTCCGGGAACTTGCCGTCCACCAGCTTGGAAGTAAAGGTGAACTCACCGGTTGTAGCACGGATGTGGTGCTGGCCCAGGACGATGCTGACCATGCCTTCCGGATCGGTCAGCAGGCGTGCCAGTTCGAGGATACCTTTGCGTGGCACGATGACCTGGTGGCGATCATCCTGCTCGATCGGTGCGCTCATGGAGCACAGCGCCAGGCGGTGACCGTCAGTGGACACAGCTCGCAGGGTGTTGCGGGAAACCTCCAGCAGCATGCCGTTGAGGTAGTAGCGCACATCCTGCTGGGCCATGGCGAAACTGGTGCGCTCGATCAGGCGGCGCAGCTTGCTCTGTTCCAGATTGCAGGTCAGCGAGCCCGGGCCTTCTTCCACGGTCGGGAAGTCATTGGCTGGCAGGGTCGACAGGGTAAAGCGGCTACGGCCGGCCTTGACCAACAGTTTCTGCTCGTCGACCTTGATATCGATCAGGGCGTCGTTCGGCAGGCTTTTGCAAATGTCCATCAGCTTGCGGGCCGGGACAGTGATTTCGCCAGGCTCGGCCGGCTCTTCCAGTTGCACGCGGCCTACCAGTTCGACTTCCAGGTCGGTACCGGTCAACGACAGTTGCTGGCCTTGCACGACCAGCAATACGTTGGACAGGACCGGCAAGGTCTGACGGCGCTCGACGACACCGGCGACCAGTTGCAGGGGTTTCAACAGGGCTTCGCGTTGAATGGTGAAATGCATGGTCTAGTCCCTTGCCTTCAATTAGCTGCGCAGACGGCCATCAGGTCGTCAGCGTCCGCAGCAGGTTCTTGTAGTCCTCGCGGATGTCCGCGTCGGATTCCTTCAGTTCGTTGATCTTGCGGCAGGCGTGCAGCACGGTCGTATGGTCGCGACCACCAAACATGTCGCCGATTTCCGGCAGACTGTGGTTAGTCAGTTCCTTGGACAGCGCCATGGCCACCTGGCGTGGACGCGCCACGGAACGCGAACGACGCTTGGACAACAGATCGGAGATCTTGATCTTGTAGTACTCGGCGACGGTACGCTGAATGTTATCCACACTTACCAGTTTGTCCTGGAGCGCCAGCAGGTCCTTGAGCGACTCACGAATCAGTTCGATGGTGATGTCGCGGCCCATGAAGTGCGAGTGAGCGATCACCCGCTTCAATGCGCCTTCCAGTTCACGGACGTTGGAACGGATGCGCTGGGCAATGAAGAAGGCCGCGTCATGCGGCAGTTCGACCTTGGCCTGGTCGGCCTTCTTCATCAGGATCGCCACGCGGGTTTCCAGCTCTGGTGGCTCGACGGCCACCGTCAGGCCCCAACCAAAGCGCGACTTCAGACGCTCTTCCAGGCCTTCGATCTCCTTGGGGTAGCGGTCAGAGGTAAGGATTACCTGCTGGCCACCCTCGAGCAGGGCGTTGAAGGTGTGGAAAAACTCTTCCTGCGAGCGCTCTTTACGGGCAAAGAACTGGATATCGTCGATCAGCAACGCATCCACCGAGCGGTAGAAACGCTTGAATTCGTTGATGGCGTTGAGCTGCAGCGCCTTGACCATGTCCGCGACGAAGCGCTCCGAATGCAGGTACACGACCTTGGCGTTCGGGTTCTTCTTCAGCAGGTGGTTACCCACAGCATGCATGAGGTGGGTTTTACCCAGGCCCACACCACCATAAAGGAAGAGCGGGTTGTAACCATGCTTGGGGTTGTCTGCCACCTGCCAGGCAGCCGCGCGCGCCAGCTGGTTCGACTTACCTTCGACGAAGGTGTCGAACGTGAAGGTGCGGTTCAAGTAACTGGTGTGTTTGAGCGCACCTTCAACCTGCACGGTGCGCTGTTCGGTCCGGGCACTGCCGGCCGACGCAGAAGCCGGCTCGGCCATGGCATCGAAGCTGTCACGCGAGGATGGCTCGGCCAGTTCATCGACCAGCACAGGCTCGGCCGCCGCGACGGCGACGGGTTCGACCGCTGCCGGCACTGCCTTCTGTGTCTGGCTCTGGGCCTGGCTCTGGGCCAGCGAGGCGGCCACCGCAGCACTTACTGGCGCGTTGGGTGCGGCACGTGGCGCGGAGCTGCGACGGCTGCCGATCAACAAGGAAAGGGCAGGCGCAATGCCGCTGCCGTTTTCGCCCAACAGCTCGAGCAAACGACCCAGGTACTTTTCATTGACCCAATCGAGAACGAAACGGTTAGGCGCATAGACGCGCAACTCGTCGCCT